>NZ_CP085225.1:0-5701365 GCF_044803185.1 Mesobacillus maritimus
TTGGAAAATATCGCGGATCTCTGGAATAAGTCCTTGTCGAAAATTGAAAAAAAAATAAGTAAACCAAGTTTTGATACATGGTTAAAAGCAACCAAGGCTCATTCACTCCAGGGAGACACACTAACCATTACAGCCCCAAACGAGTTTGCCCGCGACTGGCTTGAAGAACGATATTCCCAACTAATAAGTGGAATCCTTTATGAGGTGACTGGAGAAAACCTCACCATAAAGTTTATTATTCCGCAAAATCAAAGCGAGGAAGACATCAATTTGCCTGTCCCACCGAGGAAGATGAATAAGGAAGATGATTCGCATGACCTTCCGAATAATATGTTAAATCCTAAATATATCTTCGACAGCTTTGTTATTGGTTCTGGGAATCGTTTTGCCCATGCTGCTTCACTTGCAGTGGCTGAAGCCCCCGCAAAAGCATATAACCCGCTATTTATATATGGTGGTGTAGGTCTGGGAAAGACTCACCTCATGCACGCGATCGGACATTATGTACAGGAGCATAACCCTTCCGCGAAAGTTGTCTATCTAACCTCCGAAAAGTTTACGAATGAGTTTATTAACTCCATTCGTGATAACAAAGCCGTGGAATTTCGGAACAAGTATCGGAAGGTTGATGTTCTTCTTATAGATGATATTCAGTTCCTGGCCGGAAAAGAATCGACCCAGGAAGAATTTTTCCATACGTTTAATACCCTTCATGAGGAAAGTAAACAAATTATTATCTCTAGTGATCGGCCACCAAAAGAAATTCCAACCTTAGAAGACCGTCTGCGTTCCCGTTTCGAATGGGGGTTAATTACCGATATTACACCTCCGGATCTAGAAACACGGGTTGCCATTCTTAAGAAAAAGGCAAAAGCAGAGGGACTTGATATTCCGAATGAAGTTATGTTGTACATTGCGAACCAAATTGATTCCAATATTCGTGAGCTCGAAGGGGCATTAATAAGAGTAGTTGCCTTTTCTTCCCTTATTAATAAAGACATCAATGCTGACCTAGCAGCAGAAGCATTAAAGGATATTATTCCTAGTTCAAAGCCTAAGGTCATTACAATCCTTGATATTCAAAGGACTGTCGGACAGCATTACAATGTGAAACTTGAGGACTTTAAGGCAAAGAAACGTACGAAATCTGTTGCATTCCCAAGACAAATTGCCATGTATCTATCTCGTGAACTAACCGATTTTTCTCTTCCGAAAATTGGAGAAGAGTTCGGAGGGCGAGATCATACAACGGTCATCCATGCCCATGAAAAGATTTCGAAACTCCTTGCGACTGATTCTGCTCTTCAGAAGCAGGTAAAGGAAATCAATGAACAGTTAAAGATATAGGGAAAATGTGAATAACTTGAACTAGATTACACACAGTCTGTCCACATGTGGATGGGCTGTGTTTCCTTGTCGGAAAATAGGTTATCCACAAATCCACAGCGCCTACTAGTACTTTTACTATATTTTTAAAATATAAATATATGCTTTAAAATATAAATAAATACCAAATTGGAGGATTTTTAAAATGAGGTTTGTCATCCAGAGGGACTATTTATTACAAAGTGTTCAAGATGTGATGAAGGCAGTAACAAGCAGAACAACGATTCCAATCCTAACAGGAATTAAAATTGTTGTTTCAGAAGAAGGTGTCACACTAACCGGTAGTGATTCCGATGTTTCCATCGAATCGTTTATTCCTAAAGAAGACGGCGACAAAGAAATTGTTGAAATTAAACAAACTGGCTCGATTGTACTTCAAGCAAAGTTCTTTAGTGAAATTGTGCGGAAGTTGCCTATGGATACAGTTGAAATTATTGTTGAGAACCACCTTCAAACTGTGATTCGCTCTGGAAAATCAGAATTCAATTTAAACGGCTTGGATGCAGAGGAATATCCTCATTTACCACAAATCGCTGAAGAAAATGTATTTCGTATTCCAACCGATCTACTAAAAGCCTTAATTCGCCAAACTGTTTTCGCAGTGTCCACCTCAGAAACACGACCAATCTTGACAGGTGTCAACTGGAAGGTAGAAGACAATGAATTAATCTGTATTGCAACAGATAGCCATCGCTTAGCTTTAAGAAAAGCAAGGCTCGAAACAGAAGCTGTTGGTAAACATAATGTTGTCATTCCTGGTAAAAGTTTGACAGAATTAAGCAAAATTCTAGATGATACGGCAGCAATGGTTGACATTGTCATTACTGAAAACCAAGTACTCTTTAAAACAAAGCATTTATTATTCTTCTCCCGACTTCTTGAAGGGAATTATCCTGATACTGCAAGATTAATTCCAAACGAAAGAAAAACAGATGTCGTCGTCAACACAAAAGAATTTCTTCAAGCAATTGACCGTGCTTCTTTATTGGCAAGAGAAGGTAAAAATAATGTTGTGAAATTCTCAATTTTAGAGGGGGATACGATCGAAGTTTCCTCGAACACTCCTGAAATCGGAAAAGTAGTAGAAGAAGTTTCAGCTCAATCTGTTGAAGGGGAAGAACTGAAGATCTCTTTTAGCGCAAAATACATGATGGATGCCTTAAAAGCACTGGAAGGTAGTGAAATTCAAATTTCCTTCACAGGCGCAATGAGACCATTTGTCATTCGTCCACTAAATGACGAAGCCATTCTTCAGTTAATTTTACCTGTTAGGACCTACTAACAGCTCCAGAACCCTTGTCAAACCGGCAGGGGGTTTTTCTTTACTTGTCTCTTGTGCATTTATTTAGTAAAATAAAGTATTAAATCCTTTTAAAGAAATGGTGAAAAAATGAGCGAAAAAATTAAAATTGACACAGAGTTCATTACAATGGGCCAGTTTCTTAAGTTAGCAGAGATCATTCAGTCCGGCGGAATGGCTAAGTGGTTTTTAAGTGAACATGAAGTCTATGTCAACGGAGAACAAGATCAGAGAAGAGGAAGGAAGCTCAGGAACGGTGATGAAATCGATATCCCTGGGTTCGGCAAATTCCTAATCAGTCAATGATCAAAGGATGGGCCATTCATGCATATTGAAGAAATACAATTAAAAAACTATCGTAACTATGAACAGCTAGAAGCGCAGTTTGAAAATAAAGTAAACGTTATCCTTGGTGAAAATGCTCAGGGGAAAACAAATGTCATGGAATCAATCTTCGTTTTGGCAATGGCAAAGTCCCATCGAACATCAAATGATAAAGAACTTATTCGTTGGGATATGGATTATGCTAAAATAGAAGGTAGAGTTATTAAACATCATGGGTCTGTACCCATGCAGCTTGTTATTTCCAAAAAGGGGAAACGGGCTAAGTATAATCATATTGAGCAGAAAAAGCTCAGTCAGTATATTGGTAATATGAATGTTGTCATGTTCGCGCCTGAGGATCTAAACCTTGTAAAAGGGAGTCCGCAAGTAAGGCGCCGTTTTATTGATATGGAAATTGGACAGGTATCCCCTGTCTATTTGCATGATATCAGCCAGTATCAGAAGGTTCTTCAACAACGTAACCACTATCTAAAACAATTGCAGATAAAAAAACAGTCGAATTTAACAATGCTAGATATTTTAACGGAGCAATTTATCCAGATGGCAGCTAAGATCATTGTTAAACGGTACGAATTCATTCGGATGTTGGAACAATGGGCATTGCCTATTCATCAAGGGATATCTCGAGGCCTTGAAACGTTAAAAATTGCGTATAAACCGTCAGCGGATGTATCAGAAGAACAAGACTTGTCGAAAATGATAGAGGTCTATGAAGAAAAATTTGCTAAAATAAAAACGAGAGAAATCGAACGTGGGACAACCTTGTTTGGGCCGCATCGTGATGACTTAGAGTTTATCGTCAACAATCGCGATGTTCAGACCTTTGGGTCCCAAGGTCAGCAACGAACAACTGCCTTATCCGTTAAACTTGCTGAAATTGAGCTAATTAATAAAGAGATTGGGGAATATCCAATTCTCCTCCTTGATGATGTTCTGTCAGAATTAGATGATTTCCGCCAGTCTCATTTGTTAAATACCATCCAAGGGAAGGTTCAGACCTTCGTTACGACCACTAGTGTAGATGGAATTGATCATAAAACGTTAAAAGAAGCAGCTGCTTACCGGGTAGAATCAGGAGTAATGACAAAAATCCAATGAGGTGAAACTATGTACCTGCATATTGGGGAAGATACCTTAGTTCGAACAAGTGAAATCATTGCGATTTTAGACAAGGAAAGCACAGGATTTTCTGAGGTTCTTGAAGAGTTTCTCACGCGGCAGAATTTAGATGTCGTTCACTTATCAAAGAAACAGTATAAATCTATTGTTATCACAACAGATCAAGTTTATTACTCTCCTTTGGCGGCTGGGACTTTAAAAAAACGTTCCCAGAAGTCATCTGTCCAGGAGTTTATTATATAGTCTCTTATAACTTTGTTTGAAATTGATTTGCAAAATGAAAGTGTGGGTGATTGATATGGCAATGGAGAAAGAAGCCATGCAAGGACAATCGTATGAGGCAGACCAAATACAAGTCCTCGAGGGGTTAGAGGCAGTTCGGAAACGTCCGGGGATGTATATCGGTTCAACAAGTGGAAGGGGCCTTCATCACCTCGTCTGGGAAATCGTCGATAATAGTATTGATGAAGCACTTGCTGGGTATTGCGATGAAATCAAAGTGTTTATTGAAAAAGATAATAGTATAACGGTTGAAGATAATGGTCGGGGAATCCCAGTTGGAATGCACGAGAAAATGGGTCGACCAGCCGTAGAGGTTATTATGACTGTCCTTCATGCAGGAGGAAAGTTTGGCGGTGGCGGTTATAAAGTATCGGGTGGTCTTCACGGTGTTGGTGCCTCAGTAGTAAATGCCTTATCAACCCTTCTGGAAGTGTATGTCCATAGGGATGGCAAGGTTCATCATATCTCTTTTGAACGCGGTAAAATCAAATCAGACTTGAAGGTTATTGGGGATACAGACCGTACTGGAACAACCGTTCATTTTATACCAGATGGTGAAATATTCACAGAGACACTAGAGTATGAATATGAAATCCTTGCTACACGTTTACGTGAGTTAGCGTTCCTTAACAGAGGCTTGAAAATTAGTATTGAAGACAAACGTCCAGATGGTAAGAAGAATGAGTATTATTACGAAGGTGGAATTAAGTCTTATGTAGAACACTTGAACCGTACAAAAGATGTTCTTCATGAGGAGCCTATCTATATTGAGGGCGAAAAGGACGGGATTAGTGTCGAGGTAGCCATCCAATATAACGATGGATTCACAACGAACATTTATTCCTTCGCAAACAATATTCATACCTATGAAGGCGGGACCCATGAGTCTGGCTTTAAAACAGCACTGACAAGGGTCATCAATGATTATGCTAGAAAACATGGTATTTTTAAAGAAAATGATGCGAACCTTTCTGGTGAAGACGTTCGTGAGGGCATCACTGCCATTATTTCAGTGAAGCACCCCGACCCGCAGTTCGAAGGACAAACGAAGACGAAGCTTGGAAATTCAGAAGTTCGGAACGTTACGGACACCACTTTTTCAGAACGCTTTGAAAGCTTTATGCTTGAAAATCCTTCAGTAGCGCGAAAAGTTGTCGAAAAAGGATTAATGGCTGCTAGAGCAAGGCTCGCAGCGAAAAAGGCACGTGAGCTAACAAGAAGGAAAAGTGCGTTAGAAGTATCAAGTTTACCAGGAAAGCTTGCCGACTGTTCTTCGAAAGATCCTTCGATTAGTGAAATCTATATCGTTGAGGGTGACTCTGCCGGTGGCTCAGCAAAACAAGGACGTGATCGCCACTTCCAAGCAATTCTGCCACTTCGCGGTAAGATCTTGAATGTAGAAAAGGCACGTCTTGACCGCATTCTTTCAAACAATGAGGTTAGAGCGCTAATCACAGGAATCGGAACAGGTATTGGCGAGGACTTTGATATTGCCAAAGCACGCTACCACAAGGTTGTTATTATGACCGATGCAGATGTCGACGGTGCACATATACGAACCTTATTATTAACATTCTTTTATCGATATATGAGGCAAATTATTGAGGCGGGCTACATTTATATTGCACAGCCACCTTTATATAAAATTCAACAAGGAAAAAGGATTGAATATGCCTACAATGAGAAACAGCTTGAAGAGGCATTAGCAGCTCTTCCAGCACAACCAAAACCGGGTATCCAGCGTTATAAGGGTCTTGGAGAGATGAATCCAGCCCAGCTTTGGGAGACAACCATGTCCCCTGATAATCGGTTATTGCTTCAAGTAAGTCTAGAGGATGCTATTGAGGCAGATGAAACCTTCGAAATGTTGATGGGTGATAAAGTTGAGCCTAGACGACAATTTATCGAAGAAAATGCCGTTTATGTTAAAAATTTAGATATTTAACAGGGTAGATGATGTCTATCCTGCTTTTCTATTAAGGGAGGTTTTCAAATGGCTGAGACGCCTAATCCTCGTGTGAAAGAAATAAATATTAGCCAAGAAATGAAGACATCTTTCTTGGATTATGCCATGAGTGTAATCGTAGCAAGAGCCTTGCCGGATGTTCGAGATGGGTTAAAACCAGTTCACCGCCGTATTCTTTATGCAATGCATGACCTTGGCATGCACTCTGATAAAGCCTACAAAAAATCAGCGCGTATTGTTGGGGAAGTAATTGGTAAGTACCATCCTCATGGTGATTCAGCAGTTTATGAGACAATGGTCCGAATGGCGCAGGACTTTAACTATCGCTACATGCTTGTTGATGGTCATGGTAACTTTGGATCTGTCGATGGTGATTCTGCAGCAGCGATGCGTTACACAGAAGCACGTATGTCAAAAATCTCGATGGAATTATTACGTGATATCAATAAAGATACGATTGATTATCAAGATAACTACGATGGTTCTGAGCGTGAGCCAGTTGTACTTCCAGCCAGATTTCCTAATTTACTTGTCAACGGAACGTCTGGTATTGCTGTAGGGATGGCGACAAATATTCCGCCGCACCAACTAGGAGAAGTTATTGATGGTGTCCTTGCGGTAAGTAATGATCCCGATATAACCATTCCAGAGTTGATGGAAATTATTCCAGGACCTGATTTCCCAACTGGGGGACTCATACTGGGAAGAAGTGGGATTCGAAAGGCATACGAAACAGGTCGCGGTTCAATTACCATGCGATCAAAAGTAGAGATTGAAACAAAACCAAATGGTAAGGAAGTCATCATTGTTAATGAAATTCCATACCAAGTAAATAAGGCGCGACTAATTGAAAAAATTGCTGACCTTGTGCGTGACAAAAAGATTGATGGAATTACAGACTTACGAGATGAGTCTGACCGAGATGGTCTTCGTATTGTCATAGAAGTACGAAAAGATGCCAATGCAAACGTTCTGTTGAATAATCTTTACAAACAAACAGCTCTCCAAACAAGCTTTGGAATTAATACCCTTGCTCTTGTCGATGGACAACCTAAAGTTTTAAATCTTAAACAATGCTTAGTTTATTACTTAGACCATCAAAGAGTTGTTATTCGTCGTAGAACTGAATTTGAACTTCGCAAAGCAGAAGCACGTGCGCATATTCTTGAAGGGTTAAGGATTGCCCTTGATCATCTGGATGCGATTATTGCGTTAATACGCGGTTCACGTACTACAGACATCGCTCGTGATGGGTTAATGACAGAATTCAACTTGTCAGAAAAACAAGCGCAGGCCATTCTAGACATGCGATTGCAGCGTTTAACTGGCTTAGAACGCGAGAAGATTGAGGATGAATACCAAAGCCTTGTTCAATTGATCAATGAATTAAAAGCGATTCTAGCTGACGAGGAAAAAATCCTTGAAATCATCAGGGAAGAATTACTTGAGGTAAAAGAACGCTTCAACGATAAGCGCCGGACAGAGATTATTACTGCTGGTATTGAAATGTTTGAAGACGAAGATTTGATTCCAAGAGAAAATGTCGTTATTACATTAACGCATAATGGATATATTAAACGCCTTCCTGTATCAACCTACCGAGCCCAAAAGCGTGGAGGACGAGGCATTCAGGGAATGGGTACAAATGAAAATGATTTCGTCGAACACTTAATCACAACATCGACCCATGACACAATCCTCTACTTTACAAACAAAGGAAAGGTATACCGAACAAAAGGCTATGAAGTACCAGAATTTAGTCGTACAGCAAAAGGAATCCCGATTATCAATCTCCTAGGTGTTGAAAAAGGGGAATGGGTAAACGCCATTATTCATGTCGAGGAGTTCAATGAAGACTGGAGCCTCTTCTTTGCAACGAAGGATGGGATTGCGAAGCGTACACCACTTACATCGTTTGCGAATATCAGAAACAATGGACTTATTGCCCTTAACCTTCGTGAAGGGGATGAATTAATTTCTGTTCGTCTGACTGATGGCGATAAGGAAATCATTATAGGCACTAAAAATGGTCTTATGATTCGTTTCCCTGAAACGGATGTGCGTTCCATGGGACGTACCGCAACAGGAGTAAAAGGCATCTCACTCGATGAAAGTGACGAAGTAGTTGGAATGGAAGTACTTGAAGAAAGTGCTGATATTTTAGTCGTTACGAAAAACGGATTTGGGAAACGTACACCTGCTACTGAATATAGGAGACAGGGTCGTGGTGGTAAAGGAATTAAGACTTGTAATATAACTGATAAAAACGGAGACCTTGTAACAATGAAGGTTGTCCAAGGCGAAGAAGATTTAATGGTCATTACGACTGGCGGTGTTATCATCCGAATTCCGGTCAGTGGTATTTCGATTACAGGTCGAAACACTCAAGGGGTTAAACTAATTAGCCTCAACAAAGATGTTAACGAAGCTGTTTCTACCGTTGCACAAGTTGATAAAGAAGAAGAAAAAGTCGAAGACCTAGAAGAAATGGACTTAGACCAAGAATTAATTCCTGGTCAAGAGGCTAACGAGGAATTAGGATCTGAAGAAACACTCGCTAGCGAAGAAGTAGAGAATAAAGATACAAACGAAGAAGACAACGAATAACCCTAAAAGGAGCACATTTTGTGTAACGGGTTCTGTTTAGAAGTACAAAATACGAATTAACCTTGCTTTTCGTATAGTAATTGCACTTGAATTAAAAAGCAATTTGGCAAGTAAATCAGAAAAAATGCTTGGAGACATATATGCTCCAAGCATTTTTTATTTCAAGATAGGCACCGGTTCAACGATTTTCAAATCTTCTAGAATTGCCAGGATATAAGCTACTAAAATAAGTGGAGAAATTCCCCTTATTAAGGAAATAGCACAAAAAATAGATTAAATAGAGGGAAAGATTCCGCCTATTTAATCGAAAAGCATGAAAATGGCCCATTTTGCTTTGCCTTAACGGGAAAAATTCCCCTTATATCCCCCGAACCGAGCTCTATTCTGCAGGCTAACGGGAAAAACTCCCCTTATTTAAACAATCAGAGGCTACTCAATTAAGAATAGGAAAGAATGTCTGCTTCATTTATATGCCTCTCTGACATCAACACCAACCCGCACACCAATTGGTATAATGTGAGCTTAATGATTAGCCGGTTTTTTTAAAATAAAATGCTCATAAAACCTTGATTAACTGGGGAAATCCTGATATACTCTTCAGAGTCAGCAACAGAGCAATTTATCACTATATAAAAAGTGAAAAAAGTTGTTGACTATGAAACAATGAAATGTTATATTAATATAGTCGCTTACGAGTGATGATTGCTCTTTGAAAACTAAACAAACAAGCGTCAACAAAAAATATTTATCATGTCTTCCATTATAGAAGTTCATGAGCCAACGTTTTATTTTATGAGCTAATCACTCTACATTTTATTGGAGAGTTTGATCCTGGCTCAGGACGAACGCTGGCGGCGTGCCTAATACATGCAAGTCGAGCGGATCTTTGGGAGCTTGCTCCCGAAGATTAGCGGCGGACGGGTGAGTAACACGTGGGCAACCTGCCTGTAAGACTGGGATAACTCCGGGAAACCGGGGCTAATACCGGATAATTCATTCCCTCTCATGAGGGAATGCTGAAAGACGGTTTCGGCTGTCACTTACAGATGGGCCCGCGGCGCATTAGCTAGTTGGTGAGGTAACGGCTCACCAAGGCCACGATGCGTAGCCGACCTGAGAGGGTGATCGGCCACACTGGGACTGAGACACGGCCCAGACTCCTACGGGAGGCAGCAGTAGGGAATCTTCCGCAATGGACGAAAGTCTGACGGAGCAACGCCGCGTGAGCGATGAAGGCCTTCGGGTCGTAAAGCTCTGTTGTTAGGGAAGAACAAGTACCGGAGTAACTGCCGGTACCTTGACGGTACCTAACCAGAAAGCCACGGCTAACTACGTGCCAGCAGCCGCGGTAATACGTAGGTGGCAAGCGTTGTCCGGAATTATTGGGCGTAAAGCGCGCGCAGGCGGTCCTTTAAGTCTGATGTGAAAGCCCACGGCTCAACCGTGGAGGGTCATTGGAAACTGGGGGACTTGAGTGCAGAAGAGGAGAGTGGAATTCCACGTGTAGCGGTGAAATGCGTAGAGATGTGGAGGAACACCAGTGGCGAAGGCGACTCTCTGGTCTGTAACTGACGCTGAGGCGCGAAAGCGTGGGGAGCGAACAGGATTAGATACCCTGGTAGTCCACGCCGTAAACGATGAGTGCTAAGTGTTAGAGGGTTTCCGCCCTTTAGTGCTGCAGCAAACGCATTAAGCACTCCGCCTGGGGAGTACGGCCGCAAGGCTGAAACTCAAAGGAATTGACGGGGGCCCGCACAAGCGGTGGAGCATGTGGTTTAATTCGAAGCAACGCGAAGAACCTTACCAGGTCTTGACATCCTCTGACAACTCTGGAGACAGAGCGTTCCCCTTCGGGGGACAGAGTGACAGGTGGTGCATGGTTGTCGTCAGCTCGTGTCGTGAGATGTTGGGTTAAGTCCCGCAACGAGCGCAACCCTTGTCCTTAGTTGCCAGCATTCAGTTGGGCACTCTAAGGAGACTGCCGGTGACAAACCGGAGGAAGGTGGGGATGACGTCAAATCATCATGCCCCTTATGACCTGGGCTACACACGTGCTACAATGGATAGAACAAAGGGCAGCGAAGCCGCGAGGTCAAGCAAATCCCATAAATCTATTCTCAGTTCGGATTGCAGGCTGCAACTCGCCTGCATGAAGCCGGAATCGCTAGTAATCGCGGATCAGCATGCCGCGGTGAATACGTTCCCGGGCCTTGTACACACCGCCCGTCACACCACGAGAGTTTGTAACACCCGAAGTCGGTGGGGTAACCTTTTAGGGGCCAGCCGCCTAAGGTGGGACAGATGATTGGGGTGAAGTCGTAACAAGGTAGCCGTATCGGAAGGTGCGGCTGGATCACCTCCTTTCTAAGGATAATGCCGTAAGGGCATTCGGAATGCGAATCTTTCGATTCGTACTAAGCAAATTTAAAAATTTGCACTAAGCAAATCTAAAGATTTGCCTCGTTGATTGCTTGTTTGTTTAGTTTTGAAGGAGTAATGATATTATTTCATATATTCCTGTTATGTGGGCCTATAGCTCAGCTGGTTAGAGCGCACGCCTGATAAGCGTGAGGTCGGTGGTTCGAGTCCACTTAGGCCCACCATTCATAACGGGGCCTTAGCTCAGCTGGGAGAGCGCCTGCCTTGCACGCAGGAGGTCAGCGGTTCGATCCCGCTAGGCTCCACCATGACACTTTTTTTAGTGTCTATTTTGTTCCTTGAAAACTAGATAATCGTAAGTAAGAAGGCAAAAGTAAAACACACATTTGTATCGCTTTTTTAATTTTTCTCTCTTTTATTTAAAAAAGAGAAACCAAAGACATGATTGTCTTTTAGAGACGAATAAATTCGTCCATAGGTTAAGTTAGAAAGGGCGCACGGTGGATGCCTTGGCACTAGGAGCCGATGAAGGACGGGACTAACACCGATATGCTTCGGGGAGCTGTAAGTAAGCTTTGATCCGGAGATTTCCGAATGGGGAAACCCACTGTTCGTAATGGAACAGTATCTTTACCTGAATACATAGGGTATTGAAGGCAGACCCGGGGAACTGAAACATCTAAGTACCCGGAGGAAGAGAAAGCAAATGCGATTCCCTGAGTAGCGGCGAGCGAAACGGGATTAGCCCAAACCAGAAGGCTTGCCTTCTGGGGTTGTAGGACACTCAACATGGAGTTACAAAGGAACGGGGTAAATGAAGTGGTCTGGAAAGGCCCGTCAAAGAAGGTAAAAACCCTGTAGTTGAAACTTCGTTCCCTCCTGAGTGGATCCTGAGTACGGCGGGACACGTGAAATCCCGTCGGAAGCTGGGAGGACCATCTCCCAAGGCTAAATACTCCCTAGTGACCGATAGTGAACCAGTACCGTGAGGGAAAGGTGAAAAGCACCCCGGAAGGGGAGTGAAAGAGATCCTGAAACCGTGTGCCTACAAGTAGTCAGAGCTCATTAATGAGTGATGGCGTGCCTTTTGTAGAATGAACCGGCGAGTTACGATTACATGCAAGGTTAAGTCGAGAAGACGGAGCCGCAGCGAAAGCGAGTCTGAATAGGGCGAATAAGTATGTGGTTGTAGACCCGAAACCAGGTGATCTACCCATGTCCAGGGTGAAGGTAGGGTAACACCTACTGGAGGCCCGAACCCACGCACGTTGAAAAGTGCGGGGATGAGGTGTGGGTAGCGGAGAAATTCCAATCGAACCTGGAGATAGCTGGTTCTCTCCGAAATAGCTTTAGGGCTAGCCTCACGAAGTGAGAGTCTTGGAGGTAGAGCACTGTTTGGACTAGGGGCCCTCATCGGGTTACCGAATTCAGACAAACTCCGAATGCCAATGACTTATCCGTGGGAGTCAGACTGCGAGTGATAAGATCCGTAGTCAAGAGGGAAACAGCCCAGACCACCAGCTAAGGTCCCAAAGTATACGTTAAGTGGAAAAGGATGTGGAGTTGCTTAGACAACCAGGATGTTGGCTTAGAAGCAGCCACCATTTAAAGAGTGCGTAATAGCTCACTGGTCGAGTGACTCTGCGCCGAAAATGTACCGGGGCTAAACGTATCACCGAAGCTGTGGGTGGACATCTTACGATGTCCGCGGTAGGAGAGCGTTCTAAGGGCGTTGAAGCTAGACCGTAAGGACTGGTGGAGCGCTTAGAAGTGAGAATGCCGGTATGAGTAGCGAAAGATGGGTGAGAATCCCATCCACCGTATGCCTAAGGTTTCCTGAGGAAGGCTCGTCCTCTCAGGGTTAGTCGGGACCTAAGCCGAGGCCGAAAGGCGTAGGCGATGGACAACAGGTTGATATTCCTGTACCACCTCTTTATCGTTTGAGCAATGGGGGGACGCAGGAGGATAGGGTAAGCGCACTGCTGGATATGTGCGTCTAAGCAGTTAGGCTGGTAACGAGGCAAATCCCGTTACCGTGAAGGCTGAGCTGTGATAGCGAGGGAAATATAGTACCGAAGTTCCTGATTCCACACTGCCAAGAAAAGCCTCTAGCGAGATAAAAGGTGCCCGTACCGCAAACCGACACAGGTAGGCGAGGAGAGAATCCTAAGGTGAGCGAGAGAACTCTCGTTAAGGAACTCGGCAAAATGACCCCGTAACTTCGGGAGAAGGGGTGCTTTTTAGGGTGTTAAAGCCTTGAAAAGCCGCAGTGAATAGGCCCAGGCGACTGTTTAGCAAAAACACAGGTCTCTGCGAAGCCGCAAGGCGAAGTATAGGGGCTGACGCCTGCCCGGTGCTGGAAGGTTAAGAGGAGAGGTTAGCTCACGCGAAGCTTTGAATCGAAGCCCCAGTAAACGGCGGCCGTAACTATAACGGTCCTAAGGTAGCGAAATTCCTTGTCGGGTAAGTTCCGACCCGCACGAAAGGCGTAACGATCTGGGCACTGTCTCAACGAGAGACTCGGTGAAATTATAGTACCTGTGAAGATGCAGGTTACCCGCGACAGGACGGAAAGACCCCGTGGAGCTTTACTGCAGCCTGATATTGAATTTTGGTACAGCTTGTACAGGATAGGTAGGAGCCTTGGAAGCCGGAGCGCCAGCTTCGGTGGAGGCGTCGGTGGGATACTACCCTGGCTGTATTGAAATTCTAACCCGCACCCCTGATCGGGGTGGGAGACAGTGTCAGGTGGGCAGTTTGACTGGGGCGGTCGCCTCCTAAAATGTAACGGAGGCGCCCAAAGGTTCCCTCAGAATGGTTGGAAATCATTCGCAGAGTGTAAAGGCACAAGGGAGCTTGACTGCGAGACCTACAAGTCGAGCAGGGACGAAAGTCGGGCTTAGTGATCCGGTGGTTCCGCATGGAAGGGCCATCGCTCAACGGATAAAAGCTACCCCGGGGATAACAGGCTTATCTCCCCCAAGAGTCCACATCGACGGGGAGGTTTGGCACCTCGATGTCGGCTCATCGCATCCTGGGGCTGTAGTCGGTCCCAAGGGTTGGGCTGTTCGCCCATTAAAGCGGTACGCGAGCTGGGTTCAGAACGTCGTGAGACAGTTCGGTCCCTATCCGTCGTGGGCGCAGGAAATTTGAGAGGAGCTGTCCTTAGTACGAGAGGACCGGGATGGACGCACCGCTGGTGTACCAGTTGTCTTGCCAAAGGCATCGCTGGGTAGCTATGTGCGGACGGGATAAGTGCTGAAAGCATCTAAGCATGAAGCCCCCCTCAAGATGAGATTTCCCATAGCGTCAAGCTAGTAAGATCCCTGAAAGATGATCAGGTTGATAGGTCAGAGGTGGAAGCGCGGTGACGTGTGGAGCTGACTGATACTAATCGATCGAGGACTTAACCAAATTTTTGATAGTTATTTTCGCTAATGCGAAAAAACTTTGATACAAATCGTGTTACTTTTACTTCTTACACATTATCTAGTTTTGAAGGAATAAACCTTCAATTAAATAGTAGTCTGGTGGCGATAGCGAGAAGGTCACACCCGTTCCCATGCCGAACACGGAAGTTAAGCTTCTCAGCGCCGATGGTAGTTGGGGGTTTCCCCCTGTGAGAGTAGGACGTCGCCAGGCAAAATGAAAGAACAGCAGATAGAGGCTGTTCTTTTTTGTTTTTACCTGAATAAGATCAACTTTACTTAATATATGATTTAGTTCATGTACTAGCATTATATTTGCTTACTTCAGTGTACCAGATGTCCTAGGCTCCTTTTTACAGCTAAAGACGTCTTTATATAAATGAAAAGCTACAAGGCCCTAAAATGACTGTCCTAGAGCTTGTACAGCCCATCTCATTTCCCCTCCAAATACCGATAAATAAGATACGGACCCTTTTGTAGGGAAGCTCCAAGGAAAGACTCAATGAACGGGTAATCTTCATTCGGCATCATTTTAATCAATTCACTCCACCAGTCAATTTCATAACGAGCAATCATCCCTAAATTGTAGAGAAGCAAATAGTGAAGCATTAACTCAGGCATCATGTACAGGTCTCCCCTGTTTAACGGAAAGGAGTAATGACTATTAACATAGTTATATTTCAGAGGTATGGGCTCAACCACAGAATGAGGCTCCATTTTAAATGCAAGCTGATGATCATTTACCTCTTGAAAGGATAAGGAAGCAACAGATTTGCTTTGAAAATAATCCATAAATCGATTTTCGGTCATATGGTATACATCCAAAATGTTTTTAGAAAGGATGAAAAGGTCAGCATCTTTAGTTAATTCTAGAAAAGTTGGTTTTCCAGTCAACTTTGAAAAGTGAAACGATAGCTCCGGAATAAACTTAAGAATATCCCCCATCTTTACCTTTTCCCCTTCCAATTGTTTCATGTGAAACAGTTTCTCTGCCATTAGTGGAAACAACCCATGTTTCTGTAATTTTACCTCGTCATCCATAAAGGAATATTGTTGTTTCTTTCGCTTACGAGTAGTTAATCCATGGGCAAGAACTGTTGTTGTCTCTGGATAGTTGGGACTCACCGTTAAAATACAAGCCTTTACCAGATGAACCAACCCGTAAAAAAGGAGGATTGGCTGTATGTGAATGGGAGATATAGCTGCCTGTTGGTAGTATATTTTTCCATGTTCTAAGTAATAAATAAATGGATAGCAGTTTTCAAAGCTTTTTTGTTCTGCATTTTCAATTCGTAATTTACGGTAGCACTTTAATAAAAAGTCTCGTGAGTAGTCCGCGGAAAAATATAATGAAAAACTACCCCAGCTTTGATAGTGAAAAGACACAAATAAAACCTCCAACCATTTTCAGAAAAGTCTAACTTACCGAATCTTTCTTGACAGTATTTTGTCCAATTGGTAACCTTACTAATAATATTTTGTTCTAAAGGGGGTTTATTTACGATGTGGGAAAGTAAGTTTTTAAAAGAAGGACTAACATTTGATGATGTATTGCTGGTACCTGCTAAATCAGAGGTATTGCCTAGAGACGTAAATCTCCAAGTACCTTTAACGGAGAAAATTAAATTGAATATCCCAATCATTAGCGCGGGTATGGACACTGTTACAGAGGCTGAAATGGCCATTAGTATGGCAAGACAGGGTGGACTAGGTATTATTCATAAAAATATGTCCATTGAACAGCAGGCTGAGCAAGTAGATAAGGTTAAAAGATCTGAAAGTGGTGTTATCACGGATCCCTTCTTTTTAACCCCAGAACACCAAGTTTTTGATGCAGAACATTTAATGGGCAAATACAGGATTTCTGGTGTTCCGATTGTGAACAATGAAGAAGAACAAAAACTGGTCGGTATTTTAACAAACCGTGATCTTCGGTTTATCCAAGACTACTCTATTCTAATCTCTGATGTAATGACGAAGGAGGACTTAGTTACGGCGCCTGTCGGAACAACTCTACAGGATGCTGAGAAAATTCTCCAGCGTTATAAAATTGAGAAGCTCCCACTCGTAAATGAAAATGGTATTTTAAAAGGTCTTATTACCATTAAGGATATTGAAAAGGTGATTGAATTCCCTAATTCCTCAAAAGACGACCAGGGTCGTTTACTTGCAGGGGCCGCTGTAGGTGTTACAGCAGATACTATGAAAAGAGTCGAAGCGCTTATTAAAGCACAAGTCGATGTGATAGTCATTGATACGGCACATGGTCATTCAAAAGGTGTTCTTGAAACAGTAGCGCAAATTCGAAAAGCCTATCCTGAGCTTACGATTATTGCTGGTAACGTTGCGACTGCTGAAGCAACAAAGGACCTGATCGAGGCTGGAGCCGACGTCATAAAGGTCGGTATCGGCCCAGGCTCTATTTGCACAACAAGGGTAGTGGCGGGTGTAGGAGTACCGCAAATTACTGCAGTTTATGATTGTGCTACAGAAGCCCGCAAGCATGGTAAGTCAATTATTGCTGATGGTGGTATTAAATACTCAGGAGATATTGTGAAGGCCTTAGCAGCAGGTGGCCACGCAGTCATGCTTGGAAGTATGCTTGCAGGGACAACGGAAAGCCCTGGTGAGACAGAAATTTATCAAGGTAGACGATTTAAGGTGTATCGTGGCATGGGTTCAGTGAGTGCAATGGAAAAAGGTTCAAAGGACCGATATTTCCAAGAAGATAATAAGAAATTTGTCCCAGAGGGTATTGAAGGTAGAGTGGCTTATAAAGGGCCACTAGCTGATACAATTTATCAGCTCATTGGCGGAATTCGTTCGGGTATGGGCTACTGTGGGGCTGCTGATCTACTAGAGCTAAGAGAAACCAGTCAATTTATTAAAATGACCGGAGCAGGACTAAGAGAGAGCCATCCTCATGACGTTCAGATTACGAAGGAATCACCAAATTACTCAACTAGTTGAGCCTAATTTCCTAAATGGAATAATGGATTATTTTTATTACGGACAGAGACTTTTCTCTGTCTGTTTTTTTAATTTCGTTTATGTTAAACTAAACGGGTGTGTTTTTAAAAGGGGAAACTAGTAACATACAAATAGATTTATTTTAATGAGCTGGAGGGAAATTTGCTTTGAAGCGTTACAGACAGTTTTCAATTTTTGTTGCCGTATTTATTTTAAGTTTAACCACGTTATTCTCTGGATTTGCAGGAAATGCAAAAGCTGCAGAGGATCCACTTGGCCTAAGTGCTGAGGCAGCCATTCTCTTAGATGGCGATACTGGTAGAGTTTTATATGAAAAGAATGCAGATGTTGTCCTAGGTGTCGCTTCTATGTCAAAAATGATGACGGAGTATCTCGTACTCGAAGCCATTCATGAAGGAAAGATTACTTGGGACCAAACAGTAAAAATCAATGAATATGTTCACCGTTTATCAGCTGCTCCAGGGTTGTCGAATGTAGGATTAACTCAAGGAGAAGATTACACAGTAGAAGAGCTTTATCAGGCGATGGCTATCCATTCTGGGAATGCTGCTACAGTAGCACTTGCAGAGCTTATTGGGGGCACTGAAAAGAACTTTGTTGAAATGATGAACGATAAAGCAGCTGAATTAAAACTAGAGGATTATAAATTTGTAAACTCTTCAGGTTTGAATAATAGCTCATTATTAGGAAACCACCCAGCTGGAGCACCAGATGAAGAAAATGTGATGTCGGCACGTGCAACAGCAAGGCTTGCTTATCGTTTGCTTACAGATTACCCAGAGGTATTAGATACAGCTAGCCAACCAAGGTTGCCTTTTAGAGATGGAAAGACCTATGATAACTTCAACTTTATGTTACCAACCTTAGTGAATGAATACGAAGGTATTGATGGTCTGAAAACTGGTTCAACCGACTTTGCGGGTTACGGCTTTACAGCTACTGCCAAAAGAGGTGACCAAAGGTATATTTCTGTTGTCATGAAGACGGACACTATGAATACACGTTTTGCTGAGACTGCTAAAGTAATGAACTATGCTTTTAGTAATTTTGGACAAGAAAAAATATTTGATGAGAACTATCAAATAAAAGGTCAGGAAACAATCCCTGTTACAAAGGGGAAAGAAAATCAGGTAAACGTTCAGACTGCTAACGAACTCGTTCTTACTATAAAAAATGGAGAAAAGGACGAATTTGTACCAAAGCTAGTCTTAAATAAAGATCTAATAAATGAAGATGGCGAATTAACTGCTCCAATTGAAAAGGGACAACAGGTTGGATATATAACGGTAGAACCTAAAAGTGGCGAAGCTGTTACCTTCATTACTAGTGAAGGACAAAAATCTGTACAAGTCCCAGTTGTAGCTGCTGAAGATGTTGAAAAAGCAAATTGGTTCGTGCTTTCAATGAGAGGCATTGGCGGGTTCTTCGGCGATTTATTCAGCAGTGTAGCATCTGCTGTTAAGGGTTTATTTTAATAAAATATTATCTTACTAAAACAATAAAGCGAAGGATTCCTATTGACAGGAATCCTTTTTTAATGTTTATTACCATTAAGGGAAATTTTAATATTCCGATTTATTTTGTCGGACTTTTCCTCTAAAATAGAAGAAGTGGATTTGAAAGATTTGAAACTATTATAAAGTGGGGGAAAGAATATGAAAACAGGTACAGATCGCGTAAAACGAGGAATGGCCGAAATGCAAAAAGGCGGCGTCATTATGGATGTTGTTAATGCAGAACAGGCGAAAATCGCCGAGGAGGCTGGCGCCGTTGCTGTCATGGCATTAGAGCGAGTTCCTTCAGATATCCGTGCTGCTGGTGGAGTAGCAAGAATGGCTGATCCTACGATTATGGAAGAGGTTATGGCAGCCGTTTCAATTCCGGTCATGGCGAAAGCTAGAATTGGACATATTGTCGAGGCGAGAATTCTTGAGGCGATGGGCGTAGATTACATTGATGAAAGTGAAGTTCTAACTCCAGCAGATGAAGAATTCCATTTGTTAAAGAGTGAATATACAGTTCCATTTGTTTGCGGATGCCGCGACCTTGGTGAAGCAGCTAGACGTATTGGCGAAGGAGCAGCAATGCTACGTACGAAAGGTGAGCCTGGAACAGGAAATATTGTTGAAGCGGTTCGTCATATGCGTAAGGTAAATGCACAGGTTCGTAAACTAGTGACAATGGACGATGCAGAAATTATGACTGAGGCAAAGCTTCTCGGAGCCCCTTTCGAAATCCTGCTTGAAATTAAGCGTCTAGGTCGCTTACCTGTTGTAAACTTTGCTGCTGGCGGTGTAGCAACTCCAGCAGACGCAGCGTTAATGATGCAACTTGGTGCAGATGGAGTATTTGTTGGCTCTGGAATTTTCAAATCAGAGAACCCTGCGAAATTCGCCCGTGCGATTGTAGAAGCTACTACTCACTACCAGGATTATGAGTTGATTGCTGAATTGTCTAAAGGACTAGGCGGAGCTATGAAGGGCATTGAAATATCATCCTTAGCTCCAGAAGCTCGTATGCAGGACCGCGGGTGGTAAGAGACCTATGGTGAAAATTGGCGTACTTGGGCTACAAGGTGCAGTAAGAGAACATGTACGTGCCGTTGAATCGAGCGGTGCGGAGGCTTTTGTTATTAAGTGGCCTGAAGAGTTAAAGGAAATGGACGGGCTCATCATTCCTGGTGGCGAGAGCACCACGATGAGAAAATTAATTGATAAATATAACTTTATGCCTGAGCTAAAGCAGTTTGCGGCTGACGGCAAGCCGATGTTCGGGACATGCGCTGGCTTAATTTTATTAGCTAAGCATGTGGTCGGTTATCAAGAGCCACACATCGGGGTCATGGATGTGACCGTTGAACGAAATTCCTTTGGACGTCAGCGTGAAAGCTTTGAATCCGACCTTGACATTAATGGAGTAGCTGAACAATTCTCTGCGGTGTTTATTCGAGCGCCACACATCGTCGAAGCAGGCGAGAATGTTGAAGTATTGGCGAAGCATAATGGCCGGGTTGTTGCCGCGCGTGAAGGTCAATTTCTAGGGTGTTCATTTCATCCAGAACTAACAGATGACCACCGACTTACTGCCTTCTTTGTACAAATGGTTGTGGAGTCAAAGGTAAAATCATCGGTAGTATAATTCAGTTGCACGCTGGAAATAAATATAGTAAATTGGTAATAATAAAACCTGATAGGAAAAAGCAATGACAGGAACTAGTAACTTGTCCTCATTTCTTAAGAGAGCCGGTGGTTGCTGCAAACCGGTGGGTGAGACTTGTGAATCCATCCTCGAGCAAAGCATGGAAAGCCAAGTGCAAGTATATGCTTTCGGCCACAAGCCGTTATCTTTTGCAAAGAGGAAAGTGTCCTAATGGTATGCTTTCAATCAGGGTGGCAACGCGGGTAACTCTCGTCCCTTTTTAGGGGACGGGAGTTTTTTGTGTTTTTATTGCTGTAAGCCAAAGCAAATAAGTTTGGAGGAGGAATTGCAGATGCTTGATGTAAAGTATTTACGAACTAATTTTGAAGAAGTAAAGCAGAAACTACAACATCGAGGAGAGGATTTAACTGATTTTGGTAAGTTCGAAGCTCTTGATGTTAAAAGACGAGAATTGCTTGTCGAAACGGAAACACTAAAAGGAAAACGAAATGAGGTTTCTCAGCAGGTTGCGATTTTAAAAAGAGAGAAAAAGGATGCAGATGCGTTAATTACCGAAATGCGCGAGGTTGGCGATAAAATTAAGGCCCTTGATGAAGAATTAAGAGGCGTAGAGGAAACATTAGACAATCTATTAATGAGCATTCCAAATATCCCTCATGAAAGTGTTCCAGTCGGAGAGACAGAGGATGATAATGTTGAAATTCGTAAATGGGGCGAGCTTCCAGAGTTTTCTTTTGAGGCAAAGCCACATTGGGACATTGCCGATGAATTAAAGATTATTGATTTTGAACGTGCCGGAAAAGTAACGGGGAGTCGATTTGCTTTTTATAAAGGATTAGGGGCCCGTTTAGAGCGTGCACTTATTAGCTTTATGATGGATCTTCATGCCGATGAACATGGGTATCACGAAGTCCTGCCACCATATATGGTAAACCGAGCTAGTATGACAGGGACAGGTCAGCTACCTAAATTTGAGGAAGATGCTTTTAAAGTGGCCGATACTGATTATTTCTTAATTCCTACATCAGAGGTTCCAGTTACAAACCTACACCGTGATGAAATCTTAAGCAGTGAGCAGCTTCCGATTAAATATGTTGCGTACAGTGCAAACTTCCGCTCTGAGGCAGGGTCTGCGGGTCGTGATACACGTGGATTAATCCGACAGCATCAATTTAATAAAGTAGAGCTTGTAAAGTTTGTAAAACCAGAAGATTCTTATGCAGAATTAGAGGCATTAACGAATAATGCTGAAAAGGTTCTTCAGTTATTGGGTCTCCCGTACCGCGTGCTTAGCATGTGTACCGCAGACCTCGGGTTCACAGCTGCAAAGAAGTATGATATTGAAGTGTGGATTCCTAGCTATGGGACATACCGTGAAATCTCTTCTTGTAGTAATTTTGAGGCCTTCCAGGCAAGAAGAGCAAATATCCGATTCCGCCGCGAACCTAAGGCAAAACCAGAGCATGTACATACATTAAATGGTTCTGGCCTTGCAGTCGGCCGCACGGTAGCCGCTATTCTTGAGAATTACCAGCAGGAAGATGGTAGCGTCGTGATTCCTGAGGCATTACGTCCTTATATGCGTAATGTTGAAGTGATTCGACCTCAAAATTAAAAATTATGGGCGGAACCTTTTCCGCCCATAAAAAAATATCACTATTATGTTGACATGGTTTTTGTAATATGATAAATTAATTCTTGTCGATACGGAGGAATACCCAAGTCCGGCTGAAGGGATCGGTCTTGAAAACCGACAGGCGGGTCAAACCGCGCAGGGGTTCGAATCCCCTTTCCTCCTCCATACTATTGATACTTAATATTTGCGCATAAATATTGGAGATTAAAAAACCTGTTACCACTTGGTAGCAGGTTTTTTTGTGTAGATAAAGAACTCAAACTAAAGGCTGTCCCTTGGAGCGGGGATCAACACATAGTTAAACCAATCAAAAATAAAAAGACCAGTCGAATTTGTACTGGTCTTTCCTACTTTTATCTTTTTAATAATTGTGTCTGGTGGATAAACGAACCGATTCGCTCCACAATCGGATCGATAGTGGACTTATCGCTCACAATATCATAATCATTGATGTTTAATCTTAGTACAGGGCAGGCATTAAAGTTATTAATCCAATCTTCGTAACGCCCATGCATCTCTTTCCAATACTCAATTGGTGTTTGCTGCTCCATTGGACGGCCCCGCAAACGAATTCTGTCTAGAATATCGTCAATGCTTCCCTCAAGATAAATCAATAAATCAGGATGCGGGAAATAAGGAGTCATCACCATTGCATCAAACAGGCTTTTATAGGTTTCATAATCAACGGGTGACATGGTTCCTTTTTCATAATGCATCTTTGCAAATATTCCAGTATCCTCATAAATTGAGCGATCTTGAATGAATCCTCCGCCATACTCAAAAATTCTTTTTTGTTCCTTAAAGCGCTCAGCTAGGAAGTAAACTTGAAGATGAAAGCTCCAGCGATCAAAATCAGCATAAAATTTATCCAGATAGGGGTTTGTATCCACCTTTTCAAAGGAGGTTCGAAATTTTAGTGCTTCAGCAAGAGCGTTTGTCATTGTGGATTTTCCGACTCCTACGGTACCAGCAACAGTAATGACGGCATTATGTGGGATGTCATATTTCATTCGTAGATTCATTGTTGTACGCTCCTTTTAGTCAATGATGCTGAAAGCTGTGAGATAATCTTTTGTAGGTCTTGTTCATTTTTCACAAAATCTAGTTCGTCGCCATTAAAACGTAGAACGGGAATGTGAGGATATTGTACTTCAAATGTATTCATCGCTTCCTCATAATCCAGAGAAAGTTGTTGAAGATAAGCAGAACTGATGTTTTTCTCTACTTCCCTGCCACGCATCTCGATTCGTTCTAACAGGGTATCAAGACTTGCATGTAAATAGACAATAACATTTGGAGTTGGCGTATCTTGTGTTAAAATATCGTATATCTTATAGTATTTTTCGTACTCCTGTCGGTTTAATGTACGTTGAGCAAAAATTAAGTTTTTAAAGATATGATAGTCTGCAACAACTGGTTGACTTTGACTGATGAAATTTTTATTAATATCTCCTAATTGTTTGTATCGGTTGCAGAGAAAAAACATTTCCGTTTGAAAGCTCCACTCTTCGATATTGTCATAAAACTTTCCGAGAAATGGATTTTCATCAACAATTTCCTTCAATAAGGCGTATTGAAATTGTTCAGAAATGGCTTTCGCTAAAGATGTTTTGCCGACGCCAATCGGTCCTTCAACCGTGATAAAAGGTGTTTCCCCCACAGTTTGTCCTCCTTTTCTATCCGGTTATCTATTTTAAAAATTACAGAACATAGTTGTAAAAAAACACAGACTTCATTTTAACATAATATCATCAGGAATAGACATGGAATATTTAGCTTAAAAGCGAGAAAAAAAAGACAGTCAACCATTTAGTTAACGGGTTCTGTTTTGAAGTACAAAATACGAATTAACATTGCTTTTCATATAGTAATTCGCACTTGAATTAAAAAGCAATTCGGCAAGTAAATCAGAAAAAATGCTTGGAGACATGCTCCAAGCATTTTGTATTTCAAGATAAGCACCGGTTCAGCGATTTCCAAATCTTCAAGAATTGCCAGGCGATAAGCTATTAAAATAAGTGGAGAAATTCCTCTTATTTAGGAAATAATACGAAAAATAGATGAAATAGAGGGAAAGATTCCCCCTATTTACTCGAAAAACATGAAAATGGACCATTTTGTATCCTCCAAACCGAGCCCTATTCTGCAGGTTAACGGGAAAAACTCCCCTTATTTTACTAGTACTCGTTACTCAATTAAGGACAAGGCTTGTTAATGTAAAGGAAGTGAAATGAAAATCACCGTGGGACACGATTTAAGCACCATTTTGTTTAATTACATTGAAGTTATCTGTGATTAAAAGCCAGTTTTGCGGGAAGCTAAGACCAAGTTTCCAGTAACTGATACCCCTTAAATTTAACTCTTTGATTAAATCAAATTTGGCTTGGATTGAACGGGCATCCTCAAACCAAACTTCATGGCGTTTGCCTTCTGCATCCCAGTAATGGAAAAATGGTGCCTGCGCCTCTTCATCATATTGAATCGCAACATTGTTGGTTGCGGCCAGCTGGATGGCTTGTTGCGGGCTTACCGCTTTAGCGATGCTCCCTTCAACAAAAGGAAGAGTCCAGTCATACCCATATAAATTTTGCCCCATCATTATTTTAGTTGAAGGCATCTCGGTAATGGCATATTCAATTACCTCTCGGACAGGACCAATTGGAGAAACAGCCATCGCTGGGCCGCCACTATACCCCCACTCATAGGTCATAATGACAACAAAATCGACAATTTCACCATGGGCACGATAGTCATGAGCTGTGTACCAGGCGCCTTCCTGTTCAGCACTCGTTTTTGGAGCAAGTGCAGTAGAAATCAACCACCCCTCTTGTTTAAAGCGGTCTCGAGCTTTACGTAAAAAGGTATTATAGGCTTCGCGGTCTGCAGGTCGAAGAAATTCAAAGTCGAAATGAATATCGCGGAATCCAACTCTTTTGGCAGTTGAGACAATATTATTTAAGAACCGATCTTGAATGGCCATGTCATTTAAAAGAATGCGTCCAAGCTCATCGCTAAACTGATCGTTCTCCTGATTGGTTATCACCATCATTAAAGTATTATTATTGGCTTGGGCAATTGCTGGAAAGTTATTTAATAACGGTTCTTTTAAAGAACCATCCCTTAAAGCTTGATAGCTAAAAGGGGCTAAGTAAGTCAAATAAGGGGCGGCATCCCGTGCGGCTGTTTCCAATTCCGGTGCTACCGTATCCCCCCTTGGTTCTACGTAAGCATTGGTCTCTGTCTGTTTCTTAGGTCTTTGTGGAATATAAAGCCTAAATCCAACTTGAAGAGGCTGATCAACAGGTATGCCATTGATACGGGCTAATTCCTGATGGGTGGTGCCAAATCTTCTAGCGATAGAATATAAATTATCTCCTTGTTGAACCCAGTAAAAACTGCCGATGATGGGGATGACGACGGCTTGACCGATAACAAGTTGATTAGGGTTTGGTATCTCATTGGCCTCAATAATGTCATTAACAGACGACCCATACGCACGGGCTAATGCTGTTAGTGAATCACCAGGTTGAATGATATGAATTTGCATGGTCTTCCCTCCTATTTAGCGGATATAAACGCTAAAAACATCATATGAGGGAAGGGGTTGACCTATGAACTCATAGGTCATATATTATTTTTGAAGGTTCAATATTGGCCTTTAGGACCTCTTTCATCATCGTTAAAGCATAGATATTATCCTCGTCATGATTAGAAGCCGTGCAATCTTTTGGCACATATAATGAGTATTCGCGCATATACGCATCATTTGCTGTAAATAGTACACAAATATTCCCTGCAATTCCGGTCAGCACTAGAACATCCACTTTTAGTTCTTGGAGCAGGGTATCTAATGCCGTACCATAAAAGGCAGAGTGCTTTGGTTTGATGAGAAAATAATCCTCAGCACGAGGAGCAATTTTATCAATAATGTGTTTGCTCCGCTCATTTGAACAATGCTGGATGAGGCTTTCTAAATCTGCCTTCCATAATTTATAATGATCATTAATATAAATAACTGGCCAATTCTTTTTATAAAAATAATCCTTCAAGTTAAGGATTGAGTACATAATGGTAGAGGTTTTTTGCGAAAGGATTTCACCGTGGGTAAAATTAAAGTCATTGATCATGTCTATAATGAGTAAAGCGGGTTTTTGATCCATTTTCATAATATCATCCTCTCCTTTTGCTTATCCTTTGATTAAGGAATGGATATTAAACGTTATGGTAGGAGAAATGAGGAATACTCGAATGAATAGAAGTCTAGATGAGGTTTACATGAATGAGGCATTGTTGGAAGCTAAAAAAGCAGGAGAAGCAGGTGAGGTCCCGATTGGGGCAATCATTGTCTTAGATGGTGAAATTATTGCAAGGGCCTATAATTTACGGGAAACGGAGCAAAGTTCAATCGCTCATGCTGAGGTGCTTGCAATCAATGAAGCTTGTAAAAAACTGGGCACATGGAGGCTTGAAGGGGCAGAGCTTTACGTCACACTTGAGCCGTGTCCGATGTGTGCAGGTGCCATAATGTTATCTAGAATTAAACGGGTTGTGTATGGTGCAGCAGATCCGAAAGGAGGTTGCGCGGGAACTTTTATGAATTTATTACAAGACGAACGTTTTAATCATCAGAGTGAAGTTGTGACAGGTGTTCTTAAAGAGGAGTGTAGTTCCTTGCTGTCGCAGTTCTTTCGGGAGCTAAGGGAACGGAAGAAACAACAGAAAAAGCTGAGGAAATCCCAGGAAGTAAATAATTGACAGGGACAAAACATTGCAATTTTCCTTGAGAGTTAGTATACTAATTATGCGTCACAAACGACGCAACTCTTTGCCGTGCTAGTCGGGGAGGTAGCGGTGCCCTGTACCCGCAATCCGCTCTAGCGGGGATGAATCCCTTCCTGAGGCTGATTGACTGTAGGGTCTGCCTCAAGTAAGTGGTGTTGACGCTCGGGTCCTGCGCAATGGGAATCCATGAACTATGTCAGGTCCGGAAGGAAGCAGCATTAAGTGGACGCTCCCATGTGCCGCAGGGCAACCTGGGCCGAGCTAACTGCTTGAGTAACGCTTATGGTCGTCAGTCGAAGGAAGGTGCACGGCTGATACATAAGACAAAACCCATCTCTTCATTGAGGTGGGTTTTTTATTGTATGTAATAGGGTAAAACAGATACTGTCCATTATTTATTGAGGAAAGAAATAATTTTAGAAGGATCCCGTTATAATACCTTTACAAGATAGTTTTGTTTTTCTAGATACGTTATAATAAGGGAGATAATATACATAGAAGGGAGCGGTGTCTTTGGCTTATCAAGCGTTATATCGTGTCTGGCGGCCGCAGCAGTTTTTTGATGTCGTCGGTCAGGAACATGTTACAACGACACTGCAAAATGCTCTGCTTCAAGAAAAAATATCACATGCTTATCTCTTTTCTGGGCCACGTGGGACGGGAAAAACAAGTGCTGCTAAGATTCTTGCAAAAGCAGTGAACTGTGAAAAGGCCCCTGTTAGTGAGCCTTGTAATGAATGTGACTCTTGTCGGGGAATTACAGATGGGTCGATTCCGGATGTAATTGAGATTGATGCGGCTTCTAACAATGGCGTCGAGGAAATTAGGGACATTCGTGATAAGGTTAAATATGCACCGAACGCGGTTAAGTATAAGGTGTATATTGTCGATGAGGTCCATATGCTTTCGATCGGAGCCTTTAATGCACTGTTAAAGACACTGGAAGAGCCTCCACGTCATGTTATTTTTATCCTCGCCACGACAGAACCTCATAAAATCCCACTAACCATTATTTCGAGAACTCAAAGGTTTGATTTTAAGCGGATTACCGCACAAGCGATTGTCGGCAGAATGAAGTGGATTATCGAGGAAACAGGTCTAGACTGTGATGAGAAAGCACTTCAAGTGATTGCAAGGGCAGCAGAAGGTGGGATGCGGGATGCACTTAGTCTTCTGGACCAAGCGATTTCCTTTAGTCAAGATAAAGTAACGGTTGAGGATGCCTTGACAGTAACAGGCTCTGTTTCTCAAGCCTTTTTAAATCAGCTAGCTAGAGCAGTTCATGAAAAGAATGCCGCT
Source organism: Mesobacillus maritimus (assembly GCF_044803185.1). Taxonomy (GTDB): domain Bacteria; phylum Bacillota; class Bacilli; order Bacillales; family Cytobacillaceae; genus Mesobacillus_B; species Mesobacillus_B maritimus_B. The sequence goes on from NZ_CP085225.1 coordinate 28,680, forward strand.
TCAGGTTTGGAGGCTCTAGAGGAGTTACTTTATCAAGGGAAAGATCCGGCGCGATTTATTGAAGACTTGATTTATTTTTATCGGGATATGCTACTTTATAAAGCAGCCCCTGCACTAGAGGAGTCCTTAGAAAGAGTGCTACTTGATGAAGATTTTCAGCAATTAGCAAGTGAGGTTGATACTAGCGACATTTATGAGATTATTGATGGTCTAAATAAAGCTCAGCAGGAAATGCGTTGGACCAACCACCCTCGAGTATTTTTAGAAGTGGCCATTGTGAGGCTATGTCAGTTTGAAAAGAGTCAGCCGACTGCAAATCGAGATATCGAACCACTATTACAAAGGTTGGAACAACTAGAAGATAAGTTAGCGAGATATGAGCAGAATCCCCCGGCAGTTGCTGCTCAGAGTGAGCAAGCTGCTCAGAAAAAACCTCAGCGTGCAAACAGAAAGGGATTCCAAGCACCGACTGGTAAAATCAATGAGGTTTTAAAAAATGCAACCAAGCAGGATTTACAGGAGATCAAAAGTCGTTGGGGCGAGATGCGTGACCAGTTAATCTCAAGGCAAATGCGCTCTCAAGCTGCACTTCTAAATGATGCCGAACCTGTAGCTTCATCTAGCGATGCTTTAGTGATAAAATTTAAATATGAAATCCACTGCCAGATGGCAATGGAAAATGAAAAGTTCATCCAAACAATGGGTTCTGTGCTCCTAGAACTGATAGGAAAGCAATTAATAGTAATAGGGGTACCAGAAGAACAATGGTTAACGATTCGTGAAAAGTTTATCAATAGCCAGCAACCCGGTTCTATTGAAGGAAGTGGAAGCTCCGAGGAGGAGGATCCGCTTATTTCAGAGGCGAAAAAACTGTTTGGAGAAGAAATCATTCAAATACAAGATTAACGGAGGAATGTTGAATATGCGTGGAATGGGAAATATGCAAAACATGATGAAACAAATGCAAAAAATGCAAAAGAAAATGGCTCAAGCCCAAGAGGAGCTTGGTGAAAAGAGAATTGAAGGTTCTGCTGGGGGCGGAATGGTTACTGTTATTGTCACAGGGCATAAGGAAATTGTAGATGTGCAAATTAAGCAAGAGGTTGTTGATCCTGATGATGTCGAAATGTTACAGGATCTAGTATTGGCTGCAACAAATGATGCATTAAAGAAAGCAGAAGAGCTAACGAATTCAACTATGGGACAATTCACTAAAGGGATGAACCTTCCGGGGATGTTCTAGGAGGAATAAAATAGAATGCATTATCCTGAACCAATATCAAAGCTCATTGACAGCTTTATGAAGTTGCCAGGTATCGGCCCGAAAACGGCTGCTCGTCTGGCTTTTTTTGTTCTTAGTATGAAGGAAGATACTGTCCTTGACTTTGCAAAGGCATTAATCAATGCCAAGCGGAATTTGAGCTATTGTTCCGTTTGTGGCCACATCACCGACCAAGACCCTTGCTATATTTGTGAAGACCAACGTCGAGATAGAAGAGTCATTTGTGTGGTTCAAGACCCTAAAGATGTAATCGCGATGGAAAAAATGAAGGAATTTAGTGGTTTGTACCATGTGCTTCATGGATCCATATCACCAATGGATGGCATTGGACCAGAGGACATCAATATTCCTGACCTATTAAAAAGGCTCCAAGACGAAACAGTTCAAGAGGTCATTTTAGCAACAAACCCTAATATAGAGGGAGAGGCAACTGCGATGTACATCTCACGCCTTTTAAAGCCGTCAGGTATAAGGGTTACTAGAATTGCACATGGTCTCCCTGTTGGTGGGGACTTGGAGTATGCAGACGAAGTTACTCTTTCGAAAGCACTGGAAGGTCGAAGAGAAGTCTAATTGTATCTAGGAGGAACGTTCCGGTCATGTTATTTCGAAGAACAGGGCAGCTAAGAAAAAAGTATGATAAAGAGTTGCTTCAACAACTCAACCAGCTTAGGGCAGACTGGGAGCATAAAAAGTCACTCATGGAAAAGAGTTTTGATGCACCGAGAGAATTTATTACAGAAGCAAAACTTGCAGAAGCTAAATACTTCTACCTCTTCAAAGAAGTAAAAGAACGGAAAATTTCTGTAAGGGAGCTCAAATGACTATAAATCCAAACGTTCTTTTTTTACAGGCTTGTTCATATTATCTTAGTACAAGTCTATAAAAGGAGAGGAAGAAATGGATCCGATTGTCATTATTTCACTTTTTGCTGGTCTTATTCTGATTATGTTCTTCATAGGTGCTCCGATTAAACCATTACGTTTTGTCGGTCAAGGGGTTATTAAAATCCTAATCGGGGCGCTTTTCTTATTTTTCTTGAATGAATTCGGGACGAGCTTAGGAATTTACGTTCCTATTAACCTTGTAACGGCTAGTGTCTCAGGTATTTTGGGGATTCCCGGTGTGCTTGCCCTAGTCGCAATAGAAAATTGGATTATCTAACCACTTTAAAAAACTACTGCACCCCAGTAGTTTTTTTATTTATGTTGTTGACGAAATGGTAGTGTGGTGATAATATAATACAAGTCGCTGATAACAAAGCGATTTAACGAATAAAAAAAGTTATTGACGCACCGTTAATAACATGTTATATTAATAAAGTCGCTTCTGAGCGATGATTGCTCTTTGAAAACTAAACAAACAAGCGTCAACAAACAATATTTATTCATGACTTCTATTATAGAAGAACATGAGCCAACGTTTTATTTTATGAGCTAATCACTCTACATTTTATTGGAGAGTTTGATCCTGGCTCAGGACGAACGCTGGCGGCGTGCCTAATACATGCAAGTCGAGCGGATCTTTGGGAGCTTGCTCCCAAAGATTAGCGGCGGACGGGTGAGTAACACGTGGGCAACCTGCCTGTAAGACTGGGATAACTCCGGGAAACCGGGGCTAATACCGGATAATTCATTCCCTCTCATGAGGGAATGCTGAAAGACGGTTTCGGCTGTCACTTACAGATGGGCCCGCGGCGCATTAGCTAGTTGGTGAGGTAACGGCTCACCAAGGCCACGATGCGTAGCCGACCTGAGAGGGTGATCGGCCACACTGGGACTGAGACACGGCCCAGACTCCTACGGGAGGCAGCAGTAGGGAATCTTCCGCAATGGACGAAAGTCTGACGGAGCAACGCCGCGTGAGCGATGAAGGCCTTCGGGTCGTAAAGCTCTGTTGTTAGGGAAGAACAAGTACCGGAGTAACTGCCGGTACCTTGACGGTACCTAACCAGAAAGCCACGGCTAACTACGTGCCAGCAGCCGCGGTAATACGTAGGTGGCAAGCGTTGTCCGGAATTATTGGGCGTAAAGCGCGCGCAGGCGGTCCTTTAAGTCTGATGTGAAAGCCCACGGCTCAACCGTGGAGGGTCATTGGAAACTGGGGGACTTGAGTGCAGAAGAGGAGAGTGGAATTCCACGTGTAGCGGTGAAATGCGTAGAGATGTGGAGGAACACCAGTGGCGAAGGCGACTCTCTGGTCTGTAACTGACGCTGAGGCGCGAAAGCGTGGGGAGCGAACAGGATTAGATACCCTGGTAGTCCACGCCGTAAACGATGAGTGCTAAGTGTTAGAGGGTTTCCGCCCTTTAGTGCTGCAGCAAACGCATTAAGCACTCCGCCTGGGGAGTACGGCCGCAAGGCTGAAACTCAAAGGAATTGACGGGGGCCCGCACAAGCGGTGGAGCATGTGGTTTAATTCGAAGCAACGCGAAGAACCTTACCAGGTCTTGACATCCTCTGACAACTCTGGAGACAGAGCGTTCCCCTTCGGGGGACAGAGTGACAGGTGGTGCATGGTTGTCGTCAGCTCGTGTCGTGAGATGTTGGGTTAAGTCCCGCAACGAGCGCAACCCTTGTCCTTAGTTGCCAGCATTCAGTTGGGCACTCTAAGGAGACTGCCGGTGACAAACCGGAGGAAGGTGGGGATGACGTCAAATCATCATGCCCCTTATGACCTGGGCTACACACGTGCTACAATGGATAGAACAAAGGGCAGCGAAGCCGCGAGGTCAAGCAAATCCCATAAATCTATTCTCAGTTCGGATTGCAGGCTGCAACTCGCCTGCATGAAGCCGGAATCGCTAGTAATCGCGGATCAGCATGCCGCGGTGAATACGTTCCCGGGCCTTGTACACACCGCCCGTCACACCACGAGAGTTTGTAACACCCGAAGTCGGTGGGGTAACCTTTTAGGGGCCAGCCGCCTAAGGTGGGACAGATGATTGGGGTGAAGTCGTAACAAGGTAGCCGTATCGGAAGGTGCGGCTGGATCACCTCCTTTCTAAGGATAATGCCGTAAGGGCATTCGGAATGCGAATCTTTCGATTCGTACTAAGCAAATCTAAAGATTTGCCTCGTTGATTGCTTGTTTGTTTAGTTTTGAAGGAGTAATGATATTATTTCATATATTCCTGTTATGTGGGCCTATAGCTCAGCTGGTTAGAGCGCACGCCTGATAAGCGTGAGGTCGGTGGTTCGAGTCCACTTAGGCCCACCATTCATAACGGGGCCTTAGCTCAGCTGGGAGAGCGCCTGCCTTGCACGCAGGAGGTCAGCGGTTCGATCCCGCTAGGCTCCACCATGACACTTTTTTTAGTGTCTATTTTGTTCCTTGAAAACTAGATAATCGTAAGTAAGAAGGCAAAAGTAAAACACACATTTGTATCGCTTTTTTAATTTTTCTCTCTTTTATTTAAAAAAGAGAAACCAAAGACATGATTGTCTTTTAGAGACGAATAAATTCGTCCATAGGTTAAGTTAGAAAGGGCGCACGGTGGATGCCTTGGCACTAGGAGCCGATGAAGGACGGGACTAACACCGATATGCTTCGGGGAGCTGTAAGTAAGCTTTGATCCGGAGATTTCCGAATGGGGAAACCCACTGTTCGTAATGGAACAGTATCTTTACCTGAATACATAGGGTATTGAAGGCAGACCCGGGGAACTGAAACATCTAAGTACCCGGAGGAAGAGAAAGCAAATGCGATTCCCTGAGTAGCGGCGAGCGAAACGGGATTAGCCCAAACCAGAAGGCTTGCCTTCTGGGGTTGTAGGACACTCAACATGGAGTTACAAAGGAACGGGGTAAATGAAGTGGTCTGGAAAGGCCCGTCAAAGAAGGTAAAAACCCTGTAGTTGAAACTTCGTTCCCTCCTGAGTGGATCCTGAGTACGGCGGGACACGTGAAATCCCGTCGGAAGCTGGGAGGACCATCTCCCAAGGCTAAATACTCCCTAGTGACCGATAGTGAACCAGTACCGTGAGGGAAAGGTGAAAAGCACCCCGGAAGGGGAGTGAAAGAGATCCTGAAACCGTGTGCCTACAAGTAGTTAGAGCCCTGTGCATATTTCCTTCGGAAAATGCCGGGTGATAGCGTGCCTTTTGTAGAATGAACCGGCGAGTTACGATTACATGCAAGGTTAAGTCGAGAAGACGGAGCCGCAGCGAAAGCGAGTCTGAATAGGGCGAATAAGTATGTGGTTGTAGACCCGAAACCAGGTGATCTACCCATGTCCAGGGTGAAGGTAGGGTAACACCTACTGGAGGCCCGAACCCACGCACGTTGAAAAGTGCGGGGATGAGGTGTGGGTAGCGGAGAAATTCCAATCGAACCTGGAGATAGCTGGTTCTCTCCGAAATAGCTTTAGGGCTAGCCTCACGAAGTGAGAGTCTTGGAGGTAGAGCACTGTTTGGACTAGGGGCCCTCATCGGGTTACCGAATTCAGACAAACTCCGAATGCCAATGACTTATCCGTGGGAGTCAGACTGCGAGTGATAAGATCCGTAGTCAAGAGGGAAACAGCCCAGACCACCAGCTAAGGTCCCAAAGTATACGTTAAGTGGAAAAGGATGTGGAGTTGCTTAGACAACCAGGATGTTGGCTTAGAAGCAGCCACCATTTAAAGAGTGCGTAATAGCTCACTGGTCGAGTGACTCTGCGCCGAAAATGTACCGGGGCTAAACGTATCACCGAAGCTGTGGGTGGACATCTTACGATGTCCGCGGTAGGAGAGCGTTCTAAGGGCGTTGAAGCTAGACCGTAAGGACTGGTGGAGCGCTTAGAAGTGAGAATGCCGGTATGAGTAGCGAAAGATGGGTGAGAATCCCATCCACCGTATGCCTAAGGTTTCCTGAGGAAGGCTCGTCCTCTCAGGGTTAGTCGGGACCTAAGCCGAGGCCGAAAGGCGTAGGCGATGGACAACAGGTTGATATTCCTGTACCACCTCTTTATCGTTTGAGCAATGGGGGGACGCAGGAGGATAGGGTAAGCGCACTGCTGGATATGTGCGTCTAAGCAGTTAGGCTGGTAACGAGGCAAATCCCGTTACCGTGAAGGCTGAGCTGTGATAGCGAGGGAAATATAGTACCGAAGTTCCTGATTCCACACTGCCAAGAAAAGCCTCTAGCGAGATAAAAGGTGCCCGTACCGCAAACCGACACAGGTAGGCGAGGAGAGAATCCTAAGGTGAGCGAGAGAACTCTCGTTAAGGAACTCGGCAAAATGACCCCGTAACTTCGGGAGAAGGGGTGCTTTTTAGGGTGTTAAAGCCTTGAAAAGCCGCAGTGAATAGGCCCAGGCGACTGTTTAGCAAAAACACAGGTCTCTGCGAAGCCGCAAGGCGAAGTATAGGGGCTGACGCCTGCCCGGTGCTGGAAGGTTAAGAGGAGAGGTTAGCTCACGCGAAGCTTTGAATCGAAGCCCCAGTAAACGGCGGCCGTAACTATAACGGTCCTAAGGTAGCGAAATTCCTTGTCGGGTAAGTTCCGACCCGCACGAAAGGCGTAACGATCTGGGCACTGTCTCAACGAGAGACTCGGTGAAATTATAGTACCTGTGAAGATGCAGGTTACCCGCGACAGGACGGAAAGACCCCGTGGAGCTTTACTGCAGCCTGATATTGAATTTTGGTACAGCTTGTACAGGATAGGTAGGAGCCTTGGAAGCCGGAGCGCCAGCTTCGGTGGAGGCGTCGGTGGGATACTACCCTGGCTGTATTGAAATTCTAACCCGCACCCCTGATCGGGGTGGGAGACAGTGTCAGGTGGGCAGTTTGACTGGGGCGGTCGCCTCCTAAAATGTAACGGAGGCGCCCAAAGGTTCCCTCAGAATGGTTGGAAATCATTCGCAGAGTGTAAAGGCACAAGGGAGCTTGACTGCGAGACCTACAAGTCGAGCAGGGACGAAAGTCGGGCTTAGTGATCCGGTGGTTCCGCATGGAAGGGCCATCGCTCAACGGATAAAAGCTACCCCGGGGATAACAGGCTTATCTCCCCCAAGAGTCCACATCGACGGGGAGGTTTGGCACCTCGATGTCGGCTCATCGCATCCTGGGGCTGTAGTCGGTCCCAAGGGTTGGGCTGTTCGCCCATTAAAGCGGTACGCGAGCTGGGTTCAGAACGTCGTGAGACAGTTCGGTCCCTATCCGTCGTGGGCGCAGGAAATTTGAGAGGAGCTGTCCTTAGTACGAGAGGACCGGGATGGACGCACCGCTGGTGTACCAGTTGTCTTGCCAAAGGCATCGCTGGGTAGCTATGTGCGGACGGGATAAGTGCTGAAAGCATCTAAGCATGAAGCCCCCCTCAAGATGAGATTTCCCATAGCGTCAAGCTAGTAAGATCCCTGAAAGATGATCAGGTTGATAGGTCAGAGGTGGAAGCGCGGTGACGTGTGGAGCTGACTGATACTAATCGATCGAGGACTTAACCAATTATTGATAGTTATTTTCGCTAATGCGAAAAAACTTTGATACAAATCGTGTTACTTTTACTTCTTACACATTATCTAGTTTTGAGGGAACAAAGATTTTGCGTCAGCAAAATATCTACCCTATAATTAAATAGTCTGGTGGCGATAGCGAGAAGGTCACACCCGTTCCCATGCCGAACACGGAAGTTAAGCTTCTCAGCGCCGATGGTAGTTGGGGGTTTCCCCCTGTGAGAGTAGGACGTTGCCAGGCAAAATGAAAGAACAGCTGATTAAAGGCTGTTCTTTTTTATATTTTAATTAAAAATGAGTAGTCCTAACTCAAGTTTTGTTCCCCCTACAGCGAATATAAAATATCTAAGCCCAAACACCCCAAATGAAATATGAATAGTAAATTTCTATATAGACATACAATGAATGGCAATCGTCAACATACACTATAAATCAAGTAATCTTTAAAAGAGATTATTCTAAAGATTGTATACAAATGGGAGTACCGGGGCAGAATAGGTGTATGGAGGTGGAGAGTATGACTAGGATTTTAGCTCAAGAACATATGGGGGAATCTTGTGTAATCTGCGAACAATTAAAACCGGTTGGAATACATCTATACACTTCTTTTATCTGTACGGAGTGTGAAAGAGGAATGATTGATACGGACACGAGTGATCCAAAATATAAATTTTATGTGGATAAATTAAGAAAGGTTACCAAACCAGAAATCTTTTCATGAGCTTTATAGAAATAAACGGTGTGTAACCCCCTATTATATAATAACCTTATAAGCTCTTTAAGAGCTTTATTTTTTTGTAAAAAAAAAACTCACTTTCCTATACAGAGGCAAAGTGGATGCCAGTTTGGTAAAATAGACAAGTATATTAAATTTTATTAGATGGTGAATCAATGACTAAACAAGCACAAACGCCTTTACTTGATCAGCTACTTTTACATAATGACAAACAACCAGTATCTTTCCATGTCCCAGGGCATAAATATGGAGAACTATTTCCGGGGAAAGGCCGCGATTTTTTTCAATCCTTACTAAAACTAGATGCAACGGAGTTAACGGGTTTAGACGATCTTCATTCTCCAGAAGGGGTAATTTTAGAAGCAGAGCAATTGTTATCGAACTTGTATCAGTCCAAAAGAAGTTTCTTCCTTGTTAATGGCTCAACTTCAGGGAATTTAGCAATGATTCTTGCGACATTAGAGGAAGATGATGTGGTTCTTGTACAAAGAAATTCCCATAAATCCATTATGAATGGGATAAGGTTAGCAAATGCCCAACCTGTTTATCTAAATCCAGATTACGACTCAGACTCAATGGTTGCTTCTGGGGTAAGTCTTGAGACTATTAAGGCAGCTATTAAATTGAACCCAAATGCTAAAGCATTGATTCTAACGTACCCTAATTATTATGGAATGGTTTATAATTTAAAGGATATTATTGACCTTGCCCATGAACATGGTATTCCTGTTTTAGTTGATGAGGCCCATGGCGTGCATTTTGTACTTGGTGAACCATTCCCACCTTCAGCACTTGCTTTGGGTGCAGATGTGGTCGTCCAGTCAGCACATAAAACCTTACCTGCGATGACAATGGGGGCCTATCTACATTATAATAATGGAATGGTCTCGTTAGAGAAGTTAAGCAACTATTTACAGGTGCTGCAATCAAGTAGTCCGTCTTACCCTATTATGGCTTCATTAGATGTAGCTAGAAGTTATGTAGGCACATTTGCTAAAGAAGATATGCAAACATTGTTAAATCGGATTGATGTTTTCAAAACTGAATTAGGAAAAATAGATGGGTTAACTGTTTTTTCACAAAGCAATCATGACCCATTAAAGATGGTTATACGAGCGAACGGTTATAGTGGTTTTGAACTTCAGGAAATCTTTGAGACACAGGGTGTTTTTGCTGAATTAGCAGATCCATACAACTTATTATTGGTTCTCCCTTTATATAAGAAAGGAATTGCAAATGGTTTTACAGAGGCCGTGGATAAAATAAAAAAGGCAATGGAAGGTGCAAGCAGCTCATCTAAACATAATGGACCTATGAGTCTCCATGAGTTTAGGGGGCAACCAGCTGAGGGACTAGCTATGACCTTTAAGGAGATGACCAAGAAAAAACCCGATTTTGTTTCCTTTTCCCAAGCAGTTGGAGAGATTTGTGCTGAATCAATTATTCCCTATCCACCCGGGATTCCAATGATTTTACCTGGTGAAAGAATAAAGAACGTACATATTGAAAGCCTTGAATACTTATTGAGGATAGGTGCAAAAATCCAAGGGGGAGAAAAGCTTAAAACTAGGGAACTAAAGATTTTTAAATAAGTCTGTTTTCGTAAAGTTTTTTGTTAAAATTGTAAAAATCTAAAACCGATTTTAACGGAAGTGGAGCTATTTTGTGCGTTAAAATATAGTTTGCAAGCTCTTTTCTCGCAAATTACACTTTTTTGATGTAAAAACACAGCTCAACCACTCAAACTTTATTAGCTAAAGTAACAAAGTTTGAGAAAAGAGCCTTAAATAAATGCAGATGGTATGGAGGAACATTCCAATATGAAACAAGGATTATTCGTCTCTTTCGAGGGACCAGAAGGCGCTGGGAAGACAACCATCATTAATATGATGATTGAACAGCTAAAGAAGGAAGGCTTCCAAGTTATTTCTACCCGAGAACCAGGTGGAATTGAAATAGCTGAGCAAATCAGGGAAGTTATTTTAAATAAAAACAATACAGCAATGGATGCAAGGACGGAAGCACTTCTATACGCTGCTGCTCGCCGACAGCATTTAGTTGAAAAGGTTAAGCCCGCATTAGAGATAGGAAATATTATTTTATGTGACCGGTTTATCGATAGTTCACTGGCCTACCAGGGCTTTGCACGTGGTTTAGGTATTGATGAAGTTCTTACCATTAACCAGTTTGCAATTGAGGATATGATGCCTCGTATGACATTTTATTTTGACTTAGATCCTAAAATCGGACTCGAACGAATCCATAAGAATGATGGGCGCGAAGTAAATCGTCTGGACCTTGAAAATATTGAATTTCATCAAAAGGTCCGGGAAGGATATCTATTGCTTGCAGACAGATACCCAGAACGAATTGTTAAAATAGACGCATCAAGACCTCTCCAACAAGTGTTTGAAGAAGCAAAAGGCAAACTAAATGAAATTATTCCTTCACCTTAAAGAAAAATCTTTAAGGTTTTTTACTGAATAAATGTTATATAATATTGGATAAAGTTGGGAAAGTATATTCATCACTGCCGAGCTAGTAAAATATTGTTATAATAAGGTTAAACTATTATTCGGACAAATAAGTGAAGTGAGGGATGAGGATGAAATTAATATTAGCGGTCGTTCAAGATCAGGATAGTAATCGACTTTCGAAAGCGTTAATTGACCATAATTTTCGAGCAACCAAACTGGCGAGTACGGGTGGATTCTTAAAGTCGGGCAATACCACTTTTATGATTGGAACAGAGGATATTCGCGTAGATAAGGCGTTGCAAATTATAAAGGACAATTGCCAATCGAGAGATCAGCTAGTTGCACCGGTTTCACCAATGGGGGGAAATGCGGATTCATATGTCCCATACCCTGTAGAGGTGGAAGTAGGAGGAGCAACGGTGTTTGTTCTCCCAGTTGAACAATTTCATCATTATTAACAACAATAAACCCCTATAATAGATAAGCGAGTGATGCTAGATTGACAAAAACATGGGAAGAACTAGAGCAGCTTCAACCAATCGTACTAAAAATGTTGAAAAACAGTTTATTAAAGGATAGAGTTGCTCATGCCTATTTATTTGAAGGAATGAGGGGGACAGGGAAGAAGGATATCGGGTTCTTGCTAGCAAAAAGTGTTTTTTGCCATGAACCGACTGATGGATACCAACCCTGTGAAGCTTGCTCGAATTGCAAACGAATTAATCATGGGAATCATCCTGACATTCACCTTGTTGAGCCGGATGGGCTTTCAATAAAAAAAGCACAAATTCATGCCTTACAGGAGGAATTTGCAAAAACTGGGGTGGAATCAAAGAAAAAGCTATACATGCTAGTTCATTCAGATAAAATGACCACCAATGCAGCCAATAGTTTGCTAAAATTTCTAGAAGAACCTTACCCAGGTACCATGGCAATCTTAATAACAGAACAAGCACAACAGATACTGCCAACCATTCTATCAAGGTGCCAAATTATTGGTTTTACGCCATTATCTCCTAAGAATTTGGAAAATAAATTAGTGGAGCAAGGGATAAACCCGCAAATGGCGCCAGTCTTGGCACAGTTAACAAACAATCTGGATGAAGCCATGGAAATGGGTCATAATGATTGGTTTGTACAAGCGCAAAAAATAGTGGTAAAATTATATGAAGTGTTGAAAAAAAATTCTCTTGAAGCAATGGTCACACTTCAGGAAAGTTGGTTTCCTCACTTTAAAGAAAAAGAACAAGTTGACCGTGGATTGGATTTATTCCTTCTTATCTTTAAGGATTTACTATATATCCAGCTTGGGAAGAGAGATCAAATCGTAACCCTAAGCGAAAGTTCCCGCTTGGAGCAATATGCGCTACAGACATCTGGACGGCGTCTGACTGAGCAGATGGCAGCAATATTAGAAGCAAAACGGAAATTGCATGCCAATATGAATCCCCAGCTTTTAATGGAAGAGCTGGTGTTAAAATTGCAGGAGGGATCTTCACTTGTATGATGTAGTTGGTGTCCGCTTTAAGAAGGCGGGGAAAATATATTATTTTGATCCTGGAGAACTAGCAATTCAAAAGGATGATTTTGTTATTGTTGAAACTGTCAGAGGTGTGGAATTTGGCAAGGTAGTTGTCGCAAAAAAACAAGTAGGCGAAAATGATGTTGTCCTCCCTCTGAAAAAGGTAGTACGAATTGCCGACCAAAAGGATCGCATAATTGTTGATGAGAATAAGGCTGCGGCAAAAGAGGCCTATGAAGTTTGTGGTCAAAAAGTGAATGAGCATCAACTGGATATGAAACTAGTGGATGTTGAGTATACTTTTGACCGTAATAAGGTTATCTTTTACTTTACTGCAGATGGAAGAGTTGATTTCCGCGAGTTAGTAAAAGATTTGGCTGCTATTTTTCGGACAAGGATTGAGCTTCGCCAAATTGGCGTACGTGATGAAGCAAAAATGCTTGGTGGAGTTGGTCCTTGTGGAAGAATGTTATGCTGTTCTACGTTCTTAGGGGATTTTGACCCTGTTTCGATTAAAATGGCAAAAGACCAGAATCTTTCTCTAAACCCTACGAAAATATCAGGACTTTGTGGTCGCTTAATGTGCTGCTTAAAATATGAAAACGACAATTATGAGTCGGCAAAAGAATTGCTACCTGACCTTGGTGAGTTCATTGAAACTCCTAATGGACGAGGGAAAGTAGTAGGTTTGAATATTTTACAGCATGTGATGCAGGTTGAATTCCCTAGTCAGGGACGAGTGCTCGAATATACACTTGATGAAGTACTGAAGGAAGGCGCCGTTTCAATACAATCATCCACAGATTAATGAGGTGGAAAAGGTGGATAAAAAAGAAATCTTTGACTCAGTCAGTAATATGGAAGCGCAAATCGGAAATCTTTATGTTCAGCTGGGTGAGTTAAAGCAGCATTTGGCAGAAATACTCGAAGAAAATAACTCTTTAAAGCTGGAAAATGAACATCTAAGACGCCGTCTAGAAGAAACAACAGAAAAGAAAGAAAACAAGCCAGTAAAGGGCAGAAAGCCTAACAATGAATCACGAAATTCATTGGACATTGGTGAAGGCTATGATAACCTTGCCCGTCTTTATCAGGAAGGGTTTCATATTTGTAATCTGAACTTTGGAAGCCTTCGTAAAGAAGGAGATTGCATGTTCTGCCTTTCTTTTCTTAATAAAAAATAATTGGCTGCCTTCTCCTTCGTGGGAAGGTTTTTTTATAAGATGATCGTTTAAAGAACATAGATAATTTTACATAACGTTGATTGGAGTGGAAACAACATCCCCCTTTAGACAACAATAAAATTAGAAAGAATAAACTCATCCGATAAAATATTTACTTTAATCAATTTGGAGGAACTATATGATTGAACTTATAGGTGATGAAAGATTGGATTTTCTCTTAGCAGAAGACTTACGGATTATCCAGAGTCCATCTGTTTTTGCCTTTTCCCTAGATGCTGTTCTGCTCGCTAGGTTTGTTTATGTCCCGATCCAGAGGGGAAAATTAATTGATTTGTGTTCGGGGAATGGAGTCATTCCACTATTTCTAAGTACAAGGACAAAAGGATCGGTTATAGGAGTTGAAATCCAAGAGAGACTCTATAATATGGCGGTAAGAAGTATACAATACAACAAGCTAGAAGAACGCATTTCAATGATTCATGGCGATTTAAAAGACATGCCCAAGAGCTTAGGGTTTGGGAAATTTGATATTGTGACATGTAACCCGCCATATTTTCCAACGCCTGCAAAAAAGGAAATCAATGAAAATGAACATTTGGCGATAGCACGACATGAAATTCTATGCACACTTGAAGACGCCATTAAAGCCTCAAGTCAGCTAGTCAGACAAGGAGGTAAAGTTGCTTTTGTCCATCGTCCAGGGAGATTAATTGATATCATTGAATTAATGAGAAAATATCGTCTCGAGCCGAAGCGTGTCCAATTTGTCTACCCAAAACAAGGGAAAGAAGCAAATACTCTTCTGATTGAAGCCATTAAGGATGGTAGTCCAGACTTAAAGATTGAAAAACCGCTTATTGTCTATAATGAAGAAAATGAATACACACCAGAGCTAAGAGAAATTTTATATGGTAGTGAGAGTACAAGAAAAAAGAACCTTTTACATAGAGAGCTAGGTGAAGATGATGCAACAGCAAAAAAGCTTTGAACGTGAGGACGAAAAAGGAATTTTGTATCTAGTCCCGACACCCATAGGGAATCTTGAGGATATAAGCTTCCGCTCCCTTAGAATTTTAAAAGAAGCTACTTTAATTGCAGCAGAGGATACAAGAAATACGAAAAAGCTTTGTAACTATTTTGAAATTGAGACGCCTGTATCAAGCTATCATGAACACAATAAAGAGGTAAGTGGGGAAAAAATTATTGGGAAGCTGAAAGAAGGGGCAAAAGTGGCTCTCGTGAGTGACGCTGGAATGCCAACTATTTCGGACCCTGGCTACGAACTTGTTCGAGCTGCAATTGAAAAGGATTTAACGGTGGTTCCATTACCTGGGGCTAATGCGGCCTTAACAGCTTTGATTGCATCAGGTATTCAACCACAGCCCTTTTATTTTTATGGATTCTTGCAAAGAGGGAAAAAAGAAAAGCGGAAGGAATTAGAGAAGTTAACTAAACAGTCTGCGACGTTAATTTTTTATGAATCTCCACATCGCCTCAAGGAAACCTTGGTTTTAATGAGTGATATATTAGGAAAAGATAGAAATATTGTATTGTGCCGGGAATTAACGAAGAAATTCGAGGAATTTATTAGAGGTACTATAGGTGAAGCAGTTACCTGGGTAGAAAACGGTGAGATTAGAGGAGAGTTTTGTCTAATTGTCGAAGGCGGAGATGGATTGGCAACAGATGAAGGAGCTACTTGGTGGGAAAGTTTAAGTATAGAACAACATGTAGATCATTATCTTGAGAATCAAGGGATGACATCTAAAGAAGCTATTAAACAAACAGCTATTGATCGAGAGATGAATAAACGAGATATTTACCAAGCCTACCATATTGATTAGAGAAAGCGGAGTACCCATTAAGTGAAGTCCACTAGTCACTGGATGCTGGAGTTGGACAATAAGAAAGGCATTTGCGCCCGGTTCACAAGTAACTGGGCGCTGAGGCATTTTAAATTAAGGCTGTTTTTGTAAAGAATGATGTTAAAACTCAAGAGCCGATTTTAACGTAAGAAAACCTAGTTAGTATGTTCGAAATACGTTTGCAAGCTCTTTTCTCATAAGTTGAAGTTTTCTGCAGATTAGAATTAGCTCAATTCAATTATCTTTTATCTTCAAAAGCAGCAAAGTTTGAGAAAAGAGCCTAACTAAAAAAAAAAAGCCTCTCCACTTAGGAGATGCTTAAGATTTAAGCCTTAACTGGCTCAAATGAATTTTGAATTTCTGAAAGTAGTTGCTCTGCACCTTCACGGCTTAGAATCAACTTACCACCAGCAAGTGAAATATTGTTGTCAGAAACTTCACCAGTAATATGACAAGTCATATTCGGCTTATATTTCTTTAAAATAATGCGATCATCATCAACATAAATTTCTAGAGCATCTTTTTCTGCAATACCTAGTGTTCTTCTTAATTCAATTGGAATAACTACGCGACCAAGTTCATCAACTTTACGAACAATACCAGTAGATTTCATGAGTAAATATTCCCCTCTCTCCATATATATTTCTCTATGTTTCGTCATAATTCGACATTTATTTTTATAAACCTAATAATACCAGCCATTCCCAAATACGTCAATTATTTTATTTTTTCTAGTATTAGAAAATATTAACAATCTACTTAAATGGAGTTAACACCGTGTTTCAAACATATCCAAAGTGAAAAACAGGTGACAAGGATCATTGACAAATATTATCATTATAATAGTAATAAAAAAGTGGGATTCTTCTTATTTCGACAAATTTCGACAAATACTTCGACAACGTGGAAAACCTTGGAGAAGAATTGTATAATAATGAATTAGAATGATTTGGTTCTCTAGTCTAGGAGGTAGTTTTATGAAGGAAAAATTAAAAACGTTTTACCTAACCACCCCAATCTATTATCCAAGTGGGAATTTGCATATCGGACACGCCTACACAACGGTTGCAGGAGATGCAATGGCTCGCTATAAAAGAATGCGTGGGTATGATGTGATGTTTTTGACCGGAACGGATGAACATGGTCAAAAAATTCAGAGGAAAGCAGAAGAAAAAGGCATTACACCTCAGCAATATGTTGATGAGATTGTTTCAGGCATCCAAGAACTTTGGGGGAAACTGGATATCTCTTATGATGATTTTATTCGTACAACTCAAGACCGCCATAAAGAGGTAGTTGAAAAGCTATTTGCACGCTTAGTGGAGCAAGGAGATATCTATCTTGATCAATACGAGGGCTGGTACTGTACTCCTTGTGAATCCTTTTATACGGACCGTCAGCTCGACAATGGAAATTGTCCCGATTGTAACCGTGCTGTTGAAAAGGTGAAGGAAGAATCTTACTTCTTTAAAATGAGCAAATACGCGGACAGGCTTCTTCAGTTTTATGAGGAGAACCCAGAGTTTATTCAGCCTGAATCAAGAAAAAACGAAATGATTAATAACTTCATCAAACCTGGCCTTGAAGACTTGGCTGTTTCAAGGACTACCTTTGATTGGGGAATTAAAGTTCCGGGAGACCCTAAGCATGTGATTTATGTGTGGATTGATGCTTTATCCAACTACATTACTGCTCTTGGTTATGGGACTGATGATGATTCGAAGTACCTGAACTATTGGCCTGCAGATGTTCACCTTGTAGGAAAAGAAATTGTCCGTTTCCATACGATTTATTGGCCTATCATGTTAATGGCTCTAGATCTTCCTTTACCTAAAAAGGTATTTGCGCATGGTTGGTTGTTAATGAAGGATGGAAAAATGTCGAAATCGAAAGGAAATGTGGTGGATCCTGTCACATTAATTGACCGTTATGGGCTAGATGCACTTCGATATTACTTGCTTCGTGAAGTACCATTTGGGGCAGATGGTGTCTTTACTCCTGAAGGATTTGTCGAGAGAGTAAACTTTGACTTGGCGAATGACTTAGGAAACCTCTTAAACAGAACAGTGGCCATGATTAATCGCTATTTTGATGGGGTCATTCCTGTTTACACTGGTTCCGAAGGTGAATTTGACCAACAGCTTCATGAAATGAGCAAACAAACAGTAAGGAAATATGAAGAAGCAATGGAGAAGATGGAGTTTTCCGTTGCCCTTACAGCTGTGTGGCAGTTAATTAGCCGGACTAATAAATATATCGATGAAACACAGCCATGGGTACTGGCGAAGGATGAGGCTAATCAGAAAGCATTAGGAAACGTAATGGCTCATTTAGCTGAATCATTAAGGCAAACAGCGGTTCTCCTCCAGCCATTTTTAACTCGGACTCCTAAAAAAATCTTCACACAGTTAAATGTGCTTGAGGATAGTTTAACTAGCTGGGAAAGCCTCGAAACATTTGGAGGGATTCCAGATGGCACGAAGGTCCAAAAAGGAGAGCCAATCTTCCCTCGTCTAGAAGTGAAAGAAGAAGTAGCCTTTATAAAAGAAAAAATGCAAGGTAGTCCTGCTCCTGTTGTTGAGGAAAAGCCGGAAACCTTACCGGAAATCACAATTGACGATTTTATGAAGGTTGAACTTCGTGTTGCTGAAGTTATCCATGCAGAGCCGGTGAAAAAGGCGGACAAATTGTTGAAGCTTCAGCTAGATTTAGGATATGAAAAGCGTCAGGTTGTCTCCGGAATTGCACAACATTATAAGCCTGAAGAACTTGTCGGACAACGAGTAATTTGTGTGACCAACTTAAAACCTGTTAAATTACGCGGTGAGTTATCAGAAGGTATGATTTTAGCCGGTTCAAAAGACGGGGATTTATCCCTCGCTACCATCGCTGAATCACTCCCGTTAGGAGCTAGAGTAAAATAGGCTAAATGCCCTTTTGACAAGGGAAATTATCTGAAAACTATATTTCAAATAAAACATAGAAATGTTTCATGTGTAACATTTCTATGTTTTTTTGTTTACTTTATTGAAATACAGTTGATTTTACGTATAGAAAATCGTTATGATTTTGTCAAATTATTAAGTAAATTTTGTGTCCTTATTCGTCTTCCCATATTTGGAAATCACAAATTAAAGTAAAATAAGGACATAAATTGCAAATTGCATTAGAATAGTTTATTAGGATGGGTAGAATATAACTAGACAGACATGTTATTATTCTCAACCCTAGTAAAAAAGGAGTTTTTCTAATGCTATTTGATACGCATGTGCATTTAAATGCGGAGCAATTCAACGAAGATTTACAAGAGGTTATTGACCGAGCCCAAGCGGAGGGTGTCACAAGAATGGTTGTTGTCGGTTTTGATCGATCAACGATTACGAAAGCAATGGAGCTTTGTGAGACCTATGAATTTATTTATGCTAGTGTGGGATGGCATCCAGTTGATGCTATTGATATGAAACCAGAAGACCTAGAGTGGCTGAGAGAACTTTCCGGACACCCGAAAGTGGTTGCTCTTGGAGAAATGGGATTGGATTATCACTGGGACAAGTCTCCAAAGGAAATTCAGAAAGAGGTTTTTAAAAAGCAAATCCAGCTTGCCAAAGAGGTTAAACTGCCAATCATCATTCACAATCGAGAAGCAACCTCTGATATCGTTGAGATTCTAAAGGAAACAGGTGCAGCTGAAGTTGGTGGAATTATGCACTGTTTTAGTGGAAGTGTAGAGACAGCTAAAGAATGCTTGGACATGAACTTCTACATATCTCTCGGTGGACCTGTTACTTTTAAAAATGCAAAAAAACCAAAGGAAGTAGCTGAGGCGATCCCGCTCAATCGGTTATTGATTGAGACAGATTGTCCGTACTTAGCTCCGCATCCATACCGTGGAAAAAGAAACGAACCTGCTTATGTCAAACTAGTTGCTGAACAGATTGCAGAGCTAAAAGGAATTTCTTACGATGAAGTGGCTAATGCAACCACAGAAAATGCCAAAAAATTATTCGACATAAAGTGATAGATAATGCTGTCGATATACCAAAAGGTTTGTCCTATTTTTATTTAAACTCGTAGGTTCTACCTCAATTCTTTGTTACATAGGATAACCGTGTCGACAAGTCCTACTTCCCTTTTCAAGAAACATCTTGCATAATGGTGGATATAATCGGGGGAAGGTATTTGGGTTGACACGTCGGCAGTATAATCTATATAATCACTCGAGAAAAGGAGGCGTTTTTCATAGCGACCCAAAATATGAAAAACCTGTTACCTAAGTCTTTGAGTAAGAAAAAACTGGCTATCCTTTCTGCTAGTTTGCTAGTGTTCATAAGTGTTCTTGGTTACTTTCTTTATGAAGGGACAAAAGATACCGTTGCATTGACACTAGACGGCCAAGAAAAAATCATTAAAACGCATGCAGACACGATTCAGGATCTATTTGATGATCTAGAAATTTCTCTTGGCGAGGAAGACTATCTTTCAGTCGCGGCAGACACTAAGGTGCAAAATAACCTTGAGATTGAGTGGAAGCCTGCAAAACAGGTACAGTTGGTAGATGATGAGAGCAAGAAAACCTATTGGACGGCTTCAGACACGATTAAAGAGTTTTTTGAAGAACAGCAAATTGTTCTGAAGGAACACGACAAGTTAACCCCAGACCTAAATACAGAGATAAAAGATGATTTGGAAATTGACATTCAACGAGCTTTCCCGGTAAAAGTAGTAGTTGGCGGAAAAGAACAAGAAGAATGGTCTACTTCGACTACGGTCGCTGACTTTTTATCACAACAAGGAATCGAACTCAAGGATTTGGACCGAGTTGAACCAGCACTTACAGAAACAGTTTCTAGTGATACCTTAGTTAAGGTAATTCGAGTAGAAAAAGTCACCGATGTAGTGGAAGAACCAATCAAATATGCAACAGTTACGAAAAATGATCAAAGCCTGGAAAAGGGTAAACAAAAAGTTGTAACAAATGGCCAAGAAGGTCTGACGGAAAAAAAATATGAAGTAATCTTAGAAGACGGCAAGGAAGTATCCAGAGAGCTAGTAAGCGAGACTAAGGTAAGAGACAAGCAGGATAAGGTTGTAGCCATGGGAACAAAGGTAATTGCTACCCAGGTTTCAAGGTCAGCACCAAAATCTGCATCAACTGCCGGTGGGACAGAATTTTATGTAAACTCTACTGCTTATACGGCAAATTGTAATGGTTGTTCTGGTATAACCGCTACTGGAGTGAATTTAAAGGCTAACCCAAATGCTAAAGTAATCGCTGTTGACCCAAGTGTTATTCCATTAGGAACAAAGGTCTATGTTGAAGGATATGGATATGCTACAGCTTCTGATACAGGAGGAGCGATCAAAGGGAATAAAATCGATGTATTTTTCCCTTCGAAGTCCCAAGCATACCAGTGGGGGACAAAGCGTGTTAAAGTACAAATAGTAAAATAGTCATTGTATGCAGGGGAGGATATCCTCTGCATTTTTCATTTTTTTGAATTAAGGTATAATATGTAAAGCGTCTAAGAGTGTTTTATCGGTTATTCATTCGAATGAATGTACTTTAAATAAAATTCTTATTATATATATAGACGGAAATATTTCAAAAATGTTTCAGATTTTTTTTATTTTTTACGGAGGAATAGATAATTTTTATGAAAATCAAAGAAGTAATTGTTGTTGAGGGAAAAGATGATACAATAGCGATAAAAAATGCCGTCAACGCTGATACGATTGAGACTAATGGTTCAGCCATTAGCATGGATACAATAGAAATGATTCGAAGGGCTCAGGAAACTCGAGGAGTTATTGTGTTTACGGACCCTGATTTCCCAGGGGAGAAAATTCGTAAAACCATCGCCGAGAAGGTAACAGGTTGTAAGCATGCTTTTATCTCAAAGGAAAAAGCTGTGCCGAAAAAGGGGCGTGGTTTAGGGGTTGAACATGCCACACCAGAGGTGATCCGTGAAGCGTTAAAAGATGCACAATTCATGGATGATAGTGCTAAGGAGGAAATTACCCGTGAAGATTTGCTCGATGCTGGTTTGATTGCTGGTGAAGGAGCAAAAGATAGACGTGAGAAGTTAGGAAAGATACTAAAAATCGGTTATACGAATGGGAAGCAGTTACATAAACGTTTGATGATGTTTCAAATAAGTGTAGGTGACTTTTCCGATGCAATGAATGTAATAAGACAGGAGGAAGAGAATGCATAAAGATATCGCAACGCCGGTACGAACCCGGGAAATCCTAGACAAATATGGTTTTTCTTTTAAAAAGAGTCTTGGTCAGAACTTTTTAATTGATACCAATATCCTAAATCGAATTGTTGACCATGCTAATTTAACTGATTCGTCTGCTGCAATTGAGGTGGGACCAGGGATTGGCGCATTAACAGAGCAACTAGCAAGAAGAAGCAAGAAGGTCATGGCCTTTGAAATTGATCAACGCTTATTGCCGATTCTCGCTGATACACTTTCGCCCTATCCAAATGTTAAGGTCATCCATCAAGATATTTTAAAGGCGGATGTTCAGCAGTATATCAATGAGGAATTAGCAGGAATCGACGATATTATGGTAGTGGCGAACCTACCTTATTATGTGACGACTCCTATTCTGATGAAGCTATTAGAGGAGAAGCTACCAATCCGCGGCATTGTTGGTATGCTTCAAAAGGAAGTTGCTGACAGGCTTGCTGCTAAGCCTGGAACAAAGGAATATGGTTCTTTATCCATCGCTGTTCAATATTATACAGTTGCGGAGACAGTCATGATTGTGCCAAAAACGGTTTTTATTCCTCAACCAAATGTCGATTCAGCTGTTATCCGATTAACCGTTCGTGAGAAGCCGGCTGTAATTGTAAAAGATGAACATTTCTTTTTCCAGGTAACAAGGGCTAGCTTTGCTCAAAGAAGAAAGACCATCCTTAATAATCTGACAAGCCAACTGCCGAATGGGAAACAAAACAAAGAACAAATCATCTCTGCTTTAAGGGAAGTTGAAATTGATGAGTCTAGAAGAGGAGAAACACTTTCAATTGAAGAATTTGGCCGTTTGAGTGATGCATTATACCCAATATTTAACTGATTGAATGATTAGCTCTGTTTATACAGGGCTTTTTTATGTCCTCTACTTCACATTTCCAAAGCTATCTGCATAGCCTAAGAAAGAAGAACAATACCCTCAGGCAAAGCCTTTTTGGAGTGAAGACAGTGAGTATAAAACTCATGGATATAGTAGGTAGGATTTCATATAATTGTGATATTATTTTTCGGGTAACTGATATAAGAGTAGAAAATGGGGTAAAAATGGTTGTTTTGTATGGTGAAGATTTCCGCTTAGTTGCGGATGCGCCTTACGAAGATCTAGTAAAAGTGAAGCAAAGTGAACGACAAAAAATAAGCGCTGAGAGCCGGTCCCGTGAGGAGCAGTCTTATATTCTTTTTCAACAAGATGTTGAATTACTTAGGCAAAAGCAAGAATTTGAGGTGACTGATTCATATAGCAACAATAGCGGATACTTCCAGATGCCGGGTAGAGTGCTCCATATTGATGGAGATCCCAACTATTTAAAAAAGTGCCTAGCCCTTTATGAGCGAGTAGGAGTTCCTGTATATGGAATTCATTGTAATGAAAAAGAGATGCCAAATAAAATCAATGAACTGCTTGATTTCTACAGGCCAGACATCCTTGTCATTACGGGACATGATGCTTATTCGAAGTCGAAAGGCAAGATGGAAGATATAAATGCCTACCGTCATTCTAAGCATTTTGTTCAAACGGTTCGTGAAGCAAGGAAAAAGGTTCCTCACCTCGATCAGCTCGTTATTTTTGCTGGAGCTTGCCAATCGCATTTTGAATCCTTAATTCAGGCTGGTGCCAACTTTGCAAGTTCCCCAGGCCGAGTGAACATTCATGCACTTGATCCCGTTTATATCGTTGCAAAAGTAAGCTTTACCCCTTTTATTGAAAGAATGCATGTGTGGGATGTACTCAGAAACACATTAACAGGTGAAAAAGGCCTAGGTGGAATTGAAACAAGAGGAGTACTAAGAGTTGGAATGCCACTCAATAAACCGGATGAAATGGATTAGGCCGCTATCTTAGCGGCTATTTTTTTTCAGGACGGATTCAGATTGTAATATCGAATCGAGCGATAATCAATGGGCAATATGTACAAAGCTTTTTTCAAAAAAGATACATAAAATTCTGAGATGCAGGATATGCTATCATTGTTGAAAAATAGAAGAAAATGAAGAATGAAATATGTTGACTTTTATTTTTCACTCCTGTTATAATTTATGTTTTTAATTGACGAAAATGGTGTCAGTATGTTATACTTGACATAGTGAGGTGGACCGAATGCCAAAAACATTATTGGACATTAAAAAAGCTCTTGATTCAAATTTAGGCAAAAGGCTTTTGCTGAAGGCGAATGGCGGACGCAGAAAGACAATTGAACGTTCAGGTATTTTAGCAGAAACCTATCCCTCTGTCTTTGTTATTGAACTAGACCAAGAGGAAAACTCTTTTGAACGGGTATCATATAGCTATGCAGATGTTTTAACGGAAACGGTACAAATTACATTCTATGAAGATGCAGCGGGAAATGTTGCTTTAAGTTAATACTAGAGGCACACCGGGCAGTGGACAATTGTTTACTGCTTTTTTTGTTGTGTAAAAAATAAGTATATAAGTTTTTATTTTGATAATTGTCCAGCTCTAGCGCCTAGGGACTCGAGACATAAGCCACTCCCTGAAAGAAGGTAAAGAACACCTTCTCTCAGGGCGCGTCTTATGCTTGTCGTCCCTGTACAGGCGCCTCCGCATTTCGAACAATCCGTCAAGAAGGTTAAAGAACAACCTTCTCGCCAGCTCGTCTTATGCCTGTCGCCCCTGGGCAAGGCGCTTGCGCTTTTCTGGTCTCTGGATAAATTAGGATTACATGGATTGATTGAATTTATTCATACTAATCATAATGCAGTGGCGAAAGGAGATGGTTTCTCGTGGGCAGACGAAAAGGAATTATGTCTGATGCTTTTAAAGAAGAGCTTGCGAAAGAACTTGGTTTCTACGATGTCGTCCAAAGGGAAGGCTGGGGAGGAATTAAAGCTAGAGACGCAGGGAATATGGTCAAGCGGGCCGTTGAACTTGCGGAACAGCAGCTCATGAATCAGAAGCGATAACTTTTCGAACAGGTCAAGCGAAGCTTGCACCAATTCGCCTTCAAGATAAAAATCAAACAATGTCACTGCAGGAGGCCGGAGCATATGCTCCGGTTTTTATTTTATTTAAACAAACAATTTAATGAGAAATAGTGTCAAAAACAAGAAACTTCAGGATTTATTCCCCCGAAAATTCTTCCTTTGAGTTTTTTATGGTAAAATAGGACAAAAAATGGACATCGTTGAATTTTTTAAAGTAGGTGGAAGGATTGAAGCTTTTAATAAAAGCACCAGCAAAGATAAATTTGTCGCTGGACGTTTTACATAAGCGACCGGATGGTTATCATGAGGTTGAAATGGTGATGACCACAATTGACTTAGCTGATCGAATCGAGATGAGTTTGCTTGATAAAGATACCATTAAGATAAATTCACAAAATCGATTTGTTCCAGATGACCAACGAAACTTGGCGTATCAAGCCGCTCGTTTGCTGAAAGAACGGTTCAATGTGAAAAAAGGGGTCTCAATTGCCATTGAAAAGACCATTCCGGTTGCTGCTGGCTTAGCAGGCGGAAGTAGTGATGCAGCAGCTACCTTAAGAGGCTTAAATAAACTTTGGCAGCTTGGCCTATCCATTGACGAGCTAGCAACACTAGGGTCGGAAATTGGCTCGGATGTATCCTTCTGTGTTTATGGTGGAACGGCTTTGGCAACTGGGAGAGGTGAAATCATTCAACAGCTTCCTGCTCCCCCAACCTGCTGGGTGGTTTTGGCGAAACCATTTATTGGAGTATCAACTGCAGAAATATATCGCCGTTTGCAAATTGAAGGAATCAATCATCCAAACACCAATGAGATGATTCGTGCCATTGAGGAGAAAGACTTTAGAAAAGTCTGCGATCATGTAGGAAACGTATTAGAAGAGGTTACACTTGATCTTCATCCTGAGGTCGCACTAATCAAAGACCAAATGAAACGGTTTGGTGCGGATGCAGTTCTGATGAGTGGCAGTGGACCGACCGTCTTTAGTCTGGTTGAGCATGATTCACGTATGCATCGAATTTATAATGGTTTAAGAGGGTTTTGTGATCAAGTATTTGCAGTTAGAATGTTAGGAGAACGGCATACTATTGATTGATAGTTAAAGACTCTCTTGTATAAACCCGTACATTAGTGATATATTAATGTTATAATATTCGGGTTTTTTTGGGAGGTACGTAATGAAATTTAGGCGGAGCGAACGTTTGATTGATATGACAAATTATTTGCTCGAACATCCCCGCGAATTGGTCCCCCTTACCTACTTCGCAGAGAAGTATGGTTCAGCTAAATCCTCTATTAGTGAGGACCTAGGAATTATCAAGGAGACTTTTGAAACACGTGGGGTTGGGATTTTGAAGACTGTTCCAGGGGCAGCTGGAGGGGTAAAGTTCTATGTCCTTGTGGGAAAAGAAGAAGCAGTAGCGTTAATAGAGGAACTTTGCAATGTGTTTGAAAGTCCTGAACGTCTGTTGCCAGGAGGATATTTATATCTGAATGATATCCTTGGCAATCCAACAATCGTTAGAAAAGTGGGCAGGGTCATTGCATCGGCCTATGCAAAGTCGGATATCGATGCAGTCATGACTGTTGCGACAAAAGGGATTTCAATTGCCTATGCCGTGGCAGGGTTTTTAAATGTGCCAGTCGTTATTGTTAGAAGGGATCCCAAAGTGACAGAAGGCTCAACTGTTAGTATTAACTATGTCTCGGGTTCGACTAAAAGAATACAATCCATGGTGCTTTCTAAACGAAGTCTTTCTGAAGGCGCACGAGTCTTAATCGTAGATGATTTTATGAAGGCAGGCGGAACCATTAACGGCATGATTGATTTACTTCAAGAGTTTAAAGCATCCGTAGCAGGGATTGCTGTTCTTGTGGAATCAGAAGAAATTGAGGAAAGACTAGTAGATAACTATATCTCTCTTGTCCGTCTTTCTAATGTAAATGTTAGGGAAAAAACAATTAGCGTAAGTGAGGGAAACTTTTTTTCCCGCATTAATTTCTAATAATGGAGTGTGTAGAAAATGAAAACTGTACAAACAATTAAAGCACCTGCGGCGATAGGTCCATATTCACAAGGGATTATCGTGAATAATTTGTTTTATAGCTCTGGTCAAATTCCACTTACAGCAGATGGTGTCATGGTGGAAGGGGATGTTAAGGAGCAAACTCACCAAGTATTTAAAAATCTCATGGCCGTTCTTGAAGAAGCAGGAGCTTCATTAGAAACGGTTGTAAAGGCAACAGTTTTCATTAAAAATATGGATGAGTTTGCTAGTGTGAATGAAGTGTATGGCGAATATTTTAATACTCATAAACCAGCTCGATCTTGTGTAGAAGTTGCTAGACTTCCTAAAGATGCACTTGTCGAAATCGAAGTTATTGCGCTCGTAAAATAAACGAGCGCTTTTTTGCGGTTTCAAATAGGGCTGTTGATTTCTGCTCCAGGCACGAGCGGTTCGCAGGCAGTCCGGAGCCTGTCCAGCTCCAGCGCCTAGCCCCTCGAATCGCTTCTAGTCTAGCTCCGGCTCCTAGGGAATCGAGTCATAAGCCACTCCCTTTCAGAAGGTAAAGAACACCTTCTTACAGGGCGCGTCTTATGCTTGTCGTTCCTGGGCAGTCGCCTCCGCTTTTCATGGTCCGTCAGTTGAAGTCAAAGAACGACTTCATATGCCGGCCTTCCAGCGCTTGTCTGGGCTGAACAAGGCGCTTCCGCTTTTCAATCTCCTCGTCGCTTCGCTCCTGCGGGGTTAATTGGTCCCTCGCGCGGACCAATTCAACCTAGGTCTCCCTTGACCATGCACTGAGACCACCGAAAAGTAAATATCTACCTAATCCTAATCAGAGATAACTACGGACTTATTAATTGGTTTTTCTGGGTGATTTCGGTTCCATCTACTTTTTGAAGAGGGTATTGGCTAATCCATTAATTCAATGTGACCAAACTGAAACTGAAATCAGAGAAACGGTCACATTGATGGGTTCAAAGTGACCAAACTGCAATCGAAATCAAAAAACGGTACCATTGGTGATTTTTTCGCGTTTTCTCCTTGAATTCATTTTGATCCGCTGGTCCTACTCCACTTCGGTTCTACTCAAAATACTTTTTCAGTGGCTTCCTTGCGCTCCCGCAGGACACTGAGTTACATCCTTGAATTTGCCCACGCACGAGAAAATGTGCAGTTCATTTTCGAGGAGTCTTCGTGCCTTCCGCTTCAATCAACGTTATAAAAGTCAGCAGTATTCTTTTACGCGGACTCTCATACTATTTAAAATTTATATGATTAATTTCGACAATCTTTGTATATAATCGATAAAGTCAATGGGGCTTTATACCTGAAAATAAGTGAGGGGTAGGTTTATTTTCCTATCATTTTATAAATTGAGGTAATTTTTTAAATTATTTTATTCAAAAGAAGGATTATAGAAATGCCTGTTGAATAAGTTAACTAGAATTTTATCTTTGTTGAAGGTGGTGAACGTAATGGAAGTAACTGACGTAAGATTGCGCCGTGTGAATACAGATGGACGGATGAGGGCAATTGCTTCTATCACGCTTGATAACGAATTCGTAGTACATGATATTCGTGTCATCGATGGAAACAATGGACTTTTTGTTGCAATGCCAAGCAAGCGTACACCGGATGGTGAATTTAGGGATATCGCTCATCCAATTAACTCTGGTACCCGCGGCAAGATTCAAGATGCTGTATTGGCAGAGTACCATCGTCTAGGCGAACTCGAAGTTGAGTTTGAAGAAGCAGGAGCATAATAGATAAGAAATTTCTCTTTCATCAGGGGCCTACTCACAAGTATGGCTCTTTTTTATTTTTATTTACCCCCTACTCTAAACCCATAAACCTATTTTCCTCACTTTTTCTGTAATAAGACCCATTAATCATACAAAATACCCCCATTCTTCTATACTTTGTTGAAATGATTCGTATTTTAGGATATATTCTTAATGGATAAAAAGGTAAATTGGAGGCCTGTAAATGTCTAACCGTTATGCCATTATTTTAGCAGCAGGACAGGGTACAAGAATGAAATCGAAATTATATAAGGTTTTGCATCCTGTATGCGGTAAGCCTATGGTTCAACACGTAGTAGATCATGTTAAAAGTCTTAATATAAACGAAATCGTGACGATTGTCGGACATGGTGCTGAAAAGGTGAAGGCTCAGCTCGGTGAGTCAAGTCTATATGCTCTTCAAGAGGAGCAATTGGGAACAGCACATGCTGTTCAACAAGCAAAAGAAATGCTTGCAGGCAAGGAAGGGACAACAATCGTTGTATGTGGAGACACGCCCCTAATTAAAGGAGAAACGATGGAAGCATTGTTTCGCCATCATGAAGAGACAAGTGCAAAGGCAACCATCTTAACAGCACGTGCAGCCGATCCAACAGGCTATGGGAGAATCATTCGTAATGACCAAGCTCTCGTTGAAAGGATTGTTGAACATAAGGATGCTACTGAAGAAGAACGAAATATTAATGAAATCAATACTGGAACCTATTGTTTCGATAATAAAGCTCTTTTCGAGGCACTTAATAATGTCGGCAATGATAATGTGCAAGGTGAGTATTACCTGCCGGACGTGATAGAAATATTAAAAGCGCAAGGTGAAACTGTTTCTGCCTACGTAACCAGCAGTTTTGAAGAGACTTTGGGTGTAAATGATCGAGTAGCATTAGCGGAAGCGGAAAGAATTATGAGAAAGCGAATCAATGAAGGACATATGCGCAATGGTGTCACATTGATTGACCCAGCAAATACTTATATAGGACCAGATGTAAAAATCGGTTCCGATACGATTGTTTATCCTGGCACAATCATTTCTGGTGAAACGGTTATTGGCACAGAATGTGTCATTGGACCTAATAGTGAAATCAGTTATTGTGAAATTGGCAATGAGACAGTAGTTCGTCAGTCCTCAGCCTTCAATAGCAAGATTGGTTCAGAGGTAAATATCGGTCCATATGCTCATATCAGACCACAATCAGAAATTGATGATCAAGTAAAAATCGGGAACTTTGTTGAAATTAAGAAAGCTGTCTTTGGAAAAGGAAGCAAGGCCTCCCATCTTAGTTATATTGGTGATGCGGAAGTTGGTAGTGATGTAAATATAGGCTGTGGCACCATTACGGTAAACTATGATGGTAAGAATAAGTTCCTAACTAAAATTGAAGACGGAGCTTTCATCGGCTGTAACTCGAATCTAGTAGCGCCAGTAACAGTTGGGAAAGGCGCTTATGTAGCTGCAGGATCAACCATAACAGATGATGTTCCTGGAGAGGGTCTGGCTATTGCGAGAGCTCGTCAAGTGAATAAGGAAGACTATACAGGGAAATTAAATTCAAAGAAATAACTGGGAGGTTCCATAATGACGAATCAGTATTTAGACCCAAACTTAAAAGTATTCACCCTTAATTCAAATAAAACACTCGCTCAAGAAATTGCGAAAGTAATCGGTGTAGAACTAGGAAAATGTTCAGTTGACCGATTCAGTGATGGAGAAATTCAAATTAATATTGAGGAAAGTATCCGTGGTTGTGATGTTTATGTCATTCAATCAACGAGTGCTCCAGTTAATGAACATATTATGGAGCTTTTAATCATGATTGACGCCTTAAAACGTGCATCAGCAAAAACGATTAATGTCGTCATTCCTTATTATGGCTATGCACGCCAAGACCGCAAAGCACGTGCAAGAGAACCTATTACTTCAAAATTAGTAGCGAACCTCCTAGAAACGGCCGGAGCGACTCGCGTGATTACCCTAGATTTACATGCGCCGCAAATTCAAGGTTTCTTTGATATTCCAACGGATCAGTTAATGGGTGTTCCGATTCTAGCCGATCATTTTAGCAACCGTGAATTTACTGGGGATATTGTCATTGTTTCCCCTGACCATGGTGGGGTAACAAGAGCAAGGAAAATGGCTGAGCGATTAAAAGCGCCAATTGCCATTATTGATAAACGGCGTCCAAGACCGAATGTGGCTGAAGTTATGAACATCGTCGGGAACATTGAAGGGAAAACGGCAATCCTAATTGATGATATTATTGATACAGCAGGTACCATCACGCTAGCAGCAAATGCCCTTGTAGAAAATGGCGCTGTTGAAGTACTAGCATGCTGTACGCATCCAGTCCTCTCAGGACCAGCAATTGAACGGATTCAAAACTCGCAAATCAAGGAATTGGTCGTAACAAATTCAATTGAGCTTCCAGAGGAAAAAAGAATCGATAAAATCGTCGAACTATCAGTTGCCCCGCTACTAGGAGAAGCAATCATCCGCGTTCATGAGGAGCAATCTGTTAGTACATTATTTAATTAATAGCTATTTTAATGTGAAATGGTGATTATGAACCGTTGATTGGAGAGGAAGGCACGAAGACTCCTGCGGGAGTGCAAGGCCAAGGGAGACTCCGTAGGAGCGAAGCGACGAGGAGGCTCCCGGACTGCCCGCGAACCGCTCGTGCCTGGAGCGGAAATCAACAACTGCTTTTAACAGGGCATAATTACCCTACATAAGGTTCGACATTTACAGTATTAGGGAAGGCTTGCGTAACGCCAGCCTTCTTCTATTTCTCTTATTCCAACCAATTCATACGTTTAGATTTATCGTTATTAGGGCATTTTTTTAATGATAAGTCTAAATATGTAGTTGGAAGGGGACATATGAATGAGTGCTATATTAAAAGCAAGTGGTCGTAGTAATAATAGTCAAAAATCGAGTCTAAATAGACTCCGTGCCGAAGGGAATATCCCAGCAGTGATTTACGGAAGCAAAATGGAGAGTAAGCCCGTATATGTTGATAGTATCGAGTTTATTAAAACCATTCGTGAAGTGGGCAGAAATGGAATCATTTCACTTGATGTTGAAGGAAGCAAGACCGATGTCATGTTGAGCGACTATCAACAAGACTCGATTAAAGGAGATATCTTACACGCTGACTTTTTTGCAGTGAATATGAAAGAAGAAAGAACGGCTACTGTAAGGTTAGCTCTCGTTGGCGAAGCTCCAGGAGTTAAGGATGGGGGCGTGTTGCAGCAGGCTGTTCATGAACTTTCCATCACTGCGACACCAGCCAATATTCCACAGTCTATTGAATTAGATATCTCAAATCTTCAAGTAAGTGAAAATTTAACGGTCGGAGATTTGAAGAACTCTGGTGGAAGTTATACAATTAATGATGAGGACTCCTTAGTGTTGGTTACAATCCTTCCACCGAAACAGGAAGAAGAAATCAACTCTGGTGAAGAACAAGAACCGGGACATCCTGATAATGAAGAAGGTAGAGAAACTGAACCAACTACTGAAAGCTAGTAAAATAGACGTAACCTTATGGGTTACGTCTTTGTTTTAAAGATAGTAATAAGAATGATAGCGCCAGGATAAGGTGGGGAATAACATGAAGCTTATCGTAGGATTAGGGAATCCAGGAAAGCAATATGAAAAAACGAGACATAATATTGGTTTTGAAGTTATTGATCAACTTTCAGAACGATTGAATATTCCTTTGAGTCAAGCGAAGTTTAAAGGGATTTTCGGAGCGGGAGTTGTAAAAGGCGAAAAGGTTATCTTATTGAAACCATTGACCTATATGAATTTATCTGGGGAGTCAATTGGGGCAGTTATGAGTTATTACGATATCGAACTTGATGATTTATTGGTCATTTATGACGATTTGGACTTACCAACAGGAAAAATTAGATTGCGGCAAAAAGGGAGTGCTGGTGGACATAATGGAATTCGTTCCACGATTGCGCACACAGGAACACAGGAATTCAAGCGTATTCGGGTTGGAATCAGTCGTCCGCAAAACAGAATGCCAATAACAGATTATGTTCTTGGGAAGTTTTCAAAAGAGGAACAAATAGAAATGGATAAAGCCGTTCAAAGGTCATGTGAAGCATGTGAGGCATGGATGGATATTCCTTTTCTTCAAGTGATGAATGAATATAATCAATAACATATAAACTGGTTTCTCACATAGAATATGCATATGAATAAGTTCTCCCAAATCCGTAAATAATAGGCATAACAGGATGATTAGGGAGGGACACGCATGGCTATGCATTATTACTGCCGTCATTGTGGAACAACAATTGGTACATTAGATCGATTATCGGTCCAAAGTGAAAGTCTAGGTTTCCATAAGCTGACAGATGAGGAACGCCATGATATGATAAGCTATGAAAGCAATGGTGACATTCAGATAAAGTCAATCTGTGAGGATTGTCAGGAATCGTATGAGCGAAATCCAAGCTACCATGAAAATGACTATCTAATTCACTGACACGCTTTGGACGATTGTTCCAAGGCATTTTTCTGTTTCTATGTAAAACTAGTTTATGATAAATTTTTAGCTAGAGTTGATCTAGCTCCAGTGCCATATAAGGTCTGGAGCATTTCTTAGTGAGGGAGAGGTTGGAATGCAAGGGCTGAAAGCTCTTTTTCGTCAACAGGATGATGTCCATTCTGTTGTTTCTGGAATGGAAGTAGGCTTAAAGGAACAACTTGTAGCTGGCCTGTCCGGTTCAGCAAGAACTGTTTTTTTATCCTCAATTTATGAAAATACAAATCGTTCGATACTTGTCGTAACGCATAATCTGTTACAGGCACAAAAACTCTATGATGATTTAGTTAGTTTAATCGGGGAATCAGATGTTTACTTATATCCGGCGAATGAATTAATTGCTGCCGAGTTAAGTATTTCTTCGCCTGAATTAAAGGCTCAACGTATTGAAGCCTTAAACCATTTGGCCAGCAATAAACGAGGAATTGTTATTGCTCCTATGGCTGGTTTTAAAAAGATTCTGCCACCTAAGGATTTGTGGATGCGTTTTCAAATCCCATTCTCTGTGGGAGAAGAAATTGATGTTGAAACGGTTTTAAACCAATTTGTCAACATGGGCTATGTGCGTTCTGAGCTTGTCTCTGCTCCTGGTGAGTTCAGTGTTAGAGGCGGGATTATTGATATTTATCCATTAACGGCGGTAGATCCATATCGTATAGAATTATTTGATACAGAGGTCGATTCTATCCGTTCATTTTCGTTAGAGGATCAACGCTCTAAAGACAAGTTAACTAAGGTCATCATTGGCCCTGCTACTGAGAATTTACTAGAGTCCAGCCAGCTTGAAAGATTAATTTCAGGACTGGAAGCAGGTTTAGCAAAAAGCCTTAAAAAGCTTAAAGATGAAAAGGCAAAAAATCAACTTATTCAAAATATAGGACACGAGCTGGAACAGTTAAAAAATGGACAGAAGCCAGATCAATTATTTAAATACTTGTCCATCGCCTATGGACAACCTCAAAGTTTGCTAGATTACCTGAATACAGATGGATTTATTTTTATTGATGAAATTAGTCGAGTCCAAGAAATGAATGAATCATTAAACAAAGAGGAAGCAGAATGGTATACAAGCCTTTTAGGTGAGGGGCAAATTATCCATGATCTGCAACTCTCTCTCCATCTTCCGGATTTATTGCAACAATCAGTGCGGCCGATTGTCTACTCAAGTTTGTTTTTAAGACATGTTCCGAGTACCAATCCGCAAAATATCATTAATATTTCGTGTAAGCCAATGCAAAACTTTCATGGTCAAATGAATGTATTAAAAGCAGAGATGGAGCGATGGAAGAAAGGGAATTATACCGTCATCCTTTTAGGACCAGATGAAGAAAGAACACATAAGCTAGAGCGAGTTTTAGAGGATTATGAGATAGAGGCAATTCGAGTCCCGAATACAGACCCAATCATGCCTGAAAGAGCACAGATTATTCAAGGTAGTCTTAATTCTGGGTTTGAAATGCCAATCCAAAAAATGGCAGTAATCACAGAGGAAGAACTTTTTAATAAAAAGACGAAGCGGACGAAGCGTCGCCAAAAGCTTTCCAATGCTGAACGTATCAAAAGCTACTCTGAGCTCAAGGTAGGCGACTATGTTGTCCATGTAAATCATGGGATTGGGAAATACCTTGGGATTGAGACGCTAGTCATCAACGGTGTCCATAAAGATTATCTTAATATTCGCTATCAAGGGACAGATAAGCTTTACGTCCCTGTTGAGCAAATAGACCTAATTCAAAAATACGTAGGTTCCGAGGGCAAAGAGCCGAAAATCTATAAGCTTGGCGGAAACGATTGGAAAAGGGTCAAAAATAAAGTCCAATCACAAGTACAAAACATTGCAGATGACCTAATCAAACTTTACGCCGAACGAGAAGCGAGCAGAGGATATGCATTTTCTCCAGATGGCGACATGCAAAGAGAGTTTGAAACATCCTTCCCTTATGAGGAAACAGAAGACCAAATTCGTTCCATTCATGAAATCAAAAAAGACATGGAAAATGAACGACCAATGGACCGTCTTCTTTGTGGCGATGTTGGGTATGGGAAAACTGAAGTAGCGATTAGGGCTGCTTTCAAGTCAATAGCAGATGGCAAACAAGTGGCCTTGCTCGTCCCTACGACGATCCTAGCTCAGCAACACTATGAAACAATTCGTGAAAGGTTTCAGGACTATCCAATCAATATTGGACTTTTAAGCCGTTTTCGAACTCGAAAGCAACAAAATGAAACCATTAAGGGCTTAAAAGCAGGTACAGTTGATATTGTCATAGGAACGCACCGAATTCTTTCTAAGGATATTACTTACAGAGATTTAGGGTTGCTGATCATCGATGAAGAACAGCGGTTTGGTGTAACACATAAAGAGAAAATCAAACAGTTAAAAACCAATGTCGATGTTCTGACATTAACGGCAACGCCAATCCCAAGGACACTTCATATGAGCATGTTAGGTGTTCGTGATTTATCTGTCATTGAAACACCACCTGAAAATCGTTTCCCTGTCCAAACTTATGTGATGGAGTATAATGGGGGACTTGTGCGTGAGGCAATTGAAAGAGAACTTGCAAGAAATGGGCAGGTTTATTTCCTTTACAACCGGGTAGAAGACATTGAGCGGAAAGCAGAGGAAATTTCCATGCTTGTCCCAGATGCAAGGGTGGCTCATGCCCATGGGAAGATGACAGAAAATGAATTAGAATCGGTGATGCTTGGATTCCTCGAGGGGGAGTTCGATGTTTTGGTCAGCACAACCATTATTGAAACAGGTGTTGATATCCCGAATGTAAACACGCTGATTGTTCACGATGCAGATAAAATGGGACTGTCCCAGCTTTATCAATTAAGAGGTCGGGTAGGACGCTCAAACCGTGTTGCCTATGCTTACTTTACTTATCGGAAAGATAAGGTGTTAACGGAAGTAGCAGAAAAGCGGCTTCAGGCTATTAAGGAGTTCACTGAGCTTGGGTCAGGCTTTAAGATTGCCATGCGTGACCTATCCATTCGCGGTGCAGGTAATTTGCTTGGTGCTGAACAACATGGTTTCATTGATTCAGTTGGATTTGATTTATACTCGCAAATGTTAAAAGAGGCGATTGAGGAAAGACAACCCGATCATGAGCAAAAGAAACGGCCATCGGTTGAACTCGATTTGGAAATAGATGCCTATATTCCAGACAGTTATATTCAAGATGGACATCAAAAAATTGAAATGTATAAACGTTTCCGGGGTCTGACAACGATAAATGACATTGAAGAGTTAAAGGAAGAGATGGTCGACCGATTTGGGGACTATCCTCAAGAAGTAGATAATCTATTCCAAGTATCTGAGTTAAAGATCTATGCTGAAACGGCTGCGGTGGAAACCATTAAGCAGTCGAAACAAGAGATTGCTATTTATGTATCAGAAAGTGGAACAAGTCAGATTGATGGGCAAAAGATCTTTAAGATTAGTGATAAATACCGTAGGAATGTTGGCCTCGGTATGGATGGGAATAGACTAAAGATGGTCATTCATACAAAGGGACTTAAAAAAGATGAATGGCTTCATATTACATTTGAAATGGTTAAAGGGCTTCACGACTCTGTGAGAGAAGAGGAAAACTCAGTATCTTAATCAATCAATCGTTTGTGTTTGTAACATAAATGTAAAATGGAAAATGTTTCATTATTCAAAGACGAGGGTAATTCTATAAGAAAGGATTACTGGAGTGTTTATCCTTTTTTAAGACTACTTAAAATGGCGGACTCAGATAGAAATCTTGCCACTTTAGAGAAAATATTCTTGGATATGAATAGAACTTTCCAGATGAAAGATACTAAGTTCAATCATGGTAATGGTGGATAAATAAAGGGTTCAACCATCATTGTCCAAAAACAATCATCAGATGAAAGTGAGGCAACGTTGGATGAAAGCAACTGGTATTGTTCGTCGTATCGATGATTTAGGCAGAGTCGTTATTCCGAAAGAAATTCGGAGAACACTGAGAATTCGTGAGGGTGACCCATTAGAAATTTTTGTAGATCGCGACGGGGAAGTGATTTTAAAGAAATACTCCCCAATTAGTGAATTAAGTGATTTTGCTAAGGAATATGCAGAAGCCCTGTATGATAGTTTAGGGAATCCGGTTTTAATCTGTGATCGTGATACGTACATTGCTATTGCAGGTAGTTCCAAAAAGGATTATTTAAATAAAAACATCAGTGAACAAGTTGAGAAAACGATGGAGGATCGCTCATCTGTTTTAGTAAACCAGCAAGGAACAGTTGCGCTGGTAGATGGAATCGATGATACGATTTCTTCCTATACAATTGGTCCAATCATTGCAAATGGAGATCCAATCGGATCGGTCATCATTTATTCTAAAGAAGGTACGTTAGGTGAAGTTGAACAAAAGGCAGTAGAAACAGCTGCTGGATTTTTAGCAAGACAAATGGAACAGTAAGAGAAGTAGATAGATAAATCAGAGAAAGGGGATTGATTCCAAGAGCCATTTAGCTTTTGGGATCAGTCTCTTTTCTGTATGTAAGCAGGCCCAATCATGGGGCAGATTAGCTCTAGCCTACCGTTAATGGTCGCACTTTATGATATAATACATTCGATATTCAGAATGGAAGGAGTTGGGTAATGAAGTCTGTATCTGGGTCACAAGATCTTTTCAGGGGAGCACTGATTTTGACAGCAGCTGCCTTAGTGACCAAAATATTAAGTGCGATGTACCGTGTTCCCTTCCAAAATATCGTTGGTGACATTGGTTTTTATATCTATCAACAGGTCTATCCTTTTTATGGCATTATCCTTGTATTGTCTACACATGGATTTCCGGTTGTCATCTCTAAATTATATAAAGAGCAGCTTTCTTCAGGTAATCGGCAAGAGGCGACGAGGCTCCTATCGATTTCGTTATTTTTTCTAACGATCATTGGAGTATCTCTTTTTCTTACTTTTTTTCTAGGCGCCGATTTAATTGCGACATCAATGGGGGATCGGGATTTGGGCACGCTTTTTCGGGTGATGGCCTTTCCGTTTCTGTTGTTTCCGTTTATTTCCGTTTTTAGGGGGTACTTCCAAGGGGGAGGCAATATGATCCCGACGGCGGTTTCTCAAGTTGGGGAACAACTTATTCGCGTTATCACCATTCTCTCGCTTTCATACATATTGATTCAAAAGGGTTATTCACTTTATCTAGCAGGAAGCGGTGCGGTTTTTGGATCGGTGACAGGCGGATTTGTCGGTTTATCGATTCTCGGTTACTATTTTTTGAGATCCTCGGATGGTATCCTCCAAAATCGGTACAGCTTTAAAGAATTAGGGAATACAGCCATTCCTGTAATAAAAGCCTTGTTTATCCAGGGTTTTGCCATTAGTATAAGCGGCATGGTGTTGATTCTCCATCAGTTGGCAGATGCACTAAATCTTTATCAGCTATTATCTTCAACTGAAATGACAATTGAAGAGGCGAAAATAGCTAAGGGGGTCTACGATCGTGGACAACCGCTGATTCAACTTGGCACTGTAGTTGCAACCTCTATTGCCCTTTCCTTAGTGCCAGCCATTTCAGGGGAAAAACAGCGTCAAAAAACAATTGAAAATGTGCGATTTGCCCTGCAGTTGAGTTTACTAGTAGGGGCAGCGGCTGCTATTGGTTTGTTTAGTATAATTGAGCCAACAAATATTATGCTATTTGAAAACGCTAATGGTTCTTTTGTGTTAGCGCAGTTAAGTCTCCTTATCTTGCCTGGGTCGATGATGATCACCATTATTGGAATTCTACAAGGAATGAATCACTCCCTGTTTCCAGCTTTCATTGTCCTTGGCGGATTTGGTTTGAAATATATCATAAACTTTCTCCTTATCCCTTCTTACGGGACGTCAGGAGCAGCCTTCGCTAGTATTACGGCTATGGTAATCATGTTGATGATTCTAATCGTCAAGCTTCGGAAAGTGATGCAACAACAAATTCTCTCAACCAGCTTTATTCTAAAAGTATTGCTTATTTCTACGTTGATGGGACTATTTCTGCATCTGTATATAAAGGCCGTTCAGTGGCTCGTTTGGGAGCATCTTTCTGTAAGGCCGATGTCAGCCTTACAAGCCATTAGTGCTGTAATTCTAGGGGCTGTCTTTTATTTAGTGATTGTCATTAAAACAAGATTATTAGGGGAAAAGGAACTTTTAATGCTTCCATTTGGAAGTAAGCTACTGTTTTTGTTGCCTAAAAGATAGGAGTCGATTAATAATGAAGAAGATCATCGTAATTGGTCTAGGTGCAGGTGACCTAAATCAGCTCCCTTATGGAGTTTATAAAGTTTTAACAGAGGAAAAAAATATTTTTTTACGGACGAAGGAACATCCAATTGTAGCTGAGCTTGAGGAAATTGGGCATAGCTTTACCTCCTTTGATGATATATATGAAAAAAATAGTGAGTTTTCTGCTGTTTATGAAGAAATAAGTGAGACGCTGTTAGCGAAAGCAGAGGAAAGTAAGGTAGTCTATGGGGTCCCTGGCCATCCGTTAGTCGCGGAGAGAACCGTGCAATTGTTACTAGAGAAAGGAAAAGAACGAGGAATTGAGATTGAAATTGGCGGGGGGCAAAGCTTTTTAGATGCCATTTTTCAAGCGTTAAAAATCGACCCGATTGATGGCTTTCAATTGGTGGATGGTACAGCCCTTTCAAGGGATATGATCCGTTTGAATACACATACGATTATCGGACAAGTTTATGATCAGTTTGTTGCTTCAGAAGTAAAGCTTAGTTTAATGGAAAAACTTCCTGACGAATACGAGATAGCCATTGTTACAGCAGCAGGAAGTAGTGCGGAGAAAATTCAGTGGATTCCATTATATGAATTGGATAGGGCAACCGAAGTGCACAATCTAACCTCTGTGTATGTTCCGCCTGTAAAAGATGAGGAAGTTCTCTATCGTGAGTTCTCTACTTTCCGGCAGATTATTGCGGACCTGCGAGGCCCAAATGGTTGCCCTTGGGATAAAAAGCAAACACATGAATCGTTGAAAAAGTATTTAATTGAAGAAGCATATGAGTTAATCGAAGCAATCAATAATGAAGATATCGATCATATGGTTGAGGAGCTTGGTGATGTCCTTCTTCAGGTTATGCTTCATGCACAAATTGGCGAAGATGATGGATATTTTACAATTGAAGATGTCGTACAAGGGATCTCTGAAAAAATGGTTCGTCGCCATCCTCATGTCT
The DNA here is from genome assembly GCF_044803185.1 of Mesobacillus maritimus. Taxonomy (GTDB): domain Bacteria; phylum Bacillota; class Bacilli; order Bacillales; family Cytobacillaceae; genus Mesobacillus_B; species Mesobacillus_B maritimus_B. The sequence continues at coordinate 68,972 of NZ_CP085225.1, forward strand.
TTGGAAACGTAGAAGCGGAGACAGAGGAAGAGGTACTTACGAATTGGCAGGAAATTAAACAACAAGAAAAAGGAATCACTCAAAAATCCATGCTAGAGGGAATTGGCAAAGGTCTGCCGAACCTGTTAAAGGCTAAAGAGTTACAAAAGGAAGCGGCTAAGGTTGGCTTTGATTGGCCGGATATTACTCCGGTGTTGGATAAGGTGAAGGAAGAATTAGTGGAATTACAAGAAGCAAAACAAATAGGCAATCAGCAAGAAATGGAACTAGAGTTTGGTGATTTGCTGTTTGCGCTTGTAAATGTTGCAAGACACTACAAAATAGACCCCGAAGAAGCCTTATTTAAAACCAATCAGAAGTTTAGTCAGCGTTTCAGTTATATAGAGGAAAAGGTTGCAGCAAGTGGACGTTCCTTTAATGACTATACACTAGAGGAACTAGATGCGTTCTGGGTTGAAGCAAAAACAAACGAAAAAGAAGGAAAATAGGAGTGGTTGGAGCATGAGATTAGACAAATTTTTAAAAGTGTCGAGATTAATAAAGCGGCGCACGATGGCAAAGGAAGTATCTGACCAAGGGAGAATTTTAGTAAATGGCTTAGCTGCTAAAGCAAGCACGAATGTAAAAGTGGGCGATGAGCTAACGGTCCGATTTGGACAAAGGGTGATAACAGCAAAGATTGAACGCATTCAGGAAACAACGAAGAAGGAAGAAGCTGCTAATATGTATACGATTGTGAAAGAAGAGCGACTTTCTGAATCAGAATAACTAGGCTTGTTCTATTTAGCCCTCACCATTCATACATATGTACAAACCGTGTATAACGCGATTGTGGGGGATTAAATATGAGCCAGTACTTTGAACCAAATCAACAAAAAACAAACACTCCTGAACATGATGTTATCATGAGGGGAAGGCGGACACTTGAAATTTCGGGTGTCAAACAGGTAGAAAGCTTTGATAATGAAGAGTTTTTGCTTGAAACAGTCATGGGTTTCCTTGCAATTAAAGGCCAAAACCTGCAAATGAAAAACTTAGATGTAGATAAAGGGATTGTCTCAATTAAAGGGAGAGTCTTTGACTTGATTTACCTTGATGATCAGCATGGGGAGAAAGCTAAAGGATTCTTTAGCAAGCTGTTCAGATGACGCTGACAACCCAGTTTCTGACCATGCTTTCAATGATTGGCATGGGTAGTCTTTTCGGTGCCTCACTTGATACGTACAGTCGTTTTTTACAGAGGCGGAAAAGAAAAAATTGGATTGTCTTTCTTAATGACATCCTATTTTGGATTCTACAGGGACTCTCCATATTTTATGTATTATTTATCGTGAATGAAGGAGAACTGAGATTCTACATCTTTCTTGCACTGCTCTGTGGGTTTGCAGCCTATCAGAGTCTTTTGAAGCGTGGTTATCTGAAGGTACTTGAATGGATTATTTCTGTTGCAATATCAACCTATAAAATTACCGTTAACCTTTTTAAGACTCTGGTCTATCAACCTCTACGTTTCTTATTGGTTTCAACTGTTTCCCTTTTGATTTTATTAGGAAAAGGGACTATCTCGTTATTGAAGACAATATTAAAAATAACATACTGGATTCTTAAGGTCGCATGGAAACCGTTTCAGCTGATATTCTTACTTTTTTGGAAACTTTTGCCGAAAAGGATTAAAAAAATCGTCGAGAGAATATATAATAAAATGGCAGGATTTACTCGTAAATTCCAGAATTACACTGTATCAATAGTAAAAAGGCTAAAGAACTTAAAAATTTTCAAAAAATAAGGAGGACCGCGGGGGAATGAATGCCATTAGAAAACGGAATATCTCTAAGTTAGAAAATGAGTATACGCAACAAAGTGAAAAAGCAGGAATAGCAGAAAAGAGAAAACGTAAAGTGCTATTCAGACGCCTCGCAGTCTTATTTGTGATGATTTCAATTATATCTGTCGTGATGATTTCTACCTTCATCTCCCGGACATCAGCATTAGAGTCAAAGCTAGATGAAAAGGAAAGGCTTGAAATGGAATTAGCAGATTTACAAAAAGATCAAAAACATCTTGAAGAAGAAATCGTCAAACTAAATGACGAAGAGTATATTGCTAAGTTGGCTAGAAGGGATTATTTCCTTTCGCAAGAAGGCGAAATTATCTTTAATTTACCTGATAGTAACGAAAAAGAGCGCTAATTGACACTCTTTTTCCATGTTCGGTATAATATATAATATGTTTGATTTTTTATACTTTTAAGGAGGAAAATTCTTTTTATGTCAATCGAAGTAGGCAGCAAGTTGCAAGGGAAAGTAACGGGTATCACTAATTTTGGAGCATTTGTGGAGTTGCCGGAAGGGTCAACGGGGCTTGTTCATATTAGTGAGGTCGCAGACAATTACGTAAAGGATATTAATGATCATTTAAAAGTCGGCGATCAAATCGAGGTAAAGGTTATTAATGTAAAAGACGGAAAGATTGGTTTATCCATCAAAAAGGCAATTGACAGGCCGGAAAGACCTGCAAGACCTGCAAGACCGGAAAGACCAGACTCAAAGCGTCAACGAAATGGTAGACCCAATGATAACCGCAATAACCGTCCTGAAAATTTTGAAACTAAGATGGCAAAATTTTTAAAGGATAGTGAAGATCGCCTCTCTTCTTTAAAGCGCCATACCGAATCAAAACGCGGTGGCAGAGGAGCTAAAAGAGGGTAACTTGCTGCTGAATATATTTATATAGATGCCTTTAAAGACAGGTCAATATTGATCTGTCTTTTTTGCAGCGAAAAACAGGGAACTCATCAGAGTCATGTAATATTGGGGATGTCTGAATAGCTAAAATACGATACGGTGTATAGTATTTATTCCTGGTAAGGGAATATAACATCTCTAACAGGGAATAAAAGGCTCAAAACAGGGAATAAAATTGCCTTTTTCAGAAAGAACAGGGTATTATGACGTAGTTTTCCATCAAAAATGGGGTTTGGAACAATAAAAATACCCCTCAAGAAAGTTCTTAACTAGTATAGGTAATTAGGTTTTGAAACGAAAAGGCACTTTTTTGTGGTCTATAAGTAAAAATAAAGACTTAATTATGCCTATTACCATACATGGTAGGGGTTATTTTATAGTTTTTACTCCAAATATAGGTTGTACAAAAAAAACACTGGAATATCCAGTGTTTTTTGCAATGACCCCTACGGGATTCGAACCCGTGTTACCGCCGTGAAAGGGCGGTGTCTTAACCGCTTGACCAAGGGGCCGTAGTAATGTTTATTAGCTCCAGTCCATACGTCGCTGAACAGTCGCCTTCGCATTTCATTGTCTAGCTGCAGCGCCTAGGGGCTTCCGCATTTCATTGTCTAGCTACGGCTCCTAGCGACTAGTGGACTTCACGCTTCTCCCTACGATAAGTCAACATCGAATCGCTTACGCTCTTCGTGTTTCCTTTATCTCAGTCGAAGCGCTCCAGTCCATACGTCGCTGAACAGTCGCCTTCGCATTTCATTGTCTAGCTACGGCTCCTAGCGACTAGTGGACTTCACGCTTCTCCCTACGATAAGTCAACATCGAATCGCTTACGCTCTTCGTGTTTCCTTTATCTCAGTCGAAGCGCTCCAGTCCATACGTCGCTGAACAGTCGCCTTCGCATTTCATAATAGCGGCGGAGGGAGTCGAACCCACGACCTTTCGGGTATGAACCGAATGCTCTAGCCAGCTGAGCTACACCGCCATAAATTAAAGCACAAAATCTATAATACTGAGATATTACCAAACTGTCAATAAAAATATGAAAGAAATTTGTCGGTATTTTACCACATAAACAGTCGAACGAAAATACAATACTTGTCCTTGATTTTGACAAAATTTTGACAACTATACTTTTATAATGAACAACAACAATAAAATGCAGGGAGTGTATGGGATGCAAAATGTAGAAAGGACTGTGGTAAAGCCTACGAGTGACGTTCGTCTTGACAAGCCGAGATTTAATTTCTCGAAACTGTTTGTCAAACTTCAGACATCCATTGAAAGCTTTTTCCTCAGAAAAGGATATATTTTTCTTTTTATCGGTTTTCTTCTAGGTCGCGCATTAATATTAGCAAAGCTAACACCTTTTAGCCTTCCCTTTTTTGCGGCCGTTTTCTTTATTCGTAGGGATCGTGCGCCAATTGCCCTCCTTGGACTTGTTGCTGGAGCGGCTACTTTATCTCTTGGGGAAGCAGCGTTTACGTTCGGAACCATTCTGTTGTTCTTAATTCTTTTCCGGGTCACGGGAAGATGGATGAAGAATGAAATAAAAGGGTTGCCACTACTAGTGTTTTTCACTATTTTGAGTATGGAAATGTCGAAAACTGCGATTGTAGAAGGCAATTTAACGGTTTATGGGAGTGCTATGGCCGGAATTGAAGCTGGTTTGGGTTTAATTCTAGGCTTCATATTTTTACAAAGCATCCCTTTATTAACTGTGAATAAGCGAAGACACTCTTTAAAGACAGAGGAGATTGTTTGTTTAATTATTATGCTTGCTTCAGTGATGACAGGGACAATTGGGTGGAGCTTATATGATGTTTCAATCGAACATGTCTTGTCCCGTTACCTTGTGTTAGTCTTTGCTTTTGTTGCCGGAGCTACCATGGGGTCAACGGTAGGAGTAGTGACAGGTTTAATCTTTAGTCTTGCCAATCTATCAAGTTTCTTTCATATGAGCTTGCTTGCCTTTGCAGGTTTATTAGGTGGCTTGTTAAAAGAAGGGAAAAAACTTGGTGTTGCAGTAGGTTTACTCGTTGCCACACTTTTAATCGGAATGTACGGTGAAACAGGGGAACCAATTGATAAGATGTTAATTGAAACAGGCGTTGCCATTCTACTGTTTCTTTTAACGCCTAGCTCATTAACTTTAAGAATAGCAAAATATATACCTGGTACCGCAGAATACTCCGCTGAGCAGCAGCAATATATGAGAAAAATGCGAGATGTGACAGCGCGTAGAGTGGCTCAATTCTCTAATGTCTTCCAAGCACTGTCCAAAAGCTTCTCCACAATTGAAGAGCAGACAGAAGGAGAAGAGCCAGACCGTGACCTTGACTATTTTCTAAGCAATGTCACAGAGAAGACGTGTCAAACTTGTTTTAAAAAGGACCATTGTTGGGCAAGGAACTTTAATACAACCTATGAGTTTATGAGCGATATTATGCATGAATTAGATCATACAGGAACGATTTCGCCAAAGCTGTCTCGGGACTGGGATAAGCATTGTACGCGTTCTAAAAAAGTGAACGACATTATGCAGCATCAGCTTACTTTTTATCAGGCAAATCGTAAGCTGAAAAAACAAGTTCAAGAAAGTAGAAAATTGGTTGCGAATCAACTGCTCGGAGTTTCAGAGGTAATGGGGGATTTTGCGAAAGAAATTCAACGTGAGCGGGAAAATCACCATAAACAAGAGGAGCAAATCCTTAGTGCTCTTCAAGAGTTTGGCGTCGAAATTGAAAATGTGGATATATACAGCCTTGAACAAGGAAATGTAGATATTGATATGACCATTCCTTACTGTGGAGGACATGGTGAATGTGAAAAACTCATTGCTCCAATGCTTTCTGATATTTTGGGAGAAACCATTCTTGTTAATTCGGAAGAATGCGCAACCATTCCGAGCGGGGTATGTCAAGTAACCTTCAGGTCTGCCAAGGCCTTTGCAGTTATGACAGGAGTAGCACATGCGGCAAAGGATGGAGACCTCATCTCTGGAGACAGTTATTCAACCATTGAACTTGGTGGCGGGAAGTATGCAATTGCAATCAGTGATGGCATGGGAAATGGGCAACGAGCCCATACGGAAAGCCAGGAAACGCTCAAGCTTCTTCAGCAGATTCTCCAATCTGGGATTGAAGAGAAAGTGGCCATTAAGTCAGTCAATAGCATTCTTGCTTTAAGGACTACAGATGAGATTTTTTCAACGCTTGATTTGGCTATGGTTGATTTGCAAAATGCATCTGCTCGTTTTCTAAAAATTGGTTCTACGCCAAGTTTTATTAAAAGAGGAAGTAAGATTATTAAAATTCAGGCGAGCAATTTGCCAATGGGAATTTTGCAAGAATTTGAGGTTGATGTTGTCAGTGAACAGATGAAAGCAGGCGACTTGCTGATCATGATGAGTGATGGTGTGTTTGAAGGTCCGAAGCATGTAGAGAATTACGATTTGTGGATGAAGCGGAAGATTAGTGAACTTGAAACGAATGAGCCTCAGGCAGTAGCCGATTTGATTATGGAGGAAGTGATTCGCTCGCGTTCAGGGATGATTGATGATGATATGACGGTGGTCGTGGCGAAAATTGATCATAATATTCCTAAATGGGCTTCCATACCTGTTCAATCGATGCTCAAGGAAGCATAAGGTTTATTTTATGTATTAATAGTATAATTTATTCCCCATAAGTCGAAAATGGTAACAAATGTGGTTACGGAGGGAGATTTTCGATGAAAACGGGGACGTTGAAACAAGTATTGTTAATTACAGATGGCTGTTCAAACCAAGGGGAAGATCCGATTGCAATGGCTGCCCTTGCCAAGGAGCAGGGAATTTCCATTAATGTCATTGGTGTGATGGAGCAAGATGTCATTGATGATCAAGGCTTAAAGGAAATTGAAGGAATTGCCTTGGCAGGTGGTGGGGTTAGTCAGGTAGTATATTCCCAACAGCTATCACAAACCGTACAGATGGTTACGAGAAAAGCAATGACCCAAACCCTACAGGGAGTGGTGAATAAAGAGCTCCAACAGATATTGGGTGGGTCCGCAAAGACGATGGAGGATTTGCCACCTGAAAAGCGGGGAGAAATTATGGAAGTCGTGGATGAACTGGGCGAAACGGTTAAACTTGAGGTCTTAATTCTAGTAGACACAAGTGCAAGCATGACGCATAAATTACCGACTGTTAAAGAAGCTCTACTGGATTTAAGTTTAAGCTTGAATGCCCGTTCTGGCTCAAATCGCTTCTCTGTGTTTGTATTTCCAGGGAAACATAAAGAGGTTGAAAAGCTACTAGATTGGACGCCAAAGCTAGAGTCCCTTACAACCATCTTTTCAAAGCTTAAGACTGGAGGAATTACCCCAACTGGACCAGCCATTAAGGAAGCTATGAATTATTTTCAACAAAAACGGTCTTTAAGGAGTCTGCTTTCCCGTGATGATGAACAATACTTTGAAGAGTCTATCTAACCTTAGCCCTGGAACCATTATCAAAGGGAAATGGTATCGTAACCAATATACGATAATTAAAGAATTAGGCTATGGTGCAAACGGGGTTGTTTATTTAGTTCGTGACAGCAATCGTCAGGCTGCGTTGAAAATAAGTGATAATCCGTCATCGATTACTTCGGAAGTAAATGTGTTAAAATCCTTCAACAAGGTCCAGGGATCTGCCCTTGGGCCTTCTTTGTTGGATGTAGACGATTGGGAACAAGTAGGCAAACAGTATAGTTTTTATGTGATGGAGTTTATTAAAGGCCCAGACTTCCTATCCTTTACTCAACAGAAGGGTTCAGAATGGCTGGGTGTCCTATTGCTACAGCTGTTAGCTGATTTGGAGGTACTGCATCAAAATGGTTGGGTATTTGGCGATTTGAAGCCGGAAAATTTATTGGTGACTGGGCCGCCAGCAAGGATACGTTGTATCGACGTTGGGGGTACGACCATTAAGGGAAGAGCAATCAAGGAGTTTACAGAGTTCTATGATCGTGGGTACTGGGGGCTTGGAAGTAGAAAGGCCGACGAGCAGTACGACTTATTTGCGGTAGCAATGATTATAGTGAATACGGCTTATCCGAAGCGATTTAATAAAACGACTGGTGGACTATCCCAACTAATGGGAATGGTAAAGCAGAAACAAGAACTTACAAAGTATGAATTTGTAATCAACAATGCTCTGTCTGGCCATTACCAGACTGCTGGAGAGATGAGAAAGGATTTGTTAGGCGTTCTACAGCCAAGTAAGAGCAGAGGTGGAAGTGCTCATCAAGCACAAGCCAAGTCACGCACACAGATACACAAGACAAGAACAGCGAAAAACTCAGGTAAACAAAAGAAAAAAAGTCATTTTCTTGAGACGGTATTCCTCATTGCTGCGATTTCAATGATGTACTTTTTTTATCTTTATAGTCAGGTTCTTTAGGCATATTTTGAAACTTTTAAAAGAATTGTCCGTATTATAGGGATAGTTTACCTGAAAAAGGAAGAGTATATATGATTGAAAAAAAGGTTTATCGTTTTTTAGAAAGGCATAGATTTGATTTAGAAGGAAAGTCATTTGCGGTTGGGGTGTCAGGAGGACCTGATTCGCTTGCTCTGCTTCACTTCCTCTGGTGTTTAAAGGAAAAATACCAATTAAGGCTTGTCGCTGTACATGTGGATCATATGTTCAGGGGAGAGGAATCGTACCAAGAGGCATTATTTGTTCAGGAATTTTGTAAAAAACGCTCGATTGCTTTTGAATTGAAACAAGCGAATGTACCTAAGTACATAAAAGAAACGGGGAAAAGCTCTCAAGTTGCTGCCCGGGAATTAAGGTATCAATTTTTCAATGAGATAATGAAAAAGCATCAACTAAGCTTTTTGGCCTTGGGACATCATGGAGACGATCAAATCGAAACCATTTTAATGAGATTAACAAGAGGAAGCTCTGGAAGTGCGCGAGCTGGGATATCGTTTACTAGGCCGTTTGAGGATGGGGAGATTGTTCGTCCCTTTTTGTGTCTAACCAAGCAGGAACTTGAAGACTATTGTCAAAGGCATCAATTAGACCCTAGAAGAGATTCAAGCAATGAAAAGGAAACCTACAGTCGTAATCGGTTTCGGAAAAATATACTCCCTTTTCTAAAAAAGGAAAACACACATGCACATGAGCATTTTCAACGATTTAGTGAGGAAATTAAAAGTGACGATGAGTATCTTGCTGAATTAACTTCACTAAAAATGAATAAAGTAATGGAGAAAACCAATGATAAAGTCACTCTTGATATTCAGGCCTTTCTTACAATGCCAATACCTTTACAAAGGAGAGGGATTAAACTAATATTAAACTATCTTTATGGTGAACAACCTTCTTCTCTTTCCGCTATACATATTGATAGTATTTTTTCAATGATTAAAAATCCTCATCCTTCCGGTTCGCTTGACTTTCCAAATGGGTTAAAAGTGATCCGTTCGTATGGAAAGTGTTACTTTCAGCTTCACCCCTCAGAATCCAAACCATTTCAGTTTCAGGTAAATGGCCCAGGGTTGGTAGAATTACCAGAGGGCGGCTTTATAAAAGCAGAGTATTATTCTGGAGATGTAAATGAAAGCCAAGATGTGGAAACCTTTCTTGTTCATACAGGAATAACAGGCTTGCCGCTTATCATACGCTCAAGACAAGCTGGTGATCGGATGACGGTGAAGGGAATGGCGGGAACAAAGAAGATTAAAGACATTTTTATTGATGAAAAAATCCCTAAGTTTATGAGGGATATGTGGCCGGTTGTTACCGACCGCGAAGGTACTATTCTTTGGTTACCTGGCTTGAAAAAGTCGAGTCATTCAACCAAAGGTGTAGGTACTGGTGAATTAATGCAGCTTAGTATAAGCAATGATTTTTTCAGGGGGCACAAGGATCATGAAAAAGGATATTGAAAAGGTTTTAATTTCGGAAGAACAGTTACAGGAAAAAACAAAGGAACTAGCCGGTGTTTTGACCGAGGAGTATAAGGACCGCTTTCCTCTAGCGATTGGCGTTCTAAAAGGGGCAATGCCTTTCATGGCTGACCTATTAAAACGCATAGACACTTATTTAGAAATGGATTTCATGGATGTTTCAAGTTATGGGAATTCTACTGTTTCATCAGGTGAAGTGAAAATACTAAAGGATTTAGATACTTCGGTAGAAGGAAGAGACATTCTAATCATCGAAGATATTATCGACAGTGGACTTACATTAAGCTATCTAGTGGAACTTTTCCGTTATCGAAAGGCGAAGTCAATTAAAATTGTCACCCTTTTAGATAAACCAACTGGTCGTAAAGTAGACCTTAAGGCTGATTATGTCGGTTTTATCGTCCCAGATGAGTTTGTTGTAGGGTATGGCTTGGATTATGCGGAAAAATACCGAAATCTTCCTTACATTGGTGTTTTAAAGCCTGAAATTTATACTACAAGCGAGTAGTAAGCTACTAAGAATACACCGCTGGGGATTCCGCTCAATCGAGGGTAATTCCTTGTATAGCAATAATTTTATGTGATAATATTTAGTATAGTCTGTTGATTGTGGGAGGAGGTAAGGGATGAATCGGATTTTCCGGAATACCATCTTTTATTTATTGATATTTTTAGTCATTATCGGTGTTGTTAGTTTCTTTAACGGTAGCAATCAGCCTACACAGCCAATTGCTTACAATGAATTTATTCAAGACCTTGAAAATGGCGAAGTACAGTCACTTACCATACAGCCAGAGCGTGGCGTTTATGAAGTAAGAGGCGAAATGAAGGGCGCGGAAGAAAACGAATCTTTTATTACCTATGTATGGAACAGTGAGGCTCAGCTTGCTGAAATAAGAGCTGCTGCTGAAACTGCGAATGTTGAAGTGCTTCCAGCTAAAGAAACGAGCGGTTGGGTAACCTTCTTAACATCAATCATTCCATTTGTTATTATCTTCATTTTATTCTTCTTCTTGTTAAATCAAGCTCAGGGCGGCGGAAGCCGAGTAATGAACTTCGGTAAGAGCAAAGCGAAGCTCTATAACGATGAGAAGAAAAAAGTTCGCTTTAAAGATGTTGCGGGTGCAGATGAAGAAAAGCAAGAACTTGTAGAAGTTGTTGAATTCTTAAAAGACCCTCGCAAGTTCGCCGAACTAGGAGCGAGAATTCCAAAGGGTATCCTTTTAGTAGGACCTCCTGGTACTGGTAAAACATTGCTTGCCCGTGCGGTTGCAGGGGAAGCCGGTACACCGTTCTTTTCGATCAGTGGTTCTGACTTTGTTGAGATGTTTGTCGGTGTCGGTGCCTCTCGTGTACGTGATTTGTTTGAAAATGCGAAAAAGAATGCACCATGTATTATTTTCATTGATGAGATTGATGCAGTTGGACGTCAGCGTGGAGCAGGCCTTGGTGGCGGACATGATGAACGTGAGCAAACATTGAACCAATTGCTTGTTGAAATGGATGGTTTCGGTGCTAATGAAGGAATTATCATTGTGGCTGCAACGAACCGCCCAGATATCCTTGACCCAGCATTATTACGCCCAGGACGTTTTGACCGTCAAATTACCGTTGACCGACCAGATGTTAACGGTCGTGAAGCAGTTCTTAATGTACATGCGCGTAATAAGCCGTTGGCTGATTCCGTTAATATGAGGGCAATTGCACAGAGAACACCTGGATTTTCAGGTGCAGACCTAGAGAACCTTCTCAATGAGGCGGCTTTAGTTGCTGCCCGGCAGAATAAGAAACAAATTGAAATGGAAGACATTGATGAAGCTACAGACCGTGTCATTGCTGGACCGGCGAAGAAGAATCGTGTCATTTCTAAAAAAGAGCGAAACATTGTTGCTTTCCATGAAGCTGGACATACTGTAATTGGTCTCATTTTGGATGATGCGGATATTGTTCATAAAGTAACGATCGTACCGCGTGGTCAAGCTGGTGGGTATGCAGTAATGATGCCGAAAGAGGATCGTTATTTCATGACTAAGCCAGAGCTTCTTGATAAAATTATCGGCCTTCTTGGTGGACGTGTCGCCGAAGAGATTGTTTTTGGAGAGGTTAGTACTGGGGCTCATAATGACTTCCAGCGTGCTACAGGCATAGCGAGAAAAATGGTTACTGAATATGGAATGAGCGATAAGCTAGGACCACTTCAGTTTGGTCAGGCACAAGGTGGGCAAGTATTCCTTGGTCGTGATATTGGCAATGAACAAAATTATTCAGATGCGATTGCATATGAAATTGACCTAGAGATTCAACGAATCATTAAAGAGTGTTATGCAAGAGCGAAGCAAATCCTTACAGATAATCGTGATAAGCTCGATATTATTGCGAATACGTTATTGGATGTAGAAACGCTTGATGCTGAGCAAATTAGACATCTTGCCGATTACGGAACACTTCCAGATCGTAGCTCATCCAAAACTATAACGACAGGTGATGATGATGTTAAAGTCAACATCAACAAGAAGAAGGATGAATCTGAAGAACCTACATCTAATGAGGATAAAGCCCCTCAAGATAAGACAGATGAAGAAAAACCAAAAGAATAATATCTAAAGACGCTCTGATTACAGGGCGTCTTTTTTTTGAGTGTATTGTAAAGAATATCTTAATTTATCTACCGTTTATTGGAGCGGAAGGCACGAAGATTCCTGCGGGAGTGCTAGGCGCTGGAGCTGGCCGGTCTCCTGGACTGCCCGCGAACCGCTCGTGCCTGGAGCGGAAATCAACATCCCTCGTTAAAAAGTCTTTTCTTTTTTAGTGGACTTTGCTTAACGAGCGCATCAGCTTTTTTATTTAGAAGTAGAAAAATCTATGGTATGATGTTGGCAGGTTTTATATCGAAAGAAAAATTACTCAAAAGTGGTGAAATCTATGATTTTTGTCATTGACGTTGGAAATACGAATATTGTTTTGGGTGTATATGATCAAGACGAGTTGAAACATCATTGGAGAATTGAGACAAATCGTCATAAAAGTGAAGACGAATATGGAATGTCTGTTAAAGCGCTTTTTGATCATGTAAACCTCTCTTCTTCAGATATTGATGGGATCATTATTTCTTCGGTTGTTCCGCCTATTATGTTTGCCTTAGAAAGAATGTGTCAAAAATATTTTCATATCAAGCCATTTGTTGTCGGCCCGGGAATTAAAACGGGATTGAACATTAAGTATGAAAACCCAAGAGAGGTAGGGGCAGACCGAATTGTAAATGCGGTGGCAGGCATACACGAGTATGGAAGCCCGCTGATTATAGTTGACTTTGGTACAGCTACCACATATTGCTACATCAATGAACAAAAACAGTATATGGGTGGAGCGATTGCACCAGGGATTGGCATTTCGACAGAAGCGCTCTATACCAAGGCTGCTAAATTACCGCGTATAGAGATTACCCGCCCTGAAGGCGTTATTGGGAAAAATACAGTTGCAGCCATGCAGGCTGGAATTTTATATGGATATGTTGGACAAGTAGAGGGAATAGTTAAACGGATGAAAGCAATTGGAAGTGCTGACCCTACTGTGATTGCAACAGGAGGTTTAGCAAGTTTAATTGCAGATGAGTCTGATGCTATTGATATTGTGGACCCATATTTAACTTTAAAAGGTTTACGCCTTATCTATAATCGGAATCAGGTGACCAAAGCGTAAATCTAAGAAATGCATGAAGGGAGTTTCCAAATGAACGGAGATTATTTAGTAAAAGCACTTGCCTTTAACGGTCAAGTCAGAGCCTATGCGATTAAAAGCACTGATACAGTCAGCGAGGCACAACGACGCCACTATACATGGCCAATCGCTTCCGCAGCACTTGGGCGGACGATATCAGCTGGTGTGATGATGGGTGCAATGTTAAAGGGTGAAGAAAACTTAACGATTAAGGTTGAAGGTGGCGGACCGATTGGCCTTATTCTTGTCGATAGCAATGCAAAAGGTCAAGTTCGTGGCTACGTTTCCAACCCTCATGTTCATTTTGAACTAAATGAACATGGAAAGCTTGATGTCAGACGTGCGGTTGGGACAGAAGGAATGCTTTCAGTGGTCAAAGACATTGGCTTACGTGATTATTTTACTGGACAGGTACCGATTGTTTCTGGTGAACTTGGAGAGGATTTTACATATTACTTCGCAACGTCTGAACAGGTGCCATCCTCTGTTGGGGTTGGGGTACTTGTTAACCCTGATAATAGTATTAAAGCAGCTGGTGGTTTTATTATTCAATTAATGCCTGGTGCGGAAGACGAAACCATCACAAAGATTGAAGAAAGATTAAAGACTATTCCGCCTGTATCTAAGCTTATCGATAAAGGGTTGTCGCCGGAAGAGTTACTAAACGAGGTTTTAGGTGACAACAATGTGAGTTTTCTTGAAACCCTTCCCGTGGCCTTTACGTGTAAATGCTCGAAAGAACGGTTTGCTAATGCCATTATCAGCTTAGGTGAAGATGAAATCAAAGACATGATAAAAGAAGATGGACAAGCAGAAGCCCAATGCCATTTTTGCAATGAGAAGTATGTGTATACAGAAGCTGAACTTGAAAAGTTAATGGAAGAAGCGAAATAAGCTTACTCTGGGGGAAACTGTAGTGGAGATTTATCGGCTTAGGCGGGCCATATTGATATTAGTTGTTTTCAACGTCCTAACCATTGTCTTTTTTCTTTCGCGCCCAGACTGGAAATCCAGTCGAGAGACGGTTGCAACAGTGGGGAACGAAAAGATTACTAGGCAGGAATGGCTGAATGAGTTAGAGACAAAATATGGGGAAGAAACCCTTCGTGATTTAATTGATAAAAAAGTCATTACTACTTTGGCGAAGGAGCATAAAATCAAGGTCTCTGATGATGAGCTTGAACAAGAGTTAGACATGTACAAAGCGCTGTATGGCATGCAGGAGAATTTAAGTGGCGACGAATGGGGAGAACGAGTCAGGCTCAGTCTCCTCTTAGAAGAGCTTTTAACAAAAGATGCCAAGATCTCTGAGGGAGATTTACAAGCCTATTATCAGGAAAATATGGACCTATTTGACCTACCGAACTCCTATCACTTGTCTCAAATCATTGTCAAAACTCTACCTGAAGCAAAACAGACCATTGAAGAGCTAGAGGAAGGATCTAGTTTTGCGGCTCTTGCAATGGAGAGGTCGCTAGATGAATTCTCAGCAAATGAGGGCGGTAACCTCGGGTATATTAGTGAAGATGATGAAACAAAGGCAACTCTTATTGAGGAAGCGAAGGGGATGACTTCGGGTTCTTGGTCAGATCCTGTTCAAATGGATAGTGGATATGCTGTTCTCTACCTTCATGATGCAATTCAAGGAAAAAGATATACATTTGAAGAGGTAAAAGACCAAATACACCGCCAAATTGCCATTGAACAAATGGATATACCAGTTTCAGCAGTGCCATTCTGGGATGAAGCGGAAGTTAGCTGGTTTTATGGAGAAAAAGCAAAACACTAGTATGGAAGGCATTAACCTGTTTGGGTGATGCCTTTTTTACATTTAATTAGCGCTTTGTTTGGAAATAATTCTAAATAGTTGGCAAAAAGATTGACAATTTTCTTGAAGATTGGTAAATTTTAATTAAACCAATAAAAATACTCGGAATAAAGTGAGGGATTAGGATGGCACGTATTGCAAACTCTGTTACTGAATTAATTGGCCATACACCGATTGTTAAGCTAAATGGATTTACTGATGAAAATAGTGCTGAAGTATATCTTAAATTGGAATATATGAACCCAGGAAGCAGTGTTAAAGATCGAATTGCGCTTGCAATGATTGAAGCCGCTGAAGAAAGTGGTAAGCTTAAAGCTGGCGATACAATTATTGAGCCGACAAGTGGAAATACGGGAATTGGCCTTGCGATGGTGGCTGCAGCTAAAGGGTACAAAACCATTTTGGTCATGCCAGAAACAATGAGTATGGAGCGTCGTAACCTCCTTCGTGCATATGGAGCGGACCTTGTTTTGACTCCAGGACCTGAAGGAATGAAAGGTGCAATTAAAAGGGCTGAAGAGCTTTCTGAGGAAAAAGGCTATTTCATGCCACAGCAGTTCAAAAACTTTGCAAACCCAGCCGTTCATGAAAGAACAACTGGTCCTGAAATCGTTGAACAAATGGGCGACCAATTAGACGCATTTGTTTCTGGAATCGGTACAGGCGGAACTATTACAGGTGCTGGGAAAGTCCTTCGTGAAAATTACAAGGATATTAAAATTGTTGCCGTTGAACCAACAGACTCCCCAGTATTATCTGGTGGAAAACCTGGACCACATAAAATCCAAGGAATTGGTGCTGGATTCGTTCCGGATGTACTTAATACAGAGGTATATGATGAGGTCGTTCAAGTAGAAAACGAACAGGCGTTCGAATATGCACGTCGTGCAGCAAAAGAAGCTGGAGTCCTTGGAGGAATCTCTTCTGGTGCAGCGATTTATGCGGCAGTACAAGTAGCTCAAAAGCTTGGAAAAGGGAAAAAGGTACTAGCCATCATTCCTAGTAATGGAGAGCGTTATTTAAGCACACCATTATATCAGTTTGATTAATAATTTGTTAAAAAGAGGCAGGCTTATAGCTGATGCCTCTTTTTTATGGGAAAGATAAGGAAAGTAAATAAGTGTTGACTTAGAGAATTTCCAGCTCCAGCGCCCTAGCGGCTAGTGTCCTTCGCTCTCCGAGTAAAAATCGGCATTTGGATTTTTACCGCCCTGCGATAAGTCAACATCGAATCGCCTCCGGCTCTTCGTGTTTCCTTTATCTCAGTTGGAGGGCTCCAGCCATACGTCGCTGAACAGGGCGCTTCCGCTTTTCTATTTGTCCAGCTCCAGCGCCTAGGGGCTCGGGTCATAAGCCAATCCGTCAAGAAGGTTAAAGAACAACCTTCTCGCCGGCTCGTCTTATGCCTGTCGCCCCTGGGCAAGGCGCTTCCGCTTTTCTTAGTAAAATGAAATTTGAACAGACATCATGTATGATGGTAAGGGTGAAATATCAACTAGTGAGGTCCTTTTAAAGCAAGTTATTTTGAAATCGTTGGAGGATTTATATATGGAACAAAATTTAGGTGTGATAAAGGCTGGGGCCTATCAGCTTAATTATCGCAACAAAACCTTAATCATGGGGATTTTAAATGTCACCCCTGACTCTTTTTCTGATGGAGGGAAATACACTCAAATAGAAAGTGCAATCAAAAGAGCGGCGCAAATGGTTGCGGATGGTGCAGATTTAATTGACATCGGGGGAGAGTCAACTCGTCCAGGTTATATACGGATTTCGGATGAAGAAGAAATTGAGCGGGTTGTCCCAATTATTGAGGCTATTACAAGGAATGTAGATGTTCCTGTTTCCGTGGATACCTATAAATCGAAAGTTGCCAAGCAAGCGTTAGAGGCTGGTGCCCATATTATTAACGATATTTGGGGCGTAAAGGCAGACCCTGAAATGGCAAAGGTTGCTGCAAAATATGATGTTCCTATAATTCTGCAGCATAACCGCACGGAACCGAACTACGAATTTTTTATCCGCGACGTGTATAATGACCTATATAAAAGTGTTGGACTAGCTAGAATCGCTGGAGTGAAGCCGGAGAATATTATCTTGGATCCAGGGATTGGTTTTGCAAAATCGCATGAGCAAAACCTTGAAATCATGAGAAATCTAGATACAATGATATCATTGGGCTATCCGGTCCTTTTGGGGACGTCTAGAAAAGGCTTCATTGGTAATGTTCTTAATCTCCCTGTTTCAGAAAGACTAGAGGGGACAGGAGCGACGGTTTGCTACGGTATACAAAAAGGTTGTCAGCTTATTAGAGTACATGATGTCAAGGAAATGGCAAGGATGGCTAAGATGATGGACGCCTTGATGGGAAAGGGAAATGATAATGGATAAGATTCATGTTAATAGGATGGAGTTTTATGGGTATCATGGTGTGTTCCCCGAAGAAACAAAGCTTGGGCAGCGCTTTGCGGTCGACCTCACGGTTGAACTTGACCTTTCAGTTGCAGGGAAAAGTGATCGGTTAGAGGACTCCATTAGTTATGCAGACCTTTACCAAGTTTGCAAGGAAGTGGTTGAGGGGGAACCTTGTAAACTAGTTGAGGCAGTTGCAGAAAAAATCGCTACTAACATACTTGAAAATTTCAATAGCATCGCCCTTTGTCACGTTACAGTTATTAAACCAGACCCACCAATCCCGGGACATTACCAATCCGTTGCGGTTGAAATTACAAGGGGTCGATAAAGTGGAAAATACAGCATTTATTGCTATCGGTTCAAATATCGGTGATCGATGGCATTGTATGAGAGAGGGAATTAAACAAATTAACGCCCATAATAAAATAAATGTGGTAAATGTTTCATCTGTTTATGAGACAGACCCGGTTGGCTACACAGACCAAGATTTGTTTCTAAACATGGTCATTCAAGTAAATACAGCACTAGGACCCTATGAGCTTTTAGATGAGTTACTTTTGATTGAGGAAAAGCTTGGTAGGAAACGGGAAATAAAATGGGGACCGAGAACATTGGACCTTGACATTCTTCTGTATAATCAAGAAAATATAAAATCAGAGAAGTTAATCGTTCCACATCCTCGAATGCAGGAGCGAGCTTTTGTAATGGTTCCGTTATTAGAGATTGATTCACATATAAAGTTGCCGGGGATAGTCCTTGATGACTGTTTCCCAGATAAAGAAGGAGTACGAATATGGAAGCGGAAAAATGGGGAAGACGTATTCGCGCTTTTCGAAAGCTAAAAGGATATACACAAGAAACTTTTGCAAGAGAACTGGGCGTTTCAGTCTCGGTTTTAGGCGAAGTGGAGAGAGGTAACCGAATGCCTGATGACTCCTTTAAAAGCCAAGTTGCATTGATGCTCAATATTAGTGTTGAGGAACTGGCTCCTCCAAATGGTAGCAAACTACGATAATATAAACACACAGGAGGCAGAAAATGCTTAAAATTGGTGATGTTCAGATTGATAACCCTGTCGTACTGGCACCGATGGCTGGGGTGTGTAACTCAGCATTCCGCCTAACTGTGAAAGAATTTGGTGCCGGTCTAGTATGTGCAGAAATGGTTAGTGATAAGGGAATTGTTTCTAAGAATGATCGAACAATGGACATGTTATATATTGACGAGCGTGAGTACCCTCTAAGCCTACAAATTTTTGGTGGGGAAAAAGACATTCTTGTCGAGGCTGCTCGGTTTGTTGACAAAAATTCAAACGCTGCAATTATTGATATTAATATGGGATGCCCTGTTCCGAAAATCACAAAATGTGATGCCGGGGCTAAATGGCTTCTCGATCCAAATAAAATCTATGATATGGTAGCCGCGGTGGTTGATGCTGTTGAGAAACCAGTGACGGTAAAAATGCGTATGGGATGGGATGAGGACCATATCTTTGCGGTTCAAAACGCTCAAGCGGTTGAACGTGCAGGCGGCAGTGCGGTTGCCCTACACGGCCGTACACGTGTTCAAATGTACGAAGGGACGGCCAACTGGGATATTATCCGTGAAGTAAAGCAGAACATTAATATTCCGCTTATTGGAAATGGAGATGTTCAAACCCCGCAGGATGCCAAACGCATGATAGATGAAACGGGTGTTGATGGTGTTATGATTGGTCGTGCTGCATTAGGAAACCCATGGATGATTTATCAGACTGTTAAATACCTTGAAACAGGTAAATTAGTTGGAGAGCCTTCAGTTCGTGAAAAGATTGATGTTTGCTTGCTTCATTTAGACAGACTCATCGCTCTGAAAAATGAGTATATTGCGGTTCGTGAAATGCGAAAACATGCTGCATGGTACTTAAAAGGGATTCGCGGAAATGCAAAGGTGCGTAATGCTGTTAATGAATGTAACACAAGAGCGGAACTCGCGACACTATTAACAGATTTCGTTCAAGAGGCTGAAGAAAAGATGGATTTAGCTGAATCAAAAGCAGTGTAGGTTGACTTTTCAGCATTCATTTCCTATAATGCATTTGTTATTGACAAGACTGCCAGAAGCATACTGGCAGTTTTTTTTCTAGGAAAAGGATCGATATTAGGTTTTTTTGTTAACCTTATAATTAAATAAGGTACTATTTAGCTTGAAAGACATTAGTTTTTCTTATTACTTATGCATTTATCATGTCTATTATAGCTGAATTGTGTAAAATAATAGGAGTATTCATATCTAGTTACATATCAACAACAATTTAATCATTGGAGTGAGCAATAAATGAGTCAGGAAGAATTGAATGACCAGTTTCTGGTTAGAAGAGAAAAAATGAATGCCCTAAGAGAAAAGGGACTTGATCCATTTGGTAAGCGGTTCGAGCGTACGCATGATAATGGAACGATTGTAAGTGAATTTGGAGAAGTAGAAAAGGAAGAGCTAGAGAATCAAAATGTCTCTGTGAAAATTGCTGGTCGAATTATGACCAAGCGTGGAAAAGGGAAAGCAGGCTTTGCTCATATTAAGGACTTAACCGGCCAAATTCAAATATATGTTCGCCAGGACGCTGTTGGCGAGGAAGCTTATGGAATCTTTAACGATGCAGACCTTGGAGACCATGTTGGAATCGAAGGGACTTTATTTAAAACGAAGGTCGGAGAACTTTCTATTAAGGTTAGCGAATTTGTGTTTTTAACCAAAGCCCTCCGTCCGTTACCAGATAAATTTCACGGCTTAAAAGACGTGGAACAAAGATACCGTCAGCGCTATCTTGATTTAATCGTTAGTGATGAAAGCAAGGAGACGTTTATTAACCGCAGCCGCATTATTCAGTCGATGAGACGTTATCTGGATGATCATGGCTATCTAGAAGTTGAAACACCAATGATGCACTCAATTGCAGGCGGAGCTTCTGCACGCCCGTTTATCACTCATCATAATGCCTTAGATATGACCCTTTATATGAGGATAGCGATTGAATTACACTTAAAGCGCCTGATTGTCGGCGGCCTTGAGAAAGTTTACGAAATCGGTCGTGTATTCCGAAATGAAGGTGTCTCAACAAGACATAATCCTGAGTTTACGATGATTGAACTCTATGAGGCCTATGCTGATTACCGTGACATAATGTCGCTAACAGAAAATCTAATCGCCTACATTGCAGAAGATGTATTAGGGACCACAACTATTCGCTATGGAGAGCATGATATTGAGCTTCAGCCAGAATGGAAGAGACTTCATATGGTCGATGCAATCAAAGAATATACAGGTGTAGACTTCTGGAAGAAAATGACCACAGAAGAAGCGCGTGAGCTTGCAAAGGAACACGGTATCGAAATCACTGAGCATATGCAATATGGTCACATCGTGAATGAATTCTTTGAGCAAAGAGTAGAGGAAAAATTAATACAGCCTACCTTTATATATGGACACCCAGTGGAAATCTCACCGCTTGCTAAGAAAAATGATGAAGATCCGCGCTTCACTGATCGGTTCGAGTTGTTTATTGTGGCACGTGAACATGCTAATGCCTTTACAGAATTAAATGATCCAATTGATCAGCGCGAGAGATTTGAAGCTCAGTTAAAAGAGAAAGAACAAGGAAATGATGAAGCTCATGAAATGGATGATGATTTCATTGAAGCTTTAGAATATGGAATGCCTCCAACGGGAGGGCTTGGAATTGGAATTGACCGTCTTGTTATGTTGTTAACAAATTCGGCATCAATTCGAGATGTACTATTATTCCCGCTTATGCGTCATCGTTAATTTAATAAAAAGGCAAGGCGATTTTAATGTCGCCTTGCCTTTTTTCTTCGTCTAAGGAATTTAAAAGGTTAAGGGTTTTGTTAATTATACTCGTTTTTAGATCCAACTCTAGCGCCCTAGCTGAACAGGTTGCTTGGGCTTTTATTCTTAGATGATACTGGTAAATTGTGTGAAAAGTTTTACTTTAAAAAAGATGATAAAAAGTTTATAAAAACTATTGCCACCGATAAATAAGGATGGTATATTAATAAACGTTGTTGCGAGACAACAGGTTAACAAGTTAGTGAATAAAAAAACTTGTTGACATTGATTTTCAAACTTGTTATTATATAAGAGTTGCTTCAACAGCAACGAATTGTTCTTTGAAAACTAAACAAACAAGCGTCAACAAACAATATTTATTCATGACTTCTATTATAGAAGAACATGAGCCAACGTTTTATTTTATGAGCTAATCACTCTACATTTTATTGGAGAGTTTGATCCTGGCTCAGGACGAACGCTGGCGGCGTGCCTAATACATGCAAGTCGAGCGAATCTGAGGGAGCTTGCTCCTGAAGATTAGCGGCGGACGGGTGAGTAACACGTGGGCAACCTGCCTGTAAGACTGGGATAACTCCGGGAAACCGGGGCTAATACCGGATAATTCATTCCCTCTCATGAGGGAATGCTGAAAGACGGTTTCGGCTGTCACTTACAGATGGGCCCGCGGCGCATTAGCTAGTTGGTGAGGTAACGGCTCACCAAGGCCACGATGCGTAGCCGACCTGAGAGGGTGATCGGCCACACTGGGACTGAGACACGGCCCAGACTCCTACGGGAGGCAGCAGTAGGGAATCTTCCGCAATGGACGAAAGTCTGACGGAGCAACGCCGCGTGAGCGATGAAGGCCTTCGGGTCGTAAAGCTCTGTTGTTAGGGAAGAACAAGTACCGGAGTAACTGCCGGTACCTTGACGGTACCTAACCAGAAAGCCACGGCTAACTACGTGCCAGCAGCCGCGGTAATACGTAGGTGGCAAGCGTTGTCCGGAATTATTGGGCGTAAAGCGCGCGCAGGCGGTCCTTTAAGTCTGATGTGAAAGCCCACGGCTCAACCGTGGAGGGTCATTGGAAACTGGGGGACTTGAGTGCAGAAGAGGAGAGTGGAATTCCACGTGTAGCGGTGAAATGCGTAGAGATGTGGAGGAACACCAGTGGCGAAGGCGACTCTCTGGTCTGTAACTGACGCTGAGGCGCGAAAGCGTGGGGAGCGAACAGGATTAGATACCCTGGTAGTCCACGCCGTAAACGATGAGTGCTAAGTGTTAGAGGGTTTCCGCCCTTTAGTGCTGCAGCAAACGCATTAAGCACTCCGCCTGGGGAGTACGGCCGCAAGGCTGAAACTCAAAGGAATTGACGGGGGCCCGCACAAGCGGTGGAGCATGTGGTTTAATTCGAAGCAACGCGAAGAACCTTACCAGGTCTTGACATCCTCTGACAACTCTGGAGACAGAGCGTTCCCCTTCGGGGGACAGAGTGACAGGTGGTGCATGGTTGTCGTCAGCTCGTGTCGTGAGATGTTGGGTTAAGTCCCGCAACGAGCGCAACCCTTGTCCTTAGTTGCCAGCATTCAGTTGGGCACTCTAAGGAGACTGCCGGTGACAAACCGGAGGAAGGTGGGGATGACGTCAAATCATCATGCCCCTTATGACCTGGGCTACACACGTGCTACAATGGATAGAACAAAGGGCAGCGAAGCCGCGAGGTCAAGCAAATCCCATAAATCTATTCTCAGTTCGGATTGCAGGCTGCAACTCGCCTGCATGAAGCCGGAATCGCTAGTAATCGCGGATCAGCATGCCGCGGTGAATACGTTCCCGGGCCTTGTACACACCGCCCGTCACACCACGAGAGTTTGTAACACCCGAAGTCGGTGGGGTAACCTTTTAGGGGCCAGCCGCCTAAGGTGGGACAGATGATTGGGGTGAAGTCGTAACAAGGTAGCCGTATCGGAAGGTGCGGCTGGATCACCTCCTTTCTAAGGATAATGCCGTAAGGGCATTCGGAATGCGAATCTTTCGATTCGTAATGTTTGACTGCTTGTTTGTTTAGTTTTGAGAGTGCAATTCTCTCAAAGCTTTTTAATTTGTTCCTTGAAAACTAGATAATCGTAAGTAAGAAGGCAAAAGTAAAACACACATTTGTATCGCTTTTTTAATTTTTCTCTCTTTTAATAAAAAGAGAAACCAAAGACATGATTGTCTTATAGAGACGAATAAATTCGTCCATAGGTTAAGTTAGAAAGGGCGCACGGTGGATGCCTTGGCACTAGGAGCCGATGAAGGACGGGACTAACACCGATATGCTTCGGGGAGCTGTAAGTAAGCTTTGATCCGGAGATTTCCGAATGGGGAAACCCACTGTTCGTAATGGAACAGTATCTTTACCTGAATACATAGGGTATTGAAGGCAGACCCGGGGAACTGAAACATCTAAGTACCCGGAGGAAGAGAAAGCAAATGCGATTCCCTGAGTAGCGGCGAGCGAAACGGGATTAGCCCAAACCAGAAGGCTTGCCTTCTGGGGTTGTAGGACACTCAACATGGAGTTACAAAGGAACGGGGTAAATGAAGTGGTCTGGAAAGGCCCGTCAGAGAAGGTAAAAACCCTGTAGTTGAAACTTCGTTCCCTCCTGAGTGGATCCTGAGTACGGCGGGACACGTGAAATCCCGTCGGAAGCTGGGAGGACCATCTCCCAAGGCTAAATACTCCCTAGTGACCGATAGTGAACCAGTACCGTGAGGGAAAGGTGAAAAGCACCCCGGAAGGGGAGTGAAAGAGATCCTGAAACCGTGTGCCTACAAGTAGTTAGAGCCCTGTGCATATTTCCTTCGGAAAATGCCGGGTGATAGCGTGCCTTTTGTAGAATGAACCGGCGAGTTACGATTACATGCAAGGTTAAGTCGAGAAGACGGAGCCGCAGCGAAAGCGAGTCTGAATAGGGCGAATAAGTATGTGGTTGTAGACCCGAAACCAGGTGATCTACCCATGTCCAGGGTGAAGGTAGGGTAACACCTACTGGAGGCCCGAACCCACGCACGTTGAAAAGTGCGGGGATGAGGTGTGGGTAGCGGAGAAATTCCAATCGAACCTGGAGATAGCTGGTTCTCTCCGAAATAGCTTTAGGGCTAGCCTCACGAAGTGAGAGTCTTGGAGGTAGAGCACTGTTTGGACTAGGGGCCCTCATCGGGTTACCGAATTCAGACAAACTCCGAATGCCAATGACTTATCCGTGGGAGTCAGACTGCGAGTGATAAGATCCGTAGTCAAGAGGGAAACAGCCCAGACCACCAGCTAAGGTCCCAAAGTATACGTTAAGTGGAAAAGGATGTGGAGTTGCTTAGACAACCAGGATGTTGGCTTAGAAGCAGCCACCATTTAAAGAGTGCGTAATAGCTCACTGGTCGAGTGACTCTGCGCCGAAAATGTACCGGGGCTAAACGTATCACCGAAGCTGTGGGTGGACATCTTACGATGTCCGCGGTAGGAGAGCGTTCTAAGGGCGTTGAAGCTAGACCGTAAGGACTGGTGGAGCGCTTAGAAGTGAGAATGCCGGTATGAGTAGCGAAAGATGGGTGAGAATCCCATCCACCGTATGCCTAAGGTTTCCTGAGGAAGGCTCGTCCTCTCAGGGTTAGTCGGGACCTAAGCCGAGGCCGAAAGGCGTAGGCGATGGACAACAGGTTGATATTCCTGTACCACCTCTTTATCGTTTGAGCAATGGGGGGACGCAGGAGGATAGGGTAAGCGCACTGCTGGATATGTGCGTCTAAGCAGTTAGGCTGGTAACGAGGCAAATCCCGTTACCGTGAAGGCTGAGCTGTGATAGCGAGGGAAATATAGTACCGAAGTTCCTGATTCCACACTGCCAAGAAAAGCCTCTAGCGAGATAAAAGGTGCCCGTACCGCAAACCGACACAGGTAGGCGAGGAGAGAATCCTAAGGTGAGCGAGAGAACTCTCGTTAAGGAACTCGGCAAAATGACCCCGTAACTTCGGGAGAAGGGGTGCTTTTTAGGGTGTTAAAGCCTTGAAAAGCCGCAGTGAATAGGCCCAGGCGACTGTTTAGCAAAAACACAGGTCTCTGCGAAGCCGCAAGGCGAAGTATAGGGGCTGACGCCTGCCCGGTGCTGGAAGGTTAAGAGGAGAGGTTAGCTCACGCGAAGCTTTGAATCGAAGCCCCAGTAAACGGCGGCCGTAACTATAACGGTCCTAAGGTAGCGAAATTCCTTGTCGGGTAAGTTCCGACCCGCACGAAAGGCGTAACGATCTGGGCACTGTCTCAACGAGAGACTCGGTGAAATTATAGTACCTGTGAAGATGCAGGTTACCCGCGACAGGACGGAAAGACCCCGTGGAGCTTTACTGCAGCCTGATATTGAATTTTGGTACAGCTTGTACAGGATAGGTAGGAGCCTTGGAAGCCGGAGCGCCAGCTTCGGTGGAGGCGTCGGTGGGATACTACCCTGGCTGTATTGAAATTCTAACCCGCACCCCTGATCGGGGTGGGAGACAGTGTCAGGTGGGCAGTTTGACTGGGGCGGTCGCCTCCTAAAATGTAACGGAGGCGCCCAAAGGTTCCCTCAGAATGGTTGGAAATCATTCGCAGAGTGTAAAGGCACAAGGGAGCTTGACTGCGAGACCTACAAGTCGAGCAGGGACGAAAGTCGGGCTTAGTGATCCGGTGGTTCCGCATGGAAGGGCCATCGCTCAACGGATAAAAGCTACCCCGGGGATAACAGGCTTATCTCCCCCAAGAGTCCACATCGACGGGGAGGTTTGGCACCTCGATGTCGGCTCATCGCATCCTGGGGCTGTAGTCGGTCCCAAGGGTTGGGCTGTTCGCCCATTAAAGCGGTACGCGAGCTGGGTTCAGAACGTCGTGAGACAGTTCGGTCCCTATCCGTCGTGGGCGCAGGAAATTTGAGAGGAGCTGTCCTTAGTACGAGAGGACCGGGATGGACGCACCGCTGGTGTACCAGTTGTCTTGCCAAAGGCATCGCTGGGTAGCTATGTGCGGACGGGATAAGTGCTGAAAGCATCTAAGCATGAAGCCCCCCTCAAGATGAGATTTCCCATAGCGTCAAGCTAGTAAGATCCCTGAAAGATGATCAGGTTGATAGGTCAGAGGTGGAAGCGCGGTGACGTGTGGAGCTGACTGATACTAATCGATCGAGGACTTAACCAATTATTGATACAAATCGAGTTACTTTTACTTCTTACACATTATCTAGTTTTGAGGGAACAAAGATTTTGCGTCAGCAAAATATCTACCCTTTAATTAAATAGTCTGGTGGCGATAGCGAGAAGGTAACACCCGTTCCCATGCCGAACACGGAAGTTAAGCTTCTCAGCGCCGATGGTAGTTGGGGGTTTCCCCCTGTGAGAGTAGGACGTTGCCAGGCTTATAATATGGAGGATTAGCTCAGCTGGGAGAGCATCTGCCTTACAAGCAGAGGGTCGGCGGTTCGATCCCGTCATCCTCCACCATAATTTTTTCGCGATAGCGAAAATAATTTACCATTATGCCGGCCTAGCTCAATTGGTAGAGCAACTGACTTGTAATCAGTAGGTTGGGGGTTCAAGTCCTCTGGCCGGCACCACTTTTTTTAATTCTAGTAGTGCTTATATTACTAGTTTTTAGAGCCATTAGCTCAGTTGGTAGAGCATCTGACTTTTAATCAGAGGGTCGAAGGTTCGAGTCCTTCATGGCTCACCATTGTTTTTCTCGTCAGAGAAATAACTTTATTTATAAAGCGGGTGTGGCGGAATTGGCAGACGCACTAGACTTAGGATCTAGCGCCGCGAGGCGTGGGGGTTCGACTCCCTTCACCCGCACCATAGTGATTTGCACAACAATTTAATTGCGGAAGTAGTTCAGTGGTAGAATACAACCTTGCCAAGGTTGGGGTCGCGGGTTCGAATCCCGTCTTCCGCTCCATTGAAATGCCGGGGTGGCGGAACTGGCAGACGCACAGGACTTAAAATCCTGCGGTAGGTGACTACCGTACCGGTTCGATTCCGGTCCTCGGCACCATTTTTTCACGATAGTGAATAAATCAATACTCTAATTCTATTGAGAGTTATCAAATAGAATTATGCGCCCGTAGCTCAATTGGATAGAGCGTTTGACTACGGATCAAAAGGTTAGGGGTTCGACTCCTCTCGGGCGCGCCATTTTTTCCGGGAAGTAGCTCAGCTTGGTAGAGCACTTGGTTTGGGACCAAGGGGTCGCAGGTTCGAATCCTGTCTTCCCGACCATCATGAGGGGCCTTAGCTCAGCTGGGAGAGCGCCTGCTTTGCACGCAGGAGGTCAGCGGTTCGATCCCGCTAGGCTCCACCAATATTTTTATTTGACACCATCAGTAATAAATGTTATCATTTTATAGCTGACTGAGTCAGTAGAGATTGTTCTTTGAAAACTAAACAAACAAGCGTCAACAAACAATATTTATTCATGACTTCTATTATAGAAGAACATGAGCCAACGTTTTATTTTATGAGCTAATCACTCTACATTTTATTGGAGAGTTTGATCCTGGCTCAGGACGAACGCTGGCGGCGTGCCTAATACATGCAAGTCGAGCGAATCTGAGGGAGCTTGCTCCTGAAGATTAGCGGCGGACGGGTGAGTAACACGTGGGCAACCTGCCTGTAAGACTGGGATAACTCCGGGAAACCGGGGCTAATACCGGATAATTCATTCCCTCTCATGAGGGAATGCTGAAAGACGGTTTCGGCTGTCACTTACAGATGGGCCCGCGGCGCATTAGCTAGTTGGTGAGGTAACGGCTCACCAAGGCCACGATGCGTAGCCGACCTGAGAGGGTGATCGGCCACACTGGGACTGAGACACGGCCCAGACTCCTACGGGAGGCAGCAGTAGGGAATCTTCCGCAATGGACGAAAGTCTGACGGAGCAACGCCGCGTGAGCGATGAAGGCCTTCGGGTCGTAAAGCTCTGTTGTTAGGGAAGAACAAGTACCGGAGTAACTGCCGGTACCTTGACGGTACCTAACCAGAAAGCCACGGCTAACTACGTGCCAGCAGCCGCGGTAATACGTAGGTGGCAAGCGTTGTCCGGAATTATTGGGCGTAAAGCGCGCGCAGGCGGTCCTTTAAGTCTGATGTGAAAGCCCACGGCTCAACCGTGGAGGGTCATTGGAAACTGGGGGACTTGAGTGCAGAAGAGGAGAGTGGAATTCCACGTGTAGCGGTGAAATGCGTAGAGATGTGGAGGAACACCAGTGGCGAAGGCGACTCTCTGGTCTGTAACTGACGCTGAGGCGCGAAAGCGTGGGGAGCGAACAGGATTAGATACCCTGGTAGTCCACGCCGTAAACGATGAGTGCTAAGTGTTAGAGGGTTTCCGCCCTTTAGTGCTGCAGCAAACGCATTAAGCACTCCGCCTGGGGAGTACGGCCGCAAGGCTGAAACTCAAAGGAATTGACGGGGGCCCGCACAAGCGGTGGAGCATGTGGTTTAATTCGAAGCAACGCGAAGAACCTTACCAGGTCTTGACATCCTCTGACAACTCTGGAGACAGAGCGTTCCCCTTCGGGGGACAGAGTGACAGGTGGTGCATGGTTGTCGTCAGCTCGTGTCGTGAGATGTTGGGTTAAGTCCCGCAACGAGCGCAACCCTTGTCCTTAGTTGCCAGCATTCAGTTGGGCACTCTAAGGAGACTGCCGGTGACAAACCGGAGGAAGGTGGGGATGACGTCAAATCATCATGCCCCTTATGACCTGGGCTACACACGTGCTACAATGGATAGAACAAAGGGCAGCGAAGCCGCGAGGTCAAGCAAATCCCATAAATCTATTCTCAGTTCGGATTGCAGGCTGCAACTCGCCTGCATGAAGCCGGAATCGCTAGTAATCGCGGATCAGCATGCCGCGGTGAATACGTTCCCGGGCCTTGTACACACCGCCCGTCACACCACGAGAGTTTGTAACACCCGAAGTCGGTGGGGTAACCTTTTAGGGGCCAGCCGCCTAAGGTGGGACAGATGATTGGGGTGAAGTCGTAACAAGGTAGCCGTATCGGAAGGTGCGGCTGGATCACCTCCTTTCTAAGGATAATGCCGTAAGGGCATTCGGAATGCGAATCTTTCGATTCGTAATGTTTGACTGCTTGTTTGTTTAGTTTTGAGAGTGCAATTCTCTCAAAGCTTTTTAATTTGTTCCTTGAAAACTAGATAATCGTAAGTAAGAAGGCAAAAGTAAAACACACATTTGTATCGCTTTTTTAATTTTTCTCTCTTTTAATAAAAAGAGAAACCAAAGACATGATTGTCTTATAGAGACGAATAAATTCGTCCATAGGTTAAGTTAGAAAGGGCGCACGGTGGATGCCTTGGCACTAGGAGCCGATGAAGGACGGGACTAACACCGATATGCTTCGGGGAGCTGTAAGTAAGCTTTGATCCGGAGATTTCCGAATGGGGAAACCCACTGTTCGTAATGGAACAGTATCTTTACCTGAATACATAGGGTATTGAAGGCAGACCCGGGGAACTGAAACATCTAAGTACCCGGAGGAAGAGAAAGCAAATGCGATTCCCTGAGTAGCGGCGAGCGAAACGGGATTAGCCCAAACCAGAAGGCTTGCCTTCTGGGGTTGTAGGACACTCAACATGGAGTTACAAAGGAACGGGGTAAATGAAGTGGTCTGGAAAGGCCCGTCAGAGAAGGTAAAAACCCTGTAGTTGAAACTTCGTTCCCTCCTGAGTGGATCCTGAGTACGGCGGGACACGTGAAATCCCGTCGGAAGCTGGGAGGACCATCTCCCAAGGCTAAATACTCCCTAGTGACCGATAGTGAACCAGTACCGTGAGGGAAAGGTGAAAAGCACCCCGGAAGGGGAGTGAAAGAGATCCTGAAACCGTGTGCCTACAAGTAGTTAGAGCCCTGTGCATATTTCCTTCGGAAAATGCCGGGTGATAGCGTGCCTTTTGTAGAATGAACCGGCGAGTTACGATTACATGCAAGGTTAAGTCGAGAAGACGGAGCCGCAGCGAAAGCGAGTCTGAATAGGGCGAATAAGTATGTGGTTGTAGACCCGAAACCAGGTGATCTACCCATGTCCAGGGTGAAGGTAGGGTAACACCTACTGGAGGCCCGAACCCACGCACGTTGAAAAGTGCGGGGATGAGGTGTGGGTAGCGGAGAAATTCCAATCGAACCTGGAGATAGCTGGTTCTCTCCGAAATAGCTTTAGGGCTAGCCTCACGAAGTGAGAGTCTTGGAGGTAGAGCACTGTTTGGACTAGGGGCCCTCATCGGGTTACCGAATTCAGACAAACTCCGAATGCCAATGACTTATCCGTGGGAGTCAGACTGCGAGTGATAAGATCCGTAGTCAAGAGGGAAACAGCCCAGACCACCAGCTAAGGTCCCAAAGTATACGTTAAGTGGAAAAGGATGTGGAGTTGCTTAGACAACCAGGATGTTGGCTTAGAAGCAGCCACCATTTAAAGAGTGCGTAATAGCTCACTGGTCGAGTGACTCTGCGCCGAAAATGTACCGGGGCTAAACGTATCACCGAAGCTGTGGGTGGACATCTTACGATGTCCGCGGTAGGAGAGCGTTCTAAGGGCGTTGAAGCTAGACCGTAAGGACTGGTGGAGCGCTTAGAAGTGAGAATGCCGGTATGAGTAGCGAAAGATGGGTGAGAATCCCATCCACCGTATGCCTAAGGTTTCCTGAGGAAGGCTCGTCCTCTCAGGGTTAGTCGGGACCTAAGCCGAGGCCGAAAGGCGTAGGCGATGGACAACAGGTTGATATTCCTGTACCACCTCTTTATCGTTTGAGCAATGGGGGGACGCAGGAGGATAGGGTAAGCGCACTGCTGGATATGTGCGTCTAAGCAGTTAGGCTGGTAACGAGGCAAATCCCGTTACCGTGAAGGCTGAGCTGTGATAGCGAGGGAAATATAGTACCGAAGTTCCTGATTCCACACTGCCAAGAAAAGCCTCTAGCGAGATAAAAGGTGCCCGTACCGCAAACCGACACAGGTAGGCGAGGAGAGAATCCTAAGGTGAGCGAGAGAACTCTCGTTAAGGAACTCGGCAAAATGACCCCGTAACTTCGGGAGAAGGGGTGCTTTTTAGGGTGTTAAAGCCTTGAAAAGCCGCAGTGAATAGGCCCAGGCGACTGTTTAGCAAAAACACAGGTCTCTGCGAAGCCGCAAGGCGAAGTATAGGGGCTGACGCCTGCCCGGTGCTGGAAGGTTAAGAGGAGAGGTTAGCTCACGCGAAGCTTTGAATCGAAGCCCCAGTAAACGGCGGCCGTAACTATAACGGTCCTAAGGTAGCGAAATTCCTTGTCGGGTAAGTTCCGACCCGCACGAAAGGCGTAACGATCTGGGCACTGTCTCAACGAGAGACTCGGTGAAATTATAGTACCTGTGAAGATGCAGGTTACCCGCGACAGGACGGAAAGACCCCGTGGAGCTTTACTGCAGCCTGATATTGAATTTTGGTACAGCTTGTACAGGATAGGTAGGAGCCTTGGAAGCCGGAGCGCCAGCTTCGGTGGAGGCGTCGGTGGGATACTACCCTGGCTGTATTGAAATTCTAACCCGCACCCCTGATCGGGGTGGGAGACAGTGTCAGGTGGGCAGTTTGACTGGGGCGGTCGCCTCCTAAAATGTAACGGAGGCGCCCAAAGGTTCCCTCAGAATGGTTGGAAATCATTCGCAGAGTGTAAAGGCACAAGGGAGCTTGACTGCGAGACCTACAAGTCGAGCAGGGACGAAAGTCGGGCTTAGTGATCCGGTGGTTCCGCATGGAAGGGCCATCGCTCAACGGATAAAAGCTACCCCGGGGATAACAGGCTTATCTCCCCCAAGAGTCCACATCGACGGGGAGGTTTGGCACCTCGATGTCGGCTCATCGCATCCTGGGGCTGTAGTCGGTCCCAAGGGTTGGGCTGTTCGCCCATTAAAGCGGTACGCGAGCTGGGTTCAGAACGTCGTGAGACAGTTCGGTCCCTATCCGTCGTGGGCGCAGGAAATTTGAGAGGAGCTGTCCTTAGTACGAGAGGACCGGGATGGACGCACCGCTGGTGTACCAGTTGTCTTGCCAAAGGCATCGCTGGGTAGCTATGTGCGGACGGGATAAGTGCTGAAAGCATCTAAGCATGAAGCCCCCCTCAAGATGAGATTTCCCATAGCGTCAAGCTAGTAAGATCCCTGAAAGATGATCAGGTTGATAGGTCAGAGGTGGAAGCGCGGTGACGTGTGGAGCTGACTGATACTAATCGATCGAGGACTTAACCAATTATTGATACAAATCGAGTTACTTTTACTTCTTACACATTATCTAGTTTTGAGGGAACAAAGATTTTGCGTCAGCAAAATATCTACCCTTTAGTTAAATAGTCTGGTGGCGATAGCGAGAAGGTCACACCCGTTCCCATGCCGAACACGGAAGTTAAGCTTCTCAGCGCCGATGGTAGTTGGGGGTTTCCCCCTGTGAGAGTAGGACGTTGCCAGGCAAAATGAAAACAACCAATATTGGTTGTTTTTTTGTTATATGTCCGCAAGGACTTTGTATCAGTCGAACTATTGATTGAGCAGAAACCCGAGGGTTGTCGGTACCAAGGAGGTCGAGGAAGTGAAGGATTGAAGCCCGGAGCGTACGATGTACGTGAGGACCGGAAAGCCTGAAGCTGACGAAGAGACTGTCTAGCTTGAGCGCCTAGCCCTCGAGTCATAAGCCAATCGCTTCGGAAGGCAAAAAATGCCTTCTGCCAGCGCTTGGCTTATGCTTGTCGAGGCTGAACAAGGCGCTTCCGCTTTTCTTTTCCGTCGGTCATGGCAGCCCGAGGCCGAACACGGAAGTTAAGCTTCGACGCCGATGGTAGTTGGGGGTTTCCGCCTGTGAGAGTAGGACGTTACCAAGCAAAATGAAAGAACAGCTAACGGGTTCTGTTTTGAAGTCAAAATATGAATGAACATTGCTTTTCGTATAGTAATTCGCACCAAAATTAAAAAGCCATTTGGCAAGTAAATCCGAAAAGAAAAATGCTTGGAGACATATTTATGCTCCAGGCACTTTTTATCCCAACCAAAGATCAGCACCCAGTTAGCGGTTTCCAAATATTCAAGAATTGCCAGCAAATAAGCAACTAAAATTAGGGGAGAAATTCCTCTTATTTGGGAAATAGCACGAAAAATAGAGTAAATAGAGGGAAAAATTCCCCCTATTTACTCGAAAAACATGAAAATGGACCATTTTGCTTTGCCTTAACGGTAAAAACTCCCCTTATAT
This sequence comes from Mesobacillus maritimus, assembly GCF_044803185.1. Taxonomy (GTDB): domain Bacteria; phylum Bacillota; class Bacilli; order Bacillales; family Cytobacillaceae; genus Mesobacillus_B; species Mesobacillus_B maritimus_B. The sequence continues at coordinate 102,728 of NZ_CP085225.1, forward strand.
CGCCCGAACCAAGCCATATTCTGCAGGATAAGGGGAAAAACTCCCCTTATTTAAACAATCAAAGTTGACTCAATTAAGGATAGAAAGAATATCTGCTTCATTATCATTTATCTGCCTCTCAGACATCAACACTCCCCCCTTTTAGTTAAATATCATGTGTAGCACACCATTTGGTCTAACTATTAACATGTAATTTTTCATGATGACAAAAACTTATAACACCAAAAGCAAAAGGGGGCAAAATTCAAGCTGGATTTACCGTTTATTTAATTAACCCCCTATATATCAACAAAAAAGAAGCAGTCTAATTCAGTTGCGAATAGGACTGCCATTTCGGGTGCTAATTTAGTTTTTGTATTCGAAATCCGAACCCGTTACTGATTAGAGGTTGTTCTTTTTTTGTGCTTTTTCTGAAAAAGGATTGTTTTAAGTGTAATTAGAATGCCTTTCCCTCTATATAGTAGGATTTAAAAAGGCGTAGTGAAAGCATGGTTTCATTCTAGTAAGAGCATTACATTATCCGGTTTTTAATAAAAACCCTTAACATCAACTCACTTTTATTCCCCCAATAGAGAATAATCCCAGCTGAATCCACGACCTTGATACTCACAAACCCAATTGTAATTTATTGTCGAACAAAAAAAGTTTATTTATTAGGGACAAGGGTAGTGGTAAATATTATCATATTAGATTGGTTTTACCATGCATAAAAATGGGCAAAATAGAACTGTCGCAATAATTGCATAGGTCCGCTATTTTATGTATAATTAATGTCAAAGATAGTCAAAGTCAGATTGGGGGAGGTTTTGTGAGGAATATATCGGATATCATTGAAAATTACCTCAAAGCGGTATTAGAGATGAGCGACCAAGATCTCGTTGAAATTAAACGTAGTGAAATCGCCGATAAATTTGAGTGCGTACCATCCCAAATCAATTACGTCATTAATACTAGGTTCACGATAGAACGTGGTTATATTGTGGAAAGCAAACGTGGTGGTGGAGGCTATATTCGGATAATGAAGGTGCAGACACATGATGCAGCCCAGTTGATTGATCAACTGTTAGCGTTGTTTAATCATCGAATTTCTCAAGTAAATGCAGAAAATATTATTATCCGCCTCGTGGAGGAACAAGTCATTACACTTAGGGAAGCTAAAATCATGCAAAGTGTTCTAGATCGTTCCGTCCTCCATCTCGAGTTGCCACAAAGAGATGAACTACGTTCGAGAATGCTAAAGGCGATGCTAATGGCAATTAAATATAAGTAATATTTGCGAGTTAAGAGGTGAGAGCATGATATGCCAAGAATGTAACGAAAGGCCTGCCACTCTGCATTTTACTAATTTTAGTAATGGAGAAAAGACAGAATTACATTTATGCGAACGTTGTGCACAGGAAAAAGGTGAAATGTTTTTAATGAGTCAAGGTCCAGGGTTTTCTATTAATAACTTTTTACAAGGACTGCTTAATATAGACTCACCTTTTCAGCAAAAAACAAAAGAACCTTTTCAACAAGAAACAGTTCTTCAATGCGATCAGTGTTCAATGACTTTTCCACAATTCCTTAAGGTTGGCCGTTTCGGATGTGGGAAATGTTATGATACCTTCCGTGAACATTTGATTCCGGTTACCCGCCGACTACACAGTGGGAACTCCAGTCACAATGGAAAAATACCCAAACGAGTAGGTGGAACCCTGCAATTACAACGAAATATTTCAAGTTTAAAACAAACATTAAGTGATCATATTGCTAAAGAAGAATTTGAAAAGGCAGTAGAAATTCGGGATCAAATTCGCTCCTTAGAAAAGAAATTGGCAGATGAACGTAAGGAGGGGAAATAGGGATGTCTTTGGAACGATTTATCAATCAGGCTGTAAGTTCCTGGATGAGTGAAGACGGACCAGATTCGGATATTGTCCTAAGTTCCCGTATCCGTTTGGCAAGGAATCTTCGAGAAGTGGAATTTCCAACAATTGCAACGAAGGAATCTGCTGAAACTGTTATAAAGGCTGTAGAAGAAAGGATTAATACGGGTGAGGCTACTAGGTTTGGTCCATTAGAGATCCTTAAAATCGACAATATACAACCATTACAAAAAAGAGTATTAGTTGAAAAGCATTTAATCAGTCCTCATCTAGCTGAACACTCTTTAAACGGTGCCTTTCTTTTATCAGATAATGAAGAAGTAAGTATCATGGTTAATGAAGAGGATCATATCCGGATTCAATGTTTATTTCCTGGACTTCAGCTTACCGAAGCATTAAAAGCAGCAAATGAAGTCGATGATTGGTTAGAAGAAAAGATTAGCTATGCATTTGATGAACAATATGGTTATTTAACAAGCTGTCCTACTAATGTAGGAACCGGTTTAAGGGCTTCGGTCATGATGCACTTACCTGGACTTGTCTTAACTAGACAAATGAATAAGATTTTACCAGCCATAAATCAACTTGGTTTGGTTGTGAGAGGGATTTATGGGGAAGGTAGTGAAGCCCTCGGGAACATCTTTCAAATTTCAAACCAAACAACACTTGGAAAATCAGAAGAAGATATTGTAGACGATTTAAAAGGGGTTGTCTCCCAACTGATTTCCCAGGAAAGGTCAGCAAGGGACGCATTAGCCAAGACCTCAAACATACAATTAGAAGATAGAGTCTTTCGCTCCTTTGGAGTTTTAGAAAATAGCAGAATTATTGAATCCAAGGAAGCAGCAAGTTGCCTCTCAGATGTAAGACTTGGAATAGATATGGGCTATATAAAGGACCTTTCAAGAAGTATCTTGAATGAATTGATGATCTTAACACAACCTGGCTTTCTTCAACAATATGCAGGGGGTCCTCTCCGCCCGGATGAAAGAGATATCCGTAGAGCGGCTTTAATAAGAGAAAGAATTAAAATGGAAACGAACCAATAACAAGGAGGATGAGCTTTATGATGTTTGGACGGTTTACTGAAAGAGCGCAAAAAGTGCTAGCTCTAGCACAGGAAGAAGCAATACGCCTTGGTCACAACAATATTGGGACGGAGCATATCCTATTAGGACTTGTCCGTGAAGGAGAAGGAATAGCTGCCAAAGCTCTTTATGGATTAGGATTAGGGTCAGAAAAAATCCAGAAAGAAGTTGAAAACCTAATTGGGAAAGGTCAAGAAGGGACTCAAACCATTCATTATACGCCAAGAGCGAAGAAGGTTATTGAGCTTTCCATGGATGAAGCTAGAAAACTTGGCCACTCTTATGTAGGAACAGAGCATATTCTGCTTGGACTTATTCGTGAAGGCGAAGGAGTCGCAGCGAGAGTATTGAATAATCTAGGAGTTAGTCTGAATAAGGCACGTCAACAAGTTTTACAACTACTGGGCAGTAATGAGACTTCTAGTCATCAAGGCGGAGGAGCGGTCAATGCCAATACTCCTACATTAGATAGCCTTGCTCGTGATTTGACTGCAATAGCCCGAGAAGGTAGCCTTGATCCTGTTATTGGGAGAAGCAAGGAAATTCAAAGGGTTATTGAGGTCCTAAGCCGCCGAACTAAGAACAATCCTGTCCTTATTGGGGAGCCTGGGGTCGGTAAAACGGCGATTGCTGAAGGGCTTGCACAGCAGATTGTCAATAACGAAGTCCCTGAAATTCTCCGTGACAAGCGAGTGATGACGCTTGATATGGGAACGGTTGTTGCGGGTACAAAGTATCGTGGGGAATTTGAAGACCGCTTAAAGAAAGTAATGGATGAAATCCGCCAAGCGGGAAATATCATTCTCTTTATTGATGAGTTGCATACCTTGATTGGCGCCGGCGGGGCAGAAGGTGCAATTGATGCCTCTAATATCCTAAAGCCTTCACTTGCACGTGGAGAACTCCAATGTATTGGTGCAACTACTCTTGATGAATATCGAAAATATATCGAGAAAGATGCAGCATTAGAAAGACGATTCCAACCAATTACGGTTGATGAGCCAACACCGGAAGAATCTATTCAAATTTTAAAAGGGTTGCGAGATCGTTATGAGGCCCATCACCGTGTATCAATTATTGATGAAGCCATTGAGGCTGCTGTAAAGCTCTCAGATCGTTATATCTCAGACCGTTTCTTACCAGATAAAGCAATTGACTTAATCGATGAGGCTGGTTCAAAAGTTCGCCTTCGTTCATATACAACACCACCGAACTTAAAGGAGCTTGAGCAAAAGCTTGAGGAAGTTCGCAAGGAGAAGGATGCATCTGTTCAAAGTCAAGAATTTGAAAAGGCTGCTTCCCTAAGGGATACAGAGCAACGCTTACGCGAACAGTTGGAGAACACGAAAAAGACTTGGAAAGAAAAACAAGGTCAAGAAAATAGCGAAGTAACGGTTGAAGATATTGCTAGCGTCGTATCTAGCTGGACGGGAATCCCAGTTTCTAAAATTGCCGAGACTGAAACACAAAAGCTATTAAAGCTGGAAGAAATTCTCCACGCACGACTTATTGGCCAGGATGAAGCCGTTAAAGCTGTTTCAAAGGCAGTACGACGTGCTCGAGCAGGTCTTAAGGACCCGAAACGTCCAATTGGGTCATTCGTCTTCCTTGGGCCAACAGGCGTCGGTAAAACAGAATTAGCACGTGCGCTTGCTGAAGCAATGTTTGGAGATGAAGATGCGATGATTCGTGTCGATATGTCCGAGTATATGGAGAAGCACTCGACTTCCCGTCTTGTTGGTTCACCTCCGGGGTATGTCGGTTATGATGAAGGTGGTCAGCTAACGGAAAAGGTTCGTAGAAAACCATACTCTGTCATTCTCTTAGATGAGATTGAGAAAGCTCACCCGGATGTTTTTAACATCTTACTTCAGGTACTAGAAGATGGGCGTTTAACAGACTCTAAGGGGCGTACGGTAGACTTCCGTAATACAGTTCTGATTATGACATCGAATGTCGGAGCTGAAGCACTTAAACGTAATAAATTTGTTGGGTTCAATATCCAAGATGGCGAACAAGATTATAAAGATATGAAAGGGAAAGTAATGGAAGAATTAAAGAGAGCTTTCCGTCCAGAATTCCTTAACCGTATCGATGAAATCATTGTTTTCCATTCTCTAGAAAAAGAGCATTTAAAACAAATTGTTACGCTTATGTCTGAACAATTAACGAAACGCCTAGGCGAACAGGATATCGATTTAGAATTGACCGATGCTGCTAAGGAAAAAATATCAGAAGAAGGATATGATCCAGAATATGGAGCTCGACCATTGCGTAGGGCGATTCAAAAGCATATCGAAGATCAGTTATCTGAAGAACTGTTAAAAGGCACGGTGTTAAGAGGACAAAAGGTTGTTATTGATGTTGAAAATAACGAGTTTACAGTAAAAACGCCAACACAAATTGTTAATAAATAATCCTAAGCTTTATAATAGGCTGTTTTCGTAAAGATTGTTGTTAAAATTGTAAAAATCTTAAAGCCAATTTTTACTACCTAAAGCCGATTTTAACGCAAGATAATCTATTTGGTACGTGATAAAGAAGTTTGCGCGCTCTTTTCACATTATTAAAAGGGTACTTTGTATGAAACAAAGCTTAATCTAATCGAATTTGTATCCAAGAGCAACAAAGTTTGTGAAAAGAGCCTTATAATAAGAGGTATACGTATGCTAGGTACGTATACCTTTTTTATTAACGTGATTTTTATATAATTCGAAGCTTACAGAAGTAGAAATAGGGTATTAGATATTGAAGGGAAGAACGTAATGGCTAAGAAAAAAACAAAGTTCATGTGTCAGGAATGTGGCTATGAATCGGCTAAATGGATGGGCAAATGCCCTGGGTGTGGGCAGTGGAATAAGATGGTTGAGGAAACAGAAAGTTCAGGAACAGGCCGCAGGGGCGCATTTAACCATACTAGCAGTACAGGGGTTGCAGCGAAAGCAACACCAATTACAAGCATAGAAACGGTTAGTGAGCCACGAATTAAAACCGAGTTAAATGAATTGAACCGGGTACTTGGCGGAGGGGTGGTTAAGGGTTCGCTAGTCCTTATTGGTGGAGACCCTGGGATTGGAAAGTCGACGCTATTGCTGCAGGTTTCCCACCAACTCGCTAAAATCAATCATTCTGTTTTATATATTTCTGGTGAAGAGTCGCTTAGACAGACAAAGCTGAGAGCTGACCGGCTCGGTATCTCTTCTGATAACCTCCTTGTTTATTCGGAAACGAACTTGGAAGAAATTAGTTTGACGATTGAGAAGAACTCCCCTGATTTTGTCATCGTCGACTCCATCCAAACGGTTTACCATCCAGAAGTGACTTCCGCTCCGGGTAGTGTCTCACAAGTAAGGGAATGTACTGCCGAGCTGATGCGGATAGCCAAGACAAAAGGAATTGCTATTTTTATAGTTGGTCATGTAACCAAGGAAGGCTCAATTGCTGGACCACGTTTGCTTGAACATATGGTCGATACGGTTCTTTACTTTGAAGGAGAACGTCATCATACATATCGAATCTTACGTGCTGTAAAAAATCGCTTTGGCTCAACAAATGAAATGGGAATCTTTGAGATGAAGGAAAGCGGCCTTGAAGAAGTAGCCAATCCTTCGGAAATCTTCCTCGAGGAACGATCACAAGGTGCGTCGGGTTCCACTGTAGTTGCCTCAATGGAAGGGACTAGACCGGTACTAGTTGAAATTCAAGCTCTCATTTCTCCAACAAGCTTTGGAAATCCACGAAGAATGGCAACTGGGACAGATCATAATCGGGTGAGCCTTTTGATGGCTGTACTAGAAAAGCGGGTCGGTTTATTGCTACAGAATCAGGACGCCTATTTGAAAGTAGCTGGAGGAGTGAAGTTAGATGAGCCAGCCATTGACTTAGCCATTGCGGTTAGCATTGCATCTAGCTTCAGAGATAAACCCACACGTGCAACAGACTGTATCATTGGTGAGGTCGGACTTACAGGGGAAGTACGGCGGGTCTCACGTGTCGAACAACGGGTACAAGAAGCAGCGAAGCTCGGTTTTGAAAGAGTCATCCTACCTGAAAATAACCTCGGCGGCTGGACTGCGCCTAAGGGGATAACCTTAATCGGTGTATCTTCAGTCAGCCAGACATTAAAGGTCACACTGGAGGGATAAGAGATTGGATATTAGTAAGGCTGAGGATCGAACATTGAGCGATATTCTTCAATTTATCGCTCCTGGTACTCCTTTGAGAGAAGGGATTGATAATGTCCTGAGAGCTCATACAGGAGGGCTTATCGTTGTGGGCTATAACGATAAGGTTCAGGAACTGGTGGATGGAGGATTTGGGATTGATTGTATGTTTAGTCCTAGTTCGTTATACGAATTAGCAAAAATGGATGGTGCAATCATCCTAAATGAACAGGGCAATAAAATACTGTTAGCGAATGCTCAACTTGCTCCTAATTCAGGTATCCCATCTTCTGAAACAGGGATGCGTCATCGTACTGCAGAAAGGGTGGCGAAGCAAACAAAGGCACTCGTCATTGCCATTTCTCAGCGAAGGACAGTTATTACATTGTATCAAGGGAATCTTCGCTATTCGTTAAGAGATATTTCGGTGATTTTAACAAAAGCCAATTTGGCTATTCAAACTTTGGAGAAGTATAAAATAGTTCTAGAACAAAGCATTACAAATTTCGGTTTACTAGAGTTTGAGGAGTTGGTAACCTACCATGACCTCATGCAAGTCATGCACCGCTTCGGTATGGTTTTTCGTATAAAAAATGAGTTATTATCCTACCTAAGTGAACTAGGAACAGAGGGAAGACTAATTCGTCTGCAGATGCAAGAGTTATTGACCGATTTGGAAATTGAAGCAAGGCTGATGATTAAGGATTATATTTCCGATGAGAAGATGGATTCAGACGATGTTGTAGCGCGTTTTCAAGAGCTATCAAGAGCAGGAGTGATTGAGGACACCGTATTGCTGAAAATGCTTGGCTACCAAGGCTATGTTCACCTTGAAGAGACGATAAGCCCAAGAGGCTACCGGGTGTTGAATAAAATTCCTCGGCTTCCCCCAATCATTATTGACAACTTAGTTCAACGTTTTAAGCATTTCCGTAATATCTTGTCTGCAACGGTCGCTGAACTAGATGATGTTGAAGGGATTGGTGAGGTCAGGGCAAAGAAAATAAAAGAGGGCTTTAAACGGATTTTAGAGCAATTGATCTCTGACCGCCATATCTAGAAGCAAATCCTCTATTATTTGACACTACCTTAAGCGGGTGCTAATTTTAAACAAAGGGTAAACACTGTTGAAAGCTTGGTAATCTTTAGTGTTACACTCATATTTTAAAAATGTCATTTTATTACTATTCGGTAAAATTCTCTTTAAGTAAAGGTTTCAATTTATCAAAATTGTTTATAATGATAATAAGGAGGTGATGTGATGTTAAGACGTATCATTCAAGCTTGTTTCTTAATTATTGGGGGAACACTTGGAATATTCTTAATCCCAGATTTAATCATGCTCGTTCAGATTGAGAATATTTCATTTCTAGCTAATCCGTATGTTTCTGCTATACTTGGTGCACTTATTTTTTATTTCCTTACTTTTTGGGCAGTTGATTATGTGACCAATTTTGTTAAATGGCTCGAGGAATCTTTAATAAAAGCTCCGTTAGCCGACTTACTGACCGGTGGTGTTGGTTTGTTTTTTGGCCTATTGGTGGCGTTTTTAATCGGCTTTGCCTTTAATGCAATCCAAGTTCCGGTTTTTAATACGGTTGCGCCAATTTTACTTACGCTTGTGTTTGGTTATCTGGGTTTCCAAGTTGGTTTTAAAAAACGTGATGAACTCTTAAATCTCTTTTCAGGCCGTAAGAAAAAAGGCGGGGAGGAGGAAACAGAAGGCAACTCGATGAACACATGGAAAATTCTCGATACTAGTGTGATTATTGACGGGAGAATTGCTGATATTTGTCAAACAGGCTTTCTTGAAGGTACGATTATCATCCCACAATTTGTTCTCGAGGAATTACAGCATATTGCCGATTCTTCTGACGTCCTAAAGCGAAACCGTGGTCGTCGCGGTCTTGACATTCTTAATCGGATTCAAAAGGAGCTTGCCATTAAGGTAGATATTTATGAGGGAGACTTTGAGGAAATCCAGGAGGTAGACTCAAAGCTGGTCAAACTTGCAAAGCTAACAAATGGCGTTGTTGTGACGAATGATTTTAACCTAAATAAAGTTTGTGAACTTCAAGGTGTTTCGGTATTGAACATCAATGATCTTGCCAATGCTGTAAAACCAGTTGTTCTACCTGGGGAAGAATTAAGTATTCAGGTCATTAAGGACGGAAAAGAGCATAATCAAGGGATTGCTTATCTTGATGACGGAACGATGATTGTGGTTGAAGAGGGACGAGATTATATCGGAAAACGAATCGATGTCCTTGTAACAAGTGTCTTGCAGACTTCTGCAGGGCGAATGATTTTTGCCAAACCCAAATTACTAGAAAAAGCGTTATAGACGATAGGAGAAACTACTATGGTTTACCAGGTCATTATTCCAGCTGCGGGTCAGGGGAAACGTATGGGAGCAGGGAGAAATAAGCTTCTTTTAACGCTTGAAAACATTCCAGTTCTCATTCATACACTAAGAGTCTTTGAACAAGATGTGGAATGCTCAGGCATTATTCTTTCTATTCATCCGCATGATCAGGAATCATTCAATGAACTATTAACAGAATATCGTATAAACAAGGTGACAAACCTAGTTATAGGTGGCAAGGAACGGCAGGATAGTGTCTACAATGGGCTAAAGGTGATTCATTCCGATGGTATTGTCCTTGTCCACGATGCGGCAAGACCATTTATTAGGGTAGACACCATTCATGAGCTTGTGAAAGCGGCAGAGTGTTCTGGAGCAGCCATTGCAGCCGTACCTGTTAAGGATACGATTAAAAAAGTAGAAAGTCTCCTAGTGTCAGAAACAATTGAGCGTTCAAGCTTGTGGGCAGTGCAAACCCCACAAGCTTTTCGTGTTTCTATCCTACGAAAAGCCCATGAACGCGCAGTTGAGACCCAATTTACCGGCACGGATGATGCTAGCCTTGTTGAGCGGCTTCCGCATAAAGTCGTTATAATTGAAGGAGATTATGATAATATAAAGCTGACAACGCCTGAAGATCTATACTTTGCAGAGGCGATTATGAAAAAACGGAAAGATTTGGGCTAAAGTTGTCAGATTTGCAATCTATTTATGATTAAAAGGAGCAAACTGAAGATGTTTCGAATTGGACAGGGATTTGATGTACACCAGCTTGCCGATGGCCGTCCGTTGATCATCGGGGGTATTACCATACCATATGAAAAGGGATTATTAGGTCACTCAGACGCAGATGTATTGTTACATACGATAGCTGATGCTTGTTTAGGGGCAATCGGTGAAGGAGACATTGGCAAACACTTTCCTGATACAGATCCTAATTTCAAGGACGCTGACTCTGCTAAACTGCTTGAGCATGTTTGGGGAATGGTGAAAGAGAGAGGGTATAGTCTTGTTAATGTGGATTGTACCATTATTGCTCAAAGGCCTAAGATGGCTCCACATATTGATTCTATTAAGGAGCGGGTTGCTGCCCTTCTTGAGGGGACAATTGAACAGGTTAATGTGAAGGCCACCACGACTGAAAAGCTTGGTTTTACAGGACGAGGAGAAGGAATTGCAGCACAAGCGGTCATCTTAATCCAGAAATCACAGAAATAAAATTTATGTAATCACCTGATAAGGTTAGGACTAGGAGGATTTTTTTATGTCAGATATTCGTGTGCGTTATGCCCCGAGCCCAACGGGACATTTACATATTGGAAATGCCCGTACGGCACTTTTTAACTATTTATTTGCTCGTAATCAAGGTGGGAAATTCATTATCCGCATTGAGGATACCGACCAAAAGCGTAATATCGAAGGCGGGGAGCAAAGCCAGTTGCATTATTTGAAGTGGCTTGGTATCGAATGGGATGAAAGCATTGATGTTGGAGGCGAGTACGGTCCATACCGCCAATCCGAGCGTACAGCAATCTATGATGAATATACGAAGCAGCTATTTGAAAAAGGACAAGCGTATAAATGCTACTGCACAGAAGAGGAGCTTGAGGCCGACCGTGCGGCGCAAATGGAGCGCAATGAAACACCAAAGTATTCAGGGCGATGCCGTCATTTAAGTGAGGAAGACACAAAGCAGTTTGAGAAGGAAGGCCGAAAGCCGAGCATTCGTTTCAAAGTCCCAACTGATAAAGTGCTTCGTTTTGATGATATGGTTAAGGATGAGGTTTCATTTGACTCAGAAGGCTTTGGAGATTTCGTTATTGTGAAAAAGGATGGAATTCCTACTTACAATTACGCGGTGGTCATCGATGATCATTTAATGAAAATCTCTCATGTACTTCGTGGTGATGACCATATATCCAACACGCCCAAACAACTGCTAATCTACGATGCATTTGGTTGGGAACCACCTGTGTTTGGTCATATGACCCTTATTGTAAATGAGAGCAGAAAAAAGTTGAGCAAACGCGATGAATCGATTATCCAATTTATCGAACAGTATGAGGAGCTTGGCTATCTTCCAGAAGCATTGTTTAACTTTATTGCTTTGCTAGGATGGTCACCTGCAGGAGAAGAAGAAATCTTTTCGAAAGAAGAGTTTATTGAGAAATTTGACGCAGAACGTCTTTCGAAGTCTCCGGCGTTATTTGACCGACAAAAGCTTACTTGGATGAATAATCAGTATATGAAAAAGGCAGACCTTGAGAGAGTAATTGAATTAGCTTTGCCACATCTAATTAAAGCTGGTAAGGTAAAAGAAGACCGCACAGCAGAAGAAGATGCTTGGGTAAAAAGTCTAATTTCTCTTTTCCAAGAGAAAATGAGCTTTGGTGCAGAAATCGTTGAGATGTCAGAGCTTTTCTTCCAAGATGAATTGGTCTTTGAGGAAGAAGCAAAAGAAGTTTTAGCTGGAGAACAGGTACCAGAAGTAATGAGGGCTTTCCTACAAGAAGTGGAGTCTCTAACAGAATTTACAGCACCACAATTTAAAGCAGCTGTTAAAGCGGTCCAAAAAGGAACAGGTCATAAAGGCCAGAAGTTATTCATGCCGATTAGAGCGGCTGTGACAGGTCAAACACATGGTCCTGACCTGATGCTTGCTATGGAACTCCTTGGTAACGAAAAGGTGAAAAAAAGAGTAGCCAATTTACTGGACTAGAAATATTTTTAGCAATATAGTTAACATTGATAGTTAAATATAATATAGTAAGAGTAATTAAAATCGCTTAAAAGTGTTGAAGAGGAAAAGTAAAGAAATGATGCTTTTTAGAGAGAACCATCATCGGCTGAAAGTGGTTTAAGCCCCTCATTTTTTGAAATGCACCTCGGAGCCCCTGTATGAACAGAAACAATCTTAGTAGTTCAGGGCGGGTCCTCCCGTTAACAGGCTAAAGTTGAGGCTCCTTTGGGGGCTTAAACAGAGTGGAACCGCGCACCAAGCGTCTCTGTCAGTGATGACAGGGGCGTTTTTTTGTTTTTTTGGCTGTATTTGCACAGTGTTGATTTTACAAACGTTAAGTGGAGAGGAAATCAACAGCCACGTTAAGCGGATGTAGATTAGTTGTTTTCGACTCATCTAATTTGTGGGGCTAATCAAGGCGCTTGCGCTTTAGTATAAAGAAAGGAAATTAGAAAAGTTTTGACTTTGGGAGTTGTCTAGCTCCAGCGCCCTAGCAGCTAGTGTCCTTCGCTCTCCGAGTAAAAATCGGCCTTTGGATTTTTACCGCCCTACGATAAGTCAAGCACGAATGCGCTAACGCTCTTCGTGTTTCCTTTATCTCGGTTGGAGCGCTCCAGGCCATACGCCGCTGAACAGGATGCTTGCGCTTTTATTAATTTGGAGATACTGGGGGATGGTAATGATGTTTAAAGTACTGAAAGAAGATATTGAAGTTGTATTTGATCAAGATCCTGCTGCCAGAAGTCGTTTAGAAGTAATCTTAACCTATGCCGGCCTCCATGCAATCTGGTCTCATCGACTTGCCCATGCATTATTTAAAAGAAAGCTCTATTTTATTGCAAGAATCATATCGCAAATCAGTCGTTTTTTTACCGGAATTGAAATTCATCCTGGTGCTAAAATTGGCCGGCGGTTATTTATTGACCATGGCATGGGGGTTGTCATCGGGGAAACTTGTGAAATTGGTGATAATGTCACCATCTATCAAGGTGTGACATTAGGTGGAACAGGGAAAGAGAAAGGGAAACGTCATCCGACTGTTAAGGATAATGCCCTCATCGCTACCGGTGCAAAGGTACTAGGCTCCATCACGATTGGAGAGAATTCCAAAATCGGTGGCGGATCTGTTGTATTAAAGGATGTTCCTCCAAACTCGACCGTTGTTGGGGTACCTGGTCGAGTCGTTATCCAAGATGGAGTCAAAATCAGAAAAGACTTAAATCATTCAGATCTTCCAGATCCAATTTCTGACCGCTTTAAGACGCTTGAAGCCGAAGTTGCTTTTCTACAAGAAGAGCTTAGGGGATTGAAGGAAGAAAGGAGTAAGATGAATGCCAATTCAAATATATAACACATTGAAACGTGAAAAAGAAGAATTTATCCCGCTCGAAGAAGGAAAAGTAAAAATGTATGTGTGTGGGCCAACTGTTTATAACTATATTCATATTGGAAATGCGCGCCCAGCAATTGTTTTTGATACAGTCCGTCGTTATCTAGAATTTAGAGGCTATGATGTGAAATATGTTTCGAATTTTACGGACGTTGATGATAAGTTGATTCGTGCCGCCAAGGAACTAGGCGAAGATGTTCCTACTATTGCTAACCGCTTTATCAATGCTTATTTTGAAGATACATCGGCACTAGGGTGCAAACGAGCTGACGTTCATCCTCGTGTTACGGAAACGATGGATCTAATTATTGAGTTTATCAAAGCTTTAATTGACAAAGGATATGCCTATGAATCAAACGGCGATGTTTATTTTAGAACGAGAAAGTTCCCTGACTACGGGAAATTATCACACCAGTCCATTGATGAATTAAAAATAGGAGCAAGAATTCAAATTGGAGAAAAGAAGCAGGATGCGCTTGACTTTGCTCTTTGGAAAGAAGCGAAGGATGGTGAGATTTCCTGGGAAAGTCCATGGGGGCAAGGTCGACCAGGTTGGCATATTGAATGCTCGGCAATGGCAAAGCAATACCTTGGAGATACAATTGATATTCATGCAGGGGGCCAGGATTTAGCCTTTCCGCATCATGAAAATGAGATTGCTCAATCAGAAGCATTAACAGGAAAATCCTTTGCTCGATATTGGATGCATAATGGTTATATTAATATTGATAACGAGAAAATGTCCAAATCGCTTGGGAACTTTGTGCTTGTTCACGACATTATCAAGCAACATAATCCACAGGTATTGAGATTCTTTATGCTGTCAGTTCATTATCGAAATCCGATTAACTATAGCGAAGAGTTGCTTGAGAATACGAAGGCCGCTTTTGAAAGATTAACAACTTCCTATCAAAACCTAGAGCATCGTGTGAAATCAAGTACAAACTTAACAAACAATAATCAGGAATGGCTTGATAAAATAGCAGTTCTCCATCAGCAGTTTGTGAAAGAAATGGATGATGACTTTAACACAGCAAATGGTGTATCTGTATTATTTGAACTATCAAAGCTTGCGAACCTTTATTTAGTGGAGAAAAATACAAGCGAAATAGTAATTAAAGCCTTTATGAACGAATTTGAAGAGTTACTAGGTGTTTTTGGTATAACCCTAGGTACTAACGAACTCCTAGACGAAGAGGTCGAAGCTTTAATTGAAAAAAGAATTCAGGCTAGAAAAGATAGAGATTTCAAATTGGCTGATGAAATTCGAGATCAGTTAAAAGCGATGAACATCATTTTAGAAGACACTGCACAGGGTACCAGATGGAAAAGAGGATAGGGAATGCTATCAAATAATCAAAATGTGGATGAAAAGCAATTAAATAGCCTTGCACTTGCCTATATGGGGGATGCCGTATATGAAAAATATGTACGGCTTCACCTCCTGCAGAGTGGAAAGGTGCGACCGAATAAGCTTCATCGTGAAGCAACCAAATACGTTTCTGCAAAAGCACAGGCAATGGTCATCCATTCTTTTATCGACGAGCAAAAGTTATCTGAGGAAGAGGTAGCTGTTCTTAAGAGAGGGAGAAACGCAAAATCCGGAACGGTTCCAAAAAACACAGATGTTCAAACGTACCGATATAGTACAGCTTTTGAAGCATTGATTGGGTATCTGTTTTTAGGGGGAAAGGAGCAGCGGCTAGAGGAATTAATCGAGGCTGCTTTTGCAATTGTTGAAGAAGGAGGAAGGGTATCGTGAGCGAGGAATACATCGGCGGGAAAAACCCTATAATAGAGGCACTAAAGTCAAATCGGGATATTAATAAAATTCTAATTGCTGAAGGTTCCCAACGTGGACAAATGCAGCAGGTAATTGGACTTGCAAAAGAGGCTAATGTCATTGTTCAGTTTGTGCCGAAGAAAAAAATAGATCAGATGTATGAAGGAAGTCACCAGGGTGTTATTGCTCAAGTTGCAGCGTACGAATATGCGGAAATGGATGATTTATTTTCTGTAGCTGAAAAAAGAAATGAGACACCATTTTTTCTAATTTTAGATGAAATTGAGGATCCGCATAACCTTGGTTCCATTATGAGAACTGCTGATGCTTCAGGTGCGCACGGAATTATCATTCCGAAAAGAAGAGCGGTCGGATTAACGGCGACCGTTGCGAAAGCTTCTACTGGTGCAATCGAACATATCCCTGTCGTACGGGTTACGAATTTATCTAGAACAATTGATGAGTTAAAAGATCGTGGTATTTGGGTTGCAGGGACGGATGCAGCTGGGAAAGAAGATTATCGTGCTTTTGATGGGACAATGCCGCTCGCACTAGTCATTGGGAGTGAAGGAAAGGGCATGGGAAGAATTATTCGCGAAAAATGTGACTTTCTTCTACGTCTGCCGATGGTTGGAAAGGTTACGTCTCTAAATGCCTCAGTGGCAGCCTCTTTATTGATGTATGAGGTTTACCGAAAACGTCATCCCCTAGGGCAGTAAGATGGATATCCTGTTAGTTGATGGCTACAACATTATCGGTGCATGGCCGGAACTTAGAGTGTTGAAAACGAAAGACCTTGCTGCCGCAAGGGACCTCTTGGTTGAAAAGATGGCGGAGTACAAGGCGTATACTGGCTATCGTGTAATTGTTGTTTTTGATGCTCATTATGTACACGGGACGGAACAACGCTACAAGAATTATAAGGTTGAAGTGATTTACACCAAGGAAAATGAGACGGCAGATGAATGTATTGAAAAGCTGGCCATTGCACTAAGCAACCGTAAAACGCAAATTCATGTGGCAACTTCTGATTTTACCGAGCAATGGGCAATTTTTGGTCAGGGAGCCTTAAGGAAGTCCGCGCGGGAATTATATACAGAGATGAGCGTGATGGAGCAAAAGATTGAAAAAAAGGTACAAAAAATCCAGAAAAAAAAGCCGTTGAGTAGAATACCACTTAGCGATGAAATTGCTGAAATATTTGAAAAGTGGCGTCGTGGAGGGCAATAACTGGGTTGACGCTAAAAAAATTCCTGCTGTATAATATTTCTATCCTTGGAAAAGTCCGGTGGAGGGATCTAAGTGAAAGCAGATTTCGGATCAAAGCAGGCTAACAAATATAATGAGCTTGAAGATGAAGAAGTAGTAGAGGCTGTTCACAATGGAGATAGTGAGGCTCTAGATTATTTGATCAAAAAATACCGAAATTTTGTACGAGCAAAAGCTAGGTCTTATTTCCTGATTGGTGCAGACAAGGAAGATATTGTTCAAGAGGGAATGATTGGACTTTATAAAGCAGTGCGTGACTTTAGAGAAGATAAGCTTACCTCTTTTAAAGCCTTTGCTGAACTCTGTATTACGAGGCAAATCATTACCGCCATTAAAACCGCTACAAGACAAAAACATATTCCACTTAATTCTTATGTATCCCTAGACAAACCGATTTATGACGAGGAATCAGATCGAACCTTGATGGATGTGATCTCTGGAGCTAAAATTATGGACCCTGAGGAGTTAATTATCAATCAGGAGGAATACGTTCAAATTGAGGTAAAAATGGAAGAGCTTTTAAGTGACCTTGAACGAAAGGTGCTTGCTTTATATCTAGACGGCCAATCCTATCAGGAGATATCTGAAGAGTTGAATCGTCATGTAAAGTCAATAGATAATGCACTTCAGCGGGTTAAAAGGAAACTAGAACGCTACATTGACCTAAGGGAAATTTCGACTTAAAGTTGATAGAATATAGCCATAAACCTGCCTTGTATTCTATTCGACAGTTATTGACACTAACATCCTACCATGATAAAGTTTTAAAGACATAAATTAGTAGGTGCAATATGGCAAAAAAGATAACGCTTGCTTGTTCTGAGTGTGGAGCACGCAATTATACGAGCACAGCCAATCAAGAAAATCAAACAGAACGACGGGTACTTAAAAAGTTTTGCAAGAACTGCAATGCTCACACCGTTCATCGGGAAACAAAATAACGTTATAGATAGATTGTTTGCTATTCACAAGTTGGAGGTTACAGAATGAACATCACAAAGTTTTTACCTGAAGTTGCCCGTGAAATGCGGAAGGTTAGTTGGCCAAAGCGCAGGGAACTTGTTCGTTATACAATCGTTGTTTTAACGACAGTTGTTTTTATGGCATTGTTTTTTACTGTGATTGACCTCGGATTTTCTGAATTGATTCGCTTAATCCTTGAATAACCTATGTGGTCTCATGGTATAATGGAGAATAACGCAGGAATTTTTTACAAAAGCCCGGATGACGGGTTTTTTGTTTGCTGAAAAAAGGGAGGGACGGACGTTAAAGTCCTCTAAAATGGAAAAGAATTGGTATGTTGTTCATACGTACTCAGGATATGAGAATAAAGTTAAGACAAACCTTGAGAAACGTGTAGAGTCAATGGGTATGCAGGATAAGATATTCCGAGTTGTCGTACCTGAAGAAGAAGAGACAGATTTTAAAAATGGCAAAAAGAAAGTTGTTAAGCGAAAAACATTCCCAGGGTATGTTTTAGTCGAGTTGGTCATGACAGATGACTCTTGGTATGTGGTAAGGAATACACCAGGTGTAACAGGGTTTGTTGGTTCTTCGGGTCATGGATCAAAGCCGTCACCATTATTACCAGATGAAGTAGCGATGATTTTAAAACGTATGGGTGTGGACGAGCAACGTGTCGATATCGATTTCGAATTAGGCGAAACGGTACAAGTAAGCGAGGGACCATTTACAAACTTTACTGGGTCCATTGAAGAAATTGATAAAGACAAAGGAAAGCTAAAGGTTTTAGTAAATATGTTTGGCCGGGATACTCCGGTAGAACTTGAATTTTCACAGATAAAAAAATTATAACTTGAAATTAAAAACAAAAAGTGATAATATTTCATAGGTCAGTATGTCTCGTAACCGGGACAAACATATATTATGTTCTTTATCTAAGAGGATAAAGACTGAGCTGAGTGGGAGGGGAACACCCTATTACCACATCACGGACTTTAAGGAGGTGTGTCTCGTGGCTAAAAAAGTAATTAAAATTGTAAAATTACAAATCCCTGCTGGTAAAGCAAACCCAGCGCCACCGGTTGGTCCTGCACTAGGTCAAGCAGGTGTAAACATCATGGGATTCTGTAAGGAATTTAACGCACGTACAGCTGATCAAGCTGGTTTGATCATTCCTGTTGAAATTACGGTTTTTGAAGACCGTTCATTTACATTTATTACGAAAACTCCTCCTGCTGCCGTTCTTTTGAAAGTAGCAGCTGGAATTCAGTCTGGTTCTGGTGAACCAAACCGTAATAAAGTAGCAACAGTCAAGCGTGACAAGGTACGCGAGATTGCGGAGCAGAAAATGCCTGACCTGAACGCAGCTAGCGTTGAAGCAGCAATGCGCATGGTCGAAGGTACTGCCCGCAGCATGGGTATCACGATCGAAGACTAATTGCTAATGCAGGAGATGTAGGGGTTGCGACGATGAATAGATTTCTCTCGCAACCTTTAGTTTGTCTGTTCGTCCTACTGTTCGTTAGAACACTGGGCTTTTCTAGATGTCTGGCTGCGGCGCCTAGCCCCTCGGGTCATAAGTCAATCCGTCATTAAGGTTAAAGAACAACCTTTATGCCGGCTTGACTTATGCCTGTCGGGGCTGAACAGGCGCCTCCGCTTTTCAGAGTGGGAGGAAATTCCGCTAAAACCACAATCAAGGAGGAAATTATAATGGCTAACAAAGGTAAAAAATATCAAGAAGCCGTTAAGCTAGTAGATCGCACAAAGGCTTACGATGTTCAAGAAGCAATTGAATTAGCAAAAAAGACTAGCGTTGTTAAATTTGATGCTACTGTTGAAGCTGCTTTCCGTTTAGGCGTAGACCCTAAGAAAGCTGACCAGCAAATCCGTGGAGCAGTTGTGCTTCCAAATGGTACTGGTAAAACTCAACGTGTTCTAGTTTTCGCTAAAGGCGAAAAGGCAAAAGAAGCAGAAGCTGCTGGCGCAGATTATGTAGGTGATTCTGAATTCATCAATAAGATCCAACAAGGTTGGTTCGAATTTGATGTAATCGTAGCGACACCTGACATGATGGGTGAAGTTGGTAAGCTTGGACGTGTATTAGGACCTAAAGGCTTAATGCCAAACCCTAAGACTGGTACTGTAACTTTTGACGTAACAAAAGCTGTTAATGAAATTAAAGCAGGTAAAGTTGAATACCGCGTTGATAAAGCTGGAAACATTCATGTTCCAATCGGTAAGGTTTCTTTCGAAGATCAAAAGCTTGTTGAAAACTTCAACACAATCTTCGATACAATGATGAAGGTTAAGCCGGCTGCAGCAAAAGGAACATACATGAAGAATGTAACTGTTTCTACAACTATGGGACCTGGCGTAAAAGTTGACCCATCAACTGCAACTGCAAAATAATTCCAATTGACAACAACGAATATATTATCTATAATATATTTTGTTGCTAAAATAAAATAACATTTGTACCGCAGACAGCAGGTGCCCATAAAGCTTAATTTCCTGCCGAGGTCATACGATAGACTCAATTGTTTTACTATTGTATACTACCTCCTTGTCTGTTAGACTCGGAGGTTTTTTATTGACCGGTATGAGTGTAGATAAATCTACAGGAGGTGTAATGATGAGCACTGTTATTGAAAAGAAACAACTACTAGTTGACGAAATTGCTGATAAACTAAAATCTAGTGTATCTACAGTCGTTGTTGACTACCGTGGTTTAACTGTTGGTCAGGTAACTGAACTTCGTAAACAACTTCGTGATGCAGGTGTTGAGTTCAAAGTGTACAAAAACACTATGACTCGCCGTGCGGCTGAAGCTGCTGGCCTTGCTGGTTTAAACGAAGTGTTAACTGGTCCTAACGCAATTGCATTCAGCACAGAAGATGTTGTTGCTCCTGCGAAAATTCTTAGTGATTTCGCTAAGAAGAACGAAGCGCTTGAAATTAAAGCGGGTGTTATCGAAGGAAATCTTGCTTCCGTTGAAGATGTTAAAGCTCTTGCAGATCTACCATCTCGCGAAGGTTTACTTTCTATGCTACTCAGCGTGCTTCAAGCACCTATCCGCAATCTTGCTCTTGCTACAAAAGCTGTTGCAGAACAAAAAGAAGAACAAGGCGCGTAAGCTAATCTACGTATATTAAATAAAAACAAACAATCCTAAGGAGGAAAATTACAATGACTAAAGAACAAATCATTGAAGCAGTTAAAGCTATGACTGTTTTAGAACTTAACGATTTAGTAAAAGCAATCGAAGAAGAATTTGGTGTAACTGCTGCAGCTCCTGTAGCTGTTATGGGTGGAGCTGCTGGTGGAGAAGCTGCTGCTGAGCAAACTGAATTTGATGTAATCCTAGCTTCTGCTGGAGATCAAAAAATCAAGGTTATCAAGGTTGTACGTGAAATCACTGGCCTTGGACTTAAAGAAGCAAAAGAAGTTGTTGATAACGCTCCGAAGCCACTTAAAGAAGGTATCTCTAAAGAAGAGGCTGAAGAACTTAAAGCTAAACTTGAAGAAGTTGGAGCTAACGTCGAAGTTAAGTAATTTAAAACCTGGAAAAGCTCGCTATCAAGCGAGCTTTTTTTGGCTATATCCGTATAGTATGACGGGCTTTCAAGAATAATAGTTTTTGGGGAATAAGTCATATGCTTTTCAGGGTGGTGGATTCGTGTCAAATCATTATTATTCAAAGAATCCGGAAGTTGAAAGTAATCCTGTTTATTGGGACTTCAGTTTAAGGGAACATACCTTTCGATTCAAAACGGACCGGGGAGTCTTTTCTAAGAAAGAGGTTGACTTTGGATCACGATTGTTAATTGAGACTTTTAAGATTGATAAGAACGAAGGGAAGATCCTCGATGTAGGTTGCGGTTATGGTCCAATTGGGCTATCTCTAGCTAAGTCATTCCCTAAAGCGGTTATACATATGGTTGATGTTAACCAGCGGGCCTTAGACCTTGCTAAAGAAAACGCAAAACTAAATCAGCTTGAAAATGTTAAGATTTATGAAAGTGATCGCCTATTACAGGTTGAAGAGGGCGATTTTGACTCCATTCTAACCAACCCACCTATTCGGGCAGGAAAGAAAACGGTTCATGAAATTTTTGAACAAAGCTACGACCATCTAGCAGATTTTGGCGAACTATGGGTTGTCATTCAAAAGAAGCAGGGGGCGCCCTCTGCGATTGAAAAGCTTGAAATGATGTTTGGCCAAGTGGATGTAGTAGAGAAGAAGAAGGGGTACTTTATAATCAAAGCAAAAAAAGTTGACAGATAAATTTTGCCTATGATAGTATTATAAAATGCCATAGATTAGTTTTCTTTAAAATGCTAAAAATAAGCTTTATACGTATATTTTAGGATATTTGGGGAAAACTAACAAAATAATTGTACGTCAGAAAATGTGGTTTTTAAACGTGAAAACCCTTTTTCTTTTTGTCTTATGATTGTAGTATGCAGGAAGAACACGAATAGTGGAATAATTACGCTTGATTTGAGGGGTGAATCAGTTGACAGGTCAACTAGTTCAGTATGGACGACACCGCCAGCGAAGAAGTTACGCACGCATTAGTGAAGTTTTGGAGCTGCCGAATTTAATTGAAATACAAACAGCATCCTATCAATGGTTCCTTGATGAGGGATTAAGAGAAATGTTCCAGGATATTTCTCCAATTGAAGACTTTACAGGAAACTTATCGCTAGAGTTTATTGATTATAGTCTTGCCGAGCCAAAATATCCGGTAGACGAATCAAAAGAAAGAGATGTTACGTACTCTGCTCCATTAAGGGTTAAGGTGCGTCTTGTCAATAAAGAAACAGGTGAGGTAAAGGACCAAGATGTCTTTATGGGAGATTTCCCGCTTATGACAGAGACAGGTACCTTTGTTATTAATGGTGCCGAAAGGGTTATCGTATCTCAATTAGTGCGTTCTCCTAGCGTATATTACAGTGCGAAAATGGATAAGAACGGTAAGAAAGGCTTTACCGCTACTGTTATTCCTAACCGCGGAGCATGGCTTGAGTATGAAACCGATGCGAAAGACGTTGTATATGTAAGGATAGATCGTACGAGGAAACTCCCTGTTACGGTTCTTTTGCGTGCTCTTGGGTTTGGTTCAGACCAAGAAATCATTGATTTGATTGGTGATAATGAATATATCCGAAATACGCTTGAAAAAGACAACACAGAAAGCTCAGAGAAAGCACTTCTTGAAATCTATGAGCGTCTTCGTCCAGGTGAACCACCAACAGTCGATAACGCAAAAAGTCTCCTAGTCTCAAGATTCTTTGACCCAAAACGCTATGATTTAGCAAATGTTGGTCGTTATAAGATTAATAAGAAGCTTCATATTAAGAATCGCTTGTTTGGGCAGAAACTAGCAGAAACCCTTGTAGATCCTGAAACAGGAGAAATTGTTGCAGAGCAAGGTGTTACGCTTGATCGTAGAACCCTAGATAAAATTCTTGATAGCCTAGAGAAAAATGTTGGTTTCGAAACTCATAAGCCTTTTGGTGGAGTAGTAGAGGATGATATCCTATTACAATCTATTAAGGTGTATGCTCCGAATGATGATGGAGAAAAGGTTATTAACATCATCGGAAATGCGTATGTGGAAGAGCCAATTAAAAACATCACACCTTCTGATATTATTGCTTCGATAAGTTATTTCTTTAACTTATTGCATGGTGTCGGTGATACCGATGATATCGATCACTTAGGAAACAGACGTCTTCGTTCAGTTGGAGAGCTATTACAGAACCAGTTCCGTATTGGTCTTTCAAGAATGGAGCGTGTTGTTCGTGAAAGAATGTCTATTCAAGATACGAACACAATTACACCGCAGCAGTTGATTAATATTCGTCCGGTAATCGCTTCGATAAAAGAATTCTTTGGTAGCTCCCAGCTTTCACAGTTCATGGATCAGACGAATCCATTGGCAGAGCTAACACATAAGCGTCGTTTATCTGCGCTTGGACCTGGTGGTCTAACACGTGAACGTGCAGGCTTTGAAGTTCGTGACGTTCATTACTCCCACTATGGCCGTATGTGTCCGATTGAAACGCCGGAAGGTCCAAACATTGGGTTGATAAACTCGCTTTCTTCATTTGCGAAAGTGAATAAGTTTGGTTTTATTGAAACACCTTACCGTCGGGTAGACCCTGAAACAGGAAAAGTAACTTCTCATTTTGATTATCTGACTGCCGATGAAGAGGATAATTATGTAGTTGCTCAGGCGAATGCATTATTGTCTGAAGAGGGTGCTTTCCTAGATGAGATGGTTGTTGCCCGTTTCCGTGGTGAAAACACCGTAGTTCGCCGCGAGCGAATTGATTATATGGACGTATCACCAAAACAGGTTGTTTCTGCTGCGACAGCATGTATTCCTTTCTTGGAAAATGACGACTCCAACCGTGCTTTGATGGGCGCGAACATGCAGCGTCAAGCTGTTCCGTTATTACAACCTGAATCTCCAAGAGTTGGAACAGGTATGGAGCATGTTTCTGCAAGAGACTCTGGTGCTGCAGTTATTTGTAAGCATGAAGGAATTGTTGAACATGTTGAGGCACGTCAAGTTTGGGTCCGTCGAATTACAGAAGTAGATGGTCAAGAAGTTAAGGGTGACCTTGATAAATATAAAATGCAGAAATTCATCCGTTCTAACCAAGGTACTTGCTACAACCAACGTCCGATTGTGAGCGTTGGTAACCGTGTGACGAAAGGTGAAATTCTTGCAGACGGTCCTTCCATGGAAGCTGGAGAACTTGCACTTGGAAGAAACGTGCTAGTAGGCTTCATCAACTGGGATGGTTATAACTATGAGGATGCTATCATCATGAGCGAACGCTTAGTAAAAGATGATGTCTATACCTCCATTCATATCGAGGAATATGAGTCAGAGTCTCGTGATACAAAGCTTGGACCTGAGGAAATTACTCGTGATATTCCAAACGTTGGGGAAGATGCTCTGCGCAATCTGGATGAGCGTGGAATTATCCGCGTTGGGGCTGAAGTAAAAGACGGTGATTTGCTCGTTGGTAAGGTAACGCCTAAAGGTGTTACAGAATTAACGGCAGAAGAACGTTTATTACATGCAATCTTTGGTGAAAAGGCTCGTGAGGTCCGTGATACATCACTTCGTGTACCACACGGTGGTGGCGGGATTGTTCTTGATGTAAAAGTCTTTAATCGTGAAGACGGCGATGAACTCCCTCCTGGTGTGAATCAATTGGTTCGTGTATATATTGTTCAAAAACGTAAGATCCATGAAGGCGATAAAATGGCTGGACGTCACGGGAATAAAGGGGTTATCTCTCGTATCCTTCCTGAAGAGGATATGCCGTTCTTACCAGATGGTACCCCGATTGATATTATGTTGAACCCTCTGGGTGTTCCATCGCGGATGAATATCGGACAGGTGCTAGAGCTTCATTTAGGAATGGCTGCACGTTATCTTGGTATTCATGTTGCTTCACCAGTATTTGATGGTGCAACTGAGGAAGATGTTTGGTCAACAATCGAGGAGGCTGGTATGGCACGTGATGCCAAAACAGTCCTTTACGATGGACGTACAGGTGAGCCTTTTGACAATCGTGTATCGGTAGGAGTCATGTATATGATTAAACTTGCCCACATGGTTGATGATAAACTTCATGCGCGTTCTACAGGTCCATACTCTCTTGTTACGCAACAGCCGCTGGGTGGTAAAGCTCAGTTTGGTGGACAGCGTTTCGGGGAAATGGAAGTTTGGGCACTTGAAGCTTACGGTGCTGCCTATACGCTTCAGGAGATTCTTACTGTCAAATCTGATGATGTTGTCGGTCGTGTGAAAACTTACGAGGCTATCGTTAAAGGTGAGAATGTCCCTGAACCAGGGGTTCCAGAATCCTTCAAAGTATTAATGAAAGAGCTTCAGAGTCTTGGTATGGACGTTAAAATCCTTTCAGGTGATGAAAAAGAAATTGAAATGCGTGACTTCGATGATGACGAAGAGCTACAGCAACCTGAAACATTAACAATTGCGACTGAAACCGAGGATGTTGACTCAGAAAAAGTTGGTTCTAAGGAATAAAAGATATAAGGTGTGATGCCAAACTGTCTAAAAGTAGTTTGGCATCACATAATCATATTTTAATTTTAGCTAGTACTACTAGATGGTACATAAGCTTTGTCTAGCTGCAGCGCTTAGCCCCTCGGGGCTGACCAAAGCGCTTCTGCTTTTCATTCGGGTAAAACCCTAGATTAAAAGGGAGGTAGGCCCCTTGCTGGATGTCAATAATTTTGAATACATGAAGATCGGCCTTGCTTCACCAGATAAGATTCGTTCATGGTCCTTTGGTGAAGTGAAAAAACCAGAAACAATTAACTACCGAACATTAAAACCAGAAAAAGATGGTTTGTTTTGTGAACGGATATTCGGTCCAACTAAGGACTGGGAATGCCATTGTGGAAAATACAAGCGTGTCCGTTATAAAGGGGTAGTCTGTGATCGATGTGGTGTTGAGGTTACTCGTGCAAAAGTGCGTCGTGAACGAATGGGCCATATCGAACTAGCAGCACCTGTTTCACATATTTGGTATTTCAAAGGAATTCCAAGCCGTATGGGGCTTGTCCTTGACATGTCTCCTAGAGCGTTGGAGGAAGTTATCTACTTTGCTTCTTATGTAGTAACTGATACCGGTGATACGGCTCTAGAGAAAAAGCAGTTACTCTCTGAAAAAGAGTATCGTGCCTATAAGGATAAATACGGAAACAAATTCCAAGCATCCATGGGTGCGGAAGCGATTAAAAAGCTTCTTTCCGATATCGATTTAGATAAGGATGTCGACGGGTTAAAGGAAGAGCTGAAAACTGCTCAGGGTCAGCGTCGTACACGTGCGATTAAGCGCCTGGAAGTTCTTGAAGCATTCCGTAATTCTGGTAACGAACCATCATGGATGATTCTTGACGTTCTTCCAGTAATTCCACCAGAGCTAAGACCGATGGTACAGCTTGATGGTGGTCGCTTTGCTACATCTGACCTAAACGATTTATATCGTAGGGTAATTAACCGGAATAACCGACTCAAGCGTTTGCTTGACCTTGGAGCACCTAGTATTATCGTTCAAAACGAAAAGCGTATGCTTCAAGAAGCTGTCGACGCTCTAATTGACAATGGTCGCCGTGGCCGTCCGGTAACAGGTCCAGGAAATCGTCCATTAAAATCTCTTTCACATATGTTGAAGGGAAAACAAGGTCGTTTCCGTCAAAACCTACTTGGAAAGCGCGTTGACTATTCCGGTCGTTCGGTTATCGTTGTTGGTCCAAACCTAAAAATGTACCAGTGTGGTCTTCCGAAGGAAATGGCACTGGAGTTATTTAAGCCATTTGTAATGAAAGAGCTTGTTCAAAAAGGACTTGCCCATAACATTAAATCGGCTAAAAGAAAGATTGAAAGAGTTCAACCGGAAGTTTGGGATGTGCTAGAGGATGTTATTAAGGAACACCCTGTGTTACTTAACCGTGCCCCTACACTTCATAGACTAGGAATCCAAGCATTTGAGCCAACGCTAGTAGAAGGACGTGCAATTCGTCTTCACCCACTCGTATGTACTGCCTACAACGCAGACTTTGATGGTGACCAAATGGCTGTTCACGTACCTCTTTCAGCAGAAGCTCAGGCAGAAGCACGCTTGCTTATGCTTGCTGCACAGAACATCTTAAACCCTAAGGATGGGAAGCCAGTTGTTACTCCATCTCAGGATATGGTACTTGGTAACTATTACCTAACACTTGAGCGTGAGGGTGCAGTTGGAGAAGGAATGATCTTTAAAGATAGGAATGAAGCGTTAATAGCCTATCAAAATGGATACGTCCATCTTCATACACGTGTTGCTGTTCATGCAGGTTCATTAGGGAACCAGACTTTTACTGAAGAACAAAGCAATCAATTGCTTATGACTACAGTCGGAAAGTTAATTTTCAATGAGATTTTACCAGATACATTCCCGTACATTAATGAGCCGACAAAAACCAACCTTGAAGAGAAAACCCCTGAAAATTATTTCGTGCCAAAAGGAACCGATGTTAAGGCTGTTATTAAAGAGAGACCATTAGTCGATCCTTTTAAGAAAAAAATCTTAGGGAACATTATTGCAGAAGTCTTTAAGAAATTCCAAATTACTGAAACATCAAAAATGCTTGACCGAATGAAGGATCTTGGATTCCGTTATTCTTCTAAAGCGGGTATTACAGTTGGTGTTGCGGATATTGTGGTCCTTAAAGAAAAGGGAGAAATTATTAGTGATGCACAATCTAAAGTAGATAATGTCATGAAGCAGTTCAGACGTGGTTTAATCACCGAGGATGAGCGATATGACCGTGTTATCTCTATCTGGAGTGCAGCAAAAGATACGATTCAGTCTAAATTGATGAAATCCTTGAGTAAAACAAATCCTATCTTCATGATGAGTGATTCTGGTGCTCGTGGTAATGCATCGAACTTTACCCAGCTTGCAGGTATGCGTGGACTGATGGCCAACCCAGCTGGACGAATCATTGAGTTACCGATTAAATCAAGTTTCCGTGAAGGTCTTACTGTTTTGGAATACTTTATTTCCACACACGGTGCGCGTAAAGGTCTTGCTGATACCGCACTTAAGACAGCGGACTCTGGTTACTTGACTCGTCGTCTCGTAGATGTTGCACAAGATGTTATCGTTCGTGAGGATGATTGTGGAACTGACCGTGGCTTGAACGTTAAAGCGTTGCGAGATGGTACAGAGATCATTGAAGCTCTTGATGAGCGCTTAATCGGACGATATGCGAGAAAGACCATCAAACATCCAGAAACAAAAGAAGTGATTATCAGGGAAAACGATCTGATCACTGAAGATTTAGCAATTGAAATTGTTGATGCTGGATTCGAAGAAGTGTGGATTCGTTCTGCCTTCACATGTAACACTCGCCACGGTGTATGTAAGAAGTGTTATGGTCGCAACTTGGCTACAGGTCAAGAAGTTGAAGTTGGGGAAGCAGTTGGTATTATTGCTGCTCAATCCATCGGTGAACCAGGTACACAGTTAACAATGCGTACATTCCATACCGGCGGTGTTGCAGGAGACGATATCACTCAAGGTCTACCACGTATTCAGGAGATTTTTGAAGCTCGTAACCCTAAAGGGGTCGCGGTTATATCTGAAATTAGTGGGGTTGTTGTGGGTATCAATGAAGGTCGTGATCGCCAGCATGAGATCATCGTACAAGGTGATGTTGAATCACGTACGTATACTGCTCCATATACAGCAAGATTAAAAGTTGCAGTTAATAGTCAAGTAGAACGAGGCCAAGAACTTACTGAAGGTTCAATTGATCCAAAGGAATTATTGCGAGTTAAAGACGTGAAGTCTGTTCAAGAGTATCTCCTCAGCGAGGTTCAAAAGGTATACCGTATGCAAGGGGTAGAAATTGGCGACAAACACGTTGAAGTTATGGTCCGTCAGATGATGAGGAAGATTAGAGTCATTGATGCTGGTGAAACAAATGTTCTCCCAGGTACATTGCTTGAAATCCATCAGTTTACGGATGCTAACCGTCAGGCACTTCTAGAAGGTAGATTGCCGGCTACTGGACGCCCTGTTATTCTTGGGATTACAAAAGCTTCCCTTGAAACAGATTCATTCTTGTCAGCTGCTTCCTTCCAGGAAACAACAAGAGTTCTTACGGACGCTGCCATTAAAGGAAAGCGCGACGAACTTCTTGGCTTGAAAGAAAATGTTATTATCGGTAAACTGGTTCCTGCTGGAACGGGAATGCAACGATATCGTAAAGCAGAACCGGTCTTGGTGGAAGAGACGCCTGATGATGCAGTACCAGTTGAGTAGTTCTAAAGTGGTTGGATAGCTCAGTTAAAGAAAGCGGTACTTCCAACTCATAAGGGAGTACCGCTTTTTTATGAATGATGAACCACTTAAAATAATTTATGAATATAATGTTGACATATTATTTTTGAGATGCTATTATAGCAAAGGTGTTCCTACTTACTTGATATCTTGTTTTTGAAAGGTCAGGAAGTTTTATTGGGGAACAGTAAGTGTCTCTTTTACTCTGTAAAAACTGTTTTTGTGGCGTACAGATCCGCAAAGACTTTGTTTTTTAGCAAAAAATGAACCACCTGGATGTGTGGGTCTACCAAAGTAACGAAAGGAGGAAAAACAATGCCTACAATTAATCAATTAGTACGCAAACCTCGTAAGTCAGCCGAGGAAAAATCAAAATCACCAGCGCTAAACAAAGGCTACAACAGCTTCAAAAAAGCGCAAACCAACCTTACATCTCCACAAAAACGCGGTGTATGTACTCGTGTTGGAACAATGACACCAAAGAAGCCGAACTCAGCGCTTCGTAAATATGCCCGTGTTCGTTTAACAAACGGAATCGAGGTAACAGCTTATATTCCTGGTATCGGCCACAACCTACAAGAACACAGTGTCGTTCTTATCCGTGGCGGACGTGTAAAAGACTTACCAGGGGTACGTTACCATATCGTTCGTGGAGCACTAGATACAGCAGGCGTAAACAACCGTATGCAAGGTCGTTCTAAATACGGTACTAAGCGTCCTAAAGCAGCTAAGAAATAACAACAACTATTAAAAGCCTTTTTGAAAGGAGGAAATAATATGCCACGTAAAGGTCCTGTTGCGAAAAGAGATGTATTACCGGATCCGATTTACAAATCAAAGTTAGTTACTCGTTTGATTAACAAAATGATGGTTGACGGCAAGAGAGGTAAATCTCAAAAGATTTTATACTCTGCATTTGATATCATCGCTGAGCGTTCTGGAAAAGAAGCTATCGAAGTATTCGATCAAGCATTAAAGAACATTATGCCAGTATTAGAAGTTAGAGCACGCCGTGTTGGTGGTGCGAACTACCAAGTCCCAGTTGAGGTGCGTCCAGATCGTCGTACTACACTAGGTCTTCGTTGGTTAGTAAACTATGCTCGCCTTCGCGGTGAGAAGACAATGGAAGAGCGTTTAGCTAATGAAATTCTTGACGCTGCTAACAACACTGGAGCGTCTGTCAAGAAGCGTGAAGATACACACAAAATGGCAGAAGCAAACAAAGCGTTTGCTCATTATCGTTGGTAATCTAACCTTCAAAACTAAAACACTCATACATGGAAGGAGAAAGACCAAATGGCAAGAGAGTTCTCCTTAGAAAGAACACGTAATATTGGGATCATGGCTCATATCGATGCCGGTAAAACGACAACTACTGAGCGTGTCCTCTATTATACAGGCCGTATCCATAAGATCGGCGAAACACACGAAGGTGCTTCTCAAATGGACTGGATGGAGCAGGAGCAAGAGCGTGGAATCACAATCACATCTGCTGCGACAACAGCTTCTTGGAAAGACCATCGTGTAAACATCATTGACACTCCGGGACACGTAGACTTCACTGTTGAAGTTGAACGTTCCCTTCGTGTCCTTGACGGAGCGGTTGCAGTACTTGATGCACAGTCTGGTGTTGAGCCACAAACAGAAACAGTTTGGCGCCAAGCGACAACTTATGGAGTACCACGTGTGGTATTCGTTAATAAGATGGATAAATTAGGAGCAGACTTCTTATATTCTGTTAGCACAATCCATGACCGTCTTCAAGCAAATGCACATCCTATCCAGTTACCAATCGGAGCTGAAGATGAATTCAGCGGTATTATCGACTTGGTAGAAATGAATGCTAGATTCTATGCGAATGACCTTGGTACAGAGATTACTGAAGGTGAAATTCCAGAAGAATACAAAGCACAAGCTGAAGAATACCGTGAAAAGCTTCTTGAAGCGGTAGCAGAACTTGATGAAGAATTAATGGAAAAATACCTTGGCGGTGAAGAGTTAACGGTCGAAGAGATCAAAGCTGCAATCCGTAAAGGTACTACTAACGTTGAATTCTATCCAGTAATCTGTGGTTCAGCATTCAAAAACAAAGGTGTTCAGTTAATGCTAGATGCAGTTATTGACTATCTACCATCACCTCTAGATGTTCCTGCGATTCAAGGTCATCTACCGGATTCTGAAGAGGTAGTTGAACGTCATTCAGATGATAACGAACCATTCTCTGCTTTAGCATTTAAAGTTATGACTGACCCTTATGTAGGTAAATTGACATTCTTCCGTGTGTACTCAGGAACTCTTGATGCTGGTTCATACGTTAAGAACTCAACAAAAGGCAAACGCGAACGTGTTGGTCGTATCCTACAGATGCATGCAAACAGCCGTCAAGAAATCTCAACTGTATACGCAGGGGATATTGCTGCAGCGGTAGGTTTAAAAGATACAACAACTGGCGATACTCTATGTGATGAAAAGCAAGAAGTAATTCTAGAATCTATGCAGTTCCCAGAACCTGTAATTCAACTTTCTGTAGAGCCTAAGTCTAAAGCCGATCAGGATAAAATGACTACAGCATTACAGAAGCTACAAGAAGAGGATCCTACTTTCCGTGCACATACTGACCAGGAAACTGGACAAGTAATCATCGCCGGTATGGGTGAGCTTCATTTGGATATCATTGTTGACCGTATGAAACGCGAATTTAAGGTGGAAGCAAACGTAGGTGCTCCTCAGGTTGCATATCGTGAGACTTTCCGCGGTTCAGCTCAGGTTGAAGGTAAATTTGCGCGTCAGTCTGGTGGACGTGGACAATTCGGACACGTTTGGATTGAATTCTCTCCAAATGAAGAAGGAAAAGGCTTCGAATTTGAGAACGGCATCGTCGGTGGGGTTGTTCCACGTGAATACATCCCGGCTGTACAAGCTGGTCTTGAAGATGCTCTAGATCGTGGTGTTCTTGCTGGATACCCACTAGTGGACATTAAAGCTCGTCTATTTGACGGTTCATACCATGATGTTGACTCCTCTGAAATGGCGTTTAAGATTGCTGCTTCAATGGCACTTAAAAATGCCGCTTCAAAATGTCAACCTGTTATCCTTGAGCCTGTAATGAAAGTCGAAGTTGTTATCCCTGAGGAATACCTTGGAGATATCATGGGTATGATTACGGCTCGTCGTGGACGCGTTGAGGGTATGGATGCTCGTGGTAACGCTCAAGTAGTTCGTTCGATGGTTCCACTTTCTGAAATGTTCGGTTATGCAACTGCTCTTCGTTCAAGTACACAAGGACGTGGTGTGTTCTCAATGCACTTCGACCATTACGAAGAAGTTCCAAAATCCGTTTCTGAAGAAATCATCAAAAAAAATAAAGGTGAATAATTGATTTTCAACCTTTAATCAAGTATAACTACTAGTGTAGGACATAGCTATGGGGAAGGAACTCCTTTTCCATAGCCTAAAATATACTTAAAACTTTCCAAATAATAAGGAGGATTCCTAAAATGGCAAAAGCTAAATTCGATCGTTCTAAGCCACACGTAAATATCGGTACAATCGGTCACGTTGACCATGGTAAAACTACTCTAACTGCTGCTATCTCAACAGTTCTTTCAAAAGCTGGTGGCGGAGAAGCACGCGGATATGATCAAATTGACAACGCTCCAGAAGAAAAAGAGCGTGGAATCACAATCAATACTTCACACGTTGAGTATGAAACTGCTAATCGTCACTATGCACACGTTGACTGCCCAGGCCACGCTGACTATGTTAAAAACATGATCACTGGTGCTGCGCAAATGGACGGCGGTATCCTAGTAGTATCTGCTGCTGATGGTCCAATGCCACAAACTCGTGAGCACATCCTACTTTCACGTCAGGTTGGTGTTCCTTACCTTGTAGTATTCATGAACAAGTGTGATATGGTTGACGACGAAGAGCTACTTGAATTAGTAGAAATGGAAGTTCGTGACCTTCTTTCTGAATATGACTTCCCTGGTGATGACATTCCAGTAATCAAAGGTTCTGCACTTAAAGCTCTAGAAGGCGAAGCAGAATGGGAAGAAAAAATCATTGAACTTATGAATGCAGTTGATGAGTATATTCCAAACCCAACTCGTGACACTGATAAGCCATTCATGATGCCAGTTGAGGACGTGTTCTCAATCACAGGTCGTGGAACAGTTGCTACTGGACGTGTTGAGCGTGGACAAGTTAAAGTCGGTGACGTTATTGAAATCATCGGTCTTGCTGAAGAACCAAAATCTACAACTGTAACTGGTGTAGAAATGTTCCGTAAGCTTCTTGATTATGCTGAAGCTGGTGACAACATCGGTGCTCTTCTTCGTGGGGTTGCTCGTGAAGAAATCCAACGTGGACAAGTACTTGCTAAGCCAGGTTCAATCACTCCACACACAAACTTCAAAGCTGAAGTTTACGTTCTATCAAAAGAAGAAGGTGGACGTCATACTCCATTCTTCACTAACTACCGCCCACAGTTCTACTTCCGTACAACTGACGTAACTGGTATCTGTAACCTTCCTGAAGGTGTAGAAATGGTTATGCCTGGCGATAACATTGAAATGACAGTTGAGCTTATCTCTCCAATCGCAATCGAAGAAGGAACTAAGTTCTCTATTCGTGAGGGTGGCCGTACAGTAGGCGCTGGAGTAGTTGCAAGTATCCAAGAATAATCATTCTTAATTTATAAAAAGGTAGATGAGTCCGCTCATCTACCTTTTTTTAGTTCTGAGCCATTTCTAATTGATCCTGTTGGTGGGTATAAGCATGAATCACTTTATGTAGATTGAACTTTAGCATTAAATGAGGCGGTTTTTTTCATCTTAGTTCAGGATTTGTCTACTTTCTTCTATATATATAAAGCGCAAGAATGATTTATGTTTACTGGAAAGAGTTTCTGCTTATAAACTGAGGATTATATAGAAACTTTACTTGAATTCCGTGGTTTTTGCGTCTATAATAGAAAAAGTGTGTTAGACATACAAGAAAAATTAAAAGGTGTTGCAATCACCAAAGTTTTTCTGTATAATAGGCAATGTTGGTCTTTGACTGCGTTGATGCGGAAGGTTACCGACACACCCGGCCGCTTTGCCATGGCGAGTGTGCGGAAAATTTTCGCGGAGAATGTCTATTTTAAAATAGGCGAAAAGGAGGGAAAATAATGGCAAAACAAAAAATTCGTATCCGTTTAAAAGCGTATGATCATAGAATTCTTGATCAATCCGCTGAAAAGATTGTTGAAACAGCGAAACGTTCTGGTGCAGCTGTATCTGGACCGATTCCGCTTCCAACTGAAAAGAATGTTTACACAATTCTTCGTGCGGTTCATAAGTACAAGGATTCACGTGAGCAGTTCGAAATGCGTACGCATAAGCGTCTAATTGATATCATCAATCCAACACCACAAACTGTTGATTCATTGATGCGTTTAGACTTGCCGTCAGGCGTAGATATCGAAATCAAATTATAAGTGAAATAAATTAAAAAACAAATTGTAGGAGGTGTGACGAATGACCAAAGGAATCTTAGGAAGAAAGATCGGTATGACTCAAGTATTTGCTGAAAATGGTGATCTTATCCCGGTAACAGTTGTTGAAGCTACTCCAAACGTAGTACTTCAAGTTAAGAACGCTGAAACTGATAGTTACGAAGCTATACAGCTTGGTTTTGAAGATAAGCGTGATAAGCTTTCAAACAAACCGGAAAAAGGACATGTTGCAAAGGCTAATACTACTCCTAAGCGCTTCGTACGTGAATTTAACGGAGTTGACTTAGCAGAATATGAGGTTGGTCAGGAAGTCAAAGTTAATATTTTCGCAGAAGGCGATTTAGTAGATGTAACAGGAATTTCTAAAGGTAAAGGATTCCAAGGTGCAATTAAGCGCCACGGACAATCACGTGGACCAATGGCTCACGGATCTCGTTACCACCGTCGCCCAGGTTCAATGGGTCCTGTTGCTCCAAACCGCGTTTTCAAAGGAAAATTATTACCTGGACGTATGGGTGGAGAACAAATCACAGTTCAAAACTTACAAATCGTTAAAGTTGACGAAGAACGCAATCTTCTTCTAATCAAAGGAAATGTTCCTGGAGCTAGAAAAGCATTGCTTAAAATTAAGACTGCTGTAAAAGCAAAGTAACGTTTAGAGAAAGGAGGAAAAAGGAATGCCTAAAGTAGCATTATTTAACCAAGCTGGATCAAAAGTTGGCGATGTAGAACTTAATGATTCTGTATTTGGTATCGAGCCAAACAACCATGTAATGTTCGAAGCGGTTGTTATGCAAAGAGCTTCCTTACGCCAAGGAACTCATAAAACAAAAATTCGTTCTGAAGTAGCAGGCGGTGGTCGTAAGCCATGGCGTCAAAAAGGTACTGGTCGTGCCCGTCAAGGTTCTATCCGTTCTCCACAATGGCGTGGTGGTGGTACTGTATTCGGTCCTGTTCCACGCAGCTATAGCTACAAACTTCCTAAAAAGGTTCGCCGTTTGGCAATCAAATCTGCATTATCAACAAAAGTTGTTGCAGAAGAAATCTTGGTACTTGAAAGCTTAAGCTTTGATGCACCAAAAACTAAGGAATTTACAAATGTGTTAAAAGGACTTTCCGTTGACAGCAAAGCGCTAATCGTAACTGCTGGTCTTGACGAAAATGTTGCTCTTTCTGCACGTAACATTCCTGGTATCACAGTTGTTTCCGCTGAAGGAATCAATGTACTGGATGTCTTAAATCATGATAAGTTAATCATGACTAAAGCAGCAGTTGAAAAAGTAGAGGAGGTGCTTGCATAATGGATGCACGCGATATCATTAAGCGCCCCGTAATCACTGAACGTTCATCTGACCTTATGGCTGATAAGAAATACACGTTTGAGGTAGATGTCAGAGCAAATAAAACTCAAGTTAAAGATGCGGTTCAAGAAATCTTTGGTGTTACAGTTAAGAATGTAAACATCATGAACTATAAAGGTAAATTTAAGCGTATGGGTAAATTCGGTGGTTATACTAACAAGCGCCGTAAAGCCATCATTACGTTAACTCAAGATAGCAAAGAAATCGAATTATTCGAGGTCTAAATTAGCTAATTAGAAGAGGAGGGAAAAGAAATGGCGATTAAAAAGTACAAACCTACCTCCAATGGTCGTCGTAACATGACAGCGTCTGATTTCGCTGAAATCACTACTGACAAGCCCGAAAAATCGTTGCTTGCACCGTTGCATAGAAAAGGCGGCCGTAATAACCAAGGTAAGTTAACTGTTCGTCATCAAGGTGGCGGCCATAAGCGTCAATACCGTGTCATCGATTTTAAACGTAACAAAGATGGCATTCCAGGACGCGTTGCCACGATTGAATATGATCCAAACCGTTCCGCAAACATTGCGTTAATCAACTACGTAGACGGTGAAAAGCGTTACATCTTAGCACCTAAAAACCTAGTGGTTGGAATGGAAGTTATGTCTGGACCAACAGCTGATATTAAAGTAGGTAATGCTTTACCACTTGTAAATATCCCTGTAGGTACTGTTGTTCACAACATCGAATTAAAACCTGGTAAGGGTGGACAATTAGTCCGTTCTGCTGGAACAAGTGCACAAGTACTTGGTAAAGAAGGAAAATATGTTCTTATCCGTTTGAACTCTGGTGAAGTACGCATGATCCTTGCAGAGTGCCGTGCGACTGTAGGTCAAGTAGGTAACGAACAACATGAACTTATTAACATTGGTAAAGCAGGTCGTTCTCGTTGGTTAGGCAAGCGACCAACTGTACGTGGATCTGTTATGAACCCTAACGATCACCCACACGGTGGTGGTGAAGGTCGTGCTCCAATCGGACGTAAGTCTCCAATGTCTCCATGGGGTAAACCAACTCTTGGATTCAAAACTCGTAAGAAGAAAAATAAATCCGACAAGTTCATCGTACGTCGTCGTAAAAAATAACGGGATTGAGCTACGGTTCATAAGAACCGTAGGACAATCACGAAGGGAGGTTCAATCATGGGTCGTAGCTTAAAAAAAGGACCTTTTGTTGATGATCATTTAATGAAAAAGATCGAGAAGCTAAACGAGACTGAGGGTAAGCAGGTTGTAAAAACTTGGTCACGCCGCTCAACGATCTTCCCGCAATTCATCGGACATACAATTGCCGTTTATGACGGACGTAAACATGTTCCGGTTTATGTGACAGAAGACATGGTAGGCCATAAGCTTGGAGAATTCGCTCCAACAAGAACATACAAAGGCCATGCCGCTGACGATAAGAAAACAAGACGTTAATGAGAGGAGGCTATTCATATGCAAGCAAAAGCTGTTGCTAATACAGTTCGTATTGCTCCTCGTAAAGCTCGTTTAGTACTAGATTTAATTCGAGGAAAGCAAGTTGGTGAAGCGGTGGCGATTTTAAAACTCACCCCGAAAGCTGCTTCTCCAATCGTTGAAAAGGTTCTGAAATCTGCTCTTGCAAATGCAGAACACAACTATGAAATGGATGTAAACAATCTTGTAGTTTCTCAAGCTTATGCAAACGAGGGACCTACACTGAAGCGTTTCCGTCCACGTGCACAAGGTCGTGCAAGTGCAATCAACAAGCGCACTAGCCATATTACAATCGTTTTATCAGAAAAGAAGGAGGGATAATTAGTGGGTCAAAAAGTAAATCCTGTCGGTTTGCGTATCGGTGTCATCCGTGATTGGGAGTCAAAATGGTATGCAGGCAAAGACTACGCTGATCTTTTACACGAAGATATTAAAGTTCGTGAGTACATCACTAAGCGCCTACGCGATGCTTCTCTTTCTAAAATTGAAATTGAGCGTGCAGCTAACCGCTTAAATGTAACAGTACACACTGCTAAGCCAGGTATGGTAATTGGTAAAGGTGGAACAGAAGTAGAAGCACTTCGTAAAGCCCTAAATGCACTTACTGGCAAACGTGTTCATATAAACATCTTAGAAATCAAGAGAGCAGACCTTGATGCGAAATTAGTAG
Source organism: Mesobacillus maritimus (assembly GCF_044803185.1). Taxonomy (GTDB): domain Bacteria; phylum Bacillota; class Bacilli; order Bacillales; family Cytobacillaceae; genus Mesobacillus_B; species Mesobacillus_B maritimus_B. The sequence goes on from NZ_CP085225.1 coordinate 141,237, forward strand.
CTGAGAATATTGCTCGTCAACTTGAAAACCGTGTTTCATTCCGTCGTGCACAGAAGCAAACAATCCAACGTGCGATGCGTGCTGGTGCAAAAGGAATCAAAACGCAAGTATCTGGTCGTTTAGGTGGAGCAGATATTGCTCGTGCAGAACATTATAGCGAAGGAACAGTTCCTCTTCATACACTTCGTGCAGATATCGATTATGCTACAGCTGAGGCTGATACAACATACGGTAAGCTTGGAGTTAAAGTATGGATTTATAAGGGAGAGGTCCTTCCAACGAAGAAGAAAACTGAGGAAGGAGGCAAATAATATGTTATTGCCAAAACGCGTTAAATATCGCCGCGAACACCGTGGAAAAATGCGCGGACGCGCAAAAGGCGGCACTGAGGTAGCATTCGGTGAATACGGCCTACAAGCTACTGAAGCCTCCTGGATCACTAACCGTCAGATCGAAGCAGCTCGTATTGCGATGACTCGTTATATGAAGCGTGGCGGTAAAGTTTGGATTAAAATCTTCCCTCATAAGCCTTACACTGCAAAACCACTAGAAGTCCGCATGGGTTCCGGTAAAGGTTCTCCAGAAGGATGGGTAGCGGTCGTAAAACCAGGGAAAATTATGTTTGAAATCGCGGGTGTTTCTGAAGAAGTTGCTCGTGAAGCATTACGTCTTGCATCCCACAAACTTCCTGTAAAAACGAAGTTTGTAAAACGAGAAGAAATTGGTGGTGAATCCAATGAAAGCTAATGAAATTCGTGACCTTACCACTGCTGAAATCGAACAAAAAGTGAAATCTTTAAAAGAAGAGCTTTTTAACCTGCGCTTTCAATTAGCGACTGGGCAGCTTGAAAACACAGCTCGCATCCGTGAAGTACGGAAGGCGATTGCCCGTATGAAAACTGTGATTCGTGAAAGAGAGATCGGCGTTAATAATTGATAACCAGAGAGGAGGCCCTTCACAATGAGTGAACGCAACCAGCGTAAGGTCTATACTGGACGTGTAGTTTCTGACAAGATGGATAAAACAATCACTGTTCTTATCGAGACTTACAAAACACATCCACTATACGGCAAGCGCGTAAAATACTCTAAAAAGTTTAAAGCTCATGATGAGCAAAATGTAGCAAAAACTGGCGATGTTGTTCGTATTATGGAAACTCGTCCGCTTTCTGCGACAAAACGCTTCCGCTTAGTAGAAGTTGTAGAAAAAGCAGTTATTATCTAAATCGTTCGGATAAAGGCAATTCCGAAGGGAGGTTACTCGCATGATCCAACAGGAAACTCGTTTAAAAGTTGCTGATAATTCAGGTGCACGTGAAGTTCTTACTATTAAAGTACTTGGTGGTACTGGACGTAAGACAGCCAATATTGGTGATGTTATTGTTTGTACAGTCAAACAAGCAACACCAGGAGGCGTTGTTAAAAAAGGTGATGTTGTTAGAGCGGTTATCGTTCGTACAAAAACTGGCGCTCGTCGTTCCGATGGAACATACATCAAGTTCGATGAAAACGCATGTGTGATCATCCGTGACGATAAGAGCCCACGCGGAACTCGTATCTTCGGACCAGTTGCACGTGAACTTCGTGAAAACAACTTCATGAAAATCGTTTCATTAGCTCCAGAAGTAATCTAATTTAAATACAAATGGCTCTAAGGAGGTGCAGCAGATGCATGTCAAAAAAGGTGACAAAGTAATGGTCATCTCTGGTAAGGACAAAGGCAAAACTGGGAATATTCTTGCAGCATTCCCTAAGCAAAGCCGTGTTCTAGTTGAAGGAATCAATATCGTGAAAAAACACGCTAAGCCTTCACAAGAAAATCCGCAAGGCGGAATTCTTAGCCAAGAGGCACCTATTCATGTATCAAATGTTATGCCTATCGATCCGAAATCTGGCAAACCAACCCGAGTTGGTTATAAAGAGGAAGACGGTAAGAAGGTACGCGTAGCAAAAAAATCCGGTGAAGTTCTAGATAAATAGTTTATAAAAGAAGGGAGGTACTCATAAATGAACCGCCTAAAAGAAAAGTTCAACAAAGAAATTTCTCCTGCTCTAATGAGCAAGTTTAACTATAAATCCGTAATGGAAGTACCAAGATTAGAAAAAATCGTAATCAATATGGGTGTGGGCGATGCAGTTGCCAATGCAAAAGCATTAGACATTGCTGTTGAAGAACTAGCTTTGATCTCTGGTCAAAAACCAGTTGTTACTAAAGCTAAGAAATCAATCGCTGGTTTCCGTCTTCGTGAAGGTATGCCTATCGGCGCGAAAGTAACACTTCGCGGTGAGCGTATGTACGAATTCATTGACAAATTAATTTCAGTATCACTTCCACGTGTACGTGACTTCCGCGGTGTTTCTAAGAAATCATTCGATGGTCGCGGAAACTACACTATGGGTGTTAAAGAGCAATTAATCTTCCCTGAAATTGATTACGATAAAGTAAGTAAAGTACGTGGCATGGATATTGTTATTGTAACGACTGCTAACACTGATGAAGAAGCTCGTGAACTATTAACATCATTCGGAATGCCATTTAAGAAGTAATCTCTAAATAGAGGGAGGCGAAAACGTGGCTAAGAAATCAATGATTGCGAAACAAAAACGCACGCCTAAATTTAAGGTACAAGAGTACACACGCTGTGAGCGCTGCGGACGTCCGCACTCTGTATACCGTAAATTCAAGCTTTGCCGTATTTGTTTCCGTGAATTAGCATACAAAGGACAAATTCCTGGTGTGAAAAAAGCTAGCTGGTAAAACCCAAGTTATGGGAAGGAGGTAAAAACAATGGTCATGACAGATCCAATTGCAGATATGCTTACTCGTATTCGTAATGCGAATATGGTTCGTCACGAAAAATTAGAAGTACCTGCTTCTAATATGAAAAAAGAAATAGCTGAGATTCTTAAGCGTGAAGGTTTCGTACGTGATGTAGAATATATCGAAGACAACAAACAAGGTATTATCCGTATCTTCCTTAAATACGGTGCAAATAATGAGCGTGTTATTACTGGTCTTAAGCGCATCAGCAAACCTGGTTTGCGCGTTTATGCTAAGTCTAACGAGGTACCACGTGTACTTAACGGTCTAGGAATCGCACTTGTTTCAACTTCAAATGGCGTACTATCTGATAAAGAAGCCCGTGCTAAGCAAGTGGGCGGAGAAGTATTAGCTTACGTCTGGTAATAGAATTTTCAAAAGAATGGAGGTGCAATGAATGTCTCGCGTAGGTAAAAAACCAATTGAAATCCCTGCAGGGGTTACTGTTACGAACGAAAATAACTTTTTAACAGTAAAAGGTCCAAAAGGCGAATTATCTCGTTCTTTTAACCAAGATATCCAAATCGTGATTGAAGAGAATGTTATTACAATCTCTCGTCCAACTGATGCTAAAGAACACCGCGCGCTGCACGGTACAACTCGCGCAGTTCTTGCAAACATGGTAGAAGGTGTATCTAAAGGATTCGAAAGATCTCTAGATTTAATCGGTGTCGGTTACCGTGCTGCTAAGCAAGGTAAGAAGCTTGTATTAAGTGTGGGATATTCTCATCCAGTTGAAATCGAGGCTGAAGAAGGCCTTGAAATCGAAGTTCCTTCTAACACTAAGGTTATTGTTAAAGGAGCAGATAAAGAGCGTGTAGGTGCACTTGCTGCTAATATTCGCGGAGTACGTCCACCAGAGCCATATAAAGGCAAAGGTATCCGTTACGAAGGCGAATTCGTACGCCGTAAAGAAGGTAAGACTGGTAAGTAAGGCCTTATAGGTTAAACGAAAGGAGTGACGTAAATGATCACGAAGGCGGATAAAAACGCTACTCGCCGTAAAAGACATGCTCGTGTCCGTTCTAAAGTTAGCGGTACAGCAGCTCGTCCTCGTTTAAATGTGTTCCGTTCAAATAAACACATTTATGCTCAACTAATCGACGATGTTAATGGAGTTACTTTAGCGAGTGCTTCTACAATGGATAAAGAAGTTAATCTTGAATCTACAGGCAACCTTGATGCTGCAGTAAAGGTCGGAGAACTAGTAGCAAAGCGTGCAGTAGAAAAAGGCGTTAGCGAAGTTGTATTTGACCGTGGAGGATATCTATATCATGGCCGTATTAAGGCTTTGGCAGATGCTGCACGTGAAAACGGCTTACAATTTTAATATAAAAAGGAGGGACATAAATAGATGCGTCGCATTGATCCAAACAAACTTGAACTTGAAGAACGCGTAGTTACGGTAAACCGTGTAGCGAAAGTTGTTAAAGGTGGACGTCGTTTCCGTTTCACTGCTCTTGTAGTAGTTGGTGATAAGAACGGTTATGTTGGTTTCGGAACTGGTAAAGCGCAAGAAGTACCAGATGCTATTCGCAAAGCAATTGAAGATGCGAAGAAGAACTTGATTCACGTACCTATGGTTGGTACAACAATTCCTCACGAGGTAATCGGACATTTTGGTGCTGGTGAAATCCTTCTTAAGCCTGCTTCAGAGGGTACTGGAGTTATCGCTGGTGGACCAGTTCGTGCGGTATTAGAATTAGCAGGTGTTCAAGACATTCTGTCTAAGTCACTTGGTACAAATACACCAATCAATATGGTTCGTGCTACTATTGATGGTTTAACACAATTAAAGCGTGCTGAAGACGTAGCGAAGTTGCGCGGTAAATCAGTAGAAGAACTGTTAGGATAAGGAGGGAAATTAAATGGCAACTAAATTAGAAGTTACCCTCACACGCAGCTTGATCGGTCGTCCGCAAGATCAGCGTGAAACAGTTAAGGCCCTAGGATTGAAAAAAATGCACCAAACAGTTGAGCACCAAGATAATGCTGCTATCCGTGGCATGATCAATAAAGTGTCTCATCTTGTAAAGGTGAACGAAAAATAAATAATATAGTTTTAAGAACAAGGAGGTGCCAACATGAAACTTCACGAACTAAAGCCAACAGAAGGTTCTCGTCAAGAACGTAAACGTAAAGGCCGTGGTATTGGATCTGGTAATGGTAAAACAGCTGGAAAAGGTCATAAAGGTCAAAATGCTCGTTCAGGCGGTGGTGTACGTCCAGGATTTGAGGGTGGTCAAACACCTTTAGCTAGACGTCTACCTAAACGTGGATTTACGAATATTAATCGTAAAGAATACGCAGTGGTGAACCTTGATGCTTTAAACCGATTTGAAGACGGAACCGAAGTGACTCCAGAACTTTTGATTGAAACAGGACTAGTCAAAAAGGAACTTGCAGGAGTAAAGATTCTTGCTACTGGTAACTTGGAGAAAAAGTTAACTGTTAAAGCTCATAAGTTTTCCTCTGCAGCTCAAGAAGCAATCCAAGCTGCTGGGGGTCAAACTGAGGTGATCTAATGTTTCAAACAATCTCCAATTTTATGCGCGTGGGTGAAATCAGAAGCAAAATTCTCTTCACCCTTTTAATGTTGATTGTATTTCGCCTTGGTGCCTTTATTCCGGTCCCAGGGGTGAATTCTGATATATTAAAAGCACAAGATACTTTAAGTGCTTTCGGTGTACTAAATGTATTTGGTGGCGGTGCACTTCAAAACTTCTCCATCTTTGCGATGGGAATCATGCCATACATTACAGCATCCATTATCATTCAATTGTTGCAAATGGATGTTGTTCCAAAGTTTACTGAATGGTCTAAACAAGGGGACGTTGGTCGTAGAAAGCTTGCGCAATTTACGCGCTACTTCACGATAGTTCTTGGTTTTATCCAGGCTTTTGGAATGTCCTATGGATTTAATAATTTGGCTGGTGGTTTGCTGATATCTGACAGTGGAATTGCGAACTACCTACTAATCGCAACTGTATTAACTGCCGGTACTGCATTCTTAATGTGGCTCGGTGAGCAAATTACAGAAAAAGGTGCGGGAAACGGGATCTCAATCATTATCTTCGCAGGTATTGTTGCAGGACTCCCAACCATTGTAAACCAGATTTATACACAACAATTTGAAGGTGCTGGGGAAGCTATTTTCTTACGTATTCTTACGGTTGTACTAATTATTCTTGCGATCATTGCGATTATCGTTGGGGTAATTTTCATCCAAGAGGCGTTAAGAAAAATTCCAATTCAGTATGCAAAAAGGATGTCTGTTGGGAATAATCCTGTTGGGGCACAATCCACACATTTACCATTAAAGGTTAATGCTGCGGGTGTTATTCCTGTCATCTTTGCAATTTCGTTTATCATTGTACCTCCAACGATCGCTCAGTTCTTTGGTACAAATGATGTGACGATATGGATTCAAAATACATTTGATTATACGAGACCTCTCGGAATGATCATCTATGTTGCATTAATCGTTGCGTTTACTTACTTCTATGCCTTCATTCAAGTAAGCCCTGAAAAGGTAGCTGAAAACCTGAAGAAGCAAGGTGGGTATGTTCCTGGTATTCGTCCTGGTGCGAATACTCAAGAATACTTGACAAAGGTTTTAACTCGGTTGACTTTTGTTGGCGCAATTTTTCTTGCAGTCATTTCTGTATTGCCGGTATTCTTCATAAAAATTGCTGGTCTTCCGCAAAGTGTACAAATTGGAGGTACTGGTTTACTAATTGTCGTCGGTGTAGCACTAGACACAATGAAAAAACTAGAAGGCCAATTAGTGAAACGACACTATAAAGGTTTTATTAAATAGATGGTTTAGGGGACAGATGTTCCCTATTCCTTCATTAGAGAACTGGGGGGAATTCTTGTGAATTTAGTTCTTATGGGGCTCCCGGGTGCCGGAAAAGGCACACAGGCCGATAAAATTGTTTCAAAATACAACATCCCTCATATCTCAACAGGAGATATGTTCCGTGCGGCTATCAAAGATGGAACGGAACTTGGGCTGCAAGCTAAGTCATTTATGGACCAAGGTGCGCTTGTACCAGATGAAGTAACAATTGGAATTGTCCGTGAACGCTTAAGTAAGCCTGACTGTGATAATGGCTTTTTGTTAGATGGATTTCCTCGTACTGTTGCTCAGGCTGAAGCACTTGAACAAATTCTTGCAGACTTAAATAAAAAAATTGACTTTGTCATCAACATTGATGTTGACCAAAGTATTCTGATGGAGCGGTTGACAGGACGTAGAATCTGTAAAGATTGTGGCGCAACCTATCACCTTGTTTTTAACCCACCGGCTAATGAAGGTGTTTGTGATCGTTGTGGTGGAGAGTTATATCAACGCGCAGACGATAATGCAGACACAGTTCATAACCGTTTGGAAGTTAATATTCAACAAACCAAACCACTTTTAGACTTTTATGAAGGCAAAGGCTACTTGCGCAATATAAACGGTCAGCAGGAAATCAATACGGTTTTCACTGAAGTTGAAAAATTGCTTGGGAGCTTGTCTTAATGATTCATTGCAAAACTTCTCGTGAGATTAAAATCACGCAAGAAGCTGGGCGAATGACAAAGGAACACCTCCCATGCCATTCAATCATATGTGGAAACAAACGGCTTTCTGTTTGTGCGTGAGTATGTCGGACATGGAATCGGGCAAGAATTACATGAGGAACCACAAGTTTTTTAGATGATTGATTGGTCATTCGGGTTCGAACTAGCAATCAACAATTGCTAGCAACTTATTAGCAGACGGAATCAGACCAATATGATATAATCATAAGGTTGACGAATGCCCTGTTTGTAAACCACATATGACGTGAAGAAGGGAGACGAAGTTCAATGGCAAAAGACGATGTAATTGAAGTGGAAGGCACGGTGCTTGAGACTTTGCCAAATGCCATGTTTAAGGTAGAGTTAGAGAACGGTCATACAGTGTTAGCTCATGTTTCAGGGAAAATCCGGATGCATTTCATCCGTATCCTGCCTGGAGATAAAGTAACAGTTGAGCTTTCTCCATATGATTTGACTCGCGGAAGAATTACCTACCGCTTTAAATAAACTGGTTGCTCCGTACTATTAAGGAGGTTAGAGTAATGAAAGTGAGACCATCGGTTAAGCCAATCTGCGAAAAGTGCAAAGTAATCCGTAGAAACGGCAAAGTAATGGTGATCTGTGAAAACCCTAAACATAAACAAAAACAAGGCTAAATTAGAAGGAGGTGCGCATTAATGGCACGTATTGCTGGTGTAGATATTCCACGTGAAAAGCGTGTAGTTATTTCATTAACTTACATTTTTGGAATTGGCAGACCAACTGCTGAAAAGATTCTTGCTGAAGCTGGTGTTTCTGAAGATACTCGCGTTCGCGATTTAACAGAAGATGAGCTAACTAAGATTCGTGAAATCGTAGATAAATTAAAGGTTGAAGGTGACCTTCGTCGTGAAGTTTCCCTAAACATCAAACGTTTAATGGAAATCGGTTCATTCCGCGGATTACGTCATCGTCGTGGACTTCCTGTTCGTGGACAGAACACGAAGAACAATGCTCGTACACGTAAAGGTCCTCGTAAGACTGTAGCTAACAAGAAAAAATAATTGGTAAAGGAGGTCAACAGTTAAATGGCTCGTAAAACTAATACACGCAAACGCCGCGTCAAAAAGAATATTGAGGCAGGAGTTGCGCATATTCGTTCAACTTTCAATAATACAATCGTGACTATTACAGACGTTCATGGTAATGCAATTTCTTGGTCAAGTGCAGGTGCTCTTGGATTTAGAGGTTCACGTAAATCTACTCCATTTGCTGCGCAAATGGCTGCTGAAACTGCGGCTAAAACTTCTATGGAACATGGAATGAAGACTCTTGAAGTAACTGTAAAAGGTCCTGGTGCTGGTCGTGAAGCTGCTATCCGTGCGCTACAAGCTGCTGGACTAGAAGTTACTGCAATCAGAGACGTAACTCCAGTTCCACATAACGGCTGCCGCCCACCAAAACGTCGTCGTGTTTAATTTTTCTGTATAGAATTTGTATCTGTGTCAATAATGGGATATGATACAAAATATTCGTGCAGATAATTAGTTCAGTTGTTGTGCACATACGGGAACGTATACATGGGGACTTTCGGTTAGGATACTAGCCTGCCGGGGTTTCGACGTTTTGAAGGAGGGTATATTTGATGATCGAAATAGAAAAACCAAAAATCGAAACGGTTGAGATCAGCGATGATGCCAAGTACGGCAAGTTTGTCGTAGAACCGCTTGAGCGTGGATATGGTACAACTTTGGGTAACTCCTTACGTCGTATCCTATTATCCTCACTTCCAGGTGCCGCTGTAACATCCATTCAAATCGATGGAGTACTTCATGAGTTCTCTACAGTTGAGGGTGTTGTAGAAGATGTCACTTCTATCATTCTAAATGTAAAGAAACTTGCATTGAAAATTTACTCTGATGATGAGAAGACACTCGAAATTGATATGCAAGGCGAGGGAGCAGTAACAGCTGCCAACATCACTCATGATAGTGATGTTGAGATTTTAAACCCAGATCTTCATATTGCAACTCTTTCAAGCAAGGGTTCACTTCGGATGCGCCTAACTGCTAAAAGAGGACGTGGGTATACACCGGCTGATCAAAATAAACGAGAAGATCAACCGATCGGGGTTATCCCAATCGATTCCATCTATACTCCAGTTTCACGTGTTTCTTACCAAGTGGAGAATACACGCGTGGGACAGATGACCAACTTTGACAAGCTGACATTTGACGTATGGACAGATGGAAGCAATGGTCCTAAAGAAGCTGTCGCTCTTGGGGCAAAAATTCTAAATGAGCATTTAAACCTCTTCGTCGGTCTTACTGATGAAGCACAAAATGCTGAAATCATGGTTGAAAAAGAAGAAGATCAAAAAGAAAAGGTTCTTGAAATGACAATTGAAGAACTTGACCTTTCTGTTCGTTCATATAACTGCCTAAAGCGTGCTGGTATCAACACTGTTCAAGAGCTTGCTCATAAAACTGAAGAGGACATGATGAAGGTACGTAACTTAGGAAGAAAATCGTTAGAAGAAGTAAAAGCAAAACTAGAGGAACTAGGCTTAGGCTTACGTAAAGATGACTAGTTAATTGCGATTAACTAGGCATTTTACTGTCACCTCTGATATTACTTCTACTGAACTTCAAAAAAGGAGGGAAAACTCATGGGATACAGAAAGTTAGGACGTACAAGTTCACAGCGTAAAGCTATGCTGCGTGATTTAACTACAGACCTAATCATCAATGAGAAAATCGAAACAACTGAAACTCGTGCGAAGGAGCTTCGTTCAGTTGTTGAAAAAATGATTACTTTGGGAAAACGTGGTGACCTTCATGCACGTCGTCAAGCTGCTTCTTGGGTTCGTAATGAAGTTGCTAATGCAGAAACTAACCAGGACGCACTTCAGAAGTTATTTGCTGACATCGCTCCACGTTATGCGGAACGCCAAGGTGGATATACTCGTATCATGAAGATTGGACCACGCCGCGGTGACGGTGCGCCAATGGTTATCATCGAGCTAGTTTAATAATTTAAACTCTCAAAACAAGGGCGATGGACAGTTTATAGAAACTTGTTTCATCCCCCTTTTTTTATAGATAACCGAATTTAATAGATCGTACAAGCCAATACGAGCGTTACGATGAGCATACTGATAAAAAAGAAAAGTGAGGCTAGCTCTTATTTTTCCAAAACTTTGTTTCTACAAGTAGGCATTATTTCTTATAAGTCTAGCTGTGACTACTAGGAACTGTGTCATCGTTTATAGCCTTTTTAAAAATAGGAAATTCGATGTCGTTCCTCGTGTTGTTGCCTACACTATTCTTGTGTGTCTCGTCTAGCTCATGCACCTCTTCCCCATCCATTATGGATGTCATGCTATATTGCGGAATCTACTTTCCGCTGGGAATAGGTGCAGGCTTTTTTTGTATTTAGAGATATCTTCTGATTTATTTCAATTTTGTTAGTAATAGTAAAAGACTAGATGAGTTGAGGGGAGGAAGGCAATGAGATCACCTCTTGTTGTACTAAACGATGTAAGCTTTCAGTATGAGTCTCAAGAAACTCCCGCATTAAGTCACATTAGTATGGAAGTGTATGAGGGTGAATGGCTTGCCATTGTTGGTCATAATGGGTCTGGAAAATCTACATTAGCTAGATTATTGAATGGCTTACAATTTCCGAGAGAGGGAACCATTACTGTAGCTGGTATTACACTCTCAGAGGAATCAATTTGGGATATTCGCAAACATATTGGCATGGTTTTTCAAAACCCGGATAACCAATTTGTTGGAACGACCGTTCAAGATGATGTGGCTTTTGGGCTTGAAAATAATGGGATAGCTGTAGAGGTTATGAATGACCGTGTTGTAGACGCATTAAAAAAGGTTAATATGGAATCATTTCTGGATCAAGAGCCACACCATCTGTCTGGAGGACAGAAGCAAAGAGTGGCCATTGCTGGTGTACTCGCCCTAAGACCGTCTATTATTATTCTTGATGAGGCTACCTCTATGCTCGACCCTAGGGGCCGTGGTGAGGTAATCGAGACAATCATGAATTTACAAAAAGAAGAGAAGATTACGGTAATATCCATTACTCATGACCTTGAGGAAGCATCTAAAGCAGATCGAATCCTTGTGATGAATCAAGGGAAAATCTATCGTGAGGGAACGCCTGAAGAAATATTTCAGATGGATGAAGAGCTTGTAAAGCTAGGTCTTGATATTCCGTTCTCAGTTAAAATCAGTAAGAAGCTACGTGAAAAAGGAATAAGCCTTGATAGACATTATCTTACAGAAGAAGAGCTGGTGGCACAATTATGGACATCTCACTCAAAAATGTAGAGTATCGTTATTCCGCTGACACACCTTTTGAACGGTTAGCCATTAAAGATGTTTCAATTAACATCCCTTCAGGCTCCTATGTAGCGATTATTGGTCATACAGGCTCGGGGAAATCCACCGTCCTACAGCATCTTAATGCGCTGTTAAAACCGACTAAGGGAGCCGTATTAATTGGTAGCCGGGAGATAAAGGCTGGGCGGAAAGAAAAGAATTTAAAAGGGATCCGGGAAAAGGTTGGGATTGTTTTTCAGTTTCCTGAGCATCAGCTATTTGAAGAAACCGTTGAGAAGGATATCTGCTTTGGACCGATGAACTTTGGCGTTTCTGAGGCTGAAGCGAAAAGGCGGGCAAGAGAGGCCATTAAGCAAGTGGGTTTATCTGAAAATATTCTTGAAAAATCCCCATTTGATCTCTCTGGAGGGCAAATGCGACGGGTAGCGATTGCAGGGGTATTAGCGATGGAGCCGGAGTGTATCGTTTTAGACGAGCCTACAGCAGGCTTAGACCCTCGAGGTCGCAAGGAAATCATGGATCTATTTTATCGCCTTCACAAAGAACAGGGCTTGGCAACTGTCCTGGTCACTCACAGTATGGAAGATGCAGCTAGGTACGCAGATGAAATTGTGATCATGCATCAGGGGACGGTTTTGAAAAAAGGAAAACCGCTTGAAATCTTTTCGAATCCGGAAGAGTTATTAGCACATGGTTTAGACGTCCCTGAAGTATTACGCTTTCAAATGAAGTTAGAAAAAACCTTTGATACTAAATTTGACAAAATTTGTCTTACAGAGGATGAACTAACAGATGTAGTGGCTAATTATCTAACAGGGAGGATACCACGATGATGGAAAAAATGATTATCGGTCGGTATGTCCCCGCAGATTCGATTCTGCATAAAATGGACCCCCGTTCAAAATTAATCATCGTTTTTTTATTTGTTTGTGTTATTTTTCTTGCAAATAATTTTTGGACTTATGGAATTTTAGTTCTTTATACCTTTTTAATGGCTGGTTTTTCAAAAATACCTGCACGTTTTTTAATTGGCGGCTTGAAACCCGTGCTCTGGTTGGTTATTTTTACTTTTTTCCTTCATTTATTTTTAACAAAAGAAGGAGAAATCATCCTAGATTTAGGATGGCTTAAAATTTATGAAGAGGGATTAAGGCAAGGTATTTTTATCTCGCTGCGTTTCTTTTTGTTGATTTTAATTACTTCCCTGTTAACCTTGACGACTACTCCTATCGAAATTACGGATGGGTTGGAAAGATTGTTGGGACCGTTAAAAAAGTTGAAGTTTCCAGTTCATGAACTAGCATTAATGATGTCAATTGCTCTACGTTTTATTCCCACATTAATGCAGGAAACGGATAAAATCATGAAGGCTCAGACAGCAAGAGGAGTCGAGTATTCAAGTGGTCCAATCAAAGACCGTCTAAAGGCGGTTGTTCCCTTATTAATTCCCCTGTTTATTAGCTCCTTTAAGCGAGCTGAGGAGCTTGCTGTTGCAATGGAGGCACGCGGGTATAAGGGTGGAGAGGGTCGAACAAAATACCGTCAACTCTCATGGGCGGTTGCCGATACTTCAATGATCATTGGTTTATTATTCGTTACAATTCTATTATTGATATTTAGAGGATAATGAGGTTTGGTTATGAGGATAAAATGTACGATTGCTTATGATGGAACCGGCTTTGCTGGATATCAGGTCCAACCTAATAAACGAACTGTGCAGGGTGACATAGAGGCAGCACTTGCAAGGCTTCATAAGGGCCAGAGTATTAAAGTTAACGCTTCTGGTCGTACAGATGCTGGCGTCCATGCAAAAGGGCAAGTGATTCATTTTGACACCACTTTGAATATTCCAGAGGACAAATGGGTGGTAGCAATGAATGCCCACTTGCCTGACGATCTTGTCATTCTCCAGGCTGAAATGGTGGCTAGTGATTTCCATGCTCGTTTTGATGCTACTGGAAAAGAATATCGTTATTTTATCAGTCAAACAAAGCAACGAGACCCATTTTTGCGGCATTACGCCTATCATTACACCTATCCAATTAATGTTAATTTGATGGAAAAAGCAGCGGTTGCTCTAGTTGGAACACATGATTTTACTAGTTTTTGCTCAGCGAAAACAGAGGTAGAGGATAAAATTAGAACGCTAGAAACCATTGATTTTTTTGAAGAAAATGGGTTGCTAGTTGTCCGTTTTGTTGGGAATGGATTTTTATATAATATGGTTCGAATCCTTGTGGGTACGCTTCTTGAAGCAGGACGAGGCGAACGAGAGCCGAGCACGTTTAAGGAAATACTTGATAAAAAAGATCGGCAGTATGCCGGGAAGACAGCCCCTGGACATGGATTATATCTTTGGGAAGTATTTTATTAGGTTTTTTATAAAAAACCTATGACAACTAATCCTGGTGTTGACATTAGGACTCTAAAGTTATATCATATTCAGGTATGATATTTTTAAACCCACTGATAAGCCCCGGAACTTATCTGTGTAGTAATATATCAAATGACACGCGAAACGAAAAAAGATTTTTATGGATAATTTAGGAGGGACATTCATGCGTTCAACTTTTATGGCTAATGCCAAGAATATCGAGCGTAAATGGTATGTAGTAGATGCAGAAGGCCAAACTCTTGGTCGTCTTGCAAGTGAAGTTGCAGCCATCTTGCGCGGTAAACATAAACCAACTTTTACTCCAAATGTTGACACTGGTGACCATGTCATCATTATCAATGCTTCAAAGATTCATTTGACTGGTAATAAAATTAACGACAAAATTTACTACCGTCACACAATGCACCCAGGTGGTTTAAAGCAAAGAACGGCTCTTGAAATGCGTACAAACTACCCTGAAAAAATGCTTGAACTAGCAATTAAAGGTATGCTTCCAAAGAACTCTTTAGGACGTCAAATCTTCAAAAAGCTACATGTTTATGCAGGTAGCGAGCACCAAAATCAAGCACAAAAACCTGAAGTTTACGAACTTCGCGGATAATTATTAAGGAGGTTATACACTTGGCACAAGTTCAATATATCGGAACAGGTCGTCGTAAGAGCTCCGTAGCTCGTGTACGTCTAGTACCTGGCGAAGGCAAAGTTATCGTTAACAATCGTGAAATCGAAGATTATATCCCATTCGCAGCTTTACGTGAGGTTGTTAAGCAACCTCTAGTGGCAACTGAAACAGTTGGCGTTTATGACATTCTTGTCAACGTAAAAGGCGGCGGCTACACTGGTCAAGCTGGCGCAATCCGCCACGGTATCGCTCGTGCGTTACTACAAGTTGACCCTGAATACCGTCCAGCACTTAAGAGTGCAGGATTATTAACTCGTGACGCTCGTATGAAAGAACGTAAAAAATACGGTCTTAAAGGCGCTCGTCGTGCACCTCAGTTCTCAAAGCGTTAATTTTTACGCTACGGAAGACTCTCAACCGAATTGGTTGGGGGTCTTTTTTTATTTGTGGTGTTAAAATCTTAATTTGTTAGAATACGTGGAATGGAGTTGTGTACCTGATTTCCCTGAGATCATGGGATATCGGATGAGAGGTAACGGTGGAAGGTCTAGCGTGGGCGCAAAAGGGGTGGAGAGGCAGTAAAGGTAACGGTGGGGAATCCAGCGTGCCCGAAAAGAGGTGGAGAGGTTGGAAAAGGTAACGGTGGATAATCCAGCGTGCCCGAAAAGAGGTGGAGAGGCTATAAAAGGTAACGGTGGAAAGTCCAGCGTGTCCAAGAAAAGAGTAGTGAATAAAAAGTGCTCGATGAAAGGTTCATGAAGCCCAAAAAGAGTGAAGTAGAGGAAAAAAGTGGTCTATGAAACGTTCATGAAGCCCAAAAAGAGTGAAGTAGAGGAAAAAAGTGCTTCATGAAAGGTTCATGGAGCCAAAAAGGGTCCGTAAGAAGAAAAAAGTGCTCCATGAAATCCACCCATGAATCACATACGATATCTCTAATCCCTCACCTCAAGCGCCAACCTTAAATATTCAACAAACAAGATAGATTGTTCTTTCAGCTTTATATCTTCTTTTGGAAGAATGGCGTTATCTAGTGCGAGGCCATCTATGAAGGCTATTATTGATCGTGCAATCATCTCACTACTGTATTTGGTACTAAACTCTCCGCTTTGTTGGCCGGCTTTAATAATGTTAGCATAAAGCTTAAGTGCGTATGAATATCGTTCCTGGGCATAACTCCTTCTTCGCGGATTATTCCGTCCAGTGATAAAAAACTCTAAGTTACTAGCAGCCAACGGATCCATTTTATCGTCCGGTTCTTGGCCCTCACCAAATAGTCTTGTTAAAAGTAAGACCCAGTGAGATTCCACTGTATCCTTTAGTAATTCGTCCGTTTCCAATACCTGACTAGATAATTTTTCAGCTAAGATTGCTTCAAATAAATCCTCTTTATTAGAGAAGTATTGATACAAACCTCCTCTGCTAACCTCTGCTGCATCCATTACATGTTTCATGGTAGTCCGTTCGTAACCATGTTCGATAAAGACTTTTGTTGCCGCTTCTACTATTTTAGCTCGTCGTTGTTCTAGGTGTTCCTTGCTGACTTTTGGAGACATCTTGATTCCCCCGATTAATTTTGTTTTTAGCTAGATACCCGATTACTGCCCCTACTATTAAAAGTGATGCTGTAATAATAAAGGTCGGCACAACTCCTAATACCGTTGCAAGGTATCCGCCTAATAAAGGTCCGATAATCGTTGCAGTGGTCGTTACACTATTAATAACCCCAAATACTCTCCCAGTCAAATGAACAGGGGTATCGAGTTGAACGGCTGTTTGAAAGGGGACAAATACGAAAGTCGCTGTGAAGCCAGCTAGAAATCCTAAAACGGGTCCCCAAAGGATGCTATACCCTAATTCAAAATGTGTGAAAACAGCCATCAGACCAAAGCTTAGCCCAATACCACAAACTCCAGTCAACATCAAAGTATAGGCTTGATAATCAGTCTTTTTTGCTAACAACATACCGGACCCAAGCATGCCTATACCTGAGGCTGTCACGATATAACCGAAGAGGTCTGGAGATACTGAAGGAAGCTCCCTAAGTAAGACGATAATTTGCGAATCGGAAAGTTGTAGAATTAAAAGGCTAACTCCTAGAAAAACCATACCTACTAGCAAATGCAGCTTGGATTTAATAAAAGTAAACCCTAAAATCATTTCAGTTTTAAAGGAAGGCTGTGTTTCATTAATACTGTCCGTAGCTAAGGGAATCGACTGCATCGCCTTCGGTAACATCATGATTAAGCACGCTGAAGCGATAAACGTAAGTGAGTCAATAAAAAAGACTGTCTTTGCCCCAAACATAGTAACGAGGGCTCCACTTAATAAGGGACCGAGAATTTTGGTGCTGGAGTCGATCATTGAGGTTATCGCCATGGCACTTTTCATATCATCTTGAGGGACCAACTCTTTTAATTTTGCATTTTTTGCAGGAACAAAGAACGAAGAAAATACTCCAATTGTAAACAAGCAGATATACACAATCCAGATGGTGTCAGCTACAGCCAAAATAAGAATCAGTCCTGCCCGTACCAAGTCCGATAAAATCATTAATCCTTTACGGTTAAACCGGTCTGCGAGTGTTCCAGTAAACGGTCCAAATAAGGCCATAGGAATGGCCAAACATAATATGATGAAGGAAATTTCCATTGGTGAAGCATGCCACTTTATACCTACCAGGGTAATAACCGCGATCATACTTAGCCAGTCCCCGATACTAGATATAGCTTGAGCAACCATAAGTGTGATATATCCTTTGTTCCTCATTAATTCGTTTTTCATTAAGCCCAACTCCTCCTTTTAACGAAACAATTTCCCACTCGATAGCATTATAATGACATTAGTGTCGTTTATTTATCTTTATTATAACGACATTAATGTCGTTTTGATAACACTATTTATGGATTTTTATTTTAAATTTGGAAATGGAATACCAAGTGAAGTCTGTATTCTTCGGACATGCTGGTATCACACTAGTGGCAAGAGGTGAGTATCCATTGAATGTAGTAACGACTTTTAATGAGAAAAAGCGTGAAAAGCAAATCAAATATGAGCGCTCGTTGTTGCGTGAGTTATCCATTCAGAGATTACGTGAGAGTGTGAAGGGCTGTTTTGGTTCATCCCGCCTTGCATCAGGCCTCCTTATGAACTCTGGTATTGAAGAAGCTTGTTATGATGTTGCAATCGAGGCCTACTTGCTTGGAGGGAGATACAGTCGCTTTGGCTACTTTGGTGAATCACTTGAGATGGCTCGTAATCGATGCCGTGAAGAGGAAAAACATCTTGTTGACACCTTATATAACTTTTTCCTATTCTGGGGGAATGGTGATGAGGGTATTGCTGGTGAATCCCTTTATTACATGTGTGAACAGTATGTCGATGGCTGGTGGAGAGAAGGTTTCCAAAAAGGAGAGAAGCGACATAAGCTAAAAATGCACTAATACGGGGTTCTAAACAGCCTTCCTGTCCCATATATTTTTAAAAAATGGGACGAGTGAGTGGAAGGATGGTTAGTGCCTAATGAAGAAGTTTCGAGTATTGCTTTATGTAATTGGACTTATGTCGTTATTTATAATCCTGCAATACGATTTTGAAGAAGACGATGCATGGAAGATGCAGAACTTACCTCTTTCCGGTCAAATAATTGTTCTAGATCCTGGCCATGGTGGTCCAGACCCTGGGGCGGTTCAAGGAGAGGCGATTGAAAAGGATATTTCATTAAGCGTCAGTCTTAAGCTTCGTGACTATTTACAGCAACAGGGTGCCCTTGTTGTCATGACACGGGAGACCGATATTGATTTAGCCGATAAGGAGCTAAAAGGGTACAGCCGCAGAAAGGTACAGGATTTAAAAAGAAGGCTCGAGTTAATTAATCACTCTGAAGCTGACTTTTTTGCGAGCATACACCTGAATGCTATTCCTTCTTCAAAATGGAAGGGTGCTCAAACCTTTTATTCGGGTCAATTTAAAGAGAGTAAACGAGGGGCAAAGTTTATTCAAGAAGAACTTCGCCGAAATTTAGAAAATACAAATCGAGAAGCAAAAACATCGAACAGTATCTATATATTAAAAAACTCAGAAGTCCCTGGTGTTCTTGTTGAGATAGGATTTCTTTCAAACCCAACAGAAAGGGAAATGTTGAGGCAGGATGAATATCAGGAACAAGTTGCAGCCTCCATTTATCAAGGAATTATGAGATATTATACAAATGAGCGGAAAATATTTAAGTGAAGGAGAGCAATCTCCTTCTTTTTTATGAGATAAAAAAGTATATAAGTTTTGACTTAGAGAAATGTCCAGCTACTATCTTAAGGCTGCTTATCCCGATTCAAAACATAGCCAAACTAGACAGAATGCGTTAAGATAATGGAAAACGGTTTCAATGTGTGATTGGAATAACATCTTGCAACAATGACATTATGTTATACTGATAATTGAGACACTACAAGACTAGGAGGGTTTACTTTATGGTAACGGATACACAGGTAAGAGAACTTATAGGTGGATTAAATGAACCTTTTTTACATAAAACGCTTGGTGAATTAAATGCGATTGAAGAAGTAAAAATTAAAGAAGAAAAGAACCACGTTAGTGTTAAAATTGCTCTTACCAAAACAGGTACTGCCGAGCAATTGCAACTACAGACCCAAATCGTCAATCTTTTAAAGGAAGCGGGCGCTGCTACAGTTGGTCTAAGATTTATTGAACTACCACAAGAGGTTCTGGCGAAGTATCGTTCAGAAAGTGATAGCAATAGCAACGAGGAAGGACTTCTTTCTCCAGCAAGTAAGACAACCTTTATTGCCATTGCAAGCGGTAAGGGTGGCGTAGGTAAATCAACAGTTTCTGTTAATTTAGCGGTATCGCTTGCTCGTTTAGGAAAAAAAGTAGGACTAGTTGACGCCGATATCTATGGATTCAGTGTTCCTGATATGATGGGAATTACTCAACGACCTGTCGTTCGTGGCGAGAAAATCATTCCTGTAGATCGCTTTGGTGTTAAAGTCATTTCAATGGGGTTCTTTGTTGAAGATAATGCCCCAATCATTTGGCGTGGACCAATGCTAGGAAAGATGCTCAATAGCTTCTTTAATGAAGTAGAGTGGGGCGAGCTAGACTACTTGCTATTAGACTTACCTCCTGGTACAGGGGACGTAGCTTTAGATTTGCACTCAATGCTTCCTGCATGTAAAGAAATTATTGTCACAACTCCACACCCTACCGCAGCATTTGTAGCAGCTCGTGCAGGGGCGATGGCATTACGTACAGATCATGAGCTTCTCGGAGTCATCGAGAATATGTCCTATTTTGAAAGTAAGGTAACAGGTGAAAAGGAATACGTATTTGGTCAAGGTGGCGGTGACAAACTAGCGGATGAACTTAGTACGAAGGTATTAGGAAAGCTACCACTTGGACAACCTGATTGGAATACAGAAGATTTTGCTCCTTCCATTTACCAGGAAGACCATAAAATAGGCTCACTTTACCTTGATATTGCTAAGCAAGTTGTAAGTGATCTAGAAAAATAATCATGAAAAAGAAGCCTTTCCTTGTGGAAAGGCTTTTTTGAACTGATTTATCGCTCTCCAGGCCATACGCCGCTGACCAGAGCGCTTCCGCTTTTCTATTGTCCAGCTCCTGCGCCTAGGGGCTCGGGTCATAAGCCAACCCGTCAAGAAGGTTAAAGAACAACCTTCTAGCTGGTTCGTCTTATGCCTGTCGCCCCTGAACAAGGCGCTTCCGCTTTTCTATTTACTCCTCTTCTTTTTTCTTTTCTTGTTGTTTGCTTATATCATCTGCTGCGGTCACAATGATTTCCTGTATTTTAGCCTTAAATAGTGGGCTTTCGAAAGTCTCAGTGATTACAGTTTGCATTTGTTGACGATACTCACTGCTTTTTAGCAAGGTGAGCATTTCTTTTTCCAACTCAGGGTCCTTTAAGAGCTCAATCATCATGGTTCGATACTCAGGGTCCTTCATCAGATTTTTAATTAATTTCTCATGTTCTTTCTGCATGCTTTTTGCATAAGCTTCTGCAAATTTAGGATCCTCAAAGGCGGTCTTCCAAAACTCGGTTCCCTTTTCAGAAACGAGTGTTTTTTCAATTGTATCGGAAACCACTGATTGTTCCATAATGAGGTTCTGTTGCATTTCCTCTTCCTTCATCATTTCTTGTATTGCTTTTTTACCATCATCTGTTTTTAAGATATCGACAACCATTTTCTTAGTAGCATCGTAATCCATTTCCTCCCCGCTGGTTTCCATAGGTGCACAACCGGAAATGAAACCTAAGAATAATGCTGGGATTAGGAACTTAATGGCTTTAAACATATTCATTCCCCTTTCGCAAAAGACAACCTTACCTTTATAATGGATTGTTCTTTAAATATTATACAGGCTAGTGGTCTAAACCTAGATTTTTCTAGTGCTGATTGGTACAATCAAGGAGTGAATTTTATTATTGGGGGAAAATATAGTGACAAGTAGGAACTGGGTAAAATTATTTATTTCCACCTTACTAATTGGCGGCATTACGACAGGTATAACTGGTTTTATTGTGCGCTGGGATGAGTTTGCACCATTTTTTATTGATTTTAACATCGTCGAAATACTTGCTATCCTATTTTGGCTCTTTGGTGTCGGTCTTATTTTTAGCCTTTTAAGTCAGGCAGGCTTTTTTGCTTATCTTACCTTACACAGGTTTGGGCTTGGGATTTTTAAATCCAATAAACTTTGGAATGCGGTCCAATTAGTTTTGATTGCTGTTGTGCTATTTGATTTAGTCTACCTTAGATATGAAGTATTTGCGGGAGAGAACGAAAGTCTCCTTCCTTATATCGGTTTAGCGTTACTAGTTTTAATAGCGGGATCTTTAGTAGCCTATTTAAAATCGAGGCAGACAAATAAGACGGCGTTTATTCCGGCCTTATTTTTCATGATTGTTGTAACTGTAATAGAATGGGTTCCAGTCTTGAGAGTAAATGAGGAAAGTTGGGTTTACTTAATGGTTTTTCCATTATTAGTATGCAATGCCTACCAACTTTTAATGCTTCCTAGGTTAAATGAAAAATCACTTCAAGAACGTGAAAACATACAAAGAAGAGCGAATTCTAAAAAGAAAACTACACAGAAACCGTCCAATGCTTAATGGACGGTTTTTTATTTAACCTAATGCGATAAGATTGTTTTTTATTTATTTTACCTCTGATGATTTAGTCTGTCCGTTTGCAATCATCTCAGAAACAGTAACCATTTTTAGATTTTTGTTTTTAATTTCACTCAGTATCGCAGGGAGTGCTGCAGCTGTTTGTTTAGCTGAATCTGATGCGTGTAAAAGGACGATATCACCTTTTTTAGTCTTTTTAATATTTTCAACAATGGCTTCTACACCTGGATTTGTCCAATCTTTTGAATCTAGACTCCAATGAACGACGGTATAGCCCATTTTGTCAGCTATATTCAATGTTCGTTTATCAAAATGCCCAGTAGGTGCTCTCATCAACTCGATATCTTCAACATTTAACTTTTTAAACGCCTCTTTTGCTCGTGACAGATCCTGCCTAATTTTCGACTCTTCAATCTCTGTGTAATCCTTATAATCATACCCGAGGATTCCAATCTCATAACCTTCCTTGACAATTCGGCTAACTAAATCAGGATGCCTCTCAGCCCACGCTCCTGAGAGAAAAAAGGTTGCGGCAGGGATATTCTCCTTTTTCAAGGTATCTAGGATAGGCTCTGCTTTTTCATCTCCCCAGCCAATATTAAAGGTCAGTGCAACATCCTTTTCCCCTTTGTAGATTGCCTTTGGTCCATCTTCAGTTGAGAAAACAGGGACCTGGGCTATGCTTTCAACATAAAAAAACCAAGCGGTAAAAAAAGCAGCGATGAGAATGACTAATGCTTGTTTAATCGATTTTCCATTCAACACAAAAAAGAATTTCATTATTATTCACCTCGTCCATGGACTCCTTGTCTAATTTTTATGAGGAAATCGGGAGGATATGTATAAAATTTGTGAATTATAAAGCGACTAGAGGGAAAAGATACAATCACTAACAACTTGAATAGGAGTGTTGTTATGCTTGGATTTATAATTAACCAAAAGGAAAGTAAAGAATTAGAGTATCTAATAAAAAGGGAAATGGATGAAATATTATTTGATTTAAAGGATGAGCGTATTGATCACGTAGTAAAGAGGTCAATGAAGGAACGATACAAAATACTATTTTCTCTATTTAAAAGAGTAGCTTCGCCAGCAGAATGTATGAAATATATGTCTTCAGACAAAAAGGCTTCTAGGAAATCCTATTAAAATTAAAAAAAGGGTAAAAACCGTTGACATCTTTTTTATTAGCTGTTATATTAATAAACGTCGCTGCTAGGCAACGACAATAACGAAAAAAGTTATTGACTTAAATTTAATCTTGTGTTAAATTTTAAAAGTCGCTTTTGGGCGAAGATGTTCTTTGAAAACTAAACAAACAAGCGTCAACAAACAATATTTATCATGTCTTCTATTATAGAAGTTCATGAGCCAACGTTTTATTTTATGAGCTAATCACTCACTCTTTATTGGAGAGTTTGATCCTGGCTCAGGACGAACGCTGGCGGCGTGCCTAATACATGCAAGTCGAGCGAATCTGAGGGAGCTTGCTCCCAAAGATTAGCGGCGGACGGGTGAGTAACACGTGGGCAACCTGCCTGTAAGACTGGGATAACTCCGGGAAACCGGGGCTAATACCGGATAATTCATTTCCTCTCATGAGGGAATGCTGAAAGACGGTTTCGGCTGTCACTTACAGATGGGCCCGCGGCGCATTAGCTAGTTGGTGAGGTAACGGCTCACCAAGGCCACGATGCGTAGCCGACCTGAGAGGGTGATCGGCCACACTGGGACTGAGACACGGCCCAGACTCCTACGGGAGGCAGCAGTAGGGAATCTTCCGCAATGGACGAAAGTCTGACGGAGCAACGCCGCGTGAGCGATGAAGGCCTTCGGGTCGTAAAGCTCTGTTGTTAGGGAAGAACAAGTACCGGAGTAACTGCCGGTACCTTGACGGTACCTAACCAGAAAGCCACGGCTAACTACGTGCCAGCAGCCGCGGTAATACGTAGGTGGCAAGCGTTGTCCGGAATTATTGGGCGTAAAGCGCGCGCAGGCGGTCCTTTAAGTCTGATGTGAAAGCCCACGGCTCAACCGTGGAGGGTCATTGGAAACTGGGGGACTTGAGTGCAGAAGAGGAGAGTGGAATTCCACGTGTAGCGGTGAAATGCGTAGAGATGTGGAGGAACACCAGTGGCGAAGGCGACTCTCTGGTCTGTAACTGACGCTGAGGCGCGAAAGCGTGGGGAGCGAACAGGATTAGATACCCTGGTAGTCCACGCCGTAAACGATGAGTGCTAAGTGTTAGAGGGTTTCCGCCCTTTAGTGCTGCAGCAAACGCATTAAGCACTCCGCCTGGGGAGTACGGCCGCAAGGCTGAAACTCAAAGGAATTGACGGGGGCCCGCACAAGCGGTGGAGCATGTGGTTTAATTCGAAGCAACGCGAAGAACCTTACCAGGTCTTGACATCCTCTGACAACTCTGGAGACAGAGCGTTCCCCTTCGGGGGACAGAGTGACAGGTGGTGCATGGTTGTCGTCAGCTCGTGTCGTGAGATGTTGGGTTAAGTCCCGCAACGAGCGCAACCCTTGTCCTTAGTTGCCAGCATTCAGTTGGGCACTCTAAGGAGACTGCCGGTGACAAACCGGAGGAAGGTGGGGATGACGTCAAATCATCATGCCCCTTATGACCTGGGCTACACACGTGCTACAATGGATAGAACAAAGGGCAGCGAAGCCGCGAGGTCAAGCAAATCCCATAAATCTATTCTCAGTTCGGATTGCAGGCTGCAACTCGCCTGCATGAAGCCGGAATCGCTAGTAATCGCGGATCAGCATGCCGCGGTGAATACGTTCCCGGGCCTTGTACACACCGCCCGTCACACCACGAGAGTTTGTAACACCCGAAGTCGGTGGGGTAACCTTTTAGGGGCCAGCCGCCTAAGGTGGGACAGATGATTGGGGTGAAGTCGTAACAAGGTAGCCGTATCGGAAGGTGCGGCTGGATCACCTCCTTTCTAAGGATAATGCCGTAAGGGCATTCGGAATGCGAACTTTCGGTTCGTACTAAGCAAATTTAAAAATTTGCACTGTTGATTAGCTTGTTTGTTTAGTTTTGAGAGTGCAATTCTCTCAAAGCTTTTTAATTTGTTCCTTGAAAACTAGATAATCGTAAGTAAGAAGGCAAAAGTAAAACACACATTTGTATCGCTTTTTTAATTTTTCTCTCTTTTAATAAAAAGAGAAACCAAAGACATGATTGTCTTATAGAGACGAATAAATTCGTCCATAGGTTAAGTTAGAAAGGGCGCACGGTGGATGCCTTGGCACTAGGAGCCGATGAAGGACGGGACTAACACCGATATGCTTCGGGGAGCTGTAAGTAAGCTTTGATCCGGAGATTTCCGAATGGGGAAACCCACTGTTCGTAATGGAACAGTATCTTTACCTGAATCCATAGGGTATTGAAGGCAGACCCGGGGAACTGAAACATCTAAGTACCCGGAGGAAGAGAAAGCAAATGCGATTCCCTGAGTAGCGGCGAGCGAAACGGGATTAGCCCAAACCAGAAGGCTTGCCTTCTGGGGTTGTAGGACACTCAACATGGAGTTACAAAGGAACGGGGTAAATGAAGTGGTCTGGAAAGGCCCGTCAAAGAAGGTAAAAACCCTGTAGTTGAAACTTCGTTCCCTCCTGAGTGGATCCTGAGTACGGCGGGACACGTGAAATCCCGTCGGAAGCTGGGAGGACCATCTCCCAAGGCTAAATACTCCCTAGTGACCGATAGTGAACCAGTACCGTGAGGGAAAGGTGAAAAGCACCCCGGAAGGGGAGTGAAAGAGATCCTGAAACCGTGTGCCTACAAGTAGTCAGAGCTCATTAATGAGTGATGGCGTGCCTTTTGTAGAATGAACCGGCGAGTTACGATTACATGCAAGGTTAAGTCGAGAAGACGGAGCCGCAGCGAAAGCGAGTCTGAATAGGGCGAATAAGTATGTGGTTGTAGACCCGAAACCAGGTGATCTACCCATGTCCAGGGTGAAGGTAGGGTAACACCTACTGGAGGCCCGAACCCACGCACGTTGAAAAGTGCGGGGATGAGGTGTGGGTAGCGGAGAAATTCCAATCGAACCTGGAGATAGCTGGTTCTCTCCGAAATAGCTTTAGGGCTAGCCTCACGAAGTGAGAGTCTTGGAGGTAGAGCACTGTTTGGACTAGGGGCCCTCATCGGGTTACCGAATTCAGACAAACTCCGAATGCCAATGACTTATCCGTGGGAGTCAGACTGCGAGTGATAAGATCCGTAGTCAAGAGGGAAACAGCCCAGACCACCAGCTAAGGTCCCAAAGTATACGTTAAGTGGAAAAGGATGTGGAGTTGCTTAGACAACCAGGATGTTGGCTTAGAAGCAGCCACCATTTAAAGAGTGCGTAATAGCTCACTGGTCGAGTGACTCTGCGCCGAAAATGTACCGGGGCTAAACGTATCACCGAAGCTGTGGGTGGACATCTTACGATGTCCGCGGTAGGAGAGCGTTCTAAGGGCGTTGAAGCTAGACCGTAAGGACTGGTGGAGCGCTTAGAAGTGAGAATGCCGGTATGAGTAGCGAAAGATGGGTGAGAATCCCATCCACCGTATGCCTAAGGTTTCCTGAGGAAGGCTCGTCCTCTCAGGGTTAGTCGGGACCTAAGCCGAGGCCGAAAGGCGTAGGCGATGGACAACAGGTTGATATTCCTGTACCACCTCTTTATCGTTTGAGCAATGGGGGGACGCAGGAGGATAGGGTAAGCGCACTGCTGGATATGTGCGTCTAAGCAGTTAGGCTGGTAACGAGGCAAATCCCGTTACCGTGAAGGCTGAGCTGTGATAGCGAGGGAAATATAGTACCGAAGTTCCTGATTCCACACTGCCAAGAAAAGCCTCTAGCGAGATAAAAGGTGCCCGTACCGCAAACCGACACAGGTAGGCGAGGAGAGAATCCTAAGGTGAGCGAGAGAACTCTCGTTAAGGAACTCGGCAAAATGACCCCGTAACTTCGGGAGAAGGGGTGCTTTTTAGGGTGTTAAAGCCTTGAAAAGCCGCAGTGAATAGGCCCAGGCGACTGTTTAGCAAAAACACAGGTCTCTGCGAAGCCGCAAGGCGAAGTATAGGGGCTGACGCCTGCCCGGTGCTGGAAGGTTAAGAGGAGAGGTTAGCTCACGCGAAGCTTTGAATCGAAGCCCCAGTAAACGGCGGCCGTAACTATAACGGTCCTAAGGTAGCGAAATTCCTTGTCGGGTAAGTTCCGACCCGCACGAAAGGCGTAACGATCTGGGCACTGTCTCAACGAGAGACTCGGTGAAATTATAGTACCTGTGAAGATGCAGGTTACCCGCGACAGGACGGAAAGACCCCGTGGAGCTTTACTGCAGCCTGATATTGAATTTTGGTACAGCTTGTACAGGATAGGTAGGAGCCTTGGAAGCCGGAGCGCCAGCTTCGGTGGAGGCGTCGGTGGGATACTACCCTGGCTGTATTGAAATTCTAACCCGCACCCCTGATCGGGGTGGGAGACAGTGTCAGGTGGGCAGTTTGACTGGGGCGGTCGCCTCCTAAAATGTAACGGAGGCGCCCAAAGGTTCCCTCAGAATGGTTGGAAATCATTCGCAGAGTGTAAAGGCACAAGGGAGCTTGACTGCGAGACCTACAAGTCGAGCAGGGACGAAAGTCGGGCTTAGTGATCCGGTGGTTCCGCATGGAAGGGCCATCGCTCAACGGATAAAAGCTACCCCGGGGATAACAGGCTTATCTCCCCCAAGAGTCCACATCGACGGGGAGGTTTGGCACCTCGATGTCGGCTCATCGCATCCTGGGGCTGTAGTCGGTCCCAAGGGTTGGGCTGTTCGCCCATTAAAGCGGTACGCGAGCTGGGTTCAGAACGTCGTGAGACAGTTCGGTCCCTATCCGTCGTGGGCGCAGGAAATTTGAGAGGAGCTGTCCTTAGTACGAGAGGACCGGGATGGACGCACCGCTGGTGTACCAGTTGTCTTGCCAAAGGCATCGCTGGGTAGCTATGTGCGGACGGGATAAGTGCTGAAAGCATCTAAGCATGAAGCCCCCCTCAAGATGAGATTTCCCATAGCGTCAAGCTAGTAAGATCCCTGAAAGATGATCAGGTTGATAGGTCAGAGGTGGAAGCGCGGTGACGTGTGGAGCTGACTGATACTAATCGATCGAGGACTTAACCAATTATTGATACAAATCGTTTTACCTTTACTTCTTACACATTATCTAGTTTTGAGGGAATGAAAAATTTCTCTTGCAAAATCTGAAAAAGATATTATAATAATAATTGTCTTTTACAAATAGTCTGGTGGCGATAGCGAGAAGGTCACACCCGTTCCCATGCCGAACACGGAAGTTAAGCTTCTCAGCGCCGATGGTAGTTGGGGGTTTCCCCCTGTGAGAGTAGGACGTTGCCAGGCGTTATTTCTAATAACACTGTTCCGCAGTAGCTCAGTTGGTAGAGCATTCGGCTGTTAACCGAACGGTCGTAGGTTCGAGTCCTACCTGCGGAGCCATTTCTTTTAATTTTATAATAACCAAGCTATGCTTCCATAGCTCAGTAGGTAGAGCACTTCCATGGTAAGGAAGAGGTCAGCGGTTCGAGCCCGCTTGGAAGCTCTCGTATAAAATTTTTATCGGCCCCTTGGTCAAGCGGTTAAGACACCGCCCTTTCACGGCGGTAACACGGGTTCGAATCCCGTAGGGGTCACCATAGTATTTTCTCGATAGAGAAAATAACTTACCTTATTATTAAACAAGTTAAAACAAATAATTTTATTTTCGGAGGATTAGCTCAGCTGGGAGAGCATCTGCCTTACAAGCAGAGGGTCGGCGGTTCGATCCCGTCATCCTCCACCATATTTTTTACACAATAGTGTATTAGTTTTTCATAATGCCGGCCTAGCTCAATTGGTAGAGCAACTGACTTGTAATCAGTAGGTTGGGGGTTCAAGTCCTCTGGCCGGCACTCTTTGGAGGGGTAGCGAAGTGGCTAAACGCGGCGGACTGTAAATCCGCTCCTTCGGGTTCGGCGGTTCGAATCCGTCCCCCTCCACCATTATAGTTTTAAGCAAAACTGGACAAGATTATAATGTCCTTTTTATTTTGTTTTTGGGCTATAGCCAAGCGGTAAGGCAACGGACTTTGACTCCGTCATTCGTAGGTTCGAATCCTGCTAGCCCAGCCATTTCTTTGAGCCATTAGCTCAGTTGGTAGAGCATCTGACTTTTAATCAGAGGGTCGAAGGTTCGAGTCCTTCATGGCTCACTTTAAACACAAATTAAAATGGTTTTATCTAACTAAATTATCGAGGTTAACACCTTTATAAAGCGGAAGTAGTTCAGTGGTAGAATACAACCTTGCCAAGGTTGGGGTCGCGGGTTCGAATCCCGTCTTCCGCTCCATTTTAGTTTAGGGGGCCTTAGCTCAGCTGGGAGAGCGCCTGCTTTGCACGCAGGAGGTCAGCGGTTCGATCCCGCTAGGCTCCACCAATTACATACTATTACTACGTCATAAATCCTTGAATTTATGACGTTTTTTTATGAATAATTTTAGCTTATCGGAAGAGGCTTATAAAAAAAGGAATGCAGTAGTTGGCTTCAACTACTGCATTCCTTCTCACTATTTAAGAGCATTTGGTAGATACTTTAGAATACAGATTTAATAGATGGTCTAGACGTTTACTTGTTTCAATTACACGCTGGTCAGACATTGAGGTTTTTATAGCTAACTGCACCATTTCTTCTCGGCAATGTTCAATATCCCTCTTTAAGATAGATACGTTCATTTATCTTCACCACTTTTCACTGGTATATTATTTTTATATCCTTTTCAAGTCTTTTTAAACAAAAGAATCAAAAATTTGTTAGAATGTTACATATTGAGGTTTCTTAAAGTGAAACCTTTTTAGCTATCAGTTCGTAAATAGGATAGCCGCAGGTAGTAGAGCGGAGGTTTAGTATGGAAACAATCGTTAATTCGCGGATTAAACAAGTTTTAAAAGGTGACCAGAATGCATACGGGGAAATTGTTGAGCTATATAAGGATAAAATTTTTCAACTCTGTTACAGGATGCTAGGGAACCGTCATGAGGCTGAAGATGTTGCACAAGAAGCTTTTATTCGTGCTTATATAAATATTCACGGATTTAACCAAAGTAAGAAGTTTTCTTCATGGATCTATAGAATTGCGACTAATTTATGCATCGACCGAATTAGAAAGAAAAAACCTGATTACTTTCTCGACGCGGAGGTACCAGGAACAGAAGGATTGACGATGTATTCTCAAATAGCTTCGGATACAGATATGCCTGAAGATCAATTAGCTCGTTTAGAGCTTCAGGAAGTAGTGCAAAGAGAAATATCGAATCTTCCAGAAAAGTATAGAGCAGTTATCGTATTAAAATACATCGAAGAGCTCTCTTTAAATGAAATTAGTGAAATTCTAGATTTACCATTAGGGACTGTGAAAACCCGAATGCACAGGGGACGGGAGAACCTAAGGCAGCGATTAAAAAATCTTTAAAGCTGAGGTGAAGGAAAGTGAGTTGTCCGGAAAAATATTTTGCATATATGCATGATTTTTTAGATGAAGATATATCCGAGGAAAATGAAAAGGAACTTATGGAACACTTGCGGACCTGTCCGGCTTGTGAGCAACATTTTAAGGAATTGAAAAAGGCGATTGCCTTTGTCCAAAGTACCGCGCATATTAAAGCGCCAGATGATTTTACATCGGGAATTATGGCAAATCTTCCTAAGGAGAATAAAAAGATTGAAGTGAGTCGTTGGTTGAGAAATCATCCTTTGCTCTCCGCTGCTTCATTGTTTATATTGCTTATGGCTGGGAGTCTCTTTACGAGTTGGAATCAAGACGAGCAGTTTTCGTTTTCCAAGCAACCGAATTTAGTTGTTGAGAACAATACGGTAATTGTCCCTGAAGGAGAAGTGATTACAGGAGACATTGTTGTTCGCAATGGTAAAGTGCAAATTGAGGGTGAGGTCCAAGGGGATGTAACAGTCATTAATGGAGAGAAGTACTTGGCATCCGCTGGGCGAGTTACCGGAGAAATTAGGGAAGTGGATGCACTTTTCGAATGGATTTGGTATCATTTAAAAACGACAGCTAAAAAAACATTAAACCTAAATGATGATAGTGAGCAGTCACTCCAATATGAGTGGCTTTCTTTTTCGAAAGATAAGGAAGTATAAAATTTTTAACTTAGAAAACGGTCCAGCTCCAGCCCCCCTAGTCGCTAGTGTCCTTCGCCCTCCGAGTAAAAATCGGCTTTT
The DNA here is from genome assembly GCF_044803185.1 of Mesobacillus maritimus. Taxonomy (GTDB): domain Bacteria; phylum Bacillota; class Bacilli; order Bacillales; family Cytobacillaceae; genus Mesobacillus_B; species Mesobacillus_B maritimus_B. The sequence goes on from NZ_CP085225.1 coordinate 172,424, forward strand.
GGATTTTTACCTAGTAAAAATCGGCTTTTGGATTTTTACCGCCGCAACGATTGCGTCAAGCACGAATGCGCCTCCGGCTCTTCGTGTTTCCTTTGTTGCGTTCTTACGGGCAGTAGCTTCTCAACTGCCCGTAAGAACCCGATTGATTTTTCTAAGGGCTGAAGCCCTTAGAAAAAACTTATCTCAGTTGGAGCGCTCCAGGCCATACGCCGCTGAACAGGGCGCTTGCGCTTTTCTATTTGGCTTCAAACACAGTATTCATAAAAGTATCATCCAATGTGATATAATAGTAAAGTTACAAATAATCTGGATACATTCAGAAAACTGTACATCGTGTTCTAACTAAACTTTTGGAGGAAAGGCAATGTCATTTGCTGATTATGATTTAGTAAAATATCTAGCCAATATTGTTGACATTCTCCTTGTTTGGTTTGTCATATATAAGGCGATGGGATATATACGTGGAACGAAAGCAGTGCAATTATTAAAAGGGATTTTTGTCATTCTGATTATTAAATTCACCAGTGACGTGTTTGGGTTAAACACACTAGGATGGATAATGGAACAAGCAATCACTTGGGGTTTTCTCGCGATCATTATTATCTTTCAGCCAGAATTTAGGCGTGCGCTTGAACAATTAGGAAGAGGTCGTCTGTTTTCAAGGTCAGCTGCTAACGAGGAAGAGAACGAAGGGAAAATGGTGGAGGCCATTATTAAGGCAACAGATTACATGGCCAAACGAAGAATAGGTGCCCTAATTTCCATCGAAAGAGAAACCGGAATGGGGGATTATATTGAAACTGGTATTCAGCTTGATTCAAAGATATCTTCTGAATTGCTTATCAATATCTTTATACCCAATACCCCACTTCATGACGGAGCGGTCGTCATTCAAAAGGGGCATGTAGCTGCAGCTGCTTGTTATTTACCCTTATCGGAAAGTCCTTTTATTTCTAAGGAACTAGGAACTAGACATCGGGCAGCACTCGGAATCAGTGAGGTGACCGATAGTGTTACAGTCATTGTCTCTGAGGAGACAGGAAATATTTCTCTTACAAAAAATGCGGAGTTATATCGGGATGTAAGTATGGAGCGTTTAACCGAGCTACTACAGAATGAATTAATGTCGTTTTCGAGGACGAATAGTGCGACTCCAACCCGGTGGAATTGGAGGGTGAAGAAGGATGGATAAATGGTTGGATAACCCATGGTTCCTAAGGGGTGTTGCCCTTCTTTTAGCCTTTTTATTGTTTGCATCCGTTCCAAAAACAGACCCGGACAAACCGGGAAATATAAATGTACCATCAAATGAAAATACAGAATTGATTTCTGAAGTACCAGTAAAAAGTTACTATGACTCGGAAAATCTTGTTGTTACAGGGATTCCAGAAACCGTTGATGTGACCATCCAAGGTCCAAGAAATATCGTACAACAGGCAAAGGCATTAAGGGATTTTGAAGTTTATGTGGATTTAACTGAACTAGAAATGGGCGAACACCAAATTCAAATTAATATTCGAGATATATCTGAACGGTTGACCGTGACAATCGATCCTTCTAACATCACCGTTTCTATTCAGGAGCGTGTAACGAAAGAGTATCAAGTAGATGCTGAATTTAATTCAGCGATGATTGCGGATGGATTTATATCAGGGGCTGCAAGCATAAAACCAGAGAAAGTAAAGATAACTGGGGCGAAAGATGTAGTGGATAGAATTAGTTATGTTAAAGCCAATGTCAATGTTGGGGAGAAAACCCGGGAAGCCATAGCCAAGGGAGCTGAAGTCTTGGTATTGGACAAGGACATGAATAAGCTTGATGTGACTGTGGACCCTAGAGTGGTTGAGGTAACAATTCCTGTAGAACGGTCAAGCAAAAAAGTACCCATAGATATTATTCCTAAAGGAAATCCGCCTGAAGGAGTAACAATCGATTCAATGACTTTGGATGTAGAGGAAGCTACAATAACAGCAAAGCCTGATATATTAGCAGAAGTGAAAAAAGTCAGGGTTGAAGTGGATATTAGTAATATTACAGAAGACTCAGAGGTAACTCTCCCAGTTATTATTTCAAATGGTGTCGTTGAGGTCTCTCCACAGACAGCTAAACTCACGATTAAGGTGAAAAGGCAGGAGGAGGTAACGATTTCTGATATCCCAATAAATGTTTCGGGACAGACTGAGGACCAAGAGATACAATTTATCAATCCGGTCAATGGTCGGACTAGCCTTCAGGCTAGTGGACAAACAGGGGTGGTAGAGTCTTTAGAGCCTTCCAATTTTGAATTGCTTATTGATATATCGGGTCTTGTCGAAGGAGAGCATAGTGTGGATATCCAGGTTTCAGCACCAGATGAAATTAGTTGGAAGTTAGCATCGCAAAAGGCAAATATCTCAATCACTAAAAAAGAAACTTAAAATGACTATTTCTATTTCTAAAACACAAATGATATAGAGAAGAAGGCTGGATTGAAAGTACGGCCGTTAAATAAGGAGCGATTAATAGAATGGGAAAATATTTCGGTACTGATGGAGTACGCGGAGTGGCAAATAGTGAACTAACTCCTGAGTTAGCTTTTAAACTAGGTAGATTTGGAGGATATGTTCTAACGAAGGATAAGGAAAGACCAAAAGTATTAATTGGTCGTGATACGCGGATTTCTGGCCATATGCTGGAAGGCGCATTAGTAGCGGGCCTCCTATCCATTGGCGCTGAAGTTATGCGACTGGGTGTCATTTCTACCCCTGGGGTCTCTTACCTGACGAAAGCTCTGGGTGCCCAGGCAGGAGTGATGATTTCCGCTTCTCATAATCCAGTTGCAGATAATGGAATTAAATTTTTTGGACCTGATGGCTTTAAGCTATCAGATGAACAAGAATTAGAAATAGAAGGTTTAATGGACCTCGAAGAAGATCAGCTGCCCCGCCCGGTTGGTGCTAACCTAGGACAAGTAAATGATTACTTTGAAGGTGGACAAAAATACTTACAATATTTAAAGCAAACAGTTGATGAAGAATTCTCTGGTATTCATGTAGCTTTAGATTGTGCTCATGGTGCAACATCTTCATTAGCCATGCATTTGTTCGCTGATTTAGACGCAGATATTTCCACGATGGGAGCATCTCCAAATGGTCTCAACATTAATGATGGAGTAGGTTCTACTCATCCAGAAGGACTTGCTGCGTATGTGAAAGAAAAGGGAGCAGATGTGGGACTTGCATTCGATGGGGATGGGGATCGACTCATCGCGATTGACGAAAATGGACAAGTAGTTGATGGAGACCAAATCATGTATATCTGCGCAAAGTATTTGAATGAAAAAAATCGTTTGAAGCAGAATACAGTTGTTTCAACAGTGATGAGCAACTTGGGCTTTTATAAAGCATTGGAATCAAAAGGAATTAAGAGTGTTCCGACAGCGGTTGGAGATCGTTATGTAGTCGAAGAAATGAAGCGAAATGGCTATAATCTTGGTGGGGAACAATCAGGACATATTATATTCCTTGATTATAATACTACTGGGGATGGCCTACTCACCGGCTTACAATTAGTTAATATTATGAAATTGACCGAAAAGAGATTGTCTGAGCTTGCGGCTGAAATGAAAAAATTCCCACAGGTTCTAGTGAATGTTAGGGTTGTAGATAAACATCATGTGACAGACAATGAGAAGGTAAGCGAGGTCATCAAGCAGGTAGAGGAAGAAATGAACGGCAATGGCCGTATCCTCGTCCGTCCATCAGGTACAGAACCTTTAGTCAGAGTAATGGCTGAGGCACCAACAGAGGATCAATGCAGAGATTATGTTAACCGAATCGTTGCTGTCGTTGAGCAAGAAATGGGCTTAAAAGAATAGCAAATCGTAACTAAAAAAAGGCATAGGAGGGCTATTAAGCCCCTCTAATGCCTTTTTATTTTGGCTGTTTACATTGGTTTGTCTTCGTCCTTTAACTTCTTATACCATAATGGGTGACGATGCTTAGCGTAATCCCTATCAACATACCCATGAAACATACCAGGTAATAGCTTGCGATTTGCCTTTATTCCAAAAGCCGCCAAGTGTGCAATGATTAGGAATATAAGGACAAATGTTGCAGCATTATGGATAGCGGTTGACCAGTAAACAATGGGGTGGGAGATAGCAATAAATGCCACGTTTTTTGCTACTTTCACCATTCCAGTTAGAACTAAAGCAAGAATGGTAAGACCGAGTGCTGCATAAGCAAGTCTTTGCTCAGCAAGGTATTTTTCACTTGGTGGCTCTTCTCCCTTTGTAAGCATAGCCTTGATAATTTTAATCGATTCTTTCCCATCTCCACGTTTTGGTACGGCATCAAATTGTTTTTGGAAGGTGTGAACAAAAATATGATAGAACACAACAAAAATGAGGACGATGGCCGCGATGTAATGCATGACAAGAGTCAATGAATATTCCCCTAGCCATTCAGCACCGGGGAGTTTCACGATATTATATCGTTTATACATAGGCATTTGACCAAAACCACTGATGATCAAGGCAAAAATGGAAATGGCTGTACCCCAGTGGACTAGGCGGTTGGATAAGCTTTGCCGATAAACCTTATTCTGTTTTTTCTTGTTCATGAGTCTTTTTTGGTCCTTTCAGTTTATTATAAGCGGCAAATCCGGCTGCTGCGATACCAGCAACAGGTGCAATTGCAGCACTTAGAGCCATTCCACTTAAAGTATCTAGTTTATTCTCGGCTTTCGCCCCCATAGTTGGACGCCCAGGCTTTATATCACCTTTTTCCTGTTTGCTTTGCTTTATCGCTGCATCAATCTTTTCAAAGGGTACCTTAGACACATAGAAAGTAGCTGTTCCGCCATTTTCTTTATCCCCATACACGTGGCCAGAAATTTCAGCTGCTCTTTTATATGAAAGCTCTCTCATTTCCTGTTTTTTACCAAATGAGATTGCACCTCTTGGACAAGCAGTTACGCAGGCAGGTTGTTTCCCCTCTGCAAGAAGGTCTGCACAGAAATCACATTTAAACATTACTCCTCCACCTAAGTAATCTGGTGCTAAGTTCATATAAATACCGACACCAGCTTGTCTTTGTGGGATATCCCAAGGACATACATCACGGCACTTTGCACCGCCCATACACTGATTTTCATTTATAACAACCGCACCGTTATTGTCCTTTTTAATGGCTGAGAACGGACAAAGCCCTGCACAAGTTGGATTTTCACAATGCATACATCTTCTCGGAACAAATACTTCTTCTTCCTTTCCTTCATGTTCAACAGTTACATGATCGATGAATGTCCAATTATATGGAGTCAAACGATTGGTGTTATCCTGTTGGTCAGACCAATCTTCGAAATTCTTTTGAGGCCAATAAGGCTTTAACTCACTTTTATTTACCTTAGGAAATTTGTCAGCATTTTTTGTCCGGCAAGCTAATACACATTCAGGAGTATCTTTTGCAGAGCAGCCATCACAGATTGTTAAGTCAATCATCGTTCCCTTTTCTTCGCTTAGATTACTGATTGCCAAGGCCTTATCCGTTCCGGATAGAATCACTGTTCCTACTGTAAGTGCTCCTCCCGATCTTTTCAGGAACTCTCTTCTTGATACTTCACTACTCATTTTCATCCCCCTCCAATACCTTATAGGGTATATCCCTTTACTTGTTTATACCATTAGGGGTATAATGTAGGCAAGGTCATTTACTCTATTGAAACGTTACTTTGTCCATGTTTTCACTAAATTGTCACAATAACTAGACACAATAGGATGATGACGAATGGGAAATAGTAAGGAAGTAAAGCAAAAGAGAGGGTGAGTTTTCTTGGAATTTCATTTTACATTAGAAACGAACAAGTCAGTGGATCAGGCTATTCAATCTTTAGAAACAAACTTAAAAGAAGAAGGTTTTGGGGTACTATGGACGTTCAACATCAAAGAGAAACTAGAGGAAAAAGGTTTTAACTTAGATGAGGAATTTTTGGTCCTAGAGGTTTGCAATCCGAAGGAAGCTGAGCGGGTAATAAAGGAGAACAAGCTGGTAGGGTATTTCCTTCCTTGTAAAATGGTAGTTTATAAAGAAGATGGTTCAACAAAAATTGGGATGCCCAAGCCAACTGCTCTTATGAGTATGATTGAGAATCAAGAATTGAAAGAGATGGCAGTGGATATTGAACAACGGTTGATAGGCTGTATGGAAAAGAGTATATAAAAAAGGTGTTAGCTTGACTGATTCAAGCTAACACCTTTTATTTCTGAAAGATTTTTCTAAACTTAACAATTAAGGATTCTCTCTGGGAATGCTCAAACATCAATTCAGGACTGTAAAATTGATAATTGCTCTTTCCATTGCTTTTCGCAGCATACATGGCCTTGTCCGCATGATCCACTAAGGAGTCTATCTCATCTCCATGCTCAGGGAATAAGGCGATGCCAATACTTGGCGTAACATGGGCCTTCTTTTCAGAGATATAATAAGGGTTTCCGATATTTTGAATAATTCGAGATGAGATAACCTCTAGTTCTTCCTTACTTGTTTCCTCAAATACGATGATAAACTCATCCCCTCCGATTCGGGAAACAAGATCTTCCTCTCGAACACTAGAGGTTAAGCGAACCGCCACATCTTTGAGGAGCGCATCTCCTACATCGTGTCCAAGCGTGTCATTTACATCTTTAAACCCATCTAAGTCTATAAACATAATGGCAAAATCATGGTCTTTCCGTTTCGCACGAGACAAGACCTTTTTTAAATGGTTTTTTAGCATTAACCGGTTGGGTAATTCGGTTAAATTATCATAAAAGGCCATTTGAGCTAACTTCTCTTCCTGTAACTTTCTATCAGAAATGTCAATGATAATACCTGAGATTCTTTCAACCTCATCAAAAGAATCCATAATCGGATATGGACGCAATTCTTTCCAATACACTTCTCCATTAGGCTGTAAAGTTCGGTATTCAAAGGCCGCAAACTGTCCAGAGAGCCATTGACTTGTTTTCTTTGTAAAATGCATCCTATCATTAGGGTGGACATTTTTTTCAATTAAGTACAATCCTTCATGAATATTATCCCGCGCTGCTTTACTATTGGCATCGGGAAAGATAGACCATTTGTTTTTTGTTAAATCGAAGGTAAAAGCAAAAGTGTCAAGGTCTTCAATGACGGTTTCATATTCTGATAAACGTTCTTGGAAAGACAGATTGTTTTTCGTTAATTCATCCATTTCAACTTGTAGTTCATGGTTGTGAGCAGATAGATGTTGATTCTTTTCCGATAAAATTTTAATCTTACGGTATTCTAATATAGATGGAATAAACAAGGAAAGAACAAGTAGGGAAAAAAAAGCTCAACCCCGAAAGTATTTATTTGAAAAAATTGTAAAAACAAAGTACTAGTGATTAACCCTACTGTAATGATTAATCTTTTTTTACTATCTGCCATTTCCACACCTCAATTAAAAAGATAATCCTAGCGTAGCATAAAACCATGGGAAATAAATCAGCGATTTTTGACAAACACATTTATTTGGACATGGTAAATCCTGTTTTAGTGCTGCCTTTTTCAGGCGAATTTCAAGGTGTGTATGATATTATAGGATAGGAAATTTTTTAGGGGGTTAGAGGGATGTTCTTCTTGGGGACATGGTATTCATATGAAGTATTAATAAACATAGCCATTTCAATTGGTATCTTTGTTTTATTTATGATCTTTAGGAAAATCTTTTCAAGGTATGTATTTAAGTTTTTGCTTTGGGCTGTGAAGAAAGCACCAAGTGACTTCTTTTCACAAGTGATGTTAGCTTTCGAAAGACCATTACAATGGGTTTTTCTAATATTGGGTATTTATCTTTCAGCCGAGTATCTTCCATATTTTAATGAATCGAATCCATTCTTTCTAAGCTTAATTAGGTCCTCACTAATCTTTTTGATAGGTTGGGGCTTAGTGAATTTATCTTCATCCTCCTCAGTATTTTTTAAAAGGTTTAATAGTAAATACAGCATGGAAATTGATGAGATTTTAATTCCATTTTTATCTAAAGCATTAAAAATTATTATCATCGCTATATGTTTCAGTATTATTGCTCAAGAGTTTGGCTACAATATCAGCGGCTTTGTAGCGGGATTAGGAATAGGTGGCCTTGCGATTTCGCTTGCAGCTAAAGATGCACTTGGCAACCTGGTTGGAGGCGTTGTGATTATTACAGAGAGACCCTTCTCCATTGGTGATTGGATTATGACTCCAAGTGTCGAAGGAACGGTAGAGGATATCAGTTTTCGTAGCACAAAAGTGAGAACCTTTGCCCAGGCACTTGTAACCGTCCCAAATTCAACTTTGGCTAATGAAAATATTACGAACTGGAGCAAAATGGGGAAGCGACAAATTAGCTTTAATTTAAGAATTGCTTATGATACGCCGAGGGAAAAGTTGGAAGATGTTGTTAAGCAAATAAAGTACTTAGTCAATCAACATGAGGATATTGATCCTGAAACGATTTTCGCGACCTTTGATAAATATAGCGAAAGTGGTTACGAAATCTTTCTATACTTTTTTACGAAGACAACTGTATGGGGAGAATTCCTACGAATTAAAGAAGAGATTAACTTTGATATTATGAGGATTCTGGAAAACGAAGGGGTGGCCATTGCTGTTCCAGCAAGAAAGCTGTATACGGAAACAGGTAGAGAAGATCAGTATAAAGCAAGAACGCTCTTAGGGAACGGTGAATAATTTAACAATAAAGCTTCATTTGGATTGATAACCAAATGAAGCTTTATTTATAAAAGGACTTGTTACTACATTTCTGAATTATTATTTTCCTTGGCTTCATGTACAATTTTCTTTATATGCAGAATCACTATTCTTCTTCCTTGTTAAGTTTTTTTGCAAATGTTCGCTCTTTTACATCTAGCTCTAATACAAACCCAATTGGATATGGTATGATAATAAATAAGAAAATATTGGTGGGTCTGGATAAAACTTCTTAAGGGGGATTTCATGAGAGCGCGTGTGAGAAGAAACAATGTTATTTCACTTGAAAAATTGAAGGACTTTTTTGCAACGGTTCTTTTGCATCTCACCTTTTATGCCTTCATTATTTTTCTTGTAATGTTTTTTATAAATAACTTTTCGTAGGTTTGACGCATACATAATTTGATAATAAAGAGCGCCTTTTATGGACAAAGGGCGCTCCTACTATTTGTAATAATAACACCTAAAAAAATGAGGTATTCAAAGTATTCACGATGTTCTATGGCAGAAATTATGATTATCAAACTGCTAACAATATTAGATTGGGTCAACATAAGAAAGAGACCAAGGAAAAATTAGCTTCAAAATGCTAGATGGAAGGCTAGGGGGATAACTTTGAAGAGAAATCATCCGAATAACCATGAACTCTTATATATTCATTTAAACGATAGGGATCAATACGTTTTATCATCCGGGATTGAGTTCTTTGAATTTGCTCGCTCCTTGTCTGATTCACTTAACTACATTCTGCTTTTAAAGCATCAATTTGAGGAAGCAGATTTTAATACTCATACGTTGCTTCATTATGTTACGGAAGATAGTCTAGAAAAGCTTATGGGAGAAAATATTGCAGGATATGGGGATTTTTGTTGGCTAGACTTCGAAGAAATAGAAGGACTTAACGTTCTCTCCGCTCAAGAAATTGCCGAGGTTTTGTACCTAGGACATACTAAACATCACCTAAAGCTTCCATTTTATAACCAACTTGGAAATAGATTTGCATACATGTCACATGATGATGGTTGGTTTAGCAAGGTGTATTACCGGAATATGAATGATTTTTATCGAATGCTTAGTCAGGTAATCTCCGGAAAACTTACGGGAATTAGAACGGAGAAAAATCTCCTTGGCTTTAGGAGAAAGCGGGAATATCCACCTGTTAGCAAAGAGGTTCTAAAATCCTTAACAAGTGTATTCAAGGAAGGTGCAGTATTCTCACTAAAAAAGGTCGAACAAAATCGCAACCGCTTGGATATTCCTCTCTGGGTTATTGGTGATTTTACCAATATGGATGATATGTTTGATGAGTATATAGAAGCAGGAAACAATCCTCCTGATGGGAGACTCGTCTTCGATAAGAAACTGAAGGAATGGAGCTTAGCGGCGGAGTAAGCAACGTCTATTTTTACTAATTTCATAATGATTCCATTCGTTTCGAAAAGAGTCGAGACAACTGTCATGTAAGTAAACAAGGAAGACGCTTAGGTAAATGACCTAAGCGTTTTTTGTTTACCTTTTTAAAGCGAAGTGCCTGGAGCAGAAATCAATCTATGGTAGGTATGCCGTATATATTCTAAAACCATGGTTGTGAATCAAGCTGGGTGGGTCATACGATAAAAGGGAAGAATAACTTAAATAGGTATAGATAAATGTAATAAGAATGTATCCCTATCTTATTTGAGATAGTGTTAAAATAGAAAAAGTGATTGATAAATTGGAGGTTCGATTTATGAAGATTAAAATCGGTTTGCTTTACGGTGGCAAATCAGCAGAACATAAAGTATCTATGCAGACAGCACTTGCTGTAACAAAAGCACTTGATTATGAAAAATTTGAAATACACCCAATCTATATATCAGTTGATGGAGAGTGGATTAAGGGGCCACAGTTAAATAGCCCCGCAGAAAACGTGGGAGCATTAGAATTTTCAACATCTGCCCATTCTTTAGGGTCACCTGGATTTAGTCCAGCCCTATTAAATGCAGAAGAGGAGAGACTGGATGTTATCTTTCCATTATTGCACGGACCAAATGGTGAGGATGGAACCGTCCAGGGAATGCTCGAACTGCTAAACCTCCCATATGTAGGTAATGGTGTACTTGCTTCAGCAGCAGGTATGGATAAAGTGATAATGAAGAATATTTTTGCACAGGCCGGTCTGGCTCAAGTTGACTATGTTTCATTCATTCGTAGTGAGTGGGAGAAACAACAGGAAACATCTTATCAGCAGGTTGAAACAAAGCTTGGTTACCCTTGCTTTGTGAAGCCGGCAAATCTTGGTTCAAGTGTAGGGATTTCAAAGTGTACAAATCGCGCAGAACTTGAGGAGGCCTTTAAAGAAGCCTTCCAATTTGACCGTAAAATTATTGTCGAACAAGGGGTTACAGCGAGAGAAATTGAAATTGGAGTACTTGGCAATGATGAGGCAGAATGTTCGGTTGCTGGGGAAATTGTTCCGAAAAAAGCTTTCTATGATTATAAGGCAAAGTATGAAGATGGAGATACAGGGTTAATTATTCCAGCTGATATATCTAAAAGTCAGTATGAAGAACTTAAAGAATTAGCCGAGAAGGCTTACAAAGCCTTAGACTGTTCAGGTCTAGTGAGAGCAGACTTTTTCCTTACAGCCAAAGGGGAATTTTTGATTAATGAAGTCAATACTATGCCAGGATTTACTCCATTCAGCATGTTCCCTCTCATGTGGAAACATACTGGTGTCGAATATCCACAGCTTATTGAAAGACTCGTAAATTTGGCGATAGAGCGCCACGAGGAAAAACAAAAGATTAAGTATACATTTTAACCATGAGGGAACACGGTAAGAAGGAGGTATTCTTCAACTGTGTTCCATTTATGATGTTGAAATTAGAAATTTTAGGAGGAAGATTTTGTGATTCAAAGATCACTCGCTGAAATTGCAGCCATGATTAAACATGAAGATGAGTTATCTTCAATTAAAGATGTCTCGGTACGAGGCGTGACGATTGATTCTCGTAACATTGAAGCTGGGAACCTGTTTATCCCATTTAAGGGGGAAAACGTCGATGGTCACCGATTTGTTGAGGATGCGATTAATAGAGGAGCGGCAGCTGCTTTATGGCAAAAGGATGTTCCGAACCCTCCCGTTCATCTCCCAATTTTGATTGTGGAAGACACATTAATAGCTTTACAAGAACTTGCCAGAAACTATCGCCAACAATTAACAATAAAGGTTCTTGGCATAACCGGAAGTAATGGCAAAACAACTACTAAGGACATGGCCGCAAGCCTTTTAGGTCAAAAATACCAAGTCCAAAAGACAGAAGGAAACTTCAATAACCATATAGGACTGCCATTAACCATTTTGCGTTTAAGAGCAGAAACTGAAATTGCTATCTTAGAAATGGGAATGAGTAGTAGAGGGGAAATTGAATTTTTATCCAAACTTGCTCAGCCAGATGCAGTAATCATAACAAATATCGGTGAATCCCATCTACTTGACTTAGGCTCTAGGGAAGCCATTGCAGACGCAAAGCTTGAAATTATTCTTGGTCTTCAAAATGAGGGATTAATTGTTTATCACGGTGATGAACCATTGCTTCAAGAGCGTTTAGATTCCTATGATGGAACTGGGAAGTTGCGAACTTTTGGAAGGTCAGCGCAGAATGATCTTTATCCGGTGGAAATTACGCAAACATCAGCTGGGAATACGTTTACGACGAACCGAAGTAGCATTTCATTTCACTTACCGGTCCTTGGAACCCATAATGTTTTAAATGCTCTTTCTTCGATGCTTGCTGCAGAGTTCTTCGGAGTTCCCTATGAGAAAATGAATGAAGGCTTCGCAAGCTTGAAACTGACAAATATGAGGATGGAGCTTGTGGAAGGAGCGGATGGAATCAATATTATTAATGACGCTTACAATGCAAGTCCTACATCCATGAAGGCTGCAATAGATCTTATCTCAAATCTTGAAGGATACGAAAGAAAAATCCTTGTGTTAGGCGATATGTTAGAGCTTGGACCTCTTGAAGAAAAGTATCATTATCAAATTGGTGCAACCCTTGATGAGAATCAGATTGACTATGTTTTCACATATGGAAAACTGGGTGCTTTTATGGCAGAAGGGGCTAAGAAAGTACTTGGAGAAAATAGAGTTTTCTCCTTTGATGACAAAGAATCTATTTCCAATAAAATAAAGCAGTTAGTACAACCCAATTCGACGCTAGTATTGATTAAAGCTTCACGTGGAATGAAGCTTGAAGAAGTTGTATCCCATTTACAAAAGAAATAGAACCAAGTCTCTGTCCTTATTTGGCAGAGGCTTATTTTCGTGTGTGAAATGAACGAGAATAGGGAACAATTATAGAAGCAATGGATGCTTTTTAATTGCAGTTGGTTTGCTTTTATCAGAAAATAAATAAAGAATAATGGGTTTTATGGCTGTTTATTCCAGTTATATACAGAGGTTTTACACACAAATAACTGCGCAAATCCCAACTAGATGCTGGGGGAGCCGTAGCACTAGCCTATAGGTTTATAGTTCTAGCGAAGATTAAGTTTGTCAATATATAAGGACGCATTGATTGCATTCACTTCCATCAGGTGGTAAGATTAACATCAAGTGTCTACGTAAGAAAATCCTGTAAAATGACAGGCTCAATCGTTTGGAGAGTATTTTTGCTCCTAGCTGAACGATACTTCTGGCGACCAGCCTCATTTGGACTCTCGCAGTGAACTACACCAAATCCTCCACCTAGGTGTACGAATTTACCAGATAAGGCAAATAGTTGAGATAAACTTAAACAGCCACTTAAAAAATATATCATTTGAACAAGAAAAAGGAGAATGAACAAATTTGACATTGTTTGAAGAATTGGGCATAAGTCCCGCCACACTAAAGTCTCTAAAAAATATGGGTTTTGAAGAAGCAACACCAATCCAGGCCGAAACAATTCCAATGAGTCTGCAAAATAAGGACTTAATTGGTCAAGCGCAAACTGGTACGGGGAAAACAGCGGCATTTGGTGTTCCTCTAATTGATAAGATTGAGAAGGAACGTCGCCAAATCCAAGGGATTATTATCGCCCCTACTCGTGAATTGGCTGTACAGGTTTCTGAAGAGCTTTATAAAATTGGTGCTGGTAAACGTATTGGCGTTCTTGCAATTTATGGCGGCCAGGATATTAACCGCCAAATCCGTGCTCTAAAAAAGGGACCACATATCATTGTAGGTACTCCAGGTCGATTACTTGACCATATTAATCGTAAGACCATTAATCTTGAGAATATCCATACAGTCATTTTAGACGAAGCGGATGAAATGCTGAATATGGGCTTCATTGAAGATATCCAAAGCATCCTTGCGAGTGTTCCTGAAGAGCGACAAACTTTGTTGTTCTCAGCAACAATGCCTGGTCCAATCCAAAAAATTGCTGAAAAGTTTATGAAAGAACCTGAAGTCATTCGTGTAAAAGCACGTGAAATGACTGTTCCATTAATTGAACAATATTATGTTGAAGTTCAGGAAAAAAATAAGTTTGACGTGTTAACAAGGTTACTCGATATCCAGTCACCAGAGCTTGCAATTGTATTCGGTCGTACAAAGCGCCGGGTAGATGAGCTTGCTGAGGCCTTGAATCTTCGCGGCTATACTGCAGAGGGAATCCACGGAGATTTATCCCAAGCAAAAAGGATGTCTGTCCTTCGTAAGTTTAAAGAAGGTTCAATCGATGTTCTTGTAGCAACGGACGTTGCAGCACGTGGATTAGATATTTCTGGCGTTACACATGTTTATAACTTTGACATTCCACAAGATCCAGAAAGCTATGTTCACCGTATTGGCCGAACTGGCCGCGCTGGTAAGCAGGGTATGGCATTGACATTTGTAACACAAAGGGAAAAATCTTATCTGTCAGTTGTTGAAAGAACAACAAAGAAGCGCATGGAACGTATGCAAGCCCCAACACTTGACCAAGCGCTAGAAGGACAACAAAAAGCGGTTCTAGATAAGATTGTTCAGACAATCGAGTCCAATAATCTGCAATATTACCGTCAAACTGCGGAAGAATTACTCCGTGATCATGATGCTACTACGGTTGTTGCATCAGTACTCAAGATGTTGACAAAAGAGCCTGATACAACACCAGTAAAACTAACAGAAGAAAAACCGTTACCTAACCGTGGCGGAAGAGATAAAAAGCCGCAAGATCGTAGAAGAAGTTCGGATTACAACCGCAACAAGAACTACAAACCGCGGACAGCGACGAAAAGAACAGGTGGTAAGCCTTCTCGCTCGTCAAGATAATAAGTAAAAGAAGAGAGCATTCGACATGCTCTCTTTTTTTTGGCTTTTTTTATGATTTTGTTTTATTGAAGGCATACTACGAAATAAAAGATTAAGGTCCATAGCCTATAAATCCTTCAGAGGGGAGACATAGTATGACAATCGTGAGACTTGGTTATGTTGCGATGAGTGTTGAACTTCAAAACTGTTCACCTTCACAAACCATGACCTTTAAACAATTCCAGAGCATTAAAGATCGAGATGCCGCTATCAGGAGGCTTGAACGAATTGCGATATCCAACCTTGAGAACTGTTTGCGTTTGCTTAAGCATAATACAGTAAATGATATTTCATTCTTTCGCTTGAGTTCACGGTTAATTCCGCTAGCAAATCACCCAGAACTAACGGACTGGAAGTATATGAAAGCTTTAAAAGCGCCCTTAAAGTCCTTAGCAGAGTACATAAGGATGAATTCCATGAGAATCGATTTTCACCCTGATCATTTTGTTCTTTTAAATACAACAAGTAAAGACACTTTAAATAATTCTATAAAAACACTTGCCATGCATGAAGCCCTTTTAAAGGGAATGGAGATCAAACCTCAGCATCGCTGTGTTCTTCATGTTGGTGGTGCGTATGATGATAAAGAGAAGGCCCTTGAACAATTCATCCACAACTGGGGGCTGCTCCCTTACCATCTTCAGGATTTAATCATGTTAGAGAATGATGATACCACTTTTACCATCAATGATACGTTGTATCTTTGTGAAAAGCTGGGGATTCCACTTGTGTTTGATTATCATCACCACCTTGCCAATTTTGAAAATGAAGATGATTGGGAAACAAATTGGGAGCGCGTGGTTGGAACATGGAGCCACTCCTCACTCCCCATAAAAATGCACATATCAAGCCCGCGGTCTGAAAAGGACTTTCGCGCCCATGCTGACCATATTGATCCCGATATGTTTATGACCTTTTTGCAAAAAGTACAGGGCAGTGTCCCTGAGATACACTGTATGATTGAAGCAAAACGAAAGGATGAGGCCCTGTTCAAATTGGTTGAAGACCTTAAAGGCAGGGACGGAATAGAGATGATTGATCAAGCCAGTTTTCAGGTACAGATTTAAGTAGGAGTGCTGTGGTTTAGATTGTAGTTCGATGCTGAAATTGCGTCTTCGTGAAAGGTAGGGTTTGTAGATAGCCGGGTAATTTACGTAGATAGAAGCTGGAATTGTGTAGATAGCGGACTGATTCGTGTAGATAGAACGTTGAAATTTGTAGATAGAACCGATAAACGTGAAAATAAAAGATAACTTTAATGATTTACAGGAATACCCTCTCTATTCCAACTAAATGGATTCGATTTTTCCCCATTACCGAAAATACATGTATACTAATAAGTACATAAAAATGGGAGATCTGGAGGAATGTGTTTATGGTGCCTGAGCCGCAAACAAGAATTTCAGAACGGGCGTTGGTGGTGTGGAGAATTTCTGGCGCCATTTCGTCTTTGTTTAGTGGGGTAGTAGGCGGTGGAATCGTCACGCTTGGCGTTCTTTTCGACTGGCCAATCTGGATTATTGCTGGTGTGATTGTCCTCGTTCTAATTTATAGCTATTTAAACATTTTTTTTATTCCGAAGCTAAGGTGGAAACGTTGGCGTTATGAAGTAAGAGAGCAGGAAATTGAGCTTGAGCGCGGTGTATTTATTATTAAAAGAACGCTTATTCCGATGGTAAGGGTCCAGCATGTTGATACACAACAGGGACCGTTATTAAGGAAATATCGGCTCTCAACAGTAATGATTTCAACGGCTGCGACGGTTCATGAAATCCCTGCTCTTGACATGGAAGAGGCAGAAGAATTGCGGCAATCGATATCACGATTGGCAAGGGTGGCGGATGAAGATGTCTGACCCGAAAAGATTACATCCGATTGCAGCAATTATTAATATGCTCCGACAGTTAAAGGAATTAATTGTCCCGATTTTATTCATCACGATTTTTGGAGGCAGAGGCAATGAAGGCCTTTTTTACTTCATTGCTGTTGGTGGGGGTCTTGGACTTGTCCTATTGTCAGGGTTTTTATCGTGGTATCGATTTACCTATCGAGTAGAAGAAGGGGAGTTAAGGATTGAACATGGACTCTTTGTCCGCAAAAAAAGGTACATTCCATTTGAGCGAATTCAAAGTATAGATGTATCAGAAGGGATCCTACAACGCCCGTTTGGACTCGTAAAAGTAAAGGTGGAAACAGCGGGTGGGGCAAGAACTGAGGATGCGGAAGCTGTTTTAACGGCAATACGAAAAGAAGAGGCAAACCATATCCATGAACTCTTGGTATCGGTGAAGAATTCCCAGTTGGGGAATGAATCTTCGGAAGAAGAGGTGCCTATTCGAGAATCAATAATCTATAAATTATCACCTGGAGACTTGCTTCTGCTTGCTTCAACATCCGGTGGTGTTGGCGTAGTGATTTCCGCTGTTATTGCCTTCTTTTTTCAGTTTGAGGAAATCATTCCTTATGAAAAGCTCTATAATGAAGTAGAACATTTCATCGCAAATGGAATCTTTTTCATTAGTATTGTAGTTTTTCTTGGGTTTTTAGTGGCTTGGGTGATTTCTGTTATTATGACTATGCTTAAATACGCGAATTTCACGCTAAAAAAAGTGGACCAAGATCTCATCATTACAAGAGGATTACTAGAAAAGCGGCAAATTACCATCCCATTGAAACGAATTCAGGCTATTCGTATAAGTGAGAACATACTGAGACAGCCACTGGGCATGGCCTCTGTTTATGTAGAAAGTGCTGGTGGTTCAGCGTTAAATGAAGAAGGCTCAAAAGTGCTTGTACTTCCCCTTATAAAAAAACAGCAAATTGCGAAAACCCTTGAGCCGTTTTTAGAGGGTTATCCGTTTAGAACACAGCTAAATAAACTTCCTAGTCGGGCTTTTAGCCGTTATCTAATAAAGGGTGTCGTGCTAGTTATTCCTATAGTAATCGTTGTTAGTTACCTTTTTAGGCCATGGGGTTATGCATCATCTTTATTAATCCTGCCCTCAGTCATCTGGTCAGCATTAAAGTTTAAGGATGCAGGATGGGCATTAGAAAAGGACTCTCTAACTTTAAGGTATCGAACGCTTGTGAAAAGTACAGTCCTTATGAGAAGAGAAAAGGTTCAATCATTAACAGCGCGCAAAAGCTTCTTTCAAAATAAAAAAAGGCTTGCTACCATTGAAGCTGTGGTGAAATCCGGGCATAGTGGTTCGGGAGGCTGTGTAAATGATCTAGAAGATAAAGATGTGGAAGTTATTTATCATTGGTTTTCTCGAGATGTGCACCATTAAAAATACGACCAAAAAAGCGCCGATTTCGGCGCTTTTTAAACAAGGTAAAGTGGGCTTAACTGATAGCTTTCGCTATCGTTTTAGAAAGAACACTCTTCCTGTTAAGAAACCGGCGATTAAGCCAAAAATGTGGGCGGTGATATTGATGTTTGATTGGACAAATGTCATGATGACGCCAATAACAGCGATGGTTACAATAATTTGCGAATTCTCTTTTGAAAGTAACTCTTTTCTAAACATACTAATCGCAAGGTAAAAACCAAATAAGCCAAAAATTGCGCCACTTGACCCCACGTGGGTATAAGTAGGTGGCTCAAGGATAAGAGTGGCTACATTAGCGGCAATTCCTGTCAATAAATAGACCAATAGGAATTTAGCTTTGCCCAGTATTCTCTCTAATGCAGGACCGAAAAGAACTAAGGAAAAACTATTGAAAAGTAGATGTGTGAAGCCAGAATGGACAAAGATGGGAGTGAAAATCCTCCAGATTTCTCCTTGTAAAATGTATAAATTAACTCCGGCTAATAAAGTGAAAATTTCTCTGCTTGGCAACAGTGGTAGTGTCGTGGCGAGGTATACCAGCAGATGAATAAATAGAATCAAGGTTATGAGTGGATAGAAACGAATAAATTCTCGAAAACTCTCGGTTCGGACGAACATATAATACCTCCTATTAACTTCCTTCGTAAGAAAATTCTTGGGCGAATTAAAAAAACAACTATTTTGTTTAGATTAACCTATAGTTAAAAGTATAAGTTGTGGCTTGGTTTATTGTCTACTCCAGTGACTAGCACTCATGTACCATGCTAGTGACTTTATCAATAATTTATTAGAAGGTGGCTGAAGATATGATTGCAGGAATTGGCCTGGATATTGTTGAACTTAGCCGGATTGCAGCATTACTTGAAAAACAAACGCGATTTCCGGAACGAGTTTTAACTGAGTATGAAAAAGATGTTTTTATAAAATTAAATAATAGAAGGAAGATTGAGTACCTAGCCGGTCGCTTTGCAGCGAAGGAGGCTTTTGCGAAAGCAAATGGTACAGGGATTGGTAGGGAATTATCGTTCCTAGATATTGAAATCCAAACAGACCAAAAAGGAAAGCCGTTCATTGTAAAACCACTTTCAGACGGAGTTCATCTTTCCATCACCCATAGCCGTGATTACGCTGCTGCTCAAGTAATCATTGAAAAAGGCTGATTTCGTAAACATGGATGTTAAAATCCTAAAGCCGATTTTAACGTAGCATACTCTTTTTGGTACGTTATAGTAAGTTTGAAAGCTCTTTTCTCAGAGAATAGCAGCTATTTTGGAGTGAAATAAAGCTTATATCATTCGATTTTTATATCAGTTAGCAACAACGTTTAAGAAAAGAGCCTTGAAAAAGGCTGATTTCGTAAAGATTGTTGTTAAAATCCTAAAGCCGATTTTAACGTAAGGTAAGCTATTTTGTACGTTATAGTAGGTTTGCAAGCTCTTTTCTCATAATTAAGAAGCTATTTTGCAGTGAAATAAAGCTTCATCCATCCTATTTTGTATCCAAGAGCAGCAAGGTTTGAGAAAAGAGCCTTGAAAAAAAATAAAACAGGCTTTCAGAAAGCTTGGTCATAAACCCTTAGGTTGTCTCATATATTCATAGTGCAACAGGGGAGACAAGACCAGGCGGCGGGAATATGGCTGTAGACTGTCTTTTCTTTCCCTTTCCACGTTGAAATTAGACTAAAAAGGGGTTGAAGGAATGAAGAAAAAGTTTTGGCTGTTTCTCGCTGGGGTGATGGTTATATTCGTTTTGGCTGCATGTGGTGCTAAATCACAGGAAACAGTGGTTAAGGACCTTGATAAGAACTTATCTGAGTTGAAGAGTTACAAGGCGAATGCAAAAATGACCCTCCAAATGGGGACAGATCCACAGGTGTATGAGGTTGAAATTTGGCATAAAGACCCATCCTATTATCGGGTAAACTTGAAAAATGCCGAGAAGGATCAAAGTCAGATGATCCTGCGTAATGATGAGGGAGTGTTTGTCTTAACTCCGGCGTTGAATAAGAGCTTCCGCTTCCAAAGCAGTTGGCCGCAAAATAGCAGTCAGGCTTACTTATATGAATCCTTAGTAAATGACATTCTTGAGGATAAAGAAGCAAAGTATACGGAGACAGAAAAACATTATGTCTTTGAAACAAAAACTCGCTATCAAAACAATCAGATGCTGCCAATTCAGGAAATTAAATTGAATAAGAAAGATTTGACCCCAGCAAGTGTAAAAGTCATGGATACTGACCGCAATGCTCTTGTTACAGTTGAATTCTCCGATGTGGAATTCGGGGCAAGCTTTGATGACGATGCTTTCGATATGAAGAAAAATATGACGGCTTCCCAATTAGAAGTGCCGGTTATGGCGGGCGGGGAAGATAACCAGTTTACAGTGAAATATCCTCTAGCTGAAATACCAGGCGTGAAGTTGTCCGATGAGCGGGAGATGAATACTGAAAATGGCAAGCGAATTGTCTTAACCTATGATGGGGAAAAGTCCTATACACTAGTTCAAGAAAAGGCGGACGTAATGAATGATGGTGCTCACCCAGTTTCGATGGATGGAAATCCAGTTGACCTAGGGTTTACAATTGGGGCGCAGTCAGATAATACCATTCGCTGGACACACTTAGGTGTGGAGTATATGCTAGCATCCTCCGATTTAACACCTGAGGAAATGGTAATGGTTGCGAAATCGGTTCAGGGTGATGTGATTAAATAATCGACCTAATAACAGGCTCATATAATGGGCCTGTTTTTTCTTGAAAAGATAAGAAAGTATATAAGTTTTGACATTGAGAATTGTCCAGCTCCAGCGCCCTAGCGCTTTTCTCATTATATAGAGTAGCTTCTTAGAATAAATGATGTCGGTAGGAGAAATGAAGGATCATAATGAATTTGTTTAGGGATTCACTGCTAAAAACTTTCTCTTTGGACAAAATGTTGTAGTATGCATTTGACATTTCCTACTTCCTGGTTCGATAATATTACAGATAAGCAATGGGACGTATTATAAGGAAGTGTATTTACGTGAATGAACAGGCTTTTTTTTACCGAGATACATGGGTGGAGGTAAACCTCGATTGTATCGCAGCAAATGTTTCCGCAGTTAGGGCAAGGCTTCCCCAAGGTGTAGCCATAATCGGCGTGGTCAAAGCAAATGCCTACGGGCATGGTGATTACCAGATAGCCAAAGCGGCCCTTGATGCTGGAGCTTCAATGCTCGCTGTAGCTTTTATGGATGAAGCGCTCTCCCTTAGAGGGAAAGGAATTTCCGCTCCAATTCTTGTGCTTGGAGCAACTCGGCCGGAGGATGTGAACATCGCTACGGCTGAAAACTTGACGCTCACTGTTTTTGAACCAGAATGGATTGAAAAGGCGAAAGAACATCTAGATTCAAATGAAACCTTGTTCTTGCATGTTAAAGTGGATACAGGAATGGGGCGTATAGGAGTTAGAAGTATAGAAGAATTATCAAAGATTGAAATGATGATTGAGTCGGATCCGCGATTGATGTTTGATGGCATCTTCACGCACTTTGCAACAGCGGATGAATTGGAAGATTCCTACTTTCATGAACAGCTGGTTCGGTTTGAGGCGATGGTTGCTAGCCTGCGCTCGCGCCCAGCCTGTATTCACAGTAGCAACAGTGCTGCTGCGCTTCGCTATGGAGAGGCAAACTTTAACGCAATCAGATTAGGAATCGTCATGTATGGACTTTCGCCTTCGCCAGAAATAAAACCCGAGTTGCCGATTCCATTAAAAGAAGCGTTTTCCCTGCATTCAAAGCTTACTCAAGTGAAAAGGGTAAACAAGGGTGAGAAAATTAGTTACGGTGGTACCTATGAAACCACTGAAGAGGAGTGGATTGGGACCATTCCGGTAGGTTATGCTGATGGTTGGATAAGAAAACTGCAGGGCCAAGAAGTGTTGGTTAATGGGGTTCGCTCTCCCATTGTTGGTCGTATCTGTATGGACCAATGTATGGTCAAGCTTCCTTACCAAGTACCTGTAGGGACAGTGGTAACCTTAATAGGGGAACAGCAGGGGTCAATTGTTCCAATTGATGAAATTGCCAGTAAATTAGAGACCATTAATTATGAAGTTCCATGCCTGATTGCTTCAAGAGTGCCAAGGTTGTACAAAAGAGATGAAAAAATCATCGATATGAAGAATCCGTTGCTTCCCTAAAGGTTGTTTTTGTGAAAATTGTTGTTAAAATCCTAATGCCGATTTTAATGCAGGAAAGGTAATTTTGTGCGTTAAATTAAATTTCTAAGCTCTTTTCTCGCAAATTAAGCTATTTGTAATGAAACATAAGCCCATCAATCACATTATTTTCCGTAGGCAACAAAGTTTGAGAAAAGAGCTTCCCTAAAAAATAACAAATGAAGGAATCTATGCATAAAATAATCTTTTCTTGGCGGATAATACAATAGAATTGCCAATGCATCTTTGCATCTGGCTGAATTAATGTTAATATTAGAAATGGTAAAGAAAAATAACAAAACGTGAAACGGTATGTAGTGATGATGGTGGAGGTGTATGTTTGTGTCTGAATCCAGCGCAACAACTGAAATCCTGGTAAGGTTACCGCAAAACCTATTAATGGAACTAGATGGCTTTGCAAAACAGGAAAACGTAAACCGAAGTGAATTCATTTACCAAGCAACAAAAATGTACCTGCGCGACAGGAAAAAGAGACAAATTCGTGAATCCATGAGACGTGGGTATATGGAAATGGCCAAGATCAACCTAACGATTGCATCTGAAGCATTTCAGGCAGAGTACGAGGCAGAGCACACTGTCGAACGTTTAGTAAGCGGAGGATAATCCGTTGATTGTAAAACGTGGTGACGTATATTTTGCGGACCTATCCCCAGTTGTTGGTTCAGAGCAAGGCGGCGTCCGCCCTGTACTTGTCATTCAAAACGACATCGGGAATCGGTTTAGTCCCACAGTAATAGTTGCAGCCATAACCGCTCAAATCCAAAAAGCGAAGCTGCCGACGCATGTTGAAATTGATGCGAAACGTTACGGCTTTGAACGAGATTCGGTCCTATTATTAGAACAGATTCGTACAATTGACAAACAACGCTTAACCGATAAGATTACCCATCTCGATGATGAAATGATGGAGAAAGTGGATGAAGCGCTTCAGGTAAGTTTAGGCCTTATCGAATTCTAATATATTCATTAAAAACGCTCTTATCAGGGGCGTTTTTTTATTTGGAAAATTTTAAAGTGGGATGATTGGTGCGACCGTTTTAATAGAAATAATATTTGACGTTCCCCCTAGATACCTTTAAATTGGTATATAATAACGATAATTTTCAATTGTTTAGCAATTTATTTGTTTAAGTTAATAGAAATCCGGGTAAAAGAAAAACTTGTAAGCATCTGTGGGGGGATGAGGAATGAATAAGTTGATTTTTGAATTTATCGAGGCCCATAAATTAGATATTCTTGATGAATGGATTAAAACAACAAAAGATGAAAATGACGACAGAGTCGTTAATGTTATTTCCGACCAAGTATTTAACAGTACAAGCCGTGAATTTGTCGATTTAATTATTACAAATTTAAAGGGGTCTAAAGGCGATTATCATTCAAGATTAAAGGAATTTGCAGAAAAAGTTGTTCGCCTTGGCTGGCCATTAACATTTGTATCGAGTGGGTTGCATACATTTGGAGTAATTGTATTTAAACGGATGGAACAAAGTGGTGTGATGACGATTGAAAACCAAAGGAGTCTTTTCCGTGAATTTGATGAATGGATGACGTCCTTGAATATCGAAATCATTGGGATTTATGCTACTACATGGGAAAAGACTGTTTCACTGCAGAAGATTGCTCTTCAGGAACTATCTGCTCCTCTAATTCCAGTGTTTGAAAGAATTACCGTTATGCCCTTAGTAGGCACGATTGATACAGAACGAGCTAAACAAATTATGGAGAACCTATTAAAAGGAGCTGTTAAGCATCGCTCTGAGGTTGTTTTAATTGATATAACAGGTGTTCCTGTAGTTGATACAATGGTTGCTCACCATATCATTCAAGCAGCAGAAGCTGTGAGGTTAGTTGGTGCGAAATGTATGCTTTGCGGCATTCGCCCAGAAATTGCCCAAACAATTGTAAGCCTAGGGATTGATTTAACGCAGTTTACAACCAAAAATTCTCTCCAAAAAGGGATTGAAGCGGCACTAGAATTAACGAATCGCAAAATAGTTAGTGTGGAGGGTGTAAAGTGAGAATACCCATTCTAAAATTATACAACTGTCTCTTGGTATCAATCCAGTGGGAATTAGATGATCAAACCGCCCTTCAATTTCAAGAAGACCTTCTCCAAAAAATCCACGAAACAAGTGTTAGCGGGGTTGTGATTGACCTAACCTCTATTGATTTTATTGATTCCTTTATTGCAAAGGTACTAGGTGATGTAATTGATATGTCCAACCTGATGGGAGCCAAGGTGGTTATTACAGGGATTCAGCCTGCGGTTGCTATCACGCTAATTGAGCTGGGTATTGGGCTTAATAATGTCCTAACGGCTATTGATTTAGAAAAAGGGTTGGAGAAATTACAACAGGAATTGGGGGAGTAATGAATGAGCATCCAATCCTGTGTGACAATCATTAATGAATGGGACATTGTGGCTGCAAGGCAGCTGGGGCGCAATGTTGCGAAAGAGCTTGGGTTTGGAACAGTTGACCAAGCAAGAATCACAACCGCAATTAGTGAATTAGCTAGAAATATTTACTTATACGCAGGGAAAGGACAAATCTGCATTGACAAATTATATGATGGGGGAAAACCCGGTGTGAAAATCAGTGCGATTGATAGTGGTCCTGGGATTAGTGATATACGCCAGGTTATGGAAGATGGCTACTCAACATCAGGTGGGCTTGGGGCAGGATTGCCTGGAGTCAAACGATTGATGGACCAATTTGAAATTGAGTCTATTCCTGGAGATGGAACAAAGATAAAAGCAACGAAGTGGCTTCGTTAGGAGGGGGTTTCATGGATTTTCGAGAAGTAATGGAACCAAAGTATCGAGAGCTTCTTGAAAACTATATAATGGATCAGTCGGAGCAGGCCCTCTATGCAGGTCAAAAGTTTAGTCGGAAATCGATTGAGCATAAAATCTCCCCTGAAGAAATTGTCAGTCTCCACAAAAGTCTGCTCATGCAGATGCAGCCTGATCTTCCAAAGACTGTGTTAAATTCATTTGATATCCTTCTTGAAGTGATGATTGGTTATGGTTTAGCTTATCGGGAGCACCAGAGTCTTCGCCATAAACAAGAAGAACTTAGATCGGAGATGGAAATCGCCGCCAATGTCCAACAGACGTTGCTCGGGACAAAAATTCCAGAAGTCGATGGGCTCGATATCGGAGCAATCAGTGTTCCGGCAAAACATATGAATGGAGACTACTTTCATTTTGTTCAGGATGAGAATAACTGTATAAGTGTGGCAATTGCAGATGTCATTGGGAAGGGAATTCCTGCTGCTTTATGTATGTCAATGATAAAGTATGCGATGGATAGTTTGCCTGAGAACAGAATGGGGCCAGGAAGTATCCTTGAAAATCTCAATAGAATTGTGGAGCAAAATGTTGATCCAAGTATGTTTATCACGATGTTTTACGGAATGTTTAATCCAGAAAACAACCTATTATCCTATGCGTCCGCAGGACACGAGCCAGGTTTTTACTATAATGCAGCTAAGAAGGAATATACCGAACTGAGTGCAAAAGGACTCCTTCTAGGAGTTGAAAAAAGAACGAAATATAGCAATTATCAAAAAGAGGTTCATCCTGGTGATATGATTATCCTTTTATCTGATGGTGTCACAGAGTGCAGAACAGATGAGGGATTTGTTGAGAGAGGAATATTAATTGACTATATTAACAAATACATTCATTTAAGTGCTCAAGACATTGTGAATAAGGTATTTAAGGACTTAGAAAAACTTCAACATTTTCAACTGCGGGATGATTTTACCCTAATTATCCTAAAAAGGAAGGTTTAATGCCTAATTTGAAGGGGTAATGATTAACAGCATGAATGTAAAAAGGTGGGTCTAATATGAATTTAACCATAAATATTAAAGAGACCGATATTTTACTGGAGATATCTGTAGAAGGTGAGATTGACGCATACACTGCTCCTCAGTTACGTGATCGGTTATTTCCGCTCTCAGAAAAGGTTGGAGTGAACATGGTTATAAACTTATCTGGTGTTTCTTATATGGATAGTACAGGACTTGGAGTATTTGTTGGCGTTTTTAAAAACGTTAAAGCGAATAACGGTCAATTTAAAATTAACGGACTTTCTGGGCGTCTACAAAGACTCTTCGAGATTACTGGACTTTCCGATATTATTGATGTGAACAGCCAAGTAGAGGGTGAAGTAAAATGAATAGGCCTTATGACTATGTCGAAATGAAAATCCCTGCAAAACCGGAATTTGTGGGTGTCATTAGGCTGACCTTGTCTGGTATCGCTAGTCGAATGGGCTTTTCCTATGATGAAATAGAAGATTTAAAAATTGCAACAAGTGAAGCATGTACAAATGCTGTACAACATGCTTATAAAAAAAATGAAAAAGGCGAGGTTGTGATTGGCTTTGGCCTCTATAAGGACCGTCTTGAGGTCATGGTAGCAGATAGTGGTCAAAGCTTTGATTTTCACTCAGCTCGTAAAAGTATTGGTCCCTATGATCAAAATGAATCCGTTGAATTCCTTCGAGAAGGAGGCTTGGGGCTCTACCTAATCGAAACTTTGATGGATGAAGTGAGAATTCATCATAAAGAGGGTGTCACGGTCTTCATGACCAAGTACCGAGAAGGAGAGCGGGTGGAGACTGATGCAAAAACAATCTCAACCTAATCATAATCCTAAGTCTGATGTGAATGAGTTAATTCATTCATATCAAAAAAATGAAGATGAGAGTGCCCTAAACGAATTAGTCATCCAGTATAAAGCGTTGGTAGAAGCCATTGCTAAAAAATATTCTAAGGGGCGTTCATTTCACGAAGATATTTACCAAGTGGGAATGATTGGTCTTCTCGGGGCAATCCGGAGATATGATGAATCATTTGGAAAAAGCTTTGAAGCTTTTGCAGTTCCAACCATTATTGGTGAAATCAAACGTTTCCTGAGAGATAAAACATGGGACGTTCATGTTCCTCGAAGGATTAAAGAGCTTGGACCTAAAATTAAAGTGACAGTAGAGCGTTTAACAACGGAGTTGCAACGATCTCCAAAAGTGGACGAAATAGCAAAAGCCTTGGGAGTTTCCGAAGAAGAGGTTTTGGAGGCTATGGAAATGGGGAAGAGTTATCAGGCACTTTCCGTTGATCACTCGATTGAAGCAGACTCTGATGGTGGGACAGTAACACTATTAGATATTGTCGGGAATATTGATGTTGGCTATGAAAAGATTAACCAGCGGCTAGTGCTTGAAAAGGTTCTCCATGTATTATCGGACCGGGAAAAACAAGTCATTCAATATACTTATCTAGAAAATATGAGTCAAAAAGAAGCTGGTGATAAGCTTGGAATATCACAAATGCATGTGTCGCGTATACAACGGCGGGCAATAAAGAAGCTTCAAGAGGCAATTAATGCTGAGAATAATAACCCGGAGTGTCCTACATGATTGAAAATGTTGGCAATAAACTTGAGTTGTTTGTCCACCAGACGACAAAGGCTGGAAATACAGAATGTGGAGATAGTTATTTTTATAAAGCCACGGACGAATACTTTATCTGCGTAATGGCAGATGGGTTAGGAAGTGGGAAGTATGCACATGAGGCTTCCTCTGCCGTTGTTTCAGTGGTTGAAGAATACCATCATGAAAATTTGGATAGCCTTATGTCCCGGTGTAATAAGGTTTTATATCAAAAAAGAGGAGCGGCCGTATCTATCCTAAAAGTCTTTTTTGAGAGAAAAGAGTTTGTCTATAGCGGTGTGGGGAATATTCGCTTCTATTTATATTCCCCTCAAGGCAAACTCACCTACCCTTTGCCGGTTAGCGGCTATCTATCAGGGAAACCCCAAGCATTTCATACACAGTGCTTTGCTTATGAGCCGGAATCAAAGTTCCTGATCTATTCTGATGGCTATGATATTCACGGCGCAAAGTCTTTGTTGGGAGGATATCGTTCTACCAAAGCGATTGCAGGTGAAATAAAACGAAACCATGTTGATGGAATTGATGATGCGACATTTATTCTAGGAAGCTTGCTGAATTAGTAGGCTTTTTTTTTATCATTAGAATTTCGATGAATTATCCAGTCTGAGGATTGCTAAAGTATTGCGCTAATTGTACTTCAGCTTTTCTATTTCATTATTTGGCAAGAACCCACGCGACTTCAGTCATGGGTTGTTGACATTCCTTAACTGATCTTTGGTAAACTATATAGGGAGTAAGGGTCGAATAAGGCTGATTGAGGAAGTCTTATACTAGTACTGGAGGATGGTCACTTTTGAATGAAACAATAGATAAACAAGAGCAATATATAAAGCTAATTGCAAATGAACAATCTCTTAATACAAAGCAAGTAAAAAATGTCATATCTATGATCAATGAGGGCAATACGGTCCCGTTCATTGCGCGGTATCGTAAGGAACAGACAGGGGCGTTAGATGAAGTTCAAATACGAGATGTCATTGAAAGATGGCAATACATACAAAACTTAGAACAGCGTAAAGAAGAAGTTATAAGATTAATTGACGAGCAGGGCAAATTAACACCCGAGTTAAAAGCAGGAATTGAAAAATCAGTTAAGCTACAAGAAGTGGAGGACTTATACCGTCCGTATAAGCAGAAGAGGAGGACGAAAGCGACTGTAGCGAAAGAAAAGGGCTTGGAGCCTCTAACGGAATGGATAGTAACATTTCCTATACAAGGTAGCCTTGAAGTAGAGGCTAGTAACTACCTCTCTGAAGAAAAGGGTGTTACTACTATTGAGGAGGCCATTTCAGGTGCCCAAGACATTCTTGCTGAAATGATCTCTGATGATGCGGGCAGTCGTAAATGGATTCGTACCGAGACATCTAAGCGTGGTATGGTTGAATCTGAGGTGAAAGACAAAGAGAAAGACGAAAAAAATGTTTATGAAATGTACTATGAATATGCAGAGCCGATTAGTAAAATTGTTCCGCATCGTATTCTTGCCTTGAACCGTGGTGAAAAGGAAGGGATTCTTCGTGTCGCAATTAAGGTGGAAACAGACTCTGTAATCAACTATCTAAAGCGCAAGTGGATCCATAACCCAAAATCCTTTACGGTTCCTACAGTAGAGGAAGCCATAAGTGATGCATATAAACGATTAGTGCAGCCTTCAATTGAAAGAGAGATAAGAAATGAGCTGACAGAAAAGGCTGAGGAACAGGCCATTCATATTTTTTCGGAGAACCTTCGTAAGCTATTGCTTCAACCGCCGTTAAAAGGGAAGATGGTTCTGGGGGTAGATCCAGCTTATCGTACAGGGTGTAAATTGGCATTAGTGGATGAGACAGGCAAGGTGTTAAAGATTGATGTAATCTATCCTCACCTTTCCGCGTCAAGAGTAGATGAAGCGAAGCGCAAATTTATACAAATTCTTAATGATTTCCAAGTGGAGATGGTGGCAATTGGAAATGGTACAGCATCACGAGAAACGGAACAGTTCGTTTCCGATATCCTCAAAGAATTCGATAGAGAAATATTCTATCTTATTGTAAATGAAGCGGGAGCTAGTGTTTATTCTGCATCGGACCTAGCGCGTGAAGAATTCCCTGATTTACAAGTTGAAGAAAGAAGTGCCGTGTCTATTGCACGACGACTTCAGGACCCGCTTGCGGAGTTAGTGAAAATCGATCCTCAGTCAGTCGGAGTTGGTCAGTATCAACATGATGTTAGCCAAAAGAAGTTATCCGAGTCATTGACCTTTGTGGTTGAAACAGCGGTTAACCATGTAGGGGTTAATGTAAATACAGCCTCTTCATCCCTGCTTCAGTATGTGTCGGGATTATCGAAAACGGTTGCCAATAATATCGTAAAAAAACGGGAAGAAGAGGGAAAGTTTTCAAGCAGAACGCAGTTAAAGAAAATCCCCCGTCTCGGAGCGAAAACCTATGAACAGGCCATTGGATTCCTCCGTGTTATGGATGGCAAGGAGCCACTCGACCGAACTGCTATCCATCCTGAGAGTTATGGAGAAGTAAAGCAGTTGTTAAGTAGTTTAGGTTTTAAAACGACTAGTCTTGGGTCATCGGAGCTAAAGGACAAGCTAGAAAAATTAGATATTCAGAAAACAGTAGAGGAATTGGGGATTGGTGAGCTTACATTGAAGGACATCATCGACGCCCTTGTTAGACCAGGGAGAGACCCGCGGGACGATCTCCCGGCACCATTGCTAAAAAAGGATGTACTTAAGTTAGAGGATTTAAAGCCGGGAATGGAATTGCAGGGTACGGTTCGAAATGTGGTTGATTTCGGTGCCTTTGTAGATATTGGGGTTAAACAAGATGGCCTCGTTCATATCTCAAAACTAAGCAAAAAATTTGTTAAGCATCCTTTAGACATCGTTTCAGTAGGGGACGTTGTGAACGTATGGGTTGATAGTGTCGATATGAAAAAAGGGCGTGTGGCACTAACTATGTTACCGCCAAGTGAATAAAAGAGAAGTCTGCTGTCGTGGCAGACTTCTCTTTTATTTGGACGATAAAGTCGCAAATGTTTGAGGTAGAACAATGGGGTGGGTGTAACATGTTGAGGCGTCTACGTTCTATGAACCTTGTTTTTCCCTATAAAAGAACCAACATTGGTTAAGCAGTTTGATTTGATAGCGATCTTTCTGTTGGAAAGCCCTCATCATTTGATTCTGAAACCAAACAGGCATAAACATACCTCCAGAATGGTAAATGGTATCTTAATATATGCTATAATAGGTTGTCATGTTCATAATATTGAAAGGTGATTTCCTATGGATGATAAGGAATTGCAGAATTTAGTTGAAAAAATTTCGCTTCATGAATTTGGGAAGCCGTTTCGCCATATAGCTACATTCAATTCGAAGCTGCGGACTACTGGAGGACGGTACCTACTCCAAAGTCATAATATCCAAATCAATAAAAAATATCTGGAGCAACTTGGCAGGCAGGAACTAGAGGGGATCATTAAACACGAGCTTTGCCATTACCACTTGCATCTTGAAGGAAAAGGATATCAACATCGTGATCGGGATTTTCGTGATCTTCTTACCAAAGTGAATGCGCCTAGATTTTGTTCAATGCTGCCAGAGCGGAAGGAACAGAAACGGTCGCAAAAAGTATTAATCTATCGTTGTACAGACTGTCAGCTGGTTTACCAACGTAAAAGAGCGATAAATACGAGTAAATATGTTTGTGGAAAATGTCGTGGGAAATTAAAATTCATAAAAGAGTTGACAAACAGTTAGAGTCATGGCAAAATAGGAAATCTGATTGAGTCCTTGTCAATTTTATTAAAAAATGATTGTTGACATATGGAATTCAAGTCATTATAATATGAAGAGTCGACAACAGACGTTGACTTAATTATCCATTTTCTATTCAGATAACGAGAGTGGTTATTATTCCGCAGTAGCTCAGTGGTAGAGCATTCGGCTGTTAACCGAACGGTCGTAGGTTCGAATCCTACCTGCGGAGCCAAATTATGGGGAAGTACTCAAGTGGCTGAAGAGGCGCCCCTGCTAAGGGTGTAGGTCGGGCAACCGGCGCGAGGGTTCAAATCCCTCCTTCTCCGCCATCTAAAAAATAAATAGGCCCCTTGGTCAAGCGGTTAAGACACCGCCCTTTCACGGCGGTAACACGGGTTCGAATCCCGTAGGGGTCACCAATAATAATGTAAGTTATTTTCAAACGAGTTTGAAAAAACTTTGGTCCGGTAGTTCAGTTGGTTAGAATGCCTGCCTGTCACGCAGGAGGTCGCGGGTTCGAGTCCCGTCCGGACCGCCATTTTTTAAAAAAATAACATTGGGCTATAGCCAAGTGGTAAGGCACCGGACTTTGACTCCGTCATTCGCAGGTTCGAATCCTGCTAGCCCAGCCATTTAAAGAGCCATTAGCTCAGTTGGTAGAGCATCTGACTTTTAATCAGAGGGTCGAAGGTTCGAGTCCTTCATGGCTCACCAAGATTTTTTCGCGCTAGCGAAAATGATCATCCATTTACTTCACGATAGTGAAAATATTATTTTGCGGGTGTGGCGGAATTGGCAGACGCACTAGACTTAGGATCTAGCGCCGCAAGGCGTGGGGGTTCGACTCCCTTCACCCGCACCATTGATTTCCTCACTCAGTTATAGTGTCTAAGATAGGATAACATGCGGTCGTGGCGGAATGGCAGACGCGCTAGGTTGAGGGCCTAGTGGGGGCAACCCCGTGGAGGTTCAAGTCCTCTCGGCCGCACCAAAAAAATACTTGACTTAAAACAAGTGCTTGTGTTATTATATAAAAGTTGCTTCTCGCAAATGCGCCCGTAGCTCAATTGGATAGAGCGTCTGACTACGGATCAGAAGGTTATGGGTTCGACTCCTTTCGGGCGCGCCATTTAAATTCCGATTAAATTTAGCAACAACGGGAAGTAGCTCAGCTTGGTAGAGCACTTGGTTTGGGACCAAGGGGTCGCAGGTTCGAATCCTGTCTTCCCGACCATTGCTTATTTTATAATCATATACGCGGGTGTAGTTTAGTGGTAAAACCTCAGCCTTCCAAGCTGATGATGAGGGTTCGATTCCCTTCACCCGCTCCAAAATTGTTCTTTGAAAACTAAACAAACAAGCGTCAACAAACAATATTTATTCATGACTTCTATTATAGAAGAACATGAGCCAACGTTTTATTTTATGAGCTAATCACTCACTCTTTATTGGAGAGTTTGATCCTGGCTCAGGACGAACGCTGGCGGCGTGCCTAATACATGCAAGTCGAGCGAATCTGAGGGAGCTTGCTCCCGAAGATTAGCGGCGGACGGGTGAGTAACACGTGGGCAACCTGCCTGTAAGACTGGGATAACTCCGGGAAACCGGGGCTAATACCGGATAATTCATTCCCTCTCATGAGGGAATGCTGAAAGACGGTTTCGGCTGTCACTTACAGATGGGCCCGCGGCGCATTAGCTAGTTGGTGAGGTAACGGCTCACCAAGGCCACGATGCGTAGCCGACCTGAGAGGGTGATCGGCCACACTGGGACTGAGACACGGCCCAGACTCCTACGGGAGGCAGCAGTAGGGAATCTTCCGCAATGGACGAAAGTCTGACGGAGCAACGCCGCGTGAGCGATGAAGGCCTTCGGGTCGTAAAGCTCTGTTGTTAGGGAAGAACAAGTACCGGAGTAACTGCCGGTACCTTGACGGTACCTAACCAGAAAGCCACGGCTAACTACGTGCCAGCAGCCGCGGTAATACGTAGGTGGCAAGCGTTGTCCGGAATTATTGGGCGTAAAGCGCGCGCAGGCGGTCCTTTAAGTCTGATGTGAAAGCCCACGGCTCAACCGTGGAGGGTCATTGGAAACTGGGGGACTTGAGTGCAGAAGAGGAGAGTGGAATTCCACGTGTAGCGGTGAAATGCGTAGAGATGTGGAGGAACACCAGTGGCGAAGGCGACTCTCTGGTCTGTAACTGACGCTGAGGCGCGAAAGCGTGGGGAGCGAACAGGATTAGATACCCTGGTAGTCCACGCCGTAAACGATGAGTGCTAAGTGTTAGAGGGTTTCCGCCCTTTAGTGCTGCAGCAAACGCATTAAGCACTCCGCCTGGGGAGTACGGCCGCAAGGCTGAAACTCAAAGGAATTGACGGGGGCCCGCACAAGCGGTGGAGCATGTGGTTTAATTCGAAGCAACGCGAAGAACCTTACCAGGTCTTGACATCCTCTGACAACTCTGGAGACAGAGCGTTCCCCTTCGGGGGACAGAGTGACAGGTGGTGCATGGTTGTCGTCAGCTCGTGTCGTGAGATGTTGGGTTAAGTCCCGCAACGAGCGCAACCCTTGTCCTTAGTTGCCAGCATTCAGTTGGGCACTCTAAGGAGACTGCCGGTGACAAACCGGAGGAAGGTGGGGATGACGTCAAATCATCATGCCCCTTATGACCTGGGCTACACACGTGCTACAATGGATAGAACAAAGGGCAGCGAAGCCGCGAGGTCAAGCAAATCCCATAAATCTATTCTCAGTTCGGATTGCAGGCTGCAACTCGCCTGCATGAAGCCGGAATCGCTAGTAATCGCGGATCAGCATGCCGCGGTGAATACGTTCCCGGGCCTTGTACACACCGCCCGTCACACCACGAGAGTTTGTAACACCCGAAGTCGGTGGGGTAACCTTTTAGGGGCCAGCCGCCTAAGGTGGGACAGATGATTGGGGTGAAGTCGTAACAAGGTAGCCGTATCGGAAGGTGCGGCTGGATCACCTCCTTTCTAAGGATAATGCCGTAAGGGCATTCGGAATGCGAACTTTCGGTTCGTACTAAGCAAATTTAAAAATTTGCACTGTTGATTAGCTTGTTTGTTTAGTTTTGAGAGTGCAATTCTCTCAAAGCTTTTTAATTTGTTCCTTGAAAACTAGATAATCGTAAGTAAGAAGGCAAAAGTAAAACACACATTTGTATCGCTTTTTTAATTTTTCTCTCTTTTAATAAAAAGAGAAACCAAAGACATGATTGTCTTATAGAGACGAATAAATTCGTCCATAGGTTAAGTTAGAAAGGGCGCACGGTGGATGCCTTGGCACTAGGAGCCGATGAAGGACGGGACTAACACCGATATGCTTCGGGGAGCTGTAAGTAAGCTTTGATCCGGAGATTTCCGAATGGGGAAACCCACTGTTCGTAATGGAACAGTATCTTTACCTGAATCCATAGGGTATTGAAGGCAGACCCGGGGAACTGAAACATCTAAGTACCCGGAGGAAGAGAAAGCAAATGCGATTCCCTGAGTAGCGGCGAGCGAAACGGGATTAGCCCAAACCAGAAGGCTTGCCTTCTGGGGTTGTAGGACACTCAACATGGAGTTACAAAGGAACGGGGTAAATGAAGTGGTCTGGAAAGGCCCGTCAAAGAAGGTAAAAACCCTGTAGTTGAAACTTCGTTCCCTCCTGAGTGGATCCTGAGTACGGCGGGACACGTGAAATCCCGTCGGAAGCTGGGAGGACCATCTCCCAAGGCTAAATACTCCCTAGTGACCGATAGTGAACCAGTACCGTGAGGGAAAGGTGAAAAGCACCCCGGAAGGGGAGTGAAAGAGATCCTGAAACCGTGTGCCTACAAGTAGTCAGAGCTCATTAATGAGTGATGGCGTGCCTTTTGTAGAATGAACCGGCGAGTTACGATTACATGCAAGGTTAAGTCGAGAAGACGGAGCCGCAGCGAAAGCGAGTCTGAATAGGGCGAATAAGTATGTGGTTGTAGACCCGAAACCAGGTGATCTACCCATGTCCAGGGTGAAGGTAGGGTAACACCTACTGGAGGCCCGAACCCACGCACGTTGAAAAGTGCGGGGATGAGGTGTGGGTAGCGGAGAAATTCCAATCGAACCTGGAGATAGCTGGTTCTCTCCGAAATAGCTTTAGGGCTAGCCTCACGAAGTGAGAGTCTTGGAGGTAGAGCACTGTTTGGACTAGGGGCCCTCATCGGGTTACCGAATTCAGACAAACTCCGAATGCCAATGACTTATCCGTGGGAGTCAGACTGCGAGTGATAAGATCCGTAGTCAAGAGGGAAACAGCCCAGACCACCAGCTAAGGTCCCAAAGTATACGTTAAGTGGAAAAGGATGTGGAGTTGCTTAGACAACCAGGATGTTGGCTTAGAAGCAGCCACCATTTAAAGAGTGCGTAATAGCTCACTGGTCGAGTGACTCTGCGCCGAAAATGTACCGGGGCTAAACGTATCACCGAAGCTGTGGGTGGACATCTTACGATGTCCGCGGTAGGAGAGCGTTCTAAGGGCGTTGAAGCTAGACCGTAAGGACTGGTGGAGCGCTTAGAAGTGAGAATGCCGGTATGAGTAGCGAAAGATGGGTGAGAATCCCATCCACCGTATGCCTAAGGTTTCCTGAGGAAGGCTCGTCCTCTCAGGGTTAGTCGGGACCTAAGCCGAGGCCGAAAGGCGTAGGCGATGGACAACAGGTTGATATTCCTGTACCACCTCTTTATCGTTTGAGCAATGGGGGGACGCAGGAGGATAGGGTAAGCGCACTGCTGGATATGTGCGTCTAAGCAGTTAGGCTGGTAACGAGGCAAATCCCGTTACCGTGAAGGCTGAGCTGTGATAGCGAGGGAAATATAGTACCGAAGTTCCTGATTCCACACTGCCAAGAAAAGCCTCTAGCGAGATAAAAGGTGCCCGTACCGCAAACCGACACAGGTAGGCGAGGAGAGAATCCTAAGGTGAGCGAGAGAACTCTCGTTAAGGAACTCGGCAAAATGACCCCGTAACTTCGGGAGAAGGGGTGCTTTTTAGGGTGTTAAAGCCTTGAAAAGCCGCAGTGAATAGGCCCAGGCGACTGTTTAGCAAAAACACAGGTCTCTGCGAAGCCGCAAGGCGAAGTATAGGGGCTGACGCCTGCCCGGTGCTGGAAGGTTAAGAGGAGAGGTTAGCTCACGCGAAGCTTTGAATCGAAGCCCCAGTAAACGGCGGCCGTAACTATAACGGTCCTAAGGTAGCGAAATTCCTTGTCGGGTAAGTTCCGACCCGCACGAAAGGCGTAACGATCTGGGCACTGTCTCAACGAGAGACTCGGTGAAATTATAGTACCTGTGAAGATGCAGGTTACCCGCGACAGGACGGAAAGACCCCGTGGAGCTTTACTGCAGCCTGATATTGAATTTTGGTACAGCTTGTACAGGATAGGTAGGAGCCTTGGAAGCCGGAGCGCCAGCTTCGGTGGAGGCGTCGGTGGGATACTACCCTGGCTGTATTGAAATTCTAACCCGCACCCCTGATCGGGGTGGGAGACAGTGTCAGGTGGGCAGTTTGACTGGGGCGGTCGCCTCCTAAAATGTAACGGAGGCGCCCAAAGGTTCCCTCAGAATGGTTGGAAATCATTCGCAGAGTGTAAAGGCACAAGGGAGCTTGACTGCGAGACCTACAAGTCGAGCAGGGACGAAAGTCGGGCTTAGTGATCCGGTGGTTCCGCATGGAAGGGCCATCGCTCAACGGATAAAAGCTACCCCGGGGATAACAGGCTTATCTCCCCCAAGAGTCCACATCGACGGGGAGGTTTGGCACCTCGATGTCGGCTCATCGCATCCTGGGGCTGTAGTCGGTCCCAAGGGTTGGGCTGTTCGCCCATTAAAGCGGTACGCGAGCTGGGTTCAGAACGTCGTGAGACAGTTCGGTCCCTATCCGTCGTGGGCGCAGGAAATTTGAGAGGAGCTGTCCTTAGTACGAGAGGACCGGGATGGACGCACCGCTGGTGTACCAGTTGTCTTGCCAAAGGCATCGCTGGGTAGCTATGTGCGGACGGGATAAGTGCTGAAAGCATCTAAGCATGAAGCCCCCCTCAAGATGAGATTTCCCATAGCGTCAAGCTAGTAAGATCCCTGAAAGATGATCAGGTTGATAGGTCAGAGGTGGAAGCGCGGTGACGTGTGGAGCTGACTGATACTAATCGATCGAGGACTTAACCAATTATTGATACAAATCGTTTTACCTTTACTTCTTACACATTATCTAGTTTTGAGGGAACAAAGAGTTTTGCGACAGCAAAATATCTACCCTTTAATTAAATAGTCTGGTGGCGATAGCGAGAAGGTCACACCCGTTCCCATGCCGAACACGGAAGTTAAGCTTCTCAGCGCCGATGGTAGTTGGGGGTTTCCCCCTGTGAGAGTAGGACGTTGCCAGGCTATATAATTGATTCGCAAATTTTGTGAATCATGCATATATAGTATTAGGTGCTAACATAGAGCATAAACAAAACTATGTAAATAATATTGCCGCGGGGTGGAGCAGTTCGGTAGCTCGTCGGGCTCATAACCCGAAGGTCGCAGGTTCAAATCCTGCCCCCGCAATTAAAGTTTTTTTCAAGCTTGCTTGAAGAAACTTCGGTCCGGTAGTTCAGTTGGTTAGAATGCCTGCCTGTCACGCAGGAGGTCGCGGGTTCGAGTCCCGTCCGGACCGCCATTTTTAATAGAATAATATTCTATTATAAACGGAACAATGTTTCGTTTTTTTTTATGCATAAATTTAAATTAAAAAGTCGAGAATGAGTAGCTGTCTCTGTGTTCTTCCTTTGCTCCCTCGAAAAAAAAAGTGTAAACTACATATAGATTGTTATTCCTTAGGAGAGGGATCCTAAGGTTTTTTTGTATTTTAGCAGCTCTATTAAGAGAATTGTGGGTAAAATGGATAGATAAAGAAGGAATAAGGTGATGATATATAATGACACCGTTTGAATTCGTAGCAGCTACACCTGAACAAACACAGGAGTTTGCTAAGCGGCTTGCTGGCCTCCTTCAACCAGGTGACGTCATTGCACTTGAAGGCGATTTAGGAGCTGGGAAAACAACGTTTACGAAAGGGTTGGCACAAGGTTTAGGAATTACCAAGAATGTCAATAGCCCTACCTTTACGATAATAAAAGAATACCAAGGAAAACTGCCATTATATCATATGGATGTATACCGGGTAGAGGACTCCTTTGAGGATTTGGGTTTTGAAGAGTATTTTGAAGGCAATGGAGTTACAGTTGTCGAATGGGCTCATTTAATAGAAACCCAGTTACCAGAAAACTTACTAACGATTCATTTATATCATGGAGATAATGGGATAAGAAGGATTGTTTTAGATCCCAAAGGTCCTAGGTTTGATCAGATATGTAAGGAGCTTTTTTAATGAAAATCTTATCAATTGATACATCTAATTATGCATTAGGTATTGGCTTATTAGACGATTCTCAAGTAATGGGTGAATATATTTCAAACATTAAGAAAAACCATTCTGTAAGGGTTATGCCTGCTATTCAAACGCTAATGAACGAATGTGGGGTAAATCCTAAAGACTTAACGAAAATTGTTGTTGCTAAAGGGCCGGGCTCCTATACTGGAGTTCGAATCGGGGTTACAATTGCCAAAACTCTTGCATGGACATTAAACATTCCGATGACGGGTGTTTCAAGCTTGGAGACATTGGCGGCGTCAGCAGGACGATATTTTAATGGGTATATATCTCCCTTATTTGATGCTAGAAGAGGTCAAATCTATACAGGATTATACCAGTTTAAGGATGGGAAACTTTTAACGGTTGAAAGTGATAAACTCGTAATGACTGCTGACTGGGCTCCGAAGTTAAAGGAACTGGATCGGGATATTTTATTCATTGGCACTGATTTGCCTTTACATCGTCAGGTTATCAAAGATTTATTAGGAACCAAAGCGCAGTTTGCGGAGGTAACCGAACATAATCCTCGACCAGCTGAGCTAGCACTTTTGGGAAGTGATAAACCGGCTGAAGACCCTCATTCATTTGTCCCTAATTATATCAGGCTAGCTGAAGCAGAAGCTAAGTGGCTTGAATCGCAAAAAAAACAATAATTGATTAGGAAGATGGAGATGAATAAAACGATCGCTTTTCGTCCAATGGAATTGCGGGATATCGACTCAATCTATAAGATTGAGTGCAAGGCCTTCTCAACACCTTGGAGCAAAGAAGCTTTTTATAATGAATTAACGAAAAATAAGTTTGCTTTCTATACAGTATTAGAAGTGGAAAATGAGGTTGTCGGATATTGTGGTTCATGGGTCATTGTTGATGAGGTCCATATTACCAATATTGCATTGCTCCCAGAATTCCGAGGAATTAAGCTTGGAGAGGCTCTGCTTTGTAAAGTGATGGATATCGTAAAAGGAATGGGGGCTAAGACGATGACGCTCGAGGTTCGCGTTAGTAATATCTCAGCTCAGTCTTTATATCGCAAACTAGGATTTCAAGAAGGAGCTATTCGGAAAAAATATTATACGGACAATATGGAAGATGCTATCGTGATGTGGGTGAATTTATGACAATAAAAAAAGATCAGTTGATATTAGGAATTGAAACAAGCTGTGATGAGACTGCAGTAGCTATAGTTAAGAATGGAAAAGAGATTGTCGCAAATATCGTTGCCTCCCAAATTGAGAGTCATAAAAGGTTCGGAGGCGTCGTTCCTGAGATTGCTTCAAGACATCACGTAGAACAGGTTACGCTCGTGTTAGAAGAGGCCTTTCGCCAAGGGGAAGTGGGGATTGAAGATATTGATGCAATAGCTGTGACCGAAGGCCCTGGCCTTGTAGGTGCATTGTTGATTGGGGTTAATGCAGCCAAAGCGCTGGCATTTGCCCATAATATTCCGCTTGTGAATGTTCATCATATTGCCGGTCATATTTATGCCAATCGTCTCGTTGAGGAAATGAAATTCCCACTTTTATCTCTCGTTGTTTCCGGAGGGCATACAGAGCTTGTTTTTATGAAGGAGCATGGACACTTTGAGGTGATAGGAGAAACAAGGGACGATGCGGCAGGTGAGGCATATGATAAGGTCGCTAGGGTACTAGGGTTACCTTACCCTGGAGGTCCACATATAGACTGTCTTGCACATGAAGGCACACCGGATTTGGACTTGCCGAGAGCTTGGCTGGAAACGGGATCTTATGACTTTAGTTTTAGTGGGTTAAAATCAGCGGTTATCAACAGTGTCCACAATGCAGAACAAAGAGGAGAGAAGATAGCACCGGAAACCCTTGCCGCTAGTTTTCAAGCAAGTGTAGTGGATGTACTAGTTACAAAGGCTGTACAGGCTGCGAAAGAATATAAAGTAAAACAAGTATTGCTTGCTGGTGGTGTTGCGGCAAATAAAGGGTTGAGGACAGCTTTAACTACTGCATTTAATGACTTAAAAGATGTTCAGTTGGTTATTCCACCTCTTTCGTTATGCACCGATAATGCAGCCATGATTGCTGCAGCGGGAAGTATTTTGTTTGATAAAGGAAAGCGTGCCGACCTTACGTTAAACGGAAATCCAGGTTTAGATATTTCTATCCACAATTAATAGGTTTAAATAAGGGTTATCCACTAAAATCGTGGATAACACCTAGGAATCCTGTATAAAACTCTTGGTCTTGTTGACAATGTGGATAATAAATACGTTTTCTGTGGATAATGTGGATAAATGAAAATAAAAACTGAATATTATTAGCTTACCCACAGAATTTCACTTGTGGATAACTTTTTTGCAGTGGATAATAAACAGATAGTTTTTAATAGTAAATAAAAAGTCCCGGGAGTTTTTACTCCCGGGACTTTTTCATTCAGCAAGCTCTGCCCATTCGTCCATAAGTTGTTCTATTTCTTGTTTAACTTTTTCTAAGTTTGTATTTAAATCGCTCACTTTTTCGTGGTCTTGAAAAATCGTAGGGTCACAAAGTTGTTCTTCGATTTCGGATGCAGTAAGCTCTAACTCCTCAATGGAAGACTCTATCTCCTCAATCCGACGTTTTCGTTGGCGCTCTAACTTCTTTGTTTCTTTATCTTGATGATAACTAGTTTTATCCGATAACACAGGTTCGTTTACGGCTTTATTACCTTGATTTAGATTTAGGGCTTCTAGTTCTTCTATTTCAAGTTTTTTTTCAAGATAATAATCATAGTCCCCTAGAAACTCCGTGATTCCGTTCCTTTCGAGTTCAAGAACCTTTGTCGCAATTCGATTAATAAAATAGCGGTCATGGGATACGAATAATATGGTACCTGGATAATCAATTAAGGCATTTTCAAGGACTTCTTTGCTGTCCAAATCAAGATGGTTGGTCGGTTCGTCAAGAATAAGGAAATTAGCCTTTTCCATCATTAATTTAGCCAAGGCAAGTCTAGCCTTTTCACCACCGGAGAGGGTGGACACTGATTTTAAGACATCGTCCCCTGAGAATAAGAAGTTTCCAAGGACAGTACGAATATCCTTTTCAGGTTTTAAAGGATAATCATCCCATAATTCATTCAATACTTTTTTATTTGAGTTGAGTTCTGCTTGTTGCTGATCATAATAACCGATAGAAACATTTGATCCAAGGTGAATTGAACCAGCTAGGGCTGGGAGTTTATCGACAATTGTTTTTAAGAGCGTGGATTTCCCTACGCCATTTGGTCCAACTAATGCTACGCTATCGGCTCTGTTAATACGGAAGGAGATTTGTTCGGAAACCTGCTCAGAACCATACCCAACAGCAACGTTCTCGGCTTTTAACACATCATTTCCACTTTGCCGTTCAATGTCAAAAGAAAAGGTTGCCGATTTTTCATCCCC
Source organism: Mesobacillus maritimus (assembly GCF_044803185.1). Lineage (GTDB taxonomy): Bacteria > Bacillota > Bacilli > Bacillales > Cytobacillaceae > Mesobacillus_B > Mesobacillus_B maritimus_B. The sequence goes on from NZ_CP085225.1 coordinate 215,113, forward strand.
AGATGGTCGATCAAGTCGGTCCATCCTTTGTAATTGTTTGCGCCTGCTTTGTGCTCTTTTTGTTGTCGAGGCACGAGCAAGATTGCGCTGGACAAAATCCTCTAACTTTGCTATCTCATCCTGTTGTTTTTCATATTGCTTTAAATCACGTTCATAATTCTCTGCCTTTTGATCTAAATAGGAGCTGTAATTCCCAATGAATCTTGTCATTTTCTGTCGTGAAAGTTCGAATACTTGATTCACGACCTTATCAAGGAAGTATCGGTCATGGGAAACAATTAAAATTGCTCCAGGATACCCCTGAAGGTACTGTTCTAGCCAAGATAACGTTTCGATATCAAGATGGTTAGTAGGCTCGTCCAATATTAGGATATCCGGACGTGACAGCAACAGTTTTCCTAAGGCTAATCTTGTCTTTTGTCCCCCACTTAACGTTGATATTTTCGTACTATAATCAAATGAGCCAAAGTGAAGACCGTGTAAGACAGAGCGAATATCGGCCTCATACTGATAACCACCATCATCCTTAAACTTCACCTGTAAATGATCGTACTCTTTTAGGATTTTTTCATATTGAGTATCATTAGAGAAAACTTTAGGGTCAGCCATTTGTCCTTCGAGGCTTCGTAATTCCTTCTCCATTTTACGAAGATGGTCGAAAACAGTCAGCATTTCGTCCCAAATGGACTTCTCTGATTCAAGCCCAGTGTTCTGAGCCAAGTATCCAATCGTAACATCCTTGGGTTTAATAATTTCGCCGTTATCATAAGACGATTGCCCAGCAAGGATTTTAAGGAGGGTAGATTTTCCTGCCCCATTTCTACCTACTAGTGCAATTCGATCTTGTGATTGTATTTCAAGCTTAATATTCGATAAAATAAGTTCAGCTGCAAAATATTTCGATAATTGGTTAACCTGTAATAATATCATGTTTTTCACCTCATATTGCCCTATTAAATAGTGTAACCGATTCAATATGTCCCGGCAACAGAGGGAAACTTCCAAATTTAGATGGTTCATTATGTGAAAAGTGATACAATGTCCATACACAAGCTTGTAAAAATAGTGTATAGTTTTGTTGAAAGGAGCTAAATCATGGCAGAGTTTACACACTTCAATGAAGAAGGTAGAGCAAAAATGGTTGACGTTAGTGAGAAACCGGAAACAGTTCGAACAGCCGTTGCCCATTCTAGCATAACGGTAAATAAGGAAATTTATGAAAAGATTACACATGATAAGATGAAAAAAGGTGATGTCCTAGCTGTTGCTCAGGTTGCGGGTATTATGGCATGTAAAAAGACATCCGAGATCATTCCTATGTGCCACCCCATCCCATTGACTGGGATTAATATAACTTTTGCTTGGGAACAGGATGGAGATAACTATAGATTAGAAATTACTGCTTCTGTGAAAACGAAGGGAAATACAGGTGTCGAAATGGAAGCGTTAACAGCCGCTTCTGCTACTGCCTTAACGGTCTATGATATGTGTAAGGCCGTTGATAAAGGCATGGTCATTGGTAAAACATACCTGGTCGAAAAGACCGGTGGAAAAAATGGCGATTTTAGTCGAAAAGAAAAACTTAGATAAAGAACAATAAATACTTAGAGAGGGGGGTTAGATATGGCGAATGAGACAATGAAAATCCCGCAGGCGACAGCCAAACGGTTACCACTCTATTATCGATTTCTATCAAATTTGCACTCTTCCGGAAAGCAAAGAGTATCTTCAGCAGAACTAAGTGAAGCAGTGAAGGTCGACTCCGCTACAATTCGTCGTGATTTTTCCTATTTTGGAGCCTTAGGAAAAAAGGGATATGGTTATAATGTTAATTATCTCTTGTCATTCTTTAGAAAAACTTTGGACCAAGACGAATTGACAAAGGTGGCCTTAATTGGCGTCGGAAATCTCGGAACAGCACTTTTGAATTATAATTTTTCTAAAAGCAACAATACAAAAATTGAGGTTGCTTTTGATGTTGAAGAAAGCAAGATTGGGACACAAGTTGGCGATGTGAAAATTCATCATATGGATGATTTGGAAAAGGTGGTTCGTGACGAAGACATTCAAGTAGCGATTTTAACGATTCCTTCAGGTGCAGCTCAAACCATCACGGACCGATTGGTAAGTGCAAATATAAAGGGGATACTTAATTTTACCCCTGCAAGACTAACTGTTCCGCCTGCTATCAGGATCCATCATATTGACCTTGCAGTCGAACTTCAGTCTCTAATTTACTTCCTAAAGCATTATCCAATAAGTGAAGAAGAATAATTAGAAAAGCGCAAGCGCCCTTTTCAGCTGCGTATGCCCTGGGGTAGACAATTCTCCAAGCTTTTTATCTTAAACAAAGGCCTCTTCCAATCGGAGGAGGCCTTTGTTTTGTTTACATGTGGCTAGTACTTAAGACTTTTTTTGTATTTGTTTAAGCTTGAAATGGAATTGAATCATCCGAATTCCGGATCCAATATCAAATGTTGCAAGTAACACTAATACATAAGAGAAAAAGCCCCAGCCTGTTTCACTAACAGTTGCAACAGCGAGATAGGTGAAAAGTAGACCTAGCGCAATATAGACAATGCCTGAAAATAAAGGCGATTGTTTCATAAAAAGAATCCTCCAATAAAACTTTGAATTTGTTCAGCTTCTTTAATCATTCTCTCCAAATCTTCGCGAAATACCGATTGCACGAGCACGACCATCGTATTCATCGCTACATGGGCAAAGATTGGAACTAAAATCCTCTTTGTTTTTACATACAGGTAAGCAAAGGTAAATCCCATTGCTGAGTATAGGATTACATGCTCCGGTTCAAAGTGGGCCAAAGCAAAAATCACTGAACTGATAAGCGCTGACAGGAAAAAACCCAATCGTTTATGTAGACTACCGAAAATAATTTTCCGAAAAACAATTTCCTCCAAAATAGGGCCAATAACAGAACTAATTAAAATCACAATAGGGAATGTCTCAATTAGTTGGATAATCTGTTCCGTATTTTCAGAACCCGTTTCAATTCCCAGTGCCAACTCAATATTAGCAGCAACAGTTTGAGCAAATAAAGCGAGGAATATGCCGAAAATCGCCCAGGATATAGAAGTTGGTACGGGTGCTACATTTCTAATTTCAGTCCCCGTTTTCATTTCATTCCTAAGGAGGTACAAGATAATGATTAAGGTAGTAGAGAAGCTAATCACTAGCCAGTAGGGTATGGAAAGAGATTGCATTTCAACCGTACTCTTCCCCATAAAAGTCCCGATTAATAACACGAGGGGAACCCCAATATAACTAGATAATTGCATAATGACATAGGCAATTAAAATAAACCCGTATTCCTTTTTCAATAGTTTTATCTCCTTTGCAAGGCTATTTATTTATTTTACAGGGAAAACAGGTTGAAGTTCAAATAATGTATGTTTCTCCACATATTATTTTTAACTGGTATGAAGTTTATCTTCTTGGCAATATTGATAGAGGGCAATGAAAAGTGATCTACTAGTCCTTAAACTGCACAATATTTACAAAAAAAGGTGGGAAAAATTAAAAAAATTTTAGCTTGAAGCTTGCAAAATTGTAGGCGATTATTTAATATATAAATTGTGTTAGCACTCTGCAGAGGCGAGTGCTAATAAATAAAAATATTACATATTATTTGAGGAGGTTGTTTAACTTGATCAAGCCACTAGGAGATCGTATTATTATCGAGCTTGTTGAGTCAGAAGAAAAAACGGCAAGCGGTATTGTTTTACCCGACTCAGCTAAAGAGAAACCTCAAGAAGGTAAAGTTGTAGCTGTAGGTTCTGGTCGTGTTCTAGAAAGCGGAGAGCGTGTAGCTTTAGAAGTTGCTGTTGGGGACCGCATCATCTTCTCAAAATACGGTGGTACAGAAGTGAAGTATCAAGGTACTGAGTACTTGATCTTACGTGAAAGTGATATTCTCGCTGTAGTAGGTTAATAATCTACCTGAATAAATAGACTAGAATTTTGACAATTTGAGGAGGTAAATAGTAATGGCTAAAGAGATTATGTTTAGTGAAGAAGCACGTCGCGCAATGCTACGTGGTGTTGATACACTTGCAGATGCAGTAAAAGTTACTCTTGGACCTAAAGGACGTAACGTGGTTCTTGAGAAGAAATTTGGTTCGCCACTTATTACAAATGACGGTGTTACCATTGCAAAAGAAATTGAATTAGAAGATGCATTCGAAAACATGGGTGCAAAGCTAGTTGCTGAAGTTGCTAGCAAAACTAACGATGTTGCCGGTGACGGTACAACAACTGCAACGGTTCTTGCTCAAGCGATGATTCGCGAAGGTCTTAAGAACGTAACGGCAGGCGCTAACCCAATGGGTATCCGCAAAGGAATCGAGAAAGCTGTTAAAACGGCTGTAGAAGAGCTTAAAGCGATTTCTAAGCCAATTGAAAGCAAAGAATCCATTGCACAGGTTGCAGCTATTTCTTCTGCTGACGAAGAAGTTGGCCAATTGATTGCTGAAGCAATGGAGCGCGTTGGCAACGACGGCGTAATCACAATCGAAGAATCTAAAGGCTTCACTACAGAATTAGATGTAGTAGAAGGTATGCAGTTCGATCGTGGATATGCATCTCCTTACATGGTAACGGATTCTGATAAAATGGAAGCTGTTCTAGATAACCCATATATCTTAATCACTGACAAGAAAATCGCGAGCATTCAGGAAGTTCTTCCTGTTCTTGAGCAAGTCGTTCAACAAGGCAAGCCATTATTGATGATTGCTGAGGATGTTGAAGGGGAAGCACTAGCTACATTAGTAGTGAATAAGCTTCGTGGAACATTCAATGCAGTAGCTGTTAAGGCTCCTGGTTTCGGTGACCGTCGTAAAGCTATGCTTGAAGACATCGCAGCTCTAACTGGTGGAGAAGTGATCACTGAAGAGCTTGGCCGTGACTTAAAATCAGCAACAATTGACTCTCTTGGACGCGCAGTGAAAGTTGTTGTTACTAAAGAAAACACAACAATCGTAGAAGGTGCTGGAGACTCTGCTGAAATCGGTTCACGTGTTAACCAAATTCGCGTTCAATTAGAAGAAACGACTTCTGAATTTGACCGTGAAAAATTACAAGAGCGTCTTGCTAAATTAGCAGGCGGCGTAGCAGTTATCAAAGTTGGTGCCGCTACTGAAACTGAATTAAAAGAGCGTAAACTTCGTATCGAAGATGCCCTAAACTCAACACGTGCTGCAGTTGAAGAAGGTATCGTATCCGGTGGTGGAGTTGCCCTTCTAAACGTATACAATAAAGTTGCTGAGCTAGAAGCTGAAGGCGACGTTGCTACAGGTATCAACATTGTTCTTCGTGCAATGGAAGAGCCAGTACGCACAATCGCTCACAACGCTGGTCTTGAAGGATCTGTTGTCGTTGACCGCTTAAAGCGTGAAGAAGTAGGCGTTGGTTTCAATGCTGCTACTGCTGAGTGGGTAAACATGATTGATGCTGGTATCGTTGACCCAACTAAAGTAACTCGTTCTGCGCTTCAAAACGCAGGTTCTGTTGCAGCTATGTTCTTAACAACTGAAGCAGTTGTTGCAGATAAGCCAGAACCAGCAGGTGCAGGCGGCGGAATGCCAGACATGGGCGCTATGGGCGGCATGGGCGGCATGATGTAATAAACGTTCCATCTGGAATGAATATTCTTCGGTGTTTATTCGAGAATATTAGTAGAGGCTTCTCAAAAGTTAAGCAAACTTTTGGGAAGCCTCTTTTTTATTTTTTTCGTTAGTCTGGAATTTTTTCGTAGGCCATTTTCCTGATTATATCCTTATGTTGAGGGTACTTTAGCAATAGTTCACTTTGTGTGAATAACTCAAAGTCCTTATATTCAAAACCTGGCGAAACCATACATCCAACTAAAGAGAATGTATCCTCATCCATAACGGATGATCCAAAGATGGAATTTTTCGGAACTAATGCTTGCGGGATTTCCCCTTCATCCAGATTTAATCCTAATTTCATTTCTTTATACTCCCCATTTTCCTCAATCATGTGAATCGTTAGAGGGCTTCCCGCATGAAAATACCATAATTCGTCCGATTTTAATCGATGAAAATGGGAAATATCATTCGAAGTTAATAGAAAATAAATACTTGTATATAGTCTGCGCTTCCCTTCGAAATCCACAATTAACTCTTTATCAGAAGTCATCTCTGTAGATTGAAATGTTTCTCTATAATATCCACCTTCTTGATGTGGGGTTAGTCCAAGTTTTGAGATATAAAATTGCGGGTCACGACGATTCAATGCAGATACCTCCAATTAGATAAGTAAGTTTTTTTAAAATAACAGAAAAATTATTTTTAGACAACATTCTATTCCGGGTTTTCAAGAATCAATTATTCCAGTAGCCATATTAATCCATATAATCCATGAATTCACTTGTTATTATTGGGGTAATGTTTTGTTATAATGAAAAATTTGTATTGATTATTAGCTTATATTCCTCTTTTTTTATGTCTCCCGTTCGTTTCCACCACATATGTGTTTCCACAAAGTCTTGTTGAATGTTGATCATCTTCAGTCCATTATCTAAGCGATCTAAAGGAACATAGACCCAGTTTACGGTTTACAAAAAAAATTCACTATGATATATTAAAAATGTTAAATATGTTAAATAAAAATTTAACAAAATTAACGACAGGGGTAAAATTTCCGTAAAATGGAAAAGGTTGAGGCTTATTCCGGAAAAACGAGTGAAATCACCTATATTTTACACGAGGTCAAACAGTCCGGTATTGGACGTAGAACAGGAAATCCGGATTGAAAGAATACATACAATTGAAACATATATCGGAATTGCAAGCCTAAGCCACTAATTGGTTTATGTGAATTTTAAATAAAATTCTAGCAAACTAGTAATTTCAACATCCAAGGAGGCCCAAATGATGAAAGAAACATATGATATTGTTATCGTAGGTGGCGGTAGTGCGGGTTCTGTACTCGGCGACCGTCTAAGTGCAGATGGGACACGCAGTGTTCTTGTTTTAGAGGCAGGACGTAAGGATTTTTCATGGGACCTATTGATCCAAATGCCAGCAGCCTTGCCATTCCCAGCAGGGAAGGCATTATACGACTGGAGATACCAATCTGACCCAGAACCTTATATGAATGGACGACGTATCAAGCATGCTCGGGGAAAGGTGCTCGGAGGTTCGGGTTCAATCAACGGCATGATTTTCCAACGAGGCAACCCACTGGACTATCAACGTTGGGGAGCAGACCCTGGTATGGAAACATGGGATTTTGCACACTGTCTTCCATATTTCAAGCGCATGGAGAATGCTTTAGCTTCGGACCCAGATGATGAGCTTCGTGGTCACGATGGTCCGCTTAAATTGGAACGAGGACCGGCTACTAATCCTTTATTCCAGGCCTTCTTTGACGCAGCTGTCGAGGCTGGCTACTCAAGGACCCCTGATGTAAACGGATTTCGACAAGAAGGATTCGGTCCGTTTGATAAACATGTATATAAAGGTCAAAGGTTTGGACCTTCACGTGCCTATCTGCATCCGGCTATGGAGCGGGAGAACCTCACGGTAAAAACTCGTGCTTTTGTTGCAAGTATCGATTTCGATGGTACCCGAGCAAACGGTGTGACCTATCAACGGGACGGAAAAACCTATCAAGTCACTGCAGGAGAAGTGATACTCGCTGGTGGTGCAATCAATACGCCTCAGCTACTTCAACTGTCAGGTGTAGGCGATGCTGAACACTTGCGTTCCCTTGGTATTAAACCAGTAGTTAATCTTCCGGGGGTAGGGGAAAACTTACAGGATCACCTTGAAGCCTACATCCAATACTCTTGTCCGCTACCAGTTTCTGAGCAGCCTAACTTAAATAAAGCGAAGATGCCTTGGATTGGTTTGCAGTGGATGCTAGGACGCAAAGGGCCAGCAGCAACCAACCATTTTGAAGGTGGAGGTTTTGTTCGTTCGAACGAGGACGTCGAATATCCTAATTTGATGTTCCACTTCCTACCGGTAGCAGTACGGTACGATGGAAAAAAAGCGGACACGAAACACGGATTCCAAGTACACGTTGGACCTATGTACTCTGATGCGCGCGGGTCATTAAAGATTCGTTCGACAGACCCTAAAGAACATCCGAGCATGGTCTACAACTATCTATCTACGGAGCAGGATCGACGAGAGTGGATTGAAGCGGTAAAAATTTCACGTGAAATCATGTCCCAGCCAGCTATAGCACCTTACAATTCGGGAGAAATCTCACCTGGTCCTTCCGTTCGTACAGACGAGGAGATTTTGGACTGGGTGGCGAAAGATGCCGAGACGGCACTTCATCCGAGTTGCACGGCGAAGATGGGGCCCGCCTCAGATCCAATGGCTGTCGTAGACCCGCTGACCATGAAGGTTCATGGGCTCGACAATGTACGAGTGGTAGATGCTTCTGCCATGCCATATGTCACGAACGGCAATATCCATGCACCGGTGTTGATGTTGGCGGAAAAGGCATCAGACATCATCCTTGGACGTAAACCTCTAGAACCGATTAAAGCCGACTTCTACCGTCATGGCGTACACCCAGCCGATGCTGGCACAGTAAAAGCTTAAACCTAAATAATACTTACCATGAGAAGGCCTTTTAAAATGTATTTGCTCCTCAAAGCAAACATTTTATGAAAGGGTGCCTTCTCTTTTTTTGTGCTATGCAATAAACTCAGCGAGGTTCTGAGAAAACAAGGAGGCAGGTTTGTCCATGAGAAGGGCCCTAAAGGACATTTTGAGCCAAATGGAGGAGATTTTTGTCCATGAGAAGGTCTCTAAAGGACAATTTGAGGAACAAGGAGGCAAGTTTTGTCCATGAGAAGGTCTCTAAGGGACAATTTGAGGAACAAGGAGGCAAGTTTTGTCCATGAGAAGGTCTCTAAAGGACAATTTGAGGAACAAGGAGGCAAGTTTTGTCCATGAGAAGGTCTCTAAAGGACAATTTGAGGAACAAGGAGGCAAGTTTTGTCCATGAGAAGGTCTCTAAAGGACATTTTGAGCAAAATGAAGGCGGATTTTGTCCGTGAGAAGGTCTCTAAAGGACAATTGGAGCCAAATGGAGGAGATTTTTGTCCATGAGAAGGGCTTTAAAGGACATTTTGAGCAACAGTGAGGCAAGTTTTGTCCATAAGAAGGCCTCTAAAGGACACTTGGAGCAACAAGGAGGCAATTATTGTCCATAAGAAGGGCTTTCAAGGCCATCCATACAGGCTTAAACAGACTCCAAACCGAAAAAAACAGACTTAGCTCTAAAAATAGAACTAAGTCTGTTTCTCCTGCTTTATTTTACCCATTCATCAACCAATTCTTGATTCTCTTCAATCCATTTCTTAGCGCCATCAAGAGGTTCTTCGGCACTTTCTACATAGTCGATTAACTGACCAATTTGTTGGTCATCCATCTTCCAGTTGTTCAACCATTCGCTCACTTCTGGATAATCTTCCTCGAATCCATGTCTTGTAGCATGATGAATTTTCTCGACGCCACCGTATGTATTTTTCGGATCTTCTAGAAATTTCAAGTCATAGTTGGCGAATACCGAGTGAGGACTCCAAAGTGGTGACACAATCGGTTTTTCATTTTCTACTGCCTTTCCAATCTCAGATAACATTGCAGGTTCTGAGCTTGATATTAATTCAAATTCAAGCTGATAATCTTTAATGATTTGTTCCGTAACTTCCATCGTACCTGCACCAGGATCAAATCCGACAATTTCGCCATTAAACAGTTCTTTATGTTCATTTAAGTCTTCTACACTATTAATATCTTCTAGATAGGTTGGAACAACAAGTCCTACTTTTGCCTGGTCAAACCAAGTAGATTCTGAGAAATTAACTGTATCGCTGAATTTTTCCAAGTAAACAGCATCTTGGACCGGCAACCATATTTCTAAACTAGCATCTAGGCTGCCACTTTCTAAGGCCTTCATCGTAGCACCCATGTTCAATACACTTAACTCTACGCTATAACCTTTTTCTTCTAAAATTGCTTTCCACATATTGGTTACTGCAATATTTTCAGCCCAGTTAATTTGGCCAATTGTCAATTCTTTATTACTTCCCCCTGTTTCTGAACCTTGCTCTCCATTTGTAGTGCTCCCGCATGCTGAAAGTACAGCAACCATTAGTAACGCTAAGATAAAACTAAGTTCTTTTTTCCATTTGTTCATGTAGAAAAGCTCCCCTTTGTTTTGTTATGTAATTTAAATTAAAAATACCTTAAACATTTAATCTGTTAAAAATATTTTTAACGATAACACAATACCAATTCATCCCTTATTTTTAAAAAAGGGATAGGTATACAGGTAGTCTATAGCCATCCTTTCTATAGACTACTTGTCATTACAGTTTCAGATTAATTCTGCTGTTGATCTTTTGGTAAAAACTCAAATATTTTTCCGCTTTTTATGCTTGCAACTAAGTCTTCCAACCAATGATAGTAGGTTTTAGATTCTTCTAACTGATCGTAGTATTGTTTTGCCTCTGCAACAATTTCTGGTGTGCTAGTGGAATCTTTAATGACATTTATGAAATCTTCTTGAGCTTCCTCAATTGCTTCCATATTCATTTTTACTTCTCGTTCCCACATCTGACAATAAAACACCATAAAAGACCGGAAGAAATTTTTCTCAGCTACATAGGTATGTTTTCTTGAACCGCGTGTAAATGTCTTTTTCACCATTTCTATTTCTTGGAGCTTACGGACACTAGTACTCATACTTGGTTTACTCATTCCAAGCTCCGTGCGCATTTCATCAAGAGTCATCTGGTCTTTAAAGTACATCGTCGCATATAAATTTGCAGCAGCGGGTGTTACACCATATAAGTCCATGGTCTCTGCAATAGCACCGATGACTTTATCCTTGGCCTCTTCTATTTTAATTCTAGATTTTTCAGTAGAATCGCTCATAAAGTCGCTCCTCCAATATAAAGTAAAGCGCGTTAAATACTTTTTAAATCTTCTTCACAAACTTTATGATACCGTGTTCAGATTAAATGTCAAATAGAAAACGGATTTTTAACCAATTTCAGATGTCGACTAACATAATCATTTCAAGGATTAAAGCAAATATAATACTTATAAAATTTGGTGGTAATGATTAGTTTTGACAGCCTTAAAAAGACATGTTACTATTTTAAGAACGTTAAATAAATTTTTAACAAACTTAATTTACATAAAAATTGGAGTTGATAGATTTGAGTCTAAACCAACAACAATACATTAATGGCAAATGGGTGGGAGCCATTTCAGGTAGTACGCGTGATATTATTAATCCATTTAACCAGGAGATTATTGCGACTGTTCCAGAAAGTGATGAATCAGATGCAAAGGCAGCTATCACTGCAGCGAGGGAGGCATTCGATAACGGTGAATGGTCTTCGACTCCAGCAACCGAGCGAGGGAGAATCGTTAGAAAAATTGCTGAATTGATAGAGAGAGATAAAGAAGAACTTGCTAGATTGGAATCTTTAGATACTGGTAAAACAGTAGAGGAAAGCCGTGGAGACATGGATGATATCGCTGGCGTATTTCGTTATTATGCCGAGCTTGCAGATAAAGATGGTGGGGAACTGATTAATTCTCCAGTAGCTAACTCAATCAGTAAAGTCGTTCGCGAACCTGTGGGAGTTTGTGGTCAAATTACCCCATGGAATTACCCCTTACTACAAGCATCGTGGAAATTGGCACCAGCATTAGCTACAGGTAACACACTAGTTATGAAGCCGAGTGAAATCACACCGCTTACTACGATAAAAGTATTCGAACTTATGGAAGAGGCAGGTGTGCCTGCCGGTGTTGCCAACCTAGTACTTGGTGCTGGCCATACAGTTGGGGCAGAGTTAGCTAGTAACGTTGATGTCGATCTTATTTCCTTTACAGGTGGACTTGTTACTGGGAAGAAAATTATGCAAGCAGCTAGCCGCAATGTGAAAAAGCTTGCACTTGAACTAGGTGGGAAAAACCCTAATATCATCTTTGCGGATGCAGACTTTGAAACAGCTGTTGACCAAGCATTGAACGGGGTATTCTTCCACGCAGGACAAATTTGTTCAGCGGGGACAAGACTGATTATAGAAGAAAGCATTCACGATGAGTTCGTGAACGCGCTAGTTGAGCGAGTGAAAAAATTTAAACTAGGAAGCGGATTTGCCGAAGAAACGCAAATGGGTCCACTTATTTCAGCTGAGCATCTTGCGAAAGTAGAAAAGTATGTAGAAGCAGGCATTAGAGAAGGTGCTACATTAGCAGTTGGTGGTAGCCGTCCAGAAGAGCCGGAACTACAAAAGGGTTTTTTCTTCCTACCGACGATTTTTACAGACTGTACAACAGATATGAGCATTGTTCAAGATGAAGCGTTTGGGCCAGTTATCACGGTTGAGAAATTCCGTACTGAAGAGGAAGCGGTAAAGATTGCGAATGATTCAATTTACGGACTTGCCGGTGGTGTTTGGACAAACGATATTGTAAAAGCTGAGCGTTGTGTAAAAAAGATGCGCATGGGCACGGTGTGGATTAATGACTTCAACCTCTACTTCCCACATGCACCATGGGGTGGTTTTAAACAGTCTGGTATTGGACGCGAACTAGGTAAACTAGGGATAGAAGAATATACCGAAACCAAGCATATATTCCAAAACCTTAAACCGGAACCAATCAACTGGTTTTAAGCTACCAATGATTTAATGCTAATGTTAAAATCATAGAGGAAGAACATAGTGTTTTTTGGTGATATAGTTTGGAACATTGAGCTTTTAACAGAGGCTTCTCACAAGTTGACTAAACTTATGAGGAGCTTTTTAGTTGGGATAATAGCAGGAAAGGGACAAGGGAACATCGTCTCAATTAGTTCAGAAATGTGGGACGTTGTACCTGTAATATCCCTGTCCCCCTCAATTCAATCATTCTGTCTACTCATTTCAAACACCCTTCGTGCTATTTCTTCTAGTATAAAGATAACTGGCATTTGCGTGGTAATATTCGAAGTGTCAAAAAATTCTTCCGTCACATAATAGGACACATTCTTATCAGAAAGTTTGGCAATCGTGGACTGTTGGTTGTTTGTAATGCTTAAAATCTTACTGCCTTTTTCTTTTAACTTGTGGATGTGGGAGATGGTAAACTCACTTTCTCCTGAGACAGAAAGAACAACGGCGATGCTATTGTGTAAGTCAGCGTGAATCGGCATATACCAGTCTTTTAAATACATAGAGAACTTGCCTAAACTTGAAAGATATCTTGAGCCATATTCGGCAAGGATTCCTGAACTGCCCATCCCAATGAAAAAAACATGATCCGCTTTAGAGATCGCTTCTGCGGCCTCCGCTAACTTTGAAATGAATTTCTCATTTTGAGTGCGTTCAAAAAACTCGGCTAACACATACTGGCCGCTTTTAACCGTATGGGTATTTTTTTCATCAAGTAAAAGCTTCAATTTTACTTTAAACTCCGAAAAACCTTCGCAATTTAACTTCCTACAAAACCTCATGATGGTAGAAGTAGAAACAAGAGCTTCATCCGCAAGATCCCGAATCCGCATATAAACAACTTTTTCTTTATTTTGCATGATGTATTTGTAAAGTAGCATCTCAAGTTCATTAAATGTTGCAATAACCTCATTCGTAAACAAATGCTTTTCTCCCTTCAGGTGAACGTTCTTCTTTCTGATAGTATACCCTATAGAGAAACACAGTGTTATTTTTATGAAACAAATTCCTTTCGGTGAAAAACAAATCTAACGCTTTCAAAACTATATCTAATTCGCTTGTTCACCTCTAGAATAGGGGATGTAAATATTCATTATTCATTAAGGAGGATGTTCCATGAGTAAAGGAATTAAGATCGTAACCATCGGCGGAGGTTCAAGTTATACTCCGGAATTAGTAGAAGGCTTTATTAAAAGATACGATGAACTACCTGTAAGAGAATTATGGTTGGTTGATATAGAAGCAGGAAAAGAAAAGTTAGAAATCGTTGGGAATCTTGCAAAAAGGATGATTGAGAAAGCAGGTCTTCCGATTAATGTTCATTTAACACTTAATCGAAAAGCAGCTTTAAAAGATGCAGATTTTGTTACGACACAATTTCGCGTAGGATTATTGGATGCTCGTGCGAAGGATGAAAGAATTCCTTTAAGCCATGGGGTATTAGGCCAAGAAACAAATGGACCTGGTGGACTGTTTAAAGGATTACGCACCATTCCAGTCATTTTAGACATTGTAAAAGATATAAAAGAACTATGTCCAGATGCTTGGTTGATCAACTTTACAAATCCTGCCGGCATGGTAACCGAAGCGGTTCTTCGTTACACGGACCATAAGAAAATTGTTGGTTTATGTAATGTTCCAATCGGAATTGAGATGGGAGTAGCTAAGCTATTGGATGTCGACCATTCTCGTATTCGAATTGATTTCGCTGGGTTAAATCATATGGTCTATGGGTTAGATGTGTATTTAGATGGAGTAAGTGTGAAAGATAAAGTCATCGAACTGTTATCGAATCCAGAGAACAGCAGCTTTGTGAAGAACGTAGAGGGACAAGGCTGGGAGCCTGAATTTATTCGCGCATTAAATGCTTTAACTTGTCCATATCACCTTTACTATTATAAGAGTGATGAAATGCTAGAAAAAGAGTTGAAAAACTTTAATGAAGGCACAACGAGAGCAGAAGTCGTCAAGAAATTGGAAGAGGAATTGTTCGAGCTGTACAAAGATCCTAACTTAGCGATCAAACCTCCGCAATTAGAGGAACGTGGCGGAGCATATTATAGTGATGCAGCGGTTCGTTTAATTTCATCGATTTATAACGACAAACGTGATATTCAGCCGGTTAACACCGTTAATAATGGAGCAATCGCTAGTATTCCATATGATTCTGCTGTGGAAGTAAGCTGTGTCATCACGAAGGAAGGGCCAAAACCAATCATAAATGGAGATCTACCAGTGGCAGTCCGTGGATTGGTGCAACAAATAAAATCGTTTGAACGGGTAGCGGCTGAGGCGGCTGTAACAGGAAACTATGATACGGCTTTACTTGCGATGACAATCAATCCACTCGTTCCTTCTGATAAAATAGGGAAAGCAATTTTAGATGAGATGCTCGAGGCGCATAAAGAGCATTTACCACAGTTTTTTCAAGCAGTAGAAGTGTAAGTTAGATTTTTTATGATCATATTTTAGGATTGTTACTGATCCTACAGGCAAAACCTAAATTGTACCTTATCCGTTTGAAGGGCAATTTAGGTTTTTTTGCTTTTATTAGTATTCTTGTATTTTGTCTAAAACTAGTAGGGACTTGAAAAAAGTAGTTAGAAGGTGTAAATATGCAAAAAGTTATTTTCATTGATGTGGATGGTACGCTGATTAATGATTATGGTGTGGTTCCAGAGTCGGCTAAACATGCCGTTCGAAAGGCTAGGGAAAATGGCCATCTTGTTTTTTTATGTACGGGGAGGTCTAAAGCCGAACTATTTCCTGAAATCCTAGAGGTTGGATTTGATGGGGTTATCGGTGCAGCTGGCGGTTATGTCGAGATTGACCAAGAAGTCCTGTTTCATGAAAGAGTAAAAAAAGAGGACGTTCAACATTTGGTAGAGTTTTTTAACAAGCATGGCATAGATTTTTATTTAGAATCCAACGGAGGATTATTTGCTGGTGGAAACTGTAAAATGCGAATCCGTTCCATTATAGAAAATTTATTAACCGAAAAACCTGAAGCTAAAGAAGAAATTGAAAAAGGGCTTCAGCCATTTCATGATATTTTGATTGAGGATGAAGACTTAATTAGAGAGGATATTAATAAAATATCTTTTTTAGGGTCAGATTTACCGTACGAGACGATTCGAAAAGAATTCGAATCAACATTCACTGTCATCCCCAGTACGGTATCTTTTTTCGGCAACAACAGTGGAGAGTTATCTATTCCTGGTATCCACAAAGCAACAGCTATTGCGAAGCTGCTTCAACATTTGAAAATAAGGAAAGAAGATACATTCGCATATGGTGACGGCTTGAACGATTTAGAAATGCTTGAATTTGTCCAACACGGTATTGCTATGGGGAATGCAAAAGAAGTGGTTAAAGAAGCAGCCGATGATATTACAAATTCACATGATGAGGATGGTATTTATAATAGCTTTAAGAAGTATGGAATAATCTAAAACCTAAAAAAAAGTTATTGAAAACGTTTTACTAGCATGCTATACTCTGGTTAAATTCAATAAAACATTTAGGAATGTTACCAATTACGGGCATAACCTGAATGGATAGAAATGCACTATGTGTGTTTTCTATCCATTCAGGTTTTTTTATTTCCTAAAAACAATACAATACAAAAATCATAATAGAAAGAAGGTATCAATGATGAAATACGAACAATTAGCCAAAGATATTATTAAAAATGTCGGTGGAAAAGAAAACGTTAACAGTGTTGTACATTGTATTACTCGTTTGCGTTTTAAGTTGAAAGATGAAAGTAAAGCACAAACAGAGGTTTTGAAAAACATGGACGGTGTTGTAACCGTAATGAAGAGCGGTGGGCAATACCAAGTAGTTATTGGAAACCATGTATCAGATGTTTTTAAAGCTGTTGTAGAAATTGGAGGCTTTGCTAATAGCCAAAGTCAAGATGATGTAGAGGAAAAAAAGGGGAGTTTATTTAACCGATTTATTGATATGATTTCTGGTATCTTCACTCCAGTACTTGGGGTGTTGGCTGCATCTGGTATGATTAAAGGTTTTAATGCTTTATTTGTTGCACTTGGTTGGCTTGATAATACAGGCGGAACGTACCAAATTTTAAATGCAATCGGAGACGCACTATTTTACTTCTTACCAATCATTTTAGGATATACAGCGATGAAAAAGTTTGGTGGAACACCATTCTTAGGTATGGTTATCGCAATGGCACTGGTTTATCCAGCGCTTGAAGGAATACCTTCAGCGGGAGATCCTTTATATACACTATTTGCAGGAACCATTTTTGAATCACCTGTTTATATTGAATTTTTCGGAATTCCTGTTATTTTAATGACTTATTCAATGTCCGTTATACCGATTATTGTATCTGCGTTCTTCGGAGCAAAGCTAGAAAATTTCTTAGCAAAAGTTATCCCATCAGTTGTTAGAATGTTCTTAGTTCCAATGTTTACTTTATTAGTCATTATTCCTTTAACATTTATTGTAATCGGTCCAATCGCAACTTGGGCAAGTCAACTATTAGGACAAGCAACTGTTGCAGCTTATGCATTAAGCCCTATTATTGCAGGAACCTTTGTAGGCGGTTTTTGGTTAATATTTGTTATGTTCGGATTGCATTGGGGACTTGTCCCGATCGCAATCAATAACTTCACAAGTCAAGGTTTTGATCCAATTTTAGCAGTAGTATTCGCTCATTCCTTTGCTTTAGCAGGTGCTATTTTAGCAGTATGGATTAAAACAAAAAATCAAAAAACAAAGTCACTTAGTGCACCAGCCTTTATTTCTGCTATCTTTGGTGTTACTGAACCAGGGATGTATGGTATTGCTCTTCCACTTAAGA
This sequence comes from Mesobacillus maritimus, assembly GCF_044803185.1. Taxonomy (GTDB): domain Bacteria; phylum Bacillota; class Bacilli; order Bacillales; family Cytobacillaceae; genus Mesobacillus_B; species Mesobacillus_B maritimus_B. The sequence goes on from NZ_CP085225.1 coordinate 232,683, forward strand.
AGCCGTTTATCTTCACGATTATCTCATCAGCAATTGGTGGCGCTTTACTAGGATTCTTTGGTTCAACTGGATATGTAATGGGTGGCCTTGGTGTATTCCAACTTCCAAGTTTTATTCCACCAACAGGGATTGATATGTCAGTTATCGGAGCTATTATCGCAGCTGTGGTTGGAATGGTTTTAGCTTTCGTATTAACTTACTTCTTTGGTGGTATTAATAAAGTTGAAAACACAGTTGTAAGTAATGAAGCAAAAGCTGAAATTGCTGCAACTTCATTGGAAAAAACCGAAAAAATAGAAATTGTTAGCCCGTTAAAAGGTGAAATTATCCCATTGAATGAAGTTGCTGATGAAGCATTTGCATCAGGTCTTCTAGGGAAAGGGATTGCAGTTGAACCTACAGAAGGTAAATTAATTTCGCCAGTATCTGGCACAGTAAGTGCATTATTCCCAACCAAGCATGCACTTGGTCTTACAACCGATGAAGGAGTAGAATTATTGATTCATATCGGAATGGATACGGTTAATCTTGGAGGTAAATTCTTCACGGGGCATGTAGCACAAGGGGACCGCGTGGAAAAGGGAGCATTACTTGTAGAGTTTGATATTGCTTCTATTAAGAAGGCTGGTTATAAACTTACGACACCTGTACTTGTAACGAATCATGACGTTTATGAGCTGACAACTACAGATCAAAAACAAGTTAATGTAGATGATTTATTAATCTTAGTTGAAAAGGTGTAAAACGCTCTATATAAAATAAGGAATAGATCAGCGAGCTTCCTTGCTGATCTATTGCTTTATTAAAACAAAATAGTAGGGGGATAAACCATGACGAATAAATTAAGGTTTCCAGAAAATTTCCTTTGGGGTGGCGCTATTGCGGCAAATCAGGTTGAAGGAGCTTACCTAGAAGGTGGGAAAGGCTTAACAACGGTAGATCTTTTACCAACTGGTGAAGAGCGTTTTAATATTATGCTAGGAAATATTGACAATTTTGTGCCTAAAGAAGGTGTTTATTATCCTTCTCATGAAGCAATTGATTTTTATCATCGTTATAAAGAAGATATTGCCCTTTTTGCAGAGATGGGATTTAAGAGTTTTCGTATGTCGATTGCATGGTCTAGAATATTTCCGACGGGTGAAGAGGAAGTCCCAAATGAAACTGGTCTGCAGTTTTATGATGATGTATTCGACGAACTTTTAAAATATAATATTGAACCTGTCGTAACCACTTGCCACTTTGATGTGCCTGTGCATTTGGTAGAGAAGTATGGTAGTTGGAAAAATAGAAAAATGGTCGAGTTATATGAAAAGTACACAAGAACCATTTTTGAACGCTATAAAGATAAAGTGAAATATTGGATGACGTTTAATGAAATCAATATGTTGCTACACCTTCCATTCATCGGAGCAGGAATTGTTCTAAATGAAGGTGAAGATAAAAATCAAGTCCTTTATCAAGCAGCACACCACCAATTAGTGGCAAGTGCATTAGCGGTTAAAGCCTGTCATGAAATCATTCCAGATGCCCAAATAGGCTGTATGCTAGCAGCGGGCATGACGTATCCATTTTCATCGAACCCAGAGGATATATGGGCTGCAATGGATAAAGATAGAGAATCATTCTTCTTTATTGATGTGCAATCAAGAGGTGAATATCCTGGATATGCAAAAAGATTTTTCGAAGACCACAATCTTGATATAAAAATGCAGCCTGGTGATGAACAAATCCTAAAGGAAAACACGGTGGATTATATTGGTTTCAGTTACTATGCTAGTCGTTGTACAAGCACAGATCCTGAAGTGCTAAGTGATCAAACAGCCGGTAATGTATTCGGTTCTGTTAGAAATCCATATTTGGAAGCATCAGAGTGGGGTTGGACGATTGATCCTAAAGGTCTTCGAATTACTGCGAATCAGTTACACGATCGGTATCAAAAGCCTTTGTTTATTGTGGAAAATGGTTTAGGTGCTATTGATGTGGTGGAAGAGGATGGTTCGATAAACGATGATTACAGAATTGATTATCTACAACAACATTTTGTTGAAATGGCTGAGGCAATCAAAGATGGTGTAGACATTATCGGCTATACAAGCTGGGGACCAATAGACCTCGTTAGCGCAAGCACTGGAGAAATGAAAAAGCGATATGGTTACATTTATGTAGACCGTGATAATCAAGGAAACGGAACATTAAAAAGAACGAAAAAGAAAGGTTTTGATTGGTTAAAGCAAGTGATTCAAACCAACGGTGCCAGTATTTTAAATAAATAATAAATAATGCCTCCATGAATAATGGAGGCTATTTGTATTGAGAATAAGGAAGGAATTATCATTGACAATAGCTTTATAGAATGATATAAAAGTGTAATAGAGGTAACCGTTTACAAAATATTGGATTGTTACTGTTCGGCAGGCAAAACCTAAATTTGTAGAAGAATATTGATTTTCGATATTCTTTATACTTATTTGGGTTTTTTTATTTCAGAATAACTAATACTATAAAGTACTTGACTATTGAATTTTTAATAAAAGCAAAAACGATAGCGTCTAGCATTTGTAAAATTTTAAAAAACGTAAATTTTAGCTACAATAAATTTTTTGCAAGGGCTGATTATAATGGAAATCAAAAAAATATTTAATAATAATGTGGTTTTAACCGAGAATGACCAGCAACAAGAAATGGTCGTAATGGGGAAGGGATTAGCGTTTCAAAAGAAGGTTGGACAACCGATTGATTTGGAAAAAATCGAGAAAAAATTTGTGTTAGAGGATCAAGGGTTGTCAGATAAATTAGCTGTTTTACTAGTAGATACGCCAGAAGAGTACTTAGAGCTTTCACATCGTATTTTGGATTATGCAAAGTCCCAGTTATCATATAAACTCGATGATTATCTTTACGTAGCTTTAACCGATCACCTTCATTTTGCTGTTATAAGACAAAAAGAGGGAATTGAGCTTAAAAATCCACTAGTTTGGGAAATTAGAAAGTATTATAAAGAAGAATTTCAGATTGGATTAAAAGCCCTTGATTTTATAGAAGAGGAGACAGGGGTAAGGTTTCCTGAGGATGAAGCTGGGTTAATCGCATTACACCTTGTAAACAGTCAGTTGACTGGGGACAATATGGATGCTGCCATCCAAGTAACCAAGATGGTCAATAATATATTAAATATAGTCAAATACCATTTCCATATGAAACTTGATGAAAGCTCTATTAATTACGAAAGATTTTTAACTCACCTGCGCTTCTTTGCCATGCGTTTTGTTCGTAAAGAAAAGGAGCAGGAGAGTCAGACGGATGAATTTTTATTTGAGCAAGTGAAAAAGAAATATGAGCAAGCTTATTTGTGTAGTGAGAAAATTGCCAAGTATGTTGCGAAAACGTATGATTGGGATATTTCAAACGATGAAAAAGTATATTTAACCTTGCATATCCATCGCGTAACAAACCGTCAAGAGTGGACTAATAAATAAATTATAGAATGACTCTATAGAAACTAAATTGGCTTTTTAAGTATAGGTAAAAGGGGACATACCTTTACTGATACTTGGAAAAGTCAGTTTAGTTTTTTGTATGTGACAAATTACTCTTGCTTCCCTAAAATTGAAATAATACAAAAGGAGGAACGGTACGGTAATGGACCATGCTCAATTAGCTAAAGATATAGTAAGGTATGTAGGTGGAGAAGAAAATATAATTTCATTAGTGCATTGTACAACTCGCCTAAGATTTAAACTAAAAAATGCTGACTTAGCTGACAAATCCCTAGTTAGTAAATTAACAGGCGTTATTAAGGTGAAGATTATAGCTGGCCAATTTCAAATTGTAATAGGAACAGAAGTCAATGATGTTTATCGAGAGATAATGAAGCTGACACAACTAGAAAATACGATTAAAAAGCACAATAGCGACGAAGGAAAAGTATCTCTATTTAATGAAGCTATTGATATCATATCAGGTATTTTCACGCCTTTATTAGGGGCGATGGCTGGTGCAGGTATTTTGAAAGGACTCTTAATCGTAGCGGTATCGCTAGGTGTTTTAACGGAGGTCGATGGAACGTATATCATTTTGCATGCTGCAGCAGATAGTCTATTCTACTTTTTGCCAATTCACCTTGCCTATACAGCTGCTAGGAAATTTGGTGCTGACCCGCACGTGGCGGTTGCGATTGCAGGTGCACTATTTTATCCAGATATCATTAATGCGTATAATCAGGAGGTACACCTCTCATTCTTAGGCATCCCTGTTGCGTTAATGAAGTATGCCACTTCGGTTATCCCGATTATACTAGCGATTTATGTTACATCTAAGCTTGAGTCAGTTTTGAATAAAGTATATCCGAAAACCATAAAGAAATTCTTCACACCCTTAACCTTAATCGCGATTATGGTCCCTTTGACTTTATTAATATTTGGTCCAATTGGAAATACTGCCAGCGAATGGCTAGGTATCGGTTATTCCTTCATTTATGAAAGTAGTGCACTAGTTGCTGGAGTATTATTGGGATCTTCTTGGCAAATTTTAGTCATATTTGGATTACACTGGGGTCTTGTCCCAGTTGCCCTGAATAATCTAAGTCAATTTGGACAAGACACATTTACCGCGATGATTACACCAGCTATTTTTGCCCAAGCAGGTGCTGCTTTGGGTGTTTGGCTAAAAACGAAATCAAGGAAGATAAAGTCCATTGCTGCACCCGCGGCGATTGCGGGTTTATTTGGTGTAACAGAGCCAGCAATCTATGGAATCACGTTGCGTTTTAAGAAACCATTTATCATTGGTTGCGTTGCTGGCGCAATTGGTGGTGCAATCGTAGGTGTCTCAGGTGCAGGATCTAAATCAGTTGGGGTACCAGGTATTACTACATTACCTATTTTCTTTGGTGAAGGATTTATGTTGTTTTTATTTGGCGTAATCATTTCCTTTTTACTGGCGATGATCGGTACTTATCTCTTAGGTTTTCAAGAGCATATTGAAAATGAAAAGGGTAAGGAAATTGACGAGGGTTTCAAAAGTGAGAGCAAAAAGATTGATGACTCGATTGTACTTAGTCCACTAACCGGTGCAGTCATTAGCTTAAAAGATGTAAAAGATGATGTATTTTCCTCGGAGGCGATTGGACCAGGCGTTGCTATCGTTCCAATTAATGGGGATTTACATGCGCCATTTACAGGGTCAGTCACATCCGTGTTCCCAACGAATCATGGCATTGGTCTCACTTCAGATGCAGGTATTAAAGTTCTTATCCATATTGGTATCGATACAGTCCAATTAGACGGTAAGTTTTTTGATATGAAGGTACATTATGGAGAAAGGGTGGAGCAAGGACAGTTGCTGGGGACGTTTGATCTTGAGGCAATTACGAAGGAAGGTTATGATATCACTTCTCCAGTTGTCATTACAAACTCTCATCAATACTTAGATGTAATTAGTGGAGACGATGAAAATATAGCGGCTGGCGACCGTTTATTGACAGTAATAACACAATTATAAAAAGTTGTTTTGTATAATAGAAATTAGGAAGTAAACCTTTACATTGTAAGGGTAGAATGCTATATTAGGTTTATAAATTAATATAACTTTTGGATTGTTACTGATGAGCAGGCAAAACCTAAGTTGCTTTAGAAATGGGAAGATATCCTTCTGATTTTCTTAAGCAACTTAGGTTTTTTTATTGAGAAAATACTGTTTCTATTAGTTAATAATCAACTAACTCTTTAAAGCTAGAGAAAAATATTATATGAGGTGAGGAACAATGACAGTTAAATTTCCAGAAGGATTTTTGTGGGGCGGTGCAACTGCTGCTAACCAACTAGAAGGCGCATACAATGAAGGTGGGAAAGGGCTTAACTTAGCTGATGTACTACCTGGTGGTAAAGAAAATAGATTAAAACTTCTAGCATCAACTGGATTCGATTTTGAAATTAACAAATCAAAATACACTTATCCAAATCATGAAGGGATTGACTTCTATCACCGCTATAAAGAAGATATTGCCTTATTTGCAGAAATGGGCTTCAAAACGTTCCGTTTGAGCATTGCTTGGTCTCGTATTTTTCCGAATGGGGATGAATTAGAGCCAAACGAAGAAGGCCTCGCATTTTACGATCGCGTGTTTGATGAACTTGCGAAATACAATATTGAACCATTAGTTACAATTGCGCACTACGAAACACCATTACACCTAATCAAAGAATATGGTGGTTGGAGAAATCGTAAATTGGTTGAATTATTTGAGCGTTATGTAACAGTGCTTTTCAATCGATACAAAGATAAAGTGAAATATTGGTTAACGTTTAATGAGATCAACGGCGCTACACACATGCCGTTACTCGGACTTGGTTTTTCACCTGAAAGTGAAGAAACACGTCTTCAAGACAGTTTCCAAGGACTTCATCATCAATTTGTAGCAAGTGCCAGAGCTGTACAACTTGGACATGAAATGATTCCTCGTTCGCAGATTGGATGTATGCTCATCTATGCACCTGTTTATTCTTTTGATAGCAATCCTGAAAATGTGCTATATGCACAGCAAGAGGCGCTTTTATTCAATAATTTCTGTGGAGATGTACAGGTTCGTGGTGAATATCCAAGCTTCAGCGAGCGTTACTTCAGAGAAAACAGCATCAACATCAACATGGAAGATGGCGACCTTGAGTTAATTAAAGAAGGTACGGTTGATTTCATTTCATTCAGTTACTATATGTCTCGTACAGACAAAAAGAACAAAACGCCAGAAGAGATCGGCCAAGGAAATTTAATTGGTGGCGTGAAAAATCCATTTTTAAAAGCAAGTGATTGGGGATGGGAAATCGACCCAGTTGGCCTTCGTATTGCTTTAAATGAATTATATAATCGTTATCAATTACCTTTATTCGTAGTTGAAAACGGATTAGGTGCTTACGATAAGGTTGAAGAAGATGGAAGTATTAACGATGATTATCGCATTAATTATTTAAGAGAACACATCAGAGCTATGGGCGAGGCCGTTGACGATGGTGTTGAATTAATGGGTTATACTTCTTGGGGATGTATTGACTTAGTAAGTGCATCTTCAGGTGAAATGTCTAAGCGTTATGGTTTCATCTATGTAGACAAGCATGATGATGGTAGTGGTACACTTGAGCGTAGTAGAAAGAAATCTTTCTACTGGTATAAAAACGTTATTGCTACAAATGGAAAAGAGCTTTAAGAGGATTGGAAGAAATGTTGTAGACTGTTAGACAGAAAATCAATTCTATCGGTTTGACGACGTGAATCGTTCTAATTTTTTACCAGGGACTTTCTAAGAGAGAATAGATATTCTATTCTCTCTTTATTCTTAAATCTTTTAGAAGAAATTTAGTAAACTTTAAATGAGGAGAGATAGAAATGGTTCAAAAGACAATTACGATTACAGATAATACAGGAATTCATGCAAGACCGGCGACACTTCTAGTAAATAAAGCAGGAAGTTTTAATTCTAACCTTACAATAGAGTATAAAGGGAAATCAGTAAATCTAAAATCAATCATGGGTGTTATGTCTCTTGGTATCCCTAAAGATGCAGAGATTACAATAAAGGCTGAAGGCCCTGACGAGCAAGAAGCTATAGATGAAATGTATACGCTGGTTAAACAAGCAGGACTAGGAGAGTGATTTTTAGATGAGGAAAATAAGCGGAATAGCAGCATCAAGCGGGATTGCGATTGCTAAAGCATATGTTTTGGCAACTCCTGACCTTTCTTATAATAAACTGCAAGTTGATAATCCAGATTCTGAAATTCAACGTTTAAAAGAAGCTTTAGATATTTCAAAGCAAGAATTAGAAAAAATTAAAGAAAATGCTAGAAAATCATTAGGGGATGAGCATGCAGAAATCTTTTCTGCGCACCTATTAGTACTAAGCGACCCAGAAATGATTCATCCAATTCAAGATAAGATTAAAACGGAAAATGTGAATGCAGAGGCTGCACTTGATGAGACTGCAAATATGTTCATTGATATGTTTAAAGCGATGGATAATGAATATATGAGAGAACGTGCAGCTGATATTCAAGATGTAACGAAACGTGTAATGGCACATTTGTTAGGTGTTACATTCCCTGACCCTGCATTAATTGATGAAGAAGTAGTGATTATTGCAGAGGACCTTACCCCATCTGACACGGCCCAGTTAAATAAACAATTTGTAAAAGGTTTCACAACAAATATCGGAGGACGTACATCCCACTCTGCTATTATGGCAAGATCACTTGAAATTCCAGCAGTAGTTGGAACGAAAACAATCATAAGTGATGCTTCTGAGGGGGATCTGATTATCGTTGATGGTATGGACGGTAAAGTAATCATTAACCCAAGCGAAGAAGAACTTGCCACTTATAGAAAGAAACAAGAGGACTTTGAAGAACAGAAGCGTATTTGGGCCGAACTGAAAGGTGAACCAACTGTTTCAGCGGACGACGAACATGTGGAGCTAGTTGCAAACATTGGTACACCTGAAGATGTTGTTGGTGTAATAAACAATGGTGGTGAAGGTGTTGGACTTTACCGTACTGAATTTTTATACATGGGTAAAAGTGAGTTGCCGACGGAAGAGGAGCAGTTTCAAGCTTATAAATCTGTTCTAGAACAAATGTGCGAAAAGCCAGTCGTTGTACGTACATTGGATATCGGAGGCGATAAGGAACTTAGTTACTTAAAGCTTCCAGAAGAGATGAACCCATTCTTAGGTTTCCGTGCAATTCGTTTGTGTTTAGAGCGTGAGGACATTTTCCGTACACAGCTACGAGCATTATTACGAGCTAGTACATATGGGAATTTGAAAATAATGTTTCCGATGATTGCGACATTAGATGAATTCCGTCAGGCTAAAGCGCTTCTTTTAGAGGAGAAAGCTAATCTTTTAAATGAAGGTGTCGACGTATCAGAAGACATTGAAGTAGGGATTATGGTTGAGATTCCATCAACTGCTGTAACTGCTCGTCAATTTGCTAAAGAGGTTGATTTCTTTAGTATTGGAACGAATGACCTAATTCAGTATACGATGGCAGCTGACCGAATGAACGAACGTGTATCATACTTGTACCAGCCATATCATCCTGCAATTCTAAATCTAGTTAATAATGTCATTGAAGCTGCACATGCTGAAGGCAAATGGGCTGGTATGTGTGGAGAAATGGCCGGAGATTCCATTGCCATTCCAATTCTTTTAGGTTTAGGTCTTGATGAATTTAGTATGAGTGCTACTTCGATACTACCTGCACGTACACAAATTAAGGACTTATCTAAGGGAGAAATGGCTTCTTATAAAGAACAGCTTCTTTCTATGAGTACGGCAGATGAAGTAGAAGCATTTATAAGAAGAGTGACTAAACAGTAAATGGTAAATCCCCAACTAAGTGTGGGGATTTATCATTTAGATGGGAATTATCACTCTCGATTTCGCCGTGCACTAAGATAAAAATTGACTATTAGAGGAGGCTATATGATGGCAAAAGTGATAGGATATGTGGGTACTTATACAAAAGAGGCTAGTAAAGGAGTCTATCAGTTCACGCTAGATTCAGAGAAAAAAGAGATTATTGATGTAAAACTAGCAGCTGAATTGAGCAATCCTACATATATTACTGTAAGTGATGATAATAAAAATTTATATGCAGTAGCTAAAGAGGGAGAAAATGGTGGAGTTACTTCCTTTTCAATAAATAATGATTCAGGTAAGCTAACAAAGCTGAATAGTCAAACTTCTGCAGGTGCGCCTCCATGCCATGTTAGTGTCAATCAACATAAAAGCAATGTAGTAACTGCCAATTATCACACAACGAAAATTACATCCTATGTAATAAACGAAGATGGATCACTAAATCCGGCTACTTCGGTAATGGAACATGAAGGTTCTGGCCCACATGAAAGACAGGAAAAGCCACATATGCATTTTGCCGGCTTTACTCCAGATGAAAAGTACGTTATAGCAATTGATCTGGGGAGCGATCGTATCTTAACTTATCGATTAAATGATGGGAAATTAGAGATAGTACAAGTGTATACGACAAGTCCAGGAAGTGGACCTAGACATATTACCTTTCATCCAAATAAAAAGTTCGCCTACGTCATGACCGAGCTAAGCTCAGAAGTCCTTGTGCTTCATTATGATAAAAACGATGGAAGTTTTACAAAACAGCAATCCATTTCTACTATTCCTGAGGATTTTGAAGAAACAAATGATGGAAGTGCCATCCATATTTCTCCTGATGGGCAATATGTCTATGCTGGAAATCGTGGTCATAACAGCATCGCCGTGTTTAAAGTGAATCAAGATACTGGTCAATTAACCTTTATAGAATGGACATCAACAGAGGGCGATTGGCCTCGTGATTTTGTTATAGATCCTTCCGGAAAATTTCTCGTTGCTACCAATCAAAAATCAAACACAATGACTTTGTTTAACAGAGATCAAACAACAGGAAAGCTCGAATTAATCCAATCTGATGTAAAAGTCCCAGAACCAGTTTGTGTGAAGTTTTTAAATCTGTAGAGAGAGTGGAAAAACTATCATTGTTGTTTTAACTGATGCCTGCGCGTGGATCTTCTGACAATATAAGCTTATTCTGGAGGAATATTTTCTATTATGACTGCAACCGCTTGGTGTCTCTGATTGTTTAAATAAGGGGAATTTCTACCGTTATCCTGCAGAATAGAGCTAGGTTCGGGGGATATAAGGGGAGTTTTTCCCGTTAAGGCAAAGCAAAATGGTCCAATTTCATGCTTTTGGAGTAAATAGGGGGAATTTTTCCCTCTATTTAATCTATTTTTCGTGCAATTTCCTTAATAAGGGGAATTTCTCCACTTATTTTAAAGTAGCTTATTTGCTGCAATTCTTGAAGATTTGGAAATCGCAAACCGTGCCTATCTAGGGATAAAAAATGCTTGGAGCAAGCATTTTTCTTTTTTGATTTACTTGCCAAATTGTTTTTAATTTTGATGCAAATTACCATACGAGAAGCAATGTTAATTCATGTTTTATACTTCAAAATAGAACCCGTTAAACTACAGCAGTGCGTTTTCTTATTGTGGAATTCACTGCTTTTATATTTGTTATTATACATAGGTAACCTACTTGGCTACCCCAAAAGAGACGGGTTATTACAAAATGGGACTAGCTTTAAAATGATGAGTAGCCTTTAGGTTGGGAATGATAAAATCAGCAGAAACTATTAAATGAAAAGGGACTGAAGAAGATGGATCAAGAAGTAGTCGTTATTACTGGTGCTGGAAGTGGTTTGGGTTCCGCTTTGGCAAAAAAGTACTCTGAAATGGGTGCATATGTGTGCTTGTTGGGACGCAATGAAGCAAAACTAAAGAACACTGCTAACGTTTTACATAATGAGTATTCTATTTACCAACTGGATGTATCGGTAAAAGGAGAAGTAGATAAAGTCTTTCAGGCGATTTATCAAGAGGTGGGACCAATCGATTTATTGATTAATAACGCGGGTACCGGTACTTTCGCTTTAGCGGAACAAATTGATGAGAAATCAGTTCATGATATGATTGACGTAAACTTAAAAGGAACCATATTTTGTTCCCAGGCAGTTCTACCAAATATGAAAGAAAGAAACAAAGGCATCATTGCCAATATTGTCTCAACTGCTGGTTTAGAAGGAAAAGTAACTGAATCCGTTTATTGCGCTAGTAAATTTGGTGTCAAAGGCTTCACTGAAAGTTTATTAGCAGAACTAAAAGATACTTCTGTAAAGGTATATGGCGCATATATGGGCGGGATGAAGACAGAATTTTGGGATGGTATCTACAGTGAGGAGCAAACTGAAAATCTAATGGATCCAGATGACGTAGCAGATATTATTATTGATAATTTAAAACCAAGAAGAAATATGTTCGTACCCCAAGTTGTAATTAAAAATAAATTCTAATATCTAAGAAAGATATTAAAAACTCCTCTTGATGAGGGGTTTTTTGTTTAGGCTGATTAAATGCACAATTTGATTTAACAAACTGTTGATTGGAGCGGAAGGCACGCAGACTCCTCGAAAATGAACTACACATTTTCTCGTGCGTGGGTCTATTCAACGATGTAATTCAGTGTCCTGCGGGAGTGCAAGTCCAAGGGAGACCTAGGTTGAATTGGTCCACGTGAGGGACCAATTAACCCCGCAGGAGCAGAGCGACGAGGAGATAGAAAAGCGGATGCGCCTTGTTCAGCCCCGACAAGCGCTGGAGGTCCGGCAGATGAAGTCGTTTTTTGACTTCAACTGCCGGACTGAAGCGACTCGAGGGGCTAGGTGCCGGAGCTGGCCAGGCTCCCGGACTGCCCGCGAACCGCTCGTGCCTGGAGCGGAAATCAACACCCACGTTTAACATCGGGTTTGTTTAAGGAAAGGCATTTTATTTTCAAAAATTATTATTCTAGTTTATGGTTAATTTAACAGAAAATAACGAAAATGGCGTATAATTAAAGAGAAAAAAATTATAACCTTAAAGCTATTTTATATAAACGTTAGGGGAGGAACAGAATTGAGTACTCAAATCAACCCTGCAATCGAAAGAATATTAGAGAATATCGATAAAGTAATGACAGGAAAGCGCGATGTGGCTGAATTGAGTCTTGTGGCACTGCTTTCCGGTGGACATGTTCTTCTTGAAGATGTACCAGGAGTAGGGAAGACGATGATGGTCCGCGCATTGGCAAAATCAATCAGTGCTCAACTCCGACGGATACAGTTTACTCCGGATTTGCTTCCTTCAGATGTTACGGGGGTTTCAATCTACAATCCGAAGGAAATGGAATTCCAATTTCGTCCGGGTCCCATTATGGGGAATATTATTCTCGCAGATGAAATTAATAGAACCTCACCCAAAACTCAGTCAGCGCTCCTAGAGGGGATGGAAGAAAACTCTGTTACGGTCGATGGAGTTACCCATAGGCTTGAAAAGCCATTTTTTGTTATGGCAACCCAAAACCCTATCGAGTATGAAGGGACCTATCCGCTTCCGGAAGCACAGTTAGATCGATTTCTACTTAAAATGAAAATGGGTTACCCAACGGTAAACGAGGAAATTGAAGTGTTAAATAGGGCACAAAAGGTTCCGCCAATCGATGAGTTAGAGCCTGTTATTGATCTATTTGAGCTTCAACAATTACAAAAAGAGATGATGGAGGTCTATGTAGATTCTTCGATTAGACGTTATATTGTGAACCTTACAACTGAAACCCGTTCCCATCCTAAAGTCTATCTGGGAGTCAGCCCACGTGGGTCGATTGCCTTGATGAAAACGGCCCAAGCCCTAGCTTTTATAAGAGGAAGGGATTATGTTCTCCCTGATGATATCCAATATTTAGCCCCATTTGTCTTTTCCCACAGAATTATTTTAAAGTCAGAATCCCGGTACGAAGGTATCTCTACAGAGGATGTTGTAAATGAAGTCTTATCTTCAGTCCCAGTACCGATACAAAGGCTAGTGAAGTAAATGAGACAACTATCTCAGAAGGTGAAGGAAGTCTGGAAGTTGATCCTCCTGTTGTTATTCAGTACCCTAACTTTCTCGTATGCGATGTTCGAAGGTGGATTTGGCAGTTGGTTTCTTTTTTATAGCTTTTTGCCATTTGCACTTTACTCTTTTTGTCTTGCCTTCTATCCTCTAGCTGATTTTTTAGGAAAGAGGGAGTTTAATCATAAGGTCTTTAACTTTGGAGAGAGAGTCACGGTAAATCTAACTCTTAAAAGAAAATTTCCATTTCCGCTTTTCTATCTCATTGTTGAAGAACGGGTGAATGGAACCATTTCCTTAACTGGAGAACAAACACAGGGAAAGAAACTAATATTTCCTTGGTTTAGGAAAGAGCTTCATGTTCCATACTCCATAGACAAGCTTAATAGAGGAGAGCATGTCTTGAAAGGGATACGGATTAAAACGGGGGATTTGTTTGGAATTATTGAGAAAGAGCACTATATCCCGCTTGAGGATAAAATAATTGTCTATCCTGCCTACGAGGAAATGCTGTTCAATCCAAAAAATAGCCAGTTCGACCAGGGTACTGCTACTTCAAATGATCAAGTTCACCGTGATACGACTATGTCAGTCGGTGTTCGTGAATACCAACCGGGTGACCGCTTTTCTTGGATTAACTGGAAGGCAACAGCAAAGCGGAATGACTTTATGACGAAAGAGTTTGAACAAAGGAAGTCGCAGGCGGTGTTACTGGTGGTGGATTGTACACCCGACCCACACTTTGAAGGGATCGTTACCTTCTCAGCATCTATGATTAGGTCCATCCTAAAAAAAGGGGGGCAAATAGGGCTACTTGCTAGTAGTGAAGAACGGTTTCGTTCCCAAATTAGAGGTGGACAGAATCAGCATAGGCAGCTTTTTTACCAGCTAGCAAAAATCCAAAGTGGATGTACCATTCCCTTTGATCAGGTGCTTGTAAGGGAAGATTTAAATAGTCAAAATAACACAATCATGCTTGTAACAGCAAAACTGACTGATAAGTTAATTGATCATTTAGCCTTTAATGCAAGCAGAACTGGGAACAATGTCATATTTTTAATTAAAGGCAAACACGACGTAGTTAGTAAGGAAGAACATCGTTTACTCAGTGTAGCACGTGCTAAGGGGATACATGTTACGCATATGCAGGAAGGTCACTTTGCAGAGACGATTTCGGAGGTGAGTGGAGGATGAGTTCGAAAAAGGGTCCAAAGAACTTTGCCACTTTTCTCCTTTACATTTTATCCTTTTTCTTGCTTTGGGAGTGGTTAAGACCTGTAGGACAACTTACAGATACAGGAAACCTTGGAGTATTTTTAGGGTTTGTTATCATAGCTCTCCTACTAGCCTTTCTAAAAGTACCGACGCTTTTAAAATGGACAATCAAAATGGTCTATATCCTGTATCAAATTCAGTTTGTTTACTATGAGGGATCCGTTTTTAATCTCTCATGGATTCGTTCTTTTTTTACAGACGTAATTAGGAATCTAGGTTTAGTTTGGAATGGGGATTTTATTACCTTATCCAACCCGTTCCGTACGTTCTTATTCTTTATTCTTCTTTGGATTATGGCTTATCTTATCCACTATTGGCTACTTAAAACTAGGCGAATCTTAATCTTCTTTTTTATGACAATCGTTTTTATTACGGTACTTGATACCTTTACTCCGTATAAGGGGGATATGGCCCTTGTAAGAAGTGTGATTGTTGGATTTACAATAATGGGGATGCTAACGTTTTATCGGTTGGTTGAGAAGGAAAACATCCGAATGAACTATCTCCCTACTAGAAAATGGATGATTCCACTTGCTGTTATGGTTGCTGGCAGTGCCTTGATCGGATATACATCCCCAAAGTCAGAACCAATTTGGCCAGACCCAGTTCCTGCTTTCTTAATGGGAGAGAATGGAAATGGAGGAGCTGGTGCGAGGCGAGCGGGGTATGGGAGTGATGATTCGAATTTAGGTGGTCCGTTTGTGGGGGATAATACGGTTGTGTTCAGGGCAGAGGTGGAACAACGCCACTACTGGAAGGTAGAAACAAAGGATCTTTACACTGGTAAGGGGTGGAATGTACTTGTACCAGAGTCATTTAATGAAAATGCCTTTATTGATTTTAGTAATGGTTCTCCTATTCAAATAACATCCTTTTATTCAGAAGACCCTGAAGATGCGAAAACAAGTAAGGTCTATAATCAACTTGATTATGGACATATTCAATATCCTCACGGTGTTGTGAAGTTGGAAACAGAAGACTTATACTTGTATAGGCTAAATCCTCTAACCGAAAGGATTTCCTCCTTTAAAGACTTTGAAGCTGAAGCTCCTTCTTCTTACACTGTTCAGTACAAGGTGCCTTCCTTCCAAGTGGAGACATTACAAAATGGTAAACCTTCTGAAGATGAGTACTTTACAAACTATATTATAAAAAACTATACTCAGCTGCCTGAAGACTTACCCGCTAGTGTAAGAGAATTGGCTTTGGAAATTACAGAAGGCAAGGAGAACTGGTTTGATAAAGTAGATGCGGTTGAGAATTATTTTCAAAGCAACGGGTTTGTATATGATCAGGTTAATGTAGAGGTTCCAGAAGAAGGAGAGGATTATGTAGCTCAATTTTTGTTTGAAACAAAGCGAGGCTATTGTGATAATTTTTCTACTTCGATGGCCGTCTTATTAAGGACGCTTGATATTCCAACAAGATGGGTCAAGGGCTATACCTCTGGTGACTACGTCAAGGTCCTTGATTCGGGAAATCGCATGTATGAGGTAACTAATAATCATGCCCATTCCTGGGTTGAAGTCTATTTCCCTGAAGTAGGCTGGGTTCCTTTCGAACCAACAAAGGGCTTCTCTAACAATATCGCGTTCCGCTCAGAGACAAACACAGTTCCCCAGGTGGAATTCGAAGAAGAAGTTCAAGAGACAATTGCACCTACACAAGAGCGGCCGGAATTACAAGAGGCGGGAAGATCGTCTACTTTTACAAATAATATAAGCAATAAGATGGGGGATCTAGGGAGCTTTTTTAAGGCCCAACATAAGGGGATTATCATCCTAATCGCTTTTATCCTAATAATAGGAGTTTATTTTACCCGAGGGAAATGGCTTCCTTTCTATTATATTTTTATTTTTAAATCGCAAAAAGAGGATAAGCATTTTCCATCTGCCTATCTGGCTTTATTAGCCCAACTCGAACGTTTCGGGTTAAAGCGAAAATCTGGTCAAACATTAAGAGAGTACGCTCGAGAAGTAGATTCTCAACTGGTAGGAAGAGAAATGAGGGTTTTAACAGACCAGTATGAACAATTTTTGTATCGTGGTAAATTAAAAGAAGGTACATGGTTAGAAACGAAAGAAGTATGGGAAGAATTGATGAAAAAAATAGCTACTTGACCTGAAAATTAATATATTGGTACAATGTTTTAGTAATTTAATAGGTTTTCCTTCGTATATACTCGATAATATGGATCGAAAGTTTCTACCAAATCACCGTAAATGATTTGACTATGAAGGCAGAGCGTGTTTTAGTAACTAGAATTCTGCCTTTGTCGTATGATGAGGAAGGGTTCTAGTTTTTTTTATTAGTTTTGCGGAAAATATATAAATGTACTGGGTGTGGTTAACCGTAAATGTTGTCTGCATCCAGCTCCAGCGCCTAGCCCCTCGGGTCATAAGATTGTCTAGTTGCGGCTCCTAGGGCCTCGAGACATAAGCCACTCCCTGCATGAAGGTAAAGAACACCTTCTTGCAGGGCGCGTCTTATGCTTGTCGTCCCTGTACAGTCGCCTCCACATTTCAGACAATCCGTCAAGAAGGTTAAAGAACAACCTTCTGGCCGGCTCGTCTTATGCCTGTCGGGGCTGACCAAGACGCTTGCGCTTTTGTACTTAACTGTAGGAGATTTTAACTTAACTAATTGGGGTGACCGACTTTGTCAAACAAATTGGAATTACAGAATCAGGAAATGATTGTCGTCTTAGACTTTGGTAGTCAATACAACCAACTGATTACGAGAAGAATTAGAGAGTTTGGGGTCTATAGTGAACTTCATCCCCATACAATTACAGCAGCTGAAATCAAAAAGTTGAACCCTAAAGGGATTATTTTCTCCGGTGGCCCAAATAGTGTTTACGATGAGGGTTCGTTCCGTTGCGATGAAGAGATTTTTGAGCTAGGTTTGCCGATATTGGGAATTTGCTATGGAATGCAGCTCATGACAAAGCACTTCGGAGGCAAAGTAGAACCAGCAACCAATCGTGAATATGGAAAAGCTTTGTTGACATTAGACCATGTTAGTACAATATTCCAAGATACTCCAGTTGAACAAACTGTATGGATGAGTCATGGTGATTTGGTTACCGAGGCACCTCCTGGATTCAGAATTGATGGTGTTAATCCTTCTTGTCCAATTTCGGCCATGAGTGATGAGGACCGAAAATTATACGCTGTCCAATTCCATCCAGAAGTACAGCATTCTGTTTATGGAAATAACTTGTTGAACAACTTCGTTTTTAAAGTGTGCGACTGTACCGGTGATTGGTCGATGCAAAATTTTATTGAAATTGAAATGGAGAAAATCCGTCAAGAGGTCGGCGATAAAAAGGTCCTCTGTGCTCTAAGCGGTGGCGTGGATTCCTCAGTGGTCGCGGTTCTGATTCACAAAGCAATAGGTGACCAACTAACATGTATTTTCGTTGACCATGGCCTGCTTCGCAAGGATGAGGCAGAAGGGGTTATGAAGACATTCGCTGAAGGTTTTAATATGAATGTCATTAAAGTTGATGCTAAGGATCGTTTTCTTAGTAAGTTAGAAGGAGTCTCGGATCCAGAGAAGAAGCGCAAAATCATTGGTAACGAATTTATCTATGTATTTGATGATGAAGCTACTAAGCTAAAAGGAATTGATTTCTTAGCGCAAGGGACATTGTATACCGATATTATCGAAAGTGGTACGGCAACCGCACAAACAATAAAATCACATCACAATGTTGGTGGTTTACCTGAAGATATGCAGTTTAAATTGATTGAGCCATTGAACACGCTGTTTAAGGACGAAGTGAGAGCTCTTGGTACTGAACTAGGGATTCCGGACGAAATTGTTTGGCGTCAACCTTTTCCAGGTCCAGGCCTTGGAATCCGTGTCTTAGGGGCTATTTCCGAAGAAAAGCTTGAAATTGTCCGCGAATCGGATGCTATTTTAAGAGAAGAGATTAGAAAGGCTGGCCTTGAACGTGAAGTGTGGCAATACTTTACTGTTTTACCGGACATCCGCAGTGTTGGGGTGATGGGGGATGCCAGAACGTATGATTACACAATTGGAATCCGTGCCGTTACTTCAATCGATGGCATGACATCGGACTGGGCAAGAATTCCTTGGGACGTACTCGAGAAAATATCAACAAGGATTGTAAACGAAGTGCAGCATATTAATCGCGTTGTTTATGATATCACTAGCAAACCACCAGCAACGATTGAGTGGGAGTAGAAGAGAAAAAACATTTATACGAACAATTAGTGACGAACATTTAATAATGTTCGTCTTTTTTATTGACCTAGGTCGAATTACCTGTTAAAATAAAGATGAATTTAATAAATAACCACAATATCGTCGTATAATGTTGGGGATATGGCCCAAAAGTTTCTACCGAGCTACCGTAAAGAGCTTGACTACGCAGATTGTGATCAGGGACTGTATGTCTATTGTGTATTCCCTGTTTCACAGCTATTAGTCAACGCTCCGGTTCTTTCGGAGCGTTTTTCTTTTGGGTTAATTACAAAAAATAAAAGACGATTAGAATACCAATCAGGGGGAAATAAAATGAAAAAGTACTTTCAGTTTGAGGAATTAGGTACAAACTATCGTCGTGAATTCATCGGTGGGATGACGACCTTCCTGGCGATGGCGTATATTTTGGTTGTAAACCCATTGATCTTAACATTAGCGGATGTCCCGGACTTACCAGATGCAATGCGGATGGATGCAGGAGCGGTGTTTGTAGCTACAGCTTTATCTGCCGCTTTAGGTTCACTCATTATGGGGATTTGGGCGAAGTATCCAATTGCACTCGCACCAGGGATGGGCTTAAATGCTTTCTTCGCTTATACGATTGTTTTAGGAAGTGGAGCTCCATGGCAGCATGGTCTAGCAGCTGTTTTTGTTTCAGGGATTTTCTTCTTAGTATTAACCTTTTCAGGCTTGCGTGAAAAAATTATTAATGCGATTCCAGGAGAGTTAAAGTATGCAGTCAGTGCGGGGATTGGACTATTTATTACGTTTATAGGTCTTAAAAATGCTGAGTTAATTGTAAGTGACCCGGCAACCTTTGTGGCGCTAGGAGATTTATCAAACCCTAACACTTTATTGGCCATCTTTGGTCTGATCGTAACAGTCATTATGATGACTCGTGGAGTAAATGGTGCGGTATTTTTCGGAATAGTCATTACGGTTATTGTAGGAATGATATTCAATCTGATCCAAACTCCTGAAAGTGTAGTTGGACCAGTACCAA
The DNA here is from genome assembly GCF_044803185.1 of Mesobacillus maritimus. Taxonomy (GTDB): domain Bacteria; phylum Bacillota; class Bacilli; order Bacillales; family Cytobacillaceae; genus Mesobacillus_B; species Mesobacillus_B maritimus_B. The sequence goes on from NZ_CP085225.1 coordinate 252,691, forward strand.
GTATAGAGCCGACTTTTGGAGCGCTTTTCTCAGCCTTTGGTGATCCATCTTTTTATACAACAACAATGTTAGCAACAATCCTGACTTTCATGTTTGTCGATTTCTTTGATACAGCTGGTACACTTGTAGGAGTGGCTAACCAAGCGGGTATGATGAAAGACAATAAACTTCCAAGAGCCGGAAAAGCTTTAGCGGCCGATTCAACAGCAACGATTGTAGGCTCAATCCTTGGAACATCCACTGTAACATCCTATGTTGAATCTTCATCAGGTGTGGCTGCGGGTGCTAGAACAGGTTTTGCTTCAGTTGTTACAGCAGGATTTTTCTTGCTAGCTATGTTTTTCTTCCCGGTATTATCGGTCATTACGTCGCCTGTTACAGCTCCAGCTTTAATTATTGTCGGTGTTCTAATGGTATCTTCATTAGGAAAGATTGATTGGTCTCGATTTGAAATTGCTGTTCCTGCCTTTTTAACGATCATTATTATGCCGCTTTCCTATAGTATTGCAACAGGAATAGCTGCTGGATTCATTTTCTACCCTATTACGATGATTATCAAAGGTCGGGCTAAACAGATTCACCCAGTCATGTATCTTTTATTCATCATTTTTATACTGTACTTTATATTTTTAGCTTAAAACTTCAAAGGATTCAGCTCATAAAAGCTGAATCCTTTTTTCGATTATCTGTGTTAAAGTTTATAGTTTCTTTATTGTTTGGGATAGAGATTAACAGTCAAGGTAACACAGCACCTCATTTGGAAGCGGTTCAGTTTTCCAATTGACTTCTCAATAGGGCTTCCTATACTATAAACTATTATGCCCAGGTTCTATAGAAGAGGGATTGATTATGTCTAATTTAGTAATTAACAAAGTGTTAAATAATAATGTCCTCATTGCCTCAGACCTTGAATACGGGGAAGTCGTATTGATTGGAAAAGGAATTGGGTTTAATCGCAAGCCAAATGAGGAGATTGCGTCTGAGAATGCTGAGAAACTCTATGTATTAAAAGATGAGAAAGAACAGAAAAATTATATTAAATTGATTCCTTATTTAGAGGATAATCTTCAAAAAGCAATTATTTCGGCGATAGACTTGATTAAAAGAAGAACGGATGAAGGTTTGAGCGAGCACATACACGTAGCTTTAACGGACCATTTATTATTTACAATTACCCGATTATCTCAAGGGATGGAAATTCGGAATCCGTTTTTAATTGAGACAAAAACTTTATATCCGGTAGAATATAATATTGCGATAGAGGTACTTGAGTTATTCAGGGAGAAAATGCAGGTGCAGTTACCGGAGGGAGAGGCAGGTTTTATTGCTCTCCATATCCATAGTGCCATTTCAAATAAACAGCTCTCAGAAATCAACCAGCATTCCCAACTTGTCACAAGTTTGGTCAATATGATTGAGGAACAACTTGAAACTACCATTGATAAAGAGGGAATCGATTATATGAGGCTTGTCCGACATCTGCGTTTTGCCATCGAACGTGTAAAAAGTGGAGAGAAAGTAGAAGAACCAGAAAAGATTACTTCCCTATTGAAAGAAGAATACCCGCTGTGCTATAATCTCTCATGGAAACTCATTAAAGTCATGCAACAAACGTTGAAAACACCTGTTTTCGACGCAGAAGCCGTTTATCTAACAATGCATTTGCAACGGCTCCAAAAAAAAGTCAAATAGCCATCATAACTTTTTTACGTGTTACTGATTCGATCAGGCATGAGTAAAGAAGATAGTTAAGTGAAGTTACTAGGGGAATAGACTACCCTGAACAAGGGGACATTACCCATAACTTCCTTTAATTGTTTTCTTGCTCATGCCTTTTTTATTTGCTCTTTTTGTTAAAGCTTTATGAGTTACAAACCTACAAGGAGGATTTAAAATGTTTAAAAATGCTTTTGGCGTCTTGCAAAAAGTCGGTAAAGCGCTAATGCTTCCGGTTGCTCTTTTACCTGCAGCAGGTATTTTACTGGCACTCGGAGCTGCGCTTAGAAACCCAGCTTTAATAGAATTAGCTCCATTTTTAGATAACAGTGGTGTTGATTTGGTCGCAACCGTTATGCAAAGAGCAGGGGACATTGTCTTTAGTAACTTGCCCTTATTGTTTGCTGTTGGTGTCGCGGTAGGTCTTGCTGGTGGAGAAGGGGTAGCCGGTCTAGCTGCGATTATCGGATACCTTATTATGAACGTGACAATGGGTGCGGTCTTGGGGCTTACACCTGAGGATGTTAATGGACTAAACTACGCCAATATCCTAGGTATCCCTACTCTACAAACGGGAGTATTTGGCGGGATTATAGTTGGTATATTAGCAGCATCAATGTATAACAAGTTCTTTGAGATTGAATTGCCATCCTATTTAGGTTTCTTTGCCGGAAAACGTTTTGTTCCTATTATTACAGCGGCAACGGCGATTCTTTTAGGTCTTGCAATGTTAATCGTTTGGCCACCAATTCAAAATGGATTAAATGCCTTTTCACAAAACATGGTACATGCAAATTTAACTTTATCAGCATTTGTCTTTGGTGTAATTGAGCGTTCGTTAATTCCATTTGGTTTGCACCATATTTTCTATTCTCCATTCTGGTATGAGTTTGGTCAATATACAACATTAGCTGGGGATGTAGTACGTGGAGATCAACGGATTTTCATGGCGCAGATTACAGATAATATTCAGGAATTAACAGCTGGTACATTCATGACAGGTAAATTCCCGTTCATGATGTTTGGTCTTCCAGCGGCTGCGCTTGCTATTTATCATGAAGCACGTCCTGAGCGTAAGGTTGTTGTCGGTGGTTTAATGGTATCCGCTGCACTAACATCCTTCTTAACAGGGATTACGGAACCACTTGAGTTCTCATTCTTGTTTGTTGCACCAGTTTTATTCGGAGTTCATGCGATTTTTGCTGGTTTATCTTTCATGACCATGCACATTTTAAACGTTAAAATTGGGATGACATTCTCTGGTGGTTTAATTGACTATGTTCTATTTGGGTTAATTAATCCACAGACAAATGCTTGGTTGGTTATTCCAGTTGGGCTAGTATTTGCTGTTATTTATTACTTTGGTTTCCGTTTTGCTATTCGCAAATTCAACCTAATGACACCAGGTCGTGAGGAAGTGGAAGAAGAAGCAGAAGGTACTAAAGGACAAGCTGGAGATCTTCCGTATAATGTTCTTGAAGCAATGGGTGGACAATCAAATATCGCTCACCTTGATGCGTGTATTACTCGTCTTCGTGTATCCGTAAATGATATTAAGCAAGTGGATAAAGATCAGTTGAAAAAATTAGGCGCAGCGGGTGTATTAGAGGTTGGGAATAATATTCAGGCTATCTTTGGACCACGTTCTGAAACGATTAAGGGTCAAATGCAAGATATTATAAAAGGTAAGAGACCTCGTCCAGCTGAAACAAAACAAGAATTAGAGGTTGAACAACAAATTGAAGAAGTAAATCCAGAAGCATTACAGACTGAACATCATCACGATGATGCTAAGACATCCTTTACCTCACCTATTAAAGGAGAAATCAAACCAATTACGGATGTTCCAGATGCAGTATTCTCAGGGAAAATGATGGGCGATGGCTTTGCGATCATTCCATCTGAAGGGGTTGTTGTTTCTCCTGTTGACGGTAAAATAGTGAACCTGTTCCCAACAAAGCACGCGTTAGGAATCCTTTCTGATACGGGCCGTGAAATATTAATTCATGTTGGGATTGATACGGTTAACCTTAAAGGAGAAGGGTTTGAAACCTTAGTTGGCGAAAACGATAAAGTTGAAAAGGGTCAGCCTTTATTGAAGGTCGACTTAGACTTCATTAAAAAGAATGCAACGTCCATTATCACTCCGATAGTGTTTACTAATCTTTCTGAGGGTGAAAGTGTCACACTCAAGAAACAAGGTAATGTTGAATTGGCGGAAGAAAGCATCATTGAAATTACAAAAGGGTAAGGAAGGCAGGCTCCTGAATTCAGGGGCCTGTTTTTTTAAAAAAAATATCTGCTAAACTTAGTTGACTCTTTGGATTGCAGGTGATATTATATTTAAGCAGTCGCAGCGAATTACATGTTGTGATTGGGTGAGACAGTTTAACGACATAAAGGATGTAGAAAGTTGTTGACAGTCACTATCAACCGTGATATATTTATAAAGTCGCTAACAACGACAACCTAAATTGCTCTTTGAAAACTAAACAAACAAGCGTCAACAAACAATATTTATTCATGACTTCTATTATAGAAGAACATGAGCCAACGTTTTATTTTATGAGCTAATCACTCACTCTTTATTGGAGAGTTTGATCCTGGCTCAGGACGAACGCTGGCGGCGTGCCTAATACATGCAAGTCGAGCGAATCTGAGGGAGCTTGCTCCCAAAGATTAGCGGCGGACGGGTGAGTAACACGTGGGCAACCTGCCTGTAAGACTGGGATAACTCCGGGAAACCGGGGCTAATACCGGATAATTCATTCCCTCGCGTGAGGGAATGCTGAAAGACGGTTTCGGCTGTCACTTACAGATGGGCCCGCGGCGCATTAGCTAGTTGGTGAGGTAACGGCTCACCAAGGCCACGATGCGTAGCCGACCTGAGAGGGTGATCGGCCACACTGGGACTGAGACACGGCCCAGACTCCTACGGGAGGCAGCAGTAGGGAATCTTCCGCAATGGACGAAAGTCTGACGGAGCAACGCCGCGTGAGCGATGAAGGCCTTCGGGTCGTAAAGCTCTGTTGTTAGGGAAGAACAAGTACCGGAGTAACTGCCGGTACCTTGACGGTACCTAACCAGAAAGCCACGGCTAACTACGTGCCAGCAGCCGCGGTAATACGTAGGTGGCAAGCGTTGTCCGGAATTATTGGGCGTAAAGCGCGCGCAGGCGGTCCTTTAAGTCTGATGTGAAAGCCCACGGCTCAACCGTGGAGGGTCATTGGAAACTGGGGGACTTGAGTGCAGAAGAGGAGAGTGGAATTCCACGTGTAGCGGTGAAATGCGTAGAGATGTGGAGGAACACCAGTGGCGAAGGCGACTCTCTGGTCTGTAACTGACGCTGAGGCGCGAAAGCGTGGGGAGCGAACAGGATTAGATACCCTGGTAGTCCACGCCGTAAACGATGAGTGCTAAGTGTTAGAGGGTTTCCGCCCTTTAGTGCTGCAGCAAACGCATTAAGCACTCCGCCTGGGGAGTACGGCCGCAAGGCTGAAACTCAAAGGAATTGACGGGGGCCCGCACAAGCGGTGGAGCATGTGGTTTAATTCGAAGCAACGCGAAGAACCTTACCAGGTCTTGACATCCTCTGACAACTCTGGAGACAGAGCGTTCCCCTTCGGGGGACAGAGTGACAGGTGGTGCATGGTTGTCGTCAGCTCGTGTCGTGAGATGTTGGGTTAAGTCCCGCAACGAGCGCAACCCTTGTCCTTAGTTGCCAGCATTCAGTTGGGCACTCTAAGGAGACTGCCGGTGACAAACCGGAGGAAGGTGGGGATGACGTCAAATCATCATGCCCCTTATGACCTGGGCTACACACGTGCTACAATGGATAGAACAAAGGGCAGCGAAGCCGCGAGGTCAAGCAAATCCCATAAATCTATTCTCAGTTCGGATTGCAGGCTGCAACTCGCCTGCATGAAGCCGGAATCGCTAGTAATCGCGGATCAGCATGCCGCGGTGAATACGTTCCCGGGCCTTGTACACACCGCCCGTCACACCACGAGAGTTTGTAACACCCGAAGTCGGTGGGGTAACCTTTTAGGGGCCAGCCGCCTAAGGTGGGACAGATGATTGGGGTGAAGTCGTAACAAGGTAGCCGTATCGGAAGGTGCGGCTGGATCACCTCCTTTCTAAGGATAATGCCGTAAGGGCATTCGGAATGCGAATCTTTCGATTCGTAATGTTTGACTGCTTGTTTGTTTAGTTTTGAGAGTGCAATTCTCTCAAAGCTTTTTAATTTGTTCCTTGAAAACTAGATAATCGTAAGTAAGAAGGCAAAAGTAAAACACACATTTGTATCGCTTTTTTAATTTTTCTCTCTTTTAATAAAAAGAGAAACCAAAGACATGATTGTCTTATAGAGACGAATAAATTCGTCCATAGGTTAAGTTAGAAAGGGCGCACGGTGGATGCCTTGGCACTAGGAGCCGATGAAGGACGGGACTAACACCGATATGCTTCGGGGAGCTGTAAGTAAGCTTTGATCCGGAGATTTCCGAATGGGGAAACCCACTGTTCGTAATGGAACAGTATCTTTACCTGAATACATAGGGTATTGAAGGCAGACCCGGGGAACTGAAACATCTAAGTACCCGGAGGAAGAGAAAGCAAATGCGATTCCCTGAGTAGCGGCGAGCGAAACGGGATTAGCCCAAACCAGAAGGCTTGCCTTCTGGGGTTGTAGGACACTCAACATGGAGTTACAAAGGAACGGGGTAAATGAAGTGGTCTGGAAAGGCCCGTCAGAGAAGGTAAAAACCCTGTAGTTGAAACTTCGTTCCCTCCTGAGTGGATCCTGAGTACGGCGGGACACGTGAAATCCCGTCGGAAGCTGGGAGGACCATCTCCCAAGGCTAAATACTCCCTAGTGACCGATAGTGAACCAGTACCGTGAGGGAAAGGTGAAAAGCACCCCGGAAGGGGAGTGAAAGAGATCCTGAAACCGTGTGCCTACAAGTAGTCAGAGCTCATTAATGAGTGATGGCGTGCCTTTTGTAGAATGAACCGGCGAGTTACGATTACATGCAAGGTTAAGTCGAGAAGACGGAGCCGCAGCGAAAGCGAGTCTGAATAGGGCGAATAAGTATGTGGTTGTAGACCCGAAACCAGGTGATCTACCCATGTCCAGGGTGAAGGTAGGGTAACACCTACTGGAGGCCCGAACCCACGCACGTTGAAAAGTGCGGGGATGAGGTGTGGGTAGCGGAGAAATTCCAATCGAACCTGGAGATAGCTGGTTCTCTCCGAAATAGCTTTAGGGCTAGCCTCACGAAGTGAGAGTCTTGGAGGTAGAGCACTGTTTGGACTAGGGGCCCTCATCGGGTTACCGAATTCAGACAAACTCCGAATGCCAATGACTTATCCGTGGGAGTCAGACTGCGAGTGATAAGATCCGTAGTCAAGAGGGAAACAGCCCAGACCACCAGCTAAGGTCCCAAAGTATACGTTAAGTGGAAAAGGATGTGGAGTTGCTTAGACAACCAGGATGTTGGCTTAGAAGCAGCCACCATTTAAAGAGTGCGTAATAGCTCACTGGTCGAGTGACTCTGCGCCGAAAATGTACCGGGGCTAAACGTATCACCGAAGCTGTGGGTGGACATCTTACGATGTCCGCGGTAGGAGAGCGTTCTAAGGGCGTTGAAGCTAGACCGTAAGGACTGGTGGAGCGCTTAGAAGTGAGAATGCCGGTATGAGTAGCGAAAGATGGGTGAGAATCCCATCCACCGTATGCCTAAGGTTTCCTGAGGAAGGCTCGTCCTCTCAGGGTTAGTCGGGACCTAAGCCGAGGCCGAAAGGCGTAGGCGATGGACAACAGGTTGATATTCCTGTACCACCTCTTTATCGTTTGAGCAATGGGGGGACGCAGGAGGATAGGGTAAGCGCACTGCTGGATATGTGCGTCTAAGCAGTTAGGCTGGTAACGAGGCAAATCCCGTTACCGTGAAGGCTGAGCTGTGATAGCGAGGGAAATATAGTACCGAAGTTCCTGATTCCACACTGCCAAGAAAAGCCTCTAGCGAGATAAAAGGTGCCCGTACCGCAAACCGACACAGGTAGGCGAGGAGAGAATCCTAAGGTGAGCGAGAGAACTCTCGTTAAGGAACTCGGCAAAATGACCCCGTAACTTCGGGAGAAGGGGTGCTTTTTAGGGTGTTAAAGCCTTGAAAAGCCGCAGTGAATAGGCCCAGGCGACTGTTTAGCAAAAACACAGGTCTCTGCGAAGCCGCAAGGCGAAGTATAGGGGCTGACGCCTGCCCGGTGCTGGAAGGTTAAGAGGAGAGGTTAGCTCACGCGAAGCTTTGAATCGAAGCCCCAGTAAACGGCGGCCGTAACTATAACGGTCCTAAGGTAGCGAAATTCCTTGTCGGGTAAGTTCCGACCCGCACGAAAGGCGTAACGATCTGGGCACTGTCTCAACGAGAGACTCGGTGAAATTATAGTACCTGTGAAGATGCAGGTTACCCGCGACAGGACGGAAAGACCCCGTGGAGCTTTACTGCAGCCTGATATTGAATTTTGGTACAGCTTGTACAGGATAGGTAGGAGCCTTGGAAGCCGGAGCGCCAGCTTCGGTGGAGGCGTCGGTGGGATACTACCCTGGCTGTATTGAAATTCTAACCCGCACCCCTGATCGGGGTGGGAGACAGTGTCAGGTGGGCAGTTTGACTGGGGCGGTCGCCTCCTAAAATGTAACGGAGGCGCCCAAAGGTTCCCTCAGAATGGTTGGAAATCATTCGCAGAGTGTAAAGGCACAAGGGAGCTTGACTGCGAGACCTACAAGTCGAGCAGGGACGAAAGTCGGGCTTAGTGATCCGGTGGTTCCGCATGGAAGGGCCATCGCTCAACGGATAAAAGCTACCCCGGGGATAACAGGCTTATCTCCCCCAAGAGTCCACATCGACGGGGAGGTTTGGCACCTCGATGTCGGCTCATCGCATCCTGGGGCTGTAGTCGGTCCCAAGGGTTGGGCTGTTCGCCCATTAAAGCGGTACGCGAGCTGGGTTCAGAACGTCGTGAGACAGTTCGGTCCCTATCCGTCGTGGGCGCAGGAAATTTGAGAGGAGCTGTCCTTAGTACGAGAGGACCGGGATGGACGCACCGCTGGTGTACCAGTTGTCTTGCCAAAGGCATCGCTGGGTAGCTATGTGCGGACGGGATAAGTGCTGAAAGCATCTAAGCATGAAGCCCCCCTCAAGATGAGATTTCCCATAGCGTCAAGCTAGTAAGATCCCTGAAAGATGATCAGGTTGATAGGTCAGAGGTGGAAGCGCGGTGACGTGTGGAGCTGACTGATACTAATCGATCGAGGACTTAACCAATTTATTGATACAAATAGTTTGCTTTTACTTCTTACACATTATCTAGTTTTGAGGGAACAAAGATTTTTGCGACAGCAAAATATCTACCCTTTAATTAAATAGTCTGGTGGCGATAGCGAGAAGGTCACACCCGTTCCCATGCCGAACACGGAAGTTAAGCTTCTCAGCGCCGATGGTAGTTGGGGGTTTCCCCCTGTGAGAGTAGGACGTTGCCAGGCAAAATGAAAACAACCATTGTTGGTTGTTTTTTTGTTATATGTCCGCAAGGACTTTGTATCAGTCGAGAACTAAATAAGCGGAGAAATTTCTCTTAATTAGAAATTAGCACTGAAAATAGCTTAAATAGAGGGAGAAATTTCTCCTATTGACCCAAAAAATGTGAAAATAGGCAATTTTGCATGGCATAAGCGGAAAATCTCCCTCTATATCCCCCGGAACGAGCTCTATTTTGCACCTTAACGGGAAAATCTCCCCTTATTTTAAATATCCCTGGTTACTCAGTTAAGGATAAGACTTCTTATGTTTCAAAAAAGCTATATGAGCCTCATTTAGATGCTCTACAGGAAGCCTTCCAGATGAAGGGGTCTCCACAGCTGAAGAAATCTGTCCGTTTTTAAGTTTAACATCATAAATATCTACCTATAACGTACTTTTTTCTATACATTTTTTTTCTATATATTTTTTGTAAAATAATTTCCATATGAAATTGAGGGTGAAATTGTCGGGGGACAATGGCTGTTGTACCCTACAATTTGGGTGCATTTTCCTATGCAAATTGGCACTCATTTTAAGTTTTATTTTTAATGTTTGTGATAAGAAACGAAACGGAACTCTTATGATTATCGGCTGTTCTTTTTTGTGCTTTTATCTAAAAATAGGTCATCTTTACTTTATCATGTATTAGTTTAAGGATATAAAACAGTTCCCGTCAACCCAACTCATTCTAACCGAACCCACCTTAGTTTTAATCCCTACAAAGAAGTAAAGACTAACCTTAAGTTTCACCACTGTTGTAGGGAGGAAATGAACATGCTTGAAAATGGTTTAGTCATGATTACAATCATTCTTGTCATAAACATCGTATATGTCTCTTTTTTTACGATTAGGATGATCTTGACCTTAAAAGGTCAACGCTATATGGCTGCAGCAATTAGCACGGTAGAAGTAGTCATTTATGTGGTTGGTCTTGGGCTTGTTTTAGATAATCTAGATCAGATACAAAATTTAATTGCTTATGCTGCTGGCTATGGAATTGGTGTTATTGTAGGGATGAAGATTGAGGATAAGTTAGCACTAGGTTATATTATGGTTAACGTCATCACGAAGGAATACGATCGCGATCTACCAAAAACCCTTCGCGGGCAGGGCTATGGGGTGACGAGCTGGGCGGCACACGGACTTGAAGGGGACCGTATGGCGATGCAGATTCTGACCCCCAGAAAATTTGAACTAAAGCTATATGACCAAATAAAAGAACAAGACCCGAAGGCATTCATTATTGCCTATGAGCCTAAATCCATTCATGGTGGATTCTGGGTTAAGAATGTAAGGAAAGGAAAGTTATTTAAGAATGAAAAAGAATAATAAAAAGAGATTATATGAAGTGAATGAAAACGAAACGTTAAGCGAGTGTTTAGACAGGATAAGCAAAGAAGGCTATACCCCAACTCGAAGGCTGGAGAAGCCAATATTTAAGGAAATAATGAAAAATGGTGAAATCGACTATGAACCGGCAGGGAGACAAATTATTTTCGAAGCGAAACCCATCGACGCATAACTTAGTCAAAATACGAACAATAGCACTAAACATCTAGTTATCGTTCGATTATTGATTGACAAAGGTGGTTTTTTGTTGTTAAAATGTAGGTGTCATTAAATAAAAATTAAATTTTTTCCTTCGTATAATATTGGGGATATGGCCCATGAGTTTCTACCTAATGACCGTAAATCATTAGACTATGAGGGAAAGTAGTTTCTTTAGGGAAGGGAAAGAAACGTACCGGCATTAGGTATGGTTTCTTTGTCATCATGAGACCCGGACAGACTGCTTTCTCTTCAATTTAAGAGAAGCAGATACTGTCTGGGTTTTTATTTTTCATAAAAAAAGAACAGGGGATGAAACCATGAGACCGTCAGTTGGTGTAATTATGGGGAGTAAATCGGACTGGGAAACAATGAAGTTTTCTTGTGAGATTCTTGAACAACTAGATATCCCTTTTATAAAAAAAGTTGTATCGGCACATCGAACACCTGATTTAATGTTTGACTTTGCTGAAAAAGCTCGGGAGGCAGGCTTAAAGGTGATTATTGCAGGTGCAGGTGGGGCGGCCCATCTTCCTGGAATGGTGGCAGCGAAGACGACCTTGCCGGTTATTGGAGTTCCTGTTCAATCAAAGGCATTGAATGGCTTGGATTCTTTATTATCCATCGTGCAAATGCCAGGAGGTGTTCCAGTCGCAACCGTGGCTATTGGAACAGCAGGAGCAAAAAACGCAGGACTTTTGGCGGCACAAATCTTAGCGGCTTTTGACGAAAGAATCGCTGGAAGGCTGGAAACTCTGAGAGAAGAAACGAAAAAGGCAGTCTTGGAAAGTAGTGAAGAACTTGATTAAAACCATTTTACCGGGTCAAACAATCGGAATCATTGGTGGAGGACAACTGGGGAAAATGATGGCACTAGCAGCGAAAGCAATGGGCTTTCGAGTTGTTGTTCTTGATCCTGTTCCCGACTGCCCCTGCGGTCAAGTGGCTGATGAGCAAATTATTGGGGCATATGACGATCTTCGAGCAATCGAACAGCTTGCACAAAAAAGTGATGTCATCACTTATGAATTTGAAAATATTCATGCAGAAAACCTTGATTGGCTAGCAAAACATGCTTATGTCCCACAGGGAACCAACCTTTTAAAAATGACTCAAGACCGTGTTCTTGAAAAAAGAGCGATTCAATCAGCAGGCGTTGAGGTTGCGCCATTTGCGGTCATTGAGGATATTGAGCATGTTCACTTAAGTATCAGTGATACCGGATTACCAGCCGTACTAAAAACGGCTCGTGGTGGGTATGACGGGAAAGGGCAAGTCGTCATCCAACATCCCGATGATTTGTTAAAAGCTGAAGCATTAGTTGAGCAGGGAAGATGTGTTTTAGAGAAATGGATTGAATTTGAAAAAGAAATTTCGGTCATCATAACGAGAAATCCTCAAGGAGAAGTAGCGGTTTTTCCTGTAGCAGAAAATATCCATCGAAATAATATCCTGCATCAAACGATTGTTCCAGCTAGAATTAGCAAGGAAGTAGAAGCAAGAGCGATTCAAGAAGCACAAAAGCTTGCTAACTCCTTTCACTTAGTCGGAACGTTGGCTGTGGAAATGTTTGTCACGAGGGATGGAAAAATATATATTAATGAATTGGCTCCACGACCACATAACTCGGGGCATTACACCATTGAAGCCTGTGAAACCTCGCAGTTTGAGCAGCATATTCGGGCCATTGCCAACTGGCCGCTAGCTCGTACGGATATATTAAAACCAGTTGTGATGGTCAATGTTTTAGGGGAACATCAGGCTAGGCTTTTAGAAGAAATTCCAGGGCTTAAAGACTGGAAAATTCACTTGTATGGTAAAAAGGAAGCAAAGCTACACCGGAAAATGGGCCATGTTACTCTCCTAAGAGAAACTGTAGAACAAGGGATTCAGGAAGCAGAGGAGAGCGGAATTTGGCATCCTGTAGAGATTGAGAGCGGTAATCTCACCTAACTAGGATACAATACTAAGGAGTAGAAAAAGAACGGGGGACAAAAATCAATGATAGATCGTTATACAAGACCTGAAATGGGTGCTATTTGGACAGAAGAAAATCGATTTCAAGCATGGCTAGAGGTTGAAATTCTTGCGTGTGAGGCTTGGTCCGAACTTGGGGATATCCCAAAAGAAGATGTAGAAAAAATAAGAGAAAACGCTAGCTTTGACGTGAATCGCATTCAAGAGATTGAAGCAGAAACTAGACATGATGTTGTAGCCTTTACAAGAGCAGTTTCTGAGACCCTTGGTGATGAGCGCAAGTGGGTTCACTATGGCTTAACGTCAACAGATGTTGTAGATACAGCTTTATCTTATCTATTAAAGCAAGCCAATCAGATTTTACTAAAGGATATTGAAAACTTTGTTGAGATTTTAAAACAAAAAGCGCAAGACCATAAATACACGGTGATGATGGGGCGTACTCATGGTGTTCATGCCGAGCCAACTACTTTCGGATTAAAGCTTGCCCTTTGGTATGAGGAAATGAAGCGAAACCTTGAGCGTTTTAAGCAAGCAGCGGATGGAGTAGAATTTGGAAAGATCTCTGGAGCGGTAGGGACCTATGCGAATATTAACCCATTTGTTGAGCAATATGTATGTGAAAAACTCGGCTTAAAAGCTGCGCCAATTTCGACACAAACCTTGCAGCGTGACCGTCATGCACATTACATGTCGACGCTTGCGTTAGTAGCGACTTCGATTGAAAAGTTCGCTGTGGAAGTTCGCGGACTACAAAAGAGTGAAACACGTGAAGTAGAAGAATACTTTGCTAAGGGTCAAAAAGGTTCTTCGGCCATGCCACATAAGCGTAATCCAATTGGTTCTGAAAATATGACAGGATTGGCTAGAGTAATCCGTGGTCACATGTTGACAGCCTACGAAAATGTTCCACTTTGGCATGAACGAGATATCTCACATTCATCAGCGGAACGAATCATCTTACCGGATGCGACGATTGCACTTAACTACATGTTAAACCGTTTTGCAAACATTATTAAAAACTTAACGGTCTATCCAGAAAACATGAAGCGCAATATGGATCGTACCCTCGGACTTATTTACTCTCAACGTGTACTGCTAGCGCTGATTGATAAGGGAATGGCACGTGAGGAAGCTTACGATACAGTTCAGCCTAGAGCGATGGAAGCTTGGGAGAAGCAGGTAGCTTTCCGAGGCTTAGTGGAAAGTGATGAGAAGATTACAGCACTCCTAAATACAGAAGAAATCGATGACTGCTTTGACTATAACTATCATTTGAAGCATGTTGACACCATTTTTGAAAGACTTGGTTTGTAAAAATAAAAATGAGAAAGGCAATATTTCTTGCCTTTCTACAAGAAGTCAAGACTGAATATTTCTAATCTTCTCGTTAAGGGAGCGGTAAAATTGGAGAAAAAAGAGCTGTTATATGAAGGAAAAGCGAAGCGGGTTTATTTGACGGACGACGAAAACACCGTTTGGATTGAATACAAAGATTCAGCGACAGCTTACAATGGCGAGAAAAAAGCTGAGATTGTTGGCAAAGGGCGTTTGAATAACGAGATTACCAGTTTACTATTTTCAAAGTTAGCGGAAAAAGGAATTCTGTCTCATTTTATCAAGAAGGTATCGGAAACCGAGCAACTTGTAAAACGGGTCAACATTATTCCACTAGAGGTGATTGTCCGAAACTACACAGCTGGAAGCTTCTCGAAACGATTAGGAGTCGAAGAGGGTCAAAAGCTAAAGTATCCATTAGTAGAGTTTTGCTTAAAAAACGATGATCTAGGCGACCCATTAGTCACAGACGACCAGATTGATGTCCTCGACATTGCTGCTCCAGATGAGGTGTTACTTTTAAAGGAAAATGCCAGAGAAATTAACACTGTATTAACGGACTTTTTCAAAGAAATTGACGTACGGTTAATTGACTTTAAACTCGAGTTCGGAAAAGATGCGGATGGACAGATTCTGCTTGCAGATGAGGTTTCACCGGACACATGCCGACTTTGGGATATCCATACAAATGAAAAGCTTGATAAAGATGTTTTTCGCCGTGATTTAGGCAACTTGACGAATGCTTACGAAACCATTTTGGGACGATTGGGAGGTCCAACACATGTATAAAGTAAAGGTGTATGTGACATTGAGAGAAAGCGTACTAGATCCGCAAGGGACGGCTGTTAAAAAATCATTGGATACAATGGGATATCAGGCTGTAGAAGATGTTCGAATTGGAAAGTATATGGAATTAACACTAGAAAAAACGGATCGTGATGTAGAAGAAGTGGTAAAAGAGATGTGCGAACGTCTCCTTTCGAACCCTGTCATTGAGGATTACCGTTACGAGATTGAGGAGAGTGTTGTCCTGTGAAGTTCGCAGTCATAGTCTTTCCTGGTTCCAATTGCGATGTTGATATGTATCATGCAGCCAAAGATGAGCTTGGCGAGGAAGCAGAATATGTTTGGCATGATGAGACCAGTCTAGATGGGTTTGATGCGGTCCTTCTTCCAGGAGGTTTCTCGTTTGGGGACTATTTGCGCACAGGAGCAATTGCTCGGTTTAGTCCAATTATGAACGAGGTCGTCAAAGCAGCTCAAGCGGGAAAGCCAATATTAGGTGTTTGTAACGGATTTCAAGTGTTACTGGAGGCAGGTCTTTTACCAGGAGGAATGCGTCGCAACGAAAGCCTTAAATTTATTTGCCGGCCAGTGAACCTGACTGTTAAAAATAATGAAACAATGTTTACTTCTCTTTATAACAAAGACGAAGTGATTCAGATTCCGATTGCCCATGGTGAAGGCAATTATTATTGTGATGAGGCAACGCTAGCCACTTTAAAGAAAAACAACCAAATTATTTTTACTTACCAAGGAACAAATCCGAATGGGAGTATTGAAGATATCGCAGGGATCATCAATAAACAAGGGAATGTCCTTGGGATGATGCCACATCCTGAACGTGCAGTTGACCCACTATTAGGTGGAGCAGACGGATTAAAGCTTTTCAAGTCAATCGTCAAACAATGGAGGGAAACCTATGCAGTTAAAGCTTGAGCCAAGTCCAGAGCAAATTAAGTCAGATAAAATTTATCAAGAGATGGGCATCTCTGACGAAGAGTTCAAGCGCATCGAAGAGATTCTTGGGCGCCTGCCAAATTACACGGAAACGGGTCTTTTCTCGGTTATGTGGTCCGAACATTGTAGTTATAAAAACTCTAAGCCAGTCCTTAAAAAATTCCCAATCTCAGGTGAACGTGTATTACAAGGACCTGGAGAAGGTGCGGGAATCGTTGATATCGGCGATAACCAAGCGGTTGTCTTTAAAATTGAAAGCCATAATCACCCTTCTGCAATTGAACCTTATCAAGGAGCAGCAACAGGTGTCGGCGGCATCATTCGTGATGTTTTTTCAATGGGGGCTAGGCCGATTGCTTTGTTGAATTCTTTACGATTTGGCGAGCTTCAGTCTGCGCGTGGAAAATATTTGTTTGAAGAAGTCATTGCTGGAATTGCTGGTTATGGGAACTGCATTGGGATTCCTACTGTTGGTGGAGAGATTCAATTCGACCCTTGTTATGAGGGCAATCCACTAGTCAATGCGATGTGTGTGGGAGTGATTGACCATAAGGACATTAAAACAGGTCAGGCCCACGGGGTTGGCAATACAGTGATGTATGTTGGGGCGAAAACGGGACGCGACGGCATTCATGGAGCAACGTTTGCTTCTGAAGAATTAAATGAACAGTCTGAAGAGAAACGTCCTGCGGTCCAAGTTGGCGATCCTTTTATGGAGAAACTATTACTTGAAGCATGTCTTGAAGTGGTTCAGTCAGATGCCCTTGTTGGAATTCAGGATATGGGCGCAGCTGGACTAACAAGCTCATCTGCTGAAATGGCGAGTAAGGCCGGTTCTGGAATTGAAATGAATCTTAATCTAGTTCCTCAACGTGAAACAGGGATGAATCCTTATGAAATGATGCTTTCTGAGTCGCAAGAACGAATGTTATTGGTTGTTCAAAAAGGTAGAGAACAAGAGATTGCTAGTTTATTTGAAAAGTACGGCCTTGAGGCAGTCGCTGTTGGTCACGTGACCGATGATAAAATGCTTCGCTTAACCCATAACGGGGAAGTAGTCGCTGAAGTACCTGCAGATGCACTTGCAGAAGATGCACCGGTATATCATAAACCTTCAAAAGTGCCAGCATACTATCAAGAGTTTCAAGCAATGGACAATGAAGTACCTGCCGTTGAGAATGTCTCTGAAACCCTTTTAAATCTATTAAAACAACCTACGATTGCTAGTAAAGAATGGGTGTATGACCAATACGATTATATGGTTCGTACCAATACGATTGTAGCGCCTGGCTCAGATGCGGCATTGGTTCGGATTCGTGGGACGGAAAAGGCATTGGCGATGACGACGGACTGTAATTCCCGTTATATCTATTTAGACCCTGAAACAGGTGGGAAAATTGCAGTAGCGGAAGCTGCTCGAAACGTTGTTTGTTCTGGTGCTGAGCCCCTAGCGATTACCGACTGTTTGAATTTTGGTAACCCGGAAAAACCAGAGATTTTCTGGCAACTTGAAAAGGCAGCAGACGGTATGAGTGAGGCTTGTCGGACGTTCAATTCACCGGTTATTAGCGGAAACGTTTCTTTATACAACGAAACAAATGGTACAGCTGTTTACCCGACTCCGGTCATTGGCATGGTAGGATTGGTACAAAACTTAAAAGATGCAACGACTCAAGAGTTTAAACAGGCTGGAGATTTAATCTATCTTTTAGGTGAAACAGCTGCAGAATTTGGCGGAAGTGAGTTGCAAAAGCTTGTTCATGGAGAAATCTTCGGAAAAGCACCTGCGATTGATTTAGCGAAAGAGAAAAAGTACCAAGATCAAGTATTAACAGCAATTCGTACGGGAATTGTAGCTTCGGCGCATGATGTCGCGGAAGGTGGAATTGGGGTTGCCTTAGCGGAATCAGTTATCGGTGCTAACGGCTTAGGAGCTGAAGTAACACTTGACGGGGAAGCTGTAACGGCCCTATTCAGTGAATCCCAATCAAGGTTTATTTTATCCGTAAAAGCGGAACAACAGGAAGAGTTTGAAAGTTTAACAGATGCCGTCCTTATCGGAAGAGTCATTGATACACCTGTGTTGAAGGTGGCGGTTGCTGGAGAACCGGTCATCCAACTTGAAGTGGAAGAAATGAAAGATGCTTGGAAAGGAGCTATTCCATGCTTGCTGAACTAAAAGGGTTAAACGAAGAGTGCGGATTGTTCGGGATTTGGGGCCATGAAAATGCAGCACAGATTACCTATTATGGATTACACAGTCTGCAACACCGAGGACAAGAAGGAACAGGGATTGTCGTCACCGACGGAGGCAAACTGAATGTAGCCAAAGGTGAAGGTCTTGTAACAGAGGTGTTTAACTCAAAAGTGATTGAACAATTGCCAGGCACAAGTGCAATCGGGCATGTTCGTTATGCAACGGCGGGCGGCGGTGGTTACGAAAATGTTCAACCACTGTTGTTCCGTTCTCAAGGCAGCAGCCTCGCGCTTGCCCATAACGGAAACCTTGTTAATGCGACAGCATTAAAACATCAGCTTGAAGCACAAGGTAGCATTTTTCAAACCAGTTCAGATACAGAAGTGTTAGCTCATTTAATTAAACGAAGTGGGTTTCCTCAGCTGAAAGATCAAGTGAAAAATGCCTTGACGATGCTGAAGGGTGCCTATGCATTTTTAATCATGACCGAAACCGAAATGATGGTGGCTCTCGATCCGAATGGACTAAGACCCTTATCGCTTGGGATGTTAGGTGATGCTTATGTGGTTGCCTCGGAAACCTGTGCCTTTGATATCGTCGGAGCTGAGTTTATCCGTGACGTGTTACCAGGGGAACTCTTGGTGATTAATGATGAGGGCATTCAATCAGAAATGTTTACCTTAAGCTCTAATTTAACACTTTGTGCCATGGAATATGTCTACTTTTCCAGACCGGACAGTAACATCAATGGCATCAATGTTCATACCGCGCGTAAAAATCTCGGCAAGCAATTGGCGCTTGAAGCACCAATCGAAGCGGATGTCGTTACAGGAGTGCCGGATTCCAGTATTTCTGCAGCGATTGGTTATGCAGAAGAGGCAGGGATTCCCTATGAACTGGGATTAATTAAAAACCGCTATGTAGGGAGGACGTTCATTCAGCCTTCTCAATCCCTAAGAGAACAAGGAGTGAAAATGAAGCTCTCTCCTGTTCGTGGTGTCGTGGAAGGGAAACGTGTGATCATGGTGGATGACTCGATTGTTCGAGGAACCACGAGTCGCAGAATTGTCTCAATGCTAAAAGAGGCGGGAGCCACAGAAGTGCACGTTGTCATCAGTTCACCGGCCATAAAAAATCCATGCTTCTATGGGATTGATACTTCTTCTCGTGAAGAACTGATTGCCTCAGATAAATCGGTAGAGCAAATTAGAGAAATTATCGGCGCAGATTCTTTAACCTTTTTAAGTGTGGATGGGCTAATCAACGCCATCAATAGTAAGGGTGAGGGAGAAACAAAAGGGCATTGTCTTGCTTGTTTTACCGGAAAGTATCCTACTGAAATTTATCCGCAGGAACAGGGTGTTACGGCAGCAAAGTGCTAAAACATAAGTAAAAAGATAAAGCGGATAATCAATACGGAGGGATAGAAATGGCAAACGCTTATAAGCAGGCTGGAGTAGATATAGAAGCAGGATACAAGTCAGTTGAACGAATGAAAAAACATGTTCAGCGGACCGTTAGACCAGGGGTACTCGGTAGTTTAGGTGGCTTTGGTGGGATGTTTGATTTGTCTTCCTTGGGATTAAAGGAACCGGTACTCATTTCAGGTACGGATGGGGTCGGAACCAAGCTCCTTCTTAGTATGATGATGGACCGACATGATACGATTGGCATTGATGCAGTGGCAATGTGTGTGAATGATATTGTTGTTCAAGGTGCCGAGCCACTGTATTTTCTTGATTATATCGCTTGTGGAAAAGCGGAACCGGAGCGGATTGAAGCAATTGTTAAAGGGATCGCAGATGGCTGTGAGCAGTCAGGCTGCGCCCTAGTCGGTGGTGAAACAGCCGAAATGCCAGGGATGTATGAGGAGACGGAATATGATTTAGCTGGTTTTGCGGTTGGTGCGTGTGAAAAATCAGCCCTTGTAACAGGTGAAGCAATCGAAGCTGGAAATGTCCTAATTGGTCTTGCTTCAAGTGGCATTCATAGCAATGGGTACTCACTTGTTCGGAAGGTATTTTTTGAAGAAGCTGGTTTGAAGCTTGATCAATTTGTGGGTGATTTAGGCTGCACACTTGGCGAAGAGTTATTGAAGCCAACAAGAATCTATGTAAAACCAATTTTGTCCGCTTTAAAACAGTTTACTATTAATGGTATGGCCCATATAACGGGTGGCGGTTTTATTGAAAATATTCCAAGAATGCTTCCAGCTGGCTTGGGTGCTATGATTGAAGAAGGCAGTTGGGAAATACCAACAGTATTCACACTTTTAGAAACACTTGGTAAACTTGAAAGGCAGGAAATGTACAATATCTTTAACATGGGGATTGGAATGGTGGTTGCTGTACCTGCAGAAGAAGCGGCAGATGTAGTTTCGCATTTTCAAGCATGTGGAGAAAAGGCATTTGTGATTGGCTCTGTGACCGAAGCAGCCGGAGTGAAGGTGCACCTAAACGGAGAACCATCATGAAAAAGATAGCAGTGTTCGCTTCGGGCAACGGAAGTAATTTTCAGGTACTCCTTGATGCAGTGACTAAGGGAGATTTCCAAGCAGAGGTAAGCTTGCTTGTTTGTGATCGCCCAGGAGCCTTTGTGATTGAGCGGGCCGAGAACGCAGCGGTCCCTCTCTTTGTTTTTAACCCAAAGGAATTTAAGGATAAGGCCGAATATGAATCTCAGATTCTATCCCGCCTGAAACAAAAGAATGTTGAGTGGATTATTCTAGCAGGATATATGCGACTGATTGGGACGACACTTTTACAAGCTTATGAGGGAAAAATCGTGAACATCCATCCATCCTTGCTTCCGGCCTTTCCAGGAAAAGATGCCGTTGGACAGGCCTTGGAGGCTGGCGTGAAAGAAACAGGGGTCACGGTTCATTATGTGGACGCTGGAATGGATACGGGTGAAGTCATTGCTCAGGAAGCAGTCGAGATTATTCCGGGTGAAACAAGAGAGTCCTTGCAAGCAAAGATTCAAAAGGTAGAACACAGGTTATATCCAGCAGTAGTTAAGACGCTTTTGAATGGAGAGAAGGAGGTAACTTCAATATGACGAAAAAACGTGCATTAATTTCAGTATCAGATAAAAACGGAATCGTTGAATTCGCGCGCGAACTCATTGAATTAGGCTTTGAGATTGTTTCAACAGGAGGAACGAAAAGTGCCCTTGCACAGGGAGGTGTCCCAGTTATTGGGATTAGTGAAGTAACAAACTTCCCGGAAATTCTTGAAGGACGTGTTAAAACACTTCATCCTAATATTCATGGCGGATTGCTCGCTAAAATTGGGGAAGAAAGTCATCGTCAGCAGCTTGAGGCACATGGCATTACACCGATTGAATTGGTTTGTGTTAATTTGTATCCTTTCCAGCAGACAATCGCAAAGCCTGATGTATCAGTTGAAGATGCAATCGAAAACATTGATATTGGCGGTCCTGCTATGCTTCGTGCATCCGCAAAAAATCATGATTATATAACGGTCGTTGTGGATCCTGAGGATTATAAGGTCGTTGTTGACGAATATAAGAAAACCGGACGGACTGAGGCGGCCACACGGCGTAAGCTCGCAGCGAAGGTATTTCGTCACACTGCTGCCTATGACAGCATGATTGCTGAATATATGACAAACCTTGTTGGGGAAGAAAAACCTGAAAAGCTAACGGTCACATATGAGTTAAAGCAAAGCCTACGCTATGGCGAAAACCCTCATCAAAAGGCTGCTTTCTACCGGAAGCCACTGGGCTCCTCGTTTTCCGTTGCAAATGCTGAGCAACTACATGGGAAAGAGCTTTCTTACAACAATATCAACGATGCTGATGCTGCCCTACAGATTGTGAAGGAATTTTCTGAGCCAGCAGCTGTTGCTGTTAAACATATGAACCCATGCGGTGTGGGGACAGGAAGCAATGTATACGATGCCTTTTTAAAGGCTTTTGAAGCAGATCCAGTTTCCATTTTTGGGGGAATCATTGCGTTCAATCGTGAAGTTGACGCTGAGACGGCAAGAAAACTTTATGAGATTTTCTTAGAAATCGTTATTGCTCCGTCTTTTAGTGCGGAGGCAAATGAAATTTTAACTGGGAAAAAGAACCTTCGCCTTTTAACACTACCTTTTGGTCAAGAGGATAAAAAGGAAATGAAGTTAACCTCTATTGAAGGGGGATTGTTGGCCCAGGAATTTGATCAATATGGGCTTGAACAAGCAACCGTTACGGTTCCAACAAAACGGGAGCCAACTGCAGAAGAATGGGAAGCGCTCAAGCTTGGCTGGAGTATTGTGAAGCACGTGAAATCAAACGCAATTGTGGTAACAGGAAAAGATCAAACTTTAGGAATTGGAGCTGGCCAGATGAACCGTGTCGGAGCAGCGAAAATTGCCTTAGAACAAGCTGGAAAGAAAGCAGAAGGAGGCGCTTTGGCATCAGATGCTTTCTTCCCAATGGACGATACCGTTGAGGCGGCAGCAAAAGCGGGAATTACTGCAATCATTCAACCTGGCGGATCCATTCGTGATGAAGACTCAATTAAAAAAGCGGATGAGTATGGAATTGCGATGGTATTTACGGGAGTAAGGCATTTTAAACATTAAACATGAATCTACAATTTTAATTGAAGTCTTTTTCGTGAAAATTGTTGTTAAAATCATAAAGCCGATTTTAACGTAGGAACAGCTATTTTGTACGTTTGAAGTAAATTTGCAAGCTCTTTTCTCATAATTGTTGGCTAGTTTCAAGTATTAAGATAGTCATAACAATTAACTTTCATATAGAAAACCAGCAAAGTGTGAGAAAAGAGCCTAATAAAATGCTTGGAGGTGGAGGAATGAAGGTTCTTGTGGTTGGAAGAGGCGGCCGGGAGCATGCAATATGTCAGAAAGCAAGCGAAAGTATCAAGGTGGATACCGTTTATGTGGCTCCAGGAAATCCAGGGATGGAAGACTGCGCGGTTTGCATAGCCATTTCAGAAAACAATCAGGATGCGTTGGTCGATTTTGCTAAAAAGGAAAATATCCAATTAGTGATTATTGGGCCAGAGGTGCCACTCCTCGAAGGGCTAGCTGACCGCTTTTTAGAAGAAGGCATTAAGGTGTTCGGTCCATGTAAACTGGCTGCGGAAATAGAAGGAAGCAAGTCATTTGCAAAGGATTTAATGAAGAAGTACGATATTCCAACAGCTGATTCAGAGGTTTTTACTGATTTTGAGAAAGCAAAGCAATACATTGAGATAAAAGGGGCGCCAATTGTCATTAAGGCAGATGGGCTCGCAGCGGGCAAAGGTGTAACCGTTGCGATGACAAAAGAAGAGGCCGTTAAGGCGCTTGAGGAAATGCTAATTGACGCGAAATTCGGGAAAGCTTCATCAAGTGTATTGGTGGAGGAATTCTTAGCAGGCGAGGAGTATTCACTGATGGCATTTGTCAACGGTGAAACAGTGATTCCGCTTGAAATTGCCCAAGACCATAAACGTGCATTTGACGGGGATCAAGGACCGAATACAGGTGGAATGGGTGCGTATTCGCCTGTCCCTTTTATTGATAAAGGAATGGTCGCAGAAGCAGTCCAAACTATCGTAAAACCGGCTGCTCAGGCATTAGTGAAGGAAGGACGTTCCTTCACCGGAATCTTGTATGCAGGTTTAATTCAAACAGAACAAGGGCCAAAAGTGATTGAGTTTAATGCACGCTTTGGGGACCCGGAAACGCAAGTAGTGCTTCCACGTTTGAAATCTGATTTAGTTGAAGTGATTTTAGATCTTCTAGAAGGCAAAGAGCCAATGCTTAGTTGGGATGAACAGACTATGCTTGGAGTAGTCATTGCAGCAAAAGGCTACCCGGAGGCTTACGAAAAAGGCGCCCAATTAACGGGATTAGAAAGCTTAGCAGACGAATTACTCGTGTATCATGCGGGGACAGCTTTAAACAATGAAGGGCAGCTTGTTACGAATGGCGGCAGGGTGCTCCTAGCAGGAGCTAAGGCACCGACCCTTGAAGAGGCACAGGATAAAGTCTACAAAGAACTTGTTAAGTTAACAACTGACCAGGTTTTTTACCGCAAAGATATTGGCAGTCGTGCGATTAAGAGTGTGCAGGCATAACAGGGCAAAGTGAATATGGATTTTAATAAGGGTAAAAAGGTGTCCAAAGTAGTCTTGGACACCTTTCCTAATTGTTGTTTATAACTTAGGTTGGATTGATTGGTACTATCTCTTCGGCATCAGTTTGTTCTCGGTCACTGTTTTGACGATTGTTTTCGATCATCTCTTGACCTTCTTCAAATAGTGCAGTGACGGGACAGAATCGAACAATTCCCTCTGCTATTTTCATTGCACTTAAAAACGCAACAAGCAAATAGGAATCCTTCCACGGTCTTTTCACCATTTTTGCAGTTGCCCAACTTAAGAAAGTAAAACCACAGGTAATTCGTATAAGCGCGTTAACAATTCCAATATTTTGCTTCACCTTCAACGTTCATACCTCCTTCAAGAAATTTTCCAAATTTGGGTTTTCTTTAATGCGTTAAAACGTAAAATATGTTACGATAAGATATAACAATGAAAAGGCTTTCTTTTTCTATAGAGGAAAGCTCACTTATTAACAATTAAAAGACTAATAAATATATAGATGGAGAGGGAAAACCAGATGGAACAGCGATTCAGATGGAAGAACAAGCAATTACGAGACCATGTAGCCGTTTTAGATGGTACCCTTTCACCGACGATTCTATTGAAAAATGCAACCTATTTAAACCAAACCTTCCGCAAATGGATGACCGCAAATATTTGGATTTACAAGGATCGAATTGTCTATGTCGGTGAAAAGTTGCCAGCCCTTACAGATAAATGTGAGACGGTTGATTGTAGCAAAGGCTACATCGTTCCTGGTTATATCGAGCCTCATGCTCACCCGTTTAAATTATATAATCCCCAATCATTAGCGACGTATGCATCCCAACATGGGACAACAACAATGATTAATGACAATATGGTGCTTGCTTTACAGTTGAACAAAAAGAAAGCGTTTTCTTTTATAAAAGAATTACAGCATCACCCTGTTACGATGTACTGGTGGTGCCGCTATGATAGTCAATCTGAAACACATGATGAGGAAATCATCTTTTCCAATCGAAATATTAAATCATGGTTAGAGCAGGATTTTGTCGTCCAAGGTGGGGAATTAACAGGCTGGCCAAAGCTGGTTGATGGAGACGACATGATGCTCCATTGGATGCAAGAAACGAAAAGACTAAATAAAAAAATTGAAGGACATTTTCCGGGGGCTTCAGAGAAAACATTGGCGAAAATGATGCTGTTTGGAACCGATTGTGACCATGAGGCCATGACAGGGGAAGAAGTCCAACGACGTCTTATGCAGGGATATATGGTATCACTCAGGCATTCGTCTATTCGTCCCGATCTGCCGAACCTACTAGATGAAATTCATCAAATGGACATCGCTGTATATGATCGCATGATGCTAAATTCAGATGGCTCATCATGTGCTTGCTACGAAAATGGTATGACAGATAAGTTGATTAAAATTGCGATTGATCATGGCGTTCCTGTTATCGATGCTTATAATATGGCAACGATTAATATTGCTCGCTATTATAATTTTGACCACTTACATGGAAATATTGCTACAGGAAGAATCGCTAACTTGAACTTCCTGAGTGAAAAGGATGAACCGACACCAATTTCTGTTTTAGCAAAAGGACAATGGGTGAAACGCGATGGAGTTCAGATGAATGGTTTTCAGGAGGTGGACTGGAATCAGTTTGACCTAGGTCCTTTGAACATTGATTGGTCCCTTGACAGTGATGACATGCAGTTCTCGATGCCATTCGGGATTAAGTTGGAGAACTCTGTTATTACAAAACCTTACTCGATCGGCATTGATGTTTCCACAGAGAGCTTATCTACAGAGCATGATGAATGCTTCTTTATGCTTCTCGATCGTAACGGAAAGTGGCGCATCAATACGTTGCTAAAAGGATTTGCCAATAAGCTAGGTGGGTTGGCAAGTACTTTTTCAAGTACAGGTGACATTATTCTAATTGGAAAGAACAAGCAGGATATGCAAAGTGCATTTAATCGGATGAAGGAAATCGGTGGAGGAATTGTGGTTTGTGAAGAAGGTCAATCCATTTATGAATTGCCTTTAACATTAAAAGGAACGATGTCTGATCAGCCTATCGAAGAATTGATTGGTCTTGAAAAGAATCTATTCTCCTTGTTAAAAGAGAAGGGGTATCCTTTTATCGATCCAATTTACTCATTGATGTTCTTCTCTGCTACACATCTTCCATATATTCGCGTTACGCAACATGGGATATATGATGTTATGAAGAAAACGGTACTCTTTCCAACGATAATGCGTTAAAATATAAAAGTATCTTAACATTGTGCCGGTAGGTTATAGGGGTGTTATATGTGTTAAAGAAATGGATAGTCGTGGCGGTGGCTGCTATGATCTTCACTTCAGGATGCAGTCAGGAAAAGAATGTAGTGGAAGATCAACCTAAGAAACAGGTAGAAGATATTGTAAAAGACGAACAAGTACCTGCTTTTCAGTATCCATTGACAGGAGTTAAAACGGAAGAGGAACCAAGTGCACGTGCTGTCGCGGTAGTAGTGAATAACCACCCAAAGGCACGCCCACAGTCTGGGTTGCATCAGGCTGATCTTGTTTACGAAGTACTTGCAGAAGGAAATGTGACGAGATTCTTGGCTATCTTTGAAAGTGAACAACCTAAGAATATTGGCCCGGTACGGAGTGCGAGAGATTATTATCTGGACCTTGCTAAGGGATATGACAGCCTTTTTATCGCTCATGGATATAGTCCGGAAGCAAAGGAAATGCTTGATAGTGGCTATATCGACCATTTAAATGGGATACAGTATGATGGATCGCTTTTTAAAAGGGCCGACTTCCGCCAAGCCCCTCATAACTCCTATATTACTTTTGATAATATAGAAAAGGGTGCAGAAAACAGCGGCTATTCATTAACGCAAAAACCTGAGGATCTTCGGTTCTATACAGAAGAACAACTAGAAAAGCTATCAGGTGAAGAGGCAAAAAAAGCGCATATTTCCTATGGGACTTCCACCTTTGACGTATATTATGAATACGACGCTGAAGCCAATAAATATCATCGCTATTCAAATGGTGAGGATACGATTGACCTAGAGTCCAAGGAATCGGTGCTATTAGATAATATCTTGATTGTTGAAATGGACCATCAGGTTATTGACAATGCTGGACGTAAGGCGATAAATTTAACCTCCGGTGGCAGTGGTTATCTTTTGCAAAAGGGAACTAGAAGTGACGTGACTTGGGAAAATGTGGATGGTCGGATTCTTCCATATATAAACGGGGAAGAGGCGCAACTGGTTCCAGGCAAAACATGGATTAATATCGTTCCAAGTCTTAATAGAGTCAAGTTTGAAACACAATAATATACAATTGATTATCTATTTTATAGGATTAATAGAATAAGGAGTATGGTGGATGCAAATTGAAAAATTAAGAGGGAAAGAACTGGATCAGCTATTTAACGCCGTTTTATCTCTAAAAGACATGGATGAATGCTACCGTTTTTTTGATGACCTTTGTACTGTAAATGAAATACAATCACTTGCTCAACGTCTTGAAGTGGCGCGGATGCTTCGCGAAAAGAATACCTATCATAAAATTGAGACGGAAACTGGAGCAAGTACAGCAACCATATCCCGAGTTAAGCGTGCCCTTAACTATGGAAATGATGCCTATGAAATGGCACTAGAAAGAATTAAACCCACCGAAAAAGAATCAGGGGATGAATAAGGAAACCGGAGCGAAGTCAGACCGCTCCGGTTTTTTGTTTTTCTAAACCATTTCCTCTTAATCTTTCCTTAGCTTTCCTTTTTGATTGAATGTAACAAATGCTATAATGGTTTAATGGAATTAGAGTGAATGGGGGCAACATTAGGATGTATGATATTCGTCAATGGCGGCATGTGTTTAAACTTGATCCGAACAAGGATATTTCTGATAAGGACCTTGAGAAAATCTGTGAATCGGGAACAGACGCCATAATAGTGGGGGGAACGGACGGCGTCACAATTGAAGGAGTGTTGGATTTGATGTCCCGGGTTCGTCGCTATACGGTTCCGTGCATCCTAGAGGTATCAGATGCAGAAGCAATAACGCCAGGATATGATCTGTATTTTATCCCAACGGTCTTAAACAGTACGAAAACGGAGTGGGTGACAGGCCTTCACCACGAAGCTGTAAAAGAATTCGGCGACATTATGGACTGGGATGAAATTTTAATAGAAGGATATTGTATTTTAAATGGTGACTGCAAAGCGGCTCAACTTACACAATCCAAGACCGATTTAACCGTTGAGGATGTCCGTGCCTATGCCATGATGGCGGAAAAAATGTTCCACTTGCCGATTTTTTACCTTGAGTATAGTGGGACATACGGAGACCCTGTGTTAGTTCAACAAGTGAATGAAACACTGGAAAAAACTGTCCTTTTTTATGGGGGAGGCATCCATTCCTATGAACAGGCTGTTGAGATGGGAAAAGCAGCGGATGTTATTGTTGTCGGCAACTCCCTCTATGAAAATTTGGAGGAAGCCTTAAAAACGGTTCAAGCAGTAAAATAAATGGTTGGAAAGCTAGTTGTCCATAGGTAGGTATTTGCGATAAAATAAGAACAAATGTTTGTATGGTGGTGAGCAGTTAATGCAATTTTTAACAGATAAATTATTAAATGGTTTAAACCCGCAACAACAGCTTGCGGTGAAAACGACTGACGGTCCACTGCTATTGATGGCGGGAGCTGGTAGTGGGAAGACAAGGGTACTAACGCACCGAATAGGTTATTTAATGGTGGAAAAAAGGGTTAATCCTTATAATATCCTTGCGATTACGTTCACAAATAAAGCGGCCCGCGAAATGCGTGAGCGGATTCAAAATGTAATGGGCGGCGCCGCAGATGATATCTGGATTTCGACCTTCCACTCGATGTGTGTAAGGATTCTTCGTAGAGACATTGACCGCCTAGGGTATAACCGTAATTTTACGATTCTTGATTCGGGTGATCAGCAATCGGTTATTAAAAATATCTTAAAAGAAAAAAATATCGATCCGAAAAAACATGATCCGCGTGCAATCCTCGGTGCTATTTCTTCTGCTAAAAATGAGCTGATTGAACCAGAGGAGTTTTCTAAAAATGCTGGTGATTACTATGCAAATGTGATTGCTGATGTATACAAAGAATATCAAAAACAACTGCGTAAAAACCAGGCACTTGATTTTGACGATCTGATTATGAAGACAATCGTTTTATTTCAGCAGGTCCCAGAGATATTAGAATATTACCAACGTAAGTTTCAATACATTCATGTCGATGAGTATCAGGATACAAACCGGGCACAGTATATGCTCGTTAAATTTCTAGCGTCTCGCTTTAAAAATTTATGCGTTGTTGGTGACTCAGATCAGTCGATTTACCGCTGGCGTGGGGCGGACATTACCAATATCCTTTCCTTTGAAAAGGATTATCCAAATGCGAGTGTCATTTTACTTGAACAAAATTATCGTTCGACAAAGAAAATTTTACTTGCAGCCAACAAGGTAATTGAAAACAACCTCAATCGTAAAGCGAAAAACTTGTGGACTGAGAATGCCGAAGGAAATACAATCGTTTACTATCGTGCTGATAGTGAACAAGGCGAAGCGCAATTTGTGATTGGAAAAATTCAGGAGCTCGTTCGTTCAGGAAACAGGAAGCTCTCAGATATCGCCATCTTATATCGCACAAATGCCCAATCCCGTGTGATTGAGGAATCATTCTTAAAGTCAAATCTTGAATATACAATTGTCGGCGGCACGAAGTTCTATGACCGCAAAGAGATTAAAGATATCCTTGCTTACTTACGTTTGATTTCAAATCCAGACGATGATATCAGCTTGCGTCGAGTCATTAACGTGCCGAAGCGGGCGATTGGCTCGACTTCGGTTGATAAAATTGCCAATTTCGCGCTAATGCATGACATTTCGATGTATCAGGCCCTTGATAGTGTGGAATTGATTGGTTTAAGTCCAAAAGCAACGAAAGCAACAGCTGGTTTCCGTGATTTAATTAAAAATTATACAAATATGCAGGAGTTCCTTTCGGTCACGGAGCTAGTCGAAGAAATCCTAGAAAAATCTGGCTACCGGGAAATGTTAAAAGCAGAGAAATCGCTTGAATCCCAGAGTCGACTTGAAAACTTAGATGAATTTTTAACCGTTACGAATGCCTTTGAAGAAACAAGTGAGGATAAAAGCTTAACAGGCTTCTTGACTGACCTTGCGTTAGTTGCCGATATTGATAAGCTTGATGACGAGGAAAAGAGCAGTGAGGCAGTAACGTTAATGACGCTTCACTCAGCAAAAGGACTTGAGTTCCCAGTTGTATTTTTAATAGGGATGGAAGAAGGCGTGTTTCCTCATAGCCGCTCCCTCATGGAGGACGCTGAAATGGAAGAAGAGCGTCGGTTGGCTTATGTTGGAATCACACGTGCGGAGGAAGAGTTGTTTATTACCAATGCACAGATGCGTACCCTCTTCGGTCGGACAAACATGAATCCTGAATCTCGATTTATAAAAGAAATTCCAGATGACCTCATTGAACAAGTTGTCCTTGGTGGAAACAGGAGGTCGGCGTCTAGACAGTCCTCGCCATTTGGATCATCCGGAGGTACATCCTTTGGAGGGGCTTCTAGAGGGGCCTCATCATTCGGTGGAGCAACAGGAGGACAGGCATCAAGAGGCCAAGGGTCGACATTAAATTCCCAGACAAGGCAGCCAAGAAGTGCGGTCACAAGGCCGGCCGCTTCAACGGGCGGAGATCAGCTTGATTGGAAGGTTGGCGACAAGGCCCAGCATGGGAAATGGGGAACAGGGACGGTCGTTAGCGTAAAAGGGTCTGGTGAAGGAACAGAGTTAGATATTGCCTTCCCAAGTCCAACCGGTGTGAAACGCTTATTAGCTAAATTTGCACCCATTACAAAAGCCTAATTATACGTTAGATTGTTATCGTAAGATTGTTGTTAAAATTGTAAAAATCTTAAAGCCGATTTTTACTACCTAAAACCGATTTTAACGTAAGATAAGCTATTTTATACGGTATAGGAAATTGCAAGCTCTTTTCTCATAAATGGAGTCTAAATTACTGTAAAAAGCGCCAACACTCATTTTTCTTTTTAAAAGCAAAATAGTTTGAGAAAAGAGCTTACCGAAAAGATGAAAGGGTTGAATCTATGGACCTTCAAACCGCAGAAAAAAGAGTAACTGAGCTGCATAATCTCTTGAATCAATATGGCTATGAATATTATGTCCTTGATAAACCATCTGTTCCAGATGCTGAATATGATAAATTACTACAGGAATTAATGGAGCTTGAAACACAATTCCCAGAATTGAGGACACCCGACTCTCCGACACAGCGTGTAGGTGGGGAGATTCTTGATATGTTTAATAAAGTTGAACATCAATCACAGATGCTCAGCCTAGGAAATGCTTTTAATGACCAAGATTTGCGGGACTTTGACCGTCGAGTTCGTCAAGCTGTAGGAGATGACGTTTCTTATGTTTGTGAATTAAAAATAGATGGTCTAGCCGTTTCCCTTCGTTATGAAAATGGGGTATTTACGCTTGGCGCGACCCGAGGAGATGGAACCATTGGCGAGGATATTACGTCAAATTTACGGACAATCCGCTCCATTCCTCTACGCCTAAACGAGCCCGTAACTCTCGAGGTCCGTGGCGAGGCGTTCATGCCCAAACGTTCCTTTAAGGCATTGAACAAGGCGAAATCCGAGAAAGGCGAGGAGCCATTTGCGAACCCACGCAATGCGGCGGCAGGATCATTGCGCCAGCTTGACCCGAAAATTGCAGCCTCAAGAAATCTGGACATCTTTTTATATGCGATTGCTGAGCTCGGAGAAATTGGGGTTTCTTCACATAGCGGTGGTTTGGATTATCTTGAAACATTGGGATTTAAAACAAACCCTGAACGACGTAAAGCAGCAAATATTGAAGAGGTCATCGATTTCATCGGTGGTTGGGTCGAAAAACGCCCGCATCTACCATATGAGATTGATGGGATTGTAATCAAAGTAGATTCGCTTGAGCAACAACGCCAACTTGGTACAACAGCAAAAAGTCCTCGCTGGGCGATTGCTTATAAATTTCCTGCCGAGGAAGTCATCACGACCTTGAAGGATATTGAATTAAATGTTGGGCGCACAGGAGTGATAACGCCGACAGCCATTCTTGAACCTGTTCAGGTCGCAGGAACAACGGTTCAACGAGCTTCTCTTCATAACGAAGATTTGATTCGTGAAAAGGATATAAAAATTGGTGACCAGGTTGTGGTCAAAAAAGCGGGCGATATCATCCCAGAAGTCGTGAACGTCCTGGCTGACAGGCGTACTGGTGATGAAGTGGAATTTAAAATGCCCACTCATTGCCCAGAATGTGAAAGTGAGCTTGTCCGCATTGAAGGCGAGGTAGCGCTACGCTGCATCAATCCAAAATGCCCAGCGCAAATCAGGGAAGGATTAATCCATTTCGTTTCACGGACGGCCATGAATATTGACGGCCTTGGTGAAAAGGTAATCTCCCAACTATTTGCTGAGAAGCTGATTGAGGATGTCGCTGACTTGTACAAGCTGACGAAGGAGCAGTTGCTCGGACTTGAACGGATGGGCGAGAAATCCGCCAATAACCTTTTGAATGCTATCGAAGCATCAAAGACGAACTCATTAGAGAAACTTGTCTTTGGTCTAGGTATCCGCCTTGTCGGGGCAAAGGCCGCTAAAACACTGGCCCAAGAATTTGGAACAATGGATCGTTTAATGGAAGCATCATTAGAAGACCTAGTTGCCATCAATGAGATTGGCGATAAAATGGCGGACTCTGTTGTCACTTTTTTTGAAAGTGAAGAAGTCCGAGAGTTGGTATCAGAATTAAAAGCAGAAGGTCTTAACATGGAATACAAAGGTCCAAGGCCTGTTGCCGCGGAAGAGTCTGATTCCTTCTTTGCAGGTAAAACAGTTGTGCTAACAGGTAAGCTTGAACAAATGGGCCGAAATGAAGCGAAAGAGAAGATTGAGGCTCTAGGCGGCAATGTCGCCGGAAGTGTCAGTAAGAAAACCCACCTAGTGGTTGCGGGTGCCGATGCTGGATCTAAGCTTGCTAAAGCCGAGAGCCTTGGAATCGAAGTGTGGGATGAAGAGAGGCTGCTTGAGGAATTGAAGAAATAGACTAAAGCATGCTTTGATAAAAAAATAATGTTTGGTCGATAAAATGAGGTGGAAACGGCATGAATAAATTCTTTACGATAATCGCTGTTTCTGTAGTCCTGCTCCTCACAGCTTGTGCGCCTAATTTTCAAAAAGAAGATAAAATCGTTCAAGAAGAGGACGCGGAAACCAATGAAAAAGCGATTATTCCTAAATATAAAATATCGGATGACTATTACCGGACTTTTATGCCTTTTGAACCAGGGGAAGCACGTGGTTTGGTCGTAAATAATCTAAATACTCGTTATGATATTCATGAGTTTGAAACAGGTTTGTTGCGAATTGCGCAAAATACCTTTGATACAAACAAATTTGTTTTTAAAGAAGGGCAGTACCTTGATAGCAGTACGGTTAGTTCTTGGCTGAATCGTAAATACACAGAAGCACAGTTAAAAGAGCGGAATTTAAAAGAAGAGAACAATCTTGGATTAAACCCGGTTGATCCTGGGACTGGGGATATAGATACCCGTAACGAGGAAAATCCCATCTACCTCGCTCACATCCTTGAGCATAATTATCTTGAGGAAGTTGGCGGGAAAGAAGGAACCTATAAGCTCGGTGGAGTAGTTATTGGTCTTGCGATGAATTCCATTCATTATTATCAAAAAGAAGCATATGGAGCAACGTATGAGACAGATATTCCGAAGTCAGAGTTGGTAGCAGAAGGAAAGAAAATTGCTTCAGAAGTCATTAAACGACTAAGGAAGATGGATGAATTAAAGGATGTTCCAATTACCATCGCCATGTTTGAACAGAAAAGCAGGTCGTCCGTTGTCCCAGGGAACTTTTTTGCCTTTGCAGAAGTGGGGAAGGGAAGCAGTGAAATTGGCAGCTGGCAGGATGTAAAGGAAAAGTATGTTTTATTCCCTTCTGACACGGCCTTGCAAAATCACCGTGAAGACATGACCTGGTTCCAGAACTTTAAGCAAGATGTGGAAGAGTTTTTCCCGAATTATAACGGTGTCGTCGGCAAAGGCTTTTATCTCGATGATCAATTGCAAACTTTAACGATCAGCATTCCTATCCAATTTTATGGGAAATCTGAAGCAATTGGATTCACGCAATATGTAACGGGATTAGTAATGGAACACTTCCCCGATTATATCGCTGTCGAGGTTAATGTATCCTCAGTCTACGGACAAGAAGCCGTAATCGTAAGGAGTCCTAACCAAGACGAACCATTTGTACATGTATATCAATAAAGTGAAAGAGCCTGACTTTTTGTTGGGCTCTTTGTTTTTTCTGAAAAAGGTATTTTTTAATTATTTTTAAAAAGTACATAGAAGTACTCAGTGAATAGAAAGGTGATTTTGCGTGAATAGAACCCAAGATGACGTAAATAGAAATGGCTCGTGAGAATAGAAAGGTGATTCGCGTGAATAGGAGGGTGAAATACGAGAATAGAAGGTTAGATTTCGTGAATAGGAGGGTGAAACGCGAGAATAGAAGGCAAGTTTTCGTGAATAGAACCCCAAATGACGTGAATAGAAATGGCTGGTGAGAATAGAAGGCAAGTTTTCGTGAATAGAACCCTAAATGACGTGAATAGAAATGGATGGTGAGAATAGAAAGGTGATTCGCGTGAATAGGAGGGTGAAACGCGAGAATAGAAGGCAAGTTTTCGTGAATAGAACCCCAAATGAAGTGAATAGAAATGGCTCGTGAGAATAGAAAGGTGATTCGCGTGAATAGGAGGGTGAAACGCGAGAATAGAAGGCAAGTTTTCGTGAATAGAACCCCAAATGAAGTGAATAGAAATGGCTCGTAAGAATAGAAAGGGAATTCGCGTGAATAGGAGGGCAGAACGCGAGAATAGAAGGCAAGTTTTCGTGAATAGAACCCCGAATGACGTGAATAGAAGAGCCAACGCAAGAATAGAACCCTAATATCCACGAAAGTAATAATCCAATTTCAACAATAAACAAGAATAATTCCTATTTTGTTCATACTTTTACATATATTAGTGCAGGTGGACATCAATCTAAGGTCGAACTTTCCATAGTGAAAAAAAGGAGGTTAATATTTTGATTGTTAAACCAAGAGGTGTGCCAATTACCATTCAGAAATTACAAGCTATACTTCACCGCCTGCCAGAATCTCATCCGTCCCGTCCCGAGATTGAACAAGAATACTCGCGGAGAAAGGCGGGATATAAAGGAGAACTTGAGATTGACTATTTTATTAGTCTGCTGCCGGAAGAAGATTACCTCATCTTTTGTGCTATTCGTTTACCGTACGGATCTAACTATTTTCAGATAGATACACTCCTTCTTTCCCCGCAATTTGCCCTTCTCATAGAGACTAAGAATCTAGCTGGAGATCTATTTTTTAATCCGGAATCCAATCAACTAATAAAAACTGTTAATGGAAAGGAAGAAATAATGCCTGACCCGTTATTACAGGTTAAGCGGCAAAAGTATCAATTCAAGCGGTGGCTATCACAGGTATTACCGAACAATCTACCCTTGGAACATATAGTGGCAAACAGTAATCAGACAGCCAAGTTAAGAACCATTCCTGGAGCAGAGTCGATTTTCAAAGAAGTAATGGTTGGTGGAAATCTTTTATTTAGAATTTCTGAGATGGAAGCTATTCATAAAAAGAAACATTTGACTCCAGCTCAACTCGAAAAGGTGAAAGAAAGTTTACTTAACGACCACCAGCCGCTTATTCAAGATATACTAAGTCAATATTCCATTAAAAGACAAGATATCAAAACTGGTGTTAGGTGTCCGAAATGCAATCATATTGGAATGAGTTGGATTGGGGGAGTGTGGAATTGTTCTAAATGTGAACATCGCTCAAAAACAGCTCACCTAAACACGATAAAAGACCATGTTCTTCTTTATAATACCCCGTTTAAAAACTCTCAAATTCGTGAGTTTCTCAATATTCCTTCTGTGCAAACTACCTACAGATTTTTATCCAAGGCCAATCTCCCCTCCACCGGCCAAAACAAACACCGTACCTATCACCTAGAACTTACGGATTAAAAATTATTCCAAAATTGCCCCCTTTGAAACGAGAATTTGTCCCATGCTACACTAAAAGTGGGGAAATGGAAACGTTTTAAACAACAGGAGGGGATCAAGTGGTTCAGCCTTATAGACACGAACCTTTTACAGATTTTACGATTGATGAAAATCGGAAAGCTTACTTGGAAGGCTTAAAGACTGTTGAAGGGTATTTAGGCGAGGATTATGATCTTTTAATTGGTGGAGAACGGGTGACAACGGAGAAAAAAATAGTTTCCTATAATCCTGCAAAAAAGAATGAAATAATTGGCCGGGTTTCTCAGGCAAATAGAGACCTAGCGGAGACGGCGATGCAGGAGGCTCTAGAAGCCTTTAAAACTTGGAGAAAAACGAAGCCAGAATTGCGTGCGGATATCTTGTTTAAGGCAGCTGCGATTATTCGCCGTCGAAAGCATGAATTTTCCGCGTTACTAACAAAAGAAGCCGGAAAGCCTTGGCGTGAGGCTGATGCCGATACGGCTGAGGCAATCGATTTCCTTGAGTATTACGCAAGGCAAATGTTAAAGCTCAAGGACGGTGTCAAAATCCAAAGTCGTCCTAATGAATATAACCGTTATAACTACATTCCCCTTGGAGTTGGAGTGATTATCCCTCCTTGGAACTTTCCGTTTGCGATTATGGCAGGAACCACCGTGGCTGCAATTGTTTCGGGTAATACTGTTCTTTTAAAACCTGCATCAAATACGCCTATCATAGCAGCCAAATTTGTTGAGGTCCTTCAAGAAGCTGGTCTTCCAAAGGGAGTACTCAACTTTATTCCTGGGAGTGGTTCGGAAATTGGCGACTATCTAGTTGACCATAAAAACACTCGATTTATCTCATTTACTGGCTCACGTGATGTCGGGGTTCGTATCAATGAGCGTGCCTCCAAAGTTCAAGAAGGACAGATTTGGCTAAAGCGTGTGATTGCTGAAATGGGTGGAAAAGACACAATCGTAGTAGATGATGAAGCAGATTTGGAATTAGCGGTGCAATCAATCGTCGCGTCCGCATTTGGCTTTGCTGGTCAAAAATGTTCGGCATGCTCCAGAGCCATTGTAGTTGAAGGGGTCTATGATCAGGTATTACACCGTGTTATTGAATTAACAAAAGCACTAAATGTTGGCGACCCGACCAAAGTCACCAATTTCATGGGACCGGTTATTGACCAGAGTGCCTACGAAAAAATTATGGACTACATTGAGATAGGGAAAAGCGAAGGGAGACTCGTTGTCGGTGGAAAAGGCGACCAATCAACAGGGTACTTTATTGAACCAACTGTTTTTGCGGATTTAACGCCAGATTGCCGTCTTATGCAAGAAGAAATATTCGGGCCGGTTGTTGGTTTTACAAAAGCCAAGAGCTTTGAAGAGGCGATACAAATGGCCAACCAAACTGACTATGGTTTAACTGGAGCCGTTATCACGCGAAACCGTGAGAAAATACAAATGGCCCGCGAAGACTTTCATGTGGGGAATTTATACTTTAACCGAGGTTGTACCGGGGCTATTGTTGGTTACCAACCCTTTGGAGGATTTAATATGTCTGGTACGGATTCAAAGGCAGGAGGACCAGATTATCTTCTCCTTCATATGCAAGCACAGACCACCTCGGAAACGTATTAATAGTAGAAAAGAGGGCTGTTGGGGAATATCCTCAACAGCTTTTCTTTTATCAGAAATTTATTAAAATATTGAATGATTAACAAAATTAAAATATAATGGTAGTTATATTTAAAAAATTCTGTCACTATACCTTCCACTGGTCCGCTAAAAAAAGAGCGTCTTTGGAAGATAGGTTCTTAACTACTTCCAGGTACTCAGAAAGGAATCGGGCTACGTCCCATCATCCTAGATAGGATTGAGGAAATGACACTTAATCTATCAAAATAGTACCCCCTTTCACCTAAAAGGGTACTTGCCCTCGACTATTTGACTCTTTTACTCATACTTAATCATTACTATTTTTATGAAAGGCGTGTTGTTATGAAGAAAATTAATAAGGTTTTAGTAGCGAATCGTGGTGAAATTGCCATCCGGGTGTTCCGAGCGTGTACAGAGTTGCATATTCGCACGGTAGCTATTTACTCAAAGGAAGATTTAGGAGCTTATCATCGTTATAAGGCGGATGAAGCATATCTTGTTGGGGAAGGCAAAAAGCCGATTGATGCCTATTTGGATATCGAAGACATTATTCGAATTGCTAAACAGGCCCAAGTGGACGCCATTCATCCTGGCTATGGATTTCTTTCTGAGAACATTGAGTTTGCGCGAAGATGTGATGAAGAGGGAATCATCTTTATTGGTCCTAAAACAAAGCATTTAGACATGTTTGGCGACAAAGTCAAAGCTAGAACGCAGGCACAAATGGCTGATATTCCTGTTATCCCAGGAACGGACGGACCGGTTTCCTCTGTGGATGAGGTCATTTCCTTTGGTGCTCAACATGGTTTCCCAATTATCATTAAAGCTTCACTCGGTGGCGGTGGCCGAGGAATGCGTATCGTAAACAAAATTGAAGACGTCAAGGAAGCATATGCTCGTGCAAAGTCAGAAGCCAAGGCTGCTTTCGGCAACGATGAAGTGTATGTTGAAAAATTAGTGCAAAATCCAAAGCATATTGAGGTTCAAATTTTAGGAGATCATGAGGGCAATATTGTCCACCTTTATGAGCGCGATTGTTCTGTTCAACGCCGCCACCAAAAGGTGGTTGAAGTGGCTCCGTGTGTATCTTTGCCTGAGAATTTACGGAATGAAATTTGTGCTGCAGCCGTTAAACTAATGAAGAATGTTGACTACTTAAATGCCGGAACAGTGGAGTTCCTTGTGTCTGGAAATGAATTTTTCTTTATCGAAGTAAATCCACGTGTTCAGGTCGAGCATACGATTACGGAAATGGTTACTGGAATTGACATTGTTCAATCTCAAGTTTTAATTGCGCAAGGACATGCGTTACACAGTGGAAAGGTCGGCATACCAGAGCAAAAAGATATCTTTACACATGGCTATGCCATCCAATCGCGTGTGACCACAGAAGATCCATTGAATGACTTTATGCCAGATACAGGTAAAATTATGGCGTACCGTTCTGGTGGTGGCTTCGGAGTTCGTTTAGATGCAGGAAATGGCTACCAGGGTGCGGTTATTACCCCTTATTACGACTCGCTTCTTGTAAAAGTGTCTACACATGCAATGACATTTGAGCAAGCGGCTTCTAAAATGCTAAGAAATTTAAAAGAGTTCCGGATTCGCGGAATCAAGACGAATATCCCGTTCCTTGAAAATGTAATGCTTCATGAGAAGTTTATTACTGGGAATTATGATACATCCTTTATCGATACGACTCCGGAACTGTTTATTTTTCCTAAGCGAAAAGACCGTGGAACCAAATTGCTTAACTACATTGGAAATGTTTCGATTAACGGCTTCCCAGGGATTGAAAAGAAGAAAAAGCCTGTTTATGATGAGCTCTACATTCCAAAGGTTGAAACCTTAGATCCTGCGCCAGCAGGGACAAAGCAAATTTTAGATGAAAAAGGGGCAAGGGGACTTGCAGAATGGGTGAAATCGCGCCAAGAAGTGCTATTAACAGATACGACCTTCCGTGATGCGCATCAATCCTTACTTGCTACTCGTGTACGGACAAATGATTTAACCCAAATTGCTGAGCCAACATCGAAGTTGCTACCTGATTTATTTTCACTTGAAATGTGGGGTGGGGCAACGTTTGATGTTTCCTACCGATTCTTAAGTGAGGACCCGTGGAAGCGGCTGATTACATTACGACAGCAAATTCCGAATGTGCTGTTCCAGATGCTTCTTCGTGCATCGAACGCTGTAGGATATAAAAATTATCCAGACAATGTCATCTATGAGTTCGTCAAACAGTCAGCAGATGCCGGAATTGACGTATTCCGTATATTCGACAGCTTAAACTGGGTGAAAGGGATGGAGACAGCCATTGATGCGGTACGCCAAACAGGCAAAATTGCTGAGGCTGCTATCTGTTATACAGGGGACATCGATGATCCAGCTCGTCCAAAATACAACATCCAGTATTATAAAGACATGGCAAAAGAGCTTGAAAATCAAGGCGCGCATATTTTAGCTATTAAGGATATGGCAGGGTTGTTAAAACCACAGTCGGCCTACAGGTTAATCTCAGAGTTAAAAGATACTGTTGATCTTCCGATTCACCTTCATATGCATGATACGAGCGGGAATGGTATTTACACTTATGCAAAGGCGATTGATGCGGGCGTAGATATCGTCGATGTCGCTGCTAGCTCAATGGCTGGAATGACGTCGCAACCAAGTGCAAACTCCCTTTATTATGCGCTAAAAGGCACCGAGCGTGAGCCAGCTTTAAATATTGACAACCTAGAACAAGTCACAAAATATTGGGAAGGTGTCCGGAAATATTATCAGGATTTTGAAAGCGGCATGATTGCTCCACATCCTGAGGTCTACCAGCATGAAATGCCTGGTGGGCAATATAGTAATCTGCAGCAACAGGCAAAAGCTGTGGGTCTTGGTGAACGCTGGGAAGAAGTAAAAGATATGTATAAGCGCGTTAATCTAATG
This sequence comes from Mesobacillus maritimus, assembly GCF_044803185.1. Lineage (GTDB taxonomy): Bacteria > Bacillota > Bacilli > Bacillales > Cytobacillaceae > Mesobacillus_B > Mesobacillus_B maritimus_B. Next base: position 293,727 of record NZ_CP085225.1, read on the forward strand.
TTCGGCGATATTGTAAAGGTAACCCCATCGTCAAAAGTGGTCGGAGATATGGCTTTATTTATGGTTCAAAATGATTTAACAGAACAAGACGTCCTAGAGAAGGGAGATAAGATTGACTTCCCTGACTCTGTCATCGAAATGTTTGAAGGATATTTAGGGCAGCCGGCAGGAGGTTTCCCTAAGGAACTTCAAAAGGTCATTTTAAAAGGCAAGCAGCCAATTACGGTCCGACCTGGGGAGCTTCTTGAGGATGTTGATTTTACCGCACTCCGAAATCAGCTTTATCAAGAGCTTGGTCGTCAAGTAACAGACCATGATGTTATCACTTATGCCTTGTATCCGAAGGTATTCCAGGATTACACAAAGAAAATCGAAGAATTTGGTGATGTATCTAAGCTTGATACACTAACGTTCTTCTATGGGATGAGTTTGGGAGAAGAAATTGAGGTTGAAATCGAAACAGGGAAGACCTTAATTGTAAAATTAGTTTCAATCGGTCAGGCCCATGCCGACGGTACCCGTATTGTTTATTTTGAATTGAACGGGCAACAGCGGGAAATTGTCATCAAGGATGAGAGTGTGAAATCCTCTGTTACTTCTAAAATTAAAGCAGATCCTAAAAATGAGCAGCATATTGCTGGTACAATGCCTGGAACAGTCATTAAAGTACTCGTTGAAAAAGGTGAAAGTGTCAATCAAGGAGATCATTTAATCATTACAGAGGCAATGAAAATGGAAACAACGATTCAGGCACCTTTTTCTGGTGTAGTAAAAGATATTTACGTCCAAGGTGGAGATTCGATCTCACCTGGAGATCTGCTTATAGAGGTGGATAAACAAGCTCAAGCGGAGGCAGGAACATCGTCTTCCTTGAACCAAGATGTACTAAGTACACTTTAAAAGTTTTATAGATAGCCAAAAAAAAGCGTGTAAGGGACTCCCTTATGCGCTTTTTTTATTGCCGAATAGCATGATATCAACGATTAAAGTTTTCCCCTAATTGAAAATTGTTTCCCTAATCCAAACAATTGTCGAATGAATATTCAAAAAAATTACCGTAAAACCGTTGCATTTTAATTTCGCTGTTATATAATACAAATAGTTAAACGATTCACTGTAGTATAACAACACGAACTTGCTAATCAGTTGGTTAATTCAAACAGAGACCTTCAGACGTTTCTGTATTTTAACCAAGATTAATAGAATTATATTTTGTTAGGAGGAATTATTGATGACAGATTTAAGAGCAAAGCAGTTACAAGAAAGCTGGGAAATGGATGCACGTTGGAAAGGAATTGAAAGGCCTTATTCAGCTGAAGAGGTTATTAAATTACGAGGATCAATTGACATTGAATATACATTAGCGCGTCGTGGTGCAGAGAAGCTATGGAAGCTTGTGAACGAAGAGGACTTCGTAAACGCACTTGGCGCTTTAACAGGAAATCAGGCTGTTCAGCAGGTGAAAGCTGGGCTGAAGGCCATTTACTTAAGTGGGTGGCAGGTAGCTGCCGATGCAAACCTCTCAGGAAATATGTATCCAGACCAAAGCTTATATCCAGCAAACAGTGTTCCATCTGTAGTAAAGCGAATCAACCAAGCACTTCAACGTGCTGACCAAATCACCCATTCTGAGGGAGACGATTCCATCGACTGGTTCGCTCCAATCGTGGCTGATGCTGAAGCAGGCTTCGGGGGTCAGTTGAACGTTTTCGAATTAATGAAAGGGATGATTGAGGCAGGAGCAGCAGGCGTCCACTTTGAAGATCAGCTTTCTTCTGAAAAGAAATGTGGTCACCTTGGTGGAAAAGTATTGCTTCCAACTCAAACAGCGGTTCGTAACTTAATCTCTGCCCGCCTTGCGGCTGATGTAATGGGAACCCCAACACTTGTTGTTGCACGTACAGATGCCAATGCAGCAGACTTAATCACTAGCGATGTGGATCCAATTGATGCACCATTTATCACTGGCGAGCGTACTCCTGAAGGCTTCTTCCGCACAAAAGCTGGTCTTGATCAGGCAATTGCTCGCGGGCTAGCATATGCACCATATGCAGACTTAATCTGGTGTGAGACTTCTGAACCAAGTCTTGATGAAGCAAAACGTTTTGCTGAAGCCATCCATGAGAAGTTCCCTGGTAAACTTCTTGCTTATAACTGTTCTCCTTCATTCAACTGGAAGAAGAAATTGGATGATGAAACCATTGAAAAGTTCCAAAGAGAGCTTGGGAAAATGGGTTACAAGTTCCAATTCGTTACACTTGCAGGTTTCCATGCACTAAATCACAGCATGTTTGAATTGGCTCGTGGCTACAAGGATCATGGAATGGCTGCTTACTCTAAGCTTCAGCAAGCTGAGTTTGATAGCGAGCAATATGGCTATACTGCAACAAGACATCAGCGTGAAGTTGGAACAGGTTATTTTGATCAAGTAGCTATGACCATCACTGGCGGAACCTCTTCAACAACCGCCCTTAAAGGCTCAACAGAAGAAGAGCAATTCTCGACTTCTTCTAAGTAATATTCTCGTCTGATTTAACTGTTTTACCATCACTACGTTGTGTTGATTTTCACCTATATATCTCCTTTTTGCCTTCTCCAGATTGGAGAAGGTTTTTTTTCTTCTTTTATAGGTTAAAATTAGGAAGCAAGGGGAGGGTTAGAGACTCCTATAAATCAGATTCTTTGAAGTAGAGTGCTTGAACAGCGAAAAGATGTTAAGTAAGGGCCTAAAATAGAGTGAAGGTAGGGGAAACCCGCTTCATAAAGCGAATGAACCCGGAATCCAGCTGAGAATGACGCCAAACCCCGCTTCATAAGGGGAATGAACCCGGAATCCAGCTGAGAATCCCGCCGAACCCCGCTTCATAAAGCAGATGAGACCAAAATGTTTGGATTAGGATCTGGGGAAGGAGCACATTCGGGCGGTGACTCGAGTTGAACCTGATTAGTTGAAGGTTCGCACCTTTTTCGTTTATCGTCATAAATAATTAGGAGATATTAGGGGGTGATCAATATGGGTAAGCAAAATCTAGATGATATCCTGCAGCAGGGGATTCATGGAGCGAAGCAAACAAAACCAGACGAAAGACGGAAATTCCTCGGAACAATCCGTGAGAGGGTTGTCGTCGCACTAACAAAAGCTGAGGTTAGAAAAAAGCAAATTGAACCTGAGTTTAAACAACTTTTAGAAAGTAACAAAGGTGCCCAGATTTATCTAAATGGGAATATGAATTATAGTTTTTATTCGAAATACATTACGTTAGCAGATGGAATGAAGATGCCCTATAAAATTGTTACCAATAAAGAGCATGACTCTGAGTACGGTCTTGTATTAGCGTATGATTATGCGATTGATAAAGAAGATATAACTTTATCAAAGAAGCCGAATCTAAAACTAGACGGTGTACTCAATGAGAATGAAGGTACTGGTATCTTTTCCAAAGTGAAAACACTGTTTAGCAAAAGATAAGAGTAGACCTCTCCCTGGCCTAGCGAACGATGCCGGGGATATTTTTTTAAAACGTAAAGAAGTTCAAAGTAAATAGTGAGAATAAGGCTGATTATATTGCTTTAGTGCGGAAAAGTCTGCTATTATCATTATTATTGCGTATTGTGCGAATATTCAAGGAGGTGGCATTTTATGTCAAGAATTTCAACGGATCAAGTAAAACATGTTGCGCATCTAGCGAGGTTAGCGATAACAGAGGAAGAGGCAAGTCGTTTCACTCAGCAGCTAGATAAAATTATTACATATGCCGAGCAGTTAAATGAAGTAGACACGGAAAATGTAGAGCCGACTTCTCATGTCCTCGAAATTAAGAATGTTATGAGAGAAGATGTTGCAAAGCCAGGCCTTCCAAATGAAGAAGTATTGAAAAATGCTCCAGATCATCAGGATGGTCAAATAAAAGTACCACCGATTATTGAGTAAGGAGGAGGAGCCATGAGTTTATTTGATCAGAAGGTATCAGATCTTCACGAACTATTACATAAAAAAGAAATCACGGTTACAGACCTTGTTGAGACTTCCTATAAGCGAATCAACGAGGTAGAGGGGAAGGTCCAGGCCTTTTTAGCACTAGATGAAGAAAATGCTCGTGCTAAGGCAAAGGCATTAGATGAAAAAATTGGACAAACGGATGAAAAGGGTCTTTTATTTGGGATGCCAATTGGGATTAAGGATAATATCGTGACCAAGAATTTGCGGACAACCTGTGCGAGTAAAATTCTTGAAAACTTTGACCCTATTTATGATGCGACAGTTATGGGGAAATTGCATCAGGCTGAAACCGTAACAATCGGAAAGCTGAATATGGATGAGTTTGCAATGGGTTCTTCAACAGAAAACTCAGGCTTCAAAGATACACGGAATCCGTGGAATCTTGACCGCGTTCCTGGCGGCTCTTCGGGTGGTTCAGCTGCATCTGTTGCTGCTGGTGAAGTATTATTTTCATTAGGATCTGATACAGGAGGATCCATCCGTCAGCCGGCATCGTTCTGTGGGGTAGTCGGAATGAAGCCAACATACGGGCTTGTTTCCCGCTTCGGACTTGTTGCCTTTGCGTCCTCTCTAGATCAAATTGGACCGGTGACAAGAACGGTGGAGGATAACGCTTATCTTTTAAAAGCGATTGCTGGCCATGATGAAATGGACTCTACCTCCGCAAATGTCGCCGTTCCGGATTATGTGAAGGCTCTGACAGGTGATATAAAGGGCTTGAAAATTGCCGTTCCGCAAGAATACATTGGTGAAGGGGTCAACGAGGAAGTTAAACAATCTGTCCTTGATGCCCTAAAGGTGTTGGAGAAGCTAGGCGCTACTTGGGAAGAAGTATCACTCCCTCATTCGAAATATGCATTATCAACTTATTATTTATTATCCTCTTCTGAGGCATCGGCGAACCTTTCCCGTTTTGACGGAGTTCGCTATGGCTATCGTACGCCGGATGCGCAGAATTTATTGGATATGTATAAAATGACACGTGAGCAAGGCTTCGGAGATGAGGTCAAACGTCGGATTATGCTCGGAACCTTTGCGTTAAGCTCAGGCTATTATGATGCCTACTATAAAAAGGCGCAAAAGGTACGTACCCTAATCAAAAAGGATTTTGAAGATATTTTTCAAAAGTATGACGTGATTATTGGACCAACAACTCCAACTCCTGCTTTTAAAATTGGCGAAAATCTTGCAGATCCAATGACGATGTATGTAAATGATATTTTAACGATTCCGGTCAACCTTGCTGGTGTACCGGGAATCTCTGTTCCATGTGGATTTGCTGATGGACTTCCATTAGGGCTACAGATTATTGGGAAGCATTTTGATGAAAGCCTAGTCTATAAAGTAGCGCATGCATTTGAACAAGCAACAGACTATCATAAACAAAAACCACAATTGTAAGGGGTGAGAAGCAATGGAATTTGAAACGGTGATTGGACTCGAGGTCCACGTTGAATTAAAAACAAACTCAAAAATCTTTTCAAGCAGCCCAAACCATTTTGGCGCAGAGCCGAATACCAATACAACGGTTATTGACCTCGGATATCCAGGGGTATTACCTGTTGTAAACAAAAAAGCGGTTGACTATGCCATGAAGGCTTGTATGGCATTGAATTGTGAAGTCGCAACGGAAACGAAGTTTGACCGGAAGAATTATTTTTATCCAGACAATCCTAAAGCTTATCAGATTTCCCAATTTGATAAACCCATTGGCGAGCATGGCTGGATTGAAATTGAAGTAAACGGTGAAAAAAAGAAAATTGGTATCACCCGCATTCATATGGAAGAGGATGCAGGAAAATTAACCCACGGAAATGGCTATTCCTTAGTTGATTACAATCGACAAGGAACACCGTTAGTGGAAATCGTTTCTGAGCCAGATATCCGCACTCCTGATGAAGCATATGCCTATCTTGAAAAATTAAAATCAATTATTCAATACACAGGAGTTTCCGATTGTAAAATGGAGGAAGGTTCGCTTCGTTGTGATGCCAATATCTCGCTTCGACCAGTAGGTCAAAAAGAGTTTGGTACAAAGACAGAGTTGAAAAACCTAAACTCATTTAACTTTGTTCGTAAGGGGCTAGAGTATGAGGTAAAGCGTCAAGCTGAGGTTCTACGTGCAGGTGGTGTCATCGAGCAGGAAACACGCCGGTTTGATGAAGCAACAAATACAACCATCCTAATGCGTGTAAAAGAAGGCTCTGATGACTATCGTTATTTCCCTGAGCCTGATCTAACCGACCTTTATATTGATGAAGAGTGGAAGGCGCGTGTTCGTGCCGAAATCCCTGAACTTCCAGACGCTCGTAAAAAGCGTTATATTGAGGAACTTGGTTTGCCTGCATATGATGCAAATGTTCTAACCGTTACCAAGGAAATGTCTGATTTCTTTGAAGCAGTATGTGCAGCTGAAGCAGAGCCGAAACAAGCTTCAAACTGGGTGATGGGGGATGTTTCAGGTTACTTAAATGCAGAAGGCAAGGAACTGCATGAAGTACCATTAACACCTGAAGGGTTAGCTGGAATGATCAAGTTGATTGCGAACGGTACCATTTCATCTAAAATTGCCAAAACCGTTTTTAAGGAATTAATTGAAAATGGCGGCGATGCGGAGAAAATTGTAAAAGAAAAAGGACTTGTTCAGATTTCTGATGAAGGCGAATTAACAAAAATCATCAACGAAATCATCGATGCCAACCCAAAACCATTAGAGGACTTTAAGAGTGGCAACGAAAAGGCGAAGGGCTTCTTTGTTGGCCAAATTATGAAAGCGACAAAAGGTCAAGCCAACCCACCACTTGTCAATAAGCTATTGGTACAAGAGTTAAATAAAAGGTAAAAGAAACAGGCTGGCTAAAATTAACGGGTTCTGTTTTGAAGTACAAAATAGGAATGAACATTGCTTTTCGTATAGTAATTCGTACCAAAATTAAAAAGCAATTTGGCAAGTGAATCAGAAAAGAAAAATGCTTGGAGACATATGATATGCTCCAAGCATTTTTTATCTTAAGATAAGCACCGGTTAGTTAGCGATCTCCGAATCTTGAAGAATTTCCAGCATATAAGCCACTAAATAAGGGGAGAAATTCCTCTTATTATGGAAATAGCACGAAAAATAGAGTAAATAGAGGGAAAGATTCCCTCTATTTGATTGAAAACCATGAAAATGGCCCATCTTTCTTTGCCTTAACGGTAAAAATTCCCCTTATATCCCTCGAACCTAGCCTTATTCTGAAGGTTAACGGTAAAAACTCCCCTTATTCAAATAATCAGAGGATCCAAAGAAGGATCCGGCGCTTTCCAAACCCGTCAATTGGAGCGGAAGGCAAGAAAACCTTCAATTAGATTAGAATTTCAAGTTCAAATTGAATGATAATGATTATCAACATCTAAAATGATTACTAAATTGTAATAATTATTGTCTATTACAAAATGCTGTGTTAAAATAAACCTACTAAAGCTTGTTATTGTCACTTTGTTGTGGTGATATCATTTTATTAATATAAAAATCAAAAGAAGTTAAACAATAATGATTCTCAATTAAAAATATTTAAATGAGAATATTGGGCGGTTTAGAACAGGTAAAGGAGGAATCTTCGTGCTCGCAGAAACGAAATCATTACATCAACCAACAGAAGTAGATGCGAATAGGTTTGAAAAAGTGAAACCACATCTTGAATTGATTGCTGCACTCTTAAGTGGGGTGTTAATTTTCATAGGCTGGCTTCTGTCGAAATACGACCTTGGAACGGCATCTGTTATGGTCTATGTGGCGGCTTATTTCATCGGCGGATTTGCAAAAGCAAAAGAAGGTATTGAAGATACAATCGCTAACAAAGAATTGAACGTGGAAATGCTGATGATTTTTGCGGCAATCGGGTCAGCAATTATCGGCTATTGGACAGAGGGTGCCATCTTGATTTTTATCTTCGCCTTGAGTGGTGCTCTTGAAACGTATACGATGAATAAAAGTCACAAAGAAATTTCCGCTTTAATGGATCTACAGCCAGAGGAAGCATTGCGAGTTAAAAATGGAATAGAAGAAGTTGTCCCTGTTGCTGCTTTAACTGTTGGGGACCACATTTTAGTTAAACCTGGTGAAAGAGTTCCTTCAGATGGAAAAATTATTGAAGGGCATACAAATTTAGATGAAGCCGCGATTACGGGAGAATCCATCCCGGTTAGTAAATCCCTGAATGATGAGGTTTTTGCTGGAACCGTAAATTTGCGAGGGTCAATTACCGTAGAAATTACCAAACCTAACCATGAGACTTTATTTCAGAAAATCATCAATCTTGTGCAAACGGCCCAAAGTGCAAAATCACCTTCCCAACAATTTATCGAGCGCTTTGAAGGGAAGTACGTTAAAACAGTGTTGGTAGTCGTTGGGTTAATGATGTTTGTTCCGCACTTTGCGCTTGGTTGGAGTTGGCAAGAAACATTTTACCGTGCAATGATTTTACTAGTAGTTGCATCTCCATGTGCACTAGTAGCTTCGATTATGCCAGCCACGTTATCAGCCATTTCCAATGGAGCACGTCATGGAATTTTATTTAAAGGCGGAATGCATCTTGAGAATCTCGGAAACTTAAAAGCTATTGCTTTTGATAAAACCGGTACATTAACCAAGGGGAAACCTGAAGTAACGGATGTGGTTGTAAGAGAAGATTTAACTGAGGAAGAATTGCTTCAGCGCGTGGGTTCCATTGAAAAATTTTCAAATCATCCTCTCGCTTCGGCGATCGTGAGCTTTGCAAACGCAAAAGGTAGCGTGCTGATCAAACCTGAAAATATGCAGGATGTTGCCGGTTTTGGAGTTCAGGCAAGTTTTGATGGTGTTGAGTGGAAGGTTGGGAAAGCGGACTTTGTTGGTCGAAATGAAGCTGAGCAGTTCCAGAATGGAAAGGCTCTGACCTTTGCTGAGCAAGGCAAAACAGTTGTCTTTGCTAGAGATGAAAAAGGAATTGCTGGGGTACTTGCATTAAAGGATACTGTCCGTGAAGAGACGATTCGAGCGATTCAAGCCTTAAAGCAAGAGGGTATTCACACTGTTATGCTGACAGGTGATAGTAAAAAAACAGCGATAGCCATTGCTTCTGAGACCGGAATAGATATGCATATTGCTGAGTGTCTTCCTGAGACAAAGGTCGAGGAAATGAAAAAGTTAAAAGAAAGATTTGGAACTGTAGCAATGGTTGGGGATGGGATTAATGATGCTCCAGCGTTAGCGACAGCCTCAGTTGGGATTGCGATGGGTGAAGGAACAGATGTTGCCTTAGAAACAGCGGATATCGTATTAATGAAAAATGATTTGCCTAGAATTGCCGAGGCGGTTAAGCTCTCCAAGAAAATGAACAGAATCATCAAACAAAACATTATCTTCTCCATTACTGTCATAATGATTTTGATTGCTTCAAATTTTATGCAATCCTTGGCCTTGCCAATGGGAGTGATTGGGCATGAAGGAAGTACAATCTTAGTAATCTTGAATGGGCTAAGATTGTTACGATTATAGAATAGTAAACGGTGGCTATTAGCTGCCGTTTTCTATTTTTAAGTTGAGTATGTAGGTCGATAAACGTTGTCTTATCAAGATGATTTCAATCAAACGTTTGATTAGCGAGAATGAATGAAGAAATAGTAGGATAATAATTCAAATGCATTCTTCACAATAGGTAGGCTCGGAACCATGACTTTAAAGGCTAATGGTAATCCAATATACATAGAATATTGAAAAGAGAACAAGATTGAAAATTGCTAAATAGGCAACTTTTAGGATATGATGAAATGGATGAAAAGAATAGGGTCAAATAAAAAACAATTCATTTATTAGGATGATGGGATATGAAAAGAGCGAGAATTATATATAATCCTACATCGGGACGGGAAATCTTCAAGAAACATTTGCCTGAGGTTTTAATGCGGTTGGAACAAGCAGGTTACGAAACTTCCTGTCATGCTACTACTGGTGGAGGCGATGCTACCTATGCTGCCCGAGTAGCGGTAGAAAGACGATACGATTTAGTCATAGCTGCTGGAGGAGACGGAACGATTAGTGAAGTGGTCAATGGGCTTGCAGAACAAGAATACCGCCCTAGACTTGGGATTATCCCAACTGGGACAACCAATGACTTTGCCCGTGCCCTTCATATTCCGCGAGATATCGAGCAAGCTACAGATATTATTGTTAAAGGTGAGAGTATCCCGGTCGATGTTGGTCGAATGAATGATAGATATTTTATAAATATTGCCGGAGGCGGACGGATTACGGAATTAACGTATGATGTTCCCATAAAATTAAAAACAATGCTTGGCCAACTTGCCTATTATTTAAAAGGGGTCGAGATGTTGCCGTCGATTCGAGCAACAGAAGTGAGCATTGAATATGATGGGAAGTTGTATGAAGGGGAGACAATGTTATTCCTTATCGGCTTGACGAATTCAGTTGGCGGCTTTGAAAAGCTTGCACCGAATGCTTCGATTAATGATGGAATGTTTACGCTCCTCATTTTAAAGAAAACGAATCTTGCTGATTTTATCCGTATCGCAACGCTTGCCCTTCGAGGAGAACATCTCAATGATTCGAAAGTCATCTACACAAAGGCCAATCGAATTCGAGTGAACTCAAAAGATCGTGTTCAGATTAACTTAGATGGTGAATATGGTGGCGACATCCCCGCTGAATTTGAAAATCTTTACCGCCATATCGAAGTATATGTACCACTTGATCAGATTCGTCCGGAAGACCGACCGGAATCCCTGGAGGACATTGCAAAGGAAGAATAGCATGCGAGCCGCTCCTAATGGGTGCGGTTTTTTCTAATCAGCAAGTTATTAGCAGACTATTAAAAAGCGAAAGATAGGGGAAATTAAAAATTAAGGAGTAAAAAGGGAGTGGCTGATATGGGGAAGAAGGCATTGATCAATATCGATTACACATTTGACTTTGTTTCGGATGAAGGTGCGCTAACATGTGGCCAACCTGGTCAGGCTATTGAAGGGGAACTTGTTCGATTAACAGAAGCTTTCATCGAAGACGGAGATTATGTTGTCTTCGCAGTAGATGTACATGATGAAGGCGATCAGTTGCATCCCGAAACAAAACTTTATCCTCCTCATAACATTCGGGGAACAAAGGGTCGAGAATTATATGGAAGCCTAAAGGATTTATACGAGAACCATTATGATAAAGCTCATGTTCATTACTTAGATAAAACACGTTATTCGGCATTTGCGGGTACAGACTTGGAAATAAGGCTGCGTGAACGTGGGATTACAGAAATTCATCTTGTCGGTGTTTGCACCGATATTTGTGTCTTACATACGGCTGTTGATGCTTATAATCGGGGATTTAAGATTGTTGTCTATAAGGATGCCGTTGCATCGTTTAATCAGGATGGACATCAATGGGCATTGGGGCATTTTGAAAGTGCGATGGGGGCAATGGTAAAATAAGATTTTCAACTAGAATGGAAGCCGAAGTTGACGTGGAATCGGAGGAGTATTTATGGCTACGAAATATAATGATGATAGCTTTTTAATTCATACAGACTTATATCAAATTAATATGGTCGAAACTTACTGGCGGGATGGGATGCATAATCGCAAGGCAGTATTCGAACTATTTTTCCGAAAGCTTCCTTTTGGAAATGGATATGCCGTGTTTGCTGGTCTAGAGCGAATGATTGATATCGTAAAGGACTTTAAATTCAGTAATGATGACATCGAATACCTACGCACAGAAGGCGGTTTTCAAGAGGATTTCCTAGAGTATTTAAAGAACTTGCGGTTTACAGGAAATATTCGCTCGATGAAAGAAGGGGAAATTGTTTTTGCTGGAGAACCATTAGTGCGGGTGGAAGCACCTTTGGCAGAGGCCCAGCTGATTGAGACGGTACTTTTAAATATTGTAAATTACCAAACACTCATTGCGACCAAGGCATCGAGAATCAAACATGTGATTCCAGATGAGTCTGCCTTGGAATTTGGGTCGCGCCGAGCACAGGAGCTGGATGCCGCTGTATGGGGTGCGCGTGCGGCATATATTGCCGGCTTTGATGCTACAAGTAATGTTCGAGCTGGGAAGTTATTTGGGATTCCAATTTCAGGGACACATGCCCATTCCATGGTGCAAGCTTATCGTGATGAATATACAGCCTTCCATAAATACGCGGAGACTCACCGGGATTGTGTTTTTTTAGTTGATACATACAATACGCTCAGTTCAGGAGTTCCGAATGCCATCCGAGTTGCCAAGGAATTTGGGGATGAAATTAATTTTATCGGCATCCGTCTAGATAGTGGTGATTTGGCTTATTTATCAAAAGAAGCTAGAAGAATGTTAGATGAAGCAGGGTTTACAGAAACCAAGGTCGTAGCTTCGAGTGACCTTGATGAATACACCATCATGAACTTAAAAGCCCAGGCAGCCAAAATTGATGTTTGGGGTATCGGAACCAAGCTTATTACGGCATTTGAACAGCCAGCACTTGGAGCTGTCTATAAGGTTGTCTCGATTGAAGACGAGCATGGGCAAATGAACGATACAATTAAAATTTCCTCCAATCCGGAAAAGGTGACGACTCCCGGTTTGAAAAAGGTATATCGAATCATTAATGGAACAAATGGAATGTCTGAGGGCGATTATATTGCCATGGAAGATGAAAACCCACAAAAGGAAGTACGTCTAAAGATGTTCCATCCAACCCATACGTATATTAGCAAATTTGTTACTGACTTCGAGGCAATAGATCTTCATCATGATATCTTTGTCGAAGGGAAGCTGGTTTATGATCTGCCTTCCTTAGAAGCAATAAAAAATTACTCTAAGGATTCGCTTGGATTGCTTTGGGACGAATACCAGCGCTCCTTGAATCCAGAAGAATACCCTGTCGACCTGAGTGAAAAATGCTGGGAAAATAAAATGCACAACATTGAAGAAGTTAGGAAGAAGGTCAAGGCGTTAAAAGGGAATAAGTGATAACGGCGGTTTTATATAAAGTCCTCATGACTTAAGTTCATGGGGGCTTTTATTTTGTCTCAAGGACAATATTCACTTCGTTGTTTCTGGTATTGTCCTTTAGGAGGGGTTTCAAGGACAAAACTGAGCCGAAGCCCCCCTTATTTGTCCTTGAGAGGGGGTTTCAAGGACAAAAATCAGCCAAAGCATCACTTTTTTGTCCTTGAGAGGGGGCTTCAAGGACAAAACTGAGCCGAAGCCCCCGTTTTATCCTAGAAACTGACTCTAAATTAGGCACCGCTTATCAGGAAAACTAGTATTGAATCCATTAGGACCTCTTCAAACATGATAGAGAATTGCTAAAGCTATCCCCACCCCATAGTGATTAAAGCTATTCCATGTTAGAATAAAGCAGTAAAAACTTATAGTATCTCCTCATCCTAATCTCCCCCAAAAAGAAAGGAGCCTATCATTTTGTTAGAAAAAGCTCGTGAATTACTACAAACCTATTTTGGTTATCCTTCCTTCCGTATCGGTCAAGAACAGGCTATTTCATCCGTACTCCAAGGGAACAATACGGTCTGTGTCATGCCTACCGGTGGCGGAAAATCAATTGTCTATCAAATTCCAGCACTCATACTACCAGGAACAACACTAGTGGTCTCGCCGCTCATTTCCCTCATGAAAGATCAGGTTGATACACTACATCAATTAGGAATCCCTGCTGCTTTTATCAATAGCTCGCTTAGTCCCCAGGAGGCTGCTGCAACAATGGAGGAGGCTGTACACGGTGGATACAAGCTACTCTATGTTGCCCCGGAGCGGCTAGAGTCTTACGAATTTCAGGAAATGCTAAATAGCATCCAAATACCACTTGTTGCCGTGGATGAAGCGCATTGTATATCCCAATGGGGACATGATTTCCGCCCAAGCTACTTGCAGATTGCCCGTTTGATGGACAAGCTTCAAGATAATACGGTTGTGCTTGCTTTAACAGCAACAGCGACACCAAGGGTTAGGGAAGATATTTGTGATTCACTAGCCATTGATTCTGCGAATTCAGTTTTGACTGGGTTTGAACGAGAAAACCTATCCTTTTCCGTGATTAAAGGGCAGGACCGATTAGCTTTTTTAAAGGATTATGTTAAAAAGAACCATAATGAAGCGGGTATTATTTATGCGGCGACTAGGAAAACCGTTGACCAGTTATACGAATGGCTCAAGAAAGAAGGCATAGATGCTGTACGCTATCATGCGGGGATGCGGGATGTTGATAGAGCTAGTGAACAAGAACGATTTCTTAAAGACCAGGCAGATGTTATGGTTGCCACTTCTGCCTTTGGGATGGGAATCGACAAGTCCAATATACGATATGTAGTACATTACCAAATGCCAAAGAACATGGAAAGCTATTATCAAGAAGCTGGTCGTGCAGGTCGGGATGGTTTGCAAAGTGAATGTACGATGCTTTATTCGCCGCAGGACGTGCAGATTCAACGGTTTTTAATTGATCAATCATCAGAGCAGGGGAGAATGTCACAGGAGCTGGAGAAGCTGCAGCAGATGGCAGATTACTGTCATACGGAGAGCTGTCTTCAAGCCTATATTCTCGAATACTTTGGCGAAGAAGAGGCAGAACCTTGTGGGCGTTGTGGAAATTGCACGGACACCCGTACCAGCGTTGAAGTAACAAAGGAAGCCCAAATGGTATTAAGCTGTATTATTCGTATGGGACAAAAATTTGGGAAAGCGATAACGGCTGCCGTGCTAACGGGCTCACGAAATAAAAAAGTACTGGATCTTGGGTTTAACAAGCTTAGCACTTATGGAATTTTAAAAGAGCACAGTGCTAAACAGGTTACAGAGCTCATTGAATTTTTAATTTCTACCAATCTAATTGGCGTTGAACATGGCGCGTATCCAACCATTTATGTTGCTCCGGCGGGCAAGGAGGTCCTTACGGGCAAACAGCAGGTTTTCCGGAAGGAAGCCGTTCAGATTAAACAGGTCTCAAATGATGACCCATTATTTGAAGAGCTTCGCCAATTACGTAAGTCTGTTGCGGAAGCAGAACATGTCCCACCATTTGTGATTTTCTCTGATTCCTCACTAAAGGATATGTGTGCTCGTTTGCCACAGACGGAAGAAGAGTTTTTGCAAGTCAGTGGTGTTGGTCAACACAAGTTGGAGAAATATGGAGAAACCTTTATTCAAGCGATTGTTGAATACGCAGAGGCAAATCCGGACAGGGAAAAAGTGCTTATTACAGCCACTCCTTCAGTTAAGCCAGCCAAACCAGCTAAAAAAGCCATGAATAACTCTCACTTAGAAACGTATAAGCTTCATCAAGAGGGCCTAACGGTTGGTGAAATCGCAGCAAAACGAGAATTAGCTGTGAGCACAATGGAAAATCATCTAATCCAATGCATACAAAATGGAATGGATATGGATTTCTCCCTGCTTATTCCAGATGAATTTCTTGCTGATTTAGAGAAGGCTGTTTCAGAAGCAGGGCGTGAAAGGTTAAAACCTATTAAAGAATTACTACCAGATGAAGTCAGCTATTTTATGATAAAAGTATTTTTGTATCGATTAAGAAAACAGGAAAAGGCTATCGTAGAATAATCGGGAGTTGAGCGCATTTCGCAATCTAGGCGCGACTGTGTTAAAATCTTCCTTAGCCAAATCTCTGAAAAGGAAGATCATATGAGCAAAACATTGCCAGTTCAAAAAAACGATTATATAGATGTAGAATTTGAGGATTTAACACATGACGGTGCAGGAGTCGCCAAGGTAGACGGATATCCAATATTCGTACAAGGCGGACTGCCGGGCGAAAAGGCCCAGATTAAAGTGATTAAAGTAAACAAAGGCTATGGCATTGGCCGACTAATTCAGCTTTTAGAACGAAGCTATTTTAGAGTGGAAATCGAAAAAGAAGAGAGTCACAAATTTGGTGGCTGTCAGCTTCAGCATATCAGCTATGAAGGGCAGCTGAAGTTCAAGGAAAACCAAGTTCGTCAAGTACTGACGCGAATTGGAAAGCTTGAAGATGTGACCGTACATCCTGTGCTAGGAATGGAGCATCCATGGCAATATCGTAATAAAGCTCAAGTTCCTGTTGGAGAAAAAGACGGGAAGTTGATTTCTGGTTTCTTTAAACCACGCAGTCATGAGATTGTAGATACGAATGAAAGTTTAATTCAGCTGGCGGAAGTGAACGAAGCGATTCAGGCTGTGAAGGAAATTTGTAGTGAGCTAGGTGTCAAAGCGTACAATGAGGAAACCCATAAGGGCGACCTCCGCCATATCATGGCTCGTTATGCGAAGCAAACTGGTGAGTTAATGGTTGTGATCATCACAAGAACAGCGGACCTTCCCTCTAAAAATAAGCTCCTTGAGAAAATTGTAGCTCGTCTACCAAAGGTGAAATCAATTGTCCATAATGTTAATTCAAAAAAAACAAATGTCATTATGGGTGACAAAACGAAGGTCCTTTGGGGCAATGAAGTCATCTACGATTATATCGGTGATGTAAAATTTGCAATTTCGGCTTTGAGCTTTTACCAGGTTAACCCTGATCAGACAAAAGTGCTCTATGATAAAGCTTTAGAATACGCGGGCTTAAATGGTGATGAAACTGTGCTGGATGCCTATTGTGGAATCGGTACGATTTCGTTGTTTCTCGCTCAAAAAGCCAAAAAGGTGTTTGGAGTCGAAATCGTCCCTGAAGCGATTGAGGATGCAAAGCGAAATGCGGAACTTAATGCGATTACCAATGCTGAATTTGCTGTTGGTAAAGCGGAAGAGGTTATCCCAAAATGGTACGAACAAGGTGTTAGAGCCGATGTCCTTGTCGTTGATCCGCCACGTAAAGGCTGTGACGAAGCCTTGCTACAAACCATCATCGAAATGCAACCTAAAAAAGTCGTCTACGTTAGCTGTAACCCAGCGACACTCGCAAGAGACCTCCGTATTCTAGAAGACGGTGGATACAAGACACTAGAAGTACAGCCTGTGGATATGTTCCCGCAGACAACACATGTGGAGTGTGTGGCAAAGCTTATTTTAAATTAATTCGTTACATTATTTGGTCCAGGAAAACTATCCTGGGCCTTTTTAATTTGATATTTCTTGGGGTGTTAGATTACATCTACTCTGGATAGTTTACTGACGAACGGTAATTCTAAAAAAAGATAGCAAACGGAAAGGGGTGTAAAAATGTCGGAACCAAGTGCTACTACAGAAAACCAATTCATTCATAGGTCAAAAATCTGGCAAGTTGGCTTTTTTTCACTCAATAATGCAGCGACAAACCTATATTTCTTTTTAATTGGCTTAGTTTCTTATTATGCAACAGGCATTGCTGGGCTGGCGGTTGTCGTTGTGAGTACCATTTTGACGGCGTTAAGGATTTTTGATGGAATTACAGACCCTATTATAGGGTTTATTATTGATCGTACAAATACAAGGTTTGGGAAATTTAGACCTTTTATGGTGTTAGGAAATAGTATTCTTGCTGTTTCCACAATCATTATGTTTATGGTAACCCATCATGTGCCAGAGGGTTTGCGTTTGATGTTCTTTATCGGAATGTATGCAATCCATATTATTGGATATACGTTCCAGGCAGTTTGTACAAGGGCAGCCCAAACAGTGTTAACCAATGACCCTAAGCAACGTCCGCTTTTTTCAGCCTTTGATGCAACTTTTACAACCCTCATTTTTGTTGGTGGGCAAGTCGTGCTTGCTTCATATCTAGTTCCGAAATATGGAGGGCAGTTTTCTGAAGCTTTATTTACTGAGTTAGTAACGTATGGAGTAACAATAGGGGCTATTTTTACGATTCTAGCTGTTATTGGTATTTGGAAGAAAGACCGACTTGAGTACTTTGGTTTTGCAGAAAAGTCGGTGAAGACCAAGTTTAGTGATTATTGGCCGGTGATTAAAAGAAACCGACCGCTCCAAATGCTCGTCATTGCAGCATCGACGGACAAGCTTGCTAATAGTGTCTTAAGGCAACCCGCAGTCCCCGTCATGTTTTTTGGAATCTTGATAGGGAATTATGCATTGAGTGGAACAATCCAAATGATTACCATCCTTCCAACTTTGCTGATAACATACATAGGAATTGGGATTGCAAGGAAAGCTGGCATGAAAAGGATTTTTGTGTATGGGACTTGGGCGGCGCTTCTTTGTTTCGCTGGTGTCCTAGGCTTGCTGATGATTATTGATCCCGCAACCATTTCTCTTATTAATATGGGCTTGAATACATTTCTTTTTTTAGCTTTATATGGATTAGGAATGGGGTTTGCCGGGTTAACTGGGAATATGGTCATTCCGATGATTGCTGATACTTCAGATTATGAAACTCATATTACAGGTAGGTATGTACCGGGGATGATTAGTACCATCTTTTCTTTCGTTGATAAACTAATATCTTCTCTAGCAACAACCATTGTTGGGTTCTTATTAGCATCCATTGGGTTTAGAGAAGTTTTCCCACAAGTAGGGGATGAGATGACATCCTCTCTACTAATAATGACCTTGGTTTTCCAATTTGGGTTTCCAATGTTCGGTTGGGTGGCGTCACTTTTAGCGATGAAATTTTACGAATTGAATGGCAAGAGGATGAATGAGATACAAGACGAAATTGCGGGTGTTAAAAAAATACTTGTGGCTAAGAATCAGATTACGATTCCTGAACCTGAATGATTTCAATAAAACAGTCTTTTCTAGTGATAAAGATAAGTGCAAAAAAATTGGAGGTCGGGCGTTATGGTCCCGACCTCTCGCTCATTCTATTTTAATCATTCTTCTTTATTGGAACAAAGTTTAGAATTTCCTTTGTCTCAAAGCTGTCGATAAGTCTATCCTGCCAATCGTAATAATCCATTCTATCTTTTAGTTTATTAACATCTTTAAGTGCTTGTTCACGGATGTCTTCGGAGGTTTCTGGGTCAGCAATCAGTTCTTGTAATTTGTTTAGAGATTTTCCCATGGCGCTGCTATTCGTCGTAATCGCGGTTCGCCATTTGATTGTAAAGTAATCAAAAAAGCACTGGTACCAATCTTCTTTGATTGTATATAGATCCTTTCTTTCACCCTTTACCCATACCTTTTCTACCATATTTAAGTCAAGTAAGCTTCTGACTGAATTACTCATACTTGTTTTACTCATCCCGAGTTCTTCTTTCATTTCATCTAGTGTCAGTGGTTTATCTGAAAAGAAAAGGAGTCCATATAACCGTCCAGCAGAGGGCGTGATTCCGTAAAGGTGCATATTCTGTGCAATTGCATCTATAACAATCTTTCGTGATCTATCTAATGATTCATTATCCTCCAATTATTTCACATCCTTCATATAGAGTTGCTAATTGATTAATTAAAGTCTAGATTACATATTCATCCAACAAAAGTAAAGTTCTTACCTACCATGGATAAAGGAGCATATGGGAGGATTTATAAGGGATCCCTTTATATAATATGTACAGTTTTTACTGTATGTATTATATGACCAATTATAGCAGAATACACTGTTTGAATTAAAATAAGTGGTTAGTCTATAATTAAGGAAGTCCACAGCGGCAAATTAAATGAGGTGAAAAAATGGAAGAAAGCCATATAAAGATAAAGGTCAGTGATGTTACCAAGATTTTTGGAAAATCATCTAAGAAGGCCTTGCAGTTAATCAAAGAAGGAAAATCAAAGGAACAAATTCTAAAGGAAACAGGTTCAACGGTTGGTGTTAATCGAGCATCCTTTGAAGTGAAGTCTGGAGAAATATTCGTAATTATGGGTTTATCCGGGAGTGGTAAATCTACCTTAGTACGCTTGCTTAATCGTTTGATTGAACCAACAATCGGTCAGGTTCAAATTGATGGCAAAGACGTAGTGAAGATGAATAAGGAAGAATTAAGGGAAGTTAGAAGAAAGAAAGTAAGTATGGTCTTTCAAAAGTTTGCCCTATTTCCTCATCGAACAGTGCTTGAGAACACTGAGTATGGTTTAGAGATTCAGGGTGTTGAAAAGGCTGATAGGAGTAAAAAAGCATTAGAAGCATTAGAACTAGTGGGACTTAAGGGTTATGAAAATCAATACCCTAGTCAACTAAGTGGTGGTATGCAGCAACGTGTGGGACTAGCGCGAGCACTGGCAAATGATCCTGATGTTCTTTTAATGGATGAGGCTTTTAGCGCATTGGATCCATTAATTCGCAAAGATATGCAGGATGAGTTGCTAGAGTTACAATCCAATATGGAGAAAACAATTGTCTTTATTACTCATGACTTAGATGAAGCCCTTCGTATTGGGGACAGAATTGCCTTGATGAAGGATGGAAACATTGTCCAAGTAGGAACACCTGAAGAAATCCTAATGCATCCTTCAAATGAATATGTTGAGAGATTCGTAGAGGACGTAGACCTTTCGAAGGTACTAACTGCCGGGCATGTTTTGAAGCGTGCTGAGACGGTTCAAGTTGATAAGGGCCCACGTGTGGCACTTAAATTAATGAAGAATTTAGGAATCTCATCTATATATGTAGTGGATAAACAGCAAAAGCTTCTTGGTGCCATTACCGCTAAAGATGCTTCAAGTGCTGCAGAAAAAAATCAACCATTAAATGCTATCTTAGAAAAAGATTTCAATGTGGTTGGAACAGATACTTTATTAATCGACTTATTTGATAAAGTATCATCGGCAACTATACCTGTTGCGGTGACAGACGAAAAAAATCGATTAAAAGGTATTCTAATTAAAGGCGCGGTTATCGGTGCTCTTACGGGTAACGAGCAATATATAAATGAGGTTGCGCTGCCTGAAGCAGCAGTAGCTAAGGAGGTGATGTAAGATGGAAGGAATGTTACCGAAGCTCCCCATAGCAAACTGGATCGATGCTTTAGTTGATTGGATGACTGCGACGTTTGAAGGCTTGTTTGACGGTATTTCTAATGGGGTTGGATTTTTTGTTGAAGGAATCGTTTCAGGTTTAGGCTTTATCCCTTCTATTTTATTAATCATAATTATGAGTTTACTAGCTTGGAAGATTTGTGATTGGAAAATTGGTTTATTTGCCTTACTAGGGTTATTTCTAATTGATAACTTAGGTTACTGGGAAGAAATGTTAGAAACGGTAGCTCTTGTATTAACGTCGGTACTGATATCCATCGTGATAGGGATTCCAATGGGCATATGGGCATCACAAAGTGAAAGAGTAAGAAAAGTAGTTACACCGATACTTGATTTGATGCAAACGATGCCAGCTTTTGTTTACTTATTACCTGCAATCTTCTTCTTTAGTATAGGAGTGGTACCAGGGGTTATTGCATCCGTTATTTTTGCAATGCCGCCAACCATTCGTTTAACGATACTTGGAATTAAGCAAGTACCAGCAGACCTAATTGAGGCAACAGAAGCATTTGGCTCCACCACCAAGCAAAAGCTTTTAAAGGTGCAACTACCACTAGCGATGCCAACAATCATGGCAGGGATTAACCAAAGTATCATGCTAGCTTTATCAATGGTCGTTATCGCCTCGATGGTTGGGGCTCCAGGGCTCGGTACAGAGGTCTACCGTGCCGTTACACAAATTAAAACAGGTGTCGGATTTGAGGCTGGTTTGGCCATCGTTGTTATTGCGATTTTACTAGACCGCATCACTCAAAATATAGGAAAGAAAAAACAAGGGGGAACTGTGTAATGTTAAAAAAAATCGTAGGAATTACTTCGGCGTTAGCACTAACGCTAGGTTTAGCTGCTTGCGGAGGAAATGAAACGTCTTCAGATTCAGAAGGTTCAACTAAATCAGTAGGAGAACAGGTTGATTACAAAATTATTGGAATTGATCCAGGTGCTGGATTAATGAATTTAACAATCAACGATGTTTTACCTGGATATGAATTAGATGACTGGGAAGTAGTAGAGGGGTCAGGCTCTGCAATGGCAGCAGCTTTGAAAAAAGCATATGATAAAGAGGAGCCAATCATTGTAACTGGATGGAGCCCACACTGGAAGTTTGCAAGCTATGACTTAAAATATCTAGAGGATCCAAAAGGGATTTATGGTGGAGCTGAAGATGTTAACACGATTGTACGTTTAGGGTTAAAGGATGACCATCCTGATGCTTATAAGCTTCTTGATCAGTTTAACTGGGAACCAGAACATTTAGAAACAGTTATGAATATGATTCAAGAAGGTAGTGAACCTGCTGATGCCGCAGCACAATGGGTAAGCGAAAATGAAGAGTTGGTTAACACTTGGACTGAGGGTGTTAACGAGGCTGACGGTGAAGAGATAAAGATTCTTTATGTAGCATGGGATGACGTAATTGCAAGCTCACACGTCGTTGAAAGTGCACTTGAGAGTGTTGGCTACGATGTAAACTTAATTCAGGTTGATGCAGGTCCAATGTGGGCTGGTGTGGCAGACGGAAGCGGTGATGCATTGGTAGGAGCATGGTTGCCAACAACACACGCTGAATATTATGCTGAATACGAAGGTAAGTTTGAAGACTTAGGCGCAAACCTTACTGGAACGAAGCTAGGTTTAGTCGTACCTGCTTATATGGATATTGACTCAATTGAAGATTTAAAAGAATAAATAACTAAACCGAAAAAAAGAAGCGGATCCTATTGGGTTCTGCTTCTTTTTAACTGTGCAGCCTGTTTTAACGAAAGATAAGCTGCTTTATACGTGTGTTATAGGAAGGTTGTATGCATTTTTCTTATGATTAAAGGGGCTACTTTGTAGTGAAACCAAGCTTAGTTCCGCCTATTTTCATTCAAGAGGCAACAAAGTTTGAAGAAAGATATTTTAAATAAGAAGGCTTGTCCTTACTTGATTAACTAGCAATACTAAAATAAGCGGAGGTTTTTCCGTTAATTGCAGTTTTGGGTTCGTTTCATTGGATATAAGGGGAGCTTTTCCCGTTAAGTAAACAAAAACACCCTATTTTTATGTGTTTCTAGTTAAATAACCGGAATCTCTCCCTTTATTTATGGTATTTTCAATGCAAGCTACTAATTAAGCGGAATTTTTCCGTCTATTATTGTAGTGTCAAAGAGGACAAGCAGGAATAACGTTAAGAATAGGGCAAATTCCAATCTGGTTGCCCTGCTTATTTTAGGCTTAAATGTTTTTTCTAACTCAATCGTTCATCAAACCAACCAATTAAATGTTCTAAGCGTTCTATACGATGCTTCGGCTTACCTGAGCGTGACAGGTTATGGTTTTCATCTGGGAAGCGAACTAGCTTTGTTTCTACACCTAAACGCTTCAGGGCAACATACCATTGCTCCGCCTGTTCCATTGGACAGCGTAAGTCTTCTTCACTGTGTAGGATGAGCGTCGGTGTTTTCACATTCCGAGCATGGTGGAGAGGGGAAAGCTGTAATAACCTCTCTGCATCCTCCCACAAATCAGCATGTCCATGTTGCCAGTCTGTGAAATAGAACCCGATATCACTAGTTCCGTAAAAGCTATGCCAGTTACATATACTACGCTGGGTAACGGCTGCTTTAAAACGGTTTGTACGAGTAACGATGACATTGGTCATATAGCCGCCGTAACTTCCTCCAGTAACAAATAATTGATTGTGATCAATATAGGGGAAGGTTTTCAATGAATAATCGACACCAGCCATGATATCCTCATAATCCATGCCACCATAATCACCGATTACAGCATTTACAAAATCATGACCATAACCTTGGCTTCCTCGAGGATTTGTATAAAGAACAGCATAGCCTTTAGAGGCCATTACTTGCATTTCATGGTGTAAGCCATTGCCATATGCCGTTGCAGGCCCACCATGGATTTGAAGAATCATTGGGTATTTTTTACCATCCTCAAAGCCAAGAGGTTTTAAAATCCAGCCCTCAATTTCCTGACCGTCCGTACTCTTGTAGTGGAAATTTTCAGGAGTAGATAAATGAACCTCTTTATAAAGCTCTTGATTCCAATCCGTTATCGACACAACCTTTTTCTTATTGGTTAGGTCATGTGTTACTAAATCTCCTGTGGAATGGGGTGTAGCTAGAACCAGGACAGCTTGATGATCATTTATGAGACTAAAAGAAGTAACCGATGCGACGGAAGGAGATAGGGCTTTCGAAACCTGACCTTCTAAATCTACTTTGAATAATTGACAATCACCGCCAACCGTTGCCGTAAAATAAAGATAGCTGCTAGAAGAGTCCCAAATGAGTCTCTCTTCCCCCGTGTCATACTTCGCATCCACTCCAACCAGATTGCCGACTGTGTAATCAAAGCCTTCTGTTAAGTTCATCTGCTTCTCTGTTTCTATCGAAAGGAGAAGGACATTTGTATTTCCTTGCTGTCTTTCACCCCTAGTATGACCTGCGAAGGCCAGCCATTTCCCGTCTGGTGAGACGGAAGGGGCGAAAATATATCCTTTTCCTTGATAAAACAAGGTTTCTACCTTTGCGGTAATATTATATTTCCAAATCGCGGGAAGGTAGCCCCACTCTTTGTCTTCGGCTTTTGTCCCAACGTAGAATAGACTTTGTCCATCAGGAGAGAAACAAGCTTGTGAAAAATCATGGTCTCCTTCAGTTATTTTCATATACGACTTTGTCTCAAGGTCGAATAAGTATAAATGCTTGCGATCAGCGTTATAAATACCAACTCCGTCTCCTTTATAACGAAGTCTAGAGATGACCTTAACGTCACTTTTTTCCTCCTTCTGATTCTCATCCTTATCAGAAGGTAGTTTTAATTCGCCGGTAATCGTCAGAGCGAGCTGTTTTCCGTCTGGAGACCAGACAAAGTCACCAACTCCTTGCTTTACGTCTGTTAATTGAACGGCCTCACCGCCATTGTTATGTAAAAGCCAGATTTGATTTTTACCACTACGGTTTGAAAGGAAGGCAAGTAGGCTTCCATCTGGTGACCACTTTGGAGAAGTATCTTTTACGATACGATCCTTTGAATAATACGAGGTAAACTGTCTCCCTGAATCTTTTAAATCGGTTACATAGATAGAAGAAGTGTATCCATCCTTTTCTTTATCTATATGAGTTAAGACATAGGCGGCTTTGTCTTTAGTAGGTGCAACCTGAGGATCTCCTACGAACTTAAAATGGTATAAATCTTCTGGCGTAATTGGACGTTTTGTCATGTCTTCTTCCTCCTTGTACATCCTTTTATGATTATCTTAACACTTCGGTAGCCGAAGTAAGTGAGGTTTTATCTATTAGGAATCCATTGCCATCATAATCTTTTTGTAACCTTCTCGTAAAATTCTACATAAAGTTACAATTATATTACATTATCGACTCTTTCATTGTTTTTTAGGCTACTAGGAAGATAAACTAGGAATATGGAATTTTATAGAATGATAGGAAACAAGAGGAGACAATATCATGATAAAAAAACTTATTAAATATACGGTTTCAGCAGCTATTCTCGCCACAATGATTCATGCCACTCCAGCTTTTGCCACTCCGGACGCTTCACAAGTGACACAAGAACAAATAACTAACACACAAGGGAAAATCCAAGAATTCGAAACTAAGATTCAACAATTAGACGACCGAATCATTGTTTCAATGGATAAAAGTCAAAAGTTAAACGATCAAATTAAAGAACAGCAAGGCAAAATAGTTGAAGCAGAGGCAGAGATTGAAAAGTCAAAAAAGGATCTAGCTTCTCATGAACAAATTCTTGCTGAACGACTAACAAGCCTACAGTTGGATGGGCAAACGTCAATGGTTGCTTACGCAGAAGTCTTGTTATCATCAGGCAGTCTTTCTGAGTTTTTCACTCGTTTTACAGCCATTTCGCAAATAATTCAAAGTGACACAGATTTAATGAGTGGTTTAAAGGAAAAACAGGAAGCATTTGAAGCTGCTGAGGGTCAATTACTTAAAGAACTTGAACAACTAGAAAAGAGTCAAGATGAATTAGCGTCTGAACAAAGAAGTATTGAAGAAGACAAAAAGAAAATTGAGAAAGAATTAGCGGATACGGAGAAATTATTACAAACGCAAGAGGCTAAACTTGCACAACAAGCTCTCGAAGCGCAACAGGCTTTAGAGGCTCAACAAGCGCTAGAAGCACAACAAACACAAACACAACAAACACAAACACAACAAACACAGCAAGTCCAACAACAATCTCAACCGGCATCTTCAGAAAGTAACACTACCAATTCAGTCTCAACGACATCTGTTGCTGCGGTCAAACCAACAAACTCCGACTCGGCAAGTCAGGTGATTGCTTATGCAAAGCAATTCTTGGGTGTTCCTTATGTTTGGGGTGGGTCAAGCCCAAAGGGATTTGATTGTTCTGGGTTTGTACAATATGTGTATCGCAATTCAGTTGGCACTAGTTTACCGAGAGTATCACGTGATCAGCAAAATGCGGGGACAAGAATTTCTCCTAGTCAAGTTCAACCCGGAGATTTAGTATTCAATGGATCTCCTGCCTATCATGTCGGAATCTATATTGGCGGGGGACAATATATCCATGCGCCGCAAACGGGCGATGTTGTAAAAATTGCTTCATATAATCCATCTAAGTTTTCTAGTGCTGCTAGAGTATTGCGTTAAGGTCAATATTCTACTCGTAAAAGCCAATTACCAAAGGATAAAATTTCTATATTTGCTCGCTCGTGTAAAGCTAAAAAAGGCTCTGAGGTCGCAAAAATACTTTGCGATTTCAGAGTCCTTTTACTTTTTTCGGTATTGTTAGTTACGAAAAGAAACACATGAAAAACCTACCCTTTTTAAAACAATGATTAGCTATGGAATTTAAAAGAGTTAAAAATGATTATACTTAAGGCTAGAGGCGCCATAATAAAATATTTAAAAAACAGGTGAAAAAATGGACCGGAATAAAATAAAAGAGGATAATTACAAAGTATTTGCTTTGTTAAGTCATTACTTAAACAATGCACCTGACTTTGTTGACAAAGAAGAAATTGGTGAAATTGTTCAATATGGTGTATCGTATGAACATGCATTTGGGGTAATCTTAGCTGCTGCTTTTGGACTTGACATCATTGATAGTGAAGATGATAAAACCTTTTACAACCGATATTTTACCAAAATGATTCATCATCTTGATGAAAAGGAATATTACGACAATCCGTATTATCAAAACATCACGATCCCCACTATTAAAATTGGGAAAAGTGAACTAAAGTATGAAAAGTATAAACCCTTCGAAGGGTTTGTTTGCAATGATATTATCCAAACAATAGAGGGGAGACAGATTCCGCAAATAGGATTTTTTCAGACGGAATTTAAGTTTCCGGCGGTGTTAGAAGAGGACAGAATCTGGATGACCATTACACCGAATGAAATCGAAACGATGAAAGAACCGGTTGAGCAAGCTTTTGGTCATGTTCTAACTTATGGACTAGGTCTCGGTTATTATGCCTATATGGTCTCTGAAAAGGCTAACGTTGAAAGCGTCACAATAGTTGAGGCCAATGAAGATGTAATCCATTTATTTACCCAGTACGTGTTGCCACAATTTGAAAATGCTCAAAAGATTAAGACTATCAAAGCGGATGCTTTTGAATATGCACAAAACCACATGTCTAAGGGAAATTATGATTTTGTGTTTACCGATTTGTGGCATGATGTTTCTGATGGAATCGACATGTACTTAAAAATGAGAAAATATGAAAAACAAACACCGAATACTGTGTTTACTTACTGGATTGAAAAATCGATTTTATGCTATTTATAGGGACAGGCCGTGTCCCGCTTAGGAGGATTAAACATGGAGAATAATGATATATTGATTCGTTTAAGATATGCTCTGGATATTAAGAATAAAGATATGGTTGAAATCTTTAAACTTGGTGGCGTTGAAGTAACAAAAGAAGAAGTGTTAAAGATTCTTACTAAATCAGCGGACAGCTACGATTATGAAGAAGACAATGATGAAGATATAGCTGAAAATGAGGACATAATAAAATGCAATAATCGGATGTTTGAGTCTTTCTTAAATGGTCTTATTACCTTTAAAAGAGGGAAACAAGATCCCAAGCCAGGGCAACCTGAACGACCAGCATTTTCGAGTGAAAGTGTGAACAATATCCTTCTCAAAAAGGTGAAAATTGCATTGGCCTTAACGAGCGAGGAAATGATTGATATTTTAGCCGCAGCGGGAGTTACAATCACCAAAGGTGAGTTAAGCGCAATTTTAAGAAAAAAAGGACATAAGAATTATAAAGAGTGCGGCGATAAATATGCCAGGAATTTCTTGAAGGGATTAGCAATAAGATATAGGGGATAAGGATGCTCCTTTAGGTGACTAAATTTCTAAGAACCCATTCCATTTATAAAAATAAATCGACCCAGTTTCTGACTGGGTTTTGGTTTGTTTTCGACCAACTCCCTAGTGCCACAGTTGTGACAGAAGCCAAAATCCTTCCGCCCAAAAATTGAACGATTTAGGTGTTTTAACCATAAATTACAATGTTCAGTTATATAACAAGGCTGTTTTCGTAATGATTGTTGGTAAAATTGTAAAAATCTTAAAGTCGATTTTTACTACCTAAAGCCGATTTTAACGTGCGAAAAGCTTTTTTTGTAAGGTAAAAGTAAGTTTGCAAGCCCTTTTCTCATAATTGTTAGCTGGTTCCTGCAAGATAGCCCCAACAACTAGTATCATCTTAAAACGGAACAAGGTTTGAGAAAAGAGCCTAAAACGAAGAGGTGAAGCGAGTGTCGAAACAGATTACCCCGATTGCTTACAAATCCAAGTTGGGTTTAGTGGAAACAGAAATGGCCATTAAACAGGTAAAGGATTATTTTGAAAGTAAATTATCTGAAGTGTTAAAGTTAGTTCGAGTTTCTGCTCCATTATTTTTACAAGAGGGAACAGGGCTTAATGATAATCTGAATGGAATCGAGCGTGTCGTGTCCTTCGATGCGTTAGACGTGAAAAATGAGAAACTAGAAATTGTCCAATCGCTTGCAAAATGGAAAAGGAGTGCTCTTGCCAAATATCAGTTTCCAGTTGGAACAGGCTTGTATACAGATATGAAGGCAATCAGGAGGGATGAAATCCTCGATAACCTGCATTCCATGTTTGTGGATCAATGGGATTGGGAAAAAGTCATAGCACAGCAGGACCGTACAGTTGAGACATTGAAAACAGAGGTAGAAAAAATATATAAAGCCTTAATAGCTACTGAACAATATGTACACCGATTGTATCCATCCCTTCAACCAGTACTACCAAAATCGATTCACTTCATTACCTCTCAAGAGCTTGAAACCATGTATCCTTCCCTTACTCCTAAAGAAAGAGAAGATAAAATAGCGAAGAAACATGGAGCTGTTTTTCTTATGCAAATTGGAGGCATGTTGAATTCAGGAGAAAAGCATGACGGACGTTCTCCAGATTATGATGATTGGTCATTAAACGGAGATATCATCGTATGGTTTTCTACACTTGAAAGAGCATTCGAATTATCTTCAATGGGTATAAGAGTGGATAAAAAGGCATTGTTAAAGCAACTCAGAGAGTCAAATTGTGAAGAACGTAAGGAATTAGCCTATCACCAAGCCATTTTACGAGGTAAGCTTCCGTTTACAATTGGCGGGGGAATCGGCCAATCAAGATTATGTATGTTCTTTCTTCAAAAGGCTCATATTGGGGAAGTTCATGTGTCTGTTTGGAATGAAGAAATCCTTAAAGAATGTAAAGACGCAAATATTCAGCTTTTATAAAGGGAAAACTAAAAGGGTCTTGTGCGTTGATATCGAATAGTAAAAGAATACACACAACTACCTTAGAGTCAAAGTAGAAAAGGAGATACAATGACAACCAATAATGAACCAGGATGGAATTTTGATAATAGTTATACTCGACTACCACAACCCTTCTACACTCGCCAGAACCCGACGCCTGTTCGCTCACCAGAACTCATTATGTTTAATGAATCGTTAGCAAAGTCTTTAGGGCTAAACGTTCAGATATTACAAGGTGAAGCAGGCGTTGAAGTTTTTGCTGGAAACCAGGTTCCAGAGAACTCTGCCCCTCTTGCCCAAGCCTATGCAGGTCATCAGTTCGGGCATATCAATATGTTGGGCGATGGTCGCGCAATTCTCCTTGGCGAGCAGATTACTCCCAAGGGAGAACGAGTGGATATCCAGCTAAAAGGCTCAGGCAGAACACCATACTCACGAGGAGGCGATGGTCGAGCGACCCTTGGACCAATGCTTCGTGAATATATCATCAGTGAAGCCATGCATGCGCTGGGAATTCCGACTACGCGAAGTCTAGCGGTGGTGTCAACTGGAGAGCTGGTGCAACGTGAGACTCAACTCCCTGGGGCTATTTTGACCCGTGTCGCCGCTAGTCATCTCCGCGTCGGGACCTTCCAATATGCTGCTGGAAAAGGTGGAGAGGACAATGGTGAAGACCTTAAAGCTCTCGCGGATTATACGATAGATCGCCATTATCCAGAAATCAAAAAGGATGAACATCGATACCTGAGGTTTCTACAAGAAGTCATTAAGCGACAGGCACAGCTGATTTCAAAATGGCAACTGGTCGGTTTTATCCATGGCGTGATGAATACCGATAACATGACGATAAGCGGTGAAACCATTGATTATGGTCCTTGCGCTTTTATGAATGAGTATGACCCGAAAACGGTATTCAGTTCGATTGATACTCAAGGTCGCTATGCTTATGGCAATCAACCAGCTATTGGTGGTTGGAATCTTGCGCGATTTGCTGAAACACTCATCCCGCTATTGCATGACAATGAGGAAGAGGCTGTCAAACTGGCCCAGGATTCAATCTCAGAATACCCTGAACAATATCGTAGAAACTGGTTCAAGGGGATGAGAGCGAAACTAGGTCTTATTCATGAGAAACCAGAAGATGAAGCCTTAATCGAAAACCTTCTTAGTATGATGGAAAAACATCGTGCCGACTTTACGAATACGTTCCGAGCTTTAACTTATGATCAGAAGGAACCTTCGAGTCTTTTTCAATCCGAGGAATTTACTCAATGGAACCAGCGCTGGCAGGAAAGTTTGAGTAGACAGGAGGAATCGGAAGAAGCTGTCCGACAGTTAATGCGGAGCAATAACCCAGTGGTTATTCCGCGTAATCATAAGGTAGAAGAGGCACTTGAAGCGGCCGTGAACGATGGAGATTATCATGTCATGGAGAAGCTTCTTAAGGTTCTTTCAAGTCCCTATGAGCCAACGCCTGATATGGATGAATATTGTACCTTGCCTGCACCTTCGGCAAGACCATACCGAACATTTTGTGGAACTTAAAATAGACCTAAAAGTAAGCAGGGATTCAATCATAGAGTCCCTGCTTTTATTGTGAAAAATAGGGTATTTAAAGAGGAGAGTAGGGGACATAGTTAGAATTGTACTAGATGAAGTATTACATATGTTATTGTTAGGTAATAAATGACCTAAATATAGGGCAAA
This sequence comes from Mesobacillus maritimus, assembly GCF_044803185.1. GTDB lineage: Bacteria > Bacillota > Bacilli > Bacillales > Cytobacillaceae > Mesobacillus_B > Mesobacillus_B maritimus_B. Next base: position 325,129 of record NZ_CP085225.1, read on the forward strand.
TAGCATAAAATTATGGTTAAATTGCTAATGTAATAAATGTTGATACTGTTTTGATAGAGTATCACTTAAATTAGTTGGACTATAGAACAGTTTGGACGAGGACATTTTTAGTAGGGGTAGAGGGTGGATAGTATGAATGAGGAGATAATGAACAATGCAGATGCATGCTATCAGTTAGCGGAGCAGAGGGCTGCTGAATATTTTAGGACGCTACAGACCCAGGTAAAGGAAAAAAAGTATGTCGATACACTGACAGAGGATTTTCAATCATGGAAGAAAAACCATATCCGTCATCCATTACTATCCTTGTTTTCGCGTAGAAAGGGAAACCCTACGTCTAAGGAATATAATCAATATATCCAATGGCTAGATTACAGAGGTAAACTCGAACCCTATCTGGATAGAAGTATATCCTATATTTATATGCGAGACTTAGGTAAATCCTTGGAATCAGCTGACACACAGACTAAAGTTCAACGGAAAGTAGCTTATTTGAAAAAACACTTAACCAACGACCGTGGGAATAAAAGCTTTAACATGGCGGAGTTGTACAGGTGGGCTCAAAAGGAAGACATTGAATCCACGGTCATTTGGCTTGTTAGCAAATTAAAAAGTGTTACGAGGATGATTCCCGAGGAGATGGACGCTGAACATGCCCAGCGGAAATTAATCAAAATTATTGCCGGAGTCATCATGCATGTGTACGAAGAACTTGAGGGTGAAACTTCACTCGAAAAACGAAGGATGAAACTGGAAAGAGCGGTTAGGCTAGGATATTCCTATGGGTTGACCTATCCCTTTATCGACGACCTTTTGGATGCCAAGGTCCTATCGGAAGATGAAGAGAGAAAGTATACGGACTTAATTAGGTCGACTCTAATTACAGGGACTGTGCCAAAATTGGGTGTGTGGACTGGGAAGAACGCAGACCTAATTAGGTTTATCCATTTAGAACTCCGAGAAGCCTTTGAATACATACGCTCCAATCAGCCTCAAGAAACATTGAAATCCTTTTATGAGCAATCTTATATTTTTTTTCATTCACAAGAAGTAGATCGAAACAAGAAATTATCCAAGGATCATTACAGTAATGAAGAGATTTTTATACCGGTGATTTTAAAATCTGCCTCTTCACGATTGATTGTTCGTTCTGTGATTGGAGCATCTGAGGATGAAGGCTTTGACAAGCGGACCTTCTTTTATGGGATTTACAACCAACTTGCTGATGACTTTGCTGATATGTTTGATGATTTCAAAGAGGGAGCGGTAACACCTTATACGTATTATCTAAAACATCATGAAACTCGGCCGGATCTTATTAATCCGTTCGAGCTTTATTGGACAGTTATATCTTATCTCATTCATAACGTATATCATTCCAATTATAAAACGAGGGAAATCATATTAACTCGTGCAATAAATGGGCTTAAACGCTTCAAAGAGCGGTTAGGAACCAAAAAGTACAACGAAGTGATGGACCTTTTCGCTTCAGGGAATCCGGAATTCAATTATATTATCCAGCAGATGGTCCGAAAAGGTGATGATGTGGATTTCTTTGATAAGCTCCTTCGGGACCAAATCATTACCACTCTTAGAAACGACCGAAGCGAGCAGGAGCACTTCTTAGATACAATTAAAACTGTTCGTCATCAAGTTAATAATCTTTTAGGGATTGCAAAAACCGGGACACATACTCTATTAGAAGAACCCATCATTGATGCAGCAAATTATAGTTTAATGGGCGATGGGAAACGCTTAAGGCCCATTATGACATGGGTGATAGGCATCAACCATTATGGGCTAGAAAAGTCAGCTATTGCTCCACTTTTAAGATCGTTGGAATATATGCATACGGCCTCATTAATCTTTGATGACCTGCCATCACAGGATAACGCATCTACCCGCAGAGGACGTCAAACGCTTCATCAAGTCTATAATATTGCCATCGCTGAATTAACCGGCCTGTTCTTAACGCAAAAGGCAGTAGAAGAACAAGCCTCACTTGAACAGTTTGATTCGAAAACGGTTCTAAAACTTGTTCAATACTCTGCACAAATAACGACGAAAATATGTAACGGCCAGGTGATGGACCTCGAATCAAAAGGTAAAAGTTTGACGCTAGAACAATTAAATACCATGTGTTTCTATAAAACTGGGATTGCGTTTGAAGCCTCCCTCATTATGCCTGCTATACTTGCTCAAGCAAATCAAGTGGAAATGGAAGCATTGAAAAAATTCTCCTACCATGCCGGAATTGCCTTTCAAATTAAGGATGACCTCCTTGACGTTGAAGGGGATCAGAATCTGCTCGGAAAACCTAGCGGCAAAGATGCGGAAAATAAAAATTCTACGTTTGTGTCGATTATGGGCAAGGAAGGTGCTAAAAAAGCAATGTGGGAGCATTACTGCCTTGGAATGGAAATACTGAAAGAGGTACCACTTAAAACATCTTTTCTAAAACACTTACTAAACTATAATGTAAATCGAGATTATTAACACCCGCTTAAATAAAAATAAATAGCAGGGCAACCTCACTTGGTTACTCTGCTATTTAACTTGTGACAATATTTCTTTTACCTTTGAAACAACTTCGCCAGGACTAAATGGTTTGGATATAAACCCACTTGCCCCTAAATCGAGACCACGCCTTTGATCATTTGTTGCACTCTGAGCAGAAAGAAAAAGGACAGGGGTATTTTTATGCTTTCGCAGTTCTTCTAGAACCATGAACCCGTCTTTACCGGGCATAAAGACATCTAAAATAATTAAATCATAGTTTTTTTGCATAGCTAGGTTTAATCCCTCATTTCCGTTTGCAGTGACATCAACATGGAAGGATTCCCGCTTTAAATACATTGTTAATAGATTGCTAATCCTGACCTCGTCTTCTACAATAAGAATCTCCAACAGATTTTTACCCCCTTTAAAACTTTCCCCATTCATTTATATTTCCTATAAGAACAATGTTTATGTTGTAAATTAACTATCTCCTCCCAACATAACAAAATTGTAATAGTCTAGTAAACAATTTTTAACAATTTACTAATTGATTCTATGGGTATTCCCATCCGGTTATGTTGCCTTAATTTGATGTTTTTAGAAAATACAGTAAGCTTGGTTGAAAGTTTGTTCAATAGAGGGTATCATAAGGAGTGGATAGGAGAAAAAAAGCTCCAGTCTATTTAACTATGAACTCAATTTTTAATAAGATGGAAATGATTTTCTAGAATGATGCTAGAAATTAAAGCCAAAGTAAGGGTTAGCCATGTCTAATCTTACTTTGGCTTTTTTATTTTTAAAAGAAATGGAGGACCTTATCAGATGGTAACAACTCATGACGAGCAAAACAGCAATCTTTTACAATTATACATAGAGTCAAATATAGATAAGGAATTCTTCATTTTATCCAATAAAAAGAACGCTTTTTTAATCATAGATCTGCAAGGGAAAGTTGCTTATGCGAACAAACTTTGTAAGGATAAGCTCGGTTACTCATCTACAGATTTGCTCTCTATGAGAATAGGAGATCTTTTTGCTGCAACTGAGTTGGATAAAAGCCAGACGTTTTTTAAAGACAAGGTCCCTGAAACACTGAGTACTTTTAATACTCAAATCTACCCCGGCAAGGATGAAAGTTTATGGGTAAAGCTAACCTTTTTCCCTATCTACTATAGTGGAGAATATCTCGGAACTTTTATCATCTTGAGGACGCCCCAGTCGAATTGAATATAGCTGAACCCCAGAGTAAATCCCCTTTGGAAAGAAGAACGGATATCGGTTTTGTTGCTGTTAGGAAACAATTATGGTAAGATAAAATATGTCTGATGTCTAGCAGTCATTAGAATAGCAGAATTTAATGGTTAAAGAATTAAGAGTTAGTTTAATATATTTTGTTTGGTAAATGGAAGAAACTATAGAAATAGTCGTCTTAGCCGTGGCCTAACTTCTTTAAAATAAGGAGTTAGGCCTTTTTTATTTTTAAGGGGGATAAGGATAACAATGGGTAGTGCCACTCAAGATGATTTGCTTTATCTTAGCAGCAAGTTCAGCAAAACATTAAAAAGCAAGTTCGGAAAAGGGCCTGAAACTTGTTATGTGGTGTTTAAAGAAAATAGACTTTTTATTTATATAAGTAGTTTTATGACAACTGCAGAGGAAGTTTTAGTAGAAAATGACCAAGTGAATTTGGCTAATAAATTTCGAACGGCTGTAATCGATTTGATTTGTAAGGAATTCCTTCCAGAAGCATCAAAGGTGATGGATCTGTCTTTTCATACTTTTTATCATGACTGGAACTATGATACGAATAAAGGAATTATTATTATTGAACCAAGACATATTCGGTCAGGGGTGTCCAACGATTTCTTTTTTAGGGAAAAGGATTTGTTTAAGCTAATGGAACAGGTATGCACGAAGGTACATAAAGTCCCAGAAGAATATAAAATTGTAAAGTGCAATCAAAACGTCTGCATTGTGGAATGTAAGGGTGTTTTGCTATCGATGGATAGGTATCTTTTTCAGCAAGGTTTAACAGATATTTTGGTAGAGCACTCAAGGGAAATGAAATCGTACTATTTAAACCGTAAAGACCAGTTTGAGACTGTGTTTAACCGCGTTATTGATGATTTATTTATTACCTGGGACTATGAACAAGATAAAAACTATATTGTCTTTAATTTTAGGTAATTACCACGTATTTATCTTTTGTTTGGATGTTTTTGGTCAATACTAGAAATATTGGATGTATTCATTGACCAATCTGAACGAAGGAAGGTGGAAATGATTGATAAAAATAAATTAGATTATATAAGTAGCTATATTAGTAAGTTATTGAGAAAAAAATTCGGAAAAGGTCCACAATCTTGTCAAACAAACCTAAATGGAAAGTATCTGGTTACTTATTTACGTGGGTTTGTGTCTCCGATGGAAGATATTTTATTGGAGCAGAGGCAGAAAAAGACTGTTAACGATGCACGAACCTTGATTATGGACCATCTGTTAGAGGAGATAAAAGGGGTTGTCCAAGTCTCGATTAATGTGGAGGTTACCGAGTATTATCATGACTGGAACTTTCCGAACAACTCAGGCATCATCATTTTTATATTAGAAGAGGGCATTTCGGAAGAAGCTCCAGAGCCCAGCGTTGATAAGGTTGGCTTGGAGGAGGAGATAGCAAGAATCAGTATGCTCGTTCAAAAAGTGCCTGATCAAATCTATATATATCCGATTTCACCTACGGTGTTTTTAGTTGAACGGGTAGGCATATTGGTTCAAATTGAAAAAGCGTTAATATCAAAAGGATTTCAGCAAGAATTGAAATTTACTAAGGACGAGTTAGAAAAAGAATACTTTCATCGTGATGGCAGGTTTGAGGTTCTATTTCAAAAGTCTGTAAAGGATATTTTTATTGATTGGAATTTTAAAGACGATAAGTCGATGATGGCTTTTATTTTGGACAAGTGAAGGGGACATCTATGTCCGGCGAACAGATACAAAAAGCCCAGTCTAAAACACTTAGACTGGGCTTTTTGTGTAGGGATTAATCTATACAAAGGTCATGTGAATGTTACTTTCATTAGGGTTGTATAACCACATGGGTTCCGATTGGAATGGTCCTAGCCAATTCCTCTACATCTTGGTTGTACATTCGGATGCAACCTCTTGATACTGCTTTTCCAATCGAACTGGGGTCATTCGTTCCGTGGATTCCATAATGTTGCTTGGATAAACTCATCCACATCGTGCCAAAAGGTCCTCCGGGATTAGGGGCTTTATTGATGATAATAAAAATACCAATTGGTGTATTGTGAAGGATTCTTCCGACAGCAATGGGATATTGCTTTTGAAGTACGCCATCTTTAAATAATCTAAGGTAGCGATTACTGACGGACACGACAATCCGATATGGAAGGGTAGTAGGGTCAGGAAACCCTGGGATGACAATCGATTGCCCAGGATAAATAATATTTGGATTAACCGACGGATTGGCGTTAATGATTGCGGAAAGGGGTGTGCGATAATCCCTTGCAATCTGATTTAGAGTTTCACCAGGTTTAACCGTATGAATCAGTGTAAACACCTCCATAGGGCTTTAGTTTATAACCATATAGTGTATGACGGAGCTAAAAAGAGTGTCATCAGTTTTCAAACGTTTAACAATCTTGGATTTGCAAATTCATTCTGCAATTTTGTAGTTTTCATGAACTTTAGCTCATTAGACAGAAAGCACCAATATTCTCAACATCATTTGACAATCTCTGAACATACCAGTTGGTATCTTTACAAAAGAAAGAAATTTTTACCTAAAAAGTTCTTCATGCAAATTGGGAGGGAATGTAAATGGCAGTTGATGAAAAAGTGTTGAAACAGAAACAGTATGTTGGAGAAATGGTAGAAAGCTTGGCTGCAAAGGGTGAGGTTGCACTTCGAGAGTTTCGGAGGCTCGATCAAGTTAGCGTCGATGAAATCGTCAGGGAAATGGCGCTTGTTGCCCTTGAGAATCATACACTTCTTGCAAAAATGGCTTTTGAGGAAACAGAAAGAGGAATCTACGAGGATAAGGTTTCAAAGAATATGTTTGCAACCGAGATGATTTACAATAGCATTCGCGACTTAAAAACAGTCGGAGTAATCAGTGAAAATGAGCATGAAGGTACTTGTGAGATTGCTGAACCGGTGGGGGTCATTGCAGGTCTTGTACCCGTGACAAACCCTTCTTCTACCGTTATTTTTAAATCCTTAATTTCCTTGAAAACGAGAAACCCAATCATCTTTTCATTTCATCCAGTTTCCCAAAATACAGGGAAGCTAACAGCTAAGTTGCTCCGCGATGCAGCGATAAAGGCTGGAGCTCCTGAAAACTGTATCCAATGGTTGGAAACACCAACCCTTGAGGCAATAAATCTATTAATGAAGCACCCAAAAGTATCGCTTATACTTGCTACTGGTGGAAGTACGATGGTCAAGGCTGCTTATAGTTCAGGAAAACCTGCGATTGGAGTCGGACCTGGAAATGTCCCTTGTTATATTGAGAAATCCGCTGACACTAAGCGTGCAGTCAACGACTTGATCCTTTCCAAAACATATGATAACGGAATGATTTGTGCGTCTGAACAGGCCGTTATCATCGATCAGGAAATTTACGATGATGTAAAAAATGAAATGCTGGCAAATAATTGTTATTTCCTCAATAAAGAAGAAAAGCAATTGCTCGAAAAGGTGGCTATAAAGGAAGAAATCGGTTCTTTAAATCCAATGATTGTAGGGTTATCGGCAGGTAAAATTGCAAGAATGGCTGGAATTGGTGCCCCTGAAGACACAAAAGTACTAGTTGCAGAATTACAGGGTGTTGGACCGAATGAGCCGCTTTCATGCGAAAAGTTAAGTCCTATTCTTGCCTGCTACAAGGTAAGTAGTCTTAAAGAGGGACTAACCATTGCGGAAGAAACTTTGGAGTATAGTGGACTTGGACATACAGCATCGATTCATACGGAAAACCAAGCAATTGTGGAAATGTTTGCGATGCGCATGAGAGCTGGGCGAATCCTAGTGAATACTCCATCAGCTCAAGGTGCAACGGGCAATGTCTATAACGACTTTTTACCAACATTGACGTTAGGATGTGGAACATATGGAGGAAATTCAGTTTCTCAAAATGTTGGAGCAGCCAATTTAATCAATATTAAAAAGGTAGCGATTAGAAAGAGTAACCCACAAGTATTAAGAACACCGCCACAAATCTATTATAAGAAAAACTCTATTCAAGCTTTAGAAACAATCCCTAACCTTTCTAGGGTTTTTATTGTAACAAGCCCAAGTTCCATAAAAAATGGCTACGTTGAAAAAGTACTTCATTATCTGAAAAAACGTCCGGATTTTGTTCGTTATGATGTGTTCTCTGAAGTGGAGCCTGATCCTAGCATTGAAACCGTCATGCGGGGGGCGGAACAAATGAGCCAAGTCCAACCGGATGTCATTCTTGCTCTTGGTGGTGGTTCGGTCCTTGATGCGGCAAAGGGAATGTGGTTATTTTACGAGCATCCAGAGGCAGATTTTCATAAATTAAAGCAAAAGTTTATGAATCCGCGGAAGCGTGTGTTCCAATTTCCTAAACTTAGGGAAAAAGCGAAGTTTATTGCGATTCCGACTACTTCTGGTACAGGTTCAGAGGTTACTTCCTTCGCTGTTATATCAGACAAGCAAAACAATATAAAATATCCGATTTCGGACCCGGAACTTTTACCGGATATTGCGATCATTGATCCGCAATTTACGATGAGCGTTCCAAAACATATCACCGCTGACACGGGTATGGATGTGTTAACACATGCACTTGAAGCGTATGTTTCAGTGGTAGCCAATGAATTCTCGGATGGTCCCATTATTAAGGCAATTCAGCTTGTATTTGAATATTTACCAAAAGCATACCATAACGGGCAGGATGAGGTGGCACGAGAGAAAATGCACTATGCCTCAACAATCGCAGGGATGAGCTTTAACAATGCATTTTTAGGGATTAATCATAGCCTTGCCCATGCGCTAGGTTCAGAATTTAATATTCCTCATGGTCGAGCCAATGCAATCTTCTTGCCGCATGTGATTACTTTCAATGCTAAAAAGCCAACAAAATTCACACCGTTTGCTGGTTATGAGCATTATATTGCAGACAAGCGTTATGCAGAATTGGCAAGGATGCTTGGACTGCCAGCTAAGACAACAGAAGAAGGGGTTGAAAGCTTAATACAGGCAATTGTTCACTTAGCAAACCAGCTCGAGATGCCTCTGACTGTGAAGGATTGTGGCATCACCAAAGTTGACTATGATAACAAAATGAACATAATGGCCGACCATGCCTATAATGATCCAGACACAAATGTCAATCCAAGACGTCCATTAATGAACGAGCTTGTAGATATTCTTCGTATGGCTTACAGCGGTATATAATAAAGGCTGTTTTCTTAAAGATTGTTGTTAAAATTGTAAAAATCTTAAAGCCGATTTTTACTACCTAAAGCCGATTTTAACGCAAGATAAGCTATTTGGTACGTGATAAGAAGTTTGCGCGCTCTTTTCTCATTAATAAAAGGGTACTTTGAAGGGAAACAAAGCTTAATTCAACCGAATTTGTATCCAAGAGCAACAAAGTTTGAGAAAAGAGCCATAATAAAAAACCATAGAAAAAACAGCGACTTGTTCTTTCAGTCGCTGTTTTTTGATGATAAACGGATTATATATCGTGAAAAACACTTTCTAAATCGTTGTATCCTTTTAAATCCTCTTTGTCCGGTTCATCTGGTTCCGCTGTCCAGGACTTTTGCTGGCTAGCCAATTGTCCGTGTTCATTTTTATGATAGGGAGTATGAATATGATAGGTTTTTCCGTTTTTCTTCACAGTATACCCTATATAATAAACATCCCCTTGCCCTTGCTCTTCGTATAGGCCAATATCGTCTAAATTATATTGATCGATAAAAGCTGGCATAGATTGCTGTAAATTATTCAAAATTTCTTCACGTGATAAAAATTCCATCTAAATATCCTCCTTCCGATTAAATACTATCCTTAATATGTCTTTCTTTATTTTTATTAAACACTTCCTCTAGGTTAAGTTTGTTAATTTGAGATAAATTAGATAAGGCTCTTTTCTCATGCTTTGCTGATTTTGGATACAAAATAGGACGGATGAAGCTTTTGTTTCAATGCAAATAGCTTGCAAACTTACTACAACGTACAAAAATAGCTTACCTTGCGTTAAAATCGGCTTTAGGTAGTAAAAATCGGCTTTAAGATTTTTACAATTTTAACAACAATCTTTACGAAAACAAATATAGATAAAAAAGCTGATGAACAGGAAGAAGGGATGGACTTGAAAATAAGCGTCTTGGATCAATCGGTGATTCGTAAAGGAGATCATGCTAGCATAGCTTTGCAAAATACAGTAAAACTTGCGCAAATCACGGAAGAGCTAGGATATCACCGTTTTTGGGTGGCTGAACATCATAATACTATCGGCGTCGCTGGTTCTTCTCCCGAAGTATTAATATCTCATATTGCTTCAAAGACAAGAAAGATACGCGTTGGTTCAGGTGGGATTCTGCTCCCACAGTATAGCCCTTATAAAGTAGCTGAAAACTTCAAGATGTTAGAAACGCTATTTCCTAACCGTATCGATTTGGGCATCGGCCGTTCTCCAGGTGGATCTCCTGCTACACGATTAGCTTTAACAGATGGAGTAAGGAGAAGTCTGAACGATTTTCCTCGACAAGTTAAAGATTTGCAAGGGTTTTTAAACAACGAGTTGCCAACCGATCATCCGTATCACGAAGTGGCGGCTTATCCGGTACCGGAGAGGGCTCCAGAAATGTGGGTTTTAGGGGTTTCCCACCGAGGTGCACGAGTAGCGGCGGAAAACGGAATAGCTTTTACGTATGGTCACTTTATTAATCCTGAGAATGGGCAAAAGGCAATCGATTATTATTATGAACATTTTCAGCCTTCGAATTTGCTCTCGAGGCCCAAGGTCAATGTTTGTGTTTTTGTAATTTGTGCTCCTAAACAGGAGAAAGCAGAAGAAATGGCTCTTAGTCTTGATAGGTGGTTGTTGCTAGTTGAAAGGGGACTGGATACGAGAATCCCTTCCATAGAAGAAGCAAAAAGAATGAATTTTACACAGGAAGAACGAAAAAGAATCCAAGAGAATCGAAAGCGGATGGTGATTGGAACACCGGCGAAGGTGAAGGACGATTTGCTAAGATTGAGTGAACTGTATCAAACAGATGAGCTGATGATTATCACCAATGTGTATGATTTTCACGATAAGATTCAGTCCTATACCTTATTGGCTGAGGCTTTGAAATAGTCAAAAGGGTAGTTGTTCATACCCACTAACATCCTCTTACAAACTTTAGCTTCCTGACAAATGAGGAACCTATGATAAAATTATTGTATAAATTCATGGGGAAGGGAATCTAAGGTGTATGACGATAAAAACTGTTTCGATTGTTGGGTTAGGGGCACTTGGAATTTTATTTGGCCATCATTTATCAAAGAGGATGCCAAAAGGAAGTTTGCGAATCGTTGCAGATAAGGGGCGAGTGGAAAAATACCGTAACGAACATGTTTATTGTAATGGTAAACGCTGTGATTTCCACTTTATAACACCAGAAGAAATCGTGGAACCAGCAGATTTAGTTTTGTTTACTGTTAAGAATGAGGGCTTAAATGACGCGATCCACGCGGTTAGAAACCATATAGGTAAAAACACCATTATCTTATCGGCTTTGAATGGAATAACCAGCGAGGCTGTAATCGGTGAGACTTATGGAATGGACAAGATTTTATACTGCGTCGCTCAAGGAATGGATGCCGTAAAAGTGAAAAATGAACTAACCTACGAAAATATGGGGATGCTTTGCTTTGGGGAGCGTAATGCTGAAATGAATTCGGAGAAGGTACAGGCAGTTGCTGCTTTCTTTGACGAAATGAGCGTTCCTTATGAGGTTGTACCTGACATGTATAAGCACCTCTGGAGTAAATTCATGCTGAATGTAGGAGTAAATCAAACTGTTGCTGTGCATGAAAGCAATTATGGAGAGATTCAAAAAGCAGGAAAAGCGAGAGACATGATGATCGCGGCGATGCGAGAAGTTATGCTGCTTTCTGAAAAAGAGGGCATTCCCTTAACTGAAGAGGATATCGATTATTGGTTAGAGGTATTAAGCAAATTGAGTCCAGAGGGGAAACCATCTATGGCACAGGATGTAGAAGCCAAGCGCTACAGTGAAGTCGAGTTGTTTTCTGGCACCGTATTGAAGATGGGAGAGAAACATGGGGTATCCACACCTGTTAATAAAGAATTTTATGAACGAATAAAGGCAATTGAGAGCAACTACAACTAGATGATTTTATTAAGGCAGCCAGACCTGGTTGTCTTTTTTATTGGATAAAGATTTAAAACTTGATATAGGTCAATTTTTATTGAGTGAAACTGTCTTAAAATAAAGACATAAACACGAGGGAGGAATTGAACATGTTAAAAGCAGTATTCCAATTAGAACCATTAACTTGCCCTTCTTGCATTAAAAAAATTGAAACCACACTCAATAAAATGGTCGGGATGCAGACGGTAAGAGTATTATTCAACTCAAGTAAGGTCAAAACCGAGTTTGATGCCACAATCATACAAGCAACTGAAGTAGAGAACATTCTGCAAAAGCTAGGCTACCAAGTGATATCAGCGAAAGTATCGTAGTTTCGTTGCAATCAAAAACTTATCTCCTGCTACAGTTAGTGGCGTGAAGATAAGTTTTTTCTATTTACGCCAAGTGCTCTGACATATTTCTCAAAACTTGATGCTAGTCAATTTTTTATTAGTAAAAGAGTCTTATCCTTTAAGTATAGGGAATGTAGAGGGGGAATGGACATGATTATCACATTACAAAAACATCGAAATGATTTGATGAAGCTATCAGGTATCTTAATCATATTTGGTTTCATCACAGGTTTAATAGGCAATGATAGCATGAAGCACGGAGCGTTCCTGGCTGCAACCGTTATTGCTGGTATCCCAATTTTTATCAAAGCGTATCAGGCGCTCAGAATGAAAGCTTTTAGAAAAAGGGAAAGATAAGGGGGGAGTTACAGACTGCACATATTTAGCTAGTGATATGTTAATCTTAGGATAAAAATGAACGGAGGCTCAATATGGAAGCGGAGGGACAACAAAGTTGCCATCATCACAGGGAAGATCAACATTCATTAGGGACACACAAGGGATGTGTTTCAATGGTCCCGATTTTTAACCACCTAGAAGAAAAACAAATGGATGAAATCATGAAGACAACTCATGCTGCCTCATATAAAAAAGGGGAAATCGTCTACCATGCAGGTGACCAATCAGATTCGTTATACATCGTAAGTAAAGGGAAAATTCGGATCTATCGTCTTTCGGAATCAGGAAAGGAACAACTTGTTCGCATATTACTTCCAGGAGAATTTACGGGAGAACTTGCTTTGTTCAAAGAAGGCATTCACGAAGCCTTTGCGCAGGCAATGGAAGATACAAGGGTATGTATGATAAAACGAACGGACCTACAGCAATTTCTATTAAGATATCCATCGATTTCATTAAAAATCCTCTCTGAGTTTTCAAGTAGATTAGAGCAGTCAGAGAAACAAACAGCACGGTTTGCGACAGAAAAGGTAGAGACAAGAATTGCCCTCTTTCTCGCAGAATGCCTAGAAAATGAGGGTTCTTCAAGTGAATTTGCTCTCCCAATGAACAAAAAGGACTTGGCTTCTTACTTAGGAACGACTCCAGAAACCATTAGCCGAAAATTAACCGAGTTAGAGTCCCAAGGTTATATTAAACAAAAAGCACGTAAAAGAATTGAGATTTTAGACTTAGACGGGTTGCTACTAATTTAATGGAACCTGCCTATTTACACAAAAAAAGAAGCATCTACCAAGTGGTAAATGCTTAATATGAGGGGGAATACGTTACTAGAATACCCAAGTTTTAATAGATTCATACAAATAAATTCTATTTTTATAGGAAATTTTAAAATGAATGACATTTTATTATTTTCAATGTATAAAAGGTTTCCGCCATGGAGATAATGCAAATATAGTAAAAGGAGGGGTCCTGATGGGCAGTAATGAAAAGAAATTAATAGACTTTATGAATCATAATCAATTTGAACTTCAATCTTATCTAACTTATTTAATCGGGAAACAGAGACAAACTGAAAGAGATGATAGAGGTGCAATCCTTACGACTGGATGATGCTCCTCTTTTTTTTGACCATAAAGATAGTTTTCATATCTGTATTCATCTAGCTGGAGGGACCTCTCCTTTTTCTTATTGTTTGAATGGTGTATCCTAATAGAAAACAACTAAGTGAAAGTGGACAGACAGGAGCACGAAACGAATGGTGAACGAATATCATTATGAGAAATTGCTGAATATCAATACGGGGGAAGACATGAGAAAACTTCATCCAATCACTCATTATCATCCCTATGAACCTACACCATACAGTGCTTTGGAGGAACTATTTCAGCATTATGAAGTGAAAAAAGAAGAGCGTATTGTGGATTTTGGCTGCGGAAAAGGTAGGTTAAACTTTTTTATCCATTATTTTTATGATGCAAATGTAACTGGGATTGAAATGGATGAAATCTTTTATCATGAGGCATTAAGAAATCGGGAGCGATATTTTGAAAAGAATAAAAAAAAGAAGTCTTCTATTCAATTCCATTGTTGTCTGGCAGAAGAATATCAAATCAATGGTTTAGAGAACCGCTTCTATTTCTTTAATCCGTTTTCTGTCCATATTTTTAAGAAAATCATTCATAATATCTTAAGTTCCCTAGAAATGAACCCTCGAGAAATGGAAATTGTCCTATATTATCCATCTGAAGACTATATCCTCTTTTTAGAAAACCAAACCGTCTTTGAATTAAAACAAGAAATCATTTTACCAGATGTCTATTCAAGGAATCCTAATGAACGGTTCTTGATTTATCGGTATGGGTTTTAATAGAAAAGGCACTCGAATGAGTGCCTTTTTAGTTTAAAACCGTACGTAGTTTTTGGTTGAGCACGCTGAGTTCCTTTTCAATCTCAGCAATTTGTTTTTCCAAAGGTGATAGTTTCCCGTCCACATACTCTAATTTTTCTAAATCATTTTGGAGGCGAACATATTCTGCCTTTAGTTCTGTTATTTGATATTCAATTTCTTTCTTAGTCATACTAGCACCTCGTTTCATTACAGGAGTTTAAACTTATTATATCATCTACTCTGTGACTCGCCTAAGAGTTGAAGTAAAAGACATGGGACTTGTAAACCAAAATCAAATTAAAACATCAGGTGTACATGGAATCAATGTCATCGGGCCACAAAGCATTCAAGTTATCGTTGGAACTCATGTTCAATTTGTCGCAGATGTGATTGAAAAATTCGTCATCATAGACCTTCTGCTTAGTGTAAATACATGATGAAACGCCAGCTCTGGTTACAGGGCCGGCGTTTCTTTACTAATAGACTTATTCAATAGAAATAGACTTCCGTTGTGAAATGGTTGGATTTGCCTTCTCTAGGGTTATTTTTAAAACACCGTCTTCGTATTTAGCGCTAGATGAATTTGTTATTACTTCCGCTGGAAGAGGAATCACTCGCTCTACGCTTCCATATTGACGTTCCCGCCTATAATATTTCTCGCGTTTCTCTTCACTTTCTGTGCTGCGGATAGCTTTGATGGTAATGGAGTAATCGTCTAGGTCAACTTGAATGTCCTCTTTTTGAAACCCTGGCAAGTCAGCCTCGATTGAAATTGACTTTTCGGATTCCTTGACATCAACATCGAACCCTTTTCCCCATAGTCACGAACTATCAAAGAAATCCTCTAATTCTGTTGCTCTTCTGTTCCAAATCTTAGGTAGCAAATCATGTAGGGCTGGCATAATGATCAACCTCCCAAAATTATTTACTACTCTATTATTTTATCATATTGGCTATGAATCGTATGGTTAGAAGTGGTTTGTTCAACTAATTGTTAGAAGTGTGTAAAAAGTTTGATGACAGCTGTTTTTATAGAGTTAAATTTCAGTAACAATTCTCATTTGCTTGGGGGGTACCTTGGTTAAACGTTGATATACCAAGGGCAATTTAATCAAACGTTTGATTGAAGTACATTTTGGTAAAGAAACAAAGGACACCCCCTTAAAGGGAACGCTGGAGGTTTAAACGTGTCCAAACTGAAGGGGACGCCACGCAATAGATAACGCTGGAGGTTTCAACGTGACCAAATGAAGAGGGAATATATCAAAATGGTCACGCTGGAAGCCTCAACGTGCCCAAACTGAAAGGGAGACCACGCAAAAGGTAATGCTGGAAGCTCCAACGTGTCCAAAGCAAGAGGAAATCAACAAAAAGGTAACGCTGGGAGCCCCAACGTGACCAAATCAATAGAGAAATCATCAAAACGGTCAAGATGAAAGCTCCAACGTGCCAAATTCAAGAAGGAAGTCATCGAAAACGTCACGATAAAGCTCCCAATATCCCCAAACCTAAAGCAAATCCATCATTACGAATCAACTTAGCTTATAATATAAAGTAATAAAAAATACTCGGAGGTGTGGGTCATGTTCGTAGCAGGTCAAAAGGACATGCAGTTACTGGATCAGTACACGATGGAGAGTCTTGGGTTGCCAGGTGTTGTGTTAATGGAGAATGCGGGTTCAAGGATTGTCGAGGAAATCGTTGCTAACTCTAAAAGCCTCACCAGTAAAAAGCCAAAAGTGCTCATTTTGGCCGGGGGCGGAAATAACGGCGGAGATGGCTTTGTTGTGGCACGGAAGCTTGTTGATCTAGGATGGGAGCCTCAGCTTTGGCTGTTGGTCCCAGTTGAAAAAATAACCGGGGACGCCAAGGTCCACCTCAACGTCTATCTGAAACGAGATCTAACACTATTCACCCTAAAACAGTTTGACGAATTCCAGCACCAACTAACCCAAGCAGACCTCATTGTAGATGCCATCCTCGGAACAGGAGTAAAAGGGGCAGTACGAGAACCGCTCGCACGAATCATAAAAATGGTCAACAATCGCGAAAATGATTCCATCCCTGTCATTTCTGTAGATATTCCTTCAGGTGTGAACAGTGATGATGGCAAAGTGGTTGGCGAGGCCATCAAAGCCACAAAGACAGTGACCTTTGTATGCCCGAAAAGTGGATTTTTCCTCCAAGATGGTCCTATGTACGTCGGAGAATGGAAGGCAGTTGATATTTCTGTTCCACCGTCTATTGCCAGAGACCTCCACCTTCAGCTCCCACAAATAATCACAGAATCGCTCATAAAAGAATCTATCCCAGTGCGCCCACAAAACGGTCACAAAGGAACCTTTGGACACGCTCTTGTAATTGGCGGTTCTCGCTCCTATGTTGGAGCTCCGATTTTTACGGCAAAGGCAGCTTTACATAGTGGTGCGGGGTTGGTGACGTTAGCCATTCCTGAAGGCATCTACCCTATGGCGGCAACGCAGTATCCTGAAGCATTATTTTTACCATTACCTGAAGAAAAAGGTGGACACTTTTCAAGGGAGGCCATTGAAGAGTTAGTTCCACGTCTTCAACAATACGACAGCATTGCAGTTGGACCGGGGATGAGTCGGTTTCCAGACGGAGAAGAATGGCTAGCAAAACTATTCGCTGCCCTAACAGACCAGCCAATTGTCGTTGATGCCGATGCTCTTTACCTACTTAGAAATAATTTTAAGCAACTCAAACAACATAGAGGACCCGTCATTTTTACCCCTCACCCAGGTGAGATGGCGGCATTAATTCAGAGATCAGTAAAGGAAATAGAAGGAAATAGGATTGAGATTGCTCGGAAATTTGCAGTGGAGCATCAAGTGTTGCTACTATTGAAGGGGCACCGTTCGATTATTGCGACACCAGGCGGAGAGGTATACATAAATCCTTATGGACATGATGCACTTGGTAAAGGTGGAAGTGGTGATGTATTAACTGGTCTCATCACTTCGTTCTTAGCTCAAGGTGCTTCCCCACTACAAGCTCTACTTTCAGCGAGTTTCCTGCACGCGAAGGCCGGGGAGGATAAGCCAAAAGCTTTATCTCATTATGGTGTCATGCCTGTAGATCTAATCGACGGAGTGAAAGACCTGTTAACCAACTACACGATATAACTCACATAAAAATATAATTCAAAACAAAAAGGATGATTCTAAAAGAATGGTGAATCCAAGATTTCGTACAAAGTTATTAGAGATTGTTGAAAATCAACTAAAAGAAAATAACCCTCCATGTACAGGAGAAACCTTAAACAGGTTAATGGAGATGGGAAAAACAGAGGAAGAATCAAAATTGCTGATTGCTGGAATATTAGTAGAAGAGATGTACGATATTATGAAGAATAAGGTTCCTTTTAATGAGAGTCGCTATGCTGAAAAATTAGCGAATCTGACTTCCTAATTCTTTTTTCAATGATTTTATTACACTTGAATCTAAAGCTGTATCGCCGATTGTCCATTTAAGCAAGCTTAAGCAATTGATTTATCACAGCTTAGTCTGTAAAATTGATTGTGTATAAATTTAATTTTACGGAGTGTGAGTTTTTTTGGCTGAAGTGCCCATAGGTTTAATTATTTTTCTAATCGTTCTAATTATTTTGTCTGCTTTTTTTTCGTCTGCAGAAACAGCTTTTTCAAGTGTAAATAAAATTAGGTTAAGGAATTACGTTAGTGAGAACAAGGCTGGTAGCAAAAAAGCCTTACACATTACTGAGAACTTTGACAATGCCTTATCCACGATCTTAATAGGAAATAATATCGTCAATATCGCAGCTTCCAGTATTGCAGCGAGTGTTGCAACGGGTATTTTTGGAGCAGGTACTGGGCTATTGATAAGTACTTTAGTCATGACCATTTTGGTGCTTATCTTTGGTGAAATTTTACCAAAGTCGATTGCCAAAGAGAATGCAGAAAATTACTCATTAAAGATATCTGGAATTCTCTTCTTACTTATAAAACTTTTAACACCCTTCAATTTTATATTTGGTAAGCTTAAGGACTTTGTTTCAAGGACTTTTTCAAAGAATGAATCAACCCCATCTATCACTGAAGAAGAAATCAAGGTTATGGTTGATATCAGTGAAGAAGAAGGTGTCATTGATAAAGAGGAAAAAGAACTTGTTCATCGTTCATTAGAATTTAATGATGTCATTGTAGGTGAGGTCTTAACTCACCGTATGGATATGATCGCAGTTGAGTTAAACCAACCGATTGAAGAAATCAAAGATCTCTTTTTAACAGAGCGGTTTTCGCGAGTCCCTGTTTATAAAGACAATATAGATAATATTATTGGAATTTTATCCGAGCGTGAATTCTTCTCGGAACTTATCCAGCATAATGATGCAAACGTAGAGGCTTTATTACGAAAGCCAGTGTTCGTGGTTAAATCGATGAAAGTAGCCACACTCTTGCCTGAACTACAGAGGTTAAAAAGTCATATGGCTATCGTTGTCGACGAATTTGGGGGAACTTCTGGATTGATTACCCTTGAAGACATTCTTGAAGAATTAGTAGGCGAGATTTGGGACGAACATGATGAGAAGATTAATATCATGACCAAACTTAGTGAAACTTTATATGAATTCGATGCTCAATTTCAACTAGATGACTTTTCCGACTTATTGCGTGTGCCGATGCCAGAAAGCTCAAGTCATAGTCTTGGTGGCTGGTTGTTTGAAACGTTGGAAAGAATTCCGAAAGAAGGAGAAGGCTTCCAGTATGAGAATCTTCATATCAGTGTTCAAGAAGTCGACAATCACCGTGTACGTAAAGTAAGGGTAGAAATTTTACCAAAGGACCAAAACGAAGAATCAGAAGATAACTAATAAGCATAAAAAAATTGCATCTGCCCAAGTGGCAGATGCTTTTTAAATAAAGGGGGGGAATACATTAAGCATTTTTGACAGCATTCTTAGTCCATAAACGTCATTTTTAAAATACAGTTCGAATTTCCTATATAAGACCTGTTTGTATCTTATTGAAAAACTTACCCTCTATACTTTACTACCCAATACTCAAATAGTTAGTCTTTCATGCTTTTAGATTTCTCTACACATGCATTAAGAGCTTGAATCACACTCGAGCGGAATCCGCTTTTTTCAAGACTAGCAACCGCTTCAATGGTGGCACCACCAGGAGAGCAAACTTGATCCTTCAATTCGCCAGGGTGAAGCTCTGTCTCTAATACCATCTTCGCAGCTCCTAATAATGCTTGTGCAGCAAAGGTGTAGGCTTGCTTCCTTGGCATACCCTGTAACACAGCTCCATCGGCAAGTGCCTCAATAAACATGTACCCATAGGCAGGAGAAGCACCGCTAACCCCGCTAGCCGTATCCATTAACTGTTCATCGATAAATTCTACTTTTCCAAAGCTCTCAAAAATGTTTTGGACTACCTGTTTTTCTTCCACTGTTACTAAATCGTTCGTGCTCACAGCTGTCATTCCTTCACCGACAAGGGAAGGAGTATTGGGCATTGTTCGGACCATTTTCATTCTTTTGCCAAAACGCTGCTCGTTCTGTTTAATGGTCTGGCCAGCTGCTATCATAATAATAAGTGCATTTTCTGAAACCATCTCTTTGATCTCTTCGATAACAAGACTATATTTATTAGGCTTCACAGCTAAAAAAAGAACCTCACATTGACGGGCCACATCGAGATTATTCTGGGAGACGACAATCCCATATTTTTGGTTCATTTCTTCAAGATTGCCGTAAGAGCGGTTTGAAGCATGAATATTTTCAGCACTGGTGAAACCTGATTGGATCATTCCACCGATGATTGCTTTTGCCATATTGCCACAGCCAATAAAACCAATTTTACGATTCATAAAAAAATTCCTCTCTTAATAAGACATTAATGTCTGCTTAGTTTTAAATGATTATATCACGATGTGAAATCAAAGCTAAACAACCAGCACAGGGGATCCGTCTGATTGTGGAAATCCCATTATTTTGGTAGTATTGGTAACAAACAATATTCCTTTTAGGGGGAGAATACATGGAGTGTGTAGATCCCATTAAAGATGTCGGGAAGATTAATGAGATGAAAAAGTTATTAAAAAAACAGTCCCAACGAGATTTATTGTTTTTTATATTGGGGATAAATACCGGAATGAGAGTAAGTGATTTGTTAGCACTTAAGGTAAGCGATGTATGGGATGGGACTGCATGCAAAGAGTTTCTCTATATTCCCGACCCTAAAAGTGATGGGGAGAAGTCTTTTTACTTGAATAATAGCGTACGTCGCGAATTAAAGGATTATCTAGTTGATCAAAATTTACAACAAGAGGATTACCTTTTTAAATCGAAGAGAAATAACCAACCGATCACACGCCAGCAGGCTTATCGAATCATTAATCATGCAGCAAAGGAAGTGGGGGTTCCGGGGAAGATTGGGACGCACACCCTACGAAAAACGTTTGGTTACCATGCATATCGGAAAGGGATTGCCATCTCCATTATAAAGTCCATTTATAATCACACTACCCCAACCGAAACCTTGCGTTATCTAGGCATCCAAAAGGAAGAAAACAAGCCGATAAAGGTGGACGTGAATCTATGATAGGTTAAATTCGTTTCGTAAGGGGGATGAACCCGAAATCAAGCAGGAACTTGGTTGGAAACCCGCTTCATAAGGCCGCTGAACCCGATTCTTTTTCTAGTAACAAAAATACAAAAAAGTTAAACTAATAGTAGAGAATATAGTTACTTTTGATTTTAGAAGGGTGGGTGCTAGGATGCAAAGTATAACACTTAGTTCGCTGCTCGATGTTATTGGCGAATTGTTTTCAGATGAAATCTCAATCGCAGTATCGAATACAAAAGAGTATATTTATTACCGACCGAGTAAACGAATTGATTTAAAAATAAAGCCAGGGGACCCATTAAAGAAGGGGACCATTGCCTATAAAGCAGTTGCCACGCAGCAAAAGGTCTCAGAGTTTATTAATCGAGATATGTTTGGCGTACCTTACCACGGGATGGCGGTTCCGTTTCTTTTTAATGGAGAAGTGGAGGGCTGTGTAACGGCCATCTCACCTGCATTAACAGAGGGAAAGTCGGTTGTCACCGTGAAAACATTAGATGGGTGGAACCCCATTCCATTTTCGAACGTTGTCTTTTTAGAAGCGAAGGAAAAAAAGACTCATGTCTACACCGATGTTTATTGTGGCTCACATAAATACTCCCTTCAGGAATTTGAATATTTGCTCCCAAAGGATTCTTTTATCCGTTGTCATCGATCTTTTATCGTCAATGTTAATCATATAAAAGAGATATTTCCAGATTCGCATTCTACTTTTCTATTAGCAATGGACAACGGTGAGCGTGTTCCTGTGAGCCAATCGTATTCGAGTTATTTTAGAAAATTATTAGGTTTTTAGGACTTTTCCTGCTCTTTACGACTTTATCCTTAAATTTGCTGGATTCTTACGATTTCTTCTGTTTTGTACTATGAATATGCTGTTTTATCAAAGAATCTCGTATTGTATTCGGAAAATTAAAACTTCTCTCTCTCCTTGGGTAAAATAATGGTAAATCGATTTAAGGAGAGGTCTAAGAATGGAGAATAAATTCGCACGGATACGAAATGAGCGCTTGCATGAGCGCGTAGTAACTCCAGAGGAAGCAGCATCATGGATTGAAGACGGAATGACCTTAGGCTTAAGTGGCTTTACACGTGCAGGTGATGTGAAAGCGGTCCCATTCGCGTTGGTTGATCGTGCTAAACATGAATCCTTTAAAGTGAACGTCTATACAGGGGCATCATTAGGTTCAGATGTTGATAAATTATTTGCAGAAGCTGGAATCTTAGGAAAGAGACTACCATTCCAGGCTGATCCAACGATGCGCAGAGGCATTAATAACGGGGACTTTTTATTTGTCGACCAGCACTTATCCCATACAGCAGAGTTGGTACGAGCAAACGTCATTGACCCAGTGGACTTCGCAATATTGGAAGCGGTTTCGATTACAGAGGATGGAATGATTATCCCAACCACTTCAATTGGAAACTCCTTAAGCTTTGCTGAGCATGCGAACTCCATTATTGTTGAAATCAATATGGCGCAAGCGACCAACCTTGAAGGGTTGCATGATTTATATGACCCTGGTAAACAAGGAGAAAGAAATCCAATAGCATTAACAAAGGCCGACGATCGTATCGGTTCCTTGGGAATCAAAGTTGATCCAGAGAAAATCAAGGGGATTGTTTTTACGGATCAGCAAGATTCTCCGTCTACAATCGTGGCACCGGATGAAGAAACGAAAGTGATGGCCAATCACTTATTAAACTTCCTCTGCAAGGAAATCGAACATGGAAGATTGACTGAAAAGCTAGCTCCACTTCAATCAGGAATTGGTTCTGTTGCCAATGCGGTCCTTCACGGAATGCTAGATTCGGAGTTTGAGGACTTAGAAGTTTATTCAGAAGTCTTGCAGGATGCAGTCTTTGATTTAATGGATGCGGGGAAAGTTCGCTTTGCTTCGTGTTGCTCGATTACTTTATCAGATGCAAAAATGAAGCAGGTTTTCTCCAATTTTGAACAATACCGCGATCGTTTAATTATGCGTCCACAGGAAATTTCGAACCACCCAGAAATCATTCGTCGCCTCGGGTTGATTTCCATTAATACAGCTTTAGAGCTAGATATCTATGGAAATGTAAACTCAACCCATGTTCTCGGTACAAAAATGATGAATGGAATCGGGGGCTCAGGTGACTTCGCGCGAAATGCACGCCTAGCCATTTTTGTCACAAAGTCCATTGCAAAAGATGGGAAAATCTCGAGTATTGTTCCATTCGTTTCCCATGTCGATCATACGGAGCATGATGTTGATGTCATCGTCACCGAACAAGGCTATGCAGATGTACGCGGACTTGCTCCAAGGGAACGAGTTGAGATTATTATTGAGAATTGTGTACATCCAATGTATCGCAAACAACTTTGGGACTATTATCAAGAGGCATTAACCAGAGGTGGACAAACGCCACATGTGTTGGAGAAAGCATTCTCTTGGCATACCAATTTTGCGAAAAACGGTACGATGCTGGATGCATCCTTAGTTGAAGTAGAATAAGTGAGCTGAATTATTTGACAATTTATCGTTTCTACCTAAAGATAATAGTATTAGCATTTTAACAGGAGTGGTAGAAATGGGATTACCAGATGATTATCATGAACACGCTACACCTACGGAATCTCGGCAATGGAAAGGGATTTTTCGAGATTTAAACAGCCAAAATATTTCAGCGGGGTTGGTCTCAAGTGTCTTAGTGATGACCGGCCCCGCCATTATTATATTACAAGCAGCGGCAGCTGGAGGGTTTACAGACCAGCAAACGATCAATTGGATGTTTGCGGTATACTTTTTCGGTGGTGTTTTTAGTATCATCATGCCACTCCTATACCGTATTCCCATTACCGGAGGACACTCGATTACGGGGGTAGCCTTTTTAGCCACGGTAACGGCACAGTTTACATACCCTCAACTGATCGGTGGGTATGTGATGTCAGGACTCATTATTCTCTTAGTTGGGTTCAGTGGATTTTTTACTAAGATTATTAAATGGGTTCCGAAAGAAGTCATTTCAGCTATGCTTGGTGGGTTGGTAACCGGATATGTCGTTCAGATAGTCCCAGCTGTTAAAGAAATGCCGATGGTCGGGGGAGCAGCTGTTTTGAGTTTTCTACTCTGTACAAAATATGTGAAAAAAGTGCCTCCGGTTGTTATCGCAATTGGCGTTGCTTTTGTTGTATTGTTTTTAACAGGGAACTTTAAATTTGGCCATGAGCAAATGGCGTTTTTCTTGCCGAGTTTACAAATACCAGAGTTTACTGGGATGGGGTTCTTGACATTGGCACTGCCTCTAGCGATGCTGATCTTAAGCAATGACGCAGCTCCAGGGATTGGTGCCTTGGAAAGCTCGGACTTTAAGCCACCGATCCGGAAAATAGTTTCGACTAGTGGGGCTTTTTCAATCTTATCAGGTTTCTTTGGAGGTCAATGCGCCAATATTGCAGGAATGATGACGGCAATCTGTTCTGGTCCAGATGCTGGTCCCCGGACGAAGAGGTATATGGGATCTGTTGTCTCTGGGGTTGTAACGCTTCTCTTCGGTATTTTTGCCTGGAAAATCGTGCCCTTCATTTATTCACTCCCAGGGGCTTTTATCTCCCTAGTTGCGGGGTTTTCGTTAATTGCGGTTCTTCACAGTAGTTTGCAAAAAGGCTTTTCGGAAAATCGCTATCGCCTAAGTGCATTAGCAGCTTTTATTGTGACTCTATCAAATGTCAGCTTCTTTCATATTAGTGCGCCTGTTTGGGGCCTAATAGTCGGGGCAGTGTTAGCGAGGACTATTGAAAAAGCATGATTTCAGTTAAAAATAGGAAATGTAAGAAAATTGCCACATAATTTTCAATTCGCGATTAAGATTAAAAATTATAATAAAAGTATCAATGCGGAACGGCACCTCAGGAACCAGTCTAAATGAATAAAAAGTTTAGGCTGGTTTTTTATGTGTCAAGAAGTACGGCCATTTAGGAGGCGAAACCATGAAGGTTTTGATTGTTTATTGCTCTTCACATGGTACGACGACAAAGGCAGCCCTGCTGTTAAAAAAGCAAATAAAGGGGGATGTGATTGTTTTAAACCTAAATAAGGCGAAGTTGCATTCAGATGTGGATTTATTTGATGCCGTTATTATTGGGGGATCCATCCATACGGGAAGTATTCAAGGGCGAGTGAAAAAGTTCGTAAAAGAAAATCTATCAGTGTTAAGAACGAAAAGAATTGGTCTGTTTCTTTGCTGTATGCGAGAAGGTCAAATTGCCTTAGAACAATTTGAAAATGCTTTCCCGATAGAACTACGTAAACAGGCCACAGCTACAGGCATATTTGGAGGAGAATTTTTAGTTTCGCAAATGAATTTCTTCGAAAAACAACTAGTGAAAAGAGTAGGGGGAGTAACAACAGATACGTCTCGAATCGATGAAGAAGCAATCGGGGAATTCGCTGATGTGTTTAATACAAAACAGAACGTAACCTTATGTACTACCCAATCTCCCTATTTAGTAACTGAAGAAATGCGGTTGTAGGTTAGATGAGCTGATCAAAATAATGGTCAGCTTTTTTATTTGGCTGAAAAAGGTGCTCGGTCGGTACGTTTTAACGCGGGTTCTCTTAAATGGTGTAAAACAATAAATTAGAGTGCTGAATCTCAACGAATAACTAGTGAGAGTAACATAAGGGGAATTTTTCCCGTTATATGCAGAATGGAGCTTGTTTCGGTGAAAATAAGGGAGGACTTTCCCTCTATTTAAATAAAAAATCCTCTTTTTTACGTTTTTCGAGTGAATAGAGGGAGTTTCTCCCTTTATTTAACCTAATTTCAATGCTATTTACAATTTAAGGGGAATTTTTCCCTCTATTCTAGTTAAGACCTAAAGGGGATAGGTCAAATTGGTCTGTTCCAATATAAAATATTTGATTATTTGCTATAATTTAGGTAACCTGTAATAATCTACCACGATTAAATGATTCAAAAACTTCATATAAGTAAATGAAGAGGTGTAGTGAATGACGTATATATTGTTGTTAGTAGGCTTTGCTTTGCTCATCAAAGGGGCCGATTTCTTTGTAGAAGGTTCTTCCAAGATTGCACGGCTTCTAAAAGTGCCTCCTATGTTAGTTGGGTTAACGATTGTCGCATTTGGGACAAGCTCACCAGAGGCGACCGTCAGTATTATTGCTGCCATGGAAGGGAACAGCGCGGTTTCCCTAGGGAACGTCATAGGAAGTAATATTTTTAATATCACTTTAGTTGTCGGAATCACCGCAATCATCAATCCACTGATAGTAGAGAGTGAAACCATCCGAAAGGAAATTCCGTTTACGCTTCTAGGAAGCGTAGCTCTTTGGGTACTTATCAGTGATATTGCTCTTCAAGGGGAAAGTGCAAACATAATTACAAGAAGCGAAGGAATAATCTTGCTCCTCTTCTTTGCTATTTTTCTCTACTACATATTTGAAGTTGCCCGGAATAACCGCGAAAAGGGCAATGTTGATACCGGGGATACGACAGGGATTACCTGGGGGAAAAATATTCTTTACACTCTCGGCGGACTTGCTGGGATTATCTTCGGTGGGGACCTTGTTGTAAGTAATGCAACGGATATCGCTCTATCGGTTGGAATGAGTGAAACACTCGTCGGGTTAACCATCGTTGCAGTCGGAACATCATTGCCGGAGCTCATCACTTCCATCACCGCAGCTTTGAAGAAAGAAAGTGAGATTGCTCTTGGAAATATAGTCGGAAGCAACATCTTCAATATCTTGCTTGTAATCGGTGCATCCGCAACGATTTCTCCATTAGCTGTTGATTCAAAAATCTTTTTCGATTTAATCTTTATGATTCTGTTTACCATTGTTTTATTAATTTTCTCTAGATCAAGATACAAGATATCGAAAAAAGAAGGAGCAATCTTAGCGGTTGTATATATTGCTTACCTAACCTATATCATCATCAGAAACTAATTAAATGGTGCTTGACCACTTTAACGCACTGGGGGTCAGGCACCATTTTTGTATTTTTGGAAATAGACTCCCTATTTCGACTTTCCGTTTACCCCTTCCTTTCGTCTAGCTTCTTCCGTATAATCACTTATGTTCTATTTTTTATATTGTAAGAAAATTATAAAAAGGAAAGGGAGTATTATTTTTCCAATGTCTAATCAAAAAAAGCAAGGTTTTGTTATGCGTTCCTTGAATACCATTGAACGTGTTGGAAATAAATTACCTGACCCCGTTACACTGTTCGCGATTTTTGCCTTAGCTGTTGTCGTCCTTTCTGCAATATTCTCTAGCATGGGGATGAGTGTGCCAGACCCAATGAATGAGGGAGAAGTAATTGAAGTTAGAAACCTCCTTAGCTCAGAAGGAATTTTATACTTGTTCCAAAGCATGGTCGGAAACTTCACTGGCTTTGCGCCATTAGGAACCGTCCTTGTTACAATGCTTGGAATCGGGATAGCTGAACGTTCTGGATTAATTTCAGCTGCCCTGCGTGGCCTTGTTACATCTGTTCCAAAACAGCTGATTACAGCTGCCTTAGTCTTTGCTGGCGTTATGTCTTCTATGGCCTCAGATGCTGGTTATGTTGTATTGACACCACTTGGTGCGGTATTATTCGCAGGTTTGGGTCGTCATCCACTTGCTGGTTTAGCAGCCGCATTTGCTGGTGTCTCTGGCGGATATAGTGCCAACCTGCTCCTAACATCTTTGGACCCGTTACTTGCTGGTCTAACCCAAGATGCAGCATCGATGTTGGATCCAGAGTATGCTGGTCAGATGAACGTGGCAATGAACTATTATTTCATGATTGCTTCTGTATTCTTAATTACCATCGTCGGTACAATCGTTACCGATAAAATTGTTGAACCTAGACTTGGTACGTATAAAGGGGACGTCAAGGAAGAAGTAGACTACTTGCGCCCAGAGGAAAAGAAGGGATTATGGGCTGCGTTCATTTCCCTGATTGTTGTAGGTATTGGAGTTGCCTTGCTTGCTCTACCTGAGTGGGGACCACTACGAGCTGGTGCCGATAGTATTATTGACTCACCATTCCTTCAAACCTTAGTTCCAGTTATCTTAATCATGTTCTTTGTCCCAGGATTTGTTTATGGGAAAGTCACGAAGTCGATTAGAAATGATAAAGATGTTGCCAATCAATTATCTGAAACAATGTCAACAATGGGTTCATATATTGTACTTGCCTTCGTTGCTGGTCAATTCGTCGCTTATTTCAGCGAGTCTAAGTTAGGAATTGTTTTAGCCGTGAATGGTGCAGAGTTCCTTGAATCTACTGGATTTAAAGGAATTCCATTGATTTTAACCTTTATTGCGATTTCTGGATTTATTAACTTGTTTATCGGAAGTGCATCTGCGAAATGGGCGATCATGGCTCCTGTTTTCGTTCCGATGATGATGGGAATTGGCTATTCTCCAGAGTTGACTCAGCTTACGTATCGTATCGCTGATTCCACTACCAACATCATCTCTCCATTGATGCCTTACTTCGCTATCGTGATTGCCTTTGCACAGAAGTATGATAAAAAAGTTGGGATTGGAACACTTATTTCTACGATGCTTCCATATTCCATCGCGTTTACAATCTTCTGGGTAATCATGCTGGTCGTTTGGATGCTAACTGGTTTAGATTTAGGACCAGGATCTCCGATTTTCTATACGAAATAAAATTGAGAAACTTCTCTCCTTTAATAGGAGGGGAGTTTTTTCATTTTGTTGAGTCTCTCTGATAATTTCAGGAATGCTTTTAAGGGCAGAAAACATGTTTACTTTTACCCAAGGTGGGTTAAACCGTTGATACAATCACCTCTGTTTAATCAAACGTTTGATTAAAAGGACTTCCACTGACTATTGGGGAAGATAGGAGTAACGTACTAGTAATGGTAGTCTAAATCGCAGGGATATAGGAATTGATGGTGATATACATGGTAAAATGAAACCGTTATGATGTTAGAGGGGATATAGCATATAGGACTCCCCAGTACAGTTATCGTTGGAAGATTGAATAGGCTAATTAAAGAAATTATTTATTAGGAGATAGTATGAAATACATAGGAAGAATCACTGCAACATTCCCTTTTTTGATCATTAGTCTATGGCTTTTACAACATATCCACCGTGAAGATGGGCACTTACTTTTTATTATTAGTGCTCTCACTGCTATTATTGGAATCGTTGTCACTTGGACCTTGGGAGGTCAGTATGATAAGTCACGCTTTTATTACAAGGAATTATTAATAAGTCAAAAAGAGTTGCAAGATCAGAAGGAATTCCTTCAGCAAATTTTTGATAGTGTCGATGCAACCATTTGGTCAAATGATATCGTGAACCAAAGAGTTTATGTCTCTAAGGGGATTGAAAAACTTTCGGGGTATACGATGGAACAATTTTACGAGGGTTACTCCTTTTGGACAGGGATTTTCCATCCTGATGATAGTCAAAGGGTATTGGAATTTTATGATAGGGTTCTATCCGGAGAATCTAGTACTGTTGAAGTCCGCCTTATTAATGCGCATAAAGAAGCGGTTTGGGTATATTTATCAGGTTCCCCAATTTTTAAGGAAAATTCTACCGAAGTTGTAAAAATCAACGGTGTTGTGGTTGATATTTCAGTAAGGAAAAAGACAGAAGCACAGTTACAGGAAAGTGAAAGTCGTTATAGGAGTGTAGTGGAACTCTCACCGAATATGATCTTGATTCATCAGGACGAGGAAATTGTCTACGCAAACCCTGCGACATTTCAACTATTGGGCTTATCTCATCCTTCCGAAATAATAGGAAAATCGATTTTCGAATTTGTCCATCCTTCGGAAAAAGAGAAAGTTCATACTCGAAATAGAGAAATTCACGGAAATAAAATCGCAAAAGGTTATATTGAATATAAAATTGTCAGGCCACATGATGGCAAAATTATTTATCTAGAAATGCTAGGGAAAGAAATAAACTATAATGGAACACCAGCCATAATGGTAGTAGCAATTAATGTGACGGCCAAAAAAGAATATCAAGAAAAGATTAAATTTATGGCCTATCATGATGCGCTAACCGGTCTGCCCAATCGGCATATGTATAACGAATACCTAGAAAAAACCTTGGAGAGAAGTCGTGATCAGGATCAGATTTTAGCCGTGATGTTTATCGACTTAGATCGTTTCAAATTTATTAATGATACGATGGGACATGATGCAGGAGACGAACTTTTGAAACTAGTTTCAATTCGCTTACAGGAAAGCGTTCGAGAA
Organism: Mesobacillus maritimus; assembly: GCF_044803185.1. Taxonomy (GTDB): domain Bacteria; phylum Bacillota; class Bacilli; order Bacillales; family Cytobacillaceae; genus Mesobacillus_B; species Mesobacillus_B maritimus_B. The sequence continues at coordinate 355,548 of NZ_CP085225.1, forward strand.
AGAGACCTTGTGTCTCGTCTAGGTGGAGATGAATTTGCTATCTTAATGGAAGAGGTTGATGAAGCAACAATCCGGAGAATTTCAAATCGGATTATTGAAGCTTTTTCAACACCGTTTATGATAAAAAATAAGGAGTTTTATACCACACCTAGCATTGGAATTAGCTTATATCCCCAAGACGGTCAAGTTAAAGAAACCCTTAATTCTAAGGCGGATACCGCGATGTATTTAGCTAAAAAGCGAGGAAAGAACAATTATCAATTCTACATTCACGAGCAAGGTGACATGCTAGATCGAAAGTTTAAACTGGAGCAAACTCTAAAACACGCAATTGAGCATGATGAGTTTTATCTAGAATATCAACCTAAGCTTGAATTGAAAACAGAAACTATTTATGGCGTTGAAGCCTTGGTTCGTTGGAAGCATCCAGAGTTAGGCATCATTTCTCCAATGGAATTTATCCCAATCGCTGAGGAAAGCAGCTTGATTGTTCCTTTAGGAAGGTGGATCTTTCATGAGGCTGGTAAACAAAATAAAAAGTGGCACGATGCCGGTATAAGAGTGAAGATGGCTGTGAATGTCTCGGCAAAACAGTTTGAGGATCCACAATTTGTAGAAACGGTTCATCAAGTCCTCACTGAATACCAGCTCCCTCCACGATATTTTGGTTTAGAAATCACCGAAAGTGTAATGCAGAACATCAATCAATCATCCATTATCATTCAAGACTTAAAGAAACTCGGTGTGAAAATATCAATCGATGATTTTGGCACAGGGTATTCTTCTTTAAGCGTCTTAAGCAAGCTACCGATTGATTATGTAAAAATTGATAAATCTTTTGTACACGAGAGTACGACTAATCCAAATGCAGCCTCATTGGTTAAGACCATCGTCGAAATGGGCAAGAATCTAAACTTTGAACTGATTGCCGAGGGCATTGAAAAACAGGAACAAGCTGAATTTCTCATTCAAAATGGATGTTACCGTGGTCAAGGGTATTTCTATAGTCCGCCACTCTCAGCAGCAGAGGTGGAAAAGTTACTAAACAAGAAACAAAAAGGAAGCTAGGGAGTTCCTTTTTATAGGGTGCTCGATTATAGGTGTCTGGATTAAAGGTGATTTTACCCCTCCCAACATTTGAGTGATATAATAGAACTCGTGAAAGGTGCACGGGAGGGAACTACCATTAAACTCATCAAACTTTTATATATAGTATTAGGATTTTTGTTTATGGGGTTAGGAATGCTAGGAGTCATCCTGCCATTATTGCCAACAACACCACTCCTGCTTCTAGCTTTATTCTTCTTTGTCAAAGGATCCCAACGATTTGAAGTCTGGTTTAAAGAAACCAACATTTATAAAAAGCATCTCGAAGGCTTTGTCAGAGATCGGTCGATGACCCTGAAACAGAAGATGACAATCAACCTGTTTGCTGACGTAATGATTGCCATCCCGTTTATTATCTTGGATAATCTTTGGGTTCGGTTGTTGTTGCTGGGGGTTGTGGGGTATAAGTATTATTATTTCTTTACTAAAATTAAGACCGTTATAAGGTAGAAGGAAAGGCCATCCATTGAGGTTGAAGTGGGTGGCCTTTTTGTGTTGGAGTTGATACTTTCCGAAACTTACTAGTAATTTATTCCTATAGCTACTTTGTAGAAATACACGATTTTTGTCAAGTGGTTTATATTTCCAGACAAATCTTTATACATTATGATAGATTATGAAAATAATTGTAAAAAAAGGAGGATGAGAGTTTGAAGCGTTATACGATTGTGTTGGTTGTTATGCTGTTATTTAGTACTTTTTTCTCAGGTTTTGCACTTGCAAATGAAGATGGTGTTGAACAGCCACATAAATTAGTGGCGTTAGGTGATTCCATTACATACGGTTCTGGCCTAGGCAACCCATCAAGTGAGGCGTTTCCTTATTTAATAGGAAATGCTGCAAGTCTTGATGTAACAAACCTGGGCAAACCAGGCTGGACGTCTGGTCAATTATTGACGGCAGTTAAAAGTGATGTTAGTTTCATGGAAGCCATTGCGGCTGCAGATGTTATTACTCTAAATATTGGTGGCAATGATTTATTTCAAGCGGTCGGAGTGCAAGAGGCATTAGCGACTGGTAAATTTGAAAGCACCCCAGAATTAGAGGAAAAGGTTAGGGCAGCAGGTCTTCAATTAGGGAAAAACCTGGGAGAGATTATTGGAGCAATACGTGCACAGGCACCGACAGCACCAATTGTTCTTTACAACATTTATAACCCGTTTGGACCAAGTGAAGTTCCTTCTCTACAAACTCTTTATGAATATGGAGAGCAAGTGAATAGTATGGTTATTGGGCCAATTCAGACAGCAACTGGAAGCATTTTGGCTAACGCCTATTCGGCTTTCAGTGGAAACCAAGCTTCTTACATCATCCCAGGAGATGTCCATCCAAACGTAGCAGGACACCAAGCATTGGCTTCATTGGTGAATAACATCTTATTTGATCTATTACCTGAAGAAGACCCAGGAACGGAAAACCCTGATCCTGATGAAACAGGAAGAGCCGGGTGGTGAGGAACCAGGCGACAATCCGGGAGAAGAAGATCCTGAAGGAGAAAACCCTGATGAGGACAAGCCAGTTCTTGTTGCTTTAGGCGATTCAATCACATACGGCTATAACCTTGAAGAAAATAACGAATTACCATCAAACAGAGCTTTTCCAAACCTAATTTCCAATGGTCGTTACCAAGTCATCAATCATGGCTATCCAGGCTGGACGTCTACGGATTTATTAAACGCACTAAAAGAAAATCCCGAGTTTGACACAGCCCTGCAATCAGCAGATGTCGTTACCTTAAACATCGGAAGCAATGACCTATTACGGGTTTTACGTCCGCCAGTTACAGCCGCGGCAACAGAGTTCCATAGTGAAAGTGAAAATGACAGTATTCCGTCAGAGCTAGAAGAGCAGATGCTCAAAGCGGTGCAACAACTAACCCTAAACTTACAACAAATTATTGAGGATATTCGTGAGCAAACATCCGCTCCAATTGTCCTATACACCCTCTATAACCCATATGGTGAAAGCGAAGATCCATACGAGGCATTCATGCATGAACTAGGGGAAGAAGTATTGAACGCGGTAAATGAAGGAGTAATCCTACCAATTGGTAACTATTACGAGACCTTACTAGCAGATGCTTATCCAGCATTTGCAGGCAAGCAAGCTGAATTGATTTTACCAGGAGATATCCATCCAAATGTTGAAGGACACCGGGTGCTCGCTAACCTTGCGGATGTCGCATTAGGCTTTCAGGCTCCAGAAGAAGAGCCACCAGCTGAAGAAGAACCTCCGGTGGATGAAGAACCCCCGGTGGATGAAGAACCTCCAGTAGAAGAAGAGCCAGGTGATGAAGAACCACCAGTCAATGAGGACCCAAATGACGAAGAAGATCCAGCTGGTGAAAAACCAGAAGACAAAGAAGAAACAGACAAAACTCCACTTGCTCCTAAAACAAACAAAGGAAACAAGCTGCCACTTACAGCTACTTCTATGTTTAATTTCTTAGCGATTGGGACACTACTGACCGTACTTGGTGCTGGTATTTGGGTGATTCAGGATCGAAGGAATAAAAAAATGGTAAATATATAGGAAAGTACCTATTTAATCTGTAACGGTTAACTTTCACGGTATTAACAACGAATTACCACATGGTGAAACACACGACAATTCATATATCGTGTGTTTTTTCTTGTTTAGACAAGGTTTTAGACAGTATTTAAATAATACATAAGAAAGATAGGGTGATGTGTCGTATTTTATTAAGAACGATTTTCCGAAAATCTATTTACAAGTTAGGATAAATCTTTTATTATAAGTCCATAAGGTTCTTTATTTAGAACGAAGTGCGACAAAATTGTTAATTATAAAGAACTTAGCGCGCTGAATGGTATAACGTTTTTGGGTGATATGTTCTTTATACCTAAATTTTATAGAGATCATGACAAATACGGCCTTATTGTTCTTTATTAAGAATTTAACAAAATAAATGATTGTTAGGAAGTTGATGAAAATGAATAAACGAATCACCAACTTCGTTCTTAAACTGATAGAAAAATTCGATTCATCAAGTGGAATGGACGAGGAGGGGAGAAAGTTGCGAAGAACACGCCTTAAAAAGTTCAAGAAGAAAAGCAAGGGTCTAGTCATCGCAGCCCAACTGATTTCAATCTGGTATCTCCTAATTATCACTGGTTCATATCTTTCTTCTAATACTGGGGCTTATTTTAATGATATTGAGGTCATAGAAAATTCATTACATGTTGGTGAATGGGATATGGACGAATGGGATAAAAGTTCACTCGATTTTGATGGTTCAACTGTAAGGGTTGATGGTTGCAATGTCTATTCAACCATAAGTAATTCAGGTGAAGATATGACCTTTTCAACATGGCGGTACTACTTATATAAAGCAGATGAATACTTAACTGGGGAACCCGTTGCTACTGGAACAGTACCGAAGCTTGCTGCCAAAGAAACTGGAGAAATTTCGGCAGAGGTACTTGAACCTGGTGAATATAAATTTGCTGTTCGAAGACCTTTGGGTCACCAAGGAAAAAACAAAAAGGATGAGGATGGGTACAGCTATATTCCGTCAAAAAAAATAACCGTAAATAGTTGTAATACTCCTGAAGAAAAAGCAGAATTTGATGAACTGGAAAATATAGAAAAAACACAAACGACATTTAAAGAGTCCGAAGAAACGGAAAAAACACAAACGACATCTAAAGAGTCCGAAGATACGGAAGAAAGACAAACGACATCTAAAGAGTCCGAAGATACGGAAGAAAGACAAACGACATCTAAAGAGTCCGAAGATACGGAAGAAAGACAAACGACATCTAAAGAGTCCGAAGATACGGAAAAAACACAAACGACAACTAAAGAGCCTGAAAATACGGAAGAAAGACAAACGACAACTAAAGAGCCCGAAGATACGGAAGAAAGACAAACGACCTCTGACAATAATAAAGGTTCATCAAGTGAATAATAGTCTCCATAATATACTTAACAAATTATAGGTGGTGTTTCAAATGGCTACAAAGAAAGTTTTGAAGATAGTTAGTAGTTTAATAACTTGGATTCTATTCTTGCTATTAATCTTTATGGTTTTCGTTGTAATTTCATCAAAAGCCTCTGGGGGAGAACCTCAGTTTCTAGGATATCAGTTAAAAACCGTACTATCGGGTTCAATGGAACCAACGTTTAAAACAGGATCAATTATTGCGGTGGAACCAATAGAAGATCCAGCCGCACTGAAAAAAGGTGATGTTATTACCTATATGCAAGAGGGTGGAGAGCTAGTTACCCACAGAATTATTGAAGTAATGAACCAAAATAATCAAATCATGTTCCAAACCAAAGGGGATAACAACGAGGATTTAGACTCTCAATTAGTTCTATCTCAAAACGTAATTGCAAAATATACAGATGTGACAATTCCTTACTTAGGTTATTTAATAGATTTTGCAAAATCAAGCAAAGGTATGGCGATTCTACTAATTACTCCAGGTGTTTTATTAATCCTTTATTCAGTAGTCACTATTAGGGGAGCTCTTAGAGAGATTGATAAGCCGAAAACAGAAGTTCAAGATACTGGGAAACCAGCGTAATTAATGGTTGTATTCCCTATTAAACATAGGGGTTCAATAAATAAACTACATACCCTTAAATATATAAGGGGAAAATGAGGAGGAAACTAGAATGTCAGTAAAAAAGAAATTAGGATTGGGATTAGCATCCGCAGCTCTAGGTATTTCATTAGTCGGTGGGGGAACTTGGGCAGCATTTAACGACACAGCGACAGTTAACAACCATTTTGCGGCTGGGACGTTAGATCTTCAAGTTGGAAAAAGCGGTAATAAGCCAATTAGCTTTGACTTAACGAATCTTAAGCCTGGTGATAATATCCAACGTATTTTCACACTAGACAATGTTGGTACTCTTGCAATTAAAGAAGTTCTATTAAGCGGAACTGCGGCCAACTTTGAAGGAAATGGCGATTCTAGTCGAGATGATTTCTTATCTCAATTTGAAGTTGACTTCATGCAAGTAGACTCTGAAACTAGTCAATGGCAACCAAGACAAGATGTTGTTACTGGAGACTTTACTTTAGCAGACCTTATTAATGGTGATGTATCAGATATTGATTCAGATCATGTTGTAAATGGACAAATTAACTTAGCTTCTATTGCTGCAGGTACCGATGGAAGAATTGGAATTCCTGTTGATCCAGATGATAAAGATGATGTATTTATTCAAATTACATTTAAAAATGACCCTGCCAAAAAAGCAAATGGTGAATATGTACAAAATAAATATATGAACGATTCTGTAGACGTCTTCTTCAACCTGGAAGCCACTCAGTGGGATGGAGTACATGTTGATACTAACCATGGTAACGGCGCTGTAAACAATGGTGTTCAAAACTCAGCAGATGGATCTAACATGCCTAGCCCAAGAACAACAGGTGGCCCAACTCATACTGAAGAAGTAACTGACTAATTTAATATTGGTAATATCTAATATAGAAAAGGTGGGTTTCCCACCTTTTCTATAATTCACTTAAATATAAATGAGGTATTAATATGAAACTTATTCCTCCATTACTCTTAATCTTTGTTCTGTTATTCCCAATAGGTGCCGCTGCTAATATTAATAATGGCGAAATCGATTTAACCACTAGACCTGCGAAAATCCTTTTCGATTTATCCAATGTAAAGCCTGGGGACTCGGTTGCCCGCGACTTTGTAATAATCAATAATGGCATCCAAGATTTTAACTATATTACTTCAAGTAAATTTCTCTCTGGATCCGAGCACTTTTATAATCAGTTGGATTTAATGATTGAAGATGCTAATGGAATCCTTTACGAAGGCAAGTTGAAAGATTTAACCGGTCTAGAGCCTAAATTTCTAGAGGGCCAGCAAAGCGAAAATCTCCTGTTTGTCATCAAGGTTCCGATAGAACTAGGAAATGAGTTCCAAGGAGTGAGTACTGAGTTCCAATTAAAACTATTCGTTGAAGGCACTTTAGGTGGTGTTCTCCCAGCAGATGGACCAATGCTTCCAAATACCGCTACTGATATGTTCAATTTAATCATAGCTGGTGCAGTTTTAGTTCTAGGTGGAGGAATCTATTACTTTAAGAATAAAAGAAAAATAGCGGATATAAAAAAATAGTAATGACCTTGATGAACTGCCAAAAACTAAATCAAGGTCATTTTTGTGTTTATCAGTGAATACCTTAAATTTGATAGGGTTAATGATTGAACTTTGGGAAATAACTTATAGAGTGTGAAGTCTTAGATTATTTACTTTTTAAAATGAAAAAGAGGTACTTAAATGAATAAGATATTCTACTATTTATCACTTTTAAATATATTTGATGCTTTTGTGACTTACTACGGCCTAAAAAACGGCCTAATCACTGAAATGAATCCATTCATGGACAAACTCTATCAAGCAAACTCAAGCCTGTTTATCCTTATGAAATTGTCACTATCACTCTTCCTCTACCTATTTATTCTCTTTAAAGTGGTTCCGTCATCAAGATTAGTAAAGAGTGTTGCGTTTATGGCTTCGGGTATGTATACCATCGTTTTTGGGCTTCATTGTTTTTGGCTCTTTCTACTATAACCTAGGACATTTTCAAGCGGTGACAATAAAGCTGTCCTCAATCCTGAAATTAGTGGTTTTGATTCTCATGCCAGAAAAGCTATAGTATATAGTAGAAACTAGGTAAAGAAGGGAGTAATGACCATGAGACTTGCTTTTATCTCCGACATCCACGGGAATGCAAACGCCCTGGATGCAGTACTATCAGATATTAAGGAAAGAAATGTCGACAAGGTCTATGTACTTGGCGATCTTTGTTATCGAGGACCAGAGCCGCAGCGGTCTTTGGATCTTGTTCGTTCGCTGAATACGGACGTGATTAAAGGAAATGCCGATGAGTGGGTGGTTCGTGGGGTGAATCAGGGCGAGGTGCCAGAACAAGCTTTAGACATGATGAACAAAGAGCGTGATTGGATTTATTCAAACCTAAATGAAGAAAGCATTGATTATCTTCGCAATCTCCCAACAGAGTTAAACATAGAGATAGAAGGAATGAAAATCCACGCATACCATGCAACCCCATCTAGTCTATTTGAAGTCGTTCTTCCAGACGAAAAGGAAGAAATGCTAACAACGAAAATGATGACTCAAGACGCAGATTTATACATATATGCCCATATTCATAGGCCGTATATCCGTTATATTAATGGCAAATGCATTATGAACATTGGAAGCGTAGGTTTGCCGTTTGATGGGTTAAAGAAAGCGTCCTATGCCATTGTTGATTTAAAAGAAGGTATTTTTCAAACATCAATCGTTCGCGTTGGCTATGATATTCCGCAAACGATTGAGCAATTTAAACAATCCGATTATCCAAACCGAGAACAGCTTGTGAAAATACTCCAAAATGCCTCCCTATAACCAGGTAGTAGAAACTGTTTAGCTATAAGAGAACCACCATAGTTGGTGGTTTTTTGTTTTGAAAAGGTAGGTCGTTCTCAATTAAGAATAAATGAGAAAATAGTAGTAATTTACCGAAAAGTAAAGATTTACTGGTAAAAACGGCCCAAAACAAGGAATTTCGGATATTGTGTTCTGGTTAGAAAGAGGTTATGTTCATTATAGTGAACAAAATCCAACTAATTAAACAATCCTAATGATAGTAGTTTGTGATAGAAAAATTACTCCGAAAATAAGGAGGTCAATCCTATGGATGGTAAGAAGCTGAAGGAGCTTCGTAGAAGAAAAGGGTTCACTTTAGATACATTAAGTGAGCGAACTGGTATCTCAAAATCTTATTTAAGTTTGATTGAAAGAGATATTCAAAGCAATCCTAGTTTAGATATCTTACATAGAATTGCAAAAACGTTTGGGGTAGAAGTTGAGGAATTAGTTAGGACGAAGAGGGAAGGTAATGGGGAGACCTTTTCTATTTCAACTTCGGCCGTAAAAAGTACCTTTAAAATAGAGGTTGAGCTTCCAATAGATGAGTTGAATCCGCAAAAGTTAGAACAGATAAAAGAATTTATCCAGGCACTTAAGAAAAATTAACCTTGCTTTTTATTAATAAAAGGTTAATGGTATACAAAGCTTATAGGAATTTAGGTGTATTAGTATGGACTTTTAGTTCGTTACCGTTAATTAAAGGAGATTCAGACTTCACGGCTGATACTGGTGGCTTCTCAATCTCCCCGATTTTGATAATTATTCTCCAATACTAGAGACGGCATCCTCCTTAATCATTTAGTTAAACTCAGCCACTACTTTAATCCTCGAATGGAATCTATCTTTTCTGTTAAAATCACAGTGTATAAATATAAGGAAAAATAATATTCAATCGCTATCTTCCCTAATTGCAGTTCTTTTCCTTAGCCTAATGTTATGCAAATTATGGTGTTTTCATTATTCGTCTACCCAAACAGAATCAGATATAATAATATATACTGGTTAAGAGTAGTCTATAATTACTACTATGGGAACATTATTATGTTGTCTCATTAGAGTTCAATGGGTTACGATATGTCAAAAAAGTGCCAAAGGAGATCCCGAAGTATGAATGATGGTACCAGGGAAGAAGTTTTAAGAGTAGAAGAGATAAAGGCGGTTAAATTGTTTACCCTTCTCTTTTATTTTGTTTTTATAGGATATGATTTTGTCTATTATTATTTGTTTCCATATTTAAAACATGAGCCAATGGGGTTGCCGGATAAAGGGTTGGGCTATTATATGTATGGAGCGCTTTTCTTGCTGCTTCCTCTTGTTCTTTTCCTAATAAAAAAAGAGCAGCCATTTCTCATTAAGTATATTTATTTTTATGCTTTTCTATTGCTGGACGCTATCAATAATATACTAATCTATTGGGGTACTGATTCACCTTATATGAATGGCAATCTAGTCGAAGTCTTATTTTTAATCTTTTCTCCTATTTTTGTAAATAAGCGTTTCTTTTGGATTATTACCGTATCTATGGTTTTGAAATATGTCGCTTATGGGCTGCTATTCAATAGTGTTACAGTCCTTCTTCCAATTATGTTATTACTCTTTTTAGCATTATTCGGGTGGATTGTGTTAACTCGCTTTATTTCTTATATAAACGGTATGATTTTGGCGTACGAGGACGGCAAACGAAAGGAAAAGCTTGCTGTGGTTGGTCAAATGGCTGCTTCTATTGCACATGAAATTAGAAACCCCTTGTCTGCGCTAAAGGGGTTTACTCAACTACAGTTGGAGAAAGATAAGTCAGAAGAAAATTTTTATCCCATCATGTTAAATGAGATTGACCGGATTAACCTAATTGTCTCTGATTTACTAATCTTAGGAAAACCGAGTGGGGCAACTAAGATACAGGTTAGCATTGAAGAGATACTAAAGTACGTTGTTTCAATTATTGAACCACAGGCTTCCAGACAAAATATCACTATACGGACCGAAATAGGTGGTCCTTTTCCGTATATCTATTGTGATGAGAACCAATTAAAACAGGTTTTTCTAAACTTAATAAAAAATTCAGTTGAATCAATGTTGGACGGTGGCAATATAGATATCAAGGCCCAGTTTATAAAGAATCGATTTATCATTAGTATTCAAGATGAAGGGGAAGGTATTCCTCAAGAGCAGATTGATAAACTAGGGGAACCTTTTTATACCACTAAACCAAATGGAACAGGTCTTGGCTTGATGGTGACAAAGAAAATAATCGAAGAGCATAAAGGAAAACTAGAAATCTCTAGCGTTCCAAAAAACGGAACAAAAATTAATATTTTGTTACCGGAACGTTAGATTATCACCAAATCTTAATAAATATATACCATATGGTCTATTCTTGTAGTAGTACTTTTGGTTTATAATAAATATGAGAGTGTCGATTTATGGCGTTTTTGCTTGGGATATTTATTTGTTTGGTTAAAAACAAGAGAAATATTCAAATCTTAATGTATTGGGGTACTAAAAATGCAAAAAGAATTTCTTAACCCGAGCCTAAGGCATGAGGAGCAACGTGCATTAAAGTGGTTCCTTATAATGTTTTATCTGATTTCTGTTCTTTATGACTTATTTTTTTACTTTTTCTATAAAACATACGTTTATAATCTTGAACCGGGATTACCTGGTTTTGGCTATATTTATTATTTATTACTTTTCGCTTTAATTCCAGTAGTCATTTTATTAAGTAAAAAAGTGAAATTGAGTTCAATAAAATATGTATTTATCGTAGCCTATTTAGTACTTTCAACAATGAATGATGCGGTTTATTACTTGGGGTCAGATATAGAGTACCAAACTGGTAATGTTGTTGAAATCTTTATCGTTTTATTTACCCCACTGTTTGTTAATAAGAACTTTTTCAATTTTGTATTTATAGGAATGATCATTAAATACGTAGTTATCGGATTATTAATGCAATCAAGTACTGTATTACTTCCTCTTGTCTTATATTTATTTTTATCGGGTGTTGCTTACGTACTGCTTAAACGATTTCAAGCTTATTTACAGGCCTATAAAAACTCCTATGATGAGCAGTTAAGAGGTATTGTTAAAGGCGTTATTGCGACTATTGAATTAAAAGACCCGTATACGAGAGGACATAGTGAACGGGTTGCTCAATATGCTCGGATACTGGCAATTGCAACAGGAAAGTACAATGAGGATGAGTTAAACTCCTTCCATTATGCTTGCTTGTTACATGATGTCGGCAAGGTGAATATTCCTGATCAAATTTTAATGAAACCCGGAAGGCTGTCATGTGACGAATTTGAAGTCATAAAGACCCATCCAGTAGTCGGAGTTGAAGCAGTAAGGAAAGTTCAAGGGCTTGATCAGAGTCTCGATGTGATAAAATCCCACCATGAAAGATGGGACGGCAAAGGTTATCCTGATCAGTTGAAAGGTGAGGAGATTTCACAATTAGCACGTATTGTTTCGATTGCTGATGCATTTGATGCGATGACTTCATCGCGTTCCTACCGTTCTGCTCTCCCTGTTAAGGAGGCATATAATAGAATTATAGATGGTAAGGGGACACAGTTTGATCCTGAGTTGGTTGAACTGTTCAAAAAGGTTTATCCAGATTGGGAAGAATTCCATAAAAATTATGATTGGTCTATCAGTCTCCATTATCAACAAAATTAACTTAATTTGAGAGGAGGTGACATCATGAAAATCCGCAAGCTTAAAAAAATTAAAACAACTTGTTGGTTTTGTGCCTTTTTTCCTAAGTATTAATTTTAGTTAAGAGTTATTTAGTCTCGTTCCCTAATTCTTATTAAATGGGGGTCTATATGGTCATAACTAAACATTCTAATATCAGCCTATATCCCTTGCGTATAAATCAAGATAAGAAATATTTCATTGTTGAGGATATACTCACAGGTGAATTCTTTGAAATGCCTGGGATCTGTATTGAGGCGATTACAATGATTAATGAGGGCCAACCACTTTATCTAATTGAGGAGATCCTAAAAGACAGATATCCCAATGAAGAAGTGGACATGCAAAATTTTGCTGGGGATCTCCTTGAATTAGGTCTTGTCAAAAGCTTGGATGGGAAAACATTCCCAAAAGAGGTTGAGAAAAAAAGTGGTGGCCTAGAATGGATACCTGCAAACGTGGGTCACTTCTTTTTTAATCGTTATTCGTCTATCTTTTATTCCTTAGTTTTTTTAGTTAGTATCATTTTGTTTGCATTAAAACCCGATTTATTTCCGGTTTACGATGATGTATTTCTATTTGATTTGATGATTTATAATATATTAGTTTTCCTCAGTTTATCCTTCATATTTGTAGTCGTTCATGAATTGGGTCATGTTCTTGCCATTCGTGCAGAGAACTTGCCTACTAAAATCGAACTTGGACATCGCCTGTTTTTCATTGTTCTTGAAACAGATATGTCTCGAGTGTGGTCGCTCCAACCGGAAAAAAGAAATCGCCTATACTTAGCGGGCATGAATTTTGATGTAGTCGTTATGTTCATAGCCTTAATTGTTCAAATTCTTTTTGTTAACCATTTCATTGTCGTTGGTATTGCTAAAATGGTGGTTATCAGCACTTTTATCAGGATTATCTATCAATTCTGTGTATATATGAAAACAGATATGTACTATGTGTTAGAGAATTGGTCAGGCTGCCACAATCTTATGGAAAGTGGACAGATGTTTTTAAAACGGTGGATCCCATTTTTACCTACTAGTGGAAATAGCACGACGTTCAACGGAGAAGAAAAGTTGGTTCGTCCTTATGCTCTATTCTATCTTTTTGGGGTTATGATTACCGTTACGATTGCAATCTTTTACAATTTCCCACTAATTATTCATGCAGGGATCTTAGTTTTACCGGGTTTTTTAGAGCCGGCTAGCAGTATTTATTTTTGGGACGCTACCGTCTTCTTTCTTCAATTTATCCTCATGTTTGGTTTACTAGCTTATTCTTGGTCAAAAAAATATCGTGAAAAGCAAACAAGGCAGCCTATGTAGGTTGCCTTGTTTGCAGTTAATACAATTTTTGAGGTGAGAATAGAAGCCCTCTCCTCCCAATAGAAACCCATTAACCCGTACCTCAAGGGTTCATCAGAGCCAAACTATCGAACAGCACCCACACTGTTCTTCTTTTATGTCTAAAAAAGGAAATTTTCGTAAGAATAGTTGTTAAAAATCCTAAAGCCGATTTTAACGTTAGATAGGCTATTTTGTGCGTTTTAGTAAGTTTGCAAGCTCTTTTCTCATAAACATGGTCTGAGATACAAGTTAAAGGGTGTTAAAAAATTTTTCTAACTTTTAAAAGGTAATAAGGTTTGAGAAAAGAGCCTTAAAAAGGAAATTTTCGTAAGAATAGTTGTTAAAATCCTAAAGCCGATTTTAACGTTAGATAAGCTATTTTGTGCGTTTTAGTATGTTTGCAAGCTCTTTTCTCATAAACATGATCTGAGATACAAGTTAAAGGGTGTTAAAAAATTTATCTTTCTTTTAAAAAGTAACAAGGTTTTGAGAAAAGAGCCTTAAAAAACAGGGAATACTGGACTTGAATGAGGTTTTTAGGCTAGTATTCATCTTAGAACTCGGCTATTTTCGTAAAGCTTGTTGCTAAAATCTAAGAGCCGATTTTAGCGTAAGAACCGTTAGTTATGAGGTTTAACATACGTTTGCAAGCTCTTTTCTCAAATATAGTAAAGTTTTTTTACGGTAGTTATGAGTTAAGAGCAAAGGTCTTTGATCTTCAAAAGCAATAAAGTTTGAGAAAAGAGCCTAGAACTTAGAAAGTGTTTTAAAGGAGACGGAAATGACTGAAAATCAATCTATTATTCAAGAGTTGAAACCATTTATACAGGAAGCGTGGAGCAAGGCTGAGTTTTCGATGCCAACGGATGTACAAGCAAGCACGATTCCGCTTATCATCGCTGGACAGGATGTGATTGCTGAATCGCCGACTGGTACTGGAAAAACGTTAGCTTATTTGTTACCTGTTTTAAATAAAATTGATACGAAAAAACAAAATACCCAGGCAGTCATTTTAGCTTCTTCGCAGGAGTTAGTGATGCAAATTCTTGCTGAGGTACAAAAATGGGGCACAGGCAGCGGGATTACTTCCACCTCAATTATTGGTGGTGCCAATCCAAAACGACAATTAGATAAGCTAAAAAAGAGCCCTCACCTGATTGTTGGTACTCCTGGTAGGGTCAATGAGCTTATCAAACAAAAGAAAATTAAAATGCACGAAGTGAAAACTGTCGTTCTGGATGAAGGCGATCAGCTGCTTACTCCTGAACACCGGAACACCGTTGAAAGCATCGTCAAATCGACACTCGCGGACAGCCGTCAGGTGCTTTTATTTTCAGCTACTCTTCCAGACCATACGGAACAAGCTGCAAGAGAGCTCACAAAGGACCCGGAAGTGATTAAAATTAAACAAGATTCAACAATTGCTACTGGAACCGTCGAGCATATTTATTTTATCAGTGAACAGCGTGATAAAATTAAGGTTCTTGAGAGGTTGTCCCGCCTTGATGCGTTTAAAGGTCTTGTTTTTATTAAAGATATTGGTACTCTTCAGGTGACAACTGAAAAGCTTAATTTTAATGGGATTCCGGCAATGATGCTACATAGTGAGTTAACGAAACAGCAGCGGCAAGCAAACATGAAGCAGTTCCGTGAAGGGAAAAATGAAATGTTACTTGTGACCGATATTGCGGCGCGTGGCCTTGATATTAAAGGGGTGACACATGTGGTTCACTTTGACTTCCCTCGTGACCGTGAGCAGTATATTCATCGCTCAGGTCGTACCGGTCGTTTCGGAGCTGAGGGGACGGTTATTAGCATTGTGAATGAACGTGAAGAGCGGGAGTTAAAGAAATTCTGTAAGGAATTAGGAATTACTCCGGCTCAGAAAGATTTTTATAGTGGGAAAATTGTTGATGTGAGAAGCTAGCTATGGTATTTTACCATAGCTTTTTTTTCTGTGAATTTTAGAGGGATTTGCATGATAATAAAAGAACTTAATAATCAATGACTCCACTAGAAAGGACAGAAACCAAATGGAAAATCCCAAATTACAAGACCTATTGGAAAATTGGCTTCCTGAGGCGACAATCGATGATATGCAAAACAAAATGGCAAGTGGAGAGTTATCCTCAAAACAGCTTGTGTTGATGTATTTAAGCCGGATTGCAAATTTTGATAAAAGTGGACCATCCATTAATGCTATATTAGAAATCAATCCAGATGCACTTCATATTGCTGAGGCTTTAGATGCTGAGCGTAACGAGCGGGGGCCCCGAGGTCCGCTGCACGGAATTCCGGTACTATTAAAGGATAATATTGATACCTATGACAAAATGCATACTAGCGCTGGTTCACTTGCACTCGAACATTCTTTTGCACCGGAGGACTCTTTTGTCGCCTCGCAGTTAAG
This sequence comes from Mesobacillus maritimus, assembly GCF_044803185.1. Classification (GTDB taxonomy): domain Bacteria; phylum Bacillota; class Bacilli; order Bacillales; family Cytobacillaceae; genus Mesobacillus_B; species Mesobacillus_B maritimus_B. Next base: position 371,549 of record NZ_CP085225.1, read on the forward strand.
GAAAGCGGGTGCCGTCCTTCTGGGCAAAACCAATATGACGGAATGGGCCAATTTTATGGCGGAAAATATGCCAACTGGATACAGCTCAAGGGGTGGCCAAGTGCTGAATCCTTATGGTCCACAAAAGTTCATTGTCGGCGGGTCTAGTGCTGGTTCGGGTGCAGCGATTGCTGCAAACTTTGCCGCTGTTGCTGTAGGGACGGAAACTTCAGGGTCGATTTTAAATCCGAGTGGTCAAAACTCACTGGTTGGCATCAAACCTACTGTTGGTCTTATTAGCAGGAGAGGGATTATTCCGATTTCACATACGCAAGATACGGCCGGACCGATGGCAAGAACGGTAAAAGATGCGGTGTATCTGCTAGCTGCGCTTTCCGGTGTGGATGAACGCGATCCAGTTACGCTGACTAACAAGAATGTTCAAGGTTTCCAAAGTGCCCTAGATAAAAGTGACTTGCAGGGAGCCAAAATAGGTGTTCCCCGGGACTCTGTTTATTACGAAGGCCTTACAGAGGAAAAACGGAAAATTTTCGAAGACTCTGTTGAGAAATTGAAACAGCTCGGTGCAGAAATTAAGGATGTAGAAATTCCTGCGGGAAAAATAGACTGGGGATACGATGTGCTTACCTATGAGTTCAAACCTGGTCTGAATGCCTATTTGAGCCAACTCCATCCATCAGTCAAAGTCCGTAACCTAACCCAACTCATTGCATTTAACAAACATCATCTTGAGAGAACGTTGAAATATGGTCAAGCCGTGTTGCTTGAGTCTGAAACAACAAGTGGCACGCTTACGGAGAAGCAGTATATTCAAGCGCTTGAGCATGATCAATACATGTCTAAAGAACAAGGAATTGATTATACCTTAAACAAGTATGATGTGAGTGCATTGGTTTTTCCGCATGACCATGGCAGTGCCATTGCCGCGATTGCTGGTTATCCTTCGATTACAATACCAGCCGGCTATACCGCTGAAGGGGAACCGTTTGGAATTACTTTTACAGGAACAGCTTACAGCGAAGACACACTGATTCCACTGGCATATGGGTTTGAACAAGCAACAAAGGTCCGAAAGCCACCAGTATTGGCGCTTAATTCATAAGCATAATACTTTTAAAATGGCTCATACTACACGTGTAATCCCTAAAAAAGGAGTCGAGTGAGATGGGCAGGCAAAAGTATGGTAATCCAGGCGCACAGCGCAACAATAATAGAAAAAAAGGCCAGAGTGTAAGTGAAGAATTGGTCGAGTGGACAACAAGTGATAAGAAAAAGAATGAACCAAGCAATCCATCTGATTAACCCTTAAGGCTAGCACATGGCTGACTATAGAAATTTTAGGTGCTTTCCGTGCTAGCGGAGGCACCTTATGTGCTTTTTCCTCGATTTAAGGTACAATAAATGGACATGCACTTCATCACTTGGAGGGAAACGTCTTGGAGAAGAAAATCGAAAGAACGCAATCTGGTCAGTTTGAAGTCGCCTTTAATCGTATACATAGATGTTTAAAAGACATGGTGAAGGATGCTCATAACGATTCCTTTGTGGAACTCTTAAATGTCGGGCAAAAAAGCCACTCAATTATTCGTAAATATAAAGATGAGCTCTATCAGTTTGCCAGGCTTCGCAATGCCATTGTCCATGAGAAGGTGGATGTTGATTATTATATTGCCGAGCCGCATACAAAAGTGGTTCGTCGGATTGAAGACATTGCGACGAATTTTGAAAAGCCCCCATTAGCGATGGCGATTTCATCCGCACCTATTTTTTATTATTACGAAGATGCCTATTTAAAGGATGTGCTCAAGGCCATCAATAAATTCGATTTCACTCGGTTTCCGATTTATGATAAAAATTATCAATACGTAGGGCTACTGACTGCTTCTGATATTATTCGATGGATGGCAAAGGAAATGACAAGTAATGTGATTTCGCTTGGAGACGTAAAGGTCCGGGAATTGTTAAACAATACGAAAGAATACTACGTTGATTTTATTAAAGAAACAACAAACCTGTACGAGGTAGAGGAGCTTTTTGACCAATATCATGCTCAAGATAAAAAACTACAGGCGGTTATCCTTTCCGAAAATGGAAAGTCCAACAGCAAACCGAAAGCGATTTTAACTCCTTGGGATTTACTTGATCCTGAGCCGAACGGATGAATAAAATGGACAAGGCTTCCGATTACAGGAGGCCTTGTTTTATTTTTAACCTTCCCAAACATACTAAGGAAAAAGATGTAGGAAAGGGGCTGCGGTAGATGCCAGAATTGCCGGAGATGGAAACATATAGAAGGTTGTTAAGTGACCGAATTGTTGGGAAGCCGATTACAGAAATTGAAGTGAACCGTGAAAAGTCGATTAATATCCCGCCTAGTCAATTTATTCAGGAGCTTCAAGGGAAGACCATCACACATATTGACCGCCGAGCAAAACACCTGATTTTTCAGCTGAGCTCTGGGAAAAGTTTGCTACTCCATTTAATGCTTGGGGGCTGGATGTATCTTGGGAATGATGAGGATAACCCTGACCGAACCAAGCAGGTAATTCTATCTTTTGGGAACGAGAAGCTATATTTTATCGGCCTGCGGCTGGGGTTTCTTCATTTTTATAACGCAAAGGAACTTGCATCTGAACTGAGTGAACTTGGCCCTGAGCCACTTGATCCTAATTTTACTATTAGTCAGTTTCAAGAGATTTTTACAGAGAGGCGTGGGATGATTAAAACAACGCTCGTTAACCAGGAGGTTATTGCGGGAATTGGGAACTGCTATTCAGACGAAATTTGTTTTGAGGCAAAGATTAAGCCAATCAGAAAGTTTGATGAGCTCGAATCCTCCGAATTTCAGGCCTTATTTAATGGGATGAAGACCGTGTTCCATAGAGCGATAGAAGCCGGTGGATACATGGACAATCCTCTTTTTAAAAACGACCAGAAAACCGGTGGATATGACAAGGTTTGTAGGGTTTATGACCGAGAAGGCGATTCGTGTTTTAGGTGCCAGACCCCTATCATAAAAGAAACCGTTTCTTCGCGAAAGACATTTTATTGCCCTAATTGCCAGAATTAATGATTGCTTACTATTCATTTCCTATAAAAAAGAGGAGAAAACAGAATGTTTAGAGAACTATTTCAAAAAAGGAAACTATAGGGGTGAATAGGATGAGCTTTAAAACAGCCGATATTTGTGATGATTTTGCGAGCAAGCTGGAGGTTTGTCAAAGTGAGTTTAAATCTTATGGGAAAAAGCCGAAATTTTTTGGTCCAATTTCGACGGTAAAGGTTTTTGAGGACAATGTTCTTGTTGTAGACTTGTTAGAATCTATTCCAGCGGGAAGTGTCCTTGTGGTCGATGGCGGAGGCTCTCGACGCTGTGCCTTAATGGGGGACAGACTTGGTGGGATTGCCGAGTCTCGGAAGCTTGCCGGAGTTATTATTAACGGATGTGTGCGTGATTCCGAGGATTTGGCTAAGTTGGATGTCGGAATTTTTGCCCTTGGGACCAATCCGTTAAAAAGTAAGAAAGAGGGAAAAGGCGAAAAGCATGTGACCGTTACTTTTGGTGGGATTGACTGGAAGCCAGGGTCTTATGCTTATGCAGATCAAGATGGTGTGGTTGTTTCCGACCAGAAACTTTTATAGTAAAAAATTTTAAAATGTTGTTGGTATAAATTTACTCTTTTTTCTCATCCTAATCGAGGAAAGGAGGAGTGAATTTATGCTGAAGAAAATATTGTTAACACTAGTTCTACTTGTCATGATTCCTACTGTATCGTTTGCCCAGCAGGTACATACGGTAAGTCGAGGGGATACCATGTGGAAAATTTCCGTTTGGTATCAGGTAGGATTGTCAGAAATCATTGGAGCCAATCCACATATTAAAAACCCTGCTTTGATTTACCCTGGTCAAAAAATTACGGTACCGAATCTCGATGCAACGAAGAGCATTGAGAGTCAGGTTATTCAGTTGACCAACCAAGAACGTGCCAAGCATGGCTTGAAGCCTCTAGCAGCTGACTGGCAGCTTTCGCGTGTAGCACGGTATAAGTCTGTGGATATGAGGGACAAGAACTACTTCCAGCACAATAGTCCAACATACGGTACTCCGTTTGACATGATGAAGAGCTTCGGAATCTCATATCGAAGTGCTGGCGAAAATATTGCCGCAGGACAGCGTACTCCACAAGAAGTCGTAAAAGCATGGATGGACAGCCCAGGACATCGCGAAAATATTTTAAAGAGTGGCTACACCCATATTGGCGTCGGCCATGCATCAGGCGGATCCTACGGACATTATTGGACCCAAATGTTTATAACGAAATAATAGAAAGAACACCGGCGAAAATGTTGTCGGTGTTTTTTTGATTTATAGAAGGCGACATAGGGTCGATTGATGCCCTAAGTGGGTGAGAGAAGAGGAAGAAAGGTCACCAATACAATCAAATCTCACTTCAAAAAACGGTCAAATTCTACTAACGCAATCCCCTCCTTTATACACCCTCAAGTATATAGAACATCCCCAAAACGTTGATATAATTCGCCCAGTCCTACCCCCAATCAGCCTCAGGTCCTAGTTGAAAATCAAGCTGAGGCTCGTTATGACGAAATCTTAATCGAGGTAAGATGATATCAAGAAGAAAGGAGGAAACGTAAATGAAGAAATTTGGTTTACTACTCGCAGGAGGGATTGCCGCGCTGGTGCTGTTTTCAAACCTTGGTCCACTGTTCGGGCTAGCGCTTAGTCTGGTGGTTCTATACTTTATCCTTAAACAGTTTTTAAAAACAGATTCCACTTTTAAAAAGATTGCATGGGGTACATTCGGACTCTTCGTCCTAATGGCAACAGCTTCTAACGTGCCAGCAATCTTGGCTATCGTAGCCGCTTATATTCTCTACCTTGTTTATAAAAAATGGAACGAGGAAGAAAGCACTAGTTATAAAAACGATGATCCATTCGCGAACTTTGAAAAGCAATGGTCAGAACTAAAAAAGTTCTAAGCAAATGAAACGCTAACCTCAAAAGCAGATAGCAAGCTAGCCATAAAAAACGCAAGCACAAATCAATTTTAAATAAAAGGAGAGAATCAAGAATGACTAATTTATTTACTCGCATCAAAAACACTGTAATGGCGGACCTTTATGAAACACTTGATAAAAAGGAACGGAAGAACCCAATCGCGATGCTTAATCAGTATCTTCGTGAATGTGAAGTCGAAACTGAAAAAGTGCGCAAGCTACTTGAACGCCAACATCAATTAAAGGATCAGTTTACTCGTGAGTACCACCAGGCGTTAGAAATGGCTGAAAAGCGTGGTCATCAGGCTGAAATTGCACAAAAAGCAGGTGAAACGGACCTTTATACATTCGCAGCCCAAGAGCAATCCCATTTTGCAGACAGAGCCTCTCGATTAAAAGAAGCACTTGCCAATGCTACAAAGCAGCAGGATGAATTAGAGCATAAATATGAGGACATGAAGCACAAGTTAAAGGATATGCATATTCGCCGCTTAGAGTTAATGGGTAGAGAAAATGTTACACGTGCGCATCATCAGATGGATCAAGTAATCGATAACAATCTATACTCAGATAAATCATATTCCCGCTTTGCAGAAATCGAATCTTATCTAGACCGTGTTGAGCAGGAAGTTAACAGCTCTTATTATCGGAACACCATTGATGGTAGAATCGCTACACTTGAAAAAGAAATGAAAAAGGAAGAATCTCATACTATATCTTAATCCAAACATGGTATGCTAAAAGAGGCGCAGTTGTTGAAACAGCGCCTCTTCCTTAAAATAAAAGTAAACAAGTCATTGATAGCCCGCTAGAAAGGAGGAAAAGATTATGTTGAATAAATTTGAAAAAGATTCGTTCAGTTGGATTGTCTTAATCGGTGTATTGTTGTTATTGGTAGAGATCACGTTTTTTAATCAGGGCCTAATCTTTTCCCTCTTTGTATCGGGGGCAATGATCTATTTTGGACGAAAGCTCTATCATCGAACAACAGGAAAGGTATTATTTTGGATTGGAGCTTTTAGTTTAGTTAGCAGTGTTATCGGGATGATGACGTTTCGATTATTCTTACTCGCTATTTTAATTTATTTCATCATGCAGTTTGCTCAGTCTAAAAAGAAACCGGAAGTGATTCGACCAATTCTAGAAGAGCCGACCCCTAACTCATCAGAAACCACTGTGATTGAGCAATCCTCTCTTTTTAAAAATAGTATATTTGGCCATCAAAGCACCCCGCAGCATGTTTATGAATGGGATGATGTCAACATTCTGACAGGGGTAGGAGACACGACCATAGATTTAAGCTATACCGTTCTCCCAAAGGGTGAGACAGTTATTTTTATTAGAAATATTGTTGGGAATATTAAAATCTTTATCCCATATGATACCGAAGTCAGTCTTCGTCATTCCGCGCTTGCCGGTTCTGCAGAAGTCCTTGAATTTCAGAAGGACCGTAGCTTTAATCAAATGCTCGCTGTAAAAACTCCTGGCTACGATCAAGCGGAACAAAAAGTTAAGATTCTCACCTCGATGATGATAGGAGACATAGAGGTGAAAAGACTATGAACACGGTTCAACGGCAAATGGGATGGGGAATCGCTTTTAGTTTTTTGTTGTTTCTTTTTTTAACAGGCTCTTATTTTTATGTTCATCCTCTGGGGCATTGGTCGGAGCTCTGGGAACGAGAACTAATGGATATACCGTTTATCCTGTTGACGGCTACCGTTAGCCTAAGCTTTGGGCTGCTTTTTGGGTTGTTATTAGGGATTTATTGGCGGAGGCAACTGCAAACGGTTGAGAATTGGCTGTTTCAACTTGAAGAAGGCAGGCTTACTGAGCCAAGTAGTGGGGAGTTACCGGAAGTAGAGGTCATTTCTGAGCGAGTCCAACGGGTTCAAAAGCAAATTGCTGAAAAAGCTAAGCTTGCCCAAAGACTTGCAAATGAAAAGGCAGAAGAGCAGGAATCCAAAATCCAAGAAATGATCTCACAAGAACGAAATCGCCTTGCGCGTGAGTTGCATGACTCCGTTAGTCAGCAGCTATTTGCAGCGTCGATGATGATGTCGGCGATTAATGAAACGAAGGCGGCCATGGCTGCTCAGGAGGTAGTTTCTTACGAAGGTGCGGACCAGACGGTTAAAAATAGAGCAGCTGAGCGGGAAGCAAAGCAGTTAAAAATGGTGGAAGAAATGATTCATCAGTCTCAGCTTGAAATGAGGGCCTTGCTCCTCCATCTTCGTCCGGTTGCATTGAAAGGGAAGTCCATACAAGAAGGAATTGAGGAACTGCTCCTCGAACTGCAACAGAAAGTCACGATGGACATTCATTGGAAAGTAGAAGAATTTCAGGTTGATAAGGGTGTCGAGGATCATTTATTCAGAATTCTCCAGGAATCGGTTTCCAACACACTTCGTCATTCAAAAGCCTCCAAATTAGAAGTGTTGCTTATTAAACGAGATGAACTGGTGATCATGAGAATTTCCGATGATGGGGTTGGATTCAATGTTGAGGAATCAAAAGCTGGAGCTTATGGACTGCAGAACATGTATGAGCGCGCTGGCGAAATTGGTGGGACACTGAAAATCGTTAGTGTAAAAAATAAAGGAACAAAGCTTGAGGTAAAGATACCAATTTTAAATAGTGGGAGGGAGAGCAAGCATGATTAAAGTCGTTTTTATCGATGATCACGAAATGGTCAGAATTGGGGTAGCATCGTATTTGTCAGCGCAGCCTGATATTGAAGTAATTGGGGAGGCAGACAATGGGCGTACGGGAGTTGACCTTGTCTTAGAGCTAAGACCTGACATCGTGTTGATGGACCTTGTCATGAAGGAAATGGATGGGATTGAGGCGACTGCGAAGATTATTGAGCAATGGCCGGAAGCAAAAATCATTGTCGTGACAAGCTTTTTAGATGATGAAAAGGTTTATCCCGCGCTAGAAGCAGGTGCGACAAGCTATATGTTAAAAACCTCAAAAGCAAGCGATATTGCCAATGCGGTTAGGAATACATATTCTGGTCAACCTGTTCTTGAGCCAGAAGTGACTGGGAAAATGATGATGAAAATGCGCCAAAAACAACCTGTCCTCCCACATGAAGAATTAACGGAACGAGAAATGGAAGTTCTATTGTTAATGACAGAAGGAAAGAGCAACCAAGAGATTGCCGATGAATTGTTCATTGCCTTAAAAACGGTGAAGACCCATGTAAGCAATATCCTCAGCAAGCTACAAGTTCAGGACCGGACGCAAGCTGTTATTTATGCGTTTAAGCACTCGTTGGTGAAGTAGTATGGGAGAAGCAACCACTCGAAAATCACCTCTTTAAACATTAATCCGCCTTGGGATACCATTACAATTTAAATAAGAAAAGTCGAGGCCCGAATCTGGTCTCGATTTTTTTATGCCTACTAATTAATCGGTACCGCTTTTGTAAATATAGCATTGTGTAAGTACCCTCCCGCGTTTAATCAAACGTTTGATTAAACACAGAAACAACATTTCATAAAATAATTCCTAGACTTGTCTCATATGTATCTAAAGTAGGAAAAGTACAGAGGTGAGGCAGCTTGAAGTTATTTATAAAAGGTACGATGGTTTTGGTATTAGCCGCTTTTATTGGAGAGTGCGCAGAGTTTCTAATTAACATGATATTGGCAAGGGAACTCGGCGAGGGCGGCATGGGAACGTACATGACCATTTTACCGTTGATCTTCCTGATTATGATGCTAGCAAGCTTTGAGTTACCTGTATCTCTTTCGAAGCTTGTGGCAGAGAGAGATTCGACTTATCATCAAAAAATGCTAAGAGACGTGCTCCACCTTACGATTATTTTATCGGCAGTCTTGTTCGTAGTGGTCGCTGTCATCCTTCCGAATGTGTCCATCTTTCAAGATTATCATCCGATGCTAAAATGGATTGTTCTTTCGATGATCCCGTTGATGTCGTTTACCTCCATTGCAAGAGGCTATTTTATGGGGAAACACCATATGGGGAAAATTGCCATCGCCAATCTGTTGCGGCGGTTGGTCCAGCTTTTACTTTTAGCGACTGTCTATCAGTTTTTTGACTTTGAACGTTCCACTGCGGTTTTAATTGCCTTTTGCACCTTAGCAGCGAGTGAACTGATTGTTTTTATGTATCTATTTCATTTGTTTTTATTAAACTATCGCAATTTGAAACAGATTCCGGGTAAAAATGTGGACAAAAAGGACCTTAGGAAAAATCTGTTGGCCATTTCAGGTCCCACCACTGCGATGAGAATTTTTCATTCCCTAACCCATGCAGCACAGCCCTTTTTAATAAAGGCAGCGGTTATCCATGCTGGCGTTCCAGCGGAAATGGCCAATGAACAGTTTGGAATGCTAGCTGGAGTAGCGATGTCGATTGGATTCTTCCCAGCGTTCATTGCCCATTCCTTTATGATCGTTCTAATTCCAACAGTTGCGAAACATCACTCTCTCGGAGAGTTGCATAAACTACAAAAGCTTTTACAACACGTCATGCTTTTAACCATGTTATACGGTGTTCCAGCAGTAGCTATTTTTTACTTTTTTGCAGAGCCACTGACGAGTATGTTTTTCCACTCATCTAATGCGGCGTACTTTCTCCAAATACTCTGGCCGTACTTTCTGCTACACTTTTTTGTCATCCCGATGCAAGCCTATTTAATTGGGCTAGGACTAGTAAAGGATGCGTTTTACCATATTATTTGGTCAACCATTGTTTCTTTTACGGTCATTTATTTCTTGGGTTCGCGACCGGATTGGCAAATGTCGGGTGTGATTATTGGGATGAACGCTGGTACCGTCCTTTTAACCCTTATGCATATTGTAACGATTAGTAAAAAAATTGGGGTGGTTTGGCCAACCAGGGCTTCAGAACGAAAAGTCTAAAAGGGATTTTTCTAGGATACAACGAATTAACTAGAAAAATAGTTAAATGGAAGTGATAACGTGAATAAGGTATTACGCGGACACCATCTCCTTTGTGTCCACGGTTTCAGGGGGATGGGCTATAGCCCTGATTTTATCAAGAAGATGGGATCAATTGTAGAGGATGTTCGGGATGTTGATAGGGATTTTGAAATTAAAGTGGTGGCAGCATTTGATGATGCCTGTATGGCCTGTCCTCACAGGGGCCAAACAGAGTGTGTAGCAAATGAAGGTTCCAATGAGCATGTACTTTCTATGGACTGGAAAGTGATAAAACACTTGGGGCTAGTGGAAGGGAAAGGCTATAAGAAATCAGAGTTGTTGAATTTAACGGCAGCCAAGGTGGAGCCAGCTGATCTTGATTTTCTATGCGAAGGATGCTCGTGGCTTTCTTACGGAGTTTGTAAGGAAGGTATTGGAGAGCTGCGGAAAGCACATGGAAAACTAACCATGAGCAGTGAATGAGATAGTGGCGCCATTAACATATTTGCTAGTAAAAACAGCTTGCGGTCCATCTAGGATCGCAAGCTGTTTTTTTACATGTATTTCATTTTCTATTGAAGTGTTTCATTAAAGTAATTCACTCCGTATACGGAGCCTTCACTCACCATATCGTTATTATCGAAATCATAAGGGTCTGGGTTTGCAGCTTGCTGTATTGGCACAAGATTTTGCTCTTTATTTGGGATAAGTCTTTCTTTAATTCCAGCGGCCATATTTCTAACCCTTGCGCTATTTTCCCTTGGATTCGTAGCCACCCAAACGGCTGCTGCACCTGCACCGATTAATAGGAAAGATTTAAGTGGGGTTGTTTGCATGAAATGTGTCCTCCTTGTATGCTTGGTTTCTAACAGCGTCTTATTTATTAACTTCCCCAACTTCCTATAGCTAAAACATTAGCTTGTAAAAAGCGCGTTGATTGCCGGTAAAATGAAATAAGCTTGCGAACCAAATTAGGTTATGCAAGCTTTTTATTGAATAAGATAGGCATTTTCTTGTTCAATTGGCGAAGTTAGAAATTACTTTGCTTGGTTTTTGAGCAGATCACGAATCTCAGTTAACAGTTCTTCTTTCACATCTACCTTAATTTCCTCTTTTTTCTCTTCAATGACTTCTTCCTTGCGTTTGAATCGATTGATGAATCGAATGGCTAGGAAGATTGAAAAGGCAATGATGAAGAAATCGACAACACTTTGAATAAAAGCACCGTATTTTAAGCCTTCATCACCTGCTCCAGCTGGATAGGTAAGAGTCGAAAAATCAACGCCACCAAATAGTAATCCAAATAAAGGCATAATGATATCATTTACCAATGATGTGACAATTTTACCGAAGGCGCCACCAATGACCACCCCGACAGCTAGGTCTAACACATTTCCTTTTAAAGCAAACTTTTTAAACTCATCCCACATATTTATTCCTCCCAGTATTCAGTTTTCCTTCCCTATTTTCATGTCTTTTTGTTAATAAAGCAAGATGGTAGGAGAAAATGAACATATTTTCACATATAAAACAAAAAACTGAGTGCGCTTTTGGCTCTCAGTTCTCTGTTCAATATTTAATCGTAAAAGATTGATACTTCTCGCCGGTTGAGATTTCACTAATCTCGATCTGGTCTACTGTTGAGAAGGGGTTGCCTCTCTGTATTTCCTCGATGAATAAGTCCAAATTTTCTTTTGTTCCGGTGGTCACCATTTCAACTGCTCCATCTGAGCGATTCTTTACCCATCCAGTTATTCCAAACTGAACTGCCTTCATTTGGGCAAAGTATCGATAGCCAACACCTTGAACTTTTCCTGAAACAACAATCTGTAATTGTAACAAGATTTCGCCCCCAGATTTTTCTTGTAGGCTCTTTTCTCAACCCTTTGTTGTTTTTTAGATGAAAACTAAGTGTTGGGCCATCTTTTACTGTAAACAGCCAACAATTATGAGAAAAGAGCTTGCTAATTTACTGCTATCGTACAAAATAACTTTTCCCACGTTAAAATCGGCTTTAGGATTTTAACAACAATCTTTACGAAAACAGCCTTCTTGTAAGAACCTTAACTATGTAAAATTACCTATGCCACTTTATTATAGCAACAATAGTAGACCGAGTATAGAGCGTAAAAGGGAAAAGGACAATCCCGACCCACTCAGAATTGTCCTTTTTCCTTTTCAGTTTATTTAGAAGGAGGATTAAAACGCCCAATCGCCGTTACGGAAAACTGGTTCAGAGGATTCGTCACCCTTGATTCCATCGATATCCATTTCTGCAGAACCGATCATAAAATCAACATGTGTAATGCTTTCATTCAAACCATGTGCTTCAAGCTCTTCTTTAGACATTTTCTTTCCACCGTCTAGGCAGAAAGAATAGGCACTGCCAATAGCCAGATGGTTTGAAGCGTTCTCGTCAAAGAGTGTGTTGAAGAATAGAATGTTTGATTGTGAAATTGGTGAGTTGTAAGGCACTAACGCTACTTCCCCTAAGAAATGGGAGCCTTCATCTGTAGCAACAAGCTGTTTTAAAATCGCTTCGCCTTCTTCAGCTTGGACTTCAGTGATACGACCATTTTCAAAAGTAATTTTGAAACGGTCAATGATGTTTCCGCCATAGCTTAGTGGCTTCGTGCTAGAAACATAGCCGTTTACGCCTGTTTTCAATGGTACAGTAAATACTTCTTCTGTAGGCATATTCGCCATAAACTCGTGACCTTGTTCATTTACACTTCCAGCTCCAACCCATAAATGCTTCTCAGGAAGTTCGATTGTTAGGTCGGTACCTGGTGCTGTGTAGTGAAGCTTTTTATACCGCTTTTCATTTAAGTAACCCACTTTTTCGTGAAGGTTGGCATCATGCTGCTTCCAAGCTTCAACAGGGTTTTCTGTATCCACACGAATCGCGGTAAAAATAGCATCCCATAGCTTTTGAACAGCATTTTCAGTGGATTCATTAGGGAAGACCATTTTCGCCCAGCCCTCGGATGGTGCGGAAATCACAGTCCAGCTAACTTTATCAGACATCATATATTGACGGTATGTAGAAAGGGCTTTTCCAGCAGCCTTTTGGTTGTTGGCAATTCGCTCAGGATTAATTCCTTTTAATAGGTCTGGACTTGAAGAAACAATTGACATGAATGCTGCACCTTGCTCAGCTAATTCAGTTACTTCTTTCGCACGCCATTCAGGGAACTCATTAAACACTTCATCTGGTGCTAGTTCATATTTCGTTCTAGTAACGATGTCATCGTTCCAGTTGACAACCACATTTTTAGCACCGACTTCGTACGCTTTTTTGGTAATAAGGCGGACAAGTGCTGCTGCATCAATCGATGCATTTACGACTAGCGTTTGGCCCGTTTGTACGTTCACGCCGACTTTAACAGCCAAAGCTGCATATTTTTCAAGATTAGTTTGGAAATCGCTCATTTTCATTCTCCTTTTCAGAGTCTTCTCTTTCATTTTAACCATTGTCTATAAAAAAAGATACCGATGAGGTTTTAGAACGGCTACTTAAAGATTTATTCGTAATAGCTATAAAAAAGAACGTCCCTACTATTAGGAGACGCTCTTTTGAATGATTTTCTGCTTTTCATAAATGGTAAACATCATGTTGTAGAGGAGTGCGCTTAGAAGAGCGAGGGCACTCAAAATCATAAAGGTCCATTCATATCCAACCCAGACGGTAAGTGGGATCGATATTGGGGCGATTGTCCGTCCCACTGTGTGTCGAAGACCTGCGGCCGCGAAGTATTGACCTCTCATATGGTCAGGAGCAAGTTTTGAGATAAAACTTTGGGCAAGTCCAGCTGTCATCAGTTCAGCAAGTGTAAAGACAGCCATGGCAATCATCATTCCCCAAATCATTTCTGTTCGGCTGAATAGGAGCATCGAAATGGCATAGATGATGGAGGCAACAACGAACACATTTCGTTCCCGGTACTTTGTCATCCATCTTGTCACTACAACTGTAAATAAAGCCACCAAAAGACCATTTTCCGACAGGATTAAGCCAAAGGCCTGCTCCCCATGAAGAGTTAGTTTCCAACTTCCAATATCTAATAACGTTTGATGGTCCACTTTTTCTTTTATATAAACAGGAAGCAGGAGGTCTAGTTGCATAAAGGTTTGTGCAACTAAAATACCAGCAGTGATGTATAAAAGAAAGACTTTATCTTGGATAATTATTTTATAGTCAGCGACCTGGTTCTTTAAAAAGGAATACCATTTTTCATTATGTTGAACCTTCTTTGTATGAACAGGGAGTGTTTCGCGAGCAAGCTTTGTTAATAGGAGCGCCAAAAGAATGCAAATGATGGCAACTGCCACTAAAAGCTGAAAACGGTAATGAACATAGAATATCGCCCCGAGAATTGGCCCAATCACGACAGCGATATTAATAGATGTATAGAATACGGCAAAGATGTTGCTTCGTTCTTTCTCATCGACAAGGTCGGCAATCATCGCTTGGCTTGCTGGATAATAGAACGAGCTAAAGATTCCAACCACGGTGAACGAGATAAAACCAATGATCGGTGAGGTGAACCAAGGAGAAACGGCAGCAGAAAAGAGGAGGTAGGAGACCCCTTGACCAACTGCTGCAACGACCATCATTCTTTTTCTCCCAAATCGGTCGGCAAAATATCCGCCCAATAAACTAGCAAGTACGGAAAATACCTGTGAAAAGATAAGTAAAAACCCAGCCAACCCTTTACCGAAGCTTTCCGCAAAGTAGATCGTTAAAAACGGAAAAAACATCCAAAAGGTTATATTAAGTAAAAACTCACCAAAAAGGCGAACCTTCAAATTTCGATCCCAATCTCTGATTCTCATTGTTTGTCCTCTTTTGTTAAATTTAAGTTTCCTAGTGGTTGCCGTTGAAGAGTCGGCAAGTTCCAAGATGTATCATACTATTCTATAGACAAATTTCGCAAGATAAATTGCCAACATAATTTATTGTTTGACATAGCCCTCAATGTGACCAAACAGCAAGTGAAATCATTGAAACGGTCACATTGGAAGGCTCAATGTGACCAAATAGTAAACGAAACCAGAGAAACGGTAACATTGAGGGGTCCAATGTTACCAAATAACACACGAAACCAGAAAAACGGTCACATTGAAGGATTCAATGTGACCAAATAGCAAGTGAAATCTTGAAACGGTCACATTGGAGGGTTCAATGTGACCAATAGCAAAACGAAACCAAAGAAATAGTTATATTCGAGGTTTCAAATGCCCAAAAACACGTTAGTTATAGCGACTTAACCTCAAATCTCTTAATCCTTCTCTTCCATTGCTGCTTTCAGCAAATCTCCAAGAGAGGTACCGAAGTTGTCGTTTTCAGCACTGTATTTTTGCTTAAGCTTGCGTTCTTCGTGTTTGGAAACCTTTTTGTTCTTCTTTTGATCGTCCGCTTTCTCAACAATATTACAGCGGCGGCACTGGAAGTACAGCCCGGCTTTCCCATTATGCATTTCCATTTTCTTTTTGCATTGCGGGCAGCGCTTATTGGATAGCTTTGGATCCTTATGCTTGCGGTAGCTACATTCTCTGCTAGAACAAACGAGAACTCGGCCATCCTTTGTTTTACGTTCCTTGAGGAATTCGCCACACTCAGGACATTTTGAGCCGGTTAGGTTATGAGCACGATAGGTTTTTTCGCTCGCCTTGATTTCTGACACAAGCTGGGCGGTTTGCTTACGAATGCGTTCTTTAAATGCCTTTGGATTTCCCTTGCCACGAGAAATTTCCTCTAGCTCTTTCTCCCACTTGGCTGTCAACTCTGCTGAAGTCAGTTCATCATTCACAAGGTCAATCAACTGCTTACCCTTTTTAGAAGGGTAGAGGCGTCCATTCTGCCGTTCGACTGATTCAGAAGAAATCAGCTTTTCAATGATATCAGCTCGTGTTGCCGGAGTTCCTAGTCCGAATTTCTCCATCTTACCAAGGATATCAGCCTCTGAATAACGCAATGGTGGCTCGGTTAATTTTTTATTTAACGTGACCTCGCCAACATTAAACGTTTTGCCTTTTGATAGTTGGCCTAAGCTTTGCTTGCGTTCCCCAGTGTCTTCCTCTTTTCCTGTCACCTTTTTAAAGCCTGGCTCGAGGATATTTGTTTCACGAGCAGTCAAGGTTTCACCCTCAACATCAAACAAGGCGTGAATCGTTTCGTATTCATAAGCAGGGTAAAAGAGCGCAAGAAAACGGCGAACAATCAGATCGTAAAGCTTCCGCTCATCGGACTCAAGGTCGCCCAAACGAAGTCTTTCTTCAGTTGGAATTATCGCATGATGATCAGTGACTTTTTCATTATTAAACACACGACGGGCAAGCACTTTTCCCTTTTGATTCAATGCAGGGCGTGCTTCGTCCTTATAACCAGAAAGGATGCCTTGGAGCCGGTCAACCATAGTCGCTTCCATATCCGTAGTTAAATATCGTGAATCTGTTCTTGGGTAGGTGACAAGCTTATGTTGTTCATATAACCCTTGTAAAACATTGAGTGTTTTTTTAGCGGAAAATCCAAAGCGTTTATTCGCATCTCGTTGAAGCTCGGTCAAATCGTATGGAAGTGGCTGTGGCTCGCTTTTCTTTTTACGATCAACCGACTTCAAAGTCGCTTTTTTACCAGAGAGTTTAACCTTCAAATTATCCGCTTTATCAGCAGTGAAAATTCGTTTTTCCCCGTTGTGGTCCCACTCAGCTGATAGGGGACCGACTGCTGCTTGAATGGTCCAATACTCTTTCGGAACGAAACTGTTGATTTCCTTTTCCCGCTCAATCATCATCGCCAATGTAGGAGTTTGCACTCGTCCAGCCGAAAGTGGATCTTTGTATTTTGTGGTTAGGGCCCTTGAAACGTTTAACCCGATTAGCCAGTCGGCCTCAGCACGGCATACGGCCGATTCATACAGGGCGTCGAATTGTTGACCTGGCTTCAACTGCTTAAAGCCATCCTTAATTGCCCGGTCAGTTTGCGAGGAAATCCACAAACGCTTAATCGGTTTTCGCCAGCCTGCTCGTTCAAGAATCCAACGTGCAACTAACTCACCTTCGCGTCCAGCATCGGTTGCGATAATGACTTCCTTTACGTCTTTTCTTTTTAATAAGCTTTCAACAGCCTTATATTGAGCACTTGTCTGCTTAATGACTTTAAGGCCCATTTTGTCAGGAATAATCGGGAGGTCTTCTAGGCGCCAAGTAGTATATTTGGTATCGTAATGCTCAGGCATTTTTAACTCGATTAAATGCCCTAATGCCCAGGTTACAATATATTGGCTTCCTTCAATATAGCTTTTATTTTTTTGATTGCAGCCGAGCACTCTAGCAAGTTCTCGTGCTACACTCGGTTTTTCTGCAAGAACTAAAGATTTCATAGGAGCTCCTTTCAAGGTTGTGGTACTTACACTAGTATAGCGGAACTGGCGGGATTTTTGTAATGTAGGCCCTTTACGAAGAGTAGTGAAAAATAAAAAAGGGGTTTCACACAAGGTGAAACCCCTTTAATGTAGAGCAATTCGATATTGATGCAAATGTTCTTGGTGGGGTGGTTGAATTGAATCAATGCGATTAAAAGGTAACTTCAACTCAACCATTGTTCCGTTGCCGGTACTACTATATTGGATACGGCCATGATGGTTCTCAATGATTTGTTTACTAATCATTAGACCAAGTCCGGTACCTTTTTCTTTTGTTGTAAAGAATGGTTCCTCAATTCGTTTCAAAAGATGTTCCGGTATTCCGCATCCTGTGTCGATAAAACGCACTTGGAGGTAGTTGGATGGTTGCGGTTTAACCTCGATGGTAATGGAACCTCCGTTAGGCATAGCTTCAATACTATTTTTTATAAAATTAATAAAGACTTGTTTAAGCTGATTTTCATCACAGAGGATGTTAGGAATTTTAGAGTCATAAATGGTTTTTATCTCAACATTATTCATCAGAGCCTCTGTATCTAGTAGAGTAATGGTATCTTCAAGAAGCTGGAGAATATCGTTTTGTTTGTACTCCATGTTCTTAGGCTTGGCTAGTGTTAATAGTTCAGACAGAATGGTTTCAATTCGATTGATCTCAGAACAGATAATTTCAAAATAGGTTTTATCATCTTTAAAATTATGTTCGAGTAGTTGGAGGAAGCCTTTTATAGCTGTTAATGGATTTCTGACTTCATGTGCAATCCCTGCTGCAAGCTGTCCTGCAATTAATAACTTTTCAGATTGTAAAAGAAACTTCTCCGTCTTTTTCCTTTTTTCAATATCCCTAAGTATTAAATGGATGGCCGGTTTGTTTTCAAAGGTCGTTTGGATGCCTTTTAGTTCAGCCTCAAAGCTAGATCCATCTAATCGAAAGAGCTTTTGATTGGTAAATCCTTTAGGGGACCCGTTATGAATCTCTGTTAGATATTTGTGGAAAGACTCAAAATATCCAGAGGTAAGAAAGTCATAGAAACCTTTACCTACTAATTCACCTTTCGACATGGCACCTAGAAGTTCTACTCCAGTATCATTGACATATAAAATAACTCCAGACCTGATGATAATCACTGCATCTGGTGAGTGTTCCACAAGATTCTTATATGTTTCTTCCTGCATCTTAATCACCTCGTATCCTTTTCTACTTAATAGACTCATCTTGCAAATTTAGGGGAATTTCGAACGATTTCACCTGAATTAACTTTATGATTCACTTTGTTGTTTTATGTCAAAAAAGAAAAGATTGAAGTTCAAATAACTAGATGTAAATAATCCATTTGAGGTAATTATTGGTATGCACACCACTCTCTTTACCCGATAATTTTTAAAGTAAACTCATTTTTATAAAAAAATGAGAGTTATTTGGTTAGATTTGTTTGAAAGACAGAATAATGTGACAATTCGGTGCGTTTGCTCCGTTTTAATTTCGTCTTAATATGTCATGATAGGGAAACAAATCATGACATAGTTTTAGATTTACGGAAGGATGTCAATACCGATAATGACAAAATACGATATTGGTGGAGGTATTGAGTTGTACGGGACGATTTTCTTTGAGATAGTAGGAGGATATATTGTCCTTTTTATTATCGTTCGTTTATTAGGAAAGAGCCAGATAAGCCAAATTTCACCGTTTGACTTCATCTCTGCTCTCGTATTAGGAGAATTAGTAGGAAATGCAATTTATGATAACGAAACAGGCTTTAGTATTATCGTTTTCTCCATTGGTATCTGGGGGATTCTAATTTACGTAACCGAGTTTTTAACACAAAAGTCAAGAAAACTACGTTACCTTTTAGAGGGTCGAGCGTCCATTGTCATCCATAAAGGGAAGCTAGATTGGAAGCAAATGAAGCAGAATCATATAGATATTGACCAGCTTCAGCAACTCCTAAGAGATAAAGGGGTTTTTTCCCTACAAGAGGTGGAATTTGCTATTCTCGAAAACAATGGGGGAATTAGTGTGCTTAGAAAAACTGAAGCGGATCAACCAACGCTAAGCGATTTAAAAATAAAAGGTGAAAAAAGAGCGATACCATTTACAATAGTGAGTGATGGGGAAGTATTAAATCAAAATCTTCAAGCTGCTGGGGTCGATGAAGAATGGCTTTACAAAGAGTTAAAGCAAAAAGGAGTTCGAAGCCCAGAAGACATAAGCTATGCCGAATATGTACCAGGGAAAGAAATCTTTATCCAAAAATACTAAGGTGACTAACTAGTACCTGACCCCCAGGCTGTTAACGCTGCAAAGCGGTGGGGGTCGGGCACCTTTACGTGGAGGGGGCGGAAAATTGAGAAGTAACGGATATGGAGAACAGATAAGGAAGTTAGATATAACGGATGCTAAAATCGCTAGTCAGGTTTTCGCTTTGCAAAAAAATTCTTATCGGGTGGAGGCAGAAATTATTGGGAGTCATGAGATTCCTCCTTTGATGGAATCACTTCAAGAGTTAATGACAAGTGGGGAAACCTTTCTGGGTTGTTATGAAAGAAGAGAGATAGTTGCTGTTTTATCGTATAAGCGTGATAGTAAGCTTGTAGATATCCACAGAATGATGGTTCATCCAAACCACTTTCGAAAGGGAATTGCAAGACATCTTCTCGCGCATTTAGAAGAAAACGAAACCGGTGTTCATGAACTGACCGTCTCAACAGGTTCGGCCAATATACCGGCAATAAACCTTTATGAGAAATTAGGCTTCAAAAAGGTAGGGAATACAGTGGTTGGAGAGGGATTATCCCTTACCCAGTTTTTCAAAACAATAGGGTGACCATGGTTGGTCACCCCATATCTAAACGCATAGACGTCCCAATTTATTTCGGCACGAACAATCAAGGCGCCATCTAAATATTAGGCTTCTTCATCCTCAATTCGGTTTTTGAAAGCCTCTTGAACGACTAATAATTCTTCGTCCTCCTGAGCCTCAGTTGTATGCCTCTCAACGAGTGTCTCTTTAGGGAAGTCACCGGGATGACCTTTCTTTTTATGTTCAAAGCCTTTGCCTCTGCCCATCGTTTTACCTCCTTTCTTTTTCCAAGGTAGTTTTCCCATATGAGGACTGATTATGAAAGCTTTCAGTGATAATGCAAGTTAACAACTAAACGAGCATACCTATAGTAAAAGCAAGATAAGTAATCCCTCTACGTAAGGTAGAGAGGTGAAACTAGGGGTCCCCTATATTGCAGAAAGTATTGACCATAACCTTATGTACCGAGAGGAGAGATAGCGTGAATGAAGATCTTTATGTAAAATCAGCCAAGCATACAGAATTCTATGCGACTAGAGATGATAGTGCGCCATTGTTTTCTGCGGATGCGGTGGATGGGAGTGAAATCCGCAGGATTCGCTTGGAAGAGTTCAAAGGGAAGTGGTTGCTGCTGTTTTTTTATCCTAGTGATTTTACAGCTGTTTGAATGACTGAATTGGCGGCGGTCGCTGCCATTTATCCCAATATAAAAAGTATCGGTGCAGAAGTATTAGCCATTAGTACCGATAGTGTCCATTCTCATCACGTGTTTAAACAAATAACACCAGCTATCAAGGAACTTGCATTTCCACTTGTTAGTGACCGGACACATGAAATTAGTGAGTCCTATCGAGTTCTCGACCCCACATTAGGAGCTGCATATCGGGCTTCTTTTTTCATCAGCCCTGACCAAATTATTCATGCGAAGATGATTTATCCAAAAGCAATCGGTCGAAATATACCAGAGCATTTTCGGCTTTTACAAGCATTACAATCTAATAAAGAGACGGGGCAAGCTGTGCCTGCAAATTGGATGCTTTGATAAGTACTATCTAGAGCTTTCGGTCAGTTTAGACTATAATGGGTGTATAAAAGTTTGAATCTAGGGAGTGAAGAGATGGACTTTTCTACCATTGTCTCCGAGGATCGAATAAAGAAGGCGTATGAGGATGGGGCATTTTCTAGGATGCCTGGTTTCGGAAAACCCTTAAAGTCGGATGACCTATCTGCTGTTCCACAGGAATTGCGAATGGCTTATCGAATGATGAAAAATGCAGGATATTCTCCAGAAGAAAGTGTATTGCGCCAAGAGGTTTTGACCATAGAAGATTTGATAAAAAAATGTCAGGATGACACTGAACTCAATCAGCTTAAAAACCAGTTAAGCCAGAAACTCTTTGAGTACAATAAAATGATTTCTCAACGTGGGGTAAAGACGAACTCTGCTTTCTTTAAGAACTATGAACATAAAATAGAACAAAAGTTGTTAAGTAAAAAATAACGAATAACCCTGCTGGGAAAGCAGGGTTATCTTATTCTCTACCTTCTTCTTTCTGTTTTACAGGTTTACACATTTTATCTAGAGCGAGCCCAATTAGGGCAATACAGGTAATGGGAATAACAAAGTTTAAGATGTGGATGACGGTCAAGGTTATGGCCTCCTTTAGAAAACACTAAAAACATTGTATTAACATTATAATTCACCTAAAAGATAAATTCAAAGACTATTTTAAATATTCAGTAAATTATTAAGGGGTAAAAATAAGCCATTTTATAAAGTGGCTTATTTTACAAATGAAATTTTAATAAACGATATGTCTGTAAGGAGCGTTGATCTACTAGGTAGTATTTTTCTTATATTTCATAAAATCAATATAAAAAGCGAAATCTTCCTTGCTTACTCCATTTTGAATTGCCTCATCTATCATCTCTAACCATTCTGGGTCAATTGGTGGGAGGGAATCTTCACCGTGTTCGTTAAGGGGGTGTCCTGTTAAATCCTCTAGGGAGACTTCAAGTGTTTTGGCCAATCGAGATAAGACATGTAAAGATGGATTTTCCTGAATACCTCTCTCGATATAGCTTAAGTAGGATTTTGAAACTTGGGCTTTATTGGATAACTCAGTAATGGAGTATTTTTTTTGAATTCTAAGTTTTTTTATTCTTTCCCCTACGCGCATTTACCTATCTCCTTAGAAAAACAATATATAATTCATTATAACGAACAAATCAAAAGATTTAAATATAATAAATCGCGTTAGTAGGTTTTGTTGTTCTTTTTTAGGAACACTTCCGAAAAACTGAACTTTTTTATTTGCCTATTATATGGATATTTTTATGGGGGTAGCTTATAATAAAAATAATGACAATGTTTTACAATTACCGATGGCATTCTTGTCTTATTCCTATAATTCCCAACAAAAACTTGCTAATATGATGAAAAGTTGTCCTTTTTTGAATTAATTTTTACAATTAACATTTGAAAAAAATGACAATTTTCTACACCATCCGTTAAAAAGAACAGATAAAATGAGAATATAGGGAGCAAGAAATAGGAAAGTTGTAACAGAAAAAGGCAAACTTGTTGAAAAACAAGGGCGCAAAGTCACGGGCCTAAGGGGTTTGAAAAATTCTAGGGTAGCCGGATTGCCTGGAATACGAATTCGTATTTTAGGGGGAGAATGGTGTAATGGAAACAGATAATTATGGGGAACTTGACATCGAATGGATACAACTTATTAAAGAAGCATTAGATTTAGGTTTAGAGAAAGAAGAAATTCGCAGTTTCTTAGCCAATGGGAGTACACAACATTTAGTTCTAGATAAATAGGACTTAAGATATACATAAATTGATTTAGCCCTAACTAGGGTTTTTTTTGACTCATAAAAAGGATGAACAAGCTTTCCTTAGAGGTTTGTCTTGTTCATCCTATTTTCTGATATAGCTATTCTATTTTTCTTGTTTTGACCTCCATTTATTGAATTCAAGGAACTCTTTAAATTGCTCTTTTGAGATTCCTGAATCCATTGCCTCACGTACAAGTTCTACCCAGTCTGAATCTACAGTTTGGTTATTCGGCTCATCATGGATTAGACGATCTATAGAAATATTAAGAACCGATGCAATTTTTTCTAAAAACTGTATCGACGGGTTGGTTTGGAGGTTTCTTTCAAGCGAGCTTAAATAAGATTTGGCAACACCTGCTTGTTCGGCAAGTTCCGATAAGGACATTTTTCGTTCTTGACGTAATTTCTTTACTCGTTCACCTATCATTGTTTCACACACCTTATCATCATCTTCTTCATTTATCATAACAAAACAAACTCTCAAGTTCCATATCAAGAACATCTATAGAACAAAATAGTTCTTTGTCATTATATAATTGTTTCCATTTTGCGAGTGTGCTAAAAGTTACATTAATTCAACAATTCAGTCGAATAACTATACTTGAGCCTAAATAACGTATATCTAAGCCTAATAAAGTATTTTTTACACTGGCCATTGTATAAGCTAATATAGAAGATAGCTAATGTTTTTTTCAGGGAGATGAAGGGATGATTGTTTTAAAGTCAGCACGAGAAATTGAAAAAATGCAGGAAGCTGGGAAACTACTTGCTGCTATCCATAAAGAAATTGCAAAACTGCTGAAACCTGGAATAACCACTTGGGAAATTGATGAATTTGTTGAAGGGTATCTTGCTAAACATGGTGCGAAGCCTGAACAAAAGGGGTACCGTGGATATCAATATGCAACATGTGCAAGTATTAACGATGAGGTTTGCCACGGTTTTCCACGAAAAGAGCCCCTAAAAGAGGGGGATATCGTTACCATTGATATGGTTGTAAATCTTAATGGTGCCCTTGCCGATTCTGCTTGGTCCTATTCAGTTGGAAATGTTAGTGAGGAGGCGGAGAACCTTCTTAAAGTGACGAAAGAGGCTTTATATCGCGGAATTGCACAATGTGTGCCGGGGAACAGAGTTGGTGATATTGGACACGCGATTCAGACTCTAGTAGAAGGGGAAGGAATGTCTGTTGTACGGGAATTTATCGGTCATGGAATTGGAGCGTCCATTCACGAAAAACCTGATATTCCTCATTTTGGGCTTCCTGGTAAAGGTGCTCGCTTAAAAGAAGGTATGGTATTTACGATTGAACCAATGGTCAACCTTGGTGAGTGGAGAACGAAAATGGATTCCAATGGTTGGACGGCTCGTACCATAGATAATAAGCTTTCCGCACAGTATGAACATACGATTGCTATTACGAAAAACGGTCCTATTATCTTGACCGAACAAGATTAGAAGAGTAGCTTACCTATAGCGAAAACAAAAACCAGCTGTTACCAAGCAGCTGGTTTTTTTGTTATAAAAGATAAGAATAACTTATGCAGCATGCACCCCGCGAAGAAAAGGCGGTAGTTTTTTCGAGGAGGCCATACGCCTCTGAACAGGGCGCTTGCGCTTTTCTATTTGTCCAGCTCCAGCGCCCTAGCGGCTAGTGTCCTTCGCTCTCCCCCCTACGATAAGTCAACATCGAATCGCCTCCGCCTCTTCGTGTTTCCTTTATCTCAGTTGGAGCGCTCCAGGCCATACGCCGCTGAACAGGGCGCTTCCGCTTTTCTACTTGTCCAGCTCCAGCGCCTAGCCCCTCGGGTCATAAGCCACCCCTGAATTGAAGGCAAAGAACGCCTTCTATCCAGGTGCGTCTTATGCCTGTCGGGCCTAATCAAGGCGCTTCCGCTTTTCTATTTATTGCTTCCGTAAGTTGCCTAGTTCTTCGACAATCGCTTGCATTTCATTAATACTGAAGGAGCCTTTTTTCATGATCATTTCATAAATATCTCGAAGCTCTTCGTACATTTCTTCATCAAAATGGGTAGGCTTAATGGCACCTGCGTTGACCACATTTAACTTTTCTTTAATTTTTTCAATCATATATTCAACATTTTCAACTGATTTTACCGATAAATCCACTTTTCTCATCCTCCCACCGAACACTTTGTACCAACATCTTTCCATTTTCCATCATAAAAGTCAATTGAATTTAAACTGTTTTCTAATGAATGAACGGTCTCTATGTTATTTTACACTTGAAAAAGGAAAATATAAGGACACTAGACTTGCAACAAGGGATGAAATTCAAGAAAATGAAGTGGAGGAGGAGTTCGTAATGATAAAAGTATTATTTGTGTGTCTCGGCAATATTTGTCGTTCTCCAATGGCCGAGGCAATGTTTCGTGAAATGGTAAAAAGGGAAGGACTGGAAGGGAAGATTGTCGTCGATTCAGCCGGAACGGGTGACTGGCATGTTGGCAAACCTCCTCATGAAGGGACAAGGAATGTACTTGCAAAATATGGAGTCGACTCAGAAGGGCTAAAGGCTAGACAAGTTTCGATAGCTGATTTTAATGAGTTCCATTATATTATTGGTATGGATGCTACCAATATAGAGAACCTTAATAAGCTAGCAACGACAAAGAATCAAACGGTTGTGAAAAGGCTGATGGACTTTGTGGATCAAGAGACTAAAGAAGATGTCCCAGATCCATATTTTACTGGAAACTTTGATGAAACCTATGACCTTGTAACGGCAGGTTGTCAGGCCTTATTGAGATATATAAAGGTAGTACATAAGCTATAAAATGATTAAGTTGGAAGAATATTTGTTTGTACAGAGCTTAATAAGAAAGGGTGAGATCATGGCGAGTTCTAGAAAATTCTGGCTTGGAATGGTGTTTGGTGCTCTTGCAGGAGGGGCAATCAGCTTATTGGACCGAGAAACAAGACAGGGAGTTAAGGGGGATTTTAAAAAGGCTTCCAGTACGGTTACATACATTGCAAAACATCCTAATGAATTTATTGAAGAGGTACAGGATACGGTAAATAAAGTGAGATCTACTGTGGAACAAGTAACGGAAGATGTTGCATTTATTACAGAAAAGGTTGAGGAAATTAAGGATGTTCCACCACAGGTGGCTGAAATGGTTCAAGAATCAAAGGAAGCGTTTAGCCATTTAACAACCGAAAAGGCTAAGGTGTAGAGGGAGGATTTGGTGATATTTTGTCCTAGTACAGAATATCTTTGGGATAAAGGGAATATTACATGGGGACATCTGAGAGGGAGTGTAGGCATCAGTCTATAAAAGGGAAGGTGTAAGAATGGTCGATGTTTCTTTTTTTAGGAGAATTTGGCACAGGATTTATGAAGATGATGTCCCAGCCTTAGCTGCACAATTAGCATACTTTTTATTGCTGAGTCTGTTTCCGCTATTGATTTTCCTTGTTTCTCTTTTACCATATCTACCAATAACGCATCACGATATTATTGCTTTCATCCAAGATCACACACCCGTAGAACAAGCAGGAATCATTAATACCAGTGTTGAAGAAGTGTTAAATAAGAATAATACCATTCTTTCCTTTAGTATTCTTGCTACTCTTTGGTCGGCATCAAATGGAATCAATGCCATTGTTAGAGCGTTTAATAAAGCATATCGGGTAGAGCAAGCGCGGTCTATAATGGTCCGGTTTAAATCGATGTTCCTCACATTGGGGATGATTTTCGTGTTTATCGTGGCCTTGCTGCTACCTGTGTTCGGCAAAGAAATTGGAGAGTTTTTATTTTCTCAGTTTGGTTTAAGAAGCGAATTTCTTTCGGTTTGGGAAGCGCTCCGCTGGTTAATCTCCTTTTTCGTCCTACTGATCGTATTTACCGGTCTGTATTGGATTGCCCCAAATGTAAAAATGAAATGTAGAAATGCCCTACCAGGAGCGATTGTCTCAACAATTGGCTGGGTAGTCGTATCTTGGGGATTTTCCTTTTATGTTAGTAATTTTGGTCAGTATACGGTCATTTACGGCCAAATTGGCGGGGTCATTGTTCTCTTAATTTGGTTGTACTTAGCTGCTTTCATCATCATTTTAGGTGGCGAAATCAATGCGTATTTCAAAGAACAAACCAAGGTTTGCTAAAACTTCTAAGGATGTCTACTATGGTGGGCATTCTTTTTAATTGCCCGATCGAGGTTAGAATAGAGATGAACGGTAGATTAAGGGGCCTAATTGCCCGAACGAGGTCAGGAAAGCGGAGAACGGTAAAATATAGTACCCCTATTTGCCTGTGCGAAGTCAAAAAAGCAGCAAACAGTAAATTAGAAAGCCATCATGTAGCGAAACGACCATACTCTCCCCTTTAAAACACAAAAGCTGTCATCAAAATGATGACAGCAAAAAAAAGGCCAATTCAGTGAAGGTCATTCAAGGCTTTGTTTTTACTTTGCCTTTGTAATATATATTCGTTGGCTCCTCTTTCATTCCAATTATTTACAACATAGAATCGCTTTTTTACACAGAATGTAGTTTTTCCTGATAAGAACCTGCTCTTCGGAAAATTAATAACGCGAAAAAGATCAATAGTAACATGCCGCTGATAACATAGAAAAAGCTTGCTCCTTTTAAGTGTTCGATTGCGAGGCCACCGATATAAGGACCGCTTATGCTTCCAAATGAAAAGAAGATGGAAACCATCAAATTACCTGCAGGCAACAGTTGTTTTGGTAATAAATCGGCCATGAAACTGATTCCAAGGGAATAAGTGGAGCCTACGAGCATACCCGCAATAAAGAAACAAAGAAATAGTCCAGTCACAGACCCTTGTAGAAACCCTGCTACAGTAAAACAAATGAATCCAGATAACATAACGATAAGAAGGATGTTTTTCCGACCAAAACGATCACTAAGCATGCCTAATGGCAATTGAAACACGATGCTGCCTGCTGCAAATGCAGGGAGGATAATTGATACTGCTCCAATCTCTATTCCACTTCTTAAAGCATAGACAGGGAAGTTTCCGTTGAGCGAAGCCTCAAGAAAGCCGTATCCAAACGGGGGTAAGAAAGCAACCCAAGCATATTTAAAAACCCTCCCAAATCTTTTCATCGTACCAAAAAAGGAAGTACCTCCTGTGTCCGTTTCAGGAAACTCATTTTTCAAAAACCATACAAATGCCCAAGCTACTAAACTGATACTACAGGAAATGATAAACGGAAGCGTTTCATTTACTTCCAGAAGCCTAGTCATCATTGGCCCTACAGTAAAACCAATTCCAAAAAATAGTCCGTAAAGAGCAATATTACGGCCTAGTTTTTCCTTAGGAGAAGACGATGTAATCCAGGTTTGGGTCCCAAAGTGAAGCAATTGGTCGCCAATGCCTATTAAGAGCCTTAGTAAAAACCAAAACCAAAAGGATTTCCAAAGTGGAAAAAACGCAAGCGAGCTTACAACCAAGAGTCCTCCTACCAGAATAATGGGCTTGTAGCCGAATTTTCTTAAAGGGCCCTCCATGAATGGGGATGCTAATAAGACACCGATATACAAACCAGTTGCATGTAAGCCATTCAGTGATGAGGAAACTCCATCCTGTTCAAAAATAATCGCTATGAGGGGAAGAAGCATTCCTTGTGAAAATCCCGAAATAGCAACGATGCTAACTAAAATCCAAAAGCGAAACGTGGTGTTCTTATTCATGAATAATCTCCTATTTTCTTTATGCTTTGATGGTAACCGAGTGGGATTTTTTCGGCAAGAGAAACGGTTCCAAAATATAGAAGATGGATACAGAACATGAGGGATTAGAAATATCCCTATCTATTGAAGGAATAATAATAAAAAAATTCACTGGTTTTCATAACGATAAAAGTAGTATACTCAAGTGTCTGACAAGGCAATACGTTAATTAATTCATGAAGAAATTCATGTAAGGGAACTGTAAGATTGAATCAATTTGCACATTAAATTTGGCAATCACTTATTTTTAAACAACGAAGAGATGTAAGGAGAAGAAGGAATGAAATTATTTTATCGCATACTATTTTTTCTTATCGGGTTGCTTAGTCTATCTTTCGGTATAAGCTTGGCGATTGTATCGGGTTTAGGCTCAGGTGCTTGGGATGCTTTAAATGTAGGGCTATCTGAAACAATTGGGTTTACACCAGGTACATGGGTTATTCTTGTGGGGATTTTTTTAATTATCCTTAATGCGTTCTTATTACAGACTAGACCAGATATTGGAGCAGTGATAACCCTTTTCATTACAGGGGTTTTTATTGACTTCTGGCTGTTGCAAATTTTTGATGATCTCGTATTGAACGAATTTCTTAGTAAAATGATCATTCTATTAGCGGGATTACTCGCAATGGGAATTGGGATATCAATCTATATGCAGGCAAAATTCCCATTAAGTCCCATCGATAACTTGATGTTGGCCTTGCGGAAAAGGTTTGGTTTTAGTTTTATGGTGGCAAAGACAGTTGGAGAAATTACTGCACTAATCCTCGCTTTTATCTTTGGTGGACCGATTGGAATAGGAACACTACTGGTAACATTTGCTGTAGGGCCGTTAATACAACTTTTTTCGCCTAGGTTTGATGGTTTGTTTAATCGGCTTACAGCCGTTCAAAGATAATTTTTAAAAGCGTGGATAATATATGAGGACTACGAAAAAACTACAAACAAATGCAGAACTTTGTCGTTTTGAAAGGAGTCCAACACCATGAAAAAAAACTTACTCATTCTTCTAAGTATGGTTTTCCTATTATCCTCTTTTACCCCTGTTTCTGCTGAAAAGCCAGCGGAAAAAGGGGAGAAAAAAGCTGCACCTGCGAAGCAGGAAGAGAAAGCAAAGTATACGATTCCCGGTTCAGTAATGAACATTACAAAGGAAAACACGTATCCTAACCCAACTGAGGATTTGCCATTGTTACAACCAAGTGATTTAACAAAGGATCTTATCGCTACTTCTAAGGTAAAAATTGAAAACCCAGATCTTATTCGGATGCTTAATGAAACTACGATTAATAGCACACCTTTTGCACTTGGATACAGGGCAATCGTTTATCTTGGGGAGTGGCCGCTTAACTATGAATCAACAGAAACCTCGCCAAATTGGGAATACCAAAAAATCAATACCAATTACTATGACAACCGGGGTGGAAAGAGCCCTTATCAAATTCATTATGTCCAAGAGCAGCAAAAGACTGTGAAGGGCGGACTCACAGCCAAAATTAAAAATGCAGAAGATGTTCAAAAAATGATGATGTTAACGGCTGCAAAGAAAACCGGTCTGCCACTGGCCTTTGAAACCATTGTTGGCGCAGGAACAAAAAAAGATCAGATCTATAATATCCAACCAAAGCGCCTCGGTTATCTGTATGGCTATGCACCAGCCATCAATGAAAAAGGGAAGGTAACCTTTGGGGAAGTTTACCTCATGTTAAAAGGAAATAAGAAATTAATCGTTGTCAAGAACGTAACTTCACAAGGAATTGGTGCTTGGATTCCAATTCAGGACCATGTATCATTTGGGTTCGTTGCAAGTGAACGCCCGAGATAAAAAGTCATATTCAGAAAATGGTTAACAAATAATAGGCTTAATTCTGAATAGCTCACTGAAAAACTTGCTAAAATAGTCAATATCAAAGAGCAGGTAAGTGCCTGTTCTTTTTTTCTGCTTAATTGTTGGTGATTCTTAATTTAAGACAGCACTCGCATTGGACCCGACCAAGTAAGAAACTTCTTTAATCAAACGTTTGATTAAGATTGCACAAAGTCCATATATTCGGTAGGATGAGAACGGATAGTGAAAGGAGAGAGTAGTTTGGGAAGCCCGATTAAAGACTCTGGAACTCAAGTTGTATTTTTGAAACATCGTTTAAATGCCTTTATGGATTTGTTAGAGGCAATTGACCCGGAAGAGGCGGATTTAGAGGATATCGATCGCATGATAGCCATTGTTGAAGAAATGGATGCAAAATGCCGCGAGTTCAAAAACCGTGATCTGTAAAAGAGGCCTAAATAGGGTCTCTTTTTTTTATGAACAAGGTAGTCCAAGGACGTCAAATTTCGTATCCGCTTCCCTTTTTTACCAAGCAATTCACTGAATAAGAACCGGACTTTTAACTTTAAAAAGACCATTTATAGGAGTATAATGAAAGCGGTATTGTAAAAGAAAATTCGAAAAATAAACATGAACAGAGGGAATTAAGAGGAGAGGGGTTAGACAATGAATATCGAAAAGTTTCAAGAAAGTATGTACAAGTTGATTGTAGAAACTTCCACTAAATTGCCAAAGGATGTTCGTAGAGCAATCAAAATTGCAAAGGAACAAGAAAGTGCTGGAACACGTTCTGCGATGAGCCTTGCAACGATTACCAATAATATTAAAATGGCTGATGATAACGTTTCACCTATTTGCCAAGATACAGGACTTCCGACATTTAAAATTAAGGTTCCAGTTGGTGCAAACCAGCTAGAGATGAAAAAAGCGATTTATGAAGCGATCGCTTTGGCTACAAAAGACGGAAAACTACGTCCAAATTCGGTTGACTCGCTAACAGGGGATAATAGCGGGGACAATCTTGGGGGCGGTACACCGGTTATTAAGTTTGAACAATGGGAAAAAGACTATATTGATGCCCGCTTAATTTTAAAAGGTGGCGGTTGTGAAAATAAAAATATCCAGTACAGCTTACCATGTGAGCTTGAAGGTCTTGGCCGAGCAGGTCGTGATCTTGATGGAATCCGCAAATGTATCATGCACTCAGTTTATCAAGCCCAGGGACAAGGCTGTAGCGCTGGGTTTATCGGTGTTGGGATTGGGGGAGACCGTTCTTCTGGATATGACTTGGCTAAGGAACAATTATTCCGTTCCAATGATGATGTCAATCCAAACGAAGACCTCCGCAAACTAGAAGAGTATGTGATGGCAAATGCAAATAAGCTTGGTATTGGGACAATGGGCTTTGGTGGAGAAACGACATTATTAGGTTGTAAGGTGGGCGTGATGAACCGTATTCCTGCAAGCTTCTTTGTTTCGGTTGCTTATAACTGCTGGGCGTTCCGTCGTCTAGGTGTCAATGTTAACCCAGAAACTGGTGAAATCAAGGAATGGTTCTATCAAGAAGGCGAGAATATCGACTTCGCTGAGCAAGAGAAAAAACATGCAGAGGTTGAAATTGCTGCATCGGTTGAAGCGGCGGGGTCTTCTTCAAACCAAGATGCAATTACGTTAACGGCTCCAATTATGGAAGAACAGATTCGTCAGTTAAAAGTTGGCGATGTTGTCAAACTTACCGGCAGAATGTATACGGGCCGTGATGCTATCCACAAGTATTTAATGGATAATGATGCACCAGTTGATTTAAATGGCCAGGTTATTTACCACTGTGGTCCGGTTATGTTGAAGGATGAGGACGGGAACTGGCATGTAAAAGCTGCAGGTCCAACAACTAGTATTCGTGAAGAGCCTTATCAGGGCGATATTATGAAAAAGTTTGGCATCCGAGCTGTCATTGGTAAAGGTGGAATGGGGCAGAAAACTCTTGCCGCTCTAAAAGAACATGGTGGCGTATATTTAAACGCTATCGGTGGAGCTGCTCAGTATTATGCTGAGTGTGTAAAGAGTGTGGATGGTGTTGATTTAATGAACTTCGGTATTCCTGAAGCAATGTGGCACTTACAAGTAGAAGGATTTACGGCTGTTGTGACAATGGATTCACATGGGAACAGTCTTCACGAAGATGTAGAGAAGTCTTCATTAGAGAAGCTTACTCAATTTAAAGAGCCTGTTTTTAAATAAAATTGTAAAAAGTGGAAGAGGCAGTGCGAACGAATTCGCACTGCTTTTTTGTTTAATTTTTACCTTTCAACAAACAATAAGAAAAACATCTTTGGAGGGGCAGAATGAAAAAATTTATTCAACTAGTTCTGGCATTAGGAGTTCTGTTTTTCATTGCAAGTCCGCTTGTTCAGGCAGAGGTACCAAACACCCCAATAAATTGGGGATTTAAGAAGGGGCAGGAAGGTAGGCCAGCAGATGCTGGGAAGGAACGCGAAAAGCTTATAGAAAGGTATGGAGCGGTCTATAAAGGGGACCCAAACAAGAAAGAAATTTACTTAACGTTTGATAATGGCTATGAAAATGGGTACACCAATCAGATTCTAGATGTTTTGAAAAAGGAAAAGGTACCCGCTACGTTTTTTGTTACTGGTCATTATTTAGAAAGTGCAGAAGACCAAGTAATCAGGATGGTTGAAGAGGGACATATTGTCGGGAATCATTCCTACTATCATCCGGATTTAACACAAGTTGATGATGCACGAGTCAAAAGGGAGTTAGAAAAAGTACAAGCATTAACCTATGAGCTAACAGGTCAGAAGCATATGTCGTATTTAAGGCCCCCGCGGGGAGTTTTTAGTGAACGGACCATGAAGCTGGCCAAAGATGCTGGCTATACTCATGTGTTTTGGTCCTTAGCTTTTGTAGACTGGAATAGAGATCAACAAAAGGGATGGGAATATTCCTATAACAACATCATGAGACAAATTCATCCTGGAGCAATATTATTGCTGCATACTGTCTCAAAGGATAATGCAGATGCCCTTGAAAAAGTGATAAAAGACTTGAAAAAGGATGGCTATACCTTTAAAAGCTTAGATGACCTTTTTGCTGATAAGGAATTGGATCACCCTATGCTGCACAAGAAATAGTCAGAGTCACATTTCTTAAGAGAAATTTCTAAAGCTCAGAGTCCGAACTAGTTAGATGGTTCGGGCTTTTTGTTGCTCAGGTTAATTTTTAGAAAGAGTTCGCCTAAACATGCTATAATACGGGGAAAATAAGGATGGAAGCAGAAAGTAATACATCTATGAGGGATCACACCAAATTAGCGCCATCTACCCGAAGGGCGGATTTTTGTATGTGGCAAGAAACCATTTCAATTTCAGGACCGTACGACTTTGATTTAGCCTTGGATAGGTTAAAATTAGATCCCTTACATTATGTGGATGTTAAAAATAAAAGTGTAAAGGTGCCTATTATTCTTGACTCGAGACAGCTGGTAACAGAAGTAAAAGGGGTGGGAAGTCTTCAGGAGCCGGAGTTTATCTTAAAAGGCACCGATTTGAAGGATGAGTCGTTGAATCGTCTTTCAGAAATATTTGGCTGGAACGTTGAACTAATAACGGTTCATGAACATTTTCAGAATACGGAGCTAAGCTCCTTGTTTCAGCAGCATTATGGAACACCGTTAGTGCTTGATTTCGATCCGTTTTCATGCTTGTTAAAATGCATTATTCATCAACAGTTAAACCTATCCTTTGCCCATACCTTAACCGAACGGTTCGTAAAAACATTTGGAACCGAGCTTGAGGGAGTCTGGTTTTATCCAACACCCGAAAAGGTTGCTAGCTTAACGGTCGAACAGCTACG
The DNA here is from genome assembly GCF_044803185.1 of Mesobacillus maritimus. Classification (GTDB taxonomy): domain Bacteria; phylum Bacillota; class Bacilli; order Bacillales; family Cytobacillaceae; genus Mesobacillus_B; species Mesobacillus_B maritimus_B. The sequence continues at coordinate 405,975 of NZ_CP085225.1, forward strand.
TGAACTGCAGTTTAGTGGTCGAAAAGCAGAGTATGTGATTGGGATTGCAGAGTTAGTCGCCTCTGACAAGCTCAATTTTAATAAAATGAATCATATGTCTGATGAGGAAATTGCAATTGAGTTAACGAAGATTCGAGGAGTTGGTCCGTGGACCGCTCAAAACTTTTTAATGTTTGGTCTTGGGAAACCGAACTTATTCCCGCTGGCTGATATCGGACTGCAAAATGCTTTGAAGCAGTACTATCAGTTAGAGCAGAAACCAACGGCAGAAGAAATGGAAAAGCTTAAAAAGCCCTGGGAGCCGTACCTTAGCTATGCTTCGCTTTATTTGTGGAGAAGCATAGAATAAATGGAGTGAATAAACGTTGAAAAATGAACAAAAAACCTTTGAAAATAGATCAGGAAAAAAGAGTAGCCAGTTTCCTAAAAACAAGCAAAATAACAAACAGAATTTTAAACAGCAGAAAGGTCCCAACCGGAAACAAGAGCAGTCTGTCCAGATGGAACTTAAACAAACTTTCCCTCTGACAATCAAGCGTCTAGGCATTAATGGGGAAGGGGTCGGTTATTTTAAGCGGCAGGTTGTCTTTGTTCCAGGAGCATTGCCTGGTGAAGAAGTCGTTGCGGAAGTTACGAAGGTTCATCCGAAGTTCACAGAAGCTCGGATTAAGAAAATCAGAAAGCCTTCTGAACATCGTGTGAAGCCTGTTTGTCCTGTCTACGAGGAATGCGGTGGCTGTCAATTGCAGCATTTGCATTACTCACAACAATTGAAAGAGAAACGGGATATTATCATTCAATCACTTGAGCGTCATACGAAGCTACCAGTTAGTGAGCTTTTGATTAAGGATACGATTGGCATGGACAATCCATGGGGATACCGAAATAAAAGTCAGTTTCAAGTTGGAGAACAATCTGGAAAAATCCTCGCTGGTTTATATGGGATAAATTCACATAAAATCATCAATATTGAACAATGTGCGGTTCAGCATCCTGCAACAAGCAAGGCGACGGAAGTGGTTAAAGGAGTCCTTCAAGATTTAAAGGTGACGGTTTATAACGAAAAAACAGGTAAGGGCTTGGTGCGTACCATCGTAGCTCGTACAGGTGTTCAATCTGGAGAGCTACAAATCGTTTTAATTACAAGTAAAAAGGAATTGCCTAAGAAAGACCTGATTATCGAAGAAATTAAAAAACGTCTTCCTGAAGTAACTTCTATTGTTCAAAATGTGAATGGTCAAAAGACATCACTCATCTTTGGTGACGAGACCAAGACATTGGAAGGAAATGATTTTATCCAGGAAACGTTAGGCGATTTGCAATTTGAACTATCGGCGAGAACATTTTTTCAATTAAATCCTGAGCAGACAGTAAAACTATACGATGAAGTCAAAGTTGCAGCAGAACTAAGCGGGAAAGAAAAAATTGTAGATGCCTATTGTGGAGTCGGAACAATTGGGTTGTGGCTTGCAGGAAATGCCGGGGAGATAAGAGGAATGGATATTATCCCTGAATCGATTGAAGACGCTCGTAAAAATGCGGCCCGACATGGCATCAAGCACGCAAGATATGAGGTAGGAAAAGCAGAACAGTGGATGCCTAAATGGGCAAAAGAAGGCTGGCGCCCCGATGTCATCGTCGTTGATCCACCGCGAACAGGATGTGACGCTGAGTTTCTCAATACAGTTTTAAAAGTAAGGCCGAAAACGTTTGTGTATGTATCATGCAATCCATCTACCTTAGCAAAAGACATTGCTACTCTTGGTAAATTATATAAGGTTGAATATATCCAGCCAGTCGATATGTTTCCACATACAAGCCATGTCGAGTGTGTAACAAAGCTTGTTTTACAATAAAAAGTTAGTTAGGTCCAGTAAATGCATACTGGGCCTTTTTTTGCACTCAAGCAATTAACTGTAGAAAGTCATTGATGGTTGGGGGTTAAGGTTAAGCACCGATCTGATAAGTAGGGGGGAAAATTCCCCTTAAATAGCAAATAGCACTGAAAATAGCGTAAATAGAGGGAGAAATTCCTCTTATTTGGCTCGAAAAACGTGAAAACAGGTAATTTGCTTTGTATAGGGGGAAAAACTCCCCCTATTTACCCCAAAACGAGCTCTAATCTGCATTTAACGGAAAAATCTCCCCTTATTTTAATAGGGACAGGGGGACAGGTTCCTCGTCCCACCTATTTAACAATAAGTTTATTATAAAGTTTTGCAGGAACTATCAATAAAGGTGGAGAATATTTCTAATAGATTAATCAAGGTAAAAAGAGAACCTCACACTTTGAAAGGAAAGGTTAGTGTGGAGTCATTCAAAGACATCCGCTGGAAACAAAGATACGAAAAATTTGAGAAGTCAAATTTCAAAATGGAAATGATGAACCGGGTTGTCCGGCTGATGTGTTAGAAGAAAATAAGCATTAATTAACGTAATAATCCGATAAAACTATTTTGGATATTGGGAAAATCCGAAAAACCTTATTCCTACGATGGTTTAAGGTTTTTTGTTTGTATTCTCAGTATTTTAATCTTTTAAACGAATCAAAAGTAAAGGGAGGATGATGATAAAATGGCTAGTGTAGAAGTGAACAAACAAGCACCAGATTTTGAGTTGAATGATTTTAAGTGGAATGCATTTAAGCTTTCTGACTATAGGGGCAAAAGCAATGTATTGATTGTCCTAAATAGAGGGTTTGTATGACCGTTTTGCAGAAAGCATATGATGCAGTTGCATCGTGATTATAATAAATTTGTAGAAAAGGATACGGAAATCGTCGCAATTGGACCTGAAAATGCAAATAGCTTCAGAACTTACTGGGAAGTGCATGGTCTTAAGTTTCACGGAATTCCCGATGAAAAACATTCAGTGCTTAACCTATATGGGCAGAAGGTGAATCTGTTTAGGCTAGGGAGAATGCCGGCACAGATGTTGGTGGATAAAGAGGGAGTACTGAGGTATGTTCACTATGGACACAATATGAGGGATATCCCTCTAAATACTGAGTTATTTAAGCTTATTGATACACTTTAAATAACAATTCGTTTGAATTTTGGCAGGGTGACATACAACTAGCTGGTGCACTGTCACCTGTTATTAGCAACTCATTTTAAAAAGGCAACTACCCAATTGGGTGTTGTCTTTTTACGTTTTTTCAAACTGATTACAGAACTGTATTGTATATGAAAATATCAACAATAATTTATCTGTTCATTCCCGACACCCCACTAAAGCTTTATAGTCTTCGTATAACCTTGCTTAAGCTCCTTCGTCCTTTTATGAAAACGATATCATTGTTATAGTATCAATATTTCTCTGGATAACCCGAAAACTAAAAAATTGGTACCATAAGCAAAATTATATGGCTTATAAACGCTAGTCCAATTTTTTAATATAAAGATATAGAAAGTACAAAGCAACTAAGGTGGTGAAGAAATGGAAGTCAAGATTCAACAGCCTGTACAACAACAAGTCAGTGACACCATAATTGATAAGCCAACAAAGAAAGAGAAATACAAAAAAATTAAAAAGACAATCATTTCTCAAAAGTATTTGCAGACAATGGCACTTCTCGGTGTAGTGTGGATGTTCATCTTTAACTATATCCCAATGTATGGGTTGATCATCGCCTTTAAGGAGTTTAGCATCATCAAAACAATCTCAGAAGCACCATGGGTAGGATTGATGCAGTTTAAGGAATTCCTACAGGATGAGAATTTCTGGATTGTCCTGAAAAACACTCTTGGAATCAGCTTGATTAAATTACTCATCGGTTTCCCGCTGCCAATCATTTTTGCACTTATGCTTAATGAGCTAACATCAATGAAGTTTAAGAAAGCGGTTCAAACAATTTCTTATTTGCCACACTTTATCTCATGGGTTGTGCTTGGGGGGATTTTGACTACATGGCTGGCAGATATCGGTGTCATCAATGATATTTTGCTAGGTTTGGGGTTAATCAGTGAACGTACGAATTTCCTAGCAGAACCTGATAACTTCTGGGCAATCGTCATTCTCTCGGATATATGGAAGGAACTTGGATGGTCAGCAATCATTTATCTTGCAGCAATTGCTGGTGTATCTCCAGAATTATACGAATCGTCAACGATTGATGGGGCAAATCGTTTCCAAAAAATGTGGCATGTCACATTGCCGTCCATTCGCCCAACAATCACAATTCTGTTTATCCTTGCTGTAAGCGGTGTCTTGAATTCAAACTTTGATCAGATTTTAATTCTGCGAAACTCGTTGAATGAAAGCGCTAGTAATGTAGTTGACATATATGTTTATCAGATGGGACTACAGAATGGCCGCTATTCTTACGCAACAGCAGTTGGGTTGCTGAAAGCAATCATTGCCTTCATCCTGCTACTATCTGCTAACAAGATTACTAAAAAACTCAGTGGAACATCTTTATTCTAAGGAGGTGGGGTTGTGTTTAAGCTTTTTAAACGAAACCGGCGAACAACGAGCGAATATATTTTCGACAACATTAACATTATGATAATGCTTTTTATCTGTGCGATTACGATTTACCCGATTTGGTATGTTATCGTCAATTCACTGAATGATGGTATTGATGCGATGAGAGGCGGGATTTACTGGTGGCCGCGAGAATTTACTTTAGAAAACTACAAGGCTGTTTTTGAAACACCGGGTATTGTCACTTCATTTGGCGTAACAATTGCCAAAACGGTAATCGGAACAATCACCCATGTATTCTTTACAGCGATGGTGGCCTATGCTATATCAAGACGAGACCTTTATGGCAGAAACTTCTACATGCTTGTTGGTGTCATCACTATGTTTTTCAGCGGTGGATTGATTCCTTACTTCCTACTAATTAGGGACCTTGGGTTGTTTGATAACTTCCTAGTGTATATTATTCCAACAATGTTTAACTTCTTCCATTTGATTATCTTTGTATCCTTCTTCAGGGAATTGCCAACTTCTCTGGAGGAAGCAGCGAAATTAGATGGGGCAAATGACTTTATGATTTTTATTAAAGTAATCATCCCACTTTCAATGCCGGTTATTGCAACAATCGCATTGTTCCAGGGAGTATATCAGTGGAATGATTATTTTGCTGGAGTCATCTTTGTAAATAATCCAGACCTGCAGCCAATCCAGACCTATTTATATAAGGTTGTAGCTGAGTCAAGCTCAAACCAAATGATGACGAATGCATCAGGGTCGATTGCTACGAAGACGGTAACATCACAGTCTATCAAACTGGCAACGATGGTTGTAACAACACTTCCAATTATGTTAGTCTATCCATTCCTTCAAAAGTACTTTGTAAAAGGAATGCTAATTGGATCAGTAAAAGGTTGATTTAATTAACTTCGATTTAAATTTTTCTTCTCTGAAGAAATTTAAATAACAGGCTTCATTATCGAATGCCCTGCTTAATTAATGGAGAGAACCCCCTCTTGGGGAAGGCTAGAAATTAGAAAAAAAGCCTTTCCCGCTTTTTCAAAGCAGTGTACATTTAATAATGTGGCCCAAAATAACACAAAATCACACAAAAGAGAGAGGGTCAAAAATGGGGAGAAAATTCTTATCCAAAGGCTTTGCACTATTGCTTGTTCTGTCATTGGTTTTAGCATTGTTTTCAGGATGTTCCGGTAAGGTAAATGAAAACGCTTCCGACAAAAAGGACGCGGACAAACCAAAGGCGACGGCTGATGCACCAGGCTGGCAATCCAATAAGGAACCAATTACATTTGATTGGTATGTGAACTTTTCCTGGTTCGCACATAAATGGGGCGACGATGCTGTTTCCAAGTATGTGACGGATAAAACGGGTGTTTCTGTCAATTTCATCTCACCAGCAGGAAACGAAGCAGAGAAAATGAACACCATGATCGCTTCTGGCAAGCTTCCAGATTTCATCACAATTGGCTGGTGGGAAGATGCTGTTAAGAAGATGATTGAAGGTGAGCTAGTCCTTCCATTAAATGAACTTGCAGATCAATATGATCCATATTTTTATAAAGTAGCAGATGGAGCAAAGATCGAATGGTATAAACAAGAAGATGGCAATACGTATGGATACCCAAATGCTTCATCTTCGCCTAAAGACTTTGACAAATATAAAGACCTTAAGCCATCAAACCAGACATTCCTTGTGAGAAAGGATATGTATGAAGCAATCGGCAGCCCTGACATGAGCACTCCTGAAGGATTCCTAAATGCTCTTGAAGCTGCTAAGAAGAAATTCCCTGAGGTGAACGGTGCACCTTTAATTCCGTTCGGTTTGAATGAGTTTACTGATGTAGGTAATACTTCTCTTGAAGCCTATCTTCAAAATTTCCTTAATATTCCAATGGATAAAGATGGGAAGGTTTATGACCGCAGCCAGGATCCGGAGTATCTTGCATGGTTAAAGACTTTCAGAGAAGCAAATGACAAGGGACTTCTTGCGAAGGATATCTTCATTGATAAACGCCCGCAAATGGAAGAGAAAATCTCACAGGGCCGATACTTCGCAATGCTTTACCAGCGCAGTGACCTTGCAGCACAACAGCACGCATTGTATGCGAAGGATCCAAATTCAGTGTATATTGCAGTAGACGGACCAGCAAACTCTAATGGAGACGGCCCTGCGTTAGCAGGTGACAGCATCTCAGGCTGGACAGTGACATTGATTTCTAAAGATGTAAAAGACAAAGAAAGAGCTATTCAATTTTTGACTTACATGATCAGTGAAGAAGGACAGATGGATCTTTACATGGGTAAAGAAGGCGAAACGTATGACATGGTGAACGGCAAGCCCGAATTCAAGCCTGAGATATTGGATTTATTAAATAAGGATCGCGCAGCATTTGACCAGCAGTATGGAGCTTCTTTCAAATACTGGATGCTTATGGATACAAACATGAGCCTTGCATGGGCACCTCCTGCTTCTGAACCATTCAAGCAAATGGAAGACTGGACAAAAGGAAAAACAGTCAGCTATGCGGAATTTGATGGGATCAGCCCGACTGGAACTTCTGCAGAAGGTGTAGCAGCAAGCAAGATCGCACAGGAATGGGGCAAAACACTGCCTAAGCTTCTTCTGGCAAAATCCGAAAAAGAATTCGATGAAATTTTTGAAGGATTCCTGAAGAAACGTGATTCATTCGGCTATGAAAAAGTAGAAAAGTATCAGCAAGAAATTTATGAAAAGAACAAAGAGAAACTTGATGCAGCAAATTAAATAACACTTGGAAAGACTGTTCCTTTGAGAATTAAATTTCTTGAAGGGGCAGTCTATTCCTGTTTTGAATAGTGTAAGTTTCCTGCTAAATTTCAATATATTGAAACCCTTTACCACATTATGTACCATAATTAAGGTTTATAATTTATATGTGGATAAATGATGGAAGTGATAACAAATGAATTTGAAAAAAATTAAAGAGGCCGCAAATTTGCTAGAGCGACTTTCCATGCAACAAAAGCTGATTGCCTTATATATCATTATTATCATCATTCCTATTATCATTTTTACTTCTATATATTTCAGGAATGTATACGACAGATCGATTGACGAAATCAGCATCAAGAGCGAAAATGCTCTGGAAATCGAGAAAATCCACATAAAGAATAATATAGAGACGATGAGGCGGACTGCTCAAATGGTCGTTTCTGACTTCGAATTCATTGACTTTATTAAAAGTAGGAACGAAGCTAATATTGATCAGTTAATTGACTTTAGAATGAATGAGCTATCGAATGTAACCAGGCTGCAGACTAATAACCCGGCAATTGAAAATATCCGCCTGTATACCACCAATCCATATATAACCGAAATGTGGCCAATTCTTTTTAAAGAGGAAAGAATCATGCAAAAGCCGTGGAGAGAAGAGGTCATTAACAGGAATGGTATGGAGGTGTGGTGGTTTGACCAGCAGACAGATGATGTCCTTGAGAGACTGCCATCGCAAAACACAGCGAAAATTTCATTGTTACGGGAACTGGATTATCCAAAGGATGAACACCTGGGCATCATAGAAATCAATATGTTCTTGAAAAACTTTTTCCCTAAGATGTTCGGAACGGTGCAGGACCCTGATTCGGTCTATGTGGTCATTGATAAGGATAACAACATGATCAGGAATTTCTATCACACCTATTTTGAAGATGAGGGCATTGACCCTGAAGATCTCAAACTTAAATTCAACAAATCAAAACATGAAGGTACTGGCAGTTTTCAATTTGAAAACAATGAAACTCCATATCTTGTCATCACTGCCTATATTGATGATCTGGATGCATATCTGCTGAATGTTATTTCGCTTGAAGGTCTTTATGCTGAAACTTCCAAGACGAGGAATGTTATTTTTATCGGAATAATCTTTCTTGTTATTATTCTTTCTTTTGTAACCTATGTTCTGGTTTCGTTGCTACTGAAGAAAATGTACAAATTGAAAGATTCAATGAAGCGGGTAGAACAAGGCGACTTTTCTGTTGATGTTGAGATTGATGGAAAGGATGAGATTTCGGAGCTGGCATTTCATTTTAAAAGTCTCCTTGGTAAAATGAATGGATTGATAGCCGAAGCTGTCAACAAGCAGGCGACTGCTAAAGAAACAGAACTAAAGGCTCTGAAAACCCAAATTGATTCGCATTTTCTTTATAACACATTGGAAAACATCAAGATGATGGCAGAAATAGAAGGGCAGTACGCTATTTCTGATGCTGTGACCTCCCTTGGTGAAATGATGCGTTACAATCTTAAATGGAAGAATGACTTTGTAGTTTTAGATGAAGAGCTGAATTATATAAAAAACTATGTGGATATCATGAATTTGCGTTTGGATGGTTTGCTAACCTTGAAAATTGATGTCCCTCATGAACTGCATGATCATGAAGTACTGAAAATGTCGCTGCAGCCAATTATGGAGAACGCGATTAAACATGGAATCATTCCCAAGCACCAGAAAAACGAAGGCATCCTGCAGGTGAATGCGAGATGTTCAGAGGATTATATCATCATTGAGATAAACGATAATGGTGTGGGCATGACAAAAGAAGAGTGTGAGTTGCTTAACTTATCCATTCAAACAGGGGCGGGAAATCAAAATCTCAGCTCTAAAGGTGGAAATGGCATAGGAATACACAATGTAAATGAGAGAATCCAGCTTTACTATGGAACGGAGTATGGAGTGTTTGTTACAAGTGAGAAAGGCGAATTCACGATGGTGACGGTAAAATTGCCTTGTAAAATCATGAGAGGGGGCAGCCGAAGTGTATAAAGTTCTTATAGCTGACGATGAGAAAAATATTCGAATGGGTATACAAGCGATGATAAAGCGAGAATATCCGGATTTTGAAACCTTTATTGCTGCGGATGGTCAGGAAGCCCTTGATGGCATTTTGGAAAACAAACCGAATATCGTCATCACAGATATTAAGATGCCAAGGCTGGACGGTATCCAATTAATCAAAGAGCTCCAACAAAAAGAAATAGAAACATCGATTGTAATCCTCAGCGGATATGATGATTTCACGTATGCCAAGGAAGCGATCAAACATAAGGTAAAGGATTACTTATTGAAGCCGGTAAACCGGGCGGAGTTATTCAAAACCTTGAATACCCTTATAGAAGAACTGGAAAACAGCCAGAAAATGACCTACCAGCTCCTAGATGAGTATCGCGCCAATCAATTGAATTACATTTTGCTTAACCCTAATATTCAACAAGAGGTTGTGGAAGATCTTTATAAGAAAATGAAAATCCAATCTTATCCGGATGGATACTATGTGGGAATCATTCAGATGGATGGAGATGTAGAGGGAGAGGATTTTCTTAATAAGATCAATCAGCTGCTCCATTCGAGCAGTGACAATATTCCATTTCTTGATAAAGACGGCCGAGTGACGATCATTTCAGCAGACTTTGAGCAATTCTCCATTCTGAAAGAACAGCTTGGCAGGGACAAACAGTCAATTTTCACTATTGGAATTAGCGAAAAGGGGCAGGATATAAGAGAATTGAAAAAAACATATGGTCAGGCAGCCACTGCGATCAAGTATCATTTCCTTTATCCGCGTCGACAGATTATTTTATATGAAAATATAAAGGAGAAACAGGACGTATCCTCTCTCCCATTGGATCTAATCAATAAAATTTCCAATATGCTAGGAACAGAACGTGAAATGGAAATTAAAGCGAACCTGAGACAGGTTATGGACTTCGATGTCATTGCTCACAGTAGCATTAGCTATCTTGAAGACCTTAACGAGGAAATCAATGAGAGGATTTTTAAAAGCTTTTTTAAGAGGCTGGGGGAAGAATCTCTAGTAACTTTCGAGCTTTTAAATAAGATAGATAATATCTATAACTTTGACAACTTCCACGAATACCTCCATGCCCTCGAGGATTTACTGATGAGAATCCATGAATACAATAAACAGGTAAAAGCAGTGTATTCAGAGCAAAAGTACATGGACCGGGCAATAGCATATATTAGGGAAAATTACCATAAGGATTTGAATTTAGCTGTAGTTGCCAATTACATTTCATTGAATTATTCCTATTTCAGCCATATGTTCAAGGAGTATATTGGACAAAACTTTGTCGACTACTTAAAAATGGTCAGGGTAGAAAGTGCAAAGCGGCTGCTGAAGGAGACCGATTTTAAGATACTGGAAATTAGTGAGATGGTAGGCTACAAAAATCCAAAGCAATTTGCGCGGGTGTTTCGTGATGTAGAAGGAATTTCTCCAAAAGAATATCGGGAGATGAATGGATGAAGAGGGCTCAATAGGCTCTCTTTTTTTTTGTGTAGGTTTTTGGGGGAAGTGTTTTCACAGGGAAGTACGCTGTTCTAAAATATTGACACCCTAAACAAAATTCTCTATCTCAAGATACAAGACTGGCAAAGGTAGAATAGGAATTGAGATATGTTTTGTTCGACTCAGTCAGTTTTTCAGAAAGGGGCGGTTTAGGTGGAGTCAAAAAATCAGGAAAAATTAAGCAAAGAAATGATGACGCTTTCAAATACTGAAGCGGAGTGGAAGTTAGTTTGGGAAGAGAACTTTAATCTTTCTGAGATAGATGAAAACAAATGGAATTTTGTTGAGGCTGGCACTGGTTTCGGGAATGAAGAATCCCAGTACTATACAAGACGGAAAGAAAACGCGCGAATCGAAAATGGCATGCTCGTTCTTGAGGCCAGGAATGAAGAGTATAACGGGATGGGTTATACATCCGCTAAATTGACGACCAGAGGCAAGGCAGCCTGAAAATACGGACGATTTTCCTTTCGGGCTAAATTGCCTGAAGGCCATGGAATCTGGCCTGCAATCTGGATGATGCCAGAGGATATGGAAAAGTATACTGGATGGCCAGCCTGCGGTGAAATTGACATCATGGAGCTGATCGGCCATCAACCAGGTACTGTTTATGGAACGCTTCATTATGGCATGCCTCACACCTACACAGGAGAAAACTATACGCTTCCTGAAGCTAAAAAGTTCTCCGATGACTTTCATGTTTTTACTCTTGATTGGGAACCAGGCGAATTCAGATGGTATGTAGACGATATCCTGTACGCAAGGCGGACTGAATGGTTCAGCAAGGCTCTCGAATCAGAGGAACAGCAACCTGGATTTGCACCGTTTGACCGGGAATTTTACCTCCAGCTGAATCTTGCTGTTGGAGGGAAATGGCCTGGATATCCTGATGAAACAACTCAGTTTCCTCAGCGGATGACAGTTGATTACATCAAAGTTTATGAGAGAGTAGATAAATAAAATTAGAGGTGAATAATGAATGAGATTTTCAAAGAATTTTATTTTTGGCACAGCAACATCATCCTATCAAATTGAAGGTGCCTATCAGGAAGATGGCAGAAGCCTTTCCATTTGGGATACGTTTTCCCGGACACCTGGAAAAGTCATTAATATGGATAACGGGGATATCGCATGTGACCATTACCATTTATACGAAAAGGACATCGAGATATTAAAGACATTAGGCGTTGATTCATATCGCTTCTCGATTGCCTGGCCAAGGATTTTTCCCGAGCAGGGAAAATATAACGAAGCGGGTATGGACTTTTACAAGAATTTAATCAAACGTTTGATTGAAAATGGAATCAAGCCTGCTGTTACACTCTACCATTGGGATTTACCGATGTGGGCTCATGAACAGGGCGGATGGACAAATAGGGAATCTGTGAATTGGTTCATTGAGTACGCAGAAAAATGCTTTGAGGAACTTGATGATCAAGTAGATATGTGGATCACCCACAATGAGCCATGGTGTGCAGGATTCCTTGGTTACCATCAGGGAATTCACGCCCCAGGGCACACCAATATGGATGAAGCGTTAAAGGCAGTCCATCATATTTTGCTTTCGCATGGTGAAGCGGTTGAGCTTTTAAAAAGGAAGTTTGCTTCGGCAACACCAATTGGCATCACACTGAACCTTTCGCCGATGTATCCTGCGAGCAGTTCAGCCAACGACCAACTTGCGGCTAATAATGCGGACGGTTATTCTAATCGCTGGTTCCTTGATCCAGTGCTAAAAGGCTCTTATCCTGCAGACATGATGAATTTGTTCTCCAAATATGTCCACTCCTACGACTTTATCCAGGAAGGGGATTTGGAGAGGATTTCAATCGCATGTGATTTATTCGGTATCAATTTTTACAGCCGCGGCTATGTTGAGTTCAATGCTGCCTCAGATTTCCTGTACAAGAATGCGTATTCTGACTATCCGAAGACAGGGATGGGCTGGGATATTTCGCCTGCTGAATTCAAAGACTTGATTCGCCGACTGCGTAAAGAGTATACGAAACTGCCAATCTATATCACTGAAAATGGTGCTGCCTTCGAAGATCAGGTTTCTGAGGACAATCATGTTCATGACCCTGACAGGCAGGACTATATTGAAAAGCATATCCAAGCGGTTGCAGAGCTTAATGAAGAGGGCATGAATATCGCCGGCTATTACTTATGGTCATTACTCGATAATTTTGAGTGGGCATTTGGTTATGAAAAACGGTTCGGTATTACCTATGTCGACTTTGAAACACAGGAGAGAGTCCTAAAGGACAGCGGTTACCGCTATGCTGAAATCATCAAGGAACGTTCAATTTAAATCCAATACCTTTGGAGTGATAATAATGGAAAAATACCGATTTGATGAAAATCAATACCTTGTAATTGAGGAATTCGATCAGGCAAAAACCTTCTCGAGCTTCCTTCCTGGATTAGCAGGACTATACGGGATACCGATTTGGGCTTTTTACGTAAACCGCGGACAGGGAATGGTCAGCTTCGGTGTCCAGGATAAAAATCATGCCATCACAGAGTTTTTCCCGGCCAACCAGGCGTATCAACGTGTAGCAGCCAATGGTTTCCGCACCTTTTTTAAATTGAATGGAGAGAGCATCATTGAACCGTTCTCGTCTTTTGGAGGCAAGAAAGAACGAACGAGAACGATGTATATAAAAGAAAATGAGTTGAAAATAGAGGAAGTCAATCACCGATACGGTTTGAAAACACTTATTACGTATTTCACATTGCCTAACGAGAACTTTGGTGCTTTGGTAAGAAAGGTTGAAGTTGAAAATCTTTCTGAAGAATCAATCAAACTGGAGTTGCTTGATGGACTGCCGGCGATCATTCCATTTGGCATTGACGATGCAGCTTACAAAGCAGTTGGAAATACGCTGAAAAGTTGGATGGATGTATTCAATCTTGAAAACCGGATTCCATACTATAGAGTCCGTTCATCAACAAATGACTCAGCAGAAGTTGAAGAGATTTCGAAAGGACACTTTTACTTGAGTTTTACTGATGAAGGTCATTTGATCACCCCAATTGTCGATGCCGACCTTGTTTTTGGGTCTAACAGTTCACTCTCTTATCCTGATGAGTTTGAATGTAAGTCAATTGAAGAGATTTCAAGTGCTACTCCAGTTACATCCAATAAAGTACCGTGTGGTTTTTCTGGTGTTAGCAGAGTGCTTGGCAAAAGGGAGGAAATATCCTTCCATACTCTGGTTGGCCATGTGAAGGATATTGAAATTATCAATGAAAAAGCAGCAGAAATAATGGCGAACGGATATATGGAAAGAAAATTTGAAGAAGCCCAAAGTCTTGTAACCGGGATTACGAAGGATGTGCAGACAAAAACGGCTTCACCGCTATTTGATGCTTATGTTAGCCAAAGCTATCTCGATAATGTGCTGCGTGGCGGATTCCCAATTAGCTTGGAAACAGACGATTCTCCGTTTACTTATTATGTATTTTCCCGCAAGCATGGAGATCTTGAGAGGGACTATAACTTCTTCTCGCTTGCACCTGAATTCTTTTCACAGGGCAATGGAAACTTCCGGGATGTCAACCAAAACCGACGGAATGATGTGTTTTTCCATCCGGAAACCAGAGATTACAATATCAAGTTGTTCATGAGCCTGATTCAGGCAGATGGATATAATCCGCTTGTGGTAAAAGGAGCGAGCTTTGAACTGAAGGATCAGTCCGACTGGTCATGGCTGGATGAACTTGTATCGGATGAAACGGGAGCTGAATTCATCAAGAAGAAGCTAAATGGAACTTTTACACCAGGTGATTTGCTACAAACCATTTCTGACAGTGATATTCATTTGGCTGTATCACTTCCAGATCTTTTGAAAAACATCCTTTCAAGAAGCACCCAAAACATTGAGGCTGAGTTTGGAGAAGGCTACTGGATGGACCACTGGACGTATAATCTGGATTTAATTGAAAATTATTTGAAGGTTTACCCAGAAAACAAAACGGGTCTTTTATTTGAAGATTCCAGCTACAAATATTTCCACAGTCCTGTATTTGTGAATCGGCGTTCGGAAAAATATGTCCAAGCAAACGGTAACGTCCGCCAATACGATGCCGTTACTGAATTCGGACATCAGCAAGGCTCAAATTGGGTGACGACGCCAAAAGGGGAATTTTACACATCAAACCTTTACAGCAAACTCTTCTCACTGGCACTGCTAAAGTTTTCTACATTGGACCCTTATGGAATGGGTGTGGAAATGGAAGCAAATAAGCCTGGATGGAATGATTCAATGAATGGTCTTCCTGGATTATTCGGTTCAGCCATGAGTGAGACATTGGAGCTTAAACGTCTTCTTGACTTTGTCATTGCCTCCGGAGAAAGTGGAGAAATTGAGATTGCACTGCCTGTAGAGGTATCTGAATTGATTGAATCTGTTCATTCAATTCTTGTTCAGTTTGAAAATGACGAACTGGACGATTACAACTATTGGGACCAGGTATCGACTGCTCGTGAGAAGTACCGCGAAGCAGTGAAACACGGCTTTGAAGGTGCGGAAAAGAATATCCCGTTACAAAAGCTAACAGGATATGCAAGACAAATGCTTTTGAAGACAAAGGCAGGAATTGAAAAAGCAACAGAGCTTGGTGATGGACTGATTCCAACCTATTTCTTCTTTGAAGCTGTTAACTGGGAAAAGGTTGTTGATGTGAACGGGAACGAACAGTTGAGCAAAAAAGGACTTCCGTTCGTCAAGGTCAACGAATTCAAAGTGTCTGTGCTGCCACATTTCCTTGAGGGTCCAGCAAGGGAATTAAAGAGTGCTGATAAACAAAAAGCTCAGTCGACTTATCAACATGTGAGGAAGTCTGAGATATATGATCCAAAGCTTAAAATGTATAAAACATCAGGGTCATTGGAAGAGCAAACTTATGAAATCGGTCGAGCGAGAGCATTTACCCCCGGCTGGCTTGAGCGCGAATCCATCTTCATGCATATGGAATTCAAATATCTGCTCAGTGTCCTGAAATCAGGATTATATGAAGAGTTTTTTGAGGATTTGACCTCTGTGCTGCCACCATTCATGGATGCGGAAGTATACGGAAGAAGTATTCTTGAAAACTCCTCCTTTATTGCCAGCAGTGTTAACCCGGATGAAGGCGTGCATGGACAGGGATTTGTCGCCAGGTTAAGCGGGACAACTGCAGAATTTTTAAGCATCTGGCAAACGATGATGATGGGCAAAGAGGTTTTTGCATTCAAAGAAGAAGAGCTTACATTAAGCCTGCAGCCAATATTGCCGTCATGGCTTTTCGATGAAGAGGGAAATGTACAGTTTACTTTGCTGAGCAAGACTCAGGTAACCTACCATAATCCATCCGGGAGAAACACTTTCGGAATCGATGGTGCCAAGACCGTAAGATATGTGATTCATATTAATGGTGAAGAGGTCACAATAGATGGCACACACTTGACTGAACCGTATGCAAATGCTGTCCGAGATGGAGAAATTACAAGAATAGACGTTTATTTAGACTAATGAGAATGAGGTGCTGATAGATGAAAATCAAAGTAATCCAAACTGCCAAAAACACCGGTGACCGCTTTGCTGACAAGGGTTACGCATCTGTTGCGGACCAGAATGACGAACAAAAGAGCGTCATGAACCTTGATCCAGAAACGAAGTATCAAAGCTTCATGGGATTTGGGGGAGCTTTTACTGAGGCGGCTGCCTATACTCTTGCGCAGATTCTGGAAGAAGACCGCCTTAAAATAATAGATAGCTATTTTAACAAGGAAACAGGACTTGGCTACAGCCTGGGCAGAACCCATATCCATAGCTGTGACTTTGCTTTAGAGAACTACACTTATGTTAAAGAGAATGACGTTGATTTAAAGACTTTTTCAATCGAACGGGAACAGAAATACGTATTGCCGCTCATAAGGGATGCGGTGAAGGCGAGAGGAGAAGAGCTTACGATTCTCTCATCTCCATGGAGCCCTCCAGCTTGGATGAAGACAAACAATGAAATGAATAACGGTGGAAAGCTGAAGCCTGAGTTTTATAGCATATGGGCTTTGTATTACACGAAATACATCAAGGCGATGGAATCAGAAGGAATCCCGATTTGGGGAATCACCGTTCAAAATGAACCTGAGGCAACTCAGGTTTGGGATTCGTGCAGATATACGGCAGAAGAAGAACGTGATTTCGTTAAAAATCATTTAGGGCCTGTCATGGAGAAGGAAGGACTGGGTGATAAGGAAATCATCATCTGGGACCACAATCGTGATGTTGCTTATGAGCGGGCAAAGACGATTTTATCAGATGCTGAAGCTTCAAAATATATTTGGGGTACTGGGCTACACTGGTATGTTTCTGAGGAGTTCGAGAACTTAAGCAAGGTCCATGAAGATTTTCCGGATAAGCATCTGATTTTTACCGAAGGATGTATCGAGGGTGGAGTCCAGCTTGGTGCCTGGCACACAGGAGAACGGTATGCCAGGAACATCATGGGTGATATCAACAACTGGCTCGAAGGCTGGATTGACTGGAATATTGTCCTGAATGAACAGGGCGGGCCGAACCATGTAGGCAATTACTGTGATGCACCGGTAATTGCTGATACAAAAACCGGTGAAATCCACTATAATAGTTCCTTTTATTATATTGGACACTTCAGCAAGTACATTAAGCCAAACGCAGTAAGAATCGCACATGAACTTAATCATGAATCTTTAAAAGCGGTATCCTTCCAAAATGAAGATGGCACCATTGTCGCAGTGGTGATGAATGATGCAGATAAGGCAGAAACTTTTACAATCTCCCTTGAAAGTCAGACTGCCGACATCGAACTGCCGGAACATTCAATTACCACCTTCATTATAAAAAGCTAGAAACCTATAGTTAGAGACTGAAATAAACCGCCTCCTTGTCATAACAAAATCGATTTTAATTTAATTGTTGTTACGTAAAGGGGGTGGTGTTTTTTTAGGGTAATCTATATTTTAAAAAATGATGGAGGAGGAATTGGATTGAAAAAAACACTGGCCATTTTATTGAGTGCCTTTCTTGTTTTGCCGTCTACAGGATTCGCGGGAGCCGACGGGAAGCAAAGCAATGAAAATGCTGCAGGGAAGCAAACGGTTAAGTCTGACAAATCAGAATGGTCCCTCGTCTGGTCAGATGAGTTCAACGGCCCAGAAATCGACCGAAGTAAATGGACCTATGATATTGGGAACTGGATCGTGGACGAGGATGGAAATGGGATTACCTCAGGCTGGGGAAACAATGAAAAAGAGTATTATACGGATTCAAGTGAAAATGCCTTTATTGCTGATGGCAAGCTGGTGATAAAAGCGAAAAAAGAGCATGTTACTGATCAATTCGGCACTTATGATTATACTTCTGCTAAGTTAAAGACCAAGGGCCTGTTCAGCAAAAAATACGGCAGATACGAAATCAAGGCGAAGCTGCCTACAGGTAAAGGACTCTGGCCGGCGATCTGGATGCTTCCTGAGGAAGATAAATACGGAACCTGGGCGGCTTCAGGAGAAATCGATATCGTCGAAGCATGGGGTAGCAAGCCTAATAAAGTTGCCGGGACAATTCACTATGGCGAAGGCTGGCCAAACAACAAGCATACCGGCAAGGAATTTGAACTTCCTAAAAATAGAGGCATCGACAAGTGGCATACATATGCGCTTGAGTGGGAACCGGGAGAGTTGCGCTGGTATGTAGATGGAGAACTCTACCAAACTCAGAACAAGTGGTATTCAAAAGGAACGGATAATGCAGCAAACTTTTCCTATCCTGCTCCTTTCGACCAGGAATTCTATTTAGTTATGAACCTCGCAGTTGGCGGCTGGTTTGACGGGGAAGTTGACGAGACAACGAAATTCCCTAGCCAAATGGAAGTAGATTATGTCAGAGTATACGACCTGAAAAAACGTGACTACCGTGAGGCAGTTGAACCTGTAACAGGACCGGTGATATTGCCTGAAGATGCGAAGCAGCCTCTTGAGGATGGTAACTTGGTTTATGATCAAAACTACCAAAAGCCAGTTACAATAGTGGATCAGCCAGGCGTAGAACTTGATCCTATGTATTGGAACTTTGTGAATCTTCCAGAGTTCGGAGGCGCTGGCAGCCTTTCAGTCGGGGACATTAATGGCACTAATTTTGCAAAAACGGATATCGTGAATCCTGGGGAACAGCTTTACTCCTTGCAAATGATCCAAAACATCTCGCTTGCCAATGGCGGAAAGTATAAAGTCAGCTTTGACGCTAAATCAACGGCACCGAGGAATATCATGGTCAAAGCTGGGGCTGGTGCTTCACGTGGCTGGGTGAAATATTCGAATGAAGTGTCATTCAACCTTACGAGCGAGCTCAAATCCTATGAATTCACTTTTGATATGCTGAATGAAACGGACATCTCGTCAAGGCTTGAATTCAATCTTGGCGGGAACGGGACGAACCCAGTCTGGATCGGCAATGTAAGAGTCGAGGATATCACTGGGGCACCTGTAGACGTAGATGGACCAAAACAGCCGCTTCCAGATGGAAATCATGTCTATAATGGCACGTTTGACCAGGGCGACATGGATCGGCTGATGTTCTGGAATTTCTCAATCGATGATGCAGCTGCAGCGGCATCTGTTTCTGAAAACGCTCGAGAGCTCCATGTGGCGATTGAAGATGGAGCCGAAAACCCTGAAGCAGTACAGCTTAACCAACAAGGGATGTATCTAGTTAAGGGAAATGATTATAAGGTTACTTTGAAAGCAAGGGCAGACGAACCAAGAACGATTCAAGCCAGCCTTTTGAATAAGGACGGCACGGCTAATTACTCAGGAATTATCACAATTGAGCTCACTTCCAATATGGAAGAAAAAACATTTGAATTTACAATGCCTGAGGATCTAACTGATCCAGAAGCACAAATTGTCTTTAATCTTGGTGATGGGAACGGCAATATCTACTTGGATGATGTAGTTTTGCTTAAGACATCAAACATACCGGATTATGGAAACATTGATTTGTACCCATTGAAGAATGGTGATTTTTCAAACGGTTTGTCATCATGGGGACATTATGTGCACTTTGATGCCAGTGCCCAAATCGCGCCAGAAAGTGGCGAAGTAAAAATGGCTATTGCCAGTGAAGGCAATGAAGCATGGAGTGTCCTGTTGGAACAGAGTAATTTAAGGCTTGCTAAAGGAGTAGTCTACGAACTTTCCTTTGCGGCTCGCTCTACACAAGAGAGAGAGGCTGAGGTTACGGTTGAAAACGCACAGTACCACAGGTATTTCAGTGAAGTGATTACACTTAGTGACCAAATGCAGCAATACACACATCAATTCAAGATGCCTGTCGATGACGCTGCTGCCTTCAAGATGCTGCTAGGCAAAAATGCTCTCTCGCCAGTCGGCATACATGATGTATTCATAGATGATGTCGTGTTAAAAGTAAAGGACGCACCGTCCCAGCAGGAGCCCGAGCCTGTGTCCGTTTCTACACCTGGTATTGATAATGGGACATTTTCAGAGGGAATAACTGATTGGTCCGCATGGTGGGGCGACCAGTGGAGCGGATATGGTGTAGGTGAAATGACTGCTGAAAACGAAGAACTAAAGGTTGAAATTTCTCAGGTTGGCGGTGCTGCATATGCTCCACAGGTATATCAAAAGGGACTGCTTTTTGAAAATGGTGCCAGCTATACAGTCGAGTTTGATGCAAGGGCGGACGTGCCAAGGAAAATGAATGTGAATATTGGTAAGGAATTAAGTAATGACCCCTGGTTCATTAACTATGTGCCAGTTCAAACAGTGGATTTAACTTCAGAGATGCAAACGTATAGCTTCACCTTTATCATGAATGAAGAAACCTTTGATGATGGAAAGATCGTTTTTGAGCTAGGCAATATTTTAGGTGGAAACGCGGCAACAAATGTCTTTCTGGACAATGTAAGCATCACAAAAAATTAAGTTCTCAAGTGGCAGAACAGCAACTTTTTTCTGCCTCTTTTCCTTCATTTCCTTTGCGTCGCTTTACAATTTTAACAATCACAGTTAAATGAGCCGAGGCCAGCGTAATATACCCCCTTTTGCGAAACATAGGGAACTTTTAAAGGTGGAAAAGCAAGATGAATTTACAGAAAAACAACAGCCTGTCTCAACAGGTTGGCCTATTAGCACTTACCTGGCCAATTTTTATAGAATTATTTTTGCACATGCTAATGGGCAGCACGGATACATTCATGTTATCCCATATTTCGGATGAAGCTGTTGCGGCTGTAGGAGTAGCCAATCAGCTCATATTTTTCATGATTCTGATCTTTGGATTCGTTGCAGCAGGTACTGCTGTTCTTGTATCTCAAAATCTGGGAGCCGGGTTAAGGGAGGACGCACGGAGAGTCTCAGGTATCTCTCTTTCTCTTAACCTAATATTTGGGGTGCTGGTCAGTGTTATTGTTATCGGTTTCAACGATTCATTTTTACAGATGTTCAATCTGACTCCAGAAATACACCGTCTGGCTCAACAATATCTGGTGATTGTTGGCGGAACCTTGTTTACCCAGGCGCTCCTTGTTACTGCGTCGGCAATCCTGCGGGCAAATGGGTTGACGAAAGAGGCGATGATGGTTTCGATTGTCATGAATATCATCCACCTTGCCGGAAACAGTATATTTATTTACGGACTATTCGGTGTTCCAGAAATGGGTGTTCAGGGTGTAGCTATTTCAACGGCCATATCCCGCGCGATCGCAGTGCTTCTGATCTTTCGATTACTATACCGCAGGCTTCCAGTAAAAATTGCTTTAGAAGATTACTTGAACTTCAATAAATCTTTTATTAAAAAAATCCTAAAAATCGGCATTCCTTCAGCTGGGGAAAACGTTCTTTACAACACCAGCCAGATGGCGATTACAGTCATTATTGGTTTGCTGGGGGCTTTTGCGCTGACAACAAGGGTATATACATTTAACATCATGTCATTCATGATGCTTTTCGGAATAGCGATAGGCCAGGGCACGCAAATATTGATCGGATACAAAGTGGGGGCCAGAGAGTTTGATAAAGCCTACCTTCAGTTATTAAAAAGCTTGAAACTAAGTATCATCATTACCATGGCAATCACCGTGGTAATCGTTGCAATCAGAGAACCAATTCTAGGGGTCTTCACCGACAATAAGGAGATCATCAAGGAAGGAAGCAAGGTTCTGCTCCTGTGTTTAATCCTTGAACCTGGGAGAACCTTCAACATAGTCGTAATCAGTTCTCTCCGCGCAGCTGGAGATGCGGTATTCCCGGTGAAGATGGCTCTTGTCTCGATGTGGGGGATCAGTGTTCCACTCGCCTATTTTTTAGGAATCACAATGGGCTTTGGCCTTTCGGGCATATGGATGGCCTTTATCATTGATGAATGGTTCAGAGGAATCATCATGTATATCAGATGGAGAAGCCGTGTCTGGGAGAAGAAGGTCCTGGTTGATGACGGGGTTCAAACAGCATGAGCCTCTTAGGCGGAAAAAGTAAAGAAGTTAGAATATGGGAAGAAAATCAGAAAGCCGCCACGTTGGGATGGTAGAAAAAACAATATAGAATTTTCGGAGGTTTTAAATAATGGCATATCAACCAGATAGTAATCGCTATGAATCGATGACATATAACAGGTGCGGCAAATCAGGCCTTAAATTGCCGGCATTTTCCCTGGGACTATGGCACAACTTCGGCGGTCAGGATACATTTGAGAATGGTCGTTCGTTAATTAGAAGAGCTTTCGATCTCGGGATTACCCATTTTGATCTTGCGAATAATTATGGTCCCCCACCAGGTTCAGCAGAAGAGAACTTTGGTGTTATTCTCAGAAAGGATTTTTCTGGATACCGTGATGAGATGGTGATTTCGACCAAAGCTGGCTATGGTATGTGGGCGGGGCCATATGGCGATTGGGGCTCAAGGAAATATCTCTTTTCGAGTCTTGACCAAAGTCTGAAAAGGATGAAACTTGATTATGTCGACATCTTTTACCATCACAGACCGGATCCGGAAACTCCATTAGAGGAAACAATGGTGGCACTTGACCATGTCGTCAGGCAAGGGAAAGCGTTGTATGTAGGACTGTCCAATTATGGTGTAGAGGAAACGAAGCAGGCAATCGGAATTTTAAAAGACCTCGGCACTCCTTTGCTGATCCATCAGCCTGCTTATTCTATGTTTAATAGGTGGATAGAAAATGGCCTGACAGATTTATTAAAAGAGGAAGGAGTCGGGGCGATTGCATTTGTTCCATTGGCTCAGGGGTTGCTGACCAATAGGTACACAAATGGAATCCCAGGAGACTCCAGAGCCTTGAAGCCGAACAGTTTCTTGAACGAAGGAGATGTAACTGAAGAAGTTCTGATAAAAGTAAGAAGGTTAAATGAAATTGCCCAGGTACGCGGACAGTCCCTTGCTCAGATGGCCCTTGCGTGGGTGCTAAGGGACCAGAAAATCACCTCAGCCCTTATTGGAGCAAGTAAGGTGAGCCAAATTGAAGAAAACGTTACTGCACTGAACAATCTTGAGTTGGATAAAGAAGAACTGAAGATGATTGAAGAAATTCTAAATGATAAATAGGTTTAATGAATAGGCTGTGTTAAAGTGCATTGTTGATTTTTCACACGTTGATTGGAGCGGAAATCAACCATGTTTAACAGAGCCAATGAATAAAACAGTCATTCGCTTGCTCTAACAAAAAGCTCCTCAATTATTTTATGTATCAATGAGGAGCTTTTAAATTTTACGTTACCGAATTTTGTTAAGGCAACTTATTCCCTGCCGCGCGGTAAATCTCATACCATTCTTCTCTCGTAAGAAAAACATCAGACGCTTTGGCTATTTTGGTAAGTCGTTCTGGAGTCATTGTGCCGACAATGGTTTGAATCTTGGCAGGGTGGCGTAAAATCCAAGCGACCGCAACAGCCGATTTGTTGATCCCGTACTTGTCGCCAACCTCTTGAAGCTTTGCATTCAGCTCTGGGAAGTCATCATTATCGATGAAAAGACCTTCGAAGAGCCCATATCTAAATGGGGACCATGCTTGTATCGTCATATCGTGTAAGCGACTGTAATCAAGGATACTGCCATCCCTATTACTTGCCTGATCGTTATTGTTGTTTACTTGAATCCCAGCGTCAATCATTCCGGTATGCATGACGCTAAGTTGTAGCTGGTTGATAATCAGGTCCTGTTCCACATGTTTCTTTAATAGTTCTATTTGCATTGGATTATGGTTGCTAACCCCAAAATGGCGAACTTTTCCACTTTCCTTCAGGATGGTAAATGCCTCGGCAACTTCTTCAGGCTCCACTAAGGCATCAGGCCGGTGAAGGAGAAACACATCAATATAATCTGTTTTTAGTCGTTGGAGGCTACCATCAACAGAAGCTAAAAGATGTTCCTTCGAAAAGTCATAATATCCTTTTCGGATCCCCGCTTTGGTTTGAAGCGTGATGTTCTCACGAATAGAGGGCTTCATTTCAATGGCCTCCGCAAATACTTCTTCTGATTGTCCTTTTCCGTAAATATCGGCGTGGTCGAAAAAATCAACACCAAGTTCTAACGCATTATGTATCACTTTTGCTGTAGCCTCTTTCGAAAGCTTCCCCATTCCCATACAGCCCAAGGCAATGGATGAAACTTCTAAATCGCTCGTTCCTAATTTTATTTTTCTCATAGATATCACCTCATTATTAGTTTAGGACAAAACGGATTCAGGCACCACCCTGTTATATACTGGATGGTGCCTGAAAACTGTTCATATAGAAAAGCTAATGTCGCCATCTTCGCTTATTTCAACGGTAGAGTAGCTTTCAAATGTCTCCGGATTTGTAATTTCATGTCCTTCCGTTTTTGAAAAGCTCTCCATATACTGTTGGTAGACTTCAGGATTTTTGACGACATGATAAAAGTAAACTCTTTTTCCTTCGAGAGTATCCTCACTCCTTAGGAGAAAACGATTAGGGAATTGTGAGGTAAACCACTCTCTAGCTTCTAGATGATTATTAAAATCTGGCATTTGTTCGGTCATTGAAGTTAAATCGAAGTTCAATTCCTATCCACTCCTTTCGCTTCATACCGTAGTATGTCCGTTCAAGGTAAGGATTAACAGGTGGTTAAAGCCCGTTAATAATTGAATAGGATTTTACGACCTAAAGATCATTAATTAATCAAGGATTGTAGTGGTGCAGGAATCCGTCCGCCTCGACGAATCATTTTTTCTGAACTAAACGGATTCACGCCCATTACTGGTGCGCGACCGAGTAAACCACCGAATTCGACCATTTCCCCTTCGTTTCTACCAGGTACAGGAATGACTCGGACAGCCGTTGTTTTTTTATTAATCATCCCAATTGCGGCTTCATCGGCAATAATCGCTGACAGAGTTGAAGCCGACACATCTCCCGTTAACGCAATCATATCTAGACCGACAGAGCAAACACATGTCATCGCTTCAAGCTTAGAAAGAGTAAGGGCGTTGTCTTCAATGCCGCGGATCATTCCGTTATCTTCACTAACTGGGATGAAGGCGCCACTTAGTCCACCTACATAAGAACTGGCCATTGCTCCACCTTTTTTCACTGCATCATTCATTAAAGCTAAAGCGGCAATTGTACCATGTGTACCAACTCGCTCTAAGCCAATTTCTTCAAGAATCTCGGCAACGCTATCGTTGAGTGCGTTTGTAGGAGCGAGGGATAAATCCATAATTCCAAAAGGAACATTTAGTCTTTTGGCAACTTCACGACCAACTAGCTCACCAGCACGTGTGATTTTAAAGGCGGTTTTCTTAATGATGTCTGCAACTTCACCGAGATCAGCATTTGGGTAGCTCTTTAAGGCATTCAATACAACCCCTGGACCGCTAACTCCGACACTGACCACTGCTTCGCCTTCTCCGGCACCATGGAAGGCACCCGCCATGAAGGGGTTGTCCTCAACAGGATTACAGAAGACAACAAGCTTCGCACAAGCAAGTCCGTTTTGATCTTTCGTTCGTTCAGCAGCGTCCTTCATGATAACACCCATTTGCCGAACCGCATCCATATTGATTCCAGCACGAGTGGTTCCAACGGAAATGGAAGCGCAAACGCGTTCCGTTACGCTCAGTGCTTCAGGAAGAGCATCTAGTAAGGTTTGGTCTCCTTTTGAAATTCCTTTATGTACAAGGGCAGAATAGCCTCCGATAAAATCGACGCCAAGTGTTTTCGCCGCCTCGTCGAGCGTTTTGGCAAGCTGAACGGCTTCTTCACGAGTAGCATTGCCGAGGATTTCAGCAATTGGCGTTATCGAGATGCGTTTATTAATAATCGGAATCCCAAATTCTTTACTAGCTTTTTCAGCTGTTTCTTTTAAGTCTTTTGCATAAGTAGTGATTTTTTCGTATACTCTTTTGTTCATTTTTTCAAAATCTGAATCGGCACAATCGCGTAAGCTGATTCCCATAGTAACTGTGCGGATATCTAGATTTTCGATTTGTACCATACGGATGGTTTCCATCATTTCATTTAAGGCAATATTCATAATGGTTTCTCCTCTCTTTAAACACGATGCATCGCATGGAAGATTTCTTCAAGCTGAACGTTGATGGTTAAACCAAGCGGGTCCCCGAGGTCGCTCAGCTTCTGTTGTAGAGCTTCAAGGTTGTCTAAATTCGTTACATCAACAATCATCATCATTGTGAAAAAGTCTTGTAGAATGGTTTGACTAATATCAAAAATATTTACATTTTCGTTTGCGAGGACTGTGGTAACCTTTGCGATAATGCCTACTTGGTCCTTTCCGACTACACTTACGACTGCTCTTCTTTGACTCATTGCACTCACCCCAAAAATAATTTTTTTAAATACAAAAAAAGAGATTGGTTTTTTTCTCCAATCTCATCAGGCATCAGAATAACAAATAGTGATGTTACTCTTCTGTCCTTTTGCCTGAGATTGTGAATCCTTCGGCGCCGCAAACTGCGGTCTCTCCAGAAGCTGCTCCAGTTATAGTGTTACCCATAACCTTCATCGCTTGCTCATTTAGTTGTAGAAAATTTATTTATGTATCCTTTTTAAACCGTATCCTTCTAACATGAAATAATTTAACAATAATTACAGGTTTGGTCAACAAAAAAAACGCTGAGAGGCTCAGTACTATCCAAAATATTGATGGTGCAGGGTACTTTCTCTTGTTTTAATAAAAATAAGAGTTATTTTGAAACTATCTTTTATTTACCTGCATCTATATAGTACAGGTTTCGGAAAAAGGAGGTGGGCCAGTTTGGATGTTGTGGAGGG
Organism: Mesobacillus maritimus; assembly: GCF_044803185.1. GTDB lineage: Bacteria > Bacillota > Bacilli > Bacillales > Cytobacillaceae > Mesobacillus_B > Mesobacillus_B maritimus_B. The sequence continues at coordinate 433,065 of NZ_CP085225.1, forward strand.
GTTAAAGGGAAAAGAGGAATCTGCCTTAGTTGAGCTGATGAATATTTATGGTGATTATTTGCTGAGAACAGCGATTTTACTATTGAAGGATAAACAAATTGCGGAGGAAGTTGTACAAGATACGTTTATAACGGCCTTTGATAGAATTTATCAGCTCGCAGACCCTGGGAAATTAAAAAGCTGGCTGACCTCTATACTCGTGAATCACTGCCGGTCACAGCAACGAAAACGAAGCTGGAAGGAAGCTTTTCTTCCCTTTAGTTTAATTGAACGTTTTCAGGAGGGTGAAGAGTTTTTAGGACCGGAAGAACATTTACTCAACCTGATGAAAAATCAACAATTGGGTGCTGCCATACATGAATTGGATTATAAATATCGGGAAGCAATCATCTTATTTTATTTTAACGAAATGAAAATTAATGAGATTGCTCATTACCTAGATGTCAATGAAAATACGATAAAGTCACGGTTAACAAGGGGCCGGTCTCATTTGAAAGAGATTTTAAAGAGAGGAGAAGGTGTAAATGAATCGGGAAAAAGAAATAATCAAACAAAAGCTCGATGATGAGCTTCGATATGTAAAATTTACAAAGCAAGAAGATGTTCTCAACCGAATTAACCCCGTTACGTGGAAAAATAAGCTCTCTGGCATCTGGAATAAAGAGTTTGAAGTCCCTTTAATGCCTATTTTCACCGCTGTCACCTTACTCTTTTTATCGTGGGGAATATGGAAGTTTACAAATGAAAATGATCCGCAACCTCTTTTATCTCACCAAGAGTTAGTGGAAGCTGGAGGCAACATCTACTGGAAGGATCAACTAGAAAGAGCGGTGGTTCTTCATGAAAATTAGATTAAAAGTGAAGCATATCATCCTTACAGTTGTTGGCTTTCTCTTTTTTATTCCTATCACAACAGTTTTCATTATTCCGCAAGCCCAATTGTATGTAGGCGGAAAGCAGCTTGCAGCAGGAGAAATGAATGGAAAAGAAAAGATTCTTAGAGTATTAGAAAAGTCGCTATTTCCAGAACAAAGGTGGGGAATCATTCAAAAATATATGATTGATGGTGGAATTTCTCATCAGTTTGATGTATATGTAGGGCCATCATCCACTCAAGTAAACCATCAATCACATGAAATAAATTTTACTTGGGATGAAAAGTTGCCGTTTTTAAATGAGTATTTGGCGAAAGGACCGATTGATGGTTATTTGACCACAGCAGCATCTCAGTTGTCTTACTATTATCAGCGCGAAGCCAACTTTGAAAAAGCCGATGAAGTATTAAAGCAGGCCTCAGCACGTTATTCAAGTAGTCAATATTCGTTTAATCTAGAAGAGCTGGAACTCGAGCGAATTAAATTGCACATCAAGCAGTCAAACTATGAAGCCGCTGAGGAGCTCATTGATGAGTTAAAGACAAAGGTTACTCCTGGAAATCATCATATAGTCGGCTCGCTCGCTAGCCTTGAAGCGGAAGTGATGCTTCGCGAAGGCCGATTAGAAGAGGGGTATGAGTTGGTCACTCATCAATTACAGGAGTTTAACGAGCAATGGGAAGAAGAAAAACGAGCTCATCCAGAGGATACAGATGTGGGAACGCCTGTCGCTCTTGAGCAACTGTTGTCCTTGAAGGAGTATTTAGAGCGAGCGCTGGAAAAGCAAAACAATGGGGTGACTACAGTTAAAGGGAAGATTGTCCGTAGTGATGGAAAATCGGTTCCTTCTGCAGGAGTGTTTTTACGTCAAGAACTGGCTGTTAACCACAGTGTGTTGGAGGATGAGCCTTATCAAGTGATAACAGATGAGGATGGAAACTTTGAGTTTACCGGAGTCATCCCTGGAAACTACCAGCTTTATTTAGGGTTAACCTTTGACCAAATTGATGGCTGGACATGGCCAGTTGAATATGGAGATTGGATCCAAATTGACGGGCAAGAAACTGAGCGTTTGGAGGTAACCTTTCATCCCTTGCTCGAGCTACATTCGCCTGTTAACCAGGAAGCTATCGAAACAGACACAATGGAGTTCAAATGGGAACCGGTCGAGGGTGCCGCTTATTACGATATTCATTTAGGCGTAGAACTTGATTCAGGTTCGATAGGAACAGTGTTTAAAACTGGCATTACAGGAAATACCCTAACAGTTCCACTAGAAGAGCTGTATAACCAGCAGGTTGGGGTCATGTTTGAAGATACAGAAGATTGGTCATCAGTTGATCCCATTTCAATTCTCGCTTTTACAAACACAGAAAATAAGTTTTCCTGGTCTGTAAAGGCCTATAGTCAAAATGGTGAGATGATTACGCAAAGTAATGGATATCGGCTTAATGAAGATAGTATAGGGAATCTCCCATTCTTTTATTTGCACGCTAGGGACATGACAGAAGCGGATGAACTATTTTTAGATAAAAAAGTGGAGCAGGCGTTTGAGAAGTATAAGGATGAGTATGCGAATAATCCAAATGATTATCATAGTCTAAGGATGATTGTTCGAATGATGGGTATTGAAGCCGCGCAAACAGGAAAGACGAGGGCGGAAGCAGTCTTACCTTATCTAATCAAGTGGGCTGAGGTTTCAAAAGACCCAGATGTTACTTTAGAACTCGCAGACTATTATCATAAAGAACGCAACTGGGAGGAATACGATTATTGGTATGAAAAGTACTTAAAATTAAAGGATTCAAACTAAAAACGATCATAATAGGTCGTTTTTTTGTGCGTAGCAAGTTGTAAAAACTAGTCTAGTAAAAAATACAAAAAGTAATAATAAATCATTGACCTTTACGCAGCGTAAACGTTTATTGTTGAATTAAGGAGGTGAGCGGATGGAGTACACCGTGCAAAAACTCGCAAGTTTGGCGGGCATCAGTACCAGAACCTTACGCTATTACGATGAGATTGGGCTATTAAAACCTGCCAGAGTGAATTCATCTGGCTATCGTATTTATGGGCAAAACGAGGTTGATAGGCTCCAACAAATTCTCTTTTACAGGGAGTTGGGTGTGGGGTTAGATATGATAAAAACGATTGTCACTGCGTCAACATTTGACGAAGCAAGTGCACTGAAAGAACATCGGCAACAACTTATTGAGAAACGGAAGCAATTGGATTTATTAATTACAAATGTCGAAAAAACAATTGCATCATCAGAGGGGAGAATCGAAATGTCGAATAAGGAGAAATTCAAAGGCTTTAAGAAGAAATTGGTTGACGATAATGAAAAGAAATATGGAAAAGAAGCTCGTGATTTATATGGCGACGAGGCTGTGGATCAATCGAACGCAAAACTGATGAATATGAGTCAAGAAGATTATGAAAAAGTGACAAAACTAGAGGCAGAAGTGAAAGAAACACTAGCAAAGGCGCATGCAATTGGTAATCCAGCAAGTGAATTGGCCCAAAGGGCGGCTGACCTTCATAAACAGTGGCTATGCTTTTATGAAGAAGCCAAGAACACCCGTGTCTTTAGACATGGGTGTTCTTGGCGGTTTTTAATCCAAAAAGGGTTTGCATCATCACACAAACGAACTTATGTTTGGTATAATATACGGGAATAGACCGAAAGGAGCATGTGGAATGAAGAAAGTATACTTTTCTAATCGAATTTACAAACACTCATTAACCGAAAAGTATGTTGAAGCCATTTCACATGCTCTTTTAGTGTTCAATCAAGCGAAGCATTTTTGCTTCCAACTTCAAGTAAAAGAAAAACGTTCCGGTCAGAGCTTTCGCTCTGAAAGCATGCATAAAACAGTGAAATCGAAATACAACTTAAAAGATTACTATGCAAATAGCGCGGTTCAAGAAGCGAATGCACTTATGTCTTCACAACAAGAATTGAAAAATCTTAACGTTTCGAACAGAACAGAACAAATAAAGTCTGTTAAAAAGAAGATTAAAACAACTAAAAGTCGTTTGACGACATTGAATAAAATCAAAAACTCCTTTGTGCAAGGGAAACCTAAATTCAATAAGACTTCCCGCGAACAGCGAAAAGGGAGCTTTTTCGTTGTTCAATTTAAAAAGAAAACGGATATTTACTATCACGAATACCAATTTGAACACGAATATCTTGATAAGGAAATTGCCTTCTTGAAGTCTCGTTTAGGTAGATTAAATTTCCGTTTAGATAGACTAGAAAAGTTGCTCGCTTCTTTAGAAAAGAACATCAAAAGTGTGGTGTTTGGAGGAAAGAAGCTGTTTAAAGGTCAACATACACTCGAACAATATAAAACCAACCACTCGCTCTGGAAGCGTAAATTCGAGCAGGCTCGATACAATCAAATGCTCATAAGTGGTCGAAAAGACTCCGCGAACGGTAACTTCGTTTTTATATATGGTACAAATACGAATAGCCTGTCCTTTCAAACACCGAACGGTGTTCGTGTGAACATTGAAGGGCTTGTGTTTCCTTATGGACAAGAAAAAGTGAACGACGCTGTTGATACGCAGTTATCAACCAAAGATAAGAAAAATTATGGTAAGGCTATCTCATGGTCAATTGAGGACCATGGAGATTATTATATTTTCAAGTGCATCGTAGATGTACCTGAAAATGAAATTAAAAATTTCAGTAAAAGCGCCGGTATGATAGGTGTTGATTTAAACGTGGACCATATTGCTTGGAGCAATGTAAATTCAATTGGCCAACTCACTAAATCAGGTACACTCAACTTCTCTTTAGAAGGGAAAACAAGTGGCCAAATTACTAAGCTTATTGAGACTGAAGCTATTGTTTTAGTTGATATTGCAGTTCGTTGTAAAAAGCCTATTTCCTTAGAAAAGCTGGATACTACTAAATCAAAAGTGTCTGGTGCATATGGCAACAAAAAAGCGAACAGGAAAATGTCCATGTTCGCTTACGAAAAATTAATATTAGCTACCAAAAGTCGAGCTGAAAAGATGGGTGTTGCGGTGTTTGATATTAACCCCGCTTATACATCACAAATCGGTAAAATGAAATATATGAAGCGTTTCGGTATCAGTATTCACGAAGCAGCTTCTTATGTCATTGCTCGTAGAGCAATGGGATATAAAGAGAAACTCCCACCAGTTTTGCATTCCTTGTTACCAGAGAAGATAACAAGTCTACATCACTGGGCGCAATGGGGAAAAGTTTCGACGCTCCTGAAAAGTATTAGAACCAAAAACTATTACCAATCAGAACTTTTTGACAGAAGGCAGTTCCGGGAAACTGGACTCTTGTTTTGTTGTGCTTTGACAGATGATGAAACAAAAGCGTTGTCGAAGTTAAATAAGTAGGAAATCCTAGACCTAGTTGAACGGGTTTAGGTACGCCGTAAGGCGTTCTGTTCTTCAGAATCTTGGCACTTTAGTACCGAGTAGTTCAATGGAAAGAGTACAGCAAGGAAGCGCATGCCGGACTGGCACAAATGTATGTGGCTGACGAACGCTTTACGGCCTATTATGACAAAGAGCAACCCGGAACAGCAGAGTTCCTACGAGATGCTATTCTTATTTATACAAAGTGAATGGAAATACTCCTACTAGTTAGTGATTTGGGGAATACTACCAAACCTAGTTGGTAGGAATTTTTTTTTTAGTAAAATAAAGTAAGTTTTGATAAATTCATTAGGTACAATTAAAATAAGCATATCTTGGAAGAACTAAAGGATATGGATAATGAATAGGGTAGGAGGGTTTGAATGGGAAAACGGGAGGTCTTTTGGGGAGTTATAAGTTGTGTCATTATCATACTTGCTTATATTATTCCCTATACATTTCTGACAAACATGGCAAACTGGTATGGGAGCTTTCTGCTTTGGATTGGTGTTGCCTGTGTGATCATCATCATTAACCTCATGATCACAAAAGACTGGGGGTCATAATTTGAGTAATAGTTTAATTTGGTGGGGGATCAGTATCTATACGGTTGCATCCTTATATATCGCCTATTTGTCTCGGAGTGGACAGGAAGTCAGTATGTCAGGCTATTTCCTCGGGAACCGAAAAATGAATGGTTTTGTTTCCGCCTTAAGTTATAGTGCGACCACCTATAGTGCTTTTATGATGGTGGGGTTAGCTGGGTTAACTTATCGAGGCGGAGTAGGAGCATTAGGCTTCGAAATTATTTATTTTGCGGGAGTAACCCTAGTTGCTTTTTTTGGCCCAAGATTCTGGTTAGCAGGGAATAAATATGGTTATGTAACACCCACTGAAATGTTGGGTGACCGCTACGATAATAAAATGGTCTCGGTTGTTATTGCGATATCAACTTGTATTTTTCTTATTCCTTATAGTGCTGTTCAATTAGCAGGGGTAGGTTACCTGGTTGAGGGGATGACAAACGGTAGAATTTCTTTCACGACGGGCGTCATCATAGCCACTGTATTAGCCATTGTATTTTCATTTATCGCTGGAATCCGCTCTGTTATGTGGACAGATTCCTTACAGGCTTTAATGATGATTGTAGCTTCTACTATCGTTGTATTATTGATTATTCAAGGTTTGGGTGGATTTAGTAGCTTTTTTGGTTCTTTGGAGGCAAACTATCCAGAGTCTTTGACGGTGCCTGGGAATGGATTTTGGAGTTTTGCTACGTTTTTATCCATGACGGTTCCATGGTTGTTCTTTAGCCTTTCCAACCCACAAGTAAGCCAAAGGATGTTTATGCCATCCTCCTTAAAAAGCTTAAGAGGAATGCTATTAGGATTCTTAGGGTTTGGACTTGTCTACACCTTGGTTTCAGTTTTATGGGGATTCTCAGCAATCATCATGTTTCCTGGGCTTGAAAATCCGGATGTGGCTACTCCAAGGTTATTATCTTCGGAGTTCGTTCCCCCGGTTTTAGGAATTATCGTTATGATTGCGATTATTGCAGCAGCAATTTCTACGATTGACTCTATTATGCTGACACTTGCATCGCTCTTCGCAAGAGATGTTTACGGGAATATAAAACAAAATGTGAGCGAGAGACGTCAGTTAGCAATAGGAAAATTAGTCATGCCAATTATTGCTATCATGGCCTTTGCTTTTGCTGAACTGCAATTAGATTTAATAGCCGTGTTATCGGTGGCTTCGTCTGCAGGTTTGACCGTGACAGTACCAGCGATAATCGGAACATTCTTTTGGAAAAAGGGAACAGCCGCAGGTGTCATCACCAGTGTAACAGTAAGCGGGCTTTTAGTCCTTATCCTAGAACTGTTTATGATTAAGCCTTATGGTATCGGCTCTGGTGTTTGGGGATTATTGCTATCTACCCTTTTGTTTGTTGGGGTAAGTTTAGTGACAAAACCACCAGCAGAAAAGGCAGAAGAATTTTTGACCTATATTAATAGCGAGCTGAAACGAAAGCTTAAGTCCTCCAATAAATCAAAGGGTGAAACGGCAAATAAAGGATAGTAGGCTTCCCTGAAAAAGATATTGGAAGCTTTAAATTGAACAACGCTTTGTTACATAAAAAAGAAACGGCAATCCACATTTTGATGGGATTGCCGTTCTGTTTTTTTATAGTCATGACGAACAATAAGTCCGTTTTTAAAGCCATCTGAAAAACTATTTCATAAAGAGTCTAAGCGATTTCTTTAAATTTCTCAACCGCCTTTTCGATTTCTACTGTGTTTCCTAACTCAATTAGGGTTTCACCTATAAGAACTACTGCTTTTTCTAGCATCTCTTCGGTTGTATTTCCCATATGTCCAATGCGGAAGGCTTTGCCTGCTAAATGGGCCAATGCTCCAGCGACAATCAGACCTTTCTGGGCGAGGGCAGCACGGAAAGCAACGTCGTCAAGTCCCTCGGGATATAGAATGCAGCTTAATGTTGCAGCGGCAGCATTCTCCTCTGCTAAAGCATTCATACCATAGACAGTAAGTGCTGCTCGTACAGCTTTTCCATATGCAGTATGACGCTTATAGCGGTTTTCCATTCCCTCCTCAAGAACTATCCGCATTCCTTCATCGTAGGCATAGATGAGATTTACAGGTGGTGTCGCAAAGTATTTTTGTGGGTCATGCATGATTGGAATCCAATTATAAATATCACTATAATAAGCTGGGATACGCTCTAGTTGTTTTCGTGCCGCTAAGGCGGTTTGGTTGAAAGCAACAATGGCAAGGCCAGGAGGTACGCCAATTGCTTTTTGAGAGCCTGTTAAAATAACATCAATCTTGGCATCCTCGCTGCCATAGGTTTTGCTCATGTTTTCTTCCATTGCTGCTGTTGCACAGACTCCATCAAGAATAACAAGTGCGCCGTGCTTTTTTATAATAGGTACTAATGTTTCTAAATCAGCGGCAACTCCTGTTGATGTATCAGCATGTGTAATGGTAACCGCTTTAAATTGCCCTTGAGCAAGTTTTTCCTCTACTTCAATAGGGTTGACCTGTTTACCCCATTCAGAATGGATGACTTCCACTTGGAGTCCAAACGCTTCACTTAGCTTTATAAACCGATCTCCAAAAAAGCCTTGGCTGATGACTAGAATCTTTTCACCAACGGCAACGGTGTTTAGAAGAGCCATCTCCATGGAGAGCGTTCCTGAGCCGGAAATTACAAACACTTCACCATCCGTTTTAAACATTGCCTTTGTTTTTTCAATAGCATTACGGTAAATAGCAGCAAATCGTGCATCAGTATGGCTTCTAGTTTCTTGACCTAAAGCATCATAAATCGAATCTACTACCGGTGTTGGTCCTGGTATAAGTAGCATTTCCTCGTTACGCAATCCAACCATCCCCTAATCTATTATTGATATAATTTTCCATTCTATCTTCTATTTTACATAAAAGATTCCATTAAATCTCAAATACTTTTATCAACTTTTTTACATTATTCGTTGTTTTTTTTATAAGGCTCTTTTCTCAAACTTTGTTGCTTGTGGATACAAAATAGGATGGATAAAGCTTTGTTTCACTGCAAATAGCTTTTTATTATGAGGAAAGAGCTTGCAAACTTACTATACCGTACAAAATCCATTGCCTTGCGTTAAAATCGGCTTTAGGTAGTAAAAATCGGTTTTAAGATTTTTACAATTTTAACAACAAACTTTACGAAAACAGACTTTTATAAAGAAGCTAAGTGGGTGATTAATTGGTTCACGATTGTTCAAAATTTCCAAAGCACAATCTTATGGTGTGCCCATACCTTATTACTGAACAAACTGAATCGCCGAAGCATATGATTAAGTGTGGGGATAACTGTTGCAAAGCTGTTGACGGATTGCTTTTCCTCATGTATGATAACTCTGTTTTACATTATTTTGCAGGGAAAGGTGGGTAGGGAAATTAGGTTCAACTTAAAGCGCCAGGACTAATTCTGTTCGGAAAGAGAGTTAGTTGACGAGGTGGAGGTTTATCGAGTTTTCGGCGGATGCCTCCCGGCTGAAGAGCACAGCCGCAATTCCTGCTTTAAAACATTAAGGCAACTTAATGCACAAAGAGTAGGGAATGCTAGCAATTAGATAGGTTGGATACGTGCCAACCACCCATTTTACAGAGATAAGGGGGCAAAGAGCCCCCGAGGCTTCTTGCCCCCTATCCATCAGGGAGGAACGAAGTTTATGTGTGGTATTGTTGGATATATTGGATATAACGATTCAAAAGAAATTTTATTAAAAGGGTTAGAAAAACTTGAATATCGGGGCTATGATTCTGCAGGTATCGCGGTAATCAATAATAATGGTGTTCAAGTCTTTAAAGAAAAAGGCCGTATTGCGGACTTGCGAGAAGCAGTAGATCCTAGTGTAGAGGCACAGACTGGAATTGGACATACACGCTGGGCAACCCACGGGGTACCAAGCAAGACAAACTCACATCCACACCAAAGTGCTTCTGAAAGATTTACGCTTGTTCATAATGGTGTAATTGAAAATTATGACATCCTTAAGCGTGAGTATTTGCAAAATGTGGAATTAAAAAGTGAAACCGATACAGAAGTCATCGTACAGTTAGTTGAACTGTTTGCAAACGATGGATTAACGGTAGAAGAAGCGTTTCGCAAAACGTTGACACTTTTACATGGTTCTTATGCACTTGCTCTTATCGATGAACAAGATAAAGAAACTATTTATGTAGCGAAAAATAAAAGCCCACTTCTTGTCGGACTTGGCTTTGGCTTCAACGTAGTGGCTAGTGATGCGATGGCAATGCTACAAGTTACGGATAAGTATGTTGAATTAATGGATAAAGAAATGGTTATCGTCAGGAAAGATGAAGTTACCATTCAAAATCTTGAGGGTGAAGTCATCAAGCGCGAACCATATACTGCTGAACTTGATGCAAGTGATATCGAAAAGGGAACATACCCGCACTATATGCTGAAGGAAATTGATGAGCAGCCAGCAGTTATGCGTAAAATCATCCAAAACTATCAGGATGCAAATGGTGAGCTTGAGATTGATTCAGATATTGTCTCAGCAATGAATGAAGCTGACCGTATTTACATTATCGCTGCCGGAACCTCTTATCATGCAGGGCTTGTTGGGAAGCAGTTTATTGAAAGGCTAGCTCAAATCCCAGTAGAAGTGCATATCTCTAGTGAATTTGGCTACAATATGCCACTTTTATCTAAAAAGCCATTGTTTATCTTTATTTCTCAAAGTGGGGAAACTGCGGACAGCCGTCAAGTTCTTGTTCAAGTCAAAGAAATGGGGCATAAATCCCTAACGATTACTAATGTCCCTGGTTCCACATTATCTCGTGAAGCCGACCATACGATGCTTCTTTATGCTGGTCCTGAAATCGCCGTTGCTTCAACAAAGGCTTATACAGCTCAGCTTGCTGTTTTAGCTATTTTAGCTGAAGTTACAGCAAAAAGCCGTGGCATGGAGGTATCATTTAACCTTGTACAGGAGCTTGGTATTGTTGCGAATGCAATGGAAGTACTCCGTGACTCTAAAGAAGAGTTTGAAATGATTGCTCGTGAGTATCTATCTACTACGCGTAACTGCTTCTTTATTGGTCGTGGAATTGATTTCTATGTAGGCCTTGAAGGTGCCTTGAAGTTAAAAGAAATCTCTTACATCCAGGCAGAAGGTTTTGCTGGTGGAGAGCTAAAGCATGGAACAATTGCTTTGATTGAAGAAGGAACACCTGTGGTAGCACTTGCAACCCAGAAATTTGTAAACTTAAGCATTCGCGGAAATGTAAAAGAAGTGGTAGCCCGTGGGGCAAACCCATGCATCATTTCGATGGATGGTTTGAACATGGAAGATGATCGCTTCGTCATTCCAGAAGTGCATGAGCTATTAACACCCCTTATCTCTGTTATACCAATGCAGTTGATTTCTTACTATGCGGCACTGCACCGTGATTGTGACGTTGATAAGCCAAGAAACTTGGCAAAATCGGTTACAGTTGAGTAAGGAGTAGATTGAGCTATATCTAAAACTTAAATCCGAAGGTGAATCTGAGAGCAGATTCAAGCCTTCGGATTTTTTTTGCAAATGAATGAATATTTATTGAAAGTTTTCCCAAGTGATTTTTTTGTCGATTCCTGTTGCATTTTATTTCATAAAGTATTATGATAATTAAATCGTTATTATATTGAAAAAATATTCTAGCAATTTAAAAAAAGGGATAAATTGCTGTAACATATGGGGGAACAAATAATGAATGATGAAAAAAAGTTATCCTTTTCAGCCTATGCAACGATTGGAGTCATGCTATTTGCTTTATTTTTTGGCGCTGGTAATCTCATCTTCCCGGCACAATTAGGTCAAAATGCAGGTGCGAATTTGTGGCCAGCTATAACAGGGTTTTTAATTACAGGAGTTGGCTTGCCATTGCTGGGGATATTAGCGATGAGCTTTTCTGGGAGTCGTGATCTACAAGAGCTTTCTAGTAGGGTCCATCCTATTTACGGAATCTTTTTCACCTCCCTGCTTTATCTAACAATAGGGCCTTTCTTTGCTGCTCCTCGTACGGGGACAGTTGCCTATGAGGTGGGGATCTCTCCATTTATAAGTGAGGGTTCGCAACAAGTGGCACTGATCGTTTTCACCCTTATATTCTTTGGTGTCACGCTCTTATTTTCATTGAACCCTGCTAAAATTGTTGATAATGTTGGTAAAGTTTTAGCTCCAGGGCTTGTCGGGCTAGTCGCTATTCTTTTAATTATTGTTGTCATTAATCCAATGGGGGCAATTCAAGCTCCGCAAGAGGGTTACCAGAGTGGTGCTTTTGTTAAAGGCTTTCTTGAGGGATATAACACAATGGACGCATTAGCCTCTCTTGTGTTTGGGATTATTGTCATTAAAGCGATTCGAGGGATGGGGGTTACTTCAACCAAAGGAATCCTTGTATCGACTGCGAAGTCAGGGGCAGTTGCAATATCATTGCTAGGAGCGATCTATGTAGGAATTGCCTATTTAGGCGCAACAAGTGTAGAAGTGATTGGGATTGCGGCGACAGGCGGACCGGTATTAAGCAGTGCTGTTTCCTATTACTTCGGAACAATCGGTTCAATCTTCTTAGCATTGATGATCATCTTGGCATGCTTAACAACAGCAATTGGCCTAACGATTGCTTGTGCCGAATATTTTCATACATTGCTTCCCAAGTTTAGCTATAAAACACTAGTCATCTTCTTTACAAGTGTGACCTTTGTGATTGCTAACTTTGGATTAGCAAACATCATTGCCTTTTCAATTCCTGTTCTGATGTTCCTTTATCCACTTGCGATTGTCATTATGCTTTTAGCCTTTTTATCACCAGTGTTCAACCATGCTCGCATTGTGTATGCTTCGACCATTGCAGTTACATTTATCATTAGTCTTTTCGATGGTTTAAAGACGCTTTGTGACTCCCTAGGGATTGAATATTTTAACTGGATGGTTTCCTTGATTAGTGTCTATGAACAAATCCTACCATTCTATAACCAAGGACTTGGATGGCTGATTCCTGCATTGATTGCAATTATCTTATCTACCTTAATCTCGCGAGTGGCAAATCTTTCAACTGTAAAAGCATAATCTCGATACTAAAATTAAAATGAGCCAATTGATTATCTTTCTGCTACCATAGTGTGAAGTTTTCCTTCTTCATTCTATGCTAGGATAGATGGGAATCAATATTGGCTCATTTTTTATTTTTAAAAAAATCAGGAACTACTGTAACATATAAAGCTTTATTTCGTTATCTTTGGTGACTTTGTAAAAGGGCCATTTTCGTAAAGATTGTTGTTAAAATTGTAAAATCATAAAACCGATTTTTACTACCTAAAGCCGATTTTAACGCAAGATAAGCTATTTCGTACGTTATATAAAGTTTTCACGCTCTTTTCTCATTATTAACCGCAAATTTGTAGTGAAACAAATTTAAATCCAACCTATTTTGATCCAAGAGCAACAAAGTTTGAGAAAAGAGCCTTGTAAAAAGGGGCAGAAGAATGGATTATGGACATAATGACAGCCTGGAGGATCTATATCGAAAATATGCAAAACCTCTTTATTATTTTCTACTAAAAATGTCCGGTTCCCCTCATGTAGCAGAGGACTTAACCCAGGAGACCTTTGTGAGGGCAACCGTTTCTTTGCCTTATTATCAACAGGAGGAGGCACGCGCCTGGCTGTTTAAGGTTGCTAGAAATGCCTATTTGGATGAGTGGAGACGGCGCCAAAAAAGGAAATGGGTGCCATTTGCTGATTATTTTTTCTCGAGAGACGACATGATTAGCCCATATGGATTGCCTGAGCAAGAGGCGATTGAGGAAGAAACAAAAGAAGACTTGAAAGACCTTTTGGATTATTTGCCAGAACAATATCGAACCTTATTGTATTTGCGAGAATACGAATCCTTTAGTTATCTGGAAATTCAACACGCACTTGATATGACAGAAAGTCAAGTCAAGGTGACGTTGCACCGAGCTAGGAAAAGGTTATCACAGTTAGCTGAAAAGAAAGGATGGAGGAATGACAATGGCGGAATGGAATAAAGAAAAAGAAAAAAAGATCTTGTTCAAATATCGTTTCACGTTAACGGTAAGAGTCATCAGGGTATTGCTTGCTTGTCTATTTCTCTTTTGGGTCTATATGCTTGTTGTAACCATCAGCTATGATGCGCTTCATCTTGATAAAAAACACGCTTTTTATAGTAAACTAGCGATGGATTGGACTACGCCAAATTTGTACGAGGAGTTTGGGGAGGTTACCCAGAGTGAGATTACCCCCTTTTTAACTCAAAAAATATCCTTCCCTGTCTCGCGTATGGTTGGAAAGGAGCCTAAAGTTGTTGGTGAAATGGAGATAAAGAAAACATTTTTGAATATGTTTTCGAGATCTAGTGTGGATTTTTACCAAAACAATCAAGATAATAACTATCGATTTTTCTTACCTGAACATCCTAAAACAGGTGAAAGCTTAGGAGCAGAAGATAACGATCGTGTTTGGAAGCTATTGGAGAAGATACACGAAGGAACAGTAGCAGAACTGAGCTTTTCTACCTCTGGATTTATGTCACCGGAAGAGCTGCTTGAACTGTTAGCACCCTATGATGTTGACCTTTTGTGGGCCCCGCTTTATACGGGGGAGTTTAAAGAGTTCGAGCCGAGCAGTTATGGAGGTGGCGGTAGCGATTTATCGATTCATTATATCTTTGGATTATCTGGCGGCCGAGAAATTAGTGATGATTATATGTCTGAAGGGAAAATTCAGTATCTAAATACAGAACTTCTTGCTGATAGTAAAAAAATGATGCTCGCTAATATGAAGAACTTACTTGAAGAAGAGTCTAAAAGTTACATTGAAACCTTTTTAGGGCTACACAAGCTTGAAGAGCGTTACCTTTATTTAAAGGACAATGAGTTTACCGTATATGGTGCGGTCGTAACTGGTCCAGTAAAGGAGCTATTAAAGCTTCAAGAAGTAGAAGAAATAAGAGGAGCCCAACTTGGGGAAATGGATTATTGGAACTGGGAAGAAGAATGAATTGTAATCAAAGGCTGTATTCGTAAAGATTTAAGGACAAAACCTAGTAAGAAAGCAGGAAAAATGTCCATGAGAAGTCCGCTCAAGGAAAAAATCTAGTAAGAAAGCAGGAAAAGTGTCCATGAGAAGCCCGCTCAAGGACAAAACCTAGGTAAGATAACAAGAAAAATGTCCATGAGAAGCTAAAAGACCTAATATCAAACAAAGGAGAGCCATTAAGTGGTCTCCTTTATTCATCATTCATAGCTGATCTAGTAACTTTACAACCTCATCAATTTCCTGTTTTGTTGTGTATCTTCCTAGACTAAAGCGAATAGCCCCCATGCCAGCAGATTCGTTAACGCCCATTGCTTCTAAAACGGGTGATAAGGATACTTCGCCAGCGTGGCAAGCAGACCCAGTTGATGCGGCAACTTGTGGCAAGGCAGTGAGGATTTCCTGACCAATTCTGTTTTCAAAGTTTACACTGAGAGTATTTGGTAGTCGGAATTCTGGATGGCCATTAAGTGAAACGTTAAACAGTGAGAGCTCTTTTAGCTGATGCCAGAAGTCCTCTCTTAACCTCAAAATCCTTTCGTTTTCCCCGATATTCTTTTGTGCTAATTCACAGGCCTGACCTAACCCAACCACCAGAAGGACATTTTCTGTACCAGCCCGCCGTCCACTCTCATGCCCGGCACCATGAATAAGAGGTTCAATTTCAATTCCTTCCCGCACGTACAACGCTCCTACTCCCTTGGGAGCATATACCTTATGGCCGGCTATTGTTAAGAAATCAACATGAAGCTGCTCGACATTGAGGGGTACTTTTCCTGCAGATTGAGAAGCATCTGTATGAAAAAATACATGATGTTTTTGAGCAATTCGACCAATCTCTTCAATAGGTTGGATTGTACCAACCTCGTTATTGGCGTGCATGACAGTAATCAGAATCGTCTGGTCCGTGATTGCTTTTTCAATATCCTCAGGATTTACCCTCCCATATTGGTCTACCTCTACATATGTAATTTCAGCTCCAAGCTTCTCAAGATATTTACATGGATTGAGTATGGCTGGATGTTCAATTTTGGTTGTGATAATATGCTTTCCTTTTTCTCTATAGGTCTGAAACACTCCTTTAAGTACGTGATTATTAGATTCACTTCCACCGCTTGTAAAGATGACTTCCTGTGCGGAACAGTTTAACATTGCTGCTGCTTGGCCTCTGGCATATTCGACAGCCTTCTTTCCTTGTACTCCAGCAAAGTGAAGGGCAGAAGGATTTCCGTAATACTCTTCTAAATATGGTTGCATGACTGCCTTAACCTCTGGGGCTATGGGTGTGCTTGCATTATAATCCAAATATATTTGTTCCATTTTCAAACTCCTCACTGTCCTTTGGTTATACTTTTGTTTTTTTACAGCCTCTTCTATCATTCTATACGATAATTATTCTAAATGTATGTTACATACGTATTTACCTATTGGATATTGATTTAGCTAAAAAATAAAGGGACACATGAAAGAGTAAATTCTTTCCTGCGTCCCTTTAGGTTCATAAATAAAGTTTTCTTATCTAAGAACACACAAAGAAGTATTGGCCCCACCTACGCCGAATACTATGATGGCCACGCATGCCACCCGCCTGTTATTATTATAAATGGAAACGCTTACAAATTTCAATGAATTTCATCCGACATATTTCGTGCATAACGATAATTAATACTGAATAATCTCCAACACATACTATGGCAGAAAGTTCACACCCTTTCAATGATATTATCTTAATAAAATAACGCTTATGGAGTGAAGGTTTGCTAGTTAATCTTATCGATACTGGTTTTATAATCTCAAAAAAGTTTAATATCTGAGCGTTTTTGAAATTAAGTTTGGGGTGAGACAACCTGAGCCTTGTTTTAATAAGGGCAAATTAATCAAACGTTTGATTAATATGTTAGGTGATGGCTTTATATGAATAATGGGAACTGTCCTAACTTTGTTGGATACGGTTTAAATATTAAAGGGGACCATATGTTATCTTTTTTATGCAAGGATAGTAAATCTAGCTTTAAAGGAGGTTTACGGCATGACAAACCAAATACGGCAACGAAATAACGGTCCGAACATACAAAAGGAAAAGGATACTGTCTCGAGAATGATTAAGTTGTATTGTCGGAAGAAGCATCGCGGCAAGGAGCTTTGTCAGGATTGCATGGAATTAAAGAACTATGCTAATAAAAGGCTCGCACTTTGTCAATTTGGAGAAGGTAAAGGAGCTTGTTCAAATTGTTCAGTTCATTGTTACAAGCCAGAATACCGTACAAGAATAAAAGCTGTCATGCGCTATACAGGTCCATGGATGTTGGTTTACCACCCTTTGTATTCAGTGAAACATTTAATCAGTAACCACCGAATTGGAAAGTAAGTCAGTTATTCTAATATTCCCCTGTTCCTTTGTTCAAAGTGTCACAAAATTGATACATATTAAACCCAACATTAAGCCTAAAATAAGGGATAGGTTTAGAACATAGATGTTTTCGTAAAAATTGTTGTTAAAATTGTAAAAATCTTAAAGCCGATTTTTACTACCTAAAGCCGATTTTAACGAAAGATAAGCTTTTTTGTGGATTTAAAATATAGTTTACATGCTCTTTTCTCACATATTTCAGCTAAGGCAACAAAGTTTGTTTTGAGAAAAGAGCCTAGAACATAACAGGGAAGAAGGCTTTGAATTTTGGTTAGTTCATTATTAGAAGATCAGTTATTATTACTATTTGTTATTTTATTTTTAGGATCGGTACTTGGAAAAGTGAGTATAAAGGGGCTTAGTTTAGGTTCTTCGGGTGTCTTACTAGTTGCAATGATTTTTGGTCACTTTGGCTACCAAATCTCTGGAACTGTTCAGCAATTAGGTCTGAGCTTATTTATTGTCGCTGTTGGATTACAAGCAGGACCTAGATTCTTTAGAATGATGCGAACGAGTGGGATTGTGTTTGGAATCATTGGGTTATTGATTGTCTTAATTGCAGCAGTTGTAACCATTATTGTCTCCAATTTATTTCACTTTTCACCCGCATTAAGTATCGGTTTGATGACTGGGGCTCTAACGAGTACGCCTGGACTTGCGGCAGCTCTACAGGCGACAAATGACCCGCTCGCGTCTGTTGGTTATGGAATTGCCTATCCCTTTGGAGTCATCGCAGTGGTGTTGTTTGTTCAGTTGTTACCGAGAGTGTTAAAGGTTGACTTAGATAAGGATTTAAACGAGGCAAATGGTCCTATTCGTAATGAAGAGTCACCTGAAGTCATGACTATTGAGGTTACCAATACAACCTATAATAAAAAAACAATTAAGGAAATTCACTTTGAGCGGTATCATTCTATCGTTATTAGTCGGGTTATTCGCCGAGATCGTAACATAATCGCTCTTAACGATACAGTCATCCTGAAGGGAGATCGACTTGTTGCCGTAGGATTGAAGGAAGAGCTAGATAGGCTCTGCCATGACATTGGGAAAAAGGTTGAAATAGACTTCCATAATTCAGACCACGTAAAATTACGGAAGGTTACCGTTGATTCAGAAGAGGTAATTGGCAAAAACCTGAAAGAACTAGGGTTAAGATCAGCGTATGGAGTAACTGTAACTCGAATTGAACGTGGTGGTTTTGAGTTTAGTCAGAATCCCAAATGGAGGCTAGAACGAGGAGATGTATTAACCATTGTTAGTAGTGAAGACCGGATAAAAGAGGTTGAAGCACTATTTAGTAGAAAACACCTAACTGTCACTAACGTGCATATATTGTCTTTAAGTTTAGTGTTGTTAATAGGAATTGCCGTTGGGATGATTCCTATCCATTTACCTGGATTAGGGACAATTACTTTAGGAGTTGCTGGTGGACCGCTATTTGTGGCCTTGATCATTGGGCACTTTGGCAAACTAGGACCGATTCGTGCACGCTATTATCAACCGTCAACAAGAGTTGTCAGTGATATTGGGTTAGTCTTATTTCTTGCTGGTGCCGGTACAACGGCAGGTCAAGGTATTGTCGAAGTGGTTAAAGCGGAAGGACTGGGCCTTGTATTTGGAGGTTCACTCATTACATTAACACCTATTCTTGCGGGTTATTTTATAGCTAAGAAATGGTTCCGCTTGAATACAATCCACTCTCTAGGGGCGCTATGCGGAGGAATGACGAGTACACCCGGCTTAGGCGCTGTGAATCAATTAGTAGAATCGGAAGAACCCGCTATTGCCTATGCAGCAGCCTATCCCTTTGCCCTCATATTTGTGGCAATTACATCGCAGTTACTAATTTTCTTCCTTTAGGTAATATCGTTATTTTAAAGAGTAGATAAGTTGAAAAAGTGCCAGGAAACGCTTTCTTGGCCCTTTTTTTATATTCTTGTGCTGTAATCATTCCATACCATACTTTCTTTCCAGAAAAGTACAAAAATTGTCAAAGAACGGTCACTTTTCCGAATATTTAAGGTGTTATAGTGGAAATAGGCATAGTAAAAGGGGGAGGGAACTGTATGAAAGCAACATTCATTACCTCTGTTGACCAAATCACTGAGCTGTCATCAGTAGAAAAGGAAAACCTTAAACCGATTACCGACCAGTTTGTGTTTCGGTCAAATGACTACTATCTTAATCTAATTAATTGGGATGACCCTAATGATCCAATCCGAAAAATCATTATACCGAATGAAGGAGAACTTCTTGAGTACGGACATTGGGACGCTAGTGATGAGGAAACAAATTATGTAGTGCCAGGCTGTCAGCATAAATATAAGACGACCGCATTATTAGTTGTCTCTGAAGAATGTGGAGGCTACTGCCGTTTTTGCTTTAGAAAAAGGTTGTTTATTCATAAGGAAAAAGAGGCTATGGTTAATCCGCAACCAGGTCTTGACTATATCCGCCAACATCAAGATGTTACCAATGTATTGTTAACAGGTGGAGATTCGTTAATGCTCTCAACTAAAAAGCTCCGATCTATTCTTGAACAATTGAATGAAATAGAACATGTTAAAATCATTCGCTTAGGTTCAAAACTTCCTGCCTATTACCCAATGAGAATTTATGAAGATGAAGCACTTTTAGAACTTATTAGGACTTACTCTAACTCGGAAAAACGAATTTATATTATGACACATGTGAACCATCCTAATGAGCTAACACATCAAGCAAAGAAAGCATTTGACGCACTCAATCAGGCTGGTGCAATTGTTTTAAATCAAACGCCGATTTTAAAAGGAATAAACGATAATCCAGAAGTATTGGCAGAGCTTCTTGATAAGCTAACCTATGCCGGTGTAAATCCCTATTACTTCTTTATCAATAGACCAGTTGCGGGCAATTACGAGTTTGTGCTTACTTTGGAGCAGGTTTATAAAGTCGTCGAGCAAGCGAAGGCAAAAACCTCTGGCATTGGTAAGCGAGTGCGCTTGGTCATGAGTCATAGCTCTGGAAAAATTGAAATCCTTGCGATAGAAAATGGGAAAGCTTATTTAAAATATCATCAATCAAGAGAAGGTAATTATGGTCAAATCATGATTCTAGACTGTCCCTCAGATGCCGCTTGGTTTGATGACTTACCTGAAAATGAACAGTATTGGAGTAAAAAGGAGAAAACACTCCGTTAACCTCCACTTAAGCGGTAAACAACAGCTCCTTACTTGTATCTTCATCTATGACAGGTATCAATTTGTCAAAGTAGCTTTTAATGAGTAGCCAGCGAGCTGGATAAGAATAAATAAAGTCCTCTAGTACTGTTTGTGAGTAATAGGCAAAACAGTCCATTTGTGCTCCAACTGATTTTAAATCATATAAAAGTGCGTGTAATACTGTGTAGTAGTTATTAAGTTGATAAGGATTTAATGCGAAAACTTGAATTTCGTTATTTTTTATTACCTTTATCAGTGACTGTTTTTGTAGCATGAGGCTTTCTTCCTTGGATAAATCATTTAACTGGATCTGGTCGTTAATAAAATAAACGCCTTTCATTTACACCCATCCCTTCTGCAACCTTATTTTAGTTATGGACAAGATTTGTAATTTTCATAATTTAATCATCTGTGTAATTCTGTAGACAAACGAAAAAAGACGCAAAAAATCCAAGCAGAAACCCCGCTTGGATTTTTTGTTTTTTAATTTTTTATTGTAATGGCTTGGTTTCCCATCTGCTCCCAGCCAGCGATAAATTTCTGCCTGGGAAGTTTGCGATTTTTTGCTGAAAGTGGGTCGTTTACATATATATAGTCTTTATCGTACCCGGTAACTAAAACGGAATGCATTTTAAACGTGATTTTTAACGGGCCGCTGCTTGTTTTCCAAGTCTCCCAATGGGTTTCAGGTACTACATCATAAGTACTTGTAACAACCACCCAGACAGGACGCTTTTGGTCTAATTGAGCAATAACTTCGTCAAACTCCTTGCCTGTAAAATCAATTACTTTTCCTGGTAGGTAAGACTCAGCTAAATCTTTCATTGGACCATGGTAAACTCCAATACCAGGCTGATCAAAGGTCCGCATATTGCCCACAAAACCATCATTTAAATTTCCTCTAAGCCCGTTTTTTTCATAAGGAACCTTTTTAACCTTATGGGCTAAGGTCATTTTATCAACAGACACCCCTGAATGGTTCAAAAGCATCGCCATGCTAGTGACCTCACAGCCTCTAGCCAATTCAGGCTTTTGTTTAATATGGGGAGCGTTAATGAGTACCTTTTGGTTTTCCTTCTTTTGTGTCACTTTCGGAATGCCGAAGGGCGCACTCTCATTATTCAAGCTGTTTCTCTGATGACCTGAAGCTTTATTGCTCTTGCGGTTTTCCATCTGGATTTTAGATGCTTCTTGTTTGTCATTTGCAGAGTTCGCAGGCGGTTTTGCTTCATCTGTTCCACAACCGGTTACCATAAACAAGCTTAGTGTCAATTTGAGTGGTGTCATTTTTGTCCATCTAAAAGAGAAGAAAGGCACAGCCTTTAAACGCATACCTACAATCAACTCCCTTATAGAGGTGTAGGATTATTTTTACCTATTCCTTAGAAAGGACCTTGTGTTATTGCATCCAATTCTGCATTGAAATAGGGGAAAAGGAACTCCATTGTCCAATCTCCACAATTTGGTTATTAAAATTTTTTTGTAATCATTAAAATTTTATTTGAAATGTATTAAGAATGTGGTACTATGAACTATGTTGAAATACTATTTAAATAATAATATTTTGCCAAAGGATTTATTTTTTTTGGATGAGCTTGAAAACGCTTACTAGTGAGGGGTTGAAGGTATGTATAACGGAGAGAATGCCCAAATATTTGACCATGCAAAGCGGACCGCAGATATGCTGGTAAAAATGTTTGGGAGTCGCTGTGAGGTGGCAGTTCATGATTTCAAAAATCTAAAAAAATCACTCGTTTATATTGCTGGGAATGTAACAGGGCGTAAAATTGGGTCTCCAATCACAGACTTAGTTCTAACAGAGCTCAGAAAAGACCCAACTGAGATAGAGGATATCCCTAACTATAAAACGCAAGCCAAGAATGGCACAGTAATGAAATCATCCACTGTTTTTTTACGTGATTCTAATGGAAAAGTAATGGGTGCTCTTTGTATGAATTATGATATCTCTCAAATGTTGCTTTTCGAAGCAGATATGAAGGAATTTCTTTCGTTTGATTCCAATCATCACAGATCCGAAAATTTCTATTCCACGGTTCAAGATGTCATTCAGGATATGGTGGATCAAGTATTGTCAGGTTTTAAGAAAGCGCCTACACAACTAACTTTAGAAGAGAAGATTGAAGCTGTGCGGTTACTAGAAGAGAAAGGTGCTTTCTTAATTAAAGGGTCTACAGAGTATCTGGCTTCAGTACTAGGTGTATCTAAGTTTACGATTTACAATTATCTAAATAAAATTAGAACGCAAAATGAGTATCACCTTGAAGATTCAGTATAAAAAATTATATTTGAATAATTTAAAACCGGGGGAGAGATTGTCGTGGAAATTATTAAAGGTACAGCATTGCTACTATTGGTATTAGGACTTTTTTCTTTGTTCAGTTATAAAGCTCCAAAAGGAATGAAGGCGATGGCAGCCTTAGCAGGAGCTGCCTGTGCAGCCTTCCTTGTAGAAGCATTTCAATTGTATGTAGGTGGAGACTTATTGGGAATCGAGTTTCTTGGTGAAGTTGGAACAGCGGCAGGCGGTATGGGAGGCGTTGCGGCGGCTGCGTTAGTAGCACTTGCAGTTGGAGCTTCCCCGGTGTATGCTTTATTACTTGGGGTTAGCGTTGCTGGACTAGGTTTATTGCCAGGTTTTATTGCAGGATATTTAGTAGCCTTCCTAGTTAAATTTATTGAAAAAAAGGTTCCTGGCGGCTTAGATCTTATCGTTATCATCGTGATTTGTGCACCGTTAGTACGTCTTATTGCTGAATTTATGACCCCTGTTGTAAATGCAACTCTATTGAATATCGGTGGGATTATTACCGAGACGGCTAATAGCAATCCAATTTTAATGGGAATTATCTTAGGTGGAGTTATTACTGTGGTTGCGACAGCACCGCTAAGTTCAATGGCATTAACTGCAATGCTTGGTTTAACAGGTGTTCCAATGGCTATTGGTGCCCTTGCAGTATTTGGCTCATCCTTCATGAACTATGTTCTTTTTGACCGTATGAAGTTTGGTGATCGTAAAACAACCATTTCTGTTGCAATTGAACCATTAACTCAAGCACATATCATTTCGGCTAACCCGATTCCTGTATATGTGACGAACTTTGTTGGTGGAGCTACTGCAGGTGTTATTATTGCGATGTCAGGCTTAATAAATAATGCAACTGGTACAGCAACTCCGATTGCAGGACTAGCTGTCATGTATGGATTTAATGACCCAATGAAAGTCACCCTTGTTGCTGTAGCTTGTGCAGCTGTAGGGTTAGTATGTGGATATTTAGGCTCTATCGTATTTAAGAATTATAAAATCAAAACTGTTGACCATTTGCAAAAACCAGACGCAAATGAGGAAGCAGCAGCGTAAACATAGACAAGCCTACTGGATAACATAAAGTAAGAAGGTAAAAGGAGAGTTTAGAATGAAATATCGTTCGGCTTTTGACATTATTGGTCCGGTGATGATTGGACCTTCCAGCTCTCATACTGCTGGTGCTGCGCGAATTGGGCGTGTTGCTCGAACACTATTTGAAAAACAACCGAAGAGAGTGGTTATTTCCCTATACGGTTCATTTGCTAGTACCTATAAGGGACATGGAACCGATTTGGCACTTGTAGCCGGTCTTTTAGATTTTGATACGTTTGATGAACGGATTCCGAATTCATTAGAACTAGCTAAAGAATTGGGGATGGAGGTTATTTTTCAAACAGAAGAAGCAGTGCCTGAACATCCGAATACAGTGAAAATAAATTTATTTGATGATGATAACGAGATGGAGGTTATCGGGATTTCTATTGGTGGCGGTACGATTGAAATTACCGAGATCAATTCGTTTAAGCTAAAGTTATCAGGTGACCCAGCAATTCTCGTCATTCATCGCGATCGATTTGGAATTATTTCAGCTGTTACCGCTGTTTTAGCTAAACATGAAATAAATATTGGTCATATGGAAGTGGCACGTAAGGAAAAGGGCGAAATGGCGATTATGGTCATCGAGGTTGACCAAAAAATAGATGATGAAGTTATCGAGGAATTGAAGGGCCTTTGTAACGTAACAAGAGTCATCCGGATGGTAGAATAAAGTGATATATACTAAAAAATTCGTTCAGAAAAAAAGACATCAGGAGGACAAGCAATGTTTCGAAATGTAGCGGAACTTGTTGAGTTGGCAGAAAAACATCAAGTGAAAATAGCCGAAATTATGATTCGGCAAGAGATTGAAGTTTCTGGATTAACACGTGAGGACATTCTTTCTAAAATGGATACGAATCTTACCGTGATGGAAAAGGCAGTTGAACGTGGACTTGGCGGAGTAAAGTCACGAACAGGTTTAACAGGTGGAGATGCAGTCTTATTACAAAATTATATTAAAAGTGGCAAATCTTTAGCAGGACCGCTTTTATTAGATGCGGTTAGCAAGGCCGTAGCGACCAATGAAGTAAATGCAGCGATGGGAATTGTTTGTGCTACTCCAACAGCGGGGTCAGCTGGTGTGGTCCCAGGGACTTTATTCGCAGTGAAAAATCAGTTGAACCCTACTCGGGAGGAAATGATTGAATTCTTATTTACAGCAGCGGCTTTCGGTTTTGTAGTTGCTAATAATGCCTCAATCTCTGGTGCGGCTGGTGGATGCCAAGCAGAAGTAGGGTCGGCGGCAGGAATGGCAGCTGCTTCCATTGTCGAAATGGCAGGCGGCACGCCGCAACAAGCAGCAGAGGCCATGGCGATTACGTTGAAAAATATGCTTGGTTTGGTTTGCGACCCTGTAGCTGGCCTAGTTGAGGTGCCGTGTGTAAAACGGAATGCCATGGGTGCATCCAATGCCATAACGGCTGCAGATATGGCACTTGCAGGAATCACTAGTAGAATTCCTTGTGATGAAGTAATTAGTGCGATGTACGCAATCGGTCAAACGATGCCTTCCGCTTTAAGAGAGACAGGAGAAGGTGGGTTGGCAGCAACCCCAACGGGTCGAAGATTAGAAGCTGAAATATTCGGCGAACCCAAAGCCAAACTTAAAGATTATCTGGTATAATATAAATAAGCAACCACACCAAGAATCTAAGGATTCTTGGTGTGGTTTTTATTTGTACCTGAATCTTACATGTTCCAAAAATGCCACTCGCCTTAAGGTGGAACTGCTAAAATCAGGTGATTTATTTTTGCCTATGCGAGTTTTAAGTGAACGGTTATCATCTAGCTCATCCTTGTTTTCAACTTCCATGTCATGATCAGCCATTATTTATCCCTCCATATCATCTAGAATCTCCAGTGGAAGAATATCATATAAATAAAATCGCACGGATAATGATAAATTTCTAAAAAACTTGTGATACTAAGCTGAAGGAAACAAGATGTCTTTGTATTGGTTGAGTGGCTGTGGAAGGAGAATAGGAAAAATGAGTGATTTTTTTAGGAAATCGTCTGCTGAAGTTTTAAAGGACTTAAATGTTACTGAAAAAGGCCTTACCACTGATGAAGTAAATAAAAGGTTAGAACAGTTCGGCTACAATGAACTGGCAGAAGGAAAACGAAAAACAACACTAGAAGTATTCTTTGAACAATTTAAAGACTTTCTAGTGATTATTCTAGTGGTTGCGGCGCTTATTTCTGCCTTTTTAGGTGAGTTACACAGCACGATTGTTATCGTAATTGTCGTTATTCTAAACGCGATTCTTGGTACGGTTCAGCATCAAAAGGCACAACAAAGCTTAAATAGCCTTAAAGCTCTCTCTTCCCCAACAGCAAAGGTTCTACGAAATGGTGGGACGGTCGAAATCCCTTCTAGAGAGGTTGTCGTAGGAGACATCCTTTCCCTCGATGCTGGTGATTTTGTTAGTGCTGATGGGAGAATCATTCAAAATTACAGCCTACAAATTAATGAGAGCTCGTTAACTGGTGAATCATTAAGTGTGTTAAAGGATGTTGAACCAATTAATGAGGAAGAAGTAGCCATTGGTGATAAAAAAAATATGGTGTTTTCTGGTAGCTTTGTTACATATGGCAGAGGAGTAGTTGTTGTTACAAATACCGGAATGAAAACCGAAATCGGAAAAATCGCCAACTTGTTGGAATCAGCCGGTGATAAAAAAACACCACTTCAAGCAAGCTTAGACCAATTTGGTAAAAGGCTTGCTATCGGCATTATTGCGATTGCCATTATTATCTTTGGGCTAGATTTATTTAGAGGAAATGACCTCGTAGAATCTTTTATGTTTGCGGTTGCGCTCGCAGTAGCGGCCATTCCAGAAGCCTTAAGTTCCATCGTTACGATTGTTCTTGCTTTTGGTACTCAAAAGATGGCAAAGGAAAATGCGATCGTTAGAAAGCTTCATGCTGTTGAAAGCTTGGGAAGTATCTCTGTCATCTGTTCAGATAAAACAGGAACGCTGACGCAAAATAAAATGACCGTTCAAAAGGTTTATGTTGATAACAAGGTGATTGGACACGATGAATTAAACATGGAAAATCCGTTAGAGAAACGAATTCTCTTAATGGGTTTGCTGTGTAATGATTCGGTAACAACAGATAAAAAGGAAATTGGTGACCCAACGGAGATTGCCCTTGTAAACTTCGGTGAGGATTATCAATATGACGAACTCACAATTAGGGAAGAGTACCCTCGGTTAGCTGAACTGCCTTTTGATTCTGACCGAAAGCTAATGAGCACCGTAAATAAATACGAGGGCAAGAGTTACTTGGTTACAAAGGGAGCATTGGATGTTCTTCTTTCTAGAATTGTAAAAATCGTATCTTCTCAAGGAGTTGTGGATTTCACCAAAGAACAACAACAAGAGATTGAACAGATTAATAAAGATTTTTCTATGAATGGCTTACGTGTACTTGGTTTTGCTTATAAAGAGGTACCTGAAGGGAAGACAATAGACTTTGAAGATGAAAATGGCTTAACCTTTATTGGCTTGATTTCTATGATGGATCCGCCACGAAATGAGTCATATGATGCCGTGGCAGCTTGTATTGAAGCAGGGATCAAACCGGTGATGATTACGGGGGATCATAAAATTACAGCCGCCGCGATTGCAAAGGAAATTGGAATATTAAAAAATGAGTCAGAAGCCATAGAGGGTTCTGAAATTGAAAAATGGACAGACGAAGAGCTGAAGGAAAAGGTGGCCGACCTTTCCGTGTATGCTCGGGTCTCTCCTGAACATAAAATTAGAATCGTTCGGGCTTGGCAGGAAAACGGAAATGTCGTTGCCATGACCGGGGATGGAGTTAATGATGGGCCTGCTTTAAAGCAAGCGGACATCGGTGTGGCAATGGGGATTACTGGAACAGAGGTTGCCAAGGAAGCGTCATCTATGGTTCTTACGGATGATAACTTCTCAACCATAGTAAAAGCCATTTCAAATGGTCGCAGTATCTACGCAAACATACAAAACTCTATCCGTTTTCTTTTATCAGGAAATACGGGTGCTGTGCTTGCGGTCCTTTATGCTTCTATCCTTGCCCTGCCAGTTCCCTTTGCAGCCGTACACCTGCTGTTCATCAATCTCTTAACAGACAGCCTACCGGCAATTGCCATTGGCCTTGAGCCACATAGTAAAAACATTATGAAAGAGAAGCCTAGGGATGTGGATGTACCGTTATTGAATAAGGTATTCGTTCGTCGAGTGCTTGTCGAGGGGATTTTGATTGCGGCCTCAACCTTGATAGCTTATCATATTGGTTTATCAACTGGAGATCATCTGATTGCAAGTACGATGGCCTTTGCAACACTCTGTTTGGCTAGGTTATTTCATGGATTCAATGCACGAAGCAAGCATTCTGTATTCAAAATAGGACTATTCAGCAATAAGTTTCTCTGGTATGCACTGATTATTGGTGCGGTGCTCTTGCATATCGTGTTATTACTTCCACCATTAATGGGTGTGTTTGAAGTTGCTGTCCTAAACGGGGCGCAGTTTGGAGCTATATACGGTTTAGCCTTAATGCCGTTTGTATTGATACAGCTTTATAAATTAATTTTTGTAAAATAAGCGAGGAAAGGAAAATAAGGGGAGATTTTCCGGTTAAATGCAGATTGGAGCTCGTTTCAGTGAATATAAGGGGAGGTTTTCCGCTTATGCAAATAAAAATCCCCCATTTTCACGTTTTTCGAGTTAATAGGGGGAATTTCTCCGCTTATTTAAGCTATTTTCAACGCTATTTACGAATTAAGCGGAATTTTTCCCTTTATTATTTTTATGCTTCAAAGAAGGCAAGTGAGAATAACGATAAAAGCAGGGCAAATTCCAATATGGTTTGCCCTGCTTTTTCTTTTTTACTTTTAGCACATTAAAGAGAACACATTACTCTTTGATATTACACTCCTTTATATGCATTCCGATAAATCTCTGACAGCTCAGTTACAAGCGGCATTTTCGGGTTGGCAATCGTATCTTGATCATCAAAGGCGTGCTCGGCAAGCTCACTAACTCTGCTTTCAAATTCAATTTGATCAACACCACAAGCCTCAATGCTCATTGGAATCTCAATTTCGTTTGCGAGATTGACGATTGCCTGAATTAAACTTTCAACACCTTCCTCCGTAGTTCGAGCAGGCAATCCAAGCACTTGCGCGATCTCAGCGTAACGTTCGTTGGCAATAAAATACTCGTATTTTGGATAGGTCATAAACTTGTTTGGTTTTGAGGCATTATACCTAATCACATGTGGCATTAAAAGCGCATTGGCACGTCCATGAGGAATATTAAACTCTGCTCCAAGGGCGTGTGCCAGACTGTGGTTAATTCCTAGAAATGAGTTGGCAAAGGCCATGCCAGCGATGGTTGAAGCATTATGCATTTTTTCGCGAGCCAATTCATCGTCTCCATTATGGTAAGCAGCTGGCAAGTATTTAAAGACAAGCTGTATTGCTTTTAATGCAGGACCATCGGTAAAATCATTGGCTAAAACGGAAACATAGGACTCTATCGCATGGGTGAGAACATCCATCCCCGTATCGGCTGTCACATGCTTAGGAACGGTCATAACAAATTGTGGGTCGATGATCGCAACATCTGGTGTTAATTCAAAATCAGCAAGCGGATATTTTAGGTTTGTCTTCTTATCTGAAATGACGGTGAAGGCGGTAACCTCAGACCCTGTACCCGAAGTGGTTGGGATTGCAATAAGCTTTGCCTTTCCACGAAGCTTAGGGTACGTAATTACCCGTTTGCTAGGATCAAAAAACTTTTGTCTTAACGCTTCAAAGTCTGTATCGGGGTGTTCATAATAAAGCCACATCGCCTTTGCAGCATCCATAACAGAACCTCCACCAAGTGCAATAATGACATCAGGCTGGAACTTTCTCATCATTTCCGCGCCGTACTTGACCGTTTCAATGCTTGGCTCTGGTTCTACCTCGGTAAAGATTTCACTTTTCACTTGAGCAGGATGTTTTTTTAGCTGATAAAGAACACGATCAAGGTTTCCGTTATTGACTGAACTTGGGCTAGTTACAATGAACGCCCGCGACAAATCAGGGAAGCCTGTCAGGCACTGAACCGAATTCTTTTCAAAGTAAATTTGTGGAGGGATCTTAAACCATTGCGTATTCACTTGTCTTTTAGCCACCTTTTTAATATTGATTAAATGGGTGGCGCCGACATTGGTGGATACAGAATTCCCACCATAAGTCCCGCAGCCCAATGTCAATGATGGGAGCGATGAATTGTAAATATCCCCGATTGCCCCATGGGTCGAAGGTGTATTGATTATAATACGCCCAGCTTTCATCCGCGAAGAGAACTCATCAATGACACCTTGATTTGTTGAATGAATAGCAGCTGAATGTCCTAGACCACCATACTCTAGTGTTTCCTCACATATTTTTAGCCCATCTTCAAGGTTTTTGGCTTTGTAACATGCAAGAACCGGACTTAATTTTTCACATGATAGAGGGTGTTTAGGACCGACGCTCTTTAACTCAGCAATTAAAATTTTCGTTTCTTTTGGTACATTGATGTCAGCCATTTTGGCTATTTGATAGGCAGATAAGCCAACAATAACCGGATTAAGACTATGGTTGTCATTAATTGCTACACTTTCCAGTTGTGATTTTTCCTCTTCATTTAAGAAATAGCAATTGTTTGCTAGCAATTCTTTCTTAACTTCCGTATAAATCTCCTTATCAATAACTACTGCCTGTTCAGAAGCGCAAATCATGCCATTGTCGAAGGTTTTTGATAGAATAAGGTCGTTTACCGAACGTTTAATATTCGCAGATTTTTCGATATAACAAGGAACATTTCCAGGTCCGACTCCAAGGGCAGGTTTACCTGAACTGTACGCAGCTTTGACCATACCGGTACCACCTGTTGCGAGAATAATGGAGGTCTTAGGATGTCTCATAAGTGTTTGGCTAGCCTCGAGGGAAGGGATTTCAACCCACTGAATACAGTTTTTGGGTGCACCAGCACGAACTGCTGCTTCTTGCATAAGTCTTGCGGCTTCACTACTACATTTTTGGGCAAAAGGGTGGAAGGCAAAGATGATCGGATTTCTTGTTTTCATGGAAATAAGGGATTTGAAGATTACGGTTGACGTTGGGTTCGTAATCGGAACGACTCCAGCAATGACACCGACAGGTTCAGCCATTTCGACCATTCCCTCGTACTCGTTTTCACTAATAATCCCTACTGTTTTCAAGTTTTTAATATTATTGTAGATGAATTCTGTCGCAAACATATTTTTGAAGACTTTATCTTCGTATACTCCTCTTTGTGTTTCTTCAATCGCCATTTTTGCTAACTGTTTGTGATGCTTAAGAGCCTCTAAGGCCATTTCCTTAATGATTCTATCGACCATTTCTTGACTATAGCTTCGGAAATCTGCCAATGCCTTCGTTCCATTTTCTGCGAGAAGATCAACCATTTCTACTGCATGTTGTTTCTTCTCTAACACTTTTTCATCAATCGCCATTTTTCATCCCTCCAAAAATTAATAGTTCAGCTCAACTTTTTAGGACTTAGAATTGCTTTTACCATCACCAATGGCAGTAATATAGCATGGACAAAGGGGGAGTTTTGTTGAAAAATGTCGCGAAAATTGTAGAATCTTGTATTATGAATGAGTATTCATTTTTTTGTCACAAAAAGGACTCAAAAAGTGTCAGACCCCCGTTACGTTAAAATAACGGGGGTCTGGCACCAAAATTAAACTCCTTTGTATGCTTGGCGGTAAATCTCTGCTAATTCGGTTACAAGTGGTAGCTTTGGGTTAGCGGTTGTACATTGATCTTCAAAGGCTTTATCTGCAAGGTAATCAACTTTATTCTCAAACTCTGATTGATCGATTCCATTTGTTTCTAGGCTCATTGGAATATCAAGTTCTTTCGCAAGCTTGATAATCGCTTGAACAAGACTTTCCACACCTTCTTCTGTCGTACTTGCTGGAAGGTCAAGCATTTTTGCAATTTCTGCGTAGCGCTTATCTGCAATATAATGCTCGTATTTCGGGAATGCAGCAAACTTCTTAGGCTTGGTTGCATTGTATCGGATAACATGTGGCATCAAGACAGTGTTTGCACGTCCATGGGCAATATGGAACTCTGCACCAAGTTTATGAGCTAAACTATGGTTGATTCCTAAGAATGCATTGGCAAACGCCATACCGGCAATCGTTGAGGCATTATGCATTTTCTCGCGAGCCACTTCATCACTACCATCACGGTATGCTCTTGGTAGATATTCAAAGACCAACTGGATTGCTTTCATCGCTAAACCATCGGTATAGTCATTGGCCATAACAGAAACATATGCTTCAATGGCATGAGTTAAAACGTCCATTCCTGTATCTGCAGTAACTACTTTAGGAACTGTCATGACAAACTGTGGATCAATAATCGCCACATCTGGTGTCAACTCATAGTCTGCTAATGGATACTTAATATTCGCCTTTTTATCGGTAATAACAGAGAAGGAAGTAACCTCTGAGCCTGTTCCGGAAGTAGTTGGAATGGCAACAAACTGTGCCTTGTGACCTAGCTTTGGATATTTGACGATACGCTTTCGAATATCTAGGAATTTTTGCTTTAAGCCATGGAAGTCAGCATCAGGATACTCATAAAATAGCCACATACCCTTTGCAGCATCCATTGCGGAACCTCCACCAAGAGCGATGATGGCATCCGGCTGGAAGTTAGCCATTAACTCAGCACCCTTTAGGACTGTTTCGATGCTTGGGTCTGGTTCTACCTCTGAAAAGATTTCGCAGTGAACATAATCTGGGCGTTTTCTCAAATAGTAGAGAACCTTGTCAACGTAACCAAGCTTCACCATCCCAGGGTCTGTAACAATAAGAGCTTTCGAGATATTGGGCATTTTCGCTAGATACTGCGTAGCATTTTTCTCAAAATAGATTTTAGATGGGACTTTAAACCATTGCATATTTGTATTCCTTCTCGCGACTTTTTTGATATTAATAAGGTGAATAGAACCAACGTTTGTCGACACTGAGTTTCCACCATACGTACCACAACCGAGGGTAAGTGAAGGCATATAAGCATTATAAATGTCCCCGATTGCACCTTGAGATGAAGGGGCGTTCACAATAATCCGGCCAGCTTTCATTCGTAAACCGTATTCCCGAATCACCTCTTCGTTGGTTGTATGAATGACAGCGGAGTGTCCAAGACCACCAAAGTTCAGCATTTCCTCAGCTCTTTGCATTCCTTCTCCGCGACTCGCTACTTTGTAACAAGCTAGGACAGGGCTTAATTTTTCCCTTGATAGTGGAAACTCTGGGCCAACTCCTTCAAGCTCTGCTACTAAAATTTTGGTATCTTTAGGTACTGTTACTCCCGCCATTTCAGCAATTCTAAAAGCAGGCATTCCGACAATATCGGCATTAACTGCACATGTATTCTCATTAATAACAAGTTTTTCTACCTTTTGTATTTCAGCCTCGTTCAAGAAGTAACAGCTATGTGAAATCATTTCTTGTTTAACTTCAGAATAAATCTCTTGATCTATGATAACGGCCTGTTCTGATGCACAAATCATCCCATTATCGAAGGTCTTAGATAAAATCAAGTCATTAACAGAGCGTTGAATGTTAGCCGATTTTTCGATATAACATGGAACGTTCCCAGGCCCAACCCCTAGAGCAGGCTTTCCTGAACTATAGGCGGATTTCACCATTCCAGAACCACCGGTAGCAAGAATAAGCGATAATTTATCGTGATTCATAAGAGCCTGAGTAGCTGCAACCGAAGGAGTTTCAATCCACTGAATACAGTTCTCCGGTGCTCCTGCCTTTATTGCAGCATCACGTAAAATTCGAGCAGCCTCACTGCTACATTTTTGAGCAGAAGGGTGGAAGGCGAAGATAATTGGGTTTCTCGTTTTGATTGAAATCAAAGCTTTAAACATGGTTGTAGACGTTGGGTTAGTAACGGGTGTGACTCCAGCAATAACTCCAACAGGTTCAGCTACCTCGATGATTCCTTCGTGTTCATTTTCGTGGATGATTCCCACTGTTTTATCGTATTTGATATTATGATAAACGTATTCAGTCGCAAACATATTTTTAATGATTTTATCTTCATAGACACCGCGCTTCGTTTCTTCAACAGCTAACTTTGCTAGCGGCATGTGCTGATCAAGGCCTGCTAAAGCCATTTGCTTAACGATGTTGTCAATTGATTCCTGCGTGAAGCTACGAAACTCCTCTAAAGCCTTTAAACCATTTTCAACAAGATGATCAATTGTTTCTGTAACGTTTTGCTTGTCTTTTACCAACTTCTCAGTAACAGCCATTCTGATTCCCTCCATTATCATTAGTGAATAGTTTCACATAAGTGGTTTGAAAAAATTTACTCGCAAACTGGGTTTCTAGGGATTTTTTCAAAATAGATTTCATTAGTTATTCTTGATATTTTCTTTACGATGATTACGTAGTTAAGAGTCCATATGACAGTGGGAATACTATCATTATCCTTAAACATCATCGCCTCAAACTCATCTCCGACAGCTTCCTCGAAGGCTTCAAGAGTGTAGGTTTCAGTATCAGTTGAAAAGGATTTCCAGTTGCAAAGAATCATTACAATCACTCCTTGGTGGTTAATTCTTCCTTATGGGTTAAATATACCACGGATACTAAACAATACTTTGTGAAATGTTGAACAAAGTTTGACGGTTTTTAAAGCGCTTACAGTGTAAACGTTATCATAAAACAAATTTATATAGCATACCAATAGTGGTTGGTCCTAATTACCCACACCTATAAAAATCAAAACGCTAGAATAAATAAAATTTTTCGACAATTATCAACATTGTTTTCTAGGACCATTAGACTATTTCTGGCGTAAAATGGGCGGAAAATAGGGTGAGTTCGATAAAAAACGACAAGATTACCTAAAAAAATAAAAAATATGTCAGAATGGCACCGTTTACAAAAAAGTGTTTTATAACAATAATTTAGATGTTAGAATATTCAATTCCAAATTCTGATCGGCGTAAAAGAAAAAACATCTTGGGGGTAGGAGTATGGTATATCAGCAAAAACCTTGGTTGAAGTTATATGATTCGAAGGTTGGTGAAAATGTATCTGTAGAGTATAGTTCTCTATTTGACTTGCTAGACCGTTCTTCCGCCATTTATGGTGAAAAACCGGCTCTAACTTTCTACGGAAGATCTTGGAATTTCAATGACCTTAAATCAGTAGCAGAAGCATTTGCAGCATCTTTACATAACAATGGATTTACAAAAGGCGACCGCATGTCAATTATGTTGCCTAATAGTCCTCATTATATCTTTAGCTTATTCGGTAGTTTCCGTTTAGGTGGGATTAACGTTCAGGTAAATCCCATGTATGTTGAAAGAGAAATCGAGCATGTCCTTGCTGATTCAGGTTCTGAGTTTATTGTTGTCTTGGATACCTTATATCAAAAGGTTAAGGCAGTTCAACCGAAAACGAATCTAAAAGAAATTATCGTTGTCACCCTTGGTGGCGAGAGAATGACTCTAGAAGATGGTGACCGCTATTTTGAGGATTTCCTTGCAGAAGGCAAAACTTTACCAGAAACATCTATCGATCGCTACGAAGACGTTGCCATGTTGCAATATACAAGTGGAACAACGGGACTTAGTAAAGGGGTAATGCTAACCCACCAAAATTTATTAGCAAATGTTGTTCAAGTATGTGATTTCGTCTATAGACCTTGTGAGGAGATAATCCCGGACGACTTCAAAATCATCAGTGTACTCCCAATGTTCCATGTATTTGGACTTTCATGTAATGCAATTGCTGGAATTAGAGAGGGAGCTAACCAGTTAGTGTTGCCACGTTTCGACCCGAAGGAACTAATGGAAGTGGTTAGGACTGAAAAGCCATTTCAAATGTCTGCCGTTCCAACAATGTACTTTGCGTTAAATAGCCAACCAGGAATTGAAGAATTCGGATTTGGCGATATTCACTACATGAGTAGTGGCGGGGCACCACTTCCTGTCGAGCAAATAAAAATATTTGAGGAAAAAACAGGCGGAAAACTCCTAAATGGCTATGGACAATCAGAGCTATCTCCTTCACCTATTTTTACGCCACCGTTCCTTGAATCTAAGCCAGGGAGTGTGGGGATTCCGATTCCTAGCACAGAAGCGAGAATAGTAGAGATAAATGAAGATGGAGAAATGGTCGATGTTCCAGTTGGGGAACCAGGTGAATTAATTATAAAAGGCCCTCAAGTAATGAAGGGCTACTGGAACCGTCCTGAAGAAACGGAAAAAACCATTAAGGATGGTTGGCTTCTTACTGGGGACATCGCGAGAATGGACGAAGACGGGTATTTTTACATCATGGACCGAAAGAAAGACATGATTATTGCGAGCGGTTATAACGTTTACCCTGCTGAGGTAGAGGATGTGTTATACCAACTTAAAGGTGTAGAGGAAGCCATTGTGATTGGAGTACCTGATGAATATCGAGGGGAAACGGTTAAGGCATTTTTGAAGATAAAAGATGGGGATACCTTGTCAACTGACGATATTATTGCTTTTGCTAAAAAGAATTTAGCTCCATATAAAGTGCCAAAGCAAGTAGAAATTCTAGAAGAGCTTCCTAAATCCTCTGTAGGAAAATTGCTACGGAGAGCATTAAGAGAACAGGAATTACAAAAAGTAGGAGTCTAACAGGAGGGGAAATATGACGATGATTCAAGAATTATTTAATCTAAAAGGAAAAACAGCAATTGTTACTGGTGGAGGTAGAGGACTTGGTGAACAAATCGCCACTGTCTATGCCGAAGCGGGAGCAAACGTAGTTGTCTGCTCAAGAAATGAGGAAGCTTGTCAGAAGGTAAGTGAATCCCTTAAGGAAAAGGGAGTTGGCTCACTGGCATTTAAATGTGATGTTTCTAATGAGGAAGATATTAATCATGTAGTCAATGAAACTATGAAGGAATTTGGAAGAATTGATATTTTGGTTAATAACAGTGGAATAAGCTGGGGAGCACCGGCTCTTGAGATGCCTGTAGATAAATGGGACAAGGTAATGGATATTAACTTGAAGGCAGTGTTCCTGTTTTCTAAGGCTGTTGGGAAAATCATGAAAGAGCAGCGTTCAGGGAAAATCATCAATATTGCATCAGTTGCCGGCTTAGGTGGACAGGATACAAGAATGATGGATGCAATTGGATACTCAACAAGTAAAGGAGCGGTAATCGCTTTTACACGTGATCTTGCTGTTAAGCTGGCTCCATATAATGTCCATGTTAACGCAATTGCACCTGGGTTCTTCCCAACTAAAATGACAAATGCATTACTCGATCATGTGGGTGAATTCATTCTTGAA
The DNA here is from genome assembly GCF_044803185.1 of Mesobacillus maritimus. GTDB lineage: Bacteria > Bacillota > Bacilli > Bacillales > Cytobacillaceae > Mesobacillus_B > Mesobacillus_B maritimus_B. Next base: position 470,401 of record NZ_CP085225.1, read on the forward strand.
CGTACTCCAGCCGGAAGATTTGGCTCTGACCATGACATGATGGGGCCAGCATTATTTCTTGCTTCAAGTGCTTCTGATTATGTCTTTGGGCATATCCTTTCAGTTGATGGAGGAACATCTGCACTAACTTAATAAGCTTAAAATAATTTAAAAAGGAATGCCGATTTTCGGCATTCCTAATGGATTATACTTTTGCTGTTAGAAATTCAAGTACTGTTTTATTCACGGTATCTTGTGCCTCTGTCACATAAAGGTGTCCGGCTCCAGGTACTACACAAAACTGTGCTCCTTTAATCCTTTGGCTGAGGGTTTGCCCATTTTCAAACGGAACCAGTTTATCGTCATCGCCATGGATTACTAGTGTAGGAACTGAGATTTTATCAAGTTCTGCATGCGTATCATGTGCCAGGCACGCCTGGAGTTGGAGCATGTATCCATGAGGTGGAGTTGGAATTTGCAGTCTAACATCGATATCTTCTTTGATTTCGTCACGATGGTTATCAATGAAGTCTTGACTGTAAAGAATCGGTACGGCAGCCCAGGCAGCTTCCTCTGGTGTAACTGAGGCTCTAGAGAGCATGGCCATTCCGATCTCTGCACTAGGTTGGACGTGGTTAACACCGCCTGATGTGGTACATCCAAGGACAAGTGATTTTACTCGCTCAGGATAAGCGATGGCAAGTCTTTGGGCAATCATTCCACCCATTGAAATGCCATAAACGTTTGCCGTTTGGACATTGGCGGCATCTAAAACAGCCTTCGCATCTTCAGCCATTAGTTCAATCGAATAAGGAGTTTCGGGCTTTGAACTACGACCGGTTCCGCGATTATCAAAAATAATTACTTGGAAGCTTTTCGATAGGGTTGACAAGCTTCTTTTCCAGGATAAACAGTTGTGTGACAAACCCATAATTAGTAGCAAAGGTTCACCTTTCCCATGAATCTCGTAATATAGTTCAATACCATTTGCTTGGGCTATAGGCATATATCCATCTCCTTTAAAATTTATGATGGTAAAATATATGGAATTTTCGTATAATTAAGAACATAATTCAGAGATTTAATACGAGGCTTTTTCAATACAGCCAGGTGTTAGCGTGGGGGAGAAAAATGTGGACTTTTGATGAAGAGTCAGCAAAAACATATAAGAAATTAGAAGCAGACTATAATCGTCAAGTCCTTTCCATGACTAACAATTTACAATATGTTACAAACATTGGAAAAGCCTTTAATGCTCATTTGGATTATGTGGTTGCTGTAAGAAAGCTTACGAAGGAATTGCTGGACTCATTAAACCTGCCTGACAGGGATGAAATTGCTGCAATTGCTAAGAGAGTTAGAGCTTTAGAAACTAGACTGGATGATTTAGATGAGCAAATAGAAGAATCCATGAACCAAATGAGAAAACACCAAAACCAAATTAGAAAATTCTCAGAAGAGATTGCTGAATTATTGGTGGATTCAGAGTAACTCTATAATCGTTATTTTCTATTTAATTTTAAATAAAAGGTGGAGAGAGAAATGGCTGAAAACAAAAAGACTTCTAAAAAAGAAGAAGAAGTACAGGTGAAAAACGAACAACAAGCACCTGTGGTTGAGGAAAATCAAACGCAAGAAGAGCAAACCGAACAAAATTTATCGAGTTTAGAACTTTTATGGGGCAACGCATACCAGGAGCTAGACAAATGGGCTGAGCGTGGGAATTTCCGCGATGAAGTCTTCCTTAAAGCGGTTAAAGACTACTCTGAGAGTGTTCAGCGAAATCGTGATAACCTCAAAGAAGTTACGGAGCAATTCAATAAGGAGCTAGTTGAATGGCAACGTACAGCTCGTGAAGAGTTCTTAATGTCGACAACTGCGATTCAACATTTCTTCCCAGTAAAATCATATGAGGAAATCAATCAACTGTTTGATAGAATTCAAAAATCTACTGCAGGAATTCTCAGTGCACCATATCGTGCAATAAATCCAGATCAGGCTATCGAAAGATATGTTGGAATGGTAGAAAAATACATTGAGCTTCGTAAAAAGGGTAGAAATGATTATGTTAGCACTGTAAAGAAGACTACCAATATCGTTCAACAAAATCAGCGGGTCTTTGTGAACCTTTTTTCTAAACAGGTAAAATCTTTATTCCCATTCAATAAACATATGGAAAAGCCAGAAGACGCAGTTAAATCATAAAAATAGATTAGGAGCGATTACGGATGTCAAAAGAAAAATACGATCCATATAAAGGGTTTAGGGAACTAACCGGTATGTGGGAAAAACAAATGAATTCCCTTTTGTTATCATGGTCTGATAACACTGACTATATCAAACTATCTAATGTGGGTTTACAGACACATACCCGTTATATTGAGATGTTAAAAAGAAATCAGGAAATCATGGCTAGTTTTATGAATATGCCTACTAAAACAGATGTGAAAAATGTTGCTAAGTTAACCATTCAGGCAGAAGAAAAAATCGACGCTCTTGAAGAGCAGATTTGGAATTTGCAGGATAGTTTTTCTGCAATTAACAAGGAAAATATGGAATTTTTTGGCGAGCTTGTTGGCCTATCCAAGCAAATGAAAGAAGAACTTGATAAGAATGTAAAAGAACTACGTGATGCAAAAAAAGTTAAATCTGACCTTCAAAAATTACGCAAAGAGCTTTCTGATACGAATGAGTTGAGAGCAGAGCTTCAAGAGTTAAAACGTGAGTTATCAGAAGTAAATGGACTTAAGATGGAACTACAAGAATTGAAACAAGAGTTGGTTCAATATAAGGAAACGAAGAATAAAGAAGCAGTAAAGGAAAAAAAAGAATTAGAACTGGCAGGAGCCGGAACAGGTAAATAATTTAGGAAGTAGGGGAAAAAATGGCAGTAGAAACACCAGTAAAAATTCCAGCCTTAGATTATGAAAAAGAAATGAAGCGCTGGACACAGGTTTATAAAATCCTAACTGAAGATGCACCTAAAATCGAGCATTCACCTCGACAAATGGTCTGGAGAAAAAATAAAACGGTCCTTTGGCATTATCCAGCAAAGGAAAAAAAATATAGCACACCGTTGTTCTTTGTTTATTCACTTTTAAATAAACCTTATATTTTAGATATAAGTCCGGATACAAGTGTAATTGCTGGTCTAACTAAACGGGGATATGATGTTTATTTACTTGATTGGGGTAACCCAGGATACGAAGATGATGATATAAGTTTTGATAGCTATATTCTTGACTATTTAGAAAAGGGTGTAAAACGTGCTTTACGTCACTCCGGGGCTGAAGATATTTCTGTTGTAGGGTATTGCTTAGGGGGAACAATTGCAGCCATTTTCGCGGCTATTACTGATCTACCAATTAAAAACCTAATCGTTGCAACTGTGCCTATTGATTATAGTGTGGGAGTAGCACCTGAAAAATGGCTTGAAGGTCTTCAAAATGGAGCTATTAGTGTTGATCGTTGGGTCGATGTTTATGGGACAATTCCTCCGGCAGTGGTAGAGGCGATGTTCAAGACCTTAGCACCTATTAACATATCTCCATATGTTGGTTTAATGTCTCGAGCGCATGATACCCGATATGTGGATAAGTGGAGAAGAATGGACAAATGGCTTAATGATGCGGCGCCTTTTGCAGGAGCTGCATTAAAGCAAATGTTCAATGATCTTATGAAGGATAATAAGCTTGTTAAGGGTGAAATGGTGATTGGTGGGAGAAGAGTAGATCTTAGCAATATAGATTGCAACTTCTTTGCTGTTTCTTCTGCAAACGATGGGTTAATTGCTGAGGGACAAAGCTTACCAATTATGGACCTTGTTTCTAGTGATGATAAAACCTATAAGGTTGTTCAAGCAGGCCATGTATCTCTAGCTTTAAGTGGGTTGTTCGCGCCAATTGTTGACGAATGGCTGGCCACACGTTCGGACCTTGCATAAGAATAGTTAAATAAAGGGGGGGAAGGGGTGTCCCTTCCCATTCTTTTTGGCATTCTATGCACTTTCTCGAAAGCCTTTTTGCTTTTTTTGCTTATTAATAAAGTTAGTAACCAGTCGGTTAAATCTGTCTTTAGCTTCAAATTTAGGCACATGCCCGGTATTTCGCATAATGATGAATTCGGAATTTGGTATCAGCTTATGCATCCACAATTGTAGCCAAGGAGGCAGGACAGAATCATATTGACCGGCGATAACAAGCGTCGGAACCTTAATCTTTGGTAATAATTTAAGGTTATTTACCTCCATACAAGCTTTACCTGATGCTAAAAAGGCATTACGTTCAGGTCGATAACTTTGGTTGAACTTCTGGACAGCTTCCTCATTCCAAGAATACAAACATTTTTTGGCGGCAATGTCTCTTCTTTCTGTTACTGTTAATTCTTCAATCTGTGATTCTCTAAACTTCATGTAAAGTTTCCCAAGCCTTTTAGGAATGTAATGGAACGTGCAAGTTAAGATGAGGGAACGACATACTTGCGGCGCTTGACGATAAATTTCTTGTGCCACAGCTCCTCCCATGGATAGGCCAAGTATGTGAGCGCTTTCAATTGAGAGCTCATCTAACAATCCAATTACATCTTTAGCGAAGTTTTCAATTGAGATTCCTTCTATGTTTGTATGTTCACCATGGCCTCGTAAGTCAGGAATAATGAGTTCATAATATTCTGACAATTCATATTGACTTTGCCATCCTTCTTTAACTTCGCCTAGACCATGAATCAATACTAATGGTTCTCCGCTTCCAAAGTGCAGATAAGGCATACCTGTTTTACTTAACTTTGCGTTTTGCATCCTCAAACCACCTCTTCTGTTTTTTATTCTGTATTCCCAAACAAGAATCATTCTAAACCTTCACAAATTGTTCAAAAACTTTTTACAATTTATGTATATGTTGTTTTTACACAAAGTTTACTATCTATGTGTAAAATACATCTAGTTGGATAAATTAGGTTGACAGGTTATTGTATATAGGTGTAAAATACATGTAGAGAAGCAGTAATAAGATTGCTGTTTTCCTCTATGTGTATTTTACATATAGGTGAGGTGTTGAGTGTGGTAAATAATGATAACAATCAATCGGTAAATCCATCTAAGAATTTCGTACTACCATTCATATTATTGCTTCTAAGTAGAGTGTCCCTTCACGGGTATGAGCTTAGTCAGAAACTTCAAGCATTTGGTTTTAAAAGTATTGATCAAGGAAACCTTTATCGCTTACTAAGGAAGCTTGAAGCGGACGAGCTAGTATCATCCGAGTGGGATACATCAGGAAATGGTCCTGCTAAAAGAAAGTATTCAATTACGAAGGCTGGTATTACTTACTTAAAAGGTTATGCGAATCAACTTGAAACATATCAAGCCATGTTGGATCAGTTTTTCTCAATGTACAGTAGTTTTTTAGAGCTCTATATCCCTTCTTTTTCGACAAGGGATTCCATAGAGAAAAAAAGAAGTGAAAAGAGGAGGAACGATGATGGCAAAAAAGAATGAAACAACTGAAGTACTTGAAAAAAATACGAGTGTAGAAGTGAATCCAACTGATTTATTCGTTAACACTCTATGGGATCAGTACGAACAGTCACTTGCAAGAGCAAGACAATTGCGCGAGGCACAAGAAGAGGCTCTTCTAAAATCCTTTAAGGAAGTGCTTAAATTTAATAAGGAATACAGAAAGTCAGTTGGTAGCTTGTACCAGCAGACTAAAAAGACAAACTTAGAACTTGCTAAGGGTGTAGTTCAAAACGTGTCTAACAGAGAAGAAGGCAAAGAAATTAAGGCCGTTGCGAAGTTAAAAGAATACGATGAGGTTACAAATCAACTAAAAGAAATTACTGAACAAATGGAAAAGCTTGCTTTAACACCAGTTCAGTCTACCTTTAATTTTATTAACGAACTTGAAGAAAACTTAGAAAAGAACGCAGAATCCTATCTTGCTTATTCTCGCGAGCGTCGGAAAGCTTGGCAACAAGTTACAGACGAATATGTAAAACAAGCAAGAAAAACAAATCATGAAGCAGTTGGCTTTGTCAGAGACAAGTCAAAGGAGCTTATCAAGTCAGCAAAATCACATGAGCTTGTAAACAGCTAATATAAATACAAAGAAAGACCACCATCAGCATACTAGATACTGTGGTGGTCTTTAATAATGGCAAAAATCCTTGATGTTGAGGCGTAATCCCCCTTGGGTAATTACCCAACTCCCCAACCTTTATATCATTTGACCGAATTTTACTCGTTTGTTGATTGCGTACATAATTGGTATACCTGCAGCAAGGACAGCTAATTCACCGGCAGCTGTAGTAAGCCAAGTGAAGAAAAATGGTAATTTAAAAGCTAAGTTTAGTTCAATTGCAATGATAAACATATTGAAAGTGAAAACAACTGTGTTTACAGCCATTAAGCCAATAATGCTTTTAATATACCTACCGGCCACAATCGTAATGAGTAAAGAGATGACTGAGTGTGCAACTCCAAACACTAAATCATAGGCTATAAGCGGCGAAAAGAATAAATTTGTCAGGAATACCCCAAGGACAATCCCATAGAAGTAGTTCTTATTAAATACAATCAGATGATTAAACATTTCTGATACTCGGAATTGCACGTTCGTAAATCCAAAGGGTTGGACTACAGCAGAGACAGCAATGTATAAAGCCGCTACAATTCCATTTCCAACAATTGTTCTGATATTCAAGGTCATCTCTCCTTAGTTTTTTTCCGTGGGAGGGTTTCGAACCACGTCAAGCACAATAATAAAGTATATGTGATAATCAGTGAGATCACAATACATTTTTTCTAGCTAAGCGGTGGTGAAATTTTCCCCCTTATTCATTGACAAATAAACCTTGAGTAGATATATTAAAAATAATATTTTGAATAGTTCTCCTAAAGGGGAGTAGCTTTAACAGCAGTGTCGTCATTTCGGAGGGAATCATCTCCCGGTGCTGTTGGCAACGAATATGTCGTTGTTAGCAAGACCTTTACCTAGTAGTGGTAAGGGTTTTTCTGTTTTTTTAAACCTTTACCGTCTGTGGTAAGGGTTTTTTTTGTTTATCTTGGTTGCTGTTGTTAAGAATAGTAGTTAACCTGCTTGTTTAAAAAGGGGAATGATGAGATGAAGTTCTTTGAGAGATTGCGTTTTGTTTTTAAATTTTGGAAATCTATTCCCTTTGTTGTAGAATTCTTTCTTTCACGGGAAGTTGATGCCTATAAGAAGGTACTTAGTATTCTGCTGATTCTAACTTATATCCTCTTTCCTTTTGATTTAATTCCAGATTTTATCTATTTACTTGGGATTTTTGACGATATCGTAATCACAAGTTTTATCGTGGAGAGAATGGTAAAGTGGGCTCCGGATACACTAAAAGAAAAATATCGTCTCCATGAAAAGATATAGAATGAGGAGGAATTAATTCGGTGGAAGCCTCGATTTTATTAGAATATGGCTGGGTGTTGTTAGTTCTAATTGCTCTTGAGGGACTTTTAGCTGCGGATAATGCTCTTGTCTTGGCGATTATGGTGAAACACCTTCCTGAGGAGGAGAGAAGAAAAGCTCTATTTTACGGGCTTGCAGGTGCCTTTGTTTTCAGGTTTGCTTCTTTATTTATTATTTCCTTCCTTGTTGATGTATGGCAAGTACAGGCAATTGGTGCCCTTTATCTTCTGTTTATAAGCATCAATCATATTGTAAGGAAACTGGTAATTAAGGATAAAGCGGATGAAATAAAGACTGAAAAGAATAAGAAACAATCTGGGTTTTGGGTGACGGTGTTAAAGGTTGAAGTAGCAGATATTGCGTTTGCGGTGGATTCAATTTTAGCGGCGGTTGCACTTGCTATGACCTTACCAAACACAGCTCTACCTACAATTGGTGGAATGGACGGAGGGAAATTCCTTGTTATATTTGCAGGAGGGTTAATCGGTGTGATTATCATGCGATTTGCTGCTAATCTTTTCGTTAAACTGCTTCATGCTAGACCTGGTCTTGAGATTGCGGCTTTTTTAATTGTTGGTTGGGTAGGGGTCAAATTAGCTGTATTAACTCTAGGACATCCAGATGTCGGAATTATTTCATATGAGTTTGCTCATTCAAAAGTGTGGAAGCTCACCTTCTATTTCGTACTAATAGCAATTGCAGCCTCCGGCTGGTTTTTGTCCAAAGAAAAGGCAGAAAAAAAATCAGCCGCGTAAAACTTAATATTGATAACCAACATGAGTTACTCTCGAAGGGGTGGCTCATGTTTTATTTTAGGTTTTTATTGGGAGGGGAGAATTAAATCTGCTTGAATAATGAAAAATAAGAAGGTTCGACAAATATTCATTCGAGTGTTGTATTTACTTGATGAATTGGGGGTTGGTTCTTTTGAGCTTTGAACTGTTATTATTAGTATTTCTAATTGTGCTAAATGCATTTTTTGCTGCTTCTGAAATGGCGCTAGTGTCTTTAAATGACAATAAAATAAAATTAATGGCTGAGTCTGGGGATAAGAAAGCAATATTAGTCCACAACCTATTGTCAGAACCTAGCCGATTTCTAGCGACTATTCAGATAGGGATTACATTAGCTGGATTTTTGGCAAGTGCATTTGCCGCAGGTAGCTTCGCTGGGAGGTTGGGGGAGTATTTATGGCGTATGGGTATTCCCCTTAGCCAAACCATGCTTGAAACGATTTCTACTGTTGTTATTACTCTAATCTTATCTTATTTTACCTTAGTGCTAGGAGAGCTAGTTCCCAAAAGACTTGCTTTGCAAAAAGCGGAGGCAGTCTCATTTTTTGCAGCGGTACCTTTAACATGGCTTTCTAAACTAGCCCTGCCATTTGTAAAGCTTTTGACTTGGTCAACGAATATAGTTGTCCGGTTGTTTGGGGTCGATCCTAATGCAGATGATGAAAATATCACAGAGGAAGAAATACGAATGATGGTAGACGTCGGCCAGGAAAAAGGAACGATTCAGGAAACAGAAAAACAAATGATTAATAATATTTTTGAATTTGACAATAAAACTGCCTCCGATATTATGACACATAGAACCAATATCTTGGCAATTCCTGCCCATAGTGACTTAAAAGAAACGGTTCATATCGTAAACGTCGAAAAGTATACTAGAATTCCTGTTTTCGAGGACGATCTTGATCATATCCTTGGCATTCTTCATGTGAAGGATTTAATTCAGTTTATTGAAAGTGGAGATAAAGATTCTTTTGATTTAAAGAAAATGGTTCGGGACCCTTATTACGTACTTGAATCAGTCACCATCGATCATCTTTTTAGAGATATGCAAAAAAATAATGTTCATATTGCCATTGTAATTGATGAATATGGTGGGACAGATGGGATTATAACGATAGAAGATATGATTGAGGAAATTGTGGGGAATATCTTTGACGAATACGATGAACCAGAATTAGACGAGAATGAGATAGAGAAAATCGATGAATATAACTATTATATGATTGGAACGACAAACCTTTACGAAGTAGAGGATATTCTTGATACAGAACTTCCGACCAAAGAATATGATACCTTAAGTGGGTTTATTATTGGCCAGTTAGGCTATATCCCTAGGGTAGATGAACGTCCAGCTATTCAGTACGACAATATTGTGTTCGCTGTTGATGAAATGGACGATAGGCGAATTGTAAAAGTGAAGGTAAGTGTGCTGGAATCAATGGAACAGAGTGAATAGGGTGGCGGTGCTTATTTGAATTATGCTCTATGAAAGCTTCATAGAGCATGTTTTAAATTATCTTATCCTTTTCGAAAATGGGAACGGAAGGTGGGCAAACGTTAAAAAGGGTCTCTCCACCACATTATTGCAGTAGAAGCTGTAAATATAAAACGTTTTGCCATTCTCCAAATTTAAAGCCGACTTCTTTTAGTTTGCCAGCAAACTCAAATCCGTATTTTTCATGGAGGCGGACGCTAGCGTCGTTTCCTTCGGTTATACCCGCAATGATTGTATGATATCCAAGCTCCCTAGCCTGATCAATAATGTTCTTCATTAAGGCATTTCCAATACCTTTTCCGCGATGCTTATCCGAAAGGTAAATGGAAATCTCCACGGTTTTTGCATAAGCCTCCTTTGCATTATAGGGTGTAATACCACAATATCCCGCAATTTCTCCATTCACATCAGCAACAATTAAAGGATACTGATTTCCAAATTTGTAAAACCACTGCTCTCTTTGTTCAATGGTCTGCTCGACTAGATCAAACGTTGCGGTAAGATTTAAAATGGCTGAATTATAAATATCCAGCATTGCTGGTAAATCTGCTATGTTTGCTTTCCTAATAATCAAAATTAATCCATCCACCTTCCAAATTTTAACACTATAAAGGTATGTTTCTTGATAAAATAAAAGTAGAACAACGTGTCAATATTATCACCTCTAATGACATAATTTTAAAGCGTTTTTTTTGTGATGGAAATAAAAATTTCATTTAGGAAAGTAGCTTGCAAAATTACTAACTATTCCTGAAGGTGGGTGACTCAAAAAGTATATAGAGATAACAATAAGATGAGAGGTGTGAAAGGTCATGTCCAAACGCAGAGTAAAGTATAGTGAACTGCAGTTTTTAAAACGAGAACTATACTTTTTGGAAAAATCAGGTGTTATACAGGCCGGTAAAAGTGAAGAGATAGATAACATCTATGAAGCTGAACAGATTTCTTTTACGAAAACACTCCTATATGTAGGATCTGTTTTAATTGGGATAGGCATCTTAAGCTTCGTTGCAAGCAATTGGGCAGAGATAGGGAAGTTAACTAAATTCTTACTTATACAAGGTTTGTTTATTGGCAGTATGTTTACCGGTTACCGGATGGAAAGGAATTTCCCAAAAACAGCAAAAAGTTTTTATTATTTAGGGGGCATCGTTTTTGGTGCAGGGATTTTCCTTGTTGGCCAAATGTTTCATTTTGGAGGCGACTTTCAGGATGCATTCTTATGGTGGTCCTTAGGACTTCTCCCATTAGCCTTGGTTCTACGGGATAAATGGATACTCCTTGGTTCATCTATCTTAATTCTCTTTTACATGACAGATGGGCTAATCTTTAGTGGTCAAATGATTCCGTTTTGGATTCTTCTCTGGATTATAGCCATCCACTTCCTAAATAATAAAATGGGATTTTCACCTGCGGTAGGTCTTGTAAATGGGTTTCTTGTACTTGCTTTTATCGCCTCTGTACTCAACTTTTTCCTAAAGGGACTCTCTGATGTTGAATATATCTACGGTCTTTGTTACCTTGCTATTGGAATTATGCTCATAAATATGAAGGAGAAACTCCATGAAATATACGTCATGTTAGGATTTCTTGTCCACGGGGCAGCTGCACTGCTGTTGTCTTTTCCAGATAGCTGGCCAAATGAGTGGGTGTATCTTCCTTTTTCGATTCTATATTTATCGCATCTATTATGGTTAATTAAAAGAGGCAGTCTGTTTAGTATCATTATTCTTTGTATCATGATTTTTCGCTTTTATCTCGATTACACCTTTGATTTCCTACCAAAATCGCTTGTCTTTATCATAGGCGGAATTCTCTTGCTTGGATTTGGATTTTACTTTGAAAAGCAAAGGAAAAAAGGGAGGGAAAATCATGTCTAAACGTGCCAAACAAATCATACTAGCTTGTTTAGTACCAATTGGAATTTTAATAGGCATGACGGTAACTCCGTTATATACGTTGATGACCGGTGAAGAGATTACCCTTCGTACAATTCCGGTTGACCCGACAGATTTGTTCCGCGGGGATTATGTAGTTTTAAGATATGAAGCCGAAGAGATTCCAAGTTCATTAATCAGTAAGGAAGTCCGAACCGAATTAGATAATGGGTGGTATGATACGGAAGTATATGTACCCCTAGAGTTTAAGGATGGTGTTCATACTCCAACAGAAGTTGTTCTAACTAAACCTGATACGGGCTTGTATCTAAAAGGAAAACTAAATTACATTGGTCCTTCATGGAATGGTGGGGTAGAAGGAAGGGAAGTTGCTAATATCACCTATAGTCTTGATAAGTACTTCGTTGAAGACAACACGGGACTAGACTTGGAGGAGGCTTCTAGGAACGGAAATATTTTAGCGAAAGTAAAGGTAAAAAAAGGATATGCCTATTTAGTAGACCTTACAATCGTAAAATAACTCAATAAATTAAGGCTGCACTATGGGGGAATCCTTTTAGGCAGCCTTTTTTCCTATTGGTTGGATGGGCTAGGAGTAGGATGAATATCGATGAAACTTGGTTTGTTTTGTGTATCAAACATAATAGTCTTTGTCCTATTAAACAGGCGATTATAAAACATACTAAGAAGATTTGATCTCTAGATTTAAGACTGAGAACCACCGAATATCAAATACTGTATCTAAATACCTAGTAAGTAATCTAATTTTGAGAAAAGTAGTATATAAATCCTAGTGAAATATTTTTGAAAACAGGTCTATATACCATCGAAAACTATTACGAGATAAGCTTTATTATTAATAGTACAAATAGTTCCACTTTTGTAAAAACTTAGATTAGATAAATTAGGGGGATGATGTGAGAAATGGGAAAAAAGTCGTTTAAAACTATTCTTGCAAGCACAGCAGTTGTACTTGCTCTATCTGGGGCAGGCTCAGCTGCAGCAGCACCTGTAAATGTCATGCAAACTCCGAAGGTTGCAGAACTGGTTGGAAACTTTGATTTTTCATCTTCAGCCAAAACAACAGTAATTGTTGAAATGACTGAACCATCGATTGTCGAGGCGAAGCAAAAAGGGCAAAAGCAATCGAAAGCAAATCTCTCTAAGGCTCGTAAACAGGTAAAATCAGATGTAACCAAGGCAGTAAAAGAAGCGAAAGTAAATCGTGAATACGATTATGTCTTTTCAGGATTCTCTGTTGAACTTCCCGAGGAGGGTGTACCAGCACTATTGGCCGTTCCCGGAGTTAAAGCTGTCTATCCAGAGGTTACCTACACAACCACAAGTGTTGTGGAAACGAAAGCAGTTTCTGATGAAGCATTCAGCCCAGCGATGTTTGACAGTGCACCGTTCATCGGCTCGGAAGAAGCATGGGAATCTGGGGTTACTGGAGAAGGTGTAACAGTGGCGGTAATTGATACGGGAGCTGATTATACTCACCCAGACTTAGCGCATGCTTTTGGCGAAAATAAAGGCTATGATTTTGTCGATGATGACCCAGATCCACAAGAAACACCAGAAGGGGATTTAAGAGGGGAATCCACTCAGCATGGTACCCACGTGTCTGGTACGGTTGCTGCGAATGGACAAATAAAAGGAGTAGCTCCAGAAGCTGAATTGCTGGCATATCGTGTACTTGGACCTGGTGGTAGTGGGACAACCCAAAACGTTATTGCCGGAATTGAGCAAGCAGTTGAAGATGGAGCTGACGTTATGAATCTTTCACTAGGAAACTCGCTGAACGATCCTGACTATGCTACTAGTATTGCATTGGATTGGGCAATGGCTGAGGGAGTGGTTGCGGTAACTTCCAACGGAAATAGCGGTCCAAACAACTGGACAGTTGGATCACCAGGAACCTCTCGTGAAGCAATTTCTGTAGGTGCTACGCAGCTTCCATACAATCTCTATGATTCTAGTATTTCTACCGCAGAGGGTGTGGAGTACCCAACGGCAAAAGTTATGGGCTTCCCTAGTGATAAAGAATTATTAGCTCTTAATGAAAAAGAATATGAGTTTGTTGATGTTGGTTTAGGTGCGCCAGAAGACTTCGTAGGCAAAGACCTTACAGGTAAAATTGCCTTAATTAGTCGTGGTGGCTTTGCTTTTGTTGATAAGGCAACAAATGCTAAGAATGCAGGAGCAGTGGGAGCAATCATCTACAATAATGTAGCTGGTGAGCATGCAGATGTCCCAGGAATGGCGGTTCCAACGATTAAGACAGAGAAAGCTGATGGAGATAAGCTTTTAGCTGAATTAGCAAAAGGGAATAACAAAGTGTCGTTTAATATTGAATTTAATTCAGAAGTAGGGGAATCAATGGCTGATTTCTCATCTCGCGGACCGGTAACAGGCACTTGGATGATCAAGCCAGATGTTTCTGCTCCTGGGGTAAATATTACAAGTACTGTTCCAACTCATAACTCAGAAAATCCACATGGATATGCCGCAATGCAGGGAACTAGTATGGCGTCACCTCACGTAGCCGGTGCGGCTGCTTTAGTACTTCAAGCGAATCCTGACTGGGGTGTTGAGGATGTAAAGGCGGCACTTATGAACACAGCAGAAGAATTAATCAATCCTGCTACTGGAAAAGCTTATCCACATAACACCCAAGGTGCTGGAAGCATTCGTGTTGTTGATGCTATTCATACAGATACTTTAGCTGCTCCAGGAAGTCATTCATTTGGAACTTTCCTTAAAAATAAAGGAAAGCAAGTGGAAAAACAGCAGTTTACGATTAAAAATCTGTCTGAAGAAAAGAAGAATTATAGCTTTGAAGTAAACATGGGCAAACACTCTGATACTATTAAGGTTTCAACAAGCAATAACTTGGAAGTAAACGCTGGTCAGTCACAGCAAGTGAACTTAAATGTACAAGTGGATGCCGGAAAGCTAGCACCAGGATATTATGAGGGTTCAATCACCATTAGTGATGGCGAAGGTTCAATTGACGTACCAACCATTTTGTTTGTGCAAGAACCAGATTATCCACGTGCAGAATACGTGGGAATTTCTCAATTAGCTGATGGGCAGTTTGAGATTCAAGGGCTATTCCCTGGCGGTGCAGAAACAGTCGAGTTGTTTGTTTATCTTTCTAATAAGGATGGCGCTCCTGTAGGATATTTAGGCGACATTGCAACATATGAAAATGTCTCTGCTGGTTACAGTACTTTTAAATGGGATGGAACAGTAAATGGTTCTAAACTCCCTGCGGGAAATTACTACAATGTCTATGCTTATGCAACCTATAAAGGACAAAGTGACCTTAGTGGAGTGAATTTCTTACTTCGATAAGGATAAAAAACAAAATACATTTATTGACCCGCTTGGACTTAATAATCCAAGCGGGTTTTCTACTTGTGGTAATTATTACCTGCTAGTTATGAAGCTCACCTGTATTTACCTTGTTGCATACGATGACATGAAATGACAAGGAGGGGTGTAAGCTTTGGGTAAATTTAAGATCTTGCCAGTTGTCCTAGCTGCTTTTTGTACGGTGCTCATTTCGTTCTTTGTATTCTCCTTCATTGATTCTAATGCTTCAGGAGGTACAAACCCTGTAAATGAACAAGAGAATAATTCAGAAGAGAACAATTCAGAAGAGAATAACTCCGAAGGAAATACAAATAGCAAAGATTCAACCGGTAACAGCGATATCTCTAACAACGTTCAAAATAACGTTAACGGCAATACAGCGGACATTTCGAATGATGTTGAAAACAATGTCACAGGTGAAAACGCAGATGTAAGCAATACAATTGATAATAACTTGGAAAATAGCAACGATAATAAAATTGAAAATAATGTAACAAATAATCTCGAAGTCAATGTGAATGTAAATCTCTCGAATAATATTAGTAATAATACTGATGCCCCTGAATCTAGCTCAGGTGAAGGCAATAATGAAGGGAATAATAACGGCAAGAATGAAAATAACGGTGACAACAATAATGGCGATAAAGAGGAAGAAGCAAACAATGAAGAGAAAGACAGCATTATTTGGGGTGTTGATTCCGCAAGCTTGACTACCGAAGAGATGCTTGCATGCGTAGGAGATAATTTTGGCTCTCCAGATATATGGGGGCGCTATTTAGGCGATAAAGATGGCGTATCTAAAGGGTTAACATCTGATGAAATCGAACTCCTACACTCAAATGATATTAAAATCCTATTGATTTGGAACCACTTCGAAGATGCAAGAGGGTATGAAAACGGACAAAATCAAGCACAGGCAGCGATACAAATGGCACAGGATTTAGGAGTCCCTGAAGGAGTTGCGATTTTTGCTGATATTGAGCCGGATTATCCAGTGGACTCTGAGTTTATTAGAGGATGGTTTGAAACGATGAATGAGTCAGCATATCCTCCGGGTGTCTATGGTGTTTTTGATGCAGAGCAAGAACTATATGCAGTCCTAGAACAAGCAGGCCAAAATAATGGTGATTTATTAGAAAATACTTATGTTTGGACAGCTGCTCCAAACATAGGGATTACAACAGAGAAAGAAGCCCCAGAATATCAACCAGAGGCACCGGATAATGCCCTTATCGGCGGATGGCAGTATGGGCTAGAAGCACAGGCTTGTAATATTGATACAAATTTATTCCACAGTGATCTTTTAGAGGTGCTTTGGTAACTACAACTAAAAAATGTGCCTTAGATTAAGGGAAAACGTTATGTGAAGAAACTCCTAACGTTTTCCCTTTTTTTAAAAAAAACATAGGAAGGTATACTAGGTTTGACTTAGAGAAATGTCCAGCTCCAGCGCCCTAGCGGCTAGTGTCCTTCGCTCTCCGAGTAAAAATCGGCTTTTGGATTTTTACCGCCCTCCGATAAGTCAACATCGAATCGCTAACGCTCTTCGTGTTTCCTTTATCTCAGTTGGAGAGCTCCAGGCCATACGCCGCTGCAGGGCGCTTGCGCTTTTCTTATTACTTATTTCGGTTAGTAGGAAGCTTTTCACTAGGGTTATTTTTCCCTTGACGTTTACGATTTGTTTCATCCTTATGCTGTTTATCATGCAACTTATTTAAAAATTCATTTGTACTTTCCATATTTGCCCCTCCTTCATCATCATTCATTTTTACTTTATCCATATAAAATGAAATCATACAGGATGAGAATGATAACGTATGGTTTGGAAAAAATAGAAATGTTCGATTAGGTTCGAATTGCAACATGTACAGAGAAATACTGAAATTGAAGGAGCTATGGAATGGAAGATACACAAATTTTACGTGCTACTTATGAGGATGTTCCTGTTATAACGGAGATGTTCGAGGATTGTAAGTCTTATCTGGAACAACGTGGTATCCTTCAATGGGACGAGCACTATCCTAGTCAAGATTATTTTGAGACTGCGTTTAAGGGTGAAAACCTATTTATTTTAAAAATAAACGATGAAATACAAGGAGCAATGGTACTCGATGAATGGCAGACGGACGAATGGAAGCAAGCACAATGGTCCGAAGTGGAAGGGAGCCCGTTAATCCTCCACTCCTTTTGTGTTCATCCCTCGGTACAGGGTGGAGGACATGGCGGTAGGATGCTGGAGTTTGCAGAGAACTTCACAAGAGAAAACGGATATCCTGCTTTACGTCTCGATGCTTTTTCGGGAAATGAGGCAGCAGTCAAATTTTATGAAAAAAGAGGGTACAAAAGTACAGGTGTAGTTGAGTTGGATGGAAAACCAGCAGGACATGAAAAATATTATTGCTTTGAGAAACTTTTCAAATAATAAGTGCCTGTACGCCTTGGGTGGTACAGGCACTTATTTCGTCGTAGGAAAAGAAATAAATCCCATTAATTAACGCATTGTGTGGAGGAGTTTGGCATAATAAAATGGAGGTAATGTTTTTTTTACGCTAGGGAGACTGGAGACCTAACTTACATGGATAAAGAAAAATTAACTACGTTTGAAAAATGGAAGCTTCCATCTGTTTTTGTATTAATACTTTTATTGGGCATGGTTGATCTAGCTTTCACATTCATGTTTACTTTGAATGTTGTCCTTCGATTATTAATTGAAGTACTTGTCACGGTCATTATGTTTTTTATTATTTGGAGAGTATCTAAGAAAATTATTGAGTCTACGAATGAACTAAAGGATAACCGGAAGAGGTTAAAAAACATCTATGAAACATTGGATGTGGCCATATGGTCACATGATTTGAAATCAAATACCTTACTGGTTACTTCCGGCATTGAAAAGCTTTATGGATATACGGCAGAGATGTTTTATCAGAACAAGGATTTATGGAGCAAGGTGATTCATCCAGAGGATGTAAGCGTGTTATCGGAACGTGCCGAAAAGATTGCTAATGGAGAGCCGGTGACGAGTGTATATCGAATCATCCGTGCTGATGGAGAAGTACGGTGGATTCAGGATAGAGGCATTCCTACATTAGACCACTCAGGGCACCTAGTGGATTTTAACAGCGTATTGTTCGATATTACGGATCGAAAAGAGAGTGAGGGGCTATACCATAGCTTAGTGGACATGTCTCCAGATTTAGTGGCTGTTTACAGCAGAGGGAAGTTAGATTATGTTAACGAGGCAGGGGTTAAGCTGCTAAAAGCTGAAAGTCAAAATGAATTATTAGGACAGCCGATATCAAAAATTATCCCGCCTGAAATACTAGCTCAAATAAATACGGATTGTCCCGAAAAAAGGTTGTTTGAATTTCAAGTTATCGGGCAGGATGGACAAAAGCTTGATTTAGAAATGTCGGCCGTCCCTATTTTGTACGAGGGGAGAATGGCAGAGCAGATTGTTGGCAGAGACATTTCTCAACGTAAACAGGTTGAGGCGACAATAAAGCGAATGGCTTACTATGATGTTCTTACGAGCCTTCCGAATCGATTTATGTTGAGAAGTTATATAGAGTCGGCTTTGAGAGAGAATTATGGGGAGACAATTGCGGTACTATTTCTTGATTTAGACCGATTCAAAATAATAAATGATACAAAGGGGCATACAACTGGAGATCAGGTATTAAAAAAAGTAGCGCTCATGCTGGAAAAGGCAGTGGGTGATGAAGGACTAGTAGCACGAAACGGCGGAGACGAATTTATCATCGTGTTAAGGAATACAGATAAACTAAAAACAGAAAAGGTTGCTAAACGTATCTTATTCGAATTTTCATTGGGGATAAAAATAGATTGCCACGAGTATTTTTTGACAACGAGTATCGGAATTAGTTTGACGCCCGAAGATGGAAAAGATGAAGAAACCTTGATTAAACACGCAGATACAGCGATGTATTCGGCAAAAAAAAGAGGCAAAAACAACTATCAGTTTTATACTTGTCAGCTAGATAGACAGTCTAATAGAAAATTAGAATTAGAAAACGGATTAAGAAAGGCGTTAGAACTTAATCAATTGGAGCTCCATTATCAGCCACAGGTGGAATTGGTTTCAGGAAATGTCGTAGGGGTAGAGGCACTAGTACGCTGGAAACACCCTGAGCAGGGGCTAATTTCCCCTGCAGAATTTATCTTATTAGCCGAGGAAACAGGTCTTATTATCCCACTAGGAGAGTGGGTACTAAAAACTGCATGTAAACAAAATAAAATTTGGCAGGGTAACGGCCTGACCTATATTCCCGTATCAGTCAATATTTCTGTACGGCAGTTACAGGATGAGAAATTTGTTGAAATGGTTAAGAATATACTTGTTAAAACGGGTCTTGAGCCATGTTATTTAGAGCTTGAGATTACAGAAAGTATGATGCTCGATTATGATCGTTCTCCCGATCTTCTTAATCATTTGAAAAATATCGGTGTCTTAATCGCTATTGACGATTTTGGTACAGGCTACTCATCCATTAGCAGCTTAAAGCATCCCAATTGATAGAATTAAGATCGATAAGTCATTTGTTGACGATATCATTCAGCATCCTAGTCGCGGTTCTTTAGTGAAGACGATTATTGAAATGGGATACAATTTGGGTTTCGAGGTGGTGGCAGAAGGAATCGAGTCTCAGAAACAGGTTGATTTCCTTCTAGAAAACAACTGTCATATTGGACAAGGCTTCTACTATAGCATGCCAAAGTCATCTTCGTGTATTAGCCTTGAGCCAATTGTAAAAGTATGAATGGAACTTGAATAATCAAAAATCCCCTACTGTTACAGTGGGGATTTGTTCTGTTATAAAGCTTCAGGTTTTTGTTCAGATTTGATGATTTTATTTTTCTTTTTAGTGATAATGAGGTTCAAAATACAAGCAGCCAATGCCCAAACAAGGAGCCCACATCAATCTTATAGTTAACGGGTTCTCCTGACCCAAAAGCTTTTTTATTTAACCTCTCCTAGATTAAGAAGGCTTGTCCTTAATTGAATAACTAGCGAAAGGAAAATAAGCCGAATTTTTCCGCTTATTTAAGCTAATTTCAATGCTCTTTACTAAAATAAGCGGAATTATTCCGTCTATTTTTGTTAAGTGTCACAGGAGGCAATAGGAATAACTAAAAGAGCAGGGCAAATTCCAATATGGTTGCCCTGCTTTTTCTTTTGTGAATGGCTATGCTTTATTGCTATTTACACCTCAAAAGAGAACCTACATCCTATTAGGTGTGGGATTTAATCTCTTACTCCCAATTCCCTCTTTTCCAACTTCATTTTCAGGCCAGGCTTTGGCCTAAGGGTAATAAGTGGCTGGGGTTTAATAGTCTCATGATGTCCAATTAGCCTGAGCCGATACCGTTGAGCAATACAGGCCAGCACAAGGACCATTTCCATAAAGGCAAAGTGATTCCCGATGCAAACTCTCGGACCACCTCCGAATGGAAAGTAGGCATAAGTAGGCAATGTTTTCATAAAATTATTTTCAAATCTTGCTGGCCTAAAATCTTCTGGGTCCTCAAAGTAGTCTGGGAGTCGATGGATAACGAATTGGCTCATGAGCACGGTTTCTCCTTTTTTGAATAGGTAGCCACCGATTTCAACATCCTCGTCCACCTGCCGGCCAATTACATAGGCAGGAGGAAAGAGACGTAGAGATTCCCAGATTACGTTTTGTGTGTAAGATAGCCTTTGGAAGTGTTCTAGTTTTAGTGATTCTGAGCCAATGACAGAGTCAATTTCATTATGAAGTTCTTCCTCTACTTCTGGATGCTGCGACAAAAGGAAAATCGTCCAGGATAAAGCATTTGCCGTTGTTTCATGGCCAGCTAGGAAAATAGTCATGAGTTCGTCGCGAAGCTGCTGGTCAGTCATGCCGGTTCCGTGCTCATCATCCCTAGCGTTCATTAGGATTCCAAGCAGATCCTCCTTATGGCTGTCATTCTGTCTTCTGTTCCCAATGATGCTAAAAAGCACTTGGTCAAGTGCTTGTGCAACCTGTTTATATTCTCGGTTGGTTTTGGATGGTACCCATAAAGGAAGCGGAAGGATAGATCTCATTCGCTTTATAGCAAGCTTCATCCCGTTTTCAACGGAATCTCCTAACAGTTCATGCCCCTCTTTGAAATCCATGCTGAACATCGTTTTGCTGATAATTCCTAAAGTAATATCTAACATATCCTTAGTGATTTCGGTTTCCATTCCATCATTCCACTTGCTCATATATTCCTCTGTTAAATCAATCATATCTTGAGCATAAGCGTTTATATGTGTTTTCTTGAAAGCTGGCTGTATCAATCTTCTCTGCTGCATATGCATATCCTTTTCACTCGTTAGAAGCCCTTCACCAACGAGTGTTTTTAAAGACTGGACCTCCCTCGATTTAATGAAGCATTTTTGTTTAGTCACGAGTACTTCTTTTATTAATTCAGGATCCGAAAGTAGGATCACTTTATGAAGTGGGCCTAAGCGAAATCGAACAATATGTCCGTATTTACTAGCAAGAGTTTGCATAAACCGTAGCGGATTTCTTTGGAAATCGTTTAAATGTCCTGTGAAATAACTACCGTTCGGAGCTAGAGGTATTTTCTTTTGATTAAATGCATCGTCCAAATAACATGTCCTCCTTTCATGATCATATGGCCAACGGATGGGAGCAAGGTTTTACTCCGTATATGATAAGCAAGAATTACCGAAATTGTGTGTAAATTGGTGGAAAAGCCCTGGTTTAAGTTTCCATTCTTGAATAGATTCAACCTTGATAGTAAGACTTCTAATTTCTTTTTAAAAAACTAGTCATATCAACCATTTTTAGCACCCTTAATGTACGGATGTATAAGATATAAGGAGCTTGTTTTATGTGGAAAAACCGTATGGTTCTAGGCTTTGATAGTCTAAAGGGAAGGAGAATATATGAGTAATAAATCTATGAAACTAAAGGATTTAACATCGCTTGTTGCCAAATATGAGAAGGAAATAAATAATCTTATACAGGAAAGGTTAAACGATAATGATTTAATAGCTAGCGCTAATGAAGGGATACAAAAGCACCTTAGTACGCTAAAAAAGCTTCGTAGATTCAATGAACTAGTTGCACAGCAATTGAATCTTCCCACGAAGGATGATGTAGCAGCTATTGCGAGATTGGTTATGCAGCTAGAAGAAAAATTGGATCGTATTGAAGACTTGCTTATGCAGCTACTTGATGAAAGTCCATCAGAGTTGTCTCTAGAGAGTAACAATAATGATTCTGAAAATCAGCATTCAGAAACTGTAGAGAACGAAGGCCAGGAGTTGGAGGGAGCATTAGATGAGGACTTCCCTCAAACGCTGAAAACCCAAATAGTTCATTTCCTATCTGAAATGGGAATGAAAGTATTAAAGGATGCCGTGAGAAATGCCCTTGCTCAAAGGGGTAACAATGGTGCTTGAAGGCCCACGTAAACCAAAAGGCTTAAGGCTGTTCGGTTCTTTGTCGAATCATTCAGATCCACCAGTGGGACCAACTCCAAGAAAAGCAATTTGGAAAAAGAACAAAGCTACTCTCTGGTATTATCCAGCTCCAGCTAAGAAGTATAAAACTCCGCTATTCCTTGTTTATTCACTTGTAAATCAAGCCTTTATACTAGACCTTGGACCTGGGTCTAGTATGATTGAAGGGTTCACTAATGAAGGCTATGATGTCTACTTGTTGGATTTCGGTATTCCAGGTTATGAGGACAAACATCTCTCTCTCGGAGATTATGTTTTTGATTATATTCAAACAGGCGTACGTAGGGCACTTCGCCATTCAGGTGCAGAGGAAATCACAATAATCGGGTATTGCCTTGGTGGTACGTTAGCGCTAATCTATGCGGCTGTGGCAAATGAACCAATTAAAAACTTAATTTTGTTTGCCACTCCAGTTGACATAAGTGAGATTCCTTACATGGACAAATGGGCTAAAGCTTTTAAACGTGGAGAGCTGAAGATGGACGAATTAATTGACGAATACGGGGTTATTCCAGCACAAGTAATGGAATTCTGGTTGCGTCTTATTACAGCTCCGGTAAATGTTACCCCGTATTTAGCTTTGCTAGGAAGAATGAATGACAAGAGGTATCTTGAAAAATGGAAGAGGTTTGACAAATGGGTGAAAGGCCATGTTCCGTTTTCAGGTGCGGCTTTTAAAGAGTTAATCAACGAGCTCCTTATTAAAAATAAACTGATTAAAAATAAGCTAGAACTAAGGAATAAAAGGGTTAATTTGAAGAAAATCAAAGCAAACCTTCTTGTCGTTTCAACAGAAGCTGACGAGCTCATCCCAGAAGAAATGACAAAGCCGTTGATGTCGAAGATCTCCTCTCGAGATAAGACGTACAGGCGAGAAAGAGGAGGGCATGTCAGCCTTGCCATTAAAGGAGGCTTACCTGATTTTCTTACTGAATGGTTACAGAAGAGGTCATAAATAGTTAATTTTAGATATAACCAGCCACCTAATAAGTATAGGTGGCTAAAATGTTTTAAAAGACTAAAACTAACTAAAACCATTTCATTGTTTAAAAGTCTAATATATAGAAAGATATAAATAAACCATATAAAAAGAGGGAATAATGTCTTTTTCCTCGTACTTGCTAGAAAATTAAGGAGGGAAGAGACTTGAATGCAGAAGAGTTGCTTGTGAAACGTGCCGTAAGTGGTGATGACCAGGCATTTGTGAAAATTATGCAATTGTACAAGGAAGAGCTTTATAAAACAGCTCTAGCTTATTTGAAAAACGGTGATGAGGCGTTAGAGGCTATTCAGGAGGTTACATATCGCGCATATAAAAGTATCCACCAAGTTCGGGATGCATCATATGTGAAAACATGGTTGATCCGAATCATGATTAATTATTGCAATGACCAACTTAAAAAGAACAAACGTGAGGTATTGGGTGAGGAGCTTCTCCAGGTACAAGAAATCTCCGAAGATCATTCTGGATTAGAGATTAAGGATGCGATGGAGGATTTGGATGATCGGTCAAGAGAAATTTTGACACTTAAGTACTTCCATGACTTAAAGATAAAGGAAATTGCCGCCTCGATGCAGTGCCCTGAAGGAACAGTGAAGACGTGGCTAAATAAGGCGCTAAAGGCGCTTAAAGGGAGACTTGAAGAGAAGGGAGGAAACCAAAGTGTATAACCGTGAAGAGGAAAAGCTGGCTGAGTATAAAAAGAAATTTGTAAATATCTCAATCCCAACCGTATTGTTAGATGAGCAGATTCACTTAGGTTTACAACGAGCAAGGAGTGAAGCGAGACGCCAGAAGTCCAGAAAGCGTAGAGTGATTTCACTTGTTGCCGCGGCGGTCTTGATCATAGGTTTCTTCACAACCATTCGGGTTTCTCCAACATTTGCTCATTACATCACGATTATTCCTGGGATGGAAAAGTTAGTAGAACTAATCCGCGACGATAAGGGAAGAATGCTAGCGGTTGAAAATGAGTATTATCAAGAGATTGGGGTTTCAGATGAAGCGGAGGGTCTAAGGCTGACGATTGACGGAGCCATTGCTGATGAGCAGGGGCTGGTCTTATTTTATACTTTAGATTCAGAAGAAAAGCGGAAAGAGTTATTGGTAGATCGACCTCAGTTAACCAGTCAGGACGGTTCGAAACTAGATTGGGGAACGATTTCATCAGGAGGACCCCATTATTCAGAGACTGGAGAAAAATCATTTAGCGGAACAGTTGAATACTTTTTCCAATCTCCTTATGAAGCGAGGGAGTTTGAGTTAAGTCTACAAGTAAGTGGTGATGGGAATGAATGGAGTTTCAACCTGCCTTTCTCCATTGAGGAAGAGCTTGCGAAGAAGAAAACTTATGATATTAACAAGAATGTTACCATTGAAGGTCAAGCAATTGAATTTATTGAGGCAACGGTTTATCCACTAAGGGTGGCTGTTCATATAAAGATGGATGATAACAACACGAAAAAGTTGCTTGAATTTGAAGATTTAAGATTGGTTGATGAAAATGGCGAGAGTTGGACGAAAATTGCTAACGGAACAACAGCAAGCCAAATTTCTGATAATGAGAAGATTATCTATCTACAAAGTAACTATTTTAAGCAGCCTGAAGAGTTGTATCTTGCTGTTAATAAAATTCAGGCAGTGGATAAGGATGAAGCCAACGTGGTGATCGACCCGAAGAACGAGGAAATCTTGAAGCAACCAGCAGGAGAGAAGCTGAGTCATTTAAGAGTGGAAGAGAATCAGGCTGTGTTCCGTTTTCAGAATAAAGAAGAGTTTAATTACTTCTTATTTGGTCTCATAAGGGATGAAAATGGTAAAGAGTTAGAATCTCCTTCTTCGTTTAATAGTGGACCAGATCAGGACGGGATTGAGGAGTATGGAGTTGTAATTTCTAACTTGAGTAGCGTGAAGGGACCGATTTCACTGGAGCTAAGCTTTTACCCTTCTTGGATTGAAGGAACTGAGAAAGTGAGGATTAAGTAATCTTCGTTCATTAATGATAAAAATAAAAAGTGTTTAGCTCATCGATAGCTAAACACTTTTGTTTTATTGATCTTCGTAGATTTCTAGATTAGCATATATGGTGCTGATAACAGGAGTACTAAGCTGTTTTTCCTTAGAAATTTTTAGAAGGTAACCAAAAAAGTGATCTGCTTCTGTCTTTAATCCTTTCTCCATATCGCGCTGAAGAGAGGATTTCATATTGTACCCCATCTGCATGATCTTTTCGAATTGGTTAGCCTCGATTTCATCGGCAAGAGGTGCAGCAACACTCCGCATCACCCCGCCGACTTCTTGGAGTAAAGTCTGAATGGTGTTGACCCCATATTCTTGATCGCGGATTGGTCCGATCGGAGACCGGAAAATAGAAGTAACGCCACTAAGAGTAGCGATAAACTGATATTTATGCCACATGTCTTGCTCAATATTTTCTGAAAGACGGAAACTAGCTTTTGTTCCTTGGAAAGTAGCCTGGAGTTTTTGGATCCTGTCGGTTTTCTCCCCAGAGAACTCACCAAAAACTAAATCATGAATTGGGCTAGTTTGAATCACTTTCCCTTGTTCATCAAGAGTCGTTTCAATAAAGCATAACCCACCAATTACCTTATCATCCCCAAAAGCTGCTCTTAATTCATCCACATGGGCAATGCCATTTAAGAGTGGTAAAATCATTGTGTTTTCTGTGACATAAGGTTTCGTGCTTTTAATCGCACCTTGCAAATGGTAGGCTTTCGTTGATAACAAGATAACATCGAAAGGCTCAGCAGGTTCTCCACTTAATAATGTTTTCGGTTTAAACTCCATATTGCCGTGAACACTCTCTATCACCAGTCCGTTCTCATCTAGTTGTTGCTTTCTATTATGGCGGACAAGGAATGTGACATCTTCGCCTTTTTCTACTAAACGACCACCAAAATAACCACCAATACCACCCGCACCAACAATCAATACTCTCATGGAAAATAGCCTCCTTATGTAATCAATCTCTTAATCAAATTTACTCGATCAGACATGTATCTGTTTATAATTTACCATTTTAAGGGTTTCATTGCTTTAGTTTAAACTTAAAGTCTATAAGGAAGTTCAGCTAATAAAAGAAGTGCACGCCTGTCAAACCGCGTACACTTCTTTTTGTCCAGCTCCAGCGCCCTAGCGGCTAGTGTCCTTCGCTCTCCTAGTAAAAATCGGCTTTTGGATTTTTACCGCCGCAACGATTGCGTCAACATCGAATCGCTATCGCTCTTCGTGTTTCCTTTATCTCAGTTGGAGCGCTCCAGGCCATACGCCGCTGAACAGGGCGCTTGCGCTTTTCTTCCTAGATGAGAGCAATCCCAAGCGCCCCGGCAATAATCAAGAGACTGATAATTTTAACGAAAAGGGGAAGGGAGTCCTTTCCCTTTTCATTAACCTTTTTTTCCTCCTCGTTGACAACCTTGCGATATTCCGGACTGCAGCAACTCATTATGCCACCTTGTTCCAGTTTGAAATATCCTCTTCAAGTGGAAGATTATTTGCGCGATTTTTCTTAGCTGCTACGAAGAAGAGGACAACGAGTATGGCTGCTCCGATAAATCCACCAATCCAAGCAATGTTCATAGATAAGCCAAATCCTATCTGTGCATTTAAGATATAGGTGATAACCATGACTAACATAAACGTTCCCGGAATGAGTGGGATAAAATAGTTTTTCTTAGCGATGTACAAGTACATAGCACCAACAAATAGAGCAATAACAGCTGTAGCTTGGTTCGCCCAGCTAAAGTATCTCCATAAAATATTGAAGTCAATTTGTGTTAGGACCATAGAAATTACGAATAATGGAACCGCAATCCATAAGCGACTTGAAAATTTCTTCTGTGCAATATTTAAATATTCCGCAATAATCATACGAGCACTACGGAAAGCGGTGTCTCCAGATGTGATTGGAAGAACAACGACACCAAGGATTGCTAAAGTACCACCAATAGCACCAAGCATTGTAGTTGATACTTCACTTACAACCGCTCCAGGACCACCAGCTGCTAATACCTCATTTAAACCGCCATAGCCGTTAAATAAGCTCATTGCCGCAGCAGCCCAGATCATAGCAATAATACCCTCTGCAATCATCATACCGTAGAAAATTTTACGACCTTGCTTTTCTTTTTGTGTAGTACGAGAAATGATTGGCGTTTGTGTAGCATGGAATCCTGAAAGTGCCCCACATGTAATCGTAAAGAAGATTAATGGGAAGATCGGCGCATTGCTAGGATGGAAATTTGTTAATGAAAGTTCAGGAATTGGAGCTCCTGTAACCACTAGACCGATTCCTACTCCTACAGCACTAATGATTAATAATGCTCCAAAGTACGGGTATAAGCGGCCGATGATTTTATCAACTGGTAAAAGCGTAGCTAGAACATAATAAACAAATATAGCTCCAATAAGAATACCTAGTGCTACTTTCCCGTCCATAAGAACGTGGAGTAAGCTAGCAGGTGTGGAAACGAATACTGTACCAACCAGTAGAAGAAGAAGGACAGCAAAGGCATTAACCACGTGCTTCATTACCTTACCTAAAAACTTACTTGCAAGTTCAGGCAAGTGCGCACCGCGGTTACGGATGGAAATCATTCCAGTAAGATAATCATGAACAGCACCAGCGAAAATACAGCCGATAACAATCCAAATGAACGCTACAGGTCCGTAAAGCGCTCCCATAATGGGACCAAAAATAGGTCCTGTACCAGCAATGTTTAAAAGCTGAATCAAGGAGTTTTTTGGCGTGCTCATTGGGATGTAATCGACGCCATCACCATTTACATAAGCAGGTGTAGTACGATCTTCCTTCACCCCAAAAACTTTCTCAATAAATTTACCATAAGTAAAATAACCAATAATTAAAAGGGCAATCCCCGCTAAAAATGTATACATATGTTTTCCCCCTTTTTCCCTATAAGACAATGAATGCGTTTACATAACTATTATAAGAGAGTTATAGAATAAATAGGGGGATTTTAGTTTATGAAGTCGAAAATTAGGATTAACATGCTTTATTTCATGATTAAGATGCATTTATCCAGAATGGATATGTGACAGATTTTAAAATTTTGTTTCGATTATAAGAACCTGTACTCATTAAATTTCCAACCTTGAACGTAGAGCTTTAACATAATTCCGGCTAACGGAAAGTAAATCTTCTCTTCCTTCAATTTCTAATTGATAGGCCCCATTAAACCACGGGGTAAGTCGAGTTACATGCTCGAGGTTCACTAAATAGCTTTTATGGATGCGAAAAAAGCTATAATTATTAAGTCGACTTTCTAAGTCTTTAAGAGGAGTTTTGATTTCAAACTCCCCATTTCTAGTGATAATTTTCGTAACCTTTTCCTCTCTAAACATGTAAAGGATTTCCTTTGGTTCTAGGTAAAAAATTTCTCCCTCTGATTCTACTGCTAGCTTCGCAGCACCTTTCCCAACATCATGTCCGACTGGAGGGGAAAACTTCTTCTCAATTCTCTCGACTGTTTCTTGTAAAAGTTCTTCATCATAGGGTTTTAATAGGTAGTCAACGGCATCGTAGCGGAATGCCTCTGCAGCAAATTGCGGATATGCTGTGGTAAACACTACTAATGGTGACTTTTTAAGTTCCATTAGCGCCTTTGCCGCAGCCATGCCATTCATTTTTGGCATCTCAACATCTAGGAATACAACATCTGGCTGAAACTGGAGTGCTTTCATAATGGCAGCCTCCCCAGATTCTGCCTCTCCGACAATCTGAATGGAAGGAAAGGATTGCAATAAATGCTTTAATTCATCACGGCTATATCGTTCATCATCAACTATCAACGTTTTTATGGTTGTTTCCATCTAATTTGCCACCTTTATATAAGGGATAGAAAAGGTAATTTCAGTACCATTATCTACATCACTTTTTATCTTAAGAGCTGCGTCATCCCCGTATGTCATGGTAAGTCTGCGGTTAACATTATAAAGGGCGAGTCCAGTTCCTTTATCAGAATGGAGGAGTTCTTTCCCAATCTGCTCTGCGCGCTCCTTACTCATTCCTTGACCATTATCTGTTACGTTCACGAAGATAGAGCCATTCCTTTTTTTAACCGTAACCTTTATGATGCAATTCGTTTCTTTATTTTTAAAACCGTGTTTAATTGAGTTTTCAATTATAGGCTGCAATGTTAGCGGCGGGATGTTTTGAGAAAGTGCCTCTTTATCAATATCATAAATCACTTCTAATTTATCAACAAATCTTGCTTCTTCAATGGTTAAATAAGCCTTCGTATGTTTCATTTCTTGTTCAAGTGTAGTCATACTGTGTGTAGTCACAGTGAGATTTTGACGTAAAAAATGCGACAGGGAAACGAGCAATTTCCTGGCCTTTGCAGGGTCAAGCCGAATGAGTGAAACAATGGTGTTCAGTGAATTGAACAGGAAGTGTGGACTGATTTGTGCTTGAAGTGCCATGACCTCAGCTTCCTTAGCTAGTTGGTAGGCACGATCCGCCTCAGCAATTTCAAGTTGGTTACTAATCATCATACTGAGACCGGAAATAAGCTCCATTACCACATTGTTTATTTCTTTTTCAGAACGGAAATAAAATTTCAAGGTACCGATTGTTTTTCCACGTAATTTTAGTGGTGCGATTATCGCAGCACCAAGGGGGCAACCCTTTTCTCGACATTGGATGGATTCTTGGTTGGCAACAACGATTTCACCTTTATGAATGGCATCCAAAGTAATTTGAGTTTGGATTGGCCTTTCTGATCGATGATGATCATCCCCTAGCCCAACGTGGGCTAAAATTTCAGTCATGTTCGTCATCGAGACTGCACTTGCCTTAATCTCTTTATGTAAAATGTGACAAACTGCATGCGCAGACTGAGGGTTCATCCCATTTCGTAGGTGAGCAAGTGTTTGATCTGCAATCCGAAGAATTTTCTGTGCTTGGACGGCAACGACCTTTTCCTCTTCATTTACAACATTTCTAATCACTAGTAAAAAGAGCGCGCAACCGAGTCCGTTTGCAATAATCATTGGTAAGCCGATTATCTCAACCAAGGTCTGAGCTTGTTCAAATGGGCGCGATAGGAACAAAATAATCAGCATCTGTACCGCTTCAGCCAATGCCCCAATGAAAAAAGCAGATTTGAGTTTTATGTGTCGGTTCCTTTTATGGAAAAAACCTGCTAAAACACCGGCAATAATGGATGCAAGTCCACAAGAAAGGGAAGTAAAACCACCTAAAGTAAAACGATGAACTCCAGCAATTAAACCAGCGCCAATCCCAACCTTATATCCGCCAAGCAAGCCTGCTATCACGACGCCAATTACACGCGAGTTGGCAATCGCTTCATCCGCAGCCAGGTCAGAGGTCCAGCGGTTAAAATGTAAACTTTCGGTGCTCAAACTAAGTCCAGTATAGGTGCCAATTATCCCAAAAAAACCAAAAAAGAGAATCGCCGTATATTGTTGATGACGGTTCAACTGTTCTTGATAAATCATATCTCTAAAGAATTGAAACCTTGTTAAAATAAAGGCAATCGTAACAATGATACCGAGTCTTTCAACCATAGTAGTCAGAAGTTCAAACATATAGAAAGCTCCTTTAACCCATAAGACATAGAATCTTTAAGCTCATTTTATGCCAACTCTTCTTATTTTAAAAGAACAAAAAGGTGCCTGACCCCCGGTGGTGTGATGCGGTGAAGCATCACCACGCCGGGGGTCAAACACCTCTTTTTATGCACTTTTCTTAGTATAGACGTATGTTTCCACTTGAAACTTGTAAATCTAGTTTGTATTTACCTGTGCCGTATTTGCCTTCTAGACGATTTTTACTTATGTTTTCGTCTGTAAGGTCGAATTCAGAGTTGATTGTCCCGCTACTAGTTTTACCCATCAGTGTGAAATCAGCATCATCTGGCAAATCGAGGTTTATCCTGCCTGAACTAGCTTTGACGCTAGAGTGTCCATTTAATTCATCGATTTGGATGTTCATTTCTCCAGAGGAAACCTCCGCATCAATAGCTCCTGAATAGTTATGGATGTTCAATTTTCCTGAGCTCATATCAAAAGAGCTTGCAGTTGACTGAATATTGTCAACGTCTACCTTGCCAGATGAACCCTTATGATCAATATGATTCACAATTAAATTTCTAAGCTCTAACTTGCCTGATCCAAGAGTAATTTCAAGTTTATCAAGCTTCATTGGATTTTCTTTCGAAGGTCCTGAAAGCTCTAATGTCCCAGAGCCAACTTTAATTTCCATGTTTCGATTATAGTCTTCAGGGATAAAAATCTTCAAATTAGCATTTCGATTGATACTGAAAAAACTGAATGTTGGACCAGTAACTTCTACTTTTACCGTATCACCTTTATGGTCAATCTTTACAGTTCCTTTTCCATCATAGTCGACACTCAGATCTTCTCTATTTTCAGGAATAATGGTTGTAGGAACACTAGTAGTTTGTATCTCGATGCTGTCGATTCTTTCTGTTATTTCAGCAGACTGGTTGTTGGTAGAATTAAAACCTAACAAACTTAACACTGGAAAATTTGAAAAAATAATGTATATCCCAGTAATCACCAAAAAAATAACGAGTATCCTTTTTATCATTTCGCCCACTCCATTTCGTTTACTTTCCGCTTTATCCTCTTGATACCATCTTATTCCAAATCCGATAAGCCCTCAATGAACTATAGAATGAATTACGAGTCAGACTTAAGGCTGAAACAGGATGGACCTTCATGAATATAGGGGTAAAGGAATCGTGATCGAAGATTACGGGTTCTCTCTCGAGGTGCAAAAAGCAAAAAAGGCAAGGCAACCATATTGGTATTTACCCTGCTTTTCCCGTTAATCCACTATCTTCTTTGACTCTAAAAAAATAGAAGAAAAAATTCCTCTTATTAAGTAAAAAGCATTGAAATTAGCTTAAATAAACGGAGAAACTCCCGCTATTCACTCGAAAAACGTGAAAATGGAGGATTTTTAATTGCATAACCGGAAAATCTCCCCTTATTTTATTTGCGTTACTTATTCGATTAAAGACAAGCCTTCTTAATATTTCCAATTTGTCGTGAGTTTTGTTGTTTTACACTGTTAAAGAGAACCCGTAAACTTGAAGAAAGAGCTCTTTATTATAAAAAAGAGTACTTGACTCGTTTGCCTCATGAAGGAAACGAACCAGATACTCTTTTTATGTTAGTATCTATTCAGATTTTAACTTGGGATTCCAAGAGCAATTTTTGCGTAACGCGACATCCTATCTTTAGACCAAGCAGGGGACCAGACGATGTCGATTTTAATTTCTTTTAATTCTTTAATGTTAGCAGAAAGCTTCATATGTGCATCCGTCATAATCTGTGGTGCCATCGGGCAACCCATTGATGTCATCGTCATGTTTACTAGGAGATTGTTTTCTTCGTCTAAAATAACATCATAGATAAGACCTAAGTTAACGATATCAATCCCAAGTTCCGGGTCAATTACTTCTTCAAGAACTTCATAAATTCTTTCTGTTAATTCATTTGTCATTTGAAATTCACCTCATTAATATTTAATAGGCTTTGTTAAAGGTAGCTGTTGATTTCCGCTCCAGGCACTTCGCTTTCCGCGGGCGTTGCGGGGAGCCTCCTCGGCGCTAAAGCGCCTGTGGGGTCTCCCCAGCCCCATACTCCCGCAGGAGTCTTCGTGCCTTCCGCTCCAATCAACCTGTGAAAATCAACAACGTAATTTAACATAGTCATTTAATAAAAGTAAAACAGTTTAAAAGTTTAAACTTCGAGAATTGTCCAGCTCCAGTGCCTAGTCGCTCGGGTCTGATTAAGGCGCAATAGCTTTTCCTCTAAGATAAGATTCGTTTTTCGCCTTCGATTGCTTGAATAGGGTCAATATTCTGGGTGAATTCAAGTGTACCCATGTATTCGCCATTTTCGTCGCGCACTGCAAAATAGCGGATATAAACATATTTATCACGGAACTTGATATAGAAATCTTCAAGGTCCTTTTCTCCAGCCTTGAAATCACGGAGTAAGTCTTCGACAACGTGCACACTTTTTGGGGGGTGACAGTTTTGAACAGTTCTTCCGATAACCGCTTTCGTTCTATGGAAAATGCGCTCTTTTCCGTGTGAAAAATACCGAACTACATCATCTTGGTCAATGAAAGTAATATCTACTGGCAAATGATTTAACATAAGCTCTAATTGTTTTAAGGATAAAAGGCCTGTTTCCATTTTAATGAAGCCATCAGACATAGCAGCAGCTTTAACCTCATTGCGTTCTGGCTTCCAAACACCTGCAGGTCCTGTTAAGCAATAGCCGATATCTTCACCATCATGGGCAATCTTTACCCATTCATCTTCCGTTAGCGTTTGTAGTGCCATTGGGAAAAGGATGTTCTCTTCTTTATAAATCATTTCGCTAGTTTCTTTGATTACAAAGTAAACAGCTGAACTAATAGCCTTTTTTTCTCCGTTATAATTGATTAATTTTTCCTTAGCTCCCTTGATTGCAGCGCGAATGCCATCATCGACGCCCCACATGACTTGGGTTGGACCCATAATGCCATATTTCTCAAGATAAGGGAAAAGGAGATTTTCTTTGCGTGTGTAATGCTTATCCACATCATAAAGTAGGTTTAAATCCTCGATTAGTTTGTTAATATTTTCTTCGCTATCGTCTTTTTCAAAACGCTCAAGGTGGAGTTGCATTTTAAAATTAATAAGGAGATCAATTTCTTTATTTTCTAGCTTGAAAGTATGAATAGGGTGACCAGGCTGGTCTTCTGGTTTCTCCGAGCGATGAATTTCTTCAATTGACCCTTTGAAAATAGCGGTATGAACTGAGCAAAGGCGTTGAACCTCGGATACAGGAATTCCTTCTTCTTCCATTAATGCTTGCTCCAACTTTGAAATTTCCGCAACTGTTATGTTCCCAACGGCATCTTCAAATTGAGCTTTTACTTCATCAACACTTTTTCCGTTGTGCAAATCTTTGATGATTTGTTTTAGAGTTTCCTGACGTTCTGTTTGATTTTCAATTACTTGTTCACGATTATTAATAATTTCGCTCATATTCATTCTCCTTTTGGAAATTTATTTTATTTATAGTCGAATATATTTTCACGATGTTTATAGTTAAAAATCATTGATAACTTTTCTCATTAACAATGTAACACATCTAAATTCATGGGTTTGTGATGTAGGTCACAGGAGTAAAAATGTTACATAAATCCTCTTAAACCCGAATATGGCGGGGGTTAGGCTAGTAAAATCTTATTTTGAATGGTCCCCTTTTGCTCACTACATCCGGGCTCTTTCACAAATTCGCAATAGATATTCTGAATCTAGAAAACTTCTGGCTATCGAGGAATCTGTCGAATAGGTCATGTTGAGTACACCGTGGGGGTATAGTAAAATAAAGGAAAGGAGGTTTTTAGTTGGATATCCTTAATTCAGATGGAGAAATAACGGAATCTGATGACCAATGTTGTGCTACAGACAGAAAAAGTCATCATTCTGATAAAATGAAGAAGAACTTAGTCACAAGATTGAACCGAATTGAAGGGCAGATTCGAGGAATAAAGGGACTCATTGAAAAAGATACATATTGTGATGATGTCATTACCCAGATTTCCGCCACTCAAGCCGCATTAAATAGTGTCGCAAAGCTATTGCTTGAAGGTCATATGAAAACCTGTATTGTTGAGCGAATTCAAGAGGGCGACCAAGAGGTTGTTGATGAACTATTAGTGACGATACAAAAATTAATGAAGAAATAAAATAATAATTCAGCTCAGAACTACCCCAAAGCGTTGTCTCTTTTGGGGTTTTTATTTTTTCTTATCTATTATGTTTTTTCAGAGTCAAAAGAGGGAGGGCGTAAGATGAAAAAGGCATTAGTGCTTGGGGCTTCAGGAGGGATGGGGTATGCAATTGTAAAGGAGTTATCGGCCAGAGGAATTGGTGTAGTCGCCTTTGCCCGGACGAAGGAAAAGTTAGAGAAACTATTCAATAAGGACTCTAATGTAACCATTTTTTGTGGGGATATCTTTTCAATTGCCGATTTACAAGACGCAGCAACGGGGGTCGATGTCATTTTTCACTCAGCTAATATTCCCTATCCTGAATGGGAAGAGAAACTTCCGGTGTTAGTCAATAATATCTTAACGGTTGCGATTAATGAGCAGAGTAAATTAGCTATTGTAGATAATATTTACGCCTATGGAAGATGCAAAGGAAAAAAGGTGAAGGAAGATGCGGAAAAAAGTCCTCATACTAAAAAGGGGAAAATCCGTCTTCGGTTAGAAAAAATGATTAAGGAGTCAGGTGTATCAGCGTTAATCGCTCATTTTCCTGATTTCTACGGACCTAATGCGGAGAACTCTGTTTTACACTATACTCTGGCAAACGTGGTTCAAGGGAAAAAATCAGGTTTTGTTGGGAAACAAAACGTTGCCCGTGAATATATTTTTACACCGGATGGTGCAAAGGCAATTGTTAATTTGGCTTTGGACGAAAGTGCTTACGGGCAAAATTGGAATATACCAGGAAACAGTGTGGTTACAGGGGAAGAATTGATTCAAACCATTAGGGAGCTGACAGGCTATCAAAAGGGGTTATCAACTGTTTCTATAAACATGATTCGTGTACTAGGTCTTTTTAATGCAAATATGCGCGAGGTTGTGGAGATGTTTTATCTATTTGAAGAACCAGTGGTGTTGGATGGTCAGAAATATGAAGCGATGATTGGCCCACTTCCTAGGACCCCTTACAAAGAAGGGCTACGCCAGACGATAGATTATATGAAACAAGATAAAGAAGGAGGTAAAAAAGCTTAAGGTGTTCGAATATCTGGAGAAAATGGTAAAGCATATCTATTAATTAGAGCCTAACTCGCGTAGAGTTTGGGCTTTTTATAATCCCTTGTTGGCGTGTTCATTTTTAGGACAGTTCGACTGTGGTTGATGAGCGTTTTGTCTGTGAGTACATCTCAAGAACGGTATGGTGATTATTGAGGGGTGTTTTGTCCGTGAGAGCATGTCTCAAGGACAGATTTATAGTTATTTAAGAGTATTTTGTCCGTGAGAGCATGTCTCAAGGACAGATTTATAGTTATTTAAGAGTATTTTGTCCGTGAGAGCACACCTCAAGGATAGACCGATAGCTATTGAGAGCATTTTGTCCGTGAAAAAATACTAACTATGGGGTGGGTTCGCAACAGAGTCACCTTAGTTTTGCTAGATGTTCGTAAACCTCTCCAAGAGTAGTAAAGCCTTCCTTCTCAGCCTTTTGGAGATAATGCCCCCATAATTCAGCAGTCATTAATGCATCTCCAAGCGCGTTGTGGCGATTTTTTATCTCGATACCGCAATCTATACAAACTTTTTCTAATGGTTGGGACCCTGATGAGGGATCAAAAAGTCTAGTTAAAAAAGAGGTATCAATTATCCGATGTTGAAATTTTGTTCTGGTGTGGTCCCAGGTCGCTTTCTGCATAAAGCTTTGCTCGTGTTTGCTATGATGGGCAATAAGAATTCTACTTGAGGTAAAATGGAAAAATTTCATTAGGGCGTCAGCTATTTCGGGAGCAGATTGCAAATCTTCATCATGAATACCCGTTAAGATTGTGATTTCGTGAGGAATTGGGTTATTTGAACGGATTAAAGAATAGAATGTTTCCTGTGGTAGTATATCGCGCCCCTGCATTTTTACAGCTCCAATTGAGATGATTTCATCCCCTCTGTCGGGAAAAAAGCCAGTCGTTTCTATATCAAATACCACAACTTCAAGTTGGTTTAATGGAGAGGACAAATCGTCTTTTTGACGTACTTCTTTCTCGAGTTGGCGTAAAAAGGATATGCTCTGCGCGGTAGAGTGTCGATGCCCTGCTAAAACATTTGACCCTATTTTTTTTGTGCCCATGCCTCTGAAAAACTGGATAAAGTCATTCATGCCCATGTTGGTCATCCTTTTCTACTAGTTTTTTGACATAGTCAAAAAGACTGATTCCGTCTTTCAGTATTTCTTTTAGCTCTTTTCGTTGTTGTTTAGATAATCGACCGATAGCAACGTAATGTCCTGAATCATAGCCGGTGTGAATTCCGTATTGAAGACGATAGCTTTGTAGGGTTAAGAATTGCTTTGCATATTTTTCTTTTAGAACGGAATCAGGTAAAAGGTGAAGCCGTTCGTAAGTAGAAGTTATTAAGGAACTCTCGCGGATGGCCATTACTCTAGCTGCATTAACGTATGGAAATATCGCAGTTTCTTTTAGGTTAAATGAACCGGTCATGTGCCCGTGAGTATCAACAAGAAATTGTCCTAAGACGTTAACCCCTTTTTTAACATGCATTGTGTTTTCAAGGATTCGAGAAAGCAATTGCTTCTGATGAATAAATGGGTAGATTGATTGTTTTAGATGACCAATCAAATCTTCTCCATAAAGGCATCTTCCATCGATAAATGTTAACAAATGACGAATATATTCCCAAGAAGCTTCGAGTACCCAACTCTTTAGCTGCTTATCCCAATCCTCAAAAGACTTACACCACAAACGGTTACTTGCCATCACGTTGCCGTCACATTTTTGATAACCAGTTTCAACCAAACCTTCGGAGATTTCTTTGCCAAGTGTTAGGAAGTACTCTTGGGCTTTTACATCTCTCGTTTCATTAAAAATAATGCCGTGGTCCTGATCACTCCAAATACCTTGTTCAGATCTTCCAGCACTCCCCATAACAAAGAAACAAAATGGTGAAGGTGGGGGACCGAATTCAGACTGGAATGATTCAACTGCAAGATTTACGGTTTGCTTGATGATTTCATCATGAAGTAAATTTAACTGTGATGAACTGGACCAAACATGGCTCATTTCCTGGTCCCGGAATGCCTTTATCTGTGCATACTTGATGTTCATTGCCATGCCATTAACACCCCGTCTCTTAAAATAGCATTTCCCCTTGAACCAAGGCTCAAGGGGAGAATAAATATTTTAATCACTTCTATTAAATAAGCTAAGCTTTAAGCGTGCCGCCGTCATTTCCAAGATTAAGTGATTGATCTTTGTTTGCAGTTTTTTCTGCTTCAAGCAACTCAGGATACCCATAAGCGCCATGTTCACTAATATCAAGACCCATGATTTCCTCTTCTTCCGTAACGCGTAGACCACCCATAATGCCTTTCATAGCGGCTAATAGTACGTAGGAAACGATGAAGGCGAATGCGCCACAGACAACAACACCTAGAGCTTGAACGCCAAGTTGCTCAAAACCGCCACCGTAGAATAATCCCGGCTGCCCGACAGAAGCGAGTTCTGGTGTTGCAAATAGACCGGTTGATAAAGTCCCCCAAACACCAGCTACTCCGTGTACAGATAAAGCGTAAATCGGATCGTCGATTTTACGAGCTTCAAAGAAACGAATGCTATAGAATACAAGAATACCGGCGACGAAACCAATGACTACAGATGCCCAAGTATCAACGAATGCACATGATGCCGTAATGGCAACCAAGCCAGCTAAAGCGCCGTTTAACATCATAGAAACATCTGCTTTCCCCATCACTACCCAAGAGATAATCATTGCAGCAATTGTACCAGCTGCAGCAGCGAGGTTGGTGTTTACTGCAACAAATCCAAAGAATCCATCGTCAACAGCGACTGTACTACCAGCATTGAATCCAAACCAACCTACCCATAAAAGCAATACACTTAAGGCGGTATAAACTTGGTTGTGTCCATAAAGATTATTTGCGGAACCATCTTTATTGTATTTGCCAATCCGAGGTTTTAATAGAATGGTAGCAGCAAGTGCAGCCATTGCACCAGTTAAGTGAACAACAGTTGATCCTGCGAAGTCCTGTTTTCCGTGCTCTGCTAACCAGCCGCCGCCCCAAATCCAGTGAGCGATTGGTGGGTAAACCAATAGTGAGAATAAAACTGCGAATACAAGGTAAACTCCCATTTTTGCTCTTTCAGCAAAGCCACCAAAGGCGATGGTTAGTGAAATTCCAGCAAATGCTGTTTGGAATAAGAAAAATACTGCTCCGGAAAGTCCTAAGCCTTCTACGTCATAACCTGAGTAAAAGAAATCCGACAAACCAATTAATGCATTTCCTTCACCGAAGATTAACCCGTAACCGAATGCCCAGAATACAATGGAACCAATCCCAAAGGTGAGGATCGTTTTTCCGGCAATATGACCGGCATTTTTCATTCTCGTTGAACCTGTTTCTAATAGGATGAAGCCCCCAATCATTAAAATGACCAATACTGCAGATACCATAACCCAAACACTGTTTAATAAAAATGTAGTATCCAAATTCATTTCTCCCCTTCCAAATTGGTTTATTTGGCTTTCTGTAATTGTATTTTCGCATCGGTGTAAGGTTATTTCTACAACAGTGTCAGAAATCCTAACACATATTTTGGGAGGAGAGAGAATGTATTCCTTTGCTTTTTAAAATACAGGTTGGGAAATAAAACATGGGCGCACAATCGAGTTATGGATGTGAAGTGGATCTAAGGCTTTCGTATACCAAACTGAGCGTTAAGCTGCCCTTGAATCATTTTTTTGCGAAGTTTCGCTTGTTCTGCCTTTTTCTTATCTTTAATCATTTCTTGGCGAATTTCGAATGTCTGAACTCCATCCTCAATTTTTTCGGCGATGTCCATTAGCAGCTCAATATCTGAAAAAGAGTACTTTCTGCTTCCTCCAGGAGTGCGCTCTGGAAAAATCAATTTTCGTTCCTCGTAATATCGTATCTGTCTCTCGGATAACCCGGTAAGTTCCCTAACAATCCCAATTGTTATCACTTTTTTATCTTTATAAGAAGCTTCTTGGCTCATTGTTTGTTCCCCCCACCTTTCTTAATTGAAAAATATGTTATATTATCTCACATCACTAAAAATATGGATAGTGAATAGTCAAAAAATTTAAATATAATTAATACTGTTTTACATTACTATATTCCTAGTTAATGAAAATGATTGTAAGGACATCTCCCAATAAAGTTGAGAAAACCAATAAATCATCCATAATCAACAGTAATAGTAGTAAATCTCCTAGACTATGTCAGCGAGGAGGGAGCAATGTCATCCTATAAAGAGAAAAAAGTCATTTCAATTGGAATCGTTAGTGAACTTACAGGATTATCACTCCGGAAAATCCGTTATTATGAAGAGCGCGGTTTGCTTTCACCGGGGCGGACAGGGAAAGGGGGGAGAAAGTATTCATTTGAAGATGTTGAAACATTAATGAAGATTGCCGAAAGAAGAGAAGAGGGGGTGCAAACAGCAGAAATAAAAAAAGAATTGAACAAGGAAAAGAATAAACAAAAAATTCGCGATGAAATGATAAAAGGACAGTTGAATGCCCACTTCAGAATGAGAAAATGATTTTAATAGAATTCTTTATCGATTGAAAAGAAGAAAACCGCCAATTGTTGGCGGTTTTTGAATTTGCGCTTTTTAACGACTTTTAATGTATTTAAGGATTTCTCGAAGGTCACTTAATGGGAGGCGGTATAATTCTTGGGTGGAAGATGGAGTGACTTTTTGTTGGATAATCTTCTTGATATAATGCTGCTTTGCTTTCTCCAATCCTTCTCTTAAAAATTTTGCCACGCTATTCCTCTCCTTCGTGTTTTATGAGCGGTATGATGAAAGAGGCAATTAGTTGGAATAGACTTCATTTTTCCATTGAGCATCATGATGAGTTTCGGTAGTCTTCATCCTATTGGGGGAGTGGTCAATAAATTGGCTGTTCTGTACAGCCCGAAGGAATTCCTGGGCTCTCCAACCAAAGGTTACTAACAATTCTTCATATAATTCGTCGCGCAATAAATCTAACTGGATAATCCTTTCTGCTAATTGAACTTCTCTTGTGTTCTTCATGGTTTATTTCCTCTCCATTCTCGTTTTTTCTTTGCTTTTTCTTGGTTATTTCTTCTAGAGTATGGGAAACATTCCTTAGTGTCACGGAAGTTGGCATATATCCTTACGCCCTTTTTGAATTGGGAAAACGAAAAGCCCCCCTATTTTCTAAAGGGGGACAAACATTATAAAACAAAAAGATATACGCTTAAATAATGGGCTAGGCTTCCCAGTAAAATGAAGATGTGAAAAATCTCGTGAAAACCCATATATTTAGATTTCATGAACTTAGGCTTGAAGCCATAAATTAATCCACCTATGGTGTAGAGAAGGCCTCCTACCACTAATAAACTTAATCCTGCTGACCCAAGGTTTTCGGCAAGAGGACCTGCTGCGAATATAATCATCCAGCCCATGGAGAGATATAGGCCGGTTGATACCCATCTTGGACAATCAAACCAGACCATCTTAAAAACAACACCTGAGAGTGCAATGGCCATAATGATAGAAAATAAAATTGAACCAGTGGGTCCATCTAAGGTGATTAAGCAAAATGGAGCATACGTACCGGCAATGAGCACAAAAATCATTGAGTGATCAAGGCGACGTAAAAAGGCGATAATGGCGTCTCGGGCCATAACCATATGGTAGGTAGCAGAAGCGCTGTAAAGGAGAATCATGCTTACACCAAAAATAATGACTGCTGTGAGAGCAAGAGAAGAAGCTGACTCGGTGGCTGCCTTAATAACTAATGCCAGCAGACCAGCAAAGGAAAGGATTGCTCCTGCAAGATGGGTGAACCCGTTTATAGGTTCGCGAATGAGTTGATTCATAATATCGACTCCTTATGTGTTGATATGTAGTTTATTATACTACATACAATTATATTGATAATATATAATGTAGTCAAGGTTTACCTTTGGGGCGGATGTCGGTATAATAAAGCTAATAAAACTTGAGAAGTGAGGCAGGAAATGGATATAGCTGAGATGATCGATAAGCTAGATGACAATGAAAATATTTCTTTAGAGGATATTCCAAGCATTGATTTATATATGGATCAAGTGATTCAGTTATTTCAGAAAACATTCGGAACAACCAAACGAAATGATGCTGAAAAAATTCTAACGAAGACAATGATTAATAATTACGCTAAAGGAAATTTATTCTTACCGGTGAAGAATAAGAAATATTCCAAAGAACACATCATTTTAATAGCACTTATATATCAGTTGAAGGGTGTACTTTCCATCGGGGATATAAAGACTGTTTTAAATGGGATTAATGAGAAACTACTTGTGGACGAGGTAGATCTTGAACAGTTTTATAAAAGCTATCTAAATCTTCACCAAAAAAATATCGACAGTTATAAAGAAAACTTAAGAGAAAAAGCAAACGAGGCAAAAAATGAGCTAGTCCAAACGGAAGGGGATACTAATGATCTTGAAAAAGTCCTCTTAATTGCCTCGTTGGTTAATATGAGCAATCTATACAGAAGAACAGCTGAAAAACTAGTCGACACTTTGAAAGAATAAGGCTGGTTTCGTACTGATTGTTGTTAAAATTATAAAAATCTTAAAACCGATTTTTACTACCTAAAGCCGAATTTAACGCTAGATAAGCTATTTTGTACGATGTAGTAAGTTTGCAAGCTCTTTTCTCATAAAATAATAGATTATTGGAGTGAAACATAGCTTAACCCCCAATAATCTATATTCAAAAACAACAAAGATTGAGAAAAGAGCCATGAATAAAAAGGGCCTGACCCCCGGTACGGTGTTGTAGGAAAGGATGAGTATGGATGTATTTGACTATTAAAGAGACAGCTGAATTTTTATCTATTCCGGAGAATCAAATTGAGAGTTTGGTTAGACAGAGGAAAATACGAGCGCTTTATGATGGTGAGGAGTACTTAATTTATAAGGAGCAGTTCGCGACCCATTTAAAGCAGTTAGAAAAGTATAAAAAGTTAGTAGAAGAAAGACTAAACGAACCAATCCCAGAAGATATTGATATCAAGGATGAGGATTAGCTACAAGTTGATAACAAACTAAAGGCCCGTCTCCTTTTTAGAACGGGCCTTTTCCTATAAAAGGTTTTTCTGATATTATCCGACAGATACGATTTCATCGGCAGGACACTTATGTTTGCTTTTTATTGGTAAATCAATTTGAACCACGGTTCCCTTGTCCTGTTCACTGGTAAATAGAATTTTTCCATTATGGGATTGAACAATGTTAAAGGAAACCGTCAACCCAAGACCAGTGCCTTTTTCTTTTGATGAATAGAAAGGCTCACCTAAACGTTTGAGACGTTCATTAGAAATCCCGCAACCATTATCCTTAATAATAATTGAAATATTTTCTCCAACTTGATCAAGTGAAATCGTAACAACATCGCCCTGACTAGAGGCATCAATTGCATTTTTAATAATGTTAATAAATAACTGTTTAAGTTGGTTGGGTTCACATTCAATCTTCATTTGGTCTTCACTACTCATCAGATCAATCTCGATATTATACAGACTAGCTTCGGTCTTAAGCAGAGAAACAACATCAGATAAAATGTTCTGGATGTCTACTTTTTTGTACAGTACTTTCTGTGGTTTTGCGAGCAGCAGTAACTCCCCCACAATATGATTGATTCGGTCAAGTTCGTCCAGCATGATCTTATAATAAAGATGATGCTTTTCATCTTCCATTTTTAGTAACTGCACAAAACCCTTCAGAGAAGTAAGTGGATTTCGGATTTCATGCGCGACACTTGCTGAGAGTTCTCCAACGACTGATAGCTTTTCTGTTCTACGCAAGCGCTTCTCTGTTTCCCTTATTTGAGTAACATCCTTCCCGTATCCAATAATCCCTGCAATCTTGCCGTTAATAACCATCGGTACAGATGTACAATTAAGTGTAATGTTTTTTCCGTTTCTATGCTTAACATTAAGTTCGAACATTTCTGACTTATGATTTGCAATAACAGATGAATGTGCTTTTAAAATTTCTTCTTTATGCCGTTTTTTAACGAGGTGTTCCAATCTTCTACCTATTGTCTCTTCGGGGCTGAAGCCTGTAATTGACTGAAACTGCGGATTTAAATTGGCAATCACTCCGTTTAAATCAATCATGTAAACGATGTCTGGATTATAATCAAACAAAGATTTATAACGTTGTTCACTTTCCTCGAGTAGCATTTTTACTTGCTTTCTTTCCGTAATATCTCTTCCAATTACGACGAAG
The DNA here is from genome assembly GCF_044803185.1 of Mesobacillus maritimus. Taxonomy (GTDB): domain Bacteria; phylum Bacillota; class Bacilli; order Bacillales; family Cytobacillaceae; genus Mesobacillus_B; species Mesobacillus_B maritimus_B. Next base: position 515,019 of record NZ_CP085225.1, read on the forward strand.
CCTCGTCTACTCCCATCCGGATGAAAAAGAGGAACTTTTATCGTATCAAATGTCTTCGCAGTGCCGTCCGGATTGGTAATAACTTCTTCTACACGTGTGACAATGCCATTTTTCCACGTTTCTTCATCGGTTACTTCACAACTTCGAAGAGCATCGCCGAAAAACTCCGTGTATTCAGCCAGCTCAGAATCCTTTTTACCACGGTAGTCAACACCTTCAAGTTGAAAAAGCTTTAAGCCAAATTGGTTTGCTTCAATCCAGCGGCCCTGTCCATCCTTAAAGATAACGACATCCACCATGGAGTTAATGAGTGTGGATAAGCGCCGTTCCTCCTCTATAGCTACAGTAAGCTGTTCTGATTTCAACACATAAAAATAAAAGAAACACCCTGTTACTAGTACATAGAATAACTCTTTGGCATTTTCAAATATTTCCGCAAGGTGACCAGGAGCGTAGTGGTCAACAAGATGGTTTGTCCCAAAAATCCATGCAAGACTAACGAAGATAAATATCATAAACAGTTTCTTTTTCTGCATTTAATCAGTCTCCTGTCATCTGTGAATCCTAACAAATATAACAAATCATAACATGTTATGGACTGATAATCTTATATAAAATCAGACCAATTTCGATTTTAATCGTAGCATAAATTTGATTCAATGTGAGGATGTAGATTTAGGAAGAATGTTAAGGAAAAATATAAAGGGAATATATCTAATCTAAATAGATTCTAAAGATATGCATAAAAATAAGAGTCAGAAATTAAGAAAACTATTATGTATGTTTAATAAACAAACTTTTATTAGCAAAAACGTTCTATAAGTTTTCAATGTTTTATTGCATATAAATACAAACGTAGTTATAATATATTCAAAATAAGAATTTATAAAATATTTTTGTGGATTCCGTGCATACTGATTTTAAACGATTAAAAAAGGGGGAAATGAAGTGAAAAAAAAATTATCGATTATTTGGGGCATTGTTTTAATGCTTACTGTAATTTTGGCAGCCTGTGGCACCCCTGAAGAAAAGGGTAGCGACACTGAGACAAATAAGGAAGAAGAGAAAAAGACTTTAAGAGTAGTGACAGATGCGGCATACGCACCTATGGAGTATCAAGATAAGGGTGAAGTTGTTGGATTCGATATTGATTTTGTAAAAGCTGTGGCTGAGGAAGCAGGTTATGAACTTGAAATTGAGCACGTTGGCTGGGATCCAATATTCGTTGAGATTGGCGGCAACCGTGCGGATTTAGCGGTTTCTTCTATTACAATTAATGATGATCGCAAACAAACCTATGATTTTTCAGTTCCTTACTTCCAATCTACTAATAAAATTTTAGTTCCAGAGGGAAGCGATATAAAAAGTGCTGAAGACCTTAAGGGGAAAAAAGTAGCTGTTCAAAACGGTACAACCGGACAAATGGCAATGGATGCGTTGCTAGGAAAAAACCATGAAGATATCAAGAAATTTGAAGACAACAACCTTGCTATTATGGAAATGGAAAGCGGCGGTGCTGATGCAGTTGTTGCAGATAATATGATTGTCGAAGAGTATGCAAAGAACAACCCAGATAAAAACCTTACAGTCGTTGAAGACGGTACGTTCGAATCTGAATTTTATGGAGTATTGTTCCCTAAAGATAGTGAGTTAGTAGATGAGGTTAATACAGCGATTAATGCAATACTTGCTAATGGAACCTACTCTGAGATTTATCAGAAGTGGTTTGGTAATGAACCAAATATAGAGGTATTAAAGGAACAGCAATAAGGGTAGTTAATTGCGTAACTGTTTTATAGTTACGCAATTTTTATCTAATTAACCGTGGACGTTTACAGACCAATTTTCGCTTTTATCTGTATTCTAATTTCAAAAAAAGAGGGAAGGGACACCGGATGGATTTTCGTTTTGATATTATCGCAGAATATGCGCCTTTCCTATTAAAAGGGACATTAGTAACGATTGGTCTTTCAATCGCAGGAATTTTAATAGGAACGGTGCTTGGATTATTTATTGGCCTAGGAAAAATGTTAAAAAATAAACTTTTGGCTTTTCCATTTACTATTTATATTACCTTCTTTAGAGGTACGCCTTTATTTGTGCAAATTTTATTGGTTCATTTTGGAGTGGTCCCCCTATTAATAGGTGAGACCAATGCAATTTATGCAGCCATTATTGCTCTATCTTTGAATTCAGCGGCATATTTAGCAGAAATCTTTCGTGCCGGAATTGAATCAATCGATAAGGGGCAGATGGAAGCTGCTCGCTCCCTTGGAATGAATCATGTACAAGCCATGTGGAATGTCATCCTCCCGCAAGCATTTAAACGGATGATTCCGCCACTTGGGAATGAATTCATTGTATTGATTAAGGAATCTTCGCTTGCAGCTGTCATAACGGCACCAGAAATAATGTACTGGGGACGCGCCATGGCCGGTCAATATTACAAGGTATGGGAGCCCTACTTGACTGCTGCTGTTATTTATCTCATTTTAACTATAAGCTTAAGCTTCTTATTGAATAGGCTTGAAAGGAGGTTGAAGACAGATTGATTAAGGTTGAAAATCTCAAAAAGTCCTTTGGGGACAATGAAGTGTTAAAAGATATCAATCTATTGATTGAACCTCAGGAGGTTGTTGTTGTAATCGGACCTTCTGGCTCAGGGAAGTCTACGTTATTAAGATGTATTAATTTGCTGGAGTCGATTACGGCTGGCCATATTTTAATTGAAGGAAAAGACATTACTGATAAAAAGAATGATATTAATAAAATGCGACAAGAAGTTGGAATGGTTTTTCAGCATTTTAATCTCTTTCCACATAAGACCGTTATTGAAAACCTTATGCTTGCTCCGACAAAGGTCCGAAAAGTTTCGGCCGAGGTTGCCCGCAATAAAGGAATTGAGTTGTTACGTAAGGTCGGACTTGAGGAGAAGGCGGATGCCTATCCTAGCTCATTGTCAGGTGGACAGAAGCAACGTGTAGCAATTGCGAGAGCATTAGCGATGGAACCAAAGATAATGCTATTTGATGAGCCGACTTCCGCACTAGACCCAGAAGTGGTGGGGGAAGTACTAGAGGTTATGAAGCGGTTGGCTAAAGAGGGAATGACAATGGTTGTGGTTACACATGAAATGGGTTTTGCTCGCGAGGTTGGTGACCGAGTAATCTTCATGGATGGAGGATACATCGTCGAAGAAAACGAGCCAAAGCAATTGTTTGAATCACCGCAGCAAGAAAGAACAAAAGCTTTTCTTAGCAAAGTACTATAAATTGCGAAAGAGGTTCCTGATGCCCTAGCGATCAGCTAGAGGTCAGGAGCCTCCTTTTATATTCTATACAAAGTAAAACCGTTAGTAAGAAATTAGCTGTGACATGGAAGTTTAGTATTGTAAAAAAACATTTTCAGAAAGATTTTATTTTTATATTATTGTATATTAATGCAAGTAGAGTTATAATAATACCATTATTAAAATATGAATCTTGAAAGATTTGAACCTTTCAACGAATAAACAGGGGGATGTAAAATGAAAAAGAGTGTGATTTTACTATGGAGTCTCGTTCTTACAGTAGTTTTATTTGTATCTGCTTGCGGAACAGCGAATGAACCAAGTGGAGAAGAAACAGAGTCAAATGCAAGCGGAGAAAAGAAAACATTGCGAGTGGTTACAAATGCGGCATATGCACCAATGGAATACCTCGATAAGGGTGAAGTGGTTGGCTTTGACATTGACTTGATCCAAGCGGTCGCTGAAGAGGCAGGCTACGAAGTAAAAGTTGAACATCTAGGCTGGGATCCTATTTTCGTCGAAACTGAAAGTAAACGTGCAGATTTAGCGGTTGCGGCAATCACGATTAATGATGACCGAAAACAAACGTATGATTTTTCAGTTCCTTACTTCCAATCAACAAATAAAATTTTGGTTCCAAAGGATAGCGATATCCAATCTGCTGAGGATTTAAAGGGGAATGCAGTGGCTGTACAAAATGGAACAACTGGCCAAGCAGCAATGGATGCTTTACTTGGAAAAAATCATAAAGATATTAAGAAATTTGAAGATAATAACTTAGCGATAATGGAAATGGAAAGTGGTGGCGCAGCTGCCGTCGTTGCAGATAATGTCGTTGTGGAAGAATACGCAAAGAATAATCCAGACAAAGACTTAACCGTTATTGCAGATACAAGCTTTGATTCCGAATTCTACGGCATTTTATTCCCTAAAGGCAGCGAGCTAGTTGAGGAATTTAACACGGCTTTAAATACTGTCCTTGATAACGGAACTTACACAAAGATTTATCAAGAGTGGTTTGGGATTGAGCCGAATATTGAAATTTTAAAAGAACAACAGTAATAAGCACTATTAAAATATTGAAACAACCGTCTTCCGAGCTATAAGAAGACGGTTGTTTTTATTATTAAAGAATTTGGGGATTGGAGCCCTAAGTGGTGGGGGAACCGGGAGAAAGGCCATCAATAAGCCGGATGAGAGCCCATAAGAGATGACGGAAAACAGAAGAAAGGTCAATAATAAGAGAGTACGCAATAATGAATGCTAGTGAGAGTAGATCCAACAATTAAAAAGGGCATCTGCCTCCCCTCGATAAAAACACTCCTCGAGCAGGTCAGATGCCTCCAAACTATAATTTAAAAGAACTCTTAAGAGAAACGATACGGTTAAATACGAGCTTTTCCTCTGTTGTATGCTTAAGATCTACATTGAAGTAACCGTGGCGGAAGAATTGGAACTTATCTTGCGCCTTGGCCTCTTTCATATTTGGTTCTATGAAGCCTTGAAGGATTTCCAGCGAGTTCTGGTTCACGTAATCAAGGAACGTTTTGTCTTCGCCTTCTTCTTCGGATGCTTCTTTATCAGCATCAAGGATAAGTGGCTCGTACAGGCGGAATTCAGCAGGAATCGCATGTGTAGCATCCACCCAATGCAAAGTTCCTTTTACTTTACGACCAGTAAATCCTGTACCGCTTTTGGTTTCAGGATCATAGGTACAACGTAGTTCGACTACATTGCCCTTTTCATCCTTAATTACCTCTTCACACTTAATAAAGTAAGCATGCTTTAGGCGGACTTCATTTCCTGGGAACAATCGGAAGTATTTTTTAGGTGGATCTTCCATGAAGTCATCCTGTTCAACATATATTTCGCGAGAAAAAGGAATTTTTCTTGTGCCCATCTCAGGATTTTCAGGGTTAATTTCAGCATCTAGCCACTCTACTTCGCCCTCTGGATAATTGGTGATGACGACCTTTAATGGTTTAAGGACACCCATTGTTCTCGGTGCCTTCAGCTTAAGGTCTTCACGAACAAAGTGCTCAAGCATTTGGGCATCAACAGTGGAATATCCTTTGGAAACACCAGCAGCTGCAACAAACTCACGGATTGCTTCAGGTGTAAACCCGCGTCTCCTTAACCCAGAGATAGTTGGTAGGCGTGGGTCATCCCAACCATCCACATAATTTTCTTCAACAAGCTGTTTAAGCTTACGCTTACTCATAACTGTATTGGTAATGTTCAAGCGGCCGAACTCAATTTGTTGAGGAATATTTTCCATATCGCATTCAGCTACTACCCAGTTGTAAAATGGGCGCTGATCCTCAAACTCAGTTGTACACAGGGAGTGGGTAACTCCTTCAATGGCATCCTCTAGCGGATGTGCAAAAGCATACATCGGATAAATACACCACTTATCACCAGTATTATGATGACTTGTATGGGAAATACGATAGATTACAGGATCGCGCAAGTTGATATTTGGAGAAGCCATATCAATCTTTGCTCGAAGAACTTTTTCCCCATTCGCAAATTCGCCCTTACGCATGCGTTCGAACAAATCAAGGTTTTCCTCAATACTGCGATTTCGGAACGGACTTTCTTTACCGGGCTCAGTAAGAGTCCCTCGATATTCACGAATTTGATCTGCAGAAAGGTCATCAACAAAGGCTTTTCCTTTCTTAATTAAAAGAACTGCACGCTCGTACATTTCCTCAAAGTAATCTGACGCATAGCGTAAATTCTCCCATTCATATCCAAGCCAAGCCACGTCTTCTTTGATGGAATCCACAAATTCTTGGTCTTCCTTTAGCGGATTGGTGTCATCAAAGCGAAGATTGGTTTGCCCATTAAATTCATCCGCTAAACCGAAGTTAATCACAATAGATTTGGCATGCCCGATATGTAAATAACCGTTCGGTTCAGGTGGGAACCGGGTAACTACTTTGTTTCGCTTGCCAGATTCTAAGTCCTCTTTAATGATTGTTTTAATAAAATTAGAATTCTCTTCCAACCGATATCAGCCTTTCCGTTTCTTTTTATGTAAAGTATTATCCTTCATTATACCTTTCTATAGACCTTTATAGTAATAAGAAATGAGTAGAAATACAAGTATATCGTAGATTAATGGGTAGGACACATCTATAGTGCCAAAAAGGTATGAGGGATAAAGGCGGTTTTATAAACAATTTTAGGTTTTTCTGTTATTTTTAATATAGAAGTTAGTGACATGGGAGGGAGTTAAGTGGATTTTCATAAGGCTAGATCAATAGAAGAACGTCTTCAGTTCATGGATCATCTCGCTGTGAAATTTAGAGAACGTGCAAACAACATAGATGAAGAGGGAAGATTTCCATTTGCGAACATGAAGGAATTAAAAGAAGCGGGATATACAAGTTTAACTGTACCTACTGAATATGGTGGAAGTGCGATATCACTTTACGAGCTTCTTCGACTGCAGGAAAAATTGGCCGAAGGCGATGGCTCGACGGCGCTTTCAATAGGCTGGCATATGGGCATCATAAAAAACTTGAGTGAAAAGCGCATTTGGAAGGAAGATATTTTTCGCAAAGTTTGTGATGAAGTTCGGAAAGGTGCACTTATAAACAGTGCGGCTAGTGAAGCGCAGACGGGAAGTCCAACAAGAGGAGGAAAACCACAAACGACCGCCCGTAAAGAGGGCGACTTCTGGGTTATAAGCGGTCGGAAGATCTTTACAACATTGTCTCCGATGCTTGACTTTTTTATTGTCAGCGCATCGATAGAAGGGCAGAATGAAGTAGGGAATTTTCTCATTCCCCGTTCCACAGAAGGTGTGAATATTGAAGAGACTTGGGATAGTGTAGCGATGAGTGGTACGGGTAGTCATGATTTAGTCCTTGATAATGTAAAAGTTAGAGCAGAAAACATGGTGGAAAAAATTGTGCCCGGTAAAAAAGGAGCGAATGGTTGGTTATTACATATTCCCGCTTGCTATCTAGGTATAGCTGGGGCAGCTCAAAATTATGCAGTACAATTTGCAAAGGAATATTCGCCAAATAGTATCCAAGGAACGATTAGTGATATTCCTGCTGTTCGTCAAAAAATTGGCGAAATGGAGCTTGAATTAATGAACGCACGTCATTTTCTATATTCTGTTGCTAAACAATGGGATGCTACTAATGATGAGGAACGAAAGCAAATGTCTGCTGAACTTAGTGCTGTGAAACTAGCTGTCACCAATGCAGCGATTATAGTAGTAGATTTGGCGATGAGGGTTGTTGGTGCGCGAAGTTTATCGCGCCAGAACCCATTACAACGTTATTATCGTGATGTCCGAGCAGGCCTTCATAATCCTCCAATGGATGATATGACGATTGAATTATTAGCAAAAAATGTGATTGGTCGTTAATATCATAATTGATTGAGCATTGAATTATTTCAGTGCTGTCTTTAGAATGATAAATACGTACGTGAAATTGGGATTTTTTAAGTGAGATGACCTTATGAAAAATCGTGAAGAAACCTATGAAATAATGGACGCTTGTCTTCTAGCGGGCAAGATTATGCTACGAAGTGGGGCAGAAACCTATCGAGTCGAGGATACGATGCAGCGGATGGCATCTGCACTTGGTATTGAACAAACGCATAGTTATGTGACGCCAACCGCGATATTATTCTCAGCGGAAGACAGAAGACCAGAAACAACGCGGCTGGTTCGAATATCTGACCGAACTACCGACTTGAAAAAGGTAGTGCTGGTAAATGATGTTTCAAGAAGAATTAGTAACGGAATTATTGGACTAGAGGAGGCTTATAGACAACTAAAAGAAATTGAAACCTCCCAAATGATGTTTTCTCTTTGGCTACAAGTGCTTGCTGCGGCACTAGCAAGTGGCTGCTTTGTTATAATGTTTCAAGGAGGCTGGTATGATTTCCTCCCTACCTTCATTGCTGGCGGTGCGGGTTATTATTCCGTTGTACTTTTTCATCGACTTATCCCAGTTAAGTTTTTTGCTGAGTTTTTAGGGTCCGTAATTATCGGTATGGTTTCCTATCTTTTTATCCTACTCCACCTTGGGGTAGAGCTAGATAAAATTATTATTGGAGCAGTCATGCCGTTAGTGCCTGGACTATTGATTACCAATGCGGTCCGGGATTTAATGGCGGGTCATTTAGTTTCGGGAATATCAAAAGGAGCAGAAGCATTTTTAACGGCATTTGCCATTGGGTCGGGAATTGCAGTAGTGTTGTCGTTGCTATAAGTACTTGGAGGAATCATATGATCTACGTTGAACAACTCGTAACAAGCTTCATTGCCTCAGCAGCGTTTGGCGTTTTATTTAATGCACCTAGGGAATCACTCGTAAGATGTGGTCTATCCGGGATGTTCGGATGGATTGTCTACTTTACCCTAACCTACTATGGGTTTGGGCCAGTGTTAGGAACACTGGCAGCATCCTTTCTTATTGCATTTATAAGCCAAATCTTTGCTAAACAATATAAAATGCCAATGATTATTTTCAGTGTCGCCGGAGTGATTCCACTCGTTCCCGGTGGTCTCGCATACGATACAATGAGGAATTTTGTTGAGAACAATTATAATACTGGCATTGCCTTAGCTGTAAAAGCATTGATGATTTCAGGAGCGATTGCGGTGGGGTTAATATTCTCTGAAGTGCTCAACCATGTTATTCGTAAGTCCAGTAATCAACCATATAAACAACAGTAGTCATTGTATGGGGAAACTAAGGGACTAGAGGAAAAAGTCGAATCACCAACATCAAATTACTGTTATCACTATTAATTTGATGTTTTTCGACTTAAAATAGCTAAACCGACTGCTATTCTCTACTAGATGAATCATTTCTCGGGAAATAGCGACAAAGGTTTTAGAAAAATAAGAAGTAAAATATTTGTCTATATAGTCAGAAGAAGCGCTCCTTTTTAAGCTAAAAGGGCGCTTCTTTCATGTTCTTTAATTAAATTTTAACAATTGTTCTACCTCGAGCTGCCCCCTTTAGTATATCTGATAAAGTTGCAGGGAGATTCTCTAAGGTAACTACCTGTTTGATCGTATGTAGATGTTCCTCGGGTTTAAGGTCGGTTGCCATTCGTGACCATAATTCCCTTCTTGTTACCATTGGACAATATACAGAATCAATCCCTAAAATATTTATCCCACGTAGGATAAAAGGGAAGACAGTAGTAGGGACGTCTGTCCCCCCAGTTAACCCGCTCACAGCAACTGATCCATTGTATTGAAGTTTGCTTACAATACTACTTAGTGTTTTCCCGCCAACTGGATCCACCGCTGCCGCCCAAAGTTGTTTATCTAGCGGGCGATACTTCTCTCCTGTTACTTCCTCTCGGGAAATAACTTCAGCTGCGCCGATTTCCTTTAAATACTCATGCTCGCTTTCTTTTCCGGTACTTGCCATGACATGGTATCCTCGTTTGGCCAGCATAGCAACAGCGATACTGCCAACACCTCCAGTAGCCCCTGTTACAAGGATAGGTCCCTTTTCAGGTCTCAAACCATTCTCTTCAAGACGGTGAACAGATAAAGCGGCTGTAAATCCAGCGGTACCTAAGATCATCGCTTCTTCCAATGACAAACCATCGGGTAAGGGAACAATCCAATCTGCAGGTACTCTTGCATATTCACTATAGCCACCAGTATGAGAAACGCCTAGTTCATAGCTGGTAACAATAACGCTGTCTCCCTCAGAAAAACGGGCATCATTTGAATTCACCACGGTGCCAGCAAGGTCAATTCCAGGGATGAAAGGATATGAAGTGACAATTTTTCCATTTGGGATACTAGCAAGCCCATCCTTAAAATTTACACTTGAATACGAAACTTTAATCGTTACCTCGCCTGGAGATAGATTATCCATCGTCACCTTTTGGATACTAGCTGAAAAATCCTCTTCTGTTTTGTTAACAACAAATGCTTTAAAATGTGTCTCCATACCAAGCCCTCCTTCTACTTACTAACATTAGTATATGGCAGATTGCGTTGAGCATCTAGGGAAAAATTTCCTTGTAATACAGAAATGCTAGGTCCAAGTTTGAGGTGAAAAAGGAAAAAAATTCAGGTGTGACGTACTTCACATACGTTAGATTTCTCCATCTATTAGTATTTAGGTATAAATAATGCATCGAAAAATAGGACGAAGGGTGAGTGGACGGATAAACAGAGAAGGATTTTGTTGAGGTAGAAATCCCGTTGGTTGTCACAGAAATTTCACAAACAATAGTCAAGTTAACACTATTCACAAAGTGTTTACATTTAAAACGTAAAGAGGCTTTTTCAAATGATAAGATGAATTTCACGGACCTAGAAAACTCGCAGGGAGGTAATCAATATGTTTAAACTGGAGAAATCCTTTTACTCAAAAACTAGTATGTATTCATTTTTTACAATCTTAATCTTATTCTTTCTAATGTGGGTATCCACGGCTCAATTCCTTCATATCGATATGGCCCTACTTGGCTATATGATTGGCACGGCTGTCTTTGCTATTGGGCTTGTTATCCGGATGAGCTTCTGGATTTATCGAACAGCAACGAATCAAGTAACCTCACGTAGTATTAAGAATTTACTTACAAAAGAACGCATGAAGCGTAATGTAAAATCACTAACTAAGACACTCATAGATAATATACTCCTGCAAAAATTCATTTTTAAGCGTGGCCTATATCGTGGAATCCAACACATTATGATTTCATGGGGCTGTATCATCTCGTTTGCTTTCACTTTTGGTCTAACCTTTGGTTGGTTTCGATTTGACCTAGTTGATCCTGATACCTATCAGATGGTTGCTTTTAATATCCCACTTATTAACATGGCAGCAGATGGCTGGATCGCAGAAATCTTCTATAACATGCTCAATATCGGTGCAGTTATGGTTTTAATTGGGGTGTCAATGGCACTATATCGTCGGGTCAGGGATTATGATGTAAAAGTCACACAGCGTTTTGAGTTTGACCTATTACCTTTATATATTTTACTAGCAGTAACAGTTACAGGATTAGTTCTAACACTCTCTTATAAATTCCTTGATGGTTGGATGCACCCTCATATTTCACTAGTACATCAAATAACTGTTGTCATCATGCTGATGTACTTCCCATTCGGAAAGCTGTTTCACGTACCAATTCGTCCACTCGCAACAGCAGTTCCAATGAGTTATCAAGAAACATTAAAAGTAGATACAAAGTCTTGTAAGAGTTGTAATCAACCGTATAGCAATGATGATCAAATTGCAGACGTTCAAGCAATTTTGAAAGCACAAAGCTTTGACTTACAGCTTGCGGATGGAACATATCTATCGGATTATTGCCCGTCCTGTCGTCGTCGGATGAGAGCCCTGAAACAAATGAATCTAGAGGCTCCAAAGGGAAATCCATATGGCCCGGTAAATACAAACAATGGAATTCATATATCTGGTTTTGGTAAAAAACGTTCAGAAGATTTTTATGGAATCGAAGAGGATAAAAAGAAAGACTTGGGGGAGGAAAAGGAACATGAGCCAGTTTCTCGTTAAAGAAGGCGTTAAGAACCAAATTCGTAAAGGTGAAAAATTAGTTACCACACATTGTTGTTATTGTGGAATGCAGTGTGGAATGCATATTCGTGTGAACGAAAAAACCAATAAAGTTGTTGGCGTAGAACCTCGGTATGATTGGGTATTAACCAAAGGGAAAATGTGTCCTAAAGGGGTTACCGCTTACCAAACAGTGGATCATCCTGACAGAATTAAACGCCCACTTATTAAAAAGAACGGGAAGTTTGTTGAGTCTTCATGGGAAGAAGCACTTGATTTGATTGAACGTAAATTTAAAGAACTTCAAGGAACATATGGGAAAGATTCTGTTGGGGTTTACGGTGGCGTTTCAATGACCAATGAGAAATGCTATCTTGTTGGTAAATATGCACGTGTAGGCTTGGGAACTCGTTATATTGATTATAATGGTCGATATTGTATGAGTTCAGCAGCAGGTGGCTTTAATAAAACGCTCGGTATGGACCGAGGGTCAACGCTACCATGGACGGAGCTTGAGCATACAGATTGTTTCTTCATGGCTGGCTCAAACACAGCTGAGTGTCATCCCACAAGTATTCAATGGTTCTGGAAAGCAAAAGACAAAGGAGCAAAAATTATTGTTGCGGACCCACGTGAAACTCCGACTGCTCGCGTTGCGGACGTCCATCTTGATTTGCTTCCAGGAACTGACACAGCTTTGGCTAACGGAATCATGCATCTGCTAATTAAACATGACTATGTAGATTATGAATATGTTCAAGAACGTACCAATAACTTTGCAGAATTAAAAGAAATAACGGCGAAATTTACGCCTGAGTATACTTCGAAAATTACTGGTGTAGCTGTAGACAAAATCATTCAAGCAGCTCATATTTTCGGTAAATCGCCTCGCTCAGTTGTCATGTTTGCTCGTGGAGTAGAGCAACAGACATCGGGTGTAGACAATGTTAGTTTGTATACCTCAATGGCACTTTTAAGAGGACAAATCGGGAAATTTGCTTCAGGTGTTGCAACCTTTACAGGTCAAGGAAATGGCCAAGGCGGACGTGAACATGGTCAAAAGGCTGATGCACTTCCTGGCTATCGTAAAATTAACAATCCAAAACATGTTGAGTATATCTCTAGTGTTTGGGGTATTAAACCAGAAGAAATGCCTAAAGAAGGTGTATCTGCATATGAAATGTTTGATTTGATGAAAGACAAGACCATTCGTGCGATGCATGTAATCTGTTCAAATCCAGTTGTCTCTTCTCCAAACATCAATCATGTGACTGAAGCATTCAAAGAATTGGATTTCCTAGTTGTAAACGACTTCTTCCTTTCAGAAACAGCTGAACTTGCGGATGTAGTGCTGCCTGCTACAACATGGGCTGAGGATGAAGGAACGACAACAAATATTGAGGGACGTGTTATCCGTATTCGCAAGGTTGTTGAGCCTCTAGGTGAATCAAAGCCTGATTGGGAAATCATTAAGCTAGTTGCAGAGCGAATGGGAAGAGGAAGCTATTTTCCATATAAAGAACCTAGAGAAATTTTTGATGAGCTACGAATTGCGTCTAAAGGCGGAAAAGCAGATTACTTTGGGGTTACTTACGAAAAAATCGATGAACAGGATGGCGTATTCTGGCCAGCTCCGACAGAGGATTCAACAGGTACACCAAGTATTTTTAAAGATAAATTTGAAACGGAAGACGGCAAGGCAAATCTTGCAGTCTGCGAATATAGAGGTCCTGCTGAAGTGAAAACAAAGGAATATCCTTTGTGGCTCACAACAGGACGTGTGGTCTTCCACTACCTTTCTGGAAATCAAACTAGACGTGTTGGGTTCTTAATGGAACAATGTCCAGAGCCGTTTGTCGAAATGCATCCAGAATTAGCAAGCCAGTATCAAGTTGAAAATGGCGAAAAGGTTAAATTGACTACACCTCGTGGTGACATGACTGTCCCAGTTAAAATAACAAAGGCGATTCGAAAAGACGTATTATTTGTTCCATACCATTGGGGCAAACATCAAGCAGTTAATCAGTTGACTAGTCCAGCATTAGACCCAATTTCACGGATGCCTGAATTTAAAGTTTGTGCGGTTAAGTTAGAAAAACTTGCGAAATAAGGAGGAACGGCCATAATGAATAAAATTATGTACCTTGAATTTGAACGTTGTATTGGATGCCGTGCCTGTCAGGCGGCTTGCCGTGAGTGCGGGGACCACGATGCGAAAGAACGTAACTATGTAGAATACGTTGATTTTACAGAATCTCGTCAGACATTCCCAATGCTTTGCATGCAGTGTAAAGATCCAGCTTGTGCTCGTGTTTGTCCGGCAAATGCTATTCAAATTACGGATGAGGGCGTAGTACTATCGGCTATGGAAGAGAAGTGTATCGGCTGCCGTAACTGTACATTTGGCTGCCCATTCGGAATTCCTAAGTTCGACTTTGAAAAGAATAAAATGTACAAATGTGATATGTGCTACGACAGGACAAGAGAAGATATTGCGCCAATGTGTGCCTCTGTTTGTCCAAGTGATGCAATCCGCTTCATCGATTTTGATGAGATGCAACAATTAAGAAGAAGACGTACCCAAATGAACCTTGTTGAGGGTAAAAAGCCTCAGGAAGGAAATAAATGGGATTATGTTCCAGAGTTCTTCGGGGTATATACAGATTCACAATCCTAATAAAATTTCCGTACATGTTTAAATAGGAGCTGTTTCAGGTGAGCGCTAAAGTTCTTAGGGACAGCTCCGCTTTATTAAGTTCCATATCAATGGGGTATTGCCGAGGGTTTTGCCTTTTTAGAATGTTTAAAATGGAACAGCTTATACTACGGGTAAAGTGTATCGTTTTGTGCTTAATAAAACCGAATTCCAAACCCAATAAAAAGAGGTGCTTTACATGTTAAAAGGCAATGTCCTCGCTGTCACTAGTGGCAAAGGAGGAGTCGGAAAATCATCTTTGTCGGTCAATCTTGCACTTGCACTCCAGAAATTAGGGAAATCGGTGGCTATCATTGATTTAGACATATATGGATTTAGTGTTCCCAAAATACTTAATATTGATTTTAAGCCTAAGACGTTTAATGGAAAAATCATTCCTGTCGAAACGCACGGAATTAAAGTCATGTCAATGGGGTTTCTTGTTAATGGAAATGACCCGATTGTTTGGCGTGGACCTATGTTAGGAAAAATGATTGAGCATTTTACAAAAGACGTCTTATGGGGAGAACTCGATTACTTTATTCTCGACATGCCACCGGGAACGGGAGATGTAGCCCTAGACATGCATTTAATGATTCCAGAAAGCAAAGAGATTGTCGTGACAACCCCGCATAAAGCAGCTGCATTTGTAGCGGAGCGCGCTGGGACAATGGCAATTAAAAGCAACCATGAAGTGATTGGTGTTGTTGAGAATATGTCCTATTTTACTCCGCCAGAAGGCAAAGAGAAGTATTTTATCTTTGGAAAAGGTGGGGGAGAGGAACTAGCATCGCAACTGGGTGTGGATTTATTAGGTCAACTTCCAATTCAAGAGCCGGATGAGAGTCTAGACACTCCAGCAATCGCACCAGAAGGTTCGCCGCTTCAAGAGGAATACGTAAAGCTTGCTCGGACAATTGATTCAAAGTTTGCCTAACTTAGGTATTGAGATAAAGTAATGAAACTGGAGGATTCAGTAATGACCGAGGATAAAAAGAACAAAAACCGTCCAGACAATGACCAAGATATGATGAAGTTGGTTGATAACTTAAATCGAAAAGAGGATGTAAATCTTAATAAGCGTGCATTCTTAAAAGCATCCTTTGGAACGACAGTAGCACTTGGTTTAGCCACGACACCTTTTGGAGTAATGTCTGCTATAAGCAAGGATGAAGAGGATTCCGAAAGAATTGAAATTGCGAATGCTGACGAATTAGCTGTTGGTGAGGCTAAAAATTTCAATTATCCAACAGAAGAGGATACAGCTGTTTTGGTAAGGACACCGGATGATCAATATGTGGCCTACAATAACAAATGTACGCACCTTCAGTGCCCGGTTTTCTATGAACATAAAGACAATGTATTATTATGCCCATGCCATAAAGGGTACTTCGATGTAAATTCCGGTCACCCAATCGCTGGACCACCCCAACGTGAATTACCCAAAATCCTCTTGGAAGTAAAGGATGGGAAAGTATTTGCGGTTGGAAGGGAGTATCGCCATGGATAAAAAACGTGTGACGTTTCTATCTATTTTCCTGTTTTTAGCGATAAACGTGGTCTCTCTTTCGAAGGTGATTGAAGGGTACTATGGGAAAGAGTATGACCATGTCTATACCTTTATGGTGGTGGCACTCATTTCAACTGGTTTAGCAACAATTGCTTTTTTCCTTTGGAGAAAAGAAGAGTATAAGAACGAGTCAAAACGCTAATCTTAAGAGAAAAAGGAGGCTTGAAACAATGAGCTCCCATTCTCACGATAAAGATAACCTTCAAAATGTGCTTAAAAACTCGCTAGAGGCTGAGGAAGATTTAATGCGTACCTATTTAATTACCGCTGAAAGGGTACACGACGATGATGAATTAAAAGAACGCCTACAAAACTTTGCTGAAGGTAATGCAAAACGCACGAAGCAATTACTTGATGAATTAAAAAAACATTAAAAAATCGGGGATTATTTTCCCCGATTTATTTGTTTTTACCCGAATTGGTTTGTAGGTTCAATTGAAAGAGCTTCACCCTCAAACTTTCGTTCACCAAATATAGTAATAATCGTGCAAGAGGTTATTCTAAATGGCTCAGATTCAATTTTATATTCTGCAAGTAAGCCGTTGCCAAGTTCTTCACCTTTCTCGTTTTTTAAAATGACATTTTGTCCTTCTAAGGTTCGAAGTTTGGCCTTCATTAAAAATTCCTTCCAAGGCTCCCAGTTTTTAATTAAATAGGCAGCTTCCCCATTTTCAAGGTATCCTAACTGGCACCCCGTTTCATCCAGTTCAACCTTGTTACCTTCCGTAATCTCTAAAATTACTTGTCTTAGCACCTCATATTGGTGCATTTCCAATTGAGGATGTATCGAAAAAACCACTTCGTCCTCATTAGATTTAAGTGTTGCTAATGTTTTTTCATGATAAATGACAGATTTTCCTTTTATGTATTCTGATTTTATCTGATCTATTCGTAATCCTCGTAAAATTAATGCAAGCATTTCTGAACTCCTTTTCCCTCCAAAGAGGCTAGTTTCTACTATTATATAATATGACCGGTGTAGTAAAAGGGCAAACATCACAAATTCTAAATATACCCATAAAAGAAATTGGTTTTGCGTATTGTATATAAGAGTGCCTACTGAAAAAAGAGGATTCTCCTACGCGAAGTTTCACTTTATTACAATTTTCGTGTTATTTGTTACAGAACGGAAAGTTATTTGACATTTTTTGCAGGAGAAAGTTTGATAGAATATAAAGTAAAACTCACATAGAGTACACGTGTCCATTACCGTGGAGAATTCGTGGAATAAGCCTCAGAGGCTAAATATTTCGTATTTGAAATACACATATCGGAGGATGCCAAATGAATTTAGAAGAACAGTTAATAAAAAAGGCGTACTTTGAGGAACTGATAGAGAATTCAACAGACCACCCTGTCCAAATTCTAAGTGAGCTTTATTTAGAAGAAAACAAAAAAGAGGTAGCAGATTTTAGCTATATTCGTTTTGCTCAGGGTGAGGTTTATTTTCATCATAAAGATTATGAAGCGGCCATTTTTAAATGGGAGAATATTCAAAATGAGTTAGGTCCTTGGGCAAAGAAGAATATGGCCGACGCTTATCTTGAGCTAGGAATGCCTGAGACGGCCGAAAGGATTTACCTTTCAATTGAAGATGCTAATACGCCTTTGAAAATGGAAACGAACCTTCAGTTGCTTTCCATTTATATTGAACAGGGAAGAATGGAGCATGTAATTGAAATCATTCAGTCGGCGGTTACACTTGATCCAGACTACCCGGAAATAACGGAGATTGCGCGTAATTTTTTCGAGGAGCATGGAGAATGGAATCACGCAATTAGTCTTGCGTTAGATGAAGCGGTGCGAACAAGTTCCCTTCGTTGGTTTTCGATTTTAGAAGGATATATTACCGCCGGGCAAACAATCGGAAAGCATCCAATGTATTTTAACCAAGCCATTACCATTTTATTTTCTATAGATAGTTCACGATTTGAACAGTTCGTTAGTGTTCTTTGGAATCAATATAAAGATAAGGAAGAGTATTTAGACTGGCTAAATAACTTTAATTCTTTGTTCCTTGATATGGATGTAAGCAGTGAGGATTCCTGGCGATTGCTATCCAACCTATATCAAGAAGCATATTTTGAGCTAATAAACGGCACACATTTAATTAAAGAACTTACGCGAATGATTCCGATTCACTTAACCAATTGGTTAAAAATCACTAATACCTCTAACGCCTTGTTTGCTTCTGCCGCAGTGATGGCATGGAGCGAGCGGTTCCCTTCAACGGTTTCTTCTACAGTAGTACGAGGTGCAGAAGAGCTGATTTTAAATGCTCAGAAGTATCCAACTGCCAAGGAGGATAGTATTCAACTCTTTTATACCGTATTGAAATGGGCAGAAGAGAATGGAATTGAATCTGGAAATCTCATTAAATGGAATATTGAAGAACTAGTCGACCAAGAATCTCATCATCTACTATTAGCGGGAATTGCAAATAGTTCAAAGGATGGTTTTATCAATGTAGCGCTAGGGGATGATATCCTACCTGGGCCAACCTCTTCCATTATTGCTTTTAAAAATGGAGAAGAAACGGCAATAAGAGAAGTAACTGACACAGAAATGACTGATATAGAAAATAGTGAACAATTTCACCAAGCGATTGGCGTACGTAGACAAAACCTGAAAAAAGAAACCATTATTGACTTTACGTTCCCAAATGAATTTTTAAGTGTAAATCAACTCAAAATGATTGACCTACCAGAGGTTCATCACAATCAGGTTGGGAACCATGTTATTTATAAGTACATTCACTTTGCGGATAGTTTGCTCTATTTCATCAATGCAGAACAAGGACTAACAGACAGCGATAAAGAAGTTTTAAAGCAAGTGAATATTCAGGTGCCTACTTTACCGATTCATTTCGTATTAACGAAACTTGAGGGTCTTTCTAATGAAGAAGAAAGCAGAGTGATTGAAAAAACCCTTAGTCGCATACAGGTTTATTGTCCTGAAGCACAGCTATTTGTCTATTCTACCAATAGTAGAAGGGATAGGGTTGTTAAGGATTTTACCGAGTTTCTACAATCCTTTTTGAATAGTAAAACCATATCGGATGAGAGAGTGACTAAGCTTCAGCATTTCGTTAGAAAATCGATTCATTATTTGCTTGATAAGCGGTTAGAAATGGAAAATAATTTGATTGAATCGGTCCGTTGGAATGAAGAAATGGTTTCAAAACTAAACGGGGCGATTAATCAAATCCATGATTTAGAGGATGAAAAGAAGCGGACGATAATGGAAGCATACATGCTGATCAAGGATGAGGTAAGAACGGAAATCCTTAAAGACGTCCCGAATATTCTTCGGAGTAGCGCTGAAATCATCAAGGCAGATAGTGATTTTAGTAAAATTCATATACAGTTAAACGAAGAGATGAACAGTCGTATTCAAGATTATCTTGAGGAAACGGTTATGAAAAAGTTCTATAGGGAACTGAATAATTGGATTGCCTCCTCGAAGTCCGAATTTGATCAAGCACAGTATACCCTTGACGAAATGTGTGAAGGGTTCAATATGATGTATGGCGAGGAACGGATCAAACAAGAGTGTGACTTTAAAATACTAGATGATTGGCAACGGGATGCAGATCGGATGACGAGTGGCATCCAATTAGAAAAAATGAACTTTCTACTTCGCTATACACCAGCACAGGTTTTTCTGAAAAGCGCAGGAAAGTTATTTGCGGTAATGCCACAAAATAATACGCTGCTGTATAATAAATACAAATCTTATATAGAAAATGAGGATTATCAAGAGGCGGCAGACAAAATTTCTGCAAAATTTTTCAAGCAATTTGAGATGTTTGAGAAAGCCCTTGGTCGTGATGTCACCCTTTTCTTCAAAGAACCACTTAGAATTTTAAATGCAGCAGTTGATGAGGCGCATCAGCATATCGAGACTAACAAAGCAGAGCTTGAAAAAATGAGGGTTAAACCGGAAGTGTACCGGGATCCGCTAAATCTATTTGAGGTTCAACTTCGCCAATATGAATGGATGGCCGCAGCGGGGAAACAACATTAGGGCTAAGATTGGAATAAACCAAACCAAGTATAATTTTCTTGATTCAATTAAGTATGCTTGACCCTAATTGAATATTTAGCGAAAGGAAAATAAGGGGAGATTTTCCCGTTAAATGTAGATTAGAGCTTGTTTCGGGGTAAATAAGGGGAGTTTTTCCGCTTATCATACCAAAATTACCTATTTTCACGGTTTTCGAGCCAAATAAGAGGAATTTCTCCCTCTATTTAACCTATTTTCAATGCTATTTACTATTTAAGCGGAATTTTTCCCTCTATTACTGTCAAGAGTCAAAGAGGGATAGTAGGAACAAAGATAAAAGCAGGGCAAAATCCAATAAGGATGCCCTGCTTTTCCTTTTGGTGAATTGTATGCATTTTTGCTTTTTGCACCTAATAGACGAACCCGTTACTTTTTCGTAGTTGGTCCTTTTATCTCCTTTCCTTTACAATTTTTCTTCGTCAGAAAAAAAAGGCTTATTGGCATAATGGTACATCCATCCCATCATCAGTGAACCGCCAATCATATTGCCAATTGTAACAGGAATTAAATTATGTATAACGCCTGCTGCGGAGATGGTACCAGGGTGGTTAAGCACTAAGGCAATGGCGAAGGTACACATATTGGCAATACTATGCTCATAACCCGAGATAAAAAAACAGAAAACAAACAGAATCATGGCGAACATCTTAGGTCCGTCTCCTTTTAACGCCATCGGAATAAAAAAGGCCATGCAGACTAGCCAGTTACAAAGAATCGCGCGAAAAAACAACTCACTTGTCGGGTCGTTCATTTTCTTTTCGGTGACACTTAATAGGAAGCTATTCACAGAGGAATCATCGAATAATCCCGTTGTAAAGATTAAAAAAGCAAATGCCGTGGCTCCAAGTATATTGCCAGAGTAGCTATAAATCCACATTTTTACGACTTCTGACCAATTCATCTTCTTTCGTAGTGCAGCAAATGTAAAATAAAAGGTATTTCCTGTAAACAGATCTCCACCACCATAAGCAATTAAAATAATGGCGGCACCAAAAGTGATTGCAGCCATAGGGTACGTAAAAGGTGAATGCTCTAAATAAAAAAAGTTGCCAGTTTTGAACGCAACAATGACGCCAAAACCAATAAACATTGAGGCTAGCGCGGCTCGGGCCAGGTATCTAGTGCGGCTTTGGCGGAAGATCTTTTGTTTCTTTAATGCAAGCTGTTCGGCTTCAAGTAACGGGTTGACTTCCATTTGTTTCACCAACATTCCCTATAATTTCCTTCGAGATGTAGTTTTACCAGTTTTCTTTCATGTATGTAAGGGATACGAACCCGAAGCGATTGTTCTTGGGCCAGTGGGTCACGGTTATCTAATAAAACAAAGAGCAGCTCAATCTAGAGAGCTGCTCTTTGTAAACTGTTTTTTATGGGGCGATGAGAATTACCTG
This sequence comes from Mesobacillus maritimus, assembly GCF_044803185.1. Classification (GTDB taxonomy): domain Bacteria; phylum Bacillota; class Bacilli; order Bacillales; family Cytobacillaceae; genus Mesobacillus_B; species Mesobacillus_B maritimus_B. The sequence goes on from NZ_CP085225.1 coordinate 536,557, forward strand.
TTAATGGTTTCTTACCAACTCAGGATGACGCTGCATGGAAGCGATTAGAATAAATCCGCTTACTAGCAGAAGCGAGCTTGTGATATAGAAGACTGATGAGATTCCAAACCATCCGGATAAAAAACCACCGAGTAACGGTCCGATGATATTGCCAAGAAACCGAAGACTTGTGTTATAGCCAAGAACTTCCCCTTGCATTTCAATAGGAGCTTCCTGACGAATATAGGCTACCCTGACTGGAATGACTCCACCAAGAGTTAACCCAAGGGCAAATCGAATCAGAACTAATTGCCAGATATTTGTAACAAAGGCACCAGGTAAATAAATTACCGCCGATAACAGGAGAAGGATCACTAATATTTTTAGATACCCAATTCGATCCGCAAGGGCTCCCCATTTTCTTGCCATAAACAAGTTGCCAAGACCTGCTGCAGAAAAGGCAATTCCGGAGAAAAGAGCAATGTTTTCTAATCCGTGTAATTCAACAACATAAAGCGATAGAATCGGCTGAATGCTGAAATTGGCAATTTGAACTAGAGTAGAGATCAACATCACATTTAGTAGGAGTGGATTTTTAAGGATGTGATACCAAACCTCTTTACTGCTATAGTGTTTCTTTGTTTTTTCAGTAATTCCAATTCGATATTCTTTTACCGTAAAGACGAGCATACCCGACAGTAGAATAAAAAATGAAGTGGATTGAAAGGTAAATGCGTAGCCCATTGTATCTGCTAGTACTCCACCAATCATGGGCCCAATTAATGAACCTGTTATACTACCAGTTTGAAGAGTCCCTAGTACACGCCCAGCGATTTCTTTAGGAGTTTGTGTGGAGATGAAAGCTTGCGAAAGGGGAATGAAACCAGAGAAAAACCCCATAAGCAATCGCAAGATAAATAACTCCATCACTGTATTCGCGAGGCCGAGGAGGAACATGGATATCCCCATGCCTATTCCCATAAAAATGAGAATCTTCTTCCGCCCAAATTTATCACCCATTCTCCCAATGATAGGTGAGAAGAGGAGAGCTGTTACAAAAGTGATACCAAAAGTAATCCCAGACCAATTTTTGACGTACTCATCTGAGAAGTTACCGAATGTTTCAATATATAATGAAAGGAACGGCATGACCATTGTCATGCTGCCAGCTACAAAAAAATTGGCAAACCACATAATTGCCAGGTTCCGTTTACCTACTTGTTGTTGCTGGGTCATAAAGTATACACTTCTTTCGCTTTTATTTCGGATTACTAAATATTATAACAAGTAAATGAAAAGATTAGAACTAAAGAGGCCCACTTGAAATTATTACTAGTTTAATATAAGGGGATTGTCGGGTATGTCTTGTTTTTATTTCTAAATAGGATATGGTATTTTTAGGAGGAAGAAATCAATAAACGTATTTGCATTTTGTAGGATAGAAAGCTTATTTTATAGTAAAAAAATGTATAGGGGTATGAGAGATGAAAAAGATTGCATGTTTAATGGCTATTTTATTAGTCGCTGTACTAGGCGCCTGCGGAAATGATGGAGCAAATGATCAAAATCACGAGATTCCAGAGCTTCTTGAAGTGGAAATAAATTTACCAGAGGAAAACCTTCAGGTAGGAGCAGAAATCAACCTAGAAGCCTATGTTTCACAGGGTGGAGAAGCAGTTGAGGATGCTAATGAGGTAAAGTTTGAGGTCCTTAAACAGGGTGATCCAGAATCGGAAATGCTTGAAGGGGAGCATCAAGGTGAAGGGATCTACACAGCAAAAAAGAAATTTGATGCTGAAGGTGTCTACGCAGTGACGGCACATGTCACCGCAAGGGATATGCATAATATGCCAAAGAAGGAGTTAATTGTGGGGAACCCTAGTGACTCCGCTGGCTCTGAAGACCAGGAGGTTGACTCTCATGAAGGAACAAATGATGATCATTCTCACGACAATTCTGAATCGAATGGACATGGACATGGACATGACGATGAGGGAGATGTAGTGGTTGATTTACAGTCAGGGTTCGATATGGTTGTAAAAGAGGAAACGGAGTTGTCTGTCCTAATTAAGGAAAAGGGCAATCCCTTAACTGGTGCAAAAATTAGCTTTGAAATTTGGAAGGAAGGTCAAGAGCAGCATGAGTTTATTGATGCAGCCGAAGATGGAAACGGAATTTATCATGCAACGAAGACCTTTGACACAACTGGTACTCATTTAATTAATGTTCACATCTACAAAGATGATCTTCATGAACATCAACTGTTTTCAGTATCGGTAAACTAAAACCACATATATATAAGGGAGCTGGGTGCAGAGTTTTGCGCCCGGTTTTTTATTGGGTTAAGCAAGTATAAAAGTTTTAACTTAGATAATTGTCCAGCTCCAGCGCCCTAACGGCTAGTGTCCTTCGCTTTCCAAGTAAAAATCGGCTTTTAGATTTTTACCGCCGCAACGATTGCGTCAAGCACGAATGCGCCTCCGGCTCTTCGTGTTTCCTTATCTCAGTTGGAGAGCTCCAGGCCATACGCCGCTGAACAGGGCGCTTGCGCTTTTCTAATTACAGATTCATCCATAAGAGCCCTTTTGATATATATTCTTGGCTTTCATCATATGTATATATAGATGCGATTCTGAACAGTGGGAGGAGCAGATATGGACGTATTTGTAAGACGAGGAGATACTCTTTGGTATTATAGCCAAATTTTCAACATCAATTTGCAATTGATCTTTGATTCAAATCGAGATATCCAATCAGGGAGCTTATCCATTGGACAGCGCGTGCGAGTTCCAGGATTTGTCGCTGTTGATTATCGAATCAATTCTGGTGATACTTTGTGGAGTATCGCAGCGAGGCGTAACCTATCACAGGATGCATTATTTTTAGTGAATCCAAATATCGACCCCAATCGGTTACAGGTTGGGCAAACAATTAAGATTCCCCAAAGAATTACCTGGAGGCTTGTTCAGGGGAAGCAAGAATATGACTATAGTACGATGATGACAGATTTGGCTCGACTAGAGCGGGTGTACCCTTTTATCCGAACGCCTTCTGCGGGTAATTCAGTCTTAGGAAATGATATACCGGAAGTTTTGATTGGCAATGGGCCAAAGCGGGTGCACTATAACGGCTCATTCCATGCGAATGAATGGATTACCACCCCAGTCATTATGACATTTTTAAATGACTATTTATTGTCCTTGACCAATTATAATCCAATCCGCGGGCTTTCGATGCAACCTCTTTATGGGGAAACCACTTTGTCGATTGTCCCAATGGTCAACCCCGACGGTGTTAATCTAGTTTTAAATGGACCACCACCTAATGAACCTCATCGAAGTAGGGTGGTCGAATTAAATAGTGGAAGCACCGATTTTACCGGCTGGAAAGCAAATATTAGAGGAGTAGATCTTAACGATCAGTTTCCAGCCCGGTGGGAGTTGGAAAAGGAGCGAAATCAGGTAGGGCCAGGACCGAGGGATTATGTGGGGGAGCGCCCTTTAAGCGAGCCGGAAGCAATTGCAATGGCTGAGCTGACAAGACGGCGTGATTTTTCGAGGGTATTAGCCTTCCATACACAAGGGGAAGTCATCTATTGGGGCTTTGAGAATCTGGAGCCCCCAGAGGCAGAACCAATGGTCCAAGAATTTGGCAGAGTAAGCGGGTATGAGCCTGTTAAAACGATTGAGAGTTATGCTGGGTATAAAGATTGGTTTATTCAAGATTGGCGTCGCCCTGGTTTTACAGTAGAACTTGGTTTTGGTGTTAATCCACTTCCATTGTCTCAGTTCGATGAGATTTATCAGGAGTCGTTGGGTATCTTTTTGGCAGGGTTATATATGTGATACTGATTAAAAGCCCGGCACTCATACTCGCCGGGCTTCAAATTTACGTTATTTTGTAAAAATTGTATTCGATAGTAGACGGAACAGGTAATCAGTGTGGTCACGGAAGCCTGCTTCGAGACCGATGAGCGTAACGTCCTTGTTTTGTTCTTTTACAATGATAGCTTGGCCTTGCGCTTCAGCCTTCTTTGGAAGACGTTCATTATTATCTGCCCAGTGTCCTGCAACGAAGAAGTCTTCTGAATCGGCGATTGTTGCTGCGACTTCATCACCATTTAACTCGGTGTACCAAACAGGGCGGTAAACGAAACCTAAATCATCTTGTGAATAGCCTGCAGTTAATCCTTCACCATTGTAATCAACCTTTACGATTCCGTTGCTATTAGAGCCTGCAGTCTTAATCTCATTGTCTGTAAGGCCGAGCGTTTTTGTTGCACGGGATGCTCCAGCACCAACAGCAATGTATTTGCCGCCATTATCTAAAAATGTATTCACATTCTCTTTAAAAGTCGCTAGTTGCCCAGCGTTTTCAAATCCGAACTCTTTGTTCGCTGTGCTAAGGTTCGTAGAAATTAAGCTTTCAGTTCCACTATAAACAAACACATCAAACCCAGTTAGTCCTGTAGTCGCAACCTCAATAGGCGTCACTTCAGTCACATTAAAGCCGAGACGTTTCAATGCTAGTTTTGTTCCGGAGTGAGACTGAACTTTCCCCATGCCACCATCTTTTAAAATCGCAACATTCAAGCTTTCTATTGCTTCCGCATCTGCTGGTACTTTCGCAGTACCAATCTTTAAGCCTGACTCTTTAACTGCTGCAGAAATCTTATTTGCCGCTGCATCCGCATAGAAGTTTCCTTCTGCATCACGATTAACTGTTACGCCTTGGCTTAAAAGGGTATTTGCAAGTTCAACTGCTTTTACAGAACTATTCGGAATTAAGAATGGTCCATTACCTGAAACTGAACCCTGACCGACTACTTTATTAACCTTAGAAGCTACTACATTTACAGCCTCATGGACTGCATTTGCTTCAAAGCCCCATAGTTCAGGAAGACTCCATGCAGAAATATCGTACATTGATGGAGTGTCATTCGAGATATCTTCTCCATCCCAAAGCATGGTATTCGCAAGTCCAGCTTTTGCTTGGTCCATTTGAACGATATACGTTCCCTTAGCATAATCCTTTCCATCAGCGATAAAAGCTTTCGAAGCTTGAACAACTTCAATATCATTTTTCAGCAAATGATTAACCGCTTTTTCTGTCACAGTAGGATCGTTCTCACCAACTGGAAGGATGTAGGCATTTGGAAAATGACCTTCGTCATGGAAGGGGTGGTCAAAATTAATGCCGCGCTTGAACATTTCGATTTGATCGGTAATCATTTCTTGTTTGTTCTCTGTTGCGTATTTCAAAGAACCCATGATGGCGTTATACATCCAGCGAACACCATCTTCATCATTAGTCGGAGCCTCTAATGTATGGCCGTAGGCACCATGATACATTGCATACATTGGCGTAAAGATTGGTGGATAATCGTCCCAACCTGCAGCATCGTCACGTTGTGGGATGTAGGAGCCTTCCATAGATTTATAAAGATTCCCTTCGAATGAGTCTTTATCTGCCATAATTTCCGCTTCCATCGCTTTTGCCTGGCTCATAGCCCAATCTTCATATAAGTCATATTCATAGTTTGGATTATGTGGCGGCGTACAAGGTTCAATCAGTCCCTGTAGGTTTGGACCATAATTTTTCACATAGCCATGGGTATCAAGGAACACCATTGGATTCCATTCTGTTAGTAGTTCTACGGTTTGCTGTGTTTCTGGTTGTGACTGAGTAATGAAGTCACGGTTTAAGTCAATTCCTTCTCCATTAAAACGGGTTGCATCTACTCGACCGTCAGGGTTTTGAACAACGTTAAAAATAAGAATGTTATTTTCTAAGATTTCTTTTGTTTCAGCATCGTTATCAAGAGCAAATCTCTCAATCAACTGCATGACTGCATCGGTTCCGACAAATTCAGTTCCATGAATTGACCCATTGATCATAATCGGCACCTTAAAATCAGGGTTATTCGCAATCCAATCCTGAGCTTTTTCAGGGTTTTTAAACATTTGCTTTCTTAAAGATTGGATTTTTCCGAACTTCCCTTGTGATTTAGGATCGGCGATTGTTACAACGTAAAGCGGGTATCCTTGTGAGGAAGTTCCTGTAACCTCCACCTTCACACGATTCGACTGCTTATTAATTTCCTCTAGTTTTTTACCAATCTCAGAGAACTTCATAAAGTCATAGTTTTCACTATTAAATAGGCTGCCATCTTGTTCTTCATTTACGTTTACGTTGACCCATTTTATAGGACCTGCTAGAGCAGGCGTGATGGGAACAGACACGAAAAGACTAGCTGCTAGTAAACCTGTTATCACTTTTTTCTTTTTCAACTCAAACCCTCCAATAGTATTAAAATAAAATATTATGTATAAATATCCAGTAAACAGTATTTTATTACAAGTCGTTTGAAGTGACAATAGTGAAATAAGACTATAATTCCTACATTCAAAATGAGTTTAATATGCAAACTAGTGCTCTTGGCCTAATTTTTTTAATAAGGAGTGTGTGAAACAAATCTGGCCCTGCTAAAAATATGACACATTTGTGAAATAATGAACAAGTGTTAGTTTCTGTGATATTTTTCACAAACTTATTCTCACGAAAGAAATACAATCTAATCATAAAGAAAATAATATAAACGCTTAATAACGTGCAAATAGATGATTAGGGGGAGACCAATATGAGTAAGAAAAAATTGGTGATGATTGGGAACGGTATGGCGGGAGTTAGAACAGTGGAAGAAATCTTGAAACTTGCCCCTGAGGCTTTTCAGATTACGATATTTGGTCATGAACCACACCCAAACTATAATCGCATACAGTTATCAACGGTTCTTCAAGGAGACACAACTGTAGATGACATCATCATGAATAGCTGGAATTGGTATAAAGAAAATCAAATTGAATTGTTTACAAGTGAGGCCATCGTTAGCATAGATACTGACCAAAAAGAGGTTATTTCTGATAAAGGGCGCGTAGTAGCCTATGATGAACTTATCATTGCAACAGGCTCTAGTTCATTTATTCTTCCAATACCGGGTGCAGATAAGCAAGGTGTAACAGGGTTTCGTGATATCCAAGATTGTGAAGCGATGATCAAATCTGCCGAGAAATATAAAAAAGCAGCTGTAATTGGTGGTGGCTTACTAGGGCTAGAGGCAGCTCGTGGCTTATTAAATCTTGGCATGGAAGTAGATGTTATCCACTTAATGCCCGATTTAATGGAACGTCAGTTGGATTCAATAGCTTCAAAAATGCTGAAAGACGAACTAGAAGCCCAGGGCATGCATTTTATCATGGAAAAGCAAACTGCTGAAATTTTAGGGGAAGAGCGAGTAACTGGCTTACGATTTACGGACGGGACTGAAATTGATGCCGACTTAGTGGTCATGTCAGTGGGGATTAAACCAAATGTCCAAGTTGCGGAAGAGAGTGGTATTTACGTAAACCGTGGAATCGTGGTGGACGATTTTATGCAGACTAGTGTTCCAAATGTATTTGCAGTCGGTGAGTGTGCCGAGCATAGGGAGATGGTTTACGGACTAGTTGCCCCGTTATATGAACAAGGAAAAGTTCTCGCGTCTGCTCTATGTGGTGCTGAAACAAAGCCGTATGAGGGTTCAATTGTCGGGACTGGATTAAAGGTCTCTGGTGTCGATCTCTTTTCCGCTGGGGAAATTGAAGACGATAAGTACACAAAATCAATCAAGGTTCATAACGAATTTGACGGTGTCTATAAAAAAATTGTCATCAGGGATAATCGTATCTCCGGTATCGTTCTTTACGGTGATACAAAAGATAGTTCGAGATTGTTTAAAATGCTCGTAAATAAAGAGGATGTTAGCGGAATGACGAGCGTTTCGATTCTAGAATCTGGCTGTTGCGGTGGTGCTTCTGATTCCAATGATGTCGCTAGTATGGCCGACGATGAAATTGTTTGTGGCTGTAACGGGGTTTCGAAGGGAACCATTGTCGAGGCGATTCAGACAAAAGAACTTACTTCTGTTGATGAAGTCGGTGCCTGTACGAACGCTGGACGTTCTTGTGGTCGCTGTAAATCACAGATTGCTGATATTCTAGCTTATACTCTTGGGGATAAGTTTAAAGAAGCTGAAAAGAAAACCGCCCTTTGTGGATGTACAACTTTAAGCCGGGATGAAGTCGTAGCAGAAATAAAGGAAAAAGGGTTAACAAGTGTTAAGGAAGTGATGAGTGTCCTTGAATGGAAGCAGGAGGAAGGCTGCACAAAATGTCGTCCTGCAGTGAATTACTATTTAGGAATGATTCTTCAGGATGAATATCAAGATGATCGGGATTCACGTTTAGTGAATGAAAAAATGCATGCGAATATCCAGAAGGATGGAACTTATTCTGTTATCCCGAGAATGTATGGTGGGGTAACTTCAGCTATGGATCTAAAAAGAATCGCTGAGGTAGCCGAAAAATATGAGGTTCCACTTTTAAAGCTAACAGGTGGTCAACGGATTGGGTTATATGGAGTTAAGAAAGAGGATCTACCTGCGGTTTGGGAAGATCTAGGAATGGATTCAGGTTATGCTTACGGAAAAACATTACGTACGGTTAAAACTTGTGTTGGTGCAAAGTTCTGCCGCTTTGGTACTCAGGATTCAATGGGGCTTGGCATCGAGCTAGAAAAGAAATTTGAACGTCTTGATACACCGCATAAAGTAAAAATGGGTGTGTCAGCTTGCCCAAGAAACTGTGCGGAAGCAGGTATTAAAGATTTCGGTGTCGTTGGGATTGCTGGTGGCTGGGAAATCTATGTAGCAGGAAATGGTGGAACAGACCTTCGTGCTGGAGACTTATTAGAAACTGTTAAAACAAAAGAAGAGGTCATTGAGTTGATTGGAGCATTTATGCAATATTACCGTGAAACAGCCCATTACCTTGAACGAACTTCAAAATGGGTAGAACGAGTTGGATTAGATCACGTGAAAGAATTCTTAGCAGATGAAACCACAAGAAAATCTTTGAATGAAAGATTAGACAAAACGCTTCTAAAATACAACGAACCTTGGAACGAGGCAATCAAAAGTAAAGAGATTCAGGAAAAATACTATCAAAAACGCGAAGTTCCAGTATTAGTTTGAAAAAAGGGAGGGATGGGCAATGACAAAAATTTATCTCACAGACTACGACGCATTGCCAGAAAGAGTAGGACAGGTTTTTCAGCTTGATGGGGAAGAAATTGTATTGTTTCGATTGTCAAACGGAGAAGTAAAAGCGATTGAAAATAAAAGCCCACATCCAAAGGGTGGTACGCTTAGTGAAGGGCTAGTCAGCGGAGAATATGTATTTTGTCCAGTATATGACTGGAAAATATCCTTGCAGGGTGGGAAGGTTCAGGCTCCTGATGAAGGAAAAGTAAAAAATTATCAAATAGAGCGAGACAAAGAGCAGGTTTTTATCGTAAAGTAATGATTAACAGTAAGAGAGAACAACCTGTTCTCTCTTTTTTTAGAGATTCGGAAAGAGAGTCAGTTTTAATTCAAGCAAATTTGGAAGGATGACGTGGCCATGAAGACGGGAAAAGTGTATTTAGTTGGAGCAGGTCCTGGGGATGTAGGGCTTATAACCGTAAAAGGAATGGAGGCAATTAAGCAGGCAGATGTTATTTTATATGACCGGCTTGCGAATCCAAAACTTCTTGAATATGCCCCTGCTGGCTGTGAACTAATTTACTGTGGAAAGCTTCCCGATCGTCATGTTTTACGACAGGAAGCCATCAATTCTTTGTTAGTCGAAAAAGGATTACAGGGTAATGTGGTTGTCCGCTTAAAAGGCGGTGATCCAGGGGTGTTTGGAAGGGTAGGAGAAGAGGCAGCTGCTCTAGCTGAACATTCTATTCCTTATGAAATGGTTCCTGGCATAACCTCAGGAATCGCTGCCCCATTATATGCGGGGATTCCAGTTACGCACCGGGAGTTTGGTGAAAGTTTCGCTATCATTACTGCCCATGATAAGTCAAAGGAAGGGCAACCAAACCTCAATTGGGCCAGCCTTGCAACCGGGATAGACACCATTGCCTTTTACATGGGAATTTCTAACCTTCCATATATCTCTGAAAATCTTATTAAGCATGGAAAACCTGCAGATACCCCTGTAATATTAGTACGTTGGGGTACTTTTAGCCGGCAGCAAACCCTTGAGGGTACGCTCGAAAATATTGCTGAAAAGGCTAAGAAGGTAAATTTTAAAAACCCTGCGATTACGTTAGTCGGCGATATTGTTTCGGTCCGGAAAAGATTGAGTTGGTTTGAACAAAAGCCGTTGTTTGGCCGGCAAATTCTCCTAGCCAGAACCGGTACAAATGAAAGCCCGTTAGCAAAAGAATTAATCAATCAAGGGGCTGATGTGATTGAATTTCCGAGATGGACTAGAACAAAAATGCCAGTTAATGCCGAGATTTTAGATAAAATCTCTTCTTATAAAAATATTCTTTTCACCTCGCCTGAAAGTGTGACAGAATTTTTTGGAGATCTTCTGGACCAAAGGATTGACATTCGTTCTATCACGGCCACCCTTTTTGGTGAATCAACTAAGTCAGTAAATGCGATTCATGAAAAAGGATTACTTGCTAGACATTTGGACGAATTGAACGAATTGGAACATTTACTTGTTGTCGGGGACAATTATAAGCAACAGCAATATGTACAGCGTGACTTTTATCTGACAAGTTATAAGAAAGTCGACGAAAGCTTTCTTCCTTTAATTGCGAGAATGCTTGATGAGGCACAAGTTAATACCATTTTGCTCCCATCTTCTGGTGCCGTGAAGGTGTTTATGGAAGAAGGAGTAGATAAAGGTTTCGTTGGAAAAGAGCTTCTAGAAAAAGCTCAAATTGTTTGTCTAGGTGACAAATCGAAAGCCAGCTTACAAGAGTTTTCTTATCAAGCTGATCTTGTTCCAGAAACCCCATCTAAAGAAGGGGTTATCAACTGTTTGCGAAAATAAATGAATGAACATTTCAATCATAGGATTGAAAGTCTATTAATAAGATAAACAAGTAAAGAGAAGCAGTGTCATGCTTCTCTTTTGCTTTTACATATAAATAAGTAGATTAACGCATGAAAGACTGTAAATAATTATTTGAATTTTCTATCTTTAATGTTGCCAGGTCTGATGCTATTCGATAGGATGGATATAGAGTACCAAATAGATTGAAGGGGGAATTCAATTGAAAATGGAAGCTGTAAAGGCGATTGTGACTGGGGGTGCTTCAGGCCTAGGGGAGGCCACCGTGAGGAGAATTGTACAAAATGGTGGGCAAGCCGCTATCTTGGATTTATCGGAAGAACGTGGCAATGCACTTTCAGAAGAACTTGGTGGGAACGTCCTTTTTATAAAAACAGATGTTACCAGTGAAACTGAGGTGAGCACGTCAATTGAAAAAGCAACGAATGCTTTTGGTAGCATCAATACTGTTGTGAATTGTGCTGGGATCGGCGCGGCTAGTAAGGTTCTTGGAAAAAAGGGGGTTCATGACCTTGGAATCTTTTCTAAGGTAATTTCTATTAATCTCATTGGGACTTTTAATGTAATTCGTCTCGCTTCTGAAGCCATGTCGAAAAATGAGGCCAATGCTAACGGGGAGAAGGGGGTAATCATCAATACTGCCTCAGTAGCTGCTTTTGAGGGTCAGATTGGTCAAGCTGCTTATAGTGCTTCAAAGGGTGGAATTGTCGGGATGACCTTGCCGATTGCCAGAGAGCTTGCTGCTCATGGAATTCGTGTCATGACCATTGCCCCGGGATTATTTCATACGCCGATGTTTGATACCCTCCCAGAAGAAGCAAGAGACGCACTAGGTAAAATGGTTCCATTCCCATCTCGTCTAGGGGTCCCCGAGGAATACCCTCAACTAGCTTCTAGCATCATCGAGAATCCAATGCTAAACGGCGAAACCATTCGTTTAGATGGGGCCATCCGCATGCAGCCGAAGTAGGATGGAGGGTTGCATCTATTGCCCGAACGAGTCCAGAAAGAAAGAGAACAGTAAAATAGAGGGCTTCTAATTACCCGAACGAGTTCAGAAAGAAGGAGAACGGTAAAATAGAGAGCTTCTAATTACCCGAACGAGTTCAGAAAGAAGGAGAACGGTAAAATAGAGAGCTTCTAATTGCTCGAACGAGCCCAGAAAGAAAGAGAACAGTAAAATAGAGGGCTTCTAATTGCCCGAATGAGTTCAGAAAGAAGGAGAACGGTAAAATAGAGAGCTTCTGATTACCCGAACGAGCCCAGAAAGAGGATAAACAGTAAAATAGAAGCCTCATTCGAAGGCATACCCTAAACTATTATCCTAAAATGCTTTAATTTCCCATAAGAAATACAAAAAAATCTTGAAATCACTAAAAACATTTTAAATTTTCAGTTAAAATAAAGATAATGGCCAAGATAGACTTTGTTTCACATAGGCTCACCATCAATATGGTTGTACCTTAGGTGTGAAAAAATGCCTTTACTCAGATTTGAAAGCGATTACAGGTGAGGGGGACAAAAAGATGAAGCATCCATATTTAAACAAGGAACACGAAATTTTTCGTAAATCTATCAGAAAATTTTTAGAAAAAGAAGCATATCCATATTATGAAAAATGGGAAGAGGAGAGAATGATCCCAAGGTCGTTCTGGACCAAAATGGGCGAACAGGGTTTTTTATGTCCGGATCTTGACGAAGAATATGGCGGTAGCAATGTTGATTGGGGCTATGCTGTAGTCATTAATGAAGAACTTGAACGGGTAGGTTCTGGGCTTGTTGGTCTTGGTCTACATAATGATATTGTCGTTCCGTACATCAATTCCTTCGGGACAAAAGAGCAAAAGCAGCGTTGGTTGCCTCGTTGTACGACAGGCGAACTCATCACGGCGATTGCCATGACAGAACCTGGGACCGGCTCGGATTTAGCCAATATTAAAACGACTGCTATTCTTGAAGGAGACCACTATCTCCTGAATGGACAAAAAACATTTATTACGAACGGAATTCAATCAGATCTAATTGTGGTAGCCTGCAAAACAGATTCAAAAGCGGAGCCAAAACATAAGGGTGTAAGCTTACTCGTTGTTGAGCGTGATACACCAGGATTTTCAAGAGGAAGAAAGCTAAACAAAGTAGGCCTCCACTGCCAAGATACCGCCGAGTTGATTTTCGAAGATTGTCGTGTGCCAAAGGAGAATCTGATAGGGGAAGAGGGGAAGGGATTCCTTTACCTAATGGATAAGCTTCAGCAAGAAAGATTGGTTGTTGCGATTGCAGCCCAGATTGCTGCTGAGGTAATGTTTACTCATACACTAGAATATGTAAAAAGTAGAGAAGCGTTTGGAAAGCCGATTGGAAAGTTTCAAAATACACAATTTAAACTGGCCGAAATGGCCACTGATCTTGAAATGGGGCGTGCATTTCTAGATCAGTTAATTGCTGAGCATATCGAAGGCAAAGATGTCGTCACAAAAGTATCGATGGCCAAATGGAAGCTAACTGAAAACGCAAGAAAGATGGCGACTGATTGTATGCAGCTTCACGGTGGATACGGCTATATGGAAGAATACGAGATTGCGAGAAGATTCCGAGATATCCAAGTGGCAAGCATTTATGCGGGTACCAATGAAATTATGAAAACGATTATTGCTAAAAACCTAGGGTTATAGAGAAAACAACTGCATTATAAAAAGGAGGATAAAAGATGAGAGACGTCGTGATTGTTGAAGCAGTAAGAACTCCCGTAGGAAGAAGGAATGGGGTTTTAAAAGATATTCGTCCTGATGTTCTTGCTGCAGAGGTGCTTCAGGAGCTTGTTAAACGAGCTGGTATTGAGGCTGGACTTGTGGAAGATGTCATCTTTGGGTGTGTATCACAAGCGGGTGAACAAGCAGGAGATATTGCGAGAGTTGCAGCACTAACTGCAGGCTTTCCAATTGAAGTGCCAGGAACGACAATCGACCGTCAATGTGGTTCAAGTCAACAAGCGGTCCATTTTGCAGCACAAGCTATTTTAGCTGGAGACATGGATGTCGTCATTGCCGGTGGAGTCGAAAGCATGTCGCGAGTTCCAATGGGTTCAAACTATGGCGATGCACAGCCATTTAGTCCACAGTTGCGTGAAAAATATGAAATGATTCACCAAGGGTTATCCGCAGAGCGGATTGCTGAAGCCTATGGTTTTACAAGAGAAGAACTTGATGAATTTTCGACAGAAAGTCATCAGCGTGCTTTAAAAGCTCAAGCTGAAGGGTATTTCGATCGAGAAATCATGCCGTTAGAAGTGACGCTTGAGAATGGAGAGACAGTTTTGATTCGGGAGGACTCGGGTCCACGAGAAGGAACTAGCGTAGAGGTATTGGCCGGATTAAAGACCGTGTTTAAAGAAGATGGTGTCATCCATGCTGGAAATTCGAGCCAAATAAGTGATGGAGCGGCTGCTCTCCTTCTTATGTCGAGGGAAAAGGCAGAAGAGTTAGGGTTAAAACCTCGGTTCCGGGTTCATAGTAGAGTTGTTGTTGGCTCAGATCTAACGATGATGCTTACAGGTCCAATTCCTGCGACCCAAAAGGTTCTCCAAAAAGCGGGTCTTACGGTTGATGATATTGATGTTTTTGAGGTGAATGAAGCCTTTGCCTCTGTACCTATGGCATGGTTGAAAGAAATTGGCGCAGACCCGGAGAAGCTAAATCCAAACGGTGGAGCCATTGCTTTAGGACACCCTCTTGGAGCAAGTGGGGCGAGGTTAATGGTGACGATGATGCATGAACTTGAACGAGCTGGAGGTCGCTACGGATTACAGACCATGTGTGAAGGTCATGGAATGGCGAACGCAACCATCATTGAACGGATTCGGGGATAAACTATCTCAGGACTTTAAGCCTGTTTAATAGTTTCTAAACAAAGGAGGCAAGCCAATGACCACAACGATTGGCAAAATTTTTGATTTAACTGTTCAAAAGTATCCGGAGAAAGAAGCCGTCTATGATGTTCGTAAAAATTTGCGTATGACTTACAGCGAATGGAATGTTGAAGTAAATAGACTGGCGAATGCGCTTTTGGATGAAGGAGTCAAAAAAGGAGATCTTGTTTCAACTTACTTATTTAATACGGAAGAGCTAGCAACAACCTTTTTCGCTTGTGCCAAAATTGGTGCAGTGTTCAACCCAATCAACTTCCGCTTAATGGCAGAGGAAGTTGCTTATATTCTTGAAGACGCAAAACCAAAGGTGGTTATTTTTGAAAAGGCCCTAGAGAATACCATCACTGCGATTGAACAACGCTTTCCGAAAAGTGCCTTCTGGTTTATCGATGATAACACCCCTGATTATGCAGCTAGTTATCATGAAAAGGTCCAATCATCTAAAAGAACAACGATAAATGCTGAAGTTTTTGAAAACGACCTATATGCCATCATGTACACGAGTGGAACAACTGGGCGTCCAAAGGGCGTAATGCACCTACACCGTGATATGGCCGAACAAAGCTTAATTGTCATCAATGCCACCAAGTTAAATCCTCATGATATTGGACTAGTAACTGCCCCAATGTTTCATTGCGCTGAGCTGCATTGCGCATATCTCCCTCGTGTTCACGTAGGGGCAAAGAATGTTATCCTTCATCAATTTCAAGCACAAAGAGTACTAGAGTTAGTGGAATCAGAAAATATCACAAAGCTGTTTGCCGCTCCAACAATGTGGAACATGCTTTTACAGGAAGACTTAAGTAAATACAAGCTTGATAGTCTTACATTAGGTTTATATGGAGCAGCACCAATGGCTCCAGCGCTTGTTCGTGCTTGCCAAGAACAGCTAGGTGTCGCACTCGTTCAAGCTTATGGGATGACTGAAATGGGACCTGCTATTTCCTTCTTATCAGAGGATGACCAACTAACAAAAGCAGGATCAGCTGGTCAGGCTTGTTTAAATCATGAGATTCGTGTAGTCAAACCATGTGAAGATGGCCCTTCAGACCCTGACAATCGGATGCCACCTGGTGAAAATGGTGAAATCATTGTCCAAGGACCCTGCATGATGACTGGATATTATAATCGTCCGGAAGCGACTGAACATGCATTATACAAAGGGTGGTACCATTCTGGGGATATTGGCTATCTTGATGACGACGGCTATTTATGGGTAAAAGACCGCGTCGACGATATGATTATCTCAGGTGGTGAAAATATTTATCCCCGTGAGGTTGAGGACATTCTCTATGAGCATAAAGGTGTGTTAGATGTTGCTATTATTGGTCAACCGGATGAACGCTGGGGTGAACTGGTCACGGCGTTCGTTGTAAAAAAAGACCCAACGTTGACAGAAGATGAGCTGGAGGCACTTTGTAAAAATAGTGATAAGTTAGCAAACTATAAGCGGCCACGTAAATATATTTTCGTAGATGCATTGCCAAGGAATGCGAGTGGGAAAATACAAAAATTCATGCTACGTAAACAATTGGAGGAATTATACTCATAAAACCAACCTAGAAAAGGCAGTTACTGTTTATCGGAAGGCAAAGATTCATAGAAAAGAGAGAAAGCTTTTCAGATGATTGGCATATGATTGAGAGGGAAAAGCATGTTAGAGGGAATTAGAGTCATTGACTTTACAAACTATCTTCCCGGACCTTATGCAACATTAAGAATGGCCGATATGGGGGCGGAGATTATTAAAATTGAACCGCCAACAGGAGATCCTGCTAGAAGTACAGGAGTTTCTCCAAATGGGGAAATAGGGCCAGTTTTTCTTGCTCAAAATCGCGGGAAGAAGAGCATTTCACTTAATTTAAAAACGGAACAAGGTAGAAATACGGCGTTACAGCTAATTTCCAATGCAGATGCAGTGATTGAAAGCTTCCGTCCTAAAGTGATGGAGAAATTTGGGCTAGGTTATGATGAGGTAAAAAAAATTAACCCAAGGGTCGTCTATGTTTCGATAACAGGGTACGGAATGGAAGAGCCGATGGCAGAGTTGGGAAGTCATGATTTGAATTATATGGCTTTAAGTGGCATCCTTGCTCAACTGAAGGATCGAGAGGGTCGACCTATTCACCCATCGAATACGTTTGCTGACTTTATTGGCGGGATGGCTGCAGCTGAACGGATCCTTGCTGGGCTCGTTTCTCGTTCCAAAACGGGGGAAGGCAGCTATCATTGCCTTTCTCTAACAGATACGATGGTGTCATTTATGACCAACCATGTTTTGATTGAACAAAAAACAGGCTATTCACAGGGAGTAGCTGTTTTAAATGGCACGATTGTCTCCTATGGCTTATACGAAACGAAGGATGGAAGGTACGTAAGCATGGGAGCGCTAGAACCGAAGTTTTGGCATCACTTTTGCCATGCAGTTGGACGTGAGGATTGGGTGGTAGCTCATTTTTCAAAAACCATTCCACAAAACCCGGTATATCTAGAACTACAGGAATTATTTAAAAGTAAAACTCTAGCAGAATGGACAGAGTTTGGCCAACGGTTCGATTGTTGTTTAGCCCCAGTTTTAGAAGCGGGGGAATTAGCTGAATATCCTTACTTCCGTGAGCGCGGGATTATTTACGATTCTCCATTGGGAGAAAGACAAGTGAAGATGCATAGCGATTTAGAAGGGGATTCACAAGCGTTACCCCCAGCAGTAGGGGAGCATAACTTTGAAGTTATCAAAGATTAATAGTCTTAATAATGAGTTGAATACGAAAGGAGTATGAATGCCAATGATGAATGTTCCATTGACGGTAGGGTCACTTTTAGAGAGAGCGGAGAAATTTTTCCCCAAAAAGATGGTTGTTTCAAGAACACTTTCTGGAATTCACCGGTTCACTTATAAGGAAATCGGTGAACGAACTCGTAGACTTGCAAGCGCCCTAGAGAAGCTAGGGGTCGAGCAGGGAGATAAGGTAGGTACATTCGCATGGAATCATCACCGACATTTAGAGGCCTATTTCGCAGCACCAGGGATGGGAGCTGTATTGCATACAATCAATATTCGCTTATCACCTGAACATATCTCTTATATTATCAATAACGCCGAAGATAAAGTTTTAATGATTGATGAAGACTTGTTACCTCTGGTAGAGAGGGTAAATGAAAAGTTTAAATCGGTAAAAGCCTATATCATCATGACTGATAAAGATGAATTACCAGAAACGACCCTTTCACCTGTATACTCCTATGAGGAATTAGTAAAAGAAGGAGATCCGGGTTTTGAGTTTGTAAAGGATATTGATGAAAATGCTCCAGCTGGAATGTGCTACACATCTGCAACGACTGGAAATCCAAAGGGCGTTATCTATTCGCACCGCGGTATTGTTCTCCATAGTTATACTATGGGGTTAGCAGATACGGTTGGGCTTTCGGAAAGTGATGTTTGTTTGGCTGTCGTCCCAATGTTTCATGTAAATGCCTGGGGTCTACCATTTGCTGCAGCATGGTTTGGGTCCACTCAGGTTATGCCAGGGCCACAGTTCACCCCAAAATTGTTAACCGAACTGATTGAGCAAGAGAAAGTTACCTTGACAGCAGGTGTTCCAACAATTTGGCTCGGTGTACTGAATGAGCTTGAAAACGGAAACTACGATACTTCATCTTTACGAGCAGTCGTTTGTGGTGGGTCAGCAGCACCGCGTGGAATGATTAAAACATTTGAAACCAAATACAATATTCCGTTCCTACATGCATATGGGATGACAGAAACAGCACCGCTCGTTACGGTTTCTAGGTTAAAAAGCTATCAGGAAAATCTTGATATTGAGGAAAAACTTGATATCCGCTCGAAACAAGGGCTACTCGTACCAGGGCTTGAGATGAAGGTCATTAGTGCGGATGGCGAAGTAGAGTGGAACGGGCAAGAAATGGGTGAATTATTAATCCGTGGTCCATGGATTGCTGATGAGTACTACCGTGATGAACGCACGAAAGATGCATTCCGTGATGGCTGGCTTTATACTGGCGATGTTGCAACCGTTGATGAAGAAGGGGTTATTAAGCTTGTTGATCGGACAAAGGATTTAATTAAAAGTGGTGGAGAATGGATTTCATCTGTTGACCTTGAAAATGCCTTGATGGCCCATGAAGCTGTGTTTGAAGCCAGTGTGATCTCTGTTCCACATCCACAATGGCAAGAACGACCACTTGCTTGTGTCGTGTTAAAAGCTCCTTATAAGGACAAAGTCGAGAAACAGGAAATTCTAGACTTTATTGCACCACAGTTTGCAAAATGGTGGCTCCCGGATGACGTTATTTTTATGGATGAAATTCCAAAAACATCAGTCGGAAAGTTTTTAAAGCGCGCCCTTCGTGACCAGTTAAAAGATCATCTTGTTAAAAATTCGTAGTACCTTATTGCTTTTCACAGGGTTGATTGGAGCGGAAATCAACAGCCACGTTTAGCAGAGACTTAAAAAACTAGTGAGGTGAATGGGAATGGTATTAAAGCAATTGAATGAAACAAGAGATGAAGTGTTAGCTAGCATTAATGGTTTATCCGATGATGAATTAAATAAGGCACCTGACACAGATAGTTGGAGTATCGCTCAGGTATTACATCATTTACAACAAATCGAATCGTACTTTTTATCTCTAATAGATGCAGCCCTGCAAAGTCCAAGTGAGGAAGTAAAGGAAAAGAACCTTTCTTACGTGACCGACCGTTCCCATAAGGCAAAATCTCCAATTGAGCCATCTTCGGAATTTAAAACGAAAGAGGAGCTTACTTCTAGGTTGAATCATTCTAGGGAAAAAGTAGTTGCTTTGTTAGGGAATACAAATCCTGATATACTTGCAGAAAAGCCTCTGTCACATCCGGTTTTTGGAAAGCTGAGTGTGAAACAGACATTGGAATTTATTGCTAATCATGAAAAACGTCACCTTGAGCAAATTGAAGAGATTAAGAAGACCTTATTAGTAAGATAACTAAAAGGAGGTGCCTTCAGGGGTACCTCTTCATTTTTAGAATGGAGGAGATGAAAAAATGAAAACACTTAATGAATGGTTCCTACATGGAATGACACAAAATGAATACATAGCGAGCATGCAAAGAAATAAAGAAGAAATGCTTGGTGTATATAATGAATTTCACTTGGAGGATTCGTACAAGGCTTTGCTTCAGGAATTTCAACCATCGGGACTACGAGCTCTAATTTTAACAGCTGATTGGTGCGGAGATGCAATGGTGAACCTTCCAATCTTCATGAGAATAGCAAATGAAGCATTAATCGAGCCAAGATACTTTGTTCGCGATGAAAATTTAGATTTAATGGACAGGTATCTCACAAATGGTAAATCACGCTCCATACCAATTATTGTTCTCATTGATAAAGAAGGAAACGAAGTTGTAAAATGGGGTCCTCGTGCTCCAGAAGCCCAAAGGTTAGCGGATGAGTTATTTGGTTCATTGCCACCAAAAGGCACACCAGAATTTGAAGAAGCTTTTAAAAAAGCAATTCCAGACTTCCAGCAAAATCTAACAAAAAACAGAGAGCTATGGTCAGCAATTGCAAGAGACCTCATTCATACGATAAAAGAAGCACAATCTGTCCGTTAAAAGGCAGATTGTTTTTTTTGTAAGGCTCTTTTCTCACACTTTGTTGCTTTTGGATACAAAATAGGATGGATAAGGCTTTGTTTCTCTAATAAATAGCATTTTAATTATGAGAAAAGAGCTACAAACTTACTATAACGTACAAAATAGCTTATCTTGCGTTAAAATCGGCTTTAGGTAGTAAAAATCGGTTTTATGATTTTTACAATTTTAACAACAATCTTTACGAAAACAGCCTTTTATAAAAAGACTTCTCCATTTTCACAAAAATGATAATTTTTTTGCGGATTGATAGTATAATACATTTTATACCATACCTTTCGTTAAACGAAATAATTATATCCAAAACAACTGATGTTTATGCTGGAGGTTCACAATCATGAAAGTGCTATCTTTATTAAAACAATACCGCTTTCCCATGATAATCGCTATTTTGCTTATGCTTGTTGAGCTTGGAGTAGAGCTTTGGCAACCACTGCTAATGGCGCAAATTATTGATGATGGAATTGTGCAAAATGACTTGCAAACTGTGCTAGAAATTGGTGGGTTGATGCTTGGACTCTCGTTGCTAGCTTTTGGGGCGGGAATTGCAAATTCATTTTTTGCGGCCTATGCAAGCCAGAACTTCGGCTTTGATATTCGAAAAAGTCTCTTTGAAAAAGTCCAGGCCTTTTCGTTTTCGAACTTTAATCATTATCCTACTTCCTCATTAATTACCAGGATGACCAACGATGTAAACCAGCTCCAAATGACATTGTTTATGTGTTTAAGGATTGCGTTGCGTGCCCCTTTACTAGTCATCGGTGGGATTGTTTTGGCATTAACCGTAAATATAAAGCTTGCGCTCGGTTTTATTTTGGTGATCCCTCCACTGTTATTTTTTTTAATTTGGATTATGAAGAAATCGACAAAATTGTTTAAAATCGTTCAGGGAAAATTGGACCGTGTAAATATGGTCATGCGCGAAAATCTCACCGGTATTAGACTGATCCGTGCCTTTTCAAGAGGAGAGCATGAATCAAAAAGGTTTAAACAATCCAATCAAGACTTAAGGGAACGGACAGTCTTTGCCTTGAGGGTGACGGAAACAGCGATTCCAGTTTTATTATTTTTTATGAATCTGACAGTCCTTGCTGTCCTTTGGTTCGGAAATATAGATATACAGAATGGAAATGTTACCGTCGGGGAAGTGGTTGCTGTAGTGAATTACACAGCAAGGATTACCCAAGCATTTTCGATGTTTTCATGGATTATCATGGTGTTTTCCCGAGCTATGGCTTCTACTGATAGGATTGAGGAAGTACTCGTAACTGAGTCAGACCTACCAGACGGGAACAACAAACTGGAAACAGCCGATCTTGCCGGTGGAAAAATTGAGTTTAAACATGTTTCTTTTCGCTATCCAGGTACCAAAACCGACGTTTTAAGGGATATCAACTTTTGTGCGAACCCAGGTGAGACAGTCGCATTGTTAGGAGCAACTGGTTCTGGTAAGTCCTCTCTATTTCAATTGATTCCAAGATTGTACGATTCAACCAAAGGTAAGATTGAAATTGACGGTGTAGACGTTAGTACTCTTGAGTTTGATCACTTACGCAAACAAATTGGCTATGTACCTCAGGAGGCGTTACTTTTTACAGGGACAATTAAAGAGAACCTTGCTTGGGGTAAAGAAGATGCCACTTATGATGAAATGATGAAAGCGACCAAGGATGCTCAAATTCTTGAAACGATTGAAACACTTCCTCAAAAATATGAAACCATGCTTGGACAAAAGGGAGTGAATCTATCAGGTGGCCAAAAGCAGCGTTTATCAATTGCACGAGCGCTGATAAAAATGCCCCGAATCTTACTTTTAGATGATAGTACCAGTGCCCTAGATTTAAAAACGGAAGCAAAATTACTCGAGGCCATAAAGCCTTATAAATGTACTACATTGATTATTACTCAGAAGATTAGCACTGCAAAAGAAGCGGACTCCATTCTCCTTCTTGAGGATGGGGAAATCATTGCAGCTGGTAATCATGACGATTTACTAAAAGAATCCAAGCTTTATCAAGATATCTATCAGTCCCAACTAGGTTTAGCAGAATCAAGCTGAAGGATTAAGCTGAAATAAGAGAGGTGAGTTGGTGTGAAACAGCAGAAAGAAACATCTAATGAGGTAGATAGGGGAAGTGTTACGAAAACAGTAAGAAGAATCTGGAGATACCTCGCCGTTCACAAAAAACTTTTGAATGCCGTTCTAATTATGGTTGTATTGAGCTCTGCTCTAGCCTTACTTGGCCCCTTTATTATTGGTAGAACAATCGATACCCATCTTTCTACCCAAGATGCCAGCGGTTTAGGCATCGTTTTAGCTGGTCTCGCTTTAGTTTATCTAATGCATTCACTTTCACTTTGGTTGCAAAATTACTGGATGATTGGGATTGCCCAAGAAACTGTTTTTTCAATGAGAACTCAGCTGTTTTCAAAGCTCCATAAACTCCCGATTCGTTTTTTTGATAAGCGGCAATCTGGAGAGTTGATGAGTAGAGTCACGAATGACATCGAAAATGTCAGTACAACTTTGAACAGTTCGGTCATACAAATCTTTGCTAGTGTACTCACCCTGATCGGGACACTTGCCGTAATGCTGTGGCTGAGTCCTTTGTTAACACTAGTGACGATGACCATTGTACCGTTAATGTTTCTCGGAATGAAATGGATTACAAACCGGACAGGAAGATTATATAAAGAGCAGCAAAAACACTTAGGTGAACTGAATGGCTTTATCGAGGAAAGCATTTCAGGGCAAAGGATTATTAAAGCCTTCTCCCAGGAGCAGAAAGTCATTTCAGAATTGCTTGTTAAAAGTGAAAATGTAAAAAAAGCTGGATATTGGGCACAGGTTTATGCAGGTTTTATCCCTAAGCTAATGAATGTACTCAATAATTTGAGTTTTACATTTGTTGCAGCCGTTGGTGGTTTTTTTGCTCTAAGAGGGATGGTCACAATTGGTACCATTGTCATTTTTACCGAATATGCAAGACAGTTCACACGACCGCTAAATGATCTCTCCAATCAGTTTAACACCTTGCTTTCGGCTGTTGCCGGCGCTGATCGTGTATTTGACATTATTGATGAACATGAGGAAACCTCTGATGAAAAACATTCAATGGCTATTTCTACCCTTAAAGGAAAAGTGGAATTTCGTAATGTTTCGTTTGCCTACGAGCAGGATGGAGACACTGTACGTGATTTAACTTTCATAGCTAAACCAGGGGAAAGTGTCGCACTTGTCGGTCCTACGGGTGCAGGGAAGTCGACGATTATTAATTTGATTACTAGGTTTTATGAACCAGTTAGCGGTAAAATTCTCTTTGATGACCAAGACAGTATAAAGATACAAAGAGAGAGCCTAAGGAATCATATGGCGTTCGTGCTACAGGATTCGTTTTTATTCCAAGGGACAATCCGTGAAAATATCCGGTATGGACGGCTCGATGCAACGGATGAGGAAGTGGAGAAGGCAGCGATTGCGGCGAATGCCTATTCTTTTATAAAGAGAATGCCTAAAGGGTTTGATACGGAGCTCAGCCAGGATGGTTCTGGCATTTCCCAAGGTCAAAAACAGCTATTGTCGATCGCACGAGCCATTCTTGCAGATCCATCTATTTTAATATTGGATGAAGCAACGAGTAGTATCGATACAATTACTGAAATAAAAATTCAAGAAGCTTTAAAGCTGCTAATGAAAGGAAGAACTTCCTTCATTATTGCCCATCGCTTGAATACAATTCAACAGGCTGACCAAATTCTTGTGGTCGATAGCGGACAGATTATTGAACAAGGTTCACATGATGAATTACTTAAGAAACGGGGATTCTATCACAGCCTTTATCAAAACCAGCTTAGGAAGGATCATGCTAGAGCACTATAAAGTATTTGACACTTGGAAAAATCTATAATACAATCAGTTTTAATTGAATTATCGAATAATATGAATATATATAATACTCTTATCGAGAGCGGCGGAGGGACATGGCCCGATGAAGCCCGGCAACCATCAAGGAAATTCCTTGAAAAGGTGCTAATTCCTGCAGGCAGTTTTTCTGCCTGAAAGATAAGGGGAGGGCGGGATCCTCTTCTTATGAAGAGGGTCCTGTTTTTTTTACAATTTTAATTGTCTATGCTAGTGGGCGCATTTTCGCTTTTTTTAATTCCTCACTGAAACGAATGAAAGGGATGTGACATAAATGTCTTCAATAAGAGTAGCTATTTTGGGGTTTGGTACAGTGGGGGAAGGGGTCTATAAAACCATTAACTCTCACAAAGAGAAATTATCAAAAGTTCTTGGGAAAAGAGTAGAAGTTGCGGCAGTTTTGGTGAAAAGTAAAAATAAAAACCGTGAAATAGATAATAGAGTCCTTGTTACCGATGATTTTGAGGAAATTCTTAATTTAGAGAAACTTGATGTTGTTGTTGAGGCAATTGTGGGCCAAGAACCAGCTCTTACATATTTACAAAAGGCAATCCAAAAAGAATGCCATATTATTACGGCTAATAAAGAGATGTTTGCTGTACACGGAAGTGAGTTACAAAAACTTGCTAAGGAGAACGGCGTATCTGTTGGTTTTGAAGCTACAGTAGCAGGGGGAGTACCAGTTATCCAAACACTGCAGCAGCTACTAAATATTAATCAGATCAAAAAAATTGAAGGAATCTTAAATGGGACTTCCAATTATATTCTTAGTGAAATGAGAACGAATGATTTATCCTTTTCTGCAGCTCTTCAGGCAGCACAGGAAAAGGGGTATGCTGAAGCAGACCCAACAAACGATGTAGAAGGGTACGATGCTTTTTATAAATTAATGATTTTAAGTGAGATAGCTTTCGGAGGCAAACCTGAGTGGGCAATGGTACCTCGGGAAGGGATTACTGGGATCACTGAGGAACAAATAAAAGGGGCCGAGAAGCTAGGGCTGCGCTTTAAACTGATTGCCTCTATTCAGTTAGTTAACGGTACTATTATAGGATCTGTCCGCCCTACACTGGTTACCGAAACGCATCCTCTTTTTAATATCGAAGGTGTTGAGAATTCTGTCTCTATTGAAGGGGATATTGTAGGTCGGATAACGTTACAAGGGCCTGGGGCTGGCATGTTGCCTACTGCTAGTGCAGTGATAGAGGATTTAATTCATGTTGTTCGAGGAAATCAGAATACCGTTACGCTCTGTCCTCTATCAAATGGGGAGGATGAGCGCGCAGAAGATAAAGGTAACCAAAACTGGTTAATGATTCATCCAGGCGAAGCACAGTTAACAAGTGTACCTGTCTCAGTTGTTACCCAGACAGATAATCACGTATATCTAAAGGCTGATGAACCAACAATTTCAACGCTGCGGAAACGAAATCATCAGGCGAGCTTTTTTGAAGTATTAGGTGAATTTCAGTTAAAAAAATCTGTATAAGGAACATGAAACTGTCGGGGAAACCTGGCAGTTTTTTTGTGTTCTCTAACCAAAAGGTGGACTAAGGTTATAAGTTGATCGTTTGTAGATATAGGGGAGATTTGTGTAGATAGAACTCTTAATGATGTGGATAGACTACTAAATTGTTTAGATAGAACGCTGTAGTTTGTAGTTAGAATCCTATATTTTGTAGATAGACGCTAAATTTGTGTAGATAGAACTCTAGATTATGTAGATAGACTACAAAATAATGTAGATAGAATGCTGTAGTTTGTTGATAGAACCTAAAGCAAAAACTGAAAAAACCAAATTAGTTACCTAAGTAACTAATTTATGTTATAATATAACATGTTGCATAAAAAAACAGATGTCTAAGGTGGTTCTATGTTAAATAATACTCATACTTTATTTCATGGTGTTCATCAGCTCTCAAGAGAGCTATCTAAGCAATTGAATGAGGTACTTGAACCTTTTGGTTTGTATAATGCTCAATGGGCTGTGCTATTTGTACTGAAGCAACAAGGAACGTTGACACAAAAAGAGCTTTGTCAATATCTCGCTGTAGAAGCACCACCAATGACAAGGACAATTCAGAGGCTACTAAAGCAGGAGTATATTGAACAGCACTCTGGACAGGACAGACGGAAAAAATATATTCAATTATCTAAGAAAGCATTAAAAGAATATCCGAAGTGGGAAGAGGCAGTTAATAAAGCCAATCAAGCGTTATTAACCTCGTTCCCGAAAGATTCTCAAGAAGAACTGCAAAGTTTAATCACTGAATGGCTTGGCTACATCAAGCAAAGTGAACATTAAACTTCAAAGAAATCACTAAAGGGGAGATATATGCTTCATGCAAAGTCATCAACCAAAACTTTGGACCAAAAATTTTATGAGTGTTTCAATCAGTAATTTCTTTTTATTTATGACGTTCTATTTTTTACTTGTGACCATGCCGGTATATGTTTTAAATGAAATGGATGGAAAAGAATCGGAAGCAGGTCTTGTGACAACGGTTTTCTTATTATCCGCCATTATCATTCGTCCGATTGCAGGTCGTTGGATAGAAAAAATTGGCGCAAGAATGATTCTGCTAGTGTCCTTACTGATTTTTTCAGGAGTTACCCTTGTTTATTTTAATGTAGATACGATTTGGGCGTTAATGGTGACGAGATTTATCCACGGAATCGGTTTCGGAATGGCGACAACAGCAACTGGTTCAATTGTTGCGGCAATTATACCTGATTCGCGAAGGGGAGAAGGAATGGGGTACTTTGTTTTATCCTCAAACCTTGCGATGGTTGCTGGACCCTTTCTAGGCTTAACCGCCATGCAACAGTGGGGAGTATCGACCATGCTCTTAATGGGTGTTCTTTCGGCATTCATCGGGTTAATGGCAGGTTTATTTATTAGCGTTCCGAAAAAACAAGTCAAAACCAACAAAGAAGTTCATGTAAAGGGGTCATTTCGTTTTAAGGAGCTTTTTGAATTTAGTGCGATTCCAATTGCTGTTACTGGAGCCTTTTTTGCTATCGTCTATTCGTCCATTCTTTCATTTGTATCGATTTATGCAGTTGAGATTGGAGTTGGTCATGTTGCTAGTTACTTCTTTGTCGTGTATGCGGTTGTCTTGCTCATTTCTAGACCATACACGGGTAAATGGTATGATTTGCTTGGTGCCAATGCGATTGTCTATCCAGCCATCATTCTGTTCGCCGTTGGAATGTTTATTTTAGGAATTGCAGACTCAGCCATACTATTCTTAGTTGCAGCTGCATTTGCCGGTTTGGGGTGGGGAACCTTATTCCCGAGCTTCCAAACAATAGCGATTACGGTAGCTCAACCTAAACGTAGACCAGTAGCCACTGCAACCTTCTTGTCAATCTATGATATCGGAATTGGTTTAGGGTCATTTCTAGTTGGTTTAGCTGCGGCAAGAGTTAGCTTAGGAACTTTATATATGTTCAGCTCGATATATATTTTAATTGGTGTTGTACTTTATTATCTTATTCAAGGACGTCGTTTTAGTGAAGAAAGACAGAAACAGAAACAAGTTGTTGACATTTAAGTTGGAATTTTATATAATTAGGGTTCAGCTTCACTAATTGGAAGAAATATGGCAATAAACTTATGGCATTCTGCTTATAACTTTTATATTGTAAAACTTATTCACACTGGATCGGCTTCGGAGCCGTAAGGATGTAAGAGAGGTAGGGCTTACGTCGTTTAGGTTAAAGATCATCAAGTGGAATATAATGTACCGCGGCGGTTTATTATAAAGAGTCACATATACATCTTGTGAAGTTGCAAGTTACTATATCTAAAAGCGAACTGCATTGGTAGTTCGCTTTTTCTAATGGTTGAGACGTTATATAGTTTTGGGTTGTGGATAAGTTTATAAAATTTATGTACCATTTTCTTGAAAACTCCAATCTTAGGCCCACCGCTGAGGTTGTCCTCAATAGCAAAACTCGCCTAAATAGTTATACACAATTAAAAACCCTAGTTATCAAGTACTCCACAGACTTATTCACATTGTCCACAAGGAAACGTATGATTATCCACAGAAATTCATCCACACCTCAGTCTTTTGACCTAAGCGCATTTACATACAGTTATTAACATTATCCACAAAGTTGTGGGTAAATGTGGATAAACAGCAGAAAATACTATTATGAACACTTTGTGAAAACTATTGTCTTTGTAGGGGAAATGACGTATATTTAGTACATGAAAGTTAGTGAAATGATTCACAAACTTCCACCCTTTCCCAATTAATAATAGAAAAACCCCTACCCCCTTACTAAAAGCAGGATCAAAAGATCCTGCTTTAGGTTTGTTCATTTTAACGCTGTCGTCCTTTAACTCGAGCATCTGCAGCTTTTGAACGGGCCATTGCTTCGAGGTCTTCGTGGTCAGCGAGGTCTCGGTCGAACTCAACATCTAATCCATCAGATTTCATATTTTTAGGCACTTGAGGTAATTTTGCTGTGTTTTTATCTCGACTTCTTTGCCCACGTGAACGTCCCATTTTTGAAAACCCCTTTCAAATAATAGTAAAGAGCACGGAAATTCAAAACATTTCCGTGCTCTTAGCTTTTGCATTAAACTATGGGGTATAAGTGGTAATAAAAGTTTAGCTCGGTTCAGAATGAGCTAGTTAAAACGATCATGTAAAGTAAGCTTATTTATTGATCTCTTTTCTTATTTGCAAAACCTGCAGCCCTATCAGCGGCTCTAAATTCATGACTATAGGTTACTTCTTGCATGCTTGATAATGTATGTCTTCGTTTTTCTTTTCGCTTTTTATCTGCCATCCTTATCACCCTTCCTATGGTTTTCGTTTAACAGTATTTCCATTATTGGAAGGATTAAACAAGAATCATTTTTTATAAATTTCTTTAAGTGCTGGAAATAGATGTGGATATTGAAACGAAAATCCATGATGGAGTAATGCTTCAGGGAACACTCTTTGTCCCTCTAATATCAGTAAACTCATCTCTCCGAGGAGCAACTTAAGAGCGAAACCGGGCAAAGGGAGCCAATGAGGGCGATTCAATACAGTTGCTATTGTTTTGCCAAACTCCTGCATTTGTACAGGTTCAGGTGCGGTAAAATTAACTGGACCTCTTACGTCATTATTTTCGATAGCAAATACTATGCCTCTTACAATGTCTTGTATATGAATCCACGAAAGCCACTGCCTGCCATTGCCAATCGTTCCTCCAATGAATAAGCGATAAGGCAATCCCATCTGAGGCAGGGCTCCGGCATTGGAATCTAAAACAACACCGAAACGGCAATAAACCGTTCTAACTCCAAGATCTTCAATCTTTCTGACTGCAGATTCCCATTTTACAACTGTCTGCGCTAAAAAATCGGTACCAGGCTTTATGGAGCTTTCAGTAAAGGTTTCTTCCTCAGAAGTACCATAAAAGCCGACTGCACTTGCATTTATGAGTACCTTTGGTTTTACAGTAAGGGTGCGAATCAATCTGTATAGTTCTTCTACTACATGAAGGCGACTTTCAACAATTTGTTCTTTTCCTTTTTCTGTCCACCGGGTATTAATTGTAGAGCCGGCAAGGTTGATAAAAGCATCGACTTCTGTGAGTTCTTCAACTATTGAGGAGCTATCTTTATTAAGCCATGAGATGTAACGAGGACTCCCTGAAGATGAGTTGCTTTGTGTTTGTCTAGTAAGAATGATGACTTCATGACCATTTTTATGCAAATAATCAACAAGAGCCTTGCCGATGAGACCAGTACCGCCTGCAATTGCTATCTTCATTTCTCCACATCCCTTTTGAAATTGTCACTTAATCATACAGTACGCCTTCTGTACCCAAAATCCTTTCAACTTATGGTAAATTAATTTTAGAGGTGGATACAATGCCAGTCATAACAAAGATTAGTGTTCAAAAAAATAATAAAAATAGATATAGTATTTTTTCGGAAAGTGGTAAGGGGGAAGAATACGCTTTTAGCGTAGATGAAGACGTCCTCATTAAATACCAATTAACAAAAGGGATGGAACTTGACGATTTACCAGTAACAGAAATTCTTTATCAAGATGACATCCGTAAAGCTTATAATTTGGCCCTTCACTATTTAGCTCATCGAATGAGATCTGAAGGAGAGGTTAGAGAGTACTTAACCAAAAAGGAGGTAGCAACTCCTATTATTCAGGAAGCGATAAACCGTCTTTATAAATATAAGTTCTTGGATGATGATGAATTTGCAAAAGCATTTGTTCGAACTCAAATGAATACAACAGATAAAGGGCCAGAGGTTGTCAAAATAGGCCTCAAAGAAAAAGGGATTAATGAAAAAATAATGGATGATGCCATTCGGGAATATCCTTTTGAAAAGCAGGTAGAAAAAGCCGAACAGCTTGCTAGTAAATTTGTCATTAAAAATAGAAAAGATTCTTCACGGATACTAAAGCAAAAGCTTGAACAATTTCTTATTCGTAAGGGATATCCGTTTAGTGTTATCCAACTTGTGATGGAGGATAGCGTAACAGAAAAGGAAGTAGATGAGGAACTAACTGCTCTTCGTTTTCAAGGAGAAAAGCTCCAAAGGAAACACTCAAAATTGACTGGCTTTGAGTATAAACAGAAAATTAAGCAGGGTCTATATAATAAAGGATTTTCTATAGATCTTATTAATCGATATCTGGAAGGACTATCTGGGAGAGAAGAGGACTTCCTTGAATAGACGAGCTTTCCCTTTATTTATAATGGTAATTTCGCTATCATAGGACAGAGACAGGGAGTGAAACATGATGCCGGAAAAACGATATAGCCAATATACTGAACATGAATTGAAACAAGAAATTGCAACCCTTACTGAGAAGGCTCGAAAAGCAGAACAACTAGGTATGGTTAATGAATATGCTGTACTTGAGCGAAAGATGGCAATGGCCAAGGCTTACTTATTAAACCCTGAGAATTTTAAAGCTGGAGAAATTTATGAGGTTGAAGGCGATCCTGGTAGTTATTTTAAAATAAATTATATGAACGGTGTTTTTGCATGGGGACACCGAATCAATAGTCCAGAGAATGAAGAAGCTTTACCCATTAGCTTGCTAGGAAAAATCAGGCAAAACCAGGAATAACCTGATTTTACCCGATAAAAATGTTTAAAAATCTGGGGTATCGCTTTCTCTATTTGTAGAAGCACGCATTCTTTCTTGAGGATGGGTATTAATCGTGCCATCGGCTCTTCTTGATGCATATTCTGCTTTCGCACGAGGTTCTCCTTCGAAACGATTGTGATTCATATTAGGGAAATTCTTTGCTTTGTTTCGCATAACGGCCTCCTTGAGGGTTTTTCTACGTGCCGTTTAGCAACACGCTTTCATAGTATTTATCTTTTATGGTGCCTTTAGCCACGGATAAATTTGCAAGGAGGAAAATCAAATGAATGATTATCATGAAAGACTGGCGAACCTATTAGTAGAAAAAAATAAGCATATTAGCTTTCAAAAGGCTCTTACATGGGTGGAGCTTATGTGGGAGGATTTTGAAACGACTTCAGCAAAGGCTGGAAGAGAATATCTGGGGAATGAAATGACCGAAAAAGTGGTTCGCCAATGGATTCAACATTATGGAGATAGGCTGCATGAATTCGTTGCAAGAAATCCAAAGTACAAGCACTTTTTAGAGCGGGATGAAGAACTAAATTAATTAGAAAAGCGATGCTAAGGCAGCATCGCTTTTATTCTTCAATTCGGAATCACTTCAAGTTTTTTCTGGAGTTTTTCTTCACTATAAATCCAACCAGTATAAGAACTAAGTATCTCAAGATTGTTATCAAGTTTGACAACCGCTACGAATGGATAATGACCGTTACTACGGTACCTTAGATCAATAAACCGAACTTCATAATGATCGTCATATTCATCCATCTCCCAACGGTATACAGGTGAAAAAGACAAAAACGCAGCAAGATTATGGTCTTCCATTGCGGCTGTAAGCACCGCCGTCTCCGGAACGGGAACCCGATTAAATTGATCTAGTATGTTTACTGTTAACCCTTTAGCCCTTCCAACGAAAAATTGATGGTCATTCATGACGGCAATTCGCCATTCACTGTTCTTCATCGTGGGTGCAATAATCACCTCAGATGCATCTGGAATCATCTCGTTTACAATCTTTAGTAATTTTCGCTTTAATACAAACCGATGTATATAGTAGGCGACAATCACAGCGTACATTCCGAGGAATAGATACCCTGGTGAAGCTCCGAATACCCAGAAAATAATCGCAGCAACGTGTAAGATGAAAATAAAAGGATCGAAGGTATTGATAATCCCTAAAGCAAGCCACTTGCTGGAGAACGGTCTTAGTGCTTGGGTACCATAGGCATTGAAAATATCGACAAATACATGAAGAAAAACAGCTAATTGGGTCCACATCCATAAGTGAGCCAAGTTTACTTCTGGTTGAAATAAATAAATTGTACCTACAATTAACATTGGCCAGAGAATTACCGCAGGAATGGAATGAGTAATACCGCGATGATTTCTTATATAAACAGCATTATTTTTTAATTTTAGCACAGTATCAATATCTGGTATTTGTGAACCAACAATCGTTGCGATAATGACGCTTGTTGCAGTAACAGAACTCTCAGTCACTACAGGGTCAAGAGTAGCGATACCCCCAATAGCGACGCCCATTACAATATGTGTTCCTGTATCCAAGGAAAAACCCTCCTTTTCAGGAAATTATTATATAGATTTATTCCCTTGTAACGTTGCAATTTATAGTTTACGTTAATAGGGTTAAAAAAATTAGCGTTAGCACGTCCAGTTATTAGTATATTCCCAAAAAGTTTGAATGTTTAACATGTGGAGGCCTAAAATTGACGAACAACAGTTTGAAAATAGTAGAGGAAATGGATATAGAATCCTTTCAAACAGATTTAATTGACTGGTTTGAAATGGAGATGCGTGATTTGCCTTGGCGTAAAGATCAAGACCCTTATAAAGTATGGGTTTCTGAAATCATGCTCCAACAGACAAGAGTAGATACGGTTATACCTTATTTTACTAGATTTTTAGAAAAATTTCCATCCATTGAAGTGTTAGCTAAGGCCGATGAGGATCAAGTTTTAAAGGCATGGGAAGGTCTGGGGTATTATTCAAGAGTGCGAAATTTACAAAGTGCTGTAAAGGAGGTTCATGAAAAGTACGCTGGCCAAGTACCTGATGACCCAAATGAAATTGCATCTCTGAAAGGGGTAGGTCCTTATACTGCAGGGGCTATCCTAAGTATTGCCTATGGGAAGCCTGAGCCGGCTGTAGATGGGAATGTGATGCGTGTCCTTTCGAGAATCTTGTTGATTTGGGACGATATCGCTAAACCTTCCACTAGAAAAATTTTTGAAACAGCCGTCAGAGGCTTAATTTCGCATGAAAAGCCTTCCTACTTTAATCAGGCTTTAATGGAACTGGGAGCGCTAATCTGTACTCCTACATCCCCATCATGCTTATTATGTCCCGTTAGAGACCACTGCCAAGCCTTTGAAGCTGGAGTCCAAAATGAATTACCAGTAAAAACTAAAAAGAAAAAGCAACGGCTAGTTGAAATGGTTGTAGCGGTAGTAAAGGATAAGCAGAATCGAATTTTAATCCGTAAGCGACCTGAATCAGGATTACTTGCGAACCTATGGGAATTTCCAAGTGCTGAAATAGTCCTTGGATATAGAAGTGAAAAGGAACAGTTTGTGGATCACTTCCATGAAACGTATCAAGTCAACCTTTCTTTAGGCGACATGGTAGGAAGGATTGAACATGTTTTTTCACACTTAATCTGGAATATTCATGTCTTTAAAGGGGAATTGCATGGAGATATCCAAGAAGGTCCAGGATTGAAGCTAGTTAAAGCAGAAGAATTAGAAGAGTATGCGTTCCCGGTTTCGCATCAAAAAATAATTAAACAATATCTTGGTGTATAAAGTGTTTGTAATGAAGGTTCAAGGGTAACTCTTTCACGCAAATTCTGAAGGAGGCAACCTTAAGGACATTTTGATGGTCATTGTAGTGAGTATTGTCCATGAGAGCCGGTCTCAAGGACACTTCGGCGGAAAGTGAAGCGAGAATTGTCCATGAGAGCTTGTCTCAAGGACACTTCGGCGGAAAGTGAAGCGAGAATTGTCCATGAGAGCTTGTCTCAAGAACACTTCGGTGATGATTGAAAAGAGAAATGTCCTTGAGATTCTTCTCAAGGACATCTAATTAATCATAGCTTACTCTTGTACCGTGAGTATAGTCTGCCTCATTACGTTTCAACCCGCCACGTCTTTCAATTTCTTCAACAATC
This sequence comes from Mesobacillus maritimus, assembly GCF_044803185.1. Classification (GTDB taxonomy): domain Bacteria; phylum Bacillota; class Bacilli; order Bacillales; family Cytobacillaceae; genus Mesobacillus_B; species Mesobacillus_B maritimus_B. The sequence goes on from NZ_CP085225.1 coordinate 571,311, forward strand.
TGTCTGTGAAGGGATTGTCCTTCTACGTTTAAGTAAGGCACAACCTGTTGCATAGAATGATGGAAAAAAGCGAGTTCACTATCCTTCCATTCTGTTTTTGACATCATGGTCAACTCAGTCATATCTCTGCCAACGTACATAAACCTCTTCCTTTCTAAGGAAATTAACTATAAGGTAGTTTGAGTTCTTATATTGTCTTATATACCTATAACAGCTAAAATAAAACCAAATTAAACTGAAGGGAAATTGGTATGATGACAAATAAAGTTGCACTAGTAACGGGGAGTAGCCGTGGAATTGGGAAAGCAATCGCTCTTAGGCTAGCCAAAGAAGGATATGACATTGTAATTAATTATGCTCGTAGTAAAAATGCAGCGATTGAGACAGCCGCAGAAATTGAGGCACTTGGCAGAAAAGTGTTAGTTGTGAAGGCAAATGTTGGGGATGTCGATAAAATTAAAAGTATGTTTGAACAAATCAAACAGGAATTCGGCAGACTTGACATCTTTGTTAATAATGCAGCTTCAGGTGTACAAAGACCTGCGATGGAATTAGAAGAAAAGCATTGGGATTGGACAATGAATATCAATAGTAAAGCTCTTTTATTCTGTGCACAGCAAGCAGCAAAATTAATGGAGAGTACGGGTAAGGGAAAAATCGTGAGTATTAGTTCGTTAGGATCTATACGGTATTTAGAAAATTACACAGCTGTAGGAGTCTCAAAAGCGGCATTGGAGGCTTTAACTCGCTACCTTGCAGTAGAATTTTCGCCTAAAAATATTGTAGTGAATGCAGTGTCTGGGGGAGCTATAGACACAGATGCACTAACGCATTTTCCAAACAGAGAAGAAATGTTAGCAGATGCGAGAGCTAAAACTCCTGCAGGAAAAATGGTGGAAACGGATGATCTTGTCAATGCTGTTATGTTTCTTTTAGGTGATGGCTCCGATATGATTCGCGGCCAAACGATTATTGTAGATGGTGGAATTTCGTTGCTTGTGTAGGGTCCCATTCCTCATAAAATTATTCTAAAATATTTTATTTTTTTTTAGGATATCACCACATCTCGATGGTTACATTAATATTCGTGGAGGTGATAATGATGGCAAACAGACCAAACCAAACTCAATCTGGTACAAACATTCAACAAGTAAGACAACAAAACGCTCAAGCTTCTCAAGGTGGAGCTGCAGGTGCAGGTCAATTTGGCACTGAGTTCGCTAGTGAAACAAATGCTGCAGAAGTAAGACGCCAAAATGCTCAAGCTTCACGTGGTAGCCAGCAAGGCCAATCAGGTCAATTTGGCACTGAATTTGCGAGCGAAACAAATGCACAAGAGGTAAGACGCCAAAACCAACAAGCTGAGGCAAGAAAGTCTCAAAATGCTGGACAAAATGGCCAACAATAATTAGGATTAACAAAAAGACACTTTCCCTTTGGGGAGAGTGTCTTTTTTAGGTGGTGAACATTTTTATTGAAGTGCACCAGAGTTCTTTTCATGTGACTTTCATTCATGAAGCCCAAACCAAGCTTCATTTCTTTAAAACGGGCTCCATGAAGCGTTCATGAAGCCCAAACCAAGCTTCATTTCTTTAAAACGGGCACCATGAAGCGTTCATGAAGCCCAAACGAAGCTTCATTTCTTTAAAATGGGCACCATGAAGCGTTCATGAAGCCCAAACCAAGCTTCATTTCTTTAAAACGGGCACCATGAAGCGTTTATGAAGCCCAAACCAAGCTTCATTTCTTTAAAACGGGCACCATGAAGCGTTTATGAAGCCCAAACGAAGCTTCATTTCTTTAAAATGGGCACCATAAAGCGTTCATAAGGCCCAAACTAAGCTTTATATCCTTTAGACAGGCTTCATGAAGCTTTCATACTGGTGTAGGCAGTGATTCTTAATGCCTGTCGGGCCTGACCGAGGCGCTTCCGCTTTTCTTTTGTCCAGCTCCAGTGCCTAGCCCCTCGGGTCATAAGTCACCCCTGAATTGAAGGCAAAGAACGCCTTCTATTCAGGGGCGTCTTATGCCTGACGCCCCTGATCAAGGCGCCTCCGCTTTTCTAGTTGTCCAGCTCCAGCGCCCTAGCGGCTAGTGTCCTTCGCTCTCCGCCCTACGATAAGTCAACATCGAATCGCTCCGCTCTTCGTGTTTCCTTTATCTCAGTTGGAGCGCTCCAGGCCATACGCCGCTGAACAGGGCGCTTCCGCTTTTCTTACATTCGACAAAGATTAACAGAACTAGTCAAAGGAAGTATTTGTTTCATCTCGAATACATAGAATAGAAAATTTATTACAGGCGGTGGCAGACCATGGATCAGTTTAATGAATTGGTATCGATGCAAATGAAAACAATGGATAAGCTTTTATACTTGCAGTCTGAACTTGAACGCTGCCAACATATTGAACAACAGCTTGTGACATTAAGGCAGAATACTGAGCTGATAGAAATCCGAGAAGAAATTGATAGGATGAAGGAAGAATTACAGGATATTCATCGGACTTTTGAGGAACAAACAGAGGAAGTCATTCGTTCTTACCAAGAAATGAATATCGTAATACGTTGACAAAATTAGGACTTTAAGCAACGAATCGAGCCTCCTATTTGAAAATCGGTGGCTCTTTTGTTTTAAATTTTTACCTTAACCGTTATAATAGTAACAAAAAGGAATCGTTTTGTTGCCTTTTGTCGGTTATTTTTTGATTCATATACATGATAGGTTGCAAAAGCTCCAAGAAAGGAAAGTAGGGGAGAAGATATGGGCGTACCCAATGAAGGTGAATCAGTCCAAATACATAGCTATAAACATAATGGGCACATCCATAGAGTCTGGGACGAGACAACTGTCTTAAAGGGAACGCAGAACCTTGTGATAGGTGGTAATGATCGGACCATCGTAACGGAGTCAGATGGAAGAACGTGGATTACCAGAGAGCCTGCAATATGTTACTTTCATTCTCAGCACTGGTTTAATGTAATTGGAATGATACGAGAAGATGGAGTGTACTATTATTGCAATCTAAGTTCACCTTTTATATATGACGATGAGGCTTTGAAGTACATTGATTATGATCTGGACATTAAGGTGTTCCCTGATATGACATTTAATCTGTTAGATGAAGACGAGTATGAACGCCATCGTCAAGAGATGCAATATCCTGAAGTGATTGATACGATTTTAAAATTTAATGTAGAGAAGCTCATTCGTTGGATCAGACAAAGGAAAGGTCCGTTTGCGCCTGATTTTATTGATATTTGGTACGAGCGGTATTTGACTTACAGACGTTAATCGCTAGAACCTGTTGAATCGCTCAACAGGTTTTTATATGTTAGATACAAAGAATGTAATTTTAGGGGGAATATCTTCTTGGGCAGTGTAAACAGATATCTACATTTTGTAAAACCTTATCGTTGGCAAATTGTTGGAACCATTATTATTGGAGTTCTAAAGTTTGCGATCCCCCTGCTAATCCCACTACTTATTAAATTTGTCATTGATGATGTAGTTCAAAATGATGCCTTATCCACAACGGACAAATCGAGTAAGTTGTTAACCGTAATGGGCATCATGATTATTATATTCGTCATTTTACGTCCACCTATTGAATATTATCGCCAATATTTTGCCCAGTGGACAGCTAGTAGGATTTTATATGATATCCGTGATAAGTTATTTAGCCATCTTCAAAAGCTTAGTTTTAAGTATTATTCGAATACGAGAGCTGGAGAGGTTATTTCTAGGGTCATCAATGATGTTGAACAAACGAAGACCTTTGTCATCACGGGATTAATGAATCTCTGGCTTGATGTAGCGACTATTATTATTGCTGTGAGTATCATGTTTACAATGGATGTGAAACTTACATTTGTTTCCTTGGTGTTATTTCCGTTATACGCTTTTTCAATTCGTTACTTCTTCGGAAATCTACGCAAGCTGACAAGAGTTCGGTCACAGGCGCTTGCTGAGGTACAAAGCTATTTACATGAACGCGTTGCGGGAATATCATTAGTGAAAAGCTTTGCCCTTGAGGATCATGAACAAAAACAGTTTGATAAGCAAAATAGTAACTTCTTGCAAAAGGCTTTGGAACATACAAGTTGGAATGCTAAGGCCTTCGCAGTTGTTAATACAATTACAGATGTAGCTCCTTTAATTGTCATTGGCTATGCAGGCTACCAGGCAGTGAATGGAAATATTACAATTGGAACCATGATGGCTTTCATTGCGTATATAGACAAGCTCTACAATCCATTGCGCCGACTGGTAAACTCATCGACGACACTTACCCAATCAATTGCATCCATGGACAGAGTATTTGAGTTTATGGATGAAAAATATGATATTACCGATGCAAAGGATGCCGTTGAGTTAAAGAGGGTTCATGGTGATATTCGCTTTGAAGGGGTAAGTTTTGCCTATGAAGAAAATGGGGAACATGTTTTAAAAGATATTAACTTAGATGTGCAAAAAGGGGAAACTATTGCTCTAGTTGGCATGAGTGGAGGCGGGAAATCTTCCTTTGTTAGTTTAATTCCTCGGTTTTACGATACGACGAAAGGGAGAATCTTGCTTGATGGGCAAGACATCCGTACATTTAAAACCCAATCTTTGCGTGATAAAATCGGTATGGTTCTACAAGATAATATTTTGTTTAGCGAGTCAGTTAAAACAAATATTCTTCTTGGCAATCCTGAGGCAAGCGATGAGGAAGTAGTTGCTGCCGCTAAAGCAGCAAATGCCCATGAGTTTATAACCGCTCTTCCAGAAGGGTATGATACGAAGGTTGGTGAGAGGGGAGTTAAGCTATCAGGGGGGCAAAGGCAGCGCGTAGCGATTGCTAGAGTCTTCTTGAAGAATCCACCAATCCTAATTCTTGATGAGGCAACATCCGCGTTAGATCTTGAAAGTGAGCACCTAATCCAAGAAGCACTTGAGAAGCTTGCGAAGGAGCGGACAACCTTTATCGTTGCTCACCGCCTCTCAACCATAACGCATGCTGATCGGATTGTTTTAATTGAGCATGGGAAAATTGTTGAGGTAGGTACCCATGAGGAATTAATGAACTTCGAGGGTGGCTATCATAAGCTGTTCCAAGTTCAACAGCTTGAAAATTAAGTAGAAAAGCGGAAGCGGCTCGTTCAGGGGCGACAGGCGTAAGACGAGCCGGCGAGAAGGTTGCTTTTTAACCTTCTTGGCGGATTGGCTTGTGACCCCGAGCCCCTAGCCGCTGGAGCTGGACAATTCTGAAAGTCTAAACTGATTTTTTTTTTATCTATGAAAAACAGCAGCTATTCTCAGCTGCTGTTTTTTAGTCTTCAGTTGCTGACTCAACCATTACTAGTTGATCATCTTTATGGTAAGAATGAAAGCTTGTTATGAGTGTATCCAAGTGTTCCACCTGCTCACCGTATTCCATAATAATCGAAACAAGCTGCATCATGTGATATAAAATCTGGTTATTTGAATCGTCCATTTCTTTTTGGTGAGCAAGGAAGAGTTCGAACAACCCTTTTTTATTTAGACAGTCATGGCCTTCCATAACCGTCGCCTCTGGTTTAATTTTGCCAATATATTTCAACATGACTTGTTCATGATGGTTGATCAAACAATCAAGCTGGTGTTGAATGGCTTCTTGAAAGGCTTCGGGCATATGATGAATTTCATTTTCATAGCGATGAAGTCGTTTTAGTGTGTCCAAGGACTTTTTGGTGGTCGTAATCATTTGTCTATAGATGACAAGCTTACGGGACTTTCCTAAACTGTTTTTTTTAAAATAAGACCGTTCTTCTTTGTACATTATATAGAGGTGCTCTAGCTTAATGATACCTTCTCGCATTTTTTCAATGTCTGCTTTTAAAAGCTGATGTTCAGAGGCATGTCGCGTGTTAATACGGATCCACTTCGTTATTTCCTCCATTAAACCTACATTTTTCTGATAAAGTTTCGATTCATATTTTGGTGGTAGAAAAATGAGATTGACAATAAAAGCTGCAATTACACCGATGATAATCGCGGAAAATCGAATAAAAGCAAACTCGATAAAATTATCTCCTGGTGTCACCATAATGGCAATCAGGGTAACTAAAGAAAGGGATATTGTATTTTCAAGTTTGAGCTTAAGATTTAAGGTAATAAGCAATATAGCAGCAAGACCAATGATAAAAAAGTTATTTCCGAGCATTAGAACGAATACAACGGCAATGATTGCACCGATAATATTTCCTTGGACCTGTTCAATAACCGATAAATAGGACCGGTATATCGTGGGTTGGACAGCAAATATCGCTGCAATTCCAGCAAATACGGGTGAAGGGAGTTCTAACACTTGAGCAATAAACAAAGCTAAAACAATGGCTATTCCCGTTTTAAATATTCGGGCTCCGAGTTTCATTTATATATATTTCCTTTCTAGTTTCGTAAAAAAGACAGGGGACTTAATCTTATTCATACCCATACTATTCCCTTTATGTATCCTTTATACGGATTTGTGCAAAGCTAAGCAATATTGAACTATACATGGGTTTCGCAGGAACTTCAAGTATAAAAATTATGAAATTTATGGAGAAGAATTAGTAATTTTGTGAAAAAAAGAAAAGGCGGTGATTGACCGCCTTTTCTTTTTGCTTTTATAAAATTACTAATCACTCAGTGGATACGGACGGATCAGCTTGCTCTTTAACAGGTACAACTTGAACGAATGCCTGTTCAGGGTTTTCTAGCAATACTGTTAATTCATCCGCTTCTTCTTGTTGTCCGTTGTTTTTTAGCATCTCAATGTATTGACCAAGCAACTCTTGAACATCTTTTTTTCCATCAGTATTTAGAGATTCTACAGATACCTTTGCACCTTTGGCGATTCTACGCTGAATCGCATCTTTGGTTAATCCCACTTCAGGCTGATGACGGAGATAAACTACTCCGCCTGTCATCCCAGCACAGATCCAAGGACCTGGGTCACCTAGGACAAGTCCACGGCCATTTGTCATGTATTCGAAAGCAAACCCTTTAATATTGGCATTGGCTCCGATATTGCCAAATTCCTTTTCTGAAATCGGCTTTCGTACTAACCCACCGATAATCATATCAGCACCGGAAAGACGAATACCTGCACGAGCATCCGCATTTCCTTGAGCAACAAGGAGGCCTTTTTGAGCGCCATATCCGAAACCTTTGCCGACAGAACCATTATAGAATTTACCATTTTTCCCTTTTGATTTAAAGATGAGGATATTCCCTCCAAACGATGTTTTTCCAACACCATCTTGGCCGCCACCATCAACTTCAATTGTAATGCCCTCTGTGTTATAAGCTCCAAGTCCATTTCCGAGGATTGAATCCTTATAACGCAATGAGATAGGTTGTAATTGCTTATAAGACCCATCTAATCTTCCACGAACACGATGGCAGCTTACACGGCTAGCTAATACTCTTTGTGTAGAGTTTACACTACCAAATTCACGTGACTGGTGAAGCTCCTCATCTGCAGCATCAAGATATTCTGCTCCTACAGCAACCTGAAGTTGGTGAGATTCAAGGGAAGCAGCTGCTTCTTGGTAATATAGCTGGCTAATTTCAAGTGGCTTCAAGAGATAGCTCAAATCAAGTTGTTCATTGCCTTTCGCTTGCTCAAGTAGGTCAGAACGTCCAACTACATCTTGAATGTTTTTGACACCAACTGAAGCAGCTAGCGCTTTTAATTCATTACCGAAAGCCGTAAATAAATTCATGATCCCTTGAACGGCTAGGTCAAACTGTCTTGGTACGAAACGACGTAGTCCATGTGCTTCGGCTTGTGCTTCAGAATCAATCTGAGTAGCAATTCCCACATGGCAAGTATCAAGATGACATCCACGGCACGTCGTACAGCCGATTGCCAACATGGATAGGGTTCCAAAACCGATACGGTTAGCACCAAGTAACATCAATTTGAAAGCGTCTTGTGCACTCTTGATTCCACCATCTGCCCATAATTCAACTGTATCACGAAGACCTGCCTCCAATAAGGCGTTATGAGCCGCCTTTACACCAATTTCAACAGGAAGACCAACATTTTGAAGTGCGTGAATTCTTGCCGCACCAGTACCACCATCAAAACCACTTAGGGTGATAATATCAGCTCCGGCTTTGGCAATCCCAACGGCAATCGTTCCGATATTTGGGACAACAGGAACTTTAACCGCAACTTTTGCTTTGTCATTACCTGTTTTTAATTCATGAATCATTTGAGCTAAATCTTCAATTGAATAAATATCATGGTTGTTTGATGGTGAAATTAAATCAGATCCGATCGTCGCATTTCTTGCTTCCGCAATTTTTGCTGTTACCTTTGATCCTGGTAAATGTCCACCTTCCCCTGGTTTTGCCCCCTGACCAATTTTAATCTCTAAGAGATTTGAAGAGTTCAAGAGTTCAGCGTTGACTCCGAAGCGTCCGGAAGCAACCTGCTGACCACGGGTGCGAGGGTACTTACCAAGCATATCTTTGATTTCGCCACCTTCACCATTCAACGAAATCATATTTAATCGATCGGCACCTTCTGCGTAGGCACGGAAAGCAACTTCGTTTTGAGAACCAAATGACATAGAGGAAATCAAAAACGGCAAGCTATGTTCGCCAACACTGATATCCACTTCGTCAGGTGAAATAGTTGAATTTGTTTGTTTTAATTTTGCTAAATGACGAATGGTTGTCGGATTGGTTTCTTCTTGTTCGGAAATTTTATCCCGATAGGCACTATAGTCACCTGTTGACGCAACTTCGCCAATTGCTTTCCAAATACGTGGGAACAGGCTAAAGGTTTTTCCGATACGCTCTTTCTCATTCTGGTAATCGGCAGCACGAAGAACGGCATCTTCCTGCATGAGCTCGAAGTTAAATTTAAGGTCTTTGCTACCAAAGAAGTTAACAATATTTAAATAATCAGCTAGTTCCTCGTTTAACCCGATCGAAGAAAAGAGGCGACCATAACCACGAAGTTCATGTATTCCAATGGTTGAAATAACTTTTTCAAGTCCTTTTGTTAACGCACTGTATAGGTTAATTACTGGTTTATCTGTGTCACCCATTACCGTTGTAAACATATAGTAAGGGCTGATGAGATCGGCGCCTAATCCAAGTGCAGTAATGATGTCATGTAACGAGCGAATAGAAGCTGAGCGAAGTAATAGAGAACAATCTCTTCTTAATCCAGCTTCTGCTAGTTCATGGTCAATTGTTGACGTAACTAGGTGTGGATCAAGCCATAAACCATCCTGATGTGCCTTTGCATCATCTAATATAATGAGAGATTTTCCATTGTTAACAGCATCGATTGCTTCATTGGTTAAACGTTTAAGGGCAACTTGAATGGTTTCGTCTTTGTTGAACACCGTTTCAACATAGGCAACAATCCCTTGCTCTTGATAGAAGTTAACAACTTGGTCCATACTTGGTTGACCGATTGTTTCTGCGCATCCAAATCCTGCCTTGCCTTCGATCAAGAGTGGGGAAGTAAGCTCTAAAACTTTAGCTGCCTCTTCTTTTCTGAATAAAGTAGGACGTTTACCGATTACCGTTCTGGTTGAAAAGTGCTCAGTTTCACGATCACGGTCAATCGCTGGATTAGTAACAACTGCTACGCTTTCCTTGATAAAATCAGGGATATTTCGTCTTCCCTTGTTTAGTGCAGCAAGTGGGGAGTCATGACCTAATGAGCGAATAGGTTCAACGCCTTTTTCCGCCATTTGTTCAATAAGCTGAACATGGTCACGTTCCCAACCGAATGCTTTGTACTGTCCGTTATGGATTTTATCTGGGTAGCTCATTGTTATGGTTTTTTCGAATTTAGGAGTATCCAGTCGGTTGCTTGCATTGTTAAACTCAATTCTGTTTGAAAAACGCTTGTATACTTCTTCTTGGAATTCGCGTTGTTCATAAACCTTGATTGCATCTCCATCCCATTTTAGACCAACTTTTTCACCTGGAGCTAATGGTTTAGGCTCACCTACATAATCAGTAGCAGGTACAACTCCAGGCTCAGAAGAGAATAAATAGGAATCTTCTATATTAACCATCCATAGAGGGCGTAGACCTAGTGCGTCCACACTAAATACTGCTTCATCACCAAAGCGTGAAATAATTCCGGCAGGCCCTTGTGCAAAATGTCCCCATGCTTCACGAAGATAAGTATATAAATCTTGTAAGTGTTTAGGATAAGCCTTGATCTCATTAATAATTGGCGGGAACATTAAGTCCATTGCTTCAAAGAGAGTGTACCCATCGCGTGAAATGAATGTTTCTAATGTTCTGCTCAAATCCTGTGAGTCACTTCCATTGTTCACGAGTGGAACATTAACCATCTTCGCTTCGTCACGAAGCTTTGCAATTGTATTGATCTCACCGTTATGTCCAAGGACACTAAATGGTTGTACTCTAAAGAAGCTTGATAGAGTATTAGTTGAATAACGGTTGTGTCCAAGAGTCATTGTTGAGGCAACAATCGGGCTTGCTAAATCCTGATAATACTTTGGCAGGATATCCCCAGCGCCCATAACCTTATATACAGCATGGTGCTGGCTCAATGAAGCAACATGAACTTGGTCATTTGTCTCAAAGTCTATTATTGTATTAAACAATGTTTTTGAAAGATCGCTTCCTGAATCCTTAGCAAGACAGGCGAATTGCCAGAATACTGGATTTTCCTGAATAGCAATGGGTCCCAGTGCAGAGGAGTTTGTCACCTCAGTTGTTTCAAAAATAACCTGTAGTTCAGCTTTTTTAAGTTTAGTAGTTAACTCTGATTTTACTGATTTAAAATCGATTTCACGTGAAATAAATACATGTCCGACGACAAAGTTATCTTGTTCAACGGCTGAAGAGTCAACTCCTACTTCAGTCAACTTTTCTTTCCAAAGATCGCGGGGAATATCAATATGAATTCCTACACCGTCTCCTTCGCCATTAATGAACCCTGCACGGTGATTCATTGTTGTTAGACCATCAATACAGTGGAAAATGTTTTCGCGGGTAGGGATTTTTTTCTTTTCTACGCTTGCGATAATTCCGCAGGCGTCATGTTCCTGACGGTGAAATTCTTTGAATAAGGATGGACTCCATTTTTCTGTCATATATGTCGGCTTTATAAAGGGGATTCCTTTTAGCCGGTTCACCTCCTGAAAAAATAGTGTGTAAGATTACCTAACGAAAGAAGGGCAAAACTGGGGAATTAGCTTTAAAATAAGTCAGAACCAATTGGTGAAATGCCAGCTTATTAGCAGAAATTAAATAATCAATAAATAAATACCGCAACCACAAGTAAACTTATTCTACCATGCGAATTTTCAGATATCAATTAATTATGCAAAAAAATGGATGGAGGAATCGTTCTCTATTTTAGATTGATTCATTCTGTTATTGATATAAAAACGTTCATAATGCTAAAAAAGAAAAACAGGAGTCATTATAGGCTCCTGTTTTTGCATAAAATCCTGTATATTTATTCGTTCGCTAGTGAGTAAAATGCATTATCAACTGCGTGAAGGGTAGCCTCAATGTCCTCTTCTGTGTGAGCAATCGTGATAAACCAAGCCTCATATTTTGAAGGGGCTAAATTGATACCTTGGTTTAGCATCAACTTAAAAAATCGAGCAAACATTTCTCCATCAGTGTTTTCAGCTTGTTCGTAATTTACTATTTTCTCAGTGGAGAAATAAACAGTTAGAGCACCTTTCAAACGGTTAATTGTTATTGGAATATCGTGCTTTTTGGCGGATTCAGAAATACCTTTCTCAAGTAAGGCACCTAATTGATCGAGATACTCATAGACACCATCTTGTTTTAACACCTCTAGACAGGCAATGCCTGAGAGAATGGAAGCAGGGTTTCCTGCCATTGTTCCTGCTTGATAAGCAGGACCTAGGGGAGCGACTGTTTCCATAATAGCTGCACTTCCACCATAAGCACCAATTGGAAGGCCGCCACCAATAATTTTTCCGAAAGCTGTTAAATCAGGTTTTACTCCTAATAAATCCTGGGCACCGCCGTACATAAAACGAAATGCAGTGATAACCTCATCGTAAATGACGAGGGCACCTGCCTGATGAGTTAGGTCGTTAACCTGTTCAAGGAATCCAGGTTTCGGTTCAACAATCCCGAAATTGCCTACTATTGGTTCGACGAGAACTGCAGCGATTTCATCTCCCCATTTGCTGAGAGCCTCTCTGAATGGCTCGATGTCATTAAACGGGACGGTGATGACTTCTTGGGCTATACTTTTCGGAACTCCTGCAGAGTCGGGGATTCCTAGTGTAGAAGGTCCTGAGCCAGCTGCAACCAATACCAAGTCAGAATGACCATGATAACAGCCAGCAAATTTAATGATCTTATCTCTCCCGGTGTAGGCTCTAGCCACTCTTATTGTTGTCATTACTGCTTCTGTTCCAGAATTGACGAATCGTACTTTGTCTAGTGAAGGAATTGCCTCTTTTAACATCTTTGCAAATTTAACCTCGTGAGATGTAGGGGTGCCATATAAAACCCCTGTTTCGGCTGCTTTTTTAATTGCATTTGTAATATGTGGGTGTGCATGACCTGTAATAATTGGGCCATAGGCTGCTAGATAATCAATATACTGATTGCCATCAACATCCCAAAAATAGGCCCCTAAACCACGTTCCATTACCACTGGTGCTCCACCGCCTACCGCCTTATAAGAACGAGAAGGGCTATTCACTCCACCTACGATATGCTCAAGTGCTTCCTTATGTATTCTTTCAGAATTTGGTCTTTCCATATGCCAGCCTCCTAAACTTAAATGCCGATACCATTTTAGCACAATTCTTCATTAGTTAAAGAATCTAGGGTTTATTGCGTATGATGTGGGTTTTTCATTTTTAGAGGACTTGTCTGCATAGAACCCTTCCTGCGTGCGTATAGATGAAAAGAGAAGCAGGGGAAATGGGGCAGGGATATGGGTTTTTATTTATCAATCATCATCATTATCCTTTGTATTGTGCTAAGTTTAAGGGAGCTTTTTATTCCAGATAAAATTAAAGGGAAAAAGATGTCGGTTGAGAATTTTTTTATTCTGGCCATTATCTATGCGACCGTTATGATTGGGTTCGGCTTAATTTATTTCTTATTAGGTTCTGAGGGACACCCCGTTTTAGTTGAAGGGGAGTATACCAAAAGTACAAGCACAACAGAAGCGATTAGTACAATCTCAAAACTAGAGACTTGTATCTATTTTAGTGCGGTTACGCTTTTTTCTGTTGGTTATGGGGATATTGCGCCTGTTGGAATCGGAAGGTTTATTGCTGTGTTAGAAGCACTTGTAGGCTATACCATTCCGACTGCATTTGTAGCAAGGACCGTTTTTGACCGTAAAATTTAATTTTCCTACTATCAATCCATTGAATTTAACTCTCCGTATAGGATAGGCTTATTCTAAATAAGCCTGTAGGAGGGGGAAGAATGGTAATGGTTATAAATGAAGCAGCACCAGATTTTGAATTAGAAGCAAGTAATGGTGAAAAGGTAAATCTTTCGGATTTTCGCGGGAAAAATGTTGTCCTATATTTTTATCCAAAAGATATGACGCCGGGGTGTACGACTGAGGCATGTGATTTCCGGGACCAACACGAAAGTTTTGAAGGACTTAATGCAATCGTTCTAGGAGTTAGTCCCGATCCCGTTAGTCGTCATAAGAAGTTTATTGAAAAACATGGATTACCTTTTCTCTTATTAGCAGATGAGGATCACAAAACAGCTGAGGCATATGATGTTTGGAAGTTAAAAAAGAACTTTGGGAAAGAATACATGGGTATTGAACGTTCTACTTTTATCATTGATAAGACTGGGAAGTTGGTAAAGGAATACCGAAAAGTCAAAGTAAAGGGTCATGTGGAGGAAGCGTTAAACTATATAAAGGAATATTTGCAATAATCGCCTATTTTTTAGTTAAGAGGCATTTGTCCATTCATTTACAGTAGAAGTGAATACATTATATTAGGGCATACCTCCTCAATTGATATTACCGAGCCACCATGGCTCGGTCTTTTTATGTAAAAATATCTGACTTCAAATAGGCATGAATTATTAGACGATTTGTTGGAATCTTGTAGTTCATTATGGGCATTATTAAAAGGTGAGCCTTTGAGTATTAAACATGCGATTATTCTTGTTATGTCTCAAAGAAAATAATTAGAAATTTTTACAAATAAGCAGCATACATATGTACCAAAAAGGTCTTTGTTATCAATCACTTGATAATGAAATGGAGGCTAGTTACATTTTTATAATTAGGGTTAGGCTTCTTTAAGCCAATATTTTAGAAAAAAGAATTGCACTTATACTAGTGCGAATATTGACAAAAGAGCCGAAGACCTAGTACACTATTTATAAATATTATAAAGTAATAATTTGTAAAGAGAAGAGGTGCATGGCGGTGGTTGAGAATCAATTAAAAGAAGCGCTAGATTCCTTAAAGGATACAGGGGTTCGTATAACGCCTCAGCGTCATGCGATACTCGAATATTTAATTGAGTCTATGGCCCATCCAACAGCTGATGATATTTATAAAGCGCTTGAAGGGAAATTCCCAAATATGAGCGTGGCTACAGTGTATAACAACCTCAGGGTTTTTCGTGAGGTGGGTCTGGTTAAAGAACTGACCTATGGTGATGCATCTAGTAGATTTGATTTTGTAACGACGCATCACTATCACGTGATTTGTAAAAGCTGTGGAAAGATAGTTGATTTCCATTATCCGGGCTTAGACGAGGTTGAACAACTTGCATCGCATGTGACAGGCTTTACTGTAGGCAACCATAGATTAGAGATTTATGGAGTCTGCCCTGATTGTTCGGGGAAAGAAGCGCATTGAAGAGCTGCTGGGGTGCCAGCAGTTTTATAATTTATAACGTAAAAAAACTCGACCTAACTGTCGAGTTTTTTTACGTTATAAAGCGAATTGTTTTTTTTGTCTATTGTTTTTTATTGTAACTTTCGTTAAACTCTTTTCCGTCGAGTGAGGGATCTAGAGTTAAAGGTTCGTTGCAATACATACAAATATCGACACGCCCTAGTACTTTAGTTGTTTTCCCACATTCAGGACAAACAACTTGTACCGTTTTTGTTGATAACATTCCAATCCAAAAATAAACGATAGTGCTTGCGATAATAAAAAGCAATCCTAAAAGCATGAAGATGGTCATGACAATTGGATGATTTCGAAAGAAAATACCGCCATACATTACAATAAAGCCTACAAAGATAAGGCTTAAGGCAAATGTGCGGATTTTATTAATTTTACTTGAGTGTTTAGCCATCCCTTTTTCCCTCCCTAGAGAATATTTCTATCATATCATTTTGGAAGGTTATTTCACAGAGAAACGATGATTTGATTTGGCAGGATTTTTTTAAAGCTTGTCGAACATAATTATGTCTAATATTAAATTGGAGGAATTGCCATGGAGGATATCCTTCGCCCGATTTACCAGGAAAGGGCCAGTCAGCCCAATACGATTGGAATTATGCTAGTTGAAAAGAAACCACAGAAAGTATCACCAACGACTGATACTTTTGATTCGATTTTGCTTATTATTGTAAAAAGTGGAAACCAGCCAGTGTATGTAAAACATTATTCTTATGATAATAAGAAAGCGGCTATGCACATTGTTACAGAGGCTCAGTTAAAGGAATGGATGCTTCTTGGGAATAACCGAAAAATTTTTGACTGGTTATATGAAGGTAAGGTCATATTCGATCGAAATGATTTTATTCATCATTTAAAAAAGGAACTAAGGGATTTTCCGTTTTATGGGCGCAAAGTCAAAATGGGGGTCGAGTTTGCCCACTTAATTCGTAGGTATAGGGATGGAAAGGCATTTTTTGATGAACTTCATTATTTAGATGCCTATAACCATGTGATTCATTCCCTACACCATTTGGCTAGGCTTGCAATCATCGAAAATGGTTTTCATCCTGAAGTAACGGTTTGGCCACAGGTTAAACATATTGATCCTGAAATCTATAAACTATATGAAGAACTTGTCTCAAGTGAGGAAACAATGGAAAAAAGACTAGAGCTATTGTTTCTGGCAAGTGAGTTTTTGATTCATTCAAGAACACAAGTGGGCTCTTTTCATTTCCTGTCCGTTTTAGAGGAACGGGATGTTTGGACTTTTAATGACATGATGGAGCATAAGGAATTAGCTGTGTACTCTGTTGATTTAGGTATCCTTGTGGAGTATTTAATTGAAAAAAACTATATTGAAGTTGTGCTTGTAGAGACTAAAGGGCAGGGTATTTATCATAGGCATTATCGGATAGTTGGATAAAAGTATACTAATAAAATGAAAAATCTATTGACGTTTTTAAAAATCCTTGTTATATTAATAACCGTCGCTGCTAAACAAAGAAAAAACATTTTGCAGTTGACGGTTTGTTTTAAAAAAAACAAACAAAAGGTGTTGACAATAGGAAACACCATATGCTATATTAATAAAGTCGCTTCAGAGCGAAGTGTTGATTGAAATGTTCTTTGAAAACTAAACAAACAAGCGTCAACAAACAATATTTATCATGTCTTCTATTATAGAAGAACATGAGCCGACGTTTTATTTTATGAGCTAATCACTCTACATTTTATTGGAGAGTTTGATCCTGGCTCAGGACGAACGCTGGCGGCGTGCCTAATACATGCAAGTCGAGCGAACTTTTAAAAGCTTGCTTTTAAAAGTTAGCGGCGGACGGGTGAGTAACACGTGGGCAACCTGCCTGTAAGACTGGGATAACTCCGGGAAACCGGGGCTAATACCGGATAATTCATTCTCTCTCATGAGGGAATGCTGAAAGGCGGTTTCGGCTGTCACTTACAGATGGGCCCGCGGCGCATTAGCTAGTTGGTGAGGTAACGGCTCACCAAGGCCACGATGCGTAGCCGACCTGAGAGGGTGATCGGCCACACTGGGACTGAGACACGGCCCAGACTCCTACGGGAGGCAGCAGTAGGGAATCTTCCGCAATGGACGAAAGTCTGACGGAGCAACGCCGCGTGAGCGATGAAGGCCTTCGGGTCGTAAAGCTCTGTTGTTAGGGAAGAACAAGTACCGGAGTAACTGCCGGTACCTTGACGGTACCTAACCAGAAAGCCACGGCTAACTACGTGCCAGCAGCCGCGGTAATACGTAGGTGGCAAGCGTTGTCCGGAATTATTGGGCGTAAAGCGCGCGCAGGCGGTCCTTTAAGTCTGATGTGAAAGCCCACGGCTCAACCGTGGAGGGTCATTGGAAACTGGGGGACTTGAGTGCAGAAGAGGAGAGTGGAATTCCACGTGTAGCGGTGAAATGCGTAGAGATGTGGAGGAACACCAGTGGCGAAGGCGACTCTCTGGTCTGTAACTGACGCTGAGGCGCGAAAGCGTGGGGAGCGAACAGGATTAGATACCCTGGTAGTCCACGCCGTAAACGATGAGTGCTAAGTGTTAGAGGGTTTCCGCCCTTTAGTGCTGCAGCAAACGCATTAAGCACTCCGCCTGGGGAGTACGGCCGCAAGGCTGAAACTCAAAGGAATTGACGGGGGCCCGCACAAGCGGTGGAGCATGTGGTTTAATTCGAAGCAACGCGAAGAACCTTACCAGGTCTTGACATCCTCTGACAACTCTGGAGACAGAGCGTTCCCCTTCGGGGGACAGAGTGACAGGTGGTGCATGGTTGTCGTCAGCTCGTGTCGTGAGATGTTGGGTTAAGTCCCGCAACGAGCGCAACCCTTGTCCTTAGTTGCCAGCATTCAGTTGGGCACTCTAAGGAGACTGCCGGTGACAAACCGGAGGAAGGTGGGGATGACGTCAAATCATCATGCCCCTTATGACCTGGGCTACACACGTGCTACAATGGATAGAACAAAGGGCAGCGAAGCCGCGAGGTCAAGCAAATCCCATAAATCTATTCTCAGTTCGGATTGCAGGCTGCAACTCGCCTGCATGAAGCCGGAATCGCTAGTAATCGCGGATCAGCATGCCGCGGTGAATACGTTCCCGGGCCTTGTACACACCGCCCGTCACACCACGAGAGTTTGTAACACCCGAAGTCGGTGGGGTAACCTTTTAGGGGCCAGCCGCCTAAGGTGGGACAGATGATTGGGGTGAAGTCGTAACAAGGTAGCCGTATCGGAAGGTGCGGCTGGATCACCTCCTTTCTAAGGATAATGCCGTAAGGGCATTCGGAATGCGAACCTTCGGTTCGTACTAAGCAAATTTAAAAATTTGCACTGTTGATTAGCTTGTTTGTTTAGTTTTGAGAGTGCAATTCTCTCAAAGCTTTTTAATTTGTTCCTTGAAAACTAGATAATCGTAAGTAAGAAGGCAAAAGTAAAACACACATTTGTATCGCTTTTTTAATTTTTCTCTCTTTTATTAAAAAGAGAAACCAAAGACATGATTGTCTTATAGAGACGAATAAATTCGTCCATAGGTTAAGTTAGAAAGGGCGCACGGTGGATGCCTTGGCACTAGGAGCCGATGAAGGACGGGACTAACACCGATATGCTTCGGGGAGCTGTAAGTAAGCTTTGATCCGGAGATTTCCGAATGGGGAAACCCACTGTTCGTAATGGAACAGTATCTTTACCTGAATCCATAGGGTATTGAAGGCAGACCCGGGGAACTGAAACATCTAAGTACCCGGAGGAAGAGAAAGCAAATGCGATTCCCTGAGTAGCGGCGAGCGAAACGGGATTAGCCCAAACCAGAAGGCTTGCCTTCTGGGGTTGTAGGACACTCAACATGGAGTTACAAAGGAACGGGGTAAATGAAGTGGTCTGGAAAGGCCCGTCAGAGAAGGTAAAAACCCTGTAGTTGAAACTTCGTTCCCTCCTGAGTGGATCCTGAGTACGGCGGGACACGTGAAATCCCGTCGGAAGCTGGGAGGACCATCTCCCAAGGCTAAATACTCCCTAGTGACCGATAGTGAACCAGTACCGTGAGGGAAAGGTGAAAAGCACCCCGGAAGGGGAGTGAAAGAGATCCTGAAACCGTGTGCCTACAAGTAGTCAGAGCTCATTAATGAGTGATGGCGTGCCTTTTGTAGAATGAACCGGCGAGTTACGATTACATGCAAGGTTAAGTCGAGAAGACGGAGCCGCAGCGAAAGCGAGTCTGAATAGGGCGAATAAGTATGTGGTTGTAGACCCGAAACCAGGTGATCTACCCATGTCCAGGGTGAAGGTAGGGTAACACCTACTGGAGGCCCGAACCCACGCACGTTGAAAAGTGCGGGGATGAGGTGTGGGTAGCGGAGAAATTCCAATCGAACCTGGAGATAGCTGGTTCTCTCCGAAATAGCTTTAGGGCTAGCCTCACGAAGTGAGAGTCTTGGAGGTAGAGCACTGTTTGGACTAGGGGCCCTCATCGGGTTACCGAATTCAGACAAACTCCGAATGCCAATGACTTATCCGTGGGAGTCAGACTGCGAGTGATAAGATCCGTAGTCAAGAGGGAAACAGCCCAGACCACCAGCTAAGGTCCCAAAGTATACGTTAAGTGGAAAAGGATGTGGAGTTGCTTAGACAACCAGGATGTTGGCTTAGAAGCAGCCACCATTTAAAGAGTGCGTAATAGCTCACTGGTCGAGTGACTCTGCGCCGAAAATGTACCGGGGCTAAACGTATCACCGAAGCTGTGGGTGGACATCTTACGATGTCCGCGGTAGGAGAGCGTTCTAAGGGCGTTGAAGCTAGACCGTAAGGACTGGTGGAGCGCTTAGAAGTGAGAATGCCGGTATGAGTAGCGAAAGATGGGTGAGAATCCCATCCACCGTATGCCTAAGGTTTCCTGAGGAAGGCTCGTCCTCTCAGGGTTAGTCGGGACCTAAGCCGAGGCCGAAAGGCGTAGGCGATGGACAACAGGTTGATATTCCTGTACCACCTCTTTATCGTTTGAGCAATGGGGGGACGCAGGAGGATAGGGTAAGCGCACTGCTGGATATGTGCGTCTAAGCAGTTAGGCTGGTAACGAGGCAAATCCCGTTACCGCGAAGGCTGAGCTGTGATAGCGAGGGAAATATAGTACCGAAGTTCCTGATTCCACACTGCCAAGAAAAGCCTCTAGCGAGATAAAAGGTGCCCGTACCGCAAACCGACACAGGTAGGCGAGGAGAGAATCCTAAGGTGAGCGAGAGAACTCTCGTTAAGGAACTCGGCAAAATGACCCCGTAACTTCGGGAGAAGGGGTGCTTTTTAGGGTGTTAAAGCCTTGAAAAGCCGCAGTGAATAGGCCCAGGCGACTGTTTAGCAAAAACACAGGTCTCTGCGAAGCCGCAAGGCGAAGTATAGGGGCTGACGCCTGCCCGGTGCTGGAAGGTTAAGAGGAGAGGTTAGCTCACGCGAAGCTTTGAATCGAAGCCCCAGTAAACGGCGGCCGTAACTATAACGGTCCTAAGGTAGCGAAATTCCTTGTCGGGTAAGTTCCGACCCGCACGAAAGGCGTAACGATCTGGGCACTGTCTCAACGAGAGACTCGGTGAAATTATAGTACCTGTGAAGATGCAGGTTACCCGCGACAGGACGGAAAGACCCCGTGGAGCTTTACTGCAGCCTGATATTGAATTTTGGTACAGCTTGTACAGGATAGGTAGGAGCCTTGGAAGCCGGAGCGCCAGCTTCGGTGGAGGCGTCGGTGGGATACTACCCTGGCTGTATTGAAATTCTAACCCGCACCCCTGATCGGGGTGGGAGACAGTGTCAGGTGGGCAGTTTGACTGGGGCGGTCGCCTCCTAAAATGTAACGGAGGCGCCCAAAGGTTCCCTCAGAATGGTTGGAAATCATTCGCAGAGTGTAAAGGCACAAGGGAGCTTGACTGCGAGACCTACAAGTCGAGCAGGGACGAAAGTCGGGCTTAGTGATCCGGTGGTTCCGCATGGAAGGGCCATCGCTCAACGGATAAAAGCTACCCCGGGGATAACAGGCTTATCTCCCCCAAGAGTCCACATCGACGGGGAGGTTTGGCACCTCGATGTCGGCTCATCGCATCCTGGGGCTGTAGTCGGTCCCAAGGGTTGGGCTGTTCGCCCATTAAAGCGGTACGCGAGCTGGGTTCAGAACGTCGTGAGACAGTTCGGTCCCTATCCGTCGTGGGCGCAGGAAATTTGAGAGGAGCTGTCCTTAGTACGAGAGGACCGGGATGGACGCACCGCTGGTGTACCAGTTGTCTTGCCAAAGGCATCGCTGGGTAGCTATGTGCGGACGGGATAAGTGCTGAAAGCATCTAAGCATGAAGCCCCCCTCAAGATGAGATTTCCCATAGCGTCAAGCTAGTAAGATCCCTGAAAGATGATCAGGTTGATAGGTCAGAGGTGGAAGCGCGGTGACGTGTGGAGCTGACTGATACTAATCGATCGAGGACTTAACCAATTTATTGATACAAATAGTTTTGCTTTACTTCTTACACATTATCTAGTTTTGAGGGAACAAAATTTCCTCTTGAAAAATATTTTAAAGGCATTATAATAGAAGATGTCTTGAAAAGTTGTCTGGTGGCGATAGCGAGAAGGTCACACCCGTTCCCATGCCGAACACGGAAGTTAAGCTTCTCAGCGCCGATGGTAGTTGGGGGTTTCCCCCTGTGAGAGTAGGACGTTGCCAGGCGGTTTTCTAATAATACTATTCCGCAGTAGCTCAGTTGGTAGAGCATTCGGCTGTTAACCGAACGGTCGTAGGTTCGAGTCCTACCTGCGGAGCCATTTATGGAGAGCTGTCCGAGTGGCCGAAGGAGCACGATTGGAAATCGTGTATACGCTAACCGCGTATCAAGGGTTCAAATCCCTTGCTCTCCGCCATAAAAACCGGCCCCTTGGTCAAGCGGTTAAGACACCGCCCTTTCACGGCGGTAACACGGGTTCGAATCCCGTAGGGGTCACCAAAGTTTTTTCGCTTTGCGAAAACAACTCACATCATTTTGGAGGATTAGCTCAGCTGGGAGAGCATCTGCCTTACAAGCAGAGGGTCGGCGGTTCGATCCCGTCATCCTCCACCATATTGTTTTATAATATTATTATCGCGGGGTGGAGCAGTCCGGTAGCTCGTCGGGCTCATAACCCGAAGGTCGCAGGTTCAAATCCTGCCCCCGCAATCTGGTCCGGTAGTTCAGTTGGTTAGAATGCCTGCCTGTCACGCAGGAGGTCGCGGGTTCGAGTCCCGTCCGGACCGCCATTTTTTAAAAATATGGCATCAATTAAAACAATATCATAATATGGCTCAGTAGCTCAGTCGGTAGAGCAAGTTGCTACCATCTTTGAATAAGCTTCTGAGGCAACTTGCGAGGAAGACCGAAGGTCTTTGGAGCAATGGACTCGCACAAATTATTAAGCGGGTCAATACATTAATAAGGCTCAGTAGCTCAGTCGGTAGAGCAATGGACTGAAAATCCATGTGTCGGCGGTTCGATTCCGTCCTGAGCCACCTTTTATATTTAATTTAAGGTGGAAATTTAGGTTTAGATTTAGTAAAATGGAATCCTAGTAGTAATACTTTTCGGAGGGGTAGCGAAGTGGCTAAACGCGGCGGACTGTAAATCCGCTCCTTCGGGTTCGGCGGTTCGAATCCGTCCCCCTCCACCATAGTTTTTTCACGAAGTGAAAATAACCAAAGCTTTTTACAGAGCGTAGCGAAGTAAAATAGATTTCATATATAATCTTTAGGGGTATAGTTTAAAGGTAGAACGAAGGTCTCCAAAACCTTTGGTGTGGGTTCAATTCCTACTACCCCTGCCAATTATGGCGGTCGTGGCGAAGTGGTTAACGCATCGGATTGTGGTTCCGACACTCGTGGGTTCGATTCCCATCGGTCGCCCCATTTTTAATTCACATTATATAATGACTTGAATACAATGCTAATGGGCTATAGCCAAGCGATAAGGCAACGGATTTTGACTCCGTCATTCGTAGGTCCAATTCCTACTATCCCTGCCAATTATGGCGGTCGTGGCGAAGTGGTTAACGCATCGGATTGTGGTTCCGACACTCGTGGGTTCGATTCCCATCGGTCGCCCCATTTTTAGTTCACATTATATAATGACTTGAATACAATATTAATGGGCTATAGCCAAGTGGTAAGGCACCGGACTTTGACTCCGTCATTCGCAGGTTCGAATCCTGCTAGCCCAGCCATTTTCGCGGAAGTAGTTCAGTGGTAGAATACAACCTTGCCAAGGTTGGGGTCGCGGGTTCGAATCCCGTCTTCCGCTCCATTATATACCGGCGGCATAGCCAAGTGGTAAGGCAAAGGTCTGCAAAACCTTTATTCACCGGTTCGAATCCGGTTGCCGCCTCCATAGTAATTTGCCGGTGTGGCGGAATTGGCAGACGCGCACGACTCAAAATCGTGTTCCGTGAGGAGTGTCGGTTCGACCCCGACCACCGGTATCATTATTATCGAAATGTAAGAGATAGGATAATTTCCTATCTCTTTTTTATTTGGTATAAAGAGTCATTCCACTTTTACATGAACTGTCGAAACAGCATTAAATCCATACCCTTTTCGGTTCCAGAAGGGCGTATGAGGTTGAACACGGCCACTAGAATCAACAGCTCTAGATAGGATTGTATACTCTCCTTTATTGTTGAACTCACAAACCAAGGACCAGTGAATCCATGAATAGACCGAATCACCATTACTTGATAAGTTTGCTTTAGTCCAGGTCTGACCGTTGTCAAAACTTACTTGTACCTCTTTTATTTTCCCTTGACCTGTCCAAGCAATTCCCTCCACTTTGTGTGTACCTGAGTTCAAAATTGAATAGTTTAAAGGTTGCTGAATCGTCGAATTAACATTTAAGGTTGTGACCGGAACTTTCTCTTGGTTATTATTTTTATTTGGATAGTACATATAATCTTCAGTTTGAAAAGGTCCAGTAAACTTGTGTTTAATAATCTCGATTTTCTGGAGCCATTTAACAGATGCCATCGCATACCAATTAGGAACAATCAGTCTAAAAGGATGACCATGCTTAACAGTGAGAGGCTTGTTATTATATTTATAGGCAACCAATGTATCTGGGTGCAGTGCTTTTTCTAGAGGTAAACTCCTTTTATAAGGCACAAGCCCTTCATTTCCAGGTTTCTTACCACGATCGGCACCTTCAAAGACAATTTCCTGTGCTTCCATTGTTAACTCGGTGTCCTTTAAGAGATTCCTTAACGGAACTCCTGTCCATTCCCCCTGACTAATGGCTCCATCTTCCCATTGCTCCCCATAGACCTTTGTGGAGAATTTCGCTCGTTTATTTCCAGCGCATTCAAGCGGTACTGTCAAGGTTGTTGCGGGCATTGCGAGCAATTCTGATAAATGAATATATCGTTTCTTTGATTGACCAACTGCAACCTGCAGCCAGTAGTTATATTGGTTTAGTACAGGATAAGGAAAATGATTTCTTCGGTAAAAGTAGTGTAAGGGAGTCTCCATATTTTTTATAAAATGGATGGGGGATTCCTGATTTTCTGGCTGTAAAGACCGTGTAATTAAATAGGGTTTTACTTTCTTATTCATCCATCTCACCGCCTCCATAATTAACATATTGGCAAAATCCCTCCATAGAACTAAAAGCGAGTATTTAGCGCATTCCATTAAGGCATCTTTTAAATTGTAACGAATTTGTCAAATTTAAGTTGGTTAACAACATACCCCACGTGGTATATTTGTTTTGTAAAATAAATAACTAAATAAAAAACCTTTATTAAATAGGAGGACATATAGATGACTAAGAAAATTGTGATTGTTGGTGGAGTTGCTGGTGGTGCCACTGCTGCAGCTAGACTAAGAAGAATTAGTGAAGATGTTGAAGTGGTAATGGTGGAGCGAGGAGAACATATTTCATTTGCAAACTGTGGTTTACCATACTATATTGGTGAAACAATTAAAGACAGAAGTAAATTGTTAGTTCAAACGGTTGAAGGCATGTCAGAGCGCTTTAAGCTTGATATTCGCAATTTAAGTGAAGTAATGAGCATTAATTCTGATCAAAAGAAGGTAATGATTAAAAATCTTCAAACGGAAGAAGTGTATGAAGAAACTTATGACAAATTATTATTATCTCCTGGGGCCAGACCGATTGTGCCAGCAATTCCAGGGCTTAATGAAAATAAATCATTGTTTACGCTAAGAAATATTCCAGATACAGATAAAATAAAAGACTATGTTGATAATAAAAGTCCCCAAAAGGCAGTTGTTGTAGGCGGAGGATTTATTGGAATCGAGATGGCTGAAAACCTTGCTGATCGTGGGGTAGAAGTAACGATTGTTGAAATGGCGAATCAAATAATGGCCCCTATTGATTTTGAAATGGCAAGCATATTGCATAATCATTTAAAAGACAAGGGTGTAAAACTTGTGTTAGAAAACGGGGTGGAATCTTTCGCTAACGAAGGGAAGAAGATTATCCTTTCAGATGGAACTGAAATTGACACGGATATGACCATTCTTTCCATTGGTGTTAGACCTGAAAATGAACTAGCAAAAACGGCAGGCTTAGAGCTAGGAGAGCGCGGCGGAATTATTGTGAATGAATATCTTCAGACTTCAAATCCAGATATTTACGCTGTTGGTGATGCGATAGAAGTTGTGGATTATATTAATGGAACAAAAGCAATGATTCCACTGGCTGGACCAGCAAACCGTCAAGGTCGTATTGCCGCAAATAATATGATGGGCAAACAAGAGAAATACCAAGGAACATTAGGTACGTCCATTGCAAAAGTATTTGACTTAACTGTTGCCGCTACTGGAAGCAATGAGAAAACTCTTAAACGCCTAGGGGTATCTTATGAAGTAGCACATATTCATCCTAACTCACATGCAGGATATTATCCTGGGGCTGCCCCAATTGCACTAAAGTTGGTATTTGACAAAGAAACCGGTAAGATATTTGGGGCACAGGCTGTTGGTGCGGACGGAGCGGATAAGCGAATTGACGTTATTGCGACAGCAATTAAAGGAGGCCTGACGGTCGAGGATTTAACAAATTTAGAATTATCCTATGCACCTCCGTTTTCATCTGCAAAGGATCCAGTAAACATGGCAGGTTATGTTGCGACCAATATTTTGGATGGAGAATTGGAGCATGTCCAATGGCACGAGATTGATAAAATTATTGAAGAAGGTGGACTTTTAGTTGATGTTCGTGAACCAATCGAGAGAGAATTCGGGTTCATCGAAGGATCTATAAATATTCCATTAAATGATTTAAGAAACCGGTTAGACGAACTACCAAAAGACCAGACAATCTATGTTAGCTGTCAAGTTGGGTTGCGCGGATATTTGGCCACTCGTATCCTTATGAATCAAGGTTATCGTGTAAAAAATGTGGATGGTGGTTGGAAAACATACTCTTCCGTTTTTGGAAGCAATATTAAAAAAGACTTCGATACAAATGACCGCGGAGAAGTTGAAGTAAAAGTAGAAACAGAAAAGGAAACGAATCTAAATATTAAAGCTGATTCCGTAGTAGATGTTGCGGGTCTTACTTGCCCAATGCCAATTATTAAACTTAAAAAGGGAATCGACTCAATCGGTAGCGGCCAAGTCATTGAACTTCAAGCGACTGATAAAGGTGCGCTAAATGACCTTCCAGCCTGGGCTCGAAATGCAGGACACACTATCCTAAATACAGAACAAGATGGACCATTAATTAAATTCTGGGTTCAAAAGAAGTAGAAATATATATTCAACTCCACTATTATACTTGTGATAGTGGAGTTTTTTATTACGAATTTACTAAACTATGAATAGACATTTTAAAAGCTACTTTGCTATGCTTAGCAGGGAGGTTTTAACAATGAGAGAACAGGCTATTACATCACCACCCGTCAATACACCTTTTTATTATGGTTGGGTTATTGTGTTTATCGGAGCAATGGGAGTGTTTTTTTCAGGACCAGGTCAAACCTATTCCGTTTCTGTTTTTATTGATTCTTACATAAATGATTTTGGATGGAGTCGTTCGCAGGTTTCCGGCATATACTCTGGAGCGACGTTAGCAGCAGGTCTATGCATGTTGTTCGTGGGTAGGTTTATAGATGTGCAAGGTCAAAGGAAAATGGCTGTCTTAGTTGGAATTGGCTTAGGTCTTGCTTGTTTTTGGAACAGCCTTGTCGCTAATATGACGATGCTATTTATTGGCTTTTTCTTTCTAAGACTTTTAGGGCAGGGCTCAATGACATTAATTCCAAATACATTGATCCCCCAATGGTTTATAGAAAAAAGAGGAAAGGCTCTTAGTATGATGGCAATCGGCGGATTTGCAAGTTCAGCAGCTTTTCCACCGATAAATGCTTGGTTGGTTTCTGAATGGGGATGGAGCTTCTCGTGGAAAGTTTGGGGGCTATTGCTATTAGTTGTCTTTGTTCCACTTGCTTATTTCTTGATTCGTAATAAACCTGAGGACTTGGGGTTACTACCAGATGGAGAAATCATTCAACATAAGAATGATAATGGGAAGAAAGGCGAAACCAAAAATACACCAAAAAACCTAGAAGTAAATTGGACCTTACAGGAAGCCAAGAAAACGAGAGCCTATTGGTTACTGTTGGTAGTGGTTTGTATCCCCGCACTGGTAAATACTGGATTAACGTTTCATTTGATATCAATTTTCAAAGAAAATGGGCTAACGAACGGGACAGCAGCAATTGTGCTTAGTTTAATGGCCATTGTCGGTTTTCCAATCTCAATCGTGGCTGGGTTTGTATTAGACCGTGTAAAAGTAAATCTTATCCTAGCTGGTATCTTTGTAGGCGAGATTATCTTTCTTGTACTGCTTCAATTTACCAACTCTGTTGGGATGGCGCTTTTTTTCGGAGTGCTCTGGGGATTTAGTAATGGGTTTGAACGAATTGCGCTAAATTATGTGTGGCCCTCCTACTTTGGACGGATGGCTCTTGGGAGCATAAAGGGGAGTGCAATGACCATAATGGTTATTGGTTCGGCTTTAGGTCCACTTCCATTTGGCTTTGCCTTTGATTTATTTGGAGGCTACCAAGAAATTATCATGATAACGCTCATTTTCCCGGTGATTGGGATACTTTGTTCGTTACTTGCTAAAAAACCAAATAAACAGGAAGAACCAGCTCAATCGTAAAGTGAACTGGTTCTCCCTATTCCAAAAAAGTTTTTTCGACAAAAACCTACAGAAGTGATTGACTTAAAAGAAAAAACTATGTATTATAGAAAGAGTCAAAGGGCTATAATTACTATACTTATTATTTTAAATATGCGGGTGTAGTTTACTGGTAAAACCTCAGCCTTCCAAGCTGATGTAGTGGGTTCGATTCCCATCACCCGCTCCAATACATATATAACGCAGTATTTCGTTTAACTAGAAACGAAGTATTGCGTTTTTTAGTTTATTGAGGTCTTTTTCGGGAACCTTTTTGTTATTTTAAGTTTAATAGGGGAATGGCCCTCATGAAGAGTTCATGGAGCCCGAATAATGCTTTAAGTGATTATTTAGGTCCTCATGAAAAATTCATGGAGCCCGAATTATTCTTAAAGCAATCATTTTGGTCCTCATGAAATGTTCATAGAGCCTGTTTTATGATTAAGGTAAATCATTTTGCTCCTCATAAAGAACTCATAACGCCTAAATTCGGTTTAGCGCATCAATCCTCGTATCTTCGTTTTTTTATATTGGACCAGATGAACTTTTTTCACACTAATCTTTGTTTACGCGATGACTATGTAAGAAAAAAAGGATGCTATTCGCATCCAATCATCGTGTAGTGTCCTTCTCCTCCGTGGATCTGCAGAAACATATCCATAAGAGACTCAGTTAATTGGTGACTTTTCTTACCATCCAGTGAGGGGCGGTGATAAATTATTTGCAGAGCATTTTTAGTATCCTCTGTTACAGAAGTGCGTTCAGAGTCTACAAAGGGACTTCCGAATGGTCCAGTTTCATCGCTGGAAACAATCAGGTTTTGTAACGAGTTCATTCGCCCGTTTAGCCCTAAATATTCTTCTTTTTCTGCCCCGATTTTCAACTCGATATCTCCGTTAATTTTATCGGTATCATAGATGCCGATTGGCACTTCGTACTTGAGAGAGAAGAAATTATTCAAATCGGTGGCGCTATGTACAGTTTGGAGATAGTTTTGTTTTTTAATTCTTCGATAAAGTGCTTCTGCCGAATGTCTATATCGATTTGGATCCTTTCCAGTATGTTTGAAAATTTGACGCCATTCCTTGATGCCATCGAAATCAGTCAGGTTTTTGTCTTCAAGCTCAAAAAAGATAGATTCCTGAAATAATTGAAGTCTGCCTTTTAACATTTGTGGCGATGCGCCAACACGAATGTCCCGGTACTGGATAACGCCTGCAGTAAACCCAGGGACTAGCCTACATAACTCACTGGAAACCATAATTTCCAATGTTTCCACCTCCAAAATTCCTTTAAAATAGTTTATCATATTCATTATGTGCTTTTAAAATATACAACTAAAATAGAGATTTTTGAAATAGAAGGGAGGTACCCTAATGAATATTAAAGAATTGCAGCATGACATAATACAGTACAGTAAAACAATCGGCATCGATAAAATTGGTTTTGCATCTCCTGCGCCTTTTACAGAATTGAAAAATAGACTGGTACGTCAACAAGAGCTTCAGTTCCAATCTGGCTTCGAAGAGCCTGATATTGAGAAACGAATACGTCCGGAGTTAATTTTCAATAACCCACAATCTATTATTGCCATTGCTGTAGCGTATCCTTCAAAAATGAAGGTAAGAGTGGTCAGTAAAAAAGGTGAAAGAAGAGGGATATTCTGTCGAGCTTCCTGGGGACAGGACTACCACCATATTTTAAGGAAAAAGCTAAAAATGTTGGAAGAATACATTGCTTCAAAGGTTCCAGAAGCTAAATTTAAATCAATGGTTGATACGGGAGAGCTAGTTGATCGGGCTGTAGCTGAACGTGCGGGAATTGGCTGGAGTGGGAAGAACTGTTCAATTATCACACCTGAGTTTGGCTCATATGTTTACCTTGGCGAAATGATTACCAATCTTCCTTTTGAGCCAGATTCTCCAATTGAGGATCAATGCGGTTCGTGTACAAAGTGTCTTGAAGCCTGCCCAACAGGTGCCCTTGTCCAAGGGGGGCAAATGAATAGTCAACGCTGTATTGCTTTTTTAACGCAGACGAAAGGATTTTTACCAGAGGAATTTAGAGATAAAATTGGGAACCGTCTTTATGGATGTGATTCTTGTCAAACTGCCTGCCCAATCAATAAGGGGAAGGACTTTCACTTTCATACGGAAACGGAACCAGATTCAGAGATCGCAAAGCCGTTATTGAAGCCAATCCTTTATATTAGTAACCGTGACTTTAAGGAGAAGTTTGGCCCAGTATCTGGTTCGTGGAGAGGGAAAAAACCAATCCAAAGAAATGCGGTTATTGCTCTTGCTCATTATAAAGATGAAAGTGCTGTACCTGATTTAGTAAAAGTAATGAAGGAGGACCCGCGTCCAGTTTTACGTGGGACAGCTGCTTGGTCATTAGCGAAGATAGGTGGTCTAGAGGCAAAATTGGCATTGGATAAAGCACTGGAGTATGAAAAAGATGAAGAGGTTTTGGCTGAAATCAAAACGGGATTAAGCAGGATAAGTCAGTAACTAGTCTAAAGATTATGCACCTCCAATTGTGAATTTGGGGTGTTTTTTAATTTTTCCATACTGCGGCCAACTACTTCCATCCTTTTCTATATCTGAAAGCACCATTCTTCTCATACATATGTGATGAAGGGAGAGATGCTTTGTGAGAGAACAACTTCAAAACTTATTAGAACAGCGTGTTAGACAATATGTTTCACAGTCTAGAAGCGAAA
Source organism: Mesobacillus maritimus (assembly GCF_044803185.1). Classification (GTDB taxonomy): domain Bacteria; phylum Bacillota; class Bacilli; order Bacillales; family Cytobacillaceae; genus Mesobacillus_B; species Mesobacillus_B maritimus_B. The sequence goes on from NZ_CP085225.1 coordinate 602,152, forward strand.
TTCATGACTGTCCATTTATAGAGAGGACAAAGGAAAGTTGTATAAATAGAGGAGCTGAAATCCTTAGAATTACTGCTGAAGGAAAAATAACGAAAGAAGGAAAAACAACTGAAGGAACAGAAGTATTTTACAAAGTCCACTATCAATACTTAATAAAACAAAAGAATGCCTTTTTAATTGAAGAACGGGTCGAAGAGCGAAAAGCTGACTTTTATAAAGGAATTCTCGTAGAGGATAACGAGATAAACTTAGACGCTTTGGAAATACCTAAAGTCGAAACCAATGAGGTGGCAAGAAATCAGGAAGAGCAAGATGAAGTAGAGGAAGAGGTTAGAAAATCTTTTAAATACGACCGTTTGAAGGCTGTCCAATATGCGGAAAGATGGTGGAATGACTATAACCCTGCATTTAAAAGTTTCGATGTGGACTGTACGAACTACATTTCTCAATGTCTACATGCAGGGGGGGCACCGATGCTAGGGTTCTCTAATCGCTCAAAAGGGTGGTGGATGAGGAATAATAATTGGAGCTATAGCTGGTCGGTCGCAAATTCAATGCGATGGTATATGCCTGGCGCTAAGACGGGTGTAAGAGCAAAAGAAGTAAACAGTCCAAGTCAACTTCTGCCTGGGGATGTGATTTGTTATGATTTTCAGGGGGATGGTCGTTTTGATCACACGACCATTGTGACCGCAAAGGATGCTGACGGGATGCCACTTGTGAATGCACATACGGCAAATAGCAGAAGGCGGTACTGGGCCTATGAGGACTCTACTGCTTATACTCCTAATATAAAGTATAAGTTTTTCACAGTGGTTGATGATCACTAAACAGGCTTGTCTTTAGTTATTGAATGTTTTCGTAAAGATTGTTGTTAAAATTGTAAAAATCATAAAACCGATTTTTACTACCTAATGCCGATTTTAACGCAAGCTAAGCTATTCTATGCGTAAAAATGTAGTTTACAAGCTCTTTTCTCGCAAATCGCCCTAATTTGAGGTATAAATATAGGTCACCAAATCAAACTTTATCATCTAAAACAACCAAGTTTGAGAAAAGAGCCTAGTTGTTAGTGATATAATAACAACTAGATTTAATGTTGAGGTGAAAATTTGTGGCACTACATGTTGTTATATATCAACCAGAGATTCCGGCTAATACGGGAAACATCGCTCGAACTTGTGCGGCAACAGGAACAGTTTTACATTTAATAGGTCCCTTAGGTTTTTCTATGGATGACAAAAGGGTAAAACGAGCCGGTTTAGATTATTGGGAATTTGTAAATATCAGGTATCATGATTCACTTGAGGATTTTTATAAAAGTAACAAGGGTGGAGAATATTTCTATTTAACGAAGCATGGCTCTAAGCCTCATACGGATTTTGATTATAGTCAACCAGAAAAGGACTACTATTTTATTTTTGGGAAAGAGACAACAGGACTACCCGAAGATGTGCTTGCCCGTAATAAGAATCGTGCATTAAGGGTCCCAATGAATGATAATGTCGGATCATTAAATTTATCTAATACGGCGGCAGTTCTGGTGTATGAAGCGCTTAGGCAACGTGATTATCCAAACTTATTCTAAAAGCGAGGACCGATATTCTGGTCCTCCGCAATAAAATTCCGTGAGAGAAAGGCACTAACTGTACACTACATAATCATAGCTATTTTCATGAAAGGATGGGATAGAATGAACCAGGTAATTGAAACAATGTTAAACCATCGCTCTGTAAGGAATTTTCAAGATAGGGCTTTATCAAAGGAACAGATTGAACAAATTGTCATGAGTGCTCAGGCAGCTTCAACTTCTAGTTTTATCCAAGCCTATTCTATTATCGGGGTAACCGATCAATCTAAAAAGGACAAGCTTGCTGAGGTAGTTGGAAATCAACCTTATGTAGCGAATAATGGCCACTTCTTCGTTTTTTGTGCTGATTTGCATCGTCACGCAATCATTGCCGAGATGGAGAAAAATGATGTCCTTCCTTCTCTTGAAAGTACAGAAAAATTTATGGTTAGCCTTATAGACGCCGCTCTTGCTGCCCAAAACGCAGCGGTTGCAGCAGAATCTATGGACTTAGGAATTTGCTATATCGGTGGAATTCGGAACAATCTTGAAGAAGTTCAGAGGATATTGAAAACGCCAGAGCATGTTATTCCAGTATTTGGAATGGCGGTAGGGTATCCAGAAAAAATAAATGATAAGAAACCAAGACTACCATTAGACCATGTTTATATGGAGAATGAGTATCAACAGGACGAGGTTGTTTTTAAGAAGCAACTAGAGGATTATAATAAAATTATCTCTGAATACTACAAGGAAAGAACTGGCGGCAAGCGTGAGGACACTTGGACAGGACAGATTGGCCAAATGCTTGAGAAAAAATCAAGAATGTACATGAAAGAGTTTGTTCAAAAACAGAAAATGGATTTACGTTAAAGTCAAGGGCTGTAAAATCAGCTAAATCCACTAAAATTTACCATCCGTAAAGATGTAGTTTAAGAAAAGAGCCAATAAAAAAGAAGCTGCAAGATGTCGCAGCTTCTTTTTTATTTCTTATTTTTTTGTTACTCCTGGCTTATCGTCATAGCCTGAAGTGAAGATTGCTGCTAGAAATGCGATTGAAACACCAATAATCAATAAAAGATTCATTATGTAAGCCCCCTTTGTCCGATTTTCCCATACCTGTTTTTATTATAGCCTAAAGTAACTCAGCTGTGAAGAAATGGTATTATTTTTCAACAGATTCTTTAAAGAGAGTTTATAGGTTGTTGGCATGTTCAATTTCATCCGTGCATAAGGTATATTAATCGTCTCTCGATAATCGCAAGACAGGGAGGTCCTTATGGAGATATTAAGAAAAATTGAGAAGTATCGTGAGGAAGAAGAGAACCTTAGATGGGAAGGGACGTTCAGAGAATATCTGGAGATTGTAAAGGAACAGCCATGGGTAGCTCAATCGGCACATTCAAGAGTTTATAATATGATTAGAGATGCTGGCATTGAGGAAGAGAAGGGAAAGAAAAAGTACACCTTTTTCAATTCACAGTTGTTTGGACTGGAAGAGTCCCTAGAACGTCTGGTTGAAGAGTATTTTCATCCAGCGGCAAAAAGGTTAGATGTACGTAAGCGGATCTTGCTGTTAATGGGGCCGGTAAGTGGTGGTAAATCTACGCTTGTCACGATGCTAAAAAGAGGGCTTGAGTCCTATTCGCTGACAGATAGAGGTGCAATATACGCGATAAAAGGATGTCCGATGCATGAGGACCCGTTACATTTAATTCCTCATCATCTCCGTAAAGATTTCTATGATGAATACGGAATTCGTATTGAAGGGAATCTTTCCCCGCTTAACATGATGAGACTTGAACAGGAGTATGGTGGAAGAATTGAGGATGTCCGAGTTGAACGAATCTTCTTCTCGGAGGATAAGCGAACTGGTATCGGAACATTTAGTCCTTCAGATCCTAAATCGCAGGATATTGCAGACTTAACGGGAAGCATTGACTTTTCAACCATTGCAGAATTTGGTTCGGAGTCGGATCCACGTGCCTATCGTTTTGACGGAGAACTGAATAAGGCCAATCGAGGCATGATGGAATTCCAAGAAATGCTAAAATGTGATGAGAAATTTCTCTGGCACCTGCTATCACTAACTCAAGAAGGAAATTTCAAGGCTGGTAGATTTGCTTTAATCTCGGCTGATGAATTGATTGTTGCTCATACAAATGAAACAGAATATCGCTCGTTCATTTCAAACAAAAAGAATGAGGCGTTGCATTCGAGAATTATCGTGATGCCAATTCCGTACAATTTGAAAGTTTCGGAAGAAGAAAAAATCTATGATAAGATGATTCGTGAAAGTGATGTTGGCAATGTTCATATTGCGCCACATACCTTGAAGGTCGCTTCGATGTTTACCATTCTTACGCGGTTGAAGGAGCCAAAAAAGGGCGATATTGACCTTGTTAAGAAAATGCGCCTTTACGATGGAGAAAGTGTCGAAGGCTACAACTCAGCTGATGTTGTGGAGCTAAAGAAGGAATACCAAGATGAGGGTATGAGTGGAATTGACCCACGTTATGTCATTAATCGGATTTCTTCCACAATTATTCGAAAGAACATGCAATCAATTAATGCATTAGATGTTTTAAGGTCCTTAAAAGAAGGCCTGGATCAACACCCTTCCATTTCTCAGGAACAGCGAGAGCGCTACTTGAACTTTATCTCGGTCGCGAGGAAAGAGTATGACGATATCGCGAAGAAAGAAGTTCAAAAGGCGTTTGTCTATTCATATGAAGAGTCTGCTAAAACGCTTATGGACAATTATTTGGATAATGTGGAAGCCTATTGTAATAAAGCGAAGCTCCGTGATCCACTCACAGGAGAAGAAATCAATCCAGATGAAAAGCTGATGCGTTCGATTGAAGAGCAAATTGGAATCTCTGAGAATGCCAAAAAGGCATTCCGTGAAGAAATCCTCATTCGCATCTCTGCTTATGCACGTAAAGGAAAGAGATTTGATTATAACTCCCATGATCGCCTGAGAGAAGCCATCCAAAAGAAGCTCTTTGCTGATCTAAAGGATGTTGTTAAAATCACAACATCAACCAAAACACCTGACGAAACACAGTTGAAAAAGGTTAATGAAGTGGTTGCAAGACTCATAGATGAACATGGGTATAACTCAACTTCTGCAAATGAACTACTTCGCTATGTGGGTAGTCTTTTAAACCGGTAAAAATTTAGGGGAATCTGCAAATCGCAGATTCCTTTTGTTTCTACTTGGTTAGATAAAAATTGGGCCAGTCCAATTCGAGTGGTAAAAGATAAATTGTCTAAATTATTTGTAAATTATTTTTGTCCCCTGCATATGATAGAGTAATCACAGTTAAAGTTTGGTTTTTTACACCCGAGTTATTGTATGACAATTAAGGCAGATATGTGATTAAAAAAGAACAGGAGGGGTTCGAAAATGACCGAAGAAAACAACGGCCAGTTTGTAATTTCCCAGGAAGATTGGTCCCTCCACCGCAAAGGCTATGACGATCAGCAACGCCATCAGGAAAAAGTTCAGGAGGCAATTAAGAATAATCTTCCTGATCTTATTACTGAGGAGAGCATCGTGATGTCGAACGGCAGGGAGGTAGTCAAGATTCCAATCCGTTCTCTGGATGAGTATAAGATACGCTACAATTATGATAAAAATAAACATGTGGGCCAGGGAACTGGGGACAGCAAGGTCGGAGATGTCGTGGCTCGTGATGGATCAGGGCAGCCAGCTCCAGGGAAAGGTCAAGGAGCCGGGGACCAGGCTGGAGAAGACTACTATGAAGCAGAAGTATCCATTATGGAACTAGAAGCAGCGTTATTTAAACAATTGGAGCTGCCTAATCTGCAGCGTAAACAAAATCAAGAGGATGTCATTGAAGACATTGAGTTTAATGACATTCGGAAGACAGGGTTAATGGGGAATATTGATAAAAAACGTACGATGATGTCTGCGTATAAGCGGAATGCAATGAAAGGAAAGCCATCTTTTCACCCCATTTATAAGGAAGATTTGAAATTTAAAACATGGAACGAGGTCATTAAACCTGATTCAAAAGCGGTAGTATTAGCCATGATGGATACAAGTGGCAGTATGGGGCTATGGGAAAAGTATATGGCTCGAAGCTTCTTTTTCTGGATGACGAGGTTTTTACGCTCAAAATATGAAACAGTTGAAATTGAATTTATTGCTCATCACACCGAAGCCAAGGTAGTTTCAGAGGAGGACTTTTTCTCAAAAGGAGAAAGTGGCGGAACGATTTGTTCATCTGCCTACCGAAAATCCCTTGAGTTAATTGATACAAAATATGATCCTCAAAAATTTAATATCTATCCGTTTCACTTTTCTGACGGAGATAATTTGACATCAGATAATGCACGATGTGTGAAGTTGGTTGAAGAACTAATGAAAGTATCCAATATGTTTGGATACGGTGAAGTGAATCAGTACAACCGCCACTCGACGTTAATGTCCGCTTATAAAAACATCAATGATGAGAAATTCCGCCATTTTATCCTCAAGCAAAAAGCCGATGTATTCCATGCGATGAAGAGCTTTTTCAGGAAAGAACAAGAAGATAAAATGTATGCGTAACTTAAAAAACGACAGGCTAAAGAGCTTGTCGTTTTTATCTTTCACTTTATCTTCATAGGTAATCAGTGGGTTCTACTTGGTTTTCCCAAACTCAGTGTCTGTTATTTCCACGTTGGAAAGTTTCCGTATTTGATCATCTCCTCCCAACCACCGGCGAGCGTTGTCTACCATCATCAGGTTGATTTGTTCCTCTGTGACACCAGCGTTCCTTAATTCCGGAATAATTTCTTCCAGAACAAAACTCATCGTCCATTTCGGAAACATGAGTCCGGGAACTTCTTCAGGATACCAATCAATCGTACAGCAATGGTCTTGTGATAAAAACATACGGTCAGCGTACCCTTTTTTCGCTAGTTCAATGACAGTTGTATTTCGATTCTCAGTCGAAACTTCTCTAGTTAAGCCGTAGCGGTCCATTCCAATAAAAGCCCCATACTCGAGTACTCTCAGGATATATTCCATGTTATCTGTATCACCAGTATGCCCAATCAAGATTCTGCTAGGGTCGACACCTTCCTCTGTGAGGATGTTAAGTTGGTTTAAGCCGGTTCCAGTTCCTGGGTGAGAATGAGTCATAATCGGGACGCCTGTTTTCTTGTGAGCACGTGCGACGGCACGAATGACCTTTTCAACATCAGGGGTGATACCTTGTGAGTCAGTGGCACATTTTAAGAAACCAGCCTTAATAGAGGTATTTTGAATGCCAACTTCGATATCTCGAACAAATAATTCAGCCATATAATCAATATCACGATTTTGGAAATGTGGTGGGATGTAATGATAAGAGTAGATTCCTGTTGCGGCAATGATTTGGACTCCCGTTTCGCGGGATACCCGCTCAATAAAGCGGATGTCACGTCCTAGTTCCATAACAGTCGGATCACAGATCGTCTTGACACCAAGCTTTTTAACAGAGTTCACTTGCTCTACTGCTTTAGCAAGCTCTTTCTCTTCATCATACAAATGAGGGAATTGAACAAATACAGACTCAGAGCGAACACGCATATGCTCGTGAATTAGTGTCAAACCTAGTTCAGAAGAATGTACTGGTCCTGTTACAGATTGAATGATGGTCATGAAAAAAGCCCCTTTCAATTTGAGGTTTTGGAATTTTAGTAGGTTAAGACATAAATGTAAAGCTAAAATCTCCTGTTCATTCTCTCTGAGAAGGTTATATCTCACTTCTTAATGATGATTTAACCTTTCACTTTCTGTTCTTCCTGCTCTTGAAGTTTTCTCCAAAGAATTTTTCCGCTTCCTGACATTGGAAGTGCGTCAAGAAATTGAATAATCTTTGGCACCTTATAAGCGGCCATATGCTCTTTTGACCAAGCAATAATTTCGTCCTCGGTTGTTCCTCGTCCACTATCATTAAGGACGATAAATGCTTTAACAGTCTCCCCACGTCTAGGGTCAGGCGCGCCAATTACACATGCGCTCTGAACAGAGGGATGTTTATATAAGGTCATTTCTACCTCGGCTGGCCATACTTTAAACCCAGAGGCATTGATCATTCGTTTAACCCGATCAACTAAGAAGAAATAGCCTTCCTCGTCATAACGAGCAATGTCGCCAGTTCTAAAAAATTCCTTACCTTCAAAAGTGACAAAAGCATTTTTAGTCTCCTCAGGTCGATTCCAGTATCCCTTGAATACCTGCTCTCCGGTAACAATAATTTCGCCTTCTTCATGTGGTCCTAGTTCTTTTAGTGTAACGGGGTCAACAACTCTAGCGTCTACATCAAACTGGGGCATCCCTAGGCACTGTAACTTCGGGCGATGGAGAGGGTTTTGGTGTATTTGCGACATGGTTTCTGTCAATCCATAACCTTCTACATAACGAAGTCCTGTCAGTTCATAGAGTTTTTCGCCAACTGCCTCAGGAAGAGGGGCTCCGCCGCCGCCAATCATTTTAAGTGATTCAACTGCATCCTTTTTTAGATTAGGGTTCGCTAAGAAATCCACTACCATGGTCGAAATATTCGTCCATCTTGTAATGCGGTATTTTTCGATTAATTTTAAGGCAACATTCCGGTCCCAGCGTGTCATCACAACCATTGTTGCACCCAAGTAAATCGGTCCATTCATGTTATGTTGCATCCCGGTAACATGGAAAAGAGGCAGTGTGGAGAGACCAATATCAGCTGGTGAGGAATGTGCCCATACAATTCCTCCTAAAAGGGTCGCCTGTAAGGTTTTATGTGTATGAATACATCCTTTTGGTTTTCCGGTTGTTCCAGAGGTATACGGTAAGCAACATAAATCATTACTTTCGGCCTGGCTTGGTCCTGCAGGCTTGGTAGCAAATAGAGCCTTATTCCAATCAATAATGGTACTGGAGGCAAAGGTTTGTTTAGCAGCAGCGACAACAGGAGGAACCTCGAAATCTATTTCTTTTTGGGCATAGTCCGAATAGGCAGCTACAATTAGATGCTGAAGAGGGGTGATCCCAATACATGGTTCAATTTCAGGAACCAACTCTTGCCCAGCGATTGCCACTTTTGCATCACAATCTTCTAAATAAAAGGCAACTTCCTCTTTTACATTCATTGGATTAATTGGGACAACTACTGCATCTACACGTAAAATCGCATAAAAGGCAATAATAAACTGAGGTGAATTTTGCATATAAAGCACAACACGATCGCCTTTGGAAACACCAAGCTCATGCTGTAAGTATCCAGCAAGTTTATTTACTTCTGTATAAAGTTGTTTATAGGTGATTTCAGTCCCGTAAAAGACAATCGCTGTCTTATTCGGATACCGTTTCACTGTTGTTTCTAGGTTGTCATAAATCGTTGTTTCGGGTATAGGTAAAGATTTTGATAAACGCTTTGGCCAAAATTCAAAATGCCGTGTAAACATTTAATCACCACCACCATTAAAAATTACAAATCCTTGCACAAAACGTGAAATCGCTTTCAATTGAACACATTACAATGATAACAGAATATTCAAACGAATTAAAATGTATTTTTTGAGTCTATAGCAATTTTCAATTACTCCAGACTCCTATTTCATTTTAGAGGAGATTTCTAGTGTAGAAGATGGTATGAATATTAGGCTAGGAATCTACTATCTTATATTATATGGTAATAATAGGTATCTATAACTAGGAGGAGGGTTTCATATGTACCATGCACTAGTAAATGGGGTGAATCTCCACTATGATCGATTAGGAAGTGGTGAACCACTTATACTCATTCATGGTTTGGGAGAGCGGAAAGAAGGATGGAAGTTTCAACACACGTTTGCCGAGCATTTCGATTTAATTATTCCTGATTTACGAGGTTTTGGTAAAAGCAAATGCCCAGAAGGAAAAGAAATTACTATTAACGCCTTTGCAAGAGATGTAGTTGCATTATTAGATCATTTAGGGATAAAAGAAGCACATATTTGTGGATTATCAATGGGGGGAATTATTTCACAAGAAATCTATAAAATCCGTCCGAAAATAGTAAAGTCTTTTATCCTTGCTAGTTCTGTATCTTATGTTCCCAAGTGGCTTAAAAGGGTAATGATTTTATTAAACGACAAGCGATATAAAAATATGACCCTTGAACAATATAAACCCAAAGCGACTTTAAGTTGTTTGCATAATCATAGTGAAGAAATGGTTCAAAAAGTCATGCCACTCTGGTCGGAACATCTAGATGGTTTTTATCCTGCTTGGAAGGCCTGTCTTAAAATTGATTATCGAGAAACATTAAAAGAGATTTCCGTTCCAACGTTGGTGATAGCCTGTCAAAAAGATAAGATTTTACCGACTTATTGTCAAAAACAAATGCATAAATTAATCCCCAACTCGAGGATTTACATGATAAAAAGAGCAGGACATGTAGGCAAGGTTGAAAAAGTTGAAGAATTCAATCGTATAGCAATGGATTTTTTATTAGAGGTAAAATCAGCTAAACTTGCCGGGTGAACGTCAAAAGGGAGGGAAGATAAGAAATGATCAAACAAAAACGACAGGTAATGTTCTAACGGGTTCTGTTTTGAAGTACAAAATATGAATTAACATTGCTTTTCGAATCGTAATTCGCACTAGAATTAAAAAGCAATTTGGCAAGTAAATCAGCAAAGAAAAATGCTTGGAGACAAATTAAATGCTCCAAGCATTTTTTATCCCAAATAAGCACCGGTTCATCGATTTCCAAATCTTCAAGAATTGCCAGGCGATAAGCTATTAAAATAAGGGGAGAAATTCCTCTTATTTTGGAAATAGCACGAAAAATAGATGAAATAGAGGGAAAGATTCCCGCTATTTACTCGAAAAACATGAAAAGGGACCATTTTACTTTGCCTTAACGGGAAAAACTCCCCTTATATCCCCCGAACCGAGCCCTATTCTGCAGGTTAACGGGAAAAACTCCCCTTATTTAAACAATCAGTGGTTACTCAATTAAGGATAAGAAAGAATATTTGCTTCATGTATCTGCCTCTCAGACATCAACACCCACCCTCTGCTAGTTAATATCATTTGTGACACACCAATTGGTCTAACAATTAGCATGCGAATTTTCATGCCGACAAAAACTTATGACACCATGTTAAAAGGGGTTCGAAATTCAAGGCGGATTTACCGTTTATTTTATTAAACCCCATATATATCAACAAAAAAGAAGCAGTCTAATTCAGTTGCGAATAGGACTGCTAATTGGTATGCTAATTTAGTTTTTGTATTCGAAATCCGAACCCTTTAGTAATGTTCCTGTCGTTTTTGTTTAGGATGCCATATATAATTATTTTTTCTTAAATTTACTTCCATTACTATTTGCACGAAGCTTTCCCATCAGGTCTTCAACCTTGTGTTTCTCGGAATAAGTCTTTTGTGAGTTTAATTTTATTGAGGAAATCTTATCATTTTCGATTGTAAGGTCAAAATACGAATTTTCAGTGCTTCCTTCAGGTAATTGCTCCTTAGGAACAATGAATTCCTTATTAATCTCATCAACTAATATCACTGCAAATTTATTCTCTTCAATTCGATCAAGATAACCCTTCATCATTTAGCCTCCAATACAAGCAAGTTTTTGATTCTTAATATCTTGTACCCTTGCTGGACCTATCCCATTGATTCTTGATAAATCATCAATAGTTTGAAATGGTCTTAACTTGATTAATTCTTCAGCACGTGCCGGCCCGATATGAATAATTTCTTGAAGCTGCTCGGGGGAGGCAGAGTTTACATCGATACAACTGTTGTTTGAAATTTCTGGTGTTTTACTTGATTCTGGGGCGACGCTAGAGCCATCGGTAGTATCTAATTTGTTGTTTGAAATGGGAGAAATTGTGCCGTCTTTCTTTGTTAGTACTTTATAGTCTTTTCCATCTGTTGAAACAATAATGGTTCCATGAACATTAGTCCCATAAAGATTAATATTGGAACTCTTGATGCGATTCACCACTTCTTCATGAGGATGCCCGTAGCTATTGTCTACCCCAGCGCTATATATAGCCACAGACGGACTCACCTCACTTAGGAAGGTTGGATGTGTCGAGGTAGACGAGCCATGATGTCCGAGCTGAAGGATATCTGCATCCATATCTAAACCACTTTGAAGCATCTTTAACTCATCGCTTGTACTAGCATCTCCCGTAAAGATAAACCGAACTTCCCCATACGTTACTTTCAAGGAAATCGATTCATCATTATCATTTTCAGATATGGTTCTAGGGTATAACACATCAATTTGTAGTGGGCCAATTTCAAATTCGTCGCCCATCCTGGGTTCATAATAATTGATATCATAAGTATCGATGGCACTTATTAACCTTTGGAAGGTTTGAGAATTGCTTGTGTTTCCAGATAACCAGACTTCTTCAACAGCAAATGAGCTTAGTATTTTGTCTAGTTGTCCGATATGGTCAGCGTCTGGGTGTGTACCAATCGCTATATCAATTTGTGATATGCTCTGTGAAGTAAGGTAATTTACAACATCATTCCTGTTCCAGTTACCGGCATCAATAAGAATCGAAAAATCTTCACCATCATTGGAGAACTGGACCAGTGTTGAATCAGCCTGTCCTACATCAATATAGTGTACTTTAAGCTCGGGGAGGTTATCTGTCACTTTTTCCTCATTATTTGTAGTTGAGTCACGACGAAGATCTTCATTTTGCTTGGCTGGATCATTATTATTGTTTAGGTCACTTGATTCTTCATGTTTAACTGAATCCGTATTTCTGTCTACAAGCTCCTGCGAGCACCCACTGATTACAGACATGAATATAATAGTAAAAAGAATCAAGAGGTTGCGTTTGTTCATCTAATACCCCTTTCTAAACTAATATTAACATTTGTAATAGTGTAATAGTAATAAGAGAGATCTTTATAAGAGGGATATATTGAGGAATAGCATTAATTTAACGTTGCTCTTTAATGAATGAAGTGATATATTAACTTAGCTGCTTAGTTAAAAATGATGTAAAACAGTCATTGACTTTGCAGTTGAGATGATTTATTATATAGAAGTTGCCTAAGAAACAGCCCATTTCTTTTTTGGAAAGATGATAAAAAAGAAGTTGACTTTACTCTTATGAACATGCTATTATATAAAAGTTGCTTCTCATGAAACAGAGAGGCCGAGATTGTTCTTTGAAAACTAAACAAACAAGCGTCAACAAACAATATTTATCATGTCTTCTATTATAGAAGTTCATGAGCCAACGTTTTATTTTATGAGCTAATCACTCTACATTTTATTGGAGAGTTTGATCCTGGCTCAGGACGAACGCTGGCGGCGTGCCTAATACATGCAAGTCGAGCGAACTTTTAAAAGCTTGCTTTTAAAAGTTAGCGGCGGACGGGTGAGTAACACGTGGGCAACCTGCCTGTAAGACTGGGATAACTCCGGGAAACCGGGGCTAATACCGGATAATTCATTTCCTCTCATGAGGGAGTGCTGAAAGACGGTTTCGGCTGTCACTTACAGATGGGCCCGCGGCGCATTAGCTAGTTGGTGAGGTAACGGCTCACCAAGGCCACGATGCGTAGCCGACCTGAGAGGGTGATCGGCCACACTGGGACTGAGACACGGCCCAGACTCCTACGGGAGGCAGCAGTAGGGAATCTTCCGCAATGGACGAAAGTCTGACGGAGCAACGCCGCGTGAGTGATGAAGGCCTTCGGGTCGTAAAGCTCTGTTGTTAGGGAAGAACAAGTATCGGAGTAACTGCCGGTACCTTGACGGTACCTAACCAGAAAGCCACGGCTAACTACGTGCCAGCAGCCGCGGTAATACGTAGGTGGCAAGCGTTGTCCGGAATTATTGGGCGTAAAGCGCGCGCAGGCGGTCCTTTAAGTCTGATGTGAAAGCCCACGGCTCAACCGTGGAGGGTCATTGGAAACTGGGGGACTTGAGTGCAGAAGAGGAGAGTGGAATTCCACGTGTAGCGGTGAAATGCGTAGAGATGTGGAGGAACACCAGTGGCGAAGGCGACTCTCTGGTCTGTAACTGACGCTGAGGCGCGAAAGCGTGGGGAGCGAACAGGATTAGATACCCTGGTAGTCCACGCCGTAAACGATGAGTGCTAAGTGTTAGAGGGTTTCCGCCCTTTAGTGCTGCAGCAAACGCATTAAGCACTCCGCCTGGGGAGTACGGCCGCAAGGCTGAAACTCAAAGGAATTGACGGGGGCCCGCACAAGCGGTGGAGCATGTGGTTTAATTCGAAGCAACGCGAAGAACCTTACCAGGTCTTGACATCCTCTGACAACTCTGGAGACAGAGCGTTCCCCTTCGGGGGACAGAGTGACAGGTGGTGCATGGTTGTCGTCAGCTCGTGTCGTGAGATGTTGGGTTAAGTCCCGCAACGAGCGCAACCCTTGTCCTTAGTTGCCAGCATTCAGTTGGGCACTCTAAGGAGACTGCCGGTGACAAACCGGAGGAAGGTGGGGATGACGTCAAATCATCATGCCCCTTATGACCTGGGCTACACACGTGCTACAATGGATAGAACAAAGGGCAGCGAAGCCGCGAGGTCAAGCAAATCCCATAAATCTATTCTCAGTTCGGATTGCAGGCTGCAACTCGCCTGCATGAAGCCGGAATCGCTAGTAATCGCGGATCAGCATGCCGCGGTGAATACGTTCCCGGGCCTTGTACACACCGCCCGTCACACCACGAGAGTTTGTAACACCCGAAGTCGGTGGGGTAACCTTTTAGGGGCCAGCCGCCTAAGGTGGGACAGATGATTGGGGTGAAGTCGTAACAAGGTAGCCGTATCGGAAGGTGCGGCTGGATCACCTCCTTTCTAAGGATAATGCCGTAAGGGCATTCGGAATGCGAATCTTTCGATTCGTAATGTTTGACTGCTTGTTTGTTTAGTTTTGAGAGTGCAATTCTCTCAAAGCTTTTTAATTTGTTCCTTGAAAACTAGATAATCGTAAGTAAGAAGGCAAAAGTAAAACACACATTTGTATCGCTTTTTTAATTTTTCTCTCTTTTAATAAAAAGAGAAACCAAAGACATGATTGTCTTATAGAGACGAATAAATTCGTCCATAGGTTAAGTTAGAAAGGGCGCACGGTGGATGCCTTGGCACTAGGAGCCGATGAAGGACGGGACTAACACCGATATGCTTCGGGGAGCTGTAAGTAAGCTTTGATCCGGAGATTTCCGAATGGGGAAACCCACTGTTCGTAATGGAACAGTATCTTTACCTGAATACATAGGGTATTGAAGGCAGACCCGGGGAACTGAAACATCTAAGTACCCGGAGGAAGAGAAAGCAAATGCGATTCCCTGAGTAGCGGCGAGCGAAACGGGATTAGCCCAAACCAGAAGGCTTGCCTTCTGGGGTTGTAGGACACTCAACATGGAGTTACAAAGGAACGGGGTAAATGAAGTGGTCTGGAAAGGCCCGTCAGAGAAGGTAAAAACCCTGTAGTTGAAACTTCGTTCCCTCCTGAGTGGATCCTGAGTACGGCGGGACACGTGAAATCCCGTCGGAAGCTGGGAGGACCATCTCCCAAGGCTAAATACTCCCTAGTGACCGATAGTGAACCAGTACCGTGAGGGAAAGGTGAAAAGCACCCCGGAAGGGGAGTGAAAGAGATCCTGAAACCGTGTGCCTACAAGTAGTCAGAGCTCATTAATGAGTGATGGCGTGCCTTTTGTAGAATGAACCGGCGAGTTACGATTACATGCAAGGTTAAGTCGAGAAGACGGAGCCGCAGCGAAAGCGAGTCTGAATAGGGCGAATAAGTATGTGGTTGTAGACCCGAAACCAGGTGATCTACCCATGTCCAGGGTGAAGGTAGGGTAACACCTACTGGAGGCCCGAACCCACGCACGTTGAAAAGTGCGGGGATGAGGTGTGGGTAGCGGAGAAATTCCAATCGAACCTGGAGATAGCTGGTTCTCTCCGAAATAGCTTTAGGGCTAGCCTCACGAAGTGAGAGTCTTGGAGGTAGAGCACTGTTTGGACTAGGGGCCCTCATCGGGTTACCGAATTCAGACAAACTCCGAATGCCAATGACTTATCCGTGGGAGTCAGACTGCGAGTGATAAGATCCGTAGTCAAGAGGGAAACAGCCCAGACCACCAGCTAAGGTCCCAAAGTATACGTTAAGTGGAAAAGGATGTGGAGTTGCTTAGACAACCAGGATGTTGGCTTAGAAGCAGCCACCATTTAAAGAGTGCGTAATAGCTCACTGGTCGAGTGACTCTGCGCCGAAAATGTACCGGGGCTAAACGTATCACCGAAGCTGTGGGTGGACATCTTACGATGTCCGCGGTAGGAGAGCGTTCTAAGGGCGTTGAAGCTAGACCGTAAGGACTGGTGGAGCGCTTAGAAGTGAGAATGCCGGTATGAGTAGCGAAAGATGGGTGAGAATCCCATCCACCGTATGCCTAAGGTTTCCTGAGGAAGGCTCGTCCTCTCAGGGTTAGTCGGGACCTAAGCCGAGGCCGAAAGGCGTAGGCGATGGACAACAGGTTGATATTCCTGTACCACCTCTTTATCGTTTGAGCAATGGGGGGACGCAGGAGGATAGGGTAAGCGCACTGCTGGATATGTGCGTCTAAGCAGTTAGGCTGGTAACGAGGCAAATCCCGTTACCGCGAAGGCTGAGCTGTGATAGCGAGGGAAATATAGTACCGAAGTTCCTGATTCCACACTGCCAAGAAAAGCCTCTAGCGAGATAAAAGGTGCCCGTACCGCAAACCGACACAGGTAGGCGAGGAGAGAATCCTAAGGTGAGCGAGAGAACTCTCGTTAAGGAACTCGGCAAAATGACCCCGTAACTTCGGGAGAAGGGGTGCTTTTTAGGGTGTTAAAGCCTTGAAAAGCCGCAGTGAATAGGCCCAGGCGACTGTTTAGCAAAAACACAGGTCTCTGCGAAGCCGCAAGGCGAAGTATAGGGGCTGACGCCTGCCCGGTGCTGGAAGGTTAAGAGGAGAGGTTAGCTCACGCGAAGCTTTGAATCGAAGCCCCAGTAAACGGCGGCCGTAACTATAACGGTCCTAAGGTAGCGAAATTCCTTGTCGGGTAAGTTCCGACCCGCACGAAAGGCGTAACGATCTGGGCACTGTCTCAACGAGAGACTCGGTGAAATTATAGTACCTGTGAAGATGCAGGTTACCCGCGACAGGACGGAAAGACCCCGTGGAGCTTTACTGCAGCCTGATATTGAATTTTGGTACAGCTTGTACAGGATAGGTAGGAGCCTTGGAAGCCGGAGCGCCAGCTTCGGTGGAGGCGTCGGTGGGATACTACCCTGGCTGTATTGAAATTCTAACCCGCACCCCTGATCGGGGTGGGAGACAGTGTCAGGTGGGCAGTTTGACTGGGGCGGTCGCCTCCTAAAATGTAACGGAGGCGCCCAAAGGTTCCCTCAGAATGGTTGGAAATCATTCGCAGAGTGTAAAGGCACAAGGGAGCTTGACTGCGAGACCTACAAGTCGAGCAGGGACGAAAGTCGGGCTTAGTGATCCGGTGGTTCCGCATGGAAGGGCCATCGCTCAACGGATAAAAGCTACCCCGGGGATAACAGGCTTATCTCCCCCAAGAGTCCACATCGACGGGGAGGTTTGGCACCTCGATGTCGGCTCATCGCATCCTGGGGCTGTAGTCGGTCCCAAGGGTTGGGCTGTTCGCCCATTAAAGCGGTACGCGAGCTGGGTTCAGAACGTCGTGAGACAGTTCGGTCCCTATCCGTCGTGGGCGCAGGAAATTTGAGAGGAGCTGTCCTTAGTACGAGAGGACCGGGATGGACGCACCGCTGGTGTACCAGTTGTCTTGCCAAAGGCATCGCTGGGTAGCTATGTGCGGACGGGATAAGTGCTGAAAGCATCTAAGCATGAAGCCCCCCTCAAGATGAGATTTCCCATAGCGTCAAGCTAGTAAGATCCCTGAAAGATGATCAGGTTGATAGGTCAGAGGTGGAAGCGCGGTGACGTGTGGAGCTGACTGATACTAATCGATCGAGGACTTAACCAATTATTGATACAAATCGTGTTACTTTTACTTCTTACACATTATCTAGTTTTGAGGGAACAAAGATTTTGCGTCAGCAAAATATCTACCCTTTAATTAAATAGTCTGGTGGCGATAGCGAGAAGGTCACACCCGTTCCCATGCCGAACACGGAAGTTAAGCTTCTCAGCGCCGATGGTAGTTGGGGGTTTCCCCCTGTGAGAGTAGGACGTTGCCAGGCAAAATGACAGAACAGCTGATAAAAGGCTGTTCTTTTTTGTTCTTTATCCGAATAAGGTCATTTTTATTTAATTTTGTATAAGTTTAAGTGCACTGTGGAGACAAAACAGCAAAAAATACTAATACTTTGGCTGCTGTTTTATTCCCTGTAGGGGAGAATAAAGTTAGTAAATATTCCCCGTAGTGGGAATATATTAGTGTGAAATTGCCCTTAAAACACTTTTTATTCCCCCTAGCGGGAATAAATAACTTCAACAGTAACAATTATGGCGGGTATGTTCCACCTAGAGGGAATATATCTCTACTTAACCGTTACTTCACCCGTCCATTGATCCATACCACCGCTTAAATTATAAATATTTGTATATCCATTTTCGGCAAGGAGCGTACTAGCCTTTTCAGAAGTTTTACCGGCCACGCATACAATTAGATAGGCTTCATTTTTATGTAATTCAGACTGTCTTGCTTCTAGTTCGTCAAATGGTAAATGCTTTGCATTTGGAATATGTGTCTTAGAATAGGCCTCAATACTCCGAACATCTATAATGGACACTTCTCCATTAGCAATCAATTCCTGTGCCTCCTCAGAGTTAACGTTTTCGTATTCTATACCATTTGTGGTCGTTTCCTCTTCGGACGTTACGGGTATAAAATCTTCACTTGTAGCGCTCTTTTCTTGTGTTTCATCTCCGCTTGTACATCCACTCAATAGAATAAAAGCAATAAAATATATCGTCAATCTTTTCATTTCTCAATAACCTCCTTTTTATCAGTTTAGCAGAGTAAATTGTCAAAAAATGTAGAGATTATGTGTCGAAAAGCTCTCAAAGCTTAAAACTGTCAATTTTTAAGGAAGTGTTAATCGTAGAGTTAAAGATAATTAGATAGTATTTAGAATATTGAATGGGCGGAAGAATCCACAAAAAAACCGGTAAGGAAGTCTTACCGGTTTTTCAACCTATATGCAACTGTTTCCCATTCATAACAAATGAACTAACGGCTAACAAAGAAAGGAAGGTTCTCAATTCCCATTAATCGAGCATAGGTAAACAATTGCCCTTTATGATGGATTTCATGATCTTTTGCGGTCTCAAGCATAGCCATCCCTGGCATCTTCATTCCACTAAATTCAACAAGTTGGTTTAACTGTTCTTCTGTGATGGATTCTAAAATGCCTTTTGTCAGGTCGGTTTCAGATTGTACCAATTGTTTGAGTTCTTCAATCGTTTCTGGTGTCTTCGGTGCTGTTGGTGGTACAAACTCACCTTGTTTGACTGTGTTGGCAAACATGCCTGTTGAGGTAGAAATATGCAATACAAGCTCAGAGAACGTCATTGCCCCATCCCAAGGCTTGTATTGTAGATTATCACTGTCGATAGTATTGATTAATTCAAGTAGTGCTTTTCGGTGGCTCATCCAACCAGAAATATAATTTTTCATCATAAGATTTCCCCTTTCTATATTGATTACATTAGTGGACCTGCCTTTGATTATATATCAACAACCGAGTTAATCAAATTTTTTGGCTTACTCATGGGGAGAATATAAGCTCCTTCGCATTCGTTATAAACAATTTTGATACCAATGCTAAGGTTTTGTTTTTATTGTAAACAAGATAGAAATATCGTTCTTCATCAAAGTCTTTTATCGTATGTTTTTTAATCAGTTGATTTGAACTATATTCATTTGCAGCAATTTCTGAGATAATCGCAATCCCAATTCCCTGCTTCACAAATTGTATTAAGCTCTGTCCTGAGTCGGTATAGGCAATAATATTTAACTGTTCCTTTGGAATATTATTTTTCTTTAGGATTCTTTCTAGAAGAGCATTGGTTCCCGAGTCTGAATTTCTCATTATAAAAGGAAAGTTTACTAGGTCTTGGATGGTAACTGGACTTGAAATATTTATGTCATTTGCAGTAATAAGAACAAGGTGTTCCTTTAGCAAAGGGGTATATTGAAGTCTTTCATCTTCATATTTTTCACCAAGAATTCCAAGATCTACACTCCCGTTTAGGACCTTTTCTGCTGTGACTTTCGATGAGGCCTCCTGTATATGGAAGGTGACTGAAGGATAGTCTTTTCTAAACTGCTTTATCATTTGAGGAACTAAGAATTGTCCTGGAACAGAACTAGCCGCCATTCGGATTACACCCCTAAGTTCTGTCAATCCATCGCTCAAGTCTAGCAGGGCTTGGTCCTTCATCAAGAGTAATTGCTGTGCCCAATGATAAAGTCTCTCTCCATGTGGGGTTAACACACTTTCTCGTCCCACTCGGTCAAAGAGTTTAACACTTAAACTCTTCTCCAATGCACCAATATGTGAGCTTACAGTGGATTGGCTAAGAAAAACCTCCTCGGCTGCCTTGGAAAAGCTTTTATTTTCAACTACTTTAGTAAAAATATATAACTGGTGTAAATCCACTTGTTGACCTCCATAGAATAAAGCGATATATAATGATTGGGTTTTTAGATTGTATTTACTATAGGATACCACTAACTAGGGTCAAAAATGATAGAAATAAAAAGTTCATGAGTGTCAAAATGGTGAAACCAATACATGGTACTTGTCTATTCACTGCGATAAAATAGTGGGAGAAGAAATTAAAAGGAAGCAGGGATGCCAAATGTGTTTAATTCTCTTTGCTTTTGACGCACATCCAGTTTACAAGCTGATTGTTGCAGCTAATCGTGATGAGTCCTATGCTCGGCCAACAGCGGGCGTCGATTTTTGGGAGGATGCACCGCATGTACTTGCTGGTCGAGATATGGAAAAAATGGGTACATGGATGGGGGTTACAACATCAGGGCGATTTGCAGCTCTCACCAACTATCGAGACCCTTTGGAAGTCACAGAAGGAAAGCGCTCTCGAGGAGAGTTGGTTTCAGAATTTCTTAAAGGAAATGAACCTCCTAAAAGCTATGTTGAAAAAGTGTCTACTCATGATAGAATCTATCCTGGTTATAATCTATTAACTGGAAGTGCAGAGGAGCTATTTTACTACTCAAACAAAGGGAAACAAATAGTAACAGTACAACCTGGGGTTTATGGTCTAAGTAATCATCTATTAGACAGCGATTGGCCAAAAGTTAACAAAGGGAAAGCAGGACTGGAAAAAGTAATAAATGGTCATGTGGATGTAACCAAGGGAAAGTCTGAGTTGGTTGAAAATCTTTTTGCGTTATTAAAGAATTCAGATCCTGCACCAGATGGTTTGCTACCAAATACAGGAGTCGGATTACATTTGGAACGGATACTTTCACCACTTTTTATAAAAAGTGAAGGGTATGGAACTAGAAGTTCGACCGTATGTTTATTAGGTGAACAGGAAGTTTATTATGCAGAAAAAGTTTATTCAGTTGAAAAGACTCGTGATAGGGAATACACAATTCCATTAAAATAAGAGGAAGAAGACAACTTGTATTCCAATAGAGTTGTCTTCTTCCTTAGGATTCTTTAGCTTGTCGCCAAAGCATATTCATGGCTAAGGTTTTTAAATATTTGCTTCACTGACAGAATTTCTTTAATTTCACTCACCCGTGCACCGGCAAAGACAAGTCCGTTATCGACATCCCCATTCATGGAGGTGAGCAACGAATCGAGAGTACAAAAACGGTAGGAGCAGTTTTTTAAGCAATCCTGACACTTAGTGATTCTTAGTTTGTCAGAGGTTAATAGTAAGTCGGTAAAACGGTTGGAAATAGCTCGCCCACTTAAACCTACTGTGGTCTTGATTAATTTTAAATCCTCTTCATTTGCGTCAACATATTTCTGTTTAAATGTGAGGGGGGCGTCACATTCTTCACTTGCTACAAATCTAGTCCCCATTTGAACTCCTGCTGCTCCCATTCCAATTGCTTTTGCAATATCCGCACCAGTTAAAATACCTCCAGCAGCGATCACAGGAATTTTAACTGTTTCCACCACTTCAGGCAAGATGTCGAATAATGGCCGGTCTGTTCCCAGATGTCCACCTGCTTCAAATCCCTCAACAACAACTGCTGCTGCCCCAAGGCGCTCAGAAATTCTCGCTAGTTTTGCAGAAGAGACGATCGAAAGGACTGGAATCCCAGCCTGTTTCCCCCATGCATACATATCCCTTGAAATTCCTGCACCTGAGATAATAAAATCAACTTTTTCTTCGAGGGCTGCTTTCATTTTTTCAGCGAAGTCATTCATTGCGAACAATACATTAACACCAATGTAACCAGAACCTTTGATAAGTTTTTTAGCTTGTCTAATTTGATTTCGCAATTCTGAAACAGAAATTCCTGTTCCAGAAATAATGCCGATTCCTCCTGCATTCGCAACAGCCGAAGCAAGCTTACTAAGTGAAATTCCGACTCCCATACCACCCTGTATAATTGGATAGTCTGTTATCATATGGCCAATTTTTAATTGTGGAAAATTCAATTATCTCACCCATTTCTTATGTTTATAGTGTAAATATTCTTTTGAAGTTTATCATGAAATTTTAAAAATAGATGTGATTTTTAGCACTAGGTGCTAAAGGCAAGTTATATAAATAGGTGCAAATAAAAAAGCGAGGGGGGCTTCCTCCTCGCTTTGTACATCAAAAATCAAAATTATCCGTGTCTAATAGACTAATCAATATTTTCTCATATTATACAAAAGGTACCAAGAGGAAAGAATAACTTTAGAGAGAAAGTATAAAAATTCATAAACATTTTGGAATTAGTGTAAATACGCATAGCTTTTATGTGACTTTATCATATAGAATGGGGATACCTGAAGAAATTTGGTTAGTTAAGTTTATAATATTATTATTGTGATAAATGAGTATAAGCTTTTAATGTTAAAATAGGAGGCACTATGATACACAAACACGAAATTGCCTGGGTGACAGACAGTACAGCATCATTACCGGAAGAATTTATTAAAAATAACCATGTATACGTGGTCCCATTGAGCATTAGCTTTGGGGATGAATCATATCTTGAAGGTGTGGACATAACTGCAGAGGATTTTTATCAAAAGCTAGCATCTTCTAAGGTACTTCCCAAGACATCCCAACCGGCGATTGGTGAATTTGTTGAGCTATATAAGGAGTTAAAAGAAAAGTACAAGCATGCGATTGCCATCCACGCTTCAAGCTCGCTCACAGGAACGTACCAAGCCTCGGTGGCAGCTTCTAGTATAGTTGAATATCAAGTTGATGTTATTGATTCTAAGATTGGTTCATACCCACTGGGAAAAATGATCTATGATGGCGTAGAAATGCAAAAACAGGGTAAGTCTTACTCTGAGATAGTTGCTTACCTTAGAACCCTTCCGGATAAGGCCAGACTTATTATGGCTCCAGGAAGCTTAGAACAGCTTCATAAAGGTGGCCGACTCTCTACTACACAAGTATTTATCGGTAGCCTAATTAAGCTTAAGTTAATCGTGCAGTTTGATGATGGAAAGGTAGTTCTATTTGATAAAATTAGAACGGAAAAGAAAGTTAAGGAGAGACTCTTTAAAATTTTTGAAGAAGCTTCCCATCTAGTAGAGGAAGCAAGTATCATCCATGCCAATATTCAAGAAACCGCTGAAGAATGGCGTGCAGAATTACAAAAGAAGTACCCAGCAATTCGCTTCACTACGACAATGTTCAGCCCGGTTCCAGGTACCCATACCGGACAAGGAACAATTGGATTTGCTTGGATAAATAAATAATTGAAAATCCCGCCAATTCTGTTGGCGGGATTTTTGTGTGTGATATGCAATTAGTCATGTAGCTGTTAAAGAAAGATGAAATAGCCGATAAACATAACTCCCAATATATAAATAATCGGATGGACTTCTTTCCATTTACCGGAGGAAACCATACTAATGGGATACAAAATAAAGGCCATAGCGATGCCTGTTGCGATGCTATAGGTAAGAGGCATCATAATAATGGTAATAAATGCCGAGAGGACCACAGTAAGGTTGCTCCAATTTATTTTTCTCATCTCGCTTGCCATTAAGGCTCCAACAATAATCAATGCCGGAGCTGTTACTTCTGGTGTGACAATCGATAGCAGTGGGGCGAAAAACAATGCGATGGCAAAACAACCAGCAATGATTACCGATGTAAATCCAGTGCGTCCGCCAACAGAAATTCCAGCTGAGGATTCGACCACACAGGCTGTTGTGGATGTTCCCATCACACTTCCTGCTACAGCGGCAGTTGCATCTGCCAAGAGTGCACGGCCCGAATTAGGTATCTCATTGTTTTTCATTAGACCTGCCTGACTAGCGATGGCAATCAGTGCACCAGCTGTATCAAAAAAGGCTACAAAAAGGAAGGTGAAAATAACGGCCAATATTTCTAAGGAAAAGATATCACCAATATGTGTAAAAACTACTCCGAATGTTGGAGCTAAACTAGGAATCTCGCCAATTATCGACTCTGGTCTAGCAATCTGGCCAAAGAGAATTCCGACAATTGTAGTGATAACCATAGAATAGAAGATTCCACCAGAAACTCCGCGGACCATCAAGATGACTGCTAGGACGAAACCAAAAAGCGCTAAGAGGGTACCTGGTGATGTTAAATTGCCAATTGTCACAAAGGTAGCGTCACTTTGTATAACGATTCCAGCATTTTTCAATCCAATGAATGCAACGAAGAAACCGATCCCCGAGGCAATCGCATATTTTAAATCTTGAGGAATAACATTAATAATTTTCTCTCTTATTTTTAAGAGACTAAGGATCATAAATAAGATCCCTGCAATAAAAACACCTGTAAGGGCAATTTCCCATTTCACACCCATTCCAATACATACACTGAAAGTGAAAAAGGAATTCAAGCCCATGCTTGGTGCAATACCAACGGGGAAGTTCGCTAGTAAACCAATGAGCAAAGAACCAATAATCGCAGACAGAGCAGTAGCTGTAAAGACAGCTCCTTTATCCATCCCAGCTTGGCTAAGAATCATCGGATTCACAACCAAGATATATGCAATTGATAGAAACGTAGTAATACCGGCCACTGTTTCTGTTCGATAACTTGTATTGCGTTGTTCAAACTTAAAAAAGTTTTTCATGGAGACCTCCTGGTATTGTTTAGTAAAGGATGTTTTCGCAAAGATTGATGTTAAAATCTTAAAGCCGATTTTAACGCAAGATAAGCTATTTTGTACGTTATAGTAAATTTGTAAGCTCTTTTCTCATTATTAAAAAGCTGTTTTAAGAGAAACATAGGTTAATCCATCCTATTTTGTATCCAAAAGAAACAAAGTTTGAGAAAAGAGCCTTAGTAAAACAAAAAAGCCCTGGAGCAAAATGCATCCAGAGCATACAAAGGAAAAAGGTCCACAAAGTTATTAAGAGCCATTTTCCCTTGTAGACATGCATTTTACGGAAGCATGGTAGAGACGTTCAAGCCATATTCTTGAACATATACAAGGTGTTGTTTATTTTCTTGTTATTTTAGAATAATAATAGAGATAATAACAGCTATCAGGGTAAAGGTCAATTTTTTTATGTTGTGTGAATTTTTCGTATAAGTAAAAACGCTGTTCATGGAACAGCGTTTTAATTTATACAGCGTCAAGCAGTTCTAATATCGCAGGAACAGCAGCGTGGAGGGAAGGGGCTTTTCGATCAGCAGCTGATTCTTCTTCCCCAATAAAAACAGTTTTGCAGCCTGCCTTTTTTCCTGCTTCAATGTCTCGCTCATGATCGCCGACCATAACACTTTTATCAAGGTCTATATCATGGAGTTGGGCGAGCTCAAGCAGTAACCCAGGATTTGGTTTCCGACACTGACAACCGGCTTTCGGTTTATGTGGGCAATAGCTCACCTCTTTTATAATCCCACCTTGTTCTTTGATGACCTCTATTAAATGGTCATGAATTTTCCTCAGGTTCTTTTCTTTTAAAAACCCAAGTCCTACACCACCTTGATTGGTGACAACAAATATGTCATAACCAGTCTTACTTAATTCAGCAACTGCTTCTGCAGCTCCTTCCAATAAATAAAGGTCGTTTGGGTGATTCACAAATTTGACTCTACTAGACAATACCTCATTTAAAACCCCGTCTCGGTCTAGAAAGATGGCTTTCTTCATTCATCGCCCTCCGTATTTCTTTATTGATTCCCCTGGTAAACTAAGTTGTTG
The DNA here is from genome assembly GCF_044803185.1 of Mesobacillus maritimus. GTDB lineage: Bacteria > Bacillota > Bacilli > Bacillales > Cytobacillaceae > Mesobacillus_B > Mesobacillus_B maritimus_B. The sequence continues at coordinate 628,073 of NZ_CP085225.1, forward strand.
AGTTTCGCTCCAGGCACTCACCTTCCGCAGGCGTGCCCGGTCTTTAATAGAGCATAATTAAAGGTAAGGCTGAAAATTGTCACGTTTGGTAGTTACTCTATTGTTTCAATTCTCTCTGCTTTCTGGTGCCTTGAAACATATTTATTCCCCGTAATCCAAAAGCGCCAAGGATATTCAACTGCTTCTCCTGAGTTATCAATACCAATTCTTTTGCCAATGGAAATGCTCTTTGGCTTGTAACCTGCAGCTATATAAAGCGGAGATGATGTTAGGAGATGGCCGTAATCTTCCATGGTAATGTGCATCGCTTTTGTAAACTTACCTGGGCCATTCGTTAAGTTCACACTCTGTTGTGAATGTCTTCTTAACTGCATGAGTTCGATACCTGCAGAGGGGTGAATGGCCCTGATTAGAACAGCCTCGGGTTTCCCCTCGCCACCACTAACAACATTGAAAAGACAATGTGTGTGCATTTGATAGGTATATGCTAGCCCTGAACGGTGGTACATAACTTCAGTTCTAGCTGTCCTACGAAGATTAAAACTATGTGCTGCTCGATCATCGGGCCCTTTATAAGCCTCTGTTTCAACAATGTAGCCAGCCGTTATTCCTTCTTTTGTCCATTTAACCAATTGGCAACCAAGAAGCGATTTTGCTAGTGATATGGTAGGTTGTTCGAAAAAGTCTAGCTCTAAGGGTGAGAACTCTGTGTTGATGTTTTCCATAGCACCTCCGATGTTCAATGGCGATATAAAAAAAGAATCAACGATTACGAGTTGATTCCTTTAACGGTAGTATTGGGTAAAATTCCACTTTTATAAGGGTGATTTACAACCGGGAATTTAAGGGTGAAACGAGTACCCTTATTGACTTTACTTGAGGAATCCACATATCCATTCATTTCCTTGAGGATTTTATAGGCAACCATCATTCCGAGGCCTGTTCCTTTCTCTTGTTTAGTCGAAAAATAGGGTTCACCGAGTTTAGCCAACTGACTAGTGGTCATTCCGATACCGGTATCCTCAATTTCAATTAGGATATTTTGGGATGTTGCTGATTGTTTTGCCTGAACCGTTAAACTACCACCGTTAGGCATTGCTTCAATCCCGTTTTTTAGGATATTTATTAAACATTGCTGAAATTTCGCTGGATCTCCATTAATATAAAGATTTTCAGCAAGACTCTTAGTAACTTTAACACTGTTGTGATTGGCATAGGGGGATAGCAGCTCAAGTGATTTTTCAATTTCTGTTTTCACATTTAAGATAGAAACATGGTGATGTTGAGGCTTGGAAAAACTTAAATAATCTTTAAGAATCACTTCTGCACGATCCAGTTCATCGATTGCTGTATCTAGGTAAAACTGTCTTTTCTCTTCGGGAATGGTGGGATCTTTTAACATCTGTAGAAACCCTCTAGTAACCGTTAAAGGATTACGGACCTCGTGGCTAACACTTGCAGCAAGATGAGAAATGGCCTCAATTTTATCGGATTTAACTACAGCGTTACGTAAGATAATATTTTGAAGAATTAATTCAATTAAAAAGACAACAATTATTACGCCAGCCAAAAGGGATGATGTATAAACAATGGAGAGGGTTAAATCTAATTGATTGATATCCAAAAGGGACGTAATAGTGAAGAATAGCATAGAATAGCTAATTGTAATCCCGGCGACTAAGCTTAGTTTGCGTGGTATCGGTAATCTTCGGAAGTGCTTTGATAGAACAAAAACGGATAGGGTAATAAAGAGCATTAGGGCAACATGAAGCCAGATTCCAACGCCGCCAAATGGAACCCGCACTAAAAGGGATAGGAAGAAAATTGCTATACTTGAAGAAATTCCACCATAGAGACCGACAAGGACGATTGGAATAACTCTTAAATCATAGAAAATCTGATTATCCTCAGTGTAGGAAAAGAGAATGCAAAAGAAGATTTGAATTACAGCAGTGATAACAATAATCCAATTAGTAATATTTTTTTGCAGGATGCTTTTCCGTTTCATAAATAAATATTGGATAATAAAGGATGTAATCAAGATAAAAAGAAGGTTAAATAAAAGGTCTTTGAACAGTACCATCAAACTTCCCCATTCCGTTCATGTGCTATATATACTATTGTATAATAGAAAATTTATTGAGTTCAACTATTGTTGTACAAAAAGTTACATATATTCTGATTATTTTACAATTCTACGAAAAAAACACTAGAAATCGACAAACAAAAAAACCGCAGATCGCGGTTTTTTGTTGTTTGTCGGATTTAATGTGGTAGAAAGGCTAGTTGGTAAAAGAACAAAACAGCAAAGATATAGAGCAGTGGGTGAACTTCACGTCCTTTCCCTTTAACAACCTTTAATAAAGGGTAAGAAATAAAGCCAAGTGCAATCCCTGTTGCAATACTTGATGTTAACGGCATGCTCAAAATAATCAGGAAAGCTGGGAAAGCTTCCTCCATTTCATTCCATCGTACTTCAGCAATACTTCCCATCATTAAGCTCCCTACAATGATTAAGGCAGGAGCGGTAATCGCCGACAATCCAGACACAGCTCCAACCAGTGGACTAAAGAATGCAGCAATCAAGAATAATACAGCTACGGTAAGTGAGGTCAATCCCGTTCTCCCTCCAGCTGCTACTCCAGATGAAGATTCTATATAGGCGGTTGTTGGACTTGTCCCAAACATAGCCCCGATGCCTGTTGCGATTGAATCTGAAAGTAAGGCTTGCTTAGCTCTAGGAAGACTTTTGCCTTTCATTAATCCAGCCTGATGGGCGACGCCGATCATTGTCCCGGTTGTATCAAAAATGGTGACAAGAATAAAGGAAAAGACGACAGCATAAAGACCATGTGAAATCACTTCTCCTAAGGCTGAAAAAGGATTAAAGACAATCAATCCTTCTGGTAGGGTTGGAAGAGAAACAAATCCCTGTTCAAAAGAGAGGTGTCCCGTAAAGTACGCAATGAATCCTGTAATAACCATACCAATAAAAAGAGCGCCATTTACATTAAGGACCATAAGGATTAACGTTACCGCAAGTCCAACAAGGGCAAGTATCGCTACAGGTGAATGTAAATCACCTAGAGCAACTAAATTAGTGGGGTGTGATGTGATAATCCCCGTCAATCTTAGCCCAATAAAGGCAATGAAGAGCCCGATTCCTGCTGTGATTCCGTGTTTAAGTGTTTCTGGAATGGACTCAATCAATTTTTCACGGAAGGATGTTAGGCTTAGTAGAACGAAGATTAAGCCAGCAATAAAAACTGCTGCAAAAGCAGTTTCATATGAAATATTATTAGTTCCTACTACAGAATAGGCAAAGTATGCATTAAGCCCCATTCCAGGAGCGATAGCAATTGGATAATTTGCAAATAATGCCATCCAAAGAGTTCCAATAACTGAGGCAATGATTGTAGCCGTGAATACTTGTTCAAACGGTACGCCTGCGTCGGAAAGAATAACTGGATTTACAACCACAATATAGACCATCGTAAAGAAAGTAGTCATACCTGCTAATAATTCGGTTTTGACATTCGTGTTGTTTTCAGTAAGTTTAAACATAAGGTCCTCCAATAATACGAACATTTTTAAAGCACGAATAATATATTATTCGCTTTCTAATAAAATTTCAAGGGGAAATTAATCTCTGAAGTCAAGAAAACTTATTTATATTTTCTCCCTAAAAGAAAAGATAAGCCCAATTTTAAAAAGAAAAGTTTAGGACAAATTTGAACCGGGAACACAAAAAGTACAATACACAAAACATAGAATCCCGGTGAAATGCCGTTCACATAGATAAAAGCGATTGCCAATACAAGAAGGCAATCGCTTTTCAAATTACAGTACTTATTTACAAATATTACCTGTAATGAAAGTGAGTAAATTAGATTCAACTTCCACATACTTTTGGATAAGGGATGCTTTCATCCTTAAAGATGGTAAAAAGTCCATTCAGGTATACCATTGATATCGGAATAACTTCAATAAACAAAGGAGGATCATTGAATGTTTAGTTTTCTATGGTCGTTAATCATTGGAGGAATTATCGGTTGGTTAGCGGGACTTATCATGGGAAGAGACATCCCAGGTGGAGTCATTGGAAATATTATTGCTGGTTTCATTGGTGCATGGTTAGGTCAAGCGATTTTAGGGGCATGGGGTCCTATGGTTGGAGGATTCGCAATTCTTCCAGCTTTAATCGGGGCGATTGCGGTTGTCTTTATTGCTAGCCTGATTCTCAGAAGTATGCGAAAATCAACTGATTAATAAACTAAATAAATTGGCATTCCGCTAATGAGAGAGCGGTACGATGTCTGGGTAGAGTAACAGTGTTAGCCTAATAATATAGGGGTTTCTGATTAAGGGAATAAAGTTTGCTCCATGAGATAATTTAATTCATGGAGCCTTTTTCTGTGTCCACAGTCCAATTTGGGCGCCATGAAGAGTTCATGAGACCCTTTTTCTGTGTCCACAGTCCAATTTGGGCGCCATGAAGAGTTCATGAGACTCTTTTTCTGTGTCCATAGTCCAATTTGGGCGCCATGAAGAGTTCATGAGACCCTTTTTCTGTGTCCACAGTCCAATTTGGGCGCCATGAAGAGTTCATGAGACCCTTTTTCTGAGTCCACAGTCCAATTTGGGCGCCATGAAGAGTTCATGAGACCCTTTTTCTGAGTCCACAGTCCAATTTGGGCGCTCCGTTATTCCGGTTTGGTGCCAGTCGGAGTTTAATAAACCACACACCTCCTCTTTTCGTTTTGCAATTATCTCATTTGCTCAAGAACATACGCCGCCGCTGATCAGGGCGCTTTCGTTTTATATAGAATTAGGATCAATATTTCTAAAAATAGGAGGCTGATCGAGAAATGGTGCACGACAAAGTATGGTTTCACCAGTAAAAGGATGAACAAACTCAATTTTTACTGCATGGAGTGCCTGGCGGCTATACGTGTTACTCCCCCCATATAAGACATCACCAGTAAGTGGATGACCAAGGTCGCTGAGATGAACACGTATTTGATGCGTCCTTCCAGTATCCAGTGAACAGCGAATTAAAGTCCTTTTTTCCTTAGGAAGGCGCTTGATTACTTCAAAATGGGTAATAGCAGGCTGTCCAGTGTTGGATACTCTTCTCCTAACAGGGTGGTGGCGATCCCGTCCAATCGGTTTGTTAATCGTTCCTTTTTCCTTATGTAAAAGACCATCAGCCAGTGCTAGGTAGGTACGTTTAATCCTTCGTTCCTCAAGCATTCTATCCAGTATGGCGCCAACCAAGGCGTTTTTGGCAAAGAGAACCGTGCCCGTCGTATCGCGGTCAAGTCTGTGAATATGACGAGGGTTTAAGCTTTCACCATTTGTTTGTAAATGAAAGGCGGCAGCGTTTAGCAGGGTATCCCTTTGATCTGGATCATTAGGATGCGTATCCATCCTTGCTGGTTTATTAAAAATCATCAGATGATCATCTTCATACAAAAGTTCAACATCTTGAAATGCAGGGGATACCTGATATTCTTCAGGCTGAAAAAGCTTTATTTGCAATTTATCCCCTGCAATTAGTTGATTGTTCCAGTTGGGAGGCTCACCATTGATTCGTATGTTCTTTTCCATTCTAAAGGAATGGAGCAATTTTTTAGGAGCTTTCCAAACATTCCTTAAAAGAAAATCTAACGTATAAGTGGTCCATTGTTGAGGCACGGTGATTTCACACCATTGTCCTTTTTTTCTGGTTTCTATCATAAATTTTCTCCTTTTTATACAGGTTTTTCCAATTGATTTTCCGCTATTTCATAACCACTGCAAGACCGCTTTTCCCCGTTACTCATGGTCATAATTACCACACTATAATAACTTGGTTCTATGTTATTCTAGTTTTATCTAAGTGGAGAAAAAGGTATTAAAGGTGGGTTATCATTGAAGATTGTATTTGCGTCAACACCAGGTCAGTTAGAAAAAGTGGAAGAGCTTGCTCAATACTTTTATAGTAGTATCTTGCCACTATATTTTGCTGATGAGGACATCAAAGAATTTGAAAAGCATAAGGTGCTTTTTACAACAAAAGAACAGCTTGAAAACTTTAATACATTAGGTGATGCTTTTCGTGTCATTACAAGCCTACAGACAATCATTTCTATTTTAGAATCTCAGGACCTTTCAGACAAGTATTCACCAGTTTTTGAGAAGAATGCAAAAACCTTAAGGGAGTTCGAAATTTATTTTCCTTTCCAATTTAGCGAGTTTGTGGAGGCTTTACGTGTAGATAACGATTATATTAGTATTTATTCAAAAGCGGCCAACCATTATTTGGTTTAATCGCTCGCAAATAATTATGGAGCATATGTTAGACGCCTGCAAATCTGTGGGCGTTTTTTTTTGTCTAATAATGTCGCAGTATTGTTTTTAGAAATCGCTTTCCGTTTACTGGAAGAGTATATTATAATGTAAATTATATGAATTTTTCAGGAGGATATAGCAATGGAATGGAAATCAAAGGCACAAAGATGGCTTGAATACAAAGGTTTAAATCAGGAACTCAAACAAGAGTTAGAACAGTTGAAAAATAATGAAGTTGGCCTAGAGGAGGCTTTCTACAAAGATTTAGAATTCGGGACCGGTGGGATGAGAGGAGAAATTGGGGCCGGAACGAACAGAATGAACCTTTATACAATTAGAAAGGCATCAGCCGGTTTAGCAACCTTTATTGAGGAGAAGGGGGAAGAAGCGAAAAAACGCGGTGTTGTCATTGCATACGATTGTCGACATAAATCTCCAGAGTTTGCGATGGAAGCCGCTAAGACTCTGGCCACAAGAGGGATCCATACATATGTTTTCGAAGAATTACGTCCTACACCAGTCTTGAGTTTCGCTGTACGCTATCTGCAAGCCTTTGCAGGAATTGTGATAACAGCCAGTCACAATCCTCCAGAGTATAACGGGTACAAGGTATATGGAGAAGATGGGGCACAATTGCCGCCAAATTCAGCGGATATCGTCATTGACAGAGTGAATGAAATTGAAAATGAGTTAAGTATTGACGTCTTGGATGAACAAAAGCTAAAAGACGAAGGGTTCATTCAAATCATTGGGGCAGATGTCGATCAAGCTTACCTTGAAAAGTTATTAACGATATCTGAAAATCCTGATCTTCCTAATGAGACAGATGTAAAAGTCGTCTTTACACCGCTTCATGGAACGGCTAATGTCCCTGTAAGAAAAGGCCTAGAGGCTATGAACTATACGAATGTGACTGTGGTGAAGGAACAAGAACAACCTGATCCAGAATTTTCAACCGTGAAAAGTCCAAATCCTGAGGAACACGCTGCCTTTGAACTTGCTATCAAAGAAGGGAAAAGAGTAGATGCCGATATTCTAATTGCGACAGATCCAGATGCGGATCGCTTGGGAATAGCAGTTAAGGATGACCAAGGAGAATATACCGTTCTAACAGGTAATCAGACAGGGGCTTTGTTGCTTCATTATATTCTAACTCAGAAGAAGGAAAAGGGAACGCTTCCGAACAATGGACTGGTTTTAAAGACCATCGTCACATCTGAACTGGGAGCAGCGGTTGCTAGGTCATTTGGACTTGAAACAATGGATGTACTGACCGGTTTTAAATTTATTGCTGAAAAAATAAATCAGTATGAGCAAACAAATGAGTATAAGTTCTTATTTGGATATGAAGAAAGTTACGGATATTTAATTGGAGACTTTGCGCGTGATAAGGATGCAGTTCAAGCCGCTGTGCTTGCTGTTGAGGTTTGTGCTTATTACAAGAAGAAAGGGTTATCCCTTTACGAAGCATTATTAAGTATCTTTGATGAGTTTGGCTATTACCAGGAAGGCCTGCGTTCGTTGACTCTGAAGGGCAAGGAAGGAGCAGAGCTCATTCAAAAAACTCTAGCTGCATTCCGAGCTGAAAGATTGACTAATATAAATGGGTTAAAAGTTGCGGCAATTGAAGATTATTTAACAGGTACACGAATCAAAACAAATGGTGGAGAAGAGTTAATTGATTTGCCAAAATCCAATGTCCTAAAATACCTTCTTGAGGATGGATCTTGGATGTGTCTTCGTCCTTCAGGTACCGAGCCAAAGATTAAGTTTTATTTTGGTGTAACTAGCAACAGTTTTGATGAAAGTAAGAAAAAACTCTCTAATATTGAGCAGAAGCTAATGGACCTTATTGAAGAAAAGATGGAAGTGGTAAAAAGTCAATAAAATATAAACGGCACCCAAATAGGTGCCGTTTTTTATTGGTGGAATTCGTTGTTACCCAACAAGTCAAATTGTCGTGTTCATGTTCATTTCATCCACTGGCTCAAGAAGCTCTGACTCCGTCATTCCATTGGCATGGTCGATGTAACGTAGCAGGGAATACAAGTGTTTTTCAATAACTGTATAGTCCTTTTCAAAATTGTAGGCATGTAGAAAATGCTCAATTTTCTTTGAAAGGAACTGATCCTCTGTTCGAACCATTAGGATTAATAAATTATCCCATTGGGATCGATGTGTATAGTAAAGCGCTCGATCATAATCCACTTTATTCATTTTAAGCATTCCTCCTTACGAGGAGTTGACATTATTATATGACTTTCATTAGAAAATCAACTGTGAAAAACTTGGTCTTCCTGTCATACAAGGGCTTTCAATATCTGGGTGTATAAAATACGGCATTCAGTGGAAAGGTATTAAGTAAATTTCATCGTTATTAAAGCTTTTTATCGTGTTTTTTTAGACAGAGTTACAAGCTCGCTCATCTTTCTCCGTTTTTACTCATACATTGAGTATAAGAAAAGAAAGGGGGAGAGCCGGTGTCAGCTGATAGTAAGTCGTTAGAGTATGCGATATCTGAAATCACTGAGATCGCCCGCGGTTTCGGTTTAGATTTTTATCCGATGAGATATGAGGTCTGTCCAGCCGATATCATTTACACGTTTGGGGCATACGGTATGCCGACGCGATTCTCACACTGGAGCTTTGGGAAGCAATACCATAAAATGAAGTTGCATTATGATTTAGGTTTATCGAAAATATATGAGCTGGTTATTAATTCAAACCCTTGTTACGCCTTTTTACTTGATTCGAATTCTTTAATTCAAAACAAGCTTATTGTGGCTCATGTTCTTGCTCATTGTGATTTCTTTAAAAATAATGTCCGTTTTCAAAATACAAAACGCGATATGGTTGAGAGTATGGCGGCGACTGCAGAGCGAATTAGGAGTTATGAAATTGAACATGGGAAACAGGAGGTCGAAAATTTCTTAGACGCTGTTCTTGCTATTGAGGAGCATATCGACCCGTCCTTGATGAGGCCAAAATTATCTTGGAATTTGGACGATGTTGACTTTGAAGAAGTAACAATAGCTGAGACTCCATATGATGACTTATGGAGCCTTGATGAACAGAAAAAGCCAGTTGAAAAACGTGTTAAGAAAATGAAAAAATTCCCTCCTAAACCAGAGAAAGACCTGCTTTTATTTATTGAAAGTTATAGTCGAGAGCTAACAGACTGGCAGCGGGATATCCTGACGATGATGAGAGAGGAAATGCTCTATTTTTGGCCACAATTAGAAACAAAAATTATGAATGAGGGCTGGGCATCGTATTGGCATCAACGAATCATTAGGGAAATGGATTTAACTCCTGGAGATGCCATTGAATTTGCTAAGTTAAATGCCGGCGTTGTACAGCCGTCTAAGACAGGGATAAATCCATATTATCTTGGCTTGAAGGTTTTAGAAGATATTGAAGAACGGTATAATAACCCAACAAAAGAAATGATTCAGCGGGGGGTTAAACCTGGATCAGGCCGCGAAAAGATTTTTGAAGTGCGTGAAATTGAGTCCGATATCTCTTTTCTAAGGAATTATTTAACTAAAGACTTGGTAATGCGTGAGGATATGTACCTGTTCCAAAAGCAAGGCAAGGAATATAAGATTGTCGATAAAGAATGGGAGCAAGTGCGCGATCAATTAGTTGGGATGAGAGTGAATGGTGGTTTTCCATACTTAATGGTTGTAGATGGAGATTATCAAAAAAATGGGGAACTATATATTAGGCACAGTTTTGAGGGCATTGAACTCGACATTAAGTATTTGGAAAAGGTTCTCCCCTATATGCATCAATTGTGGGGGCGGAAAACTCATATCGAAACGGTTGTAGAAGACCGAACGATGTTGTTCACCTACGATGGTAAAGGGATTCACAGAAAATATTTATAATAATCTAAAGCAGTAGGACCTTTTTGGTTTTACTGCTTTTGTTTTATGTATTATCTTAAACGCCTTATTGATTATACAATGATAGAAATTCCTACTGTGTAGATGTGGGGGAGGGGAAGACTAAAAGTACCTTTCGAACTGCAAATCGAACCTACTTATGATTTGTAAGCATTTTACTGTGACTCTCAGAATAAAGGATGATATAATCGGGAAACAGTACTCAAAGGTAATTATTGATAGGAAGGGTGACATTATGCATATCACAGATGATGCAAAAGAAGTATTGAAAGAAGTACTTCAAGATAAAAATGCTTCTGGTATTCGTGTCTTTTTCTCAGGCTTTGGCTGAGGTGGCCCACAAATTGGACTGGCTCTGGATGAGCCGGAAGCAGAGGATAAAGTAGAAACTATAAACCAAATCCAAGTTGCGATTGATCCACAAATCGAGGATCATATTGAAGGATTAACTTTAGATTTTGATAAACAACAAAACGGTCTTGTACTTTTGGGTAATGAAAGCGACTGTTGTTAAGGTAAATATAGAACGAAAGCAGCAGTGAAATCACTGCTGCTTAATTTTTTTGCTAGTCTCCAGCTTGTTTTCTTTTTGGTTTTTCATGGCTAATCAGACCATCATAATCGGTTATATACAACTCAATATCGGGTTTCTTCTCAAGATAATGTTCTTGAATCAATAAGTAATAATTTACTCTTCGAAGTGGATCATATGGAAGCATAGGATATTTCTTTTGTTCTTTCACGTACCGATCTACTGCTTTTTGCACCGTGTCTATGATTGGAGGGATATCCTTATTCTTTTCTTCGAAAATGTCGTACGTCTCTTTGGACATATAGAAAGGCTTAGACGGAATGCCTTTTAAAATGTACGCTAATTGTTTAAAATCAATGCTATAGTCGTCATTGACTAGTATGGTTCGATATACTCCTTTGGGGAGCCTTTCAGAAAAACTCCTGACCGCTTTTACGACATCTTCAAGTGTGACATCGATAATCAGCCACTCAGTTGTCTCTTCCTTTTTATTATTTTGATTTAGTTGTGTACTCTTTGACTCCTTATCCTTTTCATCGGGGCTTTTTAAGTACTTATAAAACATTAAATAACAAATTCCCCCTCCGATTACTAAACCACCCAAAACCCCAATAATCGTAAATGTTGGATAAAGGTTAAGTGTTTCGTCCAATCTACTTCCTCCCTTGTATCCTCCAAAGATGATAAGGCCTAGGGAAATTCCAGCCATAATAATCACACTGAAGGTTGTTAATAAATAATTAATAAATTCCTGAAGACTTTTTTGAACATTTTCCTCGCCACTATTTAGATAGTTGGTTACCTCCATTCTAATTTCTTGAGAAACATGATTATCATTGAAAAATTGAGTAAGATAGTCATTTACAGAATTCGATTCATTTCTTAAAATATATGCTCCTTTTTCTATATCGCCCCTAGTATACCGAATATAGATCCATCTTTGTTCCCTTTGTAACAAAAACCTCTCTTCGGTATTATGATGCTTCTTTTTAAACTCTGCTTTCATGAAGCTCCACGCTCCTTCCGATCCTTATTGGTATACGCCTCAGAACGGATTAACATGGCATCTTTTTTTGCTGCTTTTATAATTTGGGCTGCTTCTTGGCGACCGTATGATACAAGATGTTTGGCCTCGTGTTCTGCCTGTTTTAATAACTCTTGTTGCTCAAATAATTTTCTTTCTGCTTCCGCTTTATACGACTCAGCAAGTTCCAATTGTTCTTCAATGGCTTTCCTTCGATTTTCCATTACGTTGACAATTCTTTTTAGAAAAAACTTTTTTAGAACAAGCACTAGTAAAGTAAAAAGAATCGCTTGATAAATCATTGTGCCAAGAGACACAGGTAGTCCAAAAACCTCGAAGTCACTCATTACTTCTCCACTCCTTTATGTAGGTACTAATTTTACAAAGGAACAAAAGTGCTTAAGCATGACTAGCTTCATTTACACGTTGTCCAATATAAACCATAGTAAGGAGAACAAAGAGATAAGCCTGGATTGTGCCAATAAATATACAAAATGCTTGCCATAAAACCATTGGAACAGCGGCTAGCAAGCACATACCAAGCCCACTTACTATGCTACCAGCAAGTAAAGTAAGCATTACTTCACCAGCATAAATATTCCCGAATAATCGTAGGCCCAAGGTTAGGGAGGTGCTAAACTGCTCTAGTACATTAATAGGTAATAGGACTTTAATTGGCTTAATATAGCTAAGTAGATATTTCTTTATTCCATGAAGTCGTATGTCAATGAAGTGGATATAAACAATCATCATAATCGACATAGTCATCGTAATATGAGGGTCTGCAGTTGGAGATTTCCACCAAACAAAAGATTCTTCGCCTGCCACAAATGAAAATGGAATTCCCATCATATTTGCGATAAAAAGATACAAGAATAACACAACACCGAAAGATAAAATGAAAAGGTTATTTCGGTTACCAATGGAACTAAGCATGATGTTTTCGACTTGTTCAATCATCCATTCTAAAAAGTTTTGCCACTTTCCAGGAGTTCTTTCCTTAAGTTTTCTTGTACAGAGAACAATAATCATAAAAACAATGAGGCTGCAATTGAGGTTGTCAAAATGATAGAAAGATCAAAGGTCAATCCAAAAAGCTCGACCAGAGGACGGTTAGAGTGCATATCAATACCCCTTTCTGCTAATTGATTACAGAAAAAAGTAGAGAGGAATAAGAAGAGGGTTATGACTAATCTATTTCTTATCTCTATTATATAAAAAAGACTCAGAATTTTCACTAATATGGCCCATTAGACAGAATTTCCCTTTTACTTTTATTGTTAACATTTTTAAAGTGTTTTCTTAATACTTTTGAAAACTTAATGACAATTCTTGTTAAAACGTCTTAAAAAAATGTGAATTCCTTGTTTTGTAACATATTAAAGTAGGTAACGATGTTAAAATAAGGCTAAATTCAGTAACAACGGGGAGCTAACTATGGATAAAAAATTAGATCAACTTATTGAAACTCTTTTAGATGTAAAATCGAAAATGGATCAATTAGATGATAAAGTGACTCAAATTGAAAAGCGCTTAAATGGGCTTGGAAAGGTCGACAGCATTGAGCACCGTGTAACCTCCAATCAAATTGATATAACAGATATTAAAGAAGCTCTTGAGCGAATGGAAGAACTTCAGAATGAGAAGATTGAAAGCATCCTCAAGGGAGTTGTTGAAAGTATTGATAATAAAAATACTAGGCAAATCAATACGATTCAAAAGCGGTTGGATTCACATCTACTAATGATGGGGCGAATGGAAGAGGATGTATTGATTTTAAAAGAGGAAAAGGATAGATAGTTAAGGCTGTTTTCGTAAAGATTGTTGTTAAAGTTGTAAAAATCTTAAAGCCGATTTTTACTACCTAAAGCCGATTTTAACGCAAGATAAGCTATTTTGTACGTTATAGTAAGTTTGCAAGCTCTTTTCTCATTGATCAAAAAGCTATTTTGTAGCGAAACTAAGCTTCATCCATCCTATTTTTTATCCAAAAGCAACAAAGTTAAGAAAAGAGCCATAGTCAAAGAAAGCCTACAATTATTTGTAGGCTTATTTTTATGGGATTTTATAAAAATGAAGAAGAAGAAGTGCATCCCTCCAGAAGATGGCAATTTATCACAAAGTATTCAAAAAGCCAGTTATCCTTGTCATAGTGGCTTTTAAGCGGTCTTTTTCGTTATGTCTGTTAAGTAGTTCACAAAATCGTTGCCATTATGATAATAAAACTTTCGCCAAAGAAGTTATATTTATAGTGAAATAACTTACTACTTAATGGATGACATAATTGTATATAGAAATATACCGAGAGGTGATTATCATATGAAGTTCGATTTAGTACTACTACATGCACCCAGTGTTTATGATTTTCGTAAGAATGCCCTACTAGCAGGCCCCATTAGTGACGTCGTTCCATCTTCACCGGTATTTGAAATGTATCCAATTGGCCTTACTAGTATTGCCGAATACCTCGAGCGCCATGGCATGCGCGTTAAAATCATTAATATCGCTAGCCGTATGTTAATGGATGAAAATTTTGATGTGGAAAAAAAACTTAAAAAAATTAAAACAAAGGCTTTTGGTATTGACTTGCATTGGCTTCCACATGCTCATGGTAGTATTGAATTAGCAGGAATTGTAAAACGACTTCACCCAGAGACTCCAATTGTTTTTGGAGGGTTATCAGCTACTTACTATCATAAAGAATTAATTGAATATCCAGAAATTGATTTTGTAATGAGAGGGGACGCAACCGAAAAGGTCATGCTCCAATTTATGAATCACATCAAATCTGGAATGACACAGTACGGAGGTATTCCTAATCTAACCTGGAGAAATCAGGAAGGAAGAGCGGTTTATAATCCACTGACACATGTGCCTGACACACTTGATGAATTTGATATCCCAGGGTATAGATATTCCATTAAATCAGTCTTTAAATATAGGAACTTCCTAGACCCACTTCCATATAACGGTTGGCTCCAATATCCAAATACAGCCATTTTAACTGCTAAGGGGTGCACACAAGCGTGTCTAATTTGTGGGGGTTCGAAGCAATCCTATAAGGATAATTGTAATAGAAAGGTATTAGCGAAACGGTCTCCAAAGAAATTAATAGAGGACATACAATTTATCCAAAGATTTAGCCGAGCACCAATCTTCATTCTTCATGATATTCGCCAAGCTGGAAAAGAATACGTGAACGAGTTCTTCGATTTGCTTAGTAAGATTAAACTTAAAAATGAGCTTGTATTTGAATTGTTTCAATACGCCAACGAAGATTACTTTAGGCAAATCGAAAAAGCGGTTCCTAATTATAGCGTGGAGTTAACACTGGAAACACATGATGAAAATATTCGTCGTTTTAATGGAAAATTCAACTGTACCAACGAAAAAGTGGTCCAAACACTGCAATCTGCTTTGAAGCATAGCTGTAAAAAAATTGATATCTTCTTTATGTCTGGAATTCCACATCAGAGTTACGATAGCGTTATACAAAATGTAGATTTTGTTGAACAAATTCATTTGGCCTGTAATGAAGATAAACGTCTATCTTATTTTGTTGCACCGCTTGCTCCATTTCTTGATCCAGCAAGCCCGGCATTTGAAAATCCAGAGAAGTTCGGGTACAAGAAGTTTTGTCATACAATTGAGGATCACCGGAAGCAAATTACTCAGCCTTCATGGAAATACATGTTGAGTTTTGAAACTGATTATATGACAAGAGATGAGATTGTTCGTTCTACCTATGATTCTGCCAAAAAACTAAATGATTTCAAGCTAAAATATAATTTAATAGATAAGAAGACCCATCAGGAAGTGAATGAAAATATGGAAAAGTCCCTCGTCTACATTGTAAGAATCGACGAGATCATGGCTTTACCTGAACTTGAAAAGGAAGCAGAGTTAATCAAGCTAAAAAAGGAAATGGAAGACGTAAATGAATATAGCATTTGCGGAAAACACGAGCTGAAGTGGGAAGTGAAGAAGAATTACGCGAATATTTTCTCCTTAACGGTTATTGGCCTTGAACTTCTTATCGCGGATAAAGTCATCAGCCTTAAACAAAAATATAAAGAGTCAGTACATTGGCTAGCAAGTTTAAAAGAGAAATCTAGTCGAATTTAAAAAATCGCCTGAGACGGGGCTGTTGACATAACAGCCCCGCTGGCGATTTTTTTTCCTATTTAGGTAGCGTTCTAATCCTTTCAGAAATACATATTGTTAAATACGATACGATTACAAACTAAAAAGGGGGATATCAATCCCCCTTTAGCAAAACATTATTTTTATGAAAGTACTTCTGAATTCGGAATTTGAAAAGAATCTCGACCGTCAGACCTCTTTGAGTTAGCATTAGACTCGATAGGACTAGGTTGTTCTTGTTTGCTTACCTCAATATATTTGATGTGGTGTTCTTCCATTTCAAGAATTTTAAAAGTATATGGCTCGAAGTGCAAGGAGTCACCTTGCTTAACATTGAAGTTCTCCGTCAACATCCAGCCACCAACCGTATCAAATTCGCCTTCCTCGATTTCAATGTTTAGAAGCTCATTTAACTCAGTCACTAGCAATTTTGCATCAATAATGAACTGGTTATCATTCACTTTCTGAATCATTGGAATCTCATCCATATCGAACTCATCTCGAATCTCGCCAACAATTTCCTCAAGGATGTCTTCGACGGTAACAAGACCTGAAGTACCACCGTACTCATCCATTAGAATCGCCATATGGATTCTGTCCTTTTGCATTTTTACAAGAAGGTCATGGATGGGAATCGTATCAATCACACGAATAATGGGTCGACAGTAGTCAGCAAGTGTTTTGTTACGCGTGTCTGGATTCGATATTAGATCCGTCATCACTTCTTTTATATTCACTAAACCAATGACATGGTCTTTGTCCCCATCTATAATAGGGTATCGGGTAAACTTTTCTTCTTTCACGATATTTAAGAAGTTCTCAAGTGTATCATCTTGTGCCATTGAAATAATTTCTGTTCGTGGAACCATAATTTCTTTGGCGATACGATTATCAAATTCAAAAATTTTATTTACATACTTAAACTCTGATTGGTTTATCTCGCCACTTTTAAAGCTTTCAGATAGAATGACGCGAAGCTCTTCCTCAGAGTGAGCAAGTTCATGTTCCGAGACAGTTTTTAGCCCCACAGAACGTGTTAGTATTCTCGCAGAGCGTTTCAAGACCCAAATAAAGGGGTACATGATTTTATAGAACAAAGTAAGTGGACGAGCTGTTAAAAGCGTAACTTCCTCAGCCTTTTGAACAGCAAGTGTCTTTGGTGCGAGTTCTCCGACAACGACATGCACGAAGGTTATTAATAAAAACGCGATGCCAATCGAAAGAACATAGCTTGCACCGGCAAGGAGTTGAACATTTTGAAAGACAGTCTCTAAAATTCGAGCAACAGTCGTTTCTCCAAGCCATCCAATGGCGAGTGTGTTTACTGTAATTCCGAGCTGACAAGCTAACAAATATTCATCCAAGTTTGAAATCACTTTTTTTGCCGTAATGGCACTCCTCTTACCTTCTTCAATTAACTGATCGATCCTGGAACTTCTCACTTTCACAATCGCAAATTCTGAAACAACAAAAAATGCTGTAAAAGCAATTAAAATGGCTATCCAAACCAAGTTAAATATGTCCAAATAGATCCCTTAGCCTGTAAGGATTTACAGGTAAGGAGTCACCTCCCAATAAACTAAGATTAAAGCCTGATCATCCATAAACGAACTATTCTTATAGACTGCTAATGAAATAGATACCTTTTCTGCCGTTGCCCGTGCATAAATCTTCGGCAGAGGAAGGAATTTATGTTAGTTCCAACTCAGTACCGAAGCTTTTGCTGTTAGGACAACGATATGACAAATTACCCCATCCTATCACCTCAGCTTTTTGATTTTACCTATAATTATACCACATTTAGTGGTATCTCGCTTAATTATAATATTGTATGTGTAGGGTGCATAGTATATGAAGTTTCGTTATAAAACTGTCTGGTAAATTTTTCTTTTACGCATTTTTAGAATGGATTGATAACAGGTTATGCCATTCTCTAGATAACATTCCATAAATTGCTAAATCGTGGAATTTTCCATAGAGATTCTCTCCATCACGGATAATCCCTTCTTGTGTAAAGCCAAGACGCTCAGGGATAGCACGGCTTTTGTAATTGTTGACTCCACAGCGAATCTCCACCCTATTTAGGCCTAAACTGAAGAAAATATAATTTAAAACAGCTTTAACAACACGTGTCATAATGCCTTTTCCTTGCGCTGACTGGGCCAAATAGTAGCCAATACTTGTTTGTGAATGATTCCAATCGATATGATGTAAGCCGATACTCCCTACCAACTGTCCTTTGTAACGGATACCAGCATTAAAGCCGTTGTTCTCGGAGAACTGTTTTAACCATAGGGAGATAATGCTATGGTACGATGCTGGAGAGACCATATTATCAACCCAAGGCAGCCATTCACGTAAATACAGCCTATTAGAATCCACTAGCCAATAAAGCTCGGTAGCATACTGAAGTTCAAGAAGTTGAAGCTCAATTTCTTCATCTACTTTTAAGGTAAACATCACTAGGTCCTCCACGTTCTTATTTACTATCTTAATAAGATATTTTTGTATAAATTAGCTTGCATATTCCTATTGTATGAGATAAGCAGTAAAACCCGTGAATCTAATTCACGGGTTTTTGTTCACTGGGTTTCGCTAAAGGGAGCATAATAACAAATTCCGTTCGATCTTGTATAGAGGAACACGCTAAAAACCCTTTGTGTTTTTCAATAATCTCCCGTGAGACGAACAAGCCCAAACCTGTTCCCAATTTTTTTGTGGTCACAAACGGCTCAAAAATGGATTTAAGCATATTCTCTGGTATGGCTGGTCCATTATTGGCGATTTCAAGCTTAATATGAGTTTGATTGACGGTGTATGCGCGAATTTCAATTTTTGGGTCTTCTCGATATTGGCTTAAAACATCAACGGCGTTAAAGACAATATTAATGAGAACTTGCCTGATTTCGTCTGCATACCCAATTAACTCCATTTCTTCAGGTGCTTCCTTTATAACTTTCACTTTAGCATCGAGGATACTTGGATAAAGGAAGTTTAACACTTCATCAATCATTTGATTAATTGAAAATCGAGTTTTTTCTTTCCCAATTAATTCTTTTTTGGATAAAAGCAGAAATTGAGATATTCTAAAATTTAATTGATCTAACTCACTTTTTATAATATCTAGATACTTCATATCAGGGTGGTCGGCCTTTAGAAGTTGGATAAATCCCTGGATGGATGTAAGTGGGTTTCGAAATTCATGAATAAAGCTAGAAGTCATTTGTCCGAGAAGTGTCAATCTGTCTTTATGAGTTGAGTTGATAAATTCTGTTTTTTCTTCAATGATTTTATTTTTATGTTCGGAGTAATAAGATACCGAGTAATATAAGAAATGGTCGAAACAATAATTTATTCTGTTAACGGATTCCTGAAGAAGTTCTCCATCGAGATCTAATTTGTTTAAATTTGCATAAATCAAGGATCGACCCAGATTTACATTATAAACAAAGTTCCCTATGTTACTGCTTGATTTTACTCGTTCGTCTCCGATTTCTACGGCTAAGCTTTCTAAATATGGTTTCAGTTCTATGTCCGTTTTTGAAAAGATTCCCATAATGATTTCAAACATTCTTGTTGCGTTCCCATTCATTTCATCTCTATATGGGTCATCTTCATCTACAATTATTTTGGAATTCCACTCAGAGAGTAGATTATCTTTTTCTAACTCAAGGAATTCTTGCAACCTTTTTTGAGTCACTGCATGCATGGCTTCCTCCCTCACTTCACCTATACGGTATTCTATTTATTTCTGTTTTCATTTGAAAAATCCTTTATGAAAAGTGGTAAAAACGAGTAATTAAATAAAATACTGCCATTAGTCCTATGGCAGCATCTTAAATATGACATTATTTAGGCAGTGATCATTCCTTATTCCACTAAGATTGGTTCGATATGGATGGTTGCACTTTGGACATTACACTCTTTTTCAAGTCGATTTTCTATTTTTTCCGTAATACTGTGGCTTTCAATAACATTTAAATCTGGATCAACACGGATGGTTGCTTCAACAAGGACCTGATTCCCATGCATACGTGCTTTAATGTCAGTCACTTCATGAACACCATTGGTTGTTTTTACAGTGTCTTTGATTCGATCCAAGGAATGGACATCGAATCCGTCAGTAAGGGTATGGGTTGATTCGTAAAAGATGGACCAAGCTGTTTTACAAATAATTAGACCAACAATAATTCCAGCAATCGTATCAATAGCAGGAATTCCGAATTGTGCGCCCATTATCCCAACAAAAGCCCCGACACTAACGAGGGAATCTGAACGATTGTCATAAGCAATTGCTCGGATACTAGAACTATCAATTTTTTTACTTAAGTTTAGGTTATAGCGATATATCAGATACATTGCTGCAGCGCAGGCAATTGCAACCCATGCGGCTACTAAGTCTGGGGTTTCAGTCTGTGCAGTAAAGATTGACCGTACACCGTCAATGATGACCTGAATTCCAACTGTTACCATGATAAAAGAAGCAACGAGGGAGGCAATCGATTCTGCTCGGTAATGTCCATATAAGTGATTTTGGTCTGCAGGCTTTCTTGAAATCCTTAGACCAATCAGAACGGCTACTGAAGCTATGATATCCGTACTATTATTAAGTCCATCTGCCCAGAGGGCATCTGATTGCCAAATCAAGCCTGCCGTGAGCTTAACCGATGCAAGGACAAGGTACGCTAAAATGCTTACCCATGCACCCTTTTCCCCAGATTTTATTTGTTCATGTCTGTCCATATTTATTTCCTCCAACTATGTATACACATTTCAATCTATCAAACCAAGGTCTTGTGGGTCTACAGAAACATTGTGTGATGTAGGAAGAAGTGTTGTTCTGATGAAATTCTTTTTCGCTGCTTCCACAATCCGAATAGACTTTATTTTTCTCTGTACCGTGCGTAAACATACCTTTATTTACAGGATTGTAAAATTTATCTTAACATGGTTGATATTTTGGAATTTAACTCCCGATATTCATTCTAGCTTTTAATTTGTCAATTATATGGAGTTTAATTAGTTTGGGCTTTGGAGTGGTGGTAGGAGTGATAAAAGTCACCCGTAAATTGCGACAAATTTTGTTTAAATAAAGATAAGAATCATTCTCACTGAAAGCTGGGTTTGGGGAAAATTGACTGTATGAAAGGTGATTATCATGCTAGGACAATTAAAAACAGGCGAAAAGGGACGAATTAAAAATATAACGGGTACAGATAAATTTGTTCGAAGAAGGTTACTCGATTTGGGTATTTCTGAAGGATCAGAGGTTTGTATAAAATGCTATATGCCGTTTGGTGGACCTGTAATGGTTGAGTCATGTGGCCAATGTGTAGCAATCCGTAAGAAAGAAGCACTTAGAATTGAAGTGGAGAGAGTATAGATGGAAATTGCATTAGTCGGTAACCCTAATACAGGTAAGACATCGTTATTTAATAACTTAACGGGCTCCTATGAGTATGTTGGTAACTGGAGTGGTGTAACGGTCGAAAAGAAGGTAGGGATATTAAAAAATAATTCTGCTCAGTTAATCGACTTACCAGGAGTTTATACGTTAAATCCACTTTCAAAAGATGAAGGCGTAGTCACTCATTTTTTTCTTCACGAACCTTTTGATATTCTCCTGAATATCCTTGATGCTTCGCAATTAAGAAGGAATCTCCATCTTACGATTCAACTCCAAGAGTATGGCACACCAATGGTGATAGGTTTGAATATGGTAGATGTTGCTCAGATGAGAGGAATCCGAGTAGACAGAAAAAAATTATCTGATTACTTAGGATCTACAGTGGTCCCTGTTGTAGCACGGACCGGGAAAGGCTGTGAGTATTTAGCCCAGGTTGTTACGAATGAAGCACTTCCACATAAAAACAACAAACTTGTTGATTATGGTGAAGGAATTGAAAATTCTATTACTGAGCTAGCTACTTATTTAAAGGGAAAAACGACACTCCCAGTAAGATGGTTGGCCTTGCAATTAATCGAGGGAAATCCTTATGTTAAAACGTATCTACATCAACACATAGAAGAGGAAAGGGTGAAAGAGTTTCTCACTTCCATTGAAAAGTCATTACAGGAACAGGGAGTAACAGTAGCCCCTGATCAATATATTTATACTAAACGAAATGAAACAATTGAGAAAATTATTTCAGCTGTTACGGAAAATAACAGTAAATCAAAGGTCCCTCTCTCTGAAAAGATTGATTTAGTCGTTACCAATAAATTTCTTGGTATTCCAATATTCCTTGTTTTAATGTTTTTTATGTTTATGCTTACCTTTGACTGGCTAGGATTCCCACTAGCAGATGGCTTGGATTCGCTAATCTCAGGACCAATAACTGGAGGAATTGCTTCAGTTTTAAGCTTTTTGGGTGTATCAGAATTTATTCGATCCCTAGTTCTTGAGGGGATAGTAGCTGGTGTTGGTGGTGTTCTCGTTTTTGTTCCACAGATATTTATTCTATTCTTTTTTATTTCTTTATTAGAGGATTCAGGCTATATGGCACGAGTTGCTTTAGTTATGGATCGTCTGATGGAAATGGTGGGGATGAATGGAAAAGCCTTTATTCCAATGATGATTGGCTTTGGCTGTAACGTACCCGGAATAATGGCAGCAAGAACAATTGAAACACCTAAAGAACGATTGCTCACTACATTGTTAACACCGCTAATGTCTTGTTCAGCCCGTTTGCCAGTGTACGCCTTATTTGTAGGCATGTTTTTTGTGCAATATAAGGCATTTATTGTATTAAGTCTTTATGTTATAGGCATCATTATTGCTTTAATTTTGGCTAGGGTATTTTCGAAGACGATCTTGAAGGGAGAAACTTCTTTATTTGTAATTGAACTTCCTCCTTATCGCTTTCCACAGCTGAAATCCTTATGGCGTAGCACATGGGATAAAGGCAAAGGGTTTGTTAGAAAAGCAGGAACTTTTATTTTTGCAGGATCCGTATTGATTTGGCTTTTATCCTATACAGGACCTGGTGGAATGGAAGTAAAGATGGATGAGAGTTTTCTCTCAATGATTGGTGGGGGATTATCCCCGATTTTTGAACCGCTTGGATTTGGAACTTGGCAGGCGGGGGCGTCGTTGCTGACAGGTTTCCTTGCCAAAGAGGCCATTATTTCAACGATGAACATCATTTACTTTGTTCCAGACGAGGCAACACTTCAAGGATTGCTTGCACAATTCTATACACCACTAGCGGCTTATAGTTTTATGGCTTTTATT
The DNA here is from genome assembly GCF_044803185.1 of Mesobacillus maritimus. Lineage (GTDB taxonomy): Bacteria > Bacillota > Bacilli > Bacillales > Cytobacillaceae > Mesobacillus_B > Mesobacillus_B maritimus_B. The sequence goes on from NZ_CP085225.1 coordinate 651,247, forward strand.
CTACTTTATATACCTTGCTTGGCAACTGTGGCCACAATTTATAAGGAAACACAATCAAAAAAGTGGACTGCCTTTTCCATGGGCTATGCTTTTGTAATTGCTTATATCCTGGCTTTGGTTATTTATCAGGGAGGACAGTTAATCGGCTTGTCTTAAAAGGGGAGAATTTTAGGTATGATAGTGAATCTTATTATTGGTGCGGCAATCTTTGGTTATGCGGCCTGGGCACTTTATCGTTTTATTGAGAAATCAAAAAAGGGAAAATGTGCAGCCTGTTCAATTGAGCCTGTTTGCAATAGTAAAACATGCCTACCACCTGAATCTGGAGCAAGAGAAAAACAATAATGATGTGAAATGGGAAGGGATTTCGCCTTCCCATTTTTTATGGGAATAATTTTACTCGCTAACGAATAAGGAGTCAAAAAGTATCAGATGATTCGATAAAGGTACGACTATATTTCTTCCATGGTGTCTCATTTGCTAGCATCTTTGATAGTTGTAAAAGAAGTGGTTCAATATCGGTTCCTTCAATAATAATTTTTAAGTTTGTTTGTGGGTCAATGGTTAACAAAAATGAAACGAGCTTAGGAAGAGAGGATGCATCAACAACCTTCTGCTTGCTAGATAAAAATATTGTCCCGCTTACCTTTTTTACCACTTGGTTAATTTCAAGCATATTTCTGAAGGAAAATCGATTCTGGACAATTACGGTGGATGAGAGAATCTCATTCATTATCTTTAGCTCCTTTTATTCAATATATTGTTTTTTACCCCTACATTGGTAAAGTAAACTAGGCCAATGGTAGTAATTAGGGGGAAGGATTTTTTTAAAAAAGATAAGAAAGCATAAAAGTTTAAACTTAGAAAATTGTCCAGCTCCAGCGCCCTAGCGGCTAGTGTCCTTCGCTCTCCGAGTAAAAATCGGGTTTTGGATTTTTACCGCGCAACGATTGCGTCAACATCGAATCGCTATCGCTCTTCGTGTTTCCTTTATCTCAGTTGGAGGGCTCCAGGCCATACGCCGCTGAACAGGGCGCTTGCGCTTTTTTTATATCCAAGGAATATTTACTGGTGACTACAACCAATCTTAAGGAGAGCGTTATCGAGTTTAGAGGGGGCTGAAGATGCTAACGATTATCAAAAATGGAGAAGTTTACGCTCCAAACTATTTAGGTAAAATGGATCTTCTACTTGTTGGGAATAAGATTGGTTTTATTGAAGACCAGATCGAAAAGCCTGCTGGTTTCGTCGATGTAAAAGTCATTGATGCAACAGATAAAATGGTCGTTCCAGGGTTTATTGATGCCCATGTCCATATTATTGGAGGAGGAGGAGAAGGAAGCTATAAAACAAGAACCCCTGAAATGCAACTAACAGATGCTACTTTGGCAGGAGTGACAACTGTTATTGGGGTGATTGGGACAGATGGGACAACCCGTTCGATGGCTGCGCTTATTGCGAAAGCACGAGGACTTGAAGAAGAAGGGCTTACCTGTTATGTACATACTGGTTCCTACCAAGTCCCTGTTAAAACTTTAATGGGTAAAATAGAAGACGATATTATAGTAATTGATAAAATTATTGGAGTAGGGGAGATCGCCATTGCCGACCATCGCTCTTCGCAGCCTACATACGAAGAATTAGCCAAGATTGCTTCAGCTGCTAGGATTGGCGGAATGCTTTCCGGGAAATCAGGAATTGTTAATATTCATGTAGGTGATAGCAAAGACCAACTTAAGCTGATTGAAAGGGTTGTGGAAAAGACTGATATTCCTCTAGGCCAATTCTACCCTACACACATTAATCGCAACCAACAATTATTTGAGGCGGGAATTCGCTATGCGCAAAAAGGGGGATATGTTGATTTCACTACTAGCTCTATTCCAAAGTTTCAAAAAGAGGGTGAGGTGAAGTGTAGCATTGCTCTTCGCCGGATGTTAGAATCTAATGTTGATATTTCAAGAATTACATTTACATCAGACGCTCAAGGAAGTTTACCCGATTTTGATTCATCAGGCGAGCTCCTTGGATTAAAAATTGGCAAAATATCTTCCCTTTTTGAGGAAGTTCGAGATAGTATTCTAAAAGAAAGTGTTCCAATTGGCCTTGCTCTTCGAGTCATTACCCAAAATCCAGCTGAGATTTTAAAACTAAAACAGAAGGGGAAGGTTGAAGTCGGAAGAGATGCCGATCTTGTAATCCTCCGTAAAGATGATTTAGTTATTGATACAGTCTTAGCAAGGGGTCAAGTAATGGTTGAGCATGGAAAGGCTATCGTAAAAGGTACTTTTGAGTCCTAGTAAAATTCAACAGTCATAAACCCATGATAAACCTCACAATCCTTCATAGAAATGTCACATAATTGTCCTATTCTGTTTCTAATCACATCCCCTAAATATGTTAATTTTAAGGCAAGAGGATGATGATTGGGGGGGGGCTAATTAATGGAAACATTTTCTATTACTTTAAGCATTGCGAGTATCATGGTCTTAATTTATTTCATTGGCTACACGATTGCCGACAAGGCAGAATAACACTTTAAAGCTGAAGCCCCAAATGGTTTCAGCTTTTTCTTTTGATTCGCTCTGTTTTAGGACAAGTTGATAGGGCGGAACAATCAACCTTCTTGTAAATTAGCGAATGAACTGGGTATCCTTGTTAATATGAATACTTAATAAGCAGAGGAGGTTTCATGTTGACAAACTTTCGGATTGAAAAGGATACAATTGGTGAAATCAAGGTTCCAGCAAATAAGTATTGGGGAGCGCAAACACAAAGAAGCAAACAAAATTTTAAAATTGGGGTCGAAACAATGCCTCTTGAGGTTATTTATGCGTTTGCCCACATTAAATCGGCAGCAGCGAAAGTCAATCACCAGCTTGGTCAACTATCAGAACATAAGAGAAATGCAATTACTCAAGCTTGTACAGAAATCTTAGAAGGCAAATTGGATGATCATTTCCCACTTGTTGTTTGGCAGACGGGAAGTGGTACCCAAACCAATATGAATGTAAATGAAGTTGTTGCGAGAAGGGGAATGGAAATCCTTGAGCAAGGTGGATTGAACGAAGCTATTCATCCCAATGATGATGTAAATATGTCGCAGAGCTCGAACGACACCTTTCCAACTGCCATGCATATTTCAGCTATGCTAGCATTAAAAAATAATCTATTACCGTCCCTTCAAAACTTTGCATTAACATTAAAAAAGAAGGAAGATGAATTCGCTAATATCATTAAAATCGGTAGAACGCATCTTCAGGATGCGACCCCCTTAACCTTAGGTCAGGAAGTTAGTGGGTGGCGAGCAATGCTCGAAAAGAATAGAGAGATGATTAAAAATTCGTTAGTTTACCTTCGAGAACTTGCAATTGGTGGTACTGCAGTAGGGACTGGAATTAATGCGCATAAAAGGTTTGGAGAGTTAATGGCAAGAGAAATCTCTAACCAAACAAACTTAATTTTTCAATCTGCTGCAAATAAGTTTCAGGCACTAACCTCCCATGATGAGCTCGTTCAAATGCATGGTTCGTTAAAAGCGTTAGCCGCAGATTTAATGAAGATTGCCAATGATGTTCGCTGGTTAGCAAGTGGTCCTAGAAGCGGGATAGGAGAAATCTCAATTCCAACTAATGAGCCTGGTAGCTCGATTATGCCAGGAAAAGTGAATCCGACGCAGAGTGAAGCTTTAACGATGGTAGTCACTCAAGTTTTTGGGAACGACGCGACAATTACTTTTGCTGCTAGTCAGGGCAATTTTGAATTGAATGTTTTTAAACCAGTCATCATTTATAATTTCTTACAAAGCGCGAACTTGCTTGCTGACGGAATAAGAAGTTTTGATGAAAATTGTGCAGCTGGCCTAGAAGCAAACCGTGAAACCATCCAGAACAATGTTGAAAATTCTTTAATGCTGGTAACAGCACTGAACCCGCATATTGGGTACGAAAAAGCAGCGGAGATTGCGAAACTTGCCTTCAAAGAAAATTTAACGTTAAAAGAGGCTGCCATTAAAACAGGTTATTTAAGTGAAGAAGAATATGAACAATGGGTGAAACCTGAAAAAATGGTTTAAACAAATGAAAAGCCCCCTTCCAAATGGAAGGAGGCTAGCCATTATATAAAATTGTACTTAATCGAACTTATCTTGCTTGATTAGCGTTGTGAACCGCTCATTTGTTGTTGCGCCATGCTTACAAGACGTTTTGTGATTTCGCCACCAACAGATCCGTTAGCACGAGAAGTAGTTTCTGCTCCAAGGTTTACACCAAATTCTGAAGCAATCTCATACTTCATTTGCTGAAGAGCTTGCTCAACACCAGGAACCAATAATTGATTTGAATTGTTACTTGCCATTAATGTTTCCTCCTTTGTGTTTTCACTAGTTGTTTTTGGGTTAGTATGGACTTGAACCAAGATGACTTTTATTTAAGTCATTGCACCTGCCTAACCCTCGATGTGAATAAATCTTCTGGAGTAAAACGGCTTGCTTAAATGTGTTGCGCTGTTTGTTTTGTTTATTTTGTTTTCTGTTGTTGATGTGTTGTTAATTGTATTATGGGTCGAATATGGATCTTTTATGCGACTAATTTTAATGGTATTTATTTCCTCTTTAGAACACCTGCATGTACATATCTAATCTTAGTAAGTTGCAAACTAAAGGTATGTAAATAAGGTAGGAGGAAGGAATATGGGGATATGTCCAATATGTAATGGCTTTGAGCAGTATATTACCCAGTGTCAGAACTGTGGAAGTAGAATGGAGAATATGGGACGTGAGGCAGAGTATTATGATGACTACAGTCCATATATGCCCATAGATGAGATGAAACTTGAGGATGGCTATCCAAAAAATTTGCAAAATGGTGAATGCCCACATCTTTTTGTCTGTCCTCAATGTGGAAAAAATCAAGTAATGATGATAAAAGAATAGACCCCCAATTTGGGAGTCTATTTTTTATCATCGAATTCTTAATTCAGATTCTGTATCAAAGAAGTGAACTTTGTTCATGTCAAAAGCAAGATCAAGTTTTTCATTTGGCTTGATATCTGTACGTGCATCAATGCGTGCAACAAAGTTCTGACCTTCAAAGGTAGAATAAACCATTGTTTCTGCACCTGTTAATTCTGATACATCAACATTGATTCTAATCGTTGCTCCCTTAGATGCATCAATCGCTATTGGCTCATCATGTAAATCCTCTGGTCTGATTCCAAGGATGATGTCTTTTCCAACATAACCTTGGTCGCGGAGTACCTTCATTTTTCCTTCAGGAACAGCAATAGTCGATTTTCCAGCAGCGAATTTTCCTTCTTCAAGTTTTCCATGGAAGAAGTTCATCGATGGAGATCCAATGAAGCTAGCAACAAAGACGTTTTCTGGCTTTTCGTAAACATCCTTAGGTGCTCCAACCTGTTGGATAATTCCGTCTTTCATAACAACTAGACGAGTTGCCATTGTCATCGCTTCAGTTTGGTCATGAGTAACGTAAATAGTCGTTGTGTCAAGACGACGGTGAAGCTTAGCAATTTCGGCACGCATTTGAACACGTAGCTTTGCATCAAGGTTTGATAATGGCTCGTCCATTAAGAAAACCTTAGCATCACGGACAATTGCACGTCCAAGCGCAACACGCTGACGCTGACCACCGGAAAGTGCTTTTGGCTTACGTTTTAAATATTCTTCAAGACCAAGGATTTTTGCTGCCTCTTGTACGCGACGGTCAATCTCATCCTTTGGAAACTTACGAAGTTTCAGACCAAATGCCATATTATCATAAACAGTCATATGTGGATATAAGGCATAGTTCTGGAATACCATTGCGATATCACGGTCTTTTGGTGGAGTGTCATTTACGCGCTTTCCATCAATCGAGAAATCCCCTTTGGAAATTTCTTCAAGACCAGCAATCATTCTTAGTGTAGTAGATTTCCCGCAACCAGAAGGACCTACGAAAACAATAAATTCTTTATCTTGGATATGCAAATTAAAGTCTGTGACAGCGGTTACATTGTTATCATAAATTTTATAGATATTTTCTAATTTTAACTCAGCCATGATTATTGCCTCCTCAAGTGGTGTTGATGTGATAAGGTAAGTCTACCAATTGAAAGCGTTTTAATCATCGGCAGAGTGCACAAAGATGGTTTGTGCACTTTTATGCATGTTGCAGAATTAAGCTTTTGTCCTTTCTGCCATCAAACAAGCGAGATAGATTGTAACGGCACTGTTGAAAGTTTTAACATTTATTCCGGTAAGGTCTGTAAATTTTTCTAGCCTATACTGCAGTGTGTTTCGGTGGATATAAAGTTTTTTAGCAGCTAAGGAAGTATTTGAATTATTTTCTAGGAAGACCTTCATTGATTCCAACAATTCAGAGTCTTTTCGTAAAATATCAATCACATCTGTTTCAAGAAGCTTTTTGGGAATTGCCGGAAGACTAGCCGCAGACAAAGATGGGAAAATCTTTTCATAAGTAAAAATTCTTTCTTGCGCTAAGAGCGTAAGTCCCTCGATAAAGAGCTCTCTTTCGAGGAAGAAGGCTTCACGAATTTCCTGTGGAGTAGATCGCTTCTTACCTATATAAAATTCAATACGGATAAAAAAATCGTTCTCAAGGGTCGTACTAATAGAATAGAAATCGTCCTCACCATAAACGAGATTGGTCTTATCGAGAATGATGATTCCACTTCTCTCATCAATCTGGATAAACATTGAATCGAGGAAAAACTCTCTTAGGGCCTTGTCCCAGTCGGAGGAGTCGTCCTTTTTTGTACTGATATGATAGTGGATTAAACGAATCTCATTACCAGTGTTTGTTGGAGGAGTCCCTTCGTGGAAAAGGAACTTTTGCCATTGCTTTTCTCCTTCTGTTAACTGAAAAGATGGCTGGGAGTCAACTACCTCAAATAAAGTACTTAATAGCTCTATCTGCTCATCTTGTATATCATTCTTTGGGATGCCAAGCCAAATAGGCTCATCTTTGGTATCTTTTATCCAAAAGTATTGATCAAAAGATGATTGTGGAGGTAAATTTACTAGTATGGATGTTGGAAAATAGGATTGTAATTTCTTTAGCATCTTTTCATTCCTTACTTGTAATGTCTATATGGTTAGTATAAGTTGCTTGATTCTACTTTATAAGGGATGGCTGTATTAGCGTGGTTGTTGATTTCCGCTCCAGGCACTTCGCTTTACGCGGGCAGTCCGGGAGCCCTCCTCGTCGCTCCGCTTCTGCGGGGTTAATTGGTCCTTCACGCGAACCAATTCAACCTAGTTCTCCCTTGGCCTTGCACTCCCGCAGGAGTCTTCGTGTCTTCCGCTCCAATCAATGGTATATAAACGTAACAAAGTAATATAACACAGTCAAAGTTTAGAGCATATGTGAACTTAAACAATATTCAGACACCAACCAGCAAGGAGGTGCCTGAATAGGATTCTTTCTATTTATCATATACATGATACAACATTAGTTCATGTATTTGGCTTTCTAGCTTTTTAAGGTCGTCTTCATTTGGTTTTGTTTCTGACCATTCAATCTCGCCGTTTTGATGGTAGATTCCTTTATACCTCTGCTTAAGGTAATAAAAAGAAAAATGCCATCCTGGAATATCTGCGTTCTCATATAGTGGTTTATATTGAAAATGAGTTAACATATCGGATTCCCCCTTAAAATACATTGTAACTTTTTTAAGGAGAGAACGGCAATGGATATTGGTGTTACTAATAGTTGGCTTTTCGGAATAATAGTTCTACCATCTGACGAATTCTTTGAGCTTCAATTTTCTGCTCATCAAAGGCCATCGGCTTTGAATTCACTTCATAAAGTACGTATTTTCCTGATTCAGTGAGTCCTGCGTCAATTGAAAATTCACCAAAATACCCTAGTTCCTTTGTTAACATATTTCCAACGTTTTTGACAAGCTCTACAAAAAACTGATCATGTTCCTCTGTTTGAACTCGCTCATACGGGAGCAACACACCACCGTTTGGAACATGCGTTGTTAAATTTTGCCTTTGCGATTGGCGAACACCAATCCCAGTGATCTTATATCCCTCAAGGCTATCGTGAGCATGAATCCGAAAATCAAACCGGTGGCCATCCAGTTTTGCTGGGGTGATTTCCATCTGGGCAATATAGCGACGCTTCAATAACTGGTTGCTTTTCTCACGCCAAAAATGAAGGAAGGAAGGATAGGTAGCTTGTTGGTTATGACTTTTGAACTCAATTCCGTCATCCTTTTGAGTTCGAATTAAAAAAATTCCATTTCCGCGTGAGGAAAGCGCTGGCTTTAAATAGACGCCCTTATGTTTCTGCAAAAAGTCCTTTAAAATCTCCCCTTCATTGACAACGATGGTTTCAGGCATTAAAGGTTTTAAGAATGGATGATTGTTACCAAGATCATATAACGTTGACTTATCAATAAAGGAAGGATTAAAAAAGGGGATTTTCCATTCTTCAAACAAACGAGTTGCCTGAATAAACGCAGGTGATTCCTCGGTCTTTCTTAACGGTACACGGTTATAAACCACATGGGGGAGTGGGGTAATAACCGGATACCAAGATTCTGTTTTAGGGATAAAAATAAAACCAGATACACGTTCATTCTTTATTTCCTCTGGGGCGAAGACGACTGAAACACCACCATTTTTCATCGCTTGCCGTTGAATCGTTTTAAAGAGTGGAATATTCCCTAAGACTGCGCCATTTTTGGATAATGAGGCCATAATGCCAATTAATGGCCCCACATTTCCATTAACTACATTTAAATCAAAGGAAAACAAATCCTTCCCATCATTGAAACTAGGAAGGGGAACTTTATTTTTTCCAAAGCTAATTCTTTCTTTTGAGTCTCGTTGGTACCATAAATCATGCCAATGGTCGTAGTACAATCTCATTTGAAAATTTCCTCTGGTCTTGTGATCGCTTTTTCAGCCAGATAAACACCGAATTCAATTGAAAGCTTTCTACTTAAAAGTTCAAAGTCCCTAAGTTCGGGATGCTTAAAAATGGAGCGGCCAGGCTTAGAATTCGCCTCGAATAACCAGACCTTTCCATTTTTATCAATCCCGAAATCAAATCCAATTTCGCCAATGATGCCTTCAACCTGTGTTTCAAGGATCTTACTCAAATAAAGGGCAGCATCTACTAGCTTCTCTTTAAAAAGCTTTTGCTCCACAGTGCTAGGGAAAATTTCTTCAATGGTTTTAACTTCCCCCCCATAGCTAATATGGGTTGTTGCACTACCATTGCCACCAATTTTTGCAGCTATCGCAGCCATTTGCCATTCACCATTTTCATCCTTGTTCGTATGAACACGAAAATCAACTATACGACCTTCTACCCTCATTAAATGAATCCCCTGTTGAACAACCATGTTTGTTAGCTTTCGTTTACTAAATACATGATTAAACAATGCCTCAAGGCTATGATATTTTCGAAGCCTTTGGATTCCTTCATCATCACGATAGCGGCAGTAATAATCGCCCTCTTGTCGATCAAAGAGAATTTGATGAATGCCCAAACCTAAGCTGCCGTTTTCAGGCTTGAGATAAATATGACCAAAGTCAGATAGCATTCTTTCAATAATTGAAAAAGAGGTGAATGGATAGGTTTCAGGAAGATAAGCACTTGCGCCTTCGTCCTGCTGTAATCTCTCGAAAACATCCATTTTGCTAAAAAAACCAGGGTTATACCATGGGATGAGATAATCCGATTGAAGACGTTCCTTCAGTAATTTATTTGTTTTCTTTTTTTCTGTTCGCCGATTGGGGAGGCGATCATAAATAACATTTGGAAAAGGAACATCCATTGTTATCCACGATGAGTCTTCATAGAAATACCCTTTAATTAATCCTCGCTCCCAATCGATATGCTCCTCGCCAAACATAAAAGGCAGTGCTCCGACCAGTTTATTTACAGATAGTAACTTAGAAAAAAAGGTTGTTCGTTTTCCAAGTGGTCGTAGTGGATAGGAAGTGAATCCAGAAGTGAGGATTCCAATTAATGGACCAAAGAACATCGTATCTTTGTCAGTGAAAACGTGAAGCGAAATATCGAGCTCAGGTAAGAATAGAGCTTTACGAATCGTTTCACTTATGATGATTTTCCCCTTTTTATGTGGGATACATTGAACTTCAACAATTTTATTGCCGAAGGCGACTCTTTCAACGGGGGACTGAGCCAATTCTTCCGGTAAAAACACTTTATAGTCTTTAGTTTGTTTATTGGTTTCGATTCGAAAACGTTTTTTCATAGCTTTTCCTCCCTTGCTCATGCTGTAAAGCTAGCATTCTTCCATATTCGAGCGGTGCTGTGTAAAGGGATTCCTGGGCCAAAGGTACCGTTTCGAGTACCACTTTTCTTCCTGGCTTCGAATTCACATCAAGAATCCACAGGGAAAGGTCTTGTGCAACCCCAATATCGATGCCAATCTCGAATAGTGGAGGATATGTTTGCTCAATAATTTTAGGAAGTTGTGTAGTGAGTTCCTCGATTTCCTTTTTGAGAAAATCAATCTTTTTGGGGTCTATTGAATTTAACCAATTGTGAAAAGGTTCTGTATCAGCACCGGCACTAAGATTGGAAAGGACTCCATTTGTTTGGCCGGTTCTAATTCCGCGACCTCGTTCTACCCATTGACCATTTCCATCCTTTTGCAACAAGATGCGGATGTCAAAAGGACGCTTAGCTTGATCGACTAACTGAAGAAACGGTTGAGCAAGGTATTCTTTCTTGGTTCTTATCTTTTCAATCCACTTTTGTGCAATGGTGATGCTTGGAAACGAAGAACGTAAAATCTGTTGTTGTTTTTCAACTATGACGGAAATGGTCTCATTTTCTTTTTCAAGGCAAGCAATGCCCATTCCCCCTGAGCCAGAAACGGGTTTTAAGATAATCTTCTTTTCATTTTCAAGAAAAGAGAGCGTTTGGATTGCATCCTTTACAGGGATTGTTTTAACCACATATGGACTTAGGTTTGAGTTCGCAAGAGTCTGATATAAATTCCACTTATTTGGTAATCCATGCCCGATAAAGAGTAAATCTCTTCTGTTTTTTAACCATTTCATAATAGCGAGTGCATTTTTAGCAAGCGCATGGTCAGCATAAAAACAGCGGTCATAGAGAATGTCTGGTATTGGAAACTCATGAGACCGCCATTCTTGATGGTCAGGGTAAAATTTTTCTCCTGTAACGAGGTGCGTAACAGGGTTAATATTTGTTGGACTAAATCGATAGCATTCGATATCGTAGTGTGGCGAGCGCTTTGCAACTTCAGTAAAGTAGTTGTTCTCTATTTTTGGATTTAGGGAAATAAAGCCAAAAGTGTACATTAGATTTCTCCTTCCGACCCGGAATCAATCTCGTTATAACAGTAATCAATTATCGCCTTAGTGGAGGGACGAATCTTCCTACTCCGCTCGCCAAGGTTTTTAGAAGGCTTAGAGTTAATCTCAATCAACCAAAGGTTTCCGGTCACATCAATCCCGATGTCGATTCCGAGCTCTACCATTAAACCATTCACATGACTGCTAACGCAGTTTGCACCTTCTAAGGCGAGCTCTTTCATCAACGATAGTTTAGTAGTAGCAAACTCTTTGCCGAAGAAAGTAGCTAGAACAGGATGGGGACGCAAAAGCTTTCCGCCAAGAGCGAGATTGGATGCAAATTGATCTTCGGCTGAGGACCTAGCAACAACAGAGGTGACTTTCCATTCTTGGTTATTTTTTTTATGACAAAGAACCCGAAAATCAAGCCTGTTTTCTTCCCACTTAAACAAGTCTATTCCTTGTTGGACTAGATGTGGCTTGGTTCCAATTTTCTGTGCTAAGGCAGCAGTTAGTTCATCTAGATTTGAATAATACTGTTTTTTCATTCCTTCCTTTCCTGAAAAAGCAAGGAGAATGGTATCTAAACTTTTATGAAGCCAATAGATTCCTCGACCCTGACTCCCGTTTAAAGGTTTGATATAGAGGTCGTTATACGTTTCGAACAACTCTGAAAGCAAAGCTTCTTTATACAAATAGGTTTCTGGTAAAAAAGCCTGAAGCTGTTTTCGCTGTGATAACCAATTATGAACTTCCCATTTTGATAGAAAGCGTTGATTGAAAATTTTTATCTTAAACTCCAATGCCAATTCCAGGAAGGCAGCGAACCTTTTACTAACCTCCGTCCTGCGAGCATGGATGCGATTGTAAACAAAGTCAGGAAGTGGCAGTCTAGCTTTCTGCCAATGCTTACCGTCGAAATAATAGCCAGTAAAAGTTTCTTTTGAAGTGTCTTTTAGAGTGAAAACATAAAAGAACCCCCCGTGTTTGCTTACATACTCATTTAGTTCCTCACAGAATGAATGGATATTTTTAAAGGACGGATTGTCGCCATCCTGTTCATAGATTTCAGTAAGAACCGCAATGATGGGTCTATGTGGATCAATGACTGGTTGAGTCAAGAAATTCACCTCATTTGTCCCTTTACACAAAAAGAAGATAGGCAAAAGCTGATACCGTATCGTATGAAATCTGTGATTAGAGTGTGCCTTGACGCACACTCCTCGCAATCGTTCTCATAGTCTGATATAGTGGAGGGGATTCCGAAATGGAAAAGGAGTGTTTAAAATGGCAGTGAATATTTATGATTCTGCATATGAAATGGAAAAGGCGATTCGTTCAAGTAATGAATACGTAACCTTAAAAAGGTTATATGATGAAGTAAATGCGGATGATTCTGCACGAACCATGTTCGATAGCTTTCGTAATATCCAATTGCAGCTTCAACAAAAGCAAATGATGGGCGAAGAAATTTCCCAAGAGGAAGTGGAACAAGCTCAAAAAACGGTTGCACTTGTCCAACAACATGAAAAGATTTCTCAATTGATGCAAGCTGAACAACAAATGAGCGTTGTTATCACGGAAATCAATAAAGTAATCATGAAGCCATTGGAAGAGCTTTACGGCTCACCGGATAATCAATAAGTAGTAAAAAATTCTCGAATCTAGATTCGGGAGTTTTTTTTATGTCTGTGGCTGAAGTTCTATTTTGTCCTCTCATTTCATAAAAATCAGGGGAAGACATGAACATCATGAAATGGGGGCAAAAATATGATCTATCGTCTTTTAGCCTTAAATGTGGATGGAACCGTTCTCCAACCGAATGGAAGAATTCATAAATCGACCAAAGAGGCAATTGCCTATGTTCAACAAAAAGGAATCTACGTAACACTTGTAACTTCACGGAGCTTTCCGGCAGCTAAAAAAGTCGCAAAGGCGCTTAAGATAAACTCACTTCTGGTCACACACCAGGGAGCCTATATAGCTGAAGAACAAGGGAAACCAATTGTTCAAAAGAGCATTCCTGAAGAGATTACTTATGAAATTATTCGTTTCTTAGAAGGCTTTCCATGTCAGATTAGAATCGTTCAAGATGAGTTTTCGCTCGCTAATAAATACAAATTAAATCATAATCTTTTAGCGAAGACCGTCTTTACTACAGGGGACCCGATGTTTTATTCACAACAGTTTGTTGATTCCATAAGTGATACATTACGTGATGACCCAATTATGGCACCGAAAATCGAAGTGTATTTTGAATATGAGGACGACTTAGAGGACGCAAAAGAGGCACTTTCTTCGATTTATACAGAAACCAATATGACAAAGTTAAATGATTTTCGCTTAGATATCCTTCCGCAAGATGTCTCTAAACTAAATGGCCTTCGAGTTCTAGGCGACCATTTAGGGATAGCGTTAAAGGAAATGGTTGTCATAGGAGATGGAATGGATGATATGGAAATGATTGAATCCTGTGGATTAGGAGTTTCGATGGGGAATGCTTCTCCAGAAGTTAAAAAGGCTTCGGACTGGGTAACAAGGTCCAATAACCAACATGGGGTTGCCTACATGGTCAAAGAGCACTTCCGCAAACAACAACCTATTGAGTTTTTGCGGAAAATGAATATTATTAAAAGGTAATCAAAAAGGCCTGGGGTGGAAATGAACACCTGAGGCCTTTTATTGCGTTATGTTTCCTATAGAGGGAGTTAGGTTATACCCTATATAGTATAAACCACAAAACCAAACCAAACAAAGTTGTTTTTACTTTAAAAATTGCAAAAAAATGCTATTTTGGTTGAAAAACCAATTACGATAATAGAAAAAGACTAGATATGGAGGGTATTATTGGCCAGATTCGTACATTTTGACAAAGATTTCGCTGTATAATACCCCGCGATGCTGGGTTTTTTTGTTGAAACTTTCGTTTTATTCCCTGATAGGAGCATTTTATTCCCCGTAATGAATGATATATTCCCTGTAGGAGGAATAAATACTGTAACCAGGTAGGGTACCATCAGACCAAGCGCTACTCGTTGACCCTAATCAATCTACGAAAACATCCACCTACCAAGCTTTTCCACTATATTGACCTTGCTTGTGGTAACCAGTAAACTAGAGGAAGTAAATTTGAAAAGGTGATGCGATTGTATATTTATATAAAAGGTTTGACGGATGAGCGTCTCCATCGGCCTCTACAGTTGATTGCAAACTTATTCTTTGAAGAGCCAGAGGTTTCATTTTTACCATCCGAAAACAAGGTTGATGCAACACTTACTTTTGATTTAATGATAGGAACAACTGTTAAAGCAAGTCTGCAATTGGAAGCAGTCGATGGAGCCTGTTTTTCAGCTTCCTATGAGCGGACTTTACCAGAAAACATAACAGAAAAGGAACGTTTCCGTTTAATTAAAAATGCCCTGTCACATGCTTATCTAACCGTTCTTCAGGATTGGACTGGCATAACCCAGAAATGGGGAATTTTAACTGGTGTCCGTCCTACTAAACTTCTACACAAGAAGTTACAAGAAGGAACGGATTGTGAGACTGCGCACCGTGAATTAGCAGAAGAATACCTAATCACTCCAGAAAAAATCGAGCTTATGCAGCAAATTGTTGATCGTCAGCTAGCGGTTATGCCAGATCTATATGATTTGCGTAAGGAAGTTAGTATCTATATTGGGATCCCATTCTGTCCAACGAAATGCGCTTATTGTACGTTCCCTGCGTATGCAATCAATGGGCGTCAAGGTTCGGTAAATAGCTTCCTTGGGGGGCTTCATTTTGAAATGCGTGAGATTGGAAATTGGTTAAAAGACAATAATATCAAAATTACAACCGTTTATTATGGGGGCGGAACCCCAACGTCCATTACAGCCGAGGAAATGGATATGCTGTATGAAGAGATGTATACGTCCTTTCCAGATGTGAAAAACATTCGTGAAATTACCGTTGAGGCAGGCCGACCAGATACAATTACGCCAGACAAACTTGATGTCCTGAATAAATGGAATATCGACCGAATCTCGATTAATCCGCAATCGTATATCCAAGAAACGCTAAAGGCAATTGGGCGCCATCATACGGTGGAAGAAACAATCGAGAAATATAAGCTTGCTAAGGGCATGGGGATGAACAATATTAATATGGACTTGATAATTGGCCTTCCTGGTGAAGGGACGAAGGAGTTCACCCATACGTTGAATGAGACAGAGAAGTTGATGCCTGAATCTTTGACTGTCCATACGCTAAGCTTTAAACGGGCATCAGAAATGACAAAGAATAAAGAGAAATACAAGGTTGCGGACCGTGAGGAAATTGAGGACATGATGAATCTTGCGGAGAATTGGACAAAAGACCATGGCTACGCTCCCTATTATCTATACCGTCAGAAAAATATTCTTGGGAATCTCGAAAATGTCGGATATTCAGTACCAAGTCAAGAAAGTCTCTACAACATCATTATCATGGAAGAACAGCAGACGATTATTGGTTTAGGCTGTGGAGCATCAAGTAAATTTATTGATCCCGTTACAGGTAAGATCACACACTTTGCTAACCCAAAAGACCCTAAAACTTATAATGATAGCTTTACTGATTATACGAACCAAAAGCTTGAAATATTAAGTGAATTATATGAAGTGAAAAGCTCCCTATCATAAAAGAATAGGGGGCTTTTTCAATTTCTACCTTGGCCTAGGCCAGTTTTTCTTTCATTCTCACCAAATGTGTTAAAAATTCAGATAAATAGTTTTAAAAATCAGACACCACCCTATATAATGGAGATGAAGCAAAGGAGGGGATTACGTTTGACTACAGATTTTAATATCGATTTTAAAACGGAAACGGTCAAGGTCAGCGTAGTGGGAAAAGTAGCGACAGTAGAATTGAATAGACCAGAGTCAATGAATGCCTTGGATTTAGAAATGATAAGAGGACTGGCATGGAATTTAAAAGAACTGTGTAATTCGGATGACGTCGAGATTGTCGTACTGAAAGGTGCTGGACGGGCCTTCTCAGCAGGGGGAGACATTAAGACGATGCTTTCGGAAGGAGATGAAAGCGATTTCTTAGCCATCATGGATAGTATTAGTGAACTTGTGGTCACGCTGTATAGCATGCCAAAGTTGACAATTAGTGCCATCACTGGTGCTGTAGCAGGGTTAGGATTCAGTCTTGCCTTGGCAACAGATTATATTGTTGCGGATTCTTCAAGTAAACTAGCCATGAATTTTATTGGAATTGGCTTAATCCCTGATGGTGGCGGACATTTCTTCATGAAATCAAGAGTTGGTGAAACGAAGGCAAAGCACTTGATATGGGAAGGAAAACCGATGCTAGCGAATGAAGCCTTGGAGCTCGGACTAATTGATGAAGTGGCAATGGATATTCATGCTTCTGTTCAAGCCAAAGTGGACGAGTGGGAGAAAAAGCCTCTTCAAGCAATGATTAAAACAAAGAAAATTTATGCGGAAGAAAATCGATTATCGTTATTAAAGTTTTTAGAACTTGAAAAAATAGCCCAAACGAAAATGAGGCAAACCGAGGATCATAAGGAAGGGATTCAGGCCTTTCTAGAGAAAAGGCAGCCAAACTTTATTGGGAAATAATAGGGTAAAGATGAAAAAGCAAAGAAGGAATTTCTTTGCTTTTTCATTTGCCTAGATGTGTATTAACAGTTTAAGGGTGAAATAACACCAATTTCCCTTGTGGGGAAGTGCAACGATATGTGTTGTCTTGAAGGTTCTTTTCAGAGAGCATCTTTTCGCCAATTGTTTTTGCTTCTTCTTCACTACTAGCTTGGAAGGACTCATCTAGTAATTTTTCCCCATCAGGTTTAAACGCTGTCAATTTATACGTCTCCATCCCTATTGCCCCTTTGTTTAGTATTGTATTGTTAGTGCTATTTTTACATAATTTTTAAAAAAGTGCAAAGATAATAAAAGTATTAAATGGAACTTTTTCTCAATTTACTCGTAGTAAGAATAAGAAGAAAGGGGGAAGTTGCATTGGTACTGAAGTTAGAACATGTAACTAAGAGATTCAGCGAGTTTACTGCAGTTGATGATTTATCGCTTGCCATACCTGAACGGGAAATCTTTGGTTTTCTCGGGGCGAATGGTGCAGGGAAGACGACAACCTTCAGAATGATTCTTGGTTTGTTGGATCCAACAGAAGGAAATATTACTCTTGACGGTAAAAAGGTTGATTATTCAACAAGCCCAATTATCGGATATTTGCCTGAAGAAAGAGGATTGTATCCAAAATTAAAGGTGAAAGATCAGATTGTTTATTTAGCAAGATTAAGAGGAATGAATAAACATGAGGCCTTGAAGGAACTAAAATATTGGCTTGAACGGTTTAAAGTACCTGAGTACCTAGATAAAAAAGTAGAGGAGCTTTCCAAGGGAAATCAACAAAAAATACAGTTTCTTGCAGCTGTTATCCATAAGCCTAAGCTTCTCATTCTTGATGAGCCTTTTAGTGGATTGGACCCAGTGAATGTAGAGCTGTTAAAGGAGGCCGTCCTTGAACTGAAGGAAGCAGGAACAACGATTGTGTTCTCGAGTCACAGGATGGAGCATGTAGAAGAGATGTGTGAGCATCTATGTATCATGCAAAAAGGAAAGCCAATTGTTCATGGAGCATTGAAAGACATTAAACGTTCGTTTGGGAAAAAGAATCTGGTAATTCATGCTGATTTTGACCTCAGTTATTTACATAGATTTCAAGGGGTGACAAGTTCCAAGCGGACAGCAGAAGGAGTCCAGCTACAGATAACTGGCGAGGACGTTGCTGGAGATATATTACAAGATATTGTCGGCAAAGGGTTTATACGGAAGTTTGTACTAGAAGAGCCTTCTTTAAATGATATTTTTATCGAAAAGGCAGGTGCTTCCTATGAATAATTTTTTTATAATCTTATTCCATACATATCTAACAAAATTAAAAACAAAATCATTTTTAGTGACAACTATCCTAACCGCTGCTATTTTAATTGGTCTAACCAATATTCCGCGGATTGTTGAATTCTTTGATAAAGATGGTGAAGCAGATAAGGTAGCTGTTATTGACAGCTCTGGGCAACTATTTGAATCATTACAGGAGCAAATAAGTGCTAGTAGTGATGACATTGAACTGATTCTTTTTACTGAAGGTTTGGAGGAAGCAGAACAGCAGGTAGAGGAAGGGGAATTTACTGGGGTCCTTGAGTTAATGTTGACGGCTGACCAATTACCAGCAGCATCCTATAAATCAATGAGCATGGCTGACTCTATGGTAGTAACAGAACTGCAATTGAGCCTTCAGCAGTTGAAAACAATGATGGCTTCTGCTCAGATCAACCTAACCCAAGAACAGCTTGCGCAATTATACGAACCAGTCCCTTTTGAACGAGCGGCACTTGAAGAGAATGCTAAAACTGAAGAAGAGTTGAATCAAGCAAGAGGTCTTGTTTATGTTTTATTGTTTGTTATTTATTTTGCGGTCATTATGTATGCGAGTATGATCGCCACAGAGGTTGCCACTGAAAAGTCATCAAGGGTCATGGAGATTTTAATCTCTAGTGTCTCACCAATTAAGCAGATGTTTGCCAAGATTATTGGTGTGGGTCTATTATCGCTTACACAAATGGCTGTTTTTTTACTTGTCGGGTATGTCTCCATTAAACAGAATTTAGAGTCGATGGAAGGCGGTTTTTTTGAGTTCTTTGGCTTCGGAAACATACCAGGAGCTACGATTGCCTATGGGGTTATCTTCTTCATTTTAGGCTATTTCCTTTATGCCACTTTGGCTGCATTCTTGGGGTCACTCGTTAGCAGGATTGAGGATGTCCAGCAAATGATTACTCCGATGACGTTGTTAGTGGTAGCTGGTTTTATGATTGCGATGGTCGGGTTAAGTACGCCAGAAGCTGGGTTCATTACTGTTACTTCTTATATTCCATTCTTTACACCGATGATTATGTTTCTAAGAGTGGGCATGCTCAATCTCCCAGTATGGGAAATCGGTTTATCGATTGGGATTCTCCTGGGAACCATTATTATTCTTGCCATCTTTGGAGCGCGTGTTTACCGAGGTGGGGTTTTAATGTATGGAAAATCAAATTCCTTTAAGGACATCAAGACGGCATTACAATTAAGTAAGAAAAAGTGAGTGGTTAAAGAGGATTTAGGCTAGGCTGCCATTGGTAGCCTAGTTTTTTATTGGTTCGTTCGGAGCAAAGGGAAAAGTAAGATAATTTTAGATTCATCACTCCAACGTGCCTAAAGAGAGGAGTTCACCGATAAAAAGGTAACGCAGGGGTTTCCAGCGTGCCCAAAAAGAGGAGGACATCGAAAAAAGGGAACACTGGAGATATGGGTCACCAAACCAGATCACCAAACGCACTATATTACAGAACGTGCATTCGTATTCGCAGAATGGTAAAATAGAGAAAAAGGTTGGGAAAGGGTTTAAAATGAAAAAGGTGAAATTTTTACATTGTGCGGATCTCCATTTGGATAGTCCGATGAGCGGTTTAAAATACTTGCCTGAAGAGATTTTTCAAAGGCTGCAGAATAGTACTTTCAAAGCGCTTGGCAATATTACCGATTTAGCTATAAGCATGCAAGTAGACTTTGTTCTAATTGCTGGAGATATATTCGATGGGGAAGACCGTAGTCTCCGAGCGCAGGCAAGATTCCGAAAGGAAATGCTCAGACTGAACCAAAATGGGATTCAGGCTTATATCATTCACGGAAACCATGACCACCTTGGTGGAACATGGACCAAAATGAACTGGCCAGAAAATGTACATGTCCTTGGAGCAGATGTTGAGGTGAAGAAATTCTCAAAGCTGGATGGAACGTCTGCTCACATATATGGATTTAGTTATCCTGAAAGGCATGTGACAGAGCGTTGGGTAGAGAAGTACGTAAAGAAAACTGGGGCTGATTTTCACATTGGTCTTCTGCATGGTCATTTCGAAGGGTTAAGTGAACATGGCATGTATGCACCCTTCCGCCTTTCGGAGTTGCTTCAAAAGCAATTCGATTACTGGGCCCTTGGACATATTCATAAAAGGGAAGTACTAACCGCTGGGCCACCAGTCATTTATTCAGGAAATCCTCAAGGAAGAAATCGAAAAGAAAATGGCGAAAAGGGATGTTACCTAGTTTCATTGTCTGAACGTGGTGCAGAGTACGAGTTTAAAGAAACCAATGATGTTATATGGCTTGATAAAACGTTGGATGGTTCAAAGGTTTCCAGTGTAGGTAGCCTATTTGATCTATGCCAAAATGCGGTAAAGGAGAATCGAATAGATGGAAAAGGGGTTGTTCTGACACTCGAAATTGCTAATCTTAATCAGTTCCAAACAGGGTCTTTGCCTCAGGGAGTTGTTCTAGAATTACTCGAAACCCTTCAAGAGCACGAATCCGAAGAACAAGATTTTGTCTGGACTCGAGATATTAAGCTTTCAGTAACAACCCAGTATAATCGGTCTCAACTGTCTGTTCAGGGAGATTTTTTTAATGAACTATTCACCGCTATTGACGATTTTGAGCATTGGGAAGAAGCACTTTCACCATTATATGGTCACCATTTAGCGAGAAAGCATCTAAGCGAACTAGAAGAACAAGAGAAAGAAAGTCTACTTATAGAGGCAGAAAATAAATTGCTACAGCTTCTTAGCCAAGAATAAGGAAAGGCGGCAATTCACTATGCATTTGAAAGAGTTACATATTTATGGCTATGGAAAGCTTGAAAATATAAAAATAACCAACCTAGAAAACTTACAGGTGTTTTATGGTGAAAACGAAGCGGGAAAATCAACGATTATGTCTTTTATTCATAGTATACTGTTCGGTTTTCCGACAAGACAGCAATCAGAGCTTCGTTATGAGCCAAAGAAGAGTTCTAAGTATGGGGGACTCATTAAAGCTTCTTTTAAAGATAAAGGGCTGGCTGTTATCGAGAGGGTTAAAGGAAAGGCTGCTGGCGATGTAACAGTTACGTTGGAGGACGGCTCAGTTGGCGGAGAAGAGCTGTTGACTGAGTTACTTAATGGAATGGACAAGGGGACCTTCCAATCTATTTTCTCCTTTAATTTGCATGGGTTACAGAACATTCACCAACTTAAAGGAGAAGATCTAGGAAGATATTTATTTTCAGCTGGAGCTCTAGGTACTGAAAAATTAGTAAGTACAGAGAAGGTTTTACAGAAAGAAATGGAGCAGCGTTTTAAACCTGGTGGAAAAAGGCCAGAGCTAAATGAAAAGCTTGTTGAGATTCGTAAAGTTTACGATGCATTAAAAAAAGCTGAGAAAGAAAACACAGAGTATGAAGAACTTCTTAGCGTGAAAAAGGAAACAACCAGCAAGCTGAAAGACCTTTCAGAGGAACTTGAGGATATTGAAGAGCAAGTATATAAGTTAAGAGAGCTAGAGCGAGTGCTGCCACTCATAATGGAGGAGAAACAGCTGGAGCATGAGCTGCAAGCTACTGGTGACTTGTCTCATCCTGCTGACGGACTAATACGGTTTGAACGCATTCGTGATCGACAAAAGCCTGTAGAAACCCGAATTTTATGGCTTACTGAGCAAAGGGCAGTACTATCTACCGAGGCTGAAAAACTTAAGCCAGATAAAAACCTGCTAGCGCATGAAACTGAGGTTACAGCTCAGCTGGAGGAGCTTCCGATTTATCACCAAATTCGTGCGGAAAAGGAAAAAATACAGCAAAGGATAGAAGAGTTAGACGAAGAAATTGAACAAATCAATGACCAGCTTCATACCCAATTTAATGAAACCAGTATTTCATTAGTAAATACTAGCGTAATGATGAAGGAGAAGGCAGAGGAAATTCAACTGAAACAACAACAGCTAAGGGAGCGAAAGCTGACCCTAGATGAAAACTTTCATGATGAAAAAATGGCTGTGGAGGAGCTTGAAAAGTCCTTTGAAGAAGTCAAACAGGAACTTCTTGATAAACAGGTAAAAGCAAAGCTAGTTAAACAGCTTCAGACCATTGAGCAACAGGAAAAAATTGAAGCAGAGCTACAAGCCATTAAAGGGCAGGTAACTCTTTTTAACACCCAACAAATGTCTGCGCATAAGCAAAAGAAGGTTGAGCAGAAACGTCAAGGTTTGTTTATGCTCATGCTAGGGGTGATTTTTGTTTCGCTAGTTGTAAGTGGGTATTTGACGACCCAGTGGATATTAATGCTTGCTGGGGGTGTCGGCTTTGTCCTTACTCTGTTGATGTATTTCCGTTTTAAACCTGCCCAATCTGAAGGAATCAACGGCGGAAACCTTGAAACCCTAAAGGAACGAGAACAAGAGTTAAAGACGGAATTACAGGATACAACAGGGTTAAATGCTGACTATGTACGAGTAACGATTGAAAAGGACGAAGAAAACCGTAAGAAATACTATGACCTTGCAGCAAGGATTGACCAGCAAAATATTCGATACGAGCGAGTGATTCAGGCTTTTGAAAACTGGGAAAAAGAGTCAAGGGAAATAGATGGGGAGCAGAAGGAGTTAGCGTCTAGTTTACTTTTGCCAAAGGAATTAGCTAAGGGAAAAATCTATGAGGCAGTTTTGCTAGTAGAGAAACTGAAGCATCGGTTTAGAGAAAGAACTCGGTTAGAAAAGAGAATTTCAGATCTTCAAATTCAGCAGCAAACACTGGTACAAAAATTTCAAGATATGGCTGAACAGTTTTTACAGCTAGCTAATGTTCAGACTCAAGAAGTGGCAATTTTATTAAGAAAGAAACTTCGAGAAGAGATTGATAAACAAGGGAAATATCGTGGAATCACCACTAAGTTAAACGAGATAAATGAAGAATATGCCCAACTAGAAAAAGAGTTGCAGCAATTTAAGGCTGAGGAAGAAAAGTTATTTGAGCTCGCCCAGGTAGAGGACGAGGAGGCCTTCCGGATAAAGGGCCTGAAAGCTGAGCAGGTTGCCAAATGGAAAGCTAGGCTTACTGATATCTCCTTGCAGTTAGAGACTGCGGAAATTTCGAAGTCAGATCGGATAGAGGTCCAACAAGGAAAGAAGCTTAATGAGGAACTTCAGCGAGCATTGAAGAAGGTAGAGGAATATAAAAAAGAACAAAGCCATCTCCGGGATCAACTTGCAGATATCAAACATCGAATGGGGTTACTAGAAGAAGGTGGCCTTTACGCCGATTTATTGCATAGGTACCGGCAAATGAAGTATGAATTTGAAGAAGAGTCAAAGGAATGGGCAAAATACGCCTTAGCAAGGGAAATCTTGTCCAAGACAGTTGAAAGGTATAAGACAGAAGCATTGCCGAAACTCCTTGCAATGGCAGGGAAGTACTTCAATATCTTAACAGATGAGGAATATCTGCGAATTATCCCACAAGAAAGTGGGAGCGGATTTTTAATTGAACGAAACGACCACACTTTGTTTGAGGCAGATGAGCTAAGTCAGGCGACTGCTGAACAGGTTTATGTTTCGTTAAGGTTAGCGTTAATAGCCACGTTGCTTTCTCGATACCCTTTTCCAATTATTATAGATGATAGTTTTGTAAATTTTGATGAAAAGAGAGCAAAGCGAGTATTTACTTTGCTTCGGAGTTTTTCTGATAACCAAATTTTGTTCTTTACTTGCCACAATTCCATCCTTCATCATTTTAAAGCAGATGAAACAATTAGACTTAATCAGAATCCTGTTCAAGAAAAAATTGGATAGGAAATCCTATGTGATTCTTGTTAAATCGAAGAGCTAGAATGGTATGATATAATTTTCAAAGGGAAGGGGAGGAAGGCTTGTGAGCAAAGGAATACTTGATTTTGGTGTCGGGGAACAAGTTGATAAGTTCCTACTTATAAAAAGTTCAACAAAAGGAATTGCGAGTAACGGGAAACCGTTTTTGACATTAATGCTTCAAGACCAAAGTGGTGATATTGAGGCAAAACTGTGGGATGTTTCTGAAACAGATGAAAGTACTTATAGTTCGGAAAGCATTGTTAAGGTTTTAGGAGATATCCAGAATTACCGAGGGAGAATGCAATTGAAACTCAGGCAAATTCGCCCGGCTACGGCTGCGGACCCAGTTCAAGTGAGTGATTTTCTAGAAACTGCTCCTGTTGGGAAAGACCTAATGTCCTCTAAGATTACTCAATATATCTTTGAGATGACTAATCCAAACATCCAACGAATTACAAGACATTTATTAAAGAAGCATCAGAATGCGTTCTATGAATATCCAGCAGCAACGAAAAACCACCATGAATTTGTCTCAGGACTGGCTTATCATGTTGTTTCGATGCTGGATTTAGCCAAAAGTATTTCAGAACTTTATCCAAGTTTAGATAAGGATTTGCTTTATGCGGGAGTAATCCTTCATGATCTCGGAAAGGTTCATGAGCTTTCAGGCGCTGTCGCGGCAACATATACAGTCGAAGGAAATCTTTTGGGGCATATTTCCATCATGGTTAATGAAATAGGGAAAGCAGCTGAGGAACTAGGTATATCCGGAGAAGAAGTGATGGTTCTTCAGCATATGGTGTTGAGTCATCATGGAAAAGCGGAATGGGGAAGTCCAAAGCCACCACTCATTAAAGAAGCGGAAATTCTTCATTATATTGATAATTTGGATGCGAAGATGAATATGTTGGACAGGGCATTAACAAGGGTTAAACCTGGTGAATATACGGAAAGGGTATTTGCATTGGATAACCGTGCCTTTTATAAACCAAGTTTTCATAAATAATTTGTAGTGCAGAAAAAAGGCCTTTATATAAGGTCTTCTTTTTTTTGTCATACTTCTAAACCAAACTTCATAAATTTAATAGAAAATAGGACAACCATATTATGCTGTGATGGGAGGATGGAAATATGACTGTTCCAATTTGGGTATTTGCTGTAGCTGCAGGAATTATGATCAGTGCCTTTATGGCCATTAAGAGTGGCAGAGAAGATCGACAGCAGGAAATGGAAATCATTGAGCGTGAAGGTGAGATATATATGGATAGGCTAGAAAAAGAGAAAGAGAGACGACAAGGATCTTTAGGTACTTAAATAGTTCTCTAAATGCAAATAAAAAGCTCGCCAATCGGCGAGCTTTTTATTGTTTTCCCGAAAAGAACACCCGTGCAGGCCGAAGCCCGTCTTTAGACATGGGATGAATTTTCGGTTGGCGGTAGCCAAAATGATTGGATAAATAGGAGGTTCTAGCAGGAAGAAACGTCTGCTAGGTAAAATCTTCAACGTTAGTGCTACTAAAAGTATCCACGCAAGAAGCTTAACTGCAAAGTAGGGAGCGTAGCAAGAGCAGTACAAAAGCAGTCCCTAACGCATTTGCTGATGGATAGAGGGCGTAGTGTCCCGCCCACTAATGTTAAGCATCGTTTAAATTTGATACATTAGAAGCTCGTCACTTCAGTGATGAGAGGTTCATTTAGTGCGCCCAGCATGGGTCCAGTCTATAGGGTGCAAGTCCCGAACTGTGAAGGCAGAAGTAGCAGTAGCTTAACGCAAGGGTGTCCGTGGTGACGCGGAATCTGAAGGAAGCGAGCGGCAAACCTCCGGTCTGAGGAACACGAACTTCATATAAGGCTAGGTATCATTGGATGAGTTTGCTAAACAAAACAAAGTCCTTTCTGCCGAAGGTGATACAGAGTAAATGGAGCAGATAGATGGAGGGAAAGACTGTACTCTTACCTGGGGAGGTCTGGCTGGAAAGCCGAGCACACTCGGTAAACTACTCTGAGAAGAGTAGCTGAGCAGTCAGAAGTCAGCAGAGGTCATAGTACTTGACTAGCTATAGATAGTTAAGGAAGGACTGAACATTTAGGAAGAATATACACTAGGCGTTCACTGGTTATGATGATACAGACAATCCATTAATGGACTTACTTGAAGGAGGACGTGGTGAATTCCACTGGGGACTTTAAGAGGGTGGAATAAGCAGTGGCACAATCAGAACGTATATTCACGAGAAAGGATTGTATCGGAATGATGGAACGACTACTGTCGCGGGAAAATCTACTTTCGGCATTAAAACGAGTCGAAAAGAATAAGGGTAGCCACGGTGTAGATGAAATGCCTGTAAAATCCCTACGAGCGCATCTTCTACAAAACTGGCAAGAAATCCGAAATTCAATAGAGACTGGAACTTATGAGCCTATGCCAGTCAGACGTGTCGAAATCCCGAAACCGAATGGCGGCATACGTTTATTAGGAATTCCTACCGTGACAGATCGTTTGATTCAACAAGCGATAGCCCAAATATTAACCCCAATCTATGACCCATCCTTTTCCGAAAATAGCTACGGGTTCAGACCTAGAAGAAGAGCACATGACGCTGTTAGGAAAGCAAGGACATATATAGAAGAGGGCTATAGATGGGTAATAGATATGGATTTAGAAAAGTTCTTCGACAAAGTAAATCACGATATGCTTATGGGACTCTTGGCGAAAAGAGTTAAAGATAAGACGCTTCTAAAGTTAATTAGAAAATACTTAGAATCGGGAATTATGATAAACGGAGTGGAGATTATCAGTGAAGAAGGAGTTCCTCAAGGTGGACCACTTAGTCCACTATTGTCCAATATTATGCTAGATGAACTCGACAAGGAACTAGAGAGAAGGGGACATAAATTTGTCCGTTACGCAGATGACTGTAATATCTACGTTAAAACCAAGAAAGCAGGTTTACGTGTTAAAAGCTCTATAACTGCCTTCATTGAGAAGAAACTCAAGCTAAAAGTGAATGAGGGGAAAAGTGCAGTAGAACGACCGTGGAAACGAAAGTTTCTTGGATTTAGCTTCACATCACACCGGAATCCTAAAATCCGTATCGCAAAAGAGAGTATAAAGAGAGCTAAAAATAAAATAAAAGAACTGACATCAAGGTCGAAATCCATCTCAATAGAATTACGCATTGAGAAATTAAATGAATACCTTGTAGGTTGGTGCGGATATTTTGCGTTGGCCGATACGCCAACTCCCTTTAAACAACTAGATGAAACAATTCGAAGAAGACTTCGGATGTGCCTGTGGAAACAATGGAAACTACCTAAAACCAAAGTAAAAAGGCTCATTTCTTTAGGAGTTCCAAAAGAAAAAGCCTTTGAATGGGGAAATTCACGTAAGAAATACTGGCGCATTTCTAATAGTCCTATTTTAAACACAACGCTTAATTTAGAATTTTGGCGAAAACATAAGCTGAAAAGTCTAGTAAATAGATACAATTACTTACGTCATACTTAAGTGAACCGCCGTATACCGAACGGTACGTACGGTGGTGTGAGAGGTCGGGGGTTAGTCACCCCCTCCTACTCGATTAGATAAATCCTTCAACGCTTTCGCAAATCAGGGATTCCGCTTTTCTTTTAGGATTGAGTTTCCAAGACGCCCTCAAGGTCCTTATCTTTGATATCAACCTTTGCATCTTTAAGTTCTTGCTGAAGGGATTCTTGTAGGGTTGCGGAATCAACCTTGGCCAATTTTAATTCATACTCAAGATCTTCACGCATTTCCTCAAAAGATTCTTTTTCTTTTTTCTCTGTTACCTTGATGATATGCCAGCCATGTTGGGATTCAACTGGGTCACTAATTTCATTTACTTCTAATGCATACGCTACTTCTTCAAATTCAGGAACCATTACTCCTTTACCAAAGAAGTCAAGGTCGCCTCCTTTTGCAGCTGAGCCTGGGTCATTTGAATGCTCCTTTGCAAGCTCCTCAAAATCTTCACCAGCATCAAGCTTGGCCTTAATATCTTTAGCAGTAGCCTCATCCTCGACAAGGATATGACTTGCGCGAATTTCAGGTGTATATTCTTCGTATTTTTCTTGAACCTCTTCTTCAGTCACTTCAACATCTTTTAACGCAGCCTTTTCAACTAGCAACTGATCTCTGAGGAGGTCTCTTAGAGCTTCCTCATCCTTAAGCTGGTTTTGTTGTAAAACAAGTTCGAAGTTTTCACCATATTGTTCCTTCATTTCATTTATTGCCTTGTCAAGTTCTTCATCTGTTACCTCATACTTTTCTGAAAGAACTTTTCTGTACAATAGCTGTTGCAGAGCAGCTTCTCCTACCTGCGTCTTCATTTCCTCGTATAACTCATCTTTCGTTATATTGCCTGCCGTGGATTCGACAATTACTTCAGAATTTTCGTTTCCGTTACATGCCGCTAACGATAAAACCCCAGCTGCAAGGGTTAAAGGTAATAACCATTTTTTCACTCAGAACAACTCCTAAAAAAATTCTAGTGGGCTTCAATCCACAAGATTTACTATAACACAAAGTTATGTTGTAACAAAAAGATTATTTATAAATTTTACCATTAAAGCATTAGGCATATGTCCAACCAGATAAAGAACAGTCCACATAGGATAATCGTGTAAAGAGATAAAGGAGGTAATGTTAGATGGGCCACTATAATTCAGGTTTTGCGTTAATCGTAGTGCTGTTTATTTTGTTGATTATTGTAGGTTCGGCCTTCGTTTAATTAAACAGAAAATCAAGTTTAGCAGGGTATATGCCCATGCGAACGAAGGATGAGCTGAATAGGATATTTTATCAACACTGGAAGGAGGTGTCAGTATGGGTGCAGGATACGGTGCAGGTTTTGCGTTGATCGTGGTACTTTTCATTCTGTTGATTATTGTAGGTGCAGCTTGGCTATAAAAAGCGAGCAGCATTAACAGAAATGAACGGAAAAAAGCGGTGAGGGGTTTCCTCACCGCTTTTAGTGTGCGAATAAAATTTCTACATATGACGAGATTAACAGAATCGTCACAAGAATATTGATAGTTTGAAAAACCTTTGGTTGACGCTCTTCAGGTATTTCCTTTTGGACACAGAGGGAATCAGTTAACTTGTTTATAATGAGGAGGATAATGCCAGCATATAAAAGGAACACAATAAAGATGGAGATCATCCAAGAATCCCTCCTTTTGTAGTAGATTAAAATGTATAAAAGTTCTTTTCTGGAGAAATGTCCAGCTACAGCGCCTAATGAAAAACGGACGCTTACACATTATTATGCTTAGTATGCTATTTACAATATCAAATCTTTATAAAAAAAGATAGTTTTTTATACTAAAAGAAATCCTTCATAAGGTGTTTTTATCACCTATTGGAGGAGAATAATGGTAATATATGTTCAAGAAAGTATATGTAAAAGGGGCTAGAATCATGAAATTTGAAGAAATTACTGAAAAAATAAAAATGCTGGAGTTCCACCAAAACCTGCTCTTGCAGATGGTCGAAGGCACCAGTCTGAAATTTTACTATTTAATGATTAAAAAATCTCTAACCCAAACAGAAATGGACGATATATTACAATTTTGTGAAAACATGAGCATGGAGTTAAAAAAACAGAAAGCGGAAGGGTTTGTATACTTTCATCCGCTTTTTAATGAATTTCGTTCCTTTTTACAACCCAAGCTTGAGGCAGAGGAAGTCATTGCCGCTTGTTTAGAGCAGGGACTTTTTATTCCATTGATGCAAGAATTAAAGAAATACTCTAAGAATTAAACGGGCTCTTTTTCACCAGTTTCTTTTGCTCGGAGTTTTCCTTCTTCCTCGACAAATTTAGTATCGATATTGGTGAAAGATTTTTCAAAGATTTCCATAAACTCATCCCCGTAGATATTCCGAACGATTGCCATAATTTCAATGATGTCCGGAAATTTCCCGTATAGTTCCTTTAATGGAAGGGTACCTGAAAAAACGACATTATTATCAGGGTCAAAACTATCCATTAAGCCTAATAATACAGCCTCTCCCTGTTCCGTAAGCTGGACATAAGTATTACGTTTATCATTCTCCTTTTTGGAGAATTGCAGCAAACCTCTTTCCTCTAGCTTTTTAGAGAAATTGAACGCCGTAGAGACGTGCATTACACCGAACTTAGCTACATCTGAAATCGATGCACCGTTCAAGTGATAGGCAATCCACAAAATATGATGCTCATTGATGTTTAGATCATATGGTTTAATCCACTGTTGCCAATCTTTCTCTATCGACTTCCAAAGAGCTTTACTCAGTTGTGCAATCCTTTGGCTGAAAATCAGTGCTTCTTTCATTGAATAAGTTTTTTCTGTCATCCCCATACTCACCCACTTTTAAAAAAATGTATCTATTAACATTATGCCAATAAAACAATAAATAATAAAGCTAAATTTCTAAATTTTTGAAATATTTTTTGTTGTATCCTAACCTGAAATGAACGGAACTGTCAATGACAAACCTCACTTTTATTTATAATTCTGTTTTTATAGTGAAAAATCCTTCTCTATATAAGAGAAGGAGAAGAATTTCATGAATGATTAGGATGAGTGGAGAAGCTCTTTTCTAATTCCTCAAGCGTTTGTTCTAATTCTTTAAGCTCTTTTGCTAGCTCTTGCTTAATGGGAGCAGTCTCTGTTTCCCATTCATTTAAAGCAAGTTTAATGTCCCGAATAAAATCAGCAAAAACCGTTTTAGCCTCTATAGAAGCAGCAGAAGCAGAGTCTTTTATTTCTAAAAGACGTTCTTTTATATCTTGTAATTCAGCTATTGCTATATTCTTGTTTGTTGCAATTTTATTACGGGTTTCCCTTCCTGGAGCTGGGGCAGAGAGTAATGTGGCAATCCCTGCAATGGCTCCGCCAGCTAGAAAACCTAAAAACAAAGATTTCCCATTCAATGTCATCACCTCTTCAGTGGTTTTTAAACTAATCTTTTCTATTTGTTTACAAATAGTCCTGTATACCTTATTTGTTTTCCAAATATACATAATCTAACACGCTTGATATGAAATCTTATGTATTCAGAATATTTTGTTTGGAATAAGGAGGTAGGAATGAAAATATTCACGGTATTGCTATTCACCTGTAGTTTAGCATCCTTTTTGGCGATGTTCCATCATTTATTCATGTTGCAACGACCAGGGATTTATCCTTCTAAGAGAGTCGTTAAACAAAGGGCGGGTGTGTTTGCTTCTACGGGAGCCGGCTTGCTCGTACTTGGAATGATATTTTCATTATTTACCTAATGTCAAATGACGGAAACAGATGCATCTTTAAGAGATTACTGTACAAAAAAAGAACCCGCAAGTGGCGGGTTCTACACAAAAGCATTAATGTGTTGCTACAAGATTTGTTCTTCTGAGGATGGTTAACGCGACTGGGAACAGGATCACCATGAATACAGTATTGAAGGCGATAGCTGGAAGTACAGCTAATGTAAACATACCAACAAATGCTCCAGGCAATCCAACGATAAAGTACGCTGATGTTAGGAATATCGTTCCTGAAACAAGGGTTCCTACAGCGGTTAAAACGGCCGCATTGACGACTGAGCCCTGATACTTCTTAAAGACCGTTAATAATCCGAAAAAGATAAAGGCTGTGAGCAGTTTGTCAATAAGGTTTGGAATTTGACCTCCTGGAAAGCCAGTTGTCATTGCTGACAAGATTCCAGTCACAAGACCGACTAATAAGATATTTTTTTTCTCTGGAAAAAGTATAATCCCTAAAAACATCATGGTCAGCATCATATCAGGCTTCATTCCAAGAACAAACGGCGGTACAACAGCGTGAAGCACAACGCCCATCCCCATTAAAAGTGCAAGTGCAACAAGATTCTTTGTATTCATTTCTCATCTCTCCTCTGCTATTCTAGCTAACTATTTTCCCTCTCCTGCAGTGCTCTAGTGCCTACAGCGAAAGGTTGCTATCATTATAGCATATTAAAATCAACGGTAAACTGTTAACTTTCAGTTAGCGCGTTCTGAATTCCTTCATGAATTGTGCTAACTTTTCGACATGCTCTAGTGGGATAGCATTGTAGATTGATGCACGGCAACCGCCTACAGAACGATGGCCATTAAGGCCTATAAATCCAAGTTCTTTCGCTTCAGCAAGGAAGGCGTCCGTCAATTCTTTGCTATTTAAGGTGAAGGTTACATTCATAAGTGAACGACTATTTTTATTTGCATGCCCATTATAGAAACCGTTACTTCCGTCAATCTCATGATAAAGTAGCTCGGCTTTTTGTTGATTGATTTTTTCTAGTGCCTCGGCACCACCAAGTGAATCAGCCCATTCAAGCACAAGCTTTAACAAATAGACAGCTAGTGTTGGTGGAGTATTATAAAGAGATTGATTGCTAGCATGTGTACGGTAATCTAGTATACTAGGTAGGCTATCCTTTGAGCGTTCTAACAAGTCCTTTTTGATAATTACGACCGTGACACCAGAGGGGCCGAGGTTCTTTTGGGCACCAGCATAAATCAAACCATAAGAATTAACATCAATTGGTCGGCACAAAATATCACTCGACATGTCTGCGACAAGTGGAATAGAAAGATTCTTTGGTGTTTCGTGCCACTGGGTACCGTAAATGGTGTTATTTGATGTAATATGAAGGTAAGAACCATTTTCTAAAGAGCTTAAATCCTTTATATCTGGAATTGTGGTATAGTTGTTGTCTTTTCCAGAAACAACTGATTCAGCATCGCCAATTTTCTTCGCTTCTTTAAGGGCTTTTTCAGACCAAGATCCTGTTAAGGCGTAATACCCCTTTTTTCCTTCTTCCAACAAGTTCATTGGCACCATTGCAAATTGTAGGCTTGCCCCTCCCTGTAAAAAAAGAATTTCATAATCATTAGAGATGTTTAGAAGCTTTCGAAGTAATGCTTGTGCTTGATTATTGATTTCTTCATAAGGCTTGCTTCTGTGACTCATTTCCATCACATTCATACCTGTTCCGTTGTAATTAAGCCATTCTTTTTCTGCTTTTTTTAGCACATCTTCAGGTAAAGCAGTAGGCCCAGCGTTAAAATTAAAGGCGCGTTTCATGATATTCCCCCTAGATTTTTTCTGTAGTACAGTGATGAGATAAAATTTTTAATCAATACTACCAGATATTCGGGAAAATTTCTATTTTTCAGAAAGAAAAAAATAAAAAAAACTTCTGCAAGAAGCAGAAGTTAAAGTTTATGGTTAATATCAGAGGCGATTTTTTGTAAATCTTCTGGAGTGTATTGGCTATTATTGGTTTTCCAAACGGCTCCAAAACCATCTCCCTCACCATAACGAGGAATAAGGTGCATATGAAAGTGAAAGACAGACTGACCAGCGTGTTCACCGGTGTTACTCAAAACATTTAATCCAATTGGATCATACGCCGCTTTGATGGCATTCGCAATCTTTGGTACTTCTTTAAAAAGAGTAGAAGCAATTTCATCAGTTAATTCATAGACATTTTCTTTATGTACCTTTGGAATGACTAGGGTATGTCCTTTGGTGACCTGACCGATATCTAAAAAGGCAAAGACATGCTCATTTTCAAATACTTTAGCACTTGGAATCTCACCATTAATAATCTTGCAGAAAATACAATCAGACATTTTGACCATCCTTTCATTTAACATCTTTTTTTGTCATTTTATCACAATAATCAAATAAACTTAAACAAGCCTTACATTCATCCAACAAAAAGGACAGGATTCATATTAGAATCCTGTCCCTGAAGGGGAAATCTTGCTTCATTCACTTATGCCTTCAATATATGCCTTTAGTGACAATCTGCAGGTATACCTTTGATAAACACCTCATTTTTTAATGTGATGTGTCTAAAAACGGACCTGTGTTCAATCGAACCATCCCCTGTTCTTTATAGTTGATTACAACGTATAAAGCGGATGTGTGTCTTCGGCAAACACCTCATTTAAAGTGTGTTTTTTATAAGCTTTGGTATGCAAGAACTTTGTCCAATGCTACCAGCCCCTTGAAGGTTAGTCGAAGCGTTTTAAACATCGAATAAATTGTCTTTAACAGACACCTCATTTCGAGTGATTAACTGTTTCCCCTTCAATAATTATCATGCCCCTACTTTCGGAAAATATAATCCCTTTTTAAAAAATTTTTTAATTCGTTGGGGATTTGTTAAAATATTAATTAAAAGTACGAGTGGAAGGACGTTGCCCATGGCTTTATTAGAGATAAAAAATATTACAGGTGGATACACGAAAAATCCGGTGTTAAAAGATGTCAGTTTTGAAGTAGAGTCTAATGAGATGGTTGGCTTAATTGGGCTAAATGGAGCTGGGAAGAGTACCACCATTAAGCATGTAATTGGTTTGATGGAACCCCAAAAGGGTGAGATTAGAATTAATAACCGGGCCATCAACGATGGGCGTGAACAATACCGCAAGCAGTTTACTTTTGTTCCGGAAACCCCTATCCTTTACGACGAATTGACTCTAGAGGAGCATTTGAAAATAACGGCAATGGCATATGGAATAGAGGAGTCGGTATATAAGGAGCGAATAGGGAAGCTTCTAAAAGAATTCCGTATGGAAAAAAGGCTCAAGTGGTTTCCTGCTCATTTCTCTAAAGGGATGAAGCAAAAAGTCATGATTATGTGTGCATTTCTAGTACAGCCTTCTCTTTATATAGTAGACGAACCATTCGTCGGTCTTGATCCATTAGGGATTCAATCTTTACTGGATTTAATGAACAAAATGAAAGAAAATGGAGCAGGTATTTTGATGTCTACTCATATCCTTGCTACTGCAGAGCGGTATTGTGACCGTTTTGTCATCCTACATGAAGGAGCAGTTCGTGCAAAAGGGACCCTAAAGGAGCTGCAAACTCAATTTGGGATGCCAGGAGCAACCCTTGATGATCTATATATTCAGCTTACAAAGGAAGAAGATTATGTTTAATGCGCAAGAGCTATGGAAGGAACGGTTTGGGTTATTTGTAAAAGAGACCAGCCGCTATTTACGGTATATCTTTAATGGCCATCTAGTCATTGTATTCTTATTTTTACTAGGGACAGCAGGGTTTTATTATCAAGAATGGATAAAGACCCTCGGTCCAGAATTTCCGGCTGCAATCATCATGGCTGTGTTGCTTGCTCTCGTGCTTACCTATAGTCCAACATTAACCTTTTTATCAGAAGCGGATAAAATCTTTCTATTGCCATTAGAAACAAAATTAGGGGATTATTTTAAACGTGGAATGATCTTAAGCCTTGTTCTTCAGTCCTATTTGCTGCTAATCATTTTGGCTTTGGTTATGCCAATGTATGTGAAGGTAACAGGGACAAGCTTTAGTATTTTTATTCCTTATCTGATTTTATTGGTGGTTATGAAAGGCTTAAACCTTCTAATTCGCTGGAAAGTGGAATATGACATTGATTCCTCAACGCATAAAATAGATTCTACCGTAAGGTTTTTTGTCAATGGTGTGATGCTTTATTTATTGTTCTCTGGGGCTAATCTAATCCTTATTGCTGTTCCCACTCTGGTATTGGTTCTCTTGACTATTTTTTACCATCGGCAGGCGAAAGATAAGGGCTTGAAATGGGAACATTTAATTGAGCAAGAAGAAAAACGGATGGGAGCTTTTTACCGAATTGCCAATCTGTTTACAGATGTTCCTAAGTTAAAGGATCAGGTGAAGCGGAGAAAGTGGTTGGATATGTTTCTGGGGAATGTTTCATTCAGCCAAAAGAATACATTTTCTCATATTTACTTAAGGACCTTTTTTCGCTCAGGGGATTATTGGGGGCTTTTTCTAAGGTTAACGATTATTGGAGCCATTGCGATTTATTTTCTGACATACGGACCAGGTCAAACAATCCTTGCTCTGCTATTCCTATATCTAACAGGTTTTCAACTTTTACCGTTATGGAACCATCATCAACATAAACTATGGTTGGATTTATATCCAGTAGGAATAACGGCTAAAGAAAAGGCATTTACGAAGCTGTTAACAATGATTATGGTCATTCAGACTGGGGTTTTTGGATTGGTAATTTTAGTGAAACAAGATCCTTTAACAGCTGGATCTACTGTTATTCTAGGTCTCGTCTTTACCCTTGCTTTTGTCCACTTATATAGTAAAAAAAGAAGACAAGTGTAATAAGTATCCTTTTCAGCTATAGAGTCAATGCTGAAAAGGATTTTTTTATATTTGTGAAACTATCTGAAAAATTGCACGTATGGATAAATAGATGGAGGGAAAGCGAATGAATGAATACGAGCTTAGAGTATATGATGAGATAATTGAATGGAAACGAAAACTAAAGAAGCGCTCTAATATGTTGGCAAGGGCCTCAAAGAGGGTGCAATCGAAAGTAAACGAGATGATTCCTGAAAAAGTTCATCAAGTGATGACCGATGCTATTAAGAATATGGTAAAAGCTACACTAACAGGTTCAAATTATACGACGAAGAGGAACCAAGGATCTGGGCTAACCTTACAACAAAAGGATGAGCTGCTAACTGAGAAGCTTACTTCCTACCGTAAGACAGCGATGGTTGAAGGAGCAGGAACAGGTGCTGGTGGGTTGTTCTTGGGCCTGGCTGATTTCCCACTATTGTTATCGATAAAAATGAAGTTTCTTTTTGAAGCGGCCTCAATATATGGATATGATTCCTCTAGTTATGAGGAAAGGTTATTTATTCTCCATGTATTCCAGCTTGCTTTTTCAAGTGACCAAAAACGCCAGGAAACTCTAGCAATTATTGATGATTGGGAGTCGCGTAAGCAAGTTTTAATAGAGATGGACTGGAAGGAGTTCCAGCAAGAATACCGGGACTACATTGATTTGGTCAAAATGGCACAACTAGTTCCCGGCATTGGAGCCGTGGTAGGAGCCTATGCAAATTATAATCTTCTTGACCAACTTGGAGAAACCGCTAGAAATGCGTATCGGCTAAGGCTCCTTAAGACACCGCCATTGAGTTAATGAGTAGAAGTAAAAAAAGTTCCAATCACTCGATTGGAACTTTCTTAAATTATCCGTACTATTCATCGTTATACATAATCAATCTTGAGAATTTAACGCGGCCATTCCGAGTGTTTTGGCTGCTATAAGCATGGCCCTTTCGTTAATCTCAAACTTTGGGTGATGATGTGGATAAGGCTGGGAAACACCTTCAGGCTGTGCTCCTGTAAAGAAGAAGCTCCCCTTTACATGCTGGAGATAATAGGCAAAATCTTCACCAGCCATGTCTGGTTCCATTTCCTCCACTTTTTCTACATCAGGTACTTGGCCAGCAGACTCGACTACGATTCCGGTTTCGGCAGGGTGGTTGACTACTGCTGGATATCCGCGGAAATACGTAAATTCATAGGTGCAGTCATTTGCATAGCAGGTACCTTTTATCACCTTTTCCAACTCTTCCTCAATTAAGTTACGGCTTTCTTCACTAAAAGTTCTTGCTGTCCCAATAAGCCTCACCTTGTCGGCAATGACATTAAAGGCATTTTCAGCTACAAACGATCCGACACTTACAACCGCGGGGTCAATCGGTTTTATTCTACGGCTGACAATTTGCTGAAGATTCATAACAAATTGCGAAGCAGCAACAATGGTGTCTTTTGTTTTATGAGGCTGAGCACCATGACCACCCTTTCCTTGCAGCGTTACTTCAAACCGATCCGCTGCTGCCATGAATGGACCGACTCTGTAATGAACCGTTCCTGTTGGAACCGTTGCCCATAAATGTGTTCCATAAATAAAATCCACTCCATCAAGACAACCGTCTTCAATCATTGCTTTTGCTCCACCAGGGGCGTACTCTTCTGCGTGTTGATGAATCATCACATATGTACCTGAAAGCTCTTCTCTCATTTCATGCAAGGCCTTAGCTAAAACAAGAAGGGTTGCGGTATGGCCATCATGTCCGCAAGCGTGCATAACACCAGGAACAAGTGATTTATAGGGGACATCGTTTTCTTCTTGAATGGGCAAAGCGTCAAAGTCAGCACGAAGAGCAATGGTTTTCCCAGGCTTGCCGCCATAAATTTTAGCAACCACACCATTCCCGCCTACATTCCCTCTAACTTCAACCCCTAGTTTCTCATAGTAGGCTTTGATGTAGTGGGCAGTCTGGACTTCCTGGAAAGACAACTCAGGGTGCTGGTGAAAGTGTCTCCTGATTTCAACCATTTCATTAAATGAGCTTTCTAGCTTATTAAATAAAGTTTCTTTCAAAACTGAACCTCTCCCTTCGAGTTGTCTATTAATTTAAACTATTATAACATTTTGATTTGTTTTTTATATAATAAGAGGCTGCTAAGCAACATGTCGCCAAAAAAGAGGAGGTAGATGACCTCCTCTTTGAAACGTTATTCTTCTTGGGCTATACTATACGTTGTAAGATATGAAGGTCCTGCAAAAATGGCAGCTGACTTAGCCCCACTGCTTCCTTCATTTTTCTTATGGGCTTTTAGAAAGGAGTCTGATGACTTCCAGTTCACAAATGCTTGTTTATTTTCCCAAAGTGTCAAAATCACATAAGTATTTGAAGATTGAGGTCGTAACACCCGAATGGCGACAAAGCCAGGTTGATGTTCAATCTTTCGTTGGCGGTTTGTAAATTGATATTCAAACAAGGGTTTACCCTCGTCTGTGACGGGAATATTGTTCATTACTACAAAGGTTGCTTTTTCAAATGACCCCAAGGAGTCAATGACCTCATATTTTCGGGGGTGATTAAAAAGGGTGTTCGAGCTTGTCTCGTGAAGGATAACTGCTGAAAATTCATCTTCTGATTCCGTCAATAACAACATGTTTTCACCAGGATGCTTATTTTTAAGCTTTGTCAAATAATCAATGGTTCCTGACGTAATATAAAAATTCAATTGATCACCTCTAAATTGTTTTTTATTTAATATTAACAATAAATTCGTATGTGTATCAAAAGGTATGAGTGGGGAAAGATGCGACAAAATCGTCATTTTTATGACATTTCGGCATTCGACATCCATTACATAGAAAAAACGGATATAGTGTATATAGCATAATTTATGTTTTTCGTTATTAAATTTCAAAAGATAAAATGATAAATGATGTACCTGAAAGGTGGAGCACTTTTAATGACAAAAATAATCAACGATACTTTTTTAAGAGCAGCTAGAGGAGAAAAGACAGATCATGTTCCAGTATGGTACATGCGTCAAGCGGGTCGTTCACAACCCGAATACAGAGCAATTAAAGAGAAGTATTCTTTATTTGAAATCACTCACCAGCCGGAGCTGTGTGCCTATGTAACTAGACTCCCTGTTGAGCAATATAATGTAGATGCTGCCATCCTATATAAAGATATTATGACGCCGCTTCCAGCAATAGGCGTAGATGTTGAAATTAAGGCAGGTATTGGACCTGTGATCTCTAATCCTATTCAAGCATTAGCTGATGTGGAAAAACTCGGCGAAATCCACCCTGAAGAGGATGTTCCGTATGTAATGGAAACCATTAAACTGCTTACCGAAGAGCAGCTTTCCGTGCCGTTAATCGGCTTTTCGGGAGCCCCTTTTACTCTTGCAAGCTACATGATTGAAGGAGGGCCTTCTAAAAATTACAATAAAACAAAGGCATTTATGTATTCTGAGCCTAAAGCTTGGTTTGCTTTAATGGACAAGCTAGCAGATGTGGTCATCACTTATGTGAAGTCACAGATTAAAGCAGGAGTGAAGGCTATTCAGATCTTCGATTCATGGGTGGGAGCTTTAAATGTTCAAGATTACCGTTATTACATTAAACCAATCATGCATCGAATTTTCTCAGAATTAAAAGATGAGAATGTTCCGCTTATCATGTTTGGAGTTGGAGCTAGTCATTTAGCAAAGGAATGGCATGACCTGCCACTTGATGTAGTTGGGCTAGATTGGCGGATGCAAATAAAAGAAGCGCGTGACCTTGGTATCCATAAGACCATTCAGGGAAATCTGGATCCTGCTATCCTTCTTTCACCTTGGGAAGTCATTGAGGAAAGAGCTAAAGCAATTCTTGATCAAGGCATGGAGCAGCCAGGTTACATTTTTAACTTAGGTCATGGGGTGTTCCCTTCTGTAGATCCGGCAACATTGAAAAGATTAACAAGCTTTATCCATGAGTACTCAGCTGAGAAATTAAGAGGGTAAACTTTTATTTTATTTGTCCTGGAAGTAAAGATATTGGCAAGTTAGACGATATTTTGGCAAAATAGTATTTGTCAGCTAAAAAGCACTTGGAGGAAAGAGTATGACAATGACAGAA
The DNA here is from genome assembly GCF_044803185.1 of Mesobacillus maritimus. GTDB lineage: Bacteria > Bacillota > Bacilli > Bacillales > Cytobacillaceae > Mesobacillus_B > Mesobacillus_B maritimus_B. The sequence continues at coordinate 691,591 of NZ_CP085225.1, forward strand.
TATTTATGTCATTGTCATTGTCTTTTGTTGGTCCAGGTGTTGCCGCTTTACAGTATATTTACAGTCAAAAGAGGTGCAATGATGTCAAAAAAGAAAATGGGTTTGCTTGTAATGGCCTATGGAACTCCTTATAAAGAGGAAGATATAGAAAGGTACTATACGCATATTCGTCATGGACGGAAGCCTTCTGAAGAATTACTTGAGGATCTCAAGATGAGGTATGAAGCAATCGGGGGGATTTCTCCGCTTGCCCAGATTACTCGTGACCAGGCAGAGAAACTTGAGGAGCGATTAAACTCCATCCAAGACAAATATGAATTTAAAATGTATCTTGGATTGAAGCATATTGAACCATTTGTTGAAGATGCAGTAAAACAAATGCATGAAGATGGTATCGAAGAAGCGGTAAGCATCGTGCTAGCACCACATTTCTCTACATTTAGCGTAAAATCTTATAATGGACGTGCTCAAGCGGCTGCGACTGAACTTGGGGGTCCCAACATTGTATCCGTTGAAAGCTGGTATGATGAGCCTAAGTTTATTCAATATTGGGTAAACCGAGTAAGCGAAACATTTGATAGCATGCCATCCGATGAAAAGGAAAAGGCCGTCCTGATAGTTTCAGCGCACAGCCTTCCTGAAAAAATACTTCAATCTGGTGATCCGTATCCAGAGCAGCTCCAAAAAACAGCTGATTTGATTGCAGAGGGTGCCAAAGTCAAGAGCTACGCAGTAGGCTGGCAAAGCGCAGGTCAAACACCAGAGCCTTGGCTTGGACCAGATGTACAAGATTTAACAAGGAGCCTTTATGAGGAGCATGGTTATAAGGCCTTCGTTTATGTACCAGCGGGATTTGTTGCCGAACATCTAGAAGTGTTATATGACAATGATTACGAATGCAAGGTTGTGACCGAAGAAGTCGGTGCAAGCTATTATCGCCCCGAAATGCCTAATGCTCAGCCAGAATTCATAGATGCTCTAGCAACAATCGTGTTAAAGAAGCTTTCATAGTTTAAAATCACCATCAAAAAGCCTTCCAATTAAAAGGAAAGAAGCCAGCCGTAGTTAAACGGCTGGCTTCTTTTTGGTTAAAGTTAGTAGGTTTTTAGTGCTTTCCAGGGTCCATGCAGTTATCACATTTGCTTCCATAACATTCATGCAGTTCATCTATTTCTTTTCCACATTCCACGCACTTTTTAGCCGGTAAATTACGGAAGAACTCAACGATATTCTCAAGCATTCTGATAACCCCCATAGTTTTTTTGTGTTTATTTATTAAGTTGGTTTCATTGTATTATAACAGTTTGGTTTGTGTCAATGGTTGTTTTATAACAAAACGTAAAATATGAAAAAATGGGCAAAATGAAGTATAGTTGAAAATGGACTAATGACTTAGGAGGAATCACAATGAAGCTTACTGTTATCGGATGTTGGGGCGGCTATCCGAGTAAGAATGAAGCGAGCTCAGGTTACCTTTTAGAACATAATGGTTTTAATGTGTTGATTGATTGTGGAAGTGGAGTTTTATCTAAGCTACAGAATTTTATCCAACCAGAAGAAATAGACGCACTATTGCTTTCACATTACCATCCTGATCATAATGCTGACATAGGAGTACTCTATCATGCTCGTTTAATCAAAGGGTTCTTAGGCACCAAACCTCCAGAACTTCCTATATACGGACATAATTTAGACCAACGCGAATTTGCAAAGCTTACATATAAAAATATCACAAAAGGAATTGCCTTTAACCCTGATCAACCCTTAGAAGTAGGTCCATTTAAGATTACATTTCTGCGGACTGTTCATCCTGTGCCGTGCTTCGCAATGCGGATTGAAGTAGACGGTAAAGTACTCGTTTACACAGCGGATACTGCTTTTAAAGATGAATTTATTTCATTTGGAGAAAATGCAGATTTGCTGGTATGTGAATGTAATTTTTACGGAAACCAAAGTGGCAAAGGTGCCGGTCATATGAATAGTTTTGATGCGGGAAATTTTGCTGAAGCAGCAGCTGTAAAACAGCTATTGCTTACCCATTTACCACATTATGGCCAGCTTAACCAGCTAGTTGAGGAAGCGAAACAAAAATATAGTGGGCCAACTCAATTAGCGAAGGAAGGTCTAACGATTACGCTTTAAAAAAGGCTTTTTCGTAAAGTTTGTTGTTAAAATTGTAAAAATCTTAAAGCCGATTTTAACGCAAGAAAAGCTATTTTGTGCTTCATCACTTAGTTTGCAGCTCTTTTTTCATACGCTAAAGCTAATTTTCAATGAAAAACATGGCATTAAAGTTCTATTTAAGCTCTGTAAGCAACAAATGTATGAGAAAAAGAGCCTTAAAAAAGGAGATATAAAGATGTTATTTATTGATAATAAAGGGATTACTGATCCACGGATAAACCTTGCAATCGAGGAGTATGCAGTAAAAAATTTAGATATAAACGAAACTTATCTTTTATTTTATATAAACGAACCTTCTATTATTATCGGTAAGAATCAAAACACTATTGAAGAAATCAATACGGATTATGTAGAGAAAAATGGAATTCATGTTGTTAGAAGGGTCTCGGGTGGGGGAGCTGTGTACCATGATTTAGGAAATTTGAATTTTAGCTTTATCACCAAAGATGATGGTGATAGTTTTCACAACTTCAAGAAATTTACTGAACCAGTGGTTGAGGCTCTGAAGAAAATGGGGGTTAATGCTGAACTGAGCGGCCGAAATGATCTGATGGCTGAGGGGAGAAAGATATCAGGCAATGCACAATTCTCAACAAAGGGAAGAATGTTTAGTCATGGAACGTTAATGTTTGATTCTGAAATTGACCATGTTGTCTCTGCTCTTAAGGTCAGGAAGGATAAAATAGAATCAAAAGGAATAAAATCGATTCGCAGTCGTGTCGCTAATATTTCAGAGTTCATGGAAGAGAAGATGACCATTGAGGAATTTAAGAGTTTACTGCTAAAGTACATCTTTCCAGACGTGGACGAAATCCCTGAATATAAATTAACCGATCAAGATTGGGAGAAAATTCATCAATTATCTAAGGAGAAGTATCAAACGTGGGAGTGGAATTATGGGCGGTCTCCTAAATTCAATATCCAGCATTCTCACCGCTTTCCAGTTGGACAAGTTGATGTCAGGTTTGAAGTGAATAAAGGAATGATAGAGAATTGTAAAATCTATGGAGACTTTTTCGGGGTTGGTGACGTCGGAGAAATTGAACAGTTACTAACAGGCGTTAAGTATGAAAGAGCCTCACTAGAGGATGCGTTGTCTGGAGTTCATATCCAACATTATTTCGGAAATATTTCCAAAGAGGATTTTCTCGAGTTAGTCTATTAATAAATTTTAACACGATGCTTATTATGCATCGTGTTTTTTCTTTGTCTCCCTTATGCGGTGTCATTAATAGTGGCCTAAACCTAGTTTTTTTAATTTTAAGAGTTTTCTCTTGAAGGTACAATTTTCTTTCAATATAATATATTTAGAAAATTGATAGCGCTTTCTAAGGGGTAATTACAAACAAAGGGGATGGAAGAATGAATTTAACAACTCAACTTCGGCTGACTGCAGAACGTTCAGGGGACAAGCCTGCATATTATTTCATGGACCAAGCTAGTACATACGCGGAGTTGGATGCCGCGGTTACGAAATTTGCAACAGGACTTTCACAATTAGGAGTGAAAAAAGGGGATCATGTTGCACTCATATTAGGGAATTCACCACATTTTGTCATCGGTTTGTATGGAGCTCTTCGTTTAGGAGCAACCGTGATTCCGGTAAACCCTATCTATACTGCAGATGAAATTGGCTATATCCTCCGTAATGGAGATGTTAAAACGGTTGTCGGACTAGATTTAATGGTGCCATTGGCGGAGAAAATGCATGAAAACTTGCCGACAATTGAAAATTATATCATTTGTGAATCAGGACAGAGTGAGGCCGCAAGCATAGATATCTCTAAGCTCTCCGTTTTTCCTAAGTTAAAGTCATTTAATCAAGTCATAGCGTCTGGAACACTTGATTTTACAGCTCCTGAACTCAATGACGATGATGTTGCCGTTATTCTATATACTTCAGGAACAACAGGAAAACCTAAGGGGGCCATGCTAACTCACGGTAACCTATACAGTAATGCAAGAGATGTAGCTGATTATCTAAAAATGAATGAAGCTGACCGAGTAATTGCTACTCTGCCAATGTTTCATGTCTTTTGTTTGACGGTCGCCTTAAATGCACCATTGATGAACGGTGCAACAATTTTGATTGTACCGAAATTTTCACCAGCCGAAATATTCCGCCTTACCAAAAAGTATGAAGCGACTGTTTTTGCAGGTGTACCAACAATGTTTAACTTCCTTCTTCAATACCCTGAAGGAAAAGCAGAAGATTTAAAGTCACTCCGTTTATGTAATTCAGGTGGAGCAGCGATGCCAGTGGCATTACTTGAAGGCTTTGAAAGAAAGTTCAATGTCGTGATCTCTGAGGGATACGGGTTATCAGAAGCTTCCCCAGTCACCTGCTTTAACCCATTAGACCGTCCAAGGAAGGCAGGCTCAATCGGGCAGTCGATTGTTAATGTACAGAACAAGGTCGTCAATGAACTTGGAGAAGAAGTTCGCCCTGGTGAGGTTGGCGAGCTCATTGTAAAAGGTCGAAATGTAATGAAAGGCTACTATAAAATGCCTGAGGAAACAGCTGCGACGATTAAGGACGGCTGGCTATACACTGGTGACCTAGCAAAAATGGATGAGGAAGGCTATTTCTATATTGTGGATCGCAAGAAAGATATTGTTATTGTTGGAGGCTATAACGTCTATCCGCGTGAGGTAGAGGAAGTACTTTATGTGCACCCGGATGTGATTGAAGTTGCCGTTGTTGGCGTCCCGGATCCAAACTTCGGCGAGGCAGTCCGTGCATTTGTCGTGAGCAAAAACCCGTCCCTAACAGCAGAGCAGTTGCTTGAATACTGCCGGGAGCATTTAGCAAAGTATAAAGTTCCTAGTTCGATAGATTTTCTAGAAGAGCTACCTAAAAATACTACAGGTAAGATTCTACGGAGATCACTGAAAGACCAGGTCCTCCAAGTTAAATAAAAACACTTCAAAGTAGGCAGACTAAAAATTGTAGTCTGCCTACTTTTTGTTTTTTAGTTCAAATTTTCTAAAATTATTGAAAATTACTTGAAAACTAGATTAGGATAATATTATAATTTAACAAATAAAAGCATAAAAGCAGTAAAGAGAATAATAAATATAGGGGGAAATACAATGGGTAAGAAAAAGAAATGGATGGCTGCTGTAGGAATCGCAAGCGCTTTGCTACTAGCTGGCTGTGGAAGTGAAGAGTCTGGGTCAGATTCATCAACTGGTGGCGAGGAAGATAAGGAAACTACTTTTAAAGTAGGTGTAACCCAAATTGCTGAGCATCCGTCCCTTGACGCTGCTTTCGAGGGCTTCAAGAAGGCCTTGGAGGAAGCGGGACTTGAAGTGGAATATGATGTGCAAAATGCGCAAGGTGATGCGAATAATAACGCACCGATTGCTCAAAACTTTGTAGGAGATGGAGTCGATTTGATCTTCGCAAATTCAACTCCGAGTGCTCAAAGTGCTTTAAACGCTACTAAGGATATTCCAATTGTGTTTACTTCTGTTACAGATGCTGTTGGAGCTGAACTTGTTAAATCAATGGAAAACACAGAAGGAAATGTAACGGGAACACTTGATAATCATCCAGATGCAATTCCAAATACGGTAAAGTTTATCGACGAGCAATTTGAAGGACAGACGGTTGGGTTAGTCTATAACTCTGGTGAACAGAACTCGATTGCCCAAATCGAGATGGTTAAAGAAGCTGGGAAAAATACGGATCTAAAATTTGTTGAGGCGACTGTTTCCACTACTGCTGAAGTAAAACAAGCGACAGAATCATTAGTTGGTAAGGCAGATGTAATCTATATCATCACTGATAATACTGTCGTTTCTGGTCTTGATTCTGTCATTATGGTAGCAAATGAAAATGACATTCCGTTGTTTGTTGGAGAACTAGATTCAGTCGCTAAGGGTGGATTTGCGGCATACGGGTTTGATTATGCTGATATTGGTTATGAGGCAGGTGTGATGGCTGCGCAGATTTTAAAAGGTGAAAAACAACCTTCTGAACTCCCAGTGCAATACCCACAAAACTTGAAACTAGTAATCAATAAAAAAGCAGCAGAAGAAATGAACATTGAAATTAAAGAAGAGTGGGATGGCCTGGCTGAATACCTTGAATAAGATTTGATGCATACATGGCCTGTCCGGCTACAGCCAGGAAAGAACGTTCATTTAATCCGGCAGGTTTCCAAGCATCTAAGAAAGGAAGTTGACTATGCCTACTGCTATTTTTGGGTCTTTAGAGGCAGGTGCATTATACGCCCTTATGGCATTGGGCGTATACTTGTCTTTTAGAATACTTGATTTTCCAGACTTGACTGTTGACGGGAGCTTTGTAACGGGGGGAGCAGTTGCTGCAGTCATGATTGTTAACGGTTTTAATCCCTTTATCGCCACAATCGCTGCGGTAGCTGCAGGGTTTTTAGCGGGTTGTTTTACCGGACTTCTCCATACAAAGGGGAAAATTAACGCTCTATTATCGGGAATACTAATGATGATTGCCTTATATTCAATTAACCTACGAATTATGGGGAGGTCAAATGTCTCCCTACTGTCTGAAGAAACAGTGATTACAAAGCTTACAGAGTTCTGGAAGCAATTAAAGTTTGATGACGCTATCCAAGCAGGATTGTCTACTATAGGCATTAGTGGTTTTATTCCAAAAACTTGGGCGATATTTTTTCTCATGGTCATTCTAGCTTTTGTTGTGAAGGCTGGAATGGACTGGTTTTTAAAAACAGAATTAGGTCTTGCTTTACGTGCGACTGGAGATAATGAAACGATGGTTCGCAGCTTTTCAGTAGACACAGATTTTTATAAAATCTTTGGTCTAGGCTTGTCGAATGCACTTGTTGCTTTCTCTGGGGCATTAGTTGCTCAATATAACGGATTTAGTGATGTCGGAATGGGAATTGGGATGATTGTCATAGGCCTTGCTTCCGTCATTATCGGTGAAGCTGTGTTTGGCGCGAAGAATATCATTCGCGCAACAGCTGCGGTTATAGGTGGTGCGATTCTATATAGAATCATTGTGACGATGGCTCTGAGAGTTGAATTCCTTGAGACCGGAGATATGAAGTTGATTACTGCTTTGATTGTCATTTGTGCATTAGTTCTGCCAAAAGTAATTGATCGTGAAAAAGAAAAGCAGAGAAAACGGAAAAGGCTTAAAGCGATGAAACAAGCTGACTCTGAAGGAAGGGGGCAGAACCTTGCTGCAGCTAAATCAGATTTATAAGGTTTTTAATGAAGGAACACCTGATGAAAAAGTCGCCATTAACCATATAAATCTTAATATGGCCCCCGGTGATTTTGTCACTGTTATTGGGAGTAACGGTGCTGGAAAATCAACGGTAATGAGTGTGATATCTGGAAAGCTAACTCCTGACCTTGGAACGGTTAATATTGATGGAAAGAATCTGACCGAAATGTCAGAGCATAAACGGTCTTCTTTTATAGGAAGAGTATTTCAGGACCCCATGGCTGGAACTGCTCCATCAATGACCATTGAAGAAAATTTAGCTATTGCCTACTCCCGAGTAAAGAGCCGAGGGTTGGGACTAGGGGTAAATCGGAAACGAAGAGAATTCTTCAAGGAAAAGCTTGAGACTCTTCACCTTGGTCTTGAAGATCGATTGCAAGCAAAGGTTGGTCTCCTATCAGGTGGTGAAAGACAGGCTCTTTCTCTATTAATGGCAACCTTTACTGAACCAAAAATTCTTCTCCTTGATGAGCATACAGCTGCACTTGACCCGTCAAGAGCGGAACTCGTTACCCAACTGACAAAAGAAATTGTTAGTCAATATGGTTTAACGACACTGATGGTTACCCATAATATGCAGCAAGCATTAGAATTAGGCAACCGACTCATCATGATGGATAAGGGGCAGATTATCTTTGAAGCTGATCAAAAAGCCAAACAGGAGTTAACCGTCGAAAAGCTTTTAACTGAGTTCCAAAGAATTCGCGGTGAAAAGATGAACAATGACCGGGCAGTTTTGATTTAACAAGGCTCTTTTCTCAGACTTTGTTGCTTTTGGATACAAAATAGGATGGATTAGTATGCTTCGTTTCACCGTAAAATGGCTTTTTAATTATGAGGAAAGAGCTTGCAAACTTACTATAACGTACAAAATAGCTTATCTTGCGTTAAAATCGGCTTTAGGTAGTAAAAATCGGCTTTAAGATTTTTACAATTTTAACAACAATCTTACGAAAACAGCCTTTAACACAGTACATGGGGGTGCCCATGTACTTTTATTATGCCTTTCCATAGGAATTGAAGTAGTTTTACAAATTTTTAATATATAAAACTTGTAAAACTTTGTATAATAGATATTGGATTTTTCTAGGGAAGGTGGGATCTGGGTGGAAAATGTAATGTCTATTAATCAAGGGACTGAGTTTAAGAAAGGACTTCAGGCAGGGATTAGCATTGCAATCGGTTATGTTCCCGTCGCACTGACATTCGGATTGCTGGCAAAAACGACAGGGTTGAGTATCGGTGAGTCTGTATTGATGAGCATGATTGTTTTTGCTGGGGCTTCTCAGTATATGTCCTTAAGTCTGCTTGCGTTAGGAACGGGAATCATCGAAATTATTCTTACCACCTTTATTGTAAATATTCGTCATTTCCTAATGGCTGCTTCTTTAAATGAAAAGGTGGAATTTGACCGGGTATTCAATCGAATTGTTTACTCTTTTGGGATTACGGATGAAACATTTTCTGTAGCTGCAACTCAACCAGGGAAGCTTACTACTGGTTATATGTTTGGACTGAACTTGATTGCCTACGCTAGCTGGGTGATGGGCTCGGGAATTGGTTTTGCAATTGGAGCAGGTCTTCCTGAAACATTGCAGCAAAGCATGTCGATTGCGCTCTATGCGATGTTTATTGGCTTATTAGTTCCTTCGATGAAACAGGGTGTTAAGGTTGTCTTTCTTGCTGTATTAGCAGCTTGCTTTAATACAGTATTTACTATGACAGAATGGCTTTCAACTGGATGGGCTATTGTGGCAGCGACACTATTATCAGCAGTATTGGTGGAGTTGATTGAAACAATGAAGAAGAAAGGGAAGGTGACGGATGTTGAGTAAGGAGATTATCATCATGATTATCGGCATGGGGATTGTCACCTTTATACCTAGGATGCTGCCCTTTATCATGTTTCGAGGGAAAGAACTCCCGCCGTTCCTCCAGGGAGTACTCAAAAATGTTCCATACGCAACCTTAGGAGCATTGATATTCCCTGCTGTATTGTACATACAAGAGGATATCTGGTATGGAGTTATCGGGGCCTTGGCAGCCTTTGCCGTCGCTTTTTTAGGTGCAAATGTCATCGTGGTCGTTATGGGATCGATTGCTGTTTTAAGTGCATATTCATTATTTTTTTAAAGGCAGGCTTCGTAATAGGGGCCTGTTTTCTTGTTCTATTTTTCTAAGGACTTTAAAAGCAATTATTGATTGAAGCGGTGAGTATCAGCGCTAGTTTACATAAAAAGAATTTTTTTTCAAATAGAAAATAAAAGAGAAATGTTGACAAGCAAGAAGAATACAGTATAATTGAGAGTATATTTCCGAGTAAACTAATATGATTTATAAGGATAGGGTGGATTTAACATGTTTATTGAAATCACAGATATACAAAAACAATATTTAGATAAAGATAACAACCCATTAAATGTCCTTACAGATATTAATTTAAAGGTTGAAAAGGGTGAGTTTGTCTCCATCTTAGGACCCTCTGGATGTGGAAAGTCAACTTTACTTTCAATCGTAGCTGGCCTTACGAAGGCAACAAGTGGAGAAATTTTCGTCAATAATCAGAAAGTGACAAAGCCCGGAAAAGACCGAGGGATGGTGTTTCAACAAGCTGCATTATTTCCTTGGCTTAATGTGTTAGAAAATGTGACGTTCCCTCTTAAGAAGGAAATGCCGAAGAAACAAGCTGAAGATCAGGCAAAGAAATACTTGCAAATGGTGCAGCTTAGTAACTATCTTCATCATTATCCTCATGAGCTATCAGGGGGAATGCAGCAACGCGTGGCAATTGCCAGGGCACTATCGATGAACCCTGACACATTGCTTATGGATGAACCATTTGGGGCACTTGATGAGCAAACACGTACGCGTCTCCACGGTCAACTTGAAACAATCTGGACTGAAACAAAGAAAACGATATTGTTTGTTACGCATAGTATCTCAGAATCAATTAAACTTTCAGACCGCATCATTGTGATGGGAACCAAGCCAGGAACAATCCTGCAAGATATTCAAGTGGATTTACCACGTCCTAGAGAACGGTACAAAAAGGAAATGCTTCAAATTGAAGAACATATTATGGGCTACCTAAAAAAGGAAATTGATAAAGTTGTAAGCGAGGAACTTGCCAATGCATCCAACTCTTAAAAGAATAATATTTTTTACTTCGATTATTGCCTTTTGGGAAATAGGCTCACGACTGGAACTTTGGTTGCCCATTATTCTTCCTTCACCGACGATGGTATTGAATGCATTAGTGACGGGATTTGAAGACAAAACATTGATATATGATTTAGTGGCTAGCTTTAAAAGACTCGCAGTAGGTCTTGCTCTATCCTTGTTGATTGGGTCGGCTATAGGTGTTCTGTTAGCAAAATCGAAAACCGCGGATGAGACAATCGGAACGGTGATTCTAGCGTTGCAGGCTGTACCGAGCATTGTTTGGCTTCCCTTGGCGATTATGTGGTTCGGCATGAACGAAACATCTGTTATCTTCGTGGTTGTTTTGGGAGGAACCTTTGTCATGACACTAAATATGCGGTCAGGAATAAAGAATGTTCATCCTCTTTATATTAAAGCAGCACAGACAATGGGCTCAAAAGGTTGGGATTTATTTGTTCGTGTCATTTTCCCAGCGTCTATTCCTTATGTTGTGACGGGTGCCAGACTTGCATGGGCATTCTGCTGGCGGGCGTTAATGGCAGGGGAATTATTAAGCACCGGTCCAGGACTTGGCTATACACTTCGTTTTGCTTCTGACTTTGGAGATATGGCCCTAGTTATTGGTGTAATGATCATCATCGGAGTCATTGGTTATATTGTCGACCAATTAATTTTCCAACGAGTGGAAAAGACAGTATTGAAACGCTGGGGATTAGAATCTTAATTTTAAAAAAAGGAGAGAAGAAAATGAAAAAGGGGTTATTAAGCTTTGCTTTACTTATATTATTCGTAGGGTTGCTAGCCGGATGTGGTGCGTCAAACGAAGAAAGTTCAAATGGAAGCAAAGAGAAGGTTGTAATAGGATATTTTCCCAATATCAACCATGTTCCGGCAATGGTAGCGAAAGATCAAGCACTTTATGAGAAAAAACTCGGCGATGGAACCACAGTTGAGTATCGGACATTTGCTGATGGTGGAGCCTTCATGACTGCTTTGAAGACAGGGGACGTTGATGCTGGCTTAGTTGGTCCAGGACCAGCAATGAATAACTATACAACAGGTGCAGATGTGAAAATAATCGCTGGTGCATCTACTGGTGGAACGGTTGTATTGGCTCGAGAAGGTGTGGAAATTAACTCAGCAGAGGATTTTGCTGGAAAGGTGTTTGTTACACCAGCAGTTGGCTGCACACATGATGTTCAATATGAAACCTATCTTCAAGAAAGTGGCATTACTTCTGAGCGAATCGGGGGTACGATGAAGCACTTGACAGGGAATCCAGCCACATATTCTGCTTTGTTACAAGCAGGTAAAGTGGATATCGCTGTAGCACCAGAGCCTTGGGCGGCCGTTATTCAAAATGAAACAGGTGCAGAAGTAGTGATTCCTTGGAATGAGGTAAGTTTTGGTGAAACCTTGCCAGCTTCAGTAATGGTTACATCAGGTAAGCTAGCTAACGAAAACCCTGTGTTGGTTCAAAATATCATTGATGCTCATAAAGAGGCAGTACAATTCATCCAAGAGAATCCAGAGGAAGCGAAAGAGATTACTCTGAAAGATATTGAAGAGACAACAGGTCAGGGTCTTGAAAAAGAAGTAGTCGATCTTGCTTGGGAACGAATTGGGTTTACTTATGAAGTCGACCAAGACGCCGTTCAAGCATTCGCAGATTCTTCTTACGCATTAAAATTCTTAAAAGAACAACCAGATTTCACAAATTTAATTGATAAGCAATTTATTAATAGTCAAAAGACGGCAAGTAAATAAAGGATATAAAATAGCTGAAAAGACATCTAGAATTGTTTCTAGGTGTCTTTTTTATATGGATACGCCCCTATAGCCCAATTACCCGAAGCCAAGGCGAAACAGGGAGAACGGTAAAATAGAGGCGTTCTAATTGCCCGAAGCGCAGGCAAAATGGTTAGAACGGTAAAATAGAGGTGTTCTAATTGCCCGAAGCGCAGGCAAAATGGTAAGAACGGTAAAATAGAGGTGTTCTAATTACCCGAAGCGCAGGCAAAATGGTAAGAACGGTAAAATAGAGGCGTTCTAATTGCCCGAAGCTGAGGTAAAAAGTTAAGAACGGTAAAATATGGCGTTCTAATTACCCAAGGCAAGGGCAATAAAGATAAAACGGTAAAATAGAACGGTTATAATAGCATGAGGCAATGCTTAGAAAAAGCATTTAGAGGTTGTGTTAAAATTGACCAATAAAAGCTTGTTCTATTTTATTCCTATAAGACTAAACTAGTTATGTAGAGGTTGTACGAAAAAGGGGGGATGACTGTGGCAAGAAAAATGGGCTTTAGTGCAGTACTTGCTTACGTGCTTTATGGACTTCTGATGTATTGGTATCTTTTTTATATAGCTGATTCGAGTCTACCGTTTGAGTTTCAAGGCTCAAGTGCAGATCCGGCAACCTTTTTGAATAGCAGGGAGCTTATGTTAAGTACGGAATATTCACAGATTCGTAATCTGTTGTTTTTCTTATCTACTCCCTTAGAGTGGCTCATTTACTTTTTAATTTTACTTGTAGGTTTATCGAAGGCTTTCCATAAATGGGCAAGCGAAACGACCAAAAATAAACTTGGTCAGGGAGCCATTTATATATTCTGGTTGTCACTGTTTGCTTATTTGGCCACTTTTCCATTAAGTTATATCAGCTATCATTTATCGAAAACCTATAATATTTCAACTCAAAGTTTTGCTTCTTGGATGAAAGATGAACTCATTGACTTTTGGGTTAACTTTGGGTTGATGCTGATTATTGTCAGTGTTCTCTTTTGGTTAATCAATAAGAGTAAGCGTTTTTGGTGGGTGTTTGCTTGGTTACTAACCATACCATTTTCTCTGTTTATTATGTTTGTTCAACCAGTGGTAATTGACCCGCTTTATAATGACTTTTATCCTTTGAAAAATAAGGAATTAGAAGTCAAAATATTAGACCTTGCCAGTCAAGCTGGAATTCCAGCTGAACATGTGTTTGAAGTAAATATGGCTGAAAAAACGAATGCACTGAATGCTTATGTTACGGGAATTGGATCCAACTCTAGAATTGTTCTTTGGGATACCACTTTAAATCGGTTAAATGATGACCAGATATTATTTATCATGGCTCATGAAATGGCTCATTACGTTGAAAAGCATATCTATATCGGCATTGGAGGATATTTGCTTTTATCGCTAGTAGGATTGTATCTAACGAATAGGTTGATGAATTGGGCAATTAGGCGGTGGGGGACAGAATTTAAGGTTAGTGGAATTCATGATATCCGTGCATTTCCCTTGTTCCTCATGATTTTATCGATGTTAGCATTTACGGCAAGTCCTTTTTCGAATCTCGTTTCACGTTATCAAGAGGCCAGGGCCGACAGTTATGCTCTCGAGATGACCGACCATCCTGAGGCAGCTATTACGACGTTCCAGGAGCTGACGAAAGCCGGACTAAGTCAAGTAAATCCTCCTTTTCTTGTAAAAGTGTTTAGGTATGGTCATCCAACCATGCTTGAGCGAATTTCTAGGATTGAAGAGTATCAAATAAGTAAGAGGAATAATGAAACAAGTGAGGGAATGCCAGCACCGGAGATTAGTGATTAGCCTCTAGAGTGGGCTATGTGTGTGTATAAAAAAAGATTCCCCCGCATTGTGCGGGGGATTTCTTTTTGTGGTTATGTGCCAAATTGTTTATCAAGTGCCTTTAATTCTTCAGTAAGAGTGAAAAATAGCGTCCGATTTCGATCATCAATCGCTTTGTCAATTTTCATTAGAAGCTTTTCTTTTTGGTTCTTGAGTTGAATTTCAGAAATGAGCATATCAACGTATAAATCCTGTACAAATGTTTCCTTTGCTTTAATTCTTTTCATTACACTGGCCTTCATGATTTCAGAATACGATTTCTCCTTCACTGATTTCACCTCTTTGACCTTTTTTTTATTATATGGATTTCCGATGAGATAATCAACCAAATTATTTAAATTTTTAGAAAATTTTATTATGGTAATTATGTATAAATTTAGAACTTTGTAAGATAGCTATTTTCAATGAAAAAATCAGTGATATGATTTAACTTGGGTAGCCTGCCCAGATAAGGAGATGATATGCTTGGTTATTGATGAGAAAGAGCTAGTAGATGAGTATGAAATTAATCCCTTCACTATGATGATTTTACCGTATGAAGTTGGCAATAAAATTTATTCAAAGATAGTTGAATTTGAAAACACTTACATTTCGCCGTTAAGACCCACTGAGTTGGTTAAGAGAGGGTGTGAATATAACCTCTCCGATTATAATGCTAGTAAAAAGGTAACTCGCAGACTAACAAGGGTTACTCATAAAGCCCCAATCGCCATTGACCCATCTAACTCGGTTTTTTTGCTACCTACCAAGTCACCAACTAAATCAAGCTGTATCTGGGTTTCACATGAGCATGTTGTTGACCATCGACGTCACGATGCTTATAGCACAAAGGTAACATTCCGTAATAAGGAAACTTATGTGCTTCCAATCTCCTATATATCGTTTGAAAAGCAATTATTAAGAACATCTGAGCTAAGAACGAAAGTCCTTCAGAAAATGAGGGAAAACGAACGCAGGGCCGCATATATTATCTATGGACGTCGGCATTCTGAAGAAAGATTCACTATGATGGTTAATGAACGATACCGATTTGATGATTAATTTCCAAGACCCTAATACGGGTCTGAAAACCTGGTTACTTATGAAGAATGCCGCTTGAATAAATAATAGGTCATCAGCTCTTGGACCTTATTCCGAATACGTGGATTGAAGTAATTATGTTGTTCTTCATAACCTTTGTAGAGGAACAAATACATAGTAAAGGCTTCATCTTGTTGTAGTTTTTCGACTTTCATTTTGTTTTGTTTCATATAGCGTTTGACATCCGCGAGGTTTATCTGGATTACTTTCATTGTATCTTCAACTAAATCCAAGTATGGCCTTTTTAGTTTGAACGCACTTTTATCAATGATTTGTAGGTCCCGTTCTAAAATAGTTAAGATCATTGGAAGATAAATAGCTTGCTCAAGGATATCTCGGTCATTTTCAGGAATTCTTGTCATTTGCGTTTACTCCTTTTACGAGAGGGAACATTTGTTCTTGTTTATATACTACCCGATTAACAGGGGAAGTATCAAGCCAATTTTAAAAAGAAGATCTCATAAATGGCATCTTTCGATTATGAATGAATTAAACTGCTCTAAGCTTTAGTGTTATATTTTATAAGAATATTTTACCAGCAATGAACCAGTATTAACCGCGAAGTAGAAATCTTTGCGGTTTTTTGAGTTATTTATAACTAAAAGAGGAATGAAAATTGCTGTTTATAAAAAACTAAGTTGACATCATATGAATTAATAATGGACGATGGAAGGAAATAAAGAAAAAGAAGCGAATGACTTTTATGGATATCCAAAATCAGGGGGGATTGTATTGAGGGCTGATCGGCATAAAAATAAGCACCGTAGAAAGCGAAAATGGTTCGTTAGTTTGCTCCTCCTGTTTGGTTTGATAGCGGTCTATAGTTATTCACAATTTCAGGCAGGCTTAGAAGACTCCAAAGAAGAAGCAGGTGAGCCTAAGGTAGAGTACTCTTTCAATGGAAATAGGGATGAAAATGGTTACACGAATATTCTTTTATTAGGGAGTGACGCAAGGGGAGAAGAAAACTCCCGAGCAGATACGATTATGATTGCTAGTTATAACCCAGACACAGGTACTTATAAGCTAGCTTCCATTATGAGAGATACGTATATCAGCATTCCAGATCATGGGGAAAATAAAATTAATTCAGCTTTTGCCTTTGGTGGTCCAGAACTACTAAGGCAAACCATAAAAGAAAATTTTGACGTTGATCTTCAATATTATGCAATTGTTGATTTTCAAGGTTTTGTACGTTTAATTGACACTGCCTTTCCTCAGGGTGTTGAGATAGAAGTAGAGAAAAGTATGTCAAAAGACATTGGTGTTACACTCGAACCAGGAGTTCAAACACTTGATGGAGAACATCTTTTAGGTTATGTCAGGTTCCGTCAGGACGCAGTTGGTGATTTTGGAAGAGTTGAAAGGCAACAAAAAGTGGTAAAGGAATTAGGGAAGCAATTAGCAAGTGTTCAAACCATCCCGAAGTTGCCAAAACTTATCGGGGTTGTTACTCCATATGTTAATACAAATATGGATACAGGGGACATTTTATTTATGGCGAGAGGATTCCTTTCAGAAGAGGGGAGAACCATAAGTACGCTAAGATTACCAGTTGAAAACACCTATCAAAATCAACGGGTAAGTGGGGCCGGAGCTGTTTTGACAATTGACCTTGATGAAAACAAAAAAGCATTAAACGAATTTTTAGCTAATTAAGACTTGATTCTTTTTCATTAAATCAACTAGGTGTAAAATAGAGATAAGGAGTATGGTTAAAAGCCCTATGTTACATAGATAAAGGAGATTCCAATGGAGTTTGAGGTTCTTAAGGAATGGTTCACATTAGAAAATATAATGGATTTGATTGGTGAGTACCGTGCATTGGGACCGATTCCGGGTATTCTTCTTCCAATGATAGAGGCTTTCCTACCATTTTTACCGCTCGTATTATTCGTAATGGCAAATGCAAACGCATTTGGCCTCTGGTTTGGATTTCTATTTTCCTGGATAGGAGCTTGTACTGGGGCTATATTGGTCTTTCTGCTTTTTAGGAAGTTTGGTCAAAAGCGAATACTGAGTTTTTTACATAAGCATAAGCAGGTAAGAAAAGGGATGAATTGGGTTGAGAGACATGGTTTTGGTCCACTGTTCTTGCTGCTTTGTTTCCCATTTACACCATCTGCAATCGTAAATATTGTGGCTGGACTTTCTAAAATTAGCTTGGCGCAATATATGCTTGCTGTTATGGCCGGAAAAATGGTGATGATTTTCACCATTAGTTTTGTTGGGCATGACATCCGGTCATTATTAACGCAGCCGCTACGGACGGCTATTGTTCTTTTGATTATTTTTATTCTTTGGTATGTTGGTAAAATTATTGAAGTAAGAATGAATATGAGTACTAATAAAGACCATAATGGATAATAATCACAAGCGAGGCAAATCTCCAGTACGGAAAAGCTCTGGCGAAGAGGTGGTAGATACAGATGAAAGCTGAATTACGAAAAGAAGGGGTCGATTGGTTAAAGGCTTTGGCTCTGGGGCTGATTATTTTCGTTTTTATTCGTACTTTCTTCTTTTCGAACTATGTTGTGGAAGGGGAATCGATGCTGCCAACCCTCGAAGAAGGGAATAAATTGGTAGTCAATAAAATTGGTTTCGAAGCGAGCGACCTCCAGAGATTTGATGTCATTGTGTTTCATGCAAATGAGAAGGAAGATTATGTAAAAAGGATTATAGGACTTCCTGGTGACAAAATAAGTTATCAAGATGACAAACTGTATATTAATGGGGACAAAATTGAAGAACCATTTTTAGAAAAATATCGGGCAAAAGTTCTCGCCGGGGCGTTGACAGGTGATTTTACCCTTGAAGAAATAGCAGGCCAGCAAATAATACCTGAGGGGAAGTTATTTGTATTAGGAGATAATCGGCGTGGTAGTTGGGATAGTCGACATTTTGGGCTTATCTCTATTGACCAGGTAGTCGGAAAGGTGAATTTACGTTATTGGCCTTTGGACGAAATGGACGTATCCTTTTAACTTAGGTGGGGGGCAGCATGAACATGCAGCCTGCCACCTTTTCTTTTTTATTTTGCACTGTTGACCTTTTCTATATTTAATAAATGGCAGATTCCTATATTGATCATAAATAAAAAGGTTAATCCAAGGAGCATGTGGAAGAAGCCAAACAAAACAGCGATGGTTGGTGCGAAGCTTGCACCGGTAAGCAGTATAAAGGAATAGAGAGAAAGTGCTTTTGAACGTCGCTTTCCCCCATAAGAACCCACCAACGTAATCACGGTTGGGATGGACAGGGAGATGGATGAAATGAATAAAATGGATAAAATGATTAGCCCGATAACGGAGTTGAAAAACAGCATAGCAACCAAACTGATAACTCCAATGAATAATCCTAATGCCAGTGTCTTAACTTCTTCTATCTTTTCAATGAGTTTTCCAGTAAAAAGGGAAACTGAAGCGCCAATCAAGCCAGCGGTACGGATCATGAACAACTCGTTACTTGGACCAGAAAAAAATCTGCTAAGCGCATCATAAAAAGCAATGACCGAAAAAAGTAAGGTCAAGGCAATCAAGTAGCACTTAAATAGTCTTGAATCTTTTAGCAAAGATAGGTATACAACCCAGAAAGGTTCCTGTTCCTGTTTTGCCTTGGGTGAATCGTTCAGGATAAAAAACGCTACTGCAAATAAAAACAGGTAGCAGATTGAAAAGAAGACAAACACACTATTCCATGAAAATAGATGTGTAAGGATAGAGCTTACTAGCTGCCCGAAGATTCCCGCGATTAAAAAGCCAGTATTAATTAAGACGACTAATAGTGTTCGCTGTTTCAGCGGAAATAAATCGAACGAATAGGCAAACACAACGGAAGCGAATGAGGCGAGTGTAAAGCCTTGCAGCGAGCGGGTAAGCCAGAGGCTGAAGGCGTCAGTTGAAAATCCCACGGCAAGAGTGGTTAATGAAGATGCGAATAAGCCGAAGACAAGGATATTTTTTCTGCCAGCATAGTCGGAAATTGGACCAAAGGAGAGTAGTCCACCGGCATAAAAAAGTGTAAATAAGCTTCCAGCAATGACAACATCACTTGATGAGATTGCAAGTCTACTGGCAACTTCATCATAAATGGGAATCAAGGTATAAATATTACTAGCTACTAGAATAGAAATAATGGTAAGAAGCGTAAAAGCAGTTCTGAGTAGAACGATAGAACTCATTAAAATCACCCAAGATAAATTATGCAATTAGATGAGGTTATGTAGGTTGTTCTGGAAATAATTATTGAGCAATAAATGGGATTTGTTATGTTATCATCAGATAAGAGATTAACGCTTGAGGATGGGAGGAACAAAGATGTCTGTTCGTATAGTACTTGGACGGTCGGGCAGCGGTAAAACTGAGCTTTGTTTAGAGGAAATTCGCGAGAGGTTGACGACTGACCCTTCTGGGTCACCGAGTATTTACCTAGTTCCCGAGCAAATGTCGTTTTTATCAGAATATCGGTTGTCAACATCCCCAGGGCTAGGGGGAATGATTCGTGCTCAGGTGTATAGTTTCCCTCGACTTGCTTGGAGAATCCTTCAGGATACAGGAGGGTTTACCCGTTATCATCTTACAAGTGTTGGAACTAGTATGATGATTAGAAAAATTATTGAAGATAAAAAAGACCAGTTGAAAATCTTCCAAAGAACAGCTGACAAAAATGGTTTTGTTCAGCAATTGGAACAAATGCTGATTGAATTCAAACGATATGAAGTTAAACCTGAGGACCTTGCTTCCAAACAAGGAGAAGTACTAGGGGAAAAAGCACTTGTGGAAAAGCTACATGACCTTGAACTGATTTATCGTCAATTTGAGGATGAGTTATTTGGAAAATACCTTGACTCAGAAGACTATTTTCGTTTGCTAGCGGAAAAAGTGCCGTCCTCAGACTACTTGAAAAATGCAGAAATCTACATTGATGGTTTTTACTCGTTCACACCACTTGAACTTTTAATTATTGAACAGCTAATGAAAACAGCTAAACGAGTGACGATTACATTGCCCCTTCATCAATCCTTCAAACAGAATGGTCCAGGAGAGCTTGACTTGTTTAGAATGACAGGAGAAACCTATAGAAGTATCCATGAAATCATTCAAGGGAAAAGCATTGACCAGGAAGAGGATGTTATTCTAACTAATCAATATCGTTGGAATAAAGAGTCATTGAAACATCTCGAGGCTGAATTTGACTCTAGGCCGACGAGAAAATTTTATGGCGAGTGTGATATCCATATTGCCGAGGCTGCAAATCGTCGGGCTGAGGTAGAAGGAGTAGCCCGGAAAATTCAAGCTCTTGCAAGAGAACAAGGATTAAGGTACCGAGATATTGCGGTTTTAATGAGAAATGAAAATGATTATCGTGATATTTTAGAAACGATATTTACAGACTACAATATTCCTTATTTTATAGACCAAAAGAGAACGATGTTAAACCACCCATTGATTGAACTTATTCGCTCCAGTCTAGAAACAGTTCTTGGGAATTGGCGTTATGAGCCTGTCTTTAGGGCGATTAAAACGGATTTATTATTTCCGGCAGGAGTAGATATTCATAAATCACGTGAACAAATGGACCTACTCGAAAATTATGTCCTTGCCTATGGAATACAAGGAGAAAAGTGGACAAGGAAAGATCGATGGATTTATCGTAGAATTCGTGGTTTAGAATTCTCATCTACGACTCAGACGGATTCCGAGCAAGAGACAGAACAGCTATTAAATGATTTACGGACAATGATAACAGCGCCACTTCAGCGTATGACCCGACGCCTAAAGAGAGCTAATAGTGGCCGTAAGCTTTGTGAAGCCGTGTATTTATACATTGAAGAGCTTAATATTCCAACAAAATTAGAAGAATGGCGGCTTGCAGCTGAATCCAAGGGAAGACTTGTGGAGGCTAGAGAGCATGACCAAGCCTGGAATGCTGTGGTTGACCTTCTTGATCAGTTTGTCGAGATTATGGGCGATGAAGAAGTCAAGCCGAGACAGTTTATGGCCATTTTAGATGCGGGGTTTGAATCTTTAAACTTTTCGTTAATTCCACCGGCCATTGATCAAGTGGTTGTAGCCAATCTAGAAAAGTCACGACTTGCTGAAATTAAGGCAGCTTTTGTTATTGGAGCAAACGAAGGAGTTTTGCCTGCAAAATTACCTGATGAAGGTATTTTCGCTGATGATGATCGGGCAGCACTTCTACAGGAAGGATTGAAGCTAGCTCCTCCAAGTAAACAGCGCCTACTGGATGAGAACTTCTTTGCATATAAGGCCTTTACGACACCATCTGAATTGCTTTATGTTAGCTACCCAATTGCAAATGAAGAAGGAAAATCATTAATTCCGTCTACGTATATAAAACGTTTAGCAGATTTATTTCCAAACCACCCTAAGCATTATTTTACTGCTGACCCTTCAGAATTACCTGAACTGGAGCAGTTAGAGTATACATCCGGGGAGAATACGGCCCTAAGCTATTTGGCAGCCCAGCTACAGCTTAAAAAGCGTAATTACCCTGTCTATGATTTCTGGTGGGATGTCTACGACTACTATATGAAACATCCTAAATGGCGAGAAACAGCTAGGAAGGTATTATCTAGCTTGTTTTATGAAAATACTACCCAACAGCTGTCTGAACAGATTAGTCAGGAGCTATATGGAGAGGAAATCGAGGCAAGTGTCTCAAGAATGGAGCTTTTTAATAGCTGCGCTTTCTCCCATTATGTTCAACATGGCCTTAAGCTACGTGACAGACAGATCTTTCGTTTAGAAGCACCGGATATTGGGGATTTATTTCACGCAGCTTTAAAGCATATAGCAGAAACAATCATGAAGGAAAACATATCTTGGGCGAGCTTGACCCTGGACCAAGTGCAACAGCTTGCTAAGGATGCCGTGGAGACGCTTGCGCCTAAACTGCAAAATGAAATCCTGCTTAGTTCCAACAGACATCAATATATAAAACAAAAGCTACAGAATATTATTAGCCGAGCTTCGATTATCATGAGTGATCATGCAAAGGCTAGTGGATTTTCTCCTATTGGACTTGAGCTTGGCTTTGGTCGAAAGGGGACGCTACCTCCGCTTGGTTTTACGTTAAAGAATGGGACACAGATGGAACTAATGGGTAGGATTGATCGAGTCGATAAGGCGGAGGACTCGAATGGAATCTATTTAAGAGTACTAGATTACAAATCTAGCGAAAAAGAGTTAAACCTGACGGAAGTCTATTATGGACTTGCATTGCAAATGCTCACGTATCTTGATATTATAATCAGCCACTCCTCGCAGCTTGTTGGGAAACAGGCAGACCCTGCTGGTGTACTTTATTTTCACGTTCACAACCCAATGATTAATGCATCAAAAATGCTCTCACTGGATGAAATTGAAGAGGAAATTCTGAAGCAGTTTAAAATGAATGGACTGTTGTTAGCCGATGAACATGTTATGCAAATGATGGACCGTACCCTTGATAGTGGCGTAAATTCACAAATTATTTCAGCAGGTTTTAAGAAGGATGGAAGTCTTACAAAAGCATCGAAGGTAGCAAGTCGTGCTGATTTTGAGAATCTAAGAGACTTTATCCGAAATAAATATGTTGAGACGGGGAATGGAATCATCAGCGGTGTCGTCGATATTGACCCCTATAAACTAAAGGATCGTCTTCCGTGTACATTTTGTTCCTTTAAGTCTGTCTGCCAGTTTGATAAGTCGCTTGACTCAAATGAGTTTAGAAAACTTGCTCCAAAGAAAAAGGATGATATCCTTGAGGAAATGAAGAGGGAGGGGATGAATCTTGACTAAAATCAATATTCCACCAAAGCCTGAAGGGGCCACTTGGACAGATGATCAATGGAAAGCGATTATGGCCAGCGGTCAAGACATCCTCGTTGCTGCCGCTGCTGGTTCAGGCAAGACGGCGGTACTGGTTGAACGGATTACAAAGAAAATTACTTCACATTCCCAACCAATTGATGTTGACGAGCTTCTAGTTGTAACATTTACGAATGCTTCTGCGGCTGAGATGCGCCATCGAATCGGCGAAGCACTTGAGAAAGCAATTGATGAAGAACCGGATGCTACTCATCTCAGGAAGCAATTAAGCTTGCTCAACAGAGCTTCCATCTCAACGCTTCACTCATTCTGCTTAGAGGTCATTCGTAAATACTATTATATGATTGATATTGATCCAGGGTTTCGGATTGCCGATACAACGGAAGGGCAGTTGTTGAGGGATGAAGTCATCGATGATTTATTTGAAGAGGAATATGGAAAGCCTGAAAACTATGCGTTTTTTAGGTTGGTTGATACCTTTACCAATGATCGTAGCGATGAAGCGTTAAAAGATATTATTCTCGATCTCTATGATTTTGCGAAATCCAATCCTTCTCCTGAGGAGTACCTAAATTCTATTGTTGCTATGTATGATATTCATCAAGAGATGCCGATTGAAGCATTGCCCTTTATGAAATCACTCTTGTTTGATATTGAACTTCAGCTCCAAGGGGCAAAAAAAATGCTGGAGCAAGGTTTAGAGATTACGAGAATGCCAGAGGGACCTGCTCCAAGAGCTGAAAATTTCGAACACGATATGCATGTAATTGAGACACTGTTGACTGCACAAAAGGAATCATGGAATGCTCTGTCTGAGGCTATCCAATTGGTGGATTTTAAACGTGCGAAACCATGTAGTCCTAAACAATATGATAAGGATTTAATCGATAAAGCGAGTAAGCTGCGCGATAAAGCGAAGAAAGTAGTGCTTGATTTAAAAGCGGAGCTATTCTCACGTAGACCTGAAAGTTTTCTAAAAGACATGGTAGACATGAAGCCAGTCATTATCACTTTAACTGAGCTTGTAAAAGAGTTTAATAAAAGATTTGAACTGGTAAAACAGGAAAAAGGAATTGTTGACTTTTCCGATTTGGAGCATTATACACTTGATATCCTTTCTGAGGGAAAAGAGGCTAAACAGCGTCTAAATCCTTCTGAGGCAGGCTTGGCGTATCGAAGAAAATTTAAAGAAGTACTTGTCGATGAATATCAAGATACCAATATGGTTCAGGAAGCTATTCTACATTTAGTCACGACTGATGGTGAGGAGAATGGGAACCTATTCATGGTTGGGGATGTGAAGCAGTCAATCTACCGCTTTCGTCTTGCAGAGCCGAATTTATTTTTAAGTAAATATAACAGGTTTACAGAAGATGGGGAAAATACCGGTTTAAAAATTGACCTGTCGCGGAATTTCCGAAGTCGTGGTGAGGTCCTTGATGGAACCAATTATCTTTTTAAACAGATTATGGGTGTACAGGTTGGAGAAATACACTATGATCAGAGTGCAGAGTTAGTTAAAGGGGCTCTATATCCGGAAGAAGCACCTTATCCGGTCGAATTGATGTTAATTGATTCAGGAGGTAAGGTTTCTGATGAGTCAAGTAGCAATGAAGTGGCTGAGGATTCCTATGATATTGAAGACCTTGAGCAATCTCAGCTTGAAGCAAGGCTGATTGCTAAGCAGATTAAAGCACTAATAACAGATCGTCAGGGAGTGTATAACCCCAAGACGAAAAGTGAAAGGCCTGCGAATTATCGTGACGTTGTGATTCTTCTCCGCTCAATGACCTGGGCACCGCAGATTATGGAAGAGTTTAAGCAACAGGGCATCCCGGTTTATGCGAATCTCTCCACTGGTTATTTTGACGCAACTGAAGTGGCGATTATGCTGTCTTTGCTCAAGGTGATTGATAATCCGTTTCAGGATATACCGCTGGCAGCCGTACTCCGTTCCCCTATTGTCGGCTTAAATGAAGAAGAACTTGCGATTATTCGAATTGCTGATAAAAAGGGGACTTTCTATGAAGCTCTTTCTAGTTTTTGTCGGCGAAAGCCAGCACAGAAGCATGAGGAGCTTTACGCTAAAGTTCGACCATTTCTCGAGAACTTAAAGAAATGGCGGACAAATGCGAGAATGGGATCGGTGTCCGATTTGATTTGGCAATTGTTCCGTGAAACACGGTTTTATGATTTCGTCGGGGGGATGCCGGCTGGAAAGCAACGACAGGCGAATTTAAGAGCATTGTATGATCGAGCGAGACAATATGAAGCTACATCCTTCAGAGGGGTGTTTCGATTCTTACGTTTTATTGAAAGAATGCGTGACCGCGGGGATGATTTAGGTGCTGCTGGGGCGATTGGTGAGCAGGAGGATGTTGTCCGTATCATGACCATTCATAGCAGTAAAGGTTTAGAGTTTCCAATCGTCTTTGTTGCAGGACTTGCCCGTCAGTTTAATACAATGGATTTAAAAAAGCAGTATATGCTTGATAAGGAGTTCGGCTTTGCTTCCAAGTATGTCAATCCAGAAAAGCGGATTGCTTATCCATCATTGCCACAGCTGGCGTTTAAGCGGAAGAAAAAAATGGAGATGCTAGCCGAGGAGATGCGTGTTCTCTATGTTGCTTTGACTAGAGCGAAAGAAAAGCTCTACTTAATTGCCTCTGTAAAGGATGCAGAAAAGAGTGTTGACAATTGGTCTGAGGCAGCAAATCATCCCGATTGGCTTCTTGAAGAACACCTGCGTGCTTCCGCAAATTCTTACCTTGACTGGATTGGTCCTTCTCTCATTCGCCATCAGGAATCCAATGTGTTCCAGAGTTTGTTCACTAAAATTAGGAACATTTTTGTGCCGGAAAAATTAGCAGGACATCCTTCAAGATGGAGAATCCATATTCATCCTGCTGAGGAAGTGGCAATCTTTCTTGAAGAAGAAAAATTAGAGCAAGAAAGCAGAATGGAGAAAGTACGAGAAGGGCAGCTCGTTGAACAGAATTCGTCGTATGCGAACAAAATCTTCAATCAGTTATCTTGGGAATACGAGTACCTAGATGCAGCTACTCATCGTTCAAAACAGTCTGTTTCAGAGTTAAAGAGAAATCATGAAGTTCGGGATGCGGAAAGTGGAACAGAGCTTGTTCGTAGTTTTTCTAATCCTATTATGAATCGACCAAGGTTTATGCAGGAGAAACAATTGACACCAGCAGAAAGAGGAACAGCGATGCATATGGTGATGCAACATGTTGATCTTAGCAAACCAGTAACGGAAACTTCTTTGAGAGAACAGTTGGATAAAATGGTCCATTCAGAGCTTTTGTACCCAGAGCAGAAAGAGGCGATTGAGATTCAGTGGATCCTTGCCTTTTTTGACACTGAGATTGGAAAGCGTCTTGTCCTTTCTGAAAAAGTTAGTAGGGAAGTTCCATTCTATTTATCGCTCCCAGCAAAGCAGGTATATCCTAATTGGGAAGGCCCAGAGGAGCCCATTTTTGTCCAAGGGGTAATCGATTGTGTATTCGAGGATGCACAAGGAACGGTATTGCTTGATTTTAAGACAGATGCGATTACTACTCGCTTTAAGGGCGGTTTCGAACAAGCTAAACCAATTCTTGAAGAACGTTACCGCCTTCAGTTGAGCCTTTATGGAAAAGCGCTTGAGGAGGTATGGAAGAGACCAGTTGAGGAACGTTATTTATTCTTCTTCGATGGCGGGCATCTGTTAAAACTAGAAGACTAGTTTGTTTAAAAACTTAAATAATTGATAAAAAGCCGATCCAGTGAAAGTTCCTGGACCGGCTTTTTAGATTTCAGGGCTTGCTTAGTAATTGTTTATATTCAACGTGATAAAACCTAGTCTCGTTAATTGTTTCCAATATTCGGCTGGTCGACTAGATTAGTATCAACTACATTGCTAGCATTTAGACCATTATTTGCAACAATAAAACCACCAGTGTTTCCGGCTCCTTGCCCTGAGTTCGTTTTGGAATTACTTTTAGGTGATATAAAAAGGGAGTCACCGAACTGAACTGTTCCCCCTCCAACATTGACAATCTGTACAGGACCAATGATCGCTGGCATTTGAAAAACACCCTTCTCTTATTAGGCTCTTTCAGTACTGTATGCATAAGTGAGTGGATTTGTTATTTCTTTGTTAACAACTGACGAATATGTTTTACCCTTGTTTCCAATGAAACATGATTGGTGTTTCCTAAGTGTACAATGGATGAAGAGGAAACCCCAATAATATCTATTTTCCCCACTTTTAGAAATGGATTAATGTTCTGACGAGACATATTGATATTTTCCGAAATTGGGGTAAGTGGGATTGGCTCTGAAAAAATGGGGAAATCAGCGAAATTTCCCTCATTCCCAAAGAATAGTTCTTTTTCTCTTTGGACGGCAATAGCCCGAGAGTATCCCTGTATTAAGTTTGAATCTCCAATTTGGAATACCGATGCAATTGCGAGACTGGCTATTTTAATATCGTTAACAGCTGCTGTTCTTTGTAACATATTCTAACTTGTCTCCGGACCAAGTGGTACAAAAGGACCGATGATAAGTGATTCAGGTGGTGTGTCAAAAGTAGAAGCAAGCTGAATGGTCTCAGCATCGCCTACGAGGAAAAGTGCTGAACTGGCCACTGCACTTACTTTTATTGCACCTACTGAGATATCTCTGTTATAAACATTGAAGTTCAATTACTTTCCCCCTCTGTTTGTTTATAGACTTGTTCTAAAAATAAATAAACTCCTTGCTGAATCTCCTTTTTAATATTCTCAACAATTCTTTGTTTGGTATTTTCATCATCTTCTCTTTCCTCATCTTTTAAATTGCTCAGATGTGTATGGACCCGGTTCGGAAGTTGCTTAAGAATATCATCTCTTATGAATTGATAATAAGAGTCATCAACATTCATCTTGAGTTTCTCTTTTGTCACTTGATAAATCTCTGGAAGATTCCCTTCTAAGTAATCTCTTATTTCATTTTCAATTTCCATGCTTCGTTTGAATAGCGTTTTTGGTGATGGATTTGGGGTTTGGATGTTTTTATTATCCACTGTAAAATCTGTAATCCCAGCCAAGTCGGAAGGGTTTAAGCCAATGTTTAAAGTACCCTCAAGAGTTTCTACCTTTAATTGGTCAAATTTATATTCGATATTTCCAACTTGAATGGGAGGTCTCTCTTTTAAATTTGCTACCTCTTTTTGTAGTGCGTTTACACTATTTTCTAACTTCTGTAATTTCCGCGCTTGATATTCAATGAAGGTGTGTAGATCTTTCATATACTGATAGATTTCAGCATTCACAAGCACTCACCTCAAAATTTAGGGATTTACGTTTTTTAGCTTACATCAGCTTGCGCTAGGCGATTGGAGTGGAACGACTGGTGCTGGTGCGGGTTCTCCAGTGAGAGTTCCGCTAGCCTCTGGGGCAGGTTGCGTAAATCCTCCTGTATTATAAAGATAAGAGGCTGGTTTGATTATTCCAGCGCTACCTATTTGCAGGACGGAGGAATTGCTTATTCCGTCAATGCGAATCATATTTATATTTATTGATTGTTGAATGTAAAAATTAGCCATGTTTTCACCTGCTTATCATGCATTAAAATAATTCCCTTGATCAACACTGTCCTGATCAAACGTGTTAGTAGAGCTCCGGTTATTATAAAGGGTAATGGCATCCCCAGTATTAAACGAACCTGCCCCCGAAAATGTTTTTGCCGTAGAAACAGGCATAATTTTATAAGCATCTCCGATATTAAAAACGCCACTGCTTCCAATTGAAATCACTTGAACTGCTCCAACAATTGCTGGCATACGACAACACCCTTATGCAAATATTTCTTTATATCCTATGTCGTTTATAGGTTGGTGTGATTAATTCGCCTATTTTTAAAGAAAGGATTTCTAAATCATTGATTAATATGTTACTATATTATTAGAATTTTCTGTATTAAAGCGCTACCAATAAGGGAGGGGTTTTGAATGGATGTTCCATTGCTCTTAACGCAATTTTTAGATCGTGCCGTTTCATTGTACGGAGAAAAGAAAGCAATTATTTGTGACGACAGGGAGTTTACATACCGGGAACTTAATGCTCGAGTCAACTGCCTTTCGGATGGACTTAGAAACTTGGGAGTTAGGAAGGGGGACCGTATAGCCTATCTAGCTCCTAATACAGTTGAAATGCTTGAAGGATTTTATGGTGTTTTTCAGCTAGGGGCCATTATGGTTCCACTAAATATCCGGCTTAAACCGGATGACTATTTGTTTATCCTAAATCATAGTGAATCAAAAATATTATTTGTAGATCAGGAACTTTATCACCTGATAAGCCCGATTAAAGACAAACTGGAGACGGTTGAAAAAATCATTGTTCATTATCATGATGGAGTCTGTGGTGAGGCTGGCTATGATAACTGGTTGAACACACATTCAGCTAAACCTTTTGACCGTGAGGATATAGATGAACAGGATATTTGTAGTCTCCTTTACACAAGTGGAACAACAGGAAATCCGAAAGGGGTTATGCTAACCCATAGGAACAACTATTTACATGCTCTTAGCTCCATGCATCATTTACGAGTTTCTGATGAGGATGTGTTAGTCCATGTTTTACCCATGTTTCATGTGAATGGCTGGGGATCACCGTTCTATTATACTGCTAACGGGGCGACACAAGTTTGTTTAAGAAAGTCATCACCAGAAGCGATATTTAATGCCATTGAAAAGCAGGGAGTAACCATCATGCACATGGCACCAACCGTATTGAATTCTCTACTCCAATACTATGAGAAAAATGTTCCTGAATTCAGCCAAAGTATTCGCGTAGTCATTGCGGGCTCAGCACCGCCTCCAGCCTTCGTAACAAGAGTGGAGAAAGAGCTAGGATGGGAATTTATCCAAGTATACGGGATGACCGAATCGTCTCCATTAAGTTTGGTTTCCACAATTAGATCACATCTAAAAGAGTTGCCATTAAGCGAGCAGTATCGCATGAAGGCGAAAGCTGGAGTTCAGATGATTGGGTCGGAAGTCAAAGTTCTGAATGATTTGGGAACAGAGGTCTCTCATAATGGGAAAGAAATCGGGGAAGTTGTCGTGAGAAGCAATGGGGTAATGAAAGGCTATTGGAAAAATGATGAAGCCACGATGCAAGCCATTCAGGCAGGTTGGCTACATACTGGTGATATGGCTAATGTTGATGAATTCGGCAATATTGAAATCGTTGATCGAAAAAAAGACGTTATCATTTCGGGTGGGGAGAATATCTCCTCCATAGAGGTAGAAGGAGCTTTATATGAACATCCTTCTGTCCTTGAAGCAGCGGTTATTGCCGTTCCGCATGAAAAGTGGGGAGAAACCCCTCATGCTTATGTGGTAGTAAGAGAAGGAAAGACTGTGACTGAACAAGAGTTAATCCAATTTTCAAGAGAAAAACTTGCGCATTTTAAAGCAATTACTGGTGTATCGTTTGTTAAAGAACTTCCAAAAACGGCGTCAGGAAAGATACAAAAAGTCCAACTTCGAAATGAATACTGGGAATCTGTTGGGAAATCAGGAAGGTTTGTAAACTAGGAAACAAGCTTCTTTTGAAGCTTGTTTTCAATTTGAAATAATCAACTGGAGGAGTCGATATTCTTATGAAACTAGTAACGGCAAAAGATGTGAATGGGGTGTTTGTAGGATTATTGCACGAAACTGGAGATAAAGTGCTGCCTTTAGGACTAGCTGAACAAAAGCTATCCGGTACAAACAATTGTCCAGAAAATATGATTGATTGTATTTCATCTGGAGCACAATTTATTGATTATGTGCAAACAGTGCTGAATGCTGCGACAGAGGATTTATTTATACCCTTAAGTTCTGTAGAGCTACTAGCTCCAATTCCAAGACCTAGCAAAAATATTTTTTGTGTAGGAAAGAACTATATTGACCATGCACTTGAACTGGGAAGTAAAGAAGATATCCCTGAAGATATTTTGGTGTTTACGAAAGCCCCCACAACTGTAACTGGTCATGGGAAAAAGGTTCCAGTACATAGTGAGGTAACTGAGAGTCTTGATTATGAAGGGGAGCTCGCTATCGTCATAGGAAAACAAGGTAAAGGAATAAAAAAAGAAGAGGCGCTCGACCATATTTTTGGCTATACCATCATTAATGATATAACTGCACGGGATTTACAGTTTAAGCATAAACAATACTTTATTGGGAAAAGTTTAGATGACTCTTGTCCGATTGGTCCATGTATTGTTCATGCTTCTGCGGTTGCAAACCCAAACCAGTTAGACATTGTAACAAAGGTGAACGGGGAGGTAAGGCAATCCTCCAATACAGAGCATTTTATCTTTTCAATCGAAACGATTATTTCAGAATTATCCAAGGGAATGACACTCGAGCCAGGAGACATCATCTCAACCGGTACACCAGCAGGAGTAGGATCAGGCTATAATCCCCCACGCTTCTTAAAAGCTGGAGATAAAGTTGAAATCACAATTGAGGGTATTGGTACATTAGAAAATACTGTTGGTGACTGATTTGAGATAATCATTGATATAATGTTATTCTTGCTAATTTCTACTATCATATTTTTAGGTTTTTCTCGCCTTCTGTGATATGATAATGAAGAATTTTTATATAGGAGGCAACTTTTCAATGGTACATGCTCATATGACCACATGGTTTTTAGCCATTATTTTGTTTTTTGTTGCATTAGGGTTGCATAAAAGTGGGAAAGAAAAAGGTTTTAAAGTGTTAAAAATGATATTAAGAGTCTTGTACATTTTAATCCTTGCTACAGGCTTGGGACTCATTTTTAGTCTAGCAAATATTAGTTTTCTTTATATTTTAAAAGTGGCAGTTGGCCTTTGGGTTATTGCTATGATTGAAATTATTTTAGGCCGTACAGCTAAGGGCGAGCCTACAAGGGTGTTATGGATTCAATTCATTATCGCTTTATTGCTTGTCCTTTATC
Organism: Mesobacillus maritimus; assembly: GCF_044803185.1. Classification (GTDB taxonomy): domain Bacteria; phylum Bacillota; class Bacilli; order Bacillales; family Cytobacillaceae; genus Mesobacillus_B; species Mesobacillus_B maritimus_B. Next base: position 723,699 of record NZ_CP085225.1, read on the forward strand.
TTGGGTTCTCACTGCCTCTTGGCACTGATTTATTTTAATACTTACAGAAGAAAAACGCTGATAATTTGTCAGCGTTTCTTTTTTTATGGCTCTTTTCTCAAACTTTGTTGCTTTTGGATACAATATGGGATGGATGAGGCTTTGTTTCTCTAAAAAATAGCATTTTAATTTTGAGAAGAGAGCTTGCATACATACTGTAACGTACAAAATAGCTTATCTTGCGTTAAAATCGGCTTTAAGATTTTTACAATTTTAACAACAATCTTTACGAAAACAGCCTTTTTTATACACTAATAAATTCGATGAAAGTATGGTAATTTAAGAGATAGGGATATTGGGGAAATCACATGAAAATGGAGATCGTCATGGCGAAGACTTTTTCTTGCGTTTATGAGAATGATGTACAGTTGGATTCTTTTCTAAAAGAGCATGGTTTGATGGATGTCCCCAACCTTCTAATCCAAATTTCTTCTAGGGAAGAGAGCCATTATCTAACTGTAACTAACCAATTGAAGCAACAATTTCCTTCTGCAACAATTATAAAATCTGAAGCTAAAAACTTTCAGCCTATTTTTTCTGGAGGAAAGGCATTCCTATCCTTTACGTTGCTAGAGGAGAAAATCTTTAAGCTAGCATATTATGATTTGGAAACAGGGCTAGCTAACAAAATGAATTTCACAGAACATCTTGAACAAATCATAAGGTTAGGTATTCCTCATACTAATAAACAGTTTGCTTTATTGATTATTGACATGGATCGCTTTAAGAATATTAATGATAGTCTAGGCTATACCACTGGCGATTTCATTCTTAAAGAGATGGCATTAAGGTTGAAGATGAAAATTCCAACCGGGTCCTTTCTTGGTAGGTTTACGGGAGATAAATTTTCCCTTTTGGTTACCAAGGTAACCAATATTCAGGCTGTGCTGAAGTTGGCCAATGAAATCCTTGAAAAAATTGCTGAACCATTAAAATATTTAGAGCAAGAGGTTATGCTTACGGCTAGTATCGGAATAAGCTTTTACCCAAAAGATGGTCTTGACGAACAATCTCTCTTGAAAAATGCAGATACTGCAATGAATAAATCTAAGCAACTTGGTGGTAATAGAATTACCTTCTATGAGACAGAAATGAAACAGAAAATCTTATCACGGTTTGAACTAGAAAATTACTTGCGAAAAGCACTAAAGAGAAGTGAGTTTTTTCTTTGTTATCAGCCAGTAATAGATTTAGAGAATGGTACGATTATTGCTAATGAAGCGCTTATACGCTGGAACCAGCCTCGGCTAGGACTAGTTTCACCAGCTGAGTTCATTCCTCTAGCTGAAGAAATAGGCCTAATTGATGAAATTGGTCGATGGGTTTTGAATGAGGCCTGCCAACAGACAAAAAAATGGCAACAAATAGGGATGCATCATCTAGGGATAGCGGTAAATGTATCCGGAAAACAACTACAAAATCCTGCATTTTTTCAGGAAGTCAGATTAGCCCTCAAACATTCCGGACTAGATTCCAACTATTTGACACTTGAACTTACAGAAAGTGCGATGATCCAAAAGCTGCATAGCAGTATAAAAGTAATGAGAGCCCTGCAAAAAATGGGGATAAAGATCTCAATCGATGACTTCGGTACTGGCTATTCCTCATTAAGCTATCTTCGAAGCCTCCCTATTAATTCACTGAAAATTGACCGTTCCTTTGTTAATAATATTCAGGAAACCCCTATAGATATGGCCATAGTAAAAGCAATTATTACTATGGGAGAGGGGCTTGAAGTTGATATTGTGGCTGAAGGAGTAGAGACCAGGGAGCAAGCAGATATTCTACGTGAATTGCAATGTGATTATGCCCAAGGCTACTTTATTCAAAAACCTCTTGCTTCACATGAATTTGAAGCATTTGCTAACCGGGAGATTAGAATTTAATACCGAAGCAAAAGAAAGAGCCCTCTTGGGCTCTTTCGAACAGCTTTAGGAAATTTTCTCAATTACTGTTCGCTTTCCACTGTTAAGTGTAAATTCAAAGCGATCATTCCTTGATGTTCCGTAATCAAAGTGGTGCTGAATGCTACAAATTTCCTCTTCGTTATCAAAAATTAGAAAATTAACTCCTCCGGCTCCGTCATCTGTATTTAAAAAGTTCAGGTGGTTATAGCAGTAAATACAATCATGAATCGAAAAGTGAAGGGAGTTAAGGGTAGTTAAAAAGTAAAAAAAGGATTCATCTTGTAGTTCATCTAACAGCCTTTCGAGAGAGTAAATCAATTGCTTCCTAATTCTTATGGTTTCACGGTCTTTAAGCTCAAAAGTCTCTTTGCCACACTGAATTCGGCCACCCTCAATCAATAATCCTTTTTTCCATACTTTACTTCGCAAAACATCTATTTCTTGATGAAGATAATTATCTAGTAGGGAGGCTTCTTCGGTTTCTTCATCGAAAAAAACCCACTGTTGGTTGATAAACTCAATAGTGCCGGTTTCATAAGCTCGTTGTTGCTTTTCAATTAGCTTTAATCTCTGTTGTTGGTTCATCATTATCCTCCGTATTTAGCTATTCACCATCCTTTCTAGACAGTTTTATTAAAAAATATAACCTTTGTGAAGAATTATCTTATATATTTTGAACGATTCCATTCTATTCAGTTAGAGCAGATTTTTCAGTTTTACAGACATTGTATGATTGGATATTAACCATCTAGAATCTTCTTGCATACTATTAACCATAGCCCAAATTTGGGTGTTCCGCTATGAAAGGATGGATGCTAGATGTGTGGAATAACAGGATGGATTGATTACAGGAAAAATTTAAGAAATGAGCATAAGACGATTACCCAGATGGCGGAAACTTTAGCTCAAAGAGGGCCAGACGATACAAATGTTTGGCTTGATACCCACGCTGCTCTTGGGCATAAACGGCTTGTAGTCGTTGACCCCGAAGGTGGAAAGCAACCCATGACCCGAACGAAAGGCGAACATCGATATACCATTTGTTACAATGGTGAGCTTTATAATACAGAAGATTTACGAAAAACGCTTTCATTAAAAGGATATTCCTTTAGGGGTCATTCTGATACAGAAGTTTTATTAACTGCATATATGGAATGGGAAGAGAACTGTGTTGAATACTTAAATGGAATATTTGCGTTCGCTGTATGGGATGAAACAGCGGAAAAATTATTTATAGGCAGGGATCGCTTAGGTGTTAAACCATTATTCTATTCAGAAACCCCAAGTGGTCTTTTATTTGGATCTGAGCTAAAGGCCATACTCGCAAACCCCGGAATACGGGCAGAGGTTAATCGTGAGGGGCTTAGTGAATTATTTGGTCTTGGCCCGTCTCGAACACCTGGTAGCGGTGTGTTTAAAGGAATTAAAGAACTCCGTCCTGCTCATTCGCTGACATTTTCTAAAAATGGGTTAAATATTTGGAGGTACTGGAACGTCAAGAGTGAGACTCATCAAGATAATCTCGAGGAAACGGCTGAAAAGGTACGCTTTCTTTTTACAGATGCGGTTAAAAGACAGCTTGTGTCCGATGTGCCTTTAACCACGTTCTTATCTGGTGGATTAGATTCAAGTGCAATAACTGCTATCGCTGCTAATGAGTATGCAAAAGAGGGGAAAGGGAATCTCCATACGTATTCGGTTGATTATGAGGGAAATGATGAGCACTTTAAAGCAAATGAATTCCAGCCTAATTCTGACGGAGCATTTATCAAAAAAATGTCCGGTGCTTTTGATACGGTCCATCATAACTGTGTCATCTCCCAGCAAGACCTTGCTGATTATCTTGTGGATGCCGTTCATTATCGTGACTTGCCTGGAATGGCGGATATAGATTCCTCCCTCTTGTGGTTTTGTAAGGAAATTAAGAAGGATTTTACTGTTGGATTGTCAGGAGAATGCGCGGATGAAATCTTTGGGGGCTACCCATGGTTCCGTCGTGAAGAGGATCTTAACCGACCAGGTTTTCCATGGATGAGATCGGTAGACTCCAGACAAGGTCTGCTTAGGAGTGAGTGGCAGCAAAAGCTCAATCTAAAAGAATATATGATGGAAAAGTACAATGATACCATCGCTGAGGTGCCAAGTCTCGACGGAGAAACAAGGGAGGAAGCTCGAAGGCGTGAACTGTTTTATTTGAATATCATTTGGTTTATGACGACATTGCTAGACCGTAAGGACCGGATGAGTATGGGAGCTAGCCTCGAGGTACGTGTTCCTTTCGCTGACCATCGCCTAGTAGAGTATGTATGGAATATTCCATGGGAGATGAAGATGCATGGAGACAGAGAAAAAGGGATCCTCCGCAAAGCTTTAGAAGGCCTGTTACCAAATGAAGTTTTATATAGGAAAAAGAGTCCTTATCCTAAAACCCATAATCCAATCTATACGGACGCAGTTAAGAAAATGTTGACGAGTTATTTGGAAGACCCTAATAGTGCGTTGCATGAATTCTTTGAAAGAAACCAGTTAAAAGAAATGATTGAAACAAATGGATCCAGCTTCAAGGCTCCTTGGTTTGGTCAGCTAATGACGGGGCCACAACTTCTCGCCCATATCGCTCAAATTCATATCTGGTTTAAAGATTATAATGTAAATGTAGTGGACTGATGTTTAACCCCGTAATGATTACGGGGTTTTCATTATGAGTATACCACGGTATGTTTTTTGCTTTTTGTAGGGGATCTAATTTGACGTCTTAGGGGACAAGGGATACTCTAATATAGGAAAGATTCTATCGTTTTTTGTTGAAATTTTAGAGGAGGAAGCAGGATGAAAAAAACAATTCTTGTTTTCATGACCATGTCCTTACTTCTATTTATTGCCTTTCCTGCAGCAGCTGTGGAAAGAGAAGAGCGTAAGTGGCAGGATGAAACGATTTACTCCATTATGATTGACCGTTTTAATAATGGCGATAATACCAATGATTTCGAGGTAAACACAAAAGACCCACAAGCCTATCATGGCGGCGATTTTGAAGGTATAATCAAACAGTTGGATTACATAAAGGATATGGGGTTTACCACCATCCTATTATCCCCTGTTTTTGATAATGGGAGTAAAGGTTACCATGGATACTGGATTCATGATTTTTCCAAGCCAGAAGAGCATTTTGGAACAATGGAAACATTTAAAAGACTAGTTGACGAAGTTCATGATCGCGATATGAAGATTATACTTGATTTTGTCGTAGATCAGGTAGGACCAGAACATCCTTGGCTGGATGATTCGTCAAAATCTGATTGGTTTAAAAATAATCGGGATAACAAAGTAGAGCTTGAGAATCAATGGCTTACTGGTTTGCCAGATTTAAATCATGAGAACCCTGAAGTTAGGGAATACCTTCTAGATGCTGCTAAGTGGTGGATTGAAGAAGGAAAAATCGATGGTTATCGACTGAATCACGTAGGTCACGTTCCTGCTGACTTTTTGAAAGAATTTTCAGAGGAAGTCAAGGCAGTCAAAGAGGATTTTTATTTACTTGGCGAGGTAAGGTCTAATGATACATTTTCCATCGTGGAGTATGAGGCTGCAGGAATAGACGGGTTTGCTGATTATCCTTCTAATGAAAACTTGAGAGCAGCGTTCGCACAACCTGATCGGTCAATGGCAGGGCTATTTTCAGCCCTTGAGGAAAAGGAAAGTCTTTACCAAAATCCATCCTTAATTACAACATTTATGGATAACCATGATACCTCACGATTTACAAGGGATGCCGTTGTTTTAAATGAACACCCTGGTGCAAGATGGCGGATGGCGTTAACTTATTTATACACCACACCAGGAATCCCTATCGTTTTCTATGGAAGTGAGATAGCCCTTGATGGGGGAGAGACTCCAGAGAATTTTGGGCAAATGAACTTTATGACCGATAAAGAGTTAGTTGATTATATCTCACAATTAGGAGAGATACGTGGGAAAAATCCGTCACTAGCTAGGGGATCATTTGAATTGTTACACGAACAAGATGGGATGGCCGTGTTTAAACGCGAATATGAAGATGAAATTTCAGTGATTGCCATTAATAATACATCTGGAACTAAAAATGTGACGGTTCCTGCTGATGATTTAAAAGATAAAATGGAATTACGTGGGTTGCTTGCCGGGGATTTAGTACGAAGTAACGAGGGAAGCTACCATCTAGTACTGGACAGAGAAGAAGCCGAGATATATGTACTTTCTGAGAGAACTGGTATTAACATCGCCTATCTATCCGCGATGTTGGTTGTTGTCCTTTTATTTATCATATTTATCATCCTGCTAAAGAGAAGAGCAAAAAGAGGAACCGCCAACTCTTAATTTAAACGACGGTTGGACCGAATGCCATGGTTGCATTCGGTCCAACCGTTTTCTTTAACTGTTTACTATCGTTCCTCCATTGATGTGGATGGTTTGGCCGCTTACATAGGTAGAATCATCACTCGCTAGATAGACATAAGCAGGAGCAAGCTCAAACGGCTGTCCAACTCTTCCTAACGGAGTGTTTGAACCAAAGCTTGCAACCTGATCAGCAGAAAAGGTCGAAGGAATCAATGGTGTCCAAATAGGTCCTGGTGCCACGCTATTCACACGGATTCCTTGTTTCGCTAGTGACATAGCCAAAGACCTAGTAAACGAAACAATCGCCCCCTTGGTCGAAGAGTAATCAATCAACTGCTCATTTCCCTTATAGGCTGTAATGGAGGATGTATTGATAATCGTACTGCCTTTTTTAAAATGAGGCAAAGCGGCTTTTGTTAAGTAAAACATTGAAAAGATATTTGTACGGAAGGTCTTTTCAAGCTGATCCGCGGAGATATCTAGGATACTCTTCTGTGGATGCTGCTCTGCCGCATTATTAACAAGGATATCAAGTTTACCAAGCTCTTTAATACTTCGGTTGACACAGTCGTTACAAAAATCTTCATTGCCGATATCTCCAGGAATAAGAAGGCACTTTTGCCCTTCTTGCTCAATTAGTTGTTGGGTGTCCCGGGCATCTTCGTTTTCTTCCAAATAGACAATCGCAATATCTGCGCCTTCTTTAGCGAAATAAATCGCCACTGCTTTCCCGATTCCACTGTCACCACCAGTGATGAGGGCAACTTTGTTTTTAAGCTTCCCAGAACCTTTATAGTTTGGGTCAACTGAAATAGGGTCAGGATGCATTTCATCTTCAGTACCTGGCTGATGGTTTTGATGTTGGGGAGGAAATTCATTGTTCTGTTTGTTTGCCATATCCGTCACTCCTTATAAGGTAGTCCATTATATTAATGTTCAATAAAAGATGGCGAAAAAAACGTGGAAATATATGAAAAAAAAACAGCCCGATTGGACTGTTTTCATAGGTTAGTTATAGGATAATTAACGATAATTCATGAACTGTACATCAACAGTCAAATCAGCTTCTTTTACTAAAGAAATGATTTGTTGTAGATCATCTCTACTTTTCCCAGTGACGCGCACCTGGTCATCTTGCACTTGGCTTTTAACTTTTACACCGCTGTTTTTAATAATCGCAGTAATCTTTTTGGCATTTTCTTTATCAATACCTGATACGAGTTTCGCTCGTTGTCTAACGGTACCACCAGAAGCGCCTTCAATTTTACCGTAATCAAGGTTTTTTACAGGTACTCCACGTTTAATTAGCTTTCCAAGCAAGACATCTTTTAATTGCTCAAGCTTGTACTCATCGTCAGAGATAAGGACAAGTTCTTCCTTATCAAGGCTAATATCACTTTTGCTTCCTTTAAAATCATAACGAGTACTAATTTCTTTCATGGCAATATTAATTGCATTTGTGACTTCAGATAGGTCAACTTTGGATACAATATCAAATGAACTCTCTTTAGACATAACTTACTCAACCTCCGAAAACATTTTTCATTCTGGCTTCATTATAGTAAAATTAATCAGTTCAAACAACTTTTAGCGGATAATACCATTTACATACAGGAGGATGATTATGACTCTACAAGAAAATACAGGACGTATAGTAGAATTAACGGTAGCCCGTATTACGGACTTTGGCTACTTTTTAACAGACGGACAGGAAGATGTCCTACTTCATCATAATGATAATGATACAAATCGTGAGTTTGAGGAAGAAGAACGGGTTGAGGTTTTTTTATATGTAGATTCTAGAGGGAGACTTGCAGCGACGACGATGAAACCACATGTTACAGTCGGAGAGTATGCCTGGGTTTCAGTAGTGGATGTAAAGCAAGATACTGGTGTTTTTTTAGATATTGGAATTAACAAGGACGTTTTGCTAGGAAGAGATGATTTGCCTGTTTTGGAGTCCGTTTGGCCCCAAAGGGGAGATATGCTTTATATAACCTTACGTGTTAACCGAAATTTTCTTATCTATGCCCGGATGGCAAGTGATCAAGTGATACAGGAAATCTCTCATCCAGCAACCAGAAGTGACTTCAATAAAAATGTCCATGGGCATATTTATCGAACTGCAAGAGTAGGGAGTTGGATGATTACTGCTGAAGGGTTTAAGGGGTTTATCCATGAATCGCAAAGGAGTAGAGAACCCAGAGTTGGGGAAAAAGTTGAAGGACGAATCATTGATGTGAAAGAAGACGGGACAGTCAATATTTCTCTTTTACCAAGGAAACAAGAGGCTCTGGACGAGGATGCTACCAAAATTTTGGAGTATCTAGATTCACGAAATGGAGCGATGCCATATGGTGATAAAAGTATGGCGGAGGATATAAGTGCTCGATTTGCTATGAGTAAGTCATCCTTTAAACGAGCACTAGGAAGATTAATGAAGGATGGGAAGGTTTACCAGGAGGAAGGCTGGACGTACAAAAAATAAGCAAAAAAAAGCGGCCAAAACTGGCCGCTTCTTTATTCATGGGACTCATCACCGTCATACCTTACTACCCTGATATGCTTATAGATGGTCTGTCTTTTTTGAATATTGATGTTTACCTGCTTTGCGGTTTTTTTCAGCTAACATATTCTTTTCATGGCGGAGGGCATTGGTGTCTTGCGCTTTTTTATCGTTATCAGAAGTACGTGGCATAATGATTCTCCTTCCATTTTGTATTCTAAATTAGCTTGTCATTTTTATTTAAGAAGTATACAAAAAGAGCTCACCAAAAGGTGGCCCTGAAAAGTTATGATGGCAGTTTATTCAAGAAAAAGAAAGCTGTAGTACCTGGTCCAGTATGAGAGCCAATTGTTGCCCCGACGGAAGTAATGACAACCTCCCTAGGTTTAAATTCCTGCATGATTTTTTCTTTCATTTCATTTGCTGTGGTTAAATCATCAGCATGGCTAATCCCGATAATTTGGGACTCGAGATTGGTTCCTCTTTCCTTCATCACCTCAAGGATTCGGTTTAGGAGTTTTTTCTTGCCACGAATTTTTTCAATGGGTACAAGTTTTCCGTCCTCGACATTTAGGAGGGGCTTAATATTAAGCAGTCCACCAAGGAATGCAGACGCTTTTGATAATCGTCCACCCTTCGCTAGATAATCCAAGTCCTCGACAGTAAATAGATGTTCCATGTGGCTACTTCTAAAAATTATATCCTTAATGATTTCATCTTTCGTGGCGTTGTTTTTAACCAGACGGACTGCTTCCATGACACATAAGCCAACTCCAAGGGAAGCGCATTTCGAATCAATAATGGTTAAATCTAGATTTGGGTATTCTTCTTTTACTTGTTCATGAACCATAACGGCGGTTTGGTAGGTACCAGATAATTCAGATGTAAACGCTATGTAAATACCTTGTTGGTTTTTTTTAGCTAGTTCAACAAAAGCGTTCCTAAACTCTAATTGAGAAGGTTGTGAAGTTTTCGGGTGATTTCCTGCCCGGATACTATCATACACTTCAATGGGTTGAATGGTTCTAAGATCTTCATATTCATTTTCATCTATAAGTACTTTCAACGGGATTAAAGCCACATTGTTTTGTTTATAAAACTCTAGCGGTAAGTCACAAGCGCTATCAGCTAATATTTTCACTTCCATAAGAATTCACCTTCTAACTAACTTATTTTCTAATTCAAACGACAGAAATTCCACCATCATGTCCTTATGTGTATAACAACAGATGGACTCTCGCTTTATGCTTTTAGTTTAAAGCTTAAATTTGAAAAAAACAATTATAAGTACTGATATTAAGCAAAATAGGGAAAACCAAACGTAAAGCGAACAGCCCGTAACAGGGAATTAGAGGTTAGGAGGATAGAAATGGTCTGGTTACATACCAAAAAGCTCGTTATTGTCCTTATCGGAGCACTCTTAAATGCAATGGCCATGAATTTCTTTTTAATTCCCGCTAATGTTTATGCCAGTGGGTTTACAGGCCTTGCTCAATTATTGTCTAGCATTTTACATGAATTTACTCCATTCGAACTATCAACAGGTATTTTGCTCTTTCTTTTAAATATACCTGTTATTATCCTTGGGTGGAAAAAGGTTGGGAAGTCCTTTACAATCTATAGCTTCATTTCTGTTTTGCTCTCAACTCTTTTTCTTGAACTGTTGCCGATTATCCACGTTTCACAAGATATTCTATTAAACGCCGTGTTTGGAGGAGTGATAGCGGCGGTAGGTGTCGGGTTGACCTTGAAGTGGGGGGCATCAACTGGTGGAATGGACATTGTTGCGATGATTCTTTCAAGGACAAATGATCGTCCAGTCGGAACGTATTTTTTCACTTTAAACAGCATTATTATTATTACGGCTGGTTTCATATATGGATGGGAAAAAGCGTTATATACCTTAGTTCAACTTTATGTATCGACTCGGGTTATAGATGCCATTCATACAAGGCATGAGAAATTAACTGCTATGATTGTGACTAAGAAGGCAAATGAGCTAAAAAAAGCTATTCATAGTAAATTAACTAGAGGAATTACAATGGTCCCTGCAAAGGGTGGGTACACAGAAGAAGAGAAAGATATGATGTTTATTGTGATAACCCGTTATGAGCTTTTCGATTTACAGAGAGTCATAAAGGATGTCGATCCACATGCATTTACGAATATAGTTGAAACCTCTGGGATATTGGGTTTTTTCCGAAAGGACTAAGAAGGCAGCTTCTAACATAGTATAAAAAGGAATTGAGGTGTGAAAATGAGGAATCCTCTTATTTTTATTCTAATTTTACTAGTGATTTTTCCGATTACAGCTGTTCATGGAGAAGAAAAGCCAAATACCGAAGGGGTAATCTTCTATATTGATGCTGTAGCAACCCCAGAGAAAATGACGTTTGAGCTTGTGCTGAGAAATGATACTAAAACTCCAATCAATTTAGAGTTCGCCAGTGCACAATTATATGAAATCATGCTTTTTAATAAGGCGAATGAACAGGTGTATCAATTCTCAAAAGGAAAATCCTTTGCGCAGGTTTTAAAAACAATTGATCTTCAACCAAATAAGGAAATCTCTTGGCAGGAGTCATGGAAGGACCATGGATTATCTGAAGGGGATTACCAAGTTACTGCGGAGCTTAAGGCAATAAGCTTAAACAAAAAGGCAACCGAGCCGCTGTCAACTTCAAGAATGGTACATGTTCCAGCTAAGAATCCTGTATTTAAAAACATAGAGGTTAGTGGCGAAAGAGGCTTATATCGAGTGGAAGGTCAAGCAAAGCCAAAGAACGGGAGCTTCTACTATACAGTCGAAGATGGGCACCATCAACAAATCCAAGAAACAAAGAAAGAAATTCCCGGAGATGAATGGAGCTCATTTGTGCTCGAATTAGAAATAGCAGAAAATCAATTGCCACAAAACGGCACGCTGGTATTGAATCTGTATGAACGCGACAACGAAACGATTGTTCACAATTATTCAATTGTATTGGAAAAGTTTTATTAAAGAAGGCTGTTTTCGTAAAAACTATTTTTCAATGAAAAACATGGCATTAGGGTTCTATTTTAGCTCGAAAAGCAACAATGTTTGAGAACAGAACCTTAAAGAAAAAAGCTGACACGATGATAGTGTCAGCTTTTTTCTTAATTGACCAGCTTCAGTTCCCAAAGGTTACTGTACGCCGTTGAGTAATGCGCGTGCGCTGTTCTTATTTTCCTTTTAGATGATCTAGCTCGTCTTGATATTGGTGTAGCTGTTCTTTTTCGGCAAGGGTTGAGTTGGCAAAGGCGGATGAAAGGGCATTCTCAGCGCGATGGATTGCTTCCTGATTACTAGAACCATCGTTCTGTGCCATTGCAACAGCCTTTTTCGCTTCCTTAAAGAGGCGGTTGCCCATACTATATCCCTCCCACAGAAGTATCGTGGTCATTGGACATTTTCCTTGCTTCAGCTTCAGCGTAAGTGGTATGGTACGGGATGCGCTCGTCATGCTTAGAGACCGTGTCTGCTCCTTGCTTGACAAATCGTTTAGATTTACTCGATCTTCCCATTTTTACCCCTCCATTCAATATCTAAGCAAGCTACGAAACAGGCAAAGGAATCCTGCTTCTTTTTTAGTATGCTCTAGACATTAGGGATTAGTACAACAGTCCATTTCCTAATAATGCATGGTATGTTTCTAAAGAGTTTTGAGATTTAAATAATCGTTTAAATATGCACCAACACCGTCTTCTTCATTGGTAAGAGTGACTTCATTGGCGATATTTTTAACTGCAGAAATACCATTTCCCATTGCAATCCCTTTCCCTGCATATTCTAGCATGTCAAGGTCATTATCTTCATCACCAAAGGCAATAATTCGACTAGATGGAATATTGAAGTAATCGGCTGCTTTTTTCAACCCAACAGCCTTATTTAAACCATATTTGACAATTTCAATTACGTGAAAAGGAGCAGCCCAACTTCGATGGTCAATCACCTCGGCATGTACCTCAGATAGGTGGTTGCGAATTTTTGAAAGCTGGTCTTCTTCGGTATGAATGAGCATACTAGTTGGTGATTTTTTCAGAAACTTTCGTAAATCACCTGTTGTTATGGAAGGTTCGCCTAGATTAAAGATATCGATAAGTTTCTCGTCATGATAGTGAAAGTAAACATCATCAATGACCTCAGCGATGATATTATGAAACTTAAATGAGTCTAAAGCTTCTACAATATCCTTTGCAACGTTAATTGAGAGTGGTGAATGGTGGATACCCCATTTATGGTCTTGAGGATGGTGCACAAATGCACCATTAAAATTCACGATGGGGGTATCAAGTCCTAACTCATTGTAATACATTTCACTAGAACGAAAAGGACGGCCAGTTGCAATCATGACAATATGCCCTTCCTCGCGCGCTTTTTGTAATACACGTTTATTTTTTTCGGATATGGTTTTGTCGTCTTTTAATAAGGTTCCATCTAGGTCTAATGCAATTAAATGTTTTTCAGTCATAAGAGCTCCTTTTTTTTAGCTTTTATCATTATTCTATAGGTGTAATTTAAATTGTATGTATAGTAGTAAGGGGACAAATTATAGGAGAAAAGGAGAGATAGATATACAATTATGACTCCTTCATTCAATATGCTCTCCATATTACAGTTTTTTCAGTTAAAAATCATTCAGGACAACTTCCTTCAACAGAAATTAAAACATTTTTTTTCCCACTTAAGGCAAACCTATATCTTAAGTCTAAATCACTTTGGGTGGTTAGCCAAATAATTCTGTTGAAAAAGTGGTATTCATCTAATCTAAAAGAAGATTCACTTCCCATAACAATTAATAGAAGGCGCTGTGAAGTGAAAAGGCTGTAAAAGTATGAAAAAACTGTTAAGATATTAGTTATACAAGTTTTAAAAGGAGTGAGGCGTTTTGGATCAAGATTTAAAAGACAGCATCATGGGTGCATTAGAAATGGTAGTAGACCCGGAACTAGGAGTAGATATTGTTAATCTAGGGCTCGTATATGATGTTGAAATAAATGAAGATGGCTTATTAACAGTCACGATGACCTTGACTTCAATGGGGTGTCCATTGGCAGGAACGATTGTCGATTCAGTAAAGCACGCAATGTCCGATCTTCCAGAAGTGAAGGAAACAGAAGTGAATATCGTTTTCAACCCACCATGGTCAAAAGATATGATGTCTCGTTATGCTAAAATTGCCCTTGGAGTTAGGGATTAATCTTCAATAACATCAAAACGTCTGAACAAATGTACAACGGGTTCTGTTTTGAAGTACAAAATTTGAATTAACAGTGCTTCTCGAATAGTAATTCGGACTAGAATTAAAAAGCAATTTGGCAAGTAAATCAGAAGAGAAAAATGCTTGGAGACATATATGCTCCAAGCATTTTTTATCCCAAGATAAGCACCGGTTCAGCGATTTCCTAATTTTCAAGAATTGCCAGGCGATAAGCTATTAAAATAAGGGGAGAAATTCCTCTTATTTTGGAAATAGCACGAAAAATAGATGGAATAGAGGGAAAGATTCCCCCTATTTACTCGAAAAACATGAAAATGGACCATTTTGCTTTGCCTTAACGGGAAAAACTCCCCTTATATCCCCCGAACCGAGCCCTATTCTGTAGGTTAACGGGAAAAACTCCCCTTATTTAAACAATCAGGGGTTACTCAATTTAGGATAAGAAAGAATATCTGCTTCATGTATCTGCCTCTCAGACATCAACACCCACACCCTGCTAGTTAATATCTTTTGTAGCACACCAATTGATACAACAATTAGCATGCGAATTTTCATGCCGACAAAAACTTATGACACCATGTAAAAGGGGTTCGAAATTCAGGGCGGATTTACCGTTTATTTTATTAAACCCCATATATATCAATAAAAAAGAAGCAGTCTAATTCAGTTGCGAATAGGGCTGCTAATTGGTGTGCTTATTTAGTTTTTGTATTCGAAATCCGAACTCTTTGAACAAATGTTCAGGCGTTTTTTTATTTTCTAAGGGATTGGACAGATTAAAAATGTGGCTATTTTTTGTCGGCACTTGTTACAAAATTGTGTACTGTTCTCAAGGTTTATCCTATTAAAACGAGGGTCATGTTAATATGATTTCAATCACAGAAATGTTGTTTATTTGAAAACCTACAGGGGGAATTTAAAATGGCTAGAATCACTACATGGAACCCAGAAGATAAGAGATTCTGGGAAGCGGAGGGCAAACAACATGCCCAACGAAATCTTTGGATTTCGGTCCCAGCCTTGATGATGGCTTTTATTATTTGGCAAATTTGGTCGGTTGTTGCAATTCGTTTAAATGATATTGGTTTTGCCTTTTCACAGGAGCAGTTGTTTACATTAGCTGCGCTGCCTGGTTTAGTGGGTGCAACGCTTCGATTTGTTTATACTTTTGGAACGGGCGCTTTTGGTGGTCGAAACTGGACGGTCTTTGCTACAGGTATTCTTCTTTTACCAGCCCTGGGCATCGGTTTTGCAGTTCAGAATACGGAAACACCTTTTTGGGTGATGGCTTTACTTGCTGCATTATGTGGATTAGGCGGAGGAAACTTTTCTTCTTCTACTTCAAATATTTCAATGTTCTTTCCAAAGGCTGCAAAAGGAACAGCATTAGGAATCAATGGTGGATTAGGAAATATGGGGGTTTCAGTCGTTCAATTCGTCACCCCATTGGTTATCGCAACTAGCACTTTTGCTTTTATCGGTGGGAACACAGAAGGTCAAATACTACCAGATGGAACACAAGTATGGCTTCAAAACGCTGCTTTTGTATGGGTTATTCCGATTATCATTTTGACAGTTGCAGCATACTTTGGGATGGATAATTTACCAGGTGCAAAACAGTCTGTATCACAACAATTTGTTGTATTGAAGAAAAAGCATACTTGGATTATGACTATATTGTATGTTGCTACATTCGGTTCTTTTATTGGGTACAGTGCAGCTTTTCCGTTGGTTTTGAAAAACCTTTTCCCAGAGTATATTAGCTTAGCATGGATTGGTGCATTCCTTGCAGCAGCGGCTCGTCCGGTTGGCGGTTGGCTTTCCGACAAATTCGGTGGGGTGCTCATTACCGCAATTACTTTGTCCGTCATGTCAGTTGGAGCTTTTGTGGTAATTTATTTTACAAACGCAGCTAACTTTGCAGGCTTTCTTTCCGCCTTCCTCATCCTGTTTATTGCAGCAGGAATGGGCTCTGGATCAACGTTCCAAATGATTCCGAATATCTTTTCAGCTAAAGAATCAGCACCAGTTCTAGGAATTACCGCTGCGTTTGCGGCGTATGGTTCTTTCCTAATTCCACAGTTATTTGGGTGGTCCACAAATAATTTTGGCACGCCAATTAATGCTTTGTATATTTTCATCGCAATTTATATCCTATCGATTGCGATAAACTGGTACTATTACCAGCGTAAAAACGCCGAAGTGAAAATTAAATAATGTACGTAAAAAGAATCAGGAATGGTAAGTCCCTGATTCTTTTTATTGGTTTTAGACTTACTAGAGCATCATTTATTTATAAAGTGCGATAACAACTTCACAAAACTGTCAAAAGGCGGTTTTTATCTGTGAGGAAACTCACTTAACACTATGGGGAAGTTATTTATACTGTTCTTATAGAAGAGTTTATATAGGGGGCCAATCAGATGTTTTCAAGAGATTTTAATAAAGATCCGTTTATTGTCATATGGGAATTAACAAGGGCCTGCCAGTTAAAGTGTCTCCATTGTCGAGCAGAGGCTCAATATAGACGTGACCCAAGAGAGTTGAGTTTTGAAGAAGGAAAAGCGTTAATCGATCAAATATATGAAATGAATAACCCTATGCTAGTTTTTACCGGTGGGGACCCTCTGATGAGAGAGGATGTTTTTGATATTGCCGCTTATGCGGTTGAAAAAGGGGTTCGTGTTTCCATGACTCCAAGTGCTACCCCAAATGTAACGAAGGAGGCCATCGAGAAGGCGAAGGATGTGGGCCTTTCCAGATGGGCGTTTAGTTTAGATGGACCAACTGCCGAGATTCATGACCATTTTCGTGGCACAGCTGGTTCCTTTGACCTAACTATGGAAAGAATAAAATATTTACATGAGTTGGAGATTCCGATTCAAATCAATACGGTGATTTCCAGATATAATTATGATTACCTAGATGAAATGGCTAAATTGATTGAGGAATTGGACTGTGTCCTGTGGAGTGTGTTCTTCCTGGTTCCGACGGGAAGAGGCCAAGAGAAGGATATGATTACCCCTGCTGAACATGAGAAAGTATTTATTTGGTTATATGATCTAAGTAAGAAAGTGAAATTTGACATTAAGACAACCGCAGCACAACATTATCGTCGTGTCGTGATTCAAAATAAAATGCGTGAGGCAAAGGAGCAGCCGGAGGATATCCAATACCTTGATGCTTTAACACAGCAAGGTTTAACCGGGTCCATTGATGGATTGGGACGTGCGCCTAAAGGGGTAAATGACGGCAATGGGTTTGTGTTCATCTCACATATTGGCGACGTATATCCAAGTGGCTTACTTCCGGTTAAAGCAGGGAACGTACGTGAAACACCATTAGCGGAAATCTATCGAGAATCACCTATATTTAAGTCGCTAAGAAATCCTGATGAATACAAAGGCAAATGTGGAGTATGTGAATTTAGGCATGTATGTGGAGGCTCACGCTCAAGAGCTTACGCCATGACAGGTGATTACCTAGAGAGCGAACCGTTCTGTGTTTATATTCCAAAATCAATGAGGAAACAAAAAGCAAAACAAGAATCATAAGTTTAAAGGGGAACGGCAAATGCTGCAGGTTCCCCTTTTTTAAATAAGGATCTTTTCTCAAACTTTGTTGCTTTTTGGATACAAAATAGAATCGATCAAGCTTTGTTCGCTGCAAATACCTTTTTAACCATGAGAAAAGAGCTTGCAAACTTACTATAACGTACAAAATTGCTTTTCTTGCGTTAAAATCGGCTTTAGTTTAGGTAGTAAAAATCGGCTTTAAGATTTTTACAATTTTAACAATAATCATTACGAAAAGAGCCTTAAATAAAGATTTGCTTTACTCCTTAATGCCTAAAAAAAGAGAGGAGCCATTGTAAAGGCTCCTCTCCTATTCGATACTGCAAAACACTGCTGGGCAATTTTCACAGCCAATTTCAGTTTTTAAAAACTCTAGATCATGAACGATGATTTTCCCTTTTTTTATTGAAATAACTTGTTCTCGTTTTAAATCATTAAGAATTCGATTTGTGCTTTCCCGTGAAGTTCCACAAAAATTTGCAAGTTCCTGGTTGGTTAGGGGAAGGTCAATTAATATTCCATCTTTTTGATGGACACCGTAACTGTTTGTCATCCGAATTAAGGTTGAAAATAGTGCTCCCTTTTTTCCGTTAAGAACAAGATCCCGAAATTTTGTTTGCGTCTTACGGAAATGGTCACTCATCCATTTCATGAATTCAAAGGCGAGTGTGGGGTTTTGAAAGATTTCTTTTTCTATTATTTCTTTTTTAATGGCAACTATTTCAGCGTCCTCGAGTAGTAGGGCACTTAGAAGGTACTTTGGAGATTCCGTAAATAAAGTAAGCTCACCACAAATGTCATTTTCTCCACAAATACGGAGGGCGAGTTCACGTCCGTCTTTTGTTACCTTACTAATTTGGACCTTTCCTGAAAGAATGAGGTAAAGCTCAGTCGCTTCCATTCCTTCTTGAAAAAGATAAGACCCTTTCTTAACCTGTATGGTTCTATCTGCAAAATTTAGTAATTCTTTTATTTCAATGGAGTGTGTTGCTTTGTTTAGTTGAGGCATGCTCATCATCCTTTAGTCCATTTATCTTTCATGTCACTAATAATAACATTCGTATAGTGGAAAATCCGTGTTGCAACGCACTTGTTGAAAATTCGTCACGATTTTTCAGTGAGGTTGTTCACACTTTCGTAAAAAATGATTTAGAACTAAACATTTTATAATTGTTCTTAAAAAGAGACGTCCACGCTTTTGATTACTAGGTGATATTGGCACTTATTAAAATGGAAGTTTCTCACAGATTCCTACCTTGAAACTTATGACAAGCTCATGACAATTTAAGCTATTTGCACTATGATTGTAGTTTTTATGATTCAATAATAGTATCATTGATAATAGCATAATAATCATTGATGAGTACTTTAGACTGAGGTATAGGAATACTATCATTATAATAGTTTGTTATTTCCTTAATTGAGGAACGGGCAAAACTTCATTATGGAGTTGATATAGATGAGTAGACAATTAGTTAAAGACAAATTAGATCGACCGTTGCGTGATTTGCGCATATCTGTCATTGATCGTTGTAATTTCCGTTGTACGTACTGTATGCCAGCTGATATCTTTGGACCGGACTTTGCCTTTCTTCCTAAAAGTGAACTCTTGTCATATGAGGAAATTGAACGGGTAGCAAGAATTTTTATCGGACTTGGTGTTGAAAAGATTAGACTGACAGGTGGAGAGCCGCTTATGCGTAAGGATCTCCCGGTTTTGGTCGAGAAACTATCGGCCATAGAAGGGTTGTCGGATATAGCCTTAACGACGAATGGAGTCATGCTACCTAAGCTTGCAGCCCCATTAAAAGCAGCTGGATTAAAGCGGGTTAATATTAGTTTAGATACCTTAAATGACGAATTATTTGGTCAGATTAATGGTCGTGGGGTCAAAACTGGTCCTGTTTTAACAGGAATTAGAGCGGCCAAGGAGGCAGGTCTTGGCGTAAAAATAAATATGGTTGTGAAAAAGGGCTTAAATGATCAAGAAATCCTTCCGATGGCCGAGTTCTGCAAGAATGAGGATCTTGAACTACGTTTTATCGAGTATATGGATGTCGGTAGTACAAATGGTTGGAAAATGGACGATGTCATTACAAAAAAAGAAATTTATGAGCTGTTGAAAGAAAATTATGAGCTCGAACATACCGGAGCTGCTTATTTTGGCGAAGTAGCTAAAAGGTATCGCTATAAAGGAACAAACGTGCATGTTGGATTTATTTCATCTGTTTCTGAATCGTTCTGCTCAAGCTGTACAAGATCCAGACTATCGGCAAATGGTCAAATATTCACTTGTCTCTTCAATGGAAATGGCCATGATCTTCGTGATTTCATGAGAGCTGGAGCTAGCGATGAGGAATTAAGAGAAAAGATTACCGGGATATGGAATGGTCGTGATGATCGTTATTCCGACGTAAGAACGGCGGAAACAATCGCAAACCGTAAGAAAATTGAAATGTCTTATATTGGTGGTTGATATACACATTTAAGAGGTTGGGCTCTCGTGGATTAGCATAGGAGTCTAACTTTTTTTGTAGTCCGCCTCAATGCCCTAAAGTTCAATATTAAGCGCTTCTAACGCTATAACAAAAAAACACACGATTTTCCTATTACAAGGAAGGAAAGTCGTGTGTTTTTATAGGATTAAGCTGTTAAATTTTCAAAGTAACGTGGGAATAAGATATTGTTTTCTAAATGAACATGCATGAAAGTATGCTCTTCTAGCATTTCAAGGCGTTTGTAAACTAGACGGTATGTTCCGCAAGCATCCATTGGTGGATTGAAGTCAGATGTAACATCACGAAGTTCTTTTAAAATTGCACCTGCATGGTCATGTTCTTTTTCAAGTTCGCGGATCTCATCAAGAATTTGTTCACGGTTTGGTAAATCTGGGTTATCCAATGAGAGCAGAGCAGGGAATACAGTCGCATCTTCTTTGGCAGTATGCTCAAGTAATTCATTTTTCAATTCGTAGAAAAGATCATGCATTTTGATAAGTTCTGGATGATTAGCTCCATGAACACGTGCAACCTTTGTTACATATGGGCTCATAAGCTTAAGCTCTTCTTCAAGTGTACGGTGGTACTGCTCTTGGATATGCTTAACTAATACAGCAGATTCTGTTTGAGTCCAGAACTCCATATCTTCAGCGGAATTTGCATTTTTTGCATATAATTCACCTAGTTCTACCATTAGCGCTTCAACATTAACCGTTTTTTCCGCTGCTGCCTCTGTTAACGGAATGCTGCCGCCACAACAAAAGTCGATGCGATTCTTTTTAAAGATATCACTTGATTTAGGGAATAAGTTAACAATGTCTCTTACTAATGTATGTTCATTAAATGGAAGTTGCATTTATGTTTCCTCCTTAAAGAAATCCAATTATTGTTTACAAATTAATCATAAAGGAAATGGTTCTAATAGTAGGTGATATGTATCACACCTTGATAAAAATTTTGAAAGGTATAATTTGGAAGTGAAAGTTGAAAAATTGTGATGTTTGTCATGTTGTGTGTTTTCATTTACTCTTATAATGAAAAGATAGATTTAATTAATTTTAGTTTACATTGCCCAGTACTAGGAGCTGAAAATATGCTAGAGAAACGAACACCGATTCAAATTGGAGAAGCTGTAAATAGAGTAATGAAGTTTAAAAAGAATGGAAGTACTGAATGGGTCTCGATAAATGAAAGTTTTGGAAGGTTTTTGTCTGATGATTTAAGAGCAACTAGCGATGTGCCTCATTTTGATCGAGCTCCATACGATGGATTTGCGATACGTTCTATCGACACAAGCGAAGCTTCTCAATCCAATTCCATTATGTTTGAAGTTGTCGATCATATTGGTGCAGGGATGTTATCGGATAAAGAGCTAGGACCAAATCAAACCGTGAGAATTATGACTGGTGCCCAGATGCCAGTTGGTGCAGATGCGGTTGTCATGCTTGAGTTAGCGAAGGAAACCAGTCAAGATGGTAAAAAATATATGAGCGTTAAGAAGGTACATAAAAAAGGAGAGAATGTTTCCTACCGTGGGGAAGATGCAAAAGAAGGGGAAGTGCTTGTCAGCAAGGGAGCGTTTATTAACCCTGGTATTCAGGCAATGCTAGCTACCTTTGGATATGATAAGGTGCCTGTTGCCAAAAAACCAATTGTTGGACTTTATGCAACCGGGACGGAATTACTGGAGGTTCATGAACCCCTAGTTCCAGGAAAAATCCGGAATAGTAATTCATATATGATCTCTGCCCAAATTCAAAGAGTCGGAGCGGACGTCCGTTACTTTGGTCAACTTCCAGACGATTTTGATACTTGTTTTGAGGCAGTTGCGAGCGCAATTGACGAAGTCGATATTTTTATCACAACCGGTGGTGTCTCTGTCGGAGATTTTGATTACTTGCCACAAATTTATGAAAAGCTTGGGGCTGAGGTCCTGTTTAATAAAGTAGCAATGCGTCCTGGCAGTGTTACTACCGTTGCACATCTAGATGGAAAACTGTTATTTGGCCTCTCGGGAAATCCATCAGCCTGTTATGTTGGTTTTGAGCTATTTGCCCGCCCAATCCTAAGGACGATGTTAAGTATTGACTCGCCGCATCTTCGAAAGGAGAAAGCCGTACTTAATGCAGATTTCCCGAAGGCAAATCCTTTCACTAGATTTGTAAGAAGTTCCTTGACAATTGAGGATGGACGACTAGTTGTTACCCCTAGTGGTTTAGATAAGTCGAATATTATCATGAGTCTTGCCGGGGCAAATTCTCTGATGATCCTACCTGGTGGAACGAGAGGATTTGAACATGGAGTAGAAGTAGATGTGCTTCTGCTTGAAGACCAGACTGGTAATCAATGGCCATGGTAAAGCCAATTCTATTTCAGCTGGTTGGTTACCAAAATAGTGGGAAAACAACCTCTATGTATGAAGTGATAAATAGGCTTTCTACTCAAGGATATAAAGTTGTCACGATAAAACATCATGGCCATGGTGGGAAACCGGATATGGTGGAAAATAAGGATTCAGGGCGCCACGTAGACGCGGGTGCCTTTGCATCTCTCATTGAGGGAGAGGGGAGGGTGTTATTACAGGCAGAAAAGGCTGACTGGAGACTAGCGGAACAGATACAATTAGTGACAGCTCTTAACCCCGATACAATCCTGATTGAAGGCCACAAGCATGAAGTTTTTCCGAAGGCGGTTCTGCTTCGAGATGAAAGGGATTTGCACCTGCTTGAAGAGCTAACAAATATTAAAGTAATCCTAAGTCGACGACCGGAATTAGCCAGCATGCTTCAAAAGAAATTATCCTATCCTGTCTACTCCGAAGTGGAGGACTTTTACTCCTGGATTGTTAATTATGTAGAGACAGCAGTTCTTTTTTCAAATAAGCAAAATCATTCAGACATAAAAAAGTAAAAAAAAATTCGCAAATTAGACATACAAGCGATATTTATCACTGTGCTTTCACTGCTAACTAGTTAAAATAAATAGGTAGATATACCTGTTTTAATACGTGGTAGAGGTGAAAAAGATGGAAATGTATCAAATGTTGTGGATTGTTTTTCCTTATACAGTGGTGGCTATCGTTGGAATGGGGCTTATTTGGCAATTGGAAACTCCTAGTAGTGGAAAGGCGAAGACAACTTCAGAAAGGTTCATTACGGGATCACTAAAATGGTTGCTTGTTTTATGTACTTTGACGGGGCTAGTGGTTATTCATCTTTATGATGAAATTGCTCAGTTGTTTTTATGGTTTCTAAGCTTTATACAGTTACAACCAGACATGAGTTTAATAAAAAATATCTCCTTTTTATCACAAATACACATAGTGATTGTGTTTTTATTTTTGCTTAGTCTTGCCTTCTCTAATAAAATTTGTTACCTTTCAAAACCACATTTATATATAAAAGAATTACTCCTGAAGCTTCACTTGGTTAAAAGGCATCTTTAAGATGTCTTTTTTATTTAGATCAAGATAAATAGTTATGAGTTAGAGAATTGTCCAGCTCCAGCGCCTAGTCCCTCGGATCATAAGCCACCCCTGAATTGAAGGCAAAGAACGCCTTCTATTCAGGTGAGTCTTATGCCTGTCGGGCCTGACCAAGGCGCTTCCGCTTTTCTGCTTGTCCAGCTCCAGCGCCTAGTCCCTCGGGTCATAAGCCACCCCTGAATTGAAGGCAAAGAACGCCTTCTATTCAGGTGAGTCTTATGCCTGTCGGGCCTGACCAAGGCGCTTCCGCTTTTCGCTTTTTGACGATTTCGTGACTTCACAATCAGTAGTGCTCTCAAATGTGACAAGTTTCACTTAATAGTATTCTTACGTGCATTATAGTAAGAATAGAAATGTAAGGGAGTGATGATTGTGAAGTTATTTATACCGAAGCAACACGGTGCCTGGGCCATGCTTATCATTCCGTTCTGGCTAGGTGCCGCAGCAACTGATATCGTATGGCAGCATATCCCGTTCTTCCTCGGATGGCTTTTATTATACTTAGCAACGTATCCAATGCTATTTCTATTTAAAAAGAAAAACATTCCTTTCTATCGTAAGTGGACCATTATTTACCTTGTTCCAGCACTCGCCTTACTAATGGTACCATTACTTACTATTCCAACTATTGTTTACTTTGGACTAGCGATGCTCCCATTCTTTACCGTTAATGCTTACTATTCAAGTAGGAAAAACGAAAGAGCTCTTATGAATGATCTTAGTGCAATTATAAATTTTAGTATTGCAGGGTTAGCAAGTAGTTATCTTTCAAGTGGTAATCTGACCCTAGAAGCTTGGTTGGCATTTTTCGCCTCTATCCTTTTCTTTGTTGGGAGTACAATTTATGTGAAGACAATGGTACGTGAAAAGAAAAATATACGTTACAAATATATTTCATGGATTTATCATGCTGTTGTTCCGATTGTTTGGCTATTTATCGGCGAGTGGATCGTAGCATTAGCTTTCATACCTAGTTTGATTAGAGCCATAGCATTTTATGGCAACCCTTTAGGGATGATGAAACTTGGTGTGTATGAAATCGTAAATGCAGCACTGTTTTTTATCATCATCCTTTTTGCAGTCATATAGTAAATTTGAACACGGCAAACATGTCGTGTTTTTTTGTCTCTGTATATATGATTCTCTCCGCCTATTATGGTTTTTTTCGCAAAAAAAATTTGCGGAATTTTACGAAATTGGTTGCGTTTCTGATGTGGAGTTCTTATAATAAAAAGAACTGAAATTAATAAATATAAAATTAAATGGTTATTTATACATTGACCATAGGAAGGGGGAGTAGAGTGAAGGTAGCGGTTATCGGCACAACAGGTTATGGTGGGGGCGAATTGATTAGGATATTACATAATCATCCTATATTCCGCATTCACTCCATTCACTCAACTAGGGAGGAAATGCCCATTACAGAGGAATTTCCTCATCTAAATAGTATATTTGAAGATTCATTGAAAAAAGTGGAGCCAGAGCAAATTGCTGAGGAAGCAGATCTTGTTTTTCTTGCTACACCATCTGGTATCTCAGGAAAACTCGCGCAACAATTTTACGGAAAAGACATTCAAGTTGTTGATTTATCTGGAGATCTTCGGATTAAAAACTCAGAGGAATATAAAAAGTGGTATAAACACGATGCCGTCAACGAAGATACATTAGCTGATGCAGTTTATGGTCTAAGTGAGTGGAATCGCGAAAATATAATAAATGCTAAGTTGCTATCGAATCCGGGTTGCTA
Source organism: Mesobacillus maritimus (assembly GCF_044803185.1). GTDB lineage: Bacteria > Bacillota > Bacilli > Bacillales > Cytobacillaceae > Mesobacillus_B > Mesobacillus_B maritimus_B. The sequence goes on from NZ_CP085225.1 coordinate 749,075, forward strand.
TCCAACCGCCGCTTTACTTGGGCTTGGGCCTGTTTCGGTAGCTGGAGTTATTGAACCTAAAGGAATAATTATTGACGGAAAGTCAGGTGTTTCTGGAGCCGGAAAAACACTCTCAAAAACAACTGCTTTTGCGGAAATGAATGATAATTTCAGAATTTATAAGGTCAATCAGCATCAGCATATCCCAGAAATTGAACAGCAACTCAAATTATGGGATGGACATAGTACTCCGGTTACCTTTAGTACTCATTTAATTCCGATTACAAGGGGAATTATGACGACCATTTACGTTCAACTAAAAAAAGAGCTTACTACATCCGAAGTCGTGGAACTTTACCAAGAAACCTATTTGAATCATCCCTTTGTAAGAGTGCGGAAAGAAGGCCAGTATCCATCTGTTAAAGAAGTTTGTGGTTCAAACTTTTGTGATATTGGACTTAATGTTGATGAAAGAACTGGTCGCCTGACCATTGTTTCAGTGATAGATAATTTAATGAAAGGTGCTGCCGGGCAGGCGGTACAGAATGCCAATTTAATGAACGGAATCGATGAAAAGGCGGGATTGAACTTTATTCCAATCTATCCTTAAGGAGGACACAATGAAACAGGCATTAACAGAAAAGAAGATTGTTAGAAAGATCGATGCAGGTGGTGTTTTAAGTCCAAAAGGTTTTAGCGCTGGAGGGGTTCATGCTGGGCTTAGATATAGCAAATTAGATGTTGGGATTATCCTAAGCGAGACCCCAGCGAATTGTGCCGCTGTCTATACAACGAGTGCTTTTCAAGCGGCCCCAATAATCGTAACGAAGGATAGTATTTCTAAGGAAGGTTTAATCCAAGCTGTCATTGTGAATAGTGCCTGCGCGAACGCCTGTACCGGACAACAAGGACTTGATGATGCTTATAAAATGAGATCCTCGACATCTAAAGCCTTTAATATAGCAGAGCATCACATTGCTGTAGCGTCGACAGGTGTTATTGGCGAGTTTCTTCAAATGGATAAAATCGAGGCAGGAATTCAAGCATTAAATCCTGGGATATCAGCGGAAAATGCTGAGGATTTCCAAACAGCGATTCTTACTACTGATACAGTAATGAAGAGCAGCTGTTATGAGGCGGAAATTGATGGTATGCCTGTTTTTGTTGGTGGAGCTGCCAAGGGCTCAGGGATGATTCATCCGAATATGGCCACTATGCTAGGATTTATTACAACTGATGCCAATATTTCATCAGAGCATTTAAGTGTCGCTTTAAAAGAGTTAACCGACATCACATTTAACCAAATCACAGTGGACGGAGATACTTCTACAAATGATATGGTTCTAGTTATGGCTAATGGCCATGCCGGGAACGAGCCATTATCTCCAGAACATCCAGAGTGGCCTACTTTTATACAGCTATTAAAAGAAAACTGTGAAAGCCTTGCGAAACAGATTGCCAGAGATGGAGAAGGCGCAACCAAGCTAGTGGAGGTTTCCGTTATCGGTGCAGTTTCAAATGAAGAAGCTAGAGCAGTTGCGAAGCAAATCGTTGGATCCAACCTAGTGAAAACGGCCATTTATGGTGCTGATGCAAACTGGGGAAGGATAATAGGCGCTGTAGGTCAAGCGAATGCTTTTGTAAATCCGGATACTGTTGATATAAAACTCGGTTCAATGGAATTGCTGAAAGCAAGCAATCCACTGGTTTATTCCGAAGAACAGGCTAAAGCCTACTTGGAACAAGAGAAAATTGAGATTACAGTGAACCTTAATGTCGGCTCTGGATCAGGAACCGCATGGGGCTGCGACCTTAGCTATGACTATGTCAAAATTAATGCAAGCTATCGGACATAGGAGGTTACTATGAAAACAATCGTAATCAAATGTGGCGGTAGTGTACTTGATGAGTTATCCCCAGCATTTTTTGATGCTCTTCATTCTTTGAAAAATGATGGGTATAAACCAGTTATTGTCCATGGCGGTGGGCCAGCAATCAATGCGATGCTCGATCTATATAAGATAGATTCAAAGTTTCATAATGGACTTAGAGTTACTTGTGAAAAAACAATGGAAGTCGTTGAAATGGTCCTTTCGGGCAAAACAAACCGACAACTTGTTAGTCTACTTGCTGAAGGTGGATTAGATGCGATTGGGCTTAATGGAAGCGACGGAGGGTGTCTCGTAGCAGATTTTATCAACAAAGAAGAGCTTGGGTTTGTTGGTACTGTTACGATGGTTAATAAGGAGTTAATTAATAAACTGATAGAATCCGAACTAATTCCAGTTATTACTCCAATAGGGGCTTCAGAAGATGGCAACCGATTAAATATTAATGCAGATTATGCGGCCGCCGCAGTTGCAAAGGCATTAGGTGCGGAGCGCTGCTTATTTGTAACCAATGTAGATGGAATCCTTGTTGAAGGGGAGCTGATTGAAGAAACATCTTCGTCTGAGATTCAAGAATATATTGCCTCTGGGCATATCTACGGTGGAATGATTCCTAAGGTAGAATCAGCAATTTCAGTTCTTGATAAAGGAATTAATCGGGTTATGATTGTTTCTGGGAAAAAGGCCTTTTATAAGAATAGGGAATGGGCAGGAACGGCAATCACCAGTAAAGAGAGGGTTAAATAATGAGCCATTTATTTCCGACCTATAGTCGTTGGGAAATTGAACCAGCTAGCGCTAAAGGAACAAAGATTACGGCAGTGGATGGAAAAGAGTATCTTGATTTCACTTCAGGAATTGGTGTTTGCAATTTAGGTCATTGTCATCCACACATCGAGCAAGCTGTTACGGAACAACTGAAAAAGTTCTGGCATGTTTCAAATCTGTTCCCACAATCGATGCAGGAAAAAGCCGCAAAGCTTCTAGCCGAAGCAGCAGGGTTAGACTTAGTGTTCTTTGCAAATAGTGGTGCTGAGGCAAACGAGGCTGCGCTGAAGCTTGCTAGGAAGGCAACGAGCCGTTCCAAGATTATTTCATTCAACAATTCATTTCATGGTCGGACATTTGGTTCGATGGCAGCAACGGGTCAAGATAAGATTAAAAACGGTTTTGGACCAATGCTCGAAACCTTTATCCATTTGCCTTTTAATCATGTAGAGGCATTCTTAGATGAAATTGACCAGGATACTGCTGCAGTTGTACTAGAGATTGTCCAAGGCGAAGGCGGAATAAACGTTGTGGACCCCGAGTTTCTAAAGATTATCGAAAAAGCATGTAAAGAAAATGGTGCATTGTTGATTGTTGACGAAATCCAAACAGGGATTGGTCGTACAGGAAAACCGTTTGCTTTTCAGCATTACAATTTAAAGCCAGATATCATTACGGTTGCGAAAGGTTTAGGAAGTGGATTTCCAATTGGTGCAGTGGTTGGAACAGCACAGCTTCAAGAGGCTTTCGGACCAGGAAGTCATGGATCAACATTTGGTGGCAATCCAATAGCCATTGCCGCTGCAGTTGCTACTATGGAAATGGTTTTCACTAAACAGTTCTTAACTGAAACCACAACTATGGGTCAATATCTTTACAATCAAATTGAGGCAAACCTCGGCAAGCTAGAAGGTGTGCTGGATATCAGAGGGATTGGCCTAATAATCGGAATTGAAATATCCGGGAATGTTCCAGAAGTGCTTTCCAGACTACGCTCCAAAGGTTTAATTGTTTTGCCTGCAGGAGAAAAGGTCATTCGCTTGCTTCCGCCCCTTAATATAACCAAGGGTGAGATTGATCAGGCGATAAGTTTATTGAAATCTACATTAGCAGACGTAACTTCGGCAGCAGTATAGCCGGATATTTTTAGAGATTAAATGAATAATTATTAAATTTTGTATATAATTATTCGGAAATACGAGGTGAATTATGGACGGTTACTTACATCTAAGTGAAGGGATTTCCTATAAAGGCACATGGGTAGGGAAACAACCGATCAAGGAAATTAAAGGAGAGGTTGTCTTTTTTACTGGGATGACGGGGTACCAAGAGGTGTTAACGGACCCATCTTATAAAGACCAAATAGTCGTTTTTACCTATCCGTTAATAGGGAATTACGGTATTAATAAAGCAGATGCTGAAAGTCTCGTACCACAACCAGCAGCTGTAATTGTATATGAGGCAGAGACAAATTGTTATCATTATGAATCAGAAATGAGCATGAGTGACTATCTACAGAAATGGAATGTTCCTGTTCTGTCTCATATTGATACACGAGCGGTTGTAAAAAGGATACGAGAACATGGCTCAATGCCAGCAATTCTTGCAGACAAAAAGGAGTGTATGAAAGACTTCACTCTAAACACTGATATGAAAGTTAGTCAGGTGTCAATCTCAAAATCGCAAGTATATGGGGAGGGTTATCCACATATTGTCCTTTTTGACTTTGGCTATAAAAAATCAATCCTAGATAGTCTATTAGCCAAAGGCTGCAAGGTGACAGTTGTCCCATACGATAGTACGTTTGAATATATTCAATCTCTTCGCCCTGATGGTGTTCTCTTGTCAAATGGACCCGGGGATCCAAAAGAGTTAAAAGAAAAACTTCCACAAATTAAAAAGGTTATCGAACATTTTCCTGCGTTAGGGATTTGTTTAGGGCACCAGTTGGCTGCCCTTGCTCTTGGTGGTGACACCAAAAAGATGCTATTTGGACATCGTGGTGCCAACCAGCCAGTTTGCGATCATCAAACAGGGAAGGTATTCATGTCGTCACAAAACCATAGCTATGTTGTTGATGAACAAAGTATCAGTAAAGCGGGCCTATCCGCACGTTTTATCAATAGTAATGATGGTTCTGTTGAGGGGCTGTCCCACCAATCTCTACCGCTAGTAACCGTCCAATTCCATCCAGAAGCTCATCCAGGACCAGCAGACAGCGATTTTGTATTTGATGAATTTATCAATCTTGTTGAATCAACGAAGCGGAGAGAAGTAAATTATGCCTAAAGATACTAGAATTCAATCCATCTTAGTAATCGGTTCCGGCCCAATTATTATTGGGCAGGCAGCCGAATTTGATTACGCAGGAACTCAGGCTTGTATCGCTTTAAAAGAAGAAGGTTACCGAGTGATCCTGCTTAATAATAATCCAGCCACTGTCATGACCGACCCAGAATTTGCGGATGCGATTTATTTTGAACCGATGACTGTGGAAAGTGTAGAAAAAATAATCCAAAAAGAAAATCCGGACGGGCTTCTTGCTACCCTTGGTGGCCAGGCAGGGTTAAATATGGCTTTTCAGTTGAGTGAACAGGGAATTATTGAGAAATACGGATTAAAAGTGTTGGGTACATCAATTGATTCCATTAAGCAAGGGGAAGACCGGGATGCGTTTAGAAGCCTAATGTATAAACTCAATGAGCCAGTTCCAGAGAGTGAAGTGGTCCATAGTGTTGATGAAGCACTAAAATTTGCAAAAGCAACAGGTTATCCCGTTATCGTGAGACCTGCCTATACACTAGGCGGGACCGGTGGTGGAATCGCTCCCACTGAAGAAGAACTTATTAGCTTGGTGAACGGTGGCCTCAATGAGAGTCCGATTCATCAGTGCTTAATCGAGAAAAGCATTGCTGGCTACAAAGAAGTCGAATATGAGATGATGCGGGACGCCAACGGAACTTGTATTGCCATATGCAATATGGAAAACTTTGATCCTGTGGGAATTCATACTGGTGATTCAATTGTTGTTGCTCCCTCGCAAACGTTAACAGACCGCGAATACCAGATGCTCCGTTCTGCAGCTGTAAAAATCATTTCCGCGCTTGGAATAGTTGGAGGATGTAATATACAGTTTGCTCTCGACCCTGAAAGTAAAAATTACTACCTGATTGAAGTAAACCCGCGTGTGAGCCGTTCATCAGCCTTGGCTTCAAAGGCGACGGGGTACCCGATTGCAAGGATGGCTGCAAAGCTTGCTGTAGGTCACTTGTTATCAGAGCTAAAGAATCCTGTTACAGGAAATACGTTCGCAAGCTATGAGCCCGCGCTAGATTACGTTGTCGTGAAAATTCCGAAATGGCCATTTGATAAGTTTCCTGAAATCGAGCGCCGACTAGGTACCCAAATGAAAGCTACCGGAGAAGCAATGGGAATTGATCGAAATTTTGAACGAGCATTGGTTAAAGCTGTACGATCATTAGATATGAAACTCGCAGATTTATCTCAGGAAGTCTTTAAGAGTAAATCAACAGAGGAATTAAAGTCAATCCTTACCCAACAGTCAGATGAAAGACTCTTCGTAATAATGGAATTATTACGTCGGGGTGAAAGGATAGAAGCCATTCATGTTGAAACAAAAATTGACCTGTTTTTCTTAAACAAGTTAGAGGGAATTGTACAAATTGAAGCAGAAATTGCAAAAGTAAATGCTCTTGAGGTGAGTACTGATCAATTAGCTTCTTATAAAGAAAAAGGTTTCAGCGATGATTATCTTGCTAAGGTGTGGAAGATGACTGAAAAGCAAGTTAGAAACTTAAGAAGTAAGCTTTGCGTCAAACCAAGTTATAAAATGGTCGATACTTGCGCGGCAGAGTTTGATTCTAGCTCAAATTATTTTTATTCTTGTTATTTTGGAGAAAATGAGTCACCGAAAACGGCTAAAAGGAAGGTATTAATTGTAGGAAGCGGACCGATTCGCATTGGTCAGGGTGTCGAATTTGATTATTGTTCCGTTCATGGGGTTCTTGCGTTAAAAGAGGAAAACATTGAAACCATTATGATTAATAATAATCCAGAAACGGTAAGTACAGACTTTGCTTTATCTGATCGACTTTATTTTGAACCATTATGCTTGGAAGAGATTCTTGATGTTATTGAAGTAGAAGGAATAAGCGAAGTCATTGTTCAACTCGGAGGGCAAACGGCCCTAAACTTAGCAAAAGGACTTGAGGATTACGGAGTAACATTGCTTGGAACGAGTTCGGAGATGATTGATTTATTTGAAGATAGAGATAAGTTTTATCGTCTACTTGATAACTTAAATATTCCACGCGTAAAAGGTTTAATTGCTGGAAACGAGCAAGAATTAGTGGATGCTGCAGATACAATAGGATTTCCAGTTTTAATTCGTCCTTCATATGTTATCGGTGGTCAAGATATGATGGTCATTGAGACTAAAGAGAAGTTAGAAGGGCATTTAGCTAAGAGTATCGTTCAATATCCTGTGCTAATTGATCAGTTTTTAGAAGCAAGAGAAGCTGAAATTGATCTTGCAGCGGATGGAGAGCATTTAATCGTCCCCGCAATCATGGAACATATTGAGAGAACAGGTGTACACTCTGGTGATAGCTTATCAATGATCCCTGCGCAAGGATTATCTAAATCAGTTGAAAATAAGATTATCGAATATGCATCTCTAATAATCAAAGATACAGGTTATCGGGGACTGATGAATATACAGTATATTATTTCTGGGGAACAGGTCTATATTCTCGAGGTAAACCCACGTTCAAGTAGAACGATGCCGATTGTTAGCAAAGTGACAGGTGTACCTCTCGTCAATAAAGCGACAAAAATATTGCTTGGGAAATACAATATGTCGAAAAATGAATTACCGGTATTTGGGGACGGTCCTAGCCCGTATGTTTGTTTAAAATATCCGGTATTTTCTAATTTTGCTTTAAGAGGCCTCGATATTAAAACAGGTCCCCAAATGATGTCAACTGGAGAAGGGATAAGTATCGGTCAAACAACGGAAGAGGCATTAAAGAAATACTTTACTTCAATATCTTCTAAATTGAAGGGGAATAAAATTTTCTATACAAGTTGTGATCAGACACTAATTCAAGAAGCGGCGCAATGTGGTGTAGAACTTATTCGATATGAAGGGGAAATAAATGATATCGAGATTGAAAAGATTGCTGGGGTATTATGTAGTGGGAGTAGCAGTGACGATGTTTTTCTCCGTCAATGGGCAATTCGCCAGCGTAGGCTAATATTCTCTCAAGAAGAAACCTTTATGGCTTATCTAAAAGGAACTAAAAACACTGAGTGGAATGTAAAAGCGATGGGAGAATGGTTAAACCAAATGGAAAAGGGTGTGGCAGTAAAATGAGCAAGTCTCAGCAATCAACAATCAACAAGTTGTCTTTAAAGGGGAAACATTTCCTGACCATTCTTGATTTTTCTACTGAGGAAATTCAATTGCTAATTGATAAAGCAGTAGAACTGAAATCAAAAGGACCGGGGCAAAACCTACTAGCTGGAAAAATTCTCGCAATGATTTTTGAAAAAAATTCGACTAGAACACGGATGTCCTTTGAAGCAGGTATGCTTCAGCTTGGAGGTCACGCTATCTATATGAATAACCAAGATTCACAGCTAGGGCGTGGAGAAACCATTGCTGATACTGCTCAAGTGTTATCACAATATGTTAACGCCATAATGATTCGAACTCATGGACATGAACGAGTGGAGGAACTTGCCAATCATTCCACTGTGCCTGTAATAAATGGACTGACGGATTTAGCGCATCCATGTCAGGCAATTGCAGACGTTCTTACGCTAACTGAGAAAAAAGGTGATGTCCGCGGATTAAAACTGGCGTATGTGGGGGATGGCAATAATGTTTCTAACTCATTAATGGCTATCTGTGCGAAGTTAGGTATTGACTTTGCAATCGCTGCACCAAAGTCCTATTGGCCAGATGAGAAAGTAACTTCAAAATGCAAAGAAATTGCAGAACAAACAGGCTGTAGGATTACAGTTACGGAGGATCCTGTCGAGGCAGTACTCAATGCGGATGCAGTTTATGCTGATGTTTGGACTAGTATGGGACAGGAAGAAGAAAACGAACAACGATTAAAAGACTTTCATGATTATCAAATAAATGAGAAACTTGTTAGTAATGCTAAAAAAGATTATCTCTTCATGCACTGCTTACCAGCCCATCGTGAGGAAGAAGTAACTGCAGGAGTAATCGACGGACCTAATTCCGTAGTATTCGAGCAAGCGGGCAATCGCCTTCATGCGCAAAAGGCTTTGTTAGTTGAATTACTAAAAGACTAGACATGGGGACTAATCAGGAAAATAAAATAAAAATGCACATGAGATCTCATATTTATCTCATGTGCATTTTTTTTTATCTAGGGTGAAGGGAATAAAGCGCGAATAGACGGGAAGTTTTCGCGAATAGAACCCCAAAAAAGATGAATAGAAAGGTCCATGCGAATAGGACTATATTCACTACACTTTGGGACCTGATTAGGTCAATTGGGCAAACTTTCCTTCATGTTATGAGCACGTTCGGAAATAATAATATGGCAAAGATATTGGAAAGGGAGGAGGCAGCTATATGGGCCAAAACCGACAATTTCGTGCAGGACAAAAGGCACCCAATAATGGTGTCTATATTGAGATAGGCGAAACAGGAAGCAATGTGAATAATCCACAGAAGATTAAATTAAGTGCAGGAGACTATTTTCCGGAAAACTCCAACCACAACAGACTCTGGACGTACCACAAAATCCATAGACATACCTAGAAAAGCGGAAGCGCCCTGTTAGCTGGGGAATAAAAAAATAAAGCCATCCGGCTAGGATGGCTTTATTTTTGTTTTCCCCAGGGATATAATAATATAAAGGTCAAAAAAGGTCAGAATAAAAGGAGGGGCTTCAATGGATATAAATAGGATGACTGAGAAAATGCAACAAGCTTTTATTCAGGCACAATCATTAGCTGCTGAACACCAACATCAGGAAGTGGATGACGTCCATTTATTTCTAACAATGTTAACTCAAGAAGAAAATTTAGCTATTACCATTCTTGAAAGGCTAGGGGAAAACGTTGAAGCGTACAAAAAGGACTTAAAAGTTGCTTTACATAAAAAACCACAAGTATCAGGTAGTGGTACAGAAGTTGGGAAAATGTATATCACCTCTAATTTACAAAGACTTCTAGTCGAAGCTGAAAAAGAAATGAAGCAGTTTCATGATGAGTTTCTTTCAGCTGAACATATTTTGCTTGCCTTGCAAAAAGCCAATCCAACGGATGCTAACAAACTTATCAAAACGAATAAAATTGGTCGAGAAAAGCTCCTATCGGTTATTAAAGATATAAGGGGGAATCAACGAGTGACCTCACAAAATCCTGAGGCGGGTTATGATGCCTTAAAAAAGTATGGTAGAGATTTAGTCGAAGAAGCTAGAAATGGAAAAATGGATCCAGTCATTGGTCGAGACAGCGAAATTCGGAACGTGATTAGAATCCTTTCACGAAAGACTAAAAATAATCCAGTTTTAATTGGAGAGCCTGGGGTTGGGAAAACGGCCATAGTAGAAGGACTAGCCCAAAGAATCGTCAGACGTGATGTTCCAGAAGGTTTGAAGGACAAGTCCATTTTTTCATTAGATATTGGTGCTCTTATTGCAGGGGCAAAGTTTAGAGGAGAGTTTGAAGAAAGATTAAAGGCTGTATTAAATGAGTTAAAAAAGAGTGAAGGGAAAATTCTTTTGTTTATCGATGAACTCCACACAATTGTGGGGGCAGGAAAAACAGAAGGAGCGATGGATGCGGGGAATATGTTAAAACCAATGCTCGCTAGGGGAGAACTTCATTGCATTGGTGCTACCACACTTGATGAACATAGAAAATATATTGAGAAAGATCCCGCTTTAGAGAGAAGATTTCAACAAGTCCTTGTTCAGGAACCAACTGTGGAGGATACCATTTCGATTTTAAGAGGGTTGAAGGAAAGGTTTGAAATTCATCATGGAGTCAATATTCACGATCGGGCAATAGTTGCAGCATCCACACTCTCGGATCGATATATTACCGACCGCTTTCTTCCTGATAAAGCAATCGACCTTGTCGATGAAGCTTGTGCAATGATACGAACAGAAATCGATTCAATGCCTAACGAGCTTGATGAGGTAACAAGAAGGGTTATGCAATTGGAAATTGAAGAAGCGGCCCTACAAAAGGAAAAGGATGAAGCTAGCAAGGAAAGGTTAAATGCCCTACAAAAGGAACTGGCAAATTTAAGAGAAAATGCTGGTGTGATGAAGGGAAAATGGGAAAAAGAAAAAGAGGATATACAAAAGGTCCGTTTGAAGCGGGAAACTCTTGAAAAGTTAAGGCATGAACTAGAAAAGGCGGAAAATGAATACGATTTGAACAAAGCAGCTGAACTTAGACATGGACGAATTCCGGCATTGGAAAATGAACTTAGAGAAATTGAAATGCGGGTTTCTGACGGAGAGAAAGAAGACAGGCTCCTCCGTGAGGAAGTGACAGAAGAAGAAATTGCTTCGATTGTGGCAAGGTGGACAGGAATTCCTGTTACAAAGCTTGTTGAGGGAGAAAGGGAAAAACTACTCCGCTTAGAAACAATCCTCCAAAAGCGCGTGATTGGTCAAGATGAAGCTGTTTCCCTTGTTTCTGATGCTGTCCTTAGAGCAAGAGCGGGGATAAAAGATCCGAACAGGCCAATAGGGTCTTTTATATTCCTAGGTCCGACAGGGGTTGGGAAGACAGAATTGGTTAAAACGCTAGCAGAAGCATTATTTGACAGCGAAGAACAACTGATACGACTTGATATGTCAGAGTATATGGAAAAACACACTGTATCAAAATTAATCGGAGCACCTCCAGGCTATGTTGGCTATGAAGAAGGTGGTCAGTTGACCGAAGCAGTAAGGAGAAAGCCATATTCTGTGATTCTTTTTGATGAAATTGAAAAGGCCCATCCAGAGGTATTTAATATTTTACTTCAAATGCTTGATGATGGACGAATAACTGATTCTCAAGGCCGGACGGTTGACTTTAAAAATACAGTCATTATTATGACGTCGAACATTGGCTCCCACTTTTTACTTGAACAATCTGATGCTGAAGAAGGAATAGGGGAGGAAGCAAGAGAAAATGTAATGGGGCAACTCCGCAATCACTTCCGTCCGGAATTCCTAAATCGTGTAGATGAAATCATATTATTTAAACCACTTCAAATTAATGAAATAAAAGCAATTGTTGTGAAACTTTTGGATGAATTGCAACATAGACTAAAAGACCAGCATATACAGATAACAATCAGTGAAGAGGCAAAGGAATTTATTGCAGTTAATGGATTTGACCCAGTTTATGGTGCAAGACCTTTGAAAAGGTATATACAAAGAAATGTGGAAACCAAGCTAGCGAGGGGTATTATTGCTGGGGAAATTCGTGAAAAGAGTCGTATAGAAATATCTGTCAAAGATGAACAAGTAGAAATTGTGGTCATATAAAAAAAGTCATCCTATACTTAGGATGACTTTTTAAAACTCTCAAATTAATGAGATCCATGTTGGTCAGCAGGACCATCAGGAAGCACTAATGGAATGATGAAAACCAATATGGTTGTTGCGACTGTCAGAATGATTCCAGTTTGGAGATCATAGCCAACTCCAAGCATGGAGCCGGTTACATAAGTCAACATTTGAACAAGTAGGAATGTCCAAAATAAAGTCCAGAAATAACGCATAATTTTCACCTCTACCCTGCAAAAGTTCTTATTTTATCTTACCATAATGTGAAAAATTAATAAATAAAAAATAAGCAACTACAAGACTATCTTAACCTTCACCACCATAGGCTAATCCCCATTCATTTTGACGACAACCTCATACATTAATATGAACAAACTGTTTAAAGGAGTTTTGAGATGATGGAGAACCGGAACTTCAGACTGGATACCGAATGGAACATGATACATTACCCTCACAGGCCTAACGGTTTCGGTATCTTAATTTTGGGAGACGAGAGACATTTTGTGGATAGCCAAAACAGTTTTTGGACGCAAAATGAGGGGAAACGCAAACTTCTTCAAGATTTTAAACAGGCTGGGTATACCATATTCTACTCGAATTTATTTGGGATGAATTGGGGAAGCCAAAATGCAGTAGATCTAGCTGCACGATTATGTGCCCATATTCGCCGGACTGAAATCTTGAATGACAAAATACATGTATTTGCAGAAGGAATGGGAGCTCTTACTGCACTGAAACTATTGAAAAGGGAGACGAGGATTCGTTCTTTATTATTGCTAAATCCAATACTCTCTTTAAATAAGCATTTGGAACAGGAGAAAGAACATAAATTTTTCTATAAAAAGTTATTACAGGAATTAGCTACAGCCTATCAAATAGAACCAAAAGATGTGCTAAGCTATCTTGGCGAGCAGGAGGAGTTCCTTCATATTCCTAATGGAATTCCTGTTAAGGTAATCCATGTACTCTCTGGCAATCGTGCCTACAAGCAATCTACGATAATAAAAGAGTTCAGTCAAACTTGGAGGGAACAAGATGTTGATTTCAATATGTGTTATATGGTCCCTGAAAAAAAACCTCAAATAGGGTTCCAGAGTATTCAATTCTTTAATAAACATGAACATGACCTATAAACCCGATGCAATAATTTTCACCTGATGTCATAGGATACATTGAAGATGTATCAGGGGGACTGTATATGGATAGGGCAATAATTATTGGCACATTTGGCTTTTTAGGGTACAGTATTTGCCGGGCTATGCTTGATGAGGGAGTTGAAGTTAATGCAATTCCTGTAGGTGAGGAGCCCGATTGTTTTATTGAAGAGAAGCGGATGGAAATTGGTCGGAATGCTAATTTTTGCGAGGAAGAAGTTCGGATACTAAATGAATGGAAGGGTGAAGCCCTCATTCCGGTAATCATCCCATTCTTTGATTTTTATCTGATGGGCATGGAGGAGAAATTGTTTGAAAATTACTTTCTTCAGGAAGAGCTATTTTCATTACCACCGGAGAAATTTCCTATCATCTTATTAATTCCTGAGCAACTTGAATATGACGGCACTTCCAAATTTGAACCGCTAGTTAACCTTAAGCAGAATCTAACTAAAAAGGGTTTCTTGCTAAAAGAAGTACTAGTTCCAACTTTATATGGGCCATGGCAACCTGAAGGTTGTTTTTTTCAGCAGATCCTTTCTTTGGGTGTAGAAGCAGTTACTTTCCCATCTTTGAATTCTAGAGAATCGACTAGTGATGCCATTTATGTAGCCGATGCAGCAACTATCGTTAGAGATTTGCTGGAAGAAGCTAGGTCGGGAAAGTATGTAATGCGAAGTGGCAAGAAAAGTGGTTGGTGTAAATGCTTGGAAAGTATATATTATACTTTATTAAAGTCAAAGGAATTAGGCGAAGAGAAAAAAAGTTGGGAAAATGAGCTAAAGAATATGATGAAATTGAGAGCGCCCTTAAATCAGGAACAAAAGTTGAGTGAAGATTATCGTCGGGTCTATGTACAAAAACCAATGGATACCCTTGAGGGGTTGGAACAACAGCGAAAGCAATATTTACGTCTATTAAAAGGGAAACATGATTAAATCGTGAAAACCCTTTTCAAATGAACTGTTAAAAAGTAAAATTAATATTATGCCTTATTATAGGCAACAGAAAAAAGGCCAGCTACTATTAATTCCGAGTCACGTATGCAATAAAAGGAGTGGCAGCAAATGTTGAAACGTTTTGGGCTTATTTTGTTTAGCCTCCTATTGTTGGTAGGTTGCGGACAACCTCTTACAACAGGGAAAATTGAAAAAGTTGGCCTACTCGTTCCTGAAACAATTAATGACCAAGTCTGGGGGACAGAGGGTTACCGAGGATTGTTGAGAATTCAATCCCGTTTTAATATCGACGTCTATTATAAAGAAGGGATGAACTCCGAGCCGTTAGTTGAAGCCGCTATAAAGGAATTTGAGGGAAATGGTGTTAATCTCATATATGGCCATGGGAATGAGTATGCTGAATATTTTAATCAGATTTCAGAGAAATATCCAGATATTCATTTTATTAGTTTTAATGGCGATGCAAAAAATGAAAATACCACAAGTCTAAATTTCGATGCGTATGCGATGGGGTTCTTTGGCGGAATGGTTGCAGCACATATGACGCAATCAAATCACCTCGGCGTCATTGCGGCTTTTGAATGGCAACCAGAAGTCGAAGGTTTTTATGAAGGAGCAACATTCTATAACAATGAAATTGATGTGGAAATTTATTATGTTGGCCACTGGGATAATGATGAAAAGGCCATACAAATTCTCGATAGATTACTTTCAAGGGGCGCTGACGTGATTTATCCAGCCGGTGATGGCTATAATATTCCAATTATTGAACGAGTAAAAGAACAAGGCTTGTTTGTAATTGGTTATGTTTCAGATCAATCAGATTTGGGGGAGTCCACAGTGCTAACCAGTACGGTTCAGCATGTAGATGTCCTTTATGAGCTAGTTGCTTCTAAATATAATGAAGAGACATTGGAATCAGGAAATTTATATTTCGATATTCCTGATGGGGTGATTTCCCTTGGGAAATTCAGTCCTAATGTTGATAATGAATTCAGGGAAGTCATGCATCAGCATATTAACACGTATAAATCGACTGGAAAACTGCCAAATGATTAACGGATTTGGGGCTGCGGCAAAAAGATTGCCGCAGCTTTTTTGTACATTGATTGTTAGAGGTAAATTATTTTTTTAAAAACTGCTCAAATAAGGGTCGGATTTTACTAAACATAGGTTTTAATTGTTTGGCGGAACCTACTAGCGAATCAATATGCATCATGATTTCTTCAAAGTTTACCTGATTTAGAAGGTTGTCTTCAGCTTGAGTTTCAGCTGGCTTTTTGTCGTCGCCAAGATGGCTTTTGTTTTGACCTGGACCAAACATTAAACGATCAAAAGGGTGTGTATTATCCACAGTTTCTTTCGGGTTAGGGCTATCTATTTCTTGTTGGCTATTGTCAACTTTATCGTAATCCATTTAGATCCTCCTTTTCAATAATTCTTCTACTGTTGTAGTTTATGTTGTTAGGCAACACCTGGCATAGTCATTAGCGGAAACGTGGAATTCCTGTTGCAGGTATGCACCATCTTCTGATAAAATTAGTACCAGCTAATAATATTTGATGTTAAATAATAACATGACCAGAGATGATAAAAGGAGATGGCCCTATGAATGCAGGGATAATCGGTGTTGGGCGTTTTGTTCCAGAGAATATTGTTACCAATTTTGACCTTGAGAAACGAATGGATACTTCTGATGAATGGATACGAACCAGAACAGGTATAGAGGAAAGAAGAATTGCCGGTGATGATGTGGACACATCAGAGATAGGTTATCATGCGGCGAAAAAAGCAATAGACGCAGCCAAAATAGCACCTGAGGAAATAGATATGATATTAGTTGCGACTGTTACCCCAGATCAGGCTTTTCCTAGTGTTGCATGTATGCTTCAAGAAAAGCTCGGTGCTAAAAAGGCAGCAGCAATGGATGTTAGCGCTGCATGTGCAGGTTTCATGTACGGGATGGTGACTGCAAAACAGTTTATTGAAACAGAAGCTTATAAATATGTTTTAATTGTAGGTGTGGAGAAATTATCGAAGGTAACGGATTGGGAAGACCGCAATACAGCAGTCCTATTTGGTGACGGTGCTGGAGCTGTGGTAATGGGACCAGTTAGCGATGGAAAAGGAGTTCTATCCTTTGAGTTAGGTTCTGACGGATCAGGTGGTAAATACCTTTACCAGGATTCGCATATTAGAATGAATGGTCGGGAAGTCTTTAAATTTGCGGTTAGACAAATGGGCGAAAGTAGTATCAATGTCTTAGAAAAGGCTGGTTTAACCAAGGAAGATGTTGATTTTCTCATCCCGCATCAGGCAAATATTCGAATCATGGAGGCTGCAAGGCAGCGTCTTGAACTTCCGATTGAAAAGATGTCAAAAACAGTTCATAAATATGGAAATACCTCTGCAGCCTCGATTCCTATTTCTATGGTTGAGGAACTAGAGGCAGGAAAGATTAAGGATGGAGACCTCATTGTCATGGTTGGTTTCGGAGGCGGTCTAACTTGGGGCGCTATTGCCATGCGCTGGGGACAATAAAAGTTCTTCAAAAGGAGATGACTTAAGTGGAAAAACGGAGAGTCGTTATTACTGGAATCGGGGCAGTGACCCCAGTAGGAAATGATGCTGAGACAAGTTGGAAAAATATTCTGGCAGGCGTATCTGGCGTTGGACCCGTTACAAGGGTAAACGCTGATGAGTACCCGGCAAAAGTTGCCGCTGAGTTAAAGGATTTTAATATAGAAGATTTTGTAGAGAAGAAGGAAGCGAGGAAAATGGATCGCTTCACTCATTATGCAGTTGCGGCTTCCTTAATGGCAGTAAAAGATGCGGATTTAGAAATCAATGACCAAAACGCAGATCGGATTGGGGTTTGGATTGGATCTGGGATTGGTGGCATGGAAACTTTTGAACAACAGTATGAAAACTTTCAAAAACGAGGTTACCGCCGTGTAAGTCCATTTTTCGTGCCAATGCTGATTCCAGATATGGCTACTGGACAAGTCTCCATTAGTTTAGGAGCACGAGGATTTAATTCTTGTACGGTAACAGCTTGTGCAACAGGAACGAACTCTATTGGTGATGCATTTAAGGTTATCCAGCGTGGCGATGCTGATGTTATGGTTAGTGGTGGTGCTGAAGCTCCCATTACCAAAATGAGCTTTGCTGGCTTTTGTGCCAACACTGCACTCTCAACTAACCAGGATCCTTTAAAAGCAAGTCGCCCATTCGATAAAAACCGCGATGGCTTTGTCATGGGAGAGGGAGCAGGGATTGTTGTCCTTGAAGATTTGGAACATGCATTAGCTAGGGGGGCAAAAATATACGCGGAAATCGTTGGTTATGGTGCAACAGGGGATGCCTATCATATTACGGCCCCGGCTCCTGAAGGAGAGGGTGGTGCCCGTGCAATGAAAATGGCTTTGAATGATGCAGGCTTAAATCCGAATGACATTGGCTATATTAATGCTCATGGAACAAGCACAGATTATAATGATAAATTTGAAACAATGGCAATAAAGAATGTGTTTGGGGAGCATGCATACAAGTTGTCTGTCAGCTCGACTAAATCAATGACAGGACATTTGCTTGGTGCTGCAGGTGGTATTGAAGCCATCTTCACAGCTCTTGCAATAAAAGAAGGAATATTACCTCCTACAATCAATTATGAAACACCAGATCCGGATTGTGACCTTGATTATGTACCGAATGAAGCTCGTAAACAGGAAATTCAAGCAGCCCTTAGTAATTCCCTAGGCTTTGGGGGGCATAATGCCACCATCGCACTAAAAAAATATAATGAATAGTCTTAAACGCCTTAAATCATGTTGATTTAAGGCGTATTTTTTTCTTTGTTCCGATGGTTTCACTGTTATGAACGAATGGGTGTATCTTACATAAGCTAATATGAGAAGTTTGTTAACTACTAGATTCCATAGGGGTGAGTGGTGTGGGAGGAGTCAAGACGGATAAGTGGCTAGAAACCGATTTTCATCGTCCATTGGAAATTTGTGAAAGGATGAGGGACTCTTTTGGAGGAGATTCGCCAAATAGGATTTATCAGTATTTATCAGACTTTGGGATGTACCGCCCGAATCGTCGTACACTACGATCATTTAATGAGTTGAAAGAAAAGAAGGCGTGGGATTGTTTAGAAAGGATCTTTATAAAATATAAGAAGAAGTGGCAGGGACCTGATGTTCCAGTTTATTTGTTTCCAAAACATACAGGTGGAATCTTTTCAACAAGGAGTCTGGACACCGAAAAGTCAGGTGTTTCGTTTGATGATAAGGTATTCCTTTTTATCTCATCTTTAGATGATGAAAAGGAGCTAGAAGCCCTATTCGTGCACGAATACCATCATGTATGCCGTCTGAATAAACAAAAGAAGAGTAAGGACTATACCTTATTAGATTCAGTTATTTTAGAAGGTTTAGCTGAAAATGCTGTTCTTGAAATGTGCGGTGAGGCTTATCTTGCAAAATGGTGTACTCAATATTCTCCTAAAGAACTATCAAAAATCTGGAACCACGAATTCAAAGACCATTTACAGTATAAAAAAACAACTAGACTACATGACGATTTATTATTTGGTCTTAAGAAATATCCGCCATTGATTGGTTATGCAGTAGGATACAAGATTATTACACTATATAAGGAAAAAAATGATTTATCCATTGAGGATTCATTTGTCCTACCATCTGAAAAGTTCGTGAAGGATGTTAATTTATAAAGATTCACTTTACACTGCAAAACGAACGCAGTGTGTTTGTTTTAATTTCTACTACAGCAAGGAAGGAAAATTCCTTTAATAATCGTTACTGTCTGTAGCAAATAAGGAATAATTTTACTTATGTCTGCCCATACTGAGTGCAAAGAGTAACTTGATGAGAGGGGTTGTGATCATGTTGTATCTTCACGATGTTTGGGTGAATTGGTTTGAAGGTGAAGAAAATGGCTACAATGTTTGCCATTTCCACGAATGGAGAAAAGATGATGGGGTAGAACTTTTGGATCAGGTGCCACTATTAAAAATTGATTCTCTATTATTTAATTACATAGAAAATGATTTATCAGAGTTACCTCAGCAGCTTATGGATGATATCTATCAAAAGGCTTTTTTACGGAAAAATCATGAACGAGTGCAATTGGATTACTGTTTTGTAGTATCAGATGGTGTTGGCATTTTAGCGGTAGATACGATTGGATATAATATTCCAATTCGAAAAAGTAGATTAATCCCACGGCAGGAACAACTAGTTTTTGAAATGCTTGAAAACCAAGAAACAAGTAACTATAACTTTAACGATCAATCATCCTTGAAAGATTATCATATTCTATCACCAGCCCCAGATTTAATGAGGGGACTTACTAGAAAAGAAAGACAGTTAAAGCAGCTTTTGTTTATGGCTATGGACCAGTTGCATTCTTCTCAAAATGTTGCCGAGGTCAGGTACTGGCTGACGGAATGGAGTCCTGAAAAGTATGAAGAGATTCAACAACTTTCTTTTGAGGATGTTTGGGAGGAACTATATGATGAAACGAAATATGGATGGTCAAAAAGACATTATGCTTTCTGTGAAAATTTAATTAAAGGTCAAACATTTTTCGAAAAGCTATGGGAGATGGAGCACGGATCAAAGGTGAATTAAAAGGAGCCAAGGGCTCCTTTTTATTTTCCATCATTTTCAGTTTATCTTCTTTTTCTTCCTAGTCCCATTGCATTTTCCATCTTTTTCACCATTTTGCCGGCCACGATATTGGCTTTTTCAGCACCTTTGTCTAGAATATCATCAAGCTCTGAGGATTCCATTAATTCTTGATATCTAGTTTGAACTGGTTCAATGGCTTTTACCACAACTTCAGCAACATCCGCTTTAAAATCTCCATAACCTTTTCCTTCATAAGCCTGTTCAAGCTCTTGAATTGATTTATTTGTCAGAATGGAATAAATAGAGAGTAGATTAGAGATTCCAGGTTTATTTGCTTTATCATATTTTACGATTCCCTCTGAATCTGTTACCGCACTTTTGATTTTCTTTTCAATCTGCTTTGGAGTATCTAGCATTGAAATAAAGGCTTTGGTGTTTGCATCAGATTTGCTCATTTTCTTTAGTGGATCTTGTAAGGACATGATTCTTGCACCAACCTTAGGAATACGTGCTTCAGGAATCGTAAAGATATCGTTATATTTTTTATTAAACCGCTCTGCCAAATCTCTTGTCAGCTCGATATGCTGCTTTTGGTCTTCACCAACAGGAACTAGATCAGCACTGTATAAAAGAATATCTGCTGCCATAAGTGGTGGATAGGTTAGCAAGCCTGCTGTTACAGCTTCTTTTCCTGCAGACTTATCTTTGAATTGAGTCATTCTTTCAAGTTCACCAATATAAGCAACACATTGTAGCATCCACCCTGCTTGGGCATGAGCTGGAACTTCTGATTGGATGAAAAGTGTTGCCTTTTCCGGGTCAATTCCAGAAGCTAGGTATAAGGCTGCAAGACTTCGCGTGTTTTGACGAAGTTGTAGCCTATCTTGGGGAACAGTGATAGCGTGTTCATCAACAATACAGAAATAGCAATTATATTCATCCTGAAGTTCGACGAACTGTTTCATTGCTCCGATATAGTTGCCGAGGGTAATTGTCCCACTAGGCTGGATACCTGAAAAGATTGTTTTCATTTTTTATAACCTCCGAAATGATAAAAGAATAGAAAAAAAGACCATACATCCCCATAAAATAGGGACGAATGGTCCGCGGTGCCACCCTAATTACTCTAAAAAAGAGCCTCTCATTCATGCGTTCAATTGCATGATCCGGTAACGCTGGAAACGTCTACTGCTACATTTTTTATTTCACAGTAGAGGCTCGAAAGTCCATTCCACATGCTCGGTTGTTTGTTCGCACCAACCACAAACTCTCTGTAAAACCTGTGCAAGTGTACTACTCTTTGTCAACGCCTGATTATCATCTTCTAATGAGAAAATTATAAATCACTATGAGAATAGAATCAAGGAGGCTATTGTTTTTTTCATACTACTGCTAAATGCGAGCCTCATTGTTTTTATTGCTTAGTGCATCCTTAAGCCAATTTTTTCCTTCAACCATCCGTGCAACAAGCATTGCGCATACTGTATTTCCAGTTGAGTTTAGTAAGGTTGCTGGTGCATCAATAATTGTACTTATAACAGCAATAATGGGTAGAACTTCAGGCGGTAAGCCAAAAACGCTCAGTATTAACATTTCGCCTATCATTCCTCCTCCAGGTATGGCTCCCATGACAGCACCAACCAGGAATGAAACAGCAAGGATGCTTAAGATACTTGTAAGGCTGGTCGTTTCTTTCCCAAATAAAGCGAACAGAAAAACAATTTTTATTACGCCGCCAATGACTGACCCATCTTTATGGGTATTGGCGCCAAGTGGAACTATGGTTTCGGCAATATCAGTAGGAACTCCCATTTTTCGAACCGCTGTTAAATTGATTGGAATACATGCCGCGCTTGAACAAGTGGCAAGTGCAGAAACGGATGGTGTGATAGCATTTTTCCAAAACACCTTGACCCCCAAGTTGCCACCAGCGATGAATGCATAAAGAGTGAAGAAGCCAAAAAAGTAGATGCCAGTAATCACTAAATACAGGATAAATGCCCGTGCATAGCCTTCAAGAAGCTGAGGTCCAAGCTGTCCAATAATCGAAGCAAAATAGGCGCCTAAGCCAATTGGAGCATAGTACATAATAATGCCGACCATTTTCATGAAAACAGCAGACCCTGATGATAAAAATGCGGCAATCGGTTTGCCTTTTTCACCTGCTAAGGCAGTGGCAATCCCAAACAATACGGAAAAAACAATGAGTTGTAGCATATTGCTTTTAGATAATAGGAGTGAAAAATCGGATACTGTAAATGTATTGACTAACTGGCCAAGAAACGTTATTTCCTCTGTGGGGGCTGTTTCTTCGGGTGTCGTCATGAAGCTTTTAATGGATGAGATGTCAGCCTCTTTTATAGGGTTTATAATTGAAGTACCTATGATGCCGAGAACGGCTGCAATGAAGGCTGTAAGAAAAAAGACAACCAGAATACTTCCCATGATTTTCCCGAGGCGTTTCATTCCACTCATGTTGCCAATGGCAGAGGAAATACTAAAAAAGACCAAGGGAACAATCATCATGAATAATAAATTTAAGAATATATCCCCAAGCGGTTGTAGGATTTGGGCACTCGGACCAAATATTAGGCCAATAGCGCCACCCAGCAATATGGATCCTAAGAGTATTAAGGTAAACCGATAATTTCGAATAAATGATTTCAATTTAACACAGCCCCTCTTGTACAATTACAGCTCTAATATAGCAGGTTTAGGACTAATCTACACTAGTATTTAAAGAGTAATTGTTACGGTTTATAGACGCAGGTTAATATTTCATAAAGGCTCTTTTCTCAAACTTTTTTGCTCTTGGATACAAATTCGGTTGAATTAAGCCTTGTTTCACTTCAAAGTACCCTTTTAATAATGAGAAAAGAGCGCGCAAACTTCTTATCACGTACCAAACAGCTTATCTTGCGTTAAAATCGGCTTTAGGTAGTAAAAATCGGCTTTAAGATTTTTACAATTTTACCAACAATCTTTACGAAAACAGCCTTCATAAAAATCCAAACAAAAAAAGGCCAATAGTAACAAGTTACTTTAGACCTCCCTATGTTTCAAGATAAAATATTTAGGGTAATTAATAATGTTAGGTTTATTTCTTCTTAGTGCCACCAACACTCTTCCAACCGGTTTGTAGGCTTACGGACTTGTCGAGAATCTCATTCTTGTTTTTACCACCAAAAACCTTCAATCCAATAGCATTACTCATTACACCATTTAGTGCAGTAATACCGATGATCAATAAAGCGACAATTGTAAAATCTACTATGTAACCACCCATGGTAAACCTCCATCTCCTATCCAAGTAGGGATTCGTTATAATCTAATTATATAAGTTTAACACTTTGTATTCTATTTATATTGTAAAAGAAATGGTTCAGTATTTAAAGGAGTATTTCGTGTGCTAAAAAAGGAAATTGCATAAGATTAAAATTTAGATTAAAAATATTCGGGTAAGGAGGCCTAAATATGCATTGGTATGAAAAGTTAAATCAATATTTTCCAGTTGAGGAAATGAAGTCTAGGGAGCATATGGAAACGCTCTTAAAAGAACGCCCAGAAATTTATCATAAGGATGAGGGAACTAAACATGTGTTGATGTATGTGGAACTTGATGATTTTGTTTTTATTGATTACCTCTTTGTGTCAAAAGAAGCAAGGGGGGAGGGACTTGGACATAAATTAATTGAGAAATTAAAAAAGAAGAAAAAGGCAATCATTTTAGAAGTAGAACCAATTGATTATGAAGATACAGATACGGAAAAACGCTTAAAATTTTATAAACGGGAAGGTTTTGAGCATGCTCGTTCAATCGGTTATAGTCGACGATCATTAGCAACAAATAAAATGAATGAGCTTGAAATTCTATATTGGTCACCAACAAATGAGTCGGAGGAAAAGATCTTTGAGGCGATCAAAAAGACGTATAATATGATTCACACTTATAAGGATAAAGAATTTTATGGGCAATCGTATCAACCGGTGGATGAGGTCTTAAAGAAACGGAAAGATTACGAAGATTTGCTTGAAGATATTTAAAATTTGTGCAATCATCCTTTGGATGATTGCTTTTTCATTTTCTATGTTTAATTGAGAATCAGAAAAAATCACTGATTTAGGTTTTAAGTTTTGAAAAGTGGGGTAATAAAAGTTGTATTGGAATTTTTATTGTCACGTGGGATTGGAATTCTACTGGATTTCTAAGGTGCAGGGAAAAGAAAAAAATTATTTACAATCAATTTTTGAAACCAATTACTTTCTCAATCGTTATATAATATAGCAGCTTCCTACATAAAACTTTTTATAAAAAGTGATACCCTTTGTCCGATGATTGGTGTATAATTTAACTGTAGAGATTATAAAATTGTATTAATTTTAATTTAGGAATTTAGGCATACATGATGCTGAGTAATCTATATATAGTTGTTTATAATATTAAGGAGTGTGATTAATTGTGGTCACTTTATACACTTCACCAAGTTGTACTTCATGCAGGAAAGCAAAAGCATGGCTAGAAGAACATGAGATACCTTATCAAGAACGTAATATTTTTTCTGAACCATTATCAATTGATGAAATTAAAGAGATTCTACGTATGACAGAAGATGGAACGGATGAGATTATATCAACTAGATCAAAGACCTTCCAGAAACTGGACGTCAATTTAGAAACATTGCCACTACAGGACTTATACGAACTGATTAAAGATAATCCCGGGCTACTACGTCGTCCCATCATTATTGATGAAAAAAGATTACAAGTAGGCTACAATGAAGACGAAATTCGTAGGTTTCTACCAAGGAAAGTACGTACTTATCAGCTGCGAGAAGCACAGCGTTTAGTCAACTAAATTCAAGCCTCCGACCAACTTGGAAACGGAGGCTTTATTTCTATTTGATATCCCCGTTAAAAACTGTTAAAATCTAAGGAATATATCCTAGACTTATCCCTAGTATATAAGCGCAAATAAGGATTATTTAGGCTACCGCCAATTTTAAAAATGGGTAGAGTTTTTATTTCCAAAACTCATTGCTTTGTCATAAAATAATAGTACAAGATCATCATTTTCTAAAAACCTTGCTTTTAATGAAAATGATTCTTAGCCTGTTATGTTAAAAATATGTGGACTTGATTAGTCTTGCGGGGGTATTTAGTCCCTTCAATTCTTTGCCTGGAAGGGAGAGATAATGAATGGAAATTGAACGCATCAATGAGAATACGGTCAAGTTTTATATTTCGTATATTGATATAGAAGAAAGAGGTTTTGACCGGGAAGAAATCTGGTACAACCGTGAACGAAGTGAAGAACTTTTCTGGGAGATGATGGATGAAGTTCATCATGAAGCAGAATTTACCATCGAAGGGCCACTTTGGATTCAAGTGCAGGCACTAGAAAAGGGCTTAGAAATATTAGTTACGAAAACTCAAGTGACTAAAGATGGCCAAAAGTTCGAACTTCCGATATCGGATGAGAAATTAAAGGATTTACCAGTTGATGATCGTATTGAAGAAATGCTTGATCATCACTTTAATCCGAAAGCGCAGGACACAGATGCAGCTTTTGGTGACGACCTTGAATACCTACTCGTCTTTAAGGATTTTGAAGATATCATTTCATTATCAAAAAGGCATGATCTCGATTCAATAGACGTTAACACTAGCTTGTATAGCCATGAAGGTAGATATTATTTATATACAGATTTTTCTGATGGGGAGTCTGAGGACGAAGAGATAATTGATGACTTTCTAAGTATCCTTCTTGAATATGGTGAAGAGTCAAGTCTGACCATTCATCGTCTTGAGGAATATGGCAATAAAGTGATTGCTGACGATGTCTTTGCTACGATTAGAAAATATTTTTCGTGATATTCTAAAAACCAATCTCATTTACTGAGGCTGGTTTTTTTTTTCTTCGCACCTGCTGAAAGAGAGGAATCCTAATGCTTTTGCCGAATAATAAAGTGAGAAGGGAGGCTACAAAATTGTTAGTCGCATATAGAAAAGATGGAGAGAAAATTTCCCTAGCTGATTATCGGAATAGGGATGAATTGGACCAGTTTCGTAAAAAGGAGGAATTTCAATGTCCAGTTTGCGGGGAACTAGTTATTTTAAAGCTTGGTAGTAAAAGAATATGGCACTTTTCGCATCGTAAAGAGGCGAATTGTCCAGAAAGTTATGAACGAGAATCCTCCTATCATATGATGGGAAAGCTTCAGCTTTTTCAATGGCTTAAACAGAAAGGAATCGAAGCAGAACTTGAACGTTATATAACTAGCTGTAAACAAAGGGCAGATATTGCTTTTGATTGGAAACATAAGAGGTATGCAATAGAATTTCAATGTTCTTCGATTAGTACCGAAATTTTTAATAAAAGAACGCAAGGATATGTAGGAAATGGAATTACCCCTATTTGGATTTTGGGAGGAAATCAACTAAAGCGTATTGGGGTAAATCTATTTTCGTTTAACCACTTTCAATATCTTTTTCTAAGAAAAGAAGAAGACATAGGCTGGAACATGCCAGTTTACTGTCCAGATACCCGAAGTTTTATATTCCTTCAGCATCTAATTCCTGTTTCATCAAAAAAAGTGGTAGCTTCAATCTCTACCTCCCAGAGGAGCCAAACAAATTTAGCTGTGTTATTCACCCCCTCCCCAGTAGCGGGAGTACCCCTATCGAAAATGTCCCATGAACTCCAGAAAGTTAAAACGAGTTTTTTTATTCAGCCTAATCTCGCACAAAAACTATTTTTAAACGAGTTATACACAAAGAAGTTAAATCTACTTTTGCTTCCTCCTGAACTAGGCCTACCTGTTCCTTCTGCCCCATTTATTGAAACACCAACTCTAGTTTGGCAAACCTATCTCTATCTTGATATTCTTCGCTATATGAGAGAGGGGGAGATCATTTCAGAGCAAAATGTATATAATGCCATTCTGCTCCGAAAACACCGTAAGCAAATTACTTTACGCACAATTCCATTATGTAGCGGTGGTGATTTTTATGCTGCAATTAAAGAATACCTTGCCCTGCTTGTAAACATTTCAACGCTAGAAAAACTATCTGGTAATCGTTTTAAAATGATGCGCCCATTTTATCTCCCTAAATCGGTAGAACAACAAGTATGGGCTGAAAAGCAGTTTTACGATAAATTCGAAAAAATCATTATGAATCAGTTTTTATAGTGGTCATATAATGAAATAGTAGAAAGCTGCGTAAAATAGACAAGAATGGACCACAAGAACACAGAGGTTTTTAAATTGTACGGGTCGATTATTTCGAGAATGCAGGATTTCCTAGGATCGAAGCGAACAAGGATAGAAGTTATTCTGAGATGAATTTTGAATGGAGGATTAAGGATGACGAATGAATCACAAGTTAAAAAGCTCCCAACTAGAAGTGAAGTCCCTGTTGAAGATACTTGGAGACTTGAAGACATCTTTGCAAATGATGAAACTTGGGAGAAAGAGTTTCAGGAAGTAAAGGATTTACTCCCGGGTGTTCAAAACTTTAAAGGCAAGCTTGGAGAAAGTGCTGACCAACTTTATGAGGCGCTGCAATATCAAGATAAGTTACTAGAACGTCTAGGTAAATTGTTTACATATGCTCACATGAGGTATGACCAAGATACAACCAATTCTTTTTATCAGGGCTTAAACGACCGAATTAGTAATCTTTATTCACAGGCTGCAAGTTCGCTTGCTTTTATTGTTCCGGAGATTCTTGCTATTGATGAACAGAAAGTAAAAGAATTCCTTGAGGAAAAAACAGAATTAAAGCTATATGAACATGCAGTGGAAGAAATTAATTTACAACGGCCGCATATCTTATCTGCTGAGCAGGAAGCATTATTGGCTGAGGCAGCAGAGGTAATGAGTTCCCCTTCTAATACTTTTGGAATGTTAAATAACGCCGATCTTGAGTTTCCAACCATTAAGGATGAAAATGGGGAAGAGGCGGAAATTACGCATGGGCGTTATATTCGATTTTTAGAAAGCTCTGATCGTCGTGTACGAGAGGATGCCTTTAAAGGGGTATATGAAACATATGGAAAGTTTCGCAATACCTTTGCTAGTACATTAAGTGGAAACATCAAAAAAGATAATTTTAATGCAAGGGTTCGTCATTATAAATCAGCGCGTGAAGCGGCTCTTGCAGCAAATAATATCCCGGAAAGTGTTTACGAGAATCTAGTGAGTACGGTGAACAGCAATCTCCATTTGCTACACCGTTATATCAAGCTACGTAAGAAAGTACTTGGTGTTGAAAAGCTTCATATGTACGACCTTTATACCCCTCTCGTGAAAAATGTAAAAATGGAGGTCCCGTATGCTGAGGCGAAAGAGTTGATTTTAAAAGGTTTGGCTCCGATGGGGGAAGAGTATGTTGGTTTACTAAAAGAAGGTTTTGATAATCGCTGGATTGACGTTCAAGAAAATAAAGGAAAGCGGAGCGGCGCCTATTCCTCAGGGGCATACGGGACAAACCCATATATCCTGATGAACTGGCAGGACAATGTGAACAACTTGTTTACTCTTGCTCATGAATTAGGGCATTCCTTACACAGTCACTACACAAGGAACAACCAGCCATATGCATATGGGAACTATTCCATCTTTGTAGCGGAAGTTGCTTCAACTTGTAACGAAGCATTATTAAATGATTATCTACTAAAATCAATTGATGATGAACAAAAAAGATTGTTTTTATTGAATCACTATCTGGAAGGGTTTAGAGGAACCGTATTCAGACAGACCATGTTTGCTGAATTTGAACATCTCATCCATCAGCAGGTACAAAATAATCAGGCTTTAACGGCAGACTCGCTTACAAAGGATTATTATGAGTTAAATAAAAAGTATTTTGGGGAAGAAGACATCATTATTGATGAGGAAATTGGCTTAGAATGGTCGAGGATTCCTCACTTCTATTACAATTATTATGTGTACCAGTATGCAACCGGTTTTAGTGCAGCTACGGCTCTTAGCAAGCAGATATTGGAAGAAGGGCAACCGGCAGTCGATCGCTACCTGGATTATCTTAAAGCAGGAAGCTCAGATTACCCAATCGAAGTTTTGAAAAAAGCAGGGGTCGACATGGCTAGTCCTAAACCAATTGAAGATGCTTGTAAGGTATTTGAAGAAAAGTTAAATGAAATGGAAGCACTTCTTTCATAGAAAGAGGCTGTCGAGATACTCGACAGCTCTTTTTTAGGGGTTATAATAATTTAACTAAACTCTAAGAGGAGAGTGTTCAAGATAAATGAGGTACCCTGCCCTGTATTTATTCCCTGTAGAGGGAATAAATCGCTTGAAACAGGGAATAAAATGCTCGTAACAGAGAATAAAATCACCTTTTTTAAAGAAAACGGAGATTGGGTGGGGTATTTTTCACTAGAAGGTGTTCTAAAAGTGTTGAACAGAGAAGAAAATACCCCCATGAAAAGTCTTTTTCCTACTAAAAGTCATTAGGTTTTGAAAAGGATGGCGAATATCTTTGGATTTCCAGTTGTAATAGGGTCTTAAAAGGTTAAGAATTAAGCGAAATACGGCATGGGGTAATTGAATCTTGGGATAAACAATCACTTTTCTCGTCCCAATATGGGGAATTTCCATTTTGAACCCAAAGTTAAAAGCCTTTAAACTTTTTCCGATCATTTAAAAAGATAAAGAACAATAGAAGAGACAGAAACAAAACAGGACCTCCAATCAATAGAGGAACAATATGCATGAGACCTAATACATAAAGACAAAATGAGAAAAAGATTAGCAGGATTATAATAATCCAGGGGAAGTTTTTTTTCATTGGATTCCCTCCCGATTGATAAATATCATGTTTCTCATGTATATGTAAGAAAAGGGACATCCATGAGTGATAGATATGACAATATTGTGAAATAACATACAAAGTTATTGTTCATTAGTTATTGTCATGATATATTAATACCGTGAAGTTGATCACATAGCAAACATATACCCCTTTGTTTGACCGTGAAAAATTTCTCCCATCCCCTTTGTTCGTATTAATAGAGAAACGACCCTGTAGCCCGTTGCTACAGGGTCGTTTCATGTTAATCCTCAACTTTCAGTGTAACGCCAAAACATTCCATATTTAGCGGGAATTTGTTCAACCTTTTGTTTTAATTGCAATTTTTTTAGTTCCTTCTCTGCTTTATTGATTGGCATATTATATACCACAGCTACTTCTTTTGTGGCCACTGTTTTGTAATGCTTTAGAAATTCTTCTAACGGTGGTGGGGAAGAAGGTTCTGGTTTTATCGTGAGCATCTCTTCAATAATCTGGACGTAAACCTCGTATGGATATAATCCGGTTACTTTGAGCCCTTCTTCTTCTACATTCGCGTTAAAAAAGACTAGAGTCGGTATCTCCTGAACATCCATTTCAGAAGTAATCTTCAAATCACATTGAAAAGCCTTAGAAGCACTATCGGAATGGATGTCAGTTAAAAACTCTTGAATATCAAGCCCCACCGTCTGGGCACAGTCCTTTAACACGCTAAAATTTGAGATGTTCTGTTTTTCAAGAAACAAAACTTCTTGTAGTCTTCGAAGAAATTGTATTCCTTTTCTTCTACCTTGAAGCTCAGCAGCTTTAACAGCTACCGATGCAAGGTAGGGAGAGGAAATTGGGTTTTCAAGCCATAGATTCCCATCACAAGACATGCCTGTTCTACTAGCGGTTTTTTCCCATAGCTCAGCAATGCTCTCATAATGTTTTTTTTGTCCAAAGTTCAACCTAGTCAGGTTCCCACTTATTACGTGTCGAAGCGAAAAATATTTACCATATTCGATAAGTAGCTTTTTGATTGTGGGTTCAAGGGCCCAACATTCAGGACATAATGGGTCGACGAATGAATAAATTTCTAATGGTTTTTTTTCATTTCTTTGAACTATTTGAGACGATTGCTGATTTAATAGGTCATCTCGTTTCCAAATCACAGCTCATCACCTATTTCGTCATTGTCAGGTGTATTTATCATGTGTTGTGCAGTGAAGATGAGCCTCGCGTAAAAGTCTTCTCTCAATGGCCCGGAGAACCCGACTTCATCCATTGCTTCATGCATACAAGCAAGCCATGCCTTTGCTCTTGTGGGGGTTATTTCAAAATTAAGATGGCGGGCTCTAAGCATAGGGTGTCCATGTTCCTGGGTATATAAAGAAGGTCCACCTAAATATTGAGTTAAAAACTGCTTTTGTTTGCGTGCAGTTTCTGATAAGTCATCAGGAAAAATAGGAGCAAGATCAGGATGCTGAGCTACACGAATGTAAAAAGCGTCTACAAGCTGATGCAGCATACCCTCGCCGATGGCTTCGAACGGTATAGGCTTATTCTCTACCATTATAAAACTCCTTTTTGAATTAATATAAAAATAGCCCAGCGATCTACAGTCGCTTATCTTTCTGATTTATATTCTAACAATGCCATATTCATATCTCAAACAAACAGCTTTGCCAGTCTTATAATTGTATTATTTTTCCTGTGACCTTTGATTATAAAAACGCATTTCAGCTTTCTTTTGTTTGTAAAATCGCATAATTTTATTATCGGTTTTACGAGAGGGGATATTCATTTGCTCGAGTAAGTTCTTAAATACTTCGTATCCGGTCTTTTCATCTGTCACTTCATATTCAATTTCAAAATCCTCTGTACTTAAATAAAGGCTATGGTCTAATACGATGAGGCCACCTTCGTATTCTTTTTCTGCTCTATTCGTTGTTAATGACCCAAAATAGTGTAGTGTGTCTAAATCGGTTATAAGGGTAGAAAGAGCTTTCTGGACAGACCCCGGTGGAATAGTCCCCGTTTTTATAATAGATTCTGCCTGTGTTTCGGAAATGGTTTGGTTTGTCTCGAGTAAGCCAGTTGGAGCTGGTTGCTTTAAAGTTAACTCATAGTGATTGTTTTTTTTTCTTACTCTAAGTGCACTTCCTTGTTCTTTCAATCCAAAGTTGGATGTGTCAAAATAGTGGTTCACTTGATTCTTGAAGTGATCAGATTTGAAATTTAAGTAAGATTTTAAACGTATAAATTCATTCTCAGTAATCAGGTTTTTAAATTCAATTTCTATATGTTGTGACATATTGAGTTTCCTTTCAGCTCCGCTTCCTGGTTATGGTGGAGCATTTATATTAGAGGGTATTAATAGGCTCTCCTTCTAGGTAAAGTTTAACGCTATATGATAAAATGGAAAAGGATTATTGAAGGGTGGAAAGATTATGAATCAAAAAATACATATTAAAACAGCAGAAATAAAAGATCAGGAATTAATTTTATTTACGGATGAACCACAGAATTTAAATGCGTTAATCTCGACTGGACTTATGTTGGTTGACTCTGACCAACTCTCCTTTATCTACATAGCTGAACTGGACGGAGAATATAATTATGTAAACATACCAAAAGAAGTGTGGCATGTTGTGAATAATGGATTGAAGTCGGCGCTTGAAGTGTATGTAGCAAATCAAAATGGTCGTCTCCATTTGCAAGCTTTTATAGAAGAAATGAACTATCTAATAGAGAATATTAAAGGAAATACTAATTACGGAGAAGAGATGGTTGAGAAGGTCGAGACTATTTTTAATTAATTTGATCTTCATCCGTGATAATGGAGGGAATTCCCCTCCTTTAATGGTTAAGCAAGGGGAATTCCCATTAATCTGAAGAAAATAGTCGGATGAGGTGACTTGCTTTTGAAGCATTGGGAACATTTCTTAGAACCGTATAAACAGGCAGTTGAAGAACTCAAAGTAAAATTTAGGGGCATGCGAAATCAATATGAACAAAATACGGACCACTCCCCCATTGAATTTGTTACGGGTCGAGTAAAGCCGATTGCAAGTATCCTTGATAAGGCGAATCAAAAAGGTGTCTCATTGGAAAAATTAGAAGAAGAAATGCAAGATATTGCGGGTTTGCGAATCATGTGTCAGTTTGTTGACGACATTAAGCCAGTTGTTGAACTACTGAGAAACCGAAATGATTTTGAAATCGTTGAGGAACGAGACTATATATCCTATAAAAAGGCAAGTGGGTATCGGTCTTACCATGTGGTTATCCGTTATCCTGTACAAACGATAAATGGTGAGAAAAAGATTTTAGCTGAGATACAAATACGAACACTCGCCATGAATTTTTGGGCGACGATTGAGCATTCCATGAATTATAAATATAAAGGACAAATTCCAGAGGAAATTAGGCTGAGATTAAAAGGGGCCGCGGAGGCTGCCTTTAGGCTTGATGAGGAAATGTCCAAAATCAGAGATGAAATTCAAGAAGCTCAAGTCTTTTTTTCAAGAAAGAAAGAAATGCAACAAAACGAGGAGAAATAACAGATGCCACTGCTAGGCATTGGAAAAGGCGAGGTGGTTGAAAGATGAGGTTTGCTATAACATCAAAAGGGGATGCTAGGTCTAATACACTCATGCATAAGATGAGGACTTACCTACAGGATTTTGACCTGCAATATGATGAAGACCAACCGGATATATGCATTTCAGTCGGTGGCGACGGAACGCTGCTATACGCTTTCCATCGGTATAGTAGCCGTCTGGATAAAACGGCATTCGTTGGTGTTCATACCGGACACCTTGGCTTTTATGCTGATTGGGTGCCTGAAGAAATTGAAAAGCTTGTCATCGCCATTGCCAAAACTCCATACCAAGTTGTTGAATACCCACTCCTCGAGGTAATCATCCGGTACCAACATGGAGGAAGAGAAACTCGTTATTTGGCTTTAAATGAATCTACAGTAAAGTCAGTTGATAGCACGCTAGTTATGGATGTAGAAATCCGTGGCCAGCATTTTGAACGTTTCCGAGGAGATGGATTGTGCGTAGCCACTCCTTCAGGTAGTACGGCATATAATAAGGCTTTAGGTGGGGCGATTCTTCATCCCTCTCTCTCAGCAATCCAGCTAACCGAAATGGCCTCCATCAATAACCGGGTATTCAGAACGGTGGGTTCACCGCTTGTTTTACCAGCTCATCACACATGTATTTTAAAACCGGTAAATAGGCCAGACTTTCAGGTGACCGTCGATCATTTAACCTTGTTACATAAAGATGTGAAGTCCATTCAGTTCAGGGTGGCAGATGAGAAAATGCGGTTTGCCCGTTTTAGACCATTCCCTTTTTGGAAACGAGTCCATGATTCGTTTATCTCAGATAATTGACAGATTAAGATAGACATTATATCATCTAAACTTCAGAAGGGTTATAGCAGGTGGGAATTATGAGTAAATGCTTTAAATTGAATTGGGCCGTTACGGATCGTGAAGCAGGAAAATTTCTAAAAGAGTTTTTAGTTAAACAGGAAATTTCCAAAGCCGCTTTAACAGATATTAAATTTAAAGGTGGAAAGCTCCTTGTCAATGGTGAAGATGTAACAGTCCGCTATAGACTTAATGAGGGAGACAAAATTGAGGTTCATTTTCCTCCAGAAGAACCATCATTAGGGGTTCAACCAGAAACAATTCCCATCGAAATTCTTTATGAAGATTCATACTTATTAGTCCTAAATAAGCCTGCTAAAATGAACACCATCCCTTCTAGAGAGCATCCTACTGGTAGCTTAGCAAATGCAATTATTGGGTATTATCAAAAGAACGGAATTCAAGCGACCACCCATATTGTTACTCGGTTGGACCGAGACACTTCAGGAATTGTAGTAATAGCTAAACATCGTCATGTTCATCATTTGTTTAGCAAGCAACAAAAGGCGGGTACATTACAGCGGATATACGAAGGGTTTGCTGAAGGATTCTTTGCAAATCCAATTGGAGTCGTTGACGAACCAATTGCTCGAAAAAAAACAAGTATCATTGAACGTGAAGTAAATGCAGAGGGGCAATATGCTTATACAAGTTACCAGGTCTTACGACAATTTGACGATTTTTGCTATATACAGCTAAAATTGAAAACTGGTCGAACACACCAAATACGTGTTCATATGTCCTTTATAAACCATCCATTATTAGGTGATTCTCTGTATGGTGGTAAGAAGGGTAGAATTGGTAGGCAGGCACTTCATTGTCGTACGGTCAAATTTATCCATCCGATTGATCGAAATCTGATGGATTTTACAGCACCTCTTCCAATAGATATGGAGAACATCTTAATGAAAAGCAAGCCTCTAACATAAGGGCTTGCTTTTTAAAAAGAGACAGAATAACCAGAGGCAGGGTGGCCAACATTCGAAAGGGGGAATGGTTATGTCTGAATCCAGCCAAGAGTCTTCACAGAAGCAACATATCGATAAAGAGCTCCTCTTAGATGCTCTTCAAAATGACAACATAGAAAAGTTTCGCTCCGAATTTCTTGAGTTGCACTCCTATGACCAAGCAACTTTTTTTAAGGAATTGGATGAGGCTGAGCGGCTTCATGTTTATCATTTCCTTTCTCCAGAGGAAATGGCCAACCTGTTTGAAAACCTCGAAATCGAAGATGATGAATACAGCGATGTCCTCGCCCAAATGACACCGGATTACGCAGCGGATATGCTTTCAAATATGTATGCCGATGATGCTGTTGATGTCCTAAATGAGCTTAATAAGGACCAAGTCGTTAGTTATTTAACCATTATGGACAAAGATTCTGCCAAAGAGATTAAAGAGTTACTCCATTATGAGGAGTACACGGCAGGAAGTATCATGACAACGGAATTTATTGCGATTGCAGCGAATCAGACCGTTCGTTCAGCGATGCATATCTTGAAAAGTAAAGCCCCAAGTGCAGAAACTATTTATTACGTTTATGTAATTGATGAAGAGAAGCGTTTAGTAGGGGTTCTAACGCTAAGAGATTTAATTGTAAATGAAGATGACGTCATGATTTCAGAAATTATGTATGACCGTGTTGTATCTGTATCCGTTGGCGAGGATCAAGAAGAGGTAGCAAGAATGATGAGAGACTATGATTTTCTTGCTTTACCAGTTGTAGATTTTCAAGACCATCTTTTAGGGATTATTACAGTTGATGACATCATCGATGTAATGGAGGAAGAGGCGTCTGATGACTATTCAAAACTCGCCGGGATAGCAGATTTAGATTCAATTGACCGAAATCCAATTTCAGCTGCAAAAAAAAGATTACCATGGCTTGTTATTTTGTTATTCCTAGGAATGTTAACCGCAAGCTTAATAGGCAGATTTGAGGAAACATTAGATCAAGTAGCGATTCTTGCTATTTTTATTCCGCTTATTGCGGGAATGGCAGGAAATACAGGGACGCAGGCACTTGCGGTTGCAGTACGCGGAATTGCAACGGGGGACCTTGAGGATGAAAGTAAAATAAAAATCATTATCAGAGAAGCAGGAACTGGGGTTATTACTGGCTTGACGTGTGGTATACTCATTACTTTGATTATTTATTTCTGGTACGGTGACCTTTTCCTTGGCATGCTTGTTGGCATTTCAATTTTTTTCACTTTAATCGTTGCAACTTTAGCAGGTTCACTTATCCCACTAATCATGCACCGCTTAAAAATTGACCCGGCCGTGGCTTCTGGACCTTTCATCACAACAATTAATGATATTATCTCGATTTTAATTTATTTTGGGATTGCCACTACATTTATGAGTTATCTTACTAAGTAAGGGGGGATAGGATGGAACATCATGCTTCCGTTACATCACTTTTAATTGTTATTATCATAGCCTTTTTGACACCTATCTTATTACATCGATTTAAGTTGAATTTTATCCCGGTTGTTGTTGCTGAAATCATAATGGGGTTGTTCATTGGTAAAAGTGGATTTGATCTAGTTCATGACGATATGTGGCTGGAGACCCTGTCTACATTGGGGTTTCTTTTCTTAATGTTTTTAAGTGGACTAGAAATAGACTTTAGTGCTTTTAAAGTAAAAAAACAAAAAGGAAAGAAAGCATCCGTTCAACCTAGTGAACCGAATGCCTTTATGATTTCTAGTATTATTTTTGTAGGAATCTTTATCGCTTCATTAGGCTTATCTTACTTATTTGTCTTGACTGGTTTTATCGATAATGTCTTTTTAATGACTTTGATTATCTCAACGATTTCATTAGGTGTTGTCGTACCTACATTAAAAGAAGCGCATTTGATGAAGACAAACATTGGTCAAATTATCCTACTAGTGGCGGTCATTGCGGATCTGGTTACGATGATTCTCTTGGCTGTATTTGTATCCATATATGATATGGAGGGAGGAAATACTTGGCTCCTACTTCTATTGTTCGCAGCAGGAGTTGTCCTGTATTTTGTAGGCAATCGATTCAAAAGCCGTAAATTTGTCTCAGCACTATCCACAGGAACCACCCAAATAGGAACAAGGGCCGTATTTACTTTGTTAATCGTTCTCGTTGCAATTTCCGAAACAGTAGGTGCAGAAAACATTCTTGGAGCGTTTCTTGCAGGGGTGCTCGTTTCGTTGTTAGCGCCTGATCAAGAATTAATTCATAAGCTAGATTCTTTTGGATATGGATTTCTAATCCCAATCTTTTTTGTCATGATTGGAGTAGGTCTCGATATATGGTCATTATTAAGTGACCCCAAATTACTTTTGCTGATTCCACTCTTGTTAATTGCTTTATTGCTGTCAAAATTAGTACCAGTATATATTTTACGAAAGTGGTACGATACAAAGACTGTAATTGCTTCAGGATTTTTGTTAACCTCAACGCTGTCGCTAGTAATTGCAGCCGCAACGATTGG
The DNA here is from genome assembly GCF_044803185.1 of Mesobacillus maritimus. Lineage (GTDB taxonomy): Bacteria > Bacillota > Bacilli > Bacillales > Cytobacillaceae > Mesobacillus_B > Mesobacillus_B maritimus_B. Next base: position 786,770 of record NZ_CP085225.1, read on the forward strand.
GGAAAGGATGGAAGTCATCACGCCTGAAATGAGCGGGACTTTAATCCTTGTCGCAGTTATATCGTGTGTATTAACACCAATTGTTTTTAAGAAACTATTCCCACAAACAGCTAGTAAGGATAGAAAGTTAAAAGTAGCTTTAATTGGAGCAAACCAAATGACGCTATCCGTCACTAGGGGACTTTCTTCTTTATATGAGCCGGTTTTATATCATACGAAACAAGAAAAAGCAGAAAATAAAGTATCAAGCTCGCTATTTGATATCATTGAGGTAGAAGATTATTCGCCGGAAACTCTAGAGCAACAGGATATTTACAGTGCAGATATTATTGTTATTTCAACTGGGAATGAAAATACGAATGCTTTAATCGCCCGGGCAGCACGAGAACAAGGTCCTGGACGGGTGATTGCTCGGATTGAAAATCCAGAGTTGGAATCTAGTCTTAAACAACAGGATATTGAGGTATTCTCTGTCCTAATGTCGACAACGACTCTATTGCGTGCTCTAATTGAATCGCCTGGTATCCTGAACATTCTCACCAATCAAGAATCGTCTCTACATGAAATTAAAATGTTGAATGATCAGTTTGACGGCATGACACTTAGAAGATTTCCGTTTACAGGAGATGTCATCTTTGTTCGAATTCTGAGAGGGAATGATTCAATTGTCCCCCACGGGGATACTGAGCTGCGTCTAAATGATCGGTTGATCGTGACAGGATCAAATGAATATGTAGAAGAGTTGAAAATGGAGCTTGAGCTAGTCATTTGGAAATATTCTAGATAGCCTCCTTTCCTTTTTACCCCGCCTTTCATTTTGCGCGGGGTTATTTTTTAAGAGTTGTTTTTAAAAAAAGTGGGACTATCTACAAATTTTAATGGTGTACCTACATAAATCAGGTTCTATCTACATACTTTAACGTCTATCTACACAAAATAGATTTTAATCTACATAATTCATCAGTCTATCTACAAACGCCAATTTTAACGATGCAATCTAAGGTTCTGCCTATAAACACCAATAGTACAAGGCACAAACCACGGTTCAATCCACTACTTTGGCTCTTTCCCTTTTCAAAGAACTAGATATGTTGTAATATTAGTACTAGGTACTAATGACTTGTATTAACAGGAGGATTACCAATGACCTTTTCTTTAGAAGGAAAAACATTTGTCGTAATGGGTGTAGCCAATAAACGAAGTATTGCATGGGGAATTGCTCGTTCTCTTCACGGAGCCGGGGCAAATCTTATTTTTACATTTGCAGGGGAGAGGTTAGAAAAAAGTGTTAGGGAGCTTGCAGCTTCCTTAGATGAAAACTATCTTGTGCTCCCGTGTGATGTGACAAAGGATGAAGATATTGCAACATGTTTTAGTGTAATCAAAGAATCAGTAGGCAAGATTCAGGGCGTTGCGCATTGTATCGCGTTTGCAAATAAGGATGAATTAAATGGAGACTATTTAAATGTTACTCGCGATGGATTTTTACTCGCACATAATATCAGTTCTTATTCCTTAACAGCTGTTGCCAAAGAAGCAAAGAAGCTGATGGTCGATGGGGGAAGTATCGTGACCCTCACCTATATAGGAGGAGAACGTGCAATCCAGAATTACAATGTCATGGGAGTCGCGAAAGCTTCCTTGGATGCAAGTGTTCGCTACTTAGCTAGTGACTTGGGCAAAGAGAATATTCGAGTAAATTCAATCTCAGCTGGCCCAATCCGTACGTTGTCAGCAAAAGGCGTGAGCGATTTTAATGTAATCTTAAACGAAATTGAAGAAAAAGCACCTTTACGTAGAAACACAACACCTGAAGAGGTCGGTGATACGGCCGTATTCCTTTTCAGTGACTTATCGCGTGGAATCACCGGTGAAAACATCCATGTTGATTCAGGGTTCCATATCATGTAATTTACTCAATCCGTTAGGCATTTTGCCTAACGTTTTTTTTGTTTAGAGGCTTAATGTCTAAAAATGTGCGATTGAACCAAGATATTAGCGGAAACAGCTTGGTCACTATCCCTATATACTGTAGTAAGTGCAAAGGAGGTGAAGATGAATGAGTGAAGACAGTCAAGATATCACTGTTGCTGTCCCAACTGTATTTATCAATGGGAAGGAGTATCCTTTAAGTGGAGACTACAAGTTAAATGAAGAAGATATGCAGAAAATAATGGATGCGATCAATGACAGTATTGCAGAAAGTGTCATGAAAAACCTTAAAGAGCTCCAGAAGGGTTTGCCGCTAATAGGACAATTTCTTCAAAATAAGAGGTTTCTCCCTAAAGTTGAGGGGAATCTGCGGGGGAATGTGAAGTTAACATTTAATGACCGTACCCTTTTTAAACTTGAACTTCCTGATCCTAAGGATTCAGACGATGTTGATGCCGAATAAATGACTTCCCATTGTAATGGCTCGTTCGTTTACCGAATTGCACGAATAAAAAATTGTAAAGGAGTGTGTTATAGATGTTAGAAAACAAATGGGGGAACACTAGAGGCGTTCGCAGTGTACGCAGTGACGACGATAAAAAAGTAAAAAACACAGGACTAAATCAACCCCAAAAGGCAGAGGTAAAAGCAGACAACAGCGGTGATGTCAAACAAATCGTCAATGCAAAACGTGGTGCATTCGTCCTTCCAATTCAATTTGCTCCTAAAGTAGCAATTGCTCTCCCTGCAATCAATGCTGGTTTACAACTGCCAATCCTAAGTAGTTCAGGCGATATTGAATCAGCAGAATCTGACAAAGACAGATACTAATTGTTGGTATTAGAAACCAGGCTGTTAACAGGAATATTGCAGCCTGGTTTTCCTTTCACCAAGAACTTTTTAAAATTACAGCCTAATTTTAGTGAAAAAGGGCTTTTGTCCGACACCCAAATGCCCTTTCTTAAATATCTTATAGTGTAAACATCCAATAAAGAAAAGGAGGCCAAAAATTATGGGTTGTGGAAAAAAGACCGGACACTCAACTAGCGGCTGTGTATGTGATGTAGTCCGTGCGATTTTAGATATCCAAGATAATGTTCAAGATGATTGTGGTTGCGGATCAAACTGCTTTATGGAGCCACTTGGCGCCATTCGCCCGAATATGAAAGACAGAGTCAACACACGCGTGTTTGTTCTGAAAAATGCTGATGGATCACCGTTTCATGCTTTCTTTAAAGGGTGCGGCGATGCATGCGTATCCATTTACTTCAGGGTTGAAGAGGTATTTGATAACTGCTGTGCAACACTAAGGGTGTTAAAGCCACTAGATCACAAAGATCATCCAGTTGACCTTTCTGATGAGAAGTGCTGCATTGACTTTAACAAAGTATGTAAGGTTGAAGATTTTGAGGCAACAAACGATTGTGTAACTGTTGACCTCTCTTGCTTCTGCGCTATTCAGTGTATTGAAGATGTAAATCTTGACCTTTGCTAAATTAATGTTAATGTAGCCACGAAGGATTCCCCCTATGTCTTAGTAGGGGGATTTTCTATCCAATAAAAAAACCTAGCCCATGAGCTAGGTTATTGAATGTATTAATGGAATCCGAGCATTCTTATATCCTGCAATTCTTCTATCATAATGGTGGCTTGTGAATTGTTAGGAAGCTGAATTTCAATTTTTTCTTCGAAATTATTTAAAAGAATTCCCGTATAAGTTGTTGTTTCAGTAAAGTATAAACAGAATATTGGCCCGAGTTGTTCAGGGAAATTCTCTAAATAAATTAACTTCTCACTAACGGCCATTTCCCTAAAATGTTTAACTCTTTTAAGTGAATAATGTCTTTTTCTTTTTGTATCAAAAGGGTTTGAAGTAGATTCTACTTCGTCCGCTACAGGAATCACTTCATCAGTCTTGTTAACGATTTCCCTGTCTCGATACTCTGTTTTTATTTGATGTTCATTAACCACTTTTTTTGCATCTGCAATCTCATTTGAAGACTTAACCTGCTTTCTGTATAATTCATCTCGAGTGGAGTAGCGCTCTTGCATCATGATATCCGGAAATTGCGTAATTGGCTGGCTGATATATAAGACTGGTTTGTGCTTTATTTTCCTAGTTGACAAAAAATATCCCTCCCAACTTTGGTTACAGTTTAATCTATGCACGGTTTACAAAGGAGTGAAAATATGTTTGGGGGTTTTAGTTTAGCGGCGATTTTAATCATAAGTTTAGCCTCTTTTCGGCTAACAAGGCTTATCGTTTTTGATAAAATTACAGAATTTATTCGTTCTCCTTTTTTTGATGAGGTGATGGAGGAAGGTGAGGTCTTTCTTGTTGTAAAACCAAAAGGAATTAGGAAATGGATAGGAGAAATGCTTAGTTGTTATTGGTGTACCGGCATTTGGGTAAGTGCGATTCTTGTTGCTGGGCATACGTTTTTTTCTGCGTTTTTCACCCCTATTACCTTAATACTCGCCATCGCTGCCATTGCGAGTATGATTGAAACGGTGATAAGTAAATGGTTAGGCGAATAAACAACCAATTATTTCTTTTCTTATATATAATTGAAAGGACCTAAAGGAGATTTTATATGAAAAATCAGGGAGAAAAGCTACTAGCCCTAAGTAGACCAAAGCGGAAGAAAACGTGTGGTTGTGGGGCCTCCAAAAGAAAACAACCAATTGGAAGAAGAAAGCTGTCTCGATAAAGAGGCAGCTTTTAATTTGGCTCAAAATAGCAAAAACAACCCTTATGGGGTAATTTGGAAAGTTCTCAGGCTAATTATAATCATAATTATTAAGGATGTAGTAAAAAATATATCTACATCAAAAACATTTGTAGTAATTGTGAGGGAATGAATATGAATCAAAAGCCAATCATTGTTTATGGTTTATTAGTATTAATCATCGGGAGTTTATTATCTGGATGTAACCAAGGAGGGGATAAAACATCTGCTGAGAGTAGAAAGTCGATGATTCAATCAGTAAACCCAGAGGCAACCGCAGTCAAAAAAAATGAGCACGATGTTGCTGAAAAAGTAAAAAAGGATGTTCAATCGGTTCCAGCAATTTATGATGTAGCAGTGATTAAAGGGGAAGAAGAAATACTTGTTGCCTACAAGGTTAAGCATATGCAACGCTATCATATGAAAAAAATTGAGGAAGAAATTAACAAAAAACTAGAAAAGAACTATCCAAAAGAAAATTTTGTCGTCTCTAGTGATTTTAAAATCTTTATCGAAGCAATTGAGTTAAAGGATAGGATGAAGGACAAAGACTACTCAACTAAAGATGCAGAAGAACGATTAAAAAAAATAATCAAATTTAAAAAAGAGCGAACATAGAAAGGAGGGGGGAGCATGGCTAAACAAAAGAGCCCTGAACAAAAGCGCTATGAAAAAATTGAGCAAAAGCATGAAGCTAAAAGGCCAGTCGTAAAAAACTGTGTAAAAGCCTTTCTAGTGGGCGGTACGATTTGCTTAGTTGGACAGGCAGTTACTTATTTTTATATCTACTTTTTCCATTTCACTGAACAAACGGCAGGGAATCCAACAGTAGCTACGATGATTTTCTTTGCGATGCTTCTAACTGGATTTGGTGTTTACGATAAAATTGGTCAATTCGCTGGGGCAGGGAGTGCAGTACCAATTACTGGGTTTGGCAACTCTGTCATTTCCGCTGCAATTGAACATCGAACAGAAGGTTTTGTTCTTGGTGTCGGCGGAAATATGTTCAAGCTCGCTGGATCTGTCATTTTATTTGGGGTATTTTCAGCCTTTGTTGTTGCCCTTATTAAAACGTTATTACATATCTGGGGGGTAATATAAAAATGCTGATTGGAACGAAAAAATGGCGAGAAATTTTGAGGGGAGGCCGACAATATGTTGAAAGGTAAGCAATCCTGGGTATTTCCAAACCGGCCAGTGATTGCGTCCTCTGCTGCAGTGGGGGGGCCGTTTGAGGCAAGAGGAAGGCTAGCCTCTGATTTTGATATTCTTCATGATGATTTATGGATGGGAAAGGACTCGTACGAGAAGGCTCATACGCTTCTTTTAGAAGAGGCAATTGAGACAGCAATTCAAAAAGGAGAAGTAAAAAAAGAAGATATCAATTTTATGTTAGCTGGAGACTTAGTTAATCAAATCACGCCTTCGAGTTTTGCTGCTAGAACATTAGGGATTCCATACTTCGGATTGTTTGGAGCTTGTTCGACTTCGATGGAGGGTCTTGCGTTAGCCTCCTTTCTTATTAATAATCAAGGCGCCAAGAAGGTGGTTACAGCTGCATCAAGTCATAACGCTGCAATTGAAAAGCAGTTTCGGTACCCAACAGAATATGGAAGCCAAAAGCCTCCTACCGCTCAATGGACGGTTACAGGAGCAGGGGCAGCAGTATTAACAGATACAAATGAGAAGGCCGGAAAGTTGGTTACTACCTCAGCAACAATTGGCAAAGTGGTTGATCTAGGAATCTCTGATCCATTTAATATGGGCGGAGCGATGGCCCCTGCTGCAGCTGATACGATTATTGCCCATTTTAATGATTTACAGCTTGATCCGTCCTATTATGACCTCATTATTACTGGCGATTTGGCTAAAATAGGAAGTCCAATTGCACTTGAACTTTTACAAAAAGAAGGGCTGCAAATTGATAGCGAAAAATTCAAGGATTGCGGACTGATGATCTATCAAGAAGATCAAAAAGTACAAGCTGGTGGCAGCGGGGCAGGTTGCTCTGCGGCAGTACTATATGGTCATCTCTTTAATGAGATGAAGAGAGGTAAGTATCAACGTATTCTCCTTGTTGCGACGGGTGCACTCCTTTCACCACTCAGTTTTCAGCAAAAGGAAAGCATTCCTTGTATTGCTCATGCGGTATCTATCGAAGTACATCCATAAGTCCAACATTTCTTTTTACTGTAAGGAGGGGATCAAGTTATGCTTGCAATGTTTTTCTGGGCCTTTGTTATTGGTGGCCTAATTTGTGTAATTGGGCAAATTATGTTTGATGTATTAAAACTAACACCGGGTCATACAATGAGCACGCTTGTTGTAATCGGAGCCATTCTTGGAGGCTTCGGGATATATGACCCACTTATTGATTTTGCTGGTGCAGGGGCAACCATTCCAATAACTAGCTTTGGGAACTCCTTAGTGAATGGTGCATTACAGGAGGCTGATCAGCATGGGTTAGTAGGCGTATTGACTGGAATGTTTGAAATCACTAGTTCGGGAATTTCTGCTGCTGTAGTTTTTGGATTTATAGGGGCATTATTATTTAAACCTAAAGGCTGAAAAATTAATGTGAAAGGCTTCTAAGCATGGAGCTCGCCCATACACTTTTATTCATTTCACATATGCTAGTAGTGAACTTGATAAAAGTGAGGTGATACTAAATGGGCTTCGGTTGCGGCTTTGGAGGCTACGGCTACGGTGGTGGCGGCTATTACGGTGGATCAACTTTTGTGTTGATCGTAGTATTGTTTATCTTGTTGATTATCGTAGGTGCTAGCTTCTATTAATAATCAGAAGTATTGAAGAAACCGTTCAAATGGGACGGTTTCTTTTTTTTGTTAAAAATTGATAAAAATAGACCTAAATGAAATTCTCAACCGTTTACCACTAAGCAAATATCCTCGTTTTAATTTTTAGAATTTTTAGAATCAAGGTTGAATATTTTAGAGAATCAAGTATACTTATATCTATATATGCATACTAACTGGTTAGTTAAGGTGGGTTAGGAGAAGTTTGCGGAGTGCTTTTGTTTGAAATGAAAGCGTGTTCAAAATTGAAAGTGGTTATAGGGTGGCCTATTTATGGGTCTATAGGTTTTGAATCATTGAAATTGGGAGGTAGGAATATGAGCGAAAGAAAGAAATGGCTAGATCTTTACCCTGAAACGGTTGCAAAGGACCTGGAGATTCCAAAAAAGTCTCTTCCTGATATGCTTGGAGAAACGGTGGCAAAATACCCAGATAATAAAGCACTATCCTTTTTCGGTAGGAAGTTGACTTACCGCGAACTTCAAGGCGGTGTTTTAGGGTTTGCTGCTGCCCTCCAATCGAATGGTGTTCAAAAAGGAGATCGGGTAGCAATCATGCTGCCAAATTGTCCTCAATATGTTATTAGCTATTATGGTATTCTTTCTGCTGGCGGAATTGTTACCCAAATCAATCCGATGCTTGTTGAACGTGAACTCGATCATATTTTAAATGATTCTGGTACAGAAACAATCATTGTGTTAGATGCACTTTATCCTAAAGTGAAAAATGTTCAAGAAAATACCAAAGTAAAGAATGTTATTGTGGTAAGTTTACAACCTTCTGGACAAAGCTTTGGGTCTGATTATACATTTGAAAGTTTCATGGCTAGTGCTTCACAATCATTTACCCCTGTGAAAATTGAGCCAGAGCATGATGTTGCCATCCTTCAATATACAGGAGGAACAACAGGACGTTCTAAAGGGGCGATGTTGACGCACCGAAATATATACGCAAATGTTTCCCAATGCTACGAGTTTTTTAAAGATGAAATGAATTTTGCTCAGGAAAAAATCCTGACCGTTATTCCTCTATTCCATGTATTTGGGATGACGTCCTGCATGAATCTATCAGTGTTTACCGCTTCTGAATCAATCATGCTACCAAGATTTGAACTTGAAGAAGTGCTTAATACAATTAAACAAGAGCAACCTAGTATTTTCCCAGGTGTTCCAACGATGTATGTAGCGATTACGAATCATCCAAATGCAGAAAAGTATGGGATTGATAGTATTAGAACATGTAATAGTGGGAGCGCACCAATGCCTGTTGAGTTGTTGAGGGAATTTGAAGGGAAGACTGGCTCTAAAATTCTAGAAGGTTATGGTTTATCTGAAGCTTCCCCAACGACACATTGTAATCCACATTTTGCAGATAGGAAACCAGGTAGTGTCGGGATAGGCGTACCGTCTACAGATTACAAAGTTGTAGATCTTGCTGATGGTGAAAAGGAAGTCCCTGTAGGAGAACTTGGCGAAATCATTATTAAGGGACCTCAAGTTATGAAAGGGTATTGGAATATGCCTGAAGAAACGGCTGCGACCTTGAAGAATGGCTGGCTCTACACAGGTGATATTGGGAGAGTAGATGAGGACGGGTATCTTTATATCGTTGATAGGAAAAAGGATATGATCATTGCCAGTGGGTACAATATCTATCCACGTGATGTTGAGGAGGTTCTCTATGAACATCCTGCGGTGCAGGAAGCGGTTGTCATTGGTGTCCCAGACCCTTATCGTGGGGAAACAGTTAAAGCTGTGATTGTGCAAAAGGCGGGGAAAGCTACAACTGAAGAAGAAATGATTAACTATTGCAAAGAAAATATGGCAGCATATAGGGTTCCGTCTATTGTTGAATTCCGTAACGAACTTCCAAAAACGGCTGTAGGGAAAATCCTGCGTAGAGCTTTAAGAGATGAAGTTAAAAGTAACAATTAGCATAAACGGAAGATCTCTTAAGGTCATTAGCAAATATATTTGGTTTTAATCTAGAATTAAACATTCCTGGAGTGATAACGTAGGCTAAGGCGAATGCTGTTGTGGTATAATTTTTTCATAAAAACAGGAAGATTGTGAGGCTGTGTAGAGTGAAAGAAAAAATAACAGAACAAAGCATTCGCCTTTTTGAGAAAAAAGGTTTTACTGAAACATCCATACAGGATATTGTTGACTCTTTAGGGGTCACAAAGGGCACGTATTACTACTACTTTTCAAGCAAGGAAGAACTGCTCATGGACATCCACATTAAATATATTAAAAACCTTGTGGAGGCCCAAGAAAAAATTCTTTATAGCGAGCATAACAATTGTAAGGAGAAGTTAGCCGAAATTGTATACATGCTTATCGGGAATATTGATAATCAAGGTCCTAGTGCTAAAATCTTCTTTCGCGAAATGAAAAATTTAAAACCTGAGCATCTTGAAAAAATCATTCCAATCCGCGATCAATTTAGGATTAATATTGAACAGTTGATTAGAGAAGGCATTGATAATGGGGAATTTAAGGAGCATTTGAATGCACCTATTATTGCATTAGGAGTACTGGGGGTTACGAACTGGAGTTATCAGTGGTTCAAGCCTGAAGGAAGTAAGAGTGCCAAGGAAGTATCAGATATTTTTGTGGATATGATTTTAAATGGTGTAGCTAAGTAAAACAAATAAGTCGGGAGAAAAAGGTTCTTCCGCTTATTTACACCTTTAACATACCAACTGGTCAGTATTACAGGTCGGTATATGTGGGAGGAGGTTCGTACTGGGTGGAAGAAATACATGTAACCGTCAGATTTGGGGAGACAGATGCTTTAGGTCACGTCAATAATACAAGCTATTTTATTTACCTTGAAGAAGCACGAATTAGGTTTATTGAATCACTTGGTTTTGACATGAATGTTGAATGTTGGAACTTTATTCTTGCTTCAACAAAGCTTGACTTTATTAATCAAGGCTTTTTTAATCAAGTTCTTACAATCAAAACATATGTATCAAAAGTGGGCACGAAAAGTTTCGAGCTCATGCATGAAATTAACTGTAGTCAGACTGGAGAAACTATCGCAAAAGGAAACGCCGTCATGGTCTATTTTGATTTTGAACTGCAGAGAAGTACTGAGATACCTCAAGAGATAAGAAATCAATTAACTCAGCACTTCATCAGCCTTTAAGAGACTGAATATTCCTTAAATTGTTTGAGAGGGGAGATTAGATGCGTCAAAAAATGGGTGAAGATACAATTCCAGTACGACAAGGGGAAGAATTAGATGTCACAACTCTTGAGTGGTTTTTAAGGAAAAATATTGATGGGCTCCCATACGAGAGACTTGAGATAAGACAATTTTCTGCAGGGCACTCAAATCTAACTTATCAATTACAAATAGGGGATTGGGAGGCTGTCCTTAGGAGACCTCCGTTAGGACCCGTTGCCCCAAAAGCACATGACATGGAAAGAGAACATAAAATCATTTCGGAGATTCACTCACTGTTTTCTCCAGCACCAAATCCTATTTTATTTTCAGATGACCTTTCAGTCGTAGGTAGCCCGTTTCAAATTATGGAACGAAAACATGGAGTTGTCTTAGATACATCTTTTCCAGAGTCGATTAACCCTACCGAGGAAAACTGCAGGAGGGTATCCGAGATAATGGTAGATCGGTTAGCAGAACTCCATTCGATTGATTACCGAAAAACAAAGCTTGGGGAAATTTCAAAACCTGAAGGGTTTATGGAAAGACAGGTCCATGGATGGATTGGTCGTTATGAACGAGCAAAAACGGATGATATAAAAGAAGCAGATATCTTAACCGAGTGGTTAGCCAAGCACAGTCCGAAGAAACACGAAGCAGCCATTATTCATTATGATTATAAATTGAACAATGCCATGTTTAACCCCGAATTAACCGAAATGGTTGGTTTGTTCGATTGGGAAATGACTACTGTTGGAGATCCACTTGCGGATTTGGGAGTAGCTCTTGGCTATTGGTTACAAGCTGATGACCCAGATATGTTGAAAAAGGGCTTTAGTAAACCTTCTGTAACGGTTTATCCTGGATTTTTGTCAAGGAATGAATTTGTTGAAAGGTATGCAAGAAAGAGCGGACGAGATGTGACGAATATCAACTTTTATTTAACGTTTGCTTACTTTAAACTTGCGGTCATTCTTCAGCAAATTTACTACCGATATAAAAAAGGCCAAACGAATGATACAAGGTTCGCAAACTTCGACGAAACCGTCCGGAACTTGATTATGTACGGTACACATGTAGCTTTTAGTAAATAGATTATGTGAGAAATTAGGCTTGGTTAAAGGATAAGGTTAATTTAACTTAAGTTGATTGAAGCGGAAATCAACATCCACGTAAAAACAACTTTTAAAAGGTAGTTTGCTAGATTAGCGACAAGAATAATATAACAAGAGGTGCAGAAATGCAAAAAGTACACCTTCTCCTTAAGAAGGAGGAATTGAACGAAGAGAAAATTGAAACAGGGAATAAAATTGCAGTAGTTCTGGATGTATTGCTTGCTACGACAACAATCACTTCTGCGCTCCATAATGGGGCAAAAGAAGTGATTCCCGTTATGAACAGCGTGGAAGCATTGGAAGTAGCAAAAACCATTCCGGCTAGTGATTGTGTTATCGCAGGTGAATTTGAAGCAAGACCAATTGATGGTTTTGTTTACCCAAGTCCAACGCTTATTGGCAAGATGATTGAAAATAAAACCTTGATTCTATCTACAACAAATGGAACAGTGGCACTTCGAAAGTCAGCTGGTGCAACGAAAGTTTTTATTGCTTCGTTGGTGAATAATCCATATGTTGCAAATGCAATTCAGTTGGAAAAAGATGCTGAGACAATTGTTGTCGTTTGTTCCGGAAATTCTACTGGATTCAGCCTAGAGGATTTTTATGGGGCAGGTCATTTCATTCATTGTCTCGCAGGTGATAAACGAGAAGAGTACGAATTAACCGATTCAGCCCTAGCTGCATTGATGTTTTATCAAGGTAGGGCTGAAGACTCAAAGCAAACTTTAGCTAATTCTTTAGTTGGTCGCATGTTTACCCGACATGAGGGTGAGAGTGACTTGCAATTGGCTGCTGAAAAAGGGGCAATTAACCTTGTTCCAATTCTCAAAGATGGAAAAGTAGTGTCCTCCGATAAGGGTGTAGAAGTTAAAAACAAATAACTAGAAAAAGAGGTGGGGAAAGAGATGGCTAGATTTGCAGATTGCGTTGCAGTGATTACTGGGGCGGGGAGCGGAATTGGGAAAGCAGCAGCTGCTCGGCTTGCTAGTGAGGGAGCAAAGGTAATTCTTGTTGGGCGGACCAGGTCAAAGTTAGAGGCAGCCGCAAGGGAAATTAATCAAACAATGAAGATTCCAGCTGCTGAGATTTTTCCTGCTGATGTGACGGATGAAGAGGACTTAGTTGAGCTTGCCCAGTATATAGAGCAACAATATGGTGATTTTCATATTTTAATCAATAATGCTGGCGTATCGAGTCAAGGAAAGATTCTAGATATGAATGTTAAGGACTGGGACCATGTTCAGTCTGTAAACCTGAAGAGCGTTTTTCTTACAGCGAAGGTTTTAGGAGGCTTGATGGCCAAAGGAGCGGGCCGAACAAGAGGTAACGATAATAGAGCTATTGTAAATGTTGCCTCACTATCAGGGCATCAAGCAGGGGCACAAATCCCTCACTATAGCTCAGCTAAAGCAGGGGTAATCAATTTAACAAAATCTCTAGCCCTTGAATTTGCACAATACGGGATTAGAGTGAATTCTGTATCCCCAGGCTTTATTGAGACTCCGCTAACGGAAAGAGGTCTACAAAATGATAAGTTTGTGAAAGCTATTGAGCGTAATACTGCCCTCAAAAGAGTTGGAAAAGTAGAAGAAATAGCCAATATCATTGCATTTATTGCTTCAAGCGAAGCTTCCTATATGACTGGTTCAGATGTACTAGCAGATGGCGGCTGGTTAATAAAATAAAGAGCTGTTGTAATGTACATTCTTGAATTTTTCACACGGTTGATTGGAGCGGAAGGCACGAAGACTCCTCGAAAATGAACTACACATTTTCTCGTGCGTGGGCGTATTCAGGGATGTGATTCAGTGTCCTGCGGGAGTGCAAGGTCAAGGGAGACCTAGGTTGAATTGATCCGCGTGAAGGACCAATTAACCCCGCAGGAGCGAAGCGACGAGGGGGCTTCCGGACTGCCCGCGAACCGCTCGTGCCTGGAGTGGAAATCAACAGCCGCGTTAAATCAGTAAATAAAAAATAAAGGGGAAATGACCATGAGTAGAGAAGATTTATTAATTAGCAAGGAAAATTCAGTTCTTTCTTTAACGTTAAACCGTCCGGAGAGCCTAAATGCTTTCAGCCCAGATATGATACTTGGTCTGACAAACTCAATGAAAGAAGCGCAAACTGACCCAGAGGTGAAGGTTATTGTTCTTTCTGGAGCGGGGAGATCATTTAGTGCGGGTGGAGATGTGAAGACAATGGGTGACAGAACCGCTACACATGCTTATGACCATATTGGGCGGTTGAATGAGTTAATTTTAACGATGCGGAATACTGAGAAGCCAATCATTGCTGCTGTACATGGCTTTGCTGCGGGAGCAGGCTTTAACTTAGCTCTTGCATGCGATCTAATCATTGCAGCTGATGATAGTAAGTTTGCACTCAGTTTCTCCAAAGTTGGACTAATTTCTGACGGAGGCGGAGCTTACTTCTTACCGCGCCTAGTAGGTCCCCATTTGGCAAAACAGTTCTTTTTCAGTGGAGAACCGATTTCTGCCGAGCGGATGTACCAGCTAGGAGTTATCAATGAACTAGTTCCTGCTGATAAATTACGGGAAGAAACGTTGAAACTTGCTACTAATCTAGCATTTGGTCCAGGTCGTGCGTATGGAATGATGAAGAAGCTAGTTGATCACTCGCTTACAGCTACACTTGATGAAATGTTAGAACAAGAAAGAATTACCCAAACAATGATGATTGCGACCGAAGATCATCAGGAAGGGGTAGCAGCATTTAAAGAGAAAAGAAGGCCTGTATTTACAGGAAAATAGTTGGGGGAGATTTTTGATGAAGGCAATACAATTTAAGGAATATGGCGGTCCAGAGGTTTTAAATACAATCGATGTAGAAAGACCAGTTGCAACTGGTCGAAATGTTGTCATTGAAGTTCATGCAGTTGGGGTGAACTATGCTGATACAGCAAGACGTGAAGGACAGTATGTAGTGCCAACTCCACTTCCATATATTCCAGGAGCAGAAGTTGCTGGGGTTGTCGTTGAAGTGGGCGAAGAGGTAACAAGTGTCACTCCTGGTACAAGGGTCGTAACTTTGCTAGAATCTGGGGGCTATGCGGAATATGCGCTTGCTGATGAAAGAGGTTTAATCCCTTTACCAGACCAGGTTGACTATAGCACGGCAGCTGCTTTGCCTTTGCAAGGATTAAGTGCCTATCATGTCTTAAAGACAATGGGAAGACTTGAAAAAGGAGAAACGGTTCTTGTTCATGCTGCAGCAGGTGGAGTTGGCACGATTGCCGTACAGCTTGCAAAAATCTTTGGTGCTGGGAAGGTAATTGCTACTGCAAGTACGGCCGAAAAATTAGAACTTGCTCGTGAAATGGGTGCAGATGTGTTAATTAATTATACAGAAGAAGGCTGGGAACAGCAGGTCCGTGAAGCAACGGGGAAAAAAGGTGTCGATGTTGCTTTAGAAATGGCTGGAGGAGATGTCTTCTACAAAACGCTAAAATGTTTAGCGCCATTTGGAAGACTTGTTGTCTTTGGCGTTGCAAGTGGAGAGCAAAGCAATTTTAATCCAGCTGCTTTAATGGCGAGAAATCAGTCAGTAATCGGATTTTTCCTTCCTCAAATTATGAGAAGACCTGAGATTTTGCTGCCAAGCATTCAGGAAATTTTCCAATACGTTATTGAAGGCAAGTTGAAGCTGACGATAGGCGGTACTTTCCCTCTTGAGCAAGCGAGAGAGGTACATACATTGCTGCAAGGGAGAAAGACGACGGGGAAGTTAATCTTAGAACCTGTGAATCGCTAAAACATCGATTAGATCATTGAATGGCATCTAATCAATCGAAAAACAGATAAAAAGATGATGAAATTTCGAAAAGAGCTATCAGGACGCGGCTGTCCATTTTAGCTCTTTTTTTTTCACCAATTTACGCCTCTCTCATAGAATAAGAGTAGTTCAAAAAGGGGCGTGATTTTAAATGGATAACCAATTCTTTAAAGGCATTGAAAAGAAAACAGGTGTAAACATGAAGGATATCCTTGATTTAGCAAATTCTCTCCAGAATGCGAACTTTAAAGATGAGCAGACTGTTCGTGGCGTAATCCGTAGAGTATCGCAAATTGCTAATAAACCAGTATCAAGAGAAATGGAAGAAAAAATCGTTGAATCCATTGTTAAGGACGGAAAACAGCTAGATATGAACCAAATTTCAAAAATGCTGAATAAAAAAAAGTAAGATAAAACAGGACCCTGATTAATCGAAGGGTCCTGTTTTGATAAGCTCTTAATCTTTAGTCTGCTCTTTTTTCAATAATGATAAAAACCGAGAGGGGTTGGCTTTTCTGCCACGTCTATACTGTGGGACAGAAAGATAGAGCCGCTCCATTGCTCGTGTCACCGCAACATACAAAAGACGACGTTCTTCTTCTAATGGTTGTGGGTCACCGTTACGATAAGAATCTAAGGCAAAATCATGCGGGATACTGCCATCGACAGATCCAAGTACATATACATTTTGATATTCAAGCCCTTTCGAACGGTGAATCGTACTTAAAATAATCGCACTTTCCATTTTCTTTCCGAGAGCTTTTATTTCACGATTCATTGCACTCATATGGTCTGCATGTTCAATTAACTCTGCGATAGTCGTAAAGGGACGAGCAGCAACTTTAAGGTCGCGTAGATCATCTGACCCCTTCTCCAGTTTGTTCCCTTCATTCCCACGTTTTTTAATAAAGTCTTGGAATCCAAGCTCTTTTTCAACCTTTTCTATGGCAATAAGAGGGGGAGTAGAGGATAACGTGCGTACGATATTGACAAGTTTCTTCAATTTTTGCTCCTGAAAGGCAAACCCTGTTTTAACATGGGATAGTGCTTCAAGCATGGAACAATCTTTTAAAATACTCTCCGCTTGTAAATCTCTGAAAACAGACTGTTTTAAGAAAAGGGATGGAAGAATATTTTTGATTGCCTCCGAATCATCTTCATTTAGGCTTAGCCGGAAAAAAGATAAGACTCCCCTTACCATAAAACGATCATAGAAGGACTCTAGGTCTTGATCCATTTTAAAGGGCAGACTAGATGCTGCAAGTCGCTCAAACATCGCTCTACTTGCCGTATTGGTCCGAAAAAGGATAGCAAAGTCCTCAGGCTTTGCTCCTTTCGCAATTTTCTCCTGAATATCCGTTAAAATCATGGTTGCTTCTTCTTCTTCGTCATAAGGATAAAAAATCATTGGTTGTACGGAGAGAGCATATTGTGCCTTCATTTCTTTTTTGTGCCGTTGTTGGTTAGCAGAGATAATGGTATTGGCCGTTTCGACAATTTCATGCGGAGAACGATAATTCTGATTAAGAATGACCATGTTCGTACCCGGAAATTCTTTTTCAAATTTTAGAAGGTACGAAGGATCACTGCCACGGAAGGCGTAAATGGATTGATCATCATCCCCAACGGCACAAACATTATAGGTGCGTGAAGATAGCATTTTTATTAATTCATATTGTACCTTGTTAATATCTTGAAACTCGTCTATAAGGAAATAATCAAAACGGTTTTGATATTGCTCAAGCAATTGAGGCTGGTCTATAAACAACTGATAGCAACCAATCAGCATATCATCAAAATCAAACAAGCCGCTTTTGGCTTTAACCTTTTCATAATCCTTATATAACAAGGCGACTTTTTCTTCCCAAGCAGTTTCTGGCTTTACAGCTTTTGGAGTTTGTAAAGTATTTTTCCATAATCCGATTTGTTGGAGGGCCATGTCGTAAGCAAATTCTCTATCATCAAGCCCCAATTTCCTGCCTGCTTCTTTTACAATCTGTTCACGCTGCCAGTCTTTTTTCAGAAGATGTTCCCCAGACCACCTTTCACGCTCATGATGGAGCAATATTTTATAAAAAATGCTATGGAAGGTACCAGAAACGATGCTGTTAATCTGTCCAGAGTTTAAACTAGGGTAACCACTAAGTCGTTTCTTCATCTCTGCTGCAGCTTTTGCTGTGAAAGTGACAAGCATCAATCGATTAGGGGCAATATTTTGCTCGACAAGCATATAAGCGGTTCTAGCGGTAAGGACACGTGTTTTGCCACTCCCAGCACCGGCAAGAATAAGCAATGGTCCTTGTATACTAGTTACTGCCTTTGCCTGATTTTCATCAAATTGGACTCCAGCATTATATAGTTGTTTCATATATCCATTTGATTGCTTAGGTGAATTTGGTTTCTGTCTGTTAAAAGGTTGTTGAATTTTTAGTACTTGCGCAGTCTTATAGGAAGGTTTAGGCTCTGCAGTTACAATGTTACGCGATTTAGGGATTCGGAAACCGTCCCTTTCAACATATAGGTCTTTATCTATATCTGAAGAAGGCTCTACTAAAGAATCTTCACAAGACGAATATTTATCAAGATGATGGTAGAAGGTGGGGGGGCTTTTGATTCCAAGGTATAAACGAACCTGTTCCCCACATGCTGAACAGGACACTAACCCTCTCTTACCATCTTCATAAAGTCGTTGATAATCCTCTCGATTCATTTGATCAAGGTTTATTAAACTATTTTTATAGAAAGCGGTCTTCATAGAATTCCCTCTTTTTTAAAACAAAAATTAGACAGACTCTATCATAACAGAATTTTGATGAAATAAAAAACAGGAAATTGTTTACGAGGTTAGAATTGCACAAGGGCGCTAGAGCTGGGTAATTCAAAGTAAAAAGGACCCTATTGCAGGGTCCTTGGTTAAATTTTCTTTTTCATTGTTTTATGGGGGATGCCAGCATCGAGGAATTCATCTGAAATGACTTCATATCCAAGGCTATTGTAGAAAGGGATGGCGTGGGTTTGGGCATTTAACTTCAAGGCTCCAAGCCCCTCTGATTTTGCATGTTGCTCAATCTTTTTCATGATTGCTTTACCAGCCCCTGTCCCACGCTGTGAAGCTAGGACGCAAATTCGCTCTACCTTTCCGAGGCCATCCACGACGCGAAAACGCCCGGCACCAGCTGGTTCTCCATTTTGATATAGAATAAAATGAGCAGCGGATTCTTCATATTGATCTATTTCTTCTTCCTCCGGGACTTTCTGCTCGTCAACAAATACTTTTTTTCTTACCTCAAATGCATCAGCTAATTCTTTTTCATTGTTAACAACTTTTACTTCCATTTTTTCCTTATTCCTTTCCAAAGCGAAATGTTTCGTAAACAGTCCAAGACCCATTCTCTAATTGATAAAGTAAATGTATGCGATCCGCGGTCTCTTCAAAGCTAACTTTATTCATACGCAAAGATTCATACACATCAGAGTGTTCATCATCTGATAGGTTTTGGGCTATAGTAATGTGAGGGACAAAACTATACTCCTGCTCACTAGTAAAGTTAAGTTTTAAATCGTTATGCAGTTTTTCTAGTTCTTCTGAAGGTTCTACTTTTAAGTAAATGACGTTGTTCACAGGAGCAAAGGAACTAAATTTTGAAATGCGTAAAGAAACGGGCTGGAAATCCTTTGCAATATTATCTATCTTTTTCGCGATATCCTGAATGCCTAATCCTGTTGCCTCAAACGAAGATCGGATTGTTAAATGAGGTGGAATTAAAGCATAATTTGAGTCATACCGTTTTCTATAGGAATTTGCAAAGTCTTGTATTTCTTTTGATGGAAATATTACGACACCAAATCTCATACACATAACCTCCATTTTCTAGGATAAATACCTACTATCAATTGAGCAAGTGATAGAGGTTTTTTTTGCCATTATAACAAATTTTTTAAAGTATAGAAAAATCCATTTGTTTTGAAAACATTTTCTTTAACGCGCTTTTTATATCTGGCTGCCAGTGTGTCCAAAAATGACCGCCTTCAAACTCATGATAGTGGTAGAGGCCGTCTTGATTTTGCAACAGTTTTGAGAGCTCTCGATTCGGTGTTAAGAAGTCCTTCGTTTTATTGTCAGTTGTCTTTACCTCAGTTTCTTTGTTTCCAACTGTATGATAAATGTTTAGAAGTTCTGCTTTCTTAAATTTTTTAGTTTGTTGCAGAACGTTTTCATCAACAAAAGGAGACTGAAGTATTACACGGCCGAATGTATTTGGATATTCTAGAGCAGCCATGAATGAAACAGTAGCGGCAAGGGAATCTCCGATTAGGGCTCTTCCCATCCCCATCTGTAAGGTAGGATATTCTTTGTCTAGAAAAGGAACAAGCTCGTGGGCGAGAAAACGAATATAGGCTTCCTGTTGAGCACCTTCAGGGTGATATTTCCGTCTTCGGTCCTCAACTGATGCATAGGGAATCCCAACGATAATAAGATTTTCAATCTCATTATTTGCATGAAGCTCATCTACGACACGGCCTATTCTGCCCAATTGGAAGTAGTCCTTCCCATCTTGAGCAATTAAGAGTGTATATTTATATAATGGAGAAAAGGATGCAGGTGTATAAACTAGCAAGGTCATTTCTTCTGCCAAAGCATAGCTGAATAAACTCAACTCTTCTATTGAGCCTTTTTGGTAATCCATTAGAGAAACCTCCTTCCTTTGTTAAAACGTTTCACGTAAAAAATCTTAGCATATACCTTATACAAAATAGAAATAGGATGCTCACTTTATTCTTATATATATATTTTCGTTAGGGAAGTGTACAAGGGCGAAAGTCAATAGTTTAAATTGACAAAGTTGTTAATATGTATGATAGAATATAAGGGAGTATCTTTATGACTAAAAGGGGGCTATGTAATGAAAAAAAGAAAGTTTCTATTATTTGCCGTTTTAATGTTGGCGCTCTCAATGTTTCTTGCTGCATGTGGTGGCGGAAATGATGAAGGTGGAACAGACACTGACACAGATGAAAAAGCAACAGACGATACACCTAAGTTTATGAGTATCTTAACAGGCGGAACAGGTGGTACATACTATCCACTAGGCGGAGCATTCGCTAAAATCGTTACGGATGGAACAAGCATTGATACGACGGCTGAAACAACTGGTGCCTCTGCAGAGAATATGCAGTCTCTAAAAGATAACAAGGCTGAAATTGCTTTCACGCAAACGGATATTGCTTCTTATGCATCCGAAGGGAAGTTAATGTTTGAAGGAAATGCGGTTGACAATATTCAAGCTATCGGTACACTTTACCCGGAAACAATCCAAATTGTTACAACAGAAAAAACAGGTATTAAATCTGTAGAAGATTTAAAAGGGAAAAAGGTTTCAATTGGTGCACCTGGTTCAGGTACCGCTGCGAATGCAGAGCAAATTCTTGAAGTACATGGGATTACATTAGATGATATCCAAAAACAGGATCTTAGCTTTGATGAATCTGTAAGTGGAATTCAGGATGGAAACATTGACGCAGCATTCGTTACTGCTGGTACTCCAACAGCTGCCGTTGAACAGCTTTCAGCAACTGAAACTGTTGTGATCGTTCCTGTTGAAGCAGATAAGGCTGATGCATTAATTGAAAAGTATCCTTACTATACAAAGGATGAAGTTCCTTCTGGAACATACAAACTTGGCGCAGCTGTTCCAACTGTTGCTGTCCAAGCAATGCTTGTAGTAAAATCTGATCTATCAGAACAAGTTGTTTATGATGTAACAAAGTCTATTTTCGAGAACCTTGACCAAGTTACCCATGCAAAAGCCAAGCAAATTAGCGCAGAAAAAGCTCTGAATGGTGTAGGAATTGACGTTCACCCTGGAGCACAAAAGTACTTTGATGAAAAAGGAATTACCGCAGAGTAAGCAAGACCATTGACCGGACATAGAGCCTTAAAGAAGGCTACTATGCCCGGTCAATTCACCTTAAAAGCAATTTTTTATATTTTTACAGTAATAATAGACTTAATTTAACTATGGTCCTTTTTCCTTTATTGAATTATTGCCCTCTTTACGAGGAATTGGATAGGCGGTAGCTATATGAAAAATAGCAAAAAACTCAACTTCGTTCTGTTCCTCCTCACCGTTATAATCATCACCATTTCTGTGGTTATTCCTTATAAACAAGCTCTTGTATTCCTACAAATCGAAAATAATATGGCGATTACCTATATTCCACTGGCAACAGGTGATACCTTTAAGATAAAATATAAACATTCGATTCATTTAACGGATGTCATTGAAAGTTATCAAGCAACACCCCAGGGTAACATTAGGCAGTATGAATTGGAGTATGAAAATTACGCGATTGGTATGCCCTCAGCTGCTTCCGAGGGTGAGGTTTTTGAAGCAAAAAATGGGAAGTACTATATTAAGAATATGAAAAGAGAATTTCCTTCTTTTGTGTTGCGTGTTGGTCAAGTAAGAGCCAACCATACCCTCTTATTTAAAAGCAAAGCATATCCACTAGCGGAATTCATCGAACCAGGAACAAGAGTAATGGTACAAATAAAAAAACTAAACGTTATACAACAATTGAGAGGAGTGAAAATCCTTGACGACTAATGAGGGGACATTGTCGCAGGAAAAACAACAGGAGTTATTAGAAAAATTTGACCCTGAGGCTGCGACAAGGAAATTGAAAGGAATTATGGGTTGGATTGTATTTATAGGCCTGTTGGCGTTTTCGCTATTCCAGCTTTATACTGCTATTTTTGGCGTTTATACGGCCCAGATACAGCGATCGATTCACTTGGGCTTTGCGTTAGCCCTAATCTTTTTGCTTTTTCCAATGAGAAAAAGGAGCCTTCGTAAGGCAAAGGTAGCTTGGTATGATATGGTGTTGGCAGTCCTAGGTGTGGCTGTAGGGGCCTATTGGCCATTAAAGATTGATGAGTTAGTCAACAGGGTAGGTCGTCTGACTGAGGTCGATTACTTTATAGGCTTGGCTGCGATCCTACTGGTCCTTGAGGCAACAAGAAGGACAGTAGGATTGCCGATTACAATCATTGCTACAGTGTTTATGGTTTATGCATTGTATGGACCGTATATGCCGGGATTTTTAGCCCATCGGGGCCTAGACCTGGATACACTTATACACACAATGTTCTTTACAACCGAAGGGATTCTAGGGACACCTCTTGGGGTATCTTCCACATTTATTTTTCTCTTCTTGCTATTTGGTGCTTTTCTCGTTAAAACCGGTGTCGGACAGTATTTTAATGATCTTGCTGTTTCATTGGCTGGAAAAAGAGTTGGTGGACCTGCTAAGGTAGCGATTTTCTCAAGTGCTCTTCAGGGTACCATTAGTGGTAGTTCGGTTGCCAACGTTGTAACATCGGGTTCATTTACCATCCCGATGATGAAGAAATTGGGATATCGAAAAGAGTTTGCTGGTGCGGTTGAAGCTGCTGCCTCCACTGGTGGACAGTTAATGCCTCCGATTATGGGAGCAGCTGCTTTCTTAATGGTTGAGTTTATTGGTGGTGGAATCACCTACTGGGAAATTGCTAAAGCAGCAACCATCCCTGCATTGCTCTATTTTACGGGTATTTGGATCATGGTTCACTTTGAAGCTAAACGAGTTGGCCTTCGTGGCATGACTGACGAAGAGCTACCTGATCGCAAGGAAGTACTTAAAAAGATTTATCTCTTGCTTCCAATTCTTGCTGTTATTTTGTTAATGGTTAGTGGTATGAGTATTATGCGTGCAGCATTATGGTCAATTTTAATTACCATTTTAGTAAGCTTAATTCGTAAGGATACAAGAATTGGCTTTAAGGATGCGATTGATGCTCTGGTTGACGGTGCAAGAACCGCTTTAAGTGTGGCAGCGGCAACTGCGGCTGCAGGGATCATTGTAGGAGTTGTTACTAAAACAGGCTTGGGTCTTAAATTGGCAAATGGATTATTAGACCTTGCTGGAGGGGTGTTAATTCCGACGTTAATGCTAACGATGGTTGCAGCGATTGTCTTGGGAATGGGTTCACCGACAACGGCAAACTATGTTATTACTTCTACAATTGCAGCTCCGGCGATTATTTTACTAGGAGTACCTGATCTTTCAGCTCATTTATTTGTATTTTATTTTGGAATTATTGCTGATATTACCCCTCCAGTAGCCCTTGCAGCCTTTGCTGCTGCAGGTGTATCTGGTGGCGAGCCGTTGCGGACGGGAGTAAACTCAGCGAAGCTCGCCATTGCGGCGTTTATTATTCCGTATATGTTTGTGCTATCACCAGAGCTATTGATGATTGATACTACTTGGTATTATCTGATTTGGGTTGTCTTTACTGCAATTGCTGGAATGATGGCGATTGGCGCAGGTATCATTGGGTACTGGTTAAGACCACTAACCTGGTATGAAAGAATCATTGGTTTAGCTGGTGGATTAATGCTGATTTATCCAGAGGGAATGACCGATATTCTCGGCCTAGGAGTATTTATCCTACTAATTGCCTTACAGTTGATTTTCAAACGAAATAAAAATGGCCAAACACAGCCAGTAAACTAAAAGAAAGAAGTCCTTTTATTAAAGGGCTTCTTTTTTAACCTAATCGTTTATTTGTTTGACGAAGAGGGGAAACGGCTAAGATATCATCTAGCTTAAAAAGCCGAACCTGTTTCCGAAGGAAGCAGAAACCTTTCAGGTGCTTTTCATTGATTTCGTAGGGCCTAACTATTCGCTGGGTAATTTTCTGATTGGCATCAAGATAGATGATTTGAACAAGTTGTTGCTGCTCTATGGCCCTAACTAAGATATTCTGCATAGGGAAGCTCCTTTCTGAGTACTATTCGCATTATATTTGAACATTTGTTCTATTATGCATACGTGAAATAAAAGGGTTTCTATAAAATGGCAACGAAACAGAAAGTACGAAAAAGATACAAGGTTTCGGTTGGTATAAAAAGTGTTGACTTTAAGAGGAAAACAGTATATATTAATAAATGTCTTAAGTAATTAAATTATATATATTGATTCCGTAGCTCAGCTGGGAGAGCGCTACCTTGACAGGGTAGAGGTCGCTGGTTCGAACCCAGTCGGAATCATCAAGAAAACATCACATAATGTGGTGTTTTTCTTTATTTCTGAACAAACATTGCCAGCATGATTAAGATCTATATTGCACATATTTAAAGTATGGAAGGCGAAATGAAAAATGCTTTTCCAAATTACTATTGAGGAAGTGTTTGGATGAACAACCCGATGACCTCGATTTTAAATAGAAAGAAAACGCAAAATTTTTTTAGGATGTTTGGTAAAAAGAAAAACAATAGAGGTATGATAGGTGCATCAATTGTTGGGCTAGGCTTAGCCGGAGCAGCGTTGTTTGGGATGGTTAATAAAAGGAATAATGACACTAATCAGCCAATAAAAAATATTGATGCCTTGATGGAAAACTTGAATTTAGGAAAAAACGGGAAAATGCCCAATTTGGCCACCTTAAATGAATTTTCTAAGGAACTTTTACCAGGTAAAGCAGAAGAACAAAAGAAATAGAGTAAAAATGCCCACATAAAAGTGGGCATTTTTCACTTTAACTATAAAAGTCACTTTAATTTCACCAAAATACTTAGAAGTATATATGATTCTTTGGTAAAATATTGACTAATCTAAGTGAAACTTGACATGATACCTATTGGGGTATATTATATTCTCTGTAAGTCATTATTCAATAAAATGAGGTATGAAGATGTTTTATATGTTATTGTTAATTAGCCTCATTATAGGCTTAGTATATGTCAGATATGTTCCGGTTACAGGAGTACAGTCCACTAGAATGACTGATTTTAATATCCATTCAATTCAAGTTGTAGATATAAGAGAATATAATCAATCCTATAGACACCCAATTCCAAATTCAATCAACATCCCAATTGCCTATTTGAAGAGGAATTATCAAGAAATAGCTAGTAGGAAAATCCATGTTATTGCTTCAGACCATCTCGAAAAAAATATGGGTATCCGTATATTACGAAAAAAAGGATTTAATGTCAGTAGCTATACAATAATAAAAGGCAACGGTAAGCAGCAACAAACAAATATCAGCATAATAGAAAGGAACGGTTTCTGATGGAATATAATGATCAAATCAAGAACAGAGTTAAACGAATGGAAGGCCAGCTTAGAGGAATCTTGAAAATGATGGAAGAAGATAAAAACTGTAAAGATGTCATTACACAATTATCGGCAGTACGATCAGCAGTAGATAGAACAGTAGGAGTAATAGTTAGTTCTAACCTAGTTGAATGTGTGCTTGAGGCTGAGAAAAACGGCGAAAAAACCGATGAATTTATAAAAGAGGCGGTCAACCTTCTCGTGAAAAGTAGATAATTTTCACGGGTTGACTTTCTTTTTTTTATTTAGTAATATACCCATAGGGGTAAAGGTAAAAGATTGGAAAATGAATGGGAGGAATTCACATGATAAATTCACATAAAGTATTAGACGCAAAAGGGTTAGCATGTCCGATGCCGATAGTCAAAACCAAAAAGGCAATGAATGATTTAGAGTCTGGACAAGTATTAGAAATTCATGCAACAGATAAAGGAGCTAAAAATGACCTTGCTGCATGGGCTAAATCAGGTGGACATGAGTTAATGAGGCATGAAGAAGATGCAGGTATATTGAAATTCTGGATTAAAAAAGCTTAATATATTTTTTTGTGATGACAGATACCTATGCGGGTAATTTTAAAAATAATAACTCCTAGGAGGATAACGATGACTGAAAAAAAACGAACGACGATTATATTATTTAGCGGTGATTACGATAAGGCAATGGCAGCATACATCATCGCCAATGGCGCAGCTGCATACGATCATGAGGTAACCATTTTCCATACGTTCTGGGGGTTGAATGCCCTTCGTAAAGATGAGCCACTAGAACTTAAAAAAGGTTTTCTCGAAAAAATGTTTTCAAAGATGATGCCAAGAGGCGCAGACAAAATGGCCTTATCTAAAATGAATTTTGCGGGAATGGGTCCTAAGATGATTAAACATGTAATTAAAAAGCATAATGCGATGCCGCTTCCACAATTAATTGAAATGGCACAAGAACAAGAAATTAAGTTGGTGGCTTGTACAATGACAATGGATTTACTAGGACTGCAACAAGAGGAATTATTGGATAATATTGAATACGCTGGTGTAGCAGCTTATTTAGCAGATGCTCAAGAAGGAAATGTGAATCTATTTATCTAGTAATCTCGCGATAAAATTGTGAAACCTATCTATAAAAAAGTCAAACATACGAGCAAAGGTGGAGAATGAATATGAATGATATTAAAGTGAATGTCGTCTTAGACGCAAAGGGGTTAGCTTGTCCAATGCCTATCGTTAAAACGAGAAAGGCAATGAATAATATAGAAGCTGGTCAAGTGTTAGAGGTACAAGCTACAGATAAGGGATCGGTTGCTGATCTTAAAGCTTGGGCAGGGAGTACAGGTCACCAATATTTAGGTGTGCTCGAGGAAGGCGAAGTGTTAAGACACTACTTGAGAAAGTCTTCAGGTGAGGACACAATCGAGAAGAAGCACCCCAATGTGATTTCAAACGAGGAACTTGAAGGTAAATTGAAAGGCAACAATAATGTTGTTGTTCTCGATGTTAGAGAAGCAGCAGAATATGCGTTTAATCATATTCCTAATGCAATCTCTATTCCTATGGGGGAATTAGAAGACCGAATGACCGAGCTAACTAAAGACCAAGAAATTTATATTGTTTGCCGTACTGGGAGCCGCAGTGATTTAGCAGCTCAGAAATTAACAGAAAATGGATATTCAAATGTCATTAATGTTGTACCGGGGATGAGTCAGTGGTCAGGTGAAACATCTAGACTGTAAAATTTATAAAATCTTACTACTCATTAAAGGGTATTCTTGATTTAAATAAAAGTTGATTGGAGCAGGAATCAACATCCTAGCTAAAGATACACAGGAAAAAAAGAATGTTATCAAAAGGTGAGGGGACCTAATAGGGTTCTCTTTTTTTTTGTAGTTTCAAACCATGAAATCAATTTCAATGAATGTTTTAATTGATATTTGGTAAATTAAAGCTAGGTGGATAGCGAAAGAACAAAAAATACATTGAGTTTAACGTAGTCAAATAGGGGGAAATCCTACTTACAATCAGCAAGTAGATAAAGAGAAAAGGTGGAAACGAATTAATCATTAATTCTCATATTACCTTTTACCTTTTAGAGTGCTTTTAGAAGCAAAGCTGTGTGAAAATTGATATAATGGATTTATCTGTATTAGTAGAAAAGGTGAGAATGTGGCGAAAAAAAACTTTCAGTACTGGGCATTGCAAATTTTAATTATCCTAACAATCATTTATGTTTCTTCGAAGATTTCATTTTTGTTTGAACCGGTAGGTGTTTTTGTTTCAACCTTATTTTTCCCTATCATTATTTCGGGCTTTCTATTTTTTCTGTTTAATCCTTTGGTGAATCTTCTTGTTGCTTGGAAAGTTCCTAGAGTAATCGCGATTATTTTGCTTTATTTGGGGATTGTAGGTTTGATTGTTCTTGCAATAGGAAATCTCGTACCAATTATTTCGAGACAGGTTTTGGAACTAGTGAATGATATTCCAGTGTATGCAAGACAAGCACAAAGATTCTTTAATAATTTTGCTACAACTGACCAATATCAATGGTTAATGACGCAGCAATACGTTACACAAGAGGAGATTATTCAACGTATTACTGAATACGCTAATACCCTTCCTGATCGGTTAACAAATGGTATCTCCAATATTGTTGGCTGGATTGCAAATATTACGATTACAATTGTAACCGTCCCATTTTTGCTGTTTTTTATGTTTAAGGATGGACATAGGTTAAAAGCAGCCATTGCTAAATTCATCCCAGCTGCTTATCGTAAACAAGGTGTAGAGACGCTTGAAAGTACAGCAAAAACCTTATCAGCATACATACAGGGGCAGGTTACGGTTGCATTATTCGTAGGGACACTTTCCTTTATCGGATTTTTAATCGTTGATCTACCATATGCATTAGTCATGGCTTTAATCGTCTCGGTGACCAATATTATCCCATATGTTGGACCAATTATTGGTGGGGCACCTGCTGTGATTGTAGGACTTTTTGATTCACCGGCTAAAGCTGCGCTCGTTCTTGTTGTAATTGTTATTGCTCAGCAATTAGAAGGAAATCTTCTTTCACCGTTAATTCTCGGGAAGTCTTTGGATACACATCCGGCAACCATTATTATTATTTTATTGGTGGCAGGGAATCTTGCCGGGATACTTGGGATGGTGCTTGCAGTGCCGACTTATGCTGTTGCAAAGACTATTATTTTAAACACGGTTCGTTTTTTAAGGCTAAGGAAAGAAGCGAATATTAAAGTAGAAACGTAAACAGGAAAAGAGGCTAAGCACATGCTTAGCCTCTTTTGTTTTTATAACTTTTAAAGAATTGGCGATAAAAGCCTGGAGACCGATTCTTTAAACTGAATCCATCTTGAGCGATTTTGGTATTGCTCCCAGGTGAGCAGGGTAGATTTGGAAACATCATGCTCAAAGGTATTGGATAAGTCCTTGGCAATTTTTTTATCATAGATAAAGGCATTAATTTCGAAATTTAAATTAAGGCTTCTAATGTCAATATTTGCGGTGCCGACAGATGCTATCTCTTCATCAACGACAACGGTTTTTGCATGAAGAAAACCGTTATCATAAATATAGACTTTCGCACCAGCCTTTAAAAGTTCCCCAACATTTGACAACGTAGCCCAGTAAACAAATATATGATCAGGCTTGTTTGGAATCATAATTTTCACATCTACCCCAGAAAGACATGCAATCCGAATCGTATCTAAGAGGCTAGCATCCGGGATAAAATAGGGTGTTTGGATAAGAATTGATTTTTTCGCAAGGGAAATCATTTTAATATAGCCATTTTTAATTTGTGACCACTCAGAGTCGGGACCACTTGTAACAATTTGAATTCCGACATGTCCATTGTTATCTGGTTTAGGAAAAAGGCCAGGGTGATAATCAATATCATGGCTATAAGATGCTTGGTTCCAGTCAAGAATAAAACGTGTTTGAATTGCATGGACAGAGGTTCCTTGGATTCTGAGATGTGTGTCTCGCCAATAGCCAAAGTGAGGATTAAGACCGAGGTATTCATCCCCAATATTGAATCCACCAATGTAGCTGGTTTGGCCATCGATGATTACAATCTTACGGTGGTTTCGATAATTAAGTCTGAAATTAACTAATCTGAATTTTGATGGAAAGAAAATTTCTACCTCTCCACCAGCTTTACGAAGATCCTCAAAGAACCGTCTTGATAATCCTCTCGAACCAAGTTCATCATATAAAACTCGTACCTTGACTCCTTCCTTAGCTTTTTCAATCAGTGTATCTCGAATTCGCTTTCCTAAATTATCCTTTTTTATTATGTAGTATTGGATGTGGATGTGATGTTTCGCTGTTTGAATATCCTTTAGGAGCCGTTCAAATTTTACTCGACCATCTGTAAAAATTTCGACGGAGTTATCCCGCGTGAGTGGAGCATCATTCCCTAATAAGTGTAGAAAAATTAATTCTTGAGCATTATATTCGGATTCCTTACGGTAATGAAAAGTACCAGAGCGTATTTCCTCTAGCTGGTGTGCAATATCCTGCTCAATCCCAATCTTTTGCTTATCTTCCCAACTAAAAAGTCTGGCACGGCTTAAATTTTGCCCCAGAAATAAGTAAAGGAAGAACCCTAGAACGGGTATAAAAGATAAAACGAGCAGCCATGCCCAAGCTGAACTAGCATCTCGACGTTCGCCAAAGACAACGACAAAAGCAAATACAATGTTAAGGATGAGGACCAAACTAAGGAGAATGGTAGTTATATTCATAAATTCCCTTCCTGACAAGTCTTTGATTTCATTATAACTAGATTTTCAATTTACATAAAGCAACTTATTTAAGCAACTATCTTGGATATAAATCTTCTATACTCCAGGTGCATTAGATTTTGGCAAATGCATGGGTAATAGTTAGTTTATATTAACAAGTTATCATAGGGACATACCAGATGACTAGTAAGGGAATATATGAATATAAATTCAAAAGAGAATAATTCAATCAATGAACTGATAAAGATAGTGAACTGGTAGTAATAAATGGAGAAAAAGAAGCGGTGTGGGATAAAAATTAATATCAGGTGGTGGATTGACTTCTGTAGGTGAAATGGTTAAGGAAATTGAGACTGCTCTCCAGTTAATAAGCGATACAAATAAAAAGGTTCATGCTAGTCAGTATGACTTCATGAACCTTTTTCGTATTTACATTCATTTTAATTGGGCTTCCTAGGAGACAATTGCTTTAATGGATTTTAATCTTAAACCACAATTGCAAAGAATACTGTGCTTTAATTGCTTGATTTCTCCCTGACATTTAGGGCATATTTTCTTTTCAGGTATCATATAATCACCCTTTCAACAATTATCCTTACAGTTATCTTATATCTATCTATTTCTTATCCTGCTTCATCCTGGCATGAAGAACAAATACCATAGACTTCAAACTGATGATGTAGAATTTCAAAGTTTGTTAGATTTGACGCTACATGTTCTATTTCTTTAAGATTCGGATAATTAAAGTCAACAATTTTTCCACATCTTTGACATATGACGTGGTAATGCTTTGAATGATTTAATTCATACTTACTTAATCCATTTCCGTACGGTAATTCGTTTAAAATTCCAAGTTTAACAAAGAGCTTAAGATTATTATAAATCGTAGTTAGACTAGTATATGGAATTGATCGATGAATATCTTCAGCTGTTGGATGACCTTCAAAAGAACTAATCGCCTCTAAAATTAATAATCTTTGAGGCGTAATTCTCAGGCCTCTGTCTTTGAGATAGGGGGTCAATTCCAAGGTTTTAGCTTCGTCCAAGATAACCATCCCTTTAAGTTAATTTAAGGAGAGCAAATACAGCCACAAGCTATCTGGAAACACAATGAATGAGAATAGAAAGCTTGAATGAGAATAGAAGGAAATGGTTGATCGCTACATAATGCTCCCTTATAAATGTGGTTTGGGTAACTATAATTATATGATATCATATTTAAGATGAAAATCAATACTAAATTAAAATAATTATAAATAACAATTAACAAGACAAGTTTACCTTGGGAAAATTTTCATCTATAATGTAGCTGTTGAGTTAAGGAGGTTAAGGGAGTTGGAAAATCGACAAGTTCCGCTTAAAGAAAAAAGCATCGTGTTTATCGGGTTTATGGGAGTAGGAAAAACTACGATTGGAAAGTTGGTAGCAAAAAAACTCTACCGTGATTTTGTTGATATAGATGTGGAAATTGAAAAGGAATTTAATATGCCTGTATCCCAAATTTTTGATGAGATTGGGGAGCAGGCATTTAGACAAAGGGAAAAAGAGATTATTATCGAACAATGTAGGCAAAAGCTTCGAATTATATCTGTTGGTGGAGGAGCATTTTTGCAAGAAGAAATTCGTAAAGAATGTCTTTCATCCTGCATTGTCATTTTTCTTGATTTATCATGGGAATCCTGGAAAGAACGAATTAGTATGATTATCGACAGTCGCCCCGTTTTGAAAGGTAAAACAATTGAAGAAATTGAGGAATTGTTTTATAAAAGGCAGGATGTATATTCAGCCCATCACTCGAAAATTCAAACGGATCATCAAGAGGTAGAAGAAGTTGCTGATTATATTGTTAATTCCCTAAAACTTGCTTGGGAGCTGAATGAGTAATTTCCAGTCAGATTTTAAAGCAAGTAATCTATTCTTTTAGGTTTGGTGGTAATCTCAATGAAAAGAACAATAAAGGTAAAGAATGTAACAATTGGTGAGGGTATTCCAAAAATCTGTGTCCCGATGGTGGGAGAAACGGTCGAACAGCTGGCTGAAGAGGCTAAAGCCCTTAAGACTATGGATTTAGATGTAATAGAATGGCGGGTAGATTTTTTTGAGGATGTTGAAGATGTTCCAAAGGTTATCGGAGCACTTAGCGAAATCCGCTCCATTATATCGGGGATCCCTTTGGTGTTCACTTTTCGGACAGCAAAAGAGGGAGGAGAAAAACAGTTAAGCCAAGCAGCCTATAAAACACTATATATAGAAGTGATAGAAACTGGAATGGTAGATTTGATTGATTTGGAGCTGTTTACATCAGAAAGTGACTTGAAGATGCTTATTAAAGAAGCTCATTCTCGGAATGTTTTTGTTATCATATCAAACCACGACTTTCTAAAAACACCTTCAAAAGAAGAAATAGTATCTCGTTTACGAAAGGCACAGGAATTGGGAGCGGATATACCTAAGATTGCTGTTATGCCAACTCATCCTAGGGATGTACTTACTTTACTCGATGCAACGTTGGAAATGGATGAAAACTACGCAGATTGTCCAATTGTAACGATGTCTATGGGAGGAAAAGGGATGGTTAGTCGGATTACTGGCGAGGTGTTTGGTTCAGCATTAACATTTGGAGCAGCAAAGAAAACATCTGCCCCCGGTCAGTTACCAGTTTCTAAGTTAAGAGAGTTTTTAGCACTTATGCATAAAAGTATATAAAAGAGAAGAAGGTACCTTTGTCTAAAATGGACAAGGTACCTTCTTCTTTTAAGGCTCTTTTCTCAAACTTTGTTGCTCTTGGATACAAATTCGGTTGAATTAAGCTTTGTTTCACTTCAAAGTACCCTTTTAATAATGAGAAAAGAGTGCGCAAACTTCTTATCACGTATCAAATAGCTTATCTTGCGTTAAAATCGGCTTTAGGTAGTAAAAATCGGTTTTAAGATTTTTACAATTTTAACGAAAATCTTTACGAAAACAGCCTCTTTTTAGAGCAATTAGTTCATCTCAATGTTGGCCTTTTTTTTCTGAAAATCTATTTCTGGATAATACTTATCTTTTACAAGGATATTTGGACCGAGACACCTTATTTTTGGACAATGACAGCTGAGTGATTTTGCAAGGGCTGTATTTGCCCATACTTGGTAGACATCCTCTAGGCTATCGGTGTGGATATTGCCAAGGGGAGGGGTGTCTCCAAAATCTGTCACAATGACATCACCGCTGAAAATATTAACATTCAGCCTTGACCTGCCGTCAGGATCATTTCGTATTGTAACATTTTTCGCGGAAAATAGACGTGTTAGTAACGCTAAATCTTCAGGGTTATTGCTACAACCATAGAAGGGAAGGGTACCGAAAAGCATCCAGATATTTTGGTTCCTGAAATTAAGTAATTGATGAATCGCTAAACGCAGCTCTTCAAGTGATAATGGCTCGAGTGATGATGCGAAATCCGAAGGGTACATTGGATGTATTTCATGGCGCTGGCACCCCATCTCTTCGGTTATTTGCCGATGGATTTTTTCAAGATATGGCATTGTCCGTTTATTTAGCATCGTTTCCGCGGAAACAAGTGTATTGCTGGCAGATATAGTTCTACTGTTTTCAATAATTCTTCTAAATAAAGCCTCTCGCTGTTTGAATGAGGGCTTCCGTTCCATTCTTGCAAAACCACCCTCAATAAACTCGGTTTCGGTTCCCCAATTATGAGAAATATGTAGTACATCTAGGTAAGGTAGAATCTTTTCATAACGACTGATATCGAGTGTCAAGTTAGAGTTAATTTGTGTGTACACACCTCTTTGATGTGCGTATTTCAACAGAGGAAGAACATAGTTTTCTACTGATTTTCCAGACAACATAGGCTCTCCGCCTGTTATGCTAAGAGAACGTAAATGAGGAATATCCTCCAGACTTTTAATCAGAAGATGAATGGGTAGACCATCTGGGTCCTTGTGGCTTAATGTATACCCCACTGCACAATGTTCACAACGCATATTACATAAGGTTGTGGTAGTTAGTTCAATATTCGACAAAACGGGCTTTTGAAATTGAGTAATATCCAAATAGGCCTCCCAGGGATCATGAGCAGGACTTACTGGTTTCTTCATTGATAATGACAAGTGAACACTCCCTTAATCTTTCTACAAGCGGTATCCCCACAAATCTTTTCATCATGATTCTTATAAAATGAAAAGTGTAGTCTATAGGTTATTAAACCACTTTTTTTATGCATATGCATTAAATCTACAAAACTTGTATGATTAGACAGCTATAGGGAGACAAGGTACACTTGTTATTAGTAGATCCTTTATTCAAAATAATTATAAATAGACAACACAACCAAGGGGGTTTTATAATGACTGAATCTTCCAATTCTAAAATAAAAATAGGTGGTCTCCAGTTTCAGTGGAAATTGGAACAAGGGCAGTTCCTATTTGAAAAGGAAGATGCCATCCTATTTTGGATTTCTTCAGCTATGAAAACATTTTTCGATACAATGGAAGAGATATCAGGGGAAGAGGCAGCGAATATAGTTCTTGAAGCAACCGGCTATCGACAAGGATTAGTGGTTGGAGAGTACTTCAAAAAATTAAAAGTAAATGTGTCGGAGGCTGTGGAGCTTATTCCAAACACTTATGCTTCTGCCGGGTGGGGAAGAGCAATCATAAGCGAAATAGATGAAGAAGCTAAAACCCTTAAAATACATATAAAGGATAGTTGGGTTTATAAAATTAATAAAGCGCAAGAGAAAAGTAAAGCGGGTACCTTTTTGGCTGCACATTATGCGGGAATCTTTACAGGGCTCTTTGGAGAGAACATCTGGTTTAAACTAGTGCAAAGTCAGCTTGAAGGAAATGAGCATGACGAGATTGAATATTTTCCATCTGATATAACCGTTACCAAGAATATTCACAGACTGATTAGAACAAAGGAGTCAGAGGAAATTAGCCGGCTGGAAGAAATGGTTAGAAATCAGACAGATGAGCTACAGCGTCTAGTGAGGGAACTTTCATCTCCAATCATTCCTGTACTTGATGGGATTGTAGTTGTACCATTAGTTGGCAGATATGATAAAAGTCGATCAGATGACATGATTGAAAAGACACTGAACAGTTTACCAACCCATCATACAAGATTTTTAGTGGTGGACATGACTGGATTGCATATAGATGAAGATGCCTATACGGCTTATATGATTGAGAAGCTTGGTGCGGCGGCAGCGCTAATCGGTACGGAGATGATTTTAGTTGGAATTTCAGCAGAACTTGGAGTTCTCATGACTAACTCCGGGTTTAACTTTTCTAACTATCAATGTTTCCAAACATTACAGCATGGAATTTATTATGCTCTGGCACAGGATGGCCATCAAATTATTTAGTTCAAACTTGATTGAATTGGGGAGGGAATAATAATTTGCATAAAAACACTGAGTTGTATCATTTTCTCAAGCAACAAATAAAGGAACTAGCAGATGAATGGTATGAAACACTTGATAAAAGTGACCCGACAGGAATATATGCTTCTTCTGATCCGGAGGTAATCAGCACTTATAAAAGTCAAAACATGGAATTTCATGAACACTTTATTCAAATGTTTAATATGGATCACCAAGAGTTTACAAAAGAATTTACTACTTGGATTCAAAAGATTGCAAGCGATCAACAGCATTTAGAAACGCCATTACAATATATTATCAGGGAATTTATGCGAACAAGACTATTATATTTGAAGTATATTAATCTATTCGCACACAAATTCCCTGAGAAGGTTAAGCTAGGGCAAAGGGAAGTATGGCAAACGATTATCATTGATGTGTTCGATAGTGTTATCCTGAAGTTTACTGAAGAAACCTATAAGTATTCTACGTATCAACTACAGGCTCAGCAAGAGATGATTTATGAGTTGAGTTCTCCAGTTATTTCAATTTCTAATAAAAAAGGATTACTGCCATTAGTTGGGGAAATCGATACAAAGAGAGCGAAAATGATTATTGATAATACGTTGAATCAATGTGTCGATAAAGGTTTCGAACATATATGCATAGACCTTTCAGGGGTTGCTTTAATTGATACAATGGTGGCTAAACAGCTTTTTCAATTAGTTCAATCACTGAAATTAATAGGAGTTAAGACAACACTTTCAGGTATTAGACCTGAAATAGCTTCAACATCTGTGAAATTAGGATTATCTCTGGATGACATAGAGATAAAATCTTCACTTGCTCAAGCACTTTCCTATAAATGAGAAGCTTCGATTCAAATTATAAAAGGGACCAAGGTGAATTTCTTAATTCAGCTGGTTCCTTTTTTGTATGGAATGAGAAAGTTATAGTCGGTAAAAACTAAGCTGGTAATTAGAGTGTGGAGGGGTCGTTGTGAATCAAACGAATTATTGGAATCCAAATGATGTGCCATTTTGGGAAAGTAGAGGGAAGCGTATCGCTAACCGAAATCTTTGGATATCCATTGCTAATTTACTTACGGCGTTTAGCGTATGGCAGATTTGGTCGATATTATCCCTACAGTTAATTGATGCAGGCTTTAATTATACTACTGACCAAGTCTATATGCTTACAGCTATTCCGGCTTTAACTGGTGCGCTGATTCGATTCTTTTATTCAATTGGAGTTACTTATCTTGGGGGAAAGACTTGGACGTTTGTATCATCTATTATTCTGTTAGTCCCGGTGCTTGGGGTGGGATGGGCTTTAACCAACACCAATACACCATATTCAATCATGGTGATCTTAGCTGCACTTTGTGGATTAGGAGGCGGGAATTTTGCTTCATCCATGGCGTCTATTGGTCCATTTTTTCCAAGGGAGAGACAAGGGGCAGCGCTTGGGATAAATG
Organism: Mesobacillus maritimus; assembly: GCF_044803185.1. Taxonomy (GTDB): domain Bacteria; phylum Bacillota; class Bacilli; order Bacillales; family Cytobacillaceae; genus Mesobacillus_B; species Mesobacillus_B maritimus_B. The sequence goes on from NZ_CP085225.1 coordinate 824,090, forward strand.
GAGGGCTTGGAAATCTCGGGGTTAGTTTAGCTCAATTTATCATTCCGATTGTCATAACCATCCCTATATTTGGGATGCTTGGCGGTGCCCCGCAAACTATTGAAACTGGAAACGGTCCTGTGCATATCTGGCTTCAAAATGGAGCATATATTTGGGCCATTCCTATTGTGGTATTCTCCCTTTTAGCCTTGTTCGGAATGGACAACCTCCCCCTTGAAAAGCCAAAGTTATCTAGTCAATTAAAGGTGTTCCAAAGAAAACATATGTATTTAATTACAATCTTATATATCATGTCTTTTGGGTCTTTTATCGGATACTCTGCTGCATTTCCTCTCCTATTAAAGGGCGAATTTCCGCAAATAAGTACAATCCAATTAGTTTTTATTGGCCCATTGTTGGGTGCTATGGGGAGACCAGTAGGCGGGTATTTGGCGGACAAATTTGGAGGAGCAAAAGTTTCGTTAATTGATGTATGTATCATGATTCTAGGCGTTTTGGGTGTTATTTTCTTTGTCCAAGAGGGGACAAAAAGCTTTTTAGGGTTCTTTCTATCCTTTTTATTGCTATTTGCAGCTGGGGGTATAGCGAATGGTTCAATATTTACCATGTTTCCAATTATTTTTGGTCCGGTGGAATCTCCTGCCGCGATTGGTTTAGCCTCAGCTATTGGTGCGTTTGGTGGATTCTTTATCCCTAGTATATTCGGTTGGTCGATTGAAGCAACAGGAAATGTCAGCTTGGCTTTATCCATTTTTGTTGCCTACTATCTTCTCTGTGCTGTTATCATCTGGTATTACTATACACGAAAGAATGCAGAAATCCAGATTGGTTCTAAAAGAGTATAAATCAAATTTATCTAATTCCTTTTGGAGTTAGATTTTTTTTGTTAGATTACCTTACATAGCTGAAAATAATGATTGTTTTCTGGAAAGTTTTTGCATATAATTCAAAATAGAAAGAAAATTTAAATTTAAGGGAGGGATTCGGTTTGGAAAATGCAGTTAACTGGCTTAATAGTATTTTGTGGAGTACACCAGTCATTTATATCTGTTTAGGCGTAGGGTTATTATTTTCTATTTTAACGAGATTTTTACAGGTAAGGCATATTAAAGACATGGTAAAGCTGATGTTTAAAGGGAAATCTTCAGCTGCAGGCGTTTCCTCATTCCAAGCATTATCTTTGGCTCTTTCAGGACGTGTAGGAACTGGTAATATTGCCGGTACGGCGACAGCGATTGCTATGGGGGGACCTGGAGCAGTTTTCTGGATGTGGACAATTGCTTTTATTGGGGCGGGTAGCGCCTTTGTTGAATCGACTTTAGGTCAGATTTATAAGGTAAAACAAGATGGAGTTTACCGTGGTGGTCCAGCCTATTATATTGAAAAAGGGATTGGAATTAAATGGTTTGCTGTGTTATTTGCATTAGCTGCTTTGCTGGCTATGAGTATCCTAATGCCAGGGATTCAATCTAATTCAATCGCCTTAGGGTTAGAAAATGCCTTTGGTATTAGTAAGACAGTAACAGGTATTGTTATAGTGGTATTATTAGGTTTAATTATTTTTGGTGGAGTAAAGAGAATTGCACTTGTTGCACAATATGCTGTTCCATTTATGGCCATTGGCTATATGCTTGTCGCACTAATTATTATCGGAATGAATATTACCGAGATTCCTTCTGTATTTGGTTTGATTTTTACTAGTGCGTTTGGAGCCGATTCTATGTTTGGAGGGATCGTCGGAAGTGCAATTGCTTGGGGTGTTAAAAGAGGTATCTACTCTAATGAGGCTGGACAAGGAACTGGACCACATGCAGCAGCGGCAGCAGAGGTCTCGCATCCAGCAAAACAAGGGTTAGTCCAAGCGTTTTCCGTCTATATTGACACATTGCTAGTTTGTTCGGCAACTGCATTTATGATTTTATTTACAGGCTCCTACAATGTTGTTGGTGCAGACGGAGAGACACCTATCGTAGAGAATCTTGCCGGGGTTGAAGCTGGTCCTGGATATACACAGGCAGCAGTTGAATCTGCTATACCAGGATTCGGAGCAGGGTTTGTTGCCATTTCCTTATTATTCTTTGCATTTACCACAATCATGGCTTATTACTATATGGCTGAAACCAATATTGCCTATTTAGCAAGAGGAAAAAATAGTAAAGTAGCCATGTTCCTGTTAAAGATAGTCATTTTAGTGGCAACCTTCTATGGAGCTGTTAGAACAGCTAACCTAGCTTGGGCCTTAGGGGATGTAGGGCTCGGCTTGATGGTTTGGTTGAACTTAATTGCCATTGTAATCTTGGCAAAGCCAGCATTAATTGCGTTGCGAGATTATGAAGAGCAGAAAAAGCAAGGTCTTGACCCTGTATTTAATTCCGTAAAGTTAGGTATTAAAAATGCTGAATATTGGGAAGAAGAATATAAAGAAGGAAAAGATAAAGAAGTTTCATAAGATGAAAGGAAGCTGGGAATTTTCCCAGCTTCCTTTGTTTACTATAGAAGTATTAAAAGCCATTTCTTTGAAATTTCACTTTTGGAAATAGTTTACCTGTTTGTTCACAGACCTCTATACCTAATAAGAAGTATAGTTATTATAGAAGGAACATACTTCTTTATTTTAAAAAAGGGGGTAAAGGGATGTACGATCTCGTACTTTTACATGCTCCAACCGTATATGATTTTCGAAATGAAATGATATTTACTGGTCCTATTAGTGATGTAGTCCCATCTTCACCAGTCTTTGAGATGTATCCTATTGGTTTAACAAGTATAGGAGACTATCTCGAGCGATATGGCCTAAAAGTGAAGATTATTAATATTGCTAACCGTATGTTATTAAATCCAAAATTTGATGTAGAAAAAAAGCTAGAGAAAATTAAAACGAAGGCATTTGGAATCGACCTTCATTGGCTGCCACATGCTCACGGTAGTGTAGAACTAGCAAACATAGTGAAAAAGTTACATCCAGATACACCGGTGATTTTTGGAGGATTATCGTCCACATACTTCCATAACGAACTCATAGAATACCCGAGTGTTGATTTTGTTATGAGAGGTGATACAACGGAAAAACCGCTCCTAATGCTATTAAACCGACTTGAACAGAAACGAGAGGATTTCTTCGATATTCCGAATCTAACTTGGAAAAAAGATGGTCAAAGTCACTTTAATCCAATTACGTATGTCCCTGACACATTAGATGACTTTGCTCTTCCTGGATATCGGTATGTAATCAAATCTGTTTTTAAATATCGTAATTTACTTGACCCACTACCCTATAAGGGGTGGCTAAAATATCCAAATACTGCAATCTTGACTTCAAAGGGCTGTACGTATAATTGCTTAATTTGTGGTGGCGGTAGAGACGCATATGAACTAAATTGCAATCGAAAAAAACTTGTTATGCGTTCACCACAGAAAATGATTGAGGATATCCAGCTTATTCAAAGATTTACTCGAGCTCCAATTTTCCTTTTGAACGATATTCGTCAGGGGGGGCCAGCATACGTTGAAGAATTTTTATCAGGTCTAGAAAAGATCGAGTTAAAAAATGAGATTGTTTTTGAATTATTTCAATCAGCTGAAGATAAATTTTTCCAGCTTTTGCAGAAGGCGATTCCAAAATACAGTATCGAGCTGACATTGGAAACTTCAGATGAGAAGCTCCGGCGATTTAATGGTAAGTTGCCGTGCTCGAATCAGAAGATTATTGATACTTTAAAGAGTGCACTCCGGCACGGTTGTGCCAAGATTGACTTATTCTTCATGGTTGGAATCCCAGGTCAGTCTTATGAAAGTGCCTTAAATAATATTAATTTTTGTGAAGAAGTTCACAAGGAGTGTGATGAAAGTACCAAAATCTCCTATTTTGTTGCACCACTCTCACCATTCCTTGATCCAGGAAGTCCTGCTTATGAGAATCCAGAGAAATTTGGCTACAAAAAGTTTTGCCATAAACTTGAAGATTTCCGGCAAGCCATGCTTCAGCCATCATGGAAATATATGCTTAGTTATGAAACTGACCAGATGACAAGAGATGAAATAGTGAATGCCACATACCATTCCGCACAGCGCTTGAATCAGTTCAAACTTAAATATGGCTTAGTTGATCAGAAAGTATATGAGGATGTCGATAATAAAATTATTAAATCCCTTGAATTTATTGATAGGTTAGATGAGATTATGTTACTTCCGCAGGAGGAACAGCCAAAGGCTTTATTAGAGATAAAATCGGAGGTGCTTGAAGTAAACCGACATAGCATCTGTGGGAAAAATGAATTGAAATGGGAGGTCAAGAAACTCTACGCCAATATTCCTTCTCTAACAAAAATCGGGTTAGATTTGTTAATAGAAGAGATGGCTATGGGAATTAAGTGCAAGCTTGGAGTGGTCGACAGACATAAAGCAACAATTGAATAAATTTTAGAGAAGGAGGCTTAAAACACCTGCTTCTTTTTTAGTCTGCTGAAATTAGAGAGACATAGTAGCCTTTAAATAGTGTGAAACTATTTATCATATTATTCGTTGTATATAGTAGTGGATACTAAATGAAGGCTGTTTTCGTAAAGGTTGTTGTTAAAATTGTCTTAAAGCCGATTTTTCCTACCTAAAGCCGATTTTAACGCAAGATAAGTTATTTCCTACGTTAAAGGAAGTTTGCACGCCCTTTTCTCATAATAAAAGGCTACTTTGTAGTGAAACAAAGCTTAATCCAACCTATTTCGTATACAAGAGCAACAAAGTTTGAGAAAAGAGCCTTGAGAAAAGAGCCTAAATGAAAGAGGATTGAAATGTGAAATTAAAGGTAACTGGTAAACATGTGATTACAATCTGTTTTGTCTTTATCGTAATTGTTTTATATAATCAGTTTTTGAACAAATCGAAGTTAAGTGAAAATGTTCACTTGGTTGAAGGATTGCACCCAGAACTAATTTACTATACTGACCTCTTGGTTCAAATGGCCGGAGAAGATGGAATTAAAGTGGTGATAACGGATGATTTTAGGAGTTTTCACGAACAAGACAAACTCTATGCAAAGGGCAGATCGGGGGAAGGTAACATCGTCACCCATGCGAAAGCAGGTGAGTCGCTCCATAATTATGGATTGGCGGTCGATTTCGCTTTAATCACTCCTGAGGATCAAGTCATTTGGGACCTAAATTATGATGGAAATGGAAATAGCCGTTCAGATTGGATGGAAGTGGTCGAGATTGCTAAAGGCTTGGGCTTTGAGTGGGGTGGGGATTGGAAGCATTTTAAGGATTATCCGCACTTGCAGATGGACTTTGGCCTTAGCCTCCGCGATCTACAAAAGGGCAAGAGACCCCCAGAACACTCATTGACAGCAGGGAAGGAAAAGACAAATTGAAAAGAGAGGCAAATTCCTATTTGGATTGCCTCTCTTTTTATTGTTATAATTTTCGTATTTTGTATATCTGCACAGTAGCTAGGTTTTTATGAACTGCGCTTAAGGAGCTTTTTTTGCTTAGATTTATTTGTTTTGGGATGCAAATACCTGATAGGGCTTCTGCAGTTTAGAAAATTGTTTTATTACCAACATAGGTCCACCGAGGACGAATAAATATCTAGCCTCAACAACTTGTTTCATCAATGCTGCAAATAGGCCGCTTATTTTGATGCCAAATACATTTCCGACAGCTGCTGTATTTCCAATAGAAGCAACCGTTCCTTTATGATGATATTCAAAAGTTTTCAAGCTTTCTCCACGTATAGCAGCAATAAGGTTTGGACCGCAAACTTCGGCTTGTTGTATAGCAACTTGAGCAGTTGGAGGGAGAGCTTCGGTGTCGTTTTTCATAAATCTTGCAGCATCACCAATACAAAAGACGTTTTCTTTCCCTTGTACTCGGAGGTAGGAATCTACTTTCACTCTACTTTTTTCGACTGGTAGATCTAACTTCTCAAGTAATCTGTTTCCGCGTACACCACCAGACCAGATTAGGGTTCTTGCCGGAAGGTCTGTACCATCAGAAAGCGTTAGGCTCGTAGGTGAACATTCCATAATCTTTGTTGAAGTCATTAGTTCAACACCATGTTTTTGCACATAATCAGTGGTAAAATCAATCGCTTTTTTGTCGAACCCAGGAAGAACAGATTCCGAAGCTTCAATATTTATAATACGTGTTTTATTAATAGGAACATCAAATTTTTTGCAAAGTCCTGGTATAGCTTCTACTAGTTCTCCGATCATTTCTACTCCAGTAAAACCCGCACCCGCAACAACAAAGGTTAAGCGTGAAGGGTCTTTGTCTGATTGGTAAGCCTCAAATTGATGAAGCATATGATTATAAATGGCTTTCGTGCTTCTGAAACTTCGAATTTTAAAAGCATTTTCTTCAACGCCAGGAATTCCGAAGGTGTCGACCTCATAACCGAGAGAGAGAAGAAGGTAATCATAATTTACTTTTTCTCCATTCTCGAGATGCACCTGCTGTTGGTTGAAATCTACTGTATCTACAGTCGCTTTTTTAAATGTGATTTTATTTGTCTTTAGAAGCTCAGGGATATGAAGGGTGATTTTATCATCACTTGCTGTCCCAGCCCCTGTTTTATGTAGCTGGGTTGCAATATAATGGTATTCATGTTTATTAATAAGCGTGACTTCAGCTTCATTGTCTTTCAATAATTTTTCGAGTTTCCTACTAGTAATAAGGCCACCGTAGCCTCCGCCAAGAATAACAATTTTCTTTTTCATGTTAATTCCTTCTTTCCGGTTCATTAATTTATGTGAGAGTCATCACAATCAATTTTAAAAAAATGAAAATCTAGGGTTGATAATATGTGAAACATTTCACATTTTGTTATGTCATTAGATTACGATAATTAGGAAGAAAAGACAATGGAATAACGCTAATTATATGTTACGAAATGATGACAAACAAAACGATACTAAAAGGGTTTGAACAGTGCCAATAGTCATTATCAGGGTGAAAATCATGCCGCTTTTGGCATGGGTCCAAGCGTAACCCACAAAAATACGAATGAAAACAAGCATAGTTTGGGTAACCTGTTATAGGAGCAAAATTTGGAAAGCTGGAGGGCCTTTAAAAAATATTTAATTTAAGAAGGGTGAAAGTTAAATATGAATTCAGGCAAATTGCTGATTATTGGAGGCAAGGAAGAAAAGTGCAAGACTGGAGACATTCTCAGTGCCTTCGTTGAACTTTCAAAGGAAAGGAAAGGAGCCATTGGGATATTACCAACCGCTTCATCCATTCCCGATGAGGTTAGTGCGGCCTATATTGATGTATTTAAAAAGCTTGGTGTAGGTGAAATCGAGGTTATCGCTGTAGATTCAAGAGAAAAAGCAGATGACCCAGTCATTCTAGACACTGTATCAGGTCTTTCAGCCCTTTTTATTACTGGTGGGGATCAGAAAAGATTGTCTGATTATATTCGAAACACAAAGCTTCATACGCAACTCACAAATATGTGGAAGTCTGGACTTTTAATAGGCGGAACAAGTGCAGGGGCTTCAATAATGGGTGAGGACATGATTATTTACTCAGAAATGAAAAACAATGAAGAAGAAAGACTTCTGATAGAGATGGGCAAAGGTTTCGGGTTTGAGAAAAACCTTCTTATAGATCAACATTTCTCTCAACGTGCCCGTTTTGGCAGGTTGATTAGTGCAATAGCAGAAAATAACAATTTGGTAGGAATTGGAATTGATGAGAATACAGCAATTCTCGTTAAGGGAGACCGATTCGAAGTAATTGGAGAGCATCAAGTGTTTGTTATAGATGGAAAGAACGGAAGCCTTGTCGATTTTGTAAGGTCTGAAAATGGTGGCGAAGAGTTGACGATTACTGACTTCAAGCTACATGCCCTTACAAATGGTTATTGTTTTAACTTAACCTCCAGGAAAATCATGAAAAGGAAAGAGGCATAGTAATGAAGATCAACCGAGTAAGATATTTGAAGGGTCCTAATTACTTTAGTTATAAACCGATGATGTGGATAGAGCTTGATATAGAAGCATACGAGTTTCAGCCGTCCAACAAAATCCCTGGTTTTTCTAAGGAATTAATCGCATTATTACCTGGACTTAAAATGCATACATGCTCTTTGGGGTATGAGGGGGGATTCATCGAACGTCTTGAAGAAGGCACTTGGATGGGGCATATCCTTGAGCATATTGCAATTGAACTTCAAATAATGGCTGGTATTGAAGTGAAACATGGAAAAACGATAACTAGTGAGCAAAAGGGCATCTATTTTGTTGCCTATGAGTACAAAGAGCCGGAATCAGGTTTATTTGCATTTGAGGCTGCGTTGGAAATTGGAGAGAGGTTAGCTGAAGGGAAAAAGGACATTAGCGTAAATCAATATGTAAATAAAATTTCCTCCCTATTTTATGAGAATAAACTAGGTCCAAGTACGGAAGCCATATATGATGCAGCAATCCAAGAGAAAATTCCAGTCGAAAGACTGAACTCAAATAGTCTACTTCGTATAGGTACAGGGTCAAAGCAAAAGTCCGTACAGGCTACGATTACGAGTCAAACTTCCTGTATGGCGGTAGAAACGGCCTGTGATAAACAAGCGACCAAGGATGCCTTAGCAAGCTGTGGTCTCCCAGTTCCAACGGGTAAAGTTGTAAGGTCATTTAAAGATATATTCAAAGTCGCTGAAAACCTCCAGTTCCCTCTTGTGATTAAACCATTGAACGGGAGGCAGGGACAGGGAGTCATCACAAACATAAAAGACAAGGATGAACTTTTTAATGTAGTGAATTGTATGGACCACCATGTGAAAGAGTTCATTTTGGAGAAGCACTATGAGGGGCATGACTACCGGCTACTTGTCATCGGCGGAAAATTGATTGCTGCAAGTCTAAGGCTCCCTCCATTTGTGATTGGTAATGGCCATGATTCTATCCGCAGATTGATAGAGATAGAGAATAAAAACCCCCTTCGTGGAGAAGGGCATGAAAAACCAATGACGAAAATACCCTTTAATTTTACAGTAACATGCTTCTTGGAGAAGTTTGACCTTCAGATGAATTCTGTTCCGGCCAAGGGGGAAATCGTTCAGGTTGTCGGGAATGCTAATTTATCCACTGGTGGACAGGCCATTGATGTTACGGATGAGGTGCATCCAACGATTAAAGAAATTGCAGAGACTGCAGCAAAGGTAATCGGCTTAGATGTAGCTGGGATTGATTTTATTAGCAAGGATATCAGCAAACCCTATGACCCCCACACCTCAGCGATTATTGAGGTGAACGCTGCACCCGGAATCAGAATGCATCTTTTTCCTAGTAAAGGAAAAAGACGAGATGTCGGGAAGGCTATCGTTGAATCCCTTTTTAAAAATCGAGAGGAGGCTGCGATTCCGGTTATTGCAGTTACGGGAACAAATGGAAAAACAACGACCACAAGAATGATTAAATATTTCCTTGAAACAGAAAATCGTACAGTTGGAATGACTAACTCTGATGGTGTTTATATTGGGAAACATTGTATTGATGAAGGAGATTGTAGTGGCCCTATAAGTGCAAGAAAGATATTAAGCAATCCAATGGTGGATACTGCCGTACTAGAAACCGCTAGAGGTGGAATCCTCCGAGAAGGTCTGGCATTCACTCATTGTGATGTTGGCGTCGTTACAAATGTGGCAGAAGATCATCTGGGTATTGATGGCATTGAAACCTTTGACCAACTGGTGAAATTAAAGAGGTTGATTCCTGAAGTGGTTTTAGAAGGTGGACATTGTGTGTTAAACGCTGACGACCCAGAGGTGGTTAAAATGACATCGTATACGAAAGGAGAAGTTATCTTTACCTCACTTGATGTGAACAACCCCTATATCCAAGAGAAAATAAAGACTGGAGGAACGACTTGGTTTTTAGATTCAACAGGTTGGGTAAGTTACTGTCACAACAGGGTGTATGGAAAGTTTTTACCTGTTGCGGATATCCCGATAACCTTTGGTGGCTCGGCAAAGCATAATGTCTCCAATCTTTTACAGGCACTAGCTGCTGCCTTTGCACAGGGGGTAGATGTTGAATCTTTAAAAGAGAGAGCAGTTAGGTTTACACCTGACTTTCACTATTCAAAGGGTAGATTTAATAAGTTAGACGTTGAAGGAAGGCAGATTATCATTGATTACGCTCATAATTATGCTGGCCTTAAGGCTGTTTTTGAAGCGGTTGAAGCGTTGAAGACAGGGCGTGTCATCACCGTTCTATCTGCTCCAGGTGATCGGCTTGATTCTGATATTGCTCAACTAGGTGAAATCACAGCAGCTAAAACGGATATAATGGTTATTAAAGAAGATGCAGAGTTAAGAGGGAGAAAACCATTAGAGGTTCCCGCTTTAATAAAAAGAGTAGCAAAAAAACGGCTTTCAGAGAGTAATATTCATGTTGTTCCAGTAGAGGTCGAGGCTTTTACTAAGGCCTGGGAATTATCCAAATCTGGGGACCTTTTATTGCTTTTATATGAGGACTTTACTCAGGTGAAATATTTCATTGGAAATTGCATCCAAAAAACCAGGGTGGATTAATCCTAATTGCGAAAAACTCAATCCTGTGGAGATTGAGTTTTTCTTCTTAATATCCTTTGTGTCACATACCAATAAGATAATGAGTTATTTAGCCTTTCGGTAAGATTGGCTGTGCTACTCTTTACGCTTGTATTGTTATTGACGTTTACAAAGGAGGACATGATGATTAAAATACGAATTCCTGGTAGTATCTCGGTACAAAGTTTACAAGGGTACCAGAAAGATATCTATATGGAAATGGAAAAGAGCTATGAGCTATTTGAGTATTTTTCATCAGAAGAACTTCGCTTTGAACTATGGTTAAGAGAAAACACCATTAAAGCGGCCCACGATCTAAATGATAGTGGTGCTTCTTTTACTTCGTTTCAGTATTCGAACTTTAATCCTGCATACTGGGTGAGGGGGAGTAGGGGTTATTTACTTAGACCAGATGTCGTCCCATCAGAAGCGATTCGTGATATTTTCATGAATGGAAAAATGTATGGTTTTGAGTGTTCCACGGCAATGGTTATAGTCTTTTATAAAGCTGTCCTTGATTCGATTCGTAATTCTGCGTTTAATTACTTGTTTAACAACCTACTTGTCTGGAATTGGAATTATGACCCTGACTTACAGATCATTACAAAGAGAGGGGAAGCATATATTCCTGGAGATGTAATCTATTTTGCTAACCCCGATTACAAAGAACCAATCTGGATAGGGGCAAATGCAGTAGTGCTTGGAAGGGATCAGTACTATGCTCACGGAATTGGGATAAAGACAGCGGCAGGGATGGTTGCGGCATTAAACTCATTAAGGAAAGAGGGGGCAACAAGGTCTGCGTATTTACTCAAGCAGCACAGCAGATTGAATGCTAGGTACTTATTTCAATTCTCAAATTTACCAAGGAATTAAAAGGCTGAAATTACATTTCAGCCTTTTTGTTACGGTTATTCACACGTTGCTGAACGGTGCTTGCACTTTTCTTATTTTCGAGGAGATAAGATTGGGCAGAAAATTTTTAGCCAAATCATTGCACAAAACACCCAGCTTGAATAGGATATATTGATAATTTAAAAGGAGGTAGGTATGAATGTCTGAAGTACATGGTGGATACGGTGCAGGTTTCGCCTTAATCGTTGTCTTGTTCATTCTATTGATTATTATTGGAGCATCTTGGGGTTACGGTGGATATTAATCAATCCATTGAGGTTAGAAAATAAAGGAGGTTAGAGTATGCCATACGGATATGGTTACGGTGGGTACGGCTACGGTGGATGTAGTGCTGGATATGGTAGCGGTTTTGTGCTAATCGTTGTCTTGTTCATTTTACTGATCATCGTCGGATGTGCCTGCTACAAATAATTACTTTGACCTATAAATAAGAAAAGGAAGGTGCCTGGTACTCGGGCACTTTTTTTATTGTGCGTCGTTAAAGCTGCTCTAACGCTTTCGTAATATTTGTCTATATATATGGGAAGAATTGAGTAAGTGGGAAGTCTACCCTGTTATATGGGGGTAGATTTTTGTTTTATTTAGTAAAAGGTCTTAGTTAAATTGAAAAATGTGAAATGGAGGGATTAGAATGGTTGAACCATGGTGGAAAAAATCCGTTGTTTATCAAATTTATCCGAAAAGCTTTTATGATACAACTGGGAATGGTGTGGGGGACCTCCAAGGCATAATCTCAAAACTCGATTATTTAAAAGAGCTAGGGATTGATGTAGTATGGTTAACCCCCATTTATGAATCGCCGCAACGAGATAATGGGTACGATATAAGCGATTACTTCAAGATTTATCAAGAATATGGAACAATGGAGGATTTCGATAGGCTACTTAAGGAAGCACATGAACGAGATATTAAAATCATCATGGATATTGTTGTCAATCATTCCTCAACGGAGCATCAGTGGTTTCAAGATGCAAGTAAGTCAAAAGAAAGCAGATATCGTGATTTTTACATATGGAAGGACCCCAAACCTGATGGAAGTGCTCCCACGAACTGGGAATCTAAGTTTGGAGGGACAGCTTGGGAATTCAATGAGGAAACTGGACAATATTATTTACACTTATTTGATGTAACACAGGCCGACCTAAATTGGGAAAATGAACAATTGCGCCAGGAAATTTACGACATGATGCATTACTGGTTCAAAAAAGGAGTAGATGGGTTCCGCTTAGATGTTATTAATTTAATTTCTAAAGTTCAAGAGTACCCTGATGATGATGGTAGTGTCCCTCCAGGTGACGGTCGAAAATTTTATACTGATGGGCCTCGAGTTCATGAGTTTCTCCAGGAAATGAACAAAGAAGTCTTTTCAAAGTATGACCCCATGACAGTAGGGGAAATGAGTTCAACCACGATTGAAAACTGCATTAAATACTCGAACCCTGAACGTAACGAATTAAGCATGACGTTTAACTTTCACCATTTGAAGGTGGATTACCCTAATGGTGATAAATGGACAGTGGCCGATTTTGATTTTCTTGCTTTGAAAAGAATTCTGACTTTATGGCAAGTGGAAATGAATAAGGGTGGGGGGTGGAATGCCTTATTCTGGTGCAATCATGATCAACCAAGAATAGTTTCTCGATATGGAAACGATAAGGAATACCACCGTGAGTCAGCCAAAGCACTGGCAACGACGATTCATATGATGCAAGGGACTCCTTATATATATCAAGGCGAAGAAATTGGGATGACCAATCCCTATTTCGATAACATTGAGGACTATAGGGATGTTGAGTCGTTAAACATTTTTAAGTTAAAAAAAGAAGTAGGGATGACAGAGGAAGAAATTTTAAAAATATTGCAAAGCAAGTCCCGCGATAACTCCCGTACACCTGTTCAATGGACAAGTGACAAGCACGGAGGGTTCACAGAGGGAACTCCCTGGATCAATGTAGCTTCAAATTATCCGGATATTAATGTTGCAAATGCACTTGAAGATCCTAACTCAGTTTTCTATCATTACAAAAAACTCATTGAGCTTCGTAAGAAATATGAGGTCATCACCTATGGAGATTATGAGCTCGTCCATGAAGAACATCAAGAGATATTTAGTTATTTGCGTAATGGGGAAAAGGAGAGGCTCCTTGTTATCTCTAACTTTTATGGTAAGAATACAGAATTTTTGCTACCTGACCATGTAGATGTAAGTGGTTTAAACGCAGAAGTCCTTTTGTCAAACTACTCTGAAACTAGTGCGGATTTTAAGAGAGTTTCATTAAGACCTTATGAATCAATCGTATATCTTTTATCTTAGCTCTGTTAAACGTAGGTGTTCCACTCCAGACACTTCGCTTTCCACGGGCGTGCCGGGAAGCCCTCCTCGGCGCATAAGCGCCTGTGGGGTCTCCCCTGCCCCGTACTCCCGGAGGAGTCTTCGTGCCTTCCGTTCCAATCAACGTATATAAAATCAAAATTGTACTCTAACATAGCCCTTATCTTAAGTACCCGAAAAGTCAGTGGAGCCTCCACTGTCTTTTTTGTATAAAAAAGAGTGATATACTAAGAAAACAGAAAGTCGCAATGGAGGGTATTGATTAATGGAGGGTAAATTATATTATCAGGATCCGTATCTAGTACAATTTTCAACAGAGGTCATTGAACAAGGGAAAGACGAATCGGGAAAGTGGTATGCCATTTTAAAGGAGACGGCCTTCTATCCTACAGGCGGTGGTCAGCCTTGTGATACTGGTTATATCAGTGGCGTTCAAGTTTATGATGTAGAAGAAAAAAATGGGGAAATACTCCATTATCTTGAAAGCCCCTTACCTAATGACGTGACAATAGTGGATTGTCAGCTAGACTGGAACCGACGCTATGATCATATGCAGCAACATTCAGGCCAGCATATCCTTTCGGCAGCGTTCGAGAATTTATTGGGTTTCCGTACTGTGTCCTTCCACCTTGGAAAGGACACACTTACGATTGACCTAGATATCGGCGAGCTCTCAGAAATAGATGCCATGGTTGCAGAAGAGAAGGCCAATCAAATTGTTGCTGAGAGTCGAAACATTGAAACCAAATGGGTTCAACCAAATGAATTATCTCAATATCGTCTTAGAAAACAAGTATCAGTTACAGAGAATATTCGTTTGGTTGTTATTCCAGAATTTGACTATAACGGTTGTGGAGGCACTCATCCAAGAACGACAGCGGAAACGGGGCCGATTAAAATTCTTGGTTGGGAGAAACAACGCAAGAAGATTCGCGTGGAATTTATTTGTGGTGGACGAGTTCTGGCCCACTTGCAGCAAAAGCATACAGTAATTCAACGATTATCAGGATTGCTTAATGCTCCACAAGGGGAATTGGTTCTTGCTGTAGAACGTTTGTTAGATGGGAATAAAAAACTGGTACAGGCTACAGAAGAAGCTAACGATAGGTTAGTACATTATGAGGGAAAGGAAATAATCGAAAATCACCCGGAACAGATGGTCACCGAGGTCTTCCAAAATCGTAGTGTACAAGAACTTCAAAAATTAACCCGTTCAATTATCAGTATGGATGAAGCGAAAATCGTAGTTTTACTAGCTGAGAATGGCGAGAGACTTCAAGTTGTTTGTGCTCGAGGAGAGAAGGTTGAGACGAACATGAGGCAACTTATTGAAAAGATTCTACCTTATATTCAAGGAAAAGGTGGTGGGAGCGAAAGCTTTGCCCAAGGTGGAGGGGCAGCTGTAATCTCAGGGGAAATGCTGATAAAAACGTTGAAGGAAAAAGAAGTTCTCCAATAGGCGGAAATTGGGAGAGAAAAGCAGATTGCAAACTTTTCCCTTAAACTATATGATTAAAGTTATGAAGATTTTTAGCTTATAAATGAGTATGTTTTTAGAATAAATGAACATGTTTGTTGTTGGAAAGGAAATTTTAACCATGAAGAAAATAAAGGATCAAGTTTTATCAAGGAGAACATTTGCAATCATTTCCCACCCAGATGCGGGGAAAACGACGTTGACGGAACAACTATTGCTGTTTGGAGGAGCCATCCGCGATGCAGGGACCGTTAAAGGAAAGAAAACGGGAAAGTTTGCAACGAGTGATTGGATGGAGATAGAGAAACAGCGTGGTATATCTGTAACCTCCAGTGTAATGCAATTTGATTATGATGGTTTTCGTGTCAACATCCTCGACACTCCTGGTCACCAAGACTTTAGTGAAGATACCTATCGTACATTAACCGCTGTAGATAGCGCCGTTATGATTATTGACTCCGCAAAAGGGATTGAGGAGCAGACTCTGAAATTATTCAAGGTCTGTCGCATGAGAGGCATCCCGATTTTTACCTTCATTAATAAAATGGATCGAGAAGGGAAAGCACCACTAGAATTACTTGCCGAGTTAGAAGAGGTGCTGGGGATTGAATCATACCCTATGAACTGGCCAATCGGAATGGGGAAACAATTTCTCGGGATTTACGATCGCCACCACAAGAGAATTGAACAATTTCGCGTTGAACAAGAGGAGAAGTTTATCTCATTAAATTCTGAAGGGGAAATACCTGGGGAACATCGTTTAAAGGAATCGCCACTGTATGAGCAAACCCTAGAGGAAATTATGCTCCTTGATGAGGCAGGAAATGAATTTTCAACAGAACGAGTTCGTGACGGCGAATTAATTCCCGTTTTCTTCGGGAGTGCATTAACCAATTTTGGTGTTCAAACCTTCCTTGAGTCGTATCTGGAATTTGCTCCTATGCCACAAGCACGAAACAGCACAATCGGGAAAATTGACCCGACGTCTGAAGAGTTTTCAGGATTTATCTTTAAAATCCAAGCAAATATGAATCCAGCTCACCGTGACCGCATTGCTTTTCTACGAATTTGTTCGGGGAAGTTTGACCGTGGAATGAACGTAACCTTGCCTCGTACTGGAAAGTCTATTAAGATTACTCAGTCGACTCAGTTTATGGCAGATGACCGAAGTACAGTTGATGAAGCCGTTGCTGGAGATATTATCGGCTTATATGATCCAGGTACTTATCAAATTGGAGATACGCTGGTTTCTGGTAAAGAACTCTTCCAATATGAGCGCCTGCCACAGTTTACACCGGAGCTCTTTGTCAGAGTAACGGCTAAAAATGTGATGAAGCAGAAGCATTTCCATAAAGGAATTCAGCAGTTAGTACAAGAAGGCGCTATTCAGCTGTTCAAAACGGTTAAAACCGAGGAGTACTTACTAGGAGCAGTAGGTCAGCTTCAGTTTGAGGTATTTGAGCATAGAATGCGTAATGAATACAATGTTGAAGTTTATATGGAGGGATTAGGCTCTAAAATTGCTCGTTGGATTGAAAATGAGGATATTAACGACAATCTTTCGAACTCTAGAAGTCTGCTTGTCCACGATCGCTATGAAAAGAAGGCATTTTTATTTGAAAATGATTTTGCCTTGCGCTGGTTCCAGGATAAGAATCCTGATATAAAGCTATTTAACCCAATGGATATAAACCAATAATACTTTAGTAAAAGCGAGAGCTGCCATTCAAGGTAGCTCTTTTTTTTGATAAAAGTTTTAATGCTCTAGGAGGGCGTTTGACAGAGTATCTTAGTGAAAAAATAAAAGGATCTAACAACTATTGACATTTTATTAATATATAAATATAGTATTAACTGTAATGCTTTTATGCGTAAAAGCGTTTAAGTGAAAAAGAATTGAACTAGGGGGATACAACATGCAAGAGCAAAAGTTAGTTAATATTAATCCAATTGAGGCATGTTTTGTGACGATCCTAATGTTAGTAGGAATTGGTTTCAGCATTATTAAATTGGAATTAGTACCCCATATTCCTGTTAGTATCGTCATTCTATTCTTGCTAGTTTACGGTGTAATAAAAAGAGTGAAACTGAAGGATCTTGAATCTAGCTTAGTTGAGGGAGCTAGGTCTGGGGTAGGAGCGGTTTTGATTTTCTTTTTTATTGGAATTTTAATAAGTAGTTGGATGGCGAGTGGAACAATACCAACGTTTATTTTTCTAGCATTTGATATCATATCTGGCAAGTGGTTTTATGCATTGGTATTTGTCATCACTGCCGCTGTTGGTTTAGGTATTGGTAGTTCTCTAACAACTGCTGCAACAATCGGAACAGCCTTTATAAGTATCGCAGGAGCGTTTGGGATGTCTCCGGCTATTGCCGCAGGTGCAATTGTTTCTGGTGCTTTTTTTGGAGATAAAATGTCTCCATTATCTGATACAACAACGCTTGCCTCGTCTACGGCTAAAGTCGATTTATTTGAACACATCAAGAATATGGCATGGACGACAATCCCGGCATTTATAGTATCTTTATTATTATTTTTTATTCTTTCACCGGCTGACGCTGGAATGGATTATCAGGAAGCCAATCTTATCAAACAAGAATTGTTGGCTATGAACCTGGTCCACTGGTACTCATTAATTCCGTTTGGGGTCCTCGTGGTTATGGCCTTAAGGAAAATACCTGCAATTTTTACAATTGGAAGCAGTGCATTAACAGCTTTAATGATTAGTTTAGTGATTACCGAAAAGGAAAAGTGGACAGATATCCCATCTATTTTGTATTCAGGTTTTCATCCAGAAACAAATATTGAAGTTGTTGATTCACTGTTATCTAGAGGCGGGATTGAAAGTATGTTGTTTTCCGTCTCTCTTGTTTTACTTGCCTTATCAATGGGCGGACTGTTATTCGGACTTGGAATTTTGCCTGCAATTATTTCCTTATTTATTAAAGGTGTGGAAAAGGCATCTGTACTGGTTTGTTCAACGGCTGCGTCAGCAATTGGAATTAACTTCATCATTGGTGAACAATATTTATCGATTATTTTAACTGGTAATACATTTGAAGCATATTTTCGTAAGGCAGGTCTCCATCCTAAAAATCTTTCGAGAATTCTAGAGGATGCTGGTACGGTGGTAAACCCACTTGTTCCGTGGAGTGTGTGCGGCGTATTTTTAGCTGGGGTGTTGGGTGTCCCAACAGCTGAGTATGCTCTCTTTTCGTTTTTCTGCCTAGCCTCTCCAATACTAACGATTTTGGCTGGACTTTTTAATGTTTCAATCACAAAGGATGGAGAAAAAATCGCTGTTTAGGGGTAAAGATGGTTCCGAGGACAAGAATGAATAACATTGTGACAGATAAACCCTGCCTTTTTATGGCAGGGTTTTTTATTATAGAGAAATCCAAGGTCAGCGGGAGATTAAGCTATTTGAGCAATAAGAGCAATATTTGGTATAACAAAAGCACACTATTTCCAATTTAATGGTAATATTTTTCGTATTTAGGGTAATTATAAAGAGGCGGTGAACTCCATTAATTCGTAATCATTTAGGACATGATGGAAGTTCCGTTTTAAGAAAAATTATATGTTATAAAGGAATGACATCATGCTATGAGGCGACTAAGTAAACTTGAAGCAATTCTATGGTCTATTGCCCTTCCTGGTTTCCCACAACTATTATCAGGACAATTCCTCAAAGGGGCATTACTTGTATTGCTTGAATTTGTTATTAATGTAAACAGTAATTTTAACCAAGCAATCATGTATAGCTTTTTATGGGAAATTGAGAACGCCTTTGCGGTAATCGACTATCAATGGTTGATGTTCTATCCTTGTGTTTATATGTTTTCGATGTGGGATGCATATCGTCATACATTAGACGAAAAAATTAATGGGAACTATTTGCCCTTTGTGTTTGGGGCCTATTTTATAACTGTAGGTTTAATGCTCTCTCCAAAAATAAAGTTATTTAATGTTTCACTAGGACCTGTATTTTTGCCAATGCTCTTTCTGGTACCAGGACTTTTAATTGGCTATATAATAAGAGAAATTTTAAATAAATTTCGAAGAAAAGAGTGATGATTGTGTATTATTTTGTACAGGCATATGGTTAGAAGGTTTCTAAGTAAGTTTGGCTTTCCTCAAAATTCCATTATAAAACCCCCAAAAATTTATCGTCCACTCCGTAGGATTTTAGTGAAAGAAAAAATCTAAAAAACTATTAAAATAGTCGCATAATATAGGGAAAATTATGTGGGTTCTTCCATTAAACTAAAGCATAATCAACCTCTCTCCTCAACCATCCTAATTGACAGGATATGATATACTTTTGAGAGAAATGAGGTGAGACTAATGCTAAGTTTATTGTTCATGGCAAAGAGGAAACAAGAAACGCTCGAAGAAAAAGTTCTTTTAATCCAGCAAGGAAATGAAAAGTTACGTGAAGATTTAATTTATGCATACAAGCCATTTATTGCGAAAGCTGTTTCCACTGTTTGCAAAAGGTATATTAATGAGAACGACGATGAATTTAGCATTGGACTCATCGCTTTTAATGAAGCAATTGAAAAGTATGCTTCAGATAAAGGTAACTCCTTGCTTAGTTTTGCGGATATTCTAATTAAAAGGAAAGTAATTGATTATATCCGTCAGCAGGCTAGGGCTCCGCAGACTGTATCGGTAAATTTCGAAAGCGAGTACCTAGAAGAAGAAGCAGTACGTTCGACGATCGAGGATGAAATATCAATAGAGGACTATCGGAAAAGGACGGAAGAACAACAAAGAAGGGATGAGATTGTCCAATTTCAGCAGGTTCTTCTTGAGTTTGGCTTGTCCTTTGATGATATTGTGCAGCAATCCCCTAAACATGCAGATGCTAGAAAAAACGCCATTGAGATTTCAAAGATTATTATAGAGAATGAGGATTTAAAACAACAGCTGTTGGATAAAAAAAGATTGCCTATTAAACAACTAGAGAAATTAGTAAGCCTAAGTCGGAAAACCATCGAGAGAAATAGAAAATACATCATCGCCATATCATTAGTTTTTATGGGGGATTATATGTATTTAAGGGATTATTTAAAAGGAGTGCTGGAGGAATGAAAAAGGGAGTAATCCTAGAAATTAAAGAACGTTATGTTACTTTATTAACACCCGATGGCGAATTTATGCGGACCCGTAAGCTCCAACAGGACTATCAATTAGGTGAGGAATTATATTTTTATCCTATGGAAGCAGAGGCAGGAAAGACCGCGAAAGTGTTAACAAGTCTTAAAGGAATGAAGGGGAGACTAATCCTCCTATCTCTAGTTATGTTTCTAGCTGTGGTCCTTTTTCCTGTTTACGAAAGTCGCCAAGCCTATGCTTACATGTCTATTGATGTAAATCCCAGTATTGAGTTGGGTTTGAATGAGAAACTCCTTGTTATTAGTATGGAAGCATTTAATCAAGAAGGCGAAGAAATAATAGATAACATGACGGATTGGAAACAACAAAGAGCAGTGGTTGTAGCTACACAAATACTGAATGAAATGGAAGGGATGGGTTACCTAAACCAAGAAAGGGAGGTGCTCATTTCAACTGTTAATTCTGAGAATCAATCAGTTGATATCGAACTCGAAGAAACTGTAAAGGAAATACAAAAGGTAACAGTTGAGGAAGAGCTTGTAGTGACGGTCTTAACGGCGACCCCTGAGGAAAGGGAAAATGCGGTTAAACAAGGGATATCAGCGGGTGTGTATAAACAAAAACAAGAACCTAATAATAAAAATTATACTAGGGATAAAGATGACCTTGAAAAAGATAAAGTAAACAAGCCAGAAACTGTTGAAAAAGGAAGTTCATCGGAAGAACATCCGTCAACTAATGGACAGAAAAATGAAAAAGGTCGGAACAATGAACAGGACCAAAAGAAAGCAGAGAAAGAACTAGAAAAAGAAAAAAATAATGAAAAGAAAAGCAATAACGGTGACAGAAAAGAGAACAGCAATAATCCAAAACATCATAATGACAAGCAGA
Source organism: Mesobacillus maritimus (assembly GCF_044803185.1). Classification (GTDB taxonomy): domain Bacteria; phylum Bacillota; class Bacilli; order Bacillales; family Cytobacillaceae; genus Mesobacillus_B; species Mesobacillus_B maritimus_B. Next base: position 845,375 of record NZ_CP085225.1, read on the forward strand.
ATAAGGACCACCAGAATAATGGTAACACAAATAAAGGTAATCAGAATAATGGTAACCCAAATAAAGGTAATCAGAATAAAGAAGAGAAACATCGCGGTAACGGTAACGCCGCAAATGGTAAAAATTGAAATGAGTCCGGCATCGTATTGCCGGACTTTTTTCCATGCAGCTGTTTAGTTTTTAGTTGTTACGATTGATTCTGGTTTCTACCGGATAATTCAGCTTGTGCCTGTTGAACTAGGCGCTTTGTGATTTCTCCGCCAACTGAACCATTTGATCTTGAAACTGTATTTGCCCCAAGTTGAACACCAAATTCCTGAGCGATTTCATACTTAACTTGATCAAGGAACTGCTCGACTCCTGGAACAAGTAGTTTGTTTGAGTTTCTAGCCATTTCGTCAACTCCTTGCTGTGTTTGCAGTTATTTTAAAAGATAAGAAAGTATAAAGGTTTTAACCTATAGAAATGTCCAGCTTCAGCACCCTAGCGGCTAGTGTCCTTCGCTCTCCGCCCTACGATAAGTCAACATCGAATCGCCTCCGGCTCTTCGTGTTTCCTTTATCTCAGTTGGAGTGCTCCAGGCCATACGCCGCTGACCAGGGTGCTTACGCTTTTCTTATCTGCAGTATTATTTTTTTCATTTTCCGTCATTCTATGTATGGAAATCTTTTCTTACTCAAAAATACCTTGTAAGTACGTTTACTGGCGGTTTACCTGTTTACTTCTTCCCTTTGCTTTGATATTTTATAGGGTAGGACTTAGAGGTTGAGGAAAGAAAGGACAAATTTGATGTTTAACAATCTAAGAAAAAAACTAAGTAGACTGACACCTGCACAAATGATTGTTGTTTATTATTCGATGGCTGTGTTGGTTTCAGTAAGTTTACTTAGTTTACCATTAGCAATCCAAAAAGGAGTCAGTTTCACATTTATGGATGCTCTTTTCGTCGCAGTTAGTGCCGTAAGTGTTACAGGACTCACGACTGTTAATATTAGTGAAACCTTTACAACAGCAGGGAGTTATATCCTAATGTTTGTTTTTCAATTTGGTGGAATTGGAATTATGGCTTTAGGAACTTTTTTTTGGTTAATTATTGGGAAGAAAATAGGGCTTAAAGAGCGTCAATTGATTATGGCAGATCAAAACCAAACTGGCTTGTCTGGTATGGTCAAAATGCTAAAAGGTATCCTTTTAATCATTACAATTATTGAGTTATTCGGTGCTTTGCTGTTAGGCACCCATTTTCTTAATTATTATCCAACTTGGCAAGAGGCTTTTATGCATGGACTATTTTTGTCTGTAAGTGCTACGACCAATGCAGGCTTTGACATCACAGGCGCGTCTATGATTCCGTATGCAAACGATTATTTTGTTCAAATTGTTACTGTTATGTTAATGACCTTGGGGGCTATTGGATTTCCAGTATTGATGGAAATAAAAGAATATTTTATCCAAAGAAATAATCATTTATTTAGATTTTCGTTATTTACAAAAATTACAACCGTTACTTTTTTAGGGTTATTGATTTTTGGAACGTTCATTATCCTTCTTTTAGAACACAATCATTTTCTTGCAGGTAAAACCTGGCATCAGTCCTTTTTCTATGCTCTTTTCCAATCTGCAGCTACTAGGAGTGGCGGACTTGCCACACTAAATATTAACGACCTTACAGAGTCGACGCTGCTGGTAATGAGTTCTCTCATGTTTATCGGTGCGTCTCCTAGTTCGGTTGGTGGGGGGATTCGAACAACGACTTTTGCTCTTAACTTGTTATTTCTCTACCATTATGCCAGAGGAAATCGTTCAATTAAAGTTTTTAAAAGGGAACTTACAAATGAAGATGTTACGAAATCGCTTGTGGTCACAACTTTGGCTATTTTAATTTGTTTTACAGCAACAGTTATTTTGAGGGTGACAGAAGAACATGAATTAATTGCCATTCTTTTTGAGGTTTCTTCTGCCTTTGGTACCAGTGGGCTATCAATGGGGATTACTCCGGAACTAAGCACAATCGGAAAATTTGTTATTATTATTTTAATGTTTATTGGCCGGGTTGGGCTTGTTATCTTTTTATTATTTATCGGTGGAAAAGGAGATAAAACGCAAATTCATTATCCTAAGGAAAAAGTAATCATTGGATAATGATCATTAAGTAATAAGGACTTAATAAAAAATCCGGGGAAACCCCGGATTTTTTTAGAAGATAAGAAAGGATAAAAGTTGTAACTTAGAGAATTGTCTAGCTCCAGCGCCCTAGCGGCTAGTGTCCTTCGCTCTCCGCCTTACGATAAGTCAAGCACGAAATGCGCCTCCGGCTCTTCGTGTTTCCTTTATCTCAGGCGGAGCGCGCCAGGCCATACGCCGCTGAACAGGGCGCTTACGCTTTTCTATTTTAGTCTTGCCCCTTGCTTACATCAATCGTTGGGTGCATGAATGGATAGGCTTGAGGCTTCCGCTGTTCTTCGAGTAATTCTTGGTTTTCAGCAGTGTTCCAACCGATATCATTCGTAGGGTGAACCCATTGATCACCTGACATGACGGCAGGGTCTGTGTCTTCACTCCAATTCTCCAATGGTGAATTCGGGGAAGCATAATGACTGTCCCCAATAATCACTCCTTGCTCGTTTTTAAAAGGAGGCTGAATCGTCATTCCGGTACCTTTAAAACTAGGGGCATTGATTTGGTGTGGCAAGGTATTGTCAATATCAAGCTTTGGTGTTCGCTTTCTTTCTTTACCCATTTGCTCTCACCCCTTTTGCTATATTTTCTGTCGAACATGTCAATTTATGATGGTTTTCCTCAAGTAAAATTAGGAAGAACTCCATATACATAAACAAAATGAAAACGTGAAAAATAAGACTGCTTCATTCATTGGAGGTGGGTTCAAATGGCTAAGCGAAAAGCAGAAAGAAATGCTGTTGAAAAATATTCAAAAACACCGCATAAGAACAACCATGAATCAGAATTTTCTGCTGAATTTTCAAATGGAGAAGATGCAGGGAAATTTGCAAACCGTAATTCAAAGCAAGGTAGGGAGGGGAGAGTCTAATGAATAAGAGGAAACAAAAAGAACTGAAGGAAACGGCAAATGTTGAATTTGGTGTGGAATTCGGTGACTTAAACGCAGCAAAAATGTACGAAAGACCTTTCCCTCAAAAAAAGAATAAGACCAAAAAGTAAGAAGACATAAAAAAAGCCGGCTTTTGCCGGCTTTTAATTTTGATTCCGATAGGAATACACTGAAGCTTGATCAAGGGAAGGATGAAAATAAACGAGTAAAATGGAAGGAACTGTATCTACTTCTCCGGTTGTTAAATACTTATCAAGGTCGAAGGCAATCTCTTCTATCACTGAATATTTATATAAATCTTTTTCGAGGATGTTAAGCTGCTCCGGTATTATTTCTCCTGCAATCACTTGTTTATACAATTCAGCTCTTTCTATTTTATCCTTATCTAGCTCCCACCAAGGCTTTCGTGGCTTTTGCTTTTTACCTGACAAATAATCATATTTCATTAAGCCTTCAATGACCATCAGATTCTCCGTGTTCCGATCCTTAAGAAATTGATAGAGTCGACGAAACAAATCCTCAAGTTGATGGCCGATTCGTGACCATCCTTGTTTCTCCCAATAAGCCCCAAAATCCTGAAAGAAATCAAATGGAGTTGCAAAGGTTTGCGTGACTAAAAACTCAATTGTCGTATTCATTCTATGGTCATTCCAATATTTTTCTAAAACATCCTCCACTTGTTTAATTCGGATGATGTCATCAAAAGATAGAACGTTATTGCCAAGAATTTCATACGGAGAATGATCCATATAAATATAATCATGCTCTTTAGCCCGAAGTCTTAGGCCAGTACCCCGAAGCATTTTTAAAAAGCCAAGCTGTAACTCTTCCGGACGCATAGCAAATACGTCATTAAAGGTCTTTTTAAAAGAAGAATAGTCCTCCTCAGGAAGGCCAGCGATTAAATCGAGGTGTTGGTCAATTTTATTTCCTTCTTTTACCATGGTGACCGTTCTTTTTAGTTTTTCAAAATTTTGTTTTCGCATCACTAGCTCATTTGTATAGTCATTCGTCGATTGAACACCAATTTCAAACCTGAACAAACCGGCGGGAGCATTTTGGTTCAAGAATTCTATAACTTCAGGTCTCATGATATCCGCGGTAATTTCAAATTGGAAAACGGTACCTGGGAGGTGCTCATCAATGAGAAATTGAAACATTTCCATTGCGTAGCTCCGGCTAATATTGAACGTACGATCAACAAATTTAATTGTTTTCGCCCCATTTTTCATTAAATATCGAATATCTTTTTTGACTTTCTCACGATCGAAGTATCTAACGCCAACTTCAATTGAAGAAAGACAAAACTGGCAGCTGAATGGGCACCCACGGCTAGTCTCAATGTAGATTACACGTTTGGACAAATGGGGGATATCTTCCTTAAATCTGTGTGGCGATGGAAGCTCTTTTAAATCAAGCTTATTCAGCTGGGGATTTAATTTTACAAGACCTTCTTCACGATAAACGATCCCATTCACTTCTTCCATTCCATGCTTGGTATCAATCGCAGTTAGAAGTTGTTTAAAGGTGTGTTCCCCTTCACCAATGACAATGTAATCAAATTCATTTACTTGATTCATCCAATCGATATAGTCATAAGTGACCTCTGGCCCACCAACGACAATCGTAATCGAGGAATCAATTTTTTTTATCATTTTAATCACTTTTATGGTTTCTTCAATATTCCAAATGTAGCAGCTAAATCCAATCACCTGTGGTTTTTTTTGAATTAAATCTGATACGATATTGATGATGGGGTCCTTAATCGTATACTCTGCAAGGACGATATCATATTCAGGCGCTGCATAGGCCTTTAAATAACGAATCGCGATATTTGTATGGATATATTTTGCATTCAATGTTGCACAAATAATGTTCATCTAATTTCTCCTTCATTATTGGGTACCAAAACAACATATCATTATACCCCATTCTTTCCTAAATACAAAGGGCCCATCCATTTGGATAGGGCCCTTAAAAACTACTGGCTGAACATTTTATTCTTATACAATTTGATCCGCCCCCGTACGCGGTCTTTATACTTTGCAAGAAGTGTTACCTTTAATTCGATGAAGGGTTGAGCAAGTGCTGTTGCAAACCGGCTTGCAAGAAATAAAGTGAGTAGGAAAGAAGCCATCGCAAGTAGGAAAAAATTCTCTGTTTCACTGAAATAATTGGATATATTACTTTCTCTAAATACCCTGACAAAAAAGCCATGGAGTAAATAGACATACAAAGTGTTTTTTCCAAGATTCGTAAAGAAGTACTGATTCCTAGGTACAATGCTTAGGAAACTGAAAACCATAATGGTGCTTAAAAGATACAAGCTTAAGCGGATAAACATTCCTATTACAGCAGATGAGTTCAGGCTGCTATAAGACTTAGACCCAAAAAGCCACTGGTAGTTCATATCAGGTAGAAAGTAATAAAATACAAATGCAATTATAAACGGGACAATGGTTATAATTTTTATAGTTGGCTTTTGCAAAAAGTGAATATGTTCTCTTGTTAAGTAGTAACCAAGGAGAAACATTGGGAAAAATACAAAGGTTCTTGATAAGCTGAGATAATTGGACACCCAATCAATGTAGCCAACTCCAAGTCCAATGATAACCGCAAGTGTGAGTCCTATAAGCGGCTTTAAACGTGAAAAGCCCAGAAGCATCAAATGCCAGAAAAATAGACTGATTAGAAACCACAAGGACCAATGTGGATTAAGGGGATCTATTGAGAATTGAGATTTGTTAAATAGAAAAAAGTAAAAAATAGAATAGACTAGCTGAAAGATTAAATAAGGGATAATCAGTTTTTTTGCAATCTTTTTTATATAGCCTTTATCGTAAATTCCCCGAGCAAAAAAACCCGATATAAGGATAAATGCCGGCATGTGAAAAGTATAAATTACTTTATAAAGAGTGTGGATTATTTCGTTGTCTTGAATGAAAGACTGAAGCAAGTGTCCGAATACAACAAAAAATATCAGAATAAATTTGGCGTTATCAAAATAGTAATCCCGCTGTGTCATACTTCCTCCTTCTTTGATAGCCCCCGTTTACCATTTACCCATTGTAACGAAAAGAAAACTAGGCTGATAGTAGAGAGTTCATATTGTAATTCAAAAGTAAACAAATGCTAAACCTTTGTAATTTTCCCCTCTTTTTTGTAATAAATTTTATATTGATTACTTATTCCTGTTATATAAAAGGGGTATTTCTGTTATATAATTTTTTTTATAACAGTTTTACCTTGGTAAGATAGGGAAATCAACTCTTTTATAAAACTGTACTAGTAAAATTTCGATACTATGATATATATCACAGCGAAACTTTTCCAACAAGCATAAAATAAAGGAAGTGTTTGAAATCCTTTACATATCAAGTACAGGGGGGAAAGTATGTCTATCTTACCGAAAAAGAATGAATTAGGATTTTATGAGATTAGGCTGGAATCAATTGGAGGATTAGGAGCCAACCTTGCTGGAAAGATGCTTGCTGAAGCAGGCGTGTTTGGACTAGGTTTGAATGCTTCTAACTTTGCTTCCTATGGATCAGAGAAAAAGGGATCCCCGGTTAAAAGTTTTATCCGCTTTTGTGACCCAGAAACAGAAATACGTGTACATAGTCCGATCGAGGAGCCCCATGTCATTGGAATCTTTCATGAAGCCTTATATAAAATGGTGGATGTAGCTAGCGGACTTGGACCTGATGGCATTCTTCTTGTTAACTCAACGAGAAGTTTTGATGAAATTAGAGCCGATTTAAACATTAAATATGGAACCCTCGCGACGGTTGATGCATTAGGAATTGCCGTTGAGGAGAAAACAAAGGTTAATACAGCTATGCTCGGTGCTCTCTTTAGGGTTTGTGATTTCCTTGACCCTGAGGCAATGAAAAACGTGATTAAACGAACTTTTGAAAAGAAATATCCTCATTTAGTTGAACCGAATATACGAACTTTTGAACGCGGCTACCATTCTGTGCAGTTTAAAACCTATGAAATGGAAGAGGACGCAAGTGGCCTGGGATTTTCTCGACCACTGCCTCAACTAGGGTTTAAAACACAGGAACTAGGTGGTGTGTTAATCGCCCAAGCAAATAGCATTGAAAAAGATCTAAGTGGCTCAAGGCAAGGATTTCTTCCTAAGTTTGTAAAGGAAGAATGCATACATTGTGCAGCCTGTGATACGGCATGTCCAGACTATTGCTTTGTTTGGAAAGAAGGAGAAGACAAGCGTGGCCGGAAGCAAATGTTTTTACAGGGAATTGATTATCAATACTGTAAAGGTTGTTTGAAATGTGTGGAAGCTTGTCCAACGACAGCATTAAGCGACTTGCGTGAGACAATTGGTTACGCAGATTCTCATCAAGTGAAACATACCTTTCCATTAGTGACAGGAGGACTTTCGTAATGGCGATACTTGAAGAAACTTTACAAGCAACCGACTCGGCCAAGCAAGTCTCTACCTTTGAATCAGGGAACGAAATGGCTGCGATGGCTGCTGCTCAAATTAACTATCATTTAATGGGTTATTTTCCAATTACCCCATCCACTGAAGTGGCCCAATATTTGGACCAAATGAAAGCTAGAGGCGAACATGATATCAAGTTGATTCCAGCGGATGGTGAACACGGATCCGCTGGAATATGCTATGGTGCAGCGGCAACAGGTGCACGAGTCTTTAATGCAACCAGTGCAAATGGTTTGATGTACATGTTAGAGCAGTTGCCGGTTCAATCTGGAACCCGTTTTCCAATGGTCATGAACCTTGTAACAAGGGCGATTTCTGGTCCACTCGACATTCGTGGAGATCACTCGGACTTGTATTTTGCCTTGAACACAGGTTGGGTGATTCTAACGGCGAGAACTCCTCAAGCTGTTTACGATATGAATATCATGGCACTGAAAATTGCGGAACATTCGGATGTGCGGTTGCCAGTCATGGTGGCATATGATGGGTTCTTTACTTCTCACCAAAAGCGGAAAGTTGATTATTTTAAGGATCGAGAAATTGTACAACAATTCGTTGGTGAATGCCCTGTTGATTATCACTTTGCTAGGGATCCGAAAAAGCCAGTAACGATTGGGGCCCATATGAATGGGGATGATTTAATCAATAATCATTTCCAACAATCAGAAGCAATGTACAAAGCAGCGGATGTTTATAAACAGGTTGCAGCTGAATACGCAATGCTTTCTGGTAGAGAATATAGCATCCTAGATTTATATAAAATGGAGGATGCTGAAGTTGCGCTCTTTCTCTTGAATTCCGCAGCAGAATCTGCGAAAGATGTTGTCGATAAACTTCGTTCTCAAGGAGTTAAGGCTGGAGTGATTAGTCCCAATATCATCCGTCCTTTCCCAGCTGCTGAAATTAGAGAAGCACTTAAAAACGTCAAAGTGTTGCTTGTTGGTGAACGTGCAGATTCTTATGGCGGTCATGGCCCTAATTTAACGAACGAAGTGAAAGCTGCTCTTAAAGAAGATAAGTTCAACCAAACCATCGTTTTAAGTCGTGTATTTGGACTTGGTGGGAAGGATTTTTATGCAGATGATGCAGAAGCCTTCTTTAATATGACGATTGAGGCCATGGAAAAGGGCTATGCAGAAAAGCCATTCGATTATTATGGTCATGTTCCTGGAAGTCCAGAAAAAATTCTGAAGCCTGTTATCGAACCGCAACACGGTGATGTGTTTAACTCTGGTTTAATTCAAGTTTCGATGAATGAGGAAACCAATAAGCTAAAGGTGAAAATTCCACCGTTAAGAGCTTTGACATCTAAGCCAAAAAGGATTGCTTCTGGACACGGAGCTTGTCCTGGTTGTGGTATTTTTGGCGGGCTAGAAACATTCTTTAAAGGAATTGAAGGCGACATCGTTGTCCTTTACCAAACAGGATGCGCGTATGTGACAACGACAGCTTATCCATATACATCTCATAAACAAACGATGATCCATAATCTTTTCCAAAATGGAGCGGCAACCTTGTCTGGGACTGTTGAAGCTTTCATGGAACTAAAACGCCGTGGAGAAATCGATGTCGCAAGTGATGCAACCTTTGTTATGATCACAGGCGATGGTGGTATGGATATTGGAATGGGCTCTGCGATTGGTACCGCCTTGCGCAATCATAACATAATTATCCTTGAGTACGACAACGAGGGCTATATGAATACCGGCTCACAAATGTCTTATTCTACTCCTCTTGGCCATATGACAAGTACAACAAATGTTGGCAAGACACAAAAGGGAAAAGCCTACCATCATAAAGATACTGCTCAAATAATGGCGTCAACTAACATTCCCTATGTATTTACTGGAACGGAAGCTTTCCCTCAAGATCTTGTTAAAAAAGCAGCGAAAGCTCAGTGGTATGCTCAAAATGTTGGCATGGTTTATGGGAAAATTCTTATCACCTGTCCGCTTAACTGGAAGTCCGAGGATCGCTTTGGACAAACCATTATTGAGGCGGCTGTAAATTCAAACTTCTTCCCGCTTTATGAAGTAGAACAAGGTGAAACGATCATTACCTATGACCCAGAAGCGAAGAAGAAGAAAATTCCACTTTCTGACTGGCTAAAATGGATGGGCAAAACAAAGCATTTATTAAAAGAAGAAAATAAAGACCTATTGATTGGGTTTGAAGAAGAAGTTGAACGTAGATGGCAGCGTTTGAAAGCAAAGCATGAGAGCCCATACCTGTAGAATACAAAAGAAGCAAAGGGATGATTCCCCTTTGCTTCTTCTTTTTTATCACGTATATTAATAAAGAAGGGAATGAGGTCTATGCGGATTTATACAGTAGTAGAAACCGAAATTGGAAAGCTTTTTATCGTTGCTGAGAACCAAAGGCTTTCAGCCGTCCATATAGGGGAAGAGGATTTTCATACAAATGAAGACATTTCGCTTACACGTAAAGAAATGGAAGACCCATTATTGACTGAGAGTGTGAAACAGGTCAAGGAATACTTTGCTGGTGATAGAACGACCTTTAACCTTCCTCTAGAGCGGGACGGTACTGTCTTTCAGGTAGATGTGTGGAAGAAACTTGAAGAAATCCCGTATGGGAAGACAAAGAGTTACCAGGAGATTGCTCAAGCAGTTGGAAGACCCAAAGCCGTTAGGGCAATAGGACAGGCAAATAAGGCTAATAAGCTACCAATTATCGTTCCTTGTCATCGAGTAATTGGTAAGAATCAAACCCTCACAGGATACGCTGGTACACGGACAGAAATAAAAGATCGCTTGCTTACCCTCGAAGGTGCTCCATTTAAAGCTGATAAGCGAAAAGCATAAATCCCTTGTGGATTTATTTTTTTTAGATAATACCCAAGAATGAAAGCGCTTTATTAACGAAATATGTATTTGTTTCCAAAAAACAACCATTGCGTAGACGTAGGTGATTTTGTCAGATTGCTAGATTTTTCATTTCTGAAAAGTGTCGAAGGGGAATTATTATTTAAGAAAAATGTCTAATTTTGCGAATCTATTTACATTAAATTAAATATCTGTAATACTGCTTTAGTAACCAGATCATTCTATTAATAGAGTGAAGGGAAAGGGATCGGATTAGGGGGAATGGGAAGTGCGGGAGAACAATAATCCTTTACTTGTGCAGATTCAAACAAAAAAAGAAGAGATGTTTGCTTGTGCACAGCAAACAGGATTTAATAGCATGGAGACCATTAGCTGTAGTCAAGAACTAGATAAATTAATTTATGAATACCAAATCTCGATGCAAGCACCACTTACGAATAAAGCGAAGGATAAGATTCAGTTTCGTAACTTTTTATGGTTTTTTCATAAACCACAAAAAGCAGCAGGTAGCTTTGATTCGTAAGTTGTTTCGTAATAGTATATTCTTTTTTCGATGACCACTGATTATCCTATCAGTGGTTTATTTTTATTTACCCACAAACAATGAAAGCTAAACCAATAAAAATGGAAAAGAGTGATTTTTATCATAGATTAAATTCAAATATTTTTTATATTCTTAACTTAGTAGAATTTTTTAGGTTATTTTATATTGGAATGTTGGTTTGGTATGTTAAACGATTTTCTTAATCGTATTTGCATTTTTTTTATTACCTTTAGTAAACGCTTTCATTATAAAGGGGGAATAGTGTTTATGCATATTGTTGTCTGTATCAAACAAGTACCTGACACGAAAATTATTAAAATCAATCCCAAAACGAATACCTTGGACCGGCGTAGTGCTCCAGCCATTCTGAATCCTTATGATGCTCATGCTGTACAAGAGGCAGTTAGAATCAGAAACAAGGTAGGTGGAACGATATCGGTTTTATCGATGGGGCCACCGCAGGCAGTAGCGATTATTAAAAAAAGCATCGAAATTGGAGCGGATAGAGGATATTTGATTTCTGACCGAGCATTTGCAGGTGCGGATACACTAGCAACAAGTTATGCCCTTTCAAAAGCACTTGAAAAAATTAAACTAGAAACCCCAATTGATATGGTTGTTTGTGGCAAGCATGCAATTGATGGTGATACTGGTCAAGTAGGCCCAGGAATTGCTAGACGTCTTGATATTCCTCCCGTTACCAACGTAATAGAAGTCATAGAAGTAAACGACAGAGAAAAAAAAGTGGTAGTAAAGAGAAAACAAATGGATGGTTACCAAGTAATTGAAGCAGGACTCCCTTGCTTACTGACAGTTGAAAAAGAGGTAAATGAGATTGAATATGCTCCGATGCCAAATATGATTCGGGCAGCCCGGTATGAGCCGGTCATTTGGTCGGTGAATGACCTACATGATGTTGATAAAACTCAGTTGGGATTAAAGGGCTCTCCAACAATTGTAGGCAAGATGTTTGCCCCACCCAAACCTGAAGGTGGGAAGCGGTTGGAGGGAAATACGGATGAACAAGTAAAAGAACTAGTTAGTCTATTATCGGAGAAGAAAAGTCTTTTTAATTTCAGCCTTAAAAACTTGTAAAAGAGCGTTGGGAGGAGGAGGGTAAGGCATGGAAGATTATCGTGGAGTTTGGGTATTTATTGAAGTAAATGATGAAAAAAATATAGAAGGCGTTTCATTAGAATTATTAGGTGCAGGGCGGGAACTGGCCGATAAGTTGAATGTTCCACTTGCTGGTGTTCTGCTCGGAGATGAGATTAGTGGTCTTGCAAACCATGTTATTTATTCTGGTGCGGACATTGTTTATATGGTTGACCATCCAGTTTTGAAACAATACAGAACCGAAGCGTATATGAAAGCAGTCACTTTGCTCGCAGAAAAGTATAAACCCGAGATTTTCCTATACGGGGCAACACCGAATGGCAAAGACCTTGCAAGTGCCATTGCAACGGACTTGAGCACCGGGCTGACTGCCGATACAACTATGCTTGATATTGATCTTGAGAAGAGGTTATTGGAGGCGAGCAGACCTGCTTTTGGTGGAAATATTATGGCCACCATTCTGTGTAAAAAACATCGTCCACAAATGGCAACCGTACGACCGAAGGTAATGAAAGCATTAGATCTCGATTATAGTAGAATTGGTCAAATCATTGAGGAAGAACTCATCATACGAGAAGAGGATATGCGGACAAAAGTGCTCGAGGTTGTGAAGGATGTAACAAAAAGAGCAAATCTATCTGATGCTCACGTGATTGTCGCAGGTGGGAAAGGCCTTGGCGATATGCACGGTTTTCAGTTAATCCATGAGCTAGCAGAAACGATTGGTGCAAGTGTTGGTGGGACTCGAGATGCAATTGAGGCAGGATGGCTACCCCATGAACTACAAATTGGTCAAACAGGAGAAACCGTGACTCCTAAGGTTTATTTTGCTATCGGAATCTCTGGTGCTATTCAACATGTAGTAGGGATGAAGAATTCGGAAATCATTATTGCGATTAATAAGGATTCTAACGCACCCATTTTTGATGTGGCTACATACGGGATAGTTGGGGATGCGCATGAAGTCATTCCGAAATTGATAGAACAATTTAAAACGATGAGCGAGCAAAAAGGGGGGGACTTGAGCTATGTCTGAAAAGTTTGATGTCATCGTAGTGGGTGCTGGACCTGCTGGAACGGCTTGTGCTTATGTATGTGCGAAGAAGGGGCTTAATGTCCTGTTAATCGAAAGGGGAGAATACCCAGGGAGTAAGAACGTGATGGGCGGTGTCCTATACAGGAAACAACTAGAAGATATTATTCCGGAATTCTGGAAGGAGGCACCACTGGAACGACCTGTTATTGAACAGCGGTTCTGGATGATGGATAAGGAGTCAGTTATTCAGTTTGGTTATAAGGGTCTTGAGTGGGGGGAAGAGCCTTATAACAATTTTACCGTCTTAAGAGCACAGTTTGACCAGTGGTTTGCCAAAAAAGCGGTTGAGGCAGGCGCTCTGCTTATTAATGAGACGGTGGTTAAGGAATGTATTGTGGAGAATGGAAAAGTAATCGGAGTAAGAACAGACCGACCAGACGGAGAGTTATTTGCGAACGTGGTTGTACTTGCGGATGGGGTCAATTCTCTCTTGGGAAAACAATTAGGGTTCCATAAGGAGTTTCGTCCCGATGAGGTCGCCTTGACTGTCATGGAAGTAATAAACTTGCCAAAGGATAAAATCAATGACCGGTTTAATCTAAGTGAAAACCAGGGCTGTACCATTGAAATTTTCGGTGATTCGACCAAGGGAAATCTAGGAACGGCCTTCCTTTATACAAATAAAGAAAGTTTGAATATAGGCGTAGGTACGACACTTTCTAGTATGACAAAAGCAAAACTTAAACCTTATGAGCTCCTTGATTATTTAAAAACTCACCCTATGGTAAAGCCGTATCTTGAAGGAGGAGAATCGTCTGAGTATCTAGCACATTTAATTCCCGAGGGAGGATATCGATCTGTACCTAAAGTAGCGGGTAATGGCGTTGTGGCAATTGGAGATGCGGCTCAACTCGTTAACGCGATACACAGAGAAGGTTCCAATATGGCAATGGCATCGGGCAAGATGGCTGCAGAAACAATTATTCTGGCCAATGCAGAAGGGAACTTCAGTGAATCAAGCCTCAATCGATACCGTGAGGCCCTTTATGAAAGCTTTATTATCAAGGATTTAGAGAAATACAAAGATGCCGCCCATACCTTCGAGAAACATCCTCAGTACTTTAATGATTATGTGCCGATGATGAATCGAGCTGCAAGTAAGTTCTTTACGGTTGATGGGACACCTAAACGAGAGAAGCAAAAGGAAATCATGCGGAGCATTACGAAAGAAAAGGGGAGCATCAAAGTGCTACAAGACCTTTATCGAGCGTGGAAGGCGGTGAAATAATGTCTACGAAAACGATTGAAGAAAAACAGTATCTCGTTCGGTTTAAGTGCGACACAAAATCCCACCTCACAATCATCAATCATGATATATGTAATACTAAATGTGAAGATAAGCTATGTACGCTTTTTTGTCCAGGAGAAGTGTATAAATGGGAAGGAACAAGAATGCAGGTTGGATATGAGGGGTGTCATGAATGTGGAAGCTGTAGAATTGCCTGTCCACATGATAACATTAAGTGGGAATACCCAAAAGGAGGGCACGGAGTCATCTTTCGACTTGCCTAAGAATGGTCTAGTACAGACCATGCACTAAAACCCTTTAATTGGAAATCGTGATGAAGTTGGGGAGTTTGTTAAAGATTTGTGAATCAATATGAGCAAACCATCATCCTGTGATAAAGGTCACTACGTATAGGTATCTAAGCTACTATACTCTAACTATACTTAAAGTGAAAAGGGGCAGGGAAAATGGAAGCTTGTATGAGTTCAATGCTAGGGAATACACCAGTACAATTAAGTGAGGGGCTACAGCAATTAAAAAGTGAGCATCCTCCATTATTAAAGAAACTTGATGAATTATTGGGGCTTTGCCTTAAAGTAGAAAATGGGGAGAATGCAAGTGAAAGCTTTGCTATGCTCCGACCTTCTGTTATTGAATTTTTTGATGAACTAGCTCCACATTCAGAAAGAGAAGAAGGCGTATTGTTTGAAATGATGGCAGCCTATATCGGAAGAGAAGCTGGTCCTATTGCTGTTATGGAATATGAGCATGATCGAGCAAAATCCCTTATCGGTACATTCCTCAAAAACACTGAAAATGGTTTAGAAGGCTATACGGAAGAGAAAATGAAGCAGGACGTTGCACTGGTTAAAGAGGCCAATTATACATTAGTGGATCATTTTTCTAAAGAAGAAAATGTTTTGTTCCCGATGGCTGAAAGAATGCTCAAGGACGAAGAAAAACAAGAGCTTTTAGAAAGAATAAGTAAAATTTAATAGGATTTAAATAAGGAGAGACGATTGTCTCTCCTTTTTATTGATTCCTCGTCTACTGATGCCAAGATGTAAGAGTTTTATCAGATGGCAAGAATAGGGTCAATAACCCTAATAACGGGAGAAAACCTGTGAGCATAATAGTCTGAGTTAATCCGATTAAATCTGCCAAATAACCTAAACCTATTGATCCAACAGCCCCCATCCCAAACGCAAAGCCGACAGTTAATCCGGCCATCGTACCAATTTTTCCTGGAATAAGTTCTTGAGCGTAAACAACGGTTACCGAGAAGCTTAACATCAAGATAAAACCTGCGACTGAAAGCATAATAAAAGCTGCAATACTAGGGACAAAAGGAATGAAAGCAGAAAGAGGTGCCGCTCCTAGCATGGAAAAAAAGATGATATTTTTTTTCCCGAAGCGGTCGGCAAGTGGACCGCCAAAAAATGTTCCAAGTGCACCAAAAACCAGGAATGCAAATAAAAACATTTGCGATTCTTTAATAGACAAAGCATATTTTTCAATCGCATAAAAAGCATAATAATTTGTTATACCTGACGTATACCAAGATCTAGCGAAAATTAAAAATAAGACTAAAATTAAGGCTGACTTAATAGATCTAGAAACTCGATTGTCTAGCGGTTTAACGGCTCTTTTGACTTTTGTTTGAGTTTTGGAGTCTTGAAGCTTTTTAGAATACCAGTTTGCAATATAAATTAATAGCCCTACAGCAAGTGCAGCCACAATGGCGAACAAAGCTGCCCCTCTTTGTCCAAGAGGAACCAGGATAAGCGCGGTAATGAGCGGAGCAAGTGCTTGCCCAGAATTCCCGCCAACCTGATAAATGGACTGAGCAAGTCCTCTGCGTGATCCCGCAGCCATATAGGCAACACGAGAGCCCTCAGGATGGAAGATAGCAGACCCTAGACCGATTAGTAGTACTGAAATGATAATCAATTCGTACCTTGGTGCAAAGGCTAATCCTAGAATCCCAATCAATGTAAAGGTCAGTCCAATCGGAAGGGCAAAGGGTAAGGACTTTTTGTCCGCAACCATCCCTATAACTGGTTGCATAATAGAAGAGACGATATTTAAAGAAAAGGCTATGAGGCCTAATTGGGTAAAGGACAGCCCCATCGATTTTTCAAGAACCGGAAACATCGCTGGTATTACGGATTGAATGGAGTCATTTAGTAAATGACATAGGCCAATAATAAATAATATTTTGTAGGCTGTTGTCTCTTCCTGCTTTGGGGTTGTCTGGACAACTGCAGCGCTTTGGTTCAATACAATCGCCTTCTTTATTCAAAATTTAGATACATATGTTATCTTACCAAAATTCAAGCTAAGAGTGGAGTTGGATTGATAAAATCATTCGAATTTTATTAATTAGAAAAAGCTAAATTCCACCATGGATTTATTAAAAGTTAATTGTAGTGGAAATCAATACCTACGTTTAGCAGAGCTATTAATTAAAACTCATAAAAATAGAATTGCTGTTAAAACCTGTATTTTCGTTTATAATTAAGTATCAATAGTGATAAAGGACTGAATAAATCATGAAAGATGAACAAATAAATCAATCATTGAAGCTGTTTATAGTACTATCTAGAGCCTATCGTGCATTGAACGAGGAAGTAAATAAGGTTATTCAACAAAGAGGGTTAAACCCAACTGAATTTGCTGTCATGGAGCTACTGTATCATAAAGGTGACCAACCCTTACAACAAATAGGTGGGAAGATTCTTTTGGCTAGTGGTAGCATCACCTATGTCGTTGATAAACTTGAACAAAAGGGGTATCTAAGGAGAAACGGTTGTCCGAAGGATCGAAGAGTCACATATGCGCAAATCACTGATGAAGGGAAGGCTTTAATTGAGGAAATTTTCCCTGAGCACAGTCAGCGAATCAATGAGCTAATGGATGTTCTTTCAACTGAAGAAAAACAAACAGCTATCGACCTACTGAAAAAATTAGGGTTGTCAGTCGGGAAGTATTAAATATTGATTGGATAGATAAAAGAGTGGAGGGTTTCGATGCGATTTGAAGAGTATACATACAAACGACCAGATTTTGAGGTGGTAAGTACTGCGTTTGAAAATGCGCTCGAGAAATTCAGTTGTTCCCAATCCGTTAGCGAGCAAAGTGAAGCAATGAGTGAGCTAAATAGGATTCGGAATGAAGTCGATACAATGTTTAATATCTGCTATATCCGTCACTCTATCGATACGAATGATGAGTTTTATAAAGCGGAACAAGACTATCTTGATGAACTTGCACCAAATGTAGAAGGGCTAGTTACAAGATATTATGAGGCCTTGCTACATTCTCCTTTTCGTAATGAGCTAGAGGCAAAATGGGGAAAGCAGTTATTTGCGCTTGCTGAGTCACAGTTGAAAACCTTTAAGCCGGAAATCGTGCCTTTGCTTCAAAAAGAGAATAGACTTTCATCCGAGTATACGAAGCTAGTGGCGTCAGCAAAAATTCAGTTTGAGGGTGAGGAACGAACTCTTGCACAACTCGAACCTTTCGCACAGTCAAAAGAACGAGCTATGCGTAAGAGGGCATCAGAAGCCAGGTTTGGCTTCTTTGCAAATCATGAAGCAGAGTTCGATCGCATCTATGATGAACTTGTTAAGGTTCGTCATGAAATTGCTCTAAAATTGGGGTACGGTAATTTTGTTGAGCTAGCTTATAATCGGTTGTATAGAACCGATTATAATGCAGAAATGGTTGCAAACTTTAGGAAGCAAGTGGAGAAGTATATTGTTCCAATTGCCTCTCAGTTGAAAGAAAGACAGCAAAAACGCATTGGCGTCGACCGCCTGACTTATTATGATGAGCCGTTTAATTTTCAAACAGGGAATCCAGCGCCAAAGGGAAGTCCTGAGTGGATTATTGAAAATGGGCAAAAGATGTATGATGAGCTATCACCTGAGACTGGAAGGTTCTTCTCGTTTATGGTGGAAAACAACTTAATGGATTTGGTTGCGAAAACAGGTAAAGCAGGCGGTGGTTATTGCACATATGTCGAGGATTATAAAGCACCGTTTATTTTCTCTAACTTTAACGGTACCTCAGGTGATATCGATGTATTGACTCATGAGGCGGGGCATGCGTTCCAGGTCTATTCTAGTCGTCATTTTGATATTCCGGAATACTACTGGCCAACCTATGAGGCTTGTGAGATTCATTCAATGAGCATGGAGTTTTTTACATGGCCATGGATGGAGTTGTTCTTTAAAGAGGATAGTGATAAGTATAAATTTGCCCATTTAAGTGATGCACTCCTTTTCTTACCATATGGTGTGTCTGTTGATGAATTTCAGCACTGGGTTTATGACCATCCTGAGGCTACGCCAGCTGAAAGAAAGCAACAATGGCGTGAAATTGAGAAAAAGTATTTGCCTCATAAAGATTATGACGGTAATAGTTACCTCGAAGCGGGAGGATTCTGGCAACGGCAAGGGCATATCTACAACGACCCTTTTTATTATATTGATTATACGCTTGCACAGATTTGTGCTTTCCAATTTTGGAAGCGTACGAGGGAGAATAGAGAAGCGGCCTGGGAAGATTATCTAAGTTTATGTAAGCTTGGGGGCAGTCTGCCGTTTACTGAGTTAGTTAAAGAAGCAAACCTGATTTCACCATTTGAAGATGGTTGTGTTCAGTCTGTTGTCGGCGAGATTGAAACATGGCTGAACTCGGTTGAGGATAAAAAACTATAAAGTGAACATTGGCTAGTAGCCATCTTCGCTAGAATTGAAAAGAAACGCCCGTTCATTGAATAACGGGTTCTGTTTTGAAGTACAAAATACGAATGAACATTGCTTTTCGTATAGTAATTCGCACTAGAATTAAAAAGCAATTTGGCAAGTACATCAGCAAAGAAAAATGCTTGGAGACATATTGCTCCAAGCATTTTTTATCCCAAGATAAGCACCGGTTCAGCGATTTCCAAATCTTCAAGAATTGCCAGGAAATAAGCTACTAAAATAAGGGAAGAAATTCCTCTTATTGGGGAAATAGCACGAAAAATAGATGAAATAGAGGGAAAGATTCCCCCTATTTACTCGAAAAACATGAAAATAGACCATTTTCCTTGGCCTTAACGGGAAAAACTCCCCTTATATCCCCCGAACCGAGCCCTATTCTGCAGGTTAACGGGAAAACTCCCCTTATTTAAACAATCAGAGCTTACTCAATTAAGGATAAGAAAGAATGGCTGCTTCATTTATCTGCCTCTCAGACATCAACCTTCACCCACCCCCAGCAAGTTAAATATCATTTGTAGCACACCAGTTGGTACAACAATTAGCATGCGAATTTTCATGCCGACAAAAACTTATGACACCATGTTAAAAGGGTTCGAAATTCAGGGCAGATTTCCCGTTTATTTTATTAAACCCCATATTATATCAACAAAAAAGAAGCAGTCTAATTCAGTTGCGAATAGGACTGCTAATTGGTGTGCTAATTTCGTTTTTGTATTTGGAATCCGAAGCCTTTATTCATTGAACCGGGCGTTTCTGCTTATTTCTTTGTAATAATGATTTCTCCATTGTGCAGTTTAGCAACTAATTCATTAGTTGCTGGTTCATCGAGGATGTAGTCCGCTAGTTGATCCTCTAGTTGTTCCTGAATAACACGTCTAAGTGGACGGGCACCAAACGCGGGATGGTAACCTAGTTCGGTTAGTTTTTCTTTTACCTCGCCCGCTATTTCAAGTGTTAGGGACTGCTCTGTCAGTAAATCTGTTAATTCGGCTAGCATAATGTCCACAATTTTAAGAAGGTGGTCTTTCTCAAGGGATTTGAATTCGATGATACTATCAAAACGATTTAGGAATTCTGGCTTGAAGAAGTTCCCGAGTGAATCAAGAATGCTAGCTTCGTTGATAGCGTTATTTTGTCCGAAACCAACTTTTATCGTTCTGTGACCGACGCCCGCGTTACTTGTCATAATGATTACAGTATCTTTAAAGCTTACTGTACGACCCTGACTATCTGTTAGGCGGCCATCTTCTAATATTTGCAGGAACATATGCTGAACGTCTGGATGTGCCTTTTCTATCTCATCCAGTAAGATAATGCTGTAAGGATTACGGCGTACTTTTTCCGTTAGTTGTCCAGCTTCATCATGACCCACATACCCTGGGGGTGAGCCAATAATTTTGGAAACACTATGTTTTTCCATATATTCACTCATATCAAGGCGAATCATTGAGTCTTTAGAGCCGAAGAGCTCCTCAGCAAGTGTTTTGGTTAATTCAGTCTTACCAACCCCTGTAGGACCGACAAATAGGAATGAACCAATTGGACGTTGCTTCGACTTAAGTCCAGCGCGGCTACGACGAATAGCCTTTGAAACCTTCTTAACGGCTTCTTCTTGACCAATTACTTTGTTTGCAAGGTTATCTGCTAAGTGCTTCATCTTCCCCTGCTCTTCTGAGTGGAGTTTTCCTACAGGAATACCTGTTTTCTTTTCAATAAGCTGTTGTATTTGTTCGATAGTGACAAGTGGGCGTGAAGTATTTACATCCGATTTTAAATCCTTTTCAAGTGCAGTCTCCTCATCGCGAAGTGTAGCTGCCTTTTCATAATCTTCTTTTGCTAATGCCGATTCTTTTTCTTTAGAAATGGCTGCCAAACGTTCTTCTAATTGTTCTTTATCTGTATACCCAGCCTCAAGGTTGAGCTTAGACCCTGCTTCATCCAGTAAATCAATTGCCTTATCTGGAAGAAAGCGATCTTGAATATAACGATGGGATAGTTGGACACAGGCAATAATGGCTTCATCCGTAAACGTAACTTTATGATAGTTTTCGTATTTGGATTGGATGCCTTTTAAGATTTCTATTGACTTCTCCAACGAAGGCTCATGAACATGGACTGGCTGAAAGCGTCTTTCTAATGCAGGGTCCTTTTCAATTTTGCGATATTCCGCTAATGTAGTGGCACCGATTACCTGAAGTTCACCACGTGCTAATGCCGGTTTTAGAATATTCCCAGCATCCATAGAACCCTCGGCAGAACCAGCTCCAACTAGCAAGTGAATTTCATCAATGAATAAAATAATATTTTTTCTCTGTTGTAGTTCTGAAATTAATTGTTTAATACGTTCCTCGAACTGTCCACGAATTCCAGTATTCGCTACAAGGGAAGCAACGTCGAGAAGGTAGACTTCTTTGTTCTTTAGCTTGTTTGGTACCTGCCTTTCGGCAATTTTTAGGGCAAAACCTTCGGCAACTGCCGTTTTTCCGACGCCTGGTTCGCCAATTAAAACAGGATTATTTTTATTCCGGCGGTTAAGGATTTCTATCACACGGTTGACCTCTTCATCCCGCCCAATGACAGGATCAATTAAACCTGCCTTTGCTGCTTGGGTAAGATTTCGGCCAAATTGATCAATGAAACCATTCCCACTACCTGATGTTTTGGTTTGCTGGGAAGAAGCCGAAAACATTGGGTTCTCAGACTTGGATTGTCCCGATAATGACTTGAAGAGTTCTGGAAGTTCCTGATTAGGGAAACCTGAGAAACCAGGAAAGCTAGAAAAGGATGGCCCGAAAGAGGCTCCAAGCTTTTTCCGTTCTTTTGTATAGCAGTCCTCGCAGAGCATCAAATGCTTCTGGCTGCCATTAAGATTCACTTTCAACTGGATTTTTGCTTGATTCTCTTGACATTTTTGACAAAGCATTTAAATTCCTCCTTAGGATTAATTTGTTTAATACTCCTCTGACTTTGACTATATTTGACCATTTCTGATTTTATTATAATCTGACCTTCTTTGACTTTCAAGATTCTTGTTTTATAAAAATTTTTCCAACGGCGATTATGCAGTCTATGAAAAAAGCTTGTCATGGTTTGTCTCTATCCTCATATATTTGAAACAAGGAGGGAGTTGTGTGAGGACAAACTGGGGAGCCGCGTTTCAGATTGCAGCCGTTTATGTAGGTACGGTGGTCGGAGCCGGTTTTGCAACAGGCAGAGAAATTGTAGAGTTCTTTTCCCGCTTCGGCTTCGTCGGATTAATTGGAATCTTAATGAGCGGATATTTACTTATATTTATGGGGTCAAAGCTTATGAGAATTGCGGCTCAGATTGGCGCAAGCTCATATGAACAATTCAATGAGTATTTATTTGGAGAAAAAATTGGTCGGATTATAAATTTCATTATGCTCTTTATGCTGCTAGGTGTTTGTGCTGTCATGCTCTCTGGGGCAGGGGCGGTTTTTCAGGAACAACTAGGAATATCAAAGAATATTGGAATCTTGATTACAATTGGTTTATCGATTTTGGTCATGATCCTAGGAATAAAAGGGTTGTTTGCGGTTAATTCATTTGTTGTACCCATGATGATTGTTTTTAGCTTTATTCTATTTTACCTTTCAGTTAAGTTGCCGGGGTTTATTGACCAAGCCCTTTTTATTCCGGCTTCCGAGGAAGGCTGGAAATCGGTAGTCGCCCCATTTACATACACGGCCTTTAATCTTTCACTCGCGCAGGCTGTTCTTGTTCCTGTCGCTGCAGAGGTAAAAGATGATCAAACGGTTAAATGGGGAGGGATTCTCGGGGGAATAGCGCTAACGCTCATTCTATTAATGGGGCATTTCACTCTAATCATGCTTCCAGGACTTGAGTCATATGAAATACCGATGGCTACCATCATGAAGAGTCTAGCTTCGGGACTTTATTGGATTTTTATTTTAGTAATTTATGGGGAAATTTTCACATCAGTAATTGGAAATATATTTGGACTTGAACGACAGATAAAAAAATATGTAAATATGCCTAGTATCATGATTGTCATCGGAATTTTTATTATTTGTTATCTCGTCAGTCAATTCGATTACAGCACACTACTCTCTTACTTATATCCTTTATTTGGTAATATCAGCTTAATATTCATCGTTCTTTTATGGATGAAGCCATTTAAACCAAATCGAGGATATAATAGTAAAAAATAAACCAAAAGGGCCGGCTACTGCCGTGCCCTTTTCTTAGAAGCTGACCAGGGCTCTATTGCTTCTTCTCTCATCGCAAAGGAAAAAGCCCAAATAATAACAAATCAAATATAATATGGGAGATGATTACAAGCCGGATACTTCGTTTCCAAGCATACAAAATGCTCCAGACGAAACCGCCGGTTAAAGCCGCTATAATGAGTACTAATTCACCAGAATGAATTTGAACGGATGCGTAAAGAATTGTAGATAATAGGATGCTTGTCCATGGATTTGTATAAGTTAATAATCTTTTTTGGACAAAGCCTCTCCAGAATATTTCCTCCCCGGGTCCGATGATTATAAAAAGAACCAAATAATGCCACGTTAACTCAGGAGAAAATAATTTGTATAACGCTGTAATCTGATTGCTCAAAGGGAGATTTAGCAGATCTATAAGTGTATTTCCAATCCAAAAAAGCCCATAAATGAATGCACCTGAGCCAATACCCCAAACCAAATGGAATCGTTTTGATGTTCGTGGTTCTGTCTCATCGAGGATAGAATAACTGATTAAAACTAGCATAGTTGCTGTGAATATATACCAAAATACCTTTTCTTGCTCAAATGTGAAAAAAATGAATAGATGCGCTAATATATAACCAAAAAGTAAGCGACGGTCAGCAATCAGTTTTCTCAAACAAGCCACTCCTTTCTACAAACAACCATTATTGTATCAGATAATGGGATTGTGAAAAAGAACAACGGTGTAGCATTAACTCAATAAAATAAGTCGATGATAAATATGTACATGGTTGATTTTGACACTGTTGATGGAGAGGAAATCAACAGCCTTGTTTAACACAACCAAAATAAAAAAGAAAAAAGAGCACAATTTTATGGCTCTCCTTGTCTTTATTGATGTAAAAATAATTTAAATATTTTGAATTATCCGAGTTCGGCAAGGGCATGAATCTCTCGCTTAATGTCCCTGTGTATTCCTCGATGCCATTCTTGGTTATTGAAGGGCGGTTTCTTTAATTACCGTATAGTTTTTATGGTTAATAACAGTTCTTTGATCTAATTCAAGATCCCTGTAGTTATCCATATAAGTTAAATCAACAATGACAGAGTTTTCGTTAACTTTCTCAACGATGCCCTGCAGTCCCTGCCTGAATTCAATCACATTCCCCACTTGTGCTTTTTTCAAAGAACCTCTCTCCTTATCTATCCATTTTTCCGCAATTCTAATAGAAATAATTGGTTTTATATCTAATTTTTTCAGTCCCAATTAATTGCGGTTTAATAATTATTACTACCATATCTAAAAATTGCCAATTATTCAATGGTTTTTTTGAAAACGCTTTATAAATTTGACAATTATATGGACAATAGTAATTTCTGTAGTATGATGATGAAATATATTTGTTTAGAGGTGATCTGATGACTAATGAAGAAGTGCATGAAATATTGAATCAGTTAAAAAGAGGGGAAGTCTCTGAATACCATGTTTCAAAGGAAGAATTCCTAACTTTCCGTCAAGTGCTTGTAAATAGAGAAGATTTTAAGCATTTTCGTGGAATTGCCCAACGTGGGGGGGAAGTGGTTTATCATTATATCGAGAACGCTCGAAGTTAACAGAAAATTTGACTAAATTTGAAAGAGATTGAAAGTTCTTGGTTGAAAACGCTTTATTATTATTTGTAGAGTTATCCTTTATAAATTAGGCTTTTTTTGTTGTTTTACTAATCATAACCGTGATATTCTGTACATGGTGATAGTGGTCGTTTTGACTGGTATTGATTGTAATTTATATAAATCTTTCAGGAAACGATTGGAAATATATATGGTGTGATTTGATTGTCGATTTGGGTAAACTACAACTAATCTTTAAAGATAGCCTGAGTTTGACTACGGGAATATGAGCATCATGTATTTCACCTATATATTTTGTAAAAGGAGTTTGATTTCTTATGGAAAAAAGCTTTAAAGTTATTGCAGAAACAGGTATTCATGCTCGCCCAGCAACACTTTTGGTACAAGCAGCAAGCAAATTTGATTGTGAAATTCATCTTCAATACAAGGAAAAGAAAGTTAATTTAAAATCCATTATGGGTGTTATGTCACTAGGGATTGGCCAAGGAGCAGAAATTACAATCATTACTGAGGGTAGTGATGAAAGTGACGCTTTAAACACAATCGAAGAAACACTAAAAAGAGAAGGGTTAGCTGAATAATGAGCTTTCTTCGTGGTATAGCTGCTTCAAACGGTATTGCTATTGCGAAGGCGTACCGCCTGGTTGAACCGGACTTTTCTTTTGAAAAAAAATCAGTCGACTCTCCAGAGACGGAAGTAGTTCGCTTTCAAGATGCCCTTAACACTGCAAAAGGTGAACTAGAGCAAATACGTGACCGTGCTGAAAAAGATTTAGGTGCAGATAAAGCAGCAATTTTTGAAGCACATTTACTTGTATTAAGTGATCCAGAACTCATTTCACCAATAGAGGATAAAATAAAGACCGAACAGGTAAATGCTGAACATGCTCTTAAGGAAACCGCGGACATGTTTATTTCGATGTTTGAATCAATGGATAATGAGTATATGAAAGAGCGGGCTGCTGACATCCGTGATGTTACCAAGCGTGTTCTAGCTCATCTACTGGCTATACAAATTCCTAACCCAAGTATGATACAGGAAGAAGTTATTATTGTTGCAGAGGATTTAACACCGTCTGATACTGCACAGTTAAACCGAAATTTCGTTTTAGGCTTCACGACTGATATCGGTGGTAGAACCTCACATTCTGCCATCATGGCACGTTCAATGGAAATTCCAGCTGTAGTTGGAACGAAGACAGCCACTGAAGAAATTACGAATGGCGACCTTGTGGTGATAGATGGATTAAAAGGCGAGGTTCATATTAATCCGACACCTGAAAGGCTCGAGGAATATAAGAAGCAACAAGAGGATTTCGCTAAACAAAAAGAAGAGTGGGCTAAGCTCGTTCATGAAAAAACAATCACAGCGGATAATCACCATGTAGAACTTGCAGCTAATATAGGGACTCCCAAGGACCTTAAAGGTGTAGTTGAAAATGGTGGAGAAGCTGTTGGCCTTTATCGTACAGAATTTCTTTATATGGACCGTGACCAGCTTCCAACTGAAGAAGAACAGTTTACGGCTTATAAAGCGGTTCTTGAAGGAATGGAAGGCAAGCCTGTTGTCGTCCGAACTCTTGATATTGGAGGAGATAAGGAACTACCTTATCTGAATCTCCCTAAAGAGATGAACCCTTTCTTAGGATTTAGAGCTATTCGTTTATGTCTCGAAGAGCAGGAAATTTTCCGCACGCAACTTCGGGCATTACTCCGAGCTAGTGTATATGGAAATTTAAAAGTCATGTTTCCGATGATTGCCACTTTGAGTGAGTTTAGAGAGGCAAAAGCCATCCTTGAAGAAGAAAAACAAAAGCTAGACAGTGAAGGCATTAAGGTTGCAGAGAAAATAGAATTAGGAATTATGGTTGAAATACCATCAACTGCAATCATTGCTGATCAATTCGCTAAAGAGGTAGATTTCTTTAGCATCGGTACCAATGACTTAATTCAATATACAATGGCTGCAGATCGAATGAATCAACAGGTTTCTTACCTATATCAGCCTTATAATCCATCGATTCTTCGCCTCGTTAAAATGGTCATAGACGCTGCTCATAGAGAAGGAAAATGGGCAGGTATGTGTGGAGAAATGGCTGGAGACGAAATTGCCATCCCGATACTTTTAGGATTGGGATTAGACGAATTCTCAATGAGCGCTTCTTCGATCCTAAAAGCACGCTCCCAAATTAGGGGCCTTACAAAAGCGGATATGGAAGACTTAGCTATGAAGGTTATTGAAATGGGTACAACTGAAGAAGTTATCGAGGCTGTTAAGTCTGTAACATCACTGTAATTAAAATGTAACATTATATTTGTTTTATTTTTATGTTTGCGGGTATAAATAAGTAAGCACTTTGGTAAAACTAAAGGTAAGCTAATCATTCTCATTTTCCCCCAGACTTGGCCGGTTGTCTCTGACAACCGGTCTTTTTTTGTTTAATATAAATTCTCTAAATTAAATGTTTTCTGATTAAGGGTGCTTTATAATTATACTAATGATGTTTAGGAGGGGGATTGCATGGATTTACAACTTACAGGGAAGACGGCGGTGGTTGCTGCATCTAGTCAGGGGTTGGGGCGAGCTATTGCCGAAGTGCTCCTACAAGAAGGGGCGAATGTAGTAATATCTGGTAGAGACGAAAGTAAACTTAAAAAAGTTGCAACCGAGCTACAAGCGTATGGCGAAGTTGCCTATAAACAAACCGATATTACGAAACCTGAAGACATTAAAGGTTTGATGAGCAGGGCTGTTGAGAAATTTGGAAGGATAGATATTTTAATCAATAATGCAGGAGGACCTCCAGCAGGTTCATTTGAAGTACTCTCTGACCAGGATTGGTTAGATTCCTTCGAATTAAACCTCTTATCCTATATCAGGTTAATTCGCGAGGCACTTCCTTTCTTAAAAGTGAATGGAGGTAAAATTATTAATATAGCTTCCTCCTCCATAAAGGAACCTATCCCGGGATTAATCTTATCAAATACGTTTAGAACAGGGATGGTTGGATTAACAAAGACTCTTTCTCAGGAGCTTGCCCCTTATAATGTGATGATTAATACGGTTGCTCCTGGCAATATAGCAACCGATAGATTGAAACATCTTAATCAGTATAATGCCGAAAAACTCGGGGTCAGCCAAGAAGAACTAGAACAAAATGCAATAAACAAAATTCCGTTAAAAAGATATGGACAACCAGAAGAGTTTGCCAAAGTAGTGGCTTTTCTGGCATCTGACGCCAACTCTTATATGACAGGGAGTTCCTTTCTTGTAGATGGTGGATTGGTAAAATCAATTTAAATTAGTAATCGCGTGGGAGGGTATGAAATGCTGACAAAAGAAAATACAATCATTGGTTTTATTGGAACTGGCGTGATGGGGAAAAGTATGGCGGGTCATTTATTGAAGGCTGGCTATCCGCTATACGTCTATACTAGGACCAAGGAGAAAGCTAAGGAATTGCTAGACCTGGGGGCGGGGTGGGCTTCCACTCCGAAAGAAATTGCTGAGAAAGCAAATGTTATTATAACTATTGTGGGGTATCCCACAGATGTCGAAGAAGTCTATCTCGGAAAGGATGGACTTGTCACGAACGGCCGTGAAAATACATATGTCATTGATATGACAACCTCGACGCCTAGCCTGGCAGAAAAAATTCACCAAGAGGCGAGTAAAAAAGGCATATCTGCTTTAGACGCTCCAGTATCAGGCGGAGATATCGGAGCACGGGAAGCCAGATTAGCCATCATGGTTGGAGGAGATGAAGCAGCTTTTAAGCAGGTTGAACCTATTTTACAGGTGATGGGATCAAATATCATCTTGCAAGGAAAAGCCGGTGCTGGACAGCATACAAAAATGTGCAATCAAATCGCAATTGCCTCTAATATGCTCGGTGTAATGGAATCAATCGTTTATGCGGAAAAGGCTGGGTTGAATCCAGAAAATGTATTAAAAACCATTACAACCGGTGCCGCTGGGAGCTGGTCTTTGTCTAATCTTGCACCAAGAGTGATTGGCGGCGATTTCGAACCAGGATTCATGATTAAACATTTTATTAAAGACATGGGGATTGCGCTTGAGGAAGCAGAGAAAATGGGATTGGACCTTCCAGGCCTGTCGTTGGCGCAATCACTGTATAAAAAATTGGCTGATGAAGGTTTAAGCGATTTGGGAACACAAGCTTTGTATAAATTATGGCAACAAGGGTAATAAAAAAATCGTTCCTTTCGGGGAACGATTTTTTTGTCGTCTAGGTAATTATAAAAGGTTATGGGGTGTGGATAATTGTACTCGTTTTTGGTATCCAGCTCCAGCGCTCCAGGCCATACGCCGCTGACCAGGGCGCTTGCGCTTTAGTTCATAGGGAAAAGATAATTATCGAAGACCCCCATATTGACTCAGATAAGCCTCTAAGCGGTTTAATCCTTCAGTGAGCATCTCCAATGAATAGGCGTATGAAAGGCGGAAATAGCCTTCTCCGAAGTCAGAAAAAGCACTACCTGGTACGACTGCAACCTTTGCTTTCTCAACTAGGTCTAGAGCAAAGTCAAAAGAAGAGGTCTCGTGGTCAGGAATTTTTACAAAAAAGTAAAAAGCACCATCTGGTTTAATCACCTCAAGCCCCATATTGGTCAACCGAGTATAAACATAATCCCTGCGCTTCACATATTCAGCTTTCATCACATCTGCATCGTTTTTTCCTGTAGTCAATGCAGCAATAGCTGCAGCCTGCGAAATAGATGTAGCACAGGTAACGTTGTATTGGTGAACTTTTAATAGATGCTTTGATATGGCCTCTGGCGCAAATAATAAACCAATTCGCCAACCTGTCATGGAATGGGACTTAGATAACCCATTAATCACTATTGTCTGTTCAGGAAGAAAACTTGCAATCGAAATATGAGGATTTTCATATGAAAGCTCACTATAAATCTCATCTGCGAGAATAAAGATATCCTTACCTCTAACAAGGTCAGCAATTTCCTCTAGTTCTTTTTGCCCGAGGCTTACCCCAGTTGGGTTTGAAGGATAGGGAAGGACAATACATCTTGTTTTTTCTGTAATGTGCTGTTCAATAAGGTCGGCTGTAAAGCGGAAATCGTTCTCTCTAATATCCACATATACTGGTTTAGCGCCACATAGTTTAATAATTGGTTCATATCCCGGGTAAACAGGCCCTGGTAAAATGACTTCCACTTCTTGTTCAAGGATGGACCTGAATACGATGTCAATGGCTTCACTTGCTCCAGTGGTAACAATAATTTCAGATTCTGGTGAATAAGATAAATGATATTTTTCTTTGTAGAAATTTGCTGCTGCTTCTCTTAACTCAATATATCCAGCGTTATGAGTATAGGTTGTCTGATTTTGGTCAATGGCAAGTTTCCCCGCTTCTTTAACGTGTTTAGGAGTGGGAAAATCAGGTTGGCCAATCGTTAGGGAAATCATCCCTTCAACACCAGCGACCAAATTGAAAAATTTTCGAATGCCTGATATTTCAATATCTTTTACTTTTTTATTGATTAAATGCTCCAAGTTCTCTAACTCCTTTATCAGTAATCGCAAAACAATGAGTCCAATTTGGATTGATTATAAACTTTTGTGCTCATTTTACCATGTGTTCCACTTGCAATGGTAAATAAAAAAACCAGGCGTGTACTAAGCCTAGTTTACTATCGTTATCATTGTTGCCCACGTTTAAAAATAGCTTTCCCCAAGTTTCTTAAAGACAGGTTTTTGGTAAGTCTTTTTCTTGTTTGCCGGCTGTGGGTGATCATCCTTTAGTCCTGTGTATGTAAGGAGGAGTTTTTTCGCCTGTGTTAGGGAAAGAGTTGACTTAGGGTTTCGAACCGAACTATTCAATTTTCCTAGGTGGGGAAGGGCCTCGAAGTCACTCTTGGTAGGCGGGATATGGAATGAATATTTCCCACAAGCCACAAGTACATCTGATTGTTGCTGACTCAATCTAGGATTTTGGGAAAAATGCAGGCCAACTTTATTCGCTTTCCCTTCTCTTAATAGTTTCATAAGCGCTTCATGCTTAAGGTGATATAAGAATTTTGGGTTTGGAGCAGTCTTTGCATGACGGTTGACAATGTAGATTGCCTGAGAGAGGTTTTCTATAGTTGGACTTAACGGGGAATACTGTTGCCTGTCGCTTTTCAATTTAAAGGCTCCTTTCTCTAAAAACAACGTTATATATATATTATACCCTTAATTATAGTAGAAAAAAACAGAAAGCTAGGAAACCAACTTGAATGTAGTGTTAAAAGTGATTGGTGAATACATTCAAGTTGGGAATTAACGCCTATCATCCCTTGTTTCTACCCCTTCGCTAGTAAGAGTAAACAAGGTTAGCTCCGGTTTCGATAAAAATCTAAAAGGCAATCTCGTGGTACCTAAGCCACGGTTCACATAAAGTGTTAACCCCTGATTATGGCCCAGTTGATAAAAACCTTCTGGATATTTTTCACCATGAGGTGGGGTAACAACTGGACCCCAAAAAGGAATCTGAATTTGCCCCCCATGGCTATGACCACTTAGTTGTAATTGGATATTGTAGTTTGAGGCCACACTGGCAAAATCTGGGGCGTGAGAAAGCAGGATAGTATAAGAATTTTCAGGAAGCCCACTAAGGGCGGATTCAATATTAGGATGACCGAGCATGGAATCATCGACACCAGCAATGTGAATGGAACTACCATTCAGTAAAGTAACCGTCCTTGCTTCATTAACAAGAAGTGTAATTCCAGCCTCTTGGATAATCCTTCGATAAATATCCGATCCGTACCCTCCATGATCATGATTCCCATAGACAGCGAACTTGCCAAATGGAGCTCGTAACTTGGTTAAAGCTTGAATAATTTGCTGGGTTTCTTTAAATTCATTGGGGTTATCCATTAAGTCCCCCGTAAAAACAATCATGTCTGGTTCTAATCCATTTATTTTTTTTATTAACTTTTGAAACTGTTCGAGATTGTATTGGAATCCAAGATGAGTGTCGCTAAATTGTACAATTTTAAAACCATTAAATTCTTGGGGGAGTAAAGGGCTCGGGAAATCATGAAGTGTGATATCAAGCATATGGGGTTCAATCTCATGTGCATAATAGTATCCCCCTGTACTGATGCCACCTAATACAAGTACTCCTCCAAACATACGCTTAATAAACGATCGCCTAGTTAGATTTTTTGGCATATCATATTACCAACCTATTTAAAATATCCCTTAATACTATCAGAAATTTCACCAAAAAAGAAGTAGTTAACTAGGTTTTATTGAATCGTTGAATGGAGAGAAGAGGAGGAAAGTGTTAAAATAATGAAAAAAGAGAGTGAAGCCTTTATTGACAGGGGTCTGTCTTAAATGGAAAATCTAGGGAGATGTATTTATGGATGCATTAGACATTCTGACCGATTTAGAGAATGTAATTCCGTTCTTTCAGCCGATTTTTAGCGCGGATGAACACCGAATTGTTGCTTATGAAATTCTCGGTAGATATCAAACAGAGGATGGTCCAATAAGTCTAGGACCTTTTTTTCAAGATAAGGAAATACCGGAGGAATATCGTCTTGAAGTTGATTTGACGGTCCTAGATAAAGCGTTTAAAAAGGCTGTCCATCTAGAAAAGGACATTCTATATTTTATTAATCGTGATGCTGAGTTACTAATCCATGATGAAGACGAAAAGCTTTTACAACTTATATTATCGTTTGGTGAACAGGGATTAACCCCAAAGCAAATAGTTCTTGAGGTTAGTGAACGGAATGCGGATGGAGAACTTGAGGATTTGGGTCATTTACTTAGTTATTATCGGACCTATGGGATGAAAATTGCGATTGATAAGATGGGAAATGACAGTAGTCACTTGGACCGGATTAGTCAGTTGGAACCTGATATCCTCAAGGTAGATCTTCAGGTTATGAAATCAACTGCTGCTGGACCAGCTTACCAAAATATTTTGTTCTCACTTTCAATGTTGGCTCGGAAGATTGGGGCGGCCCTTTTGTTTGAAAATATCGAAACGGTTTTTCAGCTTCAATTTGCATGGAGAAATGGTGGCAGGTATTACCAAGGGTTCTATCTTAAAGAGCCACAGCCGGAATTTCTAGACAGACGGATATTGAAGGAAAGACTAAAGCAAGAGTGCCATGAATTTATCTTATCGGAAAAGAAAAGGATTGAAAACTTATTTTCATTGCGTGAGGAATTTGAAATAAAAGTTCAGGAAACGCTTAGCCGTAATCGAAAGATTGAAGACTATACGCAGCTGTTAGAAATCCTTGCTAAAGAACTAGATGAGATGGCTTTTAGAATGTATATCTGTGATGAGGACGGATTCCAAAAGTCCCCTAATCTATTTAAAGCCAGAGATGAATGGATCATTCAACCAGAATATGTTGAAAAAAATTGGAGTTGGCGACCTTATTTTCTCGAGAATATTATTAAGATGAGAAATGAGAAAAAAGGGATTTTATCTGATCGGTACAATGATATTGAAACAGCGGTAGCCATTAGAACTTTCTGTCTTCCAATTAATTCTCAGGAATTTCTGTTTATTGACCTTTCATCTTCCTACTTGTTTGCGAGGGAAGGCTTATTTTAAATAAGGGTCGCCAAGCCCCTTATCGTAAGGGGCTTAACTTGAAAGAATATCACAATGTAAAGTTTTACTGTTTTTTAGTCATAAAGTGTCAAAACATGAAGGTATTTTACGAACGATTTTAGTTAAAACTACCTCGTCCTATTGATAGAATTGTAATTATTCATGGGGATCAGGGGGGACAAGAATGGACAAGCGATTAAAAATTTTTGTTTTTTGTATAATAAGCTTAATCATCGTATTGCCTCTACAAGTGAACTCAGAAAAAGGGTTGCAGATTGAAGGTACAAATGAAAACAAAATACAGGATGAAGACACAAAAGAAAAAGAAGTGCAGGATGTAGGAACGGATGAAACTGCAACTAAAAATACCGCTGCAGAAAAAAAACAACCTGAAGGTTCCATTCAAGACGAACGAGAAATGTTTGATTTCTTAAAGTCCGCCTTTACGGCTCAAGTATCTTTAAGTGAGAAAGGAAGAAGTCTAAAAGAAGTTGAGCGAATCCTTGAACCATATTTTAGTGAGTCCTTTATTCACCTTTTTATAAAAGAAAATATTTCGGTAGAAAGTGGACAGTATTTAACATACGGTTCAGACTTTGCTCCTCATTATATACCGTTTTATACTTATTCAAATAAAACTAAAATTGTAAATCATAATGGCTCGATTTTTGTGGTCGAATTTTTCCCTACCGTTACGGAAGGCCCAGTCACTTACGAGGGACATTATCAAGCAGTAGAAATGGAAAGGACGGAGAAGGGATTACAGGTAATAAAAATTTGGTATGAAAATATTCCTGAAGCGGTTTTGAATTTGAAGGATGATAGAACAAGTACATATTTTTAATTGAATAACTAGCGAAAGTAAAATAAGGGGAGATTTTCCGGTTAATTGCAGAGTGGAGCTCGTTTAGGGGGATATAAGGGGAGATTTTCCAGTTATTCAAATAAAAATCCCCCTTTTTCACGTTTTTCGAGTTAATAGCGGGAATTTCTCCCCTTATTTAAGCTAATTTCAATGATATTTGCTAAATAAGCGGAATTATTCCCTCTATTCTTGTTAAGTGGCACAGAATGCAATAGGAATAACGAAAAAAGCAGGGCAAACCAATTTGGATGTCCTGCTTTTTTGCCTTTTGCAGCTCAAAAGAGAACCCATTATTGTTCATACAGGGACTCCTCTTTGAATTTAATCTCCAATCTT
Source organism: Mesobacillus maritimus (assembly GCF_044803185.1). Taxonomy (GTDB): domain Bacteria; phylum Bacillota; class Bacilli; order Bacillales; family Cytobacillaceae; genus Mesobacillus_B; species Mesobacillus_B maritimus_B. The sequence goes on from NZ_CP085225.1 coordinate 880,147, forward strand.
AAGTGCTTTTGATAATCCCTCTAAATCAAACCCGATGATGACTTCATCATTAACAACGACAGTGGGGGTGGAGAATGCTCCATAGACTTTGGTTAGCTCATCTCTAGCCTTCTGATCTTGCGTAATGTTTTTTTCTACGTATTCTATTTGCTTATCGTTAAGAAACATTTTAACGATTTTACAGGGAGGGCAGTCGTTCTGAGTATAGATTGTTGGTTTAGACATAAGGTGGTACCTCCGTTATGAACTTTTCTTTGTTAAATAATCTATTAGTCCCATTGAGCTTACTTCAAGGTCAAGGGCCAGAATCTCAAGGATGGGGTCATCTTCTTTGATTCCTCTTTCCAGTAGGTTCGTTTTTAGCCTTTGAAATAAACGCTTTGAAGTCAGCCTCGTACGGGACTCAAAATCATCGGTTTCGTTAAATGCACTTTGCGCTTCGGTGATGAAAACAGGAAGCCAGCCTTCCACCTGTTTAAAAGTCTCAGATGGGTTTTCCGTCATCCCAAAGTGACCAAAAAAGAGTCGTTCAGCCTTTAATTCTTTATATATGTTTATAGATTGCAACATTTTATCAGGGTCAAATTGGTTTGGTGAAGTGGAAGGGATGTAAAACTCGATTCCTTTCCGTTTCAGTTGCGGATAATATATACCTGCTGTATCTCCGATGAATACCCCGGCTACACCAGGATGGTAAATACTAAAATGGTGATTGGCGTGGCCTGGCGAATCGTAAAATGTAAGTAAACAATTCTCACCAATCTCTAAAGTTTCTTGAGCACTTTTAATTATGATACGGCCTTCGTCAATAGGTAGAATCGGGTCGAATAATGAGTTGAATTTCTCACGATAAACAGCTTTTGCGCTAGCGATTAGTTTTGAAGGATCTGCAAGGTGACGTGCGCCCTTTGGATGAACGACGACCTTAGCATTTGGGCAATACTCAAGAAGTAGTCCTGCTCCTCCTGAATGATCTAAGTGAATGTGGGTGACAATTACATATTTTACTTCTTCGGGTGCGATTCCTAGATTCTTTAGTCCTTCGAGGATATATGGAATCGATGGGCTAGCGGAGGTCTCAATAAGGGTAACATCACGTTCTTTTAGGACATAAGCGCCTGTGCGCTCTTCCACACCTAAGTCATGACCATCAATTAGGTAAATGTTTTCGGTTAATCGTAATGGTTTTTTCAACAAATTTCGCCCCTTCCGTACCTTTTGCTTGTACAATGCATGTCATTATTTTATTCTGTTAATATTGGCATGTAAAGGAATAGGACTGGAATTTTCAGAATTTATTTCAGATGGATAGAATCATGTCTATGGTGAAACCTAGTTATAAATGAATTGTTTTTGCTGAAAGGAGAGGAAATGAATGTCACAGCTTCAAGGTATTATTACAAGGTTAAAAAACTTACAAGAACAAGCGGCTAATGGTGAGCCTGCCCAACGTTTTTTTGAGGTGAACGGCGAGCGCAAATGCCAGGTTACATATCATCCAAAAACGGAAACGTATGAGCTAGAGGTTTACAATGAAAAAGAGAAACCAAAGAAATATCAGTTTGATAATATTGATATGATTACAATTGAAATATTTGATCTAATTCAATAACAAAAAGGACCTCTAAGGGGTCCTTTTTTTGTGTCATTTTGTCTAAAACTCTACCTTCGATTTATAAATATCGTTAGGTTTCTCTGCATGATAAAATAATTGTATAAAAGCATGATAAGAAAAATTATGTTAAAATGTAGAGGATAGAAATCGAAGGCAGGGAGTTTTCGAGAATGTTTAGTTTGCGAAGCGGAGGACTTTTCCAAGTGTACATAAAAGATCTAATAATTCCTTCTGAAAGGGTAGCACATGTACAGGTTGGGAACAGCCTCGAACATGCATTGCTTGTTTTAACGAGGAGTGGATACACGGCCATTCCTGTACTAGACCCTCAATATCGTCTACACGGGTTGATTAGTACGCCAATTATTATGGATTCAATTTTAGGGCTAGAAAGAATAGAATTTGAATTACTCGAACAAAAAAAAGTTGAGGAGATTATGAACAAAAGGATTCCTAGAGTCAATATTGATGAGACTCTTCAAACGACCTTGAGTTACCTCGTTGACTATCCTTTTCTTTGTGTTGAAGATAAAAATGGATACTTTGAAGGGATTTTAACCAGAAGAGCTGTTCTGAAACAACTAGATGAAGCCCAATAGATCAATATGAAAACCCCCGACTATGATACGGGGGTTTCCGTTTTCAAAGGGGGATTTTTGTATGGGGAACGCTTCAAAGTCTCTCCAGCCTAAGGACCGTCGGGAGACGAAAAAAACATTAGTGTTAATTTCTGTTATGTTGGCGACCTTTATGGGAGCGATTGAGGCGACAATTGTTTCTACAGCAATGCCGGAAATTGTAGGGGACCTCGGTGGCTTCTCCATGTATAGTTGGGTATTTTCTGCCTACCTCTTGATGAATGCAGTTACAGTCCTGATTTACGGTAAGTTAGCGGACCTATTTGGAAGAAAGCCAATCCTTATCTTCGGTATTAGCATCTTCCTCATAGGCTCTATCTTATGCGGGTTGGCCACTTCGATGGAGCTGTTAATTGCCTATCGATTGATTCAGGGGTTTGGTGCAGGAGCTGTTACACCTGTTGCTACAACGATTATAGGGGATATCTACACGAAGGAAGAAAGAGCAAAAATTCAAGGCTATTTATCAAGTGTGTGGGGAATATCCGCTGTTTCGGGGCCAGCAATTGGCGGTTTACTTGTTGAGTATGTTAGCTGGAGGTATGTTTTCTGGATTAACCTTCCGCTCGGGATTCTAGCCATAATGGGCATAATGACCTTTTTACATGAAAAAATTGAAAAGAAAAAACATGAGATTGACTATAAAGGTGCCATATTATTAACGATTGCGGTTAGTTCGCTAATGATTCTTTTGGTAGAGGGCGGAGTGAACATTGCCTGGACATCTTCTTTAGCTATTGGCCTTGTACTCACTAGCCTACTTTCTTTCGGCATGTTTATTTATGTCGAGAACAAAGCGGTTGAACCAATGATGCCCTTTTCGGTTTGGAGAGAGAAGTCCATCCTTATTGCGAATCTCACATCGCTTACTACCGGGATCATCTTAATTGGAATCTCTAGTTTCTTGCCTGCTTTTGTTCAAGGTGTGATGGAAAGACCACCAATTGTTGCCGGATTTACGCTAACAGCAATGTCGATAGGGTGGCCAATTGCAAGTACGTTATCTGGAAAGCTACTCTTAACAATCGGGTTTCGCACGACTTCATTAATCGGTGGTGGGGCTTTGATTCTCGGAAGTATCCTATTTGCGACGCTTTCTCCAGAAGCCGGCCCCTTATGGGCTGCGATAGGGTCTTTTGTGATTGGAATAGGGATGGGCCTAACAACTACAGCGTTTATCGTTTCAATTCAGAGTACTGTCTCTTGGGCGCAAAGAGGCGTTGCAACTGCGAGTAATTCGTTTATGAGAAATCTTGGTAATACGATTGGAGCTGCCTTATTAGGAGGAGTGTTAAATAGCACAATAAAGGCAAATTTAACAGGGCATAGCGAGCTTGGAAATAACCTATCACTTGACTCGCTCAATATTCTTTTAAGCGAGACGGAACGTAGCCAATTGTCTCATAATATGAAGTTGCTTCTTCAAGGGACATTGACTGAATCGTTGCATACTGTGTATCTAGTTGTCCTTTTTTTTGCTGTTATAAGTATGGCGCTCGTTGCTATGTTGCCAAAAAAAGGCTAGGTTTATTTTATAGAATTAATTTATCAATAAAGTTATAAGTAAAGAAAGGGAGAGGCGTTCATGTCTTCTTTGTCAGAAGTCCATCTACTTTCAATCCTTGCTCAGGAGATGAATATGAGAAAGGCTGCCGAGCGCCTATTCGTTTCACAACCGGCCTTATCACAGCGATTGCAAACGATAGAAAAAGAGTGGGGAACAAAATTATTTATTCGATCACAAAAAGGTCTTTCCTTAACACCAGCGGGTGAGTTGGTCATTCAGTTTGCTAATGAGATGTTGGTAAAGGAAGAAAAGGTTCGCGAGACTATTTCAGCCCTAGATTCAGAGGTTTATGGGACGCTTAAAATTGCGGTAGCCTCCATTGTAGGGCAAAATTGGCTTCCGCAGGTTCTGAAAAAATTTGTTCAAAAGCATCCACAAGCCAAAATTTCCTTGGTGACAGGGTGGAGTAGTGAAATATCTAAATCGCTTTATGAAGACCAAGCACATATCGGTATTGTTAGAGGTACACCCGATTGGAAGGGTGTGAAAATGCATTTGTTTGAGGATGGTTTATATCTTGTAGATACCGTCATTTCTCGATCAGAACAAGTGCTAGAAACCGATCGGCCTTTCATACAATTTAAAAGTGATTCTAATTACTATCAAGAAATACAGGACTGGTGGATGCGTAACTATCAAACAGCTCCTAAACGGACAATTATCGTTGACCAGATTGAAACCTGTAAGCAGATGACCATTAATGGAATTGGGTACGCCATACTGCCAGAGATCACCCTAAATGGCGTTGGTGAAACCATTTTTAAAATCCCTCTACTTGATGAGTCAGGGACACCACTTAAAAGGGATACGTGGTTAATAGGATATGAATCTGCTTTTCAGCTCAAACAGGTTAAAGCCTTTATTGAAGTCATAAAGGAGAATATTGATAATTTTAAATTATAATGGTCTATTTCTTGTTTTAACTACCTTTGTTTGGTAAAGTAATTTACAGTGAAAAATACATATTGTTGGAGGGGATAACATGAAAATGATGGATGCAAATGAAATTATTTCTTTTATTCAAAATAGTAAAAAATCTACACCTGTTAAGGTTTATCTGAAAGGTGACCTAGAGGGATTAGACTTTGGGACAAGCTCTAAAACATTTATAACTGGAAATACAGGGGTAGTTTTTGGAGAATGGTCTGAAATACAAGCAGTAATTGAAGCAAATGAAGGAAAAGTTGAAGATTATGTGGTTGAAAATGATCGCAGAAATTCAGCTATTCCATTATTAGATATGAAGAATATTAAGGCACGCATCGAGCCAGGTGCAATCATCCGCGACCAAGTAGAAATTGGTGACAACGCAGTTATCATGATGGGGGCATCCATTAATATTGGGGCTGTTATCGGAGAAGGCACGATGATTGATATGAATGTAGTCCTTGGTGGTCGTGCAACTGTAGGAAAGAACTGTCATATTGGTGCAGGAACAGTTTTGGCTGGGGTAATCGAGCCACCGTCTGCGAAGCCAGTTATCGTAGAGGACGAGGTTGTTATCGGTGCAAACGCCGTTGTTCTTGAGGGAGTAACGGTCGGAAAAGGAGCGGTTGTAGCTGCAGGTGCAATCGTAATTGACGATGTTCCGCCATATACTGTTGTGGCAGGAACGCCAGCACGTGTAATCAAAGAAATTGATGAAAAGACAAAATCTAAGACTGAAATCAAGCAAGAGCTTAGACAATTATAGTACCTTTAGCAAAGCGTGGATAACCTCCGCGCTTTCTTGCTATTTTATAAGGGGGATTATAACCATGGAAACATTTATACAAGTCAGAAGGGATCTCCATAAAATCCCGGAGCTTGGCTTCCAAGAATTCAAAACACAAAAGTTTTTGCTAGATTATCTAAAGAATTTGCCTCAAAATAATCTTGAAATTAGAACCTGGAAGACAGGAATTTTTGTAAAAATCAAGGGACAAGCCCCACGTAAAACAATTGGCTATCGTGCGGATATGGACGGATTACCCATAACGGAAGAGACGGGTTATGAATTTAAATCAGAGCATGTGGGCCAAATGCATGCCTGTGGGCATGATTTTCATATGAGCATTGCTCTAGGTTTAATTACGCATTTTACCCAACACCCTGTAATAGATGACCTTGTTTTTATGTTTCAGCCTGCTGAAGAAGGTCCAGGTGGTGCGGAACCAATGCTACGTACCGATATAATGGATGAATGGAAACCTGATCTCGTTTTAGCTTTACATATTGCTCCTGAGTACCCAGTAGGTTCCGTCGCAACGAAAGAAGGTTTATTGTTTGCGAATACCTCTGAACTATATATAGACTTAAAGGGGAAAGGTGGCCATGCCGCTTATCCTCATCTAACAAATGATATGATTGTAGCTGCTTGCAGCCTCGTTACACAGCTACAAACGATTGTTGCAAGGAATGTTGACCCTCTTGATAGTGCCGTTGTAACCGTAGGGAAGATTACAGGAGGAACTGTGCAGAATATTATCGCGGAGAATGCGAGGATAGAGGGCACAATCCGGACACTTTCCCCAGAGTCTATGGCGAAAGTAAAAAAACGGCTTGAATCAATCGTTAATGGAATTGAAGTTGGCTATGAATGTAAAGCCAAAATTGATTATGGGGCGATGTACCATCAAGTGTTCAATGAACCCAATCTAACAAAGGAATTTATGCAGTTTGTTGCCAATCTAGACGGAATCAATTTAGTCGAATGTAAAGAGGCAATGACCGGTGAAGACTTTGGCTACATGTTAAAAGAAATCCCTGGGTTAATGTTTTGGCTGGGAGTCGGTTCGGAATATGGTCTACATCATTCGAAGCTGACCCCTGATGAGCGTGCAATTGAAACAGCTATATCTCTACTGACAAGATATATTGAATATAAGGGGAAGGAATAACTTTAAAATTTCTTCTTAGGATTATTTTGATGAGGTGTACAAAATGAAATTGCGTGAGCCAATTCCAGAACTATCACAAGCCAAAGAGTGGCTTAATGGTGAAGTATCGAGAGAGGACCTTGTTGGGGAAATTCCGACTCTAATTCATTTTTGGTCTATTAGCTGTCACCTATGTAAAAAAGCATTTCCACAGGTAAATGAATTCCGGGATAAGTATAAAGGTAGGCTAAATGTCATTGGAGTTCATATGCCAAGATCTGAAGAGGACCTTAACCTTGAAGAAATTAAAAGTGTAGCAGCTGATTATGATATGACTCAGCCAATTTATGTTGATGATCATGACCATCCCCTTGCGAATCGCTTTGAAAATCAATATGTACCTTCTTATTATTTATTTGATAGAGAAGGTAACCTTCGTCATTTTCAAATCGGTGGCAGTGGAATGAACATGCTTGAGAAGCGGGTAATTCGGTTATTAAATGAATTGGAGAAAACAGTGTAACCAAAAGTAGCCTGACATATAGGAAGACACGACCTACTCAATTAAGGTCGTGTTTTTTTATATATAGACGACCACCGGTAGCTATCATAAGTAACTTTTCCATGTATTTCCCCGTCCAATTAATTAAATAGAAAAGGGGTGTCTGTTAATGAGAACAAAGGGAATGTTATTTCTGATATTTACTATCTCGTGTCTGGTGCTATTTAGCTGTAGTGGGCAAGAGGAGTCAAAAGATAGCTCAGCAGGAGATGCTAACTCTGAGATGGCTTTAGATCAGGCTGTTGAAAATACAGAAGCCTCATTTGGTTTTACAGAAAATAAAACTTCTATGGATGGGGTAGGAGAAGAACTAAATCAAGATCGTACTAAACAGGGTATGGATTCTGAAACCTCTCTTCCCACCTCTGAGCGAATGGTTATTTATAATGCTGACATTCAGTTAAAGGTTAAAAACTATGAAAAAACACAGAAAGAACTTGAGCGTAAAGCAACTGCATATGGAGGGTATCTTGTTGAGTCAACTACAAATAGGTACGGTGATGAACAATTAAGTGGAATGATGGTTTTTAGGATTCCACAAGAACATTTCTCTTCCTTTATACAGAATGCGGAGAACGCAGCTGCAGAAGTAACCAACCGGCATGTAACAGGGCAGGATATTACAGAGGAATTTGTTGATTTAGAATCGAGACTTAGGTCAAAAAAAGCTGTTGAAACAAGACTTCTTAGCTTCTTAGAATCAGCAGAGAAAACAGAGGATTTATTAAAAATTTCTTCAGACTTATCCAAAGTTCAAGAGGAGATTGAGCAGTTAACTGGAAGAATGAACTATTTGCAAAACCAAACTTCCCTCTCAACAGTCACCATTACTTTAGAAGAAACGAATGTGCTTGTTCCTGATATAGATAATAAAGAATTAAATACATGGCAGAAGGTTAAAAAGCAACTAGTGGTAAATATAAATTGGCTCTTATCCGTTCTTTCAGGCACAATCGTGCTGATTGCTGGTAATTTACCTATTATTATTGTCATGGCTTTGGTGGTCGGACCAACTGTTTATGTTTTGAAAAAACGGAAAAACAGACACAGTGAGGAAAAAAAGTAATCAAGTAATGGAATTTTAATATGGAAAATCCAGTTCGTGCTTAGGGATTATGCTAAAATAGGATTGAAAAATGGCAAAGTTTTAGGGGGAGCATAATGAAAAAAGAATTCGCTGTTATCGGTCTTGGGCGGTTTGGTGGTAGCATTTGTGAAGAACTTGCGGAGATAGGGATGCCAGTGCTAGCCATTGACCATAAGGAGGACCGCGTGAATAAATTTGCTGCCATCGCTTCTCATGCTGTATGTGCAGATACAACAGAAGAAAGGGTACTAAAAGAACTAGGAATCCGGAACTTTGATCATGTCATTGTGGCGATAGGCGATGACATTCAAGCAAGCATATTGACTACCCTTATCTTAAAAGAGCTTGGTGTAAACAAAATTACTGTGAAAGCTCAAAATGATTATCACGAAAAGGTTTTGATGAAAATAGGGGCAGACGTGATCGTTCACCCCGAACGAGATATGGGCAGAAGGATTGCTCATAATATGGTCTCCAATAATGTTCTAGACTATCTAGAGCTATCAGATGAACATAGTATTGCTGAGATTGTTGCAAGTAATAAGCTCGGAGGTCATTCGATCATAGATTTGAATATAAGAGCTAAATACGGCATTAACATTGTTGCGATTAAAAGAGGCAACGACATCTTGGTATCTCCACAAGCCAATGAAATCATACAAAATGGTGATATCCTCATTATTATTGGAGCAGATGCTGATATTAATCGCTTTGAGAAAAAAGCCTTATAGAGGTAGTGGATATTAGCCAAATGAGTTCCGACATAAATATGGATCATCTATCTTGCGATTAAATAAAGGCTGTTTTCGTAAAGATTGTTGTTAAAATTGTAAAAATCTTAAAGCCAATTTTTACTACCTAAAGCCGATTTTAACGCAAGATAAGCTATTTGGTACGTGATAAGAAGTTTGCGCGCTCTTTTCTCATTATATTTAAAGGGTACTTTGTAGTGAAACAAAATTCAATCTAACCGAATTTGTATCCGAGAGCAACAAAGTTTGAGAAAAGAGCCTAATAAAAGAACCTGCTGAGTTTTCAGCAGGTTCTTTTTAAGTAGCTCGTAAATTTAAACTTCCATAATGATAGGTAAAATCATTGGACGACGCTTTGTTTTTTCGTATAGGAATGGAGCAAGGGTATCAGTAATTTCATTTTTGATTTCAGACCACTGGGTTGTCTTGCGATCCATTACCTTGTTTAAATGTTTAGAAATAAGGTTTTGAGCATCGTTAATCAAGTCTCCAGATTCCCTCATATAAACGAATCCACGAGATATTAAATCTGGACCAGCAGAGATTTTGAATTCCTTCATATTAATGCTGACAACAACCACTACGAGACCTTCCTCAGAAAGGATTCGTCTATCTCGAAGAACGATATTCCCAATATCACCAATTCCACTACCATCAATATAGACTGACCCTGATGGGATTTTCCCTGCAACCTGTGCTTCGCTATCACTTAAAGCAAGAACATCTCCGTTATCCATGATGAAGCAATTTTCCTCTGGAACGCCACAATCAACAGCGAGTTTCGCATGGACCTTTTGCATTCTGTATTCACCGTGAATTGGCATGAAAAACTTTGGCTTAATGAGCCTTAGCATGAGCTTTTGTTCTTCTTGTCCTCCGTGACCGGAAGTATGAATGTCGCTTAGTTTTCCGTGGATAACTTCTGCCCCAGCACGAGAAAGCATGTTTATCGTTCTGTTGACGCTAAGTGTATTTCCAGGAATTGGCGAAGAAGAGAATACTACTGTATCGCCAGGGATAATTTGAATTTGTCGATGAGTACCGTTTGCAATTCTTGACAAAGCAGCCATTGGCTCACCTTGACTACCAGTACAAAGAATCGTTACCTGGTTAGCTGGCAGTCGGTTAATCTGCTGCGGCTCAATAAAGGTATCCTTAGGGGCGCGAATATAGCCTAGGTCCTGTCCAATAGAAATTGCTGATTCCATGCTTCGTCCAAAAACTGCGATTTTCCGTCCATTTGCTACGGCAGCTTCTGTTACCTGTTGTAGACGGTGAATGTTTGAAGCGAAGGTAGCGAAGATAACTCGTCCTTCAACTTTCCGGAAAATATCATGGATGCTATCGCCAACCCGTCTTTCTGACATGGTGAAATCGGGAACTTCTGCGTTTGTACTATCAGAAAGAAGACATAAAACCCCTTCTTTACCAATCTCGGCCATTTTTGTTAAATTTGCTGGTTCTCCGACAGGGGTAAAGTCAAACTTAAAATCTCCAGTATGTACCACTTGTCCTGGAGGGGTCTTGACAACGATACCATAAGAATCAGGAATACTATGAGTCGTTCTAAAGAAGGTTACAGATGTCTTACGGAATTTAATAATGTCATCTTCTTTAATCTCGTGAAGCTTCGTTTGGCGTAATAACCCATGCTCTTCTAACTTATTCCGTAACAGACCGAGAGCAAGCTTACCACCATAAATAGGAACATTTATTTGTTTTAATAGATAGGGGATTCCGCCAATATGGTCTTCGTGTCCGTGAGTTACAAAGAGCCCTTTAATTTTATCCTCATTTTTCACGAGATAGGCATAGTCAGGGATAACATAATCTATACCAAGTAGTTCATCTTCAGGGAATTTTATACCGGCATCAATTAGGATAATTTCGTCTTGAAACTGGACGGCATACGTGTTCTTCCCTATTTCGCCCAGTCCTCCCAGGGCGAAAACAGCTGTTTGATCATTTTTAACAAATTTCATAAATTACTCAATCTCCAATACTTCAAAATATTCTTTCTGGCGCTCATATTCAAGATACTGCCCCTCGACCATATGGATACGTTCAATATTAAAAGGGCGATCAGAAAGTTTGGTACGCACGTCTCTCTCGGAATTTGCCTCTAAATATAATGTTTGAGTATTTTCTCTAACAGGCACTTCCGTAGTTTTCTCTTGGTAATATACTTTAAAAATCATTAAACTCTCTCTCCTTAATCAACATAACTTTTTTTATTATATAAAAAATTTGCATTTTTTTCATTGTTTTCATGAACGAATAAAGGTGTAAGTATATAAAATACCGTTTTTTTCCGCTTTTACCAATGTACAATAAGCAAGGAGCCCTTCGCAAGTTTGAAGGGCCCAAAATTTAAGCGATTGTTTTTTTTCGAAGCATATCTTTCCACTGTCTTAAAAGCTTACGTCTTAGCTTCTTTAACATTGTGGATCATCTCCTTACCTCTATTTTACTCTATACTTGTCCAAAGGGAAAGCAGGCAGGAAAACTTTATCGCAGATTATCGGGCAATAATACCCCCACTGATGGAAGTTTCGATTTATCCCAGATTCCTGATAACCCCTTTTATATATTAGTATTATGTGTAAAGTTTCCAGATTTCTTCGTGGATAAATATGGGATTTCTTTAATTAGTAAATTGACATGAATATAGGAAAACGCTTAGTGTTAAGTCGTAGAAACATCTCTGCGTTTTAGAGGTGAAGATTAATGTATACGAGGGGTTAATTATGAGTAAAATTATTTTTTTTGATATTGATGGTACCTTATTAGATCATGATAAGAAACTGCCTGAATCCACAAAGTTAGCCATTAAAAATCTTCAAGACAAGGGAACGTATGTAGCGATTGCAACTGGACGCGCACCATTTATGTTCAAAAGCCTAAGAGAAGAATTAGGGATTAATACATTTGTTAGTTTTAATGGACAGTATGTTGTGTTTGAGGATGAAGTTATCTATCAAAATCCATTAGCTACGAATGAACTTGAAAGGCTTCTTGATTTTAGTGAGAAAAATGGGCACCCACTTGTCTTCATGAATAACCAAACCATGAAAGCGTCTGTACGACATCATGAACATATTGAAACAAGTTTGGGAAGCCTGTCATTTCCTCATCCTGAAGAAGATAAAGAGTTTTTTAAAAAACACCCTGTTTTTCAGACGCTTATATTTTGTGATGAAAATCAGGAGAAACACTACGTAGGGAATTATCCAGGATTTAAATTTGTTAGATGGCATCCTGTTTCAGCAGACATATTACCTGCAAACGGTTCTAAAGCCGTAGGGATACAGAAATTAATTAATATACTAGGATTTAATCTAGCGGATGTTTACGCATTTGGTGATGGTCTAAACGACATGGAGATGATTAAAACGGTGGGTACTGGTGTAGTGATGGGAAATGCCCCAGATGTTTTAAAACAGAATGCTGACTACATTACTGCCGATGTTGGAGAAGAGGGTATTTGGAAGGGGTTAAAGCATTTAGCACTTATTTAAACAAAACAACTTTGAGCCCCAACGAGTTTTAGTTAAGGCTCAAGAGTCGTTTTTCCTTTTTAATTAGAAATTGGACTCGCATCCTGAATTTCTGCAAATGGATCTTCTTTATTAATGTGGTCATAGAACATGATTCCGTTCAAATGGTCAATTTCATGTTGGAAGACAATGGCAGGTAGCCCTTTTAGGCGGAGCTTTACCTCATCGCCATCCACACTAGTGGCTTTAACCGTAATTCTTGCATATCTTGGGACAAACCCGGGAATTTGTTCGTCGACAGACAAACAGCCCTCTCCGGAAGGAAGGTAGGAGCGCTCGATGGAATGGCTAATAATTTTAGGATTAAAGAGCGCATAGCTATAAAGTTTTCCTTTGTCATCATGAACGTGAACCGCAATCATTCTTTTAGAGACATTGATTTGAGGGGCAGCAAGACCTATACCAGGTCGAAGCCCGAATTTTTCAGCGATTTCGGGGTTTTGGCTGTTTTTAACGAATTCTAACATTTTATTAAGAATTGCTTTATCTTCATCCGAAGCGGGCAGGGGAACCTCATCAGCTGGCTTGCGCAGTGAAGGGTGTCCGTCACGAACGATGTCATCCATTGTTAACATCTTCAGGGTCACCTCTAATTTCATTTTTAATTCTTTCTAAACATAGTCTATCAAAAGTATGTAGAAAAGTTAATTACAAACATGCTTTCATCGTCTTCAAAGATATCATTCAGAAAAGGAAGATGCCATTGCATCTTCCTTTCCTAAACAAAACTTTCGCATTTCTATTGTCTAACTGCGGCTCCTAGGGACTCGAGACATAAGCCACGCCCTGTAAGAAGGTAAAGAACACCTTCTTTCAGTGCGCGCCTTATGCTTGTCGTCCCTGTGCAGTCGCCTCCGCTTTTCTATTGTCCAGCTGCGGCGCCCTAGCGGCTAGTGTCCTTCACTCTCCGCCCTACGATAAGTCAACATCGAATCGCTAACGCTCTTCGTGTTTCCTTTTATCTCAGTTGGAGAGCTCCAGGCCATACGCCGCTGAACAGGGCGCCTCCGCTCTTCTTATTTCCAACAAGCGCAGCCTACGATGATTAGTAGGATAAACAGCACTACGATAAGTGCAAATCCACCACCATACCCATAGCCACCTTGAACAGGGTATCCGCATCCATATCCAAACATACAGGAAACCTCCTTTTAATCCCCTTTTGCCTAGGGAAGGTTACTATAATCTATGAAGGAAAGCAGTTTTTGTATAGGCGCAGGCCCATTTAAAAAAATGAAAACGAACTACTTTTGAATGTTATGAATAAATAGACCTAGGAGACATTGTAAAACATAGGAGAAATCGCTATAGTGAAATAGAAAGAAGTAAGGAGGTTATATTTTGTTAAGCTTACGAAATTCCCCCCTGGTTTTCATATTTTTCTTTGGGACTTTGGTGCTTTCAGGTTGTATGAATAGGCAAACACCTGCTGAAGATATGTTCGGTATATTAGAAGAGGTGGTACAAATCGAAAAAACCTTTGAAGCCCAACAGGAACCATTGGTTGAATTAGAGAAAAAAGAAAAGGAAATATATCAATCGATTATTGAATTGAACATGCAGGAATATGATGAAGTGGTTCGATTAGCGGATGAAGCTATTACAATTACTGAGAAGAGAAAAGAGCATATCGACAAAGAACGTGAGAGTATGCAAGAATCTAGTGCAGCATTTGAGGCAGTTCCAGACATTATTAATGAAATAGATGAATTAGAATTAAAAGAGCAGGCGACGGAGTTATATAATCTAATGCAAAATCGGTATAAAATACACGAAGAACTATACAACGCTTATTCTGATGGACTTGTAAATGACATCGAATTATATAATTTATTTAAAGACGAAGAACTTACTATTGATCAGTTAGGCGAACAAATTAAAATAGTGAATGCTGCCTATGAAAAGGTGATTGATTCAAACAACAAGTTCAATGAGGTAACAGAACAATATAATCAAAAAAAGTTAATGTTTTATGAAGCAGCAGGGTTGGAAATCCAAAATTAAGGAACGAATAAGTGATTGCCAAGCTATAGATTTGGTCATAATTAGAAACCGATTCCTTATGAGGAGTCGGTTTTTTATTTTTTCGGAAAAGTATCTAGAGCCGAACCTTCATGAACTAAAGGAATGTTATGGTACAGCATTTTTGTTTTTATAGTACAGATGGTGAAAAGTTTATTAACACCTTGATAGTAAAAAAAGTTTAGATAATGCTAAACATAGTATTTGACGTATTCTTTTTATCTGTTGTAAACTGGCTATTGTAAGAGTTGATTGTATCAATCGAGGGAAGTAAATTATTAATACAGTTTTGTGGTATAGTTTATAAAAAAAATTGTTTTTAGAACTGATGCTATGGGGAAACTACATAAAGGTGGTAATGATTGTTAAGTTGCGCAGCAGGGTTCTGTTCGCCCCAATCAACAGCCGTTTATTTATTGAACTCGAATAAAATGTATTTTTCAACTCCAAAAGGGAAGTTTCACCTGCTTTTGGGTACTCTATTATGGATAATAATTAAATTGTGTATAAGAAAGGAAGAGGTGACGATAGATGGCATCGAAAACAAAAACTACTTCACTTGATTCTGTTGCGAATCTAGAGAAAATTGAAGACCAGTTTGAGACACTGCAAGTTCTGAATGAAGAAGGAGAAGTAGTAAACGAAGCGGCTATGCCGGATATTTCGGATGAACAACTTCAAGAATTAATGAAGAGAATGGTGTATACAAGAATTTTAGATCAACGTTCCATTTCCTTGAACCGTCAAGGGCGTTTAGGTTTCTATGCTCCTACTGCTGGACAAGAGGCTTCGCAATTGGCTACTCAGTTTGCCTTGGAGAAAGAAGATTTCATTCTGCCAGGATACCGTGATGTTCCACAAATCATTTGGCATGGTCTACCATTATCCCAAGCTTTCCTATGGTCTAGAGGTCACTTTGAAGGAATGAATATTCCTGAAGGTGTAAATGTGCTTCACCCGCAAATCATTATTGGTGCTCAGTACGTACAAACTGCTGGGGTTGCGCTGGGAATGAAGAAGCGTGGTGCGAAATCAGTTGCGATTACTTATACAGGTGATGGCGGTACATCTCAAGGTGATTTCTATGAGGGAATCAATTTTGCAGGTGCCTATAAAGCTCCAGCCATTTTTGTTGTGCAAAACAATCAGTTTGCAATTTCTACACCTGTAGAAAAACAAACTGCTGCCAAAACTTTGGCTCAAAAGGCTGTTGCGGCAGGTATCCCAGGGATTCAAGTTGATGGTATGGATCCATTAGCGGTTTATGCTGCAACTCGTCAAGCTCGTGAACGCGCTATCAATGGCGAAGGACCGACACTTATTGAGACATTAACGTACCGTTATGGCCCACATACAATGGCTGGCGACGACCCAACTCGTTATCGTACTGCAGACCTTGATAATGAATGGGAAAAGAAAGATCCACTTGTTCGTTTCCGCAAGTTCCTTGAGAAGAAAGGAATTTGGAGCGAGGAACAAGAAACTGAGGTAATCGAAAAGGCTAAAGAAGATATTAAGGAAGCAATTAAAAAGGCTGATGCAGCACCTAAGCAAAAGGTTACTGATTTAATGTCTATTATGTATGAAGAAGAGATGCCACAAAACTTAAAAGAACAATATGAAATGTATAAAGCAAAGGAGTCGAAGTAAGCCATGGCGCAAATGACAATGATTCAAGCAATTACTGATGCACTGCGCACAGAATTGGGAAATGATCCGAATGTATTAATATTCGGTGAAGATGTGGGCGTAAATGGCGGCGTATTCCGTGCAACTGAAGGCCTTCAAAAAGAATTCGGTGAAGATCGCGTCTTTGATACACCGCTTGCAGAATCTGGTATTGGTGGGTTGGCTGTCGGACTAGCTTTACAAGGGTTCCGTCCAGTTCCTGAAATCCAATTTTTCGGTTTTGTGTTTGAAGTGTTTGATTCCATTGCCGGGCAATTAGCACGTATGCGTTATCGTTCTGGTGGCAGATATACTTCTCCTGTAACCATTCGTTCACCATTCGGTGGAGGGGTACATACTCCTGATATGCACGCGGATAGTTTAGAAGGTCTTATGGCTCAAACACCTGGAGTTAAGGTTGTCATTCCATCGACTCCATATGATGCAAAAGGACTTCTCATTTCATCCATTCGTGATAATGATACAGTTGTTTTCCTTGAGCATATGAAACTATATCGTTCATTCCGTCAAGAAGTTCCTGAAGGGGAATATACGATTCCACTTGGAAAAGCGGACGTTAAGCGTGAAGGAACGGATTTAACAATTGTCACTTATGGTGCAATGGTACACGAATCATTAAAAGCTGCAGAAGAGCTTGAAAAAGAAGGTTATTCTGCTGAGGTAATTGACTTACGTACTGTAAGTCCACTTGATATGGAAACAATTATTGCTTCTGTTGAAAAAACGGGACGTGCAATTGTAGTACAAGAAGCCCAAAAACAAGCTGGAGTTGCAGCAAACGTTGTTGCTGAAATTCATGATCGTGCAATTTTAACATTGGAAGCACCTGTATTGCGTGTGGCTGCACCTGATACTGTCTTTCCATTCCCACAAGCTGAAACAGTTTGGCTCCCAAATTACAAAGATGTTATTGAGACAGCAAAAAAGGTTCTTACTTTTTAATTAATAAGAGCGAGCAAAGTATAAATTACAACTTAGAACGATCTAGTGTCTGTGCCATGAAATAAGGTTGGCGGACCGAAATATGAAATAGATTTTGGTCCGCCAACACCTAGACTATATGGTAACTTACGCTTTAACTAATAGGAGGGTGATATCAGTGTCATTCCAATTTAAAATGCCAGATATTGGTGAAGGTATTCATGAAGGAGAAATCGTCAAGTGGTTTGTAAAAGCCGGTGACAAAGTTCAGGAAGATGACGTACTTTGTGAAGTTCAAAATGATAAAGCAGTTGTAGAAATTCCTTCCCCTGTTGCAGGAACTGTTGAAGAAATTCTTGTTGAAGAGGGTACAGTTGCTACAGTAGGACAAACCTTGATTTCCTTTGATGCACCAGGATATGAGGACTTGAAATTCAAGGGAGATGACGAAGACGCTCCTGCTGAAGAAGCAAAAGCAGAAGCTCCAACTCAGGCAAATACTGAACAGCCAAAAGTACCAACAGGCGGAGCAACAACAGGTGCAAAAGCTGATGTAGAGGTAGATCCAAACCGTCGAGTAATCGCGATGCCATCTGTACGTAAATATGCTCGTGATAATGGGGTGGATATTCGTCAAGTGGCAGGATCAGGTAAAAACGGCCGCGTACTAAAAGAAGATATTGATCAATTCAAAAATGGTGGTGCACCAGCAGCTACAGAATCACCAGCTGCTGCACAAGAAACAAATGCACCGGCTGCAGAAGAAAAGGCGGCTACACCACAACCAATTCCACAAGGGCAGTACCCAGAGACTCGTGAAAAAATGAGTGGAATCCGTAAGGCAATTGCCAAAGCAATGGTTAATTCTAAACATACAGCGCCACACGTAACCTTAATGGATGAAATTGATGTGACAAAACTAGTGGCACATCGCAAAAAATTCAAAGAAGTGGCTGCACAAAAAGGAATTAAGCTTACATTCCTTCCGTATGTGGTAAAAGCTTTAACAAGTGCATTACGTGAGTACCCTGCATTGAACACTTCTCTAGATGATGCAACAAGTGAAATTGTTCATAAGCACTATTATAATATTGGAATTGCAGCGGATACTGAAAAAGGTTTGCTTGTACCAGTGGTAAAAGATGCGGATAGAAAATCTGTCTTTACAATTTCTGATGAAATCAATCAGTTGGCAGTGAAAGCTCGTGATGGTAAACTAGCTCCAGACGAAATGAAAGGTGCATCATGCACAATTAGTAACATTGGTTCTGCAGGTGGACAATGGTTCACTCCAGTCATTAACCACCCAGAAGTAGCTATTCTTGGTATTGGTCGTATTGCTGAAAAGCCAATTGTTCGCGATGGTGAAATTGTTGCAGCTCCTGTCCTAGCGCTATCACTAAGTTTTGATCACCGCATGATTGATGGGGCAACAGCACAGAACGCAATGAATCATATTAAACGCTTGTTGAACGATCCAGAATTATTGCTAATGGAGGCGTAAAAAATGGTAGTTGGAGATTTTCCGATTGAAACAGATACTATAGTTATTGGTGCAGGACCTGGTGGATACGTGGCAGCTATTCGTGCTGCTCAGTTGGGTCAAAAAGTAACAATCGTTGAAAGAGGTACAGTTGGTGGAGTTTGTCTAAATGTCGGCTGTATACCTTCTAAAGCACTCATTTCAGCGGGGCATCGTTTTGAGAATGCTAAGCATTCTGAGGAAATGGGTGTCATTGCTGAAAATGTTACTCTTGACTTTTCAAAAGTTCAAAAGTTCAAAGAGAGTGTTGTTAATAAGTTAACAGGCGGAGTTGAAGGCTTGTTAAAAGGAAATAAGGTAGATATCGTTAAGGGAGAAGCATTTTTCGTGGATGCTAACACCCTACGCGTAATGGATGATAACTCGTCTCAATCTTATACGTTTAAGAATGCAATCATTGCAACGGGTTCTACTCCATTAGAAATTCCTGCATTTAAATATTCTAAGCGAATCCTTGATTCTACCGGAGCTCTAAACCTAACTGAGCTTCCAAAGAGTATTGTGGTAATTGGCGGTGGATATATCGGTACTGAACTTGGGGGCGCATATGCTAGCTTTGGTACTAAGGTAACCATTCTTGAAGGAACAGACGAGATTCTTAATGGCTTTGAGAAGCAAATGTCATCCCTTGTTAAGCGGAAGCTTAAGAAGAAAGGTGCGGAAGTCATCACAAATGCACTTGCGAAGAATGTCGATGAAAGAGAAGATGGCGTAACCGTTAATTATGAGGTTAAAGGCGAAGCGAAGAGCATTGATGCCGATTATGTATTTGTCATGATTGGACGTAAGCCTAATACTGAAGAAATGGGTCTTGAGCAAGTAGGTATCGAGATTGGTGAGCGCGGAGTTATCAAAGTAGATAAGCAATGCAGAACCAATATCAGCAATATCTATGCTATTGGTGATATCGTTCCTGGACCTCCACTTGCACATAAGGCTTCTTATGAAGGCAAAATTGCTGCAGAAGCAATTGCTGGACATGCTTCAGAAATCGATTATCTTGGAATTCCTGCTGTTGTATTCTCTGATCCAGAATTGGCTTCAGTTGGATATACAGAGGCATTGGCTAAAGAAGAAGGCATTGATATCGTTGCTGCTAAGTTCCCATTTGCTGCTAATGGACGTGCTCTTTCCTTGAATGAATCTGATGGATTTATGAAACTTATTACAAGGAAAGAAGATGGCCTTATCATTGGTGCTCAAATTGCTGGTTCTGGAGCATCTGATATGATTGCTGAATTAGGTTTAGCGATTGAAACAGGGATGACAGCTGAAGATTTAGCAATGACCATTCACGCACATCCAACATTGGGTGAAATCACTATGGAAACTGCCGAAGTTGCCTTGGGGAACCCAATTCATATTATTAAGTAACTTCTTCAATAAGAAACCCTTCCCCTTAATGGGGAAGGGCTTTTTTTTTTTTTTTTTTTTTTTTAGTGCGCCCAGCATGGGTCCAGTCTATAGGATGCAAGTCCCGAACTGTGAAGGCAGAAGTAGCAGTAGCTTAACGCAAGGGTGTCCGTGGTGACGCGGAATCTGAAGGAAGCGAGCGGCAAACCTCCGGTCTGAGGAACACGAACTTCATATAAGGCTAGGTATCATTGGATGAGTTTGCTAAACAAAACAAAGTCCTTTCTGCCGAAGGTGATACAGAGTAAATGGAGCAGATAGATGGAGGGAAAGACTGTACTCTTACCTGGGGAGGTCTGGCTGGAAAGCCGAGCACACTCGGTAAACTACTCTGAGAAGAGTAGCTGAGCAGTCAGAAGTCAGCAGAGGTCATAGTACTTGACTAGCTATAGATAGTTAAGGAAGGACTGAACATTTAGGAAGAATATACACTAGGCGTTCACTGGTTATGATGATACAGACAATCCATTAATGGACTTACTTGAAGGAGGACGTGGTGAATTCCACTGGGGACTTTAAGAGGGTGGAATAAGCAGTGGCACAATCAGAACGTATATTCACGAGAAAGGATTGTATCGGAATGATGGAACGACTACTGTCGCGGGAAAATCTACTTTCGGCATTAAAACGAGTCGAAAAGAATAAGGGTAGCCACGGTGTAGATGAAATGCCTGTAAAATCCCTACGAGCGCATCTTCTACAAAACTGGCAAGAAATCCGAAATTCAATAGAGACTGGAACTTATGAGCCTATGCCAGTCAGACGTGTCGAAATCCCGAAACCGAATGGCGGCATACGTTTATTAGGAATTCCTACCGTGACAGATCGTTTGATTCAACAAGCGATAGCCCAAATATTAACCCCAATCTATGACCCATCCTTTTCCGAAAATAGCTACGGGTTCAGACCTAGAAGAAGAGCACATGACGCTGTTAGGAAAGCAAGGACATATATAGAAGAGGGCTATAGATGGGTAATAGATATGGATTTAGAAAAGTTCTTCGACAAAGTAAATCACGATATGCTTATGGGACTCTTGGCGAAAAGAGTTAAAGATAAGACGCTTCTAAAGTTAATTAGAAAATACTTAGAATCGGGAATTATGATAAACGGAGTGGAGATTATCAGTGAAGAAGGAGTTCCTCAAGGTGGACCACTTAGTCCACTATTGTCCAATATTATGCTAGATGAACTCGACAAGGAACTAGAGAGAAGGGGACATAAATTTGTCCGTTACGCAGATGACTGTAATATCTACGTTAAAACCAAGAAAGCAGGTTTACGTGTTAAAAGCTCTATAACTGCCTTCATTGAGAAGAAACTCAAGCTAAAAGTGAATGAGGGGAAAAGTGCAGTAGAACGACCGTGGAAACGAAAGTTTCTTGGATTTAGCTTCACATCACACCGGAATCCTAAAATCCGTATCGCAAAAGAGAGTATAAAGAGAGCTAAAAATAAAATAAAAGAACTGACATCAAGGTCGAAATCCATCTCAATAGAATTACGCATTGAGAAATTAAATGAATACCTTGTAGGTTGGTGCGGATATTTTGCGTTGGCCGATACGCCAACTCCCTTTAAACAACTAGATGAAACAATTCGAAGAAGACTTCGGATGTGCCTGTGGAAACAATGGAAACTACCTAAAACCAAAGTAAAAAGGCTCATTTCTTTAGGAGTTCCAAAAGAAAAAGCCTTTGAATGGGGAAATTCACGTAAGAAATACTGGCGCATTTCTAATAGTCCTATTTTTAAACACAACGCTTAATTTAGAATTTTGGCGAAAACATAAGCTGAAAAGTCTAGTAAATAGATACAATTACTTACGTCATACCTAAGTGAACCGCCGTATACCGAACGGTACGTACGGTGGTGTGAGAGGTCGGGGGTTAGTCACCCCCTCCTACTCGATTATTACGGTTTAATCGGAAGTAGCAGCGATATCCCTTGAAAGAAATTTGGTGATTGGTGCGATAATCTCGTCTTTTGAAACTCTGCCATGAATCTTCACGACTACTTTATCTTGATAAAAAACAACTAAAGCTGGATGCTTTTCTACTTCTAAGAGCTTGTCATATTTACTGGCTTTATTCCCTGACAAAACCATCATATTGTCAAACTCCTCTGGAAATTCCCGCTTCAATTCAATGATTGCATCATAGTAGGCCGCTTCATTATTGTAGTTAGCATCATCAGAAAAGAAAATAATTTGTTTTGCATCATACTCCAGTCCTAGTTCCTCGTATTTGCTCATACTGCTGCAGGAAGATGTAAATAATAGGAAGGTAGCTGTTAAAATCATTGACAGGCCTTTCATCTTCTTCCCTCACTTTACGAGATTTCTGTATCATTATTGTTCGCTGAATTTGAATACCGTTCCACGCTAATAACGTCATTTTATCACAGGGTTTTCCGAAAATTCGCTCTGTCATTTAAATGTTACATAAATGAAAAATATCCTGAATTTCCTAACATATACTGTTAACTAAAGAGTATAAACTATGGTAGCTGCTGGAATGGTGGTGCAGACAATATGAAAGTTTACTTAGTCTTATTACTGCAATGGGTAATTTGGAGTGCTTATTCTTTTACGGAATGGTTATCTAAGCATGATCACCCTTTATATAATGGAATGATGTTTATGATATTTCTATATCTCGCAGTCAAGAGTGGGAACTATTTTATAAAATCAACCTCAAAAACCTTATTTACAACCTTAGTGAGTTTGAGTATATATGTATCTTTTTATCTCATGATGGCTCTATTTTAATTTTAATGTTAAAAGAGAATAAAAAATGACCTCACTATGAGGCCATTTGTTTTCATTTTCTTGGGTAGTAATACATGATTCGCCCATTGAATAGGTGAAGTTCTCCTTTGAGTTTTTTACCAAGAAATTTACAGAACTCATTTGCTTTTCCTTTGTCTCCGTGTGTTGCGCTATCTGGCAGTGTTACTTGTATGTACATTTGTTCACGTTGACTTCCATCATCGTCAACCAATGTCTCGCGATCAATCCCTAAAGCAATTGCATTGTATCGATCATGATCCGACTTTAAGTAAAACCAGATGCCCTCACCATCTGCTGATTCCTTTATTTCATAAGGGAAAGCGGAGTATTCATAGTCCCAATCTAATTGGGTGCCTGTTTTCGCTGTTATTTCTTTATAGTAGGAAAACAAAGATTTAATCTCGTCAGTAGTGATTGTTTGTTGAATTGATGACGGGACTAGTTTAATATATGCGTTTTCAGCCATGGTCCAACCCCCTAATATTCTTACCTATCATTATAATGATAGCATCTGGGAAAATAAGCGACAACAGATTGTAACAATTTAAAAGGGGAGTGACCTTGAATAATTGATTTTTTTAGTTTATAATTTTCTTAAGATTCAAATAAAGGAGGAGATGATTTATGGGATTGTTCGAAAAATTATATGACGAACATGAAAAAGTACAAGTGAGATTTACAGGATTCACTACAGAAGATACGCGTTATGATTTTGGAGTCATCTATACGAATATGTTCTTCGGCAAACCGCTAATTGTCTGTATGCAAACAGGACGATCAGCCCTCCTCGACCCAGCTGACCTTGATAATATTGAGTATCTGCAGAACGCATTCCACATTAAGGAAACCAAACAAGCAGCAGATTTGGCTGAGTTTTTTCAGTCAGAACTTCCCATTATGCCGTTCCAAACACAATATGAGTAATGAGAAAACCAGGTCCCTATTGGAGGCCTGGTTTTTTATGAGTCATAAAGATGTAAACTCTCATGATTTTTGTCCAATTTTGAAGAAAAAAACATCAATGTGTTATACAAATTAGGCTTGAAATTTTAATAGTGTTATATTATTATTGATTTAGATACTTTATAAGCGCTTTCAACTAATAATATTAATGTGGGAAAAGGGGTTTGAAATGATGGGAACAATCGTATGTCAAACTTGCAACTCAACAATCGAACATTTTGAGGATGAAAAAGTTACGGTTCTTTATTCGAACAATTGTAACTGCCACCAAAAAGATTATAACCAAGAAAAGTAATCATATAAAATGGGTATGCGGAGTCGTCCGCATACCCTCTTTTTTTGGCTCCGATTGAGTCTATAAGAGTTCTAAGAATCAACCAATTACCTAATAGCTTTATGTTCCTTTATAACACGTATCATTTTTAGACTATCATCCTCTGGTCCTTGAACTGGGAGTCCAGCCTCTACATTCATTTGAATATAACGAAGGTTTTCTGCAGTAATAATTTCACCTGGGATAAAAATTGGAATCCCTGGAGGATAGACCATAACAAATTCTGCAATAATTCTACCCTCTGATTCAGAAAATGGAATTACTTCCGTTTCAGAGTAAAAGGCATCCCTAGGCGTTAAAGCAAGCAAGGGAATATCTGGTAGCATGACCTGTGCATGTATTCTCTCTGCACGTTCATGAAACTCGTCTGAGAGCTCTTGTAGAGCTTTAACAAGCAAATCGCCTTCTGCCTGTGTATCCCCAGGTGTAATAAGGCATAGAAGGTTATATAAATCTGAAAGTTCAACTTCAATATTATATTTTTCACGAAGCCATTTTTCTACATCATAACCTGTTATTCCGAGGTCCTTAATGGAAATAATGAGCTTTGTTGGATCATAGTTGTAAGTTGCCTTTGTCCCCAAAATCTCTTCTCCAACACAGTAAAGATGGTCAATCTTATTGATGCGTTCCCTTAGAGAATTAGCAAGACTAATGGTTCTGTCGATTAAATCCCTTCCCTCCGTTACTAGTCTTCTTCTTGCTACATCGAGAGACGCAAGAAGGAGATAGGAGGTAGAAGTTGTTGTAAGCATCGAAATGATGGACTGAACGCGCTTGTAGGAAACAAGTCCGTCCCTTACATTTAGGATTGAACTTTGAGTCATTGAACCACCAAGCTTGTGAACACTTGTCGCCGCCAAATCTGCTCCTGCCTGCATCGCAGATAGCGGAAGTTCATCATGAAAATGAATGTGAACGCCATGTGCCTCATCCACCAGTACGGGAACATCATAGGAATGGGCAACTTCAACAATCTTCTTAAGGTCTGCAGCTACTCCAAAGTAGGTCGGATTGATGACGAGCACCCCTTTGGCATCAGGGTGTTGCTCTAATGCCTTTTCCACCGAATCAGTGGTAATTCCGTGGGAAATCCCTAGTTTTGAGTCTATTTCCGGGTGGATAAAAATGGGTACTGCCCCTGAAAAGACAATGGCAGACATAACTGATTTATGGACATTTCTTGGGACAATAATTTTATCCCCAGGTCCACAAACTGTCATAATCATCGTCATAATGGCTCCACTTGTCCCTTGGACAGAGAAGAAGGTATGATCAGCACCAAAAGCTTTTGCCGCCAAATCTTGAGCTTCTTTAATGATTCCTTTAGGGGAATGTAAATCATCAAGTGGACCAATGTTTATTAAATCGATTGACAAAGCATTGTCCCCAATAAATTCTCTGAATTCTGGGTCCATCCCAGTTCCTTTTTTGTGTCCGGGTATATGGAATTGAACTGGGTTCTTTTTGGCATGCTGGATTAATGCACTAAATAATGGTGTTTCATTCTGAGACAACAATAGCGGGTACACCTCTTTACTTCATATTACTTTACGTATTTTTACCAAAAACAAATGAATTATAGCATTATTCATATCCTTTGCATAGAAAAGAAAATCGACTATTTGACTTAAATGACTTCCTTCTTATATATTCCCCTGTTTTTGATGAATAAAAAGGAAAGTTTACATGAAAAGAGAATATTTATTCGAGAGGGGAGATGGGAAAATGAAATGGGAAACAAAAATCACAAAATTACTAGGCATTAAATACCCGATTGTTCAGGGGGGCTTAGCATATCTTGCTTATTCAGATCTGGCTGCAGCGGTTTCTAATGCCGGAGGGCTTGGGCAAATTACCGCTATGTCACTAGATAGTCCAGATGCGTTGAGAAAGGAAATTAAACGGGTAAAGGAACTAACAACTCAACCATATGGGGTGAATTTCGCGATTGGTCAACATGGAAGACCGTATTCTGAATTCCTTGATGTAGCCATCGAGGAAAAGGTACCTGTTATTACAATGACAGGAGGGAACCCTGCTCCAATTTTTAATCAGCTACAGGGAGTGGATGTGAAAAAATTAGTGTTGGTGGCTGCGAAAAGACAAGCCCAAAAAGCGGAAGAGCTAGGTGCTGATGCCGTAATGGTTGTCGGACAGGAAGGGGGTGGCCACCTTGGGAAAAATGATACGGGAACAATGGTGCTGATTCCTAGTGTTGTCGACGCTGTTAACATACCTGTTATTGCATCGGGTGGAATAGGGGATGGGCGTGGATTAATGGCAGCTCTTAGCCTTGGAGCAGAAGGAATAGAGATGGGGACACGTTTTATTGCTACCAAGGAATGTATTCATGCAAACCATACATATAAACAACGGCTTGTTAAGGGAACCGAAAATGATACGGTGATTATCAAACGTTCGATTGGGGCTCCCGCTCGGGCCATTGCAAATGAGTGGACCACAAAAATTTTAGAATTAGAAGAGAAATATGGGGATTATGAATCTTTAAAAGACTACATTAGTGGAGAAGCAAATAAAGAATACATTTATAAAGGAATTGAAGAAAAAGGATTTGCGTGGGCCGGGCAAGTAATGGGTCTCATTAATGATGTTCCGACAGTTAAGGATTTAATGGATAGGATTATTCTAGAAGGTGAAGGGATAAGAACTAAGTGGGCTGTGAGGTAAAAAGTTTCATTTGCACCTGTAGGTCTCTATGTGTACAATCAAAAAATATAGACTATTAAAAGCAGGTGTTCATTAAATGGAATATCAATATCCTATTGATCATACTTGGACAACGGATGAAATTATCGACGTCATTCATTTCTTTCAATATGTGGAGAATGCATATGAAAAAGGGGTAAGTCGGGAAATACTAATGGATTCCTACCGTCGATTTAAGGAGATAGTTCCGAGTAAGTCTGAGGAGAAAAAACTTTTTAATCAATTTGAAGAGGAAAGTGGATATTCGTCCTATCATACTGTGAAAAAAGCAAAAGAGGCGTCCGCCGGAGAGAAAGTAAAGATTAAATAGAAAGCGAAGCACCCTGTAGCGCGCGTCGGGATTAGATTTCTTTACTATACCTGATAAAAAAACGGCCATCGGCCGTTTTTTTTTTTCGCTTCCCATATTTAACGTTTAGGTTAGTTTATATAGGGGTATCAAAGTTTTAAACACTGACTCTATTTTATCCACTAATTCCTGTGGGCTCATTTGTACTGCAGTTTCCCGAGGAATATTATATCCGCATAGGATTTCTGCTTTTTTAACTGTTTGCAGACGGTTAAACATCGTTTGAAGGTCGGGTTTAGATAGTCCACTATGCTTTACCACATCGGGCTTTGTATGGTCTGTAGACCAAACAAATTCTTTTGGAGTTTCAGAAAGGAGATTTTCAGCATTTCTTTCTAGTACTTTTCCGAACTCTTCTTTATTTGGTGCTTCATAAATTAGCGCAAACCAAATGAATAAATGGGTTTCCCAAAGCCCGATCTGAAAATGGGGCATCATCTTATAACCGCGGGGATTGGCGGCATAGGCAACCCAAGTATCCTTTGGAGGGTTTTTTGTTCTACGTGCATGTTTTGCAACATGGTAAAACATTTCATCACCGGTTAGACTTGATAGCTCTGGAGTAAAGTGTTTTCCGAGATCCTCTAGCTTTGGTCGGATATGTTGTTTAAGTGCCTCCATACGATCGTCTAATCCTTCTATTGTAAAAACATTAAAGTCTTCGTTGGTAAAACCTGAAAATGACATCTCCATTACCTCCTGTACCTTTGTAAGTATTGTAACAAACAAGAAGAAAATGTTGAAGTACGAGGTATTTGCTTCTAGGTGTTAGCACATATTTGTTGCAACGTCCATTGTTTTTTCATAGAATATAAAAAATGCAAATATTTCGAAAATAACCCAAGGAGTGTATAAAATTGAAACAATTAATGGATTTTATGGAGGGAAAGCCAGGAGAAAAGCAAAGAAAAGCTGTTTTGAGATTAGAAATGGATTATGAATTAGCCACTCTTTTTGAAGCGATGGGAGAATCAAACAAAACAAAGATAAATGAATGTAAAAAGAAGCTTGAAAGAATTCGGAAAGAGCTTCTAGCATTAAAGGCTCTCTAACCCGAGGTAGAAGTGATGAAGGAACACAGAATGTTAAATGGTAAAACAAAAAATAGGGGAAAATAAAACGAACTCCTAGAATAAAAAGGAGTTCGTTTTTTGCATTTATCTGTAAATAAGTGGTTAATGTAGAGTAGAAATACTTGAAGCTGTTAAACAATTCCTATAAGCTAAATTTAACCTTACTGAACTGATATTAAAATTGAAAAAATAGGGGGAAGAATGATGGCGAATATGCATGAGATTGATACATATGCAAAGCAATGGATTAAAGAAGCTGGGGAACGAATTCGCGCTTCCTTTCCTAATACTTTGAACATCAAGACAAAATCGAATCCAAATGACCTAGTAACCAATATTGATCAAGAAACAGAACAATATTTTATTGAAAAAATAAAAGCAACCTATCCAGAGCATAAAATTCTTGGAGAAGAAGGATATGGAGATGAACTAACTCAGCTATCCGGAGTTGTTTGGATTATTGATCCAATTGATGGTACCATGAATTTTATTCACCAACAGCGAAATTTTGCAATCTCAATTGGTATTTATGAAGAGGGTGTCGGGAAGATAGGGCTCATTTATGATGTTGTTCTGGATGAACTTTATCATGTTTTTAAGGGACAAGGTGTGTTTGTGAATGGTGAAGAGTTGCAACCCTTGGATTCAAGGGCTGTTTCAGAATCCATCATCGCACTAAATGCTACTTGGGTAACGGAGAATCGTCGCCTTCCACCTGAATTACTCTCCCCTCTTGTCAAGGAAGCTCGCGGTACAAGGTCGTATGGTTCAGCCGCTTTAGAAATGGTGTATTTAGCCTCAGGTAGAATAGACGCCTATATAACCCCTAGGCTTGCTCCTTGGGACTTTGCTGCTGGCATTATTATGGTTGAAGAATTAGGGGGTGTAGCTACAGATTTAAGAGGGGAGACTCTTGATTTACTAAACCAGAGTTCAGTGTTCGTTGCTAGACCAGGTTTGCACAACGAAATTATGCACAGGTATTTAAAGGATGGGAGATGGTAGGAGAGGGGGAAGGCCGTTACGGCCTTCTATAGTTCTCCGCTCTCGCGAAGCTTCTTCTTTATTTTAAACCCAAAGCCCATTGTTAAGATTGTAGCAGCTATAGAAACCACAGCCCCTAAAAGACTTTCCTCGCCGATTGCAACTCCAAGCCCCATGATACATACTGCAGCAACAATTGCTAAAAATAATAGTGGCCATTTAATATTCCCCATTTGATTTTTTGCACCTCCTGCATTATATTTTTCGAAAACATACGGTTTCACCTATAGTTATGTTATAATAACTCAGTTATAAAAAAATGATAACATATTTAAGATAAAGGCGGTTGACTTTTTTGAAATTAAGAGAAGATATACGAAATATAGCAATTATTGCGCACGTTGATCATGGAAAAACGACACTAGTGGATGAGCTTCTAAGACAAGCTGGGACATTCAGAGCGAATGAAAATGTTGAAGAGCGGGCAATGGACTCCAATGACATTGAAAGAGAACGTGGAATTACAATCCTTGCTAAAAACACAGGGATTAAATATAAAGATTCAAGAATCAACATCCTTGACACTCCAGGACATGCGGATTTTGGAGGGGAAGTTGAGCGAATCATGAAAATGGTTGATGGTGTGCTACTAGTGGTAGATGCTTATGAAGGTTGCATGCCACAAACACGCTTTGTTTTGAAAAAGGCCCTTGAACAACACATAACACCAATTGTGGTAGTCAATAAAATTGACCGGGACTTTGCTCGTCCAGAAGAAGTGGTTGATGAGGTTCTTGACTTATTTATCGAATTGGGTGCGGATGAAAATCAATTAGAATTTCCAGTTGTTTATGCTTCAGCCATCAATGGAACAGCTAGCTTAACTCCAGAAAAGCAGGATGAAAACATGGAAGTTCTGTATGAATCAATTATTGAGCATATTCCTGCACCAGTAGATAACCGTGAAGAGCCGTTACAATTCCAGGTTGCTTTACTTGATTATAATGACTATGTTGGTCGTATCGGGATTGGTCGTGTGTTCCGTGGTACAATGAAAGTTGGACAGCAAGTTGCCTTAATGAAACTAGATGGTAGTATTAAACAATTCAGGGTAACGAAGATGTTTGGTTTCTTTGGTTTAAAACGCGAGGAAATCCAAGAAGCAAAGGCTGGCGATTTAATTGCCGTGTCAGGCATGGAAGATATTAATGTTGGTGAAACAGTTTGTCCTGTAGAACATCAGGATGCCCTTCCAGTTCTACGTATTGATGAACCAACACTTCAGATGACGTTCCTAGTTAATAATAGCCCATTTGCAGGTAGAGAAGGAAAGTACCTTACTTCAAGAAAAATTGAAGAAAGACTTCGTGCACAATTGCAAACGGATGTTAGTCTTCGTGTCGATAATACTGATTCTCCTGATGCCTGGATTGTTTCTGGACGTGGGGAACTGCATCTATCTATTCTAATTGAGAACATGCGTCGTGAGGGTTACGAGCTTCAAGTTTCAAAACCTGAGGTTATCGTAAAAGAAATTGATGGTGTACGTTGTGAACCGGTAGAGCGTGTTCAAATTGATGTTCCTGAGGAAAATACAGGGGCAGTTATGGAGTCAATCGGCGCAAGAAAAGGCGAAATGATTGATATGATCAACAGTGGTACAGGTCAGGTTCGCTTAATATTCAATGTTCCGGCTCGTGGGTTAATTGGATATACGACTGAATTCTTAACACTCACTCGTGGCTTTGGGATCATCAATCATACATTTGATAGCTATCAACCAATGGCTACTGGTCAAGTTGGTGGTAGAAGACAAGGTGTCCTTGTATCGATGGAATCTGGAAAAGCAACCACTTATGGTATTATGGGAGTGGAAGACCGCGGAACAATCTTTGTTGAACCAGGTACGGAAATTTACGAAGGAATGATTGTTGGTGAGCACACACGTGAAAATGATATCACCGTAAACATCACGAAGGTAAAACATGCGACCAATATTCGTTCTGCTAATAAGGATCAAACGAATGTAATTAAAAAACCAAGGATTATGTCTTTGGAAGAATCGCTTGAATATCTAAATGATGATGAATATTGTGAAGTGACACCGGAATCGATTCGCTTGCGTAAAAAAATTCTTGATAAGAGTGAGCGGGAACGGGTTGCAAAGAAAAAGAAATACGCAGAATTATAAGAGTCATTTCATGGAAGGGAAGGTCTCCCTTCCTCTCCATGAAAAGTTTTTTATAAGAGAATAAGTAGGGGGAAGTAGAATGGGTGGTATAGATGTTAGCCAGAGGTTGACCTTTTTTGCTGCACTTTTCAAAGTGGATGAAAATCCAGACTCGGGTATGTGGATGCTCTACTTGACTATTCTTCTATTAAGTATAGCCGTCTATAAAATGGGCTTTGCTAAGAAGCTACCAATTGGAAAGTCAATCCTAATCTATTTGTTTCTAGGTTTTGGTTGCACATTTTTGAGCTTTCTAGGTATCTTTCTTCCAATAGCAGAGGGTCTTGTCGTAGCGGCGTTAATTTTAATTATTTATAAAATTCGTCGGCACTATCACCAAAAAGAAGAAATGGATGTTAGCTGAGGTGAAGGATGATGATGTCATTACAAGACAAGCTTTATAACTGGCTAACCATTAAGGTAGTTGTAGATGCCAGACCTGAGGATACAGCGGCTAGGGATACAATGAACATGTTTGAACAGCTTCTTGCAAATGAAAATGGGATTCAAAGCCCAGAAGTAACGATGGATGAAGATATGTATTATGTTGAAGTGGATACTAATGAAAAACAGAAAACATACCGATTTCCGCGGGAATTAATTGAAGTGATGCTTGATCAAATTAGTAATGAACCTGAGAAGTATGTAAATTACCCTGATAAATAGACAGGACAAATAGACTGCAGCATACTAGCGTGGTTCTACGTGCAATGTTTGATTATCTGTTCTATCGCAACTAGGAAAGGCCGCCTCTTCAGGCGGCCTTTCGGCTTTTAATACTAACGCTTCAAGCACAAACGTCTCTCTCGAGTTAGTTGTTTCTTCCTACCACTCATCATTCTCGACTGGGGATTTGTAGAGACGAAAGTGCCCAGTATCAATTCGTTTCTTTGTATTTTCAGCAATACGTATATGACAGTCATTGCACATATAAGTGTGAATTGGGCGATTTCTAAGTTGTTTTGCCTGGAGGGTTTCATCATTAATGGATTCAATTTTGTCACAGATTACACATTTAACTCTCATGTTCACACCTCAAATTTTCTTTCGTATGATTCTTTGTGTATAGTATATCATGGATTGGATTTGAAGTTATATGTTCATACATAGTAAGATGAATGATAGTGTAAGGAGGGTGCTTTTATGGCAAACGAAGTCGAACCACATTTAATTAAAGAATTGTTCGAAGAATTACAAACTGAGCGTTTTGTTACGATTGCTACAATAGACCATGAAACAGGTGGGCCAAATGTCAGTGCAATATCATGGTTGTTAGCGAAAGATGAAAAAACAATTCTATTTGCTGCTGATAGTCGTTCACGGATAATCGAAAATATTAAAGGGAATCGCTTGGTTGTTATTACTCTGGTTGCGAATGAGTCTACTTACTCCATTCAGGGAAGAGCAGAAGTAAAGTTCGATGGTATAGATGGTGTTCCTTTAAAATTATCACTTGTTAAAATGGACATTGATGAAGTAAGGGATGTCATGTTTTATGGTTCCAAGATTGTTACAGAGCCGATGTATGATAAAATTTATGATCAGGCTGCAGCTACGAGATTAGATAAACAAGTAATGGATGCCATTAAAAAAGCTTAGTCAGCGACTAAGCTTTTTTATTAATTTTCTCTATTTTCCCTGTTCTCTTTATGATAATTAGACTGACGATTCTGGGTTTTATCGAGCTGTTTTTCTTCCTTATCAGTTAATTTCTCGTTATCACTTTCAGTAGGCTCTGGATCTTTAGGCTGTGGTTCCAGGTTATCAGCAGGGACCTCAGGGATAATCCTTCCAGTAATATCAGCAAGTTCGTTCATAATACCTTGGATAGGATGTCCATTACGAAAGTCCTCTACAACTTCTTTTAGCCTTGCATTCAGGTCAGGATCTGCAACCACCATTGCGTTAGCACCATGTGGGTCATCCTTCATACTTTCTGAAACTGCATACTTAATGGACCCAACCTCAGAACGCTCTAAATCTTCATTAACGTCAATCCCCACAACGGCAAAATCGCCAATTACTAGAGCAGTGGCTTCATCTACCTCAGGTATCCGTTCGGCCAATTCTGCAAGGTGGTTTGATCTGTTTTCACTTTCTCTACGATTAACTTGTTCATTTGTACTGTTTTGTACTTTGACCCTATCGTCTTGTTCATCTTGTGAAGCATTGTTCCCTGCCGCACAGCCTGAAATCACAAATAGTAAACAAAATAAAGTTATGACCTTTTTCATTTGTTAGTACACCCCCGAAAATTCATTCTGTCAAAAATTTGATGGATAAGAACCTGCGCGAAAATCAAAAGTTAGGTTAAAACGGTTATCTGTTGGTTTCTGTAAAACCCCTTCAAATGCTAGAAGTTGATGGTTTTTTAGGCCAGGCTCCTAGGAAATTTACGGGCAGCAAGTTTTCTGTCTTGGAGGTTCAAAGTCATCTGGTGTATGGTTACTGCCCGAAAATCAACAATAAAAAAAATGTTGCTTACATGGTATTGTGTAAAATAAATTCTATCTTTATACAAGAAAACATATATTTTACCAAAGTCTCTGCTGATGGTGATTTGGCGGCGCCAGAAAAACAAGAAGGTGGGAGGCAAGATTTTGACAAAAATATATGTACTTGATACAAATGTCCTGCTACAGGATCCCTATTCCATTTTTTCTTTCCAAGATAACGAGGTAGTTATTCCTGCCGTAGTGCTAGAAGAAGTTGATTCAAAAAAACGTTATATGGACGAGATTGGGCGAAATGCTAGGCAGGTATCTAGAATTATTGATGGACTTAGAGAAACAGGTAAGCTGCACGAAAAAATCCCTCTTGATAACGGCGGATCAGTTAGAATTGAATTAAACCATCGCTCCTTCCATCAGCTTCAGGAGGTTTTTGTTGAAAAAACAAATGATAATCGAATCCTGGCTGTTGCAAAAAATTTGTCCTTAGAAGAGCAAACGAAAGAGGTTGGCCGTCCAGTAATTTTGGTAAGTAAAGATGCACTTGTCAGGGTAAAGGCAGATGCAATAGGACTCGCCTCGGAGGATTTTCTGAGTGATCGAGTGATAGAAGTGAATGACTTGTACACCGGGTTTGAAGAAATCTACGTTGCAGCAGAGTTATTAAATCGGTTTTATGTAAAAGGGGAACTAGAGCTAGCGGAAATTGGTGGTCAAAAATTATACCCAAATCAATTTGTTATTCTCAAAGACAGTCTAGGTAGTTCTTCTTCTGCTATTGGAATGGTGGACAAGAGAAAATTACTTGTCAAAAAGTTGGTATTTGACCATGAAGGGAAACAAATATGGGGCATTAGAGCGAGGAATGTTCAGCAAATTATGGCTTTAGAGCTATTGTTACGAGATGACATCCCGCTAGTCACACTCACAGGAAGAGCTGGAACAGGAAAAACATTACTAACCCTAGCAACAGGGCTTTTTCAAACAGAAGATTTAGGTGAATATAAAAAACTTGTAGTCGCACGTCCTATTGTGCCAGTTGGCAAGGATTTAGGTTTTCTACCTGGGGAAAAACAGGAAAAGCTTCGTCCGTGGATGCAACCTATTTTCGATAATCTTGAATTTTTGTTCAATACGAAAAAACCAGGGGAACTTGATGCCATATTAGCAGGGATGGGTTCCATCGAGGTTGAAGCTCTGACGTATATAAGAGGTCGGAGTATTCCAGATCAGTTCATCATCATCGATGAAGCTCAAAATTTAACCAAGCATGAAGTAAAGACGATTTTAACACGAGTCGGTGAGCGAAGTAAGATTGTTTTAATGGGAGACCCAGATCAAATCGACCATCCGTATCTTGATGCTTATAATAATGGCCTTACATACGTGGTCGAAAAATTTAAAGACCAACAAATTGCTGGCCACGTTAAGTTAGTAAAAGGAGAAAGGTCTGCGCTAGCTCAATTAGCGGCAGACATTCTAAAGTAAAAACAGGCGATTTTCGCCTGTTTTTTAATGTTTAGGAAATTATAAAAGATTATGGGTGTGGATAAATTGTACTCGTTTTTGGTATCCAGCTCCAGTGCCCTAGCGGCTAGTGTCCTTCGCTCTCCGAGTAAAAAACGGATTTTGGATTTTTACCGCCGCAACGATTGCGTCAAGCACGAATGCGCCTCCGGCTCTTCGTGTTGTCTAGCTGCAGCGGCTAACTCCTCGGGTCATAAGCCACCCCGGAATTGAAGGCAAAGAGCGCCTTCTATTCCGGGGTGGCTTATGCAAGTCGGAGTTGAACAAGCCGCCTCCGCTTTTCATTTTCCTTTATCTCAGTTGGAGCGCTCCAGGCCATACGCCGCTGAACAGGACGCTTCCGCTTTTGTTCTTGAAAAATAATGAACGGTCTGGAGTTATTTAATAATAAATTGTTTTATCCCTTTTAGTGGGTTTTCATGATTCGAACCATCCCCGTAATAAACATGGACAGGACCACCATCGGTTAGTTGTTTCCCGTGTTTAGAAAAGCCAAGGATTAATTTAAATGCCTCATTAAGTGGTAACTCTGTCTCACCTTCATTGTGTTCAATAACAAGTGACTTTGCACCTTCTTGGGGCTCTGCATTAAGAATGAAGGGCTCAAGAGGAATCCCGAAAGTTCCTTCCATCATTTTTTGCTTTTCGTACTTTCGTTCAGTTTTAAGGGTTGGTGGAAACACAGCACCTTCCATGATCTCTCTATCCCAATGTTTAGATATAGACTTGGTATATTCCTCAAGCTCATCTGCTTTTTCTTTTTTCTCTAGGAAATATGTATCTAAATCCACTTTTCGGTCGTCAAAAATCCAGACACTAGGATCCAGGGTGATTTGATAGTTTACTTTACCAGTGATATGAATGATTAATTCCAAGCCATTTCCCCCTATAAAAAATTATTCCTCACAAGTATATCTTTAATCTCTTTAAATGTCATATCCTTACTTTGGGATTTAGGGAATAAATATTCTGAATCCTTATTATTCTTGCATTTTCGCATGCTAAAGAGTAAAATTTATAGATAGATTGGTTAATGCTCGGAAACGGGGGGATCAATGTTGGCGTCTGAAATGATTATTAATCATCAAGAAAAAGCCCATGCCTTATTGAAGGCTGACGCTGATAAGATATTAAAGCTGATTAAAGTGCAAATGGATAACCTAACCATGCCTCAATGTCCTCTCTATGAAGAAGTTTTGGACACGCAAATGTTTGGGTTATCAAGGGAGATAGATTTTGCAGTTAGACTCGGCTTAATAGAGGAAGCGGAAGGGAAAACAATCCTCGGTGAGCTTGAGAAAGAGTTATCTGCTCTTCATGAAGCTTCTACGAGAAAATAAGATAGCTAAAAACTCAAACAGTTCTAGAGAATTGTTTGAGTTTTTTTTAAACTTTCCTTCCCATTGGCAGGATATTCATGGGGATATTTAGAATACATATTACAACATAGAAGATGGGGAAGAGATAATGGTAAAAAAAATTATGAAGTCCTATGATTATTCTTTGATCATAGTTGTTGCCCTCTTGTCTATTTTTGGACTAGTGATGGTTTATAGTGCGAGCCTTGTGACGCGCTATGAAGTTCCGAGTGATTTCTTCTTTGATAAACAAAAAATAAACTTATTTGTAGCTGCTGTGTTTTTCATCGTTACAGCACTGATTCCTTACAAAATAATGAAAAGTACCAAATTTCTATTGCCAATGGTTTTGATGTCTCTTTTTGGTCTTGTAGGATTGTTTTTAGTTGGAAAGGTAGCAAATAACGCACAAAGTTGGATTGAGTTGGGGGTACGAAGCATTCAACCAGCAGAATTTGCAAAACTTGGTGTCATTATCTATTTATCTGCCGTTTATGCCAAAAAACAATCGTATATTAATGAGTTTGATAAAGGGGTCGCTCCTCCATTAGTTTATTTAGCGCTAGTTGTGATTCTGGTTGCCGTGCAGCCCGATTTTGGAACGGCGGGTATTATCTTTTTGATTGCATCAACCATCATTTTGTCATCAGGCATGAGTCTCAAGAATATCATGAAACTCGTCATTATTGCTTCTTGCCTTATTGCACCTGTATCGCTCATTATGAAAGATGAGATTTTTTCAGAAGTAAGGGTTAATCGACTTACTTCATACAGCAATCCCTTTGCCGATGAATTAAATACAGGGTATCAACTGGCGAATTCCTATTATGCAATCGGTTCTGGTGGATTAACAGGGTTAGGGCTTGGACAAAGTGTTCAAAAGCTTGGCTATTTACCAGAAGCACATACAGATTTTATCATTGCGATTATTTCAGAAGAGCTGGGAATATTCGGTGTTGGGTTTGTCTTGTTGTGTTTAGGGTATATAGTCTTGAGAGGGATATTTATTGGTTTAAAGTGTAAGGATCCTTTTGGAAGTTTATTAGCGATTGGGATATCGAGCATGGTCGGGATACAGGCTTTTATAAACCTTGGTGGTGCAACAGGGGTGATACCACTAACAGGTGTGCCTCTTCCATTTATTAGCTATGGCGGCTCGTCGCTTTTGCAAATGGCGATATCAATGGGGATTCTCGTAAATGTATCAATGTTCGTTCAATTTGAAGAAAAGTATAAATCTAAAAAAGCGGAAAAACCAACCGTGGTGCCAACTAATGCGCCGGGGCAGAAATTCCATTTAAAATCATAAAAGAAAAGCTGCAGTCTTAGGACTGCAGCTTTTTACATGTAATTTAATTTGAGAATGGTTGAGCTTGAGCAAAAGCCTAGTCAGCATCCATTACTACTACGTGCATTTTGGTTATTGCACTGGTGGAATATATTTACGTGAATCAGAATCTACTGTTTTTTGGTTCGTAAGAGCATGTGCATTTTTCTTGTTACGAGAGACAAGCAAGATAAGATAACTTAGAACTCCGAATAAACAAGAGATAAAAAAGGCGTGTGCCAGAGCTACATAGAGATTTAATCTAGAAAAGATTACCACTGCTCCTGATATTACTTGAAAGGATACAAGAACAAAGGAAGTAATCCAAGACCAGTAAACAACTGGCTGATGCTTATGATGGCGGATGGCAATGAAGGTTGCATAAGCGATCCAGATAAAAATTAACCCTGCTGCTGCCCTGTGCCCCATTTGGACCCATTGATATAAATTGTCTGGTAGGCTAGGTGCAGAGTTTACGCAAAGTGGCCAGTCGGGACATACTAAACTAGCATTGGTATGCCTTACAAGCGCTCCCGTGTAGACAACAATAAAGCTGTAGATGGTTATCCCGATGATGTGAAAACTCATTCGATTATCAATGATTACCTTTTCTGCATTGAATTTTTTATCAACTTCAAAGATCAATAGCGTTAAAAGGAATACAGCAGCAAATGAGATTAAGGATATTCCAAAATGCACAGCAAGGACAAAGTCGTTTTGGCCCCAAACTACAGCTGCTGCTCCAATAAGGCCTTGAAGAAGAATGAAGAAGAAAGATAAAAAGGCTAAAAACTTAGTCTCACGTATATGTCCAATGACCTTCCAAGACCAAATGGCAAGAACCAATACCATGATTCCGAGTGCACCTGATACTAAACGGTGCGCCAATTCAATTACTAACTCTGGGGTAATGTCTGTGGGGACCAGCTCCCCATTACATAATGGCCATGATCGGCCGCAGCCCATTCCAGAATCCGTTTTTGTTACAAGTGCACCACCTAGTAAAACGAAAAGCATACCAATTGTCGTTAAGACTGCCAACCATTTTAAAGAGCGTTTCAATACATTCACCTGCTTGTTTTAAATATTCAAATTTGTCATCATATAATTATTAGGCGAGTATAATAATGAGGAATCATTATACTGTTAATTCAAATCTATCATAGCTGATTTTTAAATAAAAAGATAGAAAGCCACACTATGCCCCTAAATGATACTACACAAACTAACCTTATTATTCAATATGAAAATAAAACTGCCTAAATCTGGGCAAAAAGATTGCTTCGTCTGCAAGTATTTGTTAGTAATAGAGATGAAGTTATGAACACGAAAATTTCTAAAGAATAACAATACTCTGTATTGCTTAACAATTTAAATGGTTTGAGGTTAAATGCGCATAAACCTTTTTGAAATCACTGGATAAAAAGGAAAACCCTGTAAAATAGAGTGTTTTCCTTACGCTTTTCTCAAATCAATTGATTTTGTTCAAAAAAAGTACACAAAAAAAGTGCAAAGTGTGATTTAATATACACAAAGAGACTTTACTTTCCTACACAAACATTTAACACCCTTTTTACGGTGGAAATAGTATAAACTACACCTTGAGAAAACATAACTTTTCTGGATTAATTTTACCAATTCGATTAAAATAAGAATTTAATGAAGAAGGAGGAGAAGGAATGTCGAGTCCAAAAGCTTACAATGGGGCTGTCATGGATGGAAACCAGCAACCTCTTAACGCTGGGGTGGGAGAGACATCAGTAGTTAAAGATTTTCTTGCTCTGATTAAAGTTGGCATCGTTAACTCAAATGCAATTACGACATTTACAGGACTGTGGCTTGCTCTACATTTCAGTGGGATGCGTTTTTTGGGGAACCTAGATATTGTTTTTTTAGCATTGATAGGTTCATCATTAATTATTGCAGGTTCATGTAGTCTAAATAATTACATAGACCGGGATATCGATCCCTTAATGGAAAGGACGAAAGGAAGACCGACTGTTACCGGGAAAATACAGCCTGTAAAAGTGGCTTTTCTAGGTTTCTTGTTTATTGGGATTGGTTCAGTTCTATTATTTATGACCACGATAACAGCCGGAATTATTGGCTTAATCGGGGTTTTCAGTTATGTAGTTCTTTATAGTATGTGGTCCAAGCGTCTATACGTGTCTAACACGATTGTTGGGAGTATCTCAGGTGCTGTTCCACCATTAATTGGTTGGGCTGCTGTTGATGCTAATCTTAGCATGATGGCATGGGTATTATTTTTAATTATGTTTATCTGGCAACCTCCGCACTTTTATGCACTCGCAATGAGAAGAGCTGAGGAATATCGTGCTGCTAGTATACCGATGCTGCCTGTAGTCAAAGGGTTCGCGAGAACCAAAAAGTCCATCATTCTATGGATTACAGCTCTCCTACCACTTCCGTTTCTTTTGTTGGAGTTAGGACTACCATTTCTTATATTGGCTTCCGCCCTGAATATTGGTTGGTTGTTCCTTGGTTTCTATGCTCGGAAATTTAAAGATGATATTAAATGGGCAAAGCTGATGTTTGTCTACTCATTACAATACCTGACGATTTTATTCGTTGCTATGGTAATTGTCACACTAATTTAAGAATATTTAAGTCTTATTAAGAGACTAATCACACATTGCTGGGACATTTTCTCCGCCTCGGGACGGGGAGAATTTATCCATATATTATTTTTAGAATCATTTAATGAATTTCTTATGAAAGAGGGGTTTAAAAAGCTATGAAAAGGCTTGGGAAATGGCGTTTGCTACCTTTGTTTGCGGTCATAGCACTACTAGCCGGGTGCGGTGAACCTTTTCTGTCCGCACTACAGCCGGCAGGAGAAGTTGCGCAGATGCAATTTGATCTAATGGTGTTAAGTACTGCAATAATGGTAGGGGTAATTGCAATTGTAGCGGTAATTTTTATTGTTGTAATGGTACGTTTTCGTCGCAAAAGTGATGATGAAATCCCTAAACAGGTTGAGGGAAGTCACACATTAGAGATTCTTTGGACAGTTATACCAATCTTATTACTATTAGTTTTGGCTGTTCCAACTGTTTCGGCAACATTCAAACTTGCTGATGTATCTCCAATGGAGGAAAAGAACGAAGAAGGAAAAACGGATGCACTTGTAGTAAATGTGCGTGCTAATCTTTATTGGTGGGAATTTGAGTATCCTAATGAGGAAATTCTAACAAGCCAAGATTTAGTGGTGCCAACTGGTGAAAAGGTTTACTTTAACCTGATAGCTTCTGATGTAAAGCACTCATTCTGGATTCCTCCTGTTGGTGGGAAAATGGATACCAACACTGAAAATGTTAACAAGTTCTGGCTTGAGTTTGACCCAACTAAGTCTGATGAAGCTGGTGGGATATTCTATGGTAAATGTGCTGAACTTTGTGGTCCTTCTCATGCGTTGATGGACTTTAAGGTAAAAGCTCTTCCACGCGCGGAATTTGACCAATGGGTAGCAGATATGCAATCCGTAACTGAACCAGTTCAGGCTGAAACTGCAGAGGCACAAGCAGGGCAAGAAATTTTCAACAACAGCTGTATCGGTTGTCATGCTGTAACACCAGCAAATACAACTCCCGAACAAGCTCGTATGGGTCCTAACCTTACTGACTTTGGTAATCGTACACTTGTTGCGGGGATCCTGGAACATAACGAAGAAAACATTAAAAATTGGCTGAAAGATCCTGAAAGTTATAAGCCAGGGAACAAGATGACTGGCAAATATAACTTGTCTGATGAGGAAATTGATGCTGTTACTGATTACTTAATGGGCTTAAAAGTCCAAGAATAACAGGGGATGAAATGGAGGTAAAACTGTGAGTACCTATGCTCAGAAAAAAGGGGTAGGCGCTGTTTTATGGGACTATCTAACCACTGTTGACCATAAGAAAATCGCTATCCTCTATTTGATAGCTGGTGGATTTTTCTTTGTCCTCGGTGGATTGGAAGCAATGGTTATCCGAATCCAGTTAGCTATACCAGACAATAACTTTGTAAGTGCAGGTTTTTATAATGAAATCCTAACGATGCATGGAACAACAATGATATTCCTTGCAGCCATGCCACTTTTATTTGCTTTTATGAATGCTGTTGTGCCATTACAAATTGGTGCAAGGGACGTAGCTTTTCCATTCCTAAACTCATTAGGATTTTGGTTGTTCTTCTTTGGTGGAGTTTTCCTAAACCTTTCTTGGTTTTTAGGTGGGGCTCCTGATGCAGGATGGACTTCTTATGCATCATTGTCACTAGCTTCAGAGGGACATGGAATTGATTTTTACGTTTTAGGTTTACAGATTTCTGGTGCAGGTACATTAATTGCCGGGATTAACTTCCTAGTGACAATCATTAATATGCGTGCCCCAGGGATGACATATATGAGGATGCCACTTTTCACTTGGACGACTTTCGTTGCATCCGCATTGATTCTTTTTGCTTTCCCACCCCTTACAATCGGATTGTTCTTCATGATGTTTGACCGTATGTTCGGAGCAAATTTCTTCGATCATACAATGGGTGGAAATACAGTCATCTGGGAACACCTATTCTGGATTTTTGGTCACCCAGAAGTTTATATTTTAATCTTACCAGCTTTCGGAATATTCTCTGATATCATTTCAACATTCTCAAGGAAGCGATTGTTCGGGTATTCGTCAATGGTATTTGCGACTGTACTGATTGGTTTCCTTGGGTTCATGGTGTGGGCTCACCATATGTTTACAACTGGTTTAGGTCCAATTGCTAACGCGATTTTTGCAGTTGCAACAATGGCGATTGCGGTTCCAACAGGTATCAAGATATTTAACTGGCTTCTAACCATGTGGGGTGGAAGTATCAAGTTTACAACTCCAATGATGTACGCAGTTGCGTTTGTACCGTCATTCGTTGCGGGTGGAGTCACTGGTGTTATGCTTGCTGCAGCGGCAGCAGATTATCAGTATCATGATACTTACTTTGTTGTTGCTCATTTCCACTACGTTATCATTGGTGGTGTTGTACTAGCGATTTTGGCTGCAACCCATTTCTATTGGCCGAAAATGTTTGGAACTATGTTAAATGAGTTCTTAGGGAAGATTACTTTCTGGTTATTCTTAATCGGCTTCCATTTAACATTCTTTATTCAGCATTTCCTTGGTCTAATGGGGATGCCACGTCGTATCTTTACTTTCCTGCCA
Organism: Mesobacillus maritimus; assembly: GCF_044803185.1. Classification (GTDB taxonomy): domain Bacteria; phylum Bacillota; class Bacilli; order Bacillales; family Cytobacillaceae; genus Mesobacillus_B; species Mesobacillus_B maritimus_B. Next base: position 923,691 of record NZ_CP085225.1, read on the forward strand.
AATCAGGGACTAGAAGTAGGGAACTTTGTTTCCACAGTCGGTGCATTTTTCATGGCTGTCGCGGTCATTGTCTTATTGATCAATGTCATCATAACAAGTGTGAAGAATGAGAGAGTTGGAAATGACCCATGGGGAGATGGACGTACTCTTGAGTGGGCAGTTGCGTCACCACCGCCATTCTATAACTTTAAGCAGCTTCCATTAACACGTGGATTAGATCCTTACTGGATTGAAAAAATGGAAGGGAAGAAAGAAATGACTCCTGCAGAGCCACTTGGAGACATTCATATGCCTAATGGCTCTTTCATTCCATTTATGATATCACTTGGATTATTCATTGCTGCATTTGGAGCGATGTACCGTGTTGATTATGCTTGGGGACTTCCAGTCTTAATCGGTGGAATGCTAGTAACATTCCTTTCTATGTTCGTCCGTTCTATCAAGGATGATCATGGCTTCCATATTCATAAAGAAGACTTGACTGACGACGATGATAAGGGGGTTAAGGCATAATGCACGCTGAAGAAAAAATGACCAATGAAACCTGGCCGGCGTCGCCTGAGAAAGCAACCCTTGAAGCGAAAAATAAATTTTTAGGGTTCTGGCTCTTTTTAGGAGGAGAGACGGTGTTGTTCGCCACTCTCTTCGCAACCTACCTTGCTCTTAAGGATAAGGTGCCTACTGCAGAGCACGCACTTGCCAAAGATTTGTTTGAAATGCCTTTAGTTTTTCTTATGACAATGATACTTTTAACGAGTTCGTTAACAAGCGTTTATGCAATGTATCATATGAAGAACTTTGAATTTAAGAAAATGCAGTTATGGATGGGAATCACGGTACTATTGGGCTTAGCATTCCTATTGTTAGAAATTTATGAGTTCAATCATTATGTGCATGAATTCCATCATAGTTTTACAAGTAGTGCATTTGGATCTGCATTCTATACGCTTGTAGGCTTTCATGGAGCCCACGTTGCCTTTGGTTTATTTTGGATTGTTACTTTAATGGTCCGCAATGCAAAACGTGGTTTGAGCTTATACAATGCGCCGAAATTTTATGTCGCTAGTCTGTACTGGCACTTTATCGATGTTGTTTGGGTATTTATCTTTACAGTCGTATACTTAATGGGAATGGTGGGATAAACTGATGGCAAATCAACAAACTACTTCAGGTAACCCAAGAGTTGACCTTGACTATCGACGCAAAAAAAGTGCAGAGGAAATGAGATACCAGGTTATTACCTTTTCTCTAATGATCTTTCTGACATTAATCGCTTTTGCTGCAGTTGGATTTGGTGATCTATCAAGCTGGTTCATCGTTCCATTCATCCTGCTCTTGGCATGTGTTCAAGTAATTTTTCAATTGTATTATTTTATGCATATGAGTCATAAGGGACATGAAGCTCCACAACTATTCCTATACTCTGGAGTACTTGTCGGTTTCGTAACGGTTCTGGCCTTCATGACAATCATTTGGTGGTAAAAAAATGAGAGAAAAACTGGTCCGTAAGGCCGGTTTTTTTCTTTGTTTAATTTTGGATTTTTTATTCAGCACTGTTCGATTGCGGTTCCTTCGTTAGAAAAGGTATAATGAATAAAAGCTTTTCTATTAATTTTGAGGTGATTTTAAATGTTTTCTCTTGATTTGTTTGGGTTTAGAGCAAACTGGAGTCCTTATTACTTTGTTAGTCTTATGATTGTTTTAGCTGTTTATTATCTGCTTGTCTTTAAATACTACCCTCGTTTTAAAGAGAGCGAGCGGGTCACAAGTAAACAGGCTATCTTCTTTACAACGGGAATCATTTTGTTATATGCGGTAAAAGGATCACCCCTAGACCTGTTAGGACATATTACGTTCTACGCTCATATGATTCAAATGGCTAGCTTATACCTCGTTATCCCTCCTTTGCTCATTTTGGGGGTGCCTAACTGGATATGGAGAGGAATCATCAACAATCCTATAATTAAGCCAGTCTTTTCGTTTATGACAAAGCCTCTTATTGCACTCGTGCTGTTTAATGGTATTTTTTCTTTTTATCATATCCCGTTAATATTCGATGTGATTAAAACGGATATGTGGTTGCATGCAGGATACACATCAATTATGTTTCTGTTTGCGATTGTCATGTGGTGGCCATTGTTAAATGTCCTGCCTGAACAACAATCACTTTCTGGGTTGAAAAAGATTGGCTATATTTTTGCCGACGGGATTCTGTTAACTCCGGCATGTGCGTTAATTATTTTTGCGGATGCTCCTATGTACGCTACTTTTTCGGACCCAAATGCTTGGGCACAAGCTCTTGCTCTATGTGTACCAGGTTCAACGTTATCGATGCTAAATCTAAGTGGGCCAGAAATGTTTAGCTCGCTCACCTTACTCGAAGATCAGCGCCTTGGCGGAGTTGTGATGAAGATCATTCAAGAAATTGTCTATGGAGTTGTTCTTGCCTATACTTTCTTTAGCTGGTACAACAGTGAAAGGGAAAAGGAAAACGAGGAATTGGCACTATACCGCCAGCAGCATCCACAACCATCAAAGTAGTAGATTAGTAAAAAAATTATTAGAAAAAGAGAGAGGAAAATAAGTATGGGGAACCTTCCAATTCTTCCAACCATCAGTACAACGTTTATTGTGTTAAGTGCACTCACTGTCGCAATAGGCTGGTGGCAAATTAAGCAGCGAGAGATCGAGAAACACAGAAAAACAATGACACTTGCTGGGATTTTTGCGGTTATTTTCTTTATTATTTACGCCTCTAGGACAGTGTTTGTAGGCAATACTTCATTTGGAGGCCCAGATGATATAAAAATCTATTACACAGTGTTCTTAATCTTCCATATTACTCTTGCTACCTTGGGAGCTATTTTAGGCATTACTTCCCTTTGGACGGGGTATAAACAACGTCTTGCTTTTCACCGGAAGTTAGGCCCAGTGACGAGTGTTGTATGGTTCTTTACAGGAATTACGGGTGTTGCGGTTTATTTACTTTTATATGTTTTTTATCATGGAGGAGAGACAACCTCTCTTATTAAGGCAATACTGGGTGGATAAATAGAATAGTTCCATTAAATGCTGCCAATTTGGTAGCATTTTTTTGTAAAAAAAGAACCGGACAATAAGTCCGGTTTTATATTTTAAAGTTCAATTTTATTATTCCAGCTTCTCTAGCTGTGTTAAAGGCAATGATTACTAATGGTCCAATAATAAATCCAGCCATCCCTATCAATTTTAAACCAAGGTACATCGCAATCAATGTTGCCAGAGGGGACAGACCAATATGGGTTCCCATCACCTTTGGTTCCACAGTTCTCCGGATAATTAAGAGAACCGCAGCCAATATGGCCAACTTGGTACCGATCACTATATCTCCAGCTAAAAGATGAAATATAGCCCACGGGCCAAGAATCGCAATAGATCCAATGATTGGAATAAAGTCAATAATCCATATAACCAGTGACATGAATAAAGCAATTTCAGGGACAATCAGTAAAAGACCTAAAAGAGATACTACAAAGATGATGACACTCACAAGGAATTGGGCTTTAAAAAAGCCAGTCGTCACATTGGTAAGACGTGATGCCATGAAATTGACTTTCTCTGCAGTTCTTTCTGACAGAAAGCTATAAAAGCCATTCCTAAGTCTTGGTAAGTCAAGAAGAAATAGGAATAAGGCGATTAAATACACCAAAAAGCTAACAAGAAAATTTGGGATATTGGTTAGCAAAGCTTTTAAATTATTGATATTGATAAAAGCAAGTAAGTCATCTCTTGCATTGAGGAGAAATTCCTCACCACGGTCGTTTATCTCATGTACTAATTCATCGGGGAAGTCCTTGGCTGCCTCAACAAATCGATCTTGAGCATCGAACCAAACATTCGTAATATCATTGATGTATCTCGGTGCGTTTTCGACAATATTTATTGCCTCGGTAATAACTTTGGTTGTAATAAAATATCCAGATAAACCAATCATGATTAAAAAGGCAATAAAAATGATGATAACAGCAAATTTGCGACCGATATTTGTTCTTCTCTTAATAAAACGTACCAGTGGTTCAAGAATGACAGCTGTAATTAACGCACTAATCAAGGGAACAGAAACAGGGAGTATAATGTAGAAAAGTAATGCTGTTAGGATAATAGCGATTACTATTGTTATATTCCTTTTTGTTATAAATCTAGTCAATTGAGACCCCTTTCTAAACGATTGAATATCTTATAGGGTAATTTTTATGAGTACCTTTATTATAGTATTTTTTAAATATAATCGCCAAGGAACTTTTCAGTTAGTCCAACATTACTCTAAATTTGAAAAGAAAGACGCATCACTGCGCCTTTCTTTTAGATGATTATAGAGCAAATATCTCTATGTCTTCTTTTAAGTCTTTAAGGACCTTTTCACACTGACTTACAAGTGATTTAGGGAAGTGTTCATTCTCCCCATACTCCACTCCGTGTGGGTAATAATGTTTTCCAAGAAGTGGCGCCATTAGTTGAATGACAGCTTTATGAGCACCAACATCTCCTTCCACTGCATACCCTTGAATGCGAAGATAATATGTACCTTCTTTTAAATCAAACTTACGGTCAAAAGTGACACGTTCATAATCCCATTGCCCATGGCGCTCAAGTCCATAATCAGGCATTACTTCATCTAACCTGTTTAGATCGGCTTTTAAATTTTCCAATCCGGTCTTTTCAAAAATCATCCTCATCCCTCCTAAAACACATAGAAGCAAAATGCTACATAATGGTAAACCCATCTCTTTATCAATAATAGTAAAAATAATCAAAAGTTGCAATGTATTAAGTGAGCATAAATCTTTTTTTAACAGGAGAATCTAAAGGAAGTAGAAATATTATAAAATGGAGATGATTGATATGGGTAAAATTCGTGAGATTATGACTACGGATGTGGAAACTTGCTCCTTGCTTGATAATGTATACGAAGTTGCAGTGAAAATGAAAGAGTATAATGTAGGAGCAATCCCAATTGTGGATGGTGAAAAATTAGTGGGGATGATTACAGATCGAGATATCGTTCTTCGAGGAATTGCAGAAAAGAAGCCGCCATCCTCAAAGGTAGAAGTAGTTATGAGCGAGCACCTAGTGACTATTACTCCTGATACGACTACTGATGAAGCAGCAAGGGTAATGGCAGAGCATCAAATCCGCCGATTACCTATTGTTGAAGGTGATAAGCTAGTGGGAATCGTTGCTCTCGGTGATTTTGCAATCAATCCCAAAATGGATAATCAGGCTGAGGTTGCACTTTCTGAAATCTCCGAACATGATGAAAACCAGCTACAGTAAATACAAAAGGTGCCTCTGGGCACCTTTTTAAATTTTCATTCATTTGTAGGCAATAAATGATAGAATAATGAGGATATTATTTCATTATATTTAAAAATTTACGTCTATATAGGAAGGGGAGTTATATTGCGCCCGAGTATCAGTATTTTACTATTGACTTCAATCATCATTTATATAGGATACCACTTCATGTTTAATGACTCAGCGCTCGAAAGCAATCAAACATCTAAGAGCATTAGTGATAACAATGCTGTACATAAAGACACAGAAGCATCATTAGCAATGGTATCAGATGGAAGCCTAGGTACTTTAATTGGAAAGGATGTTCAATCCTTACTATCTGAGCTCGGTTCACCTAGAAGAAAAGATTTATCAGCCTACGGATACACGTGGTATATCTATAACTATGATATCAATCACTATGTCCAGGTAGGGGTTTTAAATGATAAGGTAGTTACGGTTTATGCTATTGGAAATGAAGCGAATGTTACTCCTTTTAAGATTGGTCAGTCCTTTGATGAGTTAGTTGTCAATCATTCTATAGAGTCTAGTATTCCCCTAAATGAGGCAGATGGATCGTACCAATTTGAGCTCTCTAGTGAAGATTTGTCAACAAGGCCTTTAGTTAAGAGCGGTAATATTTATGCCCAGTTGTATATTGATCGAATGACAGGATTGCTTTCAAGTGTTCGTTTCCTAGATGGACAAACTCTAGTTAGACACCAACCATATGAAATGCATTATCGAGGAGAATTGGCGCAAGTCGGAGAACCAAAACAGGATGATTGGGAGAGAATTGAAACTGGTGTAAAGCTCCAAATCCTAGATATTACGAATGTTATTAGGTATAGACATAAACAAGGGATTTTAAAGTGGGAGGAAAATGCTGCATTGGTAGCTTATGGGCATAGCAAAGAGATGCACGAAGCTAATTATTTTTCACATACATCAGCAAGATATGGTAATCTTTCTGATCGGTTAAATGCTGCAAATGTTCCGTTCCAACTTGCAGGTGAAAACATTGCTGCACATTATGTTGATGGACCAGCTGTTGTGGAAGGGTGGTTAAATAGTCAAGGCCACCGGGAATCGCTGCTAAGTGGGGAATTCACTCATTTAGGGGTAGGTGTCTATCAAAAATACTACACACAGAACTTTATAAAGAATTGATGGAAGGAAAGCGAATGGAAAACCATTCGCTATTTTTTTATGATAAAAAAAGTCCCGGTTGCATGAGCAATTTTTTTACCGTCATCCCTTTGCACTTCAGCTTCCATAACCATTGTCTTAGATCCCTGATGAACAATCTTAGCCTTACAGGCTATCTGGCTGCCGATACCTGGTGCAAGGTAATGGATGTTTAGTTGGTTCGTGACAGCTGTTTGTCCTTCAGGAAGCACTCTATTGACCATCGTCCCCATTGCTGTATCTAGGATAGTTGCAGTGATTCCCCCATGGAGAATATCAAGATTATTGTTTACCAGGGATGAGAGTTGCAGTGTAAGTTCGAATGTATCCACTTCATGATTTTGCTTCATTTGTAAAATATGTCCGATATAAGTTCCGTTCTCACTTTCTAATTTTTCCTTGACACCAGTTAGGATGCTCTCGATGATTTTTTTATCGTTCTCATCTGCTAATTGTAAGCAATCCTCTAAAAGTTGATTTAACTTTTGATTTTCCATCTGAATAACCTCTTTCTTGTCTGTACTTTTGTACAATCACATTCAACATTTTATCTTAGTTTAACAGGCAGGTAAAACTCATATAGAAGAAAAAAGGTTCTGGAATCACATTTTTTACAGGAACACATAAATTATGGTAGGCAAGTGTAACAAGGTGAGGTGACGAACATGACCAATAAAGGAAAAACGATACATCCATCTATTCAGCAATTTAAGATGTTTGTCAAAGAGAATCCAGGGCTTATTAAGGAAGTAAGAAATGGAAACGCGACATGGCAAGAGCTCTATGAGGAATGGTATTTGCTTGGAGAAGATGATTCTAGGTGGGAATCTTACCGTGAAGGGAATCAGGTAAGTCGAAAGCAAGAAGACTCTGAAGAAAAGGAAAAAAGCGGAGAGTGGATGTCGAAAATTATAAACACAGTTAAAAACATGGACCAAGAGCAACTCCAAGGCCAGATTGGAAACATTAGTCAAGCGATTGCGGCAATACAAGGGGTGCTATCGCAGTTTCAAGGAAGCCAGCAGCCTTCTAACCCTTCATCCAATCGAGATGCTCCTCAAAGCCCATTTTCTTTTAGAAAAGATTAAAGGAGTCAAAAATGAGAAAAGATGTACTTGAACGTATCCAAAAGCAAAAGGATTTGCATGAATTTATCCGAATACATCCAAATTGGTATCGGAAACTGGCAAGAGACCCTAGAGAGCTCTATACCATGGAAATTACAGCTTTACATTTTTATGAAAAGACAATACCACATCATGTACAAAAGTTTACAAATAGTGTTCAAATGGCTTCAATGATGATGCATATGTTTGCCAATATGAACGCACAATCTTAAGCTTCTTTCCTGCTAAAGAAGCTTATTTTCTTTGTCTTAGTATCTGGGAATGATGAAAAGAAGTAAATCTTTCGAGAAATAGCACTTGTATTTGCGTGAATAGAACTAGGAATTACGTGATAGAAAATTGGTTTGCGAATAGAGCAGGTAAATATGCGAATAGAAGTGAGTTTTACGTGAATAGGGTTAGAGTTTGCGTGAATAGAACCACAAATTACGTGAATAGAACCTTAATTCTCGTAAATAAAAAAGTGCTTCGTAATTCTGAGTGGTTTCCCTTTTAATTGAAACCTTCGCTTTTCATATTCTTTCATGTTAAAATATGAAGCGGAGGTGGGCGAATTATGCTTGCTACAGTAGAAAGAATTGAACTTTTGGAAAAAGCGGAAGAGCTTGTTCAAATGGTCCTAGATTCGGATATAGCTGAGAACTATCGGCAATGTTTATATAGAGTGAAATCAAGTAAGGATACACAAGCAAAGGTGAAAGCTTTTGTTAAGATGAAAGAACGCTATGAAGAGGTTCAGAGATTCGGTAGATATCATCCCGATTACAAAGAGGTGATGGGCCAAATTCGTGTCCTAAAAAGAGAAGTGGATTTGGATGATGCTGTGGCCGAATTTAAGAAAGCTGAAAATGATTTACAAGGCTTATTAGATGAAATTAGTGTTCTTATCGGTCGTGCTGTGTCTGAAAGTGTAAAGGTTCCTACGGGAAATCCATTTTTTGATACAGGCTCCTCCTGCGGGGGGGGCTGCGGTAGCGGTGGAAGTTGTGGTTGTTCTTGAGTATGGATTTTTCCATACTCTTTTTTTTGGGGTCATTGCATTCTTCTGAGAGTGATTGTAAAAACTAGGTGCTGTATGCTAAACTATGGAAAAGCAGTGTTCTGAAGGGGAAAGAATATGATAGGTCAAAGACAAGGAATTATCGTTTGGCTTTATTCATTAAAACAAGCCAAGATGTTAAGAAGATTTGGAAATGTCCATTATGTGTCGAGAAAGCTTAAGTATGTTGTTTTATACTGTGATCAAGAGGACACGGATGCACTTATACAGAAAATTAGTGCATACTCCTTTGTTAAAAAGGTGGAGCCATCCTATAAGCCCTACTTAAAAGTACAGTTTGAAAACAAAGCTCCAGACAAAGCAAAAGAATATGACTATAAAATGGGAATCTAATGAAGCGCTAGCGTTCGTCCAATAGACGAAGAGCTTGCGCTTTTTTGCTAATATTCAAGACAAAATGCTGTTTTTGTAAAGATTGTTGTTAAAATTGTAAAAATCTTAAAGCCGATTTTTACTACCTAAGGCCGATTTTAACGCAAGATAAGCGATTTTGTACGTTATAGTAAGTTTGCAAGCTCTTTTCTCATGGTTAATAACTATTTGCAGCGAACAAAGCTTAATCGATTCTATTTTGTATCCCAAAAGCAACAAAGTTTGAGAAAAGAGCCAAAAAAAAGAAACCCTGCATCATCTGCAGGGTCCTTCTATATCCCACTATTGGGATAGAAGGCAAAGGGAGAGGAGAAACCGGAGGAAGAACTTATGGGGAAACGTAAGTCTTCTCCGCGGTTGGCAACAACATCCTAAAATTGATGTTGTTACTTTCATTATTTCCATAAAGGACCAGCTTATACACTTTTTGATTATATTTTTTTACATGTGGTAGGATAAGGTAGAATTGATTTAAGGAATGAAGGGGTTTAAAAGATGAGGGTTGTATCAGGCGTCTTAAAAGGGCGGGGACTAAAAGCGGTCCCGGGAAACTCTACAAGACCAACTACGGATAAGGTAAAAGAAGCGATATTCAATATGATTGGACCATACTTTAATGGTGGAATCGGATTGGACTTGTTTGCAGGTAGTGGTGGTCTCGGAATAGAAGGACTAAGTCGAGGACTAGAAAAGGCTATCTTCGTCGACCTAGACCGTAAGGCTATACAGACAATAAAAGAGAATTTACGTGACTGCGATTTAGAGGAACAGGCAGAGGTATATCGAAACGAGGCATCTAGAGCACTTAAGGCTGTGAGTAAAAGGGAGATTTGCTTTGATTATATTTTCCTGGATCCCCCTTATAAAAAACAACAGTTAATTAAGTTGATGGAAATGATGGATAGTGCGAACCTACTGAGTGACAGTGGGGTAATCGTTTGCGAACATGGGTCAGAAACACAACTCCCAACAAAAATTGGTAGATTTGAGCAAATTAGGCATGAAGAATATGGTATTATTGGAGTTACAGTATTTACATATAAAAAGCACAATGAGGGGGAAATTTAAATGGCTAGCATTGCTGTCGTCCCAGGGAGTTTTGACCCAATAACATACGGGCACTTGGATATTATAACAAGAGCAGCTAAGGTATTTGATGAGATTTATATTTCTGTTCTAAATAATTCTTCTAAGCGCCCATTATTTACAGTGGAAGAGAGAATGGAACTCATTAAACAAGTGACTAAAGACATCCCAAATGTGAAAGTAGATACTTTCCATGGTCTTTTAGTCGAGTATGCTGCAAGTGTTAATGCAAATGCAATTGTCCGGGGATTAAGGGCAGTTTCTGATTTTGAATACGAGATGCAGATTACTTCAATGAACCGCTTACTAGATAAAGGGATTGAGACATTTTTCATCATGACAAACAATCAATATTCTTTCCTTAGCTCTAGCATTGTGAAAGAGGTTGCTCAATACCATGGAGAAATTTCTGAATTAGTTCCAATTGAGGTTGAAAAAGCGCTAAATAGCAAATTTCCAAAATAAGCAAAAGCGAGCCATCATGGCTCGCTTTTATTTGGTTGGCATCCTTTTATAATAAATAATAACGTAAAGAGCTAGGAAGCCAATAGTAATCAGTGGACCAACCTGGGCCATTGATGAATGGAAGTCAGCTAGCTTTGTTCCTTCTTCATAAATTCGGTTCATAACAGGCATTGCGTTTGATGGTTGTTCATTTTGTAGGAGTCGGAGATAGATAGGTTCCCATAATAACAATGCATAAATCCCCGCTGTAAAACCGTGTAGTATCCTTGCAAGAAAGAAAGGCTGGAACCGGATGTCGGTCTGTGAAAGTAGGCTTGCTACTTGAGCTTGAATACTAAACCCACTGAATCCAAGGAAGAAGCTTGTAATAATGGCCTGTTGAAGCAAGGTTACTTCCTGAACCTGACTGGCCATCTGACTGCCCATTGTTATTTCAAAAAGCCCAGAAATAGTAGCCATACTCAACGATTTGTCTAGGCCGATTAAACTTAAAAGATACTCAATAAATCCAGCTAGAAACGCAGTAGCACCTAAAAGAAATAGCAATTTATTGATGACGGAAAAGATAATGATAAAGCCACCTATCATTAATAGCGTTTGAATCGACGACATAACGGCATCACCAAGTAGTTGCCCAACTGGACGATCATCCTTGATTCGACTATTATGTAGGGCTGCGAATGCATCGCCAATGGTGATGCGTTTTTTCTTATCCTGTTTTTTAGGTGTTTCGCTTTTTCCGTAAAACCTCATTACTAAGCCGACTGTTATAAGCCCCAGATAGTGAGCGATGGCTATTAGTACACCTAGTTGCGCATTATGGAAGAATCCAACTGCTACTGCTCCAAAAATAAAAATAGGACTGGAGGCATTGGTAAAAGAAACGAGTCTTTCTGCTTCAATTTTAGTAATTTGTCCCTCTTGCCGGAGCCGCGCTGTCAACTTGGCACCTGATGGGGTACCAGACGCCATACTCATTGCCCAAACAAAGCCACCGACCCCTGGTACTCGGAATAGGGGGCGCATAAGCGGTTCTAGGAGAACCCCGATAAATTTAACCACCCCAAAGCCAATCAGTAGTTCCGACACAACGAAAAAAGGCAACAACGATGGAAATACAATTTCCCACCACATATTTAATCCTCTTATTGAAGCGTCCAATGATTCCTGCGGAAAAATAATCATTGAGACGGCCATACCCGTAACGGAGCTAGCTAGTACCCCCGTTTTAATTTTTGACTTTAGCACGTAAATCCTCCCTCCGCAGGTCTACTGCTGTAAAACCTAACTAAACAGTGATAAAATAGGAATATTCATCAAATGGTAAAGCAATTATTAAGCTTGGCATTAAGTGTTGTTCTGTTGAAGTAAGATAAACCATATATAAACAATAAAGCTGTTTAAACCACGAAATACCTTGTCCTCATATAAAATCAATATGCTAACGACTATGTAAATTAGACCAAAAGTTTATCGCAGATTAACGGGCAGTGAAACCCGAATTCAAGACTTAGAGGAATCGAGAAGGAAAAGTGGGCGGTTAACTGCCCGTAAATGCCCGATTGGTTCAACTAACCATCAGTGGGGGATGGAGCCCCCACTGATGGAAGTTTCACTTTATCGTGTTATCTCTTCACTTCATGATTCAACGGCTGAAGGAAAGAGTAGGGAGGCACTAAATAAGTTCAAGGTTAATTGAATAAAGGAGGAAATCGTTTGCGGCGTCCAAAAGTAGGTTTAGCTCTAGGGTCTGGAGGAGCTCGAGGGTTTGCCCACCTTGGAGTCATTAAAGTATTGAAGGATGAAGGAATCCCGATTGATATGATAGCTGGAAGTAGTATGGGGGCGATGGTGGGCTGTTTTTATGGAGCAGGACTGGATATTGATCGACTCTACAAGCTCTCAAAGGCATTTAAGCGGAAGTATTATCTTGATTTTACAGTACCCAAAATGGGGTTCATCGCTGGGAAAAGGGTAAAGGAATTAATTCGGATTTTTACCCATGGAAAAGAAATACAAGAATTAGATATTCCCATCGCAGTAGTAGCGACTGATTTAGTGTCAGGGGAGAAGGTCGTTTTTAAAGAGGGACCCATTGCGGAGTCAGTCAGAGCGAGTATTGCAATCCCGGGAATTTTTACCCCAGAGAAATTAAATGGTCGGCTCTTAATTGACGGTGGTGTTGTAGACCGAATTCCTGTCTCAGTGGTAAAAGAAATGAACGCAGATATTGTGATTGCAGTGGATGTTTCGCATGTAAATACTAATTCGGAAATCAACTCTATATTTGACGTTATCATGCAAAGTATTGATATTATGCAAATGGAACTTGTGACAAATCGAGAGGTTGCCTCTGATATTATGTTGAGGCCTAGGGTTGAAAACTATAGTTCAAGAGCATTTACGAATATAGACGAGATTATTGCGATTGGTGAGGAAGAAGCAAGAAATCATATCGTAAAAATTAAGCAAGTTATTGAACAATGGAAGGAGCCTCAATCACCATGAAAAAATTAGGATCTTTTCGTCTAACTCTTTTAATCGCAATTCTCCTCTTTGCAAGTTCTTTTTATTATTTGCCTTATTATGTATCTAAACCTGGAATGGCTAAAGAGCTGGAGCCAATCATCGAGGTAGATGGCGGGTATGAGGAAGAAGGGAGCTTTATGCTCACAACGATTAGAATGGGAAGGGCGAATATTTATTCTTATTTACTGGCTCATTTAAGTGATTATCAAGAAATCCACCCCGTTGAAGAAATCAGGGGAGAAAACGAGACCGATGAAGAATACACGATGAGACAGCTTCATATGATGGATAGTTCAAAAACCAATGCGATTGAGGTTGCATATAGGAGCGCGGGATATCCAATTGATTATGATTATAAAGGGGTTTATGTTCTACAAGTGATTCCAGGGATGCCTGCTGAGGGGAAGTTGACCCCTGGAGATCGGATTATTGAAATTGATGGGCAAAGATTTAATTCCTCGGCGGAGTTTATCGAATATGTAGGTGAAAAACAAGCAGGAGATGAAGTAACCTTAACGGTCGATAAAAAAGAGAAAGAAAGCAAAGTCGTTCTGGGGATTAAACAGTTTGATAAGCTGAGCGAAAGAGTAGGAATTGGTATTTCTCTTGTTGATGACAAAGAAATAATAGTTTCGCCTAAGGTGGATGTGGAGACAGATGAAATTGGTGGGCCATCAGCTGGACTAATGTTTTCACTTGAAATTTACAATCAGTTAATTGAAACAGACTTGACAAAAGGGTATGAAATTGCCGGAACAGGGACTATTTCTTCTGACGGAACGGTTGGTAGAATTGGTGGGATAGAAAAGAAAGTGGTGGCTGCGGATAAGGCAGGCGCAGATTTCTTTTTAGCTCCAAATGAAGAGGGAGCTGAAGATTCAAACTATCAAGCAGCTGTTCGAACAGCTGAGGATATTGATACAAGTATGAGGATTATTCCAATTGATACGTTTGAAGATGCAGTTGACTATTTAGAAAACTTAACCCCCAAAACAAGCTGAGGAGCTTGTTTTGAGGGTTAATGTTTTTTATGAGGGTCCTTTACCTAAAGTTGAATCGGAGGCTGTTTAAAATCAAGGGATAATAAACGTTCTTGCTCATTTTTCCCTTTTAACCCTAGAGCATACAGCCTTGAAGCACGAATATCGAGGTCAAGCAGTTGTTTATTGGCCGACAGTTTTGACACAAGTGGAAGGTGAAGGTTCTTTTTCTCTTTCCGCAAATATTCCCGACCATTCGCACTCATCCCAAGTAACCTTAAATATTCAGGGTGCTTTTTATTTGCCGTTTCAGCTTTTTTTACATTCATTAAAATATGCAGGCAAACGCGTTGTAACCTTGTCCATGTGTATCGCTTTGTTTTAATTTGTTCCATAAAATCATGAAAAGAATCTGCTTGAAGTGCGGCATGTTGCAGTCTATTTTCGAGACCTTCCTCGACTTCGTGAATCCCTCTCAATTCTTCTGGACTGCTAAGAAGAAGCTTATATTTTAATAGGTGCCAATAATCTTCCCATGAATGAAATTGTCGATATTCCTTTTTATATTTATGGAGTAAATCATAGGTAGTATGTGGTAGATACGAGTGTATTCCTTCAATGGAGCCATTCTCAGAAAAAAGAGATTTTCTAATACTGGTTGCGCTGGCAATGGAAGATGAAGCAAAATGCTCATCGTGATAATTTGCATTTTTTCTAATTATGGTTAACGGTTTAATGGCAAAATTTTGTTGTTGAATAGCCGCAACATATTGCAGGCCAAGGATATTATTTGGTTTTGATAAATCAAGTAAATGTCTACCAGGTGAAAGAGCTTCAAAGCTTAAAGATAATGCTTTAGGATAGCTTACACCTTGGCTACTATATTCCTTAATTTTGTCTTGAAATTCATCATTTTTTTCACTAAGAAAATGAAGAGTTTCTGTAAAGGTATGTATATCACCGGCTTCACTACCAAAACATAAGGAGTGACAATTAGCTGCTGCTAGGAGTGAAACTGCACCAGTTGCAAAGATATCTGCATTTTGGGTTGCAAAGAAGTAGGGAAGTTCAAAAACGATATCAGCCCCACCGTATAAAGCCATTTCTGTTCTTGCCCATTTAGATACTAGTGCTGGTTCCCCTCTCTGGAGAAAGTTACCACTCATTACGGCAATAACAATGTCAGCTCCAGTTTGTTTTTTTGTTTGATCAAGATGAAACTTGTGACCATTATGAAATGGGTTATATTCAACGATTACCCCGACTGCTTTCATTTTTCCACCTTTTAATCTCACGGGAAGTCCCGAATTGTTTTTTGTTCCTTAAAGGAACTTAATGTACTATACTAAACTGAAACCCCGTACAAAGGGTTTAAATTCATGTAACACCGTCTACATTATACTGTAAAGAAAAAATATTGACAAATAGGTAAGCGAAAGCTATAATTACCTTTGTTGCCTTGGGGTGATTCTATGAAATGGACAATGAGTCAGTTACAAAAATATCGAAACAAGGATTTTACGGTTGACGAATATGTCAGGGTGGATGAGATCAAAGAAGTTGAGAAATCCATTCGTCAAGTGTCTCCGATGCATATAAAGGGCCGGGTTGACATCAGTGCAACGAAAGTGACCTTTCATATTCGTATTGAGGGTTATCTTATCCTTCCTTGTTCTCGTACATTGGTTGATGTCAAATATCCAGTAAATGTCGAAACAACTGAAACCTTCCTACTTGATACTCCTGAGTATGAAACAGAGGAGGAAATGCATCAAGTACAGGGTGATGTGATCGACCTGATGCCTGTTATAAGGGAAATCCTCTTGCTAGAGGTTCCAATGCAGGTTTTTTGTGAGGACGACCAAAGCAAGGATGGAGCTCCTCAGTCAGGTAAGGACTGGGAAGTTATTCAAGATGAAGTAAAGCAACAAAAGGTAGATCCTAGACTTGCTGGCCTCGCGAAATTTTTTGAACAAGATGATTCAGGTGAAAATTAAATCATCTAAAAAATATGAAGCCCAGTTCTGACTGGCCTCATAAGGTGAGACTTCCAATGTGGGGTTTTACTAAAACTACCTTTAACTCTCTTTAAGGAGGTGGGAAGAATGGCTGTACCATTTAGAAGAACGTCTAAAACTGCGAAGAGAAAACGCCGTACTCATTTCAAATTGCAAGTTCCAGGCATGGTTGCATGCCCTAACTGCGGTGAAATGAAACTAGCTCACCGTGTTTGTAAAGAATGCGGAACATACAAAGGGAAAGAAGTCGTAAACGACTAATATTACTTTCTTAAAAAAAGCACAGGACTAGCTCCTGTGCTTTTTTTGCGTGTTTTAAGGTAGATATATTGTTAAGATATTATAGAATAGTTGGAATATTACTGTAATCAAGGGGATGGGTGAAGAAATGGAGTCATACCTTATATCAAAAGACGCAAACGGTATATTATTTTATACCATCAACAGACCTGAAAAGAGAAATGCTGTAAATGATGAGATAATGGACGGGCTTGAGGTAGCAATTTCAATGGCTAAAGCTGAGGAAATTAAAGCGCTTGTTATTACTGGAGCTGGTGACAGGGCGTTTTGCTCTGGTGGGGATTTATCTGTATTTCATTTGTTAAAGACGAAAGAAGATGCCTATCCAATGCTTTCTAAAATGGCGAAAATTATAAGTGAATTGCTCTTATTGCCAAAACCAACGGTGGCTCTAATGAATGGGGTTGCGATTGGTGGAGGGTGTGAGATAGCAACTGCTTGTGATTTTCGTCTAGGAAGAAAGGAGATGAAAGCAGGCTTTGTTCAAGGTAACTTAGCAATCACTACTGGATGGGGCGGAGGATCGATTTTATGTGAAAAGTTTCCAGCTTCTACGGCCTTAAAAATGCTTACGGATGGTACGATGTTATCAGCTGATGAGCTCTTAAATATCGGGTTTTTAGACCACATTTTTGAGGGGGACCCTTATACCAATTGTACTGCATTTCTTGGTAAATTAATTGAAAAGGAAGTAGGAGTTTTATCAGCCTACGTAGCAATCTTACGTAGGAAATGGTCAGATGCCTCTATCTTGGAAAGAATTGAACAGGAGGCAATAAATTGTGCAACCCTTTGGGGGAAGGAAATACATCATCAAAAAGTGGAGGAATTTTTAAGGAAATAGTAACAGATAAAAAGTAAAAGGCATATTCTATCTTTCCTAGTAGATGCATATGAATGAATAAAAAACTAGGAGGGATATTTAAATGCCTATAACACGCCAAGATGCTTGGACCGATGATGAAGATCTGATGCTTGCGGAAACGGTGCTTCGACATATAAGAGAAGGTGGAACACAGCTTAAGGCTTTCGAAGAAGTTGGGAAAAAACTTTCCAGAACAGGTGCAGCTTGTGGCTTCCGGTGGAACTCATTTGTACGCAAACAATATCAATCCGGGATTGAACTGGCAAAAAAGCAACGGAAGGAATTAAAAAAGCAGTCCAAGAAAGTAGAAGATGAACCAGCCATAGAAAAGGCGGTTGAAGATGCTGCAGACCTTAATGAGGTGGGGACCATCACCATCGATGTCGTAAAAAGCTTTCTAGATGACTTACAAGAAAAGGTAGAAAAGACTAGCATCCAGAAGGAAAATATTTCCAAGTGTGATAAACGAGTAAAAGAACTTGAGAAGAAAGTCTTTCAGTTGTCTGCTGAGAATGAAAAGCTCAAGGAAGAGTTAAAAACCATAGAAGGCGATCACCGTGCTCTGGTTGATATTATGGATCGGGCCAGAAAAATGGTGGGAAACAAGGAAAACTAAGGGAGTTAGGTAGATGAAAACATGAGAGGAATAGAGGGAAAAAGCGCCTATGGAAATCCTCCATAGGCGCTACATATTAATTTGAATCGTGTACTTGCTCGGTTACACCATCTGGAAACCAGACAAACGGATTCTCTCCTCGATCCCGTTCAACCTCATAAGTAGCCGGGGAAAACCCCATTGTTGTCCAGAAATCAGAAGAATTGATTCTTCCGTTTGTTTTAATTGGAAGTCCCTGGGATTTTGCGAACTCAACAAGTGCTCTTCCGTATCCTTTTTGTTGGTAATCAGGTAATACTTCGAGTTTCCATAGCTCTAAGTAATTTTGAGGAGGGTTAAAATATCGGTCAAATTTGGCATCAATTTGATAGAGGCTCATCCTAGCAACAAGCCTATCACCAAAGTATATCCCATAAAATGGAGATTCACTATCGTTCTCAATCATATTTGCTTCAAGATCTTCTAACATCGACAACTCCTGTCGCCCATACTGCTTAAACCTTTTAAATTCTTCAAGAGTTTTATAGTTGATTTTAAGTTTTTCTACTTTGTGTGTCACCGTCAATCCCCCTATATTACTGCTCTTCTCTGTTGGATGTGTAGTACACCCATAATAATAGCAGCCTTTTAGTATATATTTTTATTATATTATAAATAGAGGAAAAGTTCTGCACTTATTAATTAGAAAGCGCCTTCCAATATTTTCACACAAAAATCTTTTCATTTCCCCTCCTTCTTTAAACCGCTGTTAATCCTCCGAAACTATCTCTAGTTCTCAAGTGTGATGTGTTCTTCAATTTGATGTCCACAAACAAGAAAAAAGGAAATTGGCTACGCTTCGAGAAAAGATATAAGACCGATCTTTACGCTAGATGGAAAGATATATATTTTATAAGGGTGTGTAATGTATGAAACAAGTCCAGCTATTCTTAGCTTTTTTTCGAGTTGGACTATTAGGGTATGGAGGGGGACCGTCCTCGATTCCACTTGTTCACAAAGAGGTGGTCAAGAACTACAAATGGATGAATGAAGATGAATTTGCAGATGTGCTAGCACTTGGAAATGCGCTACCGGGCCCAATTGCTACCAAGATGGCTGGATAAATAGGGTATCGTGTAGCGGGGCTATTAGGCACGATTACAGCTGTACTAGCGACGATTATCCCAACTATTTTTTTAATGATTGTATTATTGACATCATTATCTTCTTTTAAAAACCTCCCCTGGGTTTCGGGGATGACGAAGGCAGTAGTTCCGGTTGTGGGGGTCATGCTTGCGACATTAACATGGGAATTTTTAAAAAAATCAAAGGATACACTGGGAATCTTCTACTCTAGTTTGCTTGTCGTTGCTAGTCTATTTTTATTAGAGTTCTTCAAATTTCACCCAGCGGTTCTAATTGCAATATTGCTTCTATTTGCTTTGTTTAAGAAAGATAAAGAGGTTAACCATGAACAAAATGTAGATAAAGGGGTGGGACTATGATTTATTGGCAAATTTTCTTAGCCCTCTTTATTCCAGGGATTGTTGGTTATGGAGGTGGCCCTGCGTCAATCCCCCTTGTAGAGAATGAGGTTGTAGATCGGTATGGTTGGCTTTCAATTGCAGAATTTAGTGAGGTCTTAGCAATGGGTAATGCATTGCCAGGACCAATTGCGACCAAGATGGCTGGGTATATAGGATTCCAACAAGGAGGAATCCTAGGTGCTGCAATTGGGATTTTTGCAACAGTCGCCCCCTCACTTATTCTTATGATTGTTCTTTTGAGTGTTATTTATCGTCATAAAAATTCTCCAAAAGTTAAAAGAATGACAAACTATATACGGCCAACGATTGGGGTCCTCTTAGGTGTAATGACCTTTAGCTTTTTTTCGACTGCCTATGAGGGAATTGGCATTGTTCAGACTCTAATTTTGACGGTAGCTAGTTTCATTTTGCTTGAAAAATGGAAGGTCCATCCTGCTTTTGTGATTGTCGGAGCATTAGCGTATGGTGCGATGTTCTTAGCATAACGAATACTTTCTAAAATAAATCACGGGGTATGTTTCAGAACCCTTTTAAATTCGGCTCCTTGTTGAAAAAATCCCAAAGGTAAACAGGTATCTGGTAAAATATATCTAAAGACTAAAATAGGGGTAAAATGATGAAAATTGGGATTATTGGAGCAGGGTCAATTGGTTTATTATTTTCATATTATTTAAGTGAAAAAAATCAGGTAACCATTTATACGCGTTCGAAAAGGCAGGCTGAACTCATTAATTTAAATGGGGTCTGTTTAATGGTTGACGGTACAACAAAAACAGTTTGGGTGGAAGCTATTCCATTTGAACTTTGGACAGGTTCAGAAGAGCTGACGATTATAACCGTAAAGCAGTATCACCTTCCAACGATTCTACCTGTACTAAATGATCGGATTAAAGGTTGGGGTAGTTTGTTGTTCCTGCAAAATGGGATGGGACATCTTAAGTGGCTTTCAGAACTCAATGCTCAAAGAATCTATCTTGGATCTGTTGAGCATGGGGCCGCAAGGGTTAATGAGTATACAGTTTCCCATAATGGTTATGGAATAACGAAATCTGCTGCCTATCGTGGCAATGAGGACTATTTAGAGTGGTTGGTCAGCTCAACTCCAGCAAATTTTCCGATTATCCTAGAGGGTGATTATCTACCGATTTTGCAAAAAAAGCTGATTGTCAATTGTATTATCAATCCACTAACAGCTACCTTTCAGGTCCCAAATGGCACACTTGTAAGTAATCCCTATTTTTATCAAATTGTTATAAGCTTTTTCGAAGAAATTGTACAGATTCTTAACATACATAATCGGGAGGAACAATTTGCAAATGTGATCTCTGTTTGTAAAAAAACCTCTGCTAATCATTCATCCATGTTAAAGGATATAGTGGCAGGTAGGGAGACGGAAATCGATGCCATTTTAGGATTTGTCCTAGAAGAGGCAAAACGGAAACAGATGCAAGCTCCGTTAACCCGAAACTATTACAATCTGATTAAAGGGAAAGAATATAAAGAGGAGGATTTCAGGTGACGGGTTTCCTTTCTGTTGCTGCGGCTACACTTGTGACATTGCCTTTAGTTGGTTACCTTCTGATGTTTATTTTCAGCAAACAACTTACTAAAAATCATAAGCGCTCTGTACAAAGAGCTATAGATTTCAGCACTTTATTATTAATTATTTCGAATCATTTTTTGATAGTTGTTATTTGGGGCAAATCATATCTGTGGCTTATCCTCCTTATTTTAATTATCTTAGCCATTATTTTTGTTCTTTATCATTGGAAGGTTCGACAGGAAATTGAATACACTCGAGTTTTTAAAGGTTATTGGCGAATGAACTTTTTACTCTTTTTCTTCTCCTATGTTGTCTTGATTATTTATGGAATAGTCCAACGGGTTTCTGGAGTTGTAGCTATATTGTAATTTGTACATAATCGTTGCTTCTCTTAATCAAAGTCTTTTTCTTTTCGAAACTAACAATGCTATACTACAAAGAGTGAAAATTGTTACGAGAAAGGAAGACTTTTACATGGAGATTTTGAATCTCTCGCTCCCGGCAGCTAACCGATTTGCTACAGGTTATCTTGATGGTGATGCAGAAATCCAGAGCTTCTTTCATTATAATTATCAGATGGATTCGGATTATAAAACCCGTTTAGAGGAATTATCAGCTAGGAAATTCTTTAGACAAGAAATCGCTCAACATATTGAACATTTCATGTCCCGTTTTCCTTCTTCAAATCAGGTAATGAAAAATATTGAAAAGCTAAAGCTCGAACATAGTGTAGCCGTAATAGGCGGACAGCAAGCAGGTCTGCTCACCGGTCCTCTCTATTCTGTTCATAAAGTGATTTCCATCATTAAGCTGGCTGAACAAAAGGAACAGGAGCTGGGTGTACCAGTAGTCCCTGTGTTTTGGATTGCAGGGGAGGATCATGATTATCAAGAGGTCAACCATGTTTATACATTAAGAAATGATAAGCTGGAAAAGGCCATTTATCCCGAAAAAAACCTTCAAAAGTGTATGCTTTCGGATACCACGTTAAATCGGGACACTTGTTTAACTTGGATTGATGAGATTATCGAGTCATTTGGTGAAACACATTACACCAATACTCTTCGGGAATTTACTAAAAAGGCTTTAGACGTATCAGAAACCTTTGTCGATTTTTTTGCGATGATTATTATGGAAATGTTTAAAGATCATGGGTTGCTCATTCTTGATTCGGGGGATAAGGAACTTCGTCGGTATGAGAGTGAATTTTTTATTCAGCAAATAAATCATCACACGGAAATCACGACAAGTGTTAAGACCCAGCAGCAAATCATTTCCAAAGCTGGTTTCAAGCCAGCGATTGACATCGGTGACGATGCTGTGAACTTGTTTTACACAGCCCCAACTACTAATGAACGGGTTCTACTTCAATATGATGGCACCAATGGTCTTTTCTATGGTAAAAATGGGGAAATATCCTTAACTAAGGATGAATTACTCACGATTGCAACAGAATTTCCTCAGAGACTCAGCAACAATGTCGTAACTAGACCATTAATGCAGGAATGGCTGTTCCCAACAATAGCTTTTATAGGGGGACCTGGAGAAATAGCTTATTGGGCGGAACTGAAGCATGTGTTTGAACAGTTTAATGTGAAAATGCCACCTCTAGTACCTAGACTTAATATTACTTTCTTGGACCGCTCAATTGAAACGGATTTAGATGAATTAAACCTAAACCTCCAGGATGTATTAGAACACGGAACAAATCAACATGAATTGAAGTTTATTGATTCGATGAAAGACCGCGAACTTGAAGAGTTGCTGGAAGGGGCTAAAAATCAGTTAAAAGCTCAATATGAACTGATTCGTTCGAAGTCAGCACATGTTGACAAGGCTTTGCTCCCGTTAGTAGAAAAGAACGAAAAAATTCTTTTAAAGCAGATTGAATTTATGGAGAAAAAGGTTTATGAATCAGTCTGTCGAAAACATGATGATGTTTTGAAGAAATTCACTAGAGTGGAAAATGCTCTTAGACCAAATGGTTCACCACAAGAAAGAGTATGGAATCCCTTCTATTATTTAAATCAGTATGGAATTGACTTTTTCTCTGCTGTTTTGACATTATCCTTTAAATTTGACGGTACCCATAAGGTTATTAAAGTTTAGACTCCTATTTGGAGTCTTTTTTTTGTTGAAAAACCAATGGATTTGTAGATGAAAACTCCTTTGATTATATGGCTATTTTGCAGGAATAAAGATAGTGGGAACGAATATTTAAAAATAGGTGGAGGAAAGTGGGGGATTGTGGTACATTTGTTTTAGAAAGTGGGGTTAATGGGTATGTTCATGGGCGAATACCATCATAACATTGATATCAAAGGTCGCCTAATCGTTCCCGCTAAATTGCGAGAAGGTCTAGGTGAAATGTTCATCATTACTCGTGGACTAGATCAATGTTTGTTTGGTTATCCCGTCTCTGAATGGGCTGTGATTGAGGACAAGCTCAAAGGCCTCCCACTAACCAAAAAAGATGCACGTGCATTCACCCGATTTTTCTTTTCAGGTGCTACCGAGAGTGAGATTGACAAACAAGGAAGAATCAATATACCATCTACGCTTCTTCAATATGCCAAGCTGGAAAAGGAATGTGTCATTTTAGGTGTTTCCAATCGGATTGAAATATGGAGCAAAGCCATTTGGGAAGAATATTTCGCACAATCAGAGGAATCTTTTGCTGAAATTGCGGAAAATATGATTGGGTTCGATATTTAAAGGTAATATTATTCTGATAAATAATAATATCACCTGTCGATTGGAAAGGGGAAAGACATGTTTAAACATACAACAGTTTTACTTGAAGAAGCAGTATCAGGACTGAATATTAAGCCGGATGGGATTTATGTGGATTGTACTCTCGGGGGTGCTGGGCATAGCGAGTTGATTTTATCGAGGCTTTCTGAAAATGGAAAGCTATACGCATTTGATCAGGATGAAACAGCGATTCAAAATGCCCGAGAAAAGTTGGCGAGATTTGGTGATGTGTTAACCATCATCAAAAGCAATTTCCTTCATTTAAAAAAAGAATTAGAACAACGGGGAGTTTATGAGGTTGATGGGGTGCTTTATGATCTGGGTGTTTCTTCTCCGCAGCTAGATAATCCCGAACGTGGATTTAGTTATCATCACGATGCCCCTCTAGATATGAGAATGGATCAGGATGCTGAAATTTCAGCCTATGAAGTAGTGAACAAATGGACGTATGAGCAGTTAGTTAAAATCTTCTTTCGTTATGGAGAAGAGAAATTTTCGAAACAAATTGCAAGGAAAATTGAAGCTGCACGGGCGGTTCAGCCGATTAATACAACTGGTGAACTTGTGGAACTAATCAAGGAAGCGATTCCTGCTCCGGCCAGAAGAACGGGTGGACACCCTGCCAAGAGAATCTTTCAAGCAATTAGAATTGCAGTTAATGACGAGCTCCAAGTTTTTGAAGATTCCTTAGAACAAGCCATGGATATGCTGGGAAAAGGTGGACGGATTAGCGTGATTACGTTCCACTCATTAGAAGACAGAATCTGTAAGGTGACAATGAAAAAAGCTAGTGAGATCCCCCCATTGCCACCGGGTTTGCCAATTATTCCAGAGGAATTTAAGCCGTCGGTTAAACTAATTACCAGGAAACCAATTCTCCCTTCTGAGGAAGAGCTCGAAGCAAATAATCGGGCACGTTCTGCGAAGCTAAGAATTGCTGAAAAGTTGTAACCCACGAGACAGTACGACAGAACAAAACATTAAACAGGAGGAAATAGGATGAGCAATCTTGCTAAAAAAATACAGCAGGAAGAACAGCAGCATTCGTATCAGCAAACATCAATTGCACCGAAACCGGTCGCACCGAGAAAATTCAACTGGCTGTCCCCTGGAGAAAGAATATTAATTTTTTCATTTGGTGTTTTGTTCTGTATTGGAGCGGCCTTTATCATTTCTAAACAAGCTGATATTTACCAGGTGAATAAAGAAATTCAGCTTGTAGAAAGCTCGATTCAAGACCAGCATAAGGTAAATAGCGATTTAGAAATGCAAATTAGTGAGTTGAGCCGCTATGAACGGATTAAGGAACAGGCTGAAAAACTCGGCTTAAGCCTAAATGAGAACAATGTTAAGGTTGTGCAGGGACAATGAACAGGAAACAGCCAAATATGAATGTAGGAGCAGCTGGATTGTTTTTCATATTCAGCCTGCTCTTTTTTATCTTAATTTATCGATTTTTATCCATTCAAATCACAGGTGAGGTGGACGGCCAGGTCCTTGCGGCTAAAGCTCAACAAAAGTATTCAAATGAGACAGTGATTGAGGCAGTTAGAGGGACAATCTTCGACCGAAATAATGAAGTTGTTGCAGAAGATGCGAGCGCCTACACATTAGTGGCTATTCTCGATGAAAGTATGACGACGAATCCAAAAGAACCAAAGCATGTTGTTGATCCAGAAAAAACAGCGAAGGTTCTTGCTAAATATATTAATATGGATGAGTCAGAGATACTTCAACGCTTAACGAAAGATGGACCGTTTCAGATCGAATTTGGTGTCGCGGGCAGGGACATCTCTCATCAAGTTAAAAGTGAATTAGAAAAGGAAAAACTACCGGGCATTATTTTTACTAAAGGTTCTAAGCGGTTTTATCCAAATGGTGTATTCTCCTCTCACTTAATTGGCTTTGTTGAGAAAAAGGAAAACGATGCCGGGCGAACAGAAACGAGCGGGAAGCTGGGGATAGAGCAAAGTTATAATGAGGTTCTGACAGGAAAAAATGGGTCTTTGAAGGTTAAAAGTGATCTTTGGGGTTTCTTGTTACCAGATGCAGAAAAGGATATTACACCTGCAGAGAACGGCGATAATATTTACTTAACGATTGATAAAAAAATTCAGACGTTTCTTGAAGATGCGATGAACCGGGTCGATGAGGAATATAAACCAGAAAAAATCATCGCGGTTGTAGCGGACCCAAAAACGGGTGATATTCTAGCAATGGGCCAAAGGCCGACATTCCACCCGCAAACAAGAGAAGGAATCGATAAAAGCTGGCATAATGAAATTATTGAAACAACTATTGAGCCGGGGTCAACCATGAAGACCTTTACTTTGGCTGCTGCAGTAGAGGAAAATGTTTTTAACCCAAATGAAACTTTTCAGTCTGGTTCTTATCGAGTTACACCAAAATCCGTTCCTATTCGTGACCATAACTACGGTAGGGGGTGGGGTGAGATATCGTATCTTGAAGGAATTCAACGCTCGTCCAATGTCGCTGTTGCAAAATTAGTAAACGAAAAAATGGGTGTAGACACATTTAGAAACTACTTAACGGCATTTGGCTTTGATAAACCAACAGGAATTGAACTTCCTAACGAAGTATCAGGAAAGATTCAGTATGAATGGCCCATTGAAAAAGTGACCACGTCATTTGGGCAAGGGACGACCATGACTCCGTTGCAATTAGTTCAGGCCGCTACAGCCGTTGCGAATAACGGGAAAATGATGAAACCTAGAATTATTGATAAAATTGTTGATTCCAACACTGGAGAAGTAATTGAACAAATTGAACCTGAAATTGCAGGGACACCTATTTCTCCTGAAACCGCTAAACAGGTAAGAGAAATCCTCGAAACTACCGTTACAAATGAAGAGCATGGTACCGGGGGAAATTATCGAATCGAAGGGTATAATGTTGCTGGAAAAACAGGCACCGCACAGATTCCTGGGGATGATGGAAGATATTTAACAGGGCGTGAAAACTTCCTATTCTCCTTCTTAGGAATGGCTCCAACAGAGGATCCGGAATTAATTGTTTTTGTGGCTGTTCAACAGCCACAAATTGATGAAAGTACAAATGGCTCCGTTCCTGTTTCGATGATTTTTAATCCGGTTATGAAAAGTAGTTTGCAATATTTAAATATCCAACCTGCTTCCCAAGGGAAAATTACTTCAAATGAGGTTCCTAATGTCTCTGGGAAGGGGATTGACGAAGCGAAAAAACTACTTCAAGAAACAGGCTTAAAGCCAGTGGTAGTTGGTAATGGTGAAAAAATAGTTAGTCAATTACCAGAGGCGGGCGTGAACACACTTGAAGGAGAACGGATTTTGTTAAGAACATCTGGGGATGAAATCATTGTTCCGGATATGATGAATTGGTCGTTTAGAGATACAATGAAATTCGCTAAAATTGCAGAGTTAAACTTAAACAAGGCTGGAAATGGCTTTGTAACAAAACAAAGTATAAAACCTGGGACGTCTGTAAGTAGCGGCGAGTATTTAATTGTAGAGCTTACCACTCCGCTTCAGGAAGTAGAGGCTGAAGAAGCGGCTAAGGATAGTGACAATAGTGAGGGTGAAAGTGAAACGGTAGACGATAGTTCAAGCGCTGAAAATAATGAAACAGAGGAAGTCGTATACGACTAACCTCTGTTTTTTTGTTTGGGAACGTTTCTTTAAGTTTGGGAAGCTATGGGGGTGTTTCAATGTTGAGCATAGTAGTGATAAGGGTTCGAGTATGGGAACGGAAAGAGCATTTCACTGCCCATAGTAGTGGTGATGGTTCAAGTATAGGAATTGTAAGTGAATTTCACTGCCTATAGTGGTGATGATGGTTCAAGTATGGGAACGGAAAGAGCATTTCATTGCCCATAGTAGTGGTGATGGTTCAAGTATGGGAACAGTAAGTGAATTTCACTGCCCATAGTGATGATACTTGTTCAAGTATGGGAATCAAAAGTGAATTTCAATAGACTTCACCCATCTCCTACGATAAATCAACATCGAATCGAATGGTTACACTCCTTGTGTTGTCCAGCTTCAGCTACTAGGGCTCGTCTTATGCCTGTCGGAGCTGATCGAGCCGCTTCGGCTTTTGTGGTTATATTGGTTTTCGTACAAGCATATATTTGAACAAGCAGTATACCTAGGATGTGGCTTACATGGCGTAAGTGCTGTTGGGGGGTATTTGAAGGAGGATGTTCGTTATATGCGTGTATCTAATGTGACGGTTAGGAAGAGACTAGCCTTTACTCTTGTTGTAGGAATTCTCGTTTTTTTAATTATTGATATTAGGCTTGGGTATGTGCAGTTTTTTATGGGGGATTGGCTAACGGATAAAGCGAAAAGTTCTTGGAGTCGAAATATTCCTTTTGAACCGAAGCGGGGAGAAATTGTTGATCGGAACGGTGTAGCTTTGGCAACGAATATTAGTGCGCCCACGGTTTGGGTTGTTCCGAGGCAAATTGAAAATCCGGACGAGACTGCCAAAAAGCTTGCGCCTGTCTTAAACATAAAGACAGAAAAGGTTTATCAATACATTACAAAAGGAGAGTCTATCGTAAGAATCAATGAGGCAAGAAAAATCTCACATGAAAAAGCGAAGGAAGTAAGGGCACTAAATTTGAAAGGGATCTATATTGGCGAAGATTCCAAGCGGCATTACCCTTTTGGCGATTATTTATCACATGTTCTTGGTTTTGCGGGAATTGACAATCAAGGATTAATGGGACTTGAATTATATTATGATGAGGAACTAAAGGGCGAGCAGGGCTCAGTCCAATTTTACGCAAATGCAAAAGGGCAGAGAATGGAAGATATGGCGGATGATTATGAACCGCCAAAAGACGGTCTTGACCTGAAGCTGACAATCGATAGTAAAGTACAAACAATTATGGAAAGAGAATTAGATATTGCCGAGGCGAAATATAATCCTGATGGAATCATCGCAATCGCCATGAATCCAAATAACGGAGAGATCCTTGGGATGTCGAGTAGACCTAATTTTGATCCTGCTAATTTCCAAACTGTTTCCCCGGATGTGTATAACCGGAACTTACCAATATGGAGTACGTATGAACCAGGTTCAACCTTTAAAATTATTACCTTAGCAGCTGCACTAGAAGAAGGAAAAGTGGATTTGGATAAGGACAATTTTCATGACCCAGGGCATATTGAAGTGGCGGGAACGAGAATTCATTGTTGGAAATCAGGTGGACATGGTAGCCAAACCTTTCTTGAAGTGGTTCAGAACTCTTGTAACCCAGGATTTGTTGAACTTGGAGAGAGACTAGGAAAGGAAACGTTATTCAAATATGTTCACGGGTTTGGATTTGGACAAAAAACAGGAATTGACTTGCAAGGCGAGTCAGCGGGAATTCTATTTAATATAGATAGAGTAGGACCACTAGAGCAAGCAACGACTGCGTTTGGTCAGGGTGTTTCGGTTACACCAATCCAACAGGTAGCTGCTGTTTCTGCAGCGGTGAATGGTGGGACACTGTATACTCCGTATATTGCGAAGGAGCTAGTTAACCCCGCGACAGGAGAAATTGTCATGCAAAAGTCGCCGGAAGCAAAAAGAAAAGTCATTTCAGAAGAAACCTCGAAAGAAATTAGACGTGCACTTGAGACTGTTGTTGCACAAGGCTCTGGAAAAGGTGCTTTCGTCGAATCTTATCGTGTTGGTGGAAAGACGGGAACAGCGCAAAAGGCTCAAGGTGGAAGGTATTTAGAAAACAATCATATTGTTTCGTTTATTGGGTTTGCCCCCGCGGATGATCCGCAATTAGTTATCTATGTTGCAGTGGATAACCCAAAAGGTACCGTCCAATTTGGTGGTGTTGTCGCAGCTCCAATCGTGGGGAACATAATGGAAAGTAGTTTGCATGCCTTGGAGGTTGAACCGAGAAAGGAACAAGTTGAAAAAGAACTTACATGGTTGGATACCCCAATGATTGAAGTTCCAGACCTGGTTGGTTTATCTAAAAAAGAAATTCGAGAGATGTTTGTAAATTTAAAAATTGATACTAGTGGTGAAGGAGATAAAGTGGTTAAACAATCACCATCTGCAGGTGTTAAAGTGAAAGAAGGCTCAACGATAAGGATTTATATGGGAGAGGGGTAAATTCTCCCCAATAAAAAAACATACTAACTAAGAAAATATAAAATCAACGGGCGGCGAATATATTCATTTTTCGCGGCCTCTTTTTTTTCCAGAAGTACATATAATGAGATGATAGCTAAATTCAACCTAATCATGTAAAATAAAGTGATGCTTCCATCAGTGGTGGAAGAGGAAAGAATGGTCCATATGAGCAGTTTCCCTCGGTAATGTTAAGGGAGAGAACTGCCCGTATGTGGTGAAAATTGCATGTTGTTTGAGAGGATTTGATAGTATGAAACTACATAAGCTACTGGATTCATTGGGGACATTCGGTAACTATACTGAGGAAAACCCTGAAATTACTTCCATTGAAAATGATAATAGGAAAGTAATACAAGGAAGCTTATTTATTTGCGTTAAAGGGTATACCGTGGATGGTCATGACTTTGCGAAATCTGCAGTTGATAAAGGTGCAGTAGCTGTCCTGGCAGAGAGAGACTTAGACCTAACTGTCCCCGTCATTGTTGTGAAAAACACATCAAGGTCAATGGCTATTCTAGCGGATGCTTTTTATGAACAACCGAGTCATAAGCTTCACATGATTGGGATTACGGGAACGAATGGCAAGACAACAACCAGTCATTTAATAGATACTATTTTTGCTGATGCAGGTCAGAAAACCGGCTTAATTGGCACGATGTATACAAAGATTGGGGACCAAACATTCGAGGTCAAAAATACAACACCCGAAAGTTTAACATTACAAAAAACACTAAGAAAAATGGTTGATGAAAAAGTGGAGACCACGGTGATGGAGGTTTCTTCGCATGCCCTTGTCCATGGGAGGGTCCATGGAACTGATTATGACGTTGCCGTGTTTACAAACTTAACTCAGGATCATCTTGATTATCATAAAACAATGGAAGAGTATAAAAAGGCAAAAGGGCTCTTGTTTTCTCAATTAGGTAACAGTTTTAACCACCAAAAACCCAAGTACGCGGTGCTTAATGCAGATGATCCTACGAGTGTGGAGTACGAACGAAGTACGGCTGCGATTTCATTTACATATGGAATTGATAACGATGCAGACCTTCAAGCGAAAAATATACAAATGTCCGCAAGTGGAACTTCGTTTGACCTGGTAAGCCCTTTCGGAGTTCATAAGGTGAATATCCAACTAATTGGGAAGTTTAGTGTGTACAATGTTCTTGCTGCAATTGGTACAGCGCTTGTTTCAGGCCTACCGCTAGCTGCAATTATCTCATCAGTGGAAAAGGTAAAAGGAGTTTCAGGCCGATTCGAACCCGTTGATGCAGGTCAAGACTTTTCGGTTATAGTAGACTATGCGCATACGCCTGATAGTCTTGAAAATGTATTAAATACTGTTCGGCAATTTGCCCAAAAACGTATTTTTGTCGTTGTTGGCTGTGGTGGCGATCGTGACCGTACAAAACGCCCTCTGATGGCAAAAATAGCTTGTGAAAATGCGACAGATGCTATCTTCACCTCAGATAACCCCCGGAGTGAAGACCCTGAACAAATCCTTCGAGATATGGAGGAGGGTGTCAGTGAGGAAAACTACACCAAAATTACTGACCGAGAAGAAGCAATCCGCTATGCGGTCCGGCAGGCAAACGATGGGGATGTTATTTTAATTGCAGGAAAAGGACATGAGACGTATCAGAAAATCGGAGATAAAGTTTTTGATTTTGATGATAGAGAAATTGCATTTAGTGCAATAAAGCAGAGAAAGGAACAATAGAATAAAGTGATGGACAATAAAATGATACAAGACACACTATATACAACTTTTCGTTTTCTAAGTAAGAATGGTTTCAAGGGGCTAGACACCTTACCATGTTTGATGAATAGGACTGCTATTATCAGCAACCCAGAAGGAAGGGGGGAATAATATGCTGGAGCAGGTCATTTTATTTACAATTTTATTGAGCTTTTTAATCACAGTTATCCTTTCTCCAGTGTTTATTCCGTTCTTAAGAAGATTAAAATTCGGTCAGAGCATCCGTGAGGAAGGACCAAAGTCTCATCAAAAAAAGACAGGTACGCCTACGATGGGTGGATTGATGATTCTATTGTCTATCGTCGTGACAACGATTGTCATGACTCAGAAGTTTTCAAGTCTGACTGTAGAAACTTTTCTTTTGTTATTTGTGACACTCGGATTTGGCTTGTTGGGATTTTTGGATGATTTTATTAAAGTTGTCATGAAGCGTAATCTTGGATTAACATCTAAACAAAAACTGCTAGGGCAAATAGTTGTTTCGGTCATTTTTTATGTGGTTTTTCAGCAGAGTGATTTTTCAACAATCATCTCTATTCCGCTCACAGATATCTCGTTTGATCTTGGATGGGGATACGTATTACTTGTCATTTTTTGGATGGTCGGTTTTTCAAATGCTGTCAATCTGACGGATGGCTTAGATGGTCTCGTTTCGGGTACTGCCGCAATTGCTTTTGGTGCATTTGCTGTTCTTGCGTGGAATCAGTCCCTATTCGAAGTCTCCATCTTTTCAGTTGCTGTTGTGGGAGCGGTTCTAGGATTTCTAGTCTTTAATGCTCACCCAGCTAAAGTATTCATGGGCGATACAGGTTCCTTAGCACTTGGAGGAGCAATTGCTACAATTGCGATTTTAACAAAGTTAGAGTTTTTATTAATTATTATTGGTGGGGTATTTGTCGTCGAGACTCTTTCGGTCATTCTTCAAGTCATTTCCTTTAAAACGACAGGGAAACGAATTTTTAGGATGAGTCCGCTACATCACCATTATGAGCTTCTTGGTTGGTCCGAATGGCGTGTTGTCGTCACGTTTTGGACTGTGGGTCTTCTATTCGCCATTATTGGTATATATATTGAGGTGTGGATATAAGTGAAGCAGGTTGATCTTTATAAACATAAGAAAATACTCGTTCTGGGGCTGGCGAAAAGCGGTGTCAGTGCGGCTGCTCTGTTACATAAGCTTGGAGCATTTGTGACAGTTAACGATAGTAAACCATTATCAGAAAACCCTGAGGCTCAAAAACTGCTAGAGCAGGGGATTAAGGTTGTTTGCGGTAGCCACCCTGTGGAACTTATGGAGGAAGGGTTTGAATTAGTTGTCAAGAACCCAGGCATCCCATATCAGAACCCTATGATTTTGAAGGCTATAGAGAAGCGAATTCCTGTTATTACAGAAGTGGAACTTGCGTATCAAATTTCCGAAGCACCGTTTATCGGGATTACAGGTACAAATGGAAAAACGACAACGACTACATTGATATTTGAGATGTTAAGAGAAGGAGGGAGAAATCCACTGATTGCTGGGAATATCGGGACGGTAGCTTCCGGTGTGGCCCAGGAGGCAAGCCAGGATGATAATATTGTTATTGAATTATCTTCCTTTCAGCTAATGGGGATTTCTTCTTTTCGTCCTAAAATTGCTATCATCACAAATTTATATAATGCCCATCTCGACTACCATGGTACACTCGAGGAATATCATCTAGCAAAGGCCAGGATTACAGAAAATCAGCAAGAAGATGATTATTTTATCTGTAATGCAGACCAAGAAGAAGTGATGGATATCGCCCGAAACTCTAAAGCGAATATTATCCCATTTTCTACAAAAAACATCCTTAAAAAGGGGGTCTTTGTGGATGATGGGTGGGTGTTTTTCAATCAGGAAAAAATCATTTCCCAGAGGGATATCGCTCTCCCAGGGGAGCATAATTTAGAAAATATTTTATCTGCTGTGGCTGCTGCAAAATTGGCAGGTGCCGAAAACGAAGCAATTATTCATGTTTTAAAGACATTTACCGGCGTACGCCATCGTCTGCAATTCGTTGATGAGATATCAGAACGCAAATTTTATAATGACTCAAAAGCCACAAATATTTTAGCGACTCAAAAGGCGCTTTCCGCGTTTGATGCCCCCATCATTTTACTGGCTGGCGGGCTTGATAGAGGGAATAGCTTCGATGAGCTCATTCCGTCGCTTAAAGGGATTAAAGTGCTTATTACCTTTGGACAAACAGCCGGAAAGATTGAGGAAGCAGGAAAGCAGGCAGGGATAAAAACAATCATTCGCGTCGATAATGTTGAAAAAGCCGTTCCTGAAGCTTTCAATTTATCTGATGCCGGAGACGTCATTTTGCTTTCCCCTGCATGTGCAAGTTGGGACCAATATAAAACTTTTGAGGTCAGGGGAGACATGTTCATCGAAGCCGTGCATAAGCTTAAGTAGGGCTTGTCTTTGATCTCACTCGATTACCCGCTTTGTGCTGGATAGATTGGCAAGCATCGTACAGGCCCGAATCTAATCAGCCGAGGTGTTTTAAGTTGCCAACGAAAAAAACAACCCCTGACTTTATTTTGCTAATTGTTACTTTTTCGCTACTCGCTGTGGGGATGACGATGGTCTACAGCGCTAGTGCAATTTGGGCAGAGTATAAATTCGATGATTCTTTCTTTTTTGCTAAGAGACAGATGTTATTTGCTGTCGTCGGAATCATAGCGATGTTCTTTATTATGAATGTTGATTATTGGACATGGAGAACGTGGGCGAAAGTCATTCTCATTGTCTGTTTTGTCCTTCTAGTCCTTGTTTTAATACCAGGGATTGGGAATGTGCGGAATGGTTCTAGAAGTTGGATAGGAGTAGGCGCCTTTTCTGTCCAGCCATCAGAGTTTATGAAATTGGCGATGATTGCGTTTCTTGCAAAGTTCTTATCTGAGAAACAAAAGCAAATAACGTCGTTCAAGTCAGGTTTGCTACCATCCTTAGGTCTTGTTTTTACAGCTTTTGCTCTCATTATGCTACAGCCTGATTTAGGTACCGGGACCGTAATGGTAGGGACCTGTGTCGTCATGATTTTCATCTCTGGAGCGAGGGTCATGCATTTTGTTTACTTAGGTCTTCTTGGGGCCGCTGGATTTGTCGGATTAATTGCCTCAGCACCTTATCGTATGGATCGTATTACCTCCTTCTTAGACCCTTGGAAAGACCCGCTTGGCACTGGGTTTCAAATGATTCAATCTCTTTATGCAATAGGTCCAGGTGGATTATTTGGGTTAGGATTAGGGGAGAGTAGACAAAAATTCTTTTACTTACCTGAGCCGCAGACAGACTTTATTTTTGCCATTATCGCCGAGGAGCTAGGGTTTATCGGAGGTTCCTTTGTCTTGCTTCTGTTTTCCCTCTTGCTTTGGAGAGGGGTAAGAATTGCCTTAGGAGCGCCCGATTTATACGGGAGTTTGCTCGCCACGGGGATTATTGCTATGATTGCCATCCAAGTGATGATCAATATTGGAGTTGTTACTGGGTTGATGCCAGTCACTGGGATTACGTTACCGTTTCTTAGTTATGGTGGTTCCTCTCTGACCTTGATGTTGATGGCAGTAGGCGTCCTATTAAATATAAGCAGATATTCGAGATATTAATATAACCCTGTTGTACAGGGTTCTTTTTGTTCAATCTAGGGTATTTTTTCTTTGATTTTTCATATTATTTTTAGAATGCACATACGCTTTATATGGTGTTAATCTTTCGTAAAGAAATGTTTTGACCGTGTAAAGTGAACACTAGACGTATGTTACAATTCAATAACAATCTTTTTAAAATCAATTTAGGAGTTTAGAATGTAGTAGAATAGGATATAGCCTGAGAAGCTTTGCATTCCTTAGCAAAATTTCCTGGTTTGTTCCTTGTATCTAATTGCTCTTCAATGAGGTGAGAAAATGAAAATAGTAGTAAGCGGTGGGGGAACCGGAGGACATATTTATCCGGCACTAGCTTTAATCAGAGAGATAAAAAAGAAAGATCCAAACGCTGAATTTCTATATATAGGAACGGAAAAGGGCCTGGAAAGCACGATTGTCCCAAGGGAGAATATCCCTTTTAAATCGATACATATCACAGGCTTTAGACGGAAGCTAAGTTTTGAAAATATCAAAACGGTTCTTAGGTTCCTAAAGGGAGTTTCGGATAGTAAAAAGATTCTAGAAGAATTTAATGCAGACGTTGTGATTGGCACGGGGGGATATGTTTGTGGCCCGGTTGTCTATGCAGCGGCAAAATTAGGAATTCCGACCATTATTCATGAACAAAATAGTATTCCCGGGTTAACAAACAAGTTTTTAAGTAGATATGTTGATCGGATTGGGATTTGTTTCGAGGATGCAAGGCAGTATTTCCCAGCTGAAAAGGTCGTGATGACCGGCAACCCGCGAGCTTCTGAAGTGTTAGGTCAAGACGGGAATAAGGGAAGACTTTCAGTTGGATTAAAAGACAACCAACCTGCTGTCTTAATTTTTGGAGGCAGTAGAGGAGCAAAGCCTTTAAATGAAGCTGTTTTAAAAAGTCTGACAGAAATGGGAAGTAAACCGTATCAGGTTTTATATATAACTGGGGATGTACATTATGAAGAGGTTAAGAAAGAAGTAGAGTTAATTGGTAATCCGGAGAATGTCATCATAAAGCCATTTATCCACAATATGCCTGAAGTTCTAGCAGGGATTGATTTAACTGTGGCACGTGCAGGCGCAACTACACTTGCTGAATTGACCTCACTTGGGATTCCTAGTATCCTAATTCCAAGTCCGTATGTGACTGATAATCACCAGGAAAAAAATGCACTGGCTTTAAGCACGCATCATGCTGCAGAGCTATTACTTGAAAGGGATTTAACCGGACCTAAACTTATTGAAAAGATTGATGGAATCTTGACAAATAGCGAAAAGTTAGCGGAAATGAAATCCGCTTCGAGAAGATTAGGCATACAAGACGCTGCGAACCGCATGCATCAGCTTATTAAAGAACTTGTTAAGTAGCCCAGTGACTATTTCATGCATAGTATAGATAAATGGATTTTGCTGAAAGGAAGATTTTTGAATGAAGGAATTGGCGAAACAGCTTCAAGAGATGAAGATTGGCATCGTAAAAGAGAATGAGCCATTAGCATGTCATACAACGATTAAGATTGGTGGACCAGCAGATTTATTTATTGAGCCTTCAACAATTGAAAATCTTGAGAAAGCCATGAAAGTGGTTCGTGAAGCTGGTGTTAAATGGACAGCAATTGGTCGTGGATCTAACCTACTTGTATCGGATAAAGGCATAGAAGGGGTTGTCATCAAGCTAGGGTCGGGTCTTGACCATGTTGAAGTGGCTGACACAAGAGTAACGGTTGGAGCTGGGGCTTCCATTGTAGCTTTAGCGATGACATTAAGTCGAAAAGGCCTTACTGGCTTAGAGTTTGCCAGTGGAATTCCAGGTTCTGTAGGTGGAGCCGTTTATATGAACGCAGGTGCCCACGGATCAGATATCTCGAGGATACTAGAACAAGCTCACATCCTATTTGAGGATGGCACAATGGAATGGTTGTCAGCGGAACAAATGAAGTTTTCCTATAGAACTTCTGTGTTACAAAAGGAAAGGCCTGGTATTGTCTTGGAGGCAGTATTTAATCTTCAAGAGGGTGATATTGAGGATATTAAATCGGTCATTAAGAAAAATAAAGACTACCGGAAGGATACTCAGCCATGGAGCTCTCCATGTGCAGGGAGTATTTTTAGAAACCCGTTACCTAATTATGCTGGTCAGTTAGTAGAAAAGGCGGGTTTGAAAGGATATTCGATTGGTGGCGCGCAAATTTCTGAAATGCATGGGAATTTCATCGTAAACACTGGGAATGCAACTGCTGGCGATGTTTTGGCGTTGATTGATTATGTTAAAGCAAAGATATGGGACTTGTATAGTGTTAGGATGGAAACAGAGGTAGAAATCATAGGTAAAATTTAAACCAAAAACCTCTGTAATTGGAAAAAATGTGGTATAATAATTCATCAGATTATGTAGAGAAATTGTGGACTTGAGCGATTAACGGCATGATTTTCGTGCCGTTGTTTTAACTTTATCCCTTATACGAGCATTCTGATTGTATAAGCTGCTGCAAACCAAAGTTTTGATATGGCCGTAAAAGAGGTGATTGGGGATGGATAAGGGAAAGATAGTGTCAATTGAGGATCGGATTCCAAAATTGAAACATCAAAGAAGAAAGAAAGCGAATAGACGTTTGATATTGATGCTTTTTCTCTTCTTTACGTTAATTCTATGTATTATATATTTCCAATCACCACTTAGTAAGGTTCATAACATCATTATCAATGGGACCGAATCCGTTGCAATTGATGAGGTGAAGAAAAAGAGTGGGATTACAAAAGGAACAAATATATGGAAAATTAATCGGAATGATACAGAAGCATTGATTGAGGACCTACCTGAAGTTGAGTCTGCTGAAGTTTCCATCCAATTTCCTAATACAGTTACTATTAATTTAAAAGAGTTTGAGAAGCTAGCCTATCTATCACATGGAAGGGATTTTATCCCTGTCCTAAGTAATGGAGAAATACTTCAGAATGGATTGACACAAGAAATACCGGTAAATGCTCCAATCTTGATCTCATTTAAAGAAGGGGAAGTGTTGAATGAGATGATTTCTTCGTTAAAGCTTCTACCAGAAGAGATTCTTACCACGATTTCTGAAATCCATCACAATCCTTCTGATACCGATTCCTATCGAATTCTCCTTTACATGAATAACGGATTTGAAGTGAATGCTACATTGAGAAACTTTACTGAGAAAATGGTTCATTACCCATCGATAATAAGCCAGCTTGACCCGTTACAAAAAGGGGTTATTGATATAGAAGTTGGTTCTTATTTTAAAGCGTATAAAGCAGAGGAAGCTGAAGAGGTTGAACTTGAAAAAGAAAGTGAAGACTAACCGTGTTGTCATATCCATTGTATGTCTTGTTTTAGGATTTATGATTGCTTATTCGTATCGGGTTACCCAAGGTGCTAAAAGTAAACAGCCGTTTACCGATAGTCAGTGGGAGCAAAGTATAAGTCTTCGTAACGAGTTGAATGATCAAAAAGAAAAAAATCGAGAATTGCAAAACGAATTGAACAGTAAGCATGAACAGGTGCGAGAATATGAGGCTGAATTGGCGAACGAAGCTCAGGTTTATTTTAACTTAGCCGAGGATGCTGAAAGATACAGAATGTTCCTTGGTAAAGTAAAGGTAAAAGGGAAAGGGGTAAAGGTAACTCTCTCAGATGGTGAGTACAATCCTAATGATCCTAACATCAATAACTATCTCGTGCATGAGCATCATGTGTTTAAGGTCATCAACGAGTTATATATTTCTGGGGCGTCTGCAATTGCGATTAATGGACAGAGATTAACCTATAATTCATATATTCTTTGTGACGGACCTGTCATTACAGTCGATGGCTATCAATATCCCGCTCCTTTTGAGATTACCGCAATTGGTGAACCTGATGTGCTTTCTTCTGCTCTCAATATTACCGGAGGAATAAAGGATCAGCTGGTAAATGACCAAATTATCTTCTCCCTACAGGAACAAAATGAAATTATCATGGAGCCAATTGTTGGAAGAAAGTAAGGCAGTTTGCAATTAAGACATTTGTGAATAGTATAAGAAGGTGAGTATGGTGAGCACCCAAAAGAATTTTTATTTCTCTGTTACGGCTTCAATCATCGGGTTCATGGTTGCCATCCAGTTTCAGACAGTAAGTGAGCCTGTCAACCGAGATACTCGTGATACTTGGGAACTTCGTAACGATTTAATGGGTGAAAAAGAACTCCAATCAGACTTACTGCAAGAAATTCGGATGATTGAGGACAAGCTTAAAAAATATGAAAGTGAACGAGAAACGAGCAAAGGGGAGCTTTTAAAAGAAACGTTAGAAGAGCTTAAACTTGAGGCGGGGATGACGGAGGTTACGGGGCCAGGCATCATTCTTACACTTCAACCCGTTATGAACGAATTAGGCCGTGAAGTTTCAATGGGTTACGTTTCGCCAAGTTTACTTCAGCGACTTATAAATGAATTGAATATGTATGGAGCCCTTCATATTTCGATTGATGGTCAAAGGGTGATCAATACAACGGTCATTCGTGATATAGGAACTGTAACAAAAATTGATGGTCACTCACTAAATAATCTCCCTTTTAAGATTAAAGTGATTACCAAAGACTTTGAGCAAGCTGAGAAGTTGTTTAAGAGAATAGAAATCTCAGATATTGTAGATGATTTCTTTGTCGACAATTTACAGGTGATTTTAACACAACCAAAAGAGGAGATTGAAATACCTGGATATCAGGATACAATCAGAATTAGATACATGGAGCCTGTTGAATAGGTGTAGGGGAGACTGATAAGAATGTGGCTTCCGTTAATGGGGCTTGTCATCGGAGTCATTATTGGTCTTTTGACCGATATAAGGATACCGCCAGAATACTCAAATTATCTTTCTATTGCAATTCTTGCAGCATTAGATACACTCTTTGGAGGAATTCGGGCACAATTACAAAATATCTACGACGAAAAAGTATTTGTGTCAGGTTTCTTTTTTAATATTTTACTGGCTGCAAGTTTAGCTTTTCTAGGTGTTCATCTTGGTGTAGACTTGTACTTAGCGGCAGTTTTTGCATTTGGTGTAAGGCTGTTTCAAAATATCGCCGTAATTAGAAGGATTCTCTTGACAAAATGGACTTCAAATGGTGAAAAGTAGAAAAAAAAATGATATTTTAAAAGGGAATCAACTAATTTTGACGAATAGGATAATGTAATTAAACAGGAATAATAAAGCTTGTTGTTCGAATATAAAGGAGGTGCCAGAGAATGAACAGCAATGATATATATGTCAGTCTTGACATCGGTACATCCAGTGTAAAGGTGATTATTGGAGAAATGGCCAATGACTCTTTGAATATAATCGGTGTAGGCAACGTTAAATCAGAGGGCCTTAGAAAGGGTTCAATCGTTGATATAGATGAAACCGTTCATTCTATTAAACAAGCAGTAGAACAGGCTGAAAGAATGATAGGGATGGATATTCGCCAGGTGATTGTTGGCGTTACTGGCAACCATGTCACACTTCAGCCATGCCACGGAGTTGTAGCCGTCTCTAGTCCTAATAGAGAAATTGCAAATGAAGATGTAGCAAGAGTAATGGATGCTGCTCAAGTAGTTTCCATTCCACCAGAGCGTGAAATAATTGATGTCATCCCAAGACAATTTATTGTTGATGGGTTGGACGAGATCAGTGACCCGCGTGGAATGATTGGTGTCCGACTTGAAATGGAAGGGACAATCATTACTGGCTCAAAAACGATTTTACATAATACTCTCCGCTGTGTGGAACGTGCTGGCCTCGAAGTGTTAGACATCGTACTCCAACCTTTGGCGGCTGGAGCGTTTGCACTCTCAAAAGATGAGAAGAATATGGGTGTAGTCCTTATCGATATTGGTGGTGGTTCGACAACACTTGGTTGGTTCGTAGAGGGACAATTGGCAGGTACTGCTGTTATACCAGTAGGTGGAGAACATGTCACAAAGGATTTATCAGTAGGTTTAAGAACTTCCACAGAAGATGCCGAAAAAATTAAGGTGAAACATGGACATGCCTTTTATGACCATGCTTCTGAGGATGAAGTATTTACTGTCGGTATTATTGGGAGCGACCAACAACAGCAGTTTAACCAGTTAGAGGTTGCGGATATCATTGAAGCTCGTATTGAAGAAATATTTGAACTAGTTCAAAATGAACTTAGAAAAATGAATGTCCGAGACTTGCCAGGTGGATTCGTTCTTACTGGTGGCATGGCAAATATGCAGGGTGTTCTGGAGCTTGCCCAAGATATGTTTCAAAGTCGAGTAAGACTAGCTGTACCGGACTATATCGGGGTACGTGAACCACAGTTCACAACTGCTGTAGGTCTGATTAAATTCGCCTATAAAAACGCTAAACTGCAAGGTAGACAAGTTGAGGCTACTGTTGCTGAACAGGAATATAAGGAAAATCGAATTCAAAAACAGCCGCATCCAAAAACCAAGCCGGAAAAAAAACCGGAAGAAAAAGGACCATCAAGAGTAAAGAAATTTCTCGGCTACTTTTTTGAGTAAACTATGCTAACCGGAATCTCGACGATTTAGGAGGATTTGTCATGTTGGAGTTTGATACAAATTTAGATTCACTTGCAACGATAAAAGTTATCGGTGTTGGTGGCGGCGGAAATAATGCAGTTAACCGGATGATTGAACATGGCGTACAAGGTGTTGAATTCATTGCAGTTAATACAGATGCACAGGCCTTAAATCTTTCAAAGGCTGAAATTAAGATGCAAATTGGTGGTAAGTTAACCCGTGGACTAGGTGCAGGTGCAAATCCTGAAGTCGGGAAAAAAGCTGCAGAAGAAAGCAAAGAACAGATTGAAGAGGCACTAAAAGGTGCGGATATGGTATTCGTTACCGCGGGTATGGGTGGCGGTACAGGTACCGGTGCAGCTCCAGTTATCGCTCAGATTGCCAGAGATTTAGGGGCGTTAACGGTTGGGGTTGTGACAAGACCGTTTACGTTCGAGGGACGGAAACGTGCAACTCAAGCGGCTGGTGGAATTGGTTCCATGAAGGAAGCAGTGGATACGTTAATTGTGATTCCAAACGACAGATTGCTTG
Organism: Mesobacillus maritimus; assembly: GCF_044803185.1. GTDB lineage: Bacteria > Bacillota > Bacilli > Bacillales > Cytobacillaceae > Mesobacillus_B > Mesobacillus_B maritimus_B. Next base: position 966,076 of record NZ_CP085225.1, read on the forward strand.
AGATTGTCGATAAAAGTACCCCGATGCTCGAAGCATTCCGTGAGGCGGATAATGTATTGCGTCAAGGTGTTCAAGGTATCTCAGATTTGATTGCTGTTCCTGGTCTAATCAACCTTGACTTTGCCGATGTAAAAACGATTATGTCCAATAAAGGATCCGCTCTAATGGGTATCGGTGTTGCAGCGGGAGAAAACCGTGCTGCTGAGGCCGCTAAAAAAGCGATTTCTTCTCCGTTACTTGAGACATCGATTGATGGAGCACAAGGTGTTCTAATGAACATTACAGGGGGATCAAACCTTAGCCTTTATGAGGTTCAAGAGGCTGCTGATATTGTTGCTACAGCATCCGATCAGGAAGTAAATATGATTTTCGGTTCCGTAATTAATGATAACTTGAAAGACGAAATCATCGTAACAGTTATCGCGACAGGATTCAATGACATCCCAGCACAACAACCAAAACAAACTAGACCAGTTTTCGGTGGTCAAACGAAACCGAATTCTGCTGGTCATGTGAAGCGTGAACCGAAAAGGGAAGAACCTCAACAGGAACAACAGCAAAGACCTAACCCTGCTCAACAACAAGTGGAGGATACTTTAGATATTCCAACCTTCCTTCGCAATCGAAATCGCAGAAGATAGTTCTTCTATCTATCAAAGCACAGCAAATTTTGCTGTGCTTTTTTTGTGTTTTTTAAGTTGATAATGTGACAAAATCCGAATGGATAAGTGAAAATTTCTGAAGTTTTGATTACAGAAAGTGACACACTTCAATCATGGATGTACGTTATACTTTGTCGTAAGCATAAAGTAGATAGTGAGGCGATTGTGAAACGATAGAGTAATGTGATATCCAAGTTGCTTTTTAGTTAGGCATTTATCATGGAAAGTATGGGTGTTCTGGGAGGGTAGGGTTTTGACTGTCTATCTCGATGTGATTTGGGCCTTGAATTTGTGTTTTGATGCCCTTCTCCTTTATTTAACTGCTCTCATATTGAAGAGAAGGGTGAATCTCTGGAGGGTGTTTCTAGGTGGCTTAATGGGATCACTATTAATATTACTCATGCTAACTCCGTTTGAGTATACTGGACATCCAGTAGTCAAACTTGCTTTTTCAATCATGATGGTTCTGATTGTTTTCGGATTTAAAAAGCTTCGTTCTTTTCTAAAATGTCTTATGACATTTTATATGATGACCTTTTTAATCGGTGGGGCCATAATTGGGACCCATTATTTTATCCAGTTTGATTTCAATTTATCTACTTCTGTAGCCTTAGCAAGTATCAAGGGGTTCGGAGACCCAATAAGTTGGTTATTTGTTCTCTTGGGCTTTCCGCTGGCTTGGCATTTTTCTAAAACCAATTTAGAAGGAATTGAAATGGCTAAAATTCAGTATGATCAGATTGTTGATGTATTTGTGGAGTTTAATGGAGTAGATATTCGGCTTAAAGGGCTAGTTGATAGTGGGAATCAATTATATGATCCTATTTCGCGAAAGCCTGTCATGATTGTATCGATAGAGTCCTTGCCAGCTGAATTTCCGGAAGAGATTAAAAGGGTGGCTGAGAACCCTGATTTAATTTTGACTGGGGAAGTAAATATGCCTGCTGAGTTTGAAAGTAGGATGAAGATTATCCCCTGCAAGGTTGTTGGCCAAGAGCATCAGCTGATTATTGCGCTTAAGCCGGAGTTACTTAAAATTCAGAGCGAGAAAGATACGTTTATTGTGGATAAGGCGCTCATTAGTTTTACGGCCCAAAAGCTATCCTCTGATGACAACTTTGATTGTATTGTTCACCCGAAAATGCTTACGGGAGCAGCAACTCAGGAAACAGGTGTAATGGTAAGTTAATAATACTATACTCAAAAAAACAAAAATTAGAAGGAGGACAATTCATGAAAAGTTTAAGGCTGCGCTTATCCTATTACTGGTATAAGTTCTTACACAAACTAGGGCTAAAAACAGATGAAGTTTATTATATCGGCGGTAGTGAAGCTCTGCCTCCTCCTTTGAATAAAGATGAAGAAGAACTGTTATTAAAAAAATTACCTAATGGAGATAAAGTGGCAAGGTCAATTCTGATCGAAAGAAATTTAAGACTCGTCGTTTACATTGCAAGGAAGTTTGAAAACACGGGCATTAACATTGAGGATTTAATTTCCATTGGAACGATTGGTCTCATTAAGGCTGTAAATACGTTCAATCCTGAAAAAAAGATTAAACTCGCTACATACGCTTCCCGCTGTATCGAGAATGAAATTCTAATGTACCTACGCAGAAACAATAAAATTCGTTCCGAAGTTTCCTTTGATGAACCTTTGAATATCGATTGGGATGGAAATGAATTGCTCCTATCTGATGTTCTTGGAACGGATGATGATATTATCACGAAGGATCTGGAATCCAATGTGGATAAAAAGCTATTGATTAAGGCATTAGAGCAGTTATCGGACCGCGAGAAACAAATCATGGAACTTCGTTTTGGGCTTGGAAGTGGTGAGGAGAAGACTCAGAAAGATGTTGCCGATATGTTAGGAATTTCCCAGTCCTATATTTCTAGACTAGAAAAAAGAATTATTAAAAGGCTACGAAAAGAATTTAATAAGATGGTGTAAAAATTTTTTAGTGCCTAAATCCATGACTGCAAAGGTTTTCAGGGGATATTTTCCTTTTTAGGGAAAGTTAGTCCAACTGTCATGTGCATATTTTTCCTTCCTGCGGAGATACTGAATTTTGTACAGCAGCTCCTGTAAGGAGGGAAAAAGATTGACTCGAAACAAAGTAGAAATTTGCGGTGTGGATACTTCAAAGTTGCCAGTTTTGAAAAATGAAGAAATGCGTGAACTTTTCAAACAGATGCAAAATGGTGATTTAACAGCAAGGGAGAAGCTTGTAAATGGAAACCTACGGCTAGTGTTGAGTGTCATACAGCGCTTTAACAACCGTGGAGAATTTGTAGACGATCTATTCCAGGTGGGCTGTATTGGACTTATGAAATCAATAGATAATTTTGATTTAGGCCAAAATGTTAAGTTTTCAACTTATGCTGTTCCAATGATTATCGGGGAAATTAGGAGATATCTACGTGATAATAACCCAATTCGAGTTTCACGCTCACTCCGAGATATCGCCTATAAAGCACTACAGGTTAGAGAAAAGCTTATGAGTGAAAGGTTAAGAGAGCCTACAGCTGAGGAAATTTCCAAAGTACTTGATGTCCCTCATGAGGAAATTGTCTTTGCTTTGGATGCCATTCAAGACCCTGTATCATTATTTGAGCCCATCTATAATGACGGAGGCGACCCAATCTATGTCATGGACCAGCTAAGTGATGAGCGGAACAAGGATATAAATTGGATTGAAGAAATTGCCCTTAAAGAAGGGATGCGTCGTTTGAATGAACGTGAAAAATTGATTTTGAGAAAACGATTTTTCCAAGGGAAAACGCAGATGGAAGTTGCTGAGGAGATTGGAATATCTCAGGCACAGGTTTCAAGGCTCGAAAAAGCTGCTATTAAACAAATGAATAAAAATATCCAAAACTAACAAACTGTTTTCGATATGGGAAAAAGGCTGCCATTTTAGGCGGCTTTTTATTTTATATTAAGGAAAGCTAGCATGAATGACCTCCTTGCTTTCATATATTTTAATAAGAGAGGGCAGGGAGGAATCAGGATGTTAAAGGTTTCAGAGTTCCAAATAAAAGATGTTGTGAATGTCTCAGATGGGAAACGGCTAGGAAATATAGATGATATTGAAATCAACCTTGATACTGGTAAAATTGAATCAGTTATCATTGGGGGCGTAGGGAGGGTACTCGGTTTTTTTGGGAAAGATGAAGAGGTTATAATACCGTGGCAAAATATTTTAAAAATTGGCGAAGATGTTATTCTTGTACGATATAAAGGTTATGGTGAAACAAAAGAAGGAGAAGAAGTAACAGAATAACCGTATTGTTTCAAGCTAACGTACTACTTATGCTAAACTATTAGTAAAACTCCATCAGAGGGGGGAATCCCTTCTTGGTGGTTGTTTATAGTGAGGGGAAAAATGGAACCATTCAAAATAACAGGCCCAAAATATTTTGCCATTGAATCATGGATGAACGACAATTCTGGATTATTGGCGGGTTTCTCTACGAAAAATGGTGGTGTTAGTCAAGGAGATTTCTCAGGACTAAACTTTGGCTTCCATGTCGGAGATGATTCATTATCTGTTCTGAAAAATCGTGAATTGCTATCACAAGAAATAGCGTTTCCACTAGAGTGTTGGATTGGCGCGGAACAAACCCATGAAGTCAGAGTGCAAAAGGTAACAAAAGCAGATAGGGGTAAAGGCTCTGATCGGTATGAAACATCATTTCTAAGAACAGACGGTTTCTTTACAGATGATAGAGGGGTAATGCTAACCCTTTGCTTTGCCGATTGTGTTCCAATCTATTTTATCGACAAGGAAAAAGGTTTTATAGGTGTGGTCCATGCAGGCTGGAAAGGAAGCGTTGGTGGGATTGCAAAAGAAATGGTGTCTGTTTTTGTCCAAAACGGTAGTCATCTATCGGCAATTTCTGTGATAATTGGTCCCTCTATATGCAAAAAATGTTATATTGTAGATGAGCGAGTTATCAAATTAGTTGAAAAAGGACTAGAAGGTGTCGAAAAAAAACCATATAATCAAATTAACACTGTTCAATATTCACTTGACTTGAAGGAACTTAATAAACAAATTCTTTTAAAAGCTGGTGTACAGCAAGTGAATATTTCCGTAACATCCTATTGTACTAGCTGTGATAGTGATTATTTCTATTCGCATCGTGGGGACCAAGGGAAAACAGGTCGGATGCTTGCTTTTATTGGATGGAAGGAGGAGCTTCATTCCTAAATGAGAGTTATAGAAAACCTTAAACATATTCGCTCTAACATAGAAGATGCCTGTAAACGCTCAGGTCGGAGCCCAGAAGAGGTAACCATTATTGCCGTTACTAAATATGTAAGTGTAGAAAGAGCCCAAGAAGCAGTGGATGCAGGTATTCTCCATTTGGGAGAAAATCGTGATGAAGGACTCTTGAATAAGTGGGATCATTTAGGAGACAAGCCTACCTGGCACTATATTGGATCCATGCAAACACGTAAAGTGAAAAATGTAATTGATAAAATTCATTATCTTCATTCATTGGACAGGTTATCTTTGGCAAAAGAAGTAGATAAACGGGCAAATCATAAGGTAAAATGCTTTGTACAGGTCAATGTTTCAGGGGAAGAATCGAAACATGGTATGGAGCCTGAAACAGTGCTTGATTTTATTAAGGAATTACAGCAGTTTGAACATATTCAGGTAGAAGGCCTAATGACGATGGCCCCTTATACAGATGATGAGGCCGAGCTACGTAGATGTTTTCGGAAATTGAGAACACTGCAACAGGAAGTTCAACAATTACACCTAGATTATGCACCTTGCCGTGAACTTTCAATGGGAATGTCCAATGATTATCAAATTGCAATTGAAGAAGGGGCTACTATAGTAAGGATTGGCACCGCATTAGTAGGTGAAGAATCGGAGGTGTAGTGATGAGTCTAAAGTCAAAATTCAAGAACTATTTCTTTCTTGAAGATGAATATGACTATAAAGAAGAGGACATGATTGAAGAAAACCAGGAACAGGGTAAACAACAACAACAAGTGAAACAGCCGACTCAGAAACAAAATGTCGTTAGTCTTCAGAGTGTACAAAAGTCGTCCAAAGTGATCTTATTGGAGCCAAGGGTATATGCAGAGGCACAGGATATTGCAGACCATTTAAAAAACAGGCGTGCCGTTGTGGTGAATCTTCAGCGTATTGAACAAGATCAAGCTAGACGAATTGTTGACTTTCTAAGTGGCACTGTTTATGCAATTGGTGGAGATATTCAAAAAATAGGAGCGAATATAATTTTGTGTACACCGGACAATGTAGAAGTATCAGGGAATATATCTGAGCTTTTGCATGAACGGGATTTACAAGAATCGAGGTGGTAGGGTTTAATGGATTTTCTACTAGGGATTATTCTTCAATTACTCTCCCTATATCAATGGGCGTTAATTATTTATATCTTTATGTCATGGTTTCCGAATGCACGAGAATCGGCAATTGGCCAATTTCTATCCCGTATTTGTGAACCGTATTTAGAACCTTTTCGGAAGTTTATTCCACCGCTTGGCATGATTGATATCTCGCCAATCGTTGCTTTTTTAGTATTAAATTTTGCAAGAAGTGGACTTATCCAGCTTTTTGGATGGTTCTAATTCAAGGGTCTCTTGTAGACCCTTTTTGTTTTAAAAAGGAGAAATTTCGATGAATATCTATCAACATTTTCGTCCTGAAGAACGGGATTTCATTGACCAAGTGATTGGCTGGCGTGAATATGTGGAGCAGACATACGCCCCAAAATTAACGGATTTTCTCGATCCTCGAGAACAACAGATTGTTAAAACGATTATTGGAGCAAGAGAGGTAAAATGCTCTCTTTTCGGTGGAGCAGAAACGACGGAACGTCAAAGAGCTTTGATTTACCCAGATTATTTTGAAGCCAGTCAGGAAGAGTTTCAAATCAGCTTGTTTGAGCTAGAATATGCGAAAAAATTTGTTACGATTGAACATCGTCAGGTTCTTGGTAGTCTCATGGGGTTAGGATTAAAACGCGGGAAATTCGGTGACATATTGTTAAAAGAAGATCAGGTTCAGTTTTTTGCTGCTGCAGAAGTTTCCGATTACGTTCGGCTTCAACTCGAAAGTGTAGGGAGAGCAGGTATCACTCTTAAGGAGGTAGCATTAGAGAATGCCATACAACCAGAAGTAAATTGGCGTGAGGTTTCTACTACAGCTTCCTCTTTACGCCTCGATACCCTTATGTCAGCGATATACAATATCTCGAGGCAAAAATCTCAAATTTATATTCAACAGGGTGTAGTGAAAGTCAATTGGACGGCAATTGAAAACCCAGCGTTTGAATGTGGCGAAGGAGATGTCATTTCTGTTCGTGGATTAGGGCGGACGAAGATTGTGACAATTGAAGGAAAAACAAAAAAAGATAAATGGCGGATTATTGCCGGCAAACAAAAATAAGGATATAGTAGAAATTAGCAGGAATTTTTGTTATCCTGTCGAATTATCCTCTATACATACTAGTTTATATACAAAATAGGAGGTGGCGTCATGCCTTTAACGCCGTTAGATATACACAATAAAGAGTTTAGCAAAGGTTTCCGAGGTTATGATGAGGATGAAGTCAATGAATTCCTCGATCAAGTGATAAAAGATTATGAAATGATTATTCGTGAGAAAAAAGAGCTTGAAGAAAAGCTTGGCGATATGAATTCACGTCTTGGCCACTTCACAACAATTGAGGAAACTTTGAATAAGTCGATTGTTATTGCTCAAGAAGCCGGCGAAGAAGTTAAGCGAAATGCCCAAAAGGAAGCGAAATTAATTATTAAGGAAGCAGAAAAAAATGCCGATCGTATAATTAATGAATCGCTGTCTAAGGCACGTAAGATTGCACTTGAAATTGAAGAACTAAAAAAGCAATCCAAAGTATTTAGAAACCGCTTTAAAATGTTAATTGAAGCACAGCTAGATATGCTTAGTAATGACGATTGGGATCATTTGCTCGAATACGAGCTTGATTCGACAGAACTAAAGTCCGCGGTTAAGGAAGAAGAAGATTCACTAGCTTGACGCTCTTGGTTTAGTTATATATAATTTCTTAAAAGTACATTTCATGATCGAAACAATGACAGGGACAGTACGAGTTCTTCATTACTCAATATCCAGCGAATCAGGGATGGTGGAAGCCTGATATGAGGGAGAATTCGGAAAATCACCCGATAGTTCCAAGCTGAACGTTCCTAGTGAGCTATTAAGTGTAGGCGAATCATTCACGTTAAGAATGCTAAAGCGGACAGTCTGTGTATTCAGGATGTCTAATAGGGTGGTACCGCGGGAAAACCTTCTCGTCCCTTCTAGGGATGAGAAGGTTTTTTTGTCATTTTTAGGAAAATGGAAAATAGTAGGAGGAAGAAAGATGGATTTTAAAGACACACTGTTGATGCCGAAGACTGAGTTTCCAATGCGTGGGAACTTACCGAAGCGTGAGCCAGATTTACAAGCAAAATGGGAAGAAATGAACATTTATGAAATGGTGCAGAAACGGACAGAAGGACGCCCACATTTTATTTTGCATGATGGACCTCCATACGCAAATGGGGATATCCACATCGGTCATGCCTTAAATAAAATTTTAAAGGACATGATTGTACGCTATAAGTCAATGAGTGGTTTTTCATCTCCATATGTACCAGGTTGGGATACGCATGGACTTCCGATTGAGCAGGCACTCACAAACAAGGGTGTGAAAAGAAAAGAAATGACTGTAGCCGAGTTCCGTAAGCTTTGTGAAAAATATGCTTACGAACAGATTGACAGTCAACGTACTCAATTCAAAAGACTCGGTGTCCGCGGTGATTGGGAAAATCCATATATTACGTTAAAACCGGCTTATGAAGCACAGCAAATCAAGGTATTTGGTGAGATGGCGAAAAAAGGCTATATCTACAAAGGCTTGAAGCCGGTATACTGGTCTCCATCTAGTGAATCAGCTTTAGCTGAAGCAGAAATTGAGTATAAAGATAAAAAGTCACCATCCATTTATGTTGGCTTCAAGGTGAAAACTGGAAATAATGTCTTGACGGAAGATGTTGAGATTGTCATCTGGACAACAACTCCATGGACCATCCCAGCGAACCTAGGAATTTCTGTTCACCCTGAATTAACCTATGTTGTAGTAGCTGTTGGCGACAAGAAATATTTAGTTGCGGAAGCGTTACTAGAAACAGTTACTCAAGAAATTGGTTGGGAAAATCCTTCTGTTGTTCAAAAGGTTCAAGGGAAAGAGTTGGAGAAGGTGGTTGCAGAGCATCCGCTTTATGGTAGAGATTCTCTTGTTATGCTAGGTGAGCATGTTACAACAGATGCTGGTACTGGTTGTGTACACACGGCTCCTGGGCACGGGGAAGATGACTTCTTAGTTGGGCAAAAATATGGTCTTGATGTTTTAAGCCCGGTGGATGATAAAGGCTGCATGACAGCAGAGGCTGAAGGTTTCGAAGGGTTATTTTATGATGAAGCCAACAAGCCAATCACAGAAAAGCTTCAGGAAGCTGGAAAATTACTAAAGCTTTCTTTCATGACACACTCCTACCCACATGACTGGAGAACGAAAAAACCAGTTATTTTTAGAGCTACAGCTCAATGGTTTGCGTCAATTAAAGATTTCCGTGGGGACCTCCTGCAGGCGATCAATGATACAAAATTTGTTCCTGCCTGGGGTGAAACAAGACTTTACAACATGGTTCGCGACCGTGGGGACTGGTGTATTTCTAGACAACGTGCATGGGGCGTACCAATTCCAGTGTTTTATGCGGAAAATGGCGAACCAATTATCACCGATGAAACAATCAACCATATTTCTGACCTGTTTAGAGAACAAGGTTCAAATATCTGGTTTGAGAAGGATGCAAAGGACTTGTTGCCTGCAGGGTTTACACATCCAGGAAGTCCTAATGGTGGGTTTACAAAAGAAACAGATATCATGGATGTATGGTTTGATTCTGGTTCTTCTCATCAAGCCGTTCTTCTTGAGCGTGATGATTTAGAACGACCTGCAGACCTTTATCTTGAAGGTTCTGACCAATATCGTGGTTGGTTTAACTCTTCCTTATCTACTGGAGTAGCAGTAACAGGAAAAGCTCCGTATAAAGGCATTTTGAGCCACGGATTCGTACTTGATGGGGACGGAAGAAAAATGAGTAAATCACTAGGAAATGTCGTTGTTCCAGCGAAAGTGATGAATCAGCTTGGAGCAGATATTCTTCGTCTCTGGGTTGCTTCTGTGGACTATCAAGCTGATGTTCGCGTATCAGATCCAATCTTAAAACAGGTTGCGGAAGTTTACCGGAAAATCCGTAATACGTTTAGATTCTTACTAGGTAACCTTGCTGATTTTAATCCAGAAACAGATGCGGTAGCATTTGAGGATTTGCGTGAAGTTGATCAGTTTATGCTGGTAAAATTGAATAAGTTAATCAAGCACACTCATCATTCATATGAAAATTATGAATTTGCTGGTGTATACCACGCTGTAAATAATTTCTGCACGCTTGATTTAAGTTCGTTCTATCTTGATTTTGCTAAAGATATTCTTTATATTGAATCAACAAATCATCCAGACCGACGTGCGATTCAAACTGTACTCCATGAAAGTCTCTTGACTCTTGTAAAACTAGTTGCGCCAATTCTTCCACATACAGCAGATGAAGTTTGGTCGTTCATTCCGGCTGTATCTGAAGAAAGTGTTCAATTAACAGATTTACCTGAAGCCAAAGAAATTCATAATGCTGATCAGTTGGAAACAAAGTGGAATGCTTTCTTAAAACTTCGCGATGAAGTTCTTAAAGCCCTAGAGGAAGCAAGAAACGAAAAAGTAATTGGTAAATCACTTACAGCTAAAGTGACTCTTTATGTGAATAGCAAGACACAAGAGCTCCTACATTCTATTGAAGAGGATCTAGCTCAGCTATTCATCGTCTCTGATTTTGAGGTTGCAGGTGGTTATAATGATGCACCAGAAAAATCCATCAAGCTTGAGCAAGCTGCCATTGTGGTTACAAAGGCAGAAGGTGAAACATGTGAACGCTGCTGGGTTGTCACACCAGAAGTTGGCAAAGTAGAGGAATATCCTACTGTATGCCCAAGATGTGCCAGTGTTGTAAAAGAACATTATGGAAATAACTAAAGAAAAGAAAAGTGTCCCAAATAGGGGCACTTTTTTATCGTTAAAAATGTGCCAAACAGCACAAAGGAATTCAGAAAAACGGTCTGTAGGGCTCAATGTGACCAAACATCAAAGGAAATCAGGGGAACGGTCACATTGGATGGTTCAATGTGACCAAACATCAAAGGAAATCAGGGGAACGGTCACATTGGAGGGCTCAATGTGACCAAACATCAAAGGAAATCAGGGAAACGGTCACATTGGAGGGCTCAATGTGACCAAACAGCAAAGGAAGACAGAGAAACGGTCACATTGGATGGTTCATTGTGACCAAACAGCAAAGGAAATCAAGGGAACGGTCACATTGGATGGTTCAATGTGACCAAACAGCAAGGAAATCAGAGAAACGGTAACATTGGATGTTTCAGGTGCTTCTGCTTAATTTTATTGGGAAAAATAGTCTGTCACAGATAAACGGTTAAGGCTTACTATAATAACAAGAGTATCTACGGTTTATCACGTCGGAAAAGAGGTGGAAAGCGAATTTTTTTATTCATACAGAGAACCTTCATTTTATAAAATTTTCCTTCTCCGACAATTCTTGTTCTGCTTGTCAAAAGTTTATCCGAGTCAATGGATTAGAACGGGTAATAATAGCTTGTAAACAGGAACGGAGGCAGTGATATATATGAAGCGATATCATTTTATCTATGAAGAGCTCCGTCACACCAAGGAGGAACTGCTGAATCGTTTACAAAACGCAGATAAAAACAGCCAAATCCTTCTCTATATCAAAGCGGAGCTTGATGATGTGGAACGAGCGTTAGCGAAGATGGAAGCTGGAGATTTTGGACGATGTGAAATGTCAGGTGAGTTACTGCCTGATGGACTAATTGGAATGGTTCCGACAGCAAGGACTGAAGAAGATATTAAAATGATGGAGGCTTACCTCCGAAAACCGCTCTATTCATAGTATCAATAAAAGTATCACTGTAGTTTTTACGTGCGTTGTGCTAAAATGCAAAAGTAATCCATATTTAAGTTGGAGGTTACTTTTGTGTTTTATTACATAATCGCTTTATTGATCATATTATTGGACCAGCTGACAAAGTGGATGGTTGTGCATTATATGAAGCTGGGTGAAAGTATCCAAGTAATCGAAAATTTACTGTACATTACATCTCATCGCAATCGTGGGGCTGCTTGGGGGATATTGCAAGGACAAATGTGGTTTTTCTATATCATTACAGTCATTGTGATGATTGGCCTTGTCTATTATCTCGAAAAAGAAGCCAAATACAACAAATTATTTGGAATTTCAATAGCCCTTATGCTGGGTGGGGCAATGGGAAACTTTATCGACCGTGTCTTCCGGAAAGAAGTGGTTGATTTTGTGAACACGTATATTTTCACATACGATTTCCCTATCTTCAATGTCGCTGACTCTGCTCTTGTTATCGGCGTTGGATTGATTATGCTTCATATGTTAAGGGAAGAGAGAGAGGCGAAAAAGAACCAAGATGGAAAAACTGGAAAAAGTCATTGAGGAAAGTCTAGTAGGAGACCGGATCGATAAAGCTGTGTCGACGATGGATGCAGAATGGTCACGTAGTCAGGTTCAGCAATGGATAAAGGATGGCTTAGTGGTCGTAAATGGAAAGCCGGTAAAACCGAATTATAAATGTAGTTTGAACGATGTGATTGGAATCGAGATTCCGGACCTGGAAGAACTGAATGTGATCCCCGAAGAAATGGATCTCGATATTTATTATGAAGATGCTGATGTTTTAGTCGTGAATAAACCAAAGGGAATGGTTGTTCATCCTGCGCCAGGGCATCTTACAGGTACCCTTGTAAATGGTTTAATGGCTCATTGTAAGGATTTATCTGGGATTAATGGTGTGTTAAGACCTGGAATTGTTCATCGGATTGACATGGACACATCAGGGCTATTAATGGTTGCGAAAAATGACCTAGCTCACGAAAGCCTTGTGAATCAGCTTGTGGCTAAAACGGTGACGCGTAAGTATCGGGCAATTGTTCATGGTGTTATTCCACATGATTATGGCACCATTGAAGCACCTCTAGGAAGAGATCAAAAGGACAGGCAAAGTATGGCTGTCGTTGATAACGGCAAGCATGCGGTTACTCATTTTAATGTTCTGGAACGGTTTAAAGATTTTTCATTTGTTGAATGTAAGCTTGAAACTGGGAGAACTCATCAAATCCGTGTCCATATGAAATATATTGGATATCCGCTTGTAGGGGATCCGAAATATGGTCCAAGGAAGACCCTTGATTTAGGGGGACAGGCTCTTCACGCTGGAATCTTAGGGTTTGAGCATCCACGGACTGGCCAATACCTGGAATTTGAAGCGCCACTACCAGATTATTTCGAGAATCTACTAGATGATTTAAGAAATAATCGTTGACAATTCGAGGAGCATCTAATAAGATTAGCTTAGTTGAATAAGACCTTTAAGACAGTCCCGTGAGGCTGAGAAGGAACGGAACGTAAGTTGGGTAGCACCCGCTTGCACTTTTAAACGCATTCGTTTATCCTCTCACCTTAGGTGAGAGGATTTTTTGTTTTTGACCGTTCTAAAAAAGGATGGAAAGGGTGTAGGAATTTGTCACAAAAAGCAGTAGTACTAGATGAACAAGCAATTCGCAGAGCCTTAACAAGGATTGCACACGAGATTATCGAGAAAAATAAAGGGATTGAAGGCTGTATATTAGTGGGGATCCGTACTAGAGGAATTTATTTAGCAGAACGCCTTGCTGAGCGAATTCAACAAATAGAAGGGAAAGAAATTGCAGTAGGTGAGCTAGACATTACCCTTTATCGTGATGACTTGACGAAGAAAACAGACGATCAAGAACCATTAGTAAAGGGCTCCGATATTCCTTACGTCATTACGAATCAAAAAGTAATTTTGGTAGATGACGTTCTCTACACAGGTAGAACGGTTAGGGCAGCACTAGATGCATTAGTAGACATTGGCAGACCTTCTTCGGTGCAGTTAGCCGTCTTAGTAGACAGAGGGCATCGCGAACTGCCAGTAAGAGCGGATTATGTTGGGAAAAACATCCCAACTTCAAGCTCAGAAAAGATTGTTGTAGAATTAACAGAAGTAGATGAAAACGACAGAGTCAGTATTCATGAAAAATAATGATACCTTTTAAGAAAAGTCCAGAGAGGCTTGTAAGGGGATAAAGTAAAATAAACCATTTTACAATTTCCTTAAACCCTCTTTGTGTAAACTAAAGAGGGTCTTTTACTACACCAGGGAGATGTGAAACCAATGACGAGACCAGTTTTAGATATTTTAGATAAACCAACGATTCCACAATGGATCACCTTAAGCTTTCAGCATATGTTCGCTATGTTTGGGGCAACGATATTAGTACCGAAATTAGTCGGATTAAGTCCCGCAATTGCGCTTTTAACAAGCGGAATTGCCACCATCATCTTCCTCTTCATTACTCAATTTAAAGTGCCAGCATATCTAGGTTCATCCTTTGCCTTTATCGCACCGATTATCATCGCATCAAATGGGGGAGAAAACCCGGGAAATGCGATGATTGGGGCAATCGCAGTAGGGATTACGTACGGAATTGTATCATTAATCATCTGGAAAGCGGGGTACAAATGGCTAATGCGGCTTTTACCGCCAATAGTAGTCGCACCGGTCATTATGGTTATAGGTTTAGGCCTTGCGGGAACAGCAGTTGACATGGCTATGAATGTTAATGGAGAGTATAATTTCTTGCATTTCTCCGCAGCACTGGTTACTTTATTCTCAGCAATCATCTTTACGGTTTATTTCAAAAATATCTTAAGTGCTATGCCTGTCCTGTTAGGATTAATTATTGGTTATATCTACTCTAGTTTAATCGGAATCGTCGACTTCACTGCTGTCAATGAAGCTAAGTGGTTTGCGATGCCAGAGTTCTTAATTCCAGGCATTCATTATGAGTTTAATATTACCTCAACCATTTTACTAGCAATGGTGCCGATTGTTTTCGTAACAATATCCGAGCATATTGGTCACCAATTAGTACTAGGAAGAATCGTGAACAGAAATTATATTAAAGATCCAGGGCTTCACCGTTCGATTTTAGCAGATGGGTTAGGAACTTTTATCAGTGCATTTATGGGTGGACCACCAAAAACAACTTATGGTGAAAACATCGGTGTTCTCGCAATTACCAGAGTTTACTCAGTATATGTCATCTTAGGTGCAGCTGTGATTGCGATTCTATTCTCCTTTATCGGAAAGGCGATGGCATTAATCCAGACGATACCAACGGCTGTACTTGGAGGAATCTCCATCCTTTTATTCGGAATCATTGCCTCTAGTGGATTACGGATGTTGGTTGAACAGAATATCGATTTTGGGAATAATAGAAACTTGGTCATTTCATCCGTCATCTTAGTTATTGGGATCGGTGGGGCCGCATTAAAGGTAACAGAAGCATTTTCTATCGAGGGGATGGCACTTGCAGCAATTATCGGGGTCATTCTAAATATAGTGTTACCAGGAAGAGAAAAAGTAACTGACGAAGAGTTTGAAAACAACTAAAACTATAACACCTTTTAATGAAGTCCAGAGAGA
This sequence comes from Mesobacillus maritimus, assembly GCF_044803185.1. Classification (GTDB taxonomy): domain Bacteria; phylum Bacillota; class Bacilli; order Bacillales; family Cytobacillaceae; genus Mesobacillus_B; species Mesobacillus_B maritimus_B. The sequence goes on from NZ_CP085225.1 coordinate 981,499, forward strand.
TTTGCAAGGGTGGGTAAATGAGTTAGCTCTATTTAACTGTAAAAGAGTGTATCTTTTACATGGCTAGCTATCCCTTAAACACCCTGACCTTGTTCAGGGTGTTTTTTTTAGAAGGCTATGGTAAAGGTACATTGTTGATTTTTCACACGTTGATTGGAGCGGAAGGCACGAAGACTCCTGCGGGAGTACGGGGCAGGGGAGCCCCCCCAGGCGCTCAAAGCGCCGAGGAGGCTCCCCGGCACGCCCGCGGAAAGCGAAGTGCCTGGAGCGGAAATCAACATTCATGTGAAACAGAGCCTTTTTAGAAAGTCAGAAGCAATAAGGGATGAGATTAGATATTTTAACCAAAGGGGGCTTTTACGAATGAACCATTTGTTAACTACGACAGCATTAACCATTGAGGAAATCAATGACATCCTAGAGGATGCACAGAGGTTCTCAACAGGAGAGATATGGCAACCAAAGAAACAAACATTTGTAGCTAATTTATTCTTTGAACCTAGTACTCGTACAAAGTCTAGTTTTTACATGGCCGAGAGAAAGCTTGGATTAGATGTAATCCCCTTTGAAACCGAAACATCAAGTGTTCAAAAGGGAGAAACCCTTTATGATACGGTGCGAACACTAGAGGCAATTGGACTTGATGCCGTGGTTATTCGCCATCATGAGGATCAATATTTTGATGAATTAGTAGGGAAAATTAATATTCCGATTTTAAATGCGGGAGATGGCTGTGGACATCATCCGACTCAATCTCTTCTAGATTTATATACGATAAAATCTGAGTTCGGACACTTTCGCGAACTTAAGGTGGCCATCATCGGTGATCTTCGACATAGCCGGGTAGCAAGGTCAAATGCCGATGTCTTGCAAAGATTGGGAGCAGAAGTGGTATTTTCTGGACCAGAAGAATGGTTCGATGAGAACTTACTGAAATATGGGCGTTATCAGCCTGTCGATGAGGCAATGGAAACTGCAGATGTTGTGATGTTGTTACGTATCCAACATGAGCGCCACGAAAACGGAGGGCGCGATTTTTCTGGTCAGTACCACCAAGCCTTTGGCTTGACTGTTGAACGAGAAAGAAGAATGAAACCTAGAAGTATCATTATGCATCCTGCACCAGTCAATCGGGATGTTGAAATTGCTGATTGTTTGGTAGAGTGTGAGCGGTCGAGAATCTTTCAACAAATGGAAAATGGAGTTTATGTTCGGATGGCTGTTTTAAAGAGATCAATCATTCAAGGGGGAGTTAACCATGTCAATCATCATCAAAAATGGTCTGTTGCTAACTAATGAAGGGGAATTAAGAAAAGCTGAGCTTTATATAGCGGATGGAAAAATCAAAGAAATCAATGACGAAATTACCGAAACTGCAGATGAAACGATTGATGCAAACGGAAAAATTATTGCACCAGGTTTTGTAGACCTTCATGTTCATCTCCGTGAACCAGGAGGCGAAAAGAAAGAAACAATTGCCACCGGAACGATGGCAGCAGCAAAAGGTGGTTTTACAACCGTTGCAGCGATGCCTAATACTAGACCGGTTCCTGATTCTAAAGAACAGCTTGAAAAGATTCAGGAGAGAATCAAGGAAACCGCAGCAGTAAGGGTTCTGCCATATGCCTCCATTACGGTTCGAGAATTAGGGCAGGAATTAACGGATTTTGAAGGGTTGAAAGAAGCAGGTGCATTTGCTTTTACTGATGATGGTGTAGGAATCCAAGAAGCTGGAATGATGCTAAAAGCGATGAAGAAGGCAGCGGCATTAGATATGGCCATCGTAGCACACTGCGAAGACAACACTTTAATCAATCAAGGCTCTCTCCATGAAGGAAAGAAATCAGCAGAATTAGGTATTAATGGAATCCCTTCCGCATGTGAAAGTGTACATATTGCGCGGGACGTACTTCTTGCTGAAGCAGCAGATTGTCATTATCATGTTTGCCACATCAGTACAAAAGAGTCGGTTCGAACAGTTCGGGATGCGAAACGCCATGGCATTCATGTAACAGCAGAGCTTACTCCTCATCATTTATTACTTAATGAAGAACATATAACAGGAAATGACGCTAATTTTAAAATGAATCCTCCATTACGAAGCAAGGAAGATCATCAAGCTTTAATTGAAGGTCTTTTAGACGGCACGATCGACTTCATTGCGACTGACCATGCTCCCCATACTAGTCAAGAAAAGGCGGAGGGGATTGAGTTAGCTCCTTTTGGGATTGTCGGTCTCGAGACAGCTTTTCCACTTTTATATACAGAAATGGTTGAAAAAGGCATCCTGACTCTAAAGCAATTGATTGATTTCTTAACCGTTAAACCGGCAGAAGCATTTGGTCTACCTTATGGAAAAATAGCTGTAGGCGAAATGGCAGACTTAGTTCTTTTGGATCTTACTCACGAAGAAAAGATTGACCCGGCAACATTTTTATCAAAAGGAAATAACACTCCGTTTGCAGGTTGGAACTGCAAGGGATGGCCAGTAATGACGATAGCTTCCGGTAAAATTGTTTGGAGCAAAGAGGAGGTAACAGCATGAAGAGACAGTTAATTCTTGAAGATGGCACGGTATTTAAAGGGGTAGGCTTTGGCAGTGAAAAGATGGTAACTGGAGAAGTGGTGTTTAACACGGGGATGACAGGTTACCAAGAAATTCTTTCCGACCCATCTTACTGTGGTCAGATTGTGACGCTTACCTACCCTCTAGTTGGGAACTATGGAATAAACAGAGATGATTTTGAATCAATTAACCCAGCTTTTGCTGCTTTTGTTGTAAAAGAAGTGGCAGACTTCCCTTCTAATTGGAGAAGTGAATTAAGTCTTGATGAATATATGAAAATGAAAAACATCCCTGGCATTTCCGGAGTGGATACGAGAAAATTGACAAAAATCATTCGTCAACATGGGGCACTAAGAGGGGCCATTTGTAGTGGAGACGAGAACCCATTGGAAATGGTTGAAAAATTGCGGGCCACTAAGCTACGTACTGACCAAGTAAAGCAAGTTTCAACAAAGAGTGCGTTCCCTTGTCCTGGAAGGGGGCATCGAATTGTCCTTGTTGATTTTGGAATGAAGCACGGAATCCTTCGTGAGTTAAATGACCGTGGCTGTGATGTGGTCGTCGTTCCTTATCAAACAACTGCGGAAGAAGTCTTAGCTTTGAGTCCAGATGGAATCATGCTTTCGAATGGACCTGGGGATCCAAAGGATGTTCCAGAAGCAATTGACATGATCAAAGGAGTACTCGGAAAAGTGCCAATGTTCGGGATATGTTTAGGGCATCAACTATTCGCCTTAGCTTGTGGAGCTGATACAGAGAAAATGAAGTTTGGTCACCGCGGTTCGAACCACCCAGTGAAAGATTTGAAGACAGGTAAAGTAGCACTTACTTCACAAAATCACGGTTATACGGTTGAAGAAAACTCAATTGCTGGAACTGAATTAGTCATTACGCATATCGCATTAAATGATGGAACCGTTGAAGGACTTAAGCATAAAAAAGCAGCAGCTTTTACCGTTCAATACCACCCAGAGGCTTCACCTGGTCCGGAAGATGCAAATGGATTGTTTGATGAGTTTTTAAGTTTAGTAGAATCAGTAAAACAGGAGGATACAAATTATGCCAAAGCGTAAAGACGTCAAAAGTATTCTAGTCATCGGATCTGGTCCAATTGTCATTGGTCAGGCTGCGGAATTTGATTATGCAGGAACGCAAGCTTGTATCGCCCTTAGAGAAGAAGGCTACAAAGTGATTCTAGTGAACTCAAATCCGGCAACGATTATGACAGATACAGAAGTTGCAGATGTCGTTTATATTGAACCGATTACACTCGAATTTGTTAGTCGCATTATTCGTAAAGAACGTCCAGATGCCTTATTGCCAACACTAGGGGGGCAAACGGGTTTGAATATGGCAGTAGAACTTGCAAGATCTGGGATTTTAGAAGAATGTGAGGTTGAAATCCTTGGTACGAAGCTTGAAGCGATTGAGCAAGCAGAGGACCGTGAACTTTTCCGTAATCTAATGAACGAATTAGGACAGCCAGTTCCAGAGAGTGAAATAATTCATAATCTTGAAGAGGCCTATCGTTTTGTTGAACAAGTAGGCTATCCAGTTATTGTGCGCCCTGCCTATACGCTTGGAGGTACAGGAGGCGGGATTTGTAGCAACGAGGAAGAACTTATTGAAATCGTAACAAGTGGGTTGAAATACAGTCCTGTTACTCAATGCCTGCTTGAAAAGAGTATTGCTGGGTATAAAGAAATCGAATATGAAGTCATGCGCGATGCAAACGACAATGCGATTGTCGTCTGTAATATGGAAAACTTTGACCCAGTTGGGATTCATACGGGAGACTCTATTGTTGTCGCGCCGAGTCAGACTTTGAGTGACCGCGAATATCAACTGCTACGTAATGCGTCTTTAAAAATTATCCGTGCACTAAAGATTGAAGGCGGCTGTAATGTTCAGCTTGCACTCGATCCGGATAGCTTTAACTACTACGTGATTGAAGTAAATCCGAGGGTAAGCCGTTCCTCAGCGCTAGCTTCAAAGGCAACAGGATATCCAATCGCGAAGTTAGCAGCAAAAATTGCCGTGGGACTTACACTTGATGAAATGATTAACCCTGTAACTGGAAGCTCTTATGCTTGTTTCGAACCTGCCCTCGACTATATCGTGACAAAAATTCCACGCTGGCCGTTTGACAAGTTTGAATCTGCGAACCGAAAGCTGGGCACGCAAATGAAGGCAACAGGAGAAGTAATGGCGATTGGCCGGACATTTGAAGAATCGCTATTAAAAGCAATCCGTTCACTTGAGGCTGGCATTTACCACTTTGAGTTGAAGGACAATGTCAATTTCAATGATAATCTAATTGAAAAAAGAATTCGTAAAGCTGGTGACGAGCGCTTATTTTATATCAGTGAAGCTCTTCGGCGCGGCGTAACGATTGAAACCATTCATGAATGGAGCAAGATTGACCTTTGGTTCCTTCATAAATTAAATAAAATGATTCAATTTGAAGAGAACTTGAAGCAACAACCATTTGAGGCTGAAATCGGAAGAAAAGCGAAAGAATTAGGTTTTTCTGATAAAGCACTTGCAACCATTTGGAGTTCTGATGAAAAGACGGTTTATCAATGGAGAAAAAGTACAGAAATCATTCCGGTGTTTAAAATGGTCGACACGTGTGCGGCAGAGTTTGAATCACAAACCCCTTATTTCTATAGCACGTATGAAGAAGAAAATGAATCAATTAAAACAGATCGTGAAAGTGTAATCGTTCTTGGATCGGGACCAATCCGAATTGGTCAAGGGGTTGAGTTCGACTACGCGACTGTCCATTGTGTAAAGGCCATTAAAGAAGCGGGTTATGAAGCCATTATTATCAACAATAATCCAGAGACCGTATCAACTGATTTCAGCATTTCTGACAAGCTTTATTTTGAACCACTGACTGTAGAAGATGTCATGAATATTGTCGACCTCGAACAGCCAAAAGGTGTCGTTGTCCAGTTTGGCGGACAGACCGCGATTAACCTTGCGGAGGGGCTATCGGACTTAGGGGTTCAGATTTTAGGTACATCCCTAGAAGCTGTAGATCGTGCTGAAAACCGTGATAAGTTTGAGCAGGCAATGCTTGAACTTGATATCCCACAGCCAATGGGGAAAACGGCTATGTCTGTTGAGCAGGCAGTTTTAATAGCGACAGAAATTGGCTATCCAGTTCTTGTTCGTCCATCCTACGTGCTGGGCGGCCGCGCAATGGAAATTGTCTATAAGGAAGAAGAGCTTCTCCACTATATGGAAAATGCTGTGAAAGTGAATCCTGAACATCCCGTTCTCGTAGACCGCTATTTAACTGGAAAAGAAATCGAAGTTGATGCCATTTGTGACGGGGAAACAGTTGTTATCCCAGGAATCATGGAACATATCGAGCGTGCAGGTGTTCACTCTGGGGATTCCATTGCGGTGTATCCACCACAAAGTTTAACTGCTGAAGTAAAGACAAAGTTAATCGACTATACGAAGAGACTGGCAAAAGGGTTGAACATTGTCGGGCTTCTCAACATTCAGTTTGTTGTATCAAAAGGGGAAGTATTTGTTCTAGAAGTGAATCCTCGCTCAAGCAGGACCGTTCCTTTCTTGAGTAAGATTACCCATGTTCCAATGGCAAGCATTGCCACAAAAGTAATTTTAGGTCAAACGCTACAACAACAAGGCTATGAAACGGGCCTTGTACCTGAGCAAGAAGGAGTCTATGTTAAGGTACCTGTGTTTTCGTTCGAGAAACTAAGAAGAGTGGATATTACCTTAGGACCTGAAATGAAATCAACTGGAGAGGTAATGGGGAAAGACATTACCCTTGAAAAGGCTCTATATAAGGGAATGATTGCTGCCGGAATGAAGTTTAAAGAATATGGCACTGTGCTTCTAACCATTGCTGATAAAGATAAGGAAGAAGCGTTGTCTTTGGCAAAACGTTTTGCAGATATTGGCTACCAGCTTGTAGCGACGAGCGGGACAGCAAGTTACCTAGAATCAGCTGGTGTCAAAGTGAAAACGGTCGGGAAGATTGGTTCTGAAGGGCCTGATTTAATTGACCAAATCCGTGGAGGAAAAGCACAACTTGTCATAAACACATTGACGAGAGGGAAACAGCCAGAACGAGACGGCTTCAAAATTCGTAGAGAATCTGTGGAGAATGGTGTACCATGTCTTACTTCCCTTGATACTGCAGAAGCAATTTTAAGAGTCTTAGAATCTATGACCTTCTCTGCAGGAGCACTTATTTCTCCGGCTTCTAGAAAAGATGGTGTTTTAGTATGAAAAAAGAACTTTGTGAGGTAGTCAGCCATTTTCCTATTGCAGACTCCATCTACGAACTAACACTATCAGGTTCTATGGTTGAGGAAATGAATGAACCAGGTCAATTCGTCCATATAAAGGTCTCGAGTGGCCTTGATCCAATGCTTAGAAGACCCATATCGATTGCGTCTATAAATAAAGAACAAAATGAATTCACGATTATTTACCGTAAGCAGGGGAGGGGAACCTCCCTTCTTGCTGAGAAGAAGCAGGGGGAGCTTATTGATGTTTTAGGGCCACTAGGCCACGGCTTCCCTGTTGAACAGGCAGGAACCGGCGCAACCGCCATTCTTGTCGGCGGAGGAATTGGGGTTCCTCCACTTTATGAATTAGCCAAACAGCTAGTGAATAAAGGGGTAAAGGTTATCAGTATCCTCGGCTTCCAAAATGAAAGTGCTGTTTTCTATGAGTCTAGGTTTTCTGAATTAGGTGAGACCTATATTGCAACAGCGGACGGTTCATATGGAACAAAAGGTTTTGTAACGGACGTAATTAGTACCCAGAATATTAGTGGGGATATCCTCTATTCTTGCGGGCCAACGCCGATGCTAAGAGCCATTGAGACGGCTTCCTATGCGCCAAAAGTATATCTTTCATTAGAAGAGCGAATGGGCTGCGGAATTGGTGCATGTTTCGCTTGTGTATGCCATGTGAAGGATGATCCAGATGGTCATACTTATAAAAAAGTTTGCAGCGACGGACCGGTCTTCCGTGCTGGGGAGGTGGCGATATGAGATCATTAACAGTAGAGCTACCTGGTTTATCTTTGAAAAATCCAGTAATGCCTGCTTCAGGTTGCTTTGGATTCGGGAAAGAATACAGTCAATTATTTGATTTAAATGTGCTTGGCTCGATTATGGTCAAGGCAACCACACCAGAGCCTCGTTTTGGAAATCCAACACCTCGTGTAGCGGAAACACCAGGCGGAATGCTGAATGCGATTGGTTTGCAAAATCCTGGTCTTGAAAAGGTCGTGACGGAAGAGCTTCCTTGGTTAGAAAGGTTTGATGTGCCGATTATTGCCAATGTGGCTGGCTCCACGGAGGAAGACTATGTACGAGTGGCTGAGCGAATTTCTCAAGCTCCGAATGTGCATGCGCTAGAATTGAATATTTCTTGCCCGAACGTGAAAACAGGCGGAATTGCTTTCGGTACGGATCCAGAAATGGCGAAGGAGTTAACGAAAAAAGTAAAAGCTGTCTCCAAAGTACCGGTTTATGTAAAGCTTTCACCGAATGTCACTGATATTGTTAAAATTGCCAAAGCTGTGGAAACTGGCGGTGCGGACGGATTGACCATGATTAACACCTTAGTTGGGATGAGAATAGACCTTCAATCAGCGAAACCGATTCTTTCCAACCGTACAGGTGGACTATCTGGCGCAGCTGTAAAGCCTGTGGCTCTTCGCATGATTTATGAAGTCAGTCAACAAGTGGATTTACCGATTATTGGGATGGGTGGCATTCAATCAGCGGAAGATGTCATCGAATTCTTTTATGCAGGAGCAAGTGCAGTTGCTGTTGGTACACAGAACTTTGTTGACCCATTTGTTTGTCCGACCATCATCGAGGAGCTTCCGGTACTACTAGAAAAGCTAGGATTCGACCATATTTCTGAATGTACAGGAAGGAGCTGGAAGAAACATGAAAAACTCGCTTATCATCGCGCTTGATTTCTCAGATAAACAGCAAGTCGTAAATTTCTTGCAGCCTTTTAAACACGAAAAGTTAATGGTAAAAGTAGGGATGGAACTGTTCTATGCTGAAGGTCCTGCCATTGTTCAATCTATTAAAGAAGCTGGTCATGATATTTTCCTGGATTTGAAGCTTCATGATATTCCGAACACTGTAAAAGGTGGAATGAAAAGTTTAGCAAGGCTTGGAGTAGATATGGTGAATGTCCATGCTGCAGGCGGTCGTGAAATGATGGAAGCAGCTCTCGAGGGACTTGAATCTGGGATTATTGCCGGTGTGAAACGGCCGTATTGTATCGCAGTCACTCAGCTTACAAGTACATCAGAAAACCAAATGCAAACGGAGCAATTAATTGGAGTTCCACTTCAGGAGTCCGTTCTACACTACGCAGAGCTTACAAAACAGGCGGGGCTTGATGGAGTTGTTTGCTCTGCTCAAGAGGCGGGATTGATTCTCTCAAGTATTGGAAAAGACTTCTTAACCGTTAGTCCTGGTATTCGTCCAGCAGGAAATGTCGTCGGTGATCAAAAACGTGTAGCAACTCCTCAATTTGCTAGGGAGCAGGGAGTCTCCGCAATCGTGGTTGGTCGACCAATCACTCTAGCCGAAAACCCTATAGAAAGCTACGTATCAATCAAACAAGAATGGGAAGGTGTTTTATTATGAAAAAAGAGATTGCAGGCAGCCTATTAGAAATTGGAGCTGTATCATTAAAGCCAAATGAGCCATTCACTTGGTCATCAGGTTTGCAATCCCCGATTTATTGTGATAATCGTCTTACTCTTTCTTATCCGGAGGTTCGTGGGAAAATTGCTGAAGGGTTGCAAGGACTAATCGAGGAGCATTTTCCTAGGGCTGAAGTTGTGGCTGGGACCGCTACGGCTGGGATTCCACATGCAGCTTGGGTGAGCGAAAGAATGTACTTGCCAATGTGCTATGTTCGGTCTAAAGCAAAAGGCCATGGGAAAGGAAATCAAATTGAGGGAAAAGTGAAACCAGGTCAAAAGGTCGTTGTAGTTGAGGACCTGATTTCTACTGGTGGTAGTGTCATTAATGCAGTGGAAGCGTTACGCGAAGCAGGTTGTGAGGTTCTTGGAGCAGTTGCCATTTTCACCTATGAGCTTGAAAAAGGGGAAGAATTGCTTCGTGAAGCCGGAGTTGAAGTCCACTCATTAACCAACTTTACAACGTTAGCGGAAGTGGCGCGTGAGCGTGATGAAATTTCTGCAGAAGATTTAGCGAACCTCGCAGCTTGGCGTAAGAACCCAGCAGAGTGGGGACTTGTGAAAGAGAAGAAGTAATCACCCAAGGAAATGAGATGCATCAAGAAGGCAAGTTTTGTCCATGACAGGTAGTCTCCATGAAGCTTTCATGATGACCAAAATGTCGTTTGACAATCGAAAATGGTCTCCATGAAGCTTTCATGATGACCAAAATGTCGTTTGACAATCGAAAATGGTCTCCATGAAGCTTTCAAGATGACCAAAATGATGTTTGATAACCGAAATCGGTCTCCATGAAGCTTTCATGATGACCAAAATGTCGTTTGATAATCGAAAATGGTCTCCATGAAGCTTTCAAGATGACCAAAATGTTGTTTGATAACCGAAATCGGTCTCCATGAAGCTTTCATGATGACCAAAATGTCGTTTGACAATCGAAAATAGTCTCCATGAAGCTTTCATGATGCCAAAATGTAGTTTGATAATCGAAAATGGTCTCCATGAAGCTTTCAAGATGACCAAAATGTCGTTTGACAATCGAAAACGGTCTCCATGAAGCTTTCATGATGACCAAAATGTCGTTTGACAATCGAAAATGGTCTCCATGAAGCTTTCATGATGACCAAAATTACCCACCACAAAGGTAAACTCTCAAGGACATTTCTAGCATACCGAAAGGGAGAAGTACTCTCAAGGTCATTGGAAGAAGCATGAAGGAGAATATTGTCCATTACGACTGCTCTAATAAACATTTGGAGTTTAGCATACATGTTTGACCTCTAGGTCCCTACTGGATAGGCTAAACAGCCCCCGAATGGAAAACAAAAAGACTTAGTTCTGAAAAATAGAACTAAGTCTTTTTGGTAGGCTCTTTTCTCAAACTTTGTTTTTTTTTCTTACACGGAATAAACAACACCAACAGTGATAATGAGTTATAATAGATTTATAAATTATATAGGTTGGTGTTTATTTATGCGTACTAAAAACCGGTTAAATCCAATCGAGTCTATCTATTATAGTCCTGAAATTATAAATTGCCCTAACTGCGGCACGAAATTAACTTATTGTCATCCTGTTTGGCGAAAAACCATCTCTACTCTAAAAGGGGAATTTAAAGTTATCAATCTGGGTTATCGCTGTGAAAATAACGCTTGTGAAAACAATACTGTTTACCGTTCTGCAGAAGCAGAACGGCTTAGTATGAAACACATCACCTATGGCATGGATGTCATTGCACACATTGGACACTTGCGCTTCAAAGAACATAAAACCCGTTCGGAAATCGCCACTATCCTGTCTGAGAAGCAGGTGAAAATATCTGAAAGGCAAGTTCAAAAACTGTACGAACGATACGCCTTACTTCTTAGATCAGCAATTCAGGATAATATGAAAGATACTCTGAACGAAGTGGTTGAACAAAACGGTGGTCTTATCTTATCCATTGATGGTGTTCAACCTGAAAAAGGAAATGAAACATTGTATGTCATACGAGAGGTCTTAAGTGGCACCATTTTGGCAGCACACAATTTAAAGAGCAGCGCCTCTCAAGAATTGATTGGAATCATTCAACCAATCCTTGATTGGGGATACCCTATCATAGGTTTTATCAGTGATGGCCAACAGTCGATCCGTTTAGCAATTGAGAAAATAGCACCTGACATTCCTTATCAATATTGTCAGTTCCATTACTTCAAAGATATCGCGAAACCATTGGTAGAAAAGGACCGAAAGTTAAAGACAAACATCAAAAAGAAGTTAAGGGGAATCCGAGAAATCGAAAGAAAAATAGAAGAATCACCTTCAGGATTGGAAGAAGAAATCGCGAGTGATTATGTCGCAGCGATTCGATCCGTCCTTTTGGAAGATGGAAAGCCACCGTTTGAATTGCCAGGTACCCGAGTTTTTGAGCGAACAAAATCAATCAAGGACTCGATTGAAAAATGCCTGGATAAAAAAGGGGACTCCTCTACTTAAAAAGTTGTTCAGAATAGTCAGTAATGTTGATAACTATAAAACGGATTATCAGCTCATAAAACGATGGGACCGACGTTTTAAACGGATTGCCACAATCATGGAACCTTCTGAAAATAAATCAAGTTCTTGGGTTGAATCTAGGTTGAGAAGATATTTGATCCAAATAGAAAAAGAACTAAACCGTGAAGATGATTTAGCCTTTGTGGACAATCTGATGAGATATAGTAAAGGATTTTGGAAAGGTCTCTTTACATTTTATGATTTCCCACTCTTGCCAAGGACAAATAATGATCTTGAACTTTTCTTTAGAAGAACAAAGGTAAGGCATCGTAGGATTACAGGTAGCCGAACTTGGAATCGTTACATTGTTCGTCATGGCGAAAATATCGTATTCGTTGAAAATGTTAAAAATGAGCAGGATGGACTGCAAAAGATTAAGAGTGCCACCTATTCTGCTTATAAAAAGGAATCCAAAAAATGGGATAGTAGAATATATGAGCACACAAAACAGAGACGGTTTAAACAGGACCCAGATGCATATTTAAACATTATTGAAAGCAAATGGAAACGGCACAACTAACCAATTGTGTTAGTTATGCCGCGTAAGTTTTTTTTAGCTGATAAGGTTAAGGCTTATTAATTCTTCAATGCCAGCACAAGATCTTCATCTGGTGTTACATACACCGTTTGTTGTTGCTCATATATAACAAAACCAGGTTTTGCGCCTGAAGGCTTTTTCACATGCCGCACCTTGGTGAAATCAACGGGCACTGAGCTAGAGCTGCGTGCTTTACTATAATAAGCAGCAATGGTTGCTGCTTCAAGAATGGTTTTGTCAGCAGGCTCTTTGCTCCGTATCACGACATGTGATCCTGGAATGTCTTTTGTATGCAACCAAATATCATCTCGAGCGGCAGCCTTGTTTGTCAGATAGTCATTTTGCTTGTTATTTTTCCCAACAAGAATTTCTGTTCCATCTGATGAGGTATACCGTTCAAGGACGACTTTCATTACCTGATTTTTCTTATTCCCGCGCTTTTGTCTTTGCCTAATATACCCGCCTTCAACCAATTCATCTCTAATTTCTTGGATGTCCTTAGGGGAAGCGGCTTCAACCTGTTGTTGCAGCCCTTCAAAATAGGTGACTTCTTCCCTTGCATGAATGATTTGTTGCTCAACAATTTTCAGGGCGTTTTTGGCTTTTTGATATCGAGTGAAATATTTTTGGGCATTTTCAGAAGGTGTTTTTCTCGCATCCAGCGGAATGGTTATGTTTGAACTGTCCTCAGAATAATAATTTAAAACACTAACTTCTTTCATCCCTTTTTCGACAGCATAAAGGTTTGCCGTTAATAATTCTCCATACAGCTGGTATTGATCTGCATTTTGAGCTTCTACTAGAGTGCGCTCAAGCTTTATAATCTTTTTCTCATTTTTTTCTTTTTCGTTTAAAATAAACCGCTCTAAGTCGTTGGATTGTTGTTTTACGCGATCTCGTTCTGCTTTTCCAAAATAGTACCGGTCAAGTAATTCCCCAGTTGATTCAAAAACGCGCGCTTCTTCACTTAAGTGCTTAAGCGGAAATAGGTAAAAGAATTCCTTGCCCTTAAAGGTAGTAATAGCAGGCTGATAGTGATGCTTTTTAACATCATTCATTAAAGCTAAAAAGGCCTTCGGGAGGGTTGACCGATTCGCGAGTCCTGCCTGATATAAGATTTCCTTAGCCATAAGTGGAGAGATTCCTGCAAAATGCTGAACAAGCTGTTTATCCAGGAGACCAGCATTGAAATCTATATGACGTAAAATTTCTTGCTCATCTATCTCAAATGGATTTTTCTTATCCTGAGCAGGAGGCATGATGTATTCTTGTCCAGGTTGAATGGCCCGGTGTGTGTTAACAGCAAAGGAAACATGCTTAATGCTGTCTAGAATCATATTTCGCCCTTTGTCAACAAGGACGATATTGCTATGTCGGCCCATAATTTCCACGATAAGTTGTTTATAAGAAAGGTCGCCAATTTCATTTCGCCCTTTTACTTCAAACACGATCATTCTGTCGAGCCCTACTTGATGAATATCCTCAATGATATAGCCTTCAAGATGTTTTCTTAGCAACATGCAAAACATTGGTGGCTCACTTGGATTATCATATTGGTCGTTTGTTAACTGTACCCTAGCATAGCTAGGATGAGCGGAAAGGAGGACTTTGTGGTTGACTCCACCAGCTCGAATGACCATGATGATTTCATTTTTGAAGGGTTGGTGTATTTTATTCACACGTCCACCTTTTAACAGTGTGGACAGTTCGTTCGTCACGGCTCTGGTAAATAATCCGTCAAATGACATCGGCAAAACATCCTTTTCATTTTCTTCTCTATCATAATAGCATTTTTTTGGACAGGGCTGAATAAGCTTTCACTATAGATTACGACAGATATGAACAGTCGCTGAAAGGGGAAGTGAGTTGGCCCGATGAAGTTCCATGAAATGAATGAGAAAGAGATTGTAGAAGTCCTAAACACTGATTTTACAGAAGGACTTACAGAAAAGGAAGTAAAGAATAGGCAAAAGCAGCACGGGCTTAATGCACTAGAGGAAGGGGAAAAACCCTCCGCATTACTTCTGTTTTTTAATCAATTTAAGGATTTTATGGTTTTAGTTTTACTGGGAGCCACTTTGATTTCTGGTCTTCTTGGAGAAGTGGTAGATGCGATTGCTATTATTGCAATTGTAGTAATCAATGCATTCCTGGGCTTCTTTCAGGAGCGAAAAGCAGAAAAATCACTAGATGCGCTCAAGGAACTTTCTGCACCACAGGTGATGGTGTTAAGAGATGGAAGTTGGGTTAAAGTCCTATCTAAGGAGGTAGTCCCAGGAGATATTATAAAATTTTCCTCGGGTGACCGAATTGGTGCGGATGTTAGATTGATTGAATCAAATAGCTTGGAAATTGAAGAATCTGCTTTGACTGGAGAATCGGTTCCAGTGCCAAAGTATACAGGTAAATTAAGTATTGCGGATCCTGGTATTGGTGATATGGAAAACATGGCCTTTATGGGAACACTCATAACAAGAGGGAACGGAGTCGGTGTCGTTGTCGGCACAGGGATGAAAACAGCTATGGGCCAAATTGCTGGTTTGCTTCAATCGGCAGAAACAATGGAAACCCCACTCCAACGAAGACTTGAGCAGCTTGGGAAGATTCTGATTACCGTTGCGTTGTTCCTTACTGTACTTGTTGTCGGTGTCGGGGTCTTACAGGGGCATGACTTATATACAATGTTCCTTGCTGGGGTATCCCTTGCTGTGGCAGCGATTCCCGAAGGATTGCCAGCTATCGTAACTGTTGCGTTGTCGCTTGGTGTGCAGAGGATGATTAAGCAAAAAGCCATTGTTCGTAAGTTACCAGCCGTCGAAACACTGGGATGCGCCTCGGTCATTTGTTCAGACAAAACAGGTACGTTAACACAAAATAAGATGACTGTTACCCATGCTTGGAGTGGTGGGAAAACTTGGACAATTGATGGTGTTGGCTATAATCCAAGGGGAGAATTTTACTCCGAGGAAAGAACCGTAAATCCTAATTCGGTAAAACCACTTCAACAGCTCCTGACATTTGGAATGTTATGTAATCATGCGGAGCTCATTGAGAAAGAACAGGAATATGTCGTAGATGGAGATCCGACGGAAGGTGCTCTCTTGGTTGCAGCAATGAAAGCAGGAATAACACGTTCAGGATTACTGAAGAACCAATTTGAGATTGTAAATGAATTTCCTTTTGACTCACAGCGTAAGATGATGAGCATCATCGTCAAAGATAAACATGGTCGTCAGTTTGTCGTAACAAAAGGTGCTCCAGATGTATTGATTGGCTTAAGTCGTTCGATTCTATGGGATGACCGACAGCAACATTTAACCAAAGAACTGTCGGAGAAGGTACAAGTCTCGATTGATGGTCTCGCCGAAAAGGCTTTAAGGACGATTGCCATTGCCTTTAAACCACTACCAGCTAATACGGTGGTACTAAGCGAGAAGGAAGCAGAACGGGATTTAACCTTTATTGGGCTTCAAGGGATGATCGACCCGCCAAGACCTGAAGTTAGAAATGCCGTCAAGGAATGCCGTGATGCAGGAATTAAAACAGTGATGATCACAGGCGACCACCTCATAACAGCTAAGGCGATTGCGACTGAGCTTGGCATCCTTACAAAGGGGAGTCGTGTAATGGATGGAGCTACGCTATCTAGTTTATCTGTGGAAGAATTAGAAGAGGTAGTCGAGGAAGTATCCGTTTTTGCTCGTGTTTCACCAGAACATAAATTGAAGATTGTAAAAGCTCTACAAAATAAAGGACATGTTGTGGCAATGACAGGGGATGGCGTAAATGATGCCCCTGCGATTAAGGCGGCTGACATTGGTGTAGCCATGGGAATCACCGGAACGGATGTTGCCAAAGAAGCTTCCTCACTTGTTTTATTGGATGATAACTTTGCGACGATTAAGGCTGCGATTAAAGAAGGTAGAAACATCTACGAGAATATTCGAAAGTTCATCCGATATCTTCTTGCTTCGAACGTTGGTGAAATTCTGGTCATGTTGTTTGCGATGCTTCTAGCATTGCCGTTGCCACTCGTCCCCATTCAAATCCTTTGGGTAAACCTTGTGACAGATGGTTTGCCAGCAATGGCACTTGGACTAGACCAACCAGAGGATGATGTCATGAAACGAGGGCCTCGTCATCCGAAAGAAGGAGTGTTTGCAAGAGGTTTAGGTTGGAAGGTTGTTTCTCGTGGATTCCTAATTGGGATAGCAACGCTGATTGCGTTTATGACAATCTATTACCGAAATCCTGATGATTTGGCCTATGCACAAACTATTGCCTTCGCAACTCTAGTTTTAGCACAGTTAATTCATGTGTTTGATTGCCGAAGTGAAAAGTCAATCTTTGCACGCAATCCTTTTGGCAATAAGTATCTTGTTTGGGCCGTTATTTCGTCATTAGTTCTTGTTTTAGGGGTCATCTACTACCCACCGCTTCAGCCAATTTTCCATACAGTCTCCATTATTCCGAGGGACTGGTTGCTAATCATTGGAATGGCTTCTTTACCGACTTTTTTACTAGCTGGATCATTTTTAGCAAGTAAAACAAAGAAGAATATGATATAATCCGTAAGGTAATAGAGATCTCTCTATTGCCTTTCTTTTTTACCTTGGAAGGTTATACATAATGAGGAATTACTAGTATAGGAATAAACGACTCTAAGAGAATGGATGTGTTCTGGATGGTCGTAAGCATGACCGGCTTTGGTCGAGGCAAGGCGGAAGCAGAGCAGGTTGGGGTAACGGTAGAAATTAAAACGGTTAACCATCGCTTTTGTGAATTCCATATTCGCATGCCAAACCAACTTTTAAAGATTGAAGCCAACTTAAAAAAAAGCCTCGCCAACCATATAAAGAGAGGGAGAGTTGAGGTTTATGTAACGCTTGATGGTCAAGCGGCTGTCAACCGAGGAGTTAAGATTGACTGGGAGCTTCTCGATCAATATTTCGGCTACATAACTGAGGTTAAAGATAAATACGGTCTTTCGGGTGAGGTAACACTGAGTGAATTGGTTAACAGACTAGAGCTAATTCAAATTGAAGAGAAAGAAACAGAAAATGAATTTATTGAATCCCTTGTTTTACAAGCACTATCACTAGCTATTGATGAACTTGTACAAATGCGAATTCGTGAAGGGAAAGCTCTTGAATTAGATGTGAAAGGGAATATTGAACGTCTAGAAGCTCGAACCCAGCAAGTTAAGCAATTTGCTCCTATTGTGGTTGAGCAGTATCGCGATAGGCTTACGAAGAAAATGGACGAATTCATAGGTGGCCAACTAGAGGAAACTCGGATATTAACGGAAGTAGCAATCTTTGCTGATAAGGCTGATATAAATGAAGAGCTTACGAGGCTAGAAAGCCATATCGAACAGTTCTATAAAATCCTTCAGCTTAATGAACCAATTGGCAGAAAGCTTGATTTCTTAGTTCAAGAAATGAATCGAGAAATTAATACCATTGGTTCTAAGGCAAACGATTCAAAGATTGCCATGGAGGTTGTAGAAATGAAGAGTTTGCTTGAAAAGGTTAAAGAACAGGTTCAAAATATCGAATAGAGTTTAGGAAGCTATGTACAAGGGCAAAATACAAAAATGATGAGTGGGGGAACATCATGGGAATCAAGCTTATTAATATCGGTTTTGGCAATATTGTATCGGCTAATAGAATTATTTCGATTGTAAGTCCAGAATCCGCGCCAATTAAACGAATTATCCAAGATGCCCGAGATAGAGGCTCGTTAATTGATGCAACCTACGGACGGCGTACACGTGCCGTGATTGTAATGGATAGTGATCATGTTATTCTTTCCGCAGTTCAGCCTGAGACAGTGGCTGCGCGCTTAAATGACCGTGATGATATAACGGATGAAGGGTAGGATTTTATAAATGCAAGAAAAAGGATTATTGATCGTTCTTTCTGGTCCATCAGGTGTTGGAAAAGGAACGGTTCGAAAAGAAATCTTTTCCCAACCAGATACCGCTTTTGAGTACTCGGTTTCAGCAACAACGAGGAAACCTAGGGAAGGGGAATTGGATGGCGTCGATTATTTCTTTAAAACAAGAGAAGCATTTGAGGAAATGATTGAAAACGATCAGTTGCTTGAATATGCAGAATACGTAGGCAATTATTATGGCACTCCTGTTGATTATGTGCGAAAGACGCTCGATGAAGGCAAGGATGTCTTCCTAGAAATTGAAGTTCAGGGTGCTGGCCAAGTTCGTAGAAAGTTTCCAGAGGGGTTGTTTATATTCCTAGCACCACCGAGCCTTTCCGAATTAGAGAATCGGATCGTCACTAGAGGAACAGAAACCGAAGACCTCATTAAAGGACGAATGAAAGCAGCCCGTGAAGAATTGGAAATGATGGAACTATATGATTATGTGGTCGAAAATGATAAAGTGGAATTAGCGTGTGAGCGTGTAAAATCCATCGTCGTTGCCGAGCACTGTCGTAGAGAACGAGTTCAGTATCGTTATAAAAAAATGTTGGAGGTTGATTGATTTGCTTTATCCATCCATAGATTCACTATTGACAAAGATTGATTCAAAATACTCATTGGTATCCGTTGCAGCAAAGCGTGCGAGAAACATGCAAATTCAACAAAACAGCTTGCTTGATAAATATGTTTCTCACAAGTTTGTCGGCAAAGCCCTTGAAGAAATTCATGCCGAAAAGCTTCACTTTAAAACAACAGCTGGTCAGGAAGACACATATGCAGCCAAATAACAACCTACTCTAGGTTGTTATTTTTATTTTACGAGGTAAATGATAATAAATTTAAGAAATTAACCAGTTTTAATTGATGAAAAAATAAACATCTTCAATCATAATGAAACTAGAAGTCAAGTTAGCTATTGGGGGTACTATGAATGCTGAACGGGAAAAAAGTCTTGCTATGTGTGACCGGGGGAATTGCTGTCTACAAGGCGGCCGCGCTTACGAGCAAATTGACCCAAGCCGGTGCAGAAGTAAAAATCATTTTAAGTGAATCTGCTGCAAAATTTGTCACGCCTCTAACCTTTCAAGCGATGTCTCGTAATGAGGTTTATACAGATACATTTGATGAAAAGAATCCAAAGGTCATCGCCCATATCGATTTAGCTGATTGGGCCGATTTCATTCTCGTTGCCCCGGCAACAGCGAATACGATTGGAAAACTCGCGAATGGAATCGCTGATAATATGATAACTACCATTCTCCTTGCAGCAACCTGTCCAGTTTGGATTGCTCCTGCCATGAATGTACATATGTACGATCACCCTGCAGTTATTAAAAATATGAAGGTACTTTCTAGTTTCGGCTATCAATTCATTGAACCTGGGGAAGGGTATCTTGCCTGTGGATATGTTGGGAAAGGCAGGCTAGAGGAACCTGAAACCATTGTGGAATTGCTCCAGGAAAAACTTAAACCTGTTCAAACACCATTAGCTGGAAAAACGATTGTGATCACAGCAGGTCCAACTAGGGAAAAAATCGATCCTGTCCGTTTTTTAACCAATCACTCAACAGGAAAGATGGGGTATGCGATTGCGGCTGAAGCAAGGAGATTAGGTGCAAAGGTCTGTTTGGTAAGCGGACCAGTCACGCTAACGCCTCCGGCGGGTGTGGAGACTACTAACGTAGAAAGCGCCGAAGATATGTATCAAGCCGTTGTTGAAAAGTTTAATGATGCTGATGTTGTCATTAAAACAGCGGCGGTCGCAGATTATCGTCCAAAAAAGACCTATGATAGCAAGATGAAGAAGCAAGAAGGTGGACAAAGCCTTGAACTAGAGCGAACTAAGGATATTTTATTTGAACTTGGGCAGAAGAAGAAGCATCAGCTATTAATTGGATTTGCAGCTGAAACCGATCAGGTAGAAGAATATGCTCGTAAAAAATTAATCAAAAAAAACGCCGACATGATTGTGGCCAACAATGTCAAACAGGAAGGTGCAGGATTCGGAACAGATACCAATATTGTCACCATTTTCAAAAAGGATGGGAGTCAGGTGAACCTCCCATTAATGACGAAAACAGAGGTGGCCACCTATTTGTTGAATGAGGTAGCGAATCAACTTAAGAAGGAAGAGTTGAAATGAGAATTGCCAGTGTCATTGTAGATGTACCGGCAAAACAGACAGACAAAACGTTTGATTATCTTGTACCTGAACATTTTGAAAATGTAATCGTTCCAGGGGTTCGAGTGAATGTTCCGTTTGGCCCCCGTAATATTCAGGGCTTTGTCACGGACCTGAAAACAGAATCAGATTTTAAAAAGCTAAAAGCAATCGTTGAACCGCTTGACTTAACGCCGGTATTAAATAAAGAGTTGCTAACTCTCGGTGATTGGTTAACAGAGCATACGCTTTGTTATAAAATTTCCGCTTTTCAAGTAATGCTTCCAGCTGCTTTAAAAGCAAAATACGAAAAAAAAGTGGTTTTGGCTGCACCTGCTAGATGGGAAGAGCTTCAAGAGGAAACCAAGTCATTGTTTCTTGGCGGGAAGGAAGCAACATGGCAAGAGGTCGTTGATAGAGGGTTTGTTTCAATTTTAAAACAAGAAGCCGAGAGAGGTTTTGTTGAGGTTGCTTACCATGTAAAGGATCGAGTTCGAAAAAAAAAGTTAAAACATATCCAGTCTCTTTTGAATCGTCAGCAGCTTACATCTGAAATGGAGAATCTATCCTTGCAAGCTAAAGGGCAGAAGCAGGTATTAGAATTTTTCCTCGACCACACAGGACCTATTGAATTGAAGACCTTATTGGGAGATACAGGTGTTTCACAAGCATCTGTGAAAGCGTTGGTGAAAAAGGGAATCCTAAGTGAGGAGTACATGGAGGTTTACCGTGATCCATATGCGGAAAGAGAGTTTAAGCGTCAAGGGCCCTTACCCCTTACTGCTGCTCAAGAAAAGGCGATAATGCCAATCCTCTCTTCTATCGAAGATGAACGTCATGAAGTTTTTTTACTCTATGGCGTTACCGGGAGTGGCAAGACAGAAGTTTATCTGCAGTCCATTCAAAAGGTCCTTGAAAAAGGAGAAGAAGCAATCGTCCTTGTACCTGAAATCGCGCTAACTCCGCAAATGGTCAAGCGGTTTAAAGAACGGTTCGGGGACTTGGTCGCAGTCATGCACAGTGGGCTTTCTGCAGGTGAAAAGTATGATGAATGGAGAAAAATTCAGCGACGTGAGGTCAAGGTCGTTGTGGGCGCACGTTCGGCGATTTTTGCTCCTTTTGAGAATCTTGGAATTATCATCATTGATGAAGAGCATGAAACAAGTTATAAGCAGGAGGAAAATCCCCGATACCATGCGAGAGATGTTGCGATTAAACGGGCCGCTACTCATCGTTGCCCAGTAGTCCTCGGGAGTGCTACACCTTCACTTGAGTCCTTTGCGAGGGCTCAAAAAGAAGTATATACCTTGCTTAACCTTCCATTCCGAATGAATGAACAGCCGTTGCCTTCTGTTGAAATTGTCGATATGAGGGAAGAATTGCGCGAAGGAAACAGGTCAATGTTTTCACGTGTGCTATTTGAAAAACTTCAAGATCGGCTTGAAAAGGGCGAACAAACCGTTCTATTTCTAAATAAAAGAGGGCACTCCTCATTTGTCATGTGTAGGGATTGCGGATTTGTGGTGAACTGTCCGAATTGCGATATCACCCTTACCTATCATCGTTATCAAGAGCTTATGAAATGTCATTATTGTGGCCATGAAGAACGGGTACCAACGATTTGTCCAGAATGTAACAGCGAGCATATTCGCTATTTCGGGACAGGTACGCAAAAAGTTGAGGAAGAGCTCACAAAGCTACTACCTGAGGCTCGTGTCATCCGAATGGATGTAGATACAACTGGACGAAAGGGATCGCACGAAAAGCTGTTAAACGCATTTCAAGAAGGGGAGGCAGACATTTTATTAGGAACGCAAATGATTGCCAAGGGGCTGGATTTTCCAAATATTACTCTTGTTGGGGTTCTGAGCGCTGATACCATGCTCCATTTGCCAGATTTGCGCTCTTCAGAAAAAACGTTTCAGCTTTTAACTCAAGTGAGTGGGCGGGCCGGTCGGCATGAGCTACCTGGCGAAGTGGTGATTCAAACGTACACACCAGAACATTATAGTATTGAACTAGCAGGTACTCAGGATTATGATCGTTTTTACAATCAGGAGATGGTGGCAAGGAAAATCCATAAGTACCCACCCTTCTATTATCTTACACTTGTAACGGTTAGCCATGAAGAGCTGATGAAGGCTGTTTCCGTAACGGAAAAAATCACCCGCTTTGTGACCGCTAGGCTATCCCAGGAGGCTGTTGTCCTTGGACCTGTTGCTTCGCCTATCCCTAGGATCAAAAATAGATATCGCTATCAATGTTTGATAAAATACAAAAAGGAACCAGAGCTAAAAACAGCTTTAAAAGCCATTCTTGATCATTACCAGCAGGAAACCGCAACTGGAAGTCTGCAAATTTCAATGGATTTAAATCCGTATATTTTAATGTAATAAGGCTGACTTCGTAAAGATTGTTGTTAAAATTGTAAAAATCTTAAAGCCGATTTTTACTACCTAAAGCCGATTTTAACGCAAGGTAAGCTATTTTGTACGTTATAGTAAGTTTGCAAGCTCTTTTCTCATAATTAAAAACAATTTTGCAGTGAAACGAAGCTTCATCCCTCCTATTTTGGCTCGAAAAGCAACCAAGTTTGAGAAAAGAGCCTAATGTAATAGTATGGGATTCATTTGTTTTGTGGAAATATGAAAGATGAAGGCAAGTAATTGAATATTGGAGGAACAAAATTGGCAATTCGTAAGATAGTAACCCATCCAGCAGAGATTTTGGAACAGGAATGTAAACCAGTAACCCAATTTGATAAAAAGCTAGGGAAACTCCTGGATGATATGTATGAAACAATGATTGAATTTGATGGAGTAGGGCTAGCTGCCCCACAAATTAATATAGATAAACAAATTGCGATTGTTGATGTGGATGATCATCACGGAACAATCGAATTGATTAATCCGGAAATTACAGAAAGTACTGGAAATCAAACAGGCCCAGAAGGCTGTCTGAGTTTTCCGGGGCTTTTTGGTGAAGTGACTAGAGCCTTTAAAATTAAAGTACGTGCCCAAAATCGAAAAGGGAAATACTATGAAATGGAAGCTGAAGATTTTTTAGCGAGAGCCATTCAACATGAAATCGATCACCTCCATGGCATTTTGTTCACTTCTAAAGTCAGCAAATACTTAGATGAAAAAGAATTAGAGGAGTTGAACAAAGAATGACCAAAATCGTATTTATGGGTACCCCTGATTTTTCAGTCCCTGTCTTGCAGCAGCTTATCCAGGATGGTTATGAAGTGATTGCTGTCGTAACTCAACCTGATCGCCCGGTTGGACGGAAGAAAGTGTTGACTCCCCCACCAGTAAAAGTGGAAGCAGTAAAACAGGGGATTCCTGTCTTTCAGCCAGAAAAAATTCGACAGAAAGACGAGTTGGAAAAGATTTTATCATTAAAGCCAGACCTTGTTGTCACAGCGGCTTTTGGGCAAATTTTACCAAAGGAACTACTTGAGGCTCCAAAGTTTGGTTGTATTAACGTTCATGCTTCCCTTCTACCTGAACTCCGTGGTGGAGCACCGATTCACTATGCGATTATCAATGGTCATGAGAAAACAGGGATTACGATTATGTACATGGCCGAAAAACTAGATGCCGGTGATATTTTAACACGGGTAGAGGTTCAGATTGAAGAGAACGATAATGTTGGAACCCTTCATGACAAATTAAGTAAAGCTGGAGCACAGCTATTGTCCGAAACTGTCCCCAAGCTTTTAAATGGTGAACTTACTCCTATAAAGCAGAACGATGATGAAGCGACCTTTGCATGGAATATCAAACGCGAGCAGGAGAAAATTGATTGGAGCAAAGATGGTGAAGAGATTTACAATCACGTAAGGGGGATGAATCCTTGGCCGGTAGCGTACAGTACTCTTAACGGATCTGTTTTAAAAATCTGGAAAACAGAAAAACTAAAAGTATCTGTTGGTGCAGAGCCGGGCACAATCCTTTCGATAGAAGATGACGGATTTGTGGTCGCTAGTGGGAATGATATAGGTATTAAAGTTATAGAGCTTCAACCTGCCGGAAAAAAACGGATGGATGCAGGACAATTTCTCCGTGGGGCCGGTTCTCAGATTGAAGCTGGTATGAAGTTAGGAGAGAGTCATGGCCAGTAAAAAAAATGTTCGGGAGGTTGCACTTTACCTTCTGGAAAGCATTGAAAAGAATCAAGCCTATAGCAATCTTTTGCTCAATGATTCGATTGAAAAAAATAAAATAGATAAGAAAGATATTGGGCTGTTGACGGAACTTGTTTACGGAACACTACAACGTAAACTGACCCTCGATTATTTTTTAAAGCCCTTTATTAAAAACAGTCGGAAACTAGAAGGCTGGGTTTTACAGTTATTGCGGTTGACCTTATATCAAATGGTGTATTTAGATCGGATCCCCGAAAGGGCAGCTATCTATGAAGCCGTTGAAATTGCTAAGCGTCGTGGCCATAAAGGGATCGCCGGTGTTGTGAACGGGGTGTTAAGGAGTGTTCAAAGGGAAGGACTTCCTTCATTGGAATCCATTGAAGACCCTAGTGAAAGACTGGCAATTGAAACAAGCCATCCTGAATGGCTTGTCAAAAGATGGGTCAGTCAGTTAGGCTTGGAAAAGACAAGAGAAATGTGTGAACTGAATTTGACTGCACCATTGCAAACTGCGAGGGTGAATGTGACGAGAATCTCAGTGGAGGAATGTCTCACGTTATTAGAAGAAGAAGGCTTTGCTGTTGAGCCAAGTCCAATCATTCCAGAAGCAATTAAATGCCTCCGTGGCAATCTTGCATCTTCTACACCTTTCAAGTATGGAATGTTAACGATTCAGGATGAAAGTTCGATGCTTGCTGCCTATGCTCTTGGTGCTGAAAAAGAGGAGAACATTCTTGATGCCTGCGCAGCTCCGGGGGGAAAATCTACACATATAGCAGAAAAACTAGCCAACTCAGGGAAAGTCATCTCGCTTGATTTACATGATCATAAAGTGAAATTAATCATGGATAATGCATCTCGTCTCGGTCTTGAAAACATTGAAGCGAAAAGCTTGGATAGCCGGACTGTACAGAAGCATTTTGAGGCGGAGTCGTTTGACCGAATCCTACTGGATGCGCCTTGTTCGGGATTAGGTGTCATGCGACGAAAACCGGATATGAAATATACAAAAAAGGAAGAAGACTTAACGAGACTTCAAGAAATCCAGTTGTCTTTACTTGAAGCAGTTGCCCCGTTGGTCAAAAAAGGTGGCACCCTTGTTTATAGCACATGCACCATTGATCGTGAAGAAAATCAAGAAACCGTGAAATTATTTTTACAAAAACAGGCTGAATATATAGGAAATCCTTCGTTTTCGGAAAGAATGCCTGAAGCCGTTCGTCCTTTGATTAAGGACTTTGAACTGCAAATTCTCCCACAGGATTTCGGATCCGATGGCTTTTATATCGCTTGTTTAAAAAGGAAGGTGGACTAAAAATGGAACAACCAGCAACGAAGAAAAGAAAAACAACAGCATATGAACCTGATAAGCCTTCCATTTATTCACTACGGCTTGAAGAGCTTAAGGAATGGCTCGTGTCTAAAGGTGACAAGGCCTTTCGAGCAGAACAAATATATGATTGGCTGTATAAAAAAAGAGTAGGGTCATTTGAGGATATGACAAATCTTTCTAAATCACTTCGAGATGAACTAGAGAATAGCTTTGTCTTGACGACCCTAAATACCATAATTCAAAAAACATCAACAGACGGTACAATTAAATTTCTGTTTGAGCTTCAAGATGGAAAATCAATTGAAACGGTGTTGATGAGGCATGAATATGGAAATTCAGTCTGTGTTACAACCCAAGTAGGTTGCCGAATTGGCTGTACATTTTGTGCATCCACACTTGGAGGGTTAAAAAGAAACCTAGAGGCTGGAGAAATTGTCGCTCAAGTTGTGAAGGTTCAGCAGGTTTTAGATGAAACCGATGAGCGAGTAAGCTCTGTTGTCATCATGGGAATAGGGGAACCATTTGACAATTATGATCATATGCTTTCTTTCTTGAAAATTATTAACCATGAAAAGGCACTAAACATTGGGGCCCGCCATATTACGGTGTCTACAAGCGGCATTATTCCAAAGATTTATCAATTTGCTGATGAGGATATGCAGATTAATTTCGCCATCTCGCTTCACGCCCCGAATTCCGAGTTGCGTAGTCGTCTTATGCCAATTAACCGGGCATATAAGCTCCCGGATCTCATGGAGGCTGTGCGCTACTATATTGAAAAGACAGGAAGAAGGATCTCTTTTGAATACGGCCTGTTCGGCAATGTAAATGATCAGGTTGAACATGCAGAAGAGCTCGCTAATTTAGTAAAAGGGATTAAGTGCCATATCAATTTAATTCCTGTCAATTATGTCCCAGAACGTGATTATGTCAGAACGCCAAAAGCACAAATTTTTAAATTTGAAAAGGCCTTAAAGGACCGTGGAGTTAATGTTACCATCCGTCGTGAACAAGGTCATGATATTGAGGCTGCGTGTGGTCAATTACGGGCGAAGGAACGGCAGGAAGAGACGAGGTGAGAGGATGAACGCGGTTTTCATTACAGATAAAGGAAAGGTTCGGCTTCATAATGAAGACAATGGTGGGATTTTTGCGAACAAAGAAGGTCAGCGCCTTGCCGTCGTAGCAGATGGCATGGGCGGCCATCGCGCTGGGGATGTCGCAAGTGAAATGACCATTAATTTCTTGAAGACTGAATGGGAAAATACAGAAAAAATCGATACTGCAGAAGCAGCAGAAAATTGGCTAAGAACCAAAATAGTCGAAGTCAATAAGAGAGTATTTGAACACTCTAAGCAAAACAGCGAATGTGAAGGAATGGGGACGACTGTGGTCGCAGCTGTTTGCACAAATCTTTTTGCAACCCTAGCAAACATTGGGGACAGTCGGGGTTATATCTTAAATGAGTCCGGATTTCAGCAATTAACTGAAGATCATTCGCTTGTCAATGAATTAGTTCGTACGGGGCAAATTTCAAGGGAAGATGCTGAACATCACCCGCGAAAAAATGTGTTATTAAGAGCGCTTGGCACAGAAGAAACGGTGGCCATGGATACGAAGACCATTATTTTTGAGGGAGGGGATTTTCTTTTTCTTTGTTCGGACGGACTTTCTAATAAAGTAACAGAAGATGAAATCAAAGGAATTCTCACTCAGAGTGGAAGCTTAGATGAAAAGGCGTCAGAATTGGTTACACTTGCCAATCAAAATGGCGGAGAGGACAATATCACTCTCGCAATTGTAGAACACTCAGATGTCGTCATAGAAGGCAGGTGAGCACATGATGATTGGTAAAAGAATTAGCGGTGGCCGATACAAAATCCTCAGCACAATCGGTGGTGGGGGCATGGCAAATGTTTATCTTGCTCATGACATGATTCTTGATAGAGATGTTGCTGTCAAGATGTTAAGGCTAGATTTTGCTAATGACGATGAATTTATCCGGAGATTTCATCGGGAGGCCCAATCGGCAACAAGCCTTGCTCATCCGAATATCGTCAGTATTTATGATGTCGGAGAAGATGACAATTTATACTATATTGTTATGGAGTATGTTGAAGGGCAGACATTGAAACAATACATACAGCAAAAGGCTCCTGTTCCAGTGGAAAAAACCTTGGATATTATGAGGCAACTAACATCGGCGATTTCTCATGCCCATCAAAACCACATCATCCATCGTGATATTAAACCTCATAATATATTAATGGATGATTTTGGTAACGTAAAAATTACCGATTTTGGGATTGCAATGGCTCTTAGTGCAACAAGTATTACCCAGACAAATTCTGTGCTAGGTTCGGTCCATTATCTATCACCTGAACAGGCCCGGGGCGGAATGGCCAATAAAAAATCGGATATTTATTCTCTCGGAATCGTCATGTTTGAGCTACTAACAGGAAGGCTGCCATTTTCAGGTGAGTCGGCAGTATCCATTGCCCTAAAGCATTTGCAATCCGAGACACCATCTATAAAAAGGTGGAACCCAAATATTCCGCAAAGTGTCGAGAACATCGTCTTAAAAGCAACGGCAAAGGATCCCTTCCACCGATACAATGATGTTTATGATATGGAAGAGGACTTAAGATCTGCTCTTGATGAAGATCGTCAAAACGAGAGCAAATTTGTCATTCCTGAAGATGATGAAGCAACGAAGGCGATTCCAGTCATAACGAATGACCGCCCTTATCGGAATTTTGATAAAACAAAGGTTCATGGGGAAGAAGAGGAAGAAGAGTCAGAACAGGACGAAGATGAAAGTGTAAGTAAAAAGCAGAAAAACAAGAAGAAAAAGCCAAAGAAAAAGAGTAAAAAGAAATGGCCGATCCTTTTAACCTTTTTGTTTGCTATCCTTGTTATCGCTGGCTTTTTATTGGTGACGAAGGGACCTGAATGGTTTGGTCCAAAAGAAGTAATGATTCCGGATATTGAGGGAATGGAGATTGATGAGGCTGTATCAGAACTTTTGGCTTCAGATTTTCTCATTGGGGATAAAATAGAAATCAGTGATGAAAATATTGAAGAAGGCTTAATCATCAGAACAAATCCACAGGCGGGGAAAGTCGTTAAAGAAGGCACAGAAATTGATTTGTATATCAGTCTCGGGAAGGAAAAGTATGAGCTTTCTGATTATCGTGGTAGGATGTTTGAGGATGCTGTTCGCAGACTTGATAATCAAAACTTTAAAGATATTATTAAGATTGAGAAATACGACGAAAGCGAGCCGGGAACAATCATTGACCAATACCCGGAAGACGGTGAAGCGGTTGTTCCAAGTGAGACTGTTATTGAGTTTACGGTTAGTCAGGGACCAGAATTAATAACATTGATTGATTTAAACGGGTATACCGCCAGAAGTTTTGAAGACTACGCAAAAAACAATAATCTAGTGCCTGAGATAACCGAGGAGTTCAACGAAAGTGTCGACAAGGGTCAAGTATTTTCACAGGAACCTAAGGCGGGTGCCCAATTAAAGGAAGGAACCATAGTGAAGGTAATTATCTCTAAGGGGAAGAAAGAACTTCCACCTAAAGAGGTTACTGAAGAAATTGGGATTGTCTATGATGAAGAAAACTCAAATGGAGAACCGCAGTTGGTTCAAATCTTTATTGAAGATATGGATCGTAGCATAAACGTACCTGCAGACGAGTTTGAGATTACTCAAACCACCACAAGGGAATTAACATTTAGGATTGCTCCGGGTGAAAAAGCTGTATTTCGTGTTATGGTCAATGGGGAAGTAACCCTTACAGATGAAGTGCTTTATCCGGAAAGTGAATAAAAGTTAGTGCATCGTTGGGAATATAGCCTTTAAGATTAATGACTTAGGGAGTGATGCTATGCCGCAGGGCAAAATTATCAAAGCTTTAAGCGGTTTCTACTATGTTTTAGGAGAAGAGGGAATCGTGCAGTGCAGAGGAAGGGGGGTATTTCGGAAGAATAAAGTAACTCCTCTAGTCGGTGATGAAGTCGTTTACCAAGCAGAAAATAAAACAGATGGGTACATAATGGAAGTGAAGGAACGGAAAAATGAACTAGTCCGTCCGCCTATTGCCAATGTAGACCAAGCCATACTCGTGTTTTCGGCTGTTGAACCAGAGTTTAGTACAGCTCTTCTCGATCGGTTTTTGGTACTTGTTGAATATAATCAAATTCGTCCATTAATTTGTATAACAAAAGTTGACCTTCTACAGGATGGACTTACCAAACTTGAACAGTATGCTGAGGACTATCGAAATGCAGGTTATGAAGTAATCTTTACGTCTTCTGAGACAGCTGTAGGTCTTAAGGAGCTTTCTCCTTATATCGAGGGGAAGATTTCCGTTTTTGCCGGTCAGTCTGGGGTAGGAAAATCTTCACTTTTAAATGCATTAAAACCAGAGTTGGAATTGAAAACAAGTGGAATCTCTCATCATCTGGGGCGGGGGAAGCATACGACCAGGCATGTGGAATTGATTAAAATCGGAAACAATGGATTGGTTGCAGATACTCCTGGATTTAGTTCGTTAGAGTTTACCGAGATTGAACCGGCAGAACTAAATTACTGCTTTCCTGATTTTGCTAGGATAAGTGAAGATTGTAAATTTCGCGAATGTCTGCATGTTAGTGAACCAAAGTGTGCCGTAAAAGCGGCTATCGGAGCGGGGGAACTTCCGGAGTATCGCTACCAACACTACAAAGATTTTTTGCAGGAAATTAAAGATAGAAAGCCGAGGTATTAGGTATGGTTAAAATAGCGCCTTCGATATTATCAGCTGATTTTTCAAAACTGGGACAGGAGATAACCGATGTAGAACATGGGGGAGCGGACCTTATCCATATCGATGTTATGGATGGCCACTTTGTTCCTAATATTACCATTGGCCCACTAGTTGTACAGGCAGTTCGTCCAATAACGGAGCTTCCGCTAGATGTTCATTTAATGATTGAAAACCCCAATCAATATATTGATGCCTTTGCTAAGGCAGGGGCTGATTATATTACTGTCCATGTTGAGGCTTGTAGGCATCTGCATAGAACCATCCACCATATTAAAGAACTTGGAGTAAAAGCAGGGGTCGTACTCAACCCGGCTACACCCGTTGAGTCTATTCTTCCGATTATTGATGATGTTGACATGGTGCTATTAATGACGGTCAATCCAGGCTTTGGTGGGCAAAAGTTTATCCATTCTGTTTTGCCTAAAATTAGGCAGGTAAAGGACTTGGCTCTGGCACGTAACCTTAATCTTGAGATTGAAGTAGATGGTGGAGTAAACGAGGAGACGGCAAAACTATGTATCGAAGCAGGTGCAAGTGTTCTTGTTGCGGGGTCTGCCGTTTATAATAAGAAAGATAGAGGCCAGGCAATTACAGCATTAAAAGGGTAAACATAAATGGGGACTGACTTATTTGTTCAGTTCCTTTTTTGTGTTGCGAGAGAAACCAAACTAGAAACATATTGAAGACGTGAATGAGGTGTTTTATTTGATTATAAATATATTAGGCGGAGGGCCAGTTGATGCTCTTCCGGATCTTCAGCCTTTTGATGGAAAGGAATGTGTGTGGTTAGGAGTCGACAGAGGGGTATTCACGCTCATTTCTTTAGGTATTAACCCCGACTATGCCTTTGGCGATTTCGATTCCGTTTCACAGGAGGAATGGGAATTAATTGAAAAAAAGGTCGAAAATTTACACCGATATAAACCGGAGAAGGATGAAACAGATATGGAGCTTGCCCTTAATTGGGCACTTACAAAGGAGCCAACTATAATTCGAATGTTTGGGGCTACTGGAGGTAGGTTGGACCATTTCTTAGGTAATGTCCAAATGCTGTTAAAAGCTGAGCAAAATCATTTAACCACCCACATTGAAATCATTGACTGCCAAAATATTCTATATGTGAAAGGTCCGGGGCGTCATCAGATTGAGAGACTACCTGAAAAAAAATATATTTCTTTTATTCCAATCACCCTCGATGTTAAGGGTTTGACGCTTGAAGGGTTTAAATACTCACTGACCAATAGGCATATTTCGCTTGGTTCCACACTATGTATAAGTAATGAACTCCTGAGTAGTTCTGGTACTTTTTCTATTACAGAAGGCATATTAATGGTGGTAAGAAGTAGTGATTGAAATGTCTTCTGCGTTAAGCAATTATTTCTCTTTCCTGAATATAATGTAAAGGCGAAAATTCTTCAGCTTGGTTTTAAGGACAGTGAGGAGGGACAGTATGAAATTCTATACCATTAAACTGCCAAAGGTATTAGGTGGTCTAGTCAAGGCGATGTTAGGTGCTTTTAAAAAGGGATAAAAATAGAGAAAAAGAAATGATTTAAATGGAGCACCCACAAACCGGGTGCTTTATTTATTGCCATAAGAAAGGCTGTGTTAACCATGGTTGTTGATTTCCACACCAAACAACGCTGGAACAATACAGCTAAAATTAAAAAAGCACCCCTTGAAGGATGCTTTTTTAATAAAAACTTCAACGCTTTGCTTTTGGCAAGCGATGAAGTTTTTCATAATTAAACGCGCTCTACTTTACCTGATCTTAAAGCTCTTGCAGATACCCAAACACGCTTAGGCTTTCCGTCAACAAGAATGCGAACTTTTTGTAGGTTAGCACCCCAAGTACGCTTGTTAGCGTTCATTGCGTGAGAACGAGCATTACCAGAACGAGTTCCTTTACCAGTTACAACACATTTACGTGGCATGTTTATTTCCCTCCTTACTTACGTAAGCTAATACTATTTCGATGCAAAAATGCATTTTTTCGTCAGAACAGCTAAACTTTTTTGTGGTACCGTGTTTCTGACAGTCAAACATACTTTAATAATTTATCATACAAATATTTGGATTGCAATACTATTGATAAAAGGATATCAAGAAAAAAACCTTGACATATCCTTTGAAATCTTGCTCTATAATAAGGGTGGGATGGAATGACTTTTAAAATGATCGCGGTTATAGTAAAATAGCTATAGTCTATTAGCAATATTCCAAAGGGGGAACGACCATGTCCATAGAGTTACAAACAAAGTTCGGACAAATCGATATATCAAATGATGTTATCGCTACAATTGCAGGTGGTGCCGCTGTTGATTGCTACGGCATTGTTGGAATGGCTTCTAAGCACCAACTTAAAGATGGAATTGCTGAAATGCTTCGCAGAGAGAACTTTTCGCGTGGAATCGTCGTTCGTCAGGAAGACGAAGAAGTACATATCGATATGTATATTATTGTAAGTTATGGAACGAAAATATCTGAAGTTGCCCATCAAGTTCAATCAAAAGTAAAATACACGCTTAACCAAACGGTTGGACTGGCGGTTGACTCGGTTAATATTTACGTTCAGGGAGTTCGAGTAACGAACCCGTAAGTTCGTGAACGACCTTAGTGAGGAGGAAAGATTTGTGTCAATTAAAGCTCTAGATGGAAAACGCTTCGCAGAAATGGTCATTCAAGGAGCGAATCACCTATCAGCCAATGCTAAAATGGTGGATGCGTTAAATGTTTTCCCTGTTCCTGATGGCGATACCGGTACAAACATGAATTTATCAATGACATCCGGTGCCAAGGAAGTTAAAAATAATGTCCAGGAACATATCGGTAAGGTAGGTTCCTCCCTCTCAAGAGGCCTTTTAATGGGGGCAAGAGGAAATTCAGGGGTTATTTTATCCCAGCTATTCCGTGGTTTTTCGAAAGCCATCGAACAAAAAAGGAATATAACTGCTAAGGAATTTGCCCAAGCTCTTGAAGCTGGAGTAACAACTGCTTATAAAGCCGTTATGAAACCTGTTGAAGGGACAATCCTAACAGTTGCAAAAGATGCGGCTAGAAAAGGGGTTCAAGTTGCCAAGAATCAAGATGATTTAGTCATCTTGATGGAGGAAGTCTTGAAAGAGGCACGTGCATCTTTAAACAGAACTCCTGATTTGCTTCCGGTTTTAAAGGAAGTAGGGGTTGTTGATAGTGGCGGACAGGGACTTGTTATTGTTTATGAAGGATTCTTGGCTGTTCTTAAAGGTGAAGAGCTTCCAGAAGGACCTTCTGTAATCGAAACAATGGATGATATGGTAAATGCAGAACATCATAAAAGTGTCCAAGGACATATCAATACAGAGGATATTGAATTTGGCTATTGTACTGAATTCATGGTTAAGCTTGAGGGGAAACGATCATTTTCCGAGGATGATTTCCGTCAGGACTTAAGTGAATATGGAGATTCTCTTCTCGTTATTTCTGATGATCAAGTTGCCAAAATCCATGTGCATACGGAGCGTCCGGGTGAAGTATTAACCTATGGACAGACCTATGGAAGTCTTATCTCCATGAAAATCGAAAATATGCGTCAACAGCATACAGACATTGTTGGGGAGCCTGCACAGACTTCTAAACCTGTATCCAAAGAGAAGAAAGAGTATGGGGTTGTTACGGTCTCCATGGGAGCTGGTATTGGGAATCTGTTCAAGAGCATCGGAGCTAGTGTGGTAATTGAAGGCGGCCAAACGATGAATCCAAGCACCGAAGATATCGTTAAAGCTGTAAAAGACACAAATGCGAAGAAAGTTATTATCTTGCCTAACAATAAAAATATCATTATGGCAGCTGAACAAGCAGCTGAATTGGCTGAAGAAGAAGTTGTGGTTATCCCTTCTAAGACGGTTCCACAAGGGATGTCTGCGCTATTAGCATTTAATCCATCAGCAGATTTACTGAATAACCAAGATGTTATGACGGATGCGATGCAACATGTAAAAACGGGGCAATTAACCTATGCTGTTCGTGATACGAGCATTGATGGTCTTGAGATTGAAAAAGGCGACTTTATGGGCATAGCTGAAGGGAAAATTGTCTTAAAGGATAAAGATAAAGTGAAAGCGGCAACCGCATTATTGGAAAATATCCTTGATGAGGATTCGGAAATTCTCACCATTCTCAAAGGGGAAGATGCGACGCAGGATGACCTTGATATCCTAGTTGAATTCCTTGAAAAGCAATATGAAGATGTTGAAGTAGAGATTCATGATGGTGGTCAACCGCTATATCCATTTATCTTTGCAATTGAATAAATGAAAAATAGAAGGGGGACCCCCTTCTTTTTCTTGTTTTAAGAAAAGAAAGTATATAAGTTTTTATTTTGAGAATTGTCTAGCTCCAGCACCTAGCGGCTAGTGTCCTTCGCTCTCCGCCCTACGATAAGTTTATTAGGGATAGGTATGGAGCTATATCAATCCAAAATTGGAGAATCGGCAAGGAGGGCTGTGGCATCCCGACAGCAAAGGAGCTGCATTAGAAAAGTCGGTTGTCGCAAAAATATCGTGAGTGATTTAGGTAACCAATCTGTAACATCTGTCAAAGGCATAGGCGCAGAAATGGGTAATTCACTAGCGGAGATGAATATCCTAACGATTAAAGATTTGCTAGAACATTTTCCTTACCGCTATGAAGATTATCGACTCCGGGATTTAGCAGAGGTAAAACATGAAGAAAAGGTTACGGTCGAAGGGGTGGTTCATGGGGAGCCTTCCCTTATGTATCATGGGCGAAAAAAGTCGCGCCTCACGGTTCGGCTGCTTGTGGATCGTTACTTAATCAAAGTGGTGTTTTTTAATCAACCATATTTGAAACAGAAATTCAAGGTGAATGAAACGGTGACTGTAACGGGTAAATGGGATCAGCACCGACAAACGATAACGGCTAATGAAATGACAGCAGGTGGCTATCAAAAAGAGAAAGAGTTTGAACCTGTATATGCGGTAAAGGGGAAAGTAACGGTAAAAGTCATACGTAGGCTCATTCACAATGCTTTTGTTCAGTTTGGACATGAAATCGAAGAGAACCTTCCAGAGGAACTATTACAGCGTTATAAGCTGATGGGGAGAGGCGAAGCCTTAAAGGTAATGCACTTTCCTTTAGGGGCTGACGATGTCAAACAAGCTAGAAGAAGGTTTGTTTACGAAGAATTCCTCTTATTTCAGTTGAAAATGCAGGCATTGAGGAAGTTTGAACGTGAACAATCCCTAGGGATTGCTCTAAACTATCATCTATCAAAAGTAAAGACGTTTATTGAGGACCTTCCATTTCCGTTAACAAATGCGCAAAAAAGAGTGGTCAATGAGATTCTAGCAGATATGAAAACACCCTATCGGATGAATCGTTTACTTCAGGGAGACGTTGGGTCTGGAAAAACAGTGGTTGCGGCCATCGCTTTGTATGCAGCGATTACGGCAGGATACCAAGGTGCTTTGATGGTCCCAACGGAAATTCTTGCAGAACAGCATGCCGAATCATTGACAGCTTTGCTTACTCCTCTTGGTGTTCAATGCCGACTTTTAACAAGCTCGGTTAAAGGAAAACGGCGCCGAGAGGTTTTAGCGGAAGTAGGGGAAGGAACGGTGGATGTCCTTATCGGCACACATGCACTGATACAGGACGAAGTGAGTTTTCACCGGCTAGGGCTTGTCATTACAGATGAACAACATCGCTTTGGCGTTGAGCAGCGAAGGGTTCTTAGGGAAAAGGGTGAGAATCCAGATGTTTTATTTATGACGGCAACGCCGATACCAAGAACACTTGCCATTACTGTTTTTGGTGAGATGGATGTGTCGGTCATTGATGAGATGCCAGCTGGGCGGAAAACAATTGAAACCTATTGGGCTAAACATGATATGCTCGATCGTGTACTTGGCTTTATGGAAAAAGAGTTAGCTCAGGGAAGACAAGCCTATGTTATTTGCCCGCTGATTGAGGAATCTGACAAAATCGATGTGCAAAATGCTATTGATGTTTATCATACTTTAAGTGTTTATTTTGGGAACAGGTATAAAGTTGGGTTAATGCATGGAAGGCTGAGTTCCGCAGAAAAGGATGCGGTTATGCAAGAATTTACTGCGAACGAGGCTCAAGTGCTAGTGTCAACAACGGTGGTTGAAGTAGGTGTGAATGTTCCAAATGCGACTTTTATGTTGATTTATGACGCAGAGCGCTTTGGTCTCTCCCAGCTCCATCAGCTTCGTGGACGTGTTGGGAGGGGCAGTGAGCAAAGTTACTGTATATTGCTTGCTAATCCTAAAAATGAAGTAGGCAAGGAACGGATGAAAATTATGACAGAGACAAACGACGGCTTTGCCTTAAGTGAAAAGGATTTGGAGCTTAGAGGTCCAGGAGATTTCTTTGGCAGGAAGCAAAGTGGAATGCCAGAGTTTAAGGTGGCAGATATGGTTCATGACTATCGGGCTCTTGAAACTGCTAGAAATGATGCTGCTATCTTAGTTCAGTCTGATGTTTTTTGGAAGTCTGATAAATATCTGAGCTTGAGGGAGTCTTTAAAAGACAGTGGTGTTCTAACTGGAGAAAAACTTGACTGATAAAAGTACTGAAAGATAGAAATGAACCCGAAATCGGCCAGGAAATTGTTCTGAAACCCGCTTCATAAGGTGGATGAACCCGAAATCGGGCTGAAAAATAGAGAGAAACGCGCTTCATAGGGCGGATGAACCCGAAATCGAGCTGAAAAGAGAGAGAAACCAGATTCATAGGGCGGATGAACCCTAAATCGAGCTGGAAAAGAGAGAGAAACCCGCTTCATAGGGCGGATGAACCCGAAATCGAGCTGGAAAAGAGAGAGAAACCCGCTTCATAGGGCGGATGAACCCGAAATCGAGCTGGAAAAGAGAGAGAAACTCGCTTCATAAGGTGGATGAACCCGAAATCGAGCTGGAAAAGAGAGAGAAACCCGCTTCATAGGGCGGATGAACCCGAAATCGAGCTGGAAAAGAGAGAGAAACCCGCTTCATAGGGCGGATGAACCCGCTTCATAAGGTGGATGAACCCTGGATCTCTCGTTCGTTTTTATAAAGGAATAATAAGCGCCTACTGAAAGAAATATCTAAAAGCAACTTCTTTCGGTACTCGTCTAGACTAATGGGTGGGGATGAACGAGGCGCTTCCACTTTTTCTACTTGCAATTTGTGTTTCTTTTATTTATATTACTATTAGGACCTAGTCATAATACTGCGGATGTGATGATTGATGAAACGAAATAAACGGGAACGGCAGCAGATGCTCGTTGAGACGATTGCGGAGAATCCGTTCATAACAGATGAAGAACTGGCTGAACGTTTTTCTGTCAGTATTCAAACCATTAGGCTCGACAGACTAGAACTCTCTATTCCTGAGTTACGAGAAAGAATAAAGCATGTTGCCGAAAAGCGTTTTGAAGATGAAGTTCGCTCCTTGCCACTTGAAGAGGTAATTGGCGAAATCATTGATATTGAATTAGATCAAAGTGCTATTTCGATTTTAGATATAAAGCAAGAGCATGTTTTTATAAGAAACAAGATTGCCCGCGGACACCATTTATTTGCGCAGGCGAATTCCCTAGCGGTTGCTGTCATAAATGATGAGTTGGCGCTAACTGCAAAAGCAAATATTCAGTTCACCCGTTCAGTAATGGAGGGGGAGAGGGTTATCGCAAAAGCTCGGGTAATCAATATTGATGAACAAACAGGTAGAACCGTTGTAGAAGTAAGGAGCTATGTGAATAATGAGCTTGTTTTCAACGGTGAATTTAAAATGTACCGCTCGCAAAAAAATACTAAAGGATGAAACATATGAGACTAGCAATCGATGCAATGGGTGGCGATAATGCCCCAAAAGAAATCGTCCTTGGAGCTATGAAGGCTGTAGAAGCCTATAAAGATATACATATTGTTCTTGTTGGAGATGAAAGCAAGATTCGCGAACATCTCTCAAACGAGGAAAGAATCGAAATCATTCATACAGAAGAGGTCATTCTTGGTACAGATGAACCGGTCCGGGCTGTCCGTCGTAAAAAGGATGCTTCAATGGTTTTAGCAGCAAGACAAGTGACGGAAGGAAATGCAGATGCTTGTCTTTCTGCCGGGAATACAGGAGCTTTAATGGCGGCAGGACTATTTGTGGTTGGACGAATTGAAGGGATTGAACGTCCTGCGCTTGCTCCAACCCTCCCGACAATAGGGGGCGAAGGGTTTCTCTTGTTGGATGTAGGAGCGAACGCCGATGCCAAACCAGAACATTTATTGCAATATGCACTCATGGGCTCTATCTATAGTGAAAAAGCTAGAGGATTAAAGAATCCTAGGGTTGGTTTGCTCAATATAGGGACTGAAGAGAAAAAAGGGAATGAACTAACTAAAAACACCTACTCACTCCTGAAGGAAGCCGATATTAATTTTATCGGCAATGTAGAGGCAAGGGATTTACTAAACGGAGTTGCCGATGTGGTTGTGACAGATGGATTTACCGGGAACATGGTCTTGAAAACGATTGAAGGTACGGCAATGTCAGTTTTCAAAATGCTAAAGCAAACATTGATGTCTAGCGTTAAAACGAAGCTTGCAGCAGCCGTCCTTAAGCCTGACTTAGCGACCATAAAGGGGAAAATGGATTACACCGAGTACGGTGGTGCAGGATTGTTTGGGCTTAAGGCCCCTGTAATTAAGGCGCATGG
This sequence comes from Mesobacillus maritimus, assembly GCF_044803185.1. Classification (GTDB taxonomy): domain Bacteria; phylum Bacillota; class Bacilli; order Bacillales; family Cytobacillaceae; genus Mesobacillus_B; species Mesobacillus_B maritimus_B. Next base: position 1,020,988 of record NZ_CP085225.1, read on the forward strand.
GTCTTCAGATGCCAATGCCATCTACAATTCGATTCGTCAAGGTAGAGAAATGGTGGCAAATGATGTCGCTGGCACAATAAAAAAGGCGATTGAACAGTATGATTCACAAACCCAGAAATAATACTAAAGGGGGATGAATATGGGCAAGATTGCATTTCTGTTTCCAGGACAAGGTTCACAACAGGTTGGCATGGGAAAAGAACTAGCAGAGACTAGTGAACAAGTTAAAGGTTTTTTTAATAAAGCAGATCAAGTTCTAGAAGAAAGCTTAAGTGCAACGATTTTTGAAGGTCCACAAGAAAAATTGACCTTAACGGTTAATGCTCAGCCGGCCCTACTTACAACCAGCATCGCGATTCTCGATTATTTCAAGCAATCAGGAATTGAGCCTGATTTTGTAGCGGGTCATAGTTTGGGAGAATATTCGGCACTTGTTGCGGCTGGTGCCCTACGTTTTGAAGATGGGGTGTATGCGGTCCGTAAACGGGGCGAATTAATGGAAAAGGCTGTACCAAATGGGGAAGGGACAATGGCGGCCGTGCTTGGTTTGGGTCGTGATCCTTTAAATGCTGTATGTGAGACTGTAACAGCAGCTGGACATCCAGTTCAGTTGGCAAATTTAAATTGTCCTGGTCAAATTGTCATCTCAGGTTCTAAAAAAGGGGTCGAAGAGGCTTCAGTTAAGGCAAAGGAAGCAGGGGCAAAGCGTGTTCTTCCACTGAATGTTAGTGGTCCTTTCCATTCGGAACTGATGAAACCGGCAGCGGTCGAATTTAAGGGAATTCTAAACAGTATCGAAATCAATTCTGCACAAATCCCAGTGATTGCGAATGTAACAGCGGAGCCAATGCAGAAAGCTGAGGAAATCAAAGAGAAATTAATTGAACAGCTGTATTCACCAGTTCTATGGGAAGATACAGTTGGCAAAATGCTCGAACTCGGGGTCGATACTTTTATTGAAATCGGTCCAGGCAAGGTATTAGCTGGGTTAGTCAAAAAAATTGATCGTTCTGTTAAAACCTATGCTGTATATGATTTAGAAAGCTGTGAGGCAGCAATTTCCGCCTTAAAGGAGTGAAATTAACATGAAATTAGAAGGAAAAGTGGCACTTGTTACAGGTGCATCCCGTGGCATCGGCAGAGAAATTGCTCTTGAATTGGCTAGAGAAGGTGCAAATGTCGCAATTAATTATGCTGGAAGTGAAGCAAAGGCCTTAGAGGTCGCAGAAGAAATTAGAACTATGGGGAGAGAGGCCATCACCATTCAGGCTGATGTTTCTAGCTCAGAATCAGTAGAATCCATGGTTAAACAAACGATTGAAGCTTTTGGAAAACTAGATATTCTTGTGAATAATGCCGGCATCACGAAGGATAATTTATTGATGCGAATGAAGGAAGCAGATTGGGATGATGTAATTAACATTAACCTAAAAGGTGTATTCCTTTGTACAAAAGCGGTCACGAGGCAGATGATGAAACAGCGGAGAGGTCGAATCATCAATATTTCATCGATTGTTGGTGTAAGCGGAAATGCTGGACAAGCTAATTATGTTGCGGCTAAATCCGGTGTCATTGGTTTGACGAAGACCACGGCAAAAGAGCTTGCGACAAGAGGAATTACGGTTAATGCTATCGCTCCGGGCTTTATTACCACAGACATGACGGACAAACTAAATGATGAAACAAAGAATGAAATGTTAAAGCAAATTCCATTGGCCCGTCTAGGAGAGCCAACTGATATTGCGAAAACGGTACTATTCCTTGCTTCTGATGATAGTCGTTACATGACGGGGCAGACCCTCCATGTGGATGGCGGTATGGTAATGTAAAAAGCGGAAGCGCCTTGGTCAGCCCCGACAGGTATAAGACGAGCATCGAAAGAAGTTGTTCTTTAACTTCTATCGATGATTGTTCGAAAAGTGGAGGCGACTGTACAGGGACGACAAGCATAAGACGCGCCCTGTAAGAAGGTGTACTTTACCTTCTGAAAGGGAGTGGCTTATGACTCGAGTCCCTAGGAGCCGCAACTAGACAAGCTTATGACCCGAGGGGCTAGGCGCTGGAGCTGGATTCGTAAAAAGCGGAAGCGTTGAAGCTAATTTTGTAAAATATGATATACCCTTTATTTATCATATGCTATCATCTATAATGACTTGAGGGGAGGTGACAAGCATGGCAGAAGTTTTAGAACGCGTAACAAAGATTATTGTTGATCGTTTAGGTGTAGATGAAGCTCAAGTTTCACTAGAGGCATCTTTTAAAGATGATCTTGGTGCTGATTCTCTTGATGTAGTTGAACTAGTAATGGAACTTGAAGATGAGTTCGACATGGAAATCTCTGATGATGATGCTGAGAAAATCGCTACAGTTGGTGACGCTGTAAATTACATAAATAGCAAAAAATAAACTGTTGGATTTGCTCTAAAGCTCCGTTTTTTAACGGGGCTTTCTTCTATATAGTAGACACCCTGTGGGGGCTTAATTTGTTTTTTTGGGGGGCTTTGTTAAAGTACAATGTTGATTTTCACAACGTTGATTGAAGCGGAAATCAACAGCCTAGATTAGCAAAGCTATTTTTTAGAAAAAAATTCAAGGTTTTTTTGCCTTTAATGGGTTCTTTTTTGTAAACTAGAACTAGTGTGTAAATTTTGAGCAAGGTGGAATTAGAAAATGCGCCATACCGGTAGAGAAAAGGATAAAAGATATTTTCGGGCTAAGGATCAAAAATTCAAAGAGTTTCAAGCGGTAATTGGAATACAATTTCAAAACGAAAAGCTTTTAAAGCAAGCATTCACCCATTCATCTTATGTGAATGAGCATCGCAGAAAGCCCTATGAAGATAATGAAAGGCTTGAGTTTCTAGGAGATGCTGTTCTTGAATTGACTGTTTCTCAGTTTTTGTATAAGAAATATCCAATGATGAGCGAGGGCGAGTTAACAAAGCTTAGAGCGGCTGTTGTTTGCGAGCCTTCTCTAGTGGAATTTGCCAATCAGCTGAATTTTGGTGAAGTGGTACTTCTCGGTAAAGGGGAGGAAATGACCGGTGGACGTACAAGGCCGGCGCTACTGGCTGATGTATTCGAAGCCTTCATTGGTGCCTTATACCTTGACAAGGGAATCGAAACAGTCACTACTTTTTTAGAGAAAGTGGTATTTCCGAAAATTGATGCAGGTGCTTTTTCTCATGTGATGGATTTTAAAAGTCAGCTCCAAGAACTCGTTCAAAGGGATGCTGCAGGAACGATTGAGTACAAGATTTTATTAGAAACAGGTCCAGCGCATAATCGTGAATTTGAGTCTCTTGTTTCCCTTAACGGGGAGAGTCTTGGAACTGGCAAAGGCCGTTCCAAAAAGGAAGCAGAACAGCACGCAGCCCAAATGGCTCTTGGAAAATTAAAAGCACATATGGAAGCTATCTCGAAGCAAAATGACATCATGAGTAAAGAATAACCGAAAGGGAGAGCTTGGTAGTGTTTCTAAAACGTTTAGATGTGGTGGGCTTCAAGTCCTTTGCAGAGCGAATTGGCGTTGAATTCGTTCCCGGGGTGACAGCCGTTGTGGGTCCGAACGGTAGTGGGAAAAGCAATATTACAGACGCCATTCGCTGGGTACTGGGAGAACAATCAGCAAAATCACTACGTGGTGCAAAGATGGAGGATATTATTTTTGCTGGCAGTGATACAAGAAAAGCCTTAAACTTCGCTGAAGTTACACTCACCCTAGACAATGAAGATCAGTCCTTACCAATAGACTATAGTGAGGTCAGTGTCACAAGACGAGTTTACCGCTCAGGTGAAAGTGAGTTTTTAATCAATAAGCAAAATTGTAGGCTAAAGGATATTGTTGATTTATTTATGGATTCAGGTCTTGGAAGAGAAGCTTTTTCAATTATTTCTCAAGGGAAAGTTGAGGAGATTTTGAACAGCAAGCCTGAAGATAGAAGAACAATCTTTGAGGAAGCAGCAGGTGTTTTAAAGTACAAAAACAGGAAGAAAAAAGCAGAAGCAAAGCTATTTGAAACACAGGAAAACCTGAACCGTGTTGCTGACATTCTCTATGAGCTAGAAGGGCAGGTTGAACCATTAAAAATCCAAGCTTCAATGGCACGAGATTTTCTTGAGAAAAAGGGAGAATTAGAAAAAATCGAGGTGGCTTTAACCGCTTTTGAAATTGAAGAACTACATGGAAGATGGGAAAAGCTTACAAATGATTTAGAGCTTCATAAGGAAAAAGAAATAAAAATGTCGGCAACCCTTCAAAAAAAGGAAGCCGACATCGAAATGCTACGAGATGAATTGACCGCATTAGATGAATCTATAAGTAGCTTACAAAATGTCCTGCTTCATGCAAGTGAAGAGTTAGAAAAGTTAGAAGGTCGTAAGGAAGTATTAAAAGAACGGAAAAAGAATGCTGCGCAAAACCAAGGTCAACTGGAAAAAGCAATCTCGGAACTCTCAGCACGAATTGCGGAGCTCGAAGAAACAAGAGTGACACAGGAACAAGCTGTTGCTCACCTAACTGATGAGGCAGCAGAACTTCAAAGCGGATTAAATGAACGTCAGCAGCAACTGAATCTATATAATGAGGATATTGAGGGTAAAATTGACTCGTTAAAAAGCGATTATATTGAATTGTTAAACCAACAGGCTAGTGCTAAAAATGAGCTGAACTATATAGGACAGCAATTATCTCAGCAAGCAGTAAGAAGTACAAAGGTGCTTGGAGAAAATGATCGTTTTCTCCAACTACGTAAAGAAGTCAAACAAAAGAAGGCTGCAGCAGAAGAGCAACTAAAAAATATCAAACAATCCCTGGAAACTGAGGTGCAGCAATTTTTACAAGCACAGCGTAAGCTAGAAACGCTAAGAAATAATGTTGAAAAACAGGAAAAAACGCTGTATCAAGCCTACCAATATGTTCAACAGGCAAAGTCAAAAAAAGAAATGCTTGAGGATATGGAAGATGAGTACACCGGGTTCTTCCAGGGAGTGAAAGAAGTTTTAAAAGCTCGGGGAACTAAGTTACAAGGAATTGAAGGTGCTGTTGCGGAACTGATTAGGGTGCCTAAGACCTATGAGATGGCAATGGAGACTGCCTTGGGGGCCGCAATGCAGCATATTGTTGTGTCCAATGAGGAAAATGGACGAGCTGCAATCCATTTCTTGAAAAAAAATTCCTACGGGCGTGCTACTTTCCTGCCCCTAAGTGTCATAAAAGGGAAAAGCATTGGTATCCAACTACTAAAGGCGATTGAAGGACATAGCTCATATGTCGGAACAGCCGTTAGCCTACTAGAATTCGATGAAAAATATAAAGATATTATTCATAATCTCCTTGGAAATGTGGTTATCGCTAAGGATTTAAAGGGTGCAAATGAATTGGCGCGAAGCCTTCAATATCGAAGCAGAATTGTCACACTTGATGGAGACGTGGTGAATCCTGGGGGATCCATGTCTGGTGGGGCAGCGAAAAAGAATGCTTCTTCCCTTCTAAGTCGTAAAGGTGAGCTAGAGGAGTTAAAGCTAAAGCTTTCCGAAATGGAGAAAAAAACGGAGCAGCTTGAGTCTCGTGTTAAATCAATGAAGGCTGAGCTCCTGTCGGGCACTGAAAATCTTGAGGATTTACGGAAGCGAGGCGAGGAGCTCCGTTTAAAGGAACAATCTATTAAAGGTGAACTTCGTGAAATTGAGATTGAAGAACGAAATATAAATGAACGGCTTGCCGTTTATGATTCAGAGCAATCCCAATTCAACGAAGAACGAGTGAGGTTAACCAACAGAGAAGTCGAGCTTGTGAAGCAGAATGAACAACTAAAAGTGGATCTTGAGAAATTAGATTTAGAGATTGCTGATTTAACGAATCGAAAAAATTTGAATCTGACATCAAGGGAAACGCTTGTTTCAGAGATTGGTGAATTAAAGGTTGCTTTGGCTTCTAAAAAGGAACAACTGCAATTTGCGAAGGAAAGATTTGAAAGTGCTGTAAGGGACATCCGCGAACATTCAAGTCGCTTAGTTGCTACGAAAGAGGATTTAGCTCTTCTGTCCTCGGAGATGACCGATAGCTCTTCGGGTGAAAACCAGCTTGAGGAAGCCTCACGTAAAAAGCTTGAAGATAAAAATGCCACATTGGCGCTTATTTCTGCTCGACGTGAGGAACGACTCAACAGACAAGCCAAGCTTGAGGACCTTGAGTTGGAGACGAAGGAATTAAAACGGCAGCATAAAGGAATAAATGAAGTCGTAAAAGATGAAGAGATTAAGCTCAATCGATTGGATGTCGAATTGGATACTAGGTTAGCTCATCTTCGTGAGGAGTATCTTTTATCCTTTGAAGCAGCAAAGAGTCAGTACCCTTTACAGATTCCCGCTGAGGAAGCACGAAGAAAAGTAAAATTAATCAAGTTGGCTATTGAGGAACTTGGAACTGTGAATCTTGGCGCAATAGATGAATACGATCGAATTTCAGAGCGGTATGAGTTCTTGAATGAACAACGAAGTGACCTTCAGGAGGCAAAGGATACACTGTTCCAGGTTATCGGTGAAATGGATACTGAGATGAAGAAACGCTTTGAAGAGACGTTTGTCGCCATTCGTTCCCACTTTGAGCCGACGTTCCAAGCTCTTTTTGGGGGGGGACGCGCGGATATCAGACTAACCTCCCCAGAGGATTTGTTAGCTACTGGTGTAGACATTCTTGCGCAACCGCCTGGGAAGAAACTCCAAAATCTTGGGTTGCTATCAGGTGGAGAGCGTTCTTTAACAGCGATTGCCCTGCTGTTTTCCATTTTGAAGGTTCGTCCAGTTCCATTCTGTATTCTGGATGAGGTGGAAGCGGCTTTGGATGAAGCGAATGTCATTCGTTTTAGTCAGTATTTAAAACAGTATAGCTCTGAGACTCAATTCATCGTCATTACGCACCGCAAAGGTACGATGGAAGAAGCAGATGTTCTCTACGGGGTCACAATGCAAGAATCAGGAGTATCTAAGCTTGTTTCTGTAAAGCTTGAGGAAACAAATAATCTGGTGAAATTGCAATAGGAGGCAAAAACGGTGAGCTTTTTTAAAAAATTAAAAGAAAAGATTACAAAGCAGACCGAAACCGTTAGTGAAAAGTTTAAAGATGGTTTAACGAAAACAAGGGATAACTTTTCAGGTAAAGTCAATGATTTAGTTGCACGCTATCGTAAAGTGGACGAGGACTTTTTTGAGGAACTTGAAGAAATCCTGATTGGAGCTGATGTTGGCTTCGAAACGGTAATGGAATTGATTGAAGAGTTGAAACTAGAAGTGAAACGTAAAAATATCCAAGACCCAGCGGAGGTCCAATCAGTTATTTCAGAAAAGTTGGTCGAGATTTATGAGAATGCAGGAAAAGAAGAACAAAGTGGATTGAATATCCAATCTGAGGGTCTTACTGTCATTCTATTTGTCGGCGTCAATGGCGTCGGTAAAACAACGACGATTGGCAAGCTTGCACATAAATTTAAAACAGAAGGGAAAAGTGTGTTGCTAGCTGCTGGGGATACGTTCCGTGCCGGTGCAATCGATCAGCTAGAGGTTTGGGGCGAAAGAGTCGGTGTAGATGTCATCAAGCAGGGAGAAGGCTCAGACCCAGCTGCTGTCATGTATGATGCGGTGCGCGCAGCAAAATCCCGAGGAGTCGATATTTTATTATGTGATACAGCAGGCAGATTGCAAAATAAAGTGAACTTGATGAAAGAATTGGAAAAGGTAAAACGCGTCATTGAACGCGAAATTCCTGGAGCTCCTCATGAAGTATTGCTTGTGCTTGATGCCACAACAGGACAAAACGCACTCATTCAAACAAAAACATTCAAAGAAGCCACGGATGTTAGTGGGATTGTTCTAACAAAACTAGATGGAACCGCCAAGGGTGGAATTGTACTAGCTATCCGGAATGAACTGAATGTCCCAGTAAAATTTGTCGGTCTCGGAGAAAAAATGGACGACCTTCAAGAATTTGACTCAGAGAAATATGTCTACGGACTATTTGCAGACTTAGTAGAGAAAGAAGAGATTCAATAGGAATTTTATAAATAAAGAAGGTCATTGTACGTTCATGGCCTTCTCTTATTGACATGGAGAGTCTTACTGTGTAAACTATTCCTATGTAAAGGCTTTTCACTTAACACCTATGGGGGGATGAAAATGCTTGAAAAAACAACCCGCATGAATTATCTATACGACTTTTATCAAGCCTTATTAACTCCCAAACAGCAAAGCTACATGTCCCTCTACTATCTAGATGATTACTCTCTTGGTGAAATTGCAGAGGAATATAATGTCAGCCGCCAGGCGGTCTATGACAATATAAAAAGAACGGAAGCAATGCTTGAAGAGTATGAAGAAAAGTTATTGCTTTTTGAAAAATTTCAGGAACGCAAACTTCTGATTACCAGAATGAAAGAATGCTTGACTGGAGAACCAGAACTTCAAACTCTTTCTGATTACGTTGCAGCGATTGAGAAATTAGATTAGGAGGCGGCACAAAATGGCATTTGAAGGATTAGCCGACCGACTGCAAAATACGATGCAAAAAATCCGTGGGAAAGGCAAGGTTTCCGAAGCGGATGTCAAAGAAATGATGCGTGAGGTCCGTCTTGCTTTACTTGAGGCAGACGTTAACTTTAAAGTAGTAAAGGACTTTGTCAAAAAGGTAAGTGAACGATCGATTGGCCAGGAGGTCATGAAAAGCCTTACTCCAGGTCAACAAGTAATAAAGGTCGTTAAAGAAGAATTAACAGAGTTAATGGGTGGAGAAGAAAGTAAAATTGCGGTTGCGAATCGCCCGCCAACCGTCATTATGATGGTGGGTCTTCAAGGTGCTGGTAAAACAACCACTACTGGTAAGCTAGCTAACCTTTTACGGAAAAAGTATAACCGCAAACCAATGCTAGTAGCTGCTGATATTTATCGCCCTGCTGCAATTAAGCAACTCGAGACTCTCGGTAAGCAATTGAGTATGCCAGTTTTCTCACTTGGCGATCAGGTGAGTCCAGTTGAAATTGCCCGTCAAGCAATCGCGAAGGCAAAGGAAGACCATCATGATTATGTCTTAATTGATACGGCAGGTCGTTTGCATATTGATGAAAAGCTGATGGACGAGCTTAAAGAAATCAAAGAGATATCTAACCCTAATGAGATTTTCCTTGTGGTTGATGCGATGACAGGTCAAGACGCTGTTAATGTCGCTCAAAGCTTTAATGAGCTCCTTGGTTTAACTGGGGTCGTTCTAACCAAGCTTGATGGCGATACACGTGGAGGGGCAGCGTTATCGATTCGTGCTGTCTCGAATACCCCAATCAAATTCGTTGGTCTCGGTGAAAAGTTAGATGCGTTGGAAACCTTTCACCCAGAACGAATGGCATCCCGAATTCTTGGAATGGGCGATGTCTTAACATTGATTGAAAAGGCTCAAGCGAACGTCGATGAAGAAAAAGCCAAAGAGCTAGAGAAAAAAATGCGTACGGCATCCTTCACATTGGACGATTTCCTTGAGCAGCTAGGACAGGTCCGCAATATGGGCCCACTAGATGAACTGTTAAAAATGATGCCTGGGGCCAATAAGATTAAGGGATTGGATAATCTACAGGTTGATGAGAAGCAAATCTCCCATGTAGAGGCGATTATCCAATCGATGACCAAGGAAGAAAAAGAGCATCCAGAAATCATTAATGCTAGCAGACGTAAACGGATTGCCAAAGGGAGTGGACGAACCGTTCCTGAGGTAAACCGATTGCTTAAGCAATTTGAAGATATGAAAAAAATGATGAAGCAAATGACTGGAATGCAACAAAAAGGAAAGAAAAAAGGCGGTTTCAAGCTTCCTTTTAAGCCGTTCTAATATTGGCTTTGTCACCAAAATTAACCTGTAAAGAAAAAAACCTTTACAACTAAAAAACAATTTGTTATCATTCTATCTTGTGTGAAACTATTCGGAGGTGCTTATTTAAAATGGCAGTAAAAATTCGTTTAAAGCGTATGGGAGCTAAAAAGTCTCCTTTCTATCGTATTGTTGTAGCAGATTCTCGTTCTCCTCGTGACGGACGTTATATTGAAGTTGTAGGAACTTACAATCCCGTTACTCAACCGGCAAAGGTTGACATTAACGAAGAGCTTGTTCTTAAATGGCTTCAAGATGGTGCAAAACCATCTGACACAGTTCGTAACCTGTTCTCAAACCAAGGCATCATGGAAAAATTCCATAATGCTAAATTAAGCAAGTAATCATGAAAGAATTAATCGAAACAATCGTAAAGCCTCTAGTTGATTTTCCTGAAGACGTTCTTGTGAACGTTGAGGAAGAGGATAATCGTATCACCTATAAACTATCTGTCAATAAAACGGATATGGGAAAAGTGATAGGAAAACAGGGGCGTGTTGCAAAGGCTATTAGAACAGTCGTCTATGCAGCAGGATCATCACAACAAAAGAAGATCTTTTTAGAGATTGTTGAATAAGTAAGGTAGGAGGGGCTTGATTAAAGGATCATAAAGGATCTTTTGGTCAGCCTCTTTCTTATTGATGTACATGCTTCTCAGATATGCTAATTTCTCTTTAATACCTTGATTCATATATAATAAAAATAAATAAATGGTTGTTCTCGTAAAGATTGTTGCTAAAATCCTAAAGCCGATTTTAGCGTAAGAACAGCTAGTTATTAGGTTTTTAATATGTTAGCAAGCTCTTTTCTCAAAATTCAAGCTTCCCTGCTGGTCAGAAATGAACTCAGAGAAGCTGTCTTTGGTCTTCAAAAGCAACAAAGTATGAGAAAAGAGCCAAATAAATAGATGAAGTCGAGAGGGTGGAGCGCTGTGAAGCTAATCCAGACGGTGGTTGTTAAACAGGTTTTAACTGAGACGAGTAAGGACAAACTCCTTACTAACTATGAAACAAAGAAATTCCAGCTGCAAAAAGAAAGTGACCAGTTGAAATTCGAGATGAAAAAACAGGAAAAAATGAAAAAGTTCCCCCCAGAGATGCTAAAAAAACAGTTTGAGAAAGAAATTACCGTTCGTAATGAAAAAATAAAACTCCTTGATTTTCATATCGAGCAATTACATATTCTACCGATAGGAAGCGAATTAAAAGAGTCTGAGCATGAGGCCCTTGTCGAGGTTAATGAAGGAGACCGCTGGGATGACTTTATTGCAGAAAAGACGATTGTGGTGAAAGACGGAATCGTGGTTGAAATACGCGAGAGGTGATGGATGATGGAAAAATGGTTTAATGTAGGAAAAATTGTTAATACACATGGAATTCGTGGTGAAGTAAGGGTAATTTCTCGGACAGACTTTCCTGAGGAAAGATATAAGGTAGGGAATCACCTTTTCCTCTTCAAGCCTGGATCAAAAGAACCATTGGAGCTTGTTGTGACGAGTCATCGAACTCATAAAAATTTTGATTTACTTACTTTTGAAGGGTATGACAATGTTAATCAAGTAGAAGCCCTACGGGATGCTATTATAAAGGTTCCCCAAAGTCAAAGAGGGGATTTACAAGAAGGGGAATATTATTTTCAAGATATTATCGGATGCCTCGTTGCTACCATTCATGGAGAGGAAATTGGCAAGGTTGTTGAAATCTTGACGCCTGGTGCCAATGATGTATGGGTGGTGAAAGGTAGCCGCGGAAAAGAAGTTCTAATTCCTTACATTGAAGACGTAGTCAAAAAAGTGGACATTAAGGATCAGGTGATTTTAATCGAGCCGATGGAAGGGCTCTTGTCATGATGAAGATTGATGTTCTCTCTATCTTTCCAGAAATGTTTACCGGAGTTCTTGGGCATTCGATTCTGAAAAAGGCTTCTGAAAAACAGGCTGTAAGCTATCAGGTAGTGAATTTCCGTGATTATGCGGACAACCGTCATCAGACTGTGGATGATTACCCTTATGGGGGCGGAGCTGGCATGGTATTAAAGCCGCAGCCCATCTTTGATGCAGTAGAGGACTTGGTTCAAAAGGCGGAGACTAAACAACCTAGAGTAGTCTTGATGTGCCCTCAAGGTGAACGGTATACACAAAAGAAGGCGGAGGAGCTTTCAAAGGAAGAACATCTAATTTTTATTTGCGGCCATTATGAAGGATATGATGAGCGGATTCGTCAGCACTTAATCACCGATGAAATTTCGATTGGGGACTATGTTCTGACTGGTGGTGAGTTGGGAGCAATGGTGGTCATTGATAGTGTGGTTCGCCTTCTCCCTGGCGTGTTAGGAAGTGAGGAATCTCATATTCAGGACTCGTTTAGTACAGGACTTTTAGAACATCCCCACTACACTAGACCGGCTGACTTTCGTGGTATGAAGGTGCCAGATGTACTCGTATCTGGTAATCACCGTTTAATTGAGGAATGGCGTCAAAAAGAATCATTGCGAAGAACACATTCTCGTCGCCCCGATTTGCTAGAGAAAAAAGAACTTCCACCAGAAATGCAAAAATTATTAGATGAAATTAAAAATCAATCTGAATAATTATTGCAGTGGGCGGTTCAATATGTTATGATATTTCTTGTGACTTGAGCGAAAGAGCAAGTCTTTATAACGATGTTCCGCTGTACCAAGAGTAGTAAGAGCATCTGTGGGAGGAGTTGAAAACGATGCAAAATCTAATTGCAGAAATTACAAAAGAACAACTTCGTTCTGATTTACCTACATTCCGTCCTGGTGACACTGTACGTGTACACGTTAAGGTTGTTGAGGGAACTCGTGAGCGTATTCAGATTTTTGAAGGTGTTGTAATTAAGCGTCGTGGTGGTGGAATCAGCGAAACTTTTACAGTTCGTAAGATTTCTTACGGTGTAGGCGTTGAGCGTACATTCCCTGTACACACACCAAAAATTGCGAAGCTTGAAGTAATCCGTCGCGGTAAAGTACGCCGTGCGAAACTTTACTACCTACGTCAATTACGTGGTAAAAAAGCTCGTATTAAAGAGATTCGATAAGAACATTAGTAAGATTCAAAAAAGAGCTTGTCTGACAAGCTCTTTTTTCATAGATATAAATGGATAGTGGTCTCTATTAAAGAATATTACTGATTTTCTGAAACGTTGATTGGAGCGGAAATCAATATCTTTAGTAGACTTTTATTAATAAGATATGAAATAAATGTTAAAAAAACACTCCCATCGTGTTTAAAGCGAAAGACTTATGTAAAATAGAATATATATGTAAACTGATCTTGAGAATGGTGGGGAAAGAATGGCAAAGAATAAGAATGAATTATGGGAATGGATAAAAGCACTTATAATTGCAGTATTACTTGCGGCATTGATCAGATACTTCTTATTTGCTCCAATCGTAGTAGATGGGTTATCGATGATGCCAACCCTTCATGATCAGGATAGAATGATTGTAAACAAGTTTAGCTATAAAATTGGCGAACCTGATCGGTTTGATATTGTCGTGTTCCATGCACCAGAAAACAAGGACTACATAAAAAGAGTGATTGGCCTACCTGGTGATACAATCGAATACCGAAATGATACACTCTATGTGAATGGAAAAGCCTATGAAGAGCCATACTTGGAAGAGTATAAAAATCAAGTAATTGATGGCCCGCTAACAGATCCATTTACACTTGAAGAGAAGATAGGTAGTGAGACGGTACCAGAGGGGCATATCTTCGTAATGGGAGACAATCGCCGCTTCAGTAAAGACAGCCGACATATCGGGGCGGTCCCAATTGAAGAAGTACTCGGAAAAACCAACTTTATTTATTGGCCAGTAGAAGACATACGGTTTATTGAGTAAAAAATTTTTAAAAACGCCTTGTTCATCCCCTGCTCGCAGGGCGTCAACAAGGCGTTTAATTGTGTTTAGGAGGTTTTTGCGATGACAATACAATGGTTTCCAGGCCATATGGCAAAGGCGCGTAGGCAAGTCACTGAGAAACTCAAGCTTGTCGATATTATTTTTGAACTAGTAGATGCCAGAATCCCTCATTCTTCTCGTAACCCGATGATAGATGAAATCATTCAGCACAAACCGAGAATCGTTTTATTAAATAAGGCGGACATGGCAGATAAAGAAATCACTGCTGAATGGATTCGCTATTTTAAAGCTCAGGGTGTCACAGCACTGGCGATTAATTCCCAAGCTGGCACAGGGTTGAAGCAAATTGTGAATGAGGCTAAAAAGCTGCTGAATGATAAATTTGAACGACTCATAGCAAAAGGAGTTAAACCAAGAGCGATTCGTGCGATGATTGTAGGGATACCTAATGCTGGAAAGTCAACACTTATTAATCGTCTGCATGGGAAAAACATTGCCAAGACAGGGAATATGCCTGGTGTCACAAAGGCTCAGCAATGGATAAAGGTTGGAAATGAGCTTGAGTTATTAGATACCCCGGGAATCCTTTGGCCTAAATTCGAGGATCAAGAAGTGGGATTGAAATTGGCTGTGACTGGGGCAATTAAAGATGCGATTTTAAACTTGGACGATGTAGCTGTATATGCATTGCGTTATCTCGGAAGTAGGTATCCTGACAGAGTAAGGGAAAGATTCCATTTGGAAGAAATCCCAGAGGATATCATTGAAATGTTTGATAAAATTGGTCTAGCTAGAGGATTCAAACAAGGCAAAGAAATCGACTATGATAAGGTAGCAGAAACGGTTATTAGAGAAATCCGGGGAGAGAAGCTAGGACCCCTATCCTTCGAACGACCAAGTGATTTAGATAAGATAGAAGGCTCTGATAGTCAATGATATTGATTTTATTTAAGAATCGCTGTAATAATACTTACCGTTGATTGTAGCGGAAGGCACGAAGACTTCTGCGGGAGTGCAAGGCCAGGGGAGACCTAGGTTGAATTGGTCCGCGTGAGGGACCAATTAACCCCGCAGGAGCGAAGCGACGAGGAGAAAGCGGAAGCGCCTTGTTCAGCCCTGACAAGCGCTGGAGGGCCGACAGATGAAGTCGTTCTTTGACTTCAACTGACGGACCGAAGCGACTCGAAGGGCTAGGCGCTGCAGCTAGCCAGGCTCCCGGACTGCCCGCGAACCGCTCGTGCCTGGAGCGGAAATCAACAGCCAACTTAAAAAGGACTAAACAATTTGGGAAAGCGACCGATTTTGATGAAAAAACTGACAATACAAGAAATAGAACAACAGTTACTTGTAACTGGCGAGGACATAAAAGAACTTGTTCAAACGTTACGACAGGATGAAAGAAAAGGAGTTCAACGAATTCTCGACAAGTGGGAGCGACTTCAGGAGAAAGAGCAAGTACTACATAAGAAGTTCTTAGAGATGACTTCTTTCGAGGAAGATTTGAGACACCAGGGCTTCCAATTTATTGCTGGTATTGATGAGGCAGGTCGCGGCCCTCTGGCTGGACCTGTCGTAGCCGCCGCCGTTATCCTACCAAAAGATTTCTACCTGCCAGGAATAGATGACTCTAAAAAGCTAACTGAGCAAAAAAGAGAAGACTACTATGAACGCATTAAAATGGAGGCAATCTCGGTTGGTGTCGGGATCATTGATACAGCTGAAATTGATCGAATAAATATTTTGGAGGCTGCTAAAAAGGCGATGCTTGAGGCGGTGACTCAGCTTGCCCCTAAGCCGGATTATTTGTTGGTCGATGCGGTCAAACTTGAAACACCTTATCCTAGCGAATCGCTCATTAAGGGAGATGCGCGCAGTATAACCATTGCAGCAGCTTCCATAATAGCAAAAGTGACCAGGGATCGTATGATGATAGAAATAAGTAGGAAGTATCCTGAGTATGGATTTTCATCTAATATGGGCTACGGGACTGCGGCACATCTTGAAGCGATAAAACGGTACGGAGTAACGCCGTACCATCGCAAAAGCTTCGCTCCGGTTAAGGACTATATTTAATATTTTACTATAATAAATAAAGAACTATCCCATTATACGGTTTCTTTGTAAAAGCACAGCTAAGGCAACGAATGGTCAGGCTGTGCTTTCGTTTGTCAACTGTTTTTGTAATTTTTAAAAAGGCGAAATATTTCAATCATAATGGTAGACAAGTAATTTATCATTATATACAATGAAAGCGTTGGTTTATTATTTGAAACAAATGTAGTGTAAAAAAATCTTTGCAATTTAGCGTGAATTATTTGAATCGTTTTTGTTTGCGCTTACTTGTAGAGGTTGATAGGAGGATGGGAAAATGAATATCCATGAGTATCAAGGGAAAGAGGTCCTCAGACAATATGGGGTATCGGTACCTAATGGGAAAGTCGCATTTACAGTAGAAGAAGCTGTTGAAGCTGCGAAGGAATTGGGAACCCAAGTTTGTGTTGTAAAAGCACAGATTCATGCT
This sequence comes from Mesobacillus maritimus, assembly GCF_044803185.1. Taxonomy (GTDB): domain Bacteria; phylum Bacillota; class Bacilli; order Bacillales; family Cytobacillaceae; genus Mesobacillus_B; species Mesobacillus_B maritimus_B. The sequence continues at coordinate 1,037,303 of NZ_CP085225.1, forward strand.
GGCGGCCGCGGAAAAGCGGGCGGAGTTAAAGTTGCAAAAAATCTGGATGAAGTCCGTACATATGCGAGTGAAATCTTAGGGAAAACTCTAGTCACTCACCAAACTGGACCAGAAGGCAAAGAAGTGAAACGTCTGTTAATTGAAGAAGGCTGTGACATTAAAAAGGAATACTATGTAGGTCTTGTTCTTGACCGTGCGACTTCACACGTTGTATTAATGGCTTCAGAAGAAGGCGGAACTGAAATTGAAGAAGTAGCTGAGGCAACTCCAGAAAAAATCTTCAAAGAGCAAATTGATCCTGTTGTTGGTTTGACTGCTTTCCAAGCACGTCGAATTGCGTTTAATATCAACATCCCTAAAGAGCTTGTGAACCAAGCTGTTAAATTTATGATGGGCTTATATAACGCTTATGTCGAAAAAGACTGTTCAATCGCGGAAATTAACCCACTTGTGGTAACAGGCGATGGAAAAGTAATGGCACTAGATGCTAAATTAAACTTCGATTCAAACGCTCTTTACCGTCATAAAGATATTCTTGAGTTCCGTGATCTTGATGAAGAAGATCAAAAAGAAATCGAAGCTTCTAAATATGATTTAAGCTACATCTCCTTAGACGGAAATATCGGCTGTATGGTCAACGGTGCTGGACTAGCTATGTCTACAATGGACATTGTTAAACACTACGGCGGCGACCCGGCTAACTTCCTTGATGTTGGGGGCGGTGCCACAGCTGAAAAGGTTACTGAAGCATTTAAAATCATTCTATCCGACAAAAACGTTAAGGGTATTTTTGTCAATATCTTTGGTGGAATCATGAAATGTGACGTCATCGCAGAAGGTGTTGTGGAGGCTGCGAAACAAGTTGGCCTTCAAGTTCCTCTTGTTGTTCGTCTTGAGGGGACAAACGTTGATTTAGGTAAAAAGATTCTAAATGAATCTGGATTGAATCTTGTTGCAGCTGAGTCTATGGCTGACGGCGCACAAAAAATTGTTTCACTAGTTAAGTAGGATAGAAAGGAGAATCGTTTGTCATGAGTGTATTCATTAATAAAGATACAAAAGTCATTGTCCAAGGGATTACCGGTTCAACGGCCCTTTTTCATACAAAACAAATGCTTGAATATGGTACAAAAATCGTTGGTGGTACGACTCCAGGAAAAGGCGGCCAAGAGGTCGAAGGAGTACCTGTTTTCAATACTGTACAGGAGGCTGTCGCTGCAACTGGAGCAACTGCTTCTGTCATTTATGTTCCAGCTCCATTTGCCGCTGATGCTATTATGGAAGCAGTAGATGCAGAGCTTGATCTTGCTATTTGTATCACAGAGCATATTCCTGTTCTTGACATGGTAAAAGTTAAGCGTTATATGGAAGGCAAGAAGACACGCCTAGTGGGTCCGAACTGTCCAGGTGTAATTACTGCAGATGAGTGTAAAATCGGGATCATGCCTGGTTACATTCATACAAAAGGGCACGTGGGTGTTGTTTCCCGCTCAGGAACATTAACCTATGAAGCGGTACACCAATTAACACAAGCTGGACTTGGCCAAACTACTGCGGTTGGGATCGGTGGAGATCCTGTTAACGGTACGAACTTCATTGATGTTCTTAAAGCCTTCAATGAAGACCCGGAAACTTATGCAGTCATCATGATTGGTGAAATTGGCGGAACGGCAGAAGAAGAAGCGGCTGAGTGGGTTAAAGCCAATATGACGAAGCCTGTGGTAGGATTCATTGGTGGAGTAACTGCACCTCCAGGGAAGCGTATGGGCCATGCTGGTGCGATTATTTCTGGTGGAAAAGGAACTGCCGACGAGAAAATTCGTGTGATGAACGAATGTGGCATTAAAGTTGCTGAAACTCCATCTGTAATGGGTGAAACTTTGATTGAAGTTCTTAAAGAAAAAGGTCTATATGAAGAGTGTAAAACACACTAAAAATCATAAACGGAACAGTCCCTCGAAAAAGAGGGACTGTTTGCTATTTTATTGAACTTTTAAAGGGATATTTGAAATGCCCTTTAGCGCGTTAATCTTACAAAGAACAGGAGGCCCTTCCGAATGGATGAATTCAAAAAAAGATTGATTCATTTGCTGCACTGCAAACCCCAAAGCTGGAAAACGGTCTATCGAATTTTAAATGACGACCCATCGTTAACCGCCCTTTATTCTCCCCTTACTGCACCATCCATTAGCTCTAAGCAAAATGAATTTCTTCCCTTGCTTCAACAAATACCAATTGACGACCTTATTGAATATTATGTTCGAAATGATATCCATTTGATTAGTGTATTTGATGCAGATTATCCTCCGCTTTTAAAAAATATATATCAACCACCATGGTTGTTATGGGCTAAGGGAGATAGAACCCTATTGAATTGTTCATTTCCACTAGCAGTCGTTGGTAGTCGGGAGGCAACCGCTTACGGGAAAAGTGCAATCGAATTTCTATTTCCGGAATTAATAAAACATCAAGCTGTCATCATTAGTGGTTTAGCCAGAGGGATAGATGCGCATGCTCATCAAATGGCGATAAGGTTAGGAGGTCGGACTATTGCAGTCATTGCGGGAGGCTTTCATCATATTTATCCAAGGGAAAACCTTGGGCTCGCATCTCACATGATGACGGAGCAACTCGTCTTGTCTGAATACCCGCCAAATACTAGACCAGAAAAATGGCAGTTTCCATTAAGGAACAGGATCATTGGTGGTTTGGCAAAAGGAACCTTGGTGATTGAGGCCAAGAAAAGAAGTGGTTCGTTTATCACCGCTGATTTTGCATTGAGCGAAGGAAGAGATGTTTTTGCGGTACCAGGAAGCATTCTAAACCCTTCCTTCACGGGAACGAATGAGCTTATTCAACTTGGAGCAAAACTAATAAAGGAACCAAAGGATATAATAGAAGAAATTTATATTTAGTCGGAAAATAAGGCTAAAATCAGAAATAAAAGGATAAAATTTCAAGTGGAAATGCATGCTATTTGGAAAATTTACTACAAAATAGTTGAAATTATTTAAAATCTGTTATACATTTTGCATCAGTACTAAAAGAAAAAGGAAATAAAACGAAACCGGTATATGCTGGTGCTGGATATAGAAAAGCGGGAAGTGCATCGTCTAACTCCATTTGAACAATAAACGGGCTAGATAAAAATAATAAAACGCTTACTTTACCCAGGTATTGACAATGGGGAACCGCATATTAAATAATAGTGGTAATTTTATTCCCTCTAAGGAGGACTAACTGAATGTCGGAGTATTTAGTCATCGTTGAGTCTCCCGCGAAAGCGAAGACGATTGAACGGTATCTAGGAAAAAAATATAAAGTAAAAGCTTCAATGGGGCATGTAATCGACTTGCCAAAAAGTCAGACAGCAATTGATGTTGAACATGGATATGAGCCGAAATACATTACGATTCGTGGAAAAGGCCCAATTTTAAAAGAATTAAAGTCAGCTGCGAAAAAAGCAAAGAAAATTTATCTCGCGGCCGACCCCGATCGCGAAGGGGAAGCAATTGCTTGGCATTTGGCTCGTAGTCTTAATGTGGATGTAGATTCGGACTGCAGGGTTGTATTTAATGAAATCACTAAAGATGCCATTAAAGATTCTTTTAAACACCCAAGGCCAATTAATAAGGATCTTGTTGATGCGCAGCAAGCGCGACGGATTTTAGATCGACTTGTTGGCTATAACATCAGTCCATTACTTTGGAAAAAGGTCAAAAAGGGCCTTAGTGCAGGAAGAGTGCAGTCTGTTGCGTTAAGGATGATCATTAATCGGGAGAAAGAAATCCAGGACTTTGAGCCAGAAGAATACTGGACCATTGGTGCGGAATTTTTAAAAGGAAAGAGCAAGTTTGAAGGAACATTCTATGGAGTCGATTCAAAGAAAGCCGAATTAAAATCGGAAGCGGATGTTCAAAAAATTCTTCAACAGCTAAAAGGAAATGAATTCAAAGTTGAAACTGTTACGAAGAAAGAACGGAAACGCAATCCGGCTCCTCCATTTATCACTTCATCCTTACAGCAGGAAGCAGCGCGTAAGTTGAATTTTAGAGCTAGAAAAACTATGATGCTCGCGCAGCAATTATATGAAGGGGTGGACATTGGCAAAGAAGGAACGGTTGGTTTAATCACTTACATGAGAACCGACTCAACGAGAATCTCGGAAGTCGCTCAGGAGGAAGCTAGTGGTTATATAACCAATGAATACGGGAAAGAATTTTTAAAGAGTGGAATTAAAAAGGAAAAGAAGAAAGCGAATGCGCAAGATGCCCATGAAGCCATTCGACCAACAAGTGCATTGAGGGTCCCTGCTGAATTAAAACAATATTTATCTAGGGACCAGTTACGTTTGTACAAATTGATTTGGGAACGCTTCGTTGCCAGTCAAATGGCGCCAGCCGTAATGGATACGATGAGTGTTGATTTGGTTAATTCTGGAGTCATCTTCCGAGCAACTGGTTCGAAGGTAAAGTTTCCGGGTTTCATGAAAGTATATGTAGAAGGCTCAGACGATGAAGTGGATGAAAAAGACAAGCTCCTTCCTAATCTAATGGAAGGGGATGCAGTGATAAAAAAGGACATCGAACCGAAACAACACTTCACCCAACCGCCTCCAAGATATACAGAAGCTAGGCTGGTTAGAACCTTAGAAGAACTCGGAATAGGGCGACCTTCAACGTATGCACCAACCCTTGATACGATTCAGAAACGAGGGTATGTTAGCCTCGATAATAAACGGTTTGTACCAACTGAATTAGGGGAAATTGTTGACCAATTGATTATTGAGTTCTTTCCGGATATTGTTAATGCGGAATTCACTGCGAAGATGGAACAAGACCTAGATAACATTGAAGAGGGCAGTGTGAACTGGGTTAAAATTATCGATGAATTCTACAAGGAATTTGAAAAAGATCTTGAAAAGGCAGAAAAAGAAATGCAGGAAATAGAAATTAAAGATGAGCCTGCAGGGGAAGATTGTGAACAATGCGGAAACGCTATGGTCTTCAAAATGGGACGATATGGTAAATTCATGGCTTGCAGCAATTTCCCTGATTGTCGAAATACGAAGGCAATTGTAAAAGAAATTGGAGTAAAATGTCCAAATTGTAAAGAAGGAAATATCATTGAGCGAAAAAGCAAAAAGCGCCGCATTTTTTATGGGTGTGACCAATATCCTGGATGCGAATTTCTTTCTTGGGACAAACCAATCGCCAGAAGCTGTCCAAAATGTGAAAGTCTCTTAGTTGAGAAAAAACTAAAAAAGGGTGTCCAGGTTTCTTGTACACAATGTGATTATAAAGAAGCACCACAACAATAGAGTGAGCATTTGCTCACTCTTTTTTGTATTGTTGTGTTAGGATAAGAGCTTGTGTAAAAAGTATTTGAAAGGCTCTTTTCTCAAACGTTGTTGCTTTTGGATACAAAATAGGATGGATGAGGCTTTGTTTCTCTAAAAAAAACAGCATTTTAAATATGAGAAAAGAGCTTGCATACTTACTGTAACGTACAAAATAGGTTATCTTACGTTAAAATCGGCTTTAGATAGTAAAAATCGGCTTTAAGATTTTTACAATTTTAACAACAATCTTTAAGAAAACACCATTTGAAACAACTCCTTTGATACAAGCTTTATTTTGTGGTAGAATCATTTTTTGTCAATTTGAAACTTTTTTCTTTTAAAATCGTATCCTTAAGTGCAAAATGGACAATTAAGGGCAAAATAGATAAACGAACGCGTATAGATAAAGTAAGCAAGTGGAGGATCAAAATGACAGATACAGTAGTAAATGTTGTAGGTGCTGGCCTAGCCGGCAGTGAAGCAGCTTGGCAATTAGCCAAACGAGGAATTAACGTACGACTTTATGAAATGAGGCCAGTTAAGCAGACGCCAGCTCACCACACAGATAAATTTGCTGAATTGGTGTGCAGCAACTCCCTTCGAGCCAATACCCTGACGAATGCTGTGGGTGTTCTAAAAGAAGAGATGAGGATGCTTGATTCTGTTATTATCGGCTGTGCTGATGCCAGTTCTGTACCAGCTGGAGGTGCACTTGCCGTGGACCGTCATGACTTTGCAGCTCGAGTGACCGAGCAGGTGAAAAATCACCCGAATGTTACGGTCATCAATGAAGAGGTAGTGGGAATACCAGAGGGACCGACGATTATTGCAACAGGCCCATTAACAAGTGAAGCACTGTCACAGGGATTGAAGGAACTAACTGGGGAAGAGTATCTTTACTTTTATGATGCAGCTGCACCGATACTTGAAAAAGATAGCATTGACATGGAGAAGGTCTACTTAAAATCTCGCTATGACAAAGGGGAAGCGGCTTATTTAAACTGCCCAATGACGGAAGAAGAATTCAATCGTTTTTATGAGGCTTTAATTGCAGCCGAAACGGTACCGTTAAAGGAATTTGAAAAAGAGGTTTTCTTTGAAGGGTGTATGCCGATTGAAGTAATGGCCAATCGCGGGAGAAAGACAATGTTATTTGGTCCAATGAAGCCAGTAGGGCTTGAAGATCCGAAAACGGGAAAGCGCCCATATGCTGTTGTTCAGCTTCGTCAAGATGATGCGGCAGGAACTCTTTATAATATTGTCGGGTTTCAAACTCATTTAAAATGGGGACCTCAAAAAGAAGTGATTCGATTAATTCCAGGACTTGAGAATGCTGAAATTGTTCGTTACGGAGTCATGCACCGAAATACGTTTATTAATTCACCAAAGGTACTCAAGGCAACCTATCAGTTTAAAAATAGAGAGGACCTATTCTTTGCTGGTCAAATGACGGGGGTCGAGGGTTATGTAGAGTCAGCTGCTAGCGGTTTGGTTGCTGGCATTAATGCAGCAAGATTAGTTCAAAATTCCTTACCTGTAAGTTTTCCAGCTGAGACCGCGATAGGAAGTATGGCGCATTATATTACGACAACCAATGCGAAAAATTTCCAACCGATGAATGCAAACTTTGGTTTATTGCCGGACTTACCAGTAAAAATTAAAAATAAGCAGGAAAGAAATGAGGCACACGCAAACAGAGCATTGGAAACAATTCAGAAATTTGTGAAAAATTTGTAAACTATATTGCAATAGACTGCTAAATTATGATACCATTTAGTAGCCTCTGTGGGGTGATTCGTATTGACGGAAAATGTGAACATTTCTTTAAAATTGTTTATTGAATATTTACAAATTGAAAAAAACTGTTCACAATACACTGTTGAACACTATCATCACGATGTGACCGATTTTTTTGACTTTATGAAAGAAGAAGCAATCTTGAGTTTAAAGGATGTTCAATATTCAGATGTGAGGATTTACCTGACAAAACTATACGAGAAACAATTATCAAGAAAAACAGTAGCTCGAAGAATTTCCTGCCTTCGTAGTTTTTATAAGTTTTTGCTTCGAGAGAAACTCGTAGATGAAAATCCGATGGCCCTTGTATCCATCCCGAAAGCGGAAAAACGTTTGCCTGATTTTTTTTATGAACAAGAATTGAATGTATTCTTTGAATCTTGTGAGACCGATACTGCTCTAGGGAAAAGAAATAAAGCCTTGTTGGAACTTCTTTATGGTACAGGGATTCGCGTTAGTGAATGCTGTAAAATTCGTCTTACAGACCTAGATTTTTATCTTTCAACTGTTTTGGTCCATGGCAAAGGCCATAAACAAAGGTATGTCCCATTTGGGAGCTTTGCTCATGATGAACTCGAAAGCTACATACAAACTGCTCGTAGAGATTTGTTAAAAGGCAAAGAGGATCATGGCTTTCTTTTTGTTAATTTCAGAGGTGGACCGCTGACCGATAGGGGAGTTCGTGAAGTCTTAAACAAAATGTTTGAAAAATCTGCTCTGCATGGGAAGATTCATCCACATAAGCTTAGACATACTTTTGCGACACATATGTTAAGCAATGGAGCGGATTTAAGAACGGTACAAGAACTACTTGGTCATGCATTCCTTTCGTCAACCCAGGTTTATACTCATGTTACCAACGAACATTTAAGACGAACCTATATGTCTACACATCCAAGGGCATAAAGTCTCAGGAGGAGGAAAAAGGGATGTCTCAATTTCATGCGACAACGATTTTTGCGGTTCAACATAAGGGGAAATGTGCAATGTCCGGGGACGGTCAGGTCACATTTGGCAACGCAGTTGTGATGAAACACACGGCACGTAAGGTGCGAAAGTTGTTTAATGGAAAAGTAGTAGCTGGTTTTGCTGGTTCTGTGGCGGATGCCTTCACATTATTTGAAATGTTCGAGGCTAAGCTTGAAGAGTATAATGGAAGTTTACAGCGAGCGGCTGTTGAGTTAGCGAAACAATGGCGCGGCGATAAAATGTTGAGGCAACTTGAGGCGATGTTAATCGTCATGAATGAAGATCATATATTGCTAATTTCTGGGACAGGTGAAGTCATTGAACCCGATGATGGAATTCTAGCAATCGGCTCAGGTGGTAATTATGCTTTAGCAGCAGGCAGGTCTTTAAAACAGTATGCAGGTGAACATTTGTCAGCACCGGAAATTGCAAAGGCAGCCCTCGAAATTGCGGCTGATATTTGTGTGTATACCAATACCAACATTATTGTGGAAGAATTGTAGGGAAGGAGTGTGCATGCATGAATAATTCAAACAATTTAACCCCAAGACAAATCGTTGAGCGACTCGATCAATACATTATCGGTCAAAAAGATGCGAAAAAGGCAGTTGCAATCGCACTGAGAAATCGGTACCGGAGAAGTCTACTAGACGAAAGTATCCGAGATGAAATTAGCCCTAAGAACATCTTAATGATGGGACCGACAGGGGTAGGGAAAACCGAGATTGCCAGAAGAATTGCCAAGATGGTAAGGGCGCCGTTTGTAAAGGTTGAAGCAACCAAATTTACGGAAGTTGGCTATGTAGGACGTGATGTGGAGTCAATGGTACGTGACTTAGTTGAGACATCCGTGCGCATTGTTAAAGAAGAAAAAATGTTAAGTGTAAAAGAGCGCGCTGAGGAAAATGCAAACCGCCGACTAGTTGAATTATTGGTTCCCTCAGCAAAGAAAAATACGTCCTATAAAAACCCACTTGAGATGTTGTTTGGTGGTGGAGCCCAGCAGGCGGAACAAGATTCCACAGCCTCCACTGAAGAGATGAATCTTAAGGAAAAACGTAGAGCGGTTCAATTAAAACTAGAAGCAGGGGAATTGGAGAACGAAGTTATTTCTGTTGAGGTAGAAGAGCAGGCACCTTCAATGTTTGACATGCTTCAGGGCTCTGGTATGGAACAAATGGGTGTGAACATGCAGGATGCGTTAAGTAACCTCATGCCCAAAAAACGAAAAAAACGGAAGCTTCCTGTAAAAGAAGCGAGAAAAGTATTAACGAATGAAGAAGCTCAAAAGTTAATTGATATGGATGAAGTGACGCTAGAAGCAACTGTTCGAGCTGAACAATCCGGAATCATTTTTATCGACGAAATCGATAAGATTGCAAGCAAGAGTTCTGGTGGTGGTTCCGCAGATGTTTCGCGTGAGGGAGTTCAAAGGGACATTTTGCCGATTGTTGAGGGCTCAACAATCGTAACCAAATATGGACCGGTAAAAACGGATCATGTTCTGTTTGTTGCTGCAGGTGCCTTTCACATGGCAAAGCCATCTGACCTAATCCCTGAGCTTCAAGGGCGCTTTCCAATCCGTGTTGAACTAACAAAACTAACAGTAGACGATTTTTATCGTATCCTTGTTGAGCCAGATAATGCGCTAATCAAACAATATAAAGCATTATTGGAAACGGAAGGTATACAAATTGAATTTTCTGACGAAGCTATTCGTAAGGTAGCGGAAGTCGCTTATGAAGTGAACCAAAACACGGACAATATCGGGGCAAGACGTCTTCATACAATTTTAGAGAAATTGCTAGAAGACTTAAGCTTTGAAGCACCGGATATCTCAATGGGAGAAATCTTAATCACACCTCAATATGTGGAAGAGAAACTGGGTGCTATATCTAGAAACAAGGATTTGAGCAGGTTTATTTTATAAACCGTTTTACCTGGCGATGGATAGGGTAAATAAAAACAAGCATTAGCCGGTTAAAATGGCTGAATAAATGTAAAACATCATATAGGTTGTTATGCAAAATAGGAGGAAGAACTAATGGACTTACTATCAAAAACGAGAAAAATCAATGCACTACTTCAAAAAGCGGCAGGTAAACCTGTTAACTTTAAGGAAATGTCTGAGACATTGTCCGAGGTCATCGAGGCGAACATTTTTGTTGTCAGCCGTCGTGGAAAGTTACTAGGCTTTGCTGTGAATCAACAAATTGAAAACGACCGGATTAAAAAAATGCTTGAAGATCGTCAGTTCCCTGAGGAATATACAAATGGTTTGTTTAATATTAAAGAAACATCTCCTAATTTAGATGTAGAAAGTCAATATACGATTTTCCCAGTTGAAAACAAAGAGTTCTTTAAAAGCGGATTAACAACAATTGTTCCAATTATTGGTGGCGGTGAGCGCCTTGGTACCTTGCTTCTTGGTCGTGTAACAGCACCTTTTGAAGATGATGACCTTATCCTTGCTGAATACGGTGCTACTGTTGTTGGTATGGAGATCCTTCGTGAAAAGGCAGAAGAAATTGAAGAAGAGGCTCGTAGCAAGGCTGTTGTACAAATGGCGATTAGCTCTCTTTCCTACAGTGAATTAGAAGCAATCGAGCATATCTTTGAAGAACTAAACGGCAAAGAAGGCTTACTTGTTGCTTCTAAAATTGCAGACCGTGTAGGAATTACTCGTTCTGTGATCGTAAACGCTCTTCGTAAACTAGAAAGTGCGGGAGTAATCGAATCTCGTTCTCTAGGAATGAAAGGGACGTATATCAAAGTATTAAATGACAAGTTCTTGTTTGAGCTGGAGAAATTAAAAGCAAACTAATCAAGAATAGTCGAATGTAAAATCCTGTTCATAGCCTGAACGGGGTTTTTGTTTTTGAAGAGATAAGAAAGTGTAAAAGACTTAACCTAGGGGATTGTTTAGCTTCCAGGCCATACGCCGCTGAACAGGCGCTTGCGCTTTTCAAATAAACTTCAAGTTAGACTTGATTGTCATTATCACATATGCTATATTATTAAACGGTGTTAATACACACGGTCATGGATTTATGCGAATGGTGCTGTTCCAAACAGTTTTCGCTAAAGACGATATGGCCGGAGGAAAACAAACCATTAGGAGGAAACAAACATGTCAGTAATTTCTATGAAGCAATTGCTTGAAGCTGGTGTACACTTCGGTCACCAGACTCGCCGTTGGAACCCTAAGATGAAAAAGTATATTTTCACTGAGCGTAACGGCATCTACATCATCGATCTTCAAAAAACAGTTAAAAAGGTTGAGGAAGCTTATAACTGGGTAAAGGAACTTGCTGCTGAAGGCGGAACAGTTCTTTTCGTTGGTACAAAGAAGCAAGCTCAAGATTCTGTTAAAGAAGAAGCAGAACGTTCTGGAATGTACTATGTTAACCAACGTTGGTTAGGTGGTACTTTAACAAACTTCGAAACAATCCAAAAGCGTATTAGACGCCTTAAAGATATTGAGAGAATGGCTGAAGATGGTACATTTGATGTCCTTCCTAAAAAAGAAGTTGTTCAACTTAGAAAAGAACAAGAGCGTTTAGAGAAATTCTTGGGTGGAATTAAAGATATGAAGGGCCTTCCTGATGCTCTTTTCATCATCGACCCTCGTAAAGAGCGCATTGCTGTTGCAGAAGCACGTAAATTGAACATTCCTATCGTAGGTATCGTTGATACAAACTGTGATCCGGATGAAATCGATGTTGTGATTCCTGCAAACGATGATGCAATCCGTGCTGTAAAACTTTTAACAGGAAAAATGGCTGATGCTATCCTTGAAGCAAAACAAGGTGAAGAAACAGCTGAACCTGTAGAAGCGTAAGTTTAAGTTTTGGGGAAAGGTGATATAGGGATACCCTTTATCACCTTTTTTTAAAGTGAAAATGTCTACGAGGCCTTTCGCTTATAAGTTTAAATCTCAATAATAGTGAGAAAATATGGAATAGGTACATATCACAATAACCTTAAGGAGGATAATCGTTATGGCAATTACTGCACAAATGGTTAAAGAATTGCGTGAAAAAACAGGCGCAGGAATGATGGACTGTAAAAAGGCACTTCAAGAAGTAGATGGAGATATGGAAAAAGCAATTGACTTCCTTCGTGAAAAAGGAATTGCAAAGGCAGCTAAAAAGGGAGACCGTATTGCTGCTGAAGGTTTAGCGAGTGTCGTAGTAGAAGGCAATGAAGCTGTAATTCTAGAAGTGAACTCTGAAACAGATTTCGTTGCGAAAAACGAAGGCTTCCAAAACCTAGTAAAAGAGCTTGGTGAGCATATTCTAAAAAATAAGCCTGCAAACCTTGAAGAGGCTCTTACACAAACAATGGAAAATGGTGCATCCGTTGATGCTCATGTAAATGCTGCCATTGCTAAAATCGGTGAAAAGCTTTCCCTACGTCGTTTTGTAGTAGCTACTAAAACAGATGCAGATGCATTTGGTGCATACCTACACATGGGTGGCCGCATTGCGGTTCTAACTGTTCTTGAAGGAACAACTGACGAAACGGCTGCGAAGGATGTTTCAATGCATGTTGCAGCTCTAAACCCTAAATATGTTTCTCGTGATGAGGTTTCCCAAGAAGAGGTTGAGCGTGAGCGCCAAGTTCTTACTCAACAAGCTCTTAACGAAGGAAAGCCTGAGAATATCGTAGCGAAAATGGTAGAAGGACGCCTTGGAAAGTATTTCGAAGATGTTTGCCTTCTTGACCAAACTTTTGTTAAAAATCCTGATCAAAAAGTACGCCAGTTTGTTGAATCTAAAGGTGGTACTGTACGCGAGTTCGTTCGCTTTGAAGTAGGAGAAGGTATCGAAAAGCGTGAAGATAATTTCGCAGAAGAAGTTATGAACCAAGTTAATAAAAAATAATCTTAACCAAGTCTATTTTTTCTGACCAGGGAACACTATGTGTTCCCTGTTTTTGGAGAGAGGAATTGGTTAATCTTCTAATTAAGTGCTTTGGACAGGCGCTTTCACATTTCGGTGTCTAGTTGCAGCGCCTAGCCCCTCGGGTCATAAGCCAATCCGTCAAGAAGGTTAAAAAACAACCTTCTGGCCGGCTCGTCTTATGCCTGTCGGGGCTGGACAGGCGCTTTCACATTTCGGTGTGTCTAGTTGCAGCGCCTAGCCCCTCGGGTCATAAGCTTGTCTAGTGTCGGCTCCTAGGGACTCGAGACATAAGCCACCCCCTGTAAGAAGGTAAAGAACACCTTCTTGCAGGTCGCGTCTTATGCTTGTCGTCCCTGGACAGTCGCCTATACTTTTCGGGCAATCCGTCAAGAAGGTTAAAAAACAACCTTCTGGCCGGCTCGTCTAGACTCACGGGGCTGGACAGGCGCTTTCACATTTCTATTTTACTGGAGGTTTCTATGAGCAACCCAAAATACAAACGTGTTGTTTTAAAGTTGAGTGGGGAAGCACTGGCAGGTGAAAATGGTTTTGGCATTAATCCTTCTGTGATTAAAAACGTTGCCGGACAGGTAAAAGAACTTGCAGAATTAGGTGTAGAGGTCGCTGTTGTTGTAGGTGGAGGAAATATATGGCGTGGCAAAATCGGTGAGGAAATGGGAATGGATCGTGCAACGGCTGACTATATGGGAATGCTTGCTACGGTTATGAATTCACTAGCTCTTCAGGATAGTCTCGAACAAGAAGGAATTGAAACAAGAGTACAGACATCCATTGAAATGCGACAAGTTGCGGAACCATATATTCGTCGACGTGCAATTCGACACCTTGAAAAGACTCGAGTGGTTATTTTCGCTGCTGGTACTGGGAATCCTTACTTCTCAACCGATACCACAGCAGCCTTAAGAGCTGCAGAAATTGAGGCAGAAGTCATTTTAATGGCGAAAAACAATGTGGACGGAGTGTATTCTGCCGACCCACGTATGGATCCAAATGCCGTCAAGTACGATGAGCTATCATACCTTGACGTCATTAAAGAAGGCTTAGCTGTTATGGATTCGACTGCTTCATCTTTATGTATGGACAACAATATTCCTTTAATTGTATTCTCTATAATGGAGGAAGGGAATATTAAGAGAGCTGTAATGGGTGAAAAAATTGGAACTATTGTTAGGGGGAAATAATCATGCCAAAACAAGTCATTGATAAAGCGAAAGAAAAAATGACAAAAGCAATTCAAGCTTACACACGTGAGTTGGCTTCAATCCGTGCCGGGCGAGCAAATGCCTCTCTTTTAGACAGAATTACGGTTGATTATTATGGCGCGCCAACTCCTATAAATCAGCTAGCTGGAATTTCTGTTCCAGAAGCTAGGCTTCTAGTTATTCAACCTTATGATAAATCTATTCTAAGTGAAATTGAAAAAGCGATTATGAAATCGGACCTAGGAATTAACCCAACAAATGATGGTTCAATCATTCGCTTGGCCATTCCACAGTTAACAGAAGAGCGTCGTAAGGAATTGGTTAAGCAGGTTCGTAAGGAATCAGAAGAAGCTAAAATTGCCGTTCGTAATATCCGTCGTGATGCAAATGATGATTTAAAGAAACTTGAAAAGAACGGTGAGATTACTGAAGATGGTCTTCGTGGATATTCAGATGATATCCAAAAGATAACGGACGAATATATCAACAAAGTGGACCAAGTAACTAAGGATAAGGAAAAAGAACTACTGGAAGTTTAATCTCAGTATCAGCTATGGTAAACTAAATAGTTAAAAGACCCTCTTTTACAGGGGGTTTTTTCATAGATATGATTGTGCAGAATCAAAAATAAAACATTCTGTTTTAGAATAAGCTTACATATTCTTTTTATAGAGATATCTTTTTTCATTTTTGGTATGATAGGAACATATGCTAAAAACCAGCTAGAAGACTATTTCTTTTTGGGTGAGAGTATTATCCTATTTTTAGGGGAGCTGTCTTATGTTAAATAAACTAAATCCCTGGAAGTCCCAGAATCAACCTTCCAGTCTCCGTGATCGAAAAATACAAATAAAATCTCAGGAGGTTCCCTCACATATAGCCATCATTATGGACGGCAATGGGCGATGGGCAAAGAAACGTTCTTTACCGAGGGTAGCGGGACATCATGAGGGGATGAAAGTGGTCCGCAAAATCACTCGTCTTGCAAATGAACTTGGTGTGAGAACCTTGACTCTTTATGCCTTTTCGACGGAAAACTGGAAACGGCCAAAAATGGAAGTGGATTTTCTGATGAAGCTTCCGGAAGAATTCCTTGGCTCCTTTTTACCCGAATTGGTTGAAGAAAATGTTCGAGTAACCATGATGGGAAATACTGAGCAATTGCCAGCTCACACGCTAAATGCTGTTAAGAAAGCAATGGATGATACTAAAGAGAATACTGGTCTGGTCTTAAATTTTGCTCTTAATTATGGGAGCCGAGTGGAGATTCTCCAAGCTGTTAAACAGGTCTTAAATGATTGTGAAAATGGTACACTAGATAAGGAAAACCTTAACGAAGAAGTTTTCTCATCCTATTTAATGACTTCTGAGTTAGAAGATCCTGACTTGTTAATTCGAACAAGCGGTGAAATCAGGCTAAGCAACTTTATGCTTTGGCAACTTGCATATACAGAGTTCTTTTTTACAGAGGTTTTATGGCCAGATTTCAGTGAAGAACATTTCGTTGAGGCTGTAGAAGTGTTCCAAGGCCGTCAGCGTCGCTTTGGCGGAGTTTAATAAAGGTGTGAATTAGATGAAGCAACGAATCATAACAGGAGTCATAGCAGCAGCTATATTCCTTCCGATTGTGTTAATTGGAGGGCTACCATTTATTCTAATGGTCTATTTACTTGCGTCAGTTGGGTTGTACGAGGCTTTAAAAATGCAAAACATCAAGCTTGCATCAATACCAGGGATTATTTCGCTTATTTTACTTTGGATTTTCCTGATTCCGAGTGAACATATTGGCATTCTAAGCAATATGAACTATACGAAAATTGAGCTTGCACTATTGGCTGTCTTGTTATTTTTAACATATACAGTTATTACAAAAAATCGTTTTAGTTTTGACGAGGTCGCTTTTTCTGTACTGGCAACCCTTTATGTGGGAATTGGTTTTTACTATTTTATCGAGACAAGGGGAGCGGACAATGGTTTAACGTTTGTTGTCTATTCCCTATTTATCATTTGGGCAACGGATTCAGGTGCCTACTTTATCGGACGCTCACTCGGCAAGAGAAAACTCTGGCCTGAGATTAGCCCGAACAAAACGATTGAGGGTTCTATTGGAGGCATTCTTTGTGCCATCATTGTTGCGGTATTATTTGCGATGTTTACTGAAATCGGTGTACCAATTGTGTTGTTAATTATCGCAACTATCATACTGTCTATCTTTGGTCAGGTTGGCGATTTAGTTGAATCTGCATTGAAGCGTCATTACAATATAAAAGATTCCGGAACAATCCTTCCGGGTCACGGGGGTATATTGGACAGGTTTGACAGCCTCTTATTTGTCTTACCGCTCTTACACTTTATGAATTTGTTATAATGGATGATGGAGCTAGGTGCATACGGGAATAAACAACAATGAATTTGTAAGGGACAAAGGGTTTTGCTTAGTGTCCTGTTTGGTGAATTAGGAGTGGTTGTAGTGAAGAAAATAAGCTTATTGGGGGCGACAGGATCCATTGGGATTCAGACGTTGGACATTATAAGAGGGCATCGAGAAGCCTTTCAATTAGTCGCCATATCTGCGGGACGTAATTTAGATTCTGTCCGTAAAATAATCATAGAATTCAAACCGGAGTTTGTCTCTGTCCAAGAGAAGGTAGATTGTGAGACCTTACAAACTGAGTTTCCCGGCCTTTCAATTGGATATGGTCCTAGTGGGATTGAAGAAGCTGCAGTCTATGACAAGGCTGATATTTTGGTCAACGCCGTCCTTGGTAGTGTAGGTTTGTCGCCGACACTTAAGGCGATACAGGCTGGGAAAACCATTGCCATAGCAAATAAAGAGACGTTGGTAACAGCTGGCCACCTTGTGATGGAGGCAGCCATTCAACATAATGTGCCAATCCTTCCTGTTGATAGTGAACATTCTGCGATATTTCAAGCTCTTCAGGGAGAGCAGGCAAAAAATATTGAACAACTCATTTTGACTGCATCAGGAGGAAGCTTCCGGGATCGGAAACGGGAAGAGTTGAAAAACGTAACCGTTCGTGAGGCCTTGAATCATCCAAATTGGTCTATGGGAGCTAAAATCACCATTGACTCGGCTACCATGATGAATAAAGGTCTTGAAGTTATAGAGGCGCATTGGTTGTTTTCACTTCCTTATGAAAAGATTTCAGTTGTTCTCCATAAAGAGAGCATCATCCATTCAATGGTTGAATTCCATGATACTAGCATCATTGCGCAACTGGGGACCCCAGATATGAGAGTGCCGATTCAATACGCTCTCACATATCCAGATAGGATGCCCCATCCTACAGGGAGCAGACTAAGTCTTGCGCAAATTGGAAAGCTACATTTTCGTGAAATGGATTTTGACCGTTTCCGTTGCCTGAAGTTTGCCTATGATGCTGGAATGGCTGGAGGAACAATGCCTACAGTATTAAATGCTGCAAACGAAGCAGCTGTCGCTGCGTTTTTAGAGGGGAAAATTACCTTTCTGCAAATTGAAGATTTGATTGAACGTGAGCTACACAAGCATACAATCATTACGAACCCAGATTTAGAAACAATACAGGAAATTGATGAACAAACAAGAAAGTCGGTATTATCACTTATTTAAAAAAGGTGGTCATTCAGTTGAGTACAGTTATTGCCTTTATTGTTATTTTCGGGGCTCTTGTTTTCTTTCATGAACTGGGTCACCTAATTTTTGCAAAACGTGCTGGAATTTTATGCCGAGAATTTGCAATTGGATTTGGACCGAAAATTTTTTCTCATAAGCGTAACGAAACAGTTTATACAATCCGTCTCTTACCGATAGGTGGCTTTGTTAGAATGGCCGGTGAAGATCCAGAGATGGTCGAAATTAAACCCGGTCACCGAATCGGTCTATTGTTCGGAGAAGATAAAAAAGTAAATAAAGTCATCCTTAATAACAAGGATAAATATCCGGACGCTCTTGTGGTTGAAGTCGAACAGGCAGATGTAGAACATCAGTTATATATAAAAGGCTATGAAGATGGAAACGAAGAAGAACTAAAAACCTTCTCGATAAGCCGTAGTGCAGTTTTTGTTGAAAATGGAGCAGAAACACAAATAGCCCCACATGACAGACAGTTTGCTTCCAAGACAATTGGGCAAAGAACCTTGGCAATTTTTGCTGGACCGATGATGAACTTTATCCTTGCGATTGTTGTTTTTATGATTATCGCTTTGTTTCAAGGGATGCCGTCCGATCAACCAGTATTAGGGGAACTGGCTGCTGATGGGTCAGCTCTCGAGGCGGGTCTGAAACAAGGGGATGTTGTTCAAAGCATTGAAGGAGCAGAAATTTCAAGTTGGTCGGATGTCGTGGAAATCATCCAGAAAAATCCGGAAAACGAGCTAGAGTTCCTTGTGCATCGTAATGGGGAGACTTTAGAAATTCCCGTTACTCCTGATAAAAGAGAAGTAGAGCTCGAAGGTGGTAAAAACCAAACAATTGGGATTATCGGTGTGTACGCTCCAATTGAAAAGGATACCTTAAAAGCAATTTTATATGGATTTGAAGAAACCTACACTTGGACGAAAGAAATCATTTTTGCCGTTGGGAAACTTGTTACTGGTCAGTTTTCAATTGATGCCCTTGCAGGGCCAGTTGGAATTTACGAATCGACGAGTATCGTAGCTCAATCAGGTGTTTGGTATTTAATGAGATGGGCAGCTGTATTGAGTATTAATCTTGGAATCATGAACTTACTGCCAATACCAGCCTTGGATGGTGGTAGATTGATGTTCTTTGCAGTCGAAGCAGTTAGAGGAAAACCGATTGACCCCCAAAAGGAAGGGATGGTTCATTTCATCGGTTTTGCATTATTAATGCTCTTAATGCTTGTCGTTACATGGAACGATATCCAAAGATTCTTTTTATAAAAGGCTGTTTTCGTATAAATTATTGTTAAAATTGTAAAAATCTTAAAGCCGATTTTTACTACCTAAAGCCGATTTTAACGCAAGGTAATCTATTATTGTACGTTGTAGTGAGTTTGCAAGCTCTTTTCTTATATTTAAAAAGCTATTTGGAGTGAAACAAGCTTCATCCATTCAAAAGCAACAAAAGCTTGAGAAAAGAGCCTTATAAAAAAAGTGGAAAGATAGATTTAATTTACTTAAACTTATGTTTGTAAGTTCATGCGCCCAGTGACTAGATGAGGTCGCATCAATTGGGCGCTTCCGCTGTTCTTTTTTGCCATTTCGATTTAGATGAGGTGTATTTACAAAATGAAACAAAGTATGACTTTAATCCCAACACTAAGAGAAGTACCAGCTGATGCCGAAATAAAGAGTCATCAATTGCTTTTAAGAGCAGGTTATATCCGTCAAAATGCTAGTGGTGTGTACTCTTATTTACCACTTGCTCGGAAAGTGCTTCAAAAAGTAGAACATATTGTTCGTGAGGAAATGGATCAAGCAGGTTCCGTGGAGCTTTTAATGCCCGCTCTGCAACAATCAGAATTATGGCAGGAATCTGGTCGCTGGTATACATATGGTCCAGAACTGATGCGTATGAAAGATCGCCATGATCGTGAGTTTGCTCTAGGTGCAACTCATGAGGAAGTCATTACGAGTCTAATCCGTGATGAAGTAAAATCATATAAGCGTTTGCCTTTATCTTTATATCAAATTCAAACAAAATTCCGTGATGAAAAACGTCCACGCTTTGGACTTTTACGTGGTCGCGAATTCATTATGAAAGATGCTTATTCCTTCCACTCTACTCAGGAAAGCCTAGATCAAACATATCAACGTCTTTTCGAGGCTTATAGCAATATTTTCTCTCGATGTGGCTTAGATTTCCGGGCTGTCATCGCCGATTCTGGTGCAATGGGTGGGAAAGATACTCATGAATTCATGGTTCTTTCTGATGTTGGAGAAGATACAATTGCTTATTCTGATACTTCCAGCTATGCGGCAAATATCGAAATGGCCCCAGTTGTAATGGATTATGAGAAAAAAGCTGAAGCTACTAAAGAAATCGAAAAAGTACTAACAGAGAATAAAAAGACCATTGAAGAAGTTGCAAACTTCCTTAAAGTAGAAGCAAAGGATTGTATTAAATCCATGCTGTTCAAGGTTGACGACCGTTATGTTCTTACGCTTGTACGCGGAGATCATGAAGTGAATGATATCAAATTAAAGAATCTGTTGGGAGCAACGACTGCTGAGCTTGCGGATGCCGATGAGACAAAGTCCGTGCTCGGCTGTGCAGTTGGATCTCTTGGTCCCGTCAAGGCTAAGGATGTTGAAATTGTTGCCGATCACGCTGTCGCAGCGATCGTGAATGGTGTATGTGGTGCAAATGAAGAGGATTATCATTACATCAATGTAAACCCTGAGCGTGACTTTGAAGTGAGTCAATTTGCTGACCTTCGCTTTATTCAAGAAGGGGATCCATCTCCAGATGGTGAAGGGAAGATTTTGTTTGCTAAAGGAATTGAAGTTGGTCACGTCTTTAAATTAGGTACTCGCTACAGTGAAGCAATGGGTGCGACGTATCTTGATGAAAACGGCAGAACTCAACCAATGATTATGGGATGCTATGGAATCGGAGTCTCTCGTACCATGGCTGCCGTGGTTGAACAATTTAACGATGAAAAAGGACTAATTTGGCCAACCGCGCTGGCTCCTTTCGATTTGCACTTAATTGCGGTAAACATGAAAGATGCATCACAGGCGCAATTAGCGGAGGAGATGTATGCAAAACTTAAGGCTGCTCGCTTCGATGTATTATTCGATGATCGTCAAGAGCGTCCAGGTGTGAAGTTCGCTGACTCTGACTTAATCGGAATGCCAATTCGTATTACAGTTGGAAAAAAGGCCTCAGAGGGAATCGTGGAACTCAAGGTTCGTAAAACTGGGGATATGCAAGAAGTACATGTGGACGAGCTACAAACCACGATTGAGAATATTGTGAAGTCACTATAAAAATGATTAATTAGCAGAATCTCCTTTTTAGGGGGTTCTTTTTTTCGGGGATATAAGGGGAGATTTTCCGGCTATTTGCAAGAATGGAGTTCGTTTCGAAAGATATAAGGGAAGATTTTCCGCTTGTTATAAATAAAAATCCCCCATTTTCACGTCTTTCGAGTAAATAAGCGGAATCTCTCCGCTTATTTAGGCTATTTTCATTACTATTAAGCTAATTAAGCGGAATTTTTCCGTCTATTATGAGTGGACTAATCCATTGTAATCAATAAAAATTTACCAATACTAAATTCAAATCCTACTTCTAATCATTTCCTTCATTTTTCTAGTTCCCACAAGCGATCAAACAAGAGTTTTATGTTATAATTACCTTTGCCAAAAAAATATGCGAAAAGATTACTAGTTACCCAAACTACCCATTCATGACGGAATCTCCCTTGATGGTAGTTTTTATTTTATTTAATAGATAGGAGGGAAACAATGACCGATCTTTCCTCTAAAAAGAAAGAAAGTTTTCAGGTGCTCTTGCAGCAGCTGCAATTAACAGAAGATGCGATGGTGCAACACTTTAGAGATGCACTAATTGACCGAGTGGTGGTTGAAAAAAAGCAGAAAAAATGGCATTTCTTTTTTCAGTTTGAGCGTATCATTCCCAGTAGCCTGATGAGTCGTTTTACGACTCAACTCGAAAGAAGCTTTTCTCATATCGCCAATGTTACGAGTACCTTTAATGTGCTCGACCAGTCCGTAACCGAAGAGATGGTACATGACTATTGGAAGCATTGTGTTCAGGAAATTGATGGGATGGCTCCGCCGTTATTAAACCTACTGAATGAACAGGTTCCAAAGGTTCAGGGACACAAAGTGGTTTTAAATGTTCGGAACGAAACGGAAGGAATGGCGATTAAGAGTAAGTACAGTGGCATCCTTGCTACTATATATCAATCCTATGGTTTTCCACCCCTGTCAATTGATACAGTAGTTAATCAAGACCCTTCGGCTAATAACGACTATGAAGAGTTTAGAAAAGCGAAAGAAAAAGAAGACCAAGAACGTGCTTTAATGGCGATGGTAGAAATGCAGAAGAAAGACGCTGAGAAAGACCAAGGCGATGCTGGAGTTCCTAATGGTCCTGTTTCAATCGGTTTGACGATAAAGGATGATGCTGATCTCCGTCGTCTAGAAGAGATCGTGGATGAGGAACGCCGTGTAACCGTTGAGGGTTATGTATTCCATGCTGAAACGAAAGAGCTTCGTAGCGGAAGAACACTTTTAACCTTTAAAATAACCGACTATACAAGTTCCATCATGGTAAAAATGTTCTCCCGTGACAAAGAAGACGCTGCGATTTTCCAAGTTGTTAAAAAAGGCATGTGGTTAAGGGTTAGAGGAAGCGTCCAAAATGATACCTTTGTTCGTGATTTAGTGATGATGGGAAATGATGTCAATGAAATTAGGCCGAAGCTGCGCCAGGACAAGGCACGTGAAGGGGAAAAGCGTGTAGAACTCCATCTTCATACTCCAATGAGTCAAATGGATGCGGTTAGCAGTGTTAGTGATTTAGTTTCTCAGGCGAAAAAATGGGGGCACTCGGCCATAGCGATTACCGACCATGCTGTCGGACAATCCTTCCCTGAAGCATTTGGAGCAGGAAAGAAGAACGACATTAAAATCCTTTATGGTGTGGAAGCCAATCTCGTGGATGATGGTGTCCCTATTGCCTACAACTCTGCACATCGCCTGCTAGCCGACGATACGTATATTGTTTTTGACGTTGAAACAACCGGCCTTTCTGCAGTTTACGACACCATCATCGAGCTTGCAGCAGTAAAAGTTCAAAATGGAGACATTGTTGATCGGTTTGAGTCTTTTGCCAATCCACACCGTAGACTATCAGCAACCATTATCGAACTTACCGGGATAACCGACGATATGGTTGAAAATGCTCCAGAAGTAGACGATGTCTTAAGGAAATTCCACGAATGGATTGGGGATGCCATTCTAGTTGCTCATAATGCCTCATTTGACATGGGCTTTTTAAATACTGGCTGTAAAAAAATCGGCATTGGCAAACTGCCTAATCCAGTAATTGACACCCTTGAATTAGGCAGACTGTTATTCCCAGATATGAAGAATCACCGATTAAATACATTAGCAAAAAAAATGGATGTTGAACTTACACAGCATCACCGTGCGATCTATGATGCGGAAGCAACGGGATATATTTTGATTAAAATGCTCAAGGGAGCAGCGGAAAAGGGCATTGAGTATCATGATCAAATGAATGATTATATGGGTCAAGGGAGTGCCTACAAGCGAGCTCGACCACATCATTGTACTTTGCTAGCGCAAACGGAGGTAGGACTCAAGAATTTATTTAAGCTTATTTCAATCGCACATCTAAACTATTTTTACAGAGTTCCTAGAATCCCAAGATCAGTCTTGCAAAAGTATCGTGAAGGCATTCTAGTCGGCTCAGCATGTGATAAAGGTGAAGTATTTGAAACGATGATGCAAAAATCAATGGAAGAAGCTGAGGAAGCGGCACAGTTTTATGATTATTTGGAAGTCATGCCGAAGCCTGTTTACTCCCATTTGATTGAACTTGAGCTAGTTCGCGATGAAAGATCGCTTGAAAACATCATTACCAATATCGTCAAACTTGGAGAGAAACTTAATCTCCCTGTTGTCGCAACAGGGAACGTTCATTACTTAAACCCTAATGATAAAATATATCGTAAAATTTTAGTGAACTCTCAAGGGGGAGCGAATCCGCTTAATCGTCATCGCCTCCCTGATGTGCATTTCCGAACAACGGATGAAATGCTCGATGAGTTTTCTTTCCTTGGCAAAGAAAAGGCAAAGGAAATAGTCGTCACTAACACAAATAAAATTGCTGACATGATTGATGTCATCAAGCCTATCAAGGATGATCTCTACACCCCGAAAATTGATGGGGCCGATGAAGAGATGCGTAACATGAGTTATGGAATGGCAAGGAGTATTTACGGAGACGAGCTGCCAGAAATCGTTGAGGCTCGTCTTGAAAAAGAATTGAAGAGTATCATCGATAATGGATTTGCCGTTATTTATCTGATTTCTCATAAGCTTGTAAAGAAATCTCTTAATGACGGATACCTCGTAGGTTCGCGGGGATCGGTAGGATCATCGTTTGTTGCAACCATGACCGAGATTACCGAGGTTAACCCATTGCCACCGCATTATGTTTGTCCTAAATGTAAAAAATCAGAGTTCTTCGATGATGGTTCAGTAGGATCTGGTTTTGACCTTCCGGATAAAGATTGTCCAAACTGTGGGATTCGATACACGAAAGATGGCCATGATATTCCGTTTGAAACCTTCCTTGGTTTTAAAGGGGACAAGGTTCCAGATATCGATTTGAACTTTTCCGGAGAATACCAGCCACGTGCCCATGACTATACAAAAGTCTTGTTCGGTGAGGACAATGTATATCGTGCGGGTACAATTGGAACCGTCGCTGAAAAGACGGCCTATGGCTATGTGCGAGGCTATCAAAATGATAATAACTTGCATATGCGCGGAGCGGAAACAGACCGGCTAGTAGCTGGTTGTACGGGCGTAAAAAGAACAACAGGGCAGCATCCAGGTGGAATTATCGTTATTCCAGACTATATGGATGTGTATGATTTTTCACCCATTCAGTATCCTGCGGATTCACTTACGTCTGAGTGGCGGACGACCCATTTCGACTTCCACTCGATTCACGATAACGTCTTGAAGCTTGATATTCTAGGACATGATGACCCGACGGTTATCCGGATGCTTCAAGATTTAAGTGGAATCGATCCAAAAACGATTCCGACAGATGACCCTGAGGTAATGAAAATATTTAGCAACACGCAATCTCTTGGTGTTACCGAAGAGCAAATCATGTGTAAAACAGGCACGTTTGGGATTCCTGAGTTTGGAACGCGATTTGTCCGCCAGATGCTTGAAGATACGAAACCCACAACCTTCTCTGAGCTCGTCCAGATTTCTGGACTTTCACATGGTACGGACGTTTGGCTCGGAAATGCTCAAGAGTTAATTCACAACAATGTGTGTACGTTAAGTGAAGTAATTGGTTGTCGTGACGATATTATGGTTTACCTGATCTATCAGGGCCTTGAACCATCCTTTGCTTTTAAAATTATGGAATCGGTACGTAAAGGAAAAGGCCTATCGGATGAGATGGAAGAAGAAATGCGTAAAAATAAAGTACCGGAATGGTATATCGATTCTTGTAAAAAGATAAAATACATGTTCCCGAAGGCACACGCGGCAGCGTATGTTCTTATGGCTGTTCGGATTGCTTATTTCAAAGTGCATCATCCGCTTTTATATTATGCAGCGTATTTTACGGTTAGAGCGGAGGACTTTGATGTGGATGCGATGGTTCGTGGTTCACAAAGCATCAGAGCGAAGGTTGAAGAAATAAATGCCAAGGGACTTGATGCCTCTACAAAGGAAAAGAACTTGATGACGGTTATGGAGTTAGCATTAGAAATGTGTGAACGAGGCTACTCATTTAGAAAGGTAGACCTTTACCGTTCGAGTGCAACTGATTTTATTATTGATGGTGATTCGCTAATCCCACCATTTAATGCTATTCCTGGCTTGGGTACAAACGCCGCACTCAACATCGTTAAAGCACGAGAAGCAGGAGAGTTCCTTTCTAAAGAGGATCTCCAGCAGCGTGGTAAGGTTTCGAAAACCATTATTGAATTCCTTGATAATCATGGCTGTCTGGAAGCACTACCTGACCAAAATCAGCTATCATTGTTTTAAAATAGGAGGCAGGGTGTCTTAGAGGGTTGCTGAAACTTCCCTCTGAGGCACCCTTTTTATTAGGTTTTTATTTCCATATTCTTGTGTGTAGAAGGGGAGCACCTTAGTGTTAACAGAGTAAAATCAAGGGAGGACAAGCGCTCGCGGCGCCTAATCTGTTTGCATTAAAATTCTGGTTATGTTATATTTTTATTGGAAATACTAAGGATAACTCTGGCAGATAAGAGTGGGGAAACCCGCTCTTTCTTGTTTGTATGCCCTTTTCGGGATGTATTTACAATAGAACGGGAAGAGCCCATTCCAAAAGGAGGGATAAAAGATGAGCAAAGTGACAGAAGTTGTCGAGGATCTTTTGACACCTATATTATCGAATCTAGACCTTGAATTAGTGGATATAGAGTATGTAAAAGAAGGAAAGAACTGGTTTCTACGAATTTACATAGACAAAGACAGTGGCGTCGATATCGAAGAGTGCGGGCTAGTCAGCGAACGTCTAAGTGAGAAGCTTGATGAACTTGATCCGATCCCACATAACTACTTCCTTGAGGTATCATCACCTGGGGCAGAGCGTCCACTGAAGAAAGAAAAAGATTATCAAAAGGCGATTGGGAAAAATGTATTTATTAAAACATATGAGCCTATTGATGATGAAAAAACATTCGAAGGCACTTTGAAAGCCTTTGATGGTGAAAGTGTAACAATTGAAGTGAAAATTAAAACAAGAAAGAAAGAAATCATTGTGCCATTTGATAAAATTGCCAGTGCACGTTTGGCAGTCACATTCTAACTTAAACAAATATTGGCATGAATGAACAGCCTTATGAAAAATATAATTGTAAGAATCTAAAGGGGGATATGAATCTCATGAGCAGTGAATTATTGGATGCTCTGATTGTGCTTGAAAAAGAAAAAGGCATATCCAGGGATGTATTGATTGATGCAATTGAAGCTGCATTAGTCTCGGCATACCGTCGTAATTTTAATCAGGCTCAGAATGTGCGTATTGATTTGAACCTCGAAAACGGCTCAATGCGGGTATTCGCTAGAAAAGAAGTTGTAGAGGAAGTATTTGACCCCCGTCTTGAAATTTCCATTGAAGAAGCACAACAAATCAACCCTAACTACGCAGTGGAAGATGTTGTAGAATTGGAAGTAACACCGAAGGATTTTGGTCGAATTGCTGCTCAAACAGCTAAGCAAGTGGTTACTCAGCGAGTTCGTGAAGCAGAAAGAGGAATCATCTATTCTGAATTCATAGACCGTGAAGAAGATATCATGACAGGGATTGTTCAAAGACTAGATGCAAAGTTCATTTATGTGAGTCTTGGTAAAATTGAAGCAATCTTACCTGTGAACGAGCAAATGCCGAATGAACAATATAAGCCTCACGACCGAATTAAGGTTTTTCTTACAAAAGTAGAAAAAACAACAAAGGGTCCGCAAATTTTCGTTTCAAGAACTCATCCAGGACTTTTAAAAAGATTGTTTGAGATTGAAGTTCCGGAAATTTACGATGGTACGGTTGAAATCAAATCCGTTGCCCGTGAAGCGGGTGACAGGTCCAAAATATCCGTCCATTCTGATAACCCAGAGGTAGATCCTGTTGGGTCTTGTGTCGGTCCTAAAGGAACAAGGGTACAGGCAGTGGTGAATGAGTTAAAGGGCGAGAAGATTGATATTGTAAAATGGTCAGAGGATCCGGTCATTTTCGTAGCCAATGCCTTGAGTCCATCAAAAGTTCTTGATGTAATTGTAAGTGAGGCAGATAAAGCGACAACTGTTGTCGTTCCGGACTATCAGCTTTCGCTGGCAATTGGAAAAAGAGGACAGAATGCGAGACTTGCGGCTAAACTGACGGGGTGGAAAATCGATATCAAGTCAGAAACGGACGCTCGTGAAGCTGGAATCTATCCTCGTGAAGATGGTGCGCTTTTAGAAGGATATGAGGAAGACTATTCTGACGAAGAGTTAGATTAAGGGAAGAGGTGGATGAGCGTGAACAGCCGTAAAAAAATTCCGATGCGAAAATGTGTCGCAACCGGTGAAATGAGACCGAAAAAAGAACTCATCCGGATTGTTCGCTCAAAAGAGGGAGAAGTATCCATTGACCCGACTGGAAAGAAATCAGGCAGGGGGGCGTATCTAACAAAAGATAAGGATACTGTCATGCTTGCAAAGAAAAGAAATATTCTTTCTAAACAGTTGGAAGCGAGCATAGACGAGTCAATTTATGATGAGCTTCTCGACCTTATAGAAAAGGAGAAACGACCAATCTGATGAAGGATCAGTGGATGTCATTGCTTGGCTTAGCCAATCGAGCGCGTAAAATTATTTCTGGGGAAGAGCTAACCGTTAAAGAAATTAGAAACGGTAAGGCAAAGCTAGTACTATTGTCTAAGGATGCATCTTTCAATACTCAAAAAAAGATTACAGATAAATGTAATTCCTATCAAGTGCCATATAAACTGGTAGAGGATCGGTATAAGCTCGGCCAGGCAATCGGGAAAGAAGCCCGTGTGGTTGTTGCCCTACTGGACGATGGGTTTGCAAAGAAACTGTTGACGTTGCTCGATTAATTCTAGCGGGGGTGAAAATATGAGCAAAACACGCGTGTACGAATATGCAAAAAAGCATAATGTATCGAGTAAAGACGTTATTACAAAATTAAAAGAAATGAACATCGAAGTTTCAAACCATATGACGGCAATTGAAACAGATACCGTGAGGAGATTAGACGCCATTTATAATAAAACAATTGATAAGCAACCTCAGTCACAGCAGTCAAATCAACAACAAAATCAAAGACCATCAGGTCAAGGCCAACAACAAAGACCATCAGGTCAAGGTCAACAAAGACCATCAGGTCAAGGTCAACAGAGACCATCAGGTCAAGGTCAACAGAGACCATCAGGCCAAGGCCAACAGAGACCATCAGGCCAAGGTCAACAGAGACCATCAGGTCAAGGCCAACAAAGACCATCGGGTCAAGGCCAACAGAGACCATCAGGTCAAGGCCAACAAAGACCATCAGGTCAAGGTCAAGGTGGTCAAAAGAGACCAGGTCAAGGTGGTCAAGGCCAACAAAGACCGGCTGGTCAAGGTCAAGGAAATAAACGCAACAATTATAATAAATCAAAACAAAACAACAATCGCGGGAAACAAAATCAGACACATACCCCTCAACCGCAAGTTAAAAAGGAAAAAGAACTTCCAGCAAAGATTACTTTTAGCGAATCTTTAACGGTTGGTGAGCTTGCTAAAAAGCTACACCGTGAACCTTCTGAAATTATCAAAAAGTTGTTTATGCTTGGTGTAATGGCAACAATTAATCAGGATCTGGATAAAGATGCGATTGAGTTAATCTGTACCGATTATGGTGTCGAAGTTGAAGAGGAAATCCTTGTGGATACAACGGATCTTGAGGTTTATTTCTCAGAAGACCAAGAAGCGCAGCTTAGCGAACGTCCACCAGTTGTTACGATTATGGGGCACGTTGACCATGGGAAAACAACCCTTTTAGATTCAATCCGTCATACGAAGGTAACTGCAGGAGAAGCGGGTGGAATCACCCAACATATTGGGGCTTACCAAGTTGTAGAGAACGGCAAGAAAATTACGTTCCTTGACACACCAGGCCATGCTGCCTTCACAACAATGCGTGCTCGTGGTGCAAAGGTTACCGATATTACCATTCTTGTTGTAGCAGCAGATGATGGCGTCATGCCGCAGACGGTTGAAGCCATTAACCATGCAAAGGCAGCCAATGTACCAATTATC
This sequence comes from Mesobacillus maritimus, assembly GCF_044803185.1. GTDB lineage: Bacteria > Bacillota > Bacilli > Bacillales > Cytobacillaceae > Mesobacillus_B > Mesobacillus_B maritimus_B. Next base: position 1,067,083 of record NZ_CP085225.1, read on the forward strand.
GTCGCTGTTAATAAAATGGATAAAGAGGGAGCTAACCCCGATCGTGTGATGCAGGAACTGACTGAGCATGGTCTTGTATCAGAAGCTTGGGGAGGCGAAACCATCTTTGTTCCAATATCAGCTCTTAAAGGAGAAGGTATTGACAGCCTACTTGAAATGATTCTCCTAGTAAGTGAAGTTGAAGAATATAAGGCGAATCCAAATCGTACGGCAATTGGAACGGTTATCGAGGCTCAATTAGATAAAGGCCGTGGGTCAGTTGCGACGTTACTTGTCCAAAATGGTACTCTTAAAGTGGGCGATCCAATTGTTGTAGGAAATACTTATGGACGTGTTCGCGCCATGGTGAATGACGTTGGCCGCCGTGTTAAGGAAGTAGGACCGTCTGCTCCTGTTGAAATAACAGGCCTTAACGATGTTCCGCAAGCTGGTGACCGTTTTGTTGTTTTTGAAGATGAAAAGACAGCGCGTCAAGTTGGAGAAGCCCGTGCAACTCATGCTCTACAAGCACAAAGATCTGAAAAGCAAAAGATTAGCTTAGATAATTTGTTCGAGCATATGAAGCAAGGTGAAATGAAGGACTTAAATCTAATTGTAAAGGCTGATGTTCAAGGTTCCGTAGAGGCTGTTGCAGCAGCGTTACAAAAATTGGATGTAGAAGGTATCAATGTCCGTATTATTCATACTGGTGCAGGCGCAATCAATGAATCTGATATTACCTTAGCGGCTGCATCAAACGCAATTGTAATTGGTTTCAATGTTCGTCCTGACACTAATGCAAAACGTGCTGCTGAAGCCGAAGAGGTCGATATTCGCTTACATCGCATTATCTATAAAGTTATTGAGGAAATTGAATCCGCAATGAAAGGGATGCTTGATCCTGTTTATCAAGAGAAAACAATCGGTCAAGCTGAAGTACGTCAGACTTTCAAAGTATCAAAAGTTGGTACAATTGCAGGTTCATATGTTACAGATGGGAAAATTACCCGTGATAGTGGCGTACGCTTAATCCGTGATGGCATTGTTATCTTTGAAGGCGAAGTCGATGCTCTTAAACGTTTCAAGGATGATGCAAAAGAAGTAGCTCAAGGTTACGAGTGCGGAATCACGATTAAAAACTTCAATGATATGAAGGAAGGCGACGTCATCGAAGCATATATCATGGAAGAAGTGGAACGTTAATGATTGTAGGACTCGCTTCCTGTGAATGCATCATTTACGATGCTCACTCCTTAAAGGATAAAAGAGCGGTCTTGCAGCGTATTCTAACAAGACTGAAACAAAAGTATAATGTTTCAGTTTCGGAAGTGGATTTCCAGGATGTCTGGCAGCGGACAAAAATCGCTATTGTGGCGGTTTCTTCCGCTCGGCAGGCAACTGAAAGGGAAATACAAAATGCCCTTCAAATGATTGATTCGTTTCCTGAAATAGAACGAACCATTACAGATATTGAATGGCTTTAATTTGACTGAGGTGATCGAACATGGCCCATAGGGTAAATCGTGTTGGAGAGCAGATGAAGAAAGAACTTGGTGATATTATCGGCCGTAAAATCAAAGATCCCCGCATTGGTTTTGTAACGGTTACGGATGTCGAGGTAACAGGTGATCTTCAGCAAGCAAAAGTATTTATCTCGGTTTTAGGAGACGAAGAGCAGAAAGAAAACACATTAAAGGCGTTAGCCAAAGCGAAGGGATTTATTCGTACCGAAATCGGACAACGAATACGCCTTCGCAAGACGCCAGAGATTAGTTTTGAATTTGACCCGTCCCTAGAGTACGGTAACCGAATTGATACACTTCTTCACCAGGTTCATAATAATAACGATGAAAAAGAACGGGAAAATTAAGATAAAGAAAAATGGATAGACATAAATGTCTATCCATTTTTTCGATAGTTTGCCCTTGGAAGGGCGCTTACGCTTTTCTAGTTAGGAGGAAACAATGGAAGGAATTCTACCGTTATTTAAACCAGCAGGAATGACATCGCATGATTGTGTTTTTCGTTTACGAAAAATTTTAAAGATGAAACGAATTGGACATACAGGAACCCTTGACCCTGATGTAACTGGAGTATTGCCTATTTGCCTTGGCAGGGCGACAAAAGTTGCCGAATATATTACGGATGCAGGGAAGGCTTACGAAGGCGAAGTGACAATTGGCTTTTCAACAACCACTGAAGATGCTTCAGGGGATAGTGTGGAAACAAAAGAAATAGATAGGGTTTTTACTAGGGCAGAAATCCTTGATGTTCTTCAGGGGTTGACAGGAGAAATCGAGCAAACACCCCCAATGTACTCTGCAGTCAAGGTTAATGGGAAGCGGCTTTACGAATATGCTCGTCAAGGAATTGATGTTCAGCGTCCATCTAGAATCGTTCAGATTTACAAGATTGAGTTGCTTGATGACCGGGAAACATTTTCTGGAGATACAGTTTCCTTCCGTTTTAGAGTAAGCTGTGGCAAAGGAACCTATGTGAGAACCCTTGCGGTCATGATAGGAGAGGCTCTTGGCTATCCAGCACATATGTCATACCTTCAACGGATTCAGTCTGCGACAATGACGCTTGACGATTGTTATACCTTTGAGGAAGTTCAAGAACTAGCCGAAAAAGGTGATGTCGAGAAGGTATTAAAGCCACTTGAGGATGGAATTTCTCATTTGCCGAATGTCAAAATAAGTGATACAGTAGCAGAGAAAGTGAAAAATGGTGCATTACTGGATATTCCACCCGAGTTATTAAATGAGGATGGCCCGATAGCTGTTTGTCAGACAAATGGGAAGGTGTTAGCGATTTATCGAAAGCATCCAAGGAAGCCAGGATTACTTAAACCGGATAAAGTGCTTAGAAATAATCAATTATGATACATAGGCTTAGTCAGAAAAGGTGAGTATTAAAGTGGAATTAATTAAATTGAACCACCCTCATTCATATAAAAAAGAAGAGTTTTCGCCACAGGTAATGGCTCTTGGATATTTTGATGGTGTCCATCTTGGTCACCAAGAGGTCATTAAAGAAGCAATGAAGATTGCGTCGGACGAAGGGATGAAAAGTGCGGTCATGACCTTTGATCCACATCCTTCTGTTGTCCTAGGGAGAAGAGTTCAACATGTTGAATACATCACGCCCATCGAAGAAAAAATTCGGATTATTCAAAAGATGGGGGTGGATCGTTTATATATCGTCCATTTTACTCCTCAATTTGCCAATTTATTGCCACAAGAATTCATTGATGACTATATCATTCAATTGAATGTTAGGCATGTAGTGGCAGGTTTTGATTACACGTATGGAAAAATGGGAAAAGGAACGATGGAAACCATCCAATTCCATTCAAGAGGTCTGTTTGTTCACACTGTTGTACCAAAGCTTTCCGTGGAAGGGGAAAAAGTAAGTTCTACCTTAATCCGGAAGCAGCTTCGCGAAGGGAGAATGGATTCCATCCCAACACTTCTTGGTAGGCACTATACGACAAGTGGAATTGTTGTCCATGGAGACAAACGTGGGAGAACAATTGGGTTTCCAACTGCAAATGTCGAGGTTTCAGAAGAATTTATTTTACCAGTCACAGGTGTGTATGCTGTTCAAATCTATGTAGCCGGTAACTGGCATCAAGGTGTCTGTAATGTAGGATATAAACCAACCTTTAATTCTGAGCAGGCTGCTAAACCGACTGTAGAAGTTCATATCTTTGATTTTAATCAAGATGTGTACGGCAAAGTCGCTATCGTTGAGTGGCATAAAAAAATTCGTGATGAGCAAAAGTTTCCGGGAATTGACGCATTGGTTTCTCAAATTAATCAAGATAAGCATAGTGCCCTTCAATACTTTGAAAAACACTACGCATAGACTTGCTTTTTTACCTAAAAAGTTGTATTCTAATTAACGTACCAAAAAGAAAAGAACCTTTGCTTGGCAAGTCGAGTCACCGACGCTTGCTCGGTAACAGGGGATATTAAGTAGGAGGTGAATCGGATGGCAATCACAAAAGAACGTAAAAATGAACTAATCAATGAGTTCAAGACACACGAAAACGATACTGGTTCTCCAGAAGTTCAAATCGCTGTCCTGACTGCAGAAATCAATGCATTGAATGATCATTTACGTACTCACAAGAAGGATCACCACTCACGTCGTGGCCTTTTAAAAATGGTAGGTAAGCGTCGTAATCTTTTAACGTACCTTCGTAATAAAGATGTTACACGTTACCGTGACTTAATCAACAAGCTTGGTTTACGTCGATAATTTGTAAAAAGCGGGATTTTTCCCGCTTTTTTATTGTGTAAATAAAAGGTTTGGGTATAAAATTAATAACATATCCTTGTTCATTTTAGAGATTGTTTTTTCTGTACATAATAATAATGGAGCAAGTCTTCAGGACAGGCTTTAAACCAGACTGAAGAGGAATAATTTTAAGCAAGAAATGTACAGCGATTCAAATCGCTGTCACTATACATTGAATGTACATTGCAGCAGAAAAAGAGTGTAAGGGTGCTGCAAACGGATTCAGTAAGAGAGGGGCTTAATGAATGGATCAGGAAAAACAGATATTTTCAATGGACTGGGCCGGTCGCGAACTGAGTGTTGAAATCGGTCAGTTGGCCAAACAGGCTAATGGTGCAGTCCTAGTACGTTACGGAGACACAGCTGTACTAAGCACAGCTACAGCGTCAAAGGAGCCTAAGAACTTAGACTTCTTCCCGTTAACAGTAAACTATGAGGAACGACTTTACGCGGTTGGGAAAATCCCTGGTGGTTTTATCAAAAGGGAAGGTCGTCCTAGTGAAAAGGCAATTTTAGCAAGTCGTCTAATAGACCGACCAATTCGTCCATTATTTGCCGATGGATTTAGAAATGATGTACAAGTTATTTCGATTGTTATGAGTGTGGACCAAAATTGTCCATCTGAAATGGCGGCCATGCTTGGATCATCTTTAGCACTTAGTGTTTCAGATATTCCATTCGAAGGTCCAATTGCTGGAGTCATTGTTGGTCGTATTGATGGGAAGTTCGTCATCAATCCAACGATTGAAGAAGCTGAAAAGAGCGATATGCATTTAACAGTTGCAGGAACGAAAGATGCGATCAACATGGTAGAAGCTGGAGCAGACGAGGTATCAGAAGAAATCATGCTTGAGGCGATTATGTATGGTCATGATGAAATCAAACGTTTAATCGCATTCCAAGAAGAGATTGCTGCTAAAGTCGGCAAAGAAAAAATGGAAATCAAACTCTTTGAACTTGATAAAGAAATCGAGGCAGAAGTTCGCGGATTATGTGAAAGCGAAATGCTTAAAGCGATTCAAGTACAAGAAAAGCATGCACGCGAAGCGGCAATTAAAGAGGTTAAAAACTCTGTGATTGCAAAATATGAAGAAGACGAGGCTGATGAGGCTAAGTTAAAACAAGTCAAACAAATCCTTGATAAAATTGTTAAGGGTGAAGTTCGTCGTTTAATTACGGAAGAAAAGGTTCGTCCAGACGGACGTGGTGTCGACGAGATTCGTCCATTGTCTTCAGAAGTAGGAATCTTACCTCGTACACACGGATCTGGTTTGTTTACAAGAGGACAAACCCAAGCGTTAAGTATTTGTACCCTAGGAGCCATGGGAGATGTTCAAATTTTGGACGGACTTGGACTTGAGGAAGAAAAACGCTTCATGCACCACTATAACTTCCCATTGTTTAGTGTGGGTGAAACCGGTCCTATTCGTGGACCAGGTCGAAGAGAGATTGGTCATGGTGCCTTAGGTGAGCGCGCTCTCGAAGTGGTCATTCCTTCTGAGAAAGATTTCCCATATACGATTCGCCTTGTTTCAGAGGTTCTTGAATCGAATGGTTCAACTTCTCAGGCTAGTATTTGTGCGAGTACATTGGCGATGATGGATGCGGGTGTTCCACTTAAAGCACCAGTAGCAGGAATTGCAATGGGGCTAGTTAAATCAGGTGAGCATTACACAATTCTAACTGATATTCAGGGAATGGAAGATCATCTAGGTGATATGGACTTTAAAGTGGCTGGAACAGCGAAAGGTGTAACTGCCCTTCAAATGGATATTAAAATAGATGGTTTATCTCGTGAAATTTTAGAAGAGGCACTTCAACAAGCGAAGAAGGGACGCATACAGATTCTTGAAAGCATGTTAGCGACCATTGCTGAGCCACGTGAACAGCTATCCGCTTATGCGCCAAAGATTTTAACAATGAAAATTAATCCTGATAAGATTCGTGATGTTATTGGGCCAAGTGGGAAACAAATCAATAAAATCATTGAAGAAACTGGTGTCAAGATTGATATTGAACAAGATGGAACCGTCTTTATTGCTTCAACCGAACAAGAGATGAACCTAAAAGCGAAACAAATCATTGAGGATATTGTTCGTGAAGTAGTAGTAGGACAAATGTATCTTGGTAAAGTAAAACGCGTTGAAAAGTTCGGTGCCTTCGTTGAAATATTCAACGGAAAAGATGGACTTGTCCATATTTCTGAGCTTGCAGAGGAACGAGTCGGCAAGGTAGAAGACGTTGTTAAAATTGGCGATGAAATTCTAGTCAAGGTAACTGAAATTGATCGCCAAGGCCGTGTGAATCTTAGTCGTAAAGCCGTTCTGAAAGAACAACGTGAAAAAGCAGCACAAAGTGAATAAAAATCGCCAAAAAACCCGGGGGTAACCCTGGTTTTTTTTATTTCTAAGGAAGTGTTATTCTTTCCTTCGTTCTACCTTGTCCTTGCTTAACATACTCTATTTTATAGGGAATCAGGACAGGGCTATCTCTCGGTTCATGAAGGAGGTATGGGAAATGAAGAGGCAATTCTTTGTGGTCGCAATTATATTCGGGGCGTGGCTAGTGGTGAGCAATCCTTTTTCAGATTATTACTTAACATATTTAAAAGCAGAAACCATAACGGTTTCAATGAACGAGGACCCTCTTTATAGGGAAATTGAAGAAAAAGCGAAAAAGTATGAGAAAGAGCCTTCAGATGCAAAAATTGATCCTGTTTGGAGAGCCATTCCTGGTTATAACGGAGTTAAGGTCAATATTGAAAAATCGTTTAAAAAAATGAAAAAAGACGGAGAATTCTCGGAAAAACTTCTGGTGTACGAGGAAGTACATCCTAAAGTAAACTTATCTGAACTGCCACCTACTGCTATTTATAAGGGAAATCCAGAAAAACCAATGGTCAGCTTTATCATTAATGTCGCGTGGGGAAATGAATATTTGTCCGATATGTTGGCGACGTTGAAGAAGCATCATGTGACGGCGACGTTTTTTCTTGAAGGGAGATGGGTGAAAAATCACCCTGAGTTAGCGAAAATGATTGTTGAAGCTGGACACGAAGTAGGGAACCATTCATTTACCCATCCAGATATGAAAAGCCTTTCGACGTCAAGAATACATGATGAAATCAAAAGAACGAATGAAGTTATTGAGGCTACTACGGGAGAAAAGCCTAGGTGGTTTGCACCACCGAGTGGAAGCTATAAGGAAGAGGTTGCTAAAGTAGCTTCCGCTTATGGACTTGGTACAGTTATGTGGAGCCTCGATACAATTGATTGGCAAAAGCCTTCTCCAGATGTCTTAATTCAAAGGGTAATGGGGAAGCTTCATAATGGAGCGCTCATTTTGATGCATCCAACCGACTCAACTGCAAAATCGCTAGACCAATTAATTACGCAAATTAAAGCACAGAATTTAGAAGTTGGAACGGTCACGAAAATGTTAAGTGAAGAACGAATCATGACCAAGGACAGTTCGAGGAAGGAGTCGTAAAATTGTCTGAAATTCAATGTTATAAAAAATAAAAGCTCAAAAAATGAAAAAAAAGCCTTCATTTTGGAAAAAGTAACTAAAATGAAATATACTAAGGTATTGCAGGAATAGTTTTTTAGCTATTTCCAAAGGAGGGGTCTTTTTGATAAAAAAATATACATGCCAAAATGGTGTACGAATTGTACTTGAACAAATTCCCACAGTGCGTTCAGTGGCCATAGGTGTCTGGATTGGGACAGGATCTCGGAATGAAATACCTGAAAACAATGGGATTTCCCATTTCCTTGAGCACATGTTCTTTAAAGGGACAAAAACAAGGTCTGCCAGAGAAATTGCTGAATCCTTCGATAGCATTGGCGGTCAGGTAAATGCTTTTACCTCAAAAGAATACACATGCTACTATGCGAAGGTTCTAGACACCCACTCCGAGTATGCGCTTGAGGTTTTATCCGATATGTTCTTTAATTCCACTTTTGTGGCAGAAGAACTGGATAAAGAAAAGAATGTTGTTTATGAAGAAATCAAGATGTATGAAGATACACCTGATGATATCGTGCATGATCTTTTAAGCAAGGCGATTTACAATGAACATTCTCTTGGTTACCCAATTCTTGGGACGGAGGAAACCTTAAAAACATTCACAGGCGATACGTTAAATCAATATATGTTTGATACATACACTCCTGAGAATGTCGTCATTTCGATTGCTGGGAATGTTCCAGAAACCTTTATCTCAGAGGTTGAAAAGCTGTTTGGTTCTTATGAAGCAGGAAAGAAAGAAATCGAGTATCATAAACCATCTTTCCATGCTAAGCATGTCGCCCGGAAAAAGGAAACTGAGCAGGCGCACCTTTGCATCGGATTTGAAGGCTTACAGATCGGTCACGAGGATGTCTATAGCTTAATTACCCTAAACAATGTCCTTGGCGGAAGCATGAGTAGTCGCCTGTTCCAAGAGGTAAGAGAGCAGCGTGGTCTCGCTTACTCCGTCTTTTCATACCATTCTGCCTTCAGGGATTCTGGGGTGGTGACGATTTATGGAGGAACAGGGGCAAAGCAGTTGGATGTTTTATTTGAAACCGTCCAAGAAACCCTTGCTAAGCTTCGTCAGGAAGGAATCACAGAAAAAGAATTAAAAAATAGTAAGGAACAGCTAAAAGGTAGTCTAATGCTGAGCCTTGAAAGCACAAATAGCCGTATGAGCAGAAACGGGAAAAATGAATTACTCTTAAGTCGCCATCGTTCGCTTGATGAAATCGTTGAGCAAATTGACCAAGTGACAATCGAAAGTGTAAATGGATTGGGTAACAAAATTTTTACGGATGAATACTCCGTTTCACTTATCAGTCCAGATGGCGAGCTACCAAAAGGATTATTATAATCTATAAGTTTAAGGAACAGCCTGTTATTTTTGAACAGGCTGTTTTTATGTTATTAACTAAATTTCAACTGTCATTGAAGCTCTCTTTAATATTAGACTTAAGATTCTAAATAAGGGTCGATGTTGATACATATATAATAAGACAAAGATTGGAGGAGAGGCATTGAGGTTAAGTGAATTAGGTGGCAAAGAAATTGTAGATGTGAAAAAGGCAGAGAGACTTGGGGTACTTGGACAGACGGACTTGGAAATTGACGAACGGACTGGCCAGATAAAGGCATTAGTGATTCCCTCGGTTAAATGGTTCGGGATGAAGCGACAAGGAGGGGAATTAAGAGTACCTTGGCGACAGATAAAAAAGATAGGAACAGACATGGTCATTGTCGACATAGCAGACGAAAGTTAGGCTAGCAGAGGCTAGTCTTTTTTTTTGCTTAAAAACTATAGAGCCAACTAATTGCCCGAACGAGGTTGGAGAAGCGATGAACGGTAAAATAGAGGCAGTCTAATTACCCGAACGAGGTTGAAAAAAGAGTGAACGGTAAAATAGAGGCAGTCTAATTACCCGAACGAGGTTGAAAAAAGAGTGAACGGTAAAATAGAGGCAGTCTAATTGCCCGAACGAGGTTGAAAAAAGAGTGAACGGTAAAATAGAGGCAGTCTAATTGCCCGAACGAGGTTGAAAAAAGAGTGAACGGTAAAATAGAGGCAGTCTAATTACCCGAACGAGGTTGAAAAAAGAGTGAACGGTAAAATAGAGGCAGTCTATTGCCCGAATGAGGTTGAAAAAACGACTGAACGGTAAATTAGGAATCCCATAAAGGAATAAAAATCCCTCTACGAAATTTTATCCAAATGTCTAGATTCAAGCCTATTTTTAAACCACTGAAAGAATTTAAAACCCTATATATCGGGCTTCAGCCGCTTTTTATATATGAAATCCGCGGATAACTCACCATACAGACACCTACGACATATGATGTTGGAGTAAATAGAAAAATTCCTGTTCGACTAATGAAAAGAAGGTGATCATTCTAATGCTGACAGGAATGCAAATCGCTGTAATTGGCGGTGATGCCAGGCAGCTGGAGATTATCCGACAGCTGACAGAGCATGATGCCAAACTGTCACTAATTGGCTTCGAGCAATTGGATCATGCTTTTACAGGAGCAACGAAAGAAAAAATATCTGAAATAGATTTTTCTGTGCAGGATGCGCTGATCTTACCTGTCCGCGGAACAGACGCTAAAGGCCAGGTGGATACTATCTTTTCAAGCGAGAAGATTTCTTTAACAAAAGAGATGCTTGAGAAACTTCCTCAGCATGCAATCATTTTTTCAGGAATCAGCAATTCCTACTTGGATGAGATCACAAAGGAAGCCGATCGACGACTAATTAAACTATTTGAACGTGATGATGTGGCGATCTATAACAGCATCCCAACGGTGGAAGGAACCATTATGATGGTCATCCAACATACGGATTTTACCATCCATGGCTCAAACGTAGCTGTCTTAGGGCTTGGAAGAGTAGGGGTAACAGTTGCGCGAACCTTCCAAGCACTTGGAGCGAAGGTTAAAGTGGGAGCGAGGAAAAGTGAGCATATCGCACGGATTACCGAAATGGGGCTTACTGCTTTTCATCTAAATGATCTAGAAGCTAATGTGAAAGACACAGATATATGTATTAATACAATCCCAACATCGATTGTTACGGCATCGGTTATTTCGAAGATGCCGGCCCATACCCTCATTATCGATTTAGCTTCCAAGCCGGGAGGCACAGATTTTCGCTATGCGGAAAAACGGGGGATAAAAGCGCTACTTGCACCTAGTCTCCCAGGGATAGTTGCCCCCAAGACTGCTGGTCAGATACTGGCAAATGTCTTGATAAAGCTGCTTAGAGATGATATGAAGAAGAGGGAGGAAAATCAATCATGAGTAGTTTAAAAGGAAAAAGAATTGGATTTGGATTAACGGGTTCCCATTGTACGTACGATGCCGTTTTCCCTGAAATTGAAAAACTAGTCAATGAAGGTGCAGAGGTCATTCCAATCGTATCGTGGACCGTTCAATCGACAGATACTAGATTTGGGAAAGGCGAGGACTGGGTTCAAAGGATTGTGGATTTAACAGGGAACGAAGCAATTAATTCAATTGTTAAAGCGGAGCCGCTTGGTCCAAAGTATCCGCTAGATGCGATGGTTATTTCTCCGATGACAGGGGTTTCTTTAAGTAAATTTGCAAACGCTCAAAATGACTCCCCAGTTTTAATGGCTGCAAAAGCGACCTTGAGAAATTCAAAACCAATCATTCTGGGGATTTCGACCAATGATGCGCTTGGACTAAATGGTGTGAACATCATGAGATTGATGTCAACAAAAAATATCTATTTTATACCTTTTGGCCAAGACGATCCGGTTCAAAAACCTAACTCATTGGTCGCAAGAATGGGAGCGACAAGAGATACAATCCTAGCAGCATTGGAAGGACGTCAGGTTCAGCCAGTTTTAGTAGAACGCTTCCGGGATGAAGAGTAGCCTTTCAATATATGCAAAAACTAGGCATCCATTCTGATTCTTCGGTCCTTTACCGAAATAAAATCTGCCATATCCCTTTCCTTCGTGGACGAATATGATAAAATAAATGAAAATATAACATTGGCAGATTGATTCGTTTGAATGCGTCTGCCTCTTCATATTTCATCGACCCGTCATATGTCGGTTAATCTACTTTTGGAAGGGGAACTATGAATGGCACAAGAGAGAGGATACCATGTAGCAATAGTTGGAGCAACAGGAGCTGTTGGCCAACAAATGTTGAAAACATTAGAAACTCGTAATTTTCCAATTTCAAAACTAACTTTACTATCTTCTGCTCGTTCAGCTGGAAAAAAGGCTGTTTTTAATGGGCAGGAAGTTACGATAGAAGAAGCGAAGCCGGAGAGCTTCGAAGGAGTAGAAATTGCTCTTTTCAGCGCTGGAGGCAGTATTTCTAAAGCGTTGGCACCAGAAGCGGTAAAGCGCGGAGCTATTGTTGTTGATAATACTAGTGCATTCCGTATGGATGAAAATGTACCATTAGTGGTTCCAGAAGTGAACTCTGAGGATTTGAAAACTCATAATGGGATAATTGCCAATCCAAACTGTTCAACGATTCAAATGGTCGTGGCATTGGAACCTTTACGTCAAAAATTTGGCCTTAAGAAGGTTATTGTTTCGACTTATCAAGCAGTTTCTGGTGCTGGAGCTGCAGCGGTAGAGGAAATGTATGAGCAAACAAGAGCGATTTTAGATGGCAAAGAACCAGAAGCAAACATTTTACCAGTTGGATCCGACGAAAAACATTACCAAATCGCTTTTAATGCGATTCCGCAAATTGATAAGTTCGAAGAAAACGGATTTACGTTCGAAGAAATGAAAATGATTAATGAAACAAAGAAAATCATGCATATGCCAGCGTTAGAAGTAGCGGCGACATGTGTTCGCCTTCCGGTTGGTACAGGGCATTCCGAGTCGGTTTATTTCGAAATCGATCAAAAGGGTATTGATTCCAATGTAGTAAAAACCTTGCTTGCAGATGCACCAGGAATTGTCTTGCAAGATAATCCATCGGAGCAACTCTATCCAATGCCTGCGTTCTGCGTAGGTAAGAATGATGTTTTTGTCGGACGCATCCGAAAAGATTTAGATAATGAGCAAGGCTTCCATATGTGGGTTGTATCTGATAACCTTCTAAAAGGAGCGGCTTGGAACTCTGTACAGATTGCCGAAAAATTAATTGAACTTAAGTTAGTCTAATAATTAGCAGCGTTAGTTAAAGATTTTATAATATTATAGAGCATCTTCGAGGTGTAACGATGAAAATAATCGTCCAAAAATTTGGTGGTACGTCTGTTCGTGATGATGAAAGTCGGGCGCACGCCATCAACCACATCAAACAGGCCATAGACAATGGGTATAAAGTGGTTGTTGTTGTATCTGCAATGGGGAGAAAAGGGGAACCTTATGCAACGGATACTCTCCTTTCCATCATTGGTGAAAATAAAAATAGTTTAAAACCGCGAGAGTATGATCAGTTGCTCTCCTGTGGTGAAGTGATTTCAAGTGTGGTCTTTACAAGTAAACTTCATGAGCATGGAGTAGAAGCTACATCACTTACAGGCGCTCAGGCTGGATTTTTGACAAATGCAGAGCATACTAGTGCAAAGATTCTGGATATGAAATGCGAGCGTCTTTTAAAGGAATTAGAGGATGTCGATGTGGTTGTAGTTGCTGGTTTTCAGGGAGCAGCTCCTAATGGAGATGTGACGACGATAGGTCGTGGTGGCAGTGACACATCTGCTGCAGCACTCGGAGCAGCTCTAAGCGCCGAAAGAGTCGATATCTTCACAGATGTAGAAGGGATAATGACAGCCGATCCTAGGATTGCTGAGAACGCTAGGCCATTAGCTGTCGTCACTTATACAGAAGTTTGCAATATGGCTTACCAGGGTGCAAAAGTGATTCACCCACGTGCGGTTGAAATTGCCATGCAGGCGAAGGTACCGATTCGAATTCGTTCTACGTATTCGGACGGATTAGGAACACTTGTAACGGATAACAATACGAAACAAAGCAAAGGTGCCGATATAAAAGAGCGTCCAGTTACAGGGATTGCACATGTTTCGAATGTGACGCAGTTAAAGGTTTTTGCGAAGAAAGATCAATACAATCTTCAATCAGAAGTGTTTAAAGCAATGGCGAATGAAAATATCTCTGTTGATTTTATCAATATCTCGCCAAAAGGGGTCGTCTACACCGTATCAGATGAAATGGCAGATCGAGCCCTATCAATATTAGAATCCCTTGGGCATGAGCCACAAGTGGAACGGAATTGCGCAAAGGTTTCCGTAGTTGGTGCTGGAATGGCGGGGGTTCCAGGGGTTACTTCGAAAATTGTTACGGCGCTTTCAGAAAAAGAGATTCGGATTCTACAATCGGCCGACAGTCATACGACAATTTGGGTATTGGTCAAGGAGCAGGACCTTGTTCTTGCTGTGAATGCATTACACGATGCTTTCCAGCTGGAAACGGTTCAACAAGAAGGATGACAGCTAGAAAACCGGAGTAAAACTCTTTTATAGAGTTGCACAAAAGTAAAGGAGTGGATCACAATGGTCCAATTTGGCCGTATTTCGACAGCGATGGTTACACCTTTTGATAGCAAAGGGCATGTCGATTTCGCAAAGACGACTCAGCTGGTCAATCATTTAATCAATAATGGAACAGACTCTTTAGTTGTAGCAGGGACGACTGGTGAGTCACCGACGTTATCGAAAGAGGAAAAGATCGCATTATTTGCCCATGTTGTAAAAGTGGTAGATAAACGAATACCTGTGATTGTGGGAACAGGTAGCAACAATACGTACGCTACGATTGAACTAACAAAAAAGGCAGCACAGTTAGGTGTAGACGGAATTATGATTGTTGCTCCTTACTATAATAAACCGAGTCAGGAAGGACTATATCAACACTTTAAGGCAGTTGCGGAAAGCACAGACCTGCCGATTATGGTCTATAATATTCCTAGTCGTTCGGTTGTCAGCATACTTCCAGAAACGATTATCCGTCTTTCAGAAGTCCCAAATATTGTATGTGTGAAAGAAGCCAGTGGAGACTTAAGTGCAATGACCAAAATTATTGCTAATACTCCAGATGATTTCCACCTTTATAGTGGCGATGACAGCATGGCACTCCCTATTCTCTCTATTGGCGGTGTTGGCGTTGTCTCTGTTTCGTCTCATATTATTGGAAATGAAATGCAAGAGATGGTAAAGACATTTTTGGATGGAAACCATGCTAAAGCAGCAAAATTGCACCAGCATTTGCTTCCAGTCATGCAAGGATTATTTAATGCTCCGAGTCCTGCCCCTGTCAAAACAGCCCTGCAATTAATGGGACTTGATGTTGGATCCGTTCGGCTACCCCTTGTCCCACTCAATGAGCGGGAACGGGCAGAGGTATATGAGTTGTTAAAGAAATAAAAAAAGTCAACCTCGATGGTTGGCTTTTTTTTGTGATTAGGGAATTTATAAAAGTTCCAGGGAGCCACTTTACTGAATGAATTTCTGTCGAATTGAATCGATTTGGCATTAATGCCAATTTGTGGACTGGATTTCTATTGTAAAGGGTTTCCATTATCAAGTATAATAGCTTTAACTGGTCATGGTCGGCCCAATTCAGCAAGGAGGAAGCTTACAATTGAATAATAGAGTAAATGAAAGCATCAAGGTTATACCCATGGGTGGCGTCGGAGAAATTGGCAAGAACATGTATCTCACAGAAGTGGACGGAGATATTTTTATCGTAGATGCCGGATTGATGTTTCCAGAAGATGAAATGCTCGGAATAGACATCGTTATTCCCGATTTAACTTATTTGGTCCAAAATAAAGACAGAGTGCGGGCGATTTTTCTAACACACGGACATGAAGATCATATTGGTGCGTTAACTTATTTGCTTCAAAAAGTACAAGCACCAGTGTACGGCACAAGATTAACCCTTGCTCTCGCAAAGGAAAAATTGAAAGAGCAAGAGTTTAAAGGTAAAGCAGATTTTCGAGTGATTCACTCGAATTCAAAACTTAAATTTGAATCGACTCATGTTACCTTTTTTAAGACAAACCATAGCATCCCAGACTCTGTAGCTGTTTGTATTCATACATCAGAAGGAGCAATCGTTCATACTGGAGATTTTAAATTTGATCAAGCTGCGTCTGAGCTTTATCGACCTGAGGTAGGAAAGATGGCCGCGATTGGAGAAAAAGGGGTATTATGTTTATTATCTGATAGTACTGGAGCAGAAAAGCCAGGCTATTCCCAATCAGAGGTAGTGGTTGCACGCGAATATGCGTATCGAATCGACCAAGCTAAAGGTAGAGTCATTGCTGCATGCTTTGCTACAGACATAAGTCGTATTCAACATATTTTTAACAGCGCCTTAGAAAGCAATCGAAAAATTGTCCTTGTCGGCAAAAGTCTTAAACGAACGCTAGAGAAAGTAATTGAACTTGGTTATCTTAAAGTGGAGGAAGAACAAATTTGTCATATCAATGATATCCACCACTACCAAGACAATGAATTAGTGATTTTGATTACGGGAAATCAAGGCGAGCCTATTGAGGCATTGGAAAAGATGGCAAAAACGGCCCATCCGGTGGTCAATATCCAAAAGGGAGACACTGTGTTAATACCTGTTTCACCTTTTATAAATAGCGAAGTGTTCTTAAATAAGACTATTGATTTACTACATCGTGCTGGTGCGGATGTTGTCTACGGAAAAGGGTTAATAAATGTAGCGAGTCACGGAAATCAGGAAGAGCTTAAGTTTATGATCAATCTCATGAATCCAAAATTTTTCATTCCAGTTCATGGGGAATATAAAATGCTGAAGGCGCATGAAAGGGTAGCAATAGAATCTGGAATCCCTGGGGCCAATATCATTGTCCCTGACCGCGGGGATGTCATCGAGTTTGTAGAAGGTAGGGTTCGCACAGTTGATCGTGTACCGGCGGGAAATGTCCTGATTGACGGGATTGGCGTCGGAGATGTAGGTAATATCGTCTTGAGAGATCGGAAACTCCTTTCACAAGATGGTGTTCTAATTGTTGTTGTGACACTGAACCGTCCAACTCGTAGTATTGTTGCTGGGCCTGAAATTATCTCGAGAGGTTTTGTTTATGTTCGAGAGTCAGAGAAATTAATGACGGAATCAGAAGAAATAGTGAAACAAATTGTTGAGAAAGTGATTTCTCGAGATTCCTTTGACTGGGCTAGCCTAAAGCAAGAAATGAGAGAAGCACTAAGTTATCATTTGTTTAATAAAACAAAACGCCGGCCAATGATTATGCCAATTTTAATGGAAGTTAGATAAGGTATAACGAAGAAGAGGATGTCCATTGTTTGGATATCCTTTTTTATGCTTTTTAAAGAATATATTGATATTTATATTGTGTTGATAGAAGAAGTACTCAACAGTCACTGTTAATCCATTAATTAGAATCCCGCATTAAAAAAACAGTATTGACCATACTAATGGGTATCATGTCTGTAGGGGGTAAAATTGGATGATGGAAATGAATGAAAATACTCCAGAAAAACAAGAAGGACAAAAGGAAGAAAAGTCTAGTTTGATGGAGAAAATTCAACAATTGGGACAGACCAATGTCCCGCAGCTTTCACAGGATAGCAAAATTCACTGTTTGACAATTGTTGGACAGATTGAGGGGCATGTACAGCTTCCGCCCCATAATAAAACGACCAAATATGAACACTTGATTCCACAGCTTGTTGCGATTGAACAAAATCCTAAAATAGAAGGACTAATGGTCATCCTAAATACAGTTGGCGGAGATGTTGAAGCTGGTCTAGCGATATCAGAAATGATTACTTCTTTATCCAAGCCTACCGTTTCAATTGTTCTTGGAGGTGGACACTCAATTGGTGTGCCGATTGCCGTGTCCTGTGATTATTCCTTTATAGCTGAATCGGCAACAATGACAATTCATCCAATTAGGTTAACTGGGCTTGTCATTGGTGTACCACAAACCTTTGAATACTTAGATAAAATGCAAGAGAGAGTAATCAATTTTGTTACAAGGCATTCCAACATCCAAGAGGATGTCTTTAAGGAATTGATGTTTGCAAAAGGTAATTTAACAAGGGATATCGGAACGAATGTTGTTGGTGCTGATGCGGTCGAAAGTGGTCTGATTAATGAAGTAGGTGGACTGGGAGCTGCTATGAAGAAGTTAAATGAATTAATTGACTTGAAAAAGGAACAAAATGAGGGGATGATTCAATGATTCTCTATACGATGATGCCTCAGGATTTAGTTTTCCCTCCAGAAGAACAACAACAAAGTGCAGGTCAAATGATGGTGAACTATAAAGGGGTACCTGTCCTTGCTGAACAGGTAGATGCGATGAATTACCAGATTATCCGAGTTATGAGCACGGACCCTTCGCATTATTTAAATACAGATTGTTCCCCTGGTACGAAAATATCCCTATCATAGAACGAATGTTTGACCAACATCTCGGGACCATATGTTATAATAATCGTATACCTTTGTGATAGCAGCCGAGAGAGGCTGCTTCTTTTCATCTAAGCTCTTTTCTCAAACTTTATTGATAGTGGATATAAAGTGGATGGATTAAGCTTTTGTTCCAAGTAAAAAAAGCGTTTATTATATGAGAAAAGAGCTTGCGAAATTTAATTTAAAGCACCAAATAGCTAATCCTGCGTTAAAATCGGCTTTAGGATTTTAACAACTATATTTATGAAAACAACCTTCATCTAATAAGGATGCATCCTGATTTCATCAGCAGGTAAACGAAGACTAAATTGTAAGGTGATAAGATGGCTAAAAAGAAAAAACGACAAACTCAGAAAAGTAATCAACTTAAATCTACATTAAAATATGAACTTAGCGGACTCATTCTGCTTGCTTTAGCAGTTATTGCGATGGCTCAGTTAGGTGCCGCGGGTAAGGCAGTTGTGCTGTTTTTCCGTTTCTTTATGGGAGAATGGTACATGCTCAGTCTCATAGGCCTTATCATCTTCAGCTTTTATATTATGTGGAAACGGCAACTTCCATTTCTTTTTCAAATTAAGTTGTTTGGTACATATTTAATCATTGGAGCCATTCTACTATTAAGCCATGTAACCCTATTTGAAAATTTGTCAAATGGTGGTCAATTTGAAAACCCTAGTGTGATTATGAATACTTGGGACCTTTATAAGATGGAGATTAGAGGCGAGACAAGTACGCCAGAACTTGGGGGCGGAATGATTGGAGCCGTATTATTTGCGACTTTTTATTTCCTATTTGATGCAGTCGGCTCGCAGTTAATTGCGTTTGTTTCGATTATTATCGGTATCATCTTAATAACAGGAAGAACTTTTGGGGATACAGCAGGTAAATTAATTCAAAGTATCGGTAATTTTATTGGTAGGCAATGGCAGGGCTTTCTAGAGGACTTGAAATCATGGCAACAAGATTTTTCGCGAAAAAAGGCCGAAAGACTTGAAGCAAAAAAAGAAAAGAAGCCAAAGGAAAACGCGAAGCCTTCTGCTAAAAATAAAAATGAAACTGATACATTAGTAGAGGATCAGCCTATCCATACCGAACCACTCATCTCTAGCTTTGCCGAGAGAGCTTACCCTGAGGAAATGATACAAGAGGATTCTGCAGATAAGGCAGAGGTTGATACAATTGAACAACCTAAGAGCAAGAAGGTTGAACAGCAAATTGAAGATAACACCAAAGGGAAAGAAGACGAAACTGCTCCGCCCATCACTTTTACAGAGGTGGAGAACGTTGCCTATGAACTTCCGCCAATAAGTCTATTAACTCGTCCGAATAAGACGGATCAGAGTGGTGAATATGAACTGATCCATTCCAATGCTGCTAAGCTAGAGCGAACGTTCCAAAGTTTTGGGGTAAAAGCAAAGGTAACACAAGTCCACCTTGGTCCTGCAGTAACAAAATATGAGGTCCATCCAGATGTTGGGGTAAAAGTAAGTCGGATTGTTAGCCTTCATGATGATTTAGCATTAGCATTAGCCGCAAAGGATATTCGGATAGAAGCTCCGATACCTGGGAAATCAGCCATTGGCATTGAAGTGCCTAACTCAGAGGTCGCGATGGTCTCTTTGAGAGAGGTGCTTGAGGCAAAAAGGAATAATAAACCTGAAGCCAAGTTACAAATTGCTCTGGGGAGAGACATTACTGGGGAGGCAGTGCTCGCAGAATTGAATAAAATGCCTCACCTTTTAGTGGCCGGAGCAACAGGGAGCGGGAAAAGTGTCTGTATTAACGGAATCATTACTAGCATATTAATGCGTGCTAAGCCACATGAAGTAAAGCTCATGATGATTGACCCTAAGATGGTAGAATTGAATGTTTATAATGGAGTACCCCATTTGCTAGCTCCAGTTGTAACCAATCCGAAACGAGCATCACAAGCCTTGCAAAAAGTAGTAAGTGAAATGGAACGCCGATATGAATTATTTTCCCATACAGGGACAAGGAATATTGAGGGATATAATGAATACGTGAAAAGGGCAAATGAGGAAGAAGGTACCAAACAGCCATTGTTGCCATACATTGTTGTCATTGTAGACGAATTAGCTGACTTGATGATGGTGGCTTCATCCGATGTTGAGGATGCGATCACAAGATTAGCTCAAATGGCTCGGGCAGCAGGCATTCACCTTATCATCGCAACACAACGACCATCTGTGGACGTTATCACTGGTGTCATCAAAGCGAATATACCATCTAGAATTGCGTTTGCGGTCTCCTCAGCAACTGATTCACGGACCATTCTAGATATGGGTGGAGCTGAAAAGCTATTAGGTAGAGGAGACATGCTATTTTTACCGGTAGGTGCATCAAAGCCAGTACGCTTGCAAGGTGCTTTTCTTTCCGACGACGAGGTAGAAGAAGTGGTTGATTTTGTTATTGGCCAACAAAAAGCACAGTATCAAGAAGAAATGATTCCAGAAGACCTACCTGAAACAACATCAGAAGTAGCTGATGATCTATATCAAGATGCGGTCGATTTAATTGTCGAAATGCAAACAGCCTCAGTTTCCATGCTCCAGCGGAGATTCCGTATTGGATATTCCCGGGCAGCTCGACTGATTGACGAAATGGAACTTAGAGGAGTAGTTGGGCCTTACGAAGGCAGTAAGCCTCGTACTGTCCTCATCTCCAAGTCAGAAGAAGCAAGTTCATAAGAACAAAAGCGCAAGCGCCTGTTTAGCGACATATGGACTGGAGCGCACCGACTGAAATAAAGGAAACACGAAGAGCGTAGCGCATTCGTGCTTGACGCAATCGTTGCGGAGGTAAAAATCCAGAAGCCGATTTTTACTCGGTGGGCGAAGTACACTAGTCGCTGGGCGCTGGAGCTGGATGCAGATAACGCAGACAATGATCCACACCCTAAAACTTTTATAATTTCCATAACCATAAAAAAGTGCCTCAAGATACTAAATCTTTGAGGCACTTTTTTTAATCTGAATTAGTTAGAAATAAAACACTCTATCCCTCTAATATACCTATAAATTTGGATCACATGTATAGGAAGAATAACAAATAGTAAATATTATCTACTTTTTTCGACAAAAAATTGAAACTCTATTTATTTATCCAATAAAAAGTGATATAGTAATTTCGATTAGTAGAAATGTAAAACATCAGATGTCTGATGTCTGTAAAAATACGGTTGGAGGAAACCCTATGTCCATCAAGTCAGATAACCGTCACCTATATTTGCAAGTCATTGATCGCCTAAAGCAAGACATTCAAAAAGGTGTTTATAAAGAAAAAGAAAAACTCCCTTCAGAATTTGATCTTGCGAAACAACTAGGTGTTAGCAGGGCAACTCTACGGGAAGCATTGCGCATTCTTGAAGAAGAAAATGTCGTTATCCGTAGGCATGGTGTTGGTACATTTGTCAATTCCAGACCACTGTTCACATCGGGGATCGAGCAGCTAAATAGTGTTACTTATATGATTGAACAGGTAGGGATGAAACCTGGAACCGTATTTTTAGATTCAACTGTAATAGGTCCGACTGAAGAAGATATTCGTCGATTTAAATGTTCTCCGGAAGAGGAAATTCATGTCATTGAAAGGGTAAGAACCGCAGATGGTGAACCCGTTGTCTATTGTATTGATAAATTTCCTTCACAAATATTTCCGGAGTCTTTTTCGTATGAAAAGGAGTCTATTTTTCAGATGCTAGAAGAAGGGTCCGACAGGAAAATTGCTTATGCGGTAGCACAGATTGAACCTATCGGTTTTCATGAGAAAGTTTCACCGATACTTGAATGTGAACCTGAAACGGCCTTGCTTGTTTTAAAACAAATGCATTTTGATGAAATGGATACTCCAATTCTTTACTCGGTCAACTATTTTAAGGCTGATAAGTTTAGCTTCCATGTTTTTAGGAAGAGAATTTAAATTTTTCTCTTAACTGAAAGCGGTAGCTTGTTGTAATTTTCCATTTCTACTAAATCTAACAAATCCTTAGGGGGTACGAACCTTGAAAAAACGCAAATCTGGTTTACTATTGTCCTTGCTATTAGCAACGGGTACCATGTTGGCGGCATGTGGTGGGAACGATGACCAAAGCGCAAATAATGGTGGGAATGAAGCTGAAAAAGCGGATTTAAGAGTAGGTATGGTTACGGATGCAGGTACAATTGATGATAAATCATTTAACCAAGGTACGTGGGAAGGAATTCTTAAGGCTGAAGACGAGCTTGGAGTAACAACTAAATACCTTAAGCCAGCTGGAACAACTGAAGCGGAATATTTAAAGGAAATTGGAAACCTATATGATGCAGATTATAAATTTATCCTTGCACCAGGTTTCAAATTCGAGACGGCTGTTTTCCAAGCACAAGATAAATATGAAGATGCTAAATTTGTAATTATTGACGGATATCCTCATTCTGGTGACTTTGAGCCAGCTGTAAAAGACAACACAGTATCCGTTTTCTTTGCAGAACATGAGTCTGGTTTTCTTGCGGGGGTTGCGACTGCACTCGAGATTAAAGAGGGCGAAGCAGGCTTCATCGGTGGAATGGAGATTCCAGCTGTACAAAAATTCAACTGGGGCTTCCAACAAGGTCTAACATATGCCAATGAAAACCTAGATACAAATGTATCAATTAAAGCTGAAAACGTAATTTACCAAGGTTCTTTCGATAATGCAGCTGCTGGTGGACAGATTGCAGCTCAAATGTATGACCGTGGAGTAAAGGTAATCTTTACTGCGGCTGGTGGAGTAGGAGTTGGCGCAATTAATGAAGCGAAAACTCGTGCTAAAGGCGGAGAAGAAGTATGGATCGTTGGTGTAGACGTTGACCAATATGCTGACGGTATTTATGAAGGCGAAAAATCTATTATCCTAACTTCTGCTATGAAAAAACTTGACCAAGTTGCATTCGATGTAATTAAGCAAGAGTTGGACGGAGAATTCCCTGGTGGCGAGACTTTAACTTTTGATGCGAAAAATGATGGGATTGGTCTACCTGAGGAAAACCCTAACTTAAGCGAAGAAACAGTAAATGCAGTTAGCGATGTGTACGAAAAAATTAAGTCCGAAGAGATCAGTGTTTCTGGTGAACAAGGGGACTTATTGAAGTAACATTTCACATAAGAGACGGGTGTCTTTCCGTCTCTTTTGTCTGCATTGTGCGAAAAGACTCATGTTAGATATGTCTCTTCGAAAGCACAGTGTTTTTAAAGAGATATTTGCTTCTTCAATATCCTCGTCACTTATCGTGATAAGGGACTACCTCTGTATAAAGGGAATACTTGAGTCTATATAAAAGGTGAGTGCTACTATGAGTTATGTTGTTGAGATGTTGAATATCAGGAAAGAATTTCCAGGTATCGTAGCAAATGATAATATTACCCTGTCATTGAAAAAAGGGGAAATACATGCACTATTAGGAGAGAATGGAGCAGGTAAATCTACGCTAATGGGTGTATTATTTGGAATGTATCAACCTGAAAAGGGCATGATCAAGGTTGATGGGAAGGAAGTTCGGATTTCTAATCCAAATGTCGCAAATCGGTTAGGAATCGGTATGGTTCACCAGCATTTCAAACTTGTAGATAATTTTACTGTAACTGAAAACATTATTTTGGGAAGCGAGCCCTTAAAGGGAATCGTTCTTGACATTGATTCTGCAGCGAATAAAATTGCTGAATTATCAAAGCACTATGGTCTAAATGTTGATCCGCACGCGAAAATTGAGGATATTTCGGTGGGAATGCAGCAAAGAGTGGAAATTATGAAAATGCTCTATCGTGAAGCAGAGGTCCTGATTTTCGATGAGCCGACTGCTGTATTGACGCCGGTCGAAATTCAAGAGTTAATGAAAATTATGCGTAACCTGATTAAAGAGGGAAAATCAATTATTATAATTACTCATAAATTGAAGGAAATTAAAGCTGTTGCAGATCGCTGCACAGTTATCCGTCGTGGTAAGTCCGTTGGGACAGTTAATGTGGCCGAGGCTAGCGAAGCAAGCCTTGCAGAAATGATGGTAGGCCGTCATGTTTCTTTTAAAGTGGAGAAGAAAGAAAGTACACCGACAGATGTTGTACTTAAAATAGATGATTTATCTGTAAAAAACAATCGAAAAGTGCTTGGTGTTAAAGGGATATCCCTTGAAGTCAGAAAGGGAGAAATTCTCGGTGTTGCGGGAGTAGATGGGAATGGTCAGACCGAACTTGTAGAAGCGATTACAGGACTTCGTAAAGTGGAATCGGGCAAGGTTTATTTGAATGGTGAGGAAATTACCAATATCCCAATTCGTCACAGAATCCAAAAGGGGATAGGGCACATTCCTGAAGATCGTCAAAAACGTGGTTTAGTTCTAGATTATACTTTGGAATCCAATATGGTATTAGAGGTTTATAATAAACAGCCTTTTTCTAAATATGGGCTATTAAATGTTCCATCCATTCGAAAGTATGCCAAAAATATCCTTCAGAATTTTGATGTTCGTTCAGGTGAAGGAGCTGCTTCTATAGCTAGAACATTGTCTGGAGGAAACCAACAAAAGGCCATCATTGGCCGGGAGCTGGAGCTTGATCCAGATCTCCTGATCGCAGTCCAACCAACACGTGGATTAGATGTAGGCTCGATTGAGTATATTCATAAAAGACTAATTGAGCATCGTGATAAAGGCAAGGCTGTCCTGCTTATTTCTTTAGAGTTGGATGAGGTATTGCAACTATCAGACCGAATTGCCATTGTGAACAACGGAGAACTTGTTGGTGAAGTGAAAGCTTCAGAGACAAATGAGAATGAAGTTGGACTCATGATGGCAGGTGTAGGCAAGGAGAGAAATGTATGAGAAACACCATCGTATCATTAATAGCCATTATACTTGGGTTAATAGCCGGCGGAATCTTGATGCTTGGTATTGGTAGCAATCCAATCGAAGGTTACTCCTATCTATTCCAAGGAGCCCTTAAAAATATTGAACGGATTGGAAATACATTAGCAACTGCAACGCCTTTGATTTTCACAGGACTTTCTGTAGCCTTTGCCTTCCGTACAGGATTGTTTAACATCGGAGCGTCAGGACAAATGCTAATTGGCGGACTTCTCGCCTCTGCAGTTGGTTTAACATATGACTTTTCAAGACCTGTTTTGCTTCTGCTCATGGTTCTAGCAGGTATTTTAGGTGGTGCTCTATGGGCTTTTGTCCCAGGGCTACTCAAGGCCAAGTTTAATGTTCATGAGGTTGTATCGACCATCATGATGAACTGGATTGCCTACTGGACTGTTTATTATGTTGTCCCTGGATATTTTAAAGGAGACTTTTTGGAGACTGAATCTAGAAAACTCCCTGAGGTAGCTACGTTAAGAACCCCATTTTTATCTGAAATGTTTGACGGGTCTTATATTAACCTTGGACTTTTTCTAGCTGTCATTGCGACCATCATTGTTGCCTTCATAATCAATAAAACCACGCTTGGGTTTGAATTGAAAGCGGTTGGCTTTAATAGACATGCTGCAGAATATGCTGGGATGCGAGTGAATCGAAATATTATTCTCTCCATGCTTATTTCTGGTGCGTTGGCAGGGATTGGTGGAGTTGCCATGTACACTGGAAATGCCTCAAGTATCCAGATTGGAATTTTGCCAACTCAAGGGTATGACGGAATCGCTGTCGCTTTGCTTGGTGCAAACACACCTATAGGCGTATTCTTTGCGGCTATTCTTTTCGGAATATTATACTCAGGTACTGGATTTATGAATGCAATGACCGAGATTCCTCCGGAACTAGCGAATACCATTATTGCTATTATCATTTATTTTGCGGCAACGAGTATCTTAATTGAACGTTTCCTACGCAAGTTTTGGAAGTCATCTTCAAAAGATGAGGAAATAGTTGTCCCTGATGTTAAGAAGGGGGAGTCATAAGATGTGGACAATCATTGAGCAAATATTTCCCTATGCAATTGTATTTACCATTCCTCTTCTCATTACGGCATTAGGTGGTCTGTTTAGTGAACGAAGCGGTATCGTTAACATTGGACTTGAAGGCTTAATGATCTTTGGCGCATTTGCAGGGTCGCTGACGATTTATTATCTACAAGGAGTCTGGGCCAATCAAACTTTAGTGTTGTGGACTGGATTGATTATGGCGATGGTAGCAGGTGTATTGTTTTCTTTATTGCACGCATTTGCAAGCATCAACTTAAGTGCCAATCAGATTATCAGTGGGACGGCCATTAACTTAATCGCAACAGCATTAACGGTGTTCTTAGCGAGAAATATCACGGGGAGTGGAAATATTAGAATCACAAGTGGATTCTCACCTACGGATATTCCCGTCTTATCTTCAATTCCAATCATTGGTGACTTACTTTTTACCAAGACATATCCTACAACATGGTTTATTTTAATCGTACTTGTCATCAGTGGATTTGTACTTTATAAAACAAAATTTGGACTTCGCTTAAGGTCTTGCGGGGAATATCCACAAGCTGCAGAAGCTGCGGGTGTTAACGTTAGAAGAGTCCGTTATAGTGGAGTTTTGATATCCGGTGCTTTTTCTGGACTTGGCGGAGCATTAATTATCGTCACATACGCTGGTGAATTTACCGGTTCTGTATCAGGACTTGGATTCTTGGCACTCGCGTCCTTGATTTTTGGACAATGGAGACCACTAGGCATATTAGCAGCGACATTCTTCTTTGGCTTTGCTAGTACAATCGCCAATGTTTCCCAGGTAATACCTGAGCTGGCCATTTTCCCACCTATCTTACTGAAGATTTTTCCATATATTGTAACCTTGATTGCGTTGGTTGTATTCTCTAAATCCTCACAAGCGCCTAAGGCTGCTGGAGAAACCTTTGACTCAGGTAAACGATAATTGGGAAGGAAGTTTTTTAAACTCTCGGACAAATATGTCCGAGAGTTTTGTTTTTCTTCCTTATTTGTTCGTCAGGAAAGCGGTTGCCGATGGTAAAATGAATATACATGGAAAATAACAATAACAATGACAAGAGGTCATGAAAATGAAATTTTCTTTATACATGGACGATTCAGAAACGGAGAAGCTTTTTTCCTATCTTAGATGGATTGTTGCGATTGTTGCCTTCATCATGTTTTACTTTCCTCCTTTATCTGAACGTCTCCAATATGACAGTACAAGTTTTCCATTACTATTTGGATTATCAATCGCCTATATTTCCTTGGCTCAGTTTGCACTGACTCGATTTTCAAAAAAAGAAAAATATTTTACCATTCTTACAAAGGGTGGAATCCTCTTCGACTTTATTGCTTTCTTTTGGCTCCTAGCACTAACAGGAGAAGTCCTTAGTCCGATATTCCCTGTTGCTTTTTTAATTATCATGCATGCGACCATCTATTGGAGAACTAAGGGAGCCGTTTTTTCCTCTATCGGCGTTACGGTGGGGTACTCCGCTTTGTTGCTAATTGGTGAGACATGGACATTCGAGACTATATTTGTTTTTATCATGAATAGCTTTTTTGTATGGATTGTAGGACTTTTTGGTTCGATGATTGTCTTAAGAGAGCGCCTTCACATGAAGCAAAAGGAAATATTCAAGGAACTCATGATTACCGATTATTTAACAGGATTATTTAATCACCGTTCCTTTCAAGAACAAATTCGGTTGTTGGCTTCAGGTTCAAAATCTTTTACGTTAATCCTCGGTGATATCGACCATTTTAAATATGTGAATGACACCTATGGACATATGGCAGGGGATTTGGTTTTAAAGGAAATCGGCCATATCTTTCATGAATTGGCTAATGAATACAAAGGAGTGGCCTTTCGCTATGGTGGTGAGGAATTTGCTTTCTTACTATCTGAATCTTCACCCACGCATATAGAGGCTTTTATGTCCGACCTTTACACTGGACTTAAAGAGAAATCCTTTACTGAGGACAGGTTGAGAATAACGATGAGTTTTGGTGGTGCAACTAGTAGCCAATTTGATTCTATTGATCGGCTCGTAGTCTCTGTAGATCAGCTTTTATACAAAGCAAAAGCTTCTGGAAGGAACCAAGCAATTGTATATGCAGGTAAATCTACGATTTGTTATCAAAATTCAAGCATTTTGAACAAGGAAACCATTACCAGTTTGACTTGAAGCTTCCCATAATAAGAGAAGCTTTTTTTATTCTATTAAAATTAAATCTTCTTTGAAGGCAAGAAGTCCCATTGCTTGTAAAAATAGAAAATAGGAAGGTATAGTAAGAATAGAGAATTGGCAATAGGAAAAGATAAAAATATAACCTACATGTGGAATACATAAGATGTAATAATGATTGTTAAGAATGTTCTAGGAAACAAAGTAGGATGATGTATGCCTGGAAACAAAAAGGAGGACCCTCATGGGAGTGATTTCAGAAACGATAAAGGAAATGCAAGGCTATAAGCTCCACGTCGTACAGACTGAAAAGTTCAAAACCAATACCATTGTGTGGAAAATGAAAGCACCTCTATCCAAAGATACCGTTACACAGCGTGCCCTTCTTCCACATGTATTGCAAAGCAGCACAGCAGGATTCCCGACAACGGCCAAGTTAAGGTCTTACTTGGATGACCTCTATGGTGCGAATATGTTTGTGGATGTCTCAAAAAAAGGTGAATATCAAATTATTTCCCTATCGATTGAAGTGGCGAATGAAAAGTTTCTTAGTGATTCCACACCACTTTTATCAAAGGCGTTAGAATTATTGTCTGAAATGATACGAAATCCACTTGCAGACAATGGTGCTTTTGACAGCGACACAGTGGATAAGGAAAAACGAACGTTAAAGCAACGCATTCAATCCGTCTATGACGATAAGATGAGGTATTCAAGCTTTAGACTCATACAAGAAATGTGTGCTGGTGAACCCTATGCACTCCCGGTTAATGGAGAGTTAGAGGATGTGGATAAAATTACAGCCACTACCCTTTACGAGTATTACCAAAAGGCATTTGCTGAAGATGAATTAGACCTTTATGTCATAGGCGATGTATCTCCAGAACAGGTGGCGACCACCGCCTCTAGCTTGTTTGAATTTGCAGACCGTACTCCAAAAGAAAGCAATTCTCTTAATGGTGCAAATCGGGAAGAGAAGACGATTAAAGAGAAACAGGATGTAAAACAAGGCAAACTAAATATTGGCTACCGCACAAATATAAGGTACGGTGATCGTGAATATTATGCCCTTCAACTTTTTAATGGGATTTATGGAGGCTTTTCTCATTCAAAACTTTTCTTAAATGTAAGGGAGAAAAATAGTCTAGCTTATTATGTTGCTAGCCGACTTGAGAGCCATAAAGGCTTGATGATGGTGATGTCAGGGGTAGAATTTGAAAACTTCGACCTTGCCGTTAAGATTATTAAGGAACAGATGGAAGCCATGAAATCAGGTGATTTTACAGATGAGGAAATAGACCAAACGAAGGCAGTGATTGAAAATCAATTGCTTGAAACCCTCGATACAGCTAGAGGAATGGTTGAACTTCTATATCACACTGTAGTTTCCAAAGTGGAAGTTTCCCTTGATGATTGGTTAAAAGGTATGCAAGAGACGACAAAGGATGAAGTCATCGCCGTTGCTAACAAGGTAAACCTTGATACCATTTACTTTTTAACCGGAATGGAGGCGGCGGAATAATGGAGAAAATTGCATTTGAACAGTTAAAGGAAGAGCTTTATTACGAGAAGCTAGAAAATGGCTTGGATGTTTATATCCTTCCGAAAAAGGGATTTAATAAAACATATGCTACTTTTACGACAAAATATGGGTCGATTGATAACCATTTTAAGTCGTTTGGAAAAGATGAATTTACAAAAGTGCCTGATGGAATAGCCCATTTCTTGGAACATAAGCTTTTTGAGAAGGAAGATGGTGACGTGTTTCAGCAATTCAGTCGCCAAGGTGCGTCTGCGAATGCGTTTACTTCCTTTACAAGAACAGCTTACCTATTTTCTAGTACTTCCCACGTCGAGAAAAATCTTGAGACATTAATGGATTTCGTCCAAGAACCTTATTTTACAGAGAAGACTGTCGAGAAAGAAAAGGGGATTATTGGCCAGGAAATTACGATGTATGATGATAATCCTGATTGGCGCCTGTATTATGGTGTAATTGAGAATATGTTTCAAAAGCATCCGGTTAAAATCGATATTGCCGGAACGAAGGAGTCCATCTCACATATTACCAAGGATATGCTTTATGAGTGCTATAACACGTTCTATCACCCGAGTAATATGTTGCTTTTTGTTGTCGGTGCCGTGGAACCAACACAAATCATGAAGCAAATCAAGGAAAATCAGGCTAAGAGAGACTATAGTGCTCAGCCTGAAATAGAAAGAATCTTTGAATCAGAAATCGAGGAAGTAGCCGAGAA
The DNA here is from genome assembly GCF_044803185.1 of Mesobacillus maritimus. Classification (GTDB taxonomy): domain Bacteria; phylum Bacillota; class Bacilli; order Bacillales; family Cytobacillaceae; genus Mesobacillus_B; species Mesobacillus_B maritimus_B. The sequence continues at coordinate 1,097,702 of NZ_CP085225.1, forward strand.
AAAGCAAGTGTTGAAAATGAATGTTCAAACGCCTAAATGTATCGTTGGAATAAAGGCGCCTTCTTCCACGCTACAGGGCCAGGAAATGTTGAAAAAAGAGCTTTCCATCAACATCATGCTCGACATTTTATTTGGCAAAAGCTCAGTGGGATATACTGAGCTGTACAATGAAGGACTCATTGATGACTCCTTTTCCTACGATTTTAGCCAGGAGCAGGGATTTGGTTTTGCGATGGCCGGAGGGGATACAAAGGACCCTGAAAAGCTGGCAAACAGAATTACAGAAATCTTGAATGATGCAAAGGTGGGCACTATTTTTAATGATGATAATTTAATTAGGGCGAGAAAGAAAAAAATTGGAGCATTTTTACGAGCAATAAATTCACCTGAATACATCGCGAACCAATTTACACGATATGCATTTAATGATATGGATTTGTTTGAAGTTGTGCCCGTATTAGAAAGCATCACTGTTGACGACATAAAGAATGCAGCCTCAGACCTTATAGATGAAAAGCGTTTCACCGTATGCCAAGTGGTACCAAAATAATGGTAAGGAAGGGAGCACCGGCTGGTCGGTGCTCCCTTCATTAGGAGAGAAAGATGAAAAAGTTTATCTTAATTACAGGAGCTAGTGGGGCAATTGGTCAGGCAATCGCCTTAAAGCTTGCCAACAGGGGATATTCGTTATATCTACACTACAATCAAAATCAAGAAGCTATTCAAAATTTAATACATAATTTAGAAGCCTTTGATGGTGAGTACATTCCAATTATGGCGGATTTATCCCTGCCGAATGGATATCAGCAGCTTGCATCACAGGTATTCTCTTTGGACGGAATCGTCCATAACGCTGGTCACTCCTTATATGGGCTTCTTCAAGAGTTAGCTGAGGAGGATACAGCTAAGCTCCTCCAAGTTTCTGTCACGACGCCACTGTTATTAACTAAAGCATTAGTCCCTAAGCTAATAGCCAAAAAGGAAGGAGCCATTATCGTGGTTTCGTCCATCTGGGGACAGACAGGCGCGGCATTCGAGGTAGCCTACTCTACCGTTAAAGGTGCACAAATTTCCTTTGCAAAAGCATTAAGCAAAGAACTAGCTCCTTCAGGTATTAGAGTCAATGCAGTTGCACCAGGGGCAGTTGAGACGCCAATGCTTTCGGGCTTTTCTCCTGATGAGCTTTCAGCTGTTAGGGAGGAGATTCCATTATCCAGATTGGGTACACCTGGAGATATCGCCAATGGAGTTGATTTTTTACTTTCTGAAGAATCCAGCTATATTACAGGACATGTTCTAGCGATAAATGGGGGCTGGTATATTTAAAAATCCTTTTAGTTGATGAATATTTTCAAGGCTTCTAAAGCAAAATATCCATGAACACTTTAAAAGGAGGTTCAAAATATGTCTGTATTAGATAACTGGGGACAATGGAAAGATTTCTTAGGTAGCCGTTTGGATCAAGCGCAAAGCGAAGGCATGAACAATAATGTAATCTCCGATGTAGCTTATCAAGTTGGGGATTATCTAGCCAAAAATGTTGACCCGAAAAACGAGCAAGAGCGAGTACTTGCTGATCTTTGGTCTGTTGCAGATGAAAAAGAACAGCATGCAATTGCGAATTTAATGGTTAAGCTTGTTCAAAACAACGGATAACTAACGTTTAATCAAGTAGAGAGGGGCTTAGGCCTCTCTTTTTTATAGGCTCTTTTCTCAACTTTGTTGCTTTTGGACACAAAATAGGATGGGTTAAGCTTGTTTCACTGCAAGTAGCTTTTTGATTATGAAAAGAGTGTGCAAACTTACTATAACGTAGAAAATAGATTATCTTGCGTTAAAATCGGCTTTAGGTAGTAAAAATCGGCTTTAAGATTTTTACAATTTTAACAACAATCCTTACGAAAACAGCCTTTTTTATATTCCGGTTGGAGCGCGTAGGTAAGGTTTCTACCCTTTTTTTATACCATATGTTTTAAACTAGTTTTAACTCTTTATCGTTCACTCCTTTTTCTTTCATCTTCGTTCAAAATCATTTATTATAGAAGAAGTTACTTGTCAAAACTTGTCTCTGAAAAGAAGCGAGGCATTTACGTCTTTTTAAAGTTTTATAAAGGCTGTTTTCGTAAAGATTGTTGTTAAAATCATAAAGCCGATTTTAACGTAAGGTAAGGGATTTTTTACGTTATAGTAAGTTTGCAAGCTCTTTTCTATAATAAAAACCAATTTTGCAGTGAAAAGAAGCTTCATCCATCCTATTTTGTATTGAAAAACAACAAAGTTTTAGAAAAGAGCCTTTATAAAAGACGAAACAGGAAAACCTATATGAACTTTTGGAGGGTTTTGATGGAGAAGAAAGAATGGTATTTAGAATATGAAATCACAATTAACCGTCCTGGTTTGCTAGGAGACATCTCTTCATTACTCGGGATGCTTGCCATAAATATCGTGACCATTAATGGGATTGATCAAGGAAGACGCGGACTTTTAATTTTAGCTAAAAATGATGAACAAATCGTAAGACTCGAGTCAATTTTAAATACAATGGACACTATAAGAGTAATCAAGCTACGGGAACCGAAACTTCGTGACCGGATGGCTGTTCGTCATGGACGATACATAGAAAGGGATGCGGATGATAAAAAAACTTTTCGGTTTGTTCGTAGTGAGCTTGGACTCCTTGTTGATTTTATGGCAGAATTGTTTAAGCAAGAAGGCCATAAACTCATTGGCATTAGAGGGATGCCGAGGGTAGGGAAAACGGAATCGGTGGTTGCGGCGAGCGTGTGTGCAAATAAAAGGTGGTTATTTGTTTCCTCTACTCTCCTTAAGCAAACGATTCGGAATCAGTTAATTGAGGATGAATACAATGCTGACAACCTTTTTATACTAGATGGAATAGTTTCAACTAGAAGAGCAAATGAACGACATTGGCAGCTTGTCAGGGAAATAATGCGCATGCCGGCAGTAAAGGTAGTGGAGCACCCTGATATTTTTGTTCAAAACACAGAATACACAATGAACGACTTTGATTATATTATCGAGCTTCGTAATAATCAGGATGAAGAAATAACCTATGATATGGTCCAACAAAACCATTTGTTTACTGATTCAGATTTCGGAGGATTCGATTTTTAAATGTATTGGAAGGTGTTATCGTGACAGAATTAGGAGAACGCTTAAAGCAAGAAAGAGAAGCAAAAGGTCTAGGGCTTAATGAGCTCCAAGATATAACAAAGATTCAGAAACGCTACCTTTTAGGCATTGAAGAAGGCAATTACGCAATGATGCCAGGGAAATTCTATGTTCGAGCCTTTATCAAGCAATATGCAGAAGCTTTAGGGTTGGATCCGGACGAGATTTTCGAGCAATATAAAGAGGATATACCGACTACATACAACGACGATTTACCAGAGCAACTCTCTCGTGTTCAATCACGGAAAAGTATGTCACCTAGTTCATCAAAGGTTTTAGACTTGCTACCAAAATTATTAATCGGTGTATTCGTTATTGGGGCGATTGTGCTTGTTTGGTATTGGATGGTTCAAAGTGCTGGAGATGACACAAACGACTTAGAGAGTGAAGGAAATAATCCGGTGAATATTGAGGAGCCCAAAGTGGAGGAAGGGAACACCAATGACTCTGCTGGAGACGACGAAGGTGAAAACCCTGACGCAACGATTGATGAAACAGAGGATGAAGTGGAAGAGCCAGTAGAGGAACCAGAGGAGCCTGTTCAAGAGATAGCTGTTGTTGAGAACAACGGAAGTTCTACTGTCTATGACTTGAAAAATGCCGAGGCCTTTGAACTGAAGGTTGTTTCAACAGGATCTACTTGGGTAAGTGTTAAAAACGGTGCTGGAAAATCCTTCTTTGAGAAAACTCTGCAGAAGGAAGATAGTGAGACCGTTGATCTTACAAATGAAACAGAGGCCGTTATTCGCATTGGCTATGTACCAGCCACAGAGATTTACATTAATGGTGAAAAGCTAGAATACTCATTTACCGAGAGTGAGCTCAAGAAACCACAAAACATTACAATTCGTTATACGAAAAGCGAATAATAGTCATCGCAAGGTGGCTATTTTTTCTCTTTGACTAAATATTTAAAAGGGCATTATCTATGGCTTTATGAAAGACAGTTTTATATTTTTGTTTGTGGAGGAAAAACCAATGAATATACCTAATAAAATCACCATATCGCGTATTTTCCTTATACCCATCTTTCTAGTGGTGATGCTTGCTCCCTTCGACTGGGGAGAAGTATCCTTCTTAGGGGCTGTGATGCCGGTTACGCATTTAATCGGGGCATTAATTTTTATCTTTGCATCGGCAACGGATTGGGTGGATGGGTATTATGCCCGTAAATACAACCTTGTAACAAATCTTGGGAAGTTTCTAGACCCACTTGCGGATAAATTATTGATTGCTTCTGCCTTAATTGTATTAGTAGAGCTTCAACTTGCTCCTTCTTGGATTGTCATTATCATCATCTTTAGAGAATTTGCGGTTACAGGTTTACGGGCTATTCTAGCGGAGGGTGGAGAAGTAGTCGCGGCTAATATGCTTGGAAAGATCAAGACATGGGCTCAGATTGTTGCGATATCTGCCTTACTGTTACATAACATCATCTTTGAAGTGATTTCAGTTCCTTTTGATGATATCGCTCTATGGGTAGCGATGATTTTTACCATCTGGTCTGGCTTGGATTATTTTATTAAAAATAAAGCAGTGTTTATGAATTCGAAATAGGTTGTCGTGAATAGGGGTATTTTAGGCAGATATGGTCTAAGTTAATGATTGATTCACAACTAGGATGGAGGAAGTAAATGAATGCTGAAATCATTGCAGTCGGCTCAGAGCTACTGCTCGGACAAATTAACAACACAAACGCTAGATTTCTATCCGCACAGTTAGCTAGTGTTGGTGTGAATGTTTATTTTCATACTGTAGTAGGTGACAACCCTGTCAGACTTGAAAAAGTGTTAGAGGTGGCCAAGGGACGCTCTGATATAATTATACTAACCGGGGGTCTCGGACCAACAAAGGATGACCTCACGAAGGAAACGATTGCTCGACAGTTAGGTGTAGAGCTTGCGATAGATGAAGTGGCAATGAAATCAATCGAAGGCTACTTTAATAAAACAAATCGAACGATGACCGAGAACAATCGGAAACAAGCTCTTGTTCTTAAGGGAGCAGAAGTGTTGCAAAATGACCATGGCATGGCACCGGGAATGCTCTTTACCAAGGAGAATCACCATTATATGCTATTGCCGGGTCCGCCAAGTGAAATGGAACCGATGTTCACGAAATATGGTATTCCAGCGATAACAGCAAAGATGGGAGAACAAGCAAAGATAGTTTCAAGAGTCTTGCGTTTCTTTGGGATAGGAGAAGCGGCACTAGAAACAAAGCTAGAGGATCTCATTGAGAGCCAGAGCAATCCTACCATTGCTCCGCTCGCCTCAGAATCAGAAGTAACCATTCGGCTTACAGCGAGTCACGCTTCTGAAAAGACAGCGGCAAAGCTTATTGATGAGCTAGAAGAAAAAATATTGGCCCGTGTTGGGGAGTATTTTTATGGGTATGATGAAACTTCATTAATAAATGAAGTCTTTAAGCTTTTAAAAACGAAAGGTTTGACCATAGCGGCTGCTGAGAGCCTAACAGGTGGGCTATTCCAAGAACAGCTTACGAGTTTGTCAGGCGCAAGCAGTGTATTTAAAGGGGGCATCGTTTGTTATACAAATGAGGCCAAAGTCGAGATTGTGAAGGTCCGTAAAGAAACGATTTCCCAAGATGGCGCAGTTAGTGCTGCTTGTGCGAAGGAACTAGCAGAGAATGTTTCTAAACTTTTGGGAGCAGATGCGGGGATTAGCTTTACAGGCGTTGCAGGTCCAGATGAGCTTGAAGGCCATCCTGCTGGGACTGTTTTTGTAGCTATTCACGTAAAAGGAAAAGCAACGATTACTGAAAAACTACAGCTAGCTGGCACTAGGGAGATAAACCGAGTGAGGGCGGTCAAGCATGGTTGCCGACTGCTGATTAATAGTTTAAAAGAGTAGGCTGTGAAGTCCTCGTTCTAGTAAAAGGAACGAGGTCTTTTTTTGTGGTTATGGAATATATAAAAGTGCGACCTTTCCTCCCACTTGATTCATCTAAAAAACTTTTTGTCAATGAAACATAGAAAAGACATTTCTACTCGTCATATTAAGTGCTACTCGAGTGAAAATGCTCTCATAATCACTTTTTTAGCGAAACTTACCAGTCAAAAATAACGAATGGATGTTCGATTTTTTGCTCGACAAACAGCTGAAAAAAAGGTATAGTATGAGTAGTAATCGTTAGTAGTTTTTCGAATAAGAAATGGACGTTCCGTCTGAAGACTAGAACGTTTTTGCAAAGGGAGGAAATTGAGTGAGTGATCGTCAAGCTGCCTTAGATATGGCATTAAAACAAATAGAAAAGCAATTTGGTAAAGGCTCAGTTATGAAGTTAGGAGAACAATCGGATCGTAGAGTATCTACTAGTCCGAGTGGTTCGATTACGTTGGATGTAGCTTTAGGAATAGGTGGTTATCCACGCGGACGTGTAATTGAAATTTATGGACCTGAAAGTTCTGGTAAAACAACTGTATCACTTCATGCAATTGCAGAAGTACAAGCAGCAGGTGGTCAGGCTGCATTTATTGATGCAGAGCACGCACTAGACCCTGTTTACGCTCAAAAGTTAGGTGTTAACATTGATGAATTATTGCTTTCTCAGCCAGATACTGGGGAACAAGCACTAGAAATTGCAGAGGCACTTGTACGAAGCGGTGCGGTTGATATCATTGTTATTGACTCTGTTGCTGCTCTAGTTCCAAAAGCTGAAATCGAAGGTGAAATGGGAGACTCTCATATGGGACTTCAAGCAAGAATGATGTCCCAGGCTCTTCGTAAGCTGTCAGGTGCTATCAACAAATCCAATACAATTGCGATTTTCATCAACCAGATTCGTGAAAAGATTGGTGTTATGTTTGGAAATCCAGAGACAACTCCAGGGGGACGTGCGCTTAAATTCTATTCCAGTGTTCGTCTTGAAGTGCGCCGTGCTGAATCCTTAAAGCAAGGCAATGATATTGTAGGTAACAAAACAAAAATTAAAGTAGTTAAAAACAAGGTTGCGCCTCCTTTCCGTGTAGCGGAAGTGGATATTATGTACGGAGAGGGAATCTCTAGAGAGGGAGAAATCCTTGATATCGGTTCTGAACTTGATATCGTTCAAAAGAGTGGCTCTTGGTATTCTTATAATAATGAGCGGGTAGGTCAGGGACGCGAGAATGCGAAACAGTTCTTGAAGGAAAATCCGTCTGTTCGCCTTGAAATTCAACAAAAAATTCGTGATCACTATGGTCTTGATGGAGATAAGCCTCTAGTCGAATCCGATGAAGATCAGGAAGAATTAGAGCTTTCATAATTTCTAATTGAGGAAAAAAGCAAAGCTGATTCGGCTTTGCTTTTTCTTGCATATTGAAGGTTTGTTTAAAATTGGTAGGAAACTACAACACCAAGACTGACAACCCCTTGACAATAAAAATGGGAAAACATACAATTAAACATGTATAATTTTACTTTTCCTAGTAATAAAACGTTTAAAAGCCTTTGTGCTGTATGTTGATGTAATAAAACAATATACATGCCGACACTTTAAAAAACGTAACAAAAAAGTTCATAGCAAGAGGAGGTGAAATGATGGAATTTATATTACCAATCATCTCCATTTTGCTTGGCCTACTCGTCGGTGCAGTTGTTGGCTATTTTTATCGAAAATCCGTTGCAGAGGCAAAAATAGCAGGAGCCAGGAATGCGGCAGAACAGATTCTTGAAGATGCGAAGCGGGATGCGGAAGCATTAAAGAAGGAAGCCCTGCTTGAAGCAAAGGATGACATTCATAAGCTACGCACAGAAGCAGAACGTGAAGTGCGCGAGCGACGAAATGAACTGCAAAAACAAGAAAATCGTTTACTGCAAAAGGAGGAGAATCTTGACCGGAAGGACGAATCGTTAAATAAACGGGAAATTCTTTTGGAGAAGAAAGACGACTCTCTGACCCAAAGACAACAGCATATTGAACAGATGCAAAGCAAAGTGGACGAAATGGTGCGTGTGCAACAAGCCGAGTTAGAACGAATCTCGAGCTTAACGCGTGATGAGGCAAAATCCATCATTTTAGAACGTACTGAGCAGGAGTTAGCTCATGACATTGCAGTCATGATTAAAGAAAGTGAAAACAGAGCGAAGGAAGAGTCCGACAAGAAGGCGAAGGAATTATTATCCCTAGCCATTCAGCGTTGCGCTGCAGACCATGTTGCTGAAACAACGGTTTCCGTTGTGAATCTTCCAAATGATGAAATGAAAGGTCGCATCATTGGACGTGAAGGACGGAATATCCGGACATTAGAGACGCTGACAGGAATCGATTTAATTATCGATGATACGCCAGAAGCAGTCATTCTTTCCGGGTTTGACCCGATTCGCCGAGAAACGGCACGATTAGCACTTGATAAACTTGTTCAGGATGGCAGGATTCACCCTGCAAGAATTGAGGAAATGGTCGAAAAAGCGCGTCGTGAAGTCGATGAACATATTCGTGAAGTCGGAGAACAGACGACGTTTGAAGTGGGTGTACATGGTCTTCACCCAGATTTAATAAAGATACTTGGGCGATTAAAGTATCGTACAAGCTACGGTCAAAATGTTCTCAAACACTCTATGGAGGTTGCACAGCTTTCAGGGTTGCTAGCAGCTGAATTAGGGGAGGACGAAACCTTAGCAAGGCGTGCAGGGCTTCTGCATGATATTGGCAAGGCGATTGACCATGAAGTAGAAGGTAGTCATGTAGAAATTGGTGTTGAACTGGCAACGAAGTATAAGGAACACCGTGTTGTCATTAACAGTATCGCTTCTCACCATGGCGATTCAGAACCAACTTCTGTCATCGCTGTACTAGTTGCTGCTGCTGATGCCTTGTCAGCTGCAAGACCAGGCGCTCGTAGTGAGGCACTAGAAAACTATATCCGCCGTTTGGAACGATTAGAAGAAATCTCAGAATCCTTTGAAGGTGTTGAGAAATCCTTCGCGATTCAGGCTGGTCGTGAGATTCGTATTATGGTTAAACCTGATTTAATTGATGATCTTCAAGCTCATCGCCTAGCTCGAGACATTAGGAAAAACATCGAGGAAGAACTCGATTATCCTGGCCATATAAAGGTTACAGTCATTCGAGAAACAAGGGCGGTTGAATACGCAAAATAAAGCGGTGCATATGCACCGCTTTTTATGTTGAATAGATAAAAAGTATAAAAATAGGGAATATCATGAGTGTGCTACAATTGTACTAGATAAAAAAATTATGTTGGGAATGGAATAACCATGAAAATATTATTTATCGGCGATGTTGTCGGATCACCAGGTCGGGATATGATAAAGGAATATCTCCCGAAACTTAAGGAAAAATATCGTCCGACGATTACCATTATAAATGGTGAAAATGCAGCAAGCGGAAAAGGGATTAACGAAAAAATTTATCGTCAGTTTTTAGAGATGGGGGCACAAGTTGTTACCCTAGGAAATCACGCATGGGACAAAAAGGAAATCTTTGATTTTATTGATAAGGCTAAGTATCTTGTACGACCAGCTAATTTTCCTAGTGAAGTTCCTGGGACAGGAATTGTTTATTTAAAAGTGAATCAAGACGAGGTCGCTGTTATTAATCTTCAGGGAAGAACCTTTTTACCAGCCATTGACTGCCCTTTTAAAAAGGCCGACGAGTTAATTGCTGAAGCAAGGAAGCGTACATCCATCATATTTGTGGACTTCCATGCCGAAGTAACCAGTGAAAAACAGGCGATGGGGTGGTATCTCGATGGACGGGTAACTGCAGTAGTTGGAACCCATACTCACGTTCAAACCGCAGATGAGCGAATTCTACCGGGAGGGACTGCCTATTTAACAGATGCAGGAATGACAGGTCCTTATGATGGGATTCTAGGGGTGGACAGGGATGCAGTTATAAAAAGGTTTTTAACCTCATTACCGGTTCGTTTCGAGGTCAGCACTAGTGGACGAACACAATTATCTGGCGTCGTAATCGATGTAGATAAGAAAACAGGGCGTGCTTCAAAGATTCAACGAATACGAATCAATGATGATCAGCCACATTTTAGCTAAAGGCTGTTTTCGTAAAGATTGTTGTTAAAATTGTAAAAATCTTAAAGTCGATTTTTACTACTTAAAGCCGATTTTAACGCAGAAAAAGCTTTTTTGTGCGTTGAAAATTAAGTTTTCAAGCTCTTTTCTCATAAACTAAAGCTATCTTTCAATGAAACATAGCTGTAAATTTCTTTTTAAGCTCTGAAAGCAACAGAGTTTGAGAAAAGAGCTTAGCTAAAAAAAGAAACAGCTCCTCCTTTTTTTAACAGCTCGGTTATATACTTGGAACTTCCCGAATATAGTAGCAGTGGAACAACTTACCCTAAAGTAGTGAATTATAGGGCATTCAGGTTTTGGGGGATTAAATAAGGAGGAGCTAGGAATGGAAATATTAAAAGTTTCAGCAAAATCTAACCCTAATTCTGTAGCTGGTGCGCTTGCAGGGGTTCTGCGTGAAAGAGGAAATGCAGAAATCCAGGCAATCGGTGCGGGTGCATTGAATCAGGCCGTGAAGGCAGTAGCTATCGCAAGAGGATTTGTAGCGCCTAGCGGAGTTGATCTGATTTGCATCCCAGCATTTACCGATATCCTGATAGATGGAGAGGAACGTACCGCTATAAAACTGATTATCGAACCGAGATAATGAGGGGGCTTAAGGAACATTATTTTTCATTATGGTACAAGGTTTGACACCTACAAAGGCATCTTGTCTGAAACAGAATATAATTGGAAAATCCATCTGTCTGCTTAGGCCGACAGATGGATTTTTTTGTTGATGATTTGGCATAAATATACAAATTATATTATTTTAGGATAAGAGAGAAGAAGCATCAGATTTTTTATGTACGCGGGCAATCATTGTAAAATCAAGGATTTTATGCTTAAAAGTGGTAAGGGCTGTCGTTTTGAATTAATAAAACTAAAAAATAAAAAAATATTCATATTTTGTTCAATATTTAGTCTTAAAGGGTTGCTTTTTTTCCAGCTAAGGTCTAGAATTGAAAGCGTTTAGTACCCCTCCAAGTTGTTAATTTTATAGTAAAAGCTAAAGCGTTATTTCTAGTGAATTACTTGGAAAAGTGCTAAAATTATTAATGGAATAGAATTACATATTTTTTAACGTACCTAAAGGGGTGTAGGAGATGATCAATCAACTTTCATGGAAAGTTGGAGGACAGCAAGGCGAAGGAATTGAAAGTACCGGAGAAATTTTTGCAATTGCCCTAAACCGATTGGGCTATTATTTATATGGTTATCGTCACTTTTCTTCACGTATTAAAGGTGGCCATACGAATAACAAAATTCGTGTTAGTACGACACAAGTTCGTTCTATTTCCGATGATTTGGACATCCTTGTAGCATTTGACCAAGAGACCATTGATGTGAATTATAAAGAGCTTCATAGTAATGGTGTCATAATGGCTGATGCGAAATTTGGACCAACAAAACCGGAAGATACTGAAGCATCATTGTATGCGGTTCCATTCACGGAGATTGCTACTGAACTTGGCACGTCCCTAATGAAGAACATGGTTGCAATTGGAGCAACAAGTGCAGTTCTAGACTTAGATATTCAAGTATTCGAAGAAGTCGTACAAGAAATCTTTGGACGCAAAGGCCAACAAGTGGTCGAAAAGAATATGGAAGCCATTAAAGCTGGCTATGAATATATGAAAGAACAATTAGGCTCAAAGGTCGGTGCCATGGAGCTTGAAAAAGCAGATGGCCAAAAGCGTTTATTCATGATTGGGAACGACGCAATCGCAATGGGTGCGCTTGCTGGGGGATGTCGATTTATGGCTGCTTACCCAATTACACCAGCGTCTGAGATTATGGAATATTTAATTAAGAAACTACCAGCAGTTGGTGGGGCGGTTATTCAAACGGAAGATGAGATCGCAGCAGCAACAATGGCGATTGGCGCAAACTATGGTGGTGTGCGTGCAATAACAGCTTCAGCTGGTCCTGGTCTTTCCTTAAAGATGGAAGCAATTGGTCTTTCAGGAATTACGGAAACACCATTAGTAATTGTTGACACACAGCGTGGAGGCCCATCTACTGGACTTCCAACTAAGCAAGAGCAATCTGACTTGATGGCAATGATTTATGGTACACATGGAGAAATCCCAAAGATTGTTATGGCACCTAGTACCGTACAAGAGGCTTTCTATGACACTGCAGAAGCTTTCAATCTAGCAGAGGAATATCAATGCCCAGTCATCATCTTATCTGACCTGCAGCTTTCTCTTGGAAAGCAAACAGTAGAACCACTAGATTTTAGTAAGGTAGAAATTCGCAGAGGTAAGCTTCAAACTAGTGAACTACCTGAGCTTGACAGCAAAGCTTACTTTAAGCGCTACGAAGTAACAGAAGATGGGGTTTCCCCACGTACGATTCCTGGAATGAAGAATGGTATCCATCATGTTACGGGTGTAGAGCATGAGGAAACAGGTAAACCTTCTGAGTCAGCGGCTAACCGTATCGCACAGATGGATAAGCGTTTCCGTAAGATCGATAATCTTAAATTCAATACGCCAGTCCATAAGAACGCTCCGCATGAGGAAGCAGATTTGTTAATCGTTGGTTTTAACTCAACAAGAGGTGCAATTGAGGAGGCAATGGGACGATTAGAGCAGGATGGTGTGAAAGTAAACCATGCTCAAGTTCGCTTAATCCACCCATTCCCAGTTGACGACATCTTGCCACTTGTGAAATCGGCTAAGAAAATTGCTGTTATTGAAAACAACGCGACAGGTCAGCTAGCGAATATTCTAAAAATGAACGTCGGCCATGCCGAAAAGGTTCATAAAGTGCTGAAATATGATGGAAATCCATTTTTGCCGCACGAAATTCACTCGAAATGCAAGGAGTTGTTCTAAATGGCTACATTTAAAGACTTTCGAAACAATGTAAAACCTAACTGGTGCCCTGGTTGTGGCGATTTCTCAGTTCAGGCAGCCATGCAGCGTGCTGCAGCGAACGTTGGACTAGAGCCTGAGCAATTGGCCGTTGTTTCCGGAATCGGCTGTTCTGGGCGTATTTCAGGATATATTAACTCATACGGTTTCCATGGAATTCACGGAAGATCGCTCCCAATCGCTCAAGGTGTTAAAATGGCAAACCGCGATTTAACGGTCATTGCCTCTGGTGGAGACGGAGATGGATTCGCAATTGGGATGGGGCATACCATTCATGCAATTCGCCGTAACATCGATATTACTTATATCGTAATGGACAACCAAATCTATGGTTTAACAAAGGGACAAACATCCCCACGTTCAGCTGCTGGCTTCAAAACAAAGTCAACACCTGCTGGTTCGATTGAACAAGCGATTTCCCCGATGGAAATGGCACTTACAGCTGGTGCAACCTTTGTCGCACAAAGCTTTTCAACTGACCTAAAAGATTTGACTGCTTTAATCGAAGCAGGGATTAAACATAAAGGTTTCTCTTTGATTAACGTATTTAGCCCATGTGTTACTTATAATAAGGTAAATACGTATGATTGGTTCAAAGAGAATCTTACAAAGCTTAGTGATATTGAGGGATATGATCCTTCAAATCGCGAAGATGCAATGCAAACCTTGATGAAGCATGATGGACTTGTAACTGGTTTAATCTACCAGAATACAGAACGTCAATCATACCAAGAGTTATTAAGTGGATTTTCCGAAAAACCACTTACTGAAGCAGACTTAACACTTGATCAAGAATACTTTGATAAGCTAACTGCAGAGTTTGTTTAATTAAAGGAAACCCCAACCATGTTGTTGGGGTTTTTTCTATGGAAAAGGATCCGGTCACGAAAATGGATTCATGAAGCCTGTTTCGTCTGAAGAGAATGAGATTCGGTCACCATAAAGGGTTCATGGCGCCCGTTTTATGAGAAGAGCACTAGATTTGGTCACCATAAAGGCTTCATGAAGCCTGTTTCGTCTGAAGAGAATGAGATTCGGTCATCATGAAGGATTCATGGCGCCCGTTTTATGAGAGGAGCACTAGATTTGGTCACCATAAAGGATTCATGAAGCCCGTTTCGTCTGAAAAGAATGAGATTTGGTCATCATGAAGAATTCATGGCGCCCGTTTTATGAGAAGAGCACTAGATTTGGTCACCATAAAGGGTTCATGAAGCCCGTTTCGTCTGAAAAGAATGAGATTCAGTCATCATGAAGAATTCATGGCGCCCGTTTTATGAGAAGAGCACTAGATTTGGTCACCATAAAGGGTTCATGGCGCCCGTTTTATGAGAAGAGCACTAGATTTGGTCACCATAAAGGCTTCATGAAGCCCGTTTCGTCTGAAGAGAATGAGATCCGGTCACCATGAAGGATCCATGGCGCATGTTGCGTATGAAGAGCACTAGATTCGGTTACCATGGACGAATCATGAATCTATTTCCTCTGAATAATCTTTGTAGTATTTCTCATAATGCTCCATGGTAATTATTGTTCTTGGTTACAGTTTGTTATTTTACTATAATGTAAGATAGTATAGTTTTTTGAGAAGATAACAGTACTTAGCGCTAGAACAGTGACATATGATATTGTTTGTGAGTCCTATAACCGTTATAATTACTTATTGTATGTTAATATCTTTAAAAACTTTCATTTTTTTATTTTAAGGAAAGAAAGGAGAAACAATATGAATGAAAACCAACGCCTAGAAGGCCAGCAAGTTCAAACGGCTAATCCTTCGGACAAAAAATCCGATAAGGACTACAGCAAGTACTTTGAAACGGTTTTTGTGCCACCTTCCTTAAAGGATGCAAAAAAACGTGGCAAAGAAGAGGTTAAGTACCATGATGATTTCCAAATTTCCGAGGAATTCCGCGGAATGGGAAAAGGTAGAAAGTTCTATATTCGGACATACGGCTGCCAGATGAATGAACATGATACAGAGGTAATGGCTGGGATCTTTATGGCCTTAGGTTATGAACCAACGGATTCGGTTGATGATGCCAACGTCATTCTTTTGAATACATGTGCGATTCGTGAAAATGCTGAAAATAAGGTGTTTGGCGAGCTTGGTCATTTGAAGCATTTGAAAACTGAAAAACCTGATTTGCTTTTAGGAGTATGTGGATGTATGTCACAGGAAGAATCCGTAGTAAATAAAATCCTCAAGACATATAACCAAGTAGATATCATTTTTGGTACTCATAATATCCACCGTTTGCCAAATATCCTACAAGAAGCCTATATGTCGAAGGAAATGGTTGTTGAGGTATGGTCAAAGGAAGGGGATGTCATTGAAAACCTTCCTAAAGTCCGCCGTGGAAAAATAAAAGGCTGGGTCAACATCATGTATGGCTGTGATAAATTCTGTACGTACTGTATTGTTCCGTTTACTCGTGGGAAAGAACGCAGTCGCCGCCCAGATGAAATTATCCAGGAAGTTCGTGAACTAGCAGCTCAAGGGTATCAAGAAATTACTTTGCTTGGACAAAACGTGAATGCTTATGGAAAAGATTTCGATGACCGTAAATATGGCCTTGGTGATTTAATGGACGAGATTCGCCACATTGGGATTCCACGTATTCGCTTTACAACTAGCCATCCACGGGATTTTGATGATCATTTAATTGAAGTTCTAGCTAAAGGCGGCAACTTAATGGATCATATTCATCTTCCGGTTCAATCAGGTTCGACAGATGTCCTGAAAATTATGGCACGTAAATATACCCGTGAGCAATATCTAGAGCTCGTAAGTAAAATTAAAGCAGCCATTCCGAATGTTTCGTTAACAACCGATATTATTGTCGGGTACCCGAATGAAACAGAGGAGCAGTTTGAAGAAACTTTATCCTTATATAGGGAAGTAGGCTTTGAAGCTGCTTATACATTTATCTACTCTCCACGAGAAGGTACACCAGCAGCGAAAATGCAGGATAATGTACCGATGGAGGTTAAAAAAGAGCGTCTTCAACGGTTGAATGCCCTTGTTAATGAACTTTCTGCGAAAGCAATGGAAAAGTACAAAGGTCAAACATTAGAAGTTCTTGTTGAAGGGGAAAGCAAGAACAACCCTGATGTCCTGGCTGGCTATACAAATAAAAGTAAGCTAGTAAACTTCGTCGGACCAAAAACAGCAATTGGTAAAATTGTGAAAGTGAAGATTACAGATGCAAAGACTTGGTCTTTAAATGGGGAAATGGTCGAAGAACTACAATCAGCTGAGGTGAAATAGGATGGCAAAATACAATAAAGACGATATTATCGCTCAAGCACAACAGCTTGCAAAAATGGTTGCAGAAACAGAAGAAGTGGATTTCTTTAAGCGTGCGGAAGCACAAATTCATAGCAATGAAAAGGTCAGCATGCTGATTTCTTCTATTAAGGGCTTGCAAAAGCAAGCCGTAAACTTTCAACACTACGGGAAGCCTGAAGCCCTTAAAAAAACCGAAGATAAAATTGCTAAGCTTGAAGCAGAATTAGACGCAATTCCAGTGGTTCAACAGTTTAAAGAATCACAAATTGAAGTCAACGATTTATTGCAAATTATTGCCTCAACAATCTCGAACACCGTGACAGATGAAATCCTTACCTCAACTGGTGGAGACGTCCTACGCGGCCAAACAGGCGCAGAACTAGCCAAAGGCTCAAGCTGCAGCCATTAAATTCTATAAGGTGTCAGGTCCTTCCAGTTAATGGTTAGCGCCTGACACCTTATTTTTTTCTCCTTTCTGAGCCCTTTAAGAACCTTTCATCGTGTTGGGCATATCATGTTGTATGCCTTTGATAATCCTTGGGATTTAGATAAAAATCACCTCGCACACTAGTCTACTGTCCCGCATAGGATGAATTGAAACTGATTGAGGAGGGTTCGCTCGCAATGGGAGAATACAGAGAGATTATCACGAAAGCCGTCGTAGCGAAGGGACGTAAATTTACACAGTCCAATCATACGATTTGCCCACCACATGATCCAAGTAGTATTCTTGGCTGCTGGGTCATCAACCACAAATATAAGGCGAAAAAGTCCGGAAAAACAGTTGAAGTCAATGGTTCTTATGATATAAACTGTTGGTACTCTTTTGATGATAATACAAGAACAGAAGTTGTTACTGAAAAAGTGACATATTGTGATGTCATCAAATTAAAGTACCGTGACCCGGATTGCATCGATGATCATGAAGTACTCGTTCAAGTCCTTCAACAGCCAAACTGCATCGAAGCAGTCATTTCACCAAATGGTAACAAGATTATTGTCCATGTCGAAAGAGAATTCATGACTGAAGTGATTGGTGAAACAAAGGTATGCGTGGCCATCAATCCTGATGGTTGTGAAGACTGTGATGATGAATGGGGCCTTGAAGTCGAGGACGAAGAGTTTGAAGACTTAAATCCTGATTTCCTATTAGGAACAGAAGAAGAATAGGCACGAACTAGGAAGGTAGTACTTCCTAGTTTTTTTTTTCTTACACGGAATAAACAACACCAACAGTGATAATGAGTTATAATAGATTTATAAATTATATAGGTTGGTGTTTATTTATGCGTACTAAAAACCGGTTAAATCCAATCGAGTCTATCTATTATAGTCCTGAAATTATAAATTGCCCTAACTGCGGCACGAAATTAACTTATTGTCATCCTGTTTGGCGAAAAACCATCTCTACTCTAAAAGGGGAATTTAAAGTTATCAATCTGGGTTATCGCTGTGAAAATAACGCTTGTGAAAACAATACTGTTTACCGTTCTGCAGAAGCAGAACGGCTTAGTATGAAACACATCACCTATGGCATGGATGTCATTGCACACATTGGACACTTGCGCTTCAAAGAACATAAAACCCGTTCGGAAATCGCCACTATCCTGTCTGAGAAGCAGGTGAAAATATCTGAAAGGCAAGTTCAAAAACTGTACGAACGATACGCCTTACTTCTTAGATCAGCAATTCAGGATAATATGAAAGATACTCTGAACGAAGTGGTTGAACAAAACGGTGGTCTTATCTTATCCATTGATGGTGTTCAACCTGAAAAAGGAAATGAAACATTGTATGTCATACGAGAGGTCTTAAGTGGCACCATTTTGGCAGCACACAATTTAAAGAGCAGCGCCTCTCAAGAATTGATTGGAATCATTCAACCAATCCTTGATTGGGGATACCCTATCATAGGTTTTATCAGTGATGGCCAACAGTCGATCCGTTTAGCAATTGAGAAAATAGCACCTGACATTCCTTATCAATATTGTCAGTTCCATTACTTCAAAGATATCGCGAAACCATTGGTAGAAAAGGACCGAAAGTTAAAGACAAACATCAAAAAGAAGTTAAGGGGAATCCGAGAAATCGAAAGAAAAATAGAAGAATCACCTTCAGGATTGGAAGAAGAAATCGCGAGTGATTATGTCGCAGCGATTCGATCCGTCCTTTTGGAAGATGGAAAGCCACCGTTTGAATTGCCAGGTACCCGAGTTTTTGAGCGAACAAAATCAATCAAGGACTCGATTGAAAAATGCCTGGATAAAAAAGGGGACTCCTCTACTTAAAAAGTTGTTCAGAATAGTCAGTAATGTTGATAACTATAAAACGGATTATCAGCTCATAAAACGATGGGACCGACGTTTTAAACGGATTGCCACAATCATGGAACCTTCTGAAAATAAATCAAGTTCTTGGGTTGAATCTAGGTTGAGAAGATATTTGATCCAAATAGAAAAAGAACTAAACCGTGAAGATGATTTAGCCTTTGTGGACAATCTGATGAGATATAGTAAAGGATTTTGGAAAGGTCTCTTTACATTTTATGATTTCCCACTCTTGCCAAGGACAAATAATGATCTTGAACTTTTCTTTAGAAGAACAAAGGTAAGGCATCGTAGGATTACAGGTAGCCGAACTTGGAATCGTTACATTGTTCGTCATGGCGAAAATATCGTATTCGTTGAAAATGTTAAAAATGAGCAGGATGGACTGCAAAAGATTAAGAGTGCCACCTATTCTGCTTATAAAAAGGAATCCAAAAAATGGGATAGTAGAATATATGAGCACACAAAACAGAGACGGTTTAAACAGGACCCAGATGCATATTTAAACATTATTGAAAGCAAATGGAAACGGCACAACTAACCAATTGTGTTAGTTATGCCGCGTAAGTTTTTTTTTGCATAAATTTCGCACCCTAAAATCTAAAGATATTTTAACGATTTCGCAATATTCTCACATAAACTTGTTATAGTTAATATAGATGGAGTTTAGATAGGGGGAGTAGAAAAATATGGAGCTGCTCACGGTTAAGGATTTAACAAAAAAGTTTAAAAATGTGGAAGCGGTGAAAAGTGTCACATTTTCGGTCCGGAAGGGAGAAGCGTATGGACTGCTTGGACCAAATGGAGCTGGAAAAACCACGACTATTCAAATGGTTACAGGGTTATTTCCGCCTTCTACTGGTACAATCACGGTTGGTGGAATCGACATGATTCAAGCCCCTAAAAAAGCACAAGGTTTGATCGGAATTGTTCCCCAGGAAATAGCACTATATCAAAATATGAGTGCTAAAGAGAATTTGAAATTCTGGGGAAGGATGTACGGCTTAAGTGGTCCTGTGCTAAAAGAGAGGGTCGATGAGGCACTCGACTTGATTGGACTAGCCGACCGGGCTAAGGATAAAGTTTCAACTTTTTCAGGCGGAATGAAGCGCCGTGTTAACATTGCCGCAGCCATTTTACACAGACCCGAGCTACTCATTATGGACGAACCTACAGTTGGAATTGACCCCCAGTCAAGAACACATATTTTAGATACGGTAAGGAGACTTAACAATGAAGGCATGACCGTTATCTACACAAGTCATTATATGGAGGAAGTCGAGTACCTTTGTGAACGAATTGGAATTATGGATCATGGTCAATTCATTGCCCAAGGGACGATATCTGAATTACGGGAATCCATAGGAGATCGGTCGCGAATTATCTTGTTATTTTCTCATGAACCTAATCGTCAACAAGTACAGTTGCTTTTACCAGATATACATGATGAGGATATACAATGGAATGAGGGAAAATTGACTGTCTTCCATAAGAAACCGCAAGAAATTTTATCAGAACTTGTTCAACAAGTAACAAAAGCGGGGGCACAGGTAAAAGCAGTTGAGATTGTCGAACCAAACTTAGAAAGTGTCTTCTTGCACCTTACCGGTAGAAGTTTGCGAGACTAGGGGGAGAGAAAATGAGTTTTTGGTGGCTGGCATTTAAAGATACCGTCGAACTAGGAAGAGACAAAAAGGCATTGCTCACCTTAGTGTTTATGCCAATCCTATTAATCGGAATTCTCGGTGCGGCATTCGGCAATATGTTTCAAGAAGAGGAAGCGCAAATTCAGAAGTTTCCACTAGGAATCATCAATATGGATGAGGGAGAGCTTGGGCTGATTCTTGAAAAAGAGGTGTTTGAAAAGGGATTAGAAACGACAGTTAGATTGGAGTCCTATGATAGTGAAAAAGAGCTCCGTCGCTTACTGGGCGAGAAGCAGCTAACGGTTGGTCTAATTCTCCCAGCATCCTTTTCTGAATCTGTGATTTCAGGGAAAGAAACAACGGTGCATATCATCTCCGTTCCGGAGGCTCAGATTCAATCGAGTATCGTAGAGATCGTGATTCAACAATTTTCTTCAACGGTCGGGGTCGAAACTACTGGAATGAAAATGGCAGTAGAAGCGGCGATTAAGGCAGGGAAGCCTGTTAGTGCAGAAATACTGTCAACACCTGAATTCCTTTCAAGCAACCTTCCTTTTACAGTCCTGAAAGAAACAACAGTCGCACCAGATCAAAAACAAGTAGGGTCTTTTCAGTATTACGCTGCTGGAATGGGGGTTATGTTTCTCCTGATGACCGTTGTCATTGGGGTGGGAGCAATGCTTGAAGAAAAAGAACAAGAAGTCTATCGCAGACTGCTTATCTCGAACCTAACACACTCACAATATCTTTTGGGTAAACTACTAGGTTTGTTGTTTCTATCGACCATTCAATTAACCGTCATCATCCTTGGAACAAGCTTGCTCTTCAGTGTTCATTGGGGAGAATCAATAGCGGGTGTGTTACTAGTTGGCTTTGCCTTTGTATTTAGCGCCTGCGGCCTAGGGGTCCTTTGTGGTTCCTTGGTAAAAACAGAACAAGCCTTTAATTCAGCTGGAATCCTGGGAACACAACTATTAGCAGCTGCAGGGGGAAGTATGGTGCCTTTATACGTCTTCCCAGATTGGTTAAATGAGCTGGTGAAAGTTTTTCCAAATGCTTTAGCTTTGCAGACTTTCCTTGATTTAATGTCTGGAGAATCGATACAAGGTGTAGTCTTTGAGGCAGCCATATTGTTACTTTTAGGATTTTTTTTCATTGGATTGGCTTTTCTGAGACTTTCAGCAGAGAGGAGGAAGACCTATGCGTAAGGTGTTAACCATCACCTGGCTTCGCCTGAAAACCATGCTGAAGTCTCCAGGGGGTATTGTGTTAATGTTCGTCATGCCACTTATCTTTAGTGTGATCTTTGGCGGCATTTCAGGTAAAGGGACGACAAGTAAACCCCTGGTGCTTCTTGTTGCGGATAAAAGTGAACCGAGCAGAGAGGCGGTAGCCCTCCTAGAGGAAAACACTCAATATCAATGGCGGGAAGCGAAAGAAATTGAAGCGCGAGAGCAAGTGAAAGCGAAGGAAGCAATTGCTGCCGTTATTCTAGCTGAAGATTACTCTCTCCAGATAGAAAACGAGCAACCAATTTTTGAGGTAATCAATCAACACGAAACTCAGGAATACCTTGCTTTGCAACCAATTATAGAAGGAGTAGCAAGGACCATTGTCAGTTCGCATCAATTAGCATCTGAAGTAAACGGTGTTGAGTTTCCCCTCCTATTAAAAGAACTAGCGAATAGAGAAGCAATTAAAATCGAGCGTGAAATCATTCAAAAGGATGGCAATAAGGGGGAGGATGTCAGTTTATTGGCAGTAGGTTTTACCATCATGTTTATGATGTTTGGAATTTCTGGCGCAGCCTCGACTATCCTCGATGAAAGGAAAGGGGGCACGTGGCAAAGGCTGTTGACAACACCGGCAACGAAAGGACAATTGATAGTCGGTTATTTATTATCCTATTTTTTACTAGGCTGGATTCAAATGCTCGTGCTAATGGTCGCAATGTCTACATTATTCGGAGCCGTTTGGGGGAATTTAGCGTATTTTATTCCGTTTGCCTCCATTGTCATTTTAACCATTGTGGGATTTGGCTTAATGATGGCCGGATTAGTCAAAACAAGCCAGCAGGCAGGGGCACTAAGTGCAGTGCTGATTGTCAGTTCTTGTATGCTTGGGGGAGTCTATTGGCCGCTGGAGATTGTGCCTGAATTTATGCAGGAGATAGCGAAAGCAGTACCACAAAGCTGGATGATGTCTGGTTTACGAGAAATCATCAGTGGTAGTTTGCATATATCCTCTCTAGTAAAAGCAGTTGGTGTGCTACTCGGGTTTAGTCTGTTCTTTTATTCAGTAGGTTTGAAGAAGATAAAGTACCATTAAAAACAAAATGGACTAGTTTGAAAGCCAAGCCGTGATGTCCTCACAGTGCTTGGCTTTTATAAAAATGGACCAACAGGAATGCTAGAGGGTGGTGCCCAATTAAGATGGACGGAACCTAAACCGTATCTTAAAATAGAAAGTTTAAGTTAGCGCGCTTTTTACAAATGGGACAATTCTCTTCTTTCTTCCGGGAGGTGAAGCTGGAGTGGCATCTTTTGCAGGTGTTGTGTTCAACATTCATGATAACTGGTTGAGCTTCCTTGACCTCTTGGTTCATCAGGATCCCCTTATCCATACAAACATCTACGCAAAGCATGCAACCTGAACATTTGTCACTGTGGATCTCTAATTGACTATCTTTTAAGGTAAAGACATTCGAAGGGCATAGTTTAAAGCAAGTCTCACAAAGGGTGCAGCTAGAATTGATCTCAACAGAGTAAAGTGACCAACCTTCAAACATTTCAGTGACCTTGAATTGCTCCTGATTAAAACGCCATTTCGCAGGGGCTGCTGTTGAGAGTGCGAGCTTTTTGCTACTTGACGTGACATTTGTGAAGAAATCACGCCTTGAAACCTTTCTCTCTGGAGTAGTCATCACCAATTCAGAGGCGATACTAATCGGCTCTTTGCCCATTTTTACCAACGGAGAATTAACTTCTTCAATTATCCTCTTAAGCTCAGTCAGCGCTTCCCCTTCCGTTTTTACATAGACAGAGCGTATCCCTCTTTTATATAAATAAAAAAGTTCATTTATTGTTGGCAAGGGACCGTCATCAAAAATAAGCATGCCATTTAATGTTTGACGTCGCGGTGATTCGCCCATTAATGCTTGTACAGGGCATAGAGTAATGCAACGTCCGCAACCATTGCAACGGTTATGGTCTATCGTTAATGTCCCTTTTTCACCTTGAATGGCCTGTTCCGGACAGTTATCGATACAAGCTGTGCAGGAACTGAATGGACTTGTTTTCCGTAAGCAATGGTCTGCCGCCTCTAAGTCGTAACTAAGACTTTCAAGCCAGTTTGTAAAAAGCGACATGTTGTCACCCTCTTAATCTGTTTTTGCTTTCATTGTACCTGTTTTCCTTTCGGATTGTGGTAGGTTCACAGGATGTACATATAGAGTTAGAAAAAGAGTCAAATCTTTATGGAGGTTTTTCAACTTTTACTAGAAGTTTAATAGGGGGGCAGGCTGTTTTTTTTCCAGAACTCACCTCTAAAAATCAAGAGCGGAAGGAAAAGTGAAATTGAAATTATGATATAATAGGTTTTTAGAAATATGTCGAAACAAGATGATTTTGGGGGATTTTTATGGCAGCTTATACGCCGATGATTATGCAATATTTACAGATTAAGGCAGATTATCAGGATGCCTTTTTATTTTTTCGCCTAGGCGATTTTTATGAAATGTTTTTTGACGATGCAATAAAAGCATCACAGGAATTAGAAATCACATTAACGAGTCGAGAGGGCGGCGGGGAAAGCAAAATTCCAATGTGTGGAGTCCCGTACCATTCGGCAAAAGGATATATTGAACAGCTTATTCAAAAAGGATATAAAGTCGCGATATGTGAACAAATGGAGGATGCCAAAGCCACAAAAGGGATGGTCCGACGTGAGGTTGTTCAGCTCATTACGCCTGGTACGCTTATGGAAGGTCGAGGCTTAAACGAGAAGGAAAATAACTTCATTGCAACTGTTTCTTCTTTTAAGGATGGTAGCTTTGGTTTCGCCTGCAGTGATCTGTCAACCGGGGAAAGTAGATTAACGATTCTTTCAGATAGTGTGGAAGAAGTTCTTAACGAACTATCGTTATCAGGAGCGAAGGAAGTAGTTCTTGATTCGTCTACTCCAGAGGAGCTTCAAAGGAAACTAAAAGAGCGGTCTGTACTTGCTTTCTCCTTTGAAGACAATATTGAAATTAATGAGAGCTATCAGCATCTTCTCTCTGGATTAAGTGATTCTAAATCGCAGTTGATTGCAGCAAGGTTATTCAATTATCTGCATCGTACACAAAAGCGGAGTTTAGACCACCTGCAGCCGGTGGTTTCATATGAAGTAGAACAATTTATGAAAATTGACTACTTTTCAAAACGAAATCTTGAGCTAACCGAAACCATCCGCTCAACAGCGAAGAAAGGGTCGCTCCTATGGCTACTTGATGAAACCAAAACAGCAATGGGTGGCAGGATGTTAAAGCAATGGATCAACCGCCCCTTGCTTCAGGTAAAAGCTATTCAGCAGAGACAATCGATTGTGGAATTGTTTATGACGAGCTTTTTCGAGCGGCATGAAATTAGGGAAATGCTCAAGGAAGTCTATGATTTAGAACGATTAGCTGGACGTGTCGCATTTGGAAATGTCAACGCGCGCGACCTTGTGCAATTAAAGAAATCCTTGCTGCAAATTCCTATCCTAAAACAAACGCTTATAGCGATGGGGGACGAGGCTGCTGTTCAATTGGCAGAAAACCTTGACCCGTGTGAAGAAGTGACCAATCTATTAGAACAGGCCTTGGTTGAAAATCCACCAATTTCCATAAAAGAAGGAAATATCATACAGGATGGCTATGATGATAGGCTTGATCAGTATCGTGATGCCAGTCGAAATGGCAAGACTTGGATTGCTAGCTTAGAGCGCCAGGAACGAGAAAAGACGGGCATCAAGTCGTTGAAAATTGGCTATAACAGAGTATTTGGATACTATATTGAAGTAACAAAGGCGAATCTGCATCTGTTAACGGAAGGACAATATGAGCGAAAGCAGACACTATCAAACGCGGAACGATATATTACCCCAGAATTAAAAGAAAAAGAGGATTTAATTTTACAGGCCGAAGAAAAAATCGTTGAACTAGAATACGAGATTTTCGTAATCATAAGGGAAACGGTAAAAGAATTCATTCCAAGACTCCAAGCGCTTGCGAAGGCTGTGAGTGAGCTTGATGTTCTTACAAGTTTTGCGGAATTGAGCGAGCAGCGCCATTATGTGAAACCTCTTTTTACAGGTGAACGAAAAGTGGTCTTGAAAGATGGTCGCCACCCTGTTGTGGAAAAAGTAATGTCTGCGCAAGAGTATGTTCCGAACGATTGCTTCATGGACCAGGACCGTGAATTGCTTTTAATTACCGGTCCAAATATGTCGGGGAAAAGTACCTATATGAGACAGATTGCCTTAACAGCAATCATGGCGCAAATTGGTTGCTTTGTCCCAGCTGCAGAAGCGGTGCTCCCTGTCTTTGATCAAGTGTTTACAAGAATTGGTGCGGCCGATGACTTAATTTCCGGCCAAAGTACGTTCATGGTTGAAATGCTTGAAGCGAATAATGCGATTGCGAATGCTACGGAAAATAGCTTGATTTTATTCGATGAAATTGGTCGTGGAACTTCCACATACGATGGAATGGCACTAGCGCAAGCCATCATTGAATACATTCATGATCGAATTGGTGCGAAAACTTTATTTTCAACACACTACCATGAGCTTACTTCTTTGGATGAAGAATTGGCGAAGCTGAAGAATGTACACGTATCTGCGATTGAACAGAATGGTAAAGTCGTCTTTCTTCATAAAATTAAAGAAGGTGCAGCCGATAAAAGCTATGGAATTCATGTCGCTCAGCTAGCTGATTTACCAGCTGATCTAATAAACCGTGCGGCTGAAATTCTGGAAACACTTGAAAAGAAGGACGAGCTGTCGAGTGAAACAAGCACTTCAGTAACAAATCGAAACATGGTCCAAGAGCGTGAATCCGTGCTCACGGAGCACGTTAACCGAGAGCCGCTAGAAGAAAAGTCTGCTTCTACCAAGCTAACTGAAACGGAGCAGACAGATAATTCAGAAGGACAGCTGTCTTTCTTTGATGAAGGACCTGTACTAGTAAAAACTTCGGCGCCAAATAAAAAAGAAAAACGTGTTCTAGAAAAATTAACGGAACTAGATATCCTTGATATGACGCCACTTCAGGCTATGAACATTCTATATGAACTACAACGGAAGTTGAAGAAATAAACGTGAAATCTTAACTCAGAACCAAGGTAAACGAGGGGGGACCTGGATGGGAAAAATCAAACAGCTGGATGATGCATTATCGAATAAAATTGCTGCTGGTGAGGTTGTTGAACGTCCTGCATCCGTCGTAAAGGAACTGGTGGAAAATTCAATAGATGCTGGCAGCACAATCGTTGAGATTGACTTAGAAGAAGCGGGTATGGCCAAAATTAGAATTACCGATAATGGTGGTGGCATCGAAGAGGAAGATGTTCTCATTGCTTTTCAGCGCCACGCCACCAGTAAAATTAAGAACGAAAACGATTTATTCCGAATTCGTACACTAGGCTTTCGCGGAGAAGCATTGCCGAGTATCGCTTCTGTGTCACGCTTAGAGATGAAAACATCCACTGGTGAAACAGCTGGGACGAGAATTATGATTGAAGGCGGGAAAGTGGAGACGGTCGAAAAAGCGGATAGCCGAAAAGGCACAGATATCACTGTTTCTGACTTATTTTTTAACACTCCAGCGCGTCTTAAATATATGAAAACCATCCATACCGAGCTGGGCAATATTACCGATGTCGTGAACAGGCTAGCACTTTCACATCCTGAGGTGTCAATTCGGCTTGTCCATAATGGTAGAAGACTGCTTTACACAACGGGAAATGGCGACGTTAGACAAGTGTTGGCAGCCATCTATGGAATGAATATGGTAAAAAATATGATTGCCATTTCCGGTGAATCTCTTGATTATAAAATTAATGGTTGGATAACGCTTCCTGAAATCACCCGCGCATCAAGGAATTATATTTCAACGATGATTAATGGTCGT
Organism: Mesobacillus maritimus; assembly: GCF_044803185.1. Classification (GTDB taxonomy): domain Bacteria; phylum Bacillota; class Bacilli; order Bacillales; family Cytobacillaceae; genus Mesobacillus_B; species Mesobacillus_B maritimus_B. The sequence goes on from NZ_CP085225.1 coordinate 1,125,231, forward strand.
TTTATTAAAAATTATCCATTGTCAAAGGCGATTCAAGAAGGCTATCATACTCTACTTCCAATCGGCCGTTTTCCATTGGTGCTTTTAGATATTCAAATGGATCCATTGCTAGTAGATGTCAACGTGCATCCTTCTAAAATGGAAGTTCGACTTAGTAAGGAACAAGAGTTAAATCAACTTGTTACGGAGACGATTAAGAGCACATTTAAAACGAAGGAATTGATTCCAACTGGGTTCACAGCTCCTGTTCCGAAGGTGGAAAAACCAAAAACAGAACAAACTTTTTTTGAGCTTGATCATTTGCCTGAAAAGGAAGCTCATACTAATAATCCGAGGCCTTTTAATGAAGTTGGGGAGGTAAGGGAGACATTGAGTTCTTCCCAAGAACAGGGAGGTTCTCAGGCAGGACCTGTTGACTCGGTAGATGGTGAACAGGAAGAGTTTGCGCCGACTAATAGTTGGTCAAGATTTTCTGAAGAGCGTCATTTCGAACAGGAGCAGGTGGATTCTAGCGTTGCGATTCAACCCCAAAGTGAGGAAGAGGAACAGGAGAGTCCTGTTGACTCACGGGCGGATGGAAGCCTTTCATTGGGGTTGTCTGACGAACAGTTTGCCGCCACTGCTAAAATTAATACACAGGAAGCAGGAGTGCCATCACGTGTTCCGACGCTCTATCCGATTGGTCAAATGCACGGGACGTATATTTTAGCTCAAAACGAAAAGGGCTTATATATTATCGACCAACACGCGGCACAGGAACGAATTAAATATGAATACTTCCGTGAAAAGGTCGGCCAAGTAGAAAGTGAGCTTCAGGAAATGCTCGTTCCGTTAACCTTTGAATATTCGCCTGATGAATGCATCCGCATCACTGAGTATCTATCCGAATTGGAAAAAGTGGGGGTATTCTTAGAACCATTTGGACCAAACAGCTTTATTGTTCGTGCTCATCCACAGTGGCTCCCACGAGGTGAGGAAAAAGAAACAATCGAGGAAATGATTGAACAGCTCCTACAAATGAAAAAAGTAGACATTAAAAAATTGCGTGAAGAAGCGGCCATTCTGATGAGTTGCAAAGGTTCTATTAAGGCGAACCGTCATCTGCGTAATGATGAAATTCAGGCATTGCTTGATGAACTAAGACGTTCCTCAGATCCGTTTACTTGCCCACATGGACGCCCAATTATTGTTCATTATTCTACCTATGAAATGGAGAAAATGTTTAAGAGGGTTATGTAAAGTGAAATTTTTGTTGCGATAATTGTCATTTGTATAATAGGGAAGTTTGTTTTATGATTTAAGTAAGTGTTACTCCGTCAGGTTTGAGTTTATCAAGAAGCTCATTCCTCTCGCCTCCTTAACACAAATAAACAAGAAGGAGGGATTGCAATGTTTTCAAACATTGGTATTCCTGGCTTGATCATTATACTGGTCTTAGCACTAATCATTTTTGGACCAAAGAAACTTCCAGAACTAGGCCGTGCAGTTGGACAAACCTTAGGAGAATTTAAAAAGTCAACAAAAGGGTTAATGGAAGACGATAAAGAAGTATCTAAAGAAGAAGATAAAAAAATCTAATTATAAATCAAGCGCACTCTCAAATATGAGGTGCGTTTTTTCTTGTGAAAAGATTGAGTTTTCGTGGATAGACTAGGTAATGCGCGAATAGAAGACTGATTTTGGTGAATAGACCAGTGTGATGCGTGAATAGACCAGGGAAAAATGTGAATAGAGTACGATTTTAAGTGAATAGACCGAGCGAATTCGTGAATAGAAACGAATCTCGCGAATAGAAGCCAGATTAACGTGAATAGACCAGAGAAAAACGTGAATAGAGTACGATTTTACGTGAATAGACCGAGCAAATACGTGAATAGAAACGAGTTTCGCGAATAGAAGTCAGATTCACGTGAATAGACCAGAGAAAAACGTGAATAGAGTACGATTTTACGTGAATAGACCGAGCAAATACGTGAATAGAAACGAGTTTCGCGAATAGAAGTCAGATTCACGTGAATAAACCAGAGAAAAACGTGAATAGAGTACGATTTTACGTGAATAGACCGAGCAAATACGTGAATAGAAACGAGTTTCGCGAATAGAAGTCAGATTCACGTGAATAGACCAGAGAAAAACGTGAATAGAGTACGATTTTACGTGAATAGAGTCCTCCTTCACGTGAATAGGACTACGAAAATAAAAAAAACACCTCAATACACTATTGAGGTGCGTCATCCACGTTATTTTGCTACAGGTTGAAGAGTACTTATATACTTCAATGCTTGTCCTGTTCCGATGGCGACCGATTCGAGTGGGTTCGGTGCAAGATGAACGGGGACGAAAATTTCCTTGTTCAACCATTCTTCCATGCCATTTAACAAGCAACCTCCACCGGTCAAGACAAGTCCACGATCAACGATATCACCGCTTAGCTCTGCTGGGCAGTCCTCAAGCGTTTTTCGTACAGTTTCGAGTATCTGAAGCAATGATTCTTTTAAACAGTCTCTTATTTCGTAAGAATTCAAGGTAATCGTACTTGGCAGTCCAGTAACAAGATCCCGGCCACGTACGTCCATTTCTATTTTGTCATGTTCAACAAGTGCGTGACCAATTTCTATTTTTATATTTTCAGCTGTGCGTTCTCCAATTAAAATATTATAGGCTTTACGTACATACTGAATAATATGTTCATCGAACCTGTCTCCGCCTATGCGAAGGGAATGACAGGCAACCACACCACCATAGGAAATAATGGCAACCTCTGATGTACCACCCCCGATGTCTAAAACGACATTGGCTACAGGTTCATCAACAGGTAAACCAGCGCCAATCGCTGCGGCAACAGGTTCCTCAATAATATGGACCTTTTTAGCTCCTGCACTTCGTACTGCCTCGTGGATTGCTCGGCGCTCAGCGCTTGTTGAGCCAGACGGGGTACAAACGATCACATTTGGTTTGCGTAGGGCGAATCCCCCATTTTTCACCGCTTTTCGCATAATTTGGACGAGCATTTCTGAAGTGATGTCAAAATCAGCAATGACCCCATCTTTTAGAGGGCGGACAGCCATAATTTTTTCAGGAGTTTTCCCGATCATCTCCTTTGCTTCTGTCCCGACGGCGACAATCTTTTTTGTATCCTTATCAATTGCCACCACAGAGGGCTCATTCAAAGCAATTCCCTTATTTTTATTATAAACCAATGTATTTGCAGTTCCTAAATCAATTCCTATTTCAGCTTGTATAATCATTGTTTTCACCTGTTTCTCCTTCTAGTAAGTTATGTCCCCATAATCTTCTATAAAAGTTAACATGATTATGGGGGTAATGTGTCGATTGTTATCGAATCGTTACCTAAATGTAAAAACGATGGAAAAATATATAAAATAAATAGAAGAGAATGGCAAAAATATAGGGAAATCAGATTAGGACATCGGTAATCGGGATATAATATTTAGATGTTCAACTGCTTTTCTAAAAACTTTTAGGTTAAAATGATAGAAAGAATAATAAAAGGCAGTGTGAAGTTGTTTGAAACAAAAAGAGAAGCTTTTAGTATTAATTGGGCCAACCGCTGTTGGCAAAACAAAATTGAGCATTGAACTTGCGAGAAATTTTAACGGCGAGGTTATCAGTGGGGATTCAATGCAAATCTATAGAGGGATGGACATTGGTACCGCTAAAATCACAGAGGAAGAGATGGAAGGCATCCCCCATCATTTAATTGACATCAAAGAACCAGATAATCCGTTTTCAGTCGCTGAGTTTCAAGAGCTGGTTCGGGGTAAAATCACTGAAATTACAAGTCGCAAGAAATTGCCAATGATTGTCGGTGGAACAGGGCTATACATTCAATCTGTTTTATATGATTACCAGTTTACAGAAGCAGCATCCGATAATGAGTTTCGCATCAAGCTTGAACAAATGGCAGTAGAAAAAGGCAATGAGGAACTCCATCAGAGATTAAGAGAAGTTGATCCTGAGAGTGCGGAGAGAATTCATCCGAATAATCTAAGGCGAGTGATTCGGGCGCTGGAGATTTATCATTGTACCGGCAAGACGATGACTGAATACCAACAGGAACAACAGCCAGAGCTGTTATATGATACTTGCTTGATTGGACTAACGATGGACCGCGAACTATTGTATAATAGAATAAACAAGCGAGTCGACTTAATGATGGAGCAGGGATTGGTTGAAGAAGTCAAGAATTTGTATGATAGTGGGATAAGAGACTGTCAATCGATACAAGCAATTGGATACAAAGAGCTGTATGATTATTTTGATGGCAGAGTTATGTTGGAAGATGCAGTCGAAAACTTAAAGCAAAATTCACGCCGTTATGCCAAGAGACAGCTAACGTGGTTTCGCAATAAAATGGATGTCGAATGGTTTGAAATGTCGTCAATGGCAAATGCCAATGAAAAAAAATTCGCGGAAATTTCCAACTATATTGAAGGAAAGCTCCAGATTAAAGCGAATACATAATAATAGAGATAAAAAGGAGGATCTGCAATGAAACAAATTAACATTCAAGATCAGTATTTAAACCAGCTGCGCAAAGATGGCATTAACGTCACGGTCTTTTTATTAAATGGTTTCCAGCTTCGCGGACAAATCAAAGGCTTTGACAATTTCACGGTTTTATTTGAAACTGAGGGGAAACAGCAGCTAGTTTATAAGCATGCGATTTCAACATTCGCACCGCAAAAGAACGTCCAAATTGATCTTGACCCACAGCAATAATCGGCTGTAGGTGCAGCTTCCTTCGTATTGGGGAAGTGAACAATAGGATGTTCACTGGGGTAGTGGACCGACCGACGGCTTAATTCAGTTTATGGATGAATATGCCTATTCCTCATACGATTAGGGGAAAGGTGAATAAGGATACAGAAGCTCGCAATATAATTGCGGGCTTTTTGGCGAGCTATCGAAAAATTCCTTTTAATGAATTTCTGTTTGCTTGAATACATATAGATTAAGGAGTATTTCCCGTTAAACCGCAAGATGGTGATCGTTTCTTAAGGGGATGAACTCTTAGGGAAACAGGTTTCTCTAGAAAGGCTTTTATCTAAAATAAGAGCTTCTTCACATAGACTGTCCCTTAGAATAGAGGTGAGAAAGCTTGGACCAACCGTTTCGCATGAATAACAATGGACAAATCAGCATTGTTTTGAATGCTCAAAAACGAAATCCGGCAATAAAAGAATTGCCTAAATCGCCGAATTTAGATGTGAAACCCAAACCGAAGCCTACTGACCATGAAGCACTAAAAGAAATCGAAGATGAACTTGAGACACTGGTTGGTATGGAAGAAATGAAACGAATGATAAAAGAAATTTATGCTTGGATTTATGTTAATAAAAAAAGGGAAGAAAAAGGGTTAAAGGCGGGTCGCCAAGCTTTGCATATGATGTTTAAGGGCAACCCTGGCACTGGAAAAACAACAGTGGCTAGATTAATAGGAAAGCTCTTTCTGAAAATGAATGTCCTTTCTAAAGGGCATTTGATTGAAGCAGAACGAGCTGATTTAGTAGGGGAATACATTGGCCATACCGCTCAGAAAACCCGTGATTTAATCAAAAAGGCTCTTGGAGGAATTTTATTTATTGATGAAGCATACTCCTTAGGACGCGGCGGGGAAAAGGACTTTGGAAAAGAAGCCATCGATACGCTTGTCAAACATATGGAAGATAAACAGCATGAGTTTATTCTAATTTTAGCTGGATATTCTCGAGAAATGGATTATTTTCTTTCGTTAAACCCTGGGCTGCATTCAAGATTTCCACTCGTTGTTGATTTCCCGGATTATACCATTAATCAGCTGATGGAAATCGGACAACGAATGCTAGATGAAAGGGAATATACATTAAGCTATGAAGCAGAAAGGAAGCTTCGTGAACATCTAGCATGGGTTAAATCAAGCCTAGGTCCAACTGGTTTTTCAAATGGGCGATATGTCCGAAATATTATTGAGAAATCAATTCGTGCCCAGGCAATGAGACTCTTGCTTGATAACCAGTTCGAACGGCATGAACTGGTGACCCTGCGGAGCAATGATTTAATTTTGAACGAGGACTAAAAATATTCTCAAGGGCGGAGGCATGAGCTTTCGCCCTTTACCTTTGGGCAAATCTACAAAACATAGGAGAAAATATGTTAAAATTTGTATAATGAAATATCGGATTCTACGTTGAGAATTTTTGGGACTACAAAGTTCAGAAAGATATGAGTCATAAACCTGGGGGTGGGTTATGGAACAACAAAAAATAGCGATTTTAACTGATATTCATGGGAATCATTCGGCGTTAAAAGCTGTGTTGGATGAGATTGACCGAGACAATGAGACGACTCATATTCATTGTTTAGGAGATTTAATTGGAATTGGACATGAAACAAACGAGGTCCTTGATCTATTATTTTCAAGAAAGGATACCTCATTTGTAATTGGAAATCATGACCGAGCCATAATGGACATACTCGCTGGTGAACAGCCGGATAGTATTGGAGCAGAAAGGGAGCACCATCAATGGATTGCAAAACATTTTGACAAATATTTTTTGCCACTTCTAGAACAAATTCCGAAAAAATCTACAGCTGTCTACAATGGTCAAAGATTTTTGTTTACACATTATCATTTAAATGATAATGAGTGTTTGTTGCCAGTCGACTATGAACCAACTGTAAAAAAACTAGATGCGCATTACCAGGAATCACAGGCTGATATGGTTTGTTTTGGCCACCACCATGTAGTTCATCACTTTAAATCACGAGAACGAATTTATTTCAATCCCGGTTCTCTAGGCTGTCAACACAAGCCGTTAGCACCTTATGCAATGATCACTGTAGGGGAAGCGGGGAATATCGATGTGTCATTAAAAGAAGTTCCGTACGATAATAAGGACTTTCTTTTGTCTTATTCAAGGCTCCAAATTCCAGCCAAAGAATTTGTTTTAAAGAATTTTTATGGAAATCAGCACTTATACTATTTGGAATGAGAAGAATGCAAGTAAGTGTAAAGTAAATGTTACAAAGGGGGACAAAAGGGTCATGCTTTTTTACTAGCTAGCATGACCCTTTTGATTGATGGAAATTAATTCAGTCCTACTTTTCGAATCCTAAGTTTGTCTGTATTTTGTTACTAAAATTAGCCATTATGATTTTATCAACATGAGCTTGGTTTTTATACAAGGAATCCTTTTCATAAATCTCTTGTGGAAAAATTTTGGTTCACCTTTCTTTTTTGGTATGATGAGTTCAGAATATATAAGGAGAAAGGTGGAATTCGCTTGGAACAGAAAAATGTTTCTGAAAAAGCGATCCTCGTCGGATGTCAAACACCCGCGTCGGATGATTTGCGTTTTCAATATTCAATGGATGAGCTGGCTTCGTTAACGGAAACAGCACAAGGCGAGGTAAAGATTTCGGTCGTGCAAAAACGGGAACGAATCCATCCATCTACATACATTGGCAAAGGGAAAGTAGAGGAATTAAAAGCTTTGGTGGAGGAACTCGAAGCAGATTTAATTATTTTTAATGATGAACTTTCACCGAGTCAAATTCGGAATTTGTCAAAAGATCTTGAGGTTCGCATCATTGATCGAACACAATTAATCTTAGATATCTTTGCCCGCCGAGCACGGTCAAAGGAAGGGAAGCTACAGGTAGAGCTCGCTCAGCTTCAATATTTGCTTCCGCGCTTAATGGGGCAGGGGATTGCGTTATCAAGACTTGGTGCTGGTATTGGAACAAGGGGTCCTGGGGAAACGAAGCTTGAGTCAGACCGTCGTCATATCCGTCGTCGAATTGATGATATTAAGGGTCAATTAAATGTTATTGTTCAGCATCGTGATCGTTATCGGGAACGCCGTAAGAAAAACAAAACCTTTCAGATTGCCCTTGTGGGGTATACGAATGCTGGGAAATCAACCCTATTCAATCGCTTAACCGAGGCAGATTCGTATGAAGAAAATCAATTGTTCGCGACGCTTGACCCGATGACGAGAAAAGTCATCTTACCAAGTGGTTTTTCGGTCCTCATGACGGATACGGTTGGATTCATTCAAGACTTGCCAACCACGCTGGTTGCCGCTTTCCGTTCTACTTTAGAAGAAGTGCAGGAAGCCGATTTACTTTTACATGTCGTTGACATGGCGAATCAAGATTATTTTTCACACGAAAAAACGGTCAATAAGATATTAGAAGACCTCAAGGCGGATCAAATTCCGCAAATAACGATTTATAATAAAAGGGATATCGCTCATCCGGATTTCGTTCCAACTGCGAAAACGAAAACAGCTTTCATTAGTGCACTTGATGAGGGAGACCTTGCTAAAATTCAGCATAGTATTGAAGCAACTGTTATCGAGCTTATGGAGCCCTTCCATGTGCTAGTTCCCTCCGGTGAGGGGAAACTACTTTCTCAGCTTAAAAATGAGACCATTTTAAGGGAGCTTGCTTTTGATGAAGAAAAGCAAGGATATGTATGTAAAGGGTTTGCCTTGAAGGACCACCAAGTGGCAGGGCAGCTTAATAAATATTCAGTTAGATAGGAGAAACCACAGCATGTTTACACAATTGAACTCCGGGGCAAAGCTTGAACCGCTTGTTCAGGAAATCGAGCAACAAATTGCAGTAGTACATAAGAAAATGGATGAAATGATTGATACCAATCAATTTCGTGTCTTGCAGAGCTTCCAAAAATATAGGGTCAGTGATTCGCATTTTATTCCGTCCACTGGGTATGGGTACGATGATATTGGGCGTGACACCTTGGAGAAAATTTATGCCGATGTATTTGGCGGGGAAGCTGGTTTAGTAAGGCCGCAAATCATTTCAGGTACCCATGCAATCTCGATTGCACTTTTTGGAATACTCCGACCAGGCGATGAGCTTTTATATATGACAGGGAAGCCTTACGATACGCTCGAAGAAATCGTTGGAATTCGCGGAAGTGGCAATGGTTCATTAAAAGAGTTCGGAATCTCTTATAATTCCGTCGCTTTAACGGCAGAGGGCCAGATTGATTGGCAAAACGTTGAAAAGGCCATTAAGCCAAATACAAAAATGATTGGCATTCAGCGTTCAAAAGGATATGCAACCCGCCCTTCATTCACGACGGCTGAAATTGGTGAGATGGTTCGCTTTGTTAAAGAGATAAAACCAGATGTTGTTGTTTTCGTAGACAATTGTTACGGGGAATTTGTAGAAGCGCAAGAGCCTTGCCATGTCGGGGCCGACCTAATGGCAGGCTCTCTGATTAAAAATCCAGGTGGTGGGTTGGCCAAAACGGGTGGTTATCTAGTAGGTAAAACCGAATTAGTGGAGGCCTGTTCCTACAGAATGACTTCACCGGGAATTGGTGCGGAAGCTGGTGCCTCACTTTATGCTCTCCAGGAAATGTACCAGGGTTTTTTCATGGCGCCACATATTGTCGGTCAAGCTTTAAAAGGAGCCGTTTTTACAGCAGCCATCCTTGAACGCTGTGGGATGAACTCACAGCCAAAATGGAATGCTGAGAGAACGGATCTGATTCAGGCGGTGCAATTTGATGACCGCGACAAAATGGTCGCCTTCTGTCAAGCAATCCAGTTTGCTTCTCCAATTAATTCTCATGTAACGCCATACCCAAGCTATATGCCAGGCTATGAAGATGATGTCATTATGGCGGCAGGTACGTTTATCCAAGGGGCCAGCATCGAACTAACCGCTGACGGTCCAACCCGTCCACCGTATGTTGCCTATGTTCAAGGTGGTTTAACGTATTCACATGTAAAGATGGCCATCTGTCTTGCTCTTGATCGGTTAGTTGGAAAAGGGATGGTGGTAATCGAATAAATGGAGAAGGTTTGACGTTTTAGGAATAAGCTTGCACCCTTGGGGAAACATAGGTTCAACTTGCTTGAATATCAATTTCTAAAGATTGCAATAAAAAATCATGTCAGATTATCTAACATAGCATTGACATGTTAACTTACGTTACATATAATAAAACTATCAAAAGGAGAAAGGAGAGAAATCAAATGGGCGGAAGCCAGATTCGCCGGAATATGCCACTGTTTTCTATCGGGATTGTCATGCAGTTGACTGATTTAACAGCACGCCAAATCCGATATTATGAAGAACATGGCTTGATTTCTCCAGCAAGAACAGAAGGCAATAAACGTCTTTTTTCCTTAAACGATATTGACAAACTGCTTGAAGTCAAGGATTTAATTGACCAAGGTGTCAATCTTGCTGGCATAAAACAAATCTTCAATGTAAAACAGCAACAAGAAGAAGTACCTACTGATGAAGACAACCAAGAAGCTGAAAAAGTACGCAAGGACCTATCGGATGCTGAGTTGCGCAAGATTCTTCGCAAAGAGCTACTCAGAGCAGGAAGGTTTAATCGGGGCCAAGGCCACCCGCCTAGACTCCAGTAAAATTATGAAAATATGAAAATAGTGGGAGGAAAAAAAGAATGGCTAAGTTTACTAGAGAAGATATTGTACGTTTATCTCAAGAGGAAAATGTTAAGTTCATCCGTTTGCAGTTCACTGATATTTTAGGAACAATCAAAAACGTTGAGATTCCAATCAGCCAGCTTGAAAAAGCATTAGATAACAAGATGATGTTTGATGGATCTTCAATTGAAGGGTTCGTTCGTATCGAAGAATCAGATATGTACCTAATTCCAGATTTAGATACCTGGGTTGTCTTCCCTTGGACTGCTGAAAAAGGAAAAGTTGCTCGTTTGATCTGTGACATTCAGAATCCAGATGGAACTCCATTCCTTGGTGACCCACGTGCAAACTTAAAGCGTGTTTTAAAAGAAATGGAAGAGCTTGGTTTCACTGATTTTAACTTAGGACCTGAGCCAGAATTCTTCTTATTCAAGTTGGATGAAAAAGGGGAACCAACTCTTGAATTAAACGACAATGGTGGTTATTTTGATTTAGCTCCAACAGATCTTGGGGAAAACTGCCGTCGTGACATTGTTCTAGAGCTAGAAGAAATGGGCTTTGAAATCGAAGCTTCTCACCATGAGGTAGCTCCAGGACAGCACGAAATTGACTTTAAATACGCAGATGCAATTACAGCTTGTGACAACATCCAAACATTTAAGCTTGTGGTAAAAACAATTGCACGTAAGCATGGTCTTCACGCAACATTCATGCCGAAGCCATTATTCGGTGTAAACGGTTCTGGAATGCACATGAATCTTTCATTGTTTAAAGACGGCGAAAATGCATTTTATGATCCAAAAGGGGACCTTGAACTAAGTGATACAGCTAGACAGTTTATTGCAGGTACCATTAAGAATGCTACATCTTTCACAGCAGTCACAAACCCAACAGTAAATTCTTATAAGCGTTTAGTTCCTGGTTATGAAGCTCCATGTTATGTTGCATGGTCTGCTCAAAACCGTTCACCATTAATTCGTATTCCTGCATCCCGTGGCTTGAGCACACGTGTGGAAGTGCGTAGTGTCGACCCGGCTGCTAACCCATACCTAGCTATGGCGGTTCTTCTACAAGCTGGACTTGATGGAATTAAAAACAAATTGACTCCTCCAGCTCCAGTAGACAGAAACATCTATGTAATGGATAAAGAAGAGCGTGAAGAAGCAGGAATTTCTGATCTTCCGGCAAATCTTTCAATGGCACTTCAGGAGTTGCAATCTAACGAAGTAATCAGTGCTGCACTAGGTGAGCACATCCTTGAACACTTCGTCGAAGCAAAAGAGATTGAGTGGGATATGTTTAGAACGCAAGTGCACCCATGGGAGCGCGAGCAGTACTTGAGCATGTACTAAAAATTGTTACCAAAAAAACCCCGGCACCTATGGTGTTGGGTTTTTTTTATGTTAGGTTGATGAAGAGGTCATAGCGTTGAAAACTTTATAGCAGAGGTAAATTTAAGCTTGGAGGGCTGGGTGCAAAAATGCTTCATGAAGGGGATCGAAGAGCATGAAAAGGTTTCGAGTGATGAAAAAAGTGCTTCATGGAGGATTCATAGAGCACAAAAAAGCTTGGAGAGATAGAAAAAGTGCTCCATGAAGGATTCATAGAGCACAAAAAAGCTTGGAGAGATAGAAAAAGTGCTCCATGAAGGGTTCAAAGAGCACAAAAATGCTTGGAGGGATGGAAAAAGTGCTTCATGAAGGGTTCATAGAGCACAAAAAAGCATGGAGAGATAGAAAAAGTGCTCCATGAAGGGTTCATAGAGCACAAAAATGCTTGGAGGGATGGAAAAAGTGCTTTATGAAGGGTTCATAGAGCACAAAAAAGCATGGAGAGATGAAAAAAGTGCTTCATGAAGGGGTCGGTAATGTTAAATTAGGTAGACTAAAACAAAATGTTAAACCTATAATGAAAAACATCAAAAAGAGCTTGTCCCAAATAATTAACTGTTGGGGCAAGCTCTTTTTGATAAGGTAAAATCAATGCATATGACGGTAAACGCCGATTACTTTCCCAAGGATAGAAACATTCCTAAGCATAATTGGTTCCATAGTTGGGTTCTCTGGCTGTAAGCGAATGAAGTCTTTTTCTTTAAAGAATCGTTTAACAGTTGCTTCATCTTCTTCGGTCATAGCTACGACGATTTCTCCATTATTTGCAGTTTGTTGCTGTTTAACAATGACATAATCACCATCGAGAATACCAGCATCAATCATACTATCACCCATGACTTCAAGCATGAATACTTGTTCCTCGGAAGGGACAAGAGTATCTGGAAGTGGGAAGTATTCTTCAACATTTTCAATGGCGGTGATAGGTTGACCTGCCGTAACTCTCCCGACAACAGGGACATTTACAACTGTGTATTTTGGAGTTGGTATATCTTGGTCAATCTCAAGGATTTCAATTGCACGAGGCTTAGTAGGATCTCGGCGAATTAATCCTTTGCTTTCAAGACGTGCCAAATGGCCGTGAACAGTTGAGCTTGAAGCCAGGCCAACTGCTTCACCGATTTCACGAACGGACGGTGGATAGCCTTTTTTCTTTACCTCATCCTTAATGAAACTAAGGATGTCTTGCTGCCTTTTCGATAGTTTTGTCATTTTCACGCACCTCGTCTTTTTTATCTGTTCTCATTATAACACGTATGTTCGTATGGTACAAACGTAAGTTCGAATATTTTCGTTGACAAGAAACAAATGTTCGCATTATAATCAAAATAAATAAACGAACATACATTCTTAAATGAGGTGTGAATAATGAAAAAGATATGGCGGAACAACTCTTATACCATTTTATTAATCGCAACGAGTCTCATTCTATCGTTGGTTTTAGCTAGTGGGCTTAAATTAGACGATGAAAAATACATAACAGTAACAGTGGAATCAGGTGCATCACTTTGGGAGATGGCTGAGGATTTTTCAGAAAATCATAATCTATCAAAAAATGAATTTGTTGCATGGGTCGAGAGAAAAAATGGAATTTCAGATGGGAAAATTTACGTAGGGGACGAATTGCTCCTACCAGTTACCCCCGCATCAAGTGATGCAAAACAATATGCCGGAATTGATTAGAATAGGGTGGAAAAATGAAAGCAGTTATTTACTGTAGGGTTAGCACCAAGAAAGATACACAGGAGTCTTCTCTTATCAGACAGGAAGAAGAACTAATTGGTTTAGCTTTAAGTCAGGGGATGGATGTCATCCGTGTTATTAAAGAACAGGCAAGTGGCTATGATCTTGAAAGGGACGGGATATTAGAACTTCTAACAACGATAAAAGAAGAAAAAATAACTGCGGTACTAATTCAAGATGAGACTCGTCTTGGTAGAGGAAATGCTAAGATCGCGCTCCTTCATTGCATTGTAAAAGAAGGAGCTAAACTATACAGCATCTCTCATCATGGAGAACTTCAGCTTTCCGAATCAGACACGATGGTTCTGCAAATTGTAGGAATGGTTGAAGAGTACCAAAGAAAGTTGCATAACATCAAAATCAAACGTGGGATGAACCGAGCAATTAAGCGAGGGTATCAGCCTGAGCGTAATCTTAAAAATCAAGGTGAGCATTCTGGACGAGAACGCAAAGAGGCACCAATTGCAGAAATTGTTAGGTTGCGCCAGAATGGCCTTACGTTTGCAGATATTGCTGCTACGCTAAGAGGCTTTGGATATCAAGTCTCAAAGGCAACGGTTCATCGGCGTTTTCAGGAATTCATGGATTCTAAAGAGAAGGAAGAAGAGTCTCTGTAATGTTTAAAATCCTTATTGGAGTGTGTTTTACTATCAAGTACTATAGTCATCCAATAGCATGTGATTAAACAAAATAGATTTCTTAATAATGCTCCATTCTTGTAAAAAGCAATGATTTCACGTAAAATAGCTCCTATGTTAATTTTTTAAATAAAGGAGCTTTTTAATGCTTTCTAAAGATAAACTTGCAAGAATTAATGAATTAGCGAAAAAAGCAAAGACTTCTCGTTTAACAGAAGATGAGGCGAAAGAGCAAACCGCCCTACGAGCAGAATACCTACAAACCTTTAGATCCTCAATGTTAAATACATTAAAAGGTGTTACCATTGTCGATCCTCTTGGAAATGATGTTACTCCAAAGAAATTGAAGGAAGAACAAGCTCGAGATAAGAAAAAGCTACATTAATAGCAAAATCAAAAAGCTAAGGTCGCTGGACCTTGGCTTTTTTTATGTCTGACCATGAATAAGCCAAGGATCCTTTCATTTCAACATCATCATCTTTTACAAGGTCATAGAATAAACTCAAAACTGAATAAAATAGCCCCCAAAAAATGCAATCATCGCATCCAATGGGGGATCTGATGTCAGCGAGGAAACTCCATTCGCACCACTTCATCACTATAATTTTCGGTACCTTTTTAAGGCTAGTATATTTAGTAGAATAAAGATGGAAGCGAAAAATAGCAAAACATATAGGTTATTGCTTATCTCAATTAACCCTTCTCCTTTGTACATGACCCCTTTTAGAGCATCTGCAGCATAATATATAGGCATGATTTTAGCCAACACTTGTAACCAAGGGGCCAATCCATCAAGCTGAATGATTCCCGAGAAGAAAATCTGCGGGACAATTACAATCGGGATAAACTGAACCATTTGAAATTCAGATGCTGCGAATGCAGAAAGAAGCGTACCTAAAGATAAAGCAACCAACGCTAGGATTAAATTGATTAGGATTACATTCCAAACAGAGCCAATCAGAACGACATCCAAAACATTGACGGAAAATAATACAACGATGATGGTTTGGATAATCGCGAATAATCCAAAACCAATTAAATAAGCAGTGACTATTTCTCCTCTTAAAATAGGAGTCGACATTAATTTTTCTAATGTACCCGATGTGCGTTCTTTTAAGAAACCAATTCCTGAAATAAGAAAAACAAAGAAAAAAACAAAAAATCCAATTAAGATAGGGCTAAGGACATCAAAAAATACCGTGTCTTCATCTCCATATACATAGCTTATATCTAGTTTTTCTGAGGAACTTTCAAAGCCGAGTTCGGATTGAAATTGTGAGGAAACAGCTTGGTTAATTTTTATTTGTAAACCTTTCGCTTTTGTGGGGTCATCATTTTGGAGAAGCAATACGATTTTTTTGTTCTCCATTTTTAGAAATCCGTCTAGGTCATCGGCTACTATTATAGCATTTGGTTCATCACTAGCTTCATAGGAGGTTATTTGGATCTCGTCGATTTTTTCGAGGTTTTCGGCAAGCTTTTGGTCAATATTCATGACACCAATCTCGTAATCGGAAGTCTCCGCATTAAATAATAGATACATGAGGGACAAAATCAGCAATGGAGCAACAAAGAGTAAAGCTAAGGTGCGTTTATCGCGGAACATCTGCTTACATATCCTTTTAATTAACGCCACTATTCTCATTTCCCCTACCTCCTGCCTTCAGAAATACCTCATCGAAGTTTCTTGCTTGATAGGTCGATTTTAATTCAGCTGGGGTTCCCCTGGTAATGATACGACCGTCTCTTACCATTGCAATATAATCGCATTTTTCCGCTTCTTCCATCACATGCGTGGTCACAATGATTGTTTTTTCTTCTTCTGTTTTTAATCGAAGCAGTTCATTCCAGACATGTAGTCTCAACTCTGGGTCAATCCCAACGGTTGGTTCATCTAAAATAAGAATTTTCGGGTTGTGAAGTAAAGCAATTGAAAGCGATAATCTACGTTTCATTCCCCCAGAGTAGGTGAACACTTTTTTATGAATATCTAAATCAAGGTTTACAAGCTTAGTGACATAGGAAATTCGCTTCTGCATTTCTTTTTTCTTTATTTTATATAGTGCGGCAAAAAACACTAAGTTCTCCATGCCGGTCAGCTCTAAATATAAAGCATCCGATTGGGCCATATATCCGATTTCTTGAAGCAATTTTAGATTAGGCACTGTTTTATTTAAAACGTGAATCGTTCCAGTATCTGGAGAATCCATCCCCACAATCATCTTTACAAGAGTGGTTTTCCCAGCGCCTGAGGGTCCAATAAGTCCGTATATTTGGCCACTGTTAATGGTTAAATTGATTTGGTCTAGGATGATCTTCTTGCCAAAACTTTTCTGGACGTTTTCGATTGCGATATTAACAGTCACTAACAACATCCCCCTTTAAAAAGTGAGTTATTACTCATCTTTACTATCATTTAAAACTAACATTTCGTCAACGGGATATGAGTGATTACTCACAAATGTTCTGTGAAACAGTGTATAATCCTTATCACATTAGAATTAACGGGCATACATAGGTGTTCCCCTTTTTGGCATAATAAAAAGGGTTAGGTGAGATTTTTGCATTTTTTTGTAGTCAATTGTTGATTAAAAAAAGGTGTCACTATAATATTAAGGTTGTATGTAGTTTTTAAATAGAAAGGATGTATCTAATGTTCGATAAAATTGATACTTTATCCATCGACTCGATTCGTACTTTATCGATTGATGCGATTGAAAAAGCTAACTCTGGGCATCCAGGAATGCCAATGGGGGCTGCCCCAATGGCGTACACCCTTTGGACGCGCTTTATGAACCATAATCCAAAAAATCCTGATTGGTTGAACCGTGACCGTTTTGTTTTATCTGCGGGTCATGGCTCGATGTTGCTTTATAGCTTGTTACACCTATCCGGGTACGGACTCCCAATGGAGGAACTTAAGCAATTCCGCCAGTGGGGAAGCAAAACTCCAGGTCATCCTGAATATGGCCACACTGTAGGAGTGGAAGCAACGACTGGACCATTAGGACAAGGTGTTGCAATGGCAGTAGGAATGGCGATGGCAGAACGTCATTTAGCAGCGGTTTATAACAAAGACCAATATGAAATTGTGAACCACTTTACATATAGCATCTGTGGAGACGGCGATTTAATGGAGGGTGTTTCAGCGGAAGCAGCTTCTCTAGCGGCTCATCTAAAGCTTGGTCGATTAGTTGTTTTATATGATTCCAATGATATTTCACTAGACGGAGATTTAGATAAATCCTTCTCCGAAAGTATCGAAGGTCGCTTTAAGGCTTACGGCTGGCAATATGTCCGCGTTGAAGATGGAAACAATTTAGAAGAAATCGCAAAAGCGCTTGAAGAAGCGAAGAGTGATCTAGATCGTCCAACGATGATTGAAGTGAAAACAGTTATCGGGTATGGTTCACCGAATCTTTCTGGTAAATCAGATGTACATGGAGCTCCATTAGGTGCAGATGAATTAAAACTGACAAAAGAAGCGTATAAATGGACGTTCGAGGAAGATTTCCACGTGCCGGAAGAAGTTTATCAAAACTTTGAAAAGCAGATTGTTGAAAAAGGACAATCTTCTGAGCAGGAGTGGAATGAGCTTTTTGAAAAGTATAAGTCTGAATACCCTGAGCTTGCAGCTCAGCTAGAGGCGGCGACAAAAGGGGAACTTCCACAAGGTTGGGAAAAATCTCTACCTGTATATGAAGAAGGAAAGAGTCTAGCTAGCCGTGCTTCCTCTGGAGAAGCACTAAATGCTGTTGCCAATTCTGTTCCTTTCTTTATCGGTGGCTCTGCTGACTTAGCAGGTTCAAACAAAACCATGGTCAAAGGTTCAGGAGATTTCTTCCCTGGCTCATTTGAAGGACGCAATATCTGGTTTGGGGTACGTGAATTTGCGATGGGTGCCGCAATGAATGGAATGGCGCTTCACGGTGGGTTAAAAGTATTTGGTGGAACATTCTTTGTCTTCTCCGATTACTTACGTCCTGCGATTCGCTTAGCAGCATTAATGGGACTTCCAGTAACCTATGTGTTTACACATGATAGTATCGCAGTTGGAGAAGATGGACCTACACATGAACCGGTTGAGCAATTAGCAGCACTACGTGCAATGCCAAATCTAGGTGTCATCCGTCCGGCTGATGGGAATGAAACAGCAGCAGCTTGGAGAGTGGCTGTTGAATCCAAGGATAAGCCAACAGCGCTAGTGTTAACGCGCCAGAACTTACCTACAATTAAGGACACTGATAAAAATGCATATGACGGTGTTTCTCGTGGTGCATATGTGATTTCTCCTGCTGGAAATGATAACCCTGATGCATTATTGCTTGCATCTGGATCTGAAGTTGGCCTTGCAGTAAAAGCTCAAGAGGCACTCGCTTCAGAGGGGATTCAGGTTTCTGTTATCAGCATGCCATCATGGGATCGTTTCGAGCAACAATCTAAGGATTACAAGGAATCTGTTATTCCGAGATCTGTTAAGAAACGCCTTGGTATTGAAATGGGTACTTCATTAGGCTGGCACCGTTATGTTGGAGATGAGGGAGAAGTCCTTGCTATCGACCAATTCGGAGCTTCAGCACCTGGTGAAAAAATCATGCAAGAATACGGCTTTACAGTTGAGAATGTCGTATCCCGTGTTAAGGCTCTTATTCAAAACTAGTTATAAGAAAAGGAATGGAGACAAGGTCTTCATTCCTTTTCTTTATGCATAAAGTAAAAATCCCTCAAAAAGAGGGGCATCTTAAAGGTTAGAGATTTATTTTAATCAGGTAAAGGTTTGCCTTTTATTAACCTGTCACGGTCATCGGCTTGTGGGGGCTCTTCCATCCAGCCTTGTTTAATCATTAGGTTAGCGCAGTCTTCAGCGTAAAGGGTGATTTCAGGGACCAAGGAAGCATAGCGAGCCCCAACATCCCTTCTTGGACTAGCGGCCATTGCGGCACCATAGTTACCTACCCCAGCGGCAATCATCCCTGATACATGAAACATAATCAGCTTATCAGAAAATACCTTCGCGGTAGTATCTGTAATAGCTGTATCCCAGCCCATGGGGGCCGGCAGGTCTTCATCTAATAGGTATTTGCTGAAAATCTCCACATGCTTTTGAGCCATCTGTTTACCTCTTAGTAGTAGCTGTTTTACTTCTTCCTTTTCAGCCACTTGTGCTAGGCCAGTAATCAAGGTTTTTCCAATATAATTTGTCTGGATATTAAGAAACAGATGAGTGATTTCAACCGAGGAAAGAGAGCGCTTCTTTCCAAAAAATCCTGTTAAGAATTGCTGTTTTTTCACAAAATCTACCTTGTCCGGAATTGAGATAAAGGGAGGTCGAACATAGGTACCTTGCTCTAACATGATTTTACTTGTCCTATCCTGTAAGTCTACACTTTTTTCTAAGACTCTTTTATGAATATCAACAACATCAGCACGTGTGACGACGCCTAACATAGCGCTACTTGCCGCCATTGCAAGGATGGAAAAATGCCGTAAGTATACTAACATAAATGTATCAGAAAATAGCTTTGGGGCTTTAATGTTTACATCACCTTCGGTAAATCCAATCGGTATTGGGAATCGTTCTTTTTGAAATACTTCTCCTATTAGCTTAAGGTTTTGCTTTGAAGTATCTAAGGTAAATTCAATAACGGGCCGAACTTCCTCATCGGTTACATTTTCAAGAAAATAACGGTTAACACAGGTTGCTAATGTGTCGTTGATGTATTGGGTCCATAACCCAGACATCTCTCCAGCTGTTAAGCGAATCTTTGTTTTCTCTTCCATCTCCAACCATCCGTTTCTATAGGGAAATCCTTGTAATACCGTCACCTTGGTTAGTTTTAGCATTCCCCTTTTTTGTTCTGTCATGTAACAAGGAGGGAATTTTCATCTGTATTTTCATAAAAGGACAGGATATTTTTATAAAATTATAATGAATCTTGTGAATCTGACAAAAATAGTGCC
The DNA here is from genome assembly GCF_044803185.1 of Mesobacillus maritimus. Lineage (GTDB taxonomy): Bacteria > Bacillota > Bacilli > Bacillales > Cytobacillaceae > Mesobacillus_B > Mesobacillus_B maritimus_B. The sequence goes on from NZ_CP085225.1 coordinate 1,145,406, forward strand.
TTTTCGCAACAGCTTTAGACAAAGACTAAAGCATTATTTTTCTATAATGGAATAAAGCTTGTCTAAAGAGGAGGGGATCCGATGAGGTCCTATCAACTTTATTTAATCAAAGATGAAATCGCTAGTGATTATGTTGGCCGAGAAAGGATGTTCTATCAGTTATTTAAGGAATATAGCTCTGCACATGGTGAGCTACAATCCATCATCTCAAGGCAAATTGAGTATCTGACTAAACCATTACCAGTCCTGCGAATCCATCAATTGCTTTATCAGCAGCTATCCAAGCATAAAGGGTTCCAGGTAGAACAAGGAATGTACTTCCTTCGAACGAATAAATTACAAAGTAAAGCTGTTTTAAAGGTTTTAAATGATCGCACTCTTCTGGTAGAATCGGACGGAAGTCTAGAGGCGGAAACCATTTTCTTTGAAGTTCTTCGTAAAATTGAAACCTCTTTCATGGCTGTCGATATCTACAGCAGCCGATATGGTTGGCTTAAGCCAATCAAAGAAAGAAAATTTGTCTAAAATCGAGAAAAATGCTCGCGAATATTGTATAATTACGTTTGGTCGAGTACACTGTATGGTAGACAACATGAAGGAGGAAAAAAGATTATGTGGACTTACGTTCTAGTAGGTATACTAGCTTTAGCTGCTGGTGTAGCACTAGGATTTTTCATTGCTCGTAAGTATATGATGGACTACTTGAAGAAAAATCCGCCAATTAATGAACAAATGCTAAAAGTCATGATGATGCAGATGGGAATGAAACCATCGCAGAAGAAGATCAATCAAATGATGTCAGCAATGAATAAACAGCAGGGCAAATAATAGAAAGAGCACGTTATCCAGTGCTTTTGGTTACATTTGCTAGAAAGAAAATCGCTAATGCCATTCTTCTTTCTAGCATCATAAAAAACCACTTTTTCTTTGAAATAAACCAAAGAAAAGTGGTTTTTCACGTTTAATGGAGGAGTTTTGGGATAATTGAAAATTCTTCTATACCTAAAGTACTGTATTCTCGTACATATTAATACAAGGGTAGAAACAAGATCACAGACAAGAGGAGATTTTTACATGAAAAAGGCAATATTTCTTATTTTATTTGCATTATTAGTATTAACAGCTTGTGGAACAAAAGATGCTGGTGAAGAACAAGCAACTCCGGAAGGAAATCAGGCCACCGATACAGAAATGGCTTCAGAGGAAGAAACGGCCTCTGAAGAACAGACTGTAAGAACTCCAACTGAGGAAGATGAAAGATTTACTGAATTACTACTTGCGAGAGACTATGAAACGGTAATCAAAGAAACGATCGGATTTGACTCAGATTCACAGAAAGACTTTTACAATCTGGCTAATGCGCTTAAAAAGCATGACGAAATTCAAGCAAAATCTTATGTAGATGAAAGCACGAATGAGATGAACTACGCTGATATCATTAGCGATTACAAGGTGATTGTTCGGTATATAAACAAAGCGGAATATATTCCAGAAGAAATGACAGTTGAATTCGATGAATTGAAGAAGGAAGCAGAAGAAAAAGCCGCCCAAAATCAAGAAGAGTTAGATAAGCAAACTCAAGCAGGATAAGGTTGGCAAAGCCAAGCTAAGGCTACTAAAACTAGACAGTGTAGTATGACCTTAAAAATAAAAGTAAAAGAGTAATCGGCAATCAAAAAGTGTTCTTTTCTATAGGTAGTGCTCGATAATAGACTGCTCCCCTTTGTTGGAATTCTAACAATTGGGGGCAGTCTTTTTATTGTTAAAAGGGGACTCTGAACTTTCAAATATATTTTAAAAGGGTCTAGATAATTAAAATTATTGTAGAAACATTAATCTTCCATATTTTGTGAACATTTGATAAAATAGTGAGGCTTGAGAGTATCGTGCTTGGAGGATAAGACTATGAAGGCATTTTTAGATTTAATGTGGTTCTTTAAAGCGGAAAAGAAAGCGTATTTAGTTGGAATTCTTATGCTTCTTTTTGTTGCTTTTTTACAGCTAATTCCGCCTCGGGTAATTGGAATGGTTGTAGACGAGATTCAAATGGGAACGCTTACGAGGCAGGGACTTTTACAATGGATTATGATTCTCATTGTTGCTGGGGTTGGCATGTATGTGCTTCGGTACTTCTGGAGAATTATGATTTTTGGTTCGTCTGTAAAGCTAGCCAAGCTTTTGCGAAATCGACTCTATGAGCACTTTACCAAGATGTCACCAAATTTCTATCAAAAGCGGAGAACAGGAGATTTAATGGCCCATGCCACAAACGACCTCCAAGCGATCCAACAAACGGCTGGGGTAGGGGTTCTTACTTTGGTCGATTCCCTTGCAACGGGCGGATTTGTTGTGATTGCAATGGCCACTACCATTAGTTGGAAATTGACGTTGATTTGCCTATTGCCAATGCCCTTAATGGCCATTCTTACTGGCTGGTATGGAAAAATGCTTCATTTGAGATTTCATAAGGCCCAAGAAGCTTTTTCAACCTTGAATGATAAGTCCCAAGAAAGTATTACCGGGATTAAAGTTATTAAAACCTTTGGCCAGGAAAAAGAAGATATAGAAGATTTTCGTAAACAATCAGAGGATGTCGTAAAGAAAAATATTTCTGTTGCAAAAGTTGATGCCTTATTTGATCCGACTATTTCTTTAATTGTTGGAATTTCTTTCTTTTTATCCATTGCCTTTGGTTCGAGGTTTGTTTTGAATGGGGAAATGACAATCGGTAGCCTAGTATCGTTTACAACTTATTTAGGTTTATTAATTTGGCCGATGCTAGCCTTCGGACATTTGTTCAATGTTGTCGAACGAGGACGTGCTTCACTTGACCGAGTCACGTCGCTTTTAGGGGAGAAGGTTGAAATACGCGATCAAGAAGGGGCTATTGGAATTGTTCCTAAGGGGAACATTGTCTATAAACTTGATGAGTTTTCCTATCCAGGTGAACAAAACCCACAGCTAAAAGGGATTGATTTTACATTACATCAAGGCCAAACGCTAGGGATTGTCGGTAAAACAGGGGCAGGGAAGACCTCGCTTCTTAAGTTATTGATTCGTGAATTTGAAGGCTATGAGGGAAGTGTTTCCATTGGGGGACGAGTGCTAACGGACTATCAACTTGATAAATTGCGGGAGGCAGTTGGCTACGTACCGCAGGATCATTTCTTATTTTCAGCCACAGTTGCTGAGAATATTGCATTTGCTGAACCGAATATACCGCGAGAACAGATTTATGAAGCTGCTCGAATTGCCCGTATTCATGAGGATATTCTTGATTTTACCAATGGCTATGAAACGGTCGTTGGAGAGCGTGGTGTTTCTTTGTCGGGTGGACAGAAACAACGCATTTCTATTGCTCGGGCAATATTAATGAACCCGGAGATTTTAATACTTGATGATTCTCTATCCGCAGTAGATGCGAAGACAGAAGAAGAAATTTTGGCTGCATTAAAAGACAATCGCGAAGGGAAAACAACGTTGATTACCGCCCATCGCCTAAGCGCGATTGAACACGCGGATTTGATTCTCGTCTTAGACGAAGGTGAGATTGTTGAGCGTGGCACTCATGAGCAGTTAATGCAGTATGATGGATGGTACAAGGATATGTATTTGCGTCAACAGCTTGAAGAGATTGTCGAGTTAGGGGGGTAAAGTATGGAGGAGAAACTAACACCGTTAGACTCGAAACAGCAACGAACAGTGTTAAAAAGGTTATTGGCTTATACCAAGCCCCACATCAAAGCGATTTTATTTGCATTTGGGTTTTTATTGTTGACAACAATTGGGGATGTCATTGGACCGATTTTAATTAAAGTATTCATCGATGATTATTTGACGGTTGGACATTTTCCATATGAGCCCTTACTGATGCTCGGAATTGCTTATATGGGAATTCAAGTCATGAATGTGTTTGTTTCGTATTATCAACTTTATAAATTTCAAGAGGTCGCTCTTAAAATTATTCAGCAGCTACGAGTCGATGTGTTTACGAAGGTACAATCCCTTGGATTGCGATATTTTGACAGAACCCCAGCTGGGTCGATTGTATCAAGGGTAACAAACGATACTGAAGCGATTAAGGATATGTTCGTTTTTGTCATTGCCACCTTTATTCAAAGCGGGTTCTTACTAATCGGAATTTTGGTTGCAATGTTTATTCTAAATGTGAAATTGGCGTTATTCTGTTTGATTGTCATGCCGTTCATTATGATGATTATGGTGATTTACAGAAAGCTTAGTTCCAAATTTTACTTAGATATGCGTGAGCGTCTTAGTCAACTCAATGCCAAGCTTAGCGAATCGTTGCAGGGAATGTCGATTATCCAAGTATTTCGTCAGGAGAAACGCCTTCGTAATGAATTTGGGGAGATCAATGATAAACACTATCAGGCGGGCATGCGTAATATAAAAGCAGACGGACTATTATTACGTCCAGCGATTGACCTAGTCTATATCCTCGCACTTATTATTGTTTTAAGCTATTTTGGGATAAGTTCGTTTGAAAATCCGGTTGAAATTGGTGTTCTTTATGCATTTATCAATTATCTAGATCGATTCTTTGAGCCGGTAAACCAGATTATGCAGCGGTTGTCGATGTATCAGCAGGCCATTGTTGCTGCATCTAGGGTATTTAAGCTTTTAGACGACGAGGATATCGCACCAGAACAGCCTGTAGTGAGTGAAAAAAGGATTAAAGATGGGAAAATTGAAGTGCGCAATTTGAGCTTTTCGTATGATGGCAAACGCGATGTTTTGAAAAATATTGAATTTACGGCATTGCCGGGTCAAACAGTTGCCCTTGTTGGCCACACTGGCAGTGGCAAAAGCTCGATTATTAATCTCTTGATGCGCTTTTATGAGTACAATCGTGGCGAAATTGTGATTGATGGTGTGTCCATTAAGGATTACCCCATCAATGAGCTTAGAGACCGGATGGGGCTCGTTCTTCAGGACCCATTCCTTTTCTACGGTAGCGTGAAGGATAATATCCGTCTTCACAACGAGGGTATTACGGATGAGGAGATTGAAGAAGCCGCAAAGTTTGTCCAAGCGGATTCATTTATAAGTAAGTTAGACGATGGGTTTAATCATGAGGTTGTAGAACGGGGAGCAACGTTCTCAAGTGGACAGCGTCAGTTGATTGCTTTTGCTAGAACGATTGCAACCAATCCTAAGATTCTAATCCTAGACGAAGCAACTGCGAATATTGATACAGAGACAGAGGAAGCGATTCAAACGGCACTTGCAAAGATGCGTAAGGGGCGAACGACGATTGCGATTGCCCACCGTCTCTCAACCATACAAGATGCTGATTTAATTCTAGTGCTTCACAAAGGGGAAATTGTAGAGCGGGGAACCCACCAAGAGCTTCTCAACTTAAAGGGGCTTTATCATAAGATGTATTTGCTGCAGAATGGTTCAGTTGAAAGACTAGAGGATGTAGTGAGCTAAAACTTTCATAAAAAAAATAAAACAGCTGCTTGCCTTCTTGGCTTTCAGCTGTTTTTAATAGGTTTTACTTGTCTGAGTGTATTTTCGATTGTAGGTATTTAGTAAATGGTCAAGCTCTTGGCTATAGCGGATCGCTGCAGAGGAGGTTAATCCATTGGTAGACGCAACTTGGATGAGTTCAGAGCGTTTCTTTTCAATGAGTCTAACTAGTTCGTTTTTTGACATTGAGCTTCCTTTCCAATAATAGTAACTATTATCTGTAAATCTATTGAAAAAAATACAAGAAATTTCAAGGCACGAAATTTAGTATAAGCCAAAATGGACTAGAATTCAAAAGGAATCTTTCGACGAATTGCGAGAGATTCCGAGGTTTTCATTATTACTAAATTGTTCACAGTCCAATTCGTATCTTTTATCTGATGGATTTGTTAGAATGATAACGAATTGATGTAAAACAGGAGATGTTTATAAATGACGGATGTTAACGTTCTTCTTGCATTTGGAGCCGGATTCTTAAGCTTCATATCACCGTGCTGTTTACCGCTCTATCCCGCGTTTCTTTCGTACATCACAGGGATGTCAGTTGGTGAGATTAAGAGTGAAAATGCGATGCTGCAAAAGCGGAGCATGCTCCATACACTGTTTTTCCTTGTTGGTTTTTCCATCATTTTTATTGCACTTGGCTTTGCCACTTCTTTTGTCGGGCAAATTTTCAGTCAGTACAACGATTTGATTCGGCAAATTGGAGCGATTTTCATCGTATTATTTGGGTTAATGGTTATTGGGCTTTTCCAACCAAAATGGCTGATGAAAGACCGGAAATTTGAATTTAAAAACCGTCCTGCGGGTTATTTTGGTACCGTGCTAATTGGAATGGCGTTTGCAGCTGGATGGACTCCATGTACGGGTCCTATTCTTGCCTCAGTTATTCTACTTGCTGGTTCTAATCCAGGGTCAGGAATGCTCTACATGATTGCCTATATTTTAGGATTTGCGATTCCATTCTTCATCCTTAGTTTCTTCGTTGGAAAAATGCAATGGATTCGAAAAAATAATGTGAAAATCATGAAAATTGGCGGCTACATCATGATCGTGATGGGGGTTGTCCTCTACTTTGATTGGATGACCAGAATTATTGCTTTCTTATCCCCGTTGTTTGGAGGCTTTACAGGTCTATAGTATCGTATTTTTTACTGATTGGGTTTGAGAGGAGAAGCTTATATGCTTTTCCTTTCTTAAAATTAAAACGAGATTGCTGTATAATAATAGTGTAAACCTACTTAAAAGGATGAAACATATGGACTATGTATTACTCTCAACAATAGGTGCAATTGGGATGGGAACTCTTGCACTGTTCGTGCGGATGAAGGCAGCGAAAAGACCTACATCAGCGAGAAAAATTATTCTGCCACCTGTTTTTATGAGTACAGGAGCATTGATGTTCTTGTTTCCAATGTTTCGGGTCGAGTTCCTACAAGTTATTGAGGCACTGGCCATAGGGATGCTGTTTTCAATTTTGCTGATTAAGACGTCAAAATTTGAAATCAGGAATAACGATATTTATCTGAAACGCTCAAAGGCGTTTATGTATATCTTAGTAGGTCTTTTATTGGTTCGACTGGTGGCCAAGATGATTTTAAGCGCAACCATTGATGTTGGTGAACTCGGTGGCATGTTCTGGATCCTAGCGTTTGGAATGATTGTTCCATGGCGTGTCGCGATGCTTATCGAATATAAAAAGCTTCACCGCGAACTACAAGGTGAGATTAAGCCAACGACTGTCTGATTTTTAATGGTATGTACAAAAGAATAGGTTGATGAAATAACGTGTGAACGGTGTTCATACGTTATTTTTTATTCACAGAGTTCTCTAATGCTGAACAGGTAGAAGAGGGGAGGAATGGTAAAAAAGAGGGACTCTAATTGCCTGAACAAGTAAAAAAGAGGTGCGATGGTCCATTAGAGGAAAAAACAAAGGGAGTGATTCTAGCACTAACCATTTTGCTAGAATCATTCCCCTAGTCACCTTTATATTAAGAAACCAGCTTCAGACCAACCGCAGCACTCAATACCATCGCAATAAACAATATCCGTTTCCAGTCCTTTGATTCCCCGTAAAATAACATTCCAATCAGTGCTCCTCCTGAGGCACCAATTCCTGTCCAAATCGCATAGGCGGTTCCCATCGGCAAGGTCTCCATTGCCATCGATAGGAATACAAAGCTTGCACCAAAGGCAATAATCAGCAGCAGGAGAGAACGCCATTTACGGTCCTGAGTATATTGATTCATCATCGCCACACCCGACATCTCACAGATTCCAGCAATGACTAACGATATCCATGCCATTAGGACTCCACCCCCTCAGGTGATTTTTCATCTGTAACGAGCTTCAAGCCGATAACACCTACGAGTAAAAGAAGAATCAAGAGGACCTTCTCAAGCTTAAAAGGTTCCCCGAAGAAGAGGATGTCTGCTGCGGTGGTTCCGGCTGTTCCTAAGCCAACAAAGACTGCATAAACAGTTCCTACCGGGATTCCGCGGCCAGCAATAATTAACCCGTAAAAGCTCACAATAATGGCGAGAATCGTACCGCCCCATTCTAATATACTATCCGCATGCTTCAAGCCAATCACCCAAAAGATTTCAAATAGGGCGGCGATAAACACTATAACCCAGTTATGATTCATGAAGATTCACTCCTTATAGTTGTTAGATTACCCGGTAAAACAAAAAAAACCGAGAGAACTGTTAGGTAACAGATCTCCCGGGCTTTTGTCCCTCCGTGGACACAGACAGGCTGTGTGTTTTCTCTCGGACCAGACCAAGGTGTAATATGTTGCGGAACCCTAGAAAACATTTGATATACAATTAGTTACCATTATACAAATTTCTAAGCGTTTTTTATAGTAATATGTCTTGGGTTGACTTCCAATAATTTCTCGATGAATACAAAATAAAAACTGTCTCTTGTGAGACAGCTTAAAATAAATGTTCATAAGGTTGAATGTTGATTTTACTCTCGGACAACTTTTGCCGTAAAAATTTATGATCACGTTTTGGGGTTGCCAAGATATAACCGCGGATGACTAAATCCTGGGTAATCATTGAAACTTTTTCTTTTAAGGCTAGCTCGCCTATTTTTCCTGCGATCTTTTGACGGGCAACATCGCGGAATAGTTCTGGAACAGGGCTAACTAAATCTTCTAGAAATTCCTTTTGATCATCTGGCCAAAGATGCTTTGTTTCATTCACGTAATGCTCTTCCCAATCCATATCGGATTTCCCGTCTTCCTTCGGGAGCTTCTTCAAAAACTTCCGAAACATAAAAAATCCACCAATCGCCATTAACCCTACCATAACAGCCGACCAAAATACGATAAACCACATAAACCATCCGTCTAGCATCTTAAATCCCCTTTATTCATCTAAATCTCGTTATTTTTATTATAGTATCAGCATAGCGGATAAGACAAGTGAGGGAATCTATGACAAATTAGTGAAGAAGGTTGAAAAAAACTGAATGTCGAATTATAATAGAACTTGTCACTACGGGGCTGGATGGGGTACTGGTGTCCTCCACGGTCTTCAAAACCGTCCGAGCGGCTCGTGCAGTCGCTGCTAGGTTCGATTCCTAGGCAGTCCCGCCAAAACCATTGATATGACTGTGTTTTCAGGGTGTTGGTAAATTCTGGATAGCACTCTATTTTTACATATAGACCGTTTGGGCTAATGTCAAAATGACCGTGAGACCTCCTTGCTTGTATGGGAATTCCCAACAAAGTTAAGGAGGATTTTTTTATGGCTGACCAGAACAAAAGAAAAGGGAAAAAAACTGTATCAAGACGAGTATTTTTAGAAGAAGAATCCACTTCAAGAACCTCTAAAAAATTATTGGTAGATCTATTTGAAACCTTTATGAGAGCAAAAGAGCTAGAGGGACTTCGCCCTAGAACCTTGAGCGACCACCGGACAACATTTAGATATTTTTTATCATTTTTAAAATGTAAATATCCCTCTATTCAATATGTTGAAGATACATCGACAGATGTCATTCGGGATTATATTTATTACATGAGTAAAGAAAAACAGCTTTGGGATGACCATACTCAAGCCTCAGTTAGGGATAGAACGAATAAAAAAGGTCTTTCTCCCTTTACTGTAAATATTCGATTAAGGACATTAAAGTGCTTTTTTAAATTCCTTATAGATGAAGGGCATATCTTACATAATCCAGCAGCTAGAATTAAATTGCTCAAAACGGAACAAGACACCATTACTGCCTTTTCCAAAAAGCAAATTTTAGACCTTCTAAATCAGCCGAACCAACGAACTTATGCTGGATTTCGAGACTACGTGTTAATGTTATTGTTTTTGGACACAGGGATCCGGTGTAATGAGGCTTTAGGCTTGACGAAGAAGGATTTTGATTATGAACAGAAAGTAATTAAAGTGCCGGCATATCTAGCTAAGAATAAAAATGCACGCATTCTCCCGTTATCGAAAAAAACGGCAAAAGCACTAAGTATTTTGATTAAAGAAAACAGTGTTTTTGAAGACATTGATATCATTTTTCTTTCTAATTATGGAACTAAAATTGATCCAAGCTGGGTCAGGTCTAGAATAAAAAAATATGGTGAACAAGCTGGGATTAAAGATATACGTGTTTCACCCCATACATTTCGCCATACTTTTTCCAAATTTTACATTCTAAATGGTGGTGACGCATTTACTTTGCAACGTATTTTAGACCATTCAACTATGAATATAGTTCGTAAATACATTCAAATGAATGGTGAAGATATAAAAAGTCAGCATCATCAATATAGCCCAGTAAATGATCTCCTTAAAGATTAAAAAAACTTTCATAAATTATAATGCCCAAGTAAAATTTTTACTTGGGCATTATAAATAAATATCTAACCTCGAATAAAAGTTAATCGAACAGTTTATTTGTGGGAGAATATTTTTGATGTTGTTGTTTAGCTTCATCATCTTTTAATTCTTGGTATATTTTCAATGCGTCTAATGTTTTCCAACCGCCAATTTTCTTGAGGGAAGCCTGTTCACCACCATCTAACAAATAATGTACTGCAAAGGAGTGCCGAAATTGGTGTAAATGTGCATCAGGAATGTTCGCCTTTTTTGCATACTTAAGAAGTGCATCCCTCACACCAGCATATTTAAGCCTACTCCCACTTGATGAAATAAAGACTCCGCCTAATGAATTTCGTTTAATATCTTGATTCTTCTTAAATAAACGTTTCATCATTGTAGTCATATCCTTTTTCAAAAAGCTTGTATGTGGTGATCCATTTTTTGTGATCTCAGCAGGGAAATGAACTTTACGACTCTCAAGGTCAAAATCCCACTCATTCAATTTTAGGCATTCACCAATTCTAGTTCCTGTTTCCAAAAGAAAGGTAAAAAGAGCACGGTCCCTTTCACCTTCAAAGGTATTAACATCAATTGCTTCAAAAAATCTTAACAATTCAGCTTTGCTCCAATACCGCGGAATTGCATCCAAATTACTGATATTAAAATCTTGCCATGGATTTCTATCTGTATAGCCCTTTTTCACATAGTAATTAAATTGTGCTTTCAGTGAGCGAGTTCTTAGATTGATGGTAGTCTGGGATAGACCAATTTTCTTTTCGTTAAGGTTTTCACCAATATGGATATGATCGTCCCATTTCACTTTATCATACATATATTCCCAGTATCTAATACAAACGTCATCATCCACCTCATGCACAAACGTAATGTTCTGTCCTGTTTGATGAAGATACCTTTTAAAGTATTCAAAATGGGTCTTATGATCCTTAATTGTTCGTTCTTTAAACTTTTTTTGGATTTTTTTGACTCGAAGATATTCCTCGAAAGCATTGTCAAGTTCCTTTGGATGATATGATGGCATTAATGCAAGTGAAACTTTCATTTTTTCAATCCTTTCATTATTAACTAATTGAGGTGGAGGAAAATATTAATTATAATGATTGTAATTGGGAGCTTTTTACTCTCAACCAAAAGGGGTTACTAAACAGCTGGAATCTGGGGTAACCCTTTTTTAATCGTAACTCCCATAAAACCATCCAATATTAACTTAAATATTTTTTTACACCACCTAAAGGTAAAAAATAAAATTTGTTCTGAGCATTTAGCTAATTCATTTGAATTTTGTAGTCCATTTTTCCACCTCCTAATTTTCACACCTTAAGTTTTAACAGGTATTTAAAAATTTTATACACGAGAATAGTAGATACGAACATTGATATAAAAGGTAAATATTTTAATATAAAACATATGTTTTTGATTGTTTTCAAAAGTTATATTTGCAGTAAATAATTAAATAAAATTACTCAAAAATAAGACCGTTGGATATTTCTATGAAAAATATATGAAAAACAACAAAAACATTTTAAAAAAATATTTTAAAAAATTTTCTATGGAGGGTATTTTTGACAACCCTTTATTCCAAAATGGACTAAACACGAACTATTTATTTCTCTATTATTAATAATATTCGTTTATTAGAGGCTGTTTAAAAATATATAAAAGACTTATTAAGTTAATTTAAGGAATGTCAAAAAGGTTTGATTGTGCATATCAAAATAGAAATAGTGTCCAAACATTGGATTGTGTTTGTCAAAAACAGAGTAGGTGTCCAAACATTGGATTGTGTTTGTCAAAAACAGAGTAGGTGTCCAAACATTCGATTGGGTTTGTCAAAAATAGAGTAGGTGTCCAAACATTGGATTGTGTTTGTCAAAAACAGAGTAGGTGTCCAAACATTGGATTGTGTTTGTCAAAAACAGAGTAGGTGTCCAAACATTGGATTGGGGTTTGTCAAAAACAAGGTAGGTGTCCAAACATTGGACTGGGTTTGTCAAAAACAGAGTAGGTGTCCAAACATTGGATTGGGTTTGTCAAAAACAGAGTAGGTGTCCAAACATTGGACTGGGTTTGTCAAAACAGAGTAGGTGCCCAAACATTGGATTGGGTTTGTCAAAAACAGAGTAGGTGTCCAAATGTTGGATTGTTTTCAAAACACAGGAGGTGTCCAAATTTCCAAGAAATATTAAGCGGGAGCTTTTTTGAATGACCTTTATATGCTTCAAAACTTAAATGAATTATCCACATTTAATAAAATAAAATTTAAGTTTTGTTCACCGTCCATAACACAAAAAACTCGTAATCCACCGGCACGAGTTTTTTACGCAAATTTATTTTTCACCAAAGAACTTATTCTTAAAGAACGGAAAATGCTCTGAAAATTCCCGTTCTTTTTCTCTTTTCTCAAAATCGGATTTTTCCATGTATCTCTGGTGTCCCATTTGACTTAATTCTTCGCGTAAACCCCAAATCTCCTCCTCAAGCCCTTCAATGACTTTTAATAATTCTTCCTTACTCATTTGAGAATAATCTTTTCCATTCTTATAGCAATTAAATTTCATATTCCACCTCTTATTTATTAGTATGTAGAGGGAGGAGCAATATGATCATTTTAGGGGTACTATGACCTTAAATTTAAACCAATTTTAATTGAATATTGTTGAAATATAATGAAATATATAAGAAAATTTTACTAGAGGGAATTAGGGAATGGGGGATAAAAATGCTGAATTTTATTTATTATGTTGGGATAGGTATTATTAGTGGTTGGTTATTTAAGTATGTAGCTGCAGTAATTGAAGCCTTTTTTATTTTTGGTTTCTATGGAGTATTAACAGGGTTTAAGGGTGATAATTTTGATGAACGGGTTACTCTATTTCCTAAAAAATTCGTATTCTCATTAGTTACTAAAAATGTGATGATTGGGACACTGAATGCAATAATGATTTTTATCGTTACTGCATATTTTTTACAAGAAACCGGTGCTAACTTGTGGTTATACATTGGTTTATCAGTAATTTGGTCATTGTTTATACAAAGCTATCATAATGATTTCCCCCTCATGTTTTTTATGACATCTACTGTAACTTTAATTTTATACTGGGTTGGATTTGGAATATTAGCGACAATTACTGTCCCTGTGATTGTTCTTATTACAAGTCTTGCGTATTACTTTGGTAGGGTGGAAGTTATAATGGAAAGTCAAGGGATCTCCAATGACTATACATACAAGCAATAAATTCTAATGTTTATAAATCTAAGCAAAAAGGATGTCTTGAAAATCGTGAGTAACCAAATTAAAGCAGATTCATTATTTAAAAATTATCCAAAAGAAAAGAATATCTGGTGTAAAAGGGGATTTTGGATTGGTGTTGCATCCATTTTTTTATCATTTATTGGAATTATCCCGCTGTTTGGTTTAATCATTTCAATTGTTGGTTTAGTTAAATTCGATAAAGAAAATCATAGTGGATTATGGATGGGGATTACTGGACTCATACTGAATTTATTGTACCTACTTGTAAACGCTTATAACAACGGTCATCTAGGCTAGAAAGGGCGAATTTAAATTGAAGTTTTATTTAATGGGTCGCATTATTTTAATGGCTTTGATTTTATTAGGTATCTTAAATCAGCCATATTCATACTATGAATTTTTAAGAGTTTTTGTTTTTATCATATCTATTATTTTAACTATTCAATCCTTTAAAAAGATCAATAAAATTGGTTTTGAATATCTATATTTAGGTATAGTTATACTATTTAACCCAATCTTTCCAATATATTTATCAAAAGATGTATGGGTGATTTTTGATCTAATAACTATCATCTTATTAGGAATAAGTTTAGCGTTAGATAAAAATTAATTTAAAATACACTTTAAAATTAGTTTTTAGTAAATTTAGGAGGTTTATATATGGGGAGACCAAGCTATAAAGGAATAGATTCCATTCCGAAAATTACATCCTGGTTTCTCAAAAACGACAAAACGCTTAAAAGCAACTTATGGAAAAGTACGGAGGCAAGAAATGAATTAAACAATAGACTCGTGCATCTTTTTCAAACCTACCAACAAAGCGATATAAATGAAAAAATAAATATCCTTTTTCATGAATTTACATATATTTATTTACCGAAACTTGAAGAATGGCGACAGAAAAATGTTAATCCAAAAGAACAAGAGGATTATCTTAACCTATTAACTTTAGTTCTTTTACAAAATGCACAATTAAGAATTTCAGGATGGATTTATCAGCAAATTTTCAAAGAGGAATTCTCCCCCTTTGGTAACCCGTTTCTAATTCTCGGATATTTTGATGGGTTTATTGATTATTATCGTGTTCTAGGACTGTCTTCTACTTGTACGTCTGAGGATATAAAAAAGGCTTATCGAACAAAAGTTAAAATACACCATCCAGATGTGGGTGGAGACCCAGAAGTCTTTAAGCAGCTCAAAGAGGCAAATGATGTGCTATCGGATGAACAACAAAGAAATGCCTACAATGAAAAATATGAATATTACCAAAGAAGATATGATTATAATATAAAATCTTCACAAATGGTAAACCATAGCACATACACTACAAAAAATGAAAGACCTCGGTGGTTCATTAGGTTTCACTGGAAGCCGTTTTTATTTGTTGTTTCTGCTGCTATGCTTCTATCAATATTGTCTCCGTTGATAAAAAATGATATAGCTGAGCCTGCTAAAACAGAAACCAAAGAACAAAACCAATCTAATCATTCTTTAGAAACTGATTCGGATATGGGGTTAGATACTCAAGATTCATCAGAGGACATATATACTCAAAAGCAATCTGACGATTCAGAGATTCCTGCTGCTAATTCATTATACACTTCAGTAGATACTGATTCTTTTTTCACACTAGGTTCAACTAAGGATGATGTATTAAATGTAATGGGAGATCCAGACGAAATCGAAGAGTTTGGGTATGTTTCATCTTGGCGGTATATAGATTCATCTATAGAATTCGATGAGAATGGGTTGGTAGCGGGTTGGTCTAATTATAGTGGTGTTTTGAAAGTATCAGTTGGAACTAAAAGAGAAGGAGCTATTCCTTTTACAAAAGGATCTACTAAGGATGAAGTGGTCAATGTTATGGGTACACCTGATGAAGTAACACATTGGGGAGCAATATGGCATTATCAGAATTCGACTGTGGAGTTTTCTGAAGAAACTGTGTTTGGTTGGTCAGATGAAAGTGGAATATTGTTTGTAAAATAATAAGAACTCTAATCATTGTTTTGGCAATTAAGAAATGTTGCTAATGGCAGTACATTTTTTGAATGGAAAATAAGGCTGAATATACAAGAAATGCATAAAATCTTGTATATTCAGCCTTTATTAAATACATATGCTTATTCCATTAACGCCCCCTATAGTTTAAGTACATTTATTCACAATCTTTGCTTTCATAATAAAAAAAGGTCGCCTCAATAATCCTTATTTCTCAACTTAAGCTTTATTTCATTTCACTAATTTTCACATCAAAGATGCTTAACAACGATACTATAATTATTATTGATAATAGCCAAGCTAACAAAGGTCTTTTGTGATGAATAGGCAAGATAAAGAAAATAATACCTGTAAATAACACAGACCACCAAATATTCCAACCATTATGGTATGAAATAAACCCAAACTTACTGTTAAAATACTCTGCACATAAATATATTCCTACCCATAACAAAAACCATAATGACCGTTTTTTCCATCCTTCAGGGAACCGCCCTAAGTATATTAATACGGTTGCAGAGTAGGATACGACCATAGCTAAAATTGTAATAGTTGTATGGTTAGGTAAGATTAAATCATGAAACAACCACATTGATTTTTTATAGAGGAGAAAGTTGTATAAAAAATCTCCAATGATGAAGAAGAGTATTGTCGGATAATACAGTTTCCAATTCGTCCAATCCCCCCATTTAAACGCTGCTAACATATATAAAATATTAATTAAAATATACATAAGACCATCCTTTAAAATAAGTATTTATATATTCCCCCAATAACAGGAAATTATTTAAATGAGATGGTCTTAGCCTTGTTGCACTAAACTGCCCCGTTAATACAATAGGCATAGCTAGGCTATTGTGTATAAATATAAACCTCTATATAATCCTGCCTTGAGTAATGATTCAAAATGTTTAATGAACATACTGCCAGAATATGCATTATTTAAATGCCAGAAACACTAATCATGGAGAGGTGGACATGCTAGGATTCATGGCAAAGCCAAGTCCTATGCTGCTGGTTTCTTGGGCTAATAGAGTATTGCCCAAAGACTCGATGCCAAGTTGCAATATTTTTGCATTTGCAACTTTGTGTATTTTTTCTCTGCCAAATGCAAATCTGGCTAACCTTATATTACGAACGGGGCAAGAGTTGAACAAGAAGTTGTGATGCGGTAGTTCCTGTTGTGAAAACAGAGTGTTAATTAAATAAGAAAACTAAAACAAGGACCTCCACAGGGTAACGGGTTCCGTTCCCTATCACAAACATTAAAAATATAAGTTAAATTGAGTGGCGATTTGTATATGAATTTGCCACTCGTTTTTTATTGATTTAATGCCATTATTGTTGATATTTCATAAAAATTTGTATAGTAAAATGTACCTCAAATTGTCGGGGTACAATGGCTGTTGTACCCCGACAATTTATCCAACAATTTGATATACAAAATGGCATACAAAAATGCTTAGAAAGCACACTTTTATTGGATATATATGTTAAACTGAAATGAAGTTTGTGAAGAAATTACTCACGCTAACGGGTGAGTAAAGATAAGTGGGGAGAGATATGAAAAAGATAATAAAGGTAGTCCTTAGAATTAGTTTTATATTTTATTTTCTTGCTTTAGTGGTTCTTATGTTTTTGGGACATAGAGGTGGAATATTTTCAGACCTTTCGTTGATAGAATATATTAAAGCCTCTTCGAACTTTGTTCCATTTAAAACTATTAGTACATATGTTCAAGCAATGTTTGACGGTAGCATGAATGCGGATATACCTATAAAAAACCTTGGTGGTAATTTATTTATGTTTTTACCAATGGGTATTTATCTACCATTTTTCATTAAAAGAATAAGCAAAGTAGGCATATTTATTATTTCTATGATTGTAGTATTATTCTTTCTTGAAACCGTACAAATTGTTTCAAGAAGAGGAAGTTTTGATGTTGATGATTTTATCCTAAATATGATTGGTGCTTTATTAGGATATGGAATTTGGAAAATGAAATTTGTTCAGAACTTACTTAAATAACGTTTATGCTAATTCAATTAATGGGGGCGTTAGTTGAATAAACATCTCCAAAAATGGATATTAAAAATAGGCTCAGTGTGAACTGAGCCATTTATTTTTTATTGCAAAAACGTATACAAAAGGCAGTACAAATTAAGCTACATTTTCGATTGCATTTTCGGGTTTTGTGATAGGAAACGGAACCCGTTATCCACAGGGTCCTTTGTTTTTACCATTATTTAAACATTAAAAATCCAAAGTTTGCTGTATATATGAATTTTTAGTTATAGAAGTTTCTTCTTTTTTCATCTGTTCCATAAAATTTTCTTCAATTACGAGTAAATTCATTAATATAGAACAAAGCGGAGCCAATTGCATTAATATAGGACCTTTTACACCATATTTAAGTTTTCTGTAAGAATTTAACTCACTCAAAATTAGCGATATTTGCTCCTCAGTTAACATTACTTCCCCATTTGAATCACTATACATAAATGCATTAGAAAGAAGGCTTTCGATTTCATCTAATGTGATCACAATTGTTTCCTGTGAGGAGAACACATTTACAGTGAATTTTTTTAATATGTCTTCAATTAAATCGTATTGTACACCTTGGTTACTTGAATTTTGAAATGAACCGAGCTCCACAAAATAAATTTTAGAGTTGGATTTTAATTCTACTTCTGATTTTAGTATGTGTGCGAAATTTTGAATTTGTGATTCTATCAACTCTTTTTGATTTGTGTATTCATACAAGACTTCAATAATATGTTTATTTTTTTTATCATATTTTATAGTCCAAGCTAATTTTCGATTGAAAATACGTGATATTCCTAATATTAATTGTTGTCCTTCTTTCTTAAAATTTAAGATTATTTTTGGTATATGTTCATAAGAGTAATTTGGATTGACTAATTCATCGAGTGATATTTCAAAAAAGTGACTTAGTTTAAGTGCTGTCTCAAGGCTTGGTGTTTTTTGTCCTTTTTCGATTTGAGTGATATAAGAAGGGCTTGGGTCTTTTCCATTAATCCCAATCATATCACTAAGTTGTTTTGTTGTTAGTTTTTTAGCCCTTCTTAATGAACTAAGTTTTTCCCCTATTCGCTCTTTAAGATTTTTTTCGATATTTATCATCTCCTGACTAACAGTAACTAAAAATAGACACTTTCATTCCAATAATTATCCAATTAGACTTATTGGTAAATACTATATGTAATAATTTTACCAAAAAATCTTACTAATAGTATTGTTATCGTCCTAACCATTTTAGCACGTTATTGTCAATTATTTTGAGAAAACAATTAAGATAAAGACCAATTAGAATATTAATATTTATAAAGGTGGGGAAAATGTGATGCTGATTCAAGAATTTAAAAAATTCATGAGAGAGTTTTTAGAGGTCGATAATGAAGAGGGATCATATGATGAAGAGGTAGACATCAACTTATATAATCTCCGTTATCGTTTTCAAATTTGGAAAGAAAAAGAACTTAGGAATCTTTCCGGTGTTGTAGGTATTTGGGCGATTCTTGCTGCCATTATTACGCATGTAATGTTTGGTTTTGATGGATTTATTTTAGCTTGGTATTCCTTTTCAGCAATTTGTTTTTTATACTATTTTACCACCCCAAAAACGAGGTGATTTTTATGGGTGAATTACTAAGTTTCCATATGTTTTCAACAATTATTTTAGTGATCGGTTCCCTTTCTTATTTCATTCATTCGATAAAAGAATACCGAAAATCTAAAGTACGGACAAAGGTATCAGCAGTTGAATTGACTAAAGCGAGATGGGAAAGTGTTGTTTCGAATTTCATCCTTGTTTTAGCTGCTTTATATGTTCTAACTGATCTACTACTGGACGTAATAAAATGAATAAGAATTTCGAATTAAAAAGTTTCAAAGATAAAGTTGCTTTCAATCTAAACCTAATTAAACTAACGATGCTAGTCGATAAGGAATTAGCGATGAAGATGCTCGATGAATTTATCGAAGAGTTGGAGAGGGATAAAAATGAATCAGAATGAACCGAAATATATTTCATTTACCAATAATCTTAACGCTTTTTTAATGTCAACGCATGATTATATCGAACACCTTAAAGGACTAAAACGAAAAGGTGAAAATGTGGATGCTGAATTAGATAATTTCATACAACTAAGTGGTTCTGTAAGTGCGGAATTTTCTAGTGTTAAATGGGTTGTACACGATATTAAACGAAATGCTTGGGAGTTGGACTAATGGTTGACGATGAAATAGAAAAAATCCTCCGTAAAATGCCGGATTACGCTAGGGAAGAAGCGCGTAAGAAAGGCACTTATATTGTTTATATGGATGACAATGGTTGTGTTGTTAGAGAATATCCCGATGGTCGAACCATAAAGGTGCGTGATGAAAATTAGTGATGATAAACCTAAGATACCACAGGAGTTATTTGATGACTTCGAAAATCACCTTAGAACGATTAAACCTCGACTAATGGAAGAAGCCAAGAAAAACGGTACTTATATCATTTATATGGACGATGATGGTGATGTTGTAAAAGAGTATCCCGATGGTCGAATTAAAAAGGTGCGTGATGAAAATGAGTGAACGTAAAAAGGTCTTTGTTGTTCGTGGCGAAGATGTTCGCGGTCATTTTGTTGAAGGTAAAGTATTTGAAGATCCAGATGATGCTAGGGTTTACGAAGATAAATTAAACTCTGTTCAAGAGCTGTATCTGTACGTCGCAGACACTGAAGAGATGGAATATGTAACAAAACGAAAAACTTATTGTTTATCTCCGTTCGAAATAGAAGAAATTGAATTTGGCACTCCTAAATATTACATAGCGCAACAACAAATTAGAATGAGGGAAGCTGTTATTCAAGCTTCAGAAAAGCTAGGTGAAAATTTAGCAACACGCTTAAAAGATTACGATTTCGAACTCGATAAAGATAATTTTATTAATGATTTAAAAAAACTGTGCTATCAACATATTCGAAAGAAACCGGGTGATGAAAATGAGTGATGACAAAATTGAGTTCAAGTTGGTCGGTTTTAGAGGCGAGCTAACAGAAGAGATGAAGAAAAAATCACTTTTCATCCTCTATTTTGAGAACGGAGAGACAGTTAAAGAGTACCCTGATGGTCGAATCGAAAGGGGTGATGAAATTAAGTGGTAAAGCGCGATGAAGATATACAAAAGAAAATTAATCGACACAAGCAATCCATGAATAACAAACTCTCGAAGGACGATAAAATAAAAATAATTTCCGAAGACAAACCACTCCTAGAGCATTTAACGAACAAAGGAATCATCAAACGTGCAGAAGGACTTCCAGAAGACCAGTGGATTGAATTGCCTGAAGGGAAATCGATTATTGAACATTATAACGAGAAAAAGCAAAAGGATGGTGAAAATGAGCGAGAAAAAGGACGATGACATTAAAGAAACAGCACAAATTTATAGGGATATGGTCGATAAAGGAATGGTTGAGGAAGGGTTCGTTAAAGACCTACTCTCAGGAAATTTTACGGATTTTAACGAATTACTTAGTCGCAAATACCCAAAAAAGGAGAATGACAAATGAAACAGGAATATAAAAAACTTATCAACGAATTTAAACAAACTTGTGAGGAATTTCAACGTGATTTCCACTCTTAATGGCGTAAATTCAAGATGTTTACATTTCAGAGGTAAATGATGACCGAAAATGGAAGAGAGAAAATCATGCTGGAAGTCGTAATAAAACGCCTTGAAGATGATTACGAACACTGGTTGGAAAATGTTCGCGAAATACGCATATACTGCGAAATGCTTTTAAAGTACGAAATGAAAGAAGATTTTGAAGGACAAATGAAGAAATTAATTGAATTTGCTGACATAGCCTTCGGTAGTAAGAGAGCTGTTGAGATATTGAAGGAATATTTAGCGAAGGAGAACGGTAAATGAACGAAAAATTAATCAAAAATCTAGTTGATGATTTAATGAATACGGAATTTTTTAAAACGACAATGCTACCTTTCATTTTGAAGGAGGCGAACAGTGAAGAAGCAGAGTCTTTAATCGGGAAAACACCTGAGATAAAAGAAGAATACATAAGGGATTATCTTATTCGTAACTACAAGAGATTATTCAAGGGGGAGGAAAATGGACAAAGAAGAAATATTTAAGAAACTCGAAGCGATTCAGGTTCACCTTCTTTGCTACAAACAATACAAAATCAAAGGGTACTTGGAACATACAGAAAATATGCTGTGGGAATTAATCGATAAATTGAAGGAGGACGAAAATGGAGAATGAAACTATCATTAAAAAATTAAAACGAATTAAATATAATATCCATGCAGCTGTCCATTTTCACGATCGCGGCTCTTTACACGAAGCTAACGATGATTTAAATAATTTTCTTGAGGAATTGGGTGTTCAATTACCCGACGAAAACGATAGGATAACGAAAGATTGGTTAGATGACTAAAATAATAAAATTTGAAGAAAAAAGCCGACTAAAAGTTTCATTCACAACTTTTAAAACGGCTCTGTAAATAAATAAATACTTCTTTTAGATGATGTAAATTAATAATAAATACATTAATTTTCCTTTAACTCCCTGGAATTTATTGATCTCTTTTCTCTTTTGCTTTGTCGAAAATATAATTATCTATATCTATTTCAATCTCTTGTTTCCCAATTCCTGAATATAAATATTGGGATCGGATAATTTCCCCAATATTACGGACTTTTGTTTTGTTTTCTGTATCGATAAATAGGAAACCGTCATCAAAATTGGAATTCTTTATATCAGAAAATTGCTCCTGCCGTGGAGTCAGCATTCTGGATAACTTATTCTTTAAAGTTTGGATCGGTCCAGGAGGCTTTTTCATTTGATATAATGAAACCTTTTCATGAATATCATCATTTGTATCAATAAACCAATCATGTTCATTTATATTAAATGAAGCATCTCTTCCGTAATTTGAAATTGAATTATGCAATGTTTTTTCAGCTTCACTAAAAATTTCTTGGGTGTTTTTTAATTCATTAAGAATGATTTCATATTCATTCAACGAAATCTTTCTAATAATCAGCATGGATTGAATGTAACGAATACAATCTATTAAAAAGTCTTTTGTTCTCAATAAAAATTTTTCTATATCACTAAGACTTGATGCTCCATTAATTTTAAAATCAATACTTGGGTGAAAACTATAAGATATAATAGTACCAATCTTACTTTTTTCTATCCAATAAGATGGTAATATTTTTAATCGAAAGTTTTTTAAAAATCCATTGAGAGTGACTTTAACATGTAGGCTTTTTTCAAGTCGTTTATTATAAAGTTGTGCCAACTCTTTCATAACTGTATTGTTTTTTGCCTTTGGATTTATTCGAACATAATAACCACCTTCTTGATCGTTTTCATCGAACAAATACATAAATATGTATTGGTCTCTTTGTGGAATTATTGGTCTAGTAAATCTAAAATCTGTACTTTTCCCTTTAACACCGAATTCGTGTGTGATGTTGTTTAATCCCATTGGTTGAGGTTCAACTATGATCTTGGAATATTTATAACCATTTTCGGGCATTTTTTTACCGAAGATTTCTTCTTCATCATATTGCAAAAATTCAACATGGCGCAATCTATCTCCTGTGAGTGGGTCAATATGACCAACACCTACTTTAGGAGAAACAATCTCTCTATTAAATTCAGGATAATCTTCTATATTTTTAATTCTTAAATAGCCATTTTTATCACTTTCTTCATGGTTTGGGCGATACACCAAACCAAGTTCGCTTTGACGTATTTCAAGGTCTGTATATTTTAATGACTCAGAAATAAGCTCATCTATTTTTTTATAATTCAAAAAAACACCCCCTCAATTTGACACATTTTACTATAAAAATATATTTTTTCCACAATTTGTTAGTCCCTATATTAAAATTAAAGTGTATAAAAAAATACGTTTCGTACAAAAAACGGAACTTTATCCAATCCCAATGGATATAAGAAGCACGACCATTTTGTAGCCCTAGGCAGTAACTAAGAAAGTAAGTCCCATGTGGCTACCTATAAGGTGATCATAAAAATTGCTCAGGGTTATTAAAGAAGTCGTGTGTTTATACACATTAAACAAATCGGACTGAAATCCTATTTCAGTACAATTGTACTTTTTATCTCTCAACCAGTGAGAGAATTTCTGAAATCCCAATTCAGAATAAAAACCTTCCGTTTCAAAATTAATTAAAATTTATTCAATCCCAATGAATGTTTGTTGAAATCCAAATTTAACAAAAAAAAATAGGAGGGGTTTTGTAGTTTTTCATTATCAACTACCAGAACGTAGGAGCCCACAGCTAAAACAGCCCCAAGCTCAGATAATTTAAAACGAAAGAATAAAAAAGTAATTTATCAAAATGGAAAATTATTATTTCAATTAATTTCTCAATCACATGCGCAGATAATCTCTGACGCCTTTCGTGCATTCCTGCACAATCGCTTTTTAGAAGTGATAATGGGGGATTATTGAAAAAAACATGTAAAAAAACATGTCCTTTTTCATGCACAATTTTTGTGCAGTATTTTTTTGACAGGCGCTTTGCTGACAAAATAACCGAAGGGTTTTGTCAGCTGAAGTGGATGGCAAAAAAATAAGAATGCTAGGAACCACGTATGTTCGAACTAATTTTCCGATGTGGAAATTATACTTTGCGTTACCTCTCAACATCCATTCACAAAGAAGTGAAACGACAAAGTGAATTGATGTTGAGAGGTACTTAGTGATTGCAAGGAGAAAAATTCCTTAGAATTTTTCAATCTTGCAAGAACTTAGTCCCCTTCGTGAATGTCTTGAAACGGCGAAACGTTTCAAGCCCTGGAGGTTCGGAACCTGGGAAGGTTCTGATTGTTTCTAAGCTAAACCACTGGGAGGGGTCTGGGGACGGCAGAACGTCACCAGCGCATTTGGTTTGCATCTTATAAAGTTAAACACCCCTCTAATTCATGTTAAATTGTCTTATGTTAATGTAAGTTAATCCAGGTGAATTATAATTAACCATTGACATTACCTGAAAATTCCATTATAACTATATTTACACAGGTTAATGTTTATTAACTAGGTTAATTTAAGGGGGACGAAAAATGAGCGATATTAAAGAATTAGTAGTTCAGGTGAAAAGAGTAGCAGATTCTCTTGACATTCTCGTGAAAAACCTAACGGTAATGAACAGTTCAATGGTTAATCAAAACAAAAAAGTAGAAGTACCCCAAACAGAAATTAGTCCTATTGAAGAATTAGATAGTCCTTCGACATCTTTAGAAGAAGCATTCTTTAAAGAAATAACAAAAGTCTATTTTCATGAAGCGATCCGGGTTAAAGAAAATGATTTACAAAGAAAATCAAGTGTTATTGTGGCTGAACAGCTAGTAAATTCACAAATTAACTTCCTTTTAGAACATGTAAGTAATTGTGAAATTAGCATTCATAAAGGAGGTGTTCTTGCCATAAAAAAGGATGGTAAGGCAAAAGCGTTATTACGCATTTATACAGACCTTGGCTATGGGTACAGGGGAGAAAGATGGATAACGGAAAGAAACGGAATAGCTGACATTTTATCGGAAGCAATGAAACTTGGTATTCCCGATTCAAAGGTTTATTTTCTCGTCATTTCATGGGCAAATGGTATAGATAACCAGCATATAAGGAAAATGCTAAATCACAATATTTCAAATAAGGATATTCTGAAGTCAGAAAATCGATATTTATTAAAAGAATATCTTGATAAATACTTTAAGGTTATTGGAAATTACCTTCCAAATCCAAAGGAACAGATACATCTTCTATCTGGTGGAGATATGCACCCAAATGTATATGCCAGAGATATCCTTGAAGGTAAGGACATAACAAATATAAAAAATTATTCGTGGTTTTCTCCATCCATCACGCAACTAATTGATAAACTAAATAACGTTTAAAAATAGGGGTAGATTGAGGAAAATGCAAAGTTCAAATGCTAAGGTACTTTTCACTCTTAGCGAAGAATTTTTCCGATTAAAGAAAAAGCCTTAAATGTAAAAACTTCACCTAACGGTAAAGTACATTTCATTTAGGGCTTTTTCTTTATTTATTAGTTGGATTAATTGTTTTCAAATTATATTACACTAAAATCTCCTATGAGATAGTCATTTTGGAATATAACTTTTTAGCTTCTTTATATACACTTTAAATAGTTATTTAATTTGAACAGTGGTAAATAATACAAGAAAAGGTGACTATTATAAACAAAAATAATTTTAATTTACTTTCAAGAATTTTATTGATCATGTTAGTCAAGTCCCTTCAATCTAACCGCTTTGTTACTATTGAAATTTGAATATAAAGAATCGATAAATAAATTGAATTTTCACCAAATATAATTATAATTTAGAAAAAAATATGCGAGGAGGTGAATCACATGGATAAAGAGTTAGATAAATTACTAAGTTCTGTAAATAAGAGGGAGAAAAAAACATATCAAAAATCGGACAAACAAAGTTGGAAAAAGCTCGGGATAAGTAATGAAAATGGCTGGAATGCAAGGATGAGGAAAAAATATTTTCGTATGATCGAAAATATTAATAAAGCAATTATTAATAATGATATGACAGACATTTCTAAGCGACCTCCTGGTGTTACTGAAAAGGTCAAAGGGCAAAAAGGAAAAACGAATAACCATGCAGATGGAATATGGAGCGATAGCAGATTTGATGCTGTAAAAGCTACTGCTAGGCAGCTGATTAAATTCATCATAATCAAAGATGAGGAAAATAGAAATAGTGCTAATAGCAAAACAAAAGAAGTTCAGAACGTAAAAGATATTAAACATTATCATGTGACTGAATTTTTACAAACAAAGCTTGATAACGGTTGTAGTGCAAAAACTGTGGATCAATATAGGACATGTATTGCTAAGATGGCTGAATCCACAGTTAAGATAGGAGTAAAAAGCCATAGAAGGTTAATTAGGGAGGAACATTATAAGATAGCTCCTACACTAACAAAAGAGCAAAGGACTAGATCTAAGGGTAAAACCGATGGGGAATATGGATATACTTTAGAACAAGCAAGAAAGCTTATTGATGAATTAAAGTATGATCCTTATGCTCAGACAGCTATACAATACTTTACATATACTAGCTCGAGATTTGAAACATTTATGAAAAGCCGTTGGCAAGATGTTCTGGAAAATGGAAAAATTCCCGAAATAGCTAATTGGAGTCGAAAAGACATGATGAAAAACGGAAGACCTCAGTTAGCAGAGATGCGAGATATTGGTCTACGAAATAATCTACAAAAAATTTGGTCTACCGGTGTTTTTAAGGAAAGCGATGAAATTTGGGGATCTAGATTGAGTAGATACGAGCTTGAAAAGACGGTGAGGGCTGCATGTAAAAAAGCAGGTATCGACTTCAAAGGATTCCATGCATTCAGGTCCTCAACACTAGAATTTTATGAAAAAGAAGTAACACCAAACATGTCAAAAAGAGAACTCTGCCAATCAATTATGAGACTGGTAAATATAGAAGTGCCTGATAAAAATGGAGATTTATATAAACCACATAATCCACTTGTGATAAAAAAGGAGTTTAAAGGTTGGAAATTTAAATCAGATGGAACTAGATATCCTAATTTAGTAACTGTAACAGGTTCTGACGGTCACCCAGTTTATGAACATAAATTTACATTTGAAAAATTAATGAAACGTAGACGTGACTTCCTGCAAAACGCATATGTGGCTCAAATATTAAGCCATAATCGATCTGATCAAAATAGTTACTATAGAAATTACGGAAAATAGTTTTAGTTATGATATAACATTTTCAGTAATACTTTCATCTTGAAAAATTGGTTTAAAGTAATAGTTATGGCTTATATTCCCTCAAAAAATTCAGTACCTTATCCTCATGTAGCTTTTCTTGATTTCGTGAAAGAACATCCAAATTACTCTTACATCTTTTATTTTCAAAAGGACACATTTATTAAAAGCTTACAAATATATTAATTACAATTTTGAAAGCCATCTATTTTGGTGCATGGTAGATATAAATATTATATAAAATATTATGTATACTTTGAGGTCTGTTCGTTAGTAGAAATCAATATGATATTTTAATATGAGTTTTTATTTATTCTTTGTAAAAGCAGGAATCAGTTAAATTTGATTATTCATAGAAATAGAGGAGATTCAAGATTAAAAAGGGTGACAGGGTTTAAGGGAAGTTGTTTAATAGAGAATGCTTCTAATATATTAATCATTAACTAGATAGCAACCCCATTGCATTTGGGGGGTGAAATGGAGGAAATGAAGCTTTTTTACCCTTTTAAAAAAGAGTAAAAAGGCAATATTCACATTTGGTTTGGAGCCAATGTATGTCATTCGCCCTATAGTGCTATTTTTCTTAAGAAAAATAAATCTTCCAGGTCCAGCTTTACAGATTGATCCACCACGGATGCACACTACTTTTACCTCGCTTTTGCGACTGGTACGGGATATGCATATTAAGATAATTATTAATATCTTAATAGCTCTGGAAAAGGAAATGCCCCTATAGTTCTAATAGAACCGGATATAAAATCCACGGGCGATTCACCGTTGGTTAGACGGGCTGGAGGGAGACGGGAAACTCTCAGTAATTTGTAACGTCCTTCTTCTATTAAATATTGCCTTTCAATATTTAATAAGGCACTCTGCCAGTGATATTTAATTATTATATAAACAAATAGCAAACCCATTTGCTGGGGTTAATTATTCATGTTTAATTTTTTTTTTAAAACCTTTTATAAAATTAAAAAAGTATTATGAAATTTTTTCCACCAAGAGGTTTGTAGGAAATGTTAACATTGTTAACGTTTGTAACGGGGTATATTTTGTTTAAAAAGGTATACAATCCCATTTGCCTCAAAAAGTGTTTGCAAAATACATCCAAAGATAAAAATAAACGTTTGTATTTAAAAAGAGGTTTTAATAAACAAAAATTGAAATTATTAGATATAGTAAACACTTTTTGGAGGAATTCTAGTGGGAGAAAAACTTTTTTATATAAGGGTCTCTGGAAAAGAGCAAAATATTGAACGTCAACTCATAAAAGCTAGTGAGTTAGGTGTGGAAGAAAGATTCATCTTTATTGATAAAGCAAGTGGGAAAGATTTCAATCGGGTTAGATATCAAGCGATGAGAGAAGTGGCACGTAAGGGAGATTTGATTTATTTGGATGCGCTTGACCGATTAGGAAGAAACTACGACCTTATTATTCAAGAATGGAAGTATTTCACCAGAGAATTAGGTGTTGATATTGTTGTCCTGGAAAACGAATCTTTATTTGATTCCAGAAAATTCAAACAAATGGGAGACATGGGAAAACTCATGGAAGACCAATTTTTGAGTCTTCTTTCTTATGTAGCATCCACAGAAAGAGAAAAGCTTCTCCGTAGGCAAAAAGAGGGAATCAGTGCAGCTAAAGCCGCAGGGAAGGTGAAATTTGGAAGACCAAGCATAAATCTGAAAACAATTTCAAAAGAACAACGGAAAATATTGAAGGAACAATATCCAAGGTGGATTAATAAAGAAATTACAGCTGTTTATTTTTCCCGTTTGTTGGATTTGAAGAAAAATACATTTTATAAAATTGCAAAGGAATATGAAGAGGAATTAAGCAATAAAGCAAAAATAGAAAAGTAGTTGGCTATAAAATGTGAAATTTGAAGTTTAGAGCAAGAACCGGAACCGAAGTGGGTTACCGTTTTTTTTCTTACACGGAATAAACAACACCAACAGTGATAATGAGTTATAATAGATTTATAAATTATATAGGTTGGTGTTTATTTATGCGTACTAAAAACCGGTTAAATCCAATCGAGTCTATCTATTATAGTCCTGAAATTATAAATTGCCCTAACTGCGGCACGAAATTAACTTATTGTCATCCTGTTTGGCGAAAAACCATCTCTACTCTAAAAGGGGAATTTAAAGTTATCAATCTGGGTTATCGCTGTGAAAATAACGCTTGTGAAAACAATACTGTTTACCGTTCTGCAGAAGCAGAACGGCTTAGTATGAAACACATCACCTATGGCATGGATGTCATTGCACACATTGGACACTTGCGCTTCAAAGAACATAAAACCCGTTCGGAAATCGCCACTATCCTGTCTGAGAAGCAGGTGAAAATATCTGAAAGGCAAGTTCAAAAACTGTACGAACGATACGCCTTACTTCTTAGATCAGCAATTCAGGATAATATGAAAGATACTCTGAACGAAGTGGTTGAACAAAACGGTGGTCTTATCTTATCCATTGATGGTGTTCAACCTGAAAAAGGAAATGAAACATTGTATGTCATACGAGAGGTCTTAAGTGGCACCATTTTGGCAGCACACAATTTAAAGAGCAGCGCCTCTCAAGAATTGATTGGAATCATTCAACCAATCCTTGATTGGGGATACCCTATCATAGGTTTTATCAGTGATGGCCAACAGTCGATCCGTTTAGCAATTGAGAAAATAGCACCTGACATTCCTTATCAATATTGTCAGTTCCATTACTTCAAAGATATCGCGAAACCATTGGTAGAAAAGGACCGAAAGTTAAAGACAAACATCAAAAAGAAGTTAAGGGGAATCCGAGAAATCGAAAGAAAAATAGAAGAATCACCTTCAGGATTGGAAGAAGAAATCGCGAGTGATTATGTCGCAGCGATTCGATCCGTCCTTTTGGAAGATGGAAAGCCACCGTTTGAATTGCCAGGTACCCGAGTTTTTGAGCGAACAAAATCAATCAAGGACTCGATTGAAAAATGCCTGGATAAAAAAGGGGACTCCTCTACTTAAAAAGTTGTTCAGAATAGTCAGTAATGTTGATAACTATAAAACGGATTATCAGCTCATAAAACGATGGGACCGACGTTTTAAACGGATTGCCACAATCATGGAACCTTCTGAAAATAAATCAAGTTCTTGGGTTGAATCTAGGTTGAGAAGATATTTGATCCAAATAGAAAAAGAACTAAACCGTGAAGATGATTTAGCCTTTGTGGACAATCTGATGAGATATAGTAAAGGATTTTGGAAAGGTCTCTTTACATTTTATGATTTCCCACTCTTGCCAAGGACAAATAATGATCTTGAACTTTTCTTTAGAAGAACAAAGGTAAGGCATCGTAGGATTACAGGTAGCCGAACTTGGAATCGTTACATTGTTCGTCATGGCGAAAATATCGTATTCGTTGAAAATGTTAAAAATGAGCAGGATGGACTGCAAAAGATTAAGAGTGCCACCTATTCTGCTTATAAAAAGGAATCCAAAAAATGGGATAGTAGAATATATGAGCACACAAAACAGAGACGGTTTAAACAGGACCCAGATGCATATTTAAACATTATTGAAAGCAAATGGAAACGGCACAACTAACCAATTGTGTTAGTTATGCCGCGTAAGTTTTTTTTATGCATCATATTTTTTGAAAGTATTTTCAACTACTGACGATAAGGGATGTAATTGAATTTACAAAATTTTCATGTATTGGTACCAATTATATTGATTGATAACAATAATGTTTAAACCCTTTAGGAAATTATATTGGTTAAATTTACATTCATTTAATCTCTTTCTTTTCAAAAAAAATTTTAATAAATTATTGTATCTCTTATTTAGATGATTATTACAAAAATAAATTAATTTTAAAAATAAGGCATGTTCAAAAGAGTTATTTTATGAGCATCCATTATTTTAAAAAATTAAAGGAGGTACAGTTATGTCTAATCATAGAATAGATAGAAAATTTAGGGAAAGAGAAATATTAAAATGGAGGGAGGACCAGAATAAATATAATAAATATACAAAAAAATATTTAGAACAGGTTATTGATCCAAAAACCGGAGAAATAATTAAGGCTATTATACCGAAAAAGGATACTATTGTTAATGTAATTCCTTTAGCGGCAAAAGAAGAATACGAAAAGAAAAAAAAGTTAGAACAAGAAATTGAAAATTATCGTACACAGGGAAAAAGGAAGGAACCGTTTGCACAAGTTTCCAAAGGGTTTGAAATGGATATTATTGGTAATTATAGCCCTGCAATGCTCTCTTGTTTGGTACAAACAATCCCCTACATGAATTATACAGCTGATGTTACTAGTAATTCAGATGTAATTAAGAAAGGGAAAAAACCGCTTGAACAAAACGATTTAATTAATTTGTGGAAAGTGAGCAAAGTTACAGGGATAAAATATATTAAACAATTCATTAAAGACGGCATTTGGGAAGAAGTCTCTGCTATAAAAAAGAAAGGCAATATCAAATATTATAGATTTAAACATAAGATGGTATTTAGAGGGAAAAATCAAAACGAATTTACTAAAAAGATATTTCTAAGAAAATTGGAATCAATAATTAGTATTGTATTAGAGGAAACCGAAAAGGCTCTATATAGAGAATCAACCAGAAAAGTTAAGCGATTTTCTTCTTTGTATCCACTTGCGTTGTTTGCAGCGTTATTAACAAAAACCCATTATAAAACATTTTTTCTTTTACACAATCATGACGATCCGGATTTAGTACGAGAAGGTGAATACGTTACAGAGATTTTACAAAACCCTTTTCGAAAACGTAAATTTAAATTTTTAAAACAATATGAAATGTGGAATTTATATAGAGGAAATAAGGTGAAAAAGTTAAAAACAAACGAAAAAATGGAATTAGAGTCGTGTTTAGATATATTAGTAAAATCAAATATATTAGGAAGGTGGGAATCAGGAAATAAAAAGTTTTACTTAATGAATCCCGGACTAATATACGTATCACCAAATAAGAAATACGATCAAGAATGGGGGAAGGTAATAAATTCCTTATTTGGATTAGGAGAAAATATTGAGTAAGAGTAATTACTTGATAATGTTAACAACATTGGTTAAGAAAAAGGTGATTGTCAAATGTCGCCTTTTTATTTTTTTTGAATATTCTTTCTTGTAAAAAGGACTACAAAAAGGGGGGCAAATATGTACTTTTTAACACAAAAAAGGGGGTAAATGTTTACTTTTAAAAACCTAATGCACATAGAAAGTTATTTGGATTGCATGGATTTTTAGGCTTTATAAAATAATTTAAGTAAAAATTTATTGTTCCCTAAAGCTTTTTAATTTTAATAACTTCCTAACTTTGTATCACTACGAATATTTTAAAGTGCTTCAAAACATAGTGTTAACATTTGTTAATAACCCAGAAATTTGAATCTATATAAATAAATATAGAAAAATTAAGGTTTTTCCACACAACTCATTTTTTTGCTTTATAAATTTAAGGAATTTAAATAAAAAATGAGGATGTGTGAGGCATATGATAGAAATAAAAATAGAAGGCAAAATATATATGGTAATCGACCAAGTACAGCAAACAAGCGCCATTATTGATTGTTTTGGTAGAGAAATAAAAGAATTTACATTTTTAAAACTGGATAATCCAATGAAAAATGTAACCTTTAAAATTAAATATAAGAAACTATCGAGTCATAGTTATTGGAGGATTGAACACCTCTCCTATTATAATAATTCCAATCAAAAATATAAAAAGGTTCCTGAACAAATTGCTGGCTTAATGGGCGAAAATTTAACAAGATATTTATTAAATAATAAGGAAGTTGTTTGACAGCAATTAACTGCTGTCTTTTTTCGTACCATTAAAACCAATTAATAGTAACATATATAAAGGAATTATTACTTTTGGTTCACAAATTATGGAATTAAATGTTAGAATTACTTAAATAGGATAAGAGACCTAATCACACAATTGTCACGAATATAAAAGTGGTAATTGAGGGGGAAATAGTGAATGCTTGAAACAAAGATCAGTACAGACTTTCTAAATCTATTTTACCATGAAATTAAAGACTTCGAAGTACCCGGATGTAGTTCAAAAATAAACCTTTTTACATTAAGAATTGAAAACAACCAATTTACATATCATCAACTTGTAAAAAACTTAACCCATTGTATTGTTCCCTTTTGCTTATCAAATAAGGAATTAGAAGAGTTTAAGAATAATTATGGTATTTTTGTAATTGCTGTTGAAAAACTTAGGGATTATGAATCAAATGATGGAGAGTTAGGTGAAATTTTATTATTTTGTTTACTAGAGTCCCATTTAAGAGCTCCAAAAATAATGACTAAAATGGAATTGAAAACGTCTACAAATGATTATGTTAAAGGTTCAGATGGAGTACATTTACTAAAAATAGATGAACAAAATTATCAATTAATTTTTGGCGAGTCAAAATTAAATGGAGATTATCAAAAGGGATTATATCAAGCATTTAAGTCGATAAATGATTTTATTACTCGAAAAAATAATAATATTAATCATGAAATAGGTTTGATAAATACCCATCTTCAAAGAGAAAGCGTTAGTGAAGAAATGTATAAATTCCTTAAGAGGATTATTATTCCTAGTGCAGCTGATGAGGAATTAAATAAAGATAACGCATTTGGTATTTTTGTTGGATTTGACTTAAAACTAGATCCTACTATGGTTAAATTGCCAAATTCAGATTTTAGAAGAAAAGTAAGACAGCAGATTAAAGAGACTGTAGAAAAAGAAATAAACTACATTGAGAAAAAGATAAATGATTATAATTTATTTGGATATACATTCTATGTCTACACTATACCATTTATTAACTTAGATGAAACTAGAAAAAGAGTGATTAAAAATTTAAAGGTGGCAAACAATGATTTTTGATCGATTAGCTGAAGACATTTTTCAGGATGAGTATTTTAAAAGTTTATATAACAAATTATCCAAAAGCAAAGCAAATGAAATTTTCATAAACAAGAACCAAAGTACAATTACGGAAAAGGAACTGGTTCATCTTTTACGATTTTCGGATATCTTGTCAAACTCAAATAAATCAGAAGCAAGGAATTTAGCATATAAAATTGTGGACCTATTAAGTTCTTCCTATAATGATAATAACCCTATCTATAAGACATATTCCACGGCTGTACTATCCAAATTAGGTAATTTTCCTGCTTTAGATTATTTGAAATTTGGAGTTGAATTACCATTCGAAAGAAGTTTAGAAAAGGGTTTAAAAGAAATGAGGCAGAGAGTTAAAGGAGCTGAAAACAAATACTTTACTGATTCGCAATATGATCTTTTTTCAAAATTAAAGGGTTCTAATTTTTATAGTTTTGCTGGTCCTACATCCATGGGTAAATCTTTTATTATGAAGGCGTTTATACATGAAATGATCGAGACAAATAAAACCGGCAATTTTGTGATAGTTGTCCCTACTAGAGCATTAATTAATCAGTTTTCTATGGATATAAAACAAGATTTAGCTGAAATCCTAAATAGTAAGAATTATAAAGTTTTAACAAATTCAACCTTATCTGAAATTACAACATCTAATGATGGTGATAATAAATACATATTTATTCTTACCCCTGAAAGATTACTAAGATATATATCGGAAAAGGATAATCCAGAAGTTCATTACCTCCTAGTGGACGAGGCACACAAGCTTACTGCTGAGGATGATTACCGTAGCATCACCTTATATCTCTCCATTGAAAGGACATTAAAGAAGTTTAGGTCAGTAAAGGTTTATTTTGCTTCTCCAAACGTCTCAAATCCAGAGATATTTTTAGAATTGTTTAACATAAAGGAGGGGCACTCTTTTCGAACCAAAGAAGCTCCAGTAGGACAAAATTTATTTTTTATTGATTTGGTAAACAAAAAGGTGAAGCAATTTAATGAATACGAAGAGTATGTTTTCTTTCCTGAACTATTCAAAAATGTGTCTTCCGGGCTAGAAGTTATTTATAAATTAGCAGGAAACCATTCGAATATCATTTATTGTAATTCAATTGCAGATACCGTAGAGAATGCTAGGAGCTTTAAAGATTATTTTAGTAACAATAAAATAGGATTTACATCTGAAGATAAGAAAGAACTTAGCAAAGCAATTAGAAATATTAAAGAACTTATTCATGATGATTATTACTTAATCGATTGTTTGAAAAACGGAATTGGATACCATTTTGGGAGTTTGCCTCAGATTGTTAGAGATAATATAGAGAAATTATTTAAGCAAGGTGTAATTAAGCATCTATTTTGTACATCTACTTTGCTCGAAGGGGTTAATTTACCTGCAAAAAACGTGTTTATTCTAAAAAATAAAAAAGGGCTAAAGAACATATCAAAAATTGACTTTTGGAACTTGGCAGGACGAGCAGGAAGATTGAATTTTGAGTTATCAGGTAATATCTTTTGTATCCGTGATAATATAAAAGATTGGAAGAAAATTGATGTATTAAACAATAAAGAGGATATAAAACTTAAAACAAGTGTTAATGTTAAAATAGAAAAAAAACTAAAAGACATTGAACAAGCACTTCAAAACAAAGAAATAAAAAAGGGATCACATGATGAAAAAGAGTTATTGAAATTCATTGCAAACATTATATGCATTGACACCCTTGAACTAAAAAATGGTTATAAAAGCCCAATCATTGATAAACTTATAAATGAAAATAAATATGAAATTATAAACCATGCCCAACAAATTATAAATAATAATAAAATACCAGGAGAAGTTCTGAAGACAAATCAATTCATAAACATTCAGCAACAGAATAAGGTATATGAATATTTGATTAATAATAAAAATCAACCAGATATAATAAAATTCCCGAATACAGTGAATTTTGAAAGTAGCTTGAGAATATTGGAGCTTTTTTATACTCTATATAACTGGTCAGAATCTGAAAAAAGGTTAAAGCATTTCAAATCGATGAGATATTTTGCCCAATTGATGAATAACTGGATTAACGGCTTTAGTTTAAATTGGTTAATTAGTCAAACGTTAAATTTCAAACATACTAATAAGTTAGATATTATGTATTATTATAAAGGAAAGAAAATAATTGAGACTTTTAATAAGGGAAATCAACTTCATGTGAATTATGAAATTAATTCATTAATTGATGATGTAGAGCATGTACTACGGTTTACTTTTGAAAAATACTTTAATAATTATTACTCTTTACTTGCTGAGGTGGTAGGAGAAAATGAAGCTGGAGTTAACTGGTCTAATTTCTTAGAATTTGGTACACAAGATTCTATAGTAATTGCTTTACAGAATATTGGCTTATCTAGGCACACATCAAATTTTTTATTAAGGGATTATAAAAATTGTTTAATCATAGAAAACGGTAAATTAATAGATATTGATAAAAAAAGATTACTTTTCAATCTTGATTCTGATTCTATTGAATATGATGAAATTAATTCAATAATACCTTACTTATAACGTTTAGTGAAAAATAACATAATGTTAACGAAAAAATTACATTTATGGAATGATGAAGAAGAAACGGTCGCAGATTATTGGGATATGGTCTGTAATTAAGGGTATTTAAATAATTTCAATATAAATCATGATTAACAAGGTGTGAAAAACACCTTGTTTTTTCAAATTTTTTACATTATTAAAATATTAATATGTTACAATTGTAATAAATTAATAAAAAGGAGATATTCAAGTTGGTTGGTATAACAATCAAAAAGATGATTGCACATTATATGGATTTAAACCAAGATAAACCAACATTGGTTGATCGAATTATAGACATAGAAAAAGAAGATTCAAAAATTATTAGTTTTTTTTCCGAACATATAGAAAAAGCACTTACAACAAAACAAATAAAAATATGCATATTTCAAACAGATAAAGCGGCAGTATATATGGATTGTTTGGACATTTCCAAAAAACTTGAAGACGATGATTGCTTTATAGGGGCAACTGCAGATATGACAGCACGATTGTTTGATTATATGAAATCTTCTACAAGTAAAAGTTCGGGTACTATGATTTATATGATTTATGAAAATGATAGTAATGGGCGTATCTACCTAGGGATTTTAAAAATGGATCCAAATGAGGGGATAGAATTTGACCCATTGAAATATTCTTTTAAAGTGAGATATCGTATGCTTCCAACTGTAAAGGAGAAATTACATAAAACTGCTTTTGTCAAGCTTGGGGAAAATGTGTTTAGTGAAGAATCACATTTATATGTTTTAGATAAGCAGCAAAGCGGTGATGGAGTTTCTAAATTTTTCATGTACAACTTTTTAGAAGCAGAAGAGGTACTGAATGACAAAAAAATGACTAAAATAATTGACGAAACACTTATGGACTATGCCGTGGAAAATAAAATAGCTGAAGGCATTAAGCCTTTGGATTTTAAACAGGAAGTAGATAAATTATTATCAAGTGGGAAAGAATTTGATTTTGATAATGATGTTGACAACTTTTTGAAGTCTTATGTGCCTGGAGAAGAAGATCGTGATAAATTGATTGAAGATTTAAAACAATCAATTAGAAGTAAAAACGAAGATTCCTACTTTCAATTTACTGTTGTGAAAGAATCTACGATGGCATATGTCAATAACGCCGAAAGGAGCATTCGAATTCAATTTCCTCTGTCACTTAAAGACAAAAATGTCTTTATTGAAACTTTTACAGATGATGATGGTAAAAAAGTAACCAAAATTCTTATTAAGGGAGAAGAAATGCATGAGTCGTATAAATAAAAGCGTGAGTATCGGTGAATAATTTATTTCAACGTTTCGCATCCCTTCTTGTCGATTTAAGAGGAGTTTTTACACAAACATCATGGGAAGAGCATTTTGATACATTATTTGTTACCTACGAAGGAAAAGGGATAGACTTTAAGCCTTTTTTTGAAACTAATGAAAACCAGTTGATGCTTAAGGGAACAGATATAAGTTTTAAATTTGTCATTGACGGATCTTCGCCATTTTATGACGGAGATTTCATTAAGACCAGTCGTTATATACAAAACGAACAAACTATATTATTAACGGTATCAGTAAATAAAAAAATAGGTTTTTCATTAAATGATAATCAAATTTTGTTTTTTGAAATGGAATCTTTTTTATCCTTTTTTAAGTGGCAAAACGAAAAATTCCTTTCAATTCTTCAATCAGTAAACTATGAAAAATTTATACATATTTATCTTCCAGTTGACAAGATGTTTAAAAACCATTTTGTAAAGATTATCCCTATAAATGATCTAGGTAAATACCATGTTGAGCCATTGGGAGAAAAACAAATTCAAGAAATTAGGATTATAAGGGAAAGTAGAGAAGAGTTGACAAGAGTTGAACACTGGTTTCCTTTTCCACATGCCTTTTCGTTAGATACAAATCATGAAAACTTAAACAGACAATTACAACAGAACTTATTTTTTGTTAGTTTGATACACATTGCAAATAAGTTTAAAGATAACATATTTACCATTAGAGGACAAAAAAACTTAGAACTAGCTCATGACGAAACGTTTATTCCAAAGAACGCTTCCATTCTCTATTCTATTTTTAAGTTTTCATTCGGAGCAGAGCAAACACAAGATAAATTAGAAATTACAAGAAATATTATCACTATTTATTTGCATCAAGAAACAATAAAACAATTGGATGAACAATTGGATAAAATGAAACAAACCATTGAAAGACATTTTTCAATGTACGTTCAAGACAAAATAAAAAAATTTTTCGATGATACTAAAGATGCAATTGATTTAGCTCATAAATATGCCTTAGAAGCAAGAGAAGCTGCAGATAAGATTGCAACAAATATAAGCACTTCTATATTGGCACTTATTACTGCAGTTTTTTCTGGAATCGTTGTTATGGCTAGAGGGAACTTTTTATTTTTAGTTGTTGCGCTAGGACTGCATATTTTATATTTTCTTTTGTCCTATTCTTTTAATCGTCACTTCGCTTTAAAAAAGCAAACAGATATTAATTATATTTATGATTTAACTAATGAGAACTTTACTAATATAGCGCTTGATGAAAAAGAACAGATTAAAGAAAAATATGTAACACCTGCAATTAATTCAATAAGGTCAAATTTAAAAAAATATTTTTGGTTAACCTTCGGAATGATTGTATTTATGATAGTCTTAATTTTGGGAACTTACTTAACTCAGGACCTGTTTACAAACCAAAATGAACAGCTCGATAAGAATATTCCAGTTGAACAAAATCAGACAAATAAAAATAAAAGTTTAAATGGAAATAATAATGAACTGCAAGAGAATGTTTCAAAAGGTAAAAGCTCTAACACTAATTGAGTTCTTCTCTTCAAAAATATACACCTTCTTTTTAAGGGTTTTTCATACATATTTTTTGATTACAAAATACATTTAAAAAATCGTCTAGGACGATTTTTTTTATTCTATATTTCCATTAATAAATAGAAATTCTGGTTAATCAGCTATTATAGTTCAAAAAATGGTACAATTTATCTATACAACCTTTAATTATAATTTTTCCATTGAATTTTATTGCACATCTAATATATTTATCGAAGGGTGAAAGGTATTGGAAAGAAATCAATCGTTATTATTTGATCCAAGGGTAATTAAATCTGAACTGGATAATTACCAAATAGAAAATTTAGATACAAAAATTAACATAGTTAAAAACTGGTACCGAAATCGTGAATTAATTAATCGTCTTTCAGAAAAAGAGCTTCAAACTCAATTTCTAAGTGAAATATTTGGTAATGTACTAGGATATTCAACTGTAACAGCAGGAAATGAAAAGTGGACAATGGAAATTGAAAAGTCTACTGACTTGGATGCAACAACACCAGATGCTGTCATGGGATCCTATGAAAAAAATGAACGGATTACACTTGGGATAGTTGAACTTAAAGGTCCAAAAATAAGATTAGATTATAATCAAAAAAGGGGTAATAAAAATTATGGAACCCCTGTAGATCAAGGATTCTTATATGCAACAAAATATGAAGGGTGTAAATGGATTATTATTTCAAATATTAATGAAATTCGCTTATATCAATATGGTAGATCACAAGTTGAATATGAACGTTTTATTTTAAGTGAATTGTCTGAAGATGAACAAGAATTCAAGCGATTCCACTACATACTAAATAAAGATAATCTTTTATCAATTAATAATAAATCCAAAATAGAAAAATTAGGAGAAAACAGGTACAAAGAACAGAAAAAAATCACATTAGAATTCTATAAATTATACAGTGACACTCGAAAGGTACTTTGGAAACGATTGATTGAAAACAATTCCAGTCATGAACCAAAACTACTATTGGAAAAATCACAAAAAATATTAGATCGTATTATTTTCATTCGCTTTTGCGAAGATTTACGTTTACTTCCTCCAGATATCTTAAAATCGTATATTGAGGAAG
This sequence comes from Mesobacillus maritimus, assembly GCF_044803185.1. Taxonomy (GTDB): domain Bacteria; phylum Bacillota; class Bacilli; order Bacillales; family Cytobacillaceae; genus Mesobacillus_B; species Mesobacillus_B maritimus_B. The sequence continues at coordinate 1,186,300 of NZ_CP085225.1, forward strand.
GTCAATCCGCAGAAAGAGTTAATATTTGGACCTATTTACAAACATTATTCCGTAATATTGATAGAGGGAACTCCGAGTTCAATATAAACAAGTTTAATGGTGAATTATTTAAGCACGATCCTGACCTGGACTATTTAAACGTTCCTAATGATGTTTTTGAACAATTAAAAAATTTTTTCTCTTATAATTTTACAACTGATTTAGACGTGAATATTCTTGGTCATATTTTTGAGCAATCTATTTCAGAAATTGAACAATTAAAAGAAGAGGAAAATAACACTGGAATAAGGAAAAAAGAAGGCATATTTTATACTCCAGATTATATAACGGATTATATTGTAAGGCATTCCATAGGCACTTGGTTGGAAAAGAAAAAGCAAGACTTAGGTTTTAGTGAACTACCGGTTTGGACTGAAGCAAAAAGCAAAAACTGGCGAACTATCCATCTTCAAACTCATATTGATTTTTGGATGAATTATAAACATGTGTTGGAAGGAATTAAAGTTCTAGACCCTGCATGTGGGAGTGGTGCCTTTTTAAATAAAGCTTTTGATTATTTATATAAAGAAAATATTGATGTAAATAAGACTATAAGACAATACGAGTTAATAATAAGAGATGAACCGTTAGAGGAGGTTGTTGAACAAGCAGAGCTTTTGGATATTGACAAAACAATATTAAAAAACAACATTTTCGGGGTTGATTTAAATAAGGAATCTGTTGAGATTACCAAATTGTCATTGTGGATAAAAACTGCAAACAGTCACGATACTCTTACTTCACTGGATAAAAATATCCTTGTTGGAAATTCGGTTATAGAGGAAAAGTCTCTTGGGGGGGATGTAGCATTTAACTGGAACGAACAGTTTAAAGCCATTATGGATAATGGAGGATTTGATATTATTATTGGTAACCCCCCATATGTCCCTATGGAATATATTAAAGAAGATCAACGTTCCTATTTCCAAAAAAAATACAAGAATTATTTAACAAGCAAATGGGAGTTATCAACTGTCTTTATGGTAAGGTGCTCAGAGTTAATTAATAAAGATGGATTAGTTTCCTTAATTGTTCCCGTAACATGGCAAACAGGACCAAATTATATAAACTTCCGAAATATTTTATTTCAAAAGGACCTTTCATTAGAAAGATTAGTGAATTTACCATTTAATATATTTCCTGATGCATACGTAGATACCTGTATTTTCGTTGCAAGTAAAAATAAAGATACTAAGACCTATTTAGGGTATAAATTTAATAAAAGGGAAAAGTTGGACAGAATAAAATTGCTTGATGTAAAAATGGATTCAGTTTCGGTTGAACACTTCAAAAAGCATCATATAAAAAAAATATTTGCATCGAATGAAGCATATAATTTGTATTTTAAGATAGAAAAACAATTAAAGGATGAAATAAATTTCCAAAAATTAGGTAATATTACTTTCTCTACTCAAGGTCCTGTTGCAAGTAAATTTAAATATTATGATATAAAAGAGCACGATTTCTGTTTTCCTTTCTTAAAAGACGGACAAGTTTATCGATACTCAGATGTAATGAATGAAATAAATTTTATCGATTTGGAAGATAGTCAAAATTTAATTAAATATTATATTGGTAATCCCAAAATATTTATCCGGAGAATTGTTAATCGGCAAGATCGTTTAATGGCTATGATTGTTGAAAGGGATTTGGTGACAAAAAAGGATATAAATCCTTTTGTTGTAGATGATGCAAGATTTTTGCCAATATATGTTTTAACACTAATCAATAGTAAGTTGCTGTCATATATTTATATAAATTTTTCAAGTATCGCAACAAAAGATGATTATAGACAAACTACTCTTAAAGAAGTACGAGATTTGCCAATTAGATTGATTAAAAAAGAAGAGCAGCTTTTGATTGCAAATAAAGCGAAAGAACTTATTTCTAAATCAAAACAATTTGAAAATGATAAAAACAAGGCATTATTACTTCTTAAAAATGAATTTAAACTTAAAAAAATATCAACAAAAATTCAAGAATTCTATGAACACACATTTGAAACGATGGTTGATGAATTAAAAAGTTACAAAATTCATTTGAATTTAAATCAAAAAAGTGAATTGTATGATTATTATATAAAGGAAAAATTGAAATTATCTGAATTAAAAAATGTTATTTTACATTTAGATAAAGAGATAGACCAAGAAATATATAACTTATATGATTTAAAAGATGAAGAAGCACAAGTAATTGAAGAGTATTATGAACAATATAATAACCCTTCTTCTTTATTCTAAAAGGTTTTAAAATTAGACAATTAAGTCAATAAAAAGTTTGGTGCTAGCACCATGTTATACGGTTAATCTTAGTGTACATAGTAACTATAAATATAAAAAAACAAACTTATAAGGGTTACTTTATGTAGGGATTTCAATCATGATTTGTTACAAATTAACATATTCGATTGTTTCAGAAATCAGTTACTTGAAATACCTTGATCATCTATAATACAAATAATCACAGTCTAATTTATTAGAATTCCCAAAGTAAAATTGGTGTAACTATGAAGTTGGAATTACGAACATTTCTTTTATACTGAAATTTAAAATAAAATTTTAGTTAAATAAATTATGTAGATGGAGAGCTCTATTCAAAGATCTCTTCTTTTTTTCAATAATTATTAGATACAAAACCCGTAATTTCTGCTCTTTGGTGTATCAATATGGAAAAGATATTAGGAATTAAAGAATGCCTTTTATATTATTAAGGAACAAAATTCATTAACTTCCGATCTACATAGGAATTCGATTTTAGAAATTAAGTTGGAACTTTGGATTGGATAGACAAATGTCTTGTCCTACTGTAAAATAACAATTAACCGTTCAACATGGAAACATGTAGACCGTGAGGGGACGGTGCGTTTTTTTAAGGATAATAATAATTGAATTGGGGTTAGTCCCATATATAGCAAGGATTCGCACATTTTCGGAATTTTCTAACATGGCTAGACGGTCTTCAAAACCGCTTGTGACCTGCGTGCCAGGTCAGGTGGGTTCGATTCCCACGCGGTCCCGCCAACTTAATTATATCAAGGGTTTTCACGAATCCACTACATACATTGACCGAGTCGAACTCGGTCTTTTTTTATTTCCGTGGTGCCCAAATGGTGCCATTTTCCTGTGGTGCCTTAAAATTTACTTCAGCAAATGGTTCAAGGAGTCTACCGCTATTCCTTCAATCGAATCCGTTAGGTGAGAATACGTATCCATTGTCACTTGGATTTTGGAATGACCTAGTCGAGCGCTGGCGATTTTTGGGTGGACGTTCTCTTTTAGTAATATAGTAACTTGGGAATGTCGCAAATCATAGAAACGGATGTCTGATAATCTAGCAGCTTTCAATGCAGGCTTAAGCCCTTGTGATTTCTGATGGAGCCATAATGTTTCCTTTTGTATTACAAAAAACAAGATCATGTGGGTTGAAGTCTACGTTTTTTCAGTTCAATCCAATTAATTCGCTTTTCCTCATTCCTGTATGAGCAGCCGTAAAGATAATCGGAAAATAAATCGGTGTCCTCTCTTTAGCTGTCGCAAGAAGCCAAGTTCAGTTGTTCGACGTTAAGAGTATTCATCTCCTTTTGGACTGGTTTAGGAGGTTTAGCCCCTTTCGCAGGATTCTTGCTTATGAACTCCCAATCATTGGCATCATTAAAAGCCTTAGAGAGCAAGCGATGATTTGGGCGGATAATACTGACAGCTTCTCTTTATAATAGTTCGAAGCTGAATGCTTCTTAAATTATTGAGCAAGATGTTCCCAAGTAGTGGTTGAAGATGATTCCTGATAATTTTTTCATACTCGATAAAGGTTTTAGACTTGGTGTTTATGCGTAGTTTTCCAACCAACAATCTAAGTACTCACTCAGAGGCATTTTATTTTCCCGAAGATGACTTCCAGCCTCAAGTTCAAGCATCAGCTTCGCCATCGCTGTTTTTGCCTCGCTCAATTTCTTAAATCCGCGCCTCTTTATCCTTACACGTTTCCCATTTGCATCTTTTCCTGACTCTAAAACATAATAGTAGGTTCCTCTCTTTTCACGGTGTCCTTGGTGATTACAATGTTCGTATATGGAATCTATAAAGCTGATAGTTCAATTTTACGGTCCTTAAAGCAAAGATTTATTCGGTTACCTTCAAACCAACTTAGGAAGGACTTTTTCGGAACGAGGATCCGTTAGTCAAGTAATAAAAGGTTTAGGACAACAAAAACAATAATTATGCCAAACAAGGGTAAGGTTACTAATTTATAATAATAAAAAAGTTTGAAATTAATGAAAAAAGGTGAACATCATCATCTGACAATTATCTATATTCAGCACACCGGACACATTTCAAAAAAAGCAGATTGTATTTAAGGTCTTTAAAAGATTCTTTTTACAATTTCGCTTTTACTTTATAAGACCGTTCAGTTTATCGCAATAGCTGCATTTTCAAAGGTTTTTAGATGCAAAATTGGTGCAATGCTTGGTGCCCCAACTTTTAAAATTACAAATCACAAGAAAGCATTAGGATGCAAGAAACCTTGATATATCAGTACTTTAGGATACATAAAGGTACTAGAAAAACAGATGGTAGCAAACTTCAAAAACGCTTGAGACCTGCGTGCCAGGTCTGGTGGGTTAGATTCCCACGCAGTCTGCCAACTAAACCCAGTGATATCAAGGGGTTTGTCTGTTTTGAGCTCTTTTATTCGGGCTATTTGACGCTTACGAAAAACTGTCATCTCTAAAAATATTAAACAAAAAGAGTAAAATTTTATATATAGTTGTCTGAGATTTCTGACTATAATAAATTTTAAAACTAGTCCTTCACCATCTTGTTCTATTTCCTTAACATGCTAGAAAGTATAAAACTTCTTTGCTTTCTTTCGCTTGTCATAGGTAACTGTGCGTCATTTTCAAAAGGCGAGACGACGTTTATCCTAGTATTTTCAAAAAATGTATTATTAAAAGAGGTATTGGGATCAGATGCTTTATCTCTTTTTAATAATAAAGATTTCGTAGTAGCGGGGGGAGGGATGTTGCAGTAACTATATGATTCTTATTTAAGATATAGTTTCTGCATAAAACTAGATGGCGTATTTTTGAAAGCGGTTTCTGTTTATCTGGGACAAATTACTAGGGAGGAACAAAATGGTTGTAAAAAAAAAATTAAGAACTATTTTTATGTATTATCTTGTACTATCTATAGTTGCAAGCGGATTCGGTGGATTCGCAAACACTACGGTTTATGCTGCTAGCCTTTCAATAACCAACGGTGGAGGTTGGTTTGAAACGGCAAGTGTAGAATGGTCGCCCGTAAGTGATGCGGCAAGTTATAACGTATATGTTAAATCTGCGAGCGCACCAGATTCTCAATATAAACAAATTGATACTGAATTAATTCGAAGCTACGGATCGTATTGGAGAGCGGACGCTGTAGGGCTCGCAGCTGGAGATTATGTCATGAAAGTTGAAGCAGTACTTTCAGATAATTCAACAGTAAGTACGGTTTCAAATACGCTGTCCGTAGCTGCACATGACAGATCTGGATTTGCTTTCGCATCAAACTCAACATATGGCACAGGTTCAGGTGCTTATAATGGGGATGGAACCCTTAAAGCTGGCGCTCAAGTTCTTTATGTAACATCCAAGAATGCACAAACCGTAACCCTTGATGTGATAACCAGCAGCTCAGGAGCTGTAACAACAGGTGAAGGTATAGGTGATATTCTGAACCTGAGACAAAAAGGCTATGATAAAAGACCGCTTGCCATCCGATTTATTGGAAAAATTACAGATGCTGACATGAATGGACAACTTAACAGCAGCGGATATCTTCAAGTGAAAGGTAAATCCAATTATTCGGAAATGAATATTACATTAGAAGGTATCGGGGAAGATACTTACGCTTATGGATGGGGAATTCTGCTTAGGTATGTCGGTAATGTAGAAGTAAGAAACTTAGGTGTTGCGTTATTCCCTGACGATGGTATTTCAATGGATACTGGCAATGTTAACGTTTGGATTCATCATAATGATCTATTCTATGGAACTGCGGGAGGAGATGCCGACCAGGCAAAAGGTGACGGTTCCACTGACCTGAAAAGTGGATCCACATATATTACACTTTCTTACAATCACTACTGGGATGCTGGAAAAGCTTCTCTAGTCGGTTTGAATGAATCAGCAGAATTCTTTATAACCCTGCACCATAACTGGTTTGATCATTCAGATTCTCGTCATCCACGTATAAGAACAGGAACTGTCCATGTATACAATAACTTCTTTGACGGCATCTCTAAATATGGTGTTGGTGTAACAACAGGAAGTTCATCCTTTGTTGAATCAAACTACTTTAGAAATGCGAAATATCCAATGATGAGTTCCTTGCAGGGTACTGACGCTTTAGGCGCAGGCACTTTCTCTGGTGAAAATGGAGGAATGATTAAAGCCTACAACAATAGGATTGATGAGGCTGCAAGTCTGATCTATGCCAATTCCGATGCAGGAACCACTCCAGCTAACCCAACATCATTTGATGCTTACTTAGCTTCGTCAAGAAGTGAAAACGTTCCTAGCACTTTCAAAACCTTAGTAGGCGGAACAACTTATAATAACTTTGATACTCGCATTGATATGGGCGTCACTGAAGCTGACATTGATGACGTAAGCCTTGTGGAGCAAATTGTTACGGCAGAAGCTGGACGCATGAATAATGGAGACTTTACATGGGAATTTGATAATGCAGTGGACGATAAATCGTCTAGCCTTAATTCAGCATTGATGTCTAAAATCAAAAATTACAAAACCCAACTTGTATCTGTAGGGGGGAATTCAACTCCAACAGAACCAACAGAACCAACTGCCCGAAAAGTTGACGTATGGGATTTTGGAGGGATCCAAACTTCGGGAGATTTATACAACAATAATATTACAGCGGAGGTTCTTAACAGTAAAACTACAATTAAATCCGGTACATTTGTAACCACTGCATTTGGAGATTTAACCATTGCCAATCCGGTTACAAGTGATAGGTCCTACTATTATGAGTCAGATGACACTACCGTAGGTGTAAAAAGCTTGTCTCCATAAGCGGTAATATTAAGGGGTTTGACAGCAGTTATGATGTAAGTAAATTAGAAATCAAATTTACTCCTCCAGAGGGAAGCCTTGCCTCACCGGTTACAGCAATTGTTGCAAATGATAAGACATTTAAAGCTGATGTTCAGGATGGAGTACCGTATTCAGCCGTTATTTCGGGTGTCAATGATTATGAAATTGTGGATGGCGGCAGTATAAATTTAAGTGCTGACACCGTTCAGGATATTACAGTTGCTAAAAAAGCAGTACACACTGCAACAGGTTTATTCAAGGGATTACCCTCAACAGCTAAAATTTCAAGTATCACATTTACCAATGTTGATGATGGATACATTTATACCGGGACCGTTTCAAATGGCGGATACACAGTAAGCCTTAGAGATGGTGCATATAAAGTTACAGCTGTTAGTTCCGAGAATTATAGTACGAGTTCTCACCTAGTTATTAATGGGCAGGATACCACAAAGGATCTTCTGTTTGTTAACAACACTGCTCTAGAGCCTCTTGCCTGGGTTCCGGATTTGTATGTTGGCGACAGCTCGAAGGAAAATAATTTCAGTACAGTGAAGGATGCTCTCGATGCAGCAGCCCGAATGAACCCAACGGATGAAGCTCATAGAATCACCATTCATATCGCGCCGGGTGTATATAGGGCACAGCTTGTAATAAAAACTCCATTTATTACACTTGTAAATGCTCATCCAAATCCAACGAGCGATCCAAGTACGCAGGTTAAAATTACTTGGTATTATGGTATTGGGTATAAATATTACAGCATGGGGTCTGACGGCTTCTATGATGAAGAAAAAGCATTTGATAAGTATTCCAAGAATATTGCCAGTAAATGGGGAGGTACCGTTTATCTCACCAGTACGGCTACCGACTTTAAAGCAGAAAACATCGTATTTGAAAATTCCTTTAACAAGTACATGACAGATGAGGAATTAGCAGATGGTGTGGAGCTTGCCAATATACCATCCGCAAGCCCGATCAATGTAGAAAGAAAGTCTTTTACAGATGTTACTTCAAAAGCAGCTACAGAAAGAGCTGCAGCTATGATTATTGAAGGAAACCGAGCTGAGTTTATTAATTGCAGTTTCCTTGGAAGCCAGGACACACTTTACACCGGTAACAGCAGTACGAATAGCAGTTATTTTAAAAACGCTTTTATAGAAGGTAACACAGACTATATATTTGGTGATGGAAATGTAGTATTTGATAATGCTACTTTGAATTTCGCCGGTTACAGTGAGAAGGCTGTAGGTGGTTATATCACAGCAGCAAAGGATACAGCCTCCCATGGATACCTATTTAGGAACAGTACTGTAACAGCCAGCAGTAAAAATATGCAAACTTCAGGTTTCTTCGGAAGACCTTGGGGAGCAGGAGCAAAAGTAACCTTCTTGAATACCAAGCTTCAGAGCGATTCTATCATAGACCCTAAAGGCTGGACGGATATGAGTGGCTCATCACCTGAAAATGCAAATTTTGCAGAATACAATACGACTTATAATCATTCTGCAGTAGAAACATCCCAAAGAAGAGCAACCGTTTTAACTAAGGCACAAGCTGCCGAAATGAATGTTGCCGATTATTTTGGAGGTTGGACACCATCATCTTATACAGCTGACAGTGAGACAGCGCCAACATTTAAGGTGGCTCCTTTCTTCACAACAGATGATGATATCAATCTACCTTACGTCGGAAATACCATTAGCTTAGGTTATGAATTTACTAATCTAAATGATAACCTAAACGACAGTTCTTTAATTGAGTGGTACAGAGTAAGTGCGGATGGAACTGAGACGTTGATCCGTGCAACAACAGCGTATATTTCAAAAACGTACAAAATTACAAGTGCCGATGCAGACCATTATATAAAGGCTGTGGTTACGCCGGAAACCGTGAATGGTTTGAAGGGCACACAGATGTCGATTAAACTTGACAACCTGGTTAAGGTTGGCTCATCCGGTAGCGGAGAGAATGAGATTCCGGATGGTCAGCGTGTAAATATTTATGTAGCCGGTGATTCAACGGTTAAGACATACGGCCCAACCTCAGATACAGGTGGCTGGGGAGAATATTTAAAGGGCTTTTTCAATTCGGACAAGGTGAATGTTGTTAATTATGCAAACGGAGGAAGAAGCTCAAGAAGCTTTATAAATGAGGGAAGTCTTGATAAAATTGCTTCTACCATTAAAGCCGGTGACTATCTGCTGGTTCAATTTGGACATAATGATTCATCCAATTCATCAGGATATCTCTTAGACAGATTTGTTTCTATGGGAGAACCGGATGCAAATGGTATTTATCCTTCCGCTCCGGGTGTTAAAGAGGCAACACCGGCAAGTCTATCACAGTATGGCGCAGAATTTTATCCATATACAAGCGGTACCTTCAAGTGGTATCTGCAGCAGTATATTGATGTAGCAAAAAATGCAGGTGCAACACCTATTTTAGTTACTCCTGTTTCAAGACAATATTTTAACTCGGATGGCACCATAAGAACTCATCATGATGCTACGGACACCACAACTGGAACAGTTACAACTTCCAATAATGCTTATGTAAAAGCTGTTGAACAGTTAGGTGCGGAGCAGGGTGTTAAAGTTATTGATATGTTTGAGTTAACAAAGGATTCCTTTGAAAAAGCATACGAGAATGACCCCGCAGCAGTTAATGGAAGCTCGCCTTCAGCAAAGGCAGTAATGAATCCTGCAGATTCAACTCACAATAATAAGATTGGCGGTTTTTACAACGGCGCTTTAATTGCCAAAGAAATACAGGGTCTTGGATATAACATCTCTAACTACGTTATTCCACCTGTAAGAGTAGGCGGTGTAGACGGTAAGAACAGCGTACAATTTGAAGTGGATTCACACAGTAAAGTAAGTGTATATACCCCTGATGAAAGCGGTGTTTATACAAGTCAGCTAAATACTTATTGGACTGGTGAGACGCAGGCTCTTATTGATCGTCTTTCTGCAGCACCTGTGGATCAAACTGCTCCAGTCACAACCTCCAATGCTCCAACGGATTGGTCGAAAGAAGATGTAACCGTCAAACTGGAGGCTTCCGATACCGAGAGTGGTATTGCCGAAACCTTCTATTCAATCAATGGGGCTGATTATGTTAAGGGAACAACCTTTACCATAAGTTCAGAGGGAGATTATAAAATATCCTTCTATTCTGTTGACAATGCGGGAAATATTGAACAGGCTCAAACTCAACATGTTCGGATTGATAAGACGGCCACTGTTACAAGTGCTGATGTCACACCGGCTCAACCGGATGGACTGAACGGGTGGCATGTACAGGATGTAAAGTTGAGTCTTAATGTTTCTGATAAACTATCGGGTGCAGCCAAAACGGAGTATAGCGTGGATGGTGGAGATACTTGGAAAACATACACGGAGCCGATTACAATTAATAAGGCTGGAAAATATGATGTTAGCTATCGGTCATTGGATAATGCCGGAAATATGGAAGAGAAGCAGAACATCTCTATTAATCTAGATGCCACTGCTCCTACTATCAATATAACTGGCGTTGCGAATGAGATTTACAACGATTCCATGGATATCAATCCGGTGATAGAGCTCAAAGATAATTTGTCCGGAATTGACAACACGAAAACAATAATCGCATTGAATGGAAACACTGTAGAAAATGGGAAGACAATCCCTCTTTATACGCTGCCGCTTGGCCATCACGAGTATAGCGTAACTGCATACGATTTGGCGGGGAACAAGGCAACCAAGGTAGTTAAGTTCCAAACTTCTACCAGCATCGAATCTTTAAAGGAATTGATTACACGCTTTACGGAAGACGGATGGATTGATAGTAATGGCGTAGCTAAAAGCTTAAAGAGCAAGCTGGACGCGGAAAAATTGGCTGCATTTTTGAATGAAGTTAAGGCTCAAAGGGGCAAGCATATTTCCGTACAATATGCAGATTATCTCATCCGGGATGCTGAGTTCTTGTTGTCCAATAAATAAATCATTATTGAAAAGTTTAGCAAAAGAAATATTTTTCTCCCTCTTTTGTATGAAGGGGGAGAAATTTACTCTATTCATGTAAAAGGAAACTCATACAAAAAGCTTCAATTCTGGAGAGGGGTTCAAGAATGAAAATTAAGTCAAAGATAGCGATGAGCACATTACTAACTTTTATCATGTTTTTCACCTTAGCATTTAACAACGTTGCTGCATTTGCCAGTGATCCAACTGACAACCGGACAATAACAGGCAAGACTACTGCGAGTACTCCAACGATTTGGATTGTTGGGGATTCGACTGTAAGCTCTTTTACGGATAATTACTTTTACCCAAGGTATGGGTGGGGCACTCAAATTGGAAATTATCTCGATGGCTCCTTCACCATACAAAATCTCGCCTTGTCGGGAAGAAGTTCAAAAAGCTATACAGCTGATCCTGAGTATAAGACGTTGCTCAGCGGCATGAAGAGTGGAGATTTTTTATTAATCGGTTTCGGCCATAATGATGAAAAAACGGAACCAGAAAGATATACAAATCCGAATGGAACATATTTGGATCCAGGATCATTTGCGAATTCCTTGTATGAAAATTATATTAAACCAGCTCAGGCGGCGGGAACTCAAGTCATCCTTTCTACTCCTATTGTCAGAAGAACGGCTACAGGTGGATGGAGCAATTCCAATCTTCATATTACAAACACTGTTGGAGAGTTTCCGGGCGGCGATTATCCGCAAGCCATTCGGGATTTGGGGACGGCGCTTAATGTACCGGTAGTTGATATGACTAATTTAACGAAAACTCTATATGACGAACTGGGACAAAGTGAAACTCTGAATCTCCATGCTTGGACTTCTTCAAAACCACAAAGTGTGGATAATACCCACACAAATATCTGGGGCGCAAGGTATAATGCATACCTTCAAACAAAGGCAATTAAAGAATTAGGCGTAAGCGGACTTTCTGAACATGTGATAAATGCTGCAGCGCCAACCAAAGCAGATACATTAGTTCCCAATCCTAATTATCAGGAAACGCCGTATACCGGTGAATTGCCGCAAAGTACTTTATGGGAAGATTATGGTATTTGGAAAGGCACGGTATTCGGTGATATTGGTGGCGACCCAGGCACTGCAAATCAGACCCTTGAAACAGATAGTGAAGGAAACATGCATATTGCAGTAGCCAATAATAAAGGGAAAATAGCCAGTGTGACGGATGGATTGGCCATGTATTACTATAAAGTACCTGCAAACAGCACATTTACTTTAACAGCTAAAGCGAAAATTAATGGCTTTAGTTTGAATGATCAAGTCTCCTTTGGTTTGATGGCCAGGGATGAAATGTATATCGATTCTTATCTAAACACAACTCTGGGTGACTATGTTGCCGCAGCAACTTTAAAGCTCACTAAGTCAGCGACAGGAGGATTTTGGAATAGTTTCGCTAGAAAGAGTGGAGTACTTACGCAAGGTGGAACAGCTGCAAACCCAATTTCTGCAGGAGACACTGTCAATCTTTCTATTTCAAGCAATTCAGACGGTTATGCTACTAAATTTGGAAATGAAGAAACGATCACTGGAGGGTTTGATTTTAAACTCACCAGCATCGATTCAGATTATGTTTACGTGGGTATGTTTGTAGCACGTAATGCAGATATAACCTTTAGCGATATTAAACTGGTAGTTGACGGTGTTGAAGTGACACCTGCTGATACAACAGCCCCTGTTACAACCGCTGCAGTCACACCGGCTCAACCGGACGGGCTGAACGGGTGGTACACACATGATGTAAAGGTGAGTCTTGACGTCTCTGACAACCTATCTGGTACAGCCAAAACGGAGTATAGCCTGGATGGCGGAAACACTTGGCTAACATATACGGAGCCAATCACAATCAATCAGGATGGAAAATATGATGTAAGCTATCGTTCATTGGATAATGCCGGAAATATGGAAGAGAAGCAAAACATCTCTATTAATCTGGATGCCACTGCTCCTGCTATCGATATAACTGGCGTTGTGAGTGATATTTACAACGATTCTGTGGATATCAACCCGGTCACGGAGCTCAAAGATAATTTGTCCGGAATTGACAACACAAAAACAACGATAGCATTGGATGGAAACACCGTAGTAAACGGGAAGGCAATCCCTCTTTATACCCTGCCGCTAGGTCAGCACGAGTATAGCGTAACAGCATACGATTTGGCTGGGAACAAGGCAACCAAGGTTGTTAAGTTCCAAACTACTACTAGCATCGAGTCCTTGCAGGAATTGGTTACACGCTTTACGGAAGCTGGATGGATAGATAGTAACGGCATAGCTAAAAGCTTGAAGAGCAAGCTGAACGCGGAAAATTTGGCTGCATTTTTAAATGAAGTTCAGGCTCAAAAAGGCAAGCATATTTCTGTACAGTATGCAGATTATCTCATCCGAGATACTGAATACTTGTTGTCAAATAAATAAATCATTATTGAAAGGTTTAGCTCAACAGAAATATTTCTCTCCCCCTTCTTTATGAAGGGGGAGCTTTTTTTAGTATGTAAACAATGAAATGGATTTTGCTGCATTATATAAAACTGAGTGAAAACAAAAAAGCTACCTTCCTCTAGCTTCAAAACCGCTTGTGACCTGCGTGCCAGGTCAGGTGGGTTCGATTCCCACGCGGTCCCGCCAATTCAATAATATCAAGGGTTTTCACCGACCCACTACATACTTGGACCTGAGGAGACTCAGTCTTTTTTTTGTTGCCCAATGGTGCCATTGTCCTCCTAATCCTTTCTCTTTTCAATTGGAATAAAATTTAGAATATCTTTTGTTTCAAAGCTGTCGATGAGACGGTTTAGCCAACCGTAATAATCAAGCCAGTTATCAAGCTTTTTAATAACACAGTGGGCAAGCTTACGAGTTTCTTCGGTAGTCTCCGGGTGAGCAAGAAGTTCCTGTAATGTAGCAATGGATTTTTCAATCATACTGGTATTCATTGTAATAGCTGTACGCCATTTGGTTGTGAAGTAATCAAAAAAAGGCTGATAACGATCTTCCTTGACTACATATAAATTCCTCCTTACACCCTTTATCCAAACCTTTTCAACCATATTTAAATCAAGTAAAGTTCTGACTGCATTACTCATACTTGTTTTACTCATCCCAAGGTCTTCTTTCATTTCATCAAGTGTAAGCGGTTTATCTGAGAAGAAAAGAAGAGCGTATAGCCGTCCGGCGGAGGGAGTGACACCATAGAGGTTCATATTTTGTGAAATTGCTTCTATTACGCTAGTTCTGGATTTTTCTAAAATTTCATGGCCTTTCATTCTTTTCACATCCTAAATTTGGTAGGTGTTTGGTATATAACTTAAACTACCTATTCAATAAAGAAATGTAAAGTACGACTTCATAGTGTTAAACGGAGCATAGTAAAGTATTTTTAAGTTAATTGTTCTTACAATACGAACAGTAATTTCTGTACGTACGATATAAACTAATTTGACAGAATACACAGTTTGAACTATTACAAATTATCAGGCTATAATTAAAAAGTCCTATGCGACAATTTAAAAGAGGTGAAGGAATGATGGATAATATAAAAATAAAAGTCAACGATGTAACCAAGATATTTGGTAAGTCATCAAAGAAGGCTTTGCAATTAATAAAAGAAGGGAAATCCAAGGAACAAATTTTAAAGGAAACGGGCTCAACGGTTGGGGTTAACCGAGCATCCTTTGAGGTGAAGTCAGGTGAAATCTTCGTCATCATGGGTTTATCTGGTAGTGGGAAATCTACCTTAGTAAGATTACTCAATCGACTGATCGACCCTACCATTGGTCAAGTTGAAATTGATGGCAAAGATGTAGTGAAGATGAATAAGGAAGAATTAAGAGAAGTAAGAAGAAAGAAAATGAGCATGGTCTTTCAAAAGTTTGCTTTGTTTCCACATAGGACTGTTCTTGAGAATACCGAATACGGTCTAGAGATTCAGGGTGTGGAAAAGGCAGATAGAAGTAGCAAGGCATTAGAAGCTTTAGAATTAGTAGGACTTAAGGGGTATGAAGATCAATATCCTAGTCAATTAAGTGGTGGGATGCAACAACGTGTGGGACTAGCGAGAGCACTGGCAAATGATCCTGATATCCTTTTAATGGATGAAGCATTTAGCGCATTAGATCCATTGATACGAAAAGATATGCAGGATGAGTTGCTAGAATTACAATCGAACATGGAGAAAACAATCGTGTTTATTACCCATGATTTAGATGAGGCTCTTCGTATCGGTGACCGAATTGCCCTTATGAAAGATGGGAACATCGTTCAAATTGGCACACCTGAAGAAATCTTAATGAATCCTTCTAATGAATATGTGGAAAGATTCGTAGAAGACGTTGATCTTTCAAAGGTATTGACAGCACAACATGTCATGAAGAGAGCAGAGACGCTTCAAATTGATAAAGGTCCTCGTGTCGCCCTTAAATTAATGAAGAACTTAGGAATTTCTTCAATCTATGTTGTTGATAAACAGCAAAAGCTATTGGGTGCGATTACCGCAAAGGATGCCTCAAAGGCGGCTGAAGGAAATCAATCGATTGATGGATTCCTAGAAAAGGAAATTACGGCCGTTGGGACGGACACTATATTAATTGATTTATTTGATAAAGTATCATCAGCAACCATTCCTGTAGCCGTGACAGATGAAAATAATCGATTAAAAGGAATCTTAATTAAAGGTGCTGTGATCGGTGCTCTTACAGGTAACGAACAATATATAAATGAGGTTGCCGAGTCTGAGGCAGCAGTAGCTAAGGAGGTAATGTAAGATGGAAGGAATTTTACCGAAGCTTCCTTTAGCAAATTGGATTGATGATTTAGTTGATTGGATGACTGCGACTTTTGAAGGATTGTTTGACGGCATTTCTAATGGAGTTGGATCTTTTGTTGAAGGAATCGTCGCTGGTTTAGGTTTTGTACCTTCTATTCTATTAATCATTCTTATGAGTTTACTAGCTTGGAAGGTTTGTAATTGGAGAATTGGTTTATTTGCCTTATTAGGTTTATTTCTTATTGATAATTTAGGTTACTGGGAAGAAATGTTAGAAACGCTATCTCTTGTATTAACGGCTGTATTGATTTCCATCGTGATAGGGATTCCAGTTGGCATTTGGGCATCACAAAGTGAACGAGTAAGAAAAATCGTTGTCCCAATACTTGATTTAATGCAAACCATGCCGGCTTTCGTTTACTTATTACCAGCAATCTTCTTCTTTAGTATCGGGGTGGTACCAGGTGTTATTGCATCTGTCATTTTTGCGATGCCACCAACCATTCGATTAACAATATTAGGGATTAAGCAAGTACCAGCGGACTTAATTGAGGCAACAGAAGCCTTTGGCTCAACAACCAAGCAAAAGCTATTAAAGGTGCAACTACCACTTGCGATGCCAACGATTATGGCGGGGATTAACCAAAGTATCATGCTAGCTTTATCGATGGTGGTTATCGCATCCATGGTTGGGGCTCCTGGTCTCGGTACAGAGGTTTATCGTGCCGTAACTCAAATCAAAACTGGTGTTGGATTTGAGGCTGGTTTGGCAATCGTCGTCATTGCGATATTACTAGACCGCATCACTCAAAATATAGGTAAGAAAAAACAAGGGGGAACAGTTTAATGTTAAAAAAACTCGTAGGAATCACGTCTGCATTAGCACTAACTTTTGGTTTAGCAGCATGTGGATCAGAAGAAACAGGGAGTTCATCTGACTCGATAGGTGAACAGCTTGATTACGAAATTGTAGGAATTGATCCAGGTGCAGGATTAATGAAATTAACAATCAACGATGCTTTACCTGAATATGGACTAGAAGATTGGGATGTAGTAGAGGGTTCAGGTGCTGCAATGGCAGCAGCTTTGAAAAAGGCATATGACAAAGAGGAACCAATCATTGTAACTGGTTGGAGCCCGCACTGGAAATTTGCTAGCTATGACTTAAAATATCTAGAGGACCCAAAAGGAATTTTTGGTGGAGCTGAAGATATTAATACGATTGTACGTCTCGGCTTGAAAGAGGACCACCCGGATGCTTATAAGCTTCTTGATCAATTTCACTGGGAACCAGAACATATGGAAGTGGTCATGGGTTTAATTCATGATGGTACTGAGCCAGCTGATGCTGCTTCCCAATGGGTAAGCGAAAATGAAGAGTTAGTTAGCACTTGGACTGAAGGGGTTAACGAGGTTGACGGTGATGAGCTACAGATTCTTTATGTAGCGTGGGATGACGTAATCGCTAGCTCTCATGTCGTTGAAATTGTACTTGAAAGTATTGGGTATGAAGTAAAATTAACTCAAGTGGATGCAGGTCCAATGTGGGCAGGTGTAGCGGATGGAAGTGGTGATGCAATGGTAGGTGCATGGTTACCAACAACACACGCTGACTATTATGCTGAATACGAAGGCAAGTTTGAGGACCTTGGGCCAAACCTTTCCGGTACAACGCAAGGACTAGTCGTACCTGCATACATGGATATTGATTCAATCGAAGATTTAAAAGAATAAATAGAAAACTATTGAAAAGATAGCAAGAACCATTATGCTATCTTTTCTTTATACTAGTAAGGGATGGGGAAAATCGGGCACCCATCCCTTTTAAAGTATTTATAGGGCAGGTGAAAAAATTGAGGAAAATTGCGATATCGGATATTCATGGTTGTGCAGCGGAGCTGGATCAATTGTTAATAAAGACAAAAGCTCAACCGGAGGAAGTAATTTTTCTAGGAGACTATGTTGACTCAGGACCTGATAGTATAGAAGTATTAGACATGGTAAAAGAATGGTGTAGACAAGGAGCTACGGCTTTACTAGGCAACCATGACGACTTGTTTTTACAATGGCTTGAAGAAAAGGAAAATATTCTTTATTATGGCGGCAGGAATGGTGGAATGGCTACGATTAATAGTTGCCTACATAGAATGGGAATGGATCAGGTAGCAATCTCCCAATTACTTTCCGACGTAAGAAAGGAGAATCAAATAAGAAAAATCATCCAAGATCGTTTTCATTCACAAATTTCCTTCATAAAATCACTTCCATTATTTAAAATGGATTCAAATCTGATTTTTGTTCATGCCGGAGTCAATCCGAAAAATGGGTTAGAGAAAACAACTAAATTAGAGTTTCTTCATCTTCGTGATGAATTTATTTATGAGTACAATTTTCCGGAGACTATTATTTTTGGGCATACACCAACGAGAAAAATCCATAATCAAGACAATATTTATTTTGGTCCGAACCGAGTCATCGGTATAGACGGGGGCTGTGCCTTCGGCGGTCAGCTAAATGCATTAATCCTAGACAATGGTGAGTTTAGTACAACATCAGTAGTAAAAAAATCAAAGTAAATTAACCTTCTAATCAGTATTGATTAGGATAGGAAGTATCATATATTGCTAGAAATAGCTATGTAATACTTAGGTCGAAATATGTATTGGAGTGAATTGAATGTTAATCGGACATATTAAGGAAATCGTACGTCACCCAGTAAAATCCTTTCGTGGGGAAAGTGTAAAAAAATCCAAAATCATGGAATATGGTTTATATGGAGACCGCAGCCATACTTATTTAGACGAATCAAAAGATGGGGATTTTTTAACCATCACACAATTCCAAGAAATGGTTCGATATCATGCAAAATTTGTGGGAGAAGAATCAATAGACAAATATCCTAAAGTTGAAGTAGTCACACCGGAGGGGAAAGTTTACGATTGGGAAGATCAAGAATTAATTAAGGAATTGCAAAACAAATCGAACCGCCAAATTTCTAGTAGGGAATACCCGCCATCACATGTACCGATTGGACCAATTGCTGTAGAACACATTCTACTTGCAACAGATGCCTCATTAGATCACTTGAAGGAATTATGGGGGAAAGATGAGGTTGATATTAGACGTTTTCGTCCTAATCTATTTATTTCATTAAAAGATAAAGTTCCTTTTAGTGAAGAGGAATGGATTGGCCGACGAATTAAAATAGGAAGTGAAGTAGAAATTCAATTAGTAGCTTATTGTAAAAGGTGTATGATTGTTACTGTTGATCCTGATAATGCAGAACGAGATTCGAGTTTACTTAAAACGGTTGTAAAAGAAAGAAAAAGTAATTTTGGTGTTTATGCTACTGTGATAAAAACGGGTGAAATACAAGTGGATGATGAAGTTCATCTTATTGATTGAAATTGTGTTATGGAGCTATAAGTGGAGACTAAATCATAAACAACAGAGGACCCTTCAATTGAAAGGTCCTTTGTTGTTTAATTAAGGCTGTTTTCGTAAGGATTGTTGTTAAAATTGTAAAAATCTTAAAGCCGATTTTTACTACCTAAAGCCGATTTTAACGCAAGATAAGCGATTTTGTACGTTATAGTATGTTTGCAAGCTCTTTTCTCATGGTTAAAAAGCTATTTGCAGCGAATGAAGCTTAATCGTCTATTTTGTATCCAAAAAGCAACAAAAGTTTGAGAAAAGAGCCTTAATTAAAGAGGGCTTTTATTGCATCGATCAGGGAAATAAAGAACTGCTTAAGTCTCTCTAGAAAACTTTGTCCTTCTTCGGATTGAAGGTATTTTGAAATTTTATCTTTAGCCTTGTTAAGTTGATCGCCTACTTGGTTCCAATCTATGTTTAAATCTTTGAGTTTATTAAACACGTCCATTAACAGTTGGATTTGTTCATCTGTTAAAGTTATTCCTAGCTCTTGTGAAGCCTGTAGAATAATATCACGTAACTCTGCATTGGTTTGTGGGGAATTTTCTGCTATTTTTTCTTTGATTTTTGCAAACAAAGCAGATGCATTTTCCGCGCCAATTTCATCCCCTAATTTGGCTGTTTGAATCATTTCCTCGTTCGCGGCTTTCTTCACTTCTTCTGGAATGACTTCTCCCGTAGAAATTTCATATGCTTTAATCAATCCTGTTAGAGCGGCTGTACCTGAAACACTAAAAGGAGCAGTTACTTCAATATGGGCGTCTTTGACTCCCGCTGTTATTAATGCGTTCAAGTACATTTCATCGGTCACCCAATTAATATTGTTGGTCGTGACGTTTAATCCACTTCCTGCTTTAGTATAAGTGATAGAAGAAGAAGAGATGGCTCTTGTTCCGATCGTTGCCTTAGGAAGTAAGTTGCCTAGGTAATTATGCTCTTCTTGGTTGGAAACGGTAATAATTTGAGTTGTATCTGTCGGTTCTAGTTCAGCTAAAATTTGTTCTTTTTGTTCATCAGTTAGGTTCTCTCCAAGGGTAATAATTTTGTCCCCTTCAGCAACATCGGCAAAAGAGACAGATGAGAAAGGAAGCATCAAAATAAGCAGGGAGAAAAAGAGTGGTGAGATTTTCTTCATAGGAATTCCTCCAGTTAGAATGATTAAACAAATACCTTGTTATTGTACACTCATTTTATTATTTTAGCTAAAATACCACCTTCTTATATACGTTAACCGGGAGGATTGATTACGAAGGATTGGAAAAAATCACAAGGTATGTCCCCTTGTTTCTATAACCCCCATAAAAAAGGGGACGTTAACGAATGGTATTCAGTAATCATCATTTAAAGTAGTTACGATGATTAGAAAAATGGAAAAGGTGTTGTTTTATGAATAAATTCCGAGTTTGTTATATTCTGGATGATAAGGTAAAGACAGAAAATATTGTGAAAGATTTAAATATACATGCAGGGCAAATTTTTGAGGAATTGGTAAAAAAGACTGCGACGACAAACTTTTTAAAGATTCGTTCGGAGCAAGGGGCGGATCGCCTTGATACATCGCGTATCCGTTATATTCGTGTTTCTGCTTTAAATGAAAACTAGATAGGTTCAGAGATTCTGAAGGATAGAAATCTAGAAATGTATTTTATGAAAAGAACTTGATAAAGGTAGGAATTCATCATCATGACGGGTAGTTATCAATCAAGAGAAGAACGTAAGTCTGCCGAAAAAGCCAACAAGCAAAATAGGAGACAAAAAAAACCACCAAGATTTTTTAAAAAGCTGCTAATCGGATTGCTGATTTTCAGTTTTATTTGCTTATCTGTAGTTGGCATCAGTGTTTATGCTCTCATTCAAGATGCTCCTGAGCTAGATACAGCGAAACTAGCTGATCCACTGTCATCGAAGTTTTACGATAAAGATGGTCAATTCATCCATGAGTATGGGACGGAACACCGTACGAAAATTTCGTATGATCAAATTCCGAAACAACTTGAGGAAGCGATACTTGCGACAGAGGACAACCGTTTCTATGAACATCAAGGCGTAGACCTATTAAGAACGGCGAAAGCGATTTTTGTGAACGTAACAGGTGAATTTGGCAGTCAGGGAGCAAGTACGATTACGCAGCAAGTGATTAAGAATTCGTTTCTAACTCCAGAAAAGACGATTAAGCGAAAGGTACAGGAATGGTACCTGGCCTATAAGCTGGAACAGCAGTACAGCAAACAAGAAATTCTTGCGATGTATGTAAATAAAATTAATCTCGGCAACCGTTCTTACGGTGTGGCGGCTGCTGCTGAGAATTATTATGGGCTAGATATAAAGAATCTCAATCAATTAACGTTGCCTCAAGCAGCGATGATTGCGGGATTAACGCAAAGTCCGAATAACTATGACCCAACTAAGTCAGATAACCATCAGGCAGCAACAAAGCGAAGGAATATTGTTCTTACCTTAATGAATAAACATGGTTATATTTCCAACAGTGAAATGGAGGCTGCTAAACAAGTTCCGGTTACCGAGGGCATTGTTGAAGAGAAAGTGAGAAACGGTATGCCTTATGAAGCATTTTTAGATGCAGCGGTAAAGGAAGTAGAGACGCAGTTAAAAGACGTTGATATAACAAAAGATGGGTTGAAGATTTACTTAACGCTCGATCCTAATGCCCAGAAGCTTGCTGATTCAATTCTTGCAGGTGATATAGTTGCATATCCGAATGAGCGTTTTCAGACTGCTTTTGCTTTTATGGATTCAAAGACGGGAGAAATAAGAGCAATTGGAAGTGGGCGAAACGAGTCTAAAACGACGTTTCGGGGCCATAACCTTGTGACAGAGTTGAAACGCCAACCTGGCTCAACATTTAAACCGATTTTTGACTATGGTCCAGCGATTGAATATTTAAAATGGTCTACCTATCATCAAATTGAGGATGCTCCTTATCAGTATTCAACAGGAGATCCAATCCGAAATGCCTATACCAATTATCGTGGGATGATGTCCATCCGTGAAGCATTAATTGAATCAAGAAATATTCCTGCTTTAAAAACACTAGAGAGCGTGGGATTAGACAAAGCAAAAGACTTTTCGGAAGCTCTTGGTATCATCTATCCTAATGGGCAAGTATACGAATCCTATTCAATCGGAAGTAACGCGGTTTCTCCGATTGAATTAGCAGGCGCATATGGTGCCTTTGCCAATGAAGGTATCTATACAAAACCTCACTTTGTCACAAAAGTCGAATTTCCTGATGGAAAAGTAATTGAATTTAAGCCGAAAGCGGAGCGTGTAATGCAGGACTATACCGCATATATGGTGACAGATATGTTACGTGGAGTCATCAATGCACCGAACGGAACAGGGAGGTTAGCGGCAATTCCAGGAGTGGATCTTGCAGGAAAAACGGGTACGACCAATTTTGATGCAAAGGTGCTAAGCAAATTCGGCTATCCACAGGATGCCACAAGTGATAGCTGGTTTGCGGGCTACACCACTAATTACACGATGACTGTATGGACTGGATATGCGCAAAATGGGACTGGAAATTACCTGACAGCTGCTGATTCAAGGATTGCCCACGGTATCTTTAAAGCAATGATGCAAGAATATGGGGAAGAGAGCGGACGTTTTGTACAGCCAAACTCTGTAGAAAAAATACAGAATGAACTGTATATAAAAGGGGTCAAGCGGGATAATGTACCTCCAATGCCTATACCGAAAAAAGAAGAAAAAAAGGATCAAGGAAAATCCAAAAAGAATTCGTCTAAAAAGAAAGAGAACCCGGGAAAGGGAAAAGGAAATGGAAAGGGAAAAGGGAAGGATAAAAGGAAGGATGATTGAGTATTAAAATCAACGCATGATTTTGTATTGTATGGCTATTAATAAAGCCTAGAACTCTGTAGGTGACCTCTGTATTCAATAGGGGTCATCTTTTATATTAGTAAAAGAGTCGTCATAGCCTTTATTTATGAACCATAAAGATATTAGTGGGCCTATAAGTGGAAGAATACCGGACACTTATTTGTGCTAATAACTTTTGGATAAACAATGAGGTGAAGAAATGGCAAACGGCAAACATACAATCGAACTCCCTTTTTCAATCGAAAAAATCTGGAATTACATAAGTGATATTGAAAACTGGGCTGCTACGGTTCCTGGCTATGAAAATCATGAGATTGTAAACGAGAAACAATCAACATGGGCAATAAAAGGGGACCTTGGTTTAATGAAGAAAACAGCCAATCTACAGGTTCACATCACAGAATGGATTGAACCAACAAAAGTAGTGTTTCATTTTAAGAGCCTTGCAGAAGACTTTGTTGGAAACGGTCGTTACGAGGCACAAGCCTTAGATGATAGTCATACCCGCATAACAGGTTATCTTGAGCTTGAACCGGAGGGGACAAAAGGACCAATGGCAACTATGCAAAAGACGGTATTAAAGAAATTTGTCCCAAAAACAACAAAGGACATTACCCGTGCAGTAGCCGAGAAAATCCAATCAATACAGTAGAATGAAGCGTTATTTATGGTCTGAGGAAAGGTCAGCTCGAGGTGTGCTTATTGTTGAGGGAATCATGCAAGGGCTACAACTGGTTATCATTATAAAATTTACCGCACAGGGCATTCAATCCTTTGTGCGGTTTTCTCTTTAAATCATACACGAAAAGCAGTATTTTGGGACAATTTAAAGGTATATTGACACCCGTTGTCTTTTCATATACAGTACATAAGTATGTTTTTTAAGGAGGAAAAAATGGAGACTCAGAATCACACACAGGTTAAAATTACAACAGCAGATCCATCTGCGCTAGGCTTATTCGGTTTAGCGATGGTCACTTTTGTGGCATCTTCACAGAAATTGGGATTAACGGAAGGTCTTTCTTTTATTCTACCGTGGGCGTTTTTCTTAGGTGGGATTGCCCAGCTAATTGCTTCATTTTTAGATGCTAAGCATAACAATATTTTTGGTACTACAGCTTTTGGAGCTTTCGGACTTTTCTGGTTCGGCGTTGGTACTACATGGCTCATTCAGTTAGGATTTTTTGGGGAACAGCTCGCCATGGATGGTGATCCAAAACAATTAGGTTTTGCATTTTTGGGTTATTTAATATTTAGCTTGTTTATGACAGTTGGGGCAATGGAAACACATAAAGTTTTGTTCTTTATTTTTGTTTTTATTGATTTGTTATTTATTGGACTAGCATTAAGTTCATTTAATATTTTTCACGAAGCGACACATATGCTGGCGGCCGTAGCAGAAATGGGCATCGCCTTATTATCTTTCTATGGTTCAGGAGCCATTGTGTTAAACACACACTTTGGAAAAGACGTACTGCCCTTGGGGAAAAGGTTTGGAGTCTTTAAGCAACTATAGAATGTTTTTTGCTCTCAATAATATTATTATGCTTTTTTGAAACTGAATAATTCCTAGCTTATCTTTAACCGCACAGCGATAAATTTGCTTGTGCGGTTTTTTGCTTTTTATATTTCTCGGATATTAATGGTAGCCTCAAATGATGAAAGAGTATGTTTATTCCAGATTTGGGCACCCTATTTATGGATTGTGCGAAATATTGCTACAAATTTTCCTTTAAACTTTGCTTCGTATAATAAAAATTAAAGGAGGAAAAGGATGGATCGATTTGCCAAGGGGATTATGAGTATAGGTTTATTATTAATACTATTATCAATAGTTGGCTGTAATAATAATGCCGATAACAATAATATGAGCGGATATAGTACAATTATGGAAACGAATAATTTGGACAATGAAGAAATGATAATGGGAAAATATCCATTTCCAAATGAGGTTAATGAAAAAGGAAGCAGTGAAATCACAATTCATACACCAGCTGGTACTTCCGAAAATGGGAAAACCCCAGTGTTTTTCATTGACGATGATGACAGTCGGATTCAAATTGGCATTGATGCAGAGGATTTCGATGGAAGTAGACAATCGTTTGTGTACGTAGATAAAATTTACCTAAGACCAGAACAGTTTGTCGACCGGAAAGATACTTCAATCGGCTTACATGGTCCTATGCTTAAGCCGGGAATACATACAATCTCTTTTATCCAGTATGAAGATGATGACCCTTTTAATGGGAAGGTAACAAGTTACACTGAGGCGAGATATGCTGTAGAAAGAAAAAATCGAGATTACTAATGTAAAGTACTGTCAAAGACTTCATTTAACGCTTGAGGCGTGAATTCAAATAGGGATTCACGCTTTTTATTTTTGACAGATATAAACAAAGTAGTTGTATCTCTATGCTACAAATCTGCTTGAATGGTAAAATAAATAGATTAAATTGGTCATTAGGAGAGAATTTGCTTTGAGAACAATCTATTCGAATGGTAACTTCTATACATTCAATTCACGTATTCCAAATGTACAGGCCGTTGTCACCGAGAACGGCCGTTTTATCGATATGGGCACAACGGAAGAAATCTTGCTTCAATGGGGTGGCTCTTCCCATGTTATTGATTTAGAAGGAAAAACAGTTACACCTGGTTTAATTGATAGTCACCTACATCTTTCAATTATCGCAGACAGTTTTATTAATTTAGATTTAACTGGTGTCAGTTCAAAACGTGAAATGCTAGAAAAAATTCAGGAGCATACAAAGCTACTGAAAGCAAATCAATGGTTATTAGGAATCGGTTGGGATGAAAATCTCTTTACGGACGGAACGATTCCAACGATTTCTGAACTGGATTTTGTAGCCCCTGCGAACCCATTAATTTTAACGAGGATTTGTCAACATGCTGCGGTTGTCAACAGCAAGGCTCTTGAAATGAGCCAATATCATCCATCCATCACGGTACCTGAAGGCGGAACGATTGTATTGGATGAGAGAACGAAGCAGCCGACGGGATTGCTGCTTGAATCTGCCATGACTCTAGTTAGACGACATATACCAGCCCACTCCTATGGTACCTGGAAAGATGTCATGCGAAAAACCATGCAATTTGCCATGGAAAAAGGCTTAACGAGCGTACATACCAATGATCCTCTTTATTTAGGAGGATTAGAGAAAACATGGAAGCTTTTTGATGAACTGTTAAATGGGGAACAAATTGGGTTGCGTAGCAATCTGTTAATCAACCATGAATTTTTACAGGACTTAAAAGATTTTGGAATGTATACAGGCTATGGAAACGATACTTTGCAAATTGGGGCAGTCAAGATTTTTGCAGATGGAGCATTCGGGAGAAGGACTGCGCTATTATCAGAGCCTTATCATGATGATCCAGATAACTATGGGGACGCGATGTATGACCAGGAACACCTATATGATATTGTTAGACGTGCTCGCGAGTTGGATATGCCGATTGCTGTTCATACGATTGGTGACAAGGCTTTGGAAAATGTTCTTGATGTGCTGGATCAGTTCCCAGCAACCACCTATCGCGATAGATTGATTCATGCCCAAGTGCTACGGGAGGAACTCATCCCACGCCTCGCTCATCCAAGTAGAATTGCAGACATTCAGCCACGCTTTTTGGCGAGCGATTTTCCATGGGTAGAGGAACGTCTGGGAAAAGAAAGAATGAAACTTTCCTATGCTTGGAAATCGTTAATGGATGGTGGGGTCATTTGTGCTGGGGGTTCAGATTCACCAATTGAACCAGTCGATCCGTTACTCGGAATTCATGCAGCCGTTACCCGTAAAAAGCCAGGAGAAACGCATGACGGCCATTATCCAGAACAAAAACTGACAATGGAGCAGGCTTTTCGTTTGTTCACAGAACTCGGTGCCTACCCGACAAATGAAGAAACCGTAAAAGGTACAATTGCACGTGGGAAATTAGCCGATATGACGGTATATTCAGCCAATCCATTTGGAATGGAAGACCCCGATGAGTTATTAACAACGAATATCGAAATGACGATTATTGGTGGAGAGATAAAATATAGAAGAAACTAACTTTGAATTCACACATTAACTATTTTCTAAAAAATAAGTCATTGGTTATACGGTTTTTTTAGTCTTTTTTATCCATTCCCTTTAATTGCTAACTCCTTTATCATTAAGATAAAAAAGTACTAGCTGAGAAAGGGAAAGGAGGAGACCATCGTGAATACGGACCAAGCCTTTGAATTATTAAAGGATGCAGGAGTTGCTGAAGATGTTGGAATTCTAACTGTTAGACGTTGGCTGCTTGAACGCAAGGTAAAATATGACCCAGCGAAGCGAAGGGAAACAGGATACATTCTAGATGATACCGATCAAGCTATTAATCTGTTGATGGACGCTGGTGTTGCTTCTAGTACAGGGATGGACATTGTCAAACGATGGCTCCGTGAAGGTAGAATTCAAAATGTTGGGGAAGGAAAGCAGTTGTCCGAATACATCTCAAGTGAAAAGGACGCTAAACAATATTCAATGAATCTTTCGAATCAAGAAAGAGTCATTCGCCAGTTGAAAGCAAAGCTAAAAGCACAGGACGAGCATATAAAGGGTTTAGAAGAACTTCATGAAAACTCGGTTCATCGACTTCTTCAGCAAAAGGAAAAATACAAAAAAGAACTTGTTCAACTTGAGAATGAAAAACGAAAATTTCAAAGGGAGACAAGTAGTTTAACGAAAGAAAATATTGAGTTACGCAAGGAATTGTTAAGGTTAAAAGAAGAACTCTATAAAGGACATAAAAGTGAGCCTGAAAAGACAGCACCGCGCCCTTCTAAATCGCATGATTATCGACAAAAGTTAGGCCTATCAAAAACAGCCAGTTCGAAAGAAATACTCGCAGGCTATAAAAAATTATTAAAAATAACCCATCCTGACTCTGGCGGAAATGAAGCAACCTTCCATTATATTAAATCCGATTATGATCAGTTTAGAAATAGTATGAAATGATATGAAAATGCTTCATAATACATAAATAAACCGCACGATTGGGTTACTCCCTCGTGCGGTGTGTTCATGTTTTAAGGCTGTTTTCGTAAAGATTGTTGTTA
Source organism: Mesobacillus maritimus (assembly GCF_044803185.1). Lineage (GTDB taxonomy): Bacteria > Bacillota > Bacilli > Bacillales > Cytobacillaceae > Mesobacillus_B > Mesobacillus_B maritimus_B. Next base: position 1,214,633 of record NZ_CP085225.1, read on the forward strand.
AAATTGTAAAAATCTTAAAGCCGATTTTTACTACCTAAAGCCGATTTTAACGCAAGATAAGCTATTTGGTACGTGATGAGAATTTTGCGCGCTCTTTTCTCATTAATAAAAGGGTACTTTGAAGGGAAACAAAGCTTAATTCAACCGAATTTGTATCCAAGAGCAACAAAGTTTGAGAAAAGAGCCTGTTTTAAAGAAGAACTCTTTCCACTTCTAAAGGTAGTAGAGCGTTGGTGTTATTGATGTAAATAAACGCATTATATCGTTCGCTCATAATGGATGGGACATAGTTTCCGTATTGTTCATACCTCGGATTATAAACAACCCCAATGGCACGATGACCAATTCTGTCGCTATACGAATCGCGATTATTTTTATCAAAAATCAAGAGTTTGTCATGCGGGCCAGCTTTATGCATCATATCCTCCCAGCTGCCTTCTTGAGCAGGAGGCACAATCATCCGTTCAAAATCTACCCCCCACTCATCAGCAGCTATAACGGTCCCCCGATGGGTACCGAATCCTACGATAAACACCTTTTTGTCTCCATTTTGTTCTCGTAAAAGCTGCCCGACATTTACCATGCCTACCTCGGCCATATCAGTTGCACGTGCGTCACCAACATGAGTATTATGCTCCCAAATGATTCCTTTCGCCTTTTCTCCATAATAGGAATTAATTCTATTTAGCACTTCAACCATATGCCGGTCGCGGATATTCCAGGACTCTGTATCATCGGTGACCATTGTTCGATAATAGTTCTCAGCATTTGCGGTCACAATTGCATTTACTTCGAGGTTTAATTTGCCTTCTTCATAGTAACTTGTATATTTTTTCTTATCTAAAGTAATCTTGGTAAGAAGCTCTACGACTTCATCCTTGCAGTCCTCCGAGTAAAAGGAGCCTGATACCCCATAAAGCTGAGGGTCACGGTTAAAGGGCTCGAAGCAGGCGAATGCCTTTTTGGCCGTTTCAAGATCGGGAGAGTTGGTTTCCTCCAGATATTTAATGATTTCCTCCATTGATTCCCATAAACTGTAGACATCAATTCCATAAAAACCAACCTGCTCTTCCTTTGGCCTCTCCTGGTTGTAGGATTTGAGCCATTCAACTAAATCAATCAACTCTTCATTTGCCCACATCCAAGTAGGCCAACGCCCAAAAGCGGTTAGGGCTTCACGGGCATTTTCATAGCGATTATCATAACTTTTTATATAACGATTAATATGTTGACAAGCTGGCCAATCTCCTTCAACAGCGATATAAGTATAACCGTTTTCTTGAATTAATTTCTTGGAGAGCTCCGCCCGAATTTTATAATATTCGGATGTGCCATGAGAAGACTCACCCAGCAAGACAAATTTAGCCTCGCTCACCTGGTTAATCAGTGGCTTGTAATCATTGATGTCCTTTAGTTGTAAGGCATCTTTTTTTATGGATTCAACTAGGTTTTGACTCATCTTACCTCCTCCAGCAATGGTTATTGTTTATAAACAGCATTGTATGAATTTTCACCAGCATGTACCGATAAAAGGGTATCCGCATAGCCAACAAGACGATTGACGATTTCATCTGAAAGGGCATAAACAAGGCGGTTTAGATTGTTTTTATGAAGTGCGGGATCGTCAAAGATAATTGTCGTATTGATAAAGATCTCTTTATTGTCAAAGATATTGTATTGAATGATCGTTTTCCCTCCTGCGCCGCCAGTAGAAGGATCTTTGTAGGTAGGTAAAAAGATATACCATTCCTCTGCAGATGGTGACCGGAAATTCTTTGTGTATGTCATTCCTTTGATTTCCGTCTCAATTTCTTTTTTTAGTTCGTCATCCAATACATCCACTATGTTATCGTCCAAGACAACACCTTCTTTTCTAATCATCATGCTTTATCTCTCAAAACTTATTGTTTTCATTCCGAAAAGGTTTTAACCGAAACGCTACAGGAGGAGATACACAAAATAATGGAAATGCCGAACCCATAACATAAAGGTTTATTTTGAAAAACAGCTAGTAGGAGTATGAACCGGTGGACAAAATAAGCATGTCTTCCTAGGTTTATAAAATTTTGAAGGAATATGAAGGTGGTTATTTGAACAAGCTTTTGTGGGTTATCATCGTGCCTGGGTTATAGTTGATGACAAAGGGAACCCATATCTGACCTATCATCATGGTTCGGTATTGGATGAAAAAGATGAGCATGGCCGTTTTAAGACAAACACCGAACTCATCACCTATGACATGGAGGAATTACCTGAGGAGTTAACCTTACACCTACTATCCGTTACTAGGTATGAGGCTGTGAAGGATAAGTGGGAAGTACCGTTATATGAAGGAGAATAGATTTATTAGAGATTTTGTTCCCTCCGATACAAAAGCAAGAGTGAAACCGTTTTCCAAATGGTTTCGCTCTTTTTTAAGGATTGTTAACGCTTGCATTTCATTTTTGGGAAAATAACTATGCGTAGTAAACGCAAAGTCCATAAAAGAAGTTTTTTCACCGCTGCACTCGCATGGATTGAATTCGTAAAAAGTTCCGAATGCTTACAGCTGATGCACCTAATAAAGTGGCTTGATCACCAAGGCTCGAGTTATGAAGTTCGACATCCTCATTTATAAAACTGTTAAGATTGCTGTTAATTTTATCAAGAAAATCAGGGATCTCACGAGTAAGTCGACTTTTAAGATAGATGACGCCAGGACTGAAAGCGGTTGTCACATTATTAATTCCAATCGCCAAGTATTTTGCTGCTTTATCAATTAACTCAATCACTGCAGGATTCTTGGCCATATAGGCACTTTTAAGTTGAGCAATGGTTGTTTCAGTAGATTGGTGTATGTCATTAAAGAATTCAAGAATCGCTTTTTCAGAACAATATTGTTCAAGACAGCCATGGTTTCCGCAAGGACATGGTTTTCCATCAGGGAAGAGGATTTTATGTCCAATTTCACCACTAAAGCCTCTTTCTCCAGTATAGAGTGCCCCGTCAATAATGATCCCCGCTCCAATTCCAGAGTGAATACTGATGCTCACTAGATTTTTATAGTTCGATGAATAGGTTTGCTCAGCAATCGCGGAAAGGTTTGCTTCGTTTTCAATGTAGATAGGAATTCCGAGACGCTCACTTAAAGTTTCACATATATTTAATTTCGCTAAGTCATAGTAAGGAGTAAACACAATTGAATTGTCAAAGACGACACCATGGATGGCAATCGTAATCCCAACAATGCCGTAACTTGTTTCTGGAATCATCTGTTGATAATCCATGACAACGTTTTCAATTTTATCTATAAGTGTTTCTCTATCAATCTCAATATCTTCTATTATTTGCTCCGTTATAATTTCGCCGTCAAGATAGTTAAGCATAGTGGCAATGTAGTTATAACCGATATCAAAGCTTAGGGAAACCCCAGCATGTTTATTCAATTCAAGCATGATTGGCCGTCGGCCACCGGAGGTCGTGCTGTCACCAATGCCGATTTCATGTACAAGATTAGTTTCAGTTAGCTTTCTTACAATCTCAGAAACAGACGCTTTACTTAGATGCGTACGGTTCGCTACGGCTGCACGCGATAGTGGTCCTTCATTGACAATATGTTCGAGAACAATTGTTTCGTTCATCTCACGGATCGCGTATTTATCTACGAATACCATTATGATCCCCCTATTTCTCCCATTGTTATTATTTTAGCATAAAAAAAAGCGCTGTCTATTTGTTTTGAAACCGTTGACAAAAAAACAGATGGAGTATATCATTCTAGATAGTTAGTTCATCGAACGAACTAACTAACTATCTAGATGGTAACGATTCCACTCAAATATAAACCACAAGGGGGAAATAAACCTAGCTTCAGAGAAAGAAATACTTTTATTGAGATGACATATCGGATGTTCACAGTCATATTACGTTTTATGTAACCGTTCTTATCTTTGTATCCTATTGGTTCAATGATGAATGGACAAAGACAAAACACCTATATGCATCTACATATATATTTTTAAAAATCTTTATTCTAATTTGTAAGCCGTTCCAAGGATTCTAATAGTGGTTTTTATATACCGCTATTATGTAAACGTTACATTTTATCAAGTAATGAATCAAAGAAAAATGGTAGTTGAAAAAAATTAGAAGGTGATGAAATCATGGCTCAAGCCCAAAAAGTCGAGTTTGGAAGTCCAGAAGTGACGGAAGCAAGTGGCAATACAAAAATAAGTAAATTAGAAAAGGTCGGTTATGCCTCAGGGGATTTAGCTTGTAATCTTATCTATGCGACTGTTTCTACGTATTTATTATTCTTTTATACCGATGTTTTCGGAATTTCTGCCGCTGCGGCAGGGACAATGTTCTTAGTAGTAAGGATTTTTGACGCGATCAATGACCCAATGATTGGAAGTATTGTTGATAGAACAAACACGAGATATGGAAGATTTAGACCTTACTTGTTATATAGTGCAGTTCCATTTGCCATCCTCGCAGTTCTTTGTTTCACAACTCCTGACTTTAACGAGTGGGGAAAACTAGTTTACGCCTATATTACTTATACTTTATTAACAGTTGTTTATACGTTTATTAATGTTCCTTATGGTGCATTAACGTCTGCAATTACGCGTGACAATGATGAAGTGGTTAGCCTTACATCCGTTCGTATGATTTTTGCGAACATCGGGGGATTAATTGTTTCCTTCTTTGTACCGTTTTTATCTTCTTATATTGGGGATATGTCAGGCGATACGGCACTTGGTTGGCAAGTAACAATGGGAATTATGGGGGTTATTGGAACCCTGTTAATCTTGTTCACTTTTAAATCAACTAAAGAACGTGTAAAAGTAGTTGAGACTGGTGTGAAAATTAAACCAACTGATATTTTTGAACAGTTGCGTGTAAATCGTCCACTAGTTGTTTTAAGTATATTCTTTATCATTATCTTTGGTGTGAATAGCATCATCAACTCTGTTGGAATCTATTACGTTACGTACAATATGGAGAGTCCAGACCTTGTAAAATGGTACGGTTTAATTGGTACACTTCCTGCTTTTGCAATTCTGCCATTTATTCCATGGTTGAATAAAAAACTTGGAAAGAAAAAATTACTTTATATTTCATTAGCAGTGACAATTGTTGGTTTACTAGGGATTCTTGTAACGCCACCATCAATGATTTGGGCGATTTTGGTCTTCCGCTTGGTTGCCGCAGCAGGAGCTCTAACAGCCGGTGGATACATGTGGGCGCTTATCCCAGAAACAATCGAATATGGTGAATACAAAACAGGAAAAAGAATGGGTGGACTTATCTACGCAATCGTTGGTTTCTTCTTTAAGTTTGGTATGGCGCTTGGAGGAATCATCCCCGGTTTAGTTCTTACTCAATTCGGTTATGTTGCGAACCAAGTTCAAACGCAAACTTCTTTAACAGGTATCTTGATTACAACAACAGTTGTACCAATTGTTTTGCTTGTATTAGCAATGATTGATATTAAATTCTATAACTTAGATGACAAAACGTATCAAAAGGTCATCAGAGAATTAGAAAATCGTCAAAAAGTGAATCAACAAATTGAAAACGGACAACTCTAATTCACAAATAAAAAACAGGCTATCGTCTCAGGTAGCCTGTTTTTTATTTGTTTTGATAGGGCTAGAAGTGACAATTTACCGTATCCTTACTTCTGTGTCGTGATCGAAGAAATGGACTTTATTCATATCAAAGGCTAGAGCCATACTTTGTCCGCCTTTAATATCGGTTCTAGAATCAATTCGTGCAATCATATTTTGGTCATTAATGGTCGTGTAAAGAATCGTTTCAGCTCCCATCAACTCTACAACATCGATTTTAGTCGTGAAGGTTGAGCCAGGTGACATTTCAAGAAACAAAGGTTCATCATGAATGTCTTCTGGACGGATACCAAGGGTAATTGGCTTATTGATGTAGCCCTTCTCACGTAATAGCTTTAACTTTCCTTCAGGTACTTCAAATGAAAAATTACCTGTTATAAATTTGTTTTCCTTTAGTTCCCCGTTAAAGAAGTTCATAGCGGGAGATCCAATAAACCCACCTACGAAAACATTTTCTGGTTTATCGTAAATTTCTTTCGGTGCTCCAATTTGTTGAATAACCCCATCTTTCATGACAACGATACGTGTAGCCATGGTCATGGCTTCTGTTTGGTCATGGGTAACGTAAATGGTCGTAGTGTTTAAGCGTTGATGAAGTTTAATAATCTCAGAGCGCATTTGAACACGTAGTTTAGCATCAAGGTTTGATAATGGCTCATCCATTAAAAACACCTTTGCATCACGAACAATCGCTCGACCTAGAGCAACACGCTGCCGTTGTCCACCGGATAGAGCTTTTGGCTTTCGATCTAAGTACTGTTCAAGTCCTAAAATCTTCGCAGCATCCTTCACCCGACGATCAATTTCTTGTTTATCCATTTTTCGAAGTTTCAAAGCAAAGGCCATATTATCATAGACCTTCATATGAGGATACAGGGCATAGTTTTGAAAAACCATGGCGATATCACGATCTTTAGGAGGAACATCGTTTACACGTCGATCGTCGATGTAGAAGTCTCCTTTTGAGATATCTTCAAGTCCTGCGATCATACGTAAGGTGGTCGATTTTCCACACCCAGATGGTCCTACAAATACAATAAACTCTCGATCTTTAATATCCAAATTAAAATCAGTTACCGCCGTAACATCTCCATCATAAATTTTATAAATATGTTCTAGTCGAAGTTCCGCCATTTACACTATTCCCTCCAATATGTATTGAGCTTTATCTAGAACTGTCTTATAAGTACAAACCTAAAAGTAGTATAGGAAATGATTAACAGACCTATTCATGTGATAACAATTCTTGCTTCATGTGATAACAATTCTTGCAAAGTTAGTTCCTTCTCTGGTTTGGTGGAATCGACATTAAAAAATGTAAGAATAAATTAACTCCCTAGAAACAGACTAGAAATTGGTGGCAATTATTTCTTAACCAGTGTTACCAACTACTTATTTCTAACAAGATGGAGGGAACGGTTATGAGCTATTTTGGAAATGTGAATCAAGTGAAATATGAAGGGCCAGATTCGAAAACCCCTTACGCATTTAAATACTATAATCCTCAAGAAACAATTAACGGGCAAACTATGGAAGAGTTTTTACGTTTTGCAGTTTCTTATTGGCATACTTTTACTGGTGAAGGTTCTGACCCGTTTGGAGAAGGGACAATGGTTCGACCTTATGATAATTTTACCGGAATGGATTTAGCTAAAGCTCGTGTTGAAGCTTCCTTTGAATTCTTTGACAAGCTAGATGTTCCATATTTCTGCTTCCATGATTTTGATATCTCACCTGAAACGAATTCTCTAAAGGAAACCTTAGAAAACATTGACCAAATTACGGCGGTCATTAAAGACCATTTAAAGACAAGCAAAACAAAATTACTATGGAATACGGCTAATATGTTCTCTCACCCGCGCTGGTTATTTGGAGCAGCGACTTCTCCCAATGCTGATGTTTTCGCGTATGCGGCTACTAAAGTGAAGAAGGGACTTGAAGTTGCTAAAGAATTAGGTTCTGAAAACTATGTTTTCTGGGGCGGACGTGAAGGGTACGAGACTTTGCTTAATACAGATATGAAGCTTGAACTTGATAACCTGGCACGATTCTTTCATATGGCCGTGGATTATGCAAAGGAAATTGGGTTTGAGGGCCAGTTCCTTATTGAGCCAAAGCCGAAAGAGCCAACAAAGCACCAGTATGATTTTGATGTTGCGACAGGAATGGCGTTCTTACAACAATACAATCTATCTGATAAATTTAAATTTAATATTGAAGCAAACCATGCAACTCTTGCGGGTCATACATTCGAACATGAATTACGTGTGGCACGAATAAATGGAATGTTAGGGTCCGTGGATGCCAACCAAGGGGATCCATTGCTTGGCTGGGATACGGATGAATTCCCAACAGATTTATACTCCACAACATTAGCGATGTATGAAATTTTGCAAAACGGTGGTCTAGGATCAGGCGGTTTGAACTTCGATGCTAAGGTACGAAGAGGCTCATTTGACCCTGAAGATTTATTCCTGGCACATATCGCCGGAATGGATAGCTTTGCAGTTGGTACAAAGGTTGCACAAAAGCTAATTGAAGATAGAGTATTTGAAAACTTTATTGCCGATCGTTACAGCAGCTACAGAGAGGGAATTGGTCTTGACATTGTCGAAGGAAAAGCAGATTTCAACAAACTAAGCGAATATGCTCTAAAGGTGGATAAAATTGAGACGAACAAATCAGGTCGTCAAGAAAATTTAAAGGCAATCTTAAATCAATATTTACTGGATGCGGTTAGAGGATAAAAAAGAAAAGTAGAAACGCAAGTTAAAGCGAAGGAAACTAATCGCTTGCGCGGGTCTCTCCTAAAGGAACAAGAAGCTGGCCTACCTATGTAACCGGCTTCTTGGTCAACCTAGAAAATCACATTTTGGACAGGCAATGAGGTAGAAAACCCCTTCCTATGAATAAATCGAAAGTACTTGAAGAAAAGTAAGATGAAAGGATTCATTTGCAGATTTATGCTCTTTTAGAGTTACGACTAAATTTTTGGAGGGAATTATATTGTTTAAAAAGAAAGGAATTTCTTTGCTGTTACTTCTTACGATGATGACGGCTATCGTTTTAAGTGGTTGCGGCGGGGGTGATGACGCAGGTAACGGTGACGGTGGTGGCACTGCAGGCGGAGGAGACCAAGTAACCGTAAAAATGATGCACCTATGGCCGGCTGGTAGCTCCAAGCAACATCATGGAATCGTTGAAGATATTATTAAGCAATATGAGGAAGAAAATCCCGGTGTAAAGATTGATACAGAAATTTTATCAAATGATCAGTACAAGGAAAAAATTAAAGTTTTGGCCTCATCAAATCAATTACCAGATGTCGGTTTGACTTGGGCTGCAGGCTTTCTAAGACCTTATGTTGAGGGTGGAAAGTTTGCTGCACTTGATGATGTATTAGAAGGTGATTTGGGTGAATCCTTTATTTCAGGAACAACAGAAGCTTTCTCAGTAGATGGGACAGCATATGGTTTACCTCTTGAATTAAACATTGCTCCAATCTACTACAATAAGAGAATTTTTGAAGAAAATAATCTTGAAGTACCTGAAACCTTCGAAGATTTTAAAAATGTCGTGAAAACACTTGCCGATAATGGGGTAACACCAATTACTGTTGGGAACAAGGAGCCTTGGACAGGTTCAATGTGGTATATGTATTTGGCGGACCGTATTGGTGGACCAGATACCCTAACCAATGCAATCAACCGCTCAGGTTCTTTTGAAGATCCAGCATTAGTGCAAGCTGCTGAGGAAATTCAAAACTTAGTAGATCTCGGTGCATTTGTAAAAGGGTACAATGGGCTTTCAAATGAAGAGGCCAAAGGACCATTTATGAACGAACAAGCCGCAATGTATATGATGGGGTCATGGGAATTACCAAACTATACGACGAATGAAGATGTCCCACAAGAATTTAAAGATCAAATTGGTTTCTTTAAATTCCCAATGGTTGAAGGTGGAAAAGGGGATATCAATAGTTTTGTTGGTGGACCAGGCGTTGGATTATTTGTTTCGGAGAACTCTCAGGTTCAGCAGGAAGCAAAAGACTTTGTAAAGTTCTTTGTCCAGAAATGGGGAGAAGTCTCAGTTACAGGTGCTGGCGTAATCCCAGCAACAAAAGTGGATACTTCAGAATTGGATTTACCACAAATGTTTATTGATGTTTTGGATGAGTTAAATGAGGCTTCAAACATCACTCTGTATGCGGATGTCCAAATGAGCGCTTCAGCAGCACAAGAGCATTTGAATTTAGTTCAATCATTGTTTGGAAAAGAAATTACTCCAGAGGAATTTGCATCTAGACATGAAGAGGTACTCGCAGACGAAGATTAAAATGGGATGAAAAGGGTATATCGATTATATTGATATGCCCTTTTTTCCTTAAAAACTGCTTTTAATTTGTATATGGGAAAGGGGATGATCAGATGAATAAAGTGATGTCTAATAAATGGATTATTGCTATGTATGTGCTGCCTGCACTTCTATTAATCTTAGTGCTAATCTATGTCCCAATCATCTTGACTGGGTATTATGGATTAATGAAATGGGATGGAATCGGAGAGATGGACTTTATTGGTTTAAGTAACTATACAAGACTTCTATCAGACGGTAAGTTTTGGGGGAGTGCATTAAATTCATTACTTTTGGCCATCTTTTCGCTATTAAGTTTAATTGGATATTTAGCAATCTCGCTTGTTCTTGCCGCCAAAATCAAAGGGGCAAACCTATTAAGAAAAATTTATTTAATCCCAATGCTTTTGTCCTCGGTAGCCATTGCCCAGTTATGGCTTAAAATTTATCACCCTTCTAACGGCTTATTAAATAGTCTTCTCGTCTTTTTTGGGGTAGATAATCCACCTGCATGGTTGGCTGAGCCTAGTCTAGTTTTAGGTGCCATCTTTGTACCAATCATCTGGCAATATGCAGGGTTCTATATTTTGATTTACTATGCGGCATTAAAAAATATCCCAGACTCTGTTATTGAAGCCGCCAAAATTGATGGAGCCTCTCCTTTGCAAATAGCCTATAAAATAAAAATCCCACTCATAATGGGGGTCATTAAAGTAACAATTGTTTTAGCCTTTGTTGGTTCCTTAAAATACTTTGACCTGATTTATGTTATGACGGGTGGCGGACCTAATGGAGCTAGTGAAGTTATTGCTTCTTACATGTATAAACAAGCCTTTAATAGCTATAACTTTGGGTACGGTAGTGCCGTTGGTTTTGCTTTATTATTGCTTTGTTTATTAGCTACTGTAGTGATTCAAAGATTAACAAGAACGGACGATGAGGTTGAATACTAAGGGAGGGAAGGACAGTTATGGCTCAAACAGAGCAAAAAGAAGTTATACCGGAAAATTCTGGGGGCAATGCGGCGGGGAAGTTCGGCTATGCCATCCTTTATTTAATATTAGGGATTATTGCCGTTTTGCAAATCTATCCTTTAATCTGGTTAGTACTATTCTCGCTTAAGACAAACCAAGAAGTATTTAATGCTTCACCGTTCGCACTGCCAGCAGATCCTAAATGGGAAAATTACGCTACTGTTTGGACGCAAGGGAATATCAACCTGTATTTTTTTAACAGTGTATGGATTACCTTGGCATCAGTAGCCTTGACAATTCTTCTAGCGAGCTTTGTGACCTTTGCGATAACGAGAATGAATTGGAAATTAAATAAATTGGTATTAGGATTGTTTATGGTGGGATTAATGATTCCTGTTCACTCTACACTCATTCCCTTATTTAACTTTTTCCTAAATATCAATTTAATTGATCATCCACTAGCGCTTATATTAACGTATACAGCCTTTAATCTTCCGTTAACGATCATGATTTTGACAGGATTTTATTCGACATTGCCACGGGAGGTTGAGGAAGCAGCCGTTATTGATGGAAGCTCAATTCATCGAATCTTTTTCCAAATTACCTTGCCAATGTCGATGCCCGTTATATCGACCACCTTCATTATTAATATGATCTATAACTGGAATGAGTTTGTGTTTATCAACACTTTTATCAGTTCGGATAACTACAAGACATTAACGGTTGGAATCCAAAACTTTATCGGACAATATAGTACAGATTGGGGAGCCATTGGGGCAACACTCGTCATCAGCATCCTACCAATTTTAATTGCTTTCGTATTCTTAAGCAACAAGATTGTCGAAGGGATTGCAGCAGGAGCTGTTAAAGGATAAATCACAGCTTTATTAATAGAAGGAAAGGAATAGCCTCGTTATTAGTGGCTATTCTTTTTATAGATTCATGTATTAGTCAGGATAGCAGTTGATTTGTCAGCCGTATATTCTTCTTAGAGAATGCAATCGGATTTAAGTTTGGTGAAGATATCAAAGAAACGGTCACATTGAAGGGTTCAATGTGACCAAACCAAGCTCAGGGCTCATTCGAGAAATTCTTTAATTTAGCCTTTTTCCGTTCGATACTTAAAAAACTTTGATAACAAGCCCACATGATAACAAAAGCAATAGCACTCCCACCAAAAAATACAAACAAAGGGGGAAGAATGTTTCCTATTAGAAAAATAACTACTAAACCTAGGATCATAACAACATTATAAAAGGGACTAACCAACATAATAAAAAGAGAATTCTTTAATACGTTCAAAAGGTTCACATTATAATGAACGTAAGAAGGAAATGCATAAAGCAAAATCAGTGAAAAAGTAATCACTAGTAACAACATGGGATACTTGCTCCATTGCATAAAGGGTTCCGTACTATGGTTTACTAGCGTAAGGTCCACATAAATAAGAATCCCTATAAATGAGAGCAGTAACCCGAAAAGATTGCTCTTTAACCACTCAGCTTTAAAGGTGTCCCAAAAGGTTTTTAGGATTGGGATATCAGATTGCCCCATAATCCATTTCCGAATTACTGTAAACATAGCGATGGTGGAGGGGAAGAATCCCAACAGAATCATTCCTAGGAGGGAAGACCCCAGCCACAATAATTGAACCCACGCAAATCGCATAATCCACTCGGATCCACGATATAAAGAAGAGGTAACAATATTCATCCATGACAACTCCTTACTGTGCTTGCTATTAGTATATCTTGTCAGTCGGAATGAATACGGAATAAAGAAAATTTATCCACTAATGGTACTTTTAGTAAACGATAATAATTTTAAACTTAATAGAAAGATGAACCTTCACCTTAGGCAAGATATTAACTGTTTTTACACATAAATTAGTTACCGATATGAGCAAACTAAAATCAAAGGAAGGGAGGAATGACAATGGAAACATACAATCAAAATGGCCTTCCACCAATTAGACCATATGGGTACGGAAGTGATACAGGTCAGGTGAAAAGTGCACATGATGAAATTGATGTTTATGTAAATGATGAATTTATAGGAAAGAAAATGTTATTAACACAAACAGAAGATGCAAATGATATTGGTGACTTTCTAAAATTACAAGGTGTCGAGAATGTAACGACCGAAATAAATGGCGATCATTATGTGATTAAGTCTGATAACCCCGAGCGGCTAAAACAGGTTTTGGAAGTCTATTTACAAAATAGATAGTTCGTAGGAAAAGATGCAGGAGCGATTGAATATTGCGGAATTGTTCGGTGAAAGTGACCCAAGATTTAAATAAAAGAAAGAGGCCACAATTTAATTGGGCCTCTACATTTATCCACTATGATGCATTAATAATTGAAGTTTGGATTTTACGCATTACATCGCCCCTACTAATTACACCAACGATATGCTTATTCCGGTCAATAACTGGTAACTTTTTAAAATGGTGTTCGGCTAGTAGTGCGACCGCTTTTTCCATATCATCATCTTCAGTGACACAGATGATTTCTTTGGTTTTCGCGATATTGATGATTTCGATGTTTGCTAAATTCCCTAAGCGGGTACCCATGTCTTGTCCTTCATCAAAAGCCATATAAAGAAGGTAATGATAAAACCGGTCTTCAATTGGTTTAATAGCTCTTAAAATATCTCCATCAGAGACCATTCCAATCAATTTCCCGTCCTCACTACAAATAGGCAATCCCCCGATTTTCCTATCAACCAACACTTTCATAACATCTCGGACACGATCATTGGGATGTGCTGTTACAACATCCCGAATCATAAACTCTTTCACCTGCATGTTAAACACCTCGCTGGTAAGCTTTAGAAGTAAAAACTACAATTCTACTATTTAACCCCTATTAAAGTATTTCACTTTCACGAGATAAAGTCAATGGAAGGTGAACTTGGTTTCAGGTTTCAGGTTTTAGAAGTTAGGAGTGAGCTTGCCTGTTTGCCGTCAACTTGAAAAATAGGTGAGGAATTATTTTAGTACTGCCGGCAAATACAGAGGCTTTTAGTTATCATTCAAAAAAGACGTGATGATCACGTCTTTTGGCCATCCTCTTTATTCCATTGCCTTTGTTAAGTTTTCCATCATTGCCTCGTCCATTGGACCGACAATTTTCTTTGAAATAATGCCTTTTGTATCAATCATATAGCTTGTAGGGATGCTAACTGCTTGGTATTGCCTTCCAATATCTCCATCCTCATCTAGAGGTATTGGGAAGGTTAGACCAAAATCATCGACAAATTGTTTAATAGTTGCTTGACCATTATCCATACTTGTCAGGTTAACAGCGAGGATTTCAATGCCATTGTCTTTATTTTTTTCGTAAAAATTTTGCATATGAGGCATTTCTGCTTGGCAAGGAGGGCACCAGGTAGCCCAAAGATTTAAGATAACCTTTTTCCCTTGGTAATCTGAAAGCTTAACACTATCTCCTTCTAGATTTGTAAGTTCAAAGTCAGGAGCTGCTTTGCCCTCCTTAACTGCAGTCAGGTCAATGCCAGGGATGGATTCGTCCGCAGAAATATCTTCTTCAGAAGTATCCGTGCTAGCTTTATCCCCGTCTGTTGAAGTTGGCTTCCATATGTTCACAAATACAATTGCAACAGCCAGTAAAATAATCGCAATAGATAGCAAATTTTTATTCAATGGAACTGTCCTCCTTTTTTATTTTTAAGATAGTTTGGATGGTAATAAGTGGGTCCCCTCTTTTCCCGAAAGTGACGGATAGAAATGCCGTAATGCCAAGCCATATGAAGGTCAGGGCCTCAACCGAAAGAATGGAGTTGAACAAACTAATAACGAAAAGCTGAAGCAACAGGAACAAGAAGAACAGTTGCCCTGTTATCAATCTCTTTTTTCTTTTAAGAATAAAAAGCAAACTTATAAAACAGGCTAATAGAATGACTTGAACAATAGACTCAATCATGTTTCGTTCAATTATGTGAATCAAAGCTTCATGGCTGATAAAAAATAAAAAGAAGAGTTGAGTAGTCTCCTTATAGACGGAAGAATCTTTCTTCCAAGCAAAAAATAGTAAATAAATTGATAGCAAGGCTAATGCTAATAAATGTCCCTTAGTCCCCCCATTAAAATATGCAACGGAAAGGGGCATATCTATAAATAGGTTAAAATTAAAAAGAATGTAGCTTAGCTTCCAGGTTAGAAAATAGAGAAAAAAGCCATTCCAATACCATTCTCCGACTTTTTTTCGTTTAACAACAAGATGAAAGAGGGATGCAGTAAAAAGGGAAGCCACCACAGTAAGCCAAATTGAAGGCAACGATAGGCTACCAATTTGAAAATAACTCATTCCTCACTACCACCACGAAGAGAGACGGATTGAATAGTGAAAGTAATATCAATCGAGTGGATGACAGACTGAATCATGCCGCAATTTTTAACCACTAAGTGAGCGATTTTTTCTACTTGTTGTGATGATAAAGGTTCTTCCGTATAGACCAAGGCAGTAAAAGTAATCTTTTCAATACGATTTGCGTCATATTGGTTTCGAACAGCATCGACTTCTAATTCAAGGCTCTGATAAGGTATGCGCTTTTTTGTTAAAATAATGCGAAGCAAGTTTCCACTACAACCGCTCAAGGAAGACAAAAAGAGCTCATACGGACGAAAACCATTCTGTTCATTAGGTGAAATGGGAAGCAAACCAAAGCCTAAATCACTGCTAATTTTTTCATTTCCAATGATGAATTTCATGTTAACCCCCCTTTTAACTTGATTATCTTTTCTAATTGTTAAGGAATGATTAAAATATGCCTTTTTTTAGGGGAGTGTTTTGTCCGTTACCTTCTCTATAGGCAATTCAATCGAAAATGTATGGTTGGTCCCATCTGTATCCAGGTAAATCATCCCGTGATGGGCAGTAATAATACTTTTAGCGATAGCTAGACCCAGCCCTGCACCGTCAGCCTTCGTGCTTCTAGATTCCTCAATACGATAAAAACGTTCAAAGATTTTATTCTTTTTATCAGGATCAATCCTTTGGCCTTCATGAGAAAAGCGAATCCTGTAATGATCGCTCTCCGTTACACCATATATCGACAACCTACTCCCAATGTTATAGTCGAGGATATTTTGAAGAAGGTTGGTAAATACCTGCTTAATCCCGTCAGGGTTTCCTGTCATGGTTGCTTGGTCAATCTGGATATCTAAATTCACAAACTGATTGTTTAGCTTCAACTGAAAGTTCGTTAAGGTCTCTGATAATAGCGGTTTTATCTCAATTCCTACAAACTCCTTTTCTAAAAAGTAGTTCCCATTGCTCCAGAAATTTAATTCGGTAATGAGTTCGACAATGCGGGTAATTCTACGAGATTCTTCAAGGAGTGAACCAAATAATTCTGGGTCTCCCTCTATCACTTTGTTTTGCAAGGCTTCAAGATATCCATTGATATTAGTCAAAGGGGTACGAAGCTCATGAGCAATGTCACGAAGCATTTCCTCCCGTTGTTCCTGAACCGACATTAGGGTCTCAGACATACTGTTAAAGTTCTCAACCAGTTCCTTCATCTCTCCGGATGTTTTTACCTTTACAAGAGCAGGGGATTTTCCTTCTTTCATTTCATTGGCTGCCTTCGACAAATGATTGATTGGATCCACAATTTTTCTGACAGTGAAATAATGAAATAAGCCAGCAATTATAAAAGCAAAGACACCTACTTTCCACAAGAACCCATTTAATGTCTCTACTAGTTCCTGCCCAACAACCTGTTCGGAATTCACCAAGTAGCAGGCATAGTCTTTTACGGACAACCCTGCAAGCAGAATCACCAATAAAATGACGATGCTATTAAGAGCAACAAGCCTTGATAAAAGATTGGATAACTTTTTATAAAGCCACAAACTTATACCCCATTCCTCTAACGGTCTGAATATAATCCTTTGGTGTCTTTTCCTTAATCTTTTCGCGGAGATGCTTGATATGGACATCAATCGTTCGGTCCGATACACTCTTCTCATTCTTTTCATAAATAGACATAAGAATTTGTTCTCGTGATAAAACTTGATTAGGGTGCTGCATGAAGGTATGAAGAAGCTTAAATTCAAAGTGCGTTAACTCTAGTTGTTTCCCGTTAATCCAAGCTTCTCCTTTTGCCGGTTTAATGGTGAACCCAGTAAAACTTAATTTGCCACAGCGGCTTGCCGTTCTTCTTAAAACAGCTTCAATTCTTACCATCAGCTCAGCAGGACTGAACGGTTTAACCACATAATCATCGGCTCCTAATTTAAAACCTTGGATGCGGTCCTTTTCTGAAACCTTTGCTGTTAGCATAATGATGGGCATCATGCTTTTTAAGTCTTCGCGAACCCATCTTGATAATTCTTCGCCACTTATTTTTGGAAGCATTAAGTCCAGAATTAAGATGCACGGATCTAACGCTTCGATTTTCTCTTTTGCTTCCAAGCCATCTACTGCTTCGGTCACTTCATATCCTTCTTTTGTTAAATAGATATTTAAAAGTTGGCGGATTTTTGGGTCATCCTCGACAACTAAAACGGTTTTTCCAATCAGGCTTTTTTGACTCACTCTTGCTCCCCCTTAGAAATTAAATAAACTAAAAGCTGACAGCCAAGCACTGATTTTCTGCATTTGCCCACTTAGGACGAGAAAACCAAGCCCGACCATAATCATTCCATTTACGACAGCAAGCTTCGATAAATACTTGTTTATTTTTCTCATTGTTTTTAAGGAGTAAGAAATCACAATCGAAATAATTAAAAATGGAATGGCCATCCCTAATGAATAGGCTCCTAACAAGAAAATGCCTTGCGATAACGTATCCGATGAACTTGCTAATAATAAAATCGAAGACAAAGCAAGTCCCACGCATGGAGACCAACCACTGGCAAAGGCGATCCCTAGCAAGATAGAGCTAAACATACTTTTATGCTTTTGTTCCGACTGAATTCTTTTTTCCTTCATTAATACCTTGAATTTTAACAGTCCAGCCATCTGTAAGCCAAAAATAATGATGAGCAAGCCCGCAATTTGCATAATTAAAACACGGTATTGTGCGAGAATTTGACCGATAAAACTTGCGGAAGCGCCTAGTGCGATAAAAATAATACTAAAGCCAATAATAAAACCGATTGAACGAAGATACATCGTGGTTCGATTCACAAGCAATTTAGAGTCTTCAATCTTTCCTCCAGTTAAATGGGTAATATAGGCTGGTAGGAGGGGGAAGACACAAGGCGAGAAAAAAGAAAGGACTCCACCAGCTAAAGCAAAAAATATACCGATATCATTCATCAACATTCACTCCTTTTCATGTTGATTATGGATGCTAATTGTTAAAGTTTAATTAAAAAGTAGCAACAATTCCTGACCAATCCACGGGCATTGTTTCAATATCTGGAAGATGAAAGTAAGCATTGATTCTCGGATAAAAAGGATAATAAAGATGATGAATTGGAGGGAGGATGGTTATGGACGTTAATAAAGTACTTGATGCAAAAGGGCTTGCATGCCCAATGCCAATTGTCAAAACAAAAAAAGAAATGACCACGCTTGAACCAGGGCAAGTCATGGAAATTCAGGCAACAGATAAGGGATCGACTGCTGACCTCAAAGCCTGGGCTCAGAGCACAGGAAACCAATACCTAGGAACCGTTGAGGATGGAGATACATTAAAGCATTATCTCCGAAAAGCGAGTGCGGAGGAAGAGAAAGAGGAGGCCAAGCACCCTCATGTAATGAACCTCGGAGATTTGCAAAATAAGATTGAAGGCAATGAAAAAATCACCATCTTGGATGTCAGGGAGCCAGCGGAATATGCTTTCGGCCACATTCCGGGTAGCATTAATATACCCCTAGGGGAACTGGAGAGTAGGTTTGAAGAACTGAATAAAGAGGATGAACTTCATATTATCTGCCGAACAGGAAGCAGAAGTGATTTGGCCGCTCAGCAACTGACAGAAAAGGGATTTAAGGATGTTAAAAATGTCGTGCCTGGGATGAAAGAGTGGACAGGCGCTGTAAACCAAAATCATTAGACTTAAGGAGGAAATACGAATGAAGGTAGCAATTATTGCAGCAAATGGTGGGATGTTTGACGCTTATAAAGTCTTTAATATTGCAACTGCGGCGGCTGCTACAGACGCAGAGGTTGGCATCTTTTTTACATTCGAAGGATTAAATCTAATTCATAAGGAAGGACATAAAAATTTGCCAATGCCTGCAGGTACTGAGCATTTTCAAGAAGGCTTTAAAAAAGCCAATGTCCCACCTGTTGAAGAACTCGTAAGTATGGCGACAGAGATGGGCGTAAAAATGATTGCTTGTCAGATGACAATGGATGTCATGAGTTTGGAAAAAGAACAATTTGTTGAGGGAATTGATGTTGGTGGTGCGGTTACATTCTTAACCTTTGCGAAAGATGCCGATGTCACCTTAACTTTCTAAGAGTAAAGTTCATTTTTTACAACCATTAATAAGGGGTGAAAAAATGGCAGAGGAACAAACAGTGAAAACGATTAGCGTAAAAGAGTTAACCCAAAAAGTTCTTAGTCACGAGAAAGTATTTATTTTAGATGCACGAAACACAGATGATTTTGATGACTGGAAAATTGAAGGGGAAAACGTAGAGGTTATCAATGCGCCTTATTTTGATTTACTTGAAGGTGTCGAAACGATTGTGGACAAAATGCCGAAGGAACAGAACATCTACGTTGTATGTGCCAAAGGTGGATCTTCGGAGTTTGTGGCCGAACAGTTGGTTGAGGCTGGTTTTCCTAATGCTTATTCTCTTGAAGGCGGCATGAAATCATGGAGTGAACATTTAGAACCGATAAAAGTGGGCGATCTAAAGAATGGTGGGGCCATCTACCAATTTGTTCGAATTGGGAAAGGCTGCCTGTCCTATTTAATTGAATCAAAAGGTTTATGCGCGCTGATTGATACCAACCGAATGCTTGGACCCTATGAGGAGTTCATTAAGGAACACAATTTAAAGTTAACACATACACTGGACACACATCTCCATGCGGATCATATTTCAGGTGGTAGAAAATTAGCAGAAAACCATGGGGCCATGTATTATCTTCCCCCTAAAGATGCGGATGAAGTTCAATTTGAATACAATCATGTCCATGACGGCGATGAATACAAGATTGGCGAGACAACCATAAAAGCTTTATACTCCCCTGGGCATACTATTGGAAGTACCTCTTATATAGTAGATAATCAGTATTTACTTACAGGAGACATTCTATTTATTGATTCTATTGGCCGCCCAGATTTGGCTGGTAAAGCGGAGGATTGGGTTGCAGATTTAAGGGAAACACTTTATAAACGCTATAAAGAATTAGCGGATGATTTAATCGTCCTTCCGACTCATTTTATGACCCATCATGAAATGAATGCAGATGGAACCGTATCAGAAAAGCTCGGGGTTTTATACGAGCAAAACCATGGTTTGAATATTGAAAGCGAAGAAGAATTTAGAAAAACGGTTAGTGAGAACCTGCCACCGCAACCGAATTCTTATCAAGAAATTCGGGAAACCAATATGGGGAAAATCACTCCTGAGGAAGAGCAACAGAGAGAAATGGAAATTGGTCCAAACCGTTGTGCGGTTAGGTAGTGAGGATGGGATGAGCGAAAGAAAGACCGATTGGCGTGAATTCGCAATTCACGCCTTTTTTTATTATTACCCTGCTAGGTATTTTACAAAATCCTTATACTATGAAATAATGGTCTTCCCTTAGTAGTATATTGTTATTTTAACTACTTGTTGATTGGAGCGGTTTATCAGTATCCACGATTAATACAGCCTTAAAAACAATTCCAAAATAGATTTTAAAAAAAATTCATTTTTACTGTTGACATTATACCTATAGGGGTATATTATTAACCTTGTCAGCACGACAATGACCAATCAAACATAACCATTAAACAATCGTGGTTATGAAACCAATACTGAGAGGTGGAGTCAATTTGGAATACGTTAATTATATACTCATTGCGATCATCGCTTTTGTTTTTATTAAACGACTGATTCCTGTTAAAGGAATTAGGCATATATCAACAGGCGAGCTCAAAAATGAATTAAAGGATAAAAACAAACAATTCATTGATGTTCGTACCCCAGGTGAGTTTAAAGGAAATCATATTAGGGGATTTAACAACCTTCCTTTACATCAATTGGCTCAAAAATCTAACAGTTTGAAAAAGGATAAGGAAGTTGTGGTCATTTGTCAGAGTGGAATGAGAAGCCAAAAGGCATGTAGCCAATTAAAAAAATTAGGATTTTCAAATATAACGAATGTAAAAGGCGGAGTTAGCGCCTGGAGACCATAAGGAGGTAAATGAGATGAAACAAATCACAGCTAAAGAAGTTGAAGCGATGCTAGAGAAAGATCCTTCTTTAAATATCGTGGACGTAAGGGAAGTAGATGAAGTAGAAACTGGTAAAATTCCAGGAGCTATTCATATTCCTCTTGGTTTATTAGAATTCCGTATGCAGGAGTTAGATAAGTCAAAAGAATACATCATGGTGTGTCGCTCAGGTGCAAGAAGTGGTCGTGCCTCTCAGTTCCTCGACTACCACGGCTATAAGGTAATCAATATGACAGGCGGCATGATGTTTTGGGAAGGCCCTACTGAGTAATTTTTTTACTCTTTCAAATACCCCTTGGGGTTATATATTATAAAGATTTTAAAAATAGGAGGAAGAAAAATGACTAATAGAGTCGCAATTATTGCAAGTAATGGTGGATTATTTGATGCTTATAAGGTGTTTAATATTGCAACGGCTGCAGCTGCAACCGAACAAGAGGTAGCGATTTTCTTTACGTTTGAAGGATTAAATTTAATTCACAAGGAAGCAAATCAGCAACTACCAATGCCTGAAGGAAAAGAACATTTTGCAGAAGGGTTTGCAAAAGCGAATGTTCCAGCTATCCCGGAGATGGTTGAAATGGCAAAGGACTTAGGTGTTAAACTTATTGGTTGCCAAATGACAATGGATGTCATGGGGCTAGAAAAAGAAGCTTTCGTTGATGGAATCGAAGTAGGCGGAGCGGTAACCTTTTTAGAGTTTGCTAAAGACGCGAATGTAACCTTAACGTTCTAATCATCATTTATTTTAAATATTTTTTTACGAATAATAATACCATAGGGGGTAAAACTAATGGCAGTAAATGCAATGAAATCAACAGAGGTAACACAAAAGGTTTTTAATAAAGAGAGTCTATTCATTTTAGATGTTCGTAATGAGAGTGATTTTCAGGATTGGAAGATTGAAGGGGAAAACTTTCAATACCTAAATATTCCTTACTTTGAATTGCTTGATGGCGTAGAAGAAATCATGGATCAAATTCCAACAGACATGGACGTTTTGGTTGTTTGTGCCAAAGAAGGGTCATCTGTGATGATCGCGGAAATGCTTTCTGAGGAAGGGCGCGATGTGGCTTACCTTGAAGGTGGAATGAAGGCTTGGAGTGAACATTTAGAGCCAGTTAAGGTTGGCGATTTAAAAGATGGTGGAGAACTATACCAGTTTGTACGAATTGGGAAAGGTTGTCTATCTTACATGGTCGTTTCAAATGGCGAGGCAGCACTTATTGACTCAACTCGTATGACGGATATTTATCTTGATTTTGCAAAGAATATGGATGTTAAAATCACTCATGTATTCGATACACATTTACACGCTGATCATATTTCTGGTGGTCGTACGATTGCGGAGAAAACTGGTGCAACTTACTGGTTACCACCGAAAGATGCAACGGAAGTCGTATTTGAATACCAGCCACTTGAGGGTGGAAATGATGTGACGATTGGGGAAACAAAAATCAATATTCACTCCCTATATTCACCAGGACACACGATTGGATCAACATCCTTTGTGGTTGATGAAAAGTTTCTTCTTTCTGGTGATATCTTGTTTATTGATTCTATTGGCAGACCAGATCTTGCTGGTTTAGCACAAGATTGGGTTGGCGATTTAAGAGAAACGCTATACAGCCGTTACCGTGAGTTATCAGATGAACTAGTTGTTCTTCCAGCCCACTTTATGATTATCGAAGAATTAAAAGAGGATGGAAGTGTTTCTGAGAAATTAGGTACATTGTTTGCTAAAAACCATGGCTTAAATATCGAAGACGAAAACGAGTTCAGAAGTTTAGTAACAGAAAACCTACCTCCGCAACCAAATGCGTATCAGGAAATTCGTGAAACGAATATGGGGAAAATCACCCCAGATACTGAACAACAACGTGAAATGGAAATTGGACCAAATCGCTGTGCGGTACGCTAAATCATAATTTTTTTACAACAGGGGGATGTAAGAATGGAAGCAAAAAAAGTATTAGATGCAAAAGGGCTTGCGTGCCCAATGCCAATCGTAAAAACAAAAAAGGCAATGAATGAGCTTGAAGCAGGGCAAGTACTAGAGATTCACGCGACAGATAAGGGTGCGAAAAATGATCTGCAAGCTTGGGCAAAATCAGGCGGTCATGAGCTTGTAAAACATGAAGATGAAGGCGATGTACTAAAATTCTGGATTAAAAAGGGGTAAATCATAGGGAACCATTTTGGTTCCCCTTTTAAAAGGGGGTAACATACGGGATGGATTTTGGTTTTATATTTGCAATTTTTTTAATTGGTTTTATCGGATCATTTATATCCGGAATGCTCGGTATAGGTGGTTCAATTATTAAATATCCGATGTTATTATATATTCCACCGATGCTAGGTTTCGCTGCATTCACTGCCCATGAAGTTTCGGGGATTAGTGCCGTGCAAGTGTTTTTTGCGACCATTGGTGGGGTTTGGGC
Organism: Mesobacillus maritimus; assembly: GCF_044803185.1. Taxonomy (GTDB): domain Bacteria; phylum Bacillota; class Bacilli; order Bacillales; family Cytobacillaceae; genus Mesobacillus_B; species Mesobacillus_B maritimus_B. The sequence goes on from NZ_CP085225.1 coordinate 1,238,392, forward strand.
TTACCGTAAAGGCGGTTATTTAAATAAATCATTAATAGCTTATATGGGTGCTAGTATTTTAATTGGTAGTTTTATTGGTGGATATGGTTCTAAGCTGATGTCGGAAGCTGGAATCAACTTAATCTATGGGATCTTGGCACTAATTGCCGCCGTGATGATGTTTATTCCTAAGAAAGGCATTGACGATATTCCACTTGACCAAGTAAAGTTTAATAAATGGATTGCGGCTTCGCTATCTTTAATTGTGGGAGTCGGTGCCGGGATTGTTGGGGCAGCAGGGGCGTTTTTGCTCGTTCCAATTATGCTTGTTGTATTAAAAATTCCAACTAGAATGACGATTGCCTCATCATTGGCAATTACGTTGATTTCTTCCATTGGTGCTACAGTTGGGAAAATCACAACAGGACAAGTGGATTGGGGTCCGGCTGCGGTCATGGTCGTGGCTAGTTTAATTGCGTCTCCACTCGGTGCAATAGTAGGGAAAAAGGTCAACACCAAGGTATTGCAAATCATTTTAGCTGTATTGATTCTAGCTACTGCCATCAATATTTGGATCGATATTTTATAAAAAAGGGTAGGTGATCCAATTGGAAAAGGAAAAGAGAAATGATTGTGGCCCTACTGGTTCTTGAGGAATTAATCAAAAAACAACCTCAGGTCGGCGTAAAAGCGTTTCGCCAGTGTGACCTGGTGTTTGGGTGTGGCTCCTGGTAGGAGTCGGTATGTTGATTACGAAATTGTTTTAGGAAAAGAGGCTTATAGCAGCCTCTTTTTTGTTTGAAATTAAGCAATGAATCGGCATTTTGGAAAGCTACTGCAGCCCTTGAATTCACCTTTTTTACCTTTTCTCATCACTAGGTGGCTCCCGCATCTAGGGCAGATGTTACTAGAAACCTTAAGATCTCGCTCGCTTCTGTCGTTTTTAAGATACTCGACATGTTTTTTGCTTTGTTCTTTTTGTGCTTTGCGATCTTTGAGAATATATTGAGATAATAAATGCATTACCTTTTTTCTATTAAAATAAGTTAAAGCGTTTGTATTTGCACTTTCCTCCAACTTGATGTGGGAAAGAAGTTGATGGCAATTCATAACGGTTGCCTGTTTAAAAGGCTGTGTAAATTTTAATTCAGCTTGTCTTCCAAATACAATAATTGAATGAATGGGAACATCATTTAAATTGTCTCCAATTGCAACTCGAAGTGCCTTGATATGCCCAGAGTTTTGCCAGATAGGATTATAGAACTTATCCTTTCTTTTATAATTGGTTTGTGTCCAAGTTTCTTTGTGTTCAGACCCAGTAATCCAACCTTTATAATTTTTCGTTTCAATAACAAAAATCCCTTGTGGGCCGATGAGAACGTGGTCAATTTGCGTGGTTTTACCATCTTCTTTTGGTAAATAAAGATCATTCATTAGTATGTATTCATTTGTGTCCAGAGTATTTAAGATTCTAGCAACTTGTTTTTCCCCAGCAATCCCTTTGATTTTTGGTAAGTTCCATTTAAACCATACTAAAGCTGCTAAAATTAAGCCGAGAAACAGATAGTATGTCCCCATTTTCTATTTTCCTCCTAAAATTATTTTTTCGATATATTATTAGCTTATCATACTATAGACCTATAGATTGGGAATTTTCTATATTATTCCTTTTTTTGTGATAGTCTATTTTATATAGGCTCTTTACTCAAACTTTATTGCTTTTGAATATAGATTATTGGGAATTAAGCTTTGTTTCACTCCTAAATAACCGATTATTTTATGAGAAAAGAGCTTGCAAACAACTTACTATAATGTACAAAATAGCTTATTTTGCATTAAATTCGGCTTTAGGAATTTAACAACAATCTTTACAAAAACAGCCTATATAAATATGGAGAGAACGGAGGTTGTACTTTTGCCAAGTATTAAAACAGCAAGACTTGAGATGATTACATTATCTGCCGACATGATGGAGGCAATTTTGAAGGGAGATAGAGTATTACATGAGAAAGGGAATTCCTATTACCTTGCACCAGAGTGGCCATTGGAAGTATATAAACAGTTTTTTTCTTATAAGATTGAGAGATTTCGCAAGTTTCCTCATGAAAATGAGTGGGAAGGTGTTATCATCGATCGAAAAGATCATCTTATAGTTGGAGATATGGGGTTTAAGGGAGGACCCAATGAGGAAGGCATCATTGACCTTGGTTATAGCATAGTTCCAAGTTACCAAGGTAAAGGATACGCAACAGAAATGGGGAAAGCCATGGTAGAGTGGGCGTTGACTCATTCAGAGGTAAAAAAGGTGGTAGCGACTTGTAACCCTGATAATGATGCGTCCATTCGAGTATTAGAGAAAACCGGGTTTAAGCAAACGATGCAAACAGAAGAGAGCATTTATTGGTTTTATTAATGTTTTTAGTTAGAAGCTAATAGAACATACTTGGGAATCGTGTTTTATGGGGCTTCCATGGAGCACTTTTTCCCCTGGTTTCCTCTTAAAAATGCTCTATGAGGATCCAGCGTGCCTGAAATCGAGTGAAGTTGATAAAAAAGGTAACGCTGGAAGTTCCAACAGCCTAATGACAGGTGTGGTTGGTTAGTAACGCCGAGCTTCAACACGCCAACAAATGAATAAGGTCTTGTAGAAAATTCCTACAAGACCTTATTTTAAGTTATCTCTCTTCTAATATCCCTCTTATTTTACGCAAATCTTTATTGTTTGCTCGTTTCATCATCATGGACATAAATGGAGTAACAAGCTTGGAGAACCCAGTGGGGTTGCCTTTGTTTCTTAATGTCATTCTTGTAACCTTTTCATCAATAGTTTCCCAGGTATAAGTGGTTTCCATTGGAAAAGGGCCGTCCGCGGTTCTCATAACAAGCTTGGATTCTGGAATAAATTCAACTATTTCATAAACATAAGCTAACTCTCTTCCAAGGAACTGTGCTTTGAAGGCAATTTTTGAGCCAACCGATAACGGTTTGGCTGTATGCCATTCTGCTGAGTCGATATTCATATACCACTCAGGGGCATTGTCTGGATTTGAAGCATATGCTGAAACTTTCTCAAGTGGTGCTAGAATTCTTATTTCTGTAAAAACATCGACCATAATCTTAAAATCCTCCGAAAAGTGTATTATAAAAGATATTATCTAGCCTGCTTATGTTGTTTGGTGTTCTACATAATTCTTAAGTAGTGTACCGAGTAGATGCTGCCAACCCTCGGTGTGTGCCTTTTCCCAGTTCTCTTGTAGAATTCCAGATGCTGAATGGGAGAGTTGAAGCAAAGTGGATTCACCTTTTTCAGTTAGGCGATAGGTATACGCACTATTGACGGCACCTTGCATTCCCAAATGCCCATGTAAGCGGATTTCCTCTGGAGCATTTACAAAGTATACATTCCCCCACACGGCCCCCGCATTTTCATCCCACTTTTCAATGAAAAGTCCTCCTGGTGTAGGATTTAAAGAAAGCTCTGAAGAAACTCCTTCTGGGGCCAGTCGAAATTCCCACCAGTCACTAACGCTTTCAGTTAACGCTTTAAATACCTGTTCTCGTGGGGCATTAATGTAAATCTCTTGTTCAATTTGAAATGTTTGGTATTGACTCTCATGCTTTTCCGGCATTCTTCCTTCTCCTCCTGTTTTTGATTGTTCTACGACGGATTGTAAATTGAGCAAAGAGTTTGCATTTGCTTGCATATATTTTCCTACCCATCTGTTATGGACTTTTTGCAGTGGAACCGCATTTAGGAAATTCCGTCGATATTTCCCTTCTCGTCTAACCACAACCAGATTCCCTTCCTCCAAGATGGTTAAATGCTTCATAATGGCATATCTAGTAACTTCGGGAAAAAGTTCGTTCAATTCTCCTGTAGTTTTAGCAGAATGTTTTAAACTATCAAGAATCCGTCTTCGAATTGGATGTCCTAACGCTTTAAATACTGTGGAAAGCTCGTCCTCCATATCATAATCCTTTCTAATAGTGTCCTAATCGTAACTAATGCGATATATGTTACCATAAGGTCACTTACAATATGTGACCTTATGGTAACATATAAACTCCCTAAGAACAATGAGCTATCTATAGAAAGTGTAGGCCAAATACCATTTTAAAATAGCACATGACTTTATTATGACAAGAATATACATTAGCATACTGAAAGGAGGCTGATGATGACAACAATGAATCCAACCGGTACCGTCTATGTGGTGGATCCTTCTCCTTACAACTGGCTCTATGTATTATTCAATACGATGGAAGAACCGGTACGCGCGGATAAAGCGGGGCGGGTCATTGCGGCACTAGCAACCAGTGCAAAATGGGTAAACAAAACGACGCTCAAAATGGACCTGAGGAAAGGCGTAATCTTTCAAAATGGCGAGGAGTTTACTGCCAAAACTGTCATAAAGAATTTTGGTGAACTACAGAAATGGGAAGCTCCCCATCCCCCAGGGACCTGGCTCAATTTCCCACCCGGAACGAAACTGTCCATAGTAGATGACTATACCATTGAATTTCACTTCCCTAAGCCAGACGGGTTAGCGATTGGGAAAATGCGTGGAAATCATATGGCGAACAATCATTTTTATCAAGTGATAGGGTTTGGTTATACCAAGCTTGGAACGGGCGAAGGACATTGGTGAGTATTGGATGCACCAGGCCCGTGGGGTACTGGACCATTTATCCTCTCAAAAGGATATTCATCGATTCAAAATGATCCTGCTTTTATCAATAAGAAGCCTTTAGAAGCAACCTGGCTGACGGTAAAAGAGGAAAGGACTCCGTTTGTTGTTCTTGATGCCAACCGAAACTACTGGAATAAAAAGCGCGGGCCAAGACTTTCGAGTGTGGTTTTTCGAAATGATCTATCTCCAGAGGAAGCTCTACATTTATGTACGACGACAGAAGGTCAAGTCGATATCGTAACACAGGTAGATCCGAAGGATGCTAGAAAGGTAATAGGATCTAAGTTTGCTAAAATAGTAACTGAAAAAGGGAATCAAGTTTTAGCAGGAGTGTTTAACCGTTTTAAGCAGGATGTCGATTTTAATGATCGGAATCTTCGATTGGCGATTAATTTAGCGGTTGACCGTGAAGAGCTGATTCGAAGGGGGTTTTATGGTTATGCCGATGAAGTAACGGCATTGACACCCCCTTGGGCTGCCGATCACCCGAAGGATATAGTCCCACGTGCGTATGATCCAGAAAATGCCCGGTCTATTATGAAAAAAGCAAATTATCCTGAGGGAAGACCACTGAAGCTTGCGGCAACAAGTAAAAATAAGTCCATAGCTAAACTTATTGCGAAACAAATTAAAACTACCTTGCAAATGGATGTTGATGTTATTAACATTCCTGCGGGTAACGAAGTAAACTGGATGCGCATTCTTGCGGAAAAAAAGTTGGTGCCTAGCTGGGATATTCTTTTAGCCAATGCTTCCGCTTTATTTTACGAGGATACTCCTGTGTTTTTTCATCGCGAATTATTCGGGGAAAGTGGTGCCCTTCGAGCGGGACCAGAATTGCCTCAATTCAACAAATTGTTTCAACGTATGGCAACTGAAGTTGACAAAAGAAAGAGAGTGGAGATAGCAAAAGAAATCGACCGTTATGTATTCAAAGAGGCCTTAGCGCTGTTTCTATGCGTTCCGCAATCATTATATGCTGTAAACAAGCATGTCCAATTTCAACCATATCGAACCACGTTTGAACTAGCGGAAACAGAAGTCACAAAAGACCATTGGTCAAGACGTACCCATCCGGGTCGTGCCTAGGCATGACCTGGATTTTTTGCTTTGAACAAGAACTAGACCAGTGGCTTCAAGCTAAAATAATCTAAAGCTTGATTAACAGAATACAGATCATAAATTTCTTTCTCGAGACAGAATCGAATGACCAAGTCATAGGTTTCACTATCCGATAGTGAATAGCCCGCGGCACCTAAAAGTTCATTGGTATCCTCGAAATCTAGTTCAAGGGCTAGTGCGAGGGCAATAACCGTGTTTTTCCGTGGCCGATAGTTTGGATTGGTCCGTATTTTCGAAAAATGTTTCCGGTCGATACCGGCTTTTTTATATACATCAGAATCGCGGGCACCCGATTGATCGATAAAGCGGAATAACACTTGATTGAGAGTAGGTTTCCGGTGGGTTTCGATAAAATTCTCCAATTCATTCTGATGAATTTCCTCAACAATATATTTCTCACTCTCTATGTAAGGTTCCGCGGACTTACAAACAACTAATTCCCTATCAAGATGATTTTGTATGTATCTTTCCAGTTCTATTAACATTTCATTTCCGAGCATACAATCCCTCCCAAAATGTCGCTTTTCAAGCGACCACATCATGGATGAACTCAAGTACTATTGTATCATGAAGTACAAATTCGAGAGGATGATTGAGATGAAAACCAATTTAACTGAGATTATATTCTTATTAGACCGAAGTGGCTCGATGGCAGGGCTGGAAAAGGATACCGTTGGTGGGTTTAATGCTTTTATAAAAAGGCAATGTCAAGTAGAAGGAGAAACTATAGTGACAGCCGTTTTATTTGACGACGAGTACGAAGTTTTATGGAACGGAGTAAAGGCAAAGGACATAAAGCTAACGGAACAAGAGTATTATGTTCGAGGATGCACGGCGCTTCTGGATGCGGTAGGGAAAAGTATTCTTGATGTCGGATATAGATTTTCATCCACAAACGAGGAAGATAGACCAGGAAAGATATTGTTTGTGATAACAACCGATGGGATGGAAAATGCAAGTCGGGAGTTTTCCTATAAAAAAATTAAAGAATTGATTCAGCATCAACAAGAGAAATACAATTGGGAGTTTATTTTTATGGGAGCAAACATCGATGCGGCTGGAGAAGCTGATCATCTTGGCATTGCAAAGGAAAGTGCCTTCAACTTTGAAGCTTCTGAAAAAGGTGTAGAGAAAATGTATGAGATGGTTTGTGAGGTTGTTTCTGAGAAAAGGCAAAACTAATAAAGCTCAATGAGTGGAATCCAAATAAGTTCCAAACATTGATTGTATAGGAACAACTTTGTTTTTTTATGAATGTTGATAGTTTCCATAATTTTATAGTTAATTGGATTTGACAAATTGCAGCTATGTGGTTTATATTATAAATAATTATTATTCGAATAGTTCTCCTAAAGGGGAGTAGCTTTTACAGCAGAGTCGTCATTTCGGAGGTTTCGCATCTCCCGGCTTTGTTGGCAACGATTCCGTTGTTAGCAAGACCTTTGCCTATTGGTAGAGGTCTTTTATTGTTTTTAAAAACCTTTACCATGTCTTCTGGTAAAGGTTTTTTTTATGGACCTTAAACAGACCAATAAGAACTTCAATAATAGCAATCTTTCAAAAAACGGAGTGATGAGAAATGAAAAAGAAAAAAATCAACTTTATTGAACTAGTTAAGAAAAACAAAGAGGAACTTTTAAAGGATCCTCAACAGCTTGCTAAAATTGAGGAACGGCTTGATGCAAGGCATTCGAAATTAAGTTAGAAACCATAAACGATTAAGGACAATGACCAATAAAATAGGGGGATGTTATGTTACTGAGGAAATATATGTCACTTGTAGGGATAGGTTCTGCGCAAATCGATCTTATTCTTGAAAAGGACACATACGAACCAGGTGAAACCGTTAAAGGAACCTTTCACATAAAGGGTGGAACCATTGAACAAAAATTAAAACGTATTGAGTGCGATTTAGTGAGGGTGGACCCCGTCTTAGAGCTAGAAGAGGTCATTCACACAGCGACCATCTTAACGTCTTCAACCATTGAGGCGAATGCGGGAAACCAGCTTCCTGTTACTTTTACGCTCCCAAAGGGTATCCCAACTACCACAGAAATTCGCACTTATCGGTTTACAACAAGGTTGTTTTTCACCCAAGGTGTAGCTAGTGTGGATCAGGACACCATTACAATTGTAGAAGTAAGCAAATAAGATGATGTGCTCCCAAACTTTGTGGAGCATTTCGCTTTAAAGGATGTAAATGAGAAACATAATCTTATGATAAACATTATGATATTTTAGGAGGAAAATTTAATTGGAACTTTCCATTTTATTAGAGTACGGGTGGGTATTACTACTACTAATCGCCCTTGAAGGTTTGCTTGCAGCTGATAACGCTTTGGTATTGGCCATCATGGTTAAGCACCTTCCGGAGGAAGAAAGGAAAAAGGCGCTATTCTATGGCCTTGCTGGAGCCTTTGTCTTCCGTTTCGCTTCATTATTTATTATTTCCTTCCTTGTGGATGTTTGGCAAGTTCAAGCAATAGGAGCTCTATACCTTCTATTTATTGCCATCAATCATATTGTAAGGAAACTAGTCTTTAAAAAGATGGAAGAGAATACCGATAAAAAAGAAAAGAAGAAATCTGGTTTTTGGGGTACTGTTTTAAAAGTAGAAGTAGCCGATATTGCGTTTGCTGTTGACTCGATCCTTGCAGCAGTTGCTTTAGCAATGACACTGCCAAACACGAACCTGCCACAGATAGGCGGGATGGATGGTGGGAAGTTCCTTGTGATTTTTACCGGAGGTTTAGTGGGTTTGATTATCATGCGTTTTGCTGCCAACCTATTTGTAAAGTTGCTCCACTCCAGACCAGGCCTTGAAATTGCTGCCTTTGCTATCGTTGGTTGGGTAGGTGTCAAGTTAGCGGTGTTAACGTTGGGGCATAAGGATGTCGGAGTACTTCCATATGATTTCGCCCACTCTACGGAATGGAAGCTAATTTTCTACATCGTGTTAATTGGAATTGCAGCAGCCGGTTGGTTCCTAACGAAAGAAAAAACAGAACAGCAGGTAGCGTAATTTATAAATGTTCATCTATGCAAGCTGTTTCGACGAGGCGGCTTGCCTATTCTAAAGTAGGCTTTTTTCGTAAAGATTGTTGTTAAAGTTGTAAAAATCTTAAAGCCGATTTTTACTACCTAAAGTCGATTTTAACGCAAGGGAAGCTATTTTGTACTAATAGTAAATTTGCAAGCTCTTTTCTCAAAATTAAAAAGCTATTTTGCAGTGAAACAATGCTTCATCCATCCTATATTGTATCCAAGAGAAAAAGGTTTGAGAAAAGAGCCTAAAAGTAAGAGGAGGAGTCTCAGGTTTGAAATCATTCAGTAGACTAGCTCAAAGTGTGTCGTTCACGAGAAATGGGTCGAAGGTAAGTCTGAATGACAAAGATCCTGATTTAGAGTTCATTGGAAAAGGAAGAAGTGCTTATGTGTTTAAAATCAAAGATGAAAATTTGGTGCTCAAAGTTTTCTTTTCTCCTAATGAACATATAGCAAAACAAGAAGCAGAAATCTATAAAGCTCTTGAAGGTAATTCCTACTACCCAAATCTTTATGATTCAGGTAATGGATACTTGGTGATTGATTTTATCGAAGGCAATACATTGTTTGACTGTTTAGTAAAGGGCATTGAGATTAAGGAGAAGCAAATTAAAGAGATTGATAAGGCACTTCATTTAGCAAGAAAAAGAGGCTTGAATCCTTCAGATATTCACCTGCGAAATATTTTCCTGACGAAAGATGGGCAAATCAAGATTATTGATGTCGCTCGGTTTCGTCAAGTCAAACACTGTAAGCAGTGGGATGATCTGAAAACAGCTTATCTTTCCATTTATCGTAAAAAGTTGTTTCCTAAGAAGGCACCGGAATCTCTTTTAAACTTCATTGCGTTGCTCTATAAAAAGAATTTGATTCCTTCTTTTCATTAGTATCGATACGTGCACCATTTTTTTAGTTAAGCATTTAACTCAATTGAAAAACAAATGTAAGACCATACTATATTCTCTCGGAGGTTGATTTTTATTGGGAACCGAAATATTGGTTCTAATTGTACTAATTCTGTTAAATGCTTTTTTTGCGGCATCAGAAATTGCGTTAATTTCCTTAAATGATAATAAAATTAAATTGATGGCCGATAGTGGTCATAAAAAGGCAAAAATGCTTTATGCACTCTTGGCTGAGCCTAGCCGTTTTTTAGCTACAATTCAGATTGGAATTACGCTTGCGGGATTCCTCGCGAGTGCATTTGCCGCTGGTAGCTTTGCAGGGAAGTTGGCTGAATTCCTAGTGAATATGGGCATGCCACTTTCACAGAGCATCCTCGAAACAGTTTCTGTCATCGCCATTACCTTACTGTTATCCTATTTCACTCTCGTTTTGGGTGAATTAGTACCAAAACGCCTTGCCATGCAGAAACCTGAAGCAATAGCAATGGCTGCTGCAGGACCGTTAACGTTGTTATCGAAGATCACCTCTCCATTTGTTAAGTTTTTAACGCTGTCGACCAATATGGTTGTTCGTTTGTTTGGCGTTGACCCGAAGGCAGAGGATGAAAATGTCACTGAGGAAGAAATTCGTATGATGGTCGATGTCGGAAGGGAAAATGGAACGATACAGGCTTCTGAAAAACTAATGATAAACAACATTTTTGAATTTGATAATAAAACGGTCTCAGATATCATGACCCATAGAACGAACATTAATGCTATTCCAATCGATATGAGCTTGGAGGAAACCCTTCAAGTCGTCAATCAAGAAAAGTACACGCGATTTCCTGTTTATGAAGAGAACTTTGACCATATTATCGGGATTCTTCATTTGAAAGATTTAGTTCAGTTTATCGAAATTGGCGATCGTGCTGCCTTTAATCTACGAGAATTAATCCGTGAACCATACTATGTGCTAGAGTCCGTGAGGATTGACCAGTTGTTTAGGGATATGCAGAAAAACAATTTTCATATGGCAGTTGCGCTTGATGAATATGGTGGAACCGATGGGATTGTGACAATTGAAGACCTCATAGAAGAAATAGTTGGGAATATTTTTGATGAGTATGACGAACCTGAGCTTGACGTGGTGGAAATTGAAAAGGTGAATGAAACGAGCTATTTATTGGCGGGGACGATTAATTTATATGAAGTTGAAGACCTATTAAAGGTGGAGCTTCCAACCAAAAACTACGATACATTAAGTGGATTTATGCTTGGCCAGCTTGGTTATATTCCGGCAGCACATGAACGCCCGGTATTTGAATATCAAGGTATTGTGTACGCTGTAACAGAAATGAATGATCGAAGGATTGTTCGTGTGAAAGTAAGTGTAAAGGAACCTTTGTTAGAGGTCATTTGAGTATCTTTATAAGGAATAGCAAACACATAGGTATTCCACTATCGTGTTTTTTATCTTTTGTATTTCCATATTTTGAGTGTAGATGGGAAACCGGTCAGCGATAGGGGGTGTTGCTGCCCTTTGTGAATAACAATCAAAAAGGAGTCTTGGCACCCTATCTACGGGTAAGGAAGAGCAGTCAGGCCACTAAAATGCTATTTATAGAAAACAAGTGGATGAATACACATCTTCTAGTTGAAAATATAAGGAGCATTTAACATATAGGGAGGGAAACGTAAATGAGTGAACAAAACTACCAAGCTTTAATCAAAGATCGAATTTACATCGGTGGTGCTGATGACGTAAAAGAGGTCATGGAAAATGAAAAGGCGGATGTGATTTTTGATTTGCGAGCAGAAGCTCCAACAAATAGTTCTGATTTCAACCGAATTCATAGCCCAATTGTGGATGATCAAGAAAATCAAGAAGAATCGGTAAAGAATGCAATTGATAATGTGGTCGGCGCTTATCATGAAGGGGAGAAAGTTTACTTCCATTGTGGTGGCGGAAGTAATCGAACCGGTACAGTGGCGATTGGCACCCTTCTTGCCTTAGGAAAAGCAGATACAATTGAGGAAGCGGAGGAAAAAGCTAAAGCAATCCGCCCGAAAATTAACGTGAAGCCAGAAATGAAGGCAGTACTAAAACGCATTTATCCGGATGCGTAGAAAACACATTAAATGTCTTTGGATAGTAAAAAAGGAACACTTCTCATGTTCCTTTTTTAGCTTATAGAGATTCTATCCTTATTGGCTACTCGAATCATCGCGATAATGCTCCTACAAATGAATAATTTAACTGCTAAACTTATCGCGGAGTGGTACCATGACCAGCCTTTTTTCCAGGTAATTAAGCTGGTCTTTTTCGCTGCAATGATTTCAACCAATACTTGAGGGATGACAAACGGGAATAGCTTTAAAAAAATACCTATTGGTTTGCTATTTACTGTCCATTGGTTGTAATAAAGAAGCAATAAAGGGTATTGAATATAATCAAAGGGCATATGAATTTTCACTTTTTTTGAAAAGGGCCTAATTTTATATTCTAAATATCCTTTTGAGACCAGAAATCGATCGGCTAATGAATTCCCGATAATACTAACCAGGTAAACGATAATCCAGTCTTTTAATGGGCGTTTAATGATTGCGAATGGTAACAAGAATAACGCTACGATTGTAGATATAGATAAAAAGGTAATTGATAATATCGGTTTTTTTCTTCTCAAGATCAACACCACCTTTTTATAGTGTGACAATTAATAGAATGATTATGTATAGGGTGCAAAGGAAAATCCGTAAAAGCACTTTCATGGTCATTTATGTGCCCAAACACCCTAGAGGATACACTGAAGTGAAATATGGTACACTTTAAAGGATAAAAAATGGAACATTTATGAGGTGTTAACATGAAAACAGTCCTTGTACTCGGTGGTGGGATTACCGGTTTATCGGCGATGTATGAATTACATAAATGGAAAAAAAACAGTAGTGCAGATGTTAGATTGATTCTAATAGAAGCGGAAAGTGAACTTGGTGGAAAAATTCGGACCGTTAGCCAAAGTGGATTTGTGATGGAAGCAGGAGCCGATTCGATTGTTGCTCGTAAAATTGAAAGTATGTCATTTATAGAGGAACTAGGATTGAGTCAAGAAGTCGTATATAACTCAACCGGTATATCCTTTATTTATACAGATGGAAAGTTGAAACCAATTCCAGCGGATTCATTGTTTGGGATTCCCGCAAGTATTGAGTCTTTGGCGAAAAGTACACTGGTTTCTGCAGAAGGAAAAGTAGTGGCTTTAAAAGATTTCTATACAAAAAATGAACACTTTACAGTTAACGACTCAGTAGGGGCGTTCTTAGAACATTTCCTAGGAAAAGAGTTGGTGGAAAAGCAAATTGCCCCTGTGCTTTCTGGTGTGTATTCCGGAAACCTTAGCGACTTAACGATTGCATCCACGCTCCCATATTTAGTGGAGTATAAAGAACAATACGGCAGCATCATAAAAGGGTTGGAAGCCAATAGGAAAAAGTTTAAAGGTGGAGAAAGGAAGTTTCTTTCTTTTAAAAAAGGGCTAAGTACCTTGATTCATGCTTTTGAAAATGAGCTTGAAGACGTTGAGGTTCTAAAGAATACAAAAGTGACGAAAATTGAAAAAGCGAAAAGCCAATATCAAGTGGTTCTTCATAATGGGGAAACCATTGAAGTCGATAACGTGGTCCTTAGTATTCCGCATACAGCAGCGGAAAAACTAATCGATGATCCCGAGCTCGAAAAAGAGTTTTCGAGTTTTAAAAATAGCTCACTTATCAGTGTGTATGTTGGATACGATGTTCCTGACAGCATTCTTCCTGCGGATGGCACTGGTTTTATTACAGCCAATACCGATGAACTGTCTTGTAATGCTTGTACCTGGACAAGTAGAAAATGGATGCACACCTCTAAATCAGGCAACTTACTTGTTCGGCTCTTTTACAAAAGTAGCCATCCATCCTTTGCTCGATTAAAGGATATGGACAATGAAGAGCTGCTTCAGGTTGCATTAGAAGATATTCATAAAAGTCTTGGAATCAGTGCGGAACCTGTTGCTAGTGAAGTCACCAATTGGCTTGAAAAGATGCCCAACTACTTAATTGGACATCCTAAAAGTGTTGAAGCACTAGAAAGTAGATTTGCAGAAAATTACCCAGGGGTAATCCTTGCAGGTTGTTCGTATTATGGGGTAGGCATTCCTGACTGTATTGAAAATGGAATGGCATCGGCGAAGAAAATTTCTCAAATGCTCATCTAGTATAAACATGTTTATTTTCATCTATGTTTTATTTTAGGTTTATATGGTATGTTTAATGTAAGCCAATGCTAGATGGGCTTGGGAAGGATGTGAACGGTATGAACGACCAGCAATCCGAAGAAATGGTAAAAAACCTAAAAAGGATCGCAGATGCATTAGAACGTTTATCACCACCACCACAACCAGATGAATCTGCTAAAGTGGATAATACTTAAAAGCAGTGAAGATTCAGCACGACTTGACATTAGGAAAAAATGAAAATGTTAATAATCCTCTAACTATTTATTTCCATATTCATTAGACTTAAAGATCATACACTCGAAAAGCCGCAAATAACGCGGCTTTTTTCTTTGACCTCACAATGGGGGCGTAGGATACAGTTGTAATTTGAACCTAAATTATTGAACAATCTATTTCCATTTTCCAAAAATAGGTTGGCAAATTCGAATTAGCATGCTAGTATACAAGGGAATAACTCTTTTAGGAAATAGGGAGTGGCCATGAATGTTCACAGCATCAGCAAAAATGCCTGGGGAAAATAATAAGGAGTATTCTTATCGGGTCATAAAAGAAGCAATTATGACGCTAAAATTGAAACCAGGGCAGTCTATTAGTGAGATTGAGCTTGCCGAGGCTCTGCAAATTTCAAGAACGCCAATCAGAGAAGTGATGGCAAAATTACGAGAAGAACACTTAGTAGAAGTCAAACCTCAGGTTGGTACGAATATCTCGAAAATCAATCCACTGTTAATCGAAGAAGCTGCCTTTGTTCGAGTTACCTTAGAAAGAGAAGTATTTAAATATTCATGTGAATCTTTCCCAGAGGTGGAGCTTCTTGAGCTAAAGAAGAATGTCGAGATGCAGGAATTGTTAATAGGGAAAAAGGGCATGGAGAGACAATTTCATGACTTAGATAAGCAATTTCATTTTACCATCTTCCGTGGCAACAATAAGGAAAATGCTTGGGCAGCCATCAGCCGACTAAGTACGCATTACAATCGTATTAGGCTTCTTTCTGAAATGGAGCATACATTTGAAGACGCAATCCTTCAACATAAAAATATGATCCGAATTATTGAAAACAATAAAGTAGAGGAAGTCGAAGCAGCGATTAAACAGCATATCATTGAGCCAATTAAACTATGGGAGGATCTATATAACCCAGGGAGCCTTTATGCAGATTACTTTGAATATAGTTATCGCCCGGTAGTTAGTTAAATCTAGGATTCCCACTAGGCAAGTTTGTTCTTTGTGGTATGGATTTCTATAAATATATCAAAAAAAAGATTGTCGTATTTTTATTTGTATGCTAGTATACAAGTATACAAACCTCAACGGATGTTTCGTAAAGGTATAATTCATCTATTCCAATCCAACCTAATAGCGATATTTATCTTTAAAAGTTTGGATACTATATGATGAAGAAACAATTCGTTAAGTGATATTTAATTAAAGGCTGTTTTCGTAAAGATTCTTGTTAAAATTGTAAAAATCTTAAAACCGATTTTTACTACCTAAAGGCGATTTTAACGCAAGATAAGCTATTTCGTACGTTATAGGAAGTTTGCACGCTCTTTTCTCATAAATAAAAGGCTACTTTGTAGTGAAAAAAAGCTTAATCCAACCTATTTTGTATCCAAGAGCAACAAAGTTTGAGAAAAGAGCCTAATTAAAATATGGATCAACGAGGTGTTTTGCATGTTACAAAAATACGAAACCTTAAATGAAATGCACAAAGGTTATTTGGTGGCCGTAATTCGCGGGAAAAATAAAGAAGAAGCGGTTGAGATTTCAAAGCAAGCTTTTAAAGGTGGAATTCGCTCTCTTGAAGTGACGTTCTCTACACCTGGTGCCGAGGATGCGATTGCTGAACTTGCACGTACGGCAGATTCAGACATGATTGTCGGTGCCGGTACAGTGTTAGATGAAGAGACAGCAAGAATCGCCATTATGAAGGGTGCACGTTACATCGTAAGTCCTCATTTTGATGGTGCGATTGCAACCATGTGTAATCGTTATGCGATTCCGTATTTACCTGGTTGTGGTTCTGTAACTGAAATTATGCAGGCACTCACCTTTGGTGTGGATGTTGTTAAACTATTCCCAGGAAGCCTACTAGGACCTGGTTTTATAAAAGATGTCAAAGGTCCAATCCCACATGTGCAACTAATGCCATCTGGTGGAGTGAGCATCGATAATATTGATAAATGGATGAACAATGGTGCATTTGCTGTTGGAATCGGTAGTGCTTTGACAAAAGGAATCTCGAATGGGGATTACAGTTCAGTTGAAAAAGTAGCCCGTGAATTTATGGATAAATTGGCTTCAATTAAGGAAGGAAAGGCATGAAAAAAGTTGTAACGATGGGTGAAATCATGCTTCGCTTATCGGCTCCAGGCTATCAAAAAATTCAACAATCAGGATCTTTTGGTGCCGTATATGGAGGAGGAGAAGCGAATGTGGCTATATCCTTATCACAACTAGGTCTGAACACCTCTTTTGTCAGTAAATTACCAGACAACGCTTTAGGCGAAAGTGCTAAACAATATTTAAATCAATTTGGAGTTAATACGGATCACATAATATATGGTGGAGATCGATTAGGGATTTACTTCTTAGAAAAAGGTTTCTCAGTCCGTTCCTCAAAGGTGATTTACGATCGTAAGCATTCTAGTTTTTCACAGTCGAAATTAGCTGAATATGATTTTGACGATATTTTTAATGGTGCTGATTGGTTTCATATCAGTGGGATCACTCCAGCCTTGAACGAGGAATTGTTTATCATCACGAAGAAAGCGCTTGAGGTCGCAAAGGAAAAAGGGATTACGACAAGTTGTGACCTTAATTTCCGAAGTTCTTTATGGTCCTTTGAGGATGCTCGAAAAAAAATGACTGAACTAGCAGAATTTGTGGACGTCTGTTTAGGGGTTGAACCGTTGGAACTGTTAGGAGAAGACGGACAGGACCTGAAGGATGCCTATCAAAAACCCTTAAGCGTGGAAAATTATCAAGAAATTATGAAGATGCTACATGAGCGATATCATTTCCAATATGTAGCGATGACCTTTAGAGAAAATCTTTCTGTCAACCGTAACCGTTTAAATGCAATGGTTTCTGACGGCAATGGTTTTTATGTATCCCCAAAGGTAGAGGTGGAATTTGTTGATCGTGTTGGTGGTGGAGACTCCTTTTCTGCCGGAATGGTTTACTCCTTAATTCAAAACTATCAGCCACAGGATGCGATTAATTTTGCAACAGCATGCTTTGCCTTGAAACACACTATTGAAGGAGATGCAAACATACTTCATCATTCTGATATCGAACAGTTTGTGAAACAAAAAGAGTCTCTAACGATTAGTAGATAGAGGTTAAGGTAATTCCCTTAACAAATAGACTCAATGGAAAGAAATACTTGATGGAGGGAAGGATACCAATATGGGTTCATTTATCCATGAAAATTTTATTCTGCAAAATAAGACAGCTCAGTTTTTATATCATGAATATGCTAAAAATATGCCGATTTATGATTACCACTGTCATTTATCTCCCAAGGATATTGCAGAAGATAGAAAGTTTAAAAATATCACGGAGCTATGGTTGGAAGGCGACCATTATAAATGGAGAGCGCTAAGAACTCATGGTATCGATGAAAAATATATCACTGGTGATGCAAGCGACAAAGAAAAATTTGCCGCTTGGGCGAAAACGGTTCCCTATACTCTCGGAAATGCCCTTTATCATTGGACCCATTTAGAGCTTAAAAATTACTTTGGAATTGACGAGTTATTAAATGAGGACAATTGGGAGCAGGTTTGGGAGCGTTGTAACGAGCTCCTTCAAAAGGATGACTATTCCGTAAAGGGCTTAATTCAACGTTCAAATGTAAAAGTCATTTGTACAACAGATGACCCTACGGATGATTTATTTTACCATGAGGAAATTTCTAAGCAGGTTTTCCCGGTAAAGGTTTTGCCAACATTCCGTCCTGATAAAGGGTTGGAAATTAATAAAGAAACGTTCCATCCTTTTGTGGCCAAGCTTGAAGAAGTTACGAATAAACAACTTTCATCCTACGGGGAATATATTCAAGCTTTAGAAGAGCGTGTTGCCTATTTCCATGAAAAGGGCTGCCGTATTTCTGATCATGGACTCGGTGAAATCCCTTATGCAACTTATGAAGAGGCAGAAATAGATAAGATTTATCAAACAGCTCGAAATGGACAAGCGGTGAGTCTAGAGGAAGAGAAAAAGTTTAAAGCTGCAACGCTTATTTTCCTTGCTGGATGCTATAAGAAGCGTGAATGGGCAATGCAAATTCATTTTGGAGCCATCCGTAATAATAACTCGAAAATGTTTAAAAAATTAGGTCCGGATGCTGGTTATGATTCAATTAATGACCAAGGTGAAGTAGCTGCGCCACTAAATGCATTTTTAGATGCATGTGATCAACAAGACCAACTACCTAGAACGATTTTGTATAATCTTAACCCGATTTACAATGATTTAGTGGGCAGTACATTGGCGAATTTTCAGACGGAATCAGGAGTTTCTGGGAAAATTCAATTCGGGTCTGGCTGGTGGTTCAATGATACGAAACCAGGAATGCTTCGTCAGTTGACATCCTTAGCTGATCAAGGCTTGCTGATGCATTTTGTGGGAATGCTGACAGACTCTCGCAGCTTTATTTCCTACAGTCGTCATGAGTATTTCCGTCGAATCGCATGTAATTTAATTGGTACATGGGTAGAAGATGGAGAACTTCCGAATGATCCAGCGCTATTGCGTAAATTGATAGAAAACATTTGTTATAACAATGCAAAGAATTACTTCAGCATTGACGTTCAATAGGAATTAAGTTTTTTCTATAAGCTCTTTAATGAACAATGTTAAGTTTCCAACCGTTGATGGGAGCGGAAGGCGCATGACTACTGCGGGAGCAGCGGGACAGGTGAGACCTAGGTTGAAATGGTCCACGTGAGGGACCATTTAACCCTACAGGAGCGAAAGCGACGAGGAGGCTCACCGCACGCCCCGCGGAAAGCAAGCGCCTGGAGCGGAAATCAACACACTTGTTTAACACAGGCTATAAATAAATTTTAACTATACAAACAACAGTTAATAAGGAGGAAAACAAAATGGAAATGAGTTTCCGTTGGTACGGCAAAACAGATTCAATCCCCTTGGAGTACATTCGTCAAATTCCAGGAATGAAAGGAATCGTTACAGCAATTTATGATATCCCAGTAGGTGAGGCATGGCCTTTAGATAAAATTGAGGAATTAAAGAATACAGTTGAAGAAGCAGGCTTACACATTTCTGTTATTGAAAGTGTACCTGTTCATGAAGATATTAAACTCGGGTTACCGACTCGTGATAAATACATTGAAAACTATAAAGAAACGTTACGCAATCTTGGAAAAGTAGGCATCCCTGTTGTGTGTTACAACTTCATGCCAATCTTTGACTGGACTCGTACAGACTTAGAGTACCGTCTTCCAGATGGGTCAACTGCGCTAATCTTTGAAGAAGAAGTAGCGAAGAGAATGGATCCACTAACAGGGGAACTATCCCTTCCAGGTTGGGATTCAAGCTATAAGAAAGAAGATTTACAAATTTTATTCGATCACTACAGTAAGGTAGACCATGAAAAACTTTGGGAAAACCTAGAGTATTTCATTAAGGAAATTATTCCTGTTGCTGAAGAAGCTGGCGTAAAAATGGCGATTCATCCTGATGATCCTCCAACTGATATCTTTGGTTTACCACGTATCATTACAAATAAAGAAAATCTTGAGAGATTTATTAACCTATATGATAGCCCAAATAATGGCTTAACAATGTGCAGTGGTTCTCTTGGTTCACACCCAGACAATAATTTCCCTGAAATGCTTCGCTATTTCGGTAAAAAAGACCGCGTAAACTTTGTACATGCTCGTAATGTGAAACTTACAGGTGGTTTTTCTTTCGAAGAGTCCGCACATCCATCTGAATATGGTTCAGTTGATATGTACGAAGTGATTAAAGCGATGAAGGATTTTGACTATACTGGTCCGATTCGTCCTGACCATGGAAGAATGATTTGGGGAGAAACTGGCAAGCCAGGTTACGGACTATATGACCGTGCGTTAGGTGCAACCTACCTTTATGGTCTTTGGGAAGCAGAAAATAAAAATAGAAAATAAAAAACAATCTATCAGGAGGTTCCAACAATGACAGTTCCATTCAAAGTTGATTTAACAAATAAAGTAGCCGTTGTAACAGGCGGTGGCGGTGTATTAGGTTCTTATTTTGCAAAAGCATTAGCAGAATGTGGCGCTAAGGTAGCTATCCTTGACCTAAACCAAGAACCTGCGGATAAAATTGCTGCAGAGATTAATGAAGCTGGTGGTAAAGCAATTGGGGTCGCAGCGAATGTCCTTGATCGAGAAGCGCTTGAAAAGGCTAGAGAAATTGTTGAAAAAGAGCTTGGTACTTGTGACATTCTTTTAAATGGTGCAGGTGGAAACAATCCTCGTGGAACAACAGATGATGAGTTCTACAATGCAGAAGAAGTAAAAAACAATCCTGATTTAAAAACATTCTTTGATTTAGATCCTAAAGGTGTGAGCTTTGTTTTTGACTTAAACTTCTTAGGTACATTGCTTCCTTCTCAAGTTTTTGCAAAAGGAATGACAGAGAAAGAAGGATGCAGCATTATCAATGTATCTTCCATGAATGCTTACACACCACTAACGAAAATCCCTGCATACAGTGGAGCAAAATCAGCTATCTCAAACTTCACACAATGGTTAGCGACTTATTTTGCAAAAGCGGGCATTCGTGTTAATGCGATTGCACCAGGATTCTTGGTAACAAAACAAAATGAAAAATTACTCTTCAATGATGACGGTACACCAACTGCGAGAACTGGGAAGATTTTAGGAAGCACACCGATGGACCGTTTTGGTGAGCCAGAAGAGCTTGTTGGCGGCGTGTTATTCTTAGCTGATCAAAAAGCAGCCAGCTTTATTACTGGAGTTGTCCTTCCAATTGATGGCGGCTTCTCAGCTTACTCTGGTGTTTAAATCTTTCCTATAAGCAAGTATAAGGCTGCTAATCAATTACATGGGTTAGCAGCCTTCCTTCTTGACCTATAATTCGAGGATAATTCTAGTTGATAAAAGAGGTGTTTTTTAAAATGAAAGATAAAATCTCTGATTTTCATAAAACAAGTAACTTTTTAGTTTGCGTCGATTCCGATGGCTGTGCGATGGATACGATGGAAGTCAAACATCGTAAAGCATTTGGACCTGAAGCGGTGAATGTTTGGAATCTGCACCACATCAAGGACCGTTTTCTTGATGTTTGGAATGATATAAATCTTTATACCCAGACAAGAGGAATCAATCGGTTTAAAGGTGTTGTGTTAACATTCGCTGCTTTAGAAGCAGAAGGAATTGAAATGCCGGATATTTCTTCTTTCAAAAAGTGGACAGAAACAACGAATGAATTATCGAATCCATCACTTGAAAGAGAAATTGAAAAAACAAATGATGAACAATTAAAACAAGCTATTGAATGGAGTCATGCAGTAAATCGTTCAATCGAAGAAATGGCGGGAGACGACAGACCGTTTGAAGGCGCAAAAGAAGGCTTAGAAGCTGCAAAAGAAGTAGCGAATGTCGCGATTGTTTCATCTGCAAATGGTGCAGCGGTGTTAGATGAATGGACAAGACATGAGCTTTCTGTTCATGTTGATGTGATGCTTGGACAAGAAGCAGGGACAAAGGCTTATTGCATAGAGCAACTGAAAACATTTGGATTTGACAATACACATGTACTAATGGTTGGAGATGCTCCTGGAGATTTAGATGCTGCCCAAAAGAATGGCGTTTTCTATTATCCAATCCTAGTAGGAAAAGAAAGGTTCTCATGGGATCGTTTTAGAGAAGAAGCATTAGGAAAGTTCATGGATGGTTCTTTTGAAGGGGAATACCAGCAAAAGTTAATCAATGAATTTAATGATAACCTGAAGTAATCTATTGGAGGAATTAACATGAAACGAGAGATTAAGGCAACCAATATTCCAATGCCAAAGGTTGACCTAAAGGCAAAGCCTTATAATTTATCTGATGAAGATATTAATTGGGTAAAAGAAACAATTTCAGGAATGTCTGTTGAAGAAAAAATTGGTCAATTGTTTATCAACCTGTTTTTCTTCGGAGGAGACCAGTTTAGCGGGAACGAATTGACTAATGCCGATATTTTAAAGAAATATCACATCGGCGGTGCTCGTTATATGAATGGTACTGCAGAGCAGGTCCAGGATTTAATCAATGAGTTGCAATCCAACACAAAGGTTCCACTTTTGGTTGCGGCCAACTGCGACTCCGGCGGAAACGGCGCGATGAGTGATGGAACGTACGTAGCAAAAGCAGCGATGTGTGAAGCTTCCGGAGACGAGCAAGTATCATTTGATGCTGGTTATGTAAGTGGTCGTGAAGAGCAAGCAATCGGGGTAAACTGGAATTTCGACCCATGTGTAGACATCCTGAAAAACTGGAGAAACACGATTGTCAATACTCGTGCTTACGGGACAAATGCAGAAACAGTTATCAAGCATACCAATGCGTACATCAATGGATTAACTGAAAGCAATATTGGGGTATGTATCAAGCATTGGCCAGGTGATGGTACTGAGGAGCGCGACCAGCACTTAGTGATGGGTGTAAATGAACTTAGCGTAGATGAGTGGGAAGAGTCTTTCGGTCAAGTATATCGCAATCACATTGACAACGGCGTCCATTCTATCATGGCGGGACATATTGCTCTACCTGAATACCAAAAACAATTGGTCCCTGGGTTAGAAGATCGTGACGTATTACCAGCAACATTGGCACCTGAGTTAATCAACGGACTATTAAAAGATAAATTAGGGTTTAACGGTCTTGTATTAACAGATGCGACACATATGCTTGGAATGACAGCCGCAATGCGTCGTGAAGACTATGTTCCTCAATCGATTGCTGCAGGCTGTGACATGTTCTTATTCTTCAACAATATTGATGAAGATTTCACTTTCATGTTAAATGGCTACAAAAATGGTGTCATTACAGAAGAGCGCCTTCAGGATGCACTTGAAAGAATTATTGGTTTCAAAGCGGCTATCGGCTTACACAAAGCACAACAAGAAGGTACTTTGCTTCGCACTAGAGAAGACTTAAAAGTCGTTGGCTGTGAGGATCATGTGAACCGTGCGAAAGCAGCAGCTGACAAAGGGATCACTTTAGTTAAAAATACGTTGGATGAACTGCCAATTCGTCCAGAAACACATAAGCGTATTCGTCTTTACTATTTAGAAGGCGAAAAGGGTGGACTTTATTCAGCGAATTCCGAAACCCTTGATTTCTTAAAAGCGGAATTGGAAAGACGCGGCTTTGAAGTAACGATTAACGATGGGAATACCCGTATTAAGGGCCCTACCCTAAAATATCGTGAAGAAGTTGACGCAGCAATAGTAGTTGGGAATGTCATTGGTTATGGTGCTCAAAACAATTACCGCATTCAGTGGAAGATGGCGATGAGCAATGAAGTGCCTTGGTATGTATATGAAGTACCAACTGTATTCGTATCCTTAAACTTCACCACACACTTAACTGATGTCCCGATGGTAAAAACCTACATCAATGCATACAACGATGATAAAATTACGATTTCTAGTACAATTGATAAAATCATGGGCGAATCCGAATTCAAAGGAACACCAAATGAGTTGGTTTGGTGCGATAAATGGGATACACGTCTCTAAACCTAGAACGAAGCGAGTGGATTTCCACTCGCTATTTTTATTTTTTCATATATTGTGTTGGCGTTACCCCCGTGATTTTTTTAAATACTCTCGTAAAATAATTCACATCATTAAATCCGACTAAAAAGGCGATATCGGTAATCGTCTGATTGCCTCGGTACAGATAGAGCTTTGCTGCTTCAATTCTTTTATGATGAATATACTCAATCGGTGTTTTACCGGTTTCTTCTTTAAATTTTCGTGAAAGATGGGTAGGGTTCACGTGTATCGCATCGGCAATCTGATTCAAGGTTAACGGAGTTTCTAAGTTGAATTGGATGTAATCGACTGCTTTTTTGACGATTGGATGATAAGCGGAAGTTGAAAATTCATGAACCAAATCACAGTACTCGTTGGCCATAAGTTTCCCTAGGGTATTTAGCTTATTGAGATTAGGTGCTCTTTCAATTAATATCGCAAATTTTTCAGATAGATGATGAAGATAAATAGGGTGAACTCCACCTTTTTCGGCAGCGGTTCTACATAAGGTGTTTAAAACTAACGAAATGTTTTTTGCTGACCGAATCGGACTTTCAGGGATTCGGTTCGAGAAATCTAATAGATCATCCGCTTCCTGGTTGTATTCCATCACCGCTTTTTTATCTCCTTTTGTGATGGCATCCATGATTTTTTTCTCTAGTTCATATCGCTGCTCAATAAGATGCTTATTTTCAGTGATCTTAGCGTTTATTTGCTCCTTATTGATAACAGGTTTGACAATCTCTCCGGTTACTCTCGTTGCCTTTAAAAACCCCTGCTGACACAGAGTAACTAAAATCTCTCCTAGGGCTTCGTTTTCTTGACTTGGAATGATAGGCAAAGATTTATAAAAGCTCTCTAATTGTGCTCGTTGACTGATTGGCAATTGATTCTTTGTAATAGTGGTGCGAATAAATTCCATCACAGAAGTACTTGAAATAAATGGACCAACAACAATCGAACCATTAAACTGACCCTGTTTCCAAATACCTGTTGCAATGTATTCCAGACCAAATGAATTCACATAATAGTGATAGGTGTGATGGTGATTTTGGTGAAGTACATAATTTATTCTGTTGTAGTCTTCATTACCGGTATGAATGATTTTTGGAAGATACAGATTCACTAAATTTACCACCGAGTTACCTTCCTGATCAATCATACGGACATCCATTTTTGAAAGGGTATGAATCGTGGCACAAATCTTATGTAAATCACGGGGAGAATGAGTGGTTTCCATGTTGAGTCTCCTTAAAAAATAGTGAAAACGCTAAATATGTGCTAAGAGAGAAAAAATAGTGCGATAATTAATTACGCTTTTATCTTATAATTTATGTAAGTTAGTTTCAATAGTAGTTTTATAAAAATAGGATTAGAGGACATTGGTGATTTGGTGCTAACTGTTGATTGGAGCGGAAGGCGGACGAAGCGACTCGAGGGGCTAGGCGCTGGAGCTGCCCAGCTCACCGCAAGCCCCGCGGAAAAGCAAGCGCCTGGAGCGTAAATCACAAACTTGTTTAAAACAGAGCCTTAAAACACTGAAAAGGTTAGTTATTGTGTAAGAATAACAGGAGGGAAAAACATGCGTAAAGTGATTAATATAAATCAAAATTGGAAGTTCACGAAAGAAAATGATGATAACGCCATCAATCGTGCCTACCAGGATGACAATTGGGAAAACGTACATGTTGCTCATACATGGAATGCAATTGACGGTGCGAATGGGTTTGATTTTTATAAAGGAGCTTGTTGGTATCGCAAGGAGTTTATTGTGGAGACAAAGGACCAAGACAATAAAGTCTTTGTTGAATTCAATGGCTCCAATAGTGTGACTGATGTTTATGTTAACGGAAAACATTTTGGTCAGCATCGTGGCGGGTATTCCATCTTCCGTTTTGACATTACAGAAGCAGTTGAATTTGGGAAGACAAACATCTTAACCGTGAAAGTAGATAATACCGTTGTCGAGGATGTATATCCGCAAATGGCCGATTTTACATTCTATGGCGGTATCTATCGTGATGTGAACCTTGTTATTGCGAACCCAGTACATTTTGATTTACTAGACTATGGTTCTCAAGGAATCTATGTTGTGCAAGATTCTGTAACCGATGAGCAAGCTTCATTAACGGTTAAAACAAAAATTTCGAATGATGTAGATGAAGAGAAAAAAGTTCGTTTATGGGTGGACCTTCTGAATGCTGAAGGACAAAGTGTGGCTTATGCAGCAAAGGAAGTCTTCTTGGCTGCAGGTGAGACTAAGGTGGTGGAAGTGCCAGCTGTAATTGAAAACCCAACATTATGGAATGGAAAGAAAAATGCCTATCTCTATCATGCAAAGGTATCATTGACAAGCTTTAACGATACGATTGATGAAGTGTTGATTCCGTTTGGTGTTCGTTATTTTAAAGTGGACCCAGAGAAGGGGTTCTTCTTGAATGGCGAGCATCTCCCGTTAAATGGTGTTTCCCGACACCAAGACCGTAAAGATATGGGTTGGGCGATTACGAAAAAAGAACATAAAGAAGATATGGAATTGATTAAAGAGATTGGCGCTACTTCGATTCGTTTGGCTCACTACCAGCATGATCAATATTTCTATGACCTTTGTGACCAAGAAGGAATGGTGATTTGGGCTGAGATTCCGTTTATTTCTATTATGTCAAAAACGGAATTAGAAGGCATCAATGCAAAGCAACAAATGATAGAGTTGATTCGTCAAAACTTCAATCATCCGTCAATTATGTTCTGGGGCATTCAAAATGAAATTCAAATCGGTGGCGAACGTCCAGAAGTTAGACGTCTTGTTAAAGAGTTAAACGAGTTAACGAAGAAAGAGGATCCAACAAGGTTAACGACATTGGCGAATGTGATGTTTGTTGAAGATGATGATGAGTATAACTACATCACAGATATTGTTGGCTACAATAAATATTATGGCTGGTATAATGGCAAGGCCGAAGACTTTGCCCCTTGGCTAGATAGTTTTCATAAAACGAATCCAAATATTCCATTAGGGATTTCCGAGCATGGTGCAGAAGGAATTATCCAATACCACAATAATGATCCTAAGGTGAAAGACTACTCAGAAGAGTATCATGCACTTTATCATGAAACCGTTTGGAAGATTTTCGCCGAGCGTCCTTATCTGTGGGCCACATATGTGTGGAACATGTTTGACTTTGGTGCGAACATCCGTGATGAAGGTGGCGTAAAGGGAAGAAACAACAAAGGATTGGTTACGTACGACCGTAAAATTAAAAAAGACGCTTTCTTTATGTATAAAGCAAATTGGTCTGATGAAAAGTTTGTTCATATCACTAGCAAACGCTTCGTTGACAGATCAGATAGTACTATCACAGTGAAGGTTTACTCAAACTGTGGGGAAGTAACTCTATATGCGAACGGTGCTAAAGTTGGGACAAAATCAAATGTTGAGAATGTGTTTATTTTTGAAAATGTTGGTCTTAATGAAGGCTTGAATGAGATTAAAGCTGTCTCCAAAGTAGATGGGGTTGTAGCAGAGGATGTTGCACGATTTAACCTTGTCGCAGAACCAAACCCAAGCTATGAGGCACCTGATGAAGGCAAAGGTGGACCAGCTGCCAACTGGTTTAAGATGCCAGACGATATAAACGATGATATCGAATTCGAAGAACTAGAAATCACAGATGATGTTTATTCTACACGTGACACGATTGAGAATTTGATGGAAAACGAAGAAGCAAATGCGGTTCTTGTAAAGTATCTCGGTAATTTCAGTGATAATCCAATGTTCGGAATGATGAAGTCGATGAAAATTGATATGCTTGCAACAATGGCTGAAGATATTTTAACAGATAAAGTATTATATCGTTTGAATAAGGAATTAACACAAATTAAAAAGTAACATAAAAAAGAATTTCCCTAAATTTAAAGGGAAATTCTTTTTTATGTTGTTTGTAAATTTGTTCGGTTTGATTTAGTTAAATTTAGCCTTTGAACATCAAAGAAACGTTGAATCGCCAATGCACATGCCCCATCGACACAGGCTCGATCTCCAAGGTCTGATAAGACGATTTGACAATACTGACTGACAGATGAATTTAAATAACTTTCCAATTTCGTTACAGCGTTAGGAATTGTCGATAAAATTCTGCTATTGATGACAATCGTTTCAGGATTATATAAATTAATCACATTATTCAGTCCAGCAGAGATATAAGGAATCGACTCTTCAATTCGTTCAACTGCAGTTTCATTGCCTTGTTGGAGTAACCTTAACACTTCATCACGGGTTAAATTAGGTTTATTTAAGTTAGCAGATAAATGGTTTATGATACTTGGCTCTGATGCATATTGTTCCCAACAGCCCTTGTTTCCACAACTACATGAAAGCCCTCCAAATGATACAATCATATGGCCCATTTCACCAGCGTATCCATGATACCCTCTTTGAATTTCGCCATCCGTCATAATCCCAGCGCCAATTCCTGACGTTAAAATAATATTCACTAGGTTATTGTTATTATGGTAATGATAAACGGATTCTGCGTAGGCAGATAAATTTGCGTTGTTTTCAATATAAATATCAAGATCAAGCTTTTTCATCAAGTCCGTTTTAAGAATCTTGTTGTGCCATCGGTATTTTGGATTGAAATAAATACTTTCATCCCGATTAACTGTTCCATGAACACCAATCATAACGATAACTAAACCATAGCGACTATCACTCAATTTCTTCTGATACTTTTTAATTTGTTTGACAAGCAATTGAACAATCTCATCGTAGTCAACGGTTTGAATTTTCTCTGTGAGACTTACTACGGCATGACCCTGTAAATCAGCGACTGTATAATGAATCTGTTCATAATCAAGGTCAATCCCTAGGACATAAGCTGCCTTGTTATTAATGGAAAGCATGATTGGGCGACGACCTACATTATAATGCTCAAGCTGAGTTTCCTTGATTAATTCCTCTTCCAATAGATCGGCAACCTGAACAGATATGGTTGCTTTATTCAGTCCAGTAATTTTCGATAATTCAGCACGTGAAATCATCCCATGTTCAATAATTTTTTCTAATATAATACTTCTATTAATCCTCTTTATATAGGCACCATCACCAGTAACCATTTCTAATCCTCCTCATGTGTTAGTAACGAGTTAGGTAAAATAAAGCGTTTTTTATTTGTTTGGCAACCCAATTATTATGATTATTTTTGAAAACGGTTTCATGAGTAAGTAAACAAACTTATTGTACCAGAAAAATAGATTCTTACATATATATTTTTTTTCACTACGCTTGTTAAGTCAAAAGAAGGGGGTATGTCAAACTATTTCTAGTTAAAAGTCTTATTTTTATTTTTAATTAAATACAAATTGTCACAAAAAAAAGTCTTGTAAAATAAACCGCTTACATTTATTATGAACTTACAAAGTTAATTTGTTGGGCCGACAAAATAATTGAGTGTTGCTAGTTACGATCAATTTGATGACTAGAAGAACCATAGCAAATAGGAATCTAATGGACATCAAAAGCAATACATCATAATACAAAAAATGAAAGCGTATGCATATGCGCAAGTAAGCGGAGGTTAGGTGGGTACAAAACTACATTTAAGAAGATTTAGTAATTTTGATTTTCACCTTGCAACAGAACTCATATGATTTATCCATCCCTTTAAAAAGCACAAAAAAGAATAAAAAAATGAAAAGAGGCGAAATTTAATGTCTACAGTACAAGCGGTTCAAAATCAGTACCATTCATCAAAACCTTGGAAAATTGGTCTTTTTGCTCTTAATAATACGGCAACAAACCTGTATATGTTCGCAATGTTGTTTGTATCCTATTACGCTACTGGAGTAGCAGGACTAGCAGTTGTAATTATTAGTACTCTACTAACAGCAATGCGGATATTTGATGGGTTTACTGATCCAATTATCGGCTTTGTTATTGATAAAACAGAATCGAAGTTTGGTAAATTTAGACCTTTAATGATTATAGGTAATGTCATTTTAGCAACATCAGTAGTTATCATGTACCAAGTTACTCATTTAATTCCAGAATCGAGTAGATTACTATTTTTCATTGCTATCTATGCAGTTTATATTATTGGTTATACGTTCCAAACAGCTTGTACTAAAGGGGCACAAACCGTTTTAACAAACGATCCAAAACAGCGTCCTATCTTTACCATTTTTGATTCAACATATAATGCCATCTTATTTACAGGCGCACAAATTGCGATTGCATCTTACTTTGTTCCAAAATATGGTGGTTTCACACTAGATTTATTTACTGAATTAACAACATATGCCATTATTATTGCTGCAATTTTCACAGCTTTAGCGGTATTCGGTATCTGGGAAAAAGACCGCAAAGAGTTCTTCGGTTTAGGAGAAAATTCAGTAAAAGTAAAATTCAAAGATTACTTGCCTATTCTAAAAGGAAACAGACCATTACAAATGCTTGTCGTCGCAGCTTCAACGGATAAACTTGCGAACTCAATTAGACAACAACCGGCTTTACCAATCATGCTTTTTGGAATTTTGATTGGCGATTACGCTCTGAGTGGAACAATGGGACTTGTAACCGTTATTCCTACACTGATCATCACATATATCGGTCTTGGTATTGCCCGTAAACGCGGCTTGAAAAAGTCATTTGTCGGCGGTTCATGGCTAGCAATTCTTTCTTCTGTATTATTAGTAACATTTTTACTAACGATTGACCCGACAACAATTTCATTCAGTAACTGGGGATTTGCAACCATTGCGTTCATCGTGCTTTATAGCATGTTGAAGGGCTTCGAAAGTTTAACAGGAAATATCGTTATTCCGATGATTGCCGATTGTGCAGACTATGAAACGTATAAATCAGGACGTTTCGTTCCAGGGATGTTGGGAACAGTATTCTCCTTTATAGACAAAATCATCTCGTCTTTTGCTGCATCAATTGTTGGTATCATGCTTGCGACAATTGGATTTAAAGAAGTTTTCCCACAGGTTGGCGATACACTAACAACAGGACTTCTAGTGATGACAATTGTTCTATTCTTTGGTATTCCAGTTCTTGGAAACATTGCATCTCTAATCGCAATGAAATTCTATATATTAGATGATAAGAAAATGGAAGAAATTCAAACTCAAATTGCTGAGATTAAAGCAAAAGGTGCAGTAGACAAAATTGCCTAACCTCTTTTGTAGCATTAAAAAATAGAGGGTTCCTTTTAGAACTCTCTATTTTTCATTTTCCTTTTCGATAATGAGATGGTGTCATACCCTTAAGTTTTTTAAACACCTTTGTAAAATAATTGACGTCATTAAACCCAACCATGAGAGAAATATCTGTAATAGACAAATGATGATTGTCGATAAGGTAGATTGCTTCTAGAATCCTTTGTTCATTAATGTAATCGGTTAGACTTTTGTTTGTTTGCTTTTTAAATTGCCGCGAAAGCTCATGCGGACTTGAATCAATTGCCGCGGAGATTGTGTTTAAGCTTAAGTCTTCACTAATATTGGTTCGGATATATTCAATAGCTTTGCGGATCTTATAGTTGTATTGCTTTAGTGAAAGCTTATTAACTGCCTCACAGTATTCATTCACCATTTGAGTTTCGATTCCCGAAATTTGGTTAAGGGTAGATGTTTTTTCTATTTTGATGGCAAATTTTTCTGAAATACTATCAATGTAGACAGGATGCAATCCCCCTTTTTCAGCAGCAATCCTTAACGTTGTGTTAAAAGCGAACGACATATTTTTCCTTGATCGTAAGGGGTCATTAGGAATGCGATCAGGGAGTTTTTCTAATAAGGCAAAATCCTCTCTGATTATTTTTTCCGCTATTTCACGATCGCCTTTTTCCACTGCATACATGAGCTCATTTTGAATCTCGTAACGTTTTTCTATTGTATCAAGAGACTGTTTTGTGTTTTCTTTTAACTGATGCGAAGGAACATTATTTTCCGCTTTAGCGGGATAGGTTTTGTGTTCAATTTGTGAGTCATCCAAAGTCCATAGGTGCATCTTGGTTGTATGATACGCGAGAAATTCAGCAATCATTTTGCCTTTATAGGGTGAAATAATAGGCAAAGACGAGAAATACTCTGTCAGGATATGTTTTAAGGAAATAGGGAGATTGTTTTCGAACAATACATCCTGTATGAAAAAAGAACCAGGTTCTTCTAATAGGTAGGGGCCAGTGACAATGGTACCCAAAATATTTCTCTCTTCATCATTCACCTCGGAAGAAATATAATTAGTCCTCAAGGAGCTAGTATGAAAGACAACCGTATGTTCTGAATGATTTTCATATAAATCTAGGAGGTCTATTGGGTCGCTAAAATAGGGCTTTAATGCTGTTGGTACCTTATTGTGACCCAACTCCCATTTTATATGATTCATTGAATCAACAAAAATGGTGTCCATGTTTGAAAAGAAATAGGTAAACTGACACATTTTCTCCAATGCTTTCTCTTTCTGTAACATTCTTTCACCTCCTCTCATCTAGTACTTATTTTATCATTTTTTAGAGATTTTATATATAAATTACTACTTTGCACAAAATTGTACGAGTGGTTGTTGGTTGTTTCACATATTATAGATATATAGAAACACTTAATAATTTTATTTGTAAACGTTATCAACACGATAGCATTGGAAATTTACTATCTAAAGCCAACGTTAAGAAAGAATGAAAATCTTCTCGTTGTAAGGAGGAATAGTGATTCATGAGTCAACAACAAAAATTATTGATTTCGGGATTTTCGGATGAAATTTCATCTGATTTTAATACTCAGCTTGAAGTCGTCTCGAACCTTGGTATGCGTTATCTCTCATTACGTGGAATTGATGGGAAAAATATTGGAGATTTCACGGTCGATGAGATAAAGGAAAATGTCCTTCCAAGGCTACAAAAGTGGGGGATTAAGGTTTCATCAATTGGTGCTCCGATTGGAAAAGTATTTATTGATGATGAAGAGGGCTTTGAAAAACAAACAGTAATGCTCGAGACTCTCTGCCAAATTAGTCATCTATTAGACTGCAAATATATTCGGATTTTCAGCTTTTATATTCCTAAAGGAAAAGAAGCAGATTTCTATAAAGATGAAGTTATCAGGAAGCTTAAAGTATTTTCAGAGATTGCTGAAAAACATCATGTGATTTTACTTCATGAAAATGAAAAAGACATTTATGGTGATATTGCCAGACGCTGTAATGATATCTTGAAAGGTGTTGCTTCTCCAAGTTTTAAGGCGATCTTTGATTTTGCCAACTTTGTTCAATGTGGGGAAGACACACAGGAAGCCTTTGATTTGTTGAAGGAAGAAGTTGTGTATATACACATTAAAGATGCTGTATCCACGGACAGCCAAAACGTAGTTTGTGGAACAGGGGAAGGGAAAATCCCTGATATTCTCACACAGCTTATTGAAAACGGTTACGAAGGGTTTTTAACATTAGAACCGCATTTAGTTTTATTTGATTCCTTAAAAGATTTGGAGCTTGAGGATGCCACAGAGGTAATAAAGGATAACAAGGGACTTGATGGTGCTGGTGGTTATAAGCTTCAATATGAGTCATTGTTAAATATTCTATCAACTATAAAAAGTGAGGCGACTGTGATATGAAACAAGTAAGATTAGGTGTAATTGGAATTGGAGCTCAAGGCGGAACATATGCAGGCTTTATTGCTGAAGGAAAAGTAAAGAATATGGTTCTTGGTGCGATTTGTGATACTGATCCAGAGAAAAAAGCGATGTGTGCCGAAAAGTACCCGGATGTACCTTTCTATGATAACTATATTGATATGCTTGAAAGCGGCAATGTTGATGCTGTTGTGACCACTGTCCCACACTATCTTCACCCAGAAATGGGTATTGAAGCACTTAAGAGAGACATCCATGCGTTATTGGAAAAGCCTGCGGGCGTTTATACAAAACAAGTAAAAGAAATCAATGAATTTGCTGCGACAAAGCCTGAATTAACTTTTGCTATTTTCTTTAACCAAAGAACAAACCCACTTTATCAAAAAGTAAAAGAAATCGTTGATAATGGTGAGATTGGTCCAATTCGTCGCACAAACTGGATGATTACGAACTGGTGGAGACCTCAAGCCTATTACAATCAGAGCGATTGGAGAGCAACTTGGAGTGGAGAAGGTGGGGGAGTGCTTGTTAACCAAGCGCCACACCAAATCGATTTATTACAGTGGATTTGTGGAATGCCGAAAAAGGTATATTCGAATGTGAAATATGGTTTCCAAAGAGATATCGTCGTAGAAGATGAAGTGACGACAATCCTTGATTATGGAAATGGTGCAACAGGTGTATTTATTACTTGTACCCATGACGTGATTGGGACAGACCGTTTCGAAATTCTTGGCGATAAAGGGAAAATTGTTGTCGATGATAGCAAGAAAATTACCGTTAAGCGCTTGAAAAAGTCTGAGAATGAGATGAATGCGGAAATGAGCTGGGCAGATGCAATGAAGATCTTCATGGGAGCGGATTTAGGAGAAATCTATGAAGAAGAAGTCATTGAATTCCAAAGTGTTTGGGGTCAACAGCATATCAGTGTATTAGAAAACTTTGCCGCAAACATTTTGGATGGAACACCGTTAATCGCTCCTGGTAGTGATGGAATTCATGGGGTTGGCTTAGCGAATGCCATTCATTTATCAAGCTGGTTAGGAAAAGAAGTAGAGCTTCCAGTTGATGAAGAACTATATTTTGCGGAATTGAACAAAAAGATAGAAGCAGAAAAGAAAGAGACAGTAACACAATAATCCTATGAAAAAAAGCAAACTCCTACTCTATTAGAGAGGAGTTTGCTTATAAGGAGATGGAATGATGCTTAGAGCAGCCGTTATTGGTCTTGGAGATATATCAAACATTCACATCCCGGCAATCCAAGCGAATCCAGACGTAAAGCTTGTAGCGGTTTGTGATCTTGATGAAGCATTAAAAAACAAAGTGCCGGATGTGAATTTTTATACGAATTACGAAACCATGCTTGAAACAGATGAACTAGATTGTGTGCATATTTGTTTACCGCACTATCTACACTATCCTGCGACAAAAGCATGTGTGGAAAAAGGGGTTCATGTTTTTCAGGAAAAACCTTTAGGGTTAAACCTAGAAGAGTCGCTAGCGCTGGCGAAACTAGAGGACGAGAATAAGGAGATAAAAATTTGTATCTGCTTGCAAAATCGCTATAATGAATCGTTTGAAAAGCTGCAGGAATTGGCTAGTAGCGGACAATACGGTGAAGTTACAGGGATAAAAGGGCTTGTCGCATGGTCTCGGGAAAAATCCTATTATGATGCGAAACCATGGCGAGGAAAAATGGAGCTTGCAGGTGGAGGCGTGATGATTAATCAAGCACTACACACCCTTGATTTAATACAGCTTCTTGGTGGAGAGATTGAGTCGGTAAGAGGTTCCATCGACCAATTACTAGATTATGAAATTGAAGTGGAAGATACGGCTTCAGCTAAAATTTCCTTTAAGAATGGTGCTCGGGGAATGTTTTTTGCGACAAACGCGAACGCAAAAAATTCGAGTGTTGAACTTCAAGTTATATTTGAAAAAGGCACATTCACGATTAAAGACAGTATTCTAACATTTGCGAATCAAGACGGAAAAAAGGAACAACTCATTGAGGATACGAAAATGCCTGGAACGAAGTTTTATTATGGGGCAAGTCATGTGAAATTAATTAATCTGTTTTATCGTTCAATCATAAATGATTCTGACGACTATGTTCATGTAAAAGATGCTTTGGCCTCGATGGAACTAATCGAAGGTATTCGTCAATCTTCAGAACTGAAAAAAGAAGTGAAACTAGGAGGCATACCTGTATGAATAAAGGAAAAATTGGCGTTCAAATGATGATGCTAAAAGGCAAGGTTGAAGAAATTGGTGTTTATGAAACGATGAAAGGGATTTATGACCTGGGCTATCGTGCGGTTGAGGTTTCACAGATACCAATGACAGCAGAAAATGTTGTAGAGCTAAAAAGAGCAAGCGATGAT
Organism: Mesobacillus maritimus; assembly: GCF_044803185.1. Taxonomy (GTDB): domain Bacteria; phylum Bacillota; class Bacilli; order Bacillales; family Cytobacillaceae; genus Mesobacillus_B; species Mesobacillus_B maritimus_B. Next base: position 1,274,191 of record NZ_CP085225.1, read on the forward strand.
TTTGGAATTAAGATTGCAGCGATGTCTGCTGGATTAGAACCAATGCTTCCTGGTGCGCCTGGCGAAACATTATCAAATGACTTTGATAAAATTGTGAGCGATTGCAAAGCACTTAATTGTAATTTCTTACGAATCGGAATGATGCCGTTACACTTAATGGGTGATAAAGAGAAGATCATGGGGTTCATTGATCGCGCGGAAACAATGGCAGAAAGATTAGCTGAGTATGGAATTGAATTGTATTACCACACTCATCATCTTGAATTCCAAAAGTTTGATGGCGTCTATTTATTAGATTTAATTAAGAATAATACGACGAAGCTTGGTTTTGAGTTAGATGTTCACTGGATTCAACGAGCAGGGGAAAACCCAGTGGAGTTTGTAAAACAATATGCAGGGCGGATTTCACTGCTACACTTGAAAGATTATCGAATTGGTCAAATGGATTTAAGCGAAGTGGATTTTAATGATATGGCAAAATTCATGCATATCTTTACAAACACCATTGAATTTGCGGAAGTGGGCGAAGGAAACCTTAATATTCCTGCCATTATGGAAGCAGGTCTTGAAAGTGGGGCACAATATTTCTTAGTTGAGCAGGATGATGTGTATGGCCGCGATCCTTTTGATTGCTTAAAAACATCCGCTGAAAACTTACGTAAACTAGGTTATAGTGAGTGGTTTTAAAATAAATTAGTCTATAGTAAAAAATCAGGTGTATATTAGCCTGATTTTTTACTGTTTTATGATGCTGGAGTGTCGTTTTCAATTTCAGAAACTGAAAAAATTACCTTTGGACCGTCTAACAATCGTTGGATACCCAAGGCACAAGCCCCCATGACACACGCTGTATCACCAAGATTTGATAGAACGATTTTACAATATTGACTTACAGAAGAATGTAAATGGCTTTCCAGTTTGTTGACCGAATGATGATAACTAGATAAAATCTCACTATTAATGACAACTGTTTCAGGATTATAAAGATTAATTACATTATTAAGGCCAATTGCAATATAGACAATCCACTTTTCTACTTCTTCAATCGTAGTGGTGTCCTCTTCTGCAAGTAAGGTTAAGACATCATCACGACTTAAATCTGACCTGTCTAGTACAGTTGATAAGTGTTGAATTAGACTTGTTTCAGAGGCATACTGTTCCCAACACCCCTTGTTCCCACAACTACAAGGTCTTCCATCCACTGCGACTATCATATGGCCCATCTCACCTGCATAACCGTGATATCCACTTTGAATTTCACCGTCATTGATGATTCCAGCACCAATCCCGGACGTCAAAATAATATTGAATAGATTCTTACTAGTATGGTATTGATAAACATTTTCAGCAAAAGAAGATAAATTTGCGTTGTTTTCGATTCGTATATCTAGATTGAGTTTCGCTTGTAAATCTCTCCGTAAATCTTTATCATACCACTTATACGTAGGAATAAAATGGATCCGTTCATCTTTATTCACCGTTCCATGAACTCCAATCACCACACCCGCCATTCCAAAACGAGTGTCATCGCACTGTTTCTGAAACTTTTTAATTTGCTTAATTAAGTAACTGACAATGTCTTCATAATTCGTTGTTTGGAACTTCTCCGTGTGAGTAAGAACGGGATGGCCCTGTAAATTGGCTAGTGTAAAATCAATTTTTTGATAATCTAAATCAATTCCTAATACATAAGCGGCGTTGCTATTAATGGAGAGCATAATCGGCCTTCTGCCAACTGTATGGTGTTCGGGTGTTGTTTCACATATTAACTCCTCTTCCAATAAATCTGCTACTTGTACCGAAATGGTTGCCTTGTTCAAACCAGTGATTTTGGATAGATCTGCGCGAGATATCTGCTCGTGTTCCATAATTTTTTCTAAAATGATGCTTCGATTTATTTTCTTTATAAAGGCGCCATCACCTGTAACCACAATAAGTTCCCCCAGAGTTTAGTTAAGTACAATTGTATAACCGCTAGTTTTGTATGCTAAACAACAAAGTAAATTTGTTTATTAAGTAAACTATTCCACGAAAAGGATTATAACAAATAAATCGATACAATTGTATAAATAAAAAAAGATAGCCTAGTAGATATAGGCTATCCGTGTTTAAATTACAATTATTGTTGTGAATTTCTCTTTTCAGCTAAGTCAGCAGCAAGCTGAAGGGTACGCTGTTTGTTTAATGGGTATAAGAATACAATGATTAAGAAAATCAACAAGAAGATTACGGCAGGTAATAGAGTACCTAATGTGTGGATACCGTTCAATGTTTCTTGTGTTTGTTGTCCAATAGCTGCATTGTATCCAACAAAACCAATCAAGGCACCACCTAAACCACCAGCCACTGCTTGTCCAATTTTACGTGCCATTGAATAGATAGAGTAAACTGTTGCATCTTCACGTAAACCTGTTAGAAACTCATGATAGTCGATTACATCGGTTACGAATGCCCAAATCACTAGATTGAAAATTGCATTTCCAAACATACCAATTGTTATAATACTTACAAACTGTACTGCACTAATATCTTTAAGGAAGAATAATGCTAAATAAACAACCCCTGCAAGCAACATCCCGAATGCTGCAAGTTCTTTTTTACCGAATTTTTTAACAAGCGGGCTTAAGAATGGCATTAAAACAAATACTGTACCTGATGTTACAAAGTTAATCATACTTAAGGCACCGGTATTACCAAAATAATCTTTAAATAAATAAGTGTTAACCGTTTGAATAAGCATCGTACAAACCATGAAAGTTAGAGAAGCGACAAGGATCCAAATGAGTGGTTTATTTTTCACAAGACCTTTGATGGTTTCGTTTTTCTTACCTTCTTGCTTTGGTCTTTCAGGTGCTGTAATACGCTCAGTTGTTAATTTATAACATGCCATATAGCAAGAAATTGCAAGAACGCCGAAAACGATGGCTGCCATCAACATACGATTTGGATCAATCTTATTATCAACGAACACAATCATCGGTCCAATAACTCCAATGATTAAACCTGCTGCCTGCGCTCCCATTGTTCTCCATCCAGAAAGAGAAGTACGCTCTACTGGATCATCAGTAATAACAGAAGCCATTGACCCATAAGGGATATTAACGGTACTGTATAAAGTTCCCCATACAATATAAGTCACGAACGCCCAAGCTAGATAAAATCCATCAGACATTCCTGGAATCTTAACAAACATTAAAACACCCGTAATAACAAGAGGGAAGGACATTCTAAAAATCCAAGGCTTAAACTTTCCATTTGGGGTAGTCTTTCTAGTATCAATGAAACGTCCCCATGCTACGTCGGCAAAAGCATCCCAAAGTCTAGCAATCATAAATAGGACCCCAACTGTTGCTGGATTAATATGAAAAACATCCGTATAGAAAACCATTAAGAAAATAGCGACTAGAATAAAGAAGAAATCGTTTCCAAAATCACCAAAAAGATAACCTAATTTGTCTCTCCATCCAAACGGACGAGCTTCTGTTTCTGGTGTAAGTGGTTCTGTTGGCTTAAATGCGGGCTGACCCATGATATTACCTCCAAGGTTGTTATGAATTAATTAAGTATGACTTTCGTGCCAGAAAGGCGTTAAAGTATTGGATACAGAGCTTGAAATCATTATCAAGCACTATAAAGAATGAAACTTTTAAACTCGAGATTTTAATTAATTGGTTTGGTCAACAAACTAATTAATGTATTTGTAGAATAACATCCGCATTTTCGTTCGTCAACGATTTCTTGAAAGCGGTTCAGAAAAAAATGTTTTTTGTGAACGATTTGTTACGTAAGTTAGGTAAACATTGTTAATATACGGGATAAAGCGTTGTCAATTAGTGTGTAAAAAGATGGGGATCTGTTTAATTTGAAGTGTTTAAAAAGTTGGATTAACAAGGATATCCGATTCGTTTTTGACAATACTTTATGTTTTTACGTTCGTTTCATGCTAGGTGGATAAAGTTCAAACGTAATTATTATGAGTGGAGCATCATAATAAGGGTAAACGATACTGTAAAATTCTACTATTATAGAAGAAACTGATAAAGAAAGTTGTGAATAACTCTTTTTTTAGTTTGGAAATCAAACATATTAACTTAATATTGTAAGAAGAATAACGGCTCATTGTTGGCAGTTGCACTAGAATACGTTTTGGTTGTTTTTCCCTTTGAAGTTTTTCTCATGAAATGTCTTTTACATACTTTCTTTTGATGCTTCATTTCTTTTTTTGTACTTTATGCATGTTCTCATGAAAATTTGCTGTGTCCATTATCTAAAACAATAATTTGCTAATAGCGGCAATGAGGTTGATGCACGGAGTAAATATGACTGCTGGGGGTTATTTTTCCTATTAATAAAAAAATAAAAGGATGTATATCTTTTACGTCTGAACGGTAACAATATACTTATCCACACACATAATGTTAGGAAAAGGAAAACTTTAATCCAGGTTAACTTGCGTTAAGAGATAATATCTGTTATTCTAAGGAAGAATTATTTTTGTTTGTTCGACAAGGATGTTAAGTGATCAAAAACTTTCGACCTGAAGACGTAAGCAAGGATAGTAACAAAATGTGTGGAACACACACGAGGAGGAAACAAACAATGGAACAAGGTACAGTAAAATGGTTTAATGCAGAAAAAGGATTCGGATTTATCGAGCGCGAAGGCGGAGACGATGTATTCGTTCACTTCTCAGCTATCCAAAGCGAAGGCTTCAAGTCTTTAGACGAAGGTCAAAAAGTAACTTTTGAAGTAGAACAAGGTCAGCGTGGACCACAAGCTTCTAACGTTCAAAAAGCTTAATTAACTGATAAAGACACAAAAAGACTCTCTTGTAGAGTCTTTTTTTTATGCTCTTTTTTAGGTTGCTTTATTAAGGCAAAGTACCAAGTTTGTAGATAGGAATGGATTTTGTGTAGATAGAGCCTGAATTTATGTAGATAGATACCGTAAGTTTGTAGATAGAAGCTAAATTTATGTAGATAGTTACCGTAAGTTTGCAGATAGAACGTTGAATCGTGTTGTTGGCCGCCAGATTTTGTTTTAGAATGCCACAGTAATGTCCCCAACCTTAGTAAAAACCTTCCACATTAATATCCTATAAGTAAAAATGTCTCTTTGAGGAAAATAATAAACCTAGAAGGCTTGAAATTTCTATATAAGTGTTTTATTATATAATTGTTTGATTATATAACGAATTCCTTATATGTTGGTGCCTGGAGGTGAAGAATAATGGAAAAAGATTTAGAAGGAACGGCGGGAATTCTAAAGCTGATGGGGGATAAGACAAGATTATCGATGTTGGGTCTTCTTATCAAACATGATTGTTGTGTTTGCGAGTTTGTTGAGATTTTTAAAATGTCACAGCCTGCCATTAGTCAACATTTAAGGAAATTAAAGGACGCTGGTTTAGTGAAAGAAAACCGGAAAGGGCAATGGATTTTTTATTCTCTAAACCAAGAAAATGCCTATTATCCACTTGTTCAGGATGTTATTAAGCATATCCCTGATCAAGAGGAAAAATTGATTTCCTTAGAAAAACAGGGACTACGTATTTCGTGCAACTAATGGAGGTGTGATTTTTGACTCAAACAATATTAGCTTCAATTATTTTTATCGTCACGCTCATTTTAGTCATTTGGCAACCGAAAAATCTTTCGATTGGCTGGTCCGCTTGTGGTGGAGCGGTTTTGGCCTTGCTGGTTGGTGTGGTTGACTTCGGTGACGTCCTTGATGTTACAGGGATTGTCTGGAATGCGACACTGGCCTTCGTTGCCATCATTCTTATTTCCCTAATTCTTGATGAAATTGGTTTCTTTGAATGGGCAGCCCTACATATGGCAAGGGTTGCGAACGGAAATGGCGTCAAAATGTTTGTGTACGTATCAATTCTAGGTGCACTTGTGGCTGCGTTTTTTGCCAACGATGGTGCCGCACTAATTTTAACACCGATTGTTCTGGCGATGGTGCGCGCTTTAAAATTTGATGAAAAAATGGTTTTCCCTTTTATCATCGCAAGTGGTTTTATTGCGGATACGACCTCACTTCCGCTGATTGTCAGCAACTTAGTGAACATCGTTTCAGCTGATTTCTTTGGCATTGGGTTTGTCGAGTTTGCGTCACGAATGATCATACCAAACTTCTTCTCCCTTGGTGCAAGCATCTTGGTTTTATATTTATTTTTCCGTAAAAGTATTCCGAAGAACTATGATCTTGCTCATCTGAGAAAACCGGTAGAAGCGATTCGCGATAAAAAGATGTTTAACCTATCTTGGATTGTGCTTGCGGTGCTATTAATTGGCTATTTCGCCAGTGAGTTCTTAGGTGTTCCTGTTTCCATTATTGCCGGGATTGTCGCAATCTTTTTCTTACTAATGGCAAGAAAAAGCCCTGCCGTCAATACGAAAACAGTTATAAAAGGGGCACCATGGGCAATCGTGTTCTTCTCGATTGGAATGTATGTTGTGGTATACGGATTGAGAAATGCCGGTCTGACGAACGTTCTAACGGATGTCATTCAAGTGGTAGCCGATCAGGGGCTGTTCGCAGCAACCGTTGGGATGGGCTTTATTGCAGCAATTTTATCTTCAGTTATGAACAATATGCCAACCGTCATGATTGATGCACTTGCGATTGCTGATACCAACACAACCGGTGTGATTAGAGAATCCTTGATTTATGCCAATGTCATTGGTTCTGACTTAGGTCCGAAAATTACGCCGATTGGATCTTTAGCCACCTTGCTTTGGTTACATGTCCTTAGTTTAAAAGGAGTAAAGATTTCCTGGGGAACTTATTTTAAAACAGGAATTATCCTTACGATTCCCACATTATTCATCACGTTAGTGGGACTCTATCTATGGTTATTGATTATTTCTTAAATTTTAATTTTACTAAAAAGGAGAATACATTATGTCTAAAAAAACAATCTACTTCTTATGTACAGGAAATTCTTGCCGCAGTCAGATGGCTGAAGGTTGGGCGAAAAAGCATCTTGGGGATGAGTGGGATGTGAAAAGTGCGGGAATTGAAGCGCACGGGTTAAATCCCAATGCAGTTAAGGCGATGAAAGAAGCGGGAATCGATATTTCTGAGCAAACCTCTGACATTATCGATCCAGAAATTTTAAATAATGCTGACTTTGTTGTAACACTTTGTGGTGATGCGGCTGACAAATGCCCGGTAACACCACCGCATGTAAAAAGAGATCATTGGGGATTTGATGACCCAGCAAAAGCGGAGGGTACCGAAGAAGAAAAATGGGCATTCTTCCAACGCGTACGGGATGAAATTGGGGAGCGAATTCAGACGTTTAAAGAAACTGGCAAGTAAAGGAGCAGTGCCAAGAGGGTTGCTCCTTTTGGTATTTACTAAGGGAGGCTTCGTAAATGAATAAAGTAGAAATCTTTGATCCAGCACTATGTTGTCCAACTGGAGTGTGTGGTCCAAGTGTAGATCCTGAATTAACAAGAATGGCATCCGCAGTGTTTCTTTTAGAAAAAAAGGGCTTTGACATTACGCGTTATAACCTTGCTAGCGAACCTGCAAAGTTTGCTGAAAATGAAGCGGTCAACAAAGTTCTCCATGAAAAAGGTCCTGAAGCCCTTCCGATGACGTTGTTGAACGGCGAAGTTGTGAAGCGGGGAACATACCCTACAAATGAGCAGCTTTCCGAGTGGTTTGGTGTGGCTGAAGAAGAACTAAAAGAGAAAAAAGCAAATAAGTCGATTAGCTTATTATAAGGCTTTTTTCTCCTCGAGCTATTTTGAATTAGGGGTGAAATAAGTAAGGTTGTGTATAGTTCACCGGGAAACAAGCTTATTTAGGAGAAAAGAGCTTGTAAACTTTATTAGAGAGCACAAAATAGCATATCTTGCGTTAAAATCGGCATTTGGATTTTAACAACAATCTATTGGAATACAGCCTTATAGAAAGAAGTGAAAACCATGTTTCAACCTTTTGAACCGAAAAAAGTGATTCACACCCCTTTTCTCTTTTTTACAGGGAAAGGCGGCGTTGGGAAAACTTCAACAGCTTGTGCAACGGCCGTTTCATTAGCAGACGAAGGGAAAAAGGTGCTTCTGGTTAGTACTGATCCGGCATCTAATTTGCAAGATGTTTTAGAGATTGAGTTAAGCAATACGCCTAAGCCTGTGCCTACAGTCGCAAATTTATTCGCTTGTAATCTAAATCCGGAAGAAGCGGCGAAAGCATACCGAGAAAAGGTAGTGGGTCCTTACCGGGGGAAACTTCCGGATTCGGTGGTGGCAACGATGGAGGAGCAATTGTCAGGTGCGTGTACGGTTGAGATTGCCGCGTTTGATGAGTTCACAGGTTTGCTATCGGATGCGTCTATCGTAGATAGTTACGATCATATTGTCTTTGATACGGCGCCAACAGGGCATACCCTTCGTTTGTTACAACTTCCAACAGCATGGAGTGGCTTTTTAGAGGAAAGTACGCATGGAGCTTCGTGTTTGGGTCCACTTTCAGGTCTTGCAGAGAAAAAAATGATTTACGCGGAAAGCATGGAAGCATTGTCAGACGCTACGAAAACAAGCTTAATTTTAGTAGCCAGACCGGATGAGTCCTCACTGTTTGAGGCTGACCGAGCTTCGCAGGAACTAAGGGGAATTGGCATCAACAATCAATTATTAATTGTGAATGGACTCATGGAAACCTTTATTGCTGATGATCCTGTATCGTCCTCTTTTTATGAAAAGCAGCGAGCTGCAATCAATCAGTTGCCTGAAGGACTTAAAGAGGTTAAAACGTTTTCGTTGCCTTATGTGTCTTACTCGCTGACAGGTTTGGAAAGTTTACGCTATCTTTTAAAAAATGAAACAATGCTAGCCTCACAATCTGCCGTGGAACGTAAAAATCATAACCTTCCAGGTGTAAAGGACCTAATAGCTGATGTGTCTGAAAAAGGGACGAGGGTTATTTTTACGATGGGCAAAGGCGGAGTTGGTAAAACAACTATGGCGTCTGCGATTGCGGTTGGGTTGGTTGAAAAGGGACATAAAGTCCATTTAACGACAACAGATCCAGCGGCACATCTTGAATTGATGTTTAAAAACAGTGAGAATAATCAGCTTCTGAGTATAAGCAGAATTGATCCAAAGCAGGAAGTGGAAGCGTATAAACAAGAGGTATTATCGACTGCAGGAAAAGAGCTAGATGAAGGTGGCCTAGCGTATCTTGAAGAAGATTTAAATTCGCCATGCACCGAAGAAATTGCTGTTTTCCGGGCGTTTGCTGAGGTAGTTGAGAAATCTGAAGATGAGATTGTCGTCATTGATACAGCACCAACAGGTCATACCTTGCTTTTGTTGGATGCAGCTCAGTCATACCATAAGGAATTGGCACGTACTACGGGGGACGTTCCGGAAAGTGTACAAAAGTTATTGCCTCGGTTACGAAATCCACAAGAAACAAGTGTGGTGATTGTGACATTGGCGGAGGCAACGCCTGTGCTTGAGGCAAGTCGCCTTCAAGCAGATTTAGAGCGCGCCGAAATTTCACCTCAATGGTGGATCATTAACCAGAGCTTAAATGCAACCGATACAAAGGATCCTGTGTTGCAAGGCAGAGCGGTTGCCGAAGAACAATGGATTGAAAAAGTCGAAACACAATTGGCAAAGAAATGTGCGATTGTCCCGTTAATGCGTCAAGAAAAAACGGGATATGAGCAATTGAAAATGTATAGTTGAGAAATGATGGGAGTGAGGGGATGGTTCCCCTCACTCCTCTTATTTAAAGCTTAATCCACCAATTGTTTTGTTAATCTTTCAAGTTCTTCTGTGATTTTTTCAGTATCGATTCGTTCAAATAGTGGTTCCACATTTGTTAGTTGTTGTGACCGCACCAGAACGGAACTCCAGTCGGTTTCTCTGAAATGAATCATGTCCTTAACCTTTCTGCTTGAAAAAGGAAGGAATGGTGTTAGGACATGTGCTAAATTGGCAATCAGATAAACGCAATTGGCTAGTGTTTGTTTGCAAGCGTCAGGGTCATCTTTTATCTGTAACCAAGGCTGTTGTTCGTCGAAGTATTTATTCGAAAACCTAACAAGCTCAAAGATTTTTTCCAATCCAAGTTTGAATGAGGTATTTTCAATGCAATGCCCTACTTCCTCATACAGTTGTTCCACTTTGTCCTGAATTGCAGAAGGAATATCCTTTTCTGGAACTTCACCGTCAAAGGACTTGTGGATGAATTTTAAAGTCCGATTAACAAAGTTTCCATAGGCACCCAATAATTCGCTATTGTGACTATAAATAAATTCTTTCCAAGAAAAGTCGGCATCTCTTTTCTCTGGTGCGTTGATCGTTAAGAAATAGCGTATGGAGTCTGGATGGTATCTTTCTAAAATATCTGGAACCCACACCGCCCAATTTTTACTTGTAGATAATTTTTTCTTTTCTAAAGTCAGGTACTCGTTCGAAACGATGTGTGTTGGTAATGCTGCTTTTTCTAAACCAGCCAGAATTCCAGTCCAAATGATGGAATGAAACGGGATATTGTCTTTGCCGTGTACATAATAAGACGTTGTGGTAGAATCCCAGAATGTCGAGTCATCATGATTCGTCTCTTTCGCCCATAACTTACTGGCAGTATAATATCCTGAAACAGCCTCAATCCAAACGTATATTTTCTTTTCCTCATAACCGGCCACTGGCACACTCACTCCAATGGGTAAGTCTCTAGAAACAGCTCGGTCTTGCAAGCCTTCCCTTAAGTAACGTTTTGTAAGAGAAATGGCATTATCACGCCAATTTTTATTATTCTCAGCTCCTCGCGTATACTCTTCCAATAGCGTTTGCATGGAGCTTAAGGAAAAGTAAAACTGTTCCGTTAATCTTGTGGTAGGTGGGAATCCACAAATCTTACATTTTCGATCAAGTAACTCAAGTGGCTCTAATACAGTTGAACAATAATCGCATTGATCACCACGCGCATGGGCTCCACAATTCGGACAAGTTCCTTCAACATACCGATCGGGCAAAAATTGCTGATCATTTTCACAATACGTTTGTTCAATTTCCTTTTTATAAATAAGGCCTTTTTCAAGGAGTTCTAGAAATATCTCTTGGACGATTTTGTGATGGTGGTGAGTGTCTGTTCGTGTATAAATATCGTAAGAGAATCCTAACTTTCCTAAGCTAGATTCAAATTCTTGATGGTAACGGTTTGCAATCTCTTGTGGGGAAACTCCTTCTTGTTTGGCTCTAATTGTAATGGGTGTTCCGTTACAATCACTACCTGATACAAATAACACCCTTTCCCCTTTTAGACGATAATATCTGGCTAAAATATCCCCAGGTAACAAACTTGAAATATGCCCCAGATGTAAGGAGCCGTTTGCGTATGGCCAAGCCCCACCAATAAAAATACTCATCGATCTCAACTCCCTAAAGTAATGGTAAAAACAAAAAAAACTCGTCCCTAACTATAAATAGTTAAGGACGAGGTTTGGATTCCGCGTGATACCACCTTATTTCGCAAATGGTTCACACCACTTGCCTCTGCAAGTACGGAGTAATCAATTAATCATTTTTACTCTTATACTGTGACATTGATAACGAATGCCAAATCTCGTCGTATCCTACTTATACCGAAGTATGTTCAGTACGAAGCTCAGAGACCATTGTTCAAATGACTGTTTTTGCTTCTTTTCAGCTACCGAAGCTCTCTGTGTAAAAAAAGATCATTTTACTTTTTCTCTTCATTGCTTTTATTTGATAATTATCAATATTCTATTCAATGATGGAAGTAAAGTCAATTTAAAATTATATTTTGTCTCAAGTTTATTATATTTAAACCTAAATAAAATCGAATCTTATAGAAATAATAATAGGGTATTTGATTCTAATGGAGGGTACTCATAATGAAGAAAATTACCACAAAAGAGTTAGCGCAAAAACTAAAAAATGGTGAAAAAGTAAATATCATTGATGTTCGTGAAGATGACGAAGTAGCAGAAGGGAAGATTCAAGGAGCGCGTCATATTCGATTAGGAGATTTACCAGATCGTGTGAATGAATTAGATAAAAACGAGCATTATTATATAGCTTGTCGCTCTGGTGGAAGAAGTAGCATGGCTTGTGAATTGTTAACTTCACAAGGGTATGATGTAACCAATATGACTGGTGGAATGCTTTCTTGGGAAGGTGAGGTAGAGAAAGGATAAACTGTTAGGTTCTTACCATCCATACATATTTTTATTTTTTAAAAAATGCACCATGAGTGGTTCATGGTGCTTCAAATCATTCAAGCAAGAAAACCTACATGGTTCTATGAACCTTAAATTCCTCTTTTTGTTTTCCTGTGCGAAAGATAAATAATCCTCCATAAAGCAAGAAGGTTCCTATCATTAAAATTATCCCGATATACACACTCATCATGGTTGGAACGAGAAAAGCACCTATGATAATGGTTGTTCGTGCAATTAAATCAGCACCGCTAAAGCTTGTACCAGAAAACGCAGAATATGAACCCCGTTTATCCTCTGGCATCATATTTGCTTTTTCAGCGTTGGCAATGGGAGAATAAACAAGCTCTCCAATCGTTGCGACAAGATTAAATAAAATCAATACATACCAAACATTTGCGGATGTGATGACGGTGTAGCCAATACCATAAAGAATAAGCCCAACTAAAAGCATCTTCTTCTTATCAAATCGGTCGGTGATTTTTGTGACGATAAAAGTGAATAACACAACGAGTAGCATATTTTGAATGTTTAATAGACTTAACATTCTGACACCGGCGATTTCAAATCCCCCAACATATACCGCGCGGAACTCTTCTGCTAAACGGACCCCGATATAGCTGTTAAGTGAAAACTCGGCAGCGTATATACACATCCCGCCAACAACGGCCATCACGAAAGGCTTATCTTGAAGGGCTACTTTGTAATTGTTCGCTAAATCTAGAAAGATATTTTGGTGTGTTTTCGCTAATTGCTTCACAGATGAATCTTGTAACCAAATCAGATAAACAATTGGTAAACTTGCAGATACCAAGGTGAGGATGATAAATAGAGCCAGCTGGTGATGGACATAAAAGAGCCCCCCAAGGGCTGTACCAATCGCCATCGATAAATTAACGAGCCAATAATCTAAAGCATAAACGCCTTTTCGATTTTCAGCTGTCGTAGAATCAATGATAATTGCCTGCATCGCAGGACGCCCAAGGCTACTAGAAGCCATAAACATCATATAACTTACGGCAAATAACATGATCCACTTCTGTTCAGGAATCAAGCTAATGGTCATCAATCCAAACATCAAGCTACTACTAGCAGAGGTGAAAAGTAGGACTGTTTTTCGATGGAAACGGTCCGATATGTATCCGCCGATTAAATTGCTGAGGAATCCGATAAAAACGTTGATACCTAAGAAAATTCCTGCCCAAATCGCGCCTTTATGCTGTGCGAAAAAGAGGGCCATAAAGGGCATAACCGCACTCGAGATGGCTCGATTAAAAAAAGATGTAATTAGACGAACTTTTATGTTTTGTGGGTATTCTTTCCACTTCATATTGTCAGCCCCTTTCTATTTCTTTATATTAAAGGAGACGGATAGAATTAAAAATGAACTTTTTGAATAATTATGTCCACTTTTAAAGGAGCTTAGAATGGATCGCTATTTATTGTTACTCTATAACCATATTGAATCAGGGAGTATTAAAATAGAAAACATCGCTAAGCAATTGATGCTCAGCACGAAGCAAACTCGGCGAAAACTTCAGCAATGGCAGGAGGAAGGCTGGTTAAGCTTTCAATCTGGAAGAGGACGAGGGAATACATCGTCACTTCAGTGGAAACGAAATGTTGAACAAGAATATGAACAGCTTTTTTTAAAATACTTAAGAGCGGATGCAATCAAAGAGGTGAGCAAGCTCTTATTATTAGGCTGGTCTGTTGAAACGAAACAACGATTAATGATGGCCTTTCAAGCAAAATTCGGCTTTCATCAAGAAGACCAAGATCGTCTCATGATCCCGAGGTTTTATCCGTTTTTAACGGTTCATCCGCAACAGGCAGCGGATATACAAAGTGCGAACCTTGTTGCCAATCTATATAATCGCGTCGTTACATTGCATGCTGACAATACAATTACACCCGAACTTGCTCATAGTTGGGAGTACACCGATACTTCTTTACTCTTATATTTGAGGAAGGACGTCGCTTTTCACGATGGCTCGATTATGAGAGCGGAAGATGTCGTTGATACATTCGTTAGGATGAAAAACGACGAACATTACGAAGCGCTTTGGGAGCCTATTACAACGATTACCTCACCGGCACCACTTGTAGTCAAGCTAGAGTTTCCAACAGGCTGCACATACGTTCTACAGCTTATAAGTTTATTGACAGCTAGTATTTTTAAAGAAATAAACGGTAGATTACTAGGGACAGGGGGCTTTTACCTTGCTGAGGATTCTCCTGAGAAAACCGTTCTTTGTGCCTTTAAACAATATTTTGGCCACCGGCCCTTACTTGATCGCGTCGAGTTTATTCAGGTTCCGAGGGAGTTTCAGGTAGTCTATCAGGGCGCCCATGAATCGGGGAAGATCGATACCTTCGAGGTAGAAAGTGATTCCGGATTCGGAGTGGTGGTTATGAATCCTTATCGGAAGTCAGATATGGAGCGTAAAGAAGTTAGGGAATATATTCATACCATCATCGCACAACATCGTCATGAGCTTTCAGAGGTGAATTCGCGGATTAGAGGAAATCATGAAGGCTGCTTAATAGGTTTATCGGAGTCGTATAGGATGGAGGAGAGGCCAAAGCCCAAGATGACTGGACCTATTAAAATGAGGTTTGTTAACTATACAAGCGATACCTCGCATTGGTTAAAAGATAAGCTAGAGCACGCGGGAATCGAAGTCGAAATGGAGGAAGTGACCTTTTATGATGCCATTTATAATTCTCAAATTCATTTAGATTCCGACTTGTTCATCCATGGTGAAATTTTCGAGTTGAATCAAACTTTTTCTTATTTCTTCTTTTTAAAAAACAGCTTTTCACCATTGAACATATTGATTGAACGCGACAAGCATCTGCAAAGAGAATTAGAGGCATATAGCAAGATTCCCTTTGAAAATTGGAACAAACATCACCTGCGCATAGAACAGTACTTACAAAACGTATCATTATGTGTTCCGTTATATTACGTAAAAAGACAAATTCCATTTTCTATCAACCTCATGAATATAGAAATCAAACACTTTGGGTATGTAGATTTAACGAAGCTTTGGACAAAGCCGTGTATATAATGGAAGAGTTTGCGTAGTAAGGGCAGAGTTTACGCTCCTTTCATGCATAATCAGGGTGTTTTTGTAAAAAATACCAATGATAACGATGAAAAGGAGGAAACAAATGAAGAAAATAGGTATCGTAGCTACACTCATTCTATTATCAATAGGATTAGTGTTTACATCTGCTGCTGCCCAAACAGATCCAGAGACAGAAGAAACAAAAGAGGTCAAATTGACCGACGAACAAAAGAATGAACTAGCAAAGCTCTATGGAGAAGCCTTTGAGAAAAAGAAAGA
Organism: Mesobacillus maritimus; assembly: GCF_044803185.1. GTDB lineage: Bacteria > Bacillota > Bacilli > Bacillales > Cytobacillaceae > Mesobacillus_B > Mesobacillus_B maritimus_B. Next base: position 1,289,755 of record NZ_CP085225.1, read on the forward strand.
GATTATCTCAAAGTATGTGGAATACGGAGTTTTCTCAGAAGAAAAGGGAGATAAGCTGGTTGAGCACATCGAATCTCATTATAAGAAGTTAGAAGAGAATAATTATATTCCGAAGTATGGACAACACAAGCATCATCACGAAAAAGGAAAACAATAATCGACCACAGTCCTAGGACTGTGCTTTTTTTTGTTCTGGACAACGTAAATAGACTCCTGACATGCCGATGGAACCATCCATTACTAGGTCTCATATGTTGGTAAAAAAGGAGTGAGTGTATGAGCATTACTGCATTTATCATTTCTGCTATCATTGCATTGGCCATTGGCATCGTGGCAGATAAGGTATCGCCATTTGACATGCCAGGAGGCTGGGCTGGGGCCATGGTTGCTGGTTTCATTGGAACTTGGTTGGGACAGGTTTTATTTGGGGCATGGGGTCCAATTGTTGCTGGTTATGCTTTAATTCCTGCTCTAATTGGAGCCGTTATCGTTGTCATCATTGTAGGAGTAGTGGCTAGAATATTTGATTAAAAAGCGTAGGGACTTATTTATGTGCCTCAACTCATTACCGGAGTTGAGGTCTTTTTATTTTTGGGTATGGAATGCGTTAATAAAAAAACGGTTCAATTGAACTATCTTTAATATTGGTATATAGGGATAAGGTTTCAGGAAAAATATTCTAATTATGTTAAACTACCATAGAATGGAACAAAGTTAGGTCTTCAAGTGTCGATGCTTTATCAGAAGGAACGATACATGTTTACTTCCAGGTTCCGAAAACAGTAGCAGAATCAGATAAACCATTAGTGCTTACTGTGAACATGTTTGGAGAACCATTCGAAATAGATATTCGATAAAAAATGATTTATAGGGGGAAGGTTCATCTGGAGCTTAGATGGAACCTTCCCCTTCTGTTTTAAAAATCGTTCTTCTTCTATAGAAAGCTAATAGAATGTAGATGGTGTTGCCCAATAAATTTAAACAAGTGGTTAGATGTTGTTTTTAATAAAAAAGATATAGTTGTAAAATATTTCTATTGTTTTGGTAGTAGAAAAGTGTTATTCTAATTTAGCTTCTTCGGTGGCGAAGGATATTCATTCACCTCTTAAAACTTCTTTTAAAAAAGTTGTTGACGAAATGAATTGGATAATGTAATATTAATTCTTGTCGCTGATAAAATGCATCAGCACAAATTGTTCTTTGAAAACTAAACAAACAAGCGTCAACAAACAATATTTATCATGTTTCTTCTATTAATATAGAAGAACATGAGTCAACGTTTTATTTTATGAGCTAATCACTCTACATTTTATTGGAGAGTTTGATCCTGGCTCAGGACGAACGCTGGCGGCGTGCCTAATACATGCAAGTCGAGCGGATCTGAGGGAGCTTGCTCCCAAAGATTAGCGGCGGACGGGTGAGTAACACGTGGGCAACCTGCCTGTAAGACTGGGATAACTCCGGGAAACCGGGGCTAATACCGGATAATTCATTCCCTCTCATGAGGGAATGCTGAAAGACGGTTTCGGCTGTCACTTACAGATGGGCCCGCGGCGCATTAGCTAGTTGGTGAGGTAACGGCTCACCAAGGCCACGATGCGTAGCCGACCTGAGAGGGTGATCGGCCACACTGGGACTGAGACACGGCCCAGACTCCTACGGGAGGCAGCAGTAGGGAATCTTCCGCAATGGACGAAAGTCTGACGGAGCAACGCCGCGTGAGCGATGAAGGCCTTCGGGTCGTAAAGCTCTGTTGTTAGGGAAGAACAAGTACCGGAGTAACTGCCGGTACCTTGACGGTACCTAACCAGAAAGCCACGGCTAACTACGTGCCAGCAGCCGCGGTAATACGTAGGTGGCAAGCGTTGTCCGGAATTATTGGGCGTAAAGCGCGCGCAGGCGGTCCTTTAAGTCTGATGTGAAAGCCCACGGCTCAACCGTGGAGGGTCATTGGAAACTGGGGGACTTGAGTGCAGAAGAGGAGAGTGGAATTCCACGTGTAGCGGTGAAATGCGTAGAGATGTGGAGGAACACCAGTGGCGAAGGCGACTCTCTGGTCTGTAACTGACGCTGAGGCGCGAAAGCGTGGGGAGCGAACAGGATTAGATACCCTGGTAGTCCACGCCGTAAACGATGAGTGCTAAGTGTTAGAGGGTTTCCGCCCTTTAGTGCTGCAGCAAACGCATTAAGCACTCCGCCTGGGGAGTACGGCCGCAAGGCTGAAACTCAAAGGAATTGACGGGGGCCCGCACAAGCGGTGGAGCATGTGGTTTAATTCGAAGCAACGCGAAGAACCTTACCAGGTCTTGACATCCTCTGACAACTCTGGAGACAGAGCGTTCCCCTTCGGGGGACAGAGTGACAGGTGGTGCATGGTTGTCGTCAGCTCGTGTCGTGAGATGTTGGGTTAAGTCCCGCAACGAGCGCAACCCTTGTCCTTAGTTGCCAGCATTCAGTTGGGCACTCTAAGGAGACTGCCGGTGACAAACCGGAGGAAGGTGGGGATGACGTCAAATCATCATGCCCCTTATGACCTGGGCTACACACGTGCTACAATGGATAGAACAAAGGGCAGCGAAGCCGCGAGGTCAAGCAAATCCCATAAATCTATTCTCAGTTCGGATTGCAGGCTGCAACTCGCCTGCATGAAGCCGGAATCGCTAGTAATCGCGGATCAGCATGCCGCGGTGAATACGTTCCCGGGCCTTGTACACACCGCCCGTCACACCACGAGAGTTTGTAACACCCGAAGTCGGTGGGGTAACCGGGGGCAAAACTTAGCATCTTATTATATTTAAAGGAAGCTAAGTTTTGCCCCTGGAGCCAGCCGCCTAAGGTGGGACAGATGATTGGGGTGAAGTCGTAACAAGGTAGCCGTATCGGAAGGTGCGGCTGGATCACCTCCTTTCTAAGGATAATGTCGTAAGGACATTCGGAATGCGAACCTTCGGTTCGTAATAGCAAATTTAAAAATTTGCACTGTTGACTGCTTGTTTGTTTAGTTTTGAGAGTGCAATTCTCTCAAAGCGTATTTATTTGTTCCTTGAAAACTAGATAATCGTAAGTAAGAAGGCAAAAGTAAAACACACATTTGTATCGCTTTTTTCTCTCTTTTATTAAAAAGAGAAACCCTAGACTTATTGTCTAATAGAGACGAATAAATTCGTCCATAGGTTAAGTTAGAAAGGGCGCACGGTGGATGCCTTGGCACTAGGAGCCGATGAAGGACGGGACTAACACCGATATGCTTCGGGGAGCTGTAAGTAAGCTTTGATCCGGAGATTTCCGAATGGGGAAACCCACTGTTCGTAATGGAACAGTATCTTTACCTGAATTCATAGGGTATTGAAGGCAGACCCGGGGAACTGAAACATCTAAGTACCCGGAGGAAGAGAAAGCAAATGCGATTCCCTGAGTAGCGGCGAGCGAAACGGGATTAGCCCAAACCAGAAGGCCAAGCCTATCTGGGGTTGTAGGACACTCAACATGGAGTTACAAAGGAACGGGGTAAATGAAGTGGTCTGGAAAGGCCCGTCAGAGAAGGTAAAAACCCTGTAGTTGAAACTTCGTTCCCTCCTGAGTGGATCCTGAGTACGGCGGGACACGTGAAATCCCGTCGGAAGCTGGGAGGACCATCTCCCAAGGCTAAATACTCCCTAGTGACCGATAGTGAACCAGTACCGTGAGGGAAAGGTGAAAAGCACCCCGGAAGGGGAGTGAAAGAGATCCTGAAACCGTGTGCCTACAAGTAGTTAGAGCCCTGTGCATATTTCCTTCGGAAAATGCCGGGTGATAGCGTGCCTTTTGTAGAATGAACCGGCGAGTTACGATTACATGCAAGGTTAAGTCGAGAAGACGGAGCCGCAGCGAAAGCGAGTCTGAATAGGGCGAATAAGTATGTGGTTGTAGACCCGAAACCAGGTGATCTACCCATGTCCAGGGTGAAGGTAGGGTAACACCTACTGGAGGCCCGAACCCACGCACGTTGAAAAGTGCGGGGATGAGGTGTGGGTAGCGGAGAAATTCCAATCGAACCTGGAGATAGCTGGTTCTCTCCGAAATAGCTTTAGGGCTAGCCTCACGAAGTGAGAGTCTTGGAGGTAGAGCACTGTTTGGACTAGGGGCCCTCATCGGGTTACCGAATTCAGACAAACTCCGAATGCCAATGACTTATCCGTGGGAGTCAGACTGCGAGTGATAAGATCCGTAGTCAAGAGGGAAACAGCCCAGACCACCAGCTAAGGTCCCAAAGTATACGTTAAGTGGAAAAGGATGTGGAGTTGCTTAGACAACCAGGATGTTGGCTTAGAAGCAGCCACCATTTAAAGAGTGCGTAATAGCTCACTGGTCGAGTGACTCTGCGCCGAAAATGTACCGGGGCTAAACGTATCACCGAAGCTGTGGGTGGACATCTTACGATGTCCGCGGTAGGAGAGCGTTCTAAGGGCGTTGAAGCTAGACCGTAAGGACTGGTGGAGCGCTTAGAAGTGAGAATGCCGGTATGAGTAGCGAAAGATGGGTGAGAATCCCATCCACCGTATGCCTAAGGTTTCCTGAGGAAGGCTCGTCCTCTCAGGGTTAGTCGGGACCTAAGCCGAGGCCGAAAGGCGTAGGCGATGGACAACAGGTTGATATTCCTGTACCACCTCTTTATCGTTTGAGCAATGGGGGGACGCAGGAGGATAGGGTAAGCGCACTGCTGGATATGTGCGTCTAAGCAGTTAGGCTGGTAACGAGGCAAATCCCGTTACCGTGAAGGCTGAGCTGTGATAGCGAGGGAAATATAGTACCGAAGTTCCTGATTCCACACTGCCAAGAAAAGCCTCTAGCGAGATAAAAGGTGCCCGTACCGCAAACCGACACAGGTAGGCGAGGAGAGAATCCTAAGGTGAGCGAGAGAACTCTCGTTAAGGAACTCGGCAAAATGACCCCGTAACTTCGGGAGAAGGGGTGCTTTTTAGGGTGTTAAAGCCTTGAAAAGCCGCAGTGAATAGGCCCAGGCGACTGTTTAGCAAAAACACAGGTCTCTGCGAAGCCGCAAGGCGAAGTATAGGGGCTGACGCCTGCCCGGTGCTGGAAGGTTAAGAGGAGAGGTTAGCTCACGCGAAGCTTTGAATCGAAGCCCCAGTAAACGGCGGCCGTAACTATAACGGTCCTAAGGTAGCGAAATTCCTTGTCGGGTAAGTTCCGACCCGCACGAAAGGCGTAACGATCTGGGCACTGTCTCAACGAGAGACTCGGTGAAATTATAGTACCTGTGAAGATGCAGGTTACCCGCGACAGGACGGAAAGACCCCGTGGAGCTTTACTGCAGCCTGATATTGAATTTTGGTACAGCTTGTACAGGATAGGTAGGAGCCTTGGAAGCCGGAGCGCCAGCTTCGGTGGAGGCGTCGGTGGGATACTACCCTGGCTGTATTGAAATTCTAACCCGCACCCCTGATCGGGGTGGGAGACAGTGTCAGGTGGGCAGTTTGACTGGGGCGGTCGCCTCCTAAAATGTAACGGAGGCGCCCAAAGGTTCCCTCAGAATGGTTGGAAATCATTCGCAGAGTGTAAAGGCACAAGGGAGCTTGACTGCGAGACCTACAAGTCGAGCAGGGACGAAAGTCGGGCTTAGTGATCCGGTGGTTCCGCATGGAAGGGCCATCGCTCAACGGATAAAAGCTACCCCGGGGATAACAGGCTTATCTCCCCCAAGAGTCCACATCGACGGGGAGGTTTGGCACCTCGATGTCGGCTCATCGCATCCTGGGGCTGTAGTCGGTCCCAAGGGTTGGGCTGTTCGCCCATTAAAGCGGTACGCGAGCTGGGTTCAGAACGTCGTGAGACAGTTCGGTCCCTATCCGTCGTGGGCGCAGGAAATTTGAGAGGAGCTGTCCTTAGTACGAGAGGACCGGGATGGACGCACCGCTGGTGTACCAGTTGTCTTGCCAAAGGCATCGCTGGGTAGCTATGTGCGGACGGGATAAGTGCTGAAAGCATCTAAGCATGAAGCCCCCCTCAAGATGAGATTTCCCATAGCGTCAAGCTAGTAAGATCCCTGAAAGATGATCAGGTTGATAGGTCAGAGGTGGAAGCGCGGTGACGTGTGGAGCTGACTGATACTAATCGATCGAGGACTTAACCAAATTGAAAAGCGAAGGCGACTGTTCAACTTCGACAGACGTTGGAGAGCCAGCCATGCAAATCCCGGTTTTGGATTTGTTTGGATGGATCGAAACGGCCGAGAAGTTAGGAGCCGTAGCTAGACAACGATACTTGTTTTACCATTAACTTCTTACACATTATCTAGTTTTGAGGGAATAAAGATTTTTGCGTCAGCAAAATATCTATCCTTTAATTACATAGTCTGGTGGCGATAGCGAGAAGGTCACACCCGTTCCCATGCCGAACACGGAAGTTAAGCTTCTCAGCGCCGATGGTAGTTGGGGGTTTCCCCCTGTGAGAGTAGGACGTTGCCAGGCAAAACGAAAGAACAGCTGATTATCGGCTGTTCTTTTTTGTTTGTGTAGAAAAACAATAAGCCGTATTTTCCGACTGAAGATAAACCAACCTGGGGATGTTTCCTGATGCTAAGTGTTGACGCGTGAGAGCTCAGCTTCATCAGACTGTTGAAGCTGCTATCTAGTAAGGAATTTGGGAACTCCCCACTTCATAAGACCGATGAACCCGAAAACGAAGAAGGAATCAGGAAGAACCCCACTTCATAAGACCGATGAACCCGAAAACGAAGAAGGAATCAGGAAGAACCCCGCTTCATAAGGCCGATGAACCCGAAAACGAAGAAGGAATCAGGAAGAACCCCACTTCATAAGACCGATGAACCCGAAAACGAAGAAGGAATCAGGAAGAACCCCGCTTCATAAGGCCGATGAACCCGAAAACGAAGAAGGAATCAGGAAGAACCCCGCTTCATAAGGCCGATGAACCCGAAAACGAAGAAGGAACTTGGCAAAAATCCGCTTCATAGGGTTGATGAACCCGAAATCGAAGAAGAAATCAGGAAGAACCCCGCTTCATAAGACCGATGAACCCGAAATCGAAGAAGGAATCAGGAAGAACCCCGCTTCATAAGGTTGATGAACCCGAAAACGAAGAAGGAACTTGGCAAAAAACCGCTTCATAGGGTTGATGAACCCGAAAACGAAGAAGGAATCAGGAAGAACCCCGCTTCATAAGACCGATGAACCCGAAATCGAAGAAGAAATCAGGCAAAATGAAAGAACAGCCGATTACCGGCTGTTCTTTTTTGTCTTTTATAGCTTTTTCTGAAAATAGGTCATTTTTAGTTTGGATAAAAGAGAATTTTATGCTTTCCATAATATTTTAGTTTCATCATGTCTAAGTATCCAATGCTGCAAATATAGAGGAAAAAAGAGTTCTTTTTAGTGAAAAGGTTTAACACTAAATATCTTCCCCTAGAGGAATTAAAATGCTTCAAAAATTTATAGTGAATATTTTCACTTTTTATAATAAAATAAAATCTTGCGAGGAGGAAAGAGAATGAATTTATTACATACGACATGGGAGCATTTTAAACCATATTGGAGAAAGTTATTGCTTGCTTTGGTTTTTTCGTTAGTGGGCGGGGCTTTTACGATTTTGCCTCCACTACTAGCGGGGAAATTGGTGGATGAAGTCATTGAAGGAGGGGAGATGTCTTTCTTACTCTGGATTGTTGGCGGTGTTTTGACTGCTTTCTTAGGGAAGTCATTGTTTGAGACCTTACAGGAGTTTGTTCAGGTTAAAATTGGCTTGGATGTGATTACCGACATGCAGATAAGGGCCTTTAAAAAATTGCATCGTACGCCGATGTCTTTTTTTAGTACAACACCAAGAGGAGATATGTTATACCGGCTGACACATGATGTTGAGTCGATTCAAAATTTAAATAACACGGTCGTTCCACGAATTTTACAACAGGTGATTAGTGCGGTTGCGGCGTTCTCTGCCGTTTTTGTTTTATATTGGCCAGCGGCGATTGTGATGTTTGCTGTTTTTGCTATTTATATTTTACCTTCATTTAAACTTGGGAAGACGATGAGGAAAATGAGTGCCGTTCAAAGAGAGATGAGCTCTGATATGTATCATCATTTGCAAGAAAGTATTGAAAGCATTCGGCTCGTTCGAACGTTTCAAACGCATGAGCAGGAAGTCGAAACACAACGGAAAAAACTCACCGACTGGAAAACTTACTCGATTCGTGCTGCATTAATTGGAAAGGTCAATTGGCGCCTTGGGAACTTGTTTAATATCGCGACTCCTGGAGTGGTGATGCTATTAGGAGGTTTTTCAATTTGGGAAGGCAATATCTCAGTAGGTACCTTAATTGCCTGCCTGAGTTATATCCCAATTATGTTTTTACCGGTTCGTTCATTGGCTGAAAATGCGTTGACGATTCAACAGGCGATTCCAGCCTTACAACGAATCTATGAATATTTTGACTTGCCTGAAGAACACCAAGCAGATCTACCATCGTTTGGGAAGGTAAAAGGGAAAATCGATTTAGAAAACATCTGGTTTACCTACCCTTCTAGTGATAAAAAAATTTTAAAAGGCGTTTCGTTGTCATTGGAGCAAGGGAACCATATTGGAATTGTAGGCACCAGTGGTGGTGGAAAAAGTACTTTAATTCAAATTTTACTAGGGTTGTATGAGCCAGAGAAGGGGACCGTTCACGTTGACGGGAAAAATCTCTTTGAATACAACCGGAATAGTTTCCGTCAACAAGTAGGAGTAGTTTCGCAGGAAACCTTCCTATTAAATAGCACGCTTCGAAATAATCTTTTATATGGAAAAACAGACGCAACTCAAGAAGAGCTGGATCAGGCTGTGGAAGCGGCAGGATTAAAAGAGTTAATTGAATCCCTAGAAGATAAGTACGAGACAGTAGTAGGGGAGCGTGGCTTAAAGCTTTCTGGTGGTCAAAGACAAAGGGTGGCGCTTGCTAGAGCGATTCTGCGTCAGCCACCTGTATTGATTTTTGATGAAGCTACGTCTTCTTTAGATGGGGAGACAGAGGAAAAAGTTCAGGAATCGCTTGAACAATTGATACCTGGTCGGACGACGATTACGATTGCTCACAGACTGGTTACTGTCCGAAACGCAGATATAATCATTCTCCTAGATCAGGGCATGGTGGCAGAACAAGGGACTCATGAAGAGCTTCTTGCTTTAAGGGGACAATACTTTGAACTTTATAAAGCCCAATATAGCGAGTTAGAAAAGGAGATGATTGGATGAGTAAAAATAATGTCTCCGCACAACCAAAAAAACGCGATGGAAGAAGGGTCCTGAACTTCCTTAGGCCGTATAAAAAATGGGTCATTGCTGACTCAATAGTAATTGCCATCAGTCAGGTTTTTTCTGCCTTAATTCCCACACTCGCCTTGGGTTGGCTAGTGGATACCATCATCCCAGGTGAAAATCACCAGTGGCTTTGGGGGTTAATGTGGCTTTTAATCCTTTCGGGGATACTCGATTTAGTAATGATGGTCATCGATGAGTATTTTTGTCATCAAACCGCAAAGACAGTGACCAATTGGCAGAAGCTTCGCCTGTTTAGTCACTTACAGGTGTTGCCGTTTTCTTTTTACCATAACAATTCCTCAGGGGAGCTGTTAGCAAGGGTGTCGGATGACCCTGATACGCTCCACAATTTCCTTGCTTGGGAAGGGTCAACCTTCATGGCGAGCGTTCAGGGAGTGTTGATTTACAGCTTAGTGCTCCTGTGGATTCACCCATACTTAATGATCACAAGTGTTGTGTTAGGGGTTCTGTTTTATTGGGCTTCCAACTATGTTGGAGCCAGAACACGTGCTGCTTCTGCAGACGCACGCGCCGAGGCTTCCCGCTATCTTGAGAGACTACGAGAATCAGTTACAGGAATTCACTTATCACGTGTGATGGGAGTCTCGGATAATGAAGTTGAAAGTGTTGTTAGCATTAGGAATTCTTTTGTCCAACACTCGATAAAAGAATTAAAAGCAAGAATGCAATCAGTGGTTGTGATTGCAAGCTATAATGGGTTTGCTCTGGGGCTTGTCTATTTTATTAGTACATTATTAATCTGGAATGATGGTTTGACGAGTGGGCAGATGCTGACAGCGGGTGGATTGGTGACCATTGCGGCAAATGAAATGCAGAAGCTGCTACGCAATTGGCTCTCTGTCAGAAGAACAGGTCCGGCCCTAGACCGCTCGGATCTCCTTCTATCGCATCCGACTGCTGAAGCTGAAACAAAAGCGGGAATCGTTGGGGAAAGGGCTAGCGGACAGATTAGCTTAAAAGACGTTTCGTTTGCGTATCCAGGGAAGGAAGAAACAGTATTGTCAGGTGTTTCTTTTGACATCCATGCTGGTGAAAAGGTGGCATTGGTTGGACCAAGTGGTTCGGGGAAATCAACAATCGTCGACCTGTTATTCAGATTATATGATACAGAAACGGGCCGAATCGAAGTGGATGATAGGGACATCTCACAGTGGGATACAGCCTGGCTACGCTCACAAATGGCGATTGTCACACAAGATGTCCTATTGCGAAGTGGCTCACTGGCGGAAAACTTACGTATTGGAAAGCCGAATGCGACCGATGAAGAGTTATTTAAAGCTTTGCATGATAGTGGTTTAGATGATTTGGTTGCGACCTTACCTGAAGGTTTAAATACAAAAGTCGGTGAACGAGGAAGTCTTCTCTCTGGCGGTCAAAAACAGCGGCTATCCTTGGCAAGGGCGATTCTCAAAGATGCACCAATCTTAGTCTTGGATGAAGCCAGTTCAGCACTCGACCCGATTACGGAAACGAAAATCAATGAAGCCGTTTTGAAAACAGGTAAGAAGCAAACCATCATCATTGTTTCTCACCGTCTGTCTACCGTACTCTCAGCGGATAAAATTGTTGTTCTTGAGAATGGAAAAATCGTTGAAATTGGCAGCCATGTAGATTTACTTAAAAACCAAAGTGGTGTCTACACTAGACTTTTCGGAAGAGAAGCAGGAATTGGTGAGAAAACCATCAATCATTCAGGGGCTCAAGTTCTTTTGTAAAAAAACTTTTCATAAATTACTAGAATGGATGGGCCAGCTCTTATATTTGAAAAATTATGAGTGGTTAAAATGAAGCCCAGTCTTAGGACTGGGTTTTTATGATTGAAAACAAATACTATTCAAAACCCCTAATTTTAAAATAAGTGTGATAGTGTCCACACCTTTAATACAGTGAATATGGTAAAGTGGATTTATTATTTGAAATATTAAAATTTTATAAAAACTAGGAGGGGAGAAACGATTGATTGAACTCATTATGCAAAAAGCGGAGAAACTTTTTCCAGGATATTTTGCGTTAATCATGGCTACTGGGGCTTTATCCATTGGAACACACCTACTGGGGATGGAGTTCATTTCCATGCTGTTATTGTATGTTAATGTGGTGGCTTATCTTACCTTGTGGATTCTAACGCTTATTCGTTTAACCAGATATTTTGCGAAAATCGTAGAAGATGTAACCAGCCATACACTTGGTCCTGGATTTTTCACACTTGTTGCAGGTACGTGTGTTTTCGGAAGTCAATTGATCATTGTCGCAGACATGGTTACAGTAGCGACATATCTATGGGCACTTGCGATTTGTTTATGGACCATCATTATGTATACATTCTTTACAGCTGTCACTGTACGAAAAGAAAAGCCGACCATGGCAGAAGGGATTAATGGGGCTTGGTTAATCGCAGCGGTCTCAACACAATCCATTTCGATTCTCGGGACCTTGCTGTCGCCATCCATAAGTAATGGGAAGGACATCGTCTTGTTTTTTACTTTGTGCATGTACTTTTTAGGGTGTATGTTGTATCTCAACATCATGACACTTATTTTTTATCGATTCACCTTTGTAGAACTAAAACATGCTGCTTTAACCCCACCTTACTGGATTAATATGGGCGCTGTTGCCATTACAACACTCGCAGGTTCAACGCTCATCCTACATTCAAATTTTTGGACTCTACTTGAGGAAATCACTCCCTTCTTAAAAGGTTTTACACTTTTTTTCTGGATAACAGGTACATGGTGGATTCCTTTGTTGTTTATTCTGATGATTTGGCGCCATCTTTATCACCGCTATCCATTATCGTATGAGCCGAATTTTGGGGAATGGTGTTCCCGCTTGCCATGTATACAACTAGTACTTATCAATTATCAAAAGCGTTAAAAGTTCCATTTTTAACCGTCATTCCTAGCTTTATGGTGTATATTGCAATAGCGGCATGGTTAACCGTGTTTGCCGGACTGATCCACCAAATGTATGTAACAACTAAGAATCATTTTCAAGCACCTAGAAAAGAGATAGGGTTCTGAGCAGCAACATAGTAAACGGAAATATCGTCATAAACCTGCAAAGTAGATGAAGTTTGTGAAAGAGTGTCCTTTAAGTAAGGGGATTTTAACGCGATTATCCCCTTACTAAAAGAAAAGCTCAGAATGGCTCTGAGCTTTATTACTTCCTATTTACTATGTGATTTAACACTAAGAAAAAGAAGCTTGGTGTTATAAGTTATCCACCATTACTGAACTCCTCATGCTAAGCTACCATCCTTTTAAACTTCGGTTTTACTAGACGTCTTCCCAACTAAAATCTTACTCTGCTTAGATTCTAAACTAGCTTGTCCCATTACGAATCTGGCTTCAGTAACAAAAGAAAACAAGAGTGTACCCACTGCTAAATGAAGAACGGCCCATGATAGGTCTAAGGAGGTCATGATGGTTAATATACCGATTACTAGTTGAACCAATACCGTGATAGATGCAAGGATAAGCCGCCATTGAAGCTGCGATGGCCATTTTTTTATAAAGGACCAACAGGTAAGAACGAAAAGATAAATAGCAGTTAAGATGGCAAACAATCGATGTAGCGATTGAATGATTCCTGGTCCATTCTCAGCATTAGGCAGGAAAGTTGGACCGCAATCTAGCCAACCGCAACCCAGTCCATATAATTCATGTTTCGTATAAGCTCCAAATGCTAGTGTTAACAATAACAATATGAGAATGAGATTTAAATGTAAAAGGATTGATTTTTGATTCCTTGTGATAGATGGCCGGTGTCGTTTGTTTTCACCGACTGTTCTCCAAATCCAAATAAGACTAGATAAATAAATCATCGCAATAATTAAGTGGGTTGAGACGATGATGGCTGGTAAATCAAGGATAACAACTATAGCCCCCATTAAAACTTGTACGACGAGCAAACCCATCATACAGAAACCGACGATCCGAATCAAAGGGGTAGCCTTTGACTGCACGATTTTTACCAGCAATAAGACACTTGTAAGTACAAGAAAAGCACCAATTACTCTATGGGAAAACTCAATCAAGGTATCTCCTTTTAGGGTTGGAATCACTTCGCCATTGCAAAGTGGCCATTCGGGTCCGCACCCCATCCCCGACTCTGAAGAGGCGACATAGCCTCCAAAAACAATTAAAAAATAGGTCAGCAAGATGGTCATAAAAGCCAAACGTTTAATAGTCAGAATACACATCCCCCTATATTAGTAAAATGGGATTTCAATTGATTTGGGAACCTACTAGGATGAATTAAATCTCTTTATAGATTCTGAGTTTAAATTAGGTTGGTTTCTCTACGCTCTTTAAACCGGCAAAGAATCTCAATGTGATAAGAATGGTCGCAAGGACTACGAAGATGCCGCTTACGGCACCAACTTGATCGGAGAGAACCCATTCTGGCATATGTTCTGCCCATCTTCTAGGTGTGCTAATGCTTCCGGCGTAAAGAAAGGAACCAACAATTCCCGTGAAAAAAGTGAAATATAAAGAGATACTAAATGTATCAAGCCGATTATGTTTGATGGAGCCTTCTGTTTTATTAAAGTAATACATGAAGCCAAGGATCATCGCAATCACCCCCATCCCCATATACGTATGGAAGTGACCTGGTACCCATTTCGTATTATGCATAACATGGTTGACCACAATCGTGGCATCGATAATCGCTGGTATGGCCCCTGCGACCCAGCCAAACATCGCTAAGAACAAGAGACTTGAAGCAAAGTCCCATTTGATGCCAGAACGGTAAACAATCATCAAAGCTCCATAAGCTGTTACGACCATTACTGGAAGTCCATTGGCGTAAGAAAATACCTGACCGATAATCAACATCCATGTTGGAACCGCAAAGTCCATTAATAAGTGGTGCGTATAAATCATCAGTGTAAATAAAGTGGAAGCGTTCCATGCAATTAAAAAGGCTTTATTTGATTTCCATGGACGTTTTGTATATTTTGATAAAACCTCATAAACAGCGATAACGGCCATGTAGATGGTGGCGTTACAGAATACATGTCCAAATGCATAGGTCAAATGTTTGGCGAGCATTGGATCCATCCGAATTGCTGGATTTAGAATATTGATGATTGATCCAATAATGACAATTGCCCCAGCCAGTACAGCTGTTGAATTCGTAATAATCACCATGGTAGTGGCAACAACCGCAGCCGGTGGACCATACCCTTTCTTTCCTCTAAAAATATAATCCCAGCCAAGGGACTTTCCAAGGCCTCCATACTCTCTTATTAATCGTTTAGCTAAATACATATACATGATTAAATAACCGATTCCTAAAATCAACACGCCAAACAGAAACAATAACGGACCTGCAACCCCATAAAACTGTGCTGATTGAGCAGGTAAAGGATATAAAAAAGTCCAGGCATCGGAAAAATCGAATCCGAATATGGCAATTAAGATCAATACAATCCCAATTAAAGAGAGGGTAAAATTCATTAAAAAAATAACAGGATTTAGTTTTACATATTTAGATAGGAAGTACCACATAATCGCGGTCCCCCCTAGGGCAGCAATCCCGACCATTCCGATTCCATGTGCAGTCATGATTTTGTAAAACCAAACAGCTGTGATCGTGATCATCTCACCTTGATTTAGAAGCATGATAACCCCGAGAATCATCATGAGGATTAACGTGATGCTAGTAGTCATTAAATAATAGATGACCGTTTTTTTCGCCAAAGGATGGATGCTAGTTTCCATTTGCTTGTCCTCCTTCAGGTTTGACAACAATTTCTTTCACCATCACATGGTGGCCAACGGAGCAGTACTCTAGGCAGAGGATTTTATACGTTCCCGGCTTTTCAAACGTATAATAAACAGAATTCTCATACTCTGGCATCGCTTGAGTCTGGGCAACCAATTCAAGGTTCTCATCATAGAGACCAAACCCATGTGTCACGTCTTTAGCAGTAACGTTAAATTCCACTTTATCCCCAACAGTAAAGCTCTCCTCGCTCATTTCCCAGTTGTATTGAAGACCCAACACATCTACAACCTTTACTTCCCCCGATGCTGACTCCTTTGCATGGGCGCTATGGTATGGCAAATCATCTAATGTTAGAAACGTAGCAATCCCCATTACCACTACTAGTCCAAAAAAATAATACTTTCGAATAGTATAGCCCTTCTCTTGGATAGGACCGTACTTAGATGTGCGCTTCGATTCACCATATACAAAGGCAAATGCGAGCGCAAGAAGAAACTCAAAAAAAACGGTTAAATACAAAGCAATCAATTGGTACATATGTACACCCCCATTTGAAATTGAAAAACCTCCCAGTCTTCCCTTAAAACCCCAATATCCATTTTAAAACAGTAAAAAAGTGTTTTAAGTGATATAAAACATACTGTATTTAGAAATTTCTATAAATTTAAAATTTCAATTGGTTAGATAAGTTTTTAATGACAAGAGCCTGAAACACTAACTCTTTTATAGGGTGGGGGGTATTTGTGTGAATTTTATGTCTTTTTTCACCTTCTTAGTGATATACCTCACTCCAGTGATTCTCATTCGCAATTATGATGTAAGTAAGAAATCAAAGGGGGGAAATTCAATGAAAGCTACAAATGTAGAGACGCAAGAACAAGTTCAAAATGAGACCGTTAAAGTCCAGGAAACATCAAAGGTAGGTACTTGGATTTCAGTTGGAATTGTAGGAGCGGTTATCCTTGCGACTTATGTTTTGTTATACGGTTTATATATGGCTAGAGTATAGAAGGGAGAGAAATGAACATGCATTTAGATGAGAAAATTTGGCTAACGTTAAGTTTCGGGATGATTATGGTATTTATGCTTTTTACAGGCTATCAAGCAGTTGCTTTAGGAATGGGACCACCAAGTCATAAGGAAACAATTGACCCACAAAAAGTCGATCAAACAGCACCATTCGATGAGCCAGGCATTAAACAAATTGGTGAAAACGAATATGAAGTCGTAATGACCCTTCAAATCTTTAGCTTCACACCAATGAATCTTGAAATTCCTGCTGGTTCAACTGTTCACTTTACATTAACTTCAAAAGATGTTGTCCACGGCTTCCAAGTGGCAGATACAAATATTAATACAATGGTTATGCCAGGGCATATTCAAAAGATTACTCAAAAATTTGATGAGCCAGGCGAGTATTTAGTGTTATGTAATGAATACTGTGGTGCTGGGCACCAAGCAATGAGTACAACAATCACGGTTAAATAAAGGGGGGAAAGAAAATGCAACCAGCATTAAAACAAAATTCATTTAAAGAAAAAGCAAATCAAGTTTTTGGAATCAGTTTAGAAGACGCAAGAATCTCGAAATCATATTTATCAGTTGCCTTTATAGCATTACTATTAGGCGGTCTTCTTGGTTTATTACAAGGTTTAAACCGTGCAGGTGTTTTAACACTCCCTTCATGGGCGAACTATTATCAAATCTTAACCGCGCATGGCTTGTTGTTAGTGGTTGTCATGTCTGCATTCTTTACAATCGGTTACTTTTATGCCGGACTTTCTCATACATTAGGAGGCTTACTTCCTAAAGTAAGGAAGATGGCTTGGATCGGTTTTTGGATGAAGATTTTCGGTTTTGTCTTAGTCGTGATTCCGGTGTTAATGAATGAAGCATCTGTTATGTATACATTCTACCCACCACTAGCAGCGCATCCGGTATTTTACTTTGGTTTAGTCTTTATTGTATTAGGGATTTGGATGCTTTCAGCGGGTGCGTTTATCCAGGTTGCCAATTGGAGAAAGAATCACAAAGGACAACACCTTCCAATCATGTCTTTCTTTGCAACAGGTGTATTTATTCTATTAGTTGGCGCAACGGCCTTCGTTGCAGTCGAAGTATTATTTATGATTATTCCTTGGACACTTGGATGGGTCGATGGCATCAACGTTATGCTTTCCCGTACTTTATTCTGGGCGTTTGGACATACAGCCGTTAACATTTGGTATTTAACAGCTGTTTCAGCATGGTATGTGGTCATCCCTAAAATCATTGGTGGAAATCGCTGGAGTGACCTACTAACACGTATGGTGGTAATTCCATTAGTCATTATGAACATTACAGGTGGATTCCATCACCAAATCGTTGATCCTGCGATTTCAGAAGGCATCAAGTATATGCACGTATTTATGAGTTTAGCCATCGGTTTCCCATCTTTAATGACTGCTTACGCTTTATTCAGAGTCTTTGAGCGTACTGCAAGACAAAAAGGTGGAAAAGGTTTACTTGGTTGGTTCAAGAAAATGCCTTGGGGCGATGTTCGCTTCTTATCCCCATTTATCGCGATGGTTGCTTTCATTCCAGCAGGAGCAGGCGGTATCGTACAAAGTACAAACCAACTAGACCAAGTCGTTCATAATACAATGTGGGTGGTTGGACACTTTCATTTAACATTAGGAATGTCGGTCGTCATGACGTTCTTTGGAATTAGTTACTGGTTGGTTCCATTTCTTTCAAAACGTGTATTAACACCTGCCATGAACAAAGTAGGTGTGATTCAAACCATCATCTGGACTGCAGGTATGGTGATTATGGCAATTTCCATGCATATTGTGGGACTATTCGGATCACCGCGTAGAACTTCCTTCACAACATATGGAAACTTTGCTGAAACATTAGGGTGGAATCCGTATATGGCAGCAGTTGGAATTGGAGCAACATTCTTACTCATTGCTGTTATTCTGCAAGTGTACGCTGTATTTAATATGATGTTCTTTGCTCCAAAAGGCGAAACAGAATTTCCAATTGCGGAAGAAGAACCAGGCGCAGCAAAAACACCTTACTGGACAGAACGTTGGGGCGTTTGGGTTGTCCTTATGTTACTAGTGATATCAATGGCCTATGTCATCCCAATCGTTGATATGATTGTGAATGCACCTCCAGGGTCACCACCATTTAAAACTTGGTAATCTATACTTCTGAAAATGAGATAGCTCGTATTGGGCTATCTCTTTCAAATAGGGTGTGTTAATGTACATTTTTGATTTTTCGCACGTTGATTGGAGCGGAAGGCACGAAGACTCCTGCGGGAGTGCAAGGCCAAGGGAGACCCCGCAGGAGCAAAGCGACGAGGAGGCTTCCGGACTGCCCGCGGAAAGCGAAGTGCCTGGAGTGGAAATCAACAACTACGTTTAACTCAGCTTCAAATAAAAGGAAGTGATCACTTTGATCAAAAATAAGCAAACCTTATATTCTTGTCTAGTTGTTTTACTATTTGGTTTTAGTTTGTTCTTTATAGGAACAGATGGTTTCACTGCGTATACCGCAGAGACTGCGAGAGTGACGAAGCTAATTGATGAACAGCCTGAATTCCCTGAGGTCACTCTTGAGGATAGTGCAGGACGGACGTATTCGATTTCGGAGTTTGAAGATAAATATGTATTTATAACCTTTATCTATACTGGCTGTACGACTGTTTGTATTCAATTGGAACAGAATATGGCGCAGGTTTACGAAAAGATACCTAGTGAATACATGGGTAAAGAGTTTGTCTTTTTAAGTATAAGCTTTGATCCGACGAGAGATGATCCTGAGATGTTAGATAAATATAAAGATATGTTTAATAGTGATGGGGAAACGTGGCGGATGGCTAGAATTCCGAACCAAAGTGAACTAGATTCGTTGTTGGATAAATTCGGTGTAATTGTCATTCCTGATGGAAATGGAAACTTTGCGCATAATTCAGCCTTCTACTTAGTGGATGGAAAAGGGACTTTGGTGGACGTGATGGACTTTACAGAAATAGATGCAGCGGCCAATAAACTAGTTAATATGATTGAAACAGACAAGGGGGAGTAAGCAATGAATCAATTTATAGCGGGTCTATTGTTATTACTTGCGTTGATGATTCCTCCTGTCGCTAGTTTAATGGAATCGGTGATGATCATCCATATGCATATGCAAATGCCGATGCTCATCATTGCGGGATTTTTCATGGCACGATTCTTTCTAGACCGATTCCCTCAGTTCTTTGAAAAATATAATCAAAATGGGCTACCTGGAATCCTCTTATTTACGATTATAATGGTGTATTGGATGTTGCCTCGCACCATGGATGAAGCCTTAACGGTCCAAAGTGTAGAAGTCTTTAAATTTATAAGTTTACCATTTTTAGCTGGAGTGCCTTTACGTGATAGTTGGAAAAAGCTTAATAAGGTAGGGAAAAATAATCTTATTACCCTTTTTGCGGACATGTTTATCGGATTTGGTTGGTTATATATACAATCAAACGCTCAATTATGTAATAATTATCTTGTGATTGACCAAATCATCCTTGGGTGGGGATTCATTACGATGGCGATCTGTATGGTCATCTATTTAGCATATACCCTGCTTGTTGACCCTTCGCAATATGAATAGGAAGCAAAGGCTGCCACAATATAGGTAAGGTGATTTCATGAGCAAGATTGTAATAAAACGGATTTATGATGATGTTGATGGATCTGATGGGACTCGTGTTCTCGTGGACCGACTTTGGCCGAGAGGGATTTCAAAAGAGAAAGCGAACATTAGACTTTGGGCAAAAGAGGTAGCCCCAAGTACTGAGCTTCGGAAATGGTTTGGCCATCGCCCAGAACTATACCTGGAGTTTAAGGAAAGATATTTAAATGAACTGAGAACAGGTGAGGGAAAACATCCAAAACTAGTTGAACTAAACCAGTTGGCTAGGGAAGGTACCTTAACGCTTTTATATGGAGCAAAGAATACCGTTTACAACCATGCACAGGTGCTAAAAGAAGAATTAGAGCGGTTGGATGATAATGTTTATAAATAATGAAGATTCCCCTTGCCTACGCTTCCTTTAATTAGAAAAATTAATCATTGTACATTTCTTCAATACTACAGTAAGATAACAATTGAACCACTTTTCTAAGGGGAGGGTTAATATTGAGACAAGATGTAGTACCTTCTCTACAGAAGGCTCAGGGAACCACATTATCAGATACACAAAAATCACTTAGTTTATTCGCGGATATAAAAGCCCTTTTTAAAGGCCCTGTGTTAGTTGCGAATGTATTGCCAGTTTTTACGTCATTTTGGCTCGCGCTATATTTCACCGATGCTTCTTTCAGTGCTCACTGGGGTTTATTTCTCCTCACGATGATTGGAAGCACGTTGGTGATGGGTGGTGCACTCGTTTTAAACAATTGGTATGATGTTGATATTGATACGGTCATGGATCGAACGAAAAACCGTCCAACCGTAACAGGAAATATCTCGCTAAAAGCTGTATTAACGCTTGGGATTGTCCTTTCCATTTTAGGGTTTATCTTTCTATTGTTTACAACATTAGAAGCAACGATTTATGCGTTTGTAGGATGGTTCACTTATGTCGTTTTATATACAATGTGGTCAAAACGTAGATATGCCTTTAACACTATCATTGGCAGTGTTTCGGGTGCAGTTACCCCGTTAATTGGTTGGGCCGTTATCGAACCTGTTACGCATACAGTACCAATTGTGTTGTTTTTAATCTTATTTATTTTTCAAATGCCTCATACTTTTGCGATTGCTATCAGGAAGTATGATGAATATAAGGCTGCAAACGTAGCGATGCTACCAGTTGTCCGTGGAATTAAAGTGACAAAGGTACAAATGGTTCTGTACATTGCGTGTTTACTGCCATTTCCGTTTTTCCTAACATCGCTTGGCACAGCATTTATTGTGATTGCCACACTGTTGAATATTGGTTGGCTAGTGGTTAGCATCACTGGTTTTTTTATAAAAGATGATAAAAAATGGGCGTATGTGAATTTTCTATACTCCGTTAATTATATATCACTATTGTTTTTGTTGATGGTTATTGTGACGCTTGCGATTTAAAAGGCTAGGCGTATCTCTCGAAAGGATGAGATGGCCTAGCTTTTTTATGTAGGCAAAAAGTAGTATGGGTGTTTACAGAAGAAATTATCATGTGCATAATAATAAAGTGAGAAATACAGACTTTCATAGAATCATAGTAGTTGGCAAAAACATGTAGGTTAATCAATAAAGCGTAGCATGAGAATGACTTCTGCAAATGATTCTATGAGAATGGTACATATGAATAAATAGCTTTAAAGGGATGATAGAAATGACAACAAGCACGAAAGAAACAGAAAAGGCACTAACGAAAACACTTGAAGCTTTGCACAAGATGAACAACGATTTAGCGAAGAGAGATGAGACAAAAAGATGGAAACCAATTGATGGTTCAATGACGCTTAAGGAAAGTCTTAATCGCCTAGCTAAATCTGATCTGGATTCAATCCGGAAGAAGTTGGAAATTAAAAATGCAAGTACTCTAAAAAAAGCGGACTTGATTGAGGTGCTTGAGGATACCATCCCAGCACAACTTGGAGAAATCTGTAAATTACTAGATGAAGAGCGCTACGACTTATTAAAAAAGGTTGCTGAGCAGGGTGACTATATCCTAGCTCCTGACTTAGAATCAACACAATTCAACTTCTTTGAATCGTACGGAATTATGTTCACAGGGACATTTGAGGATCAGAAAGTATTGGTGATGCCACAAGAAATTGTTGAGGCACTTCTTGCAGTAGACGGTAGTGACATCCAATCGATTATTAATAGAAATACAGAGTGGATTAAACTAACGAATGGAGCTCTATACTACTATGGTTCATTAAAGCTAGCCCAATTGAGCGATGTATTGGAAACGCACTATAGTGATCAAATCCGTCTTGCTGAATACATAGATGTAATCGAGCAGGCTGTTAAGTACTACAAAGAAATTCGATTGGATAATGGCGTTTTCTCAAATGCTAGAGTCTTTGACGCGGAAAGAGTTCTTCGTGAGCACAAGATGAGAAATGAATTAGGATATTACCCATTTACAAAAGCTCAACTATTGGCTGCAGGGGAACCAGACTTTGTCGACCGCAACGAAAGCTATCTGCGATTCGTTCAATATTTAATCGGTCATTTTGAGATGACCAAAGAAGAAGCGGATATGATTGTGGAAGAATGTGTTTACGCTAAACGAATTGGAGAAGAACCCAAGGATATTCTTCAATATCTCCAAAGTCGAGTAGAAATCGAGAACATCGAAACCTTGAGGGGAATCATGGACCGAATTATCGACCTCATGAACAATACGAGAGATTGGTTCTTAAAAGGGTATACACCTTCAGAGTTACGACCGGAAACGAACAAAAGCATTCAGTCATTGCAGAGTAAGGATGCTAAAATTGTTGACTTTCATGCTAAGAAAAAGCAAAAGATTGGTAGAAATGACCCATGTCCATGTGGAAGCAACAAGAAATATAAGAAGTGTTGTGGGAAGTAGAGGAAATCAATTGATTCAAACCTGTGGGGTAAGTGCCCACAGGTTTTTCTGTTCTGTAGGCCATAATGTTTGAGTTCCTGTGTATGGATTGGAAGAGTCAACAAAAAATAAGGTGAATGAGTGTTGTTGTATTAGAAAAAATTTCACCCAGAGGCTTAAAAAGTCGTTATAATATATTTTATTTAGATAATGGGGGCTAGGTGTAATGGTAGAATTGACAGCAAACAGAATCGAGGGTTTATTCGATATCAATTGGGAACAGGTCGTGGATTATGTAATCTCACTCCTAATTACAATCCTGGTTACCTACGCAATTCTTTACGTGATTCGATTATTAATCGCACAATTTTTTAGAAGAACAAATCTTATAAGTGAGAAAAAAGAACAAACGATTGAGTCTGTCGTAAAAAATACCTCTCATTATTTAGCATTTTTCATCATTGTGTTAGCAGCGATTCGACCATTTGTGGATATCAAAGATATCTTGGTTGCTGGTGGAGTCATCGGGATAGTCGTTGGCCTAGGTGCGCAAAAAATCATGACCGATATCCTTGCTGGGTTTTTTATGATTTTTGAGGAACAATTTCAAAGAGGAGACTTTGTTCATATTAATGGGGAAATAGAAGGTGGCACAATTGAGGATTTGGGTTTTCGTGTCGTTAAAGTGCGCTTACTAAATGGGAAACTCATGACGGTTCCTAACGGAGAGATTCGAAAAGTAGAAAATGGAAACGTTGAAAAAAGAAGGATTTTTGAAAGTGTGATTGTGAGTTTTAAAGAAAATCCTTCGAGAATCGAAGCCCTTCTGCAAGAGGTTTGCGATGAATTAAATGATCAGCATAAAGAGTACCTAAAAAAAGATCCACTCACAGGGGATTACGTTGAAATCTATCAGGTACATGGGCTATCCTCCCTGGATGTTAGTCCATTAGGTTATCGCTTTTCCATTAAGGCAACCGTCAGTGATGATCACTATTTAGCGGCAGCACAACAGACAAAAAAACGATTAGCACAGAAGGTTTATGATGCAAAAATTCTGATGCCAACACAGCAAGTGGTTTTGCAACAAGCAGAGAGGGAGATGAATAGTAGGGTTTAAGAATAGGATAGAACCCCCCTATTAGTACGACCTTAGATTATAAAATAGCCTATAAAATCCTTCTAAATTATCCAACTTTATGTGATAATAAAGTTGGATAATTTAGAACTTTTAATTTAATCAATTTTCGGTGGAGTCTGTCGCACGGGATAAATGTGCCCTTGGGTGGCAGATTTTTTATTTTTTTATAATGAAATAATAACGTTTTCATACAGAGGTTAAACTGATACGAGAGTCTAATAAGTTTGCAGAGTAGTATTTTCATAAGGTACATTCCAGATCCATAAAGGTACTGTTAATGTTTTAGAACCAAAATAGAGTCATTTAGAAGGGAATGATGTTTATTTGGGTGTATTAATTTCTAAGCTAAAAGAAGTACTATCTGCTGTACTCCCGATTACTGTTATCGTCTTGTTATTGAACTTCACCTTATCTCCGCTTGATTCGTCTTTATTATTTCGATTTATTCTTGGTGCTGTCTTAATCATTATTGGATTGGCCATCTTTCTTTTTGGAGTTGATATTGGAATCACTCCTATTGGACAATCAATGGGGAAGACCATTGCAAAGTCAAATAGGATTTGGATTGTGGTTGTCGCTGGGTTATTCCTTGGCTTTTTTATTTCCATTGCGGAACCAGACCTGCATATCCTTGCAGGACAAATTGAATCTGTCACCTCAGGGCAAATAACAAAGGTAAGTATTGTCGCAATTGTCTCAATCGGAATTGCCGCACTTGTTTCATTTGGACTTGTTCGTATTGTTTACAATATACCATTGTATAAAATATTATTGGTGTTGTATTTAATTATTTTCGTGCTGGCTATCTTTACCTCACCAGAATTTTTAGCAATATCTTTTGATGCATCTGGAGCAACAACAGGTGCTTTGACCGTTCCATTTATTCTTGCCCTTGCTCTCGGGGTTTCCTTGCTAAAAAAGGATAGTAAAGCCTCCGAAAAGGATAGCTTTGGACTTGTAGCCATTGCATCTACAGGTGCGATAATATCGGTCATGATAATGAACATCTTTTCAAAAACTGATAAAATAACTGGCAGCCTGGAACATCATGAGGTTGATTCCGTTTCGATTATTGGTCCGTTTTTACAAAAAATTCCGATCCTTGCCGGTGAAGTGGCTTTAGCGCTGCTTCCTATTATTATCATTTTCTTTGTGTTTCAAAAAATTTCCTTTAAAATGTCTAGAAGATCAGTTCGAAAAATCTTAATTGGCCTAGTCTTTACATTTGTAGGTCTTGTTCTTTTCTTAGTGGGTGTGAATGCCGGCTTTATGGATGTGGGAACCACTGTCGGTTATAATATAGCCATTCTAGATAATAAGGCATATGTTGTTATAGTAGCTTTCGTATTGGGGTTCGTGACAATATTGGCCGAACCTGCTGTTCACGTTTTAACCAATCAGATTGAAGATGTGACAAGTGGGTATGTAAAGAGGAAAGTGGTCATGACGACACTTTCAATCGGGGTTGGTCTTGCTGTTGCTTTATCGATGCTAAGAATCCTAATTCCAGAGCTTCAACTATGGCATTATCTTTTACCTGGATATATGATTGCGTTAGCGATGACTTATATTGCACCTAAATTATTTGTTGGGATTGCTTTTGATTCGGGAGGTGTTGCTTCCGGGCCAATGACCGCTACGTTTATTTTGGCATTTGTCCAAGGGGCAGCGGAAGCGATCGAAGGTGCAAATGTTTTAATAGATGGATTTGGTATGATTGCTATGGTAGCACTAACACCTATAATTGCTTTACAGGTTGTAGGGTTAGTTTTTAAACTGAAATCCAAGAGAGGAGGATTAGAGAGGGATGTCGAGTAATTCTGAAATCGCCGACTTCGAACTAGTTTGTATTATTGTAAACTTTGGTTTAGGGAGTAAAATAATGCAAACAGCTAAGAAACTTGGTATTTCAGGAGGTACTGTGTTATTAGGAAAAGGCACAATAAAAAACCGCCTCTTGGAATTTTTAGCTTTAACGAATGTGAGAAAAGAGATTGTCCTAATGGTCTCTAATAAAACAACAGCCACTCAAGCTCTTGAGGAGCTTAATAAGAAATTTAAATTTGCCAAACCCAGTCATGGCATCGCCTTTACAATTCCTGTTTCAAGTGTTTTAGGAGCTAGGAGTTGTCAAAGCGGTGAGATTAAGGAAGGACGAGGTGCAGAAACGATCATGTATCATGCGATTACAATCATTGTAGAAAAGGGCAGTGCGGAGGATGTTATTGAAGCAGCGACCGAAGCAGGCTCTAAGGGTGGTACGATTATTAATGCAAGAGGCTCGGGTATTCATGAAACAAGTAAGGTATTTTCAATGGATATTGAACCGGAAAAAGAGATTGTCATGATTCTGTCGGAAAAGGATAGCACCGATGCGATTGTCGCCTCAATTAGAAAAAAGCTCAAAATCGATGAGCCAGGCAATGGCATCATTTTTATTCAAGACGTTACGAGTACTTATGGTTTATATGAGTAATTTAATTGGATGGATGACACTAAGGAGGCAGCCCTACGGAGTTTATAAGTGGTTCTCTTTTTGGGGTGCAAAAAGGCCAAAAAAGCATAGCAATTCACAAAAGAAAAAGCAGGGCAACCATATTGTGATTTGCCCTGCTTTTATCATTATTCCTACTTGCCTTCTATGATACCTAATAATAATAGAGGGAAAAATTCCGCTTAATTTAGTAAATAGCATTGAAAATAGCCTAAATAAGCGGAGAAATTCCCCCTATTAACTCGGAAAACGTGAAAATGGGGGATTTTTATTTGCAATAAGCGGAAAATCTTCCCTTATATCCCTCGAAACGAACGCCATTCTTGCAAATAAGCGGAAAATTTCCCCTTATATCCCCCGAAACGAGCTCCATTCTTGCATCTAACCGGAAAATCTCCGCTTATTTTACTTTTGGGCTGCCTTTTATTTGTTAGTGTGCTGAGCCCTTATCGAAGTTGCTGCCACTGACGTCGGCAATATTCTCTATTGCTACTAACGCATTTGGATCCGTTTCTGCAACGATGGAGCGGAGAGTGGCTAACTCTATTCTCGTAACAATCATATAAATAATCTTTTTGGGTTCATTGGAATAGACTCCTTGGCCTTGAATATAAGTCATTCCCCGACCTAATTGTTTCGTCAATAGATCAGCTAGTTCTTCAGGAACATCCGAGATAATGGTTACGGACTTTAGCTCTTCCAGACCTTCAACGACGATATCGATCATTTTAAACGCAATGTAGTAAGTAATGATGGAGTACATGGCTGTTTCCCAGCTGAAGACCAACAAGGCTGCAAGGATAAAGATAAATAAGTTAACAATCATAATAAATTGTCCAACTGAGACTGGCCGTTTTTTGCTAACAAGGATGGCGATAATCTCCGTACCATCCAAAGCCCCACCGGTCCGAATCACAAGGCCAACTCCTGTACCGAGAATAACGGCACCGATTATGGTAGCTAAGAATAAATCATCTGTGGCTGGTTCAAAATGATGAAAATAAGCCGTAAAGGCAGATAAAACAATAACTCCATATAAAGTATGTAGGGTAAACTTAGCTCCAATTCGTCGATATCCTATATAAAGGAAGGGAAGATTTAGGAGGATTAGAAAAATACTCATTGTTTGGCCGGTCATTTTGGCTGCAATGATGGAAAGACCAATGACTCCGCCGTCCAAAATATTATTAGGTACTAGAAAAAATTCAAGGCCTGCTGCCGCAATGACAGCTCCAATTGTAATCATAACCAGCTGTTTTACCTCATTTAATACCCGTTTTTTCTTTGTTAACGCCATGCTAATCAAACCTTTCTCTATCTAAGTCTTTAACATTATATACTAAATTATAATTAAATAGTGAAATTGCATAGCCTATGAGGTCAATAGGAAAGAGACAAGCATACATACAAGATTCAGTGTTGGGATTGACTGCAAAACACAATTTGCTTTAATCATCCAGAAAGGAACATATTATGCAACCTTTTACAAAGAGAGTCGTTCATATCATACAGAATATCCCTGAAGGTCGAGTGATGACGTATGGTCAAATTGCGCAAGTGGCTGGAAGTCCGCGTGCTGCCCGTCAAGTGGTGCGTGTGTTGCACTCGATGAGCAAGAAGCACCAGCTCCCGTGGCACCGTGTTGTTAATAGCAAGGGCCAAATCGCATTGCAGGATGACGAATCCTATCATGACCAGCTTTTGTCCCTTGAAAGTGAAGGCATTAAGGTTGGCCTGAACGGAGTGATTGACTTGGGAAAGTATCAGTATCAACCAGATTAAAGAAGTTAATATAGAAAAGAATGATTGAGATGAGGTAAGTGGAAATGAGTTTCCTTATTTTGTAACATGAACCGAGAGAAAACAATAAAACTGCACTCCAATTGTTAGAAACGGTCTAACAATTGGAGTGCAGTTTTTTAGTGCTGGTTTTTTTCCTTTACAGAAATAAAAAAATAAAAGTTTGAGAGTTTTGGTTTCAATCATTCGATATAGTTAATGAAAAAGCTTTTTCAAACAAAATTAGGAGACAAAAAATGAAGTGTAATGAGACGAATTTTATTAAACGATTAAAAAAACAGGATGAAGCTGCACTGGAATATGTGATCGAAAAATATTCATCTTTTGTTCATGCGATTTGTTACAAAATTTTATCTAACATTAGCACTGAGGCAATCGATGAATGCATCAATGATGTATTTTTAACCATATGGCAAAGTGCCAGTCAATTTAAGGGAAAACCTGAGGATTTTAAAAAATGGATTGGAATGGTGACAAAATACAAAGCGATTGATCGTTTTCGCAAATTGGAGAAACAACGAGCACGTGAGCAAAGCGACGAAAAGCTTCATGAACATTCAAACCATGAAGATGTACAGATGCACTTATTAAAAAAGGAAGATAGAAATACATTGTTGCTCGCACTTAGTACTTTAGCAGAAATGGACCGTGATATTTTCATGATGAAATATTCCCTTCATTTAACCTCTGCTGAAATAGCAGAGGCTCTTAACCTATCAATCCCTGCAGTGGAGAATCGATTATATCGGGGAAAGAAAAAATTAGCTCAACACACACAATTGAAGGAGCGATTTCTATGAGTCAGGATTTTAAAGATTGGCTTGATCTAGATACCAATGAAATAGAACCGAAGCCTTTAACAACGGAACAAAAAACAAAGATAAAAAAACATGTTTTATCTAAAAGCAAGAGGAAAAAGCGTTTCAATGTACGGTATTTTGCTGCCGCTGTCCTTCTTGGACTAAGTGTTGCAACCGCCAGTTTCATCACTTTCCCAGCGATTGCGAATCAACTTCCATTTGTTCAAAGCATTTTAACTTACTTTGAAGAAGATGTCCTGCCAAAAACGTATGAAGAGTTTGCTACGATTGTAAATCAAGTGCAATCGAGTAATGGGCTTGACGTTATGATTGAAAATGCGGTTTATGATGGCACGAACATCATTTTGACGTATGCGATTCAAACCGAAGCGGAGCTAGGTGATCGTCCTCGAGCAGAAGGATTTATTAATGTAGAACCAGCGAGTGGGATTGGTGGTACGGGTTCCATTGAAAGAATCAATGATACGACCTATGTAGGAATTGAGAAGGTGACCCCTCATTTTAACGGTGAAAGTCCAGAAGAGGTACTTGTTCAATGGGAGCCTGCCGCATTCGGAGATTTTCAAATGAACACAGAGATTAAAGGTGATTGGAACTTTGAATTTACCCTAAATCAATTACCAACAAATATACAGCTATTGGATCAATACACTTCACAGGACGGGCTA
This sequence comes from Mesobacillus maritimus, assembly GCF_044803185.1. Taxonomy (GTDB): domain Bacteria; phylum Bacillota; class Bacilli; order Bacillales; family Cytobacillaceae; genus Mesobacillus_B; species Mesobacillus_B maritimus_B. The sequence goes on from NZ_CP085225.1 coordinate 1,319,291, forward strand.
ACATTAGTGATGAAGTCGCTTGAGCATTCGGAAATGGCTACTGTATTACGGTACAATTTTTATGTAGAAAAATCAATTTTACAAAATTGGCCATTTGTTTCGATTGAAATGGGTGGTGAAGCTAAAGATAATCTCGGTAATGTTTATCAACTGAATGGGAATGGTGGGGTTAGTTATAATGAGGGAGCTTCAAATGAATGGAGAACAACCATCTACTCCATTGACCCAAATGCTACTTCTTTAACTTTTACCCCTAAAATCTATTACTCAAAAGGATCAGGAGAATTAGTGGAAGTAAAAATGATGAAACCAGTAACCATTCAGATAGAATAGTGAATTAAGAACAAGAAGAGTCCCTGGCGTTTTTCAGGGATTCTTCTTTTGTTTGCTTCTTTATTTTAGGTGGGAAGGACGTTATCTTATTAGAAACTACAACCTGTAAAACAGTTCCAGGTGAATAATAGAATGTAAGGAGCAAGGGGGAACCCTTTTGCTTTTTTTATGGTTATTTTATAGGGGGGATATGTTAAATATAGCTGCCCACTTTTTTGCCATTATTTGAAAAAAATTATTTTTCCCCTGTTAAATAGGAAAGGATTCAAATACAATAATGGAGATAGCTGGGAAATTTTTTGCGTTATTTGAATGTTACGTACAGGGGAACAACGAGTTGAGGGGGGAAAGAAGTGAATAAAACAAAAAAAGTGATGGCAGGGATTTCTTCAACAGCACTAATGCTTGGTTTAGCAGGTTGCGGTTCCTCGGATCCATATGCTGCGGCAGACATACCACCTGCTCCGGACGACCAGGATTGCGCAGAGTGGGAATGGGATTTGGATGATGGTGTTTGGGAATGTGAAGATTCAGATTCAGGATACTACGGACATTATTATCATGGTGGAAGATACTATTCTAGTAAGCCCCTACTTTATAAAAGTAAGAGTTATTCTAGCTATAAAAATAGTTCAACCTTCAAAGGCATCAGTTCAACTGGAACATCCAGAAATTCGAGTAAGGTGAGCTCGGGCTTTGGAAGCGGCTCAAAAAGCTACGGCGGTTAATAAAATGAAAGAGGGGGATTAATAGTGAACTTATATATGAATTTTGCTTCTTATTTAGGGTTGGCAGTACTTTTATTAGTAGTGGGAACCGTTTTGTTTGAAATCACAACAACAAAAGTGAAAGAATTCAAGTTAATTTCACAAAAAAACCAGGCAGCAGCTATGTCGTTGGGGGGCAAAATAGTTGGACTTGCGATCGTCCTCGGGGCAGCAGCAGAATATTCTATTTCTCTATTAGATATGGCGATTTGGGGTGTAATCGGGATTATCTCGCAAATTATTGTCTTCATCCTTGCGGAGCTTCTTACCATTCGGTTTAGTATTTCCAAAGCGATTGAGGAAGACAACAGAGCAGTCGGGATTATGTTGTTTACCTTATCCCTTTCGATTGGCTGGATTGTGGCTAAATGTTTGTCTTACTGATTCATGGTCCTACAAACGTCCGTAAAAGAGGTGTAGAATGAAGAAACTGACCTATTTTATTCATGATGGAAAGGGCGGACACGAACCTTTCTACGAATATATCACTCCAGAAGTAGGGGTGGATGAGCTTTACGCGAGGCAGCTTTGTACTTATTTTATTATGAGGGGCAGACAGTACCAGTTAATCTCCAATGAAATGATGGAGGATGAGGATATCCTCGTAATTGAGGATGCTGGAAAAAACGTCACCGTCCTAGACGAGGGAAATTACCGCGGGAAAGGGCTTCATATCGAGTTTCGTAGATTTAGGGAAGAAGAAAACTATAAGCAGCTCGCGGTACTCCCTTGCGAAACCCATTTTGATATCATACGCTACCTTCTCAAGGATATTGTGGATGTTCCTGGAATCGGGCAGATGGAGATGACCTCCACTGAAATTGATGAGGATCGTAGTGTATATGTGATTTATGTAAAAAATATTGGGGAGATGTAACATGCCTTCCTTACCATATCATGAAAAAAGACAACAATTTTATAGGGAAATAAAGAATTTTTGGTCAGATATGTATGGGGAAGAATACGCTCTATACGACATCGCAAGGATTGGGAAAAGTGAGGTAGATCAGATTCGCCTAGCAACTGATCGGATTGGCAGGATTTTCTTTAAGGTTGCTACGCTGTTAAGAGAGGTCCCGGATGAGACTCTAGTGGAAATGGGCTTTCCCGTAGAGTCTCTTTCGTTCTTAAAATTGCAGTCTTTACCCTTTGAAAGTGTCATTGCTCGACTTGACTTGATTCGAACAGAGACAGGCTTTAAGTGTATTGAAATTAACTCTGATACTCCTACATTTATAAAAGAGTTATTTTTAATAAATAGTCTGGTTTGTAGCGAATTTCAAATGGAGGATCCGAATGCAGCGATGGCTGAGAGACTTGGGTACGCGGTTAGACTTAGTATCAACGAATGTGCGAAGCAAATCAGAAAGCCAAAACCCTATATTGTTTTTACCGCACATGAAGACAACGAGGAAGACCGCGAAACAGTCCGGTACCTTCAAGAATTAGCTGACCTTCCATCAAGATTTGTGCCGCTTCATCAATTGGAAATTGTAAAAGGGGAGGGACTCTACGATGGAGCCGGAAGTAAAATTGATATTTTATATCGGCAAACGTTCCCGATTGAAAACTTGATTATGGACGAAGATGAGGCAGGGAATAAAATTGGCTTATGGTTGCTAGAGTTGGTCGAATCAGGCATGTTGATGGTAATCAATCCACCGTCTGCATTCTTGCTGCAAAACAAAGCGGTCCAAGCCATCATTTGGGGGCTACATGAAGAAAAGCATGCCTTTTTTACCAATGAAGAACACGAATGGATTCAGGAATACTTTTTGCCTACTTTTTTTGAACCTGACTACTTTCTTCATTCAAATCTAGCTTTTGTAAAAAAGCCATCCTTTGGGCGGGAAGGCGACACAATTGAGATATTTAATGAGAACGGGGAACTTAGTTTGCAAGATTCGCAAAAAAACTATACAAACTATGTGCCAATTTACCAGAAATATGTGGAACTTCCTTCTATCCGTTTTATGAGCACAAAGGGGAAACAAACCGGTAATCTCCTGATTGGAAGTTTTTTGCTTAATGGCCATGCTGCCGCCATCGGTTTTAGAGTAGGGGAAAGGATTACGAATAATCTTTCTTATTATTTGCCTGTGGGGTTAGAGGATATGTAGGGAAGGATTTTGTTGGGATATTAGCTAGACATCACTAATATAGGGAGGAGAAAAGAGGAGAAATAATGGGAATCATATTTAGAATTCTATCAAGGTTGGTAAAGATAAAAATTTGGCATGCTTTCTTCATTGCTGTTTTGATGATTCTTTTGAGCAGTCTTTTAATGAGGTCAATTGAACCCGAGACGTTTCCGCGTTTTCTTGATGCACTTTGGTGGACCATGACAACACTTGTGACAGTAGGCTATGGAGATATTTATCCAAGCACTGATTTTGGGAAAATATTTACCATGTTGCTAATCTATACCTTTGGCATCGGTGCCATGGGAATCCTTGTCGGTAAGCTGTTTGAAAGTTTTACGTTATATCGCAGGCTTAAGGAGGAAGGGAAATTGAAATATGGAGGAAAGGACCATTATATTCTGATCGGTTCTTCAAAAGATAAACTGGAAAATGTCTTAGATGAAATATTACATAGTGGTGAAAAATGTGATGTGGTCGTTGTGGACCATGCCAGTCGCTCTCCACTTGAGCATGACAAGGTTCACTTTATAAGTGGCAATCCAGCTGAAGAGGAAGTTTTGATGAAAGCCAATATTCTTCAAGCAAAATCGGTTGCGGTTTTTTCAGATGAGGAGAACAACCACTCTGAATATGCAGATGGGAAAACCTTATTAATTGCCTCACGGGTCGAGCATTTATCCAAAAAACATCAAAAAAGCATCTATACGGTTGTGGAAATTAAAAAAGAAAAACACATGGCCTTATTTGAACACGCAAATGTGGATGAATTTATCCTTTCTGATGATTCCCTTTCACGATTAATGGCCCAGGCGGCCATCCATCATGGCTCGAGCAAGTTATTTGAACAGCTACTTAGCAAAACAGAAGGGGAAAATTTATATGAGATACGGAAAAAGCCTCATTGGGTGACTTATAAGGACGCAGCAATGGAATTATTCGAACATGGAGCGATTTTAATCTCAGATGGAAGCAATATGGACATAGCTCGCCGCCATAATGAAGAAATTCCGATGGATGCGAAAATGTTTGTGATTTGTGATGACGAGACATATAAAAAGATTGCCCGGTGAGGAAGTATTGGGACAGGGCTCCTATCCACAGCTAGTTTTGGCAGTGGGCGTTAGAGGGTGTTTGTTAAAACGTAAAAATAAGAAATAGTACCAGTGATAAACAGCTGCTCTCTTGCTTTTTTACTTGATTAACAAGGTGACAATTTTGTTAAAATTAGTAGAATCTCACTGAAAAAATGCTAGATTGTGAATGGATTCACTTGAAAATCCGCTATAAAATTATACAATAAGAGAGTAGAAAATAAGAGTTTCAGGTAGGTGACTAGAAATGAAACGAACAATCTTTGCAGTTGGTTTGGCTGCTTCGATGCTATTAGCCGGTTGTGCGTCCAACGACGAAAGCAATGTAACAGCAGAACCAGAAACAGCAGCACCAAATGAAGTGCAAGACATAAAGAAATTAGTGAATGATTATAGTGTAGGGAATATAGAAGATCAAAAGGCTGCTATTAATTCCCATCAGCTAATCGTAACGAACAGCGATGAGAGCCAGGTAACATATGATTTACCTGAAGATGAATTTTTTGTTTCAATCGCCCCGTATATTGATTCTACCCACCCTTGACAAACTCATAGCTTGACAGGTTGTCAAGGTGAATTAGTTGAAGAAGAGTTTGATGTTTTAATTGAAGACGATGCTGGCAACGTCATTCTAAACGAAAAAGTAACTTCTCAGGCAAATGGTTTTATCGATTTGTGGCTACCACGTGATAAAACGTATCAGGTAACGATAAAGCAAGAAGGAAAAGCGGCGGAGTTAGAATTCTCCACATTTGAAGGGGACGACACTTGCATTACAACGATGCAGCTAGCGTAACCCAAGTTATAATTAATTGTTTTTAACTAAATATGTAATAAAAATAGCCCAGTTCAAGTTGAAATGCTGGGCTATTTTTATTAGCAAAAGACTAGGTATCTCGCTTCTTTTTATATATGCTCGGATATGATTTAATAAGACTATACCGGTTATGATGAGTGATTAGTACATAATGTGATATATATTTACTATTTAAAATGTAATTAGAATGAGGGGGTAAAAAGTGACCATTGGGCCACGGATCTTAAAAACTGGGATAGCTGTAACATTGGCATTATATCTATGTTCGGCCTTTCAATTGGAACCTGCCATTTTTGCAGCGCTAGCGGCAACACTTACGATTCAACCTTCTATTTATCGGACCTGGAAACAAATGCTAGATCAAGTGTTGACCAATACACTCGGGGCCGCGGTTGCCCTTTTTGCCATTACTTTCCTAGGGGATAACCCGATTACCATTGGTCTTGTAATTATTCTGGTGATTTCTTTAAGCTTGAAAATAAAAATGGATAATACAATTCCCACGACACTTGTTACGGTGTTGGCGATTATGAGTGCCCCTGGAAATGAGGATTTACTGTTTACCTTAAACCGCTTCTTGATTATTATGGTGGGTACAGGCTCTGCTATGCTTGTGAATCTGACCATTTTGCCACCTAAATACAAAGAAAAGTTTCTTGTAAACGTTCAAACCACTTTTCAAAACATGTCCTTATTGCTTCGGACGGCGGTTTCAAATGAAATGACCGAAACATCGTTTCAAGAGCAAAGTAAGAGATTAAAGAAGGATATAGAAAAATTAGCAGATCAATTTCTTCTCTTTGATGAAGAAAGGGGAAAATTAGGGAACGTAAATAAAATGAATGCAAGAGAAATAGTGGTCTTCAAGCAGATGCTTAAAACATTGCAACAAGGGGAACAGCTTTTAGAGAATATTGAAGAGCACTATTTTCAAAGCAAAACCAGCAAAGAAGAAAACCAATTATTTGATTATCATATCGAACAGCTAGTTAATTACCATGAATTTTTATTATTAAAATATCAAGGAAAGATAAGGGAACAAGAACATGATAATCTAATCCTGAATGATAGTGGGGAATTCTTTGAAAAGGTCCTTGCTATTTATAATCATGATAAAGAGCAAAAACTGCGGCTAATGATCATCACATCTTCAATTGTAGACTATACTTTCCACTTGGGGCGGTTAAACAAATTATTAGCACAGGTAGAGGAAAAGGGACGGTTGTAGTGTTAAAGGACTCCACGATATATTTTATACTGGATAGCGGGCAGCACTATCATCACAAAAAAATCAGGAGATCAATCATGATCTCCTGATTTTTGTATAATGTTAATCATTTTCTGCTTTCACCTCAGGCTCCAGCTCCAGCTCCAAGCGACTAGTGTAATATCTCTTAACCTCAGATTAAGTCAAACACGAACGACTTATTTCTTTATCTTAGTCTTAGTGCTACAGTCCATACATGCTTAACGGGACGCTTGCGATTTTATTACAATCTAATAGACAACAACAGGTTGGTAAGTACTAAGATTATCATACACCTGTTTCATCATACCAGGTTGGACATTGACACAACCTCCGGAACCTGCATTCACAAAGGCATTGCCGCTCCAGTTTCCTCGCCAACTAGCATCGTGGAACCCTTGACCACTGTTTGTAAATGGTGCCCAATAAGATACATCAACCTCATAATCGGGATTGCCTACAGCACTGCCTTTAAGGGTGTATGGTGTTCTTTTATAGAGAATATACCATACGCCTGGTGAAGTTCCTTCACCGGTACTAAGTTTACCTGTAACGACATTCGTTGTAAGGACTAGCTTTCCATCTCTATATAGCCAAATCCGTTGGTCAGCAATGGATACTTCCGCATACGTATCACCAATCCCATTGTTTGTGAGCGTATCATAGCCATATCCCTCACCGCTCCAGCCATTTCCGGAAATATTTGCAGCGGAAACGGTTTCTTCGCCTTTTTCAAAAGCTTCTTTAATAAGGGCTGTTTCTTTCTTAACATCAAGTGCCCAGCCATAACCTTTTCCTTTCACAGATATGATTCCACCTGAATGAGTCTTAAAGTTAAAATCTTTCCCTAAAGTGGACTGAGCATCATTAATCTCAGCTATTTTTTCCTTGATAATGTCTGAGTTGTCAATCGTAATCTGCATCTCCTCTGTTAGCGAGGCGTTTTTAATAAGGTCGCTGCCCTTTAAAGAATGTACTTTATCCTGTACCTGATAGTTAACGGTATGGTCAAGAAGTGCTTGAATTTTATTCTTTTGGTCTTGAATGATTTCACTATCTTCTTTAACAGGAAGGAGGTATGCCGAGTTCAGACGGATTTCACTTGTATATCCTTGTTTTTCGTATTCTTCTAGAAGACCTGCAACATCATATTGCTTTCCATCCTTACTCTCGGAGACGATAATTTCCCCGTCTTTTAGTGACGCCTCTGCATTTACAGGAGCTGTTAAATCTTGATTTAAGGAAGCGAGTTTCTGTTCAAGTTCCTTCTTCAATCCTTCGCTGCGATAGGGGTCCGGTGTGCTAGGCAGTAAGGTAATACTTCTTGTCTTAAATGAAGGGAAAAATGTCCACTGGTCTTTTAACAGTTTCTTTACCTTAGGCAAATCCTCTTCTGAAAATTCCATTTGTGTATCTTTGCCATCTATAATTTGTTCATCGCCAACATAAATCTCGTTACTCATGGTTGTTGTTTGTAACGTTTCTAGAGTCTTTTCGGCAGTAAGACCACTAACTTTGACACCATTAATGGTAACATCAGCATTAAAATGGGTTGCTTGATAATAGCTAATTGCCGCCAATACGAGTGCCACAGCGATAAAAGTGATTGTGTAAAACTTCCAGCTTTTAAACCATTTAACTGATTTTTCCCGTGACCGATTCATATCTTCAACGGGTTGATTGACAGTGTTTCCCATATCCTTTTCCCACCTATTCGACTTTCTGCTACTTTTCACTTAATCTTATTTACATTTATTTTACATGATAAAAAAACATTTACTACTATTTTACTAGATAGCTTAACTGAATTTTGTCGATTTGTGTATTTTTATGAAAGTTTTATTAAAAATTTTACAAATATGAGTCAGTTAATCGTACTGTGGGTAAAACATCTAAAAATTGATTATAAATAAATTGAAAATTTGTGTAAAATAAACGAATAGTAAAATGTATGAATGAATAGGGGGAGTTATGAGTGGAGGTTTATCAAGCTACAATAACTGATTTAGCTGGGGTGTCGAATTTATTTAATTTATATCGGATCTTTTATCAGCAAGAGTCGGATTTAGAGGGTGCCCAGCTGTACATAAAAAAACGGATTGAAAGCAAAGATTCTGTTATATTTGTCGTAAAGGATAAAGAAAAGTACGTAGGGTTTACTCAACTTTATCCTACATTTTCATCAATATCGATGAAAAGAGCATGGATATTAAATGATTTATACGTAGCCGCAGAAGCGAGAAAACAAGGAGTCGGAGAAAAGCTCTTACAAAAAGCAAAAGACTACGCACTTGCAACAGGTGCAAACAGTATTAGTCTGAGTACAGTACCTGATAATCTGCCCGCGCAAAGATTATATGAGAAAAATGGATATAGACGAGATGAACAATTTTATCATTATGAACTAAGTTTGGGTGAATGAGCCTACTATAGTACTAGTTTAAGAACAAGCTTCACGGCTAGGTGAATAAAAGGAAATGTAAAAACGCTGTTGAGTTAAAAACCAACAGCGTTTTACATTTAATTAGCTGGAGATTGTTCAATAAGTTTTGAATGAAACGGATTCCTACTTACCTAAATCTTTTGTTTTTTTACAATCGGCAAAACGATATGCGATGGATAGTCTTCTTGATGATAAATGGTTTGGGTGGCGATTTTCATTTCGGTGCTGTCCATCATCGTTTTTCCTGTATTTAAATTCATGTCATAACGAGGGAAGTTACTTGATGAAATTTCTAAACGAATAGAATGCCCAGTAAGGAACACATTGCTTGTTGCCCATAAATCAATTTCTATTTCTACTACTTGATTTACGATGTTCTCAGCTTGCTTATCCCCATCGCGATACGTCACACGAGTAATTCCATCTAATAAATGAATCGCTTTCCCCTCGGGTGTAACATCAACGAGTTTTGCGGTAAAATCTGTATCCAGCACATCGGTTTTAACCCAGAGTTTTACTTTTACCGGTCCTGTTACCTCAAGCGATTCTGTCAAAGTGTCGGTTGAATATACCAACACATCTTCTCGTTCCTCAAGCTCCCGTTGATCTAATGGGCCGGTTGTATTGGTCCCAGTAAATAAGGTTCCGCCGCCATTTGTTGGAACAGGCTTAGAGGGATCATAAATGAAGCTGTCTTCTTTTTCGCTCAACGGTTGATCTACACTTAAGCTTCCATCTCCAAAGCGTGAATTTGCGTTTCCATTACTATGTAAATAGAAGGGGGTATAGGCTGTTCTTGCTAACGGCCATTCGAATTCATCTCGCCACTCATTAATACCCATAACAAATAATTTAATCGGAGCCTCTTCTTCAAAGCCGTCTGGTTCATTTTTGAGCCAATGGTTGAACCAGCGAATATGAAGTCCTGTTAAATCTTCCTTATAATCAATCCAATCGGCAGAGGCGTGAACGCCAAAGTTTCGTTCTCCTAAGACGGATTGAAACACCCCATGCGCCCAAGGACCAACTATTAACTTCTGTAGGTGGCCATTCCTCTTTTTGCTTAGTTCAGAAAAATTGTGAATTGTTGTATTCAAAAAATTATCATACCAGCCTGCAATATGATAGGCAGGAACATCAATTTTCTCGAACTTTTCACTAATACTCATTTTATTGTACTGTTCCGTCGTCAAACGATTTTGAATAAAATCGTAGAAAAACTCTGCAACGCCCAATTCTTTAAGCGGAGGCCAATCCTTCATAGGCTTATACTGGTACCAATCCTCTAACTCGTTGTAATATTGTGCCATTTTCATCATCATGGAGTTATATTGTTCCGTGTCTTGATACTTTCTACGAATTTGATCAGGAGCTACAGATTCTAATGCCCAAGTTTCAGTTGACCCGACCATATACTTGCCATTATTCTCGACAGAATCATTGCGCCAGTCTGTCAAGGTCATGGCAGGGGCAATTGCTTTTAAATGTGGAGGGCGTTCTGTGGCAGCTAATAACTGCGTAAATCCATAATAAGACAACCCAAACATCCCAACTTCTCCCGTAGAATCGGGAAGGTTCGCGGCCCATTCTACCGTATCATAACCATCCTCTGCCTCGTACATAAACGGATAAAAGTCGCCTTCAGAGTTAAAACGTCCTCTTACGTCTTGAACAATGACAATGTATCCATTTTGTACAAGTCGATTCGTGTCAAGATAGCGGTGCGAATATAAAGGTAAATCCTTATTATAGGGCAAACGCGTTAGCAGAACAGGGAATTTCCCTTCTCGATGCGGACGATAGATATCGCTATAAAGAGTCACGCCGTCCCTCATTTTGCAGGGTACGTTTTTTTCTAAAAGAATTTGTTGAAGCTCCATTACATGTCCCTCCTTGAATTGAAAAGGGGAGTATGTCCCCACCATTTTAAGAAAAATCCATCCCGGAATTTTTCAGGATGGATTTGTTTTCTCATGCAGTTTCTATAAAGCTGGCTTTTCTTCTACCTTATTTTGGAGTACATTTTTGCGCTTCTTAGTTGGGGATAACTTGTGTTCAATCCAACCCATCCCAACATCGGCGATGACGGCCATGAATGCAGTAGGAATGGCACCAGCAAGAATAATGGCTGTCCCATCCGTTGCATTCGTTCCACGAAGAATGATATCTCCTAATCCACCTGCACCGATAAAGGTACCGATGGTGGCAATCCCAATTGTAATAACCAGGGCTGTACGTAACCCGGCCATGATAACGGACATCGCAAGCGGTAATTCAACCATCCGTAAGACCTGGAATTTGGTCATGCCCATTGCTTTTCCGGATTCAAGCAAAGCCTGATCGACGTTTCGAATTCCTGCATACGTATTTTTAATAATAGGTAATAGGGAATAGAGGAATAAGGCAAATACGACTGTATTTGTCCCAAGACCCATCACGAGCATGAGTACGGCCAACATTGCTAGGGCGGGAATAGTTTGGATAATATTAGCAAGCGACATGACCCAAGGACTTAATCTATGATACCGGGCAATAAGAATCCCTAAAGGAATAGCGACAATTGCTGCGAACAATACTCCATATGCAGACATTAGGAAATGACGAAAGAATTGTTCCCACACATAGGCTCCATTTTGTGTATAGTAGTACCAGATTTCATTAATGGTTTCCATGAAACGCCCTCCTAACCTTCAAAGTAATTGTTTTCTTGTAAAAATTCTTTCGCAATAACAGAGGGCTCCCGCATTTTCCCATCTGCTTCATAATTCAATTCCTGCATTTTTTCGGTATCAATTTTACCGGACAATTTCTGAATAGCTTCTCTTAACCCTTCATGTTTCTCTAGAACGTCATTCCGTGCAACAAGGGAAGTATCATACGGAGGGAAGAAATGTTTGTCATCTTTTAGCACCTTTAAATCAAAGGACTTGATACGACCGTCAGTGGTATAAGCAAGGACGACATCCATTTTTCCGTTTGCGGCTGCTTGGTAGACAAGACCTATTTGCATTGGAAAGGCCTTGGCAAAGCGGAAACCATATTCCTCGACGAAGCCTTCGTATCCATCGCCTTTTCGTTTTAACCAAGCGTTATCTACCCCGAACTTTAAGTCTGAGACGAGTGGTTCCAAATCGGATACAGTCTCTAAGTTATGTTTTTCCGCCATTTCTCTTGTTACTGTAAAAGCATAAGAATTATCGAACCCATATGAATCAAACCAGGTTTGGTCAAACTGTTCCTGAAATTCTCGTTGAACAGTTTCTAATGCCTCAGCAGGGTCGTTTACTGGTTCCATCCCTAATGCGCCGGCAAGATCTGTCCCGGTATAACGTGTTGCAGTAATATCTACATCGCCATTCATCATGGCTTTATGCTGAACAATGGAGGATCCTAAATTATTGACCATTTCCACCTGTGCATCTGTATAGTGCTCAATCATAAGCCTCACGATGTTGCCCATTATTTGTGACTCAGAGGTTCCAAGCGTTCCAACCGCAATGGTGTTTTTTGCAGGGCCACTTAAACCTGGAAGAGCACAGCCACTTATAAAGACAGACACTGAAAGTGCTAAAATGATTAGTAAACGGTTGTTTTTCAACATTTCTGTTTCTCCTTCCTAAGCAGCTTCTTTCATTTTCTTCATTCCTGTTGGGGTAATCCAATTTTCAATTTTTCCTAAAAGCAAATCGACTAGTAAGGCTAAGATTGTTACTGGAATCGCACCAGCAAGAATAAATTCAGGCTGATAAAGGCTAAGACCACTGAAAATATAATCTCCAAGGCCGCCTGCTCCAATGTAAGCAGCTAATGTCGCCCAGCCAATAAGATAAACCGTCGATAAGCGAATACCAGCCATAATAACCGGTATGGCAAGCGGAATCTCAACGTACCGAATTTGTTCCCATCCAGTCATACCCATCCCTTTGCCTGCTTCTAGCAAACTCTTTTTGACGCCACTAACTCCTGTATAGGTGTTTCTCAAGATGGGTAGGACTGAATAGAAAAATAAAGCAATAATTGCAGGGGTTTTCCCAACCCCTAAAAGTGGGATAAAGAAGGCTAAAATCGCAAAACTTGGGAAAGTTTGAATAATGCCTAGGATTCCCATCACGATGCTTGCTCCCTTAGAAAAACGAGTGAGCATAACTCCTAGCGGAACAGCAACGATAATTCCTAATAATGCAGCAATAAAGGAAATATATAAGTGTTCCCACGTTTTATATAACATTTCGCTTCCGTAACTACTAAAAAATTGTAATAATGCATCCATCTATTTCGCCTCCCTTTTAAAGTGCGATGTCATCTTCGCCCCAGATGGAATCATAAACGATGTCAACAAGGTTCGCTCGTGTGACAATTCCAATAAGACGTTGCTCTTGATCCACGACTGGAACATACTTCATTCCATTTTTTAAAATTTTACGAACGGTATCGCGCACAAGTGTCCCTTGCTCCACGGTAAAGGCAGGGGTGACAATGTCACTTACGAGATTGGCTTTTTTCCGCTTCTGATCAATGAGTTCTACATCAATATAGCCTTGAAGGACACGCTGGTCATCCACGACAAGTAGGGAGTCCACGCGTTTTTGTTTCATGATCTGAATGGCTTCAGATAAGCTTCGATCACCTGTAATTGTGATAGGAGTTGAATTCATGATTTGTTCCACCGTTTGAATATTCGGTCTTGCTTGTACAAGACGGTCTTTTCCGATGAATTCTTCGACGAATTCATCAGCTGGATTACGGAGAATTTCATCCGGTGTATCACATTGTACGAGCTCACCATCCCGCATGATGACGATTCTATCAGCCAATTTAAGGGCTTCATCCATATCGTGGGTAACAAAAACAATCGTTTTACCCAATTTCTTTTGAAGCTTTTTAAACTCTTCCTGTAAGGAATCTCGAGTAATCGGATCGAGCGCTCCAAAAGGTTCGTCCATTAAAATGAGTGATTGGTCTGCGGCTAGTGCACGTAAAACCCCGATACGTTGTTGTTGCCCACCACTTAGTTCATGTGGGTACTTTTCAAGGTAATCAGGTGTTAAATCAACCAAGTCCAATAACTCAAGAGCCCGCGCGCGGCGCTTTTCTTCCGGCCATTTTAATAATTTTAAAACGAGTGCAATGTTCTCTTGAATGGTCATATGTGGAAATAACCCAATTTGCTGAATCACATACCCAATTTCTCTTCTTAGTTGGACCTGATCTTTGTCCATGATGTTTTCTCCATTAATATAAATCCCGCCTTCACTTGGCTCGATAAGACGGTTAATCATTTTCATTGTCGTTGTTTTCCCGCAACCACTTGGCCCGATAAAACAGATAAATTCTCCTTGTTCAAACTCTAATGTGAGATTATTAACCGCTCTTTTTCCTCCCTTATATACTTTAGAAACATGATCAAATTTCAGCATTATATGGCACCTCCAAATTTCTATCGAATGAAAGAGACTAAATATTTCCGTCAATTTTCAACACTGCTCTAGTATAATATAACATTTGTAAAATAAAAAGTTTACAAACTGCATAAATTATATGATATTCACGTAAACTTTTTATTGTACAAAGTTTAAGTTGTGGATTCCTTAAAAATCCTCCTTATTTCGCCTGTTTTTCTCTGGAATCCTCATTTCCATATCGCTGCCTGAATATGGTACATTGACACAGACATGGTATTTGGAAGGGTGATTCTTTTGAGTGAAAAACCATTAAATAAGCTCAAGAATATAGAAGACCAGTTTGTAGAAAAGATCGCCGATAATATGCACACCTATGGAGTCTCCACAACTGTCGGTCGAGTATTAGGGATTATTTATATGAATAGGAAGGCCATGACACTTGATGAGCTATCTGAAGCTACAGGAATGAGCAAGACACGCATGAGTCAAGTTGTCCGGGAAATGGTGGATCTAAATATTGCGGAAAAGGTATTTGAAAAAGGAATTCGCAAAGATCTTTATAATGTCGAACAGGATTATTACCAAACTTTCATTTCATTGTTTACATCGAACTGGCGGAAAGCAATCAATAAAAATAAGATGTTTGAGAAAAAACTATCCGCAGAATTAACGGCTATATTGGAAAATGAAACAATTAATGAAGAAACAGAGAAGAAAATCAATACTTTGTTAATAGAAACAAAAGAATGGTTGAATTACTACCAATGGTTAGCGCAGTTAGTAGAATTCTTTGAGAGTGGAGAAATCTTTAACCATATTCCGAAGCCAGAGAAAGATTGATGAAGGATAAGAGTTTTAAAAGAGAAAATGGATACTAATGCCCTTTTCTCTTTTTTTATGACTATTTTCTCAAACATTGTTGCTCTTGGATACAAAATAGGTTGGATTAAGCTTTGTTTCACTACAAAGTAGCCTTTTAATTATGAGAAAAGAGCGTGCAACCCCCTATAACGTACGAAATAGCTTATCTTGCGTTAAAATCGGCTTTAGGTAGTAAAAATCGGCTTTAAGATTTTTACAATTTTAACAATAATCTTTACGAAAACAGCCTATTAAATTTATAGAAGGAGGAGTCAAAATGTCTAAAAAAACCATCTTAACAAGTGCCGTCACGGGTGCTGGAGATACGACAAAGAAAAGTCCATATGTACCAGTAACCCCCGAGGAGATTGCGAAATCAGCTATTGATGCAGCCAAAGCGGGAGCAACGATTGCACATATTCATGTGCGTGACCCGAAAACGGGAGGAATCAGCCATGATCCAGCGCTTTTCCGTGAAGTTGTGGCACGAATCCGTGAATCGGAAACAGACGTGATTATCAATCTAACTTCTGGAGGTGGCGGTGACTGGATTCCTAGTGAAGAAGATCCAACGGTTGGCGGACCAGGTACAGATATGCAAACACCAGAAGAACGGCACGAACCAATTGGTGAATTGCTACCTGAAATCTGTACGCTTGATTGTGGAAGTGTTAATTTTGGTGACCAGCTTTATGTTAGTACAACCGACTGGCTTCGCAGACAAGCCAAGTTGATTCAGCAAAGTGGGGTTAAGCCTGAATTGGAGTGTTTTGATACAGGACATCTTCGCTTTGCCAATCAATTAATTAAGGAAGGCTTAATTGACGGAGATCCAATGTTCCAATTCTGTCTAGGCATTCCTTGGGGAGCAGACGCAGACGCAGAGACAATGCTTTACATGCGCGATCGACTTCCGAAAAATGCGCATTGGTCTGCGTTTGGAATCGGGCGGATGCAATTACCTGTAGCGGTTCAGTCCTTGCTACTAGGTGGGAATATGCGCGTAGGGCTTGAGGATAATCTTTACCTTGATAAGGGAGTTATGGCAACAAATGCCCAACTCGTAGAAAAAGCCGTTACGGCCATGAGCAGCTTAGGTGTGGCACCGATGACACCAGCAGAGGCACGCGTTCACCTCGGCCTAAAAAACCCATCATAGAAAGGCGGATTCATATGGATAATCATTCTATTAAAAAAATAACAGTAGTTGGAACAGGGGTAATCGGCAACGGGTGGATTGGTCGTTTTCTCGCCAATGGTTATGATGTTGTTGCTACAGACCCTGCAGAAAATGCGGAGGCTCGCATGCGAGCAGCCATTGATAAAGCTTGGCCAGCGATAGAAAAACATGGTATTGCCCCAGGAGCATCGAAAGACCGGTTAACGTTTGAACCTGATTTGGCAACCGCTGTTGCAGATGCAGATCTTATTCAAGAGAACGCCCCAGAGCGAGAAGGAATTAAACGAAGCTTATTAGCCGAAATTGATTCCTTCGCGAAACCAGAAGCAATTATTGCTTCCAGTACCTCGGGATTAATGCCAAGTACATTACAAGCTGACTGCGCTCGGCCGGAACGTGTGATAGTGGCACATCCATTCAATCCAGTCTATTTGGTTCCATTAGTTGAGCTTGTTGGCGGAAAAGCGACTTCCCCAGAGGTCGTAAAGGTAGCAGAACAATTCTATCATTCTATCAATATGAAGCCGCTCGTCATATCAACTGAGATTGAAGGACATGTTGCCGACCGTTTAATGGAAGCTATTTGGCGGGAAGCTCTTCATCTTGTGAATGATGGTGTTGCAACAACAGAGGAAATCGACGCGGCCATCATATACGGACCTGGACTTCGCTGGGCATTAATGGGACCGTTTTTAACCTTGCACCTTGCCGGTGGTGAACAAGGAATGAGACATATGCTTGCTCAGTTTGGACCAGCATTGAAATTACCTTGGACAAAACTTGTCGCTCCTGAGTTGACAGAAGAACTGAGCGAATCTGTTATCAATGGATGTGAACAACAAACGGAGGGGCATAGTATTTCTGAGCTCGAGCAGCGTCGTGATGACTTCCTTGTTGAACTTCAAGAATTACTAGAAAAATATTGGCCTGGAGCAAACTTAAACGGAAAAATATAAACTCTGAAGGTGTAAGGAGGAAACTCAATGACGAAAGTTAAAAATCCACTATTAATCGATTCGGTTCGTCCGGAATGGATTGATTATAACGGTCATATGACAGATTCTGCCTATGCGATTCTTTTTAGCATAGCTGTAGACCAGTTTATGGTGAAGGTTGGAATTGATGAGGACTTCCGTGAGAAAGTTAAGTACTCCATTTTTACATTAGAAACTCATTTATGCTATTTGAAGGAAGCCCATAAAGGACAGTCTCTACAAGTTAGCATCCAACTTCTTGACTATGATTCTAAAAGATTACATGTCTTTTTCACGATGGAAAATGAAAAAGGGGACCGTCTTGCGACAAGCGAGCAAATGCTAATGGGAATGAACATGGAGGACGGCCATACAGCCCCTTTCCCAGAGGAGATTCAGATCAACATCGAGGAGCTTTCAAAAGCACAAACAAACATGGAGGTTCCGAAAGAAGCAGGTCGGAAGATAGGCATTCGAAAGAAGTCGAGAAACGAATAGGGAAGAGGCTGTCCTGAGGGCAGCCTCTCTTTTTGATGTTTTTAACGTGAAAGATGGAAATTAAAATGGTCCCCCACTGTAGAATTTCAATCTATAATAACAATCTTAAAGATAACCATCAATGAAATCCAATAATTCTTTAGGTGTACTAATAATTTTGTCTGGATGAAAAGTGTTGCCGGGCTTAGTTTTTTTTCGGTGATTCATCCATATAGAATTCCATCCAACTTGTTTTGCGCCAATTACATCATTTTCAAAAGAATCTCCAATGAAAACTGTTTTCACCTTATTTAGGTTGAGTTTTTTTTCTACACTCTCAAAAGCAAGCGGATCTGGTTTAGCACTTCCAATTGCTGAAGAAATAAAAATATTTTCCTTAGGGATCCATTTAGTGAGTCCTAACTGTTTTATTTTCATTAATTGATGTTGGTAAGGACCATTTGTTAATATTCCAAGTTGTTTGTCCTTTTTATTAAGTAATTCCAGTAGGCTTTCTATTTCAGGAAACAATGTGATTTTTTTTTGATGTTCTTCATACGTTTTTTGGAATTCTATTGCTTCATTATATGAAATCTCAATTCCAAATTCCTTACAAGCAGTCATAATACGATAGGTATGTAACTCTATCAATGTGATTGTTCCAGCTTCACTCTTATTAAATAAGGTGTCGCTATGTTTTCTACTGGAAACATACAGTTCTTCAATTGGAGCATTAGTTAAATGACTCAAACTCATTTTAAACGCATTTTTAAAGGGTTGCAATTGATCATATAAAGTGTCATCTACATCAAATAAAATAGTATCCATCCTGGCAATCCTCACCTTTAAAATATTGTTTTTTGTAATTTAGTAATATGATAACATCTTTATCTCGTTCGTGTAGATAATATAAATTGCAACAATGATGTTGTAATAGCCTGTTATTAACTTAAAAATTTTAAATGATAAAATGAATACATAAGGTTAAGTAAGCGCTAACAAAGGGTTGGCAATCTTTCAATTTTGATATTAAATGGGATAAAGCAATTAGGATAAGGAGGTGCGAGATTGATTCAATTATCAAAAAGGCAATACCATTTAATAAAAACTATGCTAAGTAATCAAGAATATAAGACTGTTAAATATTACTCCGATATAATGAATGTTTCTCAACGAACTCTTCACAACGACTTAAAAGTAATCGAAAAGTTCATTAATAATTTTGATCTAATGTTGAAAAAGAAACCAAGCATTGGAATCAAAGTTAGTGGTGAAATGAATGAAAAATTGGATGTTCTAAAGTATTTAAAAATTCAGTTTGAAAATCAGGAGATTCAAGAACTCTCCCCATTAGATAGAAAAATTCAAATTACAAAAATGTTGTTGGTTGAAGAAAAAGTACTAACATACGAAGGGTTATCTGAACTCCTTTTTGTAAGTAAGTCCTCCATTGCTGCTGATATGGAGAAAATTCAATCCGAATTAAACGGACACACTGTAAAGATTAAAGGGGATCAAAAGGGAACCTATATTACCGGTACAGAATCCCAAATTCAGTATTCTTTGATGTTATTTAATGAAGAATTAGTAAAAACATCTAAAGTGGAAAATAATGTTGAGGGACCCGAAAAATTTGGGAATATATTAAAACAGTATTATCCAAGTGAAATTGTAAATACTTCCCTTAGCATAGTGAACAAAGTTGATAAAAAGTCAGCCAAACCAATTGCGGAGCATTATTTAACCACTTTATTTAATACTTTAGTAGTTCTTTGCTATAGAGCTTCAAAGAAAAAACATCATACGGAAGTAATGAATAGCCTTATATTCGATGAGGTAAAAAAACTAAAAACCTTTTTAATGGCTAAAGACATTTTAGATGATGTATTTCAAGAATTATCCATTACTTTTACAACTGAAGATATTATTTACTTAAATCAATATTTAATCGCAATTGGAATTGAATCTAGTTATAATCCATCCTTGATAACAGAGGAATATTCTACTCTTGTTGATGAAATTATTCAGAAAATGAGTAGTGTGCTGAAAGTTGATTTATCAAATGATCGGAAACTATTTGAAGGATTAGTTTCTCATATCATTCCTATGATTTATAGATTGAGGACGGGTATTACGGTTAAGAATCCCTTACTAAATGAGATAAAAGATGAATATTCAGTGATGTTGGGAGTTAGCTGGTTTGTTACCTCTATTATTGAAGAAGCATTTGAGGTCCATTTAACTGAAGATGAAGTATCGTTTATGATGGTTCATTTCCAAGCAGCATTAGAAAGAAATTCAAGTTATAAAAAAGTATTAATTGTGTGTCCAAATGGAATCGGTACATCGGAACTCATTGCCAATAAAGTGAAGCATGTTTTACCGGCTTTATGCGTAATTGAAGTTGCTCCGATTGACAGGCTATATGAAGTGAATATTGAGAGTGTTGATTTTATCATCTCAGCTATTCCAATTAGAAATACCACTAAACCGGTCATCTATGTATCGCCTTTAGTTACAAGCACGGATATCAAAAATATTATGAATTTTTACACAGATTTATTTTTAATAAAAGAAGAAAATAAGGAACCGATTGACCATTATCCTGATATTAAGTATTTAGCAAAATATTTGAATGAAGATTCAATTTTTACCAATGTAAAAATGCAGGATGAGGAAGAGGTTCTTGGTTTCTTAATCCAAAAACTAAAAGACTCAAAAGATATCATTCCTGGATTTGAAGAGTCTGTTTACAACAGAGAAAAAGTTGGAACTACAGCTCTGGATACTGGCGTTGCAATCCCTCATGGTACACCGAAATTTGTGGTAAATACAAGAATATTCATTTTAACAACGGAGGATATGATTGACTGGGGAGGAACAAAAGTCGATACAGTCATACTAATTTGTATTTCTCCAAACGATTTAAAAAACGTTAAAAATATTTTGAGTGATATTTATAAACTAATAGAAACTAGGAAAAACGTAAAAAAATATTTCTCGGATAACACGAGAAAAGGAATATTACAGCTTACGAGGGGAGGGGATAAAATTGCTGAGGAAAGAATTCATATATTTAAATAATGAACTAACAAATCGGAATGAAATCATAAGAAAAATGAGTGAAGATGTTTTTACCTATGGAATGATTATTGATGTTGATACTTATGTGAATGCTGTTTTAAAAAGAGAAGAAGAAATTCCAACTACAGTTGGTTTTGATGTAAGTATCCCTCATGGAAAATCAGAAGCAGTTACAGAACCATTTATAACTTTTATGAGAACAATGACACCTTTTGTTTGGGATGAAAAAAGTGGCGATAAAGCACAATTAATTTTTATGATTGGTGTTCCTATCGAGCAAAAAGATAAATTACATTTAAAAATTCTAGCGCAAATTAGTAGGAATTTAATGGATGAAAGCTTTAGAAATAATTTACTAGAAGCAGAATCAACGGATGAAGCCTATCGTTTATTAAAACGCATTGAAGAAAACATTTATGCTGAAGAAATGGGGAATTTATGATGAAAATTGTTGGAGTTACTGCTTGTACAACTGGAATTGCACATACTTACATGGCCCAAGAGGCGTTAGAAAAGGAATGTGCTAAGAGAGGCTATGAAGTCAAAGTTGAAACACAAGGCGGAATGGGAATTGATAATGAACTAACTGAGGAAGAAATCGCTGATGCGGATGCGGTTATTCTAGCCATTGCAATTGGAATTGAAGGGGAAGAGCGTTTTGAGGAAAAACAGGATCAAGGAAAGGTATTAACGATGGATCCTTCAAGTCTCATAAAGAATGTAGTAGATGTTGTGAATCAATTAGAAAATCTCTAGGAGGAAGATTTCTATGGCCAATAGTGCGAAAAAGGTAGGGGAAGAGCTTAAAAAAGCATTTAGTACTGGTGTGTCTTACATGATGCCTTCAGTAGTTGTCGGTGGGATATTTTTAGCCCTTGCATTAGCTTCAGGGACACCGACAGATGAAGGAATGGTTGTCACAAACCCTTTCCTTCAAAACCTAAACACAATAGGTGCTGCTGGTTTTGCCATGATGATTCCGATTTTAGCAGGGTATATCGCCTATTCCATTGCAGGCAAACCGGGGTTGATTCCTGGTATGATTGCGGGCTTTCTCGCCAATAATCCTGTTGGTGAAAGTGGTGTTCAAACGGGCTTCCTTGGGGCAATGATTTTGGGGATTGTTTCAGGTTATATTGCAAAATACGTTAAAACTTGGAAAGTTCCTATTACCATTAAAACGATTATGCCTATCCTAATCATTCCGATTATTACAACCTTTATTACCTGTATCGGATATATTTATATCTTAGCTCAACCTCTTGCTGGTCTTGTTGATGGGTTAGTCAATTTATTATCTTCAATGCAAGGCGGTAGTGCCTTAATTCTAGGGTTAGTAATTGGAGCTTTTACTGCCATTGACATGGGTGGTCCAATTAATAAAACAGTTACTGCTTTTACACTAGCTTTAATGGCTGAAGGGATTTTTGGACCAAATGGTGCTCATAGAATTGCGGTTGCAATTCCTCCGTTAGGGATGGCCTTATCAACATTTATTTCAAGAAGAAAATATAGTGAAGAAGAACGTGGCTTAGGCATCAGTGCCGGATTTATGGGGTTAATTGGGATTACAGAAGGTGCTATTCCTTTTGCAGTAAAAGATATGAAACGCGTGTTGCCTGCAATAATGATTGGTAGTGCTGTTGGTGGTGGAATAGGAATGATGCAAAATGTTAGTACGTATATTCCTCACGGCGGGTTAATTGTTATTGGGGCAGTTGACGGCAAACTATGGTATTTTCTAGCAATGTTAATAGGGACAGTTGTAACAGCAGCCATCTTACATTTCACAAAACCAGATGTTGCGGTTAAACCAACTTCTGAAAAGAAGGAAGCAAATAATAGTTTAGAGAAAAAAACGATAAATTTTTAGGAGGGAAATAATATGGTTAAAGTACCTATTAGATTAACGGTAAAGGCAATATTAGAATTACAAGATGAAAGGAAAGGTGCTACATTACTAGGGATTGGGCCAATGTCAGCAAACCTTTTAAGAGCAAGTTTTGAGTTAGCTAGAGATGAAGATTTTCCGGTCATGTTCATTGCAAGTCGTAATCAAGTTGATATGGACGAGTTGGGCGGTGGTTACGTGAATGGGTGGAACCAACATTCATTCGTAGAAGCTATTCGGAATACTGCAGAGGAAACTGGTTTTGATGGTCTGTATTATGTTTGCCGTGATCACGGTGGCCCTTGGCAGAGAGATAAAGAGAGAAATGATCATTTACCTGCAGAACAAGCGATGGAGTTTGGAAAGAAATCCTATCTTGCAGATATAGAAGCAGGCTTCGATTTACTGATGATTGACCCTACGAAAGATCCATTTGAAGTAGGAAAAGTTGTTCCTCTAGAAAACGTCATTAGCAGAACGGTTGAACTAATTGAATACTGCGAAAACGAAAGAAAAGCAAGAAACTTACCGGAAATTGGCTATGAAGTTGGGACAGAAGAAACAAATGGAGGGCTAACTTCCACTGAAACTTATGAAACTTTCATTAAGAGACTTAAAGAAGAACTTGGAAGTAAAGGTCTTCCAATGCCGACATTTATTGTAGGTCAAACAGGAACATTGACTAGAAAAACAGAACAAGTTGGAACATTCAATTTTCATAATGCATATGAGTTGGCCCAAATGGCAAATAAATATGGGGTTGGATTAAAAGAACATAATGGAGACTACCTAGATGATGTGACTTTACTGGAGCATATTCCATCTAATATTGTTGCTACAAATGTTGCTCCACAGTATGGAACAGAGGAAACAAGGGCTTATCTAAAACTAGCGGAAGTAGAACAAAGATTAAAAGATTATGGTTTAATTGATGAACCTTCTAAAGTGCGAGAGACTCTTTTAGTTCATGCAATTAAGAGTGAACGTTGGAGAAAATGGATGGTAGGAGACCAAACGAAATTAACAGTGGAAGAAATCATGAAGGACAATGACCTATCTGCTGAAATCTTAGATATTGCAGGTCATTATACTTTTAATGATGAAGAAGTAAAGGCAGAAATTAATAAGTTATATGATAACTTAAACAAAGCAAATATTGACGGGCAAAGATTTGTAGTAGACCATATTAAGCGACCTATTCGGGACTATGTCGAATGTTATAACCTAAAAGGATCAACTTCGAGAATTATAGACAAGCTACAATCCTCAGAAGTGATTCAAATAGGGTAAAGAGCTCTTTTCTCCAAGAAAAATGTCTTACTATTTGATGTGCATAGGGTTCATGATTGGTAGTCGGAAACTCTATGCATGTCAATATAGGTTGAGCATTTGGAGAATCTATATAAAATAAATTTATATTATTTACTATTTATAGTCAACTTTTGGTGTTAGTTGAACTTGAGAAAATCTCGTTATAGAAATCTATTAAATTTAGAGGATGAGTAGCATGTTTGATAAGACCGATCAATTAGGCGTTAATGCTTTACGCATGTTAAGTATAGAAGCGATTAACAAGGCAAATTCGGGGCATCCGGGATTGCCGATGGGTGCTGCGCCAATGGCCTATACATTATGGACAAAACATTTAAACGTAAATCCAAAAAATTCTAAATGGGTGAATCGTGATCGCTTTGTTTTATCCGCTGGCCATGGTTCCTCTTTACTTTATAGTTTATTACATTTAGCTGGATATGATGTGACAGTTGAAGATCTAAAGAACTTCCGGCAAATCAATAGTCGTACTCCTGGTCATCCGGAAGTTGGTGAAACGGATGGTGTTGAAGCAACGACTGGTCCATTAGGGCAAGGATTCGCCAATGCAGTAGGAATGGCTATGGCAGAAGCCCATTTGAGTGCAACGTATAACAAAGAGGGGTACAACCTTGTTGACCACTATACATACACGTTGTGTGGAGATGGAGATTTAATGGAGGGAGTTTCTGCTGAAGCAGCCTCTTTAGCAGGCCACTTAAAACTAGGGAAATTAATCGTTTTATATGATTCTAACGATATCTCTTTAGATGGTCCCACCTCAATGACTTTTACAGAAGATGTTGCTGGTCGGTTTGAAGCCTATGGATGGCATTATATTTTAGTGGAAGATGGTAATGATTTACATGCAATCTCAAAAGCAATTAAACTGGCTCAAACGGAAAAGAATAAGCCAACGCTGATTGAGGTGAAAACCGTCATCGGTTATGGTGCGCCAAACCAAGGTACAAATAAAGTACATGGAGCTCCACTAGGAGAAGTAAATACTGCCATTACAAAAGAAGTTTATAATTGGGATTACCCTCCATTTACTGTTCCTTTAGAAGTGACAGACCGTTTTAAGGAAGCCTTGATGGATCGAGGGGAAAAAATTGAAGCAGAATGGGAGGCTTTGTTTGATAAGTATAGAGTAGCCTTTCCTGAACTAGCTCAACAATTTGAGGATGCCTTTAATGGTGACTTACCAGAAAACTGGGACAATATCTTGCCGAAATATACAATTGAGGACGCATCAGCTGCTACTCGTAAAACTAGTGAAGCGACTATTCAAGCAATCGGGGCGAGATTGCCTCACTTCTGGGGTGGTTCAGCTGATTTAAGTTCCTCTAATAATACAATCCTTAAATCAGAAAAAGATTTTACCCCACAATCCTATGACGGGCGCAATATTTGGTTTGGTGTTCGTGAGTTTGCAATGGGGACGATACTAAATGGCATTATTTTATATGGAGGTACGCTCCCGTATATTGGCACTTTCTTCGTATTCTCAGATTACCTACGGCCAGCCATACGTGTAGCTGCTATCTCTAGGTTACCTGGTATTTATGTCTTTACTCATGACTCGATCGGTGTAGGAGAAGATGGTCCTACCCATGAGCCTATAGAACAATTAGACTCCTATCGGGCAATGCCAAACGTAAACGTGATTCGACCAGCTGATGGGAATGAAGTCTCACAAGCTTGGAAATTAGCAATAGAATCAAAAGAAACACCGACGATATTAGTATTGAGTCGTCAAAACCTCCCCATTCTAGAAGGTACTTTGGAAAAAGCCCCGGAAGGTGTTGAAAGAGGTGCATATGTTTTATCCCCATCAAAACGTGAAACATCAGATGGTATTTTGATGGCTAGTGGTTCTGAAGTGAAACTAGCAATCGATGTTCAAGCAAAATTAGCTGCCGAGGGCATTCAAGTTTCAGTCGTATCCGTGCCAAGTTTAGATATTTTTGAACAACAAGATGCAGAATATAAAGAATCTGTTCTACCAAGTAGTGTCCGTAACCGTGTTTCGATTGAAATGGGATCCAGCCTAGGGTGGGGCAAATATACTGGGTTGGACGGTATTAACATTGGGATTGATACATTTGGAGCTTCTGGACAAGGTGAATTAGTGATAGAGCAATATGGTTTTACGGTAAATCATGTTGTCAAAAAATATAAAGAAGCGTTTATATCAAACTTTGTAGAGGTTAACTAGTAAATTTTGTCTACTGTCAATATACTATAATGAAAATAAGGAGATAGAATTAAGTGGAGGAAAAACAATACAAGATAATAGCCGATCAAGGTATACATGCACGGCCTGCAACCGTTTTAGTACAACATGCAAGTAAGTATGATTCTACTATTAATCTCGAATATAAAGGGAAATCCGTAAATCTAAAATCGATTATGGGTGTTATGGCTTTAGGAATTGGCTATGGAGCTGAAATCAAAATTAGTGCAGAAGGTCCTGATGAGCAAGAGGCCTTGCACGGATTACAGAATTTATTGTTTTCAGAGGAATTAGCTAAGGCATAATAAGGTTGTTTATAATCTACTATTAATAGAGCTATTTTTTTGAGCTATAGATAATAAATAATATAAATTTTGAATTAAAGTAAGCCAGACAAGATACTTTTTGTCTGGCTTATTTCATAAATCTACTCGTAAATATAACTAAGTACTTCCAATGCCTGGTCAACCGTTTCTACGGTTACATTCGCCTTGTTGGATAGCTCTTTTAATGGATGAATTAATGATTCAGGTCTGATGATAATTGTTGGTTTATTCATAGCAATGGCGGTGCTTGCATCCATCGCTGTATTCCATTGCTTATACTTTTCGCCAAATAAAGCAATCACAATATCTGATTTCTGCATTAGGACCTGTGTTCTTAAATTGTTAATGTCGGATGCTACATCATCCTTATGTAGTTTACTTGGTTGTTTGCCCAATACCGCCTCGCCGATATCATCCGAGCGATCATGGTTTGTTTGAGGAGATACAAACTTCAAAGGAAGCTTCCTTTCTTCCGCTTTCAACTTCACTTCGTCTCTCCAGTTATCATGAATCTGTCCAGCTAAATAAACAGTTAACTCCATCTCTATTCCTCCCATGCTAAAATTGTCCTACCTCTATATTATCTGATTTGATAGAGTTTTCAAAGTATGCGAGTTGCGTGTTAAAAATCTATGAAATCCGATGTAGGGTCAGTGAATACTTCTTTCCCGTTCCCCTGTTAATATCTACTAACAAGTTATCATTCAAAAATATTGATTTGTGATTTATACTAGAGTTTTATGATGCGTGGATTTATAGATAAGTAGTAGGAGGTACAAACATTGATAAAACCAGAAACGATGGTTGTTGAAATAGATCATTTAGATGAAAAAGGTTCCGGACAGGCTGTTGTCTGGCGTGAAAACGAGTTGGGCAATAAGCGAAAGTTGAAATTAACTATCCCGCAAACACTGCCTGGTGAAAAGGTTCAGGTAACAGTTGATCAACCTGATCGTAAAAGAAGAAAGGCGATGCCTGAGGAAATCATCGAAATGAATGCCGATAGAATCGGACCTGCGTGTCCACATTTTGAAAAATGCGGCGGATGTGTCTGGCAGCATTGGGAATACAATGCTCAATTAAATCAAAAAACTTCCCATGTAAAACAGATGATTGAAGCACAAGGGTTCAATCCTGACCTTGTTCAAGATACAATTGGTGCCGATAATCCATGGCATTATCGAAATAAAATGGAGTTTACCTTCGCAGTGGATGGTTCACTTGGACTGCATGAACAAGGCAATTTCCGTAAAATTATCTCCCTTGAGACTTGCTTAATCGCAGGGAAAGAAATGGTTGAAGCGGCAATGGAAGTGGCTGAATGGGTGAAAGACCACCAGCTAAAGGGATATGACAAAGACTTACATGAAGGGTTGCTTCGCCACTTAATGGTTAGACAATCGTTCGCAACAGGGGAGATTATGCTAGGCTTATTTGCCACAGAATCGCCAGAAGAGCATTTAAAACAAGCGGCTGATGATTTAGTCAAGCGAATCGGTGAAAAGTTTCCTGCAGTGAAAAGCTTGATGTGGTTAGAAAACACGGATTGGGCGGACCGTACTCAATCAGAAAAGACGCATCTATTAGCTGGAAGAGACTTTATCTACGATGAAATGGATGGCTATCGTTTCCGACTTTGGTTTGATACGTTTTTCCAAACGAACCCGGTACAAGCCCAGAAATTAGTTGATATAGCGATTGAAATGGCACAACCAAAGAAAAGTGAAAAAATGATTGATCTTTTCTGTGGCGTTGGGACGTTTTCGCTTCCGTTTGCAAGCAGAGTAGGGAAACTAGCAGGCATTGAAATTGTCGAGACCTCTATTGAATCAGCAAAGCGAAATGCGCTTGATAATGGTCTTGATAACACCTACTTCCTAGCAAAGGATGCGCGCAAAGGGATTGATGAAGTATTAGAAAGCTTTGGGACACCAGAATTGCTCTTACTTGATCCTCCACGTTCAGGTGCAGGTGGGAAAGTCATGAGAAGAATTGGCCGTGCCCAGCCAGAGCGTATCGTATATGTTTCATGTAATCCAGAAACATTTGCGACAGATATTAAAGAACTAGAGCAATTTGGTTATACGTTAGAAGTCGTTCAACCAGTTGATTTGTTTCCGCATACGACACATGTGGAGTGTGTCGCGCAACTTGTTCATAAGGATTAATAAAAAGCTGTTTGGCTCAGTCACTAGACTGGGCCATTTTGTATGTAAGCTTTATGACCTAGGAGTATTTTTATCGACAATAAATGACAAATTCCGGGCGTGCCAGTGCACGGAGTACTGACAGGTACCTTCCATAAATTGGATGTCTCCTGTCACTTTTGGATTCAATAATGAATAAACCATCGTTTTCATCTCCTTGGTAGGGTAGTGTAAATAGGAAGTTCTGTGATAGGTACTTCCATTTTACAATGAAAACGATGGTCTTTTTTATTGTTTGAACCTATTTACTATACCAGGCACTCCTTCTAGCCACTTCCTCTAACTTTCCAATCCCACCCATTTCCTAAAAAATTCTATAAATATATTGAAATTAATTTGAAAATGATTCATAATAAAGAAAACGCATACAATAAATAGCCTGTTTATTAACGATTAAAAACTAACCCGTTGTTAATTTACCTTAATAAACGTGACGGCCTTTTAAAAATGAGCGATTACATTTGATCTCAAATGCAATCTGCCATTTTTAAAAGGCCTTTTTTATTTTGAAAAACGATGCGTAGCAGAAACCGGCCACTTGCAATTACCATTTTGCCCGCTGCCGCTAGCCACAAACCAAACCATTTCCATAGAATGAGGTGTTACGATGAAACTATATAAAAAAAACATTAACGGAAACGATATTCAGATAGCCGATTATCCTGGAGTGAAGGGTCCAATCGTCGCTATCCACGGCTTAACCGGAACTCACAAAAATATGCATTATTATGCAGAGAAATTTAAGGGGGAATACCGCTTTATTGCCGTTGACCTGCGTGGACGTGGCAACAGCGCTGAAACGGACCCGGAGCCATCCATTTTTAAACACGTTGAGGATATTCTCGGGCTCATTAAAGAACTTAACATTGAGAGTCCAATTTTACTGGGACACTCAATGGGAGCTTTTATCTCATCGATTGTTGCAAGCAAGCTCGAAACAGTTAAGGCTGTCGTACTCCTTGATGGAGCGGCAAAAATGTCTAATCACCAGCAAGCGATTGTCAAGCCTTCCCTAGCGCGGCTCAGCAAGGAGTATCAATCGCAGGAACACTATGTAGAAGAAATCAAAGCACTCTATAGCAAACTGGGGATCACCTGGAACCAAACTCTTCAGGAAACCGTTGAATACGAAGTTGGCCCAGTGGGAAACCATTGGGAAAACAAATCCACGGAATCTAGAATTCTTGCAGACTTCGAAAGCTTTTATCTATATAACCCAAAAGAAGTTTGTTCAAAAATATACTGTCCGGTCCTTCTCGTCTATGCAAAGGGAGAAATCGGCACCATGCCGCCGCTTTTTTACCTAAGCGACTATGAAGAGACGCAAGAATACACGAAAAATATTACAACAGTCATTTCAGATTGCAACCACTATACAATGGTCTTTGAAAACCGCTCAGACATTAATCAGTCTATCGAGGAATTTCTCCAAAAGGAGGTAAATAACTAATGAGTAAAGGCCTAGCTTACTTTAAGGAAGTGTACGATACTGTGCCCGATTGGGTACAGAAAATGCATGATTATAATCCAACCATGCTCGATACCTATACCGAAATCAGAGGAGAGGCGTTTCGTAATACAGTGCTTTCACGCAAGGAAAAAGACGTGCTGATTGCCAGCATGAATGCGGCAAGACTATACCCGCGCAGTATGGTGTACCACACAAAGGGGGCATTGGACCATGGCCTGACCATTCCCGAATTAGCGGAATATTTCCTTGTTTCTTATCTTTACAACGGTGTGAAATCACTTAAAACATCACTTGAAGCATTATCCTATGCACTCCAGCTAAAAGGGGTCTCTGTCGAGCAAGCACACCCTGAAACAACGGATGAAGTTATGGAAACCGTCCTCAGTTGGATGGGTACTGAAGATAAAAGCTTCGTAGAAGAGACCTTAGAGGTGATCAAAACAGGAAATAAACATGCAATTGAAGAGAAAATCTTACAAGATGGAACAGTCTCTACCCGCTTAAAACACTTAAATATGGTAGGAAACTTCATTATTCAATTAAGAGGGCAGGATGCAGTCCCATGGATTGAAAAAGCGAGGCAGGTAGGGGTTTCTGAAGCTGACCTAGCCGATTTGGGCTACATTTGCATCCTTACTGCCGGCATTCCAACATGGTTTGAACTTAGCGATTCCTTAGAACGGAGGAAAAATGATGACGAAAATTAAACAGGACATTCATGAAGCTCTTTCTGTCGTAAAAAATGGTGATACCGTCATGGTGGGGGGATTTGGTCTTATTGGGGCCCCGCTAACCTTAATAGATGGCCTTACAAAGCTAGAGGTAAAGGATTTAACCATTATCAGCAATAATCTGGGTGAATCAGGAAAAGGGCTCGGAATCCTCTTAAATCAAAATAAAATCAAAAAAGCGATTGGCTCTTATTTTACAAGTAACCGGGATGTCGGGGCTAAATATCAAAAAGGAGAAATCGAGCTACAATTACTTCCACAGGGAACATTGGCTGAATCGATGCGTGCTGGCGGAGCTGGATTAGGCGGCTATTATACTACAACTGGTGTTGGCACACAGCTCTCGGAAGGGAAGGAAGAACGAGAAATTAATGGCGAGAAATATATATTTGAACCGGCGATTCGCTCAAATGTTTCTTTAATTCGTGCCCGAAAAGCAGACACCCTCGGAAACCTCGTTTATTACAAAACAGCCCGGAATTTTAACCCACTCATGGCAACAGCAGCTGACATTGTCATCGTTGAAGTGGATGAAATTGTACAGCCTGGTGAACTTTTGCCAGAAGAAATTGTTACGCCTCATTTATATGTGGATTATATTGTTGAAGCGCAGCAAGTATTAACAAAGGAAGGGGTTGTAAGTAAATGAGTGCGAATTCAAGAGCGATAAGTAAGACAGAGATCCAGCATTTAATTGCAAAGCGAGCAGCAAAGGAATTATCTGGGCCTTGCACCGTCAACCTTGGGATTGGGATTCCAACCCTAGTTGCAGAATATATTCATGATGACAATGTCTACTTGCACACTGAAAACGGACTCCTAGGTGTCACGGATGTCGAAGAGCAGGACATCGACCCAAACCTTGTCAATGCTGGAAAGTTGCCGGTTGGTGAGGCGGTAGGCGCCTCTTATTTTAATAGTGCTGATTCGTTTGCGATGATTCGCGGGGGGCATATTGATGTGGCGATTCTTGGTGTTCTTCAGGTAGATCAAACTGGTGTAATTGCAAATTGGGCTGTTCCTGGTAAAAACATCATGGGAGTCGGCGGTGCTATGGATCTTCTAGTTGGTGCAAAAAGAGTAATTCTTGCGATGTCCCACACCAATAAAGATGGAAGCAGCAAAATTTTAAAAGAATGCACCTATCCAATTACATCAACAAGAAGTGTAGACAAAATTATTACCGAGCTGGCTGTATTTGAAGTCGTGGACAAAACGCTTAGATTAATTGAATTAATGCCGGGAGTCAGGATTGAAGAGGTCCGCGCGAACACAGAGGCAGATTTTATCACACAATTAGGGGATGAATAAAATGGGTATACGCTCAGTTGATATATATATACTGGATATTCCGACCATCCGTCCGCACCAGCTGGCGATGCATACGATCACGGCACAATCGATAGTAGTTGCCCGTATTATAAATGAATCCGGCTTAGAGGGATGGGCAGAAATGGCAACGATTGGTGGTGCTTCCTACGGTGAAGGGACCCCTGAAGCAATTAAGGCCAATATCGATAAATATATTACACCGCTTTTAATTGGCAAAGACCCGGCTCATTTTTCAAAAATCATGTTTCAGGTATCGAAGGCTGTAAGAGGAAATAACTTTGCGAAAGCAGTTGTTGAAGCGGCGATGATCGATTTATTGGCAAAAAGTAAAAATATACCTGCCTATGAATTATTAGGAGGCAAGATTCATGATTCCCTTCCACTTGCATGGACACTGGCAAGCGGAGATACAGCAAAGGATATTGAAGAGGCAAAAGAGTTTTTACACCAAAAACGTCACAATATTTTTAAATTAAAGATTGGTAAAGGCGATCCTTATAAAAATGTTGATCATGTCTTAAAAATCATCGCAGCCGTTGGGGATCAGGCTCGTGTTACGGTTGATGTC
Source organism: Mesobacillus maritimus (assembly GCF_044803185.1). Classification (GTDB taxonomy): domain Bacteria; phylum Bacillota; class Bacilli; order Bacillales; family Cytobacillaceae; genus Mesobacillus_B; species Mesobacillus_B maritimus_B. Next base: position 1,352,183 of record NZ_CP085225.1, read on the forward strand.
AACCAGGCTTGGGATGAAAAAACAGCCAATTACTGTATCGAAGCCCTAGAGGAGGGCGGTGTTTCCATGGTGGAGCAGCCGTTGCCAACATGGAATTATGAAGGAATGGCTCGCTTAACTGAACGATTCAAGGTGCCAATTATGGCGGATGAATCCGCTACTGGTCTTCACGAAATTTTTCAAATTGCTAAGCACCGCTACGGAAACTGCATCGCTCTAAAACCGTGCAAGCACGGTGGGTTGATGGAAACAAAGAAGGTTGCGGCAATAGCTGAAGGTGCAGGCTTTGGTTTATACGGAGGATCCATGATTGAATCAAGCCTGGGAACAGCCGTCTGCGCGTCTGTGTATGCGACGATTTCCGAATTTGAATTTGGAATAGAAATATTTGGACCGATGCTATATCAGGATCGTATTACTGTGAATGACCTGCAATTTGAGAACTTTGAAATCGTCATACCAGAAGGCCCCGGTTTTGGCATGGAAATCGATTTAGATAAAGTAAAGCATTATGCACGTGAATTTTCCTATAATCTAAACTAAAGGTTCCTGATTCATCAAGAGATTTGTTAAACTAATGATAGATCTCTTGAAAGGAAGTTGAAATCATGGGAATGGAAACGGTTTTTTTAACGGCTTATGCAAAGGCTCCGCAAAATACATCATTGTACGAAAATAATAAGCAAATGGGCGTTATGTTGGAGATTAATAAGCAATCACATGTTATTGTGAATGCCGAGGCAACTTTTATTACAGATCTTGCAAAAGACTATTTTAAACGGATGATTGTTGGGACGGATTTCAGCAAGGAAATCAGTCTTCTTATTAAAAATGTGGAAACAGATTTTATGATACCTTCTCAACAAGCATTGATCGTTGCATTAAAAGTCGCTCACCAAAAATATCACGATAATTTTTTACAAGAAAAATAACAGCAAAATTATACTGGGGATGATGACTTGAAAAACGTTGTAATTATTGACTCTGTACGGACAGCTATTGGGAAGTTGGGTGGAACACTTGGAAATGAAACAGTAGATTTACTTGGAGCGAAAGTCATTGAGGAATTAATTACCCGAACTGGTATGGAAAGTAGTGCAATTGAGGAAGTTGTCATGGGGCAAGCGAAGCAAAATGCGGATGTGTCAAACCTAGCAAGAGTCGCAGCGCTAAGAGCGGGGATTCCGGTCGATGTTCCAGCTTACACCGTTCATAGACAATGCGGTTCTGGTGTACAGGCCGTTAATAATGCAGCACAGCAAATTCTCTCCGGTCTTAGCGATATTATCATTGCTGGTGGAGCCGAGTCGATGAGCACAGCTCCATATTATGTAAATCAGGTGCGTTTTGGCATCAAAGCAGGGGACACCCTGTTAAAGGATCCAAATACGGCGAGTCAGCCAGGTTCACAGCCAAGAGAAGTATATGGCGATTTAATCATGGGTGTTACTGCAGAAAATATTGCGGAAAAATATTCAATTTCTCGGGAAGAGCAGGATGAGTTTGCTTTAAGAAGTCAAGTGAATGCGAAGAATGCGATTGAAAAAGGTTATTTTAATAAAGAAATCGTGCCATTTGCAATTAAAAGCAGAAAAGGAACGATCCAATTTCAAATGGACGAACATCCTCGTGAGACAACATTGGAAAAGCTTGCTGGGTTAAAGCCTGTATTTAAAGATGGCGGCTCGGTTACAGCAGGGAACTCTAGCGGTCGTAATGACGGAGCGGCAGCCTTGCTAGTCATGTCCGAAGAGGAAGCGCTTAAACGCGGCTACAAACCAAAAGCACGCATCATTGCGCAGGCGGCAGCGGGATGCTCTCCAGAATTTATGGGAATGGGTCCAGTCCATGCCACTTTAAAGGCATTAAAACAAACGAATTTAACGGTGGCTGACCTTGATGTGATTGAATTAAATGAAGCGTTTGCTGCCCAAGCTCTTGGCTGTATCAAGGAGCTAGGTTTGGATATTGAAAAAGTAAATCCAAATGGCGGTGCTATTGCAATGGGACACCCAATTGGTGCTACAGGTGCGATCCTACTAACAAAGCTACTCCATGAACTTGAGAGAACGGGCAAAAAATATGGATTAGTCACACTATGTATTGCAGGTGGATTAGGAATCTCAACAATTATTGAGAATATGCAAGTTTAATAAAATGGATAATTTTGAAAATTTTTTTATTATAGTGTTGCAAAAGTAGTAGGTTATTAGTTATACTATAATTACTAAATCGCTTACAAATTTGAATATTCAATCGCCGGTTTATTAACGATTAAAAAACAACCTTTTTTAATCTACCTTAGTAAACGAAAGGCCTTTTAAAATGAGTGTCTCCATTTTTTAATGGACGCCTTTTAAAAGGTCTTTTTTGTTGAAATTCAATGCATGAATGGGTGTAAGGTGAAATGTAAGCGTTATTAAGGCTAGGATAGGAAGGACGGGGAAATGGTAATTACGATAAGGGATATTAGTCAATCATCACATAAACAAGCAATGGATTGACTAACATTTTCATAGATTGACAAATATCGTGATTATTAACTCCGTTCGTATCGCTTTTAGGAAGTAAGGGGAAGCAATAGAAAATGTTTCCGGTGATTTTTTCGCAGTTGCTGTGCTTGATGAGGTAGTCAGAAGAGTGGATATGTTATTTAAAAAACGAAAAATGGGGGATATAAACATGAAAAATGAAAGAGTAATCAATGCATTCGAAGGATTCGTAGTAAAATTTAAAGAATTGATCAGCGAGTATGAGATTGATCATAATGACTACAGAGAGCTAGTTAATTGGTTAGACCGCTTAGGCAGAGCTGGGGAAATTCCATTGTTTATGGATGTCTTCTTAGAAACGCATGCACTACAAGAAATGTATAAAAATGTAAAGGGTACAGAACCTTGTCTTTTAGGACCTTACTACATTGATGATCAGAAAAAAATAGAAAACCCAGGGGTATTACCACAACGTGAAAATGAACCAGGTGACGTTCTATATTTTTCAGGAACAGTAAGAGATACAGAAGGGAATCCATTGGCAAACACAAAAGTTGACATGTGGCAAGCGGACACCAATGGTGAGTATTCTTATTTTGGAGAAGGCATTCCGGAAGGCAATTTACGCGGTGTATTTTACACGGATGAAAATGGTGATTTTGAAATCAAGACCGTTGTGCCAGGGAACTATGGAGTTCCAACAGATGGGCCGTCTGGTGAATTTTTAAAATGGATTGATCATCATGAATTCCGTCCTGCGCATTTACACCTATTGTTCCAACCATCGAATGGGGACCGACTAATCACACAAGTTTACTTTGAGGGCGATGAATATTTAGAAGATGATGTAGCACAAGGTGTACGTGGCAGCTTAATCACGAAATTAGAGAAACATGCTGGTGCTGAAAAAGGGTTAGATAATGATTTTTATTCATCTCATTTAAACTTCGATCTTAGATTACAGGACAAACCCGTTTTCAAAAAAACTATTGTGAATAATTGATAGTTATATAAATTAATTTAAATGAACTATCCAGAAGGGTCAGTCTCTTAAAACCTCTATATTCTGCTTTTACTCTATTAAAAAGCTCTATATATGAGGTGGTAAGGACTGACCTTTATTTTTAAAAAGAAGGTGAATAGCAGTGAAAGAAAAAAGGATATTCCCAAGATCATATTTAACTAAATTGTCAGTATTTGGTACAGTGGTTGCCATGGCTTCAGCATTTATATTAAATGGGTGTTCAACATCTGAATCTGTTTCGGCGAAGGAAAACAACAATGAGAATAAAAATCAAAATAAAAAAGTAGAGAATCTGAATGGTGAATCTAAATCAAATGTTGTATTTATCGTATTGGATGATTCAGGCTTTTCTGATTTAGGAGTTATGGTTCAGAAATCAAAACGCCTAACTTAGACTGGCTGGCGGAAAAAGGACTGCGATACAATAATGCGCATGTAACACCGCTATGTTCACCGACACGTGCTTCCCTTTTAACAGGAAGGAATTCACATGAAGTCGGAGTAGGTACAGTCACGAATTTTGATATGGGACCAGAATTTCCTAATAAGCGTGGTGCTATTAAACCGGAAGCTGGTACAATTGCTGAGGTGTTGAATGAAAACGGGTACAATACATATGCAGCAGGGAAATGGCATTTAGCTCCAACGGATCAAACTACACCAGCAGGACCATATGATAACTGGCCGCTTCAAAAAGGATTCGACCAATACTATGGCTTTATTGAAGATTCTTCTGATCAATATCGTCCAGACTTAACGATTGATAATACACAAATTCCATCGCCTATCGATGACAATTATCATTTTTCTGAAGCAATTGTTGAAAACGCTAACAGGTATATTACCAATCATACGAGTGTCCATCCAGACAAAGAATTTTTCCTATACTTGACCTTTGGCGCTCAGCACTCACCTCATCAAGTGCCGGAAGAATACAAGAAAATGTATGAAGGAGTGTACGATGAAGGCTGGGATAAAATTAGACAAGCTCGTTTTGAAGAACAGAAAAAGCTCGGCATCATCCCTGAGAATACAAAATTACCTCCTTCCAATCCAGGTATTAAACCGTGGGATGAGTTGACACCAGAAGAACAAGAGCTTTACGCTAATTTTCAGGAAACGTATGCAGGAATGTTAACGCATACAGATGAACAGGTTGGAAAGCTACTTGATAATTTGCGTGAAAAAGATCAATTAGACGATACAATGATTGTTGTCTTATCCGATAACGGAGCTAGTGCCGGGGGAAAAACAAATGGATCTGTTAGTCGAACACTGGCATTTAACGGTATCAAGGAATCACTTGAAGACAACCAAAAATATAAAGATATGCTGGGCAGTCCAGAGGCAGGAACGGATTATCCAACAGGATGGGCTCAGGTAAGCAATACACCATTCAGCCAATATAAAAACTCTGCCTTCGCCGGCGGAATTAATACACCATTAATTGTTTACCACCCGGAATTAATTGAGGATCCAGGTTCAATCCGCACACAATATGTAAATGTCAGCGATATTACGCCTACTGTCTATGACATTCTAGATGTTAAACCGCCAAAAGAAATCAAAGGTGTCAAGCAAATGGATATCTCTGGACAAAGTTTCAAGAATACATTGACAAATCCTAAGGCAGAAGGCAGGGAGACTCAGTATTTTGAAGTTTCCGGCAACCGTGCCATTTATCATGATGGGTGGAAAGCCTTCACAAGTCATAAAAAAGGCGATGATTTTGAGAATGATGAATGGTTCCTTTACCATGTAGAGGCAGATTTCTCTGAAACAAATAACCTGGCAGCCGAATATCCAGAGAGATTGAAGGAGCTTCAAAAGTTGTGGTTTAAAGAAGCGGAAAAATATGGAGCTCTGCCATTAACAGATATTTTTATTGAAGGGTTCTTATCAGTTCCTTCTGATACATTACGAGCAAAAAATGAATACACGTATTACCTAGGAATGGACCGGTTGACTGATTCAGCAGTCGCTCCAATTATCAATCGTTCCTATGAAATCACGATCCCAATCGAACGGGAGAATACGACACAAGAGGGTGTTCTTCTTGCACACGGCGGTTTAGAAGCGGGATATACGTTCTATATTCAAAATAATAAAGTGTTCTATGAGTATCGAATTGGGGAAAGAGGCTATAAAATTGAATCGAATATGGACGTCCCTACTGGAGAATCGGTGATCACGTATCAATTTGATAAAATGGGTTCTCATAAAGGAGTTGGAACTCTTTATATCAACGATACCAAAGTGGGAGAAGTCGAGCTGGAAAATACACAGCTATACAAGATTTCCTTTGAAGGTCTTGATGTAGGCAAGGATACAGCTTACCCTGTCAGCCAAGCCTATGCAGATCAAGGTGAATTCGAATTTAAAGGGAAGTTAGTCAAAGTGCATTATAGCCTTGGAGATGACGCAGAGTTTATCGTACCAGGGAAGTAAATTGAACAACCGGTGGCAGAATCTTTTGTCACTGGTTTACTACTTTTTATGAGAGGAAAAGGAATGGATAAAACAATAGAAAAAGCAAAAAACAACTTTCATATGCTAGCGAAACCGTCAGGTCCAATTTGTAACTTAGATTGTCATTATTGCTTTTATACGGAAAAGGTGTCGCTTTTCGAACCGAAAACTCCTTTTCGTATGTCAGAGGAGACACTTGAGAACTTTATTAAAAATTATATACATGCCCAGGATGCTGAGGAAATTCCTTTTGTATGGCAAGGGGGAGAACCGACTTTAATGGGCTTGAATTTTTATAAAAAAGTCGTTGAACTCCAAAAGAAACATGCCGCTGGAAAGAGAATCACCAATTCCCTTCAAACAAACGGAACACTGTTTACAGATGAATGGTTTCCTTTTTTAGCAGAAAATCAATTTTTAGTCGGTTTAAGCTTAGATGGTCCAAAAGAGATCCATGACCGTTATCGTGTAGATCGAGGGGACAAGCCAACTTTTGACCGGGTGTTAAATACTCTCCATAACTTGCAGAAGTATGGCGTGCAATACAATGTGTTGACATGTGTCACCAATGAATCTTCCAATCAAGCATTAGAAATCTATCACTTTTTGAAAAACGAAGGTGTTGAATATATTCAATTTATTCCGATCGTAGAGAGAATAGCAGATGAACAGGCCAAAGAATTAGGCCTGAGACATGCTACTCCTGCTTCAGCCGCAGAAGAAGACATACATTTAGCACCATGGACTGTAGACTCTGAGAAATATGGAGACTTCCTCATTACGATTTTTGAAGAATGGGTCAGAAATGATGTGGGAACTGTCAATGTAATGAATTTCGAAAGTTCATTAGTATCATGGATGGGACTTCCGGCGACCGTCTGTATTTTTTCAGAGACATGTGGGAAAGCAGCCATCATTGAACATAACGGGGATGTGTATTCTTGCGATCACTTTATGTATCCGGACTTTAAGCTTGGGAATATCCAAAATCAAACCTTTAAGGAAATGATGGATTCTATCCAGCAGTTTGAATTTGGCCAAGCGAAAAAGTCAACATTACCGAAGTATTGCCAAACTTGTGAAGTAAAGTTTGCCTGCCATGGAGAGTGCCCAAAACACCGTTTTTTGACAACACCTGATGGTGAACCAGGATTAAACTATTTATGTCAAGGCTATAAAAAATATTTCCATCATATTCACAGGTATATGAAGGTCATGGTCCAACTCCTTGAAAACGGCATGCCAGCAGCAAAAGTAATGGATGTTATTAAAAATCCAATTGTTGTGTTTAAAGAGTAAATTTGAACACAAATAAATTACCAATTGAGGATAAACTTCTAATCGGACTCCCATTAAGGATGTCCACTGCATGTCCCAACCCTTCGGTTAAAGGATGGCTTTCCTTAAATCTAATCTCTTGTTTAGGATCTATGATTGTTATAAAGTGATATTACAGTACCACTAATCAATTTTTATAACGCTGAGGTTAATCGCAAATTAGAAAAAATCAATTTTAAAATGTACGGAGCTGTATACTTGGGAAATTGTTCCTCAAATATACTTAAATTGTTGCTCTAACTCACCAGCACCTCATGTGTTGCCACATACACTCTGGACATGTGGAGTGTGTGGCGCAACTTATATTGAAAGAAGAATAAGTTGTGTTGCCCACATACACGCTGGACTTATGGAGTGTGCGGGAAAGCTTGTTCATAAGGATTAATAAAAAGCTGTTTGGCTCAGTCACTAGACTGGGTCATTTTGCTGTAAGTCTGTATGAACTAGGGTCGACAAAAAATGGCATATCTCGAGTCGTGATAGGCACTGAGTAATTTTTAAACAAATTAGAGGTTTGTTTTTATAAACGCCATAATAACCAAGTTACCTCAGCTCTTCCGGAATTAACGAGCATAGATGTGCCAAATTAGCCGATTTTGGATGGTGAACTCATTGCTCCAAATAAGGGGGATTTTTTGATCACCGAGGACTAAACTTTTACGGAGTTTTGTTTCAATGAGAAATCGACACTACTAATCAATATATCTTCTTGACAACCATTTTAAGAATGTTAAGATAATACTGAAATGAGTTGGAAAACTTAATATTTTTCACCACTAGGGGTGCCATCATAATGGCTGAGATTAAAGTGTGACTTTAAGACTCTTAGAACCTGATCTGGTTTATACCAGCGTAGGGAAGTGGGATAGAGGAAATTTTCTTGTTTAATTTTAATATAATTTCCATAAAAACCACTTTCTTTATTCAAAAGGAAAGTGGTTTTTTTATTCCACTTGGCCTCGCATAATACTTATTTTTGGAGGGGTTTTATGACATTTTCACAGCAGTTACGACAAGAAGTAGATACGATTTGGGAGGCAAGCTTTCAGCATCCTTTTGTCAAAGGAATTGCGGATGGAAGCTTATCACTGAAAAGCTTTCGCTATTACGTGTTACAGGACTCTTATTATCTTTCTCATTTTGCAAGAGTGCAAGCATTTGGAGCGGCCAAGGCACCAGATTTACATACAACTGCCCGCTTGGCTGTACATGCACAGGGAACAGCCGAAGCTGAACTGAAACTACATGCTAATTTTTCCAAACAATTAGGGATTACTGAAGCTGAACTAGCGAAATTTAAGCCTGCTCCTACTGCATATGCCTATACCTCTCATCTTTATCGTGCAGCATGTGTTGGTCAACTCGGTGATATTATTGCAGCATTACTCCCTTGCTATTGGCTTTATGATGAAATCGGGCAGCGACTAAAAGGTATGACACCAAAGGAACCGATCTACCAAGAATGGATTGCTGCATACGGTGGTGAATGGTTTCATGAAAAGGTTATGGAACAAATCAACCGTATCGATGAGATTGCTGAGAAGGTAACGGAATCAGATCGGGAGCGGATGTCCGAGCTTTTTGTGATTAGCAGTCAATATGAATACTCGTTTTGGGACATGGCTTATCGACAAGAAGAATGGCCCATCGAGAAACAAAATTCCATCATCAACAGCTAAAATGGATGGGGCAAAATGACTGGTTTCCTCAATATTTGAAAAGAATGAAACTAGATTAAAAGGTTGTATGTCTGAGGTTATCAGACTTAAGTGTGGGTTGATATCAAATTCTGAGATTCTATCAAACAAACCTATCTGGGAAAGGAGTACGATCAAATGATTACGAAAGAGGACATTCAAAACCAGATGATTCAGGCAGTTGAAACCGTAAAAAGGACAAATCCTATGGCAGGGTCGATTACCAACACGGTAACGATCAATTTTGTGGCTAATGCACAGCTTGCCGTCGGGGGATCCGCTGCTATGGTTTATCTGCCCGATGAGGGTGAATTTTTGGCAAAGGCCGGAGGAGCCACCTACATAAACGTCGGTACGCTTCTCACAATCTATGAGCAGACTCTACCTCATACAGCAAAAACTTTGCATGATATGGAGAAGCCATGGGTCTTAGATCCAGTTGCAGTAGGTATTGGCTCGCTGAGAACTCAACTGTTACAGCAGTTTAAAGAGTATAAACCCAGTGTGATTAGAGGAAATGCTTCGGAAATTATCGCATTGGCTGGTTTGTGGGAGTTGGACGGTGGTACGGATGTATCCAATGTCCGAGGAGTGGATTCTACAGATTCAGTAAGCACCGCAAAGGCTGCAGCTGTTGCGTTGGCCAAATGGACAGGAGGGGCTGTTGCCGTATCGGGCAAAACGGATTTAATCACCGACGGTTCCGTCATTGCCATCTCTCATGGAGGGTCGCACTTTATGGAGAAAATTACTGGGTCAGGATGTTCATTGGGTGGAGTCGTCGCGGTCTATGCAACAGCCACCTCGCCGTTTATTGCGGCGCTTACTGCAACTGCAGTCTACAATTTAGCTGGAGCCCGTGCTGGAAATAAGGTGGATGGGCCCGGAAGTTTTCAGGTTCAGTTCCTTGATGAACTGTATAAAGCAACCGCAGCGGATATAGGAAACAATCCATTTGAAATTGAGGAGGTTTAATCTATGAATACACTAATTGCCGTTGCAATCGCGCCTTTCGGCAAAGGTGAGGAACTTGCATCTGAGATAGCCGAAGTGGTGAAAGTCATTCGTGAGTCAGGCTTACCACATCATACAACTTCCATGTTTACAGAGATTGAAGGGGAGTGGGATGAAGTGATGAAGGTTGTAAAAGACGCAACGTTTGTCCTTGCCGCCAAAGGAATCCGTACGGAAGTGGTTCTCAAGGCAGATATACGGCCTGGGTTTACGAACATGATGAATACAAAAGTCGTTAAAGTCAACGATATTTTAGGAGGACAAAATGAGCATTAGAAAAAATATTGATATTTCAGCATACCTTGTTGTGGGCCCTGAGAATACAAAAGGCCGGCCCGCTGTGACAATCATTAAAGATGCAATTGAGGCAGGGTTTACATGTGTACAAATCCGTACAAAGGTTGCCTCTGCAATTGAATTGATTCAGTTGACCCGTGAAGCTTCCGAGGTAATCGAACAAGCTGGCAAGTCGGATGAAGTTGCGCTGCTCGTGAATGACCGCCTTGACGTAATCCTAGCTGCAAGAAAACAAGGGATAAAAGTTGATGGAATCCACGTTGGACAATCGGATATCCCAGTGGGTGTCTGTCGGGAATACTTAGGCGAAGATTCAATCGTGGGCTTATCAGCCAGAACGCATGAATTATTCGAGTATATCAAAACAGTAGATGTCTCTCAGATTGACTATTTTGGCGCTGGACCGCTGCATGAAACGAAGACAAAACCGGACTGTGGCCTGGATTTGGATGGAAAAATAGTGATTAGAAGTTTGGACGAAATTTCTGAGCTTGCTAAAATCAGCCCAATTCCGGTCGTAATCGGTGGCGGTGTTAAGCTTGCCGATATCCCTCCGCTTGCACATACCGGAGTGGACGGCTTCTTCGTGGTGTCCGCTGTAACAGAGGCTGATGATCCAAAGTTGGAAGCTACTAATCTAGTTAAAGCTTGGAACTTAAATAAGCTTAACCCAATCAGTAAATAAACTAGTAAACTTATCATTTTTACACATAAAGTAGTATTCATGCTTTTTTAAAAGAGAATCTATATAAAAGATTTAATAGAAAATTGGGGTACCACCTTTTGCCACTAGATAAAAAGCTGTGTATACAGCGGGATGGAGGGAGAAATGAAGACAGCATTAACAATTGCAGGGAGCGATTCCTCAGGAGGCGCCGGCATCCAGGCAGATATTAAGACAATGACCGCAAATGGCGTATATGCCATGAGTGCAGTTACTGCGCTTACTGCTCAGAATACAACTGGTGTTACGGATATCGTGGAAGTTACTCCAGAATTCTTAGGCAAACAGTTGGATAGTATTTTTACTGATATCTATCCGGATGCGGTGAAAATTGGCATGGTTTCATCAGCTGGACTGATTAAAACGATATCAGAAAAGCTGAAGTTTTATCATGCAAAAAACATTGTTGTAGATCCGGTAATGATTTCCACTAGCGGTTCAAAGCTTCTTCAGGATGATGCAGTGGAAACGTTAAAGAACTACATATTTCATCAGGCAATTTTATTGACGCCAAATATTCCGGAGGCTTCTGTTTTATCAGGAATACCCATTGTAAATGAAGCCGATATGATTAAAGCGGCAAAAATCATCAGTAATGAATACGGATGTGCCGTTCTATGCAAGGGTGGACACAGCATAAACGATGCTAATGATTTATTTTATTGGGATCATAAGTACAGTTGGTTCATAGGGGAGAGAATTGACAATAAAAATACTCATGGAACTGGGTGCACCTTATCCAGTGCCATCGCATCAGGTCTCGCCAAGGGCATGGATTTGGAACTATCGATTCAATTAGCGAAGGAATATGTATCAGGTGCATTGGGGGCAATGCTTGATCTGGGAAAAGGTAGTGGACCGCTTAACCACACATGGAATATCTATAAGAGGCAAAAAATACAATGAGGGAATGTTTTTAAAAATAAATAGGGTCGTATAGTAAGTGAAACAAACTGATTTTGGGTAGGGGAATAATGAGGGGGTCCCACCCATTTGTTGCCACATACACTGTGGACATTTGGAAGGTGTAGCAAAGCTTGTAATAAATATGATGTATTTGGCGCAGTAGATTCATACTGGGCCGTTTTTTTTGCACCCAAGCATGAGTTGGACCAGACCACTTAGTCGATAAAAAGATGCTGATTTCCTCATCTGGAATCTGAGCGTCCGCTCTTATCGGTTGTGTAGTTCAGGTTAAGCACCGATCTTATAAAATAGAAGGAGAAATTTCCCTTAATTAATAAATAGTACTGAAAATTAGCCTAAATAGAGGGAGAAATTCCGCCTATCGACTCGAAAAACGTGAAAATAGGTAATTTTGCTTGAAATAGGGGGAAAACCTTCCCTTATATACCCCGGAACGAGCTCTTTTCTGCATTTAACGGAAAAATATCCCCTTATTTTACTATTGCTGTTACTAAATTAACGACAAGACTCCTTCATTTATAAGGAAGTGAAATGAAAACCATCGCGAGAATTCGGGCTGTACTGGGAAGTTAGTGATTAAAATAAAATTCTATTTTAACTCGCGATAAAATAGGTTGTCAATAAGAAATTTGCAATATTTTTTAAAAAATGTTATAATTGTCTTACAATTGTTTTTTTACATCGTATTCCGAATTCCGCTGTATTTTATGCAGATGAATGATGGATACGTTTTTTTAATATCCTTTTTTAAACCGAAGAAATATCCAAACAGTTGTGTGAGCTTTTAAGGTAAGTTAGTTGAATAAAATGCTCAATTTACTATCTATTAGTAACGGAGCTTTTTCTACAAGGAGGACTAGAATAATGAATCTAATCAATAAGAAAGTTACACACAAGCGTTTTGGCATGGGGAGTATCGTCCAACATAATGATTCTAGTATTGAAATACATTTCGCAACGGAAACTAAAAAGTTTGTTTACCCTGATGTATTTGGAGAGCACCTAATATTACATGATAAGAGTGTTGCTAATTCACTTGAGAAGATTATACAAAAAAAGGAAATGGAACGAAAGGCAGAGGAATGGAAGAAGGAAGAGGAAAAAAAACTACAACGAAAAAACCAGGAACTTCGCTTAGAACATGAAAAACTTATGAAAAAACATAAACTTCATCCCGAATCACAAATGGTTTTTTGGTGTGACACAGAAGAACAGAGTCGTTCTCTTTCAGAGTGGCAGGTTTTTTCAGGCGAAATAAAAAGTGGTACGAACAAAGGGAAGCCAAATAAACCTATCCGTTTGCACCAAAATAGCGCTGTCCTGTTAACAGCAATCGATTCCGACATACCTGAAAAAGACAGACGTATCTTGGGTGTCTATATGGTGAATGAGGAGTTTATCGGTAAGCTTTGTGAAGATGGAAATATTCCTGCTCATTCAAAATACAGACTCCAACTTACAGAACAGGAATCGGATCAGATGCTTTTCTGGAAATATTACGTAAATGAAAAAACCCCTCATAAAATGACATGGAATACAGGCAAATACCGTTATTTTGATAATTTATGGATGGCTCAAATTTTGCTTGATATCGTTTCGTTGAAAAGTGACCCAAAGGAACGAGAGTTGGCACAACAATTTTTTGAACATTATTGTAAAATGAATCAGATAACAGATCGAGAGTTACCAAAGCCTGATGGCGCATTAATGCGTATTTAGATGTTAGCCCAAAGATAATAAGGATGCCAGGAGACGGACAAATTTCATTTGAAAAAGAAGGCAACTAACCCTTGTGGGTGTTGCCTTTTTCGTTTCCTGAAATGTATGAACACTTTCATTTGACTGACTCCTGGAAACTGGGGGCTGACAACTTAGGGGCAAAAGAACCATTTTTACGTTATTGAAAAAGTAGGAATTGACAGTACCGATCCTTTACCCGTAAAGTTGCTTATGATGCAAATTAAAACGGAGGAGAACAAATGCAATTTATTAATAATTTACTACTGGATATGGAACTAGATCCTAGATTAGTAGAATATCTTTCAATTATTATCAAGGTCCTGCTAATAGGGCTTATCTGTATCGTCGCAAATTTTATTTCAAAGAAAATCGTGATCAGGATTATTACTCGTATCGTGACAAACTCCAAGGTCAAGTGGGGTAAAATCATTTTGGACAGAAAGGTTTTTCGAAAGTTGTCCCATATTGTTCCTGCGGTTATTATTTATTCGTTTTCTTCAACCTTTCCAAACTATCAATCAATCATCGAGAAATTGGCGATTGCCTATATCATTATTGTCGGGTTAGTGTTTATTCAAAGCTTACTAAATGCATTGAATGACATTTATCAAACCTTTGAAATATCCAAGGTTAAGCCTATTAAAGGATATATTCAGGTGGTTAACATAATAATTATGACTCTTGGGTTCATCTTAGTAATCTCGAATCTAATAGGGAAGAGTCCTCTTATTCTATTAAGTGGGTTTGGTGCTCTCTCGGCCGTTTTGATGTTAGTTTTTAAGGATTCGTTATTAGGATTAGTGGCAGGAATTCAGTTGACTGGCAATGATATGGTTCGGGTTGGTGACTGGGTTGAAATGCCAAAATATGGAGCAGATGGTGACGTTATTGATATTTCTTTAAATACTGTAATGGTTCAAAACTTTGACAAAACAATAACCATGATCCCAAGTTATGCCCTTATTTCTGATTCTTTTATAAACTGGAGAGGGATGGAAAACTCAGGCGGTCGACGTATCAAGCGCTCTTTGTACGTAGATACAAGCAGTATCACATTTTGCACCGAGGAAATGATGGAGAAATTCATAAAAGTTCAGTACCTTTCCGACTACATCATTCAAAAGGAAAGGGAAATTACCGAGTACAATGCCAAAAATCAAATTAATCGGGAAAATCCTGTGAATGGTAGGGCCTTGACCAATATTGGTGTTTTTAGGGCGTATATCAGCAATTACCTCAAAAATCACGAAGGAATCCATCAGAATATGACCTTAATGGTTAGACAGCTGGCTCATAGTGAACACGGGTTGCCAATCGAAATTTATGCCTTCACAAATTCCGTCCAGTGGGACGTGTATGAAACGGTGCAATCTGATATCTTTGACCATCTATTTGCCGTTGCACCAGAGTTTGGACTTAGAGTATTCCAGAATCCATCTGGCGCTGATTTAAGGAATAGGGTAGAAGAATCAAGTAACAAAGCCTTGGTTGGCGAGAGAAGCTATTGATAATCAATCCCCGATAAAAAACCGACTGTTTAAAACACAAAGTCGGTTTTTTCTCATTAAAAGGAGACTTTTTTGATTGTGCAGAGATGTGGAGTTAAAAATAAACATGCGATTTGGTGAAAATAACCATTTACAATCAGTTTGATAAAAAGTGCTTAAGCATGGTATAAGTGTAAAAGAAGCAGGGACATTCTGCTTTTTAATTTTGGGATAAGGGGTTGGCCTGGTATCCCATTATGAGAGGATTTGAATTAAAAATGAACGATAATTTTTGGCGTGATTTACCACGACCTTTTTTTATACTGGCACCAATGGAAGATGTAACTGATGTTGTTTTTCGTCATGTAGTAAGTGAAGCAGCAAGACCTGATGTGTTTTTTACAGAGTTTACAAATAGTGAGAGTTATTGTCACCCAGATG
Organism: Mesobacillus maritimus; assembly: GCF_044803185.1. GTDB lineage: Bacteria > Bacillota > Bacilli > Bacillales > Cytobacillaceae > Mesobacillus_B > Mesobacillus_B maritimus_B. Next base: position 1,367,833 of record NZ_CP085225.1, read on the forward strand.
GAATTCAAAGTGTGCGTGGGCGTTTGACTTTTACAGAGGATGAACAACCAATTGTTGCCCATATTTGGGGGGACAAGCCTGAAAACTTTCGACAAATGAGTATTGGGATGGCGGAAATGGGCTTTAAGGGTCTAGATATTAATATGGGCTGTCCTGTACCGAATGTGACGCAGAATGGCAAGGGAAGTGGCCTTATTCGTCGTCCGGATGTTGCTGCAGAATTAATCCAAGCAGCAAAAGCAGGAGGATTACCCGTAAGTGTAAAAACTAGGCTAGGTTTCTCGGAGGTAGGCGAATGGCAGGACTGGCTAAAGCACATCTTAAAACAAGACATCGCGAATCTTTCCATTCATCTGCGGACAAGAGAGGAAATGAGCAAAGTAGATGCTCATTGGGAGCTAATCCCGGAGATTAAGTACCTTCGTGACCAGGTGGCACCAGATACCCTTTTGACGATCAATGGGGATATTCCTGACCGTCAAACGGGCTTGCAACTCGTGGAGCAATATGGTGTTGATGGGGTGATGATTGGGCGTGGTATTTTCGCTAATCCATTTGCCTTTGAAAAAGAAAAGAAGGAGCACAGCAGTAAGGAATTGCTTGATCTCTTAAGATTGCACCTGGATCTCCATGATCAATATGAGCTACGTTCGTACAAGGCTCTGCATCGCTTTTTTAAGATTTATGTTAAAGGATTTCGAGGGGCGAGTGAATTAAGAAATCAATTAATGAACACAGAGTCATCCGATGAAGCCCGTGCCTTGCTCGATCTCTTTGAGTCAAAGTATCTTGATGGAATGGGCGAACAGTAGAGGTGTCTCAATTCAAGGTTAAGCGCGACTTTGGTTAAAGAAATTATTTTCCATACTTTTGAAAAAACAGAAAAATGTTATTTCCAAATGATAAGATTTATCGTACAATGAATGAGACAAATTCATATTCGTTTCGCACTAGGGGAGCTGTAAGGCTGAGAAGTAGGTGAAATTCCTGCTGACCCTCATGACCAGAACTAGGTAATGCTAGCGTTGGGAAGTGTAAGTGACTTCATTGTTTTACTGTATATTCTTTTATGACATTCACTGCATCTCCCTATTTGGAGATGCAGTTTTTTGTGTTTTTTTGGAGTGTACGCAACCTGACCTAAAGGCGAAACGGAAGTAAAATGAAAAATCAGGAGGATGGTAGAATGCAAGGTTTAAGTTGTGGAACAAGTAGAATCGTAGGGTGTCGTTTTTCAGTCTATCCTATGGCAGACAATTTTGTGGATGTGATTTTAGGGGCATTAAAAGAGGTTGATACAAGCAAGGTTTGGATGGAAACAGATGATGTCACAACATGTATTAGAGGGCGTAGTGAACACGTTTTTGATGTGGCCAAGGCTATCTTTATCCACGCAGCTAAAACGGGTGTTCACGTTGTTTTTAATGGTACATTTTCTGTTGGGTGCCCTGGAGATAGTGAAGGGGATAGTTATATGTCAGAAAATGATGAGCGCTTGAATGAAGAAGCATCAAGCAAAGAAAAAGTGGAGGTAGCGACTCAATTTGCTCTCTACCCAATGAACAATCCAGATTATATGCAGATTATTGCTGACCAGGTAGAGGTGGCGAAGGATCACGGAACGTTCACCAAGGGGATTCATTATGCGTCTCGCCTTGATGGGGATGCAAATGATGTGTTTAAAACCCTTGAGCAATCCTTTGTGAATGCGTCTAAAACCCATGAACGTAGTCACGTAACGATGACTGCAGCCATCTCGGCAAACAGCCCATCAAAAAAGGACAAATAAAGTGAAGCTTCCACCAGTGGGGGCCTCGTCCCCACTGATGGGTGAGGTTTTTAAAATACTTTTTAAGGAGTTCATCAAAATGACAACTAAATGGAATTTACGTGAAATTGTTCTTATGGCGATACTTGGTGTCGTATTTGCTGTCATATACCTATTCTTTTTCACCGTTGGAACGGGTATTACCAACATCCTAACACCATTTGGCTTAGGGCCTTTTGGATATGAAGTGATATTCGGGATTTGGTTTATTGTCTCAATTATTACGGCCTACATCATTCGTAAGCCAGGAGCAGCACTTATCTCTGAAACAATTGCCGGGGGTGTTCAAGTCCTATTAGGTTCACCAGCAGGTCCGATGTTAATCGTTTCAGCTTTTATTCAAGGACTGGGTGCCGAAGCTGCTTTTGCTGCAACAAAATATCGGAAGTATTCTACAGTTGTTCTTGTTGCGGCAGGCGTTGGACCAGCTGTAACTAGCTTTATCTGGGGCTTGTTTCATTCTGGAAATATTGCATTATCCCTTCCGCTGCTTAGCGCGATGCTAATTGTTCGGGTAATCAGCGGAGCCTTGATAGCTGGTTTGTTAGGAAAGTGGATCACGGAAAGATTAGCAGACACGGGTGTGTTAAGAAGCTATGCGCTTGGAAAGGAGTGGCAGTCAAAACGTGAGCATAAAGCATCATAAGCCACTTATTTCAGTAGAGAATTTCTCGTTTGGCTATGATAACGACAAGGAGCCGCTACTAAAAAATCTGACATTAATGATTCATCAACAAGAAAATATTCTTTTGATCGGACCAAGCGGTTCTGGTAAAAGTTCACTATCTCTTTGTTTAAATGGCCTTTATCCTGAAGCAGTTGAGGGGTATGCAAAAGGAGAAATTTTTTATAACGGAACGCCTTTGAGTCATTTTAAAAAGGGAGAAATCAACAAAGAAATTGGGGTTGTTTTTCAAGATCCTGAGAGTCAATTTTGTATGGTTACGGTCGAAAATGAATTAGCGTTTACGTTAGAAAATATCCATGCACCACGAGAAGAGATGACCGGAAAGATTGACGCCATTTTAAATGCCGTTGGGCTTATCGAAGAAAAACATCGACCAATCCATGAATTATCAGGTGGGAATAAGCAAAAGGTAGCCCTTGCCTCTGTTCTGCTTTTAAATCCTAGGTTATTGATCTTGGATGAACCGACAGCAAACCTAGATCCAGCTTCCCGGTTTGAGTTTATTGAATTAATCCATTCGTTAAAACGAGAGCGGGGTTTTGCACTGTTCATTATTGACCATCAGGTAGATGATTGGCTTCCTATGGTGGATCGTGTGATGGCCATCAATAGAGATGGAAGCATCTTTTTAGAAGGATCACCAGAGGATGTGTTTTATAACGAAGCCGAAAAGTTAAAAGAACAGGGGATTCATATCCCTAGAATCGTAGAAACCGTTCTTGAAGCCCATGGAGGAAAGGTCCCTGAAGCCAATCGTCCCTTAACTGAAGAGAACTTAGGATTATGGATTAATTCCAATGGACATACTTTGAAATCGAATGATAGAAAAGTCCAAACCGGTGGCAAAAGTGAAGTTTTATCAATAAGGAATGTCTCGTTTTCAAGAGGGAAGAAGTCGATTTTGAAAGAAATGAACCTTTCACTATATTCGGGAGAACTAATTGCCATTGTCGGTAAAAATGGGGCCGGGAAGTCGACGTTATTGCAGGTAATGTCAGGAATTTTGACGCCCAAAACAGGAAGTCTTTTGCTTTTAAATAAAAAGTATGAAGCGTGGTCAGAGCATGAAATGAGAAAGGTCATGGGCTATGTGTTTCAAAACCCTGAACACCAATTTATTACGGATACTGTTTACGATGAAATGGCGTTTGGAATGAAGCTAAACCGTGTAAATCAGGACAAAATCGAGCAAAACGTCAACCAACTGCTCAAACGCTTTCATCTAACATCACATAAATGGAGCAATCCCTTTGCTTTAAGTGGTGGACAAAAACGGCGTTTAAGTGTGGCGACGATGTTAGAGGATACACCAAGTGTTTTACTGTTCGACGAACCGACATTTGGCCAGGATGCACAAACAACGGAAGAATTAATGAACATGATTCAAGCGTTACAAAAACAAGGGACAGCGATTGTATTCGTTACTCACGACATGGACTTAGTCGACAAGTATTGTGAAAAAGTGTATGTCGTGAACGGAGGGGAAATGAGCTTCAACGGTCAACCGGATGAACTTTGGGAAAGACCGGAAATACTCGATGAAGCGAAACTAAGACTTCCTTTCCGAGTTAGAGTCAATCAGTTGCTTGGAAACCCTAATCGAAACGAGAAAAAACGGGGAGTTGTGCGGGCGCATGCTAACATCCATTAATCCAACCATGAAGGCTTTTGCTATATTGATTCCAGCACTGCTCTTAGCGTTTACGTTCGATCCGCTGACACCGTTTATCTATTTCGTATTCACCGTTGCCGTGACCTTTCTCTTTAGCGATGTGGCTTTCAAGCGATGGATCGTGATTTTTTCACCTTTTCTTTTATTAGCCTTAAGCTTTGCTTGGATGACGATGCTCCATCCTAGCGATGCTTTTTCAGGTGGGGACGTGTTATTTTCCATTTGGTCGTTTCAAGTCACATCAGAAAGTTTTTGGACTGGAATTTCATTAGGCTTACGTTCTCTTTCTTTCGCAGCGTTATCTTTATTGTTTATCTTAACGACCGACTCCACAAAGTTTATGTTAAGTTTAATGCAGCAATGTAAGCTGCCGCCAAAAATAACTTTTGGGATTTTAGCGGGTTATCGATTCCTCCCGACTTTTCGTTATGAGCTTCAAGTATTGAGGCAAGCCCATCGCATTCGGGGTGTAGGGAGGGCAAAAGGGGTGAAGGAGCGTTTGCATCAGTTTCGGCGCTATGCAATTCCTCTTCTAGCCAATGCGATCCGGAAAGCAGAGCGAGTAGCTCTTGCGATGGAATCAAAAGGATTTACCGGAGAAACTGACCGAACACATTATCATGAAATGACCATCCATAAACGTGACTGGGTGTTTGTTAGTGTTTTTTTTGTAATGGTTTTTCTGAGTATGTATTTGTCTTATCAGCTTGGTTTTTTAAATATTTTCGGGAAATCTTTTTAAGGATTAAAAAGAAGGCAACGAACCCCCTTGAGGGGCGTTGCCTTTTTACATTTCTTTTAATAGACTGCTCAATGTAAAGTTGATTATGTGAAAATATATTAATGTCTATTAAGTCCTCTTTCAAATGCTGCAAGATGGTTCATAGAGGCATTACGTAGTTGACTAAAGACAATTCTTACATCATTCGGGATGTTTAGCGATAAAAAACGATCGTACATTGATATGTTTTCTAGTTCCCCTTGAACGCCTGCAGCATATGCAGCCTTAATATTTTCTGGAGTTGTAACAAAGGACTGAGAAATATCATTAGGTAATGGGACTTGATACCGTTCGAAAAGGGGTAATAATGCAGTAATATGTCTCTTTTCTGCTTCTCTAATCTGTACAAAAGTCCTTACATTGCCAAAGGTTCCAATAATGTTATTATATCTTGCTTGTGCCAAATACTCGTCCTGAAGGGCATAAGTCAACATTTGTGGTAAGGACAGGGATGAAGCGCTTAAAGCTCCTTTAGCACCATAGTTTTCAATTTGTCTATTAGGATGTGTACCCCGGGAATTTTTTGAAGAAAAAAACAAAAACCATACCGCGTGATTTTGTTCATCTGATGCTGCACGTCGAAATCTATCTTTAATGGTAGGATCCTGTGCTTTATCTGAGATGTCTAGATAAAAATCTACAGCCTCTTGTTCATCTTTAAAGGCAAATTCAATGCCTGCTCCATATTGATTTGGGCAATCCTCGATGACCTGATAAGATGGCTGTCTCCCTGTTAAAGTCGTATAAATTCTACTGAATTCTTCAAGATGTCTTTTTTCATCTTTTTGGATTTCAAGTATTGTGTTTTTTTCATCTTGTGTTGGTGCCATGTTGGCCAATTTCTCGTAACAAGCAACAGCACTATACTCGGCATTAATTGCTTTTTGGATATCAGGTACTAGTCGCGTATCAGGTGCTGTCCGGTCAAAATTATAATAAGACGGAACATAATAGTGTTGATTTGAATACATGATTGTCCTCCTCCTGTGTAACTTTCAACATATTTTATGCTTTGTTGATTTATAGGTTCACTTGTCATAAAACCGTCAATTACAAAACTATAAAACTAGAAAAATAGTTCTATAATAAAACTAAGGAGATGATTCTATGGAAGCAGGTTGGAGCTTGAAATCAAATGAGGAAATGTTTGGGGTTCGTAAAGAGGCTGAGAAACAATTTCCAATGATGTTAAACAATGACGAGTTGGAAGGTTCAGCAGCGTTTTTTAAAGGCTTGGCTGATGAAACCAGGTTGAAAATTATTTCCTTATTGTGGCTGGAAGACTTGTGTATGTGTGGAATTGTCGCTGCATTAGAAGGAGCCAGTTCCACTATCAGCCATCATCTTAAAATTATGGAAAAAGGCGGAGTGATTGAATCTAGGCGCGAGGGGAAGTTTACGATTTATCGTGTAAACAAACTGAAACTCACACCAGTCTTCCCTCTTCCAAACAAATAACAAAGTATTCGTTTGGCTAAACAATTTTAGGGAGATGGGTACCGTGATTATTTTTGAATGGTTTAACAGCCAGCTGCTCAAAATGGAGTGGCTATATAATTTAGTTACGATACTAATAGAAAAAGGCTTTGGGCTGGATTCCACTAGTAGAGTCGGGGGAAGTATTCACTTCTTTATTTATGACGTAATTAAAATCTTTATCTTGCTGTCTGTGCTGATTTTCATCATATCGTATATTCAAAGCTTCTTTCCACCCGAGAGAACAAGGCGAATATTAAGTCGCTTTAAGGGGCTTACAGCCAATATTTTAAGTGCGTTACTCGGAACCGTTACTCCATTTTGCTCTTGCTCATCCATTCCGTTGTTTATTGGGTTTACAAGCGCGGGGCTCCCAATTGGAGTGACCTTTTCATTTTTAATATCCTCGCCATTGGTTGATTTAGCCTCCGTTATTTTACTTGCGAGTATTTTTAACTGGCGGATTGCGATTGCTTACGTTGTGGTTGGTCTTGTTCTTGCTGTTATTGGGGGAACGATTATCAGTAAATTGAAGCTTGAGAAGTATGTTGAGTCGTTTGTGTTTAGTAATCAAATGATTAGTGCGACTCAAGAAGAGTTGACCACCCGTGACCGAATCGAGTATTCAAAGGCTCAGGTCGTAGAAATCATCCAAAAGGTGTGGTTGTATATCCTGATTGGTGTTGGCATTGGAGCTGCAATTCATAACTGGATTCCTGAATCGATCATCACTGCATTGCTTGGTCAGGATAAATGGTACTCAGTTCCGTTAGCAACTATCATAGGAATTCCGATGTATGCAGATATATTTGGGACACTTCCAATTGCAGAAGCCTTGGTTGCGAAAGGGGTAGGTGTTGGCACTGCTTTAGCATTCATGATGAGTGTAACGGCACTTTCACTTCCATCGCTCATCATGTTGAAAAAGGTTGTCAATACCAGATTATTAGTCATTTTTATTGGGATTGTCACAATCGGGATTCTGCTTATTGGCTATGCGTTCAACACCTTTGGTCATTTATTGTTGTAAAGGGTAGAAAGAATATTATTATGAAGGAGAGAGTATGGCATGATTATAAAAATTTTAGGTACAGGATGTAAAAAATGTGTTCAATTAGGTGAAAACACGGAAGTGGCGCTTAAAGAGCTAGGGAGAAAAGCTGAAGTCGTGAAAGTAACAGAGATTCCGGCCATTATGGCTTATGGCGTTATGTCTACCCCTGCATTAGTCATTGATGAAAAAGTAGTTTCTGCAGGCAAGGTTTTGAAGCCGAAAGATATTGTTAAAATTCTTGAGAAATAAGGTGCAAGAATTCTAGGTTGAATAGCTAATCAGTACAAGTATACCGGAATAGTCACAGGTTGGTAAAAACTGTTAAATAAAAAGGATAAATCACTCACAAAAGTTGGCATACAATATTTTGTGAGTGTTTTTTTGTTGTATTTTCTAAAACTGCTAACCTCTGAAACATTTACGGATTATCTCATTGATAATAAGGGATAGGTATATTTTAGAAGTAATTCATTACTAGGAAACAGCTATAGAGCGAAAGTTAGTACTATTTGCATGCTTACTAAATAATTTTATATTTGATTCATCAAGCATTTGGTGATATATATGATTCAGGGAGTCTCCTCAAGGGAAGGCAAATCCATTTGTAAGGGTTTAATCTAAGCTCTTTAGAGAGGAAGAATTTGGTTTTCAATTTTGGCTTTTAGTTGTTCGGGAGCTTTGCGAAAGTACTTCTCACTTTTCACCAGCTTTTAAATAATTTATAATTATCATATAATAGTAGATATTTGAACAATTTAGACAGAGAATGTGTGGGAGGAAATAATGACCTTCTCGGTTACGCCTGCACTTTTTCTGCAAATTCTAGCGATAGGGTTGGTAAAAAATGAGCAACTTACAGAAAAAAACAGACGTTATCTTAATTGGCGCAGGTATCATGAGCGCGACTTTAGGGTCTTTACTGAAAGAGTTAGCACCAGAATGGGAAATCAAAGTATTTGAGAAACTTTCAAAGCCAGGAGAGGAAAGCTCTAACGAATGGAATAATGCTGGAACGGGGCATGCAGCACTTTGCGAACTAAACTATACAACAGAAAATGCAGACGGATCTATTGATATTAGCAAAGCTATTTCGATTAACGAGCAGTTTCAGATTTCTAGACAGTTTTGGTCTTATCTGGTAAATAGCAATCTCATTCGTAATCCAGAGGATTTTATCAGAGCCATCCCGCATATGAGTCTAGTACACGGTGAGGAAAATGTTGCTTTTTTAAAGAAACGTTTTAAAGCGCTATCAGATATTCCTCTTTTTCAAGGGATGGAATTCTCCGATTCTCCTGAAAAACTGAAGCAATGGTTGCCATTGGTCATGGAAGGGCGTACATCAGATGAACCAATAGCGGCAACAAAAATTGACTCTGGAACCGATGTCAACTTCGGGGCCTTAACACGCATGCTTTTCGACCACTTAAAGAAAAAAGACGTCGAGATGAACTATAATCAAAGTGTTGAGGATATTAAACGTTCTAGCGACGGATCCTGGGATGTGAAAGTAATTAACCTCATAACCGGTCAAGTCGAACATCATAAGACAAAGTTTGTCTTTATTGGCGGTGGGGGTGGAAGTCTACCGTTACTTCAAAAAACCGGTATTCCTGAATCAAAACATATCGGAGGATTCCCTGTTAGTGGATTGTTTATGGTATGTAACAACCCGGAAATTGTTGCACAACATCATGCAAAAGTATATGGGAAAGCAAAGGTCGGTGCACCGCCAATGTCTGTTCCGCACCTTGACACAAGATATATCGACAATAAAAAATCGTTGCTGTTTGGACCGTTTGCCGGCTTCTCACCGAAGTTTTTAAAAACGGGTTCGAATATGGATTTAATCGGGTCCGTTAAACCGAATAATGTTTTAACCATGTTGGCGGCAGGTGCAAAAGAGATGTCCTTGACCAAATACTTGATTCAGCAGGTCATGTTAACAAAGGAACAGCGCTTGGAAGAATTACGTGAATTTATCCCGAACGCTAAAGCGGAGGATTGGGATCTAATTGTAGCAGGCCAACGTGTTCAAGTAATTAAAGATACTGCAGAAGGCAAAGGAACGCTACAATTCGGTACGGAAGTAATCACTTCTGCGGATGGTTCGGTCGCAGCGCTACTAGGCGCATCTCCAGGTGCATCTACTGCTGTTAACGTAATGCTCGAGATCATTAACAAGTGCTTCAAGGAACAAATGCTAGAGTGGGAACCAAAAATCAAAGAAATGATTCCGTCTTATGGCGTATCTTTAATGGAAACCCCAGACCTACTACACAAAGTGCATACTTCAACAGGACGAACGCTTGGCTTAAGTAAGAGAGAGCCGGTTTTTAGTTGAAAAGAGCAGGGTCTTTTAATCACATTTTAAAATCATTCGTTCACGTTGAACCTTTAGTCCTTTTATAGGATTGGAGGTTCTTTTTAATAGGTTCGAAAGAGAGGTAAGATGACGCATGGGACGGAGGGACAGGTTCATTGTCCCAGATACCCTCAGACCTCTTTTTTTGGATATTAGTAAGACTGTAAAAAATTTCTATTGATTTCATAATAGAAAGGATGGTATTCTATTTTAGCTGCTTCAGACAGCAACGAAAAAAACTCATCAAAATACTTTTTTGATAAAGTGTTGACGAGTTGGTTTTTATGATATATAGTAAGTATCTGTTGTTGATGACAGCAACGGATTCATTAAATAAATTATATTAAAATAATATTTTAGTTGATTTATTGAAATGGATATGATATATTAATGAATGTCGCTTCTGAGCGGCGCTAAAGTGAATTGTTCTTTGAAAACTAAACAAACAAGCGTCAACAAACAATATTTATCATGTTTCTTCTATGATTATAGAAAAACATGAGCCAACGTTTTATTTTATGAGCTAATCACTCTTTATTGGAGAGTTTGATCCTGGCTCAGGACGAACGCTGGCGGCGTGCCTAATACATGCAAGTCGAGCGGATCTGAGGGAGCTTGCTCCCAAAGATTAGCGGCGGACGGGTGAGTAACACGTGGGCAACCTGCCTGTAAGACTGGGATAACTCCGGGAAACCGGGGCTAATACCGGATAATTCATTTCCTCTCATGAGGGAATGCTGAAAGACGGTTTCGGCTGTCACTTACAGATGGGCCCGCGGCGCATTAGCTAGTTGGTGAGGTAACGGCTCACCAAGGCCACGATGCGTAGCCGACCTGAGAGGGTGATCGGCCACACTGGGACTGAGACACGGCCCAGACTCCTACGGGAGGCAGCAGTAGGGAATCTTCCGCAATGGACGAAAGTCTGACGGAGCAACGCCGCGTGAGCGATGAAGGCCTTCGGGTCGTAAAGCTCTGTTGTTAGGGAAGAACAAGTACCGGAGTAACTGCCGGTACCTTGACGGTACCTAACCAGAAAGCCACGGCTAACTACGTGCCAGCAGCCGCGGTAATACGTAGGTGGCAAGCGTTGTCCGGAATTATTGGGCGTAAAGCGCGCGCAGGCGGTCCTTTAAGTCTGATGTGAAAGCCCACGGCTCAACCGTGGAGGGTCATTGGAAACTGGGGGACTTGAGTGCAGAAGAGGAGAGTGGAATTCCACGTGTAGCGGTGAAATGCGTAGAGATGTGGAGGAACACCAGTGGCGAAGGCGACTCTCTGGTCTGTAACTGACGCTGAGGCGCGAAAGCGTGGGGAGCGAACAGGATTAGATACCCTGGTAGTCCACGCCGTAAACGATGAGTGCTAAGTGTTAGAGGGTTTCCGCCCTTTAGTGCTGCAGCAAACGCATTAAGCACTCCGCCTGGGGAGTACGGCCGCAAGGCTGAAACTCAAAGGAATTGACGGGGGCCCGCACAAGCGGTGGAGCATGTGGTTTAATTCGAAGCAACGCGAAGAACCTTACCAGGTCTTGACATCCTCTGACAACTCTGGAGACAGAGCGTTCCCCTTCGGGGGACAGAGTGACAGGTGGTGCATGGTTGTCGTCAGCTCGTGTCGTGAGATGTTGGGTTAAGTCCCGCAACGAGCGCAACCCTTGTCCTTAGTTGCCAGCATTCAGTTGGGCACTCTAAGGAGACTGCCGGTGACAAACCGGAGGAAGGTGGGGATGACGTCAAATCATCATGCCCCTTATGACCTGGGCTACACACGTGCTACAATGGATAGAACAAAGGGCAGCGAAGCCGCGAGGTCAAGCAAATCCCATAAATCTATTCTCAGTTCGGATTGCAGGCTGCAACTCGCCTGCATGAAGCCGGAATCGCTAGTAATCGCGGATCAGCATGCCGCGGTGAATACGTTCCCGGGCCTTGTACACACCGCCCGTCACACCACGAGAGTTTGTAACACCCGAAGTCGGTGGGGTAACCGGGGGCAAAACTTAGCATCTTATTATATTTAAAGGAAGCTAAGTTTTGCCCCTGGAGCCAGCCGCCTAAGGTGGGACAGATGATTGGGGTGAAGTCGTAACAAGGTAGCCGTATCGGAAGGTGCGGCTGGATCACCTCCTTTCTAAGGATAATGTCGTAAGGACATTCGGAATGCGAATCTTCGGTTCGTAATAGCAAATTTAAAAATTTGCACTAAGCGAATTTTTAAATTCGCACTGTTGACTGCTTGTTTGTTTAGTTTTGAGAGTGCAATTCTCTCAAAGCGTATTTATTTGTTCCTTGAAAACTAGATAATCGTAAGTAAGAAGGCAAAAGTAAAACACACATTTGTATCGCTTTTTTCTCTCTTTTATTAAAAAGAGAAACCATAGACTTATTGTCTAATAGAGACGAATAAATTCGTCCATAGGTTAAGTTAGAAAGGGCGCACGGTGGATGCCTTGGCACTAGGAGCCGATGAAGGACGGGACTAACACCGATATGCTTCGGGGAGCTGTAAGTAAGCTTTGATCCGGAGATTTCCGAATGGGGAAACCCACTGTTCGTAATGGAACAGTATCTTTACCTGAATACATAGGGTATTGAAGGCAGACCCGGGGAACTGAAACATCTAAGTACCCGGAGGAAGAGAAAGCAAATGCGATTCCCTGAGTAGCGGCGAGCGAAACGGGATTAGCCCAAACCAGAAGGCCAAGCCTATCTGGGGTTGTAGGACACTCAACATGGAGTTACAAAGGAACGGGGTAAATGAAGTGGTCTGGAAAGGCCCGTCAAAGAAGGTAAAAACCCTGTAGTTGAAACTTCGTTCCCTCCTGAGTGGATCCTGAGTACGGCGGGACACGTGAAATCCCGTCGGAAGCTGGGAGGACCATCTCCCAAGGCTAAATACTCCCTAGTGACCGATAGTGAACCAGTACCGTGAGGGAAAGGTGAAAAGCACCCCGGAAGGGGAGTGAAAGAGATCCTGAAACCGTGTGCCTACAAGTAGTTAGAGCCCTGTGCATATTTCCTTCGGAAAATGCCGGGTGATAGCGTGCCTTTTGTAGAATGAACCGGCGAGTTACGATTACATGCAAGGTTAAGTCGAGAAGACGGAGCCGCAGCGAAAGCGAGTCTGAATAGGGCGAATAAGTATGTGGTTGTAGACCCGAAACCAGGTGATCTACCCATGTCCAGGGTGAAGGTAGGGTAACACCTACTGGAGGCCCGAACCCACGCACGTTGAAAAGTGCGGGGATGAGGTGTGGGTAGCGGAGAAATTCCAATCGAACCTGGAGATAGCTGGTTCTCTCCGAAATAGCTTTAGGGCTAGCCTCACGAAGTGAGAGTCTTGGAGGTAGAGCACTGTTTGGACTAGGGGCCCTCATCGGGTTACCGAATTCAGACAAACTCCGAATGCCAATGACTTATCCGTGGGAGTCAGACTGCGAGTGATAAGATCCGTAGTCAAGAGGGAAACAGCCCAGACCACCAGCTAAGGTCCCAAAGTATACGTTAAGTGGAAAAGGATGTGGAGTTGCTTAGACAACCAGGATGTTGGCTTAGAAGCAGCCACCATTTAAAGAGTGCGTAATAGCTCACTGGTCGAGTGACTCTGCGCCGAAAATGTACCGGGGCTAAACGTATCACCGAAGCTGTGGGTGGACATCTTACGATGTCCGCGGTAGGAGAGCGTTCTAAGGGCGTTGAAGCTAGACCGTAAGGACTGGTGGAGCGCTTAGAAGTGAGAATGCCGGTATGAGTAGCGAAAGATGGGTGAGAATCCCATCCACCGTATGCCTAAGGTTTCCTGAGGAAGGCTCGTCCTCTCAGGGTTAGTCGGGACCTAAGCCGAGGCCGAAAGGCGTAGGCGATGGACAACAGGTTGATATTCCTGTACCACCTCTTTATCGTTTGAGCAATGGGGGGACGCAGGAGGATAGGGTAAGCGCACTGCTGGATATGTGCGTCTAAGCAGTTAGGCTGGTAACGAGGCAAATCCCGTTACCGCGAAGGCTGAGCTGTGATAGCGAGGGAAATATAGTACCGAAGTTCCTGATTCCACACTGCCAAGAAAAGCCTCTAGCGAGATGAAAGGTGCCCGTACCGCAAACCGACACAGGTAGGCGAGGAGAGAATCCTAAGGTGAGCGAGAGAACTCTCGTTAAGGAACTCGGCAAAATGACCCCGTAACTTCGGGAGAAGGGGTGCTTTTTAGGGTGTTAAAGCCTTGAAAAGCCGCAGTGAATAGGCCCAGGCGACTGTTTAGCAAAAACACAGGTCTCTGCGAAGCCGCAAGGCGAAGTATAGGGGCTGACGCCTGCCCGGTGCTGGAAGGTTAAGAGGAGAGGTTAGCTCACGCGAAGCTTTGAATCGAAGCCCCAGTAAACGGCGGCCGTAACTATAACGGTCCTAAGGTAGCGAAATTCCTTGTCGGGTAAGTTCCGACCCGCACGAAAGGCGTAACGATCTGGGCACTGTCTCAACGAGAGACTCGGTGAAATTATAGTACCTGTGAAGATGCAGGTTACCCGCGACAGGACGGAAAGACCCCGTGGAGCTTTACTGCAGCCTGATATTGAATTTTGGTACAGCTTGTACAGGATAGGTAGGAGCCTTGGAAGCCGGAGCGCCAGCTTCGGTGGAGGCGTCGGTGGGATACTACCCTGGCTGTATTGAAATTCTAACCCGCACCCCTGATCGGGGTGGGAGACAGTGTCAGGTGGGCAGTTTGACTGGGGCGGTCGCCTCCTAAAATGTAACGGAGGCGCCCAAAGGTTCCCTCAGAATGGTTGGAAATCATTCGCAGAGTGTAAAGGCACAAGGGAGCTTGACTGCGAGACCTACAAGTCGAGCAGGGACGAAAGTCGGGCTTAGTGATCCGGTGGTTCCGCATGGAAGGGCCATCGCTCAACGGATAAAAGCTACCCCGGGGATAACAGGCTTATCTCCCCCAAGAGTCCACATCGACGGGGAGGTTTGGCACCTCGATGTCGGCTCATCGCATCCTGGGGCTGTAGTCGGTCCCAAGGGTTGGGCTGTTCGCCCATTAAAGCGGTACGCGAGCTGGGTTCAGAACGTCGTGAGACAGTTCGGTCCCTATCCGTCGTGGGCGCAGGAAATTTGAGAGGAGCTGTCCTTAGTACGAGAGGACCGGGATGGACGCACCGCTGGTGTACCAGTTGTCTTGCCAAAGGCATCGCTGGGTAGCTATGTGCGGACGGGATAAGTGCTGAAAGCATCTAAGCATGAAGCCCCCCTCAAGATGAGATTTCCCATAGCGTCAAGCTAGTAAGATCCCTGAAAGATGATCAGGTTGATAGGTCAGAGGTGGAAGCGCGGTGACGTGTGGAGCTGACTGATACTAATCGATCGAGGACTTAACCATTTATTGATATAAATAGTTTTACCTTTACTTCTTACACATTATCTAGTTTTGAAGGAACAAAGTTTTTTGCGACAGCAAAATATCTATCCTTTAATTAAATAGTCTGGTGGCGATAGCGAGAAGGTCACACCCGTTCCCATGCCGAACACGGAAGTTAAGCTTCTCAGCGCCGATGGTAGTTGGGGGTTTCCCCCTGTGAGAGTAGGACGTTGCCAGGCAAAACGAAAGAACAGCTGATTATCGGCTGTTCTTTTTTATTTTTGCTGTTCCCAACAAGCAGTATATGCTAATTGCTAAAGACCCCAACCTAAGTAAATGTCCTGACGCTCATTAGTTGACGTGAGTGAGATTGACTTATTCATAATACTTTTCAAGGGGACAACCTATTAACAAACAGAACTTGGATATGTGGAGGGCGAATGAATGAAGGTTCTATCGATGATTCAACCCTGGGCAAGCCTTTTTGTCCGTCGAGAGGCAAAATATGAATCAAGGTCATGGAGAACAAATTATCGAGGACCTTTGGCGATACATACTAGTAAAAAAATAAATAAGGCAGTTTGTGGACATGTAGCCATACAGTCGTTACTAGGGAAGCATGGGTACACAATAGAGAATCTTCCAACTGGCATGATTATAGCTGTATGTAGACTTGAAAGTTGTTTGAAAGTAACCAAAAATTACGAGACATGGGCTACCGTAGAAGATAGAAAAAGTGTTTCGCGAAATGATTACTTTCTGGGTGATTTTAGAGTGGGTGGATACGCCTGGGAAGTTCGAGATATGAGAGTTCTTGATGAGTTTTTCTCATCTAAAGGAAAACTTGGATTATGGGAGTATTCTTTATGAATTTTTCCTCCTAACATAGCGAGGAAACCTGCTCCTCGGGTAGACGAGCCAATCTCCAGCAAGACAACCGTAGAATGCACTTCATAAGACGTATGAACCCGAAATCTAGCAGGGACCCGGAAGAAACCCGTTTCATAAGTCGGTAAACTGAAAAGGCAAACAGGGCTCAATTAAGCTTCTTCGTAAAAGGCCTATTGATGAACTTCAACTACTTTATAATTTCTCCCCAGTATTTCGCCAATCCGCTTTTTGGACTCTATAACCTTACACCATCATGAATAACGTTGGCTGTGATTTTTTCAGTCGGAAAAAGAAGTTGAAACTCCTTCACACTCCTTATAAGCTGGGGTTTAATTTAAAAGAACAATTGCTAGTTGTGGTCTATAAAAATCGAGGAGAGTTGAGGGACGGATGAAACTCTATTGTATAAATGTTATCGTGAAATTTTTGGCGGGTTCATGCCTAAAATGAAAACATTTTGTGTCTGAATACAATTTTTTTGTAGAGTACCCAAAGGAGGACCATAGTTATCATCCTGCTCACTTCTTGTTGTTCTAGTGAATCAATCCTATCTTACGCAATTGCAGGGATGAAATTAAAAATAGCGCTCTATAAGTGTGGTATTTAAATAAAAGTATCCGATAGAAAGTAACACAAAAAGTCGGATGGTTTCCATGAATTCCTGTTAATCTATGGATATAGGAGGTCAGGGAATGGATTCGCTAAGAAATATGAATAGTGCCATAGAGTATATTGAAGATCATCTAACGAATGAGGATATCGATTATAAGGAAGTTGCGAGGATTGCTCTTTGCTCAGAGTACCATTTTAAAAGGATGTTTTCATTTCTGGCTGGGATTCCATTATCAGAATACACTCGTCGAAGACGGCTAACACTTGCTGCTTTTGAGCTTCAAAACAGTGACATTAAAATCATAGATGTGGCTGTTAAATATGGGTATAACTCACCTGATGCTTTTACGAGGGCTTTCCAAAGTTTACATGGTGTGAATCCATCAGAAGCGAGACACACTGGTCGTCCATTAAAGGCTTTCCCGAGAATGGCCTTCCAATTGTCCATTGAAGGAGGAAGAGAAATGAATTATCGCATTGAAGAAAAACGCAACTTTCATATTGTTGGAATTATGGACAGAGTTCCGATTGTTTTTCATGGGGAAAATCCAGCAATCACAGCGATGTGGAAAAGGTTAGACATGGAGAAGATAAAGAAATTAAAAGAGCTTTCGAATGTAGAACCTCTTGGAATTATCCAGGCATCTACGAACTTTTCAGAAGGACGAATGGAGGAAACAGGGGAGCTTGACCAATACATTGGGATTGCGACAACGAAGGATAGCCCGGAAGGATTTACTCAACTAGATGTTCCTTCCTTAACATGGGCAGTATTTGAGTCGGTCGGTCCTTTTCCAGAAACAGTGCAGAGCACCTGGGGGCGAATTTATGCTGAGTGGTTCCCATCTTCAAGCTACCAACAAATTGAAGGACCAGAGATGCTAAGTATAAAAACTAAAGATCTAATTTCGCCAATGGTTCAAAGCGAAATTTGGATTCCCGTCCAGAAAAAATAGCGAGTTAGGAAACGAATTCTTCAGCTTTCTGCTAGGTAAAACAGGCAAATGCTATCGAGTGATCAGCTTGGTAGTTAGAGACGGAGGGACGGTACCTTGTCTCATGTAAAATCCTTGTGAAGGTTGTGGAAACAACCTTCACAAGGATTTTTGACTTTGCATGGGCTTTTCTCTTTTATTAAGTATGTTAGTAGATGGTAAATATATGACCCTTGTTAGGTATCAGAGCCAAGGCTAATTCCAGCTAGGATGTTAGGGAGCGCTGGCCTGATAAATTTCTCCGGTGGGACATTACTATTTCTCCGCCATTCAACAGAAGCTCCGTACATGCCCCAGCTTAATATTACCGCTGTAAGTTTTAGTGTTTCGTCTTCTTCTGTTTTATTTTGTACTAACAATCGTTTATAAAAAATAACTTCAAGTTGTTCACGGATAATCCTGGCAATCGTATCTTCATAACCGCGATGACAACGGTTGGATAGCGCCCCTTGAAAATTCGTAATAGCCAGGAAGATATGAATCATACAATCCTCATTAAGTTCATTTTCCTCGATAATATTCCTATCTAAATTTATCAACAATACTTCAGATAATACCTTTTCCAGTAAATCATAGATATCCTCAAAGTGATAATAGAAAGTGGCACGATTAATCATTGCCTCTGTTGTAATATCCTTAACTGTAATATCCTTGAATTCCTTTTTACTAGAAAGTTCAATGAATGAATCCATGATTAATCTGCGGGTACGAAGAACTCGGGGGTCTGTCTTTGCTTGGCTCATACCGAATTTCCCTCCTCTTTTTCAACAATTTCCTGTATGTGTTGGATAAACAACAAATCCGTTGAATTATTGGTGTAGATTGTTTTCATTATTTACTAGAATGGCATTATAACGCAAATGGGACGCCTTCAATACGTCCAATATAAAGCAAAGGGGAGAAACAAGTTGAAAAACAATAATATGATGTGTGATTTGGAAACAGGTGTATGTGGGGAAGTTGAAGGTGATGAAATGCAGTTCATTGATTTCAATCAACCAAAGAAAACAGTTGAACTTTATTATGTGACGGACCCAATTTGCTCCCATTGTTGGGCACTTGAACCCGTTCTTCGCCGGTTTATCGAGCAGTATGGAGATTATTTTCACTTCCATACGGTGATGGGAGGATTGCTGGAAAAATGGGGAGACGGACCAGTTGATCCGGCAAATGGAATCTCAGGACCTGGGGACGTTGCTGGTCATTGGAGAGAAGTGGGGGAATCTTCTAGGATGCCAATTGATGGATCCCTTATGGTAACTAATCCAGTTCAGTCATCGTACCCACCTTCTCGTGTATTTAAAGTCATTCAACAACAACATGATGATGGGAAGGCATTTGAATATCTGCGTCGTGCCAGAGAAACGCTTTTTGCCTTTAATCAAAATATTGCCAAGAAGTCCGTTATGATTGAAATCGTCAATAAGCTTGGGCTTAATGGTGAAGCCATTGTAACTGAAGCAGAAGGTCCAAACGGACAACAATTATTAAATGAGGATTTTGCTCTTACGAGAGACCTTGGTGCCAGAGGATTTCCGACTATTATAATGGTTAATGAAGAGAACAAAGGGATTAAAATTGTAGGTGGGCGCTCGTTTGAGTCCTATGTTGAAGGTTTAAAGCAAGTTCTAAAGAAGGACGAATTACAACCGAAACCACTACCTTCTCTTTCTAGCTTACTTGAAAAAGAAAGACTTTTATTTTCAAAAGAAATTGAAGTGATGTATGGGGTTGAGAAATCAGAGATGAAATCTTTTATTGAAAAAGAACTTTCAGCTAATTGTTATCAAGTGAAGGAAATTTTAGGGGAATTCTATTATACAACAACAAAATAAATAGGAGATATGAACCAGTTAAAAAATAAATTTACTATTAAAAATCCCCTTCGCTTTTTAGAAGGGGATTTCCTACATTTATTAAACTGATTTTCGATCTTCGAATGGGAAATCATCCTCTAAGCGACGTCTTCTTAGCAGACCGAAAAAGTTTTCAATTTCGCGTTCGGCACTTTCGAGTGAATCAGAACCGTGAATGACATTTTCTTCTTTGCTATTAGCAAAATCACCACGAATGGTTCCTGGCAAAGCCTCAGTTGGACTTGTTTTTCCAATCATGAGACGCGATACCTCAATGATATTTTCACCTTCCCACACCATAGCAAAAACAGGACCAGATGTTATGAAGTCGACTAATTCACCAAAAAATGGCTTATCTTGATGTTCCATATAATGATACTCCGCTTTAGAGCGGTCCATTGTCATAAGCTCCGCATTTAATAAGCTAAATCCCTTTTGTTCAAAGCGCTTGATAATTTCTCCCGTTAGCCCTCGTTTCACCCCGTCAGGCTTTACCATGATAAATGTGCGCTGTCGTGTCATACAATCACCTCTAAAAATTTAATTTTATCAGAACCAGTTGAAAGAACGCTCTAGCACCGACTTTGATTCTGCACACTATCATTATGGGAATAAATGAAAAATTTCAAACCTTCCTTTCTACATACCAATAGGCAATGGGACATGGGTACGTGAATATCCAGGTTTAGATACAACTCTCTTTCAGGTAAAAAAGACTAGTAAACTGGGTTATCTTTCCAATAAGGAAAATAGTTTAGGTAAAATTTACCAATTTTTTAATAATTTAAAAGGTTCAAATTATTCATTTAAACCATTTGATTTTATTCTATAATATTGTTTACCAAATTAATTAGGGGGTCGAAATAATGAAGAAAAAGGTGATTGCACCTGTTGTTTTATCATCAGCGTTATTGTTTGGAGCTGTCCCAATGAGCAGTGTGTTTGCAAACTCTGAGACTACTGTAAGTAGTGTACAAGCTCAAAAAGTATGGAATGAGAAGGCAAATGTTCCTGTTTTCGTCAAGGAGGAGCATGCAGAGAAATTCTCAGCTAGTACTTCTAGTAATGCATTAAACTATCTAAAGAAAAATGAATTGAAAACAGGAGTTAAAAACGCGGATAAAAACTTAAAGGTAAAAAATGTTGCGAAAGACGAATTAGGCATGACTCATGTTCGTTTTAACCAAGCGAAAAATGGCGTTCCTGTAGAAGGAGCTGAAGTCATTGTTCATTTTAATAAGAACGACGAAGTGGTAGGGGTAAACGGTAGAGTGAATCAAACTCTAATTGACGATACATTGGATACGACTGCTTCCCTCAGCGCAGCAGAAGCCCTTGAAATTGCGAAATCTACTGTAAATGCGCCTGAAGAATTTACATACAATCCGACAGCAGAACTTGTTGTTTATCCATTTGAAGGTAAAAACCACACCGCCTTTAAAGCGAATGTGAACTTCATGGGAGATGCACCTGGTAACTGGTTTGTTTATGTAGATGCAAACACTGGGGATGTTATCGACAAATACAATGGCATCATGCATGCAGACGAAATTAAAACCCAAAAGGGAGCAGGATTAGGTGTACATGGAGAACATCGAGAACTGCATATCTCCCATGTTAAGGAAGATCAATCAGGCACACAATTCGCATTAGCGGACTTTTCCCATCCAAATCTTGAGGGCATTTTGACTTACGATTCTAAAAATGATGGAAATACTAGAAATGATACTCTATTCACTGGGAATTCTGCTTCTTTTATGAGCGATTATGACCGTGCCGCTGTAGACGCACATTATAACTCCGAAAAGGTATATGAGTATTATCTGAATGAGCATGGCCGCAATTCCCTCGATGGTGAAGGAATGGCAATCAAATCATATGTCCACTATGGAAATAACTATAACAACGCATTCTGGAATGGCGCTTGGATGACCTATGGAGATGGAGATGGTGAGTTCTTTATTTCCCTCTCTGCTGGACTTGATGTTGCCGCACATGAAATGACTCATGGTGTTATCTCTAAAACTGCAAATCTGCAGTACCGCAATCAATCTGGTGCTCTAAATGAATCAATTGCTGATATCTTTGGTGCACTTGTTGACGATAGTGATTGGGAAATGGGTGAGGACATTATGGCACCAGCTGCGAAAGCGGACGGTGTAACAAGATTGCGTAGTTTAAGTGATCCAAACAGTGTCGTTGTAAGCAACGCAGCTAGGGCGGCGTATGCTACAGATGATAGAAAAGTTTACCCTGATCACATGGATGAATATTACGATATGCCACTTAATGTAGATAATGGTGGTGTTCACGTGAACTCATCAATTACAAACCATGCGGCCTACTTGATTGGTGAAGAAATTGGTAGAGAAGCGTTAGGAAAAATCTTTTATCGTGCACTAACCGTTTATTTAACACCAACATCTAACTTTAGCGATGCACGTGTTGCTGTTGTTCAGGCTGCAACTGACCTTTATGGTGAAGAAAGCGCAGAAACAGCTGCAGTAAATGCTGGATTTGACGCAGTAGGAATCTACTAAAATAGGAAGAACTCTTTAAGGCTACACCCCAATAAATGGGGTGTAGTTTTTTTGATGTTGGGAGATGTAATCCTACACGACTTATGGGGATTTTTAAGGTGGGTACGTGCGCTCTCTGTGGCGTAAATGTACTATTGAACAGGAAAATCCATATACATAGACTAAAAGTAAAATGGGAGTAGACGTCCTTGAAAAAACAAAATCCCTTGTATAGATGGGTTGTATTTGGTTTAGTCTTGTTCACTTATTTATTCATGTCGGCTCAAAGAACGGCTCCAGGATTAATTACAAATGAAGTCATGCGGGACTTTCAGGTTACCGCCTCAACGATTGGATTACTGGCCAGTATCCAATTTTTTGTTTACACAGGTTTGCAAATTCCGATGGGAATTTTGGCTGATCGGTATGGACCCAACTTTTTCCTCATTATCGGTGCCATTCTCACTGGCATTGGTACGGTCATATACAGTCTCGGGACTCATGAGTTTGTTTTGTTTTTTGCCAGAATTCTAACTGGGATAGGGGATGCAACAATCTGGGTCAATATGGTGTTAATTTTGGGCCGATGGTTTAATGCGAAGGAATTTACGCGGTTAATCGGCGTCGCTGCCATGACGGGAAGCCTGGGTTTTCTGTTAGCGACTGTCCCACTATCAGCTTTGATTGACTTCGTTGGCTGGCGTACAGCATTTTTTTTAACAGGGGTAGTATTGTGTCTATGTGGCATTCTTTTATATTTTGTACTCGTTAAAATTCCGAACCATTCGATCATTGTTAAAAAGGAAATAAAGCGGGAGAAAACGATGGTCCTGCTAAGGAGAATTGTGTCGAATAGACAATCCTGGGCTTTGTTTCTTTGTCACTTTGGACTGGTCGGAACGTATGTAGGCTTTATTGGATCGTGGGCTGTTCCTTATGGGATGAATATGTACGGAATGACCCGTTCAGATGCGAGTCAGCTTGTGTTAATTGGTTTAGTTGGTGCGCTGATTGGTGCTCCTTTATCTGGATACATTTCCAGCCGGTTAGGAATGATTAAACGACCTTATATTATGGTACATCTAATGATTGTATTTTGTTGGTCGATGTTTCTTTTCACTAATGCGAATCCGTCCGTTCATTTCCTCGTTATCCTTTTCTTTGTGATTGGACTAATGTATGGGGCAAATGCCTTAACCTTTGCTACCGTAAGGCAATCTTTTCCGCTCAATGAATCTGGTATTGCCTCAGGTTTTGCGAATACAGGTGGATTTCTGAGTGCTGTCTTGCTACCGACGATTTTTGGATTGGTATTAGATCATTTTAATGGATACTATTACGGATTTATCACCCCGGTTGTGTTCTCAATGATTGGGTTGGTTGGCGTATTGATGATAAAAGAAAAACGACAAGAGGAGAGTGTAAAGCAAAGCTCGCCGTAGGTTTTGGATGAATTTTAATAGATGAGAGGGGAACACCTTATGGTAGTTCCCTGTTTCTTCTGCTCAGTTAAAGACCTTGTCAATCTTAGGTTTATCATAATCTAAAATCCAGTTATGATAGGTTTTATATAAATCTCTTCTTGTTTCGGGTGATGTTGCCAATACATCACAACCGCGATCATCATAAACGTGAAAAATCGTTTTAGTGTTGTTATTAATGAAATATACCCTATGAAAAAGGCTAGGTCTGACTCCTAGGTCCTGATTGCATATTGCTTTTAACAAAGATTTGTATGTAAGTTCATTTGTTTTACATAATAAAGTAAATCTATGTGTTTTATATGTTCCTTCATCGTTATCCTCAGGAAAGATGTAGGGCATCAGTTGATGCTTTAACCTATACAATAACGATTTTTCAACAAAGGGTGAAAAGTTGTTTAGTTTGCGTCTAAGGCTTTTCGTTGTATGAAAATGATTTACATCCAATACGACAAAGATATCATCCGAAGGAGAATGTAAGGCTTCAAACAAAGTAATCGCCCTTTTATAACACTCCAATAGATAAGAATTGGTAGGATCATCATATTCCCTTTTCCACTCTACTCCAAGTTCAAACCGTATCCCAATATCCCAACTGTAAAATAAAGGTGGTTTTAGTTCTAAATTGGGGAATGTTTCGTCCATAAAATCGTTTAAGAGCATCCCAACACCTCATAAAATTAATCTTTCATCTAGAGCCTTGATACGGTCTATTGATAATAAGTCTGTATAACTTCTGGACTCTAAGTTTAGTTAATTGTAACAAACTAGCAGCATAGATAATATAAAACCAGATTCAACAGATGTTTACGAAAAACTATATTAAAAAAGCTTGCAAACTTAAAAATTATTTGCTAATCTGTATGTGTAATCGGTTACACATACGAGGTGAGAAAGTGGCAACCATTAAGGATGTAGCAAAAAAAGCCGGAGTATCAGTGGCGACGGTATCTAGAGCAATCAATGGCAAAGGGTATGTTCATGAGGATACCAGAAAGCAAATTGATGAGGCAATTCGCGAACTGAATTATAAACCAAATGAAGTGGCTCGTTCACTCTTCAATAAAAAGTCCCGTTTAATTGGACTTATTTTACCTGATATTCGCAACCCATTTTTCCCAGAATTGGCTCGGGGAGTGGAGGATGAGATGCAGGAACACGGTTTCAGGCTGATCATCGGAAACGCAGACGAAAAACTGGAAAAAGAACTCGATTATATTGAGACGTTTAAACAAAACAATGTAATCGGTCTCATATCAGCAACGACAAATCAAGTATTGGCTCATTACGAAAATCTTTCTTTTCCGCTCGTGTTGCTCGACAGAACTTCGGATGAGCACCCTTCGGTCTATGCGAACGGCTTGGACGGGGGAAGGCTGGCGGCGAAAGAATTGGTGAATCGAGGATGTAAGCGGATTAGTGTGCTGAAGGGGCCTGTTGAAACCCAGACGGCTCGAGACCGTTTTAAAGGAGCGGTCGATGAACTTTATACCGCAAATGTTCATTTCGATGTGATGACAACTTCTTTTGCTTTTCAAGAGGCGGAATATTGGGCGAAGGAACTATTCTCGAAATATCCTGATACGGATGGGGTCATCGCCAGCAATGATGTCGTGGCCGCTGCAGTTCTTCATGAAGCGCACCGGTTAGGAAAGCAGATCCCAGAAGAGTTGCAAATCATCGGTTATGATGATATCCCATTCAGTCAATTTTTATATCCGCCCTTATCAACTATAAGGCAACCTGCTTATGAAATGGGAAGGGAAGCCGCGAAATTATTGATAAAGTTTATGGACGGAAAAAAGGTGGAGAACAAAAACATTCTGCTACCTGTTCAATTCATTGAAAGACAAACCACAAGAAAGGTAGAGAGAAATGACTAAACTTGTTGTAATTGGAAGTTCTTCTATGGACTTGGTTGTAACGGCCGACAAGCGGCCCGAAAAAGGAGAGACCCTCCTTGGACAATCATTTAAAACGGTACCAGGTGGGAAGGGGGCCAACCAAGCGGTTGCAGCCTCTAGGTTGGGCGCCGAGGTGTACATGATTGGTTGTGTCGGTGAGGATGAGTTTGGAAAAATCATTCTAGATAATTTTAAAAAGAATGGTGTTCATACGAACTATGTGAAACCGGTTACACATATAGAGACCGGAACAGCCCACATCACCCTAGCGGAAGGCGACAATAGCATCATCGTTGTCGAAGGGGCAAATCGATATGTAACACCTGAATACATTGAAACTGCCTTAGATGTGATCTTATCGGCAGATATGGTCCTTATCCAACAGGAAATTCCGGAAGAGACGGTTGAATATGTTGCTCAAATTTGCCATGAAAAAGGGACTCCGCTGCTATTGAACCCTGCACCGGCAAGACCTGTCAGCCAGGCTGTTATCGAAAAGGCAACGTATATTACGCCGAATGAAACCGAGGCGGGTGTCCTGTTTTCAGGCGAAGAACCAAGCGAAGCAATGAAAAAGTTTCCTAATAAGGTTTTTATAACTGAAGGGAAAAAGGGTGTTCGTTTCCATGACGGCGTGAAAGAAGTACTTGTTCCTTCTTATCCGGTCGAGGCAGTGGATACCACTGGAGCGGGCGATACCTTTAATGGTGCCATTGCGGTTGCTCTTTCGGAAGGGAAAAGTCTGCAGGACAGTCTTGCTTTTGCAAACCGAGCTGCGTCTCTTTCAGTAACGAAATTTGGAGCTCAGGGTGGAATGCCAACGAGAGCCGAAGTAGAAGGGAGCTTGTAGAATGAAAAAGCATGGCATCTTAAACAGTTCGATTTCAAAGGTTCTTGCAGACCTTGGACATACAGATTATATCGTGATTGCGGACGCAGGTTTACCTGTTCCGCAAGGAGTTCTTAAGATTGATTTAGCGTTAAAAGCAGGAACTCCTTCCTTTCAAGAAGTAGTTGATGCAATTGCCGATGACATGGTGATTGAAAAAGTGGGAATCGCTTCTGAAATCCATGGTGCAAATGTGGAGGCAGCTACTTATATAACGGAAAAGTTTTCGGAAATTGATAGATTGGAAGTTTCGCATGAGGAATTGAAAAGGTTGACTGGACAGGCGAAAGCGGTAATCCGCACCGGGGAAGTCACGCCATATGCGAACTGTATTCTTTATTCGGGCGTATTTTTTTAATTAGAAGCTGAGGTGATCAACATGCATATTACCATGCAGGGAATTTATAAAGCGTTCGGAACAAACCAAGTGCTAACAGGGGTGGATTTCGAGTTAAAAGAAGGCGAAGTTCATGCACTGATGGGGGAGAATGGCGCAGGAAAGTCGACGATGATGAATGTGCTGACCGGCCTTCATTCTCTTGATAAAGGAAAGATTACGGTTGACGGGAGAGAAACATATTTTAAAAGTCCGAAAGAAGCGGAGCAAGCAGGGGTTACCTTTATTCATCAAGAACTTAACATCTGGCCGGAAATGACCGTACTCGATAATATGTTCATTGGCAAAGAGCCAAAAAACGCTTTCGGTTTAATCGATTCAGCGAAAATGAAAAGGCTTGCAACCGAACAGTTTGCGAGATTGGATGTTTCATTGCCTCTTGATCAAGAGGCAGGGAGTTGTTCAGTTGGGGAACAGCAAATGATTGAGATTGCTAAGGCATTGATGACCAAAGCAAGAGTCATCATCATGGATGAACCAACGGCAGCTTTGACCGAACGTGAAATCAAAAAACTGTTTGAAGTGATCTCTTCATTGAAAAAAGAAGGAGTCTCCATTGTTTACATCTCACACAGAATGGAAGAAATTTTTGCGATTTGTGACCGAATTACGGTGATGCGTGATGGAAAAACAGTGGACACAAAACCGATACCGGAAACGAATTTCGAAGAGGTTGTGAAGAAAATGGTCGGGCGTGAATTGACAGACCGCTTCCCGCAACGAAATTCAATTCCAGGTGAAACCGTTCTTGAGGTGAAAAATTTAACAGGGAAGGATTTTCGGAATGTCAATTTTTCCATTCGTTCCGGTGAAATCGTTGGTGTTTCCGGTTTAATGGGGGCAGGAAGAACCGAAATCATGCGCGGCATCTTTGGGTTAGATGCGCTTGAAAGTGGCGAAGTGATTTTAAATGGTAAGAAAGTGACCATTAAAAATGCCAACCAAGCCGTTAACCTGGGGATTGGTTTTATCACAGAGGACCGTAAAGACGAGGGTTTGGTACTGGACTTTTCGATTAAAGACAACATTGCGTTGCCGTCACTACACAGCTTTGCGCCAAAAGGACTCATAAAAGAGAAAGACGAAAAGAATTTCGTTGAAATGCTAATTAAACGACTTACCGTTAAAACTGAATCAGCTGACACAAGAGTCGGTGATTTGTCAGGAGGAAATCAGCAAAAGGTTGTTATTGCGAAATGGATTGGCATCAGCCCGAAAGTATTGATTTTAGATGAGCCGACACGAGGGGTCGATGTCGGAGCCAAGCGAGAGATTTACCAACTGATGAATGAACTGACTGATAGAGGAGTTGCCATCATCATGGTTTCGTCGGAATTACCTGAAGTACTAGGGATGAGCGACCGAATTTTGGTTGTTCACGAAGGCAAAATCACAGGAGAACTGCCAAAAGAAAATGCAACACAAGAAAACATTATGACACTAGCAACAGGAGGCCAGTGAAATGAAAGCAAACAATGAAGTTTTAAATGGTAGCAAGGGGAACCTCCTCCAAACAATCACACAAAAACTTGGTCCTTTCCTTGGGCTATTAATCTTAGTTATTTTTGTTTCAATCATGAACCCAAGCTTTTTAGAGCCACTTAATATCCTGAATTTATTACGTCAGGTTTCAATCAATGCCTTAATTGCTTTTGGGATGACGTTTGTTATTTTAACTGGCGGAATTGACTTATCCGTAGGGGCAATTCTTGCTCTATCGAGTGCGTTAACGGCGGGAATGATTGTTTCCGGCATTGATCCGATGCTTGCGATTTTAATTGGAGCTCTTTTAGGGGCAATCTTTGGAGCAGTGAACGGTCTCCTAATCACAAAAGGAAAAATGGCTCCGTTTATCGCGACGTTAGCAACAATGACTTTGTTCAGAGGACTTACACTTGTTTATACAGAAGGAAATCCGATTACAGGATTAGGCGATAATATACTATTCCAATTATTTGGTCGAGGCTATTTTCTAGGAATACCTGTACCTGCGGTGACGATGATCGTAACGTTTGTTGTGCTATATATTCTTCTTCATAAAACACCGTTTGGTCGTAAAACATATGCGATTGGTGGAAATGAAAAGGCGGCGTTGATTTCTGGAATCAAGGTCCCACGTGTGAAAGTTTTGATTTACAGCTTGTCTGGTTTTCTTGCTGCTTTAGCGGGAGCGATTTTAACATCTCGTCTAAACTCAGCGCAACCGACGGCAGGGGAATCGTATGAATTGGATGCGATTGCAGCAGTAGTTTTAGGTGGGACAAGCCTTTCAGGGGGGAAAGGAAGAATCTTTGGGACGATGATTGGGGTATTGATCATCGGTGTCCTCAATAATGGTTTGAACCTTCTTGGCGTATCGTCCTTCTATCAACAGGTTGTCAAAGGGATTGTTATCATTATTGCGGTGTTACTTGACCGTAAAAAATCAGCCTAGGAGGAGACATAATGAAAAAATTATTGGCTTTATTTTTAACGTTATCACTTGTCGTTTTATCCGCCTGCTCGATGGAACCGCCTGCCTGGGCGAAGCCAGACCGAGATGGAAAGGATCTAGAAGATTTGAAAATTGGGTTGTCGGTTTCGACGTTAAATAATCCGTTCTTCGTATCGTTGAAGGATGGTGTGGTAAAAGAAGCAGAAGCGCTAGGGATTGAAGTGAAAATTGTTGATGCTCAAGATGATTCTGCAAAGCAAATCAACGACGTGGAAGATTTAATTCAGCAAGGTGTCGACGTGCTGTTAATCAACCCAACGGATTCTGCGGCAATTTCTACTGCGGTTCAATCGGCGAACAGCATTGGCATTCCTGTAATCACACTTGACCGTTCTGCTGATAAAGGCGAGGTTGAAGCGTTGGTTGCTTCCGATAATGTCAAGGGCGGCGAAATGGCGGCTGAATATATCGTTGAACAACTTGGTGAAGGCGCGTTAGTAGCGGAACTAGAAGGAGTTCCTGGTGCATCCGCGACACGTGAGCGTGGAACAGGTTTCCATAACATTGCCGATGAAAAGTTAGAAATCGTTGCGAAACAAGCAGCTGATTTTGATCGAACAAAAGGGTTAAATGTTATGGAAAACATCATTCAAGCAAACCCAGACATCAAAGCCGTTTTCGCTCATAATGACGAAATGGCGCTTGGTGCAATTGAAGCGATAAATAGTTCAGGCAGAGACATCATGGTGATTGGGTTTGATGGAAATGACGATGCCCTTAAAGCCATTGAAGCTGGTCAACTTGAGGCGACCGTTGCTCAGCAGCCAGATCTCATTGGACAGCTAGCCGTTCAAGCAGGGCTTGATGTGGTACAAGGGAAAAAAGTAGAGAAGAATATTCCAGCACCGTTGAAGCTAGTTACAATTAATGAATAAAAAACTTTAAAAACGAATGGGGGCGACCTTATTCGTTTTTTTTATGGGTCAAATGATGAAAGCTTGCTCCCAAAGAGGGGGGCTATTTCCGATAATGGGAGCAAGGGTAAAGGCAGCATGAAGTACCTTTGTGCTGCCTTTCATTTTGGTAGATTGTGAAGGTTGGTCGCAAGGTCATGATAAAAACGATAAAGGTCCTTGAATCCAATATTATCAGCGCTTCCGATTCCGATGAAATCGAAATGGTCCCAACCATTATGAACGGGAACCCAATTCCAAACTCCTTGTTGCGCATCTCCGTCATAGCGCTTATGAGGATGCCCCATTGGATATTTTGCTGACGAGACACTGACAATACCATCATTCGGCCACCATGTCTCATCAATAACAGGTTCGGGGTTATTTCTTTTATACGAACCAATAAAGAAACTAGAGTTTCTCATTAAAGGATTCATTGATAGCCTAGGAATTGAACGACCCGTATAGTGTTCCTTGTAGGTTGCTTTCCCAGTATAGGAAAAGTAATAAACGTCAGGGTGCGTGTTCACCCATTGGTTGATTTCTGCTGCACCCCAGGTGGTCAAGTCATGAGAGCTGATATCCTTACTATCCCAAACGGAACTCTTGTAGACTCGTTCTATATACATTAAAAACGATTCCCCGAGCTTACGCCTCAGTCCCCAGTGGTCAAGCTTATAATCATAGACAAGTGTTTCGGTATTTGCTCCTGTTAGACTTGCAGCTCTAAGAATCATTTCTTGCATGAGCGGGGCAAGGCGTTCCTCATCCGCGAATGTGGAACCGTTATGAGGCGTCCCAATCGTTGTCACACTATGAACCCAATCTTTTCCGCCTTCGAATAAGGGGGAAAGACCATCTTCCGGATGCTCGCGGTAGTGTTGTCTTTCTGCTTTAGAGCCATTTTTAAGCAGTTCAACAAGAGTTCTTGCTGTTTGACCGCCCATGCTATGGCCAATTAAATGAATCTTATAATCTGCATCCCATTGTCTGTAGATCCCGGCATAGGTCCGTCCGTAGCGGTTGTGACCATATTTTTTTGCATGAGCGGCCCCGTAGTCTACCGTTCCACCTTTAATGTAATAATAAAGCTCGACAGCTCGGTCATAATTGCTTGAAACAGGACCCACTGTGGCGGTATAGGTGATGTGTCCAGTTTCATTCAGATTACGTTCGACGTCTTTAACGCCACCCCAATAGTTAATTCCTGCCATTTCGTCCTTTCCCCAGCCAGTCAAGCCATGAACGAGTACCAGGGGAAACTCATTTCCGGTGGTTTTCCCGGTGTCTTTCCTAATCGTAGCAAAAGGCAGGGTACAAAGACTAGATATCGGTAAAGCGTTTGCAAAACAAGAAGATAAAAGCTGTGCCAAACCCAAAACCCCCTTTATTCTATTAAAATACTCCAAGATTGTATTTTCGCTATGAATTCATTGAAAACCTGCTAGATATAGAAAAACACTTTTATCTAAATGGTTGAGTGATTCAGTTCATGGATTCAAGATCGTACCATGTATAATAAAAAAAGGGAAAACCCTCTCAGGACTTATACCCGTAAGATAGTAGGGAAGAGTTCATGAGAAGCTTGCTTAAGGACAAAAACCTGGTAATAAATCAAAAAAGTGTCCATGAGAGGCCCGCTCAAGGACAAAAACCTGGTAAGAAAGCAAACAAGTGTCCATGAGAGGCCCGCTCAAGGACAAAAACCTAGTAATAAAGCAAACAAGTGTCCATGAGAAGCCCGCTCAAGGACAAAAACCTAGTAATAAATCAAAAAAGTGTCCATGAGAGGACCGCTCAAGGACAAAAACCTAGTAAGAAAGTGAAAAAGTGTCCATGAGAGGCCTGCTCAAGGACAAAAAACAGGTAAGAAAGCAAAAAAGTGTCCATGAGAGCCCGCTCAAGGACAAAAACCTAGTAAGAAAGCAAACAAATGCCCATGAGAAGCTCGCTCAAGGACAAAGACCTGGTAAGAAAGCAAAAAAGTGTCCATGAGAAGCCCGCTCAAGGACAAAACCCTAGTAAGAAAGCAAAAAAGTGTCCATGAGAAGCCCGCTCAAGGACAAAAACCTAGTAAGAAAGCAAAAAGTGTCCATGAGAAGCCCGCTCAAGGACAAAAACCTAGTAAGAAAGAAAAAAAGTGTCCATGAGAGGCCCGCTAAAGGACAAAAAGCTAGTAAGAAAGCAAAAAAGTGTCCATGAGAGGCCCGCTCAAGGACAAAAACCTAATAAGAAAGCAAACAAGTGTCCATGAGAAGCTCGCTCAAGGACAAAAACCTAGTAAGAAAGCAAAAAAGTGTCCATGAGAAGCCCGCTCAAGGACAAAGACCTAGTAAGAAAGTAAAAAAGTGTTCATGAGAGGCAGCTCAAGGATGAGATTGTATGAGTGGATGAATCGGTCCGTGTTAATAAAATTATTGAGGTGATGGTAGCCTATGACAATGGTGAAAGAGTATCCAAAACTAGAAACGGATAGAACGATTCTTCGTGTTTTAACGCAGAATGATGCCAAGGAGGTATTAAAGCATTTCTCAGATCCTGTTGTCACAAGGTTTATGGATATTGAACCGTGTAAGGATTTAAATGAAGCAGAAGAAATCATTCAATATCATGTCGATGATCTTGGCTATAGATGGGGAATAGTTGAAAAGGTCCATGGTGGTTTTATTGGGACAATTGGCTTTCATTATCTTAGACAAACGGATGAAAAAAAAATTATTGCCGAGATTGGCTTTGATTTATCGAAAGGTTACTGGGGAAAAGGATATATGACAGAGGTTATAAAGGCTGTCATTTTATTTGGGTTTACAAGAATGGGGCTTGATGTAATAGATGCAACCGTTGAACCCAATAATGAAAAGTCAATTAAAATCATGGAAAAGTTCGGGTTTAAAAGGGACGTTGAATTGAGAGAACAATTATTATACTATTCTTTACACCGGTTGGATAATAAACCAATATAATTTTAAAAAAAACAGAAGGCTAGCCACTAGAATGAAGGGTGCGCTAGCTTTTTAAATGAGAGGCAACTGACAATGTTTGCTAGTGTTATTATTTATGTAATTTGTAGGACCTTTAGGATAGGATAACCTGTTAGAAATGTAGGAGTTAAACTATACGAAGTAGAATAGTTACTTTTAGGTTGATTTCGCTAATAAGTTTGAGGAAAGAGCCTAAAATAAGTTGTGAAAGTGGTGTTTAAATGACGGTAGTTCCACCGAGCTTAGCGAGATTGATTGATGGATATTCATGGGAACAAATTACCATTGGTCATTCTGAGGCAATGACATACTTATTGAAAGACATAGCCGATAATCAGTATCTAAAAATACAACCTATTCATTCTATAGAAAACCTCTTTGATGAAAAAGAAAAAATAGAGTGGTTACAAGGGAAGCTCTCAGTACCGGATGTCCTTTATTATGGAAAGTATGAAGCAAACGAATATTTACTAGTTTCCGAAATAAAAGGAATCAACGCTTCCGATAAAAGCTATGAAGCGGACATACGGTTATTGATGCAACTTTTGGGTGCAGGGCTAAAAACATTTCATAGTTTAAGTATCGAAAATTGTTCTTTTGATCAAAGATTAGAAGTGAAATTGGAAGAGGCAAAAAGAAGAGTTGATAATGGACTGGTTGATGAAGAAGATTTTGATGAGAAAAGAAAAGGTTTAAAAGCAAAGGAGCTGTATAAAGAACTGATTTCAAATAAACCAAATAATGAGGATCTAGTCTTTACTCATGGTGACTATTGCTTACCGAATATTATTATAGATAAGGGGAAGGTAAGTGGCTTTATCGATCTGGGAAGAGCAGGAGTTGCCGATAGATATCAAGATTTAGCTCTAGCAATAAGGAGTATTACTAGTAATTTTGGTAGTGAGTATATCCCTTTTTTTCTAAAGGAATATGGTTTAAAAGAATTAGACGAAACAAAGGTAGCATATTATCAACTGATGGATGAGTTTTTTTGAGATAGGGCTACATTGGTGTTCTTTTAAAGCTTTTACTTCAAGCTACGAAACAAAAGATAAGTATTTAAAGGGATGAATAGATTGAAGAAATTTTCAAAAAGGAATTTAGTATTAATAGAAGTTTTACTGGTCATCGTAGCTTTTTCAATCTTTTACTTCTGGAATAGTGATGAAGTGAAAAAGGTTGAGGAGGAAAAAACAGTACTAATCTTAAGTGAAAATGATTTACATGAACAATTGCCCCTGACAAAGAGGGTGGAAGAGGACGATACAAAACTTGAAACGATTGCTTATCGTTTATGGTATGATTTGATGGCAAACTTTAAGGATAGTGGTCAACTTACTCATGCTTCTTTTACTAGATTTCAATTTTTAGAGGGAGACGATGAGGCCTTTAAAGTTGCTGTAATTTTCCAAGTGCAGCTAGGAGAAGATGTGCAAAAAACGAATTGGGGTAAGGTTGAGGAGGACCGATTTCTTCGTGGTATGGTATGGGAGTTGAACATCAAGAAAGCGGAGGATCGAACATATACGTTAGAAACGATCGAGAAATTAACAGATCCTTATGTTGGGTTACCACCTGTTCAGGATAGCGAGGATTATAGAAATGAAGTGGGTATACCAGAGGTGAATGAAGAGCACAGGTATGAAATTGTCGATGGTAGATTAAAAGTGACCTATAACAACGGGGGAGATTGGGTAGAGGTACCGGTCAATATTGAGGAACTTTTTGAAGGGGATTATAATGGAACGACAAGTGAATTGATAGATGGAAGTTATGTCATACATCCGGAAAGAACCGCTTTTGTTATTGGTGGAAATGAAACGGTGCGCGTACTACTTTCCACTGACCAAGGGAGTACATGGGAGGAGGTTTTCGTAACGGATGAGTTGCCAGGTGTTCGGTTGCGCTATTTAGGCTTTACCTCTGAACAGGATGGGTATCTCATCGTCACAGGTTATCGGACAATGTCTAGTGAAGGACATGTAGTTTTTAAAACAAATGATGGTGGCCAATCATGGTATAAGATAGAGTCAGTAACGGAGACAATGTCATTGGTTACAGATGCTGGGTTTATCAACAATGAAATAGGGTTTCTTTCTTTTGGTTCATTCAATTGGGAAGGTCAACCACCAAGACCATGGCTCTACCGTACGGGTGATGGGGGAAACACTTGGGAAGAAGTTGCGGTCCCGATTCCAGACGAATACAAGGGATATTTTACAGAAGCAGAAGTACCGGTATTTAATGAAGATCAAGGAACATTACTGGTGAATCAAGGACCAAATGGGGATTATTTAGGAGGGAATCTACTAGCGAAATTCACTTCTGAAGATAAGGGCAAGACCTGGACGTTTGCCGGCTTGGTGGACGTGGACGGAGTACTTGGGTTTTAATTGCTTTAGAAAACGGAAGCTTCACGACAATTTAATTTATCATCCTGTAAAAGTCTAAGGGTCGAGGGTGTTAGGCAAAATCGCCCTCTCTACCTATTGTTTACTCATTCTGATTTTGATCATATTATTGGGTACGGAGCTTTTCCAGAGGCGAAGGTAATCGCCAGTCAAGCCTTCGACAGTAAATCAGATCAGAAAAAAGAGCGAATCGTCGAAGAAATTAAGAGTTTTGATGATGAGTACTATGTCTCAAGGGATTATCCTATTTCATTCCCAGAGGTAGATTTCCCAATAAAGGGAGACGAACATTGTATGCAAATCGGACAGACAACATTAACTTTTTTTCAAGCCGCTGGTCATAATGATGATGGCCTTTTCACGATCATTGAACCATTTGGTATCTTGATTGCAGGAGACTATTTTTCTGATATTGAATTTCCTTATATTTATTTTAATAGCAAAGAATACGAGAGAACGATTAGAAAATTGGATGATATTCTTACAAAGTTTACTATACAGCTGCTGGTTACGGGTCACGGCAATCCGACAAGAGACCGGTCTGAAATGAAAAACCGAAAACAGGTGTCACTTGATTATATAGAGAAAATGCGGGAATTTGTGATAGGAAACGATGAATCGGGCAGCATGGAATTAATTGAAGACTGCAAATTTCCTAGGAATATGAAGAAGTTCCATAAACAGAACTATTCTTTATTTGAAAAAGAACATTTAAATGACGATAAAAAACGCTGTTGATGTCAAAGTCAACAGCGTTTTTTTAGTATCAGGTTTTTAAGTTTATACATACCGATTGCGCCCGGATAACATCCCAAATACCATCACAACCATAGAAACGACAATCAGGGCAGTAAGGGGGAAGGTCCACAAATGGGTGAGATCATATAAATACCCAATAAAAAACGGTCCGACGGCTGCAAGTAGGTATCCTGTGGATTGAGCCATTCCGGATAATTCTGCTGCCTGACGGCCATTCCGAGCACGAAGGCCAATATAGCTGAGGGCCAATGGGAAACTGCCACCCAAGGCGAGTCCGATTAAAATAATACTTACAATTAAGATGGGATAGGAGGTTCCTAGCAATAATCCCGTATATCCTAATACTGAGAAACAACTCAACGCGAACGAAATCCATACTTGCGATTGGAAACGTCCTGCGAGCATAGGAATGAAGAAACTAGCGGGTAACCCTACTAATTGAGTGAGAGAAAGCATCCATCCTGCGGTTTCCATACTCATTCCCTGACTTTGTAAAATTTCCGGTAACCAAGAAATCGTGACATAAAATAAAAAGGATTGAAACCCCATAAAGATGGCTATTTGCCACGCAAGCGGTGAACGCCAGATTGTACTCGAACTAGGGACGACTTCTTTTATGACACTACGATTTTTTTGATTTTGTTTGAAAAGGAAAATCCACAGGATGATCGCGACGACAGCAGGAATCGCCCACACTACTTGAGCCCCTTGCCACCCCAGGTTTAAATCCACTGCTAAAGGAACACTAATTCCAGATGCTAAGGATGCGATCAATCCCATCGAAGTGGAATAGACACTGGTCATTAATCCGAATTTCTGTGGGAATTTATCCTTCACTACCGCTGGCAAAAGAACATTTCCGATCGCGATACCTACCCCAACTAAAAAAGTCCCAGTGAACAGGAGGGTGGCTGTTGGGATGGATCGAATGAGAATGCCAACGAATAAGGATGTTAATCCAAGTAATAATGTCATCTCATTTGTTAGTTTAGTTGCTATTTTAGGAACAAGCGGTGACATCACAGCGAAAACGACTAGGGGCAGGCTCATCAATAATCCTGCGCTCCAGTGGGCAAGTCCAACATCTTCCTGAATCATGCCGACCAACGGTCCTAAGGAGGTAATCGCTGGGCGTAAATTAAAGGCTACAAGCACAATCCCCGCTATGAATAAATAAAGGTAAGTGTTTTTTGGATTGACTTTTGATTGCGATAACTCCAAAGAAGTAACTCCTCTCCAAATGTTAAACCTTATAAATTATAGCATAATAGGAGAAATGGGGAGGGTTTCCATTTTTCTTACGCTTGGGCTGATGTTTTTTTGCTGTTTTAATTTGGATTACATCATACGTTAATTGGTATTGTTGCAACCCATCCACGTGGGACAATGTACCTGTCCCCTTGTCCCTACTTCTTTTCTTTGTTGTATTGGTCGATTCCTTTTTTGAAGATCTCCAGGATGATGTCGTGTTGGGTTTTGCTGACGATGTGGTTTTTAATTTCGTTTAATTCAGCGACCAAATCAGCATCAAGATGGAGGTTGACGGTTTTGCCTTTATCCTTTGGGGATATTTCGAGTGCACCGGCTTTTTCTTTGACTTGACCATGTACAAGCATTTCTTCTGTGAACATGGCTTTCTCTGGGATGAATATCCGCTCGCCTTCAAAGAATATTTCCGTTAAGTCTTCCTTAAAGGAGATATCAATCGGATTATTGGCGTCTCGATTTGCTTCTCTAATTTTTCGAGCGGTCTCCTGGTTTGGTACGTTGTTTTCGAGCCTAATTTTTGCTTTCATCTATATTCACATCCCCAGTGGCAAGAGTTAAATCTCGCTCATTCATTTCTTTTAAAATTTCAAACGTGCCTTCGATTTGAATCGTATATAGAAACTCTCCTTTATTAAGCTGGTAGTCAACTACGATGCCAATCGTTTGACTATCATCAGGATTCATTATCTGAACACGATCAAGTATATCGAATTCAGGCAATAAAAATCCTTTTTCATATAAGAAGGTAAATGCTTGTACTTTAGGGTAGACGAAGCGTTTCTTTCCTTGTTTGGATTGAAGTGCCCAAAACTTTTCTTTTTCGTCAATTACATCACCTAAATAGCCCTCATCCGCCCACCTTTTTATCGTAGACATATTTACTTTTTTACCGACTTTTTTATAAATCAGATCAACAATTTCCTTAGAAGAAACATATTTTGTTCGTTCTTTTTCTTGTTCATCTAATGCGCTTAGTTCTTCCCGTAATTGAGTCAGTTCTTCTTGGTATGCCTTTATTTTTTCTTCGATTGTTTTTATGTTGTCTTCTAACGCAGTCCTTTTCAACCTTGTTCACTTCTTCCCCTAATAATCTTTCCGAAAATTAAATCTACCCTTATTTTACAATAAATGAGTGAAAAAAATAATTTTTTTGAATCAATTTTAATTTAATGTGAACTTTAATTTTCTAACGAAAAAATCAAGATATATAAACAGATGGTTTGGATATCAAAAACAACTAATCATTATTTGATTTAATATAAAGTATAATATAAATGCAATCAATAGTATTGACAACTAATTATTGATATCATACTATTATTTTAAGAATATTAAGACAAAAAAGGAAGCCGCAAAGTACTAAACAGGAAGCAATGGAGGGATTCCGTAAATGAAAGTTTCAGAAAAAACCAAAAACTTAAAAAACCTTATTGGTGAAAACTGGACAACATCGTCGACTGGCCAAACGTTTGTAGTGACAAATCCAGCTGATAGCAGAATGGAATTAGGAATTTGCCAGCAGTCAAATGAGCAAGATGTCTTTGAGGCGGTGGAAGTAGCGAAGAAGGCATTGAAAACGTGGAAAAAAGAAGCGGCGCCGGAACGCGGACAATATATTTTACGTGCTGCTGCTTATATTGAAGAGCGGGTAGATGAGTTTATTAATCAATTAATCTTAGAAGTTGGGAAATCCTATGCGGATGCAAAGGCAGAAGTCATCAGGACCATTCGAGCGATGAGGTACTTGGCAGGGGAAGCTGAGCGATTAACAGGGGAGACGATTCCTTCATGGGACAAAGAAGTCATTGGTTATACAAAGCGAGAAGCAATTGGAGTCGTCGGAATTATTACTCCTTGGAATGTTCCACTCGCGATCGCGGCTTGGAAAATTGCCACCGCTCTTTCATGCGGATGTACGGTCATTTTTAAACCTTCCAGCCAAACTCCAATCGTCAGTTCCTGGTTAGTGGAAGCTTACAGAGAAACAGGGTTGCCAGCTGGTGTGATTAATTTTGTTACTGGGCCAGGGTCTTCAGTGGGGAATGCAATTGCCAACCATCCTGATATAAAAGCCATCTCTTTTACCGGTTCAAATGGTGTTGGTGTAGCAATCAATCAACTCGTTGCAAAACGGGGAGCGCGTTTCCAAGCAGAAATGGGTGGGAAAAACCCATTTGTCGTGTTGGAAGATGCGGATTTGGATTTAGCAACGGATCACGCAATTGCCGGCGGATTTGGGGAAAGTGGCCAGCGCTGTACCGCCACAAGTCGGATTATTGTTCTAAGGTCGATTGCGGAGGAATTTATCGCCTTGCTTAAACAGAAAGTGGAGAACCTGAACGTGGGCAATCCAATCGAAGAAGGAACACAAATGGGTCCAGTGATTGACGAAGGTTCCATGAAGAGTATTTTGGACTATATAGAGATTGCTAAAAAAGAAAACGGAGTATTGGTAACAGGAGGAAAACGCTTGACAGAAGGCGATTATGCTCATGGTTATTTCGTAGCTCCAACGGTTTTTAGAAATATCACTCCTGATATGACAATTGCTCAGGAAGAAATCTTTGGTCCGGTCATCAGTGTGATGATTGCGGAGGATTTTGAACAAGCAATGGAATGGGCGAATAACGTCGAGTACGGGTTATCCTCGACGATTTACACAAATGATTTGGAAAAATCAATGCAGTTTATCAACAATATTGAAGCTGGGTTTACCCATGTGAATATGCCTTCTACCTATAGCGAGCCACAGTTCCCGTTTGGCGGCATTAAAGGGACAGGAATAGGTGGATATCGGGAAGTAGGGAGTACAGCGATTGATTTTTATACAGAGTACAAAACGGTTTATATCAAGCCGCACGGAAATAAGTAAGGAGGGGATTGTATGCATTTAAACCGCGTGAAAAATAAGAAGATATCCTTAGATGATTTAAGAGTGAACTTTAACGAAATTGAACCTGCTTTAACTCAAAAGGAAGCAATGGATGAAGCCAACCGCTGTCTTTACTGTTATGACGCACCCTGTATTAAAGCTTGTCCAACAGACATTAACATTCCATCTTTTATTAAGAAAATTGCCTCTGGTAATTTGAAGGGATCAGCAAAGGTCATCATGGAAGCAAACCCTGTCGGTGCGAGCTGTGCGCGCGTTTGTCCAACAGAGGAATTATGTGAAGGTGCCTGTGTCCTAAATGATGCCTCTCTTCCAATCATGATTGGAAATCTCCAACGACATGCAACCAACTGGGCAATTCAAAACAACCAACAGTTATTTAAAGCGGGTGATGCCAATGGAAAATCAGTCGCGATTATTGGTGGTGGTCCTGCAGGTTTATCTGCGGCGCGTGAATTAGCCCGTATTGGATATGAAGTGACCATTTACGAAGCAAAAGAAAAAGCTGGCGGCTTGGATACACATGGGATTGTTTCCTTCCGTTTGCCTCAAGAAGTCTCTTTATGGGAAGTCGAACAAGTTGAAAATCTTGGAGTTACGATTCATACGAATACCATGGTTGGAAGGGATATCGCGGTAGACGAAATTCTCACTAACTATGATGCTGTGATTCTAGCAATTGGAATGTCAAAAGTGCCGATGCTTGGCATCGAAGGGGAAGAGGCGGAAGGCGTGCATGATGCGATTGATTTCGTCGAAAACACGAAGACTCCTCCGCTCGACCATCAATTTATCGGCAAGAAAATCGTCATCATTGGAGCCGGAAATACAGCCATTGATGCGGCAACCTGTTCTGTACGCCTTGGGGCCGGAGATGTAAGGATGGTCTACCGTAGAACAGAAGCGGAAATGACGGCTTACGAGTTTGAATACGAATTTGCCAAGCAAGACGGTGTGGAATTCCGCTGGCTGACACAACCAACGAAAATTGTGACAGACGAACATGGCAAAGTGAGAGCATTACAGTGCGTGCGGATGGAACTAGGTGAGCCGGATGAATCAGGCCGTCGTCGCCCAATCGAAGTACCAGATTCAGAGTTTACGATGGAAGTAGACGCCGTAATCAAAGCGATTGGCCAAAGTCGTTATGTATCTTTAATTGAGGAACTTGGTTTAGAACATAACCGTGG
This sequence comes from Mesobacillus maritimus, assembly GCF_044803185.1. Classification (GTDB taxonomy): domain Bacteria; phylum Bacillota; class Bacilli; order Bacillales; family Cytobacillaceae; genus Mesobacillus_B; species Mesobacillus_B maritimus_B. The sequence goes on from NZ_CP085225.1 coordinate 1,409,489, forward strand.
CATCGTAAAAATTAATCAAGAAACACATGAGACATCCAATCCAAAGGTTTACGCTGCAGGCGATGTGATCTTTGGGGATGGTCAGGGAGATGCAATGGTTGTAACAGCCGCTCAACAAGGGAAGTTAACGGCACATGCCATTCATCAAAAATTCATTTCAGCAGATAAAGTGGCAGTTGAAAATGCATAAGTCAATTTTAAAATAGGCAGGAGGAATTTGAATGGCAGATTTACGTGTAAACTTTGCCGGCATTAAAGCGCCGAATCCATTTTGGTTGGCTTCAGCTCCCCCAACCAACTCAGGCTACCAGGTGCAAAGAGCCTTTGAAGCAGGATGGGGCGGAGCCGTGTGGAAAACACTAGGGGACCCAATCTTGAATGTATCTTCTCGTTTTGCAGGAACGAGTTATAACGGACAGCGCGTGGCTGGTTTTAACAATATTGAGTTGATTACCGATCGTCCATTAGAGGTCAACTTAAAAGAAATCTATGAAACGAAAAAGAGATTTCCCAACCATGCGGTCATTGCTTCACTAATGGTCGAGCCAAACCAAAAGGCTTGGCATGAAATTGTCAAAAGAGTTCAGGATGTTGGGGTCGATGGGTTTGAATTAAACTTTGGTTGTCCTCACGGCATGGCTGAGCGCGGCATGGGTGCAGCTTCTGGTCAGGTTCCTGAGTTAGTGGAGAAACAAACGTATTGGGCAAAGGAAGTCGCAGAGGTACCAGTAATCGTTAAGCTCACACCGAATATTACCGATATTACCTCAACCGCTTATGCAGCGGTCCAAGGTGGGGCTGATGCCATCAGTATGATTAATACGATTAATAGTTTAGCAGGAGTCGATCTTGATTCTTGGAACACGATTCCAAACGTTGCCGGCAAAGGGGCACATGGTGGGTATTGTGGGCCAGCTGTTAAGCCAATTGCCTTAAATATGGTCGCCGAATGTGCGCGTAACCCTGAGATCAACGTTCCGATTTCCGGAATGGGAGGAGTATCCGACTGGAAGGACGCAGTTGAATTTATGCTTATGGGTGCTGGCAGCATCCAGGTTTGTACCGCTGCGATGCATCATGGCTTTAGCATTGTTGAGGATATGATTGATGGATTGAACAACTATCTCGATGACAAAGGGATTGTGAACTTAGATGGAATTGTCGGAAAGTCTGTTGAGAAGTATTCAGACTGGGGCAATCTTGATTTGAATTACAAAGTCGTAGCACGCATTAACAATGATACCTGTATCAACTGTAACAAGTGTCATATCGCCTGTGAAGATACCTCCCACCAATGTATCGATATGCTTAAGGATGAATCTGGGAAAGCGATGCTTCGTGTCCGTGAAGAGGATTGCGTAGGTTGTAACTTATGTTCAATTGTTTGTCCGGTGGATGGAGCGATTGATATGATCGAAATTCCTAACGGCGAACCGATGACATGGAATGAACGCCAAGCAGCTATTAAACTTACGGTCTAACATAGGTAACTAGTTAAACAGAAGGAGGAAATAATAGATGAAAAAATTAATCAAAAACGGAGTAGTTGTAACAGCAGCCGATCAATATGAAGCAGATGTACTAATTGAAGATGGAAAAATTGCAGCCATTGGGAAGAATTTTTCCGAAAATGTAGATGAAATCATCGACGCAAAAGGCGCTTATTTATTCCCAGGTGGAATTGATCCACATACCCATCTGGAAATGCCCTTTGGTGGAACTGTAACAGCGGATGACTTTGAAACAGGGACCATCGCTGCTGCTTACGGTGGAACAACAACCGTGATTGACTTCTGTTTAACAGATAAAGGGGTACCACTAAAGAATTCAATTCAAAAATGGCATGATAAATCCAAGGATAAGGCTGTCATTGACTACGGCTTCCATTTGATGGTGAGTGAGGTAAATGAAAATGTCTTAAATGAACTCCCAACCATTATTGAAGAAGATGGAATTACCTCTTTTAAAGTGTTCATGGCTTATAAAAATCAATTCATGGCGGATGATGAAACATTGTTCCGTACCCTTTTAACAGCGAAAGAACATGGTGCACTTGTTATGGTCCATGCTGAAAATGGCGATGTTGTCGACTATCTCGTTAAAAAAGCTCTTGCAGACGGAAATACGGACCCCATTTATCATGCGTTAACAAGGCCTCCTGAAGCAGAAGGAGAAGCGACTGGAAGAGCGGCAGCATTAACAGGCCTTGCGGATTCCCAGTTGTATGTCGTTCACGTTTCCTGTGCGGAAGCGGTAGAGAAAATTGAGGCGGCACGTAAAAAAGGCTTGCATGTCTACGGAGAAACTTGTCCGCAATATCTAGTGCTTGATCAATCTTATCTGGAGAAGCCAAACTTTGAAGGTGCGAAGTATGTATGGTCGCCCCCACTTCGTGAAAAGTGGAACCAAGACGTATTATGGAATGCACTGAAGAGCGGTCAGCTTCAGACATTAGGTTCTGATCAATGTTCGTTTAATTTTAAAGGCCAGAAGGACCTGGGAAAAGGTGATTTCTCTAAGATTCCAAATGGTGGCCCAATTATCGAAGACCGTTTCAGCTTGTTCTACTCTGAAGGGGTAAAAAAGGGCCGCATCTCCATCAATCAATTTGTTGATATTGTCTCTACACGCATTGCCAAGTTGTTTGGATTGTTCCCGCAAAAAGGAACGATCGCGGTTGGCAGCGATGCTGATATCGTCATCTTTGATCCAAATGCAGAAAGAACCATTTCGGCTGAAACGCATCATATGAACGTGGACTACAATGCGTTTGAAGGAATGAAAGTAACCGGAGAACCAATTTCTGTTTTATCACGAGGCGAGTTTGTTATTCGCGATAAAGCATTTGTTGGAAATCCTGGAAGTGGGCAGTATTTAAAGCGCAAACGCTTTGAGAGAGCAACCGCCACAACAGCTCAGAAGGTATTGCAATAGCGTAATGCCTAACAGAATAGGAAGGAACTAGTTTCTTAGAGTGAAGCTAAGAGGATAAAAGGAAGGAGCTTTCCTTCCTTTTATTCATCCTCATGACCTTCGTTCGATACTTGAGTTTTAAAAGGAGTGATGTCATGAAGAAAAAAAATCAATATCTAAAGTCTCCAGATTTACTCCCGATCGCCCATAAGGAGAGGAGCATTGGGACATTTGGCTTCTCGATGATGTGGATTGGAATGGCTGTGGTGTTAGCGGCCTTCGCACTCGGGGGGACGGGGGTACAATCAATCTCGTTACTATGGGTTTTACTTGCTTCCCTTGTGGGCTGCTTTATCATTGGCGTGTTTATGGTCTTAATTGGCGATATCGGGATTGAACATGGCATTTCCTTTCCAATTTATCTCCGTGCTCCATTTGGAATTGTTGGAACCCATATCCCATCCTTGCTGCGAGGATTGGCCGCCTCCATTTGGTTTGGGATTAACTCCTATTTCGGTGCAGCCGCCATCAATGGAATTTTAAATGTGTTAACCGGTTTTGATAACTGGTTCGTTTGTTTTTTAATTTTTGTCGTTGTTCAGGTGATCAATACATCGATTGGAATCAAAGCATTGGAAAAATTTGCGGACTTGGCAGCGCCAATCCTTATCCTCATTTCCATTTGGATGTATTTTGCTCTTGTCGATCAAGCAAATGTATCTGACCGTAATGTTTGGACATGGGTAGAGAGCCCTGTAACAGGGGTAGCTTTGTTTACAGCCTTTATGACGGTTATGGTTGGAAACATGGGATATTGGTCTACACTAGCTGCTGACTTTTCAACGCTTTCACGTTTTATTAAAGCACCTAAATTTGAAAGAAACTGGTTTAAACGCAATAAAAGCACCTTAGTTGCAACACTCATTGCCTTGCCTTTAACTCAAACAGGAATGGTCCTGATTGGAGGCTTAGGGTATATTGCCCTTGGCAATTATGATCCAATTGTGGCGATGCAATCTACCGCAAGCGGAATCGTGTTAGCCATCTTACTCTTAATGATTGTCTTTGCCCAATGGTCAACCAATACAACTGCGAATCTCGTGCCAGCAGGGACGATTTTTTCAAATATTGGTGGACCGAAAGTCCCTTTCTATATTGGGGTTTCGTTAGCTGGAATCATTGGGATTGTGACGCAACCATGGCAACTATTCGCGTATTTGCTGCCATTTCTAAATGTAACCGGGGGACTTTTGTCAGGAATTGTCGGTATTATTTTTGCAGATTATTATTTAGTCCGCAAGCGTCGGGTCAATGTTCCAGATTTGTATGAATTGGATGGGCAATATAAATACCATATGGGAGTCAATTGGGCTGGGATGATTTCCTGGGTAATCAGTGGAATACTGGCAATCACATTCGCCACATATTCCTTCTTTGTGGGATTCTTGGTTGGAGCAGCTTGCTACTATGTATTAACGAAATATTGGTGGTTTAAGAAATATAAACAGGCTGAATTAATCAATCCTAGCGATGAGCAGTATTTAGGGATTACCGTTGGTCGCGATTGGGTGATTGAAACAGAAGAATCAACCGAAACAATCGATCAGCCAGTTGAAACAGGTACGGCGAGGGTTTAAGTTTTCAGAAGATTATAAAATGAAGAGGTGTGTGGGTGTACACAATTAGTTGATTGAGTCGAATGAACAGCCCCAGGTTTAATGAAGCCTAAAATATATCAGAACATGGAGGGAGTTACATGTCATCTTACAAAGAGTTTTTAGAAGAAAAAGAGAAAATTGATAGGTTGCTTCAAAAGGATTATGAAATCACAAGGGTACGTGAAAATTTAAGTGGTGCATTTGTAGAATTCACAAACTCGAAGAATCCGGATGAAAAGGTTGAACTTCAGTTTTTGACGGCAGATGCTAGAAAATACTTTTCCTCTATTATTATAGCGAATCAGAAGAAGAGTGCTGTTCGATAAGAAACTTAGATTTAGTCATGAATAACAGAGCCAGGAAGTTTAGTTAGGAGGGAAAAGCATGCAAGTTCAAACAGAGAATCAGCGTTTAATTGAAAAGGATAAAGAACATTTATGGCATTCAATGAGTCGGTTTAATCCAAATGGGAATCCAACGATTGCGGTAAAAGGGGAAGGGTCCTGGTTTAGCGATATGGATGGAAACCGTTATTTAGATGGGGTTTCCGGTCTGTGGTGTTTAAATCTAGGGCATGGCCGTAAAGAGATTGCTCAAGCGGCATATGAACAAATGTTGAACCTTTCTTATTTCCCACTTACTTTAAGTCATGTACCAGCGATTGAACTCTCGTCTAAGTTAAGTCAATTATTAAAAGGATCGTATACCACCTATTTTTCCAATAGTGGGTCTGAAGCGAATGAGGTAGCGTTTAAGATTGCTAGGCAATATCATGTTCAAAATGGCAACCCTGGGAAATATAAATTTATTTCAAGGTATCGTGCGTATCATGGTTCCACTCTGGGGGCTCTGAGCGCAACAGCTCAGGCTAATCGAAAAGACAAATATGGTCCAAGTGCCTCCGGTTTCCTTCATGTTCCACCACCATATAGCTATCGCAATACGTTTGAGGATGATTTGGCAGCTGCTGAGTATATAAAAGAAGTCATTAATTGGGAAGGCGCAGACACGGTGGCCGGAGTGATTTTAGAGCCAATGATCTCAGGTGGGGGTGTATTGATCCCATCGAAAGAGTACCTGACAAGAGTCGCAGAAATCTGTAAAGAACATGATGTTTTGTTAATTGTCGATGAGGTGGTTTCAGGGTTTGGTAGAACCGGGGAAATGTTTGGTTTCATGCATTCAGAAGGGGTGCAACCAGATATTGTCACAATGGCGAAAGGATTAACCTCGGGCTATATGCCATTAGGCGCAACAGCTGTTCAATCTTATATCTATGAGAAGTTTAAAGAGACTGGAGACAAACAGCACTTCCGTCATGTATCCACATTTGGTGGACATCCAGCCGCTTGTGCTGTTGCCTTGAAAAATATTGAAATCATTGAAAACGAAAAAATCGTTGAGCGAGTCTCTGAGCTAGGTAGTTCCATTTTAGGGGAGCTACGCAATCTAGAAAATCTCGATTGCGTTGGTGAAGTTCGTGGGATTGGTTTTCTTTACGGAATTGAACTTGTTGCAAACAAGGAAACGAAAGAACCTGCTGCAGAGGCGTTATCAGGGAAAATCATCGCAGCATGTAAAGAGCAAGGACTCATCATCGGTCGAAATGGCGACACCATTCCAGGCTATCAAAATGTGTTAATCCTTGCGCCGCCTTTATCTTCCACTGTAGAGGATTTACGCTTCCTTGTGGATACGGTGAGTGCGGTTATTAAGGAACATGACCAGAAGTAAATGCTTCTGAAGGTGAATTGATTAAGGACAGGCGAATAGCCTGTTCTGTTTTTTCATAGATAGGAGATAGCTAGAAAGGTCACGACTCTTTTTTTAGAAGATTGATATTAAAGACAAAATCAATTTCGATGCTTTCTACTTGCTTGGCTTGGTCGTACAGAACATAATAAATGAGCTCATCATTTAAATGATAAATGATTCCGTCATAGGAATGATGGAAGAGGTAATCTTGAATCACCTGTCCAATCTTTCTAGAGGTTTCGATGCTAGGTTCAATCGTCTCCTCGGACTCCGTAGCTAAACTAGGGTTTTGATCCAACTTCCAGTTTAAGGCTTCTTTCCTTAAACGGGATTCGCTATATTTGTAGTTAAGGATAAACGGACGAACTAGGTGGATTTTTTGTTTGAGAATAACCGCTTTCTCATCGTTTTCTACCTCTGCGTGGCAAAAGGCATACTTTGCAGCAAGCTCTTGGTCGTTGACAAGATAAAGTCCCTGACCGAAAGATGAGCGGGCTGCAACTCCATTCAGAAAGTCCCTAGACTCTGTACGGTCATATCTTTGGTTTTTTATAACTTCTTGCGCCTCATGAAAGCTAACTCCTCGATAGGCGGTTCTCTTCATTCAACAACATCCTCCTTCTTTGCACATAAAAGTTGGTGGTACCAGTATACAGCGAGCTCCGAAGTATAAACGAAATCAATAATCATTTTAAAAAATCAATTTGAAAGCGCATACATAATCGTAGTTTTCAAAAAAGATAGTAGAATCTAAAGGGATTTTAAGATTTGCTTGCGTGCTTTTTTCATTCTTGTAACTCTGAGATGTCAACTTAAGGATTAGTATGGTTTTAGGATAGCAAGCAATGATTCTTTTAACCATCAGTATGTTAGGTATTATGACAATGTTTTTTTGAAAAAGGCTGTTTTCGTAAAGATTGTTGTTAAAATTGTAAAAATCTTAAAGCCGATTTTTACTACCTAAAGCCGATTTTAACGCAAGATAAGTTATTTTGTACGTTATAGTAAGTATGCAAGCTCTTTTCTCTTATTAAAATGATATTTTTTAGAGAAACAAAGGCTCATCCATCCTATTTTGTATCCAAAAGCAACAAAGTTTGAGAAAAGAGCCTTGAAAAAAAAAGAAACCTTCTCTTTCTATATTAAACAAAAAATTCAGAATTTCTAGTATTTTTTAATAAAAAGTGTAAAAAACAGCAAATAATTCCCTCAAGAAACCAACTTGAGGGAATCAATAGGCGCGTCAAGTACTCACAGATTCTAAGAATACAAGATTGCCGGATAAATTTTAGATGAAAACCATTTGAATCAGGTAGGTTACAGGATAACAGTGTCTAAAGCTTTATGAACGGGTACATAATCGAAGCCCAAATCATCTGCGACGGCTTTATAGGTAATTGCTCCACCAACTGTATTGACTCCGAGCTCCAGCGCTTTATTTTCAGCTATTGCACGTTTGAACCCTTTGTTGGCAATTTGTAGTGCATAGGGCACGGTCACATTCGTTAACGCCAAAGTAGACGTCCGTGGAACAGCGCCTGGCATATTCGCAACTGCATAGTGGACAACACCAAACTTGTTATAAGTAGGGGCATCATGGGTCGTAATGGCATCTACCGTTTCGAAAATGCCTCCCTGATCAACGGCTACATCGACAATGACCGAGCCAGGAGACATCGTTCTAACCATTTCCTCCGTGACTAATTTTGGTGCTTTTGCTCCCGGAATCAATACCGCACCGATAACCAAATCTGAATTTTTAACTGCCTCGGCAATGTTTAACGGATTAGACATTAAGGTTTGAATGCTTGAACCAAAGATATCATCAAGTTGGCGAAGACGATCGGCATTCAAATCAATAATGGTTACATCCGCTCCAAGACCTATTGCGATTTTTGCAGCATTGGTACCAACCACTCCACTGCCAATAATGGTCACTTTACTTCGTGATACACCAGGGACACCACTTAAAAGAACCCCCTTGCCACCCTTAGGCTTCTCAAGGAATTGCGCACCAATCTGGGAAGCCATGCGACCTGCCACTTCACTCATTGGAGTAAGAAGGGGAAGGGTGCGGTTCTCGGCAACGGTTTCATAGGCAACAGCGGTCATCCCGCTTTTCAATAGGGCATCAGCTAGTTCTGGCTCAGCGGCCAAATGTAAGTAGGTGAAAAGGATCGTATTCGAACGAAAATGATGGTATTCAGATTGAATCGGTTCTTTTACTTTCATAACCATATCGGCTTTAGACCAAACATCTGCTGCTTTTTGAACGATTTGTGCACCGGCTTCAATATAATCTTCATCGGCAAACCCACTGCCAAGTCCTGCGTCCTGTTCAATGACTACTTGGTGACCTGATTTCAAGAAAGTGGCTACTCCCGCAGGGGTAAGGGCAACCCTATTTTCATTGTTTTTAATTTCCTTAGGTATCCCGATTAACATCTTGATTTCCTCCTTTATTATAAACACAAATCGTATGGACGTTTCCTCCTGGGAAGCTGGAGGAATTGTTTAATAATACAAAAAATAAATACTTTGGTTGTGCAATTATTAATTAGTTAAACTAAATATTAATTGCGTAAAAAACCGGAGATCCTGAAGGAGGATTTCCGGACTTCTATGAGTTTCATTCCTATTTGGATAAAAGGGAAAGTACGGTTTCTAATACGACATTCACGCCTTTTTCGCAGTCTTCCCAACTCGTTAATTCCTCTTCACTATGGCTTTTTCCGTTGACACTAGGGGTAAAAATCATTGCGGACGGAATATAGCTCTGAATAAATTGGGCATCATGTCCTGCGCCACTCACCATTCTCTTATAGGAATAGCCTAAAGTTTTTGCAGCTTGTTCAACCGCGTTAACTACTTCTTCGTCAAACCAAACGGTATCGCGGCCCCAAAGCTTTGTTGCTTTAATTTCACAGCCTTCATTATTTGGAGACTGAGTTAGGCTGTGAACGATTTCTTCGACCTTTTGAATAGTAGCTGGATTTTTGTGTCTTGCTTCAAGAGTGAAGACGACTTTATTTGGAATGACGGTATGAATACTAGGGTAGACGTTCAACCTTCCCATTGTATAAACCAAATCGCTATCGAGTTTATTTAATTTTTTCCGAGCTTCTGTAATTAAATTATTTGTTGCAAAGAGGGCATCTTTTCTCATCGGCATTGGTGTTGTACCGGCATGGTCAGATTCACCTGTTACTTCGATTTCATAACAACACATTCCTAGTACACATTCAACAACACCGACATTCAGATTTTCATGCTCAAGGATTGGGCCTTGTTCAATATGAATTTCTACAAAAGCACTAGCTTCTTTTAAGCGGTTTGCTTCATCGCCTTCGTAGCCAATGGATTTTAACGCTTCACCGAACTTTATTCCGTTTTTATCTGCGCTTTGCAGCATTTTTTCTTTATCGAATTTGCCTGATAACACCCCAGATGCCATCATCGATGGTTCAAAACGGGCGCCTTCTTCATTTGTAATATTGGCAATGGTAATCGGAACCTTTGGCTTGATTTTATGGTCTACCAATGTACGTACAACTTCTAGCCCTGCAAGTACTCCAAGTACGCCATCGAAACGACCGCCTTTTTTTACGGAATCAAGATGGGATCCAATGACAATAGGCGGCTTATCTTCTGTTCCTTCTAATGTAGCGTACATGTTCCCCATGTCATCTACTTTTACCTCCAAGCCCAGTTCCTCACAGCAAGAACGAAAATAGTTCCGAGCTAATCGATCTTCTTCAGATAAAGAAAGACGCGTTACTCCGTTGTTTTCAGTCCGTCCAAAATTAGCAAATTCTTCAAGAGTCAGCTTCAATCTTTCGCCATTAATCAAGATTTTCTGCTTTTGCATAATTGCACTCTCCCTCTTTATATTTACTTTCTTTATATGTATCAAAAACATATAAAGTAATTATTAATTTAATAATAACATAAAATATTTTATTTTTCTGCCACTTTTCAGAATATTTATTAAAAAATGCGGATTGGAACATAGATACTTTTCGCTTCGGTAATTTTCGACATAATGAAGTGATTAATTGTTTGTTTATTAAGTATTAAATATTGTATCAATCTTATAAAAGTAATTGAATAAACTGATTTTTTATAATATTATTAAAGCAATCTATTTTTGGTGACTATTGACAATGATATTTTTTTCTTTGAGTGGCTTCACCGTCACGCTTGAGGAAATGAAGGCTTTGAGCGGCAACCCACTATCAAAATTATCTAGACTTTCAAAAAGAACATAAAAGGGGGCTGTAATTAGGATAAAGTCGACCATATACAAAGTAAGGAGTGGATGACCCAATGAGGGTGACCATTAAACGGACTGAAAAGGACGGCAAAATTACGCTGCAAGAGAGCGGTTCCTTTGCAATTGTTACGATAAACCGTCCAGATTTAAAAAATGCGTTAACCAATAGAATGTGGGAAGACTTAGCGGCTATAGGAAGGCGGATTCCAGAAAATCCAAAAAACAAAGTGGTAATTTTACGGGGAAGTAAAAACCATTTTACGGCGGGATCGGATATCAAGCAATTTAACAATCTTTCCATACAAGAAGCGAACCAGGCCTTCAACGTAATGGAAGAAGCGATCTCTACTTTTGAAAAGATTCCCTTGCCTACGATTGGTGCCATCAATGGACCTGCGCTGGGAGCAGGCTTTGAACTAGCTCTTGCCTGCGATATCCGTATTGGGACCCCTAATACCTTAATGGGAATTCCGGTGGGAAGACTTGGGATTACTTTGAACCAAGCATTCGCCAAGCGGATTGCTGATTTAATCGGCAAAAGTCGGACGATGGATCTTGTTTATACAGGTCGCTTACTAAAACCAAAAGAATGCTATGACTTAGGGTTACTAAATTACCTCCTTGAAGAAGAGGAAGATATCAATTCGTTCACGATTCAAATTGGGAAGAAAATCATGGAACAGTCACCAGCTTCTGTTTTGGCTATTAAAAGATCTGTATCCTTTAACAACCCAACCATTTCGATTCCGTGGGAAACGGGTGTAAGTTCAAGTCTGGATCCGATTGATTTCCCTGAAGGGGTTCGTTCATTTGTCGAAAAAAGAAAACCAAATTTTCAAAGGAGACCATTCTAATGCAACCATTAACAGGAATAAAAGTCATTGACTTAACCCGAATCTTAAGTGGTCCATATTGTACGATGACGCTAGCAGACCTTGGTGCAGAAGTGATTAAAATTGAAACACCAAACGGGGACGATACCCGACAATGGGGTCCACCATTTATTCAAGATGAAAGTGCCTATTTTTTAAGTGTGAATCGAAATAAGAAAAGCATGATTTTAAACTTAAAAGAAGCAGAAGGAAAAGAGGTCTTTTTCAAACTGATTGAGGATGCAGACGTTGTCGTTGAAAACTTCCGTCCGGGAACATTAAAAAAGCTTGGCATTGACTATGAGGTGTTAAAGCAACACAACAAAGGAATTATTCTAGCTTCGATTTCAGGCTTTGGTCAAACTGGGTCCTATTCGCAAAAACCAGGCTATGATATTTTAGCACAAGGAATGGGTGGGTTAATGTCCGTAACTGGTGAGCCTGGACGCCGGCCTGTCAAAGCAGGCTTCTCCATAGCCGATGTTGGTACGGGAATGTGGGCTGCATTTGGCATTCTTGTCGCTTTACATGAACGACACCGTTCTGGGGAAGGGCAGTGGATTGATACGTCCTTACTAGATACGGTGGTTTCATGGCAAACCTACTTAGCTGGTAATTATTTTGCTTCTGGGAAAAACCCACAACCATTAGGGGATGCACATCCAAATATCGTTCCTTATCAAGGATTCGGAGCTTCGGATGGCCATTTTATCGTTGCCGTAGGGAATGATCATCTATGGGAGAAATTTGTAGAGGTTGTTGGACTTCGAAGCTTGAGGGATCCTAAATACGCAACCAACCCACAACGTGTTGAACACCGCGAAGAGTTGATTTCACTTTTAGATGAAGTATTTCAGACTAAAAAAGTGGATGAGTGGCTTACTTTATTTGAACTGGGGAAGATTCCGTGTGGACCAATCAATTCTATGTCTGATATCTTAAATGACTCCCATCTGCTTGAGCGAGAAATGGTTGTTGAAAAAGATCATCCTACACTTGGTAGCATCAAAATGCTCGGTATTCCTGTGAAATTTTCAAGAACACCTGGCGAAATTAAAACCGTTCCACCTCAGCTGGGCGAGAACACCACGGAAATCCTCAGTAACTTAGGATATAGTCAAGAAAAAATTAAACGTCTTAACGATTTGAATATTACAGCTTCAGAGAAAGCAAAGGTATAAGTTTTATAGTAAAGGATACTGGTTTTAAATGACGGAAAATTATAAAAATAGAAAAAGAGGGTGTAAGGAATCGTTTGTATTGATTTCTTACATCCTCTTATTTTCTATTTTAATCCTAGGATTACTCGGACAGGCTTGAAATTTGTGGGGAATTTCTAGGTTTGAAGGCCCTTTCTATTTTAGTGTTGTTTTCAAACCGTATACTAGAAACATAAATATTGATAGAATCCAACTCAATTTCAACAATCGAGTGCAAGGATTCCATCATGCTTGCTTGAATATCTTCAATGCCTTGAACAATGTTTTGATTTTGTTGTGAAATGAATTCAATTTGGACAGCTAGTTTAGGAGTATGTTCAAAACGATAATAAATATTGCTTACTTTTCCAACCGACGGTAAATCCCTGCAAGTATGCAAAATAATATCTTTTATCACATTTTCATAGATAGAGATGGTTCCTTTTGTGAAGTTAGGTTGGATGATGGTATTTTCCCCAATAAAGGTTTGCTGCTTGGAGAGTACTTTCTTGCCTTTTTGTATCAACTTTTTTAGGCGGTTGGGCTCAATTTGGACATGGGGAATTGGAATCACGTGCTTTTCCTGTGTCTTCCTTACAAATAGCGCCATTTTAATTTCAGTACTTGTCCTTACCTCGGTCACATCAATGTACTGATCAATCTTTCCTAACTCTAGTTTTTGAGCAATCTGATCGACCATCTTTATTGAGGTACCAACAATGAGGATCTTTTGTAAAGACATATGTAGGATGGCATTAACGACTTCTTGCCGATGATCTTCATGATGAAAAGTGGCTCGTTTGATGGCACGTATAAAGTTGTTTTCATACTTTGCCGAGGTTCCTGCTATTTTTCTACCATTTACAATCAATAAACCATCATCAATAAAAGCGGGTATCCCTTTATCATAGCAATATTGGAGAATACTGGTGCTTTTACCGGTGCCACTTTTTCCAACTAAAGCATAAACCCTCATCATTTACCCCCTTGAAGTGATCTCCCAAATATTTTTGGTAAAGGAGAATGGCCAACCATTTTTAGTCATCCATATTGAATGGGGCAACCTTTTTACCAAATCCAAGTTAGGTAATAATAATCTTCTAATGGCCCTCACCATTCTACTGGCGATACGTTGTAATATGTATATCAATAAAGTTCAGAATAGTCAACCTACTGGTGGATTTTTACAAAGATTATTTTCTCTCTAATTTGGGTGGCCTATAGCCTTGCCCCTAGGCTTGCCACTAGTTTCAAATCCTCGATAAAAAGTGGCCAAAGGTTAGGACGTCTCCTTACCGCCAAAGGATGGTACGCAACGGTTGTTTGGTATCCATGGACATCATGTACTTTGCCTCGTAACGATTTAACATCAACTTCTGAATTTTGAAAGAAGGATTGAACGGCAACATTCCCCAGGCAAACAATCATCCTTGGTTGTTTTGTTTGTAACTGCTGGGTTAGGTGATTCATGCAGACTTGTCGTGTTTGTTCCTTATCATAGGCTCGAGTAGGTTTTCTTTTTAATATAAAGGTTACGTAAAGGTCTTCAATTTGTATTCCAACCTCATGGGCTGCTTTTTGTAATGTTTGTCTTGTCCCACAGGCGAACAGTTTGTTGTCACGATCTTCGCGAGCGCCGGGATTGTCTAAGACAATCATGATTGGAGCTTCGGGATTTCCTTCACCCCAAATCATTCGTGATCCATGCTTATATAGTCCGCATTCAGAACAATTTTTTAAATGTTCAGGTGTCGGCTCTTCTGGCCATAACGATGCGCAAAAATCAGTCAAGATAACTCCTCCTTATTAGAATCATTGACTTGTATAAGATGCCCAATTTTCAGCTGTGTTACTTTCATTCTTCGCATGCCCGTTTCAATTCTGGTACGACAGTGTACCTAACCCCCATATTCCCCAAAAATTTACAAACATAATGGTTGAGTTTTCCCTAAAGCGGGATTAAAATCTATAAAGTGTTCAAAAATATCTTGAAGGCCCAAACTATAATAATCATCAGTAATTTGGTCCTGGACAGTAAGTTAATGACTGACTGGGAGTTAAATTGAGAATGAAGAAGCAGGAAGGATTTTGGTATGAGTAAAACAATTGAGAAAAGGTCAACGATTGTAGCGTTGTTGTTAGCGGGTACGTTCATCGCTATTTTGAATCAGACCTTAATGATTACAGCGATTCCACCTATTATGGAGGAAATGAATATTACCGCAAACAGTGCCCAATGGTTAACGACTATTTTTATGCTTGTAAATGGAATCATGATTCCGGTTAGCGCCTTTTTATTAGAACGATTTACGACAAGACAGTTGTTTATTACAGCTATGAGTGTGTTCGCCCTTGGGACACTAGTTGCTGGGCTCGCTCCTAATTTTGGTGTTTTATTGCTTGGACGGGTGATTCAATCGAGTGGAGCGGGTGTTATGCTTCCGCTCATGCAAACAGTGTTTTTTATGATTTTCCCAGTCCATAAGCGGGGAGCAGCAATGGGTTTAGTGGGGCTAGTGATTTCCTTCGCACCTGCCATCGGCCCAGCTTTATCTGGATGGGTCACGGAGCATTACTCTTGGAGAGTGTTATTTTACATCATTTTCCCAATTGCTTTAATTGATATTATCATTGCTTCAAAAGTATTAAAAAATGTCACAGAAGTGAGTCGACCAAAAGTCGATGTTTTTTCTATCATGTTATCTTCCTTAGGTTTTGGTGGTTTGCTGTTCGGTTTTACAAGTGCAGGGAATACGGGGTGGCTTGCACCGGTGACACTCTTGTCACTTGCTGTAGGGGCTATTTCGCTATTAGTCTTTATTTTAAGGCAATTCCGCTTGGCCCACCCAATGCTTGAATTCCGCGTCTTTAAGCAGTCATTGTTCCCACAGGCAATTGTGATTGGGATGATTACGTTTATGGGCTTAATTGGAGTTGAAACCATCATCCCATTATTTATGCAAAATATGCGGGAATTTACCGCGTTCGAAGCCGGTCTGGCCCTACTACCTGGCGCATTGATTACGGGGCTATTATCGCCGATAACAGGTCGAGTGTTTGATAGAATTGGTGCCAGATGGCTCGTCATTACAGGGCTAACAATCATGACAGGGGCTTCTTTCCTGTACATCAATCTAGGGCCAACCACTTCCTTTACTTATATTACTATTGTTTATTCTTTAAGGATGTTTGGTATGTCCATGGTGATGATGCCAGTCTCAACAGCAGCGTTAAACAGATTGCCTAAACATTTAATTGCTCATGGAGCGGCCATGGACAATACATTAAAAATGGTGGCGGCATCGGTTGGAACGGCTGTTTTAGTAACAGTCATGACGACAACCGCCTCAACTGTAGAAGCAAGCCCAGCCATTCCATATCCAGACATTCACGGTGCCAATATTGCCATGATGGTGGTAACCGGCCTATCGGCTGTTGCTTTGCTTTTATCTTTTACAATAAAAGATTGCAAGCCTAAGACTGCTGGTGAACCTCAGTTAAATGAAGTGGAAGAGCAGTAATAAATAGATAGATGAAAAAGCGGGTGCTGTTATCTTTTCCGAGACAGTACCCTTTTTTAATTTTCCGGTTCATAAGGTTATGGACCGGGTATCTAGCATGGACTAACCTATAAGCACGTAACGACACACTTGTAAACCAAAAATTTACAAAATCAGACATGCTCTTTAAGCTATAATGAACAGAAGGAAACGATCATTCCTTTCATCTTTAGGAATGTATAGTAAAAACTAAGAGATAGGAGGGAAGCCTATGAAAATTGTGATTGCCCCCGATTCGTTTAAAGAGAGTCTATCGGCTTCTGAAGCTTGTCAGGCCATTGAGTCTGGTTTCAGGGAAGTCCTGCCCGATGCTGTTTACCAAAAGCTGCCGATGGCTGATGGTGGAGAGGGTACTGTTCAATCCCTAGTGAGTGCAACAGGTGGGACCACTGTTGAAACCTATGTAACGGGTCCTTTAGGAGAAAAGGTTCTAGCTTTCTACGGAATGTTAGGGAATGGGCAAACAGCTGTGATCGAAATGGCAGCGTCTTCAGGCTTGCATCTAGTACCGGCTGAGGAACGGAATCCACTCCTAACAACAACGCGGGGATTGGGTGAATTAATCAAGTCTGCCTTAGACCAAGGAACCACTCATCTCATCATTGGTTTGGGAGGAAGTTCAACTAATGATGGGGGAGCTGGAATGATTCAAGCCCTTGGCGGGAGGCTTCTTGATGAATCTGGGGAGGAAATTGCTCCAGGGGGAGGCGGACTGTCTAAGCTCACCTCAATTGACCTTTCAAACGTGGACCCAAGACTAAAGTCTGTAAAAATAGAAGTGGCATGCGACGTAGACAATCCTTTAATTGGTCCAAACGGGGCATCAGCTGTATATGGGCCTCAAAAGGGTGCTACTCCCGAAATGATTCAAGAGTTAGATGAAAATCTCACTCACTTTGCGAATGTATATGAAGCACTTTTAAAGAAATCGTATCGGAATCATCTAGGTGCAGGGGCAGCAGGAGGCCTCGGAGCCGGATTAATGGCGTTTTTAGCTGCTGAATTAAAAAGTGGTGTAGAGATTATATTAGAAGCCGTTCACTTCGAGGACCACATTAAGGATACTGACCTTGTCATTACCGGGGAAGGAAGAATAGACGCTCAAACCATTTATGGCAAAACGCCAATTGGTGTTGCGAAGGCAGCAAAAAAGTATGATATTCCTGTCATTGCTTTGTGTGGGAGTTATACAGAAGATAGCAAGATTGTACATAATCATGGCATCGACGCCTTATTTACGATCGTTCCGGGTGTCGTGACTTTACCAGAAGCTATGAATCACGCTGCGCTTTATATGAAGCAAACGGCTCGGAATATTGCGGCAATGATAAAAATGAGAACAGAGAGGGGTTAAGAGTCTTTTTTGTATCTTGAAATACAAAAACATACTATCAACTATCATTTTCACTTGCTATACTAAAAGAAAATCAATCTATACATGAAGGAAGAATTTCCGGTGATGAGAACCATATTGATCGTGGAAAATCTTTTTAGGTGCCGACTTAAGGGATACAAACTTGAGCGGAGCTAATTTAATTGGTAGTGTTTTTCTGACTCAAGTACAGATGAAATTGGCAAAACGGGATTGTCATACCCAATTACCACCCCATTTAACTTTTCCTAAACATTGGGGAACTAAAATAAAGGGGCGGGGGATAGGTCACCCCTTTTATATACAATACTTCTGATGTAGCGATCCTTATAGGGATTGCTTTTTTATTTACTCGTGGGTGAAGCTAGAATATTTGTGGAGTTTTGGAGCCAAACCCCTAAGGAAACACTATCCCAGTTTTGAAATAGTTTTTTTGAGGTTTTAATTTTGGGGGTCTCTGTGCCGTAAAACACTCCACACAAGTGGAGTGTTTTACTAGTAAGAAAAGGTTAAAGTATTCTTTTATTTTTAAATAGATCATTAAATATCCAAATGCAACCTGGAAAATGATTTTAGTACTAACGTCATTTGTAATTTTCGATATATTTTAAATATTGTATTAGTATTGAAGTGGTGGTAAAATGAAGCAAAAGTGAAATAAAGTTTACGTAGTGAAATAATTCTCAAGGTTTTTTCGTAGAAGAAGGAGGCAAAACCAAATGCTTGCATATGTCTATAGTTCGACTCACCAAAAAGCGGATCTAATGGAAGTTAGTACGCCTGAACTTTCCGAAGGGGGAGCTGTCATTAAAGTGCTTGCCTGTTCCATTTGCGGGACAGATTTACGAACCTATCGTTATGGAAGTAAGAAACTGGACGATGGAGTTGTCCTTGGGCATGAACTAGTCGGTCAAATCATTCAACTTGATGAGAACGTGAAAGATTTTCACGTTGGAGATGTGGTTTCTATTGCACCAGCAATTGGTTGTGGGGAATGTCGTAGTTGTCAAAAGGGCTTTACCAACATGTGTGACCAATTAAAGACGATTGGATTTCAGTTTGATGGTGCGTTTGCGGAGTATATGGCAGTCCCTAAGCAAGCATTTCAAATGGGAAATGTCTATCGTTTGCCAGAATCAGAGGACTATTCTATTTATACACTCAGTGAACCATTGGCCTGTATCATAAATGCCCAATCGTTTTTAAAAATCACAAAGGGCGATACGGTCGTGATTTTCGGATCTGGCATCATCGGTTGTATGCATGCCGAACTTGCACTTGGTTCTGGGGCAGATCGAGTCTTTTTAATCGATCATAATGCCAATCGAATCCAAGAGTTAAGAAGGATTTTAGATGGCGTTGATTTTCTCAACCCAAAGGAAACAGATATTTTTGAAGAGATTAGTAGAAAAACAGAAGGCAATGGGGTAGATGTTGCGATTATTGCCTGCTCATCAGGTCAAGCCCAAGAAGATGGGATGAACCTACTAGGAAAACATGGACGAATTTCACTATTTGGCGGTCTACCTGGAGAATCTAATGGGTTTATCGATAGCAATTTAGTCCATTATAAAGAAATTAGTGTCTTTGGAGCGCATGCTTCTACACCGGAACAAAACAAACAGGCGATGGAAATGATTCGAGATGGTGTGATTCATGCAAGAAATTATACGTCCTTTCAATATCCATTAGGAGAGATTGATAAAGCGTTTCAAGACGTGGATGCACGGAAAATTATCAAAGCAACGATTGTAAACAACACGATTTAAGATAGGTGCGAGTCTACGTTTCTGTGAATTTATGAAGGGGGCTGGGAAGATGAAAGAAACTTTATTATTGGCGGTAGATTTAGGAACAAGCTTTATTAAAACAGGCGTATACAATACGGAGAGCCAGTGTATTGCGGAGGCAATCGTCCCAGTTAAAGATTATCGTCCGGGACCAGGAGTTTTTATTCAAAAAGGGGAGGAATTGTTTTCCTCGGTGATTTCTTGTATTAAAAATGTGAGTGAACAGTTGGGGGACAGGGCAAAACAGATTGAAGCCATTTCTTTCACTGGTCAAATGTCTGGGTTTATGGGTGTCACGAAGGACTGGGAAGATGTAACAACTTGGTCTTGTTCCCTTGACTCACGCTATATGCCATACGCAGCACGTCAAATGAAAGAATTAAAGAATTCGTTTTTAGAGATTAGTGGGACGAATTTCCCGCAAATGGCACCGAAATATGAATGGTTTAAAAACGAGTTCCCAAGCGAATCAAAGAAAATCGCTAAATATTTAATGATTAGTGGGTATGTGATTGGCCGCCTTGGGGATCTACCAATTGAAAACGCTGTCATAGACCGTTCCTTTACTTCTTGGACGGGTCTAGCTGATGTGAGGAAAGATCAGTGGTCAGATGAAATATGTACGGCGATTGGACTGGATAAAGACTATCTTCCACAGATCGTTCAATCAAATTATATTTGCGGTTATCTTTCTAAAGGTATGGCTCAAGAAACAAACCTACGAGCCGGGATCCCTCTTGTGTCAGGGGCAGGAGATAAAGTGGCTGGATGTTTAGGGACAGCGACAGTGGAACCAGGTCAGATGGTTTTTGAAGCGTCATCCTATGGAGAAATAAGCTGTTGTGTGGAAGAATATCGCCCAGATTTGGTAGACCGAAGACTGGATGTTCTCCCGTCTGCTATTCCAGGCGAATTCTATGCAACCCATTTTATTGCGGGTTCCGGTATCACGCTTGATTGGTATATCAATACATTTGTCCGTCAGTCCGGCGAAGACTTATCTAAGGCATTCAGTCGCTTAGAAGAAAAAGCAAAGCTCCTTGAGCCTGGTTGTGATGGAGTGATGGCAATCGGTCTTCTTGGGGGTAGTTCGATGCCACTAGATGGTAGTTTACGAGGTTCATGGATGGGCTATGACTGGAGTCACAAGGCGGAACATTTCTACCGCTCATTGTTAGAAAGCTTTTCCTACGACTTTACTCTAGCCATGCAAAGCATTGACCGTTTATATCCAGAATATGACCTCTCCGAAGTGAGGATGGTAGGGGGCGGAGCGAAGTCCTCTATTTGGCCACAAATGAGTGCCGATGTTTCCGGAAAGACTTATAGTACTTTGAATCGCGGTGATATCAGTATGTGGGGCGCTTCTATTTTAGCGGGAAATGCAATTGGCGTGTTTCCAAACATGAAAGAAACAGCCAAAAAATTTGTGAATGTTTCCAAGTCCTACACTCCTAGTCCAAATGCAAGTCTCAAGTATCAAAAATTTATGGACTTATATAAAAACTATATGGTCGAGTTACAGGGCTTTTATAAAGGGATCCAAGAGGTTAATTCATTAGGTTGAGTGGTTTGTAGTGAGAAAATAAAAATTCAGAAAATTCTTGATTAATAAAACGTTATTGGTTAGAATTTAATTATGAACATTTGATTACAAGGTGAACATAATTTCAAGTCACATGTAGGAGGGGGCAATATTAGGTTTAAGGGACTTTTTAGATTGTTAGTGTGATCCGAAAACAATCAGTACCTAAAACCCTACCATTGTAGTTCGGTTGCTAAGTGTGATTTGTAAGCGGTTTATTTCTTGGGAAGGTAAATACTTGTTTTCCATTGCAAGCACATTGAAAAAAGGGGGAGAAATTATGACACTTAAGAAAAAGGTTTACTTACTGTTAGGGATTGTCGCATTGGTTTTTAGCTTGGTTGCTTGTTCATCAGGTTCCTCAGAAAGTTCTTCTGGTGAACCAGGTGGTGAAGCGAAGGAAGGCGAACTGACGAAAGTCGGAATGACGGTAATGACGTTAAATAATCCGTACTTCGTAAGGTTTAAGGAAGCATTAGAAGAGCAAGCAGAAAAACACGGCTTTGAAGCTATTGTCCAAGGTGCGGATCTAGACCTTGCTAAACAACAGGCACAAGTTGAAACCTTTATCCAGCAAGGGGTAGATGTCATTTTTTTAAACGCCGTTGATTCTCGGGGTGTCGCGGCAGCCGTTCAACAGGCAAAGGCAGCGAATATCCCAGTAATTGCTGTGGATGTAGGGGCAGATGGTGAGGTAAATGCAACCATTACGTCAGATAACTTCGAAGCCGGTAAGCTTGCGGGTGAATATGTAGTAGAAAAACTTAATGGAGAAGGAAATGTCGTGTTAGTAAATGGAACACCAATCACGGCGATTTTCGACCGTATCGATGGCTTTAAGGCAGCACTTGAAGGGACAGATGTTAAAATCATCACCGATCAAAACGGTGAATTAGACCGTGATAAATCGTTTAGTGTTATGGAAAATATTCTTTCTTCTCACTCAAAAGGTGAAATTGATGCGGTCTTCGGTGTAAATGATCCGACTACAATTGGTGCTTATTTAGCAGCTCAATCAGCTGGTAGAGATGACTTTTTCTTTGTTTCTGTAGATGGCTCTGAGGAAGCAGTTAATTTCATCAAAGAAAGCGATCAGTTTGCCCAAACATCTCAACAGTTTCCAGGAAAAGAGATTGAAAAGGCTGTTGAGATTGCGAAGCAAATACTAAAAGGAGAAGAAGTCGAAGAGGAAATTTTGGTTCCAGTATCTTCAATTTCTGATGAAACGGTTGATACATTTGTACCTGAATTTTAATTCCTATAGTGAAGAGCGGTTATCTAACCGCTCTTCCTTATCACTCTTATAAAAAGAGAGGTTGAAACGTACAATGATTTCAAACGAAGTAATCCTAGAAATGAAAAACATTACGAAAGAGTTCCCCGGAGTAAAGTCACTAGACTCTGTGGATTTTCAACTCCGAAAAGGAGAGGTATTGGCCTTAATCGGTGAAAATGGAGCCGGGAAATCCACCTTAATGAAGGTTATCGCTGGGATATACAGCCCTGATACTGGTGAGATGATCTATAAAGGGAAACCAGTTAAGTGGAATAGTCCGATGGATGCAAGAGAAAATGGGATAAGTGTCATCCACCAAGAGTTGCAGCTAACTCCCAATTTAACAGTTGGTGAGAATGTCCTCATGGGGTCACCAATTCCAAAAAATCGGTTTGGTTTTATTCAATGGAGTTCCGTCTATGACAAAGCAAAAGGGCTACTTGAATCGATTGGTTCGGACCTGAATCCGCGTACACTGGTTTCTGAATTAAGCATTTCTCAAAAACAAATTGTCGAGATTGCCCGGTCTATTTCTATTGATGCAGACATTATTATCATGGATGAACCTAGTGCCACTTTAACAGGGAAAGAAATTACAAAGTTGTTCGAATTAATTAATCTATTAAAATCAAAAGGCATCGCGATTATTTATATTTCTCATCGTATGGAAGAAATCTTTGAAATCTCGGATACATGCACAGTCTTACGCGACGGTCAGTTTATTGATCAGAAACAGACAAAGGAAACGAATGAACGCGAAATTGTCCAGTTAATGGTGGGGCGAGATGTTTCTTACATTTATGAAAATAAGAAGCAAGCGTACGTACGCTCCAGTTCTACGCCACTTTTGGAAACCCAATACCTGTCTGATGGGAATACACTTAAGAATGGTTCAATCAATGTTTATCCAGGAGAAATCGTTGGCCTATCTGGTTTAGTTGGATCTGGAAGGACCGAACTTTTAATGTCAATCTTCGCAGGATCTAAAGCTAGACGTGGAAGTATTTTCATGAATGGTCACGAAATTAAGGTAAAATCGCCTCGAGATGCCATTCAACAGGGAATTGCACTTGTCCCGGAAAGCAGGAAGGAACAAGGTCTTTTTCTTCAATTAGGAGTAGATGAGAATATCAGTGTCCTAAAACTAGACGAAACATCGTCTGCTGGATTTATAAAAAAGTCTACCAAAAAGAAATTGGAGAAAGAGTATAGTGAAAAATTATTGGTGAAAACCGCAAGCCTTCAAAATCATATTGGAAATCTAAGTGGTGGGAATCAGCAAAAAGCGATTATCGCAAGATGGTTGACGATAAACCCAAAAATCTTAATGCTTGATGAGCCAACTAGGGGAATTGACGTTGGTGCGAAATCAGAAATTTATTCCATTATAAATGATCTTGCGAAAGAAGGATTTGGAGTGATCGTTGTATCATCTGATTTACCTGAAATTCTTCATCTGTCCAATCGGGTCTTTGTTATGCGGAATGGGGAAGTTGTGTCCGAATTGTCGGGTGAACAAATCAATCAGGAAACAATTATGATGTATGCGACAGGGGGGCAAATGAATCATGAACCTATTAGTTAGTAAACAGGAAAAAGAAGTACCAAAGAAAATCGACACATTTAAACTCTTTGATCGACTAGGAATCATTTTTGTAACATTAGGTTTGGGAATTTTATTTACCATTCTATCTTCTGACTTCTTTACTTGGTCCAATATCATCAATATCATGCGTCAAACTTCTGTTAGTGCCATTTTGGCGGCTGGAATGACCTTTGTTATTTTAACAGGGGGAATTGACTTATCAGTAGGAGCAATCGTCGCATTAGCCGGGGTTTTTGGAGTATTTCTGTCATTGCATGTGGCAGCACCTATTGCCATAATTGGTGGAATCTTAATTGGGGCACTTGCTGGTTTTATTAATGGCATCTTAACGGCCAAGATGAAGTTACCACCCATTATCGTTACGTTGGGAAGCATGACCTATTTACGAGGAATTGCTTATATCATCACCGGTGGGTATCCTCTCGTCTTAACGGCACAGTCTTTTAAGGACCTTGGAAGTGGTTTTTTTGTTGGGATTCCGGTCCCAATCTATATTACAGCCATCGTATTTATTCTCTCTTATATCGTCCTTAAGTACACAACGTTTGGACGAAATATTTATATGATTGGCGGAAACGAAGAAGCGTCACGATTAACAGGGATCAAGGTTGAATCCCGTTTAACTTGGGTTTACACAATCAGTGGGTTATTTGCGGGACTTGCTGGTGTCATTTTGGCGGGGAGATTGTTTACAGGCCAACCAAATATCGGTACAGGATATGAACTCGACGCGATTGCTGCCGTTGTGTTAGGCGGTACTAGTTTAGCTGGTGGGGTAGGGACCATTGTTGGAACACTATTTGGAGCCTTGTTTATGGGGATTCTCTCAAATGGACTCACCTTGTTAGATGTTCCATACTATTGGCAACTTGTCATTAAGGGAGCAGTCATCGTCCTTGCCATCTACGTGGATCGTATTCGTCGAAAAAATGCAAAATTGTAAATAAGAAGGGATGAGAATTTTGTTCAATAACTCGGGAAGTAAATCCTTTTCGGGGTTAACCAAAATTTGGTATACTATACCCATAGGTGAACAAAAGTTGGATGATTGAACAAAATTTCCTAAGAAGGTGTTTCTATGTATGAGTTTAATGAGTTGGTTAAAATATCAAAAATGTACTATGAGATGGGGATGACGCAGAAAGAAATTTCAGAAGTTTCTAAGCACTCGCGACCAACCATCAGTCGGATGCTTGAGGCAGCGATGGAAAGAGGAATTGTTAGGGTGCAAATTGAGTACCCACTTGACTCTATTTATGAGCTGGAAGAGGAGATTAAGAACAAGTTTCATTTAAAGAAAGTGTTTGTAGCCCCTACGTTTGTGGAGGAAGATACACTAATTGTTCAGGATGTTGGAAAAGCATTAGCAAATTATTTAACTGAGATATGTAGACCAAACGATATCCTGGGTATTTCTTGGGGAACCACACTTGGCGTTGTATCAAATTATTTACCTAAGAGAAGGATTAATGGCTTGAAAATAGTTCAATTAAATGGAGGAATTCCGGTTAACTCTTACTCCAATGGTTCGTTTGGACTGTTAGAGAAATTCTCTGAAGCCTTTGAGGGGCAGTTTCATTTGTTATCTGCTCCAACCATCGTAGATTCAGAGGAAATAGCGAACTCCATTTTATCTGATTCAAATATAAAACAAGTCGTTGACCTTGGCAAGAAAGCGAATATTGCTCTCTTTGGGATTGGGAGAACACACTATGAATCTGTTTTATACAAGAGTGGTTATTTTAAAACGGAAAGTTACGACCGTTTGATTTCGAAGGGAGCAGTTGGTGATATTTGTTCGCGTTTTTTTGACATCAATGGAGACCTTGTCGATTCTGAATTAAACCGGAGAACAATCGGATTACAATTAGAAGATTTGCAGGAAAAGGAACATTGCATTGCAATGGCGGTTGGAGCTAAAAAAGTAAAAGCTGTATATGGTGCGCTCCAAGGGAATTATTTAAATACCCTTTTCGTAGATGAACATTTGGCGAGGAAATTATTGAGTTATAAGGAGGAGTAATGAATGAAGGCCGTTAAATTATATGAACCTGGTAATCTTAAAGTGGAAGAAGTCGAAATTCCAACGATTAAAGAAGATGAAGTCTTGTTAAAGGTAAAGGCTGTCGGGATTTGTGGGTCAGATATTCCGCGGGCATTGGTTAAAGGGGCATATTATGAAGGCTTGACACTTGGTCATGAATTCTCAGGGGAAATAGTAGAGTGTGGGACGGATATAAAGGATTGGAAAATTGGGGATCGAGTAACTGTAGCCCCGTTAGTCCCATGTAGAGAATGCAACTCTTGTAAGGAAGGAAGGTTCTCATTATGTGCTTCCTACAATTATTATGGTTCAAGAACAGATGGAGCGATGGCTCATTATATTAAAGTGAACCATCAAAATCTACTAAAATTACCTGATAACATTTCCTATGAAGCCGGGGCAATGGTCGACCCTGCTGCTAATGCAGTACACGGTTTGTGGAGAGGAAATCTAGCAGCAGGAGATACAGCTGTTGTCATCGGCTTAGGTGCAATTGGACTATTTGCCGTGCAATTTGCTAGAGAAATGGGAGCCGACAAGGTGATTGCGATTGATATTTTTGATGAAAAATTAGAAATTGCTAAAGAGTTGGGTGCAGATGTCATCATTAATTCAATGCAAGAAAAGCCTGAAGAAGTACTTTCAAATCTTCAAATTGATATGGTGCTAGAAACGTCAGGATCGCCAATCGCGCAAAATCAAGCGGTCTTAATAGCCGGTAAGGTAGCAAGGGTCGTTTATTTGGGAATTTCCAACCGAGAGTTAACTCTTTCAGCGAATGCAGTGAACCGCTTAATGAGGAATGAAATTCATCTAAATGGTTCATGGAACTCCTTTTCGAATCCATTTCCAGGTAAAGAATGGACCTATTCGATTCAATTAATGGCAGAGGGAAGAATCAATACCCATTCCATCGTTTCCCATCGATATAAATTGTCAGAAACACCTAATGTGTTTGAGAAAATCAAGAACAAAGAAATTGTTTTTAATAAAATCTTAATCCTCCCAGAGAGAGAAGAGTAAATGGAAAGAGGTACTATTCTTGACGATGCGAGTGAAGGAGGAATTGAAACTAATGTCGAAAGAGGAAGCGAGAAAACAAGCAAACGTCCTTGAGGGAGATACTCAGGAAGCTAGCATCCAAACTCAATCTTCAGCGCAAATTGCTGGCATGATTGATCATACATTGTTAAAGCCAGATGCAACAAGAAATCAAATCATGCAGCTATGTAAGGAAGCAAAAGAATATAAGTTTGCTACTGTATGTGTGAATCCATACTGGGTAGCCACTGCTTTCAACGAATTGCAAGGAAGCAATGTCGGGATAACGACGGTTGTTGGGTTTCCGCTTGGTTCAACGACCACTTCGAGCAAAGTATCGGAAGCGCATGAAGCGATTGAAGCTGGTGCAACAGAAATTGATATGGTTTTAAATATTGGTGCGTTAAAATCAGGTGATGTTGATATAGTCAAAAAGGATATAGAAAAGGTTGTTCTAGCATGCAAAAATCGAGCAATCGTAAAGGTTATTATTGAAACTGGTTTTTTAACACAAGAAGAAAAGATAGAGGCATGTAGTTTAGCAAAGTCAGCTGGAGCTAATTTTGTAAAAACCTCTACAGGGTTTGGCCCAGGAAAAGCAACGCCGGAAGATATCGCATTAATGAGAAAGACTGTTGGACCCGAAATGGGCGTTAAAGCATCGGCAGGCATTCGCGATATCGAAACCGTCCGTCGTCTAGTTCATGCAGGTGCAACTCGAATAGGCGCAAGTGCCAGTATTGACATCATCAATGGCAATAAGGCAGAAGGTAGTTATTAACTATCTATCATCCAGTTTACCTTTCTTAAAATACTCAGTACCGTAAACCCAAATGAGAGGTTTACGGTATTTTTTTTAACGGAAATAACGCATAAACAAAAAAATAACAAATTTACTATTTTTATATTCAAAAACAAACAAAAGTATAATATAATGAAACGGAAGATAACAAGACAGACAAACGGGGGGATTCGGATGGTAAAGAATTACTGGGATTCTAATAAAGCAGCACAGGTAGAAAAAGGGGTAGAAGAGCTAGTTTATCGTTCAAATTTAATTGGATCAGATCGTGCCGTATGTAACTGGGGTGGCGGCAATACTTCCATGAAGACAATCGAGAAGGATTTTCGCGGTCGTGATATAGAGGTAATGTGGGTAAAAGGAAGCGGTTCAGACTTAGCAACAATGAAAGCGCATAACTTTACTGGGTTAAACTTAGAAGATATTCGTCCACTTATCGAACGGGATGAAATGTCTGATGAGGACATGGTTGCATACCTTACTCATTGTATGATTGACAGCAAGCACCCAAGAGCATCGATTGAAACACTTTTACATGCGTTCTTGCCATTTAAACATGTTGACCATACACATCCAGATAGCATCATCAGCATTTGCTGTGCAGATAACGGTAGACAAATCGCTGAAGAAATCTTCGGGGATCGGTTTGTTTGGGTACCTTATGTACGCCCTGGTTTCACCCTCTCAAAAATGATTGCTGAAGGGGTAAAAAATAATCCAAACGCAGACCTAGTACTAATGGAGAAACATGGGTTAGTTGTCTGGGGAGAAACAGCTGAAGAGAGCTACAACAAAACGATTTCTGTTATTAATGAAGCGGAAGCATACATCAATAGCAAAATTAAAGCTGACGCTGTATTTGGCGGACAAAAATATCAATCTCTTTCGGATGACGAAGCGAAAGCGATTTTAGCAAAAGTACTACCAGTTATTCGTGGAGCAGTAAGTGATGAAAAGAAAATGATTCTAACCTATGACCGCGGAGAAGATGTACTAGAATTCGTAAACAGTGCGAATGCGGCAGAGCTTTCTCAAGTTGGAGCTGCTTGTCCAGACCACCTTGTTCATACAAAGCGTGTTCCTTTGTATATCAACTGGGATCCACAAACAAGGGACGTTGAAGCTTTGAAAGAAAGCATCAAGGCAGGAGTCGAAACGTTCAAAGAAGAGTACAAAGCATACTTTGAGAAGAATAAAAATGAAGGCGACAAAATGTTTGAACCAGCTCCACGTGTTATTTTGATTCCTGGACTTGGTATGGTGAATACAGGAAAAGATACGAAAAATGCAGGTGTGAGCGAAGCGCTTTACCACCGTGCAATTGCGGTTATGAAGGGCTCAACAGCACTAGGAAACTTTGTATCTCTTAACGAGAATGAATCTTATAATATCGAATATTGGCCACTAGAATTATATAAATTAAGCTTAGCTCCAGCTGAAGCGGAATTCTCTCGTAAAGTTGCGTTTGTTACTGGGGGAGCTGGTGGAATCGGAAGCGAAACATGTCGCCAATTTGTCTCTGAAGGCGCGCATGTCGTCATTGCTGACTTGAATCTTGAAGGTGCAGAAAAAGTAGCGGCAGAGATTAACGAGCAATACGGTGAAGGCCGCGCTCTTGCCGTAAAAATGGATGTGACGAAAGAAGAGGAAGTTCAAGCTGCGTTTGACCAAACTGCGTTAACCTATGGTGGAGTGGACATCATTGTCAACAATGCAGGTCTTGCTACATCAAGCCCAATAGATGAAACAACACTTCAAGAGTGGAACCTAAACATGAATGTATTAGGAACTGGGTATTTCCTAGTTGCGCGAGAAGCATTCAAACAAATGAAGCAGCAGGGTATTGGTGGGAACATGGTGTTTATCGGTTCTAAGAATTCTGTTTATGCAGGTAAAAACGCAGCAGCTTACAGTTCTGTTAAAGCTTTAGAAACTCACTTAGCTAGATGTATTGCAGCAGAAGGTGGAGAGTTTGGCATTCGCGTCAACTCTGTACTTCCAGACGCAGTTCTACAAGGGTCAGCGATTTGGGGTTCAAACTGGCGTAATGAGCGTGCGGCAGCGTACGGAATCGAGCCAGATCAACTAGAAGAACATTATCGTCAGCGCACGACACTAAAAGTGAATATTTATCCGAAAAATATTGCTGAAGCGATTGCCTTCTTTGCATCTTCAAAATCAGATAGAACAACAGGATGCATGTTAACCGTAGACGGCGGGGTACCTGCAGCATTTACCAGATAATAAAACTGGGAAAAGATGGCTCCTTAAGTGCAGGAGGCATCTTTTTTTGTTGTGTGAAAAAACATGGTTGCTTTTTATACCATTGACTGGAGCAAAGGAGTTTATGAAGAAGTTCAAGTGCCAAGATTATCTAGTTATTTCGAAAAACTACACATAAGGCTTTTGATAAGGCGTTCTGTGGAATGTTATGATAAATTATGATAGGGCTATCCACAGGAGGAACAAGTGTGCATGGAAGTGAATCATAAACTTCTCGATCAACTTTTGATTTTAACTGAAGAAGAGAAAGAGATTATTGAAGAAAGAAAAAAGGTCACAAAAGAGCTGTACACAAGTAAGGCGCATTTTATTATAGAGAGCGAGAAATTTTTAAATAAAGACAAAATGATTATGGTTCGGAAGCACACAAGGTTTGTTGATTTTCCTTTACATAAGCATGATTATATTGAGATAAACTATGTGTTTAATGGGGAATTAAGGCAGAGGGTCGGCGGGAAAGAGATTACCCTAAAAAAAGGTGAGCTCTTACTATTGAACCAGCATATTGAGCATGAAATAAAGGCAAGCAACCGGGAAGATATTGTCATCAATTTTATCATCAGGCCAGCCTTTTTTGAGTTTATTTTTTCCTATTTGAGTTCAGGAAATATCGTGAGTGACTTTTTGGTTAGTAGTTTATACAATCACACACAAAACGGACAATTTCTTTATTTTAAAGTAGCAGAGGTTGAATCTCTTCAAGGGATCATTGCAAAAATATTGGACGAAATGATGAACCCTTCAACTTTATCGGAATCGATTATCAAATTGTATATGGGTTTATTTATTATTGAACTCATCAAGAATTCGGAGAAGGTCGAAAAGAATGTGGAGGCTTCCTTGCAGCATTTCTTGGTGGTAGAAATCCTTACTTACATAGAAGCGCAATATAAGACGGCCACTTTAACGGAATTAGCGAATAAGTTAAACCAGCCGCATTATGCGCTAAGCAAAACGATTAAAAAGGCCACTGGGCACACGTTTAAAGAACTGCTTCAAGAACGCCGTCTCGCAAAGGCGAAGGAATTGCTTGAAGGGACCAATCTACCTGCATCCTTGATTGCAGAAGAGATTGGTTATGATAATATTAGTTATTTTTATCAAATTTTCAAAGGGAAATATGGTCAAACACCAAAAGAACTAAGGGACCAATCAAAAAGGTAGTAACTTTATTTTGGGATAATACTCACAAAATTTATTGCTCTAATAAGATGGAATTCGGTATGATAAAGAAAGTAAGAAATGATTTCTTTGAGATCATTCAATTTTATTTCAAAAATTGTTTGGATTTTTGGGAAAAGCATGTTTAATCACGTTAAAACCACAATAATGATACGATTAACTAAAAAATCCAACAAAATATGTTGTTTTTATGTTATATTTATGTGGGATGCAAACTAATTAATTACTTACTTACTTTAAAAGCCCAAATAATAGGGGGTGTGACAAATGAATAAAGAAGGCAATTCTGGTAGAGGCTCCTATTTATATTTAAATGACCGCCAGCAGAGTATTATGGATATGATTGAAAAAAAGGGGTCTGTTAGGGTTTCTCAACTAAGCAAGCAGTATCAAGTGAGTGAGGAAACCATTAGAAGAGACCTCGAGAAATTAGAAGTAGACGGATTGGTTGATCGCATCCACGGTGGAGCGGTTCGGAAGGATCCTCAAGATGGGATGGAAATTCCGGTTATCAAGAGGCAGGAAACGAACATTCAAGAAAAAGAAATGATTGCGAAAAAGGCTGCTTCATTCGTTGAAGATGGAGACATCATTGCGATTGATGCCAGTACGACCGGCTTGCAAATGACGAAATACTTAAAAGGTAAAGCATTTACCGTCATAACTAATTCAATTCCTGTTACCTTGGGATTGATTCAAGAGGAAAACATTCAGGTAATTGTTATCGGTGGTTATGCCAAGGGAGAATCAATGTCCCTAGTAGGGAACTTTGCCGAGAGGGTTATCCGTGATTATCATGTGGATAAATTCTTTTTCTCTTGCATGGGGGTTGATTTTGTTCGTGGTGTCAGTGAAATCCATGAAGCACAAGCTCTTGTAAAAAAACAAATATTTGCTATATCAGAAAAATTATATCTTCTAGCTGATCATAGTAAATTCGGTGAAAAATCATTGGTTCGTCTTTGTGGGTTAGGAGATATTGATAATTTAGTAACGGATAAGAAAGTTTCAATCGATAAAATAAGAGAATTAAACCAGTTGGGAATAAAGGTTTTTGTTGCCGAAGAATAAACTTGAATGATAGATGAGGGACAGCTGTACGAATTGTATAGCTGTCCTTTTTTTGTTTTTTAATTCTTTTGATTTATAAATTTATTGAAAACGCTTAATCTGTGTAAACTCATATGTAGCAAGGGAAAGGGCAGGTTTTGTGTTGTTTTTTTAAAAAAAACATTTACTTTTTTGGGGAAAACCACAAAAAATATGTTGATAACCACAATATGCGTTGCTATAATGAGGTTATAAAATTCAAAAAACTATAACAAGTCTAAAATATATAGGCAATTTCAGCTATGGTAGTAGTTATAAAATTAGCAACATCCTTTCATATATTTTTTAGACTAAAAGAAAGCGTTAACAATAACAGAATGACTACACAAGGAGTTGAATGACATGGCAAAGATAGGTCCGTCCCTTATGTGTGCAGATATGGGGAATTTGAAAGACTCAGTCAATAGATTGGATAACGGGAAAGTTGACTTCTATCATTTTGATGTTATGGATGGGAGCTTTGTCCCAAATTTTACGATGGGTCCGGATATGATCAAAACGTTGCGTCCTTACTCTGCAACACCTTTTGATGTCCATTTGATGATTCAGGAACCTGAAAGATATATAGACTTGTTTGCTGATGCTGGTGCCGATATGATTAGTGTCCACGCTGAAGCAACCATTCATTTGCAGCGGACACTTCAATCGATTCGCAATAGAGGCTTAAAAGCGGGGGTTGCTCTAAATCCTTCTACTCCACTTAATGTTTTGGATTATGTGTGGGACACTGTGGATTATGTGGTATTGATGACTGTTAATCCTGGTTTTGCCGGCCAAAAGTTTATTCCACTTACATTTGATAAGATTGCTCAACTGAAAGAATTGATTACACAAAAAGGACTGGATATCGAAATCCAAGTGGATGGAAATATCAGCTATGACACGATACCAAAAGTATTGGAAAAAGGTGCAGACATGTTGGTATGTGGAACGTCTAGCTTGTTTAAAAAAGATAAGTCGTTAGAACAAGCTTTAGTAGAATTGCATGATTTTCTTAATTCATTAACCGGAAAAAGCAAAATTAACTCCTGATATAAAGCGGAAGGAGAAGAATCTATGAGCATAACCGTTGTCGGTAGTATAAACCTAGATGTTGTGGCATTGACAGACCGATATCCAGAACGAGGACAAACCATCTTTGGGAAAAAAATTAATTACTTTTCTGGGGGAAAAGGAGCGAATCAAGCAACAGCTGTTGCAAAGTTAGGGAAGTCTGTTCGTATAATTGGCTCAGTCGGGAACGACATCTATGGAAAGAACTTGATTACTAGTTTGCAAGAAAACAAGGTAGACACGACTTTTATTAAAAAATCGAATTCTTTAGCGACTGGAACATCAATCATTACGATTGACCAAACGGCTGAAAATACGATGTTGGTATTAAAAGGGGCAAACGACGATTTATTAATTCATGATATTGAAAGCGCGTTCAGTGAAATAAAAGACAGCGAGGTGTTGCTGGTTCAAATGGAGGTTCCTCAAGAATCAGTTATCCGAGCGATGCAGTTGGCAAAAGAAAAAGGAATGTTTGTCATTTTAGATCCAGCACCTGCAGAAGGAATCACCATAAAAGCTTTAGATTATGCCGATCTAATCACCCCGAATCGTCAAGAAACAGAGCATTTAACTGGTATTGATGTTACCGACATTGACAGTGCTCTACAAGCGGCGAAAGCTTTTGAGAAAATGGGCGTTAAAAACTCTGTCATCAAAATGGCTGACAAAGGGTCGGTTGTTTATCAAAGTGGACAGTGGGAGTACATTGAATCGATTCAGGTTGAAGCGGTTGATACAGTTGGTGCAGGAGACTCGTTTGCTGGGGCATTGGCTTGTGGCGTAATTGATGGTCATGATTTGGTTTCGGCAGTGAAATTTGCCACGATTGTTGGGGCACTAAAGGTCACGAAATTGGGTGCTCAATCTGTTCCGACCCTAAGTGAGGTTAAAGCGTTTTGTGAAGAAAGAGGACTTAAGCATTACTTGTTAGAGACGGCGTTATAAAAGAGGAGGGATCGTTTTGAGCGAGTATTTATTACAAATGAAAAACATAAGTAAAACGTTTCCTGGTGTAAAAGCATTGGATAATGTGGAGTTAGAGATAAAAAAAGGCGAAGTTCACGCCCTAATCGGTGAAAATGGTGCTGGTAAATCCACACTCATTAAGATCTTAGCTGGGGTATATACGTCTGATCCAGGGGCAAAGTTTTTCTTTGAAGGCAAGGAAGCGGAAATTTCTAAACCATTGGATGCAACGATGAAAGGGATATCCATCATTTATCAGGATTTGAGCTTGTTCCCGAACTTATCGGTTGCAGAAAACATCTACATAGGTCGCGATAGCCATAAAAAGCCTTGGACAAAGGTAAATTGGAACCAAATTAAGAAAATCGCAACCAAGGCTTTAAAAGAATTGGATATGGATATTGATCCTAGTACTCCAGTTGAACAATTAAGCATTGCTCAACAGCAAATGGTTGAAATTGCGAGAGCCCTGGCTTTCGATTCAAAGCTAATCGTCATGGATGAACCAACTTCTTCTTTATCTGCTGGAGAAGTGGAAAAGTTATATAACGTTATCGACAAGCTGAAAAAACAAGGAATTTCCATTATCTTTATTAGTCATAAATTAAAGGAATTGTTTACCGTTTCGGATCGATTCACAGTATTGCGTGATGGGAAATTTGTTGGTAGCTATGATGCACAAGATATGACGGAGCCGAAATTAATTCAATTAATGGTTGGCCGAAATGTTACTTATGAAAAGAACCAAGCGACGGTTGAGGTTGGAGAAACGATTTTTAAAGTCAACCAACTTTCGAAGGAAGGAAATTTCAAGGACATCTCCTTTGAGCTTAGAAAAGGCGAGGTATTGGGGATTACTGGTCTAGTTGGTTCAGGTCGTACTGAACTTGCTCAAGCAATTTTCGGGGTTAATAATCCGGATTCTGGAAGTATTGAATTGTATGGTAAACAGCTTTCCATCCGTCATTCCGCGGCTGCTGTAAAAGAAGGCGTTGCCTATATACCTGAGGCAAGGCAAACACAAGGATTAGTACTCGAGCAGTCGGTCATCAATAATATTTCCTTACCGATTATCACAAAACTTAAAAATAAATTTCGTCTAACGGATCGTAAACAGGAAGTGAAGCTTGCAGAGGAATATGTAAAAACACTTGATATTCGCCCTGCACTGCCTCATTTAGATGCTGGTAATCTATCAGGTGGAAATCAGCAAAAAATTGTTATTGCGAAATGGTTATCCACGAAACCTAAAGTTATTATCTTTGATGAACCGACAAACGGAATCGATATTGGGGCAAAAACAGAAATTCATAAACTCATGCGTAAGCTAGCGAATGAAGGCATTGGGGTCATCATGATTTCTTCCGAGCTTCCAGAAATATTGGCTGTTAGCGATCGAATCCTTGTAATGCGTCATGGACGAATTGCCGGGGAACTAAATGTTGCTGAAGCAACACAAGAAAATATTATGCACTATGCACTCCAAGGTAAGGACAGTGGAAAGGCTCCAAGCTTTGTAGCTGAAACCAACCAGATGAGTCAGGGGGTATAGAGATGAAATCCATCATAAAACAAAAAGAATTCAGTATATTCGTCATCGTCGTTTTACTCAGCATTGTCTTGTCATTTGTGAGTCCTGTATTTTTAACCTTCGAAAACTTTTTAGATATTATTGAAGGTAATGTTGTGATGGCTATTTTAGCCGTCGGAATGACATTGGTCATCATCACTGGAGACATTGATGTTTCGGTAGCAGCTGCTACAACTGCAGTAGCGGTTATTATTGGTAGCCTGTTTGGGTTCTTGCCAGACAGCTGGATTTCGATTTTAATCTTATTCTTAATTGCTCCAGTTATCGGGATTATCATTGGAGCAATTAATGGAATGCTAGTTTCAAAGATTAAAATTCCAGCGATTGTTGTAACATTGGGAACGTTAAACATTATCAATGGTTTAGTCTTGTATTTGACGAATGGTCAGTACTTAAATAGTACAAACTTTCCTAAACCGTTTTTAACCTTTGCAAACTTTGAGTTATTTGGAATACCAATTTTAATTTATCTTCTAACTGCTGTTGCAATCCTAACTTGGTTTATTTTAAAACATACTTTGATTGGACGATCAGTGTTAGCTATCGGAGGAAAATCTCAATCGGCTGTTCGTGTTGGAATTGACTTCGATAAAGTAAAACTCTTCGTGTTCGCTTATATGGGCTTTTTGGCTGGGGTTGCAGCGATTGCGCAGACAGCTTATACGAAGGCTGTTGATCCGAATGGATTATTAGGTGTTGAGATGATGGTTATTGCAGCCGTTGTATTAGGTGGAACCAATATTCAGGGTGGACGAGGTTCCATTCAAGGTACACTTTTAGGCGTTCTCCTCTTAGCTATCATGCAAAACGGAATGATTTTGGCACATATCGATACTTTCTGGCAAAAGGTTGTAACAGGAGCAATTATCGTTATCGCGGTATCGTACGACCAGATTAGCTATAGAAGACAACAGGCGAAATTAGCCAAGATAGAAGTAGAGGCATAGGGGGGAGAAGTATGAAGCTTTCAAAGGAAAGTGTGTTAGGACTAATTGCAATTGCTACGATTCTATTAATGAGTTTAATAGCACCGGGTTTCTTATCATCTAACAATATTAATAACTTGATGTTTCAGCTCCCTGAATTTGGATTATTTGCATTAGGGATGATGGTTGTTGTTATTACAGGAGGAATCGACCTCTCGATTACGTATATCGCGGCATTATCTGGGGTTGGCGCTGCACTAATGTTGATAAATGGATATCCCATTGTCTTAGCCATCCTAGTAGCAATTATTTTCGGTCTAGCTTGTGGTGCATTTAATGGTTTCATCGTTTCGAAAATTGGGGTATCTCCGATTCTTGTGACGATTGGTACATGGGTTCTATTTGAAGGTATCATCCTTGCGATTACAAAAGGACAATCAATCTCTGGTTTTAGTGAAACCTACTCGCTGATTGGAAACGGATACTATATGGGACTTTTCCCATTGTCCATCCTCATTTTCGCTTTCTTTGTCATCGTAACAGCTGTTTTACTGAATAAAACAGGCTGGGGGCGAAGTGTATATATGTATGGTAGCAATGAGGTCGCAACCTTATTCTCCGGAATTCGAAACAATCGTGTTGTCATGAAGGTTTATCTATACGCTGGGTTACTTGCTGCGATTTCGGCAATTATCATGACTTCTCGTTACAATTCAGTCAAAGTTGACCTTGGATCATCGTATCTCCTCCAAAGTGTGGCGGCAGCTGTACTAGGTGGAACGAAGATTCAAGGAGGATATGGAAAAGTAATGGGGACCGTTTACGCGGTGGTTATTTTCTTGACACTGTCAAATGGTCTGAACTTACTAGGTGTACACAGGGCGATTGTTGATGTCTTTATTGGAGCCATCCTTATCTCGGTTCTAACATTGAATTTCTTCTCTGATAAGTTCAAACAGAAAAAAGAGACAACAAAGGCATCAAAAGTTGCTTAATAAGAGGACATGCCTAACGTTGGGATTTTCTCATCTTTAAGCAATCCTTATTCCAATGGTTGTAAGCATTATCTACAGTGGTTTTTCCCTAGTTGATCTAGGTAAAACATAAAAAAAAAACAATCCTTAAGGGGGAAAATGCTCATGAAAAAGTTTGTAAAGACTTTAATGACGGGTGTGTTTGCTGCAGGACTTTTGGCTGGCTGTGTTTCTGGTAGCGGTGGAAGTTCAAGTGGTGGAGAGGCTGAAGGCGGAGACAAAGCTGCTAGCGGTTCAGATAATGGCGAATTAGCGATTGCCGTTGTACCTAAGCTTGTAGGGATTCCATACTTCAATGCATCAGAAAAAGGGGCCATCCAAGCGGGTGAAGACCTTGGCGTTGATGTTCAGTATACAGGTCCAACACAAGCTGACGCAGCTGCACAGGTAAAAGTAGTTGAGGACTTAATTTCTAAGAACGTAGACGTGATTGCGATTGCACCAAATGATCCTGCATCAGTTGACCCAGTTCTAAAGAAAGCAAAAGACCAAGGCATTCACGTTATTGACTGGGATACACCAGCAAACAAAGACCTTGTTGAATATTCTGTAAAGCAAATTGATGATGATGTTTTCGGTCGCCATATGGCTAAAAAGTTAGTGGAAGCAATGGGTACTGAAGAGGGTGAAATCGCAATTTTAACAGGTGGTCTGTCTGCTGCTAACCTTAACCTTTGGATTGAGGCTGCTCAGAAAGAATTCGACGAAAACTATCCTGGAATCAAAATTGTCACTGAAAAAATCCCTACAGAAGAAAAGCAACAGGTTGCGTATCAAAAGACTCTTGATTTAATGAAGTCTTATCCGAACCTAAAAGGAATTCTTGCTGTTTCAACTCCAGCTCCACTAGGTGCGGCACAAGCTGTACAGGAAAAAGGCATGCAAGATAAGATTTCAGTTGTAGGATCTGCACTTCCAACTGACTCACTTCCATTCTTGGAGGATGGCTCTCTAGATACAGCTGTTCTTTGGGATCCAGGTAAATTAGGTGCTCTTACTGTTGCAGTTGGTAAAATGATTGCTGAAGGTGTAGAGATTACAGATGGTATGGAAGTTGAAGGCGTTGGTCAAATCTCAGTATTAGAAGATGGAAAGTCCATCATCATGGGACCTCCAGCTGACTTTACAAAAGACAACGCAGCTGATTTCAATTTCTAAGAAAAAATTCATATGAAGACCTTGATGTCCCGAAAGTGAGTGCCACTCACTTTTGGGACTCACTTTTATCTACTCTTACTAACGATGATTCCCCCGCTTAAAACAACCTCTTCTAACGAGATTGCCCCATTTAATAGGAAAGATCCATAGGGTGTACAGATGATAACCAAAAAGGAGGACCAAACATGAAGTTACAAAACTACCAATTAAAAAATGAAAAAATCAAAGATGCATTTTTAAAGCTAAAATCAGAACAGCCCGAACTATTTCAGGAGAGGCTGAAATTATCTTGGAGCAATTGGGGATTTGGTCTTGAGACTCTAGAAGAGTCCATTATCCGTTTAAAAGAAGCGGGACTTGAGTACATTGAACTTCATGGCAATCATTATGGAGACGACCTTGGATACGATGTCGAGGAAACACTCTCATTATTAAAGAAGTACGATATGAAGGTATCTGGTGTTTGTGGGATGTTTTCAGCTGAAAATGATCTTTCTAGTAATCTTCCAAGTAAAAGACAAGCTGCAATTAGTTACATAAAAAGAGAACTTGCTTTTACGAGTGCGGTCGGAGGAGAGTATTTGCTTGTTGTTCCTGGTGCGGTTGGACGCCCTAATGCATACGACGATACTGAGTTTGAACGAAGCATTCGGACACTAAGAGGTTTAGGAACCTTGTTTGCAGAAAGCGGAGTCAAAGCGGCAATTGAACCAATTCGCTCCGCAGAGGTCAGCTTTGTCCATACCGTTGCCGATGCGAAGAACTATATTGAAGCAGTGGATCACGAAGCAATTCAACATATTAATGGAGACATTTACCATATGCAATCCGAGGAAGCGCATATTGGTGAAGCCATTATTGAAGCGGGTAATCGGTTAGTGAACCTTCATCTAGCAGATAGCAATCGAGGGGCACTAGGAGAAGGGTTCATGGATATTGATACCATCATTATGGCTTTATATCTCATCGGCTACAATCAAGGAAATCGTTTCTTGACTCCGGAGCCACTAGGACCAGGAGGAGATCCGTACCCGGCGATGAATTCAATCCCGGATAAGCGAAAGCTCGATCATTTAGTACGTCAAACAGCAACCTATTTTAGGGAAAGAGAGAACGAGCTATTGTCTTTATAAGACTATCAGTAGGTTAAGCGGTATCATCGTCTCGAAACAAATGTGGGAAGGGGAGATTGTGTTGTTAGAAGCATTAAAGCGTGAAGTGCTCGAAGCCAATCAGGCATTACCGAAGGAAGGATTGGTTACGCTTACTTGGGGAAATGTAAGTGGCATTGACAGGGAAAAGAATCTTGTGGTCATAAAACCAAGTGGTGTCCCTTATGACCAATTAAAAATAGAAGACATGGTTGTCGTTGATTTAGAAGGAAATGTCGTAGAGGGTAAGCTAAAACCATCTTCTGACACGCCGACTCATTTAGTTTTATATAAGCATTTTCAGGATATCGGCGGGGTGGTGCACACTCATTCTCCTTATGCAACGAGCTGGGCGCAAGCAGGGAAAGGGATTCCGGCATTAGGAACGACCCATGCTGATTATTATTATGGTACTGTTCCATGCACAAGGCCGATGACAAAAGCGGAGATTCTCGGAGAATATGAGCTGGAGACAGGAAATGTCATTATTGAAACGTTTGAGAAGGTGAATCCAAATGAGATTCCTAGTGTACTGGTGCATGGTCATGCTTCCTTTACCTGGGGGAAAAGCGCAATGAAAGCAATCGAAAATGCGGTTGTTTTAGAGGAAGTAGCGAAAATGGGTCTTTGGACAATCCAATTGAACAACCAAGTACCTCCGATGGATCAATCCCTTTTAGACAAACATTATTTACGCAAACATGGGGCATATGCCTATTACGGACAGAACTAAACAGGGGGAGAAGGCAATGACAAAAAAATATGCAATTGGTGTAGATTACGGAACACAGTCAGGCCGGGCTGTTTTAGTTTCCTTAGAAGATGGCACAGAATTGGCGGATCATGTAACCCCATATTCGAATGGCGTAATCGATGAGAAGATACCTGAATCAGGTGTAGAACTAGGCTTTGAATGGGCGCTTCAGGACCCGAATGATTATATCCAAGTGTTAAAACAATCGGTTCCTGCGGTAGTAAGAGAATCAGGGGTAAACCCAGAAGATGTAATCGGAATGGGAATTGATTTTACTGCTTGTACAATGCTTCCAATTGATGGACAGGGAGAGCCTCTTTGTTTTAACACAAACTGGAGAGAGAATCCACATAGCTGGGTAAAGCTCTGGAAACACCATGCCGCTCAGGCGCATGCGAATAAATTGAATAACATCGCTAATGAACGAAATGAAAAGTTTTTAGCTCGTTATGGTGGGAAGATTTCCTCTGAGTGGATGATGGCGAAAGCGTGGCAAATCCTTGATGAGGCACCGGAAATTTATGAGGTAACGGACCAATTTGTCGAAGCGGCTGACTGGGTGATTTCGAAGTTGACAGGCAATTTGCTACGAAATAGCTGTACCGCTGGATACAAAGCGATTTGGCATAAAGAGGAAGGCTATCCAAGCAAGGAATTTTTTAAAGCATTGGACCCTCGCTTGGAGGATTTAACAGAAACCAAACTTCGCGGCGAGGTTGTGCCACTAGGGACAAAAGCAGGTCAGCTAACAGAAGAAATGGCTGAAACTCTTGGCTTAAGTCCAAACGTCGCAGTTGCTGTGGGCAATGTAGATGCACATGCTTCTGTCCCAGGTGTTGGTGTTGTCACACCTGGAAAACTCGTGATGGCGATGGGAACTTCAATCTGTCATTTGCTTCTAGGTGAGAAAGAAGTCGAGGTCGAAGGAATGTGCGGCGTCGTTGAGGACGGGATCATTCCGGGGCTGTATGGATATGAAGCAGGGCAATCGGCAGTTGGAGATATTTTTGAATGGTTTGTGAACCACTCTGTTCCAGCATATGTTGTCGAAGCAGCGAAAGCAGACGGTGTTGGCCTTCATCAATGGTTGGAGCAAAAAGCAGCCGAGTATAAGCCAGGGGAGACAGGTTTACTAGCGCTAGATTGGTGGAATGGAAATCGTTCCGTATTAGTCGATACCGAGCTAAGTGGGGTCATTTTAGGTGCAACATTGCAAACCAAACCGGAGGAAATGTACCGTGCCTTACTAGAAGCGACTGCATTTGGCACAAGAAAAATTGTCGATGCCTTTCATGAAAAAGGTTTACAAGTAGATGAATTGTATGCGTGTGGCGGGCTTCCGCAGAAAAATAAATTATTAATGCAAATCTATGCGGATGTCACAAATCGTTCGATTAAAATTGCCGCTTCCAAGCAAACACCAGCCTTAGGAGCTGCGATGTTTGGTGCAGTAGCCGCTGGAAAAGAAAGCGGTGGATATGACAATATTATTGAAGCGACAGAAAAAATGGCACGGATTAAAGATGAAACCTTTGAACCGATTCCGGAAAACGTAGCATTATATGAGCAACTCTACCAGGAATATTCAAAACTCCATGATTACTTTGGTCGTGGTGAAAATAAAGTCATGCATCGATTAAAATCAATTCGGGCAAAAGTTAGCGAGTAAATGGAAAGTTTCTAGATAAAGAGAGGTGGTTCTATTAAAAATGGAACTGCCTCTTTTTTATACGAATATAACATGGGGTTCTGGATCATCCTGTCGTTATGTGCTCCTAGTTCCGATGCTAGTCCATTTTTATCTCGAAGCTAAAACAAGTGATGTCCTCTTTTTAATAGGAAAGGTCTAGGGAAATCCCGTTTAATCTTGAAAAACCGTCTTCTTCCATTTTAAAGACTCACAGATGTTCAAGGTGACAGTGTTAGTGTGTGTGCAAATAACGACAATGAATTTGTCTAATTACGTTATTGGCATTTGCTAACTTTCTAGTATGATAGAGATATGAGTAACCGCTTACAACAGAAGGGTGATTTGAATGATAAAATGCAGTATTGCTGTTGATATTGGTGCTTCTAGCGGTCGATTAATCGCAGGCTACCTCGAAAACGAAGTATTAAAGCTACAAGAAATTCATCGATTTGAGAACAAGCTTGTTCGAAAAGGGACTTACTTTTGTTGGGAGATTGGTAAACTCTTCGAGGAAATTAAAGAAGGTGTTCATCAATGTCACCGACTAGGGTTGCAACCGGAAAGCATTGGGATTGATACTTGGGCGGTTGATTTCTTGCTACTTGATGAAAAGGATCAACCCTTAACAGATGCAGTGTCCTACCGTGACCCAAGAACGGATGGAATGATAGAAGAAGTGTCGAAGCTAATTCCGAAAGAAAGGCTTTATTCAAAAACCGGCATTCAATTCCAGAAGTTTAATACTATTTATCAACTTTATTCCATCAAACAAAACAATCCTGAGGTTTTAAATCAAGCAAAAACATTTTTGATGATTCCTGATTATCTCAATTTCTTGTTAACTGGGAAGAAAGTAAATGAATATACAAATGCAACTTCAACACAACTCGTGAATGCCCATACGAAAGAATGGGACGAAGAAATAATCACGGAACTTGGATTGAATCACGAAATGTTTCAAGAAATTCAAATGCCTAAAACCGTACTTGGTACATTGAGGGAAGAGCTCGTTTCAGAGTTTGGTTTTGATATGAAGGTAATTCTTCCAGCGACACATGATACGGGTTCAGCCGTTGTTTCGGTTCCAGAACAAGAGGACACGATTTACATCAGTTCGGGGACATGGTCGTTGATTGGGGTAGAGAATACCCAACCTATTTGTACCCCAGACGCAATGAACTACAATTTTACCAATGAAGGCGGAATGGATTATCGCTTCCGTTTCCTTAAAAATATTATGGGGCTTTGGATGATTCAAGAAGTGAAGCGAAACTACAATAGTCAATATTCTTTTGGGGAACTTGTTGAATTAGCCAGACAAGCGAAAGACTATAAAGCCATCATCAATGTAAACGAAGACCGCTTTATGAAGCCAGAGAATATGATTCAAGAGATTATCGCAAGTTGTTTGGCGACTGGTCAACTCGCGCCAGAAACGCCTGGAGAAGTGGCGAAATGTGTGTATGACAGTTTGGCCGCCAGTTATCAAGAAGCGATAAGCCAAATTGAAGGGCTGGTCGGAAGGACATTTAAGCAGGTTAACGTCATTGGCGGTGGTTGCCAAAATGAGCTGTTAAATGAATTGATTGCGAATGTGACAAATAAAGAGAT
The DNA here is from genome assembly GCF_044803185.1 of Mesobacillus maritimus. Lineage (GTDB taxonomy): Bacteria > Bacillota > Bacilli > Bacillales > Cytobacillaceae > Mesobacillus_B > Mesobacillus_B maritimus_B. The sequence continues at coordinate 1,453,747 of NZ_CP085225.1, forward strand.
TCATGCTGGTCCAGTAGAAGCCACTGCAATCGGGAATCTTAGTGTGCAACTCATGGCCCTAGGACACATCGAAGATATTTCGAAAGCTAGAACCATCATTAAACATTCATTTGAGATGAAAACCTATTTACCTAGTAAAAACCAAATGTAACCGAAAAGGAGATAAACAAATATGACAGTAGAAGCGAATTATCAATATGCGAAAAGTCTTTACGAAAAATGGGGAATTGATGTTGATTCCGTTTTAGAAAAATTACAATCTGTACCGGTTTCCATTCATTGCTGGCTAGGCGATGATATTGGTGGGTTTGAAGTAAACAAAAGTGAATTGTCAGGTGGAATCGATGTTACTGGAAATTATCCAGGGAAAGCGAGAAACCCTGAAGAATTACGGCAGGACTTAGAAAAGGCGATGTCGTTAATCCCAGGAAAGCATAGGGTTAACCTGCATACAATCTATGCGGAAACAAATGGCGAAGTGGTCGAGCGTGACCAAGTGAAACCAGAGCATTTTAAAAACTGGGTGAACTGGGCGAAGGAACAAGGATTGGGGCTCGATTTTAACCCAACACTATTCTCTCATCCAAACGCAGCAGATGGTCTAACACTTTCTCATCCAAACCCAGAAATCAGAGAGTTCTGGATTAATCACTGTATTGCTGCACGCCGAATTGGTGAATATTTTGGAAAAGAACTTGGTACTCCTTGTTTAACAAATATCTGGATTCCGGATGGATACAAGGATGTCCCAAGTGACCGTTTAACACCAAGAGTTCGGTTAAAAGAGTCATTGGATCAGATTTTTGCCGATGAAGTGGATGAAAGATACAATGTCGATGCGATTGAAAGCAAATTATTTGGAATTGGTTCAGAGTCTTACGTTGTCGGTTCACATGAATTTTATCTTGGTTATGCTTTAAAGAATAATAAGTTATGCTTATTGGATACAGGACACTTCCACCCGACTGAGACGGTATCAAATAAAATTTCATCGATGTTGTTATACAGTGATCAGCTTGCCTTGCATGTGTCACGTCCGGTTCGTTGGGATAGCGATCATGTGGTTACATTCGATGATGAGCTAAAAGAGATTGCTCTTGAGCTTGTACGTAATGATGCATTAGACAAAGTTAAAATTGGACTAGATTTCTTTGACGCGAGTATCAATCGGATTGCTGCTTGGACGATTGGAACTAGAAACATGATCAAAGCATTGCTGTTTGCGATGTTGACGCCAAATGATTATTTAAAACAGCTCCAAGAAGAAGGGAATTTCACCGAGCGATTAGCTCTTTTAGAAGAATTCAAAACGTATCCGTTCAGTGCGATTTGGGATTACTATTGCGAGAAGATGGACGTTCCTGTAAGAGAATCTTGGTTAGACGAAGTAAAAGCCTATGAAGAAGAGGTTTTATCAAAGCGTTAATAAAGAAAAAAGAAGGTGGGCCAACTTTTAAAGTGGCCTGCCTTTTTGTTATTCAAAAAATATGTTATATTTAATTTATAAAATTAAAAGTAAAAGTAAATAAAACAACATAAAACCAAAACTATTAAGTGGGGAAGGGTGTAGCGGAGTGCTTGTTGCGGAAAGACAGCGAAAGATTGTGGAATTGGTCAATGAAAAGTTGAGCATTAGGGTTACGGAGCTAAGTAAAATATTCTCTGTGACGGAGGAAACGATTCGTCGAGACTTAGAAAAGCTTGAAAAAGACAATTTATTAATGAGAAGCCATGGGGGAGCGGTTAGCTTAGAAAAAGATCAATCAGAAACATCCTACTTAGAAAGAGAAATCACCAATGCAGCTGAAAAACGAGCAATTGCCATGGAAGCGATTAAGTCAATTGAAGCAGGAGATCAAATTGTCTTAGATGCCAGCACAACGGCTTGGTACATGGCAAAGGAACTTCCAGACATGCCATTAACAGTTGTGACAAACTCCATAAAAGTATCTATTGAGCTTAGTAAGAAAGAGCAAATCAGGGTGATTTCTACTGGAGGATCGTTGTTGTCGCAGTCTTTATCCTTTGTGGGACCACTAGCGGAACGTTCTTTAGGCATGTATCATGTTAATAAAGCCTTCCTTTCATGTAAAGGCGTCCATCTTGAAAAAGGCTTGAGTGACTTTAATGAATTGCAAGCTTTAGTCAAAAAGCAAATGATGGAGATTGCAGACGAAACCGTACTGATGGTGGATTCAAGCAAATTTGGAGTTCGTTCTTTTTCACAAATTAGCTCACTTTCGAACATTGATTGTGTCATCACGGATGCAAAGATCGAGGAGAACATCAAGAGACAGTTAGAAGAAAAACGAATTAAAATTACGATTGCTAATTAAATAACAAAGCTACAGATCAATTTGAGGATTGGTCTGTTTTTTTTGTGAGATAACATGCCTTTTTCTTGTCAATAGATAAAAACAAACAAAGGCATGGCAAAATTCAAAACAAAACAAAAATAAACAAAAAATATATCTGTTTTTATGTTGTTTTATTTTGATTTTAGGTTTATGATAAGTACATAAGAAACAGACATAAAAGAACTTGAAAAACAAGTCTTATATAAATAGGAGTGAAGGAACTATGATTACAACGATAGTTAGAAATCCGATCGTAACAGCACCATTTTTACAAGAAATGGTGGAAACAACTTCTAACCTTTACCGCTTAGGTTGGGATGAGCGGAATGGCGGGAATATTAGTTATTTATTAAATGAAGAAGAGGTTCGTCCATACTTGGATCTTGATCATGTGGTTCGCACTGTTCCAATGAACTTTGATGCTTCAGCTCTTGCTGGTAGATATTTCATAGTTACAGGTTCAGGGAAATATTTCAAAAATGTGGAGAAAAAACCTAGTACACACTTAGGAGTCATCCGTATTGCTGCTGATGGCAAAGGCTATGAAATTCTTTGGGGATTTGAAGATGGAGGGGTTGCAACAAGCGAGCTGCCAACCCATTTAATGAACCATATGCAGCGCTTATCAGTTGATCCAAACCATCGCGTTATCATGCATTGTCACGCAACAAACCTTATTGCCATGACGTTTACCCATAGCCTAGAGGAAGAAGCTATGACAAAAACTCTTTGGGAAATGTGTACAGAATGTCTTGTCGTATTCCCAGAAGGTGTCGGCGTTATTCCATGGATTGTTCCTGGAACAAATGAAATTGGCGAAGCAACAGCAGAAAGAATGAAGGATGTCCGAATTGTCCTTTGGCCGCATCACGGTGTTTTCGGAGCAGGTACGACCATGGATGAAACATTTGGACTGATTGAGACGGCTGAAAAAGCAGCAGAGGTTTACACCATTGTTTGTGCCCAAGGCGGAAAGAAACAAACCATCACTGATCAGCAATTGCAAGACCTTGCAGATGCATTCAATGTGGTTCCTAGGGAAGGGATTTTAAAGCTGTAAGCTGGAATTTTTATAAATATTACTCATAAAAAGAAACGCAGGCAGTTGTATCATGAAGGGACACGGATTGTCCCTTTATTTACAAATAATTATGTGAAGTATTGAACAAACTGTGAACGATTTTAAGGAGGAAGAAAAATGGGTGTTTATTATGTGCCAAGTACGAATCTGATGGGTATTGGATGTTTAAAAGAATTAGCTCCTTTAATTAATGATTTAGGATATAAAAAAGCACTAGTGGTGACAGATCAATTTTTAAGTCAGTCCGGAATTGCTGGAAAAGTACTAGCTGAACTAGATTCAATACAACTTGATTATGTTGTTTTTGATGATGTAAAACCAAATCCTACCGTTGAAAATGTATACGCAGGCTATGATGTCCTTCAAACCAATCAATGCGATTTTATTATTTCGATTGGTGGTGGTTCTCCACAGGATGCAGCGAAAGCAATGGGCCTATACGCAACAAATGGGGGAGATTTACGCAACTATGAAGGTGTGGGGAAAACGAAGAATAAATCTCTTCCAATTGTCGCGGTCAATACAACAGCAGGAACTTCTAGTGAATTTACGATTAACTATGTAATCACTGATAAAGAGCGCGAAGTGAAAATGGTAATGGTGGATAAAAACAGTCTTGTCACGATTTCTGTGAACGATCCAGAATTAATGGTTGATAAACCAGCCTCATTGACCGCAGCGACTGGAATGGACGCGTTAACCCATGCGATTGAAGCGATTGTTACACCTGGTGCCTATGCGGTCACAGATGCAACGGCACTGGCAGCGGTTGAATTGGTGTTTAATTATTTGCCTCGTGCTGTGAAAAATGGACATGACCTCGAAGCGCGTGAACAGATGACCTACGTGATGTTCTTAGGTGGAATTGCCTTTAATAATGCGGGTCTTGGCTATGTCCACGCCATGGCTCATCAGCTTGGTGGTGTTTATGACTTGCCGCACGGTGTATGCAATGCGATGCTTCTGCCGATTGTTGAAAGAGAAAATGCAAAGCGTGATCCAAGGAAATTCCGTGCAATTGCCAAAGCAGCTGGAATTTCTGTTGAAGGGAAAACCGATGAGCAATGCGCAGAAGAAGTGATCGAGGCGATTAAGTCGCTAGCAAAAGAAGTCGGAATCCCAACGAAACTTTCTGAGCTAGGTGTGACCGAAGTGGATTTAAATAAACTAGCCGATAATGCTTTAAAGGATGCATGTGCACCAGGAAACCCATTCATGCCTACAAAAAAAGAAACCATTGCGATGTTTGAGGAGATTTTATAATAATAAAAATCATGCGGTACTTCCAGGAAACCTTATGGGAGTATCGTTTTGTTTTTATTCAGGGAGGATTTAGTCGAGAATTAAAAGCAAGCGGTTGAGTGACAGAGGCACTGTTTTCAGTGATTGATGTTTGATTTCCTTGTCAATCAAAATTGAAACCTATTCTAGTTTCAAAACGTTAATATAAATATTAAACAGATGGAGCTGAAAAGGATGGAGTCTAGGGACCAATTATTAAAAGAGTTAAGTTTGATAGAGAAGTGGGAAAAGGATCAAAAAGGGCTATGGTTTTGGGAACGTCTTGGTCGTCTCCCTTTTAAAATGCTCGATATGCTTACGCCGAAATTCATTCAGGATAAAATCGGGACCTTGTTAGACGAGTTGGGAAGTTATATTCAAACCGGTGGACAATATCTGTCCAGTGAAAAATCTATTTTTCATTTTATTGAAAAAAAGACAGGTCAACAAATCAACCAGTTGGCTGATATTCAGGACATTCCTGTTTTGGTGATGAAGCAGGCTGCGCTTGACCTTGGGGAACAACGAAAAAAGGTTGCGACCGTTCAGGGAGCTAGTACAGGGATTGGCGGTATTTTTACCCTAGCCATCGATATTCCAGCTGTGCTTGGAATTTCCTTAAAAACGTTACAGGAAATCGCGATGATTCACGGCTATGATCCGAATGACAAGGCAGAAAGGGTTTTTATCATTAAATGCCTGCAATTCTCATCAGCTGATGTGGTTGGTAAACAAGCGATTATAAATGAACTCTCCGACTATGGTAAAAGTGACAAGCAAACGCGGGAAGCGATTTCCCAGCTACAAGGATGGCGCGAAGTCACGGTAACCTTTACGGAACAATTTGGGTGGAAGAAATTATTTCAAATGATTCCGGTTGCTGGCATTCTTTTTGGAGCCTTCGCCAACCGTTCGATGATTAGCGATCTAGCAGAAACCGGCACAATGCTTTATCAAAAACGGAGGATCGTTGAAAGACTTGGGGAAGGTGGGGATGGGGAATGAACCACACTGCCTGTTGGTGCCCCTTCTTCTATTACTTCTACCTAGATAGGTCATCAATACTGAGTATTGGAGACCTTTCTACTGTTCTTTTAACCAAGATAGGTCATCAATACTGGGTATTGGAGACCTTTCTACTATTCTTTCGACCAAGATAGGTCACCAACACAGGGCATTCGTGCCCCTTCTGCTGCTCTAGACTCATGTTCAGTGACCATAGTAAGGAAACATCGACAAGTATGGGAACTGAGAAGCTTCGTCAATGCCTATAGTAAGGAAACATCGACAAGTATGGGAACCGAGAGACCCTGTCAATGCCCATAGTCCTGATATTTCAGCGAGTATGGGAACTGAGAGGACCTGTCAATGCCCAAAGTCAGGAAGCAACAGCGAGTATGGGAACTGAGAGGACCTGTCAATGCCCATAGTAAGGAAGCAACAGCGAGTATGGGAACCGAGAGACCCTGTCAATGCCCATAGTAAGGAAACATCAGGGAGTATGGGAACTGAGAGGCCGTGTCAATGCCTATAGTAAGGAAACCCCAGTGAGTATGGGAACTAAGACCCCCTCAATGCCCATACTAGGTTCTTTAAAAATTATAGGCAAAGAGCCTGCTCGTTCGAGGTTCTCTGGAAAAACAATTCTTCGTGTTATTCCCTCATTCACCACCATTACCACCATGACAAAAAATTAAATAGAGGAAAACAGCCAGGAAAATAGAATAGTAGTGTAAGCGCTTTCTATACTTCTCTGTTATAACTTCTAAATAGATTTTAGGAGGTAGATTGATTAGTGACAAGGAATCAAGAAGCTCGAGTTTTTGATGCTGTAGTGGTTGGGGCAGGTTTTTCAGGTTTGTATATGCTTCATCGTCTGAGAGAGTTAGGTTACTCTGTTCGCGTCTATGAGGCGGGGGAGGATGTTGGTGGGACATGGTATTGGAACCGTTATCCAGGCGCTCGCTGTGACATTGAAAGTATCTACTATAATTATACTTTCTCAGAAGAGTTGCGAAATGAATGGACATGGTCATCCCGTTATGCGGAACAACCAGAGATTCTTCGCTACATAAACTTTGTCGCAGATAAGCTAGACCTACGTCGAGACATTCAGTTCAAGACACGCATCACAAGTGCTACTTTTAATGAAAAGAACAAAAATTGGGACATCCAGACTGGCGATGGCAACACAATCACAGCGAAATATTTCATCACAGCGTTAGGCTGCCTCTCAGCCTCCAATACTCCAAACTTCAAAGGCATGGATCGTTATAAAGGAGAATTGTATCATACGGGAAAGTGGCCACATCAGAAAGTAGATTTTAAAGGAAAGAAAGTCGGAATCATTGGAACGGGTTCCAGTGGAATTCAGGCGATTCCCGTTATTGCCCAAGAAGCAGAACATCTTATCGTATTTCAACGCACACCTCAGTATAGCTCCCCAGCAGAAAATCATTCTTACGGCCCAGAATTTCTTCAAACAATAAAAGAGAATTATCATAAAATTAAGCAGCAAATGATTGCCTCTATGCATGGAGTCCCATCGATTCCAAGAGACACTCCGGCGCTAGACGCCTCACCAGAGGAACGCCAGCGAGTGTACGAGGAGGCATGGGAAAAGGGTGGACTTTTTACCCTGATGTATACCTACAATGATCTTGGCTTTGTAGAGGAAGCGAATGATACGGTCGCAGAATTCGTCCGTTCTAAAATCGCCCAGACCGTTGAGGACCCTGAGGTGGCTGAAAAGCTAATGCCATCCTACTATTATGGGACAAAGCGGCCGATTATTGACACAAATTACTTCCAAACGTACAACCGAAAGAATGTCACCCTTGTGGATATCAAGTCCAATCCTATTGAAGAGTTGACCCCAGAAGGATTAAGGACGACAGAAGCCGAGTATGAATTTGATGCCCTTGTATTTGCCACAGGATTTGATGCGATTACCGGTCCATTTTTTAAAATTGATATTCGTGGCAAAGATGGAATCTCTCTTAAAGAGAAGTGGGCAGGAGGCGCTGATTTAAAAACATACCTTGGAATCGCAACGGCAGGTTTTCCAAACATGTTCATGATTACTGGACCTCAAAGCCCATCGGTGTTAAGCAATATGTTGGTTTCGATTGAACAGCATGTAGAATGGATTGCCGATTGTATCGAATACCTTCGTGAAAATAATCTAGAAACCATTGAGGCGATTGCTGAGGCAGAAATGGCTTGGAGCCAGCAATGTAAGATCATTGCCGAAATGTCGCTTGCTACGAAAACAGATTCTTGGTATATGGGCGCAAATATTGAGGGGAAACCAAGAGGTTTTATGGCTTTTCTTGGAGGAGTGGGGCTTTACCGTCAAATTTGTGATGATGTAGCCGCCAAGGAGTATGAAGGGTTTTCTGTTTCAACTTCTTCTAAAATTTTGCCTAAAGAGAGAAAGAAACTAAATAATCTGGAGGGAACAGTTATGACAAAGCTTGATCCACAGGCGAAATTTTTATTAGACCAAATGGCGGCCGCTGGTGGTCCAGCAATGGAGACACTGTCACCTGAAGAAGCAAGACTTTCGGCTGATTTTAGTGCGATGGCCGGAATACCAGAAGAAGTAGGAAAGGTAGAAGACAGAAGAATTCCGGGACCAGGTGGTGAAATCCCTGTTCGTATATATACACCAGTTGGCGAAGGTCCTTTTCCAGCTTTGGTTTATTATCATGGCGGAGGCTGGGTCATTGGCAATCTCGACACCGTTGAAGTTCCATGTCGCCTCTTAACCAATCGGGCCAATTGTGTGGTCATCTCGGTCGATTACCGACTAGCACCAGAGCATAAATTCCCGGCAGCTGCTGAAGATGCTTATGCCGCTGTTCAATGGGTAGTCGACAATGCTTCTAGTATTGGGGTAGATTCCACAAGGTTAGCCGTTGGCGGGGACAGTGCCGGAGGGAATCTAGCAGCGGTTGTCGCACTGATGGCAAAAGACAAAGGCGGGCCGTCCATCGCCTATCAAATGTTGATTTATCCAGTAACGAACCACAATTTTGACACTCAATCCTATAAGGAAAACGCAGAGGGCTACTTTTTAACGAAGGACACTATGGAATGGTTCTGGAATCATTATCTTCGGAATGAAGAGGACGGTAAAAATCCATACGCTTCACCGCTTCTCGCAGAAGATTTAAGCGGCCTACCGCCTGCACTTGTGATTACAGGAGGATTCGATCCACTGCGTGACGAAGGCGAGGCCTATGCCGAACGATTAAAAGCAGCGGGTGTTACGGTTGAAGCTACTCGTTATGACAGTATGATTCATGGATTTTTCTGGCTGCCAGGCATGTTACTACAAGGCGATAAAGCCATCCATCAAGCAGCAAATACATTAAGGGAGGCATTTAGTTCGGTGGAAACATCTAGGTAATGATTTTTTTAAGGACGCTGGGTCAGTACCTCACTTCATTAAAACGTTAATGGAGCGGGGGACTGACCCCGTTTTTGGCCCCGTTTTTACCATAAATGCACAGTGAACCTACCCTATGTTAGTGAAATGAGCGTCATTTCTTGGCCTCTTTTTCCTTCAAGTGTTAGTGTTGCCGTTTTTCCTTGCAGGTTAAACAATTCATTTACGAGATTGCCTGAGGCCTTCGCTGCATATGTATTGCCATCGTTTGTGATAAAACGAAAAGTTCCGTTACGGTCGATTCCAGTAATTTGAGCTGTGATCTTTAATTGATTAGTAGTTGCCGTGGTGCTCGATGGTATTTTGATAGTTTGACCGATTTTCAGTTTCGTCGGATCAATTGTTTGATTTAGTTCTTGAATAGAAGAGACCGATATCCCAAATGCTTTCGCGATTTTTGTAAAAGTGTCTCCTCTTTTTATGATATAAGTAGAAGAATCGGTATTCGTTTGTGTCTTTACAGTGGGAGTTGGGCCAACTGTCGAAGAGACCTGGATTTTTTGACCGATTCTCAACTTTGTTGGGTCTACTGTTGGATTAAGTTTTTGGATGGAAGAGACTGAGACGCCAAACGCTTTCCCGATTTTTGTAAAGGTGTCCCCGCTTTTTACTATGTAAACCGATGAATCGGTAATGGTTTGATTGTTTTTATATGTATCGTTTTGACTCATATCTTTTATGGGCTCGTTCGTAGTTAAATAGGTTTCACTAACAAAGGCTGGTTTACCATTTAGAAAAATTTTAGCCCACCCGTTCATAGATGATTGCACAAAAACAGGATCATGTAATTGTAACGTCCCTAATACAGGACTGCTCGTGGAAGCTGCTTCTCTGATTCTTAACGATGAAGCTGTTACATACATTCTTTTTTCTTGAGATAGGTTGCTAGTTGTTTGGGTTGATTTTGAGCCACCTGTAAGATAATTGGCACTTACGTAATAAACTCTGCCTTGGTTTAAAATGGCAGCCCACCCATTTTCAATAAATGACACTTTGACTACATCTTCTTTTTTATATTTTCCAACAATACTGCTATTAGTAGTTGGCTTAGACCGAATATTTAGGATGGATGCAGTTACAGTTTTGTCCTGTACTTTTGGTAATAGAATTTTTTTGCCGTTAAATGAAGAAAGCCCGTTCGCATCTAATATCTGTTGTGCCGTAACTCCGTGTTCTTGGGCAATCACTTCAAGTTTATCGCCACTTTTTACTGCATAAGTGTATTCCGGAACAAATGCTGAGGTTGAGGTGGATGCAAAAAATCCAAAAACAACGGTAAATATCCCTGAAACTATCAGTTTTTTTAGAGGCTGTTGCTGAATCCAATGATGAACCTGTAACACGTATGTATTCCAATTTTCGCGAATATCTTTTAGGAATCCTTTCACATCTAACACATTACGAATATCAAAGGAACTTAAGTTATGATAATACTCACGTTTTTCCATTCTCGAAGTAAAAACTGGCTCTCTTCTTGTTAGCTTGTTCTTTCCGTGAGTTTCTCTCCTAATCCTTGTTAATTCTCCATTAACGAATAATTCCTGCGTCATAATACCATTTCTCCTACTCTCTCTTTATTTTTATATAGGGATATGTAATGGCGACTCCTTAAACCTTCTCTTTAACGAAATGACAGTCATCCTCTGTTTTGTTCTCCCCCTTATTATCATTCGAAGGTTAATGTCATTTTTTGTCGCAAATTTGTTTTATTAAAAAAATATTTGTAATAAGTAAGAAATAAATAGAAGGGAAGGGGCACAGTAAATATATTTTCCGATATGCGACTGAGAACGCTTGCTGAGTCAGGAGGATAAATGAAAGAAACAGTCTTTAGGATGATAAGCTCATTCTTCGGAAACAAAAAAGTAAAGAAATAGCCCCATCCTATCGGTGGATGGGGAGAAGGCTATCCTGTATACGGGTAAGTTTTGATTAGTATGTCCATGTCAAAAAATAGAATATGGAGTCATTTTCTTTGACCAATACTCCTTAGCAATTTTTATGAAATCATTTGCTGCATGACTCAGGTAACTTCCTTTTTTGTAACTTGCATATATTTCCCATACTGGATGTTGATTGAGTGAAAAATAGGAGACCTGGGAGCTGTCTTTGGCATAGGTAATGGGAAAGATGGAACAACAGATGCCTTCTTCGACCATATTAAATAGATTATGACAGCTTCGTGTTTCCAAAAGAATATGGGGAGATACGTTTTCTTCTATAATAAGATGATCATATAATTCTCTTAGCGTAGAGCCTTTTTGCATGATAGCAAAAGAGTCACTTTCCAAGTCTTTTAAGCTGATTTTCGGAAGCTTTTCGCCAATCTTTCCTCCTAGCTTTCCAAGAGGATGGGTGTTAGGGACACCCAAAATAATTTCTTCCGAACAGATATGGATATACTCATCATTGGATTTCTGAAAATCCTGTAATGTTAAGAACCCAATGTCAAGATTCCCCATAGAAACTTCTTCTTGTTGTTTCCTGACAGCCAGTTCAATCGTTTCAATTTTAATAGTAGGATACTTTTTATAAAAAGTTGGATAGATGGCCGCAAACATTTCTGGACCACGTTCTGGGGTTAATCCGATGACCAATTTCCCTTTTTTTACATCAATGATATCGTTGATGGTGTTGTAGGTATCTTTTTTGATATGGACGATTTTTTTTGCATTTTCAATATACACTTTCCCAACATCCGTCAGTTGCCAATTCGTTCTCGAGCGAACGAACAGCTGTGTTCCAAGCTCTTTTTCTAGCCGTAACAGCTGTTGATTTAAAGCTGACTGCGTGATATAAAGTTTTTCCGCGGCTTTCGTTATATTGTTCTCTTCGGCGATTTTGATGATATATTCTATCTGTTTGATATCCATGGAAAATGCTCCCTATTACTCTTAATTTTTCTTAGAGAAGTCTAAAAGTTAACACTTTTACTTTTAGATAGTTTCAGATTACGATGTTTTTAAGGAAAGTACAACCTGGATATGAGGAGGAATAGCCATGGGTTTCAATCATTTTATTAAAATACATGAAAATGATAACGTTTCCATTACTGTAAATGCCATTTCAGCAGGGACTGTCATCATGGATGATGTCGTTGCGAACGAGAATATTCCCCAAGGTCATAAAATTGCTTTAGTAGATATTGCAGAAGGCGAGGCCATCATCCGATATGGAGTGATTTTAGGATTTGCCATACAATCCATCCGTAAAGGTGATTGGATCAATGAGAATATGCTACAGCTTCCAACTCCACCTTCACTAGATGAAATGGAATTTGCAACCAATCTGGTAACCGATTTGCCTGAGCCACCTGTAAAAACATTTATGGGGTATCCTCATCCAAACGGTGGGTTTGCAGGCACGAGAAATATATTGGGCATCATCACAACGGTACAATGTGTGACTGGTGTTTTAAATAATGCCGTAAAAAGAATCAAACAAGAATTACTTCCACTTTATCCGAATGTAGACGATGTTGTCGCCATTAATCATGCCTATGGCTGCGGAGTGGCGATCAATGCCCCGGAAGCCGCTATTCCAATTCGAATGATGCGGAACATGGTCAAACACCCCAATTTTGGTGGAGAAACAATGGTGATTTCATTGGGGTGTGAGAAACTCACATTAGAAATGCTATTAGACGAACAAGAGATTTTACCCGAAAATGTGTTGATTTTACAAAATGTAAACGGCCATGATGCAATCGTTGCGGAAATGATGTCGATGGCAGATTCAAAACTAAAAAAATTAAATGAACGTAAGCGTGTGGAACTTCCTCTTTCCGATTTATGTATCGGGTTACAGTGTGGGGGAAGTGATGCTTTTTCTGGTGTGACAGCCAATCCAGCTGCAGGCTATGCGGCTGATATGTTCGTTCAAGCTGGTGCGACTGTGATGTTTTCGGAAGTCACCGAAGTTCGCGATGGTGCACATATTATTGGGGAACGGTGTGTGAACGAGGAAGTTGGTAGAAAGCTAGTATCTGAGATGAAGTGGTATGATCAATATTTAGAGAAGGGCCAAGTAGATAGAAGTGCCAACCCTACTCCCGGAAATAAAAAAGGCGGATTATCCAATATTGTAGAAAAAGCGATGGGTTCGATTGCGAAGTCAGGTACTTCTCCAATTGTTGAGGTGCTTTCACCTGGGGAAAGGCCAACGAAAAAAGGGATGATTTTTGCAGCAACCCCTGCAAGTGATTTTGTATGTGGCTCATGTCAATTATCGAGTGGAGTTACACTGCAAGTATTCATGACAGGACGCGGTACACCATATGGTTTGGCAGAGGCACCCGTGATTAAGGTGTGCAGTCGTAATAATTTGAAAGATATGTGGGGAGATTTAATTGACGTGAATGCGGGTCCGATAGCCACAGGAGAGGCAACCATTCAAGAAATTGGGACTTTGCTATTTCATGAAATGATTGAGGTTTCAAGTGGCCGAAAGCAATGTTTGGCAGAAAAATATGAGCTTCATAACGATTTTACTATTTTCAATCCAGCTCCGATAACTTGATGAGATTTTGATAGTGTGACAATTTATCGAAACTACTGTATGCAATCGTACAGTAGTTTTTAATTTTCCAACATTGATGTAGGTTTCTGTCGGTTTTTAGGGTAATATTGAGTAAATATTTATTGAAAACAGGGGGGATGGTAGATGAGAATTACTTCTGAGTTAGCACACCCGATTATTTTAAGGCTTAAGGCTCTATTAGACTATAATATTAATATTATGGATGAAGAAGGGTTAATTGTAGCAAGCACGGACCCAAACAGAATGTATCAAATACACCAAGGGGCCTTAAAGGTGATTAAAACAGAAGAACAAATCGTCATCTACCCTGTTGACGAAAGCTTGTATTTAGGTTCAAAGCCCGGAGTCAACCTGCCAGTGAAACGTCAAGACCAGATTGTTGGAGTAATCGGAGTTACAGGCCATCCAGATGAGGTCATGAAGTTTGCCACAATTTTAAAAGTCACCGTTGAAGTCATGCTGCAAGAGATGGAGTTACTTAGTAAACTTCACTATGAGAATAAGATAATGGAGAACTGGGTATTAGACCTTGTTCATCCTTATGAATTAAACTACGCAAAACTCGAAGCAGATGGAAAGCATTATTTAGACCTGAATTTTGAAGAAGAAATCTCCGTTTTCCTTATTCGTTTTCCAGATTTAAATAGACGAAATGTAGGCGGAAACAATAGCGTGCCATTAAAAAAGGACCAACGTTTGAATCAAATTAGAGCCCTTATTCCAAAGATTTCCTTTTCAGCCTTTCTTGATGATGAGCATTGTTTAATCGGAATCCCTCATATGAAAGAAAATTATCCTTCAGTTGCTCGGTCCATTAAGGGCTATTTCACGAGCCATAAGCTGACTGTTCAAATAGCAATTGGGCATGCTTATCGTGGAATTAACGGCTATCGTAAGTCTTATTTAGAGGCTTCTGATAGTTTGAGGCTGTTGGACAAGTTCCCTAATGACGATCAGATTGCCCATATTTCCGAGTGGGGATTTGTTAACCTTCTTCAACAAGTACCGAAAGATCGGTTAGAAAGTTTTCATGAACAATATTTAGGGGGAAAGCAGTGTCTGAATGAGGAACAATTAGAGACATTAAAGGCGCTGTTTGATCATGATCTAAATATGAAGCATACTGCCGAAGCACTTCATATTCACCGGAATACATTGTTGTACCGTTTGTGTAATATTGACAAACAAACAGGCTTAGATCCAAAAAGTTTCCATGATGCGATGATTCTAAGGATTCTAATGGTGGTTGAAAAAATCACTGATAATTAGAAATAGTGCAAATGCACAATTTCTAAATCTAAAAAACTAGAAAACTTTGTGTAAGGCTCCGATGAAAACGCATTCATAAATATAGTTTAATAAAGATGTACTTAATACTCTTAGAAAAAGGTGGGGAAAATGAAAATCGTCATTGCTCCCGATTCCTTTAAAGGTAGTCTCACAGCTTTAAAGGTTGGGACCATTATCAAAGAAGCATTTAGTAAAGAACTCCCAGATGTAGACTTAGAAGTTATTCCCATGGCCGATGGAGGTGAGGGAACACTAGATACACTCATCTTTGCGACGAATGGAATCCGTGAAAAGCTAACCGCTTCAGGTCCTCTCTTAAATCCAGTTGAGACAGAGTATGGAGTTTTAGGGGACAATAAAACGGCTGTGATTGAAATCGCTGCTGTATCCGGATTGCCAATGGTCCCACCGAACAAACGGAACCCAATCTATACATCAACATATGGAATCGGTGAAGTCATCAAAAAGGCCCTGGAAGATGGCTATCGTGAATTGGTCGTAGGACTTGGGGGAAGCTCAACCAATGATGGTGGACTTGGAATGCTTCAAGCCCTTGGTGCTAGATTCTTAGATGAAAACGACGAATTATTGGCTCCGTTTGGAAGCGCTATCTTCAAGGTAAAACGTGTAGATTTTACCGACCTGCATCCATTGCTGAAGGAGGCAAAATTTACAATCGCTAGTGATGTAAACAATCCGTTAACCGGACCGAATGGTGCAACGTATGTTTTTGGACCACAAAAAGGCATACAAGAAACAGAGCTTGAAGCTTTTGATTTAGCAATGGAAAGATATGCGAGTTTAGTAGAGAATCAAGTCGGATTAGACCTGAAAGATCAGGAAGGTGCAGGAGCCGCGGGTGGGTTAGGATTTGCTTTCTTAATCCTCAATGCAAAAATTGAATCTGGTTCACAGATTGTCGCAGACGCAACAGGATTACAAGAAAAAATCGTGAATGCCGATTTTGTGATTACCGGCGAAGGACAAAGTGATTATCAAACCTTACTCGGAAAGGTTCCGTCTTTTATCTCGAGCATTGCGAAAGAAGCAGGTGTGAAGACCATCCTTCTTTCTGGCAGTTTAGGAAAAGGGTATGAAGCTTTATATGACCATTTTTTAAGTTGTCACTCAATCGCAACAGGACCTATGAGTTTAGGAGAATGTATGGAAAATGCTGAAATTCTTCTATATAACCAGGCGAGAAATATTGCTTTATTGATAAAAGGAATTTCGGAAGATTGTCAGAATCAAGTTTCCAACTAGAAGTCATTTCATACTTTACTAATCGTAAGCGTTTACACTAATCTGTGTTAGGAGGGTAATAAAATGAAAAAGATTTGGGTATTTGCACTAATTTTAATGTTGGGTACGGTACTAGCTGCTTGTGGTGGCAGCTCAGATGTTTCAAATGAAGCAGAAGGTTCTGATGATTCGAAAGTAGATGTCTCTAGGGTCAGGGTGTTAATTGGATCAAGCTCTACTGGTGGAGATACTTATCAAAACGCAGATGCTGTTACTAGATATTTGGAGAAAGAACTAGACACCAATATGAAAGTGGATGCAGTTGGTGCTAATCGTGCGTTTGATGAACTTGCAAAGGCAAAAAATGATGGTAGTACGGTTATGTTCTTCCATGATATGTCCTATCTAGGGGTAGAGTATGGTAGTTTCCCAGAAGAATATTCATTAGATAATTGGAAAGTTGGACCAATTGTTGCAATAAATCCAGGGAATGTTTTCTTAGCAAAAGCAGATGCACCTTTTAACACAATGGTAGAGGCTGCTGAATGGTTAAAGGCAAATACAGATGAAACACTCACGGTTGCAATTGAAGCAGGTGGCGTTTCCCAAATTAGTTTTGATGGTTTCTACATCTGGGCTAAAGATACTTATGGCGAGGAAGTATCTAGTCGAATTAAAGCTTATATCACTGGTTCCCAAAGTGACAAGGATCAGGCTTTATGGGATGGAAATGTTGATATCATTCATGGAGCAATCTCATCCAATGTTCAATACACTGAAGATGGTGTCGAAGATAAAATTAAAATGAAATTTTTAGGAGTTACTTCAAAAGAACGAGTGGAAGGCTATGATATTCCAACCTTTGCTGAGCAAGGCATTAAAGTGAATGGACAAGATTTTGTGTTCGCAAAAGAATACTTCTTCTTACTTCCAAAGGATATTGATGAAAGTTTCGCAAGCAAGTTAGATCAAGGAGCGGCAAAAGTCGTTGGAAATGCGGACTATGCAAAGGATTTGGGTGTTAACGCTTTCTATGTAAATCACTACTCTTTGGAAGAATCTCAAGCCTATTTAACTGAAAAAAGAGACTTCATGAGATATATCATTGAAAATGGTGCTGATTTAAACGAAATTACAGCCAATTAATTAAATTATGAGGAAGTATCACGATTTGAAGTGATTCTTCCTCATCTCCACCTAGCAAAAATGGACTGAAGATGGGAGCAGGTGAGATCATGAAAGAATTGTTAACAATCGATATTAAATACGATGAATACCATATCATTTTTCCGAAGATTATCATGGGTATTCTCATTTTATTAGTAGTATTGATGTTAATTAAGGCCCTAGTAAAAAAAGTAAGAGATGGTGGTTTGACTCAGTTCAAATTTAAATTCTTTGAGGAAAACTTTGACAAATTGAAACTGTTTGGAACTATTGGGCTCATTGTTGTGTATGTGTTCTTCTTGGAGATTATTGGTTTTATTGCTTCTAGCATTGTATTCATGTTCTTGTTAACGATTTTGTTAAGAGGGAACTTCCAACGAAATACGATCGTTATTTCCGTTATAAACTCTGTTACAACCTCTGTATTGGTTTGGTTTTTCTTTGGATACTTATTCGATATCACTTTACCGTAAAAGGCGGTGACCATTCATGGAAGCGTTTGAAATATTAACGCCATTATCAATTATCCTATGTATACTGGGGGTCTTTGTTGGAATCATCTTTGGGGCAATCCCAGGAATGACGGCAACAATGGCAATTGCAATTTTCCTACCAATCACCTATGCATTGGATTTAATCGACTCTCTTGGCTTGTTATTAGGTTTATATGTTGGGGGCATTAGTGGTGGCTTAGTCCCTGCAATTCTAATGAATATTCCTGGAACTCCTTCTTCCATTTGTACGACCTTTGATGGTTATCCAATGACCCAGAAAGGTCAAGGGGAAAGTGCATTAAAGGTTGGAATTACGGCCTCACTTATTGGAGGGGTATTCAGCTTAGCGATTTTATATTTCTTTGCACCGGTCTTAGCATCCGTGGCGATTGACTTTTCATCCGTTGAAAAGTTCTTGATTATCTTATTTGCTTTAACGGTGATTGCATCACTTTCAAGTGGCAGTTTACTTGGCGGAATCTTCAGCGGATTTCTTGGTGTATTTATCAGCTTAATTGGTTTCTTTGCCGATAATAATCAACTACGCCTTGTCCCTTCTTTTCTCGAAAATGATTTGTATTATGGATTCGCCTTGCTTCCAGTCTTAATCGGCTTATTTGCCATCACGCAAATTCTTCAGGAAGCAGAAACAGGAATGAAAACAGCAAATCATCAAAAGTTTGAATTTGATAAAAAGGATAAGTTCTCTTTTAAAATTTTTAATGGGCAATGGATCAATACTTTACGTTCCTCTGCGATTGGTACCTTTGTTGGGATTCTACCGGGGGTAGGTGGAAGTGCTGCATCGATTCTCGCTTATTCTCAGACGAAAAACTTTTCAAAGAACCCTGACCGCTTAGGAAAAGGGGAGCCAGAAGGAGTTATTTCCAGTGAGGCTTCTAATAATGGACTTACTGGTGGGGCATTGATTCCACTACTATCATTAGGGATTCCAGGGGATAGTACAACGGCTGTATTAGTTGGAGCTTTCTTGCTTCAAGGAATCCAAGTAGGCCCACTTTTTATAACCCAAAATCCTGATTTGTGGAGTGGGATTGTATGGGCACTATTGGTTGCCAATATCGTTATGTTCGCTTTAATGTTCTTAGCCATCAAGTACATGGCAAAGATTGTTTTTGTACCAAAGCAAATCATTTATCCAATCATCATCGTGATGTGTGTGGTTGGGGCTTATGCAATCAATAATGGCGTATTATTTGATGTTTGGACGCTCGTACTATTTGGGCTTGCAGGTTTTGTATTTGCAAAGATTGGAATTCAGGTTGCTCCATTCTTAATCGGGTTTATTTTAGGGAAAGACTTAGAAAAATACTTTATTGACTCATTAAAAGGTAGCGGTGGAGATTTAACGATCTTTTTTACAAAAGGACCAATCGCGATTGTGCTTTGGGTACTCATCTTTGCATCGATTATTTTCTCACTCTATCAATCTTGGAAAAGTAAAAAAACAGGTAACGATATCAGAAATGCCGCTTAGGCGAGTAAGTAGATGAAATAGGAGGCTTTAATATGTTTCAACCGAAAGGAATTATCCCTGCATTAGTAACACCGATGGATCGTAATGGAAACTTGCTAGAGGATGGTCTTCGTCAGGTGATTGATTACACCATTGAGGGTGGAGTACATGGTGTGTTTGTCCTAGGAAGTACAGGCGAAATTTATGGATTAGATGCAAAACAAAAACAAAAGGTGTTAGAAATCACGGTTGATCAAGTGGCAGGGCGTGTTCCAATCTATGCCGGAGCGAGTGAAATTACCACGAAAGAGTGTATCAAGACAACGCAGCTAGCAGAAACGATTGGTGGTATTTCTGCAGTATCGGTCTTAACTCCATATTTCATTACACCGAATCAAGAGGAATTGAAGGAACATTATAAAGCGATTGCTGACTCTACGAATCTACCAATCATACTTTATGGGAACGATGAGAAAACGAATGTCAGTATCACTCCTGATACAGCTGTAGAACTTGCTGATGTCGAAAACATTGTCGCCATTAAAGATAGCAGTGGCGATATGACAAAGATGGGTGAGTATATCAGAAGGACTCGAGATAAGGAATTCACTGTATTAGCTGGCAGAGATACGTTGATTTTCGCAAATCTTTGTTACGGAGGCACAGGTGGGATTGCCAGTACAGGAAATGTCGCACCAGCGATTGTCTCTGGAATTTATGATGCCTATGTCGCAGGGGAATTTGAAAAAGCAAGAGAACTTCAATACAAACTGGCTCCATTACGTTTGGCCTTTGGGTTGGGAAGCTTCCCAGTTGTCATGAAAGAGGCTTTAAATCTTGTAGGAATCAATGCTGGAGTTACCCTAGGGCCTATAAATGAGATGAGTCCACAAAATAGAGAAAAGCTGATTCAAGTGTTGAAAGAATTAGATTTATATCAGGTTAGAGTCTAACGGAATTTTGAAGGTTACGAGATTATTATTAAAAATAATTAATAGGGGTGTTTAGATATGAAAGTCGGATTTATCGGATTAGGAATTATGGGCAAGCCAATGAGTAAAAACTTGATTAAAGCTGGATATGAATTAATCGTTCTCGATCGCAATCAAGCAGTAACAGATGAATTGGTAAGCTTGGGTGCAGATCTAGCTTTGCTACCAAGTGAAATCGCACAAAAGAGTGATGTGGTGATTACGATGCTTCCTAATTCCCCACATGTGAAAGAAGTAGCACTTGGTGAAAATGGCTTGATTGAAGGGTTTACAAAAGGAAAAGTGTTAATCGACATGAGTTCGATTGCTCCGCTTGCGTCTCAAGAAATTGCTGCAGCTCTTTTAGTGAAAGGGGTAGAAATGCTAGATGCCCCTGTTAGTGGTGGGGAACCAAAGGCAATCGATGGGACTCTTTCGGTAATGGTCGGCGGAAACAAAGAAGTGTTCGACCAATATTATGACTTGATGAAAGCAATGGCAGGATCTGTTGTGCATACTGGTAAAATTGGTGCGGGAAATGTAACGAAATTAGCGAACCAGGTCATCGTGGCTCTTAATATTGCAGCTATGTCCGAAGCTCTCGTATTGGCAACAAAAGCTGGTGTGGAACCAGAATTGGTGTATCAAGCGATACGTGGTGGGTTAGCAGGTAGCACCGTGTTAGATGCAAAGGCACCATTAGTGATGGATCGAGAGTTTAACCCAGGCTTCCGAATTGATTTGCATATTAAGGACTTACTGAATGCATTAGAAACGGGCCATGATGTGAGTGCTCCGCTGCCGTTAACAGCTTCCGTTCTAGAAATGATGCATGGATTGAAAGCAGATGGATACCAATTTGAAGATCACTCTAGTTTAGTTAAACACTATGAAAAATTAGCTAATGTTGAAGTTTCTAGGGAAAAGGTTCATTCATAATATCTATCTGGATTACATTCTACTGAAGATTTTTGAGGAGTGATCAAACAATGAGCTCAACCATGACAAAAGTAGGTACTACGCCAGTTATCACAGAAATGTCAGTCGTTCCGGTCGCTGGACATGATAGCATGCTCTTTAATTTGAGCGGAGCGCATGGTCCTTATTTTACAAGAAATATTGTCATCTTAAAAGATAGCAGTGGCAACACAGGTGTTGGGGAAGTTCCTGGCGGAGAAGGCATTCGCAAGACGTTAGAGGATGCGAAGGCACTGGTAGTCGGTGCTTCAATCGGCAATTATAATAATATCCTAAATCAAATGCGGAAAACCTTTTCGGACCGTGATTCGGGTGGTCGAGGATTGCAGACGTTTGATTTGCGAATTACCATCCATGCCGTAACGGCAGTTGAAGCCGCTCTATTGGATTTGCTAGGAAAGCATTTGAATGTTCCAGTTGCTGCCTTGCTTGGGGAAGGGCAGCAGCGTGACAAGGTTAAGACGCTAGGTTATTTATTTTACATTGGCGATCGCAATCGAACAGATCTTCCTTATTACAGCAATCCAGATAGTGAGGTTGAATGGTATCGCATCCGTCATGAAGAGGCGCTGACTGCAGAAGCAGTCGTTCGTCTAGCGGAAGCTTCCCAGGAACTTTATGGCTTTAAAGATTTCAAGCTAAAAGGTGGAGTTTTAGAAGGTAAGGAAGAAGTAAAAGCGATTCGTGCCTTGGCCGAAAGATTCCCTGATTCACGGATTACGTTGGATCCGAATGGTGCTTGGTCGTTAGAGGAAGCAGTGAGCCTATGTAAAGATTTACATGGAGTTCTTGCTTATGCGGAAGATCCTTGTGGAGCAGAAAATGGATACTCTGGTCGCGAAGTGATGGCTGAATTCCGTAGAAGAACGGGATTGCCTACGGCGACAAATATGATTGCGACCGATTGGAGACAAATGGGGCATACCATCTCCCTGCAGTCTGTTGATATTCCACTTGCGGACCCACACTTCTGGACGATGCAAGGATCAGTCAGAGTGGCGCAAATGTGTCATGAGTGGGGCTTAACATGGGGTTCTCATTCCAATAACCATTTTGATATTTCCTTGGCGATGTTTACTCATGTAGCGGCTGCTGCTCCTGGGGACATTACGGCCATCGATACACATTGGATTTGGCAAGAGGGCATTGAGCGCTTAACGAAGGAGCCAATGAAGATTGTTGACGGTCATATCGCCATTCCAGATAAGCCGGGATTAGGGATTGATGTGGATATGGACCAAATTGAAAAGGCACATGAGGTTTATAAAAATATGGGATTAGGTTCGCGCGATGATTCAGTTGCGATGCAATTCTATATTCCAAACTGGACCTTCAATAATAAGAAACCATGTCTTGTGCGTTAATATAAGAACGTCGAAATCCTCTAGTTTGAGCTGAGGATTTCGACGTTTTTTTACGTATGTAAATGATTTGAAAACAAGGGTATCTCTTTTAGCCTAGTAACAGCATCTCCTAGTATCGCTTCATTCTGGGTCAGCGCAATTCGCACGAAGCCTTCGCCCTCGCTTCCGAATGCACTCCCCGGTGTTACCACGATTCCGGCTTCATCGATTAATTTATACGCAAATTGAGTGGATGTAAAAGCCTTTGGCACTTTAGCCCAGACAAACATCGATGCCTTTGGTGACGTTACTTCCCAACCTAACTTATTTAAGCCACCGACGAGGACATCTCTTCGTTTTCTATAGATGCTGCGTAATTGTTCACTAAATTGAGCGGAGTTGTTCAAAGCTGCAATCGCTGCTTTTTGTACGGGTAAAAATATGCCATAGTCTAGATTGGACTTTAAGCGATTTAAACCATCTATGATTTGTTGGTTGCCGACCATGTAGCCAATTCGACAGCCAGCCATATTAAAACTTTTAGAGAGGGAATTAAATTCAGCGCCTACTTCTTTAGCGCCTTCAACAGATAAAAAACTAATCGGTTTATCTTCATAATAGAGCTCCGAATAGGCGAAATCATGAAGGACGATAATTTGATTTTCTTTTGCAAACTGAACGACTTCTTCAAAAAATTCCTTTGTGGCTAAGGCTGGAACTGGGTTTCCAGGGAAATTCAGAATCATTACCTTGGCTTTGTCACTAATCTCTTTAGGAATGTTGGATAAGTCCGGTAAAAAATGATTTTCTTCTCTCAACGGCATTTTATACGGGGACGCGCCAGCCAAAGAAATCCCTGCATCATATGCCGTATAGCCAGGGTCAGGAACAAGAATCATATCACCAGGATTGGTCAGCACCATCGGTAAATGGACGATCCCATCCTGAGAGCCCATCACTGTTAACACTTCATCATCAGCAGTAAGGTGAACACCAAATTGACGATGATAATAGTTGGTAATGGCTTGATGAAGCTCTAGGGTGCCGGTCAGCGAATAGCCATATTGATAAGGATCTTGCACACCTTTTTGTAATTCTTCCATAACAAAATCAGGAGGCGGCAAGTCAGGACTGCCGATACTGAGGTCGATTAGATTTTTTCCTTCTTGGATTTTGCGTTTCTTATAGTCTGCTAGTTCACTAAAGATGGATGTTTGAAAATCATTCATTTTATCTGACAAGGTTATGTTCAAAAGAAACCACTCCTTAATTTAAATAAGCAAAAATTAGTTGGTTTAAAAAATTTAAATATGGAAAACTATTTTATGTATATTGCTAATTTTACCACAACTTTTGGTACCTGACCCCCGGTGAGGGAAAGCGTTAGTGTGGTGTGGGTCAGACACCATCTTCTAGGTTTAAGGTGGATTCCTAGACATCGGCGTTCTTTTCGTTTTACGATTATGGGAGAGAGTTAGAAAGGGTGAAGATAATGAAAGTTCTTATTGTTGGTGCCAATGGGCAAATTGGAAAGCATCTGGTTTCATTCATACAGAATCATGACAATCTAGAAGCAAAAGCAATGATTCGCAACCAGGAGCAAGCGTCCCTTTTTAAAGATTTGGGTGCGGAAACGGTCGTGGTGGATTTGGAGCAAGACATTGATCCAATTGCAAAAGCGGCTGAAGGAGTCGATGCGATTGTCTTTACGGCAGGCTCTGGCGGACATACGGGGAAAGACAAAACGATTATGGTTGATTTAGACGGTGCTGTTAAAACGATTGAGGCAGCAAAGAAGGCTGGTGTGAAGCGATTTATCATGATTAGTTCTTTCGATACTAGACGTGAAGCCATCCAGGCGGCGCCGCCGAGCTTTGCTCCATATGTTGCAGCAAAACATTATGCAGATGAATGGTTAAAATCAACAGACTTGGATTATACAATTATCCATCCTGGCGCCCTCACAAATGAGAAGGGAACAGGCCAAATAGAGGCAGCCTTCGAAGTGAGGAGAAATGAAATCCCTCGAGAAGACGTGGCAAGTGTCATCGTGGCTTGCTTAGAAAATGAGCAAACAATCGGCAAGGAGTTTCAGGTAGTGAAAGGAACGAAGGAAATTAAGGATGCAATCGGTTCACTTTAAGGGAAAGTATGGGGGAAATTCTCCTTTACTGAGACACTCGCTAAGGGGGATATAGTCGGTAGGATTGATCCGTTTTTTTAGAATGATGTAGGTCAGAATAATATCTATCTTCGAATCGGAACATCCATATGTGGGTGTTCCAATTCTTTTTCGCTTCTGTTTCCTATGTATTTTAGAGGTATAACCAAGTATTCTTATGCAAAGCCATTAATCTAGGGGCTTGGGATTGCGAGGTATGCTAAAGTAGTTATGTGTAGATAAGTAGAGTGCACAAAACCTATCGATTTAGGGGGAAGAGATGAAAAAGTGGGGAGTCACTTCTGTTGTATTAGTATTGGTTATCGTCTTAACCGTTTATTATTTCAATACAAAAGAAGTATATGGAAATGATAGAGATTCCATCGAAAAGGTGATTTATTCGATCGAAGGTTATGAAGATCAGCAAATCGAAATTTTGGATATTCAAGATTTTAACGATTATCGATTTGTAGGATTTTTATCGAACAATCATCCATCATACGTTGAATTCTATAAAAATCACAAAGGAAATTATGAATGGAGACATATAGAAACGGACAGTAATGACTCATTAGGTTTTTTCCTTCCTTTCATTCATGATGATTTAAACATGATGGTTGTAACGAATTACGAAAATGAAATCGCTAAAATTCAAATAGATGTGAATGGAGAAAGCGTAGAACAAGAATTTACTCCTCTAAATGCTTCGGTCACCTGGATTGAATTACCTCAATCAGATTCTAGAGATTATGAGTTTAAAAATTATCGATATTACGATAACGACGGTCATTTAATTTTTGGAGAATAGGATGTAACTACTAAACTTTGTAGTTGGTTACGAACGAATCTGTAAAGGGTGAGAAGACCAAGGACTAGGGAGCAAAGGCAAAGGCAAAAAAGGAGATACATAATGTTCAATCAAAAAAGACTAAGAGACTATGGGGTTATAATCGGGCGTTTAGAGCCGGGGAAAAAGAATGCAATTACTGATGTCGAAGGAGTCACCGTCGGTCATGTGACACTAAGTGATAACGACAAACAAACAGGTGTCACAGCGATTCTGCCGCATCAAGACAATATTTTTAAGGAAAAACTGATTGCTTCTAGCCATGTTATTAATGGGTTTGGCAAAACGATGGGGACCATTCAAATGGCAGAGTTAGGCACGTTAGAAACGCCGATTATTTTAACAAATACTTTAAATGTCGGTACAGCAGCAGACGCATTGATTGACTACATGTTAGAGCAGAATCCTGAAATCGGCCGAACAACTGGAACGGTTAATCCTGTCGTTGCGGAATGCAATGATATGCTTTTAAATGATGTCAGAGCAAAGCATGTGAAGTCGGAAGATATCATTCAAGCGCTAGAAAATGCCTCAGTGGAATTTAAAGAAGGAAGTGTTGGAGCGGGAACTGGGATGCTCTGTTATTCCTTAAAAGGTGGGATTGGTTCTGCCTCGCGAATGATGGAGTTGTCACATGGCAAGTACACAATCGGTGTATTGGTCTTATCCAACTTTGGTATCTTGAGCGATCTTGTTATAAACGGGAAGGCAATCGGACAAGAATTAAAGGAAGCTATTCTTGAATCATATAAAGAGGAAGACAAAGGGTCTATTATTGTGATTGTTGCGACCGATTTGCCTTTATCGGAAAGACAACTAAATCGAATCATCAAACGATCAATTACAGGATTATCGAGAACGGGTTCGATTATCACAAACGGAAGTGGCGAGATTGTGATTGGGTTTTCAACGGCACAAAAGATTCCGCATGAAAAACCAAAACACTGTTTAACACTGTCCATGATTCATGAAGAAGAAATGGACCTCGCATTTAGAGCAGTAGGGGAAGCGACCGAAGAAGCGGTGTTAAATTCATTAGTTACCGCCGAGGCGGTGGTTGGTCGTGATGGGAATACACGGCCTGCCTTTAAAGATTTGATTGAAAAGTTTAGTATGTCATTAATGTAAAAAGGACCTAGGTTTAAACTGGTAATAATCGATTTTTAGATTTAATTACAAGAGAAGTTTCTTCGTTGCATCGCAAATTTGCGGTGCATTTTTTTAATAGATCTGAACAGGGAGTTTGCGCTTTTATTATAAAAAAGATTAGAAATATTCTGACTTAACACAGTTAATGATTTATAATTTAATTAAGCAATATAAAATGGTTGCCATTAGGGGCGATGAAGATGAGTAAAAAAATGTTTATAGCCATACTCAGTTTAGCGTTAGTCGGAGTAATGTATTTTGCAGCATTCCGTCCTGCCAAACCTGCTCATACAGCTATTAATACGATACCAGTTACA
This sequence comes from Mesobacillus maritimus, assembly GCF_044803185.1. GTDB lineage: Bacteria > Bacillota > Bacilli > Bacillales > Cytobacillaceae > Mesobacillus_B > Mesobacillus_B maritimus_B. The sequence goes on from NZ_CP085225.1 coordinate 1,480,894, forward strand.
TCCCTTGAAGAAAGTATTTGCGAAAACGTGGCAGCACAGTTTGGTGATTGCAAAAGAATTCTTTTGTTTGACACTAATTCCAATTTAGTTTTTGCCGAAAGTAGTTCGGGAATCATCCCTGTACTGACAAATAATGAGTTTACGGAATTTAAAAAGTTTATTACTCCAATGATGGATTTCCAAGAGTTTCGCGAGGAGAAAGCGGAGAGAGGACCGATAGACTGGCGAGTGGACAATGTTCAGAAAGATTTTTCTGTAATATACGGTTTTGCCGAAGACGATGCAAAGACCATCGTCATCAACAGTGAAGGCAATGTCCAGCCTAACAGGTTTTATATCAGAGATAACTTGTGGGTTTGGTATGTTGCTATTCAAAAAGATAAAGTGGAATTGCCAATTGAGGTAACGGTTTATAATGCAAATGGTCAGGTGATTTACGGTGGAGACTAATGCTTGGTAATTTTTGATTATATGCAATCTTAAAATAGAGCATCGGTGAAAGAATAGCTTGGGAGCAGAAAAAAATCTGTTTCCAAGCTATTCTCGTTTTCGTTCTAATTTTTTTTGTAATAGAGCTGATAAGTGAAAATAATACGAACTATAATTATTTTTAAGGGAAAAATCGTTCGTTAATTATGGTAATGTCCCCTTGAATTTAATATGTGTATAAGATATTATAAGCAAAAGGCAAACGATAAGGGGGATTTTAAGTTGTCTGGCATCCAGAGAAAAAAAGTAATGTTACTTGGTTCAGGTGAACTTGGCAAAGAGGTAATGATCGAGGCTCAACGTTTGGGAATTGAGGCCATTGCGGTCGATCGATATGAACATGCTCCTGCTATGCAAGTCGCGCATCGTTCTTATGTTGTGGACATGCTTGATGGAGAAGAACTTCGCAGAGTCATTGAACAAGAGAAGCCTGATTTGGTGGTTCCAGAAATCGAGGCAATTGCAACAGGAACCTTAGTTGACCTCGAGAACGAAGGTTTCCATATTGTACCGACGGCAAAAGCCGTAAACCTGACGATGGACAGAGAAGGCATTCGTCGTTTAGCTAGCGAAGAACTAGGTTTGCCAACAGCAAAATACGCTTTTGCAAACACGCTAGAGGAATTAAAAGTGGCTGTAAGGGAAATTGGGGTACCTTGCGTAATCAAACCGATTATGAGTTCTTCGGGAAAGGGGCAAAGTGTTTGTCGTTCGCTTGAGGAAGTTGAACAGTCTTGGAATGAAGCCATTACCGGTGGGAGAGCCAATAAAAACCGCGTGATTGTGGAAGAGTTTATCCACTTTGATTCAGAGATTACCTTGTTAACCGTTCGTTCAAGTTCTGGTACTTCCTTTTGTCCTCCAATTGGGCATGTGCAAAAGGATGGGGACTACATCGAATCCTGGCAACCGCATGAGATGTCAGAGGAACAACTCCTCGAAGCGCAGGCGGTCGCGAAAACAATCACCGATGCTCTTGGTGGCTATGGACTGTTTGGAGTAGAATTATTTCTTTCAGCTACTGGTGTTTATTTTAGTGAAGTGTCGCCACGACCACATGATACCGGGATGGTAACGATGGCCACACAAGATTTGTCTGAATTTGCGTTACATATTAGAGCGATTTTAGGCTACCCGATTCCACAAATTCAGCTATGGAAACCTGGTGCAAGTCATACGATTAAAGCTCGGGAAGAAAGAAAGGTTTACGAAGTGACTGGAATTTCCGAAAGTTTAGCTGTCCCGAATACACAAGTTCGCGTGTTTGGAAAACCAGAAACAAAAGTTGGGCGACGGATGGCGGTCGTATTAAGCAATGGAAATTCGGTTATAGAGGCAAGAGAGAAAGCAAAGTTGGCGGCTTGTAAACTAGTGGTTCGCTATGATGACGCAAACAGTAAAAAAAACAACTAGACAATAGGGAAAGAAGGACGGATGGATGAAAACAAAAAATCGTTGGTTAATCGCTCTATCGGCAGTTGGGATTCATATTTCAATCGGTTCAGTTTACGCTTGGAGTGTTTTTACAAAACCCCTTCAACAACAAATGGGCTGGGGGTTGAAGGAGATTTCCTTTACGTTTAGCTTGGCGATCTTATTTTTAGGATTATCGGCAGCCTTTTTAGGACATTTTGTTGAGAAGTTTGGTCCGCGAGCCGCGGGAACCTTAAGTGCGTTGTTTTTTGGTACAGGGGTGGCTGGGGCAGGGTTAGCGATTCACCTAGAATCATTGATGTTACTATATTTATTTTATGGAATGATTGCTGGAATTGGGTTAGGAGTCGGTTATATTACACCTGTTTCGACGTTAGTTAAGTGGTTTCCTGACCGAAGAGGTTTAGCAACAGGGTTGGCAATCATGGGATTTGGATTTGCTTCGATGATTTCAAGTCCGATTATGAATTTTTTAATTGAAACGTACGGCATTTCTAATACCTTTTATCTCCTTGGTGCGTCTTATTTCATTATTATCTTTTGTTCTGCACAGTACCTTGCACCCCCGAAAGCCGGCTGGGTTCCGAAGGGGATGGAAGCAGCAGGGGAAACTTCAGGGAATGTGAAACTGAAAGCAGACTTGCGTCAGTTAACAGCAAATGAAGCAGTTAAAACGAGACAGTTTTGGGCTTTATGGGTGATGTTATTTATTAATGTCACTTGTGGAATTGCCATCCTTGCTGTTGCATCGCCGATGGCCCAAGAACTAGTTGGAATGTCGGCGGCTGGGGCAGCGACAATGGTTGGAATCATGGGGTTATTTAACGGAGGCGGAAGAATTGCATGGGCATCCATCTCTGATTACATTGGAAGACCCAATGTTTATACGATATTTTTTGCTTTTCAAGTTATAGCCTTTTTCTTGCTTCCCAATCTTACAGTCGGTTTGCTATTTTCGATTACGGTTTACTTGATTATGACTTGTTATGGTGGTGGATTTGCCTCTATTCCGGCCTATATTGGCGATTTGTTTGGAACAAAGCAACTCGGTGCTATTCATGGATATATTTTGACCGCTTGGGCTGCTGCTGGTCTTGCAGGACCAATATTTGTATCTTGGGTGAGGGAAACAACAGGAAGTTACCAAGGAACTTTAGTCATTTTTTCAGGGATTTTTATTTTAGCTCTTGCGGTTTCTCTTCTCATACGTCTTGATATTAGAAAATTAAGAGTGGCCAACGAAAAGCAATTCATCAAAAATGCAGGGTAGGGTTGAACCAATATCCTTCGCAACCAAAAAAGGCTGTTGCTACAGCCTTTTTTTGGTTGGGTGATAACTGCTTTAGTAATTAGGCAACGTATAGGATTTAACCATCGGGTAATGCGAGTAATAGGATAAACGTGGTTGAAACTAGCAACAAGAAGATGCATTTGAATTATTCTCTTCAACATCTGCCTTTGTGTAAAAAAACTCCCACTCGTTCCCATCCGGGTCGTGAACCCAAAATTTGTCTTGGCGAGCGTAACAACATGTGGTGTTTATTTCCTCTAATTGTGATAGAATTCCATTTTCGGCAAGTCTATTCTTATGTGCCATTACCTCTTCTGTGCTTTCAACTTGAAACCCAAAATGACCAACCTGATTTCCGCTTACTTCATCTCGTAGATTCAGCGTAAAGTTTAATCCTGGCGTTTCAAGTAGGAACTTAGCATAATCAGCTTTTTCCTTAACGGGTTTCGTACCAAATAATTTGCTATAAAACTCAATGGATTTTTCTAAATTTGTGATGTTTAGGCCAACGTGTACGTATTTCATATCATTTTCCTCCTAGTATTCAATTTATTTTGATTTAATATAACTAAGCTAACTTCAACAGCAAACTTCGGAACTACTGATTTTACAGCAATTTGACCTAGAGACTACGGACCTCTTTTGTGTTTGTTTTTTCTGTAGTGCATGTAAGAAACTTTTATAGAATGGTTTGTTATTCTTGGTCAAATATCTATTCGCTGATATTTCTTTCTCCATTTCTTCTTTTTTCATTTCATAATAATATTTTAATTCCATGTCATTAAAGTACATCTAACCCTCTCCTTTTACTTGTATTATACAAGTATTTATTTAGTTAAAAGAGCAAGTGATGATCCTTGCTCAAATTAACGGTTTACAACAAACAGTTGATTTTGACATTGCTTCATTTAGAAGCTTTATTGATTTTATGACCATTTCTTTTTCGAACTCACTCATATTTGAAAACACTTCGTTCAGATATTCGTTCATATCGGCATCAATCTTTGCTGCAACATAGTTTCCCTGCGTAGTTAGCGATAGTTGAGATACACGTCTATCTTCAGGGAGGGGCGTTTTCACAACCAGTTCCATTTTAACAAGCGTTTGTATTTGCCGGCTAAAGGTAGTGATATCCATCCCCAATGTTTCAGCCACCTGTTGCATAGAAGGTTTGTGATTGCGCAGAATTTCATAAAGAATATGACTTTGGACAAGGGATACATCATTACTACCGATTTGACAACAATTTTTATTCAATAGACCAAAGCGCCTTGTCATTGTTTGAAATAACTCTCTAATATTTTCCATTTCTTCCACCTCTAATTTATTTATACGTGAATTATTTGTAAAATGCAACCTTTTGCCGAAAATATTTTTTTAGGTTTTGGGGGAATCAATCCAAGGATAAAAGGAGACTGGTAACCACGGTGAATAACTAAGTGTTCAACTAAAAAATGGTGCCAAGCATCCCTGCGTATAATTGAGATCATGGCACCATACTGTTTAGATTTTTATTTACTGGAGGTTGCTTGCCGCTCTGGTACTGATTGTAAGAATGCTTGTAGCGATTGTTTATTCTGTGGAAAATCGATTTCTAGTACATCCCCAAGAGTGTCATGGTGTTTATTTTCAAAACTTCCATCTTCGGGGATGCGTAAAGCTTCAATTTCTCTCGTTTCTTTTGTTAAAACATCTTTCCCAATACTCAATAAGGTAGAAGTGTGAATATTTGTATCGATGTATGTATGTAACAGATTTAAAAGTTCGGGAAGTTTGGCCACACTTTGTAGACCTACAGCTTCTTCTTTTAGTTTGGAGATGACTTCTTGTTGTCTTTGTACACGACCAAAATCGCTTAAGCGATCCTGCCGAAAACGAACATATCCTAGCAATTCTTTCCCTTGCAATTGCTGCTTGCCTTTTTCTAACGTCATCTCGATTCCATCAGACATCTCATAGGGGATATCTACTTCAATTCCATTGGGAACAAGAAGATCAACCGCTTTTTCAAATCCTTCAAAATCAATCATCGCATAATAATGGAGGTTTACCCCGAAATTTTCCTTAATCGTTTCACGTAATAATTCAGGACCACCGAAAGTGAAGGCAGCATTCAATTTTTGCTGTCCATAATTTGGGACCGAAACAAGCATATCACGCATAAGCGAAATAAGTTTGATTTGGCGAGATTGAGGGTCATAATGGGCAATCATAATCGTATCTGTGCGAGCGTGTTCTTCCCCGCGGGAGTCACTTCCTAATAACAGAACATTCACTTCATCTAGTGTATCTTCCTCTCCTTGAAAGACTAAATTGTCTTCTCCCTTATACGAATTGTTGGATTCGTCCTTCTTGAATGGTTGATTAATACTTTTTACCGCGCCTTCTATGGATTGAATGATAGTAAATAGACCCACCATAAAGATTCCAAAGAGAAGAAAGACGCCAACAACTCTACCCCACTTTACTTTAAATCTTCTCTTTTTTCTCCGTGACAAAACGTGCACCCCATCTAGCTAAAGTAGTAGAGCCAATAACAATATCCCCGTGTTCCCGAAAGAGAATCGACATATTCCTACAACTCTTGGAGTATCATTATTTCATAAATTAATTTCAGCCTATTGAATATCAGATTACAATTTGATGACAGCGATAGGTTACTAATCCCAACATAAGGGGGGAGGGGCAGAGGGCGGTACAAAAAAATAGTGCCAGGCAACCCTCTCCATATAGTGGGAGGTTCCTGGCACTATTTTTTTACCTATAATGATGAATAGTTGCACTTTAGGTTTAATAAACCATTTTGGGACAAGGAACCTGTCCCCTTGTCCCACCCTTGTGGTATAATTTCATTAGTCTTAATAGTCAGAAAAGTATAGAGGAGGAACATGATTTGGAGCATATTTTGGTGGATACGCAAAATGGGGTTCGGACATTGACACTTAATAGACCTGAGCGTCTTAATGCGGTTAATGATAAACTTAGCACGGAGATTATTCAGGCTATTGCTGAGGCCTCAGCTGATGATGAGGTCCGTGTTGTCGTGATTACTGGGAGTGGGAGAGGATTTTGTGCTGGTCTTGACTTGATGGATTATTCGAAGCGGGATGCGTCTACAGAGTCTCGGCATAAAAAGTTGGATGACTTGGGTTGGGTTGGTCATCAAGCGTTAGGGATTGTTCATTGTGACAAACCGGTTATCGCGGCCATTAATGGAATTGCTGCTGGGGCAGGACTCGCATTAGCTCTTGCCTGCGACATGCGCTTTATGTCAGAGGGGGCAAAGGTAACAGCTGGATATATTCGGCGTGGTCTCAGCCCAGATGCGGGCATGACTTATTTTTTACCGAGATTGGTGGGACAGGCGAAAGCTGCGGAATTGATCTATACAGGTCGGGACATCCTTCCGGAGGAGGCAGAACGGCTTGGGTTAGTGAACGGGATCTTCCCTGAGGAACAATTTCAAGAACAGGTGATGAGCTTTGCGAGGACATTAGCGGAAGGACCACCGGTTGCGATGACGCTTTCGAAAAGATTGCTTGCCGCCAGCCAGGATACAGATTTAACGACCATTCTAAAACAAGAATACTCGTCGATAAAAGTATGTTTTGGAACGCAAGATGTCCAGGAAGGTATTCAAGCCTTCGCCGAAAAAAGAAAGCCTGTTTTTAGAGGGAAGTAGTTTTCGCAACAAAGACACCTATTTGTTTCATGATTCGAAGAAGAATCTTCATGTATTGATGGAGATTCTTTTTGTATTTTAAATGTCCTTATACGTTAAAAATAGCTCATGTTTAATTGTGACCAAGCTTATGTTATAGTAAAAACTTAGGATAATTACGACAACTTTTGCTCATAATTGAACGGATGCCAAAAGCCTCCGCCTAGCGATAAATGATGGAGGGATAAGAAAATGAATAAACGATGGACAATTGATAAAATTAAAGAATTTGTTGAGAACAATTCGGAAAGTAAATTACTTACGACGGAGTATCACGGCTTTTCTCAAAAGTTATTATTTAAATGTTCATGTGGGAGCAATTTTGAAAAGACCTTTAAGAAATTTAAAGATAATCACCAACGTAAATGTGACGAATGCCAACCACCAAAAACATCACGCTAAAAAAACTGCCGATTTCAATTGAATAAAACGATAAGTGATGGCGTTAATCCGAGAAGGGTTAACGCTTATTTTTTTGAACGAAGCAGATACAAATGGAAGTGGTGTGCCTGTACAAAGCTATAGTAAATATAAACCAGAAGGAGGGGGAAAGTTATAAGAAGGAACCTCTGAAAAAATAATTAAATCATGTTAAGGAACGGAGGAATGACTATGGCTGTTGAGGCTCAAGAGACACGATACTGTGAAAATTGTAACGTAGAAACACTCCATCAGGCATATGAAGATGCTCTGGAAATAGAGTACCGTTGTGTAGAATGTAATGAGAGGACGGAGATTGTTAAGTCTTTCTTTTAACATTCATATCAGGACCAAATCCATATGTCAGGGGAGCATTTGCTCCCTCGTTTATGGAAAAACCGTCTGCAATCCGTTCTGAAAAATGTTTTCATCAAATTTAGAGAGGTATTCGCTCAAAGGAAAACCTTGATAAAACTTTATTTTTTATCTATTTTTCACCTCTACTGACTAGGGAGTTTGGGAATTCACGTCCGCCCTCATCACGTATGATTGATGTATAATGGTTTTACGTTTAGATAATTAAATTAAAATTAAGTTGGGGAGTTACTAGGGAAGAGTATGAAGAGATACAAGCTAAAAAAGAATTTTAAAGGGATTAAAAGAGGTACACAATTCTATTTGATTGCAGAATCTGAATTCATAGGGATAAAGGAGTTTGTCTTACGCTCAGAAGACTTATCGCAGCGGCTTTCTATTAATGATAGTGAGTTGCGAAAGAATTTTTACCTTTTAAGAGAATAAGGTTAACAGCATAAAATGAAATGGGGTTGTTGACAAATAGGAGATTACGTTTTATTATTATCTCATATTCAAGATAACTTAATTCGAGATTAACGGAACCAAGATTTATTCTAGGAGGTGATTTAATGGAGAGGATATGTACGAACTTGCCCTTTTTAGTCTTGATGCAAACATCTAAAAGAGTGCATGATCGAATTAAGGAAGAAATGACAAAAAATAAGTTAAGTATTACTGAATTTTCTGTTTTAGAGGTCCTTTACCATAAAGGGAGGCAAACGATTCAACAAATTGGAAAAAGCATATTGATTTCTAGTGGTTCAATGACCTATGTGATAGATAAGTTGGAAGAGAGAGGCTTGGTAAGTCGTAATGCCTGTCCAGATGACCGACGCGCCATTCATGTTCTTTTAACCGACCAGGGGAATACAGTGATGAATGAAATCATGCCAACCTATCATGAGTTAGTTTCAGATATGTTTGGTTCACTTAGTGATGATGATGCAGAAACCTTTGTGCAGCTTTTAAGAAAAGTTAAGGAAAGAGTTTAAATTTTTTTTGGTAAATATCTCGATTTGAAGATAAATGAATTCAAAACAAATGAGGGGGAACTTAATTATGATAGATGTTGGTTTGTTGATGATAAGATTGGTGATTGGTTTGTTATTCGTGGGTCACGGCGCTCAAAAATTGTTTGGTTGGTTCGGTGGTTACGGATTAAAAGGTACAGGTGGTTGGTTTGAATCGATTGGACTGAAACCAGGAGTAACGATGGCACTATTTGCAGGATTAGCAGAACTCGTTGGCGGTGTTTTGTTTGTGTTAGGACTATTCACTCCACTTGCTGGAATCATAATTGCTGGAACAATGATAATGGCAATCATTAAAGTGCATGGTGCAAATGGATTATGGGCAACATCAAACGGGTACGAATTTAATTTAACATTGCTTGTTGTTGCGATTGGGATCGCTTTAATCGGTCCAGGTCAGTATGCTTTAGATACATTTTTATTCTAATATATCTCGAATTAGAGATTCTTGGATTTAGATAAAAAGATGGAGACTTTAATCTTATAAGCAGGAAAAAAATAAGGTACAACCAAATCCTACAATTTAAAGGAGTGTTAATCAATGAGGAAACAAACAATGGGGATTCACCATATCACAGCCATTGTCGGTCACCCGCAGGAGAATGTCGATTTCTATGCCGGTGTATTGGGTCTGCGTTTAGTGAAACAAACGGTTAACTTTGATGATCCTGGTACGTATCACCTTTATTTTGGAGATGAGGGTGGAAAGCCGGGAACAATCATTACGTTTTTCCCATGGGCGAATGCTTATCAAGGGAAGATTGGAGATGGCCAAGTAGGGGTTACTTCTTATGTTGTTCCAAAAGGAGCCATCTCATTTTGGGAAAAGAGACTTACAAAGTTTAAAGTTTCCTTTTCAAAAATGGAGCGGTTTGGAGAGCAATCTATAGGGTTTGATGACCCGCACGGTCTTCACTTGGAAATAGTCGGAAGAGAAGAAGGGGAAACGAATACTTGGTCCTTCGGAGAGATAACACCTGAAGTGGCGATAAAGGGTTTTGGCGGGGCAACACTGTTATCGGCACAGCCTAACAAAACAGGTGAATTATTAGAAAAAGTCATGGGGCTTGAGTTCGTCGGGAAAGAAGGAGACTTCGCTCGTTACCGTTCGACTGCAGATATTGGAAACATTATTGACCTAAAATTATCCTCAATTGGACGTGGGCAAATGGGGGTTGGAACCGTGCACCATATTGCCTGGAGAGCCATTGATGACCAGGATCAATTGGATTGGCAACGGTATGTGGCAGCCAATGGATATGGTGTGACTTCCGTAAAGGATCGTAACTACTTTAATGCGATTTATTTTAGAGAGCATGGTGAAATTCTCTTTGAAATTGCCACAGACCCACCAGGATTTGCTCAGGATGAATCGAGTGAAACGATGGGAGAGCAATTGATGCTACCAGCACAGTATGAATCACATCGTGAACAGATTGAGAGAGGTTTGCTTCCGTTTAAGGTTAGAGTTTTAGATTGATTAGGAACTAGGAAGCAAGCTGATGTTGCCGACATGGCTTGAATCAAAAAGAGAAGAATTAAAGGCGACCTTACCTGCTGTTATGGTGCGATGAAGAAAGGAGATGCAAAATGAAACACGTATTTCAAAAAGGGAAAAACCCTTCTAAACCGACGCTATTATTGCTACATGGAACCGGAGGAAACGAGTTAGATTTGCTCCCGCTTGCAGGCAAAATTGACGATGAAGCAAACGTATTGAGTGTTCGAGGAAATGTCTTGGAAAATGGAATGCCTCGATTCTTTCGAAGGTTGGCTGAGGGCGTATTTGATGAAGAGGACTTGATTTTCCGTACAAAAGAATTAAATGAGTTTCTCGATGAGGCTGCGGAAAAATATGAATTTGACCGTGACAATATTATCGCCATTGGCTATTCAAATGGAGCGAATATCGCAGCTAGCTTATTGTTCCATCATCAACATGCACTAAAGGGAGCGATTCTCCATCATCCAATGGTGCCAAGAAAAGGAGTGGAACTTCCAAATTTAACTGGAAAGTCCGTGTTTATTGCCGCAGGAACAAATGACCCGATTTGTTCACCGTTGGAATCATCAGAATTACAGGATATGTTAACAAAGGCGAAAGCAAACGTTGCTCTTCATTGGGAAAATCATGGTCATCAGCTTACACTTACGGAAGTAGAAGCTGCCGCACAGTGGTATAAGAAAATTTAAATAAATCATAATAATTAATGGAGGATTCATCATGTTTAAAACAGAAATAGGCGCATTTATTTTACGAATTACATTGGGCGTAATCTTTTTCATTCACGGGTTAGTAAAATTTCAAGATGGGATAGAGAATACAGTCGGTTGGTTTACAAGCATTGGTCTGCCAGGATTCTTGGCCTATGCAGTTGCGGGTATCGAATTAGTTGGCGGACTTGCGTTAATCATTGGGATAGGAACAAGAATTGTGTCAGCTTTGATTGCGATCATCATGATTGGGGCAACGCTTAAGGTTAAGCTCTCTCTTGGGTTGCTAGGAAATGGCCAAATGGCTGGGTATGAATTAGATTTAGCATTTTTGGCTATGGCTATTTATCTTGCCATCAATGGAAGTAAAATGCTCTCTGCTGGACAATTAATCTTTAAAAAAGATTCAACCAGCTCGACTTCAAAAGCCGCTTAATTTTATTTTATTGAGGAAAGCAAGAACCTAGAGGAGGAGTACGAAAATGAGTTTTTTATCTAAATTATTTGGAAAACCAAACATAAAGGAGACAGAGAAAATGGAAAAGGTTAAATTAGCAGTCGTTTTTTACAGCATGGGTGGAACAAATTATCAACTATCAAAATGGGCTGAAGAAGGAGCAAAAGAAGCAGGTGCTGAAGTTAGAGTCTTAAAAGTACAAGAATTAGCACCTGATTCTGTGATTGAGGGAAATGAAGTGTGGAAAAACACAGTAGATGCAACAAAAGATGTTCCAGTAGCAACAGGGGATGATATTGAATGGGCGGATGCCATTATCTTTAGTGTTCCAACTCGATTTGGAAACATGCCTTCGCAAATGAAGCAATTCCTAGATACTCAAGGCGGACTATGGGCAACAGGCAAAACAGTGAACAAGGTAGTCAGTGCGATGACGTCTGCACAAAATCCACATGGTGGTCAGGAAGCTACACTTCTTTCATTGTATACATCCATGATGCATTGGGGCGCGATTATCGCGACTCCAGGTTATACCGACCCTGTTCTTTTTGCAGCAGGGGGAAATCCATACGGCACAAGTGTAACAGTTGGCCAAGATGGCAAAATGATTGAAGATGTTCAAGCAGCGGTTAAACATCAAGCTAAACGTACGGTGACTGTGGCGGAATGGGTTAAGAAGGGGAATCAATAGAGTCGAAGAAATCTAGTGGGACAAGGAGCAGGTATTGAATCTGACTCTTTGTCCCGCTTTTTTTACTTCAAATAATTTTCATACTTAGGGTACTTTGGAATATATGTACCACCCCCAGCCAGAGGTTTCTTTGTTTCAACATCATATACGGCATATCTACCTTTAAACTCTTTTTCTGTATCCTTAAAGGAAAAAAAGAAATAAACTTGCCTGTGTGGACTAATCGTCTGATGATAATTTATATCTATATCAGGGTAGGTATAGTGAATATTCGCGTCCCAAGTTATATAATCAAACTCTTCCACTTCATGAAACAGTACCTTTTTTCTAATATTCACTGATGCATCAGGAATTTCTTTGAAAAGAATTGTATCCAGGCCATTTTGCATATGTATGTTTCCCTTATATAACCTCTGATTTCTTTTGTAAAATTCCTGGTTTACAGGATATTTTCTTTCCCTCAATGCTTGATAAAATTCATCTACTGTTTCAGTAAACACTTCACCCCTGTTTTCAGGATGAAGATAGTTCACGCTTTCTAACCTGTCATTCTCCACAACCTCTGCATGTACGTTCGTCCCGATAATCCCGACAATAAGAAAAATGCTTAAACAAAACTGACATAAGACGAATAAAGCTTTCATGGAAATAAAGATCCTCCTCTTTAGTGCAACAATGTTGGAGTATTATTCCCTAATGTGAAAAGGAAAATTATTAGCGATCAGAACCCCGTTTCTCATTTTTGTCTCCTAGTGGATACTGGGACAATGAACCTGTCCCCTTGTCCCTGGCGAGAGAAAAAACACTAAATTTACGTTCTGTTCATATTTCCCTTACAATGAATCGTTACAATGAAAGTACATTAGTCGAGGGGAGAGAAGTAGATGAGAACAAAATGGGCCCATCACCTGTATCAAGTTGAATGTGACTTGTTTTTATCTATTAACAATCGTTTTGACCAGAAAAAATTAAATGTATTCTTCCACAAAATCACCCATCTCGGTGGAGCGACCGCAACAATTAGCCTGCCTATCCTCTTCATGTTGTGCTTTGATTTCCCCCTGAAGATATGGGGATTTGAAATGGCATTTGCGCTTCTATTCAGTCATCTCTTCGTAGTCATTATGAAAAAAATTTACCCTAGAACCCGTCCATATCTCTCTGTAGCAAATGCTAGAGTGGTGCATAATCCACTTCAGGATCATTCCTTTCCATCTGGGCATACGACTGCCATTTTCTCGATTATTACTCCTTTAATCATTCATATGCCGATACTAAGCCTTTTTCTATATCCGCTTGCGTGTTGCGTCGGTATTTCTCGTGTATTTCTTGGTTTACACTATCCCTCAGATGTATTAGCTGGTGCATTTGTAGGTACGTTTTTTGGGGGATTAGCCATCTACATTTTTTAGGAAAAGTGAAGGGGGAAAACACATGAAAATTGCGTTTTTTACTGACACCTTTACTCCTCAGGTAAACGGAGTGGCTCGAACATTTCAAAGGTTTGCCGAATATTTAGATGAGAAGAGGATTGAATATCGCTTTTTTGTACCAGAGACAGATGAAAATCTGTTCTCCACGCAAATATTCAGATTTACAAGCATACCCTTTTTTATCTACCCGGAATGTAGATTGGCACTTCCTAATGTCATTCATATCAAAAAAGAACTCGAAAAATTTCAACCCGACTTAATCCATATCGCAACTCCATTTAATATGGGGTTAACAGGGTTAGTCTATGGAAAGAAACTAAACATTCCAATGGTTGGCTCCTACCATACTCATTTTGATCGATACTTGGAATATTATGATTTGCAATTTCTTTCTAGCTTCATGTGGAGATATATGAACTGGTTTCATCAATCCTTTGAGAAAACATTCGTCCCATCTATGGAAACCAAAAAAGAGGTGGAAAGCAAAGGCTTTTCAAATGTTCATATATGGAGTAGGGGTGTCGATTGTGATACCTTCCACCCGTATTTTTCCTCCTATAGATTAAGAGAGAAGTATAAGATCAAAGACCCTTTTTTATTGAGCTTTGTTGGCCGCTTAGCACCTGAAAAGGATCTCGATCTATTAATGAAGGCTGCTCACCAACTTCCTGAATCCATAAAAGAGAAGGTTCATTGGCTGATTGCCGGGGATGGTCCACTTTTGGAAGAATTACAAAAAGAAAAACCTCCCAATATGACTTTTGTAGGATATTTAAAAGGTGAACAGTTAGCTGAGTTGTATGCAGCTTCTGATCTCTTTGTCTTTCCTTCGACCACAGAAACGTTCGGAAATGTTGTTTTAGAAGCAAATGCTTGTCGGACAGCTGTCATTGGGGCAAGAGCAGGTGGGGTCCAAGAAATCATTCGTCATGGAGAGACTGGTTTATTATGTGAACCAAGAAGTGTAGAGGATATTGTAAATAACATATGTCGTTTGATTGATCATCCATCCCTGTTAAAGCGGATGGGGTTGGAAGCTAGGAAATTCTCTTTAAGCCAATCGTGGGATACCATTTTTTCAGATTTATTGCTTCAGTATGAGGAGGTTATTGAACATAATCAGCAGTGCAAAGTAGCCAATCTCTAAACTTGTTAAATGAATGAAAAATCAGCATAGGATTTTAACATCAATCTTTACGAATACAGCCTTTTGAATAGGATGTGTTGAGGAATGGTTAAAAAAATCTGCATGAATGTTCTTATCATTATGGCTTATTTATATTTAAGTTAAAAAAGTTTATTTGAACTAATATAGTACTAGGGCTGATTATCCCTCGCTTAAATTGTGGGTTAGTCATAATAAGCTTTTAAGGTGACAGTAGGCATCTCCTGTTTATTGGGAGAGGCCTGTCGCCTAATAATGAAAAGAAGTCATCACATCTAAACCGGTATACATCTGGGACAAGGAACCTGTGCCCTTGTCCCTATTTTTTTTTGAGCTTTTTCCGAACAAGGGAGATTAAGAAGAGAAAAGGGATGTAACCAAAAAGAAAGGTAAGTCCACTATAATCGACAATTTTGACCATAAGATGGGAATATTGGATTGCGGTCAATTGGTTATTCACAAAATGAAATATGGCAAGTAAACCAACTAATAGATAAGTCGGTTTCGCCTTTGGGATTGTCAATTTGATGGACCTAATGGCCGACCACAAATAGATACAGATCACAGGCATCACCACTAAGAGCCATGTAAAAATGAATATAAACTCAAACCGCTCTAGAATTGGAAACTGAATGATTTTAATCATGGTCAAAATTGGCCATTCTAAATGTTCCAGCTTTTCTTGCGTAAAAAAGACAAAAGCAAAAAGGGTGAAAAAAGTATATAAAAAAGTGGTAAATAATAATGCAAAATGCCCCCATTTGGTCGACTTTTCGCGATCTTTAATGAATGGAAAAAAAACGAGTACATTTTCAAATCCTAAATAGATTGGTGCCGCCTCTTTCGAAGAGATTAAATAGTCCTTCACTCCGTATTGAAACAGAGGGATGAGATGGGAATAGTTAGCGTAATCAAGTAAATATAAAAGTGAAAGCAACAAGAAACTTGGAATAACGACTCCCCAGTAAGCAATGGCCGTTATAACCCTAAATCCTCCCACTACAATATAATAAATAAGAGCAGAAAATAGTAATGAGAATTCCCAGCTAGGGATTCCATCAAACACCCAAATCTGGAGAATATCAATATAGGTGTATAAAACGTATAGACTGAGGAGCGAAAAATAAATCGCCAGTATGAGATTTAACAGTCCACCAATGACCTTTCCAAACACATCTCTATGGAAGGAGAGGATGTCACCAGCACTTGCTTGCTTCAAGATAGAGAGCATCATTAAAAAGAGAACATGCATCATTAAGCCTAAAGCTAAAACGGGAATCCAGGCATCATGGCCTGCTCCCTTAATAATATTGGATTGAAATTGTAAAAAAAGTACCCCAGTTTGTGTACTTTGCATCAAAAAGAATAGAAAGTAGGGCGATACCATTTTATTTGCTTTTACCATCGAGTTCATAAGAATCCATCCTAATTAAGCTAGCCTTCAAGGCCAGAATGTAAAATTACCAAATTTACGTTTACATGGATTGGTAAGGTTGAATATAGCTCATAAAAGGATTCCTCCTCCCAAGTCCTATCCTTAGATCGGACAATACTTCCAATTCCAAGGGGGTCAACCTCATTTTCTTGAAAGGTTGTCAGTAACTTCCCAATCTCTTTTTCTAAGTTTTCTTCAATTAACTTCTGCATCTCCGTTACAACTTTCGTTTGTTCTACATCAAATCGATCTGGATACTGTGTAAGAGTCATTTGGAGTTGTAAACGAAGATTTAATTTTTTCTTTTTTTGATCCCAATCCCAATTGCTTTTACTGTGGAAGGCACGGGCCGTGATAACTTCACTTTTGTTGTTCTTATTAAGCACCATTTTATAGGTTGCTTGTGTGCGTTTATCTTCAATAAATGAAAATAAAGTGGTTTGATCGGGATTTAATTGGAGCTTTAGTTTGTCCTTCTTAAAAATCCCTAACCCATCAATCTTTACTTGATCCTTGTCGTCAATCGTTACCATCGGCACATAAGCGTCCACTCCCTTTCCATAAAAGTTATTTAAAAATTCATGAAGGTTCATATTGGGAAGATACTGTCCCTGCATATTCTGTTGGATTCGCTCAGCTAAGGTAAGTGATTTTTCCTTTTTAAATGTGTTCAACGTATTCCTAGCAGAATCTGTAGAAATAACGATTTGAATATGAGTCCCAAGCTGAGGGGTAAGGATAAATCGTTCCACCATATCTTCAATGCCTGCTTCGGCATAGCTTTTCCCGAATACCAAAACCCTGATTTTTGCCAGTTCAACTGGTGTACTGGTATGGGTCGACATTTTTGGTACAAAAAGAACACTAGTCGATGCTTTTTCTTCCAGCGCTTGAATCTGTTCACCGTCTTGGCTTTTGGTGTAATCAGGTATGAGCGCCGTCCCGGCTAATTCACCATCCTCTGCTAAATCGAATCCAAAAACATGAACAATACTAATTTTATCGATAATTCTTGTTCGTGTGCAGCCAAAAAGACTAACGAAACAAACCAAAATTAAGCAAAAGACTTGATACTTTTTCCATTTTTTCATGATAATTCAGCCCTTAATAAAAAATTATTCCGTATTCAGCCCTTCTTCGGGGTCTTTATCTGCAATCGGAGAATATCTCTTTACACTCAAAGGTCTCAAATACCAAGGACGTTTCGCATATTTTATATGGTTGGGTCTTACAAATGAACCGGTAACTCCACCCCTTCGATAAGGATAAAGCGGCAGTAAAAATGGAACTCCTAATGATTTTAGTCGAGCTAAATGTGCGATTAAAAAGGTCAAGCCTACATAAATACCTAACCCTCCCCACACAGCTGCGAGTAAGATAAACGGGTAGCGTAATAACCTTACCGCGTTTGACATTTTATAAATAGGTGTTGTAAAGGAAGACAACGCGGCAAGGGCAACAATAATTAATAAAATAGTACTTGTAAGGGCTGCTTCAACGGTTGCCTGTCCAATTACGATTCCACCGACAATTCCAAGGGTTTGGCCAATTTTTGTTGGGAGCCTTGCCCCTGCTTCTCTTAGGAGGTCAATGGTAATCTCTAAAAATAGCACCTCGATAACAGGAGGGAAAGGAACATTCGCCCGTGAAAAGATAATCGGACCTAATAAATCCTTTGGAATCACTTCAAAATGAAAGGTTAAGATTGCGATATAAAAGGCACTGGCGAAAATCGAAAACAACATCCCAAATATCCGAATTAATTTAAAAAACGACGCAATGACCGATGGAAGGAAGAAATCCTCTGGGTTTGAAAAAAACTCCATCAAGGTGACCGGTCCGATGATTGCATAAGAAGATTTATCACTAACCACAACAACTTGACCTTGCACGAGTGATCCTACTGTTCTGTCTACTCGCTCTGTTGTGATAAATAAAGGAAAAGGGGTTCTAGTATTGTCGGATATCATTTGTTCTAATTGTGTATTATCAAAGGAGATATCGACATCTAGTTCCGTAAGACGTTGTTTCATCGTGTTTACATATTCCGGATTGGTAACCCCATCTAAATAGGCGATTACAACCTTTGTCTTTGCCCTTGTACCTATCGTCATCTCTTCAAAAATAAGGTCAGATGAATGTAGGTGGTCTCTTATTAAATGAAGGTTTGTCGAAAGGTCCTCAATTAAACCAACTTTTGGTCCAATCACACTAAATTCATTTTGAGTATCATTGGTTTCGCGTTGACCCAATCGAGCATAACTAATATTCAGGAGTGCGTATTCCTCTTGTTTGTCCTTAAAATAGACGGCAACCGAACCGGTGTGAAGGGCTTTTTCAACCTCCAGGTACTCCTTAGTGATTTTAATCCCTTCAATTGGAATTATATTCGTTAAATCAGAGAGCTCTTTTATTTCAGACGCTTTTTCCTTTAGAAAAGGCAAAATAGACTTTTGAAGGATGCTTGGATCAATTAGTGTTTTATAAAAACTGATCTGCAAAGGATGATCTTTTTCAAATGGTGAGAGGGTCGTAAAGTCACTTGATTTATTTGCCCTTTCAAACACGTCGCTAATTGTTTTATCTACTGTTTCATAGCTTCTTTTGGGTAATTGTTTCCCTCTCCGCTTTCTAAACATTTCTCCACCTAATCCCATACTAGAATACATTTAGTAAGGTTAGTATTTAACAACAGAATTGGAATTATGTTCAAAATAAGGAAAATACATAAATAAAATGACTTGATCCTGGTTTATACTTACCATTCACCAGGAGTCGGAGTTAATTCTTTAAAGAGCCTTCCAAAAGAGTCAGACTTGAGCTGTTTTTTGTATCTAAAAAAATCAATATAAACAAGATAGAAGTATTCACATTCCTGTTCTTTACTGTTTTCTTCCTTTATTTATGACTATGATAAAAATGAAATATCCTCTATAATCTAGAGAGGATTTAACCTATTAAATAAGAAGGAAAAGGATAAGAAAAAAGAAACAACAAATATAGAACTTCTCGGTTAAGCTTGTTATTGCCTGTTGTCAGCGTAAACAACGTGATAGTGGTTTGGTGGTATAATGAACTTTTTCATTTTAAGAGAGATCTTGTTTTTAATCGTTATTTTAGGATTAGTTAAGGGGATAGAAAAATGAGATCATATAAAGTTACGTTAAGCTTGTTGTTAATGAATTTGTTCATCGCCTTTTTGGGGATTGGCCTTGTGATTCCTGTTATGCCAACGTTGATGAATGAGCTAGGAATTACGGGGACGGTTGTTGGTTATTTAACCGCCACTTTTGCAATTGCTCAGTTGATATTATCACCTTTTGCGGGGAAAGCGGCAGACAAATTCGGCCGTAAAATCATGATTGTCATCGGGTTATTTCTTTTCGGCTTCTCTGAATTTTTGTTTGGATTAGGGAAAGAAATTGAAGTTTTATTTGTGTCGCGGATATTAGGGGGAATAAGCGCAGCCTTTATCATGCCAGCGGTCACGGCCTTTATTGCCGATATCACGACAAAAGAGACTCGTCCGAAAGCACTTGGATACATGTCTGCCGCAATTAGTACAGGATTTATTATTGGTCCTGGAATCGGTGGGTTTTTAGCTGACTTTGGTTCGCAGGTCCCTTTTTTCTTTGCAGGAGGGCTTGGGACCATTGCGGGGGTTTTATCCATTCTATTGCTAACCGAACCACAACGTTCAGAGGAAGAGTATGAAGGTGTATCCATTGAGAAAGCTGGGATGAAACGAATTTTTGCCCCGCTGTATTTCATTCCACTGGTGTTAATTTTCATTGCTTCATTTGGGTTAGCTGCGTTTGAGTCGTTTTTTAGTTTATTTGTCGATCATAAATTTCAATTTACTCCAACCGATATCGCCATTGTAATTACAGGTGGTGCTCTTTTTGGAGCCATTGCGCAGGTCCTTTTATTTGATCGGCTCACCCGAATTTGGGGAGAAATCAAACTGATTCGATATTGCTTGATTTTATCAGCAGTCCTCGTCTTTTTGATGACAGTGGTTCATTCCTATTTTGCGATTTTACTAGTTACGTTTATCGTGTTTGTCGGCTTCGATTTATTCCGACCAGCCGTTACGTCCTATTTGTCTAATATCGCTGGAAGAGAACAAGGATTTATCGGAGGAATGAACTCCATGTTTACGAGTTTAGCCAACATTTTTGGCCCAATTATCGGGGGAATGTTGTTCGACATCAATGTTAACTTTCCTTATTACTTTGCGACGGTTATTTTAATAGTAGGGATTGGGTTAACGCTCCTCTGGAAGAAGCCGGTTCCTGTAAAGCAGAGAGCGGTAGTGTTAGAAAAAGTTTGATAGATTAAGCGTGTTTCCTTTTCGGATTCACGCTTTTTTTATAGGCGTAAGTAGTGAAAAAGAAAATAAGAATTAGGGATGTATCAGTTATCTTAAGAAGTGGTTGATCCTGTTGTGTATCAAACATTCCTTTGACTTTTCCAAAGGTCGATTCTATAATTAAACTGTATTTTTACATAAAGGAGGATTATAAAACATGCATTCTGTCAGACTTCGTTTCGTCGCTTTGAACCAGTAATTGAATACGTTCAAAGACTCTGTTTGTGTAGCAGGGGAAACGGGATAGGTCTGTCCTTTTTATAATCTTCATTTCGTATACAGCTTGATTAGATGAAGAAAGGTGGATTGCTCTGCCTTTCTTTATTTTTTTGTGAAAAATTCTGATAAATAAAGTCGGGCTATGCTTTCTCGTTTGCTCATAATCACAGATTGATGTCTATGCTTATTAAATTAAATACGTATTTAGATTTACTGGGGAATTCAGGTAGTAAAAAAATATTTGTTAAAAGGTCGTGAAATAGATGAACTCAGTAAATGAAAAACGATTTGACCATTGGAAAAAGAACATTATTCTGTTTTTAAGTAGTCAAACCATCTCGCTTTTTGGATCGGCATTGGTTCAATATGCGATGATGTGGCATATCACGCTTAGTACAGAGTCAGGAATGATGATGACATTATTTATCATCTGCGGCTTCATTCCTACTTTTATTTTATCGCCATTTGCCGGAGTGTGGGCGGATCGTTATAACCGTAAAATCCTGATCATCTTAGCAGATAGTTTAATCGCGACAGCGACACTGATTCTAGCCATTGTATTTTTAATGGGATATGATGCAGTCTGGTTGCTCTTCCTAATGGCTGCTATTCGTGCTATTGGAGCTGGTATTCAAACTCCAGCAGTAGGGGCGATTCTACCCCAAATTGTACCAAAGGATAAACTGACGAAAGTGAATGGAATCAATGGAAGTCTTCAAGCAGTCATTATGTTTGTTGCTCCGATTGTAAGTGCAGGCCTGTTAACGATGGCTACACTCGAAGTCATTTTCTTTATCGATGTAATAACGGCGGCGATTGCAATCGTCACATTGCTTGGTTTTCTAAAAATTGCTGCTCATCAAAAAGCAGATGATCAACAACCACTAAGCTATTTTAATGATTTTATGCAAGGGGTAACGTATATAAAAAACCACCATTTTCTGAAACAGTTATTTTTATTCTTTGGTGTGTTTTTTGTCTTGATGGCACCAGCAGCCTTTCTGACTCCACTTCAAGTAGCAAGGAGTTTCGGCGACGGTGTTTGGCGATTGACAGCCATCGAAATCGCTTTTTCCGTTGGGATGATGGTTGGAGGAGGAATCATTGCCTCTTGGGGCGGTTTTAAAAATAAAATTCATACGATGACCCTCGCAAGTTTGTTAATGGGGGTATGTACGTTAGCACTAGGTGTTGTGCCGGTTTTTTGGATTTATTTACTTTTCATGGCTGTCTTCGGAGTTGCCATGCCTGTATTTAATACACCTACAACGGTTTTGCTTCAGGAGAAAGTAGATGAAAGCTATTTAGGAAGAATTTTCGGTGTGTTCGGGATGATTTCCACTTCGATGATGCCAATAGGTATGCTAATTTTCGGTCCATTGGCCGATGTGATCAAAGTCGAATGGCTACTGGTTGGAACAGGCGTATTGATCCTCATCCTTTCACTTTTCTTAGGTGGAAACAAAGTATTGCTGGAAACAGGGAAACCAGTAGTAGAGGAACCAGCTAAGTAGGGTAGACAGAACGAAAAAAGTCTCAGAGTTGATGTTCTGGGGCTTTTTGCATTTTTAGTGCCTGACCCCCAGCCTGCAATTGCGACAGGTTTTGGTCCTAGTATTTTCCAACAATTCGAATGTTTTGAACATGTCACATTCTGGTTTGTGAATTCTATATGAATTAGGAGCATTACAAAAAAACACACATAGGGTTTTTTGAAGCTTATTATTCTCCAGGTGCGATTGCCCAATAAAGGGTAGCTCGTTAAATGTACTGAAAAAAATGAACGGAGGCAATGCTTAGACAAGCATTGCCTCTATCTATCAATGGAAAGCCAACATCATAAACGTTTGACTTGGTGCTTCTTTGAATGGATTGTCCGCCCAAAAGGCAATATTGTCGGGAAACATCCATTATTCTGTTTCATTCGAATTCTTTTTAGCCAGTGCTTGATAACCTAATCCCCATTCTGCCATTACATCGATAAGGGGTCTAAGCGTATTCCCAAGATCACTAAGAAAATATTCTACTCTAGGTGGAACCTCGGCATAAACTTGGCGTTGGATGATGCCATCCTCCTCCATTGAACGTAAATTCTGTGTTAATACCTTCTGGCTTATTCCTGTGATACCGCTTCTCAATTCCCCAAACCTTTTTGTGCCACTCAACAATTCGCGAAGAATTAAAAGTTTCCATTTGTTCCCTATTAATCCAACGGTAGTTGCGACAGGACAAAGAGGTAATTCTTTATTTTTATCCATATGATCCCCCCAATAGTTACTAAAAGGTTACTATACAACCTTAAGGTGCCTACTTTTCAAAAGTAACTAAGACTTTTATCATGATTTTATGATTACATTAACGCGGTGTCAATTCTCTGCAGTGAAATTGAAGTTCCAACGTCAAGACAATCGTGAAAGGGAGAATCAACGATGAACAGTTATGAGACGCGAATAGGCATGGCTAAAAAGAAAATGGAAGAAGCTGAATACATTCTTTTAGGTGGTGGAGCAGGATTATCTGCTGCTGCGGGAATCACGTATAGCGGTAAACGATTCACGGATCATTTTGGTCCATTTATTGAGAAGTATGGGTTTTCCGACCTTTATACCTCCAGTTTTTACCCGTTTGAAACAGAAGAGGAGAAATGGGCCTATTGGGCAAAACACATCACTCTAAACCGTTATGAACTTGGGGCTACCAAGTTGTACATCGATTTATTTCAGCTAGTAAAGGATAAAAGTTATTTTGTAATCTCAACTAATGTTGAAAGCCAGTTTGTAAAAGCGGGTTTTCCATCGGATAAAGTATTTGAAATCCAGGGCGATTACAGTTACTTGCAATGTGAAAAAGGTTGTCATGACACATTATATGATAACGAACTATGGGTGAAAGAAATGATTGCGAATACCACTGATTGTAAAATCCCTTCGAAACTTGTTCCAACATGCCCTGTTTGTGGGGGCGAGATGGATGTGAATCTGCGGAAAAACCAATACTTTGTACAGGATGAGAAATGGGCTGAGTCAGATAAGCTGTACAAAAACTTCCTCCAGGAATCCGAGGGGAAGAAGGTTGTCTATCTGGAGTTGGGGGTTGGATTTAATACACCTGGAATTATTCGTTATCCATTTGAAAGAATGACGTATCACAATGAGAACGCAACGTTAATCCGATTAAATCGAGAACATCCAGAGGGCTTTGAGGAGACTGAAGGCAGAACCATTGCATTCACGGAAGACATGCAACAGGTTGTATCAGCCTTCATGCAGTAAAGGAGAAGGAACATGCCACAATTGAAATTAAAGGAATATTCATCTCTCATTCAATTAAGGGATCCATACACCCCATCATCATTTTACTTAAGCGAGAAAGAGGAATTGGTAAACGAGTTGGTAGGGACATTGTTAAAAGAAAAGGATGAACTAAAAAAGCTTGATATCCCTCGTGCTTATGCTGATAAACGAAACCTTTTAAGAGGTCTATTAAATCGAAGAGAACCCCATCCTCTTGATTCTAAGTTTCTACAAAAATTAAATTCCCTTTTACAAACGGAATCAAAAGAAAAAGGGGTGGTGGAAGGAGAACAACTCGAAACCGTTTCAGATGTCGTTCCAGATCCCCCTTTTACCCATTCAGATCAATTTATTTTGTGGCAAGGTGACATTACGCAATTAAAGGCAGATGCCATCGTAAATGCCGCAAATAAATATATGCTTGGGTGTTTTCAACCTTTACATGCCTGTATTGATAACGCCATCCACTCCGCCGCTGGCCCACAGCTAAGGGAGGACTGCGAGAGAATCATGTTGATGCAAAAGGAGTTAGAGGAAACGGGCGGAGCGAAAATCACCAGAGGATATAATTTGCCTGCAGAGTTTGTTCTGCATACAGTTGGTCCTATTGTTCCAAAAGGAACTCAACTAACTGAAGAGCAGAAGGAGGAATTAGCCTCTTGTTATCGATCCTGCTTGGAACTAGCGAATGAAATGGAGGAAATCAAAACAATCGCATTTTGTGCGATTTCAACTGGCGTGTTTGGCTTTCCAAAGCCAGAGGCTGCGAGCATTGCGGTGAGGACAGTGGATGAATGGTTAACTACCCATCCGAATTCTTTTGAACGTATCATTTTTAATGTATTTAGTAACGAGGATTACAACCAATACTTAAAAATTTTTCAAAGCTAAGATTCGTAGTAGAGGAGGACTATTTTATATGAAAGCGGTTGTATTGGAAAAACCCTGTACAGCACAGGAATTAGCTGTACGTGAAGTCCCAATGCCTAAAGTGAAGCCAGGTTGGGTGCTGGTGAAAGTCAAAGCCTTTGGCATTAATCGATCTGAGATTTTTACCAGACAAGGGGATTCTCCGTCCGTAAAACTGCCCCGAATCATTGGAATTGAATGTGTCGGGGAAATTGCGGACCCATCTGACAGTTCTTTTCAAAAAGGACAGCGGGTCGTCTCCTTGATGGGTGGGCTTGGACGTGAATTTGATGGGAGTTATGCGGAGTATGCGCTAATTCCTTCCTCTCAAGTTTATCCAATTAACAATGAGATGGACTGGATCAAGTTGGCGGCCATACCTGAAATGTATTATACAGCTTATGCGTCGTTATTCAATCATTTGATGGTGAAGAAGGAAGATGTCCTGCTCATCCGTGGGGGCACCAGTTCTGTAGGGTTAGCTGCTTTGCAATTGGCTAAAAGCATCGGTGCAACTGTAATTTCTACCACTCGCGATAAAACCAAACTTGAATCATTAAAACAACACGGTGCGGATTTTGTTTTAGTGGATAATGAAGAAATTCAATTACAGCTTTTCTCCCTTTTCCCACAAGGGGTAAACAAAATCTTAGAACTAGTGGGAACCGTCACCTTGAAAAATTCGCTGGGCATGCTTGCTGAAAAAGGGATCCTCTGCATGACGGGGATTTTAGGCGGCGAATGGGTAATCGATCATTTTGAGCCGATGATGGATCTTCCATCAGGTACGTATTTTACTCAGTTTGACAGTGGTGTTAACTTTAAAGAGAAAGTGCTAAGCGACTTATTTCAGCATATTGAACGTTTTCAGATAGAAGTACCGATTGCAAAGGTATTTACTATAGATGAAATTAGTAAGGCTCATATTTTAATGGAAAGCAATACAGCAAACGGGAAAATTGTCGTTGTGAATCCGTAATAAGTAGTAAGGAGCATAAAAATGATTGAATTTGAACAGGTTTCAAAGCAGTTTCCTGATGGTACAGCTGCCGTTAAGTCCTTTGACCTCACCATCAATCAAGGGGAATTCTTTGTTCTGATTGGACCGAGCGGCAGCGGGAAAACCACCACTCTTAAAATGATCAATCGGTTAATCGATTTATCGGATGGGACCATCTTTATTAATGGGAAAAAGATAAGTGACTATGATCTTCATGAGCTGCGGTGGAATATAGGATATGTCCTTCAGCAAATTGCCCTCTTTCCTCATATGACCATAGAAGAAAATATCGCAGTTGTTCCCGAGATGAAAAAGTGGAAGAAAGAGAAGATTGCTAGAAGAGTGGACGAGTTATTGGAAATGGTTGGATTAGACCCCAAAACCTATAAACACAGAAAGCCGAGTGAATTATCTGGCGGACAACAGCAAAGAATTGGGGTGGTAAGGGCCTTGGCCGCTGACCCAGAAATCATTCTTATGGATGAACCTTTTAGTGCTCTTGATCCAATCAGCAGAGAAAAGTTACAAGATGACATGGTAAACCTGCAAAAAGCAATCAAGAAAACCGTCGTTTTCGTGACACATGATATGCAAGAAGCACTTAAGGTAGGCGACCGCATTTGTATAATGAAAGATGGGGAAATAGTCCAAGTTGGGACGCCAAATGAATTAATTTATCATCCAATTAACGATTTTGTAAAAGAGTTTATTGGAAAGACGAACCAAAGGGAACGTCCATTTAACCTGGAAAATGTATTGTCTCCAACCCACTCTCAACCATTTGATGGGCTAAAGATTCCGGTAACAAGCTCATTGCAGGAAACCTTAGGAGCTTTGTCTGAACGAGACGAGATAGAGGTCGAAAAAGACGGGAAGATCATTGGTTTTGTCAATCGCCAAGCCATAATTCAGCATCTAGTAAATGACATGAATGAAGGTGAAAAGAGTGAATAGGTTATATGATGCCTTCTTAAATCGAAAAGACGATGTACTAGACGGTCTCATTCAGCATATCGAGATTTCCTTTATTGCTCTCTTTTTTGCGTTAGTTATTGCTGTTCCACTGGGAATTTATTTAACTAGAAAGAAGAAAGCGGCGGAGATTGCCATTGGAATCACAGCTGTGTTTCAAACGATTCCGTCATTGGCACTATTAGGTCTACTTATCCCACTTGTAGGGATCGGGACCGTCCCATCCATTATTGCCCTTGTGATCTATGCGTTACTGCCAATTTTAAGAAATATCTATACTGGCATAAAAGAAGTGGACCCGAACTTAATCGAAGCAGCAAAAGGTTTAGGAATGAATAATCGTAGACTGCTTTTAAAAGTAGAACTACCGCTTGCCATGCCAGTTATTATGGCAGGGATACGAACCGCTATGGTTCTCATCATCGGTACGGCCACGATTGCTTCTTTAATTGGGGCAGGAGGATTAGGGGATTTAATTACGGTTGGGATCAGTCGAAATGATATGGATCTCATTATATTAGGGGCTATTCCTGCGGCGCTCTTAGCTTTATTCTTTGATTTATTACTAAGACAGCTTGAAAAATTATCCTTTAAGAAAACATTGATTTCCATTGTTTCTGTGATCGTAGCAGCTTTTCTAGTAATCACCGTGTCTGCCTTTGTCCAGCCTAAACAAGCGGATGATCTAGTGATAGGCGGAAAAATGGGAGCAGAACCAGAAATCTTAATGAATATGTACAAACTCCTAATTGAAGAGCATTCTTCCCTTTCCGTGGAGCTGAAACCAAATATGGGTGGAACAACCTTTGTCTATAATGCCTTAACCTCTGGAAGTATTGATCTTTACCCCGAATTCACAGGGACAGTCATTGTTGACCTATTAAAAGAACAACCTAATAGCACGGATCGAAACGAAGTGTATGAACAAGCAAAAGAAGGATTATTAAACAAATTGAATTTAGTCTTGCTTGAGCCAATGAAATTTAATAATACCTATGCATTAGCGGTTCCTTCTTCACTAGCAAAGAAACATAACCTTAAAAACATTTCTGATTTAAAACCGCTTGAAGGAATCATGAATGCAGGCTTCACGCCAGAATTTCCAGAACGTGAAGACGGATACCTAGGGATTCAAAAACTTTATGGTATTCAATTCACGACGGTAACGATTATGCAGCCTGAACTAAGGTACGCAGCTGTTAATTCAGGAGAGATTAATGTAGTAGATGCCTATTCAACGGATAGTGAAATCCAACGATATGATCTTACGGTATTAGAAGATGACTTGCATTTATTTCCTCCTTATCAAGGAGCACCTTTATTAAAGAAAGAGACAGTAGAAAAGTATCCAGAGTTAGCAGGAATTTTAAATAAACTATCGGATAAAATTACCGATGATGAAATGAGAAAAATGAATTATGAAGTGGCTGTAGAGAAGGAAAAGGCGAACAGTGTTGCTAAAGAGTTTTTAGAACGAAAGCATTTACTTAACAATGATTAAGGCTTGCTAAACATGAAACTTCATAGGAGCTTTTCTCTTGATGTCATTCACTTGTAAGAGGGGAGCGACGGTTATGGGGATTGAAATAAAAGAAATACAAGCTAAGAAGATTCTTACGGAAGCAAAAGGATATTTGGATGTTGGGTTCACACATTCATTAAACCCGTACAGCGGTTGTTCGTTTTCATGTCGATACTGCTATGTGAGAGAAATGCCGATTCAAAAGTTTAAAGATCTTCCCTGGGGAGAATGGTTGGACATCAAGACAAATGCGGCAGAAAATTATCGGAAAGAAATCATAAAACTACGAGAAAAAAACAAACCGGTGAAAATATTTATGTCCTCGGCAACAGATCCATACCAACCGATGGAACGAAAAACTAACATCGTCCAGGGGATATTGGAAGAGATGATGGAGCATCCACCTGATTATCTGCAAATTCAAACACGAAGCCCATTAATCACCAGAGATATTGATTTGATCGTCAACCTAAAGGAAAAATGTAAAGTCCTAGTATCGATGACGATTGAAACAGACAGGGAAGACGTCAAGCAAGTTTTTGCTCCATATGCACCAGGAATCAACTTGCGATTAAAAGCTTTAAAAGAAGTTCATGAAGCGGGAATCATGACCCAAGCTTCAATCTCACCTGTTTTGCCTTTCACCCCTGGTTTTCCGAAAGTATTGGAGGGAATTGCGGACCATATTTGGATTGATACCTTATCGATTGGGGATGGGGCGATGGGCAAACGTTCTGCGAGATTAGGAATGCCAAAATTATTTGAGAAACATGGACATTTAAGATGGTATGAAAAGAATCTACATATAAAAGTGGAGAAATATTTTAAGAAATATTTTTCTAGTGATAGGGTACGAGTTTCTAAACAAGAGGCATTCCTAGAATAAGACGACCATTTAAAAATCTACTATTAAAAGAAGTTCCAAAAACTGGAATAGACCATCAAAGTTTATTATGAAGACAAACAACAGGTTTACAAATAATTCGTTAACATTGAAAGGGAAGATGAGAAAATGAAATTTGATACTACTAAAACAGCTTTATTAATTGTTGACTTACAGAATGACAATTTGTCAAAAGGCGGTAAGTTTGAAAATTCAGGATCTGTCGAGCATGCTGAAAAACAAAATGTTGTTGAAAATATCAAAGCTATTGCAGAAACAGCAAGAAAGGTAGGAATTCCTGTTTTCCATAATCACTTTGTCGTTGAAAAGGGTGCAAAAGGAATTGGGAATAGAGCTCCAATCTTTAGAGCCATTGCTGAAACAGGAAGTATCGTGAGAGGAACTTGGGGAGCTGCACCAGTTGACGGGGTAGAGCCAAAAGAAGGCGATTTTATCATCGAAAAGTCTCGTATGAGTTCGTTTAACGGCACTCCATTAGACACGTTATTACGAGGATTAGGCATTGAAACGATCATCGTTACAGGTGTTTGGACAAATATGGCCGTTGAGCATACATGTAGAGATGGCGCAGATCATGGATATCATGTTGTCATTGCAACAGACGGAACTTCAACCATTAGTGAAGAATGGCAAGAAGCGGCATTAAACTATGCAATGAACAACATTGCCACAAATATGACGACAGAAGAGATTGTAAGCAGTATGTAGTAGATTCATATTGATAGAAAGAGCTAAGACCGAAGAGGTGTTGAAATTCCATCAGTCTCAGCTCTTTTACTAGGTGTACGCTTGTATATAACCTAATCTAAAATATGGGCGCCCAAAACAGCTAATTTTAATTCAGCGGTTAAATATAGTTTTTCTCCCAAAGCGGAAATTCATTTTCAAACTGTTCATAAAATGACAAATGAAACGCGAGAACGTCCCTGTGTTTGTATTGAGATGACTCCTTCGAAATAATGGGGAAGCAAACATCGGTTTGAACATTGGAAAAGAAACATTATTCTGTTTTTCAGTAGCCAAACAATATCGATTTTAGGTTCCGCATTGGTTCAATATGCGATGATGTGGCATATCACGCTTAGTACAGAGTCAGATGATGCCAATAGGTATGCTAGTTTTCGGTCCATTGGCCGATGTGATCAAAGTCGAATGGCTACTGGTTGGAACAGGCGTATTGATCCTCATCCTTTCACTTTTCTTAGGTGGAAACAAAGTATTGCTGGAAACAGGGAAACCAGTAGTAGAGGAACCAGCTAAGTAGGAATAACTTACGTTTTATATTCATATAAGAAGAATACAAAAAGCCTCAGAGTATTTGCTCTGGGCTTTTTACTTTATGGCGAAAAGGTGCCTGGCCCCCAGCATGATAAAGCATTAACGCTTTAGTAAAGCGGGGGACGGCCCTTTTTTTATTTTTCCGCCCCAGAGCCTTTTGGGACAAGGAACTTGTGTCTTCTAAGCATGGTGCATTTAGCTTCAATTAATGGTTGGGTAATCATCCGAACGTATTTAGTACTCAAGACCCAAACAATTGCCAGACTAACGAATGCTAGCACGATTACATCGACTACTGTGCTAATTTTAAAAAGATCGTTTTGTCTAAAAAAGTGAATGAAAATCCCGTGTAACAGGTAAATATAAATGGTTTTTTGTCCAATATTCGTAAAGATTGTCTCTTTGGTCGGAATCCATGTAAAGAAACACATCGTCATAAGGAAGGACACAAGATAGATTCCTAATCGAATAACTCCCCCAATCTCCGGATGTCCAATTGATTGGTAAGATTTTGACGCAAGTAGCCAATCAACTGAAAAGGAGGGGGCAAATAGTAAACCGACAGCTACTAAGAACATGGCTGTAAAAGAAAAGATTTTCATCTTATTTGTCATTAGTTTTTCTAAATTTTCTTGCTTTATCCAATACCCAACTAGAAAAAATGGGAAGAAAACGATGGTTCTAGATAGGCTGAATGTATGTCCCACGGGGTCAATATATCCCACAATCACTCCAAGTGCAATCGTGACTGGCACACCTTGCAGTGGGGTAAGTTTTTTGAAGACAATTAACAGTAAATGCCAACAGAATAAACTAATGAGAAACCATAATGACCAGCGCGGGTTAAAAATAGTCAGTTGCCAACCAGTAACACCTATCAATAAATAGTACAACGTGTAGAATAAATGAAAGATCAGATAGGGTAATAATAACTTCTTCGATAAATTTTTAATATATGATTTTTTCAAAAATCCCTTGGCAAAAAATCCACTTAGCATAATGAAAGCCGGCATATGAAACAAGTAAATCCAGTGATAAAGGACTTCTACCGCTTTTACGTCCGAAGTAAATGGTTGAATGACATGCCCAAAGACGACTAAAAAAATCAGATAGAACTTCGCATTGTCAATTAAGGGGTCCCGATTCATATTGCTCACCTCATTTTTAACTTATTCCATTGTTCCACATTTGAGGTTGGAGTTAGTGCAGTGTTTATAAATTGTAATTTGAGCTTTAATATTTTGTTATATTATTCATTAGATTGTAAAAAATAGCTGTAAGAAATTGCTTCTGGACTTATGGAAGGAAGAGAGGTAATTCCAAAGACAAACCTTTTTGATGTTGTGGGGAAAAATCATTCATGGGGAATTAAACCGGTAAGCGTTGTAAGGTTTCCAATAGAAAATTCTTGATATCCCTATAACTAGAGTGATAAAATTTCTAAATCAGTGTGTAGAGATATTGGTCCTTTTGCAGACCAAAAATATATGTCGCATGATACGTCTGCCGTCTGAAATATATTTTTGGAGATGACGATTATGCAGGGCGAAACAAGATTACCTAGAAACGGAAGAGAATTTATTGTATTTTTAGCAATCGTTTCAATTCTTTCAGTCAATACGATTGCACCTCTTATTATGGGATTTGAATTTGGGTTTAGTAAAGAGGTGCATCTAAACACTTTGAAAGTGATTCCGTTTGTCTGGCTTTGTGTGATGTATTGGTTCCTTTCGTGGTGAACCCGATTGTGACGAAGTTGGTTGCGAAGTTCACGTCCCCAACGGATGGATTTAATGCGCGAGTACTCTTCACAATTTTGTTCAGTGTAACGATCCTATCCGTCCTTTTAACAATTATCGGCTCATGGATTGGGATGAAACAAATTAGTTTGGAGCCATTCCAAACATTCTTCTACGACTGGCCACGTAACTTTTTCATCGCCTTTTGGATTGAAATGCTGCTAGCACAGCCAATCGCTCGATTCGCCATGAAAAAAATGCATGCAGTCCAGGCACGTAGTACGGTCAATGCTTAAAAACGAATTACGGAAAAAGAAATCTGACTGGTTTATAAAAATCAGCCGGATTTTTTATGCCTACTTATGTTTAAGTTCGTTTGTAAAAACATATCCTAGAGGATAGGGGGATTAATTCCCTCAGGCAATTTGCATTCGAGAATTTTTTTTGTTATTATTTGGAAGAATTATTTTTGTTTGTTCGTAGGGCTTGATAAAGTGTTAAAACTTTTGCCTGAAGATCCAAACAAGGATAGTACAACACAATGCGTGCAATGCACCAAGGAGGAAATAGTTTAATGGAACAAGGTACAGTAAAATGGTTTAATGCAGAAAAAGGCTTCGGATTCATTGAGCGTGAAGGAGGAGACGATGTATTCGTTCACTTCTCAGCTATCCAAGGCGATGGCTTCAAGTCTCTCGACGAAGGCCAAAAGGTAACGTTTGAAGTAGAACAAGGTCAGCGTGGACCTCAAGCTACGAATGTTCAAAAGGCATAATAACCCAAATAGATAAAAAAGACTCTCATTGCAGAGTCTTTTTTTATGGAAAACGCACAAAAAACCCCGTTCAATAAAATGAACGGGGTTTTTGCAAACAATAAAGCAAATGGTAGACAAAGTATAGCATAAGTTGTTTGTTATTCCAAATTTTTCCTCGATATATATTTTAGAGAAGAATTCCTTTTATTTGAAACTTTTCATTCGCCATTTTCGACATTACTAGATGATAACCGACATTTTGGATGGCGCTCTTATTTTTTCTAAATGGTTCGTATGTTATAGAGGCTGCGCTTTCTGTAGATTTATTGCCACAATACTGTCATTTCTTCTGTGTCTTTATTAATGGTAATTTCTACCTATTTTTTAATCTCTCAGCATAATAATTCCTTTTTCGGCCTTTAGCCTTTTTTGTAGGACGATTTTTGTTATATCTTTTCCGTTTAGACAAAATATTTATAATATTTTGTCTATAATAACGTTGGTCTAATAGAATTTGGGGAAATTGGGAGGTGCAGTAACTTTATGAAAAAGAAAAAAAGCTGGATAAGGAATGTGATGGTGGCAACAGCGATGGCTGGCTTAGGATTCTCTGTTGTAGCACCGGGGTTTAGTACTCCAACTACAGCAGTTGGACAACCTGATCTGCCGTTACCTAAGGAGGAAAGTGTGTCTGTCGTTCAGTTGGAGATTCCAAATGAACAGGCCGTGGAAAAGCTGCTGGAATTGGGGGTTGACTTAACCCATAGAATTCATGAACATGACGGCAAGTTAGAGGTAGATGCAGTCGTGACTCCATCCGAGGTTGCGAAACTAAAGGCGCATGGAATTCATGTTAAAGACACTCTGATAACAGAACAGCAATGGAATGCGCGAGTAAAGGAAAGAGAATCGGTGTCTCAATTGCAATCTAGCTTAGCGGCTTCCGAGGATACCATTAAGATTCTTCGGGCAAGCCATTATACAAATCAGTCAGACACATTCCTTTATGTGGAGGCGAAAACTAGTGCTGGAGATTCAGCTAGTACAGCGCTAACAGCAACATGGACTGAGAATGGCGAAGAAAAAAGTGCTACGCTTAGAAGATTTGTAGATTACGGAGAGTATATCTATCACCATTTCGAGGTACCTGTAAGTGCCATTCCTTCTTCGGTGAAAATTGAAAGTAATCTTGGGGGGACTGCAACTAGTTCGGTAACAGAGTGGTTAGGTGCGGACAAGCCGGGAAACCCAAACAAACACTATGTAACCGATTTTATTGATCATTATATGGACCCTGCAGAGCTATATGAAAGAGCCGAGAAACTGGCTGAAGAGTTTCCAGATTTGGTTGAAATTATTGAAATGCCAAATCAGACAAATGGATACAGACGATTGGCTCAAGCAACAATTGGAAGCACCACCAATACTGCTGTTGTTGTCTCTTCACAGGCATGGGGACATGAGGGTGGAAATGATATAACTATAGAATTTGAAAATCCAGGAACGGAAAACGCTGATCTTGAGGTGAGTGTAGAAGGCAAGAATGTGTTAGTGGAACTCGCTACCGACGGGGAAGGAAAAGTTACTAGTACAGCTGGGCAGGTGGTTAATGCACTAAATAGCGGTGCAAGTGGCCTCATTACTGCGACTACATATCGTGGGAATGCAGGCGCTGGAGTAGTACAAGAAAATTCGGCCCAATTAACAGATAATTTAAATGCTCCGGAAAACATTTCACGTGAACCGATGACAGTCAAAGCCATCCGTATCGGTAAACACCGTGATGGTTCTAAGCCTGGTGTTCTAGGTTACGCACAGGAGCATGCTCGTGAGTGGGTTACTCCACTAGTTACAATTGAGACAGCAGAGCGCTTGCTTCGGAACTATGCACATGATGGTGAAACGAAGCAGTTGGTTAATAACCTAGATATCTTCCTTGTGCCTTCGGTGAATCCTGATGGAGCGAACTACAGTTTTTATGATTTCAATATGCAACGTAAAAATATGACCAATCACTGTGGGCCAACACTATCAGATTCAGGAGTCCGTAATAATTGGGGCGTCGACCTTAACCGTAACCACTCTGTAGGCTCAGCGTTTGATGGCTTTGTAGGAGCTTCAACAACAAACTGTACAAGTGGAACGTATGCTGGTCCTGAAGAAAACTCAGAGCCAGAGGCAAGAAATCTAGTTTGGCTTGCTGACCAAAATCCAAATATAAAATTTGCCATGAACATCCATAGCTATGGTGGATATTTTATGTGGTCTCCTGGCGCTTATGATCCAAACCGTACAACATTGCCACGTCCATCAGCGGGGGAAGAGGCATTTTACTGGGCTGCTTCAGATTTAATTTTAAATGACATTCAAGACCATCGAGGAACGGTAATTCTGCCAAGTCGCACAGGTCCAATTCCAGATGTTCTCTATTCGGCTGCGGGAAATTCTGCTGATTACCTCTGGTATGAAAAAGGCATTTACGCATGGAACTTTGAGGTGGGTGCTGATTTATGGGATAAAGAAGCAAAGAGATGGAGACCAGTTGGATTCCAACCTTCATTTGAAGAAGGTCATGAGGAAGCAATGGAATTCGCCAATGGGTTAATCGGACTAATGAAAGTAGCTTATAATAATTCAAAAGACAAACAGCCGCCATCCACAAAGGCTAATCCAGGTACAGGTAAATTCTCGGGACCTGTAGAGGTTGCGTTTGAAACAAGTGAAGCCGCTACCATCTACTATACACTGGATGGAAGCCGTCCAACCTTTGAATCAACAAAGCTACAATTGGCCGGAACCCGTGAACCATCAGAAACTTTAAAAGTCGATACGACCACGACGATTAATTGGTTCGCAGTGGATGCTGCCGGTAACATTGAGAAAAACTACAATCCAATAGGCAAGTCGTCGCAGAACTTTAACTCAGCAACGATAACGATTAAGTGAATATGAAAAAGGGAGGCACCCAAAAATTTGCTGGGTGCCTTTCCTTTTTATCCTCTTAACCTCATACCCAACCACAAGGGAATCTTCCTAAATTCTTAGGAAGCTTGTAAGATATCAATCAAACGTTTAATTAAACCTATATCCCCATCTGCCAATGCTTTAGGCACTTCAATTACACGTTTAATTTCTATTCAATACAACTAATCTTAAACAAGAAATATCAAGTGGCCTGCTTGTCTTAAGAAGCGAGTGAACTATCCTCTTTCTTCCGGGCTTTTTCTTCCCAAAAGTCGGCACCTTCTATTCCGAGTTTGGCGGGTTTAAAAACAGGGTCTTTGTTGGCTTTTTTCTGTCTAGCATAGTCTTTTAACACTTGGAGAGCGGGTTTGGTAAGAAATAAGATGGCGGTTAGGTTGATCCATGCCATCGTTCCCATTCCTAGGTCGCCCAATGCCCAGACAACATCTGCTGTCCGAATACAACCATAAAATGTCGCAACCAATAAGGTGATTTTTAGGATATAGCTTGGCCAGCTTGATTTTTTGAGTTTGTTACCGATTAGATAAGCAAGATTTGTCTCTGCCTTATAGTAATACGATAAAAGAGTGGTAAAGCAGAAGAAAAATAAAGAAATCGCCATAAAGCCTAATCCGAAGGTCGGTAAAGCAGATTCTACGGCGAGCTGAGTGTAAATAGAAGGCTCAGTATCTCCTAGCCTCTCGGTAATTGGAGCCATCCCTTCAGGCTTCACATCATACATTCCAGTAATCAGAATCATGAAAGCGGTTGCTGGACAGATGATCAAGGTATCGATATAAACAGAAAAGGACTGGACTAAACCTTGTTTTGCAGGGTGGGATACTTCCGCTGCACCCGCTTCAAAGGTTTCACTGCCGATACCGGCTCCGTTTGAATAGACTCCTCTTTGTACTCCCCAGGCAACAGCTGAACCCATTAACCCACCAAAAGTCGAATTTAAGTTAAAGGCACTGGTAAAAATTAACGAAAGAATTTCAGGGATTAGGGTGAAATTCATGCTGAGGATAAGAACACAAACTAGTATGTAACCAATCGCCATAAAAGGAACGATAATTTCGGCCGTTTTCGCAATCCTCTTGACACCGCCAAAAATAATAAACCCAAGCAGTGTAATGATGACGATACCTGTTACTTCTGGCGACAGCCCAAAGGCGTTCTCCATGGTTAAAGCCACTGTATTTGCCTGAACCCCCGGCCATAAATAACTCATAACAACTAATGTTAAAACAGCGGACACAACAGCAAACCCTTTTAGTTTTAAACCTTTTTCGATGTAAAAAGGGGTGCCTCCTCGGTACTTCCCGTTTATTTTCCTTTTGTAGACCTGAGAAAGAGTCGTTTCAACAAAAGAGGTCGCACTTCCTAAAAGGGCTGCAATCCACATCCAGAAGACAGCACCAGGACCCCCGAAAGCGATGGCCGTCGCAACACCTGCTATATTTCCGGTCCCAATCCTACTTCCCAATGACATCGCAAGTGCTTGAAAGGAACTAACACCGGCTTTAGATCCACCTCGTTTAAAGGTTAGTGATAACATGTCCTTCATGTATCTGACTTGGACAAACCTTGTGAGAAGGGTGTATAGCAATCCCAATCCTAAAAAAGCATAAACTAATGCAGAACTCCAAACATATCCATTCAGCCAATTTACTAAATCTCCCATAAAAACTCCTTTCATGGTAAATTTATTTATTTCGTTCTTGTCATTGTTTTTTTTCTTTACTCCCTCCTTATAGCCTTTCGAAGCTTTCCAACACAGTTCGGGAAACTTCGAATTTTCAGTTATCTACTTTTCTAGCATAACAAACAAAAATCAAAGTTTCCAATCAGTCACCTTCAGGCAAACGGTTTGTAAATCAATAGAATAGGAGATTTTCGCAACAGGGTGGGGGTGATTCTGCTCTTTTATTTTTCAGGAAATCGGTAAAATGAGGGGATATTTGACAAGTTTTGCGTTTTTTTGTTGGTGCTTTTTGGGATGAAAAGGAAGTGGCCTTCAACTAGAAAGTGACTGGCACCTTCAAGACAAGTGGGACAATGTACCTGTCCCCTTGTCCCAAAAAAAGCTACCTATACATTGTAAATTTGTGATAAAATTTTTTGATAGGTATGTCGAAAGGTGTCGAAAATATGGATAAAGAAACAATCATTTTTTTGCATGGGATTGTTGGGAATAAGAATGCTTTTAAAATGGAAATGGAAACGTTAAAGAGTCGGTATAACTGTTTTGCCTATGATTTTTACAATCCCGATGATTTAGCGGATAGTGACTTTTCTTTAGAGTTTTTATTGGATCAGCTTTATGCGCATTTTATAAACGAAAATATAGAAAAAGCTCATTTATGTACCTTAAGCTTTGGGTGTATTGTTGCTAGTGCTTTTGCGAAAAGGTACCCTAGTATGGTGATGAGTATGACGTTTGTGGGCGGCTATTTATGCAAGGTTCCGGCGCAATATCATCGGAATGTGGCACATGTGTTGGAAGTGAAAGAGCGATGGGAATATGACAAGTGGATTCAATATTGTGCAAGCCTGCTCAATCCCAATTCAGTATTTCTTGCGGAAGACTCGGAAAAAATTTACCAAACCTATGCTTTGCAATTGGAATCAGGTATCTTTGAGCAAGCTTTGCGCATCCAGCTTGAGTTTGATTCACAATCTGCGTTAGCTGGAATTAATCTTCCTATTTTATGGGTGATGGGGGAATATGATGAACTGTTTAAAAGCACCCTGACATCGTTACATCAGTTGATCCCGCATGTTGAATATCGGGAACTGAAGAATGCAGGACATGCGGCCCATGCTCACCAGCATGATCAGTTTATGAGTGTCTTTCAATCCTTTCTGAAAAGAAATAGGTCTACGCAGACCGTGTTGGTGCATAGGCAATGACCTGTTTTCAAGATAATTTCTGACCCGTTAGTATTTCTAATTTATTGGACTATAACATTTCTAAAAATAGCTACTTAGATTTTTATAATAGGAGGGATCGACGATGTCAATAAAAAAGAAACTTCCCTTGATTTTCACAACGATGGTTCTGTGTATTGTAATCGCGAATAGTACCTTACACTACTTTCGCTCAAAAGAGAAGTTAGTAGAATACAATGAACGTGAAACAGAATTGATTATCCAGGAAATTTCTTATCAAATTGAAAACTCACGAGAAGGCGCCCTCTATGTGGAAGACATTTTAGGCAGGGAATTGAGAACCGCTTCGATTGCCATCCAAAATGCATTGGCACCTGATTATCAGGATGTCACTAATGAACAGCTGGTAGAACTGGCTGACCAACTAATGGTCTCTCATATTACCTTATTGGCGCAAACGGAAGATGACATCATTGGGGTTCGTTCCTCAGACCCGAATGAAATCAATATGTCTACAAAAGAGTGGCTTTACTGGTACGATGCTTTCCAACAGTTATTTGCCTTAGAGCCGGTAACTGTTGAAGAAGGGTTAGCACTGGAAGGCTATTGGACAGGCCCCATTGAAAAAGCGGCTAGTAATCCGGACCATACCGATAAATGGGGCTATTATTATGACGGGACGACCAATTATATGATCAATCCCTATTTCCGTGATAATCAGGTACTAGAGTACGAGGAGCAATTTGGACCTGGAAATGTCATTGAACGCTTTGAGAAAAATCTAGAAGGCGTTCTTGAACTAACGGTGTTTAATCCGAAGAATTTTGGCCAAGAAACGGAAATGGTTCATAAAAATGGCAATAGTTTTATTCGGATTTCCGATCAACCGATTTGGTATGGCTCTTATGGTTATGAGAATCAAGCCCAAGATGCAAAAATGGTCCAAACGGTTATGAAAGCTGGGGAAACTCGGTCTTATACAGAGCAAGTGAATGGGAAAATGGTGACGAAAACCTTCGTTCCGATTTTTTCGGAACAAGAAGATCCATATGTCATCGGCTTAACGTATGACTATAGCATCATTCAAAATGAACTAGATAATGAATTGCTGCACCACGTGCTTTTAGCCATTCCGTTTATATTATTGGTATTACTGACAAGTCTCGTTTTTTCACGGTCCATTACCAATCCCATTGGCCATATTGTCGAAAGAGTAAATGATATTGCCCGTGGCAATTTTGGAGGCGGTATTGAATTAAACCGGAAAGATGAATTGGGGGACCTCTCAAACAATGTAAATGCTCTATCTAAATCACTACAAAACTATGTGAATGACTTGGAAAAAAGCCAGGAAGTCATTCGCTTCCAAGCTTACCATGACCCGCTCACAGGTTTACTAAACAGAAGGTTTTTCCAAGAGGAGTTGCAGAATCGAATCAATCGTGCACAAGAGACGGGTGAGACCATCGCTGTCCTGTTTATCGATATCGATCGCTTTAAAGATATTAATGATACATTGGGTCATGCGAAAGGCGACCAATTAATCATTTTAATCGCTGAAAGGCTTGAGAACTGTTTATCGAAAGAAAATACTGTTGTAACACGACAAGGTGGGGATGAGTTCATTATTTTAATGAACGAACAAGAGGAAGAGAAAATAATGTCTGTTGCGCGTTCAATTATTACAACGATCAGTCAGCCGTATGTAATCGGTGAAAATGAGGTCAATGTGAATGCGAGCTGTGGCATCGCTTTGTACCCGAAGCATACAGACAATTTAGAGACGCTGATGATTTATGCCGACGGCGCGATGTATGCAGCGAAGAAAGAGAACGGCAATAAAGTAGTTCTTTATAATGAAGAAATTACGAAAGAGAAGAATTATCGGTACCAGGTCGAGGCCCGCTTGAGAAAAGCAATCACGAATGAAAAGATTGAAGTGTATTACCAGCCGAAAATTGATGCTCGTGGAGATGTCCTAACAGGGGTTGAAGCCTTGTTACGCTGGACGGATGAGGAGCTTGGGTTTGTTCAACCAGATGTCTTTATTTCCGTTGCGGAGGAAACTGGGTTGATTCATCGCTTATGGGAAGTTGCCATGAAACAAGCGTGTTGCCAAGTTCGTATTTGGAATGGCA
The DNA here is from genome assembly GCF_044803185.1 of Mesobacillus maritimus. Lineage (GTDB taxonomy): Bacteria > Bacillota > Bacilli > Bacillales > Cytobacillaceae > Mesobacillus_B > Mesobacillus_B maritimus_B. The sequence continues at coordinate 1,521,991 of NZ_CP085225.1, forward strand.
ATCGAGAAGTTCCGCTCAACTTAGCTGTCAACTTTTCAGCGAAACAATTCCAGGACCCTGCGGCACTAGTTCGACAGGTAAAAGACTTTCTTAGCGAGTGTCAGCTTGATCCTACCCACTTTGAAGTGGAAATTACCGAAAGCACACTGCTTTATAATATGAATGAAACGATTAAAGCGTTAAAAGAATTACAGGATTATGGCATTTCGGTTTCGATTGACGACTTTGGGACAGGGTATTCCTCAATGAGCTATTTAAAGAATCTGCCGATTAATTGTCTGAAAATTGACCGTTCCTTTATTCAGGATATAAAAGAAAACTATGACAACGCTCAGATTCCAGAGGCGATTATTAATCTCGCCCGAAGCCTCCGTTTGCAAGTGATCGCTGAAGGCGTTGAAGAAGAATATCAAAAAGAATTCCTGATTAAAAATAAATGTTACCAAATGCAAGGCTATCTATTTAGCAAACCATTAAACAGAATTGATTTCGAACAGCAATGGCTATTAAGAGAATAGGGACGGGAAAAAGGCGCATGAATTTTCATGCGCCTTGTATTGATTATAAAGAATAAATGAATGATAAGTAGTGAAATAAAAGGGGTGGGCAGCTCCAGAATAAGGTTGCTTTCTGCCTCGTTTCTTACTGGAGAAACGGGGAACACACGCCCTTTGTGTTGAAAGGACATGGCCAATATGAACCTATGTCCCGTATTCATTCGTTAGCGGGACAATGAACCTGTCCCCTTGTCCCAATCGTTTCTTTTCGGCCATATGCGAAATAATAGAATACGGACATGAATATTGCGAAAAAGGCTAAGGCTAGGTACATGTGTTGGAAGCCGAGGAACGGGATAATGAGTCCTAATACAGCTGGACTTAATCCGTTTGCGGCATCCATCCCGATATAATAGGTCGATGTCGCTAACCCAATCTGCCCAGGTGGTACCATTTTAATGGCTACTGCTTGCGCGGTTGACTGAATATTTCCGTACCCCAGGCCAATGAGGCCAGCTGCTAATAATAGTAGGAAGCTTGTGCTGGCAATACTCAAGACGAACATGCCGGCTGCCAGTATAAAGATACAAGGATACATCACATAATTAGCGCCTTTTGAATCGACTAATTTGCCTGTAATCGGCCGGGAGAACAGAATAGCAAGGGCATAAACGAGGAAAAAGAAACTAGCTGCTTCGACCAGATCGACTTCGGAAGCATAAAGATTAATAAAAGATAAAACACTTCCATAACAAAAGGAGATACCCATAATCACAATGGCAATAGGAATCGCTTTTGGTTCCAAAAATTGCGTCCAGTGTAGTTTTTGATGTCCAGGCTTGTTCTTTACCCTTAGAGTTGGAATGTTTGAAAGTAAAATGAATACAAGCGAGATGAGACCAAGAATGAGACATAGTAAGAAAATCCCAAAGTGATTGGCGTTTTTGGACATCAAGACCCCGATAAACGGACCAATCGCTGCAGCTAAGGTCATGCTCATTGTAAAATAGCCGATTCCTTCCCCTTTGCGAGAATGGGGCAGGACTACAGCAATAATGGTGGCCAATGTGTTTGCGGCGATACCAAAGGTGAATCCGTGAATCAACCGGGTGAGGAATAAAAAGGGAATATTCCATTGAATAAAATAAAGAAAGATACTGGCTATTATGGCGATCAAGCTCATAACCAAAATGAGCTTCGTATTAAAATCATTATATTTACGCCCAATATACAATCGGCCAAAAAGGAGACCAACAATAAAAATCCCTGAAGCAATGCCTGCTTGACCTGTTGAAGCATTAAAGGTTTCCACTGAATAGACCGCAATCGTGACCATTAACAAATAAAAAACCATCGAGATGAAGAAGCTTGCAGATGAAAGCATGATAAAATCTTTCGTCCAAAGCTTTTCTTTTGACTCACTCTTCACGGTAAAAACTCCAATCCATTCATAGTTAATTGCGAAATGATTCACAAAGTACATTCATAACTATACGTTTCTCTTTGACTATTTATTCCAATTACATTAGTCGGAAATTACATGCTATTCTCATAGTATCGATTGCCTGATTACCTTGTCAAACCTTTAGGAGGGAATTTTCCAATTATTTGGTTAGGGAATGTTTTTAAAATATAAAAAAACCAATCTTCTATGTAAAAAAGATCAGTTAATTGATTTCATATAAATTTTTTGTTCTAGAAACTTTCTTTTCATTGCTTTCTACTAAGCTTGCTTCATATCTTTTCGCTTGCCAGTTAACATCTCCGTATTGAGAGTTTGAGTACATTAGAAAGCCTTCTTTAAACAATTCAACTAATTTTTTCATCAGCATAATCTCCCTTCCAACTTATATTATTATTATGGCAGGGTAGTCATATTTTAACAATGTTGGTGAAAACGGGAACATTCGCCAGGAAAACGGAAACATTCCCAATGAAAACGCAAGCAACTCTATTTTTCTCATGATTTCGGCTTTTCTTGTATACAAGAGGGCGATTTATTTGATGCAGGATGAAAGTTGTTTAAAAGTCCTTACAAAGAAACTATAGGAATGAAGAATGCGGGACGAAATTCATATCGTATCATTTGCGACATGCTGTCAGCAATCCAATGTCATTAAATTGTCACTCCTAAAAGATAATATAGGATAATTTTACAATTATACTATAAGGGGTATTCGAGTGGTGTCAGAGTAACTATAGAGGTGATCTAGGGATGAAGCGAATGTTTGGTTTTCTTGGTTTTCTTATTCTTTTATTAGGTGCTCCCCAAGTGGGTTGGGCAGAACAGCCAGTAAAGGAAGAATTCGATTTTACAAACCCTGAGTTTGTGGCAACGGTAGAAATGCTAAATATGGAGGGACATAGCAACGATAATATTGCGAATTGTAATGTGAAACAGTTGTATTATGATGAAGTCGGTGAAATGTTATTTAATAAAGGAATGTCTAAAAATGAAATCATTGATTATTATGTAAAAGAACAAGGGATACAAGCTTTAAATTCACCACCAGCATCGGGCTTTAACCTTAGTCTATGGATTACTCCATTTCTGTTAATAACGTTAGTACTTATATTGTTATATTTTCTCATTAATAGGTGGAAGAAGCATCATTCGACTGCTCCTGTTGTGGAAGCTCTTAACCAATCGGGTGTGGAAGAAGAATTTTACGCTTCTTTAATTGAAGAAGAGCGAAAGAAATATATTTAAATATCAGTTTTACATAAAATAGCGGCCATAATTATTTTAAAAAGCAAAAAGCCCAATTTCTCAGCTATAAAATTGAGAAACTAGGCTTTTTTCATAAAAGGGTCAGGAAGCATGGGGAGCCACCTGTTCCATGCTTTACCTTTATTCATCGGGGCGTGCCTCGTACCGAATACCTCGGCTTCACGATTCAGTCCTAGGCGGGACAATGAACCTGTCCCCTTGTCCGACCGTCGCTCATTTTAATGATGTGATCAGTGTAAGAGAGCATTTCTTCGTCATGGGTAACTAGTAGGGTAGTAATATTTAGTGTTTTCGTTAAATCTCTAATCAACGTCATAACATCATGAGACTTTCTTGAATCTAAACTTGCCGTTGGTTCATCGGCGAAGAGAACTTTAGGTTGATGGATGATGGCGCGGGCAATCGCGACCCGTTGTTTTTCTCCGCCCGACAATGATGAAGGATAAGCATCTTTCCGATGTTCCATTCCGACCAAATTTAAAATTTTATCTACTTCTTGTTTTTGTTCAGTCTTCTTTAGCGTAGATTCAGCAACATCGAGCATGAGCATCAATTGTTCTGCTACGGTTAGAAAAGGAACTAGATGTGCAAATTGAAAGACGAAACCGAATTTGCTTGCACGGATTTTCCGCACTTGTTCTGAACTCATGGTAAGTATATTTTTGCCTTCGAATAGGACGGTTCCATCGGTTGCGGGTTGAAGCCCAGCTGCTATCGTTAGCAGTGTACTTTTACCAGAGCCTGAAGCGCCAACTAATGCTGTGATCTCACCTTCTCTGAGAGAGAGGTTTATTCCTTTTAAAATTTCTTCCTTTACTTGACCATTCGTAATCGTTTTTCTAACTTGATCAACTGTAAAGACGGCCATATTACATCTCTCCTTGTTGAATCGCTTGTAATGGTGCGACTTTTTTTATTTGAATCCCTGACAGGGTTGCTCCAATAAATCCTATCATGAGGAAGACCACCGACAATTGCAGAGTGGTTTCAGTGCTTAAACTAAACGGCATTCCCTTAGGGGCAATCACATGAAAGACTTGGCTTAATGTGACCGATAGAACCAGGGCCAATGATGTAATAACCAACATTTGTGCCCAAATCATGTTAAACAACACACTTGTTTTTACACCTATCGCTTTTAGAATCCCGTAAAGACCCATTTTTTGAACGTTAATCATGTAGAAAAAGATGGCAAACAGCATGCCACTAATCACTATTAAAAACCAGACAATCATATTTAAAGACATTTGCTCGGCGCTGTAACTCGGAATGGTATTGAGAAACTCCTTATTTGAGAAAGATTGTAATCCAGTGAAGGCTTGTGCTGAATCTCCTCCTGGAATGAAAACCAACTGCATTTCTTCGACTCGGTACATCTCTTGGTAATTTTCTAATCTGATAAAGGCAACAGGTGCATGGCTATATTTCTTTTGGTCCACAAACCCTTTTACCACAAACTCGCTGCTGTATTGAGGATTGGTTAAGCTATCCCCAACCTTAATTCCTGCTTGCTCTAGAGAGCGGTCAAGTACAATTTCCCCAGCCTTCACATCCGCAAATAGCTCTGATTCGGTAGCGGTAACAAAGGCAACGCTTCGTTGCTTTCCAGCCTCATCATTGATGAATCCCATTTGTATGGAAAGGGCAACAGCATCTTTTTGTTCTGTGAACATTTTATCTTGAATACTTTTGTCAATTCTCGATAGATTATAAGTTTCCTCAGCCTCTTTATTCATATAAAATTGTCCGGTTGGCAAGTCTTTAATCAATGAAGCATTATCTTGAGATAAGCCATTAGCCAAACCAGAAATCATAAAAGTTAACAAACTAATGAGAAACACGATTGAACCAAGGATTAAAAACCGTACTTTATTTCTTATCATTTCCTTCCATGCCATGTTCATAGAATCTCCTCCAATCTCTTTTGACCTCTTTAGTCTAAAGTTTTAATATGAACGGAGGATGAATAACAAGTTACAATATGTGTGTTGTACGATGCTTTTAAGGGTTTTAACTTTGCTATAATGGCAATTATGTAGCTTATTTTATAGGAGAGTGGAATATGGAAAATAACGTTTTTGAAGAGATGGCCAATAGATATGATACAGAAGAAAGAATGGAATTAGCGAAAGTGATCGTGAGGGAAATAAGACCAGAATTACGCGATTGTAAATTCAAGTCTTTAATTGATTATGGGAGTGGTACAGGTCTAGTTAGTTTAGAATTAACAGATCGAGTCGAATCGGTGTTGTTGGTGGATTCATCAAAGCAAATGCTAGAGGTTGCGGAAGCGAAAATTTCTCACAGGGAAATCACCAACTCAACAGTACTTTATGCAGATTTCACTCAAGGAACGCCTGAACTAAAGGCAGACATCGTTTTACTGTCATTAGTTCTTCTTCATATTCCAGATACGAATAAAATTTTACAAGAATTGTTCAACATCCTAAATGATGGGGGCAAGCTATTGATTGTTGATTTTGACAAAAATGATCAAATCAATCATCCGAAAGTACATAACGGATTTTCGCATGAAGATCTGAAACAAAAATTATCACAAGTTGGATTTAAATCGATTGAAATGAAGACATTCTATCATGGGGAACGGATTTTTATGAATCAAGATGCCTCAATGTTTATAGCTAGTGGTATAAAATAATTTCTTTTCTTATGTATAGACAGTTTTTTTAATAAGACTGTCTACACATAAAATGGTGAATTATTTTTCTTTGTAAAACATGGTGATGAAGAAAAAACACACAAAACTGACAAGCAATGCGACCCCGCCACCTATATATATGACCAGTGTCAATCCTTCTGGAAGGTTAAAAGGTTTCACCATGTATAACCACATGCCTACGGTTAAACCCACAGATCCAATAATAGCGCTCCACACATGGATTTTCGTAAGAATGGTTTGGGAGGTTTGAAAAACCTTGTAGAAAACGGCCCAAGCAAAAAGGCTTAACCACCCAACTACTAAAATATGGGCGTGAACAGCACGGAATGCATAGGAACCAGCACCAGCCATATGTGCTCCAAGTACGGCCCCAATCACCCCAAAGACACCAGCAAATCGTAACAATAGTTGATTATGTCTATTCATATCTAAACTCTCCTCCGAATGGTAATTGAACATCTTTCTAAAATGTACACCTTGAATATGAACGGAGGATGAATAAAAGTTTACAGATATAACTGATGGCCTATAGGTGGGGGGAATAAAAAAAGTGCCAGACAATGCTAATGGGTCATTCCATTAGGCAATATCTGACACCGATAAAGTTAACGACGAGGAAATTTCACAACAAAAGTGGTTCCTTCGTTTTCCTTGCTAGTCACGTTAATTTGACCATCATGCAGGGTAACAATCGTAGCAACGATGGATAAACCAAGTCCCGTTCCTTCAACGTATCGTGTGCGGGCGATATCTGCTCGGTAAAAGCGATCAAATATCCTTTCTTGTTCCTGATGACTCAACCCGATTCCTGTATCCTTAAACGTTACAGTAATCCATTCCTCATTTTTATTAATCGAAATCTCAATGCTGCCATCAGGTTTATTATATTTAATGGCATTCGTTAAAAGATTGTCCCAGACTGTATTCAATAAAGAAGGGTCACCGATGATTTCCGTATCAGGGAGGGAATAACTCAGCATGATCCCTTTTTCATTTATCAACCATTGATGATTTCGAATCAATTCCTTTAATTGCTGGGCAACATTGAATGTTTTTTTCTTTAAAATATCTTCATTACGATCTAGGGAGGCAAGCAGCAATAATTGTTTCGTTAAAGAAGATAGCCGACTTATTTCATCATTGATGACTGAAATGTAGTGTGATTTTTCTATAGAACTCAGTGATTCTTTCTCCAATAGGTTGGTATACCCTTTTATATTAGATAGGGGGGATTGGATATCATGCGAAATGTTGGAGATGAATTCCTTTCGCATCTCATCCGATTGCTCTAATTTACGCGCCATTTGGAAAAAACTTTGCGAGAGTTCGCCTAATTCATCCCGACGATTGCTATCAAGGTCAACATGAAAGTTTCCGGTTGCTAGCGATTTTGTCGCAAGTGTTAATTTAGAGATTGGCTTCACTAAATATTTCGTACTAATCAGTACCAACACGATGCTAATGAAAGTCATTAAAGCTAGTAGCCAGGCAAATAATATCTGCATCTCGTTAAAAAGAAGCTTAATATCAGGTCTGATAAAAAGGGCATAGTTGCTGCCGTTATGCGTCAAGGGGACACCAATCGTATTTTTTAATTCATTGGCAAAAAAGCCTGTCACAAAGGTTTCCTGTGGAAAATGAAGTATTCCATGATAAATTTCACCATTTAGTACTTGCTCTTTGGTGGAAGCCGAGAGCGTTTTATCCCGGAAGGGTGCGCCGAAATAGGATTCATTTCCTGAGCGATCGACCAAGTAAATTTGATAGCCGATGGTTGAAAGATTTTCCAAGTACTCCTTGAAATTGATGTTGTGATGGTCCTCAACAAACGCAGCGATATCTAGTGCGATTTTTGTGTTTTTTTGGTCGTTTTCAGGTTTTAATTTTTGCTGGTAATAGGTATTGGAGATTAAAAAAGCTAAGATTCCACTGGAAACCATGATTCCAATTGAGAACACCACAAATTTTACATAAAGTGACTTCATTGCCGGTTTGTCTCCAATAAATAGCCGACTCTCCTTACAGTCTTAATTTGAAAATCGGTAGTCAATTTTGAAAAACGCTCCCTTAATCTTTTTACATGAACATCTACCGTTCGTTCATCGCCCTCATAATCCAGTCCCCAGACTTGTTCAATTAATTGCTCACGGGAAAATACTTGCATAGGATTAGAAATGAAAAAATACAAGAGCTCGAATTCCTTTAATGGTAAAAGAATCGTGCAATCACCAATTTGAACTTCGTAGCTCTTCTTGTTTACAGTCGTATTGCCTACTCTAACAATCGATTCATCTGGTTGTTTATCGTATCGACGCAGCAAGGCTTTGATTCGAAATAGCAGTTCTTTTGGTTCAAAAGGCTTGACCAGATAGTCATCGGTTCCAGACTGAAAGCCTTGTTCCTTGTCTTCAATTTGATTTTTAGCCGTTAACAAGATGATTGGAATGTCATACTCACGTCGAATCTCCTTCGTTAACGCATAGCCATCCATATAAGGCATCATCACATCGACAACAGCTAAATCACAGGGACTCTTTTTTAAGAGGGTTAACGCCTGTATCCCATCCTTCGCTTGGAATACATTATAGCCTGCTTCAGATAAATGAACCTCTACAAGCTTTAAAATATTTATATCATCATCCACAATTAAAATATTCGTCATTTTTATCCTCCTAAAGGGACAAGGGGACAGGTTCACTGTCCCAATTATTATCAGGTAGTAGTGGGACGAGGGACCTGTCCCTGTGTCTCTACCGGGTGAAATCAATAGCATAGCCGATTGAAGCCGCCAAGAGGGTCGGGACCGTCCAGCCCAGGCCATTTTCATACAAAGGGAGGAAAGAAAGAAAAGTATTTAGTCCGTCAATCTGAAGATTAAAAGAATTTACCACCTCGTAAAACGCAAAAAAGGTTGCGACTGAAACGGAGAAGATATACATCCTTTTACTTTCTCCAAAGAAGTGCTGAAATAGCGATAAGATAACGAGCACAATTGAGATTGGATAGATAAAAACGAGCAATGGTGTGGCAATTTGTAGAATCAAATCAAGGCCAAAGTTCGTAAATAGCAACCCTATTGCAATGAAAATGAATACATACTTTTTATAAGATAAGTTCGGGTGAATCTCATTGAAAAACCGTGCACAGGCGTTAGTAAGGCCAACGGTAGTGGTTAAGCAGGCTAGGATGACAATCATTCCGAATAACACATTCCCGCCATAGCCAAATAACTGCTGAGAGGCTAAAACCAATATTTCTGCTCCATTTTCAAGTGGTCCGTCATGTGGGAGTACGCGACCAATCCAGCTAAGAGATAGATAAACAACGGTCAATCCTACTGCGGCAATAAGGCCAGCATAGACGGTTCCCTGTATTAAGTCCTTTTTCTGTGTGACCCCTTTATCTTTTAATCCATTGATGATGACAATCCCAAAGGCAAGGGCAGCGACAGCATCCATGGTGAAATAGCCTTCTAAAAACCCTTTAAGAAAAGGGGTCGATTGGAACTTCTCAGAGGGTGGTACATCGTTATAAGTATAGGTGAAAAAAGCGCGTACAAATAAGATTGCCAGAACGCCAAGCAAGGCAGGTGTAAGAATCCGGCCAACAAGGTCAATAATTTTTTTTGGGTTGATACTAATTAAATAGGTTAAGCCGAAGAACACGACTGAGAACAATAATAAAGGTAACCGCCCTTCAACATTATACACTTGCATAAAGCCTAACTCGTACGCAACATTCGACGCTCGTGGGATGCCATAAAAGGCCCCAATCGACAGATAAATAACGATGGCAAAAGCCAGACCAAAGACAGGGTGAACGCGTTCACCAATGGATAAAAGTCCATTATTGGATAAGGAAACAGAAATAATGGTCAAAAAAGGCAAGAAGACTGCCGTTAAAATAAATCCAGCAATCGCGGCAACAAAATGGGTGCCTGATTCCATCCCTAGATAAGGCGGAAAAATTAAATTACCTGCTCCAAAAAATAAAGAAAAGAGCATAAATCCTGAAAACAATACTTTCTTTCTACTCACTTTTAACACTCCCTAATTCTTAGCGAAGACATCTATTACAATCGTCTTAAATATAAATAAAACCCTAAACCTTCATATCAACTACTATGGTGTCTATTATTTCATGATCACCCTTTCCTTATTTTGTTACATAAAAAAACTCGCCCCTAAACAGGGACGAGTTTGTACTCGCGATACCACCCATATTCCGGATGTTTCATAAAAACAATCCGGCGCTCAGTCAACGTACTATCATACGTGCTCCATGTAACGGTGGAAATCCGTCAAAGCTTACTAATTTCAGCTTTGCATCTCGGAGATGATTTTCGGATAAGGTTTGCTCATCGACTTTCACCAAACGTCGACTCTCTGTCGAACAGGGTCTTATCTTACTCTTTCTCGTCATTGACGTTAAATGATTCACTATTAATCTAGTAGAATTCAATAGGCCTGTCAATAAAATGCGCGAATTAAAAATATTAAAAGAATTCAGGATAATCGTTTGGGTTTTGACTTGTTTACCATTTATGAAACAGGACAAGGGGTTCACTGTTCCAATTCGAATCGGACAGTGGGACGATGAACCTGTCCCTGTGTCCCGCATCCCTGTGTCCCGCAAGGAATTTACTTTGTTTCCATTACGGCAAAATAATTTTCTTCATTATCTGCAAAATTAAATACTCTACCAGATGGCATTGTTATGATTTCTCCGACGGTGATGTTTTTATTTGAAAGGTCTTGGTGCAATTGTTCGAGATTTTCTGTGAAAAACATTAAAGAAGGCGTATCAAGATTTAATTCAGGTGACATTTTAGCCACGAGTTCCTTATTGTGCAGAATAATGCTTGTTTCTGCGTCTTTTTGCGGCGCAATTTCGATCCATCTAAATCCCTGGTCGAGCTTTTCTTCAGATACTATCACAAAGCCTAATTTTTCAGTCCAAAAACGCACTGCCTCATCTTGATTATCAACATACAACATAATTTGTCCTATTTTACTAAACATATTTTCAACTCCCTTTTATGACGCCTGTTTTCTTTCTCCATAACTATTCATCGTTGAGAGTAAAACTCCTCCTATAATCCATGTGAATTGCACTAGATTCCTAAAAAACAGGAAATCGATCTCTTGATACAGTGAAATACTTCTACTGAGTAACTGAGATTTAGGATACTTTAAAGATAAGGTTACCTTTTGATAATCTTTTAACTTTTTAAGTATTCCTATACAAGGGGGATTAGCCATGACTGAGAGAACGATCCATAATTTTAATTTTAGTCTTGAAAATGAAAAAGGACAGATTGTTGTAAAAGGAGAAATTAGCGGAAATTCAGAAGTTCCTTCATTAGATGATTTAAAGTTTAATGCGGTAATTGCCCTGTTAAATTCAATCGATAAAAAGAACTTCGGCGAAGTAGAAAAAGCCCACCTTTTTGAAGAGTACATAAAAGAAATAGAAGAAACAATGAAAGAAATAACAATACATGACGAATTCCAGGGTGAAATTAGATGAATGAAAAGGACAAGGGGGTTCACTGTCTCAAGGATTGCCACATAGTTCGTAACCTTTATACGGAGTCCCCCAGTAGAAATAAATAATCGCAGCTCAGATAATGAACTGCGATTATTTATTTAAGGCACAAACGAGGACATGGTATGTCGTCCTAGTTAGTTGCAGACTGTGGGACAATGAACCTGTCCCTGTGTCCCTGTTTAAACTAAAGCAATGGTTTGATTCGATTTCTTCGCAAAACTCATGATGGCGGTTAAATCTAAATGGGATGTATCTGTGGTAACTCCTGAAATGTACTCTGCAATTTGTTTTTCGATGAAGCCCATTTTGCTGATGGGTAATTCTCCACCGAAAATTCCGTTCGCGATTGATTTCTCTCTAAATTCTTCAGGGAAGGCGGCATTAAACTGATCCAATGCTGTAAAACCATCATGCCAGCAGCAGAGAAATAGCCCAATTTTTTTTGTTAAGAGAATGTCTCGGTGTTTTTTCATCCAGATTGTGACTCTCGGCTGGATGGTCCCACTATGGATGGAGCCTCCAATGATGATAGAATCATAATCTCTTAGTTCGAAATCTGGATTCTCTTTTAAGTCAACAATCTCAACCTCTCCTTCAAGCCAATCAGCTAATAAATGGGAGGCTTTTTCCGTTGTGCCATACATGGAGCAGTAAACAATTACAGTTTTCATTATTAAATCCACTCCTTTTACATCATTATAGCACCTCGTTTAAATATTTAGAATAGATGGACAAGTTTGAACGCTTCTCAAATAAAACCCGTCAAATCTCATTTATGAACCGAAATAGAGGGGCAAAACCCTGTATTCATCAGAATATCCCCTCTATTTTCTGGTTAGCGACACCTACTACCTAGGAAAATCGTTCACAGATCTTTCAAATGTTTCCCCTTTCAAGGAGTAGGATCTTCTTAGGAAGCAGGGGACGTACCTATTGCTTCTTCCCTAGAAATTTTCATAGAACAACTTGTAATAGAAGCAGCTAATGTGATTGCATTTAAAGTTGAGGAGACGGTTCAGAACCGTCCCCTCGAATCATTTTTTATATCAGCGGATCCCTGCGGCTTTTTCAACTTGTGCTTGGTGAGATGCGTCTGCTTTCCCATCAACATGTCTTGTACTGTTTCCAAAGTAAACATCAAAGTGTCCTGTAATTCCGTTATTCTTAATATACTCTCTTTCATGCGGGTAAAAGCTCATACTTGCGGCTAGCTTCCTTCCGTCCACTTCCACGTTGACTGCTCGAGGGGTCCAAGAAAATCCTCCCCAAATGGATTTAGCAATATTCGAATCAGTCGTTGTTACGGTTTCAGAATCAGCATGGTTCGCTCCGATGGTTCGTTTAATGTTAAAGCTTTTTCCTGTTGAAACATCTGTTACTTTAGCTGTTTTCCCAATGGCAAAGACATATTGTGCCTCGGTCGCCCAGTCCAAATATTCCCCGTGCTTTGCACTTACAACAGGTTTGACTGCAATATTGTGAACTGGAATCTTCAGAGTTTGCCCAACGGATAATCTGCTTTTTGTGGTTAGGTTATTTGTGCGCAATAATTCCTGCTGCGGAATCCCATAACGTACGCTTAAATCCCAAATATTGTCGCCAGATTTGACGGTATGGGTTCTATACGTTACCGTGTTCGCTCCTGTTTTAGCTGGTTCATTTATGCCATTTGGAATGGTCAATGCTTGGCCGACTTGTAAGGCATCACTTTTTAACTGATTAGCTGTACGGATAGCATCAGTTGTAACCCCAAACCTATTCGCAATCACAGACAAGCTATCTCCAGATTGAACAGAATAGACAAAGGTAGCTCTTTCTTCCTTGACTGGTTCTGGTGAGGGGGAAGAATGGGTATTCGGCGTGTTATTAGTAGGAATCTTCAACACTTGTCCAACTTGTAAAAAGTCAGACGATAGATTGTTCGCACTTCGCAATGCCTCAACTGTAGTCCCAAACCGTTTAGCAATAACGGATAGGCTATCCCCCGAAACAACGGTATACGTGCTATTTTCCGTACCAGTGTTAAGAGGTGCCTGATCTGTATCTGCATTACCTGATGTAGGAATTTTAAGGGTTTGTCCTACTTTTAAAAAGTCAGAAGATAGATTGTTCGCACTTCGCAATAGCTCAACTGTAGTCCCAAACCGTTTAGCAATAACGGATAGGCTATCCCCCGAAACAACGGTATAGGTGCTATTTCCCGTAGCAGTGTTATTAGGAGGTGCCTGATCTGTAACGGCACTGCCTGATGTAGGAATTTTCAACGTTTGCCCTACTTGTAAAAAGTCAGAAGATAAATGGTTCGCACTACGCAATGCCTCAACTGTAGCCCCAAACCGCTTGGCGATAACGGATAGGCTATCCCCAGAAACAACGGTATACGTGCTATTTCCCGTAGCAGTGTTAATAGGAGGTGCCTGATTTGTACCTGCATTACCCGATGTAGGAATTTTAAGTGTTTGCCCTACTTTTAAAAAGTCAGACGATAGATTGTTCGAACTTCGCAATGCCTCAACTGTAGTCCCGAACCGCTTACCAATAACGGATAAACTATCGCCAGAAACAACGGTGTAAGTACTTGATTTTACTTCTGATTGAGAATTAATTGGTTTTGATTGGGCAGATGAAATAAGAATAGGAATAATCAACGTTTGCCCAAGATCTGTTGAATCTGCGACTAACCCGTTTGCCTCTTTAATTGCATCGACCGATACATGATAGTCTCTAGCCAGCACGGTTAAATAATCCCCAACTCCTACCGTGTGAATGGCTTTAGGAATGATTAAGGGTTGATTTACTTGTAACGTTTCTGTTTTAAGGTTATTCGCTCGTTTTATTAGCTCAACCGATGTATTAAATTTCCTAGAAATAGTCCATAACGAATCCCCGAATGCCACATGGTAGTGAATGGAGGAATCGGGGACCTGATCCGTTGGACCATTTGAATCTGCTGCATGAACAGTTGACAGATTTTCACTTATTGGAATAGTTGTAATGACCGCTCCACTTATCATGACTTTGACCATTGTGATTTTAATGGTAGGAAAGCGAACGGCTATTATCTGTTTTATGGTTGTCGTTAAGTTTTCTTTTGCTTTCGGAACGGTACCGGATTCATCTGCAAATTCTGTTAAGTGATTGTCTAAATAAACCACCAGGGTATATTCGTCGGTAGCGGGATTTATTTTTCTTAGCTCATAGTTGTTAATATAATCCATTATCAACCAGTTCCTCTCATGAAAATAATATTTGGTAGTGTGCTACAAATCTGATGAAAAATTATCTTTTGAATGAAAAAGGACACCATCTTTTAAATAGAATAGTGTCCAACCGTTACATTAACGTTTTATAACATCAAAATTCTCAGCAATTAATAACCAATTTTGTGGGAAGGCTAAACCTAATTTCCAGTAGCTGACTCCGCGCAATCCTAACCGTTTTACAAGATCAAACTTTGCTTGAATAGAACGAGCATCTTCAAACCAAACTTTATGAGACCTACCTTGTTCATCTACATAATCAAAGTGTGGAGCTTGTGCTTGGTTGTCATACTGGATTGAAACACGATATTGATTCGCAAGTTCAATGGCTCTTTGTGGACTAACCGCACGGGCATAAGGGCCACCTTGGACATAAGGTAGGGTCCAGTCATATCCATATAAATTTTGCCCCATCATAATTTTAGAAGCGGGCATTTCTGTTAAGGCATACCGTAGGACACTCTCGACAGGGCCAATAGGGGAGACTGCCATTGGTGGGCCACCAGAATAACCCCATTCATAGGTCATCAGGACAACGAAATCGACAATCTCACCATGTGCTCGATAATCATGAGCTTCATACCACTGACCAGGCTGATCGGCTCTCGTTTTTGGCGCTAGCGCACTAGAGATTAACAATCCTTCACTCCGTAACCTTGATGCTGCTCTTCTTAAGAAATTATTGTAGGCTTCCCGTTGATCTCCTGGTAAAAATTCAAAATCAAAGTGTACATCGGTATATCTGCCAACACGCCTAGTTTCTGCAATGATATTATCTAGCAATAAATCTTGAACACCACGGCTTTGTAAAATATCTCTCCCAAGTTCTCCACTGAATTGGCCACCCTCTAAATTGGTCACCACCATCATCAATGAAGCGCCTGTTTCTTGTGCAATCTCAGGTATTCCTTGTAAGGGCATAGCCTGCAGAGTACCGTCTCTTCTAGCCTCATAACTAAAAGGAGCAAGGTAAGTGAGATAAGGACCACTTGATCTAGCATCACTAAGTAAAGCCGGGCTCACCGAAGATCCCCTCGGTTCTATATAGGCATTGATTTCTGCTCTTCTTTTAGGAGTGGGTGGGATAAAAAGGCGAAGTCCGATTGCTAAAGGGGATTCAGGGTTAATCCGGTTCATTTGAGCGATTGTAGTATAAGGAATTCCGAACCTTCGCCCAATGGCCCATAGCGTATCCCCCGGTTGAATCCAATAAAAACTTCCCCATATCGGAATGACCAACGACTGTCCAACGACAAGTTGATTCGGATCAGCTATTTGATTAGCTTGAACAACGGAAGGAATAGATGAATTATAAGTCTGAGCAATCCTCCAAAGACTCTCACCACGTTGTACAACATGAATCTGCATACTTATCCTCCCTTCATAACTAAAGACTATGAAGAAAGGCCAGTACACTTAACCAGAAAATAAATAGGAAATACATAGGGCAGGGACACAGGGACAGGTTCACTGTCCCACAGCAACACAGGGGGGCAGGTTTACTGTCCCAAAGTTCCCATGTTAGTTGGTAGATTTTGTCTCTATAATATCTGTATCTTCTTACGAAGACGGTCCCAAAAATAAATAGAAAGTAATAAACTAACAGACAACTTGACGGACAATCTGCCTGTTCCTATATCCTAAGCCTGAAATTAAAAATCGCAGCTCAGAAAATGAGCTGCGACTGTTCATGTTATTTAGTTTTTTCTAATAACTTAGCGAGAACGTGTTTTTTGTACCTTTCAATTTTACGTTCTTCGTAGGTGCGTACGCCAGCCTGTTTAAGCTGTTCAACATACCAGCCTTTGCTTCCATAATGCATTGAAAAACACCCTTTCTTTGCGTGAAGATTTAGGAATCTAGACTAATTTGTGAAATTAAATCTGTGTACACATATTTCACAAGTAAAATTGTAACATCTATGAAACTGATAATGAAAGGGGAAAAGAGAAAAAAGTTGAATATACAGAATAAAAATTAAGTGGGGAGGACAGAGGGACAGGTTCCTTTTCTCAAGACAAGGAACCTTCGTCCCACTACATCGTAGCAAACAGCATATCAATAACTTGCATGTGGCGATAGCTTTCTTCTAATGTGACTAAAGGCTTCCGGTTATGCAAGATTGCTTCAGCAAAATCGGTTACTTCCAGCGCGTACTGACCGGTATTTCTGACTGAGATTTCACGGGAGCCTTCATTGGTAACTACTGTTATGAAACCGTCATGGCCACCGAACGTGTCGGGAATTTCGATTCGCCCCTTTGTACCAATGATCTCCGAATGTGTTGCTTTGAATGCATTGAAGCCGCAATGGACAGAGGCAATCATGCCGCTTTCGTACTTCATCAGACCGGAGAACTGAATATCTACGCCATTGTCTATTATACTTTGAGAGGTGCATGCGATTGGGAGTTGCTCGGTGATCATATTGATAAAGCTGACAGGATAGCAGCCGACATCGTACAATGATCCTCCACCTAGCTCCGGCTTGACTTTAATCGTATTCGGACGATCCAACAGGAAACGGAATGTGGAATCAATGAATTTCACTTCCCCGATTTCCCCGCTATCGACGATGTTCTTTACCTTTGTCGCCAAATCAGTAAAGCGGAACATAAACGCTTCCATTAATAGCATCCCTGTTTCTCGTGACGCTTCAATCATTTCCATACATTCCTCAGCGTTTAGGGCAATCGGCTTTTCGCACATAACATGCTTGCCTTTGCGCATGGCTTTGATGGACCATTCTTTATGCATGGAATTTGGAAGCGGGATATAAACCGCTTGAATGTCAGGATCGTCCAAAAGCTCCTCATAATGATTATATAGTTTCGAAACTGATGGAAATTCAGACTGGCATTCCTCGAGTTTACTCTCGTCACGTGAAGCAATTGCATAAAATTCTGAGTTATCCGAGGCTTCTATCGCTGGTATAAGTGAATTTTGGGCGATTCGGGCAAATCCTAACACCCCCCATTTGATGGGACTATTTGTCATAATTTCCCTCCTTTTTGTTAATCTGATTATGTATACGCTTTATATTATAGCAAAAGATGACGTTGTTAGAGGCAAAAGCGTTCATTGGACTTCTTAACAAAACAGCTTCTGTTAAGGAAAATCTGCCTCAAATACCACAAATCTCAATGTTCCTTCCTAACGGTTTGATGAATAGGTAGGGACACAGGGGACAGGTCCCTTGTCCCAGATGGTTCTAGGTAGTTAGTAACCTTTGTCCTATTGGAGCTTTCTTCCGTTACGAAGACCATAAAAAAAATTGCAAGCGAATATTTGTCTAGTAGAGAAAAGGTGCCTGTGTCTATATTTCTACTTTCTATCTAGATGTAATATAATGGAATTATGTTTAGAGAAACTTAAAGGAGGTAAAATGTATGGCTGCTACTCAAGGGATATTAGAGTGGACACTTGTTTCTGAATGTCCGATTCCAAATGATGTTCATGATTTGTTGGTAGAAGGGGAAGAGGCAATCGCTGCGTACAAGACCTTCCGTGATAGTGCGGTCTTCACAAATAAGCGACTGATTGTAAGAGATGCGCAGGGGTTTACAGGGAAGAAGGTCGAAATTTATTCACTACCATACTCATCCATCAATATGTGGTCAACAGAGAATGCGGGAAGTTTTCTTGATGTTAATGCAGAGGTTGAACTTTGGACCAGGGCAGGGCATATTAAAATTCACCTGAAAAAAGGTGTGGATATTCGAAAGTTTGATAAGTTAATTGCAGAAGCAATATTATAATTTCTTTTCTCTAAAAATTTGGGTGAAGATACACACTAGATGGGGAAGTTCGAACTCAACATTGCGAATAGAGACTGGCACTGTTCGCGATGTCTTTGAAAAAAGCGCTTTTCTCACACTTTGTTGCTTTTAGGATACAAATACAATCGATTAAGCTTTGTGCGCTGCAAATAGCTTTTTAACCATTAGAAAAGAGCTTGCAAACTTACTATAACGTACAAAATCGCTTATCTTGCGTTAAAATCGGCTTTAGGATTTTAACAACAATCTTTATGAAAAAGGCCTTGATTAAATACGGGAAGGGTGATAGGTATGGCGTCCTCCAAGGTTGCTTCAATTTGGCGATACCCTGTTAAATCGATGATGGGAGAGGAATTAAATGCATGCGAGATTACGGAACAAGGGTTATTAGGGGACAGAGCTTATGGAATAATCGATAACCAAACTGGTAAACTAGCAAATGCTAAAAATCCACAAAAATGGCCAAACATGTTTCAATATCGGGCTAATTTTATTGATCCGCCTCAAAAGGATGATGCTATTCCGCAGGTGCGAATTACTTTTCCGGATGGTCGTTCGATTAGTAGCACAGACGAAGATAAAAATGAATTGCTTTCAAACAGCTTTAATCGAGACGTTCATTTATCAACGGCATCCTCAAAAGATGTACAGTTTGAGGGATATATTCCTGAAGAAATCGAGGAACTCGATAACAAGGGGACGATTTTTACAAGAACCTCGCCTAAAGACACATTTTTTGATATTGATATGGTTCATATTCTTACAACCTCAACGATTAATTACTTAAAGAGACTGGCACCGGAAAGTAGAATTGAGGCACGGAGGTTCAGGCCTAATATAATTATTGAAGTTCCGGATACGGAAGCTTTTATAGAAAATGATTGGGTGGGGAAAACCTTAACAATTGGCAGTGTACAACTCAAAATTTCTCAGGAAACGAAGAGATGTGTAATGACAACCTTGGCCCAAGGCGTCCTTCCAAAAGATCCAAACGTATTAAGAACCATTGTGAGAAAAAATGCTGGGAGCTTTGGAGTTTATGCTTCGGTAGTAAAACCTGGAACGGTAAGTATCGGGGATAGAATTGATATTCATTAAAGGGACACAGGGGACAGGTTCCCTGTCCCAAATGTCGGCACGTAGTTAGCAAACTTTGCCACTAGTATATTTCTGTTATAAGTATATTGCTAAGGTGTCTCAATAAATATATCATTCTATTCTTTTAGGGTCCCATTGGGACAAGGTGCCTGTCCCTGTGTCCCACCTTTTAAAATTCTTCATAAACAGCTGGGTTTTGGTTGTTTATTCTTCCGTCAGGTCTTGTTAGACTTGCCAATGTCTCCATGTCTTCGTTGTCTAAAGTAAAGTCGAAAAGGGATAGGTTCTCGACCTGACGAACTGGTGAGGCGGATTTCGGAATGGCTACTGCACCGATTTGATAGTGCCAACGTAAAACAACTTGGGAAATGCTCTTTCCATGCTTTGTGGCAATCTCTTTAAGCGTTTCATTCTTAAAAACTTCAGCTGCGCGGTATAATGGGCTCCATGATTCGGTTACAATCCCGTGTTCTTCATGCCAATTTCTCTGTTCCTCTTGATTAAAGAACGGATGCAGTTCAATTTGATTAATACTTGGCATCACACCGGTCTCTTTCTCTAATCGTTCCAGATGTTCCGGTAAGAAATTACTAACCCCAATGGAGCGAATTAACCCCCATTTTCTTGCATCAATTAAGGCTTGCCACGCCTCTACATATTGATCCTGTATTGGATTTGGCCAATGAATGATGTATAAATCATAATAGTCCAGATTGGCTCTGTATAACGATTCTTGAACAGTCGTTACTGCATCGTTGTATGAGTGATAACGTCCAGGAAGCTTTGAAGTAATCCGTAATTGTTCGCGGGGAACCGAGGTCCGACGGATTGCTTCTCCGACAGTTCCTTCATTTTCATAGTTATAAGCAGAATCTATTAACCGATACCCATTATTAATCGCATTTTCGATTGCAGTTGCTCCTTCATTCCCTTTAAGCTGGTATGTACCAAATCCAATTACCGGGATACGATTCCCGTCATTTAATGTAACTTCTGGAATTTGAATGGCCATTCTATCACTCCTATGAATTATTAAAATATAAAATGTTGAAGACGGTGGGGTTATTTCAAATCTTTAATATTATAACCCATATTTTTCAACTTCCGATAAATGGTGCTTCGGCTCATATTTAATTCTTTTGTCGCCTTTGAGACATTCATCTGTACACGTTTTAACACGGATACAATCCATTCGACCTCAACCTGATTGACTGGGTTTGCTTTTGTTGTTTCAATAGCTAAGGTTGGTTTTGTATGAAGATGTTTTGGCAGGTCTTCAGGTGTAATGATCCCATTGGTCGAAAAATTGACGGCATATTCAATCACATTTTCCAACTCGCGAATATTGCCTGGCCAAGCATATTTTCTTAAAATCTCCATGGCTTCCGCAGTGACATCATTTGGACCATGATGTTTTTTTAATGACAGCTTTTGAATAAAGTTGTTAACCAGTAACGGAATATCTTCAGCACGATTACGCAAGGATGGTAACTCAATTTGAATGACATTGAGACGGTAATAAAGATCCTTACGAAAATTCGCCTTTTGAATTTCTTCGATAAGATTTTTATTCGTTGCGGCAATCACTCTCACATCAATTGGTATACGTGCTTTATCCCCGATACGGGTGATTTCTTGCTCCTGAATCACCCGCAGCAATTGAACCTGTAACTCCAGAGGCATATCCCCTAATTCATCTAGAAAAAGGGTTCCTTTATTCGCCAATTCGAATTTTCCAATGCTGCCTTTCGGATTCGCGCCTGTAAAGGCACCACCCACATACCCAAAAAGCTCACTAGGCAGCAAATCCTTTGGAATCGCCGCGCAATTCAGCGCGATAAACGGATGTTCCGACCGATTGCTGGCTTTATGTATCGCGCTTGCCACTAACTCTTTCCCTGTGCCACTTTCGCCAGTAATCAGAACGTTCGAATCACTTGAAGCAGCGACTCGAGCTAAATGAATGCTACTTTTAAACGAATCTGATTGCCCGAATAGACTTTGAAAAGAGTATTTTGCATAGTGGTTATGGCTAGTGGGTGAGGGACTGTTTCTACTTTTTTTCTCTAAAATAGAGATAAAACCGATGAATCGATCGTACCAATATATCTTTTTGTATCGTGCCCGATATGGACTGTTATGAAGGGTTACTTCCTCTTCCCATTCCTTTTTCATAGGTAGTTCATTGTTTTTTACGGTAAGTCTCATTAACGCTGTGAGCTCATCGGCATGAGCGTCATCGTTTACTCTAATCATTTCCCCTGTGGAGTTACATAAAATCACAATCTGGTTTTTCCATTTACTAATATTTTCAATATAAATGTTTTGCATGATTTCGCGCGCCTGGTAGTAATTGTGAAAGAGGATTCTTTCAATTTGATTCGCAAGTCCAATCGTTTTCATCATCGTAAGCGAATGGAAACTGTCAGAAGTTGTCGAGAGATTGATAATTCCTAACAGTTCTTTTGTAAGCGGGTCCAAAATAGGGGCAGAAGAACACGCCCATTCATGACAATTATAAGCAAAATGCTCAGAAGAAAAAATTTGCACAGGCTGTTTCAAAATCATGCTGGTCCCAATGGCATTCGTACCAGCCCAACGCTCTGACCACTGGGCCCCATTATTGGCATTTACAGAGCTTCCTATATTACGAGCTACACGCGAATCTCCAGAACTCTCTAAGATGGTCCCATCACGATCACAATACAAGAGGACATGGTTCTCATTAGATAGTTCTTGTCCAGCCTGTTTTAGTACGGGTTGTATTAATTGAAAAACTTCATTCTCTTTCCTTATTTTAAGCTCTTCATCTGAGATATTTTTTACTGAACCTTGTATCATCGGATTCAAATCTTCATATTCCTTGCTCCGATTCCAAGATTGTAAGATAACCTCTCTCACTTCAGTGATTTCCGCAGGCTGCTGCTCCATTTCAAATGAATGAAAGAAGAAATTCTCCCATTTTTCAAAGTGTTTTTTTCTTAGTAGAGTAGCGTCATTTTTGGATAACGGCTTATAGATTGAAAAAGGAACCTGGAACAAATTCTACTCACCTCTACAATAGTCCGAATATTATTAACTTACCTATTATTCAGATGGAAGTCAACTACCATTTTAGTAGGTGAATCCCGTCTTTTTTGTCGTGAAACCACAGCAATATCAGGTTTTGAAGAGCCCTTTTAACGAGAAATTTCAGCTTCGAGATTATTTTTAAAAACGACCAGTGGATTAAAAGGAATCGGCTGTTTGGCGAAAAAATGGCGATATTTTTTTCATTATTAAAAACTGTATCAAAAATGAGAAAAACTGTAGCAAAAATAGGAATTGTTGAGCAGGACAGGGCTGGTTACTCCTATTACAAAGGTGTTTATCTTAAAAATGAGACAATCTTCGAAATTAAAATAAAAAAACCGTGATAACACCTGGGAAAACAACTTGGCACGTTTCTTGCATTTAATTTAAGCGAGACATCAAAGAATACAAAAAAATGAAATCGCATTCAATTTTAGGGAGGAAAACAAAGATGAAATCAATCGAAAACAAAACAACAACTCTATCAAAGGAAGCAGATTATCTACGAGCACTATACCAAGGTTGGGGCGAGCGCATGACGGCCAATCCAAATATGACAATCGAAGACTTGCGCAGTCTTTTTGACGAATGGGAAAAACCGACGTTAGAGCCTGAAGATGTCACATATAAAACAGATACAGTAGGTGGGGTCGATGTGCTCTGGGCATTTCCAATTGGCTGTGACAAATCAAAAGTATTGATCTACACCCACGGCGGAGGGTTTGCTGTAGGATCATCATCAAGCCATCGTAAATTGGCTGGGCATATGGCTAAGGCACTTGGTGTATCCACTGTGGTATTGGATTATCGCCGCGCTCCAGAAAATCCTTTCCCAGCTCAATTAGAGGATGCAGCTTCCGTGTATCAGGCACTGCTTGCGTCCGGCATTAAAGCAAAGGATATCGGAACAATTGGTGACTCTGCAGGAGGAAATCTTGCTGTTGCATCCGTGCTTAAATTCCGCGAATTAGGTCTTGAACTACCGGGATTTGTGATTGCCTTCTCGCCATGGCTGGATATGGAGTTAACAGGTAGCACGCTTGAGACAAACGCAGACACTGATGTGTTTATCAATGCTCCATTGCTTCAAGGCATGATTAATATGTTTATCGGGGAAGACGGCTCGAAGGTTCGCAATCCTTTAGCCAACCCACTACACGCCGATTTCAAAGATTTCCCACCACTTTACATCAACGCAGGTGGAGCGGAAGTGTTATTGGATGATGCACGCCGCCTGCAAGCACGCGCGACTAAGGCGGGAGTTCAAGCAACCCTATCCGTTGTCGATGGCATGCAGCATGTTTTCCCATTCTTAGCTGGACGCGCTCCTGAAGCAGATGAGGAAATCCGTAGAATTGCAGATTGGTATAAAGCACTATAAAAAAATCTAGGGAATGATCCTTTTAGCAATATAAAAATTCAGAAGAAGAAAAAGGGGGCAAACAAGATGAACCAATCCAATCAGAATAAAAATAAGGAAAAAGAAGTGGACTTCGATGCGGTTGTTGTTGGAGCGGGGTTCGGAGGCCTTTACGCTGTACATAAGCTCAGCAATGAACTAGGTCTAACCGTACGTGCCTATGATAATGGCTCTGATGTTGGCGGCACTTGGTACTGGAACCGCTACCCGGGAGCCCTTTCCGATACTGAAAGCTATATCTATCGTTATTCTTTTGACAAGGATTTACTGAAAGAGTGGAAGTGGAAGGCAAATTATCTAACACAGCCTGAAATCCTTGAATACTTAGGTCATGTTGCGGACCGTTTCGACCTGCGTCGCAGTTACCAGTTCAATACAAAGGTGACAAGAACCGTATTTAATGAAGAAACAAACTATTGGGAGGTCACCACTGACAAGGGGGAAACTGTAACTGCGAAGTTTATTGTTACCGGCCTTGGCCTTCTTTCAGCAACGAATGTCCCTAACTTTAAGGGGAGAGAGACCTTCCAAGGTGAACAATACCATACGGCAAGATGGCCTAGGGCAGGTGTTGATTTGAAGGGGAAGCGCGTCGGTGTGATCGGTACCGGGTCAACAGGCGTACAGGTCATTATCTCGATTGCCCCTGAGGTTGAGCATTTAACCGTCTTCCAACGTACGCCGCAATACAGTGTGCCAGTTGGAAAACATCCTCAATGCGAAGCTGAACTTGCTGAGATTAAAGACCATTATGATGAGATTTGGAAACAAGTCAAATCTTCCTCTGTTGCTTTCGGATTTGAAGAAAGCACAGTACCAGCGGTTTCGGTTTCGAAAGAGGAACAAGAGCGCGTTTTTGAGGAGGCATGGAATAAAGGGGGAGGCTTCCGCTATATGTTCGGAACCTTCAGTGATATTGCCACAAATCCTGAAGCCAACGAAGCGGCCGCTGAATTTATTCGTAAGAAAATTAGTCAGATTGTCAAGGACCCTGAAACAGCACGCAAACTGACTCCAACTGGTTTATATGCCAAACGTCCGCTTTGTGACAACGGGTATTACGAAACATTCAATAGAGACAACGTCTCACTTGTCTCTGTAAAAGAAAACCCGATCATTGAGATTACCCCAAAAGGAGTGCGCACCACCGATGGCGAGCACGAATTGGATGTGTTGATCTATGCGACCGGATTTGATGCAGTAGATGGGAACTATACGAAGATTGATATTCGCGGACGAGATGGAATCACAATGAGGGAAAAATGGGCAGATGGACCAACTGGGTACCTCGGCATGATGAATACCAATTTCCCAAATCTTTTCATGATTCTTGGTCCAAACGGTCCTTTTACCAACTTACCGCCTAGCATTGAAACGCAGGTCGAATGGATTTCGGATACTGTGAAGCATATGGTTGAAAACGACGTTTCCACCATTGAACCAAAACAGGAGGCAGAGGAAGAGTGGGTCACGATCTGCCAAACGATTTCCGACCAAACGCTGTTTTCAAAGGGGGAATCATGGATTTTCGGAGCGAATATCCCAGGTAAAAAGAACAGTGTCATGTTCTATCTGGGAGGCTTAGGGAACTACAGAAAGGCCTTGGATGAATTAGGGTTTAAAGGATTTATTTTCAACCGCGTCGGCGCTAGCGTGGAATAAATAGATTAGTAGCAGTAACAGAGCTGGGATTCGTTCCTTCCCAGCTCTAAACATTGAGCCGGTACAGTGATTTGGGAAATGAATAAATACATCCAACGAATGATTGTATTAAACCTGCATGGTAGTTTGAGTGGATGAACCTTAACGGCGTCACAGTCATGGCAAGAAAATAGAATTCAACCTAATCCCCCTTAACGATTAAACAATAACCGAGTGGAACAGGAGGATATTATGTATTTAAGTCAGCAAACCTTTCAATCTGCTGTACCTACAAATGTGATTTTCGGAGTAAACAGTGTCGAGGAAAGCCTACCAATAAAAATGAAAGAATATAATCGATCAAACGTTTTTATTGCCACTGATCCAGGGCTTGTTCAAGCTGGAATTCCTGGGAAAATACAAAATCTTTTAAAAGAAAACGGGATACATTCCATACTATTTTCAGAGATTGAGCCAAATCCCCATGCTGAAACAGTCATGAAAGGGGCGGAAGCGTATAAAGGTCAATCATGTGACATGATTCTTGCCGTTGGTGGCGGGAGTGCAATGGATTTCGCAAAAGCCGTTGGAGTCGTTGTCAATCATCCAGGTCATATCCTTGACTATCGTCGTGGCAAAAAACGAGTTATGAACGAAATTCCAATCCTGTTTGCGATTCCGACAACTGTTGGGACCGGCTCTGAAGTAACGAACGTATCAGTGGTGACGGATCATGAGGCAGGTAGGAAATATGTTGTAGCTTCACCTGTACTAGCTCCTAAGATTGCATTTGTAGATCCAGTCTTAACCCATTCACTTCCACGCCATGTCGTGGCGGCTACAGGAATGGATGCTTTAGTTCATGCGATAGAAGCTTTTACATCGGTACATTCCACTCCCATCACGGATGGCTTAGCTTTACAAGCAATTAAAATGATCAAGGAGCATTTACCAGCAAGTTATGCACACCCTGATAACCTTGAGGCAAGAGCACAAGTGCATCTAGCAAGTACCATTGCTGGGATGGCTTTTGGTCTTGGCGGAGTTGGGCTTGTTCACTCTTGTTCCCATCCGATGTCCGCTATCTATCATGTCCCACATGGGCTAGCGAATGCGATTTTATTGCCTTATGTGATGGAACACAATCTAATCGCAAATGATCAAAAATTTGCAGAGATTGCGAAAATCTTTGACCCTTCTTTAGCATTTGAGACGGACCGCGTGGCTGCGGAACACCTAATAGACTTACTCAAAGAGTTTAATCAATCCTTAAATATCCCAAAAGATTTTAGCTATTTAGGAAGGCAGTTTACCGAGGAAATGATTGATCGCTTAGCGCATGATGCGATGGAGGATAGGGGGACCATTCCAAATAATCCCCGAAAGGTATTCAAAGAAGATGTGATCGATATTTTTAATAAGGTGTTACCACGCGACCAAGAAGGGGGATCAGCAGAATAATGTATATTAACGGAACCTGGTTGGAAACGGATAAGGTCTTAGAAGTTAGAAATCCTGCAAACGGTCTGTTTGTTGATCAAGTATTTTTAGTAGGAAAAGAAGAAACAAACCAGGCAATTACCGCTGCAAAGAAAGCGTTCCCATTGTGGTCTGGCTTGACTGGTGAACAGCGAGGGGCCTATTTGCATAAAGTTGTTGACCTATTGGAAGAAAAAAAGGAACACTTTGCCCAGACGATTACAAAGGAGATGGGCAAATCCATCCATAATGCCCGCTATGAAATCGGGAGCACGATTGACTTTTTTAGATGGTATGCCGAAGAAGCTCGTCGTGTTTATGGGGATATCGTTC
The DNA here is from genome assembly GCF_044803185.1 of Mesobacillus maritimus. Lineage (GTDB taxonomy): Bacteria > Bacillota > Bacilli > Bacillales > Cytobacillaceae > Mesobacillus_B > Mesobacillus_B maritimus_B. The sequence continues at coordinate 1,549,530 of NZ_CP085225.1, forward strand.
CTGCTTCGGCAGCAAATAAAAGAATTTCAGTGATTAAGCAGCCAATTGGGGTGGTTGGAGCGATTACCCCTTGGAATTTTCCATTATCCATGGCTGCAAGAAAATTGGGACCGGCATTAGCGGTAGGGTGTACAGTGATATTAAGGCCATCCCGTGAGGCCCCTTTATCTTCGCTAGAGCTTTTCAAAGTGTTTGATGAAGCTGGTCTTCCAGAAGGGGTTGTGAACCTTGTCATTGGGAACTCTTCTGACATTGTGGGAGAACTAATGGCGAGTGACGTTGTTCGGAAAATTTCTTTTACAGGATCAACGGAAGTTGGAAAGAAGCTCATCCGTCAATCGGCTGACACCGTCAAACGTGTTTCCATGGAGCTTGGTGGGCATGCTCCGTTTATCGTTTTTGAGGATGCCGATATTGACCTTGCCATCAAAGGGGCGATTGGAAGTAAGTTTGCTTCCACTGGTCAACAATGCGTCTGTGCCAATCGTATTTATGTTCATGATTCAATTTATGACACCTTTGCCCAACGTTTTGCGGATAAAGTAGCATCTATGGTAGTTGGCGATGGATTAAGTGAAGAAACTCAAGTAGGTCCAATGGTGAACCAAGAGGCAGTTGAGAAAGCACATGACCATGTGACCGATGCAGCAGGGAAAGGGGCAAGAATTCTTTGCGGTGGGAGAGTGCCAACAGAAAACGAATATGAAAATGGCTATTTCTATTTGCCAACGGTCCTAGCAGATGTGAACGAAGAGATGAAAATCACCTCTGAAGAAACATTTGGTCCAGTCGCACCCTTGATTCGTTTTAGTACCGAAGAGGAAGTAGTTGAAAAAGCGAACGATATCGAATATGGCCTAGCTTCTTATTTTTATTCAAATGATCTTTCAAGAGCACATCGAGTTTCCGAAAAGCTAGACTATGGAATGGTAGGAGTAAACGACCCCGCCCCATTCGTCGTTCAAGCCCCATTCGGAGGTGTGAAACAAAGCGGACTAGGAAGAGAAGGTGGCCGCTACGGGTTAGAAGACTATCTTGAAACCAAATTGGTCTCAGTCGCAATCCGATAGAGGGTTCCTTGTCGGGGCAGGGGGTTCCTATGTCCCCAAAAAACACTGGGACAAGGAACCTGTCCCTTTGTCCCTTATAAAAGATTAGAAGAGGTGGTACAAATTGTCTAGTAATGAAAGAATTAGTTCAAAGATTGATATTGAGTATCCTAATTTCGAAGAATTGCCTGAGCGAGTGAAGCAAAAGTATGAAGGTTTATCTACAAAAGTGAATTTTTTCCGGATGCTGGGGTATAGCCCAGGTACATACGAGGAAGTCATTGATTTAACCAACGCCATTTTCAAGAAGCTTACACTATCCGATTACCACAAAGAGCTTCTTGTTCTGCAGGTGGCCGCTACTGAGGGGAGCAATTATGAATGGGAACAACATGTTTCCATTGCCCAATCAGCAGGCGTACGCGAAGATCAATTTATTGCCATCGCTGAACAACGCATTGATGATGGTGAAGTATTCGTGGAACGTGAGCGGGTCCTGTTGCGTTTTGGAAAGTTTATCCACGAACAAGGCAAAGCGCCGGGCGTTGTATTTAAACACACGCTTGAACACTTCTCCGCTGAAGAATTGGCAGATGCCATGATTGTCATTGGTTTTTATAAAATGTTATCCATCTTCATCCAAACCTTTAACCTTCCGATTGATGCGCAAGAGGATGGAAACTGGGTCAAGAAGTAAGAGAAAAAAAAAGAGCTAGTCGGAGGAATGAATGATGAGTAAAAAAATTGGATTTGTAGGATTAGGAACAATGGGCTTTCCAATGGCTGTTAATTTAATGAAAGCTGGTTTTGAAGTAATCGGTTATGATGCCTTTAGAGGTGTTTATGAGAAGGCAGAAGCTGAAGGAATTACCATGGTCGATACTTTAAAAGAAGTGGCTGGACAAGCTGACGAAGCGATTATCTCAATGGTTCGGGACTATGCCCAAAATGTTGACATTATCTTTGGAGAGGGCGGACTATTATCGGCCCAACCTATAGATAAAACGATTATTGTTATGAGTACACTTGACCCTGATGCAATGAATCAATTAAGCAAAAAGGTTGAAGAAGAAAGTGATTTGAGATTAATAGACGCTGCAGTGAGTGGAGGTGCTTCAGGGGCCGAAGCTGGAACATTATCGATTATGACATCTGGTGCAGAGACAATCGTGAAATCGTTCCAACCATACTTTGATGCGATTGGATCTCATACATTCTACTACGGTAGCGAAGCAGGGAACAGCCAAGCGGCGAAATTAATTAATAATCTAATTTTAGGCATTAACATGAATGCTGTGGCAGAAGGACTTACATTAGCGAAACATTATAACGTGTCTCAAGAAGAGCTATTAAACTTATTACAAGTGAGTACAGGTGATAGTTGGGTGGTGCGAAATTGGAGTGATGTCTCTCAATGGACCGCGGACACTGCATTGGCCGTTCTCCTCAAAGACTTAATAGCGGCGTACAACCAAGGAGTTAAACACAATGTATCCTTACCGTTTAATGCCTTATCATCCACACAATTATTTGACGCTATGGGGAAAGAGAAACCACAAGCCTAGCGAAAGAAGTGAAAAAAAGTTTTTTTATATAGGGGTGTAGTGTTTTATAAAAAAATGGTTGTAGAAATCATTCGTCGTCAAAGGGGAGTAGTATGGACATTCTCGTGATTCTTTTGTCTTTAGGATTATTAATATATGCGGCTTATAAGGGATTTTCCGTGATTTTGTTTGCACCAATATGTGCTTTACTTGCTGTCTTTTTAACAGAACCAGGACATGTATTGCCTTTCTTTTCTAATATATTTATGGTGAAAATGGTTGATTTCATTAAAAACTATTTTCCTGTCTTCCTATTAGGGGCCATCTTTGGAAAAGTGATTGAAATTTCGGGAGTAGCGAATAAAATTGCAAAGCTCGTGATACGGATGGTAGGGGCACAACGGGCGATTCTAGCCATTGTCCTCATGTGCGCGATTCTTACCTATAGTGGCGTTAGTGTTTTTGTTGTTGTGTTTGCAGTGTATCCATTTGCAAAGCAGTTGTTCCAAAAGACAAATATTCCTAAGCGTCTTATTCCTGGTACGATTGCACTTGGAGGCTTCAGCTTTACCATGGATGCATTACCAGGTACACCGCAAATTCAAAATGTCATTCCAACCACTTTCTTTCAAACAGATATCTATGCCGCGCCTACTTTAGGGATCATCGGGGCCGTTTTTATGATTGTCGTCGGGATGTTTTATCTTGAGAGATGTCGTCGTAAAGCGGCTACTATTGGAGAAGGTTACTCTGGTAAAATACAAGCCGGAGAAGCAGAAATGGCAGCAAGTCTCGCTGTTGAAATAAATGAGGTTGAACCGAACAAAGAGAAGTCGTTTGACGCTGTTCGTGCAAAAGATTGGCTTGCCTTTCTACCACTTGTATTAATCGGGGTCATGAATAAATATTTCTCTGTCTCCATTCCAAAATGGTACGCAGATGGTTTTGATTTTTCAAAGATTGGGTTAGAAGCTTTTGGCTCAGTGAATATGTCCTCTGTTGTGGGGATTTGGTCCGTGGAATTGGCCCTGATCATCGGAATTGTATCGACCATTGCCCTTAACTTCAAAGAAGTGAAGGCGAATTTCCAAGAAAACCTGAATGTCGGAATCGGTGGATCTTTATTAGCAACCATGAATACCGCATCAGAATATGGTTTTGGGTCCGTCATTGCAGCTTTGCCAGGTTTTGCTGCTGTTCAACATGGAATCTCTGGTGCCTTCACCAATCCTCTAGTCAATAGTGCTGTGACGACATCCACCTTAGCGGGTGTTACGGGATCTGCATCAGGAGGAATGAGTATTGCTCTAGGTGTAATGGCTGAAAAGTATATGGCTGCAGCTGCTCAATTCAATATTCCACCAGAAGTTCTGCATCGCGTTGTTTCGATGGCATCCGGTGGTATGGACACTCTTCCACACAATGGTGGCGTTATCACCCTGCTTGCTGTAACGGGACTAACGCATAAGGAAGCCTACAAAGATATTTTTGCCATCACCATTATAAAAACACTTGCGGTAGCGTTCATCATCTTAGTATATACTTTAACCGGTATTGTATAGCAAAGGGAAGCAAAGGGACCAGACCTCCTTTGCTTCTTTTGTTTTTGTGAAATCATCGTCATGACAAAGGAACCTGTCCCTTTGTCTCTATTTGTGTTTCAAGGTTTGGGGAGGTTCTTCCATCCACCCATTATTAATCATAATTTTCGCACCCTCATGGGCGTATTCAAATATATCTTTCATGAAAATCGAAAGTTTAGCTGGTAAATCATTTCGGAGGCTAAAAGCTGTGCCAACAGAGTTTCCACCCATTGAAAAACCACAAAACAGACTCACACAATACATCATGATTTTATCAGAAAATGGCGCAAGCTTAGAGTCGGTAATATTCCCCCCAGCGGTGTTAGGAACTTGGATATTATTTTGTAAAATGACCTCAGTCATTTCCTTAATGATTCCTTTTGCCAACTCTCCGCCTTTTGAAAAATATTTACTAGCTTCCTTTTTATCCGCACATTGAGCAAACCCCAAAATCATGGTCATACCAACAGCATTTGATTCAATCGCATGATAAATGTTCGCGAGTTCTACCGTGGTTAAAGGTCTTTTACCGCCAAAGGGGTTTAAACCACTTAAATAGTTTGTATCTTTGACAAATTCTACTTCCTTCTCTACTGAAACATAAGGTGACCTAGGCATTAACCCTTTTTCTAGCAAGTAAGTCGTACACCGATGATAATATTTTTGTGTGATCATCGTAAGTTCTCTCATCATCATCACAATATCATCCCGATAGGACACAGTAATATGTAAAGTGTGCATGGCCATACTAATTTCCTTTATCATCCGGATGAGCATAATATCGAATCCATTGTCGTACAACTTAGGGACCTCGATATTTACATCATTGGAAGTAAATCCGATGGGGATTGGAACACCCTCATTTTTAAAAATAGTGACGATTTTTTCTGTATAAGGATCGACCTCCTCATACAAATTCTTCATGATGTCCTTTGCTTCTTGGTCGTCTGCTTTTTCAATAAAGTATTCTAACATACGCAAAACCATTGTCTTTTCTTGGTATGTCATCCATAATGCCCCAATTTCAGACGAGGTGATAGATGGTGTTTCTGGCATATGTTTTTCCCTCCACTTTTATCCATTAAATTCTTCGTACAGGAACAATTAGTAAATAGTTTGAACAAAAGCCAATTTATTCATTCAGGGCGAAGGGATAAGTTCCTTGTCCCTTTGTCCTTTTTGTAAAAAATATGGAAAATTCCCTAAAGGAAGGGGCAACCTACAAATACCTATCATAAATGAATGAAAGTAAAGAAAAATGGAGGAGACATAGTGAAGAATGGTCAACTGGAACGGATAGATCAGATTATAAAAGCAGAAGTGGAACAGAATAACAGAATACTTGAATATTGGCAGGGATTCTCTAATTTCTCCCATTGGCAGGTTTGGGTGGTCCTTGCTATGTTTGTTATTCCACTTATTATCCTAATTCTCTTTATTGACCGGAAAAAAGTTTTCCTTCTTGGATTCTATGGGTATAGTGTGCACGTGTTTTTTGCCTACACCGATATCGTTGGGATTGAAAGAGGAATATGGTTTTATCCCTATAAACTACTCCCGCTCCTTCCTTCTAGTGTTACGCTGGATGCCTCATTGGTACCGGTCATTTATATGCTTTATTACCAATACATCCTGAACAGAGGCAAGAATTATTATTTGTGGATGCTCCCTTTATGTTTTCTGCTAGCTTTTATCATGAAACCGCTTATGGTTGGGCTCGGATTATTTCATTTTTCGGGAAAGGAAAATTTCTGGTTGCTTTTTGCGGGGTATGTGTTCGTCGCCTTAATTTCTAAATGGGTAACCGACTTTTTTATTTTTTTAAGCAAATCAACAAAATGGAGTTTAAATGAGCAGCAAGGGACTAGGGGACAGGTTCCTTGTCCCAAGGGGCTACGTAGAGAAATAATGATTGAGACCAATCGTATAAGTGAAAATGATTACGCTAGGAACATAGGGACAGTGCACTATGTCCCAGCTTCTAGCGTTTTAAATCTTCTTTCTTGGAGCCATTGGTAGAACCAAATGACGGTAAATAACCAAAATCCACTTGCTGCATAGGCTGCGATGACATCTGATGGGTAATGAACGCCTAGATAGATTCGACTATAACCAATCAATACGATCATCAAACAATTGACAGTTAGTACTGTTCCACGGCCACCCCTTGTTTTGATATGTCGCCAAAGAAGGAAAGTCAACATTCCATATAAGGAAAAAGCGGCCATTGAATGTCCACTTGGAAAACTAAATCCTTCTTCGAAAACGATTTGATTTATACCTGGACGGGTTCTTTGGAAGATAAACTTAAGCAATAGATTTAAAAGCGTTGAGCCTACCATTGTACTAATCAGAAGAAGAACTTCTCTACGATGGTGGAGGACGCGATATAAGAAAAATGCTGATAATACGGTGATGACAATGACAGGAATGGTAGCGCCGATAAAACTAAAGAATTTCATCATTGCTGTTAGAATTTCTGATTCAAAACCCTGTACATAAGTAATAATTTGATGATCAAAAACAATGAGATTTTCCGTTTCAACTAAATAGGCAATCGAGCTAAAACTCCCAATGAAAAAAATAAATACAACGACCAACAATGTTCGAATCATCTATCCCCCCTAACAGAATCTCATTTCTAGTTTTTACAGTTGGGCTAGAAAAAAGACTATATTCAAGAAAAAATTCAGTGGGACACAGGGTTTGCTGTCCCAGTGACCTTGCCCCTAATATAAATAGTTAATCCACTAGTAAGACTATCTCAAATTTAATTATAAGGATAATCCATGTCCCATCCGGACGAGGTGTCATTCCCTGTGTCCTTACCCTGTAACCTATTTCCAACAAATAACTGGGACAAGGAACCTGTCCCTTTGTCCCACTGGGACTTGTCTCTTTATGTGAGAATTAGAGGGGCTGAGCTTGAAATTTTGTTAAAATTAAGAAGTGAATGTTTTTGATGGTTGATTGACTATGAGGATAGTTGATAGTAAATACATAAGTGGAAAAGGAATTAATCATAGCCTTCGTAAGGGGACCGGTGCGTTTGTCTCCGCAAAACGAGGTTTTCCTTTCCTTAGAATGGTCACGAACTTTGTAAAATAGAAAACGAAGGAAGGAAATGGTGGAAAATGAAAGCTAGAACCAATAAAGGGTATGAGAAATTAAGGGTTATATATGAAAAAAACTTAAGTGTGGACTTGCTTGCGGAGGATCTTTATCAATGTAATCTCCATGACTCTTCACTCACAATAAAACAAGAAATGACTGAAAAGGACTTTGATATCTTTGGAGTACAGGATCATGGGAAGGTAATCGGTTACGTTTTGCGAGAAAAGCTGACAGATGGGAAAATCGAGGACAATTATCAGCCTTTTTACTCGGGGGATCTGGTCACTGATTCCACTTCTTTGATCGAATTGCTAGAGATTCTCCGCCATAAAAACTATCTTTTTATTTTAGAAAAAAATAGAGTCACTAAGATTGTGACCTTTGCCGATTTGCAAAAACAACCTATTCGGATGCTGGCCTTTAGTTTGATTTCTCTTTTAGAAATGCTGTTAATTTCACTCATCAGAGAAGCGTATCCTGATGAAAGTTGGAAAGAAAAGCTGTCGGAGGAAAGGCTGCAAAAAGCAGAAGAAATGCTGAAATTTCGAATTGAAAAAAATGAAGCTTTAACCTTATTGGATAATACCCAACTGGCTGATAAGGGAACAATCGTAGTGAAGACGGATAAGCTAAGGAAACAACTAGGCTTTGAATCGAAGACAAGATGTAAGGAATTTTTCAAAAATATCGAGACATTAAGGAATAATACCGCACACGCTCAAGAAGAAATCTATCATAATTCCGAAGAATTAATTGATGTTATTTTAGAACTAGACAGAGTATTAGATAGCAATGCAAGAAGTGAAAGTAATGTGACAAGCCACTAGTGGCTTGTCACAACTTCTTTTTTTTCTTATCCATAGAACACAATGTGATACAAGATTCTTCGGGGTTTGCATTGGCACCATCTCTTTGGCTTGCCCCTTAGAATAAGTCAGTCCTAATGTTGTCTTATCTGCATTTACATTAGACTAGCAGCATTTAAATACCCATTTCCTTGAGTATACTCGTCACGTCCCATATCATCACAGGCTTGAATAAGTTTTAATTTCACGTCGTCAGGGGATTGGTTTGGATTGTTTTGGAGCATTTGGGCGACGACACCTGCACAGATTGGTGTGGCCATGGAGGTTCCTGATAGAGAAAAATAGTTTGTATCGACACGTGCCGAGGCGTTAGTTTTATCTAGAAAGGAACCTGGTGCGCGTAACGAAATAATATTGACGCCAGGTGTTACAAGGTCAGGCTTCATCAAACCATCAATGGTCGGACCGCGGCTTGAAAAGTCAGCGACTCCATCATCGGAGCGGTCGACTGAGTTATAGTCGTTCGCAGCACCTACTGTAATAACTTTTGGGCTTATTCCAGGGCTGGCAACCGTTGAAGAAGTTGGCCCCGAGTTTCCGGCAGCTACACAAACAACCATGCCATTATCCCACGCTTTTTCGACGGCTTTTACTACTGGGTCGTCCTCAGCAGACTGCCGGGCATCACTGCCGAGCGATAAGGAAAGAATGTTAATATTGAATTGTGATTGGTTTTGGATACACCAATCAACACCGGATATGACAGTCGAAAGGGAACCGGAACCCAATTTATCTAGCACCTTTACCCCAACTAAATTGGCTTCAGGGGCAGGTCCAACATACTTTCCACCGGATGAAGCTCCGTTCCCTGCTGCATCTCCTGCACAGTGCGTACCGTGGCCATTATCATCATAGGGGGTCGTTCTGTTGTTAATAAAATCTTTAAATCCTATAATCCGACCTTGCAAATCTTGGTGAGAATAAATGCCTGTATCGATGACCGCAATGGTGACATCTTTTCCTGTTAATCCCGATTGCTGCAATTGGTCGGAGTGGATTGCGGGGGTAGCGGTATCAAGCAAGGCCGTTACTTTCCTGTCATAATAGACTTTTTTTATGTGGGAACAGGTATTAAGTAAATGCTCAATGTCTTCAACGGATAATTTAGTGGAACAGCAGGAAATGGAAGGGTGTTCGTGGAGTGTGCGGTATTTTGTTTTCTTTACATCATTTACACCAAGGTCAAAACAATTCTCTTCAAACTCAATGACAAGTGGCAATTTTTTCACCTTTTTGGTGAAAAATTCAACTGGGCGATGCAAAAAGCATGGCAGGGAAGGAAAAAGGGAATACATTTGCACCAGTTCTTCTCGTATGTTTTTATCCAATTTATGTCCCATTCGACGAACCAATTGAATAACCGAAAAACTAAACATGTGAATCATCCTTTCTTTAAAGTTTTTACAAATTACTAGACTACTAGTAAAGTTGTGGTGAAAACTAGCAACAGGACAAAATCCTAAGAAGATGTCCTTTTGATCTCATTCTCGACTTCTTCTAGATTTTGCCTTGCTCCATTGATCATTCTCCCGTATAGGTCCAAAATGGATTGTCCATAAGTTGTGCCCGGGACAGCCCATTTTCCGTTTAAACCAACCCATGTTGTGGCAGACCCTCGATCAACCAAATCAAAACGTGGATCCACTAATGGATATCTTCTGGGCAATGGTTTCGTCGATGCATAGGCATACAAATGTTGAAGATGGGCTAGTACACCTTCTCTTGGTGTCTCAAAGCTTGCGCCAGGATTATTTGGTCCTGTTGCCCCCAAACCACAAAAGTTGTTTTGCTCTGGCTGCACGACTCCGGTAAAGCGAAGATAATCTGTTTCATGCATGGATTGGGCAAAAGCTACATCTCCTCGGATTCCATAATATTCTCCGAAGGTTAGGTAATACATCCCCAACTCAATGGCATCAGGATTGACCGTTTTCACAAATAGATTCATATGCTCTGGAGAAAGATAGGTTTTCCCGAGGATTGAATATCCAGATGAACCTTAGCTATTTGAGTTCCCGCTTGTGCTTTCAGTAAGGATATAGGCATCTTCAATGCCGGTCCTTTTCACTTCCTCCAAACGTTTTTCTGCATTTTCACGGTTTGAAAAGGCCCCAGCCTGAACCCGGTACCATGTCTCACCTGAAATCGAAAGGGTAACAACAAACGAGTCAATGCCTTTTGAGCGAAGAAATGTGACACGCTCATCTGCATTTTCTCTAGACTTGAACGCTCCGGCGATTACTTTGTAAACTGCATCTGTTTTAGAGTCATCATTTTGCTTTTTTATAAGACTAAATGCTTTTTCAATCCCATTCGCATGACCTTGTGCCACCTTTTGACGCCAAGAAGATTGCTTCATTAGAGCGGCATCTTGTGCATTGTCAATAAAACCATTTTCTGTTAAAAGCGCTGGCATTGCCGATTCGCGCAGTACATGGAAATTGGCCTTTTTCTGACCGCGGTCTTGGAGCTGATTTACTTTTATCACTTCTGCATGGATGATATCCTGGTATTTTGCTGTCGTTGAAGAGTCGGCTAAGCTTGTGTGAATATAGTCTTCATATCCTTTTGCTGAGCCATTGAAGGCATTGCAGTGGATGGACAAGTAAAAATCAGCGTCCCAAGAATTCGCCTCATTTGTTCGCTGACTCAAGCTTTTACTCGTGTCACCGGTGCGGGACATTTTTACCTGGACATTTTCATATTGATTGGTTAAGATCGAGCGTATTTTTAGAGCAATGTCTAAGGCAATATCTTTCTCCCTTAATCCATTTCCAATCGCCCCCGGATCTGAGCCACCATGCCCTGGATCTAAATAAAGTTTCATTCCATTCACCTCCAATTCTTTTTAATAAAATGATCTTACACTTACATATGTATGAGATGGATGGAAAAATGGTTGGGACAAGGTCTATTTTTGTTAAAGAATGAGCATAAAACCTATTGAATCTATAGTGAGGATCTTTTGCTTCCTTTTAAGTAGGTAGTCTAGCATAATGAAGGTGTTTAACTCGGAACATACGTTTGTTTCAGTTCGGGGTGTAAAAAAACAAAGGGTCCCCTTTGCTTTTTAGACAGAGCTATGCAATTGTTAAATTGTCTTTCTAATTCCTCTTTGTTTAGATCATCCCAATCAAGGGCTGACAGATTGTTTTTCTAAATTAGAAAGGGTAACCCGCAGTTTGTTATGGTCTAAATCTTCTCCGATAAAAACAAGTGTATTCTTCATCTTTAGACCTGAATTGGTATGTAGGTGCATGCCATAAGAATATTGAAATAGAAGGGTATCCGGATTTCATTTGAAACTGATATATCCTTTTATACGGTAAATAGTATCAGGCATTGTTCTTAAGAAATTTTCAAACAACTGTTCATCAATTGGGTGTAAAAAGGTATGGACATATGTTTTTATATGGGTATATAGGTGACAGGCACCTTCCATAATGTGGGAGGTGCCTGTCGCTATTTTGGCTTGTTTTCGCTGGGACGATGGCCCTTTGTCCACCTTGTTAAGACACGGATGGAAGTTGTAGGGCGCATTAATTCGGTTATCGGTCGGGTCAAGTTCATGACTTTTATAAAAGAATCATAGATACTCGGGTACTGTGACGATAGTAGGAAGACGTTTTTCGCATACCATTGGAGCAAAGAAAGTCCTAGAGGTTTTTTTCCTTTCGTAGCTGGATAACGAAAGTCCTCTGTTAATACCATATTCCAGATGGGAGCGATGATGTTTCCTGCTTTTTTATGAAAAGCTTGAATCAATTTCTGCTGAGAGTGATGTTGGTTTTGCAACAACTTTTGTAAAGCGAGTGCCTCCAGTACGGCAATACTCATCCCTTGACCAAAAAAAGGATCGATTCTACATAGGCTATCGCCAATCAGCAAAAGGCCATCAGGGAGTTTCTGCCCCTTATCGATTTTTCTCCATAGGATGTTTGGTACACGGTAAACGGCCATAGGAGATAAAACATTTGCATGTTGTAGTTCTTCATAGATATCTGGCTTTGGGAGTTTACGAGCGATTTCAAGGAGCCCCTTATCCTTTTTCAGCAGCTCTTTCTCATTAATTTCGTCATGATATCCGATCATTGTGACGATATAACGATTGCCCTCTACTTTTGAAAGAGATCCACCTATTTTTTCAGAAGGGGGATTGGGGTAGAGGAGTTTGATTTCCCAATCCCTCTTTTTAATGGATGGAAGTTCAACAAGTTGACTCACATAAGTCAAACCAATTTTCACTTCTTCAGTCGGGATATGGATTCCCTGTTCCTTTAACCAACGAAATGACATGCTGCTTGCCCCACTAGCATCTACAATCAGGTCTGCGGTAAGAGTGGTCAAGTTATGTGTTCCATTTATCACTTCAACCCCAGTGATTCGATTATCCTTGTTGTTATAAATATACTTTTTGACCGTTTGGTTATACATCACATCAACATTTGTGATTTTTTGTATGAATTGATCAATATGCCATTCAAGATGGGGACGAGTTTGCAAGGTGGTTGTGTAACCACCATCATAGCGATACTTCCAAACTCCGTGATGAAACCATGCTAGGTCTTTAGTAGAGTTGATTTTTATTGCTCCATTTAAGTGAAAGCGTTCGCTAATGCCTGGAAATAGATTTTCAAGCCCATGCTCCCCCGCATGGAGAAGGGCATGGATATGCTTGCCTTGCGGGACGCCCTTTCTAGGAGTTGGCGTAGTTGTTTCAGAATCTCGTTCTAAAATAATAACCTCTTGGAAAAAATCAGAAAGGACACGAGCAGCAAGTTTACCGGCAATACCGCCGCCGATGATAATCACTTTTTCTCTTTGTTGCAACGGATCAGACACTCCTATCAAGAATTGATGAATTGTAGTTAAATAGATATATTGTGAGATTAATTGTAACACTGTAGAGGAGATATGTTTATTTTTTATTAATAGTTTGTGACTGTGGGGGAGTGTCGCAGATGATCACTGGGACAAGGAACCTGTCCCTTTGTCCCAAAATTTTAGTATTCTTACATAAGGAGAAGTATGGTAATATCATATATAATTAAGAAAATTCTTTTAGATTAAAACTAAATACAATCGAAAAATATTATTCGTTTTATAATTTTATATATAATGGAACGATAAAGTAATGCATCTTTTTAACGTAACATTAAGACGAATAAAGAAAGGGATGCTAACTTGTGAATACAAAATACCTAGATTTACTGGCACAAACATATGACAATGAGGAAAAGGTAGTTACTGAAATTATTAATCTAGAAGCCATCCTTAATCTACCAAAGGGGACAGAGCATTTTGTTAGTGATTTACACGGGGAGTATCAAGCTTTTCAGCACGTGTTAAGAAATGGCTCGGGGAAGGTAAAAGAGAAAATCGAAGACATTTATAAAAAGGTATTAACGGAAAAAGAGATAAAAGAATTTGCAACCTTGGTTTACTATCCTGAAGAAAAAATCAAGTTAATTAAGAACGGGTTTGACAATGAACAAGAATTGCATCAATGGTATATAGTGATTATTGAGCGTATGATTAAACTCATTTCCTATGCCTCCTCTAAATATACCCGGTCGAAATTACGTAAAGCCTTGCCTAGTCAGTTTGTTTATATTATCGAAGAGCTTCTATACAAAGCGGATGAATTCACCAATTTTAAGGAACCTTATTATACAAAAATTGTTCAACAAATTATTTCCCTCGGTCAAGCGGATAAGCTTATTACGGGACTAGCCTATACGACGCAGAGATTGGTTGTTGACCATCTTCATGTGGTAGGGGATATTTATGATCGTGGACCCGAACCTGATAAAATTATGGAAGCTCTCATTCATTATCATTCTGTCGATATTCAGTGGGGAAATCATGATGTCCTATGGATTGGTGCCTTTGCGGGTTCAAAGGTTTGTCTGGCCAATATTATTCGGATTTGTGCTCGTTATAATAATTTGGATATTATTGAAGATGTGTATGGAATCAATCTTAGACCACTACTTAATCTGGCGGAAAAGTACTATCAAGATAATCCGGTTTTTAGACCAAAAATCCAATCAGGTGAAACCATATCTGAGGAAGAACGATTACAGATTACGAAAATTCATCAAGCGATTGCCATGATTCAGTTTAAGCTTGAAAGCCCAATCATCAAGAGACGACCTAATTTTGATATGTCTGAAAGACTTTTACTTGAGAAAGTAGATTATGATAAAAAGGAATTAACGATTCGTGGAACTTCTTATTCACTAGAAAATACTTGCTTTGAAACCGTCAATCCCTTGCAGCCTGATCAGCTCTTGGAGGAAGAAGCACAAGTGATGGACAAGCTGTTATTTTCTGTTCAGCATTCAGAAAAGCTCGCAAGACATATGAATTTTCTTGTGAAAAAAGGCAGTCTCTATCTGAAATATAACGGAAACTTATTAATACACGGCTGTATTCCTTTAGATGAAGAAGGAAATATGGAAAAAATGATGATTGAAAACAAAGCCTATGCAGGTCGTGAATTACTGGATATTTTCGAACATTATTTACGCCATGCTTTTGCCCATCCCGAAGAGACAGATGATCTTGCGACAGATATGGTCTGGTATTTATGGACAGGACAATATTCATCCCTTTTTGGCAAAAGAGAAATGACGACCTTTGAAAGATATTTCATTAAGGATAAGACAACCCATAAAGAAAAAAAGAACCCCTATTACTATTTACGTGAGAATGAGGAAACTTGCCGCAACATCCTAGCAGAATTTGATCTTGATCCTAATCAAGGTCATATTATAAATGGACATACACCCGTTAAAGAAATTAATGGAGAAAATCCAATTAAAGCAAATGGGATGATGATTGTCATTGATGGGGGCTTTTCAAAGGCTTACCAATCAACAACGGGTATTGCTGGTTATACGTTATTATATAATTCCTTTGGCATGCAGCTTGTCGCACATCAACAATTCAATTCGAAAGAAGATGTCCTACTAAATGGCACAGATGTTTTGTCAGTCAAAAGAGTGGTAGATAAAGAGCTTGAAAGAAAAAAGGTTCTCGAAACGAATATTGGAGCGGAATTATTACAGGAAATAAGTATTTTAAAAAGTTTGTTGGAATATCGGTATATGAAGCGGGAGAAGGGGCCTAAGGGAAGTGTTCCTGTCCAGCAATGAAAAATCCCCCCACTAATTTTCTACCGAAAATTAGAAGTGGGGGATTTTTTATGTATGCATTATATTACGATGCCGGGAACCTTTATTGATAGTATACTTTATCTAGTTTTCATCGAAGAGGTGGTCAGAAAATATGAAAATAGTAATTGCAGAGCGGGATAATCATGAGGGAGTTGCGATCGAATGGCTGATTTCCACCTATTCGATCCCGATTAACACGGTTTTTATTACTAATACAGTAAAGGAAACAATGGCTACACTTGAAAAAGAGATGCCAGAACTTCTATATCTCGAATTAGATATGATTCCCGCTGAACATTGGCTGCAAATTCAGCGATATGTAAAAATCTTTTCTCCTAAAATTATTGCGGTCACAGCAGAAGCGACTTTTGAACGGGCAAAACAGGCAATTGAACTAGGGAGTGTTGACCTGCTTGTAAAACCACTCGACCCTGTAAAAATAAGGCAATGTCTTCAAACGGCATTGTCACTTGTTGCTCATCGCGAGACGGTTGATGTCTTTGCCTCACATCATGATGAGGGGTATTCGTATCAAACATTATTTTTAGATCATGAGCAAAACAATGGAGAAATGGCATTGATGTTATTACATACGGAAACGAACGATAAGGTAGCTGATTTGCTGCAATTTCTAACGTATTTTCCCTTTCGTGAACATCCAACGATTCTTCCGTTAACCGATATGGTTGTTTGTTTATTCCAAAATCCGTCCCAGCATTTAAGAGATGAGGCATGGAAGGTATTGACCGAATGGGAAACTTCTAGTTTTGAGCCCCTTGCTGCGGTCATTATCCCAGCTAATCGAGAGATGAAGTCCGTGCATGAAATGTATCTAGCTGCAAGAAGGCTGTTAGAAATGACCTTTTTTATTGGGTATCGCCAAGTGATTTCACCGAAAGAAGGGTATGAATCGTGGTATGAAGTGGACCCGTTTTTAACGTCTGCGGAACAGCGCGAATGGGTCGAGATGTTAAATAACTTTGATAAACAGAAAATAAAAGAATGGATGCATGAAGAGTTTTTGCATATGGAATCGCCTTTTCCTAATCCAGAGAAATTAAGGACAAGACTGACGAGTATTTTAGCTCAAGTACGTCGCTTTATGAAAACATACCAACTTGATCAGGATGAAATGGAAACGTACTATATGAAAATTTTTTCTGAAATCTTGTACAACCGTGTGTTATACAGAATTGTCCAAGAAATGCTTTTATTTCTTTATGAGTTACTTGATCGGTCAAAGATTGCTGAAGTCTTTTCGAAAAAGGATGTGATTGAAAGAGGGATCCTTTATATCGAAAAGCATTATAGTAATCCTGATTTAACATTAGAAAATGTTGCTGGAGCAGTTGGAAGAAGTACGGCTTACTACAGCCATTTGTTAATGAAAAGGCAGGGAATGTCGTTTCGCCAGCTGTTAGCTGCTAAAAGGATTAACGAATCGAAACGACTGCTGAATGGAAGCCAGCTTTCAATTAAAGAAATCGCCAATCAAGTGGGATTCCGTAATCCTAGTTATTTTACACGATTGTTTAAAGAAATGACAATGATGTCCCCTCGTGAATATCGGTTGCATATCAGAGAGGGAATGGAGTAGGTGCTGAGATTATCGTTGTTTTCAGTGTCTTTCGATTTACACTTAAAATCGTAAATAATTATAAAAATCGTAAATAATTATTATTTTTTGAACAGAAAACGAATAATAACATCGCCCTCTTCAAAAAAAAGTATCGATTTTCGAAAATGAATCATCTATTTTTCCGTACAACTATTGTTTATAATTTTTGTTATATTATGATAAATGAATTCATCCAAAGGAGCTTTCCAAGTTTCTGAGAGCTGTCTCTTTTAGATGCTAATTCTTTTATTATTAAAAAAGGGGGAATCGATCATGTCTTTGCCAACAGAGAAGGGAATCGCATCTGAAGTTGTCACGAGTAAAAAGCAGCAAACGCGTCTTTCCGTATTCTTGCCCGCCTTTCTTGTCGTTGGAGGAGGAGCCATTTTAGGAATTGTAAACAATCAATTATTAGCAGAGATTTCAATGAACGGATTTATCGGCTCTTTACGAGGACTTGGCTGGCTTTATCAGGTTATTTCGATTGTCGCACTTATCATTGTATTTTTGGTAACGTTTTCAAAAATAGGGAACATTCGCTTAGGAGGTTCTGACGCAAAGCCGAAATATTCATTTCTCGCTTGGTTTGCGATGGCTTTGACGGGCGGAATTGCGACTGGAGTCATAACTTATGGTGTAAATGAACCAATCATTTATTTTGGAAGCATATATGGTGAAATGGCCAATACGGGTGTGGAGCCTGGTACATCCGCGGCAGCTATTTATGCGATGGGAAGATCGTTTTACAACTGGACATTTATTCCTTATGCGATGTATTCGCTGAGCGGTTTAGTTGTTGCTTATATGTATTTTAATCGTAAACAACCATTATCGGTGACGGGTACATTAACGCCTCTTTTTGGCAGCAAAATTACAAAGGGAATTTGGCCAGGGATTATCGATACTTTAGCTGTGTTAGCAATTGCGCTAGGTTTAGCTTCTTCCTTAGGTGCAGGCTTGGCATTAGTAGGTTCGGGGATTGAGACGGTTTACGGGATTAAACAAGGTCCGCTGGTTTGGTTCATTTTAGTGGTTGTTATCACTGGATTGTTTACGATATCTGCGTTAAAAGGTTTGGATAAAGGGATTCGCCGGATGTCAGATATTAATGCAAAGGTGTTTTATGTCCTGCTTGTGGTTTTGATTATTATTGGTCCTACTTTATACATTTTACAATCGTCAACAGCTGGAATGGCTCATTGGCTGCAAAACTTTTGGGAGTGGGGTCTTGATCCAGGTCTAATTGGTGGAGAAGCACTTGTTATGTGGTGGACTTTATACGACTGGGCCATTTGGATTGCTTATGCACCGTTAATGGGGATTTTCCTTGCGATTATCTCATATGGCCGAACGATTCGACAGTTCATGGTGATTAATTGGATTTTACCAGCGGTATTCAGTATTCTTTGGTTCGGTGTGTTTGGTGGAACAGCACTCAATTGGCAGCAAAACGGGACAGTTGATTTAGTTGGAACGATTACGGAAAGTGGTGCGGTTGCAGGGTTATGGGCATTCTTAGCTAATATGCCGTTAGCTGCCGTGATTATTCCAGTCGTCATGATTGCGCTCATCCTTTCATTCGCGACAGCAGCGGACTCGATGGTGCGGGCGATTGCGACGTTATGCACGGTCAATATTCGATATGATGAAGAACCTGCGAAATGGAAAATGTTGGTCTGGGCAATTACGATTGCAATCATTGCCTATGTGATGGTTACGTTCGCTGGCGGGGTCCAGGGCGTTGATGGCGTAAAATATTTAGCTGCGCTGGGCGGCTCTGCTGTACTCTTCGTCTTTGTACTGCAAGTCATATCAGCCATCAAAATGTTTTTTATCGATAAAATCGAAAAATAAAACGAGAAAGAGGGGGTCACATGGCGGATCAAGAGGTGAAAAAGGTTGCCCTAGGGAATGCAATAACATTAGAGATGTTTGTCTCGGTAGCACGTTATCGAGCTGATGTAGATTTTACTGAAGTTTACCGCCAAAGAGTCGAAAAGTCTTTTCAACTTGTCAACAAGTGGATTGATGAAGAGAAGATCATGTACGGGGTAAATACAGGATTTGGTGCGTTATCAACCCAAATGATAACCAAAGATCAGACCGCTTTATTACAAAGGAATATCCTATTATCTCATGCAACATCTGTTGGGGAACCATTGGAAGCAGAATGTGTCAGAGCGATTATGCTCATGGTACTGCAAAATTTAGGTCAAGGGTATTCTGGGGTTCGGATTGAGACATTGGAGCTTTATCGCCAATGTTTAAATCGTGGAGTCATTCCATTTACACCACGAGAAGGTTCGGTTGGATATTTAAGTGTTGAAGCGCATATTGCCTTAGTGATGATTGGTGAAGGAAAGGCCTATGTTGATGGGGAGTTGATGTCTGGAAAGGATGCTCTTCATAAGGTAGGCTTGAAGCCGATTGAACTCTCGGCGAAAGAAGGCTTAGCCTTAATTAGTGGAACGACAAGTCCAACTGGCCTTGGTGCACTGGCATTAGCCGATATGTTGCAAGCAGTAAAGGCTGCCGATATTATTGCGGCAATGTCGTTAGAGGTGTTACGCGGTACAACCCGTGCCTTTGATGACCGATTGATGAGAGCTCGTCCACATGAACACCAGCGAAATACGGCTGCAAATATAAGAAAGATTTTAGCAGACTCAGAGATTGCAAAACAGTCGATCGATCATCGCTTACAGGATGCCTTATCATTAAGAGCGATCCCGCAGCTTCATGGAGCAGCGAAGAAAACGCTCCTAGATGCGTTAGCTACCTTTGAAATAGAGATGAATGCATGCTGTGACAACCCGATTTTATGGCCGGATGAAGAAGAGGGGGGTACGATTTCAGGAAGCAATTGCGATTCATCGTATGTCGGAATCGAATTAGATTCCACGTGTATCGCGGCTACGGCGATTGCCAAAATGTCTGAACGAAGAAATTATCGTCTAATCAACTCGCATCTTTCAGGCTATCCTCCGTTCCTTGTTCAGAAAGCGGGACTCAATTCAGGATTAATGATCCCGCAGTATTCACAAGCAGGACTTTTGAATGATATGAAACGACTATCTCATCCTGCAACGGTTGATAGCATTCCGACTTGTGCGGACCAAGAGGACTATGTAGGCATGGGCTACAATTCAGCAAAAAAAGCACTTGAAGTTGCGCGAAAGCTTGAATATGTCGTCGCAATTGAGCTTTTATCGATCTATAGTGCTCATCAATTTGTGGAAGAGAATCGAACCCCTGGCTCTGCAACGAAGGCTGTGTTAGAGCGGATTGAACAGTCCATCCCGAGACTGACGGAAGACACCTATCTTTACCCTTATCTAGAACGATTGAGAGATTTTATTCATTCAGGAGAGATCATCTCAGTGGTAGAAGAGAAAGTCGGTACACTGCTTTAAGTTTTTATTTTTATTAAAAAGAAATAAATGGATAAATCAGAGGAGGCCATTATGGTGGAACAAACAAAAACGCAAAAAGTCATTCGTTATCGCGGAACGGAATTAAATACAAAAGGCTGGTTACAAGAGGCTGCACTGCGGATGTTAATGAATAATTTGGATCCAGAGGTTGCAGAACGGCCAGAGGACCTTGTTGTCTATGGCGGGATTGGAAAAGCGGCCCGAAATTGGGACTGCTTTGATGCGATTGTAAAATCGTTAAAAGAACTCGAAAGTGATGAAACATTATTGGTGCAATCAGGTAAACCAGTCGCTGTTTTTAAATCGCATGCCGATGCACCGCGTGTATTGATTGCAAATTCCAATATTGTCCCCGCCTATGCGAATTGGGATACCTTCCATGAATTAGATAAAAAGGGGCTTATGATGTATGGACAAATGACAGCTGGGAGCTGGATCTATATCGGTTCGCAAGGGATTGTCCAAGGAACGTACGAAACGTTCGCGGAGTTAGC
This sequence comes from Mesobacillus maritimus, assembly GCF_044803185.1. Lineage (GTDB taxonomy): Bacteria > Bacillota > Bacilli > Bacillales > Cytobacillaceae > Mesobacillus_B > Mesobacillus_B maritimus_B. Next base: position 1,570,413 of record NZ_CP085225.1, read on the forward strand.
CAAGCAACATTTCGAAGGTACTCTTAAACATACAATCACGGTCACTGCGGGTCTTGGTGGCATGGGTGGTGCTCAACCACTTGCGGTCACAATGAATGGCGGTGTTTGTATCGGAATTGATGTGGATGAAAGCCGAATCGACCGCCGGATTGAAACGCGTTATACCGATGTGAAAACAGATTCTTTAGATAAAGCCATCGAGCTTGCTACTGAGGCAAAGCTTGCAGGGGAAACATTATCAATCGGTCTGATTGGCAACGCTGCTGACATTCTGCCGGAGATGATTGCGAAAGGGTTTATTCCTGAGATTGTGACCGATCAAACGTCTGCCCACGATCCTTTGAATGGTTATGTTCCTTCGAAAATGTCCCTTGCTGAGGCGGCGCAATTGCGGGTGAATGATTCAGCAGAATATGTTAGACAATCGAAAGCTTCAATGGCTCAACACGTTCAAGCAATGCTTGATCTGATGGAGAAAGGAGCGGTTGCTTTTGATTATGGGAACAATATCCGCCAAGTTGCTAAGGATGAAGGGGTAGAAAACGCGTTTGCTTTCCCAGGTTTTGTGCCAGCCTATATTCGCCCGCAATTCTGCGAGGGAAAAGGACCGTTTCGATGGGTGGCCCTTTCAGGAGATTCAGAAGATATTTATAAACTCGATGAAGTCATTTTACGTGAATTTAGTGACAACGACCATTTATGTAACTGGATTCAGATGGCAAAGGAAAAAATTCAATTTCAAGGTCTGCCTTCTCGAATTTGCTGGCTTGGATATGGAGAGAGAGCACGCTTTGGGAAAATTATTAATCAAATGGTTGCGAGTGGCGAGCTAAAGGCGCCGATTGTGATTGGCCGTGACCATCTTGATTCAGGATCGGTTGCCTCCCCGAACCGCGAAACAGAAGCAATGAAGGATGGCTCTGATGTGGTTGCCGACTGGCCGATTTTAAATGCGATGATTAACGCTGTCGGTGGCGCGACATGGGTGTCCTTGCATCACGGTGGTGGAGTTGGTATGGGGTATTCGATCCACTCGGGAATCGTCATTGTCGCTGATGGCACGAAGGAAGCAGAAGCACGGATTGAACGCGTGCTAACAACAGATCCTGGAATGGGCGTTGTCCGCCACGTTGATGCTGGCTATGAAATAGCGAAGAAAACAGCGCGTGAGCGTGGAGTGAAAATTCCTATGTTAGAAATGGAGACTGAATAAACATGACAAAACCGATTTGGATCAAAAACATTCATCAATTAACAACTCTTGCATCCAAAGAGGAAGGTCCACGCTCAAAGGCAGCGATGTCTGCGTTGGGCATTATTGAAGACGGCAGTTTATGGATCGAAGACGGAGTGATCCAATCAGTCGGATCCACCGAAGAAGTAGAACGACTGTACGCAACAAGAATACACGAAGCTGACATTGTGGATGCAACCGGGCACCTAGTCACCCCCGGTTTAGTCGATCCACACACACATATTGCTTTTGGTGGAAGTCGTGAACGTGAATTTGAAATGCGCCTTGAGGGCGTATCGTATATGGATATTATGAATGCGGGTGGTGGGATTCATGCCACTACTCGCATGACCCGTGAAGCGAAAGAGGAAGAGATCATCAGCCAAACAACGAAGCGACTTGATTCTTTTTTACACCACGGTGTCACAACTGTGGAAGGAAAAAGTGGCTACGGAATGAATTTGGAAACAGAGTTGAAACAGCTGCGTGTGATGAAGCAGTTGCAACAATCCCATCCAGTTGATCTTGTGCCAACCTTTATGGGCGCACATGCCGTTCCGCCCGAGTTCAAAGGCAGAGAGGACGAATTCATCGATCATTTAATTGATGAGATGCTTCCGGTAGTAGCGGATGAGAAATTAGCGGAATTTAATGATGTTTTTTGTGAAAAGGATGTTTTTACCCCAGAACAATCAAAGCGAATATTGGAAGCTGGAAAAAAGTACGGTTTGATACCAAAAATTCATGCAGATGAAATCGTTGCCTACGGAGGAGCGGAATTAGCGGCCAAGGTTGGCGCGATTTCAGCAGAACATTTATTAAAGGCATCAGACGAGGGCATCAAAGCAATGGCCAAGGCAGGAACGATCGCCTGTCTGCTGCCAGCTACCGCTCTCTATTTGCGTGAGGATGCAGCGAATGGCAGAAAGATGATTGATGAAGGTGTTGCCGTAGCGATTTCAACTGATTGCAACCCCGGCTCTTCGCCGACAACCTCGATGCCGCTTGTCATGAACTTAGCCTGTATCTCAATGCGGATGACACCGGCTGAGGCCTTAACTGCTGCTACATACAATGCAGCTTGTGCTATCAATCGTCAAGACAAAATTGGCTCTCTTGAAGTAGGAAAGCAAGCTGATGTCGTGTTATGGAACGTGAAAAACTATCAGGAATTACAATATCTATTTGGCGTGAATCACACGAAGACCGTTTGGAAAAAAGGTGTAAAGGTGGTTGGATAACAAATGAGTCAATGGCTTCAACCATCCGAATGGTTATGGAATGTAAAAACAGACCAGCCAACTTATGTACATCAATGGGTTAAGCAGCTTTCAGCTATCGAGGGGAAACCGGACCTCGTTGTATATGGGGCACCGATTTCTCGGTCTTCGATCAGTGTATCTGGAGCATCGTTATATCCGAACGAATTTCGGCGGTTGTGGAAGGGATTTGCAACCTATAATTTAGATGAGGATGCCGATTTAACTGATTTGAAGGTGGCTGATGCAGGCGATATCGTGATGCATACAACCGATATTCTTTTGTCTCACCGTCGAATTGAAGAGGTAACAAGTGAAATAGTTAACAAATATTCCGAAAGCATTACATCGATGATTGGCGGTGATCACTCCGTAACGGCGTGTGCTGTTCGGGGAGTGAAGAAGGTGTATCCGAGTGAAAGAATCGGAATTTTGCAGCTTGACACCCATCTCGATGTCCGGGACCCTGCTGATTTAGGGCCGGCGAACGGTACCCCGATTAGGCAGCTAATTGATGAGGGGATTGTTAGGGGGGAAGATATCTTCAACATTGGCTTACATGGCTATTTTAATGCAAAACCATTGATTGACTATGCAAAACAACATTCGATTCAAATGGTGACATTAAAAAACGCTCGGAAAGCTGGGGTTGTTGAATCCGTTAAGGAAGCGCTTAGTCAATTATCCGAAAAAGTAGATCGAATCTATGTAACTGTCGATATGGATGTTCTCGATATTTCAGTAGCTCCAGGAGTGCCTGCCTCCACACCAGGAGGTTTGTCTGCATCTGAGTTATTCGATTCTTTGCTCGTGGTTGGAAAGTATCCTTCAGTCCGTCATATCGACTTTGTCTGTTTGGATCCGAGTAAAGATTCTCCAGTAGCAGAAACCACTAAAACCGGAGTATATGCCTGGCTGCAATTTGTAACAGGCCTAAAATTACGGTAAAGGGTCAGCGGGGACAGGCACCTTGTCCAGGGAAAAACATGGGACCGGGTTCGGCTGCTTCCTATTTTGGAATGGATGAAGCCGTCTTCCGTCCCCGTACTTTTAGCCCCCCATGTTTTTCGGTATTTCGAAGGAGTCATTCCCTTTAGTTTTTTGAGGACCTTTCAAGAATAGTCAACGCAAGGGGATGTACCTTGTGCTTGAAACACCCGTTTGAGATGTTAGAATGAGTTTTTTATGCTATTACCTAAGGGTACTGAGGATCGTGAGAGGCATAAAACACAAATTGGGCTCAATCCTATAATTAACAGGATTGAGCTTTCTTATTATTTGTCGATGTTTTTCGGGGCTCACCAGCTCAGGACGTCGAGATCAAATTTTATCGAAAACATTTTGTAGTTAAGTCTCAAAACTTAGTCTATTTCAAAAAGTCCATTAATTTTTGGGACGTACCATTGCACCGAGTTCAAGAAGAATGGTAACCTTCCTATGTCTCCATAGACTAAATAGATTTTTAAACTATTAAAATAGAAGCAAAAGGTACATCCCTTTGCTTCTATGGTGATTGGATATTTAGTATTTAAGGCTGAACTCATACTCATAAACAGCAAAGGGTACGCCCCCTTTACTCATTCTCATTTGGGACAATGTACCTGTCCCTTGTGTCCCTACCCCCACTTAATTTTCTACTAGAAGATTAAGTGGGGGTATTTTACGTATGCGCTATACAAGGACGTTTAACAGTCAGTTAACTTCCAAGTTGGTTTCTTTGACAAGGTCTTTCAATTCTTGGGTAGTGCCAGGCACCGAAACAATTGGACTAGTGGGAAGGATCTGCCGTTTGCCTGAACATAATAGTTCAGGAGTGGAAAAGATAAGAACAGTCCCTATGCATCAATTCTCTTTAATTATTAACATACCTCTTTTTGTGTGAAAATGCTTTTTAAAATATGGGATAACAAATCTATCGAGGCCATAGTAATATCTGCTTTTTCCAATAAATAATAGAATCATTGCTATGACGAAAAGTTTTGAATCTAGGCTAGATAAGCCAACCCCTGACATGATAAAGTTCGCATTCATGAAAGCACCAGCAATTAAGGCTGGAACTGTCGCTAATCCTGAGATTAATCCTAAGCCAACAAGAAGTTCTCCCCAAGGAATTAGAATGTTAAAAAACTCTATATTTGGTAACGCAGCTGTTTCGAGGAAGCTGGCATACCAACCTTGAACTCTAGGATTCTCTCCACTAGCACTTGCAATGGCTCCTTGTATAAATCCACTTGCATCAAATTCAGATCCAAGTTTAGAATAACCTGCTTTGAGCCATTGAAGTCCTAACCAAATTCGTACAATCGATAAACCAATTGCTACTAGTCCATTTAAATGTTTTCTCATAATGAGTGTCTCCTTTTAATTTCTATACGCTTATTTTAACGAGCCACTTCATCAATTACGGTGATTGAGGTCAAATTTTCAGGATTTTGTTTGGGAGATGTTGAATTCCATTAAAATCGGAAAAGTGTTTTCTTGTTGACATTTTTTAAAACTTGCCATAAAATTTTAAATTAATAATCGATAGATGTTTATTTTTAACTTCTTAACCATTTAGGGCTTTAGCATTCTTTTAATATTTTCATATTGACTGGATGAAAAGGTTCTAAAAGATAAGAATGGAAGAATATCGTAAATCGGTGCATGTTCGTTTATACATATCCCGTTTCTGTTTAGAAAGGGAATTTTTAACATCGTTCATTTTTCCATAAAAAGGTAGTTCTTTAAAAAACTTAGTTTAAGTTAGTTGAAGGAAAACCGACAATTTTCAAAGCTGCAATGATTTTAAAGAATCATTGAAGTTTTGAAGTTGTCGGTTTTTTTTATTTTAAAAAACATATGGGCAAACAAAACCTATGACTTTTAGAAACTTTTTCTAAAAGAAAATTTATTATGTTTTAATGCTGTTTGAAAGGAGATTGTTTGATGTGAGTTCATCATTATTGTTATCTGTATTTCTTATGATGCTTGTTGTTTCTGGAATTAGTAGTCTATTATTTTTACACCCGCGAGTACCCTTGAGGTTTGTTCGGATACATATTGGAGTTGTTGCCGTACCGCCATTGGTTGCCTTATTGGCTGTTACGAATACTCGTACGACTGAAGTTGTTGGGCCTTTGTACTTAGATACATTAGCTTGGTTAATGGCTTTCTTTGTCCTTTTCATTGGTTTAATTATTCAGCGTTTTTCTGTTCGCTACCTGATGGGTGATCGCTCTTATCGGAAGTATTTTACGCTGTTTACCTTTACGACAAGTGTGGCTTCGATTGCATGGTTAAGTGGTGATTTCCGTTTAATGGTGATCTCCTGGGGAGCCACTCTTCTTGGTTTAATCTTGCTTATCAAGCTAAATAGTGGATGGAAAGTAGCCAGTGAAGCAGCCAAGGTTACGGGTCGCTTATTTACATTGAGTTGGTTTTCATTATTCTTCGCGGTGATTTGGCTTTTTCAAGTCACAGGTCAATGGCAGTTATCACTCGCGTTAACAAATGAAAGTTTGGCTCAACTTGGAGTGTGGGATAGAACTGGGGTTAATTTATTGATCGTATTAGCAGTAATTATTCCTGCAGCCCAATGGCCTTTCCATAGATGGTTAATTGAGTCTGTCGTTGCTCCGACTCCTGTTTCTGCGATTATGCACGCAGGTTTAGTGAATGCTGGTGGGATTATGCTCACTCGATTTTCCCCTCTTTTTAACGGGGAGATCGCTTCAATTCTGTTACTGATTCTGGCAAGTATTTCTGTATTGATTGGATCTGGAATTAGTTTAGTCCAGGTTGACTATAAACGTCAGTTAGTAGGATCCACGATTGGGCAAATGGGGTTTATGCTCATTCAGTGTGCATTAGGTGCGTATATCGCAGCCATCATTCATCTGATTTTACATGGTTTGTTCAAAGCGACGCTGTTTTTACAGGCTGGTTCAGCGGTACGTCGTTTCGAAGTATCGAAGAGTGTGAATGAAAGGTCATCCTATTTATGGATCATAGCGGGAAGGGCTTTAGGATTAGTGGTAGGGGTTGCTTTTTGGCTCATCGCTCCTGGAGAAGGATATCAATTAATCAGTGCGCTTATTTTAGGGTGGTCATTGTCCGTTTCTTGGACCCAGCTCGTCGCTTTTGGAGAGGGGAGAATTGGCAAAATCGCTGGCGTATCCTTTTTAGGAGGAGCAGCCATCATTTATTTTTTCATTCATTCCCTTTTCTATGAGATGTTGCATACAACCGTTTATCAAAGTGTTCAACCACCAATGACGGTTGTCATCCTTGTCATTTGTCTCTTGCTTTTAGGCAGTGCTATAGGGGCGTGGGTTGCTCGGAATACTTCTTCCGTCTCCTTCGCAGTCATCTATCTGTGGTTAGTACGATTGGGTGAAGCAAAGCCAAAGTCAGTAGAAAGTCATCCAAACTACCTTAAACATTATTTAACACAAGGAGGTAAGCAGTGATGGGTGTAGCATCAGCAGTAATGAAAGAAGATTTTAAAAAGAAAACTAGATCTATTCATCTCGAAATAAGGGAAATCAGCGTTTTAGTTGAGTCTGCCAGCCAAGTGATTGCACCGCTTTGGCCAATTTCTTCCTTTGCAGCACGTAATCCGTGGTTGGGACTTGAGAAGCTATCTTTTGACCAGGTTGCAGGGGGATTAAAACACAATCATGATGTGGACATCTATCCAAGTGCTTCGATGATTCTATCGGCAAAGAAGAAAGGGGAGATAGATGAAGCAAATGTGGGCGTGGAGCTACAGCGCTGGCTTGATTCACAATCACTTTCGATTCCACGGGATGTTGCCGAGCGATTCTGTCAGGCGGCACTAAAGTTAGAAGCATTGCCTTCTGAACTTTTATCATCACGAGAGGTAGAGAAATTAGTCGGTGAAGTTGGTGGACTGAATACGGAGGGTGTTGAGACTTGTTCGATGCAGCCAATCAGTTCTCAAATCGAGAATCAAGATCGTGAAAAGCTAGTCCATCTTCTCGATCACCATATGATCAAGTGGTGCAAATTATACCTCGATAACTCTCAGGCAGGTTGGACGATGCCAAATCGCGAAGAAGGATTCTATCGTGCGTGGCAGCGTCTCGTTCGATACGATCCGGCCCTTACTAAAGTTCAGCGTGATAGTTTAAAAGATTGGCCACAAGAGCCACAAAAGGCTTTGGAAAGAGCGTTAGTCAGACTAGAAATCTCTGAATCAGACATACAGTCTTATCTGGAAGGTCACCTGCTTTCCTTACCTGGGTGGGCAGGGATGATGCTTTACCGCTCCCGACAAAATAGCCATGAACATGCACTCTTAACAGAATATTTAGCCGTTCGACTATCTTTGGAGTGGGCGTTGGTAAAGCCATATTTGCCTCTGACCAACCAACCTGCCGAGAAGAAAGTTTCGATGACTTCGCTGTTAGCGGCTTGGATCCAGTGGGGCGAGCTTACCCTCGAGGAATGGTCACAGCTGTCAGCCACTGAACAAAACGAATACTTATTATTTGCCTATAAATTCGATAAGAAGCTTTGCAGAAAACTTTGGTTAGAAGCTTGGGAGCAAACCTACACAGAGCGGTTGAGCCAGAAGCTTCTTTCGAAACAACAGGAAATCAACTATAAAAAATCGTCACTCGCTCAATTTGCCTTCTGCATTGATGTACGATCAGAACCCTTTCGTCGTCAACTTGAAAAACAAGGTCCAATTGAAACGATTGGAATCGCTGGTTTCTTTGGCTTGCCGATTGCAACGAGTGAACTCGCGAGCAATCATAGTCATGCTTCTTTACCGGTCATCCTAAAACCTCAGCACAAAATTAAAGAGTCAGCGGATGACAAGGAACTCCAGTCCTATCAACAGCGGAAGCAAGCGGTCAATTCGTTAAGTTATACCTTTAAAACAATGAAACAAAATGTCCTTCCGAGTTTACTTTTACCTGAGTTAAGTGGCCCTTGGCTTAGTCTACAAATGGTCGCACGGAGCTTTGTGCCCAAAAGTGCCAATCGCCTGATTCGTAATGTTCGCGAAACTTGGTTGCGCAAACCGAATACAAAGCTTACATTAAACCATACCAATCGCACAAAAGCGGAGGTCCCTGTTGGTTTTTCCGAAAAAGAAAAAGTCAATTATGCACGCCAAGCTTTAAAAATGATGGGGCTAACAGAGAATATCGCACCATTAGTGGTCATTTGCGGCCATGGTAGTAGTAGTATAAACAACCCTTATGCCTCTGCCCTCGACTGTGGTGCTTGCGGTGGGGCGGCTGGTGGATTTAACGCAAGGGTATTGGCTGCATTATGTAATCTTCCAGAGGTAAGGAAAGAGCTTGCTGCTGAAGGAATTGACATCCCTAAGGACACCGTTTTTGCAGCCGCTGAGCACAATACAACCGTCGATGAATTAGGTTGGCTTTATGTTCCTGAACTTTCCGAGGCAGCACAAGAAGCCTTTGATTATATAGAAGCGATTATGCCGAAAGTAAGCCAAAAGGCCAATGAAGAGCGTTTAGCTCAATTGCCAAATTTTCAATCCCAACTTAAAAATCCGCAGGCTGAAGCACACCGATTTGCCGAGGATTGGAGTGAAGTACGTCCAGAATGGGGATTAGCACGGAATGCCGCTTTTATTATCGGTCCACGTGAATTAACCCAGGATTGTGATTTGGAAGGGAGAGCGTTCCTTCATAATTATGATTGGAAGCAGGATAAAAGTGGGGAGCTCTTAGCTAATATTATTGCAGGACCGGGAACGGTTACTCAATGGATCAATCTACAGTATTATGCCTCAACGGTAGCCCCTCATTATTATGGAAGTGGAAATAAAGCCACACAAACCGTTACGTCAGGCCTTGGGGTGATGCAAGGGAATGCAAGTGACTTATTAACCGGACTCCCTTGGCAATCGGTCATGCAATCCGATCACGAAGCGTATCATTCTCCTCTGCGTTTGCTGATTGTGATCCAAGCACCTAGTAAATATATCGAACGGTTATTAAAGAATGATTCAGCCTTTCGAGAAAAAGTTCAAAATGGATGGGTTCGACTTGCTAGTATGAATCCGCAAGGACATTGGAAAAATTGGTATTAAAAATTAGCCGGATAAAATGATTTGTTATTCATTTCATCAAACGTGAAGGGTGGACACGATGAATTCAAATAAAAATAAAAAGGCTTTAGTTTTAACAGACATGGAAAGTGGATGGGGGCCGGTCCTGCAACAAGTGACGAACATTCAATTAGAAAATATGTTGATGATTCAAAGCGATGGACCCGTCATCTCCCATCCTTATGGAGATATCATGAGGTCAATTGTCCTTGCTATTTATCAGGAAAATGTGGAGGAGATCTTTGTTGTGGGAACTAAAGAGAAAGGGACCACTTCAGTTCATGGTCAAAGCCCTTTTGATCTAGTAAAAGATAAAATCCAAACAGTAGACTATCTTTTTCAAAATTGTATGCCTGAATTCTCAGGTGGTACGGTCAAGGAATGGCTAAATGGAAATGAAAATGGGACGGGGCAGGTCGAAAAGAGTGTGAAGATCATTCGTCATCATCCCTTAGTTCCAGCATATGTTAAAGTGCGAGGGTTCATGGTAAATGATAGAGATGGAGAGATCTCAAATGTGGAGCTTTCTCAAATAGAACAGCTAAAACAGCGTCAAGCATAACCTGATTCCTACGTGTTTTTTGGAATCGATGGTCCTGTAAAAAAGAAGGCAGAAACGTTTATCAATAGTAAACGCTTCTGCCTTCTTTTTTTAAGGTTCATTTTCTTATTACACTATGTGTAAAATGCAAAATCACATCTACTTTGACTTCGTTCGAAGTAGATCGTTTATATAAAATTTCGATTGCTCGGTCCGACAGTAAGTGGTTGGAACAGCGCTTGGACAGTTGAGCGTCCGTAATATGACCAGAATTATGGTGCGATTTTCCATAGGATGCATTACCTATTAGCGAATGGTGCCTGGCACTGTTCGCCCTATACTCCATCGCGGGTGGCAGACCTCAACTAACCGAGAAAATATAAAATAATATCGATATAATATTATAAATAGTTTGACAATTATAAATAATTTTAATACACTAAGAGAGATTAAAAGTTTCATAACCTAATATTCTAATTAACAACTTGATAGAATATTAGTTTTGTAAGCACTTAATCAACAGAAGTTTTTATACGTTTACTTCCGAAAAATTCCATCTTGTTTATTTTAGGAGGAATTGTCATTGGAATTATAGTCTTTATGCAAAAAGTCACTATTTAGAAGGGAGTTGAAAAAGGACTCAAAGGGAAGGAATTTATGGTGAAGACATGATTTACCTGTCAGTTTCATGTTGCTCCATTTAATTCTCTGATTTCCAAAAAAGGTCACCCAGTTCTTATTGAAGTAGTTGTATTAACTCACTAAGATCTTTTATTGATAGGTACGTAGGATAAACAGCAACAAGTTCAAATTAGTAATCTTGTTAAATCGACACCTTCAGCCCGCTACATAAAGTAACTGAATAACAATCATGTATATATTTTTTTTTACTTGCTATATAACATCTGTATACATGTATAGATGTGGGTTGTTAAAAAAAGGGACGAGTTCAAAATTGGTTTTTCAAAAAGAATGCTAGTTTGCTATAGACCGTTTGTCAACGGCCTTTCACAAAATGAATAAGAATCATGTAGGAGATTTTTTTTAACTTGCTATATAACATCTGTATACATGTATAAATGTGTGGGGGGAGATAGGATGAGTGTAAGTCGTAATAGTCACATACCTTTGTATCAACAAATTGCTAATGATCTTCAAAATAAAATTGAAAATCACATCTATGAACCGGGTCAGAGATTACCTAGTGAGAATGAATTAACCGAAGAATATCAGGTAAGTAGGTTAACGGTTCGTAAATCGATAAAGCTTTTATTAGAAAATGATCTAATTATTATTCAACAAGGAAAAGGGATGTATGTTAAATTCCCGGCTATTCAAACAGATATTATGAATGATGTTTTAGACGTTAGTAATTTCAAAGGAATTTTTGAAACGCTAACAATGCAAGGTCTCAATCTCAAAATAAAATTAGTCAAATACGGTGAAGAACAGATACCAAAAAATATTGCAGAAGCGTTGGGGTGTCCGTTAGATACAAAAATACGTACAATCTACCGCCTATTTTATTTAAAAGATATGCCGATTGCTTATAATATTACGTATTTATCACCAGATTTAGCTTTTACAAAAGAGATGGTCGATGAAGTAGAACAACAGCCTTTAAGTACACTGATTAGATCAAACAATAATAATTCTCACCTGCATCTTGAGGAAATAAGCTGTTCCATAGGAGTTCGTCCTGTTACAAATGATATTTCAAAGATGCTAGACGTCGCCATAGGTCATCCACTTATGACATTAAGTAGAGTTTTCTATTATAAAAACGCTACCCCTCTAGTGGTTGGGGTCATGTATTTAAACACAGATTGTTATCAATTCACAATTAAAAGTAAAAGTAAAGATGAAAATAATGAAGCATCTTTAGAAATGTTATCAATTTACTGATAATTATTATTTTTAAAACAAGGGGGAGTATTGAATGGGGAAGAAAATGAAAGCGGGTTCATTTTTTATGGTTTTGCTAGTTACGGCACTCATGCTAGTTTTAGCGGCTTGTAATTCATCTGATGAAACGTCCTCTTCTGAAAAGTCAGAAGGTGGAAGTGAGGGTTTGCCCAAAAATTATCCTAATAAATCGATTGATGCACTGGTTGGCTATGCTCCTGGTGGTGGACAAGATTTAATTATGCGTACAACAGGGCAAATTTTAAATGAAGAAGAGATTATGAAACAACCTTTTGTCGTGACAAACAAAGCAGGTGCTGGGGGACGTATTGCAAGTGAAGAAGTAGCGAAGCAAAAGGATAATCCTTACAAATTAATCGTTATCCCTGAATATGGGACAGGATGGGATCCGAGGATTAATCTAAAGTTTTCAGATTTTAAACCAATTGCATCCCTTGCCACTAGTGAACTTTTTATCTATGTTCACAAGGATTCCCCGTATGAAACGATGGAAGAATTGTTAAGTTCATTAAAAACAGAAAAAGATTTAACAATTGGGACTCTCGGTCCAGTTGATGGTGGTGAAGCGTTCAAATGGGATGTGATTAGACAAGGCGCTGGGATCGAAAAATTAAACTTTGTTCCGATGGCAGGGGCTTCAGAAAGTTTAACGGCTGTATTGGGTGGCCAAATCGACACGACATTAGGTGTACTTCCAGTTATGAAAGATTATATCAAGACTGGTGAAGTGCGAGTGTTAGCTGTCCTTTCTGAAGAACGTTCCAAAGATTTACCAGATGTTCCTACTTTAAAAGAAGCAGGAGTGGATGTAACGTTCAACCGTTATACAGGAATTTGGACAGGTGGAGACGTTCCAGATGCGGTTGTTAACTATTGGGCAGAAAACCTTAAGAAAATGACTGAAACAGATACATGGAAAGAATTTTTAGCGAATCGGGGGTTATCTCCTTATTATCTCGATACTGAAGAGTATACAAAATTAATTGAAACTGAGGGTAGTAAATTTAAAGAATATGTGGAAGGCCTTGAACAATAATCTCTAATTCTTAAAGGGAGTGATACAGGCAATTTGGGAAGCACTCCCATATACGATAATTCCTCAGATGGAGGTTCAATATGTTATTAGAACGCTACTTTGGTTTCTTTTTACTGCTTATTTGTTCTATTTTCCTCACCATGTCTTTTGGCTTACCTTTATATTCGACGAATGTGGGGGCGGTAGGGCCAGGGTTTTTCCCTCGTATCATTTCAATCATGCTTGTGCTTTTAATTTGTTTACACCTCATTCAGATTATGAGAAAGAAGATAATAAAGTCAGAGGAAGGGGGAGATAAAAAAATCCTTCTTCAACAAACTTATCTCATGGTCTTTCTTGCCGTTACCATTGGATTAACACAATTGATTGGCATGCTAGTAAGTATAGGGGTTTTTATGTTCACGATCTTAGCGTTTGTACAGAAAATACCTTGGTTTAAAGCGCTTACTTTTACGATGGTCGTTTTGGTTATGATGTATGCGATTTTCGTATTGTGGTTAGAAAGTCCGTTACCACTAGGTATTTTTGGATAAAAAGTGAATGATTTTGGGGGTGAGAATGTGTTATCGGAATTATTAACTGGATTTACAACGATGCTCTCAAGTCCAGAAGCAATGCTCTGGTGTTTAATTGGGGTAACGTTAGGAACAATAATGGGTGCCTTACCTGGCCTAGGTCCTATTACCGGCATGGCCCTTCTTTTACCATTAACGTTTCAGATGGACCAATTAAGTTCTTTAATTTTATTAATGAGTATTTATTTAGGAACGATGTATGGGGGACGGATCAGTTCAATCTTAATTAACGTACCTGGTGACGGTGGTGCGATTGTGACAACGTTTGATGGTTATCCGTTGGCAAGAAAAGGTAGAGCAGGGTTTGCTTTAACATTGAGTGCGATTGCTTCCTTTGTTGGGGGAGTTGTCGGGTTTGTCGGAATGGTGTTTTTGACCACAATCCTTGCTAGAGTGGCGCTCATGTTTGGTCCTGCCGAATATTTTTCGCTCATATTATTTACCTTAATTGCAGCTTGTGGATTAACACAGAAAAACCCCTTAAAGCCGATCATCGCCACCTTATTTGGTTTATTACTCTCCACAATTGGAACGGATATGGTGACTGGTGACGAACGTTTGACGTTTGGCTTTGTTGAATTGTGGGATGGAATTAACATCGCTGTCGTCGGAATCGGGCTTTTTGGGATTTCAGAAGCACTATTTAGACTTGAAGAGAAAGTGAATACAGGGGGGATGAAGACAAAGTTAAAATTCTCTTCTTTATTTCCAAAAGTAAGCGAGGTAGTAAGTAACACGGGTTCGATGATAAGGGGATCAATCATTGGATTTATTGTTGGAATCTTACCGGGGACCGGTGCTCTCCTTTCCACGTTTATGTCTTATAGTGTGGAGAAAAAATTATCGAAAAACCCTGAGGAGTTCGGCAAAGGTGCTCCAGCCGGCTTAAGTGGCCCAGAAGCATCCAATAATGCGTCTGTAGGTGGTGCGCTAATTCCTACATTTGCATTAGGAATCCCTGGTTCCGCATCGGCAGCCATATTGATGGGTGGACTTCTCATGGTTGGCTTACAGCCTGGACCTCTTCTTTTTGAAAATTCTTCAACAATCGTGTGGGCATCTTTTGCAGGTTTTTTCATTGCGAACATTTTGCTGTTAATTTTGAACGTTGCCTTTGTGCCGGTGTTTGCCATTTTAATCGAAAAAATTGAACCATTTTTAATTCCATTTATTGCAGCTTTTTGTTTTATTGGCGTTTATATGATTAATTACAGTCTATTTGATATCTGGCTTTTGATCATTTTTGGACTGCTTGGGTATTTCTTAAGAAAAGTGAATTTCCCGTTGGCTCCGTTCTTTTTCGCCTTTATTTTAGGACCAATGCTTGAAGATAATCTTCGTAAAGCAATCCTAACATCGACAGGCGATTTAACCGTATTTTTTAAGAGCCCGATTTCACTATTTTTCTTAATAGCAACAGCGATCGTTCTAGTACTTCCACATGTGAGGAAGAATAAGCCAGAGGTAAAACCTCCTTCTAAAAGCATTTAAATAGAAGAGATAAATCGTAATTTCCTAGTTTGATATAGGATGTATACAGATGTCTATTAACACTATAAGGAGTGTGGGTATATATGGTAATAACTAGAGAATCAGAAGAACTACTAAATAAAATGCGTAATTTTATTGACAATGAACTGCTTCCCTATGAGAAAGAAATGAATATTAAGACCGAGGAGGAATTTCCGGTAGAAGCCATTCAGTGGGTTCGAAATAGATCCATTGAGTTAGGGTTTTACGGAATCTCTCTACCAATCGAATACGGTGGCCAAAATGTAAGTTTAAAAGAATTATGTTTACTAAAAGAAGAACTAGCTCGTTCAGGAGCTGCTTTATGGGGATTTGTTTTAGGGGAAAAAGGCGGGGTCCTAAGAATCGGGCAGATGCTTGAATCGTTTACAAAAGAACAGATAGAAAAGTATGTCCATCCATTAATTAAAGGGGAAACAAGTTGCTGTTTCGCTTTAACTGAACCGGGAGCGGGTTCAGATGCAAGGGCCATCCAAACGACAGCTGTAAAAGATGGAGATGAGTACATTTTAAACGGCAAAAAGCATTTTATTAGTGCAGCTCCTTATTCCGACTTTGCCATTGTTATTTGTAAAGAAGTCGTTGAGGGGAAATTTGCTGGCATAACTGCATTTTTAGTTGATAAAAAAACAGATGAAAAACCTGGCTATGAATTAGGGGAGACGCAAATTCCGATTTCAGGAGAACGTGGGACGGGTGAACTGATTTTTAATAACTGTCGTGTACCAGCTGAAAATATTCTTGGTGCACCAGGAAAAGGGTTTTTACTTGGGATAAAAAGGATCAGTCAAAATCGAGCCATTTGGGGCGTTACATACATTGGGGTGGCCCAAAGAGCATTAGCTCTAGCGATCGACCGTGCAAATGAACGAAAGCAATTTGGACAGTCAATCGGTGAGTTTCAAGCCATTCAACATATGCTGGCCGATATGGCAACAGAGATCTATGCAGCAAGATGTATGGTGTACGATGCAATCGAAAGGCTGGACCGAGGGGAAGATAATCGAGCGAATGCTTCGATGGTGAAGTTGTTTACTTCCGAAGTGGCTGGGCGTGTATTGGACAAGGCAGTACAAATCTTCGGAGGCCAAGGGCTCATGAAAGGCCATCCAATTGAACAAATGTATCGCACCGTAAGAATGTTTAGAGTTCTAACGGGTACTTCTGAAATTCAAAGAAATACAATCGCAAAAGAATTGTTAAAGACAAAATAAAAATATAGTAAAGGATCGGTGATTTTTGTGAGTATAGAAACCATTCAAGGTTATATGAATAAAGCGTTAAAACGATTTGAAGAACATCCTGCGGTCACATTTTTGCCAACAAACGAAACATTAACCTACCGTGAATTACGTAAAGAGGTAGATAAGATTGCAAGTTATTTAGTCAACCTTGGTGTAAAAAAAGGTTCGCACGTTGCTTATCTTATTCCAAATAGTATGGAATTCGTTCTTTTCAGCCAAGCTGTTGCCCGCACGGGTGCGACTTCCATTCCGATGGGGGTTAAATTAGGAATTCGTGAGGTTGATTTTATATTAAACCATTCGGAACCGGATTTTGTTCTTATGGCGACGGAAATGCATATGGAGACAGTATTGAACTACGTAAATGATAAAAAAAAGCAACAACAATCCGTGAAAGTAATAGGGTTAGAAGGATTTCATTTACAATACCCTGAAGAATTTATCACGATAAATAGACAAGAAATCGATAAGGTTGAGAATGTATCCTCGTTCCCAGACGTGTCACCTGATGATATTTCTACGATTTCCTATACAGGGGGAACGACCGGAATGCCCAAAGGGGTCATGCATTCTCAAAGAGGGAAAGCTGCTGCGCTTATTGCGAGCTTCATAGAGTTTCCAATGGATGACCGCGATAAGGTATTATTAACGACCCCTCTCCAGCATTCAGCGGGAAGTTTGATGCTGCGGGCATTAGCCGGTGGAGCGCATGTATATATTGATACCTTTAAGCCTGATACTTTTTTAAAGACGGTTCAAGAGAACCGGATTACGGTTACGTTCACAGTGCCAACAATCATTTATCGTATCATTGATACGGCGAAAAAGATGAACTATGACGTGAGTTCTTTACGAAGCATTCACTATGGTTCATCGCCTATTTCTTCCGAACGATTAAAAGAAGCGATGGAGTTGTTTGGTCCCGTGTTTGTTCAACAGTATGGAGCAACCGAAGCGAACGTTCTCATTACGAGAATGCATAAATTCGATCATGTACGAGCGTTAGAGACAGGTGCAAAGTTTCTACAAAGCTGTGGGAAACCTTGTTTAATGACACAAATTCGAACAGTAGACGATCATGGTCAAGATGTAAAACCATTCGAAAAAGGAGAAATCATTTTAAAATCGCCGTACTTAATGGAAGGCTATTACAAACGACCTGACTTAACCGTAGAAGCGATCAAAGATGGATGGTTCCATACAGGGGATATTGGACAATTCGATGAAGAAGGGTTTTTATATATTGTTGACCGAAAGAAAGATATGATCATCTCAGGTGGAATGAATGTTTATTCTGTTGAAGTTGAAAAGGTTGTCAATCAACATCCTGCTGTTCGGATGAGTGCATGTATTGGCGTACCTGACCCTGATTGGGGCGAACTAGTAACCGTTTTTGTCGTGTTACGCGATGGAGTGAAGTGTTCAGAAGAAGAAATTATTGAGTTTTGTAAGGAACGTACATCTAGTTATATGGTTCCTAAAAAAGTGCATTTTAAGGAGAATTTACCGTTAACCCAGGTAGGGAAAATTGATAAAAAGGAACTGAAAAAGGATTTCTGGAAAGATAAAGAACGACAAATAAATTAAAGATATCAGGAAATAGCCCTTTTCCTATGAATCTAGGAGGTATATGAAATTGAAAAGTTCTATTCCGGCAAGTCATCGAACGAACTACACAAAGAACGCTACTTCTTTTACTCAGAAAGCAAACAAGGATGTATATGAGTATCTTAATTTCGAAGACAAGCAAGATTTCGAAGATGCGGATAAAGGTCTCATTGCTTCGTTTGAAAATAGGATAGAAAATTTACATGTCCAAGATCGACCGTCACCTGATACGGTCAATCCAAGCTTGTGGAGAAATGTACAATTACAAGCCAAGTCTGGTCTTTTTAAAGTCGTGGAAGGTGTCTATCAAGTTCGTGGTCTTTCATTAGCTACGATGATTTTCGTAGAAGGGAAAAGCGGCGTCATTGTCATTGATACTTCATCGGGAAACCGTGCTGCTAAAGCAGCAATCGAACTATATTTTAATCATCGACCGAAGAAACCAGTGACTGCCATCATTATTAGTCAAAGCCATTCCGACCATTTTGGGGGTACACAGGCCATTCTCCAATATGCGGAGAATTCTAGTATTCCAATTATTGTTCCCGAGCATTTTGCAAAAGAGCTGTTTAGTGAAAATGTTTTGTTAGGTCCAATTATGTCTCGGCGTGCAGGTTACCAATTCGGTTCATTTTTACCTGTCGGAGAAAAAGGCTTTTTATCCGCAGGTATTGGATCCGTTTTTGGACCAGGTAATGGATTTGAAATGCCCAATATAGAAATAAAAAATGAATTTGAACAATTGGAAGTAGATGGGATCACCTTCGAATTCCTCTTAACACCAAATACGGAAGCACCTGCAGAAATGCATGTTTATATTCAAGATCACAAAGTATTATTCGTATCAGAGAACGCAAATAAAACGATGCATCAAATTTATACGATTAGAGGGGCAAAAACTCGGGATACTCTTGAATGGGTGAAGGCACTCGACAAAACGATTGATATATTTGGAGAAAAAGAGATTGAGGCTTTAGTCATGGCTCATGCTTGGCCGGTGTGGGGAAAAGAGCTTGCTTTTGAACATTTGGAATTACAACGTGATCTATACAAATATATCCATGACCAAACGATCCGATTAGCCAATCACGGCTATACGATGGAAGAAATAGCAGAAATGCTCAAGCTTCCTAAGACGCTGGACAAATATTGGGGAAATCGGGGATACTATGGTACGTTAAAGCACAATTCTAAGGGTGTTTACAATTTTTACTTAGGCTATTATAGTGGTCATCCTTCCGATTTAGATCCCCTTCCGCAAGTAGATGCCGGTCAAAAGTATGTGCAATATATGGGTGGCTCAGCGAATGTAATCAAACAAGCAAAAGTTGATTATGAAAATGGGGAGTATCGTTGGGTGGCTCAAGTATTAAAACATGTAGTAATGGCTGATCCAGATAACAATAAAGCAAAAGAGTTGTTAGCAGACGCCTTCGAACAATTAGGATACCAATCTGAATCAGCAAATTGGCGGAACTCGTATCTAATTGGTGCATCAGAACTAAGAAATGGGTTTAGTGAGAAGACCCCACCTTTAAAAGGGATTCCGGCGACGATGCTTAGCATGCCGTTCGAGGAATTTTTCAAATTCCTTTCCGTCAGGCTAAATGGTCCGAAAGCAGAAGGTGAAAAAATAATAGTGAATATCTCTCTATCTGATGTAAACGAAAATCACACCATTTATCTAGAAAATTCCGTACTCAATAAGAAGAATAATTTGGATGCGAATCCAGATGTTTCACTAGTCGTTGATAAGGCAACATTGTATGCGATTGGAATCGGAATCCTAGAGCCGGAACAAGCGATTACATCTAATAAACTAGAATTATCAGGTGACCAAAATAAACTGGATGAATTTTTAAACCTACTGGATGACTTCAATCATTCTATCAATATTGTCACTCCTTAAGGTTGCCATTTTATTCTTATGATAGAAATTTAAACCTGAAATGCATATAAAAAAAGATGTTCTTTTACTGTAAAAAGAAGAGAGAGAAAGCTAAACTTTTAATGTTAGGGCAGAAATGCCCTTTTTCTTTTCCAACTATCGTTTATAGAAAAAATCATTACACTCATACAATAAAAGGATAGATTAATATGTTAATTAAAAAATATAATCCTTTCAAGATGAACAAATCATATAATCAGAACCTTTTAAAAAAAGATTTCATCTCAGCGTTGACTCTCTTTGTGATGCTTGTTCCACAAGGAATGGCCTATGCGATGTTAGCTGGACTCCCTCCTGTAATCGGGCTATATGCATCAACGTTGCCATTACTCATCTATGCCATATTCTCATCTTCTAGGCATTTATCCGTTGGCCCAACTGCCATTACCTCATTATTGGTTTTTTCTGGGGTTTCTGCTCTTGAAATACCAGGTACGTCGGAGTATATAAACCTTGTCATCTTATTAGCTTTAATGGTTGGGATTTTTCAACTTCTCTTAGCTGTTTTTAAAATGGGCTTTATCGTTAAATATATTTCTCCATCTGTTTTAGGCGGCTATACCTCTGCTGCTGCCATTATTATTGGACTCAGTCAATTAAAGCATTTAGTAGGGATTCAATTAGGGACTTACTTTCAAATTCACCTAATCCTACTGGATGTACTCAAAGGGGTTTCTGACATTCATTGGCTCACCCTTTTCATTGGGGGATGCAGCATCGTTTTTTTACTTTTACTAAAAAAAATAAATGCAAGGATTCCAGCAGCACTACTTTTAATTGTTTTGTCCATTTTATGTGTTCATTACTTAGAATTACATGAAAGAGGGGTTCAAATTGTAAGAGAGGTACCTGGTGGTTTCCCAACTCTGAAGCTTCCAACCATCACTATAGAAGCAGTCAGTCAATTAATTCTTCCGGCTCTTACCATTGCCCTGTTAGGATTTATGGAGTCGCTTACGATAGGAAAAACAATCGCAGAAAAGGAAAAGTATAAAATAAACCCGAATCGAGAATTAACCTCTTTAGGACTTGCAAATTTTTTCGGATCTTTCTTTCAAATCTTACCGATTAATGGCAGCTTTTCCAGAAGTGCAGTAAACCACCAAAGCGGTGGAGCGACCCAAATGGTGTCAATATTTACAGGCCTACTCATTATCATCACCCTTCAATTTTTTACTTCATATTTTTATTACCTGCCTAACACAGTATTAGCTGCGGTTATTATGGTAGCCGTTTATAAATTAGTAGATTTCAAGCAATTGAGAAATATGTTTACGATAAAAGCTGTAGACGGCTGGAGTTGGTTAGTGACTTTTACGGCAACATTAGTGATTGGAATCCAATGGGGAATCATTATCGGGGTTGTTTTTAATATCTTATTATTAATAAGCAGAATATCTAAACCTAATGTAGTAGAAATAGGATATTTAGAAAAGGAAAAAATATTTCGGGATGTAAAACGATTTCCCGACGCAAAAACACGAGATGATTTAATGATCGTCCGAATTGATTCTTCAATTCATTTTTCAAATACTTCTTATTTAGAGGAGAAATTAAAGGGGTTTATCTCCATTAAACCCCATGCAAAATTATTCATTATTGATTTTTCAGGGGTAAATGATATGGATGCCCCTTCATTTACATCTTTGGAAGAAATGATCGACCAATTTAAAAAAGAAAAAGGGATTTCTTTGTACTTTGTAGGGATGAAAGGACCTATCCGTGATACCGCTGATAAAGCCGGTTGGACAAAGAAGTATGAGAAGGAGATTGGTTATTTCTCTATCGAACAACTACTTGAAGACAAGAAAATAAAGTTTCATTCTCAATCTGAAAGTATGAATTCGTTTTATTATATGATATAAATGGGTGGAAAAAAGAAGTTTCGGGGTCAGTCCCCCGGTGGGGTAACGCTTTACTTCGCTTGGGGACTGTCCCCTTTTTTCTACTTTTGTTATAGATTACCAGTTAAATAAGGACCCATGATTACTCATGCAATGATTATCATACAGAACCTTAAAAAAGAAAACCCACAGGCATAAGAGGAATGAGATCTTGAGGGTAGAATCCTTATACTAGAGGTTTAATCGTATTTCTTTTGTAAAAAATAATTATAAAACGAAGGAGTACTAACGATGTCAAAATTCAAGCAAAAAATCGTTCCACATTTATGGTTTGACAAGGAGGCAAAAGAAGCAGCTAAGTTTTACACTTCGATTTTTCCGGAATCGAAAATTACGAATGTAACAACCATCCATGACACTCCATCAGGGGACTCCGATATGGTCTCTTTTGAGCTATGGGGTCAGAAGTTCATGGCAATCAGTGCAGGGCCACACTTCAAGCTCAATCCGTCCATTTCTTTCATTGTTAATTTTGATCCATCACGAATAAAAGATGCGAGCGAAAAAATGAATGAGGTTTGGAACAAGTTATCCGATGGAGGCACGGCGTTAATGCCGCTTGATAAATATCCGTTCAGCGAAAGGTATGGGTGGATTCAGGATAAGTATGGTTTATCCTGGCAGTTAATGCTGACCAATCCAGAAGGTGAAGAGCGACCAGAAATCATTCCGTCATTATTGTTTGTCGGCGATAAATGTGGCAAAGCGGAAGAGGCATTAAATTTTTATTTATCCGTATTTAAAAATGCAAAGCAGGGACATCTCGCCCGCTATCCTAAAGGCATGGAACCTGACAAAGAAGGAACCATTATGTTTTCTGATTTTAGCTTAGAAAATCAGTGGTTTGTCGCCATGGATAGCGCACAAGAGCATCAATTTACTTTTAACGAGGCGATCTCATTTATGGTTTACTGCGACACACAAGAAGAGATTGATTCCTACTGGGAAAGGCTCTCTGCGGTTCCTGAAGCCGAGCAATGCGGCTGGTTAAAAGATGAGTATGGCGTATCGTGGCAAATTGTGCCAAGTGAGATGGACGCGATGATGAGTCAGGGCACATCAGAGCAAATTGCCCGTATAACGGAAGCATTTCTAAAAATGAAGAAATTTGATCTTACCGAATTACAAAAAGCATACAAAGGCTAATGAGAGGACGCGGGTCCCGTAGGGAATTAACGGTCTAGGGCCGTGGTTGACCTGTCCCTATGTCCCGTTCTAGTTCAGAAAAAATTGCGACCAGTGCCAAGCACTGGTCGCAATGAGTTTAGAGGTGTTGTGTAAACTAAAAAGGATACAGAAAATTCTCTCCACTTGGTCTTTATCTTCTTTCCCTTTCAGATGGTTTTCATAAGCCTCTTTTGCTTTGTCTGGTTTCGGCGCTACTTTCGATAACCTTTTATGGATATCGTTTAGTACCTGCTGTCCATTCACCATTCATTATTTTCTTTTTCATATAATCAGATATTTGCTGATGTAAAGGAATGGATGAAGTTTTTTGTGGTTTCCACTCTATTTCAGGCATAGACGATCTCCAATCATTTTTAAAAATTATAACAAATTGGTTGGATAAAATCCCATCCAATTGGTTGGAGACATAATGGACATTCTTCGCTATTCTATATAAGAGTAGGGGGAATCATAGTGGAACCGTTATTACATGGAATGATATTGGCATTTGGATTAATCTTACCTTTAGGGGTTCAAAATGTATTTGTATTTAATCAAGGAGCGACACACAACAAATTCACCAATGCTTTACCTGCGATTATTACAGCAGGAGTTTGTGATACCATCCTTATTTATTTGGCTGTGGCCGGGGTATCCATTATTGTTTTTAGTTTTGAATGGTTAAAGATTTTGTTATTTTTGGTTGGATTCTTTTTTTTAGCCTATATGGGTTGGGTTATGTGGAAAAACACACCTGAAGTAAACACGAATCAAGAACAAACCCGTTTTTCTGCACGTCGTCAGGTTACGTTTGCGGCGTCTGTCTCATTACTAAATCCACACGCTATTATGGATACAATTGGAGTGATTGGAACGAGTTCATTGGCTTATACAGGAATTGATAAATGGGTGTTTACCATGGCTTGTATAGTGGTATCTTGGATCTGGTTCTTCCTCTTAGCGATTTCCGGAAGGAAGATTGGTCAAATTGATAAAAAAGGCACGTTCTTAAAGCGTATGAATCAAGTTTCCGCACTTATTATATGGACTATGGCGATTTATATGGGATATCAATTGTACTCCTTAGTAAATTAACATGAACGTTAGCGTGCTTTCCCATAGAAGCAAAATGAACCGTATCACTAGTGTTGGTAAAGCAACAAATTGAGGTTACTTTTGATAAATCCATTCTAAAACAATATATAAAAAGTAAATAGTAAGTTGAATAAGAGGCTTGGTTTGAAAATGAACCAAGCCTCTTATTTATAAAAGGAAAAAATGATCTGTTTTGTGACAAGTAACAGCGACTTGTCACATTTATGAGGCATTTAAGTGGACTTATTAATGGTTCACTTTTTTTGTATTTCTGTTGTATCTGCATGAATAAAGAAGTTGTATTATGAGTAATTAGTGCGAAAGTCCGGAACATTTTTGTACTCGATATTAAAAATACTGAAAATTTATAAAATTATGGTATTGATAAAAAAGAATAACGATGATAAAATAATTTTGAAACAAATTACATAAGGTGAAATAAATTTCACGACTTGTGATATTTTTTACCCTAGAAATTCAGAACATTTTTAACAAAAACAATATTTAGTATTTTTATTATCAAGCGAAGAGAACTGATTTGCTTATTGAAAACGCTGTCATGAATAAGTTGGATACAGGGAAATCATGAAAGAAGAAACCAAGGATGCAAGTGCAAAAAAATCAGTCTGGAAAATTTAAAAGTATTTGTCTAACTATGATTTTGCCCTAGACAAAATTCTAGGTAAAAATAAAACAACTAATAAGGGGAGAATTTGATGAAAAAGTTTTTCTTAAACCTTTTATCCGTCATGTTAATTGGAGGAGTTTTGTCTGGCTGTGTTTCTAGTAATACCGGAAGTTCAAATGATGGAGGTTCAGATGGTGACTCTGCCAACGACAAATTAACTATTGCAGTAGTACCAAAACTTATTGGTATTCCTTACTTCAATGCATCAGAGAAAGGTGCATTAGCAGCGGGTAAAGAATTAGGGGTAGAAGTTGAATATACTGGCCCTACACAAGCGGACGCAGCTGGACAGGTGAAAATTATTGAGGACTTAATTTCAAGAAATGTGGATGTAATTGCGGTTGCTCCAAATGATCCTGCAGCAGTTGAACCTGTGCTTAGGAAGGCAAAAGATCAGGGAATTCACATTATGGACTGGGATACACCAGCGAATAATGTAGATATATCCGTCAGATCGGTTGATGATGAAGAATTTGGTCGTCATTCAGCAAAAAAATTAATTGAAGCTATGGGCACAGAAGAAGGAGAAATCGCGATTTTAACAGGTGGCCTTTCCGCGGCTAATCTTAATGCATGGATTGAATATGCGTTGAAAGAGTTTGAAGAAAATTACCCAGGTATTAAGGTTGTAACTGAAAAAATCCCAACAGATGAAAAACAGCAGGTAGCACACCAAAAAACACTAGATTTGATCAAATCGTATCCGAATTTAAAAGGGATTCTAGCTATGTCAACACCTGCACCACTAGGAGCTGCTCAAGCAATTCAAGAAAAAGGACTTCAAGATAAGATTTCTGTTGTTGGTACTGCTTTACCTACAGATTCCCTTCCTTTTCTTCAAGACGGATCTTTAGATACTGCAGTACTATGGAATCCCTCTAATCTTGGATATCTAACAGTTGCATTAGGAAAATTATTAGCAGAAGAAAAGCAAATTGAGGATGGAATGAATATTGAAGGGATAGGAGAAATCACAGTACTGGAAGATGGAATTAGTGTAATTATGGCTCCTCCTGCGGACTTTACAAAAGAGAATGCAGCAGACTATGATTTTTAGTGATTTTATGATGTATTCTTTGTCCTTCTTTCTATGGGTACAAATCTAATAAATAATGATAGAAGGGATGTTAATAAATATGAAATTACAAACCTACCAAATGAAAAATGAAAAAATAAAAAAAGCGTTTCTAGAATTAAAAAGAGAACATCCAGACCGTTTTCAACAGAGGTTAAAATTATCCTGGAGTAACTGGTGCTTTGGTTTAGAAACATTGGAAGAATCTGTGGACCGATTAAAAGAAGCTGGAATTGATTATATTGAACTTCATGGGAATCATTATGGAGATGATCTTGGTTACGAGGTAAACGAAACATTAGAGATATTGAAGAAATACGATATGAATGTATCCGGTGTTTGTGGTATATTTTCTGCTGAAAATGATCTCTCTAGTAATATACCTAGTAAGCGCCAGGCAGCTATTAGCTACATTAAACGTGAATTGGCTTTTACAAAGGCAGTAGGAGGGAAATACCTCTTAATTGTTCCAGGTGCTGTGGGACGACCAGTTGCGTACGATGATACGGAATTTGACCGAAGTGTACAAACGTTGCGTGGGTTAGGTAATATTTTTCATGAAAGTGGTGTAAGGGCTGCCATTGAACCCATTCGTGCTGCTGAAGTAAGTTTTACACATACCGTTACAGATGCAAAAAAATATATATCGGCTGTAAATCATGAAGGAATAAACCACATTAATGGGGATATTTACCATATGCAATCAGAAGAGGCTCATATTGGGGAAGCGATACTAGAAGCCGGGAATCAGCTTATTAACCTACATCTTGCAGATAGTAATAGAGGAGCACTAGGTGAAGGCTTTATGGATATTGATACAATTATTATGGCTCTTTATTTAATTGGGTATAACCAAGGAGATAAATTCCTTACAGCAGAGCCATTAGGTCCGGGAGGAGATCCATATCCTGCTATGAATGCTTTTCCGGATAAGGAAAAAATGAATCATCTAGTCAACCAAACTGTCAAATACTTTAGAGAACGTGAAAGCGTACTGTTAGAATTATTTTAGTTTTCATTATTAGGGACAAGGGGACAGGTCCCTAGTCCCAAAAACACCTATCATTGCATATCATAAAAGACCTAAAGGTAGATTTTTAAATCTATTTTTAGGTCTTTTGTATTTTATAGGGACAAGGAGACATCGTCCTGGTTAGTTTCAGACTGCGGGACAATGTACCTGTCCCCACGAGACTTTTAACGTGCTTTTTGAAGAAATGATTTATGTTTGACAAGTGTTGCTATTCTGCGTTACTATATACCGGTAATAAGTAATACTCAATACCAGTGATACAGAGTACTGAAAATAGCGAAATACAAATGAGGGATCAATTTGGAAAATATCACAGAAATGCTGAAAGGGGTACTCGAGGGTTGTGTGCTTGAGATCATCAGTCGTGGCGAAACTTACGGCTATGAAATCACACAGCAGCTGCGAGTACTTGGCTTCACTGATGTGGTTGAAGGCACAGTTTATACAATTACCATGCGGCTTGAGAAAAACAATCTGGTGGATATTGAGAAAAAGAAATCCACTGTGGGACCGCCGAGAAAATTTTACACGCTCAACGCAGCAGGTCAAAAGCAACTTGAACTATTTTGGGGAAAATGGGATTTCATCTCAAGCAAAATGATCGAACTCAAAACGAAAGAAATCAAAAGAAGAAGGTAAAATGAGTTTTATTGAAAAAAATTATCGGGAATCTGGATGACAAGCGGGAATGGAAGGGGATGGAGACGCGTGCGAAGGCACTTCCAAGATAATAGAACCTTGCTGAACAGCTTAGAAGGAGGAGACTAAAATGAACTTTTTAGAAAAAATAACAGGAAACGATATGACTAAAGTAATGAAAAGTTTTGAAGCGCGAGCCAAAGTCTTGCCAGCCGAATATCAAACTGCTTGGAAAGAAATAACAAGCAATCTCTGGTTTCATGGAGATTTCACCGGTCGTAATCTGATGCCGATTCTTGACAGTGCTCTTGAACTGCTAGAAGTTACATCAGCAGACGGCCAGAGCGTCGAAGAAGTACTAGGAGATGATATCGAAGGTTTCTGCGCAGCGCTTGTGGGTGACGAAGGTGCAAAAACGTATAGAGATAAATGGCGTGAGCAACTCAACAAGAACGTAGCAAGAAAATTAGGAGGGCTGAAATGAGTATCAAAAAAATCATCGAAGGCAAAAAAGAATGGAGAGCCCATGTTTCGCGTGTCAAAGCACTTCCACAAGAGTACCAAATTGTCTATAAAGAGATCCAAAAATATCTCTTCAAAGTCGGTCCTGTTGAGCTAAACGAAGGGATCGGACTGCTCTCTGAAATTCTCAGCTTCTTTGAAGAAGGCGCAGCTGCGGGGAAAGGTGTGCTTGAAGTCACAGGAACAGACGTTGCTGCTTTCTGCGATGCGCTGATTGAAGATTCAAAAACCTACGCGGATCTCTATCAAGAATTGGTCAGTCAAAAAGTTGATAAGGCTATGAAAAAATAAAGGAACGAAGTACTTGACGGCAAAATTCTATCGAACTTATGCCTAAGTACGCCAAAATCGAAAATATAACTAGAAACGGCTGCCGTGGAGCAGCCGTTATTGTGTTTAATCAGCGAATAGGAGCTCAAAATCTATTCTAGAATTGGGCGCTTTACCAACATTAAAAAGCACCCGATTTTCGTTAACGGCTTTATTAAGTTGAAAAGGATCCCTTAAAGGATTAATCGTCGATTACAGCTTTTCCTTGTTCACGTAACTTTTTTAAAGATGTCAGCATATGATTGATTTCTTCATCGGAATGTCTTTCCCATGAACCTAATTCAGCGATTATTTTCAAAGGCGATTTAGACCTATAAGATCGTGTTGGGTTTCCAGGAAATCTTTTGTTTGTTAGGTTCGGATCATTTTCAAAATCACCTAATGGTTCTACAATATAAATTCTTTCCTTTGATTTAGATGTTGCTAATTCTGCACCCCATTTAGCAGCATCTAGGGTTGCAGAAAAATAGATATAGTTAGATTTTTTATCTTGGTAATTTGATAAGTGTTGCGGCTCTAATAAATCTCCAATTTTTAATTCTGCCTTAGTACCATGAAAAAAAGGACCATTATCTAATAAATCTTTTTTGTCATTCATACTGATACACCTCTTATATTCTTTAATATGTGTTTAACATTATACCCTGAACCTGAACTTAATATGGTGACTTTTTCCAAAATGGATCATTTATAAAATAATCATATAAGTTGACTTATATATAATAGTTTTATATATTGTTAATTCGAGATAATTTAATTAAGGATAAAAAGGAGAATACAATATAATGAATGTATTAGTTGTAAAAGCAAATAATCGTCCAGCATCAGAAGCTATATCAAGTAAAATGTATGAAACGTTTATGGAGAATCTAGAGGGTGTTAACGTAACGACATTTGATGTTTTTGCTGAAGACATGCCATACTTCGGTCAAGATTTATTTAATGCTTTTGGTAAAATGAGCTCGGGCGAAGAATTAACAGATGTTGAACAACGGATTGTAGCTGCTAAACAAAAGGCGAAAGATGCTTTATCAGCAGCAGATATCGTGGTATTTGCATTCCCATTGTGGAACTTAACAATCCCTGCCAAATTACAAACATTTATTGACTATGTGTACGAAGCAGGATTTTCATTCAAATATGATGAAAATGGTCAAGCTGTACAGTTATTGACCGATAAAAAGGCAGTGATTCTAAGCGCACGTGGAGGGATCTATTCTTCTCCTGAAGCAGCACCAATGGAAATGGCTGCTACTTATATGAAAAACGTATTAGGTGGAGTATTTGGGATGAAAATCATTGATGAAGTCATTATTGAAGGTCACAATGCGATGCCTAACCAAGCCGAAAGTATTGTAGCTGAAGGGTTAGAAAAAGTAGCTGCTGTAGCAAAGAATTTATCTGCAGTATCAGTTTAATATACAGGTGCCTTGTCCCAGCTTGTCCTAGCAGATTCCGACACTAGGTACAAATCATGTATTACGCCCTAAGATACTCTATTAATGAGAGAAAAGCCGCCCACTAATTAGTAGGCGGTTTTATTATAGAATAGAAATTTTCTAAAATGAAAGCCAATCATTGCACCTGAATGATTGGCTTTTTTTGTTTAGGATGCAAGGGATGGGGGTGAAACTTGAATGGCCTATCTAGTTTAGTTTGCAACCCAGCCCGAGTCGGTCCCGGAGACGATTTTTCTATCGGATTCTAGGAAGATGCGGATATGCGATGGAACACCGTTTTTGTATCCTTTTGCTTGGGCTACGACTCGAAAAGACTGCCCAGTGTCTTGGAGGCGTAAGGCTGCTTTGAACACTTTATCCTCTGCGCGAAACCACTCTCCCGTAAAACGGTTAAGTTCACTCGGCTGGGGAAATCCCCCGTGAGGTCCCAGCTGCGCATCGATGTGTCCGAATCGGATGCCGAGCAGATGGCCAAAATCTTTTCCGGCTTCCATACCGGGGATTTTCGTAAACGAAGAATCGCGTATTCCCACCGTGATCCGGGTGGTGGACGCCTCAATCAGATTTTTATCCATATCTAGCGTATATTGGCGCGGACCAAATCCGTAAGTCTTTCCTTTCTCAAGAAATTCGTAAGAGGGCAATCTGAATTTCTTTGGATTCAATTTCGGCATTAGCTGTACATAGTTCAATTGGTCTTCCATGGACTGCATCAGCGTACTGGCATTAAATGGCTTGGCGTAGGACACCTCAAGCGCATCGGGTCTCGTCTGTTTTAGCTTCCGCCGTTTTCGTTTGCTCGGGTTCCACATATCTTCTGTCCATGGCCCCGTGATCAATTCGTCGAAGGGCTCGCCGGTATCAGGAGGCAATTCGATTCCAGCCCCGGTTACTTCATTGGGACGCACATCAATCCCTCTGTCGGATGAGGATACGGTTTCTTCCCGATTAACCGCCGAATTTTCCTTCCCTCTGCTCCGAATTCCCGGATCACCGGTACCGGTCGAGTCCACTTTCAAATCCATATCCTGTTTTAAGGCCCGCTTAGGTGGATCAGGAATAGCTTGAGCCTCATCAACACCTGCGCCTACACGTTCTGCAGAAACTCCAGATGCAGCAGCACGTTCCATGGCACGAGCCTTCAATTCCTTGAGCAAAGCAGCGGTGGCCCCAAACAGTGCGATGGCTGTAAGCAGGGCCGTGGCACCGGCCAATTTCGTTCCTTCAAAGTTCGTTTCGGAGGCGAGCTGCTGATCTATGCTGCGGAATCCAGACGCTTTCGCACCAAGTTCCTGCTCGCGCTCTTCCATGTACGTCAACCCCGTATCATACACCGAGGCGGTCAGCTCTAATGTTCCGATGACCACTAGTCCATAAGGACCGGAAAAAACGACTCCGAGGCATAAAAGAGCAAGCTCGACATGAAACAAAACCATCTGCTCAACACTTTTTCTCTTAATCTTTGAGAGAGCCCTCACGTACTCTGCGAATCCCGGAACTTCCTCCATTCCCATCAGTTTAACCCCGCCCATTAGAAGAGGCTCATAACGCCATATGTGGTTGGGATTCCGGATCAGTTCCGTGCCGAATTCTATGATGGCATCGTAGGCCTCTTGAACACACGAGAGCGATACTTTGATGCCGTCGGTTAAGGACCGGTCAAATGCTTCCATTATCGCGACTCCCCGCGGATGGGCAAAGAGTGTAGCCAGAAGCTCGGTAATTTTTCTTGTATCTCCCGACTCCTCCAATTCCTTTCTTAACGCCGCGGCGAGCCGTTTCCGTTTCAATTTTACTTTAAGTTCCAATGCCTCTTTCATTGCATTTTGATTAGGTCTTGTAGACAAATTGGCAGCCCTCAATAGCTCCTCTGCTATTTTCTCCTCGTCAGTCTGGGGAACCTGTTTGGAGTGACTCCAAACCCGCTGAGCGGCTTGATAGAGCTCGACTCCGACGGCCGTTTGTTTGATGGTTTTCAACAAAATGAATAATTTCTTTGCTTCATTATTCAACGTTTGGTTGGCCCAGGACATTGTCTGCTTCTCCAGCTCCGGGATGATGGCATCGTGTGCTCTATGATAGAGCTCCTGCGCAGTCACATAGGTTTCTCTCCCATACTTCCTATACCGTTCACCATCAGTCCCATACATTTTATATAGGGAATCAAGCATTACGGACACATTCATGTAAAAGGGTGCCTGGGTATTGTGCGGGAGCCAGCCAACCTTTTTTAGACGCAGATAAATCCAGCCAATCTCTGTTGCTGCTGTCAGGAGCGTCGGTGCTCCGCTATTCTTTACCAGCTCGGGCACGAAATCATCACCCCCGGTTCTGCATTCCGAATCCCTCAAATTCGGTTAAGTACCTGGACAGCTCGCTGTGTAGGCGTTCTGTAGACCTTGGCGCCTGCTCTTGGAACTCGCGCATATAGGCAAGACTGATAATGGCTTCACGGCGTTCAGAGATCACCGTATCGAAATCCACCCGCTTTCCGTTGCTTTTGCTCCACTTTTCCTCAACTTCCTTCGAGAACGTCTCGCGAAGCTCCGGGTTCTCGTGGAGGAAGCTGCGGACCACCTTGAGACGGGCCGAAAGCGCATTGGATAGGTGGGGTGCTTGCTCACCTGGAAGATCCAATGAATCCAGTGGTGTCGCACCAAGTAGCACCTTCTCGGTGGCATCAAGTCTTACCCTAGGCTTCACATCGGGTCTGACAGGCAAGTTTATCGTTATTTTTTCCCTATCGATATTATTTGGCATGTTCATCATCTCCGCTCCATTATTCATTTGGTTCTGTATTCTCGTCCGTAATGGAATCTGAATTTGGACCTGTAGGATCTGTATCGGTGTCCATTTCGTCCATCTGATCCAACATAGCCACTAGGTCTTTATTGATGCTATCGGAAATCACACTAACCCGCTCAATTTCGGGGTCGCCCAGTAGGGACTTATTCAGGAGCTCCGTCCGTCTCTGATTCTCCAACTGGCGTCGCTTCAATTCCTCATACTCCTTTTTGACATCAATATAGCGATGCAGTCGTTTGAAGGGCTCAAGCGCAGGAGTCTGGCTGATTTCCAAATCCAGCACGAGGTTGGTCGTATCCAGTGTCACCAATCTGCCGGTGTCCCGCATCATCAGATAATGATGATAATTTTCGCGGAATGCGTTTTTTTCTTCCTCAGGAAGTGCGGCCCAACCAATCAGACCTTGACTAGGCGAAAGCTCCGGCATGATGTCTGCCATCTCTTGAAGCAGCTTGTTTGTAAAAAATAAAGGTTCATCCGCAGATGCCGGAAGCGGGTTCTGCATCTGGATAAAACGCAAATGAGGGTCCTCAAGATTACCGGTCGCCATGACACGGATGTCCAGTGTGTCACCGTCAGCCGGGTTGCCGTCCAGCCAAATCCGGAAGCCGAGTATGTCCAAAATCCCATTGGATAAGGAATTCACCACAGGCCAATCCATTTCGTCTGGAATGGACGTTTTAACAAGCCATGTCCCTCTTTGCTCTCTATATAGCAGGGTATAATTTGCAGAGAAGCTCCGCGGCTCATAGCATACCGCCTGCCGGACAGTTAATCCCGGATTCGAGGATGTCACAGCTACTTCAAAGCGTTGATAGGCACTTCGCAAATAGGCCAAAGCCTGATGAAGATTGGCTAGTTTCGGATTATCTCGCAGCTGGTAGATCGCGCAATTAAACAGGTAGCCGATGGGTCCAATCGGATTGATCACTTCGGTGAGCGGGCGTACACTTCCCGCAACCGGCATAAACACTCCTTCAGCCTCAAAAGGATTGCTGTTTGCTCCATTCGGAACAAACGTCCACTCCGTAGGCACACGCATGCGGCTGTATCGCTGCATTTTCTGGTCATAGTCCTCACTCGACCAAATCGCACGCATATAATGCAGGATGTTCCGTCGGATGTGCACCAATAGCCTGTTCTTTTGATGAGTCCGCCTCGCTTGCTCCATTTTTAAAGCATTCTCACGTTCGTAGTGGCGTTCATAGGCTTGCTGCCCTGAAGCAAGCAAATCCGGCATTTCACCGCCGCCTGTAAAATTCTTATAGGACCCGGCTGCGGCTATCCCTGCATCTACCGCAAGCCTGAATATTGTGGAATCGGAATATTCGAGGTCTGCGGGTTCTTTACAAATCGCCGCAAGCACCGGTCCAAAATCGGGATTTAACAGCGCTCCGGCAATGATGTCGCCATGCTCACGCAACCAATCCTCTGTGATATCATCCCAAGCTGGAATCGGCTCGGGAACGAAGACGACCGAATAGACCTCGGCAATCTCTGTGCTCACCCAGAAGCGCTGCTGCAGCTGATGGTACAAATACGTGATAGCAATTTCATCATTCGGGTTGACCAACTCCGATGAACGCGTTTCCTCAAACGTCTGCTCAATCTCGCTACTGACCGTCACCTTAGTATCCCGCTTCATCTTGCTTGCCGTTTTTTGCATGAGCTCGTTCAGCCGGGTTTTCGTATCCTTGCTCGATGTTGCGGTATCCTGCGCCAGACCTCCGGAAACCTTCGCCTGCACAAATGGCCCATATCCGCCGCTTATTTCAGCCTCTGCGTGCATGTTCATCTTCTCCGATGCTTCACTCACCACCTCTGAAGTGTCTTTAGAAGAGGTACTGCTG
This sequence comes from Mesobacillus maritimus, assembly GCF_044803185.1. Classification (GTDB taxonomy): domain Bacteria; phylum Bacillota; class Bacilli; order Bacillales; family Cytobacillaceae; genus Mesobacillus_B; species Mesobacillus_B maritimus_B. Next base: position 1,604,978 of record NZ_CP085225.1, read on the forward strand.
TCCGCAGATGTCTCGAATGACGACGAATTCTCTGATGAACGCGTCATTTTCTTGCGGGTTTGTATCTGTACACTTACCTTTTGGGACTCTTTAGGCCCCAGCGGAATCGTTTTCACCAATTCACCTCGTCCATAGCCCAGCAGGTGCCAGCTCTGACGGTTCACAACCTGAAGCCCGAAAAGGACCTCATCGGCAGGATACGGGTCAAATGGATACTCGCCGTCCGGAACGGAAGGGTCGACTAGGGGAATACCATTTAGGTCAAAATACTCCTTAAACACTCCATCCAAAACCTCTTCCCAATAAGACGCCGTTGCCAATAGAGATATCTTGGTGCTGTCGCCATTACTGGAGAAAAAATTTTCCGCATCCTTTTTGTTAAAAGAGCCAAGGAAGTAAAAGAGACATTGCCCGTAATATTCAGCAGAAGAAGAAACGCTAAATTGCTTCTTAATCTCGGATTGGCTGTATCGGAGCAGCTGATTGTATGCCCGCATTGCGCATACCTGGAACCACCAGCTATACAGAGTCTGCCTTAGGCTGGCGGTAAGTATGTCCATTTGCGGAAGCTTCCTAAACCCTAGGGAGACGTATTCAACGAAATTTGCAATTCCTTTCCCCGCTTCGTTCAATAACAGCTGAAACTGAGGATCGGATGGAAATAAAGGCTTCTGCCCGTTGCCCAATGTGTTGGTCGGAAGGGAGTCGTCGGGGTGCCGAAGCAAAATATATTCATTGAAATCATAGGAAGCATCTGCCGCATTTGCTTTGAATCTCGAGGACAATACGTCTGACCCATCCCCAAGCATCGCCTCGGAATGTTGGTTGAATCGCTGGTCCGAATCCTCAAACATAGATGCAAAAGGGGTTGCTTCCGTTGCAAGAACCGTGCTTCTAAGCACCTTTTTCCTTTCCGGGGAGTCTGCAATCAACCTATCAATTTCGCGGTTTTCCAATGTGGGAGAAAGGAGTGGTTCGCGCTCCTTCATGCGAAGATGGGGTGGTGAGAACACCATCGCAGGCTGCCATTCATCCCCTTTCTCTGTCACCTTAAGATCAAGCGGTAAAGAACCTGTGATCATTCTTGGTGTCAACACGTTTAATGGACGAGGTAGTCTAGTCTGCTCACCTTGCGTATTCCCTTTATTCATATTTACTGGCGTCATTTCCTCAGCTCTCTTTCTTTTACTTTACCTACTAAGAAAATATTAATAGGTAAAAAATAAAAACACTGTCGAAATGTAACAAGATTTAAAATTTTCAGATAAATGATACCGGGCACAGTCGCATTTATGGCTTTTTCATGTAGTTGAAATTCTAAGTTAGCATGGTTACTGCAATTGATTACTCACCCGATATGTTAAACAAAGCTAAAACAAAACTTGTTGATTAAGCAATTAACTTTTTTAGAAATGGATCACAACAGGTAAGTTTCAAAAATGAGTCCTTTGATGTAGTAGAGTTTCAGTGGTTCCCAATCCTAGTAAGTCTTTTGAGGAAATGACAAGAAGTATGGTAACGAAGCTATGGCTCCATAGTCAAACTATTCCTTTTAATATAGAAGCCAAATGATACATCCCTTTGCTCCTCCGCAACTTTTAACATTACTTTACGTCTAATTGGTAAAAGGAGGGAATGACATGAAAAAATTCGGATCTATTCTTTTGTTTATATTATTGTTATTGATCTCTACTAGTTGTGGAAGTACTAGCCCAAAGATAACAGAAGAACAAGCGAAATCAATCGTCATAGAACATCACACCGATAGCATTGGAGAAGTGGAAATCATATCTATTACACATAAAAATAACAAGTATAGGATTGAATGGGAAAACAAAGAAAATTGTGAGAATGGTATAGACATGATAAATGATGAAAATGGTGATATCGAAATGGTTGAGGCTTCGATATGTTAGGGGGATAACAAGGATAGTAGACAAACACAATGCGTGCGATGCACCAAGGAGGAAATAGGTTTATGGAAGAAGGTACAGTTAAAGGGTTTAATGCAGAAAAAGGCTTCGGGTTTATTGAGCATGAAAGCGGGAACGATGTATTCGTTATTCTCAGCTATCTAAAGCGAAGGCTTTAAGTCTCTTGACGAAGGCCACAAAGTTACGTTTGAAGTAGAACAAGGTCAACGTGGACCTCAAGCTTCGAATGTGCAAAAAGTATAATAACCCAGATAAATAAAAAAAGACTCTTATTACAGAGCTTTTTTTTTTTGGAAAGGCCCCAAAAAAACCCGCTCCATAAAAAGAACGGATTCTGTTTTGAAGTACAAAATATGAATTAACATTGCTTTTCGAATCGTAATTCGCACTAGAATTAAAAAGCAATTTGGCAAGTAAATCAGCAAAGAAAAATGCTTGGAGACAAATTAAATGCTCCAAGCATTTTTTATCCCAAATAAGCACCGGTTCATCGATTTCCAAATCTTCAAGAATTGCCAGGCGATAAGCTATTAAAATAAGGGGAGAAATTCCTCTTATTTAGGAAATTACACGAAAAATAGATGAAATAGAGGGAAAGATTCCCGCTATTTACTCGAAAAACATGAAAATGGACCATTTTGGTCTCCCTTAACGGGAAAACTCCCCTTATATCCCCCGAACCGAGCCCTATTCTGCAGGTTAACGGGAAAAACTCCCCTTCGTATTATAAGGTCAGCCAGATATTTCTGGTTGACCATTTTTTATATGGTTTTATTATTACGGTAGCCGGGGTAGAACGTAACTCCCCTTGGGAAGAAGATCCCGTTAAATAAACTGTTCACCCCCTACTTGCTTAAACATGATTTGGCTGGTTGGGACAACGATCCCGTATAACAAGCGAAGCTATGAAACTGCAAGAAGGACTAGGGGTTGCCGGCAAATTTAGATATTTATTGGAGGAGATATAAAAATGAATCCTGTTATTGGACTTGATGTGGCCAAAGGCGAAAGCCAAGTACAGGCTTTCCTGGATAAGAAAAAACCTTATAAAGCAAGCTTTAAAGTACCTCATACTCAAGAGGGATTTAAAATGTTAAGTAAGTTTCTTAGAGAAATAGTAGATCTTACGGGGATAACCCCACCCATTGTTCTGGAGTCTACAGGGCATTACCATATTCCAGTCGTCCAGTATTTTGACGAAAAAGGCTACCTGTTTATTATTGTAAACCCACTCGTTTCCCATCGGGCAAAAAGCTCTTCCTTGCGGAAGGTAAAAACAGACATAATCGATGCCAGGCATCTTTGCGAGCTCTATTACAAAGAGGATCTGGAGCCGTATAAAAAGCGTGGAATTCAGATTTTGAACCTTCGCAACCTTACGAGGCAGCACGAAAGCATGACAGGTATGTATGTACAAACAAAGCTCCATTTTCAGGCAGTGCTTGATCAAGTATTTCCAGAATACGAAAATGTTTTTGGTGACTTGTATTCGGTTGTCTCCCTATTAACTTTATTGGAATTCCCGACATCCAAAGAGGTATTGCGGATCGAAGAAGAAACCTTAGCCAACCGGATTAATGAACTTTGTAGAAGCCGTTCTAGTAAGTGGGCATGGACACAGGCAAAAAAGCTTATCGAGGCAGCCTGTAGGAATCCAATCAAGGAAGTTTTGTATCAAAGTCATATTGTAAGTCTGAAAATGCATATAGATATGCTTCTGGAGTACCAAAAACATCTATCAACACTAGAAGCAGAGATAGATGCTTTGGCTAAAGAAATGGAAGAATATAAAATCATTCAATCAATCCCTGGAATAGGTCGAAAGATCGCTGCAACGATCACTTCGGAAATCGGAGAGATTGAACGGTTTAACCACCCTAAAAAACTTGTTGCATTTGCCGGCGTTGACCCGAGTATCTTTGAGTCTGGGAGATTCAAAGGGACCGTGAACCGGATTACAAAAAGAGGTTCAAGCAGGCTAAGACACGCTTTATACATGGCTGTGCAATGTGCCATCCGTGATTCCCGAAAGAAGAAAACGACACCGGAAATCATCCCACGTAATAGGAAGATGCGGGAGTTCTATGATAAGAAACGTGAAGAAGGAAAGCCATACAAGGTAGCCATAATTGCGTGTGCAAATAAGCTTTTACATTGGATTTATGCACTATTAAAGAGCAATTCAACTTTCCAGGATATAGTCTAAAATGTAAGGTTAGCTAAATATACTAAAACCTTCCAAAATTGTTCTATCGGTTATTTGGCATGCTTATTTTTAGAATACCACACAATAAAAAGTCTTTTAAATGAAAAATGTTGACAAACTATTAGCTGGTTTATTTAAACAATCAGTGGTTACTCAATTAAGGATAAGAAAGAATATCTGCTTCATGTATCTGCCTCTCAGACATCAACACCCACCCTCTGCTAGTTAATATCATTTGTAGCACACCAATTGGTACAACAATTAGCATGCGAATTTTAATGCCGACAAAAACTTATGACACCTTGTTAAAAGGGTTCGAAATTCAGGGCGGATTTACCGTTTATTTTATTAAACCCCATATATATCAACAAAAAAGAAGCAGTCTAGTTCAGTTGCGAACAGGACTGCTAATTGGTATGCTAAATTAGTTTTTGTATTCGAAATCCGAACCCCGAACCCGTTACATAAAAAGAACGGGGTTTTTGCAATAAAGCAAATGGTAGACAAAGTATAACACAGTTGTTTGGTATACCACTTTTTTCTTGTAGCCACCTAATACATTATTGCTAATAGAACAAAAATAAATGAAAAACAACGGTCCCTTAGGAAAGGGAACAATTTATCACAACCCAGAGGGACAGGAGCTGAAATAAAATCGAAAATGGAGTCTGCCCCCCAGTATGATAAGGCATTAACGCTTTCGTACAGCGGGCGACTGACGCCAAAATGATGGTCCCAATGATTATAGAGATCACTCGCTAATTGTTTTGTCCTCCAAAGAAGTCATTGACCATGTCGTTAAAATCTTCAAATAGGCCATCATTGTTTCGACCAGTATTAATATTGTTTGAATAAGTAGTCAATTGATTGTACAAATCAGGATTGGCTGAAACGTAAACTTCGTGAATTTTATTATCAGCTTCCCTTACTTGGTCCGCTACTTTTTGCTCAAATTCACTAGATACTTTGCTATACCTATCATTGGTGTTATTACCCGCGTTCTCAGCACCGGCATGGCCATTGTCTGTATTCCGGTCATCACCTTGTCTATTTACAACGCCATTATTTGTACGGTTTCCTTCCTCGTTATTGAGGCTAGTAAGCTTTATAGCCACATAGGCATTATTGTTTGAGATAATCACATGCGCGTCATCCACTTCATTCATTTCTTCCACTTGCTGCTCCGCACGATCTGAGATGGTAAGGGTTTTATTATTCCGATTTTCATCAAAAACCCTTGGTGCTGCATTGTTAGTTTGTACCTGTTGATTACCATTGTTGTTGCCCCCGGCTGAATTATCATTCCCAGCACAGGCTGTAAGTGATAGTGTCAAAACTGCCGACCCTAAGATGACCCAACTTTTTTTCATATGATTCACTCCTTTTCATTACTCTGTTCTTATGATGACAAAATTGGATAGAACTATTCGTAAAAAGGAGGAAGTTCCCGCTAACAAGATGCGCGAGTAAAAGTCACAGAAACGCCCCGGATTTTCTTGTTTCACAAAATGTTCACCAGCCAGGGGAAAATGAGAACAATCTAGGCACTATTGGCATTTCATTCATTTTAGAGTTGGGGTTTGTAAGGAGAATGTGCGGTTTATGGCCTTGGTCGTGAGGCCTGGAAATCCATTAGAAAATGGACTTCCCTCAAATAATAATTTTCTTATGGTTCCTTTGTTTGAGTCTGTGCTCGTAGAAATCCCATTACCCACCATATTCAATTAGGTCTTTTGTTTTTTGGGGGGATAGGGGAGCATTTAAGTTTGGTATTTTGTTCTTTTTTAAAAAGTAGAAAGTGCCAGGCACTTTTTGTAACCTATGCCTTTGTCATGTGTGAAAAAAGGAAAAAGGTGGAATTTAGCTACTGAACCAATCGAAGTGAAAATTAAATAATCAATAAAGGGTCAGGGGTTTCTGACCCAATTTATACTATTAAATTACGAGTTCATTGCTGGTATTAAGCAACACTAACAATATGATTTAATCAATTAAACCTGTTTGATATGCTCGAAGACATTGTGAGTAACCAATACGAATTTAAGCAATTCCGGCTTTCATTAGCATTCCGTCTAAAGGGCGGTTCATATTACCTTCTAGCCATTGGGCGGTATCGATAAGCTTGTTCAAATCTGTGCCTGTTTCAATCCCCATTCCATGGAACATATTCACCATGTCTTCCGTACATGCATTGCCGACTGCTTTTGGTGCAAACGGGCAGCCACCAAGACCAGCAATCGAAGAATCAAAACGCTGCACGCCAGCTTGGTAACCTGCTAAGATGTTGGCTAAACCGAGACCGCGTGTATTGTGGAAATGCAGACCTAATGATAAATCATTTCCAAACTGTTCATAGAAAGCTGCAACCACGGTCTGAACTTGTATAGGGTTGGCCAATCCTGTTGTATCCGCTAGAGTAATTTCCGAACATCCTGCTTTTAAAAATTTCTCGGCCACTGATAGCACTTTTTTTAATGGAACTTCTCCCTCAAATGGGCATCCAAATGCAGTTCCGAGTACTCCTGCTACCCCTTTATTGGATTCAGCTCCCTCTTGAATGACTTTTGAAAGTTCTTCAACAGCTTGATCAACGGTTCTTTTCGCGTTTCTTAAATTAAAGGAATCACTAGTCGTTGTCACGATATGAAGAAAGTCAACATCGGTGGTTAGTGCACGCTCAAGACCCGAACGGCTTAAGACGAGTCCGCCATAGCGGATATCCTTAGATTTTGGAAGGATCTTAAGCAGTTCTTCAGCATCGGCCATTTGCGGAACAACCTTTGGGTTGACAAAGGACACGGCCTCAATATTGCGGATTCCAGCATCAATTAATTTGGAGATTAATTTCGCTTTTGTTTCGGTGCTAAGAATTTTTTTCTCATTTTGTAATCCGTCCCGAGGACCTACTTCGCAAATTTCAATCATTTTTCTTCCTCCTTAAATAAGTGACTAATTTTAATATCATCTAAATGTTTTAACACATTGTCGCGTCCTTGGAAGATATGTTCGTGCATCGCAATTCGAGCTCGTTCAGGTTCTTTGTTTTCAATGGCAGTAAAAATGGTTTTATGAACTTCAAGAGATTGTTGCAGGTGAAAATCGGTGTACCAATAAAATGAACGAAAGACGATTGGAATGACAACCACTTTTGAGATATGAAAATGAAGATGTTTGTTTTTCGCAGCCGAAACAATAGCTTCATGAAATCTTTGATTCACTCTGACAATTTTACGGATGTTGGTCATATCGGATTGAAAGTTTTCATTGATTGCTTTTTCATATAACTCATTTGCGATTTTCAGTTCAATCAGATCTTCTTCCGTTCGATTAATGGCAGCCTGACTAGCTGCATAGCTTTCAAGCAAACTTCTTAAATCGTAGATCTCTCTGATATCCTCTTTCGTAAAGCGCCTGACCCCGACTCCTCTTTTTAAAGGAATAACCAACCCTTCCGCTTCCAATTGTTTAATGGCCTCTCTGATAGGCGTTCTGCTGATGTTTAGTTCTTTCGCTAAAGTTTCTTCACCCAACCTCATCCCGGGCTCATATTTTCCAAGAATAATGGCATCTTTAATAAACTTGTATGCATCCATTCCAACACCTCAGGTATATTGTATACAAAGGGCAAAAACTTTTCAACGAATTTTCTGAAAACTATATAAAAATGGTCTATTTATTGTTAATTTACTACCAAAGTAGCGATTTATCTTAAAATTTAAAAAATAGTATTGACTTATTGTATACAAACCAATAAATTTGTATACATAAGTCAGAAAATTCAAATCAAATCTAAATACAACCTTGGGGGGATGGACATGACGGAACATACATTACCATTGGAAGATTTACGTGTGTTAGAATTGGGAACTTTATTGGCTGGTCCGTTTACTGGTAGATTACTAGGAGACTTTGGTGCGGAAGTGATTAAAGTAGAACCGCCTGGAAAATCGGATCCAATGCGTGATTGGGGAAAATCAAAAGATGGAGTCGGGCTTTGGTGGCCAATCCAATCTAGAAACAAAAAATCCATTACGCTGAACTTGCGCGAAGAAGAAGGGCAACAGATTTTAAAAGAATTAGTAAAAGAAGCAGATATTCTCATTGAGAATTTTCGTCCTGGAACAATGGAAAAGTGGAATCTTTCCTATGAAACCCTTTCAGAAATTAATCCTAAACTAGTGATGGTGCGGACATCTGGCTTCGGACAAACTGGGCCATATAAAAATCGCGCTGGATTTGGTAGTGTGGGAGAAGCAATGGGAGGGCTTCGAAATGTAACCGGTTTCGAAGACCGTCCGCCATCAAGAATTGGCGTTTCCATGGGCGACACTTTATCCGCTTTGTTTGCAACCATCGGCTGCCTTGTTGCGGTCCATGAACGTAAACAATCTGGAAGAGGACAAGTGGTGGATACCGCCCTTTATGAATCCGTTTTCTCCGTCATGGAAAGCATTATCCCAGATTATCTACTAGCAGGCTATATTCGTGAACGGATGGGGAATATACTCCCTGGTGTGGCACCATCCAATATTTATTTTACAAAAGACAAAACCTATATTGTCATCGGTGCAAACGCAGATGGCGTGTTTCGTAGACTTTGTGAGGCAATGGAACAGCCTGAACTCGCAGATGATCCACGTTTTGCGACCCACCATGCAAGGGGAGAAAATATGAAGCTCCTTGATTCGATGATAGAAGAGTGGACGAAAACCCTGCCAGCTAAAGAGGCATTAGCCATTCTTGAAGAAAAAGGAGTGCCTTCAGGACTAATCTATACGGCGAAGGACATTATTGAAGATCCGCAATATCAAGCCAGGGAAATGATCGTTCACGTGGAGCATCCGCAGCTAGGTGATTTCCCGATGCCAGGAGTTGTACCAAAACTAAGCAGAACTCCAGGTGAAATTAAGCATGTAGGTCCAGAGCTGATGGGGAAACATAATGAAGAAATCTATCAAGGACTGCTAGGATTTGATGATGAAAAATTAAAAGAATTAGAGGAAATGAAGATCATTTAAAGGAGGCTGTCAAATGGGCAAAACATTGTATGAAAAAATTTGGGAGAGGCATCTTGTTGTCGATGAGAAGGATCAGCCATCTGTAGTGTACGTCGATCTTCATTTGGTTCATGAAGTCACTTCTCCACAAGCATTTGAAGGACTTCGAATTCATAATCGCAAAGTGCGCCGGCCGGATTTAACTTTGGCGACGATGGACCACAGTATTCCAACTAGAAACCGTTCTTTGCCAATTCAAGATGAAATCGCAAGGAAACAAGTGGATACACTGGTGGACAATTGCCGTGATTTTGGGATCAAGCTTTTTGATTTGAAAAGTAGCAATCAAGGAATTGTCCATGTCATTGCTCCTGAGTTGGGGATTACCCAACCAGGGCAAACCATCGTCTGTGGTGACAGCCATACCTCCACACATGGAGCGTTCGGTGCCTTAGCTTTTGGAATTGGCACAAGTGAAGTCGAACATGTCTTAGCAACTCAAACCTTAAAACAATATCAATCTAAAACACTTGCAATCAATGTAAAAGGGGAGTTGCCACTTGGGACGACAGCGAAAGACTTGATTCTTTCGATTATTGGAAAATACGGGCATGATTTTGCGACCGGTTATGTAATTGAATATCGTGGCGAAGCCATCCGAAAACTTTCAATGGAAGAGCGAATGACCGTTTGTAATATGAGTATCGAAATGGGGGCACGCGCAGGATTGATTGCTCCTGATGAAACCACATTTGCTTATTTAAATGGGAAAGAATGTGCACCGAAAGGCTCTGAATGGGAAGCCGCATTAACCGAGTGGAAAACACTTTCCAGCGATGAAGATGCTAGTTTCGATTTAGAGATTGATTTTGATGCAGAGCAAGTAACTCCCCAAGTCACATGGGGGACGAATCCTGGACAAGTCGTTGGGATCAATGAAAAGGTTCCAAACCCAGCAGAACTTCCTGAAGAACAAAAACGTTCAACTGAAAAAGCGCTCCGCTATATGGGACTTGCGCCGGAAACTCCGATCACTGAAGTTCAAGTGGATAAAGTGTTTATTGGTTCTTGTACGAACAGCCGCATTGAGGATTTGAGAAAAGCGGCTGCAATTGTGAGCGGGAATCAAGTGGCTGAAAGGGTAGAGGCACTTGTGGTCCCAGGATCTCAGCTTGTGAAACAGCAAGCGGAATCCGAAGGCCTTGATCAGATTTTTTTACAGGCAGGGTTCGAGTGGCGTGAAGCAGGCTGCAGCATGTGTCTAGGAATGAATGACGATCTTGTCGGTCCAGAGGAGCGATGTGCGTCGACTTCCAACCGAAACTTTGAAGGCCGTCAAGGAAGAAAGGCAAGAACACATTTAGTGAGTCCCGAAATGGCAGCAGCCGCTGCGATTGCTGGGCATTTTGTTGATGTTCGTAAATGGCCAACAAAGGAACTGAAAGGAGTGAATGTTTAATGCAATCCTTTACGACAGTGACAGGAGTGGTGGCTCCCTTAGATGCCGTGAATGTAGATACGGACGCGATTATTCCAAAGCAATTTCTAAAACGAATCGAAAGAACAGGGTTTGGTCAGTTTCTTTTCTACGATTGGCGTTATGAAAATGGTCAGGAAAAGCCTGACTTTGTATTAAACAAAGAGCCTTATCGGAATGCGCCGATTCTCCTAACGAGAAAGAACTTTGGCTGCGGTTCCTCAAGGGAGCACGCACCGTGGGCACTTTCAGAGTTTGGCATCCGTGTCATTCTTGCACCATCTTTTGCGGATATATTTCATAACAATTGCTTTAAAAATGGAATTTTACCAATTGTTCTTCCAGAGGAGGTTATTCAGTCTTTATTTCAACAAGCGGAAACCCAACCTGGATTCGAATTGACGGTGGATTTAGAGACTCAATCTGTAAAAGGCGCGAATGGGTTTGAAGCATCTTTCGATATTGCCCCTTATCGGAAGCAATTATTGCTTGAGGGACTAGATGAAGTTGGAGCTACTTTAAGAACAGAGAATCGTATCACGGAATTCGAAGAGCAACACAAAGTGTTTTATCAATTGACGTTTTAAGAATTGAATGGACACTATGGGTATAATTTACTGAATTTTTAAACATGGAGGTTGTCGCATGAACAAGGATGTGAAAGAACCGATTCGCAAAAAGTGGATTTGGATAGGACTTGTGCTCATTACGATAGGGAATGTACCTTGGTACTTTTCTGATTCAATGGTTGAGCCGTATATTTTCGGTTTCCCGTTATGGGGGTTCATCATTTTACTATTTTCAATCATTTTAAGTGCCTATTTAAGTTGGATTTGTTTGACACAGTGGAAAATTGTTGAAGACGAAGAAGAAGCGAACAAGTAGAGGGGGGATACCATGGGTGAATTAGCGTTTGCTGGGGTAGATGGAATTATTATTTTGTCCGCGTTTGCGATCATCATGCTTTTAATCGGTTATTTCTCAGGCCGGGGTGAAAAAAATATTCATGGAAGCTTATCAGGGTATTATTTAGCCGGGAAAAACTTAGGAATCATTGCTTTGTTTTTTACACTATTTGCGACGCAATATAGTGGGAATACGATTGTGGGCTATGCTCCGACAGCTTACCGGACAGGATTTTCCTGGTTGCAGTCAATCTCGTTTATGACAATTATTATTGGTGTTTATTTACTATTCGCACCTAGGTTATATGTGATTGCGAAAAAACGAAACTTTGTCACGCCTACAGACTGGCTTCAACACCGTTTCAACTCAAAAGGGGTCACCCTTCTAGCCATTTTCCTCATGCTTTGGGGATTAGGAAACTATTTGCTTGAACAATTGGTCGCCATCGGTCAGGCTGTATCAGGAATGACCGGAGGGACGATTCCATACCAAGTGGCTGTTTTAGTGTTTGTCTTCGTCATGTTAGCCTATGAGTGGATGGGTGGCATGAAGGCGGTTGCCTTCACGGATGTCATGCAGGGGATTATCCTATTGATTGGGATCATTGCCTTCGTGGCAGGCGGTATTTATTTAGCAGGTGGTAGTTTCGGATCCATTACTCAATTTATCGCAGAGAATGAGCCAGCTAAATTAGCGGTACCAGCAGCCGAAGTAAATATTAATTGGTTCAGTATGCTTATTCTTGTTGGACTAGGCGCAAGTATCTATCCACATGCCGTACAAAGGATCTATGCGGCAAAAAGTGAAAAAACATTGAAAAAGTCATTTGCACGGATGGCATGGATGCCGCTATTAACGACCGGACTTGTATTTCTAGTTGGGATTATTGGACTTAAACTATTCCCAGGTTTAGAAGGGGGTCAATCTGAACAGCTTGTTGGGTTAATGGCAAATGAAATCGCTTCAATTAATTCATTTTTATACTGGATTATGATCATCTTCTTTGGGGGGATTGTTGCAGCGATTGTTTCCACAGCCGACTCGGTTTTATTAAGTTTTTCATCCTTAATTTCGAATGATGTGTATGGGAAATTTATTAAGCCGAACGCTAGCGAACACCGAAAAGTAATGGTTGGGAAAATCGTTGGGATTATTGCCATCTTTGGCTTGCTATGGATTGCCTGGAATCCACCAGGAACTTTGTACGAAATCTTCGTATTGAAATTTGAATTACTCGTACAAGTATTCCCAGCATTTGTTCTAGGTTTGTATTGGAAACGTTTAGATGGGAAGGCAGTATTCTGGGGAATGGTCATTGGCGCAATTGTTGCAGGTATGCTTACATTTACCGGTAACAAAACCGTTTATGGAATTCACGGTGGAGTCATTGGATTGGCACTAAACTTTGTTATTTGTGTGGCCGGTTCATACCAGTCTTCTGCTTCTGCTAAGAAAGATCCTGTTCTGGAAGAAGATATGAATGCGGTGAATCTATAAGGTTAATAGATAAAGTGATACTTCCCTCAGTGGGGCGCCCCACTGAGGGTTTGTTGCTCAAGTGCAAAACAAAAAGAGGCGAACGAAATGTCAAATTTAATGGTGAAAAATAAGCCGGTATTTATCTCTGAGCCATGGCGGATGCTATTGTTTTTGTTATTGGCTCAGCTCTTGGTGGCCTTTGTTGGACGGAGCATTGGGCCGCTCGGAGTGCTGATTGGCGAGGATCTATCGTTAAATAAATCGCAAATTGGAATGTTGCCGGCGGCTCTCTTTTTAGGTCAGGCGTTTGCTTCCGTTCCGGCCGGGTTTTTAACAGACCGATTTGGTTCCCGGAAACTATTGGTCATCGCTGCTTTTTTCCTTGGTCTTGGTTTTTTGGTGATGACGTTCCTAGGACAATTTTGGGCTGTGCTTCTCCTTGTCATGCTAGGCGGCATCGGCTATGGTTCCATGCATCCGATTACCAACCGGGGGATTATCGTTTGGTTTCCTTTAAATCAGCGAGGAACCGCCATGGGAATTAAGCAAACGGGAGTAACAGCTGGCTCAGCTCTTGCTGGCTTAATTTTACTTCCACTTGGGGCTGTTTATGGCTGGCGCACAGTAGTATTAGGTGCCTGTATTCTTTTGCTCATAAGTGGCATTGTTTCATACATGTTATATCGCGATCCTCCTGGTCAAGCAAAATCTGACAATCGGGGCGGTCTCGTTTCCTTTTATAAATCCATGTTTAATATGGTAAAAAATAAATCGCTGATGCTCGTCAGTATTAGTGCCATGGGTTTAAACGGTTCACAAATGTGCTTAAATACCTACCTTGTTCTGTTTGTCTATGAAAAGTTTGGCATTTCATTGGTTCTTTCCGGGATTCTTTTTGTCATTTCGGAAGTGAGCGGGACATTTGGCCGAATTGCTTGGGGCATGATCAGTGATTTCTTATTTAAGGGAAACCGCATTGTGATTTTACTGATCATTACTGTACTAACAGCGATATCAAGCTTAACGATTGCTTTGATTCCAAGCGCCACCTTCTGGATGCTGGTTCCAATCGTCATTGTCTTTGGTTTTTCTGTGTCTGGTTTTAATGGCATTTGGATGAATCTTGCTAGTGAAATTGTTCCTCCGGAGCAGGCGGGGATATCGAGTGGTGTAAGTATTACTTTTGGTTCGATAGGGGTTATGCTTGTTCCACCGATTTTTGGTTTGATGGTCGATCAGACGGGCAGCTTTACATATGGTTGGCTGTTCATTACGATGCTGATGGTTGTGGTGTTTTTCATGCTTTCTTATTTAGCGATCATTAGTAAAAGGGAAAGTAAAATGGGATAGAAGATCAATTATAGAAGGGAGATTTCAGAAAATGGACTTTAATCCCGCAGAGTTAAGCGAAAAAGAGGTATATAAATTGTTAAGTGGCTCCGTTGTTCCCAGGCCGATTGCTTGGGTGTCAACCATTTCAGAATCCGGTGCCCTGAATTTGGCGCCTTTTAGTTTTTTTACGGTTGCATCGCGTAACCCGCCCATGCTTTGTATTTCGGTCGGGCCAGGGGTTGGCGAAAGAGAAGGGACGGAAAAGGATACATTGGTCAATATCCGTTCGCAAAAAGAGTTCGTCATCAATGTTGTAACCGTTGAGCTTGGAGATCCAATGCAAAAAAGCTCAGAAAATCTACCCGCGGAAATAAATGAGTTCCAAGCGGCAGGCTTGACACCCATTGACAGCCACATCGTTTCCGCTAAGCGGGTAAAAGAGGCCCCGATCCAAATGGAGTGCAAACTTGAACAAATCATCCAACTTGGAACCGATCACTTAATTATTGGCCGGATGGTCCATTATCATATTCAAAACGAGTATTATCTTGGGAATTATAAAATAAATCTGGAGAAACTGGACCCATTAGGGAGACTAGCCGGAAGTTTTAGCGAAATGAAGGGATTATTTCAGTTGCCTAGGTAGGTGTCACTGTGACGGCCGACCACCGGTATCTTTAAGTAAAAACGAGTTTAATTACGAAAAGATAAACACTCACAAATGTTGATGCTTCAATGTTTGTGGGTGTTTTTTGTTTTGTCGGAAAGAGGACGGTAAAGGAATGAGAAAGAGGGACAGGTACCTTGTCCCAGCTTGTCTTAGCAGATTCCGTCACTAGGAACGAATCATGGATTACGCTCTAAGTTACTCTATTAATGAGAGAAGAGCTGCCCACTAATTAGTAGGTGGCTTTATTATGGTGGTCATTTTTTAAATGTTACGGAGTGAGAACAGTTAGGGATTTATATGAGGGTACTGGGACAGTAAACCTGTCCCTATGTCCCACAACTGAAGAAAGCGCCATCTTTGAAAAAAAGGTGACAATTTGTGGTTTTCTTTATTTATTCACAGGATTGAAACATCAATTACGAGCAATCACACCTACAATTAAAAAAAGCGGATAATAGGGTAAATCTTTTATTAAATAAAATAAAGGAAGATTGCTAATGTTACGATCGAAAAGAAATCTCAAGCTACAGACAAAAGTCATAATTCTTGTATGCGGAGTATGTATTCTATGTCTATTGGTGACAAACTATTTTATACAAAAGAATGTGGAGGAAACCATTGTTGGAAACATTGAAGAAAAGGCACGGAATATGTCTAGAACGGCCGCTCTATCCCCAATTTTTAATTCTGGACTGAGTGGGGAAATATCAGAAGATAAAATCCAGCAATATGCAGAAGAGTTACGTAAAGCAACGAATGTTGCTTTCATCGTGGTCCTTGATATGGAGGGAATAAGAAAATCTCATCCACTACCAGAGAAGATTGGTCAAAAATACGCTGGTGGAGATGCAGGGAAGGTTTTCGAAGGGGAAGAGCATACGTCTATAGCTAAAGGGACATTGGGGATGTCACTACGGTATTTCACTCCTGTTTATAATGAAGAAGGGGAGCAAATTGGTGCTATTTTAGTAGGTTTTTTGCTAGATGAGGTACAGAAAAAAGTAAACGAAAGCCGTGCTGTCATTTTAGGAAGTATGCTCCTAGGAATGGTTGTTGGTCTAATAGGTGCCATTCTGATGGCGAAAAAAGTAAAGAAAATCTTATTTGGTATGGAACCAGACGAGATTTCTAAATTACTTGAACAGAGGAGCGCAATCCTTGATTACGCACGAGAAGGGGTGTTAGCTGTAGATCGTTCCTCACGAATTACCCTCTTAAATCAGGAAGGCTCAAGGTTAGTAAAAAACATTGGTATCACTAATCCAATGGAAAAAAAAGCAGAAGATATCCTCCCACAAATCCCTTTCATGTCAGTTATGAAGACAGGGGATAAGGAGCTTGACCAAGAATATTCATTAAATGGGTTGGATGTAGTCGCAAACATTTTGCCGATTTACGTAAATCAAGAAATCGTTGGTGCAGTGGCCACATTCAGAGATAAAACGGAAATCCGGCAGATGACTGAGCAACTAACTGGAGTAAAAGCCTATGCGGAAGCCCTTCGTTCTCAAACCCATGAGTTTATGAATAAACTCCATGTGATTCTAGGTATGGTGCAGTTAGAGTTTTATGATCAAATACCGGATTATGTAAAAGGGATAACGGATAGGTTTCAGTCTGAGGTCGGATATATTACCTCTAGAATTAAAGACCCAGTACTTGCGGGGTTTATTTTGGGGAAGGTGAGTTTTTCAAGAGAAAAGGGAGCGAAACTGAACTTTTCCGAAGACTCCTACCTGCCTAAGTCCCAAAACAAGGCTATGGTCCAGGATCTAGTTACCATCTTGGGGAACTTGATCGATAATTCGGTTGACGCCGTTCAAGGGAGCCAAGAGAAGAGAATCGAATTGGAGATTAAGCAAACAGAAGATGGCCTTTTGGCCATTAGGATATCCGATACCGGGAAAGGCATAGAACAGGATTATATAGAAAAAGTTTTTGTAAAAGGTTTTTCAACGAAAGGGGAAAACCGCGGGATTGGACTTCATCTCGTTCAAAATGTTATTAAAAAGTTAGGTGGACGATTATCCATTCATTCTGACGTAGATAATGGAACGGAAATATGTATTGATATTCCATATGAGGTACAGGGGGAATAAATCTTGATACGCACACTTATTGTGGAAGACGATCCAATGGTAGCAGAATTAAACCGACGATATCTTGAAAAAGTTCAGGGATTTGAATTAACAGGAGTCTTTTCGAATGTTGAATCAGCCCTACCGGTTATTGAAAGGGAACAAATCGATTTGATTCTTCTTGATGTATATATGCCCGGAGACAATGGCTGGAGTCTCTTGTCTAAAATTCGTTGGCTCGGGAAGGAAATCGATATCATTCTCATTACGGCAGCATGTGATAAAGAAAGTATCAAGAAAGGTCTTCGATTTGGGGCCGTCGACTATTTAATTAAGCCATTTGAGTTTAAGAGATTTGAAGAAGCGCTGGTTTCGTACCGGGAAGACCAGTTAAGAATGGATTATCAGGAGCGTTTAGACCAAAGTGTAGTCGACCAATTGCTACTTCATAAGGAACAGAAGCCAGTAGCAGTCACCGAACTTCCTAAGGGCGTTTCAAAGGATACGATGAAAAAAGTGTGGGATCATTTAACCGAAATAAAGAAAGGTAATTTTTCCACCGAAGAATTAGCCTGTAAAGTAGGGATTTCTAGGGTCTCGATGCGCAAATACGTAAACTTTTTAGTGGATATAAATATATTAGAAACTGAAGTAGCATATGGAACGGTAGGCAGACCGGTTTTAATGCACCGAATTGTTCATTTAAATCAAGAAATCATTCATAATTATATAGATGTATAACGGTAGGGCAGAGATTTTTTCTCTGTCTTTTTTTTGCTTTTTTGGAGGATTCACTCTAAAAGATGTACCTGTAATTACATAAATTACAAAACTCTTTAAGAATTTTCGAATACTATTTTTGATTGAAGTCATCTAGTATTCTACAAATGTAAAGAACGAAAGCTCAACTTTTAAACAAGAAACCTGATAGGGGGAGAGAAAGGAATATAGCTTAAAGGGAAATGAATACATTTGTTTCGAAGCTTCTAATTTAAAAATTAGCGGCAATTTTATTGATTATATTTGTGAATACATTCACAATGTGAACGTTTTGTGAACGAATGTGATTAAAATTATAACCTTAAAGGAGTGATAGAAATGGGAGCTGCACGAAAGCTTGAAAACTACAAAAGTGGAGCTGGGAAACAGGATCAAAAACCTCCACAAGTGAGAGAGAGCAAAGAAGTAAATTTTGTTGCCTTATTCATTACATTAGCGGTTGGTGTAATCATTTGGTTTATTGGTGCACCGGCAGGATTAGATGAAAAGGCTTGGCACTTATTCGCAATCTTTGTTGCAACGATTGTTGGATTAATTATTAAACCGATGCCAATGGGAGGGGTTGCAGTCCTTTCAATAACGGCGGTTGTGTTAACTGGAACCTTGGAATTGCAGGATGCACTAAGCGGTTTTCAAAATACAACCATTTGGTTGATCGTCATTGCATTCTTTATCTCTCGCGGATTTATTAAGACGGGTTTAGGAAACCGAGTAGCTTATATGTTTGTAAAAAAATTCGGGAAGAAAACGTTAGGACTTTCTTATTCCTTACTGGTAAGTGACTTACTTCTTTCACCAGCAATGCCAAGTAACACGGCACGTGGTGGTGGGATAATTTTCCCGATTATTCGATCGCTATCACAAACTTTTGGTTCAGATCCAGAAAATGGAACAGAAAAGAAGATTGGGTCATTTTTAACGAAGACTGCTTTCCAAGGGAATATGATTACTTCTGCCATGTTTATGACAGCAATGGCAGCAAATCCTCTAGCTGCATCAATAGCTGGTGATGCGGGTGTAAATATAACGTGGACTGGATGGGCAGTTGCTGCGCTCGTACCTGGACTAGTAAGTTTATTGGTTATTCCCTATTTCATCTATAAAGTCTATCCACCAGAAATTAAAGAAACACCTGCAGCCGCAGAAATTGCCACTCAAAAATTAAAGGAAATGGGACCGTTAAAGAAATCAGAGTGGAGCATGATTAGTGTATTCCTATTAATTTTAGGTCTCTGGATATTTGGAGAAAAGATTTCGATTAGTGCAACCACGACAGCATTAATTGGTTTATCCGTTTTATTATTAACATCCGTTTTATCTTGGAATGATATTAAAAAAGAAGAAGGCGCGTGGGATACATTAGTATGGTTTGCTGCTTTAGTAATGATGGCTTCTTTCTTAAACACACTTGGAATGATTCCTTGGTTTAGTGATTTAATGGGTGGAGCTGTAAGCGGAATGTCATGGGTTTGGGCTCTTGGAGCATTAGCTCTTATCTATTTCTATTCTCATTACTTCTTTGCAAGTAGTACAGCACATGTTAGTGCCATGTATGCAGCATTTTTAGCAGTAGCGATTGCAGCAGGAGCACCGCCAATGTTAACTGCTTTAATCCTTGGATTCTTCGGTAACTTATTTGGATGTATTACACATTATGGTAGTGGACCTGCCCCTGTATTTTTTGGATCAGGTTATGTTTCACAAAATAAATGGTGGGGAATAGGCTTTGCCATTTCAGTTCTTCACATCTTAATCTGGGGCATTGTTGGTGGACTTTGGTGGAAAGTACTTGGTTTATGGTAAACAAAAGTCACACTAAAACCTTTTCTGTAAGCCATTGGGTATGGTTGGCAGATTACTAGAATAATAGGAGGAATGAAGTTGAAATCTATTTGCTGTAATTCCGAACTAGTAAAAAGTACGGTTATTGATTATTTCCATGGTGCGGATGATGAATTTGAATTGAAAATCCCAGTTATGAAATGTAGTGGTTGTGGAGGCTATGATTTACCTACATTTAGTGGTGTAAAACAACATAAAGAGAGTTCTAAAGCTAGCTAGAGACTATTAGGAGGGTTATAGATGAGAGAGATATCAGTAGAACAAATTACCCAAGCTGTGAAAGGCTTAAGCATAGAAGCTGCATGTGATTTACCAAAGGATGTAGAAAAACTTATTAGACAAGCTGTTGATAAAGAAGAATCACAATTCGGTCGCTATAGCTTAGAGAAAATTGTGAAGAACGTTGAGTTGGCTCGTGCTGAACACGCGCCAATGTGTCAGGATACAGGAATCGTTGTCGTGTTTGCTGAAGTAGGTCAGGATGTTCACATTGTTGGTGGAAATCTGAATGATGCAATTAATGAAGGAATTCGCCAAGGCTATCAAGAGGGCTATCTTCGTAAATCAGTTGTTGAAGATCCAGTCCTGAATCGTAAAAATACCGGAGATAATACACCGGCTGTTATTTATACAGAGCTTGTTCCGGGGGATCAAATAAAAATTCAAGTTCTTCCTAAAGGGGCTGGAAGTGAAAACATGGGGGCATTAAAAATGCTCAAGCCAGCAGAAGGCTTAGAAGGCGTGAAAGACTTTATTATACAAGCCGTTACACAAGCGGGTGGAAACCCTTGCCCACCAGTTATCGTTGGTGTTGGAATTGGCGGTACGATGGATAAAAGTACTCTTCTTGCTAAAAAGGCACTTGCTCGTGAAGCGGGGTCACCACATCCTAATCCAGCCTATCAAGCACTTGAGGAAGAGCTTTTAGTTGAAATCAATAAATTAGGGATTGGACCTCAAGGGTTTGGCGGAAAAGTGACGGCGTTAGCGGTTCATATCGAAACTTACCCTACACATATTGCAACGTTGCCAGTGGCGGTTTGTCTGAACTGTCATGCGGCAAGACATAAGGAAGCAGTACTTTAAAAAGGAGTGGAGACCAATGTCAACGATTAAAAAACTAACAACCCCTTTAACGGACCAACAAGTAAAAGATTTAAAGGCAGGCGATCAAGTATCCATTTCTGGTGTTATTTATACAGCACGTGATGCCGCCCATAAACTTTTGACAGAATCGATTAAAAAAGGTGAAGAGTTACCGGTTGATTTTAAAAATCAAATTATTTACTATGCAGGACCAACACCTGCAAAACCAGGGAAAGTAATTGGTTCTTGTGGACCTACAACGAGTGGTCGTATGGATGCTTATTCGCCAACGATGATGGAACAAGGCTTAAAAGGAATGATTGGCAAGGGACCTCGTAGTAAAGAAGTTGTTGAATCCATGATTGCTAATAATGTTGTTTACTTTGCAGCGATTGGTGGTGCAGCGGCCTTGATTGCAGACTCAGTAAAAGAAGCAGAGGTTGTTGCATTTGATGAGCTAGGACCAGAAGCGATTCGCCGACTAGTAGTAGAGGATTATCCTTGTATCGTGGCGATAGATTCCGAAGGTAATAATTTATATGAGTTGGGTGTTCAACAATATAAAGTGGTCGATTGATACAGCATAGATTAGGAGGGAAATTCCCGATGTTGAAATTTGATGTAGTTGTAGTAGGGGCTGGTGGTGCAGGAATGATGGCTGCACTAAATGCCAGTGAAGGCAAGGATTTAAATGTTGCTGTGCTAAGTAAAATATTTCCGACTCGCTCACACACAGGGGCAGCGCAGGGTGGAATTAACGCAGCAATGGCTTACAGAGATGCTAACGATTCAACCGAAAGCCATTTTAGAGATACAGTAAAAGGCAGTGACTTTTTGGCAGACCAAGATGCAGTGGAGTTTTTTACATCGAATATGCCGTCGATTATTTCTGAACTAGATTATTATGGGGTGCCATTTTCAAGAGACGAAAATGGCCACGTTGCTCAACGTCCCTTTGGTGGAGCATCAAGCCCAAGAACATGTTACTCCGCTGATAAAACAGGGCACGTAATTTTACACGCATTATATGAACAATGCCTTAAAAATAAGGTTCAATTTTTAAATGAGTGGTTTTTACTTTCTGTTGTGGTGGACAACGGGAATTTTGAAGGCCTCGTCGCCATGGATATTCGTAGTGGGGAAATTCAATCGATTCAGGCAAAATCAGTTGTTATCGCATCGGGTGGTTTTGGAAGAATTTATTGGAGCAGAACGACGAATGCCATCAATATGACCGGTGATGGAACAGCAGCTTGTTTCGAAGCGGGCATTCCACTTAAGGACCCAGAATTTATTCAATTTCACCCAACCGGTTTAGCTCAAACGGGTGTACTGCTTTCGGAGGCATGCCGTGGTGAAGGTGGTTACTTGTTAAATAAAGATGGTGAGCGTTTTATGGCACGGTATGCTCCTGAAAAAATGGAGCTAGGCCCACGTGACTTAGTTTCTAGATCGATAGAAACCGAGATTAAAGAAGGCCGGGGATTTGGAGAAGGAATGACTTCTTATGTTCTGATGGATTTACGCCATCTGGGTGAAAAGAAGATCATAGAACGTCTTCCACAGGTACGTGAGTTAGCGATGGAATTTGAGGGAGTTGACCTTATCAAAGAACCTGTTCCCATTCGTCCAAGCTGCCACTATACAATGGGAGGCATCCATGTTTCAGACTTTAAGACATGTAGTACCCCGATTGATGGAATTCATGCTGCTGGAGAATGCTGTTCCGTTTCCATTCATGGTGCGAATCGCTTAGGTGGAAACTCAGTAGCAGATGTTGTGTTGTTTGGTAAATATGCTGGATTAGGAGCTAAGGAATCAGCAAAGCGACGCACATTTGGCAGTACTAAAAAGCTTGAACAAGTAGCGACAGATTGGATGGCCAAATTTAAAACCATTCGTGAGAAGAAGACAGGTATCAGTATGTTTGAGATTCGGAATCGATTGGCTGAAACGATGTGGTATAACGTCGGGATATTCCGTACAGAGTCAGAAATGGAAAAGGCTCTTGAAACGGTGGATGAACTACTTGAGCAATATAAAGATGCTTATGCAGGAGACCCTTCCGAAACATACAATATGGCATTCATCAATTATATCGAGATTGGCAATATTTTAAAGCTTGCTAGGGCAGTAACGATGGGCGCGCTGAACAGGCAGGAAAGCAGAGGCTCACATTCAAGGGCTGATTATCCGACTCGTAATGATGAAAAATTCCTTAAACACACGTTAATCTATAAAAATGGAGACAAGTATCGTTTAGAGTATGCACCGGTCACGATTACAAAATATCAACCGGAGGAGAGAAAGTACTAATGGAAAGATTACAATGTAAGATAAAAAGATTTGATGGCAAACATGAATATTACCAAAATTATGAAGTCCCCTATGAAGAGGGCAAAACGATTCTATGGCTTTTGACAAAGATTCGCGAGGAACAAGATCCAACGTTAAACTTTACCTCAGCATGCCGCCATGCTATTTGTGGAAGCTGTGCGGTCCAAATTAATGGAAGTGCATTTCTCGCATGTAATTCGTCTCTCGATGAGGTACTTGAGACGTTTAATACGATGAAGTTAACGTTTGAACCATTAAAGAACTTTGATGTTGTGAAGGATTTGGTTATCGTTTGGGAACCAAAAATGGAAAAAATGGAACAGGTCAAGCCATGGCTCATTCCTTCCGAAGAAGGAACGAAGGAAACTGGTTTTATCCAAAGCGAGGACGACTACCACCAAATTGCGGCGCCAACAGATTGTATTTTATGTGGTGTTTGTGCTTCAGAGTGTAATCAGCTAGCGGTTAATGATGGAACGTATCTCGATCCGTTTATTTTAAACAGGGCTTATCGTTTTACGGTTGATTCCCGCGATGGCTCACCTGAAGAGCATATTCGCCCCGTGTATGAAAATGAACTTTGGAAATGCCTACATTGTATGCAATGTGTAACGAAGTGTCCAAAAGGGATTCCACTAACCGACCAAATTGCCTACTTAAGGCAAGAATCGATTCGAATGGGAGAAGTGAAAAACCAAGGTGCGAAACACGCCTTTGCCTTCCATGACGATGTAAAAAACAAGGGGCGCCTAAACGAAGTGATGCTACCAATTAAAACAGACGGGTTAGTGAACACGGCGATGCGAAAGGTTCCTTTTGCTTTAAGAATGATTAAAAAAGGAAAAATTAATCCATTCCATATGCCAAAAGAAGTTGAAGGCATTAGAGGGGTAAGGGAGCTCTATAAATACGCACAGGAGGTTGGCAAGTAATGAGATATGCATTTTTCCCAGGGTGTACACTTGAATCGGCAGCTGAAGAATTGATGATTTCAACAAAGAAGGTGGCAGCGGCATTAGGGATTGAGTTAATTGAACTTGATGGTTGGACTTGTTGCGGCGCAAGCCATATTCAAGATGTCAGTGACTTGCTGGCCACTTCCATCAATGCTCGAAATATCTCCTTAGCTGAAGACCTTAAGGTGGATAAATTATTAACCGTGTGCAACACATGTACGTTAATGCTTCGAACAGCAAAGCTTAAGATGGATAAAAATGAAAAAATGAGAAACCAAGTAAACGAAGGACTGAATCGTGCTGGCCTTGAATACAAAGGCACCGTCGAAGTGACTCATTTGCTATGGGCTTTAATAGAAGACTATGGTCTTGAAAATCTTCGTAAATTGGTTCGTCGTCCGCTTACAGGGTTAAAAGTAGCCAATTTCTATGGGTGCCACATTTTAATGCCTCCTAATGTGATGGGGTTTGAAAATCATATGAATCCTCAGTCAATGGAAATGGTCGCGGAAGTATTAGGAGCAGAAAGTGTTGATTTCGATCAGCGCCTTGCTTGCTGTGGTTTCCATGCTGTTTTTCCAGCTGAAAAGGAAGTGCTAGATTTAACAGGGAAAAACTGCCTATCACCGAAAAACTCCGGTGCCGATTGTATCGTCACACCTTGTCCATTGTGTCAAATGCAATTGGATGCATATCAGCCGGATGCTCAGAAAGGGTTTAAGGAAGATATTACGATGCCTATTCTGCACTTGCCGCAGTTGATAGGGCTAGCCCTTGGCTTCTCCCCTGAGGAATTAGCCATTCAACGACATGTAGTAGACGCGATACCGGTCCTTAAGGAGAGTCTTGTAACGGTTTAAGAGGAGGCATACCATGCAGTATCTTTATGAGAAAAGAGCAAAAATGGTAGGGAATATTGACAAAGGTCTGCTGTGGCTTCTGAATGTACATGATGATTGGATTCACGACCAATATGGTGAAAGTCATATCTATTACGGAACCATCTATTCAAGTAAAGGGCCGTTTCACCCATTATCAACCACCATTACTGGCTATTTTCAGGATAGCGATTCATCAAGATGGCTGAAAGTAAAAAACGGAGTTGCAAGAATCCATGACGAAAACAACCAGACTGCTTGGAAAGGCCAAATCGACGACTTTCTAAAGGTGACCTTTAAAACAGGAGTTTATAAATCAATCACCAATCGCTCATTATTATTGAACACTCATCACTATTCATCAAAGACAGTTTCTAAGTGAACTGTCTTTTTTATTATCAGAAAATGGGGGGTATTTCCATTTTTTGGTTTGTGCTTTATCTTCACCTCATAAAAAAGTAGAAAAATATTTAATTGCAATATATACAGAGAGAGGCGAGGGCGCAATCCAGATTCTGGATGGTCCCTGTCGCCTTTGTTTGTTACTTTACGAGAAATACTGACAGATGGAAAGATTGAGCGCATTTTTCAG
Organism: Mesobacillus maritimus; assembly: GCF_044803185.1. Lineage (GTDB taxonomy): Bacteria > Bacillota > Bacilli > Bacillales > Cytobacillaceae > Mesobacillus_B > Mesobacillus_B maritimus_B. The sequence continues at coordinate 1,630,528 of NZ_CP085225.1, forward strand.
CTCTTTCACTCGGGGGATCTTGTTTCTGATTCCAGCGGCTTTATCGCGGTGGTCACTTTAAAAATGTTACGGAGTGAGAATGGATAGGAGTTATATGAGGGTACTGGGACAGTAAACCTGTCCCTATGTCCCCTTGAAGTATGTTAAATTAGAAATAGAAATGTAGTAGGAGGTGCTATTTTGACAGAAAAAAGTTTATTGGTTTGTGAAAAAGGACATACGTATTATAAAAGTAGTGATTGTCGTAGTTGCCCCACTTGTAATAAAGAGAATAAACCTGAAAGTGGCTTTCTATCGAAACTGAGTTCGCCTGCTCGAAATGCCTTAATTCATGAAGGCATTGATACTCTGGATAAACTCTCAAAGTACACCGAAAAAGAAATACTAAACCTTCATGGCATTGGACCTGCTTCCTTACCAACAATGAGGACTTCATTAGAAGAAGAAGGTTTATCATTTAAGGAATAATATTGTAGATTGTAAATAATGGACGAATAGTAAACCTGCTAATGTTTGTCAATCTTGTTCATTCAATAATCACCGGGCGTGCCAGGCACTAGAAAGTAAGGAGGATCAAATGATGAATACATATGGAACACTACATAAGACAAATGGTCGTTATGCTTTAAGGTTTGAACGCTTTTTCTCTTTTACCCCCGAAGATGTTTTCCAAGACATTACGAATCCTAGTTCCTTCTCGCAATGGTATCCTTTCGCAACAGGGGAGATGGAACTTAGAACGGGAGGAAAGATTTACTTTGATGACGGTGAAGGTTCAACCTATGAAGGGATTATAACTGAATTCATCAAACCCCATACCTTTGAATTCCGTGAGGTCAATGACCTGCTACAAATTTCATTACAAGAAGAGAATGAAGGATGCAGAATGGTGTTTACTCACACATTTGACGAAGTGGAAATGGCGATGTATGTGGCGGCAGGATGGCATAGATGTTTGGATGCACTTCAACAGTTAGTGAACGGACAACCAGTTAAATGGGAAGATAATGCAGCTGAGTTAAGGGCGTTTTATAAAGAAGCATTTGATTTGAAATAAAAAGAAAAATAAGGAAGGATGTAACATGACCAAACATAAGATTTATTCAATGAGTGTCGGAAAAGTCTATCCCCTTTATGTAACCAAGGCGGAGAAAAAAGGACGGACGAAGAAAGAAGTCGATGAAATCATCCGTTGGTTAACAGGTTATAGCCAGGAAGAGTTAGAAGCTCAACTGGAAAAACAGGCAGATTTTGAGACCTTCTTTGCAGAAGCTCCCCAACTAAATCCTTCGCGGGCATTAATCAAAGGTGTGATCTGCGGTGTCCGAGTGGAAGACATCGAAGAACCAACTATGCAGGAAATACGCTATTTGGATAAACTAATCGATGAGTTAGCTAAAGGAAAGGCGATGGAGAAGATTTTACGGACATCATCATAATAAAACAACGAAACACTGATTCATGCTGATTCCCGCATCTGGGATCGTGAGAGTCCGCTCTGATTGGTTGGGGGGCAGGTCAAGTTAAGCACCGTTCTGAAAAATAGAGGGAAAAATTTCTCTTAATTTGTAAATAGAACTGAAAATAGTTTAAATAGAGGGAGAAATTCCGCCTATTGACTTAAAAAAAGGTGAAAATAGCTAAATTGTTCTGTATAACCGGAAAAACTACCCTTATTTACCCCAGAACGAGCTTTATTCTGCAAATAACGGAAAAATCTCCGCTTATTTTACTATCACAGAACCACGTATGGTATCAAGGACGGCATTGAGGCTGAATATACACCGTGTATAGAAAGTGCCTGGAACCGTCCAGGTTTTCACGAAGAAAAAATGCCCGACCGATTTGGAAGGGCATCTTTGTTATTTTTGTTTTGCAATTTCTGCTCGATTAGGCGCAAGTGGAGGTTGTTCCAACCATTTATTTTTGACCATAATGTCAAACCAGTTTTTTGTTACCATAAGATTTTGTAAAATAATCGACTCATAAGTGGTCACAAGGTCTGTTCTCATGGATGAAGCAAGACCTGTCCCATGATAATTTTGTGCTGCTTGAAACAAAAATCCAATGTGATACATTAATAATCTGTCTGAAAATGGTGAGTCCGTTGATATTGAAACTTCTGTTTCTAAGGATTTAGGAACTGGTAAGTTATCAGCTTGCATTATTTTTGCTAAAGCTTTTATTTGTCCATCAGCCGTTTTCTCAGAATCCATTAAAAACTTTCTAACTTCTTTCGATTCTGCTATCTGGCTGAATGCAATGCAAAGGGTTTTAGTTAGAATATTTTTTTTGAGGTTAAAAGAAATACTAATGATTTCTGTCGCTGCAAGGGTTCTGACCTTACCAAAATAACCGTCTTTAAAATCTTTGCTTGAAATAAATTGAGGATGCTCATCTGCATAATATAATGGGTCTCTTTGAAAAAGTCCATTCTCTAGCAATAACTCAATCGTTTGATGATACATCTTTTTCGCATCATGATCGCATGAATCGTAAAAATCCCTTAAGTCTTTTCTTACCGAAATGCTGAAGGCGGTGATATGCCCTAATAGCCCATGTAAGGTGATGACGTGTAAATAATTCAAGCAGAAAGCATCTGTAAACAATCTCTGTTTTCCTAAATACAGGTCTGTTTCGTTAAATCCAATTGGAACAGGAAATCCCTCATTCTCCATAAAAGTCTTAATTTGTTGCTTTTGTTTTTCGAATGTCTGGATCGCATCATTAAAAGTAGCTTTTATTGCTTCATCCTCAATAATAGAGTACATATATTTAATGACTACGTCTGTTGCTGTTCCATTAACATATTCACCCCATAATGATCCTATTTCAGAAGATGTAAGTTTTAATTTTTCCATATCCTTCTCTTCACCTCCTCAGTATTATTTCCCGATTTCAATAGAGATATTAGTTTAAAGTAGAAGTGTCAGGCTACCTCCCAACCTGGATAGCGCCTGACACTTTTATTGTTCTATAATAAAAATGAATACAAAACGTGGAGGAATGACCCTTGATTATTGACAAACTCTCAAATGCTGCACTTTACAGCAACTTACATCCTAGATTGAAAAAAGGCTTTGATTTTTTACAAGAAAACGACTTAGCTGCATTAGAACAGGTACATACCAAATTGAAGACGACAACGTTTTTGTGATGATTCAGGAATATGATACGAAACGTCCTGAGCAATGTTTTTATGAAGCTCATTACCAATATACGGATATCCAATATATGATTCGTGGAGAAGAAAAGATGGGCTATACGAATGTAGCCAATAAGAAGGTCAAAAAAGCGGATAAGGAAAAAGACTTTATTGAGTTAACAGAAGTAAATGGAGACCTATTTCTTGTAACAGAAGGTTCGTTCGCTGTCTTTACACCGCAAGATGCCCATATGCCTGGGCATTGTGTTGATCAACCACGCGCGATTAAAAAGGCCGTTGTAAAGGTGTTAATGGATTAATGACCAAGGTTTACGATCAGACAATCGGACTGAGGTAAATCCCAATCTTCAGAAGTAAAAAAATAATAAAAAGTCTGTAGTTGTGACCAACTGCTGCAGCGATTGATTGGGCCAGAACAGGGTGTTCTGGCTTTTTTTTTTACAAAGGATGAGGAGTGGGGCATTAGTATCAAAAAATACTCAGCTATATTTGTTTGATTTAATTAACGATGAAAAACTATTCAAGAAGCGGAAAAAGTAAAAATGGAGATCACGGAGAATATTGCGAGCAAGCTCTTTTAACCCTATCTCCATTTGGGCTGAAAGGGTGGATCCTGATTGAATTCAATTTTAATGTTTTTATGCACCGTTTCCTATAAAGATCCGTCACTAGAAATTAGTTCATAGATTTACTCTCTAAATTATTATAATACGAGAGCAAAGCCGCTACTTATGAGTAAGCGGCTTTATTTTGGTGGTTATTTTTTAAAATTGGGATTTATATAAAAAACTATTCAAGAAGCGGAAAAAGTAAAAATGGAGATCACGGAGAATATTGCGAGCAAGCTCTTTTAACCCTATCTCCATTTGGGCTGATAGGCATACATAGGGTTCATGCTCTTTCCTCCAAAGTATGGTGCTGTTTTACCTTATCAATTTATGACAGTATAACTTGACACGTTCCGAGAGCCATAATCTGGATGGTACCTGACCTCTTTTTATTTCCAACAATTGCTGCCATTTGTGCTTGCGTTTAAAAGACATGATGAGAAAGAATGGCCAAAGGAAAACAACCTATGTTTCTTAGTGGAATATATCGTGGAACAAGATTCTTCGCGGCGTTCCTATGATAACTGGGATGGTAAAACCGTCCCCATGTATTCAATAGGACGTTGCAATAAATATCACATATAAAAGTATTAGTCCAAATCCAATTATATAAGCTAAAAAAACAGGGTTTAAAAGGACATGATGTCTTTGAATTTTTTCGTTAATTTCTTCGTCAAATTCACTTTGTCTAACATCAACCATTTTTCCTACTCTTAGAGTATAAATTAAACCGCCAACAATGATAAACAATATAAGGAATACAGACGTCATAATACTAAAACTAATCATAATAAACCACCTTTTTACTTTATTTTTTGGGAATATATCAATAAAAATTCATCAATTTTAATAAGCCCATTGCGAACAGTGCCTGGCACTGTTCGTAAAGAAATGTGAGGATGGTATAGATCCATTCCCATTTCTTTTTTTATGCTCTTTTTAAATAAATTCATAAATAATAAATGCGATTAAGATGTAAGAATAGTTCTGTTTACTTAATCAAAAACTTTACATAACTCTCTTTATTTAAAAAACCCCTATGCATACTGTTTATTTTACGCTGGTCCCACTGCTAGTTTCAGGAAAGGGTTTGTTATCATGGATTTTTTTAAGAGCCAGGAAACTCTTACCGCTATTGAATGGGCTCTCAGAGCTGTCGTAGCTTATTTCTTTTTGGTAGTTGTCGCAAGAGTGTTAGGACAGCGCGCCATCTCCCAGTTAAGGTTGCTTGATTTCGTCATGGCTTTAGTTATTGGAAATATCATTGCCCATCCTTTGTCAGACGAACAACTTGCACTGAAAGGTTCAGTCGTGACGACAACAGTATTGGTTTCCTTATATCTTTGCAGTCTATTTATGATTCTAAAATGGCCATTGGTTAGAAAACTCGTTAATTCTCAACCAATTCCTATTATTCAAGATGGAGAAATCATTTATAAAGGATTAAAAAAAGCCAGGATATCCATTGATGTTTTATTAGAAGAATTGCGAAAAGAAAAAGTTACAGGAATAGATAAAGTTGCATTGGCTTATTGGGAACCAGAAGGAAAAGTTTCATTTTTTCTGGACCCCAAGTACGAACCCATTACACCTGCAACCTATAAGATTGAAACCGAGCGCTTTGAATTGCCAAGGACAATCATTAAGGAAGGGAAAATTATTTTAAAAGAGTTGAATCAAACTCAAAAGAATGAAGGGTGGATTGTAAACATTTTAGAAAATGCTTATCAAACGGAGGTTAAAAACGTTCTGCTTGCCACTCTTGATAAGAAAGACAACTTAAAGGTTTTTATTTATAAGTAAAATCTCTAGGAAATCCTATTTAATAATCCTTTCTTGCACTCGTTTTATAAAACTTGAAAAAAGATTATAAAAAACACTATAAATGACACCTTTTATTGATAAAAAATCCCCTTAAAAAAGGGGATAACCAAATTTAAAATAAGCCTGCTTCCTTAGCAGCTTCAAAACTATCTCTAGCAAAATCAAAAGGGTCGCTCACTTTTTCCCAATGAATATACATTAACCGTGGTTCATCGAATAGCCAATGATTGTGAAGGGCAGTTACTATTATTCCTCGCTTTCTGAGTGCGGAGATAAAAGGATTTATTTCCTTTTGTAGGATAACAGTTTCACCTAAATTTAACGTTTTACCTCCTTGTGGATTTTCAAATGATAATGCAAATGGTAACGCCAATGGGGATACGGTTCTTCTATTTAAGATTTTTGCATCTATGTCTCTAAGGCGTGAAACTACGCATACTCCATTTGATACCTGAGCATTCCCACCTATTATTCTAGCTAATTTTTCACATCTTGATGCCATGTTTTTCACCTCCTTCCATCTAATTAATACATTATGTAAGAAGGTACAAGCTTGTTTAGATTTACACACACTTCGAACAAATTGTGCGTAATACCTGATGAGAGATTTGCTAGGGGTCTTATCCCTGGTTTGATCCTCTCTAACCACCGTTAATTTCAAATCATCACTCTATTTTTTAACTAAAATAAACACCCCAAAAGTTTAGAGTTTGACACTACTTAACAAACTTAAGAGCTGATAATTTGAAGGAATGTATTGTATTAATTTTTATGAAACGGAAATGAGAGACATCAAGATGATGAGACATAGTGAAGAACAACAAGAAAGAGCCTTGGATGCAATGCTCGATATTGAAGAGTTGAATCAACGGCGACATGATGAAGGCATGTATGAAAGAGCTTAAACCAACCAAATATTAAGGTATATTGAGAATAGAAAAAAAGTAAATGGATGATGGGACACAGCTCCACCATCCCATCTCCTTGTGTAAAGCCATTACCGAAATAAAGGTAATGGCTTCTTCTTTTGATATGTATCAATAATGTTCATAGTACACTGTTATTTTAGCTCCTTCTAGGACTAGAGGACATGCCTGTTGAACTGCACCCATCATTTGCTCATCCTGTTTTCCCCTATTTATTCCTACCGTCATTCTGGCGTCACTGTGAACGAACTCCGGAACCTGTCACTCCATCCCTTCGGAAGCACAAGAACCGTTCCCATGTTTCAAAAATAAATAACAGTTTGTTCATAGTTTGTTCATAGTTACCGACTAATCTTATACCTACCGACAACGCGTTGAAAATGGAAAAGGAGAAGAACTATGAATTTTATTAAACGTTCGTTTTTAAGTGTGAAAGCAAGGAAAGGGAAAAGCCTGCTGCAAGTTTTTGTTTTTTCCGTCATCTGTGTCCTAGTTCTGGCCGGACTATCCATCCAGACAGCGGCGGTAAAATCCGGTGACCTTGCTAGACAGAAGCTTGGAGCAGATGTCACCCTTCAGGTAGATATGGCAAAATTACGCGAGCAAATGCAGGCTGAGCAGGCATCTGGCGAGCGCCAGCGCTTCAAATCGGTCCCTATTCTTGAAGAGACAGCAAAGGAATTGACCACCTACGATCAAATTAAAGGGTATAATTTCTACTCATCCACCACTGGACTAGCCTCGGGTTTTGACCCAATCGAGAACGAGGAGACAGAAACAACGGAAGAGGGTACAAGTACTCAAGGTGAGGTACCAGGAGGCAGAATGGGTGGCGGAATGACCCAAGGCGATATCACCCTTCAAGGGGTAGCCTTTACAGATTCCACGACAGAATTTATGGACAGTACATCGACAATCGTAGATGGAGAGCATCTCACCGATGAGGATATCGGGAACAATGTTGCTCTTATTGAAAAGACTCTTGCCGAAGAAAATGACTTAAAGGTTGGTGACACCCTTACCGTCACGAACCCACAGGATGATTCTTTAACACTTGATCTTAAAATCAAGGGAATTTACGAAACAACCGCTACCGGCTCTGACCAAGCAATGAACTTTACAGCCATGATTCCTTATAACAAAATTTATGTCCCATATACATCTTCCTCTGTGTTAAAAGGCACTGATTATGAACGAACCATCGACAGTGCGACTTATTATATTGATGATCCTGCCGAAATGGAAAGCTTTGTCGCACAAGCGGAAAAAGAAAGCTCCATTGATTTTGACATCTTTACGCTTGATGCCAACGATCAGCTTTACCAGCAGATGGTCGGGCCCATCGAAAATGTAGCAAGCTTTTCGAATAATATCGTCTATCTCGTCTCGATTGCTGGTGCCATTATCCTTGGCCTGATTGTCATGATGTCAATCCGCGAACGAAAATATGAAATGGGCGTTTTATTAGCGCTCGGTGAACAGCGTTGGAAGCTAGCTGGACAATTTATCGTAGAAATCTTGCTAGTTGCAGTCCTCTCGCTCGGGATTGCAACCGTCAGTGGCAATGCCGTTGCTGATCAGGTCAGCAGCCAGCTCTTAAACCAGGAACTCGAGTCAGCTGAAACAACCGATACACCGGAATCATTTAGAGGCGGCCGATTTGGCGGCGGAATACAAGCGGCACAAACCCAGTCAGTTGAGGTAATCGAAGAGCTTGATGTTAGTGTAACTCCGGACGACCTGGGGCTGTTAGCGATGATTGGTCTGCTAATTGCCATCCTTTCCGCCCTTCTGCCGTCCTTGACTGTCCTTCGCCTTCAGCCTAAGACGATTCTTAGCAAGCAGGATTAATAGTAGAATAACAGGAGATGAGAAGATGAGCGCTTTACTTGAATTGCAAAATATCAGCTACTGGTACAAACACGAAAACAAGAAACACGACATTCTAAAAAAAATTAATGTAGGCTTTGAGCGAGGAACTTTTTATACAATTGTTGGCCCATCGGGATCAGGGAAGACCACCTTCCTTGCCCTTGCCAGCGCGTTGGATGTGCCAAAGGAAGGAGCGGTTTTATATGAAGGGAAGGATATCAAAAAAATCGGGCTGACAAAGTTCCGTAACAAGTATGTATCGATTGTGTTCCAGGCGTACAACCTGCTTCCCTACATGACCGCTTTGCAGAATGTGACAACGGCAATGGAAATTACAGGCGCAAGCTATAAAAACAAGAAGGAATTTGCCTTGCAGATGCTCGAGCGGGTAGGCATTTCAGCCGAACAGGCGCACCAGAAGGTCCTTACGCTGAGCGGCGGCCAGCAGCAGCGGGTCTCGATTGCACGTGCACTCTCCTGTGATGCCGAGCTCATCGTAGCAGATGAGCCTACCGGAAATCTGGACGAAAACACAGCCCAGGAGATCGTGAATCTCCTGCAGGCTCTGGCTCACAAGGAAGGAAAATGCGTAATTGTCGTTACCCATGACCAAAATATCGCCAGTATGTCCGATGTAACCGTCAAGCTGTCAAAAGGCAGCCTCACCGTCTCTTCACAAGGAGTGCCGGTAAAGATTTAATTAAGCACTTTTAAAGACTGAACTAACTCTTGAGCGGGGGTCTGCCCCCGCGATATAGCGACATAGTCCCTTCTTGCAAGGAGGGTTTTGCTATATAATGGATATATCCTAAAAAGAGAAGTGCGTTAACACTTCTCCCTACAAGCTCTATCGTCATGATGACGGTTGTCAAAACTTATTTAGGCTGAAGGGGTAGTGTGTGTGAAATAACAGCACATCTATTTCGGAGAAACATTCTAATCAAGAACACCACCCCATGCTGTAGGAAGCAAAAAGGGTGGTTCTCGTACTCATTCGATAATAGGTTCTTGAAAAAGCTTATTGCGCAAATCGTGAGCTCCCTTGGTATTGTTAACATATGGGCCCACCCATTTTTATCACTTGGATATTCACTTTTAGAATTGCCTAGCCATCCGATAAGAATCCTACGACCTTTCCCATCCTCATACGTTTGCGGAGCAGGAGGTGATAACCATGGAAACATTTATTGAATGATTCGTGAAGTTTGAAAGACCTAAGAACTTCCTCTCAAGCATTAGAAAAAGAGATTCAGCTTATTTCGGGTTCATTTGAGATAGAATGTAAGATTCAAAATAAATTTACAATCAAGTTACAAAATGATGAAGGAGCAAACATTACCTTCTCGTCGAATGGAGAGGAGTATTGTTTAGACCGTTCAAACATGTCTGAGCTATATGCAGAGAGATTTGGAACAAAGAGATATGCAATTAGAAGAATGAAACCGAGCCAGCATTAGGATTTTTGTTGACCAATCTAGTATTGAAATATTTTGTGACAATGGTGAAACTATTTTCACTAGTCGATTTTTTATAAAAGATTTATCTTGTATAACAGTAAATGGAGTGAATGGAAAGCTTCACTATTTAGCTGGCCTACAATTAATGAATCAAACTGATTTCGAGAAAACTTTGGAGGGATAACCGGTGAAAAAAGGTGTTACAGCTCTTGGAGAGGCACTAATTATCGGGTTGTGCCTGTGCACCACAAGTTGAATGAGAAAATAGGTGTAGAGCACTTCTTTACTGGGAGTGTTTGTACATGTCATGTTATTCGTTATTCATGATTTAGCAAAGGTATATTCCAAAGTTATAACCCAATAAGAAAAAAGGTGAGGCCATTCAGAACCTACCGCATCAGATGAAGGAGAGCGATTACTCGGAAAGGAAAATAATGTAGGGAATCCCGATTGGTGTTCAAGAAATGCGATGCGATGATTCAACATATGTCAGATTGATTCGAGAAAGACGTCTTATACAAAGTTCCCCAAACTTGTATAAAACGTCTTTTTCTTTTTGCATTTATTAATATAAATAGGGGTGGTCAAAGATGACGCCCCCTACTCGATTAGTGAGATCAGAGTAACGTATAATTATAATCAATGTTTTATTGATTCATAGTTATCTTTGACTTTTCTTCTGATTTTGACATTAAAATGAAAACATAGCTTTCCGAAACAAACGATTTAAAAATTCGGTATATGGACTTTATTCAATTCACGTACTTTATCATACGAACCTAGTAGTTCTTCGGGTACCAAAGATCTCCCATAATCCCATGCGTTCGTTTCTATTTGAGTTTTAAGCTGTTCAATTTCTTCCTCTTCGCCGTACATAAGAGTTCGTAAGTCATACTTGTTTTTCTTATAATCTAGATAATAACCAATCTCATGATAAAGAAGCACTTTAATTAGATTTTCAGGGGTTTCTTTAATTTTAATACGACTTAAAAATCCATTCACATGAAGATAATTGAATTTTATGGTATTGGTGGAAACGTTAAAACTCATTGGTGCTACGATGTCATGATTAAACTCATAACTTAAGTTTAAATTAAGCTCAAGTAATGTGTTTTTTATAATTTTTTCGATATCTCTAATATAAAGCATTTGAATATTCACACCCTATTATCTTATTCAGTATTATATAAGTTTTAATAACTTTTACTATTTTATGTAGAAAAACAACATTAACAAGTATAGTATACGGGAAAAGCTAGAGGCAAAAAAGGGTATTACCTCTTATTAATAGCGTATCCTTTTACCTAACTAAACGCATCACGGATCGTTTTTTATGATATTGAATAAATGAGGCAATATATTGTATAGTAGTCTATGCTTTACTACTATAAATACCAATACTCCGTCTAAAAATGGCCCGGCCATTATCAATGAATTAGGGAAGATAAAGTAAGATTCCAAACAAAAAGCTGGCCTTTATTACATTAAATTTAATGTAGGAGAATCGTCTCCATGTCTCCCAGGATGTGCTAGGCACCGTTTCTATCGGTCTAAGTACGCAAAGTGGATTGTCCTAATAACTAGACAATCCACTTTTGTTGTTAATTATTAAATTCTAACGTTTCATTAATGTCTGTCGATTCAGAACTTTGCCCTGTCATTCGCTTATAGTAAAAGCCCATTTTCTTTGTGAAATTTCCTTGTTCCCAATATTCGGCTGCTTCCACTTTTACTTTTATCAAAATAACGTTAGGGTCATCATAAGATGTTTGCATGATTTGTTCGTATATTTTGCTCCACAATTCCTTTTTCTTGCCTAAATCTTCCACAATTTCCGCTCTTCCACGGACGGAAACATAGGATTTACCTACATATGCTACATTAACATCTTGATTATGTAATATTTCATCATATTTATTCGTCTCTTTTTTAGTGAAAAACCATAAGTCACCATCAAACTCTACTTCTTGTGTTTTCATGGGACGCGAAACAAGCCCTTCTTCAGTAGCCGTAGTCAACATGGCCGTGTCTATCTCTTTAATTAACTCTCTCAAGGTTTCAATATCATCTTGTTTCATCATGTTAGACAATTCAACAACCTCCTTCAAGGTTATATCCTACCCTCTATATCAACTTTTATTCAGGAATAGGACATGGGGACAGGTACATTGTCCCGGTTCGTTTCTGGTTTGGGACAAGGTACCTGTCCCCGTGTCCCACTATTTGTTACTTTCCACTTATTTACATTAATAGAAGAGATTGATATATTCCTATTATTAAGTCCTAATAGGAGGTACTAAATGGGAAAATGGTTTAACAAATGGATGTTGTTTGCTACTGCACTTTTATTGACCGGTGGTTTGTATGTTGTTCCAACTGAGGCGACGGCTAATACAACGAACCCTGTCGTCGAACGAGTTTTATCTATTGACATTGAAGAGGCGACGATTTTTGAATTGCAGCACGAGTTGCAAAGGGGAAGTTTAACTTCTGAGGAATTGGTTCAATTTTACCTTGATAGAATGGAAGAGTACGATGATACCATTAACTCGATTATTACGGTGGATGATGATGTGTTAGAAGAAGCTAGACAACTCGATCAGGAACGAAAAGATGGGAAAGTACGCGGTGCCTTACACGGAATTCCCGTTATTTTAAAAGACAACTATGATACATACGATATGCCTACCACAGCAGGATCCCTCTCCCTTGAAGATTCTATCCCTCTAGACGATGCTTATCAAACGGAAAGATTAAGAGAAGAAGGAGCCATCATCTTAGGAAAAGCCAACCTTCATGAATTTGCCTTCGGTTTTCAAACGATTAGTTCCCTTGGTGGACAAACCTACAATCCATATGATGTAACAAGATACCCGGGTGGTTCAAGTGGCGGTACAGCTGCTGCTGTGGCTGCCAACTTCGTAACGGTCGGTTTAGGAACGGATACGGGTGGATCGATTCGCATTCCATCTTCTTTCAATAATTTAGTAGGAATTCGTCCGACAATCGGACTTGCCAGCCGTGACGGAATCATTCCATTAGCATTAACACAGGATGTCGGTGGCCCGATTGCACGCACAGTGGAAGATGCAGCGGTTGTCCTTGATGCGATTGCAGGCTATGACCCGGCAGATCCATCTACCGAAAACAGCATCGGGAAGGTTCCAAAAACATACACTCATTACCTAAAGAAAAATGGCTTAAAAAAAGCGCGTATCGGTGTGGTTCGTGATTTGTTTGGAAACGACCCCCAGATTAATGCGACGATGGATCAAGCCATTGCGGATATGGAAAGTCTCGGCGCGGAGGTATTTGAAGTAAACATAGCGAATCTAAATCAAATCCTATCTTACCCGAGCTTAAGTGGATATGAATTCAAATTTCAGTTAAATGATTACTTAGCTAGCCTAGGGCCAGATGCACCTGTACGAACTTTGACAGACATCATTGAAAGCGGCAAGTTTCATCCAAGTTTAGAATCGGGCTTGAAATCTCGTAATGAAAGAGAGTCATTAGAAGAGGATGAGCGGTACCAAGACATCATCACAAACCGTCCTAAACTTGCCAAGGAAAGTTTAATGTCAACTTTTAATGAACATAACCTTGATGCGATTCTTTATCCAACCTCGAACGCTTTGCCAGCTAAGGTAGGAGGCGGTCAAGGTGCAGGAAGCGCCAATCGCCTTAGCCCGTATTCAGGCTTCCCGGCCGTCTCAGTACCGGCTGGATTCAGTGAAGAAGGCCTTCCAATCGGGATGGAACTGTTAGGAAAAGAATTCGATGAGCCAACCTTAATCAAGCTCGCTTACGCTTATCAGGAAGGGACCAAGCATCGGAAGGCACCAGAATTAGAATAGAAAATTTTCCAAAAAGAAAGCCAGTCATTGCACATAAAATGATTGGCTTTCTTTTGTTTGGGATGCAGGGATAGGGTGAACCTTGAATGGCCTATTAAGTTTAGTTTGTATCCAAGCCCGAATCGGTGCCGGGATGATAATTCTATCGAAGTGGATATGCGAAGGAACATCGTTTTTGTATCCTTTCGCTTGGGCTACGAATCGATAAGACTGCTCAGTGTCTTGGAGGCCAAGGTCCCTGAAAAAGTAAGGTTGACACACTTCCGACATGATGATTTTAACAGGGACCTTTTCCCTGGGATTCCGTCACTAGTAAAAAGAGTCATAGATTGACTCCCTAAGTTGCTAAATAATGAGAATAAAGCCGCCTACTAATGAGTAGGCGGCTTTATTACGGTTGTCTTTTCAAACTGTTACCCAGGGAGAAAATGGCAAGGGCTACTTATGCAGGAGCTGGGACAGTGAACCTGTCCCTATGTCCCAAATTTGACAATCAAATGAACATGCCTAAAACAGTGAGAAATATCACATATACTTTTGGTGTTAGTTGTTAAAGTTTAGTCAGTGAATGATTGAACAAAATGATTAGAGGATAGGTGAAAGATAAATGAGTATGTTTTGTTATCAATGTCAAGAAACAGCAAATGGAACAGGTTGTACGATCGCTGGTATTTGTGGAAAAAAAGATGACTTAGCGAATATGCAGGATTTACTGATTTATGTAGCAAAGGGAATTGCTATTGTGAATACAGAAGCTAGAGAACTAGGTTTGAAGCATAGTAAAGCAGATGAGTTTATTGTAAATAGCCTCTTTATGACAATCACAAATGCAAACTGGGATAAAAATGACTTTTTTAATAAAGTGAGAACGGGTCTAACCATTCGTGAAGAAATCAAGTCATCGATTCAAGAAGCTGGCTCTGAAATTTTTAACAGCAGTGATTTCGTTACTTGGTATGGGGAGTCCGAGTTTGAGTTTGAAACGAAAGCAGCTTCCCAAGAGGTAAGCATTCTTGCAACTAGAGATGAAGATATTCGCTCATTAAGAGAGTTAATTACGTATGGGTTAAAAGGATTAGCTGCATACATGAAACATGCGGAACATTTAGGTTATACAGAGGACAGTCTTTATGCGTTTATGCAAAAAACCTTGGCGCAGATCACAGATGATAGTGTTACAATGGAAGACTTAATCGCCCTTTCGATGGAAGTTGGAAAATATGGTGTTCATGGAATGGAATTATTAGATACCGCAAATACTTCTACTTATGGACATCCGGAGGTAACAAAAGTAAACATCGGTGTTGGGAAAAACCCAGGAATTTTAATAAGCGGACATGACCTTAAAGATATTGAACAATTATTAAAGCAAACCGAGGGCACGGGTGTGGATGTTTATACACATAGTGAAATGCTCGTTGCCAATTATTATCCAGCATTTAAAAAATATGATCATTTCGTTGGTAACTATGGAAATGCTTGGTGGGAACAAAAACGTGAGTTTGAAAGCTTTAACGGCCCTATTTTAATGACAACAAACTGTATTGTGCCACCAAAAGCTTCTTACAAAGATCGCATGTACACAACTGGAGCAACAGGAGTAGAAGGGGTTACGTATATCGCGGAGAACGAGGATGGAACAAAAGACTTCTCAGTGATCATTGAGCATGCAAAACAATGTGAACCTCCTACTGAAATTGAGAACGGTGAAATCATTGGAGGATTTGCACATAATCAAGTTGCGCAAGTTGCCGACCAGGTAGTCGACGCTGTGAAGAATGGAGATATCAAACGATTCTTTGTTATGGCAGGGTGTGATGGTCGCCATAAAAGCAGAACGTATTATAAAGAGTTTGCAGAGGAGCTTTCTAATGATACCATCATTTTAACAGCTGGTTGTGCGAAATATAGATACAATAAGCTTGATTTAGGTGATATCAACGGTATTCCAAGAGTGCTTGATGCCGGTCAATGTAATGATTCTTATTCACTAGTGATGACCGCATTAAAACTAAAGGATGCCCTCGGCTTAGAAAGTATCAATGATCTGCCATTGTCTTATAATATCGCATGGTATGAGCAAAAGGCAGTCATTGTCTTCTTATCCCTACTCTATCTAGGTGTGAAAGACATTCATGTTGGTCCAACATTACCAGCATTCCTTTCACCAAATGTAACAAACTTCCTAGTAGAAAACTTTGGTGTAGGAAGCATTACCAATACAACAGATGATATTGATATGTTTATGGGTGCAGTAACAATCTAATTCTAATGGACTTATCGAAAAATTCACTTCGTTCTTCTTAGAAAAAAGAAGAGCGGGGTGTTTTTTTTGAGGGACAAGGGGACAGGCACCTTGTCCCAGGATTCCGTCACTAGAAACGAGTCATAGATTGACTCTCTAAGTTGCTATAATAATGAGAGAAAAGCCGCCAACTAATTAGGAAGGCATTTTTTGTTATTTTTGTTTTGCAATTTCTGCTCGATTAGGTGCAAGTGGAGGTTGTTCTAACCAGTTATTTTTGACCATAATGTCAAACCAGTTTTTTGTGACCTTAAGATTTTGTAAAATGATGTACTCATAACTGGTCACAAGGTCTGATCTCATGGATGAAGCAAGACCTGCCCCATTGTGCCCCTTTCAATTTTTATATCTTACTAGTATCAATATTCTGAACAATTTAGATATTTTTATTTCTTCATAAAAATACACTAAGTGAAATTAAAAAACACACGGTGCTATTATTTCTTTGGAATTATAAATTTATCATTTGATTACGGATCCAATTTACTAATATTACATCTACGAAGCTCCTGTTTTTATTAAAGGAGGTTCCAGGAAATTACGAATTTTATCAGACGTTTTCCGTCTTCAACATTAACCAGTTTTTCTTTGAACAAGGAGAAGACACTTTACAATGGTGGTTTTTGAGAGAAATGAAGTAATCGAATAATATCTATCATTATTATCTTAGATATAAAATAAGCTTAATCTTAATTTCCTTATCTGTAAGACTAACCTCAATGACTAAGCGCCATGTACCATCCACTATTTGAAGGTACAAGGTGCTTTTTAGGCTAAAAATAATCACGTAATGTTGTAGGAAATTGTGATAAACTAAACTGTCTAATGATACATTTCTCGGAGGTTAAAATGATCTATTTAGAAACATCTAGATTGCGATTACGCGATTGGATTGAATCAGATTTAAAACCGTTTAGTCGATTAAATGCGGATGAAGTGGTGATGAGATATTTTCCTAAAACCTTATCAAACGAAGAAACACTTGCGTTCTATCATTCCATTATTGCCGAGTTTAAGGAATGTGGATTTGGGTTATATGCCGTGGAAGAAAAGGAAAATAAAGAGTTCATTGGGTATATTGGGTTTCATCGTGCTTTATTTGAAGCTGAATTTACACCGTGTACTGAAATTGGTTGGCGTTTGAAAAAAGAGGCTTGGGGAAAAGGATATGCAACCGAGGGGGCGGCAGCCTGTTTACACTATGGATTCAAAGAATTGGGGTTTAGCGATATTTATAGTTTCACAGCCGAAATCAATCATTCTTCCAAAAACGTAATGAGAAAAATCGGGATGAATTTTATGAAAACGTTCAATCATCCGAAAGTGGAGAAAGATAGTCCTTTAAATAAACATGTTCTATATCACATTCATCGGAAATAAATGCATGATCAGGTGCGTTTCAACAATAGGAAAAAGATGCGATACTTTCATGAATCGCATCTTTTTCGGGGCGTTCCTAGCACTTGTTCGATGGGGAGCTATGAAAAAACAAAAGGTGCGCTCTAACTGAGTGCACATTTTTATTTTTATGAATTGTATATTTCTCTGTTTTTATTAACGATATCCTTATGTGAAAATTCGCCTTCCTTTTTTTCTGCAAAGAGCTCTGTAAACCGTTCCATCACCTTGTCACGTAGGAATGGTGCCTTTTCTTTATTTGCCTTTTCCAACGCTCTCGTAAGATCATCTTTTGTTAGCTCTGTGCAGTAGGCGGGAGTTCCTGGCTGTTGTCCCCAAGAGTCACTTAAAGAACCACTATCTACAACGTCGAAGCCTAGCTCGTTTACTACGTCCATGACTACTTGTTTTTGTGATGGAACATTACCAGCAACTGTCATCGCAATTCGTCCACTAGAATCTTCGGAATTTCCTTCATTTTCTAAAGTGTAGGCTAATAAATTGTTGAAAGCTTTAATGATAGGTCTGCCTAATTGAGTTGAAACCCAAACACTTTCAACCATCCCGTTCTCGATTTCCTCAATTTTACCTTGAAAGAAGGAATGGATGCCTTTGCCGAGGAGCTTCAAGCATACGATAGGTACTATATCTATGAAATAGAGGACATAATTTGGACAATATTTTTTTAAAAAAACTATTGAGTTGTCGGACCTCTTACCTTTATACTAGGTTAGTAGTAATTAGCTGAATGAAAGGGGTTGCATTAAACCGTATAGGATTCAAATCAATTTAAACACGATTTGATAGATACCGTCAAATGTTGTCAGACGTCTGATAACAAACGTCTAATATTGAGAAGTTTCATTAATTTTTTTAAAAGGTTAGTAAGCGTTGTCAATAATACACTATTCTTTAGATTTATATTCCATCTATGAGGTGAAAATCATGAATTTATTATGGGGAATTTTTGGAATCTCTGTTGTTTTAGGAATCGCATTTCTTTTATCTAGTAAAAAGAAAGCGATTAATTATAGAACCATTGTTGGTGGTTTAGCGATTCAGATTACGTTTGCGTTTATTGTATTAAAGTGGGAAGCTGGCCGTGCTGCGTTAGAATGGCTGACAATGAGAATTCAAGATGTAATCAATTATGCGAACGAAGGACTGTCATTTCTTTTTGGTCCTTTAGTCGGTGGTGAATTTGGATTTATCTTTGCATTCCAGGTGTTAACGATCATTATTTTCTTTTCATCCTTAATTTCCGTTTTATATTATCTTGGTATTATGCAGTGGTTTATTCGGATTATTGGTGGAGGTTTATCCAAAATATTAGGTACAAGTAAGGCAGAGTCAATGTCTGCAGCTGCAAACATTTTTGTCGGACAAACAGAAGCTCCACTAGTTGTTCGACCGTTTTTAGCAAAGATGACGAAGTCCGAGTTATTTGCTGTTATGACAGGGGGACTCGCTTCTGTTGCCGGTTCTGTCCTTGTAGGATACTCTTTATTAGGGGTTCCGATGGAATATTTATTAGCAGCTAGTTTCATGGCTGCCCCAGCAGGTTTAGTTATGGCAAAGTTGATGATGCCTGAAACAGAAGAATCAGAAACTGCTCATGAGCTAAAAATGGAAAAAGATACGGGATCCGTTAATGTCATTGATGCTGCTGCTCGTGGGGCTGGAGATGGTTTAACACTAGCTTTAAATGTAGGTGCGATGTTATTAGCGTTTATTGCATTAATTGCTTTAATCAACGGAATTTTAGGAGGCATTGGTGGATTATTTGGCTATGATGCTCTATCACTTGAGGTTATTCTTGGATTCCTATTCTCACCAATTGCATTTGCTGTTGGTGTACCATGGTCAGAAGCAGTAGCTGCAGGTAGTTTCATTGGTCAGAAGTTGGTTTTAAATGAATTTGTTGCTTATTCTTCATTTGCACCGATGATTGACCAACTTATGCCTAAAACAGTTATGGTTGTTAGCTTTGCACTATGTGGTTTTGCTAATTTAAGTTCCATGGCGATTCTATTAGGTGGTTTAGGAGGAATAGCTCCAAGCCGTCGACCGGATATTGCTAAGCTTGGTTTGCGTGCAGTTATAGCCGGAATGTTAGCTTCTTTGTTGAGTGCAGCAATTGCAGGAATGTTTATTTAAGTTAGAGGATTCTTCCACTTTTTATAAAAATAATACCCTGAAGTGACTAACCGAATGTATGATGCTGATAAATGTTGTTGAACATCATACAACTTAGTTTCGATGCCTAGTCACCACCCGAATTTTGTGGAGTTTTGTAGAATAATAAATGAATAAAACTCTGGGATATGTAAATAATCTCAGGGTTTTTACTTTTGGTGTGTGTTAATGACAGTGTCTGTCGTTTGAAATTTATCGAAGATTGATAGGGTTATAGATGATTGAAAATAAGCCTAATCTATAAAAAAAGCGTACCTTCCCGTTACGCATCACGAATAACCGTATATTAGGTTTTTTTCATCAAATATACTGCTTATTCTTTATCTACTACATTCTACCTGGATCAGTTTTGACCAGGGCGTGTCCTATAAGAATAATTTCAAAGTGTTATTGTGAAATAGTGATAAATTTATTTACATTCCTTTTTATTGGATTAAAATTACCTTGTGAGCGCTATAAATATGAAGATATAAAATGATAGGAGAATTTGTGTTGATTTTTATTCTTAGTATTTTACAATATTAATTGTTCATCAGAAGGAGGGAAAAATGGCTAGTATATTAGCAACGGGTTTGTTGTGTGGATTGTGGACCTTAATTTCTACGCCCCTTGGGTTATTGGGCTGGGCAGGGTTTGCTGGCTGTACCACGTATTTTACTCTCGGAGCAGGCGGCAGTAAAGATATGAGAAAAGCGATGCTTTGTAATATCGCGGGAGTAAGTTGTGGTATGTTAATCATAATTTTAACGAATATGACGGGAATACCTAATGGGGCTGCTATTTTCAGCGGGCTTGTTACCTGCCTCATGTGTATATTGGGTGCAAAAGTATTGCCGATTAATTACACGCCGGGAATCTTTATGGGTTGTTTTGCGACGTTTGCTGCGAATGGGGACTGGTTCACTCTTTTGCTATCTCTATTATGTGGGTCCGTACTCGGATTCTCATGTACTAAACTTGGAGAAATCTTTTCAATATGGGCTCAGAGGTTTTTACCAAAACATGACCAAATGGTAACGAATAAGATGAAGTAGAAGATGCCAGGCACCATCCAGAAATGTGGACGGTCCCTGGCATCTTTTTATCGGGTACTCTTCACTTCTAGTGTTTTTGTTTGTGAAACATTAATCTGAAACAAGAAATATCGGGTTTGTGACAGGAAATCTGACAAGAGGCTACTAAAATATAATTATATATTTTATAATAAATTTACAAGTCATTTTGAAAATTGTTGCGAACGATAAAAACAATAACACTTTTTAGAAAATTGTTGAAATTCAAAAATAACAACTGTATAATTCTAAATAACAGGAAACGTTTTTATACAGAAACCCCTTATGAAAAGGCTTACAAATGAATAAGTTCTAATGTGAATCAATTTGAATATCTTGAAAACAACCATATTTTTTTAAGTATATGTGGAAACGTTTCCTGAACAGATAAGATAAAACAATATATGAACATCCTCTGGGTGAAGCACATAGACTTTACTGGGTATCGGGAAGGTAATCATTATTGTTTTTAATAATATTAAAAGTGAATTTCGTTACACCATTCTCCGATTGGAGAATTAAGAGCCACATATAAATCATTCTGAGATTGAAAAATTTTGTTCAATTAGGGAGGGGAAAAGAAGTTATGATGAGAAAGGCTTCGAGTTTTGTAGTTGCAATGATTCCAGCTGGAATTGCCTTAAACTGGGTCGCGAACTCTATTGTTGAGATGTTGAAACTGCCATTGTTTTTAAACAACATCGGAACAGTATTGAACTCCATTGTACTTGGTCCAATTTGGGGTGGAATCACAGCATTAATGACGAATGTAATCTTAGCGCTGATTGTTCGTTGGACTTACCTACCATTTGCTTTAGTTGGAATCCTTGTCGCCTCTTTGGCTTATTTCTTCTTTAAGAAGGGATGGTTCAAGAAGATTTGGATGGTTGTTGTAGCAGGGGCAATTACAGGGTTAGTTTCTTCAGTTTTAGCAACGGTCATTTCGGTATATGTTTTTGGGGGTTTTTCAGGTCATACCGTCGATGTATTGACTGCCGGATTAATTGCTTCTGGCCAACAAATTTTTAATGCTACATTTATCGCGAATATCCCTGGAACAGTGGCTGATAAAGTATTAACCTTCTATATTGTTTGGATGATATTGAAGATCTTCCCAGTTCGCTTCCTGCCAAATGCTAAAGATATAAGAGAAAAAATTGGCGTTAGTAAAAAGGCAAGCAAGAATATTTCAGCGTAAGGAATCATTTAGTCTAGTAAAGTGATGTTGTTCATTAAAAAACTAACACTATAAGCTTGAGTGGCTGGAGTAAACTAAGCTCTAGCCTCCTTTCTAAAGATTTATATTGTAAAGGTGGGGGAAGAGAAATAATACTTCAGTCTTGATTATTGGTATAGGTATAGGAAAACAGTTAATAACAGCTTTCTCCATTTTATTTTGATATTCAGGGAAACGTTTCCACGATATTTCCATAGAATGATTTCTGTTCTTAGGGGCTCACTGTTGTAATTTTCAGAAATTTATTGCCTCTACTAATATTAGTAAGATATAATAATAGTTGTAAAGAAACCAATTACAAATTTTATTAATAATAATGGAAATTAATTTTTTTAAAAAACTAGGGAAACGTTTCCATGTTAAATAGGAGTGGGGAAAGTGACAACGATTAAAGATGTAGCGAAATTGGCGAGTGTTTCCATTTCAACCGTCTCAAGAGTACTAAACAATAGTGGATATACAAGCGAGGAAACGAAGAAAAAAGTATTTGAGGCAGTAGAAAATTTGAACTTCAGAAAAAACATAGTTGCAGCAGCAATGATCAACAAACAAACTTCTACTTTTGGATTGATTATTCCAGATATTAAAAACGTTTTTTATGCTGACTTGACTCGTGCTGTTGAAGATGCAGCCAATCAACATGGATTTAATGTCATTCTTTGTAACACAGATAATGATTTAAAAAAGGAAGCGGAGTATATTTCTTTTTTACTTCAAAAGGGAATTGATGGCATTATTTTTTCTACTCCAGAAATTAAGAATAGGAATATCAAGGAAGTCATTAAATCTAGGCCAGACCTTCCGATCGTTATTCTCGGAAGTAAAGTTGTTGGCGTTCAGGTGGATGAAGTATTAGTGGATAACTTTGAAGGAGCGTATAACGCTACGATTCATCTATTGGAACTAGGACATAAGAAGATTGGTTTTATTGCTGGTCAGCCTGATTCCTATGCAACAATCGAGCGTCAAAAGGGATATGAGGCCGCATTGGAAGAATATCAGCTATCTTTAGATTTAGAAAATATCATGTTAGATGAATTTAAAGTTGGTAGTGGTTACAACAAAGGGAAAGAAATGTTGTTAAGGAAGAACCGCCCAACGGCTATCTTTGCTGGAAACGATGCAATTGCTGTCGGGGTATATAAAGCAGCTAGAGAACTGGATATACAGATTCCAGAAGAATTATCGATTGTTGGTTTTGATGATTCTCAGTATGCTGAAATTGTTTATCCATCTCTGACCACGGTAAGAACTCCTGTTTTAGAGATGGGAGAAAAAGCAATTGAGATGGGAATTCTACTTTCGAAAAAGAATAAGAAATTTAAAGAAACAATTACTTTCCAGCCTGAATTAATTGTCCGATCATCAACCAGTGAACTTAAAGTGACGAAAAAAGATTAGTCATAGCCATTACTAGATCTAGTAGATTATACGAAAGGCAGAGGAGGATAACAGTGTGAACAGTCTGTATATGCAAAAGGATAGCTTGATTCATAGTTTAGACCCAAGAACAAAAATGCTCTTTGTCATATTTGTTGTGATCAGTTCATTCGTCCTAAATGATCCAGCGTTGCAATTTGTTTTGTTAGTAGCCATGTTTCCGTTAGTAGTCATTGCTAAGCTAGTAAAGCCTTATCTCATTTCCATTCAGTTTCTATTACTGTTTGCGGTTCTTATTATGACTGTCCATGGTATTTATAATCCAATTGGTGTTACTCCCGTTTTCGAGCTATTCGGACTTACCTTTAAATATGAATCAATGGTTTACGCATCGGTTATGTCTTTTAGAATTCTAGTGATTGGAACCGGAGCTGTGCTATTTGTCATGACAACTCACCCATCAGATATGGCATCTGCACTAGTAAAATGGAAGGTTCCACATGCCATTGCATTTATTTTATTATCAACATTTCAAATCATTCCAATTATTGCCCGCGAAGCAAAGATTGTAATGGAAGCACAGCAAGCGAGATGTTTGGATGTAAAGGGGAATCTGCTACAAAGGGTGAAAAACCTCGTTCCGATGTTTGCACCACTTTTTATCATTACATTTATGAAAGTTCATCAATTATCGTATGTTCTGGAATGTCGTGCCTTTAGTAGAAAGGGAAATAAAACAAGTTTGCACGAAACAAAAATTACATCCGTAGATTACGCGTTTTTACTAGGAATGGTAGTGGTTCTCCTGTTTGAAGTGTATCTCAAACTGTATATGATGGGATCGATTCAATTAACAACGGATTCATTCCTTATCATCTCTCTTGTGGCTACTTGGGCAATATGTGGCCTTCTATTAGTGAAATTTCTTCTTAAGAAAGTCCAAACTGCTCTAGGAGGGGTCAATTAATGTCAGTAGAGAAACCAGCCATCGCAGTCAAGGGGTTAGCATTTCAATATCCCGATACGGAAGAAAAGGTATTGAAAAACATCAACTTTACTTTAAACAATGGTGAAATTTTGGGGATTATTGGACCAACTGGAGCCGGAAAGTCAACACTTGCTATGTGCCTGAATGGGCTAATTCCTCAAATCATACCTGGGGAAATAGAAGGAGAAATAATTGTAAAAGGAATAGATGTCTCGCAAAGTACCGTATCTGATATGTCAGAGCACGTAGGATTTGTGTTCCAGGAACCTGAAAACCAATTAAGTCAAATGACGATTGAAGAAGAGATTGCATTTGGAATGGGAAATTTAGGTGTCCCAAGAGAGGAAATGGAAGACAGAATTATTGATGCACTTCGACAAGTAGGACTATCTGGATTTGAAAAACGAAGCCCACTCGCATTATCAGGCGGTCAGCAACAGCGTTTAGCGATAGCAGCGGTGATGGCGATGAGACCAACGATTATGATAATGGATGAACCGACCTCCATGCTGGATCCTAAAGGAAAAAATGAAGTGTATGGAGTTTTAAGAAACTTGAAGGAATACGGCATGACAGGAATCATTATTGACCATGAGGTGGAGCGAATTGCCACTTATTGTGATAAAATCCTCGTTTTAAATGAAGGAGAAATCCAATTATTTGGTACCCCAGAGGAAGTATTTACGAACATTGAATTTCTTCATCGATTGAAGCTAAATGGTCCACAGGTAACAGAATTTATTTACAAATATAATCAGTTATTCGATCGACAACTCAAACTACCAACCTCTTTAGAGGAAGCGGTAACTGTTTTCGAAAAAGAAAGTATTTAATTTTTATCTAATGAGGGAGGTGAAACGAATGGAGCCATATATCTCAGTGAAAAATGTATCACATGTCTATCCAAATGGGGTGACGGCCATTAAAGAGATAAATCTGGATATTTATGAGGGGGAAGTCGTAGCGATATTAGGTAGTAATGGTTCAGGAAAAACAACACTAGTAAAACACTTTAACGGATTATTAAAGCCGACAAAAGGGGAAATCATCGTTGGCGGACTTAAAACAAAAAAAGAACGAATCGCGAAATTATCCAGTCTAGTAGGGTATGTTTTCCAAAATCCTAACCATCAAACATTCTTACCAACCGTTAGCCAGGAGCTCGCTTATGGGTGTAAAAACTTAAAGATGGCGGAAGAGGAAATAGAGGAGCGTGTAGCAAAGGCAGTAGAATTGTTTGAGTTTCAAGATATTTTAGATGAGAATCCATTTGATTTAAATTCTAGCCAACGAAAAGAAGTGGCAATGGCCTCGATTATGGCGATATCACCGAAAGTAATTGTTCTTGACGAGCCTACTACTGGGCAAGATCACCAAGGATGTAAACGTATACTCGATCTAGTCAGAATGTTCAAAGAACAAGGGCGTATTGTAGTGCTTATTACACATGATATGAATTTAATCGGTGAATTAAATTGCCGCACGGTCGTAATGAACCAAAGCCAAAAAATTGCCGATGATCGAGCAGATCGAGTATTTGCAAATAAAGGCATAATGGATGAAGCGGGGCTTCAACCACCTCAGATCACTAGTTTTGCAAATGAGATTTCTAGTTTAGCTCATGATAGAACCTATTTAACAGTGGATCAAATTATCGATTGGATCCAAACAAAGGAGGATATTAAAATTGGCACAGGATCTTAAGTGGGAAGCAAAAGCAAGTAGACCGGAATCAGGGGATCAATCCCAATATCATATTCGTTGTCGTCCTGGGGATGTCGCAAAATATGTGTTGCTACCAGGAGACCCAGAACGAGTAGGACAAATGGCAAACTTATGGGATGAACAAAGACATATTGCCACCTATCGTGAGCATGTGACCTATACAGGGAAAGTAGGCGGTGTCGAGATCTCCGCTTGCTCCACAGGTGCGGGTGGTCCCTCTACTGCAAGTGCACTTGAAGAATTAGCGGAAATTGGTGCAGAAACATTTATCCGGGTTGGCACATGTGGGGCCATGCAAGAACATATTGAGCCTGGAGATTTGATTATCTGTACCGGAGCTGTTCGTTATGATGGCACAAGTGACCAGTATGTAGATGCAAAATATCCGGCGGTTGCCAATCAAGAAGTGGTCATGGCGTTGATTGAAGCAGCAGAAAATCTGGGCGTGAAGTATCATGTGGGCATCGGTTATACGGCTGCATCCTTCTTCTGTGGTCAAGGAAGACCTGGATTCAATAACTATAAGCAAAGCTTTATGGAAACGATTATGAGTGACATGCAAAAGGCAGGAGTCATGAATTTCGAAATGGAAGCAGCAACCGTTTTTACATTAAGTAGTTTGTTTGATTTACGTGCGGGTGCAATCTTTACGGCTGTAGCGAATCGTGTAAAAGATCAATTTGCTTATAAAGGTCGAGGGGTTGAACAATCGATTGAGGTGGCAACTGAAGCAACGAAAATCTTACATCGCTGGGACGAATTAAAGAAGCAGTCTGGGAAGCCTTATTTTTACCCTGGACTACTAAACTCATAGTCTATTAATACATTCAAAGAGGATATAAAACCGAGGAGGAAATGTTAATGAAAATAGGGATTGTTGGTGGAACTGGTTTTTACGATTTAGTTGAAGGCATGAAAGAAATCACGGTGTCAACGGAATATGGTGATGCGGTTGTATTTGAAGGTAAACATGCTGGGAAGGAAATCTATTTTCTTCCAAGACATGGGAGGAATCATGATAGCCTTGCTCATGAAATTAATTATCGCGCAAATATGAAAGCCCTTAAGAAGCTAGGAATTAATCATGTGATTGCCATGTGTGCGGTGGGGTCACTAAATCCAGATATTCCAGTGGGAGCGCTTGCGTTATTGGATCAGTTCATGGATGTCACAACCACTCGTATCAAAACATACGGCCAATACTCTGTTGAAATCACTCAACCCTATTGTCCAGATTTAAATCAAAGCTTTCTAGATGCGGCAAAAGAACTAGGTTTAGAGATTACACCAAAAGCGAACTATATATGTGTCGATGGTCCACGTTATGAAACGTCTTTAGAAATTAATGTATATAAGCAATGGGGAATGGATGTTGTTGGGATGACGAATGCGACAGAAGCCATTCTAGCAAGAGAGCAAGGGCTTGCCTATGCAGTTGTCACAATCTCAACGGACCTAGCTGCGGGAACAACAGATGTTCCACCAGATTTAGACACACATAAAAACGTTGTAAAAGATAATCATCAAAAGATTAGAGACTTGTTCTTAAAAACGATTGAACTTGTTTCTGATGAAAAGCCGTCGATTGCTCATGAAGCATATGAAAGAGCACTCGCGGCACGAAAAGAAAAGCTAGAAAAAATGGCCGCAGCAAAAGCTTAATAAGCGATGTCAACTCTCATTAAAAATGCTGAAATCATGACGATGTCACCTGAGTTTGGAACGGTGAAGGGAAGCATTTTCATTGAAAATGGCAAAATAGCAAAAATCATTCAGAATGAAGAGCCAAGTTTTCACTCAGATGAAGTGATTGATGCACAATCGCAATTGGTGATTCCAGGAATGACTAATGCACATTATCATTCCTATTCGAACCTCCTAAAAGGGACGGAAAATGAGTACCCCCTTGAAATTTGGTCCTTATACACAGTTGCTTACGGTCACTCCTTAACGGATGAAGATATTTATCTTTCGGTATTATTGGGTGCGGCCGAAATGATTCGAAGTGGGGTTACAGGATGTATCGATCATTTTCCACATTTGCCTAGAATAGAGGCGGCCTTAAAAGCTTATGATGAATCGGGAATGCATGTATCTTTTGGACCGATGATGCATGATGTACCTGATCATCAGTTTCTAGGTGTATCCTTGCCTGATTTTTTAATCAAAAAGCTTGAAGCAAAGGCACCCATTTCAGTAGTGAAGATGAGAGATTTATATGAAGAAATCATTCTGAGATGGCATGGGAAAGATGGGAGAATACACATTATCCTTGGCCCGAATGCTCCACAGCGTTGTAGCAGGGAAATGCTGGGCTTATGTAAAGATTTAAGTGATCAATATGATCTTAAAGTTCATACGCATCTTCTCGAAACGAAAATCCAGGAAGTAATCGGAAGGAAAACCTTTGAAAATGGAATCATCGGTCTAATAGAAGAAGTTGGGCTTTTAAACGACAAACTATCTGTTGCCCATGCGGTTTGGTTGGATGATCGAGAAATTGAGTTTTTGAAGGAAAGAAACGTTGCCTTTGTCCATAACCCTGCTAGTAATTTTATACTTGGCAGTGGGAGAGCGCCAGTTTCCACTTATGTAAAGAATCATATGCCTGTTGGGCTTGGGACAGATTCTTCTAATTGTGGAACATCTCATAATCAGTTTGAAACGATGCGTCTGGCGTCGATGATGCAGCGTATGAGTAATCCCGACTATACGGAGTGGATTACTGATGAATTAATTTTTAAAAGCGCTACCGTCACAGGAGCAAAAATAATGGAGTATTCCAATAAACGTGGCAAGATTGAAGTAGGCTATGATGCTGACCTTGTTTTTCTTAATAAGAATACATCCACCTGGGCAGCAACAAATGACGCGATTTCCCAGCTTGTTTTCCATGAAAATGGTCAATCAATTGACTCAGTTATGATCAAAGGTAACTGGGTGTTCCGAAAAGGGAAGATTCTTAGTTTTGATGAACATAGCGTTATTGCACGAGTTCAACAGCGTATGAAACAGGTGATGGAAAATACTTCTGATGCGTTGGAATTTGCCGAAGAGCTTAAACCGTATTTCGAGAAGTTTTACCACGATTTCTATAAATAGGAGGCAGAAAAATGTCAATTGATCTATTAAAAAAGGAATTACAATACGTTTCCCATAAAGTTTACCAAAAAGGATATACACAGGCGACTGGTGGAAATATCAGCGTTCGAATTCCAGGTACAGATCATGTATTGATTAAGCAAAGCGGAGTAAGCCTTGGAGAAGTTAGTCGCGAAGATGCACTAATTGTAAACATGGATGGGGAAGTGATTGAAGGACAGGGAAAACCATCAAAAGAAATTGGTTTTCATTTAGGCGTCTTTAAAGTTCGCCCCGATGTGAATGCAATCGTTCACTGCCACCCAAATTATGCAATCGGATATGCTTGTTTAGGAATGGAACTTCCACTCCCAACCGTTACTGCTAGAAAACTATTAGGTCATGTTCCAGTGGCGGATGTCGCTCCTTCCGGTTCAAAGGAATTAGCACAGTATGTAACCGAAGTATTCGAAAAGTATCCCGATATCAAAATCGCTTTAATGAAAGATCATGGCGTTTGTGCTGTTGGAGCAACTTTAGAAGCGGCCTATAATGTCGTTGACCTGGCAGAAGCGACAGCGAAACAAGCATTTATTGTTTCACAGCTTCAAGCTAACTTGAACATCCCTGTCACTAATTAATATTCTACTGATTCGTTGATGAAAAAAGTAAGCAAAAGCCTTCCATTTTGGAAGGCTTCATCAAAATGATTCTGAAACAGGGAGTGATTTTATGAGATTGATGGAAGAGGTAGTTCAAAGTTTTAAAGAAAAGAATCTAGCATTACCAATTTGGTACGAGAATGCTTCTCTGAAAGTATTGGACCAATTGAAACTTCCATTTAGTGAAGAAGTTTATACGGTGTCCGATGTCGAACAATTAGGTGAAATGATTCGCTCCATGATGATCCGTGGTTCAGGGGCAATCGGTATTTGTGGGGCATATGGGGTCTTCTTAGCAGCGTTAAATTCGAAGGGAAATGTAGACGCCATTAAAGAAGCGGGAGCCTTATTAAAAAGTACACGTCCAACAGCAGTTAATCTAATGAAAACCGTGGATGAAATGCTGTCAGCAATAGAAGGTTCTGGTGAGGAGCTTATTGAAAAGATCGAAACAAAAGCCGTGGAAATTCTTAAGCGACAATTAGAGTTTGAATATCAATTAGGTGAATACGGTGCCGCGTTAATCGAAGATGGAGAAACGATTATGACCCATTGTCATTCTGGTGCGTTAGGCGGATCAGGCTATGGTGGCAGGGCTTTATCTGTAATAAGGAGAGCTCATGAACAAGGGAAAAACATTCATGTTTATACGTGTGAAACACGTCCTTATTTACAGGGAGCTAGAATTACAGCGTATGAGTTAAAAAAATTCGGCATTCCCCATACATTGATTACGGATAATATGTCCGGCTTTTGTATGAGCACTGGTCGAATCCAAAAAATTGTCGTTGGATCTGACCGTGTATCTGCGAACGGAGATTTGGCAAACAAGGTTGGAACCTACATGCATGCTTTAGCGGCAAAAGAACACAATATTCCTTTTTATACAGCGACTTCAAGTCATACGATTGATTTTAACACTAAAAGTGGGGACTTAATCGAAGTGGAAATGCGTGATTCAAGCGAAGTGACCCAAATAAAAGGAGTCCAAATTGCTCCGGAAGGGACACATGCTCTCTATCCATCCTTTGATATTACGCCCAATCGATTAATCACTGGGATCATCACGGAAAAGGGAGTGATTTCAGCCCCTTATGAAACGAATTTGAAAAAAGTAGTAGAGAACATAAGCGTCCTTTCCAATTAATTTTAAAAATAAGTAAGGAGGCATTCCAAATGGTAAGAGAGGCTATCCTTGCATTAATTGCAGGAATGGTAATCGGAATTGTCTTTAAATTAATCAAACTTCCTTTACCCGCCCCGCCTGTTCTTGCTGGTGTACTTGGTGTTGCAGGAGTTTATCTTGGTGGGAAGTTCATCGAATTAGTCCTTTTAAAATTTTCATAAAGGAGAGCTTCTATATCAAGTTATCAAGGGTTACTTGGTAGGTGCGTTTATTGGTAAGCCTGTTTCCCTAGTCTTGAATAATCAAAAACAAACTTTACGTACACGGAAATCATAATCAATCTTAAAAAGGCATTTGATATCGCATTGAGATATTAAATGCCTTTTTCAACTTTTGTATGGTGTATTTGTGTTCTGCTCGATTGCCGCTCAAAAACTTTTTCTACGTCTGATATCCAGTACCTGTAGCCAAGGGGAAAACCAGCATTCTAGCTTATGTTCACATATGACGTTCAGTTGTAGCCGAAAAAAGAATATACTTAAATTATTGTAAGTTTCTTGTCCAATCCCAAATCATTTGGTGTCAAGTTCAGATATGACGTATTAAAAAACGATATAGATTGTGAACTAAAGGATATATTGTATTCTACTGCGACCAGATATGAATATGAAATAAAAGAAATGGAAATTATGCCAGACCGCATTCACTTGTTTAAATCTACAAAACCAGCAGTTTCCCTAGAGATGTTGCTCGTACTCATAAAAGCATTTCAGCTATCATGCTTAAAAGATTTCCGAACTTAAAGAGATTTTGCGAACAGTGCCTGGCACTGCTCGCGTGCAAGAAAAGCTGCTAAGGTAAGCTGAATGATGGAAGGAATCGGTTTTGCCTATCGGTATAGTGCCTGACCCCAATTCTAAAGTGTCTACTTGCAAGGGGGATGCTTACTAAACCCATTTTCTAGCCTTCTTACTGTGACAAACCTGCTTTGATTTGAGCAATGTTCCATTCCATCATTTTGATATACGTATCGCCATCTTCACGAGGTGCTCCTAAGGAGTCTGTAAATACTTTGCCCATAATCGGAACATCTGTTTCTGCTGATACTGTTTCCATACTTCGTGGGTCGATGCTTGTTTCTAAAAATAAGCCTTTAATTTCTTTTACGTTAATGATATCTACAATTCTTGTAATTTGATCGGGCGTTCCTTGATTTTCTTGGTTGATTTCCCAGATATATTCAGCTTGAAAACCATAGGCAGAACTAAAGTATTTAAAGGCACCTTCACTTGTTACAAGCACACGTTCTTCCTCAGCGATTTCATTAAATTGCTCGATGGCATTTTGATGAAGTTCTTTTAATTTCGCGATATATTCGTCAGTATTTTTTCTGTAAACATCTTCATTGTCTGGATCGACTTTAATGAGTCCATCACGAGCATTTTCGGCATATTTAATACCGTTCTGTATATCTAACCATGCATGAGGATCTTCTTCCCCCTCATTTCCTTCGGTTGTTAAATACATCGGTTCAACTCCATTACTCATAAGGAACACAGGCGCATCTTGACCGTCTTTTCCTGCCGTTTCCATCAGCCGGTCAAACCATGAATTTCCTGCCTCCAAATTTAACCCATTGTAAAAAACAGCGTCTGCATCTGTTGTCTTTTGGACATCCTTTGGCAGCGGATCATATTCATGCGGATTTGAACCAATGGGTGCTAGACTATGAATGTCAACTAAGTCACCACCAACATTTTTCACGATGTCATACACGATTGAGTAGGTCGTAACGACTTGAACTTTTTCTTCGCCTCCATCTGTAGGGGATGTACTCGTTTCTTCTTGGTTGGTGCATGCCGCCATCATGAAAAATATCAAAAGGGTTGAACACAACAAAACTAATTTTCTCTTAATCATTCTTCTTTCCTCCCAATCGAAAAATTATTAAGTTAACGAAGCTCTTTTTCTCTTTATTTTTAACGTTTTCCACACTAAACCATGTTTAGGAGATAGGAAGAAAACGAGAATAAAAATTGCTGTTGCTGCCAGAACAATGGTTGCCCCTGAAGCTAAGTTAAAGGTGAAACTAAAGTAAAGTCCGACAATGGATGAGATGACGCCGATTCCTGCGGCTAGAAAAATCATCACTGATAATCGATCCGTTAATAAATAAGCGGCGGCAGCGGGAGTAATTAACATCGCGACAACCAATACAATGCCAACCGTCTGCAAGGAGGCAACGGTGACCATCGTCAATAAGGTCATGAGAAAATAGTGAATCAGGCGTACTGGTAACCCGTAGGCCGCAGCCATTGTTTCATCAAAAGAGGTAACCAATAATTCTTTGTAAAAGAGATAGACGGCCCCAATTACAAACAAGCCGATTCCTAGAGTAATCCACATATCGGACAACCTTACTGCTAGCACGTTCCCAAATAAAATATGGTATAAATCGGTACTACTTTTTAGCATCGTGATAATAAGAATTCCTGAAGCAAATGCGGCTGTGAACATAATACCAATCGACGTATCGTGTTTAATTCGACTGTTTTGGCTAACAAAGCCAATCGCAATAGCCGTAATCACTCCACTTATAATGGCACCGAAAAAGAAATTGATCCCCAGCATATAGGAGATGGCAACCCCAGGAAGGACCGCATGTGAAATCGCGTCGCCCATTAAAGCCATTCCACGAAGAATGATGAAACAGCCGATGACCCCACAAATAATTCCGACCATAACCGATGTCAATAACGCTTTTTGTAAAAAACCATACTGCATAACCGCTTCGATAAAAGCCATTACGTCGACACTCCCGTCTCATTCAGAACTGCTAATTGTCCCTTATAGGCTTTTTCAATGATCTCAGGCTTAAATACCTGGCTAACACTTCCAAACCCAATTAACTCTTTATTGAGCAAAATAAGCTGATCGAAATAATCATTTGCTTTGCTTAAGTCATGGTGCACAACGATGACTGTTTTCCCCTGTCGGCAAAGCTCTTTTAAGATTTGGACAATGGTTTCTTCACTTGTTACATCAACACCAACAAAGGGCTCATCGAGGAAAAATATATCTGCATTTTGGGCGAGTGCTCTTGCAAGAAAGACGCGTTGCTGCTGTCCGCCAGAAAGCTCACCAATTTGCCTTTTCATGTAATCTTGCATTCCAACTCGCCCGAGACATTCAAGCGCCCACGCTTTTTCTTGTTTCTTTGGTCGTCGGAACAGTCTTAAATGCGGATACGTTCCAATTAACACGACATCAAGGACCGTGATTGGGAAATCCCAATCAATCGTATTTCGCTGCGGAACATAAGCAATCTTCTTTCTTGCCTCTTTAATGCTCCTTCCTAACACTTTCACTTCTCCTTTGTCCGATGGAATCAAATTCAACATTGCCTTGAGAATAGTCGATTTCCCCGCACCGTTTGGACCAATAATCCCCACTAAATTTCCTGGCTCAACGGCGAGGCTCACTCCTTTAATTGCTTCCGTTCCATAATAGGAAACATGAAGATCTTTTATCGAAATAGCGCTTACCATACACATTTTCCTTTCCATTTAAAAGTAAACAATCGCCTTTTTTCGTTCCAATAAAAACATGGATGTAGCCAATAAATGTTACTGTGTGCAATAAACATAGATATAACAAAGAGTTTTGCCTTAATGCAAATTATATGTCAATGATAACCAATGTCAACTGTTTATTTTAAAATACTTGCAATTTTTTAAATAACTGAGGTAATCAAAACGGAGGTGGACGGGTCTATGATCAGTGAAAGATATTCAAAAAAGGGGTCAGATTCCTTGGAGTAAAGCGTTACTTCAGTGGAGCTGGTCCCATTTTTGAATATACTAATGACACAATATTAGAAAAATAAAGGTTATACAGGGATAGCAATCCAGAGCGAAAGGGAGTAATCCTATGTATACAAGTATTAAAACCCAAATAGGAATCTCTTTACAAAGTTTTCAGATGAATATGAATAGTTCTTCAATTTGAGGGATGAGAACTAAATGGATACGATAGATAAGTAGACTTTTGATAAACAGCGGAAGAGGTGAACATTTCTTACTTTTATAAGGAAACGGAAAATAAGGGGAATATCTAATAAACAACTCTCTACATGCATAAGAACGAGACAAGAAAAATTTTATTAGAAACTTCTTCTACAGTAGGAGTAAATCAAGCTATGGTTGATAAGTGCTCCAAAATTAGTCGCAATCATGGGTCTATCGTGGAGTGGAAAGTCTACATGTGTTCAAATGTTAAATCGTTTGATTGAACCTACTGTAGTAGAATCTTTTATTTTTTGGGTAGAAGATAGTAGAGATACTTATTCAAAATAGGACTAAGGAGAATCAACATGATTAAAAAAATGATCGGTTTGACATCAACATTGGTTTTATCACTCGGCTTAACTGCATGTGGAGGTAGTAATACGGAAACCAGTAGTACACCCGAATCAGTAGGTGAACAGGTAGAATACGAGATTGTCGGAATTGACCCAGGATAAGGACTGATGGATTTAACCATTAACAAGGTTTTACCAGAGTATGGTCTCGAAGGAAAATGGGATGTGTTAGAAGGATCTGGTGCCGCTATGACAGCAGCATAAGCGGAATTGAAAATAGCGTATGTAGCTTGGTCAGATGTAATCGCTAGTTCTAACGTTATAAAATATGTGTTGGAAAACAAATTAGATTATAAAGTTAAATTAATTCAAGTTGACCCCGGAGCCATGTGGGCCGGCGTTGCAGACGGCAGTGTAGATGTTACGATAGGTGCGGCACTCCCAACTACACATGCTACTTACTACTCAAAATTTGAAGAAGAACTTGTTGATTTAGGTCCAAACATGTTGTTCCTGCCTATATGGACATTAATTCTATTGAAGATTTAAAAGAGGCAGAATAACATTTGATTATAAAGACACGAACTTTAATTGTATAGTGTACCTTTTTAAAGGATTTCAAAAAAGGGCTAGGCAGTCTTAAGAAGATGGTTTCTGTATTGAATAGAGGTCATCTTTTTTTCAAAATGGTAGAAAGCGCCAGGTGTGCCATCCATAATCTGGATGGTGCCTGGCACTTTTACTCATTACACTCTGGTACATCCTTATGAATAAAATGTCCTGCGTTTCTGAGTTTGCTAGGATGTGATTGGATGGCTATGACCTTGAAAATCTCAAGAAGTAGAAAGGTGCGAGAAACAATCAAGAATCTGGATGGTTCTGGCACCTTTTTATCGGGTACTCTGTGCTTCTACTTAGATCTACAGAAGCAATCGCTCGAGGAAATGTAGGTATATAAGGATACTGTTGAAAAATTACGAAGACGATTACACTTATTAAGTGGTTGTCTATTCACATTTGACTTTATACTGTGAAATAATAGCGTTTTTACAAAAAACCAGAAGTAAAGGGATATTACTTTACCAAAGTTTAAAGTAAGTTAGATGGGGAATAATGGATTACTATTAGCTTTATGGAGGCTTTCTAAATGGAATCGAACAGAGAATTGTTTGCTAAAAGTTGTTTCGTTTTTACTATGGTAAGAGGGCTAAATTTAACTATTGAAGAAGATATAAGGCTACGGTTAAAGGACTATGAAGTAGGATTTTCTAGTTTTCGTATTCTTTGGATACTATTTTTTGCTGAACAAATGACAATGAGTGATCTTTCAGAGATATCCCAAACGAATATTTCGAACGTATATAGACAACTTCTAAAACTAAAGGATAATGATTTAGTTGATATTAAAAGTGGGGAAGATGCACGTATCAAAGAAGTTTCCTTAACCAACAAAGGCCAAACACTTGTACATCATTTCATTGATGAAAAATCTACTTTTCCAGACTTTCAATTGTCCTCAATATTAGCAACGGTTCCGAGAGAAGATATAGATAAATTTATTCAAGTGGGCTCGATTTTAAGCTCTAAATTGATAGGGGGGAATTTCATAAATTTTGCGAAAAATATATCGCAAACAATTGTAAAAAATGATAACAGCATTTGATAAGGAATTTGTTCTCCCTATCAAATTTTTTTAATGAATTAGTTGTCATCGCAAATAATTTTTAAAGCTAGTAGGTAAGCTAATCAGTAATCTATAAAATTTAATTATTATCCGAATAAATATTGATTATATGGTTTTTATGGGTTGTTATATAGGAGGTTTTATTAATGAAGCATATGAAGTATTCCAAAACATTGTTATTAATAATGATGATACTTCCTTGGTTTACGTTTCCTTTGTTGGGAAAAGATGCATTTAAGCGATTTTTACCAGCTGCTTTATTTATTTCTTTAGTAGTACGGATTGTTAATTTTATTGCCAAAAAGCGAAGATGGTGGTGGTGGTATGAAAAACTCCATCCTAAGATTTCAGGCATTATTCCTTTTATATGGGGACCGTTTTTGGTAGGCTCACTCTGGATATTAAAATGGACTTATGGAAAATTTTTTAGGTATTTAATTTTGAATTTAATGGTAGATGGTGTGTTTACATATGGTGTAGTGTATTACTTACAAAAATTCGGAATCGCTTCTATGGTTCGAATGAAAAAAATCCAAATAATGTACATTTTTACTATTGAAGCATTACTATTATATGGATTTCAATTTGTAAAAGAAAAATTATTAATGAGGAGTGTATAAAGTCGTCACTTACTTTAAAATAGAGGCTGTAATTATGAGGTTATAGAAGGGCCGGATTCCATTAGGATCCGGCTTTTCCTATTATAAAACGGTGAAAATTAAATAGAGGGGAGGAATATGCAAGAGCTATCCACTAATAAGTGAAGTAAAGTTTCCAACGTTGTCACCTTATACTTGCTTCATAAAATTGAAGCCAAGCTCGACAATGTCGTCTAACCGATTCAGAACCGACCGCATCCGATGAAGGAATGCGATTACTTGGAAAGGAAAATTATGTAGAGAGAGCCTGAGCCTGATAGTGTTCAAGAAATGCTAGAAAGTGATTCCGAAAAGGGAGAGGTATTCTGACACCTAAAGTGACAAGTCACAGTGACTTGTCATAAATGATTCAATAACGAAACTGGATGTAGCATTATAGATTGATTCGAACATATAATTTGTGCGATGAATTCATTAAATAAATTTTCATTTAATTATTTTTTCTACGTACTTCTAGGGAATAGATGAGTTTATAGAACTATTCTCATCATCGTTTTATCTTTTTGGCACAATAAATGCATATTTAAAGTTAAAAGTAAAAAAAACATAGGGTATGGATGTTTTTCACAATAATGTTTAAAGAAATACGCAAAGAGCTTGATAGTACACTAAAAAAATGACAAAAATAGAAGAGAAACTTAACTAAATACTGTGCAACTACAGTCTACATTTGTAGGGGGAAATAGTTCCACAAATAACTTCAAACTTTACATAGGAAAATAGATATACAAAAAGGTGCACTAAAACTGAGTGCACCTTTTATTTTTATGAGTTGTATATTTCTCTGTTTATATTCACAATATCCTTATGTGATAATTCCCCTTCCTTTTTTTCTGCAAAGAGCTCTGTAAACCGTTCCATCACCTTATCTCGTAGTAATGGTGCTTTTTCTTTATTTGCCTTTTTCAACGCTTCCGTAAGATCATTTTTTGTTAACTCTGTGCAGTAAGCAGGAGTTCCTGGCTGTTGTCTCCAAGAGTCACTTAAAGAACCACTATCTACAGTGTCGAAGCCTAGCTCGTTTACTACTTCCATGACTATTTGTTTTTGTGATGGATTATTACCAGCAACTGCCATCGAAATTCGTCCACCAGAATCTTCGGATTTTCCTTTATGTTCTAAAGTATAGGCTAATAAGTTGTTGAAAGCTTTTATGATAGGTCTGCCTAATTGAGTTGAAACCCAAACACTTTCAACCATCCCGTTTTCAATTTCTTCAATTTTACCGTCTCTAAAAGGATAATAATTTGAAGTATCTACAATAATTACTTCCTCCCCGACTTGATCGATCATGTTCCGAATGCTTGGAAGTGCTTTTATTGGGAGAGATAGTATAAGAACTTCAATATTTTTAATTGCATCCTCTACAAGTACAGCTGTTCCAGCAAGCTCTTTTCCTTCTAGACGTTCAATTCCTCGTGCATCTGCAATTTTGACATCATGTCCATTCTTAACTAATTTTTTCGAAATAATGGACCCAATTGGTCCAGCACCGATAATTCCAAATCTCATGATTGTTCCTCCTATAGTATTTGTATATAAAAGAATTATTCAGCTTAAAGTTACATACTCAAATGTCTATCAAACGGTAAACATCTATCCAATAGATAGTAAAAACGTATTGAGTATTTCTATTACATATACTAGAATATAATCATTTCTCATCTTTTTGAAGTAGGCAATAAAAATGGATGTAGTACATTTTTTTGTACTTAACAGTAGAAAGCAGGTGAATAGGTGTCTAGGATATGTAAGGATGGATTTGACAAAGAGTGTATAAAGGAACAAAGAGAATTTTATGGCATTGCTTATACCCAAAACATCCTTTCTGGACGTTGGAAATATATCATTCTTTGGTATTTAAAGACCAAAGAGCGTCGTTATAGTGAAATTAAAGCCTTTTTATGGGATATTTCACAAGGTTCTCTTACAAAGCAACTTCGAGAACTGGAAACAGATGGTTTAATTAATCGCAAAGTTTATCCAGAGGTTCCTCCTCGTGTAGAGTATTCATTAACCTCAAAAGGAAAAGAATTCATTCCTATCATTGATTTAATGGAAGAGTTCGGGAAGAAGTTTGGAGAGCAGGTAGACTAACCAAAGCGCTCACATTCATCGTTTACCGTTTACCCAAGGTACAAAAACTAAATGGTGTATATAGGAAAAGTTGTGGGGAGAGAGATCGTTCTCGTGGTAGCTTTTTCTTTTATGATAAAAGTTTGTGAAGAAATGTTACGGGGGCAAGAGTTGAAGATCCGAAGCTGTCATTGTGGCAGCTTTTTTTACACTAACTAAGCTATTAGTACAAAAAAATGTACTACAGCAATTTTTATTGCCCTCTTTTAAAAAATGAGAATTGGTTTTATTCTAGTGTCTGTAACAAAATTACTCCATGCAACAAGTTGATAGGCAAACGGTATAATATGCAGATTCTGAACATTTCAGTATGAAATAGCTGATGTGGATGAACGGTTCAATCTTATTGTTGGATCCATACTTTTGACCTGCGTTCTAGATAAATTCAGCCCGATAAACTGAGTGGAGGTTCCTTAAGATAAATGGACACCTAAATTTTAACTGTGATATAGTTAGCTTGCTAAGTACATTTTTGTAGTGGAGGCATATCTATGAACGATAATAAGGTTGGATGCGATATTCGTGAGTCGTTAGATAAAATCTCATCTAAAATGCGTCGAGATTATAGCGAAAGTCTTAGAGAACTTAATCTTCATGTAGGCCAGGATAAACTACTCGCTCGTTTGTGGTTAGGCGATGGGGTAACACAAATGCAACTATGTGAACATTTAAAATGCGAACCGCCTACGGTAACAAATATGGTGAAATCGCTGGAGCTAAATGGGTTTATATACCGTAAACGTGATGAACAAGATGCAAGGGTTATGCGCATTTATCTAACCGAAATAGGCAAAGAATTAGAGAAACCGGTTGATTTCAAATGGAAACAGCAGCAAGAAAAATTACTCGATTCAATCTCACCGGAAGAACGGTTAATCTTAAGGGAACTTATGAAGCGAATGGAGAGAAACTTGTTCTAAGTTTTCTCTGTGTTGATATTTAGTAGGTTAAATAAATGTTTAGCAGCCTAAATATTAAATCGTTCTATATCGTTTTTTTACTAAGTAAAAGGGTAGGGGAATCCCCTGAAGAGGTGCCTCTAGCCGAAATAATGATATCTGTACTAGCTAAAATGTTTTAAATTAGTTAGCAAGCTAAATATTTTTTGTGTTTTTCAGATCTATGGAATTTAGTGCGGCTCTTTTGCTTACTTGGAGCCTATTTTAAATAAAGGAGAAAAAATACATGAAAGAAAGAAAAGAGATGCAATTAGCACTACAAATGGTTTCGGGATACGGAGCTGAATTTAGCGCTTGGAGAATGCCTGGTACCGACCCGGCAGCCTACACAAATACGGATGGTTATGTGGAGCGAGCTAAATTAGCTGAAAAAGGAAAATTTCAAATGATTTTTATCGCTGATACTCCAGCATTAACCGTCGACTTAGGCCCTCAGACTCCTAGTTTCCCTATGGACCCTATGTTAGCACTAATGGCTGTAGCCAGAGAAACGAAACATATTGGGCTTGTTGCTACACTATCCACGACATTCAATTATCCATATAACATAGCACGTCAGTTCAAAGCACTCGATGTGATAAGTAAAGGGCGTGTAGGTTGGAATGCGGTCACCACATCCGAGCCATTAGCCGCAGCAAATTTTGGTGCTCGGGTTGCCAACCGCAAAGAACGATATAGCATGGCTCATGAATCCATCCAAATTGTCCAGGCATTGTGGGGAAGTTGGGAACCAGACGCTTGGACGCTAGATGTAGACGGAGGAAAATTTGCCGACATGGACAAAATTAAGCCTATCAATCTTCAAGGGGGGTATTATGCATCTCGTGGTCCTTTGCCAATCCCCCCTTCTGAGCAAGGTCAGCCAGTAATTTTCCAGGCAGGCGGAGGGGATGAAGGATTGGAATTGGCGGGGAGGTACGCTTCTGGTGTCTATGCAAATCCTTATGATATAGAATCTGCTCGTGAACATAGGCAAGCGGTTCGACAAAGTGCTGCCCGTTTTGGCCGAAATCCCGATGACATTAAGATGTATGCAGGTTTTATGTTTTCCATCGGTTCAACGGAAGAAGAAGGTTTAGAACGACGAAGACAGCTTATGAGCTTTAATCCTGAGGAGATTCCTAGTAGGGTAAGTTACCTTGGTTCCATGGTTGGTTTACCACTATCGGTGAATTCAGTAGATATTGATCAACCATTATCAGCTGACTTGTTAAAAAAGGCATACGCCAACCCAATGGATCCACGTTCCGACAGAGCTTTAGAGCTTCTGAAACAAGGATTATCCATTCGAGATGTTCTTGCTCATGGAGTCATTAACTATCATCCAGTAGTTGCAGGCACCCCCGTACAAGTTGCCGACTTCTTGGAAGAATGGTTTTTGGCTGGTGCATGTGATGGCTTCTCGGTTGTTCCGGATATAGCCTATGATGGAGTTGCTGATTTTGTGGAACTGGTTGTTCCAATTTTGCAGGACCGCGGTTTGTTCCACAGAGAATATGAAGGAAAAACACTGCGCGAGAATATGGGAGTTCCTTATCAATACGGAAGGCTGAAAGATAATTAAAGCTTAAGTATCTAAACAACAAACAATGATTTGCTAAAAAATAAGCGATTATTAATTAAATGGGTTTAAAGGAGATATAAAATGAAGAATCAATACAATACGCGTGCCATTATGGCATCGCTGCTTATCTGCGGTTTCGTCGGCATGTTCAGCGAAACTGCCCTCAATATTGCTATGACTAATTTAATGGAAGTATTCCAAATTTCAGCAGCAACGGCACAGTGGTTAACAACTGGGTTCTTGTTGACACTAGGCATTTTAATGCCAATGAGCGGGTTATTGCTGCAGATGTTTACGACGAGGCAGCTGTTCACAGGTTCGCTTATCAGCCTAATCGTTGGTACATTGATTGCGGCGATCGCGTTCAATTTTGAAATGTTAATGTTCGCCCGTGTTTTACAAGCAGTAGGCATGGGCTTGTTGCTTCCACTTTTGTTCAATACCATTCTTGTCGTTTATCCGCCTGAAAAGCGGGGTGCGGCAATGGGGTTCGTCGGACTTGTGATCATGTTTGCTCCAGCGACAGGACCGACCATTGGTGGTCTATTAATCGAATATTTAACATGGCATTACATCTTCTGGCTATCACTTCCATTTTTAGTTATAGGGTTGTTGATAGGGCTAAAGTATTTGGAAAACGTTACGGATGTCACAAAGCCTAGGATCGATATTCTATCTGTCTTATTATCAACGGTTGGTTTTGGAGGTATTGTCTTTGGCTTCAGTAAGGCGGGCGAAGGAGCTGAGGGTTGGAGCAGCATGGTCGTAGTCACATCGATCGTCGTTGGGCTTGTTGCACTGGTCTTGTTCATAGTACGACAGAACTTAATGAATGATCCGATGTTGAATCTGAGCGTTTTCAAGTATCCGATGTACGTCGTTGGGCTACTTCTAGTCC
The DNA here is from genome assembly GCF_044803185.1 of Mesobacillus maritimus. Taxonomy (GTDB): domain Bacteria; phylum Bacillota; class Bacilli; order Bacillales; family Cytobacillaceae; genus Mesobacillus_B; species Mesobacillus_B maritimus_B. Next base: position 1,673,648 of record NZ_CP085225.1, read on the forward strand.
TGTCATGTATGATGATTATTATGTCGAGCATGATTATTCTGCCGATGTTTCTCCAGACTGGTGCAGGACTGTCTGTTTTCATCGCCGGACTCATGCTTTTGCCAGGCAGCGCGTTGAACGGGATTCTATCACCACTAGTGGGGCGTTTATTTGATCGATTTGGACCGAAATGGCTCGTGACTCCCGGCCTCGTTCTCGTTGCAGTTATGTTATGGTTCTTTACCACCCTATCTCCTGCTTCTTCAGTGGCCTTTATCGTGGCGTTGCATATCGGGCTCATGGTAGGGGTATCCATGATTTGGATGCCTGCACAAACGAACGGACTAAATCAATTGCCGCCGGAATTATATCCGCACGGCACGGCGGTCTTAAACACACTGCAGCAGGTTGCAGGCGCAATTGGAATAGCGGTAGCAATCAGTATCCTTACGGGTGGTATGGAGAAATACTTGCACGGGTCCTCAGAGCCGACCAAGCTGACCGAAATAGCAAACGCGATGACGGCAGGGTCACAAAACGTGTTCTGGTTCACGATGATTATAGCATTGATTAGCTTGATCCTAGCATTCTTCATTCGGCGCGTAGTCAACCACGAGGAAAGGTATTCGGGGCATTGATGTTTTTATAAAAAACAACAGGGTCACTGAAAAAAATAATATATAAGTTGACCCTGTGTATTTAATTACGAAATCTTAGTGACATAGATGAAATTCTATGTCATTTTTTCATAATACTAATCCTTTTATTTGAAAAAGTGTTGTTAATGGAAAGCAGCGGTATTGCATAGTACAAATATACTGATTAGTAAAATGTTTATCGGCCTTATTCAACTATATGGTAGCGTATCTTTAATATAGATTGTTATAACAAATGCTTGGAGTTATGTGCTCCAAGCATTTTCTTTGTACGATTAATGGAACAATGGGGTCAGTCCCCGTTTGAGTAAAGCGTTACTTCGTAGGTATAGTAACCGCATTGAAGATGGCCTTAAAGAAAAGGATTGTGAAATTTTAATGTGAAACAAGAAATATCGGTTTGGGACAGGCACTCTAACTAATGGGGAGAGAAAGAAGGAACGATAGGAAAAGCCTATGGAAGATTGAGCCAAGCTGAAGAAGAAGCACTTGTGAAGGAACAATTTGGCGTTCAGCAATAATTTATAGGAAGTATGCCTTCATAGGTTCATATTTTCGCCTAGTTTTAAAAAAACAGAGGCTGACTTAGAAGGTTTAAACAAAACGTCCTTTTTTGTCAACCTCTGTTTTTATTGATGTTTTTAAAATTTCTTTAATGAAAATAACTTTAAAATTGGATGCTTATTTTTATCAGTTATTTGCAGTTCTTCCATAACGAGTTCATTTTTGCGTGCATCCAGCCACTGATTTAATTCCAATTTATCTTTACACTGGGTTAAGTAAATCTGTCCACTCTTCCCAACAGCATTAACGATAAATCGATGCGCGGATTTACCCATACGTATCACCTGTTTCTAATAGGATTATTATGAAGATACACTGAAATTTAACCCGACACTATCAGTCTAAAATGAACAGTATTGGTTTGGAAAAACGTAACGTGCCACAACAGTTCATTTACATCTCTGGTGTATATGAGAGCTATTCTAAACGCTCAACTTACTTTCCGTCAATAGGTTAAATAAACATTTTACAAAGAGTTTAATAAACTTAACAAATGAAAGAATAAAAGAGGGGCAGTCAACCATGGAGGATGAGTAGTCTGTCGAGAAATTATCGACAGCCTGAGTTATTCCGAAAAAAAGACAAACACATAGTTAGCATGTGTTTGTCATAATAAATATTACCAAGGTTGACTTGTTGGGCCGATTGTAAATTCGTTAATATTCGTATCTTCTGGTGGATCAATCGCAAACGCCACAATATTGGCCACCCTATCAGGTGTAATTCTTAAATTGCTCGTACAGCGCAGTCATACCTTCTGCCATATTCATATCGGTTATCGTATTTAACAATTCGGTGTTGATTGCCAGTAGAAGGTGTCAGGCACCATCCAGAATCTGGAGGGTGCCTGACACCTTTTTCGTTTTCTTTAGCCTTTCTATAGAACTACTTTTGAAACAAGATTCTTCGGGACGTGCCAGTGGAACACATATAATATTAAAATAAAAGAAAGCTTTTTCAACTAATGAACTAGTAAGGTGGAATAAGTATTGTCGTTCCTTCCTGCGTAGTAGACAATTACTGCGCAGCAAAAATCTTCATTTTTTGAATTTGAAAAAATGTACTTAAGTTAACGGAGCCATTTAGAGGGCAACGAATTACATCTATGAAAATTTGGTGAGGTGTTATAAATGACTAGAATCCCTGCTGTGGAAACTAAAAGGCTAATTCTTAGAGAACTTAGTGAAGATGATTTTGAAGATATTTATGAATTTAAGTTAGATCAAAAAGTTGTTGAATACTTAACTTGGGGGCCAACTAATAGAGAGCAAACATTACGTAGTCTTAGAAAGCAAATTGCTTTTCAAAACGAAGAAAACAGACAAATATTTGTTTTAGCGGTCGTATTAAAATACACAAATAAAGTTATAGGAAATGCATTGTTAATGATAAGAGATCAGGATTTTAAAACAGTAGAAATCGGATATTTTATTAACTCAAACTACTGGAAACAAGGTTATGGGATAGAAATTGTTAACGGATTATTATATTTAGGGTTTAATACTATGGATATCCATAGGATATATGCGGTCTGTGATGTAGAAAATGCTGGCTCAGTCAACCTCTTAAGCAAAATAGGTTTCCGACAAGAAGGCCATTTTATAAAAAACTTAAAGGTAAAAGGACAATGGAGAGATAACTACTTATTCGCTATGTTAAAAGAGGAATTTAAAGGTTTGTGAAATATCGGTACCGATTACAATCAAACTGCCCAATGAAGAACCACTGTTCATCTATCAAATGCTTTTTGAGACTTTCCTTGCTATGAAACCTCCATAAAAGGATTAAAAAATTTCTTACCCTGTCCTTTTCTCCTCCTGCTCACTATATAAACAGTGAAGGGAGGTGAGGAACAATGGCACAAGCTATGTTAAAAGATTCTCGTATGACGTTAGTTTTTGAAACGGGCTTAAATGAGAAAGGCGAGCCGATTTTCAAAGGGAAATCTTACGCGAACCTCAGAAAAGAGGCGACTCCGGATCAGCTGCATCAAGCAGCAACGGCACTAGGCGGACTAAGTGCGTATCCGCTTAGCTCGGTCGAACGTACTGATAATCACGACATTATTTAATCCCTCTTAATAGGGAAGGAAGGAGGTGAATAGGATGGCAAAGACATTGGAATTACAATTTGGAACGGATCTTGGCAAAGTCGCTCGATTGACGGTGGACAACCCCGTTGAGCCGGTGGATGTAGCTGCCTTAAAGCTGGCAATGGAATCGATTATTGCATCAAATGCATTTTTCTCAGCTTACGGGAATCTTGTTTCCGTTGGCGGTGCTCGCGTGGTCGAACGAAATGTTACAGAATACGAGATTATCTAATCATAAAAGGGCCGGATTCCATTAGGAACCGGCTTTTCCTATCATGAAACGGTGGAAAATCAATAGAAAGGAGGAAGGAACATGCAAGAGCTCATCCCGCTAATAAGTGAAGTAGGGTTTCCAATCATTGTCACCTGATACTTGCTTCATCGAATCGAAGCCAAGCTCGACAATGTTGTCCAATCGATTCAGAACCTACCGTACCAGATGAAGGAAAGCGATTACTCGGAAAGGAAAATTATGTAGAGAGATCTCAAATGGTGTCCAAGAAATGCAAGACAGTGATTCCCCATTTTGCAGACACCTCAAGTGACAAATCACAGTGATTTGTCACCTGGCACTGGTTTTTCTTGGGTCACTGACCCCTTTTGCCAGATATCTAAACTGGTTTTTTCGACAAAATCTATCAATCTTCGAGGCGTGCCAGGCACCACATAATTGAGGCTTATGCAAGTGTCAAGACATTTTATTTTGAATATAGCAATGAAATGAATATCATTTGGCGATGAATTATTTTACTAAGTTTTTATTGTTTTTACTGATATATGCAAAGTTAGCAGTACACTAATAAAGTAATAAGGTTTACTTCAGTAAAATAAGGTATATTATATTTGTTGAATAGATTCTCTTTAAAGACAAGAAAAGTAGGTGAACAAAGTGGGAAAATATCAATTGGATACCAAAGGTAAGGTAGCTGTGACAAAGTTTCATGAAAAACAGACGCCTGCCAAATTTGATAAAAAGCAGCATCTTGAAAAAATACGTGCGGAGTATTTGAAAAAGAAGCAAAAACAAACAGATAAATAATATGAATGAAAACATAGGAAGACGAAATCTCCCTATGTTTTTCTTATTCGAAGTTCTTTTTTTAATTGATGATAGATAGAGTTTATTATTCCCATAAATTTCAGATTCGATGACAAAAAACTCGTCATCAGATATCCATTCCTCACTAAAAATTTCAGTAGCAGAATCAATAGATTATCAAGAAATAAAATGTTGGAAGTTGCAAGGTCATTGAAATAATTTATAGAACTGACGGGAGCGATTGTTCAATAAGAGCAGTCGCTTTACCAGAAAAAGGAGTTGTCGACATGCCAGCCCATGATGATGGTGTGTCGGAAGAGTTTAAGAAGAAACTTTATAATAGACTTGGGACGAAAAATCAGAAAACAACGCTTTATGGCAGCTAGTTAGGGAAATATGCAGGTAAGATGTAAAGGATTAACCCCCTATCTCTTTTGAACTGTAGGCCGCTTATCTTTAAGAAGAACAACTAAATACAAAGTCATTTCATGCTGCGTAGTACAAGGGTACTGTGAATAGAATAGCTACCTAAGAGGACGATTGCATTCAAAGCGATCGTCTTTCTTATTTTACAATGATTGCGCAACAATAATGGTCTTTATGAAAGGCTGTTTTTTAAGGATTGTTGTTAAAATTGTAAAAATCTTAAAGCCGATTTTTACTACCTAAAGCCGATTTTAACGTAAGATAAGCTAATTTTGTACGTTTTAGTTTGATTGCAAGCTCTTTTCTCATATGTAAATCGCCATTCTGCTCTGTAACGATGCTTAAGTCGTTCTACTTAATATCCAAAAGTCACAAAGTTTAAGAAAAGAGCCTTATGAAAAGAAGTATCCTAATCCCTTAGCTAAACAACAAAATCCGAAGCAATGCTATTATTATTGAATAATTCACCGTTAGCGGACCTTCATCTCCCAGCCATAGTAGAAGTATTGACGGAATTAAATCCACTTTCATTCTCTACGGTGCACCGCCGTTCTTGCGCTGCATGATGGGATAATGGGCAGTTTGGAATAAATATAGAAAAACTATAGAATATTTACATTTTTATTGAAGAGAATAAAAAAATAAATTATGAACGTTTTACTAAATCCTTGATGGAGGAAAATAAATGACTGCTATAAAAAAATTAACACCTTCAGAAGTCACAAATTTATGGCAATCCTATTTAACCAATACAATGTCTTATCCAGTTACTCAATATTTTATTGCAAAGACACAAGATGAGGAACTACATGCGATTCTTGAGTATGCAGAAGAAATTGCGAAGATTGAAGTTGATATATCTAAAGCTTTTTTAGAAGAAGCCAATCATCCACTTCCGCAAAAATTTGATCAAAATGATGTGGATATAGATGCTCCAGCTATTTGTACGGATAATTTTACAGGTATCATAAAATACCAGTTATCTCAAGCTGCTCACATTGTTTATTCATTGTCTTTAAGTACCTCAACCCGTAAAGATATTCGTGAATTTTATCAAGAGTGTCTCAAAAATTCAGCTGAGCTCTCTAATCGTTTAGCGGACTTTATAATAAAAAAAGGACTTCACCACCCTGAAATTCATATTCCAACTCCCAATCACGCTGAAAAAGTTAGTAATCAACGTTTTTTAGCTGGATGGTTTGCTGAACGTCGTCCTATCAATACTGCTGAGATCAGTCAGCTTGTTTTTAATTTTAAGGCTACGGAATTACATAAAACCTTTATGAAAAAGTTTGCTCAGGTTACACCATCAAAAAAACTAAAGAAACATTATGAGCGCGGAGTAGAAATTCTACAAAAGCATTTAGACATATTTCAGTCTATATTAACTGAAAATGATTTACCAAAACTACCTACATGGGAGAGCGAACTCACAGATACGGCAGTATCCCCATTTTCAGACAGATTAATGCTATACAAAATGACCTTATTAACATCTGAAGCTTCAGGAAGATACGGAACTTCGCTTTCTTCCGTTCAAAGAAGAGATTTGGGAGTACATTATACTCGGTTAATGGCTGAGGTTTTAAAATATGGTGAGGACAGCGCCAATCTTATGATAGAACATGGCTTTATGGATCAACTTCCTTTGGCTAAAAAAGAATAAGTAAGACGAACTATTCTTCAAATATAGGGGAGCTTATTTTTAAGAAGAACACTAACAAAACAAAAGTTTGCTGCGCAGTACAAGGATACTGTTCATTAAATTGTTTATCGCCCTTATTCAACTATAGGGCCGCGTATCTTCAATAAAGATTGCTATAAAAATGTTTGGAGTTATGTACTCCAAGCATTTTCTCTGTTTTCATTTTAATGCAATAAAATATTTCGAGTGGTACCGAAAATGACTTAGACTGTAAGGGATATATATATACTGGAACTGGGACAGTGAATAACCTGTCCCAGTGTCCCGTTCCGATATCATTGCCTTATTATATCTTGACAATCATTACGATAGAAAAACCAAACGGAAAAATGTCATTCAGGTGATTTTTGCTTAGCAGCGGAATGGACCGATTGAGCTGTGAAGTTGGGGTTTGAGAAGGAGAATGGGTGGTTTTATGGTCGTTGTCGTGAGGCCTGGAAAATTAGATACTTAAAGACATTGAACTATGAAGATACAATGGATAGTTCAGTAAAAAGAGGAAAGCCCATTAGAAAATGGACTTCACTCAAATAATAATCTTCTTATACTTCTTGGGGTGTGTCAGGCACTGTTCGCCCGTTCTTTCTTTGAACAACGAAACAAAATCTTATGAGCATTTTGGCAATTTTAAAATGCATAAAAATAAATTAAAAAGTATATTTACAAGTCTATGCTAGTAGAGTAAACTAACACTATTATTCTCATAAAATAATAAAATTTCTGATGAAGAACGGTTGTGAAGGGGAAGGAACCTGATTTTTTTATGGAAAGATTGAAAATCAATTCTGCATGCTAGCTGCATTCTTCCTGTTACATCATGAACAACAATAGAAAGGAATGAGTGAAAATGGAACATATGGGAATTGTCTCTTTAATACCGCCGATTGTTGCGGTCATTTTAGCGATGATCACAAAAAATGTGATTGTATCTTTGTTTTCGGGTGTGTTTATCGGTGTTTTGATTTTAGCAGGAGGAAATCCACTTGAAGCAACGATGCAAACCATCGAAACGTATATTTATCCACGACTAGGCGATGGCTATAATACCGGTGTTCTCGTACTGCTGTTTTTTATCGGGGGCTTTGTGGCACTGATGGAAAATTCCGGTGGGGGTGCCGCTCTCGCACAGGCGTCGATTAAATACATAAAAAGTCGTGCTAAAGCGCAGATTGGAGCTTGGATTGGTGGAATCATCATCTTTTTCTCTGACTTGGGTACGCCTTTAATTGTTGGTCCGGTGTTTGAAAAAGTCTTTGATAAGCTAAAGGTTTCTAGAGAGAAACTTGCATGGATTATCGATTCTACCTCCTCTCCGGTAGCGGTCTTGATTCCGTTTATTGGTTGGGGAGTTTATATAATGGGATTGATTAAAAATGAGTTTGACTTGTTAAACATCACAGCTTCTGAATTTGATACCTTTGTACAAGTGATTCCTTTTCAATTTTACGCGATCTTAGCGGTGATCATGGTTCCTTTGGTCACGTTCACAAAGCTTGATTTCGGTCCGATGGCAAAGGCGGAAAGAAGAATTCAAGAAACAGGTGCTTTATACTGGCCAGACTCAAAACCACTAAGAAAGCCAGAGCAAACGGAGAAGTACACCAATAGTTCGAAAGCAATTTTGATCTGGTTGCCATTATTGGTTTTGTTCTTAACTTTATTTGGATTATTGATCTCATTTGGCTTCCCGTTTGAACAGGTTCCTGGAAATGAGTTTCGAGTATCCCTAACAACGGCCTACTTGTTTGCGGCTGTTACCATTATCATTTTAATGATTAGTTTCAAAATAAAGAAGTTTGGCGAAGCTTTTGAGATTTATACATCTGGGATGCAGAAAATGGCGTATGTTGCGGTCACCCTTGTACTGGCATGGGCGCTTGGTACGTTGTTAAGTGATATGGGAACGGCCATGTTTATTGTTGAAATGGTGCAAGGAAATATTCCTGTATTCATTATTCCGGCCATCTTGTTTGTAGTCGGGGCCATCATGTCATTAGCATCTGGAACGTCATGGGGAACGTTCGCGATCATGATTCCAATTGCGATTCCAATGGCGGTTGGGCTTGATGCGCATCTATTGGTTTGTATTGCGGCCGTTCTTTCTGGCGGAATGTTTGGTGACCATACTTCCCCAATTTCGGATACGACCTTGCTGTCATCAACTGGAGCTGGTGCTGATCATATTGATCACGTCAAAACACAATTGCCATATGCAATTTTAAATGCAACTGTGACTTTTATTGGATTTATTGTCGCGGGGATTACTGGGAGTGCTTGGACACTTCTTCTTGCCATCGCACTCCTAGTTATGGCGGTCCTTGTGTTATCGAAAATGGATAAAAAGCGCTTGTTAAGCAATCAGTAAATAGCCAGAGAAGAATGTTACAGGTGTCAGGCACCTTCCAGATAATTGGATTGTGCCTGACACCAATTACCCCCAATTACCCTTTATGGGCACATTGTTTCCGTTGGCGGTGCGCGCGTTGTTGAACGAAATGTCACAGAATACGAGATTATCTAATCATAAAAGGGCCGGATTCCATTAGGAACCGGCTTTTCCTATCTCGAAACGGTGTAATTTAATAGAGAGGAGGAAGGAACATGCAAGAGCTTATCCCACTAATAAGTGAAGTAAGGATTCAGATCGTTGGTTTTAGGGTCAGTAAGCATACCCTTTTTTGATCTCTAATTCTCAAGTGAGATACATTTTGCTTTTTACATAAGAGTGTTTTTAGAAGCTAACCACTTAGTCTCTGTAAGAAAATGGGGGTTTTCTATATAAACAAAAAAAGACCATGTAGGTTACCCCACACAGCCTATTCCGCATCCTGTCGTTTATGAATATTCAATTTCTCCGTCTTCTCGTTTACATAAGCATAAATAATATCTTTCACATACAAATCATTTTTCGTTAAATTTCCCATTAGCCACTCTTTTGATTTACCCAGCAATCGTAGATTCCTGCCTTGGATTCGTCCGTCAATAATCACAGCAATCGGCAGGCCTTCATCTTTAATAGGGATTTCTAAATGCTGAACGGTGACCGGCGTATTTTCCGCTTTAGAAATGATGCTGACTTCACCGATTGGCTCGAGTATCGCATAATCAATGTCTGAAAGCTTAGGGTAGCCTTTGCTTCGCAAAATGGAGAGAAGCTGTGCATAAGATAATCTTGATTTTTCCATATTATCTTCAACAATTTCACCGTGCTTAATTAAAATCGTCGGCTCACCTAAAAAGAAGCGATTGCCCCATTGCCATAAGGTCATCTTCGAGAACAAAATATGGAAAATCACAAGTATTGCTAAAGCCGACACAGTTGGATAAAAATCCGTACTAATAAGAGGTTCAGCCGCTACCGTACCAACGATAATAATCGCAACCAAATCATAGGGAGTCATTTGAATGATTGTTGATTTTCCCATGATTCTCATGATCGCGATCGTAATGAGATAGAGGACGAAAATCTTGAGGATCAATGTCATAAAGGTCACCTCAGGTATTTAATAAGGCTGTTTTCGTAAACATTGTTGTTAAAATTGTAAAAATCTTAATGCCGATTTTAACGCAAGGTAAGCTGTTTTGTACGTTATAGTAAGTTTGCAAGCTCGTTTCTCTATTTTGCAGTGAAACAAAGCTTCATCCATCCTATTTTGTATCCAAAAGCAACAAAGTTTGAGAAAAAAGCCCTTAATAAAATTAAAATGCCCTCAATGATTGGAATATATTCACAGCAGCTAATAAATGCCCCTTTATGCTCCAAGCATTTTCTTTTAAACGCAATCAATATTATATTTCGAGTGGTACCAGTCACCACAAATTCACCTGCCTTAATAAAATAATTAAGGCAAGGTTTCTTGTGGAATCTCTTAGCTTTACTTCATATGAGACTTTTTTATTTACTAATAATATAAAACATTTACTTTATTACACTTTATACATTTTTCATAATGTTGATTTCCTTTAAAATGATGATCACAATTTTGCTGGATCTCCTTTAAACTTTTCTCCAAAAAAGCAAGGTTAGTTCTGAGTTGATTAATTTTCTCTTCAATTTTTTCGACCTTCACCCTAATAACCCCCTAAGAAAGTTACTGATATATGTTACCACCAGATTGCTTAAACTGTTTAGCTTTTTCCTTCATACCTATTTCAATAGCTTCCTCCGTATCAAGTTCTTTTTCTTTTGCAAAATTACGAATATCTTGTGAGATTCTCATACTGCAAAATTTAGGTCCACACATAGAACAGAAATGTGCTGTTTTTGCACCTTCAGCAGGTAAAGTTTCATCATGATATTCAATTGCACGTTCAGGATCTAAAGATAAATTAAACTGATCCCTCCAACGGAATTCAAAACGAGCTTTTGATAAGGCATCATCTCTTTTACGTGCTCCTGGATGTCCTTTTGCCAAATCAGCAGCATGTGCAGCAATTTTATAAGTGACAACCCCTACACGAACATCCTCTCTATTCGGTAAGCCTAAATGTTCTTTTGGCGTTACATAACAAAGCATCGCAGTCCCATACCAACCAATCATTGCAGCTCCAATAGCAGATGTAATGTGATCATAACCAGGAGCAATATCAGTCGTAAGAGGTCCAAGTGTGTAGAATGGCGCCTCCTGACACACTTCCAGTTGTTTATCCATATTTTCTTTAATTAGGTGCATTGGTACATGCCCTGGTCCTTCAATCATCACCTGTACATCATGCTCCCAAGCAATTTTTGTTAGCTCTCCAAGAGTGTCTAATTCTGCAAACTGTGCTTCATCATTTGCGTCACGAATAGATCCAGGACGCAAACCATCCCCCAAAGAGAATGCAACATCATAGGATTTCATGATTTCACAGATTTCTTCAAAGTGAGTGTATAAAAAGCTTTCTTTGTGGTGGTATAGACACCATTGTGCCATGATAGATCCACCGCGAGAGACAATACCTGTTACACGCTTTGCTGTTAACGGGATATATCGTAAAAGAACACCAGCATGAATGGTGAAGTAATCAACACCTTGCTCTGCTTGTTCTATTAAAGTATCTCGGTAAACCTCCCATGTAAGATCTTCAGCAACACCATTTACTTTTTCAAGTGCCTGATAAATTGGGACAGTTCCTACAGGAACCGCTGAGTTACGAATAATCCATTCCCGTGTTGTATGAATGTTTTTCCCTGTAGATAAATCCATAATATTATCAGCACCCCAACGCGAGGCCCATGTCATTTTTTCAACCTCTTCTTCAATAGAAGAAGAAACAGCAGAGTTGCCAATATTCGCATTAATTTTAACGTGGAAATTACGGCCTATTATCATAGGCTCTGCTTCTGGATGGTTGATATTAGAAGGAATAATCGCTCGACCTTTTGCAATTTCATCCCGTACGAATTCAGGTTTCATATTTTCTCTAATTGCGATAAATTCCATTTCAGGCGTGATAATTCCTTTTCTTGCATAATGAAGTTGTGTAACACTTTTCCCTTTTTTTGCCCGTAACGGTTTCCGCTTTAAACCAGGAAACACGTTATGATTCGTGCGAGGATCGTTTTCATCTTTATATCCATTATCCTCAGGCTTGATTTCACGGCCATCATATTCCTCAACATCGCCACGTTCTTGAATCCATGAACTGCGAAGGGAAGGAAGACCTTTTGTAATATCGACAGAATAATCAGGGTCTGTATAAGGTCCGCTGGTGTCATACACACGTAATGGAGGATTTTCCTCTTCTCCAAACGTACCGGTTGTCGGGCTTAACTCGATTTCACGCATTGGAACTTTAATGTCAGGCCTAGAGCCTGTTACATATACTTTTTTGCTACCAGAAAAATTAGACATGATGGAAATATTTTGTTTGTTTAATGAAGATGTTGACTTTGACATAATAAATCTCTCCTTTTTTTGAATATAAGGACGAGATATAGAACACAACAAGGGGAAAGCTTATAAAAGCTTATGAAGTATATAAAAAAGCCGGTGTCCAATAAATGGCTGGACCCGGCTAATATGTATAAAGAAGTAGTATTACTCTAATGACGCTTCTAACTTCCCCACGCTGGTATGAACCAGATCAGGTCCCAAGAGTCAAGAAACTTCAACGTGTTTCTTTCTCAGCCCAACTTATTGGACTCCCCTAGTTATTTCTATTCAATTTGATTTTAGTATACATGAGACATGATTAAAATTAAAGTAAAATTTAGAAAATGAGGCTAAGGGATGAGGCTGGGATTTGATTTCCTTGTTAAGAGAGTTAAAATCGATATTGCTAAACAGGGTAAAGTACCGGTTGGGACGGTTGAGTTTTTGTTTGAGAGGGAGGTTGGGGGATTTAAGGAGGTTTTGTAAAGATAGGATACGTAGAATAAAACATAGGTCAAGCAACTGGCTATTGCAGAGAGGGTGGGAATCTAGTAAGGGGCAGGTTGATAGACCCACAAGTTAAAAGCCTAACAGTATTCTTCGACAAAATCTATCAATCTTCGGGTAGTGCCAGACACCGAAAATCTGGTTTATTAACCTGTCTATATTTATGACTGATAAAGAATGAGCATCACTCTTTTATTTTAATACAATAGGTTTATTCCTTTATTTAATCAGCAGGAGAAAAATAATAAAAGTCAAAATTATCTAAAAAATTATTGAGGTACCATTCTTTTGCAGGTATACTATGATTAGGTTTAACGTTAACATTTTTAAATCTGGTAGTGAATAAAGTGAGAGGAGCTGGAAAATGAAATCTTCAAAAGCAAAAAGGTGGTTCACCGTCGCCTTAGCCGCGACCATGTATTTTACGTCCTTTGGGGTCGCGCCGCTGATGGCACAAAATCCGTCCGTTTCCGCAACGTCAAATGAAAACGTTAACATTGAAGCGGGGATCTGGTTTGAAACGGCGTTTGCCGTCTGGACAGGCGACATCAACGCCAAGTACGAAGTTTATGTGAAGGGTGCCAACGTCATCGATTGGCGCGACGGCAGCCTGATTACCGACTTCCTGACAGACTGGACATTAGTCAATGACGAGGCCAACGCGCCATTGGTTCGTGTGGTGGACCCGGCAAGAAATACTTGGCGCGCCGATATCCCGGGGCTTCCGGAAGGTGATTACGAAATCCAGGTGAGATTGGACGGAAAAGTCGTACATAGCTTCTCAAACCTGCAGACAGAAGCTTTCCCGCGTAATGGGGCGGCTTTTGTTCCATCAAATGAAAATCCATACAAAGGGAATCATGATTTTGCTTTAGATGGCGCTATCGGCGGCTATTTACCGGACGGACGGGTAAATCCGGAAGCGAAGATTGTTTACATCACGCCTGAAACCGCTGCACGATATGCCAACAGCTTGTTCAGCGACAGCAGCCGCGGATCGACCGCGAATCGGAAACAGCCGCTTGTTGTCCGCTTCGTCGGGACCATTACCGAACGCGGCGCTACAATCGGAGAAGGCAACGGGAATGTCACCATCGAAGGAATCGGGCCAGATGCGACTCTTTCTCACGGTCCGACCTTGATTGGGACAGGCGGTGCCCACAACGTCGTCATCCGAAACATGAATTTCGATTATTGGACTGGCGATGCTATTGAGGTCAATGGCAGAAACACCACCATAAGAGCTTCAAATATTTGGGTACACAACAACACCTTCGGCTATGGCCAAAACCTTCACCTCGCCAATGCCGCCGATCCGGATCAGGCAAAAGGTGATGGCGCGTTGGACATCGTTAACCATGCGCGGAATTACACCATGGCTTATAACTACTTCGCTGGCAGCAGTAAAGTCATGCTGATTGGCGGAGGTGCCGGCTCTATTAGCGAACACTACGGAACGATCCATCACAACTGGTTCCAGGGAACAGAAGAACGGACTCCAAGGGTGCGTAATGGGCGTGTCCATATTTACAACAATTTATATGAAGATGTTCAAGGGCATCCTTACCATGATACCTTATTGGACAGAAACACTGGTTACGGAATCGGAGCCGCTCACAACGCTACCATTTGGGCGGAAGGGAATATTTTTGACAATGTCAACTTCCCGTTCTTAAGGAGCCGCCAAGGTCATGCCCGAGGATTCCAAGAAAATGGGTTTGGAACTGACTTGCCAAACGGTACGCCGAATGCAGGGTATAATCACTTCTTCGGTGACGCACCTGGATACATCGTCGCGCCGGAGGCAGTCTCTGAAGGGGACTTCCCTGAAACACTGGATGGTTTCAGATCGGCATCCGATGTGAAATCTGGCATGACCCAAGCTGATCTGGATGCCCTGATAGCAGAAGCTTCACAACTTGAGCCAAACGTTTTAGATGCGGGCTCGTCAAAAAATTTCAATGTAAAAGAAGACGTTGGAATTGTTGTTGCTGCCGATTCGACTACCCAGAACCCGAACATGACCACCAGCCCGGCTTCGCAATTGGATTGGGCGTTCCGTCCGAGCCGTCAAGGCGTATGGCCGACGGGTACAGCTGAACTGGCAGCGGCTTTGAGAACGGAAATCGAAACGAATACCGGATCCCAGTCCGATATCGCGCCTGTTTCTGCTCCGGCCGCGCCTGAAATCACTGACGTCCGGATCAATGAGGAAGTCCGTTCCGCATTTGGTACGTCTCATATTCCGGCCCCTGGAAAGATTATTGTTCACGAAGGTACTTTCACAATCGATTGGGCCAACAACGACGTGTTGACTGAAAGCTATGAAATCCAGTTGAACACAAATAAGGGTGATTGGGTCACCTTAGCAGAAATCGCTCATAATACAAGGGCGAAAAGTTTTATCACTCAGGATATCGATCAATTCGCCAACCTGAATGGCATTCTCGCTCAAGCTGAAAACGGTGGCATTTATCAATTCAGAATCCGCGCTTTGAACGCTGCCGGTGCCAGTGATTGGTCTGATGTGGTCACCGTGGATACGGTTGAAACAGCCGATGCTTCTGCAGTGGTCGATATGTTGAAAGGAAATCAAAATGAATTGACAATCACTATCGATGAAGTCTATGCAGACGGAACCGGAAGCGGGACGTTGACTGAGACCTTCCTCATCAATAACAATGCCGAGGGAACTTACCGAGTGGGACGTTACGATGTATTCGTCAACACTAAAGGCAATACCGAGGTCCGTGAAATCTATATCGTCGAATAACAAATAATAGGTTGGGGACGTACCCTGTGCTTCTTTCTTGGAGGGAGCTAAGGGTATGTCCTTTTACTAGTTTCCAAGTTTATAGTTTAATCGCTGCTGCTCCATTAAAAGTACATTGTATTTACTTTTGTTGGGCTATTTTTAATATTTGTTTTTCCTAGACTATTCACTTCTTTCTAAGCCTATATACTTTTTAATTAACGGGGTGCGTTACTTTAATAACCATCTTCCACAATCGTGCATTTGTTGTAAAAAATATAAGGTCATATAATATTAGTTAGTGAATATATTATATGACCTTTTTTTTGTTATTTATTTACAAAATAAAAATGAATGCAAGGAGGAGTGAAAAAAATGGCAGAACATCATTTTCATTTAAAGGCACATTGGCCAGGGCTACGTAATGATGTAGGGAAAATCGAAGCCAATCATTTAGTGACAAAAATTTCTATACCAAAAGAAATGAACGGTCCCGGTATTGGTACAAATCCTGACGAAATGCTCCTTGGGGCAGCATCGACATGTTACATTATTACACTAGCTGCGATGATGGAACGTAGTCAGATAGAGAAAGATGGATTAACGATGGAATCAGAAGCAATTGTTGATGTGACAAATGGTGTATTTACATATAAAAAAATTATCCATCGACCAGAAATAGTATTGAAACAAAATGCTTCCGTTCGAGACAAAAAAGTGGCACAAAAGCTTGCAGAAAAAGCTGAAAAATCTTGTATGATTAGCCGTGCAATTCAAGGCAATGTGGATATTCAATTAGAAGTAACTGTTAAAACTCCTTAATTGTACATTAAAATGAATTGGTGGAAAGCCCAAACTTTATTGTGATTTTATAAGGTATACCAGTTAATAAGAGCTATAGTTTATTCAAGTATAGGGTGCTTATTAGTTATAAAAAAGACCAAAACTTAAGAAATTAATTGCTGCGTAGTACAAAAATTCTGTTCAGTAAAGTGTTTATCATCTTAATTCAACATTCCGCAACTTTTCCAACAAAAAAGATTGCTATAAAAAATGCTTGGAGTCCAAGCATTTTTTTTGTTGATTTACCTGCCTAATTTTTCTTATTAACTCTAATTCAATTTTTATGCGATAGTCACCGTTAATTCCACTTAGCACTTATTTCCTAGGGTATTTAATTAAACAATCAAATCAATAATTTTAATAAACATAATGAATTAATTCAGAATTTTAAACTCTTTAACTCTAAAGTCATCTTGGCACCAAAGGTCGTCCAAAGAAGAGTATTTTGGATAAATATAAGATAAATAGCAGGGGAACTATGACCAGAGTGCACTTGTCATAAACTTTGTAAAATAGCAACGAATGAAGGATTTGGTAGAAAATGAAAGCTAGAACCAATAAAGGCTATTCTCCTTTTCTGAAAGTAAAGTAAGCAAGAGCTATGGCCACGCACCCATAGAATGCCCATGGTTGGACAAATCGAACATATTATAGACGCGACTGGTAATAATACCTAGAGGTAATAATCTTAATTTGATAGGGGAATACTGAACCTTTCTTTATACTGAGGAGAATATGAATGATGGAGCAAAAAATAAGTTCACTTCAACTTCTATACGCGATTGTTGGATACGTATTAGGGACAGCCATGATTTTGGGTTCGGGAGCGGAAGTGAAGCAAGATTCATGGGTATTTATTCTATTCGGCTTGTTCTGCGGGTTGATTTTAATGGGAATATATACTCAATTATCAACATATTATCCAAATCATTCATTGGTACAGATGATCCCGAAAATTATTGGCAGGTATCTGTCCTATCCAATCATTTTGCTTTATATTTTACATTTTATTTATTCGGCAGCAAGAGCTTGTCGAGAATTAGGAGACCTAATTGTTTCAACCATTTTAACAGAGACCCCTGTAATCGTTGTAATCGGAAGCTTTATGATCCTATTGATTTACTGCCTAAGCGGCGGGGTGGAGACCTTTTGTCGTACAGGAGAAATTGTGTTTCCCGTTTATGTTCTTGCTCTTTTAGTGATTTGGGTTCTATTATTTACTGTTGAAGGTTTTGATCTTAACCAGTTAGTCCCTATACTTGGTAATGGCGTCACACCAGTGATGAAACAGGTTCTTCCTTCTGTCGTGAATTTTCCATTTGGAGAAACAATCGTTTTTATGATGTTTTTCCCATTTTTGAACGATAAGAAATCTGTGAGAAAGATAGGGTTATTCGGTATTCTGTTTGGAGGAATCTTGTTAACGAGTAATTCCATCATGATGTTATCTGTTTTAGGTCCGGAGATTTATAGCCAAACTTATTTTCCTCTCCTGATAGCCACACAAATGGTGACAATTGCAGATTTTCTTGAACGTTTTGATGTCATCGTGATTTTACTAATGGTCACTGGCGTGTTTTTTAAGGCAGGGGGATTTGCGTTTGGAGCTGCTATTGGGATCACTCAATTATTTAAGTTAAAGCAATCCCGCTCTGTCATACTTGGAGTGGGGACGATTATCCCGCCCTTATCACTCATAAGCGCCTCAAGCTATGTAGAACATATTGAAATTGGATTTACTGTATTTGTTCCATATATCCATACCGTATTGCAAATTATCCTTCCTGTCTTATTGCTTTGTATCGCCATTGTTCGCAAGAAACTTGGTCACTCCTAGGTATTACAGGGAGCCCTTACAAGTATTTTAATCTACGATTGCAAGTTATTAAAAAGGTAAAATAGAATCCCATTAGACGCTGCTATTCGCATCGTCTTTTTTCATCTATCCTTCATTATTCAACCACTATAAGAAGATGAAAAACCCATTCTTACATAATAAAAATCATTATGGATAAAATTACATTAAACTCTAGTTTTTGTTTTAACTGGGTGCAGTGGGGATCGTTCCCATAACAAAAGGGGTTTAATATGGAAAAGGCAATTATTAGTTCGCTTCAACTTTTTTATATCCTCATTGGTTTTGAATTGGGGACAGCAATTATTCTAGGGTTAGGTTCCGGTGCCAAGCAGGATGCATGGCTTGTAATATTGGTTAGTACATTCGCTGGTGTAA
This sequence comes from Mesobacillus maritimus, assembly GCF_044803185.1. Taxonomy (GTDB): domain Bacteria; phylum Bacillota; class Bacilli; order Bacillales; family Cytobacillaceae; genus Mesobacillus_B; species Mesobacillus_B maritimus_B. Next base: position 1,692,302 of record NZ_CP085225.1, read on the forward strand.
CTTTAATGGGAATCTATCTTAAATTAGCTAGGTTCTATCCAAATGATACCTTGGTCGAAATTATTCCTAAATTAATTGGCAAATTTTTTGGTTATCCAGTAATCGTTGCTTACATTCTTTATTTTATCTACATTGCTGGAAGAGTGTGTCGGGATTTAGGTGAATTGCTTGTGTCAACGATTTTAGTGGACACACCGATTGGGGTAATTATCGCGACATTTATGGTACTGGTGGTCTATTGTCTTCGTGGTGGAATTGAAACGTTGGGCCGAATGGGGGAGGTGGTATTTCCAATTTTCCTACTATCGTTAATGGCTATTTGGATTCTACTATTAACCGTTGAATCGTTTAATCCTGCTAATCTCACCCCAGTAATAGGAAATGGAATGAAACCAGTTTTAAAGGAAGCTCTTCCAAAGACACTTAGCTTTCCATTTGGGGAATCCGTCATCATTCTCATGTTACTTCCTTTCCTTAAGAATAAAAGGAAGGCAGCTTTCACCGGTTTTGCTGTCATCTTTATTAGTGGGATCGTTCTTTGTGTGAATTCAATGTTGATTTTATCTGTATTAGGTCCTGAGTTATATGAAAAAAAATTCTTCCCACTTCTTTCAGCTACTAGGTTAGTGAGTATTGCCGATTTTTTAGAAAGATTTGATGCCTTAATCATCTTAATGATGGTCGCAGGAGTCTTTTTTAAAGTTTGTGGGTTCACCTTTTGTGCAGCATTAGGGATTGCACAATTAGTTAAAGTAAAGAAGATAGATTCTTTACTGATTGGATTAGGGACAATCATAACGCCATTATCTCTATTAATCGGAGGCAACTTTATTATTTTTTTAAAGACGGGGTTGGAACTCATCACCAACTACGTAAGCCCCGTAATGCAAATTATTTTCCCTAGTTTACTTCTCTGTATGGCGTTGATTAAAAACAAAAATCAAACAAAGAAACTTAGTTAAAGGGGGTGACACTGTGAGATTTCTGAGATTATTAAAATACAAACCTGTTCAAACAAAGAAAGTGAATAAGAGGGAGAATGATCTATTAGCAGGTGTCATTGAAGAGGATTTTTATAAAATTAAACGGATGTTTGAGGGATCTTCAGATTTTTCTTATCGCAAGTTTAAGATCAATACGTGTAACGCGATTATTCTCTATGTTGACGGTCTTGTCGATATGAAAAGTATAGAAAATACAGTGATCACCCCCTTATTAAATCAAAGTGAAATGCTATTTAAAAAAGACTCTTTAACGATTGAAGATTTTGAACATGAAATTAGCTCTGGTAAGGTCACAAAGGGGGAGACAATCCAAGAAATAGAAGATCAGCTACTCGTTGGAGTGACGGTTTTATTAATTGATGGATTTAAACAATCGATTTTCATTAGTGAACAATCATGGGAGAAACGCTCGATTAAAGAACCCCCTTCAGAAGCCGTTGTTTTGGGACCCAGAGAGGGGTTTACTGAAAATCTCCGGACAAACACAAGTATGATCCGACGAAGAATTAAATCCCCGCAACTGAAATTCGAAAGCATGAGCCTAGGGACCCTTTCCAAAACAGAGGTGGTTATTACATACGTTGAAGGAATTGTTGAAACGTCACTGATTGAGGAAGTGCGATCGAGGTTAAAGAGAATTAAGATTGATTCAATCGAAGATAGTGGATATATTATCGAGTTCATTGAGGATAATCCATTCTCTGTGTTTCCACAGGTACTACAAACAGAACGACCTGATCGGGTGGTTGGCAGCCTCCTTGAAGGAAGAGCAGGAATTATTGTTGAAAATAGCCCATTTGCGCTTGTTGTTCCTGTTACTTTTTTTCAAATGATGAGTTCTCCTGAGGATTATTATGGAAGATTTATCATGTCAACATTTACTCGGTTGATTCGATATTTGTTTTTGCAGATTGCGTTATTATTTCCTTCTATCTATATAGCCGTGACAACCTTTCATCAAGAGTTATTACCAACGAATCTCTTGTTTAGTGTAGCCGCTTCCAGAGAAAAGGTGCCATTCCCCGCTTTAGTAGAGGCTTTTTTAATGGAAATTACCTTTGAAGCTTTACGGGAAGCAGGTTTACGACTTCCTAGGCCAATTGGATCAACCGTTAGTATTGTTGGTGCATTGGTGATTGGTCAAGCAGCGGTAGAGGCGGGGATTGTGTCTGCTCCATTGGTTATTGTCGTTGCGGTTACGGGGATTGCTTCGTTTATGTTTCCAAGTTATAGCATGACTGGTTCGATTCGACTACTACGTTTTGCTATCATGTTGTTAGCTGGGACGCTTGGATTTTATGGAATCTTGCTAGGAATATTTTTTATTTTGGTTCACCTTGTTCAGCTGCGTTCCTTTGGTATTCCCTATCTAGCACCTGTTGCTCCATTTAATTTTAATAATATGAAAGACGTATTGATCCGTGCACCATGGTGGAAGATGAACAAACGTCCTGTACAAACCGCAAAAAGAAATGAAAAAAGGTTAAGCAATCAAAAACAAAAATACTAAATGTTCATATCGAACAGGTAGGATGATACAAATGAAAGTCTTAAAAAGAGGATTTCTTATAGTCCTATCCATCTTCTTGCTATCGGGTTGTTGGAATCGAATTGAGATCAATGATATTGCGATTGTAACGGCTGTTGGATTGGACCTTTTTGAGGACAATCAATTGAGATTATCCCTTCAAGTTGCCGTTCCGTCGCAACTAGGTCCAGCTACTGGGACAACGAAAGGTGGCAAAAGTACCTTTATTATTTCTGAAATGGGTGGGACGATTTCTGAAGCATATCGGCAGCTTCAAGAAAAATTGTCAAGAAAAATCTTTTTCTCACATAGCAGGGTTCTGATCATAGGAGAGGACTTAGCCAAAAACGGTGTGACCCATATGCTTGATTTCTATGCACGGTATCAGGAACCTCGGATGCATAGTAGTATTATTGTGACAAAAGGAAGAGCAGTGGATATTCTTAAACAAGAACCGACGCTCGAAAATGTCTCTGCTGAAGTAGCAAATGAGATCATTAAACGGAAAGTAGGATTGAGGATCAGTATTAGGGATTTTCTGGATATGCTTCTTACGGAAGGAGTGGAACCAGTAGCTCCTCAATTTGTATTAGTGCCGTTAGAAGTGAAGAGTGACTCACAATCGAAAGAAAAACAGGCCATAAATGGAGCGGGCGTTTTTAAAGGGGATAAACTTGTTGGGTGGATGGACGACAGTGAGACAAGGGGGATTTTATGGCTGCGGAATGAGATGGAAGAGGGAGTTATTACGGTAAATATTGGTGAAGAGAGAGGAGGCGGGAAGATTAGTACGAATATCATTCGAACTGAATCTGACATTGTTCCTGAACTTAAAGACGGAAAGGTTACTATTACAATCAATACTCGCGCAGAGATGAATGTATTGGAAAATGCTTCAGAAGTAAATCTGGGTGATCCGGAAAATATTGATAAGTTAGAAAAAGAGATAGAAAAGGAAATTAAGGATAGGATGCGCATGACCTTAGACAAGGCACAAGGTGAGCTAGGATCTGATATATTTGGTTTTGGTGAAGCACTGTATAAAAAATACCCAAAGGAATGGAATAACACCTATAAGGAAAAATGGGATGATGAATTTTCAGAGGTTGAAGTGATAGTAAAACCAAAAGTATTTGTACGAAGAGTAGGGTTAATAAGACATTCATAACGTTTTTATTATAAAGGGGAAGGCGAAAAATGTTTAAAATGATACTGATTACGATTATTTTTATGATGATCTTTGCATGGGAGATTCCTAAGTTGAGAAGGGAAAAAGAAAGGAAAGAGTTCGTTCTGTTTTCCTTTCTTGGATTGATTGGGTACGTTTTAAGTATATTGGTGGTCATGGCCTCGTTCATTTAGTTGTTAAACCATAGTGAAAGTTGGGAGTTAGGCACCTACGTTGCAAAAGACCAAGAAAAAATCCATCGAATAAATGATAGTGTGAACTATATGGATTCACAATTGCCGGAGCTACAGCTTTATCATTTTCTCAATGATATTCTTAATGGAGTTGTTAATAAAAGGTTGTTTTCGTAAAGATTGTTGTTAAAATTGTAAAAATCTTAAAACCGATTTTACTACCTAAAGCCGATTTTAACGCATAGTAAGCTATTTCGTACGCTATATTAAGTTTGCAAGCTCTTTTCTCATAATTAAAAAGCGATTTTGTATCGAAAAGCAACAAAGTTTGAGAAAAGAGCCTAATAAAAAGACAAGCATGGGGCCATTACATTTTATTACAAATCCCCTGAGGTTTGGAATCTCGGATTCCGCAGCCTCAATATTTTCTTGAATTGTTGGGTGTATCCACGCCAAGTTCGACAATGTCGCTCAATCAATTCAGTTATCCTAAATGGGTAGAGGTATTCTCACACCTAACGTGACAAGTGACAGTGACTTGTCATAAATGATTCAAGAACGAAACTGGATGTACCATTATAGATTCATTCGAACATACTATTTGTACGATGAATTCATTAAATATATTTTCAGCTAATGTATTTTATCTACGTCCTTCTATGGAAGAGATGAATTTATAGAACTATTCTCATCAGCGTTTTATCTTTTTGGCACAATAAATGCATATTTAAAGTTAAAAGTAAAAAAACATAGGGTATGGTGTTTATTTACACAATAATGTAAGGGGTTACAAAAAATAGTGGAACAGGGGTGATGTTGATGGGAAGCTCAGTAAATCGGAAAATTTTATTGGCCAGCAGACCAAAGGGTATACCAGATGAAAGTAATTTTACGGTGATAAAAGAGAGTATACCAGAAATTAAAGAAGGAGAAGTTCTGATCCGTACCATTTATCTTTCAGTTGATCCATATATGCGTGGACGAATGTCAAATGCAATATCGTATGCTAAGCCATATGAACTTGGGGAGCCGTTTCTCGGAGGGGTAGTTGGAAGAGTAGTTGATTCTAAGAATTCAAGATTTCAAGTAGGGGATTATATTGAAGGTCGACTCGAGTGGGCTGATTACAATGTGTCCGATGGAAAGATGCTTCGCAAGGTCAATCCGGAATTGGCACCTGTTTCCACTGCGCTTCATGTATTGGGCATGCCTGGATTGACCGCTTACTTTGGATTATTGTACATAGGAGAGCCTAAGGATGGGGAAACAGTCGTCGTGTCCGGAGCTTCCGGAGCAGTCGGCATGCTTGTGGGCCAACTAGCTAAACTAAAAGGATGCAGAGTTGTCGGGATAGCCGGTACGGATGAAAAATGTTCATATATAACCGAAGAACTGGGCTTTGATGCCGCCGTTAATTATAAAACGACAGAAAACCTAGAAACTGCACTTAAAACCGCTTGTCCTGATGGGGTCGATGTTTATTTTGACAATGTAGGTGGAGAGGTGAGCGATAGCATTTTGTCATTAATCAATTTCCAGGCGCGGATCATCATTTGCGGTCAAATCTCCCAATACAATTTGGAAAACCCCTCGATGGGCCCAAGAGTTGGGGGACAGCTACTGAAAAACAGTGCCATGATGAAGGGATTCATCGTTTCTGATTATGAAGAACATAACGATGAAGGCTTAGCAAAACTTTCCCAGTGGCTTAGGGAAGGGAAAATCCAATATCGAGAAAATGTCGTTATAGGTTTTGAAAACACCATTAATGCCTTTTTGGGACTTTTCCGCGGTGATAATATCGGGAAACAGCTTGTAAAATTGACAGAGGAATAATCGTTTAGAGGCCCCCGCAATTTGCTACGATAAATGACTGACAGATTTCTTTATTCATAGGAAAGAGTTACCTTGTTCAAACAACAAAAACACCGGGAAGGTTCCGGTGTTTTTTGTTTATGGACTTATAAAGCGTTCATGGGTTTGGATGTTGTTAAGTGCGATTTTACTATATCCAGATGCTTGTTTTTTAGTAGTTATCCGCCATTTCCTTGGGCGAACTTTGTTCTGGGTTTATTCTAATAAGACAGATAATAATTTAACCTAAAATAGTACTATTCTTAAAGGCTGCCTTTAATAAATGGTTTAAATTCCACAACAGAAGATAATTTCATTAAGGTAGACGGTTCTCCGTAAGGTAAAGTAGCATCAATAAATTCCTCAAGTATTTTCACTGATTCCGTTACGACTTTTACTAAATAACTATACTGACCTGCTAATCGATGGCATTCTACTACTACGGGATGTTCCTTACAAAAATCCCTGAAGTTCTTTCCTTGTTTTGTGTCGAATAAAATAAAAGCTGTTACATTTTTATTGAGTTTTTCAGGATCAATGACCGCCCTATACCCTTTTATAACTTCTTTATCCTCAAGTTTTTTTACTCTTTCGTTTGTTGCAGGAGTTGAAAGTCCAATCTTCTTTCCTAATTCTGTCATTGATATTCGAGCGTTGTCTTGAAGTTGAATAAGAATGCTTTGATCAATTTCATCCAAGGGATCCGCCACCTTTACATTAAAAAATTAAGTATAGATATATTATTAACGTTAAAAATTAAGTAACTTATTAAAAGACCTTTAAATAGTTATGTAATTAAAATAAGATACCATATAAAATTGTAATCAATAAAGTTATAGAATTTTATCTAATAGGGAGAGGAATCAAATGGAAGTATATCAAGCTAAAATGGAAGATTTAGAGGGAGCATCAAATTTATTTAATTTGTATCGTATGTTTTATCAACAAACATCAGATTTAGAAGGTGCCAAGACTTACATAAAAAATCGTTTAGAAAGCAAAGATTCGATTATATTCGTTGTTAAAGATAAACAAGAGTATGTAGGATTTACTCAACTTTATCCCACGTTTTCATCAATATCCATGAAAAGAGCATGGATATTAAATGACTTGTATGTAGATGTTAAAACAAGAAACCAAGGAGTAGGAGAAATGCTTTTAAGTAAAGCAAAAGATTTCGCTATTGAAACAGGTGCTAAAAGTATTAGTTTGGAAACAGCACCAGATAATTTCGTTGCTCAAAGATTATATGAAAAAAATGGATACAAAAAAGACTCTCAATTTTATCATTATGAATTAGATTTAGTTGAATAGCCTTTAATGTTTATTCAACGGGTGCTTATTTGTAATAAGAAAGACTAAAAACAAGATAGTCACAACGATCCTGTGGTTTAAATCTGTTAGCATAATTGAAATGCGTGGTTCTGAATTTAACATGAATCTAAATCAATGGAATGAATAAATAACAAATCTACGAAAAATAATCATTAAGACAATAGAAAACTTTCCGACTTAATTTTCTACTGGGAAATCAAGTCGGTTTTTTTACGTTTACGTTATATAAGGACGATTATCAGCTAATACCCAAACATATTTTTAGAAAAATTTTTTGTGAAAACATACCCGCGAAACAAAATACCTAGAGTGTGCCTGGCAGATTTTATGCGCAAACCATGCTACTATGAAGTTTATAAGTTAGTTTAATATAATAAAGATTTTTCGGAAAAAACCTAAGGGAAGCAGCGTCCTTATAACAACAATAGTAGAACGAGGGATTCAATTGAAAAAAAGAGCAAAATCAAAACAGCAAAAAGCAACCGATTATTTTGAGCTAGATACAGATGACAACTTTTATTTTATAGCGGGTTACACAGATGGTGGTGCACCATATGGAATGACTTGGGAGGAAATCATTGCTGATGAATTGAAGATTAGAGGCGCTGTGAAGAAGGATGCCAACAAAGCTGTAGAACTTATTCATATCGCCATTACCGATATTGCTGAGCAACTGACTGGACAAACGAAGAAAGAAAATATCCAAAAAACACTGTCTCAATTCTTTCGCGAAGACAATAATCGTCTTAGCTATCAAAATATGATTGTAGCTGATATTTTAGGTAAAATAGCTGGGATTATCATTACCTATCCGGGAGAAAAAGCTACTCGATTAGATGAGCCAATCTTGAAACGATTAAGAAAGAAAAGAAGGAATGAGGAAATTCACTTTGATAAAGAAGCAAACGAAAACGATTTTTACATAGACACCTTATGTGTGAATGATCTGTTCAGGGGTTATGGAATCGGAACCATGCTTTTAAAAGAAGCAGAAAAAATGGCAATAGAAAAAGGATATTCTAGAGTTTCCTTAAATGTTGCGCAAGATAATCAAATGGCAAAAAAACTATACGAACGAGTTGGCTACTCGAAAGAGAAAGTCATTCAAATTAATAAACACCCCTATGATTATATGGTCAAGACTCTTAAAGAGGAAGAATAAATACTATTTTCTTTACAATTGCTAAAGATCAAATATCTTTTCTTATAATTTACAAAAACAACCTACAAAATCTCATGGATTTTGTAGGTTGTTTCTTGGTTAGGAATTTTGGGTTCAGTCCCCCGGTGGAGTAAAGCGATACTTCAGTGGAGGTCTGACCCCAGTTTTGTTCCAATTCTAATGAAAAATCTGGTTATATTCTCATTGTAAATAACAAATTTAATTTAAACTTACATGCGTAACTATTCCATTAACTATGTCTTGCTAGTATATAATAGCTACTAAAACAAAATTATTTTCATTCCCAAGGAGAGTAGATCATGCAATTCCAATATGAACAGATTAACTATTCAGCTGATCTGCCAGTAAATATATTCACCCAGACCGTTGAACGTTTCCCATATCATTGGCACGAAGATACAGAAATCCTTCTTATTTTGGATGGAGAACTGGAGATACGGATTGACCGAAATAGCCATAAACTTGAGAGTGGAGACATTTTTCTTGTAAATGGGAATGAGCTTCATTTTATTCATTCGCATACTAGCTATGGAAAAACTCAGGTATTAGCTATGCAGATGGATAGCAGGTATCTAAAAGAACATGGGCTTGATATGGAGCAAAAACGATTCTACCTGAACTCAAGAGATAAGGATAATGCACCTAAAGTGGTTATGGATGAGCTGAAATATATTCTTGCCAATATGATGGATTTGGTCATAAATAAAAAGAGTCTTTATCATCTAAAGATAAAGAAGTGGTTATTAGAGCTTGCAGTGATTCTCTTGGAGCATTTTGAGGTAAAGACCAAGGTAGATGATAAGCAACTAGATAATGACCAGAGACTACTAGATATTTTAAAGTTTATGAATAAGAACTGTATGAAGGCAGGTTTAAGCTTACAAGTTATTGCGAATGAGTTTAATCTGAATCCACAATATTTATCTCGATATTTTAAGGCAAAGGTTGGCGTGTCATTCAAAAAGAAATTAGATAATATGCGATTGAATAAGTCGTTACTAGCCTTGCAAATAGCGGATGAAACAGTCACTGAAATAGCATTGAAGTATGGTTTTCCTGATAGTAAAGCTTATTATCGGGTATTCAAAGAAGTTTTAGGGACTACACCTAGAGAATATCGAGATGCCTATAAGGTGGAAGTCGAGAACAACATTTCTAAGGATTATCTTAGTATTAATAGCAGTGAATCACTAGCCAATTTGTTTAAGTATCTCAAAAAGGGGGGGAATGACCAGGAGATACGGAAACGTGAGTCTCAGTCTGTTACTGTTGATCTAACTAAAACAAAAAGATCAATCAATCATACCTTTACCAATTTGCTGACTTTTGGCTATGCTCCACTTGCTCTGAGAAATGATTTTAAACAACAACTAAATCAAATTCAAAAGGAAATAGGCTTTAAGTATGTTCGATTTCATGGGATTTTTGCTGACCAGCTACTTGTATACAATACTAAATCAGATGGAACATACTTCTTTAATTTTAATAATGTCGATGCGATTTTAGATCACTTGCTCGAGGCAAAAATTAAACCTTTTATTGAAATAGGGTTTATGCCCAAGGACTTAGCCACGACTGAGCATACGATTTTTTTATGGGAAGCTTACGTGTCACCTCCAAAACAAATGGAGAGATGGAAAGAATTAATTGAAGCATTTGTTAGGCACTTGATTAATCGGTATGGATTAGATGAAGTTAGAACGTGGTATTTTGAGTTTTGGAACGAGCCGGAAGTTCCATTCTTCTGGAGGGGAACCAGGAAGGAGTTTTTGACCCTATTTGCCGAGACGTACAAATCAATCAAATCAATTGATCCCAAAATTAAACTAGGTGGATTTAGTAGTATTAATTTTGCAAATTACCAATCATGGATTGATGATTTTAATCATATTGCATCAAAAACAGATATAGATTTGGACTTTTTCACTTTTCATGTTTACAATCTTACTCGAAAACCAAACCTTGATCTACAAGTGAATAAAAAAACTTCCTATGAGGATATCAATAGTGTGACAGCTTTTAAGACCATCATGATTGGCGATGAACAAAATCTTAGGGTAAATATTGACTCAGTTGTTGAAAAGAGTAGAGGTTTCCACAAAGATACTAAAGAGATTTGGATCACTGAATGGAATGGAAATAGTGATAGCCAGGATTTACTGCATGATACGTGTTACATGGCAGCTTTTATTACAAAAAATGCCATTGAAAACTTCGAAAAAGTAAATGGAATGGGATACTGGACGTTTACCGATTTGTTTGAAGAATTCAGACAGAAAATGCACCTGTATCATGGAGGGTTCGGTCTCATGACCTACAACGGGATAAAAAAAGCTGGATACCATGCTTTCTATTTTCTAAGTAAACTCGGAGATGAGTTGGTAGTAAAAACCGAAGATATGATTGTTACTAAAAGGGGCGAGGATTATCAAATATTAATTTACAACTACAGTCATCCTAACTATTTATATCGCACCTTTGACTACTCGCAATTGTCTCCGACTAGTCGGTATTCTGTTTTCGATAATGAAAAAGTCCAGGCTTATCAAGTGACTTTAAATGGTATTCATGGCAACTATCGCATGAAAAAACAATATGTAAACCGGGAGCAAGGTTCATCCTACGATTCCTGGGTTCGTATTGGAGCACCCATAGATATTGACGATGAGACGGTTTGCTACTTAAAGGGAAAAGCAGAACCTGGAATGAAGATAGAGGATATAACCGCAAATGAAACATATTCACTGATAACAGAACTGCACCCCCATGAAATTCAATTAATAGAGTTCAAAAAACGATACTGAAAATGTGTGATCAAGCCATTCGCTAGAAGATAGAGCGAATGGCTTATTTATATACTTGAAGTTTTAATGGTTTAAAGAACTCACCTGCAAATCAGTTTCATGTCAAAAATCGTAACAATCACCCATATGATTCACTTCTATATTATGCCCGGTATTTTAAATGGTTTTAAAATAGGTCATTAATTGGAGTGCGAAATCTATTGTATTGGAATGAAGTATATCCTAGGTCTCTATATACTTGACTTACCTACTTCGATAGGTGGTGCAATCATTTGATAACGTTTTCTATTACCACTCTATGCTTAGAAATTGGCCGTTTAATTACGGTGGGACAAGTGGGCTTTAAAAGTCAAATGAAATATCACTTAGAACCAAGTGGGGATCTGTACGTTTTATATGAAAGTTTACAAGGGATTTTTCTTTGAATGAAAACAAGGGAAAAAGGTAGGAGGAGTTCATCATGATTGAATACTTTAAAAGGAGAAAAGCCTGGAAGCAAGAAATAGTTCAACGAGTGCGGGAGGATAAGGCAAAGCATAAAGAAAGAAAGCAAGAAATGGCTGGTTTGCCTAAATCAGAACGAAAAGAAGCGATTAAAAGCGATAAACTTTTGCAAAAGGAACAGAAACAACAAAGAAAAGATGAACTAAAATCATTGAGCCGTAAAGAAAGAAAAGCAGCGAAAAAAGAAACGAAAATGTACAAAAAAATAAAAAATCGACCAAGACGAATCACGGGCTGGTCTGTCGTTGCTCTACTGATACTAACTGCTGGAGTAACTGTAGGACCAACCGTTTCTAGCCTCGTTGGAAACATAACTGGAAAACATATTACAATTAACACAACAAGTGCAGGAGGTGTCAAAGCCAGAGAAGCAGCTGATGTTATCGCAGAAGAAATTGCTAATGAAGGAATCGTTTTATTAAAAAATGATAATAACTCACTTCCCCTTGCAGATAAAAAAATCAATGTATTTGGTTCTACTGCCTTTAGTTTTAAATATGGTGGGGGTGGTTCTGGTGCTTCAGACCAATCTCGTGCTGTAAATTTATTTGATGCACTTAAGAATGCGGGGATTGCTTATAATCAGGAATTATATGACTACTATACAGGATTGCCAGAGCTACAAGAGGTAACAGGTCAGTCTGATACTGGACTTGTTCAAGTCGTTAAAGGAATGTTAAGTGGTGAAGAGGTATCTGGAGAACCAGATGTAACAAAGGCTGCATTAAATCAAGCGAAAGAGTACTCTGAAAATGCGATGATTATTATACAAAGTGAAGCTGTGGAAGCATCAGATGTAAGTAGCGATCAATTAAAGTTATCAGATGAAATGCATGATTTAATTGAAAAAGTAGCTGAGAATTTTAGTAATGTGACAATCATTGTAAATGCCGGAAACACATTAGAGTTAGGGTTTGTGGATGAATATCCAAGTATTCAATCGGTTCTTTGGGTTGGAACCCCTGGGCCATTTGGAACGAATTCACTTGCAAAAATATTATCAGGTGAATTAAATCCTTCTGGCCGCATTACTGATACCTATGTCTATGATGTTGACTCCTCGCCAGCGAGTGAAAATTTCGGGGACTATAAATATGAGAATTTAGATAAAGCTTACCTTAATTATGAAGAAGGAATTTATGTAGGATATAGATTCTATGAGACGTATTATCAAGGAAATGAAGAAGGATACAAACAAACTGTTCAATATCCTTTCGGTTCTGGTCTGAGTTATACAACATTTGATTGGAATATAGTTCATTCAAAGTTAAATAATGAATCTATTGAATTACAAGTTGAAGTGAAAAATACTGGTGAAGTAGCTGGTAAGGATGTGGTTCAAGTGTACTACTCTGCTCCTTACACACCGGGTGGAATTGAAAAGTCTGCCATTAACTTAGCTGCATTTGCAAAAACGAAGTCACTAGAGCCAGGAGAGTCTGAGGTATTAACGATTAAGTATGATACAAGAGATATGGCTTCTTACGATATGGCAAATGAGAACTATATTTTAGAAAAAGGAACATACCAAATTAAACTTGGTAAAAATGTCCATGTAATGGACAGTACACTAAATTTGGATTTACCTGAAGATATTGTGTACAAAACAGATGCTGATACAGGGACAGAATACAAAAATCGTTTTACTCAATCAGAAAACGAATTAACCATTCTTTCTCGTAACGATTGGGAAGGAACATACCCATCAGATCAGGATGATTCAAAAGTTGCGACAGATAAAGTGATTGAAAGAGTTGAAGGACATGAATTCCATGACAAAGTGGAAATGCCAACAACAGGTACTGACAATGGACTCAAATTAGAAGATTTAAAAGGATTAGATTATGATGACCCTAAGTGGGATGAATTCTTAGACCAATTAACTGTTGATCAAATGATCGATTATGTAACAGAAGGTGCTTATCACACAAGAGAAATTGATGAACTTGGAATTCCGAATACAGTTTTATTGGATGGACCCGCAGGATTTAATTTCTTCTTTAAGAAGTTTGAAGCAGGTGCATACCCAACTGAAATCGTCATTGCATCCACTTGGAATAAAGATTTAGCCTACGAGATGGGTGAAGTGATTGGAAAAGAAGCAAAAGCATACGGAATTCACGGATGGTACGCTCCAGCTCTTAATATTCACCGTACAGCACAAGGCGGTAGAAACTTTGAGTATATGTCAGAAGACCCTGTATTAAACGGTAGCATTGGTGGGAATTTGTCGAAAGGTGCTCAGGACCAAGGTGTGATCGTATTCATGAAACACTTTATCATGAATGAGCAAGAAACAAATGCGCGCTCCGGGTTACTAGTATGGTCGAATGAACAAGCCATGCGAGAAATACACTTGCGTCCTTTCGAAATGACGGTAAAAGAGGCTGGAGTAACGGGTGCCATGTCTAGTTTCTCTTACATTGATGGAAAATGGGCAAATCCAGAATTATTAAATGGAATGCTAAGAGATGAGTGGGGATTTGAAGGAGTAGTATCTTCAGATGCGGTGTTCGGATTCATGGAACCACAAAAAGCCATCACATCTGGTAATGATTTAATGTTAGATATTTTATCGGTTACGAAGAACAAAAAACTTTTAGAAGAAGCATATGATGAGCATCCAGAAGCGATTACAGTCGGACTGCGAAATAGCATGCATAACTCACTATATGCAACTCTAAAAACGTACCTTTTTAACTAAACCTATTTTGATATATTGAGAGAAGGCGGTCTAAGTTCGCCTTCTTACTATTTTTTAAAAAAGAGTGGCGGTGTACTATGAAATATAAAGACTTAATTAAACAAATGACTTTAGAAGAGAAAGCTTCCCTCATGTCTGGACAAAACTTTTGGAATACAAAGGCAATAGAACGTCTTGGGATTCCTTCCATTATGCTAACCGATGGACCACATGGACTTCGTAAACAAGGCGGGAAGGCTGATCACCTTGGATTAAACAAAAGTTTACCAGCAACTTGTTACCCAACAGCAGCAACGCTAGCAAATAGTTGGGATAAGTCACTTGTATATAACGTAGGACAAGATATTGGTAAGGAAGCTCGCAGTGAAAAAGTAAGTGTCTTGCTTGGACCGGGTTTAAATATTAAACGGAATCCACTATGTGGGCGTAATTTCGAATATTTCTCTGAAGATCCCTACCTAACTGGTGAACTAGCTAGTGAAATGGTAAAGGGAATTCAGTCTAATGGGATTTCAGCTTGCCCTAAACATTACGCAGTCAATAGTCAAGAACATATGCGAATGACCATTGATGAAATTGTCGATGAACGGTCACTCAGAGAAATTTATTTAACAGGATTTGAAAAAGTTGTAAAAAAAAGTAATCCGTATACGATGATGTCTTCTTATAATAAGGTAAATGGTGAATTTGCAAATGAAAATCAACATTTGGCTAATGACATTTTGTATTCTGAATGGGGATTTGACGGCGTTGTTGTAACGGACTGGGGAGGAAATAATGACCGTGTTGCCGGGTTAAAAGCTCATAATCAGTTAGAAATGCCATCTACTAACGGAATTACAGATAAAGAAATTGTTGATGCAATCAATGCAGGAACACTAGATGAATCCATATTAGATGAAGCCGTAGAACAATTGCTGAGTCTTATCTATAAAGTGCGTTTAGATGATAAAGAATCAGTGCAAGTTGATTACGAAGACCATCACAACAAAGCAGTGGAAGCAGCGCTTCAATCGATCGTACTTCTTAAGAATGAAAATAGTATTCTTCCACTAAAAGCGGGAACTAATGTAGCGGTTATTGGTGATTTTGCTAAAAACCCAAGATATCAAGGTGCAGGGAGTTCATTAATTAATCCTTATAAATTAAGTAATTCTTTGGATCGTTTACAAAAGTCTTCTTTAAATATTGCAGGCTACGCACAAGGATTCAAACGTATGGGAACCAAGAGCAGCAAATTAGTGCAAGAAGCAACGAGTCTTGCCAAATCCGCTGAAGTAGTGCTTTTGTTTATTGGTCTTGATGAAAGCAAAGAAGCAGAAGGGGTAGATAGAGAAGATTTAACACTAGCTCAAAATCAGTTAGAACTTGTTGAATCTTTAGCTAAGGTAAATAAAAATATTATTGTTGTATTATCTGGTGGAGGAGCCCTTGAATTACCATTTGCAGATAAGGTACAAGCAATTCTACACACGTATCTTTCTGGACAAGGCGGGGGTGAAGCTGTCGTTGATCTATTGCTTGGAAAATCCAATCCAAGTGGTAAATTAAGTGAAACATTCCCTTTTTCGTACACCGATGTTCCATCCTCCACGTACTACCCTGGACATCAAGCAACTAGTGAACATAGAGAAGGGCTATTCATAGGTTATAGATATTATGAAACGGCAAATGTACCTGTGCGTTATCCATTTGGATATGGGCTATCTTATACTACATTTAAGTACAGTGATATGGTGATAGACGGCTTAAATGTAAGTTTTCATTTGACAAATACAGGTGAAATTGCTGGGGCAGAGATTGCTCAATTGTATATTGAAAAGGTAGATTCGGTCATTTTCCGTTCTAAAAAAGAATTGAAAGGTTTTCATAAAGTCTACTTGGAACCAGGTGAAACGAAGCAAGTGACTTTAGCATTGACAGAACGAGATTTCTCTTACTATAATCCTGAAATCAAGAATTGGGAGGTTGAATCAGGGAATTACAAGATTCAAATAGGCAGTTCCATTCAAAAGATTCATTTAGAGGAAACTCTTAAGATGGACGGTGTTTCTCCGTCTATATTCTTAAAAAGTGAATATCCACACTATGCATTGGCTAACGTAAAGCAAATCCCTGATTTAGAATTTGAAAAGATTTTAGGGAGAAAACTTCCCCCTAAAAACTGGGATCGTCATAAAGATTTAGGAATGAATGACACGATTAATCAAGCGCAGTATAAAAACTGGATAGGAAAATTGCTCTATCGTTCGATTATGTTCTTCCATTTCTACTTTAAAAAGATTGGAAAACCATTAACGGCTAACAACGTGTACTTTGTTATTAACATGCCATTTAGGCAGATTGACCGCTTTACAGGTGGGAAAGTAAGTAAAAAGAATGTTGAGAGATTGCTAAGGTGGATCAATCAATAGGGCTGTTTTGGGGTCATTCCCCCGTTGGAGTAAAGCGTTACTTCAGTGGGGGAATGACCATTTTTTAGGATTCCGTCACTAGAAAAGAGTCACAAAACATGGGGACGATCTGTCCACATAAATACATATTTTTCATCGCTACCAGCCTATTAAAAAATTATAAGATAAAGAAATGCTGTCAATGCCATGACATTTAAATCATCAGCCACAGTGAATCATTTATATTAAAATCAACAAGTATTAAAAAATTGCGTAAAGCCACATTCTTTCTCTCCCTTACTTCGACTCCCGAATGGGACCTGAGAACCGTCCCCATGTCTTCTGTGGTCAAGACTCTTAAAGAGGGAGAATAAGTACTATTTTTTGATACAATTGACTAAAGATCCAATATTTTTCCTAATAAATACAACAAGAACCTACAAAAGCTCATGGGTTTTGTAGGTATTTACTTGGTTCGTAATTTAATTTTTCTTCTAGTTTAAAGAGAATAAATTAAAATTAATAGTAATAATATGGAAAACCTACACGTACACCGGTTTATTTTCATGAGAAAATTTTACAAATAGAAAGTGCCAGACACCATCCATAATCTGGATGGCGCCTGGCACTTTTTTGATTTACATCTCTGGTGTTTATGAGACCTATGCTAATGGATCAACGTACCTTTTATGAGACATGAGAACCATCCCCATGTCATCATGAGCAACTTAATTTTTTTAATTTGTTAAATATTCTAACATTTACATTGTATTTATATTAGTTACTTCATATAATAAAAGAGTGAACAGTCACTCTCTTTTAAGAAACACTATAAAAATAATTAACAGGAGGTCAATATGGGGAAACAAAGAGTTGCGGTAATAGGAGTTGGATCGGTTGGGAGTATGACATTATGGCAATTGGCAAAAAGAGGGATTGAAGTAGTTGGGTTTGAACAATTTGGAATTGCACATGATCGTTCAGCGGTTGGCGGAGAATCAAGGATGTTCAGAACGGCTTATATGGAAGGTGCCGATTACGTCCCATTGCTTAAAAAGTCGCGTGAATTATATAAGCAGTTAGAGTCCGAAACAGGGCAGGACTTACTGAATCTTAATGGTGGGCTCATGATTGGACCAGAGGATTCTTATAAAATGAAGAACGTTGTCAAAAGTGTAATCGACTTTGATATTGGTCATGAGATTTTAGATAGTACTCAAGCCACCCACCGCTACCCACAGCACAAGTTTTTTGACAATGAAATCATCGTTCTTGATAAGGAAGCTGGAGCTATTCGACCGGAGTTGGCCGTTTTTTCTGCAGCGGAACGGGCCGAAGCACTAGGTGCAACCATACACCGTCATACAGAGGTCGATAATATACGGGAATTAGATGACAAAGTTCAAGTAACAGCAAATGGTCAAGTCTATGACTTTGACCAAGTTATTATCACGGCAGGTCCGTGGACCACCAAGTTTTATCCTCAACTTAAGAATCATTTAACCCCAAGAAAAATTGTAATGACATGGTACCCAACCCATCAATTAGAAAATTATAAACCTGAAAAATTCCCGGTATTCGGAAGAATCTGTGAAGGTATTAGTATCTTTGGTGTCCCTACCTTAGAAGGGAGTATGGTGAAGATTGGAAGTATTGATACATTTGGAGATATAGAAGATCCAAGTCTTCTGCACCGTGATATTTCCCTTTCGGAACTAAAAGGGATTAATGGAGCGGTAGCTAAGTATTTTACCGAATTGAAACCAGACCCTGTAAGAATTAGTGTCCACATGGATGGGTATACAACAGACGAACATCCTGTGGTTGGAGCAGTTCCCAATTTAAATAGAACGTACATCATGGGAGGCTATTCTGGTCACGGATTCAAGCTTGCTCCAGTGATGGGGAAAATTGCGGCAGACCTTTTAGTGGATGGAAAAACAGACTTTTCGATTGACCACTTTAATCCAAATCGTTTTAGTCAATCTCAGATTTTATCAAATTAGTAAAGTAAAAATTTATCAGAATTGAGGGATATGGATGAAAAAAGGATTATTATTCATTTCACTGCTAATAATGGCCTTGTTTTTAGGGGCATGTGGAAATAATGACCAAGCCTCTGGGGAAGGCGGAGAAAAGACATATGAATTGAAGTTTGGAGGCATTATGCCCGAAGATCACCCTACAACGATTGCGATGAAAAAAATAGCAAAAGATGTGGAAGAGCAAACCGATGGCCGAATCAAAATCAAGGTTTTTCCAGCAAGTCAATTAGGGGATTATACCTTAATGTATGAGGAAATCAGTAAAGGAACTTTAGATATGGGGTTAATGTCTAACCCATCTCATCTAGATAGCCGTCAGGAAATGGTTCTCTTACCCTACCTTTTCAAAGATTATGCCCAAGCGGAAGAACAATTTAAATTGGACTCTTTTGTTGGGAAAACACTACAAGAAATTGATAACGAACAGAATATTCAATTACTAGGATTTTATGCTCAAGGCTTTGGAGGTCTAGGATCAAAAAATGAAGTAAAGGATCCATTGAACTTCAGCACTAATAAAGGGGTATTGCTTCGTGTTCCTGGAATGGATACGTTTATTAAAAACGCGGAGGATCTAGGATTTAATACCGTGCCACTGCCATATGCAGACCTGTACACAGCCCTTCAAGCAGGAACGGTAGAGGGGTGGGTTGGCGGACACCCACAAGTGAACTATATGCAATTTAGGGATGTTATTAATTATTACTATCAATATAATAACTTCTTTGAGGCACACAACTTGTATATCAATAAAGACCTGTGGAATAGTTTTACAGAAGAAGACCGTGAATTATTCCAAACATTAGCGGATGAAATGACAGCCTATAGCTTTGAGACTGCTGAACAACTTGAAGTGGAGTACAGGGCAAAGCTTAAGGAAGAAGGAATTGAAGTCATTGAGTTCACGGATGAAGAATTACAGACACTTGCTGAATATTCACGTGAAAACTCTTGGTCAGTTGCTGAAGAGACGATTGGGAAGGACTTATTAGAGGAATTGTTATCAGCGTTAGATGAATAATCGATGAAGGGGGGAAGCGTATGAATATCGTCCATACTATTTGGAGTTCCCTCCTAGTAATCCAGAGGGGAATCATGATTCTCTCAAGCTCCTTAATCTTACTAGGACTTGGAGTTACCGTTGTTTTACGATATGTCTTCCAAACCGGTTTACACGGTTTGGAAGAGTTAATCATCATTCCTGCCTTTTGGATGTACTTTATAGGGGCTGCTTATGGAACATATAAAAAAGAGCATATTACTGCAGATATTTTAAGTGTGTATCTAAAAGGTGAGAAAAAAAGGTTATGGCTGAAAGTAATCATCTCACTCATTAATTGCTCACTCATTTCAATTTTTGCCTTTTGGAGTATAGAGTATATCATCTGGAGCATAAACAGCGGAGCCCATTCGAATGTGTGGAAGTATCCAATGTATATTCCTCAGAGCTCCATCCTCGTAGGATTTGGATTAATGACACTATATACTTTCGTTGATTTAGTGAAGGGTATTGTTAACCTCTATCGCTACAAAACTTAATGAAAATGAGGAGAATTGTATGGCCATAAATTTATTGATTGCTTTAACTATATTGATCGTTTTATTACTAATCGGTGTTCCTGTTGTCTTTACTTTTTTGGCATCAACCGTGTATCTCATTTTCTCCTTAGACTATGATCCTAGTTTTCTAGTGCCTTATGGTTTTGGAGAATTGAATGCACCTGTCTTATTAGCGATTCCGTTGTTTATTATTGCAGGAAGTTTAATGGAAAAAGGCGGTATAGGGAAAGTCATCATTGAATGGACGGAACAATTTGTCGGAAGAATCAAAGGAGGACTTGGGGTCGTAGCCGTCGTCTCATGTGCCATTTTTGGAGCAGTCTCCGGCAGTGCCTTAGCAGCCCTGAGTACAATTGGTTCGATAATGTTTAAACGGCTTGATGAACAAGGGTATCCACGGGGGTATGTTGCTGCGCTCATCTCTAACTCTTCGATTCTGGGGTTATTGATTCCACCGAGCGGCATCATGATTTTATATGCATGGATAGGAAATCAATCTGTATTGGCTAGTTTCCTCTCTACCGTCATCCCTGGAATTATCATGATTATTTTACTTAGTATTATTAATCTTTTTTATATGAGAAACAAGCCGCTTAAAATGTCCGATGCTTCCGTCAATATGACACTTGTCCAAAAAACAAAGCGCTTTGGAATCAAAACCTATGTTGCGATTCCTGGATTGATTATGCCTATCATTGTCTTGGGTGGAATTTATGGAGGGATCATGACCGTGACGGAAGCAGCTGCAGTTGCTGCTTTATACGCCATTCCAGTTGGATTCTGGGTCTATAAAGGGTTAAGTGTTTCGAATATTAAAGAAGTATTAATTAAAGCGGCAACGACAACCGGTGTCATCATGGTCATGCTGTATGCCATTACCATTTTAAGCAGGATGTATGTGATGGAAGATGTACCTGGAATCATGACCGACCTTTTATTTTCGGTATCTGAGAATCCTTTAATCTTACTAATCATGATCAATGTCTTCATGTTGATTATTGGGATGCTGATGGATGATATCAGTGGGGTCTTGTTGGTTACCCCAATCTTGCTGCCAGTTGTCATGAATATGGGGATTGATCCTATCCACTTTGCTGCCATACTGGCCGTCAACCTTGGGATGGGCAATGTAACACCACCAACTGCTCCATTATTGTATTTTGGAGGGAACTTAGCGAAGGCGCCAATCAATGAAATGTTGAAACCTACTTTTATCATTTTATTATTTGCATGGCTTCCAACTTTAATTATCACCACTTACGTACCCGAAGTTTCCCTATTCTTGCCTCAATTGATTTTAGGTAAATAAAGAATCTAGGAAAAGGGGGTTATTAAATGGATGCAGAAGTAGCTGTCATTGGCGTAGGTACAATGGGGAGCATGGCGATGTGGCAATTAGCACGGAGAGGAGTTTCGGTTGTCGGTTTTGAACAATTCGGTATCGGACATGATCGATCTGCTGCTGGTGGGGAATCGCGAGCCTTTAGGACAGCTTACCTAGAGGGTTCCGAATATGTTCCTCTTCTGCAAGAAGCAAAGAATCAGTGGGTAGAATTGGAAAAGGATTCAGGCAGTCATTTATTGACTTTGAATGGCGGTTTAATGATTGGCAATGAAACCAACCCTTCGATGAGAAATATCCTTCAATGCATAAAAGAATTTAAGCTTGACCACGAAGTTTTAGAAGGAGAATCGGCTCGTAAACGATATCCACAGCACCCTTTGCGCTCAGGAGAGTTGATGGTTCTCGATAAACAAGCGGGTTTTATAAAGCCTGAGCTGTCCGTACTTGCTGCAGCTAGAAAAGCAGAGGAGCTAGGGAGTAAGATTTACAGATATTCGAGGGTAGAGTCGGTAAGTACCCATGCAGGTGGGGTTACGGTCGTAGCCAACAATCAAACGTATTTATTTGAGAAAGTTGTCATTACCGCCGGGCCGTGGCTGGATTATGTATTACCCAACTATAAAGAGAACTTTGAGGTTAACAGATTGCTATTGGCCTGGTTTGCAGCGAAAGATATTAATCTGTTTACTCCTGAACGTTTTCCAATCTTCGTAAGATTAAATGATGAAATTAACCTTTTCGGTGTCCCGACATTGGATGGAAATATGGTGAAACTTGCTCCTGTCACAGGACATGGAGACGGGTTGATACAGGACCCGGACAACGTAGACCGGAATGTAAGAGTTGAGGATCTTAAAAGCCTGATAGACGGGGTTGCCAAGTACCTTCCAGACATAATCCCAGAACCGATTCGGGTGTCTGCCTATATGGATGGGTTTACGACCGACCATCATCCCGTTGTCGGCTTTGCTCCTGAACATGAAAATGTAGTTGTCTTAGGAGGATTTTCGGGCCATGGTTTTAAAATGGCACCTGTTATGGGGAAAATCGCTGCGGACCTGGTTATCAATGGACGTACACAACATCATATTCAGCATTTGAACCCGAATCGATTTACCAGTGCAAAGATTTAAGAATTTTTATATGAATTGGGTTTACTCTATCAGAAAAATAAATCATTAACTAAATGAATAAGCAGGAAAATTATCCCTTTGGCACGAAAATAAAAACCGTCAAAGGGATAAATTGCTATAGGAGATGACTACACTGTTAAACACGTTTGAAAAATTACCTAGGGAAAAGCAAATAAAAATTCTAGACGCAGCAGCAGAGGCTTTTGCAAGTAAAGGGTACTATGGTTCAGGAATTAAGGAAATTTGCGAGAGAGCGAATATCTCCAATGGTGCGTTGTATAAATACTTTTTAAATAAGGAAGAGCTGTTTATGGCTGTTTTGGATCGGTGTCAACAAATCATGGTGGAATACTTGTATGAAAAGCATACGAAAATTGAAAGTTCGATCTTACATACAATAGAAGAATATTTAAAAGAAATCGCTGATATTTGCGAAAAATTTCCATCCTACCTTACTGTTTATGCAAATTTGGGGGCACCCCACATGGAAAAGTTTTCAGAGCGGTTCTCAGAACGGTTTAAGGAATCGGGGAAGTATATCTATGATATGGTGAGTGAAGCAAAAAACAGAGGCGAAGTAATTGAGGAAGTTGATGAAAGAGCTTTAGGATTTTTAATTGATAATCAATTTATCCTTTTTCTCTACTCGATGTTATCTGATTACCACGAAAAACGATTTCGGTCGTTTATGACAATCGAAGATGAAATCGAACTGACTACTGAAATGAAAATCGCTTTTATCCTGGATTCTTTAAAGGCTTTTTTTAAATAAACTTAGCAGTTTCTAAAAAGGAGAGCGTTTGCCAGGTGGTAGTGTCTTGAGACAATTTTAGGCTGAGGAAACCTCTAAAAGAAGACAGATATTTTGAGGGAGTGAGCTTATGCATTATGATGTCATCATCATTGGTGCCGGTTCCATGGGAATGGCGGCTGGCTATTATTTATCTAAAAGCGGAAAAAAGGTTTTATTACTCGATTCACATCATCCTCCGCATACGGAAGGGTCTCACCATGGTGAAACAAGAATTATTCGTCACGCATACGGGGAAGGGGAACATTATGCCGCATTGTCCTTAAGGGCTCAAGAGTTATGGGATGAGTTGCAAAAATTAACGGACAAAAAAATGTTTTTACAAACGGGTGTCTTAACTGTAGGGGCAAGTGAATCTGATTTTATCCACAATATCTTGAAGAGTGCTGAGAATCATTCGTTGCCTGTTGAAAAACTAAGCTCATCTGAAATCAATCATAGATGGGAAGGTTTTTCTGTACCTAAGGAGCTGATGGGGTGTTACGAGAAAAACTCAGGCGTCTTATTTACTGATGCTAGCATTGAGGTTTACCGAGATTTAGCTATTGAAAATGGTGCGAATCTAAAGGTAAGTACGAAGGTACAATTCGTAACGCCAGAAGATGATATCGTCTATGTTGAGACCGAAAAGGGTTCTTATTCAGCTGATTCATTAATTGTCACGGCTGGGAAAGGAACGCCCAAGATTCTGCCTTCCTTAGAGATGGAACTACCATTGCAATTGGTGAGAAAAACATACTCTTGGTTTGAATCGGAAGAAGGTCTATATCATTCCAATTATTTTCCGGCTTTTGCCTTTGAACTTGAAAACGAATTATTTTACGGTTTCCCAAGTATCGATGGAGCTGGAGTCAAAATTGGGCGCCATGATGGAGGTCAGCCGTTAACCTTAGATGATAGTTTGAAAGATTTCGGAGACTATCCAGAAGATAAAGGAGATGTAGCAAGGTTTGCAGCTACGTACTTTTCAGCGGACTTAGAACATAAAGTAGGAAAGACATGTACCTATACAAACACTCCAGATGGCGATTTTATTATCGATCATCATCCGCAGCATCAGAATGTCATCCTAGCATGTGGATTTTCAGGGCATGGATTTAAGTTTAGTAGTGTTGTAGGAGAAATCCTTTGTCAACTCATCACAGAGGGGAAAACGGAGTATGATTTGAATCGATTTTCAATGGATCGGTTTTCTAAAGCAAATGTCGAAAAATAACAGTGCACCGGTTATTGTTGAAAATCAAAATATTTATGCTTTTTCGAAAAAAATTCTATACTATATTGCTAGAATATTTGGTGCCAGGAACCTTGCAGAATATGGGAGGTTCCTGGCACTATTTTTCTTTTAACTACCATCAGTGTAAGAACTCACAGTGGCTTGTTACAAGTAAGCTCCAACCGTCCCTATGTGTTCCTATTCATTGTACTGATCTTCAGGAAGAATGCCATTTTTATACGAATGAACTGGACGCCCAGTTTCATACGAATGTTTAGGACGACTGTTTTCATAGGAATGAGGAGGGCGGTTGGCTTTCTTATACTCCAGAGCAGGTGCAAATTCTGTAACTTGCTGTCCCTTCGTTTTTTGCTCTAATGCGAAGCCCATTCCAAGAATTTTGGCATCATCCCAAGCGCGTCCGACCAGCTGCATGGAGACAGTGTATCCGTGGGTATTCGTTCCCACTGGTAAAACCACAGTTGGTAGACCAACACTGGAAGTTAAAACACCGGTGGCCCTGTCTGCTGTCAATTGGTTAATCGAACTGTCATTGTTGTACATATCGCTGATGAATCCAGGGTATACGACAGCATCAACATCATATTCATCCATCCATTCAGCAATGATTTCTTTATAATTAGCACGATAGGCGAACCAAGCATCCACTTGCTCTTCGGTCATTCGATCCGTATATCTAAGTGTACGCTGATTGTATGGCAAGACAAGTGGGGAAGCTAGCAGCTCATCTCCATCGGCATACGGGAAATCTTCGTGAAGTTCAATGTAGCGTGCCCAGCCTTCTTCGTTTTTGCTTCCTCCTGGAGAATTCCCACCACCAGGTGGTTTGGACATTTCCACCATCGTTCCGCCGGCGGCCTCGATATCAGCAAAATGGCTTTTCACGGCTTCTCCTGTATCATCATCGGCATAGCTAGAAACAAACGAGCTAGAGATATACCCGATTCTTTTTCCTTCTAGTGAATTTTCATCCAAATAATCTCTCCAATCATCGGGACGATATTTGTCAGCATCCTTTGTCGTTTCATCAAGTGGATCTGTTCCGGTTGTTACATTGAGTAAATACGCAAGATCGGTTACTGTACGGGCGATTGGCCCAGCATAGTCTTGGCCCCAAGTTAAAGGCATTACACCGGTTGAGCTGGCCATTCCATCCGTTCCTCGGAACGTGGTTAAGCTAGCCCCCACAGTTGGAGCATAAAGGGATACCCCTGTTTGACTTCCCATTCCTCCAGCTGCCATACTCGTTGCAACAGCGACTGCAGAACCTCCACTGGAACCAAACGATGTTTTCGAAGGGAATAGCGCGTTCCAAACTTGTCCCCAACCACTCTCGCTGTATCCGCCTGAATTCGCAAACTCAGACATATTGGCCTTTCCAATCAGAACAGCACCGGCCTCTCTTAATTTTTGGACCTGGAATGCATCGGTTTTAGGTTGCCAATTTTCAAGGGCAAGTGTTCCATTTGTGGTTGGCATGTCCTTTGTATCAAAAAGATCTTTTATGGCCATTGGGATGCCGAGAAGTTCACCACTAGCCCCTTTTTTTCGTGCTTTGTCTGCAGCTTTAGCTTGCTTCATAGCATCGTCGGCTACATGAATAAATGCATTAAACCCAAAAGGTCCATTATCGTACACCGCTATTCGGTCAAGGTAAGCTCGTGTAATCTCTTCTGAAGTCGTGATTCCAGCTTCCATATCTGCTTGCAATTCGGCAATGGTTTTATTTGTTACGTCATAGCTTGAAGTTGTATAGGGTTCCACCGATTTTGCAGGAGCTGGAATATGCAAACTCGCCACACTTGCACAATCACTTGATTTAAAGCCTAGTAGATTTTCAACATCCCAGTTTTCTAGTGTACAAATCTCTTCTTTAGACAAATCAGAGAAATCTGGATTGGTGTTGAAGTCTTCAAGTTTTTCAACTGTAGAAGAGATCGATTCCGTACCAGTATCACCGACAAAAACAAACCGTGCAAGAGACTCTGTCTCACCAGGTTCGATAGTTAAAGAATTTATATATCCATGGAAATTCGCTTCATGTCCTGCAGTAGCCATTGGGGTTTCGAATGGATTCCGTTCTTGGTTACCAGTTCCTGTTATTGCTCCCTTGAATGGAGCCGGAGTTCCTAAAATTACACCTACTGGTCGGTCCCTTTGATCAGGAGTTGCTATCAATGTCCACGCATCTTCCGGAGTGATGAGATCGTCTCCATCCGAGGTAGCCTTAATCGTCCCTTGTTCTGTTCCTGAACCATATCCAAGCGCCCCACCAAACGAAACATCAAGTGTAATTGGTTTCTTTGTGGTGTTTGTAAAAGTATCGAAGAATCTTGTAAAGTTTTCATCTTCTTCGACCTTCACTTCTCGTGTAACAAGTACGCCACCGAGATCAACTGATTGAGTGGTTTCGAACGTATCCTCGCCATCAAACTCTAGACCAAAACCGCGCATCATCTGTCCGTTAAAAAGGGGTTCAGGGGTTGTTGAAACTTGAACAAAGATGTTTCCAAACCCTTGAATGGGGGACTGACTAACCGTTCTTAAGCTCCCCGTGTCTAGTCCTGGAGCTGCAGCGTCATGAATTTCCCAAGTTGCGTTATTTTCAGAAGGGAGATTGGTGAGGGCTGAAACAGAACCAAGTGGCATAATCCCGCCGACCAACGATCCTAGCACAACGACTCCTGAAAGGAATATTTTCTTTCTTCGTGAGTTTTTGCTATTACTTTTTTGAATAAATTGTTGTAACCGTTTGGCCAATTATTTTTTTCCTCCTTTAAAATCAGTTCAATATAAAACGATGCTATGGATATCCTTAGGTGAGTACTAGAGTTAACAAACCGGTGCAAAAAGGCACCTTCAAAAACCTTAGGAAAACTACTAATTTATATCCCATCACTCCTTATCCTTTCTTGTGTAATTACGTTGATTATGTATCTATATAGCTGTAAATCTACTTTCATAATATCTAGAAGAATTACTAGAAACCTTCTTTTTGGAACTAAATCTTACAAGGTTTTCGCTACTTTTATTATCTGTCTACAATATCGGATTGCTGAGAGTTACAGAGAGAGGGGCGGCCATTGTGCTGGAATGAGGGGATTGACTTCAGGTTTTTTTGGGGGGGGGCTGGAGTAATAGGGTAAATTTGGATAAATAAAACAACCTTTACCCTGTCCTCCCTTTTCTCTATCTAAAGAGTGAAGGGAGGTGAGGAACAAATGGCACAAGCAATGTTGAAGGATATTCCTTATATACGAGAGTTACAAAAATGAAAGAAGCGACATAATAATCGATATTAGTTATTGTAAACAGTTTCTGGCACCCTGCTCTAATGGAAGAGTTTCATTAAAAAAAGTAAACAACTTTATGTTGCTTACTTTTTTTAATGTTAAAACAAATATTATAAATTTCAAAAACTATTTTTTTGAAAGCGTTACAACTATTATGTAGAAACAGAAGTAGTAAAGGAGGAAACTTTCATGGAACCAGCAAGAAAATTGGAAACGCTTCAACATGAAGAGGAAAAAAAGGGGTTTCTTACAAAATTCAAACAATTAAAGGTAGGGGTCATCCCGTTACCACTATATTTAGTATTAGCGGCAATTGTTTATGGTGCATCTGTTTATAATCAACTACCTCCAGACATGATTGGAGGATTTGCGGTTATTATGGTACTTGGGATTTTACTAGGGGACCTGGGGATGAAGATTCCTATACTAAAAGATATTGGCGGCCCTGCAATATTAGCTCTATTAGTTCCATCTGTTCTTGTATTTTATAACATCTTTAATCCGGCTTCGATGGAAGCGGTGACAACATTAATGAAAACGTCTAACTTTCTCTATTTGTATATTTCTGTTTTAGTAGCTGGGAGTATCCTGGGAATGAATCGCAGAGTCTTGATTCAAGGTTTTTCAAAAATGTTTATTCCACTTGTTCTCGGAACGATCGCATCGATTGTTGTTGGTATATCAGTTGGAGCACTTTTTGGATATGAAATGAAGCACACTTTCTTCTATATCATTGTTCCGATTATTGGCGGAGGAGTGGGTGAAGGAATTCTACCATTATCACTAGCATTCGGGGGGTGACAGGCACTCAACTTAAAATGGGCCAGTACGCTAATGGCCCGGATATCGGTCAAACGTTGTGACAAGTCACACAGTGACTTGTCACATCATTTGAATTAACACAGTTTTGTCTTTGCTTTTATTTTACTAAAACCACTTTACCATCTGGCGATTGTAGTCACATCATTATTACCTGGCCCTGGTATTCTAAGGGTTTTTCCCAGGTATCTTACTTCAAAACGGTAATATAAATCCCTTCGACTTGGTTCTGAACCGATAATAAGTTTCCAAACTACTCTTGTTGGAACTCCATAAATAGGTATTGTATATTCACCTGGGAATACGAGTTGGCCAGCAGGCATAGGAATCGTTGTATTTAATACTTCGTTTCCGAATACAAGTGCCCGAATTTTCAATTCCGTACCTCCTGGCAGAATTTCACCACGTAGTACGATTCCCTCTTCGACCCCCGGAATAACAGGAATGTTCACATCAAATGGTGTCGGTGTTGTAGCGTCATCTACAACATCGGTATCTGTTTGCCAAAGAGCTCTTCCATTAGGATCATAAATTACCACATTTCTATCATCCTGTACGACCATCCAGGCTACTCTTTTCCCATCTGTTCCAGTGTTAAATAGCGCGTTACCTTCCCCATAAATGACAAAATTTCCATCATCTTGGAGTATTGCCGAATCGACGTTTCTCCCGTAAGTTCCGCTTGACCAAAATGCTCGATTATCTGATAGTCGATAAAGAACCAGGTTTCCGTCTTCCTGCATTATAAATTTATACCTTCCGTTTGGCGACATGAGATATTCTCCTGGAAAAAGCCTATCTCCCGGACGTAATCTATCACCCTTGTTTGTTTGCCTTAATGTCCACTGTTCGCCTGCTTGATACCCAATGTGTTGCCCCGTTAATTGTC
Organism: Mesobacillus maritimus; assembly: GCF_044803185.1. Lineage (GTDB taxonomy): Bacteria > Bacillota > Bacilli > Bacillales > Cytobacillaceae > Mesobacillus_B > Mesobacillus_B maritimus_B. The sequence continues at coordinate 1,722,105 of NZ_CP085225.1, forward strand.
TTATTTGATGTATATCATACATATTAAATTGTGGGAATTGCTGGCAATAGATAGGATTCACGGATAGACTGTTAAATCCATTTTGGTTATAGTAGTTCCGATTATCAAAGCTACTATTGCAATAAGGACACCGCTGAAAATACTGATTATGGTAATTATACATACTTTTTATTCTCCTCCCCCAGATCAAACCGAACCAATTCGTATTTATGCTATGACAAAATTCCATGGATGGAGTTTGTACGATTTAAATCAACGAGAAAAGGGACGGGTTTCGAATATGTTAATTCAATACCGAACCCTGTTAGCAAATTAGCCATTGTGAAAAGGGTGGTTAAATCTTAAAGCTGATTTTAATGCAGAAAAACTGTTTCATACGATTAAACAGCTAAGGAATTCTGCATCAATCTCACCCACAAAGCCCCTGGAATTTTGGGGTCAATCCCACTAGTCTTGCACGGTAGTAATTAATTTGAATTTATTCAAATATTTTACATTCAATTTTCTCTTCGTGAAGAAAAAAGGAGAATGGGGTCTTATTATGACCTTGTTCCCTTTTTCTTTTCTAATAGTTACCTAATTTTCTTGGGTTTTTTCTTTCTTCTTTTTTCTTAACTTCTTTTACTAGGGCGACGTTACCAAATGCTGGTGCCTTTTTTTCGGTTGAAATGGGAATTTTTTGTCTTCCTTTAGATTTTCTCTTCTTTTTTGGTCGTAACCCCTTCTTAAAAGAGCTAACAGATTTATAAAGATAGGTTTGTAAAAGCCGAAAGAATTCCCAGGGTGTCTTTTCGGACTTGGTTTGTAATTTAACAATAAGGGACAGCCCGTAGGCGATTAGAGCTAAAAACATTTGATTCCAGATACCTTGGGGTTTCGTACTCCAGATCTTTGTTAATTTTAAATGCTGTTTAATCCATTTGAAGAACAATTCGATAATCCAGCGATTACGGTAAATTTCCATTACTTGTTGGTCGGTTAGATCGAACCTAGTTGTTAATATCCTATAGCTTCGCTCTTCTTTATCTACAAACTCAACGCATCTGAGAGGTATTTTAGATATGCCGTATAATACTTTGGCATCTTTAATGACCGAGGGGTATGTAGGTTCGTATTCTTCCAATGTATATAATCGAAGAGCCTTCGTTATCCGAACCACAAATGAAATCTCCTTCTCTTGCCAATCCATGAGATTCTTCTTAGAAGGATAACCGCGGTCCATTACGTAAGTAGAATCTGTTTCTTCAACTAAAATATCTGAGCTCTCAAAATCACTCACCGTTCCAGTTGAAGGCACTATTTTGTCCGGATATGCGATATCTGGCGAAACAACAACCAATCTAGTATGTATTTTAACCGCATTATGGCCTTTTGAAATAAAAGCCCAATCACACAATTGTTCGGGTAATCTAATCTCAGTGGAATCAACAATTTTTAAGCGTCCTATCCCATTTGGCAATCCTTTTTTATATTGTGTTAGTCTATTAATCTTCTGAACAACTTTCACAAAAAGCTTTTGAACCCATTCTGTTGGTAAATCATTGATACGGCGGCTTAACTGAGAACCGCTTATATCAGTAATACCAATCTCCTTACATAGTTTTGGATAAGCATCTAGCTTTTCTGTCATATGAGAATATGAGCTCCATTGATCTAGTTGAGCAGCGACAAATATCTTGAGTAAAGATTTCGAAGAAAGCTTATACTTCCCGTAATCAATTAAAGGACAGTCAAAGTCCTCTGTCGGAAGCAGAGACAAGCATTGACAAATAAGTAGTTCACGGCCTATACTTTTATTACTCAATTGGAAAAACTCCTTTGTAGAAGACTTGTTTGTTTAGGGAACAAAACAAGGTCAACAACTTCTACAATAGGAGTTTTTTTATTGTGCATAAATACATTTTATTGAAAATATGTGAATATTTTCAAACAATGCAACGCCAGTGGGACTGACCCCATTTTTGTTTCATCACTCAAATGAAGTCAGTCGAAGAAAGTGTAGACAAGCTGCAGGAGCAAGGGGATTTAATTACTTGGCGGAACAATCATCAATGGCAAAACTGCATGTCTTATCGATGAATTGTTGTAAAAAGGGCGGATTCTTGGAGATTTCATTTACAATGTTTCAATGCTCAAGTTTATAAACAAGCAAGAAATGAAGGAACATGAATCTAACTCAGGGAATGGCTAAACTATATTTTAAGTAACTCTTCCAAAATGCACTATGTGGAAATAAAATGATATAATTATAGATTGAAGAATATGCAGTTAGTTTTTATAAAATTTATAAAATTATTTCTGATTATTTGATTTAAAGGGATGCTGTAGGGGGAAATTGATGAATGAAAGCAAATAGAAGCCGTTGTGATCAAAGCTTGGAAGCTAGGGGATTTCAGGGAATGGCTCAAAGAGCTTTTAACACCATCGTACAAAAATACTTAGATAATGGAACATTAGTGCTTGGGGATAAAGAGTGTAAAAAGCTTATCGATGGAAATCTTGGGTATGCTGAATATAAGCTAAATAATCCAAATACAATTAAAGAAGAATTCCGTGAGAAATATGGCAGACACGAATTTTTTGTTGCGCATAGTAGAGTTTCTAGCGGTCACTTTATGGAAAGTGATTTTGTAATAGAGGGCCAGGGTAAGTACGCTATACAGGTAAATGATCGACGAGAAATAGGTAAGGGAAGCATGGAGAGGTGGAGGGACACTGAGTCAAAGATTCTAGAGCATTTAATTACGATATTTGATTCTCAATACACTGATAACGAAGGTTGGATTAAATTGTACACGGATAGAGAACCTTGTTTAAGTTGTGACCATCACATTATTGAGTTTACCCGCCTGTTTCCGCGTATAGAACTTACAATTTATTATGAATATCCGTATAATATAGTCTAAAGGGGTGATTTTTTTATGGATTATAAGGGCAACTTTATTTCCACTATGAAAGAAGACAAGGAAAACCACAAACGCCCACTTCATCATAAGAAAAAGAAAACGATTCCGCCAAGGGTAGAAAGTATTTTAGAACCTAAACCCCAAGAGATACCGCCTAGAACACCAGGGATTCTTGATGATTTCCTTTACACTCGCTCACGTGAATCTGTAGATAAAGACATAAGAGAAAGTTGGGAAAACCTTCAAGCCAAGTATGGTGACCCTTCTGTTTCAACTGATATGATTTTAGAAGACTTATTTAAATGGATGAATGTAAGCAAAGCAAACAGGCGCTTTGTTTATAACAAACTGTTAGAGTTAACTAACTCTGCAAAAGAATCTAGAGGAAAGATCGAAACGATAGAGTATCTGAGTAATCAAATTGAACGGATTAAAGAAATGTAGAAGGCTTGTGGGGAAAACGGATTTCCCTACAAGCTTTTTTGTTGTGTTCCTAATGGCAAACACAATTAAGATTTATTAAATAGGACAAAATATGTTCATTCTATTAATGAATCTAAAGTCCAATAGAATAAATTTACTTTTAAAATACGTTCCAATTACATTGAAAAGATGGCCTAGGAGTGGTTAAATGGGATCTGAATTTAGTAAGGAGTTTGATTATTCAAGAGAGGCTAGTGACCTTCTTGAAAGTCTTTTGGTTCAAAGAAAAGAAAGATTCCTTGAGGTATATGAGAAAGCACTCGATTTTGTAAAGCAAGATAGAAGAATCTATTTAGATGAGAAGAGGAGCAAGCTTCAGCAAGGAAAGGGTATACGTATGAATAGAAAACAGCTTTTAGAAAAGTGGGACAGACAAAAGCTTTCCTTTTTTCAAAGGTCCATAGATATTGACATGCATCCTTCACAGTCAGAATTCCTCTTTTATATTGTTGAAAGGGACATTAGAAAACAAATAAAGAATCTATATGAGGAGAAGGGGCGCCCTTTTGATCAGAAACTAGCACATGAATTTTTCCGGCAAAAGCCGCTAATGCCTTCTGAGAATGATCCTGATTTTCTGGAATACAAATACATAAGCAATCCAGAATATTCATTGTATATTGATTCAGACCCCTATCTAGTTTGGATGGGAAAAGACGAAATATATATCCGTGATGATAAAGGCAAACTTGTTAGAACTGAGGATGGAACTGATATATTAACTAGAAATACAGACACCTATGTTGTCGTACAGCGATTTTACAACGGTTTCTATTGGACGGTGTCCACTTATGAAGCCATCGATGATAGAGATGAGAGAAAGAACCAAGTTATTAAAGAAATGATCGATGTTATCGCCCAAAAAGAAGGGGCAAAGACGATTGAGCAAATAAGCAAGGAATTGTATGAATATATGTGGTTAACTCCTTTAGAGGTAAAGTCTCTTCTGACTGCAGCCGCTTTACAATATGTAGATGGGTATAGTAACCAAATTGAAGAAGCACTTAAAGAAAAGGATTATGAAAAATCCCGTAGTGGTAGTGTTCAGGAAGAATTTTCAAACCCTTTTTATAGATTCTATTTATAAGCTGGTATTAGAAAGACGCCAGACTAAGCACGTTGTACTTAGGATGAGACCACCCTTTTCTAGCTACTTGTTGTCATCATACATTGTAGAAAAGCAGGGGGACGTACTCTGCTTTTCTACATAGATTTACAGAAGCTATGGCTTGCGAGGAAGCGTAGGGATGTAGCTACGCTTCAATTATTTTTGCTTGTGAAACATTAATGTGAAACGAGATTATTCGGGTAGTGCACAGGCACCGAATCTTAATTTTTCATAGCTAAATACCTAAAGTCGTATTCTTGAATAAAATCTACCGTTCCTAGGGTTGCGCTAGGCACCCATACCTAAGAGGGTGTTTTCGAGCCCGACTATCGGTATCTTTAGGTAAAATCGAGTTAAATTAAGAAACGATAGAACACTCACAAATGTTGATTTATCAATGTTTGCGAGTGTTTTTTGTTTTGTGGGAAAAAGGATGAAAAGGGTGGGATTTGAAATGATTTTACACATTTTTTACACAAGAAAATACCTGAAACACATAATGCTTTTGTGAACTGTTATGTTAGGAAAGGAAAACTTAATTATAACTTCTAAGAAATGTAACATTGATTTCTTAGAAAGAGGATAGGTAAATAATAAAAAATGATGGATTTATTCAGTTAATTCGATATTATGATATTAGGAAGTGCTTGTCGCTTGGTGTTGTTTTACCTTTCATTATTCTTATTTTCCGATTAACATTTGAAATATATTTTCATATCACTAATTTTCATGGGGAGTCCGTTTATGAAAACTATCTATCATTGGATTGCTGTAGTTATTTTACCTTTATTTGGTTTGGCTGCAAGTTTATTTACACAATTTTTTGCTGGAACTATAGAAGATATTTCTATTGGATTAATCGCTTTCATATTATTTGTATTTTTAGAGATAATTGCACTTATAATACTTTTCCATAATGAAAAATTTGAACGAGTCGAATTGTTACATGTAAAGGACTTAGAACAAAAAAAAGATCAAATAAATGAAATAAAGCTTGAACTTGCTAAAAGAGAACAGGATTTACGAGAACACACTCGAGGATTGTGGCGTGAATTTGGGGTTCTTAATCGAATTAAGCAAAGTGAGATGATTTATGAAACGTTGGAAAATTTCACAAAAGCAAATTCCTCGGTAATTGCTGTTCAAAGATATAGTTACTTCATTCAACGTAATAAAGATGTAACTAGAATAAAAATTCAGCATCAAGAAGGATATGCAATGGAGGGCATTAATCAGAATGCTTTGTTGCAGCAATATTTTGAATTACCATCTGATTTATTGAAAAGATATGAAAAAGCAGTCTTATTATATAGAAAAACTACTGATGATGACTCAGACGAAGAAATTGTTAAGTTATCTATTGAATTATTACAAAAACTCAGTAAAATCCCACCGGGGAATGCATCAGTAGAAAACGCAATTGAGTTTGCGTTTTACCAAATATTGTTAGACCTGACAAACTTACAAGCACAACTAAGAATGAGTAGTTTGGAAAGAATAATTGATGAGTTAAATTCCTTGTCTCGAACAGGTATATTGAGAGGGATCATTTACGACAAACCTCTTTATGAATTTAATTACTCAAGTAAAAGCGATGTAAAAAATGGCAAAGAAGAAAGGAAGTACTTAACAATTAAGTTAAAGTTGTCAGACGGAACTCAGAGTATTTTTGTTCTCACTTTAGAGAACAGGGGCATAGAGACTGAAGTTGGTAACTTGTCTGCGGAGTTAATTAATATTCTGACCAGTAAGCAAATAGCTGTTGAAGAAGGTTTACAAAGGGTTTATAATTAAGTTATGTAAGGAGGTTGTATCATGGAGAAGACTGTTGTAGTTAAAGAATCGCGTGGTAAAACAACCCTCGAGAAGTTTATGGAGCTAAGTAAAAGTTTAGGGCTTGATGTTGAATTGAGAAAGGCCCCCCTTTCACCTAATGATCCTCATTATTCAAGAGCAATCCCACTTAATTGGGAAGATATTGCTGGTAAGAGATACAATAGTAGATAAATATAAGATATGTATTTTTTACAATAAGAAAAAGAAAAGAAAGGATAAGTACATACTTCCTTTTTTCGTATTTCTAAAAATAATTACTAATAAAGTAGGTCTTCTTAAACCAATTCAGGTTGTAAATAAAATATGGTAATAATGAATTTAATTAGCTACTACATTGTTAGGAATACTATGAAAGATGCCAGTGTTACCGCACCGACACCTTTCATATATCATAAACCTCATCAATTTCGAATTCAACTGAGCTTATATATTCTCAAAAGTTTCAATCGTCTGTTTCTCCTCTTCCTCCCGCGGTTCCTAGAGCACGGGAGAAACATGGGGAGAAACATGGGGACGGTTCGTCTGTCCCACATAAATACATATTTTTCATCACTAACCAGAAAATAAGAAATACTACCAATTCCATGACATTTAAATCATTAGCCACAGTGAATCATTTATATTAGAAGTAATAAGTATTAAAAAAATGCTTAAAGCCACACTCTTTCTCCCCCCCCTTTACTTCGACTCCCAAATAGGACCTGAGAACCGTCCCACATAAATACATATTTTTCATCGCTATCCAGCCAACAAAAAATTTATAAAGTAAAGAAATGATACCAATGCCATGACTTTTAAAATCATTAGCCACAGTGAATTATTTATATTAAAAGTAATAAGTATTAAAAAAATGAGTAAAGCCTCACTCATTCTCCTCCTTTACTTCGACCCCAGAATGGGACCTGAGAACCGTCCCCATGTTTCACATCGCTACAAAAAAATATAAAATAAAGAAATGCTACCAATGCCATGACATTTAATCATCAGCCACAGTGAATCATTTATATTAAAAATAATAAGTATTAAAAAAATGCGTAAAGCCACACTCCTTCTCCCACTTTACTTCGACTCCCGTATGGGGACCTGAGAACCGTCCCCGTGTCTCAATAAACGTAGAAAAGAAATTTTAAGTTTTCTTTCATATGCAGCTTTAAGTATAGGTAACAATCCCTTATCAAAAATAAAGTTTGGGAATGGGGGGTTAATAATAAAATTAAATGAATTTTGGAATCAAGATTCACTTAGTCCAAAACAAATTTATGAAGCCTGATTTCTCTAGAGTGTCGATTTTAAATAAAGATAAAGTATGGCGAACAGTGCCTAGTCACTGTTCGCCATTTAATTAGAAAACGGGATAATTTTCTCAAGTTCCTTACCTTATGTTTCCCTTCACATCCATCTAAATAAAAATCAATTAATACGGCAATTAACATTTTTGAGAAATAAACATTACATCCAGTCATTTCTTTAAGAATAGTAGTTTTTAGTAGAGAACATATCGTTTGATTAAATGATTGATTTAATTATTCGCAAGTTTGTTGTATTTGTCAATCGAAAAATCCCCCACTTAAGCATTTAAAATTCCTCCACCTAATTTTTCCAAATAGGCAGAGGAACCTACTTTTTAAAAGGGTAGAACACCCAACGATTCTTCTAATGCAGCTTTTTCCTTTTCCAATTTCTCTATTTCCTTTTTGAGTTCAATAACTTCTTCAAAAAGGCGGTCCATTTTTGTTTGATCATCAATTCCATCTTCATAAGCAGTTCCTTTCCATCTGCACCAATCATTGAAAGTATAGAGGTAATCTTCGTTAATCTGTTCATTGAAGATGGTTGTATTTGATTTGTTTTTTTCCTCGTCTAGCCAGGTTTTAACCAGTTCTTCATCACATTTCAACCCGTATGATTGAAAGTAAAGGGTTACTTCCTCGACCGAAACAATATTCATCTAGTAATCTCCTTTTCCATTTTGCATCTATCTCTTCGAGATGAATCTACATTAATTTTTGCGTCTCAAGCCATTCTTTCGTTTGCTTCATACGATACGAATTACCATTCATATTGACAAGATAGGCCTGATGAGTCAGTCGGTCAATCATAGCTGCTGTCATAACTGGATCTTGAAAGATTTCTTCCCATCTTTCAAACGATAAATTTGTTGTGATAATAGTTGATTTTTGACCTGCCCGAAGGGAAAGATGAGTAAACAATAATTCAGCTCCCTCTTTATCAAACGATATGTAACCCATCTCATCAGCGATCACCAAATCATACTTCTCAAAACGATTTTGGAATGCTCTTAGAGTCTTTTCTGAACGACATTCCTTTAGTTGATTAATTAATAAGGGGACGGTTGTAAACCAAACCTTGTAGCCCTCCTCACAGGCTTTCATACCTAAACCAATTGCCATGTGCGATTTTCCGGTGCCTGGACTTCCTGCTAAAATTAGATTTCTGCCTTCCTTTATAAATTCTAGCGTCCTAAGCTGTTTATATTTTTTTTGAGCATCTTCCGGTAATTCGTATATCAATAAATCTTCCAAGTGCTTTTTATAAGGAAATTCTGCCCGACGGATACGATTATATTGGGCAGTTTCTTGCCGATAGTCCCACTCTTTTTGTAATAATAAAGCCAAAAATTCTTCATAACTGGCATCTTTTTGAGAAGCCTCTTTTATTTGCTCTTGAACGCATTGACGAATAATAGGCAGCTTCAAATCCTTACTAAAGTTAAATATATCTTCTATCCAATCCTTTGGCTTACTCATGCGATGGCCTCCTCTTTTCCTACTGCTTCTGTCTGAAATAACTCATCATACAATTTGAGATTCGACTTGGCATAATCTTTAATATCCTTTGTTTCTTTTGATTTAGGAACAGAGGAGAGCACTTTATTCTTGTTTTTAGCACATAAGATTTTGATTTTATCGGTTGTCACATGGCTTGGATGTATCTTTCTAAGTTCTTCAATACACTGCTCAATTTCACTAAGCGTAGTTTCATCTTTTAAATACTGCATTAACTCTATAAATTCTTTTGTGTGACTGTTATAATAGGTTTCATAAATTGTTTTTATTTTTTTGTCTGCCTGTTGTAATGCTGTGCTACCAGCTAATGCACCAGGCTTTTTCTTTAGCGTTTCTATGTAATGTTCTAGTTGTAAGCTCCATTCATGACAGCCGGTTAGACGAATATGCTCAGCTACTTTTTTCTCTTCATAGAAACATAGAATACGATTTGAGTAGATTTTCACCTTTATAATTTCGCCAACCAAATGATCTGGGACCGAGTAGTGGCTTTGATCAATGACTACCGTTGAATACTTGTCGACTCGCACGTTTTGGATTCGTGCTGCATCAAACGGATGGGGAAGATGGAGGAAGTTTTTGTGTTCCTGTTTTAAACACTCCTCGGCAGTCTGGTTTTGTTGGGATGGCTGTGGTTTTCGGTTACGCTTCTTACAAATCTCAAGCAAGTATTGGTTTGCTTCCTCTAAAGTTTCAAATGTATCACGAAAAGCGAATGCTTTTCTACGAATCACTTCCACGCTACGCTCTACATGGCCTTTTTCATTTCCACGACGTACATTACAGAAACGGTATCCAAATCCATAGTATATAGAAAGCTTTAATAAACCTTCTGTAGGTTCCTTTTCTGTACCAACAAATCGTTTAACAGCTACTTTCATATTGTCATAGACCATTGTTTTATACACACCACCAACCTCATTAAAAAACAAAGCGTGTGCCTCTTGAAAACATTCCATTTTCTGTTTGTTAAATAAAAATGCCATTCTGTAATTTCCAAAAGCTGAAGTAAATAATGCCATTTGGAGTTTTGTCCACTTTCCGTTTATCTTAAGTTTCACTTCACCCCAATCAAACTCGCATATGTCCCCAGGATCGTATGATCCTTTTACATAAGCCTCTTTGGTTGTTTTTTCAATTTTCCTAATGGTCCGTAGGACTGTACTGTAACTGACTTCCACACCTTCTGCTTCTAAAGCTTCAAAAATATCAATTGGTTTCTTTAGCTGTTTTCGGAGACCTTTCCTACGCTTTTCATCATTGGCCTGAAGATGACCGATAACCTTTAATTCTATTTCCTTTGTCATTACTCGCTTTGGTCGAATGCCAACTTTATATTTAGGCGCTTCTACGAGTTCTTGAATTAGTTCCCCTGTAAGTACACTATCATTGGATTGTTCAATTTCTTGCTGCTTACTTTCATATTCTTTGATATATTTACTTACTGTTTTCCGATCAATTCCAGTTACTCTTGCTATCTCTCTTTGAGATTTCCCCTCCCTTAGGTACATTAGTAATACATCTTGTTTCTTATTCAAATCTATCATCGCCCCAGTCTCCCCACGTTGAAATAACAGTATTTCGTCATGGGTTATTATAAACCAGGTGGGGGAGTTTTCAATGACTACGGTGGCCCACTTTTAGATTATCAAATACATTTGTTAAATTTGACAAAAATTTTCATGAAAAACGTCGTATAATAAATACATAAGGTCCGTAATTCGACATTTATAGAAAAATTTGGAGTGCAGGTCAAAAATGGTAATTAATTACAAGAAGGTAGGAGCCGCATATGGAAGTGGAGAAGGAGAGGGTTGTATCTAACAAGAAACAGGTATTTCAAAGTTATTTGTTTCCAATTACAATTATTTCCTCAATGTTAATTTCAGGTTCAATCGGATATACAGCTAGTCAAATAGCTGTCAACAATAGTGTTAGTGACCCAACAGAGATAAATACTATGAAGAACCAAGTAAATGAAGCTAGAAATAATTCGTTAAAAGTAATAGAAACTGAACTACCTAAAATAATTAGCGATCTAGATAATTACAATCAGGATATAAATTTATTAGTTGAAAATGCTGAGTGGCTAAAAGGAAATTTAGCCCCTATAAGGGATGCAATAGGCAAATTTGGTACAGCAATTACCGTTGTTAGAGGGGTCAACACTTTTGTTGGCCAGCCTGCTGTAAGTAAGATAGGTACTGATTTAGCTTTTCTACAGATTCAACTTGATGAAATTGATAGCATACTATTTCGTTTGGAGAACTTAACAGTTATTAAACAGGAGATAAGTGATTCTCATCAAAAGTTAAATTTATTATATGAAGAATATCAAAAGGAAAAAAACATTGAACAGTTATTCCAAATTGAACAAGAGTTAAACTCAAACTTGATTTATCATATTGAAGATTTAAGAAATTCTACTGTAGAAGCTCATAAAGTTCTTGAACTATCTTCAAGTGTTTTAACTACAGTAAATAAAACTAGATCCCTTTTTATTTCAATACAGGAAATGGGTAAAAATACGCTAGATGCAATTCAGTTTTGGAAAGAAAATGAAGGAAGTTCTGAAATTGGGGCAGATATAAATGAAAGTTTAGAAAAGGATTTAGTTGCTTCTATAGATAAGATTGAAAAGCTACCTAGTGAATTAACTCAACGATCCAAGAGTAGTATTACGTCAATAAGCATTGTTCAAAAAGAGTTACAGACTATGAAGATTGCACAAATGATCAGTAGTGAGTAAAGGGGGGGGGGCTAACCCTCTTTTTATTTTTTTCGTATTTAGATAGGTGTGAACTGGAACAAATAGAGGTAAAACAGCGAGTGAAATTGGAGATCAAAAGAGAATGGTTGGACAAATTTTAAACGTTAGTTTTCAAAAAAATAACAGGGGAATACAGAGGTATTTCCCTGTTACTTCTTTTTTATTTTAATTTGTACTGGAATAGAGTTTATCTTTTAGAATTGCTGTAGCAATTTCTGCACAATCATTACAATAACTCTTGCTGGCTGCAAAGGTTACAATAAAAGATGTAGTGGCTGAAATACCTTGACCAATTAGTGGTATCCTCTTTCCAATCTGCTTTAGAGTTGTTTTTACTGCTTGTTGCTCAAGTTGGTCTTTAGCAACTTTTTCGAGTAATTTAGTGATTGCTGTCTTAGTAGAATATTTTAAGACATTATTTACAATAGAAAGTAACCTTTCATTATATAAAGGTTTATTATCTTCAATTATTTCTTTACTTAAACCAAAAGATTTTCTTATGCGATCAAAAATTCCTGTAAGTATAGAGAGATCCACAGTGATATCGACCAATGGAATAGGGTTTATTCCATTTGCAGCAGCAAGAGATGAGCCTAAATAAATAAACTTATAGCATGCTTTTTTCTTTTTTTCTAAAAAATCCTCAGAATATGCTTTTGCATCTAATGAAAATTTTATCTGCTTAACACTATTTAAGTTTTCATAAATCGCTTGGGTTAAATCATCTAGTCCTTCTTCAGTTCGACAACTAGTGAAGTATACTTTTACATCTTTTCCTACCTGTTCTCTAACATCGTTTGTAACATTTTCCTTTAGTTGCTCTATTGTTTTCCCTTTCTCAAACATACTGTCTACTGAATTTCTAACAAAAATGCACTTTTTATTTTCTTTATGAAGTCTCCTGAAAAATTCTGTATCTTCTTGTTTAAATTTACCTGAAAATACACAAATAAAGATGTCATAACTAAGCACATCAAATCTTTCAAAAAAAGAATCAGCAGGAAAATTTTTGGTGCCATAACCCGGTAAGTCGGTTAGGATTAAATCCTCCCATTTATATGGATCTTCACTTATTGTAGTATCAGTTTCTTGAGAAACTCTTGCTACATCTTCACCAATTAGCGCATTAATTAATGATGATTTTCCAGAGCCCGGTTGTCCGAATAATGCTATTCTAACCTGAGTTTGATTTAACTTTTCTAACTCTTCTTTTATTGCGTCAATAGATTCATAGATATTATTATCGTCCAAAAAAAAACCTCCCATTTTTCCCACTAATATTAGTATTTTCCTAATTATAATATACCATTATATAGGAGGTTGAGGAATGTAATTGGGAAATTTAATAAATAATACTAGTAGTCTAGAAAGGTTTAAAGGGGTAGGTAAAAAGATTGCACATTTTGTTATATAATGGAATAAATGCTGTGATTATTAGTAGAAGGAGGGCTAAAAATGAAGAAGTATGCTGAATTTTATAAGTGTGCATTGCAAGTAAACCCCTATAGTTATGTTGCCTATAGAGGTGGGAAGCATGATACAAGTGAGGAAGAATATAACCAATTAATTCTAGAAAATTGTATATCAAAAGATATTAAAGTAGTAGGATTAGCCGATCATGGAAACATTGAAACAGCAGAGAGACTAAGAGATTTATTAAATGAGAATGGTATTACTGTTTTTCCGGGGTTTGAAATAGCCACTGCTGAGAAAATTCATATTGTTTGTCTATTCTCAGAAGATACTAAGCCAGAACAGTTAAACAGATATTTAGGTAGATTAGGGCTTACAGATGTAGAAAATGGTGTATTACCAGTCAGTTATCATGTCTTCAAATTGCCCAATTAGTTGAAGATGAACTTGGTGGCTTTTGGTATGCTGCACATATAACGAGTGACAACGGGATTTTGAGATTGGGTCAAATGAATCATGTCTGGAAAGATGTTCGACTTAGAGCAGCGCAAATACCGCATAGCCTAGAAGAGGTAGACCCTAGATATATAAATATAAATATTATAAAAAATAAGGAACCAATGTATAAAAAGGATACTCCTTTTGCCTTTATTAATGCTAAGGATGTTTGTAAACCCGAAGACTTACTTGAAAAAAATTCATATTCTTTAGTAAAGATGTCCGAGTTAAATTTCTCGTGTTTTAAAGAGGCATTTAGAGACCCTTCTGCACGAGTAAAACTTTCATATGATCAGAATGAACACTATCATAGTAGTCTTGACAAGATAGAGATTTTTGGAGGATATCTCGATGGATTATCAATTGATTTATCTAAAAATTTAAATACTACTATAGGTGGTAGAGGAACTGGTAAGTCTACTTTACTAGAACTCATTAGATATGCTTTAGATTGTGAACCAAAGAGTGCTGATTCAATAAAATATTTTAAGGAATTAGTAAAAGCAAACTTAGGATTAGATAATGGAAGAATTGAGTTGCACGTTACTTCAAATCAAAGATACGGGGAAAAATATAAGATTATAAAAAGATACGAGGATCCATGTGTTATAGAGAATGTCGATGGAACCGTTTCCAACTTAAGTGTAAAGGATATATTACCTCATGTTGAAATATTTGGTCAAAATGAAATTATTGAGTTAGTTTCAAATGAAGAGGCTAAATTAAGTATTTTACATAGATTTCTTCCAAATCAAACAGATAAACATTTAGAAAGAGAAGCAATTATAAAAGAACTAAAACAAAATGCCGTAAGTCTTCTAGATAAAATGGAAAGGAAGGACGAGGTATCCAATAAGGTCTCTAAATTACCTAAACTTGAGGAAAAGGTAAAGTTTTTTAAGGATACTGGTATTTCTGCTAAATTGAGTGCAATAGAACATTTATCTACAGAAGAAGAATACCTAAAGAAATCTTTAGAGGTAATTACTGAACACAAAGTAGAAATTTTTGAGGTAAATACACCTTTTACTGACGATTTTATAAAAGAGACACCTAACTCAGAAAAATTTATTACTATTAACGAGATAATAAATGGCTTTAACTTGGAGTTAAACAAATTGAAAGATTATTATGAAAAATTAGTCAAAGAAACTGCTAGGAAGATTGATGAAATTAACGAACAATGGCAAGAAATAAAAAATGGATCCGAAGGTGAAATTAAGTTATCAATCAAATCGTTAGAGGGATTTAATGGGAAGACTGGGCCTGAAATAGCCATGGAGTATCGAGAGACTGTTTCGGAAATTGCTCGTATTAATCCAAGTAAAAACGAATCAACAAGAATTGAGGAAGAATTAGAAAAGGTTATTCAAGGTAGGAAGACCTTGTTAGAAAAGTTGAAAAAAAATGAAGATGATTCTTTTGACGCTTTAAGAAAAGCAGTAAAGAAAATTAATAAAGGAAAACTCAAAGGAAAAGTCCAAGTTGAAGTACATCCAAAACAAAATAGAGAAGAATTAATTGAAAAGTTATCTGATATTGATGGATTAGGATCAAAGAGTTTAAATTGGATAAGAGAGCAAGAAGAATTCTCTTTACCATCCTTTATTGAACATATTAATCAAGGTAGCAATAAACTAATGAGCGAGTATAATATTACTAAATCAAAGGCAGATATAATTGCGCAGTTGCCTTTAGAAAAAAAGTTAGAACTTGAACTAGTACAATTGTTAGATATCATAGATGTTAAGTTAAATACTGCAGGAGGGGTTTCCGATGGGGAAAATTTTAAATCACTTAATAAACTTTCTAAGGGACAACAATGTACTGCAATTCTAAACATCTTAATGTTAGATAATAATGATCCTTTAATAATAGACCAGCCAGAAGATAACTTGGATAATGCATATATAGCAAATAACTTTGTTGATGGATTAAGAGATTATAAGTTAAATAGACAATTTATTTTTGCTAGTCATAATGCAAATATCCCGGTATTTGGAGATGCAGAGTTAATTATTGTAATGCAAGAAATTGATGGAATTGGCTCAATAGTTGATGATTGTATAGGTTCTGTTGATAATCCTTCTGTTAAAAAGTCAGTGATAAACACATTAGAGGGAGGAAATACAGCCTTTCAAATGAGAAAAGTAAAATACAATCTATGATTTATTAAATAACAAAAGGAACAAAAAACTATTTTTGTTCCTTTGTGTACTGATTATAAATGATTTTTCAAGGTTAAAAACACCAATAATCGGCCCATTTATATCTCTTGTTACTTCTAAGATTAATAGCCTATACTTACCTGATAAAATCTCCTACGAGAAAAAGATAAACTCTGGCGCCAAAAACATTTCGAAAAGTACGAACTTACTTGCTTTATTAGTGGTGTTAAGGGTACTAAATTACAAGTTCATCATGGTGTCCTCTTTCATGAAATAAGGGATAACATATTAAAGGATAATTTTGGGGTCAGTCCCCCGGTGGAGTAAAGAGTTACTTCGAGGGGGGCTACCCCATTTTTTCTTAAATCGACTTAGATTTAAGAAAAGTGGTAAAATTAAATAGGATAAATTTACTGAATGAGTAGGATGGATAGAGCGAGTGATTTGGATAAGGTGCGGCAAACGATACTTGACTTTCGAGATCAACGGGGTTGGAAAGAATACCATAATGAAAAGGACTTAGCGCTTTCTATTTCACTTGAAGCAAATGAGTTACTAGAGAACTTCCAATGGAAAAGTAGTGCTGAAGCTGTTCGTGACTCAGAACAGAATATAAAAGAGGAAATGGCTGATGTGTTAATATATCTTATCCAATTAGCTGATAAAATGGACGTGAATCTTGAAGAAGAAGTGTTGAAAAAGATGAAGAAAAATGAAGTGAAATATCCTGTTCAGATAAAGTGAGGAATGGCCGATGATTATATACAATGAAAAGTCTTCTAGCTTTTTGAGTCATATATATGAAAAGAAAATTGGTTATGTCCTGAAAGAAAATGTTTTCACTAAGATGAACAAGGTTGTTTCTGATAGTGAATTGCGGTCTTGGGAAAATTCTTTACCCCAGATGGCTCGTGTACTCCGGGATGCAAATATAAAAGAAGATACTCATGTACTGCTTGAATATAAACTTCCATCCACGGAGAAACGAATTGATTTTTTAATTGCTGGGAAGGATGCCAAAGGCAATAAAAATGCAGTGATTATTGAACTTAAGCAATGGCAGAAAGCAAAAGTAGCTGAGGGGGACGGAATTGTTAGGACTTTTCTAGGTAAAAGGGAAAGGGAGACAGTACACCCTTCTTATCAGGCAAGTTCTTATAAAAAGTATCTTCAGAACTTTAATGAATCTCTGTATGATGATTCAACAATTTCTTTGAAGTCATATGCATTTTTACATAACTATATCAAGGATACATTAGCCGAACCCCTGTTAGATAATCGATATAAAAAGTATTTAGACGAATCTCCAATTTATTTTCAGTTCAATGATAGAGATTTGGCGAAAAATATTAAAGAGTTAGTTTCAGAGGGAAATGGGAAGGAAATTGCAGAAGCAATTGAAAATGGGAATATCCGGCCATCAAAAAAATTGGTTGATACGGTTGCTTCCCTCATCGATGGCAATCAAGAATTTGTACTCTTAGACGAGCAAAAAGTCGCTTATGAAAAAGTAATGAGCAAGTATAACCAAATAAGGACGCAAACGGACCAAAAGCATGTAATTATCATTCAAGGCGGACCTGGTACTGGGAAATCGGTGATTGGCCTTAATCTGATGAGCAGTATCCTGCAAACGAGTGCCTATGTGGAGTACATTACCCCAAATCAATCGTTCAGGGAAATTTTACGAAAAAAATTAATAGGGGCATCAGGGCACGTCGAAGTAAGAGACCTATTCAAAAGTTCAGCTTCCTATGTAGAAACTCCGAATGATTATTTGGATGTGTTAATTTGTGATGAAGCTCATCGGCTGAAAGTGCATGGTCATATGAAAAAGAAAATTGAGGGCGAAAATCAAGCGACGCAAATCATCCGTGCTTCTAAAATAAGTGTTTTCTTTGTTGATGACCTTCAAATGATTTCGAAAAAGGATATTGGCAATGTAGCGCTCATCAAAGAAGAAGCCCAAAAGCAAGGGGCCGAGGTTCATATGGTCGAGCTTGAGTCACAGTACCGTTGCTCAGGGTCGGGTAACTACATTTCATGGCTAGATAGTATTTTTGGGAATGAAGAGACTGATGAAAAGCTTGAAGGAGATTTTGATTTCAAACTTGTATCAAGCCCCCATGACCTTGTAGAGGAAATCGTAAACAAACGAAATGGAAGGCTATTAGCGGGATATGCATGGAAATGGAATGTAAACAAAAAGGCAGTAGATCTCTCTAAGGATGTCATCATTGATGAACATGATTTCGCTTATCCTTGGAACGATCCAAATCGAATCGACTGGGCCATTCATCCGGAATGCTCCTACCAAATAGGCTGCATCCATACAGTCCAAGGCCTTGAGATGGATTACGTCGGGGTAATTATAGGAAAAGATTTGGGCTACGACAAAAAAACACAATCCTTAGTTGTCCGGCGTGATGAATTTAAAGACACAGGTGCAAGACCAGCAAAACCTAAAAAAGGACAACCTGACCCGCTTGAAACTCTTGTGAAAAATACGTATAAAACATTGATGACCCGTGGGATGAAGGGGTGTTATGTGTATTGTTGTGATAAGGGACTTCAGGAGTATTTGGAAAGGAGAGTTTGAGGTTTTGCTGAACAAATAGTATTTTTTATAACGGACAAGTCCATCTATACATTGAACTAAAACTTAGGTTATACAGAAATACTATTGTATCCGTGTGATAGTATAGTTCTTAATAGAAGAGGGGTACTGAGCTCAATAGTCCCTGTATTGAAACAAAGTAGTTCTTGGGGGAGTAACAGTGCATCTCAATTTAGTAACTCATATTGTGTGTAAGGGAAAAAGTGGAGAAGAATTTGGCTATACCGTTAAAGCTATTAACAATTGAAGAGTAGATGAAAAACGAATGGGTGGCCTCATTCGTTTTTTGTTTACGATAAAGTTTATTGGAATTAATGAGGACCTTGAAATAAAAGAAATTCATATAACCCATTACTTTTTGTTTTATTTATTTTGTCATCCCTAGCTTTGTACTAATCCCACTTTTTATCTAGAAATTTCTACTGGCTTATGAATTAGCTCCCTGTATGTACATTAGGGTTGGATTTTTCGATTTCTATCTGTTTACTTCATATTTTTATATTTACTTACGGTCAGTTGCTGTTATTCTTGGTTTCTCTCTTTGAGATTAACCCTCCTAAAATACATTAGTAGACAATTTGTTCCTTATTTGGATCTATCATTGAGACAGTGCCTCCATAATTTATAATATATAAATTTTCAAGCTAGGTGATGACTTCTCAATTACTACGGATAATCGATTTTGTACAACTAAATACAACAAATATATTATACATATTATAAATATAGTAATTTTTTTAGAAAAATAATTGAATAAATTTGTGCGCACTGTTATAATATAAATATATTAAATGCTCGATATATATTAAGATTGTTGGCTAGGGGTGAAAAATAATATGATAGAAAATAAGAAAAGAGAGAAGTTTGAAGAGTTGGCTGAAAAGAGAGTTACCGAAATAATAAAGAAAATACGATTAATTGGTAACTTAGCTAATCGTAATAATTATGATTATACCGATGAGCATGTAAGGCAAATATTATCTAAGTTAGATGAAGAGTTACGTTTATTAAAAGCTAAATTTAATGATGGAGAAAAAGACAAAGCTACGGCATTTAAATTTCGTAAATAATTAAAGAGGTGTATGAAATGATAGAGAATAAAATTGGCTGGAGTTCTGCTGAAAATGCAGACAATTCAAGAAGCGGACTGAATCATGCAGGAATTGAAAACTTTAAAGATAACCCTTTATATCATGTTCCAAGAGAATTGACACAAGATGCACTTGATGCTAAAGATCCTCAAAAAGATGGACCAGTTCTATTAGAGTTTAAAAAGTTCACATTGAAAAAAGAAGAAAATTTCCTTGACTTAGAGGGGTTTTCTGGAATTGTTGGAGCAATTAGAGATACATGGGCAAAGGACCCGAAAACTTATAAACACTACGAAAAAATGTATCATTCGATAGATCATGAAGAGGAATTAGCTATTTTAGGAGTTCGAGATTTTAATACAATTGGCTTAAGTGATGTTACTAGTGATGACGAAGGTACCTGGAATTCCTTAGTGAAAAGTAGCGGACACTCTGATAAGCCAGCCGGGTCTAATGGTTCACGCGGGTTGGGGAAGCACGCTCCCTTCTTAGCCTCGAAATATAATATGGTTTTGTATGGAACTCTTAACAAACAAGGGGAAACTGGATTTCAAGGAGTAGCAAAACTTGCTACTTATAAAAAAGAAGGAAAAAAGTATCGCGAAAATATCTACTTTGGAATAAAAGAAGGATATAAACCAATTACAAATTTATCTTCCCTACCGGATGAGTTTAAACGGGAAAAAGTTGGTACAGATAAGTTTATTTTTGGATTCAACTTTGATGAAAAGTGGAAAGATAATTTTGTTAAAGTTATTGTTGAAAACTTTCTTTTAGCATTTCATGAAGAAAAGCTTATAGTCAATGTAGATGGAAGAGAAATTTCTAAAGAAACTCTCCCTGGCATTATTGATGAAATTTGTCGGGATGAACCTTCTGGACAACATATTATTAAAGAGTTTTACACAGCATTAACTAAGGGGAAGGATTATACTCTTGATATAAATATTAATGGTGTAGTTGAAAAACAGCCTGTGTTACTTTATTTAGCTAAAGGAGACGAGTTCAGTAACACTATTTCTATGAACCGATCTTCGGGTATGAAAATCTTCAACAAAGACAACTTTAGAAAACCACCAGTGCGGTTTGCAGGTTTCTTAACTATAAAAGGTCCAGATTTAAATGAAAAATTATCTGAGACCGAAACAGCTACACATAAAGGTTGGCATGTGAATATTAATGAAAACTCAGAGGATGAAGAATTGCAAAAAAATAAAGAAATCAAAAAGATCATTGAAAAAATCGATAAATGGATTTCGAAAAATGTTCATGAGCTTGCTCCTAAAATTAAAAAGGAATCAATCGATTTAATAGGTGTAGAACAAATTTTGCCTAAAAAGAGTGATAAATCAGAACCTTTGGCTGAGATTAGCGATGAGGCACTAAAAGAAAAAATTAAGTCTATTAAAATTGTACCACTTTCATTTTCCCAACGGGAAATATTAAAAACTAAGAAAAAGAAACGCAATAAAAATCCAAACCCAAATCCAACCCCACCAAACCCAAATCCAAAACCGCCCAAAGAGAGGAAAGGTGATGTTTCAACGGTACGCTCGATTTATGATGAGATTAATGGGTTCTATAAAGTAGTAATTACCCCGAAAGTTGCTGGAAGTGTTAAGTTGCAAATTCAAGCAAAGGGTGAAAATGGGAGATTTGTAGATATTTCATTGAAAAACGTAAAGCTTAGAAAGGGTAATCAATTAATGTCAGTTTCATTGACAGACAATCTGATTGGCCCACTTGAGCTTGTAAAAGAAGACCGTTGTGAATTACAAGTGACACTGAATGAATTAGCACCTTATTCCTTGGAGGTAAAGACAGTATGAAAATAAAACAGACAGCGTATCCTCATCCTGTGTTAGCAGAATTTAATGATGATTATACAAATAGCACATTTAAAGCCACGCTGATTGAGGTAACTCCTCAAAATGAGGGGATTGTTGAGTTCAAAGTAAAATTTGAACTCAACAACTCTCGATTACAGGGGTTAATTGATAATCATGAAGCAATATTTGTTACTCATATAGAATGTACGGCTAGTATGTATCGTGAAGCATTCTCTACAACAAGTAGAGAATTCAGTTTTTGTATTCCTCAAAAAAAACTAAGTAAACTAGTAGATGTTAGTTTTATGGTAGTTGCTAATTCAACTATCTTCGATTATAAAAATGAATTGTTACATGAGGATTATAACGGAGTAACATTAACTTTCAAAAAAGGAATGTACTTAGCAGTAGCACCCGGTGTAGCTTTACCAATAGAAAAAGACCCAATTGTTCCTACTAAATCAATTTTTAACCTTCGTGCTTCGGAAGGGGAGAATCCAGAACCATATGAAATATCTTTTGGTAGTGGAACCATTGATATCTACTTACAGCCAAATGTGTTTGAACAAATATCTTATATTCAGCGCTATGAGCAAGTAAACGCATTATTAATTACGATGTATTATTTACCAGCGTTAATAGATGCTTTAACTTATATATGCGAAGTTGAACAAGGGAACAGTGACGATCCAGTACAAGATAGTGAATGGTATAACTCAATATTATTTCAACTAAACCAATTTCAGATTGATCCAAAAACAATTAATGAAACTGGCGCATCTGTAATTGCTCATAAAATCTTAGGAAATGTTGTAAATGAAGCCCTTAATTCGTTAAGTGCTTTACTAGATAGCGAATAAATTAACCTGATTGGATGGATGATAGAATGACAAAGTTATATTTGGACCATACCAAACTACTAGAGTTAAAAGGCAATATTCAAAGCAATTTGGATCTGTATAAATCGGATGTATCTTGGTTAGGGCGGGAATTAAATGTCCAGTCTTCCAATTCTGCTCAAGTAAAAGTTACAGATTTAAAAGTACGAAGTGCCGATGATTTAGATAATGCTATTCGTATATACACATACTATAAAGATTTACCATATACTTTAGCTTCAGACCAAAACTATTGGACTTTGTTAACGCATACGGAATATTGGCAGTATATGCGTGAACGTTGGCCTGTTGAGGAAGCTCAGGGAGATCCAATAGAATTCATCAAAACACGATATTACTTTGGACAAAAAGCAATGTATCGTAATGGTTTATCACGACTATGGTGGTATGTCGAGTTAACTTATGATGAATCATTAGAGGACCCTTACAAATATACAAAATTATTATTAGAAGATCAAGATTTAGCTGGACAAACAATCGAAAACAAATATCTATCTCGTAACAAAGTGGCCATGAAGGCGTTATTTGAAATGCTAGATTACGTTGGTAAACTGGAGCAGGATGAGATAATTCAAAATTTAACTGCAAAACAGCGTCGTAATCTTGTGCGAGATACCGCTCAGTACTTTAATTTAACTGGAGCTGTTGAAATGTGGGATATACTATTACCGATAGAGGCAAAAGAAAAATTGATTTTATGGGTTAATACTTACCTTAAGGATATGGGTGTCTTTGTTCCACATTTATCTAAAAATTAGCTATAATTTATTCCAAAAAGTATGCGGAATATCCTTTATATAACAAAGTAAGTAACCAAGTCAAATTTTATTTTTATACGAGTACAATAAACGATGATGTAAGTATGTGGAAAGCACTATAGTTCTTATACCTTTTTCGTAAATAGGATAATCATTTCTCCATTATATTTCAGGGTACTTTCGATGAAATGAAATCAGCGATAAATCGCTGATTTCATTTCATTTACTCAGGGTAATGTAGGTACTTTTTACAAATCAGTACTTAAAGTAGTGAGTTTCAATATCTCGGCATTCGCCACTACTCCTGATAGGCCACTTTGTCTAGTGAGGGGTTAACCTTTACTGTTATTCAAGGTGTAATACCATTGGAGTCTGGTTCTGTCCTAACTATCGAAGAAGATTCGTACTATGATCCTTGTTAGCATGGATTGTCAGGCGCAATGCAATCTGCTATTCCTATTTGTTTTTATCAGTCACCCCCTCTTTAAAATATAGCATTTTCCAATCAGCTTATAATCAACTTTTCATTCACATCCATTTTTCTCTAAATTACATAATTGAGTCCAAAGATAATATGAGGGAACCTTTACGGTTTTCTGTACCACCAAATTAATTATTCGAATTTTAAGCAAAAAATCACTTAGTAAGAATCTTACAGAAAAAGTTTTTTTAATGTAGATTATCCCTGCTTCTATTTATTTAATTAATTATTATGTATTACTCGTGTTTCGAAGAGTATATTAACCATACTCGATTGCTTATTAATTAATAGTAATTATTCTATACCCTTATTTTTATTTCATTATAAAAAAACGAGAGTGTCGGGTTTGCAAAATTATGTATTTTATTTGATACAATTACTATGAAAAAATGAAAGACGCTTTATTATGATTTTATGCTTATAGGAATTTTTTTATTTTTGTTTTTGCTCTTAATTACCTGATTGAGGATAAGTGATATTCTTCTACTTAAAGTGGAGGAGGTACCGGAATAAAAATGAGTGATAAGGAGTGGTTATTTCCTTCTAGATAGGGACAGGACATATTACACCCACCCAAGCTTATAGAGCTCTTCAAACGGCTGCTGAAATACCTAAAATACCTAAAATACCTAAAATACCTAAAATAACTAATGTAGGGACTCATACAATGAGGATAACATTGGGTATTCATTATTATATTAAGATAAGACTAATGAACATATTTAGTCATGTACCCCCTACTGTAACGCGACGTTAACTAGAGTTAAAACAAGAAAATAATTATGAGTTTATAAAGAATTAAAATCTATAGAATATCTAGTTGGATTCACCTGTACTGATTTTAAAGAGATTTGTTTTATCACAAAGGTTGAGAAACGAAGATATTATTAAAGTGCATTTGAGTGTAGTGTTGTGGTAAAATATTGTTTTCTTAACCATATCGATATGGGGCGTGTTAAAACTGGTAAATAACCAAAATTGCCATTTGCGTTTGAGCTAGAAATTCTTTTTATTAAGTTATTGGAGGTTTTAAAATATGCCTATATATAGAAAAGGGGAATTGTTTAACGGTCCCGGTGGTTTAGCTTGGGGAGCCAGCAATGCTAGATTTGTTGATGAAAATGGAGAAGAATTCAGGGTTAGACATGAATGGGCCAATGATTTTGATGAGACTTCATGTGAAACATATAGGAGGAATATTTGTCCTGAACGACCTGAAACAGTAATTTGTGGTCCCGTTCAAGATTTGGATATTACTACATTACCTCCTATTGATGCCTTTGCATTTGGGTTCCCATGTAATGACTTTTCAGTAGTTGGTGAGCATCGAGGAATGGACGGTAACTTTGGGGGATTATACTGGCATGGTGTGCAAGTTTTAAGGCATCATCGTCCGCAATGGTTTATTGCTGAAAATGTTGGTGGTTTACAAAGTGCAAATCAGGGGCGTGCTTTTTTACAAATCATGAAAGACTTAATTGAATCTGGTTATAGGATTTATCCTCATTTATACAAATTTGAAGAATATGGTGTTCCTCAGACTAGAAAACGTATTATTATAGTTGGAATTAGAAATGATATTGAGCGTGTGTTTCGAATACCAGCACCAACTCATTTAAATAATTTTATTACTGCTGAACATGCTTTAATGAATATTCCGGAAGATGCAGTTAATCACGAAATTCCAGTTCATAATGAACGTGTAACAACCATGCTAAGGTATATTCCAGAAGGAGAAAATGCCTGGTCAGAAGAGATCCCAGAAGAACACCGTTTAAATGTTAGGGGAGCAAGGTTAAGTAATATTTATAGAAGGCTTGATAGAAATCAGCCTTCATATACAGTTACTGGTAGTGGTGGTGGGGGAACCCATGTTTATCATTGGGAAGAACATAGGGCGCTGAGTAATCGAGAAAGAGCGAGGTTACAAACTTTCCCAGATGATTTTGTGTTTGAGGGAAGTAGAGAAAAGGTGAGAAGACAAGTTGGAATGGCAGTTCCACCGAAAGCTGCCCAAGTTATAGTAGAGGCTATTTTAAAAACAATGGCTGGCGTAGATTATCCGGTCGATCCTCGTGGCCCAAAATGGACACAATCAGAAATAGAAGAAATGATAATTAACCATTTTGGACAAATGACAATTGTATAATATATAGTGGAAAAGAGAGGATTAACTTTCTTCAGTCGTTTTCTTTGTTAACCGGTTGTGGATAATCATATAAAACTGCACTGGGATATATATGACATTAAGGAAGCTGGGGCTTTATTTTTACTCCGAATTTAATCAATTTAATTTTATATTATCAAATAATTTGTTCCAACAAAATTTCAAGGAGGGAGTTCTTTAATAATGATGCCTCGAACTGGTCGATATTTTAATGTCACTTTAAAATCAGCACATTTAAATTGGGGAACAGAAGGTAATTCTAGAATTGTAAGAAAAAGAAATCCTTTTGAGGTTTATTTGCCTATTAGCATAGAGAATGCAAGGGATTTTAATATTAAAACAGGAGAGGTATTTGCTTGTTCTTCTTCCGATGGTTTTTTTGATGGTCCTTTAAAGGCAACTGGAACACAAGGACCTTCAAAAGAATTTGCTAAGAATTTTTACAAAGATGGGGACATGAGAGCGTTGGGGTATTGGTTAAAGGATAGGATGGAAGCAAAAGTGGGAGATAAAATAAGGATAGAGTTTACTGATGAAGATGCTATAAGACTCACTTATCTAGGATGAAATAAAAACTGTCATATTTATTAATAACTCAAATAAGACTTTTGTAGTTGATTTCTTTCCGTAGTGTATCATTGGACAATCAAAATCCTCAGCCAGAAGAATAGTAAGGCATTGACAAACTAGTTTTTCACGGCCTATATTTTCCATTTCAAAAGTGAAAACTCCTTTGTAGAAGAATTGTTTGTTATGGGAACTAAACAAAGTCAACAACTCTACAATAGGAGTTTATTTTTTTGTGTAAATACATTTTTTTGAATCACGAATATTATATATGATGTTCTAGTTAAAAACGATGATTTATTTGTAACTGTACCTTAGACCCCTCTGATTATTTTCACACAGAAATGTTTCAAGTCTTAACCCAGAACAAGGAACTGCACTAAACGACTGAATTGTTTCTAGTCTATATTAACCGCACGGTGAATTCACTTGTGCGGTTTTATGTCGTTAATGACCAATGTGCTTTTGGCATGATGAACTTTTATAGGCACAAGATTTTCTAGCTAGGTCCTACTCCACCTTGTCATAAAATCTTCACAACTTCATAAAAACCATCCTGTCCGGTATTGCCCATTAACCCCTATATCAACATTGAAAGCAATTTTCATAATGGAAAGGACCGTGGTCAAGAATGGCAAAATACCGTATGGTGCAGACTGAGTTTTGGAGGAATCCGATTTTATCGGAGGCGATGACTCCAGAGGATAAATATTTTTATCTTTATCTGCTTACGAATCCCTATACGACTCAAATCGGAATCTATAAAATTACCAAAAGACAAATGGCGTTTGATTTGGGCTATTCGATTGAGAGTGTTCATTCGTTAATGGAGCGTTTCATTCAGCATCACAAGTTGATTCGTTACAATTCTGAAACTAGAGAACTCGCGATTAAAAACTGGGGAAAGGATAATCTCCATAAAGGTGGGAAACCAATTATGGATTGTATTCTTTCTGAATTAAAAGAGGTTGAGGATCTTTCGCTTATCCAGTTTGTTGCGGAGTCGATACATAAACAGGAAATTCACGAGCTATATGAATCTTTTTATAAAAGAGAAGAGATGATTTCTGACAAGGATCAACGAGACGAAGGGGAAAATCATCCATCTATACCTGCTGGTGAAGAAGTGGGTGACGATACGTTGCCGAGTCGTTTTACGATACGTGGGCAAAAAGAAAATGAAAATGAAAATGAAAAAGAAAAAGAAAAAGAAAAAGAAAAACAACAACAAGTCTTTATTCAAAATATAGAGAAGAATCCAGACAAGGTGGATCTCGATCGGGTTGATGAAAAGATCGCTGACGTTCAAGAGATTATTGAGTTTTGGGACCAGAATGGATTCGGGTTCTCGAACATGAACGGCAAACAGCAGCTGTTGGCTTGGTTAGAGGATTCTAGCTTTTTACAGCCGAAAGTAGTGATTTTAAAAGCGATGGAGATTGCCTGTGCCAATAACAAGCGAAGGTTGAACTATGTGGTTGGGATTCTGAAAAACTGGGAAAATGAATCATTGCTGACGGTAGAGGAAATTGACTTTTATCAGGAGAACCAAAAGCCTGTGCATCAATCAAGGCCATCTACGCAATCGTTTCCTACGGGAAGAGCAATCCCGGGTGAATTTGTCCTCGATCTAACAGCAGGGGAAGAATGATGAGTATCGCTGAAAAAACGTTTTTAGGAAGCTTGATGAAGGCGGAGTACTTATTCAA
The DNA here is from genome assembly GCF_044803185.1 of Mesobacillus maritimus. Taxonomy (GTDB): domain Bacteria; phylum Bacillota; class Bacilli; order Bacillales; family Cytobacillaceae; genus Mesobacillus_B; species Mesobacillus_B maritimus_B. The sequence goes on from NZ_CP085225.1 coordinate 1,750,212, forward strand.
GGATACGGTGAATCAACCTGAATATCTTGAAAATGCACGACATAAAGAATTAATGCGAAGAATGGTGGGGTTCACTCAAAACGGCAAGCATATTGATTTGATTCACTTAACCACCTTACTTAACCTCGAGTCATCCGGGAAAATTTCATATCTTTCTGAGCTGTTATCGTTTGCGGATGTGGGGAAATTTGACGGAACGGAGAAGCTCCTGCTTGATTTGTGGAAGGAGCGGGAAAAGCGGAATATTTTGACTGTGGCTGCCCACCTTTTATATCGGGCCGTGCAAAAAACAGGATTCCAAAATGGAACGGACTGATACTGGTAGGGTGGGCAATTTACATAGGATGATGCAATAAATTACATAAAGTTTAAACTAGCTTAATATGGTTCAAAACTCTCTCCTTTACAATAAAATAAGGGTATTTTTCCTATGAAAGTTAAGGGGAGTGTTGTAGATGAGGATTGGCCTTTTTACCGATACCTATTTTCCACAGATAAATGGGGTGGTTTCATCGGTCTGTATGTTAAAAGAGAATCTTGAAAAGCTTGGACATCAAGTTTTTGTTTTTACAATCGCCGACCCTAGGGCGAAGAAGGATGAGCCAAATGTCTTTCGTGTTCCTAGTATGCCCTTCGCGAAGGACTGGCGTATAGGAGTGTTCTATCATCCAGGCTTGGCGAGAAAGATTAAGAGGTTACAGTTGGACGTGATCCATACACATACTGAATTTTCACTAGGTATTTTTGGCAGAGCCATTGCTCGAGAATTACAAATTCCACTTCTCCATACGTACCATACCATTTTTGAAGAGTATACACACTATATCGTCAAGTTTTCGCCACTCAATCCAATTGCTAAAACGGCGGTTAGAATCTTCAGTGCGAACTTCTGCAATGCGGTTGAGCAAGTCATTGTCCCCACCGAAAAAGTGAAGAATTTGCTTTTAACTTATCAGGTCAAGCAACAGATTACTGTGATTCCTACTGGGATTACATTGAGTAAATTTTCTAAAACCAATTACAAACCGACTACCATTATAAAACGAAGAGCGGAAATAGGAATACGACCAGATGATCGAGTTCTTCTATATGTTGGTAGATTAGCGAAAGAGAAGAATATTGAAGAGTTATTGCATTCATTGACTTCCTATTTGCATCGAAGGCAGGATGTGAAGTTTGTTCTTATTGGCGATGGACCAGCTAAAGTGGATTTAGAAGAGATGACCAGGAGTCTGGGAATTCAGGAACAAATCCTCTTTGTTGGTGAAAAGCCATGGGCTGAGATTGGGGAATACTATCAATTAGGAGATGTTTTTATTAGCGCTTCTCAAAGTGAAACACAAGGTCTCACTTATATTGAGGCATTGGCTTCTGGTTTACCTGTTGTGGCAAAGGCGGACAGCTGTTTAGACGGTGTGCTTGAAAACAATGTAAACGGGTTCTCTTTTCATGACAAACAGGAGCTTCAATCAGCTTTGGATAGTATTTTATCCAATGACCTTGAAAAAGAAAGATTGTCCCATGGAGCGGTCAAGTCAGTTGAAAAATTTTCTGATGTCTATTTTGCGGAAACAATTGAATCGATTTATCAAAATCTGCGGAATGTTTATGTCAGAAATAAAAAAGTTTCATAACTTGGGGACGGTTCCCGTTTATATCAATATTGCGTTAAGGCTATGCTGCCACCAACCGTGTGGTGACGAAGTTTGTAGAAAGGAATCGCGTATTATCAATCCTTAACCGCACGGGGACGTTTACTCGTGCGGTTTTTACTAGATGACTCAGTGACACTCCCAATTGTCTACTTTCGCGACAGGGTGTAAGCTGCCTGTTCATATAGGTCTTTTGACCTCGTTCTTAATAGGTCTTTTTTACTGAATTTTCATAATTTACGAATATTAACACCCCCTTAATATTCACTTCATGATTCCTTGTCATAATGTGACATATGAAAACGAGAAAATGTAGGAGGTTTTTTTATGTCAGTTAACAGGAAACAAAGAAGAAGGGTTTATCCGCTTGTTTTAACGAGTGTAATGGCAATTGGAATCAGCTCTTTTCCGTCAGGGATCAGTACGCCTGTTCAGGCAAATGGATTGGAAAATGTATTAGTAGAGCAAAATTTTGATCAATTAACAGGACAAGCCTTACCAAATGGTTGGAAACTTGTCGAGGGGCAAGCAAGTATTATAGATGGGAAATTGCAGTTAACTTCTCCTGCCACTTCAAAGCCTAGTCGTGTGATTATCCCACTTGAAGAAGAGACTGGGGATTATGTTTTTGAAGCGGATATGACTTTTTTAGCTGCTGTTGAGGATACACGTTGGGCTTCGATGATGTATCGTGTTCAAGGTGAAAATTATCCTTATTATCAATTTGCGATAAGAAGAGGAGCAAACGCTTTAAATGGATTAGAATTTGCGATACGCAATGAAGGAAATCGATGGGAAGTGCCTGTAAAAACATTCTATCCAGAGCCATTTGAGTTTAATAAGAGCTACCACTTGAAAATCGTTGCCAAAGGAAACCGGGTCCAGCAATTTGTCAACGGACAACTTGTCATCGATACTGACTTAGCTTCCCAATGGACAAAGGGGGATATTGGATTTCAAGCGGCAGGTTCAACGGTTCAATTTGATAATGTGAAGGTATCAACAAATGTAGGGGAATTGCCGCCGATTGAGAGTACAAAAGCTTTTCTTGCGGACCAGCCAGAAACAACGATTGTGAATGCACCAACAGTCCTTACAAATTTTGATACGGTGGAGGAAATAAAGAATGTAGAGGGTGTTTCCTCTGCCATTCTCCCAGTTCATGCAAACGACCAGGGAGAATTGGTTGTAAACGAAACACCACTAGCCGAAGTGATTGACACGATGAAAGGAAAAATGATTCCAGTTTTCCAGGTCGAAAATGAGAATATCCTTTCTGACCTTCAAGAATTTATTAAGGAGAAGGCTCTTCAGGATCTACATATTTTATCTTCAAACGCTAAGATGATTGCGCAAGTGAAAGAAGGGATCCCTTCTGCACGGGGAGCTGTTTTATACACGAAAAATTCCTTAAATAAACATGATCTTGAGGAACTAGCATTAAGCATCCATGAAAACAATGGCAAGGTAGCGGTCATTCCACAAAAGCTGCTTACACCAGAGATTGTCCATTATCTCCATAGCCGCACCATTTCAGTATGGGGGATGGGTGGAGAAACAGAAAGTGATGCTCATCGCTTAATTCATTTAGGGGTAGATGGGATTATTGCTGAGGACGAACAGGCTACAGTCCAGGCATATAGCCAATATCCAGAAAATACGATTGTCCAGCGTCCAATTGTGGCTGCACACCGAGGAGTACCCTCTTTAGCGCCTGAAAATACAATGGCTGGATACCAATTAGCCTATGACCTTGGGGCCGACTTAATTGAAACCGATGTACATGAAACAAAAGATGGACACCTTGTCATCATGCATGATTATACGGTGGATCGAACAACAAACGGAACAGGTTCAGTATCTAACATGACATTGGAACAAATTCGCCAATTAGATGCGGGAATCAAATTTGGGCCAGAGTTTGCAGGCGAGAAAGTTCCAACGTTCCGGGAGTTTTTACAAGGCTTTAAAGGAAAAGATGTCGTCCTGCTCGTTGAAATTAAACAGGCCGGAATCGCTGAAAAAGTTTTAAAGGAAATTGAAGAGGAAGGCGTCAAAAATCAAGTTCTTGTGCAAAGCTTCCACCTCGGTGATGTGGTGAAATCTCATGAACTTAATCCTGAGATTGGGGTTGGCTATTTGTATTCTTCGGGAATTTCTGCAACATCGGAGGGAAGGGTAACCGATGCGCAAAAAATGCTTAATTATGCTTCACGGATGAATGCGAACTTAAATGCTAGCTATGGAAGTTTGTCTGAAGAATTTATCACTTACATGCGCCAGCGTGGCATGGTCAATCTTCATTGGACGTTTAGAAACGAACAGCATCTTGGAGATCAACTAGAAAAAGGGGTCATTGGGCCAATCACAGATTATACTCAATGGCTGACAGATGTCCCAATTCGGCTTGAAACTCCGATTAAAAAACGCAACCTCAAGGTCGGCGATTCGGCAACCATACAAGCAAAAGCATTTATGAACTATCGCGAGGATAGAAAGGATAACATTGAAACGAACTTATTTGTTTCAGGCGACCAAAATACGGTTGCTGTTCAAGGAAATACAATCACTGCCCTGAATCCAGGAAAAGCAAATGTATTTGTCACTCATACTTTCAGCATACTTGGGAAAGAGTGGAACCTAGTCGGAGAACCAATTGAAGTAGAAGTTCAATAAAGCAGTACACATGGGGAGGGTTCCTGTCGTTCTATATTTTACGTATATGGAGAAGGAAAATAGGATTACGGTGCCAATTTTTGTGGTGGTGATGGGATCAACACCACAGTTGTGTCGCGATAATTTGTCAATGTGACACTGTCGAATTCTCCTGTTTGTTTTACAGGAATTTTTCACGACTCTATCAAGAACGAGGAACTGAACAAGTCGAAACGTTCTACCCCATATTTAACCGCACGGTGAATTTTCACTCGTGCGGTTTTTTAGCGTTTATTCTGCTATTTTCCGCCAGCGGAACCTTTACGGTAAACATTGATATACTTCCTAATTTCCAATTACCTATCCTGCACCACTTCACAAAATATCCACAAATACATAGTAACCCCCCTGTCCGTTTTTGCCCATTAACCCCTATATCAACAATGAAAGCAATTTTCATAATGGAAGGGAAAGTGGTCAAGAATGGCTAAATATCGTATGGTTCGTACTGAGTTTTGGAAGAACCCAATTTTATCGGAGGCGATGACTCCAGAGGATAAATATTTTTATCTATATCTGCTTACGAATCCCTATACGACTCAAATTGGAATCTATAAAATTACCAAAAGACAAATGGCGTTTGATTTGGGTTATTCGATTGAGAGTGTTCAATCGTTAATGGAGCGGTTTATTCAGCATCACAAGTTGATTCGGTACAATCCGGAAACTAGGGAACTCGCGATAAAAAACTGGGGGAAGGATAATCTCCATAAAGGTGGGAAACCGATTATCGATTGTATTCTTTCTGAATTAAGAGAGGTTGAGGATCTTTCGCTTATCCAGTTTGTTGCGGAGTCGATACATAAACAGGAAATTCACGATCTATATGAATCTTTTTATAAAAGAGAAGAGATTCTTTCTGACAAGAATCATCGAGTCGAAGAAGAAAATCATCCAACTATAACGGCTGGTGAAGAAGTGAGTGACGATACGTTGCCGATTCGTTCTACGATACGTGGGCAAAAAGAAAATGAAAAAGAAAAAGAAAAACAACAACAAGTCTTTAATCCAAATATAGAGAAGAATCCAGGCAAGGTGGATCTCAATCGGGTTGATGAAAAGAGCGCTGACGTTCAAGAGGTTATTGAGTTTTGGGATAATAATGGATTTGGGTTCTCGAACATGAACGGCAAACAGCAGCTGTTAGGTTGGTTAGATGATTCTAGCTTTCTACAGCCGAAAGATGTGATTTTAAAAGCGATGGAGATTGCCTGTGCGAATAACAAGCGAAGATTGAACTATGTGGTTGGGATTCTGAAAAACTGGGAAAATGAATCGGTGCTGACGGTAGAGGAAATTGATTTCTATCAGGAGAACCAAAAGCCTGTGCATCAATCAAGGCCAACTACTAAACCGGTTTCTTCCGGAAGAGCAATCCCAGGTGAGTTTATCCTTGACCTTACAGCGGGGGAAGAGCTATGAGTATCGCTGAAAAAACGTTCTTAGGAAGCTTGATGAAGGCGGAGTATTTGCTCAAGGATACGGTCATTCAACCTGAATATCTGGAAAATGTAAGGCATAAAGAATTGATGCGAAGAATGGTGGAGTTCACTCAAAACGGCAAGCATATTGATTTGATTCACTTAACCACCTTGCCAGACCTCGAGTCATACGGGGGAATGTCGTACCTTTCTGAGCTGTTATCGTTTGCGGATGTGGAGAAATTTGACGGAACGGAGAAGCTCCTTCTTGATTTGTGGAAGGAGCGGGAAAAGCGCAATATCTTGACGATTGCGGCCATGAATGATTGGGAGATTGCCAAGGTCATTACCGAATTGGATAAAATTAACAAGGGAAAATGGAGGATCATTCGTCTATCCAACAGGTGTTGGCAGATGTCTATGAGGCACCTTGGGAAGAGCAAGCAGCCTTGAAAAGTGCGACAACGGGGATTAAAAAGCTCGATGAAGTGACAGGAGGGTTTCAGGACGGGGAAGTGACGATTCTTGCGGCAAGACCTTCAATGGGGAAAACCGATGTCATGCTGCATTTTGCCAAAATGGCGGGGTGGGCAGGGTACCTTCCGCTCGTGTTTTCCTTGGAAATGCCTAAGAAACTGATTACATCCCGTTTAATTGCTTCGACAGGGGGCTATAACCGCGCAAAAATGCGTGATCCGAAAAGAATGCTGACTCCTGATCAAAAGAATCAATGGGCGGATGTGCTTGGGAGTCTCACGGAAACCCATATTCAAATTTTTGATGGAGCAGGCCAAAGTGTGGCGGAAATGAGAGCGAAAACGAGAAAGCTGATGCATCAATTTCCAGGGAAGAAACCGATTCTTTTTATCGATTACCTAACGTTAATTCATTCTGGTCAATTTTATGGCGGGAATACGCATTTGCAGGTAACGGAGATCTCCAAATCCCTGAAAACGATGGCGAAGGAGTTTGATTGCCCTGTCGTTTGTTTGGCGCAGCTGAATCGCTCGGTGGAGTCTAGAGCCAACAAACGACCGATGATGTCTGATATTCGGGAATCAGGTAGCGTGGAACAGGATGCGGATGTGATTTTGTTCTTGTATCGGGATAAGTATTATGACAAGGATACTGAGGATGATTCCCTTGAAATCATTATCTCGAAAAATCGAAATGGTGCGGTTGGATATATAAAGGTGGATTATAACGAGCATACAGGGAGGATTGAGGACCATAAGGAACAAAGTTTTGCCCTTGCATAACCTGATAAGTAGGAAGGAAAAGACCGATAAATTTGAACTCGAGGTGTGCTCATATGCTTGTGGGAGAACTTTATCTGGAATCCATTCGGTTAGATCAATGCTCTTTGGTCCACTATCTCTACCATCTATTAGCTGAGCGAAAAATTTCATTGAATGACCATATTGATCAAATAGACTTAGAACAAGCTGATCATCAGAAAGTAGTGGAAATGATTCAAAATAATCACCTTGGGATCCGTAAGCTGGGCATCTACTCACTGAAAAGAAATGCGAAGGACTTTGTTTTTATTTATGCTTATAGTGACCAAGAGGCTATTGAATTCTTTACTGAAACCTTTTGGGAAAGACCATTGAACTGTCATGAGTATCCGCTAGATTTCGAGCTTGCGAGAGGAAATGGTGTGATTACATTTCGGGAGATGAAGAAGGAGTTTGGGAGTTTTCCGGTTGTTGCGGGGTATTTTACGAGGGGAGAGTGAAAAATGGTGGAAGGGATAGTAGCCTCTTCTCCTATTCTTAATGAACAATTTCTATTTCTTTCTTTTGAATACGGAAAAGGCGGCATGTTTGGTGCCTTTAGTTGAATATTAATACGATTTCAAAAATTTACTGTATACATTGTTGCAAGGGGAGTTTGGTCTCATGGAAAACATGGGGAGGTTCGTGCGTTTCGTTGCTAATTCACTCGAGAGAAACACTGGATTCATCTGGATTTTCCAGTGATTTTTTACTTGAAGATTTCGTGATATCGTTGTAGGTAACATCTCATGATATAATAAGATTAAACTACTCATGCAAGAGGTGAACGCAATATGAATACAGCCAAAGAGCGTTTACTTAAAATTATTGATGAAATACCTGAACAAGAAGTGAATAAAATCCTGGATTTTGCAGAGTACCTCAAAATAAAGCGGGAAAAAAGCTTATCTGAGGACTTAGCAAAGGCTAGTGAAAGTAGTCTGGATTTTTGGGATAATGAAATTGATGATGAGGTTTGGAATGATGTATAAACAGGGTGACATTGTTTTATTACCTGTTCCATTCTGTGATTTAACAAATAGAAAGCAGCGTCCTGTTCTCGTAATTTCAAGAGATAGGTATAATGATGTAACTGACGATTCGTTGTTGTTGCTATTACTTCACAATTAAAAAATCTTGATTATTCAGTTGTAATTGAATCAAAAGATTTGAAAGACGGTAAACTTAAAGTGGCTCAGCGATTAGAGCTGACAAGGTCTATACATTATCTAAGAATATTGTTAGAAAGAAATTTGGACAAGTTAATACCGAGGTTCTAGAGAATGTTCGTAAAAAAGTTAATGAATTAATTAAGTGAATGCAAAAGTATGGTCTGTAATTTGCAGTACTCTTTTTAATAAATGGGGATGCTTGTACAGATGGGGAAAAGTGCCTGTGACAGCCCGGATTAGAACCCACCTCCTTGGTCTAATATCTCTTTTGTGGAAGGTGCCTGGCACCTTTTTGCTTTAATAAATGTTTAATCTCGGATGGGAAATCCTCTGGCCATTTCGACGATTAATCGTTGGCAAAATGCTTTTCGCAGTCTTTATGCATCAATCATTATATGTATTTTAAACGAAATATAAAAATAAGCGTACCTTTTCGGTACGCTTATTTTTATATTTCGGGCTTACCATCTATCCTTATGCTACGTTAATTTTATTATTTTCTACTGATACAGTGATCGCAGTTACGTTTTTGCCATTAATAATTAAAGAAGTGATTTTATCTTCAATTTGCTCTTGGATGACGCGTCGAAGGGGTCGAGCACCGAATACGCTGCTATAGCCTAGTTCCGCAATCTTTTCTTTTGCTTCCTGCTCGATTTCAATCGAAATTCCTTGTTCTTCTAATGTTTCTTTAAGCTCTATAATCAGAATATCGATAATTTCCACAAGGTTCTCTTTCTGTAGGTGGTTAAACTCAATAATCGAATCGATACGGTTTAAGAATTCAGGCTTAAAGTCATTTCTGATTTTGTCGACAATATTTGACTCTGCCGCTTCCTGTTCGTTGCTACCAAAACCAATTGACCCTAATGTTTTGCTGCCGACACCAGCATTAGAAGTCATGATAATAATCGTTTCAGTAAAGCTCACGACTCTTCCTTGGCTATCCGTTAATCTGCCATCTTCCATGATTTGAAGAAACACATTCATGACATCGGGGTGTGCTTTTTCGATTTCATCTAGCAGAATAATGGAATAGGGATTTCTACGAACTTGTTCCGTTAACTGACCTGCTTCCTCATATCCGACATAGCCAGGAGGTGAACCAATGAGCTTAGAAACAGAATGCTTTTCCATATATTCACTCATATCCAAGCGAATCATCGAATCTTTTTTGCCGAATAATTCCGATGCAAGAGTTTTCGTTAACTCGGTTTTACCTGTACCCGTTGGCCCTAAGAATAAGAAGGAAGCGGTTGGACGTGTTTTAGATTTTAATCCTACACTTGCCCTTAAAATTGCATTGGCTACTTTTTCAATCGCTTTATCCTGACCAATTATTTTCCTTCCTAGTCTCTCTTTCAAATCTTTCATTTTTTGCTGCTCTGCTTTTTGTAGCTTTTGTACAGGGATTCCCGTACTTTTTTCAATAATATCTTGGATCATCTCTATGGTAATTTCTTTCGTTATGTTACCGGAATATTCAGATAATGTTTGTTTCATCTCTCTCTCTTCATCACGAAGAATCACCGCTTTTTCGTAATGCTCCAATTTCAATGCTTGTTGTTTTTCTTCAGCAATTTCCTTTAAGCGCTGTTTTAAATAGTTCACATCAAGCTCTCCATGTGCAAGGTTTAGCTTTGCACCGGCCTCATCCATTAAATCAATGGCCTTATCTGGTAAGAAGCGATCCTGAATGTAGCGTTTTGATAGTGTGACACATGCTTTTAGGACATCATCCGAATACGTCACATCGTGATACTGTTCATAAGCTGGCCGAATTCCTTTTAGAATATTAAACGCTTCATTAACAGACGGCTCTTTAACAATCACCGATTGAAAGCGACGCTCAAGTGCCGGATCTTTTTCAATCATGCGATACTCTTTCATCGTTGTGGCTCCAACCACTTGTATATCACCACGCGCTAACGCTGGTTTTAATATATTCCCTGCATCCATTGAATCGTTAGACCCACCTCCAGCACCAACCAACATGTGCAATTCATCAATGAACAAAATGACGTTCTCACGTCGTTGTAATTCAGTAACAAGTTTTTTCATTTTTTCTTCAAATTGTCCTCTGTAAGATGTACCTGCTACAAGTGAACTAATGTCTAGCAAATACACTTCTTTTGTTTTTAGTTTCGCAGGTACTTTGCCTTTGACGATTTGAAGGGCAAGGCCTTCAACAATGGCTGTTTTTCCTACACCTGCTTCTCCAATTAAGACCGGGTTATTTTTTGTGCGACGGTTTAATATCTGAAGAACACGTTCAATTTCTTGATCCCTACCGATCACGCTATCAATTCGCCCTTTTTTTGCTTCATTCGTCAAGTTCCGTCCATGTTGATCAAGGAAGCTATTTTTTTTACGCTTCTTTAGCCGGGTTCTATTAACATTTTGCTCAGACTGACTGTCATTTGTGTCCATTTGATTGAACATTTGGTCATCAAAATCAATGGAGCCGCTTTCAAGTTTTTGCTTTGCAATTTCATAACAATCTGTACATAAACTAATTTGGCTTTGACTATTATTGGATGAAATATTTAACCGATAACTTGCCTGCGTTGTTTGACAGTTCTCACAAAGCATCTTTCATTCCTCCTTTTGACTTTGACTATTTTTGACTATGAATATATGAAAAAAGGAGCCACTTACAGTAGACTCGGTGAATATTATTAAGTTTCTCTCTATTATATTGTACTTCTTATACCATTTCTATAGGTAATGGTTGGATGTATACCCAACCTACTAACGTTTTTCCAACAATGATCGAAAACTACAATTTACCAAATAAAAGATTAACCCCACATATGTTTCGCCATACGTTTTGCAAATGGATGTTAAAAGCAAAAAATAATGATATTGAAAAAGTAGGACGATTGGCTGGTCAAAGCAACATTGCAACAACAAGTAAATACTTGAAGGATTCATAAAGTGACTTGGCTAATGCAGTGGATGCATTGCCAAAGTTTTAGATGATAGTAGAGCATCCTAACCTTAAATAGCCTTTAGACTATAACTTTTTTCTTCAGGACCTCCCGATTGGGACCTGAGAACCATCCCCATGTCTTCGGTGACGAAGAGGCAATTGAGTTCTTTACCGAAACCTTTCAGCAACCCCCAATGAATTGTCACGAGTATCCACTAGATTTTGAGCTTTCTAGAGGGAATGGTGTGATTACGTTTCGGGAGATGAAGAAGGAGTTTGAGAGTTTTCCGGCTGTTGCGGGGTATTTTACAAGGATTGGGTGAGAGGTGGGGGAATGGAATGGCTAAAGGGTCTGACAATGTGGGCTTGTCGTTCATTTACTGTGGGTCGTAGTGAACAGGCCATCCGGGGATTTTCCAACTACTCACGTTTGATTTGTTGATTTCGAGACGTGCATGGAAAAAAATAAATAGGTGACTAGTAATTATAAATAAAAGTACCACCTATGGATTTCAACTAATTCACTTGCATTTTCAATAATAGAGTTTTACAATTTAATAAAAAATAACTTTGATTGGGAGTCCGTGGAATCGGGCTGAGAGTATGGTTAATCCGCCATAGACCGTTTGAACCTGTTGGGTAATGCCAGTGTAGGGAGAGAAATGATAAGGGAATATTTAGGGAATCCTTTATTTGTCCATTGAAAACACTTTGCTTTGCGCAGAGTGTTTTTTTTATTTTCATGGAAAGGAAGATCGGAATTGTACAGTCAGCATGACATGATTAATGACTTAGTAAAAATAATCGGAAGTGAGACATTTTCAAATGAGGATTTTGATGCGTTTGCTTTAAAGTTATTTCGTTATCAATATACGAATAATAAACCCTTTCAACGATATTGTATGCAAAAAGGAAAAACCCCACGTACGGTCAAGACTTGGAAGGAGATTCCTCCCGTTCCGATTAATGCTTTTAAAGAATTGCCGCTCAGCTCATCAAATCCTGAGGAAGCGGAAAGGGTCTTTATGACGAGTGGAACAACTAAAGGGATCAAAGGAAAACATTATCATCCCACGGTTGAGGTATTTGATGTTTCGATGAAAACATCTTTTAAACAGTACTTTATGAAAGAAGCGGGCCGGATTCGAATGGGCATTCTTTTTCCAACAGAAAAAGAGTTGCCGAACTCATCACTGGCACATTATTTGGCCATGGTACTCAAGGAATTTGGAACAGATAAAAGTGTTTATCTAATTCAAGATCAATCAGTTGCTATAGAATTACTCATTCAAGAGCTTGAGGATGCTGAAAAAACCGGTGAACCGTATGCGCTGTTAGGGGCAACATTTAGCTTTGTTCATGTTTTTGACGAACTTGAAAAGCGCAATAAATCTTTTTCCTTGCCTGCTGGTAGTCGAATTTTTGATACGGGTGGTTTTAAAAATCAATCAAAAGAAATGGGCTTGGACGAATTTTATGACCGTCTTTCCTCCACATTCGGGGTGGGCCGGGAAGAGTGCATTAACATGTATGGGATGACGGAATTAAGCACCCAGTTTTATGATCATGGAAATGTGGAAGTCCCGTCTGTAAAATCTGGACCACATTGGATTAGGACAAGAGTGGTCAATCCGCTAACAGGGGAGGATGTACCACCAGGTGAAAAAGGGGTGCTGGTTCACTGCGATCTTGCCAACTTTAATTCCGTTACGACGATTTTGACAGAAGACCTAGGAGTGGAGACTTACAACGGATTTCTCTTACTAGGAAGGGTTCAAGGGACAGAAGCAAAAGGATGCTCCCTCGCAGTGGAGGAATTCATTCGTGCTTCGAAGGGGACGAGATGATTAGAGAATTTGCCGGATACATACCTGATATAGGAGAAACGATTGAAACGAAAGTGCTGAGCTTTGAAGGCAGAACAGGAAAACTTGAGGTTGAAGTTCCCCATCTGTCACCGGAGCAGCTTAAAAAGGTGATGACAAAGGTAAAAAAGGCCAGCTCAGAAAAGTTAAAGACCTATTCTGTCGCAGAAATTATCGACATCATTGCAAAAGCCATTGACCAGCTTCTCAACCGACATTCTGTTTATCGTAAAAAGGCGGAGGAGCTGCTCCCGATTGTGACAGGCTATGATGCGGAAATGATTCGACTGGGATTAACTACTTTTTTTAAAACATTCCGGAAACCGCAATTGCAGCGATTTCTTGTAGAGGATTTTGGAAATCCTATACTGCTTGATGATTTCCAGCCACGCGTAAAAGGTGGATTTTCAAAGGCATTTGGCCCTGAATTAATTGGACATGTGTGGGCTGGAAATGTACCTGGATTGCCGTTATGGAGTTTTATTTCTGGCTTGTTGGTTAAGTCAGGAACGATTGGAAAGGTCTCAAGTGCCGAGCCACTGATGGCAGGATGGTTTGCCCGTCAATTGGCAGAAGTTGAGCCTGATTTAGCAGATTGTTTTGCAGTCGTTTGGTGGAAGGGCGGCGATGAAGAGCGGGAGAAATGTGTGTTTGAAACAGCGGATGCAGTCGTTGGTTATGGGGGCAATTCATCTTTGGAGGCAATGAAGAGCCGGATTCCATTGACAACGCGTTTTTTGCCCTTTGGTCACAAGGTTAGCTTTGGAGTTGTGATGAATTCAAGCCTGGACCCCCGAAAAGCTTGGGATACCGCACATCAAGCAGCTCTTGATATTGTGCGTTTTGATCAACAGGGCTGCTATTCGCCTCATCTGTTTTATGTTCAAACTGGAGGGAGCGTTTCCCCTTTGGAATTTGCGCGGTCCATTGCATACGAACTCGATTGCTTTGAAAAAAGGTATCCACTTAGGCAGCTTGGATTGGAAGAGAAACATTCGATCGCAGCATGGCGTAACCAAGAGGAGTTACAGCTTTTTTCCTCTTCCGGGAAGGAAATCATCAGCAATGCTGCCGCCAATTGGACGGTCGTGTTTGAGGGCGATGCTCTTAGTTTTCGACCTTCTTGCTTAAACCGGACAGTCAGGGTTCTCGCTTTTGACCAACCAGATCAAGTATTCAATCAAATTTCCCCATACCGAAACCTATTGCAAACAATCGGTGTTGCAGGGTCTCCGAATGAGTTATTTAAGCTTGCGGAGATGTTTGGGAAAGCCGGTGGGACGCGGATTACCGCTCTCGGAAACATGACCACTCCTGAAGCCGGATGGCATCATGATGGTCGTTTTAACTTATTAGACCTCGTGCAAATCGTCGATATTGAACAAGCTGCAGAGGAATATGCGGAAAAATTTGCACCTTATGCGGATTAGGATGTGATACTCATGAGCTTTTTGACGATTGAAGATATACGTTACGGTTACGGAACAGGGCGATTTGTCCTTGATCACTTAAGTTTTAAGATGGAAAAAGGGAAGTTTCATAGCTTGCTTGGGAAAAGTGGATGCGGGAAAACGACACTATTGAAACTAGCATGCGGCCTGATTCAGCCGGAACAAGGGAGCATCCGGCTGAATGGAAAGGAAGTAACCAAGCCCCTGTCTGAGAGTGGTTTTGTATTCCAGTCTCCTACCTTGCTTGAATGGAAAACCGTTATCGATAATGTTTTGCTTCCTGTGTCACTAAAACGAAAAATAACGAACGAGGACAGGGAATATGCCGAAATGCTCCTGTCTTTAATGGGGATTGAAAGTTATATGTCATCCTTTCCCGGCGAGTTATCTGGGGGACAGCAAAGTCGGGTTGCCGTTGCTCGTGGTCTGATTCAAAAGCCTGCGCTTCTGTTTATGGATGAACCGTTTGCAGCCCTTGATGCGATAACGAGGGAAGATCTCCAAGAAGATCTTCTTCGGTTATGTGAGATGCAGCAGACAACCGTGCTGTTTATTACTCATGACATTGCCGAGGCAGTGTTCTTATCTGACTTTATCTCAGTGATGGACGAGGGGGAAATCATCCTTGAACAAAGGATTGATCTCGCCAAGCCGCGAAATGCTGAAACAAGGTATGGTCACCCATTAAATGAAATTTCTCTAAAAATAAGACGGGCGATTAGCGGAGGTTTGCGATGAGAAAAATCCCAATCTATTCCTTCCTCCTTTTCTTAATATTGCTTCTGTTGTGGGAATGGACAGCGCGGGGAATGTCAGAATTGGTTTTACCTGCACCTTCCGTCATTGGTGAAACGCTTTATTCCGGTTTAATCAGTGGTTACTTTAATGCACATATCGTCCAAACAAGTGTGGAAGTACTTATAGGGCTTCTACTTGGCAGTTTGCTAGGAATCTTGTTTGGAATCTTGATGGGGGAATTTGAATCTTTAAGGAAATTACTTTTTCCTTATGTGATTGCAAGCCAAGCGGTTCCAAAGCTGGCCCTTGCTCCATTGTTTATTCTTTGGTTTGGTTTTGGCATGACATCCAAAATCATTATCACAACATTGATTTGTTTTTTTCCACTGCTGGAAAATACGGTAACGGCCATTCAGTATACCGACCATAAAAAATTAGAGCTCTTCCGTGTCCTTGGCGCAAGCAGATGGCAAACGCTTCTACAACTGAAACTTCCTGCGGGTTTGCCTGGGATCATGGCGGGCTTTCGCGTCGCTTCTGTATTGGCGGTTGTTGGCGCAGTGGTGGGTGAGTTTATCGGTGGAAGTCAAGGTTTGGGAGCTTTGATTATTGCTTCGCAGGGTATGATGGATACGCCCTTAATGTTTTCTGTGCTCATTTTATTAACTGCTTTGGGGACTTTTCTTTATTTTATTATTGAGTTGATTGAAAAGAGAGTGTTAAAACCGTATGTAAAGGAGAAGAAACGATGAAAAAAAGAATGCTCAGTTTCCTTATCATTGCTATTTTTTTGATGGGAACCGGATGCGCGGGTACCAATCAAGAACAGCAAACGAGCGAACCACAGGAAGAGAAAGAACCAACACAAGAGACAATCCGTGTCGCCAGCTGGAGTCAGCCGATCACAGAACAAACCAACCTCCTTGTTGATGAGGATAAAAAGTTTTTTAGCGAACACGGACTTGATATGGAATTTATCCCTGGGGCCGGCGGCGGGGATGCGATTAAAAATATTCTTTCAGGTCAGGCGGATATTGCTTTTACCGATCCAGGTTCGCTCTTGTTTGCACTAGATAAAGGGGAAAAGCTAAAAGTCATCTATAATATTTACCCGCAAAATGTCTTTAATGTCGTGTCTTTAAAAGAAAAGAATATGACGAAACCAGAGGATTTAAAAGGGAAAACGATTGGGGTTTATAGCTTATCAAGCGGTACACGCCAGAACCTTTTGGTATTGCTCCACCAGGCAGGTCTAACGGAAAACGATGTCGAGATTGTGGAAACTGGCTTGCTGAACTTTGCACCGTTAATGCAGGGGCAGGTGGATGCAACAGCGGCAACTGATACCGGTCTTTTGATGGCAAAAGAAAAAGGACTTGGGGACGTGAATGTCATAAACGTGAAGGATGCCTTAAATATACCAAGCGATGTGTTTGTCGTAACAGAAGAAGTTTTCAACGAAAAAAAGGACGTTCTTCAAACATTTTTACAAGCCTATCAAAACAGTGCCGAGTGGATGATCAACGAGCCTGAAGAGGCAGCCTCTCTTGCAGTAGAGTATGCAATTGATGGAAAGGAAGAAAAACGGAATTTCGAGATTATTCGATTGCGTAATCTGTCCAGTCAATCCGAGCTGACGAAAGAAAAGGGTCTAGGAGCGCTTGATGCAGAAATTTTCCAACAAGCAGCGGATACCTACCATAGTCTTGGACTGATTGAAAATACATTGAACATGTCCGAAGTAGTAGAAGAAGACTTTGTTCCTAACAAGCAATAGGAGGAATATTCGTGGGTAAATTCACAGGGAAAACCGTTCTGATTACGGGCTCTAGCCGGGGAATTGGAGCATGTATTGCTAAGGCCTTTGGAAAAGAAGGCGCAACAGTCGTCGTCAATTACCTCCAAAATGACAGCGCTGCTGAAGAAGTGGCCGCCGAATGTACAGAACTAGGTGGGGATGCGTGGACAATAAAGGCAGATGTGACATCTGAAGATGCGGTTAATAGCATGATGGAAGAAATTTTACTTGAAACCGGGAAAATAGATGTCGTCGTCAACAATGCCTTTAAACCATATTCCTTCAATCCAGATAAGCGGAAGCTTTCTTGGGAACTGAAATGGGAGGATTACCAATCCCAGCTTGATGGGGCGTTACGTTCCACTTATTATGTGTGCCAGGCTGTCACTCCGGTCATGAAAAAGCAAGCCGATGGAAGCATTGTTAATATGGTGACAGATTTAATCGAACGTCCAACCGTTCCTTACCTTGACTACGCAACGGCAAAGTCGGCGATCGTGGGCTTTAGCCGAAACCTGGCCGCAGAGCTTGGTCCGTTTGGGATTAGAGTCAACTGTGTCGCACCTGGGCTTATCTATCCAACTGCTGCAAGTTATGATACGAAAGAAGAAGTCAAAGAAATGATTATCACGCAAACACCATTACGCAGAATAGGATCACCAGAAGATGTCGCGGGTCCTGTGCTCTTTTTAGCCTCGGATTGGAGCAAGTTTATGACAGGACAAACTTTGTTTGCAGATGGTGGACTGGTGATGAAATAAAATTGGATTCCTTTTCTAAGGAAGGAATAGTGGAGAATGTCTAATTAAAGAAAAATAGCTGAAGGGAATGTGAAAGATGGAATTAACTCAAATTGCGAAACGCCTAGAACAGGTGAGGAAAACGAACCCGCTTGTACATAATATTACAAATGTAGTTGTCACGAATTTTACAGCCAATGGTCTATATGCCTTAGGTGCGTCCCCGGTGATGGCCTATGCAAAGGAAGAAGTCGCAGAAATGGCGAAGATCGCCGGTGCTCTTGTACTTAATATTGGAACGCTCAATCCCAAAGAGGTTGAAGCGATGCTGATTGCAGCAGAGTCTGCAAACGCGAATGATGTTCCTGTCATTTTTGACCCGGTCGGTGCGGGAGCCACGACCTTTCGAACGGAAACAGCAAGGAAAATCGTAAAGAGTGCAAAGATTTCGGTTGTGAGAGGAAATGCAGCTGAAATCGCTAATATCATTGGAGAAGATTGGACCATTAGAGGGGTCGATGCCGGGGAAGGAAACGGGGATGTGGCTTCTCTAGCGAAAAAAGCAGCACAAGAGATTGGTTGTATTGTGGCGATTACAGGGAAAGAAGATTTTATTTCTGATGGTGAAAAAACGTATGTTGTTCGCAACGGTCATTCCATTTTAACAAAAGTAACAGGAACAGGTTGTCTTTTATCGTCTGTCGTTGGTGCTTTTGCAGCGGTGGAAAAGGATACAATCCAAGCTTGCGTATCTGCGCTTGTTTCCTACGGGGTTGCGGCTGAAATGGCTGCTGCCCAAACGGAGGCGAACGGGCCGGGAAGCTTCCAAATTGAATTTTTAAATCAATTAGCAAAAGTTTCTTCCGAAGACATTGTTAAATACGGTTCTGTGGGAACGCTTGGAGAGGAGAAACAGGGATGAAAAAGGTGTTTAAAGCCTTGACGATTGCTGGATCTGATTCAGGAGGTGGTGCTGGAATTCAGGCGGATTTAAAAACATTCCAAGAGCTTGGGGTTTTTGGAATGTCGGCTCTAACAGCGGTTACGGCACAAAATACATTAGGTGTCCAGGGAGTTTATCCGTTGTCGGTTGAAGCGGTGAACGAGCAAATTGATTCTGTTGCTACAGACCTTAAACCGAATGCTGTCAAAACAGGGATGCTGTTTAGCAGTGAGATCATTCATGCGGTATCAGAGAAAATGGCTATGCATCAATTAGAAAATATTGTCGTTGATCCAGTTATGATTGCTAAGGGAGGAGCCCCATTGCTGCAACAGGAAGCGGTAAGTGCCCTTAGAACGCACTTACTTCCGCTTGCAACGGTCGTAACGCCTAATATTCCTGAGGCTGAAGTCATTGCTGATATGAAGATTCACAATCTAGCCGACAGAGAGACTGCCGCAAGAAAAATCTTCGCTTTAGGGGTAAAAAATGTCGTCATTAAAGGCGGACATGGAGAAGAAGAACAAGCGGTCGATTTATTGTATGATGGTTCGGATTTCTCCTTTTTTAAAAGCAAACGGTTCGAAACAAGGCATACCCATGGCACAGGCTGTACATTCGCCGCTGCCATCACAGCGGAACTAGCAGCGGGAAAAGAGGTAAAGGAAGCCGTTCGAACGGCAAAAACCTTTATTGAAGCAGCGATTCAAGATGAGCTTGGAATTGGCCAAGGACATGGACCAACCAATCATTGGGCATATCGTCAGAAATTATAAAGAAAAGAGAAGGTGAGTCGTCTTGAGTAGAATCTCAGCAGATGAAATGAGACAGCTTTTAAAAGTGTATTTCATTATGGGTAGCAATAATTGCAAAGAAAACCCGCTTAAAATTGCAGAGGAAGCATTTAAAGCAGGGGTGACGTTGTTCCAATTCCGTGAAAAAGGGAATGGGGCTTTAACGGGAGAGGCGAAATATCATTTTGCGAAAGAGTTGCAGCATCTATGTAAACAGTACGATGTGCCCTTTATCGTGAACGATGATGTAGAATTAGCACTTGAATTGGATGCAGACGGTGTCCATATTGGTCAAGATGATGAAGCAGCCGAGCAAGTCCGAAAGAAACTCAGAGATAAAATTCTCGGTGTTTCGGCACATAACTTGGAGGAAGCGCAACAGGCGATTGAAAATGGAGCAGATTATATAGGGATTGGCCCTGTTTTCCCAACGTCAACAAAAGAGGATGCAAAAGAAGTGCAGGGTACATCTGTAATTCGAGTCCTTAAAGAAAATGGCATCACCATTCCTATCGTTGGAATCGGAGGGATCACACCAGAAAATGCCGAGAGTATTTGTGAAGCAGGCAGCGATGGCGTCTCCGTCATTACAGCAATAAGCCATGCAAGTTCCCCATCTGGGCGTGTGCAGATGTTGAAGCAGGCGGTAGAGCGAGGAATTGCAAATCAAGCTTAAGGGAAAGAAGTAGTGTCTTGATTGTGCAAGGCTGAATTTCCCAACATCCAATAATAAGAGTTTTGGGATCCTCCAAGTTTCATTTTTTAAAGGATGATCTTGGGGGAAATTTTGGATCTAAAAGAAGCGTAGGGGTACGTCCCTATGCTTCGATCGATTACGCTTATGAAAATCAAATTGTTTATAAGCTTTTCTCCATAGACTGTTGACCACCTTTATCAAATTTTATATAATTCTATTAATACTACATAAAGCAAGCACAAAATGGGGAGCACCACCGAAAGGGTGTTTCTTCGTTTTGTGCTTTTTTTATGGAAAAATTTAGAAAGGGTGAAAAGAATGAAAGTAAATGGAAATTTGGTTGAATTAGAAAAACAGCAATCGTTGTATGAATTTTTAATGGGAAAAAGTTTTAAGTTAACGATGATTGCCGTTGAACGAAATGGTGAAATTGTCCCGAAAGCAAACTATAAAGAAGTCCTGCTTGAAGAGGAAGACACCTTGGAAATTGTGCAATTTGTTGGAGGTGGTTGATCATGAAGCTTACCGTTAACGGGAATGAAATGGAGCTGGCTTGTCAGTCCGCCTTTGAAGTGCGCGAACAAATTGGCCATCCAACGGATATTGTTATTTTAAATGGTTTTCAGATTGATAAAGATTGTCAGCTTTCCGAGAATGATGTCCTATCTGTCATCCAGAAAGGCGTAATGCCAAAAGAAGAAGAGTTAGAAAGCATGATGATGGCAAGGCATACTCCACACGTACATAACCAGCTAAAAGAGGGGCGGGTCGCCATTGCTGGTTTAGGCGGACTTGGTTCAAACATTGCGGTCATGCTCGCTAGGATTGGTGTCGGCCAGTTGCTTTTAGTAGATTTTGATATTGTCGAGCCTAGTAATCTAAATCGACAAAGCTATTACATTCGTCATTTAGGTCTGCCGAAAACATTGGCTCTTAAAGAACAACTCGAAGAGATTAATCCTTTTATCACAATCAACACGGAAACGATGAAAATAACAGAAGAAAATGTAAAACAGCTGTTTAGCGGCTATGACATCGTTTGTGAGGCCTTTGATAAGCCCGACCAAAAGTCGATGCTTATTAATACAGCATTGGAGCAGCTCCCTGCTGTCAAAATTGTTTCTGCATCAGGAATGGCCGGCTACGAAAGTTCAAATCTAATCCAAACGACACGACCAATGAAACGCCTGTATTTATGTGGAGATTTGGAAACTGGCGCTCGAGTTGGCAGAGGGTTGATGGCTCCAAGGGTTCAAATTTGTGCTGGACATCAAGCAAATATGATTCTCCGTTTATTAATCGGACAAGAGGAAATATAGAAAGGGTTGGGAGATATGAACGATACACTAAATATTGGTGGACATGAGTTTCAATCGAGATTTATTTTAGGATCAGGAAAATTTTCACTGAATTTGATGAAAGCGGTTATTGAGTATGGCGAAGCGGAGATTGTAACCCTTGCTTTACGCCGGGCCAACGCTGGTGGCGAAGAAAATATCTTGGATTATATTCCGCCAAACATTACCTTATTGCCAAACACATCAGGGGCGAGAACAGCGGAGGAAGCAGTAAGAATTGCCCGTCTTTCCAGAGAATTAGGATGTGGCGATTTCGTTAAGCTCGAGGTCATCCAAGATTCAAAATATCTACTTCCAGATAACCATGAAACAATCAAAGCAACCGAAACGCTTGCAAAAGAAGGGTTTATTGTCATGCCTTATATGTATCCGGATTTATACGCGGCAAGATCACTCGTTGATGCTGGGGCTGCTGCCGTTATGCCTTTAGGAGCTCCAATCGGCAGCAACAAAGGACTATCTACAAAGGATTTTATTCAAATTTTAGTTGATGAAATCAACTTGCCGATTATTGTTGATGCTGGGATTGGCCGTCCTTCCCAGGCATGTGAAGCGATGGAAATGGGCGTGGATGCCGTTATGTGCAATACGGCAATTGCAACAGCAAATGACGTCGCAGTCATGTCAAAAGCTTTTAAACAAGCGATTGAAGCGGGCCGTGCTGCTTATCTTGCAGGTCTTGGGCGGGTTTTGGATTTTCAGGCAGAAGCATCTAGTCCGTTAACAGGATTTTTGGAGGATTGATGATGGGAGTAAAAAGAAGAGTCGACCATATGCAGTATATGGAAGGGATGGAAGTCATCGAATCAGATTTTATGGAAAGAGTCCTAACCGCGGCAAAATCTTATGATTATGAACCATACACGAGTCGTGATGTTGAAAAAGCCTTAAGTAAAGACCACCTATCGATTGAAGATTTTGGCGTCATCCTTTCCCCGGCAGCTATGCCCTATCTAGAAGTGATGGCAAGAAAAGCAAAGCTTGCGACAAGAAAACATTTTGGTAATTCTATTTCTCTATTTACACCATTATACATCGCAAATTATTGTGAAAATGAATGTACGTATTGTGGATTTAGTGCGACCAATAAAATCAAACGAGCGACACTTACAAGGGAAGAAGCGGAAGCAGAGCTTAAAGCCATTGCCGCAACTGGATTAAAAGAAATTCTCTTTCTTACTGGGGAATCTCGATATAAATCAAACGTCGAGTATATTGGCGAGACGATTAAATTGGCCACTAAGTATTTCTCGACAATTGGAATTGAAATCTATCCATTAAACACGGATGAATATGCCTATATCCGTAGCTGTGGTGCTGATTTTGTATCTGTTTACCAAGAAACGTATAATCCTGCTACCTATGAAAAAGTTCATTTATGGGGGTCAAAACGAATTTTTCCATACCGCTTCCATGCCCAAGAACGTGCTTTACTAGGTGGTTTCCGCGGTGTAGCGTTCGGTGCGCTGCTTGGTTTAGATGATTTCCGCAAAGATGCATTTGCCACAGGCTTGCATGCCACTTTGATCCAACAAAAGTATCCGCATGCAGAGATTTCTTTTTCGACACCACGTTTAAGACCGTATATTAATAATGCAGAAAACAATTCGAAAGACGTACATGAGAAACAGCTTTTACAAGTGATGCTTGCTTATCGCTTATTAATGCCTTATGCCGGAATTACAATTTCAACGAGAGAAAGAGCAGGGTTCCGCGACAATGTCATCGGCTTGGCAGCAACGAAAATGTCGGCTGGAGTGAATGTTGGCGTCGGCGGTCATGATGAGGAACAAAAAGGCGATGAACAGTTTGAAATTTCCGATGAACGTAGTGTAGATGAAGTTCATCAGGTGATTGTCAGTAAAGGCCTGCAGCCTGTTTATCAAGACTATATTCGCGTATAGGAGAACACCATGCTTATAGTTGTAACAAACCGTAACCTTTGTCGGGATGATTTCTTGGAAAGAATTCAGTTGCTTGCTAAAGGGAACCCCCACGGAATCATGTTAAGGGAGAAAGATTTAAGTATCAGTGAATTTGAGGCTCTAACTAGTAAGGTGAAAACAATATGTGAAGAGAACAAAGTTCCGCTTATTATTAATCAAAATATCTTTATTGCGGAAAAATTAGGGCTGCCAAATATTCATTTGTCGATCAATGATTTAAGGCAAAATAATAATAAACTACGGCTTTTCTCGAACATTGGGGCTTCTGTTCATTCCATTGATGAGGCAAAAGAAGCTGAAAAATTGGGAGCTTCCTACTTAGTTGCTGGGCATATTTTTTCAACCAATAGTAAAAAGGGAGTTCCCCCAAGAGGTTTGGAATTTCTTAACAAAGTCTGTAATTCTGTTAAGATACCGGTATTTGCAATTGGTGGAATTTCTGAGGATAAGATGCAACCTATATCCACTACAGGAGCAAAAGGAGTTTGTATCATGTCGGAAGCGATGCTATGTGAAGATCCAATAGGAATCACTGACCGATTCAACATCTTTGGTTAAATTTCGTAAAAACGAACTTAGGGGTGGGGTTCCCTAGAAACCCACCCTTGTTTCTTTCGCACTTTACCACAAATTGACCAGTTGGACGGACCACTGACCTTGGGTAGATGTAATTAAAATGAATTTACAAAAAAATTTACCAAACCACTTTGCTTAGGAAAGAGTCAGGAACTGTAAAAAGACAATTTTTTTTACTGGTCTCTGGCTCCACTTATTTTTACTATGTGTGAGCATCTAAAAAAAATGCTCCCCTTCAGCAGCGATCTGAAAGGGAGCATAGAATAAGCAATGTAACTGAATCTAGACAATCTTATTTTTCATCTCAGGATAGCGATTCGAAGTTTTGATCACTCTGTCAAAACTACCGAATTTCTCCTGGACGAGTAGAAGGGAGAGTCCGCCGAAAACATGGGGACGGTTCCGACGTTTCGTTGCACCGTTATTATATAATATCAGGTAGGAGGTGAGAGAGGCGTGAATGAGGAAAAAATTGAAAGCGTGTTATTACAGTTAATTAAGATGGTAGGTAACATTCATACTGAACAGCAAGAAATGAGACAAGATCTACAAGAAATGAAGCAAGACCAAAAAACTATGCAAGAAAATCTTCAAGAATTAGAGAAAAAGGCAAAAGAACGGCATAAAGAAAGACTAGTACGCTTTACGGCAATTGAAACGGATCAAGACTTTATTTGGGCGAAAACAGCAAGGAATGAAAGAGAGATCGCTCACATTAAAGGAAGATTAAGTTAACTTCTATTAAATCTCCAACCATTTACTTCAAGGTTTCTATCCTCACCAAGGGAAGACGCAGGTTCGAGTACTCCCATTAGTTCCTTTAACGGTACTAGGCACCATCCAGAAATATGGAAGGGGAACAGTGCCCGTGATCGCCCGGAAAATTTGTCACAAGGTGTTCCATGGCAAAGCTCCGAAGCATTGAAAAAACGACTGAGAACTCACATCTGTGACTTTTTCAGTCGTTTTTTTCATTGAATAATAAAGAGTCTTAAAAACTTAAGTTATTTAAGTACACTGACCTTAACCGACCAAACCAATCGATAGTTGACAATGATACCTATCCCAATCTTTTTGAATCTATTGCAAAAAACCACGCATTTCATAATGCTAATATCCGAACGGCCCTTGCTTCTCTAATTGTATTCTTGAAAACTAACCACAATGGGAATAAAAGAATAAGACTTTACAGTTGATGGTGTAAATCATAAATACACGTTTAAAGAAATGGTTTCAACATAGATGAACTGTAAAATCCAAGCTCCTATGAGATATTAGCATATGTATAAAAAAGTGGTTTGGCAGCGGAATCATCCCCCATTTAACAGTGCAAATACATAATTGCTCGGGGCTAAAATCAAGTTCGGCACCCATGTTTTTGGTTTCAAGAATGAGAATGTACTTATGCGTAAGAATAGGAGTGTTGATTTGGAAGGAATGCTGTTCTTGAGGGAGACGTAAACCGCCTTTTTGCCACGATACCCTGGCATATAGCTGCTGATTTCTCTTTCTAGTTAAGGTATTTTATAGTGGTAGGGTCTCAGTATGAGCAAAAATAGGCCCTTTTAGAGAGAGTTTGCGAGGTTTTATGTACAAATTAGTTCCTCCTAATTAGGTTTGATAAGAAATTAGGGCACTACTGGGGCGGTTTCCTTCATTAAATTGCAAGATATTGTGAAGGATTTGTGAATTTATAGGGATGGGGGTAAATTATATTACCCTTAGGGAGAATATAATAAAAGGATGCAAAATTATATTCCCTCTGAGAGACGTTATATTCCCTAAAATGGCCCGGATATTCCCTCAAGGAGAATATCAAACTTAGTTTATTCCCTCAAGGGGAATATCGAACCTAATATATTCCCCTCAGAGGGAATAAACGGACGGGATATTCCCCTAGAGAGAATAAAAACACACCACCCGCTCAGCAAACTTCCTCCACCAATCCCCTGAACCCACCGGACGGTTCTGTCCCATTGGTGTATCCACTTCGAGGAGGGACACAAGAACCGTCCCCGGATTCCCCAAAAGATTGAAAAAGACGAAAAAACCCGATGAAAGACAAGAATGGCGTGTATCCTTTCATCGGGTTTGTTTTTTTATTTTATTTAAGAAACGTAAAGACTTTGCTAATACATCTCTCTCAACATCTTCTTTGCCCGAAAAAGCCTCGTTTTGATCGTCGAGAGATTTACTTTTAAGTGATTTTCGATTTCTTTCAAGGATTGGTCTTTAAAGTAGTAGAGCGTAAGGACTTCCTCATACATCGAAGGGAGTAGACTTAATTTGTTTCTGAGTTCTTCCTTCTCGCAAATGTTTAACACCTCAGATTCAGGTGTAGGGACCAGATCAACATGAAGCTGTCCGATATCGTCATGAGGCAAAACTTGCTGACGGGATCTCTTTCGTAAAAAATCAATACAATGATTGACCGCGATTCGATACATCCACGAATAAAGAGAACAATCGCCGTTAAATTTTTTGCGAGATAGATAGCATTTGACTAGGATTTCATGTGAGAGGTCTTCCGCCAAATAGCTATCTTTCACAAAAGAAAATGCGAGGCCATACATCTTCTTTTGATATTCCTTATAAAGCTCATTCACTTTTTGTTCATTCATTCCTTGGTCAAAGATGGCTAGATTCATGGCTTTATCTGAGTTTGTGTTCACCACAGCCTCCTCTATAACTTCTATTCTATCAGGCATGGTTTTCCCGCTCCTTCTATAACCGTTTGCTAGAAGGAAAGAACCATTCTCTCTCCGCTCAAAACAAGGGAAAGCACCCTACGTTTTCCTGAGGGGCGGGACAAGAGACTCCTTGTCTGCCCGGGTAGGGACCTTTGTCCGCTTTTATTCCACAAGCATTTCATGCAGGTATAATTCGTATTGGTTCTTTGCTTCAGAATCGTCTAAAGTGATTTGTCCTTTAAAAAGGATGTCCCCGGTTTTCACGTCTGCAACGAATACATCTGCTGCATTTATGTTTAATTTTGGATTTAATTCCGGGAAAGAGATATAGAGTTTCCCGTTCTTTATCGTTGTCATTGGTTTAGGCCCATATCCATCTCCATCTTCACCTGATCGTTGGAGCCTATACTCTTCACCAGCTTGGCTGTCTGCTAAATGATACGGAGTGACTACGATTTCTTGACCCTCTAATCCGATGAAATAAACGCTAGAGCCGTCAAAGAAGCTAAGTTCGCTATTAAATGGCAAGTCTGACACAGAGATGCTTTCTTTCTCTTTTGTTGCTAAATTGTAGGAAATGACCTCTTGTTTCACCAATTCTTCTCTGTAAGATTCAGAATCGTGAATGACTTTTATTTCCTTTTGTAAAAGAATCATGTGGTCATAGGCTTCTGTAGGACTTGTTCGAATGACTTGTGCTACGATACGGTTCCCTTCTTGCCCTTCTGGAATTTGGGAAAAGGTCTCATCATTCCTTATTGTCTGATTAGCTAAATCGATGGTATAGAGATGTTTTTCATCAAACGAGCCTTCAGGATTTCGAATCATGTTATTCGTGATGAGGTATAATTCATCCTCAATCATTTGTACATCTTCCATAAAAGCATAGTCCGTATTTTCACTATCTGGAATATCCACTGTAAAGGACTGCACGCTGCCATCTTTTTTGTTTAAAATCGAGATAGGGAATTTGAAATCATGTGAATGGAACGAATCGGTTGTATAATCCACATCCGCGTATGCCAGAAACTGATCGTTCTCAAAAAAGGAGTTTATGTTTAACCCTTTGCCACGCATAAATGTACGATAGTTTTCCTGATATTCCTTAATCACAGTTGGCGGCTCTCCGATGATCTGGTCGAGAAAGCTACGACGCTCATATGTAGATCCTTCCGAACTGATTTTTAAATCCGTAATTGTATAATTCATCGAGGAAGTATCTGAATAATACCCCACCAACTTCAAGGGTTCGATCTCTTTTGCATCACCGCTTTGTTTTTCAATCACAAACTCTGGATGATTTTCTTCTGACGTAGCGGATTTCACATAGAAAGTCCCAATACTTAGCATAATAACAACGATGATGGTTATAAACTTCCAGTATTTTCTCATTTTAAACACTCCTTATACGGTGACCTTATTCTTTAATAAGAATCCACTCACCCAAATAGATGCCGCGAATACAATTAAGCCCATGACGATTTCAAGGACAAATAATTCAATTGGATAAAAATAACTATCTAGAACGAACTCGTGTAAAAGTAGTGGCAAAATCAACACAACCACAGCGATGGCACCATATAGAAGGCCCGCAAGGATTCCTTTCCACTTGAAACTTCTTTCAAATAAGATCCCGGTAAAGAGAACAGAGACAGCCAACAATCCTAATCCATAATGGAAGATAAATTGCATAATGCTACTTGGATAAATGAGCGTTAATTCAGGCATGCTCGTTAGAACTTCTATCACACCCATATCCAATCTGAATTCATTCGGAACCATGGCTTTCAATACCATCATCTCAAATGGAATCATAATGAGTTGAACAGCAACAAACCCAAATGTCATGATAAGAATCGTTGTAATCTTTGCAAAGAAAATATTCAATCTTGACGTTGGGAGCATTAACAGTCGGTAAATAAACGTGTTTTTCCCAATCCAATCACGATACCAAATAAAAAAGATATAAAACGCTACTCCGGCAACACACAACGCGATGGGACCGAAGAACCAGGAGCTTCTTGCGATTTGTAAAAAGCTCATTTGACCGAAATTTTCAAGAAACTCCGCCTGTGGCATCATTTCTTTATACATTTTTTCATTTGCCATGTTAAGATAACTTCTTGATTGCACCATCACGCCGATCATTTGTGCAACAAATGTGATACCGAGTAAAACGGTAAAGAGCTTCGCAATCCGGTTAAATTCAAAATTAACGAGCTGCAAGTAATTTTTCATTTTTGATACACCTCTCTCATCACGTCAATGACAGACTTTCCTTCATTTTCACGTGCTGCTTCTGCGCTAAATTCCTTTGTCACCATGCCGTCATCTAGGAGAACAACCTTATCAAGCAAATGCTCAATATCTCCGATTTCATGTGTCGTGATGATCACGCCGCGATTCTCGATCAAATGGCTGGTGAAAACATTCGCAATTTCCTCCCGGCTAAACATATCAATTCCCGAGAACGGCTCGTCCATTAAGACATAGTCGACATCAAGTGCTAAACCTAGTAAAAGATTCACCTTTGCGGTATTTCCTTTTGATAGGGATGAGATTCTATTGCTTGGATCTAATCGAAAGAAACCGAGCAACTCGTTGGCGCGCTTCTGATTCCAGCAAGTATAGAAGTCTTTCATAAACTCCATGGCCTCATTGATGGTCATGTGTGGAAGCATCGTAAGGCTATCTGGGATAAAGGTGATTTTTTCAAATGAATGTTTATCAATCTGTTTTCCGTCGATTAAAATCTGTCCTTTATGAAAGGGGGTAAGTGCCATGATTGCCTTTAAAATCGTTGTCTTCCCAACGCCATTTATTCCAATTAAACAAGTGATTTCACCCTTATTTGCCGTAAAAGAAACGCCTTTTAAAATTTTCTTCCGACCGTATCTCTTTTCAATCTCTTTTACTTCAATCATGTTTAAACCTCCTTATCACTGTTTTCTGTGTACTTTTCCTTTACCAAGTCAAGTAGCTCCTCGACTGGAACATTAATGGAACGAACAGATGTCACAAACTGATCAACTGCTTCGACTAGTAGCTCGGTTCTCACCTGACCTAATATCTCGTTATCTGTCGTGATTTTACTTGGGTGATTCTTCTCTGTATATATCAAACCTTGTTCCTCCATTTCCTTGTACGCTCGTTGCGCGGTGTTAGGATTCACTTTCATTCTATTTGCCAGCTCTCGTCTGGACGGGATTTCCTCGCCCGGCTCAATTTCACCAATTGCAATCTTTTCCTTAAAATAACGAACAATCTGCAAATAAACCGGATCACGATTATTAAAATTCACATTCATGGATACAACTCCTATCCTCATCGATACCTCTCAAGTGTGTGTATTAAGTAGTTCATACACTTGCTATAGGTGTATTATATGGTTAATACACTTGAGGTGTCAAGGGGGGGGATGGACACAAAATACTCCTTCTGATAAGAGAAGGGATCTTTGTTGTGGTGGCATTATAGTAAAAAAGAAGGTTATGAAGTTGGAACAGGGGATTTTTTTATGAGAAGTTGTGTCTACTATTCCCTATTATCAGATGTAAATGTTCTATATTAGGTAAACACGGGGACGGTTCCTGTGTCTCAAAAAGGTTTTAAAGGTGCCAGGTGCTATCCAGAATGTGGAAGGTGTCTGGCCCCTTTTTGTTGGTTACCACTTCATCCGTTTACGAAGACCAGTTATGTGCGCAAGATGATGGCGGCTGTGCCATGCGTATAAGTTAATATTCATGGCTATCGTCACGGGGCCCGATTCAGGGTGATAGAAAGTCTTTTCCAAATCCGCAGGCTGCAAGGATCTTAATAAATACACCCATCGTCCATGCAGTCCTTCTAATAGAGACAAAGATACTTCGACTGGTTGACTGGAATCAGGTAATTCTGCCCATTTCTCTTCAAAATAGGGTTTAATCGTTGGGTTTTCCTCGGTAAGAGCTAATTTCATACGAATAAAGCTATTCATATGACTATCCGCAAGATGGTGAATCACTTGACGGATCGTCCATCCCCCTGGTCGATAGGGAGTGTCGATTTGTTGGTCACTTAAATCTTTAACGGATTTTCTAAGCAAAGACGGAGCCTCTTCGATTTCTTTTATACAATTGTCAATAACTGTACTTGTCATTTCCTGTTCTGGCTTAAATGGTCCAATCGGGTATTGCCATTCCTTCATCTTTCATTCCCCCCACATATCATCTATAAAAAAACAACCATCCATAGCATAAATATATTCCTCCTCTTGCAGGGGAAATCCTTCTTTTGTATGTGTTTGGTTCACACAAGCCTTGGGATATAAAATAAACTGAAACAAACGAGAGTGTTGTTCGACGAATAGGTAGCTTAATAAAACGGAGAAACAAATCATGTCTACTAGCAGGATCAGTGAGTGGTTTCACCCATCCAAACTTAGGTTAGCATCAAGTCGCCTTAAAGGACCTTTATGTAGAAATTCCATTTCCAAAAGCTAATGTTGAATTGATTAAGAGAACAATCGACGAATTTGTCATGCTCGACATCGTCGACAAGGAAACAGAAGAAGTCCTTTACACCTATGGTGAAGCATTAAGTGACGGCAAGGAAAAGCTCGTTTTCCGAGAAATTCATACCGATAAAACTTTGGTACGGTTACACGCTCTTGTTGAAATAGATGAAGAAACCCACAAGATAACAAAAGTGTTGAACGAATACGCCAACTACGACCCTCAACCAGAACGAGAAACTGTAGAAACCATCTCAAGAACAGAGAAATTTCCAGCTGAAAAGGTTGAGATACTTGCTTATATTGACCTTGACTGGGGAAATGAAATTCAAAATTTATACGAAGGATATTTAATAGGCGTTATTGGAAAGTAAAAAACATTTTTGGAACACCGGAACCGTCCTGGTGTTTCCTGGCGGGGAGGAAGTGGATCGAAGCTGGAATGAAGGAATTGAACAAGATTATTATCGTCGTTCGCGAAATACATAGATAGAGACTGTGTCCGGATATTTGACATAGAACCATACCTAATGTCCACCTAGAATGAGGCAGAGTATTGCGAAGCAAAGAACAATGAAGCAGATCCTTCTTTAAACCAACTCATTCACTTATATGAAGAGCTATATAAGAAAATATAAGAGATAAAGAGAGTGAGTATGTACTAAGTTTGAAACCGAAAAAAAGAAGATAATCTCGCATTTAATCCGGTGTTAAATCAAGATGTTTTTTACAGTTTGCAACTGAATATTGCGAATTATTAGACGTAGTGTGTAGTGCTAAGTAAGCTAATTTTATGTAGGATATGAATAACAACCGATTTTTGTTAAGAGATATATAATAGCGTTAACGCAAACAAAAAGTGTCCAAACAATGTATAAGTAACCAATTAGAATGAATATAAAGGAGTGAAACTTAGTGAAATTAGTGATGAGCTGGAATGAATGGTCTAACCTTGATGCCATTGGCCTCGCCGAATTGGTACGGGAGGGTAAGATTACCCCGCGAGAGGTGGCCGAACAGGCTGCCTTCGCCATCGACGCCTTAAATCCTGCGATCAACTCCGTCATTGAGGTCTTCGGTGATGCGGTCAATGACCCAATGAAAGACGGAACGAACTCTGGTGGAGTCTTTGCAGGAGTACCATTTCTGATGAAGGACTTAGGTCCCACTCTGAAAGGGAGGTTACAGGAGATGGGTTCCCTGCTAATGCGGGGAAATCGTTCTTCAGCCGACAGCTTCCTAACCAGTCGTATCCGCCAAGCAGGTCTTAATATCATCGGGCGGTCGACCACACCGGAGTTTGGGCTCTGCAGTTCAGCGGAGAACCCAGAAGTCTATGTTACAAGAAATCCATGGAATCTTGACTATACAACCTGCGGCTCATCTGCAGGCACCGCAGCTTCAGTTGCGGCCGGAATCATTCCAATTTCACATGCGACTGATGGTGGTGGCTCGATTCGAATTCCTGCTGGTGTGAACGGTAACATCGGTTTAAAGCCGTCCCGGGGCGTCTTTTCTGTAGCGCCCCACGGTTCGGACTTGATGGGTTTGGTCTCTGCTCAAGGTTGCCAATCACGTACCATACGTGACACCGCTGCTTTTGTGGACAATTGTAGAGGGGGAGCACCTGGCGAGTTCATGCCCTATTGGATGCCGCCTCATCCTTACTCTGAACTGATACTTCGGGATCCTAAAAAACTTCGAATTGCCGTTTCACATGAGTGGGGTGATTACCGGGCTACCCCCCAGATTGTTGCTGAATTGGAGCGGGCGGCTGGTTTCCTCGAGGCACTTGGCCATCACGTCGAGTGGGTTATCCCGGACATTGACTTTCATGCTGCCTATGGGGCACAAACCGAGTGCTATATCATGAATTTTACACAAACAATTTCGGGTTTATTGGAGCAAAAGGGCTTGGAACAGCCACCTAGTGACCTTATTGAACCGATGTGCATTCGGGTCTGGGAAGAAGGTCGTTTCGCCTCCTATACGAAACGGGCAAAGATGCAGGCGACGTTCAACGACACTTCCCGTAGGCTAGCCGCCTTCTTTGAAGATTGGGATATCATTCTAACCCCAACGATGGCCTTACCCACGCCACTGGTTGGAACGAAAGAGTATCTAACAACCAGCGACAATCCTTCCGTCTACGACTGGTTCGAGAATCTCTGGCGTATTTTCTCTTATACACCGATCGCCAATCTTTGCGGTCTGCCCGGCATCTCTTTGCCGATGGCTGAGCTTGAGAACGGGCTACCACTAGGAATTCACGCTCTTACGCGACAAGGAGAAGATGGATTACTACTGCAACTGGGAGCTCAAATCGAGCGTGCCCTAAATGGAAAATGGAACCATGGACGGAGACCTCCTATCCATGTAACGACGATTTAACTTGTGCATGGAAACGTGCAGGCGGAGAATCGGCGCTGCTCGTTTTGTAAGGCGATTCAGAAGACGATAGTAGGTATGACCAAAATAGAGACGAGGTAAAGAGCTACTCCTATTAGTGGGGGTAGCTATCTTTATCATTAATTGTAATAACCGACTTGATTTTGATTTGTATCTTATAGAACCATAGGAACCGCCTCTATGCTTAGCAGGAAAAAGGCACAACTTGGGGATAGTTGTGCCTTTTTGTATTCTATTTTCGCTTTGTTTTGGACTAGCAGAGATTTATGATTAATCTACCTTAGAGATGGCCTCGATTACTGTTCTAATTATAAAGTCGATGTCTCCATCTGTTGAAGATAATGGTGGCGAAAGAGTAAGGATGTTATTATATCCTGCTACGGTGGCTCCATTTTTTCCGATAATTAACCCATTTGCTTTGCAGTCAGCAATAATAGAGTCTATTGTTGAAGGAGCTACCGGTTCTTTCGATTCCTTATCTTCGACTAATTCGATCCCCATTAAAAGACCGAAGCTTCGAAGGTCCCCAACGAGTGGGTGATCTTTGAGCACCTGTAATTCTTGATATAGGCGTTCACCCAAAACTTTTGCCTGTTCTACAAGGTTTTCATTTTCATAGATTTCCAGATTTTTTAGCGCTAAAGCACACGCAGCAGGATTTCCGCCAAAGGTATTAACATGGCGGAGATAACCATATTCATCTGAATGTTTGAATTTTTCATAGATATCCTTTCTTACGGCTGTTGCCGAAAGAGGGAGGTAGCCGCTAGTTAAGCCTTTTGCCATAGTGACGATGTTGGGTTTCATGCCAAAGTGCATATGACCAAATTTCTTCCCTGTGCGACCAAATCCACAAATGACTTCGTCCATGATCAATAATACTCCATATTGATGACAGATTTCCTGAACCTTCTCCATATATATAGGATGGGGGACAAAAATTCCGCCTCCAGTAATGGCTGGTTCCATAATAATTGCTGCGATTGTTTCTTGGCCTTCCCAAACAATGGTCTTTTCAATTTCTAACGCACATTGCAAGTTAAACTCTTCCACTGTTTGTTCTTTTGGACGCCTGTAGCTATCGGGAGGACTGACATGGAGGAAGCCTGCTGCCAGTGGTTCATATTTATATTTTCGGACAGCCTGCCCGGTAGCTGCTAGTGCTCCCATGGAGTTGCCATGATAAGCCCGGTAGCGAGAAATAAATTTAGATCGGCTCGGTTCACCGTTTTGCTGGTGATACTGGCGAACGATTTTAAAAGCTGTTTCATTTGCCTCCGACCCACTATTTGAAAAAAATATGACATAATCATCTTCCAACCACTCATTCAATTTCTTCGATAATTCAATCGCAGGAACATGGCTTTGCGAGAGAGGGAAGTAGGGCATTGTCTTCAACTGTTCATAGGCGGCCTCTGCGAGCTCTTCACGACCGTAGCCGACGTTCACGCACCATAAACCTGACATTCCATCTAAATATTTTGATCCATTGATATCTGTGATCCACGAACCGGAGCCTTTAACGGCAACGGTAGGAGGAACGTTTTCTTTATAGGGAGACATATGATGCCATAAATATTGGCGATCATTTTCAATCAATTCATCTGTTTTATTTTTTGTGATAGACATCTTAAACCACTCCTCTTTTTAGTATTCATAACGTGCCGTCAGCATTTTTTTTCGTGTATAGAATTCAACCCCATCCATCCCATTTGCATGTAAATCTCCGTAAAAGGAATCCTTATAGCCAGAGAATGGGAAGAAAGCCATTGGGGCTGGGACACCCACATTTACACCCAGCATCCCTGCTTCAATTGTTTGGCGAAACTGTCGTACAGCTGAAGCGCTGTCGGTGTAAAGGCAAGCACCATTTGCCAATTTTGATGCATTCGCTAACTCAATTCCGTCCGTTAAATTTTTCACTCGTACGATTGAAAGAACAGGGGCAAAGACTTCATCCTGCCAAATTTTCATTTCCTGTGTCACTTCATCAAAAATTGTAGGTCCGACAAAGTAGCCGCTACCATTGACAGCTTCATCTTTACGTCCATCACGAATGAGCTTGGCACCTTGTGCAACACCTGATTCAATATAATTTAATGTCCTAAACTTGTGCTCCTCACGAATCACTGGACCAAGGAAAACATTTTCATCAAGACCATTCCCAATTGTCATATGATTCGCAGCTTCAACTAATTTTTCAATCAGTTTATCCGCTATCTTTTCTTCGACTGCCACAACGGAAGCCGCCATACAACGTTCACCTGCTGATCCAAAGGCAGCATTGGTAATTTCTTTGACAGCCAGTTCGAGCTTGGCATCACTTAAAACAATAGAATGATTTTTTGCACCAGAAAGCGCTTGGACTCGTTTAAGGTTTTCGGAGCCTTTTTTATATACATATTCGGCCACTGGTTGGGAACCAACAAACGAAATGGCTTTAATTTCCTTGTGTTCTAGCAAACCATTTACTACCTCATGGGCGCCGTTCACGATATTAAGAACGCCATTTGGTAGCCCAGCCTCTGCCAATAATTCAGCCAATCTTCCAGCTAAAAGAGGGGTGCGTTCTGAAGGTTTCAGCACGAACGTATTTCCGCAAGCGATGGCCATTGGGAACATCCAACAAGGAACCATCATTGGGAAATTGAATGGAGAAATCCCGGCAACAACCCCAAGTGGATATCGATACATTCCCGATTCTAAATTTGTGGCAATGTCAGGAAGCTGTTTTCCCATCATATGCGATGGAGCACCAGTTGCAAATTCAACACACTCTATTCCGCGCTGAACTTCTCCCATAGCTTCTGAAAGATTTTTCCCATTTTCGATTGTGATTAGTTTTGCTAGCTCTTCTCGTTGTTCGTCAAGGAGCTGTTGATACTTAAATAAGATTCTTGCCCGCTTTGGCACAGCTGTCTCTGACCAGGCTGGAAAAGCCTTCGCAGCAGCTTTAACAGCAGTATCTACATCATCTTTTGTCGAGATTGGGACTTTTGCGATTTCTTCACCTGTCGCAGGGTTGACGACGACCTCGGTAAGAGTAGAATTAGATTCCACCCATGTACCGTCAATATAATTTCTTAATTGCTTTACCTCATTCGTAATTGTTGTCAATCCATTCACCTCTTGTGAAAATTAGTAAATTGCCTAGACTGAAACTTTATGATAGTCATTTAATATTTGCTGAATGTCTGAATAAGGGACACCATGGGCTTCAGCAACTGCTTTGAACGTGACTTTTCCATCAATAACATTGATTCCCTTTGCTAATTCTTGATGGATGATAGAAGATTTTTTCACGCCAAGACTGGCTATTTTCAGAGCATATGGGACGGTCACATTGGTTAATGCAATAGTCGAGGTTCTCGGTACCGCTCCTGGCATATTGGCAACGGCATAATGAACAACGCCATGTTTTTCATAGGTTGGTTTACTATGAGTGGTGATCCGATCAATCGTTTCAATAGATCCACCTTGGTCGATCGCTACATCGACGACAACAGAACCAGGTTGCATATTTGCAATCATTTCCTCTGTTACGAGACGGGGGGCACGTGCTCCGGGGATAAGGACGGCTCCAACTAGTAAGTCGGCTCTTTTAACCGCTTCAGCAATGGTGTAGGGATTGGACATAATCGTGTTCAGTCTACCTTGGAATTGGTCATCTAATTCACGTAGTCTAGCAGCATTGATGTCAAGAAGTGTCACCCTTGCCCCTAAGCCAATCGCCATTTTTGCTGCATTTGTTCCGACAACTCCACCACCGACAATCACGACTTCTGCGGGAGAAACACCAGGTACGCCGCCGAGGAGGATTCCTTTTCCTCCCTTAGGTTTTTCTAAAAACTGAGCACCAACCTGTATGGCCATCCTTCCAGCCACTTCGCTCATAGGGGTTAACAATGGAAGAGCCCCATTTTCCAATTGAATGGTTTCATACGCAATGGCTATGACTTTTTTCTCAACTAATGCTCTTGTCAGTTCATATTCTGGGGCGAGGTGTAGATACGTAAATAAAATCAATCCTTCGCTAAAATATTGGTACTCTTCGGGCATAGGTTCTTTTACCTTGATTACCATTTCTGTAGACCACGCCTCTTTGGCTGAGGAGACAATCTTTGCCCCTGCCGCAAGATATTCTTCATTTTGAAAGCCACTCCCAATCCCTGCATCTTGTTCTATCCAAATTTCATGTCCAACAGATATAAGGGTTGAAGCGCCTGCAGGTGTCATGCCAACTCGGTTTTCGTTGTTTTTGACTTCCTTTGGAACACCAATAATCATTTTTATCTCTCCTTTTCATCTTTTTGAAGCTTAATTCCACTTTATAAAAGATTCGAAATAATTGCGTTAGACAAAGTGTAAAAAAGAAGGAGGTTGTTGTTTGCCGTCTCGTATGCTCGTAATGGAACTGATTTCTGTTTAACTGAGTTTGATCGCTTTGACGATGTAGTTTCAAAATAACCCGTAATCCAGAGAACTCCTGAAATAGATAGGAAACGCTAGAAATATTGATATATAAGCGTTTTCTTGGGTTTCCATTTGATCACTTCAGTTTTTTTTTATGTCAATAAGAGTGACAGAATGATAGATAAACCCCAATTCTTGATTTTATAATGAGACATCAATTTGTTTAGATGAAAGAGGGTAGGTACGATGGAATCTTATTTAACGATTGAAGAAATCATGGGACGAAAATATTTTAAGGATAGCCAGATAATCGGAGGGGAGCATGTTTACAAACGAATTGTCAAATGGGTCCATGTTGTGGAAATTCCACAATTCAACCATTTACTAAAGGGAGCCGAATTAATATTAACGACTGGAATCGTTTGGAAGGATGATGAAAGTCATTTTCTTTCTTTTATCAAACAATTGATTCAAGCAAATGCAGCCGGTCTTTGTATTGAAATGGGGACACATATTACGTCGATACCTCAAAAAGGGATTGAGTTTGCTAAAGAGAATGATTTCCCCCTTATCCTCTTTCAAAAGGAAGTCCCGTTTGTTGAAATCACTCAAGATATCCATTCGGTTATCATCAATAAGCAATATGCGGTACTTGCTAGTATTGAAAAATATTCCCAAGAGCTTAATACAAAACTATTGGAGGTGAACCATTATGAGCAAATATTAAAATTCATCCAGCGGTTTTTAAATGTTCAAGTGTTAACCCTTTTTCATCATAACGAGGTGAAAGCGTACCC
This sequence comes from Mesobacillus maritimus, assembly GCF_044803185.1. Classification (GTDB taxonomy): domain Bacteria; phylum Bacillota; class Bacilli; order Bacillales; family Cytobacillaceae; genus Mesobacillus_B; species Mesobacillus_B maritimus_B. The sequence goes on from NZ_CP085225.1 coordinate 1,789,088, forward strand.
TTCAATGAAGAAAGAGGAAATCGAAAACTTAATACATAAAGTCGAAAGCATGAATCGCCCCTCCTTCTTAACCCAAACTATTCAAATACTCGGTGAGAACTATGCTGACCTTGTCATCCATTCAAATGACCGGGATTTAACAGATTTTGACTCTATTATATTAGACAGGACAGCTACCTCTCTTGCACAGTATTTTTTACGAGACTTTTATGTAGAAGAGAAAAAGTCTACCAAAGATGATGAATGGATTAAAACCTGGTTGGATGGGGAGCACACCGATAAGGAAATCAACAGTCAGCTTTCGTATTCTTATCCTGATTTAAAATTAAATGGTGCAACCGTATGTATTTGTAAATTCCCTCCAACTCTCACTAAGACAAGAGCCATCGACCCCACCTATTTTATTTTATTGTTCCGCAACATCATGGAACAGAGTGGGTTTCAAGTGATTTCCACAGAGAGACAACACAACCAAATCTTTATTTTGGGTGATAAAAGATCACCGGATACTTGGAAAGAAAGAATCTCTAGTGCTTTTGACCGTTTAAATACCTCAGAAAGGAATGGTAAGAAACGATTTAACGGTGTGTCGTATGGTGTTGGACGATATGTGACTCATGTAGAAGATGTCCACGTAAGCTACCAAACGGCAAAAGAAGTATTGGTACTAAGAGAAGGGTTAGAAGATGATGAGTATCAGAGTTGTTTTTATCAAGATTATCATATTCATAGAATTCTTAACTTGGTACATGACCACAATCAATTAGAGGAAATACTTTATGAATATCTACAACCACTTATTGAACACGACCAAAAATTTAATGGAGAGTTACTAACCACACTGAGAACCTACCTACACAGCAATGGTTCAAAACAAGAAACCGCAAAAAAATTATTTATTGTAAGACAAACCCTTTATCATCGTTTAGACAAAATTGAAAGAATCCTAGGGAAGGATTTCTTGAATCCTGAAAAACGTTTGGCCATTGAATTCTTAGTTATGGCCTATGACTATTCGTTGCATAAGAAGAAAAATTCTCCTATTCGACAACAGCTTTAACATTAAGGCCTTTGTGGTTCGCACCAAGAAGGTCGTGGTTCTAAACACACCATTGCCGACTCGTTAGTATGACAGGTTTGTTAGATTTAGTTACGAAGGTTTGATTTTTATTGATAAAGAAAAATGGATTAAAGGGTTGGAAATTAAATGTCTCGCATTCAAGTAATAAAATGTAACGTTAGAGCTTTGTATGATTAGACATACTGTAAGATGATTGTGAATTTTAAAAATATTATGATTTAAATATAGACAGTGGAGGGTGCTGAAGCTAATTAGGAAGGGGATAAGATTATTTCCCATTGGTTGGAATGAAACGACTTAGAACTAAATGGGATCACTGAAAGAAAATACAATTAAATAACTAGAAAAAATTATGTTCAGAATGTATTTACTTGCGGCTTTGAATTTCAAAAATCAATGATCATTTTTTTGTAAGTCGATAGTGCAATACAGGATCATGGTAGTAGCTAAAGATTTGATAGGGGGGAAAAGTATGAAGAAGAAAATAAAATTTTTATCGGTTCTGTTTTCTATTATGACGTTATTGGCAGCATGTTCATCAAGCAGTACTCCAACTAATGAAACATCTGATGGTGATGGTGGATCGGGATCGGGATCGGGTGGTACTATTCATGCAGCGATACCTTCCCAGCCAGCAACTCTTGATCCCCATATGAATACAGCGGTTATTACCTCAACCGTGGCGAGAAATGTTTATGAGCAATTGTTAACATTAAATTCCAATTACGAACCGGTGCCTATGTTAGCAGAATCGGTTGACATTAGTGAAGATGGCAAAACCTACACTTTCCTTTTAAGACAGGGAGTGAAATTTCATAATGGAGAGGAAATGGTAGCTGAGGATGTCGTGGCTTCTTTAGAAAAATGGATTGAAATTAACTCAAAAGCAAATTTATTTAAAGATGCAGAATTTGCTATTAAAGATGAGTACACTGTCGTTTTAAATCTTCCACAACGTGTTTTTGGAATTTTAGAAGCTATTGCGGATAAAGGGCAATTCTCAGGAATTATGCCAAAGGAAATTGCTGAATCTGCAGGTCCAACTGGTGCTGAGGAGTACATTGGGACAGGGCCTTTCAAATTTGAAGAATGGAAACAAGATCAATATATTCACCTTACCAAGTTTGAAGACTATAGTCCTTTAGATACCGCACCTGATGGATTGGCTGGTAAGAAGGAAGCATTAGTCGATGAAATCTATTTTGAGATTACTGCGGATGCTTCTACTAGACTTGCAGGTATACAAACCGGCGAATTTGATGTGTCTGAAGGGCTTCTCATTGATAATTATGAGCAGCTAAAAGCAAATCCTGACTTGGAGTTTAAACAAGGTGCATCGAATCTATGGCTAGTATTTAACAAGAAACAAGGAGTATTTACTGATAATAATATGCGAAAAGCGGTAAATGCAGCTTTAAATAAAGAGGAAATCCTAATTGGCGTTCAATCCTTCGAAGAGTTTTACCGTATGGACTCTAGCTATATGTATGAAGAGCAAAAGAATTGGCACAGCCAAGCAGGAAGTGAAAATTACGATGTTAACGATGTAGCGGTAACTAAAGAATTGTTGGACGCAGCAAATTACAATGAGGAAGAAATCAGAATCTTAACGACACGAGATTATGATCATTTGTATAACACTGCTGTTATTGCGAAAGAACAGCTTGAAAAAGCAGGCATGAAAGTCAAATTGGATGTCTATGACTGGTCCACTTTGTTAGAAATTCGATCCACCCCAGAGGAATGGGATATCTTCATCACAGGTTTTCCACCAGTGCTAGCACCAACACAAATGCTAATCTTAAGTCCAGATTGGCCTGGTTGGACAAATGATGAACAATTATCCAATTATTTAACAGAGATTAAAAACTCAACATCAAATGAAGAGGCTCAACAAATTTGGGATGAAGCACAAGGGTACCTATGGGACTACCTTCCTGGAGTGAAAGTTGGAGATATGTTTGAATATGTAGCCCATAAGAAGGAGATAGAAGGATTAACCTTTTTTGAAGGCATGGTTCTCTGGAATGTAAAGAAAACCCAATAATAAATGTTTCCTAACCGCTAGTTTGCTAATATGAATTCCACCTGAGTATGGTAATGCTTGTTATTAAAAATTTTGTAGAGTCTACAATCCATCAGTTTGGCGGAAGACTTCTCTCCTCCAAACTGATGGTATTTCCATACTCTTAGAAGAAGGAGGGATCTTTGTGCAAGGCTATTTAATCAAAAGGCTGTTATCGATTATTCCTGTACTATTCATTGTGTCAATGGTGATCTTTTTAATCATTCACATCACACCAGGGGATCCTGCGTCCACTATGCTAGGGGACCAGGCTACAGAGGAAGAAGTGAATAAACTCAGGGAACAAATGGGACTTAATCTGCCAATCTATCAACAATACATCACTTGGTTTTTAAATATTTTTCAAGGTGATTTTGGTTATTCCTATTTTATGGATCAACCCGTGCTTACGGCCATCATCGAGCGTCTTGGCCCGACGGTCTCTCTTGCCCTTTTGTCTGAAGTGATTGCCATTGTGATTGCCATTCCAATTGGAATTGTCGCTGCAACACGCAGGGGGACAGCTACCGATCAGTCAATCATGGGAATTTCTTTATTAGGGTTATCCGTGCCGAATTTTCTACTAGGTTTGTTCTTGATCATTATTTTCGCTATAAATCTAGGTTGGTTTCCTGTTGCTGGATATAAGCCTCTTAGTGAAGGATTATGGCCTTTCTTAAGTCACTTAATATTACCCGCTACAGCATTAGGTGTTATTCAAGTCGCATTAATTGCCCGAATGACAAGAAGTGCCATGATTGATGTTTTAAATACGAATTTCATTAAAGCCTCACGTGCAAAGGGAGTAAAAGAAAGGAAAGTGATTTACAAGTATGCCTTACGTAATGCTTTTATTCCCATTTTAACCATTATCGGCCAATCCTTTGGTTCGTTAATTGCTGGTGCAGTTGTAACGGAAACGGTATTCAACATTCCTGGGATCGGACAATTAATCATTAATTCAATTGAACGTCGAGACTATACAATTATTCAAGGCGGTGTACTATTTATTACCATTTCTTATGTATTCATTAACTTAGTTACAGATTTATTATATGGCGTCATTGATCCTCGAGTTCGCCTTAATAAAAATTAGGAGGGAGGAAGGATAGATGGAGGCTAAGCCGATAATCAATCCAATTGAATTTGAGGCAAAAAAGAAGGTATTGCGGAAGGAGCAGAATAAGCTTTTTGTCCGAAAAATTTTTACAAATAAGATGCTTGTTTCAGGGGGAAGCATCTTCCTGTTTCTAACTTTAATCTCTATTTTCGGTCCATTTATAGCCTCCTATGGACCTTATGAAATGACGGTTGTTGAACGGTTAAAAGGTCCGAGTGCGGATCATTGGTTTGGGACAGATAATTTAGGGAGAGATTTATTTAGCAGGGTAGTAAATGGAGCAAAGGTATCGATGGGGATAGGTTTAGCCGTTGCTGTTATCACAGCGGTCGTCGGCTCTATTATCGGTTTGTTTTCTGCTTATTATAAAGCCTTGGATAACCTCCTGATGAGAATTTGCGATGCTCTAATGGCTTTTCCCGCTATCTTACTTGCCATAGCCATTATGGCAGCCCTTGGACCGAATACGACAAATGTCATTATTTCCTTAAGCATCGTGTTCACTCCTTCTGTTGCACGTATTGTAAGAGCTTCTGCACTAGTTATAAGGGAGCAAACTTATATAGAAGCGATTAAATCACAGGGAGCTAAATCTTGGCGAATAATATGGTTGCATATTGCACCCAATACATTATCACCATTAATCACTCAGGCAACTTTTATTTTTGCTGAGAGTATCATTGTTGAAGCTGCTTTAAGCTTTTTGGGAGTTGGGGTTCCAGCACCTGATCCGAGTTGGGGCAATATTCTTTTTGATGGGAAATTAGTCATTTTTAATGCATGGTGGATGATTATGTTTCCTGGAATATTTATTGTGTTGGCTGTATTAGGCTTGAATTTATTTGGAGATGGGCTTCGTGATTTATTAGATCCACATTCAGCATAATCTAAAAAATAATGCTCATTGGGGGTGAATCCTTGGAAAACAGTAAATTGTTAGAGGTTGATCATCTTTCTGTTCACTTTCATACGGAAAGGGGGGAGGTTACAGCGGTGCAAGACATCTCCTTCCACGTTGAAAAAGGAGAAATTCTTGGGGTTGTTGGTGAGTCAGGTTGTGGGAAAAGTGTAACCTCCCAGGCAGTACTTAGGCTATTTGATGAGAAAGATCTTGTTCGTTATGACGGAGAGATACGATTACAAGGTAGAGACTTGCTTAAGAATCCTATGTCAGAAATGAATCATATTAGAGGAAATGAAATTTCAATGATTTTCCAGGACCCTTCGAGTTCGATTAATCCCCTTTATACCATCGGCTATCAAGTAGCAGAAGCACTGATTTTACATCAAAACGTATCGAAAAAAGAGGCGATGGAAAGGGCGGTAGAATTGCTGCGGTTAACAGGGATTCCTTCTCCTGAAAAGCGGATCCATGAGTATCCACATGAAATTTCTGGTGGAATGAAACAGCGGGTCATGATTGCCATTGCCTTGGCGTGTGAACCAAAACTTCTCATTGCGGACGAACCAACCACCGCCTTAGATGTAACGATTCAGGCACAAATTCTTGATTTGATGCTGAAGCTAAACAAGAAAATGGATATGGGTATTATGATGATTACTCATGATTTAGGTGTGGTTGCAGAAATATGTACAAGAGTAGTGGTCATGTATTTAGGTCAAATTGTGGAGGAGGCGGATGTCGAAAGTCTGTTTAATCGACCGTTACACCCTTATACGAGGGGGTTAATGAAATCTATTCCACATATGGAAGGAGAAAAAAAGGAAGAATTATACGTCATCTCAGGCTCTGTCCCTTCATTGAATAATGTCCCTAAAGGGTGTAGATTTACTCCCCGTTGTCCTTATGCTGATAGTACATGCCATTCGAAAAACCCTGAGCTTTTGGCAGATAATCAAACACAAAAAGTTCGATGCTGGCACTATAAAGATATTAGTGAAGAAGAGGGGGAATTGGTCTATGGCAATCGCTAAACTAGATGAAAAAAAACCCATTCTAGAAGTCAAAAACCTCCAAAAATATTTCCCAGTGAAAAGCCCCTTAGGTCGTACAAAAGGGCAAGTGAAGGCAGTAAATGATGTTTCTTTTGAGTTATTTGAAGGAGAGACATTTGGATTGGTAGGGGAATCAGGGTGTGGAAAGAGTACAACCGGGCGAAGCATTCTCCGCTTAATTGAACCAACGGGGGGGAAGGTCCTTTTTAATAATCAGGACATACTTGGAATATCAAGCAACCAGCTTAGAAAAATTAGAAGTGAAATGCAAATGGTCTTTCAAGACCCCAATAACTCTTTGAATCCTAAAAAAAGAATCGGCCAGATACTAGAAGAAACGCTCCTTATCCACAACATAGGAACTAAACAGGAAAGGACCGACATCGTTCTAGATATTTTAAAAAAGGTAGGTTTAAATGAGGACCGTTATTACCATTATCCACATGAGTTTTCAGGTGGACAACGACAAAGAATCGGTTTGGCCAGAGCCCTTATAGTAAACCCGAAAATCATTATTTGTGATGAATCCGTCTCTGCTTTAGATGTTTCAGTCCAATCTCAAATTCTGAATCTATTAAAAAAACTCCAAGCTGAATATAAAGTAACCTATTTGTTTATCGCTCATGATATAAGTGTTGTCCGGCATATTTCGGATCGCGTGGGGGTCATGTATTTAGGGAAAATGGTCGAAGAGGGACCGACAGAACAACTTATATCAGCCCCAAAACACCCGTATACAAAAGCATTATTATCATCCGTTCCGATTGCTAAACCAGGGATGAAAAAGGAGCGAATTATTCTTGAGGGAGAAATTCCTTCACCATTGAATCCACCTCTAGGCTGCAACTTTCATACTCGTTGTCCTTACGCTGAAGAGATATGCAGGACGAAAGTTCCAGAGCGGACAGAGGTGAGCCCTCGTCATTTTACAGCTTGTCATTTAGTAAATGAACTATAGAAAGAATCATATATAGCAAAGTAAAAGAATAGAGGAGATGTTAATAGTGGTAGATTTAGTTTTTAAAAATGGGCAGGTTATTACCGTCAATAGTACAGATGAGGTTGTAGAAGCTGTGGCGATTAAAAGCAATAAAATCGTTGCTCTAGGATCAAATGACGAGATTGAGTCTCTCATCTCAAGTACAACAAAGGTAATAGATTTAAAGGGGAAAAGCTTACTTCCAGGTTTTGTTGATGCCCATTGTCATATCACGATGTATGGTACATCACAACTGTCTTTTAATTGTAGAGAAATTGATTCAATTGAAGACTTGATCATCGGCTTGAAAGAAAGCGCAAAAAGAACTTCGAGTGGGCAGTGGATTCGAGCCGTTGGATTTAATGAAACGAAGGTTAAGGAAAAGCGTTATCCTACTCGATGGGAATTGGATGACATTTCGACTGAACACCCGATTATGGTTACTCGTGCTTGTGGTCATATCTGCATTGTCAATAGTCAGGCATTAGAAATGGTAGGATACGGTAAAAGTACTCCAGACCCAAAAGGGGGAGAAATTAGAAGGGATAAGCAAGGAATCCCGACCGGGGTATTAGTAGAGGAAGCCAATATGGCGATGTCAGTCGTTGCCTCTTTTAGTAAGAAAGAGTTGGAGAAGGCATTAGAAATTGCTTCAAAGGATTACATTGAAGCTGGGATAACAAGTCTTCATGATGCTGGCGGTATGGGGCCTGAAAATTTTCAAATCTTACAAAAATCCGTTGAATCGGGGATTGTGAAGCAAAGAGTTTATACAATGCTTTGTTCCGTACATGAAGCAAAAACATCTCTTGGAAATTTATTACAATCCGGGGTTGTAACAGGATTAGGAAATGAAAAATACAAAATAGGTCCAGCGAAACTCTTCATTGATGGTAGTAGCAGTGGTCCTACTGTTTCCACACGAAAGCCTTATTCTAGTGATTATGAAAATTTTGGAATTTTATACTTGACGCAGGAAGAATTAGATGAAGCCCTCATTCCTGCACATGAACAAGGTTTTCAAATTACGGCACACGCCCAAGGGGACCGGGCGATTGAAATGTTATTGAATACAATTGAAAAAGCTCTTGAATTGTATCCTCGGGAAAACCATCGCCATCGAATTGAACATGCAGGTATTTCGATGCCAGACCTAGTTGAGCGTATGAAAGAATTAAATGTCATTCCAATTCCAAATCCACCATTTCCATATGAGTATGGAGATATTTATATGAACCATTATGGGGACCGGGTGAACTATATGTATCCGTTAAGAGATTTTATCGATAATGGAGTGATTGCTGCCGGAGCCTCTGATAGTCCCGTTACCGATTATAAACCGTTATTAGGAATTCATGTTGCTGTCAATAGAAAAAATCAAATTGGTGAACCAGTTGGTTTGAATCAAAGAGTAACTGTGCTCGAGGCAATTAGAGCATACACGTATAACGGAGCCTATGCTAGTTTTGAAGAAGATATCAAGGGAAGTATTGAGATTGGAAAGTTGGCCGACTTTGTGATAATCGGTGGAAATTTATTGGATACTCCTAAAGACCAAATCAAGGATCTGGATGTTGATATGACCGTAGTGGATGGAGAAATCGTATATGAAAAAAAGAGTGTTTCAGAGCTTGTTTAAGAACGCGATCTTATGATTAAAGCATTCCTAGGATGTTTCATCATGGCTATAGGAGTCAATGCTGGGTTTATCCCAGTCCAGTTATTTAGTGTTGGTTTCCAAGGGATTGGAGTGTTGGCTCTTTACACTTTCCAAGTAAGCACAGGGCTGGTTGTTTTTTTATTAAATGTTCCTTTATTTGTACTCGCGGGAAAGCAATTCGGGAAACTGTTTCTTGGTAAAAATATAGCCGTTACAGGGATGTTATCCATCTTCCTTGACATTCTTTATCCCATCCATCAGCACGTGCACATCCCTGTATGGCTGGGCATTTTAATCGGAGGCTCATTTTTAGGTTTAGGTGCAGGTATCATTTTTGGTCAAGGCTTAACAAGTGGTGGAGTAGGCTTATTGGCTCGCTTAATTCAAATGAAATTCCCGAGTGTCAAGATGGGAACTTTCCATATTGTATTTGATTTTATTGTTTTGTTTATGGGCGCACTGTTGACGGATTTGATGACCGCTGTTTATACATTCCTAGCTTCTTTTATTAGTGGGAGGGTCATTGATCTAATGAAAGCCTATCCTCATTCTTTAAACGCAAGTAGAAAGTTAGGAATAAGCATGAAGTCAAAGTGACAGAGCAATTGGATGTAACAATCACCAAAAAGGAGTTTGAGGAAATGAGAATTGCGATTGGCCAGCTTGTACATGAAACCAATACGTTTTCAAGTGTAAAAACGACTATTGACTTATTTAAGCTTTGGGAATGGGAGTATGGATCACACATTATTCAAAAACATAAAGGCGTTAAAGATTATCTAGGTGGAATGATTGACCGTGGTATTGAATTGAATGTTGAAATTGTACCCACTTTTGCGACATTTGCAAATCCTTCTGGTACGATATCGAAAGAGACCTATAAAACTGTAAAAGATGAACTCTTATCTTCTATCAAGGCGGCAGGTCAGCTGGATGGGATTTGTCTTTACCTGCATGGAGCTGGGGTGGCTGAAGGGATTGACGATATAGAAGGAGACCTTTTAAGTGCTTTAAGGAACCTTGTTGACGATGATATCCCCATTGTGGTTGCTTTAGATTTACATGCTAATATCACTCAAACAATGGTCGAAAAAGCCGATGCTCTACTTGGAAATATTGATTATCCTCATACGGATTCCTATGAAAGAGGGGTAGAAGCCATCGATTTAACAGTTGGTATTATTTCAGGTGAAGTAAAGGTGAATATGGCTTTCTCAAAATTGCCCTTACTTATCCCCACCTCAACCTCCTATCATTCTCCTGTTAAAGAGATTAATGACTGGTGCCAAGAGTGGGAAAACCATCCTGAAGTGTTAGATTGCACATTGTTTCACGGCTTTCCTTATTCCGATATCCCTGAGGCTGGGTTATCTGTTGTAACAATCACGAATCAGAATGCTAGATTAGCAAGGGAAGTTTGTGAAACAGTTGCCAATCAAGTTTGGGAGATTAAGGAGAGATTCTTTCCGGTTTTACCTTCTCCTAGAGAGGCAATGGAATATGCAGCTGGAAAAGTAGATTATCCGATTATCATTAACGAAGCATCCGATAATCCTGGGGCCGGTACACCTGGAGATGGGACCTATTTATTAGAAGAAATGATTAAGTCCAATATTCCAAATAGCTGCTTCGGTTTTATTTACGACCCGGAGGTGGCGGAACAGGCTCATAGTGCGGGGATTGGTACCAAGATTGAGATTGAATTAGGAGGAAAAACCGACCGATTACATGGGAAGCCTATAATGATTTCTGCATATGTGAAGTGTTTGACGGATGGGAGCTTCCTCCTATCATCACCAATGTGGACAGGAAAGGAAATGCATTTAGGCAGGAGCGCTAGGCTTCAGGTGGGAAATGTTAACATTATTGTCTGTTCCGTAAGTTCTCAAACATTTGATGAGCAGGTTTTTCTTTTGCATGGGATTGATGTCCGCAAAGCTAGTGTAGTCGGCTTAAAGTCATCCCATCATTTCCGTGCTGCCTATGAGTCTATAGCAAAGGAAATTATCTCAGTCGATTCGCCAGGCTTAAGTACTCGTAATTTATCGTCATTTAAATATAATAAAATTACTAGACCAATTTACCCATTTGACCCAGTGGTATTGAAGCAAAAGGTATAAAGATATCTTATTGAAGAGAATACGGAGCAACTAGTGCTAGGTCCTTTTGTACTGGGATTAATAGGGAATAAGTAAAAACTTGTTGGAAATCATTATTTTAAAGGCAAACTCTTAAAGGCGAGTTTGCCTTTAAAATTTCCATTCGGATTTCCCAGTTTAAAAAAACCACTTAAGCTTTCAAACACCCTTATCTTACTGGTTATTATAAGTCCCCATGAAAACTAATTTCCAGAAAACTGGATGGCGCCTGGTGCCATCCAGTTGGGATGGACGCACCGCTGGTGTACCAGTTGTCTTGCCGAAGGCATCGCTGGGTAGCTATGTGCGGACGGGATAAGTGCTGAAACATCTAAGCATTATATTGAAATATATGAGTCAGTCCTCCGGTGAGTAACCCATTACTTCAATAGAGGGCTGACCATTTAAGGATTTTTAAAGAAGGTAAATATAAATTGTTGGAAACGTTTTGCTACGGGGGATAGGTACCTTTCTTTATTCCAAGCCAGACCAATAGAGCGTTCACATTTAAAGTCGGTAATTTTTAAGTTTAAATAGCTTTGGCTCATCTGTAACGTTTATGAGTTCTGCTGAACAGTATTTAGCTTTGCAAACAGGTACCGTTGATGGAGTCTCAACAACCTACTCTTCATACATGGCAAATAATTTGCATGAAGTGGCTCCTTATTGGTTAAATGTTACAGCTGCTCCGTGCTCCTTATCTTTTAATGGTAAATCAACAAAAATGGGATTCCCTTACGTCAGAACAACAACAAGTGTTAGAAGAATCTATTACTGAAACAATGGATTGGGTAAAAGAAAACTTTTCAACTGAAGAGCAAGGGTTACTAGAAGAAATGGAAAAAGCGGCCGAGGAAAGATACGTCCTTCCCGAAGAGGAATGGAACCGTTGGTATGATAAAATTAAGCATCTAGAGGACGAATATTTATCTAAATCAGGTGAGAATGGTAAGAAATTATATTTGAAATCCGTGATAAACTTCAAAAATAAGTTCCGGTGTATGGGACGTTTTATAACGATTTTGAACTGACATGATTAATATCGTTAGTTAATAACATAAAGAAAACTGAAATTTGGTGGATTAAGTTTGCGAAGAGCGACCACCAAATTTCGGTTTTTTTTTGTATTTATAAAATTAAATTTTTACAATTGTAAAAGCAGCCAATTTGCCGTTTTTCTCCCAGAGAAAATCGCGTGAGGTATGCATGACTACGGAGACGGAGGGACAGCCCTGACCGGAGTTTGTCTAGGCCAATCTTGTGTTTCGATGGTTGATTAAGAAGACAGTTGTATACGTTCGCTGTGAGGTCTCGAAACTCTTTCTTTTTATTGGAAAATTCATCCTACTAAACTATTATTAATATATACGGATACTAATGATTCAGGACTATAAGCCTGGTTGTCTTTATTTTTAAAAATAGCTGTTTTCGTATGTATTTGTTATTAGTGAATTACTCGTAAAAATTAAATCTAGGAGAAAGCCAAATGAAGATGTTTGTAGAAGCATGGAACGCAAAATACGATGCAGATAAATATCCAATAGACTATTATTTTTATTATTTAGATGAAATTCAGAAGGCGACAACTCCTGCACAATTAGGAGAATCCATTATTGCTTTGCTTTATTGGAAGGATGGGAAAGTGGTAAAAGACTCAAAAGGGAATGTTGCCGTTGGGGAGGAAAGATATCTCCTATTCCCTACTAAACCCAATACCTATGACGAATCCAAACATAAACGGACATTAATATCTCTTTCGTTTTACCAGTGGGCGAAAGAAGTTATGGCTCAAAATTCATTTGATGCTAGTAAGATTGGTGACCTTGCTAGGCGGTTTCATTTATATGGAGGCAATGCGGTTGTGATTCCGGCATTTATTCTTCATACTTTATCACCGCGTATTTACCCGCTTTATGATCAGCATGTCGAGCGGGCAAAAAGGGTGCTTTTAGCGCAGGATGCACATTTCACCCCTAGAGATATTACAATATTCTCCTACCAAGAATATCAGCAATTATTTACTGGGATAGTAGAGGAAGGCCATCTTAATCAGTACAGAGTTGAAATAAAACAGCTGGATAATGCGCTTTGGAGTTTTGGGAAATGTATGAAACCTAAAACTGGCAAAGATCAAGGGATAAAGAAAAGGTTGGTACCCTCCTCAAGTCATCCAGGTTTAACGGAAGAGATACGAGAGTATGCTCGGTCAATTTTACATAAATCGAAGGAAGACGGGAAGGAATACATGGACCTTAGGTCAGGTGACCTCCATAAACAGATGAATTTGCAAAATCGAATGCCGGCAGTGTGCAATGCTATGGTTTCGCTCGGAGTATTCCGTCCTGAGATTATACATGATACCCCTAGTGGGAAAAGCTCAACTAAGGTTGTTCGGTATTATTTTAAAGATTAGCGATCAGTGCCAGTCACTATTCGCCTTTTTTATCTAGCGTATTGCCCTGTTTGTACTGCTTCATTTGATTTTTTATACAGTTGGTATTGGGGAATCCTGTGAGCGTAAGCGCATATGGTATAGATAAAAGAGTCGGATCTTTTTTTGAGAAAATAATAGAGCGAAAGAGGACTAATATGAAACTAGTAAAACCAACACCACAGCATAGTGAACAAATAATGGCGTATCGAACAGCATTTTTAACAGTAGGAGAACATCCTTATGGTGGTTCGTCCTTACAAAATATTGATGATTATACTAAATGGCTTAAGAACGTCATAGCTCAGGAAAAAGGTGATCAATTACCCCCTAACCGAGTTCCTGCTACTCAATTTTTAAGTATAGAAAATGGAAAGGTAATCGGTTTACTTAATATTCGCCACAGATTAACACCTGAATTATTGTGGGAGAGCGGGCATATCGGATATAGCATCCACCCTGATGATCGCCGGAAGGGATATGCGACTGAGCAGCTTCGACTTGGCTTAGGTGAGGCAAAAAGATTAGGTTTAGAAAAAGTATTGGTTACTTGTGATAAAGCGAATCTTGCATCGGCTAAAACGATTCAAAAAGTTGGCGGAGTTTTAGAAAATGAGGTTGTTTCTTCAGACACCAATGAAATTGTTCAGCGGTACTGGATCGAAATTTGATGGCTAAATGAACTTATTTTAAGGAGCTTTTCAATGGGGTATATCATGGATTTGAGGAAAATTGTTGGTAGTCGCCCTCTTGTTTTGACAGGAGCGAGTGTGATTCTTTTGGATCAAAACAATAGGCTCTTATTGCAATTAAGAAGTGATAATAATTGTTGGGGCTTGGCTGGAGGTTCCCTGGAGCCTGGGGAGACATTAGAAGAAGTAGCAAAGAGGGAATTATATGAAGAAACAGGCTTGATTGCGAATAAACTAAAATTGTTTAATGTTTTCTCTGGAGAAGAATTTTATTATAAATATCCACACGGTGATGAGGTGTACAATGTCTTTACTACTTATATTTGCACCGACTATTGCGGAGAACTGAAAATCGATAACGAAGAAGTGATTGATTTACGGTTATTTGATGTTCATCAAATCCCTTCAAATATAAATCCTCCGGACCTAATCGTGATTAGGGAATTTTTAAAAGCTAATAGGTTGCAGAAGGGTTGAATAAGAAAAAGATTTTAAGGGGATCTTTATATGTTTGGGTTAATCGCTTTATTTGATGAAAAAACTGAAGAACTGATAAAGGATATTTGGAGGGAATTAACAGAAAGGTCTATTTCGGCTTATGCCGGTGAAGTGGTAGACAGGAAACCCCATATTACATTTGCGAGTTATAACAACTTAAATCTATCAGATTTTATAGAACAAATGGATGTGACCTATAACAATCAGTCAGTAATAGATATAAAGTTTAGTACAATTGGCTCTTTTCTTAGCTCTGGTGCATTGTTCTTTGCTCCAACGGTTACAAAGGATTTGCGTGAACTTCATTCAAACCATCATAGAGACTTTGAACGTTTTAACGATCATCCTCATTCATTGTACTTACCTGATAATTGGATTCCACATTGTACGATTGCAAATCGGTTATCAGCTGAAAAACTAAATGAAGCATTTAATTATTGTTCAAAAAGAACTAGTGCGATATTCGGAAAAATAGTGGAAGTTGCTTTAATTGATGTATCC
Source organism: Mesobacillus maritimus (assembly GCF_044803185.1). GTDB lineage: Bacteria > Bacillota > Bacilli > Bacillales > Cytobacillaceae > Mesobacillus_B > Mesobacillus_B maritimus_B. The sequence goes on from NZ_CP085225.1 coordinate 1,804,209, forward strand.
GAAATAGGAAAAGCACCAATTATTTATTCAAAGGAATTAAAAAAATAAGACAAGGGGACTAGGCACCTTGTCTTAAACCAATGGAGATGTTGGTGCCTTGAGACAGTGAACCTGTCCCTGTGTCCCTGCCTGTGTCGGACAATTAGATCCATTTCGCGACGAGACCCTTGATTATGTCACACGCCTTAGCCATGCCGGAGTAGATGTTGAGTTTCATTTATATCCAGGATGCTACCATGGGTTTGAAGGGTAAGTCCAAAATCCCAACATCAGCAGGCGAGCACTCAACGAATATGTCGGGGCTGTAAAACATGTGCTTCATCGTGAGGTGCTTGCGAAAAACTAGTGTTTCTTAATTGTATAGCATATTATGTAGGTGTCAGGCATCATCCAGAAATATGGAAATGCTTGGCACCTTATCTTAGTTAAAACATCGAGAAAGTTACGTTTGAAAATGCTGTTTTCGTCAAGGTATTAAAAATTAGGTGGGGGTAGTTTCAGTAACAACTGTTGCTCACTATTTAGTCGCTCAAAAGACATAAGGGGATTAACATGACTACATCACTTCTATGATCCGTTTCAACAGTTGAACATTTTAAAAATGTTCCTCTTTAAATGTTTAATGAAGGAACGGGAGGTTTGTGTTTAACAAAGGGGTTGCTTCGGCAGCTCTTTTTTTCTTGTTCCATTCACTACTTACATTTCGTTTATAAAGGACTTTGTGTTAACTATCAAGAAGCTATGAGTATCTTGGAATTTGGGAGAGTGTATTCAAAATTGATTAAAGCTGTTTTATTTGATTTGGATGGAACTTTATTAAATAGAGATGAGTCAGTGAAAATCTTCATTGAGAGGCAATATGACAGGTTAAGAAAACTAGTAGGTGATGTTCCTAAAGAGGAGTATGTGTCACGATTTATAGAGTTAGATAACCGGGGGTATGTATGGAAAGATAAAGTATATCAGCAACTAGTTAATGAATTTAATATTGTGGATATCACTTGGGAAGAATTACTCCAAGACTACATTCGTGAATTTAAGAATAACTGTGTTCCTTTTCCTAATCTTATTAGAATGTTGGAAGAATTGAAAAGGAAGCAGCTGGTTTTAGGAATGATTACAAACGGCTATGGACAATTTCAGATGGATAATATTAAGGCTTTGGGTATAGATAAGTACTTTGATACGATTTTAGTATCTGAATGGGAAGGAATTAAAAAACCTGACCCTCAAACATTTATCAGAGCATTAGAGAATCTTAATATGTTACCAAATGAAACCATATTTATGGGAGATCATCCTGAGAATGATGTAAAAGCTGCTCAAAATGTAGGCATGAAAGGAATTTGGAAAAGAGATTTTCAATGGAGGAATGTTGAAGCAGACTCCATAGTTAATGATCTGTCGGAATTACCTTTAGTCATAGAAAATTTAAGCAAATAAAATAGTGAGTCTTGGTAAACTAAACCAGCTTTTATTAAACAAGATAGTTGTAATGGGGCAGGATAAGTTAGAAGGTGATTAGATAAAAAAATTCAAAACAAACATTCTCTCTACCTATCATATTGATTATTATCCTCGTTAGGGCTGTCAAAATCTACGGATATACCCCTCCATTGTATTTGTTATTACCTAGATGATGAAAACTATAAAACACAAATCTATCCGGATACTGTAAAAAAGACGGTGAAACTAAAAAACGAACATTTATATAAAATATGATATGTTTGTTTGGTTGTTTTAGTGATTTAGGGTGGAAAAATGACCTTATTGAGCAGTTAATATAGTAAAACGCAAAAAAGTTGTTTACTTATCAGACAAGTTGATGTTACTATTCATATATAAATTTTCAAGACTATGAATGGAAAACATGGAGGGGTTAGATGGAAGGGTATCGTTCAATTTCAGAGAGGTTTAAGAAAGAATACAGGATTTATATCGTTGCTTTTCTTATTTTGTTGCTTGCTGACTCGATAGGATCATTTGAAATTCCAATGGGTCCTGGTATGGTTTTACTCTTACCTATTTTTTACGGAATTATCATTGGGATGATATTAGGTCCTGATATTTTAGGGTTTTTTAAGAAAGAAGAGGTTAAGGCAGCTTCTCCATTAGTGTTAATCGCAATCGCGCCCTTTATTGTGAAACTTGGTATTCTTGGTGGAGGAAATCTTCCGAAACTTCTTGAAGTTGGACCGGCTTTATTGCTTCAGGAGTTAGGAAACGTTGCAACTGTTCTTATCGCTTTACCATTGGCCCTTCTGCTCGGATTAAAGAGGGAAGCGGTAGGTGCCGCACATTCAATTGACAGAGAAACGAATCTAGGTTTAATCAGCAATCTGTACGGTCCTTCTTCTCCTGAAATGAGAGGTACCTTATCTGTCTATATCATTGGCGGATTAATTGGAACCATTTATATCGGATTTTTAGCCACTTTAATAGCATCTACGGATTTATTTCATCCATATGCACTAGCAATGGCAGCAGGTGTTGGGTCGGGAATCATGATGGCGTCAGCTACTGCGAGTTTGGCTCATATGTATCCGGCTTTTGCTGAGGATATTTTTATGCTCGGTGGAGCAAGTGATATGCTGACTGGACTAACCGGTATTTACGCGGCATTATTCATCGCTTTGCCTCTAGCAAATAAGCTTTATAGCGTATTGGAACCGAAGATTGGGAGACTTCGAAAATCTAACTCTACATCTACATCTAAAATTTCGAACAGCGAAGAGGAGAAAGTACTATGAAGTTTAAAGAATGGGTTATCTTATTAGGTTTAGTTGCCATTGCCATTATCACGTCTAATTTAATTGGTTACGATATTTCTGTCTTCGACTCATTCAATGGAGTACTTATTTTATGTGGAATCGCCTTAATCGCTGTTTTACTGTCAAAAGTCATTCCGTTGAAACTCCCAATTATTCTTTATTGTTCTTTACTAGGGTTATTGTTTGCAGCACCAATGTCCCCTGTAGCCGATGTTGTGACAGAAGCAACAGGCAAAATTGAATTTAAAGCTCCCCTTACCGTTGTAGGAGCATTAGCTGGAATTTCGATTGGGGCTAGTTTCCACCAATTTAGAAAACAAGGATGGAAAATGATTGTCATTGCTTTGGTCGTGATGACTAGTACGTATTTAGGATCTGTGATGATCTCACAATTCGTTCTGAAACTGACAAATGCGATTTAATTGTGTGGATACAAATAAATGAACCTGAGGTCATAAAAATGCAAACATTAACGGAAAGTGATTTGATTATTAAAGATTGTTCAATTTTAACAGCTAATTATGAAATCAAACACAATCAGTCCATTGTTATCAAAGATGATAAAATTCTAGCGATTGATGAAGCCAGGGTTATTCATGAAGGCTACAAAGCATTGTCATGGATAGATGGAAAAGGAAAGTTGTTCATGCCAGGGTTTGTAGATGCACATATGCATACATGCCAGCAATTATTAAAAGGGAGAATCGCAGACGAGTATCCTATGATTTGGACTCGCATCATGGTCCCCTTTGAGAGCAATCTAAGAGAACAAGATGTTCAAATAAGTGCTCAATTAAGTTGTTTAGACATGATAAAAAATGGAACCACTGCCTTTATTGATGCTGGAGGCACTTATATGCATAAAGTAGCGGAATCTGCCGTTCAATCGGGACTAAGAGCCGCAATTACCTGCTCAACGATGAATTCCGGTCATCGAATTCCCGACAACATGAAATCAACAAGTGAAGAGTTATTAAAAAGAAATACTCAATTATTTGAAGAGTTTAATGGTTCGGGAGATGGGCGACTAAATGTTTGGTTTTCCCTTCGTTCAATTATTTCCTGTACGCCAGACTTAATTACGAAAGTATTTGAAAAGGCTAAGGAACTAAATACTGGTGTTCAAGCACATATGAATGAATATCCTAATGAGATTAGCTTTTGCTTAGAGAATTTCCAAAAAAGACCATTAGAGGTCCTTGAATCCTTAGGTGTCCTTGACTCCAATTTCTTGAGCGCGCATAGTATCTTACTATCCGAGAATGAAATGGACATCCTAAAGGAATACGGGGTAAAAGTGGTTCACTGTCCAATCAGCAATGCAGGGAAGGGCATACCGAAAACCCCAAGCCTGTTGCAAAAAGGGGTTAGTGTAGGCATCGGGACAGATGGGGCCGCACACTCGGGATTAAGCGTATTGGATGAAATGAAAACGATGAAGTCGTTAATGCGGGCATCTTGGGGAACACCTATTTTCGATCCGTTGGTCATGCCTGCTAAGAAATTAGTCGAAATGGCGACAATAGGGGGCGCCAAGGCCATGATGCAGGAAAAACGGTTCGGCAGTTTAGAAGTAGGGAAAAAAGCGGACATGATTGGCATTCATATCGATCAGCCTCATATTCAACCAACGCATAATCTGGTCAATAGTTTAGTGGAATCAGTAAATAGCACGGATGTTTCAGATGTGATTGTGAATGGAAAGGTCATTATGAAAAATCGAGAAGTGTTAACACTCGATGAAGAAAAAATTATGTTCGAAAGCAAGTTGGCTATGGAAAGCATGTCACTACGAGCAGGAATTTAGACAGCAAAGAGACCCCTAATAAATAGAAGAATTATAAATAGAAGTGAGGGTTTACATGCTGACATATTTGTTATTGATTATTTTAGTTTCAAATCTTTTTGTAGGTATTCTACTAGGAATCTCCAGTATTGGGGGATTCCTTCTTCCTTTGATTTTTGTTGGTTTTTTAGAGTTTCCACTAAGAGATTCACTAGCTTTAAGTTTTGTTTCCTTTGCGATCGCAGGGGTGTTTGGGGCTTATTATTATTGGAAATCAGGGAACATGGATGTAAAGCTTGCGACGTTCCTTAGTATTGGGAGTATCCCTGGAGCTCTTATCGGAGTAAAGCTGAATGTGATTATTCCTGAAGATATAGCGAAACTGCTACTGTATCTCTTTGTCCTAGGAGCGGGTGTATCACTTCTAATAAAAAGGAAAAAGGGCAATCAAAATGTGGAGGGGCTATCACAAAAATCAAAGTTATTGGAGAATAAAACATCGATCCTAATTATTGGATTTATCTCGGCAGCAATCTGTTCTTTAACTGGTGCCGGTGGTCCTATCTTATTAGTCCCATTGCTTTCAAATTTAGGCGTAAGCATTAGAGTGGCAGTGGGCGTGTGCTTATTAAATTCTGTCGTTATTGCCATCCCATCGGTATTTGGTTATTTCCAATATTCGAATATGGAGAATATAACACTATTATTAGCGGCAAGTGTCCTCGGGCAGATTTTTGGAACATTAATAGGTTCTTTCTTTTCAAACAAAGTAAAGGTAAGTCATTTAAGTATTTCCATTGCTACACTGACGGTGGTATCATCAACATATATGATATTCAGGTTATTCATATAAGCCTTGTGCCTAGTTCCAGAAAACAAAAGTTAGGATGGTAAACCTTGTCGATACGAAATATACCAAAAGTTCATAAACAAACGGCAACTAAACAAGCCATTGAATATTTAAAAAAATATATCTTAGAATCCAATGATCATGAAAAAAACAAGCTCCCCTCTGAAACACATTTAGCTGCGGAGCTTGGGATAAGTAGGCTGACGGTTAGGGAAGCTCTTACTGTCCTTGAAAATGAAGGTTTTATTACCCGAAGTCAAGGAAGCAGTAGTACGATTACGACCTTCGCAAGAAAGCTTACCGAAAAAATTGACCACGCAGGCGAACTCAAAAAGTTTATTAAGGATTGTGGGTACGAAGTGTTGGTTGATCATATTACTTATTCCTGGGAGAAGTCAACGAAAGAACAAGCAGAAGCGTTAAAAATAACGCCCGATGATGAATTATTTATCGTGAAAAAAAGGTTTTGTGCAGACACCAATCCAGCTGTTTACTGTATTAACAGAATACCTCGAATCTATATGAACAAAGGACCGTTTTCAGATAATGATTTAGGGGAAGACATCTTTTCATTCATTGAGCATAAGAACAATTTCTACTTTACCCATGATTTTATGGAACTAGTCCCAAGTGTAGCAAGTGGTGAAATTGGTAAAATGCTCAATTTAGCTGAAAACACTCCTTTGTTGCGTCTCGACATTACAAAGTATACAGATAAAGGAATTCCAGTTATGTATAACACGGAGTATTATGTTCATGACTTGATAAAATTTACTGCGAGTAGAACAATTACCCATCATTAAACCAATTAGGTGCTAGTAAATTTCAACGTTTAGTCGGGCTACTACATATGGTAGCCCACTTTTTTTAAAAATGATCTAATGATTCATTTTTCTTCATACATCCCAAACAATTGGATGGTGCCTGACACCAGAGTTCCGTATCTAGGCTATGATCTGTTTTCCTTTCGGGTTGTCAATCACACCGTCTTCAAGACTAAAGATGACTTCTCCTTGTAATATTGTTTTTGTAACACGTGCCTCTATTTTCATCCCTATATAGGGACTATTAGTTGGGTTCTTATAGTAAAGGTCTTCGGACCGAACGGTATAAGATCTATTAGGATCGATAAAGATAAGGTCTGCATCGTATCCTACGGCAATTTCCCCCTTGTTTTTTAACGAAAAGCGTCTTGCCGCGTTAGTGGACATTCTTTCAGCGAAGTCTACGATACTCATCCCCTTCTTCTTAACCGCCAAATCAAACATCAAATCCAAATTGTTTTGACACCCTGTGATTCCACCCATTGCCTCAAAAATCGTCCCCCGTTTTTCTCCAGGGGTGCATGGTGAGTGATCAGAGCTGATCCAATCAATCTTTCCTGTTAAAAAACATTCCCAAAGTTCTTTTTGTTCTACAGGATAGCGTAAAGGCGGCTGACATTTTGCAGTCGTGCCTAATCGTGCCAAGTCATCGGCGTTTAATGCAAAGTAATGGGGGCAGGATTCAAGGGTGATATCCACTCCTTCATTTTTAGCCTTGGTAATAAGTTCAACTGCTCTTGCTGAACTGACATGAACAATATGCACAGGGCATTTCGTTTCTTTCGCAAAAAGAATCACACGAGAAACGGCTTCTACTTCAGCGAGAATCGGACGTGAATCAACAAAATCATAGGTGCTTAATTTACCTTCCTTCACTTTTTGTTCCGCTAACCGATCTGTGATGACTGCGTTTTCACAGTGAATCAGCAATATCTTTCCTAGGGCTTTGATCCTTTTCATCCCTTCAAGCAATGTGTAGTCATCGATGCTTTTAAAATCATCAGGGACCTCTGTTTCGTAGGTTGATAGAAAACATTTAAAGGCAATCGCACCGGTATCGGCAAGTTCTTCTAGATTTTCAAGATTATCAGGAGTAAGGGCTCCATAAAACGCGTAATCAACATAATTTTTTTCAGAAGCGATTTTCATCTTTAATTCGAGAGCTTCTTTTGATGTGGTAGCTGGTAAAGCATTAAGGGGCATGTCTATATAGGTCGTGGTTCCACCCGCAGCAAGTGCTCTCGTACCAGTTTCAAATCCTTCCCAATCGGTCCGTCCAGGTTCGTTTATATGTACATGAGTATCGACCATGCCTGGAAGGATAAACTGGCTATTTGCATCAATCACGTTTTCGTTTCCAAGTCTAGGGATATTCAGGCCGATAGTAGAAATTTTCCCATCTTCAATCAAGATTTCCCCTTCTATAACGCTGGATCTGGTTACGATTTTTCCATTTGTAACGATAGTTGCTTTCGTCATGACAACAATCACCTCGTTTTGAAGATTTTGAATTTATCATATCAGCAGATTAATAGGTATGGCAAGAATCAATGTTATAAAATGTAACATAAAAAGTTGGAAATCTAGTATTTTCAGGATGGTGATTTGATTTTTAAAAATATTAAGTGAGGTAACCTAACAATCTTGTTGTGGAAATATAGGTGTTCGTTCATATTTTAAATTAAATCTTGTAATAGGAAGGATGGTTGAATGGAATCTCAAGTGCTAAATAAATTAAAATGGCTTGCGAATTATGGCAAAGACAATCAAGAAGGGATAACAAGGTTTGTTTATACACATGAATGGCATGAAGCGCAGCAGGCATTAAAAGCATGGCTTGAAGAAGAGGGTTTTATTGTTGAGATTGATTGTGTTGGAAATTTACTTGCATCTATAAAAGGAGAGAGCATTCCGAATGAGGTTGTGATGACAGGGTCTCATCTTGATTCAGTTGTCCATGGGGGAATCTATGATGGGCAATACGGAATTATTGGTGGTGCACTTTCAATCTTAAGGACCATAAAGAAATATGGATTGCCAAGGAGAACCTTGCAGTTAGTTTCATTTGCAGAGGAAGAAGGCAGTCGTTTTCCTTTTGCTATGTGGGGAAGCAAAAACATGTTTGGGAAATCTGCGATGGAAGAGATTGAAGGAATCACTGATGCAGATGGTATTACTATGAAAGAAGCCATGAAACGATTAGGGTATTCTGGTATACAGCAACCGAAGACTGATGTGAGGGCCTTTATTGAAATGCATATTGAGCAAGGGAATGTACTTGAGAAGGAAGAGCTAGACATTGGAATTGTTCATAGTATCGTTGGACAGCGTCGATATCGTGTAACGGTTCAAGGTGAATCCAACCATGCTGGAACAACGCCGATGGGATACCGACGTGATGCGATGAAGGCAGCGAGTGCAATGGTAAGTCGCGTATTGGAAATAGCAGATGAGGGCGGTGATCCCCTTGTGGCAACGGTTGGGAGTTTTGAACTTAAACCAAATATTTCAAACGTTGTTCCTGGGATGGCGATATTTACCTTAGATGTCCGTCACATCGATGAAGCTGTTTTAGCCCATACGACAGAGTTGATGACATCGGAAATTGAAAAAATTGCTGAACATCAAAATGTAAAAGTAGAGATGGAACCCTGGTTTGAATCAAGTCCTGTTGCGATGGATGAAGAAATCATCCAAATCCTAACAGAAAGTTGTAAAGAAAAAGAAGTGTTATACAAACTGATGCATAGTGGGGCTGCTCATGATGCACAAGTTGTCGCAACTTCCGTTCCCACATCCATGATCTTCGTGCCTAGTCAATCCGGTATCAGTCATTCTCCTTTAGAGTTTACGAGTGAACATAATTTAGAAAAAGGAATCGAAGTACTTTCGGAGGCATTGCGAAAACTAGCATATTAGTAAAAAAAGGATAATGATCATAAACTATGTGAGATAAAGTAACGTGATGCTTGTAGAATTATCTAAATAAAACGAATATATAGTTAAATCACTAGAAAACAGTGTAATAAATGTTTTCTTGAAAGGGGAATGTTATGAAAACGAAAAAGAGAAAAATTTGGATTGGTTTGGTTGCATTCATTCTTTTGGTTCTTAGTGCTTGTGGAGGAGGGGCTTCTAATTCTTCTAAAGTGTCGACAGAAGACGATGGACAGCAGACAACAGAAGGGAAAGGTAAGCTTACACTCGGGTATGCAACGTGTGCTCATTGCTTACCGATGTCATTAATTCCGGACTATGTTGAAAATGTCGATGTTGAAGCAACAAATTTTGCATCAGGCAATGATGTGTTAACAGCTCTTATTTCAGGTAGTTTGGATGTTGCCCAAGTAACATATCTGCACTACATAACAGCACTAGATAAAGGATTTGATGTAGTGGCGATATCCGGTCAAATTAATGGAGGGTCTGAAATTCTTGTTGGTAATGATGTTCCTCTTGAGGAGAATGACTGGGATGGATTCAAGAAGTTGATTGAGTCCGGAGAAAAACTAAAAGTTGCCGCTTCACGTGGAAATGCGCAAGATATTCACATGAGAGGAGAGTTTTTACTGAATGGGATTGACCCTGTAAAGGACGTAGAAATTATAAATATTGCCAATCCTGCTGACCATGCAAGTGCACTGGAAAGTGGAGAAGTAGATATGATTTCAACGGTAGAACCATTTGCTTCTCAAATTCGTCTCAGTGGCGTAGGTAAACATTTCGCTTATCCTTATGAACAAGCAGCAGGCAATTTAACAAACCTCATTGTGACTCGTTCTGAAGTGATAGAGGAAAATGAAGAGGAATTGAATGACGTTGTGAGTGGGATTGTCAAAATGGTTGGTGATTTAGAACAGGATAAAGATCTGTGGTTAAAAGTACTAAGTGAACATACTTCCTTAAGTGAAGAAGTGGCAAAAGAAGCACTCAAGAATTCTTCCCCAGACTATAAAATGCATCAAGATGAGACTCTAGCCATTGCGAAAATGATGACCGAGCTAAATTATATTCAAACAGACGTAACGGAAAAAACCGTTGAAAATATGGATTACCGGTTCTTAATGAATGCTACTGGGTTATCAGAGGAAGAGCTAGGTAAGTAAAGAAAAAGCTTCAAAAACGATTAAAATAGTGGGGCTTCATTTTAGCCCCCACTTTTAATCGTTCAAAATTCAATGGTGAGGAGGAAAGCAAGTGAAAATTACTTCTAATATAAAATCTCTATCAACGAAATTGGTTGTTCCGGTTACGATTCTTCTCGTTTGGGAACTGTTTTCTAGGGCAGGTATCGTTTCTAGTTCCTTATTACCTGCTCCAACAAGGATTATTGAGTCATTATCGGACTGGATCTTTGGAATATCAGGGGTAGCAGAGGCAAATAGTGGGCAATGGATAAAGGATGCCGGTAGCAGTGCAATGAGGGTGATTGTCGGGTATAGCTTAGCAGTTGTAAGTGCAGTCATTATTGGTATTTTCATAGGTTGGTGGAAATTCGCTGAAAAATTAATAGAGCCGACGATCCAGTTGCTTCGCCCGATTCCACCTGTTGCTTGGATTCCCTTGGCAATCATCTGGTTTGGAATTGCCGATAAACCAGCCATATTTCTAGTTTTCCTAGCCTCGTTTTTCCCAATATTAATCAACACGATTCATGGAGTAAAAACGGTAGACAAAAATCTAGTTCGGGCAGGAGGCATGATGGGAGCAAAACAATGGCACACACTGCTTTATGTCATTCTCCCAGCCGCACTTCCCAACATACTAGCTGGAATGAGAATTGGTGTGGGGTCCGCTTGGATGTTAACGGTAACGGCAGAAATGGTGGCCGTTAATAGTGGTCTAGGATATGTACTTTGGGATTCATACTATTTCCTTAGATATGATTTAGTTATTGCCAGTATGGTGAGTATTGGAATACTGGGATTTTTCACAGATTTTCTTATTAAGAAACTGATGCATATAGCATTACCTTGGCAGCGTGGATCTTCGATTGAAAGTATTCAATGATAAGGAGAGTGGAATTAAATGGCGTTTTTAGAAGTGAAGAATGTTGAAAAAGTATTCAAAGACGAGAAGCGTGGGACGGAACTGAAAGCACTGGATAATATTAATTTTTCCATTATGGAAAATGAGTTTGTTTGCTTGCTTGGCGGAAGTGGCTGCGGAAAATCAACCCTGTTAAACATGATTGCGGGATTTGATAAACCTACATCAGGGGAAATTTTAATGAACGGTAAGAAAATTGAACGAATGGGTGCTGACCGTGGGATGGTTTTTCAACAGCCAACTCTCATGCCATGGTTAACAGTTTCCAAGAATATCTCCTTCCATTTAAAACTGAAGGGAGCTAATAAGAAGAAGCAGAAAGAAGAAGCTCAAAAATATATTGATATGGTTGGGTTAACGGGATTCGAAAAGCATTATCCTCATGAATTGTCCGGTGGGATGAACCAACGGGTAGGGATCGCTAGAGCTCTTTTGCTCAATCCCTCTTTAATATTAATGGATGAACCTTTCGCAGCCCTTGATCCATTTACAAAATCAGACATGCAGGAAGAATTGGTTCGAATCTGGCAGGAACATAAACGTACGATCATATTTGTTACCCATTCCGTGGAAGAAGCCTTGATTCTAGGTACTAAGATCATTGTGCTAAGTAAACGGCCAGGTAGAGTCAATAAAATCATTGATCTCGACATGGATCGGCCACGTGATACAACATCCACTATTTTTAATCAGCACAAGCGTGAGATTCTAGGTCTCATTCATGAAAACAAAGATCCAGAGGCAGGAAGGCCAATACACCAAGTCATATAGGAGGGACTCACGTGTGCACGTTGGTGATGAAACGGGATAAGATAAGCGACATGTTGGTTGCAGCTAAAACAGTCGATACACCGAAAACACTTCTGACCTTTAATCGGAAATTAAGGAGTTCTACTACCTATGAATATATATTCTTTAAAATGGGGTGGCAAAAAGGGATTAACTCTGGAATCAATGAAGAAGGTTTAACGATCCTTTCTTCATTTGCAAGCACGACCTTACAGGAATTTAAGACAAATCTTCAAGATACAAGGGGTATTGCGAATGAGTACATTCTTAGCCATTACAGCTATGTGAATGATGCATTGGAGGAGCTGGAAGTGTTTTTCTCTAAACAGCCGAGCGATGTAGGAGGAATCCATTTTCTAATGGATGCAACGGGCTCCATGGGAATCCTTGAGCACGAACCTACCAATAAAGTAAAGACGCAAATGGTAGAGTTGGACTGTGCTGTGCGAGCCAATGGACCACTATTACTGCAAAACACGAAAGAAAGATTACTACTAGATTGGGAAGATCGTAGGTTGCGTTATGACCAAGCTAAATCAGGATTAATAAACGTTACTGGAGAATCTTGGTTAGATTCAATGAAAGAGCTTTTAAGTTCGCATTTTTCAAAAGATCAACTTCAAACCGGCCAATTATGCATCCATGATTTTGAAAATACAGGTTCACGAAGTAAAGACTTGACTACTCATTGTACAGAGACCGCGCTGATCTTTGATGTAAATAGAAAAAAGCTTATTTACTCGGATGGGTCACCTTGTAAAGGACATTGGTTGGAACTCAAAATATGAAGAGGTGCTGAAATGCTGTTTTTAATAAAGGGGGATATCCTTACATTAAATAAACATTCCGAAATACTGTATCAATCGGCTGTTGTGATTAAAGATGGTTATATTGAAGCCATTGGTTCGTACCCTGATATGATCAATGGATATCCAGAAGCAGAGGTTATAGATTGTTCATCCATGATGATTGCACCTGGTTTTGTTAATTCTCACTATCATGGAGCTCTCGTGGTAAACCGTGGTGTTGGAGCCGATACAGGAGTTCCACCTCTATACTCTCGTAATGTTCCTCAGGGAGTATTGTTAACAGAGGAAGAATGCGATTTATTTAATATCCTCGGCTATGTTGAAGCACTGAGGGCAGGGAATACATGCATCGGGGCAAATTATATTCATTCCAATAGGAGTCTTAAAGCTCTTGAAAATCTAGGTCTTCGTGCTGTTATAAGTGAACGGATACACAATATTGATTTTTTTCGTGTACCTGAAAATCTGTATTTAATCGATGAAAAAGCACAATATGAGACCCTTTCGAAAAATATTTACCTTCTGGAAAATTGGCATGGAAAAGCTAACGGAAGAATCACTTGTCATTTTGGTCCTCATGCCCCAGACACTTGCACCACTTCTTTTTTAGAGGAAATCATTTCTTTGGCCCATAAATATGATGTTGGAATTACTACCCACCTTGCTCAAAGCAAAATGGAGCTAGAAGAAATTAAACGCAGAGATGGCATGACCCCTGTTCAATTGTATGACAGCCTAGGGATTCTTGGACCAAAAACAGTGGCCGGTCATTGTATTCATTTAACAGAAGAAGATGAAGAATTACTAGCTAAGACGAATACTAGTGTTGCTCATATTCCAGAGGGAAATTTAAAAAAGGGAGATGTAGCTCCTATAGCATCCTTGGAAGGAAAAGGAGTTAACGTTACGATTTGTACTGATTCCATGTCTGGCAGCATGTTTGAGTCGATGCGTTTTGGATTAGCGGTTCATAGGCTTTCTAGTGAGAAGAGAACTGAGCCAAAGCCACAACATATTTTAGAGATGGCGACGTTAAATGGTGCAAAAGCCTTAGGAATGGAGGAAGAAATAGGTTCGATTGAAGTTGGAAAGAAAGCAGATCTGATTGCGGTTAAGAAGAATAAATTTCACTTAGCTCCTATTGTTTCTCCTTATGGAACTCTTGTTCATTCTGCGCAGGCAACTGATGTAGAGCATGTTTGGATAGATGGTGAGTGGAGAGTAAAGCATGGGCAGGTAGTTGGCGTAGATGAAGAGGCATTATGTGCAGAAGTTCAAGCCTTATCAGATCAGTGTTGGAGCCGATATGCTAAGAGTTACTAATAGAGTCCATAAGGAGGGACAAAATGGCACAATTTTCAATAGAAAAACCCAAACCATTCTATGATCAGATTTATCAGAAGATTAGAGAAATGATTCTTTTTATGAAACTGACCCCTGGAGAACGGTTGTATGAAGCGCAATTGGCACGATTATTTGAAACCAGCCGCAGCCCTGTTCGGGAAGCAGTCAAGGCCCTCATTAAAGAGGGATTACTCATAACTGATGAAAAATCACGTATTTTCGTGTTTAAACCAACCTTTAAAGATATTATTGAAATCTATCAATGTCGAATGGCATTGGAATCCTTTGCTACAAGGTTAACCACCGAAAATGCAACGGACGCTCAAATTGAAGTGATTGGGAAGATTATTGAGGAAACAGAACATTATCTCGAGAATGAAGAAGAATATCGCGAGCAATTGATTCAATTAAATACAAAGTTTCATGAAACCATTATTAAATTCAGTAACAATGGTTTGCTTAAGAAACAGTTACACGAAATTAATTCTTTAGCTTACTATTTTCGTGTTATTAACTTTAAAGGGAAAAATCGCGGAAGAGAATTATATGAAGAGCATAAGGAGATTTACCATTATATAAAACTACGAGACATACAGCATGCTGAGGGTTCAATGATGAACCATATTGGGAATGATTTGAGTCATTTTCAAGAATTAAATAATGAAGGATTATTAGATAGATTATTAGAAACCACTATAGGAGGAAAAGAATATGAGAAAAGAGCCTAAAAAGATTGGAATGCTAACCCCTTCATCGAATACAGTACTTGAACCAATTTGTATGGAAATTGTGAGACAATTAGATCATGTTACGGTTCACTTTGCACGCTTTGAAGTAACAAAAATATCCCTGGAAGAAGATGCCCTAAGTCAGTTTGACTTTGAACCGATGCTAAAGGCCGCTGAAATGCTTGCTCATGCTGAAGTCGATCTTATAGCATGGAATGGAACATCTGGAGGATGGCTTGGGTTTGATATGGATCATGAACTTTGCCGGATGATAACGGAACGTACTGGCATTCCAGCCACTACCTCGATGCTCGCTCAAGTAGAAGCTTTTAAAGAAATGAATGTTAAGACGGTGCACCTTGTCACTCCGTATATTCCGGAAATTAACGAGCTGATTACCAAACAATATGAAAAGTATTGTGGCATTCAAACAATCCAGAAACAAGGGTTGGCCCAGACTGTCAATCGATCTTTTAGCCAGGTCTCAGATGTTAGAATTGAAGATATGATAAAAGAGGTTTCAACTGAACAGGCAGATGGAATTAGTATTGTTTGTACGAACTTCCCTGCTGTTACTAAGGCTGATTATTATGAAAAAAATTATGGACTTACCATCTATGATACGATTAACACTCTTATGTGGCAGTGCTTCCGTATGATCGGTGTAGATCCCTCAGTTGTGAAAGGATGGGGAGACGTTTTTAATAGTGGTCAAGCTGTTGTGAGCAATAAATAAATTTGGGCTTTTCAGCATATGTGTAGGGGCCTGACATCAGAATTAAGTGATACCAAAAACAAACCTTAATCCTAAAGGAAAAAGGTTTGTTTTTTTTGCTCGTCCCGACTGATTTCTTCAACAGGGGTTATCACCGTGCAAAAATGCGGAATCCGAAAAAACTTCTTAATCCTAAGCAGTGTTACTGGTGTCAGGCACCTTCCAGATAATTGGATGGTGCCTGACATTTTCTCATTTCTATAAAAAATAAAGTAAATTTTTAGTACCGTTATTATATAATATCAGGTAGGAGGTGAGAGAGACGTGAATGAGGAAAAAATTGAAGGCATGTTATCACAGTTAATTAAAATGGTAGGTAATATTCATATTGAACAGCAAGAAATGAAGCAAGACCAAAAAACTATGCAACAAAAGCTTCAAGAATTTGAGAAAAAGGCAGAAGAACGACATAAAGAAATACTAGAACGCTTTACGGCAATTGAAACGGATCAAGACTTTATTTGGGCGAAAACAGCAAGGAATGAAAGAGAAATCGCACATATTAAAGGACGATTAAGTTAACTTCATTAAATCTCCGAAAATTTACTTCAAATTTTCTATCCTCACCAAGGGAAGACCCAGATTGGAATACTCTCATTAGTTTTCCTTTAATATGTTTTTCGGAACTTACCAACCTAAGCTACTTTGTGAATCTACTGCCACTTTCCCATTGTTCCTGTTTCGATGCGTATGGAGTATATGTGAATAACTCTCTCGGCAATGAAAACAATTCTTCCGTAGAAACAAGTGAAAAAAATCAGTGTCATTGGTTCGTGAGCAACAGGCCTCCGGAACATGACCACCTTGTGACAAGTCACATTTTTCATACAATAAAATAGGCTAAAATTGAAAGAAAGATAGAGGTAACCCACATCGCGATTAACGGTTTTAATGCTTTGTTACGGAGATCTCTAATACTTACATTTAATCCGAGTCCGACCATTGCTGCTGTTAAACACCATGTGGTAAGCTCAGAGATGCTATTTATAAAGTCACTTGATACTGAAATCGTTGTGCCCATTCCATAACTTCCAATCATGCTCATGATCATGAACCCAAGTAAAAACCATGGAAATTCAACCTTCGTATCCGAACTTTTGTCTCCAGAGTCTTTTCTTTTCATCATGTACATGAAAAGAAGGCAGAGTGGAACTAGCAGAAATACCCTGCCTAATTTTGCAAGCAATGCGATGGCTAGCGCATCTTGTCCCCCTGGTGCTGCTGCTAAGGCTACGTGAGCAATTTCATGTAAGCTAATTCCTGACCAAATCCCATAATCAATCTCTGATAATGGTAAGAAAGGTCGTAATAGTGTATAAGTAATGGCAAAAATTGTCCCGACTAATGCAATGATCCCAACACTGATGGCGGTATCTTCATCCTTTGATTTTATAATTGGTGCTACTGCGGCAATGGCTGCTGCACCACACACCCCTGTCCCTATTCCAAGAAGAAGGGATATATTTTTATCTGCTTTTACTAGTCGAGCTAGCCCTACTGTCACTGAGATAGCAAAGATTATAACCCCAATATCTCGCACTATTAATCCTAAGCCATCCTGTAAAACCGTACCTATATCGAGCTTGAGTCCATACAAAATAATCGCAAAGCGTAATAATCCTTTCGTAGAAAATGCTATCCCTAAGCGTAGAGGTTCGGGGTAACCAAAAAATTGTCGATACAAGACTGCGATCATCATCGCGGATGCTAACTGACCAACATGATCAAATCCAGGCGTTTTTGCCAATAAGTAGCCAAGTAAAGCGATCAAAAATGTAAAGCCAATGCCACCAATCCATTTGCCAAAAGATGAGGTTCTTTTTTGAGGTTGGATAGGTTCTTTATTTACCATAGTGTAATCTGCTTCCATCTCTACACCACCTTTAACTCAGACTACACCTTTCCTAGCTATAAGGAAAATAATGATTTATTATACTTATCATAAGTAAAACAATATAATAAAAAGTAAATGAAAAAAGGGTTGATAAAATGGATCAACAGTTACATGTCTTTGTAACAGTAGCAGAGATGGAAAACTTTTCACGTGCGGCAGAAGAATTACATATGACTCAACCTGCAGTAAGCCAATATATTCAATCTTTTGAGCGTACGATGGGGACAAAATTATTGGAGCGCAGTAATAAATTTGTACGCTTAAATAAAGCTGGGGAAATTGTCTATCATCACGCGAAGGAGATATTAGGTCTCTATACAAAAATGCATTACTTAATCGATGATCTAACCAACAAGACGAGTGGACCTCTTTCAATTGGTGCCAGTTATACATTTGGGGAATATGTTTTGCCACATGTTCTTGCAAAAATGCATAAGAAATACCCATTGATTATTCCGACTATTACGATCGGGAACACAAGAGAAATAGCAAACTTGGTTTTAGGGCACCAATTAGATGTGGGGATTGTAGAAGGGGAATTTAAAGATAAACATTTAGTCATTGAACCTTTTGCAGAGGATCCCATGTATCTTGTGGCTTCACCAAAGCATAGATTCGCTCAAAAAAATGGTGAAATTAGCCTATCAGAATTAGAGGAAGAAACGTGGATTGTCAGGGAAAATGGATCTGGAACGAGAGAAGCA
Organism: Mesobacillus maritimus; assembly: GCF_044803185.1. GTDB lineage: Bacteria > Bacillota > Bacilli > Bacillales > Cytobacillaceae > Mesobacillus_B > Mesobacillus_B maritimus_B. Next base: position 1,822,532 of record NZ_CP085225.1, read on the forward strand.
ACGGAGAAAATGTTCAGATTATGTGAAATGATTCCGAAACATACATTAGAGTTTGGAAGTACACAATTAATTAAGGAATCGGTAGAAGCAGGTATTGGAATTAGTCTGCTTTCTTACTGGGCGATTCGTAAGGAATGTTCAATGGGCGCTTTAAAGATCATAAACGTAAATCAACTCCCAATTCTACGTAAATTTTCCGTTGTTTTACGATCGCCATTTCAGACTAAAGCATTAACCGTATTTTTAGAACTATTAAGAGAAAATAAACAAGCACCTTAAGAGTATGAGATACTTCAAAGCTCTTACGAAAAGATTTGCCTTTATCTTTGAAATCAAATCTTTTTTATTTTCAGATTTGACCTAATTTGCGTAGGAATTTAAGTTGATTTCTAAGCAGTAATTCTTTGGTACTCATATATAAAATAGTCTAGTTCCTGACTAGCTTGTATGGTTCGATTATCTTGAAAACCATAGGTTAATCCCATATTGATCATCTGTTTTCTCAAAAATTCAATATATCTTAAAAGCTCACGGCAATTTAACACTGATTGAACCGCAGTTCCCATTAATCTCCTCTCCTTGCAAAAAAATACAAACATAAATGATAGTTTACCAAATTTTTAGGAGAGTTAAAAGGGGTTTTTTGAACAAAATGTGACATCTTTTCTCCATTTTCTAGCATCTGCCTAGTGATGGAGATTTTTTTTCGTCCTCAAAAAAATCGTGTTTTTTCAGTGGTCTTGCACGGGTACTCTATGCTGGGACAAGGTGCCTGTCCCCTTGTCCCAGTGTAAGTAAATGTGAAGGTAGTGATGCTAATAGTTACTTTTTATTATTTGAAACTAGTATTATAATGATTACAAATATTTAGAATTTTATAAAAAGAAATGGTTGGGTTAAAACTCACAATGAAGGAAGCAGGGATTTTTTCAGAAACCAAACTTATTTCAAAATTGAAAATTGGAGGTCTATATGAATCACTCATTTCAACTGAATTTAAAAACCTTTTTAGAGCGATCGACTTCGTATTTCCCAAACAAAGAGATTGTTTCCCGTGAGCCGGATGATCGCATATTCCGTTATACATATGCTGAGTTTTATTCTAGAACCAAAAAGCTCGCAAATGTTTTAAAAACATTCGGAATCCAAAAAGGGGATCGGATTGCCTCGCTTGCGTGGAATCACCATCGTCATCTGGAATTATATTTAGCGGGACCATGTTATGGGGCGGTACTGCATACGGTAAATCTTCGGTATGGAGAACCTGAAATTATTTATACCATTAATCATGCCAAAGATCGGATTTTATTTTTTGATGAAGATCAGTTGCCAATTGTGGAAGCGATTGCAAACCAATTGGATTTTATTGAAGCTTATGTCGTTCTTGGGAAAGATGTCCCAGAGACCACGCTTTCTCCCATTTATAGTTATGAACAGCTTTTAGGGCAGGTGGATGATCAATTTTCATTTGAAATGATGGACGAATATTCTCCTGCGACGATTTGCTATACCTCGGCGACGACAGGACTTCCAAAAGGAGTAACGTATACTCATAGGAGCCTATATTTATATAGCTCTGCTCTATTGTTTAAAGATGTGACAGCTATTTCGGAGACTGACAGTATTATGCCGATGGTGCCAATGTTCCATGTAAACGCATGGGGATTGCCATATGCAGCGATTGCTACGGGTGCCAAATTGGTGCTGCCAGGCTATCGGCCGAAGGTGCATCAGCTACTATCATTCATTGAATCAGAAGAAGTAACCATAACCGCTGGTGCTGTAACACTCGGTGTTGAAATGGTCAATCTATTAGAAGAACATGAGTATAACGTATCTAGTTTACGAGTGCTTTGGCTTGGTGGTCAGGCCATTCCTAAGGCAATTATCGACACGCTCTATTATAAATACGGGGTTCCAGTTGTCCAAGGATATGGTGCAACAGAGACATCACCATTAATAACATTTTTACATGTTCGAAAAGAACAGCAGCAAATGGATGAAAGGGGTCACATTGATCTCCGGACAAGGCAAGGAACCTTAATACCTGGAACCGAAATGAAAATCATCGATGAATCAGGAAAGGAAGTTGCCTGGGACGACAAGGAGATGGGCGAGATTTACGCTCGAGGACCATGGGCAGCAGATGAATATCTAAATGATGAACGATCCGCTGACTCATTCATCGATGGCTGGTGGAAAAGCGGGGATATTGCCACGATTGACGAACATGGGTCGATTCAGATTGTTGATCGGAATAAAGATATGATCAAAAGTGGTGGGGAATGGATCTCATCCGTTCAACTTGAAAATGAACTGATTGCCCACCCAGATGTACTAGAAGCGTGTGTCGTCGCAATCCCTGATGAGAAGTGGCTCGAACGTCCATTAGCATGTATTGTCCTGAAACAACCGATGAATGAAGCAGAAGTAGAAGCAGAGCTAATCCAATGGTTAATACCAAAGTTTCCTAAGTGGTGGCTTCCAAGTCAATTTACATTTTTAAAAGAAATCCCGAAAAACGCCACAGGAAAATACAATAAAAAACAATTGCGGGAAGTGGTAGCCAAAAAAGAGGCAAGTGAAATATGAATGTAACTAGGTTTGAAAATGCTTTTCCCACTCAGTGCCAGATAGCAATGAGCGGGAATGGGGAGGCAGTTTTTTAACTATTCTTGAAATGGGGGATACAAATGAAAATCAATGATAAAGTTCGAAAAAAACAAATGAAAAAGGTAGCACTTGCTAGTATCATTGGCACATCCATCGAGTGGTATGATTTCTTCCTTTATGGAACGATGGCCGCATTGGTTTTTCCACAACTCTTTTTCCCAGAGTCTAGCTCTTTCATGGGAGTTTTACAGGCGTTTATCACTTTATTTATCGGATTTTTAGCCCGCCCAATCGGGGCCATCATCTTTAGTTCGTATGGGGATAAAATTGGAAGGAAAGCTGCATTGGTCACATCCCTGCTATTGATGGGAATTAGTAGTACACTTATGGGATTGCTTCCTACGTTTGACACGGTTGGCATTTTGGCTCCAATCTTATTGGTGATCCTTCGTTTTATCCAAGGAATCGGTGTTGGCGGAGAATGGGGAGGTTCCGTTACGCTTTCTGTTGAATGGAGTTCGGAAAAGTCCCGTGGGCTAATGGGAAGCATGACGCAATTAGGTGTACCGATTGGAATGTTGTTTTCAACTGCTGTCGTTTCCCTATGTATCTTCTTGACTGGCGATAGTTTTGCCGTGTGGGGTTGGAGAATCCCGTTCTTATTAAGTTTCGTTCTTATCATTATCGGACTTGCAATTCGTTTAGGGATTGAAGAATCACCTGAATTTACTAAAATGAAAGAAGAGAACCGGACCGCAAAAAATCCAATCATCGAATCAATCAAAGGACATCCGAAAGAGATTGTCTTTGCTGCACTTACGCGTCTTGCTGATAATGTACCTTTCTATATTTATACGACCTTTCTAATTTATTATGCGACACAACATCTTCAAATCGACCGGCAATTTATCACGAATGCTGTGTTGCTTGTGTCTGTTACCTTCTTATTTGTCGTACCGTTGTCCGCTTATCTATCAGACCTGTATGGAAGAAGGAATATTACTTTGGCAGGGATGATTCTTACCTTAGTTTTTTCCTATCCGTATTTTGCTATGGTCAATACCGGAGAAACGAGCCTAATCATTACCGCAATCATTATTTCAAGCATCGGCCCGGCCATTGTTTATGGCCCACAAGCTGCCCTGATTGCTGAAATTTTCCCTGTTCATTTACGGTTTAGCGGTGCTTCGATTGCTTATCAGTTCGCATCGATTATCGCCGGAGGTCTTGCACCTATGATCTCGTTAGCATTATTGGATAGATTTGGTTCAACGTCATCCATTAGCCTATATGTGGTCATTTGCTGTACAATCTCCATCATCGCTTTATTCCTTCTAAAGCCAGTTGATCAGTTAAACATGGCAGAAAATAAACCGAATGTAGTTTAGCCGGTTTTTAAAATAGGATTGTTAACGAAAAAACACTCTAGTAAAATGATAGGAAAATAGACCCTATTCTTTACCGGGAGTGTTTTTTCTTTCATAGAAGATTACGAATCCATTGTTTTTACTAGGTAGTTTTCTAAGGTCTCCATCGTACATTGGATGAATTCTTTTTCTAACACGGAGGAATATTTATTTTTCGTTTGGATGCAAATGAGATAGTAATTAGGCATGTGAATGGGGTCATCGTAAGGGATTAAGCAAATATCGCCTCGGGTGACTAAGGGATCGTTCTTCATTAAATCGGTAAAAAAGCCAATGGCTAAATTATTGGCAATCACATTTTTGGTTACATCATCAATGTTCGTATAAAAAAGGACTTGCCCAGGACCATATTTTGCAAAGATGTCATTCCAGGTTTTTCGAGAAGCCCGCTCATTGCGGATGACTAAAGGGTATCTCAACATGTCCTGAGGCTTGACCACATCCATTTTTGCTAAAGGAGAGTGCTTACTTACTGTCACCATCAATTTTATTTTATACAGGATGTGAGTATTTACGGTACCAGTGATTTCTTTTAGTGTTTCGTCAGATCCAAGAATAAAGCCAATATCTGTTACCGAATTTTTGACTTTCTCGATAATCGAATCGGTAACACTGGCATCAATTTCTATTTGGACATATGGATGCTTTTTTCTAAACGTGTGTAAAGCTTCGGGTAAAAAAGTAGAAAAGAATAAAGGAGCCCCTGAAATCGATAGGTTCCCTTCTATCTCTGAGGAAAGTTTCCCAAGTTCCTTTAACTCAGTTATTTTGTTGATGATTTCATGAGATAATTGTAAAACCTTTTCTCCTTGCCTCGTACACTTTGTCCCTGAACGAGAACGAATAAAGATTGGAATCCCCAGTTCCGCCTCAAGATTCGAAATGGCCTGACTCACTCCGGAATGGGAGACATGTAAACTCTCTGCCGCTTTTGTTATATTTCCTCTTTTTGCTATTTCAATTACATACTCCAGTTGTTCAATATTCATGGTCAAACCCACCTATACAGTCACATTCAAATTGAAGTTACTTTAAAGGGTACATAATTTTTTGATTTTTTACAAGGTTAAAAATTCACATGTGGGACAAAGGCGCCAAACAGCACAGAGGCTCCTAATATAATGGAAGCGGCCAGAGAAGCAATGGGAACAAGAATGGATGGCACCAACCAATTGTCATTTTACTGTCCCGTCCCTTTACTGGTCGATTGATGGATGTGAAGGGTGCCAACTATGTGATGTATCCGGTCTTCTTTCTTTTTACGGCTGGGATGGTTGGAAAGCATTCATTTCGCCTGAGGACAACCTCCATCACATAGACTTTAACCCAGCCGATCATCAGAAGGAAGCAAGCGAAAATGATTCAAAACCATCACCTAGGTTTTCATAAGCTGGGCATCTACTCACTAGTAAGAAATGCGAAACACTTTATTTTTAACTAATACTATAGGATCGTATTTTGCATAATAAGGTATCAAAATGAATCTTATTTGTAACGATAAGGAATATAAATCCATTTGCTACTCTATATAAAGGAGAATTTATGGGGGATTATTCATTTGATAATGGTCTGAGCAGTGAAGAAGATAGTACATTAAATAACGAAAAAATCCCATTTCTATTTCGAATTGGTTATTTCACTATGTATTGGATTCCCAATCTTATTAGAATATTTTCTACGTTCACAAACACCGGCAACCATTTTTCTGCTTTTATTAGTCCCAGTTGTCATTTTTACCTTTTATCAAAGTATAAAAAGAGTGGTATTGTGTACATTTCTCCTTAACTTATTTCATATTGCATGGGGAATGTTCTACCAACTTGTAATAGGTGGTAGTGTTCATCATCGTATCTATAACCATTTGGATTAACTCTTATTTCTTTTGCCCTTGGAATTTTATTGGGAATATTAAATAAGGAATTAAAAGAAATTGCCCACCGATACAGAAGTATCGTAGATCATTCCCATCAAATGATTGTCATTCATAAGAACGGCAAAATCATGTACGGTAATCCTACTGCTGTTCAACTTGCAGGAGTAAAACAAGCATCCGACTTAATAGGTAAATCCATCTTTGATTTTGTCCATATCTCGAACAAAGAAAAAAAAGCAATGAATCGAAATCGAAAAGTGATTGAAAATCAACGAGGAGAGGCCTTTATTGAATATAAAATGGTTTTAACAGAGTCAATTGCTTTTTAGTAGTCCCCAGATCCACTCTCCTGGAGGATTAGTTATTATATGCTACCCATCTCATATTTTATAATTCTTCACAAAAACTGGGTGGTCCCTATGACGGAACCTGATTTCTTCCTCGTTTTCATCAAGAGAAGCTTCTATTGCCCAAAACAGCTTGGATCAAATAAAACAGGAAAAAATCTATCCAAAAAAAGAATTTTTAAAAATAGGAAAATGCCTTTTTCTTGTTTTAACCCCTAGTTTAAATGGTAAAATAACCACATCCCCTTAGAGGGTGTTTTTTCATTAGACTCTACATAGAAAGTTGGAATGAAGAATGACCGAACGCAGCATTATCTTTTTTGATATCGACGGTACACTCCTTAACCACGATAAAAAGCTACCTAGCTCTACAAAAGAGGCGATTTTTAAATTGAAGGAACTTGGTCATGAAGTTGCGATTGCAACAGGTCGGGCACCTTTTATGTATCGGGATTTACGGGAAGAATTAGAGATTGATACTTTTGTCAGTTATAACGGCCAGTATGTTGTTGTTAATGGGAAAGTTTTATATACCAATTCTCTAAACACTACATCCTTAGAAAAATTAACAGAGGTTGCCCTTCGCAATGAACACCCTGTTGTTTTTATGGATCACGAGGATATGAAAGCAAATGTACCAGAACATCATTATATTAATGAAAGTATCGATACTTTAAAAATTGAGCATTTTCCTACGCATGACCCACATTATTACAAAAAACGCGATCTCTACCAAACTTTGCTGTTTTGTCGCGAAGGTGAGGAAAAACAATACGAGCAGGAATTCCAAGACTTTGATTTCATTCGCTGGCATCCTGTTTCTGTCGATATTCTCCCAAAAGGTGGTTCAAAAGCCAAAGGCATTCAAGCGGTTGTAGAGAAATTAGGGTTTCCTAAGGAAAATCAGTATGCCTTTGGGGATGGGTTGAATGATATTGCCATGCTTTCAAGTGTGACGAACAGTGTTGCCATGGGGAATGGAGAAGAAGAAGTGAAGCGCGCGGCGAAATATGTAACGAAATCAGTAGAAGACGATGGCATTTTACATGGACTTCAAATGGTTGGGTTGTTGTAAGCTTACGGACTTATAGGTGTCAGGCACCATCCAGAATATGGAAGGTGCCTGGTGTCCCAGCCCTGTATAGGGACGAGGTGCACTCTGTCTCACTTTCTATAAGGTTTCGCCATTTGTGGCAATGACGTTTTTATACCAGTCGAAGCTTTTCTTCTTTATCCTGTTATTCGTACCTTTTCCTTCACTGTCCCTGTCAACGTAAATATACCCATACCGTTTTTTCAATTCAGCTGTTGAAGCACTAACAAGGTCAATGGGTCCCCACGAGGTATAGCCCATTATTTCGACGCCATCCCCAATCGCGTTTTTCATCTCCTTAATATGTTCACGTAAATATTCAATACGGTAATCGTCTTGGATTGACCCGTCTTCTTCTACTTTGTCCACCGCTCCAAGGCCATTTTCGACGATAAATAGGGGTTTTTGGTACCGGTCGTATAATTGATTGCACACTGTTCTTAATCCTACTGGGTCGATTTGCCATCCCCAATCGGAAGATTTTAAGTATGGGTTTTTTATTCCTTCTAACAAATTGCCAGCTGTTTTTGCTTCTTCATGTTCAGGGGCGGTGCTAGCAACAAAGGACATATAATAACTGAAACCAATATAATCAACCGTATAATCCTGTAAAAGCTCTAAATCCCCATTTTCCATTTGGATTTTGATGTTATTTTCTTGAAAATAATTCATCATATAGGTTGGATAATAGCCTCGCGATTGGACATCCGAAAAGAATAACGTTTTTCGGTCCTGTGTTAACGCAGCAAACATATCCTCTGGCCTGGAACTATATGGATAAGTAATCATCGAAGCAATCATAAGACCGATTTGAGACTCCGGAATGATTTCATGACCTGCTTTCACCGCAAGGGCACTCGCTACAAACTGGTGATGCGCTGCCTGGTAAATATCTTGTTCATCCTTTTGGCCATTTTCAAAGAGGAGGCCACCGCCCGTAAACGGTGCATGGAGAAGGACATTGATTTCATTAAATGTCATCCAGTACTTCACCTTGTCCTTGTACCGATTAAAAATCGTTTTTGCAAACTTTTCAAAGAATTGACATCCGTGTTTGCCTTGGCCTCATCCTTTAATTTGAAGCGAAGCCGGGTAATACAATGAACAACACTGCTGACGTTGTCTTTTCCGCCGACATTTTCAATAATGTCTTTTGCTAATTGCTCATACTTCATCCTTAAGCACCTTCTTTCAACTCTTCAAATTATAGAAAACCTTAACTACTTAAACAGATATAAAAATAGTATGTTTCAAAACAAAGAGGTTATCCGAAAGTACAATGTCAATGTGGCTGGGAAATTGATATAGTTCGTTCGTTTGCCTTAAACTTACTCAACCCAGTGAACCAACTTTATAAGGAACGAAGATTTTTCATGTAGGCAATGGTAAGGAGCTTACGCTTTATCATAAAACATTCACAACTTCATAATAACCATCCTGTCCATTCTACCCCTTTAACCTTTATATCAACATTGATAGCTATGTTCATAATGGAAAGGACAGTGGTTAGGATGGCAAAATATCGAATGGTGCGTACTGAGTTTTGGAAGATTGGAGGCGATGACTCCAGAGGACAAATATTTTTATCTGTATCTGCTTACGAATCCCTATACGACTCAAATTGGAATCTATAAAATGACCAAAAGACAAATGGCGTTTGATTTGGGCTATTCGATTGAGAGTGTTTATTCGTTGATGGAGCGATTCATTCAGCATCATAAGTTGATTCGTTACAATCCGGAAACTATCAGGAGAACCAAAAGCCTGTGTCTAAAAACTAAGCCCGCAACTCTATCGTTTCCTAGCGGAAGAGCAATCCCAGGTGAGTTTATCCTCGACCTAACAGCGGGGGAAGAATCATGAGTGTCGTTGGAAAAACGTTTTTAGGAAGCATGATGAAAGCGGAGTACTTACTCAAAGACACCGTGATAACCCTAACAACTAGAAAGTGCACGGCATAAAGAATAAAATGCGAAGAATGGTGGAGTTCACACAAGCTGGCAAGCATATCGATTTGCTTGAGTACAAAAGGCAGCTGTACTCAACTGTGAGGACGGCTGTCTTTTGTATTCAGACGTTTATTATTAATGACAAGAAAGAGGGAAAATTAACTCGATTTTAGCTTAGAGTAGAGATGAAGGTCAACAAACTTTCCTTTCGATTCCTCCGATTGTTTAAGCGTTCCTTCAAACGTAAAGTTTAATTTTTGTAAAACTCGAATGGAGTTTATGTTTCCTTGTTCCACTTTAGCTTCCACCCGATTCATATTAAGAGTGTCAAAGGCGGTCTTTATTAGTGCTGCGATTGCTTCAGATGCATAACCGTTTCCCCAATAAACTTTGGCGATATCATATCCTATTTCCGTTTTGTTATTTTCAAAGTCCAACGTATTAAATCCACAGGAACCAATTAATTCGTTTGTATCTTGGTGAAAGATGGAAAAACGAATGGCCTTTTGCTCCTGAGCTAGTTGATCTAGAAATTCAATCATCTCTTTAGCCTGTTTTTCATGAGTGAAAGGAGAGATGTTCATAAATTTCGTTACATCAGGATCTGACCAGATTTTAAATAATTTTGGAGCATCGGTAACGGACATCTTTTTTAAATGTAATCGACTCGTATATAAATCCTTAATCATTAAATCCCCTCCTGCTTGGAATCTATAAATATTATATATGATTAGAAGGTCTAAAACTTTGTAAAAAATCCAATATTCAACACCCAAAGTGAAAATCCTCTGGGTGTTTTTAGGTGTTAGCCTCTTTTTTTTCTTTAGACACATTAAATGGTTCAAAAGTCATTTAAGGTTGTAGCAGTCGCCAATACGATGAAAAAACAGCGATTATGCAACGTATATGAAGGATCAGCATTTGTTATTAGCTAGAAAATGACCACCAATCTATCTATATACCTTAATGATAAAAAACGAACATTTATAAAGATATCAATGTTTTCGTTAAGTTTTATTGTAGTTAGTGGTGAAAAAACGACCTTATTTATCAGAAAACACATTAAAAATATAAAAAAGTTGTTTACTTATCAGACAAGTTGATGTTACTATTCATATATAAATTTTAAGACTATGAATGGAATACATGGAGGGGTTAGATGGAAGGGTATCGTTCAGTTTCAGAGAGGTTTAAGAAAGAATACAGGATTTATATCGTTGCTTTTCTTATTTTGTTGCTTGCTGACTCGATTGGATCATTTGAAATTCCGATGGGTCCTGGTATGGTATTGCTCTTACCCATTTTCTACGGGATTATTATTGGGATGATATTAGGCCCTGATATTTTAGGATTTTTTAAGAAAGAAGAGGTTAAGGCAGCTTCTCCATTAGTGTTAATCGCAATCGCGCCTTTTATTGTAAAACTTGGCATACTTGGTGGAGGGAATCTTCCGAAACTTCTTGAAGTTGGACCGGCTTTATTGCTTCAAGAGTTAGGAAACATTGCAACTGTTCTTATCGCTTTACCATTGGCCCTTTTGCTCGGATTAAAAAGGGAAGCGGTAGGTGCCGCACATTCAATTGACAGAGAAACGAATCTAGGTTTAATTAGCAATCTATACGGGCCTTCTTCTCCTGAAATGAGAGGTACATTATCTGTCTATATCATTGGCGGATTAATTGGAACTATTTATATCGGATTTTTAGCGACTTTAATCGCATCTACGGATTTATTTCATCCATATGCACTAGCAATGGCAGCGGGTGTTGGGTCGGGAATCATGATGGCGTCAGCTACTGCGAGTTTGGCTCATATGTATCCGGCTTTTGCTGAGGATATTTTTATGCTCGGTGGAGCAAGTGATATGCTGACTGGATTAACCGGTATTTACGCGGCATTATTCATCGCTTTGCCTCTAGCAAATAAGCTCTATAGCGTATTGGAACCGAAGATTGGGAGACTTCGAAAATCTAACTCTACATCTACATCTAAAATTTCGAACAGCGAAGAGGAGAAAGTACTATGAAGTTTAAAGAATGGGTTATCTTATTAGGTTTAGTTGCCATTGCCATTATCACGTCTAATTTAATAGGTTACGATATTCCTGTCTTCGACTCATTCAATGGAGTACTTATTTTATGTGGAATCGCCTTAATCGCTGTTTTACTGTCAAAAGTCATTCCGTTGAAACTCCCAATTATTCTTTATTGTTCTTTACTAGGGTTATTGTTTGCAGCACCAATGTCCCCTGTAGCCGATGTTGTGACAGAAGCAACAGGCAAAATTGAATTTAAAGCTCCCCTTACCGTTGTAGGAGCATTAGCTGGAATTTCGATTGGGGCTAGTTTCCACCAATTTAGAAAACAAGGATGGAAAATGATTGTCATTGCTTTGGTCGTGATGACTAGTACGTATTTAGGATCTGTGATGATCTCACAATTCGTTCTGAAACTGACAAATGCGATTTAATTGTGTGGATACAAATAAATGAACCTGAGGTCATAAAAATGCAAACATTAACGGAAAGTGATTTGATTATTAAAGATTGTTCAATTTTAACAGCTAATTATGAAATCAAACACAATCAGTCCATTGTTATCAAAGATGATAAAATTCTAGCGATTGATGAAGCCAGGGTTATTCATGAAGGCTACAAAGCATTGTCATGGATAGATGGAAAAGGAAAGTTGTTCATGCCAGGGTTTGTAGATGCACATATGCATACATGCCAGCAATTATTAAAAGGGAGAATCGCAGACGAGTATCCTATGATTTGGACTCGCATCATGGTCCCCTTTGAGAGCAATCTAAGAGAACAAGATGTTCAAATAAGTGCTCAATTAAGTTGTTTAGACATGATAAAAAATGGAACCACTGCCTTTATTGATGCTGGAGGCACTTATATGCATAAAGTAGCGGAATCTGCCGTTCAATCGGGACTAAGAGCCGCAATTACCTGCTCAACGATGAATTCCGGTCATCGAATTCCCGACAACATGAAATCAACAAGTGAAGAGTTATTAAAAAGAAATACTCAATTATTTGAAGAGTTTAATGGTTCGGGAGATGGGCGACTAAATGTTTGGTTTTCCCTTCGTTCAATTATTTCCTGTACGCCAGACTTAATTACGAAAGTATTTGAAAAGGCTAAGGAACTAAATACTGGTGTTCAAGCACATATGAATGAATATCCTAATGAGATTAGCTTTTGCTTAGAGAATTTCCAAAAAAGACCATTAGAGGTCCTTGAATCCTTAGGTGTCCTTGACTCCAATTTCTTGAGCGCGCATAGTATCTTACTATCCGAGAATGAAATGGACATCCTAAAGGAATACGGGGTAAAAGTGGTTCACTGTCCAATCAGCAATGCAGGGAAGGGCATACCGAAAACCCCAAGCCTGTTGCAAAAAGGGGTTAGTGTAGGCATCGGGACAGATGGGGCCGCACACTCGGGATTAAGCGTATTGGATGAAATGAAAACGATGAAGTCGTTAATGCGGGCATCTTGGGGAACACCTATTTTCGATCCGTTGGTCATGCCTGCTAAGAAATTAGTCGAAATGGCGACAATAGGGGGCGCCAAGGCCATGATGCAGGAAAAACGGTTCGGCAGTTTAGAAGTAGGGAAAAAAGCGGACATGATTGGCATTCATATCGATCAGCCTCATATTCAACCAACGCATAATCTGGTCAATAGTTTAGTGGAATCAGTAAATAGCACGGATGTTTCAGATGTGATTGTGAATGGAAAGGTCATTATGAAAAATCGAGAAGTGTTAACACTCGATGAAGAAAAAATTATGTTCGAAAGCAAGTTGGCTATGGAAAGCATGTCACTACGAGCAGGAATTTAGACAGCAAAGAGACCCCTAATAAATAGAAGAATTATAAATAGAAGTGAGGGTTTACATGCTGACATATTTGTTATTGATTATTTTAGTTTCAAATCTTTTTGTAGGTATTCTACTAGGAATCTCCAGTATTGGGGGATTCCTTCTTCCTTTGATTTTTGTTGGTTTTTTAGAGTTTCCACTAAGAGATTCACTAGCTTTAAGTTTTGTTTCCTTTGCGATCGCAGGGGTGTTTGGGGCTTATTATTATTGGAAATCAGGGAACATGGATGTAAAGCTTGCGACGTTCCTTAGTATTGGGAGTATCCCTGGAGCTCTTATCGGAGTAAAGCTGAATGTGATTATTCCTGAAGATATAGCGAAACTGCTACTGTATCTCTTTGTCCTAGGAGCGGGTGTATCACTTCTAATAAAAAGGAAAAAGGGCAATCAAAATGTGGAGGGGCTATCACAAAAATCAAAGTTATTGGAGAATAAAACATCGATCCTAATTATTGGATTTATCTCGGCAGCAATCTGTTCTTTAACTGGTGCCGGTGGTCCTATCTTATTAGTCCCATTGCTTTCAAATTTAGGCGTAAGCATTAGAGTGGCAGTGGGCGTGTGCTTATTAAATTCTGTCGTTATTGCCATCCCATCGGTATTTGGTTATTTCCAATATTCGAATATGGAGAATATAACACTATTATTAGCGGCAAGTGTCCTCGGGCAGATTTTTGGAACATTAATAGGTTCTTTCTTTTCAAACAAAGTAAAGGTAAGTCATTTAAGTATTTCCATTGCTACACTGACGGTGGTATCATCAACATATATGATATTCAGGTTATTCATATAAGCCTTGTGCCTAGTTCCAGAAAACAAAAGTTAGGATGGTAAACCTTGTCGATACGAAATATACCAAAAGTTCATAAACAAACGGCAACTAAACAAGCCATTGAATATTTAAAAAAATATATCTTAGAATCCAATGATCATGAAAAAAACAAGCTCCCCTCTGAAACACATTTAGCTGCGGAGCTTGGGATAAGTAGGCTGACGGTTAGGGAAGCTCTTACTGTCCTTGAAAATGAAGGTTTTATTACCCGAAGTCAAGGAAGCAGTAGTACGATTACGACCTTCGCAAGAAAGCTTACCGAAAAAATTGACCACGCAGGCGAACTCAAAAAGTTTATTAAGGATTGTGGGTACGAAGTGTTGGTTGATCATATTACTTATTCCTGGGAGAAGTCAACGAAAGAACAAGCAGAAGCGTTAAAAATAACGCCCGATGATGAATTATTTATCGTGAAAAAAAGGTTTTGTGCAGACACCAATCCAGCTGTTTACTGTATTAACAGAATACCTCGAATCTATATGAACAAAGGACCGTTTTCAGATAATGATTTAGGGGAAGACATCTTTTCATTCATTGAGCATAAGAACAATTTCTACTTTACCCATGATTTTATGGAACTAGTCCCAAGTGTAGCAAGTGGTGAAATTGGTAAAATGCTCAATTTAGCTGAAAACACTCCTTTGTTGCGTCTCGACATTACAAAGTATACAGATAAAGGAATTCCAGTTATGTATAACACGGAGTATTATGTTCATGACTTGATAAAATTTACCGCGAGTAGAACAATCACCCATCATTAAACCAATTTGGTGCTAGTAAATTTCAACGTTTAGTCGGGCTACTACATATGGTAGCCCACTTTTTTTAAAAATGATCTAATGATTCATTTTTCTTCATACATCCCAAACAATTGGATGGTGTCTGACACCTGAATTCCCTAGCTAATTTATCAAAAGGATAGAGTAAAGAATAGATTGATTAATTTATAATATTTACTGAAATTTTCACCAAATATTTTTCCATACCTGTAACTGATAACTCATCTAGTAGGATATCCTCATAAAAATGCCTATGTTTACCGGGGTATCGATATTGAGAATAACCAGGTGCCAGGCACCATCCAATAAATTGATGTGCCTGGCACCTGCCAAATTTGGGGCTCTAGCATAGTTCGGTTTTATTATGTGCACCATAGTATTGGAGTAGTGACTACTCAAATAATTAGTTATGGAGGCTGTAAAATGAACGAACAAAATCAGCAAAATCAACAAGACCAGCAATTACAGCAAGAAATCCAATCTCTCGAACAGGCAGAAAACACTATAAAATCACAAACAAATGCAAATTTAAAGGAAGTAGCAGAGATGGAACAAGTTTTGCAACAAGTAGAACAACAGATGCAAACCTCTAACACTAACACGATGAATTTGCAAGGTAGTCAGCCACTACAACAGGTTCAAACAATCAATCTACAAGGACAAACAAGTGCAGGTTTTCAAGACATGCAACAAGCGCAACAAGAGTTACAAACTTTTCAGGCAGCAGATGTTTCTCAAGGCAATCAACAATTACAACAAGCACAACTAGAAGTTCAAAAAGCTCATATCCAGTTACAATTGGAAAACCAACAATTATTACACGCTCAGCAGCAGGTGCAGACAGAAATTCAAAAATTACATACTGCACAACAACAAGTTAAAAAGGAGCAACAGGATGTTCAAAATGCCCAACAAAAACTTCAACAGGCACAATCTACAGCAATGATGTATCAAAACGAAATGGAATAAGCAAAAGGGTAGCCATATGAAAGTTTTTAATAGGGGATTGTTTCCGGCTGGTACATCCCCATTTTTCTTATTTAACCATGGAATAAATTTCAAGAACCTCAGAATACTTAGTTCTCGGCATAAATCTTTATAAATATTGACATTATCCTTGATTTGGACTAGTTTTCCCTCCTCAAATTATCCACTAGGCAAGCACTTCATGATGATAAAAATAGGATAACAGTTACTAAAAAAAAGATTAATAATCTGTTTTAAACTGGATGGTGCCAGGCGCCATCCAGAATTTGTTAAATTTCGAGGTGATTTTTGCGTTTGTAGCTTTTTATATTAAATAGTAATCTTTTAGAAGATTTGATCGGATAGACTAGGTATCGGTCGTTATGTCCCTTTGTTATAATAGGAGGATACTCTATACTAGATACTTTGAGATACAGGAATGAATAAAACGATTGGGATTTTAGCACATGTTGATGCCGGTAAAACGACTTTTTCTGAGCAACTTCTATATCATACAAACAGCATTCGCCTAAGAGGTCGTGTTGATCATAAAGATACTTTTTTAGATAGCCATGAAATTGAGAGACAACGAGGAATAACATAGCAAGGGGCTAGATCTGTTTATGACTCTTTTCTTAAGGGGCAACAGTATTCAAATGGTCCGGTTGAATGTCTGGTAATTGCACTATTTTAGGCTTAGGTGGACGTTTGTTCTACCTAATGTCAAAAAGCCTAAATCTACTCTAATCCATAATTAACCGCACGGTGAATTCACTCGTGTGGTTTTTAGATTTCTTACATTTACTTTGCTGTTTTGTAGTGAATCTTTACGAGATACAAAGATTCTCAGGTAGGCAACGGGGCTTGGCCCCAGCTACCTGTTAGGTCAATACCCATAGCAGGCCAAGCGGGGAATAATAGGTTATGCTCTGTCTAGATATGCTAGGAACTGAAACCAATTAACCCGGATATAAAAATTAACATTATTGTTTCATTAGTACAAAATGAATTTATGCAAGTTAAACGTTGGGTTTAGGAATTTATCGTTTTGTTTTCAGAATCTACCCATTCATCAACCAAGTTAAGAAAATTCCTTACAATTGGTTCATTTTCGTCACTCTTCATCCATACTAAATAGAGTTCCATTTTTGGTATTTCACCTGTTAAATCCCTGTATACAACATCTGGAATCGTTCGTTCCTTTGCCATCGTCGTGACAAGGGAGACTCCCATATTTGCAGCAACAAAAGTGAGAACATTATAAATTCCCTCTGCTTCTTGAGAAACTTTTGGGGTAAATCCAGATTTATGGCACATGGATAAAATGGTATCGTAATAACCTGGTTCGATGTTTCGAGGAGGTAAGACGAAGGGTTCGTTCTTCAATTCTTTGATATCTAATGGAGAAGAATCGTTGGCTAATGGATGATTTCTTGGCAGAGCAGCAATGAACCGTGCATCTCCAATAAGTCGAAAATTTAAGATTTCCGTGTCAATAGGTGGACAAATGAATCCAATTTGGATTTTCTTTTCTTGAAGGGACTCAACCTGTTTATTTGATGATAAATGGTGTAATACCAATTCGTTTTGGGATTGTTTAGACCGATAATATTGATAAAGTCTAATTAATATGCTATTAAGTATTCCCGTAAAGCCAACTTTCAATTGACCAAACTCTCCTATATGAACCCTACGTGTATCTTCAATACCTTTCTCGAGTAAGTTCATTATTTCATAAGATCTTTCTAAAAAAAGTTTTCCGGCTTCTGTTAGTTCTACATGACGTTTTGACCTTTTCAATAAGATTACATCCATTTCTTTTTCCAACTGGCTTATTTGCTGACTTAGTGGTGGCTGACTAATATTTAGTCGGTTAGCGGCTCTGCCAAAATGTAACTCTTCTGCAACTGCTATAAAATATCTTATGTGCCTGATTTCCATTCTTTCGCCCCCCTAGCAATAGCAATATATCCAACTTTTAATATTTTATAAATATTAAAACAACTTTATTATATATTAGACCAATCTACATGTGGTTGCTAGTATAAGATTATAGAGTTTATTTTCAGAATAATCACAACAATTAGGGGGATTAAATGATTCAATCAATAGAAACATTAAATAACTTAATACAAAATTCCTTTTATCATCCCAGCAAAAAAATGCACTCCATATTGTTGAAGGCTTGCCAATAACACAGGATGGAAGAGTCGATAAGAAAGCACTCAGAGCTCCGTTCTGGGAACTGACTGAAATGAAAATATAAAATGGAGGGAAATATGACAAAAGATTATGAGACCTTATTAATTGAAAGCGAGAAACCTATTCTCAAAATTACTTTCAATAGGCCAAATAAAGCAAATGCGATGAATAGTAAGATGAACGATGAATTAAATGATGTCCTTACTTTTCTTCAAAGCAACTCTGATTACAAGTTTGTCCTTTTTACTGGTAGTGGGAACGCTTTTTCGAGTGGCGCAGACATGAAAGAATTGTTGATAAACTTTGAAAATAATAAAATGAACTCCTCGGAAATAAGGCTAGATCAGATTCAAAGACAAGAGTTTTTAAGGAAATTTGATGCCTTGGATCAGATTACAATAGCTGCCATTAACGGACCTATGTACGGGGCAGGATTTGCATTAGCTATGGCCTGTGACTTTCGGATAATGGCGGAGGATGCCACGGCTTGTTTACCTGAAGTGGAACGTGGTTTGTTTTTCTCTGGAGGAGGGACCCCACGTTTAGTTAATTTAGTTGGTCCAGCGAAAGCAAAGGAAATAATCATGCTATGTGAAGTGATTGATGCTAAAGAGTCACTCCATATCGGACTAGTGAACAAAGTTGCTCCAAAAGGCCAACTATTTGAAGTTACAAATGAATTCGTTTCTAAGTTGAGGAAAAGCCCATTTTCGCCAATTAGGATGACGAAAAAGATTGTGAATGCATCCGTTCCTAGATTTGAAAACCTATTATTATATGAACCAGAATTACAAAGTTATATGATGCTTTATGGTGAGGCACGAGAAGAGATTAATAAATATATTCATCAAAAAAGTAATACAGCTAATTAAAAACCTTGGGAGGGAAAGAAATAATGAATAATGGTTGCTTGTATCAAAAATCAAATTTTAATCGTCTAAGTGAATTTAATGATCTTGTCCCTGATGCTTTTAAAGCATTTATTAACTTCGACCAACAAGCATTAAAAAGTGGGAAGCTATCAGGTAAGTTAAAAGAGTTAATCGCAGTTGCTATTGCACATACTACCGGATGTCCATATTGTATTGATTTGCATGTTAACCAGGCTAAACGTTTAGGAATGTCAAAGGAAGAACTAGGTGAAGTGGTTATGGTGGCAACAGCATTGAAAGCAGGTTCCGCTCTCGCTCACGGTGTTAATGCATTGAATGCCTATGATCAAAATGGTGAAGAAGAGTTATATAAAGCTTCCTATTTTAATCGTTTAAAAGAGTTTTCGGAATTAAATAAAGATATATTTCAGTCCTTTGTAAAATTTGATCAGCAAGCGTTAAAGCCAGGCTTACTTACACGCAAAGAAAAAGAATTGATTGCTGTAGCGGTTGCACATGTCACAGGTTGTCCTTATTGTATTGATGTACATACAAAAGGGGCTAAGAATGCCCAAGCTGATAAAGTGGAAATAGGTGAGGCAATCATGGTCGCAACAGCATTAAAAGCAGGATCAGCATTGGCACATGGAGTGAATGCACTAAATTCTTTCGATTAAAAAATATAAGAGAATACCATCTTTATAGAATTGGTATTCTCTTTCTTTTCCTAAAGTGTGACTGGGTTTAACAAATTTTAAAATATAAAATGGAGGGTATCAATGGGGCAGTCTGTATTGACCTTAAATAATTTATTGCAAAACACATTGGACACCAACCAAAAGAAGATTGCACTACATTTTGGTGATAAGAGTATGACATATGAAGAGTTGCGAGTTTCTGCCAACCAGGTGGCACATGCACTCCAGTCTCTTGGTGTAGGTAGAAACACAAGAGTTGCTCTGTTTATGTCAAATACAGAAGAGTATGTTGTTTCTGAACTTGCTATTTACCTCGCAGGTGGAACAAAGATTGCCTTAAACAGTATGTTAACTGAATTGGATGTAAGCTTTATTTTAAAAGATTCCAAGTCTGAAATTTTAATCGTAGAAGAAAAGTTTTTTTCTATCATTAATCATATTGTAGATCAGCTACCAGACTTAAAGACAGTCGTTTTAGTGGGCGCTGAAAGGGATTATGGTAGTAATTACGTTCTATGGGATGACTTTATTAGAAACCAACCTAAAGATAATGTGGAAGTCCATTCACACCCTAAAGACCAATCTTTCATTCTCTATACTGGCGGAACGACAGGAAACCCAAAGGGGGTTGTTCATAACCGTGAAACAACGAGTCTGACCTTCTTATCCCAGATGATAGAAACAAACATGCAACATGATGAAAAAATACTATTAACAACTCCTCTTCCTCATGCAGCTGGTCTTTATTTATATGCAGGGTTATTAAAAGGGGCTGAAATATTTATTGAAGATAAATTCGACCCGCAAACCATGCTTGAAAAAATCGAGCAGCACAAGATCACATTTTTAAGCTTGGTCCCAACTACTCTTTATCGATTACTAGATTATATGGAAGAAAAAATTTACGATGTAAGCTCGATTCGTACCATTCAATATGGAACAGCCCCTATTACATTAACACGGTTAACCCAAGCAATTGATATTTTTGGTCACGTTTTCCTTCAAGCCTATGGTCTTACTGAAACCCAAAGTGTTGTATCGTGGCTACGAAAAAATGACCACAAGAAAGGGAAAGACCAACCTTCTCTTTTAAAAAGCTGTGGAAGACCCTCGATGTTTAGCAGAATCAAAATTGTTGATGAAAATAGGGATGAAGTTCAACCAGGAATCGAAGGAGAAATTGTCGTCCATTGTTTAACTAACATGATTGAGTATCTTGGTCTTCCTGAAAAGACCTCTGATACTCTAACAGATGGTTGGGTATTTACGGGAGATTTGGGGGTTATCGACGAGAATGGCTATCTTTATGTGTTAGATCGCAAAAAGGACATGATCATTAGTGGAGGAATGAATGTATATTCTACCGAGGTAGAAAATGTCATTCAAAAACATCCAAGTGTACGGCAAGTGGCGGTAATTGGAATACCAGATGACGATTGGGGAGAAGCAGTAAATGCATTTGTTATTTTAAAAGAGGACACAGCACTAACAGAATTAAAGGAATATTGTAAGAGGTTTCTTTCAAAATACAAAGTGCCAAAGGCTATTCATATTGTCGAATCGTTTCCATTAACTACCTACGGGAAAATTGACAAAAAGACATTGAGAAGTCCATTTTGGAAGCAAAAAGAAAGACAAATATAATACCTGCACGGAAATGAAAGGGATTACATTTTTTGGGTGAATCATGGCCATATTCTTCAATTTCGAATTGTGAAAATCAATCCGGTTGTGATTATTTACGTCTATAGAAGCCTGAACTGCAGGAATCTATCATGATGTCTCACGAAATACGCCAAGAAATAGATTACTATTTAATAAGTAAGGAAAACTAAACTAAGTGAGGGTGTTGATGTTATGGGCAAAGTAAGAATAAAGGTATTATTTTTCGTTTTAAGTGTAATGGTTGTTTTGATAGGATGTTCAGGAAATTCAACAGGTTCTAATGAGTATGTTTACGAGCTTAACTTTAATATTCAGTCCAACACAACACATCCTTTTTACACAGAAGCAATTGAGCCGTGGGCAAAGTTTGTTGAAGAAGAAACAGATGGAAAAGTGAAAATTACTGTTTATAGTAGTTCTGCTTTAGGTACTTTAGATACAGCCTATGAAGATATTAAAGGGGGAGTCTATGATATTGGTTATGTAAGCCCAATGACAAATATTGATACAGATTTGTTTCCCCTTTCAATTGGTGACCTACCTTTTGCTTTTACAGACAGTTTAGATGTTATGAAGGTAATGGAGAAATATAGAGATAATTTCTTAACAGAAATGTCCGACCAAGCAGTCTGGATGACCATTTCATCTACTGATGCATACCAAATCTATAGTAATGAGCCGATTAAAACGATTGAAGATCTTAAGAATAAGAAGTTTCGAACAGAAGGTCCATATAATATTGACTTAGTTAAACATTGGAATTCAGTGCCTGTTTCGATCAATTATGTCGAAATGTATGAAGCGATGGAAAAAGGTACGGTGGATCTAACAGAGTATACATCAATTGGTGCATTAGGCTTTAAATTAGAGGAAGTATCGAAGCACTTAACGAAGATTGATAAAAATGTGGCCCAATTACTGTTCTTAATGAACGGAAGTGCATTTAACAATTTACCAGAAGATATTCAAAAGAAATTCGAGGAAGTACTAAACCCTAAATTAGGTGAATTAATTGGACAGCTTTATCATACGCAATCAGCAGATTCAATTAAGACATTTGAAGAAAAAGTAAAGGACAAAGGTGGGTCAGTCATTATTCCATCAGAAGAAGAACTAAAAGAATTTAAAAAACCATCAAAGGAAATTTGGGATAAATGGGTAGAAGAAGCCGATAAGAGGGGATACCAAGGTCAGGAAATGATGGATTACTTTTTAGAGACTTCTGAGGAAGAGGGAATTTCCAAACCGTTTTAAAATTAGATAAACTTGGAAGGGTTCTTTTATCCTTCCAAGTTAGCTTACTATAAAAGTTATGAAAGGATGTGTTTTCTATAGAAAAGCTCATTTCATATATTACTTTAGTGAATAAATGGGTTGCGTTTGCAACATTGGTTTTTATGATGGTTTCGGTCAGTTATTTTGCAATCGGAAGAAGCATGGGGCATCCAGTCCTAGGTGACGTAGAGCTTGTCCAATTTAGTATGGTAATTGTTATTATGTGTGCTATGCCATTTACAGAGAAAACAAATTCCCACATCGCAATTGGCATCATTGTGGATAAGTTGCCCCATCGTGTTCAGACCATTCTAGATATTTTGTCACATTTATTGACCCTTATCTTTTCTATTCTTGTAGCTTTGTTTTTTGTAATGAAATTAGATGTTCAACAATCTTCGGATTTATTAAGAATCTCCTATACTCCATTTAAGCTCATTATCGTTTGCGGTTTTACTGGTTGGGCGCTTGAAGCTCTAGTTAAATTGGTACAATCAATTTCGAGATTAAATAATAAAGGAGTTATGGAATTAGAGAATGAGAGGGGGATTCGTGTTGACAGTTGAACTAGTTGGTTTATTTGTCATCATTGCTGTTTTTGTTTTAATGTTTTTGCGAGTACCGATTGCCATTTCAATGGCAATACCCGCATGCATCGGTATTTTTTATTTACGCGGATCTGAGACCCTTATCACCTTTATTAACAGTGTTATTTGGGAACAGAGCTTTCATTATACGTTAAGTACAATTCCTCTGTTCATTTTGATGGGACAATTTTTGTATGTATCTGGTATTAGTCAGGAATTGTTTACGACCTTTCAAAATTGGTTTGGAAAAATAAAAGGTGGTCTGGGATTTGCGACAATTGGTTCATCAGCTATGTTTGCCGCTGCGTCCGGTTCCAGTGTTGCAACAACTGGGACAATGGGGATCATCGCATCCCGAGAAATGTTAAATGCGGGGTATAATAAGAAGCTAACGGGTGGAGCGATTGTAGCAGGGGGTACCCTAGGTATTCTAATTCCACCAAGTACAACCTTTATTATTTATGGAATGATAACGGAACAATCTATCGGAAAACTCTTAACTGCGGGTATTATACCGGGAATATTACTAACCTTATTATTTATGCTCACAATCGCCATTTGTGTTCTTGTAAAACCTGATATGGTAACTACCCATTCCCAACGAGATGTAGGTTGGAAAGAGCGTTTTCGTTCATTAAAATCAAATATCTGGATTTTTATCTTATTTATAGTTGTAATTGGAGGACTCTACTTTGGTCTTTTTACTGCTACGGAATCCGCAGGTGTTGGTGCTCTTGGTGCATTTCTAATCAGTTTGCTTCGAGGGAAGCTTACTAAAAAGACTTTTGTTGATGCTTTTTTTGAAACAATTAAAACAACTGGCTTTATGTTTGCCATTGTCTTAGCTGCATTTACCTTAAACTATGTTTTAACCATCACCCGTCTTCCATACGTACTTACTGATTTCTTGTTTTCATTAGATCTTTCAGCAACCATGATCTTTATTTTAATTGTACTTATGTATATTTTACTAGGTGCTGTCATGGATACATTAGCCATGATGGTTGTAACCATTCCGATTATCTTACCATTATTAGAAAGGTTGGGTTTTGACCTCATCTGGTTCGGCGTTATTATCGTTCTGGTCATCGAATTAGCCCTCATCTCACCACCAATCGGAATGAACTGTTTTGTTCTAAATGGAGTAGCAAAGGATTTAAAACTAGGTGAAATTTTTAAAGGCGCACTCATCTTTATCGCCCCAATCCTAGTCTTAATCACACTCATTTACATTTTTCCAGATATCGCCCTATTCTTACCAAACACTATGCAATAGTGAAGGAGATAAGTGAAACAGGGATAAATTTTTTGTTAACAACGCGGGGACGGTTCCTCCGTTTCAATATTTGACTACAAAAAACACCGGATCCGTCCCGTTGTTTTCTATATGGGGTGCCTGGCACTTTCTATTTTTTTCGGGATGGTTATGGACTAATTGATTGACTAGATTTCTTCTTGTCGTACATGTCAATAACAAAAAAAGGAACTTATCACACTAGTAAAAAGGGAGTGTTCATATTGGGTAAAAGATTAATGTCTGAAATGACTTGGATGGAAGTCAGAGATGCAGTTGATATGGGAGAGGGAGTCATTCTACCAATCGGTGCGACGGAACAGCACGGTCCACATATGCCTCTTTGTACAGATGCACTTCTATCGGAGAAAATGGCACTTGATGTGGCAAAGAGGAGTAACTTGATTGTTGCACCTACGGTTTGCTACGGATTTCGCTCACGTCCTACAACAGGTGGTGGACAGACCTTCCCCGGTACAACTTCAGTTAGGGGCTCTACCTTGACAGCAATTATAATGGACGTTGTCAAAGAATTCATTCGTACGGGCTTTAGAAAAATCGTGCTTTTTAATTGGCATTTTGAGAATACCAATTTTATCTATGATGCAGCGTACAATGTGATGGAGGATACAAAACAAGAGTATCCCGATGTAAAGTTGCTTATTATTGAAACACCCTTTAGCAAATTGAAGCCAGAGACCATGGAGTATGTCTTTGAGGGACAATTCCCAGGCTGGGGGATTGAGCATGCTTCTATTTTTGAAACATCTGTCATGATGTATGTAGCACCGAATCTAGTTAATTTTTCGAAGGCAAAGGATGATCAAGCGGAGTATTATCCATTTTATGACATGCTTCCTATTCCTAAAAGAATTACGACAGAGAGCGGAATTCTGTGGAAGGCAACCTTAGCATCTAAAGAGAAGGGGGAAGTGGTATGGAAAGAGATTTGTGAAAATTTAGTAAATTCAGTAAATATGGAATTCACGAGATGGGAAAAGGAAAACTAGATAGCTAATCTACTAGCATGACGTGAAACCCTTGTAGCTGGTGTCAATTAGGCTCATTAAAAGGCCCCGTGCTGGAGGTAACGGGTAAATGAAGATTTCTCGATCACATTTTGGGAGGGGAAACAATGATAGGTTTTCAGCCGAAATCGGAACATAATCTTTATAGTGAATCGTTGGCTCCAGTAGAGTTTTCCGAGAGAAAAGTAGGGTCATTTGGTATTGGCATGATTTGGTTTGGTATCGCGGTCCAGGTGACGAGCTTCTTGGTTATGACACCGTTGGTACAATATTATACAGTTGGGGAACTTGTATGGATTAATCTGATTGGTCAGTTACTCGTGTGTTTAGCCTGCTTTGTCACACAGGAAATTGGGTTGAAATATGGCGTGTCCTTTGCTACAACCATAACGGCGGTGGCAGGTCCTCTGGGTGGGAAAATTGTTGGAATTGTGCGTGCGTTACCAGCGATTATATTTGTGGGATTAAACGGTTTTATCGGCGCAACCGCAGTCAACATGTTTATGAAATCTGTGTTTGGATTTGACAACATGTTGATTGCCATCATCATTAATGCCTCGTTACTCATACTAGTCACAATTACCGGTGCCAAAGGCATCGAACGATTTACGACTTTTGCGGCACCACTGATGATCATCATTGGCGCTATTATGTTTTATGTATTAATGAAAACGCATGGTGTCGGCTTGATTGATGTTTGGGACCTTGGTCGTACGTCGGGGACAGATAAAAGCTGGTTGTATGGGTTTGGTGTCTGTTTAGGTGGCTATGCGGCCGTAGCAATGGGATTTAATGATTTTACTAAAGACTGTAAGGTGAAAAATGGCAACATGAAGAAAGCCGCAAGAACTCACTTAATTTTTTATAGCCTGATGTCGGCACCATCATTTATGTTCTTTACTATGATTGGGATTATTACCGTAGTTTTGGTACCTGGAATGACCGGAGCGGAAGTACTTCCTTATCTTACGGAATTAGTAGCTGGAGGAAATAATGCCATCATCGCAATCTTAGCCTTGTTTGTATTTGTCGCACAACTATCAACCAATACTGCGGCAAATCTGTTCCCGTCTGAGTATGTAATCTGCGCACTTGCTCCTAAGAAGATTAATTTCAAAACAGCTGCCGTTATTGTAGGCGTGGTTGCGTTTGCTATACAGCCTTGGAATTTTGGTCCAATTCTTGATGTGTTTCTAGCGGTATTCGGGGCAGCAGGCGGTCCTGCACTAGGAATCATTGCGGTAGATTATTACTACTTCCGGAAAAGGAAATACAGCCTTGGGGATCTCTTTAATAGCAAGGGGAAGTACTCATACTGGTATGGAATCAATCCCGTATCCTTATCTTGTTATTTAATAGGAATCATAATTGGTCTTATGTTCCTAGACTATAATTACTTTGTTTCTTTAATTTCTACTTCTGTCCTTTATATGGTTGCAGGCAATTTGTTTGCAAAGAAATTCCCAGTTATGGTGACTGAAACAGCAGAAAATATTACGAACTTCACTATTAATGATGATCCTACCATTCCGATGTAGTTTGCCACTTCTCAATCGTATTAAATGAGGAGAATGATTTGGAACCTGGATTCTGGTAGCAATCTTCTAATCCTGTCCTAAGGCTGGTTTGTCTCGCATATTAGATTGCACAAGGAGTTGGGGAACATTGTATTTTTTTATGGAATATAAATGGGTCATCTTAATAACCCTTGAGGTGTTTGCGTGGGCGTCCATCTTTTTTCTCTTATATGCTAGATACGGGTTGAAATCAGACTTCTGGTTCAAGGTTGCCACAGTTCTGTTTGCCATCACAGGAGTGATACCCCAAGTAATAATGGGGATTATTAATTTCATTATCACAAAAAAAGTAGACCTTTTTACGCTGATTATTGTGCTATTGATTCTGTATGGATTTACTGTCGGAAAAAAACACATAAATAAGCTGGATGCCTGGGCACAGATGAAATTTTCAAAGCAAAGATTATAACTAGAACAGTGCCAGTGTTAGCTCGGATATTCTTGTTTCACAGAAATGTTTCAGGTTAGACTGTTTCCATTAATACCTTTCCTACGTTGATGATAACAAGATAGTTGCAAGGTACAAGCGGGCGTTTCCTACTTAAAGGATGCGCCCGTATTTAGTTTTATTAGGGATTCTTTTACATAGGTGGTTACAGGGATATTTTTTAAAAATATGATATGGACAAATCGCCCTCTCGTCCGTTAAGCAGGCAACATAAATTAGTAGTGGCCTGTCGCCCGCAACGCAATTGTTTCCTAGCGGAAGAACGATCCCAGGTAAATTTATCCTCGACCTTACAGCGGGGAAGAGTCATGTGTATTGCTGAAAAAACTTTTTTAGGAAGCTTGATGAAGGCGGAGTACTTACTCAAAGACACCGTGATTCAACCTGAACAGCTAGAAAGTACACGGCATATAGAATTAATGCGACGGATGGTGGGGTTCACACAAGCTGGCAAGCCTATTGATTGCTCCACTTAACCACCTAGCTATGCCGTATTTGTACCGCACAATTTTATGATTCGTTTACCTCAATCCATACGAATATAGCCTTTACATATAAGTATCGTGTATCCAGTTCAAATCTCAGAGAAACTAGGTTAGAAAGGTTGTCACAAAACCAACATCTCTAGGCATAAATGTTACTCAAAGGCGTACCACCTTGCATCTCCCGATATTTTTGAAGGGTATAGAGCAAACTATGGGGGAAAGAGATTCGAATAAATCTACATAGTTTAATAGTTAAATACGATATCTCAATGCGCGAACTTTGGCTTATTCCGGATATTCGTCATGCCACCCTTGTTGGGCTGGCGAATGGGAAGAGACAAACATCCACTTCAATCACAAGAATTGCGGATGCCTCTGGATATAACCGATATCAATAAGATTATTTCCATTGTTGATGTAGATATTATTAATCAAAACTAAACATCATCGTTGACTTCTGTCTTACCTAACTACCTGTCGTCACACCATCGATAGGGGGATATAGAGTGGTCCGTCACTCTATATTCAATTCTTTTAATTTTCGATACAATGTTGTTCTACCGATACCTAAGTTCTTTGCTAATCTTCCCTTATTCCCATTAAACATTTCTAAAAAAGTGGACAATATTACTTTGTCAGCTTCGAATACACTATCTTTGTAGCTTTCCATAATAGGTATTTGGATTTTGCTTCTTATATTACTTTCATTATCAATCTCCATGCATTCTTTTAATAACTGAAGGCAGGACTCTTTTGCTATTTCTTCATTAGAAGGATATAGAATAATAAACCTTTCTAAAATGTTGTATAGCTCGCGTATATTACCAGGATAATGATAACCGCTTAAAATATCACATAGACTTTTGAAAAAAGGTTCGGTTGAATAATATAGGGATTTATTATTATCCAATATGAATTGTTTAGCTAAAGGGAGGACATCGTCAATTCGGTTACGCAGTGGTGGAATATGTATTTTTAATACATTAAGTCGATAGTAAAGGTCTTTCCTAAATTTATTTTCTTTAACTAGGGAACTTAAATCCTCATTGGCGGCAGCAATGACTCTAATATTTACAGGAATGACTTTACTTCCGCCAATTTTCACAACCTCTCTCTCCTGTAAAACTCTTAATAAGCGAGATTGAAAATGAAGAGATACTGAGTTAATTTCATCTAAAAAGATCGTTCCATTATGAGCGATTTCGAATAATCCCTTTTTTCCTTTTTTATTAGCTCCAGTAAAAGCACCATCCTCATAACCAAATAATTCACTTTCGAGTAGGTTTTCTGGTAATGCCCCACAGTTGATTGCTACAAAAGGGCTGTTATTTCGATTGCTATAGTTGTGGATACTTTGAGCAAACAATTCCTTCCCTGTTCCTGTTTCCCCAATAATTAGAATTGTGGAGTCCGTTTGTGCATATCGCTTCGCTTTTTCAATATTTTTTTTCATAATTGGAGTTTGGTAAATGATTTGATTAAAACTGGTTTTTGCTATCAGTCCTTTTGCTTCGGTTTCATAGCGGTATTTTTGTTCCAGTTTTTGAATTTCAGTAATATCTTGAAAAATAGTAACGTTTCCAGCTTTAGATTCTTTAACCATAATAGGCACTCTATTGACGTTAAATGTCGTATTATTATACTCAATTAACTCATCGTTTAAAATTTTCTTGCTAACTATATTCTGGTGATCGGTCTTAGTAAAAATAGATTCAACTTTTTTCCCGATTTTATTTCCCTCAAGTGATAATAGTTTACTAGCTGAATGATTGATAAGCGTGATTTCATTTTCTTCATTAGTAGCAAGTATTCCATCACTAACTGAGTGGAAGATAGCTTCAAATTCTTTTGCCTTTTTTTCTTCTTTTCTATTAAAATCAATGATTTCAATAGCTCTATTGATTGCTTCTAAAATAGTATTTTCAAGTGAATATATTAAAATATTGTTTAGATTATACTTTTTAGCATAATTAACCGCAACGGTTGTTCCAATTACTGTCCCGTTAGATGAAGCAAACCCTTTTATTTTGGTTTCAAGTTCGTCTTGCGTATTATAAGTGATAAATTCAAAATTTAAATCTAATAAATCCACTAAAATAGAATAATCATATTCAATTTCTTCAAATTTAGCCATAGCAATAGCTATATGATTTGAGTGCTTAAGCGCCTTTTTTATTGCTGAAAGTATATCGATTGCAGTTATTTTAAAAGTAATAATAGGTATGTCAGTTATTTGTTTAAGTAATTGCTGATTGGCTCTGCCCGTAATAATAATATCTGTTTGTTCCTCAGTTAGGATAGGTAGGACTTCCAGACACTCCTCCAAAAGGCACTGATAAACATCAATGGTTACATTATTATTAATATTTTTTATAATGCCTTTTGTGAGATCTATAAAATCTTTGTAACCAAGTATAGCTATCTTTGGCTTCATCCTTATCCTCCTCAGAAACGTAATATACTAATTTTAAAACAAAAATCCCATTTTTGAAACAATTTATCTATATTTTCTGAAAAGATTAAAATATCTATTTATTAAAAATGTGAAAAGTTATACTATATAAAAAAACAGGAAAAATTACAATTTAGATAAGTTTATAAACGATAATTTAAAATTTACAGCTAAAATAAATTACGAATCTAGGGGGTTGGCACAAATCTTGCAATACTTTTTTATAAGTTTGAAAGGGGGAATCTGAAAAATGAAACTAGGTCTTAAGATTTATTCTGTTTTGTTGTTACTTCTTCTTGTAATTTCTGGATGTAGTTCAGAAAGTAATTCAGAAGGTAGCGGCAATAGTAGTTCCGGAGAAACCTTGAAATATTCCATAGCAGCAGGTAGTACCGGAGGTGGTTTCCATTCAGGTGGTACCGCTCTATCAACGGTCTTAAATGAAAACACCTCGAATCTGGAAACTGTCGTAGAAGTTACCGGTTCGTCAAAAGACAATGTCCAGTTATTGCAGGCAGGGGAAGTAGAGATGGGTTTATCTTCGACAGAAATTGCTTGGGAAGCATATAATGGTGAATTTACTTTTGAAGGACAGCCCCATGATAAATTACGGACCTTATTTCCCGGGTGGCCTGGCGTTTATATGTTTGTAACTCTTGAAGACTCAGGGATTGATAGTGTTCATGATTTAGATGGGAAAAAGTATAGTTCAGGACCAAAGGGAAGTGCGAATGAGGTTTATGCTGACAGGGTTTTTAAAACCTTTGGAATAGAACCAGAAATCGTGAATTTGCCAACATCAGATGCTGCTAATGCATTGAAAGATGGAACAATTGACGGATTTTCCATTGCTTGGCCTTCATCAGCCGTAACGGAATTAGAAACAAGTCATGACGTTAAAATAGTGTTGCTTGGTGACGAAGACAAGCAGGAATTTCTAGATCAGAACCCACCATACGTTTGGCTTGATATTCCTGTTGGAACATATAAGGCTGTTCCAAATGGTGCTGAAAGCTTTGGGTTATACAACTTATTCCTTGTTAGTAGTGATATCAGCGAAGACACAGTTTATGAAATTGTGAAAGCTGCTTATGAAAACACCGACTATATTAAACAGGTTTGGCCGCAGATGGCAGACGGGATGGCAACAGAGTTTGTTGATAAAACGACGATTCCATATCACCCAGGTGCAGTGAAATACTTTGAGGAACAAGGGGTAGAAATTCCTGAAGATTTATTACCTCCGGAATCAAACTAACTATTAAGCGGGAAGCGGGATTTTATTCCCGCTTTGAACATTCTAAGAGGTAGGTGATGGGAAATTGAAAGATGTATCATTTAAACTTGCTGGAGTGGTCCTTTCACTCTTTGTAGTTTGGACATTAAATTTTTATCCTTTAGGTCCTGATTTATTTAGACCCGCCATTGTCCTATTATCAGCCATAATTATTTTCACTGTTTATAAATCAAAATTCCGATGGCTCGATTATATTTTACTGATTCTAGGTGTTATTACGTTTGGATATGCGCTGAGAGAAATAGAAGGTATATTGGATAGGGCGGGGATTTTTACCACTAATCTAGATTTAATTTTTGGAACGCTTGCTATTTTACTTATATTAGAAATGACCCGAAGAACCGTTGGGATAGCACTTCCAGTAATAGGGTTATTGTTTTTCTTATATGCAGTCTATGGGCACATGTTACCTGGAGACCTTGCTCATAATGGATATTCTTATAAGAGGGTTATTACTGCACTTTTTACGTATAACGGGATCTTCGGAATGCCTTTAGCTGTCGCTGCAACTTTTGTTGCCATGTTTATTGTATTTGCCGCAATTTTGGAGTTAACAGGAGTTGGGAAGATCTTTTTGGATTTATCAAAAGGGATTGCCGGAAGAACAAGAGGCGGTCCGGCAAAAATGGCTACTCTAGCTAGTGCCTTATTTGGTAGTATTTCTGGTAGTGCCGTTGCAAATGTTGCATCAACAGGTTCGTTTACAATTCCTATGATGAAAAAACTAGGTTATAAAGGAACTTTTGCTGCAGCGGTTGAATCGGCTGCTTCCACCGGTGGTCAGATTATGCCCCCGATTATGGCAGCTGGAGCCTTTTTAATGGCTGATATTTTAGGAGTGCCTTACTCAGAAATAATGAAGGCGGCACTCATTCCAGCCATTCTCTATTTTGTTACTATCTGGTTTTCTATTGACTTGCGATCTGCTAGGAGAAATCTTAAGGGATTACCAGCGAATGAACTTCCAAATGTCAAGAAACTACTATTAAAAGATGGGATGATGCTCATTCCACTTCTAGTGTTAATCATCGAACTTGCAGTATTTAAAGTTTCTCCAATACGTGCGGCCTTAATTGCAATCTTCATTTCATTAATTCTCAGCCTATTCAGCAAACAGAGAAGACCTAATATAAAGGGAATCTATGATTCTTTATTTGAAGCATCCAAGGGGATTGTGTCTATTATTGCACCAGTTGCTTGTGCAGGGATTGTTATCGGTGTCATCGGATTAACTGGGGTAGGTGGAAAAATTGCTAGTGCAGTAATTAGCCTTTCTGGCGGAAGTCTATTTATAGCTCTTGTACTTGCTATGGTGACGGCAATAATTTTTGGAATGGGTTTACCAACCACAGTTTCTTATTTACTAGTTGTAGCTGTTTTGGCGCCTGTATTGTCTGAGCTAGGTATTGCGCCAATAGCTGCACATTTATTTATCTTTTACTATGCTTGTTTATCGGGAATTACTCCACCGGTTGCACTTGCAGCTTATACAGGTGCCAATATTGCGGGTGCACCACCGATGAAGACAGCATTTGAAGCCAGCAGATTAGCTATTGCAGCCTATGTATTGCCCTTCTTATTTGTATTAGAGCCAGCACTATTAATGAATGGTTCAGGGGCGGAGGTGATTGTTCAGACTACCATCGCAATGGTTGGTATACTCGCACTTGCTTCAAGCTTAGAGGGATGGCTTTTCGGGGAATTATCAAGACTAAAGAGAGGGATATTATTTACAGCTTCCATTATTTTAATTATTCCAGAGTGGGTGACAGATATAATAGGAATCTTACTTTTGGTTGTAATTGCCTCTTTACAATTCATTAAATCAAGATCATCACAATATTCAAATAATGATTCCAAAATGGAAACATAAATATTCAAAAAGAGCCGTCTAGGCTCTTTTTTTTAGTTCTCGAGGGACCTTTTCGGTAAATGGTATAACTGTTCCAATTTTGGAACGCGCTGAACTTAAAGTGTTATCTGTAAGGCATTTCCTTTATATATATAACAAGGTTTTTATAAAAAAGTAGGTTTGGCACGAATATTGCATTGTTTTATGTAAAGAAGATTTATTTTAAAGGAGGAAATGCTATGGGTTATAAATTAGGTGTAGATGTAGGGGGAACCTTTACAGACCTTTGTCTGTTTAATGAAATTCAGCGAGAAACAAAGGTCTTAAAACTTCCTTCAACACCAGAAGATCCTTCCAAAGCAATTATAGAAGGTATTAAAAATATATTGAAATTAAATAATGTAGAAGCCGAATCTATTCAATATGTGGTCCATGGTACCACGGTTGGAACAAATGCAGCAATTGAGCGAAAAGGAGCCAAAACGGCACTAATAACGACAGAGGGATTTCGTGATTTATTAGAGTTAGCTAGACAGACTAGACCTTCTATTTACAATTTATTTAAAGATAAACCAGATCCATTGATTAATAGAAGCCTTCGTAAAGAAGTTACCGAACGATTAAACTTTGATGGTTCCGTAGATACAGCAATTAATAAAGAACAAGTAGAGCAAGTAATCAAAGACCTTGTAAAAGATGACATTAAAGCTGTTTCAGTATGTTTCTTACACTCATATGTAAATCCGGTCCATGAGCAACTCGTAAAAGAGATGATCCAAGAGATACTACCAGATGTCTATGTGTCCATTTCTAGTGAAGTGCTATCTGAATACAGGGAATATGAGCGTTTAACCACCACCACCTTAAATAGTTATTTAGGTCCTGTTGTGAGTCAATATGTCACAAACTTTGCCGAAAATGTTGAAAAAATAGGAATTCCAGTTAAACCGTATATTAACCAATCCAATAGTGGGGTTATGTCCATTGAGGTGACAAAAAACAACCCTGTTCGGACAGCCTTGTCTGGTCCAAGTGCAGGTGTATCAGGCGCTGCGCACATTGCAAAATTAGCTGGTTATGAAAATATTATTACATTTGATATGGGAGGAACAAGTACAGACGTAACTTTAATTGAAAACTCTACCCCAAAAGTCTCTACAGGAAAATCAGTAGCAGGATTCCCTGTTCAAGTACCTATGACAGATGTTCATGCTGTTGGTGCGGGTGGTGGTAGCATTGCATGGGTGGATAATGGAGGAATATTAAAAGTGGGACCTCATAGTGCTGGAGCAAATCCAGGGCCTGCTGCTTATGATCGCGGTGGTACAGAACCAACGGTAACAGATGCTAATGTCTTCCTTAAAAGACTAAACCCTGAGTATATTCTAGACGGTAGTATGAAAATAAATTATCAGGCTGCTAATGGTGTGATTACAGATAAATTGACCAATCAACTCGGGCTTCAAACAGAGGAAGCTGCAAAAGGAATTATTAAGATTGTTAATTCCAATATGGTACGCGCCATACGTGTGGTATCCGTGGAGCAAGGACATGATCCTCGAGAATTTACCCTCGTTGCATTCGGTGGTGCGGGAGCCTTACATGCTGCTGATGTTGCCAGAGAATTAGGGATGAAGAAAGTATTAATTCCAGAAAACCCAGGTATCCTTTGCGCACTGGGCCTACTTGTTTCCGATTTAAGAATGGACTATGTCAGAACAAAGCGCTTATTATCTGGCATTTCGAATCTTCCTTTAATCAATCAGGAGTTG
Source organism: Mesobacillus maritimus (assembly GCF_044803185.1). Classification (GTDB taxonomy): domain Bacteria; phylum Bacillota; class Bacilli; order Bacillales; family Cytobacillaceae; genus Mesobacillus_B; species Mesobacillus_B maritimus_B. Next base: position 1,857,808 of record NZ_CP085225.1, read on the forward strand.
GATCAATTAAAGGACCAAGCCAATCAATGGCTACAACAGGAAAATGTGCCGGATGAGCAACGACTGATTGAATGTAAGATTGATATGCGTTATTTAGGGCAAAACTATGAGCTCTCGATTCCAATAAGCGGGGAACTCAAAACGGCAGAGGATTTACAAAACTTAAAGAATATATTCCATACAGAACACCAAAAGACGTATGGGTACGCCAATGAAAAAGAAGAAATTGAGTTTATTAACTATCGAGCAGTAGCAAAAGGGGAAGTATCCAAAATCGATATGCGAAACTACGAAATAGGAGATAATGATCCTTCGCAAGCATTAGTAGGAGAGAGAGAAGTTTATTTTGAAGAAGAAGGCTCGTTTGTCAAAACGTCGATTTACAAAAGGAAAAGACTGGTACCAAATAATATCATCGAAGGTCCTGCAATTGTAGAACAGATGGATTCTACCGTTGTGATTCCGCCTAACTGTAAAGCGGAAATAGATTTATATCTTAATATCATTATCACTTTATAAGGAGGAACTGACATGCAAACAAGATCTATTGATCCGATAACAATAGAGGTAATGGGGAATGCCTTGCTATCCATTGCCGAAGAAATGAGTGTGACACTTGTACGCACCTCGTATTCTACCAATATCAAAGAAAGAAAAGATTCTTCTACAGCTATTTTTAATGAAAAAGGGGAGACGATTGCCCAAGCTGCCGCCATACCCGTTCACCTTGGGTCCATGCTTGGAATATGCAAGGAAATACTCGGAAAATATTCTTTGGTGGATATCCACCCAGGAGATATGTTTATTGCCAATGATCCTTATAATGGTGGAGGAACCCACTTACCGGACATCACCATTGCACAGCCCGTATTTAAAGACGGGAAAATCCATGCCTTTGTTGCAAACATTGCCCATCATTCAGATATTGGTGGAAGAGTGGCCGGCAGCTCTTCGGGAGATTGTACTAGTATCTTCCAGGAAGGGTTGAGAATTCCACCAATAAAGATTTGTGAAAAAGGAAAAATCAAGCAAGATATTCTAGATATGATACTCCTAAACTGCAGAACACCTCGAGAAAGATTAGGAGATTTATGGGCTCAAATCGCTTCTAATCGAATTGGGGAAAAAAGAATACAAGAAGTAATCAATAAATATGGAGAGTTTATGTTTAAGGAAGGAATGGCAGCCTTCCTGAATTATTCGGAAAAGAAGATTCGTGACGGCATTAGCAAAATTCCAGACGGTTCTTATGAATTTACCGATTACTTAGATGATGATGGAATTGAACTAGAAAAAACAAATTTACCTATTAAAGTAACCGTTACCGTACAGCATGACAACATTTTACTTGATTTCACAGGCTCATGTAACCAAGTAAAAGGTGGGATTAACGTGGTGAAGACTGCCTTATATGCCACTGTTTATTATGCCTTAAAAGCCATTATTGACCCGGATATCCCTTCCAATGCAGGTTATTACAGGGCGATAAAAGTGGTTGCACCTGAAGGTACTATCGTAAATGCAGTACCGCCAGCAGCAGTAGGGGGAAGAACAGACACTTGTCAAAGAATTGTGGATGTTATATTCGGGGCACTTGCAAAAGCAGTACCAAATCAAGTGGTTGCAGGTTGTAATAGTGCTGTAACGACCGTTCTGTTTTCGGGCGTAGACCCACGAAACAACAATTTCTTCGTGTATCCAGAATCACTGGGGGGAGGTCTAGGAGCAAGACCTTATAAGGATGGAATGGATGGGGTCCACGTGCATGTCACGAATTCCTCTAACTTACCAATTGAGTGCCTAGAAATGGAATATCCGATTAAGATTGACCGTTTTGAACTTATTCAAGATTCTGGTGGTGCAGGAGAATACCGCGGAGGACTTGGAATTCGCCGAGACTACAAGATTCTAGCTCCGTTGGAATTTGCTTCCCATGCGGACCGACAAAAAAATGCACCTTGGGGATTACTCGGTGGCCTACCTGGGAAGACTGGCAAGTTTGTCATTAACCCAGGTACGGAAAACGAAAGGATTCTCCCATCGGGGAAGGTTTCTGAAATCAAACTCAATCCAGGGGACATTTTAAGTGCTCAAACACCAGGGTCAGGTGGATATGGAGATCCATCCGACCGTGTGAAGGAAAAGATTGTGAAAGATCTTTTGAATGAAAAGAACAGTAAAAGCGAAGTGCAAAAAAGCTATGGCTTTGAGCTTTAGACAGCTTTCACATACATGATACACACTTCTGTCTTTAGAAAAAAATCTTAAAAAGGATGGGCGTTATGAATCAATTCAAAATGCTTTTTTTAAATCAACATGATGTGAAAGAGTGTGGCGGAGACCAAATGCCATTATTTATTGAAACAATGGAAAAAGTATTTGCACTTCATGGAAAAGAGGATTATGTTCTCCCACATAAAACAGTCCTTCGTTGGGGAGATCTTGATTCGGAATCTACGCTCGGTCGAATTAATTCAATGCCAGGTCATATAGGAGGGGAATTTGGTGCATGTGGTATTAAGTGGATTTCAAGTGCACCCAATAACCCATTTAAGCATAATCTTCCTCGTGCCACAGGAATCGTCATTTTAAATGATCCTGAAACGCTACTTCCGATTGCGATCATGGATGGAACACTTATTAGTGCCATGAGAACAGGAGCGAATTCAGGAGTTGTGGCCAAACACTTAGCAAAAAAAGATGCAAAAGTACTTGGGCTAGTAGGAGCAGGTGTGCAAAATCGGACACAATTATTAGCTATCTACCATTCAGTGCCGTCATTAGAAAGAGTTAAGATTACAGATCTTGATCCGGTACGTGCTCAAAGTTTTGTTGACCAAATGAAAGAAATAATTCCATTACCGATTGAAGTGGTGAAAAATGCGGATGATGCGGTGAGAGGATCCGATATTTTTATTACAGCAACAGTCACTAAAAAACCGATTGTCCAACCAGAATGGGTTGAGAACGGTTCCCTTTATATTCATGTTGGCAGCCACGAGTGTGAATTTGATGTCATTCATCGATCAAACAAAATCATCGTCGATGATTGGGAGGAATTGAAGCACAGAGGTGTAGAAACTATTTCGATTATGTATAAAAATCAAGAATTTGATGAAACCAACTTATATGCCGAGCTGGGGGAAATTGTCACTGGTAAGAAGGCAGGAAGGGAAAATGATTCCGAGAAAATTTACTTTAACAGCTGTGGTATGGGGATACAGGATATTGCTATGGCGAAGGTCATTTACGAAAAGGCATTAAAAGATAACCGCGGAGAATGGCTTTCTCTCTGGGAACAGCCTGCCTTTATGTAATTAAAACATCCTAAGGCAGTGATCAATTAGTCACTGCCTATTTCCTTTAAATTAATATGAAAAAGCAGGTTGATAGAAGATGTTGCTAATTCCTAAAGCCCATCTGCCAAAGAAATTATTCTACGGGAAATTCATTTTCTTAATGTGCTTCCTGTATATACTAAGTTTCATTTTTGAAACCATGTATATAGAGATTGTGTATAGTACAGTAATTTTGCTCGTTTTTATGATTTCGTTATGGAAAGCTAACAAAATACTTTCCTTCTTTAGTGTTGGTATGGCTATAACGGGAATCATAATCATCGTTTTAAAGGGTGGGGGAGTTGAAGAACTTTCAACAGGAATAAAAGTCAATATCCCCATTTTGACCTTAATGCTTTTGGCTCCCTTAATATCGATACCTTTTCGTTTAGGAGGCTATCTTTATCCTATTCAAGCTTACTTAATAAAAATTTATAAAAACTCAAATAAATTTTTTCTATTAACAACCATTTTTATTTTTTTTATTGGACCGATCATGAGCCTTGGAGTAATTAAAATTTTACACGATCTAATAGAAGATTTTAAAGTGAACCCTGAATTTCTCGCCAAAAGTTATCTAGGTGGCTATTCAACAGTCGTTATCTGGTCTCCCTATCACGCATCCGTTGCACTTGTTCTTTATTATTTAGATGTATCAATTAGAGAGTATTTTCCATTAGCACTAGGATTATCACTTATTCTATTAGTTATTCTAAATGGTTTATATAGGATAAGTAAAAAGAAGCAACCAGATGATATTACCTTAATTGACCATATTGAGGGATCTAAACATAGATCACACCATTCACTAAAGAGGCTACTCATTCTAGTATTCTTTCTCATGGGATTGATATTAAGTGTTGAATATGTGACCAAGTGGCCAATGGTCTTTATTGTTTCTTTAACAGCAATATTGTTCCCCTTAATCTGGTCACTTGTAAAAAAAAGAATAGAATCTACTCTGATAGAATTTAATAAATTTAGTGAAAACCTGGCAGGAAAATCAAATAACGAGGTTGTTTTATTTATTAGCGCTGGTTTATTAGGGACTGCATTAAAGGATACATGGATTTTGGAAAGGTTTCATTTTCTCTTAGGCACTATTTATGAAGAATCTTATTTTATTTTTATGTTGTTTATCATTTTTATCATCATCCTCTTTACTTTTATTGGCATTCACCAAGTGGTAATAGTGACTGCATTATTAATTCAAATTGATCCTGAAACAATGGGAACATCATCTGTATTACTAGCTCTGTTGTTTATGTTGGCTTGGTCATTGTCAGCTGTATTAAGCCCTGTTAACCCATTAAATATAATCGTTAGCAATCTAGTAAACCGACGAGGAATCATTTTAGGAGCAAAATTAAATGGCGTTTATTTATTCCTTATGGTTTTAGTAGGGTGTGCTTATATTTATATTCTTCATCTATTCATAGATGGAGTGGTCTAATACGCACACTGTCGTTTAGATAGAAAAATAATTGTTAAGAAGGTGTTATTATGCACATCGAAAATCACCCAGTGTTTGGGAAGCAAATGCATGAACCTGTAACCATTTATTTTAATGGTAATGAATATAAGGCTTATAAAAACCAAACGGTTGCTTCAGCCCTTATCGCAAATGGCGTTAAAAAGTTCGGAGTAAGTAGAAAGCTTGTTCAATCAAGAGGATTGTTTTGTTCTCGAGGAAGGTGTTGTAGCTGCTATATGACAGTAAATGGGGAGCACCATGTACGTACATGTATGAAGAAAGTAGAAGAAGGAATGGATATCTATCCGAACTTAGAAGACCCAGAGGTAAGGAGGGATTGAGATGGATACGGACGTTCTTATAATTGGGGCAGGACCAGCTGGACTTTCAGCTGCATATGAAACGGCATCAAGAGGATTAGAGGTGATGGTTGTGGATGAAACCCTCACAAAAGGAGGTCAGCTCATACAGCAGACACAGCAAATTCATTCTTTACCCTCTTTATTTCCGCCAATGCGTGGATTTGAACTAGCTAATAGATTAAAAGAAGCCTTAAAAAACTTACCTATTCAATGCTTACTAGGACACCGAGTGGTTGGCTTATATAAGGATGGCAGTATTGGAATTACCAATGAGGAGGACGTATTCCCAGTAAAAGCAAAAAAAATAATTGTAGCAACGGGCGCTTCGGAAAATGCCATTTCATTTCCAAAGTGGACGTTACCTGGGGTTATGACGATTGGAGCGGCTCAAACACTCATAAACAGGGACTTTGTTGTTCCAGGGAAAGAAGCCGTAATCGTTGGATCGAGTGATTTTACAATGGATGTCGTTCTACAGCTTTTAGCAGTTGGGGTTAAGGTAAAAGGGATAGTGGAAGAAGGGAATACAGCTGTTTCGAAAAATACGGATCTGGTTAACCAGGTTAAAGAAACTGGTGTTCCTCTTTATTTCGGTTCTTCAATAAAAGAAGCAAGAGGAAATGGCGAGGTCGAGGAAATCGATATAGAGACGACCAAAGAGCTTTTAACGGTTCCTGTTGATTTAGTATGCATAGATGGCGGAAGAGCGCCTATTTTGGATGTTTTTTATCAACTAGGTTGTGCTTTTGGTTATCAGGAAAAGCTGGGAGGATGGATTCCACTGTATAATACCAAGTTTCAAACCAACCGAGAGGAGATCTTTCTAGCTGGTAATGCTGGTGGAATCAGTACGCAAGGAGTCTTAATTCTAACCGGTATGATAGCTGGGGTTAGTGTATGTGAATCCTTCAATCTAATAAAAATGGAAGAGGCAGAGCGAATAAGAGGGTCTCTCTGGGAGGAACTCGAGATATTTGAGAATAAGTTGGATGCCGCAAAATGGCAGGGGCGAAAAAAGCATATGGAGAACTTTAAAGTTCCGCTAATTAAAGATCAATTTATATCGTAGACTGATAGACTCTAAACTAGAAGGTGAAATATGTTGGAGAAATCAACTATTATTTGTCGATGTGAAGAAATTACCTGTGAAGAAATAGAGGAAGTGATTGGGCTAGGTGCAAGAACCTTAGATGATATCAAAAGATTAACACGTTGTGGTATGGGTCCTTGTCAGTCAAAAATCTGTGCAAATCTTGTTACAAAAGTGATACATGAAAAAACCGGTACACCGATAAAGGAGATTCCACTACCAAGAATGAGAATGCCTATATCTCCCATTAAACTTGAAACATTAGCTACGGAAGTCTCAGGTAATTCTACAGAAAAAGATAACTTGAATAAAATGGTCATAGAAGAAGGTAAGGTGAGATAAATGGAAACAAGATATGAGACCATTATTATTGGAGGAGGTGTAGTTGGCAATAGTATTGCTTATCACCTTTCTGAACGGTATAAAGAAGGCTTGTTGGTGCTTGATAAGAAATTTCCGATGACTGGAACATCAGGGTCTACTCAGGCTTGGGTGTGGGTACATACTAAAAATCCAGCTTGGTATGCTGAATTTAGCATGTATAGCGCTGAACTCTATCCATATTTATCAAAAAAAATTGGCGATGTGGAGTTTAAAAGGACTGGTGGTTTAGCTCCTTTTTTTAAGGAAGAAGATAGGGAAAAGGCCAAACAGCTAGCGGAAGACTATCAAAAAGTGGGTATTAAAATTAAAGTCTTATCAAGAGAAGAAGTACTTGAAAAAGAGCCAGCAATCAACCCAAATGTAGCTGGAGCAACCTTTAGTTCGATTGACGGGAACGTGAATCCATTTCGCTTAATCGATATGTATATGAGAGCTGCCAAGAAAAACAGTGTCGATTACTCTACGTATAACAAAGTCACAAACATTGAAAGACAAAATGGGAAATTTATCATCAATACAGATAACGAAATATACCAGTGCAAAAAACTAATTTTATCCGGTGGTATTTGGTCAAGGGAATTAGGAAAAATGCTTGGGGTTCATATTCCTGTAAACCAGCAAAGAGGGCAAATATTAGTTACCGAACCCCAAAAGCCATTTCTCAACCATACGATAAGAGGGATGAGACAGGCAAATAATGGAGAGGTATTAGTTGGGTATTCAAAAGAATCTGTTGGATTTGATCGGTCTACTACCCTAGATATCATGCAGGAAACAGCAAATATGGCTATCAAATATGTCCCAGCCTTAAAAAAGGCTAAAATTGTCCGTGCATTTTCTGGGATTCGAGCAATGCCTGAAGATGGCTTCCCTATTTTAGGCGAGGTTCCTAGTATCGATGATCTTTATGTGGCAACCACACATAGTGGTGTAACCTTGTCTCCCCTCATAGGTACACTTATGGCTGAGTTAATCATTGATGGAGAAACATCTATTCCAATTGATAGATTCTCAGTTAGCCGATTTAATTAGGATTGGAAATACCAATTATTACAGGGGACCAGTGCCTATGACACTCCAGGATTTTCTTGTATACAGGACGTATCAACCAAGAATAAGGAAATGTACCATATTATTAAATTTTTTCTAATCTATATTTGACCGCACGATGAATCTTTCACTCGTGCGGTTTTTCCAATTTATTAAATTTTGGTGCGTTTTTGGCTTTCGGAACCTTTACGGGAAACAATGAATCACAGGTAGGTAATGGTAAGGATTCCACCCCTTGTCATAAAACGTCCACAAATTCCTAAAAACCATCCTGTCCGATTTTTCCCATTTTCCCCTATATGAACAATGAAAGCTATGTTCATAAAAAAGGAAAGTGTCAGGCACCTTTTCCTTCATGTGTGGTAAAAAAAGTGTCCTAACTGTCAGCAACGTTTATTTTGGATTTCTTCCTATCCACACTATCTCCAAAGATAGTATGTGGCAAAAAAGTGCATACTTGTTTGGGAATTTATCTCTGCTTATAATACATTCAAACTTCAAGTTAGGAGAGTTCGTAAAAAATATACACTTCTGAGTTTCCGACGTTTTGGCTAGGTTGCTCCATAATCAATCGGTGTTCACGAAGATTTTGCTATAGTATTACAATCACTTGTTCTGGTAAAATTTGCTGACCATGTTTAAAGCAATTATATGTAGAATAAACTCTATCATCAGTAAAAATGGGAGCTGTTTTATGTACAACTCCCATTTTTATTATTAAAATTTGTGTTAGCGTTGTTGTAGGAAATCCTCGGTAGAAATTACATTTGCGTACATACCATTAAGTGCGCCGACAAATGCATAATGAACCTGTTCTGCTGGAACTTTCTTTTCTTGATAAGATAAGTCTAGTGTTGCACAAGCATCTTCTATAAGTGTAGTTTCAAAGCCTAGATCAACTGCAGCTCTAACAGTTGCATCAATACACATATGTGTCATCATCCCTACAACGACTACCTTCGTTACACCTTTTTCACTTAATTTGCTTTCTAAATCAGTCTTCAAAAAGCTGTTAGGGAAATTTTTTACGATGATGTTTTCGTTTTCTAATGGTCGAACCGTTTCATGTATTTCAGCTCCCTCTGTATCTGGAAGAAAGAAGCCTACCTCCGGACTACCTGCGATATGCTGAACATGAAAAATATGATCTTTGTTATTTTGTCTAAACCAATCAAGAACTTTAGCAGCATTAGCGGCCGCTTTATCCGGATTGCTTAACTCCATCTTTCCATTAGGAAAATAGTCGTTTTGTATATCAACAATGATTAAAGCTGTACTCATTTTATCCACCTCATTAACAAGTTTTTATTACAAGTATGATGATATACAATATCTTCATTTCTATCGATACTTTGATGAAACACATTTAGCTCAAAGCATTTCATGGTGAAAGGAATTTATTATGGAACTTGATAATATTGATTTTCAAATCCTTCGGTTACTATCCGAAAATTCACGTATTCAATGGAAAGACCTAGGTCAACAAATTCATATGACAGGACAAGCTGTAGGAAATCGTATAAAAAAACTTGAGGAAAGTGGAGTGATTAAAGCCTATACTTTACTAGTAGATGAAATGAAATTAGGCCTGACCTATACAGCGTTTGTTATTATCTATATGAAAACAGCAAACCATGATTCGTTTATACGTTTTGTTCATGATCGAAATGAGGTACTTGAAGTTCACCGGGTATCAGGAGAAGGATGTTACCATTTAAAAATAAAAGTTAGATCCCAGGAAGAAGTGAATCTTTTTCTTAATCAACTTCTCGAATATGGGAATTATAGTATCCATTTATCCATTCAAGAGGTTAAACAACAGAATCCGTTGACTGCCACATGACAAAAAACGTTTGCTTTTCCTAAGTATAGTATTTTAAAGCATTCTGGAATGTTTATAGGATTCACTTTTTATCGTTGCTGCTTGTTTGTTTTCAAAAACTCGGAACTGTAAAATAAAATGAATGAAGGACTGAAATTCTTGATTATACAAGCGTTTCAGTCCTTTTTACATTTTCATCAAGAGATTCTCCTCGCCCTCAGTTAAGGCCTAATCCTCTCTAGAACATTAAATTATTTGTAATTTGTTGTTATGGTTTTCATCCTTCGTTATTAAGCTTGTTAAGAAAATTATTCTGCCAGATTCTATGAGCATCCATGTGTTTATCAACAAGTGTTGTAAAGTCTTCAATTGCCTCTCTATTGCTATACAGTGGAGCCTTATTAGTAATCATATAAATCGACCTATGGGGGGGATCTTCAATAAACGGAATAATAGTAATATCTTCAAAATTTCCGGTAAGTGAGTAGGCAGCACTTATCGGAACAATTAGCCATGAATCCTGATCAAGTAAATCGAATGACAATAAAGTGGAGTCAGTAACTAATTTAGGGTTTAAGCCTTGTGAGAAATATTTATTGTGCCATTTTAAGTATTGATCCCCCCAATTTAAAAAAATTTGCTCTTCTGGATTTAAATTTTTGGGGTCAATCGATTTTGAATTGCTCATATTTTTGCTTTTGGTTACTAAGACCATTTTCTCATCCAAAATTTCTTTATGTTCAATTTGATTCATAGGGATATTATGTAAAACAAAACCAATATCAATAATTCTTGCTGCTACTTGCTCATAAATTTCATCTGTATGCTGAGTCTTTATAGTTAATTTGACATTGGGGTTTTTAAATATTTCCTTATATATTTTCCTAAACAAGTAATTGTTTACGCTGTCTACTACTCCAATGGATACGGTTTTTTTAAAAGAAGAGGAGCTGAAGTTATTAATTCTATCATTTATGATTTCCCAGTCGAGGACAATCGACATAAAATCTTTCCCATGATCGGTTAATTTAATATGTTTAAATCCCCTGTCCCTTTCCACCAGCGTTATACCAAGTTCATCTTCAAGGGTTTTCAACCGGTAGCTGACAGCAGACTGAGACAAATAAAGCTTTTCTGCTGTTTTCGTTATATTCAATGTCTTTGCCAAAACGGCAAATGTTTCAAGTAATTTATAATTCATCAAAATCAATCCTCTAATTATAAAATTATTCAACTATTTAATTATAACGTTTATTATAATCAATTTTTTTGATAATTAACATAAAAAACATTCGTTTTTAAAAGATGTAAGCGGTTGCTAAAATTAAATTAGATTTTCGGAAAAAAATTTCATTATTAAGAGGAGATAGCGAAAATCAATTTTAATTAAAAAGGGGAGATATTATAATGAATCATTTTAAGAGAAGTTTTGAGAGACCAAACAAAAGTTGGGTTGAAAAGTTTTCAGATATACCAACGCCTATAATAGGGGATGTAATGGGAAGACAAAATATTATGGATGCTAGAATCAGACCAACATGGGATGGGGCGCGATTTGTTGGACCTGCGTTAACCATTATGACTTATCCATCCGACAACTTTATGATTCATGTTGGGGTAAGCCTGGCTCAGGAAGGTGATATACTAATCGTTGATGCCGGGAACTATCAAAATGCTGGTTTATGGGGAGAAATTTTAACAATTAATGCAATGCAAAGAAAAGTGAAAGGGCTGGTAATGGACGGAGCGGTTAGAGATGTAAAAGAAATTGAAGAATTGCAGTTCCCGATGTTTGCATCTGGCATAAACGCTAGGGGCGGCTACAAGAGCAATCCCGGAAAAGTGAACGTTCCTGTGTCCTGCGGAGGGGTCGCTGTTTGTCCAGGAGATTTAATTGTTGCGGATGAAAATGGAATTGCGGTTATTCCAAGGCTAGATATTGAAAACATTTACGTGTTATGTATGAAAAAAATTGATTCTGAAAAAGAGATGATTGAACAGTTGAATCAAGGACAAGATACGTTTGAGATAATGAATATGCAAGAAACATTAGATAAACTTGGTATTAAAATTTATGAATAGTGTGGTGGTATAAATGTCCTTCTCTTTAGATCTCGCTCAATCTCTAGCATTAGCGGTAGTTGTTTTACTTATTGGCAGTGTGTTAAAGAAGAGAATTGGGTTTTTTAAGAAATATTTCATTCCCACTCCTGTAATAGGAGGGCTACTCTTCGCCATCATCATGTTGGTCGGTAATCAAACACAATCTTTTAGTGTGGAGCTTGATCAATCATTAAGTGGATTACTACTGATTGCATTCTTTACAGCAACTGGTTTCTCATTCAGTGTGAAAGACTTAAAGAAAACCGGAATAATAGGTTTGAAATTAGCAGTGTTAGTTATCGTATTAGTGATTTTACAAAATGCAATAATTCCACTAATTTCTCCCCTTGCCGGAATCGATCCTTTATTAGGACTAACGATGGCATCAATGTCGATGTCAGGTGGTCCTGGAACAGCAGCTGCATTTGGCCCAACATTAGAGAGTATGGGAATTGCAAACGCTACGTTGGTTGGACTTTCTGCTGCCACTTTCGGTTTAGTAATGGGAAGTATTGTAGGTGGACCAGTTGCAAACTATTTAATTAGAAAAAATAACCTATCTTCAAAAGATGTTAGTGAAACAATTGAACTTGACCTTTCTAGCAAATTGAATGAGTTAAATGATAAATCATTAATGAATGGCTCATTCGTCATCCTTATTTCAATGGGACTTGGAACATTGATGGTAATGTTGTTAAACCTTACTGGATTTACTTGGCCGGACTATGTTGGTGGGCTATTTGTAGCTGCTATTTTGAGAAATATCTTTGATTATATGAATATATCAATCAGTTTAAAATCAGTTAATATTATTGGAGCTATTGCTTTGAACTTATTTCTCGCCCTCACAATAATGGATTTAGAAGTATGGAATCTATTAAATCTTGCTATTCCAATGATTATTGTTTTAGCTGTTCAAACCATTTTTATGATGGTATTTGCCATTTTTGTCATATATAGAGTCATGGGGAAAAACTATGACGCTGCAGTAATGGCATCTGGTATGAGCGGTGTCGGTCTAGGTTCTACACCCAATGCGGTAGCAAACATGGAGGCGGTTATAGAAGAAAATGGTCCATCACCTAATTCAATGATCATTTTACCTGTCGTTGTAGCCGTCTTTTTGAGTGCACTTAACCCTATTATCATCACTGTATTTATCAATATTCTATAAGGTGATTTCTATGAAATCCTTTCGACCTTATGAATTCAAAGCCTTGTTATACGATAGAGTGGCTGGATATAGTTGACTGGGAGAAATTTAGAGGATAGAAACTAGTAGAAAGGAAATTAACAATGAAAATCTTTTTAAATGAATATATACATCCAACAGCAGTTGAGAAATTAAAAGATTATGCCGAAATTGTCACCGACTTTAAAAATGTAGAGGAAATCGATGCAATAATATTAAGAACAACCAATGTATCACGGGAGATTATTGAGAAAGCAAGTAATTTAAAAGTTATCGGAAAACATGGTGTGGGCTATGATACGATTGATATAAATGCAGCAAAGGAATATGGGGTAAAAGTTGTATATACTCCAAAATCAAATGTCCAATCTGTAGCAGAATTGATCGTAGCATTAATGACAAATGTTGCTAGAAACACTTCCATTGCTTTTGAAAAAGTAAAGAAAAGTGAAGTGAAAATGGTAGCGCCAAAAGAAATGGTTGGAGTAGAGTTACAAAGGAAAACATTGGGGCTAGTAGGTATGGGAAATATCGCGTTAGCTGCTACTGATATTTTGAAAAATGGTTATAGAATGGATGTTGTTGGTTACGATCCTTTTGTATCAGAAGAAAGATATCAGCAATTAGGTATAAAGAAGTACGAGAGCCTAGAAGAAATGCTTGGGGAAGCTGATTTTATTAATATTAGTGTACCTCTGACCGAAAGTACTAGGAATATGATAGATTTAGAAAAGTTGAAATGCTGTAAACCTAATGCAATTATTGTAAACACTGCTAGAGGTGGAGTAATTAATGAGGAAGATCTATATTTTGCCTTAAAAACGGGAGTAATTAGGGCAGCTGCAAGTGACGTTTTTATTCAAGAGCCGCCAACTGCAGAGAATCCCCTGACACAACTTGAAAACTTTGTAGCTACGCCACACCTTGGTGCATGCACAGAAGAAGCGATGATTCGAATGGGGATGACAGTAGTAGATGAAGTATTAGCTGTTTTAAAAGGGGAAGAGCCTCAATACTTAGTAGTTTAAAGGGAGAGTTGAAATACTAAAATGAGATGTAACTTTACTCTGTCTTTTAGTGGATTAAATTAAGACAAGATGAAAAATAGCAAAAAAAGGTATAATTCCTCGAATACTGAGAGTTGATGTGAAAGGCTTTTCGAGCGATTTGCTAACAAAATGCTAACATAAGGTATAAAAAGGGGCTTCTCATTAAATATCCTAATTTATGAGAAGCCCCTTTTTATCTCTGTAATATGGTATGGCATAGATGATTCAAAACCTAGATCGACTGCGGCCCTCACGGTTGCATCAATACACATATGCGTCAACATCCCTACAACCACTACCTAAGTTACTCCTTTATCTCTCAATTTGCTTTCTAAATCAGTTTTTAAAAAGCTGTTAGGGGAATTTTTTACGATAATGTTTTCGTCTAATGGTAGAACAGTTTCATGTAGTTCAGCCCCACTGTATCAGCGTGAAGTTTTTCATTTCAATAAAAATTACCAATGGAATAGAATTTTTATATTGAGTTAATTGTCTGATTCCTTTTGCGCCAGAACCACTTTTTTTACTTCTTGTTCTTTTTCCTTGTATAAAATTCGGCTGCCTTTTGGCGATTTCCGCACCGCTCCATACTGCACCACCGTCTTTTCCCAGATTTTGATGTATCCACAAAATAGAGAATGCAATCCTGGTGTTCACACTCCCTAATGCGGTCTGTAGAAATACTATCTAATGTATCAATAATCGAGTAGACAATATTGTAAATCACATGATCTCTTGCAGTTATTCCCTCGGAGACTAATTTTAAGTTTTCATGCTTCGAAACTATAGTCAAACCAACTTTTATTTGTTGAACAAACCTCTTTAATTGATCGACAGTATCTTGAGAGGGTTTTCCTTGTGGTTTTAATTCAGATAGAATCATTTTGCAAAGGTGACGAAGCGAATGGAGCTCCTCGATTAATTGATCAAGTAATTCTTCGTTTTCTAAAGCTAGAACATCAGACTCCCGTAATAGGTTATTTTCCTCAAGCCATTGGAAGGTTATTAATGGGTCGAGGAGGATATCAACCACTTGTTTATTGGATATATATTTCGTATTAATTAGGTTTATCCATGTAGCTCCACCTAATACGAATTGTAATTTGTCCATGAATATTTCACCTCAACAATTATTATAACCGTTAAAAAATTATTTACAAGTTAGAAAAAACGAAGTAATATATAACCATTAAAACAGAATATTAGAGGTTACGCAGTAAGTTGAATGTGCTTTAAGGTGGAGAGGTTTTTTCGAAATTAGTTAAATGGGGTGAAAATATGTCAGTACTATACAAAACAGTAAATATTAATAACATTAATATCTTTTATAGAGAAGCAGGTAGTACAAGTAATCCTACAATTCTACTGCTTCATGGCTTCCCGTCTTCTTCTCATATGTATCGAAATTTAATAACTAAATTGATGGATGAATATCATATTATTGCGCCAGATTATCCAGGTTTCGGAAATAGCGATCAACCCGAAATGGATGAATTTGAATATACTTTTGATAAGTTAGCCCATGTAACAAATGATTTTGTAGAAAAATTAAAATTAGAGAAATTTAGTATCTATGTTCATGATTACGGCGCACCAGTAGGATTCAGAATAGCAACGAAACATCCTGAACGAATTCAAGCCATTATAACTCAAAATGGAAATGCTTATGAGGAAGGATTATTGTCTGCTTGGGATCCTATACGCACTTATTGGGAAAATCCTACTGAGGAAAATAAGAATAATTTAAAAGCTCTTTTATCTGTAGACTTTACAGAGTATCAATATACAAATGGGACTCGTAACCCTGATCGAATTAGCCCCGATGCATGGAATATGGATCAATTCGTTTTGGATCGTCCTGATAATAAAGAAATACAACTTGCACTATTTTATGATTATCGAAACAACGTTAAACAGTATCCTAGCTGGCAGGAATACTTTAGAACACATCAGCCTCCTGTATTAGTAGCATGGGGGAGAAATGATATTTTCTTTGGACCGGAAGGAGCCTTGGCTTTCCAAAAAGACCTAAAAGATTCTGAGGTACATTTATTAAATACTGGGCATTTTCCTTTAGAAGAAGAACTAGAAACTAGTGAATTTCTGATAAAACAATTTTTAGGAGAACGATTGAAGTAGCTATGTTGATAATTGTGTTTGACCCTTGATAGATAAAAGGTGTTGAATGATCAGTTACACCTTCACTAATAAATATTCTAAGTCATGAGAAGTACGTCTCCGGGTTTCCTGAAACTCGTATTTAGATAAGGGGTGATAATTTGGAAGTGTTTCATCCAGGCGAACGAAAAGTCCAGTCTATGCTTAGTGTAACCAAAAGCGCAAATTTAGTTGGACGGACAATTCTACCTTTTATGAAGGAGTCTTTTCAATTTTTTATAGAATCACAGCCAATGGTAGTAATAGGTTCCACTGACCCGCAAGGGTATTTATGGAGCTCTTTAGTTTGTGGTAATCTTGGTTTCATCCGAATTATTAATGAAAGGATTATAAGGATTCATATAAAAAAACAAGAAAATGAAATGTTGTTTACTAATATAAACTCTAACAATAATGTCGGAATGATTGTTATTGATTTTTCATCAAGGATTAGGATTCGAATAAACGGTGTTGCTAATATTCTTGATGATGAAACAATTGAAGTAAAAACAGAGCAAGTATACGGTAACTGCCCCAAATTTATACAAGCAAGAAAGATAAAAATAAATAAGTTTGATGATAATAAAACAATTCAGACGTTACACCGTAAGAATTTAAATAACAATCAGGAGATTTGGATAGAGCAGGCGGATACTTTTTTTATATCAAGTTCAAATTCGTTAGGAAAAACAGATGTTTCTCACAGAGGAGGTCAAGCAGGCTTTGTAAGTATTCTTAATGAAACGACTCTCCTTTACCCTGATTACGTTGGTAATATGATGTTTAACACTCTTGGAAATATTGTTGAAAATACTAAAACAGGGTTGCTATTTATAGATTTTCAAAAGGGGCATACATTGCAACTAACTGGAGACTCTGAAATTATTTGGGATCTAACGGATGAAGAAAAATTAATATATAAAGGTGCCAAAAGATTAATAAAGTATGTTATATCTGGTGTAATAGAAAAACAGAACGCTAATATGTACTCGTGGGATTTTTTGAACTATTCTCCATTTAATCCCAAATAAGAAGGGGGAAAAACGATGCAGATTAATTTTACTGAACAATCAATTGCTCAATTATTGAAACAGTTAAATTCTAGTTCAAATCATTTATATTTAATTTATGGGCTTGGTGGATGTGGAAACCCACTAGATGGTACAATTCGCTTACATTTTATTGCTACTCTCCCAAGTAACAAAATAAAAATCCCAACAAACTGGATTCCCGTTTATACGGAACCCTCAACTTTAAAGTTCTTAGACGATATTCTTATAATAGATTTTCATTTTCAATCGGGACGGTACTTAGTAAAAAGTAATAACCAAATATATGGTTACTTCTCTAGTGTGAAACAATTATGAAAAGGATTAGTGTTAGTGATAGACAAAGTTGGAAGAATAATAAATTTATGATTCATGCTGGAAGGACATCCTTTTCAATCCTGTTGATATAAAGGTTAAAATAATTGATAAATAATCAAATTTTTTTATTTGCATACCTATCGTGGGTATGGTAAGGTGTAATCAAGTTAGGAGGTTAAGCATATGGAAAACACAGTGAAAGAAAATGCTTGCCATACAGAAGATGGTACGACTTGTCGAAAAAGTCATCATCCTGAACGTGTAAAAAAGGATTTAACAAGTCGATTAAATCGTATCGAGGGTCAAATTCGAGGCATTAAGGGAATGATCGATAAAGACGTTTACTGTGACGATGTGATTACACAACTTTCTGCCACACAATCTGCTTTAAATAGTGTGGCCAAAATTCTTTTCGAGGGTCATTTAAAAGGTTGTGTCGTAGATCGCCTTTCAGAAGGTGATGATGAGGTTTTAGATGAATTAGTGGTTACGATTCAAAAGCTAATGAAAAAATAAAAAAATTTTATATTTTATATACCCATACGATGTATAGTAATCTAGGTAACATTTCATTTAAAGGAGAGAGAAAACATGAAAAATACAACATTAAACGTACAAGGAATGTCATGTGGACATTGTGTTAAGGCTGTGGAAGGTAGCGTTGGTCAATTAGATGGTGTTAACCAAGTAAACGTAAAATTAGACGAAGCTTTGGTTGAAGTAGCCTTTAATGAATCAAAAGTATCACTTGATAAAATTAAAGAAACGATTGAAGATCAAGGATATGATGTAGAATAAGAGTGCTTTTAAAGCACTCTATCATTTTCATAAAAATATACCCCTTATAGGTATAGTGAAGGTGGGAAAGAACATGAGTACAGAAGCACTAGAAGTAAGTAAAGTAAAAGAAGCGAGTATTCAAATTACAGGAATGACTTGTGCAGCGTGTGCGACACGTATCGAAAAAGGGTTAAATAAAATGGAGGGCGTCGAGCAAGCATCTGTAAACTTGGCACTTGAAAAGTCTTCGATTAAATATGACCCATCAAAATTTAATGAATCAGATTTTGAAAAGAAAATTCAAGCACTGGGTTACGGTGTTGTGAAACAAAAAGCAGAATTTGAAATTACAGGAATGACTTGTGCAGCTTGTTCTACTCGTATAGAAAAAGGGTTAAACAAGATGGAGGGTGTTGCAACTGCGAACGTTAATTTAGCGCTTGAAAAAGCAACCATTGAATTTAATCCTTCAGAAGTAACAATTGCAGACATTATTGCAAAGGTAGAGAAGCTTGGGTACGGTGCACACCAAAAACAAGAGAATAAAGAGCAGGTAGATCACCGTGAAAAGCACATTAAAGATCAACAACGAAAATTCATTATTTCAGCCATATTATCGTTTCCATTATTATGGACGATGGTTGGGCACTTTTCTTTTACATCGTTTATCTATATGCCGGATTTCTTAATGAACCCATGGTTCCAAATGATATTAGCAACACCAGTACAGTTTATTATCGGGAAACAGTTTTATGTAGGTGCTTATAAAGCACTTCGTAATGGAAGTGCGAATATGGATGTACTTGTTGCTATGGGTACTTCTGCAGCCTATTTTTATAGTGTATATCAGGCGATTGTTACAGCTGGGACACACCACGGTCCACACCTATATTTTGAAACAAGTGCGGTGCTAATCACACTCATTCTTTTAGGCAAATTATTTGAGGCAAAAGCAAAGGGCCGTTCATCTGAAGCGATTAAAAAATTAATGGGACTTCAAGCAAAAACAGCGATCGTTTTACGTGATGATGTTGAAAAGGAGATACCATTAGAAGAAGTAGTCATTGGTGACACCATTTTAGTGAAGCCGGGCGAAAAAATTCCTGTTGATGGGGAAGTATTTGAAGGAACAACAGCCGTTGATGAATCCATGTTAACAGGTGAAAGTTTACCAGTCGATAAAAAACCCGGAGACTTACTATACGGATCCACCATTAACAAAAATGGTTTCATTAAAATGACAGCGACAAAAGTTGGACGTGACACGGCATTAGCCCAAATCATTAAAGTTGTAGAAGATGCACAAGGGTCAAAAGCACCGATTCAACGTATGGCAGATAAAATTTCGGGGATTTTTGTGCCGATTGTGGTGGGGATTGCGATCCTTACATTCCTAGTTTGGATCATCTGGGTTCTACCAGGAGAGTTTACACCTGCACTTGAAGTGTTAATTGCAATACTGGTTATTGCTTGTCCATGTGCACTCGGGTTAGCCACACCGACATCCATTATGGCCGGAAGTGGACGTGCAGCTGAATTTGGGATTTTATTCAAAGGTGGCGAGCACTTAGAACAAACACAAGGAATTAACACAGTAGTTGTTGATAAAACAGGTACAGTTACACACGGTAAACCTGTATTAACGGATGTTTTAGTAGCAGAAGGCCAAGATGAAGAGGAGTTTTTATCACTGCTTGGTGCAGCAGAAAAACAATCCGAGCACCCATTAGCAGAAGCGATCGTTCAGGGGATCCAAGAGAAAGGCATCAAGCTTGGGAACGTCCAATTCTTCGAAGCGATTCCGGGTTATGGAGTTCAATCAACTGTTTCAGGTCAAGCTGTTGTCATTGGAACACGTAAACTCATGCAGCAATACGGCATCGATATGACAGCCGTTCTCCCTGCAATGGAAAAATTAGAGCGCGATGGAAAAACAGCGATGTTAGCTGCTATAAATGGACAATATGCTGGACTAGTTGCCGTAGCAGATACCATAAAAGATACATCTCGAGAAGCTATTCGCCGTTTACAAAAAATGGGCATCAAAGTTATTATGATGACTGGTGATAACGAGCGTACAGCACAAGCAATTGGGAAAGAGGTAGGAGTTGATGCAGTCATTGCGGAAGTCCTTCCTGAAGGTAAGGCAGAAGAAGTGAAAAAGTTACAACAACAGGGTAAAAAAGTGGCAATGGTCGGTGACGGTATTAACGACGCTCCAGCACTAGCCACAGCAGATGTTGGGATGGCAATTGGTACAGGTACAGATGTCGCAATGGAAGCTGCGGATATTACGCTTATAAGAGGAGACCTCAATAGTATTGCAGATGCGATATTAATGAGCCGTAAAACGATGCGTAATATTAAGCAAAACTTATTCTGGGCATTTGCCTATAACACGATTGGAATTCCTATTGCGGCGGCTGGATTCCTTGCACCGTGGGTAGCAGGTGCAGCGATGGCATTTAGCTCTGTATCGGTTGTTCTCAACGCACTAAGACTGCAGAGAGTGAAGTTAAAAGCTTAAATGTGGAAAGGTAATTGATAGTTGATAGTATATAGCCTGCTGCCTTCTTGTGGGCAGTTTATATATTCACTATTTTATACCCTTCGGGAGTATAGTATATTATTTTCTTAAAAGAGGGGAGAAATGAATATGGGGGACGATGTTAAAAGAATGAAAATCGCAATAAATGGCGGAATAGGGTTTGGGGCAAAACTGAATTCAAAACAACTTCTAACCATTTCAAAATATATGAATGAAGAGGATGAACTTGAATTAACCACTTTCCAACAACTCTATATCGAAATTCCAGAAGATAAAAAAGATGAAATCATGGAAGAGTTTAAAAGTGTTGGATTAGCATGTTATCCGGTTGGAAACTTCGTAAAAAGCTTGAGAACCTGTAATTTTTGCAAAGGTGAAGAAGAGGAAGGAATGCCGGTAGCAAAAGAGATAAATCGTCGTATAGCAGGAAAGGCTGTACCCTTTACCCTAAAGGTTGCTTATACAGGTTGTCCTATTGGTTGCGGTGAACCCATGTTAAGCGACATAGGTATTATGAAAATGAGGGATCATTACAATTTATATGTTGGAGGAAAAGCAAAAGGGAAAGATGCTGAGGTCGGTTCCTTGCTGATGGAGCATCTAACACCAGAAGAATTATACGATACAGTAGAAAAGATCATTGCTGTATATTCACAAACGGGAAAGAAACGGGAGACATTCTATAAATTTTTAAAACGGATAGGTAGAGATAAATTGATAGGTTAATAATACTGAAAATAATCCGAAAATTGGAGGAGATTGAATTATGTTAACACATGCACAGACGGTTGCGCAACCCGACCCGAAGCGCTGGAAAGCACTTGCTTTATTGTGCACTGCGTTTTTCTTGACTATCATGGATACAACAATATGCAGGTTGCTCTGCCAGCCATCAAAGAAGGGCTCGGCTATACGCAGGTGAGTCTGCAATGGGTAATGAACGCATATATTATTTTCTTCGGAGGACTTCTGCTATTGGGAGGAAAGTTGAGCGATTTGTTCGGCCAACGGCGCATATTCATGTGGGGATTTTCAATCCTGACCCTGGCGTCTCTACTCGCAGGATTAGCTTGGAATGATTCGGTGTTAAACGTCGCACGTGCACTTCAGGGTGCCGGTTCTGCCTTAATAACACCGGCTGCAATGTCCATTGTAATGACATTATTTACCGCAAACCCGAAGGAAATGAATAAGGCGCTTGCTTTCTGGGGCCTTTCTGGTGCGGCGGGCGGATTGGCCGGTGTATTTCTTGGAGGAATCATTACGGAGTGGATTGGCTGGCGGTGGACGTTTTTGATCTACGTTCCCATCGGTGTTCTCGCTTTGGTCTTATCACCAGGGCTGCTACAAAAAGGTATACGTAGAAAGGGCCGTATCGATTATACTGGCGCTATCTCCATTACGGCTGCTATAGTCCTGTTCGTTTACGGCATCGTAACCGCAGAACACAATGGCTGGAGTTCACCTTCTGTTATATGGACAATGACTATTGGGGCCTTGTTATTCATCTTATTTATTTTTATTCAGGCCAAGAAGGAGGAGCCGCTCATGCCGCTTCGCATTTTTAAGATTCCCAACTTGGCTGCGGGCAATATTGCGCTTATTATGCTAAATGGAATGTGGATTCCATTCAATTATTTCATTATGTTGTACTTACAGCAGGTATTGAAATTTTCTCCTTTCGAAGCTGGAGCGGCCTTAATTCCGGCGCCGATACTAATAGCGATTACAATGATTTTTATAGCTGGAAAATTGGTTGAAAAATTCGGTTTAAAAGCCGTTCTATTTGTTGGATTTCTCGCACTTGGAGGTTCCATGCTCTTGCTTTCCTTCAACACAACGGTAGATGGAAATTATTTGGCTAACGTCCTATTGGCTTTACTATTGGCTTCTTTTGGTAGGGGACTAGCCTATATCCCAGCTCAAACGGCGGCTATATCAGGTGCCAAGCCGGAAGAGTCAGGGTTGGTATCGGGCATATACAATACAACGTCCCAGATCGGCGCGGCGATTAGCCTAGCCATTATTGTTGTAATTGCTGCAGCGACAACGGCCTCCAGTACCGCAGGAGACTCGGTCGTCGCTCTGAACGAGGGCTTTCAACAAGCGTTCTACTGGAGTGGGATGGTGGCCTTTGCAGGCGCTATATTGGCGCTTCTGTTTATCCGAACACCGAAGCAAGGAGAAGCGAATGGTCAAAGGTGATGCAATTATTAAAAGGGTTTGAACTAATAAGTAAGTGCAATGATAATGGGGCAGAATTCTTCTTGAAGGTCATTTGGAAGCTGTATTGAGATCGAATTAAAGAAGGCGACATGGAAGTATTAGATAAATTACTAGATACGATTTAAAAATGAATGAAAGAGTAACAGGAGATGATAGTGATGGAAAAAGTTACACATGCTGCAATTTCAGCTGTTAAAAGCGAATTTCAAGGAGGGTTAAAACCGGAATAGATCTCGTTACGGTGGATAAGCTTGAAGACTAAGAAAATAGGTTGAATTGTCTGCGATGGTTTTAAATACACAGCAACTGAAAAAGGTATAATTCTCTCAGATATTGAGGTAGTATACCTTTTTTTGCTTAGTTTTTTATCAGTTGCCTAGCAAATTTTCCCCGCAATAACCCGCAATAAATGGAGAATATCTGCATTTTTCTCTCTTTTATTTTTCTTTATTATACTCTCCCCATTGGCACATCTCTTGGATAATAGGCCATAGAGTTTGTCCTTTTTCGGCAAGGCTATATTCGACCTTTGGAGGAATTTGTGGGTATTCCTTACGATGTATTAAGCCATCACTCTCCATTTCCTTTAATGTAGAACTGAGAGTTTTATAGGTTATTTTCCCTATCATACGCTGAAGTTCATTATAGCGCACTGTACCATTTTTTGATAAATAGTAAATAATTAGCAACTTCCATTTACCGTTGATAATAGAAAGTGTGTAGCCAAAAAACGTCTCTTGATTGTCCGCAACATTCACTTTGGATTTTTTCATCTTTACACTATCCTCCTAGATAGTATGCGTCTAAAAAGTGCATACTGTTCGTTTATCTATACTCACTATATAATTCATTTAAATCCAAGTAAAGGGGGGAACGTGAAGGAAAAATATACATCTCTGGATTCAAATATTTATTTATAGAAAAGGTGCTATATAAGTGAATGTTTTGCAACTACGAAGAAAAATCGTTAGGAGGACAAAGAAAGTATGTTAACACAACAATATCAAGACAATATAGATACAACACTACAAAAAATCGAAGAGGCTGACGCAATTGTAGTTGGCGGTGCCGCCGGCATGTCTGCGGCGGCCGGATATAACTGGTATCAAGATGATGATAATTTTCGAAAGCATTTTAACGCATTCGCAGAAAAATATGGAATTGACAGCATCTTTGGAGGCTTTTACTATCGATTCCGCACGGAAGAAGAACGGTGGGCCTATCTTGCCACTTTGATCAACTTTGTAGCGGAGGTCCCTATCGGCCAGCCTTATAAGGATTTAAATAAAATACTAAGTAATAAAAACTATTATATTCTTACTACGAATCAAGATACCCAATTTTCACAAGAGTTCCCTGAAGAAAAAGTCAGTGCCATTCAGGGGAATTGGACCTATTTACAGTGTGGGGGTCCATGTCACGACGAAATTTACCCTTACGCGGAACAGGCAAAGGAACTGTGTGCCCACATCGATGGGACAAAAATTCCATCGAGCATGGTTCCCAAATGTCCGAAGTGTGGCGGCCAAATGGAACTGTGGGTACGTTCCTTTGTATTTTTAGAAGGAAGCAAATTTAGAGACGAGCATAAAAAATATCGTGAATTTCTTACAGAAAATCAACATAAGAAGGTCCTCTTTTTAGAGTTAGGCGTCGGTCTAATGACTCCGATGTTCATCAAAGAACCTTTCTGGAACATGACTCATCGTTGGCCGGACGCATACTACATCACCATCAATCCAAATCCGGAACATAACTTGTTGCCGGAGGAACTGAAGGATAAGGGTCTTGCCGTTGATGAAGATATTGCGCAAGTCATGCATGATGTTCTGGCCGAACAGCAAAAAAAGAAGAAACAAGGCGCGGTCTGACATTATAAGCAGATAGTACACAAGTACTAAGGAATTGGATTCGAATATTTCATCAAAATCTTTTAAAGGATGGAGAATCATATGAAAGAAAAATTTAGTAAGGTTTTAACAAAAATACAAGAGGCTGACGGGATTTTGATCGGCGCAAGCAATGGTCTCTCCATCTCGGAAGGCTACCATATTTTTGCAGAAAATACAGCCTTTCTAGAGAATTTTGGCGATTTTCGTGAAAAGTTTGGGTTTCGAAGTATTATACAAGGATGCTTTTACCCATTTCCTTCCGTGGAAGAAGAATGGGCATTTTTCAGCCGGATGTACAACTATTTTTTATACACTGACGGAGCCAGTCCTGTGATGAAGAGTCTTTATGAACTGGTTAAGGATAAAAACTATTTTGTGGTGACCTCAAATATAGATGATCATTTCAGACAGTCAGGATTTCCAAAGGAACGCCTCTTCGAGATAGAAGGCAATTGTCGGAATCTGCAATGTGTGAAGGGGTGTCATAATCAACTTTATCCAGGCGATGAAATAATGAGCGAAATGGCTCAAAAACAAGAGTATGGAAAGGTTCCGCTGGATCTTATTCCTAAGTGTCCAGAGTGTGGCGGACCCATGCAAGTCCATATCGAAGTTGATCGGAATTTCCTAAAGGGAGAGTCTTGGCAAACCAGTTATCAGACTTATCAGGATTTTGTTGAGAAAGCCCATGGTAAGAAATTAGTCCTGCTGGAATTGGGTGTAGGTGCAAGAAATCAAATGATAAAAGCCCCATTTATGAACCTAACCAATCAGGAGGAAAATGCTACCTACATTACTCTTAATAAAGGACGGGAGCTATATATTCCAGATGCCATTGCTGCTATATCCATTGGAATCGACGGCAATATTGCGGAAGTGTTACAGCAATTAGTTCAGATGAAATAGGCTGAATCAGATATAAGAAAATAGGGGAGGAATGGAAAGGTGTTTCTAGAAAATATTCTGAATGATCCTGTTTGTGAACCTATCAAAAAGCCTTATAAACAATGGTATACATTTATGGAAGAAACAATCGAGTTTTGGCTGCCGGATAGTGAATGGCATACGAAAACACATTGCGCTCGCGTGCTACTCTTGGCACTTGTTATCGGACACCAAAAAGGTCTAAGTGATGAAGAAAAGAATGCGCTGGCAATGGCAGCTGTTTTCCATGATTCCCGTCGCCTTGATGATGGGATTGATAGAGGACATGGTAGTCGTGCAGCAAAGTATTACAAAGATTTTTGCCATGAGCACGATTTGCCTTATGATGAGCAAACATACTATATCACCTACTACCATGACCAGGACGATTCTCTTGGCTTGTCCGAGATTGCAAAGTCTCCAATGCTCAGTGAGCGAGCTGTACTGCTATATCAGATTTTTAAGGATGCTGACGCATTGGATCGCTTCCGTCTGGGGCCGGATGGTTTGGATGTGAATTTTCTTCGAACCGAAGAAGCACATGGACTTGTTGAATTTGCAAAATATCTCTTACGTAGAAGCAGTGAAACGAATGCATAAAAAATCTGTTTATCGTGAGCAAGTCCGAGCGTATTTTCCTAGCTTAGGAGGAAAGTGTTATGAACAAGTATATTGACGATAGCTTCGCCCTCCATACAGACCTGTACCAAATCAATATGGCTGAAGCCTATTGGGAAGATAACATTCATACCAAAAAGGCAGTATTCGAAATGTATTTTCGAAAATTACCATTTGGAAACGGTTATGCAATTTTTGCTGGATTAGAAAGAATCATTGATTATCTTCAAACCTTTCACTTTTCAGATAGCGATTTGGAATATTTGGAGGAACTTGGCTATCAAGAAGACTATATTGACTTTTTGCGAACGGTTCTTTTACAGGAAATGTTCGTGCAATGAAAGAAGGGGAAGTTGTATTTGGCAACGAACCTATTCTTCGCATCGAAGCACCGCTCGCTGAAGCGCAACTCATCGAGACGGCTTTGTTAAATATCGTAAACTATCAAACACTTATCGCAACCAAAGCTTCTCGAATCAAACAAGTTGTGGGTGACCAACCGGTCTCAGAGTTTGGTACAAGACGCGCGCATGAATTTGATGCCGCCATATGGGGTACAAGAGCTGCTTATATTGGTGGGTTCTCTGGCACAAGCAATGTTCGAGCAGGAAAAAAGTTTGGTCTTCCTGTTTCAGGAACACATGCCCATTCCTTTGTTCAAGCATATCAAGATGAATACATCGCTTTCCATAAATATGCGAAACGTCACAAAGATTGTATCTTCTTAGTGGACACCTATGACACGCTAAAATCAGGTGTTCCAACGGCAATCAAAGTGGCGAAAGAACTAGGAAATCAAATAAATTTTGCAGGCATTCGGTTAGATAGTGGAGATTTGGCTTACCTCTCCAAAGAAGCTAGAAAGCTATTAGATCAGGCAGGGTTCGTTGACACGAAAATAATAGCTTCGAATGATCTTGATGAATATACGATTATGAGCTTAAACGCACAAGGAGCAAAAATCGATGCATGGGGTATTGGTACCAAAGCCATTACCGCTTTCGATCAACCGGCCTTAGGCGCTGTGTACAAACTGGTCTCGATTGAAGATGACAACGGACAGATGCGTGATACGATTAAAATTTCTGCGAGCCCTGAAAAAGTCACGACACCAGGATTAAAAAAGGTATACCGCATTATCAACAATCACACGAAAAAGTCAGAAGGGGATTATATCGCCTTAGCCAACGAACAACCAGAAAAAGAAGCCAAACTTCATATGTTTCATCCCGTGCATACGTATATTGGAAATTTCGTTACCAATTTAACGGCGAAAGACTTGCACGAAGATATTTTCGACCGTGGCACACTAGTGTATGAAAGTCCCCCGGTCCAAGATATTCAATCCTATGCTGGGCAACAACTAAACCTTTTATGGGAAGAGTACAAACGTTCATTAAATCCAGCGGAATATCCTGTGGATTTAAGTCAGGCTTGTTGGGACAACAAAATAAAAAACATTGAGGAAGCAAAAAAACACAACCGAAAATCTGTATCCATCTAAGGGGGACAACAGGATAGAAGGAAATTCTTTTTTGGGGTGGTTAAACTGGCAAAAGAAGCGTTATTAATTGTTGATATGAGTAATGATTTTATAGCGGATGATGGAGCATTAACTGCTGGTAAGCCAGCACAAGAAATTGTGCCTTATATTAAGGATCTGGCAACTAGATTTTTAGCAGAAGGAAATGCAGTTGTCGTAACAATGGATGCACACCAGCCAAATGACCCACACTTTGAATTATGGCCACCACATAATATTGTCGGTACTCAAGGGCAACAATTGTACGGGGAATTAGAAGATTGGTATCAAGAAAATAAAAATCACGGCAATCTATTTTATACGCCTAAAACGAACTATAATGCATTCTTTAAAACAGGTTTGGCTGAAACGTTAAGAAATTTAGAGTAGAAAAGGTTCATATTGTTGGGGTAACTACGGATATTTGTGACTTTTTAACCGTTGCAGGGGCAGACGCAGAAGGATTCAAGACGGGCATTCATAAACGAGGTGTAGCAACATTTACGGATCTTGGGGAAACAATGGTAAACCATATGAAACTTTGCTTCCATACTGAAGTGATTGAATAAACGAAACCAATTTAGGTCGGTGAAATAAATGATTGATTTTTTACAACGAATTAATGAACTAGCGAAAAAGCAGCGTGAAGAAGGATTGACTAATGCTGAAAAAGTCGAGCAACAGGTTCTTCGAGAAGACTATTTACGTGCAATACGGGGACAAGTGCTCCATACATTCTCTAGTGTGAAGGTGCTGGACCCACTTGGAAATGATGTAACACCCGAAAAAGTTCGGAATTTAAATACAAAAGATTAAAAGCATCTATAAGAATGGGAGATTAAAGTGAAAGATTATCTAGTAAAAGCCATTGCTCACAATAAACAAGTGCGTGCCTATGCCGCTATTACAACTGAAACGATCGAGGAAGCGAGACGCCGCCATGATATGCTTGCGGTTGCTTCTGTGGTTCTGGGACGTTCTATGACAGCTGGGGTCATACTTGGTGCCATGCTAAAAGGAGAAGAAAAACTAACCATTAAGATGAATGGCGGCGGACCAATTGGAACCATCCTTGTTGATGCTAATGCCAAAGGAGAAGTGAGAGGATATGTTTCAAATCCTCATGCCCACGCAGGTGTGAATCATCAGGGTTTACTTGATATTAAATCAGCGGTGGGCATAAATGGGATCCTTTCCGTTACGAAAGATATTGGCTTGAATCACCCGTTCATTGGCCAGGTACCCATTGCGTCAGGTGAAATCGGTGAGGATTTTGCTTCTTATCTATTGCATTCAGAACAAGTTCCTTCCTCTGTTGGTGTTGGTGTACTAGTAAACCCGGACTCTACCATTCAAGCTGCTGGTGGTTTTCTTATTCAGCTTATGCCGAACACAGAAGAAGAAACCATTCGTTTCATAGAAGAACGTTTATTAGCGATGCCTTCCATTTCTTCGATGATTGGGGAAGGTGTAACACCAGAACAAATTCTTCAACAGATACTTGGCGAAGAACATGTTAGCATTCTAGAAACAATGCCAGTTGAATTCCGATGTGAATGCTCTAGAGATAGAATCTCGAACGCTCTATTAAGCCTAGGAAGCGAAGAAATCCAAGATATGATCGATAAGGATGGACAGGCTGAAGCACAATGCCATTTTTGTAATGAAAACTACTATTTTAGTAAAGAGGATTTAGAAGCTTTATTAGAAGTTGGCAATTCATAGAGTACGAGTTAAAGACCATATAATCATCTCTTCCTTCCCTGGCAGCAGGGGTTATTGTTTTTGATAAAAGTACTACAGAAAGAAAGGAGAAAGACAAATGGAGAAAGCACCAAAAGACACACGTGTAGTTGTGGGAATGTCAGGCGGGGTTGATTCTTCCGTTGCTGCACTGCTCCTAAAAGAGCAAGGCTATGACGTAATTGGAATATTCATGAAGAACTGGGACGATACGGACGAATTTGGTGTTTGTACAGCAACAGAAGACTATGATGACGTGATCCGCGTCTGCAACCAACTGGGTATCCCCTATTATTCCGTAAATTTTGAAAAGCAGTATTGGGACAAGGTATTCACCTACTTCTTGGAGGAATATAAGTCAGGGAGAACACCGAATCCTGATGTGATGTGCAATAAAGAAATCAAATTCAAGGCATTTTTGGATCATGCGATTCAACTTGGAGCCGATTATGTGGCTACTGGACATTATGCACGAGTGGTTAGAGAAAACGGAAAAGTTCACATGTTAAGAGGGAAAGATGCAAATAAGGATCAAACTTATTTTCTAAATCAATTAACGGAGGAACAGTTAAGTAAGGTGTTATTCCCAATAGGCGATATGGAAAAACAAAACGTAAGGGAAATAGCTGTCGAAGCTAATCTGGTTACCGCATCCAAAAAAGACAGCACTGGTATTTGCTTCATTGGTGAACGAAACTTCAAAGAATTCTTAAGTGGTTATTTGCCTGCTCAAAAGGGGAATATGGAAACATTCGACGGCAAAGTTGTCGGACATCATGATGGATTAATGTACTATACAATCGGACAAAGGCATGGCTTGGGGATTGGTGGCAATGGTGATCCTTGGTTTGTAATTGGAAAGGATATCGAAAGGAATGTCCTATATGTTGGACAGGGTTTCCACCATGAAATGCTCTATTCAGATAGCATCATTGCAGATGATGTAAGCTGGATTTCAAAGGGGGAGATACTCGATACATTTGAATGTACGGCAAAATTCCGCTATCGCCAACAAGACAATAAAGTAACGGTAGAAGTGTTGGATGATTCCAAAGTAAGAGTCACTTTCCACGAACCGATTCGTGCCATAACTCCTGGACAAGCAGTTGTCTTTTATCAAGGAGAAGAATGCCTTGGTGGAGGAATCATTAACGGAGTGTATCGGGACGATAAACAATTAACTTATGTGGGGTAAATTAGAAGCCAGACTAACTGTTCTATTTGTGATGTAAGACTACATTTCAATTACTACAAAAGGGAAGAGTGGCATGAATCAAATTGAAAAGGTTAAGACAATTTCAATAGAAGAAAGAAAACAACTTATATTGTTACTTAAGATATATTCTAAAAAAGAAATAGATATGGCATTACGTCATTTAAAAAGAGTGAGATAACGGAGCCTTAATGTAGTAACTTCTAACGGGACATTCGTTTGGATTTAAAGTAAGGTGCCACGTTTGTAAAAAGATGTGATGGATCAAGGGGGATAAGTAATGCAGACGGAAATTTCTATATTACTTGCATTTGGTGCAGGTTTATTAGCTTTTGTTTCACCTTGTGTATTTCCTTTATATCCTGCGTTTTTGTCATATATAACTGGAATGAGTGTATCAGATATACAAAGCGGAAAATTAAGAGGCCAACGAAAAGCCATTTTTCATACTGTTTTCTTTTTATTAGGATTTTCAATCATCTATTTAGTGCTTGGATTAGGAGCTACTGGAAGTACAAGTTTACTAGAAATCTGGTATGTTCAATATGGTGATTTGATACGACAAATAGGAGCTATTTTAATCGTGTTCTTTGGTTTAGTCACTGTTGGGTTATTTCAGCCAAAGTTTTTGATGAAGGACCGAAAACTAAACATTCAAAATAAACCATCTGGTTATATCGGTACAGTATTAATTGGCCTAGCTTTTGCATTAGGCTGGACACCTTGTATGGGTCCAATATTAGCAGCAACGTTAGCGCTTGTTGGCGCAAATCCATCGCAAGGTCTATGGTATATGACTTCATATATTTTAGGCTTTAGTATCCCGTTTTTCTTAATGGCCTTTTTTATTACTAAATTCAAGTGGATAGGAAAATACAGTGGTACGTTTATGAAAATTGGTGGTGGAATTATGATCGTAATGGGAGTTGTATTGTTTTTTGATAAATTTTCATTCTTTAATTCATTTTTAACACCGTTTTTTGGAGATTTTCAAGGATTTTAGAATTTCGATGTACAGAAGTGAATGAGTATAACTGGCTTCAAATAATACTTATTCACAGTTAAATAACCTATTTTAAAGAAGAACACCTAATTAAACAAAGTCATTAGCTGCAGTACAAGGATACTGTTGAAAAATGGAGAGACGATTACGTTTTAGTAATCGTCTCTTTGGTGTTTGAATGATACATGGTTCATTAATACTCTGCATCAACCCTATTGTTCTTATTATATTTGATAATAATACAGGCAGGGTCAAGTTTAACGATTAAACTCCTCTTACCTAGAAATTTTTAATTAACGATTGAAACTATGTTATATTAAGTTAAAATTATTATTGCTGAAAACAAGCCATATTCTTTTTGGTTATCAGAATTTTCTTTAAGGACCTTTCTTCTTATTATTCATTTATAGGTACTTCATCTCTTGGGTTTGATATTTAAGGACATTTGTTGAAATCATCCATAATTACGTAAAAGTCAAAAATAATATATGAACAGATTAATTGGGAAGATTTTAGGCTAAGGGAGTTGCATCATGATACGAATAGCAATAGTCGAAGACGAAATTATTTACCAAGAACAGTTGATAGAATATCTTCATAGGTTTGAGAAAGAACGTGGTGAAACCATTGAAATAAAAGCGTTTTCTGATGGTGATGAGATTGTTGAAAACTATAAGGCGGAGTTTGATATCATTTTAATGGATGTTCAAATGCGCTTTATGGATGGAATGTCTGCAGCTGAAGAGATTAGAAAATCGGATCCTGTTGTTGTGATCATTTTTATTACGAATGCGGCACAGTATGCCATCAAAGGTTATGCGGTAGATGCATTGGACTATGTATTAAAGCCGATTTCCTATTTTCAGTTTTCCGAGCGCTTGAATCGGGCTGTTGATCGAATGAAAAAACGGGAAACGAATTTTATTACTATAAGATTAAAAGGTGGGGGAGTCCAACGTCTTCAGGTCTCAGATATTTATTATATAGAAAGTCAAGGACATAAGCTTGTTTTTAGTACGAAAGAAGGAGAATTTGTTGGGACAGGAACCATGAAGGAATTGGAAAAAGAATTGTCAAGCGATCATTTTTTTCGTAGCAATAAAGGCTATTTGATAAATTTAGAACATGTAGAAGGTATGAATGAGAGCTGTGCTGTAGTTAGAGGTGAAAACTTGCTTGTAAGCCGGAACAAAAGGAAACCGTTCATGGAAGCCTTGTCTAATTATTGGGGAGAAGTGATAAAATGACCGATGTCCTACCAGATATACCAAGATTGTATACTGCCTTGGCTGAGTGGCTCGCTTGTATCATTTACATCTCGATATTAAAAAAACGACTCAATGGATGGAAGCTCTTAACTCTATCAGGAGGATTTCTGATTGTACAATCTGTTTATTTGGTTTTGACAAAAGACTTACCAATTGCTTTTTGGATTCCAACGATGATTGTAGCGATAGGGATGATGTTTTCTCTTATTTATATGAGTTGCGAGATCAGTGTTCTTGAGGCAGGTTATTTCAGCATTAGGGCATTTGTTGCAGCAGAACTTGTGGCATCATTAGAATGGCAGGTACATTCCTTTTTCTTAATGGGTGAGAAAATTGATGGGATGTATGATCTGCTTCTTTTGGTTTTTATATACGGGCTTTCCTTTTTCTTAATCTGGTTGTTAGAAAAACGCCATATACCGGAAGAAGGTAAATTGAATATTAGACAGAGGGAGTTTTGGTCAACAGTAGTGATAGGACTAGCGGTTTTTGCCATCAGCAATTTAAGTTTTGTCACTTCAAGAACACCTTTTAGCGGGAATTATGCTAAAGATATCCTCAATATTCGTACTTTGGTCGATTAGGTGGGTTTGCCATCTTATATGCATACCATATTCAATTAAATGGGTTTAGAATCAGGCGTGAATTAGAAGCTGTGCAAAATATTCTTCAGAACCAATATGTGCAATATCAACAATCAAAAGAAAGCATAGACATTATAAACTATAAGTACCATGATCTAAAAAATCAAATTATCGCTCTTAGAGCAGAACAAGATCCAGATAAGCGGAATGCCTTTTTGACAAAGATGGAAAATGAAATCAAATTCTATGAAGCGCAGTACAAGACAGGGAACACCGTGTTGGATACAGTACTTGCAAGCAAAAACATTTATTGTATCAAGAATGATATTACCTTAACCTGTGTAGCGGACGGTACATTGTTAAACGATATGGATGTCATTGATATCTGTACCATTTTTGGAAACGCCTTAGATAACGCAATAGAATATGAACAACAAATTGAAGAAAAGGAAAAAAGATTAATCCATGTTTCGGTATTTTCTCAAAAGGGGTTTCTTATGATTCGATTTGAAAATTATTTTGAAGGGGAACTTAAACTTGAAGGAGATTTACCGGCAACAACTAAAGAAAATTCGTATTACCATGGTTATGGGTTAAAGAGTATTCGATATGCGGTAGAGAAGTATGATGGCGTTGTAAATGTAAATCAAAAAGACA
Source organism: Mesobacillus maritimus (assembly GCF_044803185.1). GTDB lineage: Bacteria > Bacillota > Bacilli > Bacillales > Cytobacillaceae > Mesobacillus_B > Mesobacillus_B maritimus_B. Next base: position 1,892,174 of record NZ_CP085225.1, read on the forward strand.
ATTGGTTTGAACTAACCATTTTAATTCCCTTATCGAACTAGAAAAAAATAAGGCTTGGATATACACAATATGTATGTCTAAGCCTTTTTATTTTTCAAAAAAATAGGACGGTGAATACCGTTTGTGCAAAAATACCTACAGTTTATGCGACGGTTCCTCACGGAGAAATTAACCGTGTTACAATTCAAACACATAACGAAATAGAGAGATAACAGATGGGATTATCCATAAAAAAATGAAAAAACATTTCAAGAATCGTTATGTAAGCCCTCACATAGCGTGGGCTGTTAACCGATATAAGGGAGGAAAATAGAATGTTAAAAATTGAAATGGCGGATGTCTTAGCGATTTTGGCATTGTGTGCGCCATATTTAATCGCTTTAGGAATCGCAATCGTCATTGGCATTGTCATTATCATCGTTTGTCGCAAGATGGTACCCGCGAAAAGATTTCTTGTTCGTGGGCAGACTGCACTGGCTATGGTTCTTGTAACTGTACTGATTGCGAATATGATTAGTTTTGGCCCGATGTCCACACTTATTGGGCTTTCAACTGGTAGCGGTACCATTAGCGATGAGACCTCTGCTGAAGCTATGAAGGTGGCGGAAGAGGTAGCTCAAGAGGGGATTGTTCTGCTTGAAAATGATGGTCTTCTTCCATTAAATAATACTACAAATATAAACCTATTTGGGTGGGCCTCTTCTAACCCTCTTTATGGAGGAGCTGGATCTGGTGGGATTAATGAACTTTACCCGATTGTTAGTTTGTCAGAAGGGCTTAAAAATGCTGGATTTACTGTAAACGAAGATTTAGCTACTTTTTATAATGAGTACACCTCTGAGAGACCGGAAATGTCAATTCAAAAGCAAAGTTGGACACTACCGGAACCTCCTGTAAATACCTATCCAGAAGAACTTATCCAAGGTGCAAAAGATTTTTCGGATGTAGCAGTTGTCGTACTTTCACGTATGGCTGGGGAGGGGCATAATGACATGCCTCATGATGTAGGCGAAGTCGCTTTTGACCATAACTCTAGTGAATATGAGGATTTTTCAGCCGGTGAGCATTATCTTCAATTGTCCCAGACAGAAGAAGATATGGTGAAGATGGTTACTGAAAACTTCGAAAATGTGGTTGTTGTTTATAACGGTGCCAATCCTTTGGAAGTTGGCTTTGTTGATGAATATAGTCAGATTAAATCCGTTATTTGGGCTCCGGGCCCTGGTAATATTGGTTTTAATGCTCTAGGTCAAATCATGAGCGGTGAGGTTAACCCCTCTGGTAAAACAGCAGATACGTTTGTTTATGATCACACGAAAGCTCCATGGTGGAACAACTGGGTTAAAAGACCTTATGAGAACTTAGCTGATTTGGCTGTTGAAGGTATGAATTTTGGTAAACCAGAAATTTTTGCACCTTCATTTATAAATTATGTTGAGGGCATCTATGTAGGCTATAAGTATTATGAGACAGCCGCGGCAGAGGGCTTAATAAACTATGAAGAAACAGTTCAATATCCATTTGGGCATGGTCTAAGTTATACGACGTTTACACAAGAAATGGGTCCTGTTTCTGAAAATGAAGGCATCCTTACTTTTGATGTAAGCGTTACGAATACAGGTTCTGTTGCCGGAAAAGAAGTGGTAGAGGTTTTCTATAATCCGCCTTACACAAATGGTGGGATTGAAAAGGCTTCGGCAAATTTAGTGGCTTTTGATAAGACAAAAACTTTGGAGCCAGGCGAGTCGCAGACTTTGACCGTTACTTTTAATGTTGAGGAGATGGCATCCTACGATTCTAAAGGAGCAAAAGCCTATGTATTGGAGGCTGGTGATTATCGGATCTCCATCAACAGCAACTCCCATACAATTCTTGACGAACAAACTTATTCTGTGGATTCTCCAATTGTATATGATGGCGAAGAGGGACGTTCTAGTGACCTATTAACGGCAACGAATCGTTTTGATGAGGTAGCAGGTGAAGTGACGTATCTTTCCCGTGAAGATGGTTTTGCCAACTTTGAGGAAGCTACTGCTGCACCAGAATCTCTAATCCTTCCTGAGGAGTTTGCTTCAGATTACAATCTGAACAGCAACTTTGATCATACACAATATCTGAACGATGACGATGAAATGCCGACGACTGGTGCTGACAATGGAATGGTTCTTGCCGACTTACGTGGGGCAGATTATGACGATCCACGTTGGGAGAAACTCCTTGATCAGATGAGTGTCGACGAAATGAGGCATCTAATTGCAATGTCAGGTTACCAAACTCCTGCTGTTGAATCTGTTGAAAAAGTGAATGCGGTAGATGCTGATGGACCTGCCGCTTTAAATAATAACTTTACGAAGGCTGGCTCTGTTGGCTTTCCTGTAGCGGTAGTGGTTGCAGCTACTTGGAACGAAGAATTAGCTCTTAAATATGGTGAGAGCATGGGGGAAATGGCCCAGGAGATGAATGTTGCAGGCTGGTACGCTCCTGCAATGAACACGCATCGTGTACCTTTTGGTGGTCGAAATTATGAATACTACTCCGAAGATGGCGTCCTTGCAGGGAAGATTGCAGCAAATACTATTTTAGGAGCTAAAAACTACGGTGTGTACTCATTTATGAAGCATTTTGCTTTGTATGATACAAACGGAAAGATGGTTAGTGTCTGGTCGAATGAACAGGCGATCCGTGAAATTTACCTAAAACCATTTGAATTATCTGTAAAAGAAGGTACTGTTGATGCTCTTATGGTTGGTTGGAATTTCCTTGGACACAAATGGGTTGGAGAAAACAGTCAGTTGATGAATACCGTTCTACGTGATGAGTGGGGCTTTAAGGGGATGGCGTTAACTGACTTTTTCCGAAACAATGGACATGGCTTTATGAATGCGGATATGGCACTTGCGAATGGTGTCGATGCCATGTTGTCGACGTTTGATGGAGAGCAAAACAATGTAAAAGACCCGAACCACCCGACTTCTGTTAAACAAATGCGTAATGCTTCTAAAAATATTATGTATACAGTTGTAAACAGCTGGGTTTATGAAGATGGCAACGTTGAGGTTGGGATGAAGCCTTGGCAGAAAGTGGCAATTGCTATCGATGTAGTCTTGGGTGCCATTTTGGTAGTGGGAGCAATCATGATTTACAGGAAATCTCGCAAGATTGCAAATAAAAACTAAGTAGTAGCGAAACGGTGTCAGACGGATAAAAACAAAAAATCGGCGGTACTTCATTCTGAGGTACCGCCGAAACCACAGGAAGAGGATTAGAGATGAAATATAAGAATTTAATTAGTAAGATGACTTTGGAAGAAAAAGCATCCCTAATGTCTGGTAAAGATTTTTGGCAGACACAAAATATAGATCGTCTTGGAATCAATAACATGTTTCTCGCAGACGGACCACACGGTATTCGAAAACAAGCAGCCGCCGCAGATCATCTTGGACTTAATGCAAGTATACCTGCAACTTGTTTCCCGACAGCTGCAACCGTAGCAAATAGTTGGAATGAAGAGCTAGGAGAGAAAATGGGGGAGTACCTAGGGGAAGAAGCAGTTGCACAGAAAGTGAACGTTCTTCTTGGACCTGGAATCAATATGAAGAGAAACCCACTAGCCGGTAGAAACTTTGAATATTTTAGTGAAGACCCTTATCTTGCCGGTAAACTGGCTGCAGGGATGATTAAAGGAATTCAATCACATGGAATTTCTGCCTGTGTGAAGCACTTTGCTGTCAATAATCAGGAAGAAAGACGGATGGCAATTGATACGATTGTCGATGAAAGAACCCTACGGGAAATCTATTTAACTGCATTTGAAATCGCGATAAAAGAAGGCAAGACGAAGACGGTTATGTCTGCTTACAATATGTTAAATGGTGCTTATACAAATGAGAACATGCATTTGATGCGAGATATTCTGCGGGATGAATGGAACTATGAGGGTGTTGTCGTAACGGATTGGGGCGGAAGTAATGACCGGGTAGCAGGGTTACTTGCTGGGAATGAACTTGAAATGCCGACGACGGCAGGTGAGACGAACGAAGAAATTATCGAAGCTATTAAAACCGGTAAAATTAAAGAAGAAGTATTAGATGAGAATGTAGACAGATTACTTGATCTTATTTTTACTACTGAGGAAGTTTTTAAGAAAACTCATAAAGAAATTGATCAGGAAAAGCATCATCGATTTGCACAAAAGGTTGCAGAAGAATCCATCGTTCTTTTGAAAAACGAAGAAGAGATCTTGCCAATTAAAAAAGGAAAGAAAGTCGCGATTATTGGAGATTTTGCGAAAGAAGCACGTTATCAAGGCGCCGGTTCATCCATTGTAAACCCGACAAAATTAGATAGTACCCTAGATTGTATCGGCGATTGCGGATTTGAGAGCATTGGATTTGAACCTGGTTTTGACCGATACGGCAAAAAAAGTCAGAAAAAAATAGATGCAGCATGCGAACTTGCAAGAAAAGCAGATGTTGTTCTTTTATATATTGGTTTGGATGAAGTGACGGAAGCTGAAGGGTTAGACAGACAAAACATGAGCATTCCAGAAAACCAGATTGAGTTACTAAACGCGCTATATAATACTAACCAAAAAATCGTTGTGGTTCTTTCTGCTGGTGCGGCAGTTGAAATGCCTTGGATTGATAAAGTAAAAGGGGTAGTTCATGGATATTTAAGCGGGCAGGCAAGCGCCAAAGCGATCCTACGGGTATTGTCTGGTGAAGTAAATCCATCTGGAAAACTTGCTGAGACTTATCCAATTAAATATGAAGATACCCCTTCTTTCTACCAATTCCCTGGGAAAGAGGTTAGTGTTGAATACCGTGAAGGTCCGTTTATTGGCTATCGCTATTATGATACAGCAAATGTAAATGTATTATTTTCATTTGGATTTGGACTAAGTTATACAACCTTTGAATACTCCAATCTTCAAGTGAGTAAAGATGGAGTCACATTTAACTTGACCAACTCAGGCAGTATGGCGGGAAGTGAAGTTGCACAGCTTTATGTTGGTTGTCAATCTGAAGATATTTTTAGGCCGAAAAAAGAATTAAAAGGTTTTACGAAAGTATTCTTACAACCTGGTGAGACAAAAACAGTGACCATTCCTTTTGATGATAAAACATTCCGTTATTTTAACGTGAAAACGAATGATTGGGAAATCGAAGAAGCGAATTATAAAATTTGGGTCGGTTCGTCCGTTGAGGATATTCGAGTGGAGGAAACTATTTTTATAGAAGGGACGAAAGCGCCCCTTCCGTATGACAGCACAAACCTTCCATCCTATTACTCTGGAAAAGCAAACAACGTAAGCCAAGCCGAGTTCGAACAACTTCTAGGGTTTAAGGTCCCTGTTGCTACTTGGGACCGTTCGCAGCCGCTTGGGTACAACGATACGATTGCGCAGTGTCAGTATGCAAAGGGAGCAAGTGCAAGGTTTGCGTTTCAAATGATTCGGTTTGCGCACTGGTTTTTAAGAAAAATCGGAAAGAGAAGCACCGCTAATATTATCATGATGTCCATCTATCATATGCCGTTTAGGGGCGTAGCGAGAATGACAGGTGGAGTGATAAATATGCCGATGTTGGATGGAATCTTGATGATCGTAAATGGTCAATTCTTTAAAGGTGTGAAACATGTTTTAAAGGAAAGACGCAAGATGATCAAAAGTACAAAGGAGAAAAGTTCCATAGCGAAGCCAGCAGAGGAGATGTAAAATGGTATGGGCCACAACAATCAAAATATGTTAAAACTCTTACGAAAACCAATAGATGTTTGGAATAGCTATAAGGAAAAGCATCCGAATACTGCACAATTCCTAGTGTTTTTTATGTTGAGTAACGGAATAACGGTGTTGCAACTTGTGTTGATGCCCGTTTTTAAAAGTATATTCGCACAAACAGCGTTAGTTACGACTAGTTTCCAAGTATTACAGTTTGGAACAAACTTTGATGGCAGTCCTTATTATGTTTTCGATTATGCTGCAGGGTCCCTTGGATCCGGAGGTGGTGGTGGGCTTGCCTACTTCCTTGCCGTTCAAATTACTATTGCGATTGCACAGATTCTTAACTTTTTCGCACAGAGAAGCATTACCTTTAAATCCAACAGTAACGTTTGGAAAGCTGCTTTTTGGTATTTTGTTGCGTATATTGGGATCACAATTGGTGCTGCGGCAGCACAAGGGTTCTACAAGGCGCCAATCTATAATTTGTTAATGAATACATGGGGAATGGGCGCAGTCGGGGAAACAACGGCAGATGTGATCACGATGGTCATCAATAGCGCGATTTCATTCTGGGTTTTCTTCCCAATATTTAAAATTATTTTCAAGCAAGAGCCTGAAAAACAGGCTTAAAAATAAAGGTAGGGGTCTTAATGAAATTATTATCAGTAGTCATTCCTTGCTATAATTCACAAGATTATATGAAGTATTGCATCGAGTCACTTTTACCTGGTGGAGAAAGCGTAGAGATACTGATAGTAAATGATGGCTCGGTTGATCAAACAGCAGAAATTGCTGATGAATATGCTAAAAAGTATCCAACTATTATCAAAGCGATTCATCAGGAAAATGGGGGACATGGTGAAGCGGTCAACGCAGGAATCAGAAATGCATCAGGAACTTATTTTAAAGTTGTTGATAGTGATGATTGGGTTGATACAAGAGCCTATCTCAAAATCTTAGATACTTTGGCAAAATTTGCTACGGAAGACCAATCGGTGGATATGATGATTAGCAATTTTGTCTATGAAAAAGAAGGCGCAAAATATAAAAAAGTGATGAAATATGAAAATGTTCTTCCCGAAGGAGAAATTTTCACTTGGAAGGACATCAAGCGTTTCCGTAAAGGGCAGTATCTTTTGATGCACGCTGTGATTTATCGAACAAGTATCCTCAGAGAGTGCGGACTTGAACTTCCGAAGCATACCTTTTATGTTGACAATCTATATGTATATCAACCACTTGAATATGTTAAAAATATCTATTATCTGAACGTAGATTTCTATCGATATTTTATTGGCAGGGACGATCAATCGGTGAACGAAAAGGTCATGATCAAAAGAATTGACCAACAGATTAAAGTAAATAAGCTGATGATTGATCAAGTTGAGATTAACAGTATTCAGGACCAAAAGCTTCGTGAATATATGCTTCACCATCTAGAAATTGTAACGGTCGTTTCAGCCATTTTGCTCATTCGTTCAGGCACGGAAGAGAATTTGAACAAGAAAAAAGAATTATGGAAATATATCAAGGAAACGGATCATGAATTGTATCATCAACTTAGATACGGCATGATGGGCCAATTGTTGAACTTACCGGGTCGAGCAGGACGGAGTATTTCTGTAGGAGCCTACAAAATATCACAAAAAGTTGTAGGATTTAACTAATATTCAAAGAGAAAACAGTTTCAGTTTCATACTGAAGCTGTTTTCTATTAAAAAGATTATATTTAAAAAGAAATAGGTGGAAAATAGATAAAAAGGATTAGGAGAATAGCGACCATGGAAACGAAATATGATTTTCTGATTGTTGGAGCAGGTCTTTATGGGGCGGTGTTTGCCCATCAAGCTAAAAAAGCCGGAAAATCCTGCCTCATGATTGATAAACGGAGCCATATTGCTGGAAATATCTATACAGAGAAAGTCGAAGATATACATGTACATAAATATGGGGCACATATTTTCCATACCAACAACAAAGAGGTATGGGAGTTTGTGAACCAGTTTGCTGAATTCAATCGCTATACGAATAGCCCGGTTGCTAATTATTATGGTGAAATCTATAATTTGCCGTTTAATATGAATACGTTTAATAAAATGTGGGGTGTTACAACTCCAGATGAAGCGAAGGAGAAAATTGAACAGCAGAGAAGGGAAAGCTACGTTGAAAACCCGAAAAACTTGGAAGAACAGGCGATTAACCTCGTCGGCAGAGATGTATATGAAAAACTCATTCGCGGCTACACAGAAAAGCAATGGGGCCGTCCTTGTACAGAAATTCCAGCCTTTATTATTCGTAGATTGCCGGTGAGATTTACATACGATAATAATTATTTTAATGATCCTTATCAAGGGATCCCCATTGGCGGATATACAGCTATGGTTGAGCGAATGATTGAAGACATTGATGTAAAACTAAATACGGATTATTTAGAGGATAAAAGCTATTGGGATGGTCTTGCAGAGAAAGTCGTGTACACTGGTCCTGTTGATGCTTATTTTAATTATCAGTTTGGTGTGCTCGAGTACAGAAGTTTGCAGTTTGAAACAGAAGTGCTGGATAAGGACAATTTCCAAGGCAATGCGGTCGTAAACTACACCGATCGCGAGACACCGTATACACGAATCATTGAACATAAACATTTTGATTTCGGAACTCAACCGAAAACAATCGTCACTCGGGAATACAGTGTGGAGTGGAAACTAGGAGATGAACCATATTACCCGATCAATGATGATAAAAACAGTGCGCAGTATGAAAAATATAAAACACTGGTTGAGAAGGAAAGCAATGTGATCTTCGGAGGGCGTTTAGGAGAATATAAATATTATAATATGGACCAGGTTGTAGAAGCGGCGTTACGTAAGGCCGAAGATGTTATAGAGAATAGATAGTGTTCTCGTTTTTATATAGGTTTTGAAAAGTTGGAATCCGGAGATGCCCAGTATCGGATTCCACTTTTTCTTTCTGGAAGTTCTCTGTTTAGGTATGTTTGATAATAGAATAGGAGCAATAGAAACATAGGACCGACGTTTCGTTGCCAAAGTTTCCACAGTTACTCAAATAAATAAAATAGAAGTTTAAAATTGATGGTGCCAGGCACTATCCGCGTATGTGCCTGGCCCTTTTTCTATCTTAGTCTTCTATTTCCAAGACTTCTCCGGTTGTAGCATCGAGTTTGATGTCTATGTCGGAGTCATTCTTTTCAAAGGAAACATGGGGACGGTTCGTCTGTCCCGCATAAACACATATTTCTCATCGCTATCCAGCCTACAAAAAAATTATAAAGTAAAGGAATGCTACCAATGCATGACACTTATATCTTCAGCCACAGTGAATCATTTATATTGAAAGTAATAAGCATAAAAAATGCGTAAAGCCACATTCCATCTCTCCTTTTACTTGAATGGGACCTAGGAACCGTCCGAGAACAGTGAAAAAGTCTCGGAATTTCCGGTAAGTTTGGGTTTTTGTAGAAGTTAGAAAACCGTTGGGTTTTCAAAACATAAAAAACCCCCTAAATGGTATAATGGATGTTGACTAGACACCAAACCATAGGGGGTTTTTTATATGCTTCGACAAGAGCCAAAGCAATATAGCTTTCATTCTGTATTATACGATAAAATTCCAAAAAATCATATACTCAGGAGAATTGTTAGTGTAATAGATTTTAGTTTTATTAATGATTTACTAAAGGAATATTATTGCGAAACCTTTGGAAGACCAGCTAAAGAACCTCAATTAATGTGTAAGCTCCTATTCCTTCAGGAATTATACAATCACTCTGACGAGAAATTGATTGAGGAAGCCAGTTACAACCTGGCTTATTTGTTCTTTCTTGGCTTAGATCCTGAAGATACTCTTCCAGACAAGAGTTTACTCTCAAAGTTTCGCACAAAACGTTTCCCAGATGATAAACCTTTAGATAAAATTTTGACTACTATTGTTAAGCAATGTGTAGAAAAAGGACTTATTAAAGGAAACAGTGTTAGTATTGATGCTACTCATATTGAAGCCAACACTATCAAGAAAACACCTGAAAGACTTATGAAACATTTAGCCCGAAAAATTAAACAAGCTTTTGAAGTTGAAAAGGGTGAAACTCTTTGTGAGTTACCTGAAGCTCCCAACTATGAAGAGATTGAAGATCACAAAGAAGCAAAAGCTGTTATGAAAGACTACATAGAAACTGTTATTGATATTGTTGAAAATCAGTCCACGCCTGCAGATCAAAAGACCTATCAAACAATCCAAAAAGCAATAGAAATTATTAGTGACCCAAAATTTCTTCAACAAAAAGGTGTTCGTTCCATTATTGATGAAGATGCACGAGTTGGACGTAAAAGTAGGCACCAAGATTTCTATGGATATAAAACTGAATTTGTTATGACCACAGATGAACGTCTTATCACTTCTGTTCGTACAGCGGATGGAGCCTATATAGATGGGAACTACGCTAAAGAAATGTTAAATGACACATTAGAATCCGGAATAACAGTAAAAGAAGTTTATGGGGACAAAGCTTATTTTAGAAAACCAATTCTGGATGATATTGCATCGTTTGAAGCTAATGCCTATATTCCTGTCAGTGCTGTTGTTTATAGATTGGATGAAAGTGAGTTTAGTTACAATAAAGATTCTGATGAATGGATGTGTAGTCAAGGAAACACAACTGTCCAAAAGAAGCATTTTACATCTCAAAGAAAAGGTGGTGAAAGATCAGGGTATAAATACTATTTTGATATTAACCAATGTAAATCTTGTCCTTTGCATGATTTATGTGCTAAAAAGAGTGCAAGAAGAATTCTTGCTGTTGGATTGAACACAGCTGAATTTTATGAGATTTCTCAGTATCAAAAGACTGAGGAGTTCAAAAAAAAATACAGGAAGAGAGCCTCTATTGAAGGAAAGAATTCTGAGCTCAAAAGATTTCATGGCCTCTCCCGAGCCAGGGGGTATGGTCTATTAAGTGTGTCCAAACAATCTAAATTAGCTGCCATAGCAGTAAACTTGAAGCGGATTGCAACACTTGCATCCGCTTCAACTACTTAATAGAGGAGGAATTGATACTTCAATTCCCCTTAATGTTTAAAATATGTGTCAATTCACTTATTTTTTTGGAAGATAGCCAAAAATTTCGAAGAAATGAGGTTTGGGTTCGAAAAAACCTCTACTTTTTCACTGGTCTCGAACCGTCCATGTGTCTTCGAAAGGTGGGCTTTTTGTGGATTCAATGAAGAGATATGATTATGGGGTCCTATCCATAGCCTCCACTGAAAATTAGAACAATAACCCTGTCCCTCCATCCCACATCCAATATGTTATAATAACCTAGTTATTAAACTATTTAATATTGGTTAATAAACCATTTAAACCTTTAGTTGTTATTAAAAAGCAGGTGGACACATGATAAAGACACAAAAAACTATATATCGTTGTCCGATAACCTTGACCAATAAGGCAAAGGATAGAATGCGAGAGCTTGGGGTAGATGAGCGATCGTTTTTTTTATTGGAGAAATCCTTCTATGTTTATATAGAAAAGTATCCGCAATCAGCGGATGGCCTTGTTTCGGCTGCCTTGTTTTTTGACATGGAGAGGAACGAAAGGCTGGCAAAGAAGGTAGATCGGTTTGTTGTCGTACTACATTGTTTGGTGAAACCGAATCGATTTGTTGCGACGAATGTGACGACGAGACCGGCTCATATCCCTTTGGCGTCAAATTGGCGCATTCCGGCAGATCTCGCGTTTGACTTGAATGCTCAAAGCAGTGGACCGATTTCACATGGGTTACTGAACTCCATTCACAACATGCCGGTTGCCCAGGAAAGTTCCACGTATGTGAAAAAGCGGATTGCAAGCTGGGAAGGGTACCTGAAAATTCAGGAGCAGTCCGCGGATATCCCAGATATCACATCGCGCTATTCCGCGCTTATATTCAACGATAATTTCAGCCGCGTCAAAATAACGGGCTGCCAGATGAATGAAAAGGAATGGCAGTCGCTCAAGGATATGAGTGTCAAGCTTAAGGGCATCGACCAGGATATCGGCAAAGTCCTGAAAGCGAATCGTTCGGCCTCCACTGTTGAGGTGGAATTACACGGTTATATGGAGGAACAGGCCCGCAGGCAGCGGCTTGATAAGCATCCAAGGGAAGTTACTTTTAGCAACTTTGCAACATTAAGCCAGGTGAAAAGACTGCGGCAAGGGTTTAAGCAATTGGAAAATGGTTTGGCGGCGAATCCTGAGCTAGAACGCCTTTTATTTGAAAACAAGCCGCCGGTTAAAGAGATTAAAAAGCAGGCAAATCTTCAGTTTCATAATCGATTGAACGAGTTCCAGCAGGCAGCGGTCACAGGCGCTATGAGTGCTGAAGACTTATATGTCATTCAGGGACCACCGGGAACAGGGAAGACAACCGTTATTTCTGAAATCTGCCTGCAAAATGCGAAGGCGGGGCTGCGAACTCTCGTTGCTTCCCAGTCAAATTTGGCGGTCGACAATGCCCTTGGCCGGTTGCTGGCCAATAAGGATATCCGGATTCTCCGGGTCGGGCGTACGGAAAGCATTGAAGAAGAAGGCAAAAAGTTCATTGAGGAAAATGTCGGACAATATTGGAAAGACCATACGTTAAAGGAAGTTTCCAGCCAATTCGAAAATCGGAAACAACGTGAAACACAGATAGAAGCGGAATGGGCGGCGAATGAACAGGAACATGAGAGGCTCCAGCAAGAGCTTGCACGTGTGGAAGCGGAACTTGAAACGAAACAGAAAGCGCAGCAGGAGTCTAACGACATTCAGTCTATTATTGATCATCATAAAAAGGATATCCATGCTGCTGAACAGGAGGAGCAGGCAGTTCAGCAGCTTATCCAGAAAATACAACAGTCGCTTCTTTTGTTGAATGACATCTTTGAAAAAGACGAAAGATTCCTCGCTGAAGAGCCTGATGGTGAAAGAATCCTAAAAGAGCTGGAAGCCATCCAGCAAGAGATTGTGAAGCTGCAAGACAGTGTAGACATTCAGGAGCTTGAAGGCGAAGTCAATGAAACAAAGCAAATGAAAGACCAGATTTCTGCTGAATTTGAAAAATGGAAAGAGGTTGCCAACCAGAAAGATGCTCTAACAGAAAGAATACAAGCCGCCAAAAAAATCGACAGCTTGAAGTGGATTATTCTGGAGCAAAACTTCACCCGGTCTTTGAAGGTTGAGTCTGTAATCTCAAGGCTCGATCATCTTCGTGAAAGAATGAAACAGCTCGACAAGCTGAAGGAATATCATGAGAAATTAACCTCCGCGATCTCTTATCTTGAAAAGCTGTTGGGAGAGAAGTTCGGACACCTGCAGCAATTGAAAGACACGGCACCCGTTGCAGCGACGGCTATCGAAATCGACCAGATTTTAGACAAACTGAGAAGTGAATTGAAAGCAAAATCAAGCATTCACCCGCAGAGGATTGGAGCATACCTCAAGGGACTATATGGCCGGAGATATTATATCTGGCAAAAAGCCGATAAGTTAAAGCTGAATGACAGTGATAAAAAAATGGCGCAAGAAGCCATTGAGCAGTTAAAACAGGAGCTAATCAGCCAGCTTAAGCCGATTTTGGGCGAGAACAAGATGATGCTGCAGAAATATCGGAGAGAGAAGGACGAGCAGACTTCCAAGCTGACTTCATTGGAAAACAAGCATAGACAAATGATGGTTTCATCTGAAATTATTCCAAATGCAAGGGAATTGCTGCAGCAACAACAAGCCAAAGTGGTGGAACTCCAGAAAAAGAAAGAGCAGTATGAGGCAGCAAGACTTCGGGTTGGTAGCAATCGCCAAAAACGTGAACAGGAAGCTTGTCAGTTGCAGGAAGCAGAGCTGAAACAAACCCAAATTGAAGCCCGTCTTGCAGAACTCTCCAGGATGCTTAAAGAAAAAGAAAATGAACTGACGCCGCTGAATGAAATCCTATCTTCAAAACCGGAACAGGAGCACGAAGAGGTATTAAAGAAACTGGCGAGCCTTTCTTTTACCCGGGAGTCGCTGAAACAGGAAAAGGAGAAACTGCCGCTGTTCCAGTCCATCCAGGGAATGTGGCGTTCCTTACTGGAAGAGGCAAATGACCATGACCTGGATGAAATCCGAAAGCTTTATGTGAAGCATGCCAATGTAATTGGGACAACATGTGTGGCTTCCGCCCGTAAAGATTTTATTGAAAGCTACCCTGTTTTTGATGTTGTCATCATTGATGAAGTATCAAAAGCAACTCCGCCGGAGCTCCTGTTGCCGATGCTGAAAGGAAAAAAAGTGATTCTGGTCGGCGACCATCACCAGCTGCCGCCTCTTTTGGGGAACGATACCCTGGAGGAAACCTTGCAGGAAATGGCGGAGGAAAGTGAAGATTTTGAAGGAAAGGCCGAATTGAAAAAACTGTTGAATGAGTCGCTGTTTGAGCGGTTGTTTAAGAACCTGCCGCAAAGCAATAAAACAATGCTTGCCATTCAATACCGGATGCATGAAAACATTATGGAAACCATTACGCCATTTTATAAGCAAGAAAATGAACAGCTTCAATGCGGCTTACCCGAATCCGATCGAGATCGCGACCACAAGCTGTCATCGCCGCTCATTCAGCGGAATAACCATCTCCTTTGGATGGATATGCCGAATGAGCCTGTATTTTTTGAAGAAAGAATGAAAGGCGGTAAAAGCCTCTATAATCCGGCTGAATTGGAGCGGATCGGCGACTTGCTGAAGGAATTGGATAAGGCGGCGGCTGAGGCAAAGAAAGCTGGGAGAATGGAAGAGGATGAAAAGAAAAGCGTTGGGGTTATCAGCTTTTATGGGGAACAAGTGAAAAGAATTGACCGCATGCTCCAACAGGAGTTGCGTTTGCCACACTTAACCATCCGTACCGGGACCGTGGACCGATTCCAGGGCATGGAGATGGATGTGATTCTGTTAAGTATGGTGCGTAATCACGATCATAAGCAGGATGACATCGGTTTTGCGAAAGACTACCGCAGGCTGAATGTGGCTTTGTCGAGAGCAAGGGAGCTGCTTGTGATGATTGGCAGCACGAAAATGTTTACAGAGCGAACGAAACATGGGGGCGCAAAGCAAATGTATACTCACGTTCTGGAAACCGCCAAAAAGCAGGATGGGCTGAGGACGATAGAAAGGGTCGGTGTACGTGGATAAATTAGTAAAGCGGCTGCGCTCGAAATTACTTGAAAATCCAGCTGTCACAATCAAGAAGGCGGATATCTGGCATATTCCGGTAATCATTTATTCTGTCGCCTTTCATCGCGTCAAACGATCGAAAATGGACATTCTCATGAAGATGATGCTCCTCACGTTTAAGCAGGCCCAGATTAGGCGCGCCGCCAATTTGTCTGAACTGCTGCTAGTGGAAGAACTGTTCATTGAAGATTTACTGAAAAAAATGCAGAGAATGGGCTTAATTTCCCTGGAAAAAGGGATCTACCAGCTGACCTCGAAAGGGCAGGAGCAGGTGAATACTGGAATCATGGAAGAGGAATTGAAAGAAGAGTCGGCAGAGCTTTCCTACAGCCCGCTCCACGATGAGATTTGGCCAGGGATGACCGAGCTTTTGCCTGAAGGTAATGTAGAGCTGCCCCTTTACCGGTATGCTGATGATGACAATCTTATAGACGAGGACCAAATTTTACAGGTTCTCGCCGAAAGGGATACTGGAGTGGACGAAGACGGATTCCAAACCGTTGTGGGAGCTGTTAATAGCTTTGATCAGCAGGAGGTTGAGCACGTTCCCTGTCTGGAATTCCTTTTATATAATAAGGAACAGGACATCTATTACGCGCGTGTCTGGAATCATTGGCTTGGGCGCTGGGATGAAACGCTGGAAAAGCAGATAGAAGAAAAGGAACGTCTGGAATGGCGGAAGAGCCTCATTTGAATGAATCTCCATCGTACGAATAGGATATTCCTCTTAGAGAAAACTACCCATAAAAACTCTGGAGGTAAGCAATGAGAGATTCTAAAGAAAAAACCGAAAGAAACCAAGAAAAGGCCAAAAATGAACAGTCATATGAGATCAGCGATACAGGCTACGGGCTGGAATCCGTGGCAGAAGGCTGCGATTTCGCGGAGGGCGATCAGAATCATACACCTCCCAACTGTGGCGGACTATAAAATGACGGGACGGATTTGCTGCTTCTCTTGAAGCAGCAAATCCGTCCCCATGCTTTTATGAGTCAGCAGAACCCCCGTGACCCGTACGAATTTTTACTATATACTGAACAAATGGACAACTTGAGGGGGGATTTTATGAAAAGAGTTCTGAAAATTGGGAGTGCTTTTATTGGAGTGATTGTAGGCGCTGGATTTGCTTCGGGGCAGGAGGTTCTCCAATATTTTACTAGTTTTGGTTTTATGGGAATCTTTGGTGCTGTGGTTGCGACCGCTTTATTTGCCTTTGCTGGGATGACGCTTGTATGGCTGGGCAGCAGCATGAACACCTCATCACATAAAGATGTTATCTATAAAATTAGCGGCAGGTATTTAGGGGCCATTATCGATTATATTCTAATCTTTACTTTGTTTGGTGTAGGCGTTGTGATGATAGCGGGTGCTGGGTCAAACTTGAATCAGCAATTTGGTGTTCCTGTCATTGTGGGAACAAGTGTTATGACGCTTCTTATCCTTCTGACCGGAATGTTGAAGGTTGACCGTGTGGTAGGAATCATTGGCGGAATTACCCCATTTTTGATTTTATTTGTCGCTATTATTTCTATCTATAGTTTCATGAATATGGATGGATCATTCGCCGCTTTGGATTCTATCGCCCAGGAGCAGCCGACTACTTTGCCAAATTGGTTTATTTCTGGCATCAATTATGTGTCCTTTAACACGGCGGTAGGGGCATCGATGGCCATCGTGATGGGTGGAGCGGAAAACAACAGAAGAACAGCGGCATTAGGTGGTTTGGTCGGAGGAATCGGGCTTGGCATTCTCATCCTGGTGAGCCATCTGGCTATTTTTTCAAAGATTGAAAGTGTTGCAGGCATGGACATGCCGATGCTAAGGATTGTTAATAATCTTTCACCTGTCCTTGGCACCATTATGTCGATCGTTCTATTTGCGATGATTTTCAGTACAGCGATCAGCATGTTCTACTCCTTTGTGGCTCGTTTCTCCAAGGTGGGAACTCCAAATTTTAAAAAGTTTTTCGTTGGAACCATGATTGTGGCATTTGCCGCTAGTTTCGTCGGGTTCACAGATCTTGTTAGTTACTTCTACCCGCTGATTGGTTATCTAGGATTGGTCCTGATTGCTGTATTAATTTACGCACCAATTCGAATGAAGAGGATTCAAAAAGAAGAATACAACCAAAGCGAAGAAGCTGCACAAAAAATAGTGTAGAGCATGGGGACTTTGTCTTTATCTATGCTTACAGCGAGCAAGAGGCCATCGAATTCTTTACCAACACCTTTCAGCAAACCCCATTGAACTGTCACGAAAATTGGCTAGATTTTGAGCTTAAGAGAGGGCATGGTGTGATTATGTTTCGGGAGATGAAGAAGGAGTTTGGGAGTTTTCCGGTTATTTCGGAGTGAAGACTAAAGTGGGAAGAGCCTTCTACTGTGGCCCTCCTTTTAGATCACTAAATACAAAAATCCCCTGTTGCAATTTGGAACAGGGGATTTTTTAGTGCGCCCAGCATGGGTCCAGTCTATAGGGTGCAAGTCCCGAACTGTGAAGGCAGAAGTAGCAGTAGCTTAACGCAAGGGTGTCCGTGGTGACGCGGAATCTGAAGGAAGCGAGCGGCAAACCTCCGGTCTGAGGAACACGAACTTCATATAAGGCTAGGTATCATTGGATGAGTTTGCTAAACAAAACAAAGTCCTTTCTGCCGAAGGTGATACAGAGTAAATGGAGCAGATAGATGGAGGGAAAGACTGTACTCTTACCTGGGGAGGTCTGGCTGGAAAGCCGAGCACACTCGGTAAACTACTCTGAGAAGAGTAGCTGAGCAGTCAGAAGTCAGCAGAGGTCATAGTACTTGACTAGCTATAGATAGTTAAGGAAGGACTGAACATTTAGGAAGAATATACACTAGGCGTTCACTGGTTATGATGATACAGACAATCCATTAATGGACTTACTTGAAGGAGGACGTGGTGAATTCCACTGGGGACTTTAAGAGGGTGGAATAAGCAGTGGCACAATCAGAACGTATATTCACGAGAAAGGATTGTATCGGAATGATGGAACGACTACTGTCGCGGGAAAATCTACTTTCGGCATTAAAACGAGTCGAAAAGAATAAGGGTAGCCACGGTGTAGATGAAATGCCTGTAAAATCCCTACGAGCGCATCTTCTACAAAACTGGCAAGAAATCCGAAATTCAATAGAGACTGGAACTTATGAGCCTATGCCAGTCAGACGTGTCGAAATCCCGAAACCGAATGGCGGCATACGTTTATTAGGAATTCCTACCGTGACAGATCGTTTGATTCAACAAGCGATAGCCCAAATATTAACCCCAATCTATGACCCATCCTTTTCCGAAAATAGCTACGGGTTCAGACCTAGAAGAAGAGCACATGACGCTGTTAGGAAAGCAAGGACATATATAGAAGAGGGCTATAGATGGGTAATAGATATGGATTTAGAAAAGTTCTTCGACAAAGTAAATCACGATATGCTTATGGGACTCTTGGCGAAAAGAGTTAAAGATAAGACGCTTCTAAAGTTAATTAGAAAATACTTAGAATCGGGAATTATGATAAACGGAGTGGAGATTATCAGTGAAGAAGGAGTTCCTCAAGGTGGACCACTTAGTCCACTATTGTCCAATATTATGCTAGATGAACTCGACAAGGAACTAGAGAGAAGGGGACATAAATTTGTCCGTTACGCAGATGACTGTAATATCTACGTTAAAACCAAGAAAGCAGGTTTACGTGTTAAAAGCTCTATAACTGCCTTCATTGAGAAGAAACTCAAGCTAAAAGTGAATGAGGGGAAAAGTGCAGTAGAACGACCGTGGAAACGAAAGTTTCTTGGATTTAGCTTCACATCACACCGGAATCCTAAAATCCGTATCGCAAAAGAGAGTATAAAGAGAGCTAAAAATAAAATAAAAGAACTGACATCAAGGTCGAAATCCATCTCAATAGAATTACGCATTGAGAAATTAAATGAATACCTTGTAGGTTGGTGCGGATATTTTGCGTTGGCCGATACGCCAACTCCCTTTAAACAACTAGATGAAACAATTCGAAGAAGACTTCGGATGTGCCTGTGGAAACAATGGAAACTACCTAAAACCAAAGTAAAAAGGCTCATTTCTTTAGGAGTTCCAAAAGAAAAAGCCTTTGAATGGGGAAATTCACGTAAGAAATACTGGCGCATTTCTAATAGTCCTATTTTAAACACAACGCTTAATTTAGAATTTTGGCGAAAACATAAGCTGAAAAGTCTAGTAAATAGATACAATTACTTACGTCATACCTAAGTGAACCGCCGTATACCGAACGGTACGTACGGTGGTGTGAGAGGTCGGGGGTTAGTCACCCCCTCCTACTCGATTACGTCATCGAGTCTACTATTCCCTATTACAAAGCTGTAAATGATTTTTATTATGTAGCCAACAATATAGAAGAATACTATAATCAGACAAGGGGAAACTCCCTTTCTAGCTAAAATAACGACTGTGAACCTATCATCAATCCATCACTATTCAATTAACTACCAGGTCAGGTGAGAAAACAGTATGGAAAATACTTTGCGAAATCATAAAAAACGAGGATTGTATCCAAAAGTGAAATTTAATTTAAGGCTAAAAATGATTGCGCTGATGACCTTGTTAATTATTGGGGTTTTCTCCATTTTCGTCATATTCCTCAATCAGTTCATTTCCAATATCATTGAAGACCAGGTAGGGAAACGGGCGTTGAATTTGGCCCATAGTATATCCAATATGCCCGAAATCAAGAAAGCTTTTCAATTGGAAGATCCCTCCTCGGTTATCCAGGGCATTGTGACACCCATTAAAGAAAAAACCGGAGCTGAATTTATTGTTGTTGGGGATCGTCAAGGAATCAGATACTCTCATCCAAATCCCAGCCGGATTGGAGAAAAAATGGTGGGGGGAGATAATGATCGAGCTCTGGTCTTTGGACAATCATATGTTTCAAAAAAGAGCGGTACACTTGGTTTATCCATTCGGGGGAAGGTGCCAATCTACTTAGATGGGGAAATCGTTGGTGTCGTTTCCGTTGGATATTTGAATGATAATGTCCAGAACATTATTACAGATCAAAGCAAATCCATTTGGTATACACTTGGGATTGTGTTACTAATTGGGATGATTGGAGCCGTTGTGATTTCCTCTTATATTAAAAGGGTTTTGTTTCATTTAGAACCAGAAGAAATTTCCTATTTGTATTTACAAAACGAGGCGATTTTACAATCCACACATGAAGGGATTATCGCAATTGATAACAGAGGAATCATCCAAGCCACCAATTCAGCTGCAAAACAAATAATTAGCAATGAAGGACAAAAAGATTATCTTGGTACATCGATACAAGAGGTCATACCGGGTTTTCATTCTTTTGGAGAGAAGTTTAATGACAGGGAAATGGTCCTAGGCGAAAATATTGTCCTTGTTAACCAAACACCATTATATAGTGATGATTCAATCACTGGAGCTGTTTTTACTTTTCGTAAAAAAAGCGAACTACAGATGATGACAGAGGAATTGTCTCGAATCAAGCAATATGCGAACGCCCAACGAGCCCTGACGCATGAACATTCAAATAAGCTCCATATCATCCTCGGATTATTGATTCATA
This sequence comes from Mesobacillus maritimus, assembly GCF_044803185.1. Lineage (GTDB taxonomy): Bacteria > Bacillota > Bacilli > Bacillales > Cytobacillaceae > Mesobacillus_B > Mesobacillus_B maritimus_B. The sequence continues at coordinate 1,912,734 of NZ_CP085225.1, forward strand.
ATCGGTTGCCAGAGGCGATTGAGTTTATAAAAAAAGAAAATAACCTTCAAAGTAAGCGGTTAAAATTTTTAACAGAAAAAGTATCCGAACCCTTAATCCAGGCTTTAATACAGGGGAAATTTAATCAAGCACAAGAGTTGGGTATATCCTTATCGATTCACCAGGATAGCCATCTTAATTTTCCGTTAAATGTGAACCAAAAGGACGCGATTTTAACAGCCTTAGGCAATGTTATTGAAAATGCATTGGATGAAGTCAGAGAATATAAAGACAGGAAAAGGGAGGTTTCTATTTTCTTTTCTGATTTGGGTGATGATGTCATCTTTGAGATAGAGGATTCGGGCAATGGAATAAAAGATCAGGACTATCCGCACCTATTCGAACAAGGTTTTTCTACAAAAAAAGGGCAGCACCGCGGTACGGGATTAGCGTTATCAAGGCAAGTGCTGCAAGATATTGGTGGAGAAATTTATTTGGAAGAAGGAGACTTGGGAGGAGCTTGTTTCATCATAAGCATACCAAAAGACATAAGGGGATTAACATGACTGAAAAATTTTCTGTACTGATTATAGAGGATGATTTTAGGGTTGCTGAAGTGAATCGGCAATATGTTGAAAAGGTAGAAGGATTTACTGTCCAACATGTGGTTAACAGTGGGAAAGAGGCACTAACTTTCCTTAAAGGGACCAAATCTATTCCAGATATCATTTTATTGGATGTTTACATACCTGATGTTGAGGGATTGGACCTCCTTTGGCAGATTCGGAATGCCTATCATCAAATCGATATCATTGCCGTAACCGCTGCCAAGGAAGTAGCCATCATCCAAGAAGCGTTACGCGGTGGGGTTTTTGACTATATTGTAAAACCATTTGACCATGTGCGGTTTGAACACACATTAAAGAGATATCAGGAATTCCGACAGCATTTGGATGCCAACAAAGAATTAAGCCAGGAGGAAATTGATTTTATTAAGGGAAATAAGGAGTCCTTACGTTCGATTTCTGATTCTACAACAAACACTCATCATCCAAAAGGGATTGACCCGATTACGTTAAATGAGATTACTCGTTTATTTGAAGAAAAGAAAGTCGAGGAAATTACCGCAGTAGAGCTTAGTATCCAAATTGGTGCAAGCCGATCCACAGCTCGCAGGTATTTGGAATATTTGGTGCTCACCAATAAAATTGAAACAAAATTAATCTATGGAAGTGTCGGAAGGCCGGAACGAAAATATGTCCTTCGTGAAACTTATGAACAAAATTAATAATATGCGAATTATTTTACTTATGTAGTCATTATTTCCCCATCCCTTCCTATGTGTTATTTTTTTATTAATCTAAAAATTAGATATATTTCTCGTACTCTCCTAGTAAGCGCTAGCACCTATCAGACTAGTTAGTAGAGAAAATACATCACGTAGGAAGGGGACACGTTATGAGTTTAAGTTTAATTGGTTTTATGATTATATTGGTTATTGTTGTATTGCTTATTAGCGGAAAAGTGACGCCGATTGTTGCCATGGTTTTACCACCGATTATTGGAGCACTGTTAGCGGGCTTTGCATTTGCGGAAATTGGTGTCTTTTTTGAAGAGGGAATCGCTTCTGTTATTTCCATCGCCATTATGTTTATTTTTGCGATTCTTTTCTTTGGAATCATGCAAGATGTAGGACTTTTTGATCCAATGATCAATAAAATGGTAGCCCTTACAAAAGGGAATGTGATTACGGTTTGTATTGTTACTGTTATTATAGCGGCAGTTGCTCAATTAGATGGATCGGGTGCGTCAACCTTTTTAATTACCATTCCCGCCCTTCTTCCATTATATAATCGTTTGAAAATGAATCCGTATTTACTGCTGCTCCTTATTGCTGGAAGTGCGGGGATGATTAACATGCTTCCATGGGCTGGGCCTTTGGGGCGGACAGCATCTGTTCTTGGAATGGATGTAACCGAATTATGGCAACCCCTGATTCCGATTCAAATTATCGGGATGGTCATCATGTTGCTTCTAGCTGTTTTCCTTGGAGTTCGTGAAAAACGTCGAATTGAAAGAATGTATGGTGGTTCCTTAGAAGTCGCAGCTGCAGTTGAGTTGGCGTACGAAGAAGATGAAGAGAGCGATACAGAACAAGAGGCAAAGAAAAACAGCTTAGCTCGTCCAAAATTGCTATGGATCAATGCGCTTATTGCTTTAGCGGTCATTGGGGTGCTTATGACTGGTATTATTCCTGCAGGCTTAGCGTTTATGATTGGAGTGAGTATTGCACTTCCAATCAACTATCCGAATGTGAAAGAGCAGATGGCGAGAATTCGCGAACATGCACCGAATGCCTTAACAATGGCATCGATTATTCTAGCGGCGGGTCTTTTTTTAGGAATCCTTGATGGGACAGGAATGTTAACAGCAATCGCAAATGATATTGTAGGAGTCCTTCCGGGAACGATTGCCCCGTATTTGCATTTAATTGTTGGTTTCTTAGGGGTTCCATTTGACTTATTATTAAGTACAGATGCTTATTACTTTGCCTTATTGCCTGTCGTCGAACAAATAGCTGCCGGATTTGGGGTGGATTCTACGTCGACAGCTTATGCCATGGTGATTGGGAATATTGTAGGTAAATTTGTTAGTCCATTGGCGCCAGCAGTATGGCTAGCTCTAGGTTTATCTGGTTTGGAAATGGGGCGTCACATCCGCTACTCTCTATTTTGGTTGTGGGGGATAAGTCTTGTTTTAATCGGCATTGCTGTATTAATCGGGATTATAGGTGTGTAACATCCTTGAAGTGGTTGTTTTTTGTATAAGCTTGAAAACGAGGAAGAGTTAGTTGGACTCACCTGATATGGTATGTCCCTAAGTGCTTCACGATTATGGATTGGTTTGGATTGGTGTGGGAACAACTAGAAATATACATGCTGTGAGAAGAGCATGAATACGGAGATGGTAAGGGATGTCAATGAAAATATTGCAAAAAACGAAAACGATTGTTCGTTATCAGAATCAACGTGGCAAAGAGTACTACGGGGTGGTTCAAGATGGTCAAATCTTTCAATTAAACAGCAGCTTCAATGATGTGATCAACCATCAATTAGAATTTGATGGGGTAAGAGTGAACATGGAAGATGTCAAGGTCATGCCCCCTGTAAAGCCTCAAAAGGTGGTTAATTTTGGCTGGACCTATGCCGAACACGCAAAAGAGACGGGCGGGGAAGCCAATTTGAAGGAACCGTTTTTGTTTTTAAAACCGACAACTAGTTTGATTCCAAACGAGGGGGAAATCATCCTGCCCCCGGATCATTTAACGAAGCAGGTTGAATTGGAGGGGGAAGTGGCTCTCATTATTGGGAAACGCGGGAAAAATATAAAAGAAGAAGATGCCTTGGATTATGTGTTTGGCTGTACCATTTTCAATGATGTGACGGCAAGGGATCTAACAAAAACGGATCCCCAATTTACGCGGGGCAAGGGTTTTGACACATTTGGACCGTTGGGGCCTTGGATCGTGACAGGTTTAGATCCAACGAATTTAAGAATCGTGACCACTTTGAACGATAAAGTTGTTCAAGATGGCAATACGAATCAGATGTCCCTTTCGATTCCTTATCTTATCAGTTGGGTGTCACAGATTATGACATTGGAGCCGGGGGATGTCTTGGCTACTGGTTCACCTTCCGGCAGTTGTCCCATGAAATCAGGGGACGTCGTAACGGTGGAGGTCGAGAAGATCGGGAAGCTGTGTAATTATGTAAAATAGGAGACGAAGAAAGTTGTTCCAGTGTATGGGTCGGTGTATTTAACTGTACTTCGACTCCTAGTTTTTTCAAAAAACGAACTTTAGCATTCACTAAAGTTCGTTTTTGCTTTATCTTTTATATCTATTACATCGCAGTCATACCACTATTAATGACTCATTCAGAACCTGTTTCTATCTTGGCTCATCTGAAGCTAAGGTATATTATGATTTTATTATAGTAATATGTTAGTTTATTAAAAACAGCTTTTCCTCTTAATTATGTCTTACTAGTTTCTATTTTAAATGGAAGAAAGAGAAAGGGGGTACAAGTATGCAACTGATTGGGTCCATTATCCTAAATATCATTACGCCAGTCTTTATACTTATTGGTGCAGGAGCTTTCTTACATAGGAAATTCAAGTTTGATTTGAATACACTGTCTAAATTAACCACCTATTTGCTGCTTCCAGTCATTGGTTTTGTCAATATCTATGAAAGTCGGATTAGTGCTGAAATGCTCTTGTCTATCATTTTCTTTTGGGCCTGTCAGAGTATCAGTTTAATTTTTTTGACGGAGGGTCTTGCAAGAATTTTTAAGTTTGATAAAAGACTAGCTTCTACCTTCAAAAACAGTGTGGTACTCAATAATTCCGGAAATTTTGGACTTCCTGTTAGCCAACTTGTATTCGTAGGGAATCCGGTTGGGCAGTCCATTCAGATTCTCATGATGGTATTCCAAAATCTCCTTACCTATACATATGGTTTAATCAATTCTATTTCTGCGAACACCACGGACTTCCGGGGGATTTTGAAAGAATTCCTCAAGATCCCAATCCTTTATGCCTTATTGCTTGGATTGATTTTACACTCCTTGTCAATCCAACTTCCTGACTTTTTGTGGAATCCGATCAACAGTGTGGCGGACGCATTTCTCGCAGTCGCGTTAATTACACTTGGAGCACAGAGCGCCTATTTAAAATTTCATAAATTATCTCTTCCGCTTGTTCTTAGTTTGAGCGGACGGTTAATCCTTTCTCCTGCGTTAGCTTTAGTGATTATTTTTGCTTTAAAATTGGACGGTACACTTGCCCAGGGATTATTGATTGCGAGTTCCTTTCCGTCTTCGCGAAACAGTGCACTGTTTGCATTGGAATATAATAATTACCCTGAATACGCTGCGCAAACCGTCATCGTTTCCACAATAGCCAGCAGTATTACCGTTACCTTTGTTGTTTACTTATCCAAGATCTTATTTTAATGCTGTGTCATTAAATTTGGTGAACATTATAAACAAAATGGAAAATAAACCTTTAATGCTTTAATTTGCCGTTTTATTTAATCGTACTATGCGATGTTTTACAATTGGGATGTACAATGATTTATTAAAAAACAAATTAATTCAAGAAGATGGAGGGTGTGTTTTTTTATGTGGATTTTAACCGCCTATGAGGAAAATGACATTACCATGTTTGAATTCGAAGAAGAAAAAGAAGCAAGGGAATCATTTAAGAATTATAAAGGTACTAAAATTCTTTCACACGTCATCTATTTTAATGATGATATTTTTGTAACATCCTAATGACTTGATATAGTACGCACGGGCGCATTTCTGTAGAAATGCGTCCTTCTTTATTAATTGAGCAATTTATGGAATAAGACGTCCTGTCCACCAGGATAATTAGGTTAGTATTGATATAAGATTATGAAGGAATATACTAAAATATCTATGGAAAATCATTAAAAAATTAAAATATTAATGATTGAAGGTAAAATATAATGCATCTGATACCAGCAAGAATAAATTGCTTCTAGATAATCTATCGAACTCGGTGGTACCATTGAAATGCAGGATACTACGAATATAGATATAGATCATTGAAAAGAGGTGACCATATGGGTGTCGGGATTTGGGCATTGCTTGTTTTTATTGGAATAATCGTTTTTTGGAACCTTGCATTAAAACGAAATATTGCTGAAGCGATGCTGGTTGGATTTATTGCGACGACACTATTCGGAGGGAAAGAGGCACTTGATTTAATGTGGAACGGGCTCGTTTTTGCCGGTACGAATGATGTATTGTATGCTTCAGTCGCTTTTGTGTTTATGGCCTATGTTATCGATCATACAGCAATTATTGCAAGTCTTGTAAAGATTCTAAACTCTATATTTGGAAGACTTCCTGGTGGTGCGGCGTATGTTGAAACATTTGCATCAGCTGTTATGGGAACTCTTGCAGGATCAAATTCTGGGAATACAGCTACAACAGGTTCAATCACAGCTCCATGGATGGTTCAGTCGAATTTTAGTCGAGAATTATCTGCAACGGTTGTTGCTGGTAATGGAGGTCTTGGTGCAGCACTTCCGCCTAGTGCATCCATGTTTATTATGCTTGGATTTGCGCCGGTCGCAGCCGTTGTATCGGATGGTGATTTATACATTGCGTTATTTATTGCCGGCACTTATCAAGTGATTTATCGCATTTTCTTGATTATGTACTTTGTCAAACGAGATAATATTAAAGCGATTTCACCAGAATTTATTCAGCCACTTAAGGAGTCATTATGGACGGGGTGGAAATCCACACTGATCTTCCTCGGGGCACTAATTCCGATTGTTGCAACCATTGGTCCATTGGCAGAAAGTTTTGCGGTGAATCCGAACATCGGAGAAGAAGCACTTGATAGCATTTCGCTTATTACATGGATCCCGATCCTCATTATTTTGATCAGCCTAATGGTAGGATGGGCAAAGCTGCCGAAGTCAACATCTGATTGGTCCAAGTTTTTAAATAATGCGATTCCACGTTTTTCAACAATTGGAGCACTTCTTGTATTTGCTTACGCATCCAGCCAAGTTTTAACAGATCTTGGTCTTCCCGAAGATTTAACGACAATGATGGAATCAATTGCGATTTCTAAATGGTTGATGGTCTTAATTATAGCTTTGCTTGTAGCACTTGTGGCCGGTCCGCTATCATCAACAGCTACACTGACAGCAATCGGCATGGTTGCATTTGCTGCTATGGTGTCCGCGGGGGTTGATCCATTGCTTGCAGTAGTTGCGATTCTCGTGTTTGCTTCGACGGAAGGTGCGTCGCCTCCCGCATCTGGTTCTATCTTTATTGCGGCTTCGTTAGCCGGGGCTCGGGCTGAAAAGACGTTTATACCATTAGTCATTTACTATGTTATTCCAATTCTATTAATCGGTTATTTAATTGCGATGGGCATTCTGCCGGTACCGATGTAAAGGAGAGGTTAAAATGAGAAATATAATAGCATTTCTATTTAAAGCTTGTCTTGTCGTGTTTTTACTTGGTGGAACGTGCCTCGTCTTTGGTCAAATGGCTGGTTTGATTTTTGGGAACGGAGACCTCATTATTTATACGTGGGATATTTTCGCTTACCCAACCTTCATTTTTAGCGCAATAGCCGGCGTACTTGGATTTATCCTTGGATATCTTCCAAAGGATAAATCAACGGAAGTTGACATGTATTCGTTAGAGGAATTCCGTGAAGCTCAATAATAATTGGTAATAAATAGTTAGGCAGACTTATTTTTTTTAGATAAGTCTGCTTTTTTGAGGGGAAAGTAGCATGAGCAGAATCTAATACGGAACCACTGTTGAGGAAGTCTATCGAAATAGGCTTCCTTTTTTAGTTAAATCGTCGGGATAAGTGACTGTCCCAGTCCCATGTTTAAATAATTCGAATGGAAGCTTCCATACACCTTAATAAATGTAAGCGTTTTAAAAAAAGTGTTTACATGGTGAAATGTCCATGTTAATATTTAAAAAAGTAAGAATTTTTACTTTTTCATACAAAGAAGTTATTTTTACTACATTTAAAAAGGTGGGGGAGAAATGAAAAAAATTAAATCCTTAGCAATTGTAACTGCAGCAATGTCACTGTTTTTGGGGGCCTGTGGAGGCGGAGGTTCAAATGGTGCAGCAGGTGAATCTGCTGCAGAAAACTTTCCTGAAGAACCAATAAAGATTATTGTACCTTTCGCAGCGGGTGGTAGTGCTACTACAACGGCTAGACTTCTAGCAGAATATTCAGAGGAACCAATGGGTCAATCAATCGTTATTGAAAACCGTGAGGGTGGCGGAGGCACAATTGGCCAACAGTATGTTTCTACAGCAGACCCAGATGGATATACCTTGCTTTTAGCAACTACATCGGTTGTGACAAGTCCGATTTTCAATGAAACCGCTTTTACTCATGAAGACTTTGACCCGATTTTACAGGTTGTCAGCGATGTTTCCTATTTATATATAAACGCTGATGCACCTTATGATGATTTTGAGTCATTTATTGAATATGCAAAAGAAAATCCTGGAGAAGTAACCATTGCTACATCTGGGGCACAAGCCTCTGATACGATTGCCGCTAAAGATCTTATAGAAGAAGCCGGAATTGATGCAACGGTCATTCCTTATGATGGTGCTGCTCCAGGGATTGCTTCTGTTGCCGGGGGACATGATTCAGCAGCAATGAGCAGCTTTGGAGAATCAGAAGGTCAGGTTCAGGCAGGAAATATTAAGCCAATTCTCGTTTTCAGTGAAAATAAATCTACTAAATACCCTGATATCCCAACTTCTTATGAAAAGGGATATGAAATCTCTGATGAATCATGGCGTGGTATTGTTGCACCAAAAGGTACGGATACTGAAATCATTCAGTATTTACAAGATGCATTTAAGGCAGGGTTTGATAATCCAGAATTCCAAGAAAAGATGGATAACCAGGGCATGGATCCTATATACAAAGATAGTCAAGGATTTAAGGAATCTATCGATAATGTTTACAAACGTTTCAGTGAAAACATGTAAGGGGAAAGGTGATGCTAGCCCTCGCACAGAGGGCTACCACTGATTTTTTTAAGACTTCAAGGAGGTTTGAAATGGCAAAGGTTAATCGTTTATTTTCAGGTGTAATGATCCTGTTGGCTTTAGCTTTATATTTTATGAGCAATTCACTATCTGAAGATGCGGCAAAATGGCCCCAATTTTTCGCTATCCTCTTAATCATTCTTTCCATTGGATTAATTGTTGACACAGTTATAAAACCAAACAGAGAACAAGTTGAAAAAGAAGAAAAAGAAGAAAAAGAAGAAAAAGAAGTGAAGCCGGTTAAAGATCGTAGTGTCCTATATACAATCATAATAACGTTCGCTTATTTATTATTGATGAATTTCATTGGTTTTTTACTATTGACACCGATTTACGTGTTTGTACTGCTTTGGGTGATTAATTATCGTAATACGACACGATTAATCGCTTTGTCCATCTCTACAACAATTGTTATAACGGTTATTTTTCAATTTTTATTAAATGTTCCGATTCCTCAAGGAATTTTGGATAACCTTTTCTAGGAAGGAGAGAAGCAATTTTGGATATGTGGCTTACTGCTGTCGGAACAGTGTTTTCGATGTCAACTTTATTGCTAATATTAGCAGGGACAATTTTTGGAATCATTATGGGATGCTTGCCTGGCATGAGCTCGACAATGGCTGTTTCAATCATCATTCCGTTTACATTTACGATGGATCCGGCTACAGGCATTATCCTGCTTGCAGCTATCTACTGTTCTTCAGTTTATGGTGGTTCAATCTCAGCTATTTTGTTGAACACTCCTGGTACACCAGCAGGTGCTGCGACAGTCTTAGATGGGTATAAGATGACACAAAAAGGAGAGAGTGGGAAAGCACTGGGGATATCTGCTATCGCTTCGGCAATTGGAGGTATTATTAGTGCCATTATTCTTTCCACAACCGCACCATTTTTAGCAGAGCAAGCTTTGCGCTTTGGAGCACCTGAATATTTTGCAGTCGCTATTTTTGGTATTTCGGTCATTTCGAGCCTGAGTGGGGTTAATCCTTTTAAAGGGTTGATTGCCGGGGCATTTGGTATTTTAATCGCTACAATCGGGATGGATCCGGTTAATGGCTATCCAAGATTTACCTTTTCAGATCCACACCTCGCTAGTGGAATCTCTCTCGTCCCTTTATTAATTGGTCTGTTTTCCGTTTCACAGGCGTTTGTGCTAATTAAAGAATCCGTTAATTCAAAAGGGGAAAGCAAGGTTTTGTCCGTTTCAGGAAGAACCCTTCCAACTGGTAAAGAGTTTACAAGATTAATGCCGAATATGTTCCGTTCATCCATTATCGGAACATTTATAGGGATTATTCCTGGAATTGGGGGAGATCCTGCGGCATTTATGGCCTACAACGAAGCGATGCGTTGGTCAAAACATCCTGAAAAATTTGGCACAGGTATTATGGACGGAATCGTAGCACCGGAAGCTTCTAATAATGCGGTTACGGGTGGGGCAATGATTCCACTATTGACACTGGGGATCCCTGGTAACACGGTAACAGCCATCTTAATTGGAGGGTTACTCATTCATGGTCTTAGACCAGGTCCAATGTTGTTCCAAGAAAATGGGGATGTAGTTTATTCTTTATTCCTGAGTTTAATTGTTAGCAACTTGTTATTTTTAATCATTGGGCTTGCTTGTACGAAATATTTCTCAGCGATCTTAAAAGTGCCTGGCATCATTTTAGGCCCAATCATCTTAATTCTGAGCTTTATTGGTTCTTATGCGATTCATAATAGTTACTTTGATATTTGGATTGCGTTAGCATTCGGATTAATTGGCTATGTCTTCCGTCTCATTAAAGTACCTGTTACTCCAATCGTGCTTGCAGTGATTTTAGGTCCACTTGCGGAGCAAAGTTTCAGGCAGGCCATGTTGCAATCAGGAAATGAAGCAAGTGTATTCTTTACACGACCAATTAGTGCGATTTTTCTAATCATTGCAACCATAACGTTCATCACTCCTTTTATAAGAAGCTATATTGGCAAAAAGAAGGAGTCACCTAGCATAAATGGGTAAAATTTTAAAAGGCAAAAACAGTTCCTTCTTAAGAAAAGGACCAAATGTTTTCAGTTTATGAAGGAGGGGTTTCATTGCTAGAGGTAAAGCATAGGAATGTGAATGATTTATCGAGTGCGGAATTTCAAATCCTTTTAAATGATAAAGAGTATCGATCCGTTATTGAGTTTTTATTAATTGAAAATAAGAAGGGTGAAAATGGCTTATTGTTTAAAAACATTCTAAAAAACTGTTCGAAGGCGGAGGAAGAATTCGTTAAAAAAGAAATCGAAAAAATGAACGAGTTAGTAAACGATGTGAATATTTGGAAGAAGCCTGCAAAAGAGAAATACATCGGATTTAAGAAAGAATATCAAAGGTCATTTAAACAACCTGAAGATGAATCAATTGTTATAAAACTATTTATTTTAATGACTTTGAATTATGTATTTGTTTCTTATAAAGAGCCCCATTTTAGAAAGTTTTTAGGAGTAAAAAAAGGTGGTCTTTTCAGTAAACCAAGACCTAGCTTCTAAATTTTTGAGTTTGTGTGTTTAAAGCATTAACAATTAACCTATTTAACTATTTAGTTAATTTCGTAAACTAAGAAACTCATAAGCTTACATGGTTTTAAAAGGCAATCAACTTATTAATGAATAAGGAGTGTATTAAATTGAATTATACAGCACCACTTTTACCTGAAGAAGTGATTGAACGGGCAAAAAAGTTAAATTCAACACTAATCTCAGATGCAATGGGTTGCACTGGTTCAATGGACTATAAAGTGAAACCAGTTGCTGAAGGAATGAAAGTTGTCGGCACGGCGCTAACAGTTGATATGAGAGCAGGCGACAACCTCTTTTTACATCAGGGAATTTATTGTGGTGGACCAGGGTATGTACTTGTAGCTGATGGAAAAGGGCATTTGGAAAATGCGTACCTTGGTGAATTAATGGCAGGAGCAGCAAAAGCAATGGGACTTGAAGGAATTGTTATTGATGGTCTTGTCCGTGATAACGAAATGCTTGGTAAAATTGGACTGCCAATTTTCGCGAAAGGATTCATTCCAAACGGTCCATTCAAAAATGGTCCAGGAGCAATAAATACAGTCATTTCCTGTGCGGGTGTGGCTGTTCACCCGGGTGATTTAGTTGTCGGTGATGAAGATGGTATCGTTGTTGTCCCGAAAGAGAAGATTGAGGATGCTCTTCAAAAAGCAGAAAAGAAACTTGAATATGAAGAAAAACGTTTAGAGACCATTGCGAATTATGAGGAAAAACGAAACCAAGGCAATGTCGATGGAGTCAGCATCGCACCTCCTTGGCTGGAAGATAAAATTAAGGAATTTGGGTTTTAATCGGAGGTGGAGAGAAGATGCATTTAGGATTTATCGGATTTGGAGAAGCAGCATTTGAGTTAGCTTTAGGTTTGAAACAACATGGATTAGAAAAAATTACTGCATATGATCCACTTTGTAATACAGAGCCGTTCAAAGACCTAGTCTTGAGTCGTGCAGAAAAAGCAAGCGTTGACCTCGTTGATTCACCAGAGAAAGTTTTACAGGACGTAAATGCAGTGATCGTTGCTGTACCTGCTGACAAAGCTCTTGATGTGAGCAAGCAGTTAAAGTCGAATTTACAAAATGGCTGCGTGTATATTGATGTATCTGCATCTAGTCCTGATATAAAACAAAAAATAGCTGAAAATGTGAATGAACAGGGTGGAAAATTTGTCGATGCAGCGATGATGGGACCACTTCCTGTTTACAAACATAAGGTACCTATTCTTGCAAGTGGTGACGGAACGGATACTTTTATTGAATTAATGACTCCCTTTGAAATGAATCTTACAAAGGTTAGTGAAGCCCCTGGAGAAGCCACAGCGGTTAAACTAATCCGCAGCATTCACATGAAAGGAATTGCTGCTTTGTACCTTGAGTTGCTAGAAGCCGCTCATGAATTTAATGTTGATACACTTGTTGTCGACTCAATAAGTGAAACGATGAATGCACATACATTTGATGAAACGATGAATCGACTTGTGACTGGTACATCCATTCATGCGTTAAGGCGTTCAATCGAACTTGGAGGGACGATTGAGATGTTACAATCAGCTAACATTGATTCAGTGATGTCCCAGGCTGCGAAAACGAAGCTTGAGAATCTTGCTGAAAAAAATTTAAGGGATACGTTTAAAGGTAAAAAGCCAGAGCACTGGCTCCAAGTCATTGAAGCGTGTAAGGGGCAAATAGTTGCAAATAAAATTTTGTAACCATTTGGGAAGAAAGGCTTCCATTGAATAGAACCATTCGGCGGACTAATCAATATAGGTCTGCCTTTCTTCTTTTTGAGGGGGGCTAAAATTGAGTTTTATAAAAAGGCTTGACCATTATTTAGTATTTATGAGTACCTGTTTATTTACCGTTAGTATTGCTGGGAGTCGACCACTAATCCCCTTATATGCGAAACAATTGGGGGCGGAGGATATCCAAATTGGTGTGATCATAGCCTTGTTCTCCATATTGCCTTTATTTTTATCGATTAAAACAGGGACGGTGATTGATTCCATAGGTGTAAAAAAACCACTCATATTTAGTATTGTCTTAGGAAGCATTTCCATGATAATCTTGTCCGTTTCACGGGATTTTATCGGAATTTACCTATCACAAATTTTGGCAGGATTTGCTCATTTACTATTTGTCCTCTCAATTCAAGCCTATGCAGGGCACTTTTCAAAAAATAAGCTTAGAGAATATTATATTGCCGTTTTTAGTATTGCGGTGGCATCAGGAAGCTTTGCTGGACCAGTCATTAGCGGATTTATAACGGATTCCATTAGTTATTCTTATGCTTTTTTGGTATTGGGAGTTATTATTTTAATTGCCCTGCCAATAACGTTTTTATTTAAAAATATAAAGGGAAAAGTACTAAATTCAATTGAATCTCAAGAGAAAGTAGAAAACGCTTTTCGACTGTTACAAGATCAGGATTTACGAACAGCGATAGTAATTAGCTCGCTTGTATTGTTAGTAAAAGATGCATATATAGCATTCTTTCCATTGCTAGCAGCAGATAAAGGGATTTCCACTTCAGTTATTGGTGTGATTATTTCATTAAATGCAGCTGCAGGTATTTTAATTCGTAGTATATTGCCGTGGATTGTCCAAAGGTATAAGCGAGACATGATTATAATCATTTCAATTGTCATTGCTGGATTGATCTATATTATAAATCCATTCTTTGATGATGTGATATTGCTTTGTGTACTCGGCTATGTGCTTGGCTTTTGTTCGGGGATAGGGCAGCCTTTGTCCATTTTCGTTACCATTTCAGCTCTGCCCAAAGATCGGATAGCAGAAGGTCTTGGTCTAAGGCTCATGTTTAATAAAGTTACGCAAGTTGTAGCACCTTTATCATTAGGTGCAGTATCTGGGATTGTTGGCCTGTCGGGTGTGTTCTATTTATGTGGCGCAGTTATTTTGGTTGGTGGCATTCAGCCATGGAATACACTTTTGTACAAAAAATAAAAAGGGTGATATTATTACCTTAGAAAAAAAGGTGTAAAATTTACAACAAAATCATGCCTATATGAGGAGATAATATGGACAATCCAATAGTGAAATTGCAACAAAACATATCGGAATTGACGGAAACACAACGCAAAGTTGCAGACTACATAATAAAGCATCCGCTAGATGTTGCTTTTTTAACAGTCGATCAACTAGCTGCTATTGTCGGAACAAGTACAACAACCATCATGCGATTGACATTCAGTGTCGGTTATTCAGGGTATACAGAATTTCAAAAAGGTCTTCAAGAAAATTTGCGCCATCAGGCCGCACCGCAAACAAGATTGGAAGCAAACATAAAAGGGATAAGTGGAAATGATTTGTGGAGTCGCTATGCCGAAAACCAAATTAACAGTATACAAGATACAATAAATATGAATTCTCCAGAAACACTTGAAAATGCATTGGATATGATTACTTCTGCGAAACGAATCATTTGCACAAGTGTTCGAAGTGGGTTGCCAGTCGCGCAGTATTTAACGCACGGATTGAACCGTCTATTTGGAAACACTCAGCTCGTTGTCGCAGATGTTAGTGACTGGGTCGATAGCGTTGTAAATATAGATTCAAATGACTTACTAATCCCTATTAGCTTTCCACGTTACGGGAGAAGAGTGATTGACTTTGCTAAAGTAGCGAAAGATAATGGAGTGAATGTTTTATCTATTACCGATAGCTATTCCGCTCCGCTTGTGAAGCATTCTGATTTAATTCTCCTTTGTAACTCTAGCAGTATTGCTTTTCATAATTCTGCAGTATCGGCCATGTTTATCGCCGATTATCTAATTAGCGCACTTGCGATCAATTCCCCAGAAAAAACGAAGGAACGTTTAGATAAGGTAAATTCAATTTTGACAGGAATGAATTATCACTATTTAAATTAAAATTAAGGGTATCAGGCACCTTCCAGATAATTGATGTGACCCCCGAAAGTTAGATTTCACCTCTAACTTTTGGGGTGCAGTACAAATTGGAAGGTGCCTGATACCCTTCTCTTTTATTCTACTACTTTTACCTTCACTTCTTGTGTAGATTCAACAGTAGGCATTATATTTTGTTCTTTAGCCAGCTGCTTTGCAATTTTTGGTGCACTCCATAGTGGTGGAAGGAGCAATATAGATACAGGTACGGCCGTTACAACAATAAAGTTTTGCAATGCCTGTATACTTCCTTCACCAATTGCTAGTAACACTAGGGATAATATACCGAATAAAACAACCCAAAAGACTCTCATCCATTTTTGTGGATGATCTGTACCTTGTAAGGTTACTGCCACCGTATAGGAAATGGAATCAACTGTAGTCGATACAAATACAATACTAACGATTAAGAACCCAACCGCGATCCATAATCCCATTGGTAGTTGGTCCGTAATTGCCATTACGGTCGCTGGCATACCGCCATCACCTAATGGGCTTGAAATGGAACCAGGATTTTTTAGTTCATGAGATAATCCAGTACCACCAACAACTGCAAACCAGAAATTACTAACTAATGGAGCAATAATCGATACGGCTACAATCAGCTCTCTGATCGAGCGACCGCGCGATATTTTACTAATAAAAATAGCCATCATTGGAGCATACCCCAGGAACCAGCCCCAGAAAAATACCGTCCAATACCCAAGCCAAGATTGATTCCCGCGATATAAATTCATTTCGAAAAAATACTGTAATTGAAAAGCTTCAGCACTAATAAAAGAATCTACTAAAAACAGTGTTGGGCCGATAATAAGAAGGATTGCTGTTAATAATACAACAAATAGAACATTTAAACGACTTAAGAATTGAATCCCTTTGTCAACACAACTTGCTACAGATATAGCAGCAATAAGAATTAGTGCTCCAACAACGATACTATTCGTAGCCAAAGTATTTGGAATATCAAATAAAAAATGAAGACCATATCCAATTTGCAGGCCTAAAAATCCGATAGGCCCCATTGTACCGGCAGCAACTGCAATAATTGAAACGATATCTGCATTTGAACCAATGATACTTTTCTTAAAGATCTTTTCTCCGAAAATAGGATATAAAATGGCACGAGGTTTAAGTGGATATCCTTTATGATAATGTACATACATGAGGACAATGGTTGTTAAAGTACCTAAACATGCCCAAGCTAGAAAGCCCCAGTGTACAAAGCTTTGGGATAAAGCCGGTATGATGGCCTCTTGCGGTGTCATCCCATCGTTCGCAAACAACGGTGGAGTGGTAACAAAATGATAGATGGGTTCTGATGCAGCCCAAAATACACCACCACTAGCTAGCAGTGTGCATAAAATCATAGAAATCCAACGGAAATAACCATTCTCAGGTTTCTCGATTTTTCCTAACTTCACATTTCCGTATTTTGAAAAAGCTAATATTATTCCGATCACAAAATTTCCTAGTAATAATAATTGCCAATAAGCACCAAAAAAGGTTACGGACCAATTGAAGGATTTCGTTACCCACCCTTCAACCATATCCATGTCAATGAGTGAAAAAATCACGAAGAGGAATAAAAACCCTCCACTAACAGCAAATGTAGTCCAGTCCGTTTTCAAATTTTTTATTGTTTTCATTCTTTTCCTCCCAGTATAACAAAGCACGACGTTATTTGATCTTCCATTAATGATCCTTGATGTCTTGAGGAAAAGGTTACGGAACTGAAGTACCACTTGCTCTTTTTCTAATCCGTATACACCTATAATAGTCGTCTAAGATAATTTCACCCACCATTCTATTAATCCATTTAATTTTAAATACCCCAACTATCCGAAAAGTAAACAGGTTTAATATTATAGTGATAAAATATTGCTCAGTCAAACCACTTGATCTGTAAAAGGAAGCTTATGATGTGAGATGGCAAGGGAGAGGTTAGGAGTTTTAAGTTTGAATCCTTGTGAATTTATCGAATTTGGAGGGAAAATATGATTTAAGTAATAAAAAGACTCAACTTACCATTTGGGCCATCATCCTTGTGGTAGTAGCCCTGGTTGTTGGATTAGGTTCTTAAAACAAGAGACAATCGCGAGTGTGGGTGGGGAAAAGATTACGAAGGACGAGTTGAGTTATCTGATGTTTTAGTCGAACAGGGTGGTGCAAGTGCTCTTTCGGCTCTAATTGATCATAAAATTATCGAGATGTCCATGCCCCAAAGCACTTCTCAAGGTAGTTGGATTCAACTCACTTAAATGGACAAATGTACAATCATTGCATGATTCATGTTCAATCGTAGGTGAACATGGTCCCGTTTGACTCTTAAAATGTTTCCTTGTTACTATAGATAGGAAACCAATGAATGAGCCGAGCTGAAGCATTAGAAGAGATAACTTGGGCCTAGAATAGGTGGGACGAATGGAATCAAACCAAAATAAACTATTGATAACGAATTGGATATCTTTAACCCATATTCAAATGAAAATTTCGAACGAACTTGAAATCATCCTTCAAGAAAATCATCAATTATCATTAAACGAATTCTACGTGCTTTTATTTTTATCTGAAGCCCCGGAAAAAAAATTAAAGTTACAACAATTACAGAGCATGGTGGGACTAAGTCAAAGTGCTATGTCAAGACTGGTCAGCCGATTTGAAGCAAAAGGCTGTGGAACATTAAAGCGATTTGTTTGCGGAGACGATCGAAGAGCCATCTACACTTCCTTAACCGATGAGGGAGTGGAAAAGTTTAAAAAGGCAGCAGTTACCTTTCATGAAACCCTTGAAAAGGCTTTCTCTCAAGAGATGATTCACAGAGAGCTGCAGCGATTAACTGATCAATTAAGACCATGATGGACTGGCAGGACTTAATAAGCCCCGCATGTTATTCCATCTTTTTTTGCAGAATTCATTTTGGTTGACGGAGTGTTTTGTCATATGTTAATTTGTATGCATGCGCATACATATAAGAGCCCGTACTAGCAAAAATAGGGTCGATTATATTGGACGAAAAAGCAGACGCTAACTCTTGTTATGCAGGAAGGTGTAAACTGGAGATTTACTTTCTGCGCCTATATAGAGAGCTTTTCCACTATGAGTTGGCAACTCGCACAAAAAAATAAGAAGGAGTTCGATCTATTGGATCATTTATTTACTACGTATCAGCTAAAGAGGCTAAAATTAAAAAATCGTGTGGTTATGCCGCCTATGTGTCAATATTCGGTGGAAAATAAGGATGGAGTTGCAACTGATTGGCACTATATGCATTATGTTAGCCGTGCCATTGGCGGTGCAGGCTTAATTATTATTGAAATGACCGATGTCGATCCAGATGGCCGTATCACTGATTATGATTTAGGATTATGGTCAGACGAGCAAATCCCCCAATTGAAACGCATTGTGGATGCTTGTCATCAATATGGAGCGAAAGTGGGTATCCAAATTGCCCATGCAGGGCGTAAAGCAGAAGATGCTGAGGTTCCGGTTGCACCGTCTGCCATTCCTTTTGATGCAAACTCTACAACACCAAGAGCACTCTCTACAGAAGAAGTAAAGGAAATGGTAGAAAAATTCCGCAGGGCTGTAAGACGTGCTGTTCAAGTTGGAGTAGATGTAATCGAGCTTCATGGTGCACATGGTTACTTGATACACCAATTTCATTCCCAGCTTACCAATCAAAGGACTGATGAGTATGGAAGGGAATTAACGAAATTTGGAAAAGAGGTCATACAGGCAGCAAAAAGTGAAATGCCTGAGGATATGCCGTTGATTATGCGAGTATCCGCTAGAGAATACGTAGAGGGCGGATATGGCATCAACCAAGCAATCGAATTCTCGAGGGTATATCAAAAAGCTGGGGTCGATATGTTTCATATAAGTGCGGGGGGAGAAGGGCAAATTGCTGCTGCAGGAAGACCTGGTACACATGTAGCATACCAAGTGCCATTAGCAAGAGCGATCAAGCAAGCTCTTAACATCCCTGTCATTGCGGTTGGAAGATTGGATGAACCTACATTAGCTAACTCCGTTATAGGAAATGAAGATGCGGACCTGGTTGCTATCGGAAGAGGAATGTTACGAAATCCATATTGGACACTAGAGGCAGCAGCGGTTCTCCATAAAGAGATAGAAATACCAAGACAATATACTCCAGGATTTCCGAAAAGCTAATATAAATCAGTTTTTTAACATAATGGAAAATGGTTGTAGATAGAAAGGCGAAAAATAGTTGAATAAATTAGCAGGGAAGAAACGCTTATTAGGGTTATTAACGGCCCCACTCGTAGGGTTAGCCGGAGAATATTCAGCCATTCCAATGGCAGTTATTATTGTATTAGCAGCTTAATGGCTTTCTTTTCTTATTATGGATTAGTAGGAAAATCTTCTTTAAGGGTTCAAGTTTCAAAATAATATAAATTATTTTTAACTCGAGTGTTATGAAAAAAACGAATGATAAAAGGAGACATGTACGATGAATCTTGTTACGCTAAATAATGGTTTACAAATGCCACAGCTTGGATTTGGTGTATGGCAGGTTGCAGATGATCAAGCAGCACAAGCAGTTGCTACTGCCATTGAAGTTGGCTACAGATCTATTGATACGGCGATGATTTATAAAAATGAAAAGGGCGTTGGACAGGCTATTGCTGAATCATCTGTTCCTCGTGATGAGTTATTTATTACAACAAAAGTTTGGAATAGTGATCAAGGGTTTGAAAACACGTTACGTGCATTTGACGAGAGCTTGGAAAGATTAGGTCTTGATTATGTTGATTTATATTTGATTCACTGGCCTACTCCGCAATTTGACCAGTATATCGAAACCTATAAAGCGTTAGAAAAGCTTTATCAGGATGGCCGAGTAAAAGCAATTGGGGTTTGTAACTTTGAAATTGAACACTTAGAGCGACTTATAAAGGAATGTGAAGTTGTACCAGTATTGAATCAGATTGAGTGTCATCCATACCTTGCTCAAAACGAGGTAAAAGAGTTTTGTTCAAAACATAATATCTTTGTAGAAGCTTGGAGTCCGCTTGACCAGGGAGGAGAGGTGTTGCAAGACGAAGTCATTCAAAAGATGGCTACGGTACATAGCAGAACGCCAGCTCAGATTGTGTTGCGCTGGCATTTACAAAATAACACAATCGTCATACCGAAATCTGTAACACCATCAAGAATTGAAGAAAACTATAATGTATTTGATTTCGAGTTAACTTCAAATGAAATGAACGAGATAAATAAACTTAATCGTAATCGACGTAAAGGTGCACATCCAAACGATATGAATGTTCGATAAGAATAACACAAGGAACCACTATTTTTCTTAAACTATTGCTTCTAACCCATTCTAGCTTTCAATTGGAATGGGTTTTTTCAATGATGAAGAAAACATGGGGACGGTTCCGATGTTTCGTTGCTTGATTTTCTCGAGAGAAACACCGGAACCGTCCCGGTGTTTTCCCCAAACCCAGTAAGGAATAATAAAGAGCTAATCTGGGTCAATGAACCTGTCCCCTTGTCTCTAGCGGCCAACTACTTTTCTCATTGCCTTTAAGAATTCTTCTGGTTTTTCTAACATAGGGGAATGCTTTGCTTCTTCGATTAGGATTAATTCTTTAGCAGGCGCATCGATTTTATTGAAATAGTTCACTCCCAAAATGGAAGGCACCTGCCAATCTTCTTTACCTAAAATGTAATAAACGGGAACTTTATAGGTAAGGGGGTAGTCATATAAACTATAAGGAAACATTTCCTCAAAGAGACTAGGAAGTAAGTTCGCACAAACCTTCTTTGTGTTCAAATCCTCGGGTTGAAACAATGGACTTTGTTTGATAAGTTCTAGATTTTTTTCAGGTTTGATGCGAATCATCCCAATCTTCTTTTGCAGTTGACGCACGATTCCCATTTTATTTAAAAACTCTTCCGCTTTTTCTCCTGGGTAGGCACCCATTTTTTCTAAACAGTTGATGCCGTCTTGATTACCGTTTTCTTTCAGTCTGCGAATGGTCTCTTGAAAGGTAACGACCTCATTCTCAATCGGTGCGATTACTTGGCCAACACCAATGTAAAAAGCCAGATGTTCAGGATGTTGATTGGCATAGATTGAACCAATGATGGTTCCCCATGAATGTGCAAAGATCCCAATTTTATCTTTGTTATATTTCTTCTTTAAATAGAGAATTATTTCATCAATATCCTTCAACAGATTTTCAAAGGTCGGAACACTAGTAGGGTTTTTTAAAGCTGTTTTTCCAGCACCGCGCTGATCCCAATAAACCATCGTAAAAGACGAATTCCACTCATTTAGCAAATAGGCTTTAGTCGAAAAAGCATTTCCAGGACCGCCATGTAAATGAAGAATGACCGGATTTTCTGCAAAATCCCCCGTATGGTAGAGAAACTGTTCAATGCCATTTATGTATACAAACTCAGCCAAATCCACAAATTTGCCTTTTGCTGCCGGTGAGTTCGTAGCTAATTTTTCACTTACAGGATTAAGACCCTTCATTATAAATATCCTCATTTTCTTTAAAATCTATTTCATTATTATACCATCTCCGGGACAAGGGGACAGGTTCACTGTCCCAGTTCATTTTTAGGAAAAGTAATAAGTGCCAGATGACATCCAAAATTTGGATGTTCCCTGGTGCCTTCCGTTGGTCCCTCATTTTTTTAAAAAATGAGACGGTTCCTGTGTTTCATTGCTTGATTCACATCGAAAAAACACCGAATCCGTCCAATTGTTTACTATTTTCCTAATTACACTATGTGCTAAATTCAAAAACAAAAACATTTGCCCTCGTCCTATATGCTGCCTGAAAATTTGTATGGAAACTCGTGACATTCCCTAAAAGGATCCCCTGCTGCTACAGAAAGGGGGACGAACTTGAACTGTGCTTTAATGTTTGTTAGACCTAATCTCCCTTTGTCTAATCGTAAGTTCTACATTCATAGAACCTTTTTGATAAATGGAACCATTAGTACCGGATATAAATATTAGTAACACAAATCTAACCCAGTTGTAATTTTGGCAGCCTTATTTTTATGCTAGGGTGAACACAGGTATAATACAAAAGAAATTCTGGTACAATTTTAAAAGGAGATGGGGGGGTGGAACGATGAGTTTTGTCATTCGTAAAATGATAAAAGAAGATATAAAACAAGTTCAGTATGTAGCTAAAAGAAGTTGGAATGATACATATGAAGGAATTATCCCATTTGATATACAAGAAAACTTTTTGGAATATGCCTATAATGATGAAATGTTGAAAAAGCGCTTAGAAGGTTCCTTTCTATTTGTTGCAGTCGTAGAAAATACTATTGTAGGTTTTGCTAATTTCTCTCCAGTTAAAAAGGAAGGGGAAGTAGAGTTAGGGGCAATCTATCTTCATCCAAACCACCAGGGGAAAGGAATCGGATCGGCTTTGTTACAAGAAGGGATAGTAAATGTAGAAGGTGTCAGAAAGGTATACATAAACGTAGAAAAGGAAAACGAGATAGGGAAAACTTTTTATGAAGCAAAAGGTTTTGAAACAGTTGAAGAATTTGATGATGAGTTTGATGGGCATATTCTTAAAACAGTAAGAATGGTTTTAAAAGTTTAATTATAGGCTACCAGTCTCATATTCTACAAATCTTTATAATACTCGAGTGGACATTGTGACGGAATCCAATCCCTATGGTGGTTCATCTTTACAAAATTTTGTTGACTTTAATAAATGGCTTACTAAATTCATAGACTGTGACATCCCGGAATATCTTGTTCCACATGTTGTTCTACAAAAAGTACCAAAAAATTGAAAAAGACGACTGGAGTTTCACATATGTGAAACTCCAGTCGTCTTTTTAAGTTGTGTAATAAGTTTTTTATTGAACTTTTTTTATTGGAATTGGTCCCTAAAGTCTGTACTCGCAATCGTTTCGACTTCAAATTGATTATTTTTATACGTAACGACTGAGACACTGCAGTTATCATGGTGTGGGAAACCAGTCATTTGGGTTAATTGCATTAAATAAAAGCCGATCGTGACTCCGTGTGAGAAAACGAGGATATTTCCGCCTTCGTTTTGATGGTTTTCAATAATTTCCTTAATCATGGAAGTGGTGCGAGTATAAAGCTGGTTGTAGCTTTCTCCATCTGGTGGTGCCATATTCATGTCGTTTAGGGCAAATAACTTTTCGAGGATATCTCCATACTGCTCAGAGATTTCCGATGCTAAAAGAGATTCCAGGACACCAAAATTCATTTCTTTGAGACGTGGATCTGTTTTAGTTGGTAGATTCCTATGACCCACTGCGTAGTTTGCTGTGTCTATGACTCTCTGGCTTTCACTTGTATACACGGCAGTGAATTCAATATCTTCTAACCCCTTTCCTACAGACTTCGCCTGAGAAATGCCACGGTCGGTAAGGGGGGAATCACAAAAGCCCTGCATCCGTTTTTCGATATTATATTGAGTTTCACCATGACGTACAAAATAAATCTTCACTTCTTTTTCGAATGACAAGCTAAAACACCTACTTTTTTTGGTTGCTGTACTGTGAATAGTATATACCTATCCATTATACCTTCACTGGCAAAATTCAAATAGGGGATATGATGGTTTTTTAACAATTTATAGGTGTTAGGCACGAGGGACTGTCCCTGTGTCCCAACGACCTATGTCCCATCTCCATAAGCCACACCACATGAACACTTCTTTTTACCGAGGTATAGTGAATATGCAGGGGGGAATTCCGAATTCACCCTCTGTACTTCTTTCGCAAAGTCAGCCGCATTCTTAGGGACCGGAGATAGTGAATCTGCTTTTTCCTGAGAGTCAATGCTAGCATTTGGCGGAACGAAGCTATTGGCTCTTAATTTTACACCATTGGTAACCGTTGCGCCTGCAGATATATAGACCCCTTTTTCAACCCATGCATTAAAAACAATGGCGTTAAATCCAACAAACACATGATCTTCAATAACGGCAGGTCCATTAATAAGTGATCCATGGGCACAGGTTACTTTATCCCCGATAAAAACAGAATATTTTTTTCCTTTTACTTGATAATGTTCATCTTTTAACCCATGAATAATAACTGCATCTTGTAAGTTACTTTCTTTTCCAATATAGAAGGGGATCCCTTCATCGGCCCTTATGCTTACAAAGGGTCCAATAAATGTTTGCCTGCGAATGGTAACGTTCCCTACAATAAATGTAAAAGGGCTTAAAAAGGCTGTTCGATCAATGGTAGGAAAATAAGAATAAGGATTGAAGGATGTCGGTGGATTTGCCCCAACAAAATAGCTATATGTATTTAATGGGGATGCTGGATATCGAAACATTGTTTACGCTCCCGTCTTTAAACATATTTATATTCCATTATATTTATGCAAACACATAGTATGATGGAAAATGGCTTAATAGGGAGCAGTTCCTGTGATGCCCTAATATCGACTGAATATCCAAAGGGTGAAACTGCAAAACCAGCAGATATTGGATTTGTTAGATAATTCTAACTCTTTACAGCCGAAAGCGTTTTGAATTAAAAGAAGCGTAGGGGACATCCCTACGCTTAAGTCTTTATACGTGATCCCGCTCAATCTCCGCTTTCCACGTCTTATTGAAGACTTTTTCGTCGCCTTCATAAGCAGTCAGTGTGTTAACAAGATAAAACTTCGTTTCGTCGCTCCACATTTCGCTGTTTGTTTCGAGGCGAACGTGCCAATTATCGCGACCGAGTGTCAACTCCCATTCACATTGATTATAGGCAGATAACGGGTCGTTTTCTTTGATGCTCCAGGTGTTTTTATTTTTACTCCCATACTGAATACCATTGGAAGGTAAGCGCCGTTCCCCTTCATCTGAAAAATCGGCCAATGTCCAAATCCCCTCAATTGGATTATGGATGACTTTTCGAGATCGCTCTTCTTTTCGAACGATTTCGCGCTCCATGACTTTCGCTGTTTCAGGTGCGTCAAAATGACCCCAATCCTGATCCTCTTTTTGAGGCGTACGAACAGGAAGTTCCATATAGGTACTTTCACCAAAATAGAGGGTTAAATCAACCGCTTTTGGTGACGGCCAGGCAGCCGGCCAATAGGTTGGCGATACTGCTATTTCTAATCTGTGTCCCGCAGGAATTTCTTGTCCAAGCGAATCCAATTTCACTTCCACTTGATATTTCTGTCCTGGCTTTAACTTTTCCGGGTGTTCATGAGAATTCCGATGGGTAAGATTTAGCATTCCGTAGCTAATCAAAGTTGATTCTCCAGTAGGTGCCTTATCCATCAACCGGACTGCAATCATGGCATCCTCTTGATTTGCCGCTAGTTCAGCATGAAAAATAGGATGGCCAAGCAACTCCAATTTTTCTTTTAATGGGGGAGACGTGAACACAACCGCTTTCCCATTTTCCAAGCGCTGATCAGCAGGCAAATCGCCCGGTTGACCAAAGGGGCAGAAAACGCCAGAGTAAAATCCGTGTTCCTGTACACTTGGAACCAACACGTCATCTGCCGCCGGAACTTCTGTCAGAAGGGAACTTCCTGAAAGATACCAGTTCTGTCCGTTGACATACGGTGAAGGCCAAGAAGGATCGGCGACCCATTTTCCTGGACGCTCATCATATGTCACCTCCGGGCGCTCACTTTCTTGGATATAAGAAATCAACTTTGGCTCATTCATAATACCTGTGTCCAATCCCTTGAGCCATTGATCAAACCATCTCAAAGCCTCTTGTAAAAACCCAATCGCGGGTTCCGGTGTCGCCACTTCTGGGTACTCATGTGCCCACGGACCAACGAGACCTTTGCTTTCTTTGGGCAGATGTTCTAACAGGCGAAAAACAGAATCGGTATAGCCATCTTGCCAGCCGCTAACCGCAAACACAGGAATTTGGATATCACTGTAATCTTCACAAATCGAACCATGCTGCCAATACGCATCACGGCGCTGGTGACGCACCCATTCTTCAACAAACGGTGGGGTATTTTCTAGACGATCAAGCCAATTCTCTCTCCAGCTTTCACCGACAACTGCCGGGTCCTGCGGACGAGCATTATAGGCAAACATTGTCGAAGCCCACCAAAGCATATCGGATGCAAGCAGATTGCCACCGCGGTAATGGACATCATCCGCATAACGATCATCTGTTGAACAAAGCGTAATGATGGTTTTTAAAGCAGGATGGTTCCTTGCTGCAACTTGCAAGCCATTAAAGCCGCCCCAAGACTTGCCAATCATCCCAGCAGCACCGGTGCTCCAGTGCTGCTCAGCGATCCAGCTTAACACATCAAGCGCATCGTCCTGCTCTTGTTTTAAATACTCATCTAATAAAATTCCATCTGATTCACCGGCACCGCGAATATCAACGCGAATGCTGGCATAGCCGTGACCAGCAAAGTAGGGGTGGCGGACTGAATCGCGGATCGCTGTAAAATCATTTTTACGATAAGGCAAATACTCCAAAATTGCTGGTACAGGATTTTCCTCCGCATCGACCGGAAGCCAGATGTGGGCAGACAGTTTAGCTCCGTCTGACATTGGGATCCAAATGTTTTCAAGTTTTTTCACTTCTCGTGGAAAATCTGTTTTGATTCGACGTTTCCCTGAATCTTTTATATTAAAAACCAATCTTTTCATCCTTTCGTTCTGTCGAAAGCCCCACTAATGGGAGTTTCGTTTTATTGCTTGAATTAAATGTTCAAAGCCTCGGTTTGAGGAGGTCTATTTTATCGCTTAAACGTAATATCCTTGCGGCGTTCTGGTTCCACAACATTCAAGACGCATTCGGTGACCAATTGAAGGGTGCGACTGATTGCTTCGTCCTTCGAATAGCCACGTCGGTTATTCATATACGTATTCATCATGCCTTTCCAAACCATCAGCGTGATGTCCGCAATCAATGGGACATTTTCTTCTTTTATAAAGCCTTCTGTAACCGCATCCTGGATGTAAAGCGCACTTCGTTTGGAAAAATCATATTCCATCAGGATGGAGTGGAGTTCTTCTGGTACACCCGTTAAATCTTGGGTATGAAGCGCATAATAGTCATCAAATAACTTTTGCGGGGAAGAACCCAAGTTGTCCATAAAAATCACGGAATAAATCTCTGGCTGCTCAAAGGAATGCTTGCAAAAACATTCCCAAGAGTACAGCCATTTTTCTACGATGTTATTTCCTAACTCCATATAGGATGGTAGTTCTTTTAAATAGGCTGATGTAAACCGCATGGCCGTAAAAAATTTCAAGTGAGAAAGATCCTTAAAATAATTGTACGCCGTCGATGCAGTGAACCCAGCGCGGTCTGCAATTTTCCGAATCGTCATGTGTTCAATGCCGTCCTCTTCAATCACTTCCGCAGCTGCATCAAGAAAATACCGAAACATACGCGCACGTTGAAGCTCTTTTCTCTCTTTACTCATTTAAATTACGTCCTCCAATTACTTTTCGTTTTGTTTGTTCACATACACATGAATATCTTCGTTTTTCTTTAGCCATTTTACTAATGAAATGGCCATTAAAATATACATCCCTAAAACAGGAACGCTGACAAGTACGGACGACGTTTGAACGACACTAAGTCCGCCTGTCATCGTTAAGCTAATGGCAAGCGCAGATAAAAGAATTCCCCATAACAAACGGTGCCAACGAGCAGGCTGCGCTTCGCCCTCAAGCTCTTTTGTTGCCACACTCGCAATCACTAAACTTGCAGAGTCAAGGGAGGTAGCCAAAAAGATAAATCCTAAAATAACAAAGAAAATCGAAACAATGACTGGCATTGGCAAGGAATTCAGAACGGCAACAATCACAGATGGATCGCCGGTTGTTGCTTGGATTTCCGTTAAGGCCAATTTACCTGTTAATTCAAGGTCCATCGCATATCCACCAAATACACCAAAATATAGCCAGCTTCCTACCGAGCCCCAGAGAAGGACATGGAATATTAATTCGCGAATACTGCGGCCTTTAGAAATGCGGGCAATGAAAATCCCGGCAAACGGTGCCGTAGCAGCAAACCATGCCCAGTAAAAGACCGTCCAAGCCTGCGGGAATCCGCTTTGACTGATTGGATCCGTGTACAGACTCATTTTAAAGAATTCATCTAACATTAACCCAAAGCTATTCGTAAAATAAGAAAGAATAAACAACGTCGGCCCTACGATAATCACAAACAGAGCAAGCGCAAACGCCATATATACGTTAAAGTCACTTAGTCTGCGGATTCCTTTATATAGTCCGAAATACGCACTTGAACTGAAGATAATCGTCCAGATGACAATAATCACGATATTTAATCCTAATGATGGCTCAAGCCCGAGCAAATCACCAAGTACAGCAGAGATCATTGGAACTCCGAGTCCTAATGAAGTTCCAAGTCCTCCGATCATACTCCAAATCACCAGAATATCAATGGCTTTGCCAATGAAGCCATCTGCGTGTTTTCCAAGCACACCTCGACAGGCAGAACTGATTTTCAATGAAGGATTTTTTAACACGTAAAAGCTGTAGGCCATTACCACCGCTGGCAACGCGTAAAGCGCCCATGCTGAAATCCCCCAATGAAATAATCCGTACGTTACCGCATACTCTGCTGCTTCAGCACTCTTTCCTTCGATGCCGAATGCTGGCCCAGTATAGTAATAAAGCGGTTCAACAATGGACCAGAACATGATACTGGTTCCCATACTTGTTGTGAACAACATGCCTCCCCAACTGAGCTTGGAAAATTCGGGTTTATCGTCGATTCCCCCAAGTTTGACCTGACTATAGCGGCCAAACATCAACCATAATAATAAAATAAACAACCCGATCGTTAAAAATTCAAACGCCCAATCTAATTGGAACGTAATCGATGTCAGCATCCCTGAAAGCACAGGACCTGCTGATTCCTGGAAAATGACAAGCAAGACGGTAACCGCGAGAATTAAAATCAGCGACGGCCAAAAAATGGATTTTTCTAATTTAGAATGATTCATGAAACTTCACATTCCTCCCCAAAATATTTTAATTTTCTATAAGGTGAATGCATTCATTTTATGAACACGTTCACCGTATGAACATGTTCATACTAACATATTAAAATATAACCCACAAGGGAGAAGTTAGGGACTTATCCTTTGCTTCTTTTAATCTGTTTAGTTCAACGGAAAATCTTCTAGTTCATTTCGAAAACGAAGCACGAGATACGTCACCATGCCCCTTTCATGTGATGACTAATAAATTGCCAGTGAGAATACGGCTAGCTAACCTGGCACGTTCACATAGAAGGAAAATGGCCATTAAGTATCGAAAAAAGAGTAAGATTTTTTTGAGAAAATAATAAAGTGTAAGAGGATGACCATGAAACTAGTAAGACCAACCCAACAGCACAGTGAACAAATAATGGCTTATCGAACAGCATTTTTAAGAGTGGGAGAACATCCCTATGGTGGTTCTTCTATACAAAATTTTGATGATTTTAGGAATTGGCTTACTAAAGTTATAGAGCAAGAAAAAGGTGATCATTTACCACAAAACCGAGTTCCTGCTACTCAATTTTTAAGTATTGAAAATGGAAGGGTAATCGGTTTACTTACTATTCGCCATAGATTAACACCAGAATTAATGATGGAGAGCGGGCATATCGGATATAGCATCCATCCTGATGAACGTCGGAAGGGATATGCGACTGAGCAGCTTCGACTA
This sequence comes from Mesobacillus maritimus, assembly GCF_044803185.1. Taxonomy (GTDB): domain Bacteria; phylum Bacillota; class Bacilli; order Bacillales; family Cytobacillaceae; genus Mesobacillus_B; species Mesobacillus_B maritimus_B. Next base: position 1,942,508 of record NZ_CP085225.1, read on the forward strand.
TCCTTAGTTGAAGCAAAAAAACTAGGTTTAGAAAAAGTATTGGACACTTGTGATAAGATTTACACTTTTTTGATGTTCAAAAAATTCCTCCAAATATAAATCCTCCCGACCTAATCGTGATTAGGGAATTTATTCATAGTTTCTTGTTGAAATAACGGGTTTTAAATTTAGTTATTTTAGAGGTTTCCACACTAATAAAAACTAGTATATAAAGATAGGGGACTTATATGGAACGAGGGAAGGTTGCTGCGGCAACCTTATTTTATTGTGGTAACGGGTAAGTTTTGTTTATCGATATTTTTTCAATAAATTAGAACAACGTAGTGGTAAGAAATAGGGATTATGCCTGTAAGTAGGGACGCTCCATTATCTTTAAAAAATACATTTTAACACAAAACGATGATTCTATAGGGTGTTGTTTGGGCGGGGATACTTTTAGTGGATGGACCATAGATCACGATTAAATCTCGGTTAGCGGGATTTCTTGAGAACGGCTGCCCATTGGTTAATAATATTTGCGTGTATGAAGATAGATTTAATTGTAACCGTCCATCTTTACTCACTAACTGACGATTAAAAAAATCAACTTTTACATTTTGGCTAGGATGATCTTTTACGATAATGAGCGCTCGATATTGTGTGGGATAAATAAGAGGAGCAGGTGCATCCCCATCATAATATCCAGTTATTCGGTCTCCGACTGCCACGATTGCATGATCTACAAAGTAAGTGTTGGGTGTAACGACGAAATTTACTACTGTCCCCATTCCGTTTTCTACAGTTATTAATTTATAACAACCATCTCCATTTTGCCCGATGTTAAAATCATTTATAATTGTGACGGTCCCTTGAAAAGAATAAAAATTGGTCATTTTCCATCCTCCATTATGACAAGCTGTATAGCATGAATGTTGAAAATCAGAGTGATATCTTATGTACACCATATGTAGGTGAAAACCTATATGCCTATGTGAATGCCCAGAAAGGGATAAAGATGTATTATTAAGGGATTAGGATCTTTACGAACAAATGACATAATTTCTCCTATTTTGTAAGATTTGCTAGTTTTTACAAAGAACCTACTAATTTAGGCAAAGACACATTTCCGAAAGAATAAGTTGCTAGGTCAATGCATAAAGAACAGGATGATGTGAACTTACTAAAGTTAGGAGTGCATCTAAGGAGCAAAGGGACATACCCTTTGCTCCTTTTTTCATAAATTTATCAAGCAGTTCAAACACTTGGTAACAAACATCTCAAATTTCACTATGTGCTAAATTCAAATAATAGAAAAACATTAGCGCCCGTCCCATATATTTTCCTGAAAATTTGTTTAGAAACTCGAACCGGTTCGTTAAGGATATCCCATTTTCTTCAGAAAGAGGGGAAAGAGTTGGATATGAACGGTGAATGATGCCTGACTAAAAAATGACAGACTGTTTACCACTGCAATCCTTCTGGTGAATGTATTGGGAATCAATTAGTTTATAAAAATGTGATTCATTTTTAAGAAGATCAGTCTTTCTACAAACGGGTCAGACTAAATAATGTATTGCGTAGTAGACTCATACTGTGCAACTATAAGGCTTCTCGCTTAATTAGTGAAAAAGTGTACTTAAGCTAGGCAGTAATCTTCAGTAAGAGTAATAATAGTATGAATATGCCATGAATTACACAACCTAAAATTAACTATTTTAGGGAGGATTGTTTATGCAAGTAAAACCATCAATTACATCATCAGAATTAGGAACGTTATGGCTTACATATCAAGAAAAAACAATGATTCTTCGATTATTAGAGTATTTTATAGCAAAAGCAGATGACGAAAAAGCCAAGGGTATTATGACTAATTTGCATGAGGAGCTTGAAATATATGTTGGCAAAATAGTTCAGATCTATGAAGAGGAAGGTGCTGTAATACCTGTCGGATATACAGCACAAGATGTAAATAAGGATGTCCCAAAGCTATATGATAATGGTTTTGACATTATGTTTGTTCGTCTTTTAAAAGAAATCAGTATGGGTTTACATTCATTAAATTTAACAATGACGTTTCGAGAAGATATAAATATTCTTTTTGAAGACCTTACTGCTCTTACTCAAAAGTATTTCAGGATTTGCTCTCAATATTTGCTGGAAAAAGGATTACTTGTTAGAACACCTTACGTATCGATGCCAAAATCAGTTGAGTTTGTGAAAGATAATAGTTATTTAAGTGGAGTAGCTCTCAATCCATTTAGCCAAAAAAGAGCATTGAGTACTGTAGAGATTTCTCATCTTCATAAAGCGATTGAATCAAATCTTACAGGTTTACAAATGATTTCAGGTTTTGCCCAATGTGCAGATGATGGAGAGGTTAAGAAATTTTTAAATGAGGGAGCAGAACTTGCTAAAGGCATTATAAAAGAGTTGAGTGAAGTCATGATTCAAACAAACCTCCCAATTCCTCAAAGTCCAGGCGGGAATGCTACCCGTTCAACTGTAGCTCCATTTTCTGATAAGTTAATGATGTATTGTACTAGTCTTTTTTGTAGTTTTTCTATGGGAAGTAGTTCACTCGGAACTGCTTTTAGTTTACGAAATGACTTGCCAGCAAAAATGTTTATCTTCATGAAAGATATTTTTGAATATGCTCATAAGGGTGCAAAAATCATGATTAAAAATGGGTGGATGGAAGAGCCACCTCAAATGGAGGATCGTAAACAAAAGATGAATTGAGTGATAATGGGTGAGCTATTATAAGAAACCTAAAAACCATGAAGCTTTATTATGGAGCATAGCATTACCAGGGTTTGGTCAGTTCTTAAATGGAAGATTATTTAAAGGGAGTATTTTTATTCTTTTAGAATTTCTTATAAATGTATTAAGTAATTTCAATTTAGCGATTATATATTCATTTACAGGAGAAATACAAAAAGCCATTAATGTTATAAATTATCAATGGCTTATGTTTTATCCTTGTTTGTATATGTTTGCAATGTGGGATGCATATAGGGATGCAGAAGGAGAAATAAATCCATATTCGTATATCCCCTTTGTATTCGGTGCTTTTTTTCTAACAATTGGTTTGATCTATTCAACAAAACTAAAAGTAGTGGGGGTCCTATTTGGTCCAGTGTTTCTACCGATGCTCGCTTTAGTCCCTGGTCTGACGGTAGGGCTTATCATTTATTATATTGTTCTAACACCTAACTATAGAAGACAATAAATTACTATCAGTGTTACTTCTGTTCTTCAACTAAGGGAACTTTAGTTGAGGAACAGATGATATTAAAAGGCTTCCTTTGTTGCGCAGTCCAACGATAATTTAGCTATACTTACTGGAATTCTGGCAACTGCAATCATGAATGTCCCTCCCAATACATCCTCATCTGAAAAACTTTTGGAACATAAAGGGGAAGAAGTTGCTTATGTATTAGAGGGAAAAATTAAAGTGTTTTTAAATGATGAAGAATATATATTAGAAGCTGGTGATAGTGTCAAAATACCAGCTTATATGAAGCATAAATGGGAGAATAACTTCAATAAAAATGCCGCTATCCTGTTTTCGGTAACTCCACCAGCATTTTAAGTCTTTATTGGACAAATGTTGATGAAGATCGAAGAAAAAACAACAGATTTATTTGCTGCGTAGTCCAACAATACTGGTAATAGATTATACATTTAAAGACGATTACTTTTAAAGTGGTCGTCTTTCTTATTTGACCAAATTCCGAAATAGATTAGTGGGAATACGAAGTTATTCTTTGGAACTCAAATATAAAATAATCTAGTTCCTGACTAGCCTGTATTGTTCGTTCGTCATTAAATCCGAAATTTAAACCTTTGTTAATAAGGTCTTTTCTCAAAAATTCAATATAACTAAGGAGTTCATTTGGATTTAAAACAGATGGTAGTGTTGTTTCCATAATTACTCTTCTCCTTGCATTAAAATACAAACGCAAAGTCAATTTTACCAACTTAATGGTAATAGATGAAGGATTAATTGTGAACAATTTGTGACACTCACTTGATTACTGAAAAAAAAATAAAGTCTGATGCAAAGGTCGAATTATATGTGCAACAAATGAGAAGTGCTTCTTACACTATAGAGTGCTTATGCTAAAGGAAGTAAGATGATAAAACAGTTTCATTTGCTGTGCAGTACTACGATACTGTTCTAGAAATAGGAAATTAAATAATCGGGTGCAATTGCGGAATATTAAAGATAATCTATTGATAAACGCGTTGACAGCAAGTGGTAAATTCCGTGGCAGCTGCTGGTAAAAAAGATGGCAGAGATTGTACATTCTTGTGGCTGTAATCTATTACGATGACTTTGTGCAATAAAGCGTCACAACTATAAAATTGCTGTTAATTTGCCTTAGAATCTTATCAAGCCCCTACATAAATTGACCGAGAAAAACTCGGTCTTTTTTTGTTTTTACCCCTTTAAATAGAAGATTCTTTCAATTTGCAAAACCTGAGTAAATAGAACAAAATAGCACCGATGGAGTATGACAATTTTACGGGGGATCATAACGATGAATGTATATAGTTAAAGCGTTTTTTTTCTTACACGGAATAAACAACACCAACAGTGATAATGAGTTATAATAGATTTATAAATTATATAGGTTGGTGTTTATTTATGCGTACTAAAAACCGGTTAAATCCAATCGAGTCTATCTATTATAGTCCTGAAATTATAAATTGCCCTAACTGCGGCACGAAATTAACTTATTGTCATCCTGTTTGGCGAAAAACCATCTCTACTCTAAAAGGGGAATTTAAAGTTATCAATCTGGGTTATCGCTGTGAAAATAACGCTTGTGAAAACAATACTGTTTACCGTTCTGCAGAAGCAGAACGGCTTAGTATGAAACACATCACCTATGGCATGGATGTCATTGCACACATTGGACACTTGCGCTTCAAAGAACATAAAACCCGTTCGGAAATCGCCACTATCCTGTCTGAGAAGCAGGTGAAAATATCTGAAAGGCAAGTTCAAAAACTGTACGAACGATACGCCTTACTTCTTAGATCAGCAATTCAGGATAATATGAAAGATACTCTGAACGAAGTGGTTGAACAAAACGGTGGTCTTATCTTATCCATTGATGGTGTTCAACCTGAAAAAGGAAATGAAACATTGTATGTCATACGAGAGGTCTTAAGTGGCACCATTTTGGCAGCACACAATTTAAAGAGCAGCGCCTCTCAAGAATTGATTGGAATCATTCAACCAATCCTTGATTGGGGATACCCTATCATAGGTTTTATCAGTGATGGCCAACAGTCGATCCGTTTAGCAATTGAGAAAATAGCACCTGACATTCCTTATCAATATTGTCAGTTCCATTACTTCAAAGATATCGCGAAACCATTGGTAGAAAAGGACCGAAAGTTAAAGACAAACATCAAAAAGAAGTTAAGGGGAATCCGAGAAATCGAAAGAAAAATAGAAGAATCACCTTCAGGATTGGAAGAAGAAATCGCGAGTGATTATGTCGCAGCGATTCGATCCGTCCTTTTGGAAGATGGAAAGCCACCGTTTGAATTGCCAGGTACCCGAGTTTTTGAGCGAACAAAATCAATCAAGGACTCGATTGAAAAATGCCTGGATAAAAAAGGGGACTCCTCTACTTAAAAAGTTGTTCAGAATAGTCAGTAATGTTGATAACTATAAAACGGATTATCAGCTCATAAAACGATGGGACCGACGTTTTAAACGGATTGCCACAATCATGGAACCTTCTGAAAATAAATCAAGTTCTTGGGTTGAATCTAGGTTGAGAAGATATTTGATCCAAATAGAAAAAGAACTAAACCGTGAAGATGATTTAGCCTTTGTGGACAATCTGATGAGATATAGTAAAGGATTTTGGAAAGGTCTCTTTACATTTTATGATTTCCCACTCTTGCCAAGGACAAATAATGATCTTGAACTTTTCTTTAGAAGAACAAAGGTAAGGCATCGTAGGATTACAGGTAGCCGAACTTGGAATCGTTACATTGTTCGTCATGGCGAAAATATCGTATTCGTTGAAAATGTTAAAAATGAGCAGGATGGACTGCAAAAGATTAAGAGTGCCACCTATTCTGCTTATAAAAAGGAATCCAAAAAATGGGATAGTAGAATATATGAGCACACAAAACAGAGACGGTTTAAACAGGACCCAGATGCATATTTAAACATTATTGAAAGCAAATGGAAACGGCACAACTAACCAATTGTGTTAGTTATGCCGCGTAAGTTTTTTTTGTCTAAGGGCACCTTGAGCTTGAGACTTTTTTCATTATTCGCTTTACTACGTTGATGATAGAAAGATAATTGAGATTGACAAGGTACAAGCGGGCATTTCCCACTTACGGGAGTGCCCGTATTAGTTTTGAAGGGATTGAATCACATAGTGGTTACAGGAATTTCTTTTAAAAATAAGTTATGAAGTCGCCCTCTCGTTCTTTAAGCCAACAACATAAATTGGTAGTAGCCTGTCTTAGAAGAAGGGAGGATGAGGGGGAGTTGGATAGACGCAGAAGAAAAACCATGGGCCTTTGTTTACCTGGTTATCGATATTGAGGGCCAGGTTGTAGTGGGCCGGGGGCTCCAACAAATGAGGTAGATGCATGTTGTATGCTGCATGATCGATGTTATCGAAGATATGGTCCATGTAGAAGATGTGATGAATTATTTCTTAACTGTCTTCACTCAAAGATCAATCAATACAGTAGAACCGGTAGACATGCCAGGTTGTTTTACAACTTCATGAAACTCCGCAATCGTTTTCGTCTTGATTGAAGTTGCTTAATTATTTAAACCTGGTACTTAGCTATATCCATGACGTTTTCGCCGCACAGTGACTTCACTCGTGCGGTTTTTGTCCTATATGACCATGTGAATGCCCAGAAAGGGATAAAGATGTTTTATTAAGGGATTAGGATCTTTATCGTATTTCCGACAGAAGACTCCTTCCTCGAGGGAATGTGAAGGCCGTAGCCCAACTCAGTGAGGGGCGTTGACGAACAAATGTACATGATTACTCCTATTTTGGAAGGTTTGCAAGTTTTTACTATGATCCTACTAATTTTTAGGCAAAGACACATTTCCGAAAGAACAAGTTGCTAGGTCAATGCCTAAAGAATAGGATGATGTGAACTTACTAAAGTTAGGAGTGCTTCTTATGTATCCAAGTCATGTACATCGCTATAATCAAAATCCATATCATTGGGAAACTTATTCATCCTCAAGCCCATTCCAAGAGGATATCCATTACAGTACAGACGTTGATGAAAGACAATTTGGCCAATTGTTTCCTCAAACCGGGTTGCCGCCAGGAATGCCCGGACTGCCAGGATTTCAACCTCCGTTTGGGCAGCCTGGTCAAGGCCAAGCTGGTGGACCACCAACATCACCACCGCCATCATTTGTTCCAGCACAAACACAACAAATCGGAACTTTTGCGGTGGATCCTGGCAGCATCAGAGGATGTTTATTCAGGTTTACGTACCTATGGCTAAGAGGCTTTGAACAATTTTGGTTTTTCCCGATCTTTGTTGGTCGAACCTCTGTCGCTGGGTGGCGTTGGACTGGGTATAGATGGGTTTATTCCGGTATAAGCTTACGGCAAATTCAATCGTTTTCTTGTTTTTAAACAATAGAAAATATAAGGCATTTATATTGGGTGGCATGAATGAACAAGTAATTTGGAAGTAAATAAGCAAAGAAAAATGCTTGGAGCATAATGACTCCAAGCAATTTTTTTATGAGAATCTTAATTGAAGATAAGCTAGAGATAATTTAATAAGTTGTTACTGGTGCCAGAATAAGAGCTTATTAAAAATATAGGATTATCATGGCAATTAAACTAATAATCGTAAAAAGCACTGAACCATAAAAAACAGCTCCTACATTTGCTGTCAACGCGTTATCTTTTTGTATTTTCCAAACGGATTCGCTTGCTTGGTGAGTTGTAACTTTTGATAACGCTCCTCCACTACTATTAAAAAAGTAAATGGCAACGGATAACCCCAAGCCTATGAAAAAACTCCACTCACTGTATGAGAAAGAGAGGATGTAGCTGCTAACCCATACAAGTATACCGATTATGATTGCTGATAACATTGTTCTAACAACAATAACCTTTTTCATTTATGTCCCTCCCTAATCTTTTTTACGTTTAATAACTCGTGAAGTTTCACTTTTCTGAATTTTATACTAACTCCTTTTAAAATTCCTTAGTATAACAGGTGGTACATCTCAGTGGCCGTAAACGTAACACCAAGGTGCTTATTTTAGATATAATTTTCTTACACAGGCATTTAAATTGGAAGGACGATGGATCCGTGAAGGTCACTTATAAAATGATTGATAAGCAATTAAGACTAAGAGGAAGGCTGTATAATCTTTTAATCACTAAATCAAGTGAAGCGAAGTATATAGAATTCATGCACACGGTAAAAAAACAAACGGAGAATCGTAAAGGAAAAACCATTAAAGGATTGCAATTGAGGGAAGAGTGGATTACCCGGAAAGATGGTTCAAAATTGCGGATCTGCATTTATACCGCTCATAATCCAAAGAAAGAGATCCCTGGGGTCCTTTGGTTACACGGTGGCGGATATGCGCAAGGGATTCCGCAGTTGTTTGCGAATACTTACAAAAGATTAATCGATGCCAAAGACTGTGTGATTATCGCTCCTGATTATCGTCTTTCGATAGAAGCTCCCTATCCAGCGGCATTAGAGGATTCTTACGCTGCTCTTTTATGGATGAAAAATCATGCAAAGGAACTTGGCATTAGGGAAGATCAACACATCGTAGGCGGAGAGAGTGCCGGCGGAGGTTTAGCTGCAGCACTATCTCTTTATGCTAGGGATACCAAGGAAGTCAATATTGCTTTTCAGATACCTTTATATCCGATGATGGACGACCGCATGACCTCGGAATCAGCAAGAGAAAACAATGCACCGATTTGGAATTCAACCACCAATCGATGGGCTTGGAAATTATATCTTGGGGAATTATTTGAGAAAGATGTACTGGTCTATGCGGCAGCTGCCAGAGCAACCGATTATCGTAATCTTCCACCCACCATCACCTTTGTTGGGGACATCGAACCGTTCCGCGATGAGACGATTCAGTATGTTTCTAATTTAAAAGAAGCTGGTGTCCCGGTTGAATTTGAATTGTATAAAGGCTGTTATCATGGTTTTGATATCATTAGCCCACATGCAGAGATTAGTAAAAAAGCAACTTCGTTTTTTATCGAATCTTTTAAATATGCAGTCGATCATTATTTTGTAGAACAGAATTAGTATATGATGAGCAAAGGGACGTGCTCTTTGCTTCTTTTTCATAAGTTTATCAAGTCGGATCAAACACTTGGTAACGAACCTCTCTAATTTCACTATGTGCTAAATTCAAATGAAAAAACATCGGTGCTCGTTCCATATATTTTCTCAACAATTTGTTTGGAAACTCGTACCAATCCTTAAGGAAGATCCCATTCTCTTCAGAAGGAGGGGAGAAGGTAGATTAGGGGAACAGGACCTGGGACAACACGAATTTTCTAAATTAACAGGAATGTATCCCGGCTCTCGATTTGGAGAGGCTTGTATCTTGTATGATTGGGAAATAAGATTATTGGTTGTGTAACCAGGCACCCAAGTATTAAAGCCTTTTTGTTAATACTTCAGACTATTACAAACATTCAAAAGGCTCTCGTGATATACTTTATGTAGTTTTGCTATATACATATTGTAAATATGAAGGGGATATTAAATTGGGTGATTCGGGAGAAAGACTGTGGACAAAGGACTTTATCCTTTTGTTTTCTATCAATTTTTTCTTAACATTTATTTTTTACCTATTGATGGTGACAATGGCTGTTTATGCATTACAAGAGTTTGATGCTTCCACCAGCGAGGCTGGGTTGGTCGCAGGAATCTTTATCATTGGAGAAATTATTGCAAGGTTCTTTATTGGGCGAAAGATTGATAGAATCGGTCGAAAAAAGGTATTAATGATTGGGTTAGTTTTACTCTGCCTAACTACGCCGCTTTATTTTATCAATCTAGGGATTTTTGTTTTGCTCATCACACGATTTATCCATGGTATCGCAATTGGAATCGCAGGTACAGCTGCAGGCACGATTGTGGCCCAAATCATTCCTAGAACCCGTAAAGGAGAAGGAATTGGTTACTTTAGCATGAGTATTGCATTGGCTGCCGCGTTCGGACCATTTATTGGGCTTTATTTAAGCCAGTACGTATCCTACGAAGTAATTTTTACTTTTTGCCTGATTTTAGGACTTATCAGTCTATTGACTGCTGTTTTTCTAGTTATCCCAGATTTAGAAAAACAGCCAGAAACCAGTGAAATAAGAGGTTTCCAGCTTGCGAACTTTGTAGAACCAAGAGCCTTGCCCATTGCCCTCATTACCTTAATGGTTGCCTTTTGTTATTCAAGTGTGCTCTCGTATATAAATTTTTACGCTCTTGAACGAGATCTTGTTGAGGCAGCAAGTCTTTACTTTATCGTCTATTCCATCGTCATTTTGCTGTCTCGTCCCTTTACTGGACGTTTGATGGATGCAAAAGGCGCAAACTATGTGATGTATCCGGCTTTCTTTCTTTTTGCTGCTGGGATGGTTGTCTTGAGCACCGCCACCACTAGCCTCAGCTTTTTATTTGCCGCGATGCTTATTGGTTTGGGGTTTGGCAATATCCAATCCTGCGCACAGGCGATTGCTGTAAAACTGACGGCCCCTCATCGAATGGGTTTCGCCACTTCGACTTACTTCAACGCACTCGATGGAGGTCTCGGGGTTGGTCCCTTTTTATTAGGCTTTATCATTCCGTTGATCGGGTACAGCACACTTTACTCTCTGCTCGGGTTTTTCATCCTTTTCACTGCTATTCCTTACTACTTCCTTCACGGGAAGAAGGATCATTTTCTACAGGAGAAACCCCAGGCCTCAGCATCCGTTTAAAATCATTATTAGTACTGTCATCATGATAGTACTATTTTTTTATTTTCAATTCATACTTTACAGGTAGGAATTGTAGGGTTATAATGTAATTAATATAATAAAACAACCATAAACGTGTTCACTATAACATGAGTGCTTTGAAGAAACTGAGGGAGTGGTCCTGATGAGAAATAATAAAGAAAAAAGACGGCAAAAACTAATTAATTTACTAATTTTATTTAACGTATATAAAAAAGACGATCAACAGCTTTATGAAATGACACTTGCAAAGTTAGAATTTGAATATAACAGATACAAACTGCTAAACCATCCCCATGGGGAGTTTGGTTCCATCCAATGGGTGTAAAATAAAATTAGATTGCATCCCAATTCAATGCTTAGACCGCACGGTGTTCTTACACCTGCGGTCTTTTTCAGTGGGACAAGGGGACAGGTTTACTGTCCCATTTGTTTTTTAGCGGTGGGACGATGTACCTGTCCCCGTGTCCCTACCTGACATCCCCGTTATTGTAAATGTTTATTGTTGCGTGGAACAGAGGAACATGGGATCGGTTGCATCAAGAGTTCCTACTCATGTAAACTTATTGAAGAAATCATTAGAATGTTTGTTGTTAGGGTGGATTGATAAATAAATGGCTACAATATACGATGTTGCAAAATTATCGGGACAATCGAAAACGACGGTTTCCCGGGTGATTAATAATCATCCATATGTTTCAGATTTAAAGAGAGAATTGGTTTTAAAAGCAATGAAAGAACTAGGTTATACACCAAATCCTTCAGCAAGAAGACTAAGAGGTCAGCTAACCACAAACATAGGCGTCATTGTGCCAAGAATAGTGAACCCATTCTTTTCTTACCTAGTAAATTCAATCGAGGAGGCAGCCTATAAAAAAGGATATCAAGTATTGATAGCCCAAAGCAATGAAGATAAAGAAAAGGAACTGGCATTTTTAAACTTGTTAAAAACGAAGCAGGTAGACGGAATTATTATGACATCTATTGAAAATGATTGGAACGTCATAGAACCATATAAAAAGTACGGATCTATCGTGTTATGTAATGATTATGTGGATCAAGGAGCTGCCCCGATGATTCGCTTAGACCAAACAAAAGGCGCTTATTTAGGGATTAAACATTTGCTTGAAAAAGGTCACCAAAAGATTGCTTATTGTACTGGCGGGTTATTTGATGAGCAAGGGAGAGGAAAAGACCGCAACCAAGGTTTCCAAAAGGCAATAAAAGAAGCTGATTGCAAGATTAATCCCAAATGGATTTTTGTGGACCAGCATACCATTGAAGATGGCAAACAAGTATTAAAGCAAATTCTTGAGCTGAAAGATCGGCCAACCGCTATCTTTACAGGTAGTGATGAAGTCGCTGCTGGAATCATTATAGAAGCTAAAGAGCAAGGGTTTTCTATACCGAAAGACCTTGCCGTGGTTGGGTTTGATGATCAGCCAATTGCAGAACTGCTGGATCCAAAATTAACAACCATTCGGCAACCTGTCGATCAGATGGGAGAAAAATCGGTTGAAGTAATGATAGAGATGCTTGAAAATCCTGAAAAGAAGATAGAAAGTTATGAGCTGCCAATCGAATTGATTGTCCGTCAATCTACATAGTTGGTTCATCTGCAATAGAAAGTGGAACGTGGTATCGGTTTCACTTTTTTTCTCATTTTCATAGTATATGAGTAACCTTTTTGGAAAAATCAAATCATGAAAACGATTTAAAAAGGTGTTGACAGGATCAAAATAGGAAAATATAATGGATTCAGAACCGGTTCCAAACAGAGCGGTTATTATTTAAATCCACTATGAAACCGATACCATTTAGGTTTTGAATACTGTTTAGTCTTTTTTATTAATTTGTTAGGTTTACTTCAACAAAAATAACCGATTTTTTTTATTCATTAATGGAACCGATACCATATCTAATAACAGCTTAACTCACCTAACTGAGGAGGAACAACATGAAGAAAAAGTGGTGGCAAAAAGAAATTATTTATCAAATTTATCCTAAAAGCTTTTTTGACTCAAATCAGGATGGCGTAGGCGATATCAAAGGAATTACGCAGAAATTGGGTTATCTAAAGTCCTTAGGGATTACGATGATATGGATTTGTCCAATTTATAAATCTCCAATGGCCGATAACGGGTACGATATATCTGATTATTATCAACTAAATCCAGAATTCGGAAAAATGAAGGACCTTGAAGAGTTAATAGGGCAGGCTAAAGAACAGGGAATTAAAATTGTTCTTGATTTAGTCATTAACCATACATCGGACGAACACCCATGGTTTAAGGATGTATTGGCAAACCCCAAGACTAGTAAATATAGAGACTATTATGTTCTAAAGCCTGGGAAGAATGGACAGCCCCCTACTAATTGGCGCTCTGTTTTCGGTGGAAGTGTATGGGAACCGTTAAAAGGAACGGACGAGTATTATTTTCATTCATTCCATGTAAAGCAGCCAGACTTAAATTGGGAAAACCCTCAGGTTCGAAAAGAGTTATATGAAATGGTCAATTACTGGCTGGAAAAAGGAATTGCTGGCTTTAGGGTGGATGCCATTACGTTTATAAAGAAAGACCAAAACTATGAAAACATCCCTGCGGATGGAGTAGACGGTCTGGGCAAATGTACAAAGAAAACACGGAATCAACCTGGAATAGAAGATTTCTTGCATGAATTAAATAGAGAAACTTTCTCTAAATATGACTGCGTGACAATCGGGGAAGCACCGGGAGTTCCTTATGATCAATACAGTGATTATATTGGGGAAAATGGCTACTTTTCGATGATTTTTGATTTTAAATATGCCGATCTTGATGTTGCTTCAGGCAGTGAGTGGTTTAGAAGAGTCGATTGGAGTGTGCAAGATCTGAAAAAGATGATCTTCACAAGCCAAGAGGAAATACAAAAAGTAGGCTGGGGAGCAAACTTTTTAGAAAACCATGATCAGAACCGATCGATAAGCAAATATATAAAAGAAGAAGAAAATCGGAACTTTTATTCTGCGACGATGCTTGGAGCGATGTTTATCAATCTTCGAGGGACACCGTTCATCTACCAAGGACAAGAACTCGGCATGACGAATTTTGAACGTGATAGCATTGAGGAGTTTGATGACATTTCTAGTATTGACCAATATTATCGTGCCATAGACGAGGGCTTTAGTGCAGAAGAGGCCTTACATTTTATGAACCTGCGAAGCCGTGATAACTCTAGAACACCATTCCATTGGAGTGCGGAGGAAAATGGTGGTTTCTCAAAAGCAGAGCCTTGGTTAGGAATGAATAATAATTTCAAAACAATTAATGCCGAACAGCAAGAACAGGATCCTAATTCTATCCTTCATTTTTATAAAAAAATCATTGAAGTTCGAAAATCAAATGAAAGCTTAATATATGGAGAGTTTGAACCAATTTTAGAAGAACATCCAACCATCATAGCCTATAAACGTAAGCTCAATGGAGAAGAAGTGGTTTGCTATTTCAATTTTTCAGCTGAGGAACAAAAGGTTAAAGTAGAATCAAGCGCCTATGATGTTTTATTAAATAACTACAAAGAAGTAGGAAGAACAGAACAAGAACTTACCTTACAACCTTATCAAGCACTATTACTTTCAAAGAAAGAAGCGATCCATCATGAGTGAAAATAAATTCGAACGTATTGGAAAAGAAATTATAAATGTTATTGGGGAAGAAAACATTGAATCATATGTTCATTGTGCAACACGACTTCGTTTTTCTGTTAAAGACCGTTCAAAAATTGATGATGAGGCAATTGAAAAAATTGATGAAGTAAAAGGGGTATTTTATAATGCTGGGCAGTACCAAGTAATCCTGGGTACTGGAACGGTAAATAAAGTATACTCGGCGTTAAAAGGGAACCAGCCTGAACAGGAAGAGGTACAGCCGAACAAAGGAACATCCTCCGCCAATAAGGAAAAAGGAATACGAAGGGCTGTACGTACGCTGGCCGATATCTTTATTCCAATCATTCCAATCATCGCCGCAACTGGGTTATTCCTAGGTTTAAAAGGAGTGGTGTTCAGTGATGCATTCTTAGGGTTAATCGGCATGAGTATGGATGATATTCCTAGCTACCTGCCGGCGCTTATCTCTGTCTTAACAGACACTGCCTTTGCCTTTTTGCCGGCTTTCATTTGCTGGTCTGCTTTCAGAAACTTTGGAGGCATGCCTGTTCTTGGTTTCGTTGTCGGTCTGATGCTCGTTTCACCAGCTCTTCCGAATGCATATGCAGTGGCCGATGCTACTAGCGGGGTAGATCCAATTATGGCTTTCGGCTTTATTCCTGTTGTCGGATACCAGGGCAGTGTCTTGACTGCGCTTGTTGTTGGAATTCTTGGTGCCAAACTTGAGAAAAAGCTGCGCGCTGTAATGCCAAATGCCCTTGATTTAATTTTTACTCCTTTCATCGTTTTATTAACAATGATGATTACAGGGCTGTTGGTATTAGGACCGCTCTTGCACTTTGTCGAAGCTGGGTTGATTCAAGTTGTTACGCTACTCATTGATATCCCGCTAGGAATTGGTGGACTTTTGATCGGCTTTCTTTATCCATTAGCGGTTATGACCGGAATGCACCACTTATTTATTGCAATTGAAACGACCTTGCTTTCAAATACTGGATTTAATCCTCTCATTACACTTTGTGCGATGTATGGGTTTGCCAATGCTGGCGTATGTTTTGGCATTACCCTGAAAGCAAAGAAAAAGACCGTAAAGGTAACTGGCATGAGTGCGGCTCTTACACAGTTATTGGGTGTTAGTGAACCAGCATTGTTCGGTGTCGTGATGAGGTATAGCATGAAACCTTTGTATGTAATGATTGCGTGTTCCGCAGTTGGGGGAGCTGCACTATCCTTATTAAGTGTGAAAGCAAATTCCTACGGCCTTGCAGTCGTACTTTCCCCCTTAATGTATATTTATGAATGGAATCAGTTATTGGCTTATCTAATCGTTTCTGTCCTTACTTTAATTGCTGCGTTTATGATCACGTATCTCTTTGCAGTACCAAAAGCGGTCATGGCGGAGGAGTAGGAGCAAGAGTTAATACAGGTCGATTAGTCTAACGGATTCTGTTTGGGAGAGAGTTATGTTAAGAATAACTTATTAAAAATAGGGACCTAACAAAAACGCTCAGATAAATTGCTCTGAGCGTTTTTTATGGGACAAGGGGACAGGTTCACTGTCCCAATCTGTATTAAGCGGTGGGACGATGTACCTGTCCCCGTGTCCCTACCCGTACACAAAATTGTAAAAATGTTTTTGAGATACAAAATTATTCAATTATTTTTTGTGATATAATTTTTCCGGAAAGGAGGTACAAAACGATAGAGAACAAATCTTGTAATTTTCCCCTCAATTCTCACCATTTTACCCACTAACTTACTTTTCATCATCTTCCTGATAAAATGCTGAAACCATAATTTCACTGATAACTTAATAAATGGGAATGTTACCGGTTCAAACCAAGTCATTATAGAGGAGCGGTATTATGCATGCTGTGCTGAGTAAGATTGCTAAGGGCATAACTGTTTGTTATGCAGAAGTTTTTCCAAACCAGGACAATGAATATTTTCACTTAGCTTATATGGGGAAGTTGTTTCTTATTGCGGACTCATATTGTTTGAATCCAGATTGTAAATGCCAGGAGGCTGTTCTAAACTTTGTGCAAGTTTATCCCCGGGTAGGCAAGAACGCTGACAGTTTTATGGTTATGTTTAAACTCAACGGCAGAGGTTTTAAAATTCGTGAACAAGGCAAATTCCATCGGAGTAAGATTAAGGCCATCATGATGCATTTTAATGCCGAAAACAATATCCAAAACCTTTTATATGAACGCTTTAAGGAAATGAGAGAAAAAGCAAATGAAATATTAAGTTAACTAGGAACTGTGTCTGACCCCCAGGAGAAAAAACATGAACGCTTTAGTCAAGCGGGGGACCGACAAGTCCGAGGCTGATCGTAAATTCAAACCTGTCGAATAGTAAGAAAGGTGCTGATTATTATTGGAAGTTACACACCCAGTATACGATCATTTATGGAAAGAAGTTATTACGGAACTATTTGAAGAGTTTCTTCTGTTTTTTTCTCCTGAGCTTTACGAAGAGATTGATTTTACAAGCCAACCTGAATTCTTGGAACAAGAACTTCATACCATTATTCCGGATTCCAAAAGCAATCATCGTTATGCGGATAAGCTAGTAAAGCTCAAATTAAAAAATGGCCAGGAACAATGGGTATTCATTCACATTGAAGTGCAAGGAGGATATAAGAAAGATTTTAGTAAGCGGATGTTTCAGTACTTTTATCGCGTGATGGATTTGTATGATCAACAAATTTTTGCCCTTGCTATCTTTACTTCAAACGTTTCTACAAACAAAATGACCTCCTTTCATTATGATTTCTTTGGTACCCATTTGAATTACCACTACAATACCTATAGGATCGCCTCACAATCTGAAATAGAACTTCTCCAATCAAATAATCCCTTTGCTTTAGCCGTTTTGGCAGGACTTTATCTGATTAATAGCAATAAAGATATCGATTTAAAATATAAATATAAACAAAAATTGATGAGACTGATTTTACAGGATAAAATGAATGTAAGAGAATTAAATCGGAAGACGGTTCAACAGCTATTTATCTTCATTGATCACATCCTACGGTTGCCAGACAACGCAGAAGGCAAAATATATAAAGAATTAAAACCATTAATTGAAAAGGAGGATACACATATGGGTCTTTCATTAGAAGATACAGCCTTTGCTAAATTCGCTCGTAAAGAGGCACGTGAAGAAGGACTGAAAGAAGGACTGAGAGAAGGGCATAAAGAGGGGCGTAAAGAGGGAATAGAACAAGGAGAAAAACAAAAAGCAATCGAAATCGCTACAAGGATTCTAAAAAAAGGGGGATCCGAGGAGGAAGTAGCGGACATTACGGGTTTACCGTTGGTTGAGGTTATAAGGCTGAAGGGCAGCTTGGATTAGGATCGTCCTACGACCAAGTCGAAAAGGGCGTTGGCAGAATAAAAAGCCAACGTCTTTTTGGTATTTAAGCAAAATGAGGGACAAGAGGTTTGACTGTATTAAGCGGTGGGACGATGTACCTGTCCCTGTGTCCCTAGACCAATAAGACAATTTGGCAAAAGGACATTTCAATTTGCAGTTTAGCATATATCCGATGCTTCGCTACGTATAATAAAACGGACAACAACGGAATTGTGAAAAGAAAGAGGTCTTGCTATGAAAGATACATTGATTCACATGAGGGATAAGCTGAATGATATTAGCCGGCGGAATCGTTCGATTCGGTTGCTGAAGCTTTATAATAAATGGAGTTTTGATTTAACGGAGCTTGATGAGCTCGAGGGCGGTGCGGTTAGTCATTCGATTGTAGAAAAAGTCATCAAGCAGTCGAAGAGTGATGTTTTGTTGTTGAAGCCGTCATTGAATGACGACCAATCGATGCTGATTTCACGAAAGCTGACCGATTTGAGCAGAAATATGAAAGGAATCGAAGAAGAAACAGGGGTTCATGATTTTTATTTAGGGTTTCCGTTTTTGTCGGGAACGTTGGCTGACGGTACGTTTTTTCAAGCGCCGTTATTTTTATATCCTGTCAGGCTCGAAAAGAACAATGTGAACGCACAGAAATGGGTGTTAAAGCAGGATGAAGGTGGGCCACAAATCAATCGCACATTGTTTTTAGCCTTTAAAAAGTTGAATAGCCTCACGTTTTCGGAAGAGTTTTTTGAAGAGGCGGCAGAAGTGGCAAAGAACTATGATTACCAAACCTGGCTGTCGTTTTTTTCAGAACGTGATATCCAGATTTCATTTACCGAAAATGGGCTGACCCGGCTAAAGCAATATAAAAAAGAGGAGATTCCAGAACTGGCGAATCTCACACTACTGGAGAATGCCGTGATTGGGAACTTTCCTCAAGGAAGCTCCTCATTGGTGAAAGATTATGAGGCACTCATTGAACGGTCAGAGGAAGGCGGTTTGTCATTGGCTGGGGAGCTAATTTCGCCTGATGATCAAGAAGTGGGCGAGGGCCTCGGAGACCAAACTAATGATGAGGAAAATACCAGAGAAAATCCAGACATCCTAAACCTATTGGAGGCGGACGGTTCTCAAGAGGAGATTTTAAAGGAAGCTCGTTATAAAAAAGGCATTGTCGTTCATGGGCCACCTGGGACAGGGAAATCGCAAGTCATTGTCAACCTAATCACAGATGCTCTGAAACAGGAAAAGAAGGTCCTTGTCGTTTGCCAAAAACGTGCGGCTTTGGATGTGGTCTACCAAAGGTTGGATGGATTGGGCTTAAGCAGTCATATTGCCCTCGTCCATGATGAGAAGAACGACCGGAAGAAGCTTTATAGTAAAATTTCCGCCGTTTTGGAACACAATCAGGTCACCTATGAGCAGGCTGTGCAATTTTTAGCATCGGTCTCCAATAAATTGTCTTCTCAAGAAGAATTATTAAATAGCATTGCGAATGCTTTGTACGAATATCAGGACTTTGGCTTCCGCTTGTACGATTTATATGGAAAAGCCAAACCGGTCGGAGAAACCTCACAAATTGTGGATTTAAATGATGTGCTGCCAAGCTTAAACCGAGACCTTTTAGACGATGTATCGGAAAAGGTGTTTACATACGCAGAATGGTATGAACGCTTTGGGGATGAATCGTATCCTTTAAAACAGAGGAAATCGTTTGCTGCGTTCAGTATGAAAGACAAACTTGAACTGATTGAATTAATGGACCAACTCATCGGAAAGGCCAGAAATTCGGTTGACTACCTAAATTCGCTTGACCACGAGAAGATTACACCGGCTTACACCTGGTTAATCCAAAATAAGCTTGATAAAATTTATCCTGACCTCGAGGAGGGAAACAAGCGAACCTTACAGGGATTGAGGTTATGGTGGTGGACCTCTTTCTCAGGAAAGTCGATTATCGAAGAGTTGATTGAAGGGGAGAAATTTAAAGGAACCAACTCAACGGAATGGTTGAAGGTGAAAACTTCCCTAATTACCATGCATCAGCTTGGCAAGGAAACGAAGAAAATGGCGGATGAAATTGAGCAGTTAAAACGATACTTTGACGATTCATTTGTGGATGGGCTGAAAACTCGGGTCTCCGAGGGAGATATTCCACTAAGTGAATTAGATAAAATGGTTGAGTACCTCCATCGTGATTTTGATGACCTGCAGCAAATGGATCATTATTGGAATAGCTGCACGGAACTAGAGAGGAAGGTAATCTCGAAATTACAAACGAAAACGAACAACACCGAGTTGGGGCTAGCTGACTTTTGGGTTGACCTTTTTAGGAATTCGGCCTATGTTCATTGGATTGACCAAACAGAACAGAAATATCCTCAAGTTCAGAAGGTCTCTACTAGTGAGTTTGGAAGGATTCGCGAATCGTTCGCCAATCTTATTGAGGAAAAACGGAAGGCGGCTACTCAGTATTTGATTCATACCCTGACATCCAATGTTGACCAAGCAAAGCAACACCATTTTAGACGCGTGAAAGAGCTGAAACACCAAGTAGGGAAGAAGCGAATGATTTGGTCGCTACGGAAATTGGTGAATGAATTTGCCCCCGATGGGCTGGTTGATATCTTGCCTGTATGGCTCGCCTCTCCTGAGATTGTGTCCTCAATCTTCCCGTTAAAAGAAGGACTGTTTGATCTTGTTATTTTTGATGAAGCGTCTCAATGTACAGTGGAAAGTGGGATTCCTGCTGTCTACCGGGCCAAACAATTGATTGTTGCCGGAGATGAGAAGCAACTTCCGCCATTTAATATGTTTCAATCATCGGTCGTGAATGAGGACGATGAGGAAGAACAACATGCACTAGATGATTCCGTCAGCTTGTTAAACCTTGCGCAAAGACGGTTTCCAGAAAAGATTTTACAATGGCATTATCGTTCAAAATACGAAGAGCTCATTAACTTCTCTAATCATGCTTTTTACAATGGCCATGTCCAAATTGCGCCCAATGTCGTTCCGTTTAAAACACCACCGGCGATGCAGTGGATGAAGGTGGATGGAAGATGGATTAATCAGTGCAATGAGGTTGAAGCTCTAGAAGTGATTAAAGCGTTAAAGGATATATTGGTGAAACGGCCAAACAAGACGGTTGGGATTATCACGTTTAACGCGAAACAGCAAACGAAGATACAGGATCTGATTGAAATGACTGCAGGAGAAGATGAAGAATTCAGCGCTGTTTACAATCAGACGATGGCCAGAGATTTAGATGAGCGCGTTTTTGTTAAAAACATCGAGAATGTCCAAGGGGATGAAAGAGACATCATTCTCTTCTCAATTGGCTATGCCAAGAATGAAGAAGGCAGAATCTACAATCGGTTTGGGATGCTGAATCAAAAAGGTGGAGAGAACCGGCTGAATGTTGCGGTTACTCGTGCGAAGGAAGAAATTATCGTTGTCTCTAGCATCGAGCCTGAGGAACTGAATGTGGCTAGCACGTCGCAGATGGGGCCAAAACTTTTAAAATCGTACTTGAAATTTGTAAAGGCTGTTGCGAATGCACAGACTGAACAAATCGACGCTGTGGTTCAAGAAATCAATGAAAACGTCAATACCCGTGTTCAACATCAAGACTTACACTTTGACTCTCCATTTGAGGAGCAAGTGTATAAGCAGCTACGGAATCTTGGATACGAAGTCACGACACAAGTGGGGATGTCAGGATACCGGATTGATTTGGCCATTGTTCATCCGAAGGACCCTTCGAGGTTTATTTTAGGAATTGAATGTGATGGAGCAATGTACCACAGCTCAGCAAACGCTAAAGAACGGGATGTCTATCGCCAGCGTTTCCTAGAAAGCAGAGGCTGGACGATTGAGCGAATCTGGAGTCGAAACTGGTGGAAAAATCCTTCAGCAGAGATTGAGCGAATCGGTCAGAAGGTGAAAGAGTTGTTGAAGAGTGGGGAAGTTAGGGAAAAGGTTGTGAATTAGGTGGGGCGGGGCAGTCTGGATTGGGTTATCCAGACTGTTTTTTATAGAAAGATTAGATAAGTAACATAATTACGTTAATCAATACAATCGTTAGAATTAAACCTAACGTTTGGGTAAGTACTATGTTACTTTTTTCGAAAAGCTAAATAATGCGATGACGAAACAAAGCATACTCAATGCCCAAACTACTCCAGAAATACCGATCTGGAGCGAAATTTCTTCTGAAGCCATTGGATGATTGAAGTCAAAGGCCATACCAGTCAATGCAAAATAGACCGCAATCGAAACAAATAATAAATGCAGGAAGGTCCAAATGTATCCTGAACGTTTATTTTTCACCCAAAGGAATATGGTAACTAAGATGGCAATCCCCATCACAATCGTAAATCCACCTATTAACAAACCCATAACTTCCTGTTCTAATGGTATAAGCCTACACCTCCACTTAAAATTTCATTTTAAATACAAAATTTCCCAATCTCTTTTACTTTAACATAGAAATTCCCGTTTTTATTAAGCAAAGGGTCGTAATCTTTGTTTATTTTGATAAGTTTTCGTTCAAAGCAGAGTTATTTGTGAAAAAGAGAGCATAGAATGCGTCCACTGTCTTGAGAAAGATTATTTCAATTAATTTTGGGAAAGGTAAAAATGGAAAAGAGTCGAGAGGATTGGAGGGAAAAGAATGAAGGAAGATTTTAAAGAGAAGCGAATAACCAATGATCAACACAAAATGAAGTCGTTCGTCGAATTGTCTGAAGAAATCACCAATAACCCAGAATTAGAAAATAGGCAACCAACACCTCAACCGAAAGACTTTGACGAAATTGAGTATTGATTGACTAGATGTGTGAACTTGAGGAGCAAAGGGATTTACCCTTTGCTGCTTTTGCTAAGTTTTGTTCGAAGGAAAGTGATTGTTTTATTTTGAAATGGGAGTATATCAATGCGTTCCCACTCTTCCTAGTAGAACTGGATTTTATAGATTTCCGGATTATAAAAAAACGTACATTCTAAAAAAGGCAGCGAAGTTCACCGCTGCCTTTTCTACAATCTAATTATCTACTGTCGACTGGAATAGCTGATTCAACTCGTCTTTGTTATGGATCATGTCTTCTAATGTATATCCATTTAGGACGTTGATAAATGCGAGAAAGGCTTCATAGAGTGCGTGCTTTAGTTTGCAAGCGGGAGAAATGGCGCAATAGCCGCCCTCCTGAAAACAATCAACAATATGGAAATCCTCTTCGGTTTTTGAAACAACGTCTCCGATATTAATCTCGTTTGGCTTCTTGGCGAGCTTGATACCGCCGTTCCGGCCGCGAATTGTCTCAATATAGCCAAGCTGACCAAGCTGATGAATAATCTTCATTAAGTGGTTTTTCGAAATACTGTAAACCTCAGAAATTTCTTTTATCGTGCTTAATTCTTCTTCCTTTTTTAATGCCAAAAATATTAAAACTCGTAAGGAATAATCCGTATAGTTCGTTAGCCTCATGCTAAAAATCCCCTTAACTCCCGTGAAATTGTATAGTTAGTTCCATTATATCATTTTTAAAAGGTTGTTTTCGTAAAGATTGTTGTTAAAATTGTAAAAATCTTAAAGCCGATTTTTACTACCTAAAGCCGATTTTAACGCAAGATAAGCTATTTTTTGTACGTCGTAGTTAGTTTGCAAGCTCTTTTCTCATAATATAAAAACTATTTTGCAGTGATACAAAGGTTAACCCATTCTATCTTGTATCCCAAACCCATCAAGAGAAAAGAGCCTTTTAAAAGAATGTGTTGAATGTGATGTAAATCTCTGATTCTGCTTAATTTGTGACAAATTTATGAAAGATGTATTTAAAATGTATCTTTTATTAGCGCTGTTATTATATTATAAACATGTAAATAAAATATATCTTTTATGAAAAAGGGGACGGAACCATGCTAAATGAAAAGACAATTGCAATTATTAAAAGTACGGTACCAGTGTTAGAAAAACACGGAAAGGACATTACAAGCCATTTCTATCAGCGTATGTTCAGTAATCATCCGGAACTTTTGAATATTTTTAACCATGCGAATCAAAGACAAGGGCGTCAGCAAACCGCATTGGCGAATGCTGTTTATGCAGCAGCAGCGAATATTGACAATTTAGGGGCAATTATTCCGGTTGTTAAACAAATTGGTCAGAAACACCGTGCATTAGGAATTTTACCAGAGCATTATCCAATTGTTGGAGAGAATCTATTAGGTGCAATTAAGGAAGTATTAGGAGATGCAGCGACAGATGAGATTATCGACGCTTGGGCGGAAGCGTACGGGGTAATCGCAGATGCATTCATTGGCGTTGAAGCGGAGATGTATAAAGAAGCAAAAGAGCAAGAAGGCGGTTGGGAAGGATTTAGATCCTTTGTTGTTTCAAATAAAGTGGAAGAAAGTAATGTCATCACTTCTTTTTACTTAAAACCTGAAGATGGAAAGGCGATTGCTTCTTATCAACCAGGACAATATCTGACTGTAAAAGTTCAGCCAGAAGGGGATAACTATACACATATTCGCCACTACAGCCTATCGGATGCGCCAGGAAAAGAGTATTATCGCATCAGTGTAAAACGCGAAGACAAGGGCGTTGTTTCAAATTACTTACATCAATCTCTTCAAGAAGGAGATAAAATTTTGGTGAGTGCGCCTGCCGGTGATTTCGTTCTTGAGCAAAAAGATACACCAGCTATCTTAATTAGCGGTGGGGTTGGATTAACACCGATGGTCAGCATGGTGAAAACGATTGTTGAACAGCAGCCAGAGCGTGGGGTAACGTTCATTCATGGTGCGCTAAACAGCACTGTGCATGCACTAAAAGAAGAAATCACGCAATTAGCAAACGAAAATAAAAATGTTAACAGCTTTGTCGCTTATTCTGAACCAACTGCAGAAGATCGTGGTGCGAAAAACTACGATAAAGAAGGATTCATTGATTTAGCGTGGTTAAAATCAATTGTGCCTAGCAATCAAGCAGACTTCTATTTCTGCGGACCACTGCCATTTATGCAAGTTGTTTATCGTGCGCTTAAAGAATGGGGTGTACCAGCAGAAAACATTCATTTCGAATTCTTCGGTCCAGCAAGTCAATTAGAAGAACCGGTTTCTACGTCAGTATCTAAATAAAATAGGGAGACATTGAGATCTGGCCCCCGCCGTGTTAACGCTTTAGTACACTGGGGGTCAGTGAGACAATGTTAATTCTATCATCCACAGGATCAAATCTCTTATTCATACTCTTGTCTAGTTGTTCCTCCATTTCGTTCATTCTTTCATCCATATGTGCTGTGCCTAAAGGAATTTCAATATATCTTGAATTCTTGTCTGTTCCATGCTATCATCTTTTTTGTTCTATAAAATTGTTATTTCTGTTTTCAAGATGTTTATCGTATGGCATTATCCATTTTTCCGTGGGACAATGAACCTGTCCCCTTGTCCCACATGGAACAAGGGAGCATTGTCCCAATATATAAATCCGCGGATGCGGTGGAGGTTCTAGCACCCCTCTTTAAAAAAACTAGATGAAGCGGTACTTCCATCTGGGGGTATCGCTTTTTCGATTTGAAGGGAGTATTTTTATAAATGTTAAAAGATGAAAAAGCGATTGTGGTGTTTAGTGGTGGTCAAGATAGTACCACTTGTTTGTTTTGGGCGTTGAAACAGTTTAAAGAAGTTGAGGCCGTGACGTTTGACTATAACCAAAGACATAGTCTTGAGATTGAGTGTGCAAAAAATATCGCAAATGAACTTGGTGTCAGGCACCATATTTTAGATATGTCCTTATTAAACCAACTAGCTCCTAACGCTTTGACGCGTTCAGATATTGAAGTGACAGAGGGGAGTGAAGGGGAGCTTCCTTCGACATTTGTTCCAGGTCGAAATCTGTTATTTCTAACCTTTGCCGGGGTCTTGGCAAACCAGGTAGGAGCAAAACATTTAGTGACCGGAGTATGTGAAACCGACTTTAGCGGCTACCCAGACTGTCGCGATGTGTTTATAAAATCCTTAAATGTCACATTAAATCTATCCATGGATTATGATTTTGTGATCCATACGCCTCTCATGTGGTTAAACAAGGCAGAAACATGGAAATTAGCAGATGAATTAGATGCATTTGACTTTGTTCGAGAAAAGACTCTCACCTGCTATAACGGTGTGATTTCGGATGGTTGCGGAGAATGTCCTGCATGTAAACTTAGACAAAAGGGTCTCGACGACTACTTGTCTGAAGTGAAGGAGAGGATCTAATGACAGAGTTTCGCATTGTAGATCAACTTCAAAAAATCGATGTTGATATTCATAGAAATCAGCTAAAATATCATTCAAAACGTGTGCTTGTAAGCAAGGAATTCACCTTCGACGCCTCTCATCATTTGCACAATTATGAAGGCAAATGTAAAAATCTTCACGGTCATACGTATCGAGTGATTTTTGGGATAAGCGGGTATGTCGATGACCGTGGATTAATGATTGATTTCGGTGATATCAAGGAGATTTGGAAGTCGGAAATTGAAATCTATTTAGATCATCGATATTTGAATGAAACGCTCCCACCTATGAATACAACAGCTGAAAATATGGTGGTTTGGATCTATGAGAAAATGCTAGATGCACTTAAAACAGAAGAAAATACGAAGAAATATAAAGGGGCAAGAGTCGAATTTGTTCGACTATATGAAACTCCGACAAGCTATGCCGAAGCGAGACGGGAGTGGATGGAACTTGAGTAAAATCCCGGTAATGGAGATATTCGGCCCAACGATTCAAGGGGAAGGAATGGTCATTGGGCAAAAAACCATGTTTGTTCGAACAGCAGGATGTGATTATTCATGTTCATGGTGTGACTCAGCTTTCACTTGGGATGGTTCTGGAAAACATTTAATCAAACAAATGGATGCTGATGAAATATGGAAAGAGTTAACACTACTCGGTGACGACCGTTTTTCCTTTGTAACCATTTCAGGAGGGAATCCAGCTTTATTAAAAAATCTAGATTCCTTCATCCTTTTGTTAAGAGAAAAAGGGATTAAGATTGGATTGGAAACACAGGGGAGCAAATGGCAAGACTGGTTTACCAACATTGATGAACTGACCCTGTCCCCAAAACCACCTAGCTCAGGAATGGAAACCGATTATGAGATGTTGGACACGATTACTCAGAGGTTAGAATCAATCAATAACTTCAGCTTAAAGATTGTTGTCTTTGATGAGAAGGATTTTGAGTACGCCAAAGATATCCATAAAAGATATCCTCGCGTGCCTTTCTTTTTACAGGTCGGCAATCAGGATAGCACGACAATGGAGCAGGACAAATTAGTACTAGACCTGATCAATCAATATGAATGGTTAATCAACAAAGTGGTAGAAGATTCAGAGATGAATGATGTTAAGGTACTTCCTCAACTTCATACGTACGTATGGGGGAATAAACGAGGAGTGTAACTAGGAGCAAAGGGGGACCACCCTTTGCTTCTTTTGTTTGAATAGAAAAGGGAGCATTGGGTACGTCTCCGCGCTTACCCCGTTACCTAACTTGGCTGGCTTACTCTAACTCTTACTCTTCTTCTATAGAGGCCGAATATGATCCCAGCTATTAGGATAACACAGGAGAATCCAATATAAATATTTCGATAAACCATTTCGAAAGCTAGACCTTCTTGAAGGGTCATGAGTAATGCGGAAATGGTTACTCCGAGTCCAGCACCGAAAAATTGCATTAATTGGAGAATGCCTATCCCTGAACCAATTTGTTCGGTTGGCAAGATCCTTGTTATCTCGTTCGAAATACTCGAAGAAATGGATGTAAAGCCAACGCTAGCAAGCATATAGATGAAAAGGATGAAATTAGGATTAACAGTAGAAAACCATGCAAATAGGATAGAGGCACTTACTAACAATAGCTGCCCAAAAATAATTAAGGGTGCATTCCCAAAACGGTCAATGAGTCTTCCGATAAATTGACCAGCAACCACGGCGATAACGGCTCCTGGAAAAATAATCATTCCTACCTCTGCTGCTCCTTTTTCGAAAACAGTTGTTAGAATGATGGGCATTAAAAACAGATTTGAAAAGTTGATGTAAAAAGCTGAACTATTAATAAAAAGGAGCTTTGTATATTGCTTGTTTCTGAGAAGAACGGGCGGAATAAACGGCTCTTCCGTCCTATGAAGATATTTCCACCAAATGGAAAAAAGTACGACTGTTCCTAATAAAATCCAATACGAAAACGTCGTTAGATACAGTAACAGACTTGTCACACTAAGTCCCGTAAGAATCGCGCCGAATAAATCAAAATGCCCTTTTTTAATTGCTTCCTTTGGCAATAAATTTAGGAAGAAAGGAATCGATAGGACAGAAATGATTGTGACAACGAAAAGATACTTCCAGCCTAAGTATTGAGTAATCACTCCCCCTAAAACAGGTCCTAACCCAAAGGCCAATGAGGCAGCTGAAGTAATAAAGGCCATCGCTTTTCCACGCCTTGATAAAGGGATATATCGTCCAGCCATGATCATGCTTAAACCCATAACGGCTCCTGCTCCAGCTGCTTGAAGAATACGAGCTCCTAAAAGAAACAAAAAATGAGTTGAAAAGAAACCGATTACTGATGCGATTCCAAATAAGAAAATTCCATGAAGTAGAAGTCTTGAGAGGGGAACAAAATCGGATAGTCGACCAAAAGTTAGCGTTGAAATAGCAAAGATGATGGAATAACCTGAAACCAGCCAAGAGGCCATAGATGAGTTTAAGGATAAGTCCTCAATGATAAAGGGTAAGGCAACATTAAACATGGTTGTATTCATGACCACCAGCAAAATGGTCAAACTCCATACTAAAATGAGTTTATTCTCATGAAAGGACACTGTGCTTTCCGGTTTGGAAGAAGCCGTTAGAATAGAAGACATTTGATCCCACCTACTTTTATCATTTTTATAAAAATGAACGCTAAATCGTTCTACTGTTGGATGACATCTAAAACGATTATTGCCCTCACATTGCATGGGCCTTCTTTTCACAAGAGGCCAGTCCTATGAATCTATTTTCACTCTTTTACCATTAGAATTCCCCTTCAAAACCATACACGAACTTGTCGAATGTGCGACGAGACTTTGTTTTTCATCATATACATGACATTCCAGCAATCCGACAGAGGAGCCTTTTTTAATCAATTGTCCCTCAGCTCGGAGTTTCGATTTAAAAATCGGTTTCATGAAATTTAATTTAATTTCCATCGTGGTAAAAAGTTCATCCTCTGCCAAGGTCGTCGCAAATGCATAGCCCATAGCGGCATCGGAAATATCACATAAAATCCCCCCGTGAAGTGTGCCCATCGGATTATGTAATCGTTCTGTGGCATCCATTTCAATCACAACTCTGCCTTCTTCAACATCTGTTACGTGAAAACCTAATACCTGTGCAACAGGCGAACCCGGGATTTCACCTTTGGCCATTTTTTTCAAGACCTCTAAATGATTCATTTCTTTTACCCTCCATATTTATAATAAGGTTATTTCTTTTTAGAACGTTCATTCTAAAAAGGCTAATCTAAGATGGCTAAAGTTGAATCAATGATGTTTTCTAACTTCTCTTTATCCTCTGTTGTTTTGCATAACACTCTAATCCCAATGAATGAATTATGAATAAATTGAGCGGCTTTTTCTAAATCAAGTTCCTCGGATATTTCTCCATTCCTTTGTCCCTGTACTAATAGCTCGTAGATGAATGATTCCGTCTTATTAAAACTTTTACGAATCCTGTCTGCAATTTTTTCGTCATGTAAGGATAATTCGACTGCAGTATTCACAATTAAACATCCTGGAGGCTTCTTTTCATTCGAAGAAACCGTCATTTCAAATAATCTTCTGATCGCTAATTTGGCAGATTGGGTCGGTCTAATTTCCTGCTCCATTTTTTTTTCCGTTGTTTCTTCGAAAAGTTGTAAAGTCCGTAAAAACAACGTCTGTTTATCCCCAAATGTATCATAAATGCTTCGTCGATGGATGTTCATATAGTCAACTAAATCCTGCATAGATGTTTTTTCATAGCCATTTTGCCAGAACAGCACCATGGCTTTCCGCAACACCTTCGCTTCATCAAATTCCTTGTGCCTGGCCATCGCTACACCTCCTTAAAAGAAGCTTATCATTATTAGAACGATTGGTAAAGAATATTCTGATTATTAAATAAAAAGTGAGACCAAGGATAGACATAGGGAACGGAGCATATTTGATTTATTTTAAAAAGGAAGCATACCGAATCTGGTGGGGGGAAGAACCAGGGATTTTAACAAAATAGCCTATTGACGAAAAAATGAAAAAAATTTACAATAGAGGAAACTACTAGGTAAAACAAAGTAGTTGTTTTTACATTCACTATCTTGCTTTACCAAATACTCAAGGGTTGCCTTATTTTTTAATTCACTATCTTGTTTTACCAAATACTCAAGGTGCCTTATTTTTTATCGTTCACTACCTTGTATAACAAGTTAGTGGGGAAAGGAAATCGATCATGTCAATAAGAAGCCAACTATTAAAAGGAATTTTGGACGGGTGTGTATTGGCTGTCATTGAAAAGGAGCCTGTCTACGGCTATGAGCTTTCACAGAAGTTGCTGAAGATTGGTTTAGCGGACGTGAGTGAAGGAACAATCTACCCGATTCTTTTACGGCTCCAAAAGAATGGACTCATTCGGGGGGAAATGCGACCTTCTGAATCAGGACCAAATCGCAAGTATTATTTTTTAACAGAAGAAGGGCAAGAGGCATTAGCCATCATTACCGAGGAATGGAAGCAAATCTCAAAGCCTGTGAGCGAATTACTGATTGGGAGGAGAGAAGGATGAATGCCAAGAAATTAATCGAAGAAAACAATCGGAAACGGGAATGCTTAACCCCGGAAAATGAAGCCTATTATAGTGATTTGCTGATTTATATTCGACTGCAGTTTACCCTATCCGAGCAGAAATCGGAAGAAGTCTTGATGGAATTGCTTGATCATTTACTGGATGGCCAAAAGGCTGGGAAAACAGCAAAAGACATATTTGGCGATGATCCAAGGGGCTATGCGGAGGAGATGATTGAACATCTTCCAAAGGAGGAAAAACGAGCACTTATTCCATATATAGGGGGAATCATTGGCGACATTCTCGGGTGGGTATTGATCATTAGAGGGGTGCTTTTCCTTGTTTTATCCCGATTTATAGAAGTGGACACACTGGTTCACCCTGTTACTGTGTTGGTAATGGCGCTTATCATTGCATGCCTTATCATGTTTACGGTTGTGTTTCTTTTTAAGATGGTCGAACGCTCCTTGTTTAAAGGAAAACGGAATACGCGTAAAGAAACCATTATTGCTGGACTCATCGGTGCAGGAGGTATGGCTGCTGTCCTACTCGTAACCAAATTTCTACCTGAAATGGGCCCGTCATTTGACTTCTCGTGGTGGGCATCCTGTCTCGTGGGTAGTGTACTTTTGGTCGCACTTTATGTGAGCAAGAAAATAAAAGGCTGTTTTCGTAAAGATTGTTGTTAAAATTGTAAAAATCTTAAAGCCGATTTTTACTACCTAAAGCCGATTTTAACGCAAGATAAGCTATTTCGTACGTAATAGGTGGTTTGCACGTCCTTTTCTCATAATTAAAAGGCTACTTTGTAGTGAAACAAAGCTTAATCCAACCTATTTTGTTTCCAAGTGCAACAAAGTTTGAGAAAAGAGCCAAATAAAAAGTGTGTAAGGAATGGAGGAGGAAATGATGCTTTCAGTAAAAAGTGAGGCGTTTATTGATAATCTGAGGATGTACTTAATGATGTCAGGAAAAAATGAACGTGAAATAAAAGAGCTAATCGAGGAATTAAAGGATCATCTCGTCGAAGTGGAGAAAAGCGGGAGAAAGATTGAGGATATCATTGACCTTACACCCGAACAATATATGGCTTCACTGAAAAAGGAAATGAGGACGGATTATAAACATTTATTCAAACTTCTTCCCATCTTTTTTCTTGGGGTCATTGCTTATTTCCTAATGGGTCCTGCCATAAGGGGGGAGTTTGCCTTAAATATCATACAGGTAATAGGGTTCCCCATTATCGCTATGTTTGGGCTTATCATCTATGTTTCCTTTTTACAAAAAGCGGGTCGGAAACAATATTCCAATAAGAAGTTCTTTATTGGGGGAATGATCGCAAGTTCAATTGTCACCGTCACAACCGTCCTCTTATTGGTTGTAAGTTCTATTCTGGTTGACCCGTTTTTTATCGGTGATTGGATAACAGATCTCATTGTCATTTTGATTTGCTGCTGTATTTTCGTCACAACAGCGGTTTGGAGTAAAACCTGGTTTCCTATTTGGCTCCCAGCGATTCTCTTTATTCCGGATGTGGTGTCCCGATTTTCGGATTGGAGTGTTGAAAGAATCCTTATCGTTCAATTGGCTTCCTTTGTACTGATGTTCGTAGTCCTCTTTTTGAATTTATGGAGAGAGGAAAGAAGGAAGAAAGCTAAGATTATTCCCAAATAAAAACCAGAAAAGGAAATACCGATTTTTTTTAGTAGGTTTTCCTTCAAGGGAAAGGGTTTATTCTATTTCAAAAGGAAGCCAATCACGACGTCCCCATGCTTGCTTCTATGTTAAAATGTGTAAGTATGTTTATTTGAAGGAGAGGAGCTGGAGATGGATGTATCATAACCCGACAGGGAAGGAACGCTTAGGGTTGGCTTTTCTTCTCAGTATGCTGGGAATATTAGGTCCTCTTAATATCGATATGTATTTGCCGAGCTTTCCAAATATTGCGGAGGATCTTGGTGTAGGTGCTTCCCTCGTGCAGCTAAGTTTAACGACTTGCTTGATTGGTCTGGCGGTTGGTCAGATTGTCGTCGGTCCCATCAGTGATGCTAGGGGGAGAAGAAAACCATTATTGGTTTGTATTTCTTTATTTGCAGTGTCTTCTCTATTATGTGCGCTCGCACCTAATATCGCGACCTTGGTTGTCGCAAGGTTTTTACAGGGTTTTACGGCTTCAGCAGGAATTGTCCTTTCACGTGCGGTTGTACGAGATGTATTTAGTGGCCGGGAACTGACGAAATTCTTTGCGCTTTTAATGGTCATCAATGCAACTGCTCCGTTAATGGCACCAATGGCTGGAGGAGCCATCTTGCTTTTGCCTTTTGCAAGCTGGAATACGATTTTTTATTTCTTAGCTCTAATTGGACTGATCATCGTTTTGACGACTGCGATGAAATTAAAAGAGACCTTACCACCTGAAAAGCGGACACCAAGCTCGGTTCGGCACTCTGTCCGCACAATGGGAAGTTTGATAAAGGACCGATCCTTTATCGGCTATGCGTTGACCGTTGGATTGATTCATGGTGGAAGCTTTGCTTATGTAGCGGGAACTCCTTTTGTTTACCAGGGGATTTATGAAGTATCTCCGCAGGTGTTTAGTATACTATTTGGGATAAATGGTTTAGCCATCATTACAGGTAGCTTTATGATTGGGCGCTTTAGTTCGTTCATTCATGAAAGAAGCTTGCTAAGAATCGCCGTTATTACGGCCGTAAGTGCAACTTCTGTACTCCTGATTATGACCATCATTAAAGGGCCAATTGCATCGCTTGTAATCCCTATTTTTATCTATATGACAACCATGGGGATGATCCTTACAAGCTCCTTTACACTAGCCATGGAGAAACAGGGACATAGGGCAGGAAGTGCGAGTGCCTTGTTAGGTCTACTGCCTCTGTTAATCGGTTCCATTGTCTCACCTCTTGTTGGAATCAACGAAACCACGGCCGTGCCTATGGGGGCAACCATGTTTATCACCTCATTGATTGGAGCAATGGCCTTCTTTACATTAACAAAACCCAAAGAAATTAAATCCAGCCTAAAATTAAAGATGGGGAACTGAAGGAAGCAAAGGGGATGTCCCCTTTGCTTCTTTAGTTTCGTTTTAGTGAGTATCATCGATGTATTTAGAAAGTGGAGCATAGGATATGTTCCTATGCTTCTTCTTTTTCCTCATAAAACAAGTGGATATGTTATAATAGAACTTGGTAATAGGTACTAATACTTGGTGTAAAAATATTCCGGCGCAGAAAATAATCCGAATTTTTACAGTTTTCGAGGAACTACTATTCACTAAAATTATAGAAATCATGTTTGGTTTGGGAGTTGTAAGAGGGATTATTAATGGGGCAGAGCTTCATTATCGAGGTGGAACGAACACTTTTTATCGATTGAATCATTTTATTAACTTTAAAATAATGGAGGCGTTACTTTGCTAACAAATCATTTAGACTTTAGATTGGAACCAAAACTGAAAGAAATGTACGAAGAACATAAAAAGCGGGCTGAAAAAATCGATTGGGGGTACCATGAGTTTTTGCCATGGGACAAGGCAATGGATTTCAGGCGTGTTCCTTGGGATGAGAGCCAAGTTACCCTGCCTAAATCAATCATTACAGCAGTTGAAACAGCGCTGTTAACAGAAGTGAATCTTCCTTGGTTTACTTCTCATTTGGACCAAACCTTTAAAGGCTCCTTATCCATTATTAAGGACTTTGTCCATACGTGGACAGCGGAAGAGGATCAGCATTCCAATTTGCTTGAAACCTACCTGTTAATCACCCGTAATGTAGACCCTAATCGACTTCACCAACTGCATAAACAAACTTTAGAGAATGGCTGGAATCCTGATTACGATACACCTTTCGAAACCATGGTGTATACCTCGATGCAGGAACTTGCAACGATGGTGTTTTATTATAATGTAGCCAAAGTAGCTGGTCCCCATGATAAGGATTTAGCCAGCATGCTTCGCCGCTTGGCAAAGGATGAGACCCTACATTATGCCTTTTACCGCGATGTGATAAAACTTCATCTCCAATTAGAGCCTAATTACTGTTACTATTTGGGGAATGTGATCAAGAACTTCCAAATGCCAGGTGCCGTGATGCCTGATTTCGAAGATCGGATGGCGATCATTGCTAAAGAGGCAAACTATGGTCCATTAGAATATTTCGACCAAGTTTTAGATGTCATTGTTGAGTACTGGGAGTTAGAAAAATTAAGACCGATTGCCCCAGAAGCGGAAAAAGCAAGGCTTGATATTTTAAAGTATCACTCCAGGTTGAAGAGAGTAAGAGATAGATATTATAAAAACAAGTAGTCCAAAAGAATCAGCAGAGTCATTTTGCTGATTCTTTTTTATACATTGGAAGCATTTGCCCACAGGAGAAGGAACCACATAACAGGTTTAAAAGTGATAAAATAGTGATTGAAGATTTGTCGTGTAAACATCTATAAAACTAAAGGCTTAAGTCGGGTTAGAAGCTGTACTTAGAAAATGGGCAACGCCTCTGCGACACCTCGCAACGTTTCCCGTCTGTTCTTTATATTCTCGTAGACAAGCTACAATACTATAATTTGAAAAATTAGGAGATAAGGATGCTACCTGAAATAAAGCTCTCTGTGCGCTCATTAGTTGAATATGTATTCAGAAGTGGAAGTATTGATAATCAATTTCGAACGGCCACCACCATGACCGAGGGGACAAAAGCGCACAAGGCGATTCAAAATACGTATGCAGAAACCGATCAAAAGGAAGTTTTTCTTAAGACGGAAGTCGAATATGATTCGATGATTTTCGTGATTGAGGGCCGGTGTGACGGGCTTCTTTTTCATGATGATGAAATCCTAATCGATGAAATTAAGTCTACTTCTAGGGACTTGAGTTTAATTGAAGAAGATAGTAATCCTGTGCACTGGGCCCAGGCGAAGGTTTATGCCTATATCTATGCAAAAGATCATGATCAGCAAGAAATGAGTGCTCAATTAACTTACGTGCAGACCGCAACTGATGAGCAAAAGAAATTTAAAAAGCGATTCAGCTTTCAGGAGCTTGAACAATTTGTTAACGAACTAGTAAGGCAGTATTCTCCCTATGCATCGCTTATAAATGAGCATCGATTACGTAGAAACCAAAGCATTCAAGAATTAGCTTTTCCTTTTGAAAAGTACCGTGAGGGTCAACGCAAGCTTGCGGGGGCCATTTATAAAACCATTTCTGAGGAAAAGAATATCTTTGCCAATGCCCCAACAGGAATTGGAAAAACGATTTCGACCATCTTCCCCACGGTTAAGGCGATGGGCGAAGGGAAGCTTGAACGAATGTTTTATTTAACGGCAAAAACCATTACAAGACAAAGCGCAGAAGATGCTTTTTCGCATTTGAAAAAGAAAGGTTTATGTTTGAGCGCTGTGACGATTACGGCAAAGGAAAAAGCCTGTTTTAAGGAGGAGACCCTTTGTCAAAAGGAATATTGCGAGTTTGCGAATGGATATTATGACCGAATCAATGAAGCAATGTTGGATATTTTCTCTCATGAAACGTTTATTAATCGAACCATCATTGAAGAATATGCGAGAAAGCATACGCTTTGTCCATTTGAGTTCTCTTTGGACATAGCTTCTATCGCGGATGCGATTATTTGCGACTATAATTATATTTTTGACCCAAAGGTATCATTAAAGCGTTTTTTTGATGAGCATAAAAAACAATCTGTTTTATTGATTGACGAAGCGCATAACCTAGTTGATCGTGCGCGAGAGATGTTTTCAGCAGAATTGTCAAAATCAAACTTCCTTGCACTAAAACGGGAATACAAGGGTTCCACCATATACGATTCTGTTACGAAACTAAATAAGTATTTTATTGAAATAAAGAAACAGTGTTCGGAAAAGGGGCATCTTGTGCTAAAGGAGTTACAGGCTGACTTGGTCGAGATGCTTGAGGAATTTGTCCGTCATGCTGAGGTTGAATTATTACAACAATCAAGGTCAGACCATCAGCAATTGCTAGTAGACACTTATTTTACTGCCACCGGTTTTGTTCGAATATCCAAGCTGTACGATGAACGATATGTGACTTATGTGGAAGCGGAGAAAAATGAGGTACATCTAAAAATGTTTTGTTTGGATCCTTCTCATTTGCTGCAGCAGGTTCGTAAGAAGTTTCGAACCACTGTCTATTTTTCAGCCACACTTTTACCACTGCCTTATTTTGCCGATATGCTTGGTGGCACAGCGGAGGACTATTCCATTAAGATACCTTCGTTATTTTCAAAAGAACAAGCTGAAGTATTTATTCAACCATTATCCACCCGTTATCATGACAGAGATCATACAAAGAAACAGTTGGTTGACATGCTTTCAAAGCTAGTTCAAGGGCGAAGCGGAAACTACCTGATTTTCTTTCCTTCTTATCAATATATGAAAAATGTCTATGAGGACCTAACAACAACCTATCCTGATATTCCTACCATCATCCAAACGAATAAGATGGAAGAGGAAGAACGGGAACAGTTTTTAGAGAAGTTTAAAGAAGGAAATAACCAAACATTCCTTGGCTTTGCCGTATTAGGTGGGATTTTTTCTGAGGGGATTGACCTAAAAGGGGACAGGCTAAATGGTGTGATTGTCGTTGGGGTCGGCCTCCCACAGGTTTGTCTCGAACGAAACATTATAAAGGATTACTTTCAATCAATCGGAAAAAATGGGTATGATTACGCCTATACCTTCCCTGGAATCAACAAGGTGATTCAAGCAGGGGGGAGATTAATCAGGTCTGAAACTGATTCGGGCACGATTGTCCTGGTAGATGACCGTTTTCTTACTAAGAAATATCAACAACTTTTACCTGTTGAATGGGAAGATTTTACGATTATTTGAGGTATGGAAGCAAAGGACGAACCGAGACCACTGAAAAACGTATTTTGGATAAGGCCCAAGTTGTGCACAATCAGCGAATAGGGATTTATTGGAGTCTAGGAGGAAAACAGTAGGACTTATTAAGATCGGTGAAACCGAACCTATTAATGTGACTGCTTCATTAATATCGAAAGCAGATTGGTCACATGAACGGCTATAGCGCACCAAAAAGGCTGAGAAGAAAGAAAAAGTGCTGTATGAAAGCTTCATAGCGCAGCAAAAAGGCTGAGAAGAAAGAAAAAGTGCTGTATGAAAGCTTCATAGCGCACCAAAAAGGCTGAGAAGAAAGAAAAAGTGCTGTATGAAAGCTTCATAGCGCAGCAAAAAGGCTGAGAAGAAAGAAAAAGTGCTGTATGAAAGCTTCATAGCGCAGCAAAATGGCAGGGAAGAAAGAAAAAGTGCTGTATGAAACTCTCAACATGACCGTTTTCCTAATTCTGAAAGCAGATTGCTCACATTGAAGTAGTGAATTTAGTCAGTACCCTCGGACGTACCCCTTTGCTTCTTTCATTTATTTTATTTCAAATGGAAGCATACGGTACGCCTCATGCGCCTCTAAACGAATCCTATTTATTGGTTTCAATGGTTTCAATAAATTTTTCGATGGTTGTCGTTAAATAGGCATCCGCTCTTCTAATAAACACCGTTTTAATTGTGCTGTATTGCTTTGGAAGGCGATGGCATTGGATGAGTCCGTTTTGTTCCATATGAGTGACGGCTGACTTTGGAACGAATGTTACACCCAGTCCCATGGTGACACTTTGCAAGATGGTTTCTAAGGTACCGAATTCCATCACTCTTTTCGGTGTGATGTTTTGGTCTTTATACCAAGCTTCAAGACGCGCCCGGTATCCACAGCCTTTGCTAAAACATAAAAATGGTTTCTCTTTCAACTCTTCCAGGGTGATGGCCCCTATATCCGAAATTAAAACAAGTTCCTCTTGAAACACCTGATGCGATACAAGGTCTGGATGAAAGTCTGATTCTGTAACGAACGCTCCGTCCAATTTATGGTGGAGCACTTCTCTTTGTAGTGTTTCGGTTACCCCCGTATATACAGATAAATCGACATTTTGATAGTTTTTAATATAGCTAGATAAAATTTTAGGTAAATGAATGACGGTTTCAACGGTCCCAATTTCTAATTTGCCGGACGGTACCGTTTGATTGCGAACGGCTTGTTTCATTTCATCTGTTAACGACAATATTTTGTGACTATAAGTTAAAAGCTTTTTCCCCTCAGGTGTCAAACTCATCCCACGGCGGTGTCGGTTAAATAGGGGAGTATTCAGTTCACTTTCTAATTTATGTATTCTAGCTGTAAGATTCGATTGCACATAGTTGAGCTCTTTTGCTGCGCCAGTAATGGTTCCTTGCTCCGCAACTGCCTGAAAAATCTCTAAATCTTTAAATTCCATTTTGCTCCCCATCCCCGTCTATTTTTCTATAGATATATGATATCACAAATAATGATGATTGATTATCATCATTATTCATTTTACGAGATACCAAAAAGGATGGATAATGAACCTTATATTTATTGAGGAAGGTAGGCAGATGGAAATTGAGTAAAAATGTATTGTTTGGGGCCATTTTATGTTTTATTGCTGCTGTTTCATGGGGAGCTATGTTTCCTGTCGCCCATGCAGCTTTCAAACATATTGATCCATTTTATTTTACACTGATTCGGTATGGGGCGGTAACGATTATTTTGGTCGTACTCTTACTCTGGAAAGAAGGAAAGCAGGCTTTTCGCATGGAAGGAAAAGGTCTACAATTGTGGTTTTTCGGGACAATGGCGTTTACGGTTTATAATCTCTTGATCTTCTGGGGAGAAGATTTATTAGGCGAACCAGGGGTAATGGTCGCGTCGATTATGGAGTCATTAATGCCGATGATATCGATTGTGATTGTCTGGATGTTTTTTCAAAAACGTCCCCACCTCTTTACCTTCCTATGTGTGCTGGTATCCTTTATCGGTGCGATGTTCGTGATTACAAAAGGGGATATGAAAGCATTTCTAGGTGCGACGGATGATTTTATTCCTTCCTTTCTTATCTTCATTGCAGTCGTTGGCTGGGTCATTTACACAATGGGTGGTAGTGAATTTAGAGGATGGTCCGCTTTGCGGTATTCGACGCTTACTTGTATCCTTGGCACGCTGACATCGCTTGTCGTGGTGATTGGTGCAACCATGGTTGGCTACATCTCAATTCCGTCAGGAGAAGTCATCCAAGCCACAAGTCCACATTTATTGTTTATGATTGTTTTTCCAGGGTTGATCGCGTTGCTAGGTTGGAACATCGGAGTGAGCATTCTATCACCGATTAATGCGTTATTATTTATTAACTTTGTGCCCGTCACGACGCTATTGGTTTCGGTTTTCCAAGGTTATGATGTAACCGTTTTTGACTTAGTTGGAACGGTCTTGATCATTCTTTCCCTTTTATCCAACAATCTTTTCGTCAGATTGCAAAAGAAAGAATCCAACCAATCTGTTCAAACAAAATTACGTCAGCAGGTATCTTAACGGTCAACAAAGAAGCAAAGGACGTACCCTTTGCTTCTTTCTTATTTCACAACTCTGTTTCTAGAATGACCTGGAAAATCTAAAAATGCAGGTAAAAAAAAGACAATTCATTCAAATGATTGTCTCTATTTAGGCTTCATTTTTAGATATCCCAAAAAACACCTCTTTATGCAAGTGGTTTAAAATAGGAAAAGTGGATTATTCTAATTAAAAGTGGATGATCAAAATGCTTTGGTATCATTTGTGGGTCTATACCCACCTCATTAATACAAAATGGTTTCTGTGGATGGTCGTGGTGAAACGCAGGTTCGCTTTTTATTCGAATAAATGAAGCGGAGGAAATCTTATGGAGAAAACAAGTTATAAAGGCACGAATAAAATGATTACGGGAATTGTCTTTGGCGTGATTACGTTTTGGCTGTTTGCTCAAGCAATGGTCAATGTGGTTCCGGCTGTTCAGGAGGATTTGGGCATTTCACTTGGTACCTTGAACATTGCCATCAGTTTAACGGCATTATTCTCTGGAATGTTCATTGTTGCTGCGGGTGGATTAGCAGATAAAATAGGTCGCAAGAAAATGACTTATATCGGGTTGATCCTAAGTGTAATCGGCTCCCTTTGCCTTGTATTGGCACAAGGTTCGGTTCTATTGATCATCGGTCGTGTGATTCAAGGACTTTCTGCAGCATGTATTATGCCTGCAACCATTGCGTTGATGAAAGCTTATTTTGAAGGAGCAGAACGTCAACGGGCTTTGAGTTATTGGTCCATCGGATCCTGGGGAGGCTCAGGGGTTGCTTCTTTCGCGGGAGGTACCATCGCAACGTACCTAGGGTGGAAATGGATTTTTATCTTTTCGATTCTTTTTTCTTTACTTGGTATGTGGCTGATTAAAGATACACCAGAAAGCAAAGGAGAATCAACTGGTGCATTTAAATTTGACTATACCGGGTTAGTTGTTTTTATTATCACAATGGTGGCATTGAATGTATTTATTACGTTTGGCTCAGATTTAGGCTGGACAAGTCTCATTACCATCGTCCTAGCGGTTGTGGCCATTGTTGGGGCCATCGTGTTCTATAAAATTGAAAAAAACAAAGAGATTGTTTTAATTGACTTTGCCTTATTTAAAAACAAACCGTATTCTGGTGCCACTTTCTCAAATTTCTTATTAAATGCGATTGCTGGGACGCTTGTTGTCGCCAATACTTATGTCCAGGTAGCGAGAGGCTTTAGTCCCTTTCAATCAGGGATGCTTTCGCTTGGGTATTTAGTTGCTGTGTTAGCCATGATTCGTGTGGGTGAGAAAATTTTGCAAAGAGCAGGTGCAAAATCACCGATGATTTGGGGAGCTGTCATCACGACCGTTGGTGTCGCGATGATGGGATTAACTTTTTTACCTGACTTGGCGTACACAGTAGTGGTTTTTATTGGCTTTGCTTTATTTGGACTTGGATTAGGGATCTATGCGACTCCATCAACAGACACATCTGTATCCAATGCTCCTTCCCACAAAGTCGGAGAAGCTGCAGGGATTTATAAAATGGCGAGTTCACTGGGAGGGGCTTTTGGTGTCGCAATATCTGCAACGGTTTACACGACCATTTCCGCAAATGGAAACTTGAATCTGGCTGCAACGATAGGGATTATCGTAAATGTCGCATTCGGTGTTCTCTCCATTCTCTCGATTATTTTTATGGTCCCTAAAGATGCAGGGAAGACATCGACCGAAAAAGAAACGAAGAAAGCACCATTAAAAAACCCTCCTGGGCAACCAGAACCTGAACCTACTCATTAAGGAAAGAAG
Source organism: Mesobacillus maritimus (assembly GCF_044803185.1). Lineage (GTDB taxonomy): Bacteria > Bacillota > Bacilli > Bacillales > Cytobacillaceae > Mesobacillus_B > Mesobacillus_B maritimus_B. Next base: position 1,984,642 of record NZ_CP085225.1, read on the forward strand.
GCTAGACAAATGTTAGCAAACGAATTAATGAAGAAATTAGATGAAAAAAAGGATCGGATAATCGAGATTCGCCGTTATCTCCATGAACATCCAGAACTTTCTTTCCATGAAGAACAAACGGCTAACTATATTGCCGATTTCTATAAAAATGTCCCTGTTGATTCTGTCGAGACAAATTTCGGTGGTGAACGTGGGATTGTGGTCACGATAAAAGGATCCAAGCCAGGAAAAACGATTGCCATCCGTGCGGATTTTGATGCCTTGCCAATCAAGGAAGAAACGGGTCTGCCTTTTGCCTCAAAAAACGAAGGGGTTATGCATGCTTGTGGGCATGATGGTCATACAGCCTACATGTTGATTTTAGCTGAGACCATAGCGGAAGTGAAAGATCAATTAAAAGGAACAATCAGGGTCATCCATCAACCAGCTGAAGAAACGCCTCCTGGTGGAGCAATTGGCATGATTAAAGCAGGTGTTCTGGATGGCGTAGATGCAATTCTTGGAATTCATGTGATGTCGAATATGAAAACCGGTCATATTTATTATCGAAGTGGCAACACGCAAACGGGAAGATCTTATTTTAAATTACTCATTCAAGGGAAAGGTGGTCATGGCTCCTCGCCTCATTTGGCAAACGATGCGATTGTCGCAGGAAGTGCTTTTGTCATGAATATCCAAACAATCGTCAGTCGCCGAATCAACCCCTTTGACACTGCTTCCGTGACCATTGGAAGCTTTGACGGGAAGGGCAGCTTCAATGTCATTAAAGATGCGGTAACCATTGAAGGAGATGTTCGGACGATGTCCCCTGAGACCCGAGAGGTGGTGGAAAGGGAGGTACACGCCTTTGCTGAAGGGTTAGAAAAAACGTATGGCGTTAAAGCTACACTTGAATATAAAAATGACTATCCAGTCCTCTATAATGACCCAGAAGTAACGGAACAGGTACGGCAAGCTTTAGAACAAGCTTCCATCCCAGAAGTAGAAGCCGTTTTGGAGACACGACCACAGCCGCCTTCAGAGGATTTTGCTTACTATCTTGAAAAAGTACCGGGTTGTTTCTTCTATGTGGGTGCTATTCCTGAATCAGGTGAGGCCTTTCCACACCATCACCCAAAATTTGATATCAATGAGAAAAGCTTAATCATTAGTGCGAAAGCGATGGCTTCTGTTGTCGCATCTTATTGTGAGTAGGGACACCTGCTTTTTTTTTGATTTTGGAAGCAAAGGGGACGTCCCTTGTATTAGGTAAGGGAAAAATTTTGAGGGATAGAGAGAGGAGCACAAGGTACGTCCCCCTATGCTCCTCATGACCCTAACCCATTCTTTAAACGTTTAGTAAATCAGCTTTCTTTTTGTAACTATAAAACCCTTCGCCCGTTGCGATTCCAAGTTTTCCTTTATCGATATACTCAGTCTTCAATAACTGTGCTACCTTTTCAAATTCTGGATTTCCTGCCTGTGCTTTTGCATTGGCGATATTATAGGCTGTTGTAATGCCGATTACATCTAAAATCTGAAACGGACCTTTTGGGGATCCTGTGGCAATTTGCCACGTTTTATCAATGGATTCCACATCGGAAATTTCATTCACTAGAAGCAACTGAGCGGCTTCTAACAAGGGAACCAATAGGGAGTTTAAAATATATCCTGGTTGTTCTTTATGTAACGGTAAGGCAACCATGCCAATAGCCTTGGCAAACTCTAGCATATCATCAAATACTTCCGAATCTGTTCCAGGATGCTTCATGACTTCAGCTGAGTTGCTTACCCAAATTTGATTGGCAAAATGCAACGCTAAAAACTTCTCTGGTCGACCCGTATCTTCTGCGAATTGACTTGGCAGTAGAGTAGAAGAGTTGGTCGCAAAAATCGTTTTTTCAGGAGCGACTTGCCCTAATTTCTTATAAAAATCAGATTTAACTTGAACGACTTCAGGGACAGCCTCAATGACAAGGTCCGCTTCTGCGACTGCTTCCGATAAGTCACTGAAGAAAGAGAGGCGATTGTAAGCTTGATTGACTTCTTCCTCGGTAGACTTGAAATGTTTTTGATAACGAGGCTTTAGTTTCAAGAGTCTTTCTTTTGCCCGCTCTACTGCTTCCTCATTAATATCGTATACTGCAACATGAAATCCTTTGAAAGCGATTTGGAATGCGATTTGACTCCCTAAAACGCCACAACCAGCAACAGTAATATGCTTGTAATTCATCATCATTTTCCCCCTTGTAAACGATTACTTTCCTAAAATATTATTGCATTAATTTGGAAAAAAATGAAGAGGTTTGGGAGAGATTGAGGATAATATTTTGAAATTTAGCTATTTTCCATAAGTGGTTTATGAGTTTTGTCCATGACAAGAGCTCTCAAGGGCATTTTGAGTATCATGGAGGAGAATTTGTCCATGACAAGAGCTCTCAAGGACATTTCGAGCATCATGAAGAGGATTTTTGTCCATGACAAGAGCTCTCAAGGACATTTTGAGTATCATGAAGAGGATTTTTGTCCATGACAAGAGCTCTCAAGGACATTTTGAGCATCATGAAGAGAATTTTGTCCATGACAAGAGCTCTCAAGGATGCACAAACCATTTTTCACTTTGCATATGCCATATTCCAAGATTTAAAGGAGATATGGAGGACAAAGGGGGTATTTCAGGGAAAAGAATCTATTGAATTATAGATTTACAAGTAATGGTAGTAATTGTATTTAAGTCATCCAGAATTTAAAAAAGAGACAATTCATATTCAAAATGATTGTCTCTTTTTCCTTTACCATCCATAACCGTATGGTCTAACAATAATAGGTACAGCAGGACCTGAATATGGAAAAGATTGTGGGAAAGCTTGGGTAGGTGGTTGGATATTGTAGTGAGTTCCTCCGATATTATAAAATTGCGGATGCCCAGGGAAAATGTGTTGACCCCATGCCCCGACGGTTGCATGCGGATACCCTTGATACGTAGCGGTACCATTCATTCCAGTTATAATGGTGTACATGATCATCTCCTCCTTCCAATCACTGCCATATCCTATGCAGGGGAGACAAGGAAGGGAGTTTGTCCTTGTGGGAAATAGTCTTTTAACTAGAAAATTATGGTGCCTGACCCCCTGCGAGGGAACGCTTTAGTGCACTGGGGCAGGCACCAATACTTATATTTTATTGGGGAGTGGCTTCAGTAAAAGGAAATAAAAAGAGACTTTCAGAATTCTGTTTGTTTACCCCCATAATATGTGTTGGTTCGTTCGTATTTTATAAATACAATCATAAACAACACAAGGGGAATCATATGAACGGATTAAACAAGGGAGCCATTGCTATGGTATTAGCGGGCTCTGTTACATTTTCAGTCAGCAACATTTTGTTAGTCGAACAAGCTTTTCAACGAATATCTGATGCTAATCCTTTATCTATAACTGGAGACATCATAAAAGAAAATGGAATTAGCCAAAGAGAAAAAACGAAGAAAGAACTGACTCCAACAGCTGAAGAAAAAGAGGTCCGGACCGATTTTTCTTCTAAAGCAGCTACTAAAAACAATAGGGCAGCTAATCAACAGGATACGAACACACCTAGCAAGAGTTCGACAACAACTCCTGATGTTACGAAAAAGACAACGACAACAAAAGAATCATCACCAAAGGCTACGACTACTACTACGTCATCAAAGACAAGTACAACAAGCTCAGCCACAAAACCAACTGAAAATACGACAAACCCAAAAGTACAAAAGACATCGACTACCCCCGCGCCGACAGGAAACACAACAAGTAGTACGAAAAAGGCAACAACTACTCCTGTGCCGTCAGGAAATAAAACAAGCAGTACCAAAACGACTACCAACCATGGACAACAAGTTTCGCAAGACGCAAAAGAAAAGGCCGCAACCCAGCGGGATCAAAAAGAAAATAACGGAAAGAAAAAGTAATTCTTTCAAAAAGGGGTCGCCAAAGGTGACCCTTTCATTATTTTCATTCAAAGAGAAAGGCTCTTTTCTCAAACTTTGTTGCTCTTAATATAAAATGGGTTGGTTGAAGCTTTGTTTCACTACAGAATAGCCTTTAAATTATGAGAAAAGAGCGGGCAAACTTCCTATAACGTACAAAATAGCTTATCTTGCATTAAAATCGGCTTTAGGTAGTAAAAATCGGCTTTAAGATTTTTACAATTTTAACAACAATCTTTAGGAAAACAGCCAATAGAAAAAAGGCCTTCCCAATGGGAAGACCTATACACATTCTCTATTACATATCTTCCTTCATCTTCACAACAGAGGTTTCCTGAGTTACATTGCCATTTCGTTTTAGTTTATTCCAACCAACGGTTACTCCCTTTATGGCCGAGAGGATGGATTTGAGCACCACATACGTCATAAGCTGTTTGTATAAGATTCGTTGTAAAAACAATGAACCGAGTGGTTTAGGACTTTCTTTCTCCAATCGAAATGCATAAAGAGAAGCAAAGAAGTCTAGCAAGTAGAATAGCATAAACCCAATGGTTGCCTTTCCAGGGTGAGGGCTAAAAAGGGCGATAATGAACAATAGATCAGCTATTGGCGAAATGATTTGATAGAAATATTGGAAAAGCCACATGTTCGGTAAGGCAATATAGCCTAATGAGTGATGTTTTTTATCGAATAAGGCCTCACGGTGTTTCCATAAGCATTGCAGGGTACCATAAACCCAACGGTATCGCTGCTTTGCCAAGCTTCTAATATCTTCTGGGACTTCTGTAAAGGCATAAGCTTTTTCTTCAAATTCAATCTTTTTCCCATTGCGTAAAAGAGTAAGCGTGATATCGGTATCCTCTGCTAGTGTGTCCTCTTTAAAGTATCCTGCTTCTTCTACTGCCATCTTTCTCCATGCACCAATTGCACCTGGTACAACGGTTATGCAATTCAGAGCGGCAAACGCCCTTCTCTCTAGGTTAAAGCCTGTCACATATTCAATATGCTGCCAGTTCGTAAGGAGGTTCCCTTTATTGCCGACCTTTACATTGCCTGATACAGCTGCAACATTTTCATCTTTAAAATGATTCACGAGCAAGGAGATGGCATTTTCAGCGATAATGGTATCTGCATCAAGAGCAACTATGATTTCTCCCTTTGCTTCTTTAAAGCCAAGGTTCACGGCGGAAGATTTACCCCCATTGTTTTTCTTAATGAATCGAATGAGAGGGTGGTTTGCATAAGCTTCTTGAACAACAACAGCCGTACCATCACTTGATCCATCGTCGATAATCAAGATTTCCATGCTTGAGTAATCACTGGATAAAATCGAATCAACAGTGTTGCAAATGACTTTTTCCTCATTGTAGGCAGCGATTACGACACTGACAAAAGGGGTAAAGGTAGGGTCTATCTCGGTTTCTTTATACCTTTTGACTTGCTTCCTTGAGAGGAAAATGAAAACAACTAGTCTCAAGATTCCTAAAAGGATAGCTGAATAGAACAGGAAGCTTAATCCTGATTGCCAGCCTTGTAAGACTTTGAATACAGCCTTCTCATAGACCAAATAGGGGTTGTCCTGATTGACAGATGGCATGATCTGAATTTCGCTTTTTTCAACTAGACCAGCAATGGTGGTAAATGTGTAGCCTCTCTTTTTAAGTTCTTCAATAATCAGAGGCAAGGCTTTGACAGTATTGGAGCGATCGCCGCCAGAATCATGCAGCAAAATGACATTTCCATTTGGCAGCTGATTCAATACCTGATTGACAATTTCAGTGCTAGTTAGTCCCTGCCAATCGTTGGAATCAATCGATTGACCAACCATGGTATAACCCATCTCCTGTGTCTGTAATAGAGGCAACAGTTCGCTCTTTGTTGTTTTCAGTTCAGCGTCCGTTACGTAGGGAGGACGGAAAAGGGTCATCGAATGGCCTGTCATTTCTTGAAATAAACGCTGAGTCGCATTTAGCTCCATTCTTATTTGCATTGGGCTCATGGATGCAACATCAGAATGGGTAAATGTATGGTTCCCAATTTCATGGCCTTCGTTATGCATCCTTTTAACCAGTTCAGGATGAATCAAAGCATTCTCCCCAATAATGAAGAATGTTCCTTTAATATGATGCTTGTCCAAAATGTCCAATATTTGAGGGGTATAGGTTGGATCCGGACCATCATCAAAGGTAAGGACCACTTCCTTTGATTTAGGTTTTCCATGCCGAACAACCTCTAAAGGCTTTGGCAATTTATCATAGGTTTCAGTTTCAATCATCCCGTTTTCTTCCAGTTGAACCGTCCTTGTCCCTTCTGATGGGGAAACGATTGTTACAATCTCCCCTTTACCGCTAGAGTGAACAGATTCAGGAATAACCAAGGAAGTAAGGGCATTGGATGGATTGCTGATTTCCTTTGGTTTATTGATGAAATTCCAGATAGAAGGATCTTCAGACCCAAGGCGCCAAATCGCTATTCCTCTTGAGCCACTATCGATCGCTAACTTCATATGATTATAGACGGTAGCACCATCTAAAAACCAAACAGTATGTTTTTTTTCGTTTCTCTTGTATTGAAAATAAGGGTTGCCTGCCTGTGAGTTCCAATGGATTTGGAGGCTGTTTCGACTCACCATTTTCATGATATCGTTGAATGTCATGATATCTGCGGGCTTTTTGGAGTTTTCTTCCCAGTCGTACCCATAGCTACCCAAACTGACAATTAATTTTTCCGAAGGGATATTAAGCTGGGTTAAGCTCTCTTTTACCCAATCAGATGATGCTATAGGTCCAGGACCACTCATCGTGTGGTGCTCGTCATACAACATCACAATCATACGGTCCGCACTGGCCGCTAAGGAAGCATAATCAAAGCTTTTGTTCATCGGAGGGACAGCCAGTGTGACCATTAAGCCCTGCTGATGAAAGGATTTATAAACCTTATTCATAAAATCAGTAAAATGCTCTTTGTCCTCTTGTTTTATTTCTTCAAAGTCGATATTAATTCCATCAAAGTCATTTGCTTTCACAGAATCTAGCATATTACGAATAAATAAGTCTTCAGCACCTGGAGTCGTAAATAACTGGTGGAGGATCTCGCCATCCCATTTTTTATTAATAAAATTCGTAACCGATGGAAGAATGTTGATATTATGTTCTTTTGCCTTTGCAACAATAGAGCGGTCCACGTTGGTATTTAGGCTAAGGTTAGGAGTTAGCTGCATCCACTCCGGTACTAATGTTGTAATCGAGTCGATATTATTTTCAAAAGAAATTTGGCTGTTTTGATCCCAATTGACGTAAAAACCAAACACTTCCTGCTTCGTCGCCAATTGTTTTTCGTTCAATTGTCCCATATTCTTTTGAATCAGAGTGGAGAGATCTGTTTTAGGAACCTGTGTAGCAAGTTCTTCTTCACTTAACGTTGTATAAATCGGCTTCCTCTCGTTCTCTGTCATCTTGTTAGGATTCAATTCTAGCTCAGGAAAGTCTGGGTTCGTATTAAGGCCTTCTATAAAAATCGTTGTCACCAAGATAATTAAAATAGTAAAACCTACGCTCATGCGTTTAATAATGGACCAGCGTCTTTTGGCAGGGTCAAGAAAAACATGTTCTTGATCTAGCGCTCTTTTTTTTAACCCTAAATTGTAAAACCAGTGAAAGAAAAAATAGCAGACAAAACCAATTAAGCCTCCCATCACCGCTGATACAATGGCTTGTGTAGATTGGACATTCGTTATTAGACCTGAAAATATCTCGTAATCTTTCAATATGCTTAAATCCAGAGTGGGTAACTGGCTCATGTTAGGAACAAAAACCGTAATCAACGTTCCAAGGAATAACGCAATGATATTTAGACGCAACAAAAGTGAAAAAGCAAGCAATAATGGAATTCTGAAATAATCTAAAGGTAAAAAGGCCAGAAAAAACCCTAGTGTACTTGCAACCGCCCCAGCATTTCCTGCGACAGGTGCAAATAAGGATCGGACAATCCACCTAAAAACTCGATTCATGTTGACTCCTCCCAAAGGTGTAGTATCGAAAATAGATACGATTTTTATTCTGTTGATTTTTGGACAATCAAAATCTACATATTAGTCGGATTATTAGCGGGAAGTTCACTATAGTAACAACTTCCTGCATTAGATTTCCTTCGACAAAAAATGACTAACATTAAAAACTTAGGTAAACAGTTTGAAATTCTGGGGGTAAGAGAAAAATTTTGAATTTTTTAAAATGCGGATAAGGACGCATCAAGCGAAGGGGGGCGGAATCTTCAAATCAAATCTCCAAGAAAAAGATGCTGATCTTGTAAAGACATTAGAAGAAAAATTCACGGAATTAAATGAGTGATAGAATTTGCCCGTAAAACCACGTGGGCTTGCCCCGTGGAGTAAGTTAGTAGCAAACTATGAAAATGACTATGGCGGTTATTGTCATACGAGACGTTGATTTTGTGCCTGACCCCGACGCGGTAATGCTTTAGTGCACTGGGGGTCAGGCAGAAAAAAACTTAAAATAGTAGTTTGTACTAAAGTAATCAGCCTCCCTTAGCACCTTGTTTCAGTCGACCCTTAAAGATCTTTCCTAAAATCCAGAGCAAAATCGGAAGAGGTATCGCAATCGATAGGGCAAGTGTGACCCAATAGTTTTCGATGAAAATCATCGCCCTCGAGTGATCAAGGACGATCCACAATCCTACCGATGATAGCAGGAGAGCGACGGGGATAAGAACGGGGCGAAAGTCTTTCATCCCGAACATTTGCTGTGTACAGATCGATGCGCTTAAGAAAATAATCGATACTTGCGTAAAAGTGGAGACGGCAAAGAAGGCAATCATAATGAGTTCATAGCGGTGTAAAAACAATCCGACTTCCGCGCTTCTGGCCATTTGCATGCACGATATGTTGTAACTCCCGGTTACTTCTGGGGAAAGAACACCTGCTTCGAGGATTGGCCACATAATCACCATAAAGCCTGCAAATAAAATTCCCATCACACCCGGATGAAACGTTGATCCTTTTTTAGCAATAGAGGGGTAGAGAATACCGGCAATGACGGTGGCAATTGCCCAGTCTGAATTATGAAACCTGCTTGCCCAAGCCGTTCGCACCACGCCAGAGTCGAAAACAGGCATTAATTCACGAATATCAAAATAGGAAAGGGAGCCGAGGATAATCAGCATGTTTAGAAAAAAGAGCAATAAACCGCCGATTAAAGCGACTCTCCCAAGGACCTCTAACCCATGAAAGGCAGAGAAAACACCAACAATGAAAGCCACGCCGCAGAATAAGTAAATGGGTGCATCGGGTAAAAAATAATCATTTAAATGATAGACAAACGTGGCAAGAACGACGACGAAGGCTCCTGTTAAAAACAGAAAAAGCAGGAGCGCAACGATTTTTCCTCCCCATTTTCCTAATAGAAAGAAGGAATGTTGAATGATCGTATGCTTAGGGGCTCGAGACATGACTTTAAAGGTCAACCACATCACAAAGACCCCTTGAATAATAGCTAAAAGGGTCGCCAACCACATATCACTGCCTACTTCACGGGCGATTGAACCCTGGGTTAAGCCGATGGCTTTTGCGTAAATTAAGTTAATGACAATAGCGATGAACATACCGCCTGATATTTGAACCTTCGTCATGGTTATTCCTCGTTTTTCATTTTTTCGCTGGTTTAAAAAGCAGTGAAGAATCATTAATTTCAGCTGTTGTTTTGACTTCTACCAGTACGTCTGGAAAGACAATTTCCCAATTTTTTTCAAGCTTTCGCCATTCAACAGGAAATTGATTGTGGAAGATCTCCCCAAGATGAAGAAAATCCGATTTCGTTTCAGATTGGGCAATTTTCACAACTCTTTCTACGTGATTTTTCAATTGTGCCTCTACCTGTTTTTCAAGGTCCTTCATTTGAGAGGTATTCTTGATGGTAAAGGCACAGGGACTTTCTACAAGGGAACCTATAACAGAGTAATCCACCGTAAATACAGGTTGATTTTCTCTTACATTCGGCGTTACCTTGAACCGTTGATTCACTAATTCAAGTGAGATTTTCTTCTTTTCGTCATCGGGACAAACGAGGACCATCATGCCAGTTTCAGGTTTTTCGATAAATGGTAGCAGTCCTTTCATTTCTTTAGGCTCAATGACACTGACCATTTTTTCACCTTTAAAAACACCAGCACCAGCCAATTCAATTTGTTTGATGCTTCCAGCTTGGCCGGGTTTTTTATTTGAAACTCCTTTATTGATAAACTGAACGCGAGCAACAACGGGCTCAGTGCTTTTATCGGCCAGTGCCGCTTGTAAATCGATCATCTGCGTTCTCGGGGCTTGTACAGATACCCCTGTGTAACGAAACAATTTATTAATCGCTTCACCTGGAATGACTTCAATTCCACTAAGGGTGGATACAATCTCGCTCGCTTTTTCCGGGGTCACCATGACCCATGTGCGCATTCGTAATTCGGGATTTCTGGTGAAAAAGTCGACCACTTCCTGGATTCCTTCCTTGGCGTAGTCTTCACTTATGACAATGGCATAATTATGAGCCCAAAACACCCTGCGGGAAGAGAAGGTCGATAAGTTTCGAATTGCTTCAAATAGGGTTTGCCCTGTGGAAGACGCAGCCCAGATAGGATCGCCTGTTTGCCCAGAAGGAGCACCTGTCTGTCCTCTTGAATCAGCGGGGCGAACGACCTGAACTGTGATTTCTACTTGACCATCGTCAGCCTTATCAATGCCTACTGCCATCACAATTGCTAAATCATTGATTTCTCTTTTACCCGCACAACCGGTAAGAAAGAGGATAAAAGAAAGAATGAATAATATCCGCTTCATGCTAACACCTTTTTCATTCTATTACGACTGATCATTTTCACGATTGTCTTCTCCTTCTGCTAAATGGGCGGGACGTTTCAACGTCCACCAAGGGAAACGAAGAATGCTATCCTTTTGGTCATTGGCTCGAAACGGAACCATCGGAGAAAGGAAAGGTTCTCCAAAGGATCTTAATGACAGAGCATGAACTAGTAAAAGAGTAAACGCTGCAGCGAATCCTAATAAACCAAGTGTCCCAGAGATAATCAGGAGCGGAAACCGAAGCAAGCGGATGGAAAAGGAGGCTGCATAATTCGGAATGGAAAATGATGCAATCCCTGTGATGGCAATGACAATTACCATAAAGGGTGACACAACCCCTGCCTGCACGGCAGCTTGCCCAATGATTAACGAGCCGACAATGCTCACTGCTTGTCCGATTGGCTTTGGCATGCGTAATCCGCCTTCACGAATCAGTTCAAAAGCGAGTTCCATGAGTAATGCTTCTACTAGAACCGGAAAAGGGACCACTTCTCTTCCTGAAGCAATCGTCAACGCAAGAGTGGTAGGAATCATTTCTTGATGGAAGCTAACAAGCATGACGTAAAGAGAAGGCAGAACGAGACTTATAATCAATGCCCCTAACCGAACCAACCGATAAAATGTTCCTAGCATATAATTGGAATAATAATCATCACTTGCTTGGATATACTCCCAAAAGGTGCTAGGCATAATCAGGACAAAAGGGGAATTGTCGACAAAGACCGCTGCTTTTCCTTCCAACAAGGCGGAGGCTACTTTGTCAGGGCGCTCTGTACCTTGAATCGTAGTAAAAGGAGAATAGCGACCATCTGCAATCAGTTCTTCGATATAACCAGAATCCATCACTCCATCAAGCTTTACTTTTTTGAGTCGTGATTGGATTTCTTCTATTAATCCTTCTTTCACCGTTCCTCTAATATAGGCAATCGAGATGCTTGTCTTTGTTTTTTTACCAATTTCTAATGATTTCAGGGAAAAATAGGGGGTTTGTACCTTTCTCCTGACTAATGCTGTATTGCTTCGGATATTTTCTGTGAAGCCCTCGCGCGGTCCTCTGACGACCTGTTCTGTTTGTGGTTCTTCCACGCTTCGTTCATTCCAGCCTCTAGATGCCAATATGAGCACATCATCATAGCCATCGAGAATAATCATCGAATCCCCTGCAAGAATGCTAGTGATTCCTTCTCGAAAAGTGGACACGAGGTTAGATGTTTGATTATACAAAATATGGGATTTAATATAATTGGGCAACTGGTTTACGGAAAAAAATGGGTGTTCTTTCATGATCTCCGGCGCTTTATACATGAACGTTTCGATGGCAGAATCAATTGTATCGGTGGTAGATAGACCATCTATATAAAGACATATACCGTCGATTTGGCGATGTAGACGCAAGGTAAACTCTCTTTTAACCAAATCGTCATTTTCTTTTAGAATGGTTTCGATTTGGTTCACGTTGCTAGATAATTTTTTTTTGAAAGGCTCCGATAGTAATTTTTCGATTCTCTCTTGATTCAAATTCCCATACCATCCTATTTTTAGTAAGCTTCATTTTAGATTTACCAGAATATAACTTTCTATGCGGTTCGTTTAAAACAAGAAAAAATGGAAACTTCTAAACCAAAAGGGGAGGATCAATATGGACTGGTATCATTTGTGGATATATACCCACCTCATTAATACAAAATGGTTTCTGTGGACAGTCGTGGTTTTCATTCTCTTCCTAAACGCAATCGCCCCATTGCTCATGTGGGCCGTAACAAGTAGCAAACTAGTCAAGAAAAGACGTGCCTGAGACAGAGGGACAGGTTCATTGTCCTAGAATTTTGGGTGCACTGGGGGGGAGACCCCAAATACCCGCAAAACATTTTTTCAGGTACTTACGCCATAGGAAAAACAGCTCAAGCGTATTATATCGATAAAAAAAGTAAGGATGAGTTAGATAGCATCATGAAAGAAGCAAGTGATGAAGGGAAAGATAAAGCTTCAGGATTAGGGTAATGACACGTGCTACGTTTCCCTTGATGTGGAAATTTGGGTCTGATCCCCGGTGCGGTAACACTTTAGTCCACTGGGGGTCAGGCACCCAAAAGGTTTCATGATATCACAAAAAAACCACCCTAGTATTATAAGGAGGGTGGTAGAAAAGCTTAGCTACTTTTCATTATGATTTTGCTTTTCTTTGTTTTTTCATCGACCTTAATAGATAGCCCCCTTTAAATTTACGTGGCTCATAAGAAATAATAAATGCATTTGGCTCAAATTGTTCAATCATTTTCATTAGTTTTTCTTCGACACTTCTTTTTGTCAAAATTTGAAGTTGATAACGGACGCTATCTTTTCCCATCCCTTCGAAAACAGTAACACCGAAGCCACTTTCGCGAAGATTCGAAACAAGCTCCGAATTCTTATTCATTAAGTTCACAGTGAGGGTTGTATATCCTAAGGCTAATTTATTTTCAATATAGCCACCTAAATAGATTCCAGCAGCAAAGCCCATGGCATAAACAAGCATCTCAGCAATACTTTGCTCGCCACTAAGAACAATGGATAGACCAAACACATAAATCAACGCTTCTAAAAATCCAAAAATAGAAGCAAGTATGGTCATGTTTTTAACGACAAAAATGATTCGTAGAGATAAAGTCGGTACCAATATGATTTGTAATAAAAAAATCAAAAGGATATTTGGCAATGTAACCGCTCTTTCTTTATGATTTAGTTCTCGTAATGAGTTTATATTCTTAATTTCTAGCATGACCAAAAACCATAAAATCATGAATCGTACTAAGACGTACCGAAAGACAAACTTGTCTCCTAAATTTATAAAACTACCCTTAACAAGGACTAAAAACTAGTAGAGAACAGTTCTCTACTAGCTTTTTTGTTTTACTGTTCCACCAATCCTGAAACAAGAAGAAAGGCATTGGTTGTGAGTTATTGGCCAAAAATCGTCGAAGTATTTACAAGGGATATTCTAGGCCAAGGTGTGTATGGGATTCGAAAATCGAGCAAATAATACTAGCAAAAAGTCTGGGGGTTGTACAATGAAAAAAGTATTTTTAGGCCTATTTATGTTGGTCCTATTGTTAGCAGCATGTACTGGGGGAGGAGAAGAAGAGAAGAAAAAAGAGGAAACGAAGGAAAAGGATGCGCCAAAGGAAGCAACCTTGTATGACGCAATCAAAAAAGATGGCATCCTTCATGTCGGTACAGAGGGGACGTATGCACCCTTTACCTTTCACAATGAGGAAGATGTCCTTACTGGGTATGATGTCGAAGTCATCAAAGAAGTGGCGAAGCGCTTGGACTTAGAGGTCAAGTTCATGGAAACTCAATGGGATTCGATGTTCGCTGGCTTGAATTCAGAACGATTTCATTTGATTGCCAATCAAGTCGGAATCAATGAAGAACGAAAGGAAAACTATGATTTCTCTGAACCATATACCTACTCAAATGCTGTGCTAGTCGTACCGAAAGATAGTGAGGGGATTACCTCTTTTGAAGACCTAAAAGGCAAAAAAGCGGCGCAGTCCTTAACGAGTAATTATGGAAAAATTGCTGAGGAAAATGGGGCTGAACTTGTTGGCGTTGAAGGACTTGCGCAAGCGGTTGAGCTGATGAAGCAAGGTCGTGCCGAAGCAACGGTCAATGATAAATTAGCTGTATTGGATTATATCAAACAACAGGGCGAGGATGACATTCAAATTGTTGCTGAGACCGATGATGTGACAGAAATGGGCTTTGCCTTCAATAAAGGCAATGAAGAGCTAGTCGATGCTGTCAGTGAACAATTAAAAGCGATGAAAGAGGACGGAACGTTAGAAAAGATCTCACAAGAATGGTTTGGTGAAGATGTTTCTAGAAAGTAATGTCGTTTATACAATAACAGCTGGGATGGAGGGATGGGAGTTGTTCATTAACTCCCTTCTTCCTATGCTATCAGGGGCGATTCAATATACGATTCCGCTGACATTCATTTCGTTTATCGGAGGATTGTTTCTTGCTTTACTAACTGCGATGATGCGCCTAGCGAATTCGCGCATTGTTCAGATACCAGCGCTTGTTTATGTTTCGGCGATTCGCGGCACACCACTGCTTGTGCAATTATTTATTATTTTTTATGGACTGCCGAATATTGGCTTAAATATTGATCCGTTTCCAAGTGCTGCGATTGCCTTTATCTTGAATGTCGGGGCCTATGCCTCCGAGATTATCCGCGCATCGATTCTCTCGATTCCAAAAGGGCAGTGGGAAGCCGCCTATACAATCGGTATGTCGAGGAGGACCGCACTACGAAGAATCATTTTGCCCCAATCGGCGCGGGTTTCGGTTCCGCCGTTATCGAATACCTTTGTTAGTCTTGTCAAAGATACATCGCTTGCATCATTGGTGCTAGTAACGGAGCTATTTCGTAAAGCCCAAGAAATTGCTGCCAGGACATATGACTTTTTATTATTGTATATGGAAGCGGCACTCATCTATTGGGTCATTTGTTTTCTTTTATCATTAGTGCAAACCGTGATTGAAAGGCGTTTGGACAGGTATGTGGCGAAATAGGGAGGGGGAGGATTCGTGTTTTTAACCATTCGTGACTTAGCAAAATCATTTGGTGACAATGAGGTGTTAAAAAGCATCAATGTGGACCTCGATAAAGGCGAAGTACTCTCAATCATCGGTCCTTCCGGCTCTGGTAAAACGACTTTGCTGCGCTGTTTTAACGGGCTCGAAACACCAGATAAAGGAATTATTACCTTTGAAGATGGTCTGAAATTGAATTTTCAGGAAAAAATCAAGAAGCAAGAGATTGATCGCTTACGAAGAAAGTCAGGAATGGTATTTCAATCCTATAATCTGTTTCCACATAAAACGGTGGTTGAAAACGTCATTGAAGGGCCTATAATTGTTCAAAAAGAAAGGAAAGCGAGTGCCATTGAGCGTGCTGAGGAGCTGCTCGCAAAAGTTGGGTTAAAAGAAAAGAGAGATTTTTATCCGCATCAGCTGTCAGGTGGGCAGCAGCAACGGGTGGGTATTGCCCGAGCGTTGGCCTTGAAACCGGAGTTAATGCTATTCGATGAACCCACATCGGCCCTGGATCCCGAATTGATTGGCGAAGTTTTGACAGTGATGAAAGACTTGGCGAAAGAAAAATGGACCATGATCATGGTAACTCATGAAATTCAGTTTGCTGGAGAAATTTCCGATCAGATTCTTTTTATGGATGGTGGCTATATCGTTGAACAAGGCAGTCCACAAGAAGTGCTGAAAGCGCCAAAAGAGGAGAGAACGAAACAATTTTTACAGAGAATCTTGAATCCAGCGTAGTTGACTGCTGGGACAGAGGGACAGGTACATTGTCCCAGAAGTTTGTCCCTGACCCCCGGGCACGGTAACGCTTTAGTGCAGTGGTCAGGCACCAAAGTGGGGGCACCAACAAAACAATATTGTGCTTTGATTTTAAATGTGCTATGATTCCTTTTGTACTAAATGACCAAAATTATCATCTGGTCAGTTTTGAGTAGAAAAGGGGTGAAGGGATTGGCAATTGACCGTAGGCAGTTAATTATTGAGGCCGCTCATAAATCGTTTTCTTTATTTGGCTACAAGGCTACGACCATGGATCAGGTTGCGAAGGTAGCGAATGTCGGCAAGGGGACCATTTACACTTTTTTTAAGAATAAAGAAGAGCTATTTGACGAAATAATTTCCTCGCTTATTAGGGAAATGCGAGCCGCCGCCGAGGAGGTTATGGATGAGCACAAAACCTTCCATGAAAATGCGAATCATGTGCTTTTTAAATTGTTGGAGTATCAAAAAGAGCATCAGCTGACAATCAAGCTCCTTCAAGAAGGAAGAGAAATGGGCACACGTGAAGTGGTCGACGTCTTGAATCGACTAGAAGAGATGATTGTTCAATACGTAAAAGAAATCGTACAAAAAGCGGTCGATAAAGGGGAAATTGAACCTTGTAACCCAGAACTAACAGCGTTTGTTATGTTGAAATTATATGTTGCGCTGATTTTTGATTGGGAGAAATCTCACAAACCTTTAAATCAGGATGAGATCTTTCAGGTTTTCCAACAATATTTAATTAATGGATTGTCAACCTAGTACAATCCCATTTTTCACCTTAAAATGACCAATTGTCTAAAATGGTCACTTTTTCACTTTCAATAGAAATATGTTCGTGTATCAACCCTTTTTTATATCAAAAACTGACCATTCGATGAAAATAGTTAATCAGTAAAGGTGGGAGAAAGAATGAAAAACTCGTTGTTTGTAGCGGAATGGAAACAGATTTTTAGCAACAGGAAAGTGTTAATTCCCATCCTTGCTGTCATCTGTGTTCCAATTTTATATGCTGGGATGTTTCTTTGGGCCTTTTGGGATCCGTACGCACAGCTAGAGGATTTGCCGGTAGCTGTCATTAATCAGGACCAGGGTGCAGAGTTTGAAGGAGAACAGTTGGAATTAGGAGATAGGCTTGTAGATAATTTGAAAGAGAATGATAGTTTTCAATTTCATTTTGTTTCAAAAGAACAGGGATATCAGGATTTAGAAAATCAGAAATATTATATAGTTATTGAAATTCCAGAGGACTTTTCAGAACATGCAACAACATTACTAGATAACGAACCTCAAAAGCTATCATTAAAGTACGTGCCAAATGAAAGTCACAATTTCTTATCTGCCCAAATAGGTGAAACGGCCGTTAATGAAATCAAAAGTGTCATCTCAAAGGAAGTAACAGCAACCTATGCGGAGACGATTTTTGACAAAGTAACGGAAATGGCAGATGGCTTTCGTCAAGCCAGTGATGGAGCAGGAGAACTACACAATGGTGCGGGGAAACTTGCGGAGGGCGCGAATACGCTAACCGAGAACCTGGAAATCCTTGCGTCTAAGTCAATCGAGTTTAACGAAGGTATTGGTAAAGTTCAATCGGGTTCAGGGGAGGTCGCAACTGGATTAGATGAACTATCTACTGGTGTGAATCAATTATCACAAGGTAGCAACCAGCTGTTAGCTGCCTCAAAAGAGTTGCAATCTGGTTCTGCACAGTTGATCTCAGGCTTAGCAGAAACGGAAGCTGGCATGAGTGAACTGGATACAAAACTCCCTGCACTTGTTGCCGGAACTAGCCAGGTTCAATCAGGGCTTATAGAGTTTCAGGAGGAGCTTCCAGGGCAATTGGCCGCTTCAATTGGAGAACAACTTGGTACAAGTGTGAATCAAATGAACGCTGGGTTGGATCAGCTCGAGACCCAATTAAGTTCTCAATTATCAGCAGGTATCGCCGAGCAAATTGCAAGTCAGCAAACAGCTCAAATGACACAGATGTTTGAAGCACTTCGCAAGGCGAATATTGATCAAAATACGCTCCAAGCGATTCAACAGCAGCTCGCAGAAAGTACACCTTCACAAGCAGATTTGGAAAAGCAGCTGAAGGTAGGGATTTCACAAGGCTTAAATCAAGGCTTTACCCAATATAAAACAACGGTTAGTGAACAATTAGATGGTTCCACTAGCCAATTAGAAGCACAAATCCAAACTGCGGTCGCTCCGACTTTTACCGAGTTAATCAATGGTTTGAAGACCATTAACGAAAACCAAGTAAAGCTCCAAGACGGGGTGCATCTGTTAGCAGAAGGCTCTAGTCAGTTAAGCGGGGGAGCATCGAAACTAGCAGCAGGTCAAAATGAGTATGTAAGGAACTTAGCGCAATTCGATGAAAAACTAGCTTCTGCTACTGCTGGTGCAAACAAATTGGCCACAGGGGCGGGTGAACTTAACACTGGTATGGCCCAACTAGCAGACGGTTCAAGTAAAATCAGTGATGGAACGAACCAGCTTGCGGATGGTTCGAAAGCGCTGGTAGACGGAACTTTACAAGTAGAAGGTGGAACCAAAGAGTTAAAAGATAAACTTGGCGATGCTGCAGGACAAGCTGGTTCAGTGAAGGCCGATGATCAGACGTACGACATGATGGGTGAGCCTGTGACTGTCGAGAACGAAGCCATCAATGAAGTGCCAAACTATGGAACAGGGTTCGCTCCCTATTTTCTATCCTTAGGCTTGTTTGTCGGGGCTTTATTGATATCAATTGTGTATCAAATGAAAATGCCGTCTGTTCGTCCGAGAACTGGCTTTGCTTGGTTTCTCGGGAAATTCGGTGTCTTTGCTGTCATCGGAACGATTCAAGCGATTATCGCCGATATCATCTTGTTGTTTGGCTTAGGAATGGAAGTTCAAAGTGTGCCACTCTTTATCCTTACGTCAATGGTCATTAGTTTTACCTTTATGGCACTGGTTCAATTTTTTGTTACCTTGTTTGGGGACCCTGGACGTTTTATGGCCATCCTCATCTTAATTTTCCAATTAACCACGAGTGCTGGAACCTTCCCACTCGAGTTAATTCCAAAGGCTTTACAACCAATTAATGCGCTATTACCAATGACGTATAGCGTTCAGGCCTTAAAAGCGGTCGTATCAAGTGGGAATTTTGCTTACATGTGGCACAATATTGCCATTCTCATCGCTTTCATGGCCGGATTCGCCACTCTTACATCGATTTATTTTAGTATTCAACATAAAAGTAAACGCGATTTGGTTCCGGAACAAAATGTAGCAGATTAAATTTTGGAGGGACATTGTCCCGGGAAATTTTGCTCTGACCCCAGGTCGGTCATCCTTTAGTGCACTGGTGCTGGTGGGGAAGAAGAATTGCTTACTGAGCTACCTGTTGAAGCTTCAATACTTTATTTGAAGATTACCGCTCATGGTCAGGACTATAGCTTTTACTTCGGAGAAAACACGTCGAATTACCAGACACTATTAGAAAACGTAGACGGAAGAATCTTAAGTACTGATGTGGCCGGAGGCTTTGTCGGGACGGAAATAGGCTTGTATGCGAGTTCAAATGGTGATCGTAGTAAAAATAAAGCCTATTTCGATTGGTTTGAATATGTTGGGGGATAAAATCAAAGAATAAAACTAAGGACGTCCCCTATGCATCTAAACACAGGGGGCGTCCTCAGTTTCTGCAGAAATCTTATTTATCACGGTATCCTCCATAACCGCCGTGATGTCCCCCGTGGTGACCACCATGGTGGTGTCCGTGATGTCCCCCGTGGTGACCACCATGGTGGTGTCCATGATGTCCCCCGTGGTGACCACCATGATGGTGTCCATGATGTCCACCGTGATGCCCACCGTATCCACCATAACCGGGGTAACCTCCATATCCTCCATGACCAGGAAAGCCTCCATAACCAGGGTATCCACCATAACCTGGATAGCCTCCAAAACCGCCAGGTCCACCGTATCCGCCGTAACCAGCCTGGCCAAACAATCCTAAAATTCTTTCATCGTACATAATACCACTCCTCTAATAGGGTTCGTTTTAGGATATGTAAGCACAAGTTTTTAGGTAGGGCTTATACCCAAAATCCCCAAAAAACAAATAGGGGACACGCCCTGTATTCGAAGCACAGGGAACCTCCCCTGTTTATTCCAACATGAAAATCAACTATAATAAATTTAGTCCGTAATAGGAGGAAGACAAAAATGGAAAAAGTAATACCATTTTAATGTTTCATGATGGCAATGCAGAAGAAGCGCTGAATTTTTACACATCCATCATTGAGGATTCCCAAATTACAAGCATAGTTCGATATGGGGCGAATGAAGCTGGACCTGAAGGCACGGTAATGCAGGCAATTTTCACCTTAAAAGTGCAGGAATTTATGTGCATTGACGGTCATATCAAGCGCCATTTCACTTTTTCCTTCTTTCTCAATTTATCTTACTTGTCATAGTGAAGAGGAATTTGAGAGTCTATATGAGAAACTGGGTAAAGGTGGACAAGAACTAATGCCTTTAAACGATTATGGTTTTAGTAAAAAGTTTGGTTGGGTAAATGACTGCTTTGGAGTTTTATGGCAACTAAATCTTCCTTTTTGAAAAATACTAAAACTGGGGACGTACTCTGTGCTTCGAAGCAAAGGGCACGTCCCCATTCTCTGCCAGGAAAAGTTAGAAATAGAAGAGAACTGATATGAAGTGTATAATTCAGAATAGTAATTGCTAATAGAAAAGGGATGGAAGATGACATTACAACAATTAAAATATGTAATTGAAGTAGCAAGAAGTCGGTCGATTAATAAAGCAGCACAAAGCTTGTTTATTAGTCAGCCTAGCCTTTCGAACGCACTAAAAGAACTGGAAGAGGAAATCGGGATTACGATTTTCTCACGAACCAATAAGGGAATCGTCATTACTAAGGAAGGCTCGGAATTTTTAGGGTACGCCAGGCAGGTCGTGGAACAGGCGGAACTTCTTGAAAATCGCTATACCAAAACCCGGTCACTGCAACAAAATTTCTCTGTATCTGGCCAGCATTATGCCTTCGCGGTAAGTGCCTTTGTCCGACTTTTAAAAGAGTATGACCGTGAAGAATACGAGTTCACCTTACGAGAAACTAGGACCTATGAAATCATTGATGATGTGAAAAACCTGCGTAGTGAAATTGGAATTTTATATATGAATGATTTTAATAAAAATGTTATTTCCAAGTTTTTAAGAGAAGGAAATTTAAAGTTTCATGAGTTATTTGAAGCGAAGCCCCATATCTTTATTAGCTCAACCAATCCGCTCGCAAAAAAAGACTACGTTACCTTAGCTGATTTGGATCCTTATCCATATCTCTCTTATGAGCAAGGCGATTATAATTCCTTCTATTTCTCCGAGGAGATTCTTAGCACGTTGACTAGACCGAAGAATATCAAGGTAAGTGACCGGGCCACGCTATTTAACTTGCTGATTGGCTTAAATGGCTATACAATTTCCACAGGTGTGATTAGTCATAAATTAAACAGTAAAGATATTATTGCCGTTCCATTGAAGGTGGGTGAACGGATACACGTTGG
This sequence comes from Mesobacillus maritimus, assembly GCF_044803185.1. Classification (GTDB taxonomy): domain Bacteria; phylum Bacillota; class Bacilli; order Bacillales; family Cytobacillaceae; genus Mesobacillus_B; species Mesobacillus_B maritimus_B. Next base: position 2,006,378 of record NZ_CP085225.1, read on the forward strand.
TTATATTACGCATAAAAATGTCACGACTAGTAAGTTAGGCAATATCTATATCCAATATTTAAAAGAATCAATTGATGAGGAATTACGACAGTTATAGTCTAAACCTATAACAAGGGATAGATTTTATGTGTTACGTTATAATGATTCTCCTATGCTACACTTACGTTACACCAAATCAAAAAGATTCTTAATCTTTCGCTTAATAAATAAAAGGGTGAACTGATTAGAAGAAAGTAGGAGATACATAATGACAAAAACACTTGTAAAAGCACCTTTCAGAGCCGATCATGTAGGAAGTTTATTGCGTCCAGAAAGAATTCATCAGGCTAGGAAGGATTTCCAAGCAGGGAATCTTTCAGCACAAGAACTGCACACAATTGAAACAGAAGAAATCAAAAAAATCGTTGATAAGCAAATTGAAGTTGGACTACAGGCTGTTACAGATGGTGAATTCCGTCGCCGTTTCTGGCACACCGATTTCCTTGAGCACCTTAATGGGGTAGAAGGCTATGTTCCAGAATCTGGATTTGCTTTTAAAGGAGAAGAAACGGAACGCTATGATGTTCGTGTTATTGGGAAAATTTCGTTTAACCAAGATCACCCTCATATCAAAGACTTTATCGAATTTAAAGAAATCGTTGGTGATCGTGCGGTTGCTAAACAAACCATCCCAAGTCCGAACCAATTGTTTAACGCTGGAATTCGTAATCTTGAAATCTATCCAGACATTGAAGAGTATACAAATGATGTTATCCAAACATACAAAGATGCAATTCAAGCGTTCTATGATGCAGGTTGCCGTTACTTACAATTAGATGATGTGTACATTGCTGGTTTGAATGCACCTGAGATTCCATTTAACGACAGTGGCTATTCTCGTGAACAATTAATTGATTTGGCATTACGTGTGGCGAATGGCGTTTTAGAAGATAAGCCTGAAGATCTTGTGATTACAACGCATCTTTGCCGTGGAAACTATCGTTCCAAATGGGCATTTGAAGGCAGCTACGCAAAAATCGCGCCAACTCTATTTGCTAAAGAACAAGTAAACGGATTTTTCCTAGAATATGATGATGACCGTTCAGGTGATTTCGGACCATTAGAGCACATTCCAAACGGAGGTCCACAAGTGGTTCTAGGTGTGTTCACATCCAAGCATGGAACACTTGAAGACAAAGAAAATATTAAAGCGCGTGTTGAAGAAGCAACAAAATACGTGCCATTAGAGCAATTATGCATCAGCCCACAATGCGGGTTCGCTTCTACGCACCACGGAAATATCTTAACTGAAGAAGAGCAATGGGCAAAGTTGAAATACATCGTAGACATTTCAAAAGAGATTTGGGGATAAGATTTTAAGCGAACAGCTAGAGATGGCTTTTCGCTTTTTACATTAAATCTATTTTCAGTGTAATGCGTATTTCTAAGATTATTCGACGACCGTAGTAGTAAATATTAAGAAAGATGCGAAACCAGAGCGGTATAAGCTCACAAAAAAAACACCCGATTATTCGGATGCATACTTCATGATTCCATGTAAATAAACGGAACTTTCACGCTGGACACATTCTCTTAACTTGATTTTTCCTTCACTTTCTAATTCTGTCAACCATACATTAATCTTATTTTCTTCCTCTTTTGTCGCCTTAGGAATCTCTGTTGAAAACAAATTACCTCGACTGGCATTGCGTAGACTTTTTAATAAACCAATTTTATTCATTCGTCACCCCTCTATCTATTATTTATTTTCGACACAAAGGGGTTTTTCTCCTTTGAATACCGATAATTTCTTCCGAGTTTCTGGGACAAGGGGACAGGCACCTTGTCCCGCTTTAATTATGCACAAATAACCCTCTTAATGTCCATTTGTCGGTGGAAATCTAAGCTAATTCTGCAACAACATCTTGAAACAAAGCGTTCACACTTTGTTTTTTTGCTAGCCGTGGACTTTGTCCGGACCAAAGCGTCCATTCTTTCAGCGCTTATTTTTTTACCTTTAGGCTGATCTTTGGTACTGGGGGAGTTCATGTTAGTACTTACCGCAGTTCCTTTGTCATAAAAACGCTGTTCGGATCTTCCTTGTAGTCTGCGAAGGGCCCACAATATTTAAAGCCAAAAGTTTCATATAGTTTTCTTGCTGGTTCAAATGAATCCATCGACCCCGTCTCCAAACTCAGCTGATTATAGCCTCGCTTTAAGGCTTCCTCAAGAATGTGATGAAGCATCCTTCTGGCAACACCTTTTCTTAGATGTGAGGATGAAGTTCTCATTGATTTAATCTCACCATGAGAGCAGCTAATTTCTTTTAGCGCTCCCATTCCAGTTAAATCAGTTCCTTCCCATACAGTCCAAAAGGTTATGTTTGGTCGTCTTAGCTCCTCTAAATTTAATGCATGAATGCTTTCCGGAGGAGAACTCAAAGTCACCCCCTGAAGATGCTCTTTGATCAATTCAGCCACTTCGGCTCTGGTTAAATCATCTTTTTTTATTTCCATAAATAAACCTCCGATGGACATGCATGTCCCAATTATCCAACAATTTGCTCGACATCTCCCCAAATTACCGGGGACAAGGGGACAGGCACCTTGTCCCACTCTAATATGCACCAAGAAAGGCTATAGCTACCTGCGTCCCTAAGGTTCATCTTTATAGCTGTTTTTCGTTCTAGATTTTATTTAATACTGCAACGACATCTTGAATCAAAGCTTTTACACTTTGTTTCTTAGCCAACCTCGGACTTTGCCCAGACCAAAGCGACATATTTTCCCGGTTTTTATGTGACGAAGCGGCTTTTCTTATTCCTTGCGTTAAGGTGTTTTGAATCGGAAAGGGTGGTAAACAGTCTTCAAATTGCTGCATGTCTGAAATGAATTTGTTTTTCACTCCTCGTGCCCATTTTCCTGAAAATGAACGAGTGAGAACAATCTGGTCTTCTTGGGAATGCAGGATTTCTTTTATATGTATCTCATTTGCGCCACTTTCGATACAGGTTAGGAAGGCAGTGCCCATTTGAACACCCTGTGCGCCTAAGCAAAGGGAAGCCGTTAGCCCTCGGCCGTCCATAATCCCTCCAGCAGAGACCACAGGAATTCTTACGTGATCCGCTACTTGCGGGATAAGGGACATGAGACCCACTAAACTCTCCTGATGTCCGTCAATAAAGTTTCCGCGATGCCCACCAGCTTCACTGCCCTGTACAACGACAAGGTCCATTCCACTCTTTTCAATTTCAATGGCTTCATTCACCGTCGTAGCCGTTCCAATCACAATTATGCCATGTTGTTTCATAGCCTCAATGATTTCTCTAGATGGAATCCCAAAGGTAAAAGAACAAACTGGAACTTGTTCTTCAATAATCACTTTTATCTGTTCATGAAAGATCTGGCATACTTGATTAAAATTTGGAATTTCTATGGACGCTTTATCTTTTACATGCAATTGTTCTCGAATAGGTTTTAGGAGCTGGTTGGCTTTTTCAATATCATTCTCTTCAACTTCAAATTCGCTCGGAACAAATAAATTGATTCCAAAGGAGTTGGACGTTAACTCCCTAATTTCTCTAATTTGATCCCGTATTTGCTTCGGTGTCATATAGCCCGCACCTATCATTCCAAGAGCACCATGATTTGAAACCTCGGCCACTAGCTTAGAAGTGGTAATTCCTCCTGCCATTGGTGCCTGAATTATTGGATACTGAATACGCAAAAGTTGCGTCATTTTATTTGTAAACATCCTTACACCTCTATCTTTTTGTGTATTTCTATTTAATTCTTGGCCAAACCCGAAAATCCTCTTTGGGAGAAGGTATGTGTCCCTTAAAACCCGGTCTTCCTTTGCATCCTGGATAATTTCAAAGTATCAAAAAATTTCATCAATAAAGTGTTGACATTAGTTAAGGATATGTGATAAATTTATCTCAGGTTAAAGATATTTGAATTCAGAACAAAACCAAAATTTTTTTTGGCTGTATATCTCGAAATCAAGATAAAAAAACAAAAAAACAAACTGGAGGAAATAAAAATGACAAAATGGGTAGTAGATCAATCACATTCATCAGTAGGATTTGAAGTAAAGCACATGATGGTATCAAAAGTAAAAGGTCAGTTTGATTCTTATACAGCAGCTGTTGAAGCAGAAGACTTAACAGATTTAACAACAGCTACAATCGCATTTAACTTTGACGTAGCAAGCATTAATACAAGAAGTGAGGATCGTGATAATCACTTAAAATCAGCAGATTTTTTTGATGTAGAAAACAACCCAACAATTGAATTTAAATCTACAAACATTACAAAAGATGGGGAAGATTACAAAGTAACTGGAGACTTAACGATTAAAGGTGTAACAAAACCGGTCACATTTGATGTTGAATACGGTGGTAAAGGTAAAAACCCATGGGGTGTTGAAGTTTACGGTTTCGAAGCAGAGGCAAAAATTAACCGTGAGGAATTTGGCCTTACATGGAACGCAGCACTTGAAACGGGTGGCGTACTAGTAGGAAAAGACATCAAAATCAAAGTTGAATTAGAAGTAAACCCAGCAGCATAATGATGGGACAAGGGGACAGGTACAATGTCCCACTTCCAATAATAGGAAAAACAGAGGGACAATGTACCTGTCCCTCTGTCCCTGCTATTTTAATATATCCCTGAGTTCGGACTCTCTGATTTCGACGGCGTAGTCGTAGGCTGTTTTTCCATCGGAGTCTTTTAGTGTTTTATCTGCACCATTTGCTAGTAAAAGTTCTACAATTTCAACGTCCGATACGTTATAAACGGCATTCATCAAAGGGGTGGAGCCCCAATTGTCTGCAGTGTTGACATCAGCTCCGTTTTCGATTAACCACTGTGCAGCCTCAACATCTCCCCATATCACTGCATATTGAAGGGCTGTATATCCATCAGTATCCTTTTCATCGATAGGTGTTCCTTCAACGACAAGCTGTTCAAGCCTTTCCATGTCCTCATCCATCACAGCTTGGATAACAGGTGGATACTCAATCATCTCTTCTTCATATAAATACTCTTCATCCTCATAAAAATAAGGATCTTCTAAAAACGCCGTTAAAGCTTGAGTTCCTCTTACAAGCAGAACGGCTGCACCTGTTAGGGAAGCGACTAATACAATAGAAGCAATAGTTCCAACGATGATTCCTGTTTTCTTTTCCCGAACAAGAGGATAAAGTTCTGGACTCACCCAGTGATCCAACGCGTTTATTCGCTTTGGTAAATCGGGGTGGCTCGATAGCTTTTCACTCAACCATGCAAAAAAGCCTGATTCCTCACTTAATTGCTGAACATAAGCCTCTTTATTCATTTTACCCGAAAGCTTTTTGCCGATTGCTAGCATGGATAGAGCCTCTTTGGCTGTATCGACGTTGCTTACATAATAAGCCGCATAGCGGTCACATGTATATTCACAAGCGCGTAAATAGGCTTCTCCTAAGAAAGGCACAAACATCGCCGGAAGCAAAAGGAGGTGAACCAACACATGACGCCGTTTAAGATGGGCAAACTCATGGGCTAGAACAAACAGCACCTCATCTTCACGATTTTCTTCTACTAGGTCAAAAATTTCTGAATAGACAACCACCATATTTTTACCGAAAAAACGGGTTGCAAAGGCATTCAGGATTCCCATCGATTCCATTACATAAATAGCAGGCATTTTCTCTAGTTCCATATCCTGAGCAAGCTTTACTGCTTTCTGATAAAGGAAAGGAAATTGCTGCTCACTCAGGCGAACGCCATTTCGGCGAATCGATGCCATCGATAAGGCATGAAAAAAGTAAGAAACCAGCATAAGACCTAAAATGATGGCAATGCCAATAACAGAGAAAAAGAGAACCACATAAGTCAAAATACTAAAGATCAAAGTTACTGCAAAATAAATATTCTCCTTACGATAAACCAACCTATTTTTCAAACTTTCTTCCAGCACCTTTTTTCCCCCTGTGTGATCATTCTTATTTTTTAAATAACAATAAGATTATAGGAGAAATAAGAATGAATAGGAAGATAAATTTTATGAATAAGGTTGGAAGATTTAACTAGTAATCTAGTGATGCTCTCGACTCGCGTAGTAAAATAGAAGTAGGATAAATGATGCGACACAAAAGCCGTAGAGAAAGAAGAAGCTTTCCTTAAAAAAAACCGCTTTTAACATTGGGAAAAGCCAAAAAAGTCCACCCAAGTGGACTTTTAATTTTATCTCTTTTTACTATTCCTATCTTTTTAATAATAAGGATAGGAAGGATACGGAGACAGATAAGGCAATAACGATACTGCTACTACATAAGGGAATGGGAAGCGCCGGCGTCTGAACCGCCTAAACCTTCTTCGTGGCCGCCCATATCCGTAATCGTCATAACCACCATAACCACCATAACCACCATAAAGGTCAAATTGCCTAGTGTTTCCTCCGTTATCTCCTTGATCTGGTACGTCCTCACCAACTAAGACAGACATATTATTGCCGTCCACTGATTCAATAATTCCATCGTAGGTTTTTCCATCATTCATCGTTATGACCACGTGATGATACATGAGCTTAACACAGTGGTCATGCATGTTTCGTGTTATATCCATGTTTTTCCAACCTCCTCACACCTCCATGATATTCACCTAAGGCTGTGGGGGTCTATTGTACCCTTAAGAAGGATAAGCCTATTTTAAAAATTTCAGGTACAACGTACCAATTCATATTGGGGATATGAAAAGGCAACCATCATATTGACGATGGTTGCCTTCATTTAAGCCTGCTTTGGGTTCTTTTAAAGTGCCTTTTTAGTGGCTGGTCCGACTACACCGTCTACCTTTAGTTTATTGGATTTCTGAAATTTCTTAACGGCTGCTTCTGTATTTGATCCGAAGACTCCGTCGATTCCCTTTGTGCTATAGCCTTTGTTTGTAAGGACCTGCTGAAGTTTCTTCACTTCAGCACCTTTCATCCCCTTTTTCAGGAGAGTACTTGAAAAGGTTGTTTCCACTGGAACAGGTTTTGCAGCTGTTTGTTTCGTTACTTTAGAGGTTGCAGTGGATTTTTTGGCTGTTGTTTTAGGGGCAGAGGTCTTCATACCCAGCGCCTTTTTGGTGGACTCTCCGACTACACCGTCTGCTTTGATGTTATTGGCTTTCTGGAATTTCTTAACGGCCGCTTCTGTATTCGAACCGAATATTCCGTCAATTCCTTTTGTGCTGTAGCCCTTGTTTGAGAGGACCTGCTGAAGTTTCTTTACTTCAGCACTTCTCATCCCTTTTTTCAGGGGAGTGCTTGAAACGGTTGTATCCACTGGAACAGCTTTCCCCACTGTTTCTTTTTTTGCAGGTGTCTTAGCAACAGAGGTCTTCATACCCAGCGCCTTTTTGGTGGACTCTCCGACTACACCGTCAGCTTTAATATTATTGGCTTTCTGGAATTTCTTGACGGCTGCTTCTGTATTTGAACCAAATATTCCGTCAATTCCTTTTGTGCTATAGCCCTTGTTTGTAAGATCCTGTTGCAACTTCCTAACTTCAGCACCTTTCATGCCTTTTTTTAGGACCGTGCTAGTAGGGGTTGTCGTCACTGGAACAGCATCACCCCCTGAAACTTTATAGCCATTAGCCGCTGCAATCGAATGAAAGGATTTACTTGAAGATGTAATAATAACAGGGGTATTCACTTTCACTTGATTATAAAGCCATTCTACTTCGTCATCGTACATTCGCACACAACCTGCACTTACATAGCCGCCGATTGTACTAGGATTATTGTTGCCGTGGATGGCGTACGTTGTTCCCCAAGTGCCTCTTGCATTAATGCCAAGCCATCTGTTTCCAAGCGGATTCCTAGGATCGCCGCCAGGAATGTTCCCGCTATAATATGGGCGATTCTTAATTTTATTCACTATCTTGAATTTGCCCTCCGGCGTGTAAGAAGGTTGCCGACCGGTTCCCACCTTGAAGGTTTTGACCAGTTTATTATTACTATAATAAGCCAGTTGATTATTCGACTTATTGATAATAATAAAATCACTGCCTGCAGCCTGTGCTGGTACCTCAAAGAACACGATAGATACAAGCAGCACCAAACTAATTATGAATTTTTTCATTCCCATCCTCCCCTTAGTTCAAAAACGCTTCTATGATTTCTAGATTCTCTTTTAATAGATTTTTATAAAAAGAATATAAAAACGCTTTTGCACTTTAATAGATTTCTCTCTCTTATAATCGTTACATATTTCACCCTTATTTGGTAATAATTTCTTTCAACTTATTGCGACAAAAGAACTATATATTTGTCGTTAATTGGAATAATTAGGGTCTTTGTGCAGGGTAAACTAGGAAAAGAGTACTGGAGATTGACGCGTTAGGGGGTAGCCGTCCAATGGGGAACAAGTTGGGTGAAAAAAGGCTCTTTTCTCAAACTTTTGTTAAAATCTGCTCTTGGATTTTAACAAAAATCTTTACGAAAACAGCCTTTAAACCTTCACTTGGAAGTTTTGTCTATTGATTTAGTTGATGAATTTCTCGAGCGATCGATATTAAAACATAAATCACCGGTACTTGTGAGGTAATATTCGATTCCTCAACGTATTCCTCTGTCACATAATAGGGAATATTTAGATCAGAGATTTTAGCGATCGTTGAAAGTTTGTTGTTGGTAATACTAACAATTTAACTTCCTTGTTGTTCCAGTTGGTGAAGATGATTGATGGTACATGGATTTTCTCCTGAGACAGACAGCGCAATGGTTACACTATTAACCTTGAGTTTTATAGTGAATCGGGAGTGCGGTTACATTTGTGAAATAACTGCCTTTCTCCGTTAAAAAAAAACTAGTTGGCTCTACTTGCATTTACGATTAGGTAAAACACAGGTAGCATGCTTATTAGAGCAGTTTAAATAAAAAGTAGAGAAATGAATTATTTTATGGGTAAAACAAATAGTAAGGTTGGAGTAAATTTCTGGAGGTACTTTAAATGAAAACATATCAGTTCCCGCAAGGTTTTTTATGGGGAGGGGCTACGGCAGCGAATCAAATTGAAGGAGGGTTTCATGAAGGCAATAAAGGCTTAAATATTGCCGATGTTCTTCCAGGTGGAAAAGAGCGGCTAAACATCTTGATGAATCCAGGTTTTGATTTTGAAATTCATCATGATCAGTATGACTATCCGAATCATGAAGCAATCGATTTTTATCATCGTTATAAAGAAGATATCGCGTTGTTTGCGGAAATGGGGTTTAAAGCATTTCGGATGTCAATCGCTTGGACTCGAATCTTCCCAAATGGAGATGAGGTAGAACCGAATGAAGAAGGTTTAGCTTTTTATGAACGTGTTTTTGATGAATTACAAAAGTACGGGATTGAACCGGTTGTCACGATTTCTCACTATGAAATGCCTCTCCATTTGGTAAAAGAATATGGCGGATGGCGAAATCGGCAAGTCATCGCGTTCTTTGAACGATATACCCGTACGATTTTTACTCGCTATCAAAAGAAAGTGAAATACTGGATGACTTTCAATGAAATCAATAGTAGCTTGGTGATGCCGATTCAAGGTCTTGGGTTTTCGATTCAAAAGGAAGAGGACAAGTACCAGCCGACCTTCCAGGCGTATCATCACCAATTTGTCGCAAGCGCGATAGCGGTCAAAGCTTGCCATGAAATCATTCCTAACTCGAAAATTGGCTGTATGATTCTTTATGCACCTGTCTATTCTTTCGATAGCCATCCGGAAAATGTTTTATATGCCCTACAAGAAGAGCAGCTGTTTAACTACTATTGTGGGGATGTCCAAGTACGTGGTGAGTATTCATCTTTCATGAAGAGATATTTTAAAGAACATAACATCGAACTAGAAATGCAAGATGGAGACTTAGAATTACTGAAGGAAGGGGCAGTTGATTATATTGGATTTAGTTATTATATGTCCCGCACCGAAAAGAAAGAGAAATCGGATGAGGAAGCATCACAAGGAAATATTATTGGTGGCATCAGAAATCCATTCTTAAAAGCAAGCGACTGGGGCTGGGAAATCGACCCAGTAGGCTTACGAATCAGTTTAAACAAATTATATGATCGCTACCAAAAACCGCTGTTTGTCGTGGAAAATGGACTAGGAGCCTATGACAAAGTCGAAGAAGATGGGAGAATCCAAGATGACTATCGAATCGATTATCTTCGTGAGCATGTCAAGGCGATGGGGGAAGCGATTGAAGATGGAGTCGAATTAATGGGCTACACAAGCTGGGGCTGCATTGATATGGTCAGTATGTCGACAGGCGAGTTCTCGAAACGTTATGGGTATATCTATGTTGATAAACATGACGATGGAAGTGGAACATTAGAACGGAAAAAGAAGAAATCCTTTTACTGGTATCAGGACGCCATCACAACAAATGGAGAAAAACTATAATCTCAAAAATTGAAACCGCACGGTGAATCCCACCACAACGTGCGGTTTCTTTTTACTTTTTCAATAATAAATACACAAAATAAGGTGCTCCGATGAGTGAGACCATGATCCCAGTGGGCACTCCACTTGGTTCAATGATATTGCGCCCAATCGTGTCGGCGAATAATAACAACCAGCCACCAAGGAGAGTGGCAACGGGGATAAATAATTGATTTCTAGGTCCTACTAACGCTTTTGCGATATGTGGCGCCATGAGACCGATAAAACTGATTCCCCCGGTGACAGAAACTGCAGAGGCCGCTAAAGCAACGGCTGTTAAAAGTAACACCATTCGTTCTTTCTCAATCGAAACGCCCACGCCAATGGCCACCGGCTCGCTTACTCCTAAGAGATTCAAGCGGTGGGCCTTATACAATGTAAACGGGATAAGGAGTACGAGCCAAGGAAGGAGGGCCCAAATAAATGGCCAATCTGTGCCCCAAATATTTCCGGCTAACCATTTGGCAATGAAGTCGACTTTTGTTCGGTCGGCAGAGGAAATCAGAACGATCATCGCTCCGGAAAAGGCCAATGAGAATCCAACTCCGATTAGTACTAACCTTACTGGTTGTAGGCCACTATTTTTATTATAAGCGAGCAAATAAATGAACATTGCTGTTAAAATGGCACCCACAAAGGCAACAAGAGGAATCATATAAACAAATGAGCCAACCTCAATCGGAAAAAACAAGAAGAAGACGGCAATGGCGACCCCGGCACCAGAGTTAATCCCGATGATGCCGGGATCTGCTAGGTCATTCCTGGTGATTCCTTGTAAAATCGCCCCTGATACAGCAAGGGCCATCCCTGCTAATAGGGTGATAAAAATCCGTGGCAATCGTACAGAAAACAAAACAAATTCCTCTTTGAACGTACCTTGACCGAATAGAGTGGGGAGGATTCTATCATACGATACACTAGAATACCCCAATCCCATTCCAACAATCATCGTAACGAGGATAAGCAATAAAGAAACCGATAAAATGATTCGCTGTTTCTTGATGAGTGCTGGATGGATCATGTGAATGCTTTCCCTCCTTTCCTTACAATAAGCAGGAAGAAGGGGAGACCTAGCATGGCGACAATCGCTACGACGGGCGTTTCATAGGGGGCATGAATCGTTCGACCAAGTGTATCGGCGAAGAGCATAAAGGTTGCCCCCGTGATGGCCGACATTGGTAAAATAAAGCGATAATCCGTTCCAACAAACACCCGAACAATATGGGGAATCATCAATCCAATAAAGGCCATATTTCCAACGAGGGCAACCGATGCCCCAGCGAGGATGATAATGATCACAAAAAGAATTCCTTTAATCTGGGTGATTTTTTGGCCTAAGCCAACCGCCACTTCCTCGTTTAAGCTGAGAATGGTAAGTTGCCTTGAAAGGAAAAAGGACACAAGCATTCCTACCACAATAAAGGGAACGATTACTTTTAATTGCCCCCAAGTGGTACCAATCATTCCCCCAGCGGTCCACATCGAGACATCTTTTGATATTTTAAAATAAAGACCAACCCCTTCAGCGATTGCGTATAAGAAGGCGGAAATCGCAGACCCGGCTAATACGATACGAAGAGGGGAGAATCCACCTCGTTTCATGGCACTAATCCCAAAAACAAGCATTGCCCCTATGGCGGCTCCGATAAAACAGGCAATCATTGTAATAAAATAATTGGCTGTAGGGATAAAGGCAATGGTAATGGCCAATGCCGCATTAGCTCCGGCAGTTAATCCGAGTAATCCGGGATCAGCAAGGGGGTTTCTTGTCATCCCTTGCATAATTGCACCCGAAACGGCAAGCGCTGCGCCCACAAAAATGGCTGCAAGTTCACGTGGTAAACGGATTTCGCGGATAATCGATAGGTTATCTCCTGTAGTAGAAGTCGTAAGGGCGAGCCAAACATCTTTCAGCGATATATCTGCTGCCCCAAAAACCATCGCAACAATAAACATGCCAATAAATACAAGGAATCCCGCGATTAGTTTGAAGGCAAATGAGGTGAAAACGAGCGTTTTTTTCATCATGAGTTTCGGATATTCCTTTCAATGGATAGGGAAAGAGGAATTCTAGAAAAGAATTCCTCATAGATAATTAGTTGCTAAGAAAAGATTCTTTAAAGAATGCTAGTTGTTTTTCAAGTGTGACAGGATCACTGAAAGATGCGCCTTGGCCATTCATTTCAAACACACGATTATTTTTAACAGCAGGGATGTTTTTGTATGTTTCTGTTTCTTGGTATGACGTATCGGCGTCAGAGTATTTACTTAGAATGACGTAATCGCCAGCGTACTCAGGAAGAACTTCTGTTGATAATGTGTAATAACCGGATTCTAATGCGACTTCTTGTACTTTCTCCGGCATTTTCAATTTCATTGCTTGATATAAAATTTCTGTGCCACGTGCCCAGTTGTCACCGAAGACGTAAAGGTCTTTGCCATAGCTTTCAATAACAGATACGGTTGCATCCTCGCCGATTTTTGCACGGATTTCTTCTCCAGCTTCTTCTGCCCGTTTTGTAAAGTCATCGACCCAAGCTTGAGCTTCTTGTTCCTTGTTTAGTAGTTTCCCAATTTCTAAGTGTTGCGTTAAATAATCTACTTTGCCCCAGGTATAGGTAACAGTAGGAGCAATTTCACTCAATTTATCTACGTTTTTAATATTCGATAAGCCAATAATTAAATCCGGTTCTAGCTCAATGATTTTTTCTAAGCTTTCGTCGGAAACTTCTTCGGCATCTTTTAATTCTTCAGCAAAGGTTGGATTGTTTTTAGACCATACATCCACGCCAACGACATTGACACCTAAATCGAGGACATTTCCTGTAAAGCCTGAAAGTAAAATGACTCTTTGTGGATTGGCAGGGACTTCAATTGGCCCTGTTTCCGATTCGTATGTAATGAATTCTGGCGTTTCCTCTTCTTTTGGTGTAGAATTGCTGTCCTTTTCTGAAGCCGCTTCATTTCCACATCCACTAATAATGAGCGCTAGCACTAGCATAAACGGGAGTAATAATTTTTTCATGTTGATGTTCTCCTTTTAATAGATTGTAAGTGATACACATTGGTTTACTTGTTCTTGGGTCACGGCCGATGACCGCATCGATTTGAAAAACTTCACGAAGTACTTCCGGGTTGATGACTTCCTCGCAAGCTCCTGCCTTGACGATTTCACCATCTTTTAACGCGATGATATAGTCAGCGAAACGAGCCGCTTGGTTTAAATCGTGGAGCACCATAATAATGGTTCGTTCCTGTTCGCGGTTTAACGTTTGTAATAACTCAAGCACTTCCAGTTGGTGTGCCATATCTAGATAGGTCGTCGGTTCATCAAGAAAAATGATGTCCGTTTCTTGCGCAAGTGCCATGGCAATCCACACACGTTGACGCTGGCCACCGGAGAGGGCATCAACGGGCCGATATTTATAGTCCATCGTACCTGTCACCTCAAGGGCCCAATCGATTGTTTCATAGTCTTTTTTTGTTAATCTTCCAAAACCATTTTGATAGGGAAAGCGTCCATATGAGACTAATTCTCCAACCGTTAGCCCTGCTGCACCTTCAGGCGTTTGCGGAAGAATGGCCATTTTTTTTGCAAGAATTTTTGTGTGTTCTTTTGAAATATCTTTTCCGTCTAAAAGGATTGACCCTGATTGAGAAGAGATAATACGAGTAATTGCCTTCAATAATGTTGATTTCCCGCAGCCATTGGACCCAATGATGGTTGTAATTTTGTTATCGGGGATCGTTACGCTGAGATTTTTAACAATTAACCGTTCACCATAGCCGATGTTCAAATCATCTGTAAAAAGGCGAACCATTCTTTTTGACCTCCATCCTCCAAGTTAAGTGATAATGATTATCAATGTCGATTACGATTTAACTATAAAATTCACTTGATTAAATGTCAATAAAAAATTTTCTGTAAATGGGAAATTAGTAGGAGAGGACCTTGTGAGGGGATGTATCTTTACTTATATGGCTTCCGGGCTCCCCCTGGCGATTTTTTTATGTTCGAAAGCATGACCTGCTAGTACAAGGAAAGCGAGGAGCCTAGTTAGGAAATCAACATTACGGTTTAAAAGACCGTAAAGAAAAAATAAATCTTGTGAAAATTCGTATTGTAAAAAAAGGAGATATCACGTATTCTTATTGATAATGATAATCAATTACAATTAGTGGTTGGGAGTGGACGGAAATGAATCATCAGGAATTATTCGATGTAACAGTCATTGGTGGGGGACCAGCAGGGTTATATTCCACTTTTTATAGCGGTTTAAGAGAAATGAAAACAAAACTCATCGAATTTCAACCAACATTAGGTGGAAAACTCCATGTCTATCCAGAAAAAATGATTTGGGATGTTGGAGGAGTAACGCCACTTCCAGGTGCAAAATTAATGGAGCAGCTTATCGAACAGGGATTAACGTTTGATCCAGAAGTGGTATTGAATGAAAAAATCGTCTCGATTTCACGCAAGCAAGATGGAACCTTTGTATTGAAAGCGGCTTCGGGGCAAGCTCATTACACAAAGACGGTGATTGTGGCTGTTGGAAGCGGAATTTTAAATCCGAAAAAGCTAGAAATCGAAGGTGCAGATCGGTTTGAGGTTGCGAATATTCATTACACGGTAACCTCTCTTCGGAGATTCAAAGATAAAACGGTGATCATTTCGGGGGGAGGGAATACAGCACTTGATTGGGCGAATGAATTAGAGTCCATTGCGAAAAAAGTGTATATCAGCTATCGGAAGGAACATCTCTCAGGCCATGAAGCCAAGGTAACCGAGCTCATGAACAGTTCTGTTATTTGTCTTCCCCAAACAAGTATTACTAGATTAATTGCTTGTGAGAATCATGAAAGGATTCAAACGGTTGAGCTAACGGATCAAGAAACGGGGGAAGTATCCTATCAAGAGATTGATGACGTCATCGTCAATCATGGGTATGAACAAGATACGAGCTTACTGAGAAATAGTAAATTGGATATCGAAATGGTCAATGATTTCTACATTGCAGGAAATTCAACCAGTGAATCTTGTATTGAGGGAATTTATGCCGCCGGAGATATTTTAAGCTATGAGGGAAAAGTAAATTTAATCGCTGGCTGTTTTCAAGATGCAGCAAATGCCGTTAATAAAGCGAAGCAATATATTCAACCAACAGCCCAGAAAGCGGCCATGGTCTCGTCGCATAATGAAGTCTTTCAAGAGCGTAATCGGGAATTGGTAAGGGAAATGATGAGGGGGAAGTCACTGGTACGGTGAAATCTTTATTTGAAAACAAGCCGTGCCGTTGCTCCTAAATGCAGAGCCGAGAGGGGAGGGCAGGGACCAACCATTGCTCCCTGCCCTCCTCATTTTAAAATGAGAAAACCGATAAAATGGGGGAATGGTTTGTTTCCCACTTCCTAAACCATCCGTTCTAACCTCGGGATCCGGTTGTTTTTTTCACATTCACTGAGATGATTGACGACTTCAAAGGCATTCCAGGTTTCTTCGCATTCATTGCATTGCAACCACCCATCAGATAAACCAGATAAAAGGTGCCCTTGTATTTGTGGGGTTCGTTCTAGGATTTCAATTGCCTCTTCAAGCATAAAAATCATCGCTATTATCATCCTTTCCGTCCGCTATGTGTATGCCACTTCTATCAACAACTTTACTCCTCCGTGCTGTTGGTCTTCATTTGTATAGGAATCACTTATCTTAAAAGTGAGATGGGGAACTTGTTGAAAGCCTGATTAGATTAATAGACTGTTTAAAGAAGCACGGTTTTATATAAAATAAACCGCTAGTGTTACACCTAATTCTCATCTCCTCGCCCAGGTCGTGCGTTTGACGAAATAGAGGGAGTTGTGCCCAAGTGGATGGATATATTACATCAAATGGAATGGCGGGGTCTTTAGGTTGATGAAGGCCTTTTTCAGTGTCGGACGGTTCCTCCGTTTCCCTAATAATCAAGCAAGAATAGAAGGAATATAGAACTAGAAAGATTTATCAAGCTCTAAAAGAAACAACGACCCCGCCCTGGTGTTTTTTTTAAAATTTTTGTATGGCTTTATCAGATATATCAAAGGATATGAAGAGCTTAAATTAAAAGTAAAAAAGGAGTGATTTTTTGCAAAACGACAATATTAAAAAACCATCTTTCCTATATGCGTTATTAATGTTAATTTCACCTACTATTATTATTGCGATGGGGATAGTTGCATTTGAAGCACCTATTCAAATATTGATGTTTATAGGTATGATTGTATTGATCCCATTTATGAAAGGGTTAGGGTACACCTATATACAAGTAAAAAAAGCAATGATGTCATCAATGAGTAAAGCCTTGCATCCTGGTATCATTCTTTTATCCGTCGGCATTTTAATCGGTGCATGGATCGCTTCGGGTACCGTACCTACTTTAATTTATTATGGTATTCAAACGATTTCCCCTCAATTCTTTTTAGTAACAAGCTTATTATTTTGTTCGCTTGTATCGATGGCTATAGGAAGTTCATGGGGGACGATTGGTACGGCAGGGATTGCCATGATGGCGATTGGTGCGAGTTTAGGCATCCCACCGGGAATAACTGCTGGTGCCGTTATTAGTGGAGCATATTTTGGGGATAAAATGTCGCCTCTTTCCGATACGACTAACTTAGCACCAACTGTTACAGGAGGAGAGTTATTCACTCATATTAAACATATGCTCTGGACGACCGTACCTGCTTATCTTATTTCTGCAGTAATCTTTACCTTTATTGGTTTACAATATTCTGGAGTTGCAGATGCGGAGAGTGTAAGGGTTCTGACAGCTTATTTAAGCGAAACATTCAATCTTGGGTTAGTCTCGTTGATTCCTATTGTGGTTCTAGTCACCTTGTTAGTAAGAAAGCAACCACCGATTCCATCTATCTTCATTGCTTCCATAGTGGGTGCTCTTGTAGCAACTCTCTATCAAGGATTCGGAATCTCAGAAATGTTAAGTATTTTATACAGGGGTTATGTAGTGAATTCTGGAATTGAGATTGTCGACAGCTTACTGCAACGTGGTGGTTTAACAAGTATGCTTGAACTTATTGCTTTGTTCTTATTTGCACTAGGTCTAGGTGGTATGCTTGCTGAAACTGGAGTATTAGAGGCATTAATTGCTTCGTTTGCAGATAAAATTCAACACACTGGATCACTAGTTTTGGTAACAATCATTGTGAGTTATGTGACTCTTGGAATCGGTGGATCCATTTACTTCTCTACTGTAATGAGTGGGACTTTAATGAAACCAATTTTTGAAAGATTAAATCTAAGACCAGAAAATCTCTCAAGGACAATAGAAGATTCGAGTACACAGGGTGGTGCCTTAATCCCTTGGACTGGTAGTGGTATTTTCACAGCAACGACACTTGGTGTTCCAACTGCTGTGTATTTTCCGTTTTGTTTCTTAGCTCTCATTACGCCGCTAGTGGCACTGTTCTACGGTATGACTGGATTAACAATGACTAAGTATGAAGAACTACAGAAAGAAAAACTATCTATCAAATCTGTTCAAGGTAAGCCTAGGAAAAATTGACCAAACAAACAACTGCAAGCCCCGCATTTATGTATGGGGTTAGGTTGTTTTGTATTATGAAATTATCGGAATTGTGAAACGGTGTACTTAAATGGGTGTATTATTAAACGGTAATGCTCCTTTCTTCAAATAAAGATGAGGTAGTTTAAATAAACATAGTTCTATTTGATGAGAAAAACAAACCCCCATTTTAAAGAAAATGGGGGTTTGTTTTTTAGCTCTTTACCCTAATCACTTTGGACCTTAATTAAAAATGTGGCAAGCTATCCTGTTTTATATTTAACACAACATTCACCTCAAGAGGTTTCTTGGTTCATGCCATACCAAAAGAGCATTAAACATATGTCAGTTCCTAATCTTTATTTACTTTTTGAATAACCGTGTCGATATTCTGCTTTGTATTCATTAGTAATCGTTCATACACATTTAGAAGGGCTTGGCCATAGCCGTTTCCTGGGACCGCCCATTTTCCATTTAAAGCTTTCCATGTTGTCGCAGATCCTCTACTTACCAGGTTAAAACGTGGATCTACTAATGGAGATTTTTCTGGTAATGGTTTAGTGGAAGCATACGCATATAAATGTTGAATATGGGCTAGGACTCCTTTTTCTGGCGTAGAAAATCTTGCACCTGGATTGTCTGGTCCGGTCGCCCCTATCCCGGCAAAATTGTTTTGATCAGGCTGTACGGTACCAGTAAACCGAAGATAGTCTGTTTCAAGCATCGCTTGTGCAAAGGCAACGTCCCCTCTGATCCCATATTGCGGTCCGATTGTTGCATAATACCTTCCTAACTCAATTGCATTAGGATTGACACTCTGGACAAATAAATTCATTTGCTCAGCTGATAGGAACGTTTCGCCTAAGATGGTATATCCGGAAACCTCATTGTTAGGAGAGTCAGGATTTTCTGAAACGATAAAGGCATCACTAATGCCAGCTCTTTTCACTTCTTCCAAACGTTCCTCAGCATTTTCTCTTTTCGAAAAGGCCCCAGCTTGGACACGGTACCAAGTTTCACCGGAAATGGTTGTCGAGAAAGCAAAGGATTCAATTCCCTTCGAACGAAGGAATGCTACACGTTCGTTTGCATTTTCTTTTGTTTTAAATGAACCGGCAATGACCTTATAAATCGTTCCCGTTTCAACCGGTTTTTTCTTAAGGTTAAATGCTTTGGCAACCCCATTTACATGACCTCTTGCTACATTCTGACGCCAGGAAGACTGTTTCATCAAATTAGCATCATGTGTATTGTCAATAAATCCATTTTCTGATAGAAATGCAGGCATCGTTGTCTCACGCAGCACGTGAAAATCGGCCTTTTTCTTTCCTCTATCTTTAAGCTGATTTAATATCATCACTTCTGTATGAATGATATCTTGATATTTTGCTGTAGTGGAAGTATCAGATAAACTGCTATGAATATAATCCTCATATCCTTGTGCAGAACCATTAAAGGCATTGCAATGAATGGACAGGTAAAAATCAGCACCCCATGAATTTGCCTCAGTCGTTCTCTGATTTAGGCTTTTGTTGATATCACTTGTTCGGCTCATTCTGACTTGAACATTTTCGTATTCGTTAATTAATATTGAACGGATTCTAAGTGCAATATCCAAGTTAATATCTTTTTCATTTAAACTATTCCCTCGTGCACCTGGATCGGAGCCGCCATGCCCTGGATCTAGATAAAGCTTCAATTAAACTCCCTCCAATCATAAAAAGTTATTACACTATAATATATGTGATGGGAAACACTTTTGAAAGGGACAAACTACCACTTATTAGAAAATGTGCTAAAAACCATAGTTCGTTACTAGATTAAGAATATCAGTAAAAACAGGTTTGTGTAATAAGTAATTCCCAAAGGGTATACAATGCAATAGGGAAAGATAGCATAAATACTAATCTGAGGGGTGGTGTAGTGGTTACTCCTATCCTAAGTACGAAAAGATTATCATTACGGAAAATGAAGGTTCATGATTTTAAAAATTTGATGGAAATATTTTCAGACCCAGAAGCTATGAAGTACTATCCTGCAACAAAAAACGGAAAGCAGACAAACGAGTGGATTAAATGGACCTTGGATAATTATGCGAAATACAATACGGGGCTCTGGATTGTAGAGGATAAGACATCAGGAGAGTTTCTTGGCCAATGCGGGATAGTCCCCCAAGAAGTGGATGGTGTAATCGAGATGGGGATAGGCTACTTGTTCGCAAGACGTGTATGGGGGAATGGATATGCTACTGAAGCTGCGTTAGCTTGTACAAATTATGGTCTTCAGCAATTGAAATTTAGGAAGATTGTTGCCTTGATCGATGTAAAGAATATTCCATCCATCAAGGTTGCTGAACGTATCGGGATGAAATTTAAAAAGACAACTATTAAATGGGGTAAAAAGGTGTATGTGTACTCTGTGTCAAAATAATTTGAAGCAAAACACAAATATTCTTTCTGATTATTATGGTCATTTAATACATTGAGTCAAAACAGTATCGTGTTAGCAAACCGAATACCGTTTTGACTTTTTTATTTTCATTTGGTACGGCTTACTGAGGTTTTTATCTAAGGGATATAAATGGAGCAAATGACTATTGATTTCATACGAGCTAATTCCATACTTATAAGAACTACCCGTAGTATTCTTTGGGTTTAGGAGAGCCTACCTCCAGTTACCTTTTATATCTGTTTATCAACTTAACAATGAAAGGGTCGTACTTTTTCTTTAGAGCTTGTACCTCCTTGGCTATTTGGTTATTGAATGTTCTGGTTCCCATTTCATCATGAACCCTATATTGAAGGAGGGGCTCATTTAGATAAAAAAGTTCATAATGTTGAACTGCTCGTAGCCAATAGTCATAATCTTGAGTGAATTTTAGATTCTCATTAAAGAGTCCTAACGTTGTAAAAAGTTCCATTTTCATCATTACAGTACATCCATTGATTGGACAGCCTCGCCGGAATTGTTCTAAAAACCTGAGTTTATTTGTGTATTGGATGCTTGCTGATTTTTTTAATACGGCCTTTTCGGAATCAATCAAAGAATAATTAGTGTAACTAAAAGAGGCATTCGTCTGTTCCATAAAAGTTAATTGTTTTGAAATCTTTTCTTCCATAAAAAGATCATCTGAGCTTAGCCAAGCAAAGTATTCTCCGGTAGCATTTAAAATTCCTAGATTAAGAGCGCTTGCTGTACCACCATTTTCCTTTTCAAAATAACGAATGTCCTTTAAATAAGGGGTTATTTTTTCTGTGTATTTTGTTGAACCATCATTTACGACAATGACTTCTATATAAGGATAGGTCTGATTTAAGGCACTCTCTATGGCCTGGTCAATGTAAGAGCAATTATAAAAAGGTATAATAATCGAAACCTTGGTGATAGTAATCCCTTCTTTCACTTATGAATCACAGCTAGGAAAATAATAACATTCTAATAAGAGTTTCCCACTTTAAAACATAGTATGAATTCTTCGGGTAAAAGTGAGACGTTTTGTTGGGAAATAGACAAAAAAACGAGGAAAAATGAGTTAATGGAATTCGAAATCCTTATTTGGAAATCTCTTTCATGACAATGAGGAAATTTAGTTCCAAAAATCCAAATCCTTCATATAGTACTACAGAATTGCTTAATAGCTGATAGGAAGATAGGGATATGAGAGTATTTGCTTTAAAGGAGCTGATCATTATGGTGGGAATGATATGAAGGGAGTAATCCTTGCTGGTGGTTCAGGCTCACGCTTGTATCCACTTACCAAATGTCTGAATAAGCATCTTTTGCCAGTCGGGAAATATCCAATGATTTATTGGTCAATTTTAAAGCTCCGTGAAGCAGGAATTGATCAAATTATGATTGTTACGAATAAGAGTGACCTTAATTCCTTTATTGAATTGCTTGAGTTAGGTGAGGAACTAAATGTAAGTATTCATTATCGTATTCAAAATAACCACGGGGGAGGAATAGCTGACGCGCTATTGGGAGCGAGAAGTTTTATAGCTGAGGAAAAGTTTGTCATGTTGTTGGGTGACAACCTTTTTGATGATTCTTTGTTGCCATCTGTGGAATCATTTGAAAAACAAGGGATGGGAGAGGCGAGGGTGTTTCTAAAGAAAGTTGACGATCCCTTTAGATATGGAGTACCAACCATTGACAAGGAAGAAAAAAAAATCACCTCAATTATTGAAAAACCAAAAAATCCGCCGACCTCCTATTGCGTGACCGGAATCTATATGTATGATCACACTGTTTTTCCGTTAATTGAAACGATCCAACCCTCAGCTAGGAATGAGTTGGAAATTACGGATGTCAATAACTTATTTATTAAAAAGAATCTACTAACCTATGAAGTCTTACAAGGGTGGTGGATCGATGCAGGGACGCATGATTCGCTATTTAAAGCAAATCAACATTTTTATGGCAATAACGGTAAGGAGGGGAGGTTTTGACTAAGCACCTTCTTATTACAGGTGGAGCAGGGTTTATTGGATCAAATTTTATTTTCTACCTATTGAATCATACTGATTATTCGATAACAAATATAGACTTGTTAACCTATGCAGGGAAAAATATCGAAATTATACCCCAAGCTCAGAAAAGTCGGTATCGTTTTATCAAATGTGATATCAGTGATCCTGATCAATTATCTAAAGTATTTGATCAAAAGTATGATGTGATTATTAACTTTGCAGCAGAATCCCACGTTGATCGAAGCATCCAACAGGCTCATCCCTTTATTTATACAAATATAAATGGGACCTTTAACCTACTCGAAGCGGTTTTATCAGGCAAAGCGAGCAAGTTTATTCAAATCTCTACGGATGAAGTATACGGATCTCTGGAACCAAACGATCCTCCTTTTACAGAAAAAACCCCGCTTGCACCGAATAATCCTTATTCTGCAAGTAAGGCGAGTGCAGACTTACTTGTTAGAGCTTATTATAAAACACATCAACTTCCAATAATGATTACCCGATGCAGCAATAACTTTGGTCCGAGGCAGCATCCTGAAAAACTGATTCCTAAAGTTATCACAAATGCACTAAATCACGAGGTAATTCCATTATACGGAGATGGGCTAAATATCCGTGATTGGATCTATGTTGAGGATCATTGCCGTGCCGTTCATATGGTACTGGAAAAAGGTACTATCGGGGAAATCTACAATATTGGCGGGTCAGAAGAGCTGACCAATAAACAAGTTATTCAACTGGTTCTGCAACAACTTGGAAAAGACGAAGGCTTAATTAAGCATATAGAAGATCGAAAAGGACATGATCGCCGGTATGCTATGAATTCTTCAAAGATAAGGAATGAATTGGGGTGGAAGCCGATTACCTCATTTTCTGAAGGGATTCAAAAGACAATTGAATGGTATAAAGACAAAGGTATTTAAGGTGGTGTCTCCTTGAAGGTTTTAATCACCGGTGCAGAGGGACAATTAGGGAAGGAAATGATGAGGAAGCTAAGGCTGCTTCATTCTGTAGTCGGGCTTGGGAAAAATCAGCTTGATGTGACAAACTTTTTGAAAGTAGATGATTGCATTTCTAAGTTAAGGCCAGAAATCATTGTTCATGCTGCAGCTTTTACAGGAGTGGATCAATGTGAGACCGACAGAATCACTGCTTTTAAGGTAAATAGCATTGGGGCTGAAAATGTAGCATATGCTGCTAATAAAATAGGTTCACGCATGTTTTATATAAGCTCAGATTATGTATTTGATGGACGCAATGGCATTCCATATGTAGAGGAAGATCAACCCAACCCGCAATCTATATATGGAATGAGCAAGTGGCTGGGAGAGGAACTTGTCTCAAAATATAAGGAGACTACGATCATCCGTACATCCTGGTTGTACGGACATGAGGGAAAGAATTTTGTTAAAACAATGTTAGAGCTAGCAAAAAGGAACCGTGAAATTAAAGTGGTAAACGACCAAATTGGTTCACCTACCTATGTAAATGATTTGACTGAATCGATAATGACACTATTTCATAAAAAAAACGGGATTTATCACGTAAGTAATTCGGGTTCATGCTCATGGTATGAGTTTGCTAAAGAAATTTTTGTGAAGGCGGGGTATAATGCTGATTGCATCAAGCCGGTAACTACACAGGAATATGGAGCATTGGCACCGAGACCGCTTTATTCGGTTCTTGCCCACGATGCCTTAGATAAAGAAAATGTCAAACCTCTTCGGAATTGGGAAGAAGCATTAGCTCAATTTATTGAAAAGGAGGTAGTTCAATGATAGAGGGAGTTGTCATCAAAAAATTAGTAAAACATTGTGATGATCGAGGATTCTTTGCGGAATTGGTCCGTGATGATGAACCGGAATTGCTCTCGAAATTTGGTCAGGCTTCTTGGTCGATGTCCTATCCAGGTGTCATAAAAGCCTTCCATTATCATGATAAACAAGATGATCTGTGGTTTTTTCCTTCTGGTAATGCTCAAGTAGTTCTATATGATCTACGAAAGGGCTCTCCGACGTATAAAAAAACAGAGGTTTACTATATGGGGGAAGAAAATCCAATTATGTTACTTATTCCTAAAGGTGTTGCGCATGGTTATCGTGTACTAGGCGAGAGACCAGCTACCATTATTTATTTCACAACTGAATCTTATAATCTGCAGAGTCCGGACGAACATAGACTTGATTGGGATGATCCAGAAATAGGGTTTGATTGGGAGACAAAATATCGATAATCTATTTAAAGAGAGATTGGCGATTGAAAATCCGCTTTAATGACAAATGCTGAACATATTAAAGCGATTCGGAAAATGACGTCCCCCAGGGGCCACTAAGAGGTCCATTAAAAGAAAAGGCAGAAACGTTTACCAAAAGTGAACGTCTCTGCCTTCTTTTTATTTTAAAGGTTTGCTTAACCGGGGCTGTTGATTTCCACTTCAGGCGCTTGCTTTATGTCCCTTAAGTATTTTTTAGAAATGGCTCCGGAAGAAGTCGTGATTGATCCAAGTTCTCCTACCAAGTTCCGTAAATTGATTGAGACGTCTCTCTTCGGTCATTTAACTCAGAGAATGATAGGTTTCAGCCAACCCTTGTGCAATGTCCATCTTAGGATGCCAGTTAAGTAGGTTTTGTGCCTTGCTGTTATCTAGGCAACTGTGCTTTATATCTCCTGGCCGTGGACTTGTGGTGATGGCATCAATTTGCGATTGATGAATGACTGTCAACATTTCCAATAATTCATTTACTGATGTCTTACGTGTATTGTTTCCTGGTGCCCGCGCGCTACAGCTGCACTATTCGCCTTCACTACATCTTTATAATAGATAAAATCACGTGTCAATATCAACCGTATGGAGGTGGGAGAGGGGATGGACATAGTCGAGACTTCCAGACACCAAGATATCTATTATAGATTCCTTTACGCCACTAAGGATTAGTTCTTCAACCAGATGGGAGCCTATAAACCCTTCGCCCCCAGTAACAATAGCTTTCATTGACCTTACTCCTCTCGTCTTTTTTTTATCGTATGTAAGGGGAAAGAGATTTGTCTTAGGAGGATATCATTCACGGTGTGTGTTCTAAACATCACATCCGTACATATAGTATAGGGGGAATTCCTTCTTCTTTATAGAAGGGGATCAAACCGAATTGTAACCATGGAGGTGTTTCAATGTGTCGGATAGCTTTATTCATCCCAAGGCGTTAGTTGAAACGAAAAACATTGGTAAAAACACCAGAGTTTGGGCCTTCGCTCATATCCTTGCAGGTGCAATGATCGGACAAGATTGTAATATTTGTGATCATACTTTTATCGAGAACAACGTAATTATTGGGAATGAGGTAACGGTAAAGTCCGGAATATATATATGGGATGGGATCTATATTGAAGATAAAGTGTTTTTGGGCCCAAACGTTGTATTTACCAATGACCTACGTCCTAGAAGTAAACGAAATCCAACAGAATTTGTAAAAACCCATATATGTTACGGGGCAAGCATAGGAGCAAATGCAACGATTATTGCAGGGAACAAAATCGGGAAATGGTCAATGGTAGGGGCAGGTGCGGTGGTTACAAAAAACGTTCCTGATTATGCTTTAGTTTATGGAAATCCTGGAACAATAAAAGGCTATATTTGTGAATGTACAGAAAAACTTAATTTTGAAAACAATGCTGCTTCCTGTTTATGCGGAAAAAACTATTCATATAAGGAAGGGCAAGTACAGAAGCTTTAACATAATCACTAATTTTATTTCGAGATGACTTGGGTATAATGCTAACAAGCGAGAGTCCTAGAATAAGGGATTCTCGCTTTCGTTTGTAAAGAACTGTTATTCTCACTCTCTACTTATTTCGTTGTTTTCAGCAAGCGTTTTAAATTGTTCGTAATTTCTTATATAATCATTTTCATTATAATAATCACTCGCTAAAACTAACAGGACACAATCATCAGAGAAATCATACATCTCGCGCCAGACTAACGAACCTATATATAAACCCGTACTCTGATTGTTTAAGACCACTTCTTTCGTTACTTTATTGTTATCGATATGAATGGTACAACTGCCTTTAACTGCGATTAATACTTGATCGAGATTCTTATGAGCATGAAAACCACGTCTTACATTATTTTTCGTATCAAAAATATAATATACCCTTTTAATTTTGAAAGGAATATTTTTATGCTCCTCTAATGCTATTAGAGAGCCTCTGTTATCTCCTAAAACATCAAAATGAATTAATTTACTTTCCATCATATCCGCACCTTACCGAGAAATCATTAATATTTATTCACAATATTTGTAATGCTTTTAACATCTTCTAGGTCTAAAATCGGTGATATAGGAAGACTGATAACAGTGTTATGAATAAGTTCTGAAATGGGAAAATGATTACCCCGCCATTCCCGATATGCTTCTTGCTTATTTGGTGCAATTGGATAGTGGATAACTGTCTGTATATTGTTTTTTGTTAAATATTCTTGGAAATGGTCTCTAGTATTGGTTCTAACGACAAACAAATGCCAAACATGAGATAACCTGTCATGATTCTCAATATGAGGCAAAATGAGTCTTTCATTTGTTATATGATTTAAATAATACTCCGCAATTTTCCGCCGTTTCTCATTATCTTCGTCTAAATGTTTTAGTTTTACTGTTAGGATTGCAGCTTGTATCTCATCTAGACGGCTATTCATGCCTTTAAACAAATTTTTATATTTTTCAAGGGAACCGTAATTCCTGAGTGCTCTGATTTTTTTTGCTAATTCGCTGTCATTTGTAGTTATAGCGCCCCCGTCACCTAGGGCACCTAAGTTTTTACCAGGATAAAAACTAAATCCTGCTGCATCACCTAAATTACCTGTCTTTTTGCCGTAATAAACGGCACCATGGGCCTGTGCAGCATCTTCTATAATGATTAAGTTGTATTTATTCGCAAGGGTATATATTTCATTCATGTTAGCCGTTTGCCCATATAGGTGTACGACCATAATGGCTTTTGTCTTTTGGGTAATTTTTTCTTCAGTTTTTTTATAGTCAATAGTATAGGATTGAAGGTTTGGTTCAACAAGAATAGGGAGTGCATTAACTGCTGAGATCGCTAATATTGATGCGATATATGTGTTCGCTGGAACAATTACTTCATCCCCTTCTTGAATCCCATAAGCTTGTAAAATAAGAATGAGTGCATCAAGTCCGTTTGCTACCCCGATTGCATGCTTTACTCCACAATAGTCGGCAAAATTTCTTTCAAAATCCCCAACTTCCTTACCAAGGATATACCAGCCACTTTCAACGACACGATTTATAGCCTCATTCAATTCTTTTGAGTACTGATTATTTATTTTTTTCAGGTCTAAAAACGGGATCACGTCATTATCACCTTCTAATCTAGATTTTTTGTAATCTGTGATTGAAAAGGATTTTTTTATATACAAGATAGTATTTATCTTTTTAAAATGGTTAAACATTCATGATGACAATTATTTAATTCTGCAATAATAGATCTGTTATCCTTTTCGAAGGCATGGTCCAGAGCTAATTTATTTACATTGTGAATAAATCTAGTGCTATATGACAGCCATGTATTTAATAATTTTTTGTATTCATCAGAACTATAGACGAATACCGCATTTGTAAAAGAATCTTTTATTAAGTAATACCATTCTGAGGTGGCTTTTATCATATTAACTATATCATTAGTGTTTTGACCACTATGCCATCTGAAAAAGCTTAGTGGCTCTGCTATATAGACTGCATCACCATTGTGTATCAAATGTAACCAAGTGCTAATGTCCGACAACGGAACATATTGCCGGCCAAAATATGTTCCGAAATTTTCTTCTATATCACTCTTTCTGAACAATACAGTTGTGGGCTCACCTATAACATTTAATAAATTTGCGATTACAAACTTTCCTAACACACTCCCATTAACAACAGTATCGATTTTAAATAGCTTTTCTGTTGCCCTACGTGGACTTAAAATTTCTCCTTGTTCATTTATTAGTTGTCTAAATGAAGTGACAAGCTTAATGTTATTAAATTGAAGAAAATAATCCATCATGCTGGATATTTTTACACTTGAGAACAGGTCGTCATCATTCAAAAAATTAATATATTCCCCAGTTGATAACTCAAAGCATTTAATACAATTTTCTAGGCCTGTAGATCCACCTAATTTTTGTGGGTTTCTTACATATTTAATGTTCGAATCTTTTTCTAAATAGGACTGAATCATGAGTTCAGTAGTTTCATTCGTACTATCATCACAAACTATGATTTCAATATTTCTATAGGTTTGCCCAAGGACACTTTCCAACGCTTCTTTTAAAAAGTCGGGTCTATTATAAGTAGGGATTAGGATACTAACTAATGGATATAAAAATGTAGAATATTCATCTAAAAAAACATTTCGATAATATTCATATTGATTTCCCAAATAATTATAACCACAATCATGCATGCACCACGGTTCTTCTTGTTTGGGTACAACTACTGAATACCCCTTTCTTAAAAACTCTACAGAGTGAGAAACATTATAAAAATGCCAATCATCAAAGAGATCTTCACGCCACGGGATATCATACTGGGTAATCATCATAAATCCTTCAATCGCTTGAACAATTTTATAATCATTATCAAATTCATGAAAAGATATTAATTGCATTTTTCCAGTGTGACTATCGTGAAACTTACCAAACTTATTATGAGCATCCATCCATATCCCACTAGTTGGCAATACTTCACAACCCGCCACTCCTAAGAGACCGATCTGTTCATTGTTTTTAAAGATAGCCAAAAAATCATAAATGAAATTTTTATTACTAATAAATACATCTTGGTGAAGGTATACTTTATACTTTGCATTCGTTTTCTCCATGCCTTTATTATATCCAGCGCACATACTGGTTGCATTTCGTATTGGGATAATTTCTATTTCATAATTAACAGGTATGTTAAGGGATGAAATGTGTGAAATTGATTTATTAAGCAATTGTTCATTGTCAGAGCAGTAGATAAAGGCAATTTTATTTTCATTTATATCCATATACTTCACCTTCTAAAAATTAATTTTTATGAAATGCAGCAGTTTAATACATTTTATGCTTCAAAGCTATTTTTTATATTTCCTGATAAAAATAGGTTTCTTCATTAACTAATTTACCTGGTTATTATTGTATGAATAAAAAATAGAGTTGTTTGGGCTACGCTGATTTAAGGCAAACCATGCAAAACATTGTAAACTCTTATTACCCAAAGGATTTTTAAAGGCAAAAATTAGCCTATATTTCTTTGGAGGACTCCATTTTTCCCATTAAATGGAACAGTGGAGTTCTAAAGTTCATATAAATAGTTTCAGATACATTTGAATGATTTGTTATCGATCCTTTAGGTGGCACTGGAATATAAGTGAAGTAATTTTATTCCTAATATTCATTGCTTAGGATCTTCTGTAAATGTATGAATCTGGTTTAAAAGGAGGTTGAGAATGCTTGGCGATTTTATCAACTGGGCCAATCGATAATGACCCGAATGTGGGAGCGAGACCAACACAACAGGTAATTGTTAAAATGGTTAACACGGATTCAATCAATTCCTCTTTGGTCTTAATTGAGGGGTTTTATTTAAACGGAATAAGGACGTTGTATGTTCAAGAGCAAGTAGAATTATCTCCAAACGAAGTTGAAACGAGGAATTATTTTGCTAATTTTGATGCTTATGAATATGTTATTACCACAAGCGGACCAGCAGAAGAAAGTACGGAAATATCCATTTGGGGAACAAGTGCTTCCGGAGAACTCACAGCCTTACATCGCCTTGTTTCAGAAGAGCAGCTAGAAGAATAAAATCAGCAATTGTACCGGGTAAATAACACACTCGTTTAAAATTGTTTGAAAATAAGATATAGAGTACAAGGCATGAAAATGTTTTTATAGTATACTAATAGGCTTTTCTTGTTGTAAATCTAGGTGGAAATATTCTTTTTTTACATGCCTATGTAATTTAAACTCTATTTCTTCTCATGATTGAAGTGAAGAGAAAAAAATAACGAAAGGAGGTTGAAGGAGTCAATGGCTATATTATCAACTGGACCAATTGCAAATAATCCTGTTGGTGGCGAAAGACCTACTCAACAGGTAACAATTAAATTGGATAACAGAAGCTCCACTGATTCTGCTACAGTTTTAATACAGGGATATCATTTAAATGGTTCAAGGGTACTCTACGTACTTGAGACGGTGGAATTGACACCTAATGAAGTCGAAACGAGGAATTATTTTGCTAACTTCGATGCATTTGAATTTGTTTTTACTACTAGTGGCCCAGCCGAAGAGAGTACCCAAATATCAGTTTGGGGGAAAAATGCAATAGGACAATTAGTACCTGCACATCGTCTAGTTTCGGACGAACTCTTAGGAGCAGACGAGGGACCACAGGGACCGATAGGACCACAGGGAGACCAGGGACCACAGGGAGACCAGGGACCACAGGGCACCCAAGGACCACAGGGAGACCAAGGACCACAGGGAGACCAGGGACCACAGGGCACCCAAGGACCACAGGGAGACCAAGGACCACAGGGCACCCAAGGACCACAGGGAGACCAAGGACCACAGGGCACCCAAGGACCACAGGGAGACCAAGGACCACAGGGCACCCAAGGACCACAGGGCACCCAAGGACCACAGGGAGACCAAGGACCACAGGGCACCCAAGGACCACAGGGAGACCAAGGACCACAGGGCACCCAAGGACCACAGGGAGACCAAGGACCACAAGGCGACCAAGGACCACAGGGAGACCAAGGACCACAAGGCGACCAAGGACCACAAGGCGACCAAGGACCACAAGGCGACCAAGGACCACAAGGCGACCAAGGACCACAGGGAGACCAAGGACCACAGGGAGACCAAGGACCACAAGGCGACCAAGGACCACAAGGCGACCAAGGACCACAAGGCGACCAAGGACCACAGGGAGACCAAGGACCACAGGGAGACCAAGGACCACAGGGAGACCAAGGACCACAGGGAGACCAAGGACCACAGGGAGACCAAGGACCACAAGGCGACCAAGGACCACAGGGAGACCAGGGACCAGTAGCTTAATATTTTCCATTAAAAGGCTGACTCAAAGGTTGTTCATATTATGACTTTTTGGGTCAGTTTTTTTATCATTTATTTAGGGCTAACTTTTTTGCCTTCTTCAAAGATTATGTATTAAAAAGTAACCCCCATTTAATATACCAAAAAAGTCAGCATACTAAACGGGGAGTATAGGGTGTGGGTTCTAAAAACTGAGAGATTGCAAATAGGGGAAATCATAAATGTTTACATAATAGTATCTCTTCTTATTGCTTTATTAAAGCTTAAGACGTTAATGGGGTAAGATCAGTAAGGTCTGTAAGCTCAGGTCGTAAAATTAGGTTGATTATTGTATTGGTGCTGTCTAAATTCGTAAAAGTGGCAGTAAAATCACTATATGGAGCTACTTTTATTTGAAACTCAACAGGAGAGTCAAAGCCAATGGTATAGTTTTTTGATGTGACCTTCCCGGGTCCAATAACAAATACTTCTGAAATAAACGGGGTGAAAGTGCCGTTTGTATTCAATCTAAATGCCCTTAAAGTAACTGTTTGGACAATGCTTTCTTCCTCGTTAATCATATCAATGAATAGTTTGTTTCCTTGTGGTACACTATTTCGAATTGCTCCAGTCGTCAATATGACATTATCTCTTAGTGTAAGCTGAATTGCTTTAAGAGCATTGACTCTCCCATATCTATAGAAAGTTCCAGTACCTTGAACTCTGTCTGTTGTCGATTCAATGATTCTTCGGACTTTATCTTTTAGGGAGGGATTTACAGCAAGAATTAATCCAGCTAGTCCACTTACAAATGGTGCTGACATCGACGTTCCATTTAAAAATCGATACTCCCCATTAATAAAGGTTGACAATATACTTACCCCAGGTGCAGCAACGTCAACCCAAGAGGCTCCAAAACTTGAAAAGGAGGCTTTCTGGTCGTTTTCGTTAGTAGCTGCAACACTTGTTACTTCTGGATAAGCTGCAGGATATTGCAGTTCACTTGTATTATTGTTACCTGCTGACGCGACTAAAATGACTTTTCTGCCTGCGGCATATTCTACTGCGGATTGAAGAGTAGAGCTGTTTATATTGGAACTGAGGCTCATATTAATAACATCAGCACCATTGTCAGCAGCGTATATGATTCCCATGGCCACGCCACTAAAGCTCCCTTGATTAAACTCATTTAAAACTTTAATATTCATTAATTTAACGGCGTTAAACGTGACACCGGCAACACCAAGGCTATTATTGGTAACAGCACCTGCAATTCCCCCTACATGTGTTCCATGTCCAGTCTCATCTTCGGGATTCGATGAGCTTGAAAAATTTGCATTCAGAACAATTTTGCCATCAAGGTCAGGATGATCCAGGTCTAGACCGCTATCTAATATGGCAATCAGGACGCAGGAAGTACAATCTGAATTAAGGACATCAGAGGGAATTAAATCCCATGCTTCAGGTGCCTTTATCTTAGTTAATCCATATTGCTGTGGAAACAAAGGGTCATTCGGTATCAGAGTTGAATGGACCATTCCGTCTTGTTCAACAAATTTCACTTCACTTAATGCACAGTATTGGCTAAGGCATGCCTGTAAATTATCTGGGTTGACATGCACTACGTCAACATGAATTTGTGGGATTTCTTCGATAAACGTTATACCAATTTGTTTGTGGATTAGATGACGTATTTCAGAAGAGATATGTGGATGGAAGCCTACTAGGAGCTTGCCTAAGGATACATTCAATTTTTTTTCTCCTTTCTTTTGAATGATTTTCCTGATAATAAGAGTTTAACAGCATTAAGAAATAGGTGTGAGGGCGGATATTTCTGTGAGTTCTGGTCTGAAAATTTGACGAATAATGGTGTTTGAACTGCTTAAATAGGTGAATGTGACTGAGAAATCATTGGAAGGAGATACGTCGATTTGAAATTCGACCGCTGGTAAGAATCCTACTAAGTAGCTTCTTGCTGCAAATCTCCCAGGTAAGATAGAAAAGGCTTCGGAAACAAAAGGAGAGCGAGTGCCATCTGGTTGTAAGCTAAATGCACGGATAAAAACGGTTTGTGGAACACTAACATCTTCATTGATAATATCTAAATTGATTCTGTTTCCTTCTGGAAGCGCCTTACGAATTGGACCAGTTGTCAAAGCTGTCAATATACATCACTCCTTTCTAATATGTGTGATATTATATGTTTTTTCTTTGAAATGGCTTGTACATATGTCCCATAAAAAAATACTCTGGTAACTATCTCATTCTCAGATTATTTATACCATGATTTGAAAATTTTACTATATAAATCCTTCTTTGCATTGTTTTTTATATAGGCAGGGACTTTAGTTTCTTAACTGGGACTTGTTTCAGATGAGCTGTTGGAAGAATAAAATTAGCAGGTGTACTGGGTAATAACACACTCGTTTTTAGATAGGTTGAAATAAGATACAGAGAACAAGGTATGGAAATTTACTTAAGTATTCTTATAGGCTTTATCTCGCTATAAACATACCTTTTATTATCGTGCCTTTGTGATTTAATCTCTATTTTTCCTGTTTGAAATGTGAAAAAAACGAAAGGAGGTTAAGTGATTGGCAATATTATCAACTGGCCCAATTGCAAATCATCCTGTTGGTGGTGTCAGGCCTACCGAGCAGGTAACAATTAAATTGGATAATAAAAGTACTACCGACGCTTCTTTTGTTTTAATACAGGGATACTATTTAAATGGTTCGAGGACAACCTATGTACTCGAGATGTTTGAATTAGCACCTAATGAAGTCGAAACGAGGAATTATTTTGCTAACTTCGATGCATTTGAGTTTGTTTTTACCACAAGTGGTCAAGCCGAAGAGAGTACTCAAATTTCAGTTTGGGGGAAAAGTATCTCCGGACAACTAGTGACTGCACATCGCTTAGTTTCAGATGAACTGTTAGGTTCAAACGAGGGTCCACAAGGCGACCAGGGCCCACAAGGAGACCAAGGGCCACAAGGGGATCAAGGGCCACAGGGAGACCAAGGCCCACAAGGAGACCAAGGCCCACAAGGCGATCAGGGCCCACAAGGAGACCAAGGTCCACAAGGCGATCAAGGTCCACAAGGCGATCAGGGTCCACAAGGAGACCAAGGCCCACAGGGAGACCAAGGTCCACAAGGAGATCAAGGCCCACAGGGGGATCATGGCCCACAAGGAGACCAAGGCCCACAAGGAGACCAAGGCCCACAAGGAGACCAAGGCCCACAAGGAGACCAAGGACCACAGGGAGAACAAGGTCCACAAGGAGACCAAGGCCCACAGGGAGACCAGGGCCCACAGGGAGACCAAGGCCCACAGGGAGACCAAGGCCCACAAGGAGATCAAGGCCCACAAGGAGATCAAGGTCCACAAGGCGATCAGGGCCCACAAGGAGACCAAGGACCACAGGGAGACCAAGGTCCACAAGGAGATCAAGGTCCACAAGGAGATCAAGGTCCACAGGGAGACCAAGGCCCACAAGGAGATCAAGGTCCGCAAGGAGACCAGGGTCCACAAGGAGATCAGGGTCCACAAGGAGATCAGGGTCCACAAGGAGATCAAGGTCCACAAGGCGATCAAGGTCCGCAAGGCGATCAAGGTCCGCAAGGAGATCAAGGTCCACAAGGAGATCAAGGTCCACAAGGCGATCAGGGTCCACAAGGAGACCAGGGTCCACAAGGAGATCAAGGTCCACAAGGCGATCAGGGTCCGCAAGGAGATCAGGGTCCGCAAGGCGATCAAGGTCCGCAAGGAGATCAAGGTCCGCAAGGAGACCAGGGTCCACAAGGAGACCAAGGTCCACAAGGAGATCAAGGTCCACAGGGAGACCAAGGCCCACAAGGCGATCAGGGCCCACAAGGAGACCAAGGTCCAATTAGCCAAGAGGTTCAAATTGAAAGTATTGGTCCAGAAGTTAGCTCGCAATTCGATGAATTAAACACTTCAGAAAGGACACCAATTGTTGAACTAACCTCTGTGTATGGTCTATCCGATTTACGTGACTTAGTTGAAACAACAGGCTCTGGAACGGTAACCAACACAACAGTGGAATACCAAGTAACGACAACCACTGGAGCTACAGATAGTGCCACACTAGATAGTGTGGAAAGAGGTAGATATATGCCAGGATATGCAGGGCAAGCAGGCATAGGAGTTCGAATACCATTAGCCCCTACCAATGACCAAGTATTCCGTTGGGGGATGGTAGATGATGTGAACGGAGCATTCTTTGGTCAAAGTGTAGCTGACGGAATATTCGTCGCAATAAGAAGAGCGGGAGTAGATACAATTATTCCTCAAACGTCTTGGAATGGGGATCCGTTGGATGGTACAGGACCGAGTGGTTTAACGCTTGACTTAGCATTAGGTAATATTTTTCAAATCACCTTTACTTGGTATGGTTACGGCGTGATTGAATTTAACGTAGTCGTGCAAAATCCAACAACACTAGCACAGGAAGTTGTGACAGTGCACCGATTCCGCCCAGCAAATGAAACGAGTTTAACAGATCCCAACTTACCGCTGCGGGCACAAATCGAAAATAATGGTGCTACGGCAGATACTCGAAATCTATTTGTAGGAGGAAGACAATATAGTATTTTAGGTAAATTCAATCCTGAATTTAGAATTACTTCCGAAAGGCGAACTGTTACGGTTGATACGGGAGGTCTGCCAGTTATATCATTCCAGAGGAAGCCTGAATTTCCAGCAGGTTCTTCGAGACCGAACTCTGTGAGTGTGACATTAGAGGGTTTAGATATCGTTACAGATGATGATGTATATTTCCAAGTAATTGTAGGAGGAACCCTAAATACAGCATTTACTACCTTTCCAACAGTAACGACTAATATTCCAAGTAATGAAACTGCTTTACTTGTTAACGATGATGCTACCACCATTACAGGGGGGCAAGTGGTTTACCAGGGTGTTGCAGCGGGAGCCCAAGGGTCTAACAGACAGTTAGCGACAGCCAGTCTATTAAGCTTTCAACTTCCAGATGAACAACCAGTTTCACTAGTAATTGGGACATTCAGCGGACCAACAAGTGTATCAGCGGTATTCAGAGTAAATGAAGAATGGTAAATAAATGCGATTTTAATAGAAAGGAGGGTTTATATGGTTTCAATTAATAATGTCGGACCTAATGTTAGTTCTCAATTTAGTGAACTTATGGTCTCAAGGAGAACTCCTGTAGTTGAATTAACTTCTGTATACGGTTTATCCGTTTTACGAGATTTAGTTGAAACAACAGGCTCTGGCACTGTAACTAACACAACAGTGGAATACCAAATAACAACAACCACTGGAGCTGCAGATAGTGCAACACTAGATAGTGTGGAAAGAGGCAGGTATATGCCAGGATATGCCGGTCAGGCAGGTATAGGAGTTCGGATACCACTAGCCCCAACGAATGACCAAGTATTCCGTTGGGGGATGGTAGATGACGAGAACGGAGCCTTCTTTGGTCAAAGTGTAGCTGACGGAATATTCGTCGCAATAAGAAGAGCGGGAGTAGATACAATTATCCCTCAAACGTCTTGGAATGTAGATCCGTTGGATGGTACAGGACCGAGTGGTTTAACGCTTGACTTAGCATTAGGTAATATCTTTCAAATCACCTTTACGTGGTATGGTTACGGCGTGATTGAATTTAATGTAGTCGTGCAAAATCCAACAACACTAGCACAGGAAGTTGTGACAGTTCACCGATTCCGCCCAGCAAATGAAACGAGTTTAACAGATCCCAACTTACCGCTGCGGGCACAGATTGAAAATAATGGTGCTACAGCGGAGGTACGAAATTTATTTGTAGGAGGAAGACAGTACAGTATTCTTGGTAAATTCAATCCTGAATTTAGAATTACTTCCGAAAGGCGTACGGTTACAGTGGGAATAGCAGGCTTGCCAGTTATATCATTTCAGAGAAAGCCTGAATTTCCTGCAGGTTCATTGAGACCGAACTCCGTAAGTGTGACATTAGAGGGAATAGATATTGTTACAGCGAATGATGTATTTTTCCAAGTAGTTGTGGGGGGAACTTTAAATACAGCGTTCACGACCTTTCCTACTACAAATACTAATATTCCTAATAATGAAACGGCTTTACTTGTTAACAATGATGCGACAACCATTACAGGAGGAGAAGTCGTTTTTCAAGGAGTTGCTTCAGGTGCCCCGGGTGCGAGTAGAGATTTGGCAGAAGCAAATTTATTAGACTTTGAATTGCCTGATGATGAGAGTGTATCTTTAGTGATTGGAACTTTCACTGGAACCTCTCTCGTTTCTGCAGTGTTACGTGTAACCGAAGAATGGTAAAAATTTTTGTTGTTCCAAAAGAAGTTACTTTTGGAACAACTTTATTAAAATAAATGATCTTATATTTAAAGGTGTTAAAACCAAAGAGTTATATAAGTGGAAGGCGAAACCTTCGCAAATTGTTGGGCGTATGTTCGTCGCTATTGGGTGTCAGTTATACAACGATTTATATCAACTCGAAAGGAAAATTAAACACTTGTCTCCGAGTAAGCGAAGAAAAAACGCCAAAAGTAGTCCAAGCCATTTGTAGATAAATTCCTCGAGTGGGTTAAAATGTCACCATTCTACGGAAAAAAATGCACTAACAAAAGCAGCTGAATACACAAGTGGCGGCCAGAAACTATTTGCTAACTTGGATGCATTTGAATTCGTGTTTACTACAAGTGGTCCAGCCGATGAGAATACTCAAATTTCAGTCTGGGGGAAAAGTATCTCCGGACAATTTGTGACTGTACTTCGATTAGTTTCAGAGGAACTGGAGGTTCAAACGAAGGTTCACAAGGCGATCAAGGTCCACAGGGACCACAAAGAGCGGATGCTCCGACACTTGCTTTCGTTAATAATCTTGCTTCAATTACTATCTTCCCCCCGTTAAATACAGAAGTAACAGTTGCAAGCGTTACAACTGACGTTGTAGCCGGTCAGAACATCAAAGTGGATTATGCTTTGGGGGTTGAACCTGTTACTACGGCTAATAGTACAATGACAATCGAATTTCGAACCTACCGAGATGGGGCACTGCTTCAAACAAAAGTGTTCAATAGAAGCATAAGTGGCGCAGGTACTCAAAGATTTATGGTTGGAAATACCTATGTCGATACTGCTCCAGCGACGAATCCGACTTCAACATATGAGTTGCGGCTTATCGTAACGGCTGCAACCAATATCACCTCGGTTACTGCTGTCAATAGAGATTTGAATCTAATCAAATTTTAATCAAAATTCATCAATTAATCATTGTTGATCCTTTTTATCAAGGGCTGCCTGAATTTGCGGGTGGGCCCTTTTTTCAAACAAGTAAAACTAAGAAAGTTGATCGATTGCGTAAAAAAAGCTGAAGAAGTGAAGTGTTCTTCAGCAAACCAATATTTTAAATAAAATGAGTCAGGGCATAACGACCTCTTTTTCCTTGCATGAAGCACAGTATTTAGCATATTCAATACATGTTTCTAACGAATCATTGGGCTCCATCGGCCACCAACGGATCGCTCCTGTAGGTGCTTTGGAAGCAAACCTTATAACGTCAGACGGAACGTTGCCGACAACGACAACTTCTATTTCTGAAAAATTATTTTCCAGTGCCTTGTTTAGCGTGTTATATAAATGAGTATTGTCGCCTGGAGGTAAAGAATAGGGAATCGGATATAAGAAAGATTTTTTTGCTGGATTTTCATCTATGATATGAACGGATTTTCTCGATGGATCACCCGGAGGTGTCTCCCACACACGTCTATATGGAAAAAGTTCAGGTAAACCGAGTTCCTTGAATCTATCAAGTATTCTATTTTGATAAAAAATTCTAAGCTCATTTACTAGAATCTGAATCTGTTTGTTTCTAATAAACGTAAAATTATTTCCATTCTCATTTCGGTATTGGATATACACTAAGTCTGGTATTGCCGCAAACTTAGTACAAAGGAATGTCCGTACTAACAGATCATAATCATCTGCAACTAAAAGTTCTTCCCTATGGCCACCAACTAAATGGTAACAATCCCTCGTCCAAGCACGTGGATGATTCGGTAAACCAACTAAATGACGGATTGTGTTTCTATTGATGGTTGTATGCTTTTGAACATTTTGCCAACGGTTCATTTCATGAATCCAAACTCGATAATGGATACTGTATCCATAGCCACAATCCCAGCCATACCAATGAGCGTTTTTGCTCTCTGCATATACTTCTGTACAATCACCATAAACAAAACCACAATCTGGATGTTGTTGAAAGGCATGCACAATTTTTTCTAAACAATCAGGAGTTAGTTCGTCATCATGGTCAACTTCTACTAAGATTTCACCAGTACATAGACCAGCCGCATACCTTTTGATTGCCCCTATATAGCCATTACGCTTATCCTGTCGAAACCTTCGAATACGAGAATCTTCTAAGGGAAGCAACGATTGGTGGTAGGTCTCATCTTCATCACCAGAGTCATCTACAATCACCCATTCCCAATTTTGGTACGTCTGATTCAAAAGAGAATGATACGGCCGCTGAATTTTCCCTTTTGACTTATAACTGGCTGTAAATACTGAAACTAAAGGAGTATCCGAAGTAAACCGAGTCGGTGGAATAGTCCTTTTCTCTGGGAGAGGATCAGTATGCTTAAGCCAGCAGTGAAATAAGTTATAGGGTTGAATCTCAGTTGGAGAGTGGAAGTGTAGCCAACGTTTTCTTTCATGAAGAGGTAAATTCCTAAGTGTTTTAAACTCTTCCCAACCTGATCCTAAAGAGACGAAAACGCGAGGTTTTTTTGGATGATGATCTACTAATTGATCATCAGGCCGACAAATATTCACCATGATGTGGCTTTCAGTTAGTTGCGTTATTAACTCTGTCAATTCATCTGTTGAGATACCTGTGGAAACAAAAAGATAGGTTGTCAATAATGGAGTATCATCCGAAGACATGTTTATTCCCCTTTCACCATACTTAGCAAATGGGAGGTTGCCTTTTTCCCAACCTCCTCTTCATATCAATTGCTTTTTTTTCATATAGATAATTTGTATGCGCTAAGGCGTGAAAAGTTCCTGCCAATCTATGGAGGCATGACGAACTTTTGAACATATTATATCTACATCGGCTTTATATAGAATGACGCGCTAATTGAGTTTACTTATTTAAAAATTTATGGGGAGAGATGTTTTTGAAACTGATCGCTTTCTATTTGCCTCAATTTCATGAGACTGAAGAAAATAATCGTTGGTGGGGAAAAGGATTTACCGAATGGACCCATACAAAAAAAGCAAAGCCATTATACCCTGGACATTATCAGCCAAGAGAGCCCTATCAAGATTATTACTATGATTTGACAGATGAAAAAGCACGGGAATGGCAAGCACAAATTGCAAGAGAACATGGAATCTATGGCTTTTGTTATTATCATTATTGGTTTAAGGGGAAAAGGTTGCTTCCGAAACCATTCGATGCCATTCTACAAAAAGGGGAGCCAGATTTTCCTTTCTGTCTTTCTTGGGCAAACGACCCGTGGATAAATACATGGACCGGATCAAAGAATGAGGTGTTGGTAGACCAAGATTATGGAGACGAAGAGGATTGGAAAGAACATTTCGAATTTCTCCTAACAGCCTTTAAAGATAAGAGGTATATCAGAGTAGAAAACAAACCTTTATTTGTTATTTATCGTCCTAGTGGTATACCCAAATGTGAGCAGATGCTGGATTATTGGCAAAGATTAGCTGTTAAAAATGGGCTAGAGGGCATCTATTTTGTCCAAACGCTAAATAGATTTAGCAACCCCGACCTTCAAGGATTCGATGCTCGTATTGAGTTTGAGCCTGGATACACAATGAATTTAACAAATGGTATCCATTGCGGAAAAGCAGTGGATGGATTTAAGCAAAAATTTAATCTTATGGATTACGATAAATATTGGTCCTATATTCTAGAAAGAAGGGTGGAAAATAATCATGTGAAAACTTTTTTAGGAGCGTTTATGGATTGGGATAACTCTCCAAGGGTCGGAGGAAGATCGCCACTTATCTTTACCGGCGCAACTCCAGAAAAATTCACTTATTATTTAACCCAACAAATAAAAAGATCGATCGAACTAAATAGTGACTTTATATTTATTAATGCTTGGAACGAATGGGGCGAAGGCACCTATTTAGAACCGGATAACCAATACGAGTTTCAGTATTTGGAAGCAACAAGAAAAGCTTTAGAAAATAACGGTTTAATCAGAGGTGAGGAAAATGACTGAAAATGCGTTTCAAATTGGCCAATTGTACCAGTTCATTGATTCTGTCAGTGGATGGTTGTCAACAGCAGAGCAAACCGCACTACTCCATTTGCCAGCTCTCGTGGATCATTTAGAAGGGGAGATTGTTGAGATTGGTTCCTTTAAGGGGAAAAGTACCGTTGCATTAGGTCTTGGGAGCAAGTGGATCAGTGAAAGGAAGCGGACTATTTTTGCGATTGATCCATTTGTTTCTAATGGATATTATGCCGATTATTTCAATGAGTTTCAGAATAATATTTTATACTATCGTCTGGTAAACTATGTTACTCCAATAAAAAAATTTAGCCATGAAGCTATAAATGATTGCCCTGAGCACATAGCAGCCCTTTTTGTAGACGGAGACCAAAATTATTCCGGAGTAAAAAAAGACATTGAGTTATTTGCACCAAGAGTTGTCGGCGGCGGATTTATCGCATTTCATGACTACACGATTTATCCTGATGTTAGAAGAGCGGTTGACGAACTATGTGAGGGTAGAGAATATGTACTTGTTTGTGATTATGATAGTTTGCGCCTCATAAGGAAGCTAAAAACATAACATATCTCAGATTAAGGTACCATGTTTTATTTATAAGAAGCCGCAAGAAATTCACACCTCTTGAATGACCGTGGGTGACGTTAGTAATGAACCTAGGACAATGGAGGTGGGCGCCGATTGGAGCGCCCGCTTATTGTTGTAAAATATATAAAACGAATTTTCTGTCATTTTATCCCCTGGTTTAAAGCTGACTGGCAGATTTGTTCAAAAATAGAACCACTTCTCTCAATTGTCCACTGTTCTACATCTTGTTTTGCTTGTGTTGAAAGTAATTTTCGTAATGTTGGATTTTGAATCAATCGAACAATGTCCGAAGCCAAGCGTTTTTCATGGCGATAAGACAATAGACAATTCATTTCATGCCGGCAGTATTCAGTATTTCCTCCAGAGTAAACAGTGGCGAGGGCAGCTCCACATTTCATCGCTTCTAATCCAGGCAAGGAAGCTGTTTCATAGACCGAGGATGAAACAAAGATATCTGACTGGCTATAAAGCCAGCATAATTCCTGATCATTTGCTGGAGTAAAGCAACGAAATTGATTTTCATCCCGTAGCTTTTGTAGTGACTCAGAATGATAAAATTCTTGTGGTGGGCAAATTAAATTGATTTGCAGGTGAGGGTATTGCTGTTTAACAATAGTTAATTGTTCGAGCAAATAGTCTTGGTCTCGTTGCCACGCATAGCCTCCTTCTGGCGCTCTGACGACTGCAGAGATTTGAAGAGCTTGATTTTGTTGTCGAATTCCTTTGTCTTGAAAGCTGGGGTTGATATAAATGGGAACAGTTTGTCCTTTTATTCCATGCAATAATGAAATCAACTCTTGTTGATACTTCGAAATAGTTATTAAATGAGGAGTTGTATAATAAGAATGAAATGATTTGTTTTGCTCAGGTAAGAAGACCGGTTCATAACATAAGCTAAAACGAATATGGAGCCCCTTGCCGTTTTGACTGGCTTGATGGGCTGAAGGCACAGTTGTGAAAAAATTTGAAACGATTAGATCGCTGTAAGGGTAATCGCGTTCAACTAGGTTTCCAACACTCTCTCCATAAATAATTTTTGCACGAATATCGTATTCATTGATGCTTTGTTGGGGCATAAGGATTGTTACATCATGCCCGGTATCAGCTAGGTAGTTTGTGATATCAGCAAGCATCCTCTGTGCTCCTCCCTTATTCAATGATAAGATCGGGAAGGTGAATCTGATTTTATTACTTTTCCTTAACATAACTTACATCTCTCCAAAAAATCCGAATTTTTCTTCCTTATTTCCAACACTCCTAATCCCGACGCCGTATAGGTTAGATATTTAATGGGAGATTTCCTTTATAAAGAAAGTTGCTTTTTTGAAAGTGCATTTTGGTATACATTTAATATGCTTTGGATGGCGTTATCCAATGACCAATAAGATAATCCCCAAGATTGTGCATTTGTCCCAAGAGTTTCTCTAAGCTGTCTATCTTCAAGTAATCTATTTAAGTTGAAGCAGAGGAGCGATTCATCTCCCGAAGGGGATATAATTCCCGTCGATTCATGGTTCACCATTTCAGGCAAGCCCCCAGAGTCGCTGACTATTACAGCCTTTCCGGCTATTTGTGCCTCAATGACAGATAAGGGTTGATTTTCAAGAAGACTTGGAGCGACAAAGATATCCGAACTTTCAAGTAAAGCAGGAATATCATCTCTTCTTCCTAAAAAAAATACATTGTTTTCCAGACCTAAGGCAATGCTTTGCATTTGTAATTCCTCTTTTTTATCCCCATCGCCAACAATCCAGCAAACCCAATCATTTCGGATTTGTTTTAACTGGGCGAGTGCGCCTACTAGGTGATGGACGCCTTTAATTTCCGTTAATCGGCCAGTATATGTGATTATTTTCTTGTTAACTGGTCGCTTAACGGGAGGACTTTCTTTTAATTTTTTTGCAAAACCTTCTATATCGTATCCATAGTGCAATACTTTAATTTGTTCTGGGGATACAAGAAACTCGTTTATAAGCATGTTCTTTAGCCAATTGTTTGCTACAATGGTGCATTCTCCTGATGAAGCGCCGTCAAATTCAAGTTTATCTATATAGGCGCATGCCTGCTTTGCCGTGGGGGTTTTTAAAACATTATTTACATGTTGCTTTAGCTCGTGGGCCACGGAGCCATGTAAGGAGGCTACTAATGCAGAATGATTGGGTCTGATTCGGTTCATACATGCAGTAGACAGAACATCTTGAGTGTGAATCAAATCGTATTTCTCAAGTCCGAGATAGGTAGCTCCTAATTCATAATAATAACGAAGAAATTCATAATGTTTTATTAAGGGGTCCTTATGGATAATGGCGTTGGTTTGTTGATCCAGTACTGGATACAGGAAAGATTTTAATTGATTCATTTCAATTTGACGCTGCTCATTGACAATGTGTACAAAGTGATTTCCCTCACCATATCCTAACAAGTCTACCTCATGTCCTAATGACTCTAGACGTATTTTTAATTGCTGCATATAATTCCATATTCCACCTAGATGAGGAACCATAAAGAAAGTGGCAAGCAAAATT
The DNA here is from genome assembly GCF_044803185.1 of Mesobacillus maritimus. Lineage (GTDB taxonomy): Bacteria > Bacillota > Bacilli > Bacillales > Cytobacillaceae > Mesobacillus_B > Mesobacillus_B maritimus_B. The sequence goes on from NZ_CP085225.1 coordinate 2,051,337, forward strand.
TTCATTTATTACAGCTCCTTTCTTGAAAATGTAGAAACATTCTCTTTCCTGTCTTTCTTATAAGTATTCAAACCATTTCAATCCTGTTATGGACGGATGTCTTGGTTGTTGTCCCATTTTTTATGTAAGGGTTATCTATTTGGAAAATATCATACGAACAGGTTAAATATTGTATCGCAAGCCTAACGCAAGAGCATGTTTAAAAGCATAAGATAAGTAAGGTGGGTTTAATAGAATCGAAATAACAAGGTGAATAGTAAAATGAGAAACTTATGGTGAACATGCCCATTTTTTTGGAATCAAAGGTGGAAATGAAACAGTCACAAAAAAAGTTCACTTCATCTGTTTTAGGAGGGGAAACAATGGAACCCAAAGTTACAATTATTATTCCGTTTTACAACTGTCCGTACGTTGATCAGGCAATTCAAAGTGCGTTAAATCAAACATACCAAAATGTTGAAATTATTGTTGTAGACGATGGTTCGACGATAAACACTGATAGAATCATCCCATTTCAAGAAAAAATCATTTACTTGAGAAAAGAGAACGGAGGGACCGCTACAGCATTAAACCATGGTATAGGTTCAGCTTCAGGAGAATATATCGCCTGGTTAAGTTCGGATGACTATTTTGTCCCTGAAAAAATAGCTAAACAAATGACTTTTATGCTTAACAATAATGCAGAAGTCAGTTTTACAAATTTTGATATTATTGATCAAAATAATCAGGTTATAACCCCCTTTTGCGGTTTGCGCTTTTCTGATATAAAAGAGGTTTACAAGCAATTTTTTATTCTTAATCCTGTAAATGGTTGTACAGTAATAATGAAGAAGAGCCTGTTTGAACAAATTGGGTACTTTAATCCTGTCCATCGTTACACACATGATTATGAAATGTGGTTCAGGGTACTCATTTCCGGGCATAAAATGGATTATTTGGATGAAGCACTAACTAAATTCAGATGGCACGAAGGCTCTGGAACAAGTCAATTTCAGCCAGAAATAAAAAAAGAAATGGAACTTATTGAAAGCTGCTTTCGACCGATGTTGGCAGAATTTTTGAAACAGCAATAGCCTTAAAGGAAACTAGTCTTAGATATTTTGGATACAAAATGGTGTGGTTTTTAATATGAAAATACATTTTAGTAAATCAACTGCTCAATCAATAGCTGGCTGAAAAAGATAGAATAAATTAATAAAAAGAGATTAGCATTTGTCCAAGCATTATGACTTAAAATTTCATACGGTAAAAGTAAGGATGAAATTTAAGGCAGTATTTACTGGGAAAACACAAGTAGTCCTGTTGTATTGGTGGGCCCTCTCGCCAAACCCAATCCTAAGGAAGGGAGAAGTAACCGTATGAGTATATATTCAACCGGCCCTATTGAAAATAATCCTGTCAATGGGGTTCGACCCACTCAACAGGTGACGGTAAAAATTGAAAACAAAAATTCCGAAGACTTTTCTACAGTTTCAATTCAGGGATATGCATTAAACGGAACTAGGACATTATATGTGAGCGAACTGCTTTCAGTTGCTCCAAACGAAGTAATTACTAAAAACTATTTTGCGGATCTTAACGCTTTTGGTTTTGAATTCATAACAGGAGGTGATGCAGAGGATGATACTGATATTTCTGTATGGGGAAAAAATGCGGCCGGCCAGTTGGTTACTGCCCATCGTCTAGTCTCCAGTGAGCTTTTAGGGGAAGCAGAAGCGGAATTCTTATGGGGAGAAGAGGCCGTCATATGGGCGGATTCAAGTGCTCCTGGTCCTGGAAATGGAACTCCTTTTGATCCATTCAACTCTTTACAGGCAGCCATTAATGCAGCCACTAGTAGTCCGCTAGCATCCACCTTCGGTATGAGAGCCCGATTGGTCATTCTTATCGCAGCAAACTCTGCTTTTGACGAGGATATTGTCATCCCCCCTGCTAGACATGTACAACTTCTAGGACTAGGACCTTGGGTGCTTGGAAATGCACAAGGTGCAAATTTTTCCTCTACCACCCCACGGAACGTTACCATCCAAACAGATCCTGCTGCTGAACAATTTTACACCAGCCAAGGTGCAAGCGTTTGTTGCCCGACCCGTAACGGTAATTGGTACGTTTGATAATGGTACATCAGTGAGTACACATACGAACTACACAGACGGTGCAATTATAAGTGGGGACATCACATTTGAAAACGTTGCAGTTGGCGATCCATTCACTACGATTGAATTTCAGCTCTTGAACACTAATGTTGTAGGAAATATCATTCAGTCAGGGCATATGGGACAGCTTAATACTTATGTATATAACAGTAGGCTAACGGGCAGTGTGGTTCACAATGGTTTGAGACTTCAGCGTTTGGTTGACAGCCGTACAGATGTAGTCATAAATATAGCTGTATATTCCCATATATCAAATTCCACGATAAATGGAAATGTGACTGTTTCAGCTGCCTCATCTGATGTACCTCCGACAGGTGTTTTTAGTAGTCAGTTTTCTACAATCACTTGGAATGGACCACTTACATTGGACACGGCATCCAACTTCTACTTTGTCAGTAGTGCTTCAACCTTGGTGGGGGCGAAAACGGTTCTGTTTAGTCTGGCATGATTACTGCAAGGTAATCTCTCTCCTTGACTACCAAATAAAGAAATAAACAAAAAAAAGCGATTGGCAGCCAATCCCTTTTTTTATTTTGCACAGTGGGTTCGAATGGAAAATCAATCTTTATACCAGAAACTGGACTTACTGTTAACACTATACATTTGTATTCCCTTGTAAATCAAATTTATCTAAGGTCATTCCAAATGTGGCAGCTGTTGCGTTATAACCTACTGGAAAGATTGGATCCACGATGTCTCCAGGCCGTTGTCCATAGCCATTCGGGAAGTTAAAGATATTTGAGTATACTTTAATTTGATCGTCTGCTGGTATGTTATTTCCACCACCGCCTCCGGCAAAATACACAGCTAAACGTTGAGGGTCAAGGTTTGTGAACTCATTATTTTGAATCAAAAGCTCTTCAACAAGTGTGTAATCCACTCGCGTTGTTAATATGATAGAACTTCCAGAATTCGTTTGATGATCAATCATGTTATCTTCAATAAATAAACTAGTTGGACCATCAAGAATGGCAAAAAAGTTGACAAATTGATTAAAACTTTCCATGGTATTTCCGCTAACATTTATTGTTCCAGATACCGTATAGGAAACAAGATTAGGTTCAAAGATAACCGCTCCTACACTTGTTGAGTTCCCTTGAAATGTGTTATTCAAAACATTTGTTGTTCCATCTACCATTTGAAATCTTAAAGCTTGAGTATTAACAGCATTGTGAATAAATTCATTATCCTCAATTGTGATATTTTCGGCAAATATATACCCACTTCGTACCGTTCCTTCTATAATATTAGAACTGATTGTAATATTTTCATAAAGATTATCTAAAGTTCTTAGTGGTACACTAAACACTGCGTTACTCCCGGTCAATGCCCGATTACTAATCAAATGCAAGTTATCTACGGTTACATTATCAGCCTGAATCACAAGACCATCCAATGTATTAGTCGGGCTGAATACAATTTGTGGTATAACGTCTCCTTCTCCTTGTAAGGTTAAGGATTTATCAATAACTAATTGGTTTTCAATGTTATAGGTTCCTTCTAAAATATGAACTGTTCCTCCTGGGTTAACTGCTGTTACGCCTTCTTCAATCGTCCCAAACGGATTTGCCTGACTTCCATCTCCATCAGTCGCTCCAGCCTCCACATAAATATTATTTGGATCGACTGTTACCTGATCGACTGCATTATTTAAAGCAATTTGGACACTTTCTACACTTGTAAATCCAATAGGCGGACGGTTATTTAATATGATTTCGGCCACTTGATTCTTTTGGGTGTCACTTAAAGGATTATAAGCTGTAAGATCAAGGCCGAGCGCAGGATCTTCAATCGCGGTACGCATTTCAGCTGGGGTTTGAGCCTCATTGACAGCTTGTAAGGCAGGATTGATAAGGGTTACGGTGGGTGTTCCGAATTCTCCTGGTAAAACGCGTTGAACAGCAACAGTTTCTCCTTGTGCATTTTCTGTGAAAATCGTCGCCGTAATTTGACTTCCTCCACCTGGGTCCGGAAACGTTGTAATCCGGACACCATACACAGGGATCAAAGGACTGTTTAGAGTCACGGGAAGAACAAACACCGGTCCTGCTCCATTACTAGCTGATCCGAATTCAGTTAATCCAACTAAACTTTGAGCATAGATAATTTGCTGAGAATATCCTTCTGCATTGGGTTCAGGAATTCTATACACTTCAATTAACACATTTGCTGGTAAATTTTCAGTGCCTGTGTTCTCGACACGAATAAACATTTGCTGAGCGATTTGGCCCGTACCATCTATATTGACAATAGGTCCAGTATCATAAATAGCCAAACTAATTCCTCCTTTCTTTTTGATTACCACATTGTATGGATAAATCACTGCTAAGGTTTGTGCTTGTACCTATGAAAATATTTATGTTTTTCAAACCTGCAGTCAATAGAAGCTTTCTTCTTAACTCATTTTTGAAACAGTTTTCTAAGAATACTTAGAAGGGGGAGACATAGGTGTTTATTTTGCGTGTAAAAAGATTGATTTTTTTGTATTTTGTCCAATCCAGATTTTAAATCCAACATATGATACCTATAGATCCCCTCTTTTTAGGATATAGGGTACTCATATCATCCAGAGAACTCACACCCTTACATCGTCTTGTTCAGAAGATCAGCTTGAAGAATAAAATCTGTAATTGTACTGGGTGAATAACACACTAGTTATAAATCGTTTGAAATAAGATATAGAGTACATGGCATGAAAATGTTCTTACAGAATTCTTATAGACCTTTTCTTGCTATAAACCTACCTTTTGTTATCGTGCCTTGTGATTTAATCTCTCTCTATTTTTGTTAGTTTGCGTTTGCAGTGTGAAAAAACGAAAGGAGGTAGAAGTGATTGGCAATATTATCAACTGGACCAATTGCAAATAATCCTGTTGGTGGCGCCAGATCAACCCAACAAGTAACGATTAAATTGGATAACAGTAGTTCCACTGACTCTTCTTTAGTTTTAATACAGGGCTACCAATTAAATGGTTCAAGGACAACCTATGTACTCGAGATGGTGGAATTAGCACCTAATGAAGTTGAAACGAGGAATTATTTTGCTAACTTCGATGCATTTGAGTTTGTTTTTACCACAAGTGGTCCAGCTGAAGAGAGTACTCAAATTTCAGTTTGGGGGAAAAGTAACTCCGGACAACTAGTGACTGCACATCGATTAGTTTCAGATGAACTGTTAGGTTCAAACGAGGGTCCACAAGGAGACCAAGGCCCACAAGGCCCACAAGGTCCACAGGGCCCACAAGGGGATCAAGGTCCACAAGGAGATCAAGGACCCCAAGGGCCTGAAGGGTCACCTGCTACTTTCACCAATCGAATTTATGTTGCAAATAGTGTTGATGACAACGTTTCTGTGATTAGTGGGGTGTCCAATACCGTGATTGCTACTATACCCGTCGGGGATCAGCCTAGAGGAGTGGGAGTTAACCAATTAACCAATCAAATTTATGTAACAAATTCTACCAGCGATAATGTTTCCGTGATTGATGGGTCAACCAACAACGTAGTTGCTACCATCACCGTCGGCAATCAGCCTTTTGAAGTGGGGGTCAACCCATCGACCAATCTCATTTATATACCAAATAGTGTCGACGATAATGTTTCCGTGATTAGCGGAGCGACCAACACCGTGATTACGACTATCACTAGCGGGGATTTTCCAAGCAATGTAGGAGTTAATCCATCGACGAATCTCATTTATATAGCAAATAGTAGTGGCGATAACGTTTCTGTGGTTGATGGCATAACCAATACCGTGGTCGCTACCATTCCAGTCGGGGATGGTCCAGAAGGAGTGGGCGTTAATCCATCAACGAATCTTATTTATGTGGGAAATCAGGCTACCGATAACGTTTCGGTGATCGATGGAGCAACCAATACTGTAATTGCTACGATTCCCATCGGGGATCTCCCGCGAAAAGTGGGAGTCAATCCAACAACCAACCATATTTATGTGGCAAATGAAAATAGTGACAATGTTTCGGTGATCAATGGAGCGACCAATATTGTGACTGCTACGATTCCAGTCGGGGACTCGCCAAATGGAGTGGGAATCGATCCATCGACCAACCTCATTTATGTAGCAAACCGGGGCACCGACAACGTTTCCGTGATTAATGGAGCGACCAATACCGTGATTGCTACGATTTCCGTTGGGGATTCGCCGATAGGAGTGGGAGTCAATCCTTAATAACACCAACCATATCACTGTATACAAAAAAGGCGATTTCAACAAGATGTAGTCGCCTTTATTGTTATACAGTATAAATGAATGATTATTCTCATTTCTTAGGAGTGCCTACTACTGTCCTCTTGTTTTGGATGATCTCTTTCTGTAGACTCTTTCACTAATTCCTCAAGCAATTGAATATTTTGGAGTATCCCTTCGTCCAAAGGTAGGTATGTGTGAGCTTTTTGATTATGATAAAAAGAACGTTCATAGTCTCCTAGTTGGAAAAAGCAAAGACCAAGTTGCTTGTGAGGGAGCCAAGTTTGAAATGGTTGGCTTTCGTTAACTAAAGGATGATCTGGGAGTGGTACATCTATGGCCAGTTTGTACCAGAAAGTAGCCTGATAAAATTGATTTTTATCTAAGAAATGTTCCCCTAAGCGACAACAAAATTCAGGACGAGGAATGTCATATTCAAAGGTTTTTAATGTGACTTCTTGTTCTTTCTCTCGGTTTCCCACTGCAAAATAGCAACTAGCTAGTTTGTTATATACATAAAGTCGATGTTCCACAGAGATACCCTTAAATGCTAAGAAATGGTTATAGGACTTAATGGCTTTGTCAAACATCTGATGTTTATGCAATTCCCTCGCATAATGAAATACATCTTGACTTGTCATCTTTTTCCCTTTTCGTATTTGATTTTCATAGATTTTTAGGTTTCGATTTGATTCGAACTGCATCGGATTTTTCCTATGTTCAACAACGATGTCACTATCATAATTTTTTGATGTCCCGTCTGTTTGTATATCTTCATGTACATAGCCATGCCAACGAAAATATTTGCTCCGTTTTACCAATCGAAGCCGCCGGACGCTAGCAATTACGTTATTAAACTTGTCAAACAAGGTATGGTAGATCATAGAAACAGAATCAATAGAAAAATCGAGGGATTGTTTTAGTTTCATGAGTTTTTGGTGATCTTCTGGTAAAAGGATGTCATCCGCATCCAACCATAAAATATAATCCATTGTAGCTTGATCAAACGAGTAGTTACGTGCGGCTGAAAAATCATCAATCCATTTAAAATCAAGGACTTGTGGCGTCCATTTTATAGCAATTTCTTTTGTCTTGTCATTTGATCCTGTGTCCACAATGATGATTTCATCCGGGATCCCCTTAACGGACGCTAAACATCTATCAAGGGTCTCCTCCTCATTTCTGACAATCATACAAAGGCTAATTGTAATCATATAAACACCTCTAACTTTATTTATCATTTATCTTACAAGTCTAACCTAGAAAAGGTGAAAATCCTTCAAGGCAATACTTGCTTTTATTCTTTAGCAGACTAGGGTTAGTTTACAGGAAAGATGATTGTACAGCCTATGGCAACAAGAAGACAATTGCATAATGTAAAGTAAAAGGGAAGGGCTGAGCAGAAAAAATAAGGGTAAAGTTTATTTTATTATGTTAGGGGTGTAAGTAGTGAAGGTGATGACGATTTTAGGGACACGGCCTGAAATTATTCGTTTAAGCCTGATAATTGAAAAACTAGATGTTTTTGCTAGAAGACATGTTTTAGTTCATACAGGACAAAATTTCACGTCTTCATTAAGTGAAGTATTTTTTCAGCAATTAGGGGTGCGAAAGCCAGATTATGTCTTATCGGAACAACAATCTTCTCTTGGTAAGCAATTAGCCACCATGTATGAAAAACTAGAGACGATTTTTAATAAGGAAAAGCCTGATAAAGTGTTGGTATTAGGAGACACCAATAGTGGATTAAGTGCCATTTTAGCGGAAAGAATGGGGATTCCTGTCATCCATATGGAAGCTGGGAACCGTTGTTTTGACCTGGAGGTACCTGAGGAAAAAAACAGGCGGGTTATTGACGCCATTTCAAGTGTTAATCTGCCCTATACCCATCAAAGTAGAGAAAATTTAGTCAAAGAAGGGATCCCAACAAACCGGATTATTGTGTCAGGCAATCCAATTGGTGAGGTGTTGGGGAAGTTTAACGATCAGATTGAACAAAGTACTGTTCTTGAAAAACTGAATTTGAAAGAGAACAACTATTTTTTAGTAACAATTCATCGCGCTGAAAATGTCGACCATAAGGATCGACTAATGGAAATTATGAGGGGAATCAATATGGTAGCTGAATCCTTTCAAACAAGAGTAGTTTGTAGCATCCACCCTCGGACAAAATCCCAGTTGGAGAAGAGTTCAACAATAGAGGTTCATCCATTAGTTGAGTTTTATGAACCATTTGGTTTCTTTGATTTTGTCAAGCTCGAAAAAAATGCTTTGTGTGTGTTGACTGATAGCGGAACGGTTCAAGAGGAGTGTTGTTTATTTCACGTACCAACGGTTACGATTCGAAAAACTACGGAAAGACCTGAGACAATCGAGTGTGGAAGTAATATGTTATCTGGAATTGATGCAAGTCAAATAGTTAATTGTGTTCATGTTATGGTAAATCAACCTAAAACATGGACTATTCCTGAAGGGTATGATCATAAAAACGTTTCTGATAAAGTGCTAAAAATACTTTTGGGAGGGACACAAGTTGTTTGAAAATGAAACCATTTTAGTAACCGGCGGTACAGGTTCATGGGGACATGAATTGGTCAGGCAGTTACTAACATATAAACCGAAAGAAATCCGTATTTTTTCAAGGAATGAGACAAATCAATTTGCCATGAGACAAGAATTTGACAATAACCCAAAATTGAATTTTATTATTGGGGATATTAAAGAAAAAGATTCTATAACCGAAGCTTGTCAAGATGTAGATTATCTTTTTCATCTTGCCGCCTTAAAGCATGTTCCGGTATGTGAGGACCAACCAATCGAAGCATTGAAAACGAATGTCATTGGAACGCAGAATGTGATTGATGCAGCAATAGCATGTAATGTTCATAAAGTTGTATATATATCAACAGACAAAGCCTCAGATCCTTCCAATTTTTATGGACTATCAAAAGCAATGGGAGAGAGGCTGATTATTCATGCAAACACCTTAAAGACAAAAACAAGGTTCGTCTGTATACGAGGTGGAAATGTTCTAGGCACGAATGGAAGTGTGATCCATGTATTTAAAAAAGCAATTCATGAGAAGCAAAAGGTTGGAATTACAGATTTAAACATGACACGTTTTTTCTTGACTGTCCAGGATGCAATCAAATTGGTATTTAAGGCAACCTTTGAAAGCTTCGGTGGGGAAATCTTTGTGATGAAAATGCCTACATGCAAAATCTTGGACCTGGCTAAGGTACTGATTGAAACTTCAAATGTAGAAAATGTTGAGGTTGAAATACTTGGTATAAGACCAGGTGAGAAAATTCATGAATTGCTCCTATCTGGTTACGAAAGTACAATGACAGTCGCATATGATGATGAATATTTTGTTATTTTGCCAGCAATCCACATCAAAGGTCTTAAGGAACATTATGCTAAATATAAGCCCGTGAATCTTGAAAATTATAACTCTAGTAATGGATTAATGAGTAAAGTTGAGATTAAGGAAATGCTCCTGAAAGGTGGGTTTATATAAATGAAACTACTGGTCCTTGGGGGGAAAGGGATGGCTGGCCATGTAATGACCGAATATTTCAAACAAAAACCCCAGTATGAAGTTTTCTATACCTCAAGAGATCCTAATGATAAAAATGGGATTTATTTGGATGTTACGGATTTTACAAGAATTGAAGAAATTGTTGAAAACATAAAACCTGAGATTATTATCAACTGTGTCGGTATTTTAAATGATTATGCAAGTGAGAATCCTTTATTGGCATTCCAGGTGAACAGTTTATTACCACATCAACTAATTAAATTAATGGAGAGACAGGGAGGGAAATTAATTCAAATTAGTACAGATTGCGTTTTTTCTGGGAAAAAGGGTGATTATACAGAAAATGAGATTCCAGATGGTACTTCGGTATATGCCCAAACTAAACAATTAGGGGAAATTTTTAGCGACAAACACTTGACCATTCGTACATCGATAATTGGTCCGGAATTGAAAGATGATGGGATTGGTTTATTTCTATGGTTCATGAAGCAAGTAGGTGAAATCAAAGGATTTAAAAGGGTTTTTTGGAATGGTGTAACAACAGTTGAATTAGCCAAGGCTACCGAAGCAATGATCCAGTCGAAGGTTACTGGATTGTACCATTTAGGATCAGAACTGAAAATTTCGAAATATTCACTATTAAAATTAATACAGAAGGTCTTTGAAAAAGACGATGTGAATATCATTCCAGATGAGGCAGTCACCCTCGACCGAACCATTATAAACACAAGGACAGATTTTCTTTACTCTATTCCATCTTATGAGCAAATGCTATTGGATTTAAGAGATTGGGTGGGCAAAGTAGATGAATAAACAGCCTAAGCTGTTGATAACAGGGGGAAGTGGATTTACAGGACAGCATGCATGTGAACATTTCTTAAATGCAGGTTTTGATGTGACGGCCGTTATAAGAAAAAATCAATTTTTTCTAAACGGGTTAAAGATAGAAGGTTGTGATTTAACGAATAAGGATGAAGTAAAAAAACTAGTAACAAAGGTAAAACCCCAATATGTTCTCCACTTAGCTGGACAAAACCATGTAGGCCAGTCCTGGCTTGATCCTATTGCTTCTCTAGAAACGAACTCCATGTCCACTGCTTATTTAATTGAATCCCTTCGTCAGGAAGTACCATTCTGCAAAATCCTAGTTGCTGGATCAGCCCTTCAATTTAACCCAACAAATATGTCTGAAATTACTCATCCATATAGTTTAAGTAAAACGCTGCAGACCCTAATTGCCCAATCCTGGGGAGTCATGTACAACATGCATATTGTGATTGCCAAACCATCTAATTTAATTGGACCTGGCTGCTCAAATGGTGTTTGTTCTATCTTCGCGCAGAAAATTGTAGCAATGGAAAATAACAAAGCAGACAGGACTCTAGAGGTGAATAACCTCAGTGCTTTGCGTGATTTTATCGATGTAAGAGATGCGGTGAGTGCCTATGAAACACTATTACTAAAAGGAGTGCCTGGAGAAATTTATGATATTTCATCAGGAAAAGAACGTTCGCTTGAAGAAATCATCAATGTTTTGAAATCAATAGCAGCCGTAGACTTTGAGGTGAAGACAAAGTCGAATCAACGAATAGAGCCGTCGATTGTTGCAGAGCCAGTAAAACTCATGCAATTAGGCTGGCAACCTTTTTTTTCATTAGATACATCATTAAAAGATATTCTTGATTTTTATCGTAGGAAAATAGAATGATGGTTTTATTTAAAAGTTCTGTCATTAATTTCTCAAATGGGAATAAACCTTTAGGAGATGCAGACAGACAACGATTCTAGCTAAGAAATGAGTGGGGGGAAGGTATTGAATATATTATTCGTTTATTATGTTCCTAGTGGTGGAGTGGAGACTTTAAATCGCCAAAGGTCCACTGCACTAAGAAGGAAGAATATTAACTGTCACTTCCTCTATTATCAAAAGAAACGAGAACTGGTAAATAATCATGAAGCGCCAACATTTATCACAAATGAAGATGATGAAATAAAGCGAATTATTGATAAGGGGAAATATAGTGCGATCATTATTACTTCAGATTACCTGTCACTTAAAAGATTCAGGGACCTTGGGTTTGAAGGAAATCTTATTTTAGAAATTCAAGGGTTAGGAGCACAACATGTAGCAAGGTCAGTGTTGATAAATGCCTATCCGTATGTAACTAAGTACGCCAATGGGATATTAAGTTCGATAACTCCACATATTGAACAAATTCTGAGTGAACATTACCCATCATTTCCCAAGTTTATCTTCCACAATTGTTTTGATTCTAGCATGTTTACCTACAAGTCAATTCCTACAAAACGGCACCCAATCATTGGATGGACGGGGCGAATAGAAGACAATAAGAATTGGCGAGAATTTTTGCGAATTGGCCACCGTTTAATACATTTCCATAATCCAAAGATAAAGTTATACATGTTTGAAGATCATACCTTGGCGTCTTCAGAAGAGAGGAAGGCTTTTAATCGTATGATAAAACAATTGAATCTACAGAAGAACCTTAATATTCTTACAAATGTACCTCACGAGCAAATGGCTGATTATTTTTCAATGATAGGTGATTCTGGTGGGTTTCTATGTTCCACTTCAAAGGTAGAGGGGTTTGGTTATGCGATTGTTGAAGCAATGAGCTGCCGCTGCCCTGTACTCACCACAGATTCTGATGGAGTGAAAAATTCAATCATCGATAACAAAACCGGTAAATACTATAAGCTCGGCGATGTTATAGGAGCGGAGAAACAAGCGAAAGAACTCATGATAAATAAACAATTAAGAGAAAATATACGCTCAGCTGCCTTAACCCATATAAAAACACTTTATAGTCCAGCTCAATATGGGAATCATTTCATTAGAATGCTTACAACATTGGGTATTATTCAATGATGTTTCGAACAATACAGAAAAGAAAAGCCCCCGATTTAAGTTCAGGGGCTTATTCAAGTTGATAAGGCTATTGGGTAAGACTAGGGTCTATTAAAGATTCAAATATTTGCACAAATTTACGATCTGGAATAGTGTAGTTCAAAGGAAGTCTGTTGAGTATTAATTCCATTATGGCTTTGTCTTGCTGTGGAGCAAGTTCTAGAATCTCCTTTGGTGTAAAAAATCTAACTTCTTGGCAATTAGAGGAATTTCTAATCTTAGGACTTGGTTGTTGGAGCTTTCCAGCATTCCCTTGGAGCTGATGACTTTGCTTGTTGAGCATTCGTTTAGCAAGGGATAGCTGTTTTTGTTTTGGACTCTGCTGATTTTCCAAATTCTTTGACGTGGGTTTATTGAGCAGCCGATTTGGCTTAAACGACGGTTTCTTATCGACAGGCTTCTGACTTTGTTTTTTGAGCAGCTGAGTGGCTAGAGGCAGCCGCTTTCCCGGTCGTTTACCATGTGAATCATCCTTTGTGTTAAAAGGGTTCATTTCCATCATGTCCTCCCTATGAAATCATTACATACTATACAATATGCTATGAGACATAATAGGATATTGGAAAGGCGATTCGACCGTCTTTTAAAAAAAGCACTTGATCCCCTCTTTCTAGCTCTCAATGTTCACCCAGAGAATGGACTGGTCAATTTTAATGCCGAGTATTTCTAGATGAAAAAGGGATTATATTACAGTGCTTTGAACATACAGGATCAGAGTGATAGATGACGGAAAAAAGATGTATTTTGGAAAAGCTTTCCGATATAGATATAGGTTAAAAGTTTATCCCAAATTTATGAAAATACCAATCATCATTTCGCTTACGTTCTTTAAAGTATTTTCTCCTTTGCTTTGTGACCCCATCTCGAATGACTTCAGATTCAATTTGCTCTGCCTTCCCGTGGAGGATCAATTTTTTGCATTTTTGAATGCGCTCTTGGGTGAAATGGGAATAGGCCATCCGTAATAAATTATAATAGACATCATTATAGCTTACTTTATACGGATGGGCCTTTCTGAAGAGATGGAGAATCTTCACTTGTGGCTGGCAATGGCAACGATAACCGAATAGCCATAGCTTAATGGATAATTCTATATCATCATGGCCCCAGGTTCTAAATCCAGTTTCAAATCCTCCAACATTATCAAAGACCTCTTTTGAAATGGCGAAACAACCACCTGGCAAAATGGCTGTTTCAAAGAGGTCGCTTTGTTGTTCATTCCATTTTATTCTAAGATTAAATTTCAGCGTTTGCCCGTAACCAATAAAATTAGGTTTTTCGAAAGATGCAATAGCGGGTGCTACTGCGTCTGTTTTGTTTGCCAACAAAGGTTCTAGCAGTCTGTCAATCCACCAATCCTCGAATTCAAGATGGGCATCGCAAAAAAATAAATACTCTCCAACTGCATTTTGAGCACCAAGATTTCGTGCATTCGCTACACCAACACCATCTGCTTCAATTAGTGAGATATTGTTGTTTTTTTGTATTTTCAGGAAGTCACAACACTGATCTGTAGAACCATCGTTAATAACAATAACCTCAAAAGGAAAGCTGGTTTGTACGGAAAACAACGAATCAAGAGTAGTTTTTACGTTATCTCCTTCATTTTTAGCCGGGAAAATAATTGAAATGTAAGGACGATTATTCATCATAGTACCTCCTTATGTTTCCATTCCGTATTTTGAATAGCTGTGGAGCTCCCTGGAAGTGGAAACTGAAAGTTTTGCAAATCTTTTTGGGGCATATTCATTTTATTTTTTAAATTTGAACGGGTTAATGGTATTTGGTTGAGTTCCTGGCTTTTTATAAATAGGATTTTTCTGATAAAACAAATTTAAGGAATTAAGCGATTGATTCGGTTTGTTTTGGTCTGAGAAGTCTTTTCCAAGTGAGATTATCCCCTGAGTTTTACTATTTTGAGATGTGTAACCAGTTTCCATATATTTCTTTTTATTGGATGTAAAATGGTGATCGAGGAGGGTATTATTCGTTAAAACAGTCTCTGATTTTTTATACGGAAACTTAAATTTTGATTGGTTTTTTTGTTGATCATCTTTATGCTTCTTTTTTGGGATGGAGTCGAATCCTTTTGATGAGATATCCCTAGAGTTTTTTTGCATGCTTGCTGTATTGTTTTTCTGTCTCTTTTCTAATAGGCTTTTTTTCTTTTGTTCTTTAGGAGTTTCTTTAGGTGATTTCATTTCTTCAATTGTCTGTTTCAGGGCATCTATTTCTTGATGATAGTTGGTTTCCTTTTTAGAATGATGCACAATAAATTGGTTCAATTGCTCGACTTCTTGAATGTAGCTTTTTTCTTTCTCTTTTTCATCAAGAAGTTCCTTATTAACCTGATCTAATTGTGTGTTAAGCTCTTTTTCCTTTGAGGAAAGCTTCGAGATTGTATCATTCAATGCTTGAATTTCTTGAACATAGTTATTCTGATTGCCTTTTTCCTCTGAAAGGGACTGCTGCATTTGATCCAGCTTCTCATTAAGCTCTTTTTCTTTTAAAGAAAGCTTCGAGATTGTATCATTCAAAGCTTGAATTTCTTGAACATAGTTATTCTGATTGCCTTTTTCTTCAGAAAGGGACTGCTGCATTTGATCCAGCTTCTCATTAAGCTCTTTTTCTTTTAAAGAAAGCTTCGAGATTGTATCATTCAGAGCTTGAATTTCTTGAACATAGTTATTCTGATTGCCTTTTTCCTCTGAAAGGGACTGCTGCATTTGATCCAGCTTCTCATTAAGCTCTTTTTCTTTTGAAGAAAGCCTAGAGATTGTATCATTCAGAGCTTGAATTTCTTGAACATAGTTGTTCTGGTTTCCTTGTTCTTCAGAAAGGGACTGCTGCATTTGATCCAGCTTCTCATTAAGCTCTTTTTCCTTTAAGGAAAGCGTGGAGATTGTATCATTAAGAGCTTGAATTTCTTGAACATAGTTATTCTGATTGTCTTTTTCCTCTGAAAGAGACTGTTGCACTTGATCCAGCTTCTCATTAAGCTCTTTTTCTTTTGAAGAAAGCCTAGAGATTGTATCATTCAGAGCTTGAATTTCTTGAACATAGTTGTTCTGGTTGCCTTTTTCTTCAGAAAGGGACTGTTGCATTTGATCCAGCTTCTCATTAAGCTCTTTTTCTTTTGAAGAAAGCGTGGAGATTGTATCATTCAAAGCTTGAATTTCTTGAACATAGTTGTTCTGGTTGCCTTTTTCTTCAGAAAGGGACTGTCGCATTTGACCCAACTGCTCATTAAGCTCTTTTTCTTTTGAAGAAAGCGTGGAGATTGTATCATTCAGAGCTTGAATTTCTTGAACATAGTTATTCTGATTGTCTATTTCTTCAGAAAGGGACTGCTGTATTTGACTAAGCTGATCTTTTAAGTTCTTTTCCCTTAATGAAATCTCAGAAATTGTAAGACTCAATTCTTCGATTTTTTGTGTATAACTTGTTTCTTGCACCGAATAATTAGCAATGGTTTCATTGAGCTGAGTGATGTCCTGTAAAAGCGAGCTTTCTTTAGATTCAAGTGTAAACACTTTGTTTTTTAAAGTATCAACTTCTTGAGCGTATTGATCTTCTTTTTTAGTGTAAAGGGAGATGGTATGTTTCAAGTCTTGAATTTCGGCTTTTAATTGTTTTTCCCTTTCTTCATGTAATGTGTTCGCCTTATCTAACTGATAGAGTTCTTTCCTCAAATCTGATTCTCTAGATGTCAGATCATTTATAGTAGTAGTTAATTTGTTAATTTCTTGATTGTATGAATCTACCTTTTCTGACAGGTGTGATATAGTTTCCATAAGATTTGTTTCTTCTTTTTGATGATTTGATTGTTCTGAAAAGGACTCTATTTTATTCGTAACCCTATCAATCATTTCTTGTAAAATTGGAAGAGTTTCGTTAACTTCACCAATGGTTTCTACAAGGTTTTCATGACTATTATATTGATTAAAGGTATTTAATAAATTTTGAATATCAGAATGAACACTCTCTATCGTTTCTAAATAATCATCTTCATTTTTGGGAGTTAACTGTGAAATCATGGTTGAAAACTTGCTGTCGAGTTCTTTAAAGTACCCATCTATTCTTTCACCGAAATCTTCGTTAAACAAATTTTTGAAATAGCTCAATTCATTTTCGAGAAAATCATAATCCCTATTTTTAGATTCAAAACCTGATAGCTTACTATGAAGTGAATCTAGTTTAGCTTGTAAATGGTTATTCTGACCTTCAAGCTTAGAAAATTTATCTTCAAGAAGTCGCTTCTCTTGATCTGTTAGTTGAGCTAAATCCTTGGCCTTTTCAAGTTCCTTTAGTAATGTACGATTCTCCTCCTTTAACTTTTTCCTTTGATTATTCCCCCCAATCTCTTCAAGTTCCTTTACTTTCAACTTATAGTGTGAAAGCTCAGACTTTAGATGAATAATCATCTGTTCTAGCTGTACAACTTTATCAGAAGTAAATTTTGACAGCATCTAATAACACTTCCTTTTGTTAACATTTAAATAATTAAACGAGGTTACATTTACTATTATAAATGAACTAACATGCTCAAAATTCAAATGGATTCTTATATATATTTATATGTAGAGAATGGGTATTTGTTCATTTTTACTTGGTTCATTTATCCCTTTCAAAGAAACTTCCGTCATTTATTTCCTTTAAGGCCTTAGACCGATTTGAAGCATCTCTTTTTGTTTCATGCATATAGTATCAATGGGAATGTCTGTGTAATCCTTTGGGGAGGATTTAAAACCTGTATTGAGAAGAGGGGGACTCGGAATGGACTTAAGAATTGAAGTAGGAGAGAAGGAGAAAGGCAAGGTTAAATATGAAGCTTTGCCTGCTTTTCAATATTTTTTCCGTGAAATGGGTTTTGATGTCACCTTAGATACTTTAAATCAAAGTGTTCAATTGACGTCTCCATTACCAAAGAAAAAAATTGTCATCTCTTCAGAAGAAAATGGATTGCCACATCCATTCAGAAAACCTCATTTGGAAAGAAATGTGCTTAAGCAAATTCAAAGATTTTTGGAAGAAAGTGGTGCAGAAGTTTTTTTAACAAGGCAAAAGGGAGGTGTGGAAGCTGCAGATTTTCACCTGAAATTTACCTTGCTGGAAGTACCAAATATAAGAGAACCACTCCTAGAGTTAACGAGTTATTCAAAATACCAAGACCAAAAACTAGTAGAAGCGATTCAGTCTGAATGCAAAAAAATGAATATGAAATTTAAATTGAATGATCCAATCAGAAGCTATGATTCATCCACTTTAAAACTCCAAATCTTGTCCCCTGTTATTTCGAACGATGAGTTTTGGAATAGTTATGGGGAAAAGTACGCACTTTCCATAACCTCCGGAATATTTGCAAAGTTTCTTGGGAAATCGCCCTTATCATTCTTTTCATTTGTCCCAGTTGAAAATCTACTTTATATATTTTCATCAGCAGCCGATACCGAAGTTTCCGGAAAATCCGTTCAGGAGATGGAACGAAAAGCTATAAAGGAAAATTCAAATTTGAATAAAACAAATGTAACGAAAACTAAGGAAGCAGAGGTGTTTTTTGACTATAACCTTATAATTGATGAAGCAGAAAATCAAAAAATTCAGGTTCTTAGTCATCTCCATATAAAAAATATTGGGACTGAAATTCTTCAGAATCCTGTCATTTGTATCAGAGCCACGCCTTCTAAAAATGTAAAAGTAACTGGGCAGATTTTACCGCATAATTTTGCACAGACAAAAGGAGTATCAAATCAGGACGGAGCAAAAGGTTGGCTTTACATGAACGAAAAATGGATAGATGAGTTCGAGGAAAAAGGAGAGATCTGGATTTGTCCCATTCAATCTATCGACATTCCTCCTCGACAAACAGAATCGTTGTCCAACCTACAAATTAGTCTCTTAGATTACGATCACAAAACGATTCGTGTGGAAGCATTTGTCTTTTTTATCAATGATGAACTTGAGTTTAGATCGAATAATAAAATCTCAGTGTCCTCATTAAAAAAAGTTAGTTCCAATGGGGAGAAGGAAAATTGAAAAAGCCTGAATACCTATACGAAAAAAATCTGTTAAAACCTATAACCGTATTGAATATAATTGACAGGGCCGTGGCAGACAAAAAAGGATTTTCACTTGCTCGCTTTGGAATAGGAGAAATCAGTTATTTAAGCTGGCCGGAGAATACTTGGTTGGTTCAGGATTTTAAAAGATATGAAAAGTACGCAGGGGTCTTCTCCTCTTATCAAAAAATAAAAGCAGAGCTTGCTACCGCATTAGATAAGGCTGATGTGGTTGGGGTCATTATACCATCGAGGTTGGAATTTTGGGCAAAACAAACAAAGACAGTCTTTCAACAACTAAACTTTACCCCGAGTACATGTTGCTGTGCGTGGATTTTTCAAGATTACCTTAAACAAACAGATATCTGGCCATGGCTCAGGAAAAAGAAAGTTATCCTCATCGGTCGCCGTGTAAAAGAAGCATCCACTATTTTTCATAGGGAAGGAGTGCAAGTGGTCGACACTGTAGCAATCAATAGTGATATCGAAATCGAAAATGTTGTTAATATTGTTTCTGCCATTGATGATTGGGAGGTTGCGCTTATTTCTGCTGGCATACCAGCAACCATTTTAGCACCGAAAATTGCGAATGCCACCCAGAAGGTTGCCATTGATTTTGGACATTCGCTTGATATGTTAATTGATGGGGAGCATTTTGATCATGCAAAGACCGTATTGGAGTGGAAGAAAAATAATATCCGGAAATGAACCCCACTCTGAGATACATTCTATTATAGTAAAAAATGTGTTACAGGTGACTGGTCATTAATCACCTGTAACACGTATTTGGTAAGGGATAACTTTGAATCCTTCAAATTTGAATGCTTTTACAACCGCTTTTTTGGAGGCAAGTGACACAATAAAGTGAACCACATCATGACAATTATTGTATAAAATATCTTCACGGGAAGGATAAGCAATACCCGTAGGGTGAGAATGATAAATTCCCATAAACTGTTGTTGTTGTCTCTCCATTTTCGTAAAAACCTTTTCCGTTTCATCTAGGTCCATTGAAAAGGAATAAGGGCTGCGATGGAGATTTCTCATTTTCCAAACGCCTTTAACAAGCCCTTTGCTTCCTGACAATAAACCACACGCTTCAAACGGTAGTTCTTTTTGGCAGTGTGAAATTATTTCTTGATAAACCGTTTTTGTTAAATGAACAACAAGTGGCCGACTATCTGCCTCGTCCGCAACAACTTTTCGTTGGTACGGTCTGTACGGGCTGTAACTTAGGTGTTGCTTTTTTTTGGTACTGTGTTTGGGGATTAGCCATCCCTAATTTTTTTCTAATTTTACGACGTAGTTTGCCTGAAGCCATATTTAAACACTCCCTTTTTTTAAAAGCTTTCTGTATAGAAGTAAAACCATACTAATTGGTTAGGGGAATAATATGATTTGCCTCCACCATAGGTTTTCAGTCTTAGTTAGTTTGATTCTATATACCTCAATAACGAAACTGATAAAAATAAAACCGGGGGTTCGTGTCTTACCCCGGTATTAACATCCTATCATTTTTAGTTTATCATTCATTCAATCTCTAAAAGCGGTCGCAATCGTCTACTTCTACTTCTAGACCCGCGTTTGCTGCCACTGTTAGTGGGATAGTTACGATTGCAGATGGAGCAGTAATAACGAGTGTCAATGCGTCTGCACCACTAACGTCCACTAGTGTAAGAGCAAAGGTTGCATTTTCCGGTACCCCGCCAGCTGGTGTAAACGTACCTGTTCCTTCCACAGTTAACGTTGTATCACCAATACATTCTGGCTGTTCAAATTCAGTCGCAGTAAACGTGAAGCTTTGGTCTAAGTCATCGTCAGGAGTGCCGATTGGGGTTGGAGCTGGTGTATCTACGAATGTAGCAGTTAAACTGCTGCCAGCAAGTGTACATTGGTCACAAACAATAGCTGTTAGATCCAATTGTCCAGTTGGTGTAGATGGAGCCAACCCAATTTCAGCATAACCAATTGTTGCTGTTCCGCTAAATTCAGCAGCACCTTGACATTCACAGTTCAATGGTGGGAAGAATGTCGGACATTGCGGCGGGAAGGTTGGAATTGGGCAAGTAACTTCTTCTTCTGGAATTGGTACAATTGCACGTGGTCCACAGAATTTCGCTTCTACTTCAAGCTTTACCTCTGCTTCTACCTGTACGTCTTTACACATAACAACATCGAGCATAACCATGTTGCCAAGCATTTGATTCAAGACAACAGAGCATTGAACGTCAAAGATATTACAGTTGATTTCTGTTCCTTCTGGGAAGCACAAGATGACATCGTCTACGAAACTAACTGGTACAACAAAAGTACATCCTGGAAGAAGCGCCCCATCGCATAAGAATTGAACTTGCATATGAACATGGAAAGCAAGAGTAACAATTTGAGCCCCTGGTCCAAAATCTTCTGGTGCTGGACGGGAACCAACGAAATCGCAGTCACGAGTGCCCTCTACTTCTGAACATGTCGCTGTGATTGTGCTTCCTTGATGACGGCAATTTTCGATTTGTGCGAAGCATTCCTCAGGAATAGGTACTTTATTCCGATCACGATTTGTCAGTACAACCCAGTCATATACTTTTGTAACACGGATACATTCAGGTCCGATTGGATTTGGAGTCACTTGTCGGCCCTGGATGGGTCTGTTGTTTTTTCTCATATAACACCTTTCCTTTCTTAAAATGGTACTATTAGTTATTACAATAGCATCATATGGAAGAACCCCCATTTAGGTACAGAAATCCATGAAAAATAGGCGGAAAAACGTTGACGGGTTTTCCAAGGGGCTGGTAACTCAGCCTATGACGAGAAGAAAATTCCTTTAAAACAGACAGCTCCGTGGCTAAGGAAATCCACGCGGCTTTTTGTTTTAGATACCCACTTTAAATGGCCTAACTTTTAGATTGGAAAAATGTTCCAGTAAATTAAAGGACAACCGGAAACAATGAAGAGGGAAAAGAGAGTCAATCCGAGGTGACTATTATGAGAAAAGTGGATGATAAGCACCAGCAGCCAATACATCGGTATTTCTTTTCTGTATCGCTAATAGAAAGGAGAACATCAAATCAGGATAGGTGATTCTCCGTTTAAACGAAGAGGACTTCATGTGAGGAGGCTATGTTGCTAAAATACTTCTCCAGAAACGCATCCTTTCGCGACTGGAAAAACTGTGAATATTTTCAAATTTTTCTTCTGTGAGGTTTAATTGACATACAAAATTTATCCCCTAAGAGCAGCTAAAACTGAAATAATTGAGGCTGGATATAGTATTGTGTATACTAGCCAAATAACTCAATTATCGAAAATAGGGGGATTAGAAGTGAAAATCAAACCTAAGGCCATTTTTTTAGATATGGATGGAACGATTTTAAATCATCAAAATAAGGTCAGTATACATACAAAAGAAGTGATTGATGAACTAAGAAACCAGGGAATTTTCGTCTTTATTGCAACAGGTCGTGCGTTTGATGAAATAGAGGGAGTGGTGCCAGAAGGGTTTCAAGTGGATGGGTACTTTACATCAAATGGAATGGCGGGGTATGTCGGGAGTGAAGCCGTCTTTCAACATTCCATTAGTCATGAATTGGTGGAGACTATTATTGAAAAGGCGCGAGAAAATAAGGTCTATTACGAGCTTTTCCCATACGGCACACCTAGAATTACCTTAAAACAGGATCAACAATATGTTCTAAATGAAATTAGAGATCCGAAACCAGAATCCGTTGGAATCAATGAGTGGCTTTCACGTAAACAAGCCATAAAAGAAGAAATTGATTGGAAGAATCAGATTGAAGGAACTGAGTTTTCAAAGTTTTATTTTTTTGCAAGGACAAAAGAGCATATAAATTGTTGGAAGCATGAATTAGAACAATTAAAACAAGAAATCAATTTTACGACTTCAATCTCTTCTGACCACAATGTCGAAGTGATGGTCGCAAACGTGAATAAAGCAACAGGAATTCAACAGATGTTAAATCGCTTTGATTTATCGAAAAAAGAAACGCTTGCAATTGGGGATAGTGACAATGACTTACCAATGTTGCAGTTCGTTGGCTATTCCGTCGCGATGAAAAATGCAAACGAGCGAATTAAAGAAGTGGTCGATGACATTACAGAGTTTACTTGCGATGAAGAGGGGGTCTATCATTATCTTAAGGAGAAAATAATCCTATAGGAGGCAGTGGGGACGTTAAGTGGTCAATCCGCTTTTGTTCATTCCTATTAAAAGACCTAGGGGGGCAGGTACTTGTTCCATGCCAATTATAAAATGAAACAAGAAGCTTACATGACGATGAAATGTCCTGCCCTCCTATTGACTTTATTATTTATTTTGATGGTACTGTGTGTACCAGTTTACAAAATGACTTAAACCATCTTCTAAGGTTGTTTTGGGGGAGAATCCAAAATCCTTCTGTAAATCAGTAATATCCGCGTAGGTCTCCTTAACGTCGCCGGGTTGCATGGGCAACAACTCCAATTGCGCTTTTTTTCCAATGGTCTTTTCTAAAATCCTAATAAAATCAACTAACTTTACTGGATGGTGGTTTCCGATATTATAAATCTTGTAAGGGGCATAACTTGAACCGGGTTCGGGATGTTCTCGATCCCATCGATTGTTCGGCTTCGGTGGGCAATGAATCAATCGAATGATTCCTTCCACAATATCATCAATAAAAGTAAAGTCTCTACTCATTTCTCCATGATTAAATACCTTCACTTTATTCCCTTCGATAATATCTTTAGTGAATGAGTAATAAGCCATATCTGGTCTTCCCCAAGGTCCATACACGGTAAAGAAACGAAGACCAGTTGTTGGAATGTTAAATAAATGGCTATACGCATGGGCCATTAATTCATTCGCTTTCTTAGTGGCGGCATACAGATTGACTGGATGATCGACTGAGTCTTTTGTTGAAAACGGAATTTTTGAATTGGCTCCATAAACTGAACTCGATGAGGCATATATAAGGTGTTTGATTTGAAAAGTTCTACAAGCCTCTAAAATATTTGTAAATCCCATGAGATTCGAATAAACATAGGAACGAGGATTCTTAATACTATAACGAACTCCGGCTTGGGCGGCTAGGTTGATAACAATGTGGATGGAGTGATTTTCAAATATTGAATTTAAAGAAGTTTGATTGGCCAAATCTACTTTGAAAAATTGGAAATTGGACTCCTTTTCTAAAATCTCTAATCTGTCCTTCTTTAAATGGATATCATAATAGTCATTAAGATTATCTACACCAATCACTTGACTCCCTCGTGCTAGTAGCTCTTTTGCAAGGTGGAACCCGATAAATCCAGCAGCTCCTGTAACTAAAATGCTCATTTTTTTTGATCTCTCATTTTTTTTCTTTTTTTTGGTCGCTTTGATTTTGGTTGATTCTGGTTAAACTCTATACCGATCATGTCTTCTTCTTTCACTAAAGGAATTGGTGTTTTCGTCCATTGGGCATGGGTGTAAGGGTCTATTTTATTTACGTGCTCAAGGAAAGTGTCCAGGAACCCTCTTTCGTGGAGGTTTTGAAATAACTCGATTGGCCGATCTTGTTCACGAGAGAACGAATAGACGTGGTCGACTAATTTAAACCCTTGGTTGGTTACAAAAATATGTCTTAAGGGGGCATCAATTTGTTTAAAGCCTGCCTCCTTCATCGTTAACAAGATGTTTAATAGGCGCCGGGTGATATCCTCTGATAGGTGAGATTGTTTTTTTAGATACTGATTTAAGTTGGGTCCAAGTAAATATTCCATTCGTACATAGTTGGAGCCTGTTTCATGAACCTTTGGGATAAAAGACAAATGCTGATTGGATAAAAGCACGTCTTTTTCTTGTTTACAATGTTCTGGTTTCCCATAGATTTTTACACATTGATCTTCAGCAATTCGATAGACTGCTCCTTGATGCCCTTTGCCGATAAGAGGTTGAGTAACAGAGCTTTCAACCTTTACACCTTTGCCTGATCCGCCCGAGGTAACCGGAATGTTTTTATAATCGAAACGGTTGTCTTTGAAATAGTTATCCCATAGTTGATACGTTTCTGGCTCTAGTTGCTTTACTCTGGATAAAAAAGAGTCTTTTAATAGAATAATGTTTAAGTCCCTTAACAGCTTTAGCGGGACAGGGTGAATTCTTTTGAACGCATTTACGTGGTCAACAACTTTTAATACTTCATTTTCAAGGACAAAAATGTGTCTAAGAGGAGCATCAAGCATCGTGAATTTTGCTTTTTTCATTTCTCTCAGTATCGTCAAGAGTTTTCGAGTAATAGATTCCGGGATATAGGTGGAATTCCGAAGGTACTCTTTTAGTGTAGGAGCATTAAAATATTCCATCACAATATAGTTTGGACCAGTGTCAAATAATTTTGGGAAGAAGGGGAAATGTTGTCCAGCTTTAAGGGCTTCTGCTTCCATTTTGGCTTGAATGGAGTCGGTGTAAATTTTGACGCATTTTTCGTCTGACAGTTTAAAGACCGCTCCTTGTGAGCCCATCCCAATTAAAGGGTAAGCAGTAGGGTTATCAATGGCTAAAGATTTTATGCCTTTTGTGACTTTAATGGTTTTAAAATCTTCCATGATTTCTGCCTCCTAACAGTTCATCGTAATAGTTCGCTTGTAAAAGCAGCTGTTTTTTCGCATCAAAAGAAAGTTCGACTTTTTTTCTTGCAGCTATTGTAAACGCTTCCCAAAGTTCCTGTCGGGTTAGCATAAATTCAAGGCCCTCTACAAGTTCGTCCACATTGTTTTCTTGAACTAAAAAACCTTCCTGATTATGAGTAATCAATTCAGGGATGCCGGCATGATTGGTGGAGAGGACGGGTACACCTAAAGCCATTGCTTCCTTAAGGGTATTGGGGATTCCTTCTACATCTCCATTTGACGCTTCTAAACTAGCAGCACAAAATAAATCAGCTTTTTTCATATACTCTTGAACCTGTTCTTTAGTAAGATGCTGCAATAGACGGAAGGATTCTCCTAAATTTAGTTGAGTTGCCAATGAAGTAAGCTCTTCTTGAAGTTCTCCGCGGCCAATTATGGTTAAAGTGGCTTGTGGGAATTTCATTTTTAGTTTTTGAAACGCCTTCATTAAAATATGGTGGCCCTTTTTTTCTACTAATCTGCCAACTGAGAGTATATTTTGGGTACCTTTCAAAATTGGTGTGCTGTATTGGTACTGACTTAGGTCAACGCCCCCGTAGAGAACTTTGATTTTCTCTGGAGGACAGCCCCAAGCTAGAATTTTATTAGCTAAATACTGACAGACAGGATAAAACTCCTCTCCTATATCAAAAAGCATTTTCATATTTTCTAAATAACCTACAGGTTGATTCGCTAGGGTTGCATCTCTACCGCGAATGCTGGTCACCAACGGAAGGTTGGTCTTTTCCTTAAAAGGAAGTAATAGGATACCTAATTGCCCGTGATGGGCATGTAAAAGGGAAACTTTGTTTTTATCAACAAACTCTTCAGGCAAGAAAATCTCATTGAGATAATGAACCTTCTCATTTAGTAACGAGAGGTCAATCATATATTTGGGTTGACGAACTAGATGAATATAGTCATAACCAGGGACTTGACGTATCTGAGGAATATATTGGGTGGGGTCCACCCTTAAATTCAAATGCATAACGGTTGCCAATTCACTTATCTCCTTTCCATAAAATAACAGTGATAATGTAGAGTATGCATAGGATAAAGGAGGAGTTGTGGACAAAGTGGTAATGAAATTCACATTAAGAGTTAACAGTGATAGCTTATGGAAAAACCAAGGTCAGGTTTATAAATAATTCCGTGCATTAAATTTACCCGTCAATATTTAGAACAATCCTAGTCATTCTCGGTAATCAGCCAAAATTGGGGAGGGAAGGGAGGTAGTATTGAAAATCATAAAAAAAAGTCACTAAATTATCAATCAGATAATCTAGCGACTTTCTTACTGGGACAATGAACCTGTCCCTATGTCCCACTTGGAACCTATATCTCATTAATTTCGGATGAGGTAGTCAAATGCTCCTAGTGCTGCGGTTGCACCTGATCCCATGGAAATAATGATTTGGTTGTAGGCGCTATCTGTACAATCTCCTGCAGCGAAAACTCCAGGCATTGTCGTAGATCCGTTTTTCTCGACGATGATTTCACCGATGCGATTGCGCTCTAGTGTTCCTTCTAACCATTCTGTGTTCGGAACAAGACCGATTTGGACAAATACACCTTGTAATGCAACATGATGGTCTTCGCCTGTTTCACGATCTTTATAAGTAATCCCCGTTACGTTGTCTGTACCAGTGATTTCTGAAGTGGCTGCGTTCGTGACAACTGTTACGTTTGGTAGGCTGTGAAGACGTTCTTGAAGAACTTGGTCTGCTTTTAATTCAGGAGCAAACTCAAGAACTGTTACGTGTTTCACAATGCCTGCCAAGTCAATTGCTGCTTCGATTCCGGAGTTTCCGCCACCGATAACGGCTACGTCTTTTCCTGCAAACAATGGACCATCACAGTGTGGGCAATACGCGACCCCTTTGTTTTTAAGTTCTTGTTCACCAGGGACGTTCACATTACGCCAACGAGCACCAGTTGAAATGATCACGGATTTACTTTTCAGAACAGCACCGTTTTCAAGTTCAAGCTCGAAGAGTTCTTTCTTTTCTAAGCCTTTCGCACGCACCAAGTCCATGACATCAATGTCATACTCTTTAACATGCTCTTCAAGAGCCATTGCGAGTTTTGGACCTTCCGTTGCTTTTACAGAGATAAAGTTTTCGATGCTAAGGGTATCAAGAATTTGACCGCCAAAGCGTTCGGCAACAATACCTGTTTTAATTCCTTTACGGGCTGCATAAATAGCTGCACTTGCTCCAGCTGGACCTCCGCCGACAACAAGAATGTCGAATGGACCTTTATCAGAAAAGTCCTCTGCTCTTGGACCTTCACCAAGTTTCGCAAGAATTTCTTGAAGAGTGATACGACCACCATTGAAGAATTCTCCGTTTAAGTAAACAGCTGGAACGGCTAATACGTCTTTGCGCTCAACTTCTTCCTTAAACGCTGCGCCATCAATCATCGTATGCGTAATATTAGGGTTAAGCACACTCATGATGTTTAATGCTTGGACAACGTCAGGGCAGTTGTGGCAAGTTAGACTCACATACGTTTCAAAGTTGAATTCACCTTTAATGTTCTTAATCTGGTCAATCACACTTTGATCAACTTTTGGGGCACGGCCACTTACTTGAAGTAGGGCTAAAACTAATGAAGTAAATTCATGTCCTAACGGAACACCAGCGAACGTAACGCCAGTTTCTTCGCCGACACGGTTGATACTGAAGCTTGGGGTACGATTTAATTCTACTTTTTCTACAGTGATTTTAGATGACATAGATGCTAGCTCTTCTACGAGAGCTAGCATCTCCTTTGATACGTCATCTGAACCTGCACTGACTTTAAGCAGAATATCGTTTTCTAGTAGTTGTAGATACTGGTTTAACTGGGATTTAATTTCTGCGTCAAGTGCCATTCTTATCGCTCCTCTTAAATCTTTCCTACAAGATCAAGGCTTGGCTTAAGTGTTTCAGAACCTTCTTCCCATTTAGCTGGGCAAACTTCACCTGGGTTGTTGCGAACATATTGTGCTGCTTTGATTTTGTTTACTAGTGTGCTTGCGTCACGGCCAATTCCGCCAGCGTTGATTTCAACAGCTTGTACAACACCGTCTGGGTCGATGATGAATGTACCGCGGTCAGCAATCCCTTCTTCTTCGATTAGAACGTCGAAGTTACGAGAAATCACGTGAGAAGGATCTCCGATCATTGTGTAAGTGATTTTGCCAATCGCTTCTGAAGAATCATGCCATGCTTTATGAACAAAGTGAGTATCTGTAGAAACAGAGTATACTTCACAGCCAAGGTCTTTTAGAGTTGCATATTGGTTTTGTAGATCTTCAAGCTCAGTTGGGCAAACGAATGTAAAGTCTGCAGGGTAGAAGCAAACTACACTCCACTGACCTTTTAAGTTTTCTTCTGTTACTTCAACAAAATCTCCGTTTTTGAATGCTTGTGCTTTGAATGGTAGAATTTCTTTTCCAATTAATGACATAGTTTGTTTCCTCCTAAAGATATGTAGTTTTGAATTACTACTAGAGTGTTCTACTCTGTAATAATTCTAATTCAATATAAATTATTATATTAGAGTTATTTATATTGGTCAAGTGAAAGCAATCACTTTCTGTATATAATTATAGTCCTTTCAATGAAAAAGGGTCAATTTATTCGCATTAACCCCGTTCCATTCTCATCTGTGGGACAAGGGGACAGGCACCTTGTCCCAAAAATTTATTTAGAAGACTAACGTTTATTATGAAAAAGCTCTTAGTATTTTATCAGTATAACCAGGTTTCAGAATATTATAAATTTAAGTCGAAGCAAGTAGGGCTTTGTTAAGAGACGAGGGGACTAGATTTGCAATCCATCTATTCAGTTTATACAGATTCAAACAAATGCCAAAAATCAATCTGCAAATAAAATAGTCCCTCTGGGAAACAGAGGGAAAGAATGTATGCATTAAAGAAAATGTAGTTAACAAAGCTTATGTTTGTAAAGCTACGGTGCTGAATGAACAAAAAAATTACGCGATCTAAATAAACGATGAGGTAAAGGATAGCGAGGTAGTATCTTTACAGAACAAAGGAAATAGGTAACTGAACTTATCGCCCTTCCTTATATACAGATTTTTTAAGGTGTTTTCTCATAGTTTCTTTTAATAAATATAAGCATGATTCTCGAAATGATTTTTACGACAAACACAAGAAATAAAGAATAAAACCATCTCCATTTTCCAATAAAAAGTAAAGCGTTTGTTTTTCTTTCAAGAATAATCTCATAGGCAGCCTGTGGTAATCCAAAAAGAAGTAGCTTTCGTATTGCTTCTTTAATATTCGATTTGTAGGTGGATTGACAATACCAAATAGACAAGTAAGGACACACTAAAAAGTCATAAATAACATTAATTTTAAAGACTTTTGGTAGAAAACGTACAGGGTATGTTACTTGTTTTGTCTCTACTAAAATTTTATCAAAGATCCAGTTAACTAAGCAGTTTATTAAATATAAGGCGAACCATATTTTTCCTGACGGTTTTTTAAATAATGTTGGGAAAGAAAGTATACCAAAAATCATGCCAAATTTAAGAATAAATCGTTCAAGCATAGTAAGCACACTCCTTTTATCAAAAATAGAATATCCAGATATCGAACGTACAATGCAAAAAATATAGAAGACAAGGTTCCCTGTCCCATTTCCCATATTAAAAAGAGCCCAACGTTTATCTGAACAAGCCCCTAGTATTTTTTTAACATCAATAATTTCAGAATATTATAATATCAGTCCCAAAAAAGCCTTAGTTTTCGTTATAATAAAACTAACGGTTTATTAAGATAAAAGGTATTCTCAATTTTTATGATAACAAAGGAGTTGAAAAGATTGACCATTACCGATTTAACTGCAACCGAACTAGTAAACTTAATGAAACAAAAGGAACTTTCACCGGTGGAAGTCACAAACGCTTTCCTTGAACGAATCGAGAAGGGTAACCCAAAATGGAATGCTTTTGTGACCTTAAATGAGCAAGCGATCGAAGAGGCAAGATTAATAGAAGATAAAATAATGAAGGGGGAAGAAGTCGGTAAACTCCAGGGGATTCCGGTAGCGATAAAGGATTTGACCCCAACAAAAGGGCTGCTCACTACTTATGGATCCCCCGCTTTTAAAGACAATGTTCCAGATGAGGACCCAGTTTTCTTGAAAAGAATTAAGGCTGCTGGCGGGATTGTGATAGGAAAGACTAATACCCCGGAATTCGGACACAAAGGGGTCACCGATAATCCTTTGTTTGGCGTAACGAAAAATCCGTGGAATGAAAACTTAACCCCTGGTGGTTCAAGTGGAGGTTCGGCTGCAGCGGTAGCCGCTAAGCTTGCACCTTTTGCTGAAGGAAGTGACGGGGGAGGTTCGATTCGAATTCCAGCCGCGCTTACCGGAATCTTTGGGTTTAAGCCAACTTTTGGGGTCATCCCACATGAAGGGGAAGATAATTTATATGGCTCAGAGCATCCATTTTTACATAACGGGCCGATGGCGAGAACGGTTGAAGATGCAGCGTTGTTATTTTCTGTTATGCAGGGCTATGATGCCAATATTCCGAATGCCGTTCCGACTCTGAGAGAGGATTTTACGAATTTAAATCGCGATATGAAAGGTGTAAAAATCGCCTATACTCGTAATTTTGGCTTATATGAAATTTCTCAGGACGTTGCTGGTGTTGTGGATCAAGCGGTTCAGCATTACGTGGACCTTGGTTGTCAGGTCGAAGAGGTGGACGTTGATTTACAGATGAGTCTAAAAGAGTTGACTCGTGCGTTTTCAGGGATGTGGTGTGTGAAATTTGCGGGTAGCTATGGAAAACTCTATGACCAGGATCCAGACAGTTTTTCTGAGGGAATGGCGAAAATGATTCATATAGGAAGAAAATATAATGCGGTGGATTATAAAGCAATCGAAATTAAACGGACCCTTGTCTGGAAAGAAATCCAGAACATCATGAACAACTACGATCTTATCCTTTCGCCTGTATTAGCAACGACAGCTTTTGAACATCATTTAGCAGGTCCATCCTTGATCAATGGGAAAAGTGTAAATCCTGCAACCGATTGGATGTTGACGCAAATCTATAACTTTACGGGTCACCCGGCCGCTTCCTTACCAGTAGGACTAACGCCTGCAGGACTACCGGTTGGTCTACAAGTCGCAGGGAATCGATTTGCTGATAAACTCGTGCTAGAAGCTTGCCACGCCTATGAACAAGCCTTTCCAACCTATATAGAACCGTTTGAGCGAAATTTAAGTAAAAATTAGGGCGAAATACCAGAGTGCTAGTTTGCATTCTGGTGTTTTTTGCTCCTCAGCCTTTTTCCGTTAGAAGCCTATTTATTCAAGTATACTTATTTCTATGAGGAGTTTTTAAGATTTCATGCGGCGAGAATGTTAGCTGTTTTTTCAATTAAAAGTATGACTGACCTTCGTAAAAAAACTCAAACAAACTATAAAATCCCTGCCGCCTAACTGGCCAGGGATTTTATTTGATTATTGGCGAGGATATAGAGAGACACAATGGTGCTTCATAAGGAAGGGGACGTTGAACTTCTTAAGAAATTAGCGAAAACTGCTAAAAGCCGATGAACCCGCAATCTCGAATGGAATCAAGAAAACCCCCGCTTCATAAGGCCGATGAACCCGTAATCTCGAATGGAATCAAGAAGAACCCCACTTCATATGGCCGATGAACCCGAAATCTCGAAAGGAATCAAGATGAACCCCGCTTCATAAAGCCGATGAACCCGAAATCTCGAAAGGAATCAAGAAGAACCCCGCTTCATAAGGCCGATTAACCCGAAATCTCGAAAGGAATCAAGAAAAACCACCGCTTCATAAAGTGGATCAATCGAGAAAACCCTCAAATTAGGGGGTGAAAAGCACTATTGCAGTGTTTTTTAGACTCTTTCTCCACGTCTTATATAAAAGGAAGCAAGAGAGCGTCCATGGCCGCATTCCAATAGTAGATGAATGACAACTCCGTTTTCGGACACGATACTAGTATACTTTGAACATGATAATAGGAGAAATTTACATGCTGTTTAAGAATCGTAAGCCTAATGTTGAAGAGGAGCTTGAGTGGCTCATAAACGAATTGAAGCCATCAAGCGATATCCTACATAAACCGTTGCGCTTAGAAGATAAACACGCCGAATTGGTTTATATTCGATCGGTCGTGGATGCTGTGCAACTTCAACAGATTGTGATTAAACCCTTTTTTGAATTAGCGAGTGAACAACATGTAGAAGCCTATTTAAAGTCACTACCCAATCAGCAAGAAGTCACTTCTAAAGAACAAGTCCTTTTAGAACTCACAAAGGGCAGTGTCGTAGTGAGGCTGAAAGACGAGCTTTTGTTATTAGATATTAAAAAAGTCAATACCGACACCGTCAGGGAAACGAGTATTGAGCCCACGATACTAGGGCCTCAATATGCGCTAAGTGAGGATATTATAACGAATCTTAATTTAATTCGGCAACGGTATCATAAGCCTTCGCTTACTGTCGAAACCGTGGAAGTAGGACAGAAAAGCCAGCAGTCGTTAGCCATTGTCTATGATGAAGAGTTTGTTCGTGAAGGGGTACTTAAACAGATTAAAAGCAAGATAGAATCATTAGATGAACCAGTTATTCAATCCACAACCCAGTTACAGCGGTTAATCAACGTACGGAAACGCTCATTAATTCCAACCATGATGACGACTGAGCGCACGGATCGGGTTGTGTACAACCTTGCAGGAGGAAAAGTGGTTTTATTATTGGATGGCGCTCCAACGACGATTATAGCCCCAGCCGTTTTTTGGGATTTCATGACGTCCATGGAGGACAATTATGGCCTGTATTGGGTAACGAAGTTTTCGAAATTCCTTCGTTATCTTGGGTTGTTTACCAGTCTCATTCTACCCGGGCTTTATGTGGCAGCGACATCGTTTAATCCTGAGGTATTCCGAGTTGAGCTAGCACTATCAATTGCTGGGAGCCGGATTGGGGTCCCATATCCCTCTTTTGTTGAAGTTTTGTTTATGTTGATCGTCATGGAGCTCCTAACCGAAGCAAGTATTCGTCTTCCGAAAGCCGTAACGGGCACAGCCACAACGGTTGGCGGGTTAATCTTAGGGACAGCTGCAACCGAAGCGGCTCTCGCATCGAACATTATGATTATAATCGTGGCCTTGGTCGCGATTTCAACCTTTGTTATTCCAATCAATGAAATGGGTTTTGCCATTCGATTTGTAAGGTATTTATTGCTATTTGCCGCAACTGCAGCTGGTTTGGCTGGGTTAGCACTGGGCCTCATTGGAATTTTGATGTATTTGGCCAGTATGGAAAGCTTTGGCGAACCTTATTTTAAACTCTTTTTTGAAAAGAAAAGGGAAGAAACAAGGGTGAAGACGTCATGAGCCGTTATTTTTACTATTTAGTATTTGTAAATATGGTGGCAAATGTTGTGGCATCGGTTCCGAAGATTCTTTTAGAAAAGAAATCAGAAGGAGCGATTGTCTCCATGGTTTTAGCCATTATTATAGGAATGGTCTTATGTTATATTGTGGCAAAGTTTTTCACTTCTTTCCCTGGGCAGGGACTACCTGAATTGATGAAAAAATATTTGCCCCGTTGGTTCGCGAACATGCTCCTTCTTTTCGTGGCTAGCGCTTGGTATATTGCAGGATTAATCACTTTAGTTACTTACTCATTTTTACTAAAACGGTTCTTAACACCGGACATGCCATTGGTGTGGATTACTAGTATTTTTCTGCTTTTTATCTCGTATGGGATTCTGATGAAGACAAGCAGTGTCCTTTATACGATTGAATTTGTCCTACTATGCTCCACGCCAATCATTGTCCTCATCATGATAAAATCCTATACAACACCTCAACTAAAATGGGACTTTATTAGGGAATCGGTCATGCATATCTACCATGTACCTAGCTTTTCGGCCCTGTCCGCATCGACTTATCTGTTGTTGGGGGGATTCAACCTAATTGTTTTCAATCGCTTTTTCACCAAAAACCATAAGATTACCTTAAAACAAATTCTATTCATTGGCATGGTAGGGGCAGGAGCTTTGTTTACAACCTATTTTATTCCAATCGGGATGAACGGTTTTGAAAGTGTGGAAATGATTGCATATCCATGGATTTCAACAAGCGATACGCTTCGATTAGAGCTTGGGGTCATTGAGAGAATCCTATTTGTCTTTTTGATTTTATACTTGGCGATCTCCTTTTTAAGTTTATTAATTCACTGGCATGTATCTTTAGAATTGTTTAAAAGCGTGCTTGAATTTAAACGTCTTAAATGGAAGGGGAAAAGTGTAACGCCGTTTCTTGTTATCGGTCTTTTTTGGTTTAGTAGCATCCGAGTAACAAAGTACCTGACCGAATACCAACTAACCTTATATACAAGTTATTTCTTCAATCTTTTACTTTGTTCCCTAATTGTGATGATAGGCCTTTTTTGGTTTATTTTAAGGAGGGCAAAGTCATGAAAAAGAATATTCAGCGTTTAGGAAAATCATTTTTTATCATCGTTGCTGTTAGCGTCCTTCTTTTCCAATCAGGGTGTGGGTTTAAGGATATCGATAAGCGGATTTTTGTGTTGTCTATTGGAGTTGACCACACTGATAATGAAGAAAGACCGTACCGAGTTATTTTAAAACTTGCGGTCCCATCGGGGTCAATCAAACAATCGGGTACAGAATATACCTATTTGGTCGGGGAAAGTGAATCATTCAGTACGGCCATCAGGAACTTAAAAACGCAAACCGATAAGGAACTTGATTTTGGTCATGCAAAGGTCATTGTCTTTGGGGAAGATATTCTTCACCATGAATTAGAGGAAATCATGGATTTTTTCCTAAGAAGAAGGGATATTCAATTGGTTTCTTGGGTGGCAATTGGTCAACCATCAGCCGAAAATGTGTTAAAAGCGGAGCCTGAATCAGAGATGGCTGGTTCCCATGCTTTATTTAACCTTTTTGACCAGAACGGGGTCGAAAGCCCACTTGTCGTGACAACTTATTTATTTGATTTTAGGAGGAGAGTGTTGGAGAGGGGAATTGATCCGATTTTACCTGTGTTATTCGCAAATGAAGACAAGAAGAGAATTGACGTTAATCGTGCAATTGTAGTGAACGGCAATAAAAAGCGCGTCGAGTTGAATCCAAAACAAACAACGATTTACAACTTATTGAGCAATAATTCCAAACGTTTCGACGTTAGGGTTAAAAATGACGATTTGAACTTTACGGTGGCAATCGATACGTCAAATGTTCATTTTCACATCAATACCGAAACCAAACAAAAGCCCATCATAAAGATGGATATCGAAATGGTGGGTATTATTCAGGAAGCCGATGTGTATACAGATTCTAGTAAGTTGCAAACCTACAGCAAAGCCACTAGTAAAACTATCGAAGAAGACGTGTTGGAAGTCTTAAAGAAGTTTCTGGAAGAAGGGGTGGATCCGCTTGGTTTTGGCGTCAGATACAAAGCAACGAGACTTCATAATAATAAACGAAATGAAGAGTGGCAAGAACTTTATCCTAAGGTAACGTTCGAAGTAAACGCTAAAGCATCTCTTAAGAGTACGGGTGTGATAGAGTAAGGTGTGTGGCCTTTTTTGCGTGAAAGTCAGACAAAACGGTCTGGCTTCTTTTTTTAGGAGAAGAAAGGCAAGCTCATTCATGTCTAGGGAAAGATAGACTAAGCGACAAGCGGAAAAATTGATTTTCTAAAAGGAGAAAAAGATGGAGTCTCTATTACATTTACTACAGCCATTTTTATCGGTGGAGGTTTATCAAACGTATGCTGATTATGAAGTTTATGAATTGTTTGATAAAAAAACGAATGAACAAATGGGCATGTACACCTTGAATGAACAAGGGGAGTTAGCTAATTTCTCATTAGATGGGGAAGCTGTGACTGGAAATTTATCCAAGCAAGAGCTTGTTTCAGTTGCAGACCTATTTATCGAGACGTTTCATCCTGATAAAAAGCAGGAATATGAGCTTTCTGCCATCATCGATTTAGATAATCCTTATATGATTTCTTATGAAAAAAGAGAGGATAAGTACGGACTGTTTTTACATAGTGAAGGTTTTACCGTGTCTGTTTCAACCAATGGGAGAGTTCAGCAGTTTTTTTATGAAAAGGAAGACTATCAAATCATCTATCCAGATAGGATGATCCCTGAAGAAAAGGCACTTGAAACGTATATGGAACACCTCAATTTTGAACTCATTATCACAAAGTTTGATCAGGAGGTTTTTAAGAATGGAGACAACAAACTCCATCTATCCTACAGCGTGAATGAGCATGCTTTTGATATCCCAGCTGATGGGCGTGAGCCGGCTGTACTGAAAGAGGAAATTGACTGGAAACCTATCTCTCCGCAGGATGCACCAAATGACAATCTCTATAAGTTAATTGGTTTAACCGCTGAGCATAAACAATTGGAGGTATTTGTTGAAGGAAATAAGCGGATTGAAATCTGGTCCTTACGGGAGGCTAACGGTCCTGTGAATAGCGATATGGACGAAATCGATCCTCATATTACTAAGCTCTGTTTTGGTCAAAAAAGTGGGCACCTTCTGCAAGTAACTAGCGGGGAACAGGCTGACCAGAACGGCAATGAAATAGGGATTGAAGCCGCTAAACAAAAAGCGTTAGAAGTCATGTTCAAACTTTTCCCTGATACAGATGAACGGTTTCGGCTCGAAGTGTTGGAGGATTATGTGGAGGACGCCGAAGACGAAGCCTTTTTTGAAGAGGAGAAGTTCGAAGAGATTTCGAATTCGTTAGTAGAGGGATTAGAAGAAATAGGTGTAGAAGGTTCCATCGAAGATGACATCGAGTTTGAGGACAATTACACGTTCTATTTTCATCTCATGTTTAACGGTGTTCGAGTGGACGACTGTGTATCAATCATTGGGATTGGAAAACATTCAGGGAAGGTCAATCATTTCCAATTGAATGTTTTGGAAGAGGCTGACTATCAGCAGCTAACTAGTATGCCAGTAATCTCGCAAGAGGAAGCGAAAAGGATCTACAAGGACCTACTAAAGATGGAGTTATTATTTGTCCGCGAGTATGATGAAACCTATAAAGCCCTCTATACACTAAGCTATGGTCCATCTTTCCCAAAAACCATTGGTCATGTTCGTGCCCTTGATGCCATCACAGGCAAAGCGATGTATGTCGACGTGGGCGATGCGACGTTTTATTAATAGAAAAGGGAGGTGAGTGGACTTGAAGTGGAATCTATCAAAAGAAGCGAAAGAAAAATTCTTGAAATGTAATCTCCTGCCGATTCATGAATCGGACGAAGAATGGGAAATGGTTTTAAGGGAAGCAGAAGAAGAAGAAGGGGAAAATCTTCAGGGGCGTTTGACAGCGGAGCTTGAAGAAGTGAAAAAGGAATTGGTTCAGGTTTTGCCTAGTCGTTTCCTGCAGTATGTAGAAAATGGGCAATTGAATCAGCCTACCTTGCCAAAATCTGTTCGCGAGGATTATTTGCAGTGGATGCGAGAACATGAGGAGGAATTTGAACAAGTATTAGATGCTGCCTATGATCAGACAAAGCAGGCTGTGATATCCTTGCCTACCAGCGTCCAGGAAATCTTTGCAGAAAGTTTGCATGATTCGACGATTGTGCGCATCGTGAGGGAAAGGGACACTCTTCACCTGTATCTCAATACAGATGGAGGCTTTTCAACGAAAGCGCTGATTCATTTTATTTTTAAAAAGGTTTTCTCGGAAACAAGCGATCAACCAATCGAGGTTGGGCAATGGTTGGTTTACGACGAATTGCAGAAAATCGATAATGGATATGCATTTCGAGTATTGTTTGAAAGTCCCGAAGATGAATGGACAATAACAATGGAGGATATGGATGCTGCGTATTATTATCGCCCTAGTGTTTTTGTTAGGTTGAGAGATGAAGACAAGCTAGAGGAAACCACCTTAACAGAATATACGGAGCAACTAAATCCAGATCATTCTTATTGGTTCATAACCCCGGATGTGACGTGTGCCATTCAATCTTTTAGGGCTGGGATTACTTTAGAAAATGGGAAGATTGAGTATGGAGCCAAGGCCCTGGTTGTAACAGTAGGAAATGAGCGGTTTACATATAATATAGAAGAACGCAGTCTGATTAAGTTTATTTACACAGACATCTATGAGGATCCCTATGCTCAATTGAACGAACCTGTTCCAACAGAAGAGCTCGAGCAAGCCGCATTGAGTGATGAATTAGAATGGCAGGTACGAGCATGGAATACGATGTATAATAATCCCAAAGAGCTAGCAGATATCATTAATACAATATTGCTAGAAATCGAGATGACCGAAGAAAATGAAATGATTTTAAGTGTTTATACGAGTCATTTTCAAAAAGAGGGAATATTATCAGAAGCCGTCATTGAAAAATTCAAGACTATAATGGAGTAGCGGTATGTTTCATTGTGGGATTGTTTTGTTCATAACAATCCTACTGATAAGGAAGACTAGAAAAGGTTTTTAAGGGAGGAAAGTACTGTTTCGTGTTGCCAACGTTTTTCATTATCATCCTATTCTCCTTCCTCGTTTCAACACTAACCAGCATTTGGATATTAAAAATAAAGAATAATAAATGGATAGGGATATGGGTTTCTTTCATTATAAATATCCTAATTCTATCAATAGCAACAATAATCCTCTTCCAGTTGGACGTTCAAACATTTCATAAGAAAACTGAGGGATTATTCGGTAGTTTAGGTATTTTGGCTTTAGTATTTTTCATCCCAATCAACACTATCCTTAACTTCTATATATTAGAATTTGTGAAAAACAAATAAAGGGGGAGTGCAATGACAACCATAGGACTCGTTCGACATGGAGTAACCGAATGGAATACATTAGGTAGAGCACAGGGAGTAACAGATATTCCTTTAAGTGAAGTTGGAAAGCAACAAGCGTGTGATATGGGGGAAAGACTACTCCAAGAAGAAGAAAAATGGGATATCCTGATTACAAGTGACTTAAAAAGGTCTATTGAAACTGGACAAATCATTGGAGAGAAACTAAATATATCTATCAGTCATTTTGATAAAAGAATTCAAGAAATCAATTGTGGGGAAATCGAAGGGACCACTGAGGAAGAAAGAATTCATAGGTGGGGAAAGAACTGGCGTGATTTAGATCTTGGGATGGAAAAGTTTGAAGATGTATCTAAAAGAGGAGTAGAATTCTTAGAAGAAATAGCTAATACCTATAAAGGAAAAAGAATATTGATCATTAGTCACGGTGCGTTAATTGGGTTAACGTTACAACGAATCCTTCCTGAAAAGTTTCAAAAAACCTATATTGATAATACCTCTATCACTCTATTAAAATACACAGAAAATAAATGGGATTGTATTTTGTATAATTGTACAAAGCATTTAAAATGACTTACTCCACAGGACAAGCCCGCTGCCCGCGTGGTTTTACGGGGAAATTCTATAACGAATATGTCCTATTTAAGTTGAAGAGTACAAGAGGTTAAAATCGAGCTACCATATACTTGGTGGCTTTTTTAGGTAACAGAAGTATTCTTAATGAAGAGCGTTATAAAATAAAAAGGAGGATGGAAGAATTTGTATAAGTATAGGGCGAATAAACTCTAATTGGGGAAATCTTATTTAGGGGTGAAGACATGTCCAATGCATTTGTCTCTCGATCGCTTGATGAAATTCGTTTTTGGTCAAGGATTATGAAGGAACATGCTTTGTTTTTAAGCCTCGGATTCAGTTTTAATGATTCAAAACTAATCCAAGAAGCACAGCAACATATTACTTTATTTGAAAGAATCGAAGAACAGCTTAGCCGTTATTCTCCAAGCTCCGATCCACAGCTCATTCGAAATTTTAACAATTATGTGTATCAGGCTGCGACTTCAATCTGGGCTTATAAGCGAAAAGTTCTGGGATTGGTTTTGCGTTGTGAGATTCACTCAAATAACTTTCCATTGCTGGTTGATCACATTAGCAGAGAAGCTGCTTATTTTGCTAATCGCTTAAAAGAACTCAATGAGGGGAGAATCATCCCTTTACCTGAAGCCATTATTAAGGAAAACGTCTTTTTTCTAAAAATTATGGCAGACCATTCAAAGTTTATTGGTCACCTTCTTGATCCTTCCGAAAGGAAATTAGTTGAGCAAGCCAGAGAATTTAGTCACGACTTTGACCAACTTGTTTTTCAAGCAATTGACTTGGATTCCATGCGTCCTCAATCAGAAACGCCACCCATTCTAGATCAATTCCTAGACCAAAACCGTGTATCCGTCGTTGCTCTAAGGGATTTTAAGAAGACGGCTAGAGAGTTAATTGAAGCATGTAGAATCAAGAGTAATATTCATCCATTGCTTGCGGATCACACTTTCCGCGAGGCCGAACGCTTTTTGTCTATCATTGATCTGTTTGAGGCTAGCCTTACTTCAGGGAAATAGATTTGTTTTTGTAAAATTAATAGGTTTATATATACTGTAGGGATATTCAATGGTTGCCGTGTACTATGGCTTATCTCTTCATAATAAATCAATCATCACCCATGAAATTGCGTATGCTTTGTACTAACCCAAATTTATCGTTAGAATGAGGGAAACGTACTTTTTATGGAGGGATGAGGCTGATGCAATCTTTAAAAGGGAAAAAAGCACTGATTACAGGTGGAAGCAGAGGGATTGGGCGAGCAACGGCCCTAGCGCTTGCGAAGCAAGGCGTTGAGCTTGGGTTAATTGCCCGTTCAGAGGGAAGCTTCGACTCAATTCGAAAAGAATTAACTGATCTTGACGCAACCTTTGTTACGGCTACCGCAGATGTTTCTCAAGAAAGTGAGGTTCAACAAGCGGTCAGTAAGATTGAAGACGAACTTGGTGGGATTGATATCCTCATTAATAACGCCGGAGTTGGGGCAAGAGGGTCGTTTCTCGAACTAGCAACGGATGAGTGGAAAAAGGTACTGGACACCAATGTCATGGGGATCGTTTACGTCACGAAAGCAGTACTGCCGGGGATGATTGAGAAAAACAAGGGGGACATCATTAATATTTCCTCGATGTCTGGCCTAAAAGGGACCGAGGGTTCTAGCGCATATAGTGCCTCGAAATTTGCGGTGATCGGTATGAGCGAGTCCCTTATGCAAGAAGTGCGCCGTCACAATATCCGTGTTAGCGTGCTAACCCCAAGTCTTGTCGATACCGAGTTTACGCGCGGACGAGATTCCGAGCCGAGAGACCCTAACAAATTCATGCAAGCGGAGGATATTGCAGAACACATTCTCGGATTGCTCCAGCTAGAACAACGTATCTTCATTAAAACCTCTGCACAGTGGGCAACAAATCCGTTTTAGGAAAGAAGATGGACTCCCTTGTTAGCAAGGGGGTCTTCTCTCTGTAGCTAAACATGGTAGAATATTAATGAGGAAAGTAGAGGAGGACTGCAGCGAGCAGCCTAAATTTATTTTTAGAAGGTGTTGTATATGCCAGATTGGTCTTATCATCCACTAAAAAAGTTTGTCCTCGATAAAGTAAGGCCGAAAACAAGCAGAGAGTTCATACATAAATCGATGAGTACGATTGCCTCTATTCCTGGTGGACGGGGACTTATTGGATTTTTAGGACATATGCAACCTTCATCGGAAATACAGAAGGTAGTGAATGACACAACCTTTTCGTCGCCTATTGGGTTAAGTGCCAATATTGATCCCCATTTGTCAGGAACGAACGCCTTTCAAGAGTTGGGGTTTGGCTTTATAGAAATTGGACCCATCGTAATGAATGAACCTACATCCCAACAAGAACCGAAAAGGGACAATCATCATATTCTATTTTCTACTCATCAAGAGAAAGTTCCTCTCAAACTAGCCATTAAAAA
Organism: Mesobacillus maritimus; assembly: GCF_044803185.1. GTDB lineage: Bacteria > Bacillota > Bacilli > Bacillales > Cytobacillaceae > Mesobacillus_B > Mesobacillus_B maritimus_B. The sequence continues at coordinate 2,093,775 of NZ_CP085225.1, forward strand.
ACTAACAAAATCGAACATTAAAATTCCTATATTCGCCAATATCGGTACGCAAGTAACACAAAATGAATTGAGCATCATTGTGCAGCATTTAACCCCTTTTGTGGATGCTTTTATCGGGACAAGTGAACAGTTTACCTCTTATATAGATAAGAATAGAATCGTTTCGGAGCGTCCTTTTTATGTATCATGCTTCGCTGATGAAATGAACCCTGAAGAGATAGAATCGTTCAATCAGGAACCACCTCTGGCGGGGATTGTCATAAATGCTCCTCGTCGAACAGAGGACGGATATTGGCATGAAGCGGCAAATTCAAATGAATGCCTTGTAGAGACGGTTAAACGCTTGAAGAATCTCTATCCGGAGCTAACGGTCGTCACCTCTGGCGGAGTGGAGACGCCAGAAGAAGGGGATACCTTAATTCACGCGGGTGCCGATTTAATCCTTTTAACAGACGGCTATGTAAACGCGGGGCCAGGTTTGCCCAAGCGAATTCATGAAAGATTATTATATGAAGAAGCTCAAATGGTTCACAACCCAAACTGGTACTGGTCTTTTCTGTTTGGTCTTGCCATCTTCATTGGTGGTTTGATTGCTTTATATTTTGCATTTACAAGCGTGATGCTTCCTTACGATGAATCCTTTATCGGTCTATCAAGAGGGGATCTTTTACAAGTAAACCCGTTCATCTTGTCCTTTATGTCCCATGATCGAATGGCACTCGCCGGGACAATGATATCGGGAGGAATCATTTATATCCAGCTTGCACGCCACGGAATAAAAGCAAACCTGCATTGGGCAAAGATTGCTTTTCACAGTGCAGCCATCATAGGATTTATTGGGATTGTTCTTTTTATCGGCTATGGTTACTTTGATTGGCTACACGGTTTATTTTGGCTAATCCTGCTCCCAATCTATTATTTTAGTTTTAAAGAAGGGAAAGGAGTCAAAGGTTCCCCAACTTCCTGTCATGGACAAAATGATAAAGCCTGGAAGTATGGACTTTATGGTCAGCTCATGTTCGTGATCCTTGGCTTTTTAATCGTAATAGGTGGAATCGTCATTAGCACAATCGGCGTATCTAAGGTGTTTGTGTCAACCGATTTAACCTTCTTATGTATGTCACCTCAAATGCTTGAAAACATTAGTCAGAATCTGATCCCCGTCATCGCCCATGACCGAGCAGGATTTGGCAGTGCCCTTATAAGTGTGGGATTGCTGGTGCTGATGATTTCCTTGTGGGGCTTTCGACAAGGCGAAGGTTGGATTTGGAATACGCTCGCAATCGGAGCCATGCCTGCATTCATCACAGGAATTGGAACCCACATCTACATTGGCTACACACCATTTATCCACTTGCTCCCCGTATACCTATTAGTCCTTCTATATATACTGGGATTAATATTTTCATATCCATTCTTAAAGGGAAGGACGGGGCGGCCCGGGACGGAGGGACAGGTCCCTCGTCCCAGAAAATAAAGGGGGAATATAATTGTCTTTAAAAGTTGGAGATATCATTTCCTTTGAACGTACGTTCACAATAGAGGATGTTGAACTGTTCAGTAAGGATTCTGGTGACGAAGGCATTCATCACGTTACTCCAGATGAGCAGGGGAGACTTATCGTTCAGGGCTTGTTGACAGCGACGTTGCCAACCAAAGTGGGCGGAGATCACAATGTGCTAGCTCGGACGATGGATTTTGAGTTTTTGAAGCCGGTTTTTACTAGTGATACAATCAAGTGTGAAGTCACAATCGAGAAATATGAAAAGACAGATAAAAACAGAACAGCCATAATGGCTACTTTCTTATGCACGAATCAAAATGAGAAACAAGTGTTGCGAGGGAACTTTGCTGGGGTGATTCTTTAAATTGATAGAAGAAAGGAAACTTTGAACAGAATTGCTCTATGTTTCCTTCCTTCTATTTTAATATTGCTAAATTCTATTTCATTTGTCCTAAAAGTTGGTCAATCGTAGCATGGTCTTCTGGCGCTGTGTCGACATGACTCCATGTTACTTCACCAGATTCACTAAACAGCCAAGACCCACCTTGAATGTAAATGTCATGTGTTTTCATAGCTTTTTTGACGAGGTTTTGTTGCTTTTCATCACTAGGAAGGAAGGTCTTAGATCCCCCTTTTAACAAGGCTTTTCCGGCTTTAAGAAGCAGCTTTGTTTTTGCCATACTGACGTGCCCCATTTCACGATAGAGAGCCCGGGCTGGATCGCCATAGATTGGAAACGGATACGGCCCAAACGCAGTATCAAATTGTTCTAAGAAAGAACGATTCGAAGGGGTAATAATGATAACTTGATAACCTGTTGCAGAAATTTCTTGGTATCGATCACGCAACTGCGTGAGCATTTCTCGACAAACCGGTCAACCAGGGTGGCGAACGAAAACAACTAAGCTTTTTTGCCCGTTTAAAATGTCGCGAAACGTCTTATCTTCATGGAAAGGTCTTTGTAATGGAAGATCCATGTTTTCACCTCATAGTAGTATTTTAACGCGTTACGTTTTGCAAACTTTGAATCATTTGGTTCATTTGTTTCAATAGCCCCAAGTATTCGTCTTTCGTTAGACCAAAATGAGGAATACACTTTTCAGGCAAGTTTAACGCCTCTTCTCGCAGCTGTTCTCCTCGCTCTGTAAGGGCAATATAAACCTTCCGTTCATCCTCTGTTCCTCGAACTCTTTTCACTAACTCTAATGCTTCCATTCTTTTTAACATTGGTGTAAGTGTTCCACTATCTAAAAACAGCTTTTCACCAATTTCTTTTACAGTTAAACGCTTATGCTCCCAAAGAACCGTCAACGCTAAAAATTGCGGATAAGTAATCCCTAACTCATCTAAAAAGGGACGATACAAACGCGTGATTTCCCGCGAACAGGCATAAATGGCAAAGCAAAGTTGATTATCAAGCTTTAAAAATTGTTCACTTTCCATAAAACTATTATCTCCTCCACAATTAAATTGTGTGCAATCTAATTATCTTGTTTGCTCTCGAGAAAGTCAAGGTTTGGTGTTTAAAAGCATAATGAAAGGTCCTCATGTATGGACCGAACCTTATAAACCAAGTAATCATGTATTAAACATAAAATAAGGTCTACCTAGTATATAAAAAGGATGAACACTAGAGAAACCCCCGCTTCCTATACACATATATTACTATAATTTTCATTTCCCATTCTTTTTCCTTTCTACTACAATAGAACTAATAGACTATATTTTTTAAGGATGATTATTTTGGACGTAACCATGAAGAAAGTGGTCGAGGCTAGTTATCTAACGGTTGACTCTGCCGCTCATTATCGGACCATTCTGCGCTATTTTTATCATCAGCATGAAAGAATGAGGGATTTTATTGCACCAGAGGAAATTCTCGACTATATGCGCTCGATCCCAGCATTCTCTGATTACCAAGAAGATCAGCTGCATCAACAACTAGGGCAGCTTGTAAAATGGAATAATTTAATTGCCCGCCAGGATATGACGAGTGCCAAGACCATTGAGGAGTATAAGAAAAAGCGATTTCGCTATCAATCTACTCCTTATACAATAGAAATCGAAAGAATGCTTGTTGTGTTAGAAAAGAAAGTTGGTGACACCTTCCAAGGTTCATTGGAAAGGTCTCAATTTGATCGTCTTCTACAAGCATTGATTGGCTTGCAAAAGGAAATTGATGAGGGCTTAACAAAAAACGCCGAGGAATATATGCGTATTTGGGAAGATGTTTTCCGTTATTTTCAAACCATCCGTACAAGTACGGCGGACTATATCGCCTATATTAATAGTGAGCAGACCGACCAACGGATGCAAACGGAAGCCTTTCTTGTTTATAAAAATCAATTTACAACCTATCTACGAGATTTTATTGTCTCGCTGCAAAAAACGTCCTTGCAAATTGGAGAACGACTAAACGAGCTTTCACTTGGAAAATTAGATTCCTTTTTTCAAAAGTTAATTGAACATCGTCGGTCCATTCCTAGATTAGAAGATGTTAGTTCCTCTGAACAAGAATGGAAAACGGAGTATCAGGAATATTGGGGCTCTCTAAGGCAATGGTTTCTAGGGTCCACTTCTCAGCAAAGTGAATTGGAAGTCTTGCAATGGCAGACAAACGAAATGATCCGGCGGATGACGAGGTATGTTCAACGAATAGGGGAAAGGCAACAACATTTTCGGAGCCGCAAAAATGATTACCTGCATTTAGCTAAATGGTTCGCCAATAGTGAGTCACTTGATGCCGCTCATAAAATCTCTTCCGTTGTTTTTGGGAGCATGACGATTCAGCATTTGCAATTAGAAGAAGGAACAACCGATAATTTGCATTCCGATACATGGGAGGAGAATCCGACCATTCTGGCGTTAAAGCCCAGGACAAACCGTTATCGAGAAAAAACAAAACCAGGGTCGATGACTTCTAACGAGGAAAAAAAGACGCGCCAACGAGAGCAATACCTCGAGGAACGAAGACAAGAACGAGCTCTCATCGATCGATATATGACCGAAGGGGTGATTCAGTTATCTGCCTTATCAAAAGTCGAGCCTTTCATTCGCAAAGTGTTATTAGGATGGATTGGGAAATCGATGGCCAGTAAAGATAGAAAAGTAAAGACAGACTATGGATTGGTGGTTAAGGTAACGATTGATAAGGAGAACAGCATTTTACTAGAGTCTGATGATGGAACATTAAAAATGCCCGATGCTTTGTTTGAATTTGAAGTGCAGGGAGGTGGCGCGCGTTGAAGCTAGAGCAAACACTTGAGTTTGATGAAAAAGCAAACCAGGGTATGGATCTCTTATTTCATCATTACTGGGTCTTAAGGTCGGAACATCCAGAATGGTACCAGCTAATTCGTGAACGAGAAAAAGTTCTTCGTCGATACATTGATGAAAAGTTTGGTTTGCGTTTGATTGTCCATCAGCATTTTATCAAGCTAGAGAAAATCCCGGTTGAACCAGAGCGCTGGATGGGCATTCAAGATTTTCAGGAACCAATGGATTATGCGATTTTTTGCTGTGCTTTATCTTTTTTAGAAGGGAAATCGGTGGACGAGCAATTTCTCTTATCCGATTTGAGTCAGGAAATTCAAGCCGATTATCCCGGTGATTTTCCATTAGACTGGACCCTTTATGTTCATCGAAAATCCTTGATTCGGGCGATGAAGGTATTGGTTGATTTTCAATTAATCCGCACGATTGATGGCGATATCGGTCGATTTGACCATAATGAAGACCAAGAAGTGTTATATGAGGCGACACTATACAGTCGATACTTTATGCGCACCTATCCCGATGATTTTAGTAGCTATCAGGATTGGCAAGAATTGTTAAAAGAAGATTGGAAACTGAATCAAGAAGATGAACGTCGGAAAAGGGTTTATCGGAAGCTGTTCTTTTCTCCTGGCTTACATCGGGTTGATCAGCAGGATCCGGACTTTTTATATATACGAAACTTCAGAAATCGATTATCAGAAGATATCGAGAGTCATAGTGATTACAAATTGCATCTGTATAAAAACACGGCCTTTTTGTCGGTTGCACAGGCAAAACAATACCAGCAACTATTTCCTACTTCTAAAGCATCAACCGATATTATTTTGCAGTTTTCAAACTTTTTGCATGAACATCTTGACTGTTATAGTCCGAAGGAAAATGGGGAAATTGTCATGACAGAAGGAGAAATGGAGGAAGTGCTCGAGGTTCTTCGCAAACAATATGAGCAAGGCTGGTCAAAGTACTTTCGAGAAAAATCCACAAGTGCGATTAGGGTTGAATTAATTGAAAGCATGAAGGATTGGATGATGGTTGAACTTGATGAAGATAGTTTACTGATTAAAATAAAGCCTTTGTTGGGTGTACTAGCAGGAACGTTTCCGGCAGATTTTGAAGGAGGAGAAAACTAAATGTCAACCAATAGGTGGGTGATGAATCGAGCGGGTCTGTTAAATTTTTGGTATTACGATGAAGAGACCTTTCAATTTCAAGATGGCAAGCTTTTACTCCGCGGATCGAATGGTTCGGGGAAATCGGTGACGATGCAGAGCTTTCTTCCTGTTTTACTAGATGGGAAGAAATCCCCAGATCGCCTCGATCCCTTTGGTTCAAAAGCGAGACGAATGGAAGATTATTTGCTTGGTGAAAAAGAAGTAGTCGACCGCGATGAACGGACGGGATATTTATTTATTGAATATAAAAAACAAGATTCTGAGCAATACATGACCACAGGAATTGGTATGCAGGCGAAGCGGAATAAGGGGATTAAATCATGGTACTTTCTCATAACCGATAATCGCAGGATTGGACTAGACTTCCACTTAGCGCAAAAGCATGCAGGAGAGAAAGTCCCGCTGTCTGCGAAAGAATTAGAAAACCGAATTGGCCAAGGCGGGTATGTTGTCCAGACACAACGAGAGTATATGGAGCTTGTGAATAAGTATGTATTTGGCTTTAACTCGAATGAAGCATACGAAGACTTGATTAAGCTGTTGATTCAATTAAGAAGCCCAAAACTTTCAAAGGATTTTAAGCCAACGGTAATCTATGAAATTTTAGAGTCCGCGTTGCCACCGTTAACCGACGATGAGTTGCGGCATCTGTCCGACACGATTGAAAACATGGACCAAGCGACACAGCAATTGGAACAGTTAGAGCGAGAATCAGATTCGATACAAAGGCTTGAAAAAGTGTATGACACCTATAATAAATTCATTCTTGCTGAACGATCTCAGCAGTGGAGACGAGCTCAGCAAAAGAGCAAAGGTGCTGAGAAGCTTGTTCAAGACTATAAAGAGCAATATGAGAGTTTAGGGGAAGAAATTGATCGATTGACCGTTAATTTACAGGCATTTACACAACAAAAAACGGTTGCCGAACAAGAAAGATCTTCCTTGCAGAAACATGAAGTTTGGTCGTTAGAGGAAGAAAAGGGGAAAAAGTTAGCTGAGTCTGAAAACCTTTCAAATGAAGTGAAGAACCTTCAAACGAAATGGGATGACTTAAATACAAAACTTCGAAGTAAATGGAAGGAAAAAGAGACTACGGAAAATGAACTGTTCGGCTATGAACAAAAGGCAAAAGAACTTTTAGACGAGTTAGCGCTTGATGCCGAAAATGCAGCTTTCCATCAACATGAAGTAAATGTAGACGATTATGAACGCTCTTCATCAGAATCCTTTGATTTTACCGTTTGGTTAAAAGAAGCAAAAGACCATCAGGGGCTGTTAGTCGGGTTGGAAAAACTAGCGGAAAAAGCAGAGCGTTTAGGTGATGAGCAGAGTCGTTTACAGCGTGAGTCTTCGGAGAAGAAGAAGATTGTCGACGAACACATCAAGGAATTGGATCACCTCCAGGAGTGGTTTGATGACCAACATCAACAATTGGAAAGCAACGTTTTTCGTTGGATGGAAGAGCACCCGAAGCTCGTTTATTCTGCAGAACTTCGGCAAGAAATGGCTAGATTAATCCAAGGACTATATGAACGAAACCGATATGACCAAGTCCGGGATAAATTGTATTCCGCCATTCATGATTTTGAAGCAGAAGCGAAAAAAGACATTGCTGTAACCAAGAATGAGCGAGATGGAAAGCTAGGTCAAATAAGAGAAACCGAAGTCGAACTGCATAAGATTAAAACTCAGAAGATGTTAGAGCCTGAAAGGGCAAGTGGAACGAATCTTCATCGTGAAAAATTAAAAGAAACTGGACAAGCCTTTTTACCATTTTATGCGGCTGTAGAATTTCAAGACCATGTTACCGACGAACAACGTGAACGTATTGAATCGGCTTTAAAAAAGACCGGTGTCTTAGACAGCTTGATTGCGGACCGACCGCTTCTTCCTGAGCAAGATGCAGTACTCGTGACGGAGCCGCGCTTATTAGGCTATACGCTTGCAGACTATTTAATGCCCGACTTAGATGAAGATAGTCCGATTTCGAAAGAATTAGTCGATGAAGTGCTGCGCTCAATTCCACTTGAACAAGACGGGAGCGGGTTTAATCTAGATGTCGATGGTTCGTATTCAATCGGATGTCTAGTTGGTCATGCACCTAAGGAATCGGCCTCTAAATTCATTGGCCGGACTTCACGTAAGCGACATCAACGAGAGCAAATCCAATTATGGACAGAAAAACTCCAGCAACTTCAAATGGAATTGGATCAGATTAATCAAAAACTACTAGCTTTAGATGTAAATCTGAAAGAAATTGAAAGCTGGAAAAAAGAGATTCCGATTGATACAGATTTATCCGACCTTCATGATCAAATGGTGAAAAAGCAACAGGTAATCCATAGGGAACAGGAATTACTTCGATTGATTGATGACAAATGGAAGCTTACCTATGAAGAATTAATGAGTACAAAAAAAGAACTTCGTGATCGCGGCCACCAATTGAACATTTCGTTAACCATTGAGGAAATCAGTCAGGCGCTTGAAGCGGCTGGAAGTTACGTTGAATTTTTATATAAATTCGAGAAGAATTCCATTCATTTGTTGAATGCTCAATCGCGTATAAATGACCATAAAGAAAGAATCGAAGAAATCGAGGGAGAATTGGATTCAATTAAAGGGGAGCAAAATCGGAAAAACGACCAATTTTCTCAACTAAAAGCAGTGATCCATTCGATTGAAAAACAACTCCAGTTAAAAGGAATCGATGAAATTAGAAACAGAATTCGGGAGGTTCAACATTTATTAAGGGAGGCGGAACAGGAAATAAATAAGATTCATCAAGCTCTGCCTAAAAAACAAGCCGATCAAGAACGGTGCACAGAAAAGCTTGCTGAGGCAGAGAAAGAGCTACGTTTCTGGCAAAACATGAACACCGAATGGGAGCATATCGTCGAAAGTGAGAAAAATCGAGGATTCTTTGAAGTGGAAGGACAAGACCCTTCTGCCGTTTTTGTCCAGTTCGAGTCAGTATTTACAAAATACGAACGCTCGAAGCTGTTAGAACAACTTTCAAAAGTTTTTATTAATGAACAAACGCATTTAACCGAATATCGGATGTTTGAGTATACAGAAGATGCCGAAACACCGGAGTGGTTTAGCGAAGACTACGGGGATCATTTTGAGCCCTATAAAAATGAATGGCGACAATTAAGGGGCCGACGACTGATTCAAATGGAATATCACGGGCAGCGGGTAAGTCCATATTTTGTTTCCTCTGCATTGAAGAAAGAGCTAGCAGAACAAAAAGGGTGGTTGGATGAACAAGATCGCCAGCTCTATGAAGATATCATTGTGAAAAGTGTAGGGGTCATCCTTAGGAATCGAATTAAACGAGCGCAAACCTGGGTAAAAGAGATGGATAAAATTATGGCTGACCGTGATAATTCATCTGGATTAATTTTCTCGATTGCTTGGAAGCCACTTACCGCTGAATCAGAACAAGAATTGGATACACAGGATCTTGTAAAACTTTTACAAAGAGATAGTAAGTTTTTGAATGAAGAAGATTTAGAGCGAATTACAAAGCACTTCCAGTCGCGGATTGCGAAAGCAAAGGAGCTCATTCAATTACGTAATGAGGGGTCTACGCTTCACCAAGTGTTAAAAGAAGTGCTAGATTATCGAAAGTGGTTCACCTTTGTACTTTCCTTTCGTCGAGTTAACGAACCAAAACGGGAACTGACAAACAATGCTTTCTTTAAATTTAGTGGAGGAGAAAAGGCGATGGCGATGTACATTCCGCTGTTCACTGCTGCCTATTCTCGTTATAAGGAAGCAAGTGAGATGGCACCTTTTATTATTTCACTAGATGAAGCATTTGCAGGTGTCGATGAAAACAATATTCGGGACATGTTTGAGGTCGTCGAACAGCTCAGGTTTAACTATATTATGAACTCTCAAGCGCTGTGGGGAGATTATGATACAATTTCAAGTTTATCAATCTGTGAACTGGTCCGTCCGAAAAATGCGGACTACGTGACGGTGATTCGCTACCAATGGGATGGCAAGCAAAAGTCGCTAGTCATTGATGAGCACGAACAAATGGAGGAACTGGTTACACATGAATAAAAAGCTTAAAGTTTTTAAAGTTGAGCCGGGATTTCTTAAACTGTTTACATTATTTAAAGAGAAGTACCGTTCCCTAGGTCGGGTAGGGGGAACGGTGAGCATCAAAACGTTTACCGAAGAGGAACTCGAATCAATTGCTGGCTTTCTTGGTCAATCGAAGGAAAGACTTCAAGAAAAAGGAAGCATTGCGTTACTTGATTTTGAAAAAGAATTAACGCACACGGGCTTTTCTGATTACACTCTTTTACCGTTGTTAGAAGCTGTATTGCAGGAAACGATTTTTACCAAAAAGGAAGAGTCCGAACGAGCAAAACAACAAGAGGATCAGTTCGTTGATTCTCTTGTAAAACAAATTCCTGATGGTAAATGGTGGCTTGAGTGGATCCAAGCAAAATCCGCTGATACAAGATGGATATGGTCTCTCTATAAACATAATAAAGAAGAATTATACGAGAAATTACTGGCTGTTTTTCAGGCGTTTACTGCCCGTCCAACTAAAGGAGACTTTGAACGTCTTCCATTCTTTTCTCAAAGAACGACGGGGAATCCACATTTTTTTGATCCCAATGAGGTTGGCGGGAAATTGCTGCTCCATTGTTTGTATGTGAATCAAATGAAACAAGGGAATTCTGATGCAGTTATGCCGAAAACAGTGGAGGAATTAAATGATCTTCTCGCTGAATACGGAATTATGCGAGACGACTTGTGGAACTTTGTAACGTGTCAAGGTTTGCTTGCTTCAACGAATGACAAGGTGCATCCTGTTTGGCAAGCGGCAATTAACACTCACTCGGTTATGAACATGCCGATAAAAGAACTGACTAAAGTCGACAGAGTATGGCCGGCGTTGGGAACAAAAGTCTGGATTGTCGAGAATTCAAGTGTTTGTTCGACACTCATGGATGCAGTTCCGATTGCGCCAATCGTCTGTACCCACGGGCAACTCCGGGTTGCGAGTTGGCAGCTGTTAGACCGGCTCGTTCAATCAAATTGCACCCTCTATTATTCTGGGGATATTGATCCAGAAGGCATTGTCATCGCGGAGAAATTGAAGAAAAGATATCAAGACCGGGTTATTTTATGGCGAATGGATCAGGAAACATATAAAGGGAGCATATCTAATGAAGATATTTCTAGTAGATTGTCTAAATTAGAAAGCCTTTCGTCACCTGAGTGGAAGGGTTTAATCACGATGATGAAACAGGTTAAAAAGGCAGGTTATCAGGAAGCGATTGTTTCGAGTTTAATAAGGGATATTCAGAGGAGTCTGGATTAGGGATTAATTTAGAAGATACTAAGATGGTTAATTTAGGTGGTCCGAAATTACCAGCATATTAACTGTCTCGGTTTATAAAATGTATATTTTATTCATTATCTAAAAACTCTTTTCTTAGCTCCTCTAGTGTGTAGGAGGTTGTTTCTCCCACTTCGTATTCTTTACGTGCTTCATGGATTGCTTGAACTTCATCCTCAGTTGGCTCTTCTTCAGAAATTGTAAAAGCTTAATGACCTTTACAAGTTCGGCTAGTTTTTCATCAGGACCTGTTTCAATTAATTTATAGATATCTTCTCTTTCGATTGCCATTTTTTCATCTCCTTTTCCATCATTATATCTCATCTAATATTGATATAATATAACAACTTAGAGCTTTCTCTATAAAGCAGAGCACCCATCCTCAAAATAATCAGCATGGCAGCAAAACATTTCTTCAAAATCGTAGGTTAATACTGTTTTTAAGGATTCAATCAAGGTTGGAATACTTTCTTCGTGTAAAACAACCTTTTTAATTTCACCCCTTGAACCGCCACTGTCCCGTTTCCGAAATGAACCTTATTGATAGTTTGTTGCTCGAAGTTTCTTTTTAATAACATAAATGTAATCCCTCGCTTAATTATGAACTTAATAAAATTTTAACATAAATTGAATGAATATTCATTCAATTATTAGCGATAGATAATTTGGGGGTGTAGTACTCTATTCACCTAGTTTTTAAAGGTAACAGTTATAAAAGTAAAAAAACCAAAAAAAATTATTTTACCAACTCCCTCAAGCAATCTATTTACCTAATGTAAATTTCGGTATAATCAGAAAAGGGAGTGGGGGACAGGATGAAAACAATGAAGACTTTTCCAATACTAGAAACAAATAGATTAGTATTACGCAATATTGAAAAAAATGATGCCAAGAGTGTATTGAAGTATCTGTCTGATGTTGAGGTTATGAAATATTATGGGCTAGAACCTTATCAAACGGTAGAGGATGTTTTGGAGGAGATTTCATGGTATCAATCCATCCTGAATGAAAATACGGGAATAAGATGGGGCATTACCTTAAAAGGGGAAAATGAATTGATAGGTAGCTGTGGTTTTTTAAATATTGTAGTTCAACATTACCGCACAGATATTGGTTTTGAACTAAGCAAAGATTACTGGGGCAAAGGAATTGCCAGCGAAGCGTTGGAGGCAGTGACCAAGTACGGTTTTGAACAAATGAACCTACAAAGAATCCAAGCACTTATCGAACCTCCTAATATACGTTCTCAAAAGCTGGTTGAAAAGCAGGGCTTTCTCAAAGAAGGTTTGCTGCGAAAATATGAGTATACTTGTGGGAAATTTGATGATTTATACATGTATTCGTTATTAAAAGAGGATTGTGAATTTTAAAATAGACTAGGGGTAAGAGAATGCTAACTGAAAAACAATTAAGGGAAATAAAACAGCTTCAAGAAGTTTGCGAACAAGACGGGGGATTCCAGCTAAAGCTGAATTACGATATGCTTGAGAACCGGGAAGAGGCTCGGGTAGAGGACTTCTTCCACTATGAAGGAAATCTACTTGTCGGGTTTCTAGGTAGCTATAATTTTGGAAACAAAGTAGAGCTTTGTGGAATGGTTCACCCTGATTTCCGGAGAAGAGGAATCTTTTCAAGCCTACTTAAAGTGGGGCTTGAAGAGGCAATGAAACATGACATCCAAACAATTCTGTTAAACGCGCCTACTGAATCCCTAACGGCAAAGGCATTTTTAAAAACCGTTCCATGCACTTTCGCAGTAGCAGAATATCAAATGAAATGGCATCAAAAAGATTTAATTAACGATGATAGCGTTATTGTCAGGCCATCTGTATCGAAGGAAGATTGGGATGCAGAAATTAAACTCGAGATATCAGGCTTTGGTATGAGTGAAAAGCAAGCTCAGGAAATGCAAAAAAACATTAGCGAACAAAGCAGTGATCAAAAAATCATCATTGAAGTGGAAGGAAGAATTGCCGGAAAAATGCGTGTTTCCGAGTTGAATGGTGAAGCTTGGATTTATGGCTTTGCTGTTTATCCAGAACTTCGAGGCAAAGGGATTGGCAGAAAAGCTTTATCCAAAGTAGTTATAATGGAACAGCAAAAAGGGTTACCAGTTTTTCTAGAAGTAGAGGCGAAAAATGCCCACGCACTGCGATTGTATGAATCATGTGGCTTTAAAACTTACCATTCTCAGGATTACTATAAGTACAATCAATAAAAGCATAAGGGGTGAATAAATGAAAGATTTGATCGGCGGATTACCTGATATGCTAATTTTTTTCATTTTATATGGTTTTCTCGTCATTGGCATTATGATCACGGTCAAACTGTTAAAACGTTTAGACTCAACAAACCAAAATGCATACAACAATCTAACAATCCTGATCGCATTGCTGTTTCATGCTCTTAATTTTTATTTAATCTATGATTTGATGACTGTTTCACCCCAAAGCATTTCTGGTAATGGTAACCCACATATTCCGTATATATTTATCTCATTCTTTCTATTTCTCTCTTTTTGTATTGTTTTTTCAAAGTATGTTTTTGTTACGCTGTTAAACAAGAAATTGTTGTTGAGTCTACCAATCATGTTTATTACTATAACGATTGGTTGTTTTTCAATTGTCCTTCAATTGGATTTTGTTTCGACAATAAAAGAAGAACTTTACTATCCAATGAGTAACTGGGCGAATTGGTGGAAAGACATCCATTTGAACTATCTATACTTCAATCTTTATACCTTTTTATTTGGAATTAGTAGTTCTGGTTTGATTGCTGGAACACTCGCTTTAATCAAGAAAAGCAATTGATTATAAGGAATTTAAAAAACGCTCAGAGTTTTCTGAGCGTTATTCTGTGCACATTAATTCTGTGTTTATTTTACTCTTTTTAAAACCGCCTCATTTACGGATCCACCTGTCAGTTCGAAAAAGATTTCTTGATTAGGACGGAGTTCAAGTAGGGCTTTTTTGTTTAATAGGGCTCTATCCCCATTATCAGTTAAAATATAAACTTCCATTTCAACATCTCCATCTAACTCAAAGTCTTCAGTTAGGAACTCAAACCTAAGAACTTCGTCTTTTTCAATGATAGAACCATCTGCATTCACGCCGCCTTGTGTATGATTGAGTAACGCTAATTCGATTCCATCAAATTCAAATTCAGCCTTGTTTTTAATCGTAATGATCGTATTATTTTCATTGGGTTCAATAGGTGTTCCTGTAGCCTCTCCACAAGCTGACAATACAACTATCAGAAACAGGGTGTTAAGTAGAAGGAATAATCTATTCATAAACTCATCTCCTTATTATCTCATCCTATAAAGGTGTCTACAGATTCAATTCCCCAAGCTTTTCGTAAGCTTTGTCTCTCACAAGATTATGAGACTGCCATGTATCGCTTTTGATATTTCTTCTATCGGCCTTGCGTTGTTTTAGCAACTCTTCTAAGCCAGGAACATCTGGATTCTTTTCATAAAGCTCGATTAAACCGAGCACCCCGCTTGAGGACAAGCTACTTAAATAATGGATATCAATTTTGCCGGTCGTTTCAAAGCGGGCGATATTGCGCTCAACAACAACTTGGTCAAGGTTTACAAGATTGATGCCTGTATAGAAAATAATCGAGGCCATGAAATAAAAGTGGAACAAGGAAAGACGCTCCAGCCAAATTTTTACGAGTGTATAAGCAAAGATGACCATCAGGAAAATCATGAAAGAGGTCACGAGCACTCTGGTAAAAGTAAACCCATACGCATCTTCATACATCGCCATTCGCATGAAGGCGGAGATGAGCAGCACTCCGCTTGATAAAACCAGAAGAGTTAAAGCCGACTGAATCGTCTTTTTTAAGCCACCGAGAACGTTTTTCGTAAATTGTATGACAACGGTTGTGACCGTCAGATTAATCAAGGTAACAAACAGCAATTCAAAAAAGCCACGACGCGCATATTCCGCATAGGTGTAACCATCCTCAAGGGTACCACTGAAAAAATACTTGAATTGGACGGCAACAAATAGTACATACACCAAATCAAGCAGCAACAACACAGTTAGGGTAATAATGCCGTCAAGTGACACCGAATTGGGGAGAGCATTCTTCTGAATCACCTGGATATTTTTATGCAAAAGGACTTGCATGAAACCGAAGAAACCAAAGGTATAAATCAGGATGACGACTGAACGGAAGAACGTTTCCGGATTAAAGCTTAGTAGATTAGGAAGATTACTTAAAAGCCGTTCAAATTGAGCATCGGCTGAAATCAACAAATTTAGTATCACAAATAAAATGGGTATGGAAATGGCAATTCCAATTAGCACCTTTTTCCAAACAACATATTTCTCTGGATTGCTGTTTCGCTTTAGGATTCCGGACAAATGAGCGATGAAACGGAAAGGATAGAGAAGTCCATTTCCTAGGCGCAAGAAAGCATAGAGCAAGAAGCTTAGCTTGTTCCATTCCATTTTTTTCGGTGACGTAATTAAGGCGAGATGAAAAATGACCATAGCCGGAATCACCAGAACATTTAATACGTAAAAAACTGTTACATCATACAGATAATAGCCAGCAGATAATAGCCAAATAGAAATTAACACGAGATAACCGACACGCTGATGCGAAAACAAAAAGGTGCGAAATCGCCAGAAAAAGATTGCGTAAAAAACACTGATAAACACAAAGTAGGAAATTCCAATTTGGTCGCGGAAAAATGCTTCTTCGGCGACAATTCCCAAAATAAGGCACAACAGCAAAAACATCCAGTCTTTCTTTTCGAGTTTCATTTCCAATGTTATTACCCCCAATAATTAATTAGATTTTCTTTGTATATAGAATTTCTATGTATATATTCAAAAAAAAGCTTAGACAGAAGCTTTTTTTCCCCATTTGTAGCTAATCAAGCACAGTGGGTATAAAAGAATCGTGAGCAAAATGCAGACTCCAATAAACGTTTCCTTCAATAATGGATAAAACCATTCGTGAGGAATGATGTGGAATACCGTTAACACCATGAGTGTTAAGTTTGGAATTAAGGCGAGAATGAACGTCCGCGTCATCAACTTTTTGCCTTTATGTCCAAAGCCTCTGCCAATTTCATAGCCAAGTAGGGCCCAAAAGAGCATGTATACGAAAGCGATTAGGATTGGAAAGGAAGTTAGTTTGAACCATAGGTTCGTTAGCCAATTCCAATCAAACAAATTATGTGCGAGGGTGAGGGCACCTCCACCTGCAAAAAAAAGAATGTTCACGAGGATAAACAACCATTTCATATTGCTGGGTGTCACCGAAAGTTCTTCCTTCCACATCGCTGCAATCTCTTCAGGACTCCCGACCCTAGAATAAATGTGTGAACGCATTTTTGTTTCATCCTCCAAGTGATGGAGGCTAACAAGGAGTTCATCAAGATGTGCATCATATTCTGCTAGGATTGAATTTTTATCTGGATGATCTCCGAGACCATTTGACAAATCGGTTAGGAACTCATTCTTTAGTCGTTCCATGATTTTTTCTCCCCATCAACTTGTTCATGACAGAAACAAAGTTATTCCACTCATTGGTTTTTTCAAGAAGCATTTCTTTGCCTGCGTCCGTAATCCGATAATACTTCCGAGCAGGTCCTTTTTCTTGTTCTTGCCAATAGCACTCAATATATTCCTGCTTTTCAAGCTTGTGTAGAGCCGGATACAATGTCCCTTCCTTAACGGAAAATTCATTTCCACTGCGCTTCTCTAGTTCTTTAACGAGCTCATAGCCGTACATGTCTCGTTCCTCAAGGAGCTGAAGCAACAAAAGGGAGGTACTGCCTTTCACCAATTCCCGATTAAACATCTTTTCACCTACCTAGAGATTTTATGTATATAGAAATTCTACAACGTAAGGAAGGAAATGTAAAGGGGGGAATGTCATGGAAAAACCCATTCCAAGTGGCATTCTCAGAACTGAATTCTTGTACTCAAAGAAAGCCGTATCCTAATAAGGAAACGGCTTCTGTGTGTTATCCACCACTATTTGAGTTGTTCGCTGCAGCTGCAGCGGTAATGCTTGCTGTCATCGCTGCTTGTTGAGCTTGAAGTAAGACTTCGATCGTTGTGTTTAGTCCAGTCGTTGCAGCATCTGTTAGCAGCGCTTTATCGCTCATTAAAAATAAAACACTTAGCATAAAATTAATATCCTTATTCCATTTAAAAAGGCGATCATTATTTAAATCATCATAAATGGCATAGAGTTGCGGGATTTCACTCTCGACTTGATCTAAATAGCTTAGCATACCGATATACGGATAATAAATTTTCTTTGATTTAAAATTTGCCTTTTCAAGTAGAGTTTTCACTTCCAAGCATTTTTCTGCACTCTCATCAGGATTTTGGTCTTCATTTAAAGCAAGAATATGACTTAAAAACTGCAGGTCATTTCCAATTGTAAAGCCTATTTTCTTTAAAGCGTAGTAATGATCCTCTACATGTAGAATCATCTCTTCTTTATTTTTATCAGAAGAAGCGGCAAGGATTGAAGCTAAAGGATAATCTCCCGAGTTTGTTAGGAAAGGATGATGCTCCTTCATTCCTCGATATACATCGACTGTTTTTTGGACATATTCTTCCACTCGGTGAGGATCGATTTTAAGTAGAGTACCTGCAGCAATATAGGAATAAATCGCTCGGCTGTAGCCGTTTTTTATTAATTTTTGATAGATATCAAGAAAATGAGAGAAATTTTCTTTAGGGTTACCTGTTGTTGTTTCCAATGTAGCAGCCACAGTAAAGCGGTGTGTAGATCTTAATTGTGAAAAAAGCCCAACTTCATTTTTAATATAATCTGCTAGTTCTAGGAAACGCTCTAACTGAAATTCCTTTGAATTGGTCACATACATTGCGGCTATTAGCATAAGGGACCGTTTGTCACTTTTCCACTTTAATGCAGAATAAAGCTCTGAGTAAATTTCCTTAAAAAGATCCAATCGTTCCGTAACCGTTTGATTGAGCATGCAAAAAAGACCACCTTTCCTATTTTTACTATTATCTGGTAATACGGATGGAATTTCAGAAAGTTTCAATTGGAAGCAGTTTACATTTGAACAATTCATTTTTTTTACTAAATGTTATAAATTTATTTCAATTTTGCTGTAAACTTTTTTAGGGGAAAGGACTCTGTATTTATAGAAGCTTTTAGAGGGGAGGAACTATGGATTCTCAGCTTTTGGAATTATATCATAAGCAAGCTAAAATGATTTATTTTTATTTAAAAAAGAACGGATGTAGCCATGAAGATGCAGAAGATATTGTTCAAGAAAGTTATATGAAATATATCACATACAGTAGCGGTGTTTCTTCAGACAAAGCCCTTTCTTATATTTTTTCTATTTCTATGAATGAATTTAAAAAAATCTTAAAGAAAAAAGGAAAAGAACAGGTCGTTTCTATTAATGATGATCGCTTCTGGAATAATTTCGAGAATGACGATGATACCGAATCTAGTGTGTTGAGGATTGAAATGAATCATGAAATTTTACATACTTTAAATCAGTTACAAGAAGTCTACAAGCAACTTTTATTAATAAAATATGAACTTGAATTAAGTTATAAAGAGATAGGGTTATTACTAGGCATGAAGGAAGAAACCATTAGGACTTATTTATTTCGAGCAAGAAAAGAATTTCAAATGAAGTGGAGGAATCTTCATGAGTAAATATACAGATGATTTGGATATTTTTGATGAAAAGAAGATAAATAAGGCGATAAAAAAAGGCAAAACGAAGACGATTATTACAATTGTTTTAGTTTCTATTTTAGTATTTGTTGTCTTGAACATATTGAATTTCGCTATTTCTGCTTATTATAGCCAAAAGGCATTTAAACAGTGGGATGCTTATGTCCGACTAAGCACCCCTAATGGCTATATAAGTGAAACCGTTGATTCAAGAGGTTTTTTAGGAGGAATTAGCACCTATAAGGTTTCAAAGGACATGAAATTTAAATCACTCGTCATCGAACAAAAGCAATATCCATTTGGTCTGATTCCATCTGTTTTGATTTCAAGAGGTTCAGGAGGCAGTATAGGGGTTACAGGAGAGGATTGGCAATTCAGATATAAAGAAAACGGTTGGAGAGATATGGTGTTTTTCCATCCCGATGTGACTTATAAAAAATACAAAAATGATTCAGATTTGATTCAAAGTATGCAAGGGGAAAAAATATATGAGGTAGCACTTTCATTTGATAAGCCATACAAGCAAAGTGAGTTGTTTTCTATTGAGCTACCAGAAATGACGTGGTTTTGGATAAACACCTATACCGATAACCAAATAAAAACGTTGCAAAAAGAAGCAAAAGAACATGATTGGTCTTCAACGTTTATTCATGAACATGAAGCTTTAGGTTTTTCCACCAATTCCACTTATCCTTCAACAACTGATTTGGCATATGAGTATGGAAATTTTCTTGACTTGCTTCAAACCAGTGTTTCAAGTAGACATCAGAAAGCATACAACACGATTAAAAATGTAAATATGGAGGAAATTGAAATTTTAGGAGTGGTCGTTTACGGGACTAAAGATGAAATCTTAGAAATTATGAAAGAGCCTAGTATTAAAGCTGCTTCTCTAGGAGGAATTGTTGAAAATTACTAGAAGTTAAACATTCAAAAATGAGATGTGAGCATGTAACAATTACATTTGAACAAACGGCGCGACCGTTTGTTTTAGGTGTACAAAAAGGATAGATTGAGCATAGTTGGTACTGCTCACCTATCCTTTTTCTTTATCATTTTAAAGAAATAACACGACTAGTGAATTTGATTAACGACTCTTATTTCCTTTGCCAGTGTGTGGTAGAGAGGTAAAGAAATAAGACCACTAATAATCCAGTTATCCCAAGTGGGAGAAGGAGGGGGCCATCAACACTTCCATCCACCAAATAGGAGGAAGCGGCCGTTGTAAGTTGGGCAGGACTCCATTCCATCCATTTACCGAGGAGCGAAGTTGAAAGCGATAAAAGAATACTCACTAAAAGCGCAAATGCGGCTACAAGCCCACTGCTTTTTAAAAGACTGCTCAGGTAAATAGTGAACGTTACTATAAATAAAATCCAAACAAAATAGAGCCCAGTGCCTTTAACCAAATCGATAAAAGGATACTGATCTATTAATATTTCGGTATAGTACCACGATGCGAGCATGCCAAGAGCTACCGCTACAGCGCTAAGAAGGAGAGCACTCAACCATTTTGCGGTAATATATGAAGAATAATTAATAGGCTTGACGAGAATCGCTTTAATCATCCCACTTTTTCGTTCAGCTGAAACGATGCCCATAAAAGCGAGGACAAGAATGAGCACGCCCATCTGATTAAACTGACCAAGTGTCTGGGCGAGAACTTCTCCGCTTGAGGGGAGGGGGATTTCAATGATGGTTCCTTCTGGGAGATCGCTAGCGTTTTTTAAGATGTCGGGCATATAGTAATTGGTCACCGGCTGTAAGAGTCCGAATAAAATAAACACAAGCGGAATCCAGATAATCTTATAGTTACGAGACATTTCTAGCCATTCTTTACGAAATAAAACAGACCATTTCCTCATTTTCCCACCACCTTCATGAACAGATCCTCGAGCGTCGTATGACCCACAGTAAAACTTGTGACAGGTATCTCTTTTTCTGTAATTTCCGCGAGAAGTTTGCTTCGGCCCTCGGTTACGTCCTTTACAAAGATCTCCATTGTGCCATCTTTCAAGACAACCTTGGAAACAACATCCCATGCTTCAATGCTCTGTATCCAACCTTCTAGGTTTTCCTCAGCAGAAATCATGATGACATCCTCCTGATGCTTGCGGCGGAGTTCGGGAAGGGAACCGGTAATGGCTAACTCTCCATCGTGAATCATAATGACATCATCACAAATTTCCTCGGCATCATGGAGGATATGGGTTGAAAAGAGAATCGTCATTTTTTCTTTCAGCTTTTTCATCATTTCAAGAACTTCTCTGCGTCCAACAGGATCTAGTGCTGAAACTGGCTCATCAAGCATCAGCAGCTTTGGTTCATGAATCATTGCCTGGGCGATCCCAAGGCGCTGCTTCATGCCACCTGAATATCCGCCAATCCTGCGCTTTTTGCTATCTGCCAAACCCACGACCTCAAGCATTTCATGTGCACGATTCATCGCTTCGGCCTTTGATAATCCCGATAATTCTCCCATAAATAAGAGGAATTCTACGGCATTCATCCAAGGAAAGAAAACAGGCTGTTGGGACAAATAGCCAATCTGCTCTCGGTAATCCCCTTTTTTAGCATCCAAAAACGAGATGGTACCTTTTGTTGGTTTTTGCAAGCCTGCGAGCATTTCCAGTGTGGTTGTTTTTCCCGCACCATTCGGACCGAGTAAAGCGACACATCGGCCTTCTTCGATTTTAAAGGACAGGTCTTTTACGGCCATATGATTGCTAAATGCTTTGGTTAATGATTTTACCTCAACCATTTTCATTCTTCATCCCCCTATTAGGAAAGCGATTTTTAATCGTGCCTTTTGCCAATCGTGAAATACAAAATTGGACCAATAATACTAATGAAGAGAGAGATGAGAACCCACATCCATTTAGGACCGTTCGTTTTTTCAGCTTTCGATAGGTCTAATAATGCGATAATGATGAGAATCACTTGAATCCCGATTAATGGCGCAACTAGAGCCCAATTTACTTCTGATAATTCCATCGTTTTTTCTCCTTTACAAAAGATTGGAAGAACAATTTGCAGAAGTTTAAGTTTATCTGTCTACTTCTATTTTACCTTTTCTAGTAAGCTCTTCCAATTAGAATAAAAATGTTTTATTTAGATAATAAAACCATCGTTTAAGGGTTTAGTGGAAGCTAGAAAACAAAAGGAAGTTTCAACAATAGGAAATTAGGTAATAGAATAGATAGATACTAGAAAGGGAGCTGATTGGAATGAATAAACAAAAAGGTCTTGCACTAGGTACAGTTGTTGGAGCTGCTGTTGGAGCGACAGCTACATTACTTGTGTCTCCAAAATCAGGCGATGAAGTACGAGAAGACATCGGTAATCAGCTGACTAAAGGAAAAAATAAAACAGCAGAAATGAAGAATGAGTTAACGAATAAATTAGGAGAGCTTTCTGAAATCGTGAATGAAAGCACATCAACTGTTTCACAATCGGTAAAGGAAAAATGTGAAAAGGTAATGAATGAAGCCGCCCAGGCACTAAACAAGATTGATGAGAAGGATAATTTTGGCGCCGCTGAGCTAAAAAAATTAGTAAGAGAACTTATGAACGAGGGAAAGCATGCTAGTGAGGAGATAAGAGAAATAGTCGAAAATGAACTCAAGGAAATAGAAGTGGGTATTAGTGAAAAAGAATAATTCATATACAATGATAGGGGGTAGAGAGGAAAAGAGCCCTCCGAATGCTGTGAAAAATAGTAGTCCCCATTTTCTAGGAAATTATTGTAAAATAAAAAATCGCTAGGGAAGGATGAGGCGATGCGTTTGTACCACCGAAATGAAAGCGTCATGATGAAGCCCGAAGAGATGTACGGGAGGGAAAAACGGTCACCATGAAGCGTTCATAGAGCCTAAAATGAAGGACGCCAAGGAAAAACGGTCGCCATGAAGCGTTCATGGAGCCCAAAATGAAGGACGCCAAGGAAAAACGGTCACCATGAAGCGTTCATGGAGCCCAAAATGAAGAGCGCCAAGGAAAAACGGTCACCATGAAGCGTTCATGAAGCCCAAAATAGTGGACAGCAAATAAAAACGGTCACCATGAAGAGTTCATGGAGCCCAAAATGAAGAGCGCCAAGGAAAAACGGTCGCCATGAAGCGTTCATAGAGCCCAAAATGATGAACAGCAGTGAAAAACGGTCGCCATGAAGAGTTCATGGAGCCCAAAATGAAGAGCGCCAAGGAAAAACGGTCGCCATGAAGCGTTCATGGAGCCCAAAATGAAGGACGCCAAGGAAAAACGGTCACCATGAAGCGTTCATGGTGACCAAAATGAAGAGCGCCAAGGAAAAACGGTCACCATGAAGCGTTCATGGAGCCCAAAATGAAGGACGCCAAGGAAAAACGGTCACCATGAAGCGTTCATGGAGCCCAAAATAGTGGACAGCAAATAAAAACGGTCACCATGAAGCGCCCACATGAAGCCCAATACCATGAATGGCACAGAAAAATGGCCTCCAAAAAGAAAGGGACGGTCTCTTAGCTTCCTTAGCAGCAACTGCCAAGGAAACTAAAGAAACCGTCCCTTTGTTTCACTATACAACCGAAACTCGTTTCGGTTGCTTCGGTGCAATCGAACGTCCTTTTCCGTGTGGTACGCATACTGGAGTTCCAAAAATCGGATCACAAGAAATATTACACTTCATTTGGAAAACGTCGTGGACTAACTCACATGTGATGATATCCTCAGGCTTCCCTTGTGCGTAAATCTTTTTATCTTTCACAGCCACCATATGATGAGCATAGCGACTAGCAAGGTTTAAATCATGCAACACCATCACAACGGTATGGCCTTTTTGCTCGTTTAAGTCAAACAATAAATCGAGGATTTCGATTTGATGGGTCATATCTAAATAGGTAGTAGGTTCATCTAATAAAATGATATCGGTTTGCTGTGCCAAGGTTAACGCAATCCATGCCCGTTGGCGTTGACCGCCTGACAATGAATCAACCGCACGATCTTGTAGATGCAGGATATTTGTTGATTCAAGCGCTTGGTGAACAGCATTTTCATCTTCTTTTGTCCATTGCTTCATCATTGACCTGTGTGGGTGTCTGCCTTGTTTCACAAGCTCATATACGGTCAAACCCTCAGGTGTAACTGGGCTTTGAGGCAGGATAGCAAGCTTTTTGGCAATATCCTTTGTTTTCATCTTGGCAATTTCCTCGCCATTTAAAAGAACATTCCCCGTTTTAGGCTTAAGCAACCGTGCCAAAGAACGTAATAAGGTTGATTTCCCACAACCATTTCCGCCAATTAATACCGTGATTTCCCCTTTAGGAATTTCTATATCTAAATGATCAATGATCGTTGTTTCTCCGTAACCTAATGTTAAATCCTTTGCTGATAATGAATGCATCGGAATCTCCCCCCCTTGTGCGCAACTAAAACACACATGTGCGACCGAAATGTATACCATTATATTATTTGCTTTGGGCGTTATAGTCAATGATACTCGTTATCATTTGAAAAATTGACACATTTAACAAGTGATACTATTAGAAAAAAATGCTGTCCCGCTCGAGAGAGGGGACAGCATTTAATATAGATAAGATACTCGCAATTCAAGGCTAAGACTGCACATTATTAAAATCTATTCCCCTACAGCACTCAAAACATCATCAATCGTTTTTTGAGAAGCGATGAGTCCTTTATTTGTCCAATTACTTGGGTCGTTAAAAATATGCACATTTCCATTTTTAGCAGCCGGTGTACTTTGCCATACAGAGCTATCTTCTAATGTTTGAATTCCTTGTTCACCTTCTAAGGCTAAAAGAAATACATGATCGGCATCAAGCTCAGAAAGCTTCTCCACTGAAATAGGGTTCCATGAAGCAGCATCAGCCTCACCCAATTCTTCAATAAGTTTGGGCTGTTTTACTCCTAATTCAGAGTAGAGAACCTCTGCACTGTGACGGTTTTGTTCAAACAAAAAGAATTGATTTCCAGCGGCCCAAATTACAGCTGCTGTTTCATCGCCAAGTGCTTCAGCTAACTGTCCACGCGCAGCTTCAACTTTTTCCTCGTAATCGCTTAACAGTTTCTGAGCCTCATCTTCTTTGCCAAGAATGATTCCGAACGTTTCAATTTGGTTACGCCAGTCTGCAACTGTTTCTTCTTTCATGGCATAAGTTGGAGCAATTTTATTATAATCGTCAAATGTCCCCTCGTAGCTGTCCATATTATTTTGTAAAATAATCAAGTCTGGCTCATGACTTAGTACCTGCTCTAATGGGAGATTCCATTCAATGGTTGGAACATCCTTCAAATCTTCCTCTAAATAGTCTTGGACACTTTGGCCAATGGCCCATTTTGCTACTGGGGTGACCCCTAATGCCAATAAAGCATCTTCATGATAAGGAGCCATTATTCTTTCAGCATTTGCCGGAATCGTGACTTCACCCATTGCCGAATCAAGTGTCACTTCGGTGTTTTCATTCTCACCTTGTGGTTCAGGATCAGGGGATGAATCATTGTTTCCACACGCAGAGATAATAAGGACAAGTAAACCCAAGACGATAGTGGAAAAAAGTCGACGAAACTTCACATTCTTTTTCATATGTATTTCTCCTTTATGGTATAATTTCTCTGTCAATGATAATCATTTTCAATTACATAGTCAATTAGAAGTTGGTTTCTTTTATGACAAATTAAAGAACTTTGTAGAAACAGGAGAGAGCAATGCGATCATTTATTCATCATTCGAACACGACAAAAATCATCATCAATCTCATCACCTTTCTTGCTTTAATTCTTTCCATTGGTGTATCCGTTTCCTATGGAACAACGAACATTGATTTTACAACAGTGTGGCAAGCTGTTTTTCAATTTAACCCTGAGCTAACCGCTCATCAGGTCATCCAAGAACTCCGGTTACCTCGGGCCGTAGCTGCCGCCTTTGTAGGTGCTTTTCTTGCCGTCTCTGGTGCGATTATGCAAGGAATGACGCGAAACCCATTGGCATCCCCTTCGATTATGGGGGTGACGGACGGTTCAGCGTTCGCCCTTGTGTTGATGCTAGCCTTTGTTCCCGGTATTTCAAGCATGGGGCTCATTGGTTCTTCTTTTGTAGGTGCTGGTCTCGCTGTTGCCCTCATCTTTACAATTGGATCGTTTTCAGCTGGTGGGTTAACGCCTGTAAAATTAGCGCTAGCAGGTGTAGCAATTGGAACGATGTTACGGTCGGTTTCTTCGATTATCTCCCTGCATTTTAATTTAGAAAAAGAAATGGGCTTTTGGCTTGCAGGGGGGCTAAATGGAACCAGCTGGTCTTCCGTTCAGATTTTAATGATTTCCGGCGTGATTGGTTTGTTGCTTGCGCTGTCCATTTCGAAATCAATCACCGTACTTAGTTTAGGCGAAGACATCGCTACTGGGTTAGGGCAAAATAACCTGTTGATTAAGGTTCTTGGAATTCTTACCATATTAATCCTCACAGGGGCAGCCGTTTCTGTTGCAGGAGTTGTTGGTTTTGTCGGACTCATTGTTCCCCATATTACGAGATTTATAATCGGAACCGATTATCGCTGGATCATTCCAACCAGCATCCTGTTTGGAGCGTTGCTACTGGTTTTATCTGATGTTGTTTCAAGATTGGTCAATGCTCCCTTTGAAACACCTGTTGGAGCGATTACCTCCCTTATTGGCGTACCATTCTTCCTGTACTTAGCTCGCGGTAGTGGGGGTGGAAAATAATGAATCAAATGGAAATGAAGAAAAAGAAGAAATTATCGGTCGTTCTCGTCCTGTTAGTCGCTTTGATTGTGGTGATGTTTTTTGTCAGCTTAAGTACGGGTGTCATTAAAATCGCCCCAAGTGAGGTCATCAAAACATTCTTAAACCAAGGTACGGCTCGGCAGGAGCTCGTTTTGTTTGATTTCCGTTTACCAGGGATTGTGTTGGCGTTGCTTATCGGTGCTGGACTTGCAGTATCTGGTGTCATCTTGCAAGGAATTACGCAAAATGAGCTTGCCGACCCTGGGATACTAGGAATCAATACCGGGGCTGGTCTTGCGGTCGTCTTATTCCTTTACTTTTATAAGGGCCAGCTTGATCCAACGAGTGCGTTATCCTTTATTATCATGCCTTTTGCGGCATTAATTGGAGCGATTGGGGCTGCCATTCTTATTTATGCCTTAGCGTGGAAAAAGGGCGTGAACCCGATTCGACTCGTCTTGGTGGGGATTGGTGTCAACGCTGGATTTGCTGCTTTTCTAACGATTTTTCAATTAAAAATGGATCCGCAAGATTTCCGCCAAGCGACGGTTTGGCTGACAGGGGATATTTGGAACGCCAATTGGAATATGGTATTTGCCTTATTACCATGGATGTTGATCTTAATTCCGATTGCTCTTCAAAAAGCCCATTCTCTCAATGTGATGAATTTAGGAGATGAGGTTGCTTCAGGTTTAGGGACATCGGTTGAAAGAGAGAGGATGTTCTTATTGTTTGTAGCTGTGGCATTAGCTGGTGCGTCTGTCGCAGCAGGTGGGGGAATTGCTTTTTTAGGATTGGTAATTCCGCATATAGCTAGAAAAATAATGGGGCCATTGCATCAATATATTATCCCGGTCTCAACACTACTGGGAGCATTGCTATTAATGGTGTCTGATACGATTGGGAAAAATTTGTTAGCTCCAACCGAAATTCCCGTGGGCATTATTGTCTCAATTTTAAGTGCGCCTTATTTTGTATATTTACTAATAAGGACAAAGTAAAAAGTCTGAACAACTCAGCTGAAAGGAAACCTTTACATGAATTTTCAATCTGTAGTGGACCAAGTTCCCGATTACAAGGCTTTTTTAACAGTAGATGAACTAGATGAGAGCAGTCGAAAACTGGCTGAAGAGTTTCCTGACATTGTCACCGTGTTTGAAGCTGGAAAATCACGAGCGGGGCATTCAATTTTATGTATGAAAATTGGGGATGGACCAAAGAATGCGTTGTGCTTTGCCTGTCCTCACCCTAATGAACCGATTGGTGCGATGACCCTTGAGTACTTTTCTCGTGCTTTAGCTGAAAATGATGAGTTGCGAGAAGGCTTAGGTTTTACCTGGTACATTATCAAATGTATTGATCCCGATGGTGTTCGTTTGAATGAAAACTGGTTTAAAGGACCGTTCAATGTCTATTCGTATACAAAGAATTATTATCGTCCCATCGGCTACGAACAGGTGGAATGGACGTTTCCGATTGATTATAAGGAACTTCACTTCCATGACTCGCTCCCTGAAACTCAGGCATTGATGAAATTAATTCAAGTGACGAAGCCTGACTTTATGTATTCGCTCCATAATGCTGGGTTTGGCGGGGCTTATTGGTATCTCACACATGATCTTCCTGAGTTATATGAACCGCTAAGGAAATCAGCACTAAAACAAGAGATTCCCTTAAGTTTAGGAGAGCCAGAGGAGCCGTTTATTACGAAATTTTCACCAGCGATTTTTAAAACGATGAGGATTGCTGATGCCTATGATTTTACCGAAAAATTCACAGGGGAGACTCCGAATATTAAAAACGGTACTTCGAGTTCAGACTACGCCTCAGCCATCACAAGTGACTGTGTAACGTTGCTGACGGAGTTGCCCTATTTCTTCGATTCTCGTACCGAGGATATGAGAGAGTGTGAGATGACACGGAAAGAAGCGATTATAAAAAGTGTAGAAATGTCCCAAGCTCATTTTGCTAGCTTGGATCAACTATTGAATGAAGTTCGGCCTTTTATTACCGACCAAAATCCATTTATTAAACTTGTAGATGAGGTTATCCAGTACATACTTAACGGAAGTGAAGCGAAAATCAAATGGGCGGAAAGCAATCCTGAATTTGATAGGCCTGCTAAAATAGCTGAAGTTTTTGATAACCTACATGGTGCAAAGTTTTATAACGGATTATACTTGGGGTTAACGGTTCGCTCATGCGAATATGAACTAGACAGACTGCACAGACAAGAAACGAACGAGGAAGAGGCCATCAGGAAACTACAAGCAACCCATAATAAGGGGGAGCGCTTTTTAAAAGAGTATTGTGAGGCCCTAGAGCGGGAGCTTGATTACTCCTTTATCCCGATACAAAAACTAGTGCGCATCCAAGTAGAAAGTGGCCTTATCGTTGCCGATTCCATACGCAGGAAGCAAGGGGAGAGACAAGATGTCTAATTTTACATGGAAAGAAAAAATCGAAAGTGAAGAGGAACTACGTTCGATGCTAGGGGAGTCTAGTGAGCTTGTGAAAAGAAAGGTGATTCCCTATCTAGATGAACATTGTCAGGATTTTATTTCGCGATCCCCTTTTCTAGTGATTTCTACTGCTGACGCATCAGGATTTAGTGATGTTTCTCCTCGGGGAGACCAGCCAGGATTTGCGCTTATCCTTGATGATAAGCATCTTGTGATTCCAGAACGACCTGGCAATAAACGAATGGATACGATGCGGAATATATTATCGAATCCAAAAGCAGGTCTACTGTTTTTCATTCCCGGGTTAGGCGAAACGTTACGAGTGAATGGAAATGCTTCTTTGGTGAAAGACGATGCCCTCCTTGAACGAATGGCCGTTAACGGGAAGAAACCGCTTATCGGAATTGGTATTGAAGTCGAGGAATGCTTTATCCATTGTGCAAAAGCCATGAAGCGTTCAGGATTATGGGAACCAGAAACCTGGAGTCAAAAGGACACATTGCCAAATGCAGCGAAGATCCTCTTAGCGCATTCGAAGCTACCCAACAAAACAGAAAAAGAACTGGACGAGGCACTACAAAAAGATTATAAGTCTACCCTTTATTAAGGAAGCAAGAGACAATCATACGAAAATAAAAATCCCCTAGTTTGTTCAGTTCTCTTTAGAACATGCTAGGGGATTTCTCTTGGTCATAGCCATTTCATCTA
Organism: Mesobacillus maritimus; assembly: GCF_044803185.1. Taxonomy (GTDB): domain Bacteria; phylum Bacillota; class Bacilli; order Bacillales; family Cytobacillaceae; genus Mesobacillus_B; species Mesobacillus_B maritimus_B. The sequence continues at coordinate 2,123,703 of NZ_CP085225.1, forward strand.
CCTGCCATTTTTGGTTATTGTATAACTACTGGATCCCTTTTTTTCTCGGTCGGTACAGATTCTTCTAGACCTTCTTCGAAGTCTTCCAAGCCTGGCGCTTTCGAATAATTCGGATTTGTCTCGTTTGATTGTAATTGTTTACAAGAGATCATGATGAAATCTTCCTTCACACCCTCGAAGTTCGAATCACTACATATCCTGTAAAAATCATCAAAATCGATATTTAACATCCTTAATCCCTCCCTGCTTGTTATGGGGAATAACAATCCTCCTTTCAATTCCATTATATGATTTATTGGAGAAGGAAACGGGTCATTTTTCAACAATTTATTGAAGATTATAATAATTAGAAGGCGAAAAATAGTTTGGTACCGATGACGGAATCGCTTACAAAATTAGATTGTCGCTTTAACCAGAATATTATAGAATCATAGTTATACAAACATTGGGGTGAGTACTTTTGAACTATCAGCAAATTAAACCACGAAAAATATACGAGCAAGTTGCCGAAGCCATTTTGGAAATGATTAAATCCGGACAGTTAAAGCCTGGGGAAAAGCTTGATTCTGTTCAACAGATTGCAGAAAATTTTCAGGTGGGGCGCTCAGCAGTCCGGGAAGCATTAAGTGCCTTAAGAGCGATGGGATTGGTAGAAATGCATCAGGGGGAAGGTACTTATGTACGTGAATTCGATTCTAAAATGTTGTCACTTCCAGTACATGCAGCGGTTTTAATGAAAAAAGCGGATGTGAAAAATCTGCTTGAGGTTCGCCGGATCCTGGAGGTTGGAGCTGTGGAGGCCGCAGCGTTAAGATGGACAGCGGGCCAGCTTGTTGAAATCAAAGAGGCATTAGAACAAATGAAACAGGCAAATGACGAGGAGCTAGGGGAAGAAGCGGATTTTCGTTTCCATTTGGCTATCGCAAAAGCCTCACAAAATGAATTGCTAATTAGCCTAATGAACAATGTCTCTGAAATGATGGTCAGAACCATGAGGGAAACACGTAGGCTTTGGCTTTATTCTGAGAAATCCACTTTGGGTCGTTTAAATCAGGGGCATCAAAGCATTTATAATGCAATTGAGCAAAGGGACGGAGTAATGGCACAGAAATTAATGCTAACTCATCTTCAATGCGTAGAAGTAGTGTTAATGAAATACTTTAATGAAATAGAAGAATAATAATAGAGTTTAATTGTTAAGGTGACCCCTTAACGATTAGACTCTATTTTTTTAAATAATTTTTAAATAGTATTGTAGTATGAAAGCGTTTTAATTATAATAATATTGTTTAACGGATTATGTCATCAGATGACCTGTTAATGTGATTAGTGAAAAGGGGAATGATTTTTAGACAAGGGGGAATAGAAGTTGGCTATTGGTACATTGGCTTTAATTGCAACATTGCCTATCGTTTCTGTGTTTTTATTTTTGGTTATTTTAAGGTGGCCTGCCAAGAAAGCAATGCCTATATCGTTGGTTGTAACGATTCTGATGGCGATGTTTATTTGGAAAGTGCCAGGAAATCAGGTGGCTGCAGCAAGTATAAAGGGGATTGTGACAGCGATTGAAGTAGGGGTCATCGTATTTGGGGCGATTTTATTATTAAATACGCTAAAAGAAAGTGGAGCTATTTATACGATTCGGAAAGGTTTTACAAGTATTTCTCCAGACCGCCGGGTTCAGACGATTATTGTTTGTTGGTTATTTGGCTCCTTTTTAGAAGGGGCAGCTGGTTGGGGAGCACCGGCGACCATTGTTGGTCCGCTCTTGGTTGCCATCGGGTTTCCTGCCATGGGAGCAGTAATGGTAGCGCTTATCCTGCAATCAACCCCCGTTTCCTATGGGGCAGTTGGGACACCCATTTTAATCGGTGTGAATTCAGGATTAAAGGATTCGCCATTAGTTCAAGGTTACATAGCGGAGCAAGGAACAACGTTTGATGCATATATTAATGGCATTGGTGGACAAGTTGCCCTTATCCACGGCATAATCGGCATATTTATACCGTTATTTATGGTGACAATGCTGACATACTTTTTCGGGAAAAATAAATCGATTGCGGAAGGATTGGCGATTTGGAAGTTTGCCATCTTTTCTGGTTTCGCCTTTACTGTTCCATATGCGTTGGTCGCAAACCTATTGGGACCGGAATTCCCTTCCTTGGTTGGTGGATTAATCGGCTTAGCGATAGTCGTGCCGGCAGCTAAAAAAGGATGGTTCATCCCTAAAAAAGCTTGGGATTTCGATGATAATTCGAAATGGGATCCAGCGTGGACGGGCTCCCTTCAGGTTGACGAAACGGAAAAACCGAAGAAAAGCATTTCCTTCGTGGCTGCATGGATGCCATACCTGTTAGTAGCTGTTTTATTGGTTGTCACTAGATTAAAATACTTACCATTCTCGGCGTGGATTCAAGCTTGGGTGGTCAAATTTGAGAACGTTTTAGGCACGGCGATTACCATTGAATCGAAGCCATTAAATATTCCAGGAGTTATTTTTATCTTAGTTTCACTTTTATCAATCATCATTTTTAAAATGAATATGAAAGAGTACGGGCGTGCGGTAAAAGACTCTTTTAAAACGATTGTGAGTGCAATGGCTGCGTTGATTTTCGCTGTCCCAATGGTACAGGTGTTTATCAATTCAGGAATCAATGCAGCAGAATATGCAAGCATGCCGCTTGCATTGGCGGAAGGAATTTCGAACGCGTTTGGTGGCAATTGGCCGCTAGTAGCACCTACCATTGGTGCAATCGGGGCCTTTGCAGCCGGAAGCAATACGATTAGCAATATGATGTTCTCTCTCTTCCAATTTGGTGTGGCGGATAATATCCTTGCAGCACCGGCCACAATTGTAGCCTTACAGGCAGTCGGTGGTGCTGCTGGAAACATGATTTGTGTCCACAATGTTGTTGCCGCTTCCTCTTCGGCAGGGTTAATAGGAAAAGAAGGGAATTTAATTCGAAAGACACTCATTCCAATGACGTTCTATGTGATCTTTGCTGGTGGAATTGGCTATGTTGCCATCAATGGCATAGGTTTAAATGTGGGTACGATTGTTCTCGCGGGAGTAGCAGGATTTATTTTAACTTTTATTGTCAAAGGGCAGAAGCAAAATAAATTAGAGGTCGAACAATTTAGGAAATCAGCGTAAGTAAATGGGCAAGTCCTTTCCGGGCTTGCTTTTTATTATTAAGGCGGCCAAATTATTTATTCCCATATAGGGAAAAACAAAGATGTGCCTCGGCTATTCTGCCATTAATAAAAGCAGGCAGATAAATTGACAGTTTTACCGGGACACATTAAAATACCTATTAGGGTATATAAAATTTAAGGAGGAAAACCAAATGAACGATATTACCGTCTACTCAACCAATACTTGACCGTACTGCACCATGATGAAAGAATTCCTTGAGGCTCAAGGATTATCATACAAAGAAGTGAATGTGCAGGAAGACGCTGTCGCCGCTCAAAAGCTAGTGCAAGAAACAGGGCAGATGGGTGTACCACAAACTAAGGTCAACGGCCACTGGGTCCTCGGGTTTGACCCGGAAAAGCTCATGAAACTTGTGAAATAGGGTAGGGATAGAAGAGATTTATGCTTCTCGATTACTCAAGAAAAGCTCGATCCTAGATTGGACCGAGCTTTTCTGTTTCATCGTTTCATTTTTTATTGTAGTAAGATTTGCTTCCGTATGTAAACTAAGCATTTTTATAGTCACGGAGGGTAAATATCTCTTCAAAATCAGACCACTTCATTTTTCGTTTTACATAGTCACGAAAGGAATAACAGCTTTTTGGTTGAGGCGTTTCGTAAAGAGAGGAAACGAGGTTTTGCAACCGAACTTGTATAATAAAATAATGACGATCCTCTATCCCTAATACAGGGATATCAACCACCTTTACCTTCTGACCATAAATATTTTTAAATTCAAAGCTTTTGTATAACACCCTATCATCTTCTTTTGCCAGTTTCTTTCTATTATAACGTATTAACACATTAACGTGTTGAAAAATATGTAATTTTTAAAAAAATCATATAAATTTAATGGGGCAAATTAAAAAACCAGATTCCGTTAAGAATCTGGTTTAAGTACTTGTATGTGATAAAATGATCGAAAAGGTCGATTAAGCCAATCTCACTTTAAAATCTTGGTACCCAAATTGGCGTACAACCTGACAATCTCCATCTGATTTTTTGACCGCAATCGCAGGTAACGGCATGCCGTTAAAGGTGGTGTTTTTAACCATTGTGTAAATCGCCATGTCACCAAACACTAAGCGATCGCCGCTCTTTAATGGCTGATCAAAGGTATAATCACCAATCACATCGCCTGTCAAACAGGTTTGACCACCTAGACGATACATAAATGGCTTTTCGCCAACTTCCCCAGAACCGAATAGGGGAGGGCGATAAGGCATTTCCAATACATCTGGCATATGACAGGAAGCAGATGTATCAAGAATCGCAATTTCCATCCCATTTTGAATCGTATCAAGGACGGTTGTGACTAAGTACCCAGCATTTAGGGCAACCGCTTCACCTGGCTCAAGGTAAACCTCCAAGCCATATTTTTCTTGCATTCTCTTAATACAAGCTTCTAGTCTCGGGATATCATAATCTTCTCTTGTAATATGATGACCGCCACCAAAATTAATCCATTTCATTTGCGGTAACCATTCACCGAACTTTTCTTCTACAGCGTTTAGCGTTGTTTCCAAATCGTCTGAGTTTTGCTGACAAAGTGTGTGGAAATGTAGTCCGTCCACACCATCAAGCAAATCAGGACGAAAATGCTCTTTTGTTACCCCAAAGCGAGAGCCAGTTGTGCATGGGTCGTAGATCTCATGACCAACTTGTGTCGAGCATTCAGGATTAATGCGCAGGCCGACACTTCGACCTGCATCCAAAGCTTTCTGTTTAAATTTCTCCAATTGGGAGAAAGAGTTAAAGATAATATGGTCACAAATAGAAATGATTTCGTCAATTTCATCCTCGCGATAAGCAGGGGAGAAGACATGATTTTCTTTTCCCATTTCCTCGTAACCAAGGCGGGCCTCGAAAAGCCCGCTTGCAGTTGTACCACTTAGGTACTCTGCAATGAGTGGATACATCGTAGTCATCGAGAAGGCCTTTTGTGCTAAAACAATCTTGCATCCTGTACGGTCCATGACGCCCTTTAGGATTTTAAGATTCTTTTCGACAAGCGCTTCATCTACTACATAACTTGGGGTTTGCAATTCCTCGAACTTCATCTTATTATACGTACTCTTTCACTTTCTTAGGTTCATCAACAAGAGTTGGGTTCAGATCTTCATGCCATGGAAGTCCCCATTTATTTAATGCTTCCATGAATGGATCTGGATCAAATTCTTCGATATTGAATACGCCCGGCTTATTCCATTTTCCAGTCATGATCATCATCGCACCAATCATTGCTGGGACGCCTGTTGTATAAGAAACGGCTTGAGAGCCAACCTCTTGGTAGCATGCTTGATGGTCACAAACATTGTAAACGTAGTAAGTCTTATCTTTTCCATCCTTTTTCCCTTGGAAAATACAACCGATGTTTGTTTTACCAACTGTACGTGGTCCAAGTGAAGCAGGGTCTGGCAATACAGCTTTCAAGAACTGAAGCGGAATAATTTGCTTGCCTTCAAATTCAATTGGCTCGATGGACGTCATGCCAACATTTTCAAGAGCTTTCAAGTGAGTCAGGTAGCTTTGACCAAATGTCATGAAGAAGCGGATACGCTTAAGACCTGGTACGTTTTTCGCAAGTGACTCAAGTTCCTCATGGTACAACAAGTACATGTCTTTTTCGCCAACTTCAGGGAAGTTATAGACGCGTTTGATTTCCATTGGCTCTGTCTCGATCCACTCACCATTTTCCCAGTATCTTCCGTTTGCTGATACTTCACGGATATTGATTTCAGGGTTGAAGTTTGTTGCGAATGGGTAGCCATGATCGCCAGCATTACAGTCAAGAATATCGATGTATTCAATTTCATCAAAATGATGCTTTAATGCGTGAGCAGAGAATACACCCGTAACGCCTGGGTCAAATCCGCTTCCTAAAAGAGCTGTAATCCCAGCTTTTTCAAAACGCTCTTTGTAATCCCACTGCCATTTGTACTCAAACTTTGCCGTATCTTCTGGCTCATAGTTTGCTGTATCCATGTAGTGTGTTTTTGTTGCAAGACAAGCATCCATGATTGTTAAATCTTGGTATGGTAAAGCTAAGTTCATCACGATATCTGGTTTTACTTCTTCAATAAGAGCGATTAGCTCATCGACATTATTTGCATCAACTTGTGCAGTTGTAATTTTTGTTTTTCCACCATCTAATTTCGCCTTAAGATCATCACATTTAGATTTTGTACGGCTTGCGATACAAATCTCTTCGAAGACCTCACTGTTTTGAACACATTTGTGGATGGCTACGGAAGCCACTCCACCACAACCGATAATAAGCGCTTTTCCCATTATAAAAACCCCTAACATAATAGATTTTGCAACTTAAAGAGCTCATGTTCCTGACGAACTAGTAAGGAATCTACTAGTTTAGCTGTCTATTGCCATACCCACTCTATAAGTTTTTAAACAACAAAAAAAAGCATGTGCAAAACGCATAATGCGCACAACACTTGCTTTAGATATAATCAATATTAAAAAGGCATGGTTCATCCTTACGATAGCAATTATGTATTCGTCCTTAAAAAGAGCACAAGGACATGCTGGAAGGAAGCTCTTTAATATTCAAAATATATCATAATAGGACTCAGAGTCTATATAGCAAATAATTACTAAGTACTCTTATTGACCGTTTCACAAGTTTTGTGCATATGCACTGGTTGTAAAGTAACCAACTTATAAAATTTGAGCTTTTAACTCAATCAATAAGGCAAACTAAGTTGCCAATCGGCATTTGACCCGGCTGTCCGTATGGCCTTAACTCCCTTTCAGAAGTGGTCAAAATTATCTGCTTGGAAAGACCCGAATACCTTGAATATTAGCTTTCCAATTAACGCTTTCTATAATGTATCAACATGGAATAAAAATAGCAAGAGAAAATTTAAAAATATTTCTCTATTTTTTTCTGCAGGATTTTGTAAAAGATGGAAATGAAAAAAGTTCTTTCATAATATATAGTGCCACCCTGGAATATCTATTCCAATAATTAGTTTTAAGGGATGCGTGCTTTGAGAAGGAAGGGGAGACACAAGAAATTCCTTTCAGAATGAATGTTATAATGAAACTAACAAATAGTGGAAAGGCGAGGTGTTGTTCTTTTGATTTGGTTAATCCTGCTTACTCCGGTCTTAGTAATCGGTGCCATTGCCGTTTATTTTGAGAAAAAATCAGGAATGGTCCCACCCGAAGGCAGTACAGATAAACAACTTGATAAAATGGCAGAAGTAGATGCACAAACACGGAAAGATTTTGGCGGTACGAACACAGGTCCTTTTCAGTAAGTAAATACTATTTAGGGCGATTTTGCATTCGTTTTAAACGCTGGCTACATGTGCAATAAAACACTTCAAACTTAAAGCCAGGCAAATCAATTAACGATTAGCCGGGCTTTTTTTCGCCTTTCACATTTCACTTCATTGTGACATTTAAGCCCCTGGTTTAAATTTCAACTATGGTATTCTGAATTTGTTATAGAATTTGTCCGTAAAACCACGTGGGCTTGCCCCGTGGAGTAAGTCAGCTATTGAACAAGTAAAATAATAACTCTTTGGAGGGTCATCGATGAGCTGTGGTTGTTCTTCAAAATTAAAAGATGGAAGAGATATTGTGGATCATGTGAAAAGCAAAGGCAAAGATTTGCTTCCACCAACGGTACACCATAAAATTGCCTGTGAATGTGGGGAAGTTTTTACCTTGGAAACTGTCATTATGAACTGTCCAAAATGTGAAATGACTTATGCGGTGACCCCTTGTGGATCAGATGATATCAATAAAATTAAACAGGCTGGGATTCGTTACGCATAATGTAGAACAGGTTAGAAGCCGATAATGCGAAAAGGCTGAGATAGAAAGACAAGCAGATCTACCCACGACCTGCTTGTCTTTTTTACGTTCATTATTTCCAGTACAGTCATTACTTCCCGCGCTTCCAGCTAACAATATACTCTGTATGTTCATTTCCTGATTGGAGTTGAGGGTCGTCTATTTCCCAGCTTCCTGCTATTTGGAGTTCCTTACAAGCTAATTCAAACTGACACATGGCAATTCCCATATCTAATAGTTGCATATCATAGCCTAAACTCGAACTATAATTGGGTGTATGCTGAATATAAAAATGACATACTTTCCGGTCTTCTGACAAAACGAGTCTCCAAGGCTGTTTATTTGAGGCAGATGGTCCTAGCCTCACCATTTCAATGGGGATTTCCAATTGTTCAGCTTTTTCCTTGGTTAAGGCTTTCTTAAAGGTAGAATCGTAAAAAAGCTGATCCCAGCGTTTCTTATTATCTGCTTTTACAACGAAACGTAACGCTTTATCAAACACGCGCTGTTTATCTTTTGGGTACCCAAGTGGGGTAACACATGGGATGAATTCTTCCCCAGCTAACTGAATTTCCTCCTCAAAGGAATTGCGATTGAAGGTACCACCCATCCAACATGTGCCTATGCCTAGCTGTGTTAGGAATAAAGTAGCTCGGTGGAAAATGTATGCATACTCAACTAGTGCGTACTTTTCATTCACTGCGGTTCCTACTAAATAGGCTTTTGGGTTTTTAATGAAACCATATGTCCCAAGTTTAATTCCTTTATCAGTAACATTGTGGTTCACGGGAACAAAATGAATTCGTCCTGTTCCACCAAAGGGTCCAATGAAATTCTGGCTTTCCTTTAAATAGGCGTTAATTTTATTCTGATCTGAATCTGATAAAGATTTTGTATCATATGTCCGAATAGACTGTCGACCACGCATCGTTTCGATAAGTGAATGAATCACACTCATGGTTACACCCCTAAGGAAAATATTTTTCTCTTCATGATTGATTATACTACTAATCACAAATCACCTTTTAAATAGAATGTTACTGTTTTGGGGATATTGGTTCAGTCAAAGTAAATTCTATAATACAATTCCTGTCATCTTCCTTCTCATCCCGTTATATGGTTATAGAAGTAAACTTCTTTGCTATAGAGATAAATGGGATTAATTGAGCTATGTTTTTTTATTGTTGAACAGCCTTTTATTAACTGTGAGGTGAACCATGAACTTTCCAAACATCTTAACAAAAGGGGATACTGTTGGTATTATCGCACCTTCTTCTCCCGTTACCAAAGAGGAAGCCGATTTATGTAAAGACCTTGTTGAAAACATGGGCTACAAAGTAAAGATGGGGAAAACGGTTTATCGGTCAACCCATGGATATTCCGCAGGAACAGGGCAAGAAAAAGCGGATGATCTCCATCAAATGTTTGCCAATCAAGAGGTGAAAGCCATCTGGTGTATCCGAGGTGGAGATACAAGTTCTCATATGGTTGATAAAATTGACTACGAGTTGATTCGCAAACACCCTAAAATTTTTGTTGGATACAGTGATGTCACAAACCTACATGTAAATTTTAATCAAAAGTGTAATCTCGTTACGTTCCATGGACCAATGGTGAAATCGAATATGCTCCATGATTTTGATGGTTTTACAAAACAGAGTTTTGAAGCAGCCTTAGCGATGAAAAACGAGTTGCTCTTGGAGAATCCAGAGGGCGTGGATTTTCAAGTAATGGTGGAGGGGCATGCTGAGGGGACGATTGTTGGAGGAAACTTGGCTTTGCTAACGTCGATGATTGGAACGCCGTATGAGATGGATACAAAAGGGAAAATTCTCTTCATCGAAGATATTGGTGAAAGTGTAAGAAGGTTGGATCGTATGATGCATCAGCTAAAATATTCGAATAAATTACAAGATGCTGCGGGCTTTATCGTGGGAGACTTCGCAGATTGTCACAATGCTGTTGATGAAAATTATACCGTGATTGAAATGCTAAAAGACATCCTAGCAGATTACAAAAAGCCGGTCATGTATAATATACAATCCGGCCATTGTTTCCCAATGTCGACCATTCCTTTTGGGGTAACGTGTACCATGGATACTAGGTCTAAAAGCATAAAATTTACGAGATGAGTTCCACCAAACGGGTTCCGTTACCTATCACAAACATTAGATTGTAACATGGTGTGACCATTAAATTGATTCGAATTTGATGGTCGTTTTTTATTGGTAAAATACATCAAATAAAATGCTGTAATAATTATTTATCTTGTTATCAAATTTCTTTTTTACAGGATGTTTTTTTGTGTACTGAGAGATTGGAATTGATGCTAGTATCAAAACAGAACTACATAAGAATAGTAAGCACATAATACTTATAATAATGGACATCTTAGTACCTCCTTTATTAAACTCGAAATCAGTGTAATTTATGAAACGCGTATCATAGCAAGAAAAAAGTTTAAGGAGTTATCACTGTGGCAAATATTAAAGATATTGCAAAACTAGCTGGGGTATCCGTAACGACAGTTTCTCGTGTGTTAAATCATCATCCATATGTAAGTAAAGATAAAAAGGAAGCTGTTCTACGGGCTATGGAGGAATACGATTACCAACGTAATATTAATGCAGTCCACCTAAGTAAAGGAAAAACTTTCCTTATAGGGGTCGTGGTTCCATTTACAAATCATCCTTACTTTGGGTTGCTCGTTGAGGGGATTGCGAAAGAAGCAGTGAAAAACAATTACAAGTTGGTTCTATTTCAAACCAATTATGAAGAAGATAGAGAAATTGAAGCCTTAGAGATGTTACAGCATAAGCAAATAGATGCACTTATTATATGTTCAAGAAGTTGCGGATGGGATGTTATAGAGGAATATGTGGAATACGGGCCAATCATTTTTTGCGAAGATTCGAGAGGTCGAAATGTATCTTCAACATTCATTGACCATTATAAATGTTTCTCCAATGCATTAGATTATCTTTATAATAAGGGACATCAAAAGATTGGCTATTGTGTGGGAAGAAAATCAGGAACCAATAGCAAACAAAGGGAGAAGGCTTACAGAGATTTTTTGAATAAGGCAAACTTGTCATTTGACCCTGATTATATTTTTTTTGAATGTCTCAAATTTGAGGATGGAGTAAAAGTCGTACAAAAATTAACTAGAATGGACAATCCACCAACAGCTTTGCTGGTTACCAGCGACATCGTTGCGGCGGGAATTATCACCTACTGTAAGGAAAAAGAAATTTTATTACCTGATGACCTTGCTATAGTGGGATTCGATAACCAACCAATTGCAAAAATTATGCATATAACAACACTTGAAATTCCTTTGGTTGAAATAGGAGAAAGGTTGTTTCTTCAAGCAATAGACAATTGTACTATTTCTCACGAAGAGATCAATGTGAAATTAATTAAACGACAAACTGTATAAATAGTATTGGAGGATTAATATTTCGTCATAGTTGAAGAAGAAATGAAAAAAAGTACAAGGGAAAATTCAGGTCAGTGAACTGGATTTTTTAAAAATTTCAAATTTCACAACAAAACGATGCGCTTTCGCATCGTTTTCCTTAAGAAGAATCCTTTTCTGGTAATTTATCAACCCTAATCGAATCCTCTGAATTGACCGCGCCCCTGATAAATCTGAAGAAGAAGTAAAGCATTGCGAAGAAAATGGTCATAGCACCAATCGTTGTCAGCCATAGCCCTAACACATCTATCCCCTCCTTATGAGGATTTATATGCAGAAACGAAGCTACTTACGACAAGGTTTTCCAGTTTATGACCAAAGGAAAGATTCCTAATTCCAAATAAAAACGCTCCCCAGTGGGGAGCGTTATTTCTGCAGCAAGCGCCGCATGAGGGTTTATCTATCTATATTAAATTGTTTTGTTGAGCCCATTTTGTCACGTTTAACTGCTTATCTCCTCCTTCCTTTATCTTTATTTAGTTAACGATCACCTGGACCTATAAATTGTAATGCCGCAGGGGAATATACCCCGACTCTTCTCTTCATTTCCTCGGTTGGAATTCGGATTAGACTAGCAAGTCTACGTCCCTGTTTAGCGGAGTTGGTTAGGTTCGCCAGTTTTTCGGCTGCTCCTTTTACATTCTCCATTGTTCGAAACATCGTCATCACTTTTACACGGTGGAGGACTAATTGAACGACCTCCCTCACTTCATCACCTTCGGATTTGTTGGATCGGGCTTGGACCTTTCGCTGTAGTTTAAGAAATAGCATGCTTCATCACTACCTTTCCGAAAAGATGCAGGGGAATATTACCCTATGTGTAGGTAATTCATGATAAGTCCGTAAATTCCTTTGTTTGAAACTGCTCTTTTTAACGTCAATTTTCTTAGAGAACTGCGGTAAATCTAGCTTTCTCTAGCTATTTGGATAAATTCTATTATCGAATCAGGAAGGATGCTGTGGGATGTTGGAGAAAGAAACTTAAATTTTTTTCTTGGTTTACAAGCATAAAGCAAAGGGAATGGACATAGAGGTCAGAGGAAAAATGGGCTAGGTTTTTTCGCGTAGCCTTTAAAGGGAAAATGGTCAAAAAATTCAGGGGAAACACTAGCCTCAGCTAATGAATCCTGTTACACTACATAGGTTGAACTTTTTAAGGAAGAAGGTGGGAGAATGCTTCAAGCACTAATCATTTTTGTTGCCCAACTTATTTATGTTCCAGTGTTAACATTGAGAACAATCACGATGGTCAAAGGAATGAAAGAAAAAGCTGCCGCTCTTGGGATGCTCGAAGGAGTCATTTACGTTGTTGCACTTGGAATTGTTTTTAGTGATTTATCTAATTATCTAAATATGGCTGCCTATGCAATAGGTTTTGGTGTAGGTTTATATATTGGTCAAATGATCGAACAAAAGCTAGCGATTGGCTTTGTTACGATTGAAGTGAATATTATGAGTAAGAATGAAGAATTAACAAAGCATCTTCGTGATGAAGGTTTTAGCGTTTCTACCGCAGAAGTGGAAGGGATGAATCATGCTCGTCGTTATCGTCTCGATTGTACCGCAAGGCGTGACCGTGAACAGGAATTTATCCAAATTGTGAGTTCTTATGAACCAAGTGCCTTTATAGTTTCCTATGAACCACGTAACTTTAAAGGTGGATACATCACGAAGGCAATGAAGAAAAACAGAAAAAACAAGCAAAATAAAGAAACACAAAGCAAAGCCCCAACTCCCCTATAGAAAGAAGTGTCCAAAAGGACTATAATGTCCCAATGGACACTTCTTTTTATTATCCTTCAAGCATAGCTTAGGGACAGAGGGACAGGTACATTGTCCCGTTTCGGTCAAACGGGGCAGGGTGCCTGTCCCACGAGCATTTTATTGGATGAATAAGGGAAACCTACAGGAATGAGGTACACTATAAAAAGTGACTGGGATGATGTCATAGAAGAGGAGAGGGTTTTCATAACTACGTATAATGAACTAATTGAAAAGCTTAAGGAATTTGGAGTTCCGGATGAAAGTCTTCCGACGATTGATGAACCTAAAGTAACCATTGAACGGGATGTTAAAGTGTTTAATAATGATTTCAACATCCTGCAGTTAAATTTGCTTTATTCAATGATCACGGTTGAGGAGTGGGAGAAGGAAAAGGTTTTTTATATCACTTGGCAGAATACGGATTTGAAAGCGAACTTAAAACGATTTGTTCTATTCTACAATCAGAAAAAAGGAATCCTTCGTAGAAAGTATGTGTATAGGAACAATACACCATCTAGAAAAGAGGAAAAACGTTCTGTTCCTAAAGAGCAACTAATGGCCGCAGCAAGTAAGGGATTGCTTTCCATCATAATGGAAGATTTTAAACCGATGGAATAGCAAGGACCTAGGATAAAGACTTCCTGTTATGCAGGAAAGGAAGTCTTTTGGACAAGCTATAAATAAACTATAAATGAATTAGATTTCGTAATTTAGTAAGAGAAGGAGCTAGAATACTTTGAGAAAAAATGAACTACCTGAAAACTACGAGGAACTGAAGAAAAGTGTGAATCGAATGTCTAATTGGCGGGAGCGATTGGATGCGATTGATGAGTTGGCACAGTGGAAGCATGCGAAAATCATTGATGTACTCACGAACGTGATGAATACGGATCCCGTTGTGAAAGTGCAGGATGCTGCATACCGTACGCTGAAAAAGTTCGGTGAAAATGTTGATACACCTCCTAGGAAAAAAGGCGATGCTGTTAAGGGTGTAAATAAAATTTTACTTAGGATTAAGAAAAGTCTCCCAGAAGGACATTCATACGAAGAATTCAAAGAGAAGCTGAAGAAAATGCGACTTGATGTGTATGATACATACGAGGGAAATAAGGGAACCGATTTTGATAAGTGGCTTGAAAACACGTGGGCAGAACTTAATAAGTAAAAATGGAGAAGCAAGGGCAAGGAGCCTTGCTTCTTTTTTATAGTGGTTGAGTTAATATAAAATATTAATTTTTAACCGTTGATTGGAGCGGGAGGCACGAAGACTCCTGCGGGAGTACGGGGCAGGGGAGACCCCACAGGCGCTTAAAGCGCCGAGTAGGCTCCCCTGCACGCCCGCGGAAAGCGAAGTGCCTGGAGCGGAAATCAACACCAACGTTTAACAGAGCTTGGTTTTTAAATGACTCCTAATAATTGTCACTTTTACCCCGTAAATCATCCTCGTACTTCATTTATAATGATGGATAGAAATATATTTTTTACCTAACATTGTGAAATTCTTAACAAAGAAAGGGATGACTATGCCCACTATGAAATATCCTCATTTATTTGAACAGGGAAAAATCGGGAGTTTAACGTTAAAAAATCGTGTGGTGATGCCTGGAATGGGAACCAACTTTTCTGGTCATGATGGCCAGATTACCGACCAACAAATTACATACTATGAAGAGCGTGCCAAAGGGGGGACTGGGTTAATTATCACCGAGTTTACTTCTGTGGATTATGAATATGGTCGAGCAGGGTTTAATCAGCTGAGGATTGATGAAGAACGCTTCGTGCCTGGGATTCACCGACTGGCAAATGCAGTACAAAAATATGGCGCAAAGCTCTTTGTACAATTGCAGCATTCTGGTAGAGAAACGTATTCCATGGTCTTAGGTGGAGGCAGACAAATTGTTGCTCCAAGTGCCGTAACATGTGCGGCAATCGGCGAAGAGCCAAGAGCGTTGACGACCGAAGAAGTGAAAGAAATCATCAATAAATTTGTAATGGCGGCCCTTCGTTGTAAAAATGCCGGGGTTGACGGAGTAGAGCTTCACGGGGCCCACGGGTATTTAATTAATCAATTTCTCAGCCCAAACACTAATTTGCGGACCGATGAATATGGCGGTAGTTTTTATAATCGGATGAAATTTGTTGAGGAGATTGTGGTCGGGATTAAACAAGTCTGTGGCGCTGATTTTCCGATTTCCGTTCGACTAAGTGTCGATGAATTTGAAGAAGGCGGCATGATGATTCCTCTAAGCCAGGAAGTGGCACGTCGTTTAGAAATGGTTGGGGTAGATGCGATTCACGCAAGCTGTGGAAACTATAATTCGATGAATACGATGGTTGAAACGATGCAATACGAACAAGGCTGGAGAGTCTATCTTGCAGAGGAAATAAAGAAAGTGGTCAACATTCCGGTCATTACTGTTGGCGTTATTCGTGAACCGCAATTTGCTGAATCCATTTTAGCCGAAGGGAGAGCCGACTTCATCGCGATGGGACGTACTCATATCGCTGATCCTGAATGGGCGAAGAAAGCACTTGAAGGCCGTGACGATGAAATTAGAAAGTGTATTGTTTGCTTGTATTGTACAACGAAATCACAAGGCCATGTGAAATGCTCTGTCAACGTTAGAGCTGGCCGTGAACTAGAGTTTAGAGAATTCAAGAAAATTGAGGGAAAGAAACATGTTGCAATTGTCGGTGGTGGCCCTGGTGGCATGGAAGCGGCAAGGGTCCTGTCGCTAAAAGGCTATCAGGTTACAATATTTGAGAAAGACAATAAGCTCGGGGGCCAATTAAACCTTGTTACAGCACCCATTCCGAAAGAGAAAATGAACTGGATTATTCAATATCTCAGTAATGAAATGAAGCGGTTAAACGTTGATGTTCGTTTAAACACGGTTGCTTCAATTGAGGCGATCAAAGCGTTAAACCCATATGCCGTTTTATTAGCAACAGGCGCAAAACCAATAATTGCCGATATCGAGGGAAATACCCTCCCAATCGTCTGTGATTACGAAGATGTGTACCTGAAGCGGAAACACTTTGCGGGTAATAAAATTGTCGTCGTAGGCAGTGGCATGGTTTGTTATAGTGTAACAAGTCAGCTTGAGAAACAAGGCAATGAGGTAACCTTGGTTGAAATTCCTACTGAAACAGGCAGTAAAGTAACAGCGCCAACAAAAGCAATGCTGCATAATCGTTTAACAACAGCAGGTGTGAAGATTATTGAAGACCATATGGTATCAGCGGTTCGTCCGGATGGAATGTTAATGACCAATGTAGCAGGAGAACAAATCGAACTTGAAGCGGACCATGTAGTCTTTTCGATGGGAACAGAATCCTTTAACCCATTAGAAGAAAGTTATCGCAACCACTTTGATAATGTTTTTGTCATTGGAGATGCCATCAATCCTGGTTCGATTACACATGCGATGAGAGATGGCTTTGAAAAAGCTTATGTACTCGAAGACATTGCTATCAATAAAGTAGCAACTGCTGAATTAGTAGAGTCATAAATGCTTTTGGGGCTATATGGTATCGTGTATAAGTCTCTGGCATCAACTCACAGAAGTTAGATAACCGATTTTAATCACAAGGGAATAAAACCAAAAAGGAAGCCCAATCTATGATTTAGAATGAGCTTCCTTTTTTGTTTCTTATGTTACTACTTGCTATTAGCTAAAAGTTTAGTTGATTTAATTCACTTTCTTTAATTCTTCGGTTAATCGCAGAAATTCACTTTTGTTTTTGTCTAGTAAGGACTGATCGATTTTTTGCTGGATTTTTTCTTTTCGGAACTTAAGAAGAGCCTGGTCTAACACCATTTCAGCCATTAATGAATCTATTACATTTTCTTTGGATTTTGGTGAATTCAGCAATTTCTTATCCATTAAAATCACTCCTTAACCTTTTTTCTATTATACTAAAAATTGTTACAATATTCAAACTATTTATATTGGTAATTTACAAAAAAGAAAAAATCATCACCGTTTCTTATCCAATTTCCACTTTTGAATGAAGGGCTGCAACTTATAAATCAGGAAAGACTGACTCGATGCTTTTTACAAGACGCATTCCCCTTTCTACAAAGATTTAAAGTGTTAAGGGTATCATAATCAATTTTTGGGATGTTTCCTACAAAAGTGTGAGGTGTCCTGACACGGTAATTTGGGAGCTTATTCGAAAAAGGTAACAGGGGCATTTTTTTATAGGAAGACAACCTCCCAAACACTCATTTCCTATATTTGGTTGGCAAATAACAGGAACCTGTCACATATTGTCTAGAAAAGCAGGTTAATAAAAAATCGCATTTATGAAACAGGCAAATATCGCCTTTATCAAGGATTATCTAGCTTGAGAAGGCTTGAGAGGATGCTTAGATACCCATTTTGACCATTTCATTGACTATCTCGCCTTTATCCTGCTTACTTTCTTGTATCCTCTTGAATATGAAACTCAGCGTGTTACGATAGATAACGTTGGAAAAATTTGAACGTTTAGACGAACAAAATGAACCATCTCTAGGAGGATATGAATGTTAGAAAATAAAACAATCGCTTTTTTAGGAGCGGGTTCGATGGCGGAATCGATGATTTCAGGAGTCATCACCGCTGAAAAAATGCCAGCAAACCAAATATATGTCACGAATAAAAGCAATGCCGACAGACTTGAAGAGCTTCATTCAAAATACGGTGTGAACGCATTGCCACAAAGTGAACTTCCTTTTGAAAAAGTCGACCTGTTCATTTTAGCGATGAAACCGAAAGGGGCAGAAGAAGCCCTCCTTTCAATCAAGAATAAAATAAAGCCTGACCAAGTGATTCTTTCCGTACTTGCTGGGATTACGACAGAGTTTATGCAGGATCACTTAAATAAGAGTCAACAGGTCGTTCGTGTGATGCCCAATACATCTAGTATGATTCAAGAGTCCGCGACTGGAGTCGTTGCTGGTGAGTCAGTCACGATGGGGAATGTGAAATTGGTAACGGAATTACTTGAATGCATGGGCAAGGTTTTTTTAATCGAAGAGGACCAGATGGATGTGTTTACAGGTTTAGCCGGAAGTGGTCCAGCGTACTTCTATTATCTAATGGAGAATATGGAACGCATTGGTATTGAAAATGGAATTGATGAAGAAAAGGCGAGAAAGATAATTGCTCAAACGATTTATGGCGCAGCTAAAATGGTACTAGAGCAAGGGGAAGCTCCAGCTTCGCTAAGAGAAAAAGTCACTTCTCCAAATGGTACGACCGCTTCTGGAGTCGAAGCTCTAATAAAATTTAATGGCGGAGAAGCCATTTCACAGGCAGTTCTACATGCGGCAAACCGCTCAAAGGAAATCAGCAAGGAGCTTGAAGGGACGATTGTCACTCCTTAACGACTATTTTCAGGCTGCATATGTACACAGGAGGTATTAGATGTTAAACAGTGATAAACAGATAAAAAGAGTTGTTATTAAGATAGGAAGCAGCTCATTAACAAGTATGCACGGAGAGATTAGCCGGAGAAAGCTAGAAAATCTTGCAGAGCAAATTGTGGAGCTAAAGGATGCAGGTTATGAAACAGCGGTTGTTTCTTCCGGTGCAGTAGCGGCAGGATATCGGAAGCTTGGTTGCCTGGAACGGCCAACATCCCTCCCTGAAAAGCAAGCAGCAGCGTCCATTGGCCAGGGGCTCTTAATGGAATCTTATTCAGAACTCTTTTTATCTCACGGGTATGTTGCTTCGCAAATTTTAATCACGAGAAGTGATTTCTCCGATGAAACACGTTTTGAAAATGTAAAAAACACCATGAATGTTCTATTAGATCGTGGAATTATTCCGATTATCAATGAAAATGATACGGTGACTGTCGACCGTTTAAAATTTGGCGACAATGATACACTTGCGGCAAAGGTTGCCGGTCTAATTGATGCTGATTTCTTGATTATTTTATCGGATATTGATGGCCTTTATGACAGCAACCCGAATGATAATCCCGATGCTAAGCTACTAGAAAATGTCCATTGTATCACGCCCGAGATTGAAGAGGCTGCTGGAGACTCGGGGAGTGCGGTTGGAACAGGTGGCATGAAATCTAAGATTGAGGCTGTGAAAATTGCGATGGCCGCAGGAATTGATTCCTTTTTAGGAAAAGCAGGATGCGAACATATCTTGATGAATGCTGTAAATGGGACAGCAAGAGGCACTTATTTTGAACAGGAACCTGATGCATTAAACCTAGATGATAAGCAACAATGGATTGCGTTTCATTCTGGTCCTGAAGGAAAAGTCACCATCAGTTCTCACGGTAAAAATGCCATTATCGAGAAGCATGAAGACCTGTATCGATCTGATATTCAGGAAGTGATCGGGGAATTTGGTGACGGTGCCGTCGTTCGAATTCTTGATGAGACAGGAATTGAACTTGGACTGGGTCGTATCAATTATTCACATGAACAGCTGAGTGAAAGCGGAACTGAAGGGGAACAAGACCTTGTACCTGCGATTGCTCATGAGACCTTTGTCTGTGCACTTGACTTCCAGTTGCCAGCCATTGGGTAAGGTGATAAATCATATTAACTATGAATCTATTTTTAGGAGGGATTTAATGACTGCATCAGCCATACAAAACATAACCGTAGAAGAACAAGCGAAAAAGGCGAAAAAAGCAGCAAGAACATTAGGAATCCTTACAACTGAGGAAAAAAACCAAGCACTGCGGACGGTAGCAGATGCATTGGAAGCAAATTTTGAAGCCATTATAGCAGCAAATCTGATTGATTTAAAAAAGGGAGAAGAAAAAGGCTTTGAACAGGCGTTTATGGATCGTCTTTCTCTTAATAAAGAACGGATTTTTGATTTTGCCGAAGGGTTGCGCCAAGTAGCAGAGCTACCAGATCCGATTGGCGATGTCATGTCAGGATGGACTTTAGAGAATGGCCTGAAGGTGGAAGAAGTGCGTGTGCCCCTTGGTGTGATTGGGATGATTTATGAAGCACGTCCAAATGTGACCGCAGATGCTGCTGGTCTTGCTTTGAAATCGGGCAATGCGATTGTGCTAAAAGGCGGTTCTTCTGCGCTTAATTCCAACCGATCCATTGTTAAAATTATTCATCAGGCGTTGGAGAAGACGGCCATTCCGAAAGATGCGGTCCAGTTTATTGATAGTTTGAATCGAGAAGCGACGCAACAATTGTTCACCATGAAAGAGCATATTGATGTGTTAATCCCTAGAGGTGGAGCATCCTTGATCAAGGCAGTGGTGGAAAATGCGACTGTACCGGTTCTCGAAACAGGTGTCGGGAATTGCCATATTTATGTAGATCAAGAAGGCGATGCGGAAAAGGCAATCAATATTCTGATCAATGCAAAGACAGACCGTCCGGCAGTGTGCAATGCGGCAGAGACACTGATTGTTCATCAAAATTGGCTGAAGGAACACAAGGGCCTGTTGGCTGATGCGCTAACCAAACATGGAATTACGGTTCATGGTGACGAGACAGCCTTAGCTGAACTCCCTAATGTTCAACCAGCTACCGAAACTGACTGGGCGAATGAATACTTAAGTCTGGACCTAGCGGTAAAAACGGTAAACAGCTTAGAGGAAGCGATTGATCATATTGATCTTTATGGAACAAAGCATTCAGAGGCGATTATCACTGAAAACACTGCCACAGCTAAAAAGTTCATGCAGCTAGTGGATGCTGCAGCTCTTTACCATAATGCATCAACCAGGTTTACCGATGGCGGTGCTCTCGGATTCGGAGCAGAAATCGGAATCTCCACCCAAAAGCTCCACGCAAGAGGACCCATGGGCCTACCAGCCTTAACAACCAGAAAGTATTTAATGTCAGGGAACGGGCAGGTAAGGTAACGTTTTTATAGAATAGCTTGTAAAAGGAGCGATTGTTCAATATGAGCAATCGCTCTTTTAGCAAGAGAATCAACTAAAGTCAGAATGAGAGAAAATACAAAACAAATTAAATCAGCTCATAGAATGTGGTATCATCTAAAAAAAGGCTGTTTTCGTAAAGATTGTTGTTAAAATTGTAAAAATCTTAAAGCCGATTTTTACTACCTAAAGCCGATTTTAACGCAAGATAAGCTATTTGGTACGTGATAAGAAGTTTGCGCGCTCTTTTCTCATAATTAAGGGGGACTTTGAAGTGAAACAAAGCTTAATTCAACCGAATTTGTATCCAAGGAGTAACAAAGTTTGAGAAAAGAGCCCAAAAAAACACTATTTTAATGAAAGAAGTGAAGATTTTGATTACATACAAATGTCTACATCACGTAAGTCTTACGGTTACAGATTTAGAGAAAGCAAAAAACTTCTATGGGAAAATATTAGGGTTAAAAGAAATATCTCGTCCTGATTTCGGTTTTCCAGGCGCCTGGTATGAAATAGAAGGGCAGCAAGTTCATTTAATCGTCGAGCCCTCATCACAAACCATTCGTCCGGATAAAGGTCTATACAGTAGAGAAGGTCACTTTGCCCTTAGAGTTGAGAACTACCATGAAGCACTGCAATGGTTAAAACAAAATCAAGTTGAAACCCTCGAAAAACCAGACGGAAAAAGCGGATTCGCACAAATATTCTGCGCCGACCCAGATGGAAACTTAATTGAACTAAATGTTGATCAAAAAGATCTAGAAATAAAATAAAGGCTGCCATCCAGGTGGCTTTTCTTTTCGCCTTATTGCCCATGTTCATTAATTCCTGCCTAGATTCCTTTATTTTCCACAAAAAACACTGGATTTTTTTCAGATAGACGGACATATACCTGTTTGCTTTCCTCGAAGGGTGTAGCGTAAACCAATTTAGGAGGAACTATAAATGAAGTTGAGAAAATCTATTATTAGCGGCACAGTCGCGTCAGCCCTTCTTTTTTCTTTAGCAGCACCAACCGCTTTTGCAAACGAGGATGTAGCAGAACAACCAGAAACAGGATTAACTGTTGAGGAAGTGTCTGATCCAGTTCTAGAAGATTCAGCTACAGAAGAAGTTTTAGTAGAAGAAGAGACTACTAGTTATGATGAAGGAACAGAAGAAGCTGAAAAAGTTGTAGAGGAAGGATTAGAAGAAAATTCTAATACTGAAGATGTAGCAACTGAAGAAGAAGATCAAACAGAAGAGCCAACTTTAGTTCCAGGTGATTTCTTCTATTTTGTAAAGATCATGATGGAAAAAGTACGACTTGCCGTGTCTTTCGACGACTATAAAGAAGCTCGTCTGTTAGCTGATTTCGCAGCAGAACGTATTGCTGAGGCAAATGCACTAATTGCTGACGGAAAAACGGAAGAAGCAGAAGAGGTTCTTAATAAAGCCATTGCGACTCAAGAGGAAGCTGCTGAAAATCTAGCAGAATCGGTAGAGGTAGCAGACGAGGAAACAGATGCGGTGGAAGTAGTTGCCGAAGACGTTGTGGTTGAAGATATCGAAGAAGATGTAGTGGAAGTAAAGCTTGCAAACAACATTGACGCATTATCTATGGCCTTGACTTATGTGGAAAATCCAAATGCTCAAAAAGCTTTAAGGAAAAATATCGAAAAATCTTTTGCGAAATTAGATAAAAAATTGGCCAAGCTTGAGAAAAAAGCCGCTAAATTTTCATCTGAAGAAGGCGTAGAAGTAGCAGAAGAGCCAACAGAAGAACCTGTTGTGGAACAAGTTATGGAAGAAACAGAACCAGTAATCGTTGATCCTGTTGTCGAAGAGCCAATTGTAGAGGAAGAAGGACAACCAGTGGTTTCAACTCCAGTTGTCGAGAAACAACAAAAATCAGAAGAAAAGCGTGCTCAAGGACAAAAGGCTGAAGGTAAACAGCAAGAAGCTCCTGCAAAACAAAAAGAACAGAAACAAAAAGAGAACCACCCAAAGCAAAACGCTAACAACAAAAATGCCGAGAAGAAAAATGAAAAAGGCAGTGGAAATGGAAACGGTAAAAACTAACGAAACTCCTTAAAGGATGAAGCCAAACATTTGGTTTCATCCTTCTTCGATTAGGCTCCTACTTCTTCCCATTCAAGAGGATATTCCCCTAAAAGATTAGGATAGAAAAGTCAAAAAGCTGTTGAGGGGAAGCAACAGCTTTTTGGCTTTATTGGGCTTGTCCTACTGCTTTGGCTTCCTTTAATTTGCTGAGTTCCTTTTCAACATCTGCATCTAGGAGGGCAGGTTCAAGAGGATTAGACTTTGCCATCCCATATTGGTTTGAAGCTGTCTTTGCCTCTAATCTTAAGACTTTGTCTTCTACTTCTTGAAAGCCTTTGGTCGCAATTTCAGGGTTGCTGGAAGCGGTGATGTTGCTAAGATTAGCTGTGGTTTGGGCCACATTCAGTCGTGAAATTATTGTTAGTTTACGAGATTGCAATTCGTCGTATTTTATACGTAAGCGATCGATATGGCTACAAAGCAAGTCTGTCTGATTTTTAATCGTTTGATATTGCTCTTGGTAGGTGGTGAGTTTCTTCTCGTTTTCAAGTCTGTCTTGAATCGCGAGCCTTGCGATATCGTCTTCTTGTTTTTCAACTGCGAGTTCTGCCTGTCGGCTACGCTTTTGGATAAGGGTATACGTTTCTTTTATCATGGCTTCGTATTTCCTTTCAATATACATTTGATTTGCCAGTGAAGTGTGAGCCTTTTGAATTTCCTCTTCCATTTCCCGTAAATGTTGTTTGAGCATGGCAACCGGGTCCTCGTATCGATCTAACGCATCATGGAAATCGGCACTAACTATATTTTTTATTCTTTTAAAAATACCCATTATGCTTCCTCCTTACGAATGGATTTTTCCCATTCATCTAAGTAATCTCTTGTTTGGTATGAACTAGCTGTGGCTAGGTCTGCTGGTGTTAGATAATCGACAGATTGATGATTCTTTTTTATAAATCCTTTGTATCCTAAGTAGGCAATAATAAGTAGGAACGGGATTCCAAAAATTTTAGGAAGCAGGGTGAATAGTGCTAAGCTAAATAATGCGCCTCCGAACCATTTTCCAGTTTTCTCTTTTGAAAACTTCCAAATCGCAAGTCCTGCTAATACTATAGCGATTTTTATTAAAATGAACAGCATGGTGGTTGGAAAAATGAGTGCATATACTTCGTGGAATCGACCAGCTCCCCGAGGGCCAAAGTGATGACCAGCACCATGTCCAAATTGTTGAGTAAACGGACCTCCTTGGGGGTGAATACCATTTAAATGGAAGCCTGTTATTTTAACTAAAATCATTCCTAAAAGAAAAATGGGGACTAAAATAAACAACCATTGAAACAATTTCTTCATTTAGATTCACCTCCTTTCAAACTGTTTAGTGTTGCTCCCTTAATTAGTAGGGGACTTAGAGTTTGATAGGTTCACTTCCACGTCGATTTCTTTACCCTCGCGGTAGACCTTTAGAGTTGTTTTGTCACTCGTGGTCAAATTGCCGTACATATATTTCCTCAAATCGCTTGAGTTTTGAACCTCCTCGTTATCGATTGACACAATAACATCCATCTGCTTTAACCCTGCATTTGCTGCAGCACTATTTGGTTCGATGTATGTGACCATTGTCCCGCCTTTCACACTTTCAGGAAGGGATTGAAGATACATACTTGGAATCTCTTGTAAATCAGCAAGGCTGACGCCGAGATAAGGACGTTCAATTTTTCCATTTTCGATTAGCTCGTTGATGATTGGAACCACATCGTTACTTGGAATCGCAAATCCGAGGCCTTCGACACCACTATTGGAGATTTTTAGACTGTTGATGCCAATCACATGGCCGTTTGTATTGATCAAAGCGCCACCGCTGTTTCCAGGATTAATGGCTGCATCGGTTTGAATAACGGAAAGCTCCCATTCGCCGGCGGAAGTCTCAACTGGAATATCGCGGTCGATGGCGCTGACGATTCCTTGGGTAACCGTTCGGGATAAATCCAGTCCAAGCGGATTTCCGATTGCCATGACTTGGTCACCAGGTCTCAACCCGGAGGAATCTCCAAACTTAAGCGTATGTGTTGCATATTTTTCGTCGATTTTTAGAACAGCTAAGTCGGTTAATGCATCAGCCCCAACGACTTCTGCGGTTGCTTTTTCGCCATCATAAAGGGAGACTTCTACCTCTGACGCGCCTTCAATAACATGATTGTTCGTTACAATATAGGCACTGTCACCCTGGACATTAAAAATGACCCCAGAACCTGAACCACTTTGTATGGTTCCTTGAGCACCGGAAAATGGATTGCTCTGATTCTGATAATTGATAATCCCAACAATCGCTTTTGATGCACTTTCAACTACATCCGCTAATGAAGCGGTGGTGTTATTTGAATTGGATGTAGGGACAACGCTAGTTGCTAATTCACTCTCTGATAGTTGCTCTGTAGAGGGAGCTGCATTTTGCTGGGCTTCTGTTTTAAGGAAATCAAAAACATCTGTGTAGGTAACGGCTCCTAGTGTTAAAGCTGATCCCATTACTCCTGCAGTCAGCATCGATAGAAAGCTTTTCACTCCACCAGTCTTCTTTTGCTTCCTCAGCGGCTCGACTGGTTTTTCATATGGATTTGGTTTGATTGGTTCCTCATTAGGAGTAGAGTTTATCTGTTCATCGAATGGTTTATATAAATCGCTCATGGCTTGTTCCCCCTTGGTTTTCTTACTATGCCTTTATCTTAGCGGGGAATTATGAACAAACTATTAACAAATTACGACCGGATTTTTATCAATTTGGAAAGATTTTTGAAAGAAGAATCCAGCGTGCCCAAAGGAAAGGTGGAAGTCCAGTATGTCCTCCTTGATTTCCCGTAAAAGGTGAGGGTGCTTGGAAAATTGCATAATAAGAACGATACTTTTTGGGGAAATTACAAGAAAAAGGAGGTCACAACAATGAAAAAGTTCTTATTCATGTTACTCTTAGCCTTTTCTACCTTCACATTAGGAGCGTGTGGAAACAACGAAGCACCACCAGAAGATGGAGAACAGATTGAGGAAATCGAAGAAGAAGATGAAATTGGCGATGGCGAAATTGATGATGAATAAGTAGGAACACCGAAAATCTCTTCATGGAAACAGGATTCTTGTTTGAAAATATCCTAGTCCTAACAAAAAAGGAGTTCAGACAAAGCTGAACTCCTTTTACAATCCTATAATAGGGGTGGATATTTTCCCAGCAATTATCCAACTCTTATTTCAGTTCAATTAAAATTAAACATTGATCATCGCTTCTCTGTTTTTCACTTTTTTGATGCTCTAATGACGCAATGATACTATCTTTTAATGTTGAAATGGAAGTCGCTCTGTTCTCGGAAAATAGCCCACTCAAATGGTTTGCACCGATTAAATCCGTGATTCCATCTGTATAAAGCAGGAGACGGTCTCCCTTAGAATAAGTAACACTGTTCGTTTTATATTCAATTCCTTCGAACATTCCAATTGGAACACTTTTAGAAAATAATTCATGTTGCTCACCGTTTTTATCTCTCCAGAAAGCAGGGGGGTGCCCTGCATTGATATATTCAATCTTTTGTTTCTTTGTATCGATTAAAAGATAAATAGCGGTACAATAATGTCTAGCCTCTTCGTTATTCTGGAACAAAGAATGGAGATGTTGGTCCAATTCTTTCATCACAATATTCGTATTCAACCCATAAGAAATCAGCCTCTGGAACAAGGAATGCAAAGACATCGTAATGAGGGCAGAGGAAATCCCGTGTCCCATTACATCAAGTAGAATGATTCCGTATCGATGTTGGTCGATCTGATAAAATCCGTATATATCCCCTGATAATTCACTAGACGCTTTATGAAAGGACTCAATTTTGATTTCATCTGTCTCAATTGGGTCGGTCAAGGACGTTTTTTGGATTATTCTAGCAAGCTCTAGTTCTTTCTTTGTTTCTATTTTATACTTTTGATTTTGTTCATTAAGGTCTAGGAGTTTTTCTTGTTTTTCTTTTAGCTCCTTTAATGCATTCTCCAATTCTGCATTGGCCTTGTGTTTGGCAACTAAAGCAGCTTCTGCATCTTTTTTGGCGATGAGTAGTTCATTTTCATATTCACTTCGATTGCGCATTGGAAACAGCACGCAGTCTGAGTAAATTTTCCCGTCTCTTTTTCTCTGAAGGGCATTTACCATAACCGGAATTTCTTCATCAGAAATGGATTTTAACGAAATAAACATTTCCTCCACCTTTTGTTTCTTTATTAAAAGTGGGACAAAATAGAATTGATAAAACATTTGAGCAGGCACGGTCAGAATGGAATGAAAATGTTTTCCTTGCACTTGCTGTAGAGGATAATCAAGCATTTCGAGTAATGTATGATTGATAGATAAAATCGTACCATCCTCAGTTAAGGTTAGAAAACCACAAGGTGCATGATTGAGTTGTTCGTCCATTAAAGCGGGCCGCCTACAGACATTCCACTCTTCAGATATTGCCGAATTAAGCCAATCGTTTCTTCTGGATCACTCATATGCGGACAATGTCCAATGGCTTTCATCTTTATATACGTACTGTTTGGAAGGTGCTGCTGCAAATACTGGCCAACCGTCTCTGGTGCAATAATATCTTCGGAACATTGCATGATTAAGGAAGGGACACTTACCTTCATTAAATCTTGGCGGTTATCTGAGAAAAAAGTAGCCTGTGCAAATTGACGCGCAATAATCGGGTCTGTTGAGCAAAAGCGATCCTCAAGGTCACTTTTCACCTCAGGGTGGTTGGAATTGTTTAACAAGGTATCCGCAAACATCGTCGCCCAGCCGATATAATTTTTCTCCATCATTTCAAGTAAGCCTATAAGATGCTCTCTTTCAAATCCACCAAAGTACTCAGGAGGATCATTAAGGTACCGTGGGGAAGGGGCCAGCATAATTAAATTGGAAAAATACTCAGGCTGACGAAGGGATGCAAGCGTGCCAATCATTCCAGCAACAGAATGTCCTATGAAAATAGCATTCTCAAGTTCCAACGCGGAACATACATCTAGGACATCCTGTGCATAGCCTTCTAAAGTACTGTATCTGTTCACATCATAGGCTTGTAAATCTGAATTCCCAGTTCCAACATAGTCGAATAAAATAATGCGGTAATCGTCTTCAAAAGCTTTTGCTACTTGGTTCCATACCGTTTGATCACACCCAAATCCAGGTGCGAATAGAATAGACTTCGCCCCGTTTCCAATAATCTTTACATTATTGCGAAATATAATGTTCTGTTCCATATTAGGCTCCTTACTAAAAGGGGTTATTTAACACTATGTTTATGCTATTAACTATCATACCATTTAGTTGGATTTCGTTGTATGAGTTTGTATGTAGTGAGCCCTAAAGTGAAGCACATTGATGGACATTTAATGCGTCGTGTTTGAAACTAAGAATAGAGAAGACCAATAAATTTGTAGCTCTAATCATATCCTAATACTAAAAGGAGAGAATCTAGATGAAATACAATTTTGATGAAATCGTCAATCGCAGAAATACATACTCGATGAAGTGGGATGGCGGGGAGTTTTTAAAACAAATTGGGCTAACAGAGAGATATGATGAAGAAACCATCCCGTTATTTACGGCGGATATGGATTTGCCAGTCCCTCAACCATTATTAGATGCGTTACATAAAACCGTTGACCACAAAATTTTTGGGTACTCGATTTTCCCACCTGAATATTTTGAAGCGATTCAGCATTGGTTTAAAAAGAGACATGATTGGGACTTCAAAAAAGAAGAAATCGTCTATAGTCCTGGAACGGTTCACGCTGTGAATGTAGCTGTAAGAGCTTTGACGAAACCAGGGGACGGCATCATTATTCAAAGACCTGTTTACCCACCGTTTACCTCTGCTGTTGAAGGGAACGGAAGAATCGTCAGAAATAATGCTTTAAAAGTGGATGAAAATGGGTATTACACGATCGACTTTGAAGATTTTGAGGCGAAAGCAAAAGAAGAAAATACAACAATGTTTATTTTATGTAACCCTCATAATCCAGTAGGGAGAATTTTTAAAGAAGATGAACTCAAACGTCTGTCAGATATTTGCGCAGAAAACGGAGTCCTTATCGTCGCGGATGAAATTCACGGAGATTTAATTAGACGTGATCAAACGTTTATTCCAATCGCGAAAGTAACGAATCAGCTCGACCATATTGTCACTTGTACGGCAATTAATAAAACCTTTAACGTCGCGGGCCTCCATTGCACAAATGTCATCATTACGAATCCTAAAGTGAGAAAAACGTTTAGCAAAGCAATGGGCATGCACCTGCCATCTCCGTTTACGGTATCTGCACTTATCGCCGCCTACCGAGAGGGAGAGGATTGGTTAGAGCAGCTAAAAGAATATCTCGACGGAACCATGGAATGGGTAGTCAATTTCCTAACCGAAAATATGCCAAAAGTAAAAGTAAACATCCCAGAAGGCACTTATGTGATGTGGATGGATTTTAGTGGGTATGGCATCACTCCAGAAGAAGTCCATGACCGTATTTATAACAAAGCCAATGTGTTGTTAGAAGATGGAAAAATGTTTGGCGAAGAAGGGTTACAGTACCAAAGAATTTGTCTTCCATCCCCACGACCAATCATAAAAGAAGCATTTGAAAGAATTTCCAGAGAATTTGCCGACTTAAATTAAAAAGAATCCCCTCAATTATGTCCTAGCGAGCAGCTGTTTGATTAGTTCGCTAGGGCAAAATGTACATTCCGCTCCCAGATCTTCAAGAACTTTTCTTAATTCAAAAACAATCCACTCTTTTCAACCTGTATAATGTTACATATAGAGCATTCATGCTGTTTTAAGGAGGGTGGCTGTGACTAATCATACAGATAAGCATACAAAAGAAATCGCGGACTTGTACGCACAGATCACTGAATTGGAATCAAAAAACAAAGAGCTCTCAAAACAAATTCGGGTAAACGAGTCCTTGTACCGTAATGTTCTGGATGCTTTGCCTATCAATATATTTCTTGAAAATCGAAAAGGGCAGACCATATTTGCCAATCAGCAGGCTTGTCTGGTAAACGGTCGTAGTCTTGAAGAGTTATATGGGAAAACGGTATTTGATTTTTTTCCTCAACCAATTGCCCAGGTTAATCGAGATTTTGACCTTGAGGTCTGGAAGCAGCGCCAATTAATAACAAAGGAGGCTGTTGCAGGGTTTAAGGGGAAAGAGCACCATATGTATACAGGCAAAACCATCATCCATATAAATGAGTCGGGTGATGACTATCTTCTAGGTTTTGGTTTAGACATTACTGATCGTGTTAAAGCTGAAGAGTTGTTAAGAGAAAGTGAGGAAAAATTCAGGAGTGTCATTGAGCAAGCAGCGGATAGTATTTTTTTAATTAGTATAGATGGAACAATCATGGAAGTGAACCCAACTGCATGTGAGAATCTACAATATTCTAAAGCCGAACTTTCGCAAATGAGGATTGAAAAGATTTTTACTAGTCTATGTAGTAAATTAACAAAGCTAGATGCAAAAGACAATGCTCTTTCGAATTTTGAGGATACAATCATAGGAAAAGATAACTACCAAATCCCTGTTGACGTAAATATCCGGCTAATTAAAATTGGCAAGAAACAAATGTATTTGGCTATCTGTCGCGATATCCGTGATAAAAAAAGAGCTGAAGCACAAATTAAGCACATGGCGTATCACGATGCTTTAACCAATCTACCTAACCGTTGGTATATTCAATCTTATCTTCAGGAATACCTTACAAATACCGAAATAAATACATACGAATTGGGCTTAATTCTTCTCGACCTGGATCATTTTAAAGTCATAAATGATCGTTTGGGTCATGATGCAGGGGACTTACTGTTAAAAGAAGTGGCTAGACGCTTACAGCTTGCCATTGTGAAAAGAGAGACATTCCTTGCTCGATTTGGTGGAGATGAGTTCTTACTTCTTATTCCACACCTAGCTGGTG
Source organism: Mesobacillus maritimus (assembly GCF_044803185.1). Classification (GTDB taxonomy): domain Bacteria; phylum Bacillota; class Bacilli; order Bacillales; family Cytobacillaceae; genus Mesobacillus_B; species Mesobacillus_B maritimus_B. Next base: position 2,154,855 of record NZ_CP085225.1, read on the forward strand.
AAGAAGAAATATACATAGTTTGTGAAGACATCTTGGAAGTGTTACGTGAGCCCTTTGAAATCTTCGGTCAGAAGTTTACGATTTCAGCAAGTATTGGTATTAGTCTTTACCCAAAGGACGGAAAAGACTTAAATACTTTGATCAGAAATGCTGATCTTGCGATGTACGATACAAAGGAACATGGAAGAAGCGGTTATAGCTTCTTCACGCAAACCTTGTAACAGCAGGGAATGGAACGCTTGGATATGTAGATGCTTTTTAGAAAAGATATAAATCATTCATTTATGCAAGTAGAAATGGACAAATCAAAAGCTTAGAGATGGTTGCTCTCTAAGCTTTCTTCTTTTTTTAGAAAGGCTCTTTTCTCAATCTTTGTTGCTTTTTTGATACAAAAATAGGAATGGATTAAGCTTTGTTTGATTGCAAAAATAGCTTGATAATTATGAGGAAAGAGCTTGCAAACTTACTAAAACGTACAAAATAGCTTATCTTGGTTTAAAATCGGCTTTAGGTAGTAAAAATCGGCTTTAAGATTTTTACAATTTTAACAACAATCTTTACGAAGACAGCCTATAGAAAGGCTCCGTTCACTTGAGCGGTGTAGGCAATTTAATCGGCGTATTTAATTCATATGAATCTCGGTAAGAACGATAAGAGACAAATTGTTTTCCACCTGAATATCCATCTAGTTGTAAGATTCGCGCTTTGTTTGTTTCCATATAAAAATCATCATCATCGGTTTTTAATTGATAAAAGGTGTAGGTGATTCCGAGTAACTCTTTTTTGGTTATATGAGAGTTCGGGTGGTTTTTGATCTTTTCTGCCAGTTCTTGGACAGTTATTGAAGGGATATCCTTCATGTGGTAATAAGTCTCTTTCACATTTGCTTTTATTTTGTTTACGGCAGTAAGAGCCTTGTCTTTGTATTTATTTTTACTCATCATCATCACTTCTCCTCATTATCTAGATATTAAGCATAATCTCCAAAAATGGAGGGATTAAACGAAAGGGAAGGAACTTATTCTAAATCATTAGAAAGAGGCTGTTCAGTCGAGTCCGAAACAGCCTCTATTCGCTTCTTAGTTCAACCCTTTAATCACAATTTCCTTCGCGGGCATAAAGTCTTCGCCTGTATCCATATAGATGACGTCGACTTCATCGTCTGCTTGTAAGTAAATGGCTTCTGCTGTGTTTTCAGAAGAGATAATATAACTTTGGCCATTATCTAAAAGGAAGGAAACCAACGTGAATTGCTCGGCTTTTTCTTTGTAAACTCTAACCACAATCCCGCTTGTTTGTTTTTCCTCTGCTTTCGAATTGCCATCAACAGAACCGCCCCCACGTTGCAGAGCTGTTTTGTATTGTTTTAACGCTTCATTAGGGGTATTGCCATAGACAGAGATTTCTGGATTGGCAGCTGATACAATAAAATAGTTTTGGAGAAACCCATTTGCATCTAATACCGGTGTTAACCAGCTAGCTTCACCGTAGAAATTATAGAGAATGGGCATTTCACCTTGCCATTTTTTCTCAATAAATTTCTTTTCGATAATTTGCAGCGCACCTTGGGAATCCATATAAGATTCCTCTAAGTTCCCTGTATAATACACAGCGTCACCTGTCCTTGAATTGGTTAAAGAATATCCCAGCATGGAATCGACCCCTTCCTTAGGGCTGGTGAAATCCGTGAAATAATACATGTCTCCATTCTCGTCAAAAATCGGACTAACATTGGCCTCTGTTCCTTCATCTGAAGGAAGTTTTACGTCAGATTTCCCGAATTTACTGTTCCAAAAGCCGTGAATATAGTTTCCAAAATAACTATTATGCAAGCTCACTACTTCCGGGGAAACAGCGCCATCAATAAATTCTGGAACATCCGCTAATGCAACCATTTCCGTTGTTCCCGTTTTTGGCTCAACCATGATGATACCTTCAACTTCAAACCCATTACGAGCAGAAATAAACTCACCGTAGGTACGAATATAATAAGGTGCTCCCTCATCATCAATCTCCAGTTGGGGCTTTCCATAGAAAATAAGATTTGGATATTGCATCCGGATATGGCGTTCTAAATTTTGATTAAAATAAGACGATGGAGTGTAAGTCATTTCCGCTTTGATAAATTTCGGATTATCAGAGGAATCGGTGGCGCTGATGGTAAAATACCCTGGGGTATGATCACCGTTCCACCATTTGAAAAAACCTGAAAACTCTACTGGAGCAATATAAACGTATTCATCTTTCACTTTTTGAATTTGTAGGTTTCCTAGCTCGTAATAGCTGGTATTTGGTACTTGACCAAAAGCCTTCTTCATTTTATTGCGGGCAAACTTAGGTGGAACACTTGCAGGAGTCTTTGTTTCATCAAACACTTCAATTTCCATTTTCTCCGTCATACTTGCTACCTCATATTTCTCGTCGGCGTTAAAGAGGGGAGCAGTTAAAATAAAGATGCTTACTAGCACACTACCTAAACAGAGTAGCGTTTTTACCATTCGCTCTTTGCCTGAAGAAAATACAGCTCCAGCAGCAGTTATTAAGATAGCGAAGGGCCATAAAGAGGAAGGGTTACGGTCAAGGTTCGTCAAATAATAAAAGGCAAGAACAAGTATAATGATAACAATAGGTACACTAATGAACATTCCTGCACTAGTTTGTGTATCCTCTTTTCCTTTCGCTTTTTTCGATCGTGAAAAGGGAATGAGTATCAGGGAAGAAGCAAGCCCAATAATCAATGAAAATAAAAATATATTACCCATGGTTTCTCCTTTCAGAAAGTAGTTTCTATATTTACGTATTTTTAATAGGAAAAGTTTCAGATAAAAAAGTGGGGGGAGTCTTGTGTGAACAGTAGATAAGTTTTGGTTTGCGTTAGCATTAACTGTGGTCCTCTGATCATGTTAAAATAAGAAAAAATAAACCCGAGGTACATTCAAATGGAAATGCTAAGTGGGCAATATGTAAGAGAAGTTCGGATGAAACGAGAAGAAGTACCTTCATTTAACCAGTACCCTTATAATCTTCCTAGTTTAAAGACGTTGGATGAACTGACTTTCCATCCTAAGGTAACGTTCTTTATCGGTGAAAATGGCATGGGGAAATCGACATTATTAGAAGCTGTAGCAGTGGCTTTAGGATTTAATCCTGAAGGAGGTTCGTTTAATTTTAATTTCTCGACCTATGATTCACATTCCAGCCTTGATACATTCCTTAGAGTAATAAAGGGGGTTGAGAAACCGCGGGATGGATTTTTCCTGCGAGCAGAAAGCTTCTATAATGTTGCGTCTAATATTGAAGAGATGGATCGGGAATGGAGTGGGCCACGAGTCATTGATTCCTTTGGTGGACGTTCGCTTCACGAACAATCACATGGCGAGGCATTCTTTTCAACTTTTCTTCATCGGTTTCGTGGAAATGGGATTTATATTCTAGATGAACCAGAGGCAGCCCTGTCGCCATTGCGGCAAATGTCGATGCTTACAAGGATTCATGATTTAGTCAAAGAAGACTCACAGTTCATCATTGCCACACACTCCCCTATAATCATGGCCTACCCAGATGCAGTCATCTATGAATTTAGCGAGAAAGGTATAAAAGAAAGAAAGCTAGAAGAAACCAATCATTATCAAATCATGAAACAATTCTTCGATGATAAAGGGAGAATGATTCATCATTTGTTAAATGGGTAAAATAGGCTAATAACAAAAGAGGATGATGCCCATCATCCTCTTTTTAAGTTCAATCCTAAATGAAAATTGTTCCTGCAACAACAACACTAATTAAGGTTCCTATGACTAAACCTACCGCTGCAAAAAACATTAGGAACATTCCGTGAACCTTGTTTCGATTATGATAGAGCATAAAGCCCATAAGCAATGCCGCAGATCCAAAAACAATTGGTAGAAAAAGAAGTGAAATCGCAAAGAACACCCATCCAAACAGTGCATAAGCTACTCCCATGATTTTACTTGTGGCTTTGTTTTGATGTTTTAGGGAAGCTCGCCCGCAACTTTGACAAATGACGGTACTGACCACGTTGTTCGATTCACTTTGAGAACTATACATGCAATCCACTCCATCTAATTTAAATTTTTTACGCTAACGCCATGAACAAGGATACTCTAATAGGTGGTGGTGTATAGGACTTTTTTTAAAAGTGGAATCCCTCCAGTCATTTTGTATTAGCTCATGCTAACTGAATCTTGCTTTAGTATACAAAGTTGTGGATAGTAGCATAGAGTTGTTTAACTCTATTGATAAATTGGAAATTCTAGAAATAACGTTAACATAGTTATCAGATAATTTTAACAAAAAGAATCTTTTGAATATTTATTTTGAGGTTGATAGTGAAAACCCCCTTTTTATTAGATTATTCATCTTTGGTTATTACTGATTTCAAGTTGTTTATAGGGATTTGATTCAGAATATAAGTGGAGGGGAGGTGCTTGTTTGAAATAATATTATATGCAAGAAATTAGGTTGTAATAAGTTATTGAAGAATAGAAAAGTGGGTAAACAAAAAAAGGTTCCTACGAAGAATCTTTTTCAATTTTATTCGGTTCAAAAGTGGGGGCATACCCTCAATAACCTGACCTTTACCAACTATAAGGAACTTTGTGAAATTCCATTTAATCATACTAGATAGCATGCCTTTCTTTTGCTCTTTTAGGAAAGTGAATAAAGGAACTGCGTTTGTACCATTCACGTTGTTTTTTGCAAAGATAGGAAAGGATACCCCATAGTTCATTTAACAGAATTGGGTTGTTTCATAAATATTATCAAACACTTGAATGTTGAACTGATCACAAAGAAATCCTAAAATCTCTAGACCTTGGGCATGGTATTTTTCATAAATTCCCTGGAGCCTTAAACAAATAATTCAGGATATAGATGAAATTTTTAAGGCACTAAAAAAATATGAACTTTGTAAAAAAATTCTATTGATTCCCTAATAGAAAACATGTTATTCTATTTTAGCTGCTTCGGTAGTGCTAGTAACAAAACATTCATTTCATAAAAACTTTTAAAAAAGTGTTGACGAAATGAGTTGGATATTATATGATTATTCCTGTCGCTAAAACGACAAGATAAAAAATTGCTCTTTGAAAACTAAACAAACAAGCGTCAACAAACAATATTTATCATGTTTCTTCTATTAATATAGAAAAATATGAGCCAACGTTTTATTTATGAGCTAATCACTCACTCTTTATTGGAGAGTTTGATCCTGGCTCAGGACGAACGCTGGCGGCGTGCCTAATACATGCAAGTCGAGCGGATTTTTGGGAGCTTGCTCCCAAAGATTAGCGGCGGACGGGTGAGTAACACGTGGGCAACCTGCCTGTAAGACTGGGATAACTCCGGGAAACCGGGGCTAATACCGGATAATTCATTCTCTCTCATGAGGGAATGCTGAAAGACGGTTTCGGCTGTCACTTACAGATGGGCCCGCGGCGCATTAGCTAGTTGGTGAGGTAACGGCTCACCAAGGCCACGATGCGTAGCCGACCTGAGAGGGTGATCGGCCACACTGGGACTGAGACACGGCCCAGACTCCTACGGGAGGCAGCAGTAGGGAATCTTCCGCAATGGACGAAAGTCTGACGGAGCAACGCCGCGTGAGCGATGAAGGCCTTCGGGTCGTAAAGCTCTGTTGTTAGGGAAGAACAAGTACCGGAGTAACTGCCGGTACCTTGACGGTACCTAACCAGAAAGCCACGGCTAACTACGTGCCAGCAGCCGCGGTAATACGTAGGTGGCAAGCGTTGTCCGGAATTATTGGGCGTAAAGCGCGCGCAGGCGGTCCTTTAAGTCTGATGTGAAAGCCCACGGCTCAACCGTGGAGGGTCATTGGAAACTGGGGGACTTGAGTGCAGAAGAGGAGAGTGGAATTCCACGTGTAGCGGTGAAATGCGTAGAGATGTGGAGGAACACCAGTGGCGAAGGCGACTCTCTGGTCTGTAACTGACGCTGAGGCGCGAAAGCGTGGGGAGCGAACAGGATTAGATACCCTGGTAGTCCACGCCGTAAACGATGAGTGCTAAGTGTTAGAGGGTTTCCGCCCTTTAGTGCTGCAGCAAACGCATTAAGCACTCCGCCTGGGGAGTACGGCCGCAAGGCTGAAACTCAAAGGAATTGACGGGGGCCCGCACAAGCGGTGGAGCATGTGGTTTAATTCGAAGCAACGCGAAGAACCTTACCAGGTCTTGACATCCTCTGACAACTCTGGAGACAGAGCGTTCCCCTTCGGGGGACAGAGTGACAGGTGGTGCATGGTTGTCGTCAGCTCGTGTCGTGAGATGTTGGGTTAAGTCCCGCAACGAGCGCAACCCTTGTCCTTAGTTGCCAGCATTCAGTTGGGCACTCTAAGGAGACTGCCGGTGACAAACCGGAGGAAGGTGGGGATGACGTCAAATCATCATGCCCCTTATGACCTGGGCTACACACGTGCTACAATGGATAGAACAAAGGGCAGCGAAGCCGCGAGGTCAAGCAAATCCCATAAATCTATTCTCAGTTCGGATTGCAGGCTGCAACTCGCCTGCATGAAGCCGGAATCGCTAGTAATCGCGGATCAGCATGCCGCGGTGAATACGTTCCCGGGCCTTGTACACACCGCCCGTCACACCACGAGAGTTTGTAACACCCGAAGTCGGTGGGGTAACCTGGGACAAAACTTAGCCTCTTATTATCGTTATAGGAAGTTAAGTTTTGTCCTAGGGTCCAGCCGCCTAAGGTGGGACAGATGATTGGGGTGAAGTCGTAACAAGGTAGCCGTATCGGAAGGTGCGGCTGGATCACCTCCTTTCTAAGGATAATGCCGTAAGGGCATTCGGAATGCGAACCTTCGGTTCGTACTAAGCAAATTAAAAATTTGCACTGTTGATTAGCTTGTTTGTTTAGTTTTGAGAGTGCAATTCTCTCAAAGCTTTTTAATTTGTTCCTTGAAAACTAGATAATCGTAAGTAAGAAGGCAAAAGTAAAACACACATTTGTATCGCTTTTTTAATTTTTCTCTCTTTTATTAAAAAGAGAAACCAAAGACATGATTGTCTTATAGAGACGAATAAATTCGTCCATAGGTTAAGTTAGAAAGGGCGCACGGTGGATGCCTTGGCACTAGGAGCCGATGAAGGACGGGACTAACACCGATATGCTTCGGGGAGCTGTAAGTAAGCTTTGATCCGGAGATTTCCGAATGGGGAAACCCACTGTTCGTAATGGAACAGTATCTTTACCTGAATCCATAGGGTATTGAAGGCAGACCCGGGGAACTGAAACATCTAAGTACCCGGAGGAAGAGAAAGCAAATGCGATTCCCTGAGTAGCGGCGAGCGAAACGGGATTAGCCCAAACCAGAAGGCTTGCCTTCTGGGGTTGTAGGACACTCAACATGGAGTTACAAAGGAACGGGGTAAATGAAGTGGTCTGGAAAGGCCCGTCAGAGAAGGTAAAAACCCTGTAGTTGAAACTTCGTTCCCTCCTGAGTGGATCCTGAGTACGGCGGGACACGTGAAATCCCGTCGGAAGCTGGGAGGACCATCTCCCAAGGCTAAATACTCCCTAGTGACCGATAGTGAACCAGTACCGTGAGGGAAAGGTGAAAAGCACCCCGGAAGGGGAGTGAAAGAGATCCTGAAACCGTGTGCCTACAAGTAGTTAGAGCCCTGTGCATATTTCCTTCGGAAAATGCCGGGTGATAGCGTGCCTTTTGTAGAATGAACCGGCGAGTTACGATTACATGCAAGGTTAAGTCGAGAAGACGGAGCCGCAGCGAAAGCGAGTCTGAATAGGGCGAATAAGTATGTGGTTGTAGACCCGAAACCAGGTGATCTACCCATGTCCAGGGTGAAGGTAGGGTAACACCTACTGGAGGCCCGAACCCACGCACGTTGAAAAGTGCGGGGATGAGGTGTGGGTAGCGGAGAAATTCCAATCGAACCTGGAGATAGCTGGTTCTCTCCGAAATAGCTTTAGGGCTAGCCTCACGAAGTGAGAGTCTTGGAGGTAGAGCACTGTTTGGACTAGGGGCCCTCATCGGGTTACCGAATTCAGACAAACTCCGAATGCCAATGACTTATCCGTGGGAGTCAGACTGCGAGTGATAAGATCCGTAGTCAAGAGGGAAACAGCCCAGACCACCAGCTAAGGTCCCAAAGTATACGTTAAGTGGAAAAGGATGTGGAGTTGCTTAGACAACCAGGATGTTGGCTTAGAAGCAGCCACCATTTAAAGAGTGCGTAATAGCTCACTGGTCGAGTGACTCTGCGCCGAAAATGTACCGGGGCTAAACGTATCACCGAAGCTGTGGGTGGACATCTTACGATGTCCGCGGTAGGAGAGCGTTCTAAGGGCGTTGAAGCTAGACCGTAAGGACTGGTGGAGCGCTTAGAAGTGAGAATGCCGGTATGAGTAGCGAAAGATGGGTGAGAATCCCATCCACCGTATGCCTAAGGTTTCCTGAGGAAGGCTCGTCCTCTCAGGGTTAGTCGGGACCTAAGCCGAGGCCGAAAGGCGTAGGCGATGGACAACAGGTTGATATTCCTGTACCACCTCTTTATCGTTTGAGCAATGGGGGGACGCAGGAGGATAGGGTAAGCGCACTGTTGGATATGTGCGTCTAAGCAGTTAGGCTGGTAACGAGGCAAATCCCGTTACCCTGAAGGCTGAGCTGTGATAGCGAGGGAAATATAGTACCGAAGTTCCTGATTCCACACTGCCAAGAAAAGCCTCTAGCGAGATAAAAGGTGCCCGTACCGCAAACCGACACAGGTAGGCGAGGAGAGAATCCTAAGGTGAGCGAGAGAACTCTCGTTAAGGAACTCGGCAAAATGACCCCGTAACTTCGGGAGAAGGGGTGCTTTTTAGGGTGTTAAAGCCTTGAAAAGCCGCAGTGAATAGGCCCAGGCGACTGTTTAGCAAAAACACAGGTCTCTGCGAAGCCGCAAGGCGAAGTATAGGGGCTGACGCCTGCCCGGTGCTGGAAGGTTAAGAGGAGAGGTTAGCTCACGCGAAGCTTTGAATCGAAGCCCCAGTAAACGGCGGCCGTAACTATAACGGTCCTAAGGTAGCGAAATTCCTTGTCGGGTAAGTTCCGACCCGCACGAAAGGCGTAACGATCTGGGCACTGTCTCAACGAGAGACTCGGTGAAATTATAGTACCTGTGAAGATGCAGGTTACCCGCGACAGGACGGAAAGACCCCGTGGAGCTTTACTGCAGCCTGATATTGAATTTTGGTACAGCTTGTACAGGATAGGTAGGAGCCTTGGAAGCCGGAGCGCCAGCTTCGGTGGAGGCGTCGGTGGGATACTACCCTGGCTGTATTGAAATTCTAACCCGCACCCCTGATCGGGGTGGGAGACAGTGTCAGGTGGGCAGTTTGACTGGGGCGGTCGCCTCCTAAAATGTAACGGAGGCGCCCAAAGGTTCCCTCAGAATGGTTGGAAATCATTCGCAGAGTGTAAAGGCACAAGGGAGCTTGACTGCGAGACCTACAAGTCGAGCAGGGACGAAAGTCGGGCTTAGTGATCCGGTGGTTCCGCATGGAAGGGCCATCGCTCAACGGATAAAAGCTACCCCGGGGATAACAGGCTTATCTCCCCCAAGAGTCCACATCGACGGGGAGGTTTGGCACCTCGATGTCGGCTCATCGCATCCTGGGGCTGTAGTCGGTCCCAAGGGTTGGGCTGTTCGCCCATTAAAGCGGTACGCGAGCTGGGTTCAGAACGTCGTGAGACAGTTCGGTCCCTATCCGTCGTGGGCGCAGGAAATTTGAGAGGAGCTGTCCTTAGTACGAGAGGACCGGGATGGACGCACCGCTGGTGTACCAGTTGTCTTGCCAAAGGCATCGCTGGGTAGCTATGTGCGGACGGGATAAGTGCTGAAAGCATCTAAGCATGAAGCCCCCCTCAAGATGAGATTTCCCATAGCGTCAAGCTAGTAAGATCCCTGAAAGATGATCAGGTTGATAGGTCAGAGGTGGAAGCGCGGTGACGTGTGGAGCTGACTGATACTAATCGATCGAGGACTTAACCAAATTGAAAAGCGAAGGCGACTGTTCAACTTCGACAGACGTTGGAGAGCCAGCCATGCAAATCCCGGTTTTGGATTTGTTTGGATGGATCGAAACGGCCGAGGAGTTAGGAGCCGTAGCTAGACAACGATACTTGTTTTACCATTTACTTCTTACACATTATCTAGTTTTGAGGGAACAAAGATTTTTGCGTCAGCACAATATCTATCCTTTAATTAAATAGTCTGGTGGCGATAGCGAGAAGGTCACACCCGTTCCCATGCCGAACACGGAAGTTAAGCTTCTCAGCGCCGATGGTAGTTGGGGGTTTCCCCCTGTGAGAGTAGGACGTTGCCAGGCTAGCCTGAAAAGGCTCATAGATTTATAAATTAATATGGCCCCTTGGTCAAGCGGTTAAGACACCGCCCTTTCACGGCGGTAACACGGGTTCGAATCCCGTAGGGGTCACCATAGTTTTTTCTCGATAGAGAAAATAACTTTCCATATTATTAAACAAGTTAAAACCATTTATCTTATTTTCGGAGGATTAGCTCAGCTGGGAGAGCATCTGCCTTACAAGCAGAGGGTCGGCGGTTCGATCCCGTCATCCTCCACCATGATTTTTTCACTAAGTGAAAATAATCATCAAGACTTGCCGGCCTAGCTCAATTGGTAGAGCAACTGACTTGTAATCAGTAGGTTGGGGGTTCAAGTCCTCTGGCCGGCACCACTTTCAATAAGTTTTTTATCTTTAACATTTAGAGCCATTAGCTCAGTTGGTAGAGCATCTGACTTTTAATCAGAGGGTCGAAGGTTCGAGTCCTTCATGGCTCATAAGTTTTTTCTCTCCCGGGAATAAAACTTTAAATATAGCGGGTGTGGCGGAATTGGCAGACGCACTAGACTTAGGATCTAGCGCCGCAAGGCGTGGGGGTTCGACTCCCTTCACCCGCACCAAAATTTTTTGCGCTAGCAAAATAACTTACCTTAATTGCGCCCGTAGCTCAATTGGATAGAGCGTTTGACTACGGATCAAAAGGTTAGGGGTTCGACTCCTCTCGGGCGCGCCATTATAACGGGAAGTAGCTCAGCTTGGTAGAGCACTTGGTTTGGGACCAAGGGGTCGCAGGTTCGAATCCTGTCTTCCCGACCATCGTTAAGTTTCATAACTTAATACCATGGGGCCTTAGCTCAGCTGGGAGAGCGCCTGCTTTGCACGCAGGAGGTCAGCGGTTCGATCCCGCTAGGCTCCATTTTATATAAACAAAAAAATTTACTGGACCCTTAGCTCAGCTGGTTAGAGCAGACGGCTCATAACCGTCCGGTCGTAGGTTCGAGTCCTACAGGGTCCATTAATGCGGAGGAATACCCAAGTCCGGCTGAAGGGATCGGTCTTGAAAACCGACAGGCGGGTCAAACCGCGCAGGGGTTCGAATCCCCTTTCCTCCTCCATTTGATTTTTATTGAATACATTATCGCGGGGTGGAGCAACGAGCGTTACTTCATCGAATATTCTGCGAGTTGTACCGATTGAACCGCATCTTGAATAGGGTTTCTGAAATCGGGACAGTCGTTGCTCACTATGAGCATAGTAAATAGTAAAAATAATTTTATATACTATTATCGCGGGGTGGAGCAGTCCGGTAGCTCGTCGGGCTCATAACCCGAAGGTCGCAGGTTCAAATCCTGCCCCCGCAACCAATTCATTTTTTGTAAGATTTTTATCATTTGGTCCGGTAGTTCAGTTGGTTAGAATGCCTGCCTGTCACGCAGGAGGTCGCGGGTTCGAGTCCCGTCCGGACCGCCATTTACATAATAATACACCAGTAGATTCCTACTGTTGATATAGATTATGATATTGTAGTGTGGCTCAGTAGCTCAGTCGGTAGAGCAATGGACTGAAAATCCATGTGTCGGCGGTTCGATTCCGTCCTGAGCCACTTTTATACGGAGGGGTAGCGAAGTGGCTAAACGCGGCGGACTGTAAATCCGCTCCTTCGGGTTCGGCGGTTCGAATCCGTCCCCCTCCACCAGTGTTTTAACAGATTATGTTTATTATAGGGGTATAGTTTAAAGGTAGAACAGAGGTCTCCAAAACCTCCAGTGTGGGTTCGATTCCTACTACCCCTGCCAATATTATGGCGGTCGTGGCGAAGTGGTTAACGCATCGGATTGTGGTTCCGACACTCGTGGGTTCGATTCCCATCGATCGCCCCATTTTTTATCACATTTTTAGGATTGTTTGAATAGGTTATTAATGGGCTATAGCCAAGCGGTAAGGCAACGGACTTTGACTCCGTCATTCGTAGGTTCGAATCCTGCTAGCCCAGCCATTTTTACTATGGCGGCATAGCCAAGTGGTAAGGCAAAGGTCTGCAAAACCTTTATTCACCGGTTCGAATCCGGTTGCCGCCTTTATGCCGGTGTGGCGGAATTGGCAGACGCGCACGACTCAAAATCGTGTTCCGTAAGGAGTGTCGGTTCGACCCCGACCACCGGTACTTAAGATGAACGCGGGTGTAGTTTACTGGTAAAACCTCAGCCTTCCAAGCTGATGTAGTGGGTTCGATTCCCATCACCCGCTCCAAAGACGAAAAGCTTGGAGCCAAAGCTAGACGATAGGGGCCTATAGCTCAGCTGGTTAGAGCGCACGCCTGATAAGCGTGAGGTCGGTGGTTCGAGTCCACTTAGGCCCATTATAGTTTATATACGTTGGAAATACTTCCAATGTTCGAGTTTAACCTTGATACATAATCTTTTAATTAGCGCCTTTAGCTCAGCTGGATAGAGCAACGGCCTTCTAAGCCGTGGGTCAGAGGTTCGAATCCTCTAAGGCGCGTACAAAACCTAATCCTTACTATGGATTAGGTTTTTTTTATAGAATGATAAAAAAGGAGAGACATAAGAAACCCCATTTCAAATCGATGAAATGGGGTTTCTATGACTATATTATTCTGTTAATGTTACATTCTGGAAGAACGGTGTTCCGCTGAAGTTCACGAACAATCCATCAATTCCATTCATACCATGTACAAAGTCAGGATGCTGTAAGTAAATCATTGGTGCTTCGTCAATTAAAATCTGTGATACTTCTGCATATGCAGCATTACGCTCATCTTGGTCAGTAGAGGTACGACCTTTATCTAGTAATTCATCGACTTTATCATTGCTATAGAAAGCGCGGTTTCCTGGGCTTCCATGCATTGAAGAATGGAAAAGGGCATATAGACCGTAGTCCGCATCTCCAGTCACTGTTGTCCAACCAAGAACAAACATTTCATGTTCGCCGGCTGCTGTTTTCTCTAGGAACGCACCCCATTCGATGATTTCAATCGATACATCAATACCAATTTGCGCCAATTGTGCTTGAACTAATTCAGCGATATCGGAACGCTCTTTGCTTCCTTCATTTACATAAATTGATGTTTCGAAACCGTCTGGGAACCCTGCTTCAGCTAGCAACGCTTTCGCAGCCTCTACATCGAATTCAAGTGCCTTTAAGTCTTGAGAGTTTCCTACGACAGTTGGTGCAAGTGGACCTACAGCAGCAACCCCTTGACCATCAAGAATTCCTTCTACGATGTCGTTTTTATTGATAGCCATACCAATTGCTTGACGTACCTTTTCGTTGTCAAAAGGCTTTTTATTTAAATTGAAACCGACATAGTCCATACGTGTACCTTCCACACGATCAAGTTCAATTCCGTCCATCGATTCTACTTGTTTAACATCTGAAGAACCTAGTAGCATAACATGTGCTTCTCCTGTTTCAAGCATTGCTACACGTGTAGCTTGTTCTGGAATAACTTTGAATACAATTGAATCAACCTTGGCTTTTTCGCCCCAATAGTCATCATTCTTTACGAACTTAATTTCTGCCCCGCGGTTCCATGTATCATATTTAAATGGACCTGTACCAACTGGATTTTCATCCACTTTCTTGCCACCATTATTCTCTTCTTCAATCGCTGATGGCGCAATGATTGAACCTGCATTATGAGCTAAATGAGCTGGAAGTGGAGCAAAAGGCTCTGCCGTTTTCATTTCCACGGTGTGATCATCTACGATGTTTACTTCCGTAATCATGTTTAATACAACTGCACGTGGAGAGGCAAAATCAGGATCGAGAATTCGCTCAAGGCTCATTTTTACCGCTTCTGCTGTAAAATCAGACCCATCATGGAATTTAACCCCCTGACGAAGTTTGAACTCCCAAGTGGTATCATCAACAGGATTAAATTCCTCCGCTAGTGAAGGGACAACAGAACCATCTGGTGCAAATTCTGTTAAACGTTCAAAGATTTGCGATGTAGCATTTGTAGTCGCTGTGTCATTCATTCCGTGAGGATCCAAAGTAGGAGCGTCAGAAGGTGTTACGAATACTAGTTCTCCGCCTCCTTGTGCTGTTGGAGTTTCTTCATTGTCCTCTCCTGTATTTTCTTCTTCAGTAGAAGTGTTGTTCCCACTACATGCCGCTAAAGTAAGCATAAAAGCTAGCATTAGCATGAGGAAAACATTCTTTTTTGCTTTCATAACAAAACCCCCTTGTTTTTCTAAAGTATGGTCATGCCCACATGTACAAATTAATATTATTCCCAATATTACGAAATATTAACATGTTTTGCGGATCTTTTTCATATTTCATCACTTTTTAGCAGTAAAGCGATATAGTATGCGTTTTGCTAAGATAATAAATAGTAGAGAAAATAAATATGAGATCCTACTATGCAAGCGGTTTTAGTTACGAGAAATTATGAATATCGAAATCAAATATAATAATAGATAACAATCAAACTATTGTAATATTTCTGTAAAATATCGGTATTATATAACAAGCTGTGAATGTTAAGAGTAGGAAGTAGTTTACTAATGAAAAGGAAGGACGGGGAGTAGGGGATGAGTCAACCTCAGTTAAATCCAACAAATGTTCCTGTTAGGACATCTGTCAGCAACAGAGACGTTCCTTGGAAAAGGTTTCTCAGGAATTTGTCTAAAAATAAAGCTGCGGTGGCAGGGGCTATAATCGTTTTCATATTTGCCATAATAGCCATATTTGCTCCATATATTGCACCTCAAGATCCACTACATATGGAAATTACCAATAAATTAGAATCTCCTTCTGCTGGGCATTGGTTAGGGACCGATGATAAAGGACGGGATATTTTAAGTAGGATTATATATGGTTCGAGAATCTCGTTAACCGTTGGGGTGCTATCAACGCTATTAGGGGCGACAATTGGAATCGTCCTTGGCATTGTCGCCGGGTATTATGGGAGATGGGTAGACTCGTTGTTAATGAGAGTTTGCGATGTACTGCTTGCCTTTCCTGGAATCTTACTTGCGTTAGCAATCGTAAGTGTTCTTGGAGCTAGTACGACGAATGTCATTATTGCTGTCGCCTTTTTTGCTGTTCCAACGTTTGCGAGAATTGTACGGGGTTCAACCTTAAGTGTGAAAAAGTTGGAATACATCGATGCCATTCGTGCGATGGGTGCGTCTGACTTTAGAATTATTTTTAAGCATATTCTCCCTAATATTCTGTCACCTATTATTGTCCAAGCAACGCTTTATATTGCTTCTGCGATTATTACGGCCTCTGCTCTTTCCTTTCTCGGCATGGGTACACAACCACCAGATCCAGAATGGGGAACGATGTTGAGCCAAGGACGATCGTATATTCGCCAAGCGCCACATATTACGTTATTCCCAGGCCTAGTCATTCTAATGGTGGTCATCGGCTTTAATTTATTCGGTGATGGATTGCGCGATGCCTTAGATCCAAAGTCAAAAAAATAGCGAGGGAGAGGTGAGCCGAATGTTGGTATTCATTCTAAGAAGACTATTTCAAACAATTCCAGTCATGATCGGGGTTACATTAGCTGTATTTTTAATGATGCACCTTATCCCAGGTGATCCGGCAAAAATTATGGCTGGAGAAAATGCGAATCCGGAACAAGTCGAACAAATGCGAGAAAATTTAGGACTGAATGACCCGCTTTATACTCAGTATTTCCGTTATATCGGGAATGCCGTTCAAGGGGATTTGGGGACATCAATCAGGACCTCTCGTCCAGTAACCGAAGAAATTTTTAATTCCCGGTTTGCGATTACCGTGCAATTAGCGTTAATTGGTACTGCTGCAGCTGTACTACTCGGTTTAGTGGCAGGTATTATTTCAGCAACAAGAAAATATTCTTTTGCAGATGTTGGCATTATGCTGGTGGCCTTATTTGGTCTTTCAATGCCTAATTTTTGGCTAGGAATCATGTTGATTTATCTTTTTTCTGTTAATCTCGGAATGCTTCCTGTTGCAGGCTGGGGAACGTGGGAGCATATGATTCTTCCTGCAATCACCTTGGGTACAGCGGGTGCAGCGATTATTGCAAGGATGACTCGGTCAAGTATGTTGGAGGTCATCAATCAAGATTATGTCCGTACGGCTTACGCAAAGGGTGTAAGTGACCGAGTCGTTATTTATAAGCACGCTCTCCGCAATGCTTTAGTACCTGTTGTAACTGTTGTCGGTCTACAGTTTGGGGGGTTACTAGGAGGAGCGGTCATAACAGAAACAGTCTTCGCCATTAATGGGTTAGGGCGATTAATTATTGACTCCATCCGTGCACATGATTTTCCAATGGTCCAAGGAACGATTTTAGTATGTGCGGTTTTGTTTGTATTTGTCAATTTCCTTGTTGATATTACATACCGCCTCATTAATAAGCGAATTGACTTGAACTAAGGACGGTGATGAAGGTGAATTTAAATAAAGAAAACATTCTTAAAGTAAACAACTTACGGACCTCCTTTTTCACTGATGAAGGGGAAGTAAAGGCAGTCGATGGGGTGGATTTTACAATAGAAAAAGGAAAGACCCTTGGAATCGTTGGTGAATCTGGGTCTGGTAAAAGCATTACCTCGTTGTCGATTCTCCGGTTAATCGAAGAGACCACTGGAAGAATTGTCGATGGAGAAATCCTTTTTAAAGGGGAAAATCTGCTCGATAAGACGAAAAAGCAAATGATGAATATTCGAGGCAATCATATCTCGATGATTTTCCAGGAGCCAATGACATCCTTGAATCCAACTTTGACCTGTGGAGAGCAGATAGCTGAGTCTATCCGCATCCATCAAAAGCTTAAAAAGAAAGCAGCCTGGGAAAAAGCGATTGAGATGCTTCGTTTAGTTGGAATTCCCTCACCAGAAAAGCGCGTAAAACAATATCCATTCGAATTATCCGGGGGAATGCGACAGCGTGTGATGATTGCTATCGCACTGGCCTGTAATCCTGAGTTGCTGATTGCGGATGAACCGACTACGGCACTAGACGTTACCATTCAAGCACAAATCCTCGATTTAATTAAAAAATTACAAGAGGAATTAGGGACTTCACTTATGATTATTACCCATGATTTAGGGGTGGTAGCCGAAATGTGTGATGATGTTGCGGTGATGTACTGTGGAAAGGTTGTTGAGTATGCAGATGTTAAGACTTTATTTAAAAATCCAAAACATCCGTATACGGTGGGTTTATTGAATTCCGTTCCAAAGCATGACGAGGACCATGAAGGGGATTTGGCTGTTATCCCTGGTTCGGTTCCAAGTCCATTTGAATTACCAGTAGGATGCAGATTTGCGCCAAGATGTTCCCATGCTCGAAACATTTGTCGTACGGAGCTTCCAGAATTACTGGACATGGAGGATGGAGGTCAAGTTCGTTGTTGGATTCATAGTGAGAAATGGGAAGAACAGGAGGTGCGTCAGCCATGAGCACAAATTCCTTACTAGAAGTAAAAAATCTCAAACAATATTTCCCGATAAAGGGTGGAGTTTTTGGTCGGACCATCAATCATGTTAAAGCAGTGGATGATATTAGCTTTTCAATTAAAGAAGGAGAAACGGTTAGTATTGTAGGCGAATCCGGTTGTGGAAAGTCAACGACAGGAAGAGCAATTCTGCGCCTAGATGAACCATTTGCTGGAGAAGTTTTATTTGAAGGAATAGACTTGCTAGGTTTAAGTAAAAAAGAAATGAGAAACAAACGTCAGGATTTACAAATCATCTTTCAAGATCCTTATGCCTCATTAAATCCGAGACAAACGGTGAGTCAAATTTTAGAAGAAGCGATGGCCATTCAGGATATTGTTCCAAAAAAAGAGCGACGCAAAAAAATTGAAGAACTCCTTCAAACGGTAGGAATTGGTGGTCATCAAATGGATCGCTATCCTCATCAATTTAGTGGTGGTCAGCGACAACGAGTAGGGATTGCCCGAGCCTTGTCAGTGAATCCAAAGCTAATTATATGTGATGAAGCGGTATCTGCTTTGGACGTTTCGATTCAGGCACAGGTTCTCAATCTATTAAAAGATTTACAACGTAAATTTCAATTAACCTACTTGTTTATTTCTCATGACCTAGGTGTGGTCCGTCATATTTCAGATAGAATCATTGTGATGTATCTAGGGAAAATCGTCGAAATTGCGGATAAAAAGTCCCTATTCGAAAATCCACAGCATCCTTATACGTATGCGTTATTATCAGCGATTCCTAGTACAAATATCGAGGAGAAGAGAGAAAGGATTATCTTGAAAGGGGACGTTCCATCACCAATTAATCCTCCACCAGGTTGTCGCTTCCACACGCGATGTCCATATGCCTTCGACCGCTGTCGAACCGAAGAACCGAAACTTCATAGGATTGACGGTGGGCAACAAGCCGCTTGTCATTTAGTTGAAGATGGGCGGATACAACTTTCAGAGCTTCCTTCGTAGTGATTCTCTAGTAACATTGGGGTTTTCACGTATTGAGGAAAAGCTTATAGAATTTGCCCGTAAAACCACGTGGGCTTGCCCCGTGGAGTAAGTCAGAAAAGATAGTTATGGATGCTTGCCATTTATAGTTAGTTATAAAGTGACTAAAAGCAAAGATGAGACACAGGGACAGGTCCCTTGTCCCAGTGAGACACGGGGACAGGTCCCTTGTCCCAGTTAAACTCGCAAAAACAACTAAAAAGCACGGAGCCTTTTTCTCGCTTCCTACATGGAAGCAGAAGAATGTTCTCTGTGCTTTTCTTTGTAATCTCGTACGAAAATAATCGCAAGCCCTACGCCTAGTAAGCATAAGTTAAAACTGATCACCCCAACCCAGTGCAAACTCTCCCAAAAATATCCCCCGACCGAGCCAACAAGAGAGGTGCCTAAGTAATAAAAGAGCAAGTACAAAGAAGAAGCTTGGGCCTTATTTATCCCGGCCAGCTCAGTCACTAGAGCACTAACGATTGAATGACTAGCAAAGAAACCAAAGGTGAAAATAGAAAGTCCAATTATTTTGAAAATAACACCCGGGAAAAGGGTGAGGAGCGTCCCGAAAATGGTAATCGCAAAAGAGAGTTTCAAAATAAATGGCTCTCCATATACGCTCGCCTTTTTGCCCATATAAATAGAACTAAAGGTTCCACACAAATATACAATAAATACAAACCCAATGATTGTTTGACTTAGATTATAAGGAGGTTGCGTAAGTAAAAATCCAATATAGTTATAGATGGAGACAAAGCTACCCATCAACAAAAATCCTAGTATAAAAAGGGGAGTTAACCTCCTATTTGTTAAATGCATTTTATAAGCACCCCATATAGCGCCCCAACTCAATTTCTTTGTTTTATGAGGTTGCGAGGCTGGAAGGGTATACATAAAGACCAAACTTAACATTAAGGTGAGAATCCCAATTGAAGCAATTGCGATTCTCCAATTGAAAAAGTCTGTCAAAATTCCAGTTAATATTCGGCCCGACATCCCGCCAATACTGGATCCTGCTATGTAAAACCCCATGATCATCGAAGTGTGTAGGGGATTAAACGTTCTTCCAATAAAGGCCATCGCAATGGACGGCACACCTGCAACAAATACGCCTAAAAGTGTCCTGAACAATAGTAGGGTATAGAAGTTGGGGCTTAAGGTTGACAAGACTCCTAAAATGGATGTGAGAATCATAGACAAAACCATGATTTTTTTCATCCCAATATAATCTGAGATGGTTCCTGCTGCTAGTAAGGTGAAGGCAAGCAAGCCAGTGGTCATCGATAAAGACAAACTAGCTACTGGTGCTGAGACGTTAAACTCCTCAGCTAGTAAAGGCATCGTTGGTTGTGTCGTATAAATGGAGATAAAGGGGACTAAACCCGCAATAAATAAAGCAATCCTCGCTCGTTTGTAATCGGTCGTCCCAGGTTCAATATAGGTCATAGAATTCCTCTTTTCGCTTCCCATCTATCCTCCATACTAAAACTAGTTCCCTTTTTTGTCTAATCATGAAAATCGCAAAAGGATAGGTTGTTCCCAATTAACAGTGTGTCGGAGATTGTGTATGTAGAATCTGGCCAGTAATGAAACCATGTAAAAAAAGACCGACACTTACCATTAGATGGTAGCGTCAGTCTTTCTCATGTTTTTGCTAGATTGTTCGTCCTTTTTTCTTTGCATCCTCATCCAACCCGATGCCAATGGCAATTCCTATGCTGAACCCAAACGATATTGCAAGTGCTAGGTTGTCTAAGAGAAGTAGGCCTAAGACAACACCTAAACTTAAACCTAGAGACATATACATACTTAGGTTCGAACCATATATCACTAATTTATGTTCCTTTTGCAAATGCGAAATGAAGTTTGACATTGTATTATAATGCTCTCTAAAATCAGACTTCTGGAAGGGTTGATCCTTTTCTCTTAACTGGTTAAGATGGTCTTCAAATGCAATCAATAATTGGTTGCATGCCTCACAATCTCGAGAAAAGGAGTCTAATTTTTTCAGCACACGCTCCCCTTTGTCTAAATCTAGTTTTTGGGAAACCTTTGGCTCAAGGCTAGATTTTAGTACGAGAAGTTCTTCAAGTATTTTTTCGGATTGTACGTTATTCATAATAATCATACCCCCAATAAATAAATCGATTTGCACCCACTGTTCTGTCACTTAATCTTAACTTAATTTAAATACGGATTAGCTAACGAGAAGGTTTCGATTACACTTTTCCTAGGGGATTATTTAAAAAACTCTCCAAAACTAGTATTATTTGGTATTATGGGATTACATATTTTTCAACTATTCTGAATGAACAGGGTGTAACAATGAAAATAGTTAAGTTAATAGTCTTCTATTTATTGGGAATCGTGGCAATTCTCTGCGTGAGTGTCTTTCCACAGTATTTTTCAACAAGGGGAATGCCGGATACTACAGGGTATTTTCAGCAACTTTTCTCGTTCCTAGTGGAATTCTTAAATCCGAACCAATGGCTTTACACTGTCTTTGGTTCAAAAGGGGAGTTTCCGATTTTTGAGGTTCTGTGGGAACCCTTTATTTATTCGATGCAAATTTTACTCGGTGCGTTGGGCTTAGGTTTCTTCTTTGCATTTTGGCTTGCATTAGGAGCCACTTTCTTGCCTAAAATTGTGCTCAATCTGGTAAAACGCGTATTAGATTTCCTTGAATCAGTTCCAGACCTTATTATTGCTGCGCTTCTACAAATGCTAGCCATCTATCTTCTTAAAGTAAGTGGCATCCATGTTTTTCGCGTAGCTAGTTATACCGAAAAAGTCTACTTTGCGCCAATCCTTACCTTATCAATATTGCCAATGGTGTCGATGTTCAAGATTTTACTCCTTATGATCGAGGAAGAACTATTAAAGGTTTATGTGGTTTTTCTTAAAAGTAAAGGAATTTCTGCCTTCGGTATCCTAATGAAACATGTATTAAAAAATATCATGCCAATATCGTTTCATCATATGAAATTAATTATCTGGGGAGCGCTTTCTAGTCAGTTTATTATCGAACGGATTTTTAATATTCATGGTCTGACATATTACTTGTTAGAGAGCTTTACTCCTATGACAATTGCTTTCACTCTTATCCTAATCTTTACACCTTTTTATTTCTTCTTCCAACTCTTTGAGCTCTGGCTAAAAGAGGAGAACGCTCTTATCCATCGACTTAGTGGAAAAGGCACATGGAAGAAATGGAAGTTTCAAAGGGTGAAATCGTTAGTTTCTATTATAAAAGAGTGGAAAATACCGAGTATAAGACCGTGGGCTACAGCGGTATCTATTACACGCCTATTTGCTCAGCATATGAAAAACTGGAAATTTGCACTAGGATGCTTATTTTTCATCATCACCATAAGCTATAGCTTGATTTATTCAGGTACGACAGACAATCATGTCAATCAGGTTAGACTCTTATATGAGGAAGATGGGGTTACGCTAATTGGTAAGGCACCATTTCCACCACCTGAACCTTTTTTATTTGGTTCAGACAGTCTAGGGTTTAGTATCTTTGATCAATTGGTGATAGGGGCAAAATACACATTATTCTTTGCATTACTAATTGCATTTTTACGTGTATTTACTGGTCTATTATTTGGAACCATTTATGCTTTTCGCTTAAAACCACACACGCAACTGTGGGTAGGAAGGATGGTCGACTCCATTCACTTCCTGCCATTAAGTTTAATTGCTTATATTTTGCTAGCACCAATTTTACTGCCGACTATGCAGGGCTTTTCCTACGCGTTTACAGAGAGGATACTATTAGAAATACTTATCTTAACTATTTTGGTTGTTCCGCTGACTACTGTTTTACTAGGAAAGGAGATAAAGGTGGTTCTTGAAAACGAGTTCATTTCGAGCGCAAAGGTTTTAGGGGGAAACGGATTTCACATTTTTTGGCGACATGTTTTCCCACATATCGGCCCTCGTTTAACCATTTTATTTGGACAGCAGTTTATTCAAGTCCTTTTAGTTTTTATCCACTTAGGTGTTTTCAATTTCTTTTTTGGCGGGACACTTATGACCTTTGGAATGGATGCTGACCCGCCAAGATCGATGACATATGAGTGGTCCGGTCTAATCGGTCAAATTGGTCGAACAGGTCTAGCATCAGGAAGGTACTGGTATTTATGGACAATGGTAGCCTTTATGGTCTCTATTTTTGCCATGCAGTTCATCATCCAAGGAGTCAAAGAAGTTCAACAGATGAAAGTAGGAGTTTTATATAAACTCCCGAAAAAGAAAAAAAGACACCATAAGTGTCGAGATACAAGTTCTACCAATCAAGTACAACACATCACAAAGGATCGTTTTATTAGGAAAAAAAGTTCATAATAAGGTAAGTAGTTCCGTTTCGGTGGAGGTACATATGAAATAGCATACTCATTAACAATATGGAGGTAAGACATGGAAAATGAAAAATGTGACATGATTCACACTAATGGTGTTAAAGAAAAGGCACTAGAAGTGATTGATGGATATACGATAAAGTACCATGCAAACGGAAAAACAATATGGTCAAAGGGAAAAATAATTGAAAATCAGCCTGACGGCTATTGGGAATGGTATCGTACCAATGGAACTATAAAGCGTTCAGGCTATTTTGAGATGGGTGAGCCTGTTGGTGAATGGGTCACCTATGATAGCAAAGGTGAAAAATACAAAACCACCCAGCGTAAGAATTAATTTAAGGGTAGCTTCTGCCATCTGGCATTGATTGAAAGTTGGAGTCGCATCAAATGTGTCTTTGTGGAAATTAAAAGAATGTCTATTGAGAAGAGAGATGATCATAATGAATGAAGAAGTAATGGTGAAGAAGTTTTTTCAAGCCGCAGAAAGTAATGATATTCGCACATTAAAGGATTTACTTCAGATAACGCCAAGTTTAGCAAATACAGAAAATGAAGAGGGGCTAACTCCACTAGCTTATGCCGCACACTTTGGTCAACAAGAGGCAGTCGAGCTGCTGTTAGCGTTTGGGGCTAATGTGAATGCGGTTTCTCATTCGAAAGTAAGCTATATACCTTCGAATACCGCATTGCATGCGGCCTTAGCGAGGGAGAGGGACCTGGGTGTGATTAAAACACTTTTAGAACACAAGGCACAACCAAATATATTTGACAGCAACGGACACACCTGTCTCCATACAGCCGCATTCCATGAAGATAATACCGATCTTATTCATCTATTAATGGAATATGGCGCCTCTGTCACTGCGAAAGTAGAAGGAGGGAAGACAGCTTTAGAATTAGCAGAAGCACAAGGAAATGTGAAGATTGCCGAGCAATTACAAGGCTACATTATAAAACACCAATAAGAGGGTGAAAAGGCAAGCATAGACATTATATTCGCTAGCTTGCCTTGGTGTATTCGTTTCGATTTCAATTCCGTTCAGCCACCGAAGTCATATATTATGATTCATTTCGATTAAATTTCCCTCAGGGTCTTTGAAGTGTACGACTCGAATTCCCCAGTCTATTCTGTCATGAGGCTCATTAATAAAGTGTACTCTCGATTTTAACTCTTCATATTTTTGATCTACATTTGCTACTCTGAAAATTAACATTGCCTGAAACATGTTTTGCTCTAAGTCAGGCAAACTCTCGCCAATATCCTCAAGCATTTGCTGCTTTTCAAAAATAGCAAGCTGTGTAGCACCGACAGTAAATTGCGCATAGTTGGTAGAATCGTCTCCCCACGTACAAGGGAACTTTAATACTTCGCGATAAAATTCATAACATTCTTTATAGTTTTTTACTAATAATCTTGTATGTGTCAATTCCATTTAGATTCATCCTTTCAGCTGCCTTTAGACCAATTAATTTTTCGTTTCTACATCGTTAATTCTATAAAAATTAGAAGCTTCCTTTTGATTTGATCCTGATTATCCAGAAATACTGGTACTTTCGTAAAATTCACAAAATATAGTATTATTATCATACATATATCAAAGGAGGTACCATGTGAATTATTTATCTCTGTACTATTTTTTGGAAATTGCGAATTCGCTCAACTTTAGCCAAGCTGCAAAGAACTTACATATTTCGCAACCAGGTTTGAGTCAGCAGATAACTGCTTTAGAAAAGGTATTAGAGGTAAAGCTTTTTAGTCGAACCACTCGGAAAGTATCTCTTACGGAAGAAGGCGAGTATTTATATAAAAGTTTGCTTCCATCCTTTCAAAACATTGAGAACACAGTAAATGAACTAAAAAATTTAGGTGCTGCCCCACAAACAACTTTAAAAATTGCTACCGTCCCCTCAGCAGCTAGTCATTTAGTTCCTACTCTAATAAAGGAATTGAAAGCCGAAATTCCCAAAATTGATTTTTTCATTAAAGAGACGACATCCGTAAACGCAACGGAGCTTGTCAATAAAGGGGAATACCATTTAGCGTTTATTCGAACTCCAAATGATATAAGACAAACGATACAGGAACCGCTAAAATCAATGGAATTTCAAAGTTATCCCATTCAAGTAGCTATTTCCAAAACCCATCCTTGTGCTGAGAAACAGTCTGTTCATTTACAAGAATTCATGAATGAGACTTTCCTTCATTATGATCCTGAGCATTCTCCTTCTTTATATGTTTTACTTGAACATGCGTGCTTGACGGCTGGATTTATCCCCAAAACAGTAGGTACTGGGCCGGAATTGTTTACGATGGCAAATCTAATTTCAAATGATGTAGGAATAACTTTGATGCCGGAGGATATGATTTCGCTTTTACATGCTTATAATATTAAAGGAGTGCCTTTAAAAAATATTAACCTATCAAGTTCCCTGTCTGTTGTTTGGAGTGGGATGTATTCAAAAGCAATCGTTGAAAAGGCGGTCAATATTTTGAAGAAATTTCAGACTTTACGGCTAACTAGTTAAATGGCTTACATATGAAAGAGTGTGGCTTAGAAGGGGTAGAATCAAAACCCTTAAACCACACTCTTTTTTAGTTAGTTCACTTATTGAATAAAAGAAATCATTCTTTTACTTCTTGTTCAGTCCTCTCCCAGGTGGATCGAAAGGTGGTCCTGGTTGTTTATTCCCTAAACCTGGAGGAGTTCCACCATGCCCTGGAGGGGTGATTGGAGGATCATTTCCTGGTTTTTCCTTCTCAACGATTGGTTCTAATGATTGGACCATTGCACTTCCACCACCGCGTCGAACTGGTTCTGTTGCCGGACGAACACGGCCATCCTCTAAAAATTCAATCCCAATGGCGGCTCCAATTCCTTGAACCGCCTTAACAGCGTTAAAGCGATGGCCCATTTTTTCTAATTCTGCAATTGTGTCTTTAAGGGATTGATTAGGATACTTTGTTAGGAAAATTTCTTCATAATCAGTCAACCCATTAAAGTTGTTTCGTTGAGAAATTCTAGGCTCTGCAATGGCATCAGATAGTGGCATGCCAAATTCTAAATTATTCAGCATGATTTGCAAAACGGTCGTAATGATGGTGTCACTACCTGGTGCACCTACAGTTAGGACAGGCTTTCCATCCTTCATAACAAGAGTGGGGGACATACTGCTTAGTGAACGCATTCCAGGTCTAGGATAGTTTGGATGAGATGGACTTTGTGTTGGAATCCTTCCATATAGTGCATTGTTTAAAAGGAATCCGTAGCCTGGTACGACCATACCGTTCCCGCCAATCGATACAATGGTTGATGTGTAGCTAACAATATTTCCATCATTATCGGACACGGCTAAATGAATCGTAGACTCGTCAGCTTCAGAGATTTCTTCTTCTGCGGATGTCTCTTCATCTGTTTCGAAAGGATTGATAGACAATTCACCAATCCTAAAGGCATCCTCACCATCTAGCGAACTTTGAGTAAGGCCGTGAAAGCCCATTAACACCTTGCCTGATTTTTCCTCAATGGTTGTTTCTACATCCCATTCATCTGGTTCAGTCGTTCCTTTTTCCCAAAGGCGAGCTTTCATTTGATCGCCTTCCGCTCTCACTTTCAGATACATCCACTCTTCAGACCATTGATGGTCAATAGAAGTAGAGTTTGAACCACTATGAAGAGTAAGCCTATTCTCATTCGTATTAATCTCAGCACCGTAACCGTCACTGACAATTGTACTTCTTGCCGAGCTCCAGTCATCGGCGCGTAACCATAAGCGTAATCTCCGGTTTTGCGTTTCTTTTGGATTCTCAAGTCGGAAGCTCAAGAGCACTTCACCGTTTGTAAAGTCATTCATGATTGGATCTGCTTTTCCGAACGAAGAAGCGTAACTTCCGGGTGGGGCATGAAATCTTACTTCGCCACCATCTTCAGCAATCGTAAAAGTAGCACCTTCTTCCACGAGATTAAATTTGCTAGAATCCCACTGATCATCGAGTTCGCCAGTAAACTCATAAACAAAATTACTAGGATCTTCAGGTTGTTCCGGAGCTTCTGGGATTTCAATTTCACCTAAGTCGGTCACTCTTGCCTCATCAAGGTAGAAGCTTACATTTTTATCTGTTTCAAAGTTGATCGCACTAATGAGTAATCTTCCGTGTTGATCATCTAGACGGTCATCGACGGTTAAACGGTGTGAAACCGACCATTTTTTCGGTTCCGCTTCTCCATCTGAATCATCTTCCGAGTCAGGATTGCCCCATACTTGTGCCGTTAACTCATTTCCTTCCACTTTAAATTGTAGATCATGCCAGTCCTGTGTTAAATCAAAAGAAACCTTTTCAAGTGTTTTAAGACTTGAGTTTTTAGCACGATAAAGGATTAACTCACTTGTTTGAGCGTTAATTTCTACTCCATACCCATTGCTTGGAATCGTACTTCCCGACCTCCAAACATCCGCTTGAAGCCAAAAACGTAATCGTTGGTTATCACCTAGGCTTTCCGTCTTAATACGTATATCTAATTGACTGTTTTCAAGAGCATCCATGTTAGCTGTCGCTCTCCCGTAGGCACTTCCACGCCCATCTTTACGTTCATTCACTTTTAATTGTCCACTATTATTTACTAAACTAAACTCTGCATCATATGGACTACTTTGAGGTCCAGTATCTAATCGGTGGAATTTAGTGCTATCCCATGTATCGCCATCATTTCCTATGAAATTATAGGAAAAAGCATAGGGGCCTTCGGTTGGCGGTTCTGGTCGTTTATCTGGATTTTCTTCATAAGGCCACGGGTTTCCAGGAGCAATTTGTCCAATTGTTGCTTGGTCGTCCTGAATATTATATCGTCTTTCCGCGGCATATCCTTTTGACAGTAGCCCATTTACTGGAACTAGTGTAAAGTCAGGGTCCCCAATATATTGACGGCGGTCAGCAAAGGCATAGCGAGAAGCTTCTAAATAATAATGAAACGCCTGTGTTCTTGGCATATTACTAAGTTCATACGCTTCTAGAATATTTAACGTTTCCGCAATGGTAATCCCACCACTTGAGGAAGGGGGAACACCATATACTTCATAATCCCGATAGGTTGTTTTGGTAGGCTCTCTTGTAATTACCTCATAGTTTTTAAGGTCCTCTAAAGTTATAGCGCCTGGAACGACACCAAATTCTGAACTCCATTGGCTATTCACGCTCGAATAGTCAGGGTTATCAACTATTGGAGGCGTATTAACGGTTTCAACAATCGCTTCTGCAATCTCTCCTTCATAAAAGACGCTGCTACCATGTTTAGCAATAAGGCGGTAGGTATGTGCCATGTCGGGGTTCTTTACAATCGAACCAGCTGTAGGCACCTGACCATTCTCGTCCAAGAATACCTTTTTCGTAGATTCAAAGAGTTTAAAGCGATTGGCGTTTTCAGTCGTTTCGCGAACAAAATTGCTGTCGGCCACAAATCCATTTTCAGCAACCTTAATCGCAGGCTGGAGCACTTCTTTTAAGGTCATGGTGCCATATTTTTCAAGCGCTTCCTCCCATGCCTTCACTGCACCAGGAATAGAAGTAGCCGCTCCACTAGAAATTCGCGTTGCTTCTGGATAAACAAGACCTGTTTCAGGATTGATTAACGCAGTGGGACCAAAGTTTTCCGAGGCGGCTGAGCGATTATCGATGGTTATGTATCGATTTTCCTCTGCAAGATAAATGAGCATCATGCCACCACCACCGAGGCCGCCAGAATAGGGGCGAGTGACGCTTTGGGCAGCAGCTGCTGCAATCGCTGCATCAACCGCATTTCCTCCTTTATCTAAAATCGTCAGTGCAGCTTTTGATGCGTCCGGATCCTCTGTTGCTGCTGCACCTCCATACCCAACAATAGAAGAATCTTGTTCTTTCAAGACTTCCGCAAAGATGGATTGTGGAATGGAGACAGTCAACAACATTGTGAAAATTATCAAACCTATTAAAGTTTTTAACTTTGGTTTAGTCATTATTTCCCTCCCTGTTTTAATGAATATTTAGAATTATTTTATAATTGTAACACTAATTTCTATTTTGTAGTAATAGATGAAACTTATAGTTTAATAAGTTTGCATTATAAATTGCTAGAACGAGTGCAGAGTAGATTGATTCATTAGAAAGGGAAATAGAATAACGCTCCATTTATAATTTCAGCTTATATATGTATAAATTATTTCTATTTCTTCTTGAAAAAATATCATGCTATAGTTCGCTTATACTATTCGGAAGGGTGATGGAATTGGGAAAACAAACGAATGTCCTCTTATATGGATTAGGTCCAATCGGAATCCAGATTTTAAAAAATTGCCTAGAAACGAACAGCGTGAATGTGATTGGTGCGGTGGATATTGACCCAAATAAAGTAGGAGTGGATATCGGTGTTTTAGCAGGGAAGGATCCTGTAGGGATATTGGTGGTCTCCAATCTGGAAGAGGTTAATCAAGCACAATTGGAGGGAGAGAAAGTAGCACTACATGCTACAGGCTCTAATGTTGCCGTCGTAGAGCCACAATTCGAAGCATTGTTAAATCAAGGCTATTCGGTTGTTTCAACATGTGAGCAACTCTCTTACCCTTGGTATCGCCACCCTCAAGCGTCTAAAAGAATTGACCAGTTAGCTCGTGAAAAAAAACTTACCGTTGTCGGAACAGGAATTAATCCTGGGTTTGTCATGGACTCATTGGCTGTTTTTGCGACCACGGTTACCCACTCAATAAGAGGAATTTATGTTTCTAGAAAAGTAGATGTATCTAAACGTCGGATTCCGTTACAACAGAAAGTCGGAATTGGGATGACACCCGAAGAGTTTCTTGCGCTTGCTGTGGAAGACAAAATCGGTCATGTGGGGTTAGAGGAGTCACTTCGATTAATTGGGTATGGGTTGAATCTTACTTTAAATGAAGTGAGAAATAGTACAGTTCCAACCATTGCTTCAACAGACACAGAAGTAGCACTTGGTCCAATTAACAAGGGGGCTGTCAACGGAATGCATCAGATTTCTTCTGCTTTAACGTCTGAAGGGTTTCCGATTGAACTTGATCTGATTATGTCAGTGGACATCCAGCAGGAGGACAGGGTAAGAATTGCATTAAAAGGTCAGGATGATTTACAAATTGTCATACCAGGTGGTATTTTCGGAGATACAGCTACAGCAAATGTGATGCTTAACACGGCCAAAACAATAAGTTCTAGTCAAAATATGGGGCTGCTTACCATGGTGGATATACCTTTAGTACGAAATGCGAATTACGGGGTCATTTCTTCAGTAACAAGTTAAAATAATTAGGATTGATGAAAGTGGGAAAGGAGCATAGGCTGCCATTCCCATTTTTTAGAGGTGGTGAAGTGTGGTCAAAATACCAAGTTCCTTGTTATAAAAAAACGAGGTGTCTTTTTTTGCTGAAGAGCTTCATTATCAAATGGTTGAAACCATATGGAGGAGCATAATGCTCGTCAAGCAGACATACTGCGTCACGTATGAGGGAAGTAAACTGGAAAATTCATAATGCGAGGACTAAAAGAGGACCGAATCCCAACCTTCAATTTGGGAATCAGTCCGTTTTTCTTCTTGGTTAGAGTGATGATGTTTCAGTATTTCTAAAAGGCAATTCAATCATAAAGCTTGTACCATATTCATTGCTTTCCATATGCATGGTGCCTTCGTGGTTTTCAACAATTTTTCGAGATACAGATAATCCCAAGCCTGTTCCTTCGTCCTTTGTGGTAAAGAAAGGTTCAAAGATATTTGTTCGGATTGAAGCTGGAATTCCTTTGCCGTTGTCTCGAAAGATAAGTTGTACTTTACTGTTTACCACATTCGTATAAATATTGATTATTAAAGGAGAGACCTTTTTTGCCTGCAATGAATTTTGAAATAAATTAATAAAAACCTGCAAAAGCTCCTCACGGTTACAAAGGATAAGAAGAGAGTTAGTTTTAGAATCCAGCTCGATGTTAATCTCAACGTTGTGTAACAAGGCTTCACTTTGAAGAAATTTCCATATGTAATCAATAAGCAAATGTTCAACCGAAATCATCTCTACATTTTTATATGTAGGTTTAGAAAGACTTAAAAAATCAGAGATAATTTTATTTGCACGATCAATTTCTGGTATTAAAAGACTAGAAAATAATTGTGAGGTATTGTCGTCTACATGCTTTTCAAGGTACTGTAAATAGCCTCTAACGGTTGTTAATGGATTTCGAATTTCATGGGCAATTCCAGCGGCGATACGACCGGCTAGCGCTTTTTTCTCTGCTTCTTTTATTTTTTCCTCCATAAGATATCTCTCGGTAATATCCCTAAATTGGCCAAAAACACCAATCATTTTTTCATCTTTATAAACGGGCTGTACATCTAGTAAACAGATGATAGGTTGACCACTTTTGTTTGTAAATTTTAATTCCTCATTTTCATACCGATCCCCGAATTCTATGACTCGTTTAAAATAATTCCCCGTAAAAGGGAACTCATAGATGCTTTTGCCTATCACAGAACTCCTCGTGTGATTGGAGATTTCTTCAGCGAATTGATTAAACTCGGTAATCACACCTTTCTCATTAGTCAGGATAATTCCATTTCTTGTTCTGGTGATCATCATTTGATTTAATAAATTCAGTTTTCTATTTTGTTTTCTAAGAAGTAGCTCTCTCTCGATGGATTCTACTACCTGTGACAACATCGTCAATAACAAAGGGTTATGGAAAGGGATAGGTGTCATGATATTAATAGTCCCTAATAAATTATCTTCATCTGTATAGTGAAAGGCTGCTCCATAACAGGCGATTTCATGGAGATGCTTATGATAATGATTTGTCCCTATTAAGCTGATTGGATGTCTTTGCTGTAATGCTAAACTAATGACATTAGTTCCGACTGCTTCCTGGGTAAAGTGACTTCCGATTTTAATCCCCAATTCTTCAACCGTTGATTTAATGGTTTCGTCTCCTACAATATCCATCAAGTATCCTTCCGAATCGGAGACGACAATCAATACAGGTGTTCCTACTAATGAATCCAAGACCTTGTTTGAGAAATAACTAATAACGGATAGAATCTCGCTATACTCCGTTCGTTTTCTAGATAGCTCCTGCTCAGACATAAACGTTTTGGGACTCGGAATGTTGTTTGGATCCATGCCATTTTCTTTACAAAACTTTTTAGATTGAGTTATATAGTGTGGTTCGTTTTCACTCATCCTTTTGTCACCTCAAAAATAATTCAAGAATACCTAGTAATATTGTAATCATAATTGCATAAAAGTTCTATAGGCTTATTGGAAATATGAGAAATGAAGAGTGACTTCCCATTCAATTATTGGAAGAGTGAGTATTGCCATGGCTAATCGTGGCCCATACTCATGCGAATCAGGGGATTATGGTCAACGAGAAGTTCCATCGTTACCCATACAAATGATATTTAGTAGAGTGTGGTCACTGAGAGGGGAGTCAATGCTCATACAAGGGTTATTTAGCAGAGTATGGTCAACGAGATTCCAGTTGTTAGTGAAAAAGGTTGATGAGGAGTTAACATTTTCTATTCTTTTATTATTTCTTTCATTTGTTTTTTAGCCTGGTATAAACTATAGAGACCAAATCCCAATATGATAAATCCAATCGGAATAAGGATATAACCTGTAATTCTGAATGCTTTGCTTTCAAAAAAAAACTGTATGAGGCTGGCAGCGGCTGCAAAGTTAGTTAAAGCAGTACGAAGATAGGCCAATATGGTCCTTTCATTGGCGAGTTTTGTTCTTTCTAGCGGCAATAAGTCGCTAGTTGTTAAAGAGTTCTGTTGTGTATGCGAATCGTTACTTAACATAAAAACAAACCACGCTCTTTCCTTATTTCTGTTAGTGTAAGTGGATTTAAATCATTTCATGCAATGAATTTTAATCGGTAAAAAATCAGTATATATCCACCATATACGTACCCCACCATTCTAAGCTACTGAGTTTCTTTGGAAACTATGTTATATTTAAATAAACAAGAAGGGGGATATGATATGAACCAAAATCAGTTTTTACTAATGGATCATGAAAATTCGATTCAACTTCAAGCAGAACGAGTGGCATTTTATTTACAAGGTGAAATCATTGAAGCGTTCAATGAAGCGAAAAATGAGGTCTATTATTTGTTTTTTTACAAATCCCAATACCTTACTACGTGTAGAGCTAAAAGACTTCGCCGAAATTCCTACATTGAGCACGCCTTTAAAGAAGGGTTGGTTTTCGAAGCTCCACATCCAATCATCCATAAGCTGCTTTCCTCTAACACCCCCTATAAAATAACTACATTCAATCCATTAGTAAAAAAAATAGAGAAGCTCTATTCAAAGCATGAAAGGGCATGGATACTCACTTTTTTCGAATCCTTTTATCCAAAAAAAGACCTGTTTCATGAGATTAGTTCAATCTTTTATGAATACCGCCGGAATGGACAGATGTTCTTAGGCTATCGGATTGTTCGAATCTTAAATGATTTCGCTCCTAATCATAGCTTGGTGAAGGAGCTTACGAGTAGTTTAATATTCAATAAATATGCTGAACTCTATAACCAAGTTTCTGAAAAACTAGTAGAGAAAGACCCCATTTTTGCTGAGAAACTTCTCTTTGCTCAAAGAGAGAATCCTCAAAGATTTCACCAACTTGTACAATGCTATGAAAAAGATTCCCGCTCGCTCGAGTTAATCGCATTGTATTATGAAAGGTTGACAACTATCCCTTCAAATGATTCCTACAGACCTTTTCTTAAACTACTCCATCAGACCTTTTATGAACATGAGACCGTTTCGATTTTAGAAAAGCTAAACTTGAAAATCCCTGCCTATCTACCACTCCAGCAGGAATTATTTAACCATTATGTAAAAATCCATAAAGTGGAAGAAGTATTTCATCTGGTAAATCAACAGGAATTTCATCTGAATAAATCTGAATCACGAACCTTTGGGAGCATACTAGATGAACTTGATTTTCAGGATGAGTTTATCAAACCTGAAATGCTTAGGTCACTACTAAAAACTGTCATAAAGTTCTTTCCTGATAGGGTAGAGGAATTCCTGAATAAATCCGTTGTCACATTGCTCAACGCTCATGAACTAGCTTTTATAAAAGAATGGCTTGCACCTTTTAAAGAAAGCCACTCGCAGCTCCCACTATTTGAAAAGATTGATGTCATGCAAAAATTTAATGATGACTTAGATCATATGCAAACTCTCGGAGAACTGTACGTCGAATTCAAGCAACTAGAAAAAGCGATTGAGTGCTTCTGTTGGGAGATGGAATTAAAGCCGAATGACCCAAAGCCACTCCAATGGTTGGCGAAAGTCTATCAGGATAAGGGAATGGACCAAGAAGCAGATGCCTTCCGACAATTGTGTATCAACCTTCAAAAGCGAGCCTAGGAAAAGGGGAGATAGTATTATTTCCAATTTACCTTTTGCTATAAAAAATCTGGCATCCGTATGAATGCCAGATTTTTAACATTGATTTTTCTAGGTCAGGCTTGTCAGTCAAACAAGCATTCGCTTTACAAAGAGCTATTAGCATTTTCATCCTCACTATATGTTTTAATGGTAGGGGGAATATAATGTGAAAATTTTTCAATTAAAAGAGCAGGCTCCTCTTCCACAATTGGCATTGAACGAAATTTCTCTTGTAAAAACCTCTGTTCGACCATGTGATCCAGTAAATGCATGAGCGGATTGTAATATCCTTTGATATTGAGAAGGCCACAAGGCTTTTGATGGATGCCAATCTGTCCCCAAGTGAACACTTCAAAAAACTCTTCAAGTGTGCCAGCTCCACCCGGCATGACCACGAAGCCGTCCGCGAGCTCAGCCATTTTTGCTTTTCGCTCATGCATATTTTCAACAACATATAGTTTGGTTAAGGAAGGATGGGAGATTTCCCGTTCCTCCAATAATCGAGGAATTACTCCAATCACTTGTCCACCTTCCATAAGGACTGTGTTAGCCAAAATTCCCATGAGACCAATGCTCGAACCACCATAAACCAAGGTGATGTTTTTTTTCGCTAATTCTTTTCCAAGGGCAATGGCTCCTAACTTGTAATGCTCTGAAGCGCCCAAACTAGAACCACAATAAACTGCCAATCGCTTCAATTTGAATCCCTCCACATTTTAGCTAATTCTCGATTTCTTCCTGGTCCGCTAAGCTAATTGTTGTTCTGCAAATTGCCGGTACAAATGATGTGATTGGATTAATTCCCTATGGGTACCGATGCCAGTAACTTTTCCTTTTTCAATAAAAATAATCTGATCAGCATCCACAATCGTCGATAAACGGTGTGCAATCACAAAGGTTGTTCTTCCTTCCATCAACCTAGTTAATGCTTGCTGTACAATGCTTTCGGATTGGCTATCCAAGCTTGCTGTTGCTTCATCCATCATCAAAATTTTCGGGTCCCGTAAAAAAGCACGAGCGATGGCAATTCGTTGTCGTTGTCCACCAGATAACTTGATGCCACGTTCGCCTACTTCTGTGTCTAAACCATTTGGAAAAGCCTTAATAAATTGATCTGCATAGGCCATCTCTGCTACTTGCCATAACCGTTCGTCCGTGATTTCATCTCGATTCTTTAAACCGTAACACAGATTTTCGCGAATGGTCCCGGCCATCATCGCACTTTCCTGTGATACGTAGCCGATTTGGCTACGCCAAGAATCAAGCGATAATTGTTTAATAGGAGTGTTTCCAATAAATATTTCACCAGCAGTTGGTTCATAATAGCGCTCAAGCAAACCAAACATGGTTGTTTTCCCACCGCCACTCGGTCCAGCAAAGGCAACCATTTGCCCGGGCTGTGCGTCGAAGGAGACATTTTCGATAACAGGTTCATCCTCACTAAAAGCAAAGGAAACGTTTGAAACAGTAATCGGCTTGTTTGTAATATCTAGTTTCATGCCGACTTGCTTTTCCTCTAATGGTAGGTCTAAGATTTCAATAATTCGTTCGGTAGCTCCTTTTGCTTTTTGAAGCTGTGTAAAAAACATCGCAAATGAGGTGATGGGGAAGATAATCTGGAATAAATAGAGTAAAAAGGCAACAAGGGAACCCGTTGACATCGTTCCGTTTGCAACCCGAATTCCACCGTAGCCAATAATCACTACAATGACGACCATCACAACAAGGTACATGAAAGGTCCAATCAAAGCGAAGATTCGAGATTCCTTCAATCCGAAATTTAATAAACGATTGATTCCCTTTATGCCTTTTGTTTCCTCGTAATCCTCAGCTGTTGAAGATTTCATTAAACGAATTTCACTCAATGTTTGTTGAACATTTCCCGTGAATACGGCTGTCTCGTCTTGCAAGCCTCTTGAGATTTTCGCCATTTTTCTTCCGAGAGGAATCATGATCACCATCGTGATGGGGACTGAGACTAACATGAGAAGGGTCATTTTCCAATCCATGATTAGTAAAATAATAAGTGCACCAATAATGGAAATGATTCCTGTAATGAACCTTGGGAAATGCTGCGAAATCAAATCTCTGACAATCCCTGTATCGTTGACAACCCGACTGACTGATTCTCCACTTTGGGTTTTATCAAAGTAAGTAACCGGTAATCGGAGAAGCTTTAACCACATCCTCTCCCGCAAGCGAGCAACGATTTTTTGGCCAACCGCAGCCAGGAGGTAAGTAGATATACCATCGATAACTGCTTGGAGAATGAAAACACCCCCAATTAAAAACATAAGGGAAACACTGATGGATGAAACAGAAAACCCGTCAACCAAATCTCTTGTTAACAAGGGAATGGCAAGACCAAAAAGGGTGGTAATGACACTAGTAATTAACCCAAAGGTAAGGGCCAATTTCGGGAGTTTAGTGGAAAGAATAAGTGAAAAAAAGGGCTTTAAGCCAGCTTGTTGATTGTCCATTCATAAAACTCCTTATCCTATAAAACTGTTGTAATGGGTGGTGGTAAGATAGGGTCAGATCTCACCTCACAAATGCATTACATATCCATCTTACTTTAATTTTAAAAAAATGCCAGTCTGGAACAACGCCCGAAGGATAGGGGGGAGAAAGAGAAAAAAGGTGCCTGACCCCCAGTGCAGTAATGCTTTCCTTTAGCGGGGATCAGGCACCTTTCAAACCTAGTATTTAAAGCTTGGAACTTCTAAGGTGAGTTTATATGAATCTAGTAAGCTATATAAATTATGAATCTGATTTACCTGCTTTGTTGCCCAGCCGATGTCCGTTGCATATTGATGACTTCCAACACCTTTGGCAATTGTCACTTCAGGGTTCCATCGCATTTTGTATAGGGTATCTTGTCCTGTATTGATATAACCTTGGGCAATAAATTGAGCTCCGCCCATAATCGCAGCCTCCGGAGTAAACCATCCTGCGTTATAGGCAAAATTAGCTCCACTTGAAACGGCCGTTTGGTCGTAAGCGCCAATTCCATACATGTTATAAACGGTCTTTCCATAAATCTGAACACCCTTCGCAAGCTGGGAAGTGCCATTTCCTGTTTCTAAAAGGGCATGGGAGATTAAATAGACGTCATTTACACCGTATTTTTCACTCGCCGTAGCGAAAGTTGCTGCGTGGCCAGCAAGGATCCCTTTGCCTGCCAGAATCTTTTCATTTACTTCAAACTGATCTAAATTAGTAGTCTCTGATAGTTTTAAGAACTGCAAGGACGCAACGGGATCATTCACATGGGTACTTGGGTCAAGCTGCTTTTTTACATCCTCTGGGCTAGCATTTACCCAAGACTTCGAAAAGTTGACTTGGTACCAAATATATCCGTCAGTTCCTTTCGTACTAGAAAAAATTTGCAGGAACTCCCCGTTTTTGACTGTCCCAACAACCCAATCGCTTGTACTAGCTCCACCCCTAATCTTCCAACCGGTTCCTTGTACTTTCCCGGTTGTCGGGTTGGAGGGATCATTAAGGATGAGTGCGTCTTCCCTTATGTACGTTGTATACTTTTTATCTGTTTGCGGATTAGTCTTCATTTGCATTTGTGTAAATTCTTCTAAGGTAACACCATATTGCGTGTTTATGGTATTGATGGTCCGCTTAGAAGAGTCCTGGGTTCCTTCTTGCTTATCGGTTAGATATTGTGTACTTATATAACCGGTATGACCATTAGCTGATCCCTTTGCCCAACCATTTTCTTCCGAAATCACTGTAATGGGTGTACCCTTTGTTAGCTTCGTTAGGATTGAAGAGGAAGTAGATGGATTTGAACGCATATTTAGACTAGAACCGTCCTTCACCTTTACAAATTTTACAGTAGATGTACTTTGTCCGGGAGGCGTATTCTCTACTGGTTCTACAACAGGTTCGTCTTTTTCCGGAACTGGGCTAGGGGCTGGGCTATTTGTGTGATCCACAGGATTGTCTTTACTGTTAGACCCCGATTCTACAGTTAATAGATACTCAGCACTTACATAACCTTCTTGTCCATAAACCTTTATCTTCGCCCATCCATTCTGTTCAGACAGGACCGTTACTTGAACCCCACTGGCCAGCTTCACGATTATGGATGCTTTAGTATCTGGTTTGGTCCGCATATTTAAGCTAGATTTAGAGCTCACGTTGACCTTTTTTATCACTACTTCCTCTTTTACAGGAGGAATAGGACTTGATGAACCAGGTTTCGTTTGCGAAAGGTAAGTCGAGCTAACAAAGCCCGTTTTTCCATTAGCTGAAACCTTCGTCCAACCATTTTCGTTGGAGTGGACGGTCACTTGAGTGCCATTAGCAAGACTCGTTAAAATAGAAGCACTTGTTGAAGCAGAAGCGCGTAAATTCAACTTTGACCCAGCTTTAACGTTGACGTATTGAGTAGAAGTTTTTGCTTCTTCTTTAACAGGTGTAGTGGTGCTCGATGAGCCACCGTTGGTATTCGAAAGGTAATTCGTGCTAACAAAACCGGTTTTCCCATTCGCTGAAACCTTGGCCCAACCGTTTTCGCTGGAATGGACAGTGACTTGAGTGCCATTAGCAAGACTAGCTAAAATAGAAGCGCTCGTTGAAGCAGAAGCGCGTAAATTCAACTTTGAGCCAGCTTTGACATTGACGAATTGAGTAGAAGTTTTTGCTTCTTCTTTAACAGGTGTAGTGGTGCTCGATGAGCCACCATTGGTATTCGAAAGGTAATTCGTGCTAACAAAGCCGGTTTTCCCATTCGCTGAAACCTTTGCCCAACCATTTTCGCTGGAATGGACAGTGACTTGAGTGCCATTAGCAAGACTCGTTAAAATAGAAGCGCTTGTTGAAGCAGAAGCGCGTAAATTCAACTTTGACCCAGCTTTAACGTTGACGTATTGAGTAGAAGTTTTTGCTTCTTCTTTAGGTGTAGTGGTGCTCGATGAGCCACCATTGGTATTCGAAAGGTAATTCGTGCTAACAAAACCGGTTTTCCCATTCGCTGAAACCTTGGCCCAACCGTTTTCGCTGGAATGGACAGTGACTTGAGTGCCATTAGCAAGACTCGTTAAAATAGAAGCGCTCGTTGAAGCAGAAGCGCGTAAATTCAACTTTGACCCAGCTTTAACGTTGACATATTGAGTAGAAGTTTTTGCTTCTTCTTTAGGTGTAGTGGTGCTGGATGAGCCACCATTGGTATTCGAAAGGTAATTCGTGCTAACAAAACCGGTTTTCCCATTCGCTGAAACCTTTGCCCAACCATTTTCGTTGGAGTGGACGGTCACTTGAGTGCCATTAGCAAGACTCGTTAAAATAGAAGCGCTCGTTGAAGCAGAAGCGCGTAAATTCAACTTTGAGCCAGCTTTGACATTGACGAATTGAGTAGAAGTTTTCGCTTCATCCTTAACAGTTGTAGTGGTGCTGGATGAGCCACCATTGGTATTCGAAAGGTAATTCGTGCTAACAAAACCTGTCTTCCAATTCGCTGAAACCTTGGCCCAACCATTTTCGCTGGAATGGACGGTCACTTGAGTGCCATTAGCAAGACTCGTTAAAATAGAAGCGCTTGTTGAAGCAGAAGCGCGTAAATTCAACTTTGACCCAGCTTTGACACTGACGTATTGAGTAGAAGTTTTTGCTTCTTCTTTAACAGGTGTAGTGGTGCTCAAAGAGCCACCATTCTTAGGAGCTAGGAAATTTGAACTGACAAAGCCCGTTTTCCCATTTGCTAAAACCTTTGCCCATCCATTTTCGTTGGAATAGACTGTCACTTGAGTGCCATTTGCTAGACTACCTACAATAGAAGCGCTTGTTGAAGCGGAAGCGCGTAAATTCAGGTTTGTACCTGGTGAAATTTTGACAAAATGAGTGATGTTTGCCTGACTTGCCGTAGAAACGGGAGTACTATTTTCTGCAGCTTGAACAACTTGATCAAAGGCTGCTGTGGATAAAA
Organism: Mesobacillus maritimus; assembly: GCF_044803185.1. Classification (GTDB taxonomy): domain Bacteria; phylum Bacillota; class Bacilli; order Bacillales; family Cytobacillaceae; genus Mesobacillus_B; species Mesobacillus_B maritimus_B. The sequence goes on from NZ_CP085225.1 coordinate 2,195,419, forward strand.
CGGCAAAACAGATACTCGGTAATAGAACTTTCTTCTTCATTTCGACCTCCTCAAATATGACATAGTATTACGAATTACTATTTTATTAGATAAATTTTAACATATTAATAGATGATAGAAATTTAAAAAAGAATAAAATATGACATATTTAGAAAAATTTCTTTGCGTTTCCTTTATATAGAACAATTTTCTCTGTGAAAATATGATAAATACTAGGAAACTAAGATTTTTTTTCAGAAATTTTCAGAAGAATGGAACGAAGTGGTTGATGGGCAGGGGAGAATTTGTTAAGATGTAACAAATGAAAAGACTATGTGTAACTGGCGAAAACACGGATCACCGTGAGGGAGCACATAGTTGCGATGAGCCGTTCGCCTGGGCAGAGGTAAGGGAGGAATTCCCTTGCCTCTTTATGTTTCTAGGGGGGATAGGGAAAGTGTAGAGGAATGAAGTATCATTATTGTCATGCATGTTGTTCAGATGTGAATTCGTATGGTAGGAAAGATCTCTGCTTCAATTAAGGAACTGTAGATTTGAATCGATTCTGGAAAACGGAAGACTTTTTTGAAATATTTGTGTTTTTATCCTTTAGTAGGGGTGTACAACGAACGTTTTTAGTGTTAATTTATTAATTATTCAGATTAATGGTGTTATAGAATGAAGCTTAAAATTATTTGATTATAATTATGAACCCAAGATTAAGCTTTGCTACTAATAGTTTTATAAAACGTTGATGGAAGTTATCTCACCAACAACTATTAAAATAAATGAAAAGAGGGAACTAGATGAGCACAATCGCTACGAAAATGAACACAATAAAGCCATTAAATAATATTGCAGAATGCGGTTTGAAAGTATTCGCAAACGGAAATTATACCATTGATGAGGGAAGTAACAGTCCTGATGCTATTGTTGTTCGCAGTTTTAACATGCATGACCTGGATTTTGATCGCAATCTTAAGGCCATTGCGCGTGCAGGTGCAGGCGTAAATAATATTCCCGTTAGCAAATGTACAGAACAAGGCATTGTGGTGTTTAATACACCAGGAGCCAATGCCAACGCTGTAAAAGAATTAGTGTTAACTACACTAATGGCTTCATCTCGTAATCTTTTTGCTGGTGTATTGTGGACGAAATCTTTAGAAGGTGAAGGGGATCAAATTCCTAAACTTGTTGAAGCAGGGAAGAAACAATTTGTTGGGAAAGAAATCAAAGGCAAAACTCTTGGTGTAATTGGGTTAGGGGCAATCGGAGCCTTAGTGGCCAATGATGCACTTGACTTAGATATGGATGTCATCGGTTTTGATCCGTTCATCTCTGTTGATACTGCATGGAACCTATCTCGCAATGTCCAACGTGCGATGAAGATGGAAGAGCTATTTGCGAATAGTGATTATATTACCGTCCACGTTCCATTAACAGACGATACAAGAGGAATGTTCAATGAAGAAGCATTTAGCATCATGAAGCCAGGTGTGCATATCCTGAATTTCTCCCGTGGAGAACTAGTAAACGAGGAAGATATGGCGGTTGCACTTGAAAGTGGAAGAGTAGGCAAGTATATTACGGATTTCCCAAATGAAAAAGTGCTTAAAATGAAGAATGCTGTTCCTATTCCTCATCTAGGTGCTTCTACAAAAGAATCAGAGGAGAATTGTGCTCTAATGGCGGCCCGTCAGGTGAAGGAATTTCTTGAAACGGGTAACATTAGAAATTCTGTAAACTTTCCAAATGCTTCTCTTCCTTATACAGGAAAACGTCGTGTGGCAGCTTTCCATCATAATGTTCCAAACATGGTGGGGCAAATCACAGGTGCGATTTCAAACTACAATTTAAATATCGCGGACATGGTAAACAGAAGCCGTGGAGAATATGCCTATACAATGATTGACATTGACAACAAAGTGAATGGCGATGTGATTCCAGGTCTACTGGAAAAAATCATGCAAATTGGCGGGATTGTAAACGTAAGAGTGATTTAACTATCTATAGCACAAAGGCACCACCTCATAAGGGTGGTGTTTTTTTCTTTTTTATCTTACATTAAGAAATGAGGAAAAAAACAACAAAGACATATTGGTAAATAACAAAAGTATGGTTGGTAAAATGTAGAGAAGAAAGAACGGTGGTTTACCGTCTTTCCTTACAATAGAGGAAGAGGAGGAAAAGAATGCTTTTTGAATATGTACTCGTGTTTCTCGGTGCCGCCATTCCATGGTTTGAAATTGCGTTAGTGATTCCGTTGGGGATTGTTCGTGGATTATCACCGTTCTGGGTGATGGTTCTTGCGTTTATTGGAAATGCCATCACGCTTATTCCTGTTATTATCGGCTTTGAACGATTACGTAATTGGTATGAAAAACGCCAAGAAAAAACATCAAAAGTCCCATCTAAACGAAATGAACGAGCAAAAAAAATCTGGAACAAATATGGTCTTCCTGGTCTAGCGCTATTGGGGCCAATTTTAATTGGCATTCATATTGCCGCTTTTATCGGGATGTCTTTAGGAGCAAAAAAAGGTTGGGCGATGCTGTGGATGATATCTAGTTTAGCACTTTGGACGCTTGTCTTTGGAATCCTTACGATGTTGGGCTTTGACTTTTTTATCCAACACCGCTAGCTTTTTCAACAACACGGAGATTGTCAATCATCGAAAAAATTCTTTATACTTAGGTTAGTTACGTAGGATTTTGTTAATAGATTGGAGTGATAAGATGGCACGGGACCGCAAGTTTTCCACAAGTGAATTATTCCAAACAACAACGGAGCTTTTACTCCAATATGGGTACGAAGGATTTACCTTCAGCATCTTAGCAGACCATTTAGAAGTCTCAAGGGGAACGCTCTATAAGTATTATGAAAATAAAGAAGAGCTAATCACTGATTTTATGATTCATGAGATGAATCTATTTCTTGAAGAATTAAAGAACATTCATAAGATAGAAGGTTTCGAGAAGCAGGTAGATTTTTTGCTCGAATTGATCTTTAAAAATGCTTCTATTCCTCATTTGATTGAAATCGGTAAGAATATTCCAAGCAATCTAAACCAAAAAGTGCGAGACAATCAAAGCAAGATGGAACAGCAGCGTTTTGCCATGTACCATAATTTACAAGCATTTATTGATTTAGGGAGGAAAGAGGGGAAATTAAAACCCAATCTGCCCGACTTCTTAGTGTTAGGGTTCATTTTTCAAACCATTGCAATCCCCAACCATTTTGCAATCCCGCGCTCAGAGTGGGTCAATAGTATTAAGGAAATGATTTGTTATGGAATGTTCGTAAAATAGGATAGAGGAAGAAAGCGGAAAAACCCTATAATGGTTGTTTCTAAAATGGGAATTCAATCCTTTTCTTCCGTCCTTTGCCTTGAAATGTTTAAAAACCATAATTGACACTTTCGTCACATTGAATGATAATGATAAATGAAATCTTGTTGCTTATTTTTTTATCTAAAGTAACACTTGTGTCACTTATGCTGATTTAAGTGAAAATATGGTAGGAGGTTATAGATATGAGGTCCATTTTACAATCCATAACGGATGCTGTAGCGACGAAGAAAGGGATGTGGATTACGTTAGCCGCTTGGCTCGTTGTAACCATGCTTTTGGCAATGTTCGCTCCAAGTGTTAAAGATTATGAAGTATCGAGTCTTGATTCAATTCCAGAGGAAGCAAACTCGGTCATTGCCCAAACGAAAGTAGATGAATATTTTAAAGATAATGAAGGGATTCCTGGTATTCTTGTTTTTCAAGCCAAGGAAGGCGAAGTTCAATTTGATGAATTGGTCTCCCTATTTGCTCAAATAGAGGCTGAGGAGATTGAGGGCGTAGAGCAAGTGGTTCCGCTATCAGCCTTGCCGCCTCAGGCAACAGCTGGTTTCTTTTCAGATGATAAACAAACAGCTGTTATACCTCTAAATTTCAATGATTCATTGGAAACGAAGGAAATAAAGAATTCAAAAGAACAAATTGTAAAGCTAGTTGAAGAAAGCTCCGACTTAAGTTTATATGTGACAGGTCCGGCAGGGATTGCAACAGATACACTTGACCTATTCTCCCGTGCAGATCTAGTGCTAATTTTTTCAACGGTAGGATTAATTCTAGTTCTATTAATTGTTATCTATCGTTCTCCATTATTGGCCTTAATTCCATTATTAGCGGCCGCGTTCGTATATGAAGTCGTGATGCAAACACTCGGGTTAATGGGCATGGGTGGACTAGTGATAAGTAACCAAACGATATCAATTATGTCGATTTTATTGTTTGCTGCCGTCATCGATTATTCCCTTTTTGTCTTTTCACGTTATCGTGAAGAATTAAAACTGCACGAAGATAAATATGTGGCAATGAGATCTGCCATGCGTGAAACAGGGATGCCTGTATTTTTCTCAGGTGGAACGGTTTTAGCAGCAATGCTAGTCTTGTTCTTTGCTCAATTTGGGGACTATCGGAACTTTGCCCCGACCTTTGCGACAACCATGTTAATCATCATGATTGCCTCTGTTACGCTAGTGCCAGCGTTGTTTACACTGTTTGGTAGAAAATCTTTCTGGCCAAAGGTTCCGCGTGTTGGCGATGAAACGGTGAAAAAGAATTCGATTTGGAGTAAAGTTGCTCGTTTCGTTGTAAATAAGCCTGGACTGGCAGCGGTATTAGTCAGTGCTTTCCTAATCTTGTCCGCTAGCAATATGGTTAATCTTAAATTTGAATTCAACACCATGAATTCATTTCCTGAGGACATGCCGTCTCGCCAAGGTTTTAATATCTTAGAAGAGGAATTTGCTAAAGGCGATCTTGCCCCAACAACGGTATTGTTTGAAGGGAAAGAAGCTTTAACTGCAGAAGAGCAAGAGGCACTGAGAGAGGAACTAGCTAACCAATACAATGTTAGTACCGTTCGAATGAACGGTGTAGCCGAAGAAGGTAGAGTGCTGAACTACAGCCTTACCTTTACAGAAAGTCCATATGATACGGAATCCATGGATGCGCTGGAAATCATGATGGACAATTCAGGCGAAATATTGGCAGATAGCGGTGTGAATGGTGAACTTTACTTCGCTGGTGAAACAGCGACTCAAGTAGATGACCGTTCTATCAATAATCGCGACGTTATTGTTATTGTTGTCTTGGAAACAATCTTAATCTTTGGGATGTTAATTGTTTTAACAAAGTCTGTTAAAATGCCAATCTATATGATGGGGACGATTTTGGTATCCTTCCTTGCTGCATTAGGATTGGGAATGTTCTTATCAAATCTATTCTTTGGTATCGATACGATTAGCAATCGTGTTCCGCTCTATTCCTTCGTCTTTCTAGTCGCACTCGGAATTGACTACAATATCATGTTAATTTCTCGTTTCCAAGAAGAGCGAAAGAAGCATTCTGTTAAAGAATCAGTGGAAATTGCTGTTGCGAATACGGGAGGAGTCATCTCCTCAGCTGGATTAATTCTCGCTGCAACCTTTGCGGTGTTAATGACTCAACCAATACAACTATTATTTGTATTTGGATTCATCGTGGCGGTAGGGATTTTACTAGATACATTCCTTATAAGAGGGATATTACTGCCTGGATTGATTATGTTATTTGAAAAAGAAAAAGCAGTAAGTAAGAATTAATTTTGTAAAAAAGCAAGAGGGGAGATGTAATCACATCTTCCCTCTTACTTTTACGGTTTTCTTCTCATTTTCTAGCTCGGATAAGTGTTTTGATAGCGATAACAACAAGGATGATGTAGCCAATCATAAGGGTATAGCCAATCAGGATAATGAGTAATGGTACGTAATCTGGAGTGTTTCCCGAATCGGTCGACATACCAGCCAAAAACAGTGGCATAATTGGTAACATTAACACACCTGGGCCTGAACCAACTAGTAGCAATGCTCCTGGCACAATGATAAACCATGGCCAAATGGGCATTTTACTCGGTGAGTTTTTATGATATTCCTGTGACTCTATTTGTTGTTCTGGTAAAAAAGGAATGCCATTGATTGGTTGATTAAAATTTCTTAAAGCTTGATAGGCTTTGACCATCCCCCAGACCGTCCCAATGATAGTAAAAACAGTAATTATGATAAAAATGTACATAAATAAACCAAGTTCCTCCGCTCTCCAAAAAGGAAGAAGGATTGTAAACAATAAGCCTGGTCCGGCTGAAACCCAAAAGATTGCACCACCAATTAAGACAAACCATGGCCATAATGGCTTTTGAGCTCCCATTCTATTTTCCCCTTTACCATTCTAGTAAAATTCCAATCACAATTATAATTCAGAGAATTGGAAAAAAGTACTGTTTTTTTACAAAAAATAGCCAATAATGACATTGCGGGATACCACCAAGTTTTTTTACCTTAAATAAAAGTGATAAAATAAAACTAAATTACCAGAAAACTGGCTGGTGTCAGGAACCTACAGATATCTACCAGATACAGGGAGTGTTGAGTTTTGAAATCGTTAATAGGGGAGTTGCAATCTATCTGTGAGCGGTTTCCGCTTGCGGAAAAAGTAATGATTGTAGATGAATATAGCATTGGAGAGCAAATCTTGGAGAGCTATACGAAACAGGAGCTTCACGCGATAAATTTGAACTATAAAACCGTGTTTAACCTTGCCTTGGAACAAGAAGAGCTTCATTCAAAGAAGCCAATCGAAGTAGTTGAACCCATTGTCGGAGCACAATTCATCTATCGGGTTCTCACGAAATTAAAGGAAGATGGGGCTTTAAGATATTTTCAGCATATGGAAATCAACTCGTCTTTTAGTCGTTCCATCTATCAGACCATACACACTTTGCGAATGGCAGGTTATTCTAGTGAGAATTTAAGTCCAACTCTTTTTTTGACGGAGGAAAAAGGGCTGGATATGCTTCAAATCCTCAACAACTATGAAAAACTTCTCCATAAGCATCAACATATCGATCAGGCTGAATTATTTCGGAGGGCAAGGCAACATGGGGTAACAACCTCAAAATCTTTGTTCATCCTCCAGTCCGATCTATCTTTAACTTATCTGGAAGAGCAGTTCTTACATAAACATCTACCAGAAGGAAGTCGTAAATTGCCGTTACACCCAGTATTCGGTATTCAGATTCCTGAGCGCACAAGCTTACGTTCCATCCGTTGGGGGGGACCTACTCCTCTCAGTTATGTGTATGATCAGGAATATGCAAAAGCATCAAGGGAATTATCGTTTTTTACAGCGAAAACAGAAGAAATAGAACTAAAACATATCTTGGGGCTAATCAAAAGGTCAGAAACAAAGCTGGATGAAAATGTAATATTTTATACCAGCGGTGACCCATATCATACACTTTTCTATCATTTATCTCAAAAAGACGATATTCCAATCACCTTTGGAGAAGGAATTCCGATTTCGTTTACACACCCAGGTCAATTTGTAAAAGGACTTTTGCAATGGGTCAAAGCAAATTATAGTGTATCCACATTCATTGATTTGCTTCACGGAGGGGTGCTGGAACTCGGAGAAGGGGCACCTTCTAAAATGAAAATCACCCGAATGCTGAGGGATGCCCAAATTGGCTGGAGTAAGGAACGGTATGTCTCACAATTGAATAGAAAAATTGAAGCACTACTAGTGAGAAAAGAAAAGCAAGATGACGAAGAAAAACGTACGTACTATGATGAACAAATTCAGCATCATAAGTGGGTTGTGGATTGGTTTAAAATCAGGATGAACAAGCTACCTGCATTAAAAGAAAAGATGAATGATAAGGCAACCCTTAAAGCCATTCATTATATGTTGGTCAACCATTGTAAAACCACTTCTGCTTTGGATGAATTTGCGAAAGCGTCCATGCTCGAGGAAATCGGTAAATTACTGCCATATGCGGACGAAAGCTATGGGCAACATCAACTTTTTGAAAAGCTAGAGGACTTGCTTTTATCTTTAAGGGTTCTTCGTTCCAATCCTAAACCCGGCCATCTTCACGTAACGTCCTATCATAAAGGACTGTATCATTCGAGAGAGAATGTCTATATTGTCGGCTTGGATAATCGAAAGTTTCCGGGGAGTTCTAATGAAGATCCGTTGCTCTTAGATGAGGAGCGGAAACGTCTCGGCAATCATCTCCCGTTGATGCAAAATAGTGGGCAGGAAAACCTTTATACCATGCTCCAGTTATTCGCTCAAAGTATAGGTTCTGTAACCGTCAGTTTTTGTCGCTTTGATGTAAACGAGAATCGTGTGGTGAGCCCGGCATATGTATTTTTACAAGGTTACCGGCTCGTCACAGGGAAGAAGGACGCAGAGTTTCAGGACCTCAAACAGCTGCCATCACCCCTTGCTCCAGAGGAGCTAGTGGATGAACGCGATTATTGGAGTGGCATGCTGATGGATTCTAAATCTGCAAATATAGATCGGAAATTAGTTTCCCATTTTGCCAACTTGTCTTTCGGAAATCATGCCGATCAAGCAAGATATGGAGCAGCGGAGTTTACTGAATATGATGGCTGGGTGGATATTGACCAAGAAACCTTCGATCCTCGTAAAAATAAAGAAAAAACGCTAACAGCGGGCAAGCTTGAAAGCCTTGCTGCCTGTCCGTACTCTTATTTTATTCAAGAGATTCTTGGTGTTCGTCCTATAGAAGAAATGGTGTATGACCCATACAGCTGGCTCGATCCTGCGACTCGTGGAAGTCTATTACACAGGATCTTTGAAATCAATTACCGTGAACAAAAGGAGAACGAGATAAAAGAGGATAAAGAAGTTTTCATTCTCCAAGTAGCGAAGGATCTAATTGATCAGCAGAAGGAGGTTCTTCCTCCCACGAATGACCGGGTATTTCAGCTTGAGGTTGCTGATCTCCTTGCTTGCTGTCGTATTTTCATTAAAGAAGAAGAACGGCATTTAGATTCTTATGAACCTGCTCACTTTGAGTATACCTTTGGGGTCGATGGGCACGAACCTGCTGAAATTCATTTACCTACAGGTGAGAGCATCATGCTTGCAGGAAAAATTGACCGTGTTGATAGAAAAACAGATGGAACGTACCATATCATTGATTATAAAACAGGCAGTACTTACAACTATGCAATGAACGAACCTTTTAAAGGTGGTCGGCAGCTGCAGCATTGGATTTATGCGTTGGCCATTGAAGAACACTTAAAATTAGAAGCTGGGATTGTTGAGGAAAGTGCGTATTATTTCCCAACTGTCAAAGGGTTAGGAGAACGCTATACTCGGAAACAGGACTCTGTAATCAGAACAAACGGCTTTGACATCCTTGAGCGTCTAATTGACGTGATTTCATCTGGGCAATTCACGATGACAGACGATCCAAATGACTGCAAGTTTTGTCAGTTAAAAGCGGTTTGTAGACGTCATTTTTACCATGATGATCATCTTAAAGTAAAACAAATGGACCAAAATCATGAGGGGTTACGCCGGTTTAAGGGGGTGCGTGCATATGACTAATACGGTAATTGACCAAGGTGCTCGCGAAAAAATTAAACATGAACTCAACACAAACTTCCTTGTAGAAGCAGGGGCGGGTTCAGGAAAAACAACCAGTCTTGTAGAGCGGATGGTGGAGCTGATTCGTACGGGCACTTGTCCGGTAGATCAAATGGTTGCCATCACTTTTACTAGGAAAGCCGCAGACGAGTTAAAGGTTCGTTTTCAAGCAAAGTTGGAAAAAAGTTGGAAAGAGGAAAGCGATGCAGATAAGAATTTTCGACTTGCATCTGCTCTGCAAAATATAGAACGCTGCTTTATTGGCACCGTTCACTCCTTTTGTGCAAAATTGCTCCGTGAAAGACCGATTGAGGCTGAACTTGATCTAGCTTTTACAGAGCTTGAAGATCAGGAAGACAAAGATTTACTTGAGGAAGCTTGGCAAGTCTATTTGCAAAATCTTCAAACCGAGCAGTCTCCTCTATTAGGGGAAATGGGTAAGCTTGGAATCACGGTCACAGATTTGTTTGCAAACCTTTGTGAACTTAGGGAATACCCAGACGTGGAATGGATTAAAGACGAGGTGTCCAAACCAGAATTGCTTTCGTCATACAACACTCTCATGCTAGTTATAAAAGAAGCAAAGCCCTCTATCCCGGAACAAGAGCCTGAAAAGGGGTACGATGCGTTACAAACGGCAATCATCACAGCTTTAAAGAAAGAACGTTTCCTTGATCCTTCTAATGATAAAGAAATTATCTCAGTCTTCGAGCTTTTTAATAAAAGCCTGAAACCAACGCTTAATCGTTGGCATACAAAAGAAGATGCTAAGTATTATGAAGAAAAAATCAAAGATGTGTTTGCTGAAAGCATTAAACCGCGTTTACAAGAGTGGCGTGAATATTGTCATCCCAAGGTGGTGGCTTTTTTACAGGAAGGGATGGCCGTATACAACCAATTGAAAAAAGAGCGCTCGCTCCTCAATTTTCAAGATTTGTTAATCACAACAGCAAACTTATTGAAGAAAAATGGAGAGGTTCGTCAGTATTTTCAAGCTAAGTATCAACGCCTTCTTGTCGATGAATTCCAGGATACGGACCCCATTCAAGCTGAGATCATGTTTTATTTGACGAATGAGGACTCAACAGAACAGGTTTGGAGCCAGTGTCAACCAAAAAAGGGTTCGCTATTTGTGGTGGGCGATCCTAAGCAGGCGATTTATCGTTTTCGTCGAGCAGACATCGACACCTATAACCGCGTAAAACAGCTTATGGAGGAACATGGTGGAGAAGTGCTGCAGTTAACGATGAACTTCCGAACGGTCAACTCTGTAACCGACGAACTAAATAAGGTTTTTCAACATCATTTACCAGAGGTCGATGACGTTTATCAAACTGCCTATCGTCCGCTTCATTCTTTTAAAAAAGAATCTGGTGATGATAAGGTAACGGGTTTAAAGAAGCTAACCATTCCAAGCAGTGTTTCCAAAAAGGACGATATGATAGACTATGATGCTGTACAAATTGCGGCTAGCATCAAACAGTTGCTTACCCAAGGCTTTCGCCCGCGTGATTTTATGGTTCTGACAAGATACAACGACGGAATTGCTACCTACTCTGAGAAAATAGAGGATATCGGCATCCCAGTCAGTATTAGTGGGGAAGTCCTCATCGGAGAAATGAGGAGTTTTCAGGAATTAAGTATTCTCCTGCAAACTTTTGTAGACCCAACCGATGAAGTAAGCCTCCTTGCGACTCTACGGGGAAGTTTTTTTGGAATCAGTGATAATGAGCTTTATCAATGGAAGGTAAATGGTGGCAGGTGGTCAATCTATAGTGATATCCCAGATTCCCTACCTAGTCCGTTAATAAATAAGTTTGAACTTGTTTTCACTAAACTTAAGCTGTATCAAAAATGGGTGATGTCCTTTGCTCCAACTGTGGCGATTGAAAAAATCATTGAGGATGTAGGATTTTATCTTCTACTTCTGCAGCATAGTGGAAATAAACGGACCTATAAGAGCTTGCTGCAAATTTTAGAAGCTCTTCGTAATCATGAAAGAGAAGGACAAACAACGTATAAACAATCCTTTCAATTATTAACTGAAATGATCTTTGAAAAAACGACGGTGTTGAATATTGAAGAAGAAGCTGATGCCGTTAGGGTCATGAATATTCATAAAGCAAAAGGGCTTGAGGCGAGAGTGGTTTTCCTTGCTCATCCTGCCAAGCTAGTTGATCAAGAATCTTTTTTAACAAGACATATTAAACGGAAAGAAGATTCATCAAAAGGGTATTTTTCATTTACTGTTAAAAAGGGATTTCAGCGAAAAAATATTGCATTTCCACTAAATTGGGCTGAATTAAAACTCGAGGAGCTAGCTTATTTAACTGCGGAGGAGCTGCGGATTCTTTATGTCGCAGCAACTCGTCCAGAGCAGGCCTTAGTGATTAGTTCTAGCGCCAAAGGGAATAAAAACAATCCGTGGAGTAGGTTGCTCGAGCTTCCTGACATCGAAGAATTTCCTTTAGAAAAAGTCGAGGAGGAAGAGGCATTCGAGCCGCAAGGGGAAGTCACTTTAGAGGAATATCAGAATCGGGAGAAGTTGCTGTGGCTTGAGGAACGAAAAGAAAAGTCCTTTGACTATTGGTCCCCAACAAAGGATAAAAATTACGCTAATGTTGTGACCATTGAACGCGAATCAGGGGGAGGAAAAGACTGGGGAACCATCATACACGATGTGTTTGAAAAGGTGGTCAAGGGTCAGAATGTTACCAATTATATCCCAACCTTGTTAAGCAAATACGATGTACCTTTAGAAAAAGAAGCGGAAGTGTACAAGGCTATTGAGTTACTAAAACAGTCTGATGTTTGGGAAGAGCTATTAGTGGCTGAACAGGTATTAACGGAGGTTCCCTTTATGTTGAAGGTTTCCAAAGAACATCCACTTTATCCTTTCGTCTCTAAATCAGAGGAAGCCAGCCAACCTTACTTCGTAAAAGGCGTAATCGATCTAGTCTATAAAAAGGACGATGCTTGGAAAATTGTTGACTATAAAACTGATCACCCAAAAGAAGCTGAACACTACAAAGACCTACGAGAATTTTACAAGGGGCAGATTCTCTTCTATAAAAATGCTTGGGAATTTTTGACTGGAGAAAGAGTCTTAAGTGAGAACCTATTCTTTGTAAATGAGAGGTCAGTTTGAGGAACCCTTCACAATTGTAAGATTGAGAGCACGATAGGACCCTAACCATTTGACCTACAGCCCATTCAACGGACAAATATCCCACATACCGTAATAGAAGGTAAGAATTATTATGGGAGAGGGAGTTGAGCGAATTTGCAAAATCAGTATAATATGCAGGGGCTTAGACAGTGGGGGCACCACGGAGGCCACCACGGAGGACATCACGGAGGACATCATGGAGGACATCACGGAGGACATCATGGAGGCCACCACGGAGGACATCATGGAGGATATGGTGGGGCACCGTTTGTAGGAGGCCTATTAGGTGGACTTACTTCGGGTGCATTAGGGGCTGCAGCAGGAAATCCTTACTCTGCTCCATATTTGAACCCGTATTACCCTCCATATTCTCCTTATGGCGGTGGCTACCCATATTACTAAAGGAAGCGGACGAACAAGTTATACCTTGCCAACCTTGCACTTGGTGCGAATAGGGAATAACAGAAATTCGGTGTCAATTCGGCACCGAATTTTTTTAGTAATCTGTTTACATGCTCGGAAAAAGGTAAAGAATTTAAACGAGGTGAATGTTATGGTTTTTCTGATTATTGCCGGGAGTATCATCACTCCATTGCTGATGTTTGGTTTACGAACCTATTGGGAGCAATCGAGGCTGTTTTTAAACTTGCTAGCTATTATCTGTGTCCTATTATTTGGGATTATTGCAGCTCTAGCAATTCTTGAGATTATTAAAGATAATACGGTATTTATGACAAATATCCATGGTCTATTTTTAAATCCTGTCTTTTTACTAACAAGTGCATATATAGGAGTGTATATCCTCTATCGATTGGTTGTCTTGACGTTTGATGAAACAGTTAAAAAAGAAAGGTAGTGAAGTTCCATTCTTTAGGAGTAGGGCTTTTTTATTTTGAATTAAATTACCCTTTTCAACTCGCCCCAGTATTATTTGCATTCTGATTTAAACTGCATGATTTAAACATGTTTTATTCCTATATTTATGAATTTCCTAAATTTAAATGGAGGATGAATAGGTTTGGTTAAACACATGATAAAGAAGGATTTTGAGAAGAAAGGGGGAAGCACAATGAGAGCTAATTTAGGAGTTCATGAAACAGTGGAATTACATGAGTTATTGGTTTTTAAAAATACATGCCTAACAAAAGCGAATACCCTTAGCGGACTCGCCCAAGATGAAGCGTTAAAAACGATTTTAGATGCTGATTTAACAGCAACAAAAAAGGAAGTCCAAGACATACAGGGCTTTCTATCTTAAAAGGAGGAACGATTATGGATGGACAACAGAGTAATCAAATGACTGATCAAGCGATTGCGACAGAATGTTTACTGTCTGCAAAGTCGGCAATTATTGGATATGCTGCCGCCATTACTGAAACGGCAACCCCTGAATTAAAACAAACCTTACAAGATCATCTTAATCGAGCGATTTATACCCATGAGCAACTTAGCAATTACATGATTGAAAACGGTTATTATCATCCACATGACGTAAACGAACAGATTAAAGTGGATTTGAAAGCGACCCAAACCGTACTAGGAATGACACAATAAACAAAAGAGAGGAGGGAAATCGTTATGGTAACTCAATACATGGGTATTCACGAAAGCTTAGATCTCCATGAAATTCTGATGTTTAAAAATTTATGCCTGACAAAATCAACGACGATGAGTGCTTTGGTTCAGGATGAGGAACTTAAACAAATCTTATCGGATGATGCGAACAAAACCACAAAGCAGATTAACCGTCTACAGCAATTTATTACCGAGAGGGGGGCACAACAGTGAATCAGTTCATGCAAAATATGGCGGGAATGGGCGGCATGACGAACCAAGTCATTGCTACTGATTTTTTATTCGCCACTAAGTCTGATATAAAAATGCTTGCGATGGCAATTGCTGAATCCTCAACCCCGGAAGTTAGGGAAACCTTAACTCAGTATTTAAACGACTCTATCGATAAGCATCAAAGAATCACCGATTATATGGTTTCAAATGGTTTTTATTATCCAAATGATCTAGGGAAACAGCTTAGCATCGATTTGCAAGCTGCACAAACCGCGACAAACTTAGGACAGAATCAGAATCAGAACCAAGGGCAGAACCAAGGGCAGAACCAGAATCAAGGACAAAATCAATACCAAGGCCAAGGTCAAACTGACGACCAACTAAATTTTATGCAATAAAATGATTCTTATTGAAGCTAACAATAAAGGACAGAAATAAACAGAGGGAGTGTAGCATATGCCATTCGGCGCACATGAAACCATGGAAGTCCATGAAGTACTAGCAGAAAAAAAGAATATGATTAGCCATTTTAATCTATATGCCATGCAAACGAAAAATCCAGAGCTGAAAAATATGATTATGCGGCACCAACAAGAAGAAATCAAATCCTATGATACGATTGTCACATATACACATGATTATACTCATTTTAATCCTATCTCCCCAAATACGAGTGTGAGCAACATCAAACCCGATCAAATTCAATACGGTCTTGATAATCCATCTATGCTTGCCCCGGAAACAAATGTGACTCTAAATGATTATGAAGTGGCCTCGGCGATGCTTTTATGTCATAAAAATGCAGCAGCAAATGGGGTAAAAGCAGCTTTAGAAATAGCGGATCCAAATCTTCGCCAAATGCTTACCAATAGTGCGATGAACTGTGTTAACCAGGCGTATGAAGTATTTTTATTTATGAATCAACAAGGCTTATACCAAGTACCAACAATAAAGGATCATACTGCGAAAACATACTTACACAGCTATCAACCTTCTAGTGAAGGATTGAAAGCTCAATACACCATGCAAGCTGGTCAAAATCAGGGTCAAGACAATCCAATGAAGGCTTATATGCAACAGCCGACAACTCAGGCGCCTACGGGTTATATGAATGCTTCTACTCCAGCGCAAAATTATCCACCTTCAGGACAAATGGGAGGAGCTCAAGGTCATAACTTTGGAGCTATGGGAGGTATGTCAGCTGGCGGTACGATGGGACAGCAGCACAATATGAATCCCTCCGGGCAGCAAACAAAATCCTACGGACAAAGTGGGAATATGAATGTGCCTCCTGGGTACCAACCAAATATGAACTCCTATCAAGGGAATCAAAAATTTAATCATTAAAAAAAGGGTGCCCCGAGTGAACAACTAGGGGCATTCTCACATTCATAGATTTTTTTTCTGTTTTATTATAAATAGGGGTTAATATCAAGAGCATGGAAAGGAGTCGATGACAGCATTTTAATTAAGTGGTATAATCATGCAATAGAAAAGGGCTCTAAAGCTAAGTAAATCAGAGGTGCAGTGATGTTTACCATTCCAAGGAAATTAATAAATGAAAACAATAAGGAATACTCCTACCGGGTAATAAAAGGTGCGATAATGAGTTTAGAACTAAAACCTGGTCAGGCGATAAGTGAAATAGAAGTTGCTGAAGCATTGCAGATTTCGCGGACACCAATAAGGGAAGTAATGGCCAAACTGAGAGAAGAAAACTTGGTCGAGGTTCGCCCCCAAATTGGTACTTACGTGACTAAGATCGATCCACGATTAATAGAGGAAGCTGCTTTTATGCGTTATACTCTTGAAAGAGAAGTGTTAAAGCTGTCGTGCGAAGATTTTTCAGTAGAATACCTATTTGAGTTAAAAAAAATCGTCTCGTTGCAAGAACGGATGAGTGAGGCAGAAGGGAATGCGTTGGAATTTCATGAGTTAGATAATCAATTTCATCGTACCATCTTCCAAGGGAACCAGAAGGAAAATGTCTGGAAAGCCATTATTAGATTAAGTACCCACTATAATCGGATAAGACTTTTATCCGAAATCGAACATCGATATGATTTGGCCATCGAGCAGCATAAGGAAATCATTAAAATTATTGAATCTAAGCAGGTCAACAAAGTTGATGAATTTGTCCGAAATCACATATTAGAACCAACCAAGAATTGGGAAGTTTTATACGCTAAAGACAGCCCTTATACGGATTATTTTGATTATACCCATAAAATGCCAGTGTTCTAAAATTGAATACTGGCATTTTATCTGTTTTAGATACGAAATTCTTTCACACGACTGTCCTTTATAGGATATCAACATGGTGGCTAAAAAGGATTGCTGTAATTAGAATGATAATCGTTATACTGACAAAAAGAATAGACATCTTTTGAGATGTTTTTGCCCGGTCGACATCCTTCCATTTCACTGGTCGAATGCCACTTAAGGAAAAGACAATAATCGCAGCTAAAATGACTGAACTGATATTTCCGACCAATAAAAGTCCCGACCCATAAGCCTCTTGCCACAACCCTTCACCTAGTGACATCCCAAGGACAACCGTCGGTGGTAACAATGCCACTGCGACCATCACGCCAACAAGTGCGTCAGGTAGACGACTGATAATGGATAAAGCACCTGCCGTACCAGATGCTAAGGCTAGAACAATATCAGATAAATTGACATGAGTCCTTGATGCAAATTCGGTATTATCAAGTGGGACTGGGAGAAAGAACGAGCAGAAGATGGCGATGCCAATTCCAATGGCAATCGCATATAAAAGCGTAATCGACGAATGGCGGATGAGGGAAAAGTCCCCCAAAATAGATGAAAAAGCAATCGAAATCACTGGACCAAGCATCGGTGCAATTACCATCGCCCCGATAATCACCGCCTCACTATCTTTTATAAACCCAATTGTAACCACTATGGCCGAGAGAATGACCAACAAGGTATAGTTAAGAGTAATCCGACTAGATTTCTCAATCGCACCCAATAATTCATGGCGGCTAGCTCTTTGAATTTTAGTGGTATCTTCCTTTTCCTCTTGTTTTATCTTTTCTTTCTCTTCATCGGTTAATCTGGTTAAATAGCTTTGTACCGGAAACAGTAGCACCTCAAAGCCATCCACCACATTTGAAACATTTTCTAAATAGTTTAGGACTTCTTCCGTGTTTTTGGTTTCAACAAGGACACGGATTAATTTGCGCTCTTCTGACTCCCTGGAGACCCAATAGGAGACAAGGGGGAATTTATGTAAGGACTCGGTCACTTTTTCAAAATATTTTTCAGGGATGTAAGCTTCAACAAGTTGTAAATCCACAAATCCAACTCCCCATTTAGATACTTGATTTATAGCTTTTCCATTCTTTGGATTGGTTAAAATAAAGTAGTAAAAGAAATTAAAAGGAGAGCACCCTCTATTAAGTTTTCGGTTCTCCCCTATAAAGGACCAACTTGGAGCATCAAAAAGGAGGATTGTGTCCATGAGGAGTGCTCTCAAGGACACTTTGAGCACGAAAAAGGAGGATTTTGTCCATGAAGAGTGCTCTCAAGGACACTTTGAGCATCAAGAATGAGAAATTTGTCCATGAAGAGTGCTCTCAAGGACACTTTTAGCATCAAGAATGAGAAATTTGTCCATGAAGAGTGCTCTCAAGGACACTTTTAGCATCAAGAATGAGAAATTTGTCCATGAAGAGTGCTCTCAAGGACACTTTGAGCATCAAGAAGGAGAAATTTGTCCATGAAGAGTGCTCTCAAGGACACTTTTAGCATCAAGAAGGAGAAATTTGTCCATGAAGAGTGCTCTCAAGGACACTTTTAGCATCAAGAAGGAGAAATTTGTCCATGAAGAGTGCTCTCAAGGACACTTTGAGCATCCAAACGGAGAAAAGTGTCCATGACAAGTGCTCTCAAGGACACTTTTAGCATCAAGAAGGAGAAATTTGTCCATGAAGAGTGCTCTCAAGGACACTTTGAGCATCCAAACGGAGAAATTTGTCCATGACGAGTGCTCTCAAGGACAATTAATGCCAAGCAATATATGTTGACCTTAAGCACATATACCAGATAGACTAAACGGACTCCGAATGCAAAATACAAAAAGACTTAGTTCTAATAAATTGAACCAAGTCTTATCGCTTTTTATTTTCAAAATAAGTAGGGAGTGCGCGTATTATATTCGCTTAGATAACCATTTCTGATTGCACGTAATGGTATAACAGCTTTGCTGTGTTTTCGATGGAATCTTGATGTGTTCTTTCAAAGGCATGGGAAGAGTCGATTCCTGGGCCGACAAGGCCGTGCACGATATCATGTCCTGCCCGAATCGCTGCAGAAGCATCTGAGCCATAGAAAGGATAGACATCCAGTTTGTAGCCAATGTCGTTCGCCTTTGCTAGCTGTACAAGTCTTTTTCTTAGTTCATAATGGTAAGGTCCACTCGCATCTTTTACACAAATGGAAACCGTGTATTCGTCCGTAGATTGACCATCGCCCATTGCTCCCATATCAACAGCTAAATATTCAACCGTTTCCGGAGGAATATTCGAATTCCCACCATAGCCAATCTCCTCATTATTCGAAATAAGGAAATGAGTGGTATAAGGTAACTCTATATTGTCTATTTTCACTTGCTTGATCAGTTGAAGCAAAATCGCCACACTTGCTTTATCATCGAGATGGCGGGATTTAATAAAGCCAGAAGGGGTGAGTTGAACTCGTGGATCAAAGGAAATAAAATCCCCAACCTCAATCCCTAGTGCCTTAACATCTTCCGCATTATGTACTTTTTCATCTAAGCGAATTTCCATATTATCCTGATTGCGTTCGGCCTTCCCGGCATCCTTATAAACATGGACAGATGTTTGGTGCATTAAAATCGTACCGGTGAATTTCTTCCCTGCAGAAGTTTCAATTTCGCAATATTCGCCTTCTATTGAGTTATATTTAAATCCACCTATTAAATCTAGCTTCAAGCGACCGCTAGATTTTATTTCTTTTACAATTGCCCCAAGAGTATCAACATGCGCTGTCAACATTCTATGGTTCTGGTCATCTTTACCAGGTATGGTTGCAATTAACGCCCCTTTGCGGTTCCTACGGGTATCCACATTGAGTTCCTTTAGGAAATTCTCAACAAATGTAATGACTTCATTGGTGTTTCCAGAAGGACTTGAAATGCTTACCAATTCCTTTAATAAATCGACTGTCTCTTTTGTGTCTGGATAAGTCAAAGTAAAACTCCTTTCTATGTAAAACGAATTCCATTCTTATTATAATGGTTTCTCGGCATAGAAGATAATCAAAAGGACTCAATTTTCATCAATAACACTAGTTCATTTGTACTTATTTCGCCCCTCGAAATTTGTCTAAAGGATAGGTCGGTATCTCTATTTATCTTATTCGAACATTAGCTATAGAATAATAGATAAGAGATTTCTTTTACTAGAAATCAATAAAAGATGGAGGTAATGTGGATGAGTATGAAAAAGAAGGTTCTATCTATTTCTTTATCCGGTTTAATGGCGTTTGGGGCGGTGACAGCGGTGGGTCTACCTGCAAGTGCTGTTGGGAATGGCCCGAATGTTGGCGGATCAATCCAAACATCAATTCTACATACATATGAAAGCATGGTAGATTATCTAAAAGTCCAAGAGGCAAAGCAGGAAGCTTTAGACCTAGAGGTCATTGGTCAAACGGTTAAGGGCCGTGATATTTATATGGCTAAATACATCTCCAACCCAGAGAATCCAACGATTTTATTTTTAACACAACAGCATGGTAACGAGCAGTTAACAACCGAAGGAGCACTTGAATTTATCAAACACCTTGGCACAGGAAAAACAAAAGGCGTACTAGATAACGTGAATGTACTCGTAGTTCCAATGTTAAATGCCGATGGTGCAATGGGAGATGTTAACTTCTCACTTGAAGACTACCTAGCAGACGGAGACCGTCACCTAACCCGTTATAATGCAAATGGTGTAGATATTAACCGTGAGCATGCTAAAGCAACAGAGGATATGGTACCTGAAGCAAAAGTCTTACATGAAAATGTGTTCCAAAAATATGAAATCGATTACATGATCGACCTCCATCACCAAGGAACGAGAAGTGCAACGGATGGAGAGCTAGTATCCGGCTCAATTCTTTATCCAACAAATTCAAATGTTGATCCAGACGTGCTTGAAGGTTCAAAAAAGCTAGGCTCTATCGTTTATAATACCCTTGAACCGACTGGCTGGGGACATATTGGCAAATATGCCGGTGGAACTGGTGAAAATATTGGCCGTAATGGTGCTGCTGTCCGCTATGACATTTCAACCCTTCTATTTGAAATGCGCGGAATGTCTGATCACTCATATGAGTCCTATGCTCTTGGGCAAAAGAGCAATGGTTATTTGATTAAACAAACAATCACAACATTGGATGCAGCAGTGAGGGCTATTGCCGATGGTTCGATTGAAACTGCAGATACAAGTTTCTGGGATACTCTTCCTGAACAAAAAAACTTGCCTTCTGAAGAATAGAATAATGATAAACGAGGAATTCCCGGTTTAAACCTTTGGTTTAAACCGGGAATTTTTT
Organism: Mesobacillus maritimus; assembly: GCF_044803185.1. Lineage (GTDB taxonomy): Bacteria > Bacillota > Bacilli > Bacillales > Cytobacillaceae > Mesobacillus_B > Mesobacillus_B maritimus_B. The sequence continues at coordinate 2,216,437 of NZ_CP085225.1, forward strand.
GCATTCTCATAAAATTGTAGGGATGTTACCCTTTTAGACGTATATTCGTAAAATTATTTTAAGATTATTTATCAGAAAATTCACATTTTTATCAGGCCCCACTAATATATATCTAAAGTAAACAAGCATAAAGGGACTTTTACTAGGAAGAACGATAATCGATGTAGTTTGTATCAACATCAAATCCACCTAGGGATTCAATCATATAGCTTTAAAGGGAGGTTGTTTTCGTAAAGATTGTTGTTAAAATTGTAAAAATCTTAAAGCCGATTTTTACTACCTAGTGCCGATTTTAACGTAAGAACAGCTAGTTATTTTGTTTTATTTATGTTTGCAAGCTCTTTTCTCATAATTGAAGTTTCTTGCTGGTCATTATTAACTCAATCAATTGTTTTGTTAAATAACAGAGTTTGAGAAAAGAGCCTAATCAGGGAGGGAAGCATATGCTGCATATTGTTGCCTGTATTAAGCAGGTACCTGACACGAAAATCATTAAGATGAACCCAAAAACAAACACGATGGATCGAAGAACAGCCCCAGCGATTTTGAATCCTTATGATGCTCATGCGGTCGAAGAGGCTGTCAGGCTGAGGGAGAAATATGGAGGCACCGTTTCCGTTGTCACGATGGGACCACCTCCTGCGGTGAAGGCCATTAAGAAATGTATTGAAATCGGAGCGGACGAAGGATATTTAATCACGGACCGTCGTTTTGCTGGCGCAGATACATTGGCCACAAGTTACGCTGTAACCAAAGCCATTGAAAAAATCTCAAAAATAAAACCTGTGGATCTGATTATATGCGGGAAGATGACAATTGACGGCGATACCGGACAGGTAGGACCAGGGATTGCTAGAAGACTTGATATCCCGCCGCTTACATCTGTAAACAAAGTGGTCGAGGTGAATCGAGAGGAAGGCAAGGCGATAGTTCATCGAAAGCTAGAAGACGGGCATGAGGTCGTCCAATCGAGTCTACCTTGTTTGTTGTCGGTTGAAAAAACCATAAATGAAGTCCCATATTCCCCTTTTCCAAACATGCTGAAAGCAGCCCGATACGAGCCTCATATTTGGTCGGTCGATGATTTGGAGGATGTCGATATTAAGCAGCTAGGATTGAAAGGTTCCCCAACAATCGTTTCGAAGGTATGGGCTCCACCGAAACCAGAAGGAGGAGAGATTTTAGAAGGAAACCCGCAAGACCAGGTTGAAAAATTACTAGAAGTTCTTCTCGAAAAGAAAGAATTGTTTCAGGCAAAGGAGGGTGTGTAATGGATTTTAAAGATTATCAGGGAGTTTGGGTCTTTATTGAAGAAAAGGATGGTGAGATTCCCTCCGTTTCATTGGAATTACTAGGTGCTGGCAGAAAGCTCGCTGACAAACGCGGAGTCGAATTGGCCGGTATTTTAATCGGTGAGAACATTAAACCATTAGCGCAAACAGTGTTCGAATATGGAGCAGATGCGGTCTATGTTTATAATCAGCCTATTTTTAAGCATTACCGGACCGAATCGTTTATGAAGGCTTTGTTAGATTGTTCGAATAAACATAAACCCGAGATTATCCTGTTCGGAGCGACCTCAACAGGAAAGGACCTAGCGAGTGCGGTTGCGACCGATTTACCTACAGGGTTAACCGCTGATACGACAGAGTTAGACGTCGAGGAAGAAACAGGCTTGTTATTGGCCAGTCGTCCTGCCTTTGGCGGCAATATCATGGCCACGATTTTATGTAAAAAATACCGGCCGCAAATGGCCACTGTCCGTGCAAAAGTGATGAAAGCGTTGCCTCCTCAATCTGGTCGAAGCGGGAAGATCATCGAAGAAAGCATATCGTTAAAAGAAGAAGACATTCGCACAAAAGTGCTTGAAATTGTGAAGGAAACGACAAAGAAGGTTCGGATCGATGAGGCGGATATAATCGTTGCTGGTGGGAAAGGTTTGGGAAGTCCTGAAGGCTTTCAGCTTGTTCACCAGCTAGCAGACACGCTTGGTGGTGCTGTCGGTGGTAGCCGTGACGTCGTTGAAGCAGGTTGGATTGAGCATCCTCATCAGGTTGGGCAAACCGGGGTAACAGTTACTCCGAAGATTTATATTGCAATTGGCATTTCAGGGGCGATTCAACATATTGTCGGCATGAAAAATTCCGGGTTAATTATTGCCATCAATAAAGACAATGAAGCACCTATTTTTGATGCCTGCCATTATGGCATTGTTGGCGACGCCTTTGAAATTGTCCCGATGTTAATCGAACAATTTAAAAAGGCCTTAACTAGAGAGGAGGTTAGTCATGTCAGAGAAGTTTGATTGTATCGTCGTCGGGGCAGGACCAGCGGGGATTTCTTGTGCGCATGAATTAGCAAAAGGCGGAGCAAAAGTGTTACTTCTTGAAAGGGGGGAGTATCCGGGGTCAAAAAACGTCATGGGGGGCGTCCTTTATCGAAAAATGATGGAGGACATTGTTCCCGAGTTTTATAAAGAAGCTCCATTAGAACGTCCGGTTGTCGAGCAACGGTTCATGATGATGGATAAGGAGTCTGCTGTTACATTCGGGTACAAAGGAATGGAGTGGGCTAAGGAGCCTTACAACAATTTTACGGTGTTACGAGCGAAATTTGACCAATGGTTTGCGAGTAAAGCTGTAGAGCAAGGTGCGGTGTTGGTCAATGAAACGGTTGTTTTAGAGTGTATCGTTGAAGATGGGAAAGTTGTTGGAGTTAAGACGGACCGACCAAACGGGGAGGTCTATGCCGATGTTGTGGTTTTAGCGGATGGCGTCAACTCGCTATTGGCCCAATCACTTGGCTTCCATAAAGAGTACCAGCCAGATGAAGTGGCCTTAGCGACGATGGAGGTTCTAAAGCTTGATAAAAAAATCATTGAGGATCGCTTCAATCTAGAAGAAAACCAAGGATGTACGATTGAATTGTTTGGGGACGCCACGAAAGGAATCTTGGGGACAGGATTCCTCTATACCAATAAAGACTCGCTAAGCATCGGCGTCGGGACCCTTCTCTCTGGATTAATTAAGCATAAAATCAAACCCTATGAACTCCTAGAATACGTAAAAAACCACCCGATGATTCGACCTTATATTCAGGGAAGTGAGTCCCAAGAATATTTGGCGCATTTAATCCCTGAGGGTGGCTTCAAATCAATGGGAAGGATTGTTGGCAACGGGGTAATTGTCATCGGAGATGCTTCCCAATTGGTGAACGCGATCCATCGTGAAGGCTCAAATCTGGCAATGACTTCGGGTCGATACGCAGCAGAAACGATACTGTTAGCAAAGCAAGCAGGGGATTTCTCTGAAAATATGTTGGATACGTATCGGATGAGATTGATGTCTGGGTTTGTTGGTCAAGATATGCAGAAATATAAGGATTCTACACATCACTTTAATAAATTCCCGCAATACTTTGACGAATACATTCCGATGTTAAACAAAGCAGCTAGCCAAATGTTTACCGTTGATGGGATGTCAAAATGGGAGAAACAAAAGAAAATCTGGAGTGATTTAGGTTCTGGGAAAGAAAAAATGAAACTCGCTCGAGATATGTATCGAGCCTGGAAGGTGATTAAATGATGAGTGAACAGAAAAAAGGTCAGTCTATCGAAGAAAAGCAATACCTTGTTCGCTTTAACGCTGATACGAAATCTCATCTTCATGTAAAAGACGAAGACATTTGTTTAACAAGCTGTCCAGATAAAATTTGTACCATCTTTTGCCCGGCAGAAATTTATAAATGGGAAGATATAAGAATGCATGTAGGCTATGAAGGGTGTCACGAGTGCGGAAGTTGCAGAATCGGATGTCCGCATCAAAATATTAAATGGGAGTACCCAAAGGGCGGTCACGGGATTGTTTTTAGATTAGGATAATGATAGTAGAGATGGAGGGCTAGCTAATGGAGCAGTCCTTCTTTTTTATCCAAGGAGAGGGGAGTAAAGAAAATCTATTATGTACATTTTTCACATAGGAGGCTAAAAAGGAAGAAAACGCAGATACTAGCTTTTTTCTATTTATTTTCATAAATTGTAAATAGTTGGTCTTGCCTTGCCAGCGTTTCAATTTTCCGCATAAGATCGCATGCTTCGTCAAAGGTACGAACAAAGGGAGACTTGAAGAATGCTAGCTTACAATTAAAATGACCTGTTTCACTGGACGGGAAAACAACGACTCGCCACTGAAAGTTTTCTGTAGTCAGTTCACAACCTTCTAAACCAATTAACCAATGTGTGCTTTCGTGGACGTCAGCATATTTAGCTTCTTGTTGAATGGAAAACCGATCATGTTCGCAGATGTGAAACGGTTGCTTTTGATAAAACTCCCGGTAATTTAGGGTTTCTGTCATACGCATCACTCCTTATGTTTTATTTGATTCTTAAAGCGTGGAGACTAGTGCAAGGGTGTTGTAGTATTTAAGTATAGAGTTGCTTCTTTCATTATATGCAGGAGAGAATAAAAAGAGTTTCTATTTTTGTAAAATTTAGAAAAATGGGTGTGCCACTTTTACAGCAAATAGTAGTGTTTTTCAACACGCTTCGTGAGTTTTATTTTACTTGAGAAAAGTTTCTTCTTGGACATAGAATTCGTATCTTAACCAAATCTGAATTATAATGTGGATGTTCGTCACGAATAATATTTCCCTCTAATAGCTCATACAGGGGGAGAATAGACTACATAGACTACATAGACTACATAGACAAGGAGTTCCTTATGAATCCGAAAACTAAGTGGAATAGGAAATATCTGGAGCGTATAACTATAAAAGAAGAAGAACCAAAGGCAAATGCTCGATTAAAGAATGTGTCTGCTTCACTAAAAGGAGGGAACGCACTCGACCTCGCTTGTGGTCTTGGTGGAAATAGCTTGTTTTTAGCACAATTAAACTATGAGGTGCTGGCATTAGATGTGTCTGATGTGGCAGTTGACTTTATCCGTGAAAGAGCGATTAATCAGCAGCTTTCTATTAAGCCAATTGTATGTGACCTTACTGACATCACTAATCTTTCCTTGGAAAAGAATTCTTTTGATTTAGTTGTTATCACTTATTATTTAGACAGAGCTATTTTTCCGTTTGTAAAAAAAATTGTGAGTGACCATGGTTATTTTTTTATGGAAACCTTTTATCATTCTCCAAAGGTGGGGAACAATGGAGTGTCCAATAAATACAAACTAGAGCCCCAGGAATTGTTAGGTGAGTTTGGGAATTGGAAGGTGCTCTTTTATGAGGAAGACGAAGAAGAGGGCAGACAAACAATCTTTTGTCAGAAGCAAGTCACTGATTAACAGGAGAGAGAAGACTGGGGAATGAAGATGATTAGGGAGAGTGATTATGAAGAAATTTTGTGGTCTTCTCATTGTCATGTTGCTAATCGTGCTTACGGCGTGTTCATCTACTGAGCAAAATAGTTCGAACGAAAACGTTTCTGTTGAAAAGAACGATTGGAAGGCTGGAGACCAGGGAACGGAAGAGCAAAAGCCGGAAGAAGAGAAACCTATTCAAGTGGATAAAGGTCTTTTGAACGTGGAAGTCACATTGCCAGCTTCCTTGTTTCTGGGGGAGGATTTAGATCGAGTCATTGCTGAAGCGAAAGAAGCAGGGGTAGGAGAAGTAAGCAAAAACAGTGATGGGTCCATTACTTATAAAATGTCTAAATCTAAGCACAAAGAAATGATGGTGCAGATGGAGAAGGACCTTATAAGTTCAATAGAAGAAATGAAAAACAATGCAGACCTAGTCTCCGTACAAGATATTCATCATAATCAGTCCTTTTCAGAGTTTACCTTGGTTGTAAATAAAAAAATCTATGAAAATAGTTTTGATGGATTTGTAGTCTTTGGGTTAGGAATTTCGGGAATGTTTTATGGAATTCTTAATGGAGTTGAGCCTGGTGAAAATAAAATTACCATCTTTGTAAAAGATGAGGCCACCCAAGAGGTTTTTGAAGAAGTTGTTTACCCAGATGATTTAGAGGAGATATCTAACTAAAGCTTTTATATCGAATAAGTAGTAAGCACCCATGAACGGAGCATGGGTGCTCATTGCCGATTATCGAAGAATCCATCCTCTTATCAGAATAACACTCTTTGACAAACTAGTTATTTTCTTCTTCTTAATCCTCTTTGTTGAACCATAATGGATCATTGTCATCGACATCGCCATTATAATTGATAAGAATTTCTTCTCCAGCCTTAATATCTTTGTAGGCAAAAAAGTCAAAGGTATGGTTCGCAAAATTAATATCGTAAGTAGCATTCGGTTCATAAGAATGATTAAATAACATGCCATAGCCTAAAAGCATAGCTGTATGGTTAATCCCATATTCAAATGCATAATCAGCCAGCAGCGTTTTTTCTATGTGAACATGTTCGTCATTTGGGTAAGCAATGACGGGAGCTTCGTGAATCAGTTCCCCTTTTTTGATATCACGTGTTGCGAACACGCCTCTATTGAACTCTCCATCGCTAAGTTTCGAAGATTTTACTTCAATCATGTGCGTCACCTACTCAATCTATAAATGAAATCTTTCCTTCGTACAGTTTGACAGGAGTTTTTCAGGAAAGCAACTCTTATTTTAGAATACAATTATTCGTTGTTAAAATATGGGGTTCGTTTTCGGACGTCATTGATTTATCGGAATACTATGAAAGTCGTTGGTTTATCCTTATTTCTTCTATGTTACAATCAAAAAGGCTGTTTTCGTAAAGATGTTTGTTAAAATTGTAAAAATCTTAAAACCGATTTTACTACCTAAAGCCGATTTTAACGCAAGATAAGCTATTTTGTACGTTATAGTAAGTTTGCAAGCTCTTTTCTCATAATTAAAATGCTATGTTATAGAGAAACAAAGCATTATCAATCCTATTTTGTATCTAAAAGCAACAAAGTTTGAGAAAAGAGCCATCAAAAAGGATAGAGAAGGAGGGGGAAAGGTGAAGGAGCGGCTTTTATGGGCAGGGATTCTGTTGATTCTCCTTAGTTGGATTGGGAATTATTCTTATTTTCAATCAAAGCAACTTGAACAACCGATTTTTTTGGATCACTTTTATGAAGGTTTTCTTGGCGAGGAGAGATCCTTTACTTTTTATTATTTAACCAATAAGGTAGACCCTGCTGAAGTCACCCATGTACAGATTGATGGAGCCCACATGGTGAATGTTATTGATGATGGTCAAGGATTTGGTTTTTGGCAGGATTCGTCTGTACCTAGTTTTGTTCAGGAGTTCCGTCATTATTATTTAAAATCTGCGACCCTACAGTTTAATAAAGAGTTTGTGCAGCTTAATGAGCTTGAACCTAGCCTTTCTTTTGAGACCATGGAAGTGTTTTTTAACAATCAATCGTCGATGATTGCGGATGTTGGCAAAGTAAGCTTATATCAGGACGATATGTCACTAAATGTTTTTGATTCTCGAATGTCCTCAGGCAGTAATCAACATCGAAGTGAAGAAGCGATGGTAACGAGAGAGCCTATCACAATTGAAGACGTTTCAATCCCATTTCCTGAAGAGATAGCAGGCGAAGTAGCAGTCAAGGTAGATCTTGACCAGGATAGGCTTAAGGAACTTGAAACTGTTCGACATGGTGGCGAAATTCCTGCATGGTTTGATGAAAATCGAGACCGGGAGTGGGAAGAAATCCCAGGGGTTTCGATTGAGGAAAACGAGCTTTTTCCAGTAACGCTCAATACGAATGAATGGATGCACTTGTATATGTATTTTAATCCAGAGCGTACTAGTTATTACGAGTTTGGGATTCACATCAAAGGGCAAACTGAAAATGGTGAAAACTTTGAACAAATCGCACCAATTATTGACCACCCGTACTTAGAACAGCAAGATATTGATCAACTCATTGCTGAGAAAGAAGGTGGACAGTAATGTTGTATGAAGGGTTCCGTAAAATTTTCTGGGGTTTTATTCTTGTTTTTCTAGAGATTCATCTGCTGATTATTGATATCCTACCAGACCCAATTGGCTATTATCTTATATTCTCAGGGATTAATCTATTAAACAAACATTATGGTGTTAGCAGCAAAGGAAAAGGTTTTGCTCTCGGACTTGTAATACTTTAGCTTCCTACTCTGTTTATTCAAAATCACGGTGTTGTGCAAATGTCAGGAGCGGCCATTTATCTTAGCTTAATCGGGATATTAAATCTAGTGTTGGCCTTCTATATTTTTCAGTTAATGGTTTCTATTGCAACAAAAAGGGAAGATGATTATTTACTTAAACGGACGACAACTACCTTTAGATTTTATATGGTGTTGATGTTTCTGTTTACGTTTCTTGAATCTTTTTCCATCAACATGACGACATCAATCATGTCGGGTTTTATTCTATTCTCCGCCCTTATTGGTCTCGTCATGAATATTCTTTTTTTGGTTCTGTTGTCAAAGTTCAGTAAACTTCCTGATGATGGGAATGATCCAACCGACAGCAATGAACCTGCTGACAAATCGGCAAACAGTTAGCGCGACGTACAGTAAAGTGTTTGTGTGTGAACAAAAGCCCCTTCTTTTAAAATGGAAGGGGCTTTTTTGTTTATTTAGATTTAATTGCTTTTACTCTGCCAACTTGTCCATCCGTAAGCCTTACCTTGATTCCATGTGGATGACTACTAGAGTTAGTTAAAATGTCTTTAACAATACCGCTAGTGAGCTTCCCCGATCTTTGGTCAGCCTTTAAGACGATGTCGACTTCAATACCTGGCGTAATATCTTTTCTATTTTGACCATTCATTCTTAAACACCCATTTTTCTACGGGAATTGCTGACTTTTTTCGTCTGCTGGCTTTTCATTTTTTTCGTTGTTTGTGATTGATTCAGGTTCGCATTCCCTGAAGAATTTTGGTTCTTTTTATTTGCTAGTTGCTTTTGAATTGCTTCTTGTAGAGACATTTTCTTTCCTTGTTGTTCAGATGCTTGTGTATTATTTTTGTTTTCCATGGATTTTGTCCTCCTTACCCCAAATGGGTAAGTTAAGTATACTGATTCTTTAAGCGATATTCAATTTATTAATTATTTATGGTTTCGCTTTAACGGATTAGCTAAGAACCAATAAGTATTGTATCTGATTTTCCGAGAGCGGGGTTATCGCTTGAATCTGGTATCCGATGCTAAGAAATTGGGATAAAGTCTCAGCACAACTAGGCTGGGGCGGTTCTATTGGCGCATGCTTGCTTGTATAAAAGCCAATTAGTTGATTTTGAGTGGTGCAATGAAGCAAGACCACATGTTTCCCTGTCCAAGCTTGACCAATTATGGGTTGAATTTCTCTTCTCATCGCAAAACACCTACATTCATAAGTTGATATAGCATATGCAAATCTTGGGATTATGTTATGAAAAGTCAGCGGAACTCTGGAGGGAGTAGGGTACCAAACATATTTTTCTAATTCGGTATAATCTTTCCTGAATTATTACAAGAAAATACGACTTTTGGAGTATTTTATCGAAATGAATCGAAAAAGCTTTCTGCAGGATGTATAATAGGATAGGATTTTGCAAGAAGCTAGATTAATAAGGGAGGATCTAAATACGATGGAATGGGCAATAGCAATTTTATTTGGAACAGCAGTCATCCTGCTGATTGTGTCATTTATAAAAGCGGGGCAATCATCAAAGGTGGAGCAGCGAGAAATTGATACAGTCTACGTTTCTTTAATGGAGGAAGTCAACAAGCTCCAAGAACAACTAAGAATCGTTGAACTTGATGCGGAAATAACAGCTCAAGAAGCTAGAATCATAGGAACGAATTCAAAAGAGAGAATTCTTCTTCGCGAAATACTAGACTTATACAAGCGTGGTTACACAATGGAAGGGATTGCCGCGAAAACAAAGTTAAATGAGAAAGAAATTGAATACTTGCTAGCTCCTTACAAGGCTTCAAAGATAGAAAGGAGAAAAATGGCAAATGAAGGCTAAGAATATGCGTAGCTTTGCAGCAGGTATCTTGCTTGCATCAGGTGTATGTGGTGTCGTATACTTCTTTGGCTCAAGTAAAGTTGTTAGTACCCAATCAGCTGAGTCGGCTGAGCAAGACCCACCCACTGAAGATGAGATGAAAGAAATGCTAACTTCTGATGGCTATGTCGTCATGACGGAAGAAGAATGGCTAGAGGAATTAACTGCAGTAGAAGCAGCTAAGACAGAGGAAGCAGAGCAATCAACAGATAAAAAAGAAGAGAAACAGGATCAGACGGGAGAGGTAAAAGAAGTAATTATATACCGCACCGTTCTGAACGTTGCCTCAGGAATGACCAGCATTGATGTTGGGAATGCCCTAGTTAAGGGGAAAATTATCGATAATGCTAAAGCGTTTTTTGATGAAGTAGAAAAAAGAGGCTTAGCAAACGACTTACGTCCAGGAACCTTCGAATTAGACAGCGAAATGAGCATGGATGAGGTTATGAATACAATTTTCAAATAAAGAAAAGCTTGATGAATATTTACTAGTAAAGCGGATCCCCATTTTTTCTCGGGATCCCTTTTGCTATGTTTTAGAACAGGTATACATAATTCGCATTTTCTAGCATAAAAAAGAGGTTTATAGTGTCCTTTACCGAATACATTTAATAACGGAAAAATATGGGATGAGTACTAAAATACATGAATATGTTGGTTAAATGGAGATTAAAAGGTAGTAGATGGGCTGCTATTAAGAAAGTGAAAAAGGCTATCACTTAACCTAAGAATGTGATTTACAGTGGACTAACTGGATTAAGAATAAGTATCGGAGGGACAAAAATGGAGGATGCACAACATACTCCAGATATTAAGGTTGCCCCACTGATGGCTGTATTAATATCTGGGGCTTTTGTAGCGATTTTAAATCAAACGCTCCTGGTTACGGCGTTACCTCATATTATGAATGATTTGCATTTAACTGAAAATACCGCCCAATGGTTAACCACCATTTTTATGCTAGTCAATGGAATCATGATTCCCATCACAGCCTTTCTAATTGAAACGTTCACGACTAGAAAGCTATTCCTAACCGCTATGGGGTTGTTTATCGCAGGCACGATTGTATGTGCCTTTGCACCGGCTTTTTCCATCATAATGGTGGGAAGGGTGCTACAAGCTGCAGGGGCGGGAATCATGATGCCATTAATGCAGACCATCTTTTTTATTATTTTCCCGATTGAAAAGCGCGGACAGGCGATGGGGTTGTTCGGTTTAGTGATTGCCTTTGCCCCAGCAATTGGCCCGACCTTATCAGGGTATATTGTTGATCAATTTCCATGGAGAGCATTGTTTTTTATCATTCTCCCGATTGCAATCATTGATTTCATTTTCGCTTATCTGCTATTGAAAAATGTTACAAATCAAACCTTTCCTAAATTGGATATTCTCTCCATTATTTTATCAACGCTTGGGTTCGGTGGGCTTTTGTATGGATTTAGTAGTGCTGGGAACTTTGGATGGGGAAGCATGCAAGTTATCTTAACGATTTTGATAGGAGTGACGTCACTTGTCATCTTTATTCTGAGACAATTTAAATTAAAACAGCCTATCCTACAATTTAAAGTATTTACATACCCAATTTTTACAATCTCAACTGTACTGGGCATGATTGTATTCATTACGATGATTGGCGGTGCTACAATTTTGCCGATTTACATGCAAAATATGCATCATTATACCGCTTTTCAGTCGGGTCTCATGCTATTGCCCGGAGCTATCGTAATGGGCGTTATGAATCCGATTACCGGAAGGATTTTTGATAAGTTCGGGGCTAAATGGTTAGCGGTAATCGGTTTGATTCTGATTACTACTTCAACGTTTATGTTCACGGATTTAACGGCGACCACCTCGTTCACTTTTTTAGCAGTGGTGAATGCTGTAAGAATGTTAGGGATTTCAATGGTGATGATGCCTGTTACGACGGCAGGTTTGAATACATTGCCGATTAGGCTAATTCCACATGGATCAGCGATGAATAATACGATGAGACAAGTTTCTGCATCCATCGGTACGGCCTTATTGGTCACTATTATGACAAGTAGTGCGTTGGATCCTGTTAAGTTTGGTAAAGAAGGAATGATTCATGGAGTGAATGTTGCGTTCATGGTAGCCGGAGTTTTGGCGGCCATTGGGATTGTTATGGCATTTTTCTTGAAAAAATCAGAGCCAGATGGTGCAGAAGCAAAAGAACAGGTAGCCTCAGATAAATAAAAGGAAGGTGACAGGCATTATCCAAAAAAGTGGATGGTGCCTGTCACCTTTTTAATCGTTTAGGAAATTATAAAAGGTTAAGGGTGTGGATAATTGTACTCGTTTTTGGTATCCAGTTCCAGCGCCCTAGCGGCTAGTGTCCTTCGCTCTCCAAGTAAAAATCGGCTTTTAGATTTTTACCGCCATAACGATTGCGTCAAGCACGAATGCGCCTCCGGCTCTTCGTGTTGTCTAGCTCCAGCGGCTAACTCCTCGGGTCATAAGCCACCCCGGAATTGAAGGCAAAAAGCGCCTTCTATTCCGGTTTGTCTTATGCCTGTCGGAGTTGAACGAGCCGCTTGCGCTTTTCGTTTTCCTTTATCTCAGTTGGAGCGCTCCGGGCCATACGCCGCTGAACAGGGCGCTTGCGCTTTTGTTTTTTTTTATTGACGTACTTCTCACCCGGTGGTATGATTTTTCTTTTTGAGAGAAATTCAATCGAAGATTTTTGATTAGATAAATGGGAGAAGGGGTGCTGTCTATATGTCAACTGAGCAGAGAAAAAAGCTTGGCATTTTGATGGTGAATATGTTTATTGCAATAGGGAGCTTTGGGATTATTATTCCGATTTTGCCTGCTTATTTAGAATCAATTGGGGAAGGTGGAACAGCAGCTGGATTAATGATTGCCATTTTCGCGGGAGCGCAGCTTATTATGTCCCCAATTGCTGGAAAATGGACAGATCAGTATGGCCGTAGAAAGATGATTATCATCGGTTTAATCGGGTTGACGTTGTCGATGTTTATTTTCTATGGTTCAAATACTATTTGGTGGTTGTATGTTTCCCGTGTAATCGGAGGCGTTGGGGCGGCGTTATTAATTCCTGCCATTTTTGCCTATGTCGCCGACATTACAACTATGGCGCAGCGGGCCCGTGGAAATAGTTTGGTTTCTGCGTCGATGTCATTGGGTATTGTTATTGGCCCTGGAATTGGTGGATTCTTAGCAGATTATGGTTTGAAAATGCCTTTTTTAATTTCCGCATTGGTTTCACTTGTCGCCGTTATTTTCTCGGTAATTGTTTTAAAAGAAAGCAGAACAGAACAGCCATCGACCATGATGAATCATCAAGACGAGTCAATGGCAAAGAAAATGGTGCGTTCGGTTAAAATGCCGTATTTCATTCCACTTATTATTACACTTGTGATGAGTTTTGGACTTATGTCATATGAATCCGTTCTTGGTCTTTTCGTTGATAATCAGTTCGGGGCAACACCTAAGGAAATAGCGATTATGATCACTTCTACAGGTATTGTAAGTGTCATTGTTCAGCTTTTCATAGTTGACCGACTTGTACAACATTATGGGGAAAGAAAAGTGTTAAACATCTTTTTGGCAGTCGCCGCTTTAGGGTTTATGCTGTCATTATTTTCGCCAAGTTATCTATTCTTTTTCGGAACAACACTCTTGATCTTCCTGGCAACATCTATCCTACGCCCTGTTCTGAATACCCTCATTTCAAAATTAGCAGGGGATGAACAAGGGTTTGCAATGGGAATGAATAATGCCTATATGAGTATTGGAAACGTACTAGGGCCGACTCTAGCCGGAATGCTTTATGATGTAAACATCATCTATCCATTTATATTAGGGCTAATTTTGTTAGTTGTAACACTGTTGACAACCATTATGTGGCAGAAACAATCTTTTACTAAAAAGCTTAAGGTAAAGGTAGAATAGCAAATAGAAAAGCATCGGCCAAATGTGACCGATGCTTTTTCTATTTGCTTAGTAGTGATTTCTAGATTAACGGTTATTTTCTAATTCCTTCACATGCTTTTCGTCAATCTGCTTTTCGATTCTTTCTAGTTCTTTCTCATCTAATAAAATTTCCTTCTTGTTGTTGCTGATTAGGGCTTGCATGCTTAAATTTTGTTTTCTCATTTTGATTTTCCTTTTCTATGATAATTTTTTGTGAATATTTTAATATACATAAATATAACAAATTTTCAGATAATAATCAAGAGTAAGACTAAAATTATATTTTTATATACATACAAATCCTCTGCATTAATGAAATTGGGCTCATTTTCACCTTTTTATCCTTGCTCGTGAGCAATGGGAGTCAGTAAATAGGAGTTTAGGATGGTCAAGCAGATATAGCGACAAAACAGGTTAAATCCTGGATGAACCATACTTAGTGAATTTAAAAGGTGAGCAATTATAGTAAAATAATGTAAGGGGCATGTATAGTTCAATTCTCTTAGCAAAATATATCTTTATCGTTATTTTTTTGCTAAGGGGGAATTGAATGAAGGGGTTGTATCGTATACTCCTTATCCTTGTGATTATGAATCTAATTGGATGTGTGGGGTTCCAAAATGAAACGAAGCCAGAAGGTGGAGACATTCGTGAATATGAGCACCTAAAAACAAATTCAAATGGAATCGACGATCGCTATATCACCCAAACCCTAGACGGTAATATTAGTATCCTGAAACAGGACGCAGTTGGTATTGAAGGCTCATCTGAGGAGTACCACGGACATATTTCTAGTCGACCAGAAGTGAAGGGGGCCAATGAAAAACCACAAGCTTCCAATCCATCCTACAAACAGATTCAGCTATTAAGTATCCATGATTTACATGGTCAACTTAATGTGACACGCAGGGTAGACGGAAGACCGGTTGGCCGAGTCGACTATTTAGCTGCCTACCTTAAACAACGAAAAGCAAATCATAAACATACCCTTTTGATACATACAGGAGATATGGTAGGGGCTAGTCCTCCAATTTCAGCATTACTACAGGATGAGCCTACAATAGAGATTCTAAATAAATTGAAGTTTGATATTGGAACGGTCGGTAATCACGAATTTGATGAAGGAATTGATGAACTTCAACGCCTAATTAAAGGGGGGAGTCATGAGCAGACTGGGGAGTTCCGAGGGGCAAATTTCCCTTGGGTTGCAGCTAATGTCGTAGACAAAAACGGAAGACCGGTTCTCAAACCCTATGAAATTTTAAAGATAAATGGAATGCCGATTGCCTTTATTGGAGTGGTCTACTCCGAGACCCCTAATATCGTTGTACCGAATGGGGTGGAGGGGATAAAGTTCACCGATGAAGTGGAAGCAATCAATCAATATATCGCTGAAATAAAAAAACAGGGTGTGCGTTCCGTTATTGTACTAGCTCACAATCCGGGCTCCTCAGGAGTTAATGGCGAGAATGCGACTGGAGAGTTAGTGGATATTGCAAATGGTGTTGATGATGAAGTCGATATTATTTTTGGCGCTCATAACCATGCCTATATGAACGCTATGGTCGACAATAAACTATTGGTTCAATCCTACTCATATGGAACCGCGTTTTCTGATGTTGACATTGAGATTGATCCAAGTACAAAAGATATTGTTACGAAAAGGGCGGAGATTATTACTACTTTTCAAGATGAAATTGACCCTGACCCTGAAATTTCGCAAATGCTCAAAGACTATGAAAAAGTGGTCGAACCCATTGTCAACGAGGTTATAGGGTCAACTTCAATGAATTTAACATCTTTGAGAAACGATAGTGGTGAATCGGTAATGGGAAATATCGTTGCTGATGCACAAAGAAAAGCGATGGGAACCGACTTTGCCTTCATGAATCCAGGTGGGATTCGAGCGGATATAGATAAGGGCGAAATCACTTGGGAGCAAGTATATATCGTGCAGCCGTTCAATAATGACCTTGTAAAAATGAGGATGACAGGACAACAAATTCGGGAAGTACTCAATCAGCAGTGGGGACCTAATACAACGATGCTACAGATTTCAGGATTTTCATATACTTGGGATGGAAGGAAACCAGATAATCAAAAAGTAATTAGTATTCAGCTTCCGGATGGTACAGAAATGGATTCCAATCAAACCTATACGGTAACCGCAAACTCTTTCCTTGCAGGCGGTGGCGATGGTTTTACAGTCTTTACAAAAGCACAGGATAAAGAGGTAGGTCCTGTTGATTTAGGAGCTCTTGTTGACTATATCAGGGTACAACCTCAACCAATGTCTTTTAGTTTGGATGGCCGAATCAAAAAAGTTGAATATTAAATTAGCTATTCTATCTTTTTAACCAAAAATTTCCTTTTTAATTATTGGTTGACAACTAGTAGGTATTTTGCAATAATAAGGTCAATTAAATACTGGTACCTTTAATTCAGTCCCGTGAGGCTGACAAGGACAGCGGAATGTATGATAATCATTGGGTGAGGTGTATCCTGCTCTTTGGCTTATCATGCGGAAAAGGCTTCTTGTCGGAAAACGGCAAGAAGCCTTTTTTCGTATCCGTATCGTCATATACACTCGAAGGATCCTTCGGTACCAGTTTCAAACACAACATGAAATTGGAGGAAATGGTATGAAAAAAGTAGATTTGGATTTTTCGTTAGAGGCGGTACCACAGAATAATCGGAATGGATTTTGGAAGATGCTCGTCGTTATGCTGGGACTCACTTTCTTCTCAGCGAGCATGATGTCTGGTGGAACATTGGGGTTAGGGTTAACTTTCACACAATTTATTTTAATCGTTTTAGCCGGTAATCTTATTCTTGGAGCTTACACAGGAGCACTTGCGTTTATTGCCGCAAAAACAGGCTTATCGACTCATTTGCTTACCCGTTATGCATTTGGTGAAAAAGGATCCTACTTATCTTCTTTTCTATTAGGAGCCACACAGGTTGGATGGTTTGGCGTAGGGGTTGCGATGTTTGCAGTACCGGTACAGAAAGTGACAGGGTTAGATACGAATCTACTGATTATCGTTTCAGGAATCTTAATGACGGTAACGGCATTCTTCGGGATGAAGGCACTTGCTATCCTAAGTTTTATTGCTGTCCCGTTAATCACTGTATTAGGAAGTTTTTCCGTTTTCAAAGCTACAGAAACAGTAGGAGGATTTGAGGGGCTAATGCAGTACGAACCAACTACAACGCTTGGGCTAGCAGCTGCGTTAACCATCTGTATTGGGTCATTTATTAGTGCGGGTACACTCACTCCGGACTTTGCGCGTTTTTCAAAGACCAAACGTTCTGCCGTTGTAACAACGGTGATTGCTTTCTTCATCGGAAATTCCTTAATGTTTGTCTTTGGTGCAGTAGGAGCAATTGCCACAGGGCAATCTGATATTTCAGAAGTAATGTTCCTGCAAAAACTTATCCTACCAGCCATTCTTGTTCTGGGTTTAAATATTTGGACGACAAATGATAACGCGCTTTATGCATCAGGATTAGGTTTCTCAAGCATCACGAAGATTACAAAGGGTAAAGTCGTTATTTTCAACGGAATTGTCGGGACCCTTGCAGCCATGTGGTTATATAATAACTTTGTTGGCTGGTTAACCATTTTAGGAGCAACCTTGCCACCAATTGGTGCAATTATTTTAGCTGACTATTTCATCGTAAATCGTGGGAAATATAAAGAGTTTGCAAATATGAAGTTTAAAGCAGTAAATTGGGTAGCTTTACTCGCTTGGGGCGCAGGGGTTGCCACTGCAAACTTTGTTCCAGGGATTCCCCCAATCAATGCACTATTAGGTGCTGCGATTACATTTGTAATTGTTTCAAAACTATCGGCACAGGTTGAAGTGAAAAAGAGCGTTATAACTAGATTAGAAAAGGTGAGTTCATAAATGATCATTAAAAATGCAAAGCTTAGAGGGAAAGATGGGCTATGGAATATTGCCATAGAAGATGGAAAAATAAAGGATATTACTCGAGGTAAAATGGAGAAGATGGACCAAAAAGTCTTAGATGTAAATGGGTCTTTAGTGGCTCCACCTTTTATTGAACCCCATATCCATTTGGATACCACCTTAACGGCCGGGGAGCCAGAGTGGAATCAAAGCGGTACATTATTTGAAGGAATCCAAAGGTGGTCGCAAAGGAAAGAAAGCCTAACGTTGGAGGATGTAAAAACAAGAGCTAAAACGGCCTTGAAATGGCAGATTGCCCAAGGAATTCAACATGTTCGGACGCATGTGGATGTGACGGACCCGACTTTAACAGCTTTAAAAGCTTTGCTTGAAGTAAAAGAAGAAATGTCTTCTTATGTGGACCTTCAGCTTGTTGCTTTCCCGCAAGAAGGGATTCCGTCCTACCCAAATGGGGCAGAGCTGCTAGAAGAAGCTTTGAAAATGGGTGCTGATGTTGTCGGAGCCATCCCTCATTTCGAGTTCACAAGAGAACATGGAGTTTCTTCATTGAAAACGGCTTTTGACCTCGCAGAGAAATATGACCGTCTGGTCGATATCCACTGCGATGAAATTGATGATGAACAATCTCGGTTTGTTGAGGTAGTCGCAACCGAAGCCTACGAACGTGGTTTAGGGAGTAAGGTAACCGCTAGTCATACAACAGCGATGGGCTCTTATAATGATGCATACACGTACAAGCTGTTTAGATTATTAAAATTGTCTAAAATAAACTTTGTTGCAAATCCGCTCGTGAATATTCATCTTCAAGGGAGATTTGATACGTATCCGAAGCGGAGAGGAATCACGAGAGTAAAAGAATTGCTTGAGGCTGGTTTAAATGTTTCCTTTGGTCATGATGATATTTTTGATCCATGGTATCCACTAGGTACTGGAAACATGCTTCAGGTTCTACACATGGGCATCCATGTGAGCCAATTGATGGGGTACGAACAAATCGTAAACTCGTTTGATCTTATAACAAACAATAGTGCGAAGACCCTGAACATCGAGGCCAACTATGGTCTAGAAATTGGAAAACCAGCGAATTTTATTGTCCTGGATGCAGAAAACGAATACGAAGCAATCCGCAAGCAAGCGACAGTTCGCTACTCTGTTCGATATGGGAATATCATTGCAGAAACACAACCGAGAGAAACAAAGATTACCTTAGGAACAGAACCGGAAATGGTCAATTTCAATAAATAATTGAAAGTTGATTAAGAAAGAATACAGTACATTTCCACTAGCATCGTTTGGAATCAAATCTATGTAGTGCGAAAGGTGATTGTCACTTAAAAAATAACCAAAAAGAAGACCCTTTGATGAAATGGGTCTTCTTTTTTGCGGTTTAGTAATCTGTTACAATCACATCGCGATCTAAAAACTTTTCGATCACTTCACTAATTTGGAAAGATACTTGTGGCAAATCATAGTTCTCAAAAGAATGCTCACAGTTGTTTTTGTACTGCATGATTTCATCATAATGCTTCATATGTCGTTGAATATCCGCCTCATTATCTTCCCGGTCTTTCTGTCTTTTGATGACCGTTTCACGGTCTGCGTAAATAAAGAAACGCATAACACGGTCCCCATACATCGTTTTTAATTTCTCAGTGCCTTCAGGATTTAGTGTTAAATAGACAAGGTTATGAGATTCAAAGGCCTTCACAATATCTTGCTCACGAATGCCATAATAAATCCCATCTATTTCTACACTCTCTAAAAATTCCTGTTGGTCAAGCATATTCTTAAAGGTTTCTTCACTTACAAAATGGTAATCCTCTCCATTTTGCTCATAATGACGAGGGGGACGGGTCGTGTAAGAAAGAACAGTCTCCATATCAAACGCGGTCGCAACCATTTTGGCAACCGTTTTTCTTCCGGAACCATCTGGACCTGTGTAGATGAAGAGTTTTTCTTTTTCCTTAATTTTATACATGGAATAGCCTCCTTTATGAAATTGTAATTTTTATATAAAAAAAGGAATAAACAAGAATGTAATGTACTCGGTGGGTACTCCTTTTAATCTTAAAATTTCGGATACCATTATTATAACAAATTTTAACGTAGGAATGTTTGAGTTTTCAGATTTTATTTGCGTAGCCACTCCATATAAATGAAGAAAGTTAGTTGTGTGCCTTTTATTCTTCCTCTTTAAATAAGCTTTAATGCGAAATTGACAGTATAAAAAAATTGAAGTGCTAAAATCGTTGAGATTTAGCACTCTAATTTATTCTGAAATTTGTTGTTTTGAACCGTTAAAGGGAACCCGTTAAGACCCTCTATGTGACCTTTTTCTTTCTAGATACGTTTATATAGAAATTCTTTCATCAGAATTATTTCTTTGTCTATGCCTTGCTAGGAAATTGCGAACAAGCTGATTAAATCGTTCCTTAGCCTCTAATTTGGCTACATGTCCAGTTTTCCTCATAATGACAAATTCCGAATGAGGCATAAGTTTATGCATCCAAACCTGTATCCAAACAGGAATAACGGAATCATATTGCCCACCAATCACGAGTGTTGGAACGCTTATTTTACGTAGGAGAGCTAGATTATTTACTTTCAAACAAGAATGTAATGAATCAAAGAAGGCTTTATGATTAGGAGCAAAATGGTTGTCAAACTCTTCGAGGTGCTCATCTTCCCAAGAATATAGAGCTAATGCAGCAGCAGGTTTCTTTTTTCCGCCAGAGGTTAAATTTCTAAACTTTTTCTTTCGATAATTAATAAATAGTGGTGCGAGTTTCTTCGGGAAAAAATGGAATGTGCTAGCTAAAATTAAGGAACGGCACATTTCAGGAGCTTGACGGTAAATCTCCTGTGCCACAGCCCCACCCATTGACAAGCCAAGAATGTTAGCGCTTTCAATTTGACATTCCTTTAATAATTCAATAATATCAGATGCAAAATTTTGAATAGATATTTCCTCTGTAGTTTCATTTTCTCCATGACCTCGCAAGTCAGGAATGATTAATTCAAATTCATCTTGTAGTTCAAACTGGTTAATCCAACCTTCTTTCACTTCACCGAGACCATGTATCAACACCAGTGGCTCACCATTACCAAAATGCAAAAAGGGAATTCCTGCTTTGCTTAATTTTGATCTTGTCATAAATACCACCTTATTGATTATTTTAGATAAGTTTATTATCACACTGACAAAAGTGCAAATCACCAAAAAAAGCTATTTACTGGATTTATCGCCACTTTACAAATGTTTTCTCTCTATATCTCTCTTATGCTTAGTTTTTTAAATTTTCTGAATAATTGTGTGAAATATTGAATAATGATTTAAATTTATCCTTTTTTTGGGAATAGTACAAGGTATGAATGTTCAGATTCGGAGATGCATAGATTGTTAGGAACTAAAGTTAATTTAAAGAGCTTTCTTATTGCTAGACTTTAAGTAGCACTATGAATGGCTAGCTTAGGTTTGCTAATGGATGAAAGGAAGGTACGAAATGGAAAAGATAAAAAAGCTTATTTCCGGTGGACATTATCTAGTTTCAGAAACTGACTCAGATGCTGTTTTTAGCCCAGAGGACTTTACAGATGAGCATAAGATGATTGCGAAAACGGCGAGACAATTTGTAGAAAAGGAAGTTCGGCCACATCGAGAGGCAATTGAACAACAGGACTTTGAAAAAGTAGTATCGTTACTGCGTGAGGCGGGCTCACTTGGGTTACTTGCTCATAGTATCCCTGAGGCCTATGATGGCCTTGGCTTAGATAAAGTGAGTAAAATCCTTGTAGGGGAAATTGTCGGAAGTACAGGTGGTTACGGGGTTGCTCAATCAAATCATACCTGTATTGCTACACTCCCAATCACATATTTTGGAACAAAGGAACAAAAGAAAAAATATCTCCCAAAATTAGCATCTGGAGAATATTTAGGTGCTTATTGTTTAACAGAACCTTCAGCGGGATCAGACGCATTGGCGGCAAAAACCACAGCCTTTTTAAATAAAGAAGGAACCCATTATGTGTTAAATGGGACGAAGATTTTTATCACCAATGCTGTTTTCTCTGACACCTTTATCGTCTACGCAAAGGTAGATGGTCAAAAGTTTACCGCCTTCATTGTGGAAAAAGATTTTCCAGGCTTGTCTCTTGGCCCAGAAGAAAAGAAAATGGGGATAAAGGGATCATCAACGAGGTCCGTAATTATGGAGGATTGCCTAGTTCCTGTTGAAAATGTTCTCGGCGATATCGGGAAAGGGCATGTGATTGCCTTGAATGTATTAAACCTTGGTCGATTTAACTTAGGTGCGGCATGCATGGGTGGAGCGAAAGAAGCCTTAAAAATGGCTGTTGAATATACGAATGAGCGGGAGCAATTTGGAAAAACGCTTGCAGCCTTTGGAGCAAGCAAGGAAAAGGTTGCAAGAATGGCATCCAGAATCTATGCCGCAGAATCGCTACAGTATCGGACTGCCTCTCTACTTGAAGACGCTTTAGGAGATATTTATGATTGTGAAGATAGAAGATTGGTAGGAGCTAGGCTGATGGAATATGCCTTAGAGTGTGCGATTTGTAAGGTTTATGGATCGGAGACCTTAGACCAGGTGGTGGACGAGTCTTTACAGTTACATGGTGGTTCTGGTTTTATTCAGGAATACCCAATCGAACAGGCTTACCGTGATTCTCGAATCAATCGTATTTTTGAAGGGACAAATGAAATCAATCGTTTGCTTGTTACCGGAAACTTCTTTAAAAAGGTAGCCAAGGGAGAGCTTCCAGGAAAGGAAGCGATTTGGAATGCGGTTAGGCAGCTTCATGATGGGAATAGAGAACAGCTTAATGGTCCTTTGGCGAAGGAGAAAGCAGCGATTGCATCCATTCGAAGGGTTTTCCTAGCTTCTGCCGGAATGGTTTATGAGATACATGGGACAGAGATTTCCGAAGAACAAGAAACAGTAATGAAGCTTTCCGAAATCGCCATTGAATTATTTGCGGGAGAATCCGCTGTGTTGCGCTCTGAAAAGCAAATCAAGAAAAATGGTCTTGAGAAAGAAAAAGTAAAGAAGCTTCTTGCCGAAATGGTTGTCGAGCAGAGCGTATTAAAGGCTCAGGTTCTTACGCAAGAAATCATCGGTGGCCTAGATACTGACAAGCCAAGCATCTTAAAGATTGCTCCATTGATTAAACAAGAAATAGCTCATTATCATGTCGAGAATCGTGTAAGCAGAATCCGAGAATTGGCGGCTGTGATCAACGAAGCTCGACAGTATACCTGCTAAATGTTTAAAGGATGAAAAACCTACTGAATTTTTAGTAGGTTTTTCATATTAAAAATTGGTAAAGTAAACCTTCTGAGTTTGGATGTTTTTAGAACTTCCAGAGTTTGGATATAAATAGAAAAATTGGGAACCCTAAGAATGCGTGTAAGATTTTATTAAAAGGGGGTTTCCTGATGGAACTAGATAAAAACATGCAATTTGAAATTAAAAGTGGCTTTATGCCAAATCTCAGCCGTTCTGACTCTTTAACCATTCTTGAGGTGACACCAAATAGTGTCGTCATTCAGATGAATAAATCCAATGGAAGAGGCGTTTTCCCATCTGAAAATCTTCAATACTGGATTAAAAAAGGTTTACTTGTAAAAATGGATGACCAGCACAAGAAAACCTCTTAAATACGATTAGAAAAACTATTCTTTGAAAACATTTATGTAAGCCCATAATTGTGAATGCCCGACTTTTCAAAAAGAAGTCGGTCTTTTTGTTTGGCTCTTTTCTCAAACTTTGTCACTTTTGGGTGCAAAATAGGATGGATGAGGCTTTGTTCCACTGTAAAATGGCTTTTAAATTATGAGAAAAGAGCTTGCAAACTTCCTATAACGAACAAAATTACTTATCTTGCGTTAAAATCGGCTTTAGGTAGTAAAAATCGGTTTTAAGATTTTTACAATTTTAACAACAATCTTTACGAAAAGAGCCTTTTGTTTTAGTGGCTACCATTCATCCCTCCAAAGTAGGATACTATATAATGGAGATGAGTATCACGCTGGTTCACTATTTAATTAGTTAAAAATTTCTGGATTTTTTACATTCGGAGGGGATGAAGGTGTCAACAGACCAATGGGATATGAGCGGGAACGTCTGTATGATAACTGGTGCCAATGCGGGGATTGGTAAAAGAGCAGCCAACCAGCTGGCGAAGTTAGGTGCAAAGGTTATCATAGTTTGCAGAAACATGACAAGTGGAACCAAAGCAGCAGAAGAAATCGTAAATGAAACGAACAACAAAAATATCCAGGTGTTACAAGCCGATCTTTCTTCTCAAGATAGCATAAGAACATTGGTTGAAAACTTCCGTCAGGAATATGACCAACTCGATGTGCTCATACACAATGCAGCCAATTTCGATTTATCGATGAAAGAGCCTATTCTAACAGAGGATGGGGTCGAAGCCATCTTTGCGACAAATCATTTGGGACCGTTTTTACTAACCAACTTGTTACTAGATTTGCTTAAAAAGAGTCGGGGACGGGTCATCACAATTGCCTCGAAAGGATTAATCGCCTATCCTAATTTGTTGATTGAATTTGATAATTTGAATGGAGAACAAAAATACTCTCCAACCAAAGCATATTATCAATCGAAAATGGCCCAGCTCATGTTTACCTATCACGCAGCCGAATTATTTCAAGGAACGGGTGTAACGTTTAACTGTATCCGAGTCCCTGCCGTACAAGTAAATTTAGGTAGGCATGAAAATGTCCCCGCTTTAATGAAATATGCATACAAATTAAAACGTAAATTTTCAATCCCTCCTGAAGTGATGGCTCAAACCTACACGTATCTCGCTGCAAATCCAAGCCTTTCAGAAACTACCGGTAAGTACTTTGATGAAAATCAAAGCATTGTATCCTCGTCTAAAAAATCATATGATCGAGAAGTCTGGTCAAAACTTTGGGATATTAGCAATCAGTTAACACATATTGACCAATGGTAATATAAATTTTGAGGGGGCAACCAAACGGTCTGCCTCTTTCTTCTATTCTTGGGGGAAAATGAACCTTTTATGGTTCCTAGAAAATGGGCTTGTAAAAATGGAGAATTCTTCCTGTTGGTTGCGTACCTTGTAATAACGGGGGTGTTTAACATTAAAAAAATAAAACGGAAAGTACAGGTGATTTTTAGTTCGATTTTCTTGGTGGGTGCCTTCACTTTTGGATTGGGGTTTGCCCATAACTCTCTGGTGCAGGCGGAAGGTGATTTTATTGTGATTCAAAAGGGTGATACTTTATATAGCATCGCCAAACGGTATGGAACAACCGTTCAAACGTTAAAAGAAGACAATAGCCTAACAAGTGATTTGATTTATGTTGGGCAGAAGCTTCAAGTGCCTGGCCCACCTCAAGCTGAAACGTTGTATGTTATTATGGGTGGTTCGTTTAGTAAAAAAAGCAATGCGGATAAACGTGTAGCATTCTTAAAACAGAAAGAGATTGATGCAGTGGTGGTAACTAAGGTCATCAATAATAAAACACATTATCGTATTCAAGCAGGAGCCTTCTCAAAAAGGGAAAATGCAGAAGAACAACTAAAGAGGCTGAATAGTGCAGGGATAAAGGATGCCTATATTTTATCTTCAAAACCACTTCATTTAAATGGGATAACAGTTGGAAATAACTACAATAAAGTAGTTGAAAACTTTGGTGCCCCAAACTTCTCCGAAGAACAACAGAACACAATCTCCCATTTTTATATGGATGAAGGGGCAGGGCTCCGCGTGCAACTAAAAAACGGGAATGGCGCTGTGGATCAATTGCAAGTTTATCCAGAGTACTTGCCAGTTATCAATATCCCGCGGGAAAAAGCACAAGTGCTCGAAACCTATGAACATCCTAATACGGTAGAAAAAGTATCGTGCTATGAAACAGCGGATTGTGAAAAAATGATCTATCAGCTTAACGGTCTTCAATTGACAGTGCAAATCGGTCGTGACGGTAAAACCGTTCAATATTTAGAATTAAGCAAATTACCTTAACTGTAAACTCTAATATTGGTAAGTAGAGAAAGCATCCAATAGCTTTCTCCGCTTACCAACTCGGATTCTTTATAATTACATAATTTTCACTTCGCGGTAATTTAGTGGTGCACCCTTGTAAGCAGAAGCTAGACCATGTTTATCAATCGAGGATTTTTGAACTTCCTTATAGGGTAGTGCTACCTGAAGTGGTCCCATCAAGGGAGATACAGAAAGTTTTATATACTCTTTAAAGCTCCAGTCTGCAGAAATAGGCTGATTGTGAGCAAAAGGGAAAACCTGCGGGAAACCATTACGAAAAAATGGGTATTCCTTCGTTTTCGTAGTACCTGGTTTGTTCAGGCATAAATACAGCGAGAGATTATCACAGAATTTCAGAATATCTAAGTGATATAGTAAATTCTTTTCTTTTACGCTATTACCATTGATATTGAACCGATTGAGTAGTTGCTGTTGTCTGTTATTTTCTTCACTCACAAACCGCCTACTCACAGGGGATGTGGGATTATGAAGAAAAGAAGTGTAGTGTAAACTACATAATAATGCCGCATATTTGTTTAGGTTAAAAACCTCTTCAATCCCTCTTTTATAGTAAGTTATTTTAGGTTCCGCAGGATAATCCATAAAAGAATAGGGTTTTTGGTTTATAGCATTCCATTTTGGATTTTTATCTAGTTCAATCCAACCACGATCATGCTCGTAGCATGCTAGGACGACGTCCTGTTTATGATCAAGCTCAGGAAAATACTCTTCTTTCCAGTTTTCGGCTATTTGTCCTGAAACCATAGCATGGTCGTGTTGGGTAACCATAATAAAACTTTGGTCTTGCTCGAGTATGATCATTTCGTATAGTCCCTTTCTTTTTACTAATCTCCCTTTGTCACAAAAATGATAGTGGAAGCTGATCGATATAATTGTTACTTATGTATACTCCCAAGCGGGTTTTAACATTCTTGAATGGAAACACGATTGTTTCGCTGATGGTCTCATTTTAATGGATGAATATGTTGAGGACAAAATAATTTAGTTATTGGCTGAAAAGTTTCCTATACTATAAACGTCAGGCTCTAACTTTAACTATTAAGCACGAACATGAAAGGGGATAAAAAGTGGCGGCTAATATTAAATATGAAATCACCGAAACGATTGGAGTGATTTCAGAAGGCGCAAAAGGTTGGAAAAAGGAATTAAACCTTATCAGTTGGAATGAACGCGAGCCAAAATACGATATCCGTGATTGGGATTCATCACATGAAAAAATGGGCAAAGGGATTACTCTATCTATAGAGGAAATGAAGGAATTGAAGAAATTACTGGAGAGAATTGATCTATAGTATTTGATTGTTGTGAAAAGGCCTTTAAACCTTAGAGAAGGTTTAAAGGCTTTTTTTAACAAATAATGATTGACACATTTATTTAGGACGTTACATAATGTATATATGAGCATATATTCATATTTAAAAGATAAGGGGGAAGTTTTTATGGGACACGGTCATTCTCATGGCCATCATCACCATGGTCACGGAGGTCACCATGGCCACGGCCACCATCATCACTCAAACAATAAAAAAGCTCTACTTTGGGCTTTTATATTAATCGCAACCTATATGGTCATTGAATTTATTGGCGGGTTGATGACCAATAGCTTGGCCTTATTGTCAGATGCTGGCCATATGTTAAGTGATGCGGCTGCGCTTGGGCTAAGCTTATTTGCGATTAAATTAGGAGAACGGTTGGCAACAAAGAAAAAGACATTTGGTTTTAAGCGCTTTGAAATTATCGCAGCAGCAATAAACGGAGCAACCTTAATTATTATTTCCATTTTTATTATCAATGAGGCTATTGAGCGCTTTATCCATCCACCAGAAGTGCAAAGTCTAGGAATGTTAACCATTGCAGTCATCGGACTCCTAGTTAATATTTTGGCAGCCTGGATTCTGATGAGGGGAGACAAGGATGATAACCTCAATGTTCGGAGTGCTTTTCTCCATGTCCTTGGTGACATGCTAGGGTCAGTTGGGGCCATCGTTGCAGCACTTGTTATTTACTTTTTCGGCTGGGGGATTGCTGATCCAATTGCTAGTGTGATTGTGGCGGCACTTATTTTATTCAGTGGTTGGAGAGTAACCAAGGAATCTCTTCATGTTCTAATGGAAGGCTCACCAGAACATCTGAATGTCGATGAGCTAAAAGAAGCACTCCTTAGCGTAACGACCGTTCAATCTGTTCATGACCTTCATGTTTGGTCGATTACATCTGGAGTTCCCATGCTGAGTTGTCATTTGGCCATCTCTGGAGAAGGTCGGCACGATCAAGTGTTGCATCATGCGCAAACCCTTCTTCATGATCAGTTCGGAATTGACCATAGTACCATTCAAGTAGAATCAGAGAATGCAGGCTGTCCTAGTAAACATGATCCATGTAATTAAGGCTGTTTTCGTAAAGATGGGTGTTAAAATTGTAAAAATCTTAAAACCGATTTTTACTACCTAAAGCCGATTTTAACGCAGAAGAAGCTAATTAGTGCGTCATCACTAAGTTTGCAGCTCTTTTCTCATTCGCTAAAGCTATTTTCAAAAACATAGCATTTAAGTTCTATTTAAGCTCCGCAAGCAGCATTGTTTGAGAAAGAGCCTTAATGATGATTGGCATGATCAATGGTTTGTTTAAGAATGCTTTTAACATGTTCGTCATCACAGCTATAATATACAGTCGTTCCTTCTTTTCTGAATTTAACGAGTCGAAGGTTTTTTAGAAAACGCAACTGATGTGAGACTGTTGATTGAAGGAGAGATAAACGCTCAGCTATGTCGTTGACGGAATGCTCGCCTTGAAACAAGAGATGTAAAATTCTTAAACGTGTCGGGTCAGATAAAGCTTTAAATGTTTGAGAAACGATAAACAATGTCTCCTCATCCATTACCTGATATTCTTTCTTATCCAAAAAATCAGCCTCCTTTATTAAAGATTATACTTCTCTTAAGCTAAAATAAAAATCGTGGGGTCCTATATATCCCACGATTTTTATATTTTACTCATTAAGTGTAAAGCATCTATTTTAGGTGTGCTATAGTGAATGATGGCAGGGATGTTATCCCTAGTAGAAAGTTAGCAAAAGACAAGTATATAAAACCAAGAATGTTGACAGAAGAGGAGATAGGATTTGAATGAACATAAATGCGGTTTTTTTTGATTTAGATGATACTTTACATGACCATCACGCTCCTTTCGCAAGGTCCGTTGTCCCTTTATTATCTAGTTCCAACAACAATCAAATAGATACGGAGGACGTGTACAAGACCTTCCGATTTTACAGTGATGTTTTATGGAAAGAGTATGACAGTGGGGAAATTCCACTGTACCAATTGAGAATCGAACGCATTGTCAGGACCTTAAAAGACTATGGCATTGAGGTATTAGAAGAAAAGGCGATTCAATTTCAGCAAAGCTACGAACAGGAATTAAAGCTCTTAACATTGTTTCCCGAAGTACCAATGCTTCTTAAAGAATTAACAAAACTAGGGATTGAGATTGGCCTGATTACGAACGGTCCTACAGAGCATCAACGGTTGAAAATTCAGCAATTAGGCTTGGACGAGCATTTTTCGGAGAACCGCATTTTCATCTCAGATCAGGTTGGAAAGGCAAAACCTAATCCATACATATTTGAGGTAGCGGCACGAGAGATAAACCTCCCGCCTGAGGAACTTCTCTATGTGGGAGACTCATGGGAAAATGATGTGGTAGGACCGATGATGGCAGGTTGGAAGGCCGTTTGGTTCAATCATCGAGGAAAACAACCGCTAACAGAACATAAGCCTGTCACCGAAATTAAGGCATTGTCTACTATCTTAACGCTTGTGAAGGGAGACAAATAATCCTCTCTTTAAAGGTTTTTACGGGAAGCACAGAAAGCATAGTAAAAAGTATGGAAGGAGGGACAGGGGTGTACGAATTAAAAACAAAAGAAACAGATAACAGTGTGATTGGGTTTATCGAAAAGGTAGGCAGCCCCAAAAAACGTGAAGAAGCATACAAATTATTAGGCCTTTTTACGAAAACCTCAGGCTATGAAGCAAAAATGTGGGGGCCAAGTATCATTGGTTTTGGCTCATACCATTATAAATACGCTTCTGGTCATGAAGGGGATGCGCCGCTAGTAGGCTTTTCTCCTCGTAAAGGAAAAATTAGTTTGTATTTTGCAACAGGGGATACAGAAAGAGAAGAACTGTTAAAGGAGCTTGGGAAACATACATCTGGGAAGGCTTGTGTGTACATTAACAAAATTGCCGACATTGATGTTGAGGTTTTGAAAAAGTTGATTAAGCAATCGATAAAATTCTTGAGGGAAACCTATCCAGAGCAGTAAATGATCTTGCCTAGCATAATTTTCATAAGAAAAAATCACTGATGTTCACCATTAATTAAATTTTGCTTTATTAGAGATTAAGGGAGTATGCGTCGCTCAGTACGCTTACTCCCCTTTTCATTTGAATATAGATCATCATTCCTACGATGAATAATAAAACTTAACTTCCACCTTAGCCTCGATTTCGATATTTCCTGGTTGCACAGGGGTTGATTGAGCATGAGCGATTCCTACTTCGGAGAATGTTTGAAAGGGCATCGGAGGTGGAGGCACGGTTAGTTCGGTAATTTGTGCAGGAATCGGATCAAGGGATAACCGCATGGTCTGCGCAATGACTTGGGCTTTTGTTCGTGCATTCTCTAATGCCTTTTGTAAGGTATGTTGATAGTATGCATCGATGTGTTTAACCGTGAACTGGATATTTAATATCCTATTCGCTCCGTTCCGGACGGCCATATCAATGACTACACCGGTTTGTTCGATATTTTCAATCGTAAGTGAGAGCATATGTGTAATTTGATATCCTTTAAATTGTTGATTCCCATCGACATAATCGTAAATTGGTAGGATTGTATATTCTGAGGTCTGAATATTAGACGGAGAAATCCCTAATTCGAAAAGAGAGTCGGTAATAAGTTGTATCACCCTTGAACTCTCCTGTTGCGCTACGCTGAGTTCAAGATTACGCACTTCTACTCCTAACTGTACGGTTGACCTATCGGGTTTAATGATAAGCGTGCTTTCCCCATATACCTTCATAAATTTTCCGTTTGAACCATTTGTTTGTCTATTTGGAGGTAAATACGTATTCATCGCAACTGCCCCCTTTCATTTTATGAAAATGATGTACTTTACATTTCATGATAATTGCTTTTCTTTTATGTTAAATTCTTTCAGTGTACGAAAAACCATCTATTTTTTAATGGTGTTTTTTTTGTCGTCCTTTGGAGACCAGCTAGAGGATAGTCTAGTTATCTATAGGAATTTTAAGGAAACGAAGAGTGAGGTAGTCTCTTAGGCTTATTTGCTGTAATACTCTGAAAATAGAGCAAATATCGAAGTTTAACAATTATGTAAACTTTGTAATAATTAGAAAGGAAGGGGGAGAAACATATGAAAAAAGGATTTTTATCATTTGTTATGTTCGTACTTACTACTCTTATCATAACAGCATGTGGTAGTAGCGAAGAATCTTCGGGTGAACAATCTGATGGTTCAACAGGAGGCTCAGAAAAAGGAACCGTTTATACAGTTGCTACGGATAGTAATTTTGTCCCTTTTGAGTTTCAGAATCCTGATACAGGAGAAATGGAAGGATTCGATATAGAGTTAATTCAGGCACTAGCTGACGAATCAGGAGTTGAAATTGAATTTGAAACACTGGAGTTCAGTGGGTTAATCGCAGGAATGGAAACGGGTCGATTTGAAATTGGAATTGCTGGAATTACCATCACGGACGAACGAAAAGAAAAAATTGACTTCTCTGATCCGTATTACGATGCAGGTCTAATCACGGTCGTTGAGGCTGATAATAAAGAGATAGCAGCAATGAATGATCTATCAGGGAAAAAGGTTGCAACAAGAACGGGTTCAACTAGCTATGATTATTTAACAGAGAATTATCCAGATGCAGAAGTGGTTCCTTTTGAAGGAATTGTGGAGGCGTATATGGAGCTACGTAGCGGCCGAATTGATGCGGTCGTCTATGACTCTCCGAATGCACTATATTACGTAAATGAAAAAGCTGAAGGCAGTCTAAAAGTAGTGGGAGACATTGCCGAAGCTCAGCAATATGGTATTGCCTTTAAGCAAGGATCAGAGCTCGTTTCTCCATTTAATGAAGCTCTTGAGAAGTTTAAAGAAGATGGAACATATGACGACATTTACGAAAAATGGTTCGGTGAACGCCCATATGGAACGGAGAACTAAACAACTCTGATTAAAAAAAGTGTAGCAAGTACTGCTTGTTACACTTTTTTTAGACTGAGATTACTATATTACTATAAAAGAAGGTGAGAATATGGAAGCTTTTTTAAACTCAGATTATATAAAACCCATGCCTTTCCTGCTAGAAGGACTTGTCTACACATTGCTTATTACCTTTGCAGGATTATTCTTTGGGTTTATTATCGGAGCCATTACCGGTTTTGGTCGATTATCTAAAAACAAATTCATCTATGGACTTTCTTCAGTCTATGTGGAAATCATCAGAGGGACCCCTTTATTAGCTCAAATTCTCTTTATCTATTTCGGACTATCTCAGTTATTGGATATTAATATGCACAAACTGGTTGCAGCCATCTTAGCCATTGCTCTTAATGCGGGAGCCTATATTGCTGAAATCGTTCGGGGTGCAGTGCATTCAGTTGATAAAGGACAGATGGAAGCAGGAAGGTCAATCGGCTTAACGAAAACGCAAACGATGCGTTATATTATCTGGCCACAAGCATTTAAACGAATGATTCCACCACTGGGCAATCAATTTGTTATTAGCTTAAAAGATACCTCGCTATTTTCAGCTATCGCAGTAGGGGAAATGGTGTATCAAGCGAAAACCTACTATGCTTCAACTTTTACCCCTTTCGAAACTCTGACGATGGTTTGCTTACTTTATCTACTGATTACAATTCCGACATCTCTTTATTTGAGACGGATTGAAAGGAAGCTGGATGTCTAATGATACAAGTAAAAGATTTGCATAAATCCTTTGGGAAATTAGAGGTATTAAAAGGAATTAACGCCAACATAAAGGAGAAGGAAGTTGTATGTGTCATTGGTCCTTCTGGTTCAGGGAAAAGTACGTTTTTACGTTGTTTGAACTTATTAGAAGAAGTGACAAGTGGTGAAGTGATCATAGATGGTGAGAATTTAACCGACCCTAAAATTGATATCAACTCGATTCGTTCACGAGTGGGTATGGTCTTTCAGCATTTTAACCTTTTTCCACATATGACGGTTCTTGATAATATCACACTGGGACCACGTAAAATTAAAAAGATGAGCCAAAGTGAGGCAGAAGCTGCCGCTTTGCCTTTATTAGAGAAGGTTGGTTTATCAGATAAAGCATCCGTATACCCAGATAGCTTGTCTGGTGGACAAAAGCAAAGGGTCGCCATTGCTAGAGCACTGGCAATGGAGCCGAAAGTGATGTTATTTGATGAACCGACTTCTGCACTCGACCCTGAATTGGTTGGCGATGTGCTACAGGTCATGCAAGATCTAGCTAGAGAAGGTATGACCATGGTCGTCGTGACTCATGAAATGGGTTTTGCAAAAGAAGTCGGAAATCGGGTACTGTTTATGGATGAAGGCATCGTCATGGAAGAAGGTTCACCAGGACAAATCTTTGATAACCCGCAGAATACCCGAACACAATCATTTTTAAGTAAGGTCTTGTAATTACTATTGAATATTTTCCAAGCATTTCTGGAGAAGTTGTTCCGGAAATGCTTTTTATTTGCTAAAAAGTTGAGTAAATCTGAGAGTTTAAACCCATGTTCACGATTTTGCGATTACTTTATGGACATTCAGCAACAATTCATCAAGTCGTCTCCTTTGTGTTTCATTTTTCCTTATAATTTTTTTAGGGAGGAGACAGTATATGAAATCAAAACAATACTATTATCGGCAACTCAGACGCAGACCAATAACCTTTCTAAGACAAGGGGTGAAAATAGCCTTCTTGTTATTTTCTCTCTATGTAGGGTTGCAGTTTTATCAGTTTTATCTCCATTTTGTATCAGCGACCCCAATGCCTTATGTTGAAAGGCCAGGCGCTGTCGAGGGTTTTTTACCAATCAGTGCTCTTATGGGATTTAAAGTTTGGGTAACGACAGGAGAATTTGATCTAATCCATCCTGCGGGACTTGTCTTATTTACTTTTTTTGTGGGATCGGGATTCCTTTTCCGCCGTGCTTTTTGCAGTTGGATTTGTCCGGCGGGGACTGTCAGTGAGTGGGCAGGCATGTTAGGGAAAAAGGTATTTAAGAGAAATTTTGAACTTCCAAAATGGCTTGTGTGGCTCTTATTTCCAATAAAGTATTTGCTCTTGGCATTCTTTTTATATATGGTTATTACAATGCCAGTCGACGCTGTAATCGGTTTTTTAGTTTCCCCGTATAACATCATTTCCGATGTAAAGATGCTACAATACTTTTTAAACATAAGTGGAGTCACACTTATTGTGATTACCGTCGTGGCAATTCTATCTCTTTTCTATAAAAATTTCTGGTGCAGGTTTTTATGTCCTTATGGAGCCTTGGTGGGGCTCGGCTCATTATTCGGCATCACACGAATTAAACGAAATGAAGATACCTGTAGTAGTTGCAACCAATGTACACGTGCATGTCCACAAGGGATTAAAGTAGCCGAAAAGAAATCAGTGCTTACACCAGAATGTTCTGCTTGTATGCAATGTATCGAGGCTTGTCCTCTAAAGGATACTCTTACTGTTAAGGTTGGTCCAAAGAAAGTGAATAAATGGGTAATCCCTGTCGGCTTTTTCATTTTATTCACCATCGTTGTTGTGACAGCAAAGCTAACAGGTCATTGGAACACCGTTCTTACATATGATCATTTTAAAGAGCTAATTCCCTGGGCTGACCAGATTCATTAAGAATTGAGGTGAATTAGAATCAAAAGAGCAAAAGGCAAGAGAAAAAAACTCAGAACTAATTCTGAGTTTTTTTTATGAAACCATATTTATAAACGGTAATAATCAGTTTGAGAAGGGGACATATCTATTTAGCCTTTGTTAAAATACTGTGAAACATCTGCTGCTTTTACATTTGTGAAAACATTGATCACAAATAACAACACACTTAGAACCAAAACATTAGGGAAAATCATTAACAGAAACATTAAAGATGTATTCCCTAAAAGAACAAAACATAATCCTAGCATAAATAATGGAAGTGAAATGTTATAAAGCCAGAAGTGGAGCTTTGCCAATACCGATTCTCCCGCTCTCGGGAATAGAACATAAATAATGCCGAATAGACCCATAGAAGCCCAACCAACTAGATTAATATGAGCATGTGCTCCACCTAGTCGTTGATCTCCGATGATTTCCATCGTAAGACCCATTCCCACACCTATTAAGAAATACAAGGCTGCCATTTTGAGAAAAAGGACCCCAACCCTCAAGGGTAACACCTCCTATAAAGTTTAAGCCTTTACAATTTTATTGGCCGTTATAGGTAAATATAACCATGTCGCTTGAATTTTGTTATGATAAGGAGACTATGTAATCAATCGGATTGAAAGTGGTTAGTTGAGGTGATAAGGATGTGGAAAATGGGACGAGGAAAAGAGACTAAATTAAAACATGTACCTAATCTTCTTACTAGTACAGATATAAATCACTATTTAGAGTTCTATGGAATTCATACGGAGGAGATTGAGCACGATTATGAATTTTTAAAGTACGGGGAGGAGAAAATCTTTATTCAATCGTTCACCCCATCAACACCAATAGGGATGGTAATTGTTGTTCATGGTTATTTGGACCACAGCGGGTCCATGAAGAACCTAATAAATGATTTGTTACATAAGCAATACCTAGTCATAACTTATGATTTGCAGGGACATGGATTGTCTAGTGGGGCTAGAGCAGAGATAATAGATTTTCATGATTATGTAGAGGTTTTTCATGAAGTAAACCAATGGGCAAAAAGGAAGACGGCATTACCCGTTCATGTTGTGGCCCACAGTACAGGCGGAGCGATTATTATTGACTATTTATTAAGGAAACAAGCTACATTTCAAAAGGTGATACTAGTTTCACCACTGATTCGTTCCCATCAATGGTATCTTTCAAAGTTGGGTATTAGGCTGATTAAGCCCTTTGTGTACCAATTGACCCGTGTGTTTAAAAGGAATTCCTCAGATTCTACCTATTTAGATTTTGTTAAACAAGACCCTCTTCAACATCATAAATTACCTATCGTTTGGTTTGAAGCACTAAGGACATGGAATAAGAAAGTAAAAGACTACAAAAAGTGCTATGAGGAAGTTCTCGTCATTCAAGGCGATCGAGACCGAACTGTGGACTGGAACTATAATCTGACTTTTATACAAAAGAAATTCCCTAACTGCCAAGTCCGTCTCATTCATGGGGGAGACCACCAACTCCTGAATGAGCATCCCCGCTTGCTTAATAAAACGTTATTTTATATTCATCAGGGATTGAAAGAATAATGGATTAAAAACGGATGCTCTCCTTTTCAAGGGAGCTGGCTTCTTCTATTCGAATTGTGAAGAGAAAATATACTATAATGATGGTATGAATACTAAATGTTGTGAGGTTGAAATAGATGAGTAGCACGATTTCAGATATTGCCAAAATTGCAGGAGTTGCAAAGAGTACCGTATCTCGATTTTTAAATGGAGGCTCTGTAGGGGAAGCCACTAGAAAGAAAATTGAAGAGGCGATCAGGGAAACCGGTTATGCTCCTAACCCATTTGCCCAAAGCCTAAAAGCAAAGAAAACAAATATCATTGGCACGATTGTTCCGAGGCTTGACTCCTACGCTTCTTCGCAAACGTTAATCGGCATTGATGAGCAATTAAAGAAAATGAATTATCAGATGCTTATCTCCAATACAAGCCAAAGTTTGGATCGCGAAATTGAGAGTATATATAGCTTTGCCAATCAAAAAATGGCGGGAATTATTCTTTTGGCTACTGAAATTACAGACAGACATATCCAAGCTTTTGAGTCAGTTCAGATTCCTGTCCTCCTTATTGGACAAGAGCATGAGGAATTTTATAGTCTTATTCATGACGATTATCATGCTGGTTATGCAATGGGGAGGTATGTTCTAGAGAAAGGCTATCGGAACATTGCTTATTTAGGGGTAACTGAAAAGGATATTGCGGTAGGAGTGAAACGGAAACAAGGATTTAAACAGGCAATCCTGGAGGGGCCAGAATGCCAGGTTAACTACTATGAGACGGAGTTTAATATCCCTGCTGCGCAAGCTAGTGCTAGTAAAATTATCGAGGAATCAAAACCGTCCATTTTCGTCTGTGCTACAGATAATATCGCCCTTGGTGTTCTTAAGGCATCCTATTCAGAGGGGCTGGCAATCCCAAAGGATTTAGCGATTACAGGGTTTGGCGGCTATGAGGTCACAGAAATCATTCATCCTAGCTTAACGACAGCAAAGTTTTTTTACAAAGAGGCAGGACAAACAGCTGCCAGGCATATTGTTGACCTCGTAAATGAACGGCCTGTAGAAAAATTAACCATTTCAAAATATGAAATTATCGAGAGAGAAAGCGTTGACACCAGAAAGAATCATGTTCTATAATACAATCAACGAAACCGGTTCCATTCAAGAGAACCAATCCAAAGGTTTAAACAATGAAATCGGTTTCTCGTTAAATTAATATATTTTTTTAGATAAAATTGGAACCGGTTCCTGTCATAAGGGTTTTATTTTTTAGTCATTAACGGAACCGGTTCCTCTCTAAGCAAATAGGAGGGGAAATAAGATGGATCATAAAAAAATAGCACAGGAAGTATTAGAAGCAATTGGTGGTCAAGAGAACCTATCGGCTGCAGCTCATTGTGCAACACGATTACGTCTTGTTTTAAATGACGAATCGGTCGTTGACCAAGCGAAGCTTGATCAAATGGATGAAGTAAAAGGGACCTTTTCAACTGGTGGTCAATTTCAAATTATTTTAGGGTCAGGTACGGTAAATGAAGTTTATAAGCACTTGGCAAAGTTATCTGGACAAACGGAAATGTCGACGAGTGATGTAAAAGAAGCGGCAACGAAGAAACTGAACCCGATTCAACAATTCGTTAAAATGCTGTCAGACATCTTTGTGCCGATTATTCCAGCCATTGTAGCTGGTGGTTTGTTAATGGGAATCAATAACATCCTAACAGCACCGGACCTTTTTATTGAAGGACAATCATTAGTGGACGCAAACCCAGAAATGGCTGATTTAGCAGCGCTCATTAATACATTTGCAAATGCTGCCTTTGTCTTTTTACCGATTTTAATCGGCTTTTCGGCAACAAAGCGATTTGGGGGAAATCCATTCCTTGGAGCGACTCTTGGAATGTTAATGGTTCACCCTGATTTGTTAAATGGATATAACTATGGAGCGGCTTTACTTGATAATGAAGTTCCTGTGTGGAATCTATTTGGCTTGGAAATTGAAAAGGTTGGCTATCAGGGTACGGTATTACCTGTTCTTGCCTCCTCATATATTTTAGCGAAAACAGAAACCTTCTTACGTAAGTTTGTTCCGTCTGCTTTAGATAATTTATTAACGCCTTTATTTTCGATTTTTATTACTGGTATTTTGACCTTTACATTAGTAGGACCACTAACCCGCTCAGCTGGGAACTTATTAACAGATGGAATCGTTTGGATGTATGACACTACTGGTGCGATTGGCGGTATTGTTTTCGGTCTGTTTTATGCACCAATCGTCATTACCGGAATGCATCATAGTTTCATTGCCGTAGAAACACAATTATTAGCAGATGTTGTAAAAACAGGTGGTTCCTTTATTTTCGTTATTGCAGCGATGTCAAATATCGCGCAGGGAGCGGCGACACTTGCCGTGTTAAAAACAACGAAAAATGCCAAAATCAAAGGGACAGCTTCAGCGGCGGGAATCTCTGCGTTGTTAGGGATTACCGAACCAGCTCTGTTTGGGGTTAACCTGAAATTACGGTATCCATTTATCGGTGCCCTTATTGGTGCAGGAGTCTCCTCAGGCTTTGTTACCTTGTTCCAGGTAAAAGCAACGGCCTTAGGTGCTGCTGGTCTCCCAGGTATCATTTCCATTCGTCCTGATACAATTGTATCTTACATCATCGGAATGGCGATTTCGTTTGCAGTAGCCTTTGGGGTCACAATCATTTTAGCGAAAAGAGATGCTAAAAAAACAGCTACACAGCGTTCTGAACAAGCAGCATAAGGAAAAACTGTTTTCGTAAGGATTGTTGTTAAAATTGTAAAAATCTTAGTGCCGATTTTTACTACTTAAAGCCGATTTTAACGTAGGAACAGCTATTTTGAATGTTAAAAAGTAAACTTGCAAGCTCTTTTCTCATAATTGTTGGCTGGTTCTAGTATAAAGGTTGTCATAACAATTAGTTTTCATTTTCAACAGCAACAAAGTTAGAGAAAAGAGCCTAATGAAAAAAGAATGATTAGGAGAATCCCATGATTCTCCTTTCTTCATTATTAGGAGTGAAACAGCATGGAATGGACAAAAGAACAACGATATAGAAAAATGGATGATGTAACAAAAGAAGAAATTCAAGCTCTAGCCAACATCGTGAATCAGTGTCCATGGCGACAGTCTTTTCATATTCAACCAGTAACAGGGCTATTAAACGATCCAAATGGTTTTGCTTATTTTAACGGAGAATATCATCTGTTTTATCAATGGTTTCCGCTCGGTCCTGTTCATGGATTGAAGCATTGGTATCATACGAAATCAACGAACCTTGTAAATTGGGAAAACGTCGGAATGGCGATTGAGCCATCAAATGAGTTTGACAGTCATGGTGCTTACTCAGGTAGTGCCCTTGAGCATGAGGGGAAGCTTTACCTTTTATATACAGGAAACACCCGTGACCAGAACTGGAATCGCCATCCGTATCAATGCTTGGCGGTTATGAATCAAAACGGGGATATTATTAAGATGGATAATCCTGTAATTGGTGATGTTCCAAGTGGATATACCGATCATTTTCGCGATCCGAAGATTTGGAAACAAGAAGATGAGTTTTATACAGTAATTGGTGCGCAAAGAGAAAATGAAACAGGGTGTGTGGTTTTATATCGTTCAGATAATCTAGTAGATTGGCAGTTTGTTGGAGAAATGAAAACTGACCTAGAGAATTTTGGGTATATGTGGGAGTGCCCCGATTATTTTGAGATGGATGAACAAGGGGTTCTGATTTTTTCTCCCCAAGGTCTAGAGGCTGAAGGGGATGCTTATCAGAATATTTATCAGTCTGGTTATGTAATTGGCCAACCGATAGATATAGAGACGAAAGAACTTACTCATGGGCATTTTTTAGAACTTGATAGAGGATTTGACTTTTATGCACCACAAACAACAATGGATGCTAAAGGTCGTCGAATTTTAGTAGGGTGGATGGGTTTACCAGAAATTGATTATCCTACTGATAAAAATGGCTGGGCGCATTGTTTGACTCTTCCGAGGGAATTATCCATTAAAGACGGGAAGTTAATTCAACAACCAGTTGATGAATTAAAATTGCTTCGCAGTGAAAGAATGGAAGCAGAAAAAATAGTAAGGAATGAAGCTATCACCCTTGAAGACTTTGAAAGTGAGACATTTGAAATGATTGCAGAATTCTCCGCAAGTACTGCGAAAGAATTTGGTCTCGAGCTCCGAGTAGGGGAAAATGAAAAGACCGTCATCAAGTATGATGCTGTTGAGAAAAAAGTGGTTTTTGACCGGACTCATTCAGGGCAACCGTTCGCAGAGAAATTCGGTACTGTTCGAAAATGTAAGTTGGATGCTAAGACAGTATCATTCCGAATTTTTGTTGATACCTCTTCCATAGAAGTGTTTGTCAATGACGGGGAAGAAGTGTTTACAGGGAGAATCTTTCCAGATAAAAACAGCCAAGGCATCCGCTTATTTGCCAATCAAGGTCAAACGAGTGTAAAAGTGGTTAAATGGGAGATAGCTGGTTAAACGATAGTAATATTTTAATGGGGTGACAGACAGAATGGGAAATCTTTTTTCAATCGGTGAAGTATTAATTGATTTTATTCCCCTTCAAAAAGGGGTTGCATTAAAGGACGTTACAGCTTTTGAAAGAGCTCCTGGTGGAGCACCTGCGAATGTAGCAGCAGCGGTTGCTAAGTATGGTCAAGAGGCAGAAATGATTTCTAAGTTAGGAACAGATGCCTTTGGTGATTTCTTGGTAGATCAACTTGCGAAGGCAGGAGTAAACACAAATAAAATTCTTCGTACAGATGAAGCGAATACGGCCTTAGCCTTTGTTTCTCTACAGGAAAATGGCGAGCGCGATTTTTCATTTTATCGAAATCCATCTGCTGATATGCTCTTAAGTGAGGATGAAATTGATCCACAATGGTTTAGTGCGGGTGATATTCTCCATTTTTGCTCGGTAGATTTAGTGGAGAGCCCCATGAAGCATGCACATAAGAAAGCAATTACAGCTGTATCAAACGCGGGTGGTTTGGTCAGCTTCGATCCAAATGTCCGGCTCCCGCTTTGGAAAAGCCAGGAAGAATGCCGACATGCCATTCTTGAGTTTTTACCGTTCGCTGATATTGTAAAGGTCTCTGATGAGGAGCTTGAATTCATTACGGGAATAGAAGATGTGGAGAAGGCGCTACAATCCTTGTTCATTGGAAATGTTAAAGTGGTAGTTTTTACCAAGGGTGCTTCAGGTGCAGATCTGGTTTTCAAAGCAAACCAATATACATCAAACGGATATTCAGTTGAGGTTAAGGACACAACTGGGGCTGGGGATGCTTTTATTGGAGGGCTATTATTTAAGCTATTAGAAATGAGTGCCAACCCATCAAACGTAGAAGAACTGCTTCGTTTAAATCATGAGGAGGTTCTCCGCTTTGCAAACGCTAGTGGGGCTCTGACCACAACCGGAAAGGGTGCCATCTCGGCTCTGCCAACAAAAGAAGAAATTGAGCTGTTAATCGCTCAGAATGGATAATAGATTCTACAAGCATAAGGAGCCTTAGCCCTATTTTTAAGAAGGGCTAAGGCTCTTTTTGAGGTGCAAAAAGCAAAAATCAGGGCGATCATTTTGAAGCATGCCATGCTCTTATCACTATTCCTACTTGCCTTTTTGACTGTTAAGAATAATAGAGGGAAAAATTCCGCTTAATGAGTAAATAGCATTGAAAATGGCCTAAATAAGCGGAGAAATTCCCGCTATTCATTCGAAAAAAGTGAAAATGGAGGATTTTTATTTGCATAAGGGGAAAATCTCCCTTTATATCGACCGAAATGCGCTCCATTCTGCAAATAAGGGGAAAACCTCCCCTTATATCGACCAAAACGCGC
The DNA here is from genome assembly GCF_044803185.1 of Mesobacillus maritimus. GTDB lineage: Bacteria > Bacillota > Bacilli > Bacillales > Cytobacillaceae > Mesobacillus_B > Mesobacillus_B maritimus_B. The sequence continues at coordinate 2,258,770 of NZ_CP085225.1, forward strand.
TCCAATTTTGCAGTAACGAAAAAACCCTAAGAAAAGGTATCTGTAATAAAATTTCACATCATCGCCAATGGCGAGCATACCTATAAAACCCTCAAAAAAATCGCATGGAGCGGAAATCCACAACCAAGTTTAATAAAGCAACATATTAATACTGGTTATCCTCCTGTCCAGTATTAATAAGTCGCACTTCAACCCACTTCCGTACACTATTAATAAACCAAATCCTTTTACTCTTATGCAAATCTCCAAGCGTTAATGTTCGCTCCTGAATTTCTCCATTTTTTATCAGCATATCACGGTAGGTACCAGATAGTAATCCACTTTCAATCGGCGGAGTCCAATAACAATCGTCCATCTCCAAGACAACATTTCCATTAATAAACTCTGTTAACTCTCCATCCTCGTTCCACAAAAGAGCATCAAAAACTTCAGCTGGTTTCTTTCCTTGAAAATACGAATAGATCTCTCGGTTTGTTGTCTTATGATAAAGAAAGGGATTATTTTTATCGACAGGTTCATCAGCAAGCATAACCGTTAGCGATTCCTCAAACTGTGAAAGAGGATGAGCATCTAGTGTTATCTTCCCATCCTTTGCGACTAAAAGTCGAACCTTTACTTTATCACCTGATGTAGAAGCAGCAAGTTCTGCAAGGTCCTTTTCTACTCTTTCTCGACTGTATTGATACCCAAAGTAGGTAGCTGTATTTTCGAGACGTTGAAGATGTTCTTCAAGCAAGAAGTATTGCCCCTCATGTAATAAAAGGCTTTCGAGCAACTGAAACTCCGGTCTATTTGCTGTTAGTAGGCTTGCCTTTGCTAGGACCTCATGATATTCTCCTTCACTTGTTGAATCCCATGTGACACCACCACCAACACCATACGTTGCTTTCCCGGTTTCCTGTTCAATCAAGACGGTCCGGATGGGAACATTAAAAATGGCCTCCTTATTTGGAGTGATATACCCTATCGCTCCACAGTAAACTTCCCGCGGCGCGGTTTCTAAATCAGCAATAATCTCCATTGTGCTAATCTTTGGTGCTCCTGTAATAGACCCACAAGGAAAAAGAGCTTTGAAAATGTCGCTGAGTTGGGTGTTTTCCGGTACTTTTCCTTTGATTGTTGAAGTCATTTGGTGAACGGTTGGGTATTGTTCAATCTCAAATAGTTTTTCAACCTTGACAGAACCAGTTTCAGCAATCATCCCTAAATCATTTCGAAGCAGGTCGACAATCATCACATTTTCAGCGCGATCTTTGTCAGAATGGTAGAGCCAGTTGGCATTTAGCTTATCCTCTTCCGTGGAGTTTCCTCTTTTAATGGTTCCTTTCATTGGCCGGGTGGTAAGTTCTGTTCCTTTTAATCTAAAAAATAACTCAGGTGATGCGGATAAAATACTATGCTCGCCAGTATGAACATAGGAACAATAATTAGAGGATTGTGCGCGTTTTAAGGTTTCAAAATAAGCGATATCATCGCCTTGAAACTGCGAACACATCCTCAGGGTATAATTAGTCTGATAAGTATCGCCAATTTCGATAGAGTGTTTTATAGATTGAATGACAGAATCAAACTCGCATCTATTTACTGATGGGGCCCATTCTGATAGATGGTATGCTCCAGAGCTGGAGATTGCTTCTTCCTGAGGCTCTGTAAAAATTCCGAACCATAGGAGTGGCATCGTTCCTCCACCTTGCACTTTAAAAGCAGGATCGAATGCTGGAGCACTTTCGTATGATAAAAATCCGGCTGCATAGTATCCTTTTTGGATTTCAGCTTGTACTCGTTCTAAATTCGGGAGTACGTCTTCGATTTTATAAGCTTTATATACTTTTAGCGGTTTTTGAAATGTAAGAGGTTTTATTGATCCTTCTGAAGTAGCAAACTCAAACGATAAGAGCGGGTCTCGATGTGTCATCTTTTTTTGAATCTTCCTTTAGCTTTTTTTTGTTTAGGTAAGAAAAAGTTGGCTAACATTTCTACCCCTTTTTCCGTTAGGATGGCCTCGGGGTGGAATTGAACTCCTTCTACCTCCAGTTCCCGATGCCGGATAGACATTACTTCTCCATCCTTCGCCCTTGCGCTGATTTCTAGGCAACTAGGCAAAGATTCTTCATCAACAATCAAGGAATGATACCTTGCTACCTGTAACGGGGTTGGCAGGTCTTGAAATATTCCTCTTTGGTCATGATCAATCATGGTGGTTTTTCCATGCATCGGCTGCAAGGCCTTTTTGACTTTTCCACCAAACGATTGGGCAATAATTTGATGACCGAGGCAAACACCAAGTATTGGAATATGCGGATGAAAGGTTTTTACTATATCTAAGCAAATACCAGCAGCATCAGGATTTCCGGGTCCAGGAGAAAGAAGAATATGAGTAGGTTGCATTTCGTTTATCTCAGCTAACGATATTTGGTTATTTCGTTTCACAATGACGTGTTCACCTAGTTCACGAATGTATTGGACCAGATTGAATGTAAAGGAATCATAGTTGTCTATTAAAAGTATCATGATCAACAATTGCTCCGTCCTAATATTTTCTCTTTGTTTAAGGAGTCAAGGCAGCTAACTACCATGCGCTTACAAGCATTCTAGCATAAAAACTTAATCCATTTACCATCATATCAGATGAATTTCTATTAAATTGTAATATTTTAATCGGGTTTTCTAAATAGAAAGTAGTAAAATATAGGAGAGATGAAAGAATGGAATTTATTAGTGAATTCTATTTATGTGAAACACTTCACAATAAATTAAAATATTTAGAAAAAGAGGCGCATTGTTTATGGCTTACAGGAATTCAGAAACAAACATCGAAAAAATTGTAGAAACAGGTGTGAACAAAACCACGTATCCATTATTGAAAATTATGATATTGGGTTTTCAAGCAGGAGCATTTATTGCTTTAGGTTATTTACTCTCCATTAGGGTGACGGCTGTATTACCCGAAAGCTTAGAAGGATTAAGTAGTTTAGTCGGGGCCTCTGTGTTCCCAATTGGACTAATTCTCACGTTATTGGTTGGAGGAGAATTATTAACAGGAAATATGATGGCTGTTCCGTTTGCTAGGCTTGCCAACAGAGTCCAGCTCGGCAAGGTTTTTTCAAACTGGACTTTGGTAGCAATTAGTAACTTTATGGGAGCTATTTTTATCGCCTACTTTTTCGGACATATCGTTGGTCTAACAGAAACGCCCCCTTATATGGCAGAGACTGTTTCCATTGCCGAACATAAATTAGAAGCAACGTTTTTACAGGCATTTATTTCAGGAATCGGTTGTAATTGGTTAGTTGCGGCAGCTGTTTGGCTTTGCTATTCCTCAGACGACTTAATCGGAAAAATGGTTGGAATTTGGTTTCCAACGATGGCATTCGTCGCCTTAGGATTCCAGCACGTTGTGGCGAATATGTTTGTGATTCCAGCAGCTATATTCGCAGGGCACTTTACTTGGTTGGAGTATATTGGGAACTTTTTCCCTGTCCTCCTAGGGAATGCGGTAGGAGGTTCTGTGTTTATCGCAGGAGCATATTGGCATGCATATAAGAAAAACGGCAATCCCATTAAAAAGAAACAGACTGTACCCAGCTATCCTCAGCCGCTTGCAAAAACAGGCGAACAATAAGGGAAATGTTGGTGCTTTCAAAGATTATTTAGTCTCCCTTCTCAATGGTAACCTTTTCCGGTTATATCTCATACTGTGTTAAAGATGTTTAACCAAGGGAGGCGAAACCATTGATTGAACAGCCATATAGGGAGATTTTGGCCAATTGGTGTGAAGAGATTGAAGATACTTTTAAAACAGCTTTAGAACAGCTAACCCACAGAATTGACGAACCTGTGTTAGCAGATTGGGAAAATAAACTGGTTTCATTAATGAATGAAGTGAACACAGAAGAAAGTCTCGTAGATGAAGCGACATTATATGAACAGGCCACAAGTTTACATGAAGAGTTTCAATTCTTGCTTCAAGAAACAGAAATAGAAACAGATTTGGTCCGTCAGGATACAGAAGCTTTAAAGCCAGTCCCACTAGGAGGACACAGATTACCTCCGCTTCCGTATGCCTATCATGCATTAGAGCCAGTCATCGCTGAGGAAATTATGCGGTTGCACCATTCGAAGCATCATCAAAGTTATGTAGATGGATTGAATAAGGCTGAAAATGAAATGAAAAAAGCTCGAGAAAAAGGAGACTTTAGTCTCATAAAGCATTGGGAACGTGAGGCTGCTTTTCACGGATCTGGTCATTACTTACACACTATTTTTTGGAACGTCATGAGTCCGAATGGCGGCGGCAAACCATCAGGACAATTAATGAATGCGATAAACAACACTTTTGGAAGCTTCAATCAGTTTAAAAACCATTTTACAGAAGCCGCCAAAAATGTTGAAGCGGTTGGCTGGGCGATTCTCGTATGGGCTCCACGATCACAACGATTGGAGATTTTAACCGCTGAAAAACACCAAAATTTAACCCAATGGGATACGATTCCTTTGCTTGTACTTGATGTATGGGAGCATGCTTACTATCTTCAATACAAAAACGAGCGGGCTAAGTATGTGGAAAATTGGTGGAATGTTGTCAATTGGAGCGAGGTAGAAAATCGTTATAATAAAGCTAGCAAGCTTTCTTGGAAGTCATATTAGGAGTTTTTTGCTGGCAAACACCGTCCCCAAAGAAATTCTTTGGGGGATTTTTTTGGAGTTTACATTATGAAATACTAGTTCAAAAAAATACTTTGTCTACTTTTTTGTCTTCTTCCATTATGGAGAATTTGTAATTTGGCAATCATGACTAATAGATCGTTTTATAAATAAACTTATGATTTTCCAATGTTAGTTATTTTTATATAGGAGGTAATGATGGCTTTCTTTCAAACGTTAGGTAAAGGGATGGTGTATATAGCAGGCTCTCTGATTGGAGGGGGAGTAAAGCTAGCAGGTAAATCGATGAAGTCTGACTGGATAGAGGGTGTCGGGGACGGGATAACCAAAGGCTCCAAAATGGCTTTCGGTACAGCGGGTCAAAGTATCGATAGAGGTGTTGAAAGTGCATATGAGGTTTTTTCAAACGAGGAGACAGTCAAATTAGAGGGCAAGGACGATTTGAAGAGTTCTGCTTTTCATGCAATTAAACAGCCAAATGATACTGTTTCTTTTAAACAAGTAGGTGTTTCATTTGGAGGAGGGGTGAAGGAGAAAGGGAAAGCAGGCTTTGTCGCTATTATGGCTGTAGGGAGCATCAACCCCTTAAAGGAAACAGAAAGCAATAGTGTTGAGGAGAAACAGCCGCCGCCCAATGAAGAATTAACAAGTCAAAATAAGGTCCCTTTTGTGGAAAAGACAATTGAATTACCAATCGGAGAAGTGACTGGCACATTTCCCGTATTTGACGTTGGTTTTGAAGTACAGCTCCCTGAAAGCTTATATCTGCAATCTGACCTTGTTCATTTTTCATATGCAAATGTAGTGTTGTATAACACTATAAAAGCCAATCCAGACCTTATCGATGAGTTAGGCTTAGATACCGAGGATATCGAGGAATTACTAAAAGGCAATACTCCAGACGGTTACGCATGGCACCACCATGAAGAACCGGGAAAGTTGCAGCTAGTAGATGAAGATTATCATCAACATAATGGCCATACCGGTGGTAGGGAGTTATGGGGTGGAGGATTTGAGAATAGATAGAAGTAATCTTAAATGGAGATAAGTCTGTTATACATAATAAACCTCTCGTTGCACAAATTAAACATATGTTCGGGAGGTGTTTTTGTGGGATCAAAAGACTTTAACCAAATTTTTAATGAGTATAAGCAACAAGGGGAAGAACAAGCCTCTGTGGAGTCAGGAATAGAAAGCAATTACGGAAAAGAAAAGATTGTCGCTGTTCGGAAAAATGATGATGGAGATATCATCGCCTTTAAAACTGAGAACGGGCAAGAGCTGGACTATATTACAGCACTTGAGCAAGCTAAAGCAGGGATGCTGGCACATGTTGATGTCTTTCATAAGTATGGGAGAGATATCATCCGCAGTGAGCCGGACGGCATAAAAGAAAACAACCTAGATGAACTTCCATCCTTTTAGAATATGGATAAAAAGAAAAAAGCGTCAGGACTCTAACGAGTTTCTAACGCTTTTTTCTCGTCCGTTATTCGTTTGTAAGTAGTTCAGCAGCATAGGAAAAGATGTTTGCCGCTTCATTTCCGAATGGATCTAGTTCTTGTGAATGGAGAACATTCCCATCCTTATCCAAAACCGCAAAACCACGAAGTGATTTAGGCGCATTCGGATCCACTAATTCCACTTTTCTAATTAGCTCTAATTTATCATCAGATACAAGTGGATAGTCTAAATTTAATTGCTTCTTTAAGTTTGTATGATCTCTTTCAGTTGAAACGCTCACAGCATATATGTTTCCAGGAAATTCACTAAAGAGTGCTTTACTATTTTGCAGCTCGACCAGCTGCGATTTACAATAGTCTCATTCCACTCCTGTAAAGAAAAACACTAACGCAGGTTGTTCCATATTTTCGAACTGTACTTCAGTTCCTTGATCATCATGCAGTGTTAGCGGACCGTCATTCGAACATCCAATGATAAATGCCCCAACCAATAGCAGCATCAAGAATAAAAATGATTTTTTCATAGCCTACCTCCTTAGTTGTTCCATTCAAGTATAAAGGCTTGTCGATGATTATGTTTGTGTGAGTTGTGAAAAATTTGTTTCAATCCCAATCTTAAACTTAAAATGGCTCTTTTATACCAATGATATCTACTCCAGTACTCACTATCCGTGGTACTCTCTCACCCTTTTAATAAATAGAGGCGTGTTTATTATGTATGAGCTAGCAAAATGTCTGCAAACTAGATGGTCGTAGTCAACATAAGAGAGACGGGAATAATATTCGAGTTGTAAACAAAGGGTAAAAGAGACATCTTATTAATCCTTAGAATCATGATGATTGTGTCACTTTAAGTTGGTAATAGGAGGGTAGATCCATGAGTGTAAACAAAGATTCAGTAGAGAAAATCATCCAAGCAGTAGGTGGGAAAGAAAATATTTCAGCTGCTACCCACTGCGTTACACGCTTACGTTTTGCATTAAAGGATGAAGGCAAGGTTGATAAAGAAGCATTGGAAAATGTGGATTTAGTAAAAGGGTCTTTCTCTACAAATGGACAATTCCAAGTAGTCATCGGACAAGGAACCGTCGATAAAGTATATAAAGAAATGGTTGCCATCACAGGTATTGGCGAGTCATCCAAACAACAGATAAAGGATGAGGCTGCGAAAAACTTGAATCCATTGCAGCGTGCAATTAAAACACTAGCAGATATTTTCATCCCAATCTTACCTGCGATTGTTACAGCGGGTTTACTGATGGGGATTAACAATATCCTCACAGGCCCAGGGATTTTCTTTGAGGAAGCAATCGTGGATGTTTATCCACAATGGGCTGATGTTGCCAGCATCATTAACCTGATTGCAAATACCGCCTTTACTTTCTTACCTGGATTAATTGGATGGTCTGCAGTGAATCGGTTTGGTGGCAGCCCTTTACTCGGAATTGTTCTAGGTTTAATGCTAGTTCACCCTGATTTATTAAATGCATGGGGGTATGGAGCTACCGACGAAATTCCTACTTGGAATCTTTTTGGGTTGGAGATTCAAAAGGTGGGGTATCAGGGTCAAGTTTTACCCGTCTTAATCGCGTCCTATGTTTTGGCTAGGATAGAGCAAGCATTAAGGAATAAAATTCCTGATGCTTTCCAGCTTTTACTTGTGGCACCTATTGCTCTCTTGGTCACAGGATTTATCTCCTTTATTGCAATAGGTCCAATAACCTTTGCAATTGGTAATGGAATTACCAACGCAGTTGTAGGAATCTTTAATGTAGCTCCATTGCTTGGTGGATTAATATATGGTGGCCTTTATGCACCACTTGTTATTACCGGAATGCACCATACATTCTTGGCTGTTGACCTTCAACTTATCGGGAGTACGGGTGGGACCTTCTTATGGCCTATGGTCGCTCTTTCCAATATAGCGCAAGGTACAGCAGCATTAGCGATGTTCTTTGTGCTTAAAGATGAAAAGTTAAAAAGTTTAAGTGCGACTTCAGCCGTTTCAGCTTATCTTGGTATTACAGAGCCAGCTATGTTTGGGGTCAATTTAAGATTCCGTTTTGCTTTTATCTCAGCGATTATTGGTTCAGCTTTAGCTGGTGCATTTATCGCAATGGCCGGCGTACAAGCTCCATCAATTGGAGTCGGTGGACTCCCTGCCTTTTTATCGATTTTTCCTAAGAACTGGGGATCCTTCTTCATCGGGATGGCGATTGTCATCATCGTTCCTTTTATCCTAACGTTCATACTTGGTAAAACACGTAAAACACAATAAAACAAGATGAAGAATATGGGAGCCTGCCGGTTTAGGTAGGCTCCTTTCACATAAAATAGTAAGGATTTTATGTGAAAGCCTATTGTTGGTTATTATAAAGGACGCACGAGGAAAGCGAAGTGCCCGGAGCAGAAATCAACAGCCACGTATAACATAGCTAAAGGATACTTGGAGGAAGATTAGGAGTTGAGATGGATGAATCAAACTTGGTGGAAACAAAGTGTGGTCTATCAAATTTACCCGAGAAGTTTCATGGACAGCAATGGGGATGGTATCGGTGACTTGCAAGGAATCATTTCAAAACTTGATTATATAAAAAACTTAGGAATCAATGTTATTTGGTTATCGCCAGTATACAAATCTCCCAATGATGACAATGGATACGATATTAGTGATTATCAGGATATTATGGACGAGTTTGGGACCATGAAGGATTGGGAAGAGCTACTGGCAAAGATCCATAAACGCGGGATGAAACTGATCATGGATTTGGTTATCAATCATAGCTCTGATGAACATTCGTGGTTTGTTGAGGCTAGGAAATCGAAGGATAATCCGTATCGAGATTATTATATTTGGAGGCCCGCCAAGGATGACCGCGAACCAACAAATTGGTATTCGAACTTTGGAGGTTCTGCATGGGAATATGATGCAACAACAAATGAATATTATTTGCATTTATTCTCTAAAAAACAGCCAGACTTAAATTGGAGAAATCCAAAGCTTCGCCAAGAAGTGTATGAGATGATGAAATGGTGGTTAGACAAAGGGATTGATGGTTTTAGAATGGACGTGATTAATTTTATTTCTAAACCTGAAATCCTGCAGGATGGGGAACCTAAACCAGGGAAGAAGTATGCCTCAGGAAGTAAGTTTTATCGAAACGGCCCCAATATTCACGACTATTTACAAGAAATGAATCATCAAGTGCTCTCTGCTTACGATGTCATGACAGTAGGGGAAATGCCAGGTGTTACTCCAGAGCTCGCCCGCCTTTACACGGAAGAATCGCGGAAAGAACTAAATATGGTGTTTCAGTTTGAACATATGGGGTTAGACAATGGTCCCTATGGAAAGTGGGATTTGAAGCGATTAGATTTACTCGATTTAAAACTAAACCTAACAAAGTGGCAAAAAGCACTTGAAGATAAGGGGTGGAACAGTCTTTATTTTAATAATCACGATCAACCACGGTCTGTGTCGCGCTTTGGCAATGATAAGGAATATCGTGTTGAATCGGCCAAAATGCTCGCAACCCTCCTTCATATGATGAAGGGAACTCCTTATGTTTATCAAGGCGAAGAAATAGGGATGACCAATATTCAATTTGAGTCGATAAACGACTACCGTGATATCGAAATACACAATTTTTATCGTGAGCAAAAAGAGGAAGGAATTCCGGAAGAAAAAATCATGGAAAGCATCTATGTAAAAGGGCGAGATAACTCGAGGACTCCCATGCAATGGAATTCCAGTACGAATGCCGGGTTTTCGACAGGAACACCTTGGATGAAAGTGAATCCGAATTATACCGAAATAAACGCGGAGCAGGAACTGACCAAACAAAATTCGATTTATCATTATTATTGCAAGCTCATTCAACTCCGAAAAGACCATGAAATCATTGTCTACGGAGGGTATGACCTATTGAATGAAGACCATCCGGAAATATTTTCATACAAGCGAACCTTGAGAAATCAAACCTTGCTTGTTATTTGTAACTTCTACGAAAATGAGCCTGTCTTTAAATTGCCTGACTCAATTCAATACAAGTCAGCCAATTTGTTGATTAGTAATTATGAACGTGGCGAAGTCTCCCTAGGAGAACAAATAAATTTGCTACCATATGAAGCGCGGGTTTATTTGCTATTTGGAGAGTAATTTGCAATTGCTACTAACAAAAGCTAAAAAGCCGTTCCAACAATTGTGGAACGGCTTTTTAAACGCTTTTTTGCGGAGGGGATTCTTCTATTAAACCCTCTTGGAGTGTAAATTGCTTTTCTTTTGGAAGTTTAAATAAAAGAACATTTTGCTTGACAATTCTGGTTATATTAAGAATGTTCAATTAGGATAAAAGTACTATACATCAGGAAAAAAGGAGAACAAGAGAATGCGAAGTTGTATCCTCTCCTTCTGGAGTATCCTGGACCCTATTTATTATTATTGTTCACGTCTTACTTATTTACCTTGTAAAAATAATATCTTAAGGGTTAGGTTAACTCGATATAAGGGGAAAAATATCTTACTGTCGGACGGAACGCCTATCAATCGGAATGATTTACTCGTCAAAATCCATCTTCACAACGTCAAACTGTTAAAGGAATTGAAGGATATTAAAAGTGAACTTCGGAGGGGGAAAAGGATATATCAATTGGTCCAAAGGTCGTTACCTGACCTTGAGACCTTTATCATGAATCATTACCATGCGAACGAAATTAAAGGAATAATTGGAATTACGATGTTAAATAAAGGATGTTCTCGATTGGGTTTTGAGGTTGTAACCATATCTCACCCTATTTACAAGTGGTTTAAGTGGATGGCTTTTTTACCAATTGAACTCCTTTCTAGGCAATCAACTACAAACACAACAACCTTATTGGAGCATAAACCAAGTTATTTATTAATGTCTAAAAGTACTTTATCAAAATTGTACCGACAATAAAGCAAAAAAGCTGCTAAAGATAGCAGCTGATTAGATGGCTTCAAGACCTTGGTTTTTAGCAGTTGTTAAGGCTAATTCATGGATGGTAATTTCAGGGCGACTACCTACTCGAATGTTCACGCCTGTTTGTCCAAGGCCTTCACTAATATAGTAGGGCTTTCCGTCTTGCATATGAAACCCTTTAATCTTGTTCATTCTCGCTAGTTTTCCCATTTTGGCAAGATGGTAAGCCCTCGGGTAACAAATCTGACCCCCGTGAAAATGACCAGAAAGCAAATAATCAAAGTGATAGTTTTGCATATGCAAAACAATATTTGGATCATGAGTTAACACAAGATTCGTTCCTGGTTGGATTTCTTTATAGGAAGAGTCGAGTTGGCTCCGTTTCGTGCTAAAGTCATCAATTCCGATGATGTTTACACGTTGTCCCTTTATGGAAATTGTCTCGTTCTCATTTCGTAATACCTTGCAGTTATACTTTTCAAGTAACCCAATAAGAGTTTCAAGGTGAACCTTTTTTAAGACATAATCATGGTTTCCAAGTACTGCAAAGATTCCATGTTTTGCATCTAGTTTGTTTAGAACCTCCAGATATGGGACGAGTTTCGGGATGGTTCGCTTACGATCGAGAAAGTCTCCAGTGAGAGCGATTAAATCGATTTTTTTATCTTTAAGTTTTTCGTAAAGTTCTTCTGGAGTAATCGAGATATTTTCAAGATGTAAATCAGATAGTTGAAGGATGGATAAGGTTGGATTATAGGCGTTTGAGGGATCTTGATTAATTTTCATTTCATTCAATTTAATATCTTTTGTGTTTTTATAGGCTTTTTTTATCAATGTTAAAATTAGGATAACCATAAATGCAATGAGTACGAATTTCAAAATATCAGCTCCTTCCATAACGAAGATTATACAGGAAAATGAATCATCTTTTTATATGAAATACATGGGTGGGTTTCCATATTATAAAAGTGTGGGGGTATGATACTTTAAATCACAATGTCAGGGAGGTGGCTGTTTAATGAAGAAGAAAACGAAAACGGTCCTTTTTTTACCCTTTTTGCAAATTCCCTCTGGTCACCACCATGCAGCGAATGCCTTAATGGAGGGGATTCACCATCACTGTCCGGAGATAAAATGTGAGAAGGTCGACATCCTTTCCTATAGTTATGGGAAAACGGAATCGCTTGTTTCAAACATCTATCTTCATTGGATTCAAACTTTACCTAGCTTATATAATGCTATATATAAAATGTCAGTCTGCAAGAATAGAGAGAAGCCGAAGCAATATCGATTATATGAGGTTTTGTTTCTTTCGTTCATGAAAAGGCTAGTAAACGAAAAAACGCCTGACTTGATTGTGTGTACCCATGCCTTACCAGCGTATATGTTGAATTATCTAAAAAGAGAAATAGGATTGTCGATTCCTGTAATCAATGTGTATACCGATTACTTTATCCATCGTTTTTGGGGTATAGAAGAAATTGATTTTCACTTTGTAGCTTCACAGCAAATGAAACAATTTTTAATCAAAAAAGGGGTGGAGGAAGAGAGGATTTTCATAACAGGGATTCCTGTTCATTCAAAGATAAGGAAGAGCTGTGTACAACCACTCCAAAATAAAAAAAACGTGCCGACAGTATTGATTGCGGGAGGGAACCTAGGGGTTGGGGCTATCGAGGAACTTATTCAAAAAGTAGCGAGGCTGAAACCGCCTTATCAGCTCCGGTTTATCGTCTTATGTGGAAAAAATCAGCGGTTATATGAAAAACTAAAATCAATGGGTGAGACCAATATTTCCCCTTACTCCTATATCAATTGTATGGAGAAAATGAATCTTCTTTATGATCGGGTGGATGCGATTATCACCAAACCTGGAGGGGTCACAATCAGTGAATGTCTATTTAAACGGAAACCTATTTTTATTTACAACGCCCTGCCAGGACAAGAAAAAGTGAACCTAGAAGAGCTACTAGACTCAGGTTTAGTCTACCAGTTAGACCAGGAGAGGATACAGGAGCAGATAGTAACTGTCCTCCAGGATACACAAAGGCATCGTCATTATCAAAATCAAGTCGAAAAATTTCACGCTCAGCTTCATGGAAAGGAACCCTCTAAAATCATTGCTGACTTATTATTGTGAAAACATTCTTTTTTAGCAAAATATCATCCCTTAATGCTGTATAAACTGGTAGAATTTAAATTGAAATAGAGAATACATACGGGGAGAGGTCAAAATGAAAACAGATGTTCAAATCGCACAAGAAGCGAAGATGGTTCCGATTACAGAGGTCGCCGATTATCTTGGAATAGACGAACATGAATTAGAGCCATATGGTCGTTATAAAGCAAAAGTTTCATTAGACGTTCTTGATCGCCTTGAAGATAGACCAGACGGGAAGCTCATACTCGTAACTGCGATTAACCCGACTCCTGCAGGAGAGGGAAAGACAACAATTAATGTTGGTCTGTCAATGGGATTAAATAAAATTGGAAAGAAAACGGTCACGGCCTTAAGGGAGCCTTCATTGGGACCAGTATTTGGAATTAAGGGTGGTGCCGCTGGGGGCGGATATGCTCAGGTTGTCCCAATGGAAGATATAAATCTTCATTTTACAGGAGATTTCCATGCCATCACTTCTGCACATAATCTACTAGCTGCCATGCTTGACAACCATATTCACCAAGGAAACAATCTTCAAATTGACCCTAAAAGAATTGTCTGGAAAAGAGTCCTCGACACAAATGATCGAGCACTAAGGAATGTAATCATCGGGCTAGGTGGTAGGATGGATGGTTTTGTTCGCCAGAGCGGCTTCGATATTACCGTTGCTTCAGAAATTATGGCCATCCTCTGCTTAGCAACAAGCCTTTCAGATCTGAAAAAGCGCCTTTCAAGGATGGTCATTGCTTATAATCATGCTGGACAAGCGGTTACTGCTGGGGATTTAGAAGCAACAGGTGCAATGGCTTTATTACTAAAGGACGCCATCATGCCCAATTTAGTTCAAACGATTGAAAATACTCCTGCCTTTATTCACGGAGGTCCGTTTGCCAATATCGCCCATGGCTGCAACTCTGTTATGGCGACGAAAATATCCCTGAAACTGGCTGATTACGTGGTCACAGAAGCAGGCTTTGGTGCCGACCTAGGTGCTGAGAAATTTTTTAATATAAAGTGTCGAGATGCCGAGCTAAAGCCGGACGCAGCTGTAATCGTCGCGACGATTCGTGCACTTAAAATGAATGGCGGCGTTGCCAAAAGTGATTTAGGCTATGAAAATCTATCTGCATTAGAAGTTGGTATCGTGAATCTAGAAAGACACATCGAGAATATTCATAAATTTGGTGTCCCTAGTGTTGTAGCGATTAACAAGTTCCCGACTGATACTGATGCAGAGATTGCGTTGTTAAAAGAAAAGTGTGCGGCCCAAGGAGTAGAGGTCGTGCTTGCTGAAGTGTTTACAAAAGGTGGAGAAGGGGCAGTAGAACTGGCGAGCAAAGTGGTACAGATTTGTGAAACGACTTTAGCCAATTACGCTCCATTATATGATGTTGAGGGTTCCATTGAAGAAAAAATCACGAAAATCGCAACGGAAATTTACCGTGCTGAAAGAGTGGAGTTTACTTCAGTAGCTAAGAAACAGATTTCACAGTTATCTACCTTAGGCTATGATAAATTAGCGATTTGTATGGCAAAAACGCAATACTCATTTTCAGATAACCCGACGTTGCTTGGCGCCCCAACAGGATTCACTCTAACAGTGAGAGAAGTGAAGGTATCGGCGGGGGCAGGCTTCATTGTTGCTCTAACCGGAGACATTATGACCATGCCTGGTTTACCTAAAATACCTGCCGCAAATGGAATGGATATTACGGAAAGTGGAGAAATTATTGGACTTTCATAATACAAGGAAACTGGATGGTGTTAACCATCCGGTTTTTTGTCTAAAGTGAATTTTAGAA
Organism: Mesobacillus maritimus; assembly: GCF_044803185.1. Taxonomy (GTDB): domain Bacteria; phylum Bacillota; class Bacilli; order Bacillales; family Cytobacillaceae; genus Mesobacillus_B; species Mesobacillus_B maritimus_B. Next base: position 2,273,804 of record NZ_CP085225.1, read on the forward strand.
GGGCACGAAGGAAATAATCATAGAGGGATAATAGACCGAATGGAGGTGTGTGAATGACACATCAAGTTTCTAAATTTGATTTACATACGCATCATGAACGCTGTGGCCATGCGAGGGGGAAAATAAGGGATTATATTGAAGCTGCCATCGAAAGGGGCTTGAACACAATCGGAATTGCGGATCATTCTCCGTTTTTCTCGTATGAAGAGGATCAGGCATTCCCTAAGATTAGCATGGCCAAAAGCGAATTTCCAGTGTACGTAAAAGAAGTACAAAAATTGAAGCAAGAGTACGAAGGAAAAATAGAAGTTCTTCTAGGAATTGAAGCAGATTTTTTTCCGGAACATATTGAACGTTATCGACCGTATTTTGACCGTTATCCATTTGATTATATCATTGGCTCGGTTCATCAAGTCGATGGGATTAGTATCTTTAATAAAAGACGATGGAACAGGCTAAATGAGCAACAACAAGTTCAAACGAAGGAAACCTACTATCAGCTGATTGAACATTCGGCACGTAGCGGAATGTATCAAATCTTAGGTCATATAGATGCGATGAAAGGCTTCTATCCAGAGTTTTCAAATATCCAAACTGACGTTGTTGAAAAAACGCTAAAAGTGATTGGTGAAAATGATGTAGCTATTGAAATTAATACCTCTGGAAAAACAAAGGATGTTGGTGGTTGGTATCCGTCTGATGTTATGCTGGAGCAAGCCAATCACTATGGCGTCAAGGTTACGTTCGGTTCAGATGCCCATGATCCAGAAAGGGTGGGCGATGAATTTGAACTTGTTGCTAAACGGCTCAAAGAAATTGGGTTCAAAGAATGGTGTTTCTTTAGACAGAAAGAACGGGTCATCGTGCCGCTTTAACATGTTTTGTATCGTAAACTCTACACCTTCCCTAAAAGCTCTTTCGTGATAACGAAAGGGCTTTTTAATATTGTCTAGGAAATTATAAAAAGTTAAGGGTGTGGATAATTATTGTACTGTTTTTTTTATTTTTTATCCAGCTCTAGCGGCTAGTGTCCTTCGCTCTCCTAGTAAAAATCGGCTTTTGGATTTTTACCGCCCTACGATAAGTCAAGCACGAATGCGCTAACGTATTTCGTGTTTCCTATATCTCAGTTGGAGCGCTCCAGGCCATACGCCGCTGAACAGGGCGCTTGCGCTTTTGTTCTGGTAAATGGCCCTTTTTTCCTCCTAAAGAATCAATTTTCACAAAATTTCTCGCAATAATATTGACAAATCCTATGTGTATGGTAGGATTAATTTTATCAAAGCAATTAATTAACTACATCGGGGAGGAGGGCGAACTAACTTGAAACCGTCGGAGTGGCAGGAAGTATCGGAACATGTGGAGAGAATGCTCCAGAGCGTCAAATATGGATCTATTACCTTGGTGATTCAAGATGGAAAAGTCATTCAAATTGAGAAGAACGAAAAGGTTCGTCTTCAATCAAATAAACGCGCTGACTAGACAAACTAGAGGCGGTCTATTCCTTTTAAGGGGTAGGCCGCCTTTTTTAACAGAAAGGTGGTTTCCAAAATGAGTAACGCTGTAACCTATGAAGAATGGAGTTCTATTTCGGATACTTTTCCGGTTGATGACAAGACAAAAGGGGCACTTGGTGTTTTGGAATGGGCTTATCGGGTTTATCCGGAAAACCAAATTGTTTATGCTTCAAGTTTTGGTGCTGAAGCAATTGTCCTAATTGATTTAATTCAGCAAGTGAAACATGATGCTCATATCGTGTTTTTAGATACAGCTCTCCATTTTCCAGAAACGTATGATGTGATTAAAAAAATTCAAGAAAAGTTTCCAACTCTTCGGATTGAAATGAAAAAGCCAGAACTATCGCTCGATGAGCAGCGAGAGAAGTTTGGGTCCGCACTTTGGAAGCGAGATCCAAATAAATGCTGTGAAATTCGCAAAGTCATTCCACTGCGAGAGACATTAAGCGCAAAGCAAGCATGGATTTCAGGACTTCGCAGAGAGCAGTCACCAACAAGAGCGAATACAGAGTTCGTCAATAAAGATGATAAATTCAAGAATATTAAACTATGTCCGTTGATCCATTGGACATGGGACGAAGTATGGGACTACATTCGTGAAAAAGATTTGCCATATAACCAATTGCATGATCAAAACTACCCAAGTATAGGTTGCTTTCCCTGTACACAGCCCGTCGGAGATGATGGAGATTCGCGAGCTGGACGGTGGTCAGGAAGTGGGAAAACGGAGTGTGGCTTGCACACCTAAAAGATTAGTAGAGTATAACCTGCAACTTAGGAAAAGGAGGAGATTCCCATGCTGACCATTATTGCCATAGCGATTGGCTTATTTTTTGCAGTGAATATTGGCGCTAGTGGGGCAGCAGCATCCATGGGAATCGCCTACGGTTCAGGAGTAGTAAAAAAACGAATGGCCTTGTTTTTATGTGCCATTGTCGTTTTTCTAGGTGCATGGCTTGGTGGTGGGGAAGTTGTAAAGACAATCGGGAGTGGAATTGTTCCAAGTTCTACTTTTACGATCCAAGTGGCCTTAATTGTTTTAGCTTCGGCAGCTTTATCATTATTCTTTGCAAACCTTTTTGGGATTCCGCTATCGACTAGTGAAGTAGCTGTTGGTTCTGTGGTCGGCGTAGGGATTGTGTATCAGTCTATCTTTGTTGGCAAGCTGGTATGGATTATGCTTTTTTGGCTCCTAACCCCAATAGTTGCCTTTTTCGCTGCCATTCTCTCAACCTATTTTTTAAAAAGCAAATGGGTAAAAGGGTTGTTGAAAATGCCAAAAGCTGTGCCTGTTTTATCTGTTCTTGTAGTAGTAATGGGACTATTTGAAGCATTTGCGGCTGGGATGAATAATGTTGCGAATGCGGTAGGTCCGTTAGTTGGGGCCGAAATCATGTCAACCGAAAATGGGATTCTTTATGGTGGCTTATTCGTAGCAATAGGCGCACTAGTTCTTGGTTATCGCGTACTTGAAACAAATGGGAAAAAGATTACCACATTGAAATTAGAAGAGGGTTGCGTTATTTCTGGAACGGGAGCAAGCATTGTAACGGTAGCTTCTATATTTGGTATACCGGTTCCATTAACACAAATTACGACTTCATCTATTATTGGGATTGGTTTTGCCAAACAGGGGAAATCAGTATTGCAGAAAGATATTGTTGTAAAACTCTTAACGGTATGGATTGTTTCCCCTGTGCTTTCGATGGTCCTTTCCTATACACTTATTCAACTTTTAATTGAAAAAAATATTTATCCTGTTATTGCCATGGTTGGCGTTTTGATTTCCGTATTTGGTGTGTTGTTTTTAATGAAAAGACCAAACTCAGAGACTCCTATCACTGAGATTGAATAGAAACTAATTATAAACGAGTAAAGAAAGGTTGATTATTACATGTCATTATTACCTAATCCACATGGTGGAAAGCTTATTCAAAACTTTGATCCTTCTTATAACATAGAAGGGATTGAGAAAGAAATTTTAATTGATGCTATTGCTCTAAGTGATTTGGAATTAATCGGAGTGGGTCTATTTAGTCCCCTAACTGGGTTCCTTGGGAAAGAAGATTATGAGTCAGTTGTCAGCGAAATGCGTTTAAAAGACAATACCATTTGGACCATCCCTGTCACCCTTCCTGTTTCAACAGAGGTAGCCGAAACACTTGAGGTAGGAGAACAATATAAATTAAAGTATGAAAATGATGTATATGGAGTGATCAAGGTCTCTGAATTGTTTGAGCCAGACTTAACAAAAGAAGCGCGTGAGGTTTACAAAACAGAAGAACTGGCCCATCCAGGGGTAAAGCGTTTGTTTGAAAGAGGTTCTGTTTACGTTGCTGGGGAAGTGACTCTTGTTAAAAAGCCAGAAAAGGGTGTTTTCGGAGACGTTTGGCTAGAGCCAAAAGAAACGCGTGCTTTGTTTGAAGAGAAAGGTTGGAAGACCGTGGTTGGCTTCCAAACGAGAAATCCGATTCACCGTGCCCATGAGTATATTCAAAAAGCTGCACTTGAAACGGTTGATGGTCTATTTGTAAATCCACTAGTTGGTGAGACAAAGTCGGATGATATCCCAGCCGATGTTCGTTTAAAAAGCTACAAGGTTCTACTAGAAAACTATTATCCTACTGAACGTGTTCAGCTAGGCGTGTATCCTGCGGCGATGCGTTATGCTGGTCCAAGAGAAGCAATTTTCCATGCGATTGCTCGTAAAAACTTTGGCTGCACCCACTTTATCGTGGGTCGAGACCATGCTGGAGTTGGAAACTATTATGGCACATATGATGCTCAATATATTTTCAGCAATTTCACTGAGGAAGAGCTAGGAATCAAACCGTTATTCTTTGAGCATAGCTTTTATTGCACGAAATGTGAGGGAATGGCATCAGATAAAACATGCCCGCATGGAAAAGAAGATCGGGTGATTCTTTCTGGTACAAAGGTTAGAGAACTATTGCGTGCGGGACAGTTACCACCTTCCACTTTCAGCCGAAAAGAAGTCGTGGAAGTGCTGATTGATGGGATGCGCGAAAAAACAACTGTGTAAGGAGAATGTAGGATGGGGAAATCAACCAATATTACTTGGCATGATGCAACAATTACAAAACAAGATCGGCATGCACAAAATGGACATGGTAGCTGTGTTCTGTGGTTTACAGGGCTATCAGGTTCTGGAAAGTCAACGATTGCAAATGCAGTATCCAATGAATTGTTTCGACAGGGAATCAATGAATATGTGTTAGATGGGGACAATATCCGCCATGGGTTAAATAAGGATTTGGGATTTTCTGAATATGATCGGACGGAGAACATCCGCCGAATTGGAGAAGTTGCGAAGCTGTTTGTGGACAGTGGTAAAGTTGTCACTACCGCTTTCATTTCCCCGTTTCGGTCCGACCGCGATCAGGTTAGATCCATCTTTACGGATAATGAATTCATTGAGGTTTTTGTTGATTGCCCATTAGAAGAATGTGAACGGCGCGATCCAAAGCAGCTATATGCAAAGGCTAGAGCAGGTGAGATCAAGGATTTTACAGGGATTGATTCTCCCTATGAAGCACCGGAACAACCAGAAATCACAATTCATTCCAATGAGGTATCTGTTGAAGATGCTGTTCAACTCGTATTAGGTTACTTACAGGATAAAAATATTATATAATGTAGGAATCATGTTACGATTAATCTGTACTTACAGCTGTAGAAGAAAGGGGCATATCATATGAAGGCGATTCTTTATGTTGGTCACGGAACACGATCGAAGAAGGGGGCCGAAGAGGCGAAGGCCTTTTTACAAAGGGTCATAAATCAGGTAGATGATGCCCCAATTCAAGAAATTAGTTTTCTTGAGTTAACACCACCATTCATTGACCAAGCCTTTAAACGATGTGTCGAAAGAGGGGCGACCGAGATTACGGTCGTGCCTCTCTTCCTTTTGGCTGCTGGCCATATTAAAAAAGATATTCCTGAAGCGCTGTTAAAATCACAAGAGAATTACCCAGCTATTCAGGTGGAAATGAAAGACCCATTTGGGGTTCAAGATGAAATTCTTGATGCTGTAGAAGAATTGGTTTTAAGTGTTGTAGAGGATATATCACCGGAGGACTCTGTCCTAATCGTTGGTAGAGGTAGTAGTGATCCAAGCATACATAAGGCCTTTGCGGAGATTGCTGATGGATTGGGTAGGCGCATAGGAACAGATAAGGTATCGGTATGCTACCTCGCTGCCGCTAGTCCTAATTTTGAAGAAGGACTTGAGACAGTCTCTCAGCGGACAACTGGGAAAGTGATTGTGATTCCCTATTTATTGTTTTCGGGCCTTTTATTAAGCGAAGTGATACAGAATGTACGAGCAAGACAAAGGAGTGGTGAAACCATTTATTGCACTGGTCCATTGACCGAGCATCGTGCAATTGAAAAGCTCTTTATCAAGCAAATCTTGAAGGATGAAAAATAGGCTTGTAATAATTTCAAATAGAAACTTTGCTCACTAGAATTTGTAAAACACTTTGTATAATGGGCAGAAAAAAAGCTTGGAGAGCCACTCCCAAGCTTTTTTTGTATTTGTGGATGCAACAACTCTATTTACCTGTCCAATCACTTAACTCTAGATAAATAGGATGCGCCTTGATCGATAATTTGATAGTTTTTATGAGAAACAACGGTTATGGGGGTTTCGATATTTAATTTCAATGCGTCATTTTTACTGACATTTACGATAACGCTTTCATTTCTGACAATCGTTACTTCACCAACAATGATCCTGCCGTTTCGAACAAAACGGACTTTGTCTCCGCACTCTGCTATTCCTCTTTGTTTCATCACATACTCATTTGAAGTTTCCAATTTCCTCATCGCTCCTTACATAATGTGGATGCATGAATTTTAGGTCGTACATGTTTACCTATTTTGTTAGAGGGGTGTAAAAAAACAAGAATAGATAAACATGAACTATAGTTCAAGTATTCCATATGACGCATATTTCGTCAAGAGAAACTGAACTTTGGTTCATATATAACTTTTGTGATATATTATTGTTGAGGTGATTTTTTTTATGAATGACCAGGAAAGTAACCAACTTATTGGACAATTCCCTTCCGTTCCAAAACAAGAACGTGCCTATCAGAAAAGGCAAGCTCTACTTGAAAGTGGACGGATCTTGTTTATCGAAAAAGGATTCGAACATACAACCGCAAAAGAGATTGCAGCCCACGCTAATGTCGCTACTGGGACTTTTTATCGTTATTTTTGTGACAAACGCCAGCTCTTGATGGAGCTTATAAAGGATCAGCTAGAGCGGTTCATGCCTCCAAGACCAAGCTGGTTGAATCATAATGACCCTGAAATGGTTTTAGCTGAACAATTAGAAAGCCATTATAACCGGCTCGAAAAATTAGGACTCCATCGGGTACTTCCAGAACTACTTCCGCATGATCCGGAATTAACGGAAGTATTTGCTGAAGCTAGAATGAAGCTTCACGAAAGTATATATGAAGGGCTAAAACAAGCTAAAGAGTTAGGATTTACTTGGAATGATTTAGACTTAAGGTCAGTTGCTTGGTCGATTATTGTTCTAACTGAAAACATCCCTAAAATGAAGATAGAGACTAAGGCTAGTCCTGATTATCTTGTTATTGCAAAAATAATTTGCCGCATGGTATTCCCACCAGGTGTTCTATTAAAATTAAAATCAGCTAGTGTATCAAATGGTGAGGACCTTTAAAGTAAATCCTTTCATAAGAAAATTTCTATACGAAAGGAAAATGTTAATTGTTATCATATATTATTCTCTTTAACGCTAGATAGTACCTATTACAACGAAAAACATAGATAAATTAACCGTACAGTAAATAGTGTACGGTTATTTGTGTTCAAAAAATTTTACAGTTGTATATAGCGAATGTTCGGATTTGTTTACAAGTCCAATAATAAATTGGACTGAGTGAATTGTATTTTTACATGTTTATAGCACGCTAGTCCCTTAATAGGCGTTTATAAATAAAATTGGCACAGAACTTGCTTTTATATAGCTGAGTCCATCATAAAAATTACTAATTAAAAGGGGGAAAAGTGTTTGAGAAAACTGTCCATTTCATTTTTTGTAAGCGTTTTATTATTGGGTGTACTAGCTGGTTGTTTGAATAAACAGACAGCAACTGAAGGGAATTCAGGGAAAGGTTCACAGGAAACGTTTAAATGGGTTGCACACTCCCCTTGGCCGGAGGGTACTGCACTTCAATTATTAGCTGAGCAGATTGCCACCGATATTACAGAGGCATCTGGTGGTCGGCTTGTAGTAGAAATGCATGCAGCAGGAGAGATTGTTCCGCCGACGGAGTTACTAGATGCGGTTGAAAACGGGACTGTGGATGCCATCCACAGTTGGGATGGTTATTGGGTTGGAAAAATTCCGCAGGTTGCTTTATTTGCTTCAGTTCCAATGGGGATGAATGAGCAGGAATATCTTGGGTGGATTACGACTGGTGAAGGTCGAGAACTGTGGCAAGAGGCTTATGATAAAGCTGGTTACAATTTAAAAGTCTTAGACTCCGGCCCTGGAACACCTGAAATTTTTTATCACTCGAATGTTCCCATTCGTACACTTGAAGATTTTAAAGGACTTAAGGTAAGGGCTGTAGGTGATTGGGGAGCTATCTTGGAACGAGTAGGGGCTTCTGTTGTATCCATTAGTAGTCCGGAGCTTTATCAATCGCTAGAGCGTGGAGTAGTAGATGCGGTAGAATTTTCGGGTCCTGCATCCAATTTGCCATTGGGTTTTCATGAAATTGCAAAGTACCTGATCACACCATCCATCCATCAACCATCTAGTGTGTCCAGTTTTATTATTAATCAAGAAAAGTGGGATGAGCTTCCAGAGGACTTAAAGCAAATTGTCCGTCTTGCAACAGAGAATATGTGGGGGAAAGGGTTCGCGATGGTTGCAAAGGAAGATTTTGAAGCGATGGACGAATATCGAAAACTAGAAGAAGCAGGCAAGATTGAGATTATTGAATTCGAAGAAGAATCGCAAAAGGAACTAAAAGGGATTATCGATAAGTATTACGAGGAACGTGCCGCTGATGATGAGTTATTTAAACGAATCTGGGATTCTCAACAAGACTATTTAGTGGAATATAAGTACTGGAAAGACTTAATGACACCAAAATATTAATGTAGAAGGAACTATGTAACCATGCAGTAACCACAGGTGTGGACTACTGCTTGGTTTACTTTTTATTGGATTATGTAAAGGTGGTGTATAGGTGATAAAAAAAATTGTGCATTTCTTAGAAGCATTGGGAGAATGGGCCGGGAAAATTTCGAGTTGGTTGATCCTTATTTTAATATTTACCTTAGTGTATGAGGTAATCAGCCGACATTTATTTAATAAACCAACCTTTTGGTCCTATGATATTAGCTATATGCTTGGAGGTTCTGCAGCTTTTCTAGGCATGGCCTGGGTGTTGAAAAACAGGCAACATGTTCGGGTGGATATCTTTTATGAGAAACTATCAGAACGAAATAAGGCAATTTTTGATATTGTTTTAAGTCTGTGCTTATTTTTCCCTCTCGTCATCTTTGGATTTAGTAATTCTTTGGATGCCGCTATTAATGCCTTTTTAAGAGAAGAAACAGCCGCAACAGGTTCATGGCGTCCATTAATTTATCCGTTAAGAATGGTTATTCCCATCTCCTTAGCTCTCCTCTTTCTACAAGGAGTGGCAGATATTATTCGAAACATTTATCAACTGCTAGGGAGGAGGATCTAAATGGATGGTCAATCAATCCTAGTATTTGTTTTGATGATTGCAGGGTTATTAGTAGGAATTTTCTCTGGATATTACTTATTTATTATCCTTGGTGGTTTGGGGTTAATCTTTGGTTATCTTTTTTGGAGTGAAACAGTCATCAATTTAGTTACAACCAGTGCTTTCACCGCCATGCAAAATTATACGATGTTGGCTGTTCCTTTGTTCATCTTTATGGGAAATATTATGGAGAAATCCGGTTTAGCTCATAAAATTTTTCATTCCCTCAGCATTCTTCTTGGTAAATTAAAAGGTGGCCTTGCTGTTTCTGCTCTATTAATCTCGTTATTATTTGCTGCGAGCACCGGGATAGTTGGAGCGACTGTTGTCACGATGGGACTCCTCTTTTTACCTGCCATGTTAGAAAGAAAGTATGATGTTAAATTGGCCACAGGGGTTATCACTTCTGGTGGGACGCTTGGAATTTTAATTCCTCCGAGTATCATGCTGATTGTCTATGGACCTTTAGCCCAAATTTCTGTTGGACAGTTATTCTATGCGGTTTTAATCCCAGGGATATTGTTAGGGATAACCTATATCGGTTACGTTTTAATCGTGGCCCATGTAAAACCGGATTCGGCACCTGCTATTCCAGAAGAGGAATTAGCACAATACACATTAAAAGATAAATTGATTGGGATTCTCCATATCTTACCAATCGCTGTAATTATTCTATCCGTTCTTGGATCAATATGGTTTGGGGTAGCTCCGCCAACGGAAGCAGCTGCACTCGGTTCTTTAGCTGCAATGATTGTGGCGCTTTGCTATGGGAAACTATCATTCACGGTGTTAAAAGAGACGCTATATAACACACTCCAAACCACTAGTATGATTTACGCGATTCTATTTTTAGGAACCTTTTTTGTAAGTGTGTTTATGCGCCTAGGTGGCGGGGATGTTGTGGAACAAGCGTTTACGTCATTGCCATTTAATAAATGGATGATACTAGCGCTAATGCTTTTGGTTGTTTTTATCCTAGGATTGTTGATGGATTGGGTCGCTTCGATATTGATTATTGTCCCAATTTTCACACCAATTGCTACTGGTCTTGGATTTGATCCAATTTGGTTCGCTGCGATGATTTGTATAATGTATCAAACATCGTTTATTACACCACCATTCGCACCAGCACTCTTCTATTTAAAAGGAGTTGCACCTAAAACAGTTAAAACTAAAGACATAATGAACGGTGCTTGGCCATTTGTGTGTCTACAGCTATTAGTATTAATACTTTGTGCGATATTCCCTGAACTAATCTTATGGCTGCCGAGTAAGATTATTGGTTAGGTCCAAAAATATTGCTTTCTTCTAAAATAAGTGTTTTCGATTGAAAGGAGTGAGTGGGAGAATGAATGTAGCGCATATGTTAGACCGACTAACTGGTGCTAGTCGAACGATTGATCCAGATAAAGTTGCTCTGATATTTGACACAGAACAAAGATGGACCTATCGAAAACTTGATGAGGTTTCCAATCGGTATTGTAACTCACTTATCGAACTAGGAGTTAAAAAGGGAGATCGAGTTGGGATTCTGTTATACAATTCATTAGAATACTGGGCGCTTTATTTTGCTATTGCAAAGTTAGGAGCGATTGCAGTGAGATTAAACTTCAGGCTATCTAGTGAAGAGTTTCGGTTTCTCTTAAACGACTCAGGGACGAAAATTCTTTGTTTTCATTCATCTTTAAAGAATGTACTGCACCCAATAAAAGATGAAGTGAGCGTTGAGGAATATATTTCATTAGATTATGAAGAAGTGCCAGGACCAGAATGGGCATTGGGATGGGATGTGCTAAATAGGGGAAGTACCAAACTAGAATTGAACGCAAGTATAGACATCACTGACCCTGTTATGTTGATGTATACCTCAGGTACTACAGGAAGACCAAAAGGGGCGATGTGGTCTCATAGCAATACTCTGTGGTTTTGTTCCATGCAAATCATGAAATGGGGAATACATGACAAGACAATTGTTATGACAACAGGACCGCTTTATCATGTTGGTGCCATGGAGGATTTTGCATTGCCAACGTTGCTCGCAGGAGGAACCATTATTATCATGAAGAGCGGGGACTTTCGTATTGAGCATGCACTAGGAATTGCAGAGCAAGAAAAAGCTACAGATATAATGTTTTTTCCATTTATGATTTATGAAATGCTCCATAAGACAACTGAACATGATTATCCACTCAAACATCTTCAGACGATTTATTCAGGAGGTGATCCAGTCCGCCCGTGGGCAATTGACCAACTACAAAAGCGTTATTCACAAATGGGTCTTGTTCAAGTTTACGGGCTAACAGAAGGAACCCCAATTGGGACGTCTTTGGATGGAAAAGATGCAAAGGAAAAAGGGCATACTGTCGGGAAACCTTTACCAATGGCTGAAGTGAAGGTAGTCAATGAACAAGGGCAAGATGTTCCGCACGGAGAAGTGGGTGAAATCTGTATTAAGAGCCCGGTGGTTTGTACGGGTTATTGGAATCGCCCTGATGCAAATGCAGTAACATTTGTAGATGGATGGTGTTTAACCGGGGATTTAGGCAAAATAGATGAGGACGGATTTTTAATCGTTTCTGGACGTAAAAAGGATATGATTCGTAGTGGCGGCGAAAATATCTATGCAGCAGAAATAGAAAATGTTCTTATGCATCACCCGGACATTTCGGATGTAGCTGTCATCGGGATTCCAGATCCAAAATATATAGAGGCGGTATGTGCCGTTATTATAATAAAAGAAAATAGTAACATTACGGAACATGATGTGGTTCACTATTGCAAGGAACACCTAGCGAGTTATAAAAAGCCCAAGAAGGTCTACTTTGTGGACCATATCCCGAGGACTGCTTCGGGGAAAATTCAAAAATATAAACTACGAGAAGAATATAAGGAAAAGGTATAGTCTAATTTGCTAGCAGGGTTTTAATTAAATGATAAAATAGGACTGTCTTTATCCTCTTTCTGGTAGGTAAAAAGCTATAGGGGATAAGGCAGTATTTTTTTAGGAAAGAAAGTAGCGAAAGAAAAACTTCTATTGTCAATTGTATCTGAAGATGTTATTCTAATTCAGCTGATTTCTTAGCCAATAAAATGGCATATAGGCAAAGATAGAATTCTTTAAATAAAGTGTTGACGGGATATTGGGTATGAGGTATATTAATAAACGTCGTCATAAACAAAGACCTCAAAACAACGAAAATACTATTGCTTAAAAACTTCATTTAAAAAACGTTTAAAAAACCTTTTAAAAGAAGTTGACTTTAAACGATAGATATGTTAAATTAATAAATGTCGCTTCTGAGCGAAATTGAAGTAATTGTTCTTTGAAAACTAAACAAACAAGCGTCAACAAACAATATTTATCATGTTTCTTCTATTAATATAGAAAAACATGAGCCGACGTTTTATTTTATGAGCTAATCACTCTTTATTGGAGAGTTTGATCCTGGCTCAGGACGAACGCTGGCGGCGTGCCTAATACATGCAAGTCGAGCGGATTTTTGGGAGCTTGCTCCCAAAGATTAGCGGCGGACGGGTGAGTAACACGTGGGCAACCTGCCTGTAAGACTGGGATAACTCCGGGAAACCGGGGCTAACACCGGATAATCCTTGTCTTCTCATGAGGACAAGTTGAAAGACGGTTTCGGCTGTCACTTACAGATGGGCCCGCGGCGCATTAGCTAGTTGGTGAGGTAACGGCTCACCAAGGCCACGATGCGTAGCCGACCTGAGAGGGTGATCGGCCACACTGGGACTGAGACACGGCCCAGACTCCTACGGGAGGCAGCAGTAGGGAATCTTCCGCAATGGACGAAAGTCTGACGGAGCAACGCCGCGTGAGCGATGAAGGCCTTCGGGTCGTAAAGCTCTGTTGTTAGGGAAGAACAAGTACCGGAGTAACTGCCGGTACCTTGACGGTACCTAACCAGAAAGCCACGGCTAACTACGTGCCAGCAGCCGCGGTAATACGTAGGTGGCAAGCGTTGTCCGGAATTATTGGGCGTAAAGCGCGCGCAGGCGGTCCTTTAAGTCTGATGTGAAAGCCCACGGCTCAACCGTGGAGGGTCATTGGAAACTGGGGGACTTGAGTGCAGAAGAGGAGAGTGGAATTCCACGTGTAGCGGTGAAATGCGTAGAGATGTGGAGGAACACCAGTGGCGAAGGCGACTCTCTGGTCTGTAACTGACGCTGAGGCGCGAAAGCGTGGGGAGCGAACAGGATTAGATACCCTGGTAGTCCACGCCGTAAACGATGAGTGCTAAGTGTTAGAGGGTTTCCGCCCTTTAGTGCTGCAGCAAACGCATTAAGCACTCCGCCTGGGGAGTACGGCCGCAAGGCTGAAACTCAAAGGAATTGACGGGGGCCCGCACAAGCGGTGGAGCATGTGGTTTAATTCGAAGCAACGCGAAGAACCTTACCAGGTCTTGACATCCTCTGACAACTCTGGAGACAGAGCGTTCCCCTTCGGGGGACAGAGTGACAGGTGGTGCATGGTTGTCGTCAGCTCGTGTCGTGAGATGTTGGGTTAAGTCCCGCAACGAGCGCAACCCTTGTCCTTAGTTGCCAGCATTCAGTTGGGCACTCTAAGGAGACTGCCGGTGACAAACCGGAGGAAGGTGGGGATGACGTCAAATCATCATGCCCCTTATGACCTGGGCTACACACGTGCTACAATGGATAGAACAAAGGGCAGCGAAGCCGCGAGGTCAAGCAAATCCCATAAATCTATTCTCAGTTCGGATTGCAGGCTGCAACTCGCCTGCATGAAGCCGGAATCGCTAGTAATCGCGGATCAGCATGCCGCGGTGAATACGTTCCCGGGCCTTGTACACACCGCCCGTCACACCACGAGAGTTTGTAACACCCGAAGTCGGTGGGGTAACACTTTTAGTGAGCCAGCCGCCTAAGGTGGGACAGATGATTGGGGTGAAGTCGTAACAAGGTAGCCGTATCGGAAGGTGCGGCTGGATCACCTCCTTTCTAAGGATAATGCCGTAAGGGCATTCGGAATGCGAATCTTTCGATTCGTAATGTTTGACTGCTTGTTTGTTTAGTTTTGAGAGTGCAATTCTCTCAAAGCTTTTTAATTTGTTCCTTGAAAACTAGATAATCGTAAGTAAGAAGGCAAAAGTAAAACACACATTTGTATCGCTTTTTTAATTTTTCTCTCTTTTAATAAAAAGAGAAACCAAAGACATGATTGTCTTATAGAGACGAATAAATTCGTCCATAGGTTAAGTTAGAAAGGGCGCACGGTGGATGCCTTGGCACTAGGAGCCGATGAAGGACGGGACTAACACCGATATGCTTCGGGGAGCTGTAAGTAAGCTTTGATCCGGAGATTTCCGAATGGGGAAACCCACTGTTCGTAATGGAACAGTATCTTTACCTGAATCCATAGGGTATTGAAGGCAGACCCGGGGAACTGAAACATCTAAGTACCCGGAGGAAGAGAAAGCAAATGCGATTCCCTGAGTAGCGGCGAGCGAAACGGGATTAGCCCAAACCAGAAGGCTTGCCTTCTGGGGTTGTAGGACACTCAACATGGAGTTACAAAGGAACGGGGTAAATGAAGTGGTCTGGAAAGGCCCGTCAGAGAAGGTAAAAACCCTGTAGTTGAAACTTCGTTCCCTCCTGAGTGGATCCTGAGTACGGCGGGACACGTGAAATCCCGTCGGAAGCTGGGAGGACCATCTCCCAAGGCTAAATACTCCCTAGTGACCGATAGTGAACCAGTACCGTGAGGGAAAGGTGAAAAGCACCCCGGAAGGGGAGTGAAAGAGATCCTGAAACCGTGTGCCTACAAGTAGTCAGAGCTCATTAATGAGTGATGGCGTGCCTTTTGTAGAATGAACCGGCGAGTTACGATTACATGCAAGGTTAAGTCGAGAAGACGGAGCCGCAGCGAAAGCGAGTCTGAATAGGGCGAATAAGTATGTGGTTGTAGACCCGAAACCAGGTGATCTACCCATGTCCAGGGTGAAGGTAGGGTAACACCTACTGGAGGCCCGAACCCACGCACGTTGAAAAGTGCGGGGATGAGGTGTGGGTAGCGGAGAAATTCCAATCGAACCTGGAGATAGCTGGTTCTCTCCGAAATAGCTTTAGGGCTAGCCTCACGAAGTGAGAGTCTTGGAGGTAGAGCACTGTTTGGACTAGGGGCCCTCATCGGGTTACCGAATTCAGACAAACTCCGAATGCCAATGACTTATCCGTGGGAGTCAGACTGCGAGTGATAAGATCCGTAGTCAAGAGGGAAACAGCCCAGACCACCAGCTAAGGTCCCAAAGTATACGTTAAGTGGAAAAGGATGTGGAGTTGCTTAGACAACCAGGATGTTGGCTTAGAAGCAGCCACCATTTAAAGAGTGCGTAATAGCTCACTGGTCGAGTGACTCTGCGCCGAAAATGTACCGGGGCTAAACGTATCACCGAAGCTGTGGGTGGACATCTTACGATGTCCGCGGTAGGAGAGCGTTCTAAGGGCGTTGAAGCTAGACCGTAAGGACTGGTGGAGCGCTTAGAAGTGAGAATGCCGGTATGAGTAGCGAAAGATGGGTGAGAATCCCATCCACCGTATGCCTAAGGTTTCCTGAGGAAGGCTCGTCCTCTCAGGGTTAGTCGGGACCTAAGCCGAGGCCGAAAGGCGTAGGCGATGGACAACAGGTTGATATTCCTGTACCACCTCTTTATCGTTTGAGCAATGGGGGGACGCAGGAGGATAGGGTAAGCGCACTGCTGGATATGTGCGTCTAAGCAGTTAGGCTGGTAACGAGGCAAATCCCGTTACCACATAAGGCTGAGCTGTGATAGCGAGGGAAATATAGTACCGAAGTTCCTGATTCCACACTGCCAAGAAAAGCCTCTAGCGAGATAAAAGGTGCCCGTACCGCAAACCGACACAGGTAGGCGAGGAGAGAATCCTAAGGTGAGCGAGAGAACTCTCGTTAAGGAACTCGGCAAAATGACCCCGTAACTTCGGGAGAAGGGGTGCTTTTTAGGGTGTTAAAGCCTTGAAAAGCCGCAGTGAATAGGCCCAGGCGACTGTTTAGCAAAAACACAGGTCTCTGCGAAGCCGCAAGGCGAAGTATAGGGGCTGACGCCTGCCCGGTGCTGGAAGGTTAAGAGGAGAGGTTAGCTCACGCGAAGCTTTGAATCGAAGCCCCAGTAAACGGCGGCCGTAACTATAACGGTCCTAAGGTAGCGAAATTCCTTGTCGGGTAAGTTCCGACCCGCACGAAAGGCGTAACGATCTGGGCACTGTCTCAACGAGAGACTCGGTGAAATTATAGTACCTGTGAAGATGCAGGTTACCCGCGACAGGACGGAAAGACCCCGTGGAGCTTTACTGCAGCCTGATATTGAATTTTGGTACAGCTTGTACAGGATAGGTAGGAGCCTTGGAAGCCGGAGCGCCAGCTTCGGTGGAGGCGTCGGTGGGATACTACCCTGGCTGTATTGAAATTCTAACCCGCACCCCTGATCGGGGTGGGAGACAGTGTCAGGTGGGCAGTTTGACTGGGGCGGTCGCCTCCTAAAATGTAACGGAGGCGCCCAAAGGTTCCCTCAGAATGGTTGGAAATCATTCGCAGAGTGTAAAGGCACAAGGGAGCTTGACTGCGAGACCTACAAGTCGAGCAGGGACGAAAGTCGGGCTTAGTGATCCGGTGGTTCCGCATGGAAGGGCCATCGCTCAACGGATAAAAGCTACCCCGGGGATAACAGGCTTATCTCCCCCAAGAGTCCACATCGACGGGGAGGTTTGGCACCTCGATGTCGGCTCATCGCATCCTGGGGCTGTAGTCGGTCCCAAGGGTTGGGCTGTTCGCCCATTAAAGCGGTACGCGAGCTGGGTTCAGAACGTCGTGAGACAGTTCGGTCCCTATCCGTCGTGGGCGCAGGAAATTTGAGAGGAGCTGTCCTTAGTACGAGAGGACCGGGATGGACGCACCGCTGGTGTACCAGTTGTCTTGCCAAAGGCATCGCTGGGTAGCTATGTGCGGACGGGATAAGTGCTGAAAGCATCTAAGCATGAAGCCCCCCTCAAGATGAGATTTCCCATAGCGTCAAGCTAGTAAGATCCCTGAAAGATGATCAGGTTGATAGGTCAGAGGTGGAAGCGCGGTGACGTGTGGAGCTGACTGATACTAATCGATCGAGGACTTAACCAAAATGAAAGTTATTTTCGCAATGCGAAAAAACTTTGATACAAATCTTTACTTTTACTTCTTACACATTATCTAGTTTTGAGGGAACAAAGATTTTTGCGTCAGCAAAATATCTATTCCTTAATTAAATAGTCTGGTGGCGATAGCGAGAAGGTCACACCCGTTCCCATGCCGAACACGGAAGTTAAGCTTCCCAGCGCCGATGGTAGTTGGGGGGGTCCCCCTGTGAGAGTAGGACGTTGCCAGGCTAGCCTGAAAAGGCTCATAGATTAATTAATAAATATGGCCCCTTGGTCAAGCGGTTAAGACACCGCCCTTTCACGGCGGTAACACGGGTTCGAATCCCGTAGGGGTCACCATAGTTTTTTCTCGATAGAGAAAATAACTTTCCTTATTATTAAACAAGTCAAAACCATTTACATTATTTCGGAGGATTAGCTCAGCTGGGAGAGCATCTGCCTTACAAGCAGAGGGTCGGCGGTTCGATCCCGTCATCCTCCACCATGATTTTTTCACTAAGTGAAATAACCATCAAGACTTGCCGGCCTAGCTCAATTGGTAGAGCAACTGACTTGTAATCAGTAGGTTGGGGGTTCAAGTCCTCTGGCCGGCACCACTTTTCAATGAACAAATTTGAAGAGCCACTAGCTCAGTTGGTAGAGCAGATTGCTCACTTCGCTGAATTGCTTCTTAGGCAATCTGCGAGGAAGACCGTAAGGTCTTTCGAGCATCGTAGATGCGTTACCAGTGAAAACTTTTGGGCAGTTCCATGTACTATTAATCATTTAGAGCCATTAGCTCAGTTGGTAGAGCATCTGACTTTTAATCAGAGGGTCGAAGGTTCGAGTCCTTCATGGCTCATAAAAGTTTTTCTCCCCTGGGAAAATAACTTTCAATATGCGGGTGTGGCGGAATTGGCAGACGCACTAGACTTAGGATCTAGCGCCGCAAGGCGTGGGGGTTCGACTCCCTTCACCCGCACCAAGTCTTTACTTAATGAAGTTAATATTTGCGGAAGTAGTTCAGTGGTAGAATACAACCTTGCCAAGGTTGGGGTCGCGGGTTCGAATCCCGTCTTCCGCTCCATTAATTTGCCGGGGTGGCGGAACTGGCAGACGCACAGGACTTAAAATCCTGCGGTAGGTGACTACCGTACCGGTTCGATTCCGGTCCTCGGCACCATAATTGTTTTTATGAAAATAACTATTAAAATGCGCCCGTAGCTCAATTGGATAGAGCGTTTGACTACGGATCAAAAGGTTAGGGGTTCGACTCCTCTCGGGCGCGCCATTATGACGGGAAGTAGCTCAGCTTGGTAGAGCACTTGGTTTGGGACCAAGGGGTCGTAGGTTCGAATCCTGTCTTCCCGACCATCCTATAATGTAGTGGGGCCTTAGCTCAGCTGGGAGAGCGCCTGCTTTGCACGCAGGAGGTCAGCGGTTCGATCCCGCTAGGCTCCACCAACAAATAATGAAGAAAATATGGCGGTGTAGCTCAGCTGGCTAGAGCATTCGGTTCATACCCGAAAGGTCGTGGGTTCGACTCCCTCCGCCGCTATTGCATTTTTGGAGGAATACCCAAGTCCGGCTGAAGGGATCGGTCTTGAAAACCGACAGGCGGGTCAAACCGCGCAGGGGTTCGAATCCCCTTTCCTCCTCCATTATTTCATCTATACTATTATCGCGGGGTGGAGCAACGAGCGTTACTTCATCGAATATTCTGCGAGTTGTACCGATTGAGCTGCATCTTGAATAGGCTTTCTGAAATCGGGACAGTCATTGCTCACTATGAGCATAGTAAAATAATCTTATATATTATTATCGCGGGGTGGAGCAGTCCGGTAGCTCGTCGGGCTCATAACCCGAAGGTCGCAGGTTCAAATCCTGCCCCCGCAACCAATTTTTTTGTAAACTTTAAAATGGTCCGGTAGTTCAGTTGGTTAGAATGCCTGCCTGTCACGCAGGAGGTCGCGGGTTCGAGTCCCGTCCGGACCGCCATTTATAATTATTTGTATGATATTAAGGCTCAGTAGCTCAGTCGGTAGAGCAATGGACTGAAAATCCATGTGTCGGCGGTTCGATTCCGTCCTGAGCCACCTTTATGCGGAGGGGTAGCGAAGTGGCTAAACGCGGCGGACTGTAAATCCGCTCCTTCGGGTTCGGCGGTTCGAATCCGTCCCCCTCCACCATTAATAACTAATAAAATGATTATGGCGGTTGTGGCGAAGTGGTTAACGCATCGGATTGTGGTTCCGACACTCGTGGGTTCGATTCCCATCAATCGCCCCATAGATATTAAAAATTAGTGCGGGTGTAGTTTACTGGTAAAACCTCAGCCTTCCAAGCTGATGTAGTGGGTTCGATTCCCATCACCCGCTCCATTATTATGTTATGGGCCTATAGCTCAGCTGGTTAGAGCGCACGCCTGATAAGCGTGAGGTCGGTGGTTCGAGTCCACTTAGGCCCACCATTTTGTTATTTTAGATTTTCCGCAGTAGCTCAGTGGTAGAGCATTCGGCTGTTAACCGAACGGTCGTAGGTTCGAATCCTACCTGCGGAGCCAGTATACATTCTTTATTGCTGGAAAAAAATTATAATTGATATGTCAATTATAATACGATATTATAATAAAGTGGCTTCTGAGACACAAGAAAAAGATTGTTCTTTGAAAACTAAACAAACAAGCGTCAACAAACAATATTTATCATGTTTCTTCTATTAATATAGAAAAGCATGAGCCAACGTTTTATTTTATGAGCTAATCACTCTTTATTGGAGAGTTTGATCCTGGCTCAGGACGAACGCTGGCGGCGTGCCTAATACATGCAAGTCGAGCGGATCTTTGGGAGCTTGCTCCCAAAGATTAGCGGCGGACGGGTGAGTAACACGTGGGCAACCTGCCTGTAAGACTGGGATAACTCCGGGAAACCGGGGCTAATACCGGATAATTCATTCTCTCTCATGAGGGAATGCTGAAAGACGGTTTCGGCTGTCACTTACAGATGGGCCCGCGGCGCATTAGCTAGTTGGTGAGGTAACGGCTCACCAAGGCCACGATGCGTAGCCGACCTGAGAGGGTGATCGGCCACACTGGGACTGAGACACGGCCCAGACTCCTACGGGAGGCAGCAGTAGGGAATCTTCCGCAATGGACGAAAGTCTGACGGAGCAACGCCGCGTGAGCGATGAAGGCCTTCGGGTCGTAAAGCTCTGTTGTTAGGGAAGAACAAGTACCGGAGTAACTGCCGGTACCTTGACGGTACCTAACCAGAAAGCCACGGCTAACTACGTGCCAGCAGCCGCGGTAATACGTAGGTGGCAAGCGTTGTCCGGAATTATTGGGCGTAAAGCGCGCGCAGGCGGTCCTTTAAGTCTGATGTGAAAGCCCACGGCTCAACCGTGGAGGGTCATTGGAAACTGGGGGACTTGAGTGCAGAAGAGGAGAGTGGAATTCCACGTGTAGCGGTGAAATGCGTAGAGATGTGGAGGAACACCAGTGGCGAAGGCGACTCTCTGGTCTGTAACTGACGCTGAGGCGCGAAAGCGTGGGGAGCGAACAGGATTAGATACCCTGGTAGTCCACGCCGTAAACGATGAGTGCTAAGTGTTAGAGGGTTTCCGCCCTTTAGTGCTGCAGCAAACGCATTAAGCACTCCGCCTGGGGAGTACGGCCGCAAGGCTGAAACTCAAAGGAATTGACGGGGGCCCGCACAAGCGGTGGAGCATGTGGTTTAATTCGAAGCAACGCGAAGAACCTTACCAGGTCTTGACATCCTCTGACAACTCTGGAGACAGAGCGTTCCCCTTCGGGGGACAGAGTGACAGGTGGTGCATGGTTGTCGTCAGCTCGTGTCGTGAGATGTTGGGTTAAGTCCCGCAACGAGCGCAACCCTTGTCCTTAGTTGCCAGCATTCAGTTGGGCACTCTAAGGAGACTGCCGGTGACAAACCGGAGGAAGGTGGGGATGACGTCAAATCATCATGCCCCTTATGACCTGGGCTACACACGTGCTACAATGGATAGAACAAAGGGCAGCGAAGCCGCGAGGTCAAGCAAATCCCATAAATCTATTCTCAGTTCGGATTGCAGGCTGCAACTCGCCTGCATGAAGCCGGAATCGCTAGTAATCGCGGATCAGCATGCCGCGGTGAATACGTTCCCGGGCCTTGTACACACCGCCCGTCACACCACGAGAGTTTGTAACACCCGAAGTCGGTGGGGTAACACTTTTAGTGAGCCAGCCGCCTAAGGTGGGACAGATGATTGGGGTGAAGTCGTAACAAGGTAGCCGTATCGGAAGGTGCGGCTGGATCACCTCCTTTCTAAGGATAATGCCGTAAGGGCATTCGGAATGCGAATCTTTCGATTCGTAATGTTTGACTGCTTGTTTGTTTAGTTTTGAGAGTGCAATTCTCTCAAAGCTTTTTAATTTGTTCCTTGAAAACTAGATAATCGTAAGTAAGAAGGCAAAAGTAAAACACACATTTGTATCGCTTTTTTAATTTTTCTCTCTTTTAATAAAAAGAGAAACCAAAGACATGATTGTCTTATAGAGACGAATAAATTCGTCCATAGGTTAAGTTAGAAAGGGCGCACGGTGGATGCCTTGGCACTAGGAGCCGATGAAGGACGGGACTAACACCGATATGCTTCGGGGAGCTGTAAGTAAGCTTTGATCCGGAGATTTCCGAATGGGGAAACCCACTGTTCGTAATGGAACAGTATCTTTACCTGAATCCATAGGGTATTGAAGGCAGACCCGGGGAACTGAAACATCTAAGTACCCGGAGGAAGAGAAAGCAAATGCGATTCCCTGAGTAGCGGCGAGCGAAACGGGATTAGCCCAAACCAGAAGGCTTGC
This sequence comes from Mesobacillus maritimus, assembly GCF_044803185.1. Classification (GTDB taxonomy): domain Bacteria; phylum Bacillota; class Bacilli; order Bacillales; family Cytobacillaceae; genus Mesobacillus_B; species Mesobacillus_B maritimus_B. Next base: position 2,296,150 of record NZ_CP085225.1, read on the forward strand.
CTTCTGGGGTTGTAGGACACTCAACATGGAGTTACAAAGGAACGGGGTAAATGAAGTGGTCTGGAAAGGCCCGTCAGAGAAGGTAAAAACCCTGTAGTTGAAACTTCGTTCCCTCCTGAGTGGATCCTGAGTACGGCGGGACACGTGAAATCCCGTCGGAAGCTGGGAGGACCATCTCCCAAGGCTAAATACTCCCTAGTGACCGATAGTGAACCAGTACCGTGAGGGAAAGGTGAAAAGCACCCCGGAAGGGGAGTGAAAGAGATCCTGAAACCGTGTGCCTACAAGTAGTCAGAGCTCATTAATGAGTGATGGCGTGCCTTTTGTAGAATGAACCGGCGAGTTACGATTACATGCAAGGTTAAGTCGAGAAGACGGAGCCGCAGCGAAAGCGAGTCTGAATAGGGCGAATAAGTATGTGGTTGTAGACCCGAAACCAGGTGATCTACCCATGTCCAGGGTGAAGGTAGGGTAACACCTACTGGAGGCCCGAACCCACGCACGTTGAAAAGTGCGGGGATGAGGTGTGGGTAGCGGAGAAATTCCAATCGAACCTGGAGATAGCTGGTTCTCTCCGAAATAGCTTTAGGGCTAGCCTCACGAAGTGAGAGTCTTGGAGGTAGAGCACTGTTTGGACTAGGGGCCCTCATCGGGTTACCGAATTCAGACAAACTCCGAATGCCAATGACTTATCCGTGGGAGTCAGACTGCGAGTGATAAGATCCGTAGTCAAGAGGGAAACAGCCCAGACCACCAGCTAAGGTCCCAAAGTATACGTTAAGTGGAAAAGGATGTGGAGTTGCTTAGACAACCAGGATGTTGGCTTAGAAGCAGCCACCATTTAAAGAGTGCGTAATAGCTCACTGGTCGAGTGACTCTGCGCCGAAAATGTACCGGGGCTAAACGTATCACCGAAGCTGTGGGTGGACATCTTACGATGTCCGCGGTAGGAGAGCGTTCTAAGGGCGTTGAAGCTAGACCGTAAGGACTGGTGGAGCGCTTAGAAGTGAGAATGCCGGTATGAGTAGCGAAAGATGGGTGAGAATCCCATCCACCGTATGCCTAAGGTTTCCTGAGGAAGGCTCGTCCTCTCAGGGTTAGTCGGGACCTAAGCCGAGGCCGAAAGGCGTAGGCGATGGACAACAGGTTGATATTCCTGTACCACCTCTTTATCGTTTGAGCAATGGGGGGACGCAGGAGGATAGGGTAAGCGCACTGTTGGATATGTGCGTCTAAGCAGTTAGGCTGGTAACGAGGCAAATCCCGTTACCCTGAAGGCTGAGCTGTGATAGCGAGGGAAATATAGTACCGAAGTTCCTGATTCCACACTGCCAAGAAAAGCCTCTAGCGAGATAAAAGGTGCCCGTACCGCAAACCGACACAGGTAGGCGAGGAGAGAATCCTAAGGTGAGCGAGAGAACTCTCGTTAAGGAACTCGGCAAAATGACCCCGTAACTTCGGGAGAAGGGGTGCTTTTTAGGGTGTTAAAGCCTTGAAAAGCCGCAGTGAATAGGCCCAGGCGACTGTTTAGCAAAAACACAGGTCTCTGCGAAGCCGCAAGGCGAAGTATAGGGGCTGACGCCTGCCCGGTGCTGGAAGGTTAAGAGGAGAGGTTAGCTCACGCGAAGCTTTGAATCGAAGCCCCAGTAAACGGCGGCCGTAACTATAACGGTCCTAAGGTAGCGAAATTCCTTGTCGGGTAAGTTCCGACCCGCACGAAAGGCGTAACGATCTGGGCACTGTCTCAACGAGAGACTCGGTGAAATTATAGTACCTGTGAAGATGCAGGTTACCCGCGACAGGACGGAAAGACCCCGTGGAGCTTTACTGCAGCCTGATATTGAATTTTGGTACAGCTTGTACAGGATAGGTAGGAGCCTTGGAAGCCGGAGCGCCAGCTTCGGTGGAGGCGTCGGTGGGATACTACCCTGGCTGTATTGAAATTCTAACCCGCACCCCTGATCGGGGTGGGAGACAGTGTCAGGTGGGCAGTTTGACTGGGGCGGTCGCCTCCTAAAATGTAACGGAGGCGCCCAAAGGTTCCCTCAGAATGGTTGGAAATCATTCGCAGAGTGTAAAGGCACAAGGGAGCTTGACTGCGAGACCTACAAGTCGAGCAGGGACGAAAGTCGGGCTTAGTGATCCGGTGGTTCCGCATGGAAGGGCCATCGCTCAACGGATAAAAGCTACCCCGGGGATAACAGGCTTATCTCCCCCAAGAGTCCACATCGACGGGGAGGTTTGGCACCTCGATGTCGGCTCATCGCATCCTGGGGCTGTAGTCGGTCCCAAGGGTTGGGCTGTTCGCCCATTAAAGCGGTACGCGAGCTGGGTTCAGAACGTCGTGAGACAGTTCGGTCCCTATCCGTCGTGGGCGCAGGAAATTTGAGAGGAGCTGTCCTTAGTACGAGAGGACCGGGATGGACGCACCGCTGGTGTACCAGTTGTCTTGCCAAAGGCATCGCTGGGTAGCTATGTGCGGACGGGATAAGTGCTGAAAGCATCTAAGCATGAAGCCCCCCTCAAGATGAGATTTCCCATAGCGTCAAGCTAGTAAGATCCCTGAAAGATGATCAGGTTGATAGGTCAGAGGTGGAAGCGCGGTGACGTGTGGAGCTGACTGATACTAATCGATCGAGGACTTAACCAAAATGAAAGTTATTTTCGCAATACGAAAAACTTTGATACAAATCTTTACTTTTACTTCTTACACATTATCTAGTTTTGAGGGAACAAAGATTTTGCGTCAGCAAAATATCTATTCCTTAATTAAATAGTCTGGTGGCGATAGCGAGAAGGTCACACCCGTTCCCATGCCGAACACGGAAGTTAAGCTTCTCAGCGCCGATGGTAGTTGGGGGCTTCCCCCTGTGAGAGTAGGACGTTGCCAGGCACAATGAAAAAGCAGCTGATATATTCAGCTGCTTTTTGTTTTCCCTCCTTTTTGTTGTGAATCGAATTCTTTCTTAATTAACCTTTAATCTAACGATAATGTAAAAATCAAGATAGGAAACATATATTTGTACGATTTGCACATTATAGGATAAATGAATAATCTCTACTTGTTAAAGTGAGGGCTTACGATGAAAAGGTTTATTCTAATCATTTCAAGTATATTTTTCTTTTTTTCTCCACTTTCAATTTTTGCTCAACAAGAAATTCCGATTTTAGTTTATCATTCAATTGCCGAATACACTGGTCAAGGTTCAAAAGAGTTATTTGTAACTCCCAAAAATTTTGAGGAGCAAATTGACTATCTACGAAAAAGTGGGTTTACCCCTTTAACGTTTGAGCAATGGCAAAACATCCATCAAGTAAACAAACCCATTTTTATAACCTTTGATGACGGCTATAAAAATAATCTTAATGCGTTACAGATCTTTGAAAAACTACAGACGAGTAATTTTAAGCCAGTGGGAACAATTTTTGTGATATCCGATTTTATTAATCGCCCGAACCGCTTATCGAACGATGATTTACGAGCTATGGTGAACTCTGGTTTATTCTCTATCCAGTCTCATACCGCAACGCATCCGGATTTAACAAAAATTACTGATTACGTTTACGAACTAAAAGGTTCAAGAGATAAAATCTCTCAAATAACCGGTCAACCTGTTATTGCCCTTTCTTATCCATATGGAAACTTTAATGACAAGGTTGTAGATGAAACTAAGAAGTATTACACCTTCGGGCTTACGACAACTCCTGCGAAGTATTCAGAGGAGGGGATTGAGAATGAACCACTCCTCTTACCAAGAATTTATATCAAGCATTCAACAAGCCTTGATGAGTTTGCTAAGATTGTTGAGGGAGATTAAATAATTTGTTAAAGAAGAGAATGAGTTCATAATGAATTCATTCTTTTTGATATTTCCTTTGCTTTACCACATAAATTTATCACTTAATTTCAAGAAGGATGTCAATAAGAAGAAAATATGTTTAACCTTAAGTTGTGTATAATAAATATTTGAGAAACCTTTCACATAAATTACCTAGCGGTAGCACGTATGATTGATGTATATTAATAGAATGGTGTTATTATGTTTCTTATCTGGTTCTACTTTTTAATTTGTAAGGAGTGATATAATATTGTTGTATAAGTTTAATAAGCGACTGGAAAAGTTAATGCCGATCATCACTCCTGTTAGTGTTATTATAGGGGTTTTATTTGCAAACTTTTTTATCGAATTTACCCATTTAATCCCTTGGATTTTTGCTTTTATTACGTTTGCTGGTAGTCTAGGCTCTAATTTCTCCTCCTTTAAGGAAACGTTAAAGCATCCACTACCATTGTTTGTTATCCTTATTATTCTTCATATTTTAATGCCTGTTTGGGCATGGAGCGTCGGGCATTTTACCTTTGATGGCGATGTTGAGACGATAACTGGTCTTGTTCTAGGAATGGCAATCCCTACTGGAATATCAAGTATGATCTGGGTGACTATTTATCGTGGCAACATCCCATTAACTTTGTCTATTATTCTACTTGATACTTTCCTTTCTCCTTTTATCGTTCCATTTACGTTGTCGATACTGGTAGGGGGAAGAGTGGATATGGACGTCTATAGTATGATGAGTGGACTATTTTTAATGGTTGTACTTCCTTCCATTCTTGGGATCCTGGTTAATCAATTTACTCATGGGAAAGCCAAAGAGAAACTAAGCCCCAAATTAGCACCATTTTCAAAGCTAGGTTTAGGACTTGTTGTTATGATTAATGGATCAGCTGTTGCTCCTTACTTACGGGAAATTGATATAAAATTGATTATGATTACGGTCACAGTCTTTTTTATTGCTTTTACAGGTTATTTATTTTCATTTGTAATTGGAAAATTGATTAAGGGAGATCGAGATACGGTTGTAGCTTTAACCTTTACTGGTGGAATGAGAAATATTAGTGCGGGAGCGGTATTAGCTGTTTCATACTTTCCAGCTGCAGTAGCTGTACCAGTGGTTATCGGCATGTTATTTCAACAAGTTTTAGCATCAATTTATGGATTTTTAGTAGACCGTCATTTTAATAGGCAAATACTTGCCAAGACTCATTCGGCATAATCAATAGATTTATAAGAAATACTTAATCACTATACAAGTTTGTTGTAATTCACTATGATTGAATAGATAAAAAGAATATCACATGAAGAATGTAGTAGAGTAGTATTTAAATTGATTACAAATTGACACTGCTATTTTGATTGTTGTATACTATTTTCATATTTAATTTAATATTCTCCTAAAGGGGAGTAGCTTTTACAGCAAGGTCGTCATTACGGAGCATTTGCTCTCGGCTTTGTTGGCAACTAAAGTTGTTAGCAAGACCTTTACCAATTGATAGTAAGAATTGGAAAAGGTCTTTTTATTTTATATTACAAAGGCTCTTACTATCTCGGAAAGGCCTTTTTTATACAAAAAGGATCTTAATTATCCCTGTTACCGGAGGTAGGTACTAATGCTTTACTATAAAACATATGAATTGGGGCCGAGCCATGATTGGGCAGTCTTTGTCCATGGAGCAGGAGGAAGTTCAACTATTTGGTATAAACAAATTAAAGAATTTAAGAAGCATTTCAATGTGTTAATAATGGATTTAAGAGGGCATGGTAAATCTAATAATAGTACGAAAACAAAGCGGCCATATTCATTTCATGAAGTGAGTCTGGATATTATTGAAGTATTAAACCATTTAAAAATAAAATCTGCCCACTTTATTGGAATCTCACTAGGAACAATTTTAATTCGAAATATTGCTGAAGTGGAGCCGGGTAGAATCAAATCAATGATTCTAGGTGGAGCGGTCATACGCTTGAACACGCGTGTGAAGGCATTGATGTTTTTGGGGAATATCACAAAAACAATCATTCCATATATGTGGCTATATAAATTATTCGCGTGGTGTTTAATGCCTAAAAAGAGGCATGGGCATTCTCGTTTACTCTTCGTTGAACAGGCGAAGAAGCTATGTCAAAAGGAGTTTATAAGATGGTTTAAATTAACGAAGGATGTGTCCCCGTTATTAGTCCGGTTTGAAGATAGACCAGTCAATATTCCAACTTTATATATTATGGGAAACGAAGACTATATGTTCCTTCTTCCAGTAAAGGAAGTTGTTAAGAAATTAAAGAATGCTAGTTTGACAATTATTGAGGACAGTGGCCATGTTTGCAATGTTGACCAAGCGCAAAAGTTTAATGAAATATCATTACAATATTTAAAAAAGTATACTTGAAAATTGAAAAGGCTAAATATAAAATTTCTGAGTATCTCCAGGCACTATCAAGAAATCAAAATGTAAAAAAAGACGGTTAGGATAAAAGAGAGTCAAAGCGTTTTATATTTGCTTTGACTCTCTTTTGTATTCGGAGAGATGCTATAATCCTAGCGAAATGTATTTCACCTCTAAAAATTCTTCTATCCCGTGATGTCCACCTTCTCGTCCTAACCCACTTTGTTTAAAGCCTCCAAATGGACTTTGCGGTACAGAGGGAAGACCATCGTTAAGGCCGATAATTCCATATTCTAATACTTCGGTTATTCGAATGCCACGGGTAATGTTCTCTGTAAATACATAAGCTGCCAGTCCATAATCTGAATCATTGGCGCGAGTAATGGCTTCTTCTTCTGTTTTAAAAGTAGTGACTGGTGCAACAGGTCCAAATGTTTCTTCCATCATACACTTCATGTTATCTTCGACATTTGTTAGAACAGTTGGTTCAAAATATAGGTTCTCGATTAATTTACCGCCTGTTTGAACCTTTGCTCCTTTATTTACCGCATCCTCTATTTGTAGGGCAACCTTAGAGATAGCCGCCGTATCAATCAATGGTCCGAGATCCACCCCATCTTCTAGCCCATTTCCAACCCGTAATTGTTGGGTTTGTTCCACAAGTTTTGATGTAAATGCTTGTTCAATGGATTCGTGGACATAGATACGATTTGAGCAAACACAAGTTTGTCCGGCATTTCTAAATTTGGAAGCAATCACACCATTTACTGCTTTCTCAAGGTCAGCATCCTCCATGACAATAACAGGAGCATGGCCACCAAGCTCGAGAGAAACCTTTTTGACTGTATCTGCAGCACCTCTCATTAATAGCTTTCCGACTTCAGTTGACCCTGTAAAAGTCAGTTTGCGAACCCGTTTGTCTTCTAACCATGATTGTCCTATTGCTTGTGCATCACCGGTTACTACATTAATCACTCCGTTAGGAAATCCTGCTTGTTCAGCTAATTGAGCTAACTTAAGTGCTGTCAGAGGGGTCTGCTCAGCAGGTTTGACGACTACGGTACATCCGGCTGCTAATGCAGGTGCGATTTTTCTGGTAATCATCGCTGCTGGAAAATTCCAAGGGGTAATCGCAGCAACGACTCCAACAGGCTGTTTCTGAACAAACAATCTTTTGTTTTTTACAGAGGCCGGAATGGTCTCGCCATAGATGCGTTTGCCTTCTTCTGCATACCATGCTACAAACCCATTCGCATAGGAAATTTCGCCTAAGGCCTCATTTAAAGGCTTTCCTTGTTCCATGGTCATCATTTTTGCTAGCTCTTCTTTGTTCTCGTCAATTAATTTATGCCATTTCCAAATGATCTCTGAGCGTTCGTAGGCCGTATAAGCTGACCAAGTTTTGAAAGCTTCATAGGCTGCATCTGTTGCTTGCTCTGCCTCAAGTGCACCGCCGTTTGGCACGGAGGCAATACATTCAGAAGTAGCAGGATTTGTCACTTCAAACGTTTCAAGCTCTTTTCCAGTCCACTGGCCATTAATATATAATAAATATTTTTCCAATTATATTCCTCCTTACGCAAATCGCAGTGTAGCGCTGTTATTCAGATTTTAACATAGCTTCTTCTAATAAGCAGACTGATAGATTTCCTCTATTTCATCAGTGGACAAAACTCGAGGATTATTTTTTAATAGTCTTGTTATTTGGGAGGCGTCCTCGGCCATACTGCGGATAGCATCCTCGGGGATGTTAAAATTCCTTAACCCCTTTGGAATATTCACGTCTGCGCATAGATTCCTCATTGCTGCAACGGCTATGTTCGCAGCCTCTGTATCGGCAAGACCGTTCGTAATCGCACCTAAGGCCTCGGCAATATCACGGAACCTTTCTGGACAAGCTATTTTATTCCATTCCATCACATAAGGTAAGAGAAGAGCATTGCTGACACCGTGTGGAATATGGTAACGCCCCCCAAGAGGATAGGCTAAAGCATGTACCGCACCAACTCCGGCGTTTCCAAAAGCCATACCAGCCATTAGACTAGCCGTAGCCATATTTTCCCTTGCTTCAATATGATTAGGGTTAGCATAGGCTTTTGGTAGATTCTTAGCGATCATTTTCATCGCACCAAGGGCTAAGGAATCTGTGATGGGGGAGGCATTAATAGAAATATAGGCTTCGATGGCATGAACGAGTGCATCAACCCCACTTGCGGCTGTAACAGACTTAGGCATGGTAAGGGTCATTTCCGGTGACACAATAGCAACGTCAGGGAGAAGATGATCACTAACAATTCCCTTTTTTAATTGCGCTTCGGTATCGGAAAGAATGCTAATATTGGTTACTTCAGACCCAGTACCTGCTGTGGTTGGAATCGCAATGATGGGTGCCCCTTTCTCGGGAACTAAGTCTGTTCCAAACAATTCTTCAATGGCGCCATCAAAAGGAGAATAAGCTGATACAGCTTTAGCGATATCAATCGCACTACCACCACCTAATGCAATAAATCCATCATGTTGACCAGATATAAACACCTCTTTGCATTCTGCCACTAATGATACCTCGGGCTCAGGCTTTACTCCGGTATACATTCCATAAGGGTGCTCTTGCAAAAGCTTGGTTACTTTTTCAACAACCCCAATTTTTAATAAAATTTGATCCGTTACAATCAAAGGATTTTTCATCCCTAACCGTATTGTCTCTTCTAATAGTTTTTCAGTTGCGCCTTTACCTGTGATTAGTTTATTGGCACTTTTAAAAGTTGACACATGATTCACTTTTGTTCGCTCCTTTCATATAGCTTGCTCATGTCTAGTTTCTTGATTGTCTTTGTACCCATTCTACAATATCTATTCACAATGAGAGTGAAAATTGAAATAATTTTGTAAAAAAATTGCAAAAAAATGGTTTATAGGCAGGAATACTTCGTTCATATGCGAAATAAAATAAGTGAATGTAAATAAATTCCTTTGGGGATAACCGGTAAATCCTAAGGATGTATGAACTATATAGAAATCCGGGGTGGGGGTAAAAATGGGGAAATATTCATGGGGAATTACAGCTATATTGGTTTGTAGTTTAGTAGGTTTAACAGGCTGTGCGACAGAAACGGTGAAGGAAGAAGAGTCGAAACCGGAAGAGACAGAGCAGCTAGAAGAAGAGAATCCCATCGAGATTGTCCAAATTGACGAACCAGCAGCAGTTCCGGTACATGTGAATGTAATTGAACCTAACACAAACGAAGTCTTAAGAACAATTGTGCCCGAAGTACTAGGCTTTGGGACGGAAGATGAAAAATATAAGAACGAACTTGCAGATTGGGCAAGTAAGTTAGCAAGAGGGACGGAGTCGGAACCAGGGTATGATCAAAGGAATATTCCAGACCGGCTTGATGAGAATGGCAATATCATTAAGGGAAGACCAACGGTTGTTCTTGAGGAAGCTGAGTTAGTAGAAAGCATCTTAAATGCTTCTGAAGAGGGCGGGGATGTTGAGCTACCCCTTTATGTAACAGAAAGTAAATACAAGGAAGAGGATGTCGCTAAATTAAGCGAAGTAGTCGTTGCTTCGTATACCACCTATTTTAATCGTAACGTAACGGGGAGAAATAAAAATATTGAGCTTTCCGCAAAGGCCATTGATAATGTGATTCTTGGGGTTGGCGATCATTTCTCTTTTAATGATACAGTTGGTCCAAGTGACGCTGAGCATGGATATCAACCAGCCCAAGAAATCGTAAATAAAAAATTGGTCATGGGCATTGGCGGGGGAATTTGCCAAACGTCCTCAACCTTATTTAATGCCGTAGATAAAATTGGTGTTGATTATGTGGAATGGCATCATCATTCCCTTTCAGTTGGCTATGTTCCGGAAGGAAGAGATGCCACAGTCTCATACGGAGGCAAGGACTTCCGCTTTCTAAATACAACCGGAGTTCCAATATTACTGAACGCAAAGTACGGAGATGGCACCTTAACAGTAGAGGTAAGTACATCAAAAGAATACGCAGAGGTTATGAAACAAAGCGTATAAAATAATGAAAGTGCCTGACCTATAACAAGTTAGGCACTTTTTCATATTCAGAATTACCGTTTCTTAAACCACATTTAAAAGCTTCCCAAATGGCACCTTTGGTTTATACTGATCCGGTATCAACCAATAAACATAAGGTTTCACCTCTAGCTCTTCGTATAAAAATCCGGTTACATCTGTAACGTATAAAACCGTTTCGATTTCTTGCTCATTTGCCCACTCAAAAACCTCAGTATAGGAAGATTTCCCATGAGAAAAATACTTGATTCCAGTTGCCTCTTTAATCTTTTCGATGGTTCGAATTTTGAAATCTGCTTGTAACAGTGTCGCTTCAGGATTCATTTCCCCAACAAATTTAATTACATTTTCAACAACTTCATGATCGGTTTGCTTGCTAGAAGTGTCAATTACCAAAGCAAGCTTTTTGTCTTTATTATTTTGCATAATTTTTAGCAATTCCCTTTGCCATCTCATATAAAAAGGGCCCCCTTTCGCGTCAACGAGATTATTATCTCTTGAGCGAAGGGAACCTATTACTACTTTTTTAGTTAATAAAAAACATAAAATAAACGAAAATGGAGATTCTATTTTTCATTAGTTGATTCAATAAATTTATTCGTTATTTTGTTTTTATCATAAAAGCTCAAATAACCAAGGTTGTTCTTGGTTTTGATTAAATCTCCATCCTCCAAAGGGAGGTAACGAATCTCTTCAGACCATATTGATGCTTGTGTCGAGGAAATGGGGGTGGATAATGTTTGATATAAAGAATATTCTGCGTCACAGCTCCGGTAGATAGATGATGACCTAGAATTATTCTCGAAAAACCAAACCGCACTCTTAAGCAGGAGACCCGGTAAGCCTGAAAAGGTTGGGTTGTTTAGCGGACTACTAGTGAATTGGATTAGTGTCATATCTCTGCCATCTTGATAGATATGTGAAAGGGCGGAAGAGGCTGTATGAGCATCTCCCGATAAAATAATACAAATGCTTGGGTTCCATTGAGAGATGGTTCGCAGAAACCGGGTGAACCCGCGCCCGTTATATTTCCAAGCTTCCATATCAAAAAGGGTCTTGATAGGGATTCCGACTAATTTCAAAGGTGCAATAAAGTTGTGAAGGAACGTTTCAATAAGATCAATACCATAAAAAGGAACCGGAGATACAACCACTAGAGGACTTCCTTGTTTCCATCCACTTTTCTTCAATTGATTTGTTAAATGCTTCCACGCTTCCCCACTTAAGAGTTCTGGACCCTCAATGGTGTGTTTAATCTTTGCCCTAATTGATTTCTGGTTGGAAGGTTCAGGGTAGGTTCTTTGTGTTCTGGTATCGAGGAATACTGTTGTTGGTGTCGTAGGAGCGATAAAGGACCATGAGTTAAACTCCCATAGTAATTTTGTCCACTTATCATACGTTTTTTGCTTGAATTTCTTTGAAGATAATTGCTTTTTCATCATTGAAAGGAATTGGTGGTCGAATTGTTCGGGTGAATTTCCCCAGCCTTGAAATGCCCAGTAAGCTACTAATCCATTGGCAATGACATGCCTTCCGAGAGGAGCCTGCCAAACACCCTCTCTCCAGCTCTGTGAAATATTCCAATCATCCGTCAAATCATGGTCATCAAATATCATATAGGTAGGGATATTAGCAAGTAACCTTCGGACTTGTGGTAGAGTTTTCCTAAAGTTATTAATCTGCTTTTCCTGTTCATCAAATTTTAATTCCTGCCGAGCTTTTGTATAGGTCTCAAAATTGTCGATTTCATCCCTAACTGTATATTGGAAAAAATGCTGATTATTTTGCACGAGCTTTTTAAATGACGACTTATCGAACAGGTCCCAGACTTGTGGACTCCAGGATAATAAGTACATTGCCGCATATTCACCAAAAGTGATGAGATGATTATCACTTTTCCTGGAGGTGAAATGGCATAACTCATCCATAATTGGCTTCCTGCCATGAACCTTAAACAAATTCGATTTATAAGGCTCTTTTTCTAAGCGATCGTCAAGAACAGACAATGGTGGTTCGTAATGGCCAATCAACTCTATTCCGAGCTCAAAAAGGTAAGGGGCAATTGGGTCAGGCACATCATCGGCGTAAATTTGATCTCCTACCAAAAACAGTGATCCGGGCCTATTTTCAAGATTAAGATAGGTCTCCCAAATGGCTTCATCTCCTGCTGCCAAAGCATCTTCGCCATCTCCATGTGGTTTTCGACATGATCCATAAAGAATCGGGCTTTCCTTTTCAGTAATATAAAAGCTCGGATATTCTAATCCCCCATACACGATTGATTCTGGATTTTCAGGAGATAATAAACCTTCACTACCTAAATCCATTTGCTTTTCATCTTCTAAAAAGAAAAGGTTATAGCCTAATAGAGTTTCAGTAGGAAATGCCACTTCCTGTGGTTCTATTTTAATTAAATGAATATATAGTTTTTTTCCTAGTTGAATGGAAGTAGTATTGGTTTGGTTGTTTATGAGGTCGTACTGAAAGGGATTGTTTCCTGAGCCTCCGTTGATTTCATATAAATTCGCATCTATTTTAAAAGGGCGGCTTGTCGCAATCCAAATATAAACTTGGTGTTTTTCAACACGCCTTAATATCGGACCAGATAAAACGGCTGGTAATTTCATCGTATATCACAGCTCCAATATACTTGGTTATCGTCAGTTAATGGGAAGGACACTTATCCCATAAGGGTAGATATCTCTAACCATCCTATTCAACCTAAAGAGCGCTTGTGTTGAAATATCATGGTTTTGAATATGGTGTATTTTGGTTGTGTAGTAAGCTCTAATTTATATATTTCACCAATTATTCTGATTGTTAATTATGGTGGTTTTGTGACAAACCACGGTAAAATAGGTGTTTGCAAGGAGCAAAGTCACACCCTGTTAGCACTTAATCTAAAGTTCGTAAAGTATTCAAATTCTTGAAAAAGAATTTCACAGATTGCTCGTAAATAGTTGCTACACTGAAAGGGAATTAAAGATTGGAAGTTTTATATATGATAGACAGTAAAATTTTTAGTAAAGGAGAGTAGGGGGATGAGCGAATTAATTTTAGCGAGGCTCCAATTTGGTACAACGACAATCTTTCACTTTTTATTTGTCCCAATGTCAATTGGCCTTGTTTTTCTTGTTGCCTTGATGGAGACCCTCTATGTAGTAAAAAAGCAGGAAGTCTATTTAAAGATGGCAAAGTTTTGGGGGCATTTATTTTTAATTAATTTTGCAGTTGGGGTTGTAACCGGAATCATTCAAGAATTCCAGTTTGGAATGAATTGGTCAGAGTACAGCCGATTTGTTGGGGACGTATTTGGAGCCCCGCTTGCGATTGAGGCACTTTTGGCGTTCTTTATGGAATCAACCTTTATTGGGCTATGGATTTTTGGGTGGAAGAAACTCACTCCTAAGGTTCACCTAGTTTGTATTTGGCTGGTTGCAATTGGGACCATGCTATCTGCCTTGTGGATTTTGGCAGCGAATTCTTTTATGCAGGAACCTGTGGGATTTGTCATTCAAAATGGTCGTGCGGAGATGAATGATTTCTTTGCTTTATTAACCAACCCACAATTGTTAGTAGAGTATCCTCACGTCATCTTTGGAGCTTTAGCGACTGGGGCGTTCTTTGTTGCTGGTGTCAGTGCATTTAAAATCAGAAAAAACCTTCAAGTGGATATCTTCAAAAAATCTTTTAATATTGCACTAATTATCGGTCTTGTTTCAGGCTTAGGAATCACTATTACGGGGCATACACAAGCTCAGCATCTAATGGAATCGCAACCAATGAAAATGGCTGCTAGTGAGGGGCTCTGGGAAGATAGTGGTGACCCAGCAGCTTGGTCTGCGTTCGCGATTATTGATGAGGAAGCTAAGAGGAATACCTTTGATATCAATATTCCTTATGCCCTTAGTTTCTTAGCATATAGCAAATTTGAAGGAAGCGTACCAGGGATGAACACCCTTCAAGCAGAATATGAAGCTACATATGGGGAAGGAAATTACATTCCACCGGTTAATGCGACTTTCTGGAGCTTCCGAATTATGGTTGGAGCAGGGATGTTAATGATCTTACTATCTGCGGTTGGATTGTTCTTAAGCTACCGCAAAAAGCTTGAAACTAGTAAATTTTATTTGCGTGCTATGGTTTGGCTCATTGCATTTCCTTTTATTGCAAATACTGCCGGTTGGGTGATGACTGAAATTGGTCGCCAACCATGGACCGTTTTCGGATTGATGACGACTTCTGCGTCAGTATCACCGAACGTATCTGTCCAAGCATTGCTATTTTCCTTGATTGCGTTCACTTTGGTTTATGCGATCCTAGCGATAGTCCTTGTCTACCTTTTCTTACGGGAAATCCGTAAAGGAGTTGTCTATAGTACAGAGGAAGATCCACAGGTATCCATCGACCCATTTGATAAGGGGGCTTACCAATGATTGAATTAAGTGAGCTTTGGTTTATTTTAGTGGCTGTTTTATTCATTGGATTCTTCTTTTTAGAGGGATTTGATTTCGGTGTAGGCATGGCAACTCGGACACTGGCTACAAATGATTTAGAGCGAAGAATGCTGATTAACACGATAGGACCTTTCTGGGACGCAAATGAAGTATGGCTATTAACAGCAGGTGGAGCAATTTTTGCCGCTTTCCCTCACTGGTATGCAACGATGTTCAGTGGTTACTATATTCCACTTGTCTTTGTTCTACTTGCCCTTATTGGGCGTGGAGTAGCTTTTGAATTCCGTGGGAAAGAGAAAGCTCAACAATGGAAGAATTCCTGGGACTGGGTCATATTCTTTGGCAGTGTTCTACCACCATTCTTATTCGGTGTCCTATTTACAAGCATCTTGAGAGGCATGCCAATTGACGCAGATATGAATATCTATGCAGGGTTCACAGATTATGTAAATATTTACTCTGTCGTTGGAGGAATTACTGTGACCCTGTTTTGCTACCTACATGGGTTAATGTTTGTCACACTTAAAACGGTTGGGGATATCCGTGAACGGGCCAGAAAACAAGGACAAAAGCTTATCTATGCTGTGTTAGCTGTACTTGTGTTATTCGTAGGACTTTCCTATTTTGAAACAGATTTATTTACAGTAAGAGCAGGGGTTACCATTCCACTCATTGGTTTGATTGTCATTGCTTATAGCTCTGTGATTTTCCTATTAGCGAGAAAAAGAGACGCTCTGTCTTTCACCATGTCTGGTCTAGGTATCATGATGACCGTTGGTTTGCTCTTTGTTGCTCTATTCCCAAGGGTAATGATTAGTTCGATTACGAGTGCCAATGATTTAACGGTTTATACGGCTGCCTCAGGTGACTACTCGTTAAAAGTGATGACCATTGTTGCGGTAACCTTGCTGCCATTTGTCATCGGCTATCAGATTTGGAGTTATTATGTCTTCAGAAAACGTGTAAATGGTAAGGATATGATTTATTAATGAATAAGGAACTTTTACACTATAAAGGCATTAAGCCATTAATCGTGATAGTAATCGTTATCACGGCCCTTCAAGGGGTGACCATCCTTCTCCAGGCGAAATATATTGCAGAAGGGGTCACTTCCCTTTTTTATTTAGGAAAAGAGTCAAATTTCACTAAGTCACTGGGGTTCTTTACCGTTGCTTTTGTTTGCCGATATTTATTAGTTTGGCTCAAGGATAAACTCGTTTACCAATACGCAGAAAAGACTACATCTAATATGCGAAAAGAAGTCTTAACTAAGCTTTTTACACTCGGTCCACGGTTTGCTAAGAAACAGGGAACGGGTGATCTTGTGACCTTGGTGATGGAAGGTGTCTCACAGGTAAGAGATTACTTGGAGTTGTTTCTTCCGAAGGTAGTCGCTGTATTGGTTTTGCCTATTATCGTTTGGGTTTATGTATGGAGTTTAGATGTGAAATCGTCGGTTGTTTTGGCCGCCTCATTGCCTATTCTTATCGTGTTTATGATTTTGCTAGGGGTTGTTGCCAAGGCAAAAGCAGATCGACAATGGAAGTCTTACCGTGTTTTATCCAACCATTTTGTTGATTCCTTAAGAGGTCTTGAAACACTGAAATTTCTAGGTCTAAGTAAAAGCCATGAAAAAAGCATTGCTGGTGTAAGTAAACAATATCAGAAAGAAACCATGAGTACTCTTCGTGTTGCGTTCCTGTCTTCCTTTGCTCTAGATTTTTTTACGATGCTTGCAGTAGCAACTGTTGCAGTCTTTTTAGGATTAGCCTTGATTGAGGGGGAGATGTTATTGGGCCCCGCACTTACGATTCTAATTCTTGCACCTGAGTATTTTCTTCCAGTGCGGGAACTTGGTAGTGATTTTCATGCCACATTAAATGGCCAAGAAGCAGCTAAGAGCATGAAGCGTATTTTAGATGAGCCATTACTAATAGAAGAAAAAGAATGGGAACTTCCTGACTGGTCCGACGAGGATGAGTTTCAATTCAATCATATGAATGTAATTCAACATCAAAACGAAGGGCCAATTTTAGAAGATATTTGTTTGCGAATAAAAGGGAAAAAGAAAATTGGAATTGTGGGCGAGAGTGGTGCAGGGAAATCCACACTCATTGATGTAATCGGAGGCTTTTTACAATCAGAAGGACAACCAATCACAATTAATGGAAGCGAAGTTCATCACTTGAAAAATAGAGCGTGGCAGCGAAAAATTCTTTACCTTCCGCAACATCCGTATATTTTCTTCGATTCATTAGCGAATAATATTCGGTTTTATCAACCGAATGCATCGATGGAGGAAGTGAAAATTGCCGCTGACCAAGCTGGTTTGACGGAATTAATAGAGGAATTAAAGGATGGTTTAGACGAGAACATTGGTGAATCTGGTAGAGAGCTTAGTGGCGGGCAAGCGCAAAGAGTTGCCATTGCCCGAGCCTTCCTTGAAAATCGTCCGATTTTATTGTTAGATGAACCAACCGCACACTTAGATATCGAAACGGAGATGGATATAAAGGCAAGATTGTTACCGTTATTTGAAAACAAATTAGTATTATTAGCTACCCATCGACTTCACTGGATGAAGGATATGGATGAGATTATCGTTCTCCATGGTGGAAGAGTGATAGAACAAGGGAATCATCAAGAGCTAATGGAAAGAAAAGGGAAGTATTTTGAGTTGCAACAAATACAAGGTGGGCGGACGTTATGAAGAAAGGGAAGGGATGGATTTACCCCTATATTCAAGAAAATAAAAAACTGATTATGATTACTGTTATTCTTGGGTTATTAACGGTACTTTCGGCTGCCTTATTAATGTTTACTTCTGGATATTTAATTTCTAAATCAGCTACAAAGCCAGAAACAATCCTAATGGTCTATGTTCCAATTGTCGCAGTCCGAGCCCTAAGTATTTTCCGAGCGGTTAGTCGGTATGTTGAAAGATTAATGGGGCATAACGTGATTTTAAACATCTTGTCTAAGATGCGGTTACGCTTGTATAAAATCATTGAACCTAAAGTATTAGTGATGGAGTCAAAGTTTCGCACTGGAGATGTGCTAGGTGTTTTAGCAGATGATATTGAACATATTCAGGATATCTATTTAAAAACAATCTTTCCTTATATTGTTGGCTTCTTTTTATATCTGCTAAGTATGCTTGCTTTAGGTTCCTTTTCATTAGAAATGGCGGGGTGGGTAGGCCTCTATTTGTTTGTGTCTGTGGTACTAATCCCGCTCCTATCATTGGTAGCGACGAAAAGGAAAATCATCCTAATCAAACAAGGAAAAAAAGCGCTCTACCAAGTACTAACGGATGCCGTTTTGGGAATTAGTGACTGGGTGTTTAGCGGTCGACAGGAAGATTTTATTGAGGCTTATGAACAGAAAGAAAGAGAGTTGTTATTAATAGAAAGAAAGCGTCGGGGCTTCAATAGGTTGCGAAACTTTATTTCTCAGCATATGGTTGCTGGACTCGTACTGATCATCATCTTTTGGGCTGCTGATCAAAGTGAGTTAGGATTCTTACCTGTTACGTTCATTGCAGCCTTTGTCCTAATCGTTTTTCCATTAACAGAGGTGTTTCTACCATTAAGTGACGCAGTTAGTCAGCTGCCGAGGTATCAAAACTCGCTAGAGCGACTTAAAAGTTTTAGCAACAATCGTCAATCCGAAAATCAAGCTTCTAAAGGGTCCACTTACACAGAGGAGATAGAAAGGATTGCTGCTGCTAAGGATGTTAAGCTAGAGTTTGAACATGTTACTTTTACCTATCAATCTGGTAAAACGGCTTTAGATGATGTATCGTTCACCCTTAAGCAGGGAGAGAAATTAGTTCTTCTCGGTCCTAGTGGATCAGGGAAGTCTACTATTCTTAAGTTAATACAGGGAATCTTCGTTCCCGATAGTGGAAAGGTGAACTTTAACGGTGTCTCAGCAAGTCATTTTGCGAAAGATAGATCAAAGGTTATCTCTGTTTTGAATCAGAACCCACATTTATTTGACACGACCATTTTGAATAATATCAGGCTTGGAAATCTGAATGCGACGGATGAGGAAGTCTATTGGGCAGCAAAGCAAGTGAAACTCTATGATTATATTCAATCACTTCCACAAGGCTTTGAGACACAACTACATGAATCAGGAATGAGGCTCTCAGGCGGTGAACGTCAACGAATTGCTCTAGCGAGGATCTTACTACAAAACAACCCGCTTGTCATTTTGGATGAACCAACAATCGGTCTAGACCCCCGAACAGAGCGAGATTTACTAGAGAACATGTTCCACGTTCTACGCGGGAAGAGCATCCTGTTTATTACCCATCATTTAGCTGGTATTAAACAAGATGATCGGATTCTGTTTGTTGATAATGGTAACCTTATTATGAATGGTACTCATCGACAACTTTTATCAGAGAACGAACGGTATGTAAAACTAAATGCTTAAAGAACTGGAAGGAAGACTTTGGAATCCCAAAGGGACCTGTTGCAAAACTTTTGATTTGGCTCTTTTCTCAAACTTTGTTGCTCTTAGTTGATGAATAGAGTGAATTAGACTTTGTCTCACTCCAAAATAGCTTTTATTATCATTATCTGAGAAAAGAGCTTGTAAACTTACTATAACGTACTAAATAGCTTATATTTCGTTAAAATCGGCTTTAGGATTTTAACAACAATCTTTAAGAAAACAGCCTTTACGTCATTCCTTCATTGCCCCTTGGACAGAGTATAGGTTGATATCCATTTCCATTTCCTCACCGACTGTAAGCTTTGCTAATTCTGACCCAATATAGGGACCCATTGTTAAGCCAGAGGCAC
Source organism: Mesobacillus maritimus (assembly GCF_044803185.1). GTDB lineage: Bacteria > Bacillota > Bacilli > Bacillales > Cytobacillaceae > Mesobacillus_B > Mesobacillus_B maritimus_B. Next base: position 2,315,695 of record NZ_CP085225.1, read on the forward strand.
CAAGTCCATTGGCAATGAAAATCCCTTTCCATTCCGGAAGGGGACCAATTACCGGAAGGAATCCTGGTGTGAATGGTCGAAAACCTGTCCTAGCCTCCAAGAAAGTAGTATCCGTTAAGCCTGGAGCGACGTCGATGGCCGTGTTAATGACCTCCTGTAGGCCACCAACTGTAATTCTTGTATCAAATTCCTCGATATCTTCATGAGTCGCGCCAGCAACGATACGACCGTTCTCAAACGCTAGTAGATATTGTTTTCCAGGAGGGATGAGGACTGGCCAATCATTTGTGTTATGATCGGGTAGTTCTAGATGGACTATTTGTGCCTTCTGGAATCGAACCTGAAAGTGAACATCCAAAGGCTTTAGCAATTGACCAGCCCAAGCACCAGCACATACGACTACGCTGTCAGACAGCAGAGTTTCATTTCCTACTCGTACCCCAGTTACCTGCTTTTCGCTAGTTAAAAGTGTAGCGTCCCCTTGCACAAGTGTTGCTCCGTTTTTCTGAGCCGTTCGTAATAAAGCGTCTCTAAGTGCACGTCCATCAACACGTGCCGCTCCACTTACATGGACAGATTCAAACTCATCATAAAGCGGAGGGAATAGGACTTGTGTTTCTTCTTTAGATAATTGGAGAATATCCCCCATTTCCGGAGCATCAGACTGTCTTTTCAACGCTCGTTCTTTTAGTTTGATCAATTTTTCCTTGTCCTTATATAAACTTAACGCACCCACTTTCGCGTAGCCTGTTTCAGTTTCCCCTTGGGTTTTTAATTCATCAATTAAAAGTGGGTAGAAGCGAGCACCTGCCTTCGCGAGTTGATACCAGGATTGATTTCGGCGCTGTGACAACCATGGACAGACAATGCCTGCAGCTGCATCAGTTGCTTGCCCTGTATCCTTTCTGTCAACAATGATCACTTCAACGTTCTTTTTTGAGAGATGATAGGCAGTAGAAGCACCTAGTATACCAGCTCCTATGACAATGATCTTTTCCATCTTGAAACACCCTTTATCGTAAAATCATTCTATTTTGTACCACTCTTATCATATACATTTTCGTTAACAAGCAAAAGTACGGCATTCCTATTATTTTTTTACCATAAAGGTCTATCGATGGGTACATATACCCAAAAAAACCGATCCGTCTGGAGCATATTAGAGGATATGGGAGTATCTGCTAATAATATTGAGTTATCCTCCTACTGAAAAGCCCAGGTCCTACGAGAGATAGAATAATCCATAATAATTCAGAAAAATACGATTTGTGTGGTAGATTTGATTCACGTAAACTTAAAAGAAAAGGGGGAAGATAATTGAAGAAGCTATATTCAGTATTAACTATTAGTCTATTAGTCTTATTTATGGCTGCTTGCTCAAGTACATCGTCTAATTCAAATGGCGAGGATGAGGGTACGAAATCTGTGCTTGAGAAGGCGAAAGAAGAAGGGAAAATTGTGGTTGGATTTTCCGGTGAAAAACCTTACGCTTACGAAGATGAAAATGGCAACTTGACTGGTCAGTCGGTTGAAGTTGCAAAAGCGGTGTTTAAGGAGCTTGGAATCGAGGAAGTCGAAGGGGTCTTAACGAAGTTTGGTTCTCTTATTCCTGGATTGCAATCTGGACAGTTTGATGTAATCACGGCTGGAATGTACATAACTCCAGAGCGTTGTGAACAGGTCCTATTTGGGGAACCGGAGTATAGCATTGGGGAAGCGCTAGCAGTTCAGAAAGGAAATCCTTTGGATCTGCACAGCTATGAAGACGTCGTAAATAATCCTGATGTAAAAGTAGCGATTATGAATGGTGCCATTGAGATTGATTACTTAACAGCAATGGGAATTGATGAAGATCAGTTTGAAATCGTTCAAGATATTCCATCCAATATTACGGCTCTTGAATCAGGTCGTGTGGATGCGATTACCATGACAGGCCCTACACTTGAATCAGCACTTGCAACAGCAAATGCCAAGAATATTGAACGTGTTGAAGATTTTACTCAGCCTATTATTGATGGCGAGAGTATTCGCGGATATGGTGCGGCAGCATTTAGCACAGATGACGAAGATTTAGTTGCAGCATATAATGAGGAGTTAGCAAAAATTAAAGAATCTGGTGAGCTATTAGACATCATTAGTGAGTTTGGCTTTACTGAGGCGGATATGCCAGGAGAAATGACAGCAGAGCAACTTTGTAATTAATTCTTTGACAAAGAATGGCGCTCTGTAGCAGGCGCACTAAATAGCGCCTGCTTTTTTTACATTTTTATATAAAAACAAAAAGGAAGTGGTCAAAATCATATGGATGCCTATAGAGAGATTATCCCCTTAATTTTACCTGGATTAAAGATAACACTCCAAGTACTAATTGCATCAGTAGCCCTTGCGATTTCTGTTGCTTTTATTGCTGGACTGGCACGCTTATCAAGATTTGCTGTGGTAAGAAAGATAACGGCTGTTTATGTTGAACTTTTTAGGGGTACTTCATTACTGGTTCAACTCTTTTGGATTTTCTTCGCCTTACCTGCCTTCGGGATTCAATTTTCCCCATTTCTTGCTTCAGTAGTGGCTTTAGGTCTAAATTACGGTGCTTATGGCTCTGAAGTGGTACGAAGTGCTATTCTTGCCATTCCAAATGGGCAGACGGAAGCTTCCATTGCATTAAATATGACACGCTGGCAACGAATGCGACTAGTGATTTTGCCGCAAGCACTAAGAATTATGCTTCCGGGATTTGGGAACAACGCGATTGAATTATTAAAGGGAACCTCCCTTGTTTCATTGATCACGTTAACAGATCTGACATATAAAGGGTTAATTATCCAAAACAACAATCTTAGTTATACGTTTCCAGTTTTCGTTGTCTTACTATTATTCTACTTTATCATTGCGTTGCCACTAATCTTCGGCGTGCGTAAGCTAGAGAAAAACGCATCGAGAGGAGTGGCGAAAGCATGACTTGGGATTGGCAGTTTGCGTTCGAAATTTTCCCAGATATCGCGAGTACGATTTGGCTTGTTATTGGAGTTACTTTGGGTGCTTATCTCGTTTCGCTATCATTTGGACTTATCTTAACCTTTTTAAGGAGATCAAGCTTTAAGCCATTAGCCTTTATTACCTATTGGTTTATTGAGTTTGTAAGAAGTACACCTCCTCTCGTTCAACTATTTTTTGTCTACTTTGCTTTGCCTGCAATTGGAATTACGCTTAACAAGTATCTTGCTGGAATACTGACATTGGGAATCCATTACGCAACCTACGTTTCAGAAGTATACCGCTCTGGAATTGATGCCGTACCTAAGGGGCAGTGGGAAGCTTCTAGAGCAATGAACTTTACTAAAATTCAAACATGGTTCCGAGTAATCCTTCCACAGGCAATACCTCCTGTTATCCCAATGCTGGGAAATTATTTACTCGTGTTATTTAAAGAGACGCCAATTTTAATGGCAATCGGTGTGGGTGAGTTTTTACAAGAAGCCCAGTTGATAGGGGCTGCGAACTTTAGATACTTAGAGCCAATTACGATTGTAGGACTATTGTTCTTATTGTTAAGTTATCCATCTGCTATCTTAATCAATAAGTTAGAGAAGAGATCAAAGCTTGGCTATGGAGCGAATAAGAAACAGAAAGGGATGAATGTAGTTGGGACTGATGGAGAAGCAGTTAAACAATCAGCAAATGGCTGATCAAGAACAGCCATTAGTAAAATATGAAAATGTGAAAAAACAGTTTGGTGATACAGAAGTATTAAAAGGGTTGGATTTAGACATTCAGCCAGGTGAAAAGGTGGCACTAATCGGACCAAGTGGATCCGGTAAAACGACAATCATCCGCATGTTGATGACACTAGAAAAACCGACTTCTGGCGTCATTACCATTGGAGGAGAACCACTATGGCATAAGAAAGTGGGCGAAAAGCTTGTGCCCGCTGATGAAAAACATTTAAGAAGATTGCGTAGTGACATTGGAATGGTATTTCAGCATTTCAATTTATTCCCACATATGACAATTCTAAGAAATGTTACCGAGGCACCGATTCACGTACTTGGACTATCGAAAGAGGAAGCGACAGAACGTGCGGTGGACATGTTAAATAAGGTTGGATTAGGCGATAAGTTAGAAGCTTATCCTGAGCAGTTGTCAGGTGGACAAAAGCAAAGGGTGGCAATTGCTCGAGCCGTGGTCATGCGTCCGAAGGTAATGCTCTTTGATGAAGTAACCTCTGCACTTGATCCAGAATTGGTCGGTGAGGTCTTAGAGGTTATCAAAGACCTAGCTGAAGAGACCGACATGGCGATGATTCTGGTCACGCATGAAATGGACTTCGCTCGCGATGTTGCCGACCGAGTAGTATTCCTGCATAATGGACAAATTGAAGAACAAGGTAAACCAAGTGAAATTCTTGAAAACCCTAAGAGTGAAAGACTACAAGCGTTTCTAAGTCGTTTCTTAGGTTAACGTGGATAGAAAAGCCTGCCGAAATTTCGGCAGGCTTTTCTATTGTATAAAGTCTCATAAAAATATGTGTAAAAACAGGAAGCCAAAGAATACGAAAGCCATCATAAAATGGAATTTACGTCGTTTTCCTGTCGCCTTTCTTCTCCGCAATAAACCACTAAATATAAGAATAGATAAAATACCGATAAGTAAGGCTCCGCTAATGGTTTTTCTTATAAAAAGATTTTCATAATGAGCATACAACATAATCCCCGCATGAAGAGCCACAAGAACTGTCGCAGTCACAGCAATCGCAACATGGTATTTCATCATTCTTTTCGAAATTTTTGCAAGTCTAATTTTCACGTCTCTTAATTTGCTTTTACGGATAAGAAGAAAGATAAAATACATATTGAGATTGATTAATAAGAGTATGAAAGCTACTTGGGCAAAGACTTTGCTGAGAAAAATTGAGCTTGATTCATAGCCTTGCAGGGTGCTCCAAATTATAATGATAAAAATCGTTAACAGATTGACGGTCAGCCATTTGGTAATCATTCAGGCCCTCCAGTTTTCTCCCTATCTTATCATTACCAACTAAAAAATGTCGTGAGTTCACTCACCAATTATTTGTGTTGACCGTGGTGGTCAAATGGGAATATAATGAAATTGACCATGGTGGTCAAAAGAATAGGAAGGGGGTTGAAACAATTGACTTCCAAATTTTTTAATCTTGATGAAGAGAAACAACAAAGAATTCTAAATGCTGCATTGAATGAGTTTGCCCAAAAAGGTTATGATCATGCATCAACGAATGCAATGGTCAAAGCCGCTGGAATATCAAAAGGATTGCTGTTTCACTACTTTAAAAATAAAAAAGAATTGTATTTATTTTTACACGAGCATTTTATTTCCGTGTTGCTAAAGGAATTCTTTGATGAAGAACAGTTCGCGGAACCAGATGTCTTCGAACGCTTGAAAAATATTATGATATTGAAAAGTCAATTGATGAAAAAATACCCTGAGATATTCACCTTTTTTATTTCTGCTTATAGGGAAACATCTAGCGAAATAAAAAATGAATTAGATCACAGTCACCATGAACTGATGCAAAGCAGTTATGCCAAAATCTTTGAGAACATTGATACGACGATGTTCAAAGAAAACATTGATATGAAAAGGGCAATTCAGATTGTCTTTTGGACGCTTGAAGGCTATAGCAATCAAGTAATGGAGAAAGTGAAACAATCAGGTCAAAGTGACAATGATTTCACAGCAGAATTTGCTGAAGCAGACCGCTATATTCAAATGCTGAAAACGGCTTTTTACCAATAGTTTCCCTGGGAGGGGTAATCATGAACGTAATCGAACTCAATAATCTGACAAAAATGTATGGAAAGTCTAGAGGAATTTCGGGTGTTAGCTTCCATGTGGAAGAAGGGGAGATATTTGGATTTATCGGTCCAAATGGTGCAGGGAAATCAACAACCATTCGGTTATTATTGTCCCTGATTTATCCTACTAGTGGAAGTGCAACGATTTTCGGCAAAGATGTGGTTAAGCATGCTTCTGAAATCAAAAAAGAGATTGGGTATTTGCCTTCAGAAGTGTTTTACTATGACAATATGAAGGTTATCGATTTACTGAAGTATTCTGCTAGTTTTTATAAAAAAGATTGTACGAAAAAAATAAAAGAATTAGCGGACATCATGGAACTTGATTTAACGAGGAAAATCGATGATTTATCCTTAGGAAACAAAAAGAAAGTTGGGATTGTTCAGGGGTTGCTGCACGAGCCGAAACTAATTATTTTGGATGAACCAACAAGCGGCTTAGATCCACTAATGCAACAAAGGTTCTTTGATGTACTAGAGAAAGAGAATCAAAAAGGTGCTACCATTCTCTTTTCTTCGCATATCTTAAGTGAGGTTCAACGTTTGTGCGACCGCGTAGCAATCATTAAGGAAGGTAAGATTGTTCAGGTCGAAAAAATTCGGACTTTAAAAGAAAATAATTATAAAAAGTTTAAGATTGAAACAGTTTCAAAGCTACCTGAGGATTTCTTTAGTCTACATGGTGTGAATCAACTAGAGGTAAAGGGAAAAACAATCTCCTTTATTTTTCGGGGCAATATCAATAACATCATGCAAAAAATATCAGAAATTGAAATAGCGAACCTTTGGGTAGAGGAGCCGGATCTAGATGAAATTTTTATGCATTTCTATCAAAAGGAGGAGTAGGCAGATGAATATGTACCTGCATGAGCTAAAAGCTTATCGGAAGTCTACGATTATTTGGACACTATCGTTAATTGCCATCGTCGTCTTGTTCATGTCGCTTTTTCCTGCCTTTTCGCGTGATGCTGAGAGCTTTATGAAGGTGCTTGAGGGTTTCCCAGAGGAAATAAAAAAGGCAATTGGCTTAACATTTGAAACGTTGGCAACTATTCTTGGCTACTTTTCCTATGCTTTTCTTTATATTAAATTATGTGGTGCGATTCAGGCTATGAACCTAGGCTTATCCATTTTTTCAAAGGAATCGAGAGATAAAACAGCGGAGTTTCTTTTTACGAAACCTGTAACAAGAATACAAGTAATGACCGCAAAGCTTGTGGCTAGTTTAACCTCATTAGTTTTGACAAATCTAGTCTTTGTTCTTGCAGTAATTGGCACTGTTTCATTGGTCAAAACAGAAGAATATAGTGGTAAGGCCTTACTGATGATATCAAGTTCATTACTCTTTCTACAGTTGATTTTTCTAGGCTTAGGGGTGTTACTTGCTGTATTAATTCCTAAGATAAAATCCGTTATTGCTGTTTCACTTGGTACAGTGTTTGCTTTCTTTATGGTTGGGATGATTAGTTCAAGTACGGATGATGAAGCTTTGCGCTATCTCACGCCCTTCAATTATGTTGATGATTATTATATCATTGAACACTTACGTTTTGAGACACCGTTCTTGGTAGTCGGAGTCGTCATTATTTTTGTATCAGTGCTTACGAGCTTCCTAGTTTACAGAAAAAAAGATATCCATTCTATTTAAGGGGGTGTGTGAAAATGAATATCATAATACGGGAGATGAAGGCGAATCTTAAGTCGCTTATTATTTGGAGTATTGGAGTTTTGGTGATGGTGATCGCAGGAATGGGGAAATATGCGGGCATGAATGGTACCGGTCAAACCATGAATGAGCTCATGGCAGAAATGCCTAGATCCATGCAGGCTATTATGGGCACGTCAGGGTTTGATTTATCAACAGCCCTCGGCTTCTATGGCCTATTGTATCTTTATTTAATTGTGATGGCTTCGATTCACGCCGTCATGCTTGGTGCGAATATCATTGCGAAGGAAGAGCGGGATAAGACGGCGGAATTTTTACTGGTCAAACCCATTTCAAGAGCAAAGATCATTAGTATGAAGTTGTTAACTGCTTTCATTCATATAGTGGTCTTTAATTTGGTGACGTTAGTTTCTTCTATTATAATGGTGGAAAGATATGCGGAAGCTGAAGCCGTTACGGAGGATATTCTGCTACTTATGATTGGGTTGTTCATTTTGCAGCTGATTTTTTTACTACTTGGTTCGGGCATTGCTGCTGTTTATAAAAAGGCCAAAAAAGCTTCCGCCATTGCTACTGGTATCCTGCTAATTTTGTTCATCCTGTCCATGCTCATTAATATGACCGAGAAAATTGAAATTCTGCAATACTTCACACCCTTTAAATATTTTGAAGCAGAACATATATTGAATAATGGAAACTTAGAGCCGGTTTACTTGGTTTTATCTGCCATTGTCATTGTAGCTTTTACAATTGTAACTTATCGTTTTTATGAAAAGAAAGATTTGAACTTGTAGTTTAATCACGTTGCCAGGCATCATCCATTATCTGGGTGGTGCCTCATTAAAATAGGAGTTGTATGTCTAATGAATGAATACCCCGTGATGATTAGATTAAAGAAAAAAAAAATAACCGTAATTGGCGGGGGAAAGGTGGCAGAAAGAAAAATAAATTCCTTGCTCCAAGCTGAGGGAAATGTGGTAGTCGTTAGCCCTGTTGTGACGAAAAAAATCCAGACATGGGTTGAAAATAATCAACTAACATGGTTTAAAAAAGAGTTCGAACCGGCTGATGTAACGAGTTCCTTCTTGGTAATCGCAGCAACAAATAAACGTAAAATCAATCAACAAGTCGCGGAAGCAGTGAACGAGTTTCAATTGCTCAACCTAGTGGACGATCCTGAGAAGAGCAATTTTATCGTCCCATCTTCTTTCCAACAAGGAAACCTAACAATCGCCGTTTCTACATCAGGATCTAGCCCAGGTCTCGCAAAAAAGATCAAAAATGATTTAGCTCAACAGTTTGATGATACATACGCTGAATATCTAGAATTTTTACGTGCCTGTCGGGATGAAGTAAAACAACGAGTAGAAAATCCCGAAAAACGAAGACAAGTACTTAAGGAACTTTTAAGAGATGAGTTCTTTGAGCTAACCCGGACCGGACAGATAAATGAAAGAAATAAACGATTCTTGTCTTTATTGGATGATGAAAAGGGAAGGGGAAATCACAGTAAGGGCCTGGCATGAAACGGCCAAAAAAGGATCCAATGCAGCGTTCTCATATACCCAATATCCAAGTAGCATCCTCTCAAACAGAATATCCTTCATATTCTTACTCCAGCATACATAAAATGGACAAGGGAACTTGTCAGGGGGAATGAAAGTGGGCTATTCGAAGGTAAAGGATTCTTTTTTTTGATATGTACCGAACGATTGTGATTTACGTTCTTTTACTGTCTGGAGCTGTTTTACAAGGCTTGGCGATGTCCCTATTTTTATTCCCACATTCGATTCCTTCCGGTGGAGGAGCCGGATTGGCTCTCCTTATGAATCATCTACTTGGACTCCCGTTAGGATTTGCCCTATGGTTGGCAAATGCTGTTTTTTTACTGTTTGCCTTGCAATATTTTGGTTTCAGATGGGTGTTTAGAACCATTCTGGCTGTTGGAATTACATCCATGACCGTTAGTATCGTTTCAGGATTTGTTTCGATCGATAGCAGCCATTTAATTCCTGATATGGCAGCGGGAAGTATTCTTTTTGGGATTGGAGTGGGACTGCTTATTAAGGCTGGTGCTTCAAGTGGTGGAATGGTTATTCCCGCGATGATGGTCGCAAATTATAAAAGGTTGCCTCCCGGTAAAGTAATGTTTTGGATTAATATGCTCATTTTTCTCTTAACCTCTATCGTCATCAATTATAAAATTGTGATATTTGCTGTTATCTGTCAGTTCTTTTCGACGAATATTATTGATTTTATCCACAAATTAAGGTTTACGAGGCCAAGCTTTATGAGTGCTAATTGGCGGAGAAGATAAAGAAGACCCTTTTTAAAGGATCTTCTTTGCTTTTAAATAGGTGATGATTTTGTCAACAGATTGCCCAATTGAAAGTTCATCTGTTCGAATGGTGATTTCTGGATGGTTAGGAGCTTCATAAGGGGAGGATATCCCTGTAAAGTTTGGAATTTCCCCATTTCGGGCTTTCTTATATAAACCCTTGGGATCACGATCCTCACAAACGTCAATCGGGCAGTCTACAAACACTTCTATAAACTCGTTCTCAGGAAACATTCTTCGAACCATATCACGATCTTCTCTAAACGGTGAAATAAAAGCAGTCGTGACGATTTGGCCACTGTCGACAAATAACCTTGCGACTTCTCCAATTCTCCGGATATTCTCCTGGCGGTCTTCTTTTTTAAAACTTAGGTCTTTATTCAATCCATGTCTGATATTATCACCATCTAAGACATAGCTTTTGCAATGTTCAAGATGCAGGCTATGGTCGACTGCGTTTGCGAGGGTTGATTTTCCAGAACCTGATAACCCCGTAAACCAGAGTACACAGCTTTTATGTCCATTAAGGGACTGGCGGTCTTGTTTGGTTATCGTGGAGTTATGCCAAGTTATGTTTGAACTTTTTCCCATTATCGACACCCTTTAATTTTTGATATAGACTTCTTGCATGCCATTAATTAAGATCTCAACCACTTCCGGTCGACTAAACTCCTTTGGTGGCTGCTGACCTCTCTTTAACATTCCTCTTACTTTTGTTCCCGATAAAATAACATGTTCTTGTTTATCATGTGGGCATGTTTTTTCAGAAGCCATGTTTTCGCATTTTTTACAATAAAAGCTATGTTCAAAGAACATTGGTTTAATTCCTAGTTCTTCTTCGGTAAAGTGACTAAAGATCTTTTGCGCATCATAGGTTCCATAATAATCACCAACACCTGCATGGTCTCTACCAACGATAAAATGGGTACATCCAAAGTTTTTGCGTACAAGGGCATGGAAAATCGCCTCTCTTGGACCGGCATAGCGCATTGCAGCCGGGAACACAGAAAGAAAGACTCGGTTTCGAGGATAGTAATTCTTTAGTAAAACTTCATAGCTTTTCATCCGAATATCACTTGGAATATCATCGGCTTTTGTTTCGCCCACAAGTGGGTTTAAAAATAGGCCGTCAACTGTTTCGAGTGCCGTCTTCTGAATATATTCATGCGCTCGGTGAACAGGGTTTCGGGTTTGAAATCCTACAACGGTTTTCCAGCCTAGTTCTTTAAAAGTCTTTCTGGTTTGCAAAGGGTCTAAATAATACCTTTGAAATTGACTTTTCTCTGGCCTCTTAACCAAGGTGATGGGTCCACCAATATAGACTTCGGAACGATCATACAATTTTTTTACGCCTGGATGTTCGATTTCAGTTGTGCGATAGACCATCTTAGCTTCAAGCGTTTTATTTGGAACATAAATTTCTTCAACGAGGATAGTTCCGTAAATTGAACCATCTTTAACAAGGTTCACGGTTTCCCCGATTGAAATTTCTGCCTTTTTTTCAGGACTGACAGCTAACGTAATGGGAATAGACCACGTAAGCCCATTTGCAAGTCTCATCCTGTTGACTACAGATTCATAATCAGCTTTCCCCATAAACCCTTCTAAAGGGCTATATGCACCGTTTGCAATCAATTCTAAATCGCTTAACTCTAAGGTATCAAGCTCTATATTGTTTAGGGAATAATTCCCTTCTAGATTCGTATTAATACGATTAACTAATTTCCCACCATGTGGAATACTTTTACTCACGAAAAGTTCCTCCTTCGTTCTTATGTGTATTAATTGTTTAAATGAAGACCGCATTCTGATTTCGCTTGACCTGCCCATCTACCAGCACGGGAGTCGGCATTGTCAGAAACAGGCTGAGTGCAAGGGGCACAGCCGATACTTGGATAACCTTGGTCATGGAGAGGATTGTAGGGTATTTGGTTTAATTCGATGTATGTTAGAATTTCATCCCATTTCCAATGGATGAGGGGACATATTTTAATGTTCTTGAACTTATCGTCTTTGTTGATGTATTGAGTTTTACTTCTAAGGGGAGACTGTTCACGTCTTAACCCAGATATCCAAGCTTTTGCTCCAGAAAGCGCCTCCTGAAGGGGGGCTACTTTTCTTAGTTGGCAGCATAGGTTGGGGTCTTTTTTCCATAGCTGATCACCGTATTTCTCTGCTTGTTCTTCTAAGTTCAGTTTAGGTTTTATCATTTTGATATTGAGTGTAGGATACTTTTCTTTTACCTGGTCAATCAGCTCATAGGTTTCTGAAAAATGCAGTCCTGTATCAAGAAAAATGATGGCTGCTTCTTTATTAACCTTATGAATTAAATCGATCAATACAACGCCTTCAGCCCCAAAGCTACAGGCATAGACAATATCTTCATTAAACTCTTGATAGGCCCATTTTAAAATGTCTAGGTAATCAGATTGTTTCTCCAATATCGTGTTTACGACCTCATCATTCCAGTTCTCATACGTAATCTTTGACATGGTGAACGCTCCTCTCTACCTTACAGTCATGAACTCTAATGTAATACATTCATTGTTCGCTACTGTAAGTTTATTCATATTGTTTATATGGCCATATTTCCAATAAGAAGAGATGGCTCTTATCCATGACCCATGACCAAACACTAAGATATTGTCGTACTGGCGATATTTCTTCAAAAACTGTACAATCCTTCTCTCAAAATCGACGAGATTTTCCCCTAACATCAAAGACATAGGATTTTCAACCCATGCTGTCCCGATTTCTTCCATTAACTTATTTTTCGGCTTTCCTTCAAAAGGACCAAAGTCTAATTCGTCTAGTAAAGATTCTGTTTCTGGTTGCCTCCCATAAAGTTTTGCTGTCTGATGGGTCCGAACTAAAGAACTTGCTAACACAATGTCAAAAGGGGATCGTTTTGTTAGAAGTTGTTGATTTTCAAGGATGCCCTGTTTATGTTCGTCTGTAAGAGGGGAAATCTCGATATCCCTACGCCCTTGAAGCCATGTTTTGTTATTCCATTCAGTGGGTAGGTGTCTGATTAAAGTAATTTGCATCGGCTTCCTCCAAATAAAAGGTTTCACTCCGTAGGCCATTGCGCTGTGCTTCAAGAACCAATACATCGTCTAGCTTGACGTTTCCTAGGTTCACGTTAGGACCTATTTGATTAATAAAGAACATCTGATGCTTTGACGTGGGTGCTTCAAAAATAATTTTTTTCACATCAATTCCCTTAACAAGCTCATCAATTAAGTCTGATTTAACTTGCCCATTGGATTGATAAATGCCCGCTGTGCCGGAGTCTCTACCTTCCGTGATGACATATTCACACCCGGCCTCTAGAAAGATTTGCATTTCTTCCTTCCATTCAGAGATATCCATGTCCATACTACAATCCTTTGAACCAACTTCCGCAATCACGTGGAATTCATCTTTAGCATGTGCAATGATATTTAGTCGGTCTTGAAGAGGGATATCCAATGTTCCGTTCGAAACCTCAAGCCAATCGATTCCTAGCGTTTTCAAATATGTCAGATATTCTGGTATTTTCTTTTGATAAAAACATTTTTCAAATAAAGTGCCACCGCAGTATGGCTTAATCTTATGTTCCTTATATAAATCCACTTTCTTTTTAATGTTGGGGGTAATATAAGCTGAGCCGATTCCCATTTTTGCTATGTCAATGATATGGCTGTAATCGTCCAATATATTTATTAAACGTCCTATTGGTGTTCCGAAATCGGCAATGGAAGTTAATCCGTAGTTTCTGTTTCCTGAGGTTCTTTTCGGTAATTTTAAAAAATCCATAGAGAAAGTGCCCTCCTCTTTTTTCTAGGATAGATTATTCAAATTTTGGGCGAATGTGTAAGGATTAGGCATTTTTACTTGAAATTAGGCTATTGCCCTTGAATAAAGCTTCCCGCCCCTTCAAATAATAGTAAAGCTTATTCTTTCAGTTAGGAGTGTGCTTTCATTGTCAAAGCAAAAACATAAAGGGTTAACCGTAACTGCAATCGGTTCAATTCCACTAATCCTTGTTTTGGGAAACTCGATGTTAATTCCTGTGCTCCCAAAAATGAAATCAGAACTTGGAATTTCCCAGTTTCAGGTGAGTTTAGTGATTACCGCCTTTTCCGTTGCGGCAGCTATTTCCATTCCGATGTTAGGTTATTTATCGGATCGATTTTCACGAAAAGCTGTGATTATCCCTGCGCTTATTTTATATGGAAGTGGTGGGATATTGGCTGGTGCCGCGGCTGCGTGGTTTGACAATGCATATCCTTGGATTCTAGCAGGGAGGATTATCCAAGGTATCGGTGCAGCAGGAACAGCCCCTATTGCCATGGCTTTAGCCGGTGATCTGTTTAAAGGGGGAGAGCAAAGCCAAGTACTTGGCCTAGTTGAAGCCTCGAATGGATTTGGCAAGGTTATCAGTCCAATTATCGGCTCATTGCTAGCGCTTTTATTCTGGTACGCAGCATTTTTTGCTTTTCCGATTTTCTGTGGACTTTCAGTGTTATTAACAATTATTTTTATCAAAGAAAAGAAAAAAGAAAAAGAACCTCCACCTGTTGGCCAATATGTAAGGGGCCTAGTATCAGTGTTTAAAACCGAGGGAAGGTGGTTATTTGCCGCCTATTTGACAGGGGCCACTTGCTTGTTTACGTTATTTGGGATCTTATTTTATATATCAGATATTCTTGAAACGAGCTATAAAATTGATGGTGTTTTAAAAGGGGCAATCCTGGCGATTCCACTCCTATTTATGACAACAACATCTTATATTACCGGGAGCAAGATTGGTAAAAAGATGGGTCTGATGAAATCGTTAATTATTATTGGCCTTCTTCTCATGACAGCATCTTTTGCCTCTTTGGTTTTATTTAAAAACCTAGTCCCGTTCTTTGCTGTACTTGTTGTCAGCAGTATCGGAACCGGATTAGCGTTACCATGTATTAATAGCTTTATCACTGGCTCAGTTCCGACCGACCGGAGAGGGTTTGTTACGTCCTTGTATGGTTCAGTACGATTTTTAGGCGTTGCCATTGGTCCTCCCATTTATGGAGCCCTAATGGCGTGGAATCGCACAGGAATGTTTCTCATAACAGCAGGTTTAACTTTATTGGTTGCCTTATTGTGTATGATGCTTATTCATGTAAAAAAAGCAAAACCTTCAGAGAATCAGGATACTTTATTTGAAAAATTACAATTAACATAATTAAGAACCGTGAAGCCAGATTGTAAAGGAGTGGATATAAATGCAAATCTATTTTTCACCAGAAGTCATTACCCCAGAATACCAAGTGTTAAATGTAGTGGATTCAGATAATAAAGCCGTTGGAAATGTTGCATTTCTATTTGATGAGAAAAAACTATTTGTGTATGGAATTTTAGAGGAAGAAGGCGTTGGAGCTGATTTTAAAGATTTAGTTACTCCTTATATAAAAGGCTTATCAAAAGCAAAACCAGGTTTAGACATTCTTTCTTGTCTATATGTCGGATGTAAAAAGATTAACCTAAAAGAGAAAGAAGAATAATAAACAATCTCAAACAAGCTCAGACTCAATGGGCTTGTTTTTGCTTCAGAATGGGCGTTTATAAACATCTTATTAGGTAACAAGGCTAATAACCCTGACATAAATTGGTGGTATGTAAAAAAGGGTTCTGGGAGTGTGCGCCTAATGAGTGTTGGAATGATAGTAATGGGTCTTTTTGTTGGATTTATGGTTGGATTAACAGGCGTTGGGGGAGCAGCCCTTTTAACTCCAATTTTAATCCTATTGGGAATCAACCCTTCAGTAGCTGTGGGAACGGATCTTGCTTATAATTCGGTTACCAAATTCTTTGGATCGGTGCAGCATTGGCGACAAAAGACCATAAACTTTAAACTAATGAAATACCTAGCAATTGGAAGCATACCAAGTGCAATCTTAGCAGTAGCTATGTTGCGGCTTTTTGATACTTTTTTTAACAATCAAGAGGAAATCATTAAGCATGCCTTAGGATATATGCTAATACTTGTTGCCATGGCTACGTTGGTAAAAACCTTCATGAAGGGAAGGTTTGAATTTAATCCAATACAAATGAAGCCATTGGAGGAAAAACGGACGTTGACCATTGCAATTGGTGCAGCATTAGGTTTCTTGGTTGGGCTAACTTCAATTGGCTCAGGTTCATTATTTGCATTGGTCATGTTGTACTTATATAAAATGACTCCAACGGAACTGGTAGGAACCGACATTGCCCATGCGTTCTTCTTGGTTACAGCTGCGGGGTTAATGCATGCTGGCATTGGGAACATTGATTATATGCTTACGGTAAATCTTTTAGTTGGTTCTATCCCTGGGGTTCTCATCGGGAGTACTTTATCAGCCAAAATCCCTGCAAAACCGTTAAGGGCTATCATGGCTGTGATGATTTTATTAAGTGGACTAAAGTTGATTTAATAAGGCTCTTTTCTAAAACTTTGTTGTTTTTCAATACAAAATAGGATGGATGAAGCTTCTTTTCACCGCAAAATTGGTTTTTATTATAGAAAAGAGCTTGCAAACTTACTATAACGTAAAAAATCCCTTACCTTACGTTAAAATCGGCTTTAAGTAGTAAAAATCGGCACTAAGATTTTTACAATTTTAACAACAATCTTTACGAAAACAGCCTTTAATAAAGCTCTTTTCTTTTAAAGAAGAGTACCAAGAATTATTCATTACATGGATGATACTTGGTACTCTTTTTTTGTTTCAATTATCTGTTTCGGTTTGTTTCGAAATGAAACACGAAACAAATTTACCATCGTTACAATGGGATTAATAAGGACTTTTAAGGGTTGGCATGAAAATTGCATTAATAAGAGTAAAGAATTTTAAAAATTATCGTTAAGGGGAGAATCGAATGTTTAAAGAAAAGATGGATTTACGATTACCAGGACCTGTGCAAGTACCAAAAGAAATTCAAATAGCGATGCAACAAAGCTTTGATCATCCAATGATGGACTATCGGAATCCTGTTTTCCAAGAGGTATTACAGGAAACAATCGAAAAATCAAAGATGATTTTCCAAACCAAAAATCTTATAATTCCGCTTACATCAAGTGGAGCCTCCGCATTAGAAACGGCCATTATCAATACTGTTGGCCCTAATGATACAATCATTCTTTGTGTTGTCGGTTATTTTGGGGAATACCTGCAAGGGATTACGAATCATATAGGCTGCAAGGTGGTCCGTGTGGAAGCTGAGTGGGGAGAAATTGTTGATCCAGAGGATGTTCGTAAGGCGTTAAAAGAGAACCCAGAAGCAAAGGCTGTTTTTGCAACCCATTGTGAAACCTCTACATCCGCAATCAATAATATCCAAGCAATTGCCGCAATCGTTAAAGAAACTGAGGCCATTTTTATGGTGGATGCTGTTAGTTCGATTGTCGGCACACCATTATATATGGACGAATGGGGAATTGATATTGTCGCAACCGGTGGACAAAAAGCACTCATGCTCCCTCCAGGTATCGCTCTTATCACAATGAGTGAGAAAGCTTGGAAGGTGATTGAAAACCAGCATTGTCCATCTTTCTATTTTGATCTAAAGGAATATAAAAAAGGGTTAGAATCTGGGGTGGGAACTCCTTATACACCGAACATTGCTCTGGTTTGTGGTTTAAGAGAAGCATGCAACATGATTGAAAGAGGTGGAGGAATTGAAAATGAATTCAAGCGCCATGCTGGACTCCGTGATATGACACGTGCTGGCGTCCGGGCACTGGGACTTGAATTACTAGTAGACGATTCCGCAGCAAGCCCAACCTTAACAGCTGTTAAATTAGACAACGCGGATGAATTCCGAAAAATGATGCGAGAGGAGTTCCACATTGCCCTTGGAGGAGGACTAGGAAAAGTGAAAAATAAAATTCTTAGACTAGGGCATATGGGATATACGGATGCGGCAGATATGTTGAAGATGTTTGCGGCGATGGAGCTGGCGCTTAAGAAAAGCGGGCATGAGGTTGAGCTTGGAGCTGGCGTATCCGGTGCTCAAAGGCATTGGCTAGAGAATCCTTATTGTTAGAAAATTCCTTTCCTAAGGAGGGATGGGATGGGTGAATATTATTGAGAAAGCTTTAGCTAAAAAGGCCCAACTTGATTCGGTTATTCCTGGAGAACGAATCAGATTCGTTCCAGATATTCTGTTGTTATCAGGTGATAGCATTTTAAGTATAATAGAAGAATTTTATGACTTAGAGTATGAGAAGGTCCTTCAGCCCTCTTCAACTTTTATTGTACAGAACCCACTCAATAACAGTGTGGAAGTTATTTGTTTCAGTAAGAAGTATGGTGTGGAGTTGTTGGAGCGAGAAAGTACTGTATCTATACAGGTGGAATCTCTGAGAGAAATGGTGATTACTGGTGTTGAAGGCGAGATTGGTGCCTTTGGTAGCATTGGTGCGATTTCAGTTAAGGTTTCTCCAGCAGCAATGGCTAAATGTTTAGGCAAGGGGACCATCGAATTCACAATTCCAGAGACCATTTATATTGAGCTAAGTGGAGTATTGAACGGGAAACAGAAGGTGGAACGGCTTTGTGACTACTTGATGGACTATTTTAATGATAGTTTGGTCGGATATGGGATTATTTTAAGTGGAGAAGCACTCGAACAGCTTGATATAGAAGAAAAGCGAAAGCTTACAACCTTTTTATATGAGCTTGGCGGAGCAATTGGGATGATTTCCCCGTCAGGACCTCTTGGTCAGGTTGAAAGTGTAGTAAAAATCAACACTCTACAAATTCCAGATAAAAATAGTGTTTAATTAGAATGAAGGAAATATTTCGGAATAATTATCTAATTTTTCTTAACATTTAGACACAATCGATTAGAATAGAATTAAGGATTGTCTCAAAAAAGGGAAATTAGAGGTGTTTTGAATATGTCGAAAATTGCTATTCTATCTCCAATTGATGAAATCATTCCTGTGGCAAAAGAGGCATGCAGGAAAACGGGCGAAAACTTCCTCGTACGAAAAGTGAATTTTGATGAAGCGATTGCCACGGCAAAGCGACTTGTAAAGAGTGGTACGGAGATTATTATTAGCCGAGGAACCTTAGGCTTAAAAATTATTGAATCCAATCTAGATATTCCCGTCGTTCAAATTCCCATAACCGGATATGATTTATTGCGAACCATAGTCGAGGCGCAAAAATTAGGAGATAAAATTGGTATTGCTGACACAGCGGTAATTCTAGAAGGGGTTGAGGCGATTGAATCGGCATTGGGAATCACCATTGAAAAATATGTGATTCAGTCGGTGGAGGAAGTTGAAAAGGCTGTTCATAGTTTGGTGGATAAAAACATTGATGTTCTAATCGGAAAAAGTGTTTTCATTAAGAACGTACCAAATCCAAATGTAAAAACTGTGGTCCTTAGCTCCGGAGTAGAATCGGTTATTCAAGCAATTCAAGAGGCAAAGAGTTTGCTTGAAGTTCGCCATACTGAAGAGCAACGGACGAAACAACTTCAAGCCATCCTTGATTTTATAGCGGATGGGGTTATCGCTGTTGATGAGAAGGGGATTATTACAGTCTGCAATCCTTCTGCGCGAAGGATTCTGAACATTCCGTATGAAAGAGTGATTGGCAAACGAATTGATGATATCCTCCTTAACTCGAGGATGGGGAAGGTTATCACAACTGGAAAAGAAGAACTAAATCGAATTCAAGATGAAAACGGTGTCAAGATTATTACCAATCGAATCCCAATTCTTCATGAGAATAAGGTTTTTGGAGCGGTTTGTACCTTCCAAGAGTTACAGAAACTTCAACAACAAGAACAAGAAATTCGGAAGAAGTTACTGCACCGAGGCCATGTTACGAAGTATGATCTCGAGAATATTGTTGGAAAAAGCCGCTCCTATCAAAATGCCATTGAAAAGGTGAAAAAGTATTCTCAAGTAGACTCCACCGTTTTATTGACTGGGGAAACAGGTGTGGGAAAGGAAGTTTTCGCCCATTTAATTCATAGCTTAAGCAAACGTGCGGATGGTCCCTTTGTTGCAGTGAACTGTGCAGCCATTCCGAAAAATTTACTGGAAAGTGAACTATTCGGCTACGTAGATGGTGCTTTTACAGGTGCTCGAAAGGGAGGGAAAACAGGTCTTTTTGAATTAGCCCATCAAGGAACCATCTTTCTTGATGAAATCGGTGAGTTAGCAGAATCCGTTCAGGCACAGCTTTTAAGGGTTCTTCAAGAAGGAGAGGTCATGCGCATTGGGGATGAGAGGGTTATTCCTATCAATATCCGGGTCATTGCCGCTTCTAACCGAGACTTCGAGGATATGGTCGAAGATGGGAAATTTCGTGCTGACCTCTACTATCGCTTAAATATTTTAGATATCCTGATTCCGCCATTACGACAAAGGAAAGAAGACCTACCACTTTTATGTAGCCACTTTATTGGAGAATTAGAACAAAGTATTCATAAAAATATCACGGGGTTTGATAGTGAAGCAATGGAGGTTCTCCAAAGCTATCATTGGCCTGGAAATATACGTCAGCTACGTAATATTGTCGAAAGATCAATGATCCTTTCTCATGGGGAGGTTATTAATAAAGAAACCGTCCTACTTGCTGGTGGGAAAGACTTTCTCCAGTTAAAAACAAAGCGGCAAGAGCAGATCAACGAAGAAAAACAAGATAATGGGAAGCTACAAGAATATGAAAGAGAGTATATTCTTGATGTCCTCAATCAGGTAAACGGAAATAAGACGGAAGCAGCGAAAATATTAGGGATTGGTCGAACTACATTATGGAGAAAGATTAATAATTAATAAAAGGAGAATATTTATGACAGAGACTATGGCACGACCTCCTTTAGATAAAAATATCATCTCTAGGCTAGAGGAGATTTTTGGTGAGGAACGTGTATTAACAAGGAACACAGATATGATTACGTATTCCTACGATGCTTCATTTGAAACACAACTGAACCCTAGAAAACCAGAGGTTGCAGTCATTGCTCTATCGACTGAAGAAGTAAGCCAGTGTGTAAAATTAGCAAATGAGCATAATATCCCTATCTATCCAAGAGGGGCTGCCACTGGGCAAACAGGTGGAGCGGTTTCAACCAAGGGTGGAATTGTGATTGATCTATCAAAAATGAATCGAATTTTAGATATTGATCATCGTAATATGCAGGTCATCATTGAGCCTGGAGTCGTACAAAATGATTTGAACGAGGCTTTGAAACCATACGGGTTGCGTTTTCCACCAGACCCAGGAAGTGCAAATATGTGTACAGTTGGCGGGATGGTGTCAAATAACTCAAGTGGGTTGAGAGCGGTAAAGTATGGAGTAACAAGGCATTATGTACTTGGAATGGAAGTAGTCCTTCCAACAGGAGAGGTCATCGTAACTGGGGGAGCAAAATCTAAGGCGTTGAAATCAGTTTCTGGTTATGATTTGGCCCATTTAATGATTGGATCTGAAGGTACATTAGGGATTGTGACGAGACTTCGCTTAAAGCTTCTGCCACTACCGGTAACCCGAGGCATTGTTCTTTGTTCTTTTAAGCAATTGGAAGATGCAGGTGCCGCGGTAAATGCTGTGTTTTCATCAGGGCTGCAGCCATCGGCCATTGAAATCATGGACTTTAATTGTACGAAAGCTGTCAATATGATGAAACCAGAATTAAATCTACCGATTGATAATGAAGCCATCCTTGTATTCGAGGTAGATGGGGCGAAGGAGGAAGTATCTTCGCAAGTAACCCGCTTAAAAAAGGTTGTTGAAACCTATGCTAGTTATACTAGATTCAGCGATGAACCAGAAGAGTGTGAAAAGCTTTGGCAGGCAAGGAAGCTTGTCGGTGCCGCAGTAGGTCTGTTAAAGCCAGGAGGCTTCCGTGTATACGGAGGCGAGGATATTTGTGTACCGATTTCAAGACTTCCAGAAACCTTGCGTGAGATTCATAATATTGCTGATCGATACGGAATTGTCTGTGGAATTTACGGGCATGTAGGGGATGGGAATTTGCATACCGGTCCAGTAGTTAACAGCAATAACGAAGTGGAAATGGAAAATGTTCAAAAAATGATTGATGATATCCATGATCTTGCAATCAAAATGGAGGGCACCACCACTGCCGAACATGGGGTAGGAATTGTTCGCGCGAAGTATATGGATGTGGAGCATGGTCCAGCAATGGACATTATGCGTGCAATTAAAAAAACACTTGATCCGAACAATATATTAAATCCAGGGAAAATGGCACTCCCGAACTAGGCAGAAGGCGAGGTGAAAAACTTTGAAACTACTAACACCTGAAGAGTCAATGTATACTTGCGTACGTTGTGGAGCATGTCGCGGCGTATGTCCAACCTTGAATATTACTGGACGTGAAGCAGATGGACCTAGAGGCAGGGTATTAATGGCCCGTAGTGTTCTAGAAGGAGAAATTCCTGTAAACCAAGAAATTAAGGAACAGTTGGACCGTTGTCTTCTTTGTTCGGCCTGTGTAGACGCCTGTCCAATGGATGTCCAGGTTCCAGACATTATAATGATGGCAAAAGAACAAATCGCCGCGGCAACGGAAATGAACTCATTCCATGAGCGGAGCGTGAAAATCGATACAAGTCAGAACGATATTAAAAGAACTGCAAAGCCGGTACGAAGTGTAAAAGACTTCTTTTTTGATAAGGTATTAGGAGACCAAAAGAATCTTAACAAAGTAGGGAATTTGTTATGGATGTATCAAAAAAGTGGTCTCCAAAAGGTAACAAGAGCGGTCGGTATTATGAAGTTTTTCCCAGAGCAAATGCAACAAATGGAACGAATCATGCCAGAGATTTTGCCACCTTCAAAGCGAAAGCACCACCCTGAATATACACCGAGGGCAAACGATAATAAGGAAACCCGAGGTCGAGTCGCATTTTTCCAAGGGTGTATAATGGACGTAATGTTCCGAGATACAAATGATAATTCAATAAAGCTGCTTTCTAAAGCAGGTTTTGATGTCGTCACTCCACAGGCACAGGTGTGCTGCGGTGCCTTGCACCATCATAGCGGGAAATCCGATAAAGCGATTGAATTAGCAAAAGCCAATATTGCTGCATTTGAGAATGCAAATGTCGATTACATTATTACAAATGCTGGTGGATGTGGTGCAGCATTAGTTGAGTACGAGGAATTTTTCCGTGATGATCCAGCTTGGTTAGAGAGAGCGAAAAAGTTTTCCGAAAAAATTCGTGACATCAGTGAAATTGTCGTTGAAAAAGGTGAATTACCAGAGTTAGCTGGACGTGGAGAACGCGTCACCTATCAACCTTCCTGTCATTTGCAATATGTTATGAAGGTCAAGGATGCTCCTGCTAAACTAGTAAAAAAGGTTCCTAATGCCGAATATGTTGACCTTCCTGAGAAAAAATATTGCTGTGGGTCAGCAGGAATTTATAACATGCTTCAGCCTGAGTTAGCGAATGAAATCTTGGATAAGAAAATGGAGAAAGTAAAAGAAACCAATTCAGCCGTACTAATTACCGCCAATCCCGGCTGTTATCTGCAAATGAAATTAGGCGTTTATCGGGAAGGAATGGAAAGCGTCATCGAGACAAAACATGTAGTCGATTATTTAGTTGAATCGATTGAAAGAGCAGAAGCAAAGAGCCCAAATTAAAAAAAGTGTTGGAACCAAACACAAATTGCCCAAGGAAATATCCTTGGGTTATTTCAATTATAATGGCTGTGTTAATGTATTCACATCTTGATTGGAGCGGATATCAACAGCCACCTTGGACAGAGCTTTTTATGGCCGATTTTGGTTAAAAGAGCCTTAAAAATTAAAAAGTTTGACAACTAAATCAAAGGAATCTATGATTTAATTGTATACTGTATACACATTCCGTAAGAATAGTATAAGAATAGAGAGAAGCGAGGGATCGAATTGGGTTTAAACATTCCTGAACCTTTATATCAACAAGCATATAGGGAGTTAAAGAAACTTATCGTTACGGGGAAACTACAACCAGGTGAAAAAGTGATCATGTCAAAGCTGGCTGATCAGTATGAGATTAGTAGAACACCGCTGAGGGAGGCTTTACGACAGCTTCAATCTGAGGGATTAATCATCCAAGAGCATTCAACTATGCGAATTGTTGAAATCAATAAAGAAGATTTTCTTCATCTCTATCAAACACGGATTGTTTTAGAAAAAGAAGTGATCAAATCCATTGTAACCTTAATTCCAGAAGAAGATTTCCCTGAAATTGAAGCTGTACTGACTGAATCGGGAACGGCGATACAAGAGGGGGATCCTTTTAAAATTCTGGAACTAAATACCCAATTTCATGAATTACTCATGAATTATTGTCCAAATCCAAGAATGATTCAATTATTAAATTATGTCCGATCATTATTGTTAATTTATCGAGCGAATATTAATAAAAAAGCAAAAAATAACATGGAGATTTACGAGGAGCATAAAGAAATAATAGAGGCCCTAAAAGCTAGGGATATAGAAAAGTCCATCCAGGTGGTTGAAACTCATATGCTTAATGACCAAAAAAGAGGTTTAGAAGATCTATAGAAGAGAGCAAACATTTCCCCTAGAGATGTTTGCTTTTTTATTTGCTTCAGAATAATAAATTTAATTTTTAGAAAATTCAATTGACTTTTAAAATCACGCCCATTACAATAAAGGCGTATCCTGTATACAGTATACATATAAAGCGAAGAGAAGAAGGATAAAAATAGAAAAGTGAAGTGAGGAAAAGGAGGTTTTTTTATTGGGTCCTCTAAGAGGAGCGAAAATATTGGATGCATCTCAAATCATGGCAGGTCCATATTGTACGATGGTCCTTGCTGATTTGGGTGCTGAGGTGACAAAAATTGAAAAACTCCAAGGTGGAGATGATTCTCGTCAGATGGGACCATTTGTCAATGGAGAATCTACTTGTTTTTACCAGATCAATCGAAATAAAAAAAGTATCGCCCTTGATTTAAAATCAGAAGAAGGAAAAGAAGTTTTTTATGAGTTGATAAAGGAAGCAGATGTTTTTGTTGAGAACTTTCGACCAGGGGTAACGAAATCCTTAGGAATCGATTATGAAAAGGTAAAAGAACTTAATCAGGGGATTATCTATTGTTCAATCTCAGGTTATGGTCAAACGGGACCATACTCGCATAAAGGTGGGTTTGATCTTGTTGCCCAAGGGTTGACAGGGCTAATGAGTATGACAGGGGAGCCGGTGGGACGCCCATTAAAATCGGGTATTGCCGTTTATGATATTGGCGCAGGAATCACCGCGGTTTATACGATTTTGGCTGCCTATATCCATAAGTTGAAAACTGGAAAAGGACAAATGGTTGATATTTCATTAGCCGAAATTGGACTCCCATGGTTTACATGGGAAGCGGCAGCGTATTTTTCTAATCAAACAATCCCGCAACCAACAGGTCATAGACACCGTGTATCCGCACCTTATCAGGCAATTAAAGCCAAAGATGCTTATATGATGATTGGCTGTGCAAACCAACGAACTTGGGAGAAGCTCTGTAATCACGTGCTCGGAAAACCTGAATGGGTGAGAGATGAGCGATATTTAACCAATTCGCTTCGTCATGTTCATGTTGAGGAATTAGAGCGTGAAATTGAAGAAATCACCATGGAGAAAGATAGCTCTTACTGGATTGAGAAATGTGAGCAGGCTGGGGTTCCAGCCGGTCCAATTAATAACTTTGGTGAAGCGTTGAATAATGAGCATTATCTAGCGAGGGATATGATAAAAGAGTTAGAACATCCAGTCATAGGGAAAATGAAGGTAATTGGTTCTCCTACAAAATTCTCTGAAACAGAAGTAGAGATCAACACTCCGGCACCGCTTCATGGACAACATAGTGAAACCGTTCTTCAAGAGATAGGGTACTCTTCGGAGAAAATTCAAAGATTAATAGAACAAGGGATAGTAAAACAATACTCGCAAACAGTTCAAAAATAACAAGTGGGGGGATGGACCTGGTGAGTAAAACGGATCAAAAGAAAGTTTATTTGCAAGTGGAAAATGGTGTAGGAACCATCTACATTAATCGTCCTGAAAAAAGAAATGCACTGACCTACGATATGTGGATCGATCTAGCTCAGTTAGTTGACCAGTGTAATGATAATAAGGATGTAAAGGTAATGGTTTTCCGCAGTACAACCGAGGTTGCATTTTCGGCAGGTGCCGATATTGGCGAGTTTAAAACAGTCCGTTACACAGCAGAGGGTGCAGAAAAGTATAACGATGCAACTATGATCCTCGAGGAGAAAATTGCAAAAAGCCCTAAACCAAGTATTGCCATGATTTCTGGGTTTTGTGTAGGTGGAGGATGTGAAATTTCCGTTGCTTGTGATTTCCGTTTCTCGGACGAATCAGGTCGTTTCGGAATTACACCGGCAAAACTCGGGTTGATATACAATACACCAGGTACGAAAAATCTCGTTGATTTAGTCGGTCCTTCAAACGCCAAGGATATTTTATTTACAGGAAGAATCGTCGATACAGAAGAAGCTCTCCAAATGGGCCTTATTAACCGAATCATAGCAAAATCTGAACTCGAAGAACGAACATACGAATTTGCCCACCTTATCTGTAGAAACGCGCAAATGTCTGTAAGAGGTTCTAAAACCATCATAAACCGGGTTCTTAGTGGTGATGTATCAGATTCTGAAGAAATATCTGAACTAGTTTTGGAATCGTTCGTTTCAGAAGATTATCGTGAAGGGGTTAGTGCTTTTCTTGAGAAGAGAAAACCAAATTTCAAATTTTCGTAGTTTAACACAGCAATGATTGTTTCTTTTTGAAACAGGCATTATGATATCGGCCGATTCATATTGGAACAAAAGTAATATCCCTTCACTTTTATGTAACCATAGAACAAGGTTTCTACGTTTGGCACAATAATTGCATAATTAATAATTAGAAAATTACTAAAATTACAAAAAGAGATTCCTTATGGGGGTGACCTAACAATTTTAGTATAGGTGGTAAATGACAGCGCTTTCCGAGGTAGCGTTAAAATGTGAGAAATCATAGCCGAGAGTGAAAGAAAAAGGTAAGTGAAGAATTATAAAAATGGGGGTAAATTATGAGGATAAAAAGGTTATCATTTTTAATTATTCTACTAGCATTTGCAATGTTATTAACGGCGTGTAACTCAAACGAAACGGGCTCTTCTTCTGAAGGGGAAGGCGGAAAGGATAATAATTATCCTGAGAGACAAATTGAAGTTGTCGTTGGTTTTGGAGCAGGTGGAGGAAGTGACAATTTCGCTCGTGCCATTACAAAGGAATTACAAGAGATTCTCGGTGTAAATATAAATGTTGTCAATATGCCGGGTGCCGCTGGAATCCCTTCTGCTGATTATGTAGCCAGAAAGCCAGCAGATGGATATACGATTTGGTCCATGACTTCCAACCATCCTGTCAATATTGCATCTGGTTCAGAACCAAACGATATGAGCGTATTTAAGTCAATTGGCCGTGTGCAGAACGATACGATGACACTGCAGGTAAAAAGTGACGGTAAATTTAAAGATATCGATGATTTAATTGCTCAAGCAAAAGCAAAGCCCGGTGAAATTACTGTCGGTGGAACAGGAGCAAAGGGATTTGATGAACTAGTTTTAGCTCAGTTTGAAGCAGCGACGGGAACTGATTTTAACTATGTATCTTTTGATGGATCTGGAGAAATGACAGCAGCTTTACTCGGTGGTCATATTGATGTCATTGCGGAAGAACCAGGGCCATCCGTGGCACAATTAGAGGATGGATCCATTAAAATGTTGATTGCCTTTACGGATACTAAAATGGAAGGCTTTGAAGATGTTCCAATTTCAACTGATCTAGGTATTGATGTTACTGATGGACAAGGTCGAGGATTTATGGTCCATAAGGATACACCACCTGAAATCGTGGAAGTGTTAGAAAAAGCGTTGGAAGAAGCAAAGGATGCTTCAGATTACAAGGAATATGAAAAAGCAAGCTATCTACATCTTCGTGATGGCTGGTTAGGTTCTGAGGAATACGATGCTGAACTAGAGAAATTAATTGGGACCTATAAAAAGATTTTAGAGAACTAGTAAAAGTAGATAGAAAGGCAGGGGAACCTGCCTTTCTATATTCCATTAAGGGGAGGAAAGACATGTTACTAGAACGATATATTTCTATTGTCATGATCGCCTTTTCGCTGTTTTTTCTGGTGATGTCATTTCAAATTGAAAATCGAGCCGGGGATTTAATAGCACCAGGTTCATGGCCGGCAGCGCTAATGATTATCATGCTGGTATTGTCAATTGTATTATTTATAAAAACGTTCTCAAATAAGAGAAATCTGGTGAAAACAGCAAACGAAGAGGCTGAAGATTTAGCTAACGAAGAGGAAAATTTAGTTTATCCTAAAAAGTTTTTCTTTTTACTAGGTGCGCTTATTGGATATACCCTTCTGCTGGAGTATGTAGGGTTCATTATTGATACAGTGGTCTTTATCTTTGTTTTGTCCCTAATCTTTGGGATTAAGAACTGGACACGGGGTCTTCTGACTGGTTTGTTAGCTACTGCTGGTGCAGTTGTTCTATTCCCCATTTTACTAAACACACCATTTCCAAGAGGAGTAGGTATTTTTAGTACATTTAGTTTACTGTTCTATTAATCTTATATCACTACTAATTAAAAAGAGGTGAACTTGATGATTGATGGCCTGTTAGGAGGAATAGGGAATTTACTGGACCCGTTCAATCTTCTTATTTTAATAGCCGGGATTCTCTTGGGCTTTATCGGCGGTGGGATTCCCGGGATAAGCGGTACAATGTTGGTAATAATTCTTTTACCCGTCAGCTATGCAATGGATCCAACAGCTGCTTTCCTACTATTAACATCCATATATGCGACTTCTGTATTCTCCGGAAGTATAAGCGCCATTCTTTTCCGGACACCTGGAACACCTGAAGCGGTGGCGACTGTTTTTGATGGCTACCCAATGGCTCAAAAAGGAGAAGGAGGGAAAGCTTTAGGTGTTTCCATCTTTAGTTCTGCGACTGGAGGGGTAATAGGGACAATTGTTTTAATCTTCTTGACACCTCTATTAGCTACATTTGCATTAAGCTTTTCTGCCCCTGAATACTTTGCCTTAGCATTAATGGGGTTAACAGTGGTTGCTTCTTTGAGTGCAGGAAATCTAGTTAAAGGGTTTATTGGAGTTGCATTTGGTTTATTCATTGCAACTATTGGTCTAGATTCAATGACAGGGACTCCCCGGTTCACATTCGGATCAGGTCAGTTAATGTCTGGAATTGACTTTATCCCAGTATTGATTGGTTTATTTGCTATATCAGAAGTTCTTCGGCAAGTTCAAAAAAGACCAAGGCAAACCTCGAAGCAGAAGGTTAGGACCGAGCTTCCTAGTTGGGGATTAATGAAGCGGATTTCGAATGTTATTGGTAGGTCCTCCCTATTGGGGATTTTCATTGGTATTTTGCCGGGTATCGGTGCTACAACTGCGGCAATGTTAAGCTACAGTGAAGCAGCACGTTGGTCAAAAAAGCCTGAGGAATTCGGAACAGGGATCCCAGAAGGTGTTGCCGCTCCTGAATCGGCAAATAATGCCGCTGCTATGGGAGCCATGGTTCCCTTACTTTCATTGGGGATTCCAGGGAGTGCTACAACAGCCATTTTACTTGGGGCATTTATTCTCCATGGAATTCAGCCAGGCCCACTAATGTTTCAAACCCAAGGCTCGTTAGTTTACACCATCTTAATTGGGCTATTATTTGCCAATTTATTAATCCTATTGATAGCAAAGCCGTTTATCTCCGTTTTTTCTAAAATATTACGAGTCCCGTACTCGATTATTGGCCCGCTAATTGTACTTTTTTGTATCATAGGAACTTTTGCAGTTAGAAATTCAATTTTTGATGTTGGCGTT
Organism: Mesobacillus maritimus; assembly: GCF_044803185.1. Taxonomy (GTDB): domain Bacteria; phylum Bacillota; class Bacilli; order Bacillales; family Cytobacillaceae; genus Mesobacillus_B; species Mesobacillus_B maritimus_B. The sequence continues at coordinate 2,345,457 of NZ_CP085225.1, forward strand.
ATGTTGTTATTCGGTGTAATTGGGTATTTCCTAGAAAATGCAAAGTTCCCGCTTGCCCCAATTGTATTAGGGGTTGTTTTAGGACCGATTGCAGAAGACCAATTTAGAAGAGCCATGCAAATGGCTAATAATGACTTTACGATTTTCTTCACACGCCCAATCAGCTTGGTTTTATTACTTCTTGCGGTAACTAGTATCATTTATCCTTTACTTAAAAAATGGATCAATTACAGAAGAGGGAAACTTAGGGGCGATAAAACAATTGCGTCGTAACCATAAAATTGGAGGTACATGAAAATGCTGTATGAATTAGATGGGATGAGGCCGAAGGTGGACGAATCCGTATACTTAGCTCCTGGTACTTATTTAATTGGTGATATAACTTTGGAGAAGGATGTATCCATTTGGTTTAATTCTGTTCTTCGAGCGGAGAATGATTCGATAACAATTAAAAGTGGTAGTAATGTACAGGAAGGAACAACCATCCATGTTGATGAAGGGCATCCAGTGCGTATTGGTAAAAATGTAACCATCGGGCACAACTGTATCATTCATGGTTGTACCATTGAGGATGGTGCTCTAATTGGAATGGGTGCAATTATCCTGAATGGGGCCCATATTAAAAAGGGCGCAGTTGTTGCAGCAGGAGCAGTTGTCGGAGAAAATAAGGTTATTGAAGAAGGAATCCTTGCAGCAGGAGTACCGGCCAAACCATTAAAACCGATAAATGATAGCTTAAAACAAAGGATCCTTGAAGGAGCTAAACACTATCAAAGAAATGGAAAAAGATTTAGAGATGCCGGAATTATTGCTAAAGAATAGATTTCTATCTCATTGGAATTTTTTTAAGAGTGATTAATAGGGATGGTGGTTTATTGTGCTGAAAACAAGTTTTCTGGCCAAGCCACCATTTTTTACTTTCTTTTTCGTTTTATGTTAGAATATACTGAAAATACATACTTTTCAATAGACATGACATGATAGGGGGATCACGATGAGTAACACTAGTAAAGGAGATGTCATCTCGCTTCAAAACATCGTCTGGCATCGAAATGGCAAAGATATTTTAAAAAACGTTTCATGGGACGTGCAAAGTGGGGAACACTGGGCGTTACTCGGATTAAATGGCTCCGGTAAAACGTCCATATTAAAGATGATTACGGGATACCAATGGCCAAATGGCGGGGAAATATCGGTGTTGGGAAATCTATTCGGAAAGACCAATATCCCTGAATTGAGAAAATCAATCGGTTGGGTAAGTTCGTCATTAGATGATCAATACCAGTCCCGTCCAAGTGATACGACACTAGAAGTAGTTTTGAGTGGAAAATTTGCCTCGATTGGTTTGTATGAAGAAATTACCGAACAGGATGTAGAAATAGCGACAGAGTTTCTACAAAAATTTAGAATTAGGCATCTAGCAAATCAATTAGTTTCTTCTTTATCTCAAGGAGAAAGAAGGAAAGCCATGATTGCACGCGCCTTAATGTCGTCTCCGAAACTATTAATATTGGATGAGCCTTGTAACGGCCTTGATATCTATTCTAAGGAAGAATTACTTTCAACCATTGATGAGATGGTTGTAACTCCTGGTGGACCGACCCTTTTATACGTGACCCATCATATTGAAGAGATTGTTCCTTCTATTACCAATGCATTGTTGATTCGGTCTGGTGAGGTTGTGGCCAGTGGGCACAAATCATCAACGCTAACCGAATCTTTATTAGAACAAACATTTCGTGTCCCAATCTCATTAGTATGGGAAAATGGGCGTCCTTGGATTCGGATTAAATCCTACGCAGAGAAAAGATAATTAACCACAAATAAGCCTCCAAAAACGAAATGGTTTTTGGAGGCCTTTTTAAGTGATTGCTGAACACAGCGTTTGCGCTTATTGTTAATTTCTATCTCCACCGAGAATGTCAAATAATCCCCCGATTCCTCCTTCTCCCTTCGAGGCTCCTCCTGTTTGTGGAGCAGCGGCAAAAACTCTGCTTGCTAGTCTACTGAATGGGAGGGATTGAATCCAAACGGTTCCTGGTCCACGGAGCGTAGCAAAGAATAGACCCTCACCACCAAATAACGCTGTTTTAACCCCACGCACCATTTCGATGTTATAGTCTACATTTTGGGTCATAGCAACTAGGCAACCTGTATCAATGCGGAGCACTTCTCCTGGCTCAAGAGTTCGTTTATATAGTGTTCCTCCAGCATGCACAAAAGCCATACCATCGCCTTCGAGTTTTTGCATAATGAAGCCTTCTCCGCCAAAGAAGCCTGTTCCTACTTTTCGCTGAAATTCTATCCCAACAGAAACACCCTTTGCTGCAGCTAAGAAAGCATCCTTTTGACAAACCACTTTGCCTCCAAGTTCACTTAAGTCTAAAGGAATGATTTTACCGGGATAGGGAGAGGCAAAGGAAACCCGCTTCTTTCCACTACGTTCATTTGTGAATGTCGTCATAAACAGGCTTTCACCTGTAAGGACGCGTTTTCCGGCTCCGAGGAGTTTCCCCATTAGCCCACCCTGATTGGATGAGCCATCTCCGAATACCGTTTCCATGCCGATACCATCATCCATCATCATTAAACTTCCAGCTTCAGCGATTACTGTTTCCCCTGGGTCAAGTTCTACCTGCACAAACTGCATATCGTCTCCAAATAATTCGTAATCAATTTCATGGTTATTCATCTCATCATCCCCATTTTTTCATCTACTTTCAGTAATCTGTACGAACTAGACTGGTAAAAGTTTCAAATATATTTTCGACATTTTTCTTTATTGAGGAAATAATTTATTGTTGGTAAGGTTTTATTAACTTCTAGTGCGTCCTAATGTCACTTAGGCCCAATAGATAAAGGGGTGACCTTTAAGTGCCACCCCTGGTGATCTTCCATATTCTTTTTTTACTAATGGACTGATTGATTCAAGTGTTTTCTACCCTTTGGCAGCGCTTGTACGATAGATTTGCGTATGCATACTTCCTTGAATGATATTTTTCAGGAAGAAGTCGCCAATGAGTTTTAGGTATTTCTCGTCATCAAACATTTTTTTATCCTGAAGCTCCATCTCAGCTAGTCCGTCATAAGTCGACAGAAGAGCATATGTATGATCCTGTCCAGAAATGGGGGATAAAATCTCTACTTTTTGATCGAAATGCTCATTTCTAAATTTTTGCAATTCCTTCAAATTTTCCATTGCATCTTGAAATTTATCCTGTTTGATTTCAAATGTCTGATAAACAAAAACTGTCATCATTAGCACCCCTAGAAATAATTAACCTACTCCATAACAATAGAATGGTCCTAGATGTGGGCATTTATTCTACAATTTTAAACAAAATTTAATAACAGTTATGGAATTTGTCCGTCAAGTCACGTGGGCTTGCCCCGTGGAGTTAGTCAGGGAAGGAGTGCTTGAATTCCTTGATATCCAAAGTAAAGCCCGAAGCCAATTAGTGACAAACCTGATAGGACGGATACTATAATGAGGCTTTTGTAGTTTAGATAATTTCGGAGACCAGAGGTTAAAGCAGCTACAAGTATATCCCAAACCGCCAAGCCTAGAAAAATCATACTACTGTATACCAATAAGTGACCGGTCCCATATGAGGAAGCCGTTTTGGCAAGGATTGAACCATATATCCCTAACCAGAACAAAATCGACAAAGGGCTTGTAATAGACATAATAAAACCGGTTAGAAAGCATCTGAATAGGGAATCTTTTTGCCTTCGATTATCAAATGAAAATTTATTTGCCCCTAAAATACTCTCAACTCCCGAGTAAATGAGTACAAATCCCCCAAAAAGCCACAGGAAAATTTGAATGATAGGGATGTCCAAAAAGTTAACAAGTCCTAAATAAATCATAATCATGAAAATTCCATCGGCAATCATTGAACCTGTTCCGACAATCCATGCATGCCAAAAGCCATTTTTAATCCCTTTGTCCAATCGAGCAGAGTTAACTGGGCCGATTGGAGCAGCTAGAGTTATACCTAAAAAGATATAACTAACTAATAAATTTACACTAATATTCAAAGGTACCCACTCCCAAGGCTCGTTATAAGTTTTTACATCTTATGAACAAGGTTTGGAATTTAAAACTCCTTGTCCCAATAAAAATGCCTCCACCTCATTATCTGGGGGAGACATAGGTTTCATTTCGATAAATCACCTTATCCTTCCTCAATTATATTCTCAGGCTTTTTCTTTTTTGAGGAATTTAGTTATTAGGGTCGTTTGAATGATTTTCTAGTTTCAGTTAGTGGGGATGTCTGCTTGTCACTTCTAACATCCTTAAAACTAGTTGGGAATAAAAACAGCATCATCACAACACTAAACATACATAGAAGGCTAAGTGAAAAGTAGAGAAGCTTTTTAGTTGTTTTCTTTAAGTAGGAGGCTATCGCCATCTTAAAAAAAACAAAAAAGAGAATCAGGAAAATAATGATTAGTATTTCTCCCATGGTCATCCCTCCTAAAATTTTGAGGTACCTTACGAACAAAAATCCAGTGTAAGTTTTAATGGTAATCCTATGGTTATGGGAAATACGAAGAATATGAGGAGATTCGTTTCCTATTATATAAGGTATGAAAAATTTAATATTATAACACAAAAACCATCAATTTATCCAACCATTATAGGATGTAAATTTCCTTTTGTTACCCTGGTGCTATATCACTATTATATTTACGGTTTATCCCTTCCAAGTTAACCAAGAGTATAAGTAAGTGAAGTATATATAAGATTTGTAACATTCTAACGACCCATATTTACTGATGTATAGTTGTTCGCCTTAACAGCCTGTACGAGGATTACATAGTATACAGTACAAAGATGAAAGGAGGGAATATCTTATGGGTTACTTTAATGATGATGTCGCAGGACTTTTCACAAGTGACGGAAAAAGAAGAGACGATGTTGCAGGTGCTTTTACTGGACGCCGTCGCAAGAGAGACACAGGAGACGTAGCAGGTGTTACTGACAGAAGACGCAAAAGAGACGATGATGATGTACTTGGAACTTTTGATAACTTCAAGATTCCAGTGAAGGCTTTTGTTGACAGTGAAGACATTTGCCGTGCAGTTCGCCGTTGTCTAATTAATGATCTCGTTGCTGGAATTCGAGATGAAGACGATGACGACAGGAAGAAAAGACGTCGTAGAAGATAAGGACTGGACACCCTAAACAACCTCCTAGAAACCCTTATGGCCATATGGCTTTAGGGGTTTCTTTTTTCTTATGTTAGCAGTATTAACAACCACGTCTAATACACAGCCTTAGCAATAGATAGTAGCTAAAAACAAGGAATTTGTTCAATCATGAGCAAATTTGACATAAAGACATGAATGTTTTGTGAATTGCATTAAAAGGATATTGAACCGCGGCCCTTACCCGAATACGCTAATCTATATGCTAAGAAAAATGGAGGCAAAGATATGGAGCTCAAAAGAAGAACTCTGCTCAAGGCGACAGCAGTTTCATTGACAATGGCCGCTGCCGGTTGCAACCAATTAGAAGGAAAACCAGCATCCGTAGAAAGGTCTGCTTCGGTAGAGCCTGATGAATGGAAACCATCCGTTTGCCGTTTTTGTGGGACAGGTTGTGGAATGCTCATAGGCATCAAAGATGGAAAAATTATCGCAACAAAAGGCAATCCCAATAACCTCTCGAACAAAGGGTTAAATTGTATTAAAGGGTATTATGCAGGGAAAATTTTATTTGGAAAAGATCGGATTACGAAACCTTTAATTCGTGAAGATAAAAGCAAAAAAGGAACGATGGGAGGGTTTAGGGAAGCAACTTGGGAAGAGGCGTTAGAATTAATTTCGAAAAAAATGCGTGAAGCCCATGACACAGATTCAAATTCTATTGCTTTCTGGGGGTCAGGTCAGCAAACCATTACGGAAGGCTATGCAGCGGTTAAATTATGGAAAGCTGGAATGCTAAATAACAATATTGACCCTAATGCAAGACTATGTATGGCCAGTGCCGTAACGGGTTTTATGAGTACGTTTCAATCTGATGAGCCAATGGGGGCATACGAGGACCTTGATCAAACGGATGTCTTCGTTACTTGGGGAGCAAATGTAGCCGAGATGCACCCAGTGCTTTACTCTAGACTAACTGCAAGAAAACTTAGTGCCCCTGGTGTGCTGCACTATGACTTAACAACAAGGAAATCACGAACTTCCGAATCAGCCGACATCACAATGGTTTTCCGACCACAAACAGACCTTGCAATCGCTAATGCGATTGCTAATTATCTAATCCAGAATGACAAATATGATAAAAAATTTGCTGAAGAACACCTGCAATTTAAGGCAGGAACAGAGAACCTCGGACATTCACTTGAAGATGACTATGATTCTAGTGAAGTTGGACAAGCGGCAGATAAAAACTGGCCTATTTCTTTTGATGAATATAAAGAACGATTAAGTGAGTATACCTTTGAGAAGGTCTCTACACTCTCAAATGTAGCTGTTGAAGATTTGCGGTCACTTGCTCAACAGTTTGCTGACCCTGAAAAGAAAATCGTCTCGTTATGGACAATGGGTGTCAATCAACATACACGGGGCACATGGATCAATAACCTGATATATAATTTGCATCTCTTAACTGGAAAGATATCAAAGCCTGGAAGTGGACCATTTTCATTAACTGGTCAGCCAAGTGCTTGTGGTACGGCTAGAGAAGTAGGCGTCTTCTCCCATCGTTTACCTTCAGATATGGTCGTGAACAATCCTGAGCATAGACAATATGCAGAATTGGTTTGGAATCTTCCTAAAGGCTACTTGGACCCAATCGAGAAGCCGGGTTTCCATACGATTAAAATGTTCCGAGAACTAGGCTTAGGAAATATTAAATTCCTATGGAGTATGTCCAATAACTGGGGCCAAAGCTTACCGAAACTAAACCGTTTTAGCGGTAAGGATGAGGACGGTAAGGGCGTGTTGGATGCCTTTATTGTTGTCTCCGAAGGGTACCCGACAAAATCGACTAAATTGGCAGATGTTGTTCTTCCAGTGGCGATGTGGATTGAACGTGAAGGACAGTTTGGAAATGCCGAAAGACGAACGAATATCTTTGAAAAGCTTGTTGAACCACCAGGTGAATCAAAGCATGATTTGTGGGCAATTATCCAGGTTGCAAAAAGAGTTCTTGAACGGAAAAAGATTGGTGATCAACCAGCTTTTGATGTTTTATTTGGAAATGTTTGGGATTACGAAAAGAATGACGTCCTAGAAGACCAACGTGAGTTGAATAAAACGTTATTTGAGGAATACCGATATTTTACGAATCCGCATGAACATTCAAGCCTAAAGGTTCAAGAATTAGGGAAAAAGTTAAAATTAACTGCCAAGCAGCTGGCGCCTTATGAAGAGTATCTTAAACAAGGGCTGACCTGGCCAGTTCGCAATGTTAATGGTAAATGGCTTGAAACAAGTTGGCGTTATGCCGATGGCAAACAAGAAGACGGATTTGATCAATATGGAATTGAGGAGTTTGGGGAACAAGGAAAATATAAAAATATCGATTTTTACAAGTCGGTAGACCATCGTCCTTCTGTGATTTTTCGACCTTTTGAAGATGCAGCAGAAATTCCAGATAAAGAATACCCTTTTTGGCTATGTACAGGCAGGGTCCTTGAGCACTGGCATACCGGCTCTATGACAAGAAGGGTTCCAGAATTGCATCGAGCGGTACCAGAGGCGTTCTGTGAGTTAAACCCTGAAGATGCGAAGGAACTTGGCGTCATTCGTGGCGACAAAATTAAGATTGTATCAAGAAGGGGAGAAGTAACGATAAAAGTAGAAACCAAAGGAACAGGGACTCCCCCTAAGGGCCTCATTTATGTACCATTCTTTGCGGAAGAAACCCTAATTAATCTGGTTACTCTGGATGCTTATTGCCCGATTTCTAAACAGCCAGACTTTAAAAAATGTGCCGTGAAAATTGTAAAGGCTTAGGGAGGCGGGACCGATGAAATCAAAAAAATTGCTTTATATTGGATTGTTCATCTTTGTTTTTGCTTTAGCAATCGTTGTGACGGTTGTGGTTGATGGTGGGAAGAGGAGTGAGGTAAGTTCTGAGCTAGACAGTCCAATTCTTGTCCAATTAGAGGAAGAGGGTCGCCCTAACGCAGAAACAATGGGGTTGGTCGGGGCACCGCCCATGAAACCGGTTGACCATATTGACCGTTGGGTACCAGAGTTACGGCATCAAGGGTGTTTATCTTGCCACCAAAACGGAGCTTCTGGAGCACCAAAGCCAACTGCGGATCATTATTATCTAGAGGATCAAGACGGACAAATTTTTCGTGACAACTGTATTCAGTGCCACGCAGATCAAAGTGGTCAGAAAACAGTTTTCAATAGTGAAGAGTGAAATCGGAGGAAATAAGAAATGATTATTTCTGGATTATATGTGGAGACTGTCCCAGGAAAGGCCGAGGATGCCGCTAAAGAGTTAGGCAAAATGAAGGGGGTTGAGATTCATCATATTGAAAAAAATCACAAAATTATTCTTACGATAGAAGCCGATACGGTTGACCAAAGTTATAAAATTTCGGATACCTTTAAACAGATTCCTAGCATCCTATTGGTTTGTCTGGTTTACAATCATTTTGAAGAAGAACCTAATTATCTTGAGGCAGTAATCAGCCAATGACCAATCGAGTAAATCGCCGTCAATTCCTCTCTCTAAACTTGGATGCAAGTGTTGGCTTTCTTGGGAATCTATTTTTTTCACAAGTGGAAACAGACCGTTATTTTTTCAGGCCCCCTGGAGCAGGAGATGAAGTTGCGTTTTTAACGTCTTGTACCAGGTGTGGAGTATGCAAGGAAGCTTGTCCAGAGGACAGCATTAGTCTTTTCTCAATCAAAAGTGGAGCGAAGTTAGCGCGCACCCCGTTTTTAAATCCGAATGTCAGTCCTTGTACCATGTGTGGGAAATGTATCGATGCTTGTGAAGCAGGAGCCTTAACCACAAGCCTAGCTAGTGGTGGGAAATCCAAAAGAATAGGACGGGCTGAGGTTCAACAAGGACATTGCTTGACCTTTAAGGGCATTTTATGTGAATACTGTATCAGAGCATGTCCTGAAGAAGGAGCACTAGCAGTTAGCAATGGAAAACTGGTCGTGAATACACAGAACTGTACAGGGTGTGGACTTTGTGTTTCAAGCTGCATTTCAGAGTCTGCCGGAGTCTGGGTAAAAAATTAAAAAAAGAAAAACTCTCCTCATCTTTTGTAACGAGTTCGGATTTCGAATACAAAAACTAAATTAGCACACCAATTAGCAGTCCTATTCGCAACTGAATTAGACTGCTTCTTTTGTTGATATATATGGGGGATAATAAAATGAACGGTAAATCCGCCCTGAATTTCGAACCCCTTATAACATAGTGTCATAAGTTTTTGTTAGCATGAAAATTCGCATGCTAATTGTTATACCAATTGGTGTGCGGGAGGGTGTTGATGTCTGAGAGGCAGCTAAATGAAGCAGACATTCTTTCTTATCCTTAATTGAGTAACCACTGATAATTTAAATAAGCGGAGTTTTTCCCGTTAGCCTGCAGAATAGAGCTAGGTCGGTGGATATAAGAGGAGTTTTTCCCGTTAAGACAAAGCAAAATGGTCCATTTTCATGTTTTTCGATTAAATAGGGGGAATATTTCCCTCTATTTAATCTATTTTTTGTGCTATTTCCTCATTAAAAGGAATTTCTCCACTTATTTTAGTAGCTCATTTCCTGGCAATTCTTTTTCTCATTCATTTATCGTTTTTTAACATTATTTATTGGTCTAAATGGAAGGGTGTTCGGGAGAGTTTGTAAGGGTTTTCATATTGACATTTTTTAAAAACGATGGTAAATTTAAGGAGCCGATTGCACGGGTTAGAAAACGCAATTAGCTTGTTCGAAAATGATATGGTTTGAATAAGTTGAGTATGAATGCATTGCTAAACGTTGTAAATGGCAAAAACAACACGGCTATAGTTAGATAGCCAATCTAGGAGGATTTTTTTAAATGAAAAACGGTAAAGTTAAATGGTTTAACGCTGAAAAAGGTTTCGGATTCATCGAGACTGAAGATGGCAATGACGTATTCGTTCATTTCTCTGCTATTCAATCCGAAGGTTTCAAATCTTTAGATGAAGGTCAAGAAGTTTCCTTCGAAGTAGTTGAAGGTGCTCGTGGACCACAAGCTTCTAACGTTGTAAAACTATAATTAAATTTAACTATAAAACTCTAAGCCCAGCCATTTTGGTTGGGCTTTTTTTAGTTCCATTTTACGGTACTGATTGATTTACACCTTCTCTATGAGCTTTTTTTGCTCATTTTTAGAGCCCACATATTCCCATCATCCCAGAAAGCCCTATGGTATTTAAATTGATCTTGTTGTACCTCGTTCATTCCATAATTTCTTTCAGGATTGTTTACAGTACGCCAGTGTTCAGGATGTCTTAGCCTTTTTCTTTTATTATCATGAGTTCTTCCAGTGTCGCTGTCATCCAGTAAGGCTGTCGTTCGAAGCTTATATTTTCCAGCTTTAATTCCTCTTACAATTTCTTGGACTTCTTCGCAAGGATCACAGGTGCCTATATCATCTTCTAACCCATGAGACTCACGGCTTTCACTCATGCTACTCGTAGTTAACTCGTCTGTAAATGAATCCGTATAGTGCGTTTTAGGTTGTGGGGAACCGAACATGATAACATCAAAAATGTTCTTCTTTGGCGTTTCTATCCCTTTGTCCCCCCCAGTAAGTTCCCTATAATCAGTACTTTCAGTCTTTTCAAGGGTATCACGGCGTTTTTCACGTGGGTGTTGCTTCATAAAGTTATTAAGACCTCTTGCCTCAGCCACCTCAACCGCTTTTTCGATATCATGACTTGAATATGAACGTTTCAAAACCAAACCTCCCTTATGTTTATTTCTTGTTCTATTAATAAAATACTGTAATGACCTAAAAAGGTGGTAGGCTAGTGCGTATTTTTTATAAAAATGGACGAATGATTTAGAGGACATGGTCCCCCTTTACATACGATTTAATAAAAGGAAAAAGGGGGAGTATCATGAGCATTCCTATTTACAACCTAAATCTTGAACCCCTAGACTTAAAAGAACTCCAGCGAGACGTATGGATTGACGATCCATTCCCAGCAAAGCTCTTGATTCAAAGAGAAAAGTTGGATGTTGATATCGCTTATCGTGGTTCCCATATTCGCGAGTTTAAAAAAAAGTCTTACCATGTTGGTTTTTATCATCCACCTACTTATCAAGGTGCGCGAGAAATTCATCTCAATGCAGAATATAAAGATCCTTCATTCATTAGAAACAAGCTATCCCTTGATTTTTTTTCGGAGATCGGTTGTCTATCGCCAACGTCTAAACATGTTTTCTTAAATCTGAATGGGAAGGCCGAAGGGATTTACTTAGAGCTTGAATCAGTCGATAAACAGTTTTTAGTTAAAAGAAACCTCCCTTTAGGGGCCATTTTTTATGCCGTAAATGGGGATGGGAATTTTTCGTTACTAAGTGCGATTGATAAGAAAGCGAAAGCATCGCTCATTTCTGGTTATGAAAGGAAATACGGTAATCAAAAGACCGAACTGTATTTAGAAGAAATGATTGTAAAGATTAATACCTTATCTCGTGCAGATTTTAAAAGGGAGATTGTTAGAATCCTAGACGTTGAAAAATATCTACACTGGCTAGCAGGGGTCGTGCTTACCCAAAACTATGATGGATTTGTTCATAATTATGCTTTATATCGAAATGGTGCTGCAGGACGTTTTGAATTGATTCCATGGGATTATGATGCTACCTGGGGGAGAGATGTCCATGGAAGGCTTTTAGCTCATGACTTCGTGCCAATCAATGGTTTTAACACCTTAACTGCTAGAATTCTGGACGTGGATTCCTTTCGAAGTCGCTATCAACAAATCTTAGTGGAGCTGATAAATGCCTCTTTTACTTTAGAACAGATGAACCCTAAAGTAGAGCGCCTTGCCAACAATCTACGACCGTACGTTCTTAAAGATCCCTATAAAAAACATGCAATCGAACAATTTGACCGAGAACCCACTGTGATTGCAGAGTTTATTGAAAAGAGACGAAGGTTTATTAAAGAACAATTGTATAAATTAAATTGATATAAGGCTAAACAAGGATGCATTAATAGTAAATATTGATGCATCCTTTTTTTATTTTTTTTCGATATAGTTCTTGGTAGATTCTTTCTGTATTTATTGGTAAAATAAGAACAAATGTTCCTTTTATAGGGCTTGGCAAATTTTCATTACATATGGTGTTTAGCAGGACACGCCCCTGTGTTTAAAAGGAGACATGTGCTTGGAATTGTTTCCTTATTTTGTCCGGCTTAAGGAGATAACTTGTCTGCTATAATAATAGCATTGCAGATAGAGATAAAGGAGAGGTGAAGAACTTGAAATTTATCCATACAGGAGATTGGCATTTGGGTAAGCTCGTTCACGGAATTTATATGACGGAAGATCAGCGTTTTCTGCTCAACCAATTTATCGAAGTAGTAGCCGAAGAGAAACCAGATGCGGTCGTGATAGCTGGTGATCTCTATGACCGTTCGGTGCCGCCAATCGATGCCGTGGAGCTTTTAGACGAGGTGCTTTTTAAGATAAATGTTGAGCTTAACATTCCGATTGTTGCGATAGCAGGAAATCATGATAGTGCCGAGCGTCTTTCTTTTGGAAGCTCTTGGTATAGACATAATCATTTTTATTTAACAGGAAAGTTAACTGCCGACCTACACCCGGTTAAGGTTAATGGAGTCAATTTCCACCTAGTTCCATACGCTGAGCCTGGACAAGTCCGCCACCTTCTTGATGACCCATCAGTTCATTCCCATCAAGATGCGATGAAAGCGCTCATTGGTAGAATTGAAGAAAATATGAATCCAAACGAACCGAATGTCTTGGTTGGACATGCCTTTGTCCTTGGGGGTGAGACTAGTGAATCGGAACGAACTTTGTCGGTAGGCGGGTCAGGGTGTGTAACTTCAGATTTGTTTGCCCCTTTTGCCTATACAGCATTAGGCCACCTGCACAGTCCAGATGCGATTCGCCATGACAAGATTAAATACTCAGGTTCATTGATGAAATACTCTTTTTCGGAAGCGAAACAGCGGAAATCAATTTCTATTATTGAAATGAAGGAAAATGGGAGTTTTGATATTAGACAAAGAACTCTAAATCCAAGGCAAGATATGCGGGAAGTAGAAGGCCATCTCGAGGAACTACTTGATCCACAATTTTATGATAAGCAGAAGGTGGATGATTACCTAAAAGTTACACTTCTTGATGGTGGTTCTTTAATTGACCCAATCGGCAAGCTGAGGCAAATCTATCCGAATGTCCTTCACCTAGAAAGGAAGATTGAGTCAGTAGATGAAAAGCAATTATCCCATTTCAATTCTTTTAAAGATGACAAAAAATCAGAAATTGACTTGTTTGAACATTTTTACCGGGAAATGACAACGGCTGAGTTCACCGATGATAAGCGTGAGGTTATGTCGGGTATTATGAATAAAGTCCTGAAAGCGGAGGGACAAAGATGAAACCATTAAAACTAACTCTACAGGCTTTTGGACCCTATGCAGGAACGGAAATTATTGATTTTACTAGACTTGAAAATCGGACGATGTTTGTTGTTTCAGGTAAAACTGGTTCCGGGAAGACTACGATTTTTGACGGGATTAGTTATGCAATTTACGGTAAGGCAAGTGGAGAAGACCGTAATGGTACCGATCTTCGTAGTCAGTTTGCTAAGGATGAAGTATTGACAGAGGTTAGTCTTGATTTCTCACTTCGTCAAAAAACCTATCGAATTACCCGGTCTCCTCAGCAGGAAAAGCGGAAAGAGCGTGGAGATGGCTATACAACCGTTGGGGCAAAGGCTGAGCTGTATCTTATAGAGAGTGACAATGCTCCGAAACTACTAGCAGCCAATGTTCGCGATGTGGACGAAAAAATTAAAGAAATAATGATTATAGATAGCAATCAGTTTCGCCAAATTCTAATGATTCCCCAAGGGGAATTTAGAAAACTATTAACTTCTGATAGTAAAGATAAAGAAGTAATCCTGCAGAGGCTCTTTCACACTGAAATATATAAAAAAGTAGAGGAGCGGCTGAAAGAGGAAGCCACAGAACTTAAAAAGACTGTTGAAGTCCAAATCGATGAGCGAAATGCTACCCTTCGGAGGGCGCATTCCTTTGAAAAGGAAGAATTAAAAGAATATCTTGAAGGTGCTAGTACAAATGATGTCCTAATGATTCCTTTGATAAAAGAAGAAATTGTTGCGATGGAGGTAAAACTAGCAGGTTTAAATGAAGCAAAAAACGATAAGCAACAAAAGCGGGACCGGGTGCAGCAACAGCTCTTTGAAGCTGAATCCATTTTAAAGCAGCTCCAGGTGATGGAAGGACTTCAACAAAAGAAGATTGAACTTGAAGGACAAAGAGTAGTTTATGAGGCAAAGGAACAAGAAATACAAAATGCCAAAAAGGCGGCAATTCTTGAAAGTCAAGAGTCGCTATGTCATAGTCTGAAAAAGGATCTTGATCAGGTGGAGGCATTCTTGAAGTCCACTTCTGAGAAAATCGCTGGTTTAACAGAAAAACTGAATGTAAGTAAGCAAGAGTTCGAACGTCAAACAAATCGGGAACAAGAGCGGAAGGATGCGGCTGAGGCAGTCAGTCGGCTAGAACATATGAAAGACGATGTAAAAGCTTTTTCGGGGATGAAACAGGAAACGGAACACGTACACCAAAGTCTGACTTCGGTTCAAAAGCAAAATGAGCAATGTGAAATTTCAGTACGGCAAGCTGAGGAAAAGCTGACAACCTTACAAATTAATAAAGAAGAGATAGAAAAATCACAACTTACCTTCCTAGAGGGTGAACGGACAATTGAAAAACTTGAACATGAATTGGACAAGCTAAAAAAATACGAAACAATTACGCATCGAATTCAGAAAGGTAACCTAGAAAATGCTAAGCGAAGAGCTGAATTGGAAAATGCCGAAGCAAGACTCCGCGATGGGAAAGCACTAGTTCTAACTCTCGAACAAACATGGTTGCATTCGCAGGCAGCTGTATTAGCTAGCAATTTAACTTATGGCCATGAATGTCCGGTTTGTGGCTCAGAACATCATCCTAAGCCAGCTAGAGCTGACGAGGGGGCAATTCCTACCGAGAAGGATATTAAAGCTGCCAGAGAACAAGTAGATCTCTTAGAGAAAGAAAAAAATAGATGCGAAAAAGTTTTTATGGAGATAAGCCTCGCACTAAATACACTAGTAGAAAATGGCGAGGAATTATTATCTAATCTTAAGGGTATACATCCTGATTTTGCTGATGCAGATGAATTACCGAATCGCATCCTAACAGTGGAATCCAAGCTTTCTCAGCTTGTCACAGACCAACAAACAGCTTCTAGTAAAATCAAACGTCTACCGCTAGTGAGAGAAGAGCTAACAAAGTTTGAAAACTTGAAAGTAGAGCTAGTGGAGAATAAGAAAACACTTGAAAGTGAGTTGCAACAACTTACGATTCAATATACGGAGAAAAAAACGACATTGGCACGAATGATGGATAGTATCCCTGAGGATTTGCGTTCCTGGCAGGCATTTGAAGAACAGTATAAACATGCTATTCGTACCCAGGAAGATTTGGCTAGGCAGCTTGAAATGGCGCAACAGCGATACCAGGATGCTAAGGATTTACTAGATAAGGAAAATACTCGCTCCGAAGAAGCGGAAAAGCGACTCTATGAGACGAAAACAAAATTAGCTGATGAGCGTGCTACTTTTATAGAAACGATGAATCAACAAGGCTTTGAAACCTACTCTCACTATCGGGAAGCGAAACGAGAGGACGCGATGATTGAAAAACTAGAAGCGGAAACCCGTAATTATCGCGAAGAGTTTCGTTCTGTTTCGGATCGATTAGAAGAATACACAAAGCTATTAAAAGATGTAAAACGTCCTGATATTGATGGTGTGCGCAAAGCTTTATTAGAGCTCGATAGGTTAATTACAGACATAGAGAAGGAATATCAAAATCTCTATATTAAGTTGCGTGAGAATGAACAGATTGTCGCTACTGTCGAGAGCATCAATGAGAATATAAAGTCATTAGAAGAGCGGTATAAACTAATTGGACATCTTTACGAAATTTCGAAAGGACAGAATACGTATCGAATTACTTTTGAACGCTTTGTTCTGGCTGCGTTTCTTGATGATATTTTGACTGAAGCGAATGTACGGTTGGGAAAAATGACAAGTGGCCGTTATAAACTGCTGCGAAAAACAGACCGTTCGAAGGGGAATATCCAGAGTGGACTAGAACTGTTGGTTTTTGACCAGTATACGGGTCAAACACGCCATGTAAAAACACTCTCGGGTGGGGAAAGCTTCAAGGCATCCCTTTCCTTAGCACTTGGATTAGCTGATGTTGTTCAAAATTATGCCGGTGGGGTATCACTAGAGACGATGTTCATCGACGAAGGTTTCGGAACGCTTGACCCTGAATCACTTGATCAAGCAATCGAGGCATTGATAGATATCCAAAGTAGCGGTCGCTTAGTCGGGATTATTTCACATGTACCTGAATTAAAAGAACGGATTGATGCCCGCCTAGAAGTGACTGCTACCCAATCAGGAAGCGAAACAGAGTTTTATTTTTCAGTTTAAAAAGCAGATTTTAACCATCTACCATGAAGAATCCAAAGAAGGGTCCACTTTATTCCAATGTGTGCCCTTCTTTTTTAAAAATTCAATGAGTATGAATTCTTCCGATAGAAGCATTTGTGATAGATTATTAACTAAGGTAGTTAAAGCTAACTTAAGGAGGTCCATGACAAATATGCAGAAGCGTATTGGGATTGATGCTGGCGGTTCCTTGGTCAAAATTGTTATTGAAGAAAAAGGAAAGCTTACATATAAAAAATATCCGATTGAAAAGCTAGACGATGCAGTGGGGTGGCTAGCCATTCTAGCTCAGCAAGCTGAAGTGAACGTAACTGGAGGCAAGGCTGAGTATTTAAGGAAAAGGTACTTTCCAAATGCTAAGGTGGTAACGGAGTTTGATGCCTCATGTGAAGGGGCTAGGTATTTAATTAAAAAGTCCAGACTTAAAATAGCCTCTAAGTTCATGCTAGTTAACATCGGGACCGGAACCTCTTGGTACTTAATTGAAGCTGAGAAAACAGAAAGAATACTCGGAAGTGGTATTGGCGGCGGAACATTTATGGGGTTGGGGAAACTTCTTTCCACTAGGACTGAATATTCTCAACTTGTCGAACAAGCAATTGAAGGCGACAAAGCCAATATTGACTTGTTAGTAAAGGATATCTATCACCCTGAAGATCCACCTATTGAAGGGACATTAACGGCAAGTAATTTTGCAAAAGCAGCAGAAACTGTAGCCCATTCTGAATCAGACCGAATAGCGGCTATCGTGAATATGATAGCGGAAACCATCGTACTCCTTAGTAACCAAACAGCAAAACTTCACCAAACCCAGGAGATTGTTTATATCGGTAGTACGCTCATTGAGAACTCAACTTTGCAGGCTGGATTAGAGCGTTTTTCATCAATGGTTGGTCTTACTCCGCATTTCTTGCAAGACGGAGAATATTGTGGGGCAATTGGGGCACTAATTGTTTGAAAAATCGTTTCTTGAACAAAAGTGACATTCAAGGTAGAGTATTAGAGGTAGAAGAGATAAAAGAAGGTGTCAGTATTGAGCAAACGATATTTTACTATCGGTATGGCTGGCCATATCGATCACGGAAAAACGACATTAACGAAAGCGTTGACAAACGTCGATACAGATCGTTTAAAAGAAGAAAAAGAACGGCAAATCTCCATAGAGCTTGGCTTCGCTCCATTGTATGAAGATGATGAGCTACAAATTTCCGTTGTCGATGTGCCAGGACACGAGCGGTTCATCCGTCAAATGATTGCTGGAGTTGCCGGTATCGACTTAGTTGTTCTTGTCGTTGCCGCCGACGAAGGGGTTATGCCGCAAACAAGGGAGCATCTGGATATCTTGGGGTTCCTAGGTATTAAAGCTGGAATCATAGCGGTAACGAAGATTGATCGAGTTGAGGAAGAATTCATTGATCTTGTCAAAGATGATATCTTAGGCGAGTTAGAAGGAACCGTTTTTGAGGACGCGCCTTTTATGATGGTGGATTCACTGTCTAAAAAAGGGATTGAAGAGTTGAAATCACAAATTATCGAGACCTTGAAACAACAAGAGGTTCGTGATTCTCGTGGAGCCTTTCGCTTGCCAATTGACCAAGTGTTCACAGTAAAAGGACAAGGAACTGTGGTCAGAGGAACAGTTTATGAGGGAAGTGTTGAAGAAGGGCAACTTTTAAAAGTTATGCCGAAAGGACTTGAAGTCCGGGCGCGTCAATTGCAGGTACATCATAAGCCAGCTTCCTCAGCCTTTGCAGGTCAACGAGTGGCTATTAATCTGTCTGGTGTTTCTAAGGAAGACATTGAACGCGGGGAAGTACTTGTATCTTCTGAGCAGTTTATAGTAACGAGAACTCTTGATGTCGCCATCAAGGTGGTCGAAGATCTTGAGTACTTAGTTAAGCAACGAACTCCAATCAAATGTCACATCGGAACAGCAGAAGTAATGGGGAGAATTGTCTTTTTTGACCGGAATGAATTAAAAGAAGAAAATGAAGAGATCCTTTGCCAGCTCCGCTTAGAAGAGGAGATTGTCACGAAGCGGGGAGATCGTTTTATTATTCGCAGACCGAGCCCACAGGAAACAATTGGTGGTGGCTGGGTTATCGACCCTCGTGGTAATAAATACCGTTTTGGTGAAAAGACGATTGAAGAGCTTGAAAAGAAGAAAGTTGGTACTCCAATAGAACGTGTATCAGCGGCTTTATACGAGGCAAAAAGCTTACCACTAATTGAGTTAATTAAACGAACTGCCCTTGATGAGGAAACATTAAAAGATACTCTTCAGAGTGAAGAATTTGTCTTATTTAATGGGAAGGAATATACGCTAGCAAAGCTAATAGAAGCGATTGAGGATGATATTACAGACAAGCTAGAAGATTTCCATCGGGAAAATCCAATGCGCCAGGGATTAAATAAGGCTGAGCTTCTTCAAAATATGCAAAAAACGTTTCCTAAAAACCTACTGGATTTTGTTGTTGAAAATGGGTTTAAAAAGGGGATTTATACCCGGAAAGATCAATATGTAAAAACCGCCTCTTTTGATCCTCATGTTCCAAAGAATTGGGAAAAACGGACAGAAAATCTATTAAAAGAATTAAGAAAAGATGGATTAAAGGTTCGTTATCTAAAGGATTATTTCAAGGAAGCAGGGATTCCAGAAAACCTTTCTGGAGAACTAAAAAGATTTCTTGAAGAACAAAGGGCGATTGTTCCATTAGATGATCAATATTACTGGGATATGGAATTATTCGAAGAAGCTGTAGCGAAGCTGCGTGGCCACACAGGTCCCGAATTTGAAGTAGGAGAAGCGAAAGAAGCAGTCGACTTGTCAAGAAAGTATATGATTCCATTTCTTGAGCGGCTTGATTCAATGGGCCTTACAAGACGTGTTGAAAACAAACGCGTATGGAGAAAATAACTTAGGTAGCGGACATGATTTCAGTCCGCTGCTTTTTTTGTCTAGGTATACTGTTGAGGTAAAATAAAAAGAGCCTGTACAACTGGTATAGGCTCTGAAGGGGGATATTAAAAGATTAAGAATAAGTAGTATATACTTCTTTTTTATTTTCGCAGAATTGAATACTCACGTTTGTGTCATCAAAAAACCAACGATCATTTGATTCAATAAAAAAAGTAATTCCATTAATTTCTTGCTGGGTTTCAGCTATATTTGGTTCTTCAAGAGAAAAGGCAAGGCTAAAACCTTTATTTTTCTCACCAAATCCAGCGTATTGAGGATAAAGACGAATGGAAAACGGTTTTGGTACTTCGAATTCTGATTCAAACCATTTGTAGGCATTGTTTTCAATTTTAATCATAATGTTGGCACCATCCTTTCGTTAGTTACATTGTAAAGCATATGAGGTTGTTTACCATGTGATTTCTATCACTCGTGATTGCATTGTCATAAAACCTTCAAACATAGCGCAAGGCATTTAAGAATAGGTGTTCAATGGTTTCAGCTATTAAAAAGTTTACTAGATAGAAAAATACACCCCATCTACCAACTCTAGAGTAAGAATAGTAGGAGGGATGTAGATTCTTATTCAAAGAGAACCTTTAGCTTAAAAGGGTCTCTTTTTTACGCATTGCCTCTGGAATATACACACAGAATGGCTCACTTTCCATATAATCACCAGTGACTGCATAGGTTCTTGAACGGGAGCCACCACATACATTCCGGAATTCGCAAACACCGCATTTGCCTTTATAATTATCAGGCTGGCGAAGATCTTTAAAGACCTTTGCTTCACGATAAATCTCAGCTAATGATTGTTCACGAATATTTCCGCCTACGATTGGTAAAAGACCGCTTGGCATTACATCTCCAGTATGCGACACAAAGGCAAATCCGTTGCCATCATTAACGCCTTTAGGCGCACGTTTTAACCCATCGATAGATGAAGCCATATCTTTTGTTAGAGTATCTTCATAGCGGATATCATGTTTATCAACGATATGCTCGCGTGCTTTTTGTTGGAAGACTACTCGACGGTAATGCTGTGCTGCAGTTGTTTTAATATCGAATGGCGCTGTTTTGCTCAGTTCATATAACCAACGGAATACTTTTTCATGTTCAGCAGGTGTTAAACAAGCATCTATTTGACCACGTCCAGTCGGAACTAGTAGGAAAATATACCACATTACTGCTTTCATATCAGTAACGAGCTTAACCATTTCTTCAAGATGGTCATAGTTGTAACGAGAAATGACCGTATTGATTTGAAGCGGCATATTTAATTCATTTAAGTATTTAATTTTTTCTAGAGTTAATTCGAAAGCACCAGGAGTACCCCGGAAATGGTCATGAATTTCAGGTGTTGGTCCATCAATAGAGAAGCCCCAGCGTGATAAGCCTACTTCTTTTGCCCTTGCCATTTTCTCTTTTGTTACACTCGGTGTCGCGCTCGGTGTCATCGAGACACGCATTCCTTTTTTAACTGCATAATCAGCGAGTTCAAAAAGGTCCTCTCTCAACATGCAATCTCCACCAGTAAATACTAGCATCGGATTTCCCATATTATAAATCTGGTCAATTAGGTCGAGTCCCTCTTCATGGTTTAATTCGCGAGGGTCTGGTTTTGTTTGAGCATCTGCCCGACAATGTACACATTTCAGATGACATGCTCTTGTTACTTCCCAAATCACAATAAAAGGATTGACATTAAAATCAATAACACCTGGGTGCATTGCTTTCCCAGCCATTCCATGTCCATTTTGATGTCCGTGCATCTTCATCACCATACTTTTCTTAGTTTAATAGGAGGCATAAAAAATCCTCAACCTCATTCAAGGTATTACAACAATCAATACCTTTTTAATATAATTTTATTATAAGATTAAAAAACATAATCGATTGGTTGGAATGTTACAATTCTCCTACAAAAGGAATTCATTCCACTATTGACGATGAATAAACGATAATACCTTCACTCTCTTGAAAAGAAAGCCTTGAGTTTGTTTCAATCTTTTTAAACAGGTCTTGAATCATTTCTGTTAAAATAGTAACTATTAGCTTTAGCAAAGATTTTAAAGAAATAAACAGGTGTGAAAGGGGAGCGACGAATGATCGACTTACGTAGTGATACAGTCACTAAACCAACAGAGGAAATGAGAAAAGCAATGTATGAAGCAGAAGTTGGAGATGATGTGTATGGAGAAGATCCAACTGTACGTCTTTTAGAAGAAAAAGCTGCAGATATTCTCGGGAAGGAAGCCGCATTGTTGGTGACAAGTGGAACGCAGGGGAATCAGATTGCAGTCTTGACGCACTGTAGACCTGGTCAAGAGATTATCTTAGAAGCTGAATCTCATATTTTTTATTATGAATCTGGGGCGGTCGCTGCTTTAGGCGGGGTTCAAACTAGGACAATAGCAGGAGTTCGCGGGGCTATGAACCCTGAATCGGTCAAAAACGCGATAAGAGGCGTGGATATCCATTATCCTGTTACAGGACTCATTTCTATTGAAAATACTCATAATCGTGCTGGAGGAGCAGT
The DNA here is from genome assembly GCF_044803185.1 of Mesobacillus maritimus. Classification (GTDB taxonomy): domain Bacteria; phylum Bacillota; class Bacilli; order Bacillales; family Cytobacillaceae; genus Mesobacillus_B; species Mesobacillus_B maritimus_B. The sequence goes on from NZ_CP085225.1 coordinate 2,367,710, forward strand.
TGTTCCGGTTGAGAATATGAAAGAAATCTATGAAATTGCTAAAGCAAATCAGGTTCCAGTACATATTGATGGAGCAAGATTGTTTAATGCTGCAGAGGGTGCAGGAGTAGAAGTAAAAGACTTTGCTCAGTATGCAGATACCGTTCAGTTTTGTTTATCTAAAGGTCTTGGAGCACCAGTCGGATCGATTATTGCTGGAAGTAAAGAATTTATTCATTCAGCACGAAAATGGAGGAAGATGCTTGGTGGTGGAATGAGACAGGCCGGGATTATTGCAGCACCAGGGTTAATTGCTCTCACAAAAATGAAAGACCGCTTGGGAGAAGATCATGCGAATGCGCGGAAACTGGCAGAGGAGATAGATAATATCGATGGACTTCGCGTCGAAAACAAAGTAGAAACCAATATCGTCGTTGTAGATGTAAAGGAACTTGGGGTTAACTCAGAGGAATTTGTTGCGCATCTGTATTCAGAAGGCGTACTCGCAGGAGGTTTTGGGCCAACGTCCGTTCGATTTGTGACCAATTTTGATGTAAGTGATGCACAACTTGAGGACGCAATTGCAGCGATTTTGATAGCGGCTAAAAAATGCAAATAAAGAAAAACGGGTTCGTCTGTATGGCTAGCATTGTGATTGCTACCATGCAGGCGAGCCCTTTTCCTAGTAAAGAAGATTCTAACTATGAATCCCTTTACCTATATAAATTCCTGGTTTTACCGGTACATTGTCCATTTGCCGATGTCTTGAAAGCCTAATCTTTTATATATTCGCCCTGCGGCTGGATTATCGTAAAACAGGCAGAGGATTTTGTTCTCATCAAGCACATCTTTAATGAGCTTTTGCAGAACATCAGTTGCTAACCCTTTTTGCCGGTGTTTTTTACTAGTGCAGACTCCCACGATCATAGCAGAAACCGAGTTCTCCGCAGTTGTTGAGGCACAAGCAGTTAAAGATCCATTCTCCTCTAGGAAATAGGTCCGCCCGGTGTTGCTTTCCATCGACTGTACCAGCATGTCACGTGCAGTATCACTTACAACGAATTCGTCAATGGTTGACCGTAATTCAATAATAAGATCCACATCGTAAATCGTTGCCTTTTTAATAGGTAATTCAGGTTTCCCTAAGTGAGTATCTGTTCGGCACTCTGCAAAGAAGGTTTCTTGTTTTCTACCAAGTTTAATTCCTGGCATTTTTTCAAATTGTTCAACGATATCTGCCTTGCCAGACATTAGAGGCTCCGTTGTATAGCTCTTAATAATCTCTGTGAAACCATGAATGTCAAAAGCACTCTTCGCATAAGGAATAAATGAATTATGGTATTTTAATAGGACTGCGATTAAATCTCCACAATCGGAAAATTCGCCCCATAATACTTGAAAATTAGCATCATAACCAAATGCTTCGATGTCTCCGATAATAAATAGGTTGATTGATGGTTCATCAGCAAGGAATCGCATAACCTGTTGATGGTCCTTTGCCGCAAGCTTTCTAATCATTCCCAGTCCCCCTGTACCAATGAAAATTTTCCGAATATTGATATTCATTTTAATACAAACATGTATTTAGATACAGGTTTATTTTTAAGTAATAATATATTTTCAGGATGATTGTGGGAGTTTTTCTACAAAATTAATTTTCTTCTACCCCCACAAATTGTTTATGTCCTTCGGATGGTATAGTAAGTACACCATATTAGGAGGTTCGGTATGGCAAAACTATACACCGACATAGATCAATTACTTGATGAAACTGCTGAGATTGCTGAAGAAGCATCGTGCATTATAATGAGCCACATTGAAATTGACCAACTGCTTGATCGTACACGTGATTGGTAAATAATAAACTGTCTCCGTCCAATATATTGGACGGTTATTTTAATTGTAGGCTGTTTTCGTTTAGTTTGTTGTTAAAATCCTAAAGCCGATTTTAACGCAAGAAAAGCTTATTTGTGCTTCATCACTTAGTTGCTGCTCTTTTCTCATACGCTAAATCTATTTTTCAATGAAAAACATGGCATTAAAGTTCTGTTTAAGCTCTGTAAGCAACAATGTTTGAGAAAAGTGCCTGATTGGAGAGACATAAGGCTTTAGTATGATAATCTCTCATTAATATCGGACAAAATGTTTAGGTCATCAATTTTTCGGGTAGAACATATTGTCCACTTATTTTGCCTTGATGGAAGGTGCACTTCATTCATATTCAATTAGGTACAGGATTAATAATAAAGGGGTAATAATTATGGCGGAAGCTGAGGAAGTAACCATTTTCATCGAGGAATTAGGTCGTTTGTTTGATGAATACAAGAAATGTAAGGATGACAGAATCCGTGTGCAAATTATAAAGGATATTCATCTTTTAGCTGAAGCTATCGATCCTGATAATGAAGAGACTAACCATTTTATATAAACGAATCCGCACCCGTCAGTTAGATTGACGGGATTTTTTTTATTTAATATAAGACAAGGATCGACGTCCAAAGTGTAAAAAGGAATTGAAGAGGCTAGCAGAGAATATAGTAATGATAGCACTTGATAGCGGGTTGCCATCAACCTGAGTTGAAAGGGATTAGGTCCAAGTTTGGAGGGGGTAGAAGTGTCTTTTATTTTTAAAGCCATTGACCATATTCAATTGGCAGCTCCTAAAGAGTCAGAGGAGACTGCAAGAAGGTTTTTTATTGATGTTTTGGGGTTTGTTGAAATCGAAAAGCCTGAATCCCTAAAACAAAAAGGGGGAGTTTGGTTCCAATGTGGAAACATACAAGTCCACATTGGAATAGAAGAACCTTTTTCTCCTGCTCAAAAGGCTCACCCGGCATTTGAGGTGGAAAATATAGAGGAACTAAAAAGGCATTTAACCAACCAAGATATTGGGTTTACTGAGGATGGACACTTACCCGGGGCTAATCGAATTTATATAAATGATCCATTTGGAAATCGTATTGAAATATTGGAGTGGAGATAAGAAAAGTTATTTGATGGCTAAATTCAAAATAGAAAAGAGCTGATACATATGAATAAGCAATTAGAAAATGCACATCGTTTTAGCAGCCGCCATCGTGAAAAGTTGGAGCAAGACGAGGTTTGTGGCTGTTTCCATTGTCTGAAGATCTTTAGTCCTAGTCAAATCGTTGAATGGGTTGATGATGATACAGCTGTTTGTCCGTTTTGTGGGATTGATTCAATTATCGGAGTGAGTTCTGGATTTCCTATCACTAAAAATTTCCTAATGGAAATGCATAATATTTGGTTTTAATGATAAATGCAAAGAAACAGGAATCTATCGTCTTAGATTCCTGTTTCTTTTGTAATTATTATGAAGATGTCTTTACGAAACCATTTGATTTTTCCCGTTTACGATTTCTTCTACCTCTGTACCTTCGAGTGTTTCCTTTTTTAGTAAGGCATCAACAAGTGCTTTAAATTGATCCTCGTGAGTGCTTATCAGTGTTTCTGCCTTTGTAAGAGCCTTGTGGAAAAGCTTTTGCATGTTTTCATCTTTTGCTTCTTTGCTAAAGGTCAGAGTGAAGCCATCTTGTAGCAATCCAGTTTCAACCATCTGTTCAATAATCTGCTTTGCTTGTTGGACATCACCACTGACCCCAATGCTATGTTCGCCAAGGTATAACCTTTCTGCTACTCCTCCGGCAAGAATCATCGCTACTCGTTCTAGTAATTCACTAGTGGTGGATAATTGTAGTTCCTTAGCAATAGGCGCCACATATCCAAGAGCTTGGCCACGAGGGACAATGGTTGCTTTTCTGACCGATCCTGGTTTGGTAACCGCAGCGACAAGTGCATGGCCGGCTTCATGAATGGCCACTCTACGTTTCACATCCAAATCCAAAAGTGCTCGCGAGCTACTCCCAAGAATCGTTCTATCCAATGCGTAACCAAGATCGCTTTTCATTAAAACTGTGCGGCCCTTTCTTAGTGCTAGCCGACTCGCCGTAGCAAAAAGCGAAGACAGCTCAGCACCAGAAAAACCTGAAGTGCTCTCTGCTAACTCATCTAAAGAAGCGCGAACTTCATCGGATAGGTCTTTCCCTTTTATATGAATGTCAATGATTTCCCTGCGACCCCTAGTATCAGGAAGAGGAACTTGAAAGGAGAAATCAATTCGACCTGGTCGCAAGAAAGCCTCATCTAGCATATCCTTACGATTGGTCGCAGCAATGAACAAAATGCCATCATTAGCGTGGCCGCCGTCGAGCTGAACAAGGAGTTCTGTTAGTGTTTTTTCTCCTTCTTCGCCCCCGTTAGGCTTCCTTCTCCCGGCAAGGGCATCTACCTCATCAATAAAAATGACAGCTGGCCCCTGTTTACGTGCGCTAGCAAATAAACTGCGGACCCGAGAGGCACCCACACCGATGAACATTTCATTAAAAGCTGACCCACTAGCGGAAAAGAAGTTTGCATTTAGTTCTTGAGCAATCGCCTGAGCAAGCAAGGTTTTCCCTGTACCGGGAGGCCCATATAATAAAATGCCTTTTGGCGGCTTTATCCCCATTTTTGCGGAACGTTCTGGCTCTTTCAGGATTGAGAGAGTTTGAAGAATTTCTTCTTTCATCTCCTCTTGTAGCCCACCGACGTCATTCAAAGTAATCGTTGGTAGAGGAGTTGGTTTTGAAAGACTGTTTTTCATTTTATTGCCAATTCCAATTCCACCTTTTGTTTTCTTTTGTACGATTAAGGCGGTTGTGAGGAGAAGAATGACAATGCCCCCTAAAATAAGCGATCCATACTTACTGTTATCAGAATAAGTATAGTGAATATTATTCGTTTCCACTAAATTTTCGACCATTTGACTGTTCGGAGGCACATGAGAAATAAAGGTTGCTTCCCTTGTTTCAAGTTCAAGTGTTCCATCCGCATGTTCTGTTAAGCGAGCAGTTTCAGTTCCCAAGGCTTCAACTGTTTGAGCAATCGTTGAAAAAGGAACTGGGATTGAATTGTTTTTATTATCTATATAAATCATTGTACCTACTGTTAAAAGGATGATGAGGACAGCGAAAAATGGAAATAGTTTAAAGACAATCTTTGTAGTGTTCATTCTTCCATCTCCTTATTCAATCTAAATACCATTATAAGGTTATTAAAAGAAGAAAAGTGATGGTAAATTCATGTAAGAATGTGATAACACCTTTTATTCTAGTGTGGAGGGAACGATTACTAGATTATTGGTTGAAACTGGTATTAAGGATAATGAACAAAAGAGGACATAATACATGCGAGTAAACGGAAAGGATGTGAGGCTCATGTCATTAGAGTGGTTTGACAGGGTAACAGGTGAATTACAGGAGCATCTCGAATCGATTTGTGAGAAATTTGATCAAACTGGTCATATGACCATCGACCGCAGTGCAAAACACCCGAGAATTGAGTTCTTTGTGGAAACAGAGGGTGATGAAAGAGAATATTTTTGCACCTTATTTTTTGACCCATATAACTCAGAATTTTACGTAGAAACCTTTGATGTCGACCTTGAACAGCCATCACGAACAATCCTAGCAGACATTGATGATATCGTGGATGCAGTTCATGAAAGCTTCCATGAATTTTTAAATGAAGATGATACTGAGGTTTACTATATTGATGAAGACGACGAACTTAACGAGGAATATTTGACAGCTTCAGATGTTGAGGATGATGAAGATGAGTATTATGTTGGTGAAGTGATTGATGATGATGGAGATATCATCGAAGAAATTGACGTTGAATGGGAAACTCCTGAAGTAACAGCCTTCCAGAAGGAAGAAGAGGTCGAAGTTACCTATCAATTTGGAATCGTAACCGAAACCGGGGATGGTGTTTTAAGACGAGTTAACCGGATTTGGACGGATGACGACGAGCTGGTCAAGGATGAATCAAACTTTATCTTTACCAAGGAAGAAGCAAGCACAATCATTGCTATGATTGCAAGTCATATGGATTCTTTAACAGGCTATGATGATGTAGACCTCTATTAAAGAAGGGGAGCACCAGCTAATGGTGCTCTTTTCTTTTCGAGGTTTAATGTTCACTTACTGGACGAATCTTGGAAATGATGGGAATAGATTCAAGGGTAAAAGCGAAACTTAAGGGTAAGATTACGGCAATTATGGGGTGTGACGATTGATATTAACGGAATCGAAGACTGAACAACGAGTTTTCGTAGGAGCTCTTATCTTCTTGGCGTTGTTTCTATCGCCACTATTCATTCTCGGGGAAAATGCTCATATAAGAGTACATGATAATCTTGATTCAAATATAGCCTGGTATAAAGTTCTAGTTGAAAGTGGTGAACTCCTTGGACCCACGGATGCCAGAATTCCACAAATAATCGATGGGGAACTCCAGCGTAATGCCTTCGGTACAGAGTTCAGCTTGATTGTTTGGCTACATGCCTTATTCCCGACCATGATTGCTTATGGACTAAGCCAAGCAATCACTCGTTTCGTTGCCTTACTTGGAATGTATCTCTTGTTGAAAAAACACTTCATACCTGATAAAAAATGGACCATTATCCGTGTGGGTGTTGCTTTAGCTTTTGCGATGACCCCGTTCTGGCCATCAGGGATGCTTAGTACACTTGGGATGCCATTAGCATTATGGGCATTTTTAAATATCCGCAATGGTGATTACTCTTGGAAGAATTATTTAGTACTGACACTACTTCCTTTGTACGCAAGCATTGTACTAGGCTTTTTCTTTTTTTTAAGTGGGTTAGGAATTTTTTGGCTAAGTGATGTGATAAGGAAAAAGAGGTGGAATTGGCCGTTTTTCTTTGCCATTGTTTATATGACATTGATATTTATGTTGGTCGAATATAGGCTTGTGTACTCATTTATTTTTGATCATGAACCAAACAGTAGGGATGAATATTTCCATGCTCGGTTAACGTTCTGGCACTCAGTACGGCTAACCTTTAAAAACTATTTCCTCGGACACAATCACGTATTGACGATCCATACAATTTTCATCCAACCTGTGCTTTTTTTAGCGTTCCTTGTCATTTGGATTAGAAAATTATGGCGGCAGGAAAAACGTTTTGTGTTCTTGTTTATATTAAATTTTTTACTTTCCGCATGGTATGCCTTTTGGTTTTATAAGGGATGGCTCCCATTAACAGAAAAGTTTCATTTTCTCGATACGTTTAATTTTGCTCGGTACCATTTCTTACGCCCGTTAATAATTTACGTGTTATTTGCAATAAGTTTAAAAATCTTATGGGAAAGAGGACGTTATTGGAGGAAACTCGTACCTTGGGTAGCTGTCGCTCAAGTTGTTTTGCTCATTTTTGCGAATGAGGAGATTGTTTTTTCAAAAAAGCCGTCAGTTGGTCAATTTTATGCTGTGGAACAATTTATGGAGATTAAAGATTATATCGGTATTCCTCAGGATGATTATCGAGTAGCAAGCATTGGACTTCACCCAGCAATTTCACAATACAACGGTTTTTATACGCTTGATACCTACAATAACTTTTATCCCCTGACCTATAAATATGAGTTTCGCAAGATTATTGAAAAAGAGCTCGAGAAGAATAAAACGATTCGAACTTACTTTGATGAATGGGGCGGTCGTTGTTATCTTTTTAGTGCTGAATTAGGAAAGCATTATATGTTTAAGAAAACAACTAAAAAGCGAATACAGAATTTAGAACTGAATATTGATCAATTCAAACGAATGGGAGGAAGATATATTTTTTCTTCTGTACCCATTGAAAATGCGGACGAGAATGGATTAAATCTTGAGAAAGTGTTCCATTCGAAGGAATCCGCATGGAAAATTCACCTTTATAAGGCAATCTAATTATTTCTAAGCCTACAACAGGGAGGATGCAACCATGCAACAACCAGTACTTGCCATCGTGGTTCCGTGCTATAACGAACAAGAAGTTTTACCAGAAACGATGAATCAATTAAAAACCTTACTAACAGACATGATACAAGATAGAACTCTTTCTTCGGAAAGTCGAATCCTCTTTGTTGATGACGGGAGCAAGGACAGAACCTGGGATATTATCTACAAGGAAAGTATTCAGGGGAACCATGTAAGGGGGTTAAAGCTAGCTAGTAATGTAGGGCACCAAAATGCTCTTCTCGCTGGACTGTTCTCTGCTAAAAGTATCGCTGACTGTGTGATTAGCATTGATGCTGATTTACAGGATGATATTGAGGTAATCCCTGATTTCGTGGCGAAATACAAGGAAGGTTTTCAAGTTGTCTATGGTGTCAGGTCAAAACGTGACAGTGATAGTTTTTTTAAGCGAAAAACCGCAGAAGGCTTTTATAAACTAATGAGAAAAATGGGGGTTAATCTTGTCTACAATCATGCTGATTACAGATTAATGAGCAAGCGAGCGATTGAAGAACTAGAACGTTATGAAGAATCTAATCTTTTTTTACGGGGAATTGTTCCATTAATCGGATTCAAATCGACGTCAGTGTATTATGAACGTAAGGAGCGGCTTGCAGGGGTAACAAAATATCCATTAAAGAAAATGCTTGCCTTTGCCTTAGATGGAATCACATCCTTTTCGGTGACCCCCATACGCTTTGTACTGTTAGTCGGCTGTCTCTTTTTTTTAGTAAGTTTGGTTTTCGGGATTTATTTTCTCTCTTTAAAATTTTTCGGAAGTACCGAAACAGGTTGGACCTCCTTGATAACTTCCATCTGGTTAATTGGGGGACTTCAGCTTATTGGTTTGGGATTAGTTGGAGAATATATCGGCAAAATTTATAAAGAAACCAAAAGACGTCCAAAATACAACGTCGACATCGATTTATTTAATTTAGGAAGGCCATCGATTGTGGAGGAGACTCCTAAAAAAATGGGAGGTGTAAGCCTTCCTGAAAACAATCTAAACGAGGAGGCCTACATAGATGATCGCCGTAAACAGTCTGAAACAAACTAATTCCTTTTTTCGCTTTTTACTCGTCGGAGTGGTCAATACCATCATAGGCTTATCCATTATGTTTATTCTCTTAAACCTGTTAGGTTGGATGTATTGGTTAGCTACCTTAGTTGGCAATTGTATAGGGGCAGGAGTTAGTTACGTATTGAACCGTTCTTTTACATTTAATAGCAACGTAACTGGCTCCAAAGGTATACCTAAGTTTTTCTTGGTTATCCTTAGTTGTTATTTCCTCTCTTATTTTATTGGGGGGGTAGTGGCTGAAAGCATTCATCATTCTAGCCAGCCATTTAGCTTTATATCAAAAGATGAGTTGGCGATACTAGTCGGAACCGTCCTATACACACTCACTAATTATCTGGGACAAAAATCTTTTGTTTTTCGAAGGGGTTCTGAGGAATAGAATGGACACTTATCTTCAATAAATTCATTTCCCTACCAAACGGGCTTATCTTCTTAGCTCGTTTTTTATTTTATAATTAATAAAAGTGTATAAAAGAGAAAAAAGACGCAATAGATGCGTCTTTTTCCATTTCCCGTTATCAAAACATCCTGTGAGCCTTGGCATTTCCTCTAGCAATGATGGTGTTTAAGGATACCTTTGTTTCACCATTCAATTGAGCATTTAAATGCTTTCGTCGTGTCGTGTTTGTCACGAAACGTTGTGATTGAGGGTCTAGATAATCTCTGTAACTCATCAAATCACCTCTTGGATGGGATTGTTGATACGGGAGATACTCGAATAATCGAATATCAGTTATAGACTTTGCTTAATTCATGTGTTTTATCCAAATTCTTTGGAAAAGCATAACTACTCAGCGGTTGAATGTGCCATTTCTTTCGCAGCGGAGATAGCATTCGCTTTTGCCTTTGCAACAATTTCTGGAATTTGTTTTGGAAAATGGTCGAAGCCTTCGGCAACAATAGTATCCATCATACTTATTCCAAGAAAATTAAGGGCAATTTGTAGATAGCGGTCGCCTGATTCTAATCCCTTCATTGGTCCGTGGTCATAAATCCCTCCACGTGTTTGAATATGAATGCCTTTTTTGCCAGTTAAATACCCTTTAGGTCCATCAGGAGTAAATGCAAACGTCTTTCCATGAACAAAAAGATTGTCGAGATAGGCTTTTAATACCGCTGGTGAACCGAGGTTCCAAACAGGCGAGACAAATACATAATAGTCGTACCTTTTAAAATCCTCTGCAAGAGCATGCATTTTGGTTAACTTATCTCTTTCTCCTTCTTCTAATTGATCGATGGGTACTCCATAGCCACCGACTTTCGCGCGTGCCGATACCAATTCTGCATCCATAGCTGGCATATCAATAGTAAATAAATCAAGTCGAGTAACTTCAACATCTGGTCGCTCAGCTTGAAAGGTTTCAATAAAGGTCTCGCCAATTTGTAAACCCTTAGATTTTTCTAAGCCCTTTGGATTGGCGGTTATATAAAGTAATTTTTTCATGTATCTTCATCCCAATCTTTTTGGATTCTCACAATACCACCACTATTATATTAAAAAAAGCGAACCTCAAGGTTGAAGAAAAAGAGAAGTTCATGAAGATTTGGTGTCTATAGATGAAATATTCAGAAAACACGTCACGCTATTAAGTTTTATAACAAAAAGTTAAGAAGGAGGTACCTAATTAGGAATCCCGATTCATACTGAAATCCACAAAAAAACGTTTGGAACTATGATTTGTCCCAAACGTTTTTTGGTTTAAGGTATCCAATCCCCGAGCTTTTCTTTCACTTTACCTCCTAGGACATCAGCATCTTGTTTTGCTTTTTCCAAAACATCTTTCCATTTAGGTGCTTCTTCTTTAAGCTTTTCTTCGACTTTATCGGCGGCTTTTTTTAGTTCTTCTTCGAGTTTCTTTGCCTGCTCTTTTAACTGTTCTTCGGTCAACTTACTTGGTTCATTTTGTCCAAGCCGTGCATTTACTGATTTCACAGGAAATTCAGCTTGGTCAATATGTGGAGAAGCTTGAGTCATGATCTCTTTGAAAATCGGAACAACTGTCGCTGAACTGCTGTTAGGCAGGTAATGGTTGCGGTCTGTTTTGTCGTACCCAATCCAAACAGCACCGACTATTGTAGGAGTATAGCCCACAAACCACTGGTCCTTAGTTCCGTTAATATCATTAAAAGGGAGCTGAGTAGAGCCCGTTTTTCCAGCAATTTGCATTCCACTTATTTTAGTAGCTTGGCCAGTACCGGTTTCTACAACGTTGAGGAGCATGGAAGTCATTTCTTCAGCTACTCGTTTCGTTGTGGCTTTCACTGTTTCTTTCTTATGTTCGGCAATAATATTTCCAGTCGGACCAACTATTTTTGTAATGATATGGCTTTCGTTTCGTACCCCACTATTTGGAAAGGCAGAGTATGCTTCTGCAAGCTGTTGAGGAGAAATCCCGTTGTGCATTCCTCCAAGGGCAATGGCCAGGTTTTTATCTTCTTCCTTTAGAGAGATTCCAAATTTATTTACTGAGGAAATTCCTTTCTTTAGGCCAATCTCATTTAGTAGCCAGACCGCCGGTAAATTAATCGACTTTTCGACTGCCTCATACATGGGAACTTCCCCTTGATAGGTTCTTGAAAAATTCTCTGGACTGTAATCACCAAATGATTCTTTTTCATCTTTTAACAGAGAGTCATATTTGTAACCTTCCTCAAGTGCCGGAGTAAAAACGGCTAGAGGTTTCATAGTTGAACCAGGTTGTGCTTTCAAATGAGTAGCTCGATTAAATCCACGGAAGACATAATCTCCTCTTCCACCGACAAGTGCACGAATGCCGCCTGTTTTTGGATCGAGCAGTACGGCTCCACTTTGAACTCGTTGTTCACCAGTACTTCTAGGGAAAAGCGAGTCTTTCGCAAACACCTTTTCAAGGCTTGTCTGTAGATTTTGATCAAGTTGTGTGTGGATAACATAGCCCCTGGTTAAAATTTCTTCTTGTGTTAGGCCATATTCATTTATCGCTTCATCCAAGACAGCATCCATATAGTATGGATATTTTCGATCAATAACGCTACCGCCACCATCTTTTAAGGCAATTTTTTCGTTTTTAGCTTCTTGGAATTCTGTTTCGGTAATCATTTCAAGTTTTTGCATTTGTCCTAGAACGATATCACGTCGTTTTATGGACCCTTCATAATTTTTATAAGGATCCAAGGCCGAAGGGGCTTGAAGTAGACCTGCGAGCATGGCTGCTTCACTAATAGACACATCTTTAACGTCCTTGTTAAAATACTTTTTTGAAGCATTCCCAATTCCCCATGCACCGCTACCAAAATAACTTTGATTCAGATACATTTCCATGATTTCTTCTTTTTCGTACGCTTTTTCAATTTCAACAGCTAAAAATAATTCTTCAACCTTACGCTGATAGGTTTTTTCCTGTGATAGTAGGGCGTTTTTTGTTAATTGTTGCGTTACAGTGCTTCCACCACCGGTGATTCTCCCTGCAAAAAGATTGCTGAAAAAGGCTCTGGCGATTCCTTTAATGTCAAAGCCATTATGTTCATAAAAACGTTCATCCTCAATCGCAACCACAGCATTCGGTACATGGGCAGGTAGCTGAGAAAAGGACACACCATTGGTTCGGTTCGTCGCAACGCTTCCAGCTAAATCGCCATCCTTGTCATAAATGATTGTAGCCTGATTTAGGCCATCTTTTAGGCTTTGAACATTCGCTTGACTGGCAATGAACGCAAACCATAGGATTGATAAAAGAATGATGACTAATATGGCTAGTAACAAAATTTGCGTTAAATGTGTTCTTTGCCAGAAAAGAATGATAGCATCCCACATTCGCTTTATCATTTCTTTCATTAGATGTTTAAGCTTATCCATTTGATCTCCTATCTTTCTTGTATTCCTCTCTATTATACGTATTTTTTCTAGAAAGGGTTTCGGATAGACATTTTTTTATTATTATATATATTTTTCGTCAAATCGGAAAAATGCTCTGTGGAATGCAGGAATCTATATTTAATGTTTTTTAATGGAAATGATCGTAATTGGATAAAATGTAAATAATTGGATTTTACGAGTGGGTGTTAACCTTGAACGGAATTTATACAGTCTTGTGGTTATTGGCTTTTTTATATGGGGAGATTTGAAGGGGTGGAAAAAGTACTATCCAACGCTCCTTTTTTTCATCATGTGTGATTTCTTGTATCTTTATCTTTTATCGGATTTCTATCCGATGTGGAGTTACAATCCACAAGGAATAGATGAAGATATTGGTTTAACAAATACCCATGTGAATTTGTCGATTATGTTGATTAAATATCCAGCAACAACTTTTATTTATTTGTCCAAGTTTCCTAAGGAAAATAAGGGGAAGATGTTCCTTTTTTATTTCGCTTGGGCCGTCATTTATATTATCAATGAGGCAGTGGATCGAAAGCTTAATCTGATTGAATATCACAATGGCTGGAATTTCTACTGGTCGATATTGTTTAATTTTTTTCTTTTTTTCATTCTTAGAGTTCACTATTTAAAACCGTTAGTAGCTTGGGTCCTATCTTTTATCTTTATCGTATTTTTATGGAATGTCTTTGATGTACCAAATGATGTTTTCAGGTAGAGAATTTAATGATATAGAATATGGCTTTTGGAAGAAAGCCCTTATGAATGTTTGCATAAGTAATAGGAATCATTGCCGAAAAAAGTAAGCATCTAAAGTGAAACAGATGCTTACTTTTTTGTGTCTAGTTATTTAAACCAACCTTTTTTCCAAAACCATAGGAACATTCCTAAGCCAATTGTAAGCATGAGAAATAAGGTAGCGAAATATCCATATTTCCAATCCAACTCTGGCATGTTATGAAAGTTCATCCCGTAAATACCGGCAATAAAGGTCAATGGCATGAAAATGGTTGTGATGACTGTTAAAACCTTCATTACCCGATTGGTTTCGTGTGAGTTGAGTGATAGATAACTGTCGCGAATATCTGTTGTTAGTTCACGGTTCGCTTCTACCATTTCCGTCAATTTTAACAAATGGTCATGAATGTCTGAAAAATACTCAATATTCGTTATTTGGTCCGCCACTCTTTGTGAATTAAGCATCCTATACACAAGGTCACGCATGGGATTAATCGTGTGCCGTAATGCTAGTAGATCATGCCTAGTATCGAAAAGTCGATCAAGTAAAGATTCCATCGTTTGTTGGCTTGAATTTTCATCCAAATCATTTAAAATATCTTCGATTTCGTAGACAAGGGGGAAATAATTATCCACGATTTTATCCAAGATATGATACAGCACATTGGCCGGAGTCAAGATACTGGGATCTGCAGAATGCTTGAGCCTTTTCCAAACTTCATTAATCTCCGTGGAGGGGTGTTGATGAAAAGTCACAATATACTTTTCAGAAAAGAACAAATCAACTTCATCCTTTTCTAGACTCTTTTGGTTAAGAAAATAGAATACAAAGAATGTATGATCCTCGTAATAATCCAGTTTTGCTCTTTGAAGGTTATGTAGACAATCTTCAATGGCAAGTGGATGAAACTGAAGTGGCTTTCTTAAGGTGACAACTTCCTCTTTTGTTGGTTGGTTAAAATCAATCCAATACCAGCTATAATCTTTGCTGACTAGTTCTTGGACCGGTACATCGTGATGAATCTGATTTTCCTTGGTAATCGCTATTGTACGGATCATTCAAAGTCCCTCATTTTTTTAGTAAGCTTCCATCTTAGTTTATACGAAAAGACATAAATGGACAAAATTCAATTGGAACGAATGAGCAAAAGAGTAATTTCCCTCCAAATTTGGTATTCTAGAAGAAGAATCTTTAGAGGGAGGTATTGTCATGGGAGAATGTAAAATTGATCACAGTCATGAAGACGTAAGGAAGAAATACGAAGAACAATCTTCGTTCTTACCTGAAGAAGCCAAACCATTATTTGAACGCTTTTTTAATGGTGAGCATACGCAGGATATCCTTAATGAAGTGTTTCATTTATTAAAAAAGTATGACTTAGCTTCAGCAGAAGAAAGGGAAGAAAGAAATAGAAGGATGGATATGGTTCTCAAAAATGTATAAGAAAGTAGGAAAAAAACGCCATTTTGGCGTTTTTTTAGATCTTATAAATTATTGGAATATTGCTATAAATAAAGGAATTCTTTAATATTTTGTCGAATTATTCAGTAAACAAAATACATATATAGGGATGGGTTGGGTAATTATTTTGCAGGAGGTTAATAAGGTATTAAGAGGAAAAAGCTTTCAATAAAATTAAATAAGAATGAAAGAAGACAACCGGTTCTCCTTCTTGCATAAACTTTAGCATATGCTTTCGTCAAGAGGGAGTTGATAGGATTGATTAATTGGAAGGTCCGTTTCAAAAATCGGACATGGGTACTTGCGTTAGTCTCGCAGATATTATTGGTGATGCAGTTATTGCTGCAGGTGTTGAATGTGCTTGGACTTACGGATTTTCAAGTAACAGAGCAGCTTAAAAATGAAGTGTTGGCAATGACGAATAGTCTTTTTATCCTGTTTTCTTTTCTTGGCTTGATTCAAGATCCAACAACAAGAGGGTATCGAGATAGTAACCGAGCGAAACTGTATCGTAAACCCCATTAATTTTGTTAATTTTGTCGTAAAAGGAATCATATCATAGTAGTCTCATATATTTAATCATACTGAAGGTTATCGAAAGGGGCTGGAACCATGGTAAAGTGGATAATCATTGCCCTTGCACCCATCGCTTTGTTCCTAATCATTGAGGAAACTGTTCAGTTTTTCTGGAAAAGATATATAAATGGTCCTAAAGAGAAGAAGGAAGGAAAACTAAAGGAACGGGTGGCAATCAGATTTCAACATGTACTCACTGCCATTAGAGAATTTAAATTGCTTAACACCATCAAGAGGTCCAAGTTGCTTGTTTTCATTAGAGAATCTAAATTTATATCTTTTCTAAGGAAGCATCGAAAAGACCCTTCACACTAGTTGAAGGGTATCTTTTTTTCAATTGGATATTCTCTGACCATCGTAATGAAATTAGTGGAACCACGATTAAATTCCATTTCCTTAGCAAAACCGTGCTTTTCGTAAAGTCGGATGGCGCGCTTGTTAAAAGTAGCAACTGTCAATCGGAAGGTTAAATTTGAAGTAGAGTCTAATAAGTGCTTTAAAATAAAACTGAAAAATTCACTTCCATTCCCTTGCCCTGATAATGCTGGGTTCATCCCAATACCAATGTCAAGTAAATCCTTTGAATAAGCACCGAACTGGGAACCAATAGGTACTTGTGCTGTATTCCCAGTGCAAAGATATCCAACTAAATTCCCTTCTGAATTCACAATCGCATAATATGATTCCTCAAGCAATTCCTCTAAAGCTTCTTCACTAAACTCGTTATTATATAAGTCATAGGGTGGGGAGTACTTCCAATCTAAGATTTCTCTAGCAAACTCTTCGTTCATCTCTTTTATAGATAATCTCATTGTGATGATTCACCTCGATAAAGGATTTAAACTATTATATTTTATAAGTCGATACGATTAGTATTGTTTATTTCTAAATTATATCATGATAAAATTAGTTTAAATTTAGAAAATTTAATATAGTCCTTCAGTTTTTAAATAACCTTGGATAAATCTAGGGTTTCTGTAGAAAATACCTATGAATAAATTTTAAACGAGGTGTTTTCTATGGAACAGAGTCTATACGAAAAAGTCGGCGGATCTGAAGCGATTGAAAAGGTTGTTGATTATTTTTATCATGAACTTGTTTTAAAGGATGAAACCGTTAATCAATTTTTTGAAGAGACGGATATGGACAAACAAATCCGTCATCAAGCCAAATTTATTAGTTTTGCATTGGGCGGACCGAACCAGTATTCAGGTAAGTCGATGGCCAAAGCACATGAGGGAATGAATTTACAACCTGAGCATTTTAATGCCATTGTCAAACATTTACACGATGCGCTAGCTCACTTTGGTGTAAGCGAATCAGATATTGATACAGCTTTGACAAAAGTTGCTACCCTTAGGGACGATATTCTTGATAAATAATTGTTAAAAGCAATTTATCTAGGGAGTTGTTTTCAACTCCCTTTATAGGGGAGGGGCCATGATTACTTTAAGGTATTTTGTTCCACCAGATTATCAGACTCTTATTCAATGGGTGGATTCACCTGCATTCTTGCTTCAATGGGCAGGATTTAGCTTTCATTACCCGTTGACAGAGGCGCAGCTTGAGGACTATGTAAAAGATGCCAATCACGAAAATGCTACTAAACTAATTTTTAGTGTGGTTCATAAAGAGACAAATGATGTGATTGGCCATATATCTTTAACGAAAATTGATCAAAGAAACAAATCAGCGCGAATCGGTAGAGTACTAGTTGGCAACGAACGCTATCGAGGTCAGGGCATAGGAGAGCTAATGATAGAGGAAATACTAAAAATTGCTTTTAATGAACTGAAATTACATCGAATTTGTCTGGGTGTCTTTGATTTTAATTTGCCTGCTATAGCTTGCTACGAAAAAGCGGGCTTTAAAAAAGAAGGACTGTTACGAGACACTTGCAAACACGGCGAAACTTATTGGAGTCAATGGGAAATGTGTATATTGGAAGAAGAATGGAACGAACAAAAGCGCAAGAGCCATTTAGGGGTTCAATAGAAAATGAAACGCGGAATTTGTTTATTAGTCGTGGCAACCATCCTTTGGGGTGGAAATTATATTTGTGGAAGATACTTAAGTGAAGCAATGCCCTCAACCCTACTAAATACGGCTCGGTGGGGGATATCAACACTTATTCTTGTAGTGTTATTAATTTTAAATAAAAAGAAACTCCCTATGTTGGCATTGTGGAAAGAATTTGCCATCCTTGGTTTCACGGGTATTTTTGCTTTTTCTACATTGACATATATGGCACTGGGGAATATAGGTGCTTCTCAAGCGGGCATGATATCATCTGGAATTCCAATAAGTATTCTCTTATTTACGCCATTTATCTTAAAAGAAAAGATAAGTCTAAAAGCGTGGGGTGGCGCAGGGATTTCCATTTTAGGGGTTATCATTTTATTTTTAGGGAAAAGTGGAGGTGCTAACTTAGAAGGATCGTTGCTAGGAAACTTTCAAGTCTTGCTGGCTTGCTTAGCTTGGGGAATTTATACGGTGCTCGGTAAACAGTATGGAAAAAAGCATGATTCTCTAACATTAACTGCCGGGGCTGCCTTGTATGGGACAGTCTTCAGCGCGATTAGTTGTATCGGAACAGTACAACTAAACACGGTTAGTATGACAGGTACAGCATGGGCCTCTTTGATTTATGTGAGTACACTTGCATCTGTTGGAGCTTATTTAGCTTGGAACGCTGGTGTTAAAATCGTTGGCCCAAGTCAAGCGGCTCCATACCTAAATTTATTGCCTGTATGGACCGTTTTGTTTGGGATTCTCTTGCTTAAGGAACAGGTGTCTTTCGTCTCTTGGGTCGGTGGGAGTATAACAATCCTAGGTGCCGTATTAGCAAGTGTAAACAAAGAGTTTATCACTTCTATGATTAATAGAAAAATAGCCAAGGATACACAAGCGATGTAATCGAGAAAACATTTTAACAGTCCATTTATGGGCTGTTTTTTATTAGGCCAATTAACTGATTTTTACAAGTCGTATTGAAAAAATTGGCAGATTAATATATACTACATTACAACAGTAATGCACTATATCGGAAGGGGGCGAGGGCAATTCTTAACCATAATAGTTCAAAGCCTATTTATGTCCAAATTGCCGATTGGATTGAATCAGAAATATTAAATAACCACTTCCAAGCGAATCAAAAGGTGTACTCACAATACCAGCTAGCAGAAATGTATACGATTAATCCAGCTACAGCAGCAAAAGGACTTAATTTGCTGGTAGATGAGAAGATTTTATTTAAAAAGCGGGGGCTGGGAATGTTTGTGACTGAAGAGGCAAAACAAATCATCCTAAATAAACGAAAAAATCAAACACTAAAGCAGTTAGTACAAGAATTGGTTCAGGAGGCAACCAGGTTAAGGATTTCCAAGCAAGAATTAATCGCCATGATCCAAGACGCAAATGAAGAGGAGGTCCAAACATGAAGGTAATAGAATGTTCAGAGTTGACCAAGTCCTATACCAGAAACAAGGTATTGAACCATTTATCATTTTCGATTGAGGAGAATACCATTACAGGGCTAATTGGCAGAAACGGTGCTGGGAAAACCACTTTGCTTAAAATCATCGCTGGATTTATAAAAAATACATCAGGGGAAGTCAGAGTTTTTTCTGAGCGCCCATTTAACAGCCTGAATGTTTCGGTAAATAGCATCTTTGTTGATGATCAAATGAGTTTCCCTCCAGCATTGCAGTTGGGTGAATTATTAGAAGAAGCTGGACGATTTTATCCAAATTGGGATGCAAATCTAGCAAGACGTTTATTTGATTATTTTGGCTTTGACCACAAAGGTTATCATAACCGTCTATCAAAAGGGAAAACGAGTACGTTTAATATGATTATCGGATTAGCGTCTCGCTGCCCGTTAACCATTTTTGATGAACCGACAACAGGAATGGATGAAGCCGTTAGGAAGGACTTTTATCGTGCCTTGCTCAAAGATTATATCGCCCATCCACGGACAATTATCATTTCAAGTCACCATGTTGATGAAATAGAAGACATCCTAGAGAATGTCCTTCTAATTAATAAGGGGAGCAAGCTTTTGCATTTGCCAATTGCCGATTTAAAAGAATGGGCAATAGGGATTAAAGGAAATACAGAAACGATACTAAAACTAATGAACAAAACAGACATTCTATACAAGAATGAGGTTGGAATGAATACAATGTATGCAGTTGTAAAACGGGATTTATTAGGTAGCATAGAAGAACAAGCACATCTAGCTGGTTTAGAGGTTACACCTGTCCGTTCAAGTGACCTTTTTGTTTATCTCACAACAGAGGCAAAGGGGGGGATTGATGATGTCTTTAACAACAACTAGTTTAGTAGAAGCGGTGAAACATCAATATTTTTATAAGTTGAAAGCAAACATTGATTCGTTTAGTTCGCTTGTGGGGATTCAGATTTTAGCGATGCTCTTTTCATTTGGTGGAGTGGGTTCCTCTGGCTTTGGCGGGGGAGACATTAGTGTCAATATAAAATACTATTCTTCTGATATGATTTTTACATTTACGATGATATGGGCGTTTATTACAGCAGTTACGATTACAACTAAACCGTATCGAAATCATGATTTCTCGTTCGTAACCAATCGACTTAGTAGCAGCCTATCTAATATTTTGTTTTTGGGTAGTGCCAGCCTTCTTGGTGCTGTTACCTCTGTATTGTCGGGAAATTTATTACAGGTTATTGCAACACTATTCTTGGATGAACAACTATACCTTCTATCAGGTGGTTCTTCCCATTTCATTCTTGGATTCAGTATTACGTTTTTCTACTTGTTCTTGATTAGCTCGATTGGTTATCTTGTCGGAACATTGGTTC
Source organism: Mesobacillus maritimus (assembly GCF_044803185.1). Classification (GTDB taxonomy): domain Bacteria; phylum Bacillota; class Bacilli; order Bacillales; family Cytobacillaceae; genus Mesobacillus_B; species Mesobacillus_B maritimus_B. The sequence continues at coordinate 2,388,104 of NZ_CP085225.1, forward strand.
AAGTAAGCAAATTGTTTGTGGTTATCCTCCCAGGATTGTTCATTGGGTCATTATTTTTACAAGCTTCCTCATCAAAGGAGCCAACCCTTTGGAACTTCATTCAATTTTATACAATGGAAACAACAGTATCGCTATTTATTCTGAAAGCGGTTCTGACAACGCTAGCATTGTTTACAGTCGCAATAAGCGTCTTGAACCGCTTGGAGGTGAGAAAATGATGGTCCTGGGTGCCATTTTGCCAATTGTTCTTGTCCTATTGTTTGGATTGTTCTTTTTCATCGCAGTTAAGATTGGGAAAAAGTATTTGACCATAAAAATTACCCACTGGCTGCTATTGATTTATGTGGGGGTGCTAGTTCTTGCCTCAATAGATGTTCCGCTCTTTGCGCAGGAGCATAATCAAATAGAAAGGATTGATTATAAGGATTCCGAAGATGGAGTGAATGATCCATTTTCAGAGATTTTTTCGAAGCTGAGTGATGGGCAATTCGCTGAAATTGATCCTGCTTATCTACAAGAAAAGATGAGCTTTGATGATTATCCTAATAACTCAATAAAGATTGTTTCTAATACAAATAATGGGCCGCAGATTTTTGTGGAAAGAGTAGAAAAGGATGTTTCTACTATTGAGGTAGCTATTTATTCAACCGGTTTAGTGGTAGATGGTCTTGATTTCTCTAGCCTTCTTAAGCCCAGTCAAGTTGAACTAACAGAAAGTATCCTTACAATCAATTCTATTTATCAAGAGTTTAATTTTGCGATTGCAGGTAATGGGTATCCTATTAGACAATTCACTGGGGAATCGATGTTTGAGCATCATTCTTTTAGGAGTGGCGATTCTTTTGTTTATTTGCGCATTCCCAGGGATTTAGAGATTGACGGAAATGTTGATTCTCTACTACTAATAAATTAGTAATTAACTACTAACAATTGCTCCCCAAGGGTGTTCCGTTTTAGGAACACTCTTTTCGTTTATTTCCATTATTTTCTGAAGTATAATGATTGATAAAATCATTTGTTCTAAGGGGTGGGAAGGTGAATATTAGAAAATTAGGAGTCCAAGATGCTGAGAATTACTTGAAAATTAGATTAACGGCGTTGAAAAACAACCCTGAGGCTTTTGGTTCAAGCTTTGAGGAAGAGAAAGATAGACCTGTTGAGATGTATGAACAAAGGCTCTCATCAGAAGAATCTATCACATATGGGGCTTTTCTACATAATCAGTTGGTCGGCACGGTTACATTGATGAGAGAGAAATATGTAAAGTTTAGACATAGAGCCAGTATTGTAGGCATGTATGTGGACCCTGAAAATCGTGGCTCTGGCATTGGCAGATTATTATTAATTGAGGCAATTAATCAAGCAAAAACAATTGGTGAAATCGAGCAACTAAATTTGTCTGTTGTGACGACAAATGAACCAGCAAAGAAACTATATACATCATTGGGGTTTGAGGTATTTGGTACAGAAAAACGGGCATTAAAGTTAGATGAAAGATCTTATTTGGACGAGCACCATATGGTTTTGTTTTTATAAATTCTAAGTAATATTCTATCTTCATGGAGGATCGTATGAAATTTGTTTTAATCTTTGGCCCACAAGCCGTCGGGAAAATGACGGTAGGGCAAGAATTAGCTAGAATAACTGATTTAAAGCTCTTTCATAATCATATGACGCTAGAGCTTTTATCTCCAATTTTTGATTTCGGTCCTGAGACATGGAGATTATCGACATTATTCCGATTTGAAATCTTTAAAGCTGTAGCGAATAGTGATTTGGAAGGAATGATTTTTACTTATGTTTGGGCTTTTAACGAAAAGGATGACTGGGAGTTTGTTGACAACCTATGCGAGATCTTTGAAGAAAAAGGTGGAGAAGTCTACTTTGTTGAGCTTGAAGCAGATTTGGATGAACGACTGGATAGAAATAAAACGCCAAACCGTCTTGCACACAAGCCTTCGAAGCGTGATATCGAATGGTCCGAAAATGAATTGAAAAGTAGTATGAATCAATATCGATTGAACTCGGTTGATGGGGAAATAACAAGAGAAAATTACATTAAGATTAACAATACTAAAAAAAGTCCTGAAGATGTTGCAAAGACGATAAAGGAAACCTTCGGATTATAGAAGACTCATTCATATAGAATGACTAGGAGGAAATAGGTTGGATAAATGGAAAAGAAGAGTGGTCACCACTTCTAGGGGAGAGTTTGAAATTTTCATTAAGGGGAATGGAAACCCACTATGTGTGACACATCATTATTCTGAGTTTAATGAGACAGGGGACTATTTTGCTGATACTTTTACGATCTCACATCAAGTTTATCTTGTTAACTTAAGGGAGGCAGGACAGTCGGCGAAAGCTATGGAGCATTATCAACTTAGTATGTTAGAAACCATTTTTGACTTGGAAGCAATTCGCGAGGCTTTAGGCTTTAACAGATGGGGGTACGCTGGGCACTCGACAGGAGGGATGTTGGGGCTAATTTATGGTATTTATTTTTCAAATAGTTTGAGCTTCAATATTGTGGTGGGTGCTGCAGCAAGGGAGTATGCATCTTTTTCCTCAGACTGTATTTACAATCGCAATCATCCACAGTTTACAAAAATGCAAGATTTAATAGAAGAACTAAAACGCCCTGATATATCAAATGAAGCAAGAAAGGCACTAGCAATAGAAAGAACGAAGCTGTCATTATATGAACCACAACGATATTCTGAACTTTTTTCTGATAATAGGTCGAAAAAAATGTCAGCCATTAGGCTGAACTTCTTTAATCGGGAACTACAAATCTTTGATGTTAGCAAAAAGCTAAAACTGATTACAACACCTACTATAATTATTTGTGGGAAATATGATGTTCAATGTCCGTTGCTGTACTCGCTTGAGTTGCGCGAAGAGATTCCCAATTCAAAACTGATTATTTTTTCAGAGAGCAATCACTATCCTTTCTTAGAAGAAAAGGAAAAATTTCTGAAAGAGTTTCGCCTGTTTGTATCAGAGATTGGAAATAAGTTATAAAAATCTTTTTCTCGTCTCTGGAGAAGGCAATTTGCATTTATCCTTTTTTCCAAACCACTTATATCTATTTTTCGCAATAAAGTCATAGGCAAGATCTCGAATGGATGTGGGAATAGGGAGAAAGGCAACTCCGATTTTCCACACCCCTTTTAAGTTTTTACAGATACGTAGAGCGGCTGTTGACTTTACATAGTAGTGCTCATTCTCTATTAATATTAAGCTGTCTATATAAAGAGGGATGCTATAGTCCTTACGGAATTGTTGCCCAATATCGCTTTGTAATGAGGCGAACTTATAATAAGCATTGGGATCTCTTTTAATAATAAATTGAACACTTCGGTCGCAAAAATGGCATTCTCCATCAAATAAAACGATTTTGTTCATCTAGACCCTCCATCTAACAAAAAAATGTACTCTCTATATTTTAACAGAACTATATCTCGATAAGTACGACGACACATATAGTATAGAACAATATTTAACTGAAATAATTGTTATTCGCTGTCATACATATTATGATAGAGTAAAGGTTGTATTCGGAAGATTCTAAATATACCGACTGGTTGGAATATTTATTTTCATATAATAGGAGGAATCGATGGACAATATTAGAAAGCAAGTAGAAGATTTACAAGAAAGAAAAGCCGCTGCTCGACTAGGGGGTGGAGAAGCGAAAATCAAGAGTCAGCATGAGCGAGGTTTTTTAACTGCAAGAGAAAGAATTGAATTATTGGCTGATGAAGGGTCATTTATGGAGTTTGGAATGTTAAATACTTCTGATGTAAGGGGGAAGGAACAGAAAAGCTATGGTGACGGCCTCATAGCAGGAGTTTGTAAAGTTAATGGTCGACCAGCTGTTGTTCAGGCTGGTGACAAGACTGTTTTTGCTGCGACAGAAGGGAATGTTCATATCCGAAAATCAAGGATTGTACATGATTTTGCCGTTCGCAATGGTCTACCGTTGTTTTTTTTACATGAAGGTGGAGGTTTACGGATGCCAGATGGGATGGGCTCAGACGGGATTAGTGATAAATTGTTTCCCCCAGAAATGTTAACCCATCATCGACAGGTCCCGACGATGACGGCCATCCTTGGCGATAGTTTTGGTGGACCAACCTGGATGGCGGTATCGTCTGATTTTGTCACCCAGCTTGATGGTACATGCATGGCAATTGCGGGACCAAGGATGCTTGAGCTCGCGAATGGTCAAAAGTTACCTCTAGAGGAACTCGGTGGGGTCACAGTTCATAACAAATTTACCGGACAAATTGATCAGAATGCTGCTACGGAAGAAGAATGTATCAACCAGTTAAAGACTTATTTTGAATATATGCCACAAAATGCGGAAGAACCTCCGACTATGAGACCTACCAATGATGATCCTAACCGAAGGGTTGAGGAAGTGTATGACATCCTTCCGGAGAAGAGCAACCGAGTGTATGATATGAAAAAAATCATACAAGTTCTTGTTGATGATGGCGAATATTTTGAGATTCAGCCTAAATTCGGCAAAGGATTGATAACTGTACTGACTCATTTGAATGGACAAACGGTTGGAATTATTGCAAATCAACCGAATCAATTTGCGGGGGCACCAGGTCCTCAAGAATGCCAAAAAGCGACCGAATTTATTTGTCTCTGTGATTCCTTTCATATTCCATTGGTTTTCCTTCATGATACACCAGGGTTTCGTATTAGCTCGGAAGCGGAAAAAGCAAAAATGCCAACAAAAATTATGGTGTGGAATCAAGCACTCGCACTGGCCACAGTCCCAAAGATTTCTGTAGTTATTCGCAAAAGTATTGGTGCAGCCTATGGGAATATGTCTGGTCCAGGTATGGGTGGCGATTTGGTTGTGGCTTGGCCAACGGCAGAAATTAATTTTACAGGTCCAGAAGTGGGAATTAATGTTGTGTATGGGCGTGAGTTGGCTAATGCCGAAAACCCAAAGGAAATGAGACAGGAGCTTCTTAACCATTGGTCATTTGACAGTTCGCCTTATAAAGCGGCGGCCAAACATTTAATTGATGATGTAATAGAGCCCGCCGAAACAAGAAAATTCTTATGTCAATCGCTCGAATACCTATTAACCTCAAAACGGAAAAAAAGTGAGCGCCGTTTGGCTACTTGGCCAACTGGAATTTAAGTTATAGGTTTCCTTGTTGCGTGTCCACTCGAAAAAATCACAGAAAAAGAACAACATCCTGCTACTAGCTTAATATAATAGTAGTATCCGAGGTGTTCTTAGGGTGAAAAATTCGTTTCTATCCCAAATAATGTGGTGATATCAGGTGGTTACAAATCGAGATAAAAGGTATGTTTTTCAGAATTTACAAGAACGGAACATGACTTTTGACCAAGTATTTGAGAGAATACTGAAATTTATGAACCGGAAGCCAAATGGAAATTACAAATTGATGGTGGGGACCGATTCTCAAGTTCACATGGACAGGACCATTTTTATTACGGGTATTGTGATTCAAAATGAAGGGAAAGGCGCATGGGCTTGTATTAGAAAAAGTATTGTTCCAAGAAAAATGCTTCATCTACATGAACGAATCAGTTATGAGACTTCACTTACGGAGGAAATCGTTTACCAGTTTACAGAAGAGCATAAGAACAGGATGATTGACATAGTCTTACCGCATATTTATAAAGGTGCGACTTTTACGATGGAAGGGCATTTGGATATCGGTTCAGGGAAGAGAAATAAGACAAGAGAGTTTGTGCAGGAAATGGTTGCACGACTTGAAACCATCGGTGTAGAGCCTAAAATTAAACCAGAGGCATTTGTAGCATCCAGTTATGCAAACCGATTTACGAAGTAACTAATTCTTAATTTGATTATATTTCGAACAAATAGGCGTATCGGACGGGGGTTAGAACCGCCGTTCTTTTTGTTGTAAAAGGCGAGAAATACTCAGTATGAAGGCATTCATCTCCATTATTTGGGTATAATGGGTAAAGGATTCAGCAGATCGTTCAACTAAGTTCGATGGCATTTTGAAAAGAGGATGCAAAATGGGTATTTTACATAGAATGCTCTCAAAATTAATTAAGATTAGTCTATGGCATGCTGCAATGATTGCTATTATTCTAATGTTCCTTAGTAGTTTTTTGATGTTGAAGATAGAATCTGAAACATTTCCCCGGTTTATTGACGCCCTATGGTGGACGATGACAACACTCGTTACAGTGGGCTACGGTGATATTTATCCTAAAACCAATTTTGGGAAGATATTTACAATGGCTCTTGTCTACACCTTTGGGATTGGGGCAATGGGGATTCTCGTAGGAAAGCTCTTCGAGGGTTTGACTATATTCCGAAGGCTAAAGGAGGAAGGGAAATTGAACTATGAGGGGAAACAACACTATATCTTGATTGGCTCCTCAAAGGATAAGCTCGGAAGTATTCTTGAGGAAATCCTTCTTAACGATAAAAAAAGTGATGTTGTCGTTGTTGACGATGGCTCCCGTTCCCCAATCGAGCATGAGAGGGTCCATTATGTTAGTGGAAACCCAGCGGCTGAAAACGTCTTAATGAAAGCTAATATTCTTGAGGCAAAATCAGTGGCAATCTTTTCAGATGAATGGAATGAACAAGCAGAGTATTCTGACGGAAAGACACTACTGATTGCCTCAAGAGTGGAACAACTTGCAAAGAAGTATAAAAAAGATATCTATACAGTTGTTGAAGTGAAGAAAGAAATGCATCTAGCCCTTTTTGAGCACGCGAATGTCGACGAATTTATTCTTTCAAGTGACTCTTTGTCACGTTTAATGGCGCAGGCGACCATTCATCATGGCTCCAGTCAATTATTTGAACAGCTAATGAGTAAAAGAGAAGGGGAAAACCTTTATGAGATAAGGAAAAAGACACATTGGATTACGTATAGGGATGCAGCAACAGAACTATTTGAACAAGGGGCTACATTAATTTCGGACGGAACCAGTCTAGACATCGCACGCCGCTCCAATGAAAGGATATCATCCGACGTAAAATTGTTCGTGATTTGCGATGAAAAGACATATGAAAAAATCATAAGATAGGTATAGAACCATGGGATAGAAGGCTGTATCGAAGGGAAAACTCGGGGTGAAATTTAAGCAATCTCGTTTCTCTTTTTATTGGAAAATAAAAAAGCACATCCTTCCAAATGTGCTTTTTCAAATCCCCAAAAATGAACTTATGAAATTTTTTTTCTTTATTCTTTTAAAAAGTCCAGTCTCTTCAGTAGAGGCAGCGACCATTTCGATTGGGTCCGGTTCACTCTGGCGGTTCTTTTCCTCTAACCGTTCAATTTGTTGTGTTAGGGTTTCAATCCTTTCATTTAGCTCCTCGATTTCTCTTCGGTGCTGTAGTAGTTGGTATGAGACGTGTTCATCTGCTTTACGCTCTATTTTTGATTCGAGTTCAGTCATTTTGGTTAGAAGTTTTTCGAAATCATCCTGGCGAATTTCCTTTTTTACCGTTGCCTGGCGAGTCTTTTTTGCTGCCGCAGCAATATCTTGAAGGAGGACTCCATTATTAATCTGTTCCTGAATTTTTTTCATCACTTCAATATCTTCATCATTAAACACATAATGACCAAGTTCATTTCGGTTCATTTTAAGATTGGCATGCTTCACCCATCGCTGAATGGTGCTCGGTGAAACACCAAGTAATTTTGCAACTGCATTTGTATTCATACGAATCCCTCCCCGATAATTACACATTCGCTATCGAATGGAAGAATCCTTTAAGAATGACAAAACAAGTATTTGTTCGGCAAAGATAGTGAATATTCTTCGTGTATTGTCGAAGTTGCACAAACTTCTGTGGGTAGAACCTTACCATTCATTTGAATCTAGAGTCAGAAAGTATTAAACTTTTAGTATATTAAAGACGAGGTGGATGCAATGAGTATACAAGAGACAATTATTAAGGATTTACATGTAAAATCAGAAATTGACGCAAAGCAGGAAATAAAAGACCGGGTAACCTTTTTAAAAAACTACCTAAAAAACTCGGGCGCGAAGGGCTTTGTACTTGGGATTAGTGGTGGACAAGATTCCAGTTTGGCAGGCAGACTTGCCCAGCTTGCGGTGGAAGAGGCTAGAAACGAAGGGGATGAAGCTAAGTTCATTGCTGTGCGCCTACCTTATGGAGTTCAGAAGGATGAGGATGACGCGCAGGCAGCGCTTAATTTTATTAAGGCCGACGAAGAGTATGTCTATAATATCAAAAGTGCCGTGGATGCAGCAGAGACTGAATACAATACGATGGGCGCGAATCTGTTGAGCGATTACCAAAAAGGCAATGTAAAGGCACGAATGAGAATGATTGCACAATACGCAATTGGTGGGGAAGAGGGCTTGCTTGTTATCGGAACCGATCATGCTGCGGAAGCTGTAACCGGCTTCTTCACGAAATATGGCGATGGTGGAGCGGATATCCTCCCGTTATCAGGTTTAAGCAAGCGCCAGGGGAGAGCCTTGTTACAAGAACTAGGTGCAGAAGAAAGGCTTTACTTGAAAGTTCCTACAGCAGACTTATTGGACCAAAAGCCAGGCCAAGCCGATGAAACAGAGCTAGGCATTACATATGATGAGCTAGACGATTATCTAGAAGGCAAAAAGGTACCCGCTGAAGTAGCAGAAAAAATTGAAAAACGATACCTTGTAACCGAGCATAAGCGCCAATTACCCGCCACTATTTTTGATCAATGGTGGAAATGATAACAACTATTTTTTGTTGTTATTAAAAGGCTCTTTTCTCAAACTTTGTTGCTCTTGGATACAAATTCGTTGAATTAAGCTTTGTTTCACTTCAAAGTACCCTTTTATTAATGAGAAAAGAGAGTGCAAACTTCTTATCACGTACCAAATAGCTTATCTTGCGTTAAAATCGGCTTTAGGTAGTAAAAATCGGCTTTAAGATTTTTACAATTTTAACAACAATCTTTACGAAAACAGCCTATTAAAAACAGCGTATCTGAAATGGATACGCTGTTTTTCTCTTATTGTACACTTTCCCATTCTTCTCTTAAGATACCAAGCTTAACGCTGTCATAATACTTGCCTCGGTATAGTCGACTTTTGCGAATGCGACCTTCCACCATCATGCCAAGCTCTTTCCCAATTTTGATCATTCGATCATTTCCTGACCATGTCGAAAGTCCGATTCGTGGAATAGGAAAGGTGTAAAATAAATAATCCATCCATGTTTTTATGGCATCTGACACATAAGGGTCACCTCTATAAGCTGGGTGGTAAATGGCTATTCCAATTTCAAGTGAATTTGAAGATTCATGTTCCCAATCATAAAAAATTACACCGATCATTTTTTCCTTTACCTTAACCACCAATTGTTTATCAAGTCCTTGTTTTATTAAGTTGAGCATTTGATCGTGGAACTTCTCATATTCTATTGGTTGAAGGGTAAGGTAGGGTGAATCCCATTTTCTCCATTCTGGATGATCCTCATTATAGATGAGGTCCCATAATTCATGCAGATCTTTTTCTTTAAGATTCTCTAGCTGCACCAGGCTTCCCTTTAAAGGTTCACTCATGTGCATCCTGTGCACCTCCAATTATTTTAATTGAGGTATTAAATGGTACTAACCTTACTTCTTCTTTATTGTTGCATAAATTTCCTCCCAATTTTCACTTTTGATAAATGTTTCACAGAATCTTCAATTAATAGTTAGGGTAAGAAAATTTTCTTTAAAACCATGTATTAATCATTGAAGGGCATTAAGCTGGAAACCCTATCCATTAATAATTACAATAAAAGTAAAGATGAAACTAAAGGAGAAAAAAATGCAGCTAAAACCATTAAAAGGGCAACATCATGTGTCGGCGATTACAAAAGATGCCAAGAGAAATTATGAATTTTATACAGAAAAACTCGGAATGAGATTAGTGAAAAAAACGGTGAATCAGGATGAAACCTCCATGTATCACCTGTTTTACGCAGACGAAAGAGGAAATCCTGGTACGGATTTAACCTTTTTTGAAATTCGAAATGCCGGGCGAACTTATCCAGGGACAAATAGCATATCATTGACAACCTTACGGGTGCCAACAGATGAGTCTCTTCAATATTGGAAAAACCGTTTCGGAAAATATAATGTTGAACATGATGAAATGACTGAAATCAATGGAAAAAAAGCTTTGTTTTTCAGGGATTTTGAAAATCAGCGCCTAGCCTTGATTTCCGATGAGAATAATATGGGAGTTTCAGGTGGAAGGGCTTGGGTAAAAAGCACTGTTCCGGTAGAGCATGCAATCTTTGGCCTAGGTCCGGTGATGTTGACCGTTGCCGATTTAGGACCCACTAAGCAGGTACTAACACAAATTTTAGGTTACCGTGAAACTGGGAATTACATTTTGTCCCCGGGTCAACATGAGGTAACGGTACTAGAAACCGGTGAAGGTGGTAATGGTGCAGAGCTCCACATTATTGTACAGGCGGATCTCCCTCGCGAACGAGCAGGTCGAGGAAGTGTCCACCATGTTGCATTTCGAGTTGAAAGTGAAGAAGAATTGCGTAAATGGGTGACATTTCTTAAAGAAAACCGCATACCTAGTTCGGGATTTGTGGAGCGTTATTATTTCCGTTCTCTTTATTTTCGCGAGCCAAACGGTATCTTGTTTGAATTAGCTACAGATGGACCAGGGTTTGAAGGGGATGAATCTTTCGAGCATTTAGGTGAAACCCTTGCCTTGCCGCCATATTTTGAGGATAAGAGACAGGAAATTGAATCACGTCTAGAACCATTGGATACAAAAGAATAATCATTAAAACCTGGGATTTCATTTATTCCAGATTTAAATTGTGAAAAATTAATTCATTTGGGGCGAGGAGGTATGAGTAGTGGACATACTGCGTGCAGAAGTTAAGCATGCCGAAGGTATTGCAAAAGTTTGTTCAGATGCCTATCGGGCAACCTACAGGGATACCCACTCACAGGAGTAAATAGAAAGAACAATAGAAGAATTTTATCATCTTTAACGCATTCGGGAAGAGATAAACGTTGAATTCGATGGGTGGGATGGCTGGCTTGTTGCGCTAGAGGCTGAAAAAGTGATTGGTGCAATTGGTGGCGGGATAATTGGTAAAGATATAAGTGAGGTTTTTGTTTTATACCTTGACCCAGAAAGAGGGAGAGAAGGGATTGGAACTCTTCTGTTAAATGCTCTTACAGAAGTACAAAAAGTAAAAGGAGCAACAAAACAATGGGTTTCTGTGGCGAAAGGAAATCAAAAAGGAATTCCATTTTATGAGGCCAAAGGGTTCATATTTGCGGAAGAAATCCAGTGTTTTGGTAATAGTAAGCATGAAAAGTACGTCTCTTTGCGCTATTATCGTGAGATCTAATCTTTAATTTCTTAATAGATTTTACCAAAGAGTACATTACGCATAATTCCCCAATCATTTTCCATAATAACAATGAAGGGGGGATATTCATGGCAAAACGTACGAAGAAAAATGATGCAGCACAAAAAAATAAACAGGGTTTTGACTCTAGTAAAACAGATTCAGAATTCTCAAAAGAACTCGGGAGTGCAGCTGCTAACCGAGCACATAAGGAAAAAGAAAAAAGGAAGAAATCATCCAAAAACCAGGGCGAATGGAAAGGGATGCATTGATTCACACATAGAACAAAAAAGCCTTCACTTAGTTGATGAAGGCTTTTTTAATTCTCAGCATGGAAACCCCCATGTTAAATACTTTCATGAATTTTCCTGATATTTTCTTGGAATTTTTCTAGGTGAACGATACGGGCTTCACGTAAAACCTCTTTTCCATCAAAATATAAAACCAAAACGGGCACGGTAAATGCCATTAAATAACCAGCAATTTCGGGCACTTCTTTTGCATTGATGGTCGCTAATTTAATGCGAGAAAAATCTTTAAGAACATCCTCCACCTGAGGAAGTAAACCGTGGCAAACACTTCAACCATTTGTTAGGACATAAAGAAAACTTAACTCGTTTTGATGGATAAAGTCTTCAACTTCCTCGATAGAAGTGAGTTTTACCATAACAATAGCCTCCTTTTTTAAGACGGTAAACCACTAATTATTCCTTAGGCTTATCGTTACCGTTTAGGTTCTTTTCATTCTAAAAGGGATATTAGAATGTTTGAAGAAACCAGTCTTAAAGATTTAACAGTTCATGAACTGCATAGGCAAAACCATTTTCATCATTTGTTTTAGTGATAATATCAGCCTGCTCCTGAATATGAGTTGGTGCATTGCCCATGGCAATTGAAGTGGTTGCTACTCTGAATTGAGCTAAATCATTTCCCCCGTCCCCAAATGCAAAAATCTCTTCAAATTGTTGATTTGCAAGTTGTTGATAACGAATTAATGCGGTTCCTTTATTCGCTTCAATGGAGGTGAACTCGATATTGTTAGGGTGTGATGAAGCCATGGAAACTTCATAATTTCCTTCAATTGCTTGTTTGACTACTTCGATTTTTTCAAGCTGATTCTTTCGTGATACAGCCATTATCTTATAAATTTGGAGATTGTCTTTCTCTAAAATTTGATCGTAGTCATAACTCTGGAAAATATGCTCTTTCTCTTCATCATTTTTATCTTGAATTTCAGGGTTTCTGCATGGAAAACCACCTCGATTCGTATAAACCATCAGCCATAAACCCATTTGCTTTAAAACCGGAAACAACTTTTTATAGATGGAAATAGGAAAAGAGGCTTCAAAAAGGACCTCGCTTGTTTCTGAATATAAAACGGTGCCATTAATACAAAAAATAGGGCATTGAATTTGTTTAATAGCATCAAATTTAATTACATCTTCATACGCTCGACCTGTGTTGATAATAATGGCGTGTCCCTGCTCCTGTATGTATGATAAAGCTTTAAAATTCTCATTCGAAATCTCATGATTTGAATTTAATAATGTACCATCTAGATCAATTGAAAAACACTTCATGTTTTATAGTTCCTTTCCATTTGGTTGAGTTAATGACTATTGTTGAGTTATTACACAGTTGATTGGAGCGAAACCAATAGCTTTGGATAACACAACCTTCCAGTAATATTTAAAGATTACTATAACAAATAACTTAGAATGGTGAAAGCTAATGAAAGTCATCTGTTGGTGTGGCAACTTATGAATTTTTTGTGTACTAATTCAAAATGGTGGAAAGTTTTTAGTTTTAATAATATACTAGTATACAAGTACTGGTGAGAATGATTCCCCAACCTTTGGGTACCTTATTTGTTGGGGAATCAGCTAGAGATACCAGTCAAGCATCTTCATTACATAAGGGAGCGTATATACAATGAAAAGTGTAGATTTGAAAGCAAAGCCTTATCATTTATCTGATTCTGATATAAACTGGGTAAAAGAAACCATCAATTCCATGTCCATTGAAGAAAAGATTGGACAGTTATTTGTAAATATGGGAGCGAGTCGTACAGAAGAATACTTATCTGATATGGTAAACAATTATCATATTGGTGCTGTTCGCTATAATCCTGGAAAAGCAGAAGAAGTATATGAGCAAAATAAAATTCTTCAAGAAAACAGTAAAATTCCATTGTTAATTGCTGCGAATACCGAAGCAGGTGGAAATGGCGCATGTACAGATGGAACCGAAGTTGGACTCGAAGTTAAAATCGGGGCAACAAATGATCCTAAATATTCTTATGAAATGGGCCGCGTTTCTGGTGTAGAAGCATCTGCAATCGGATGTAACTGGAGTTTTGCTCCGATTGTAGATATCGACTACAATTGGCGGAATCCGATTATTTCTAGTCGTTCATTTGGTTCAGACCCAGATTTAGTCCTAGAAATGAGCCTTGCTTACATGAAAGGAATTCAAGAAAGTGGTATTGCACCTGCAGCAAAGCATTGGCCTGGTGATGGTGTGGATGAAAGAGATCAGCATCTTTCTTTTAGTGTAAATAGTTTATCAACAGAAGAATGGGACGAGACATTTGGAAAAGTATACAAAGGTTTAATTGATGCTGGTCTACCTTCCATCATGGCTGGGCACATCCACTTGCCTGAGTACCAAAGATTTTTCAACCCAGATGTGAAGGATGAAGAGCTATTACCAGCCACTCTTTCTAAAGAAATCACAACTGATCTATTACGTGGAAAATTAGGATTCAATGGGGTAGTTGTAACAGATGCTAGCCATATGGTGGCGTTAACTTCTGCGATGAAGAGAAGCGAAATGCTTCCGACAGCGATTGCTGCTGGTTGTGATTTATTTTTATTCTTCAACGATCCTGATGAAGATTTTGGATATATGATGGATGGGTATAAAAACGGAATTATCACAGATGAGCGTTTAGAAGAAGCCCTAACACGTATTTTAGGATTAAAGGCAAGCATTGGTCTTCATAAAAAAGCAAAGACTGAAATCTTGCCTCCTAAAGAAGAAGCTTTGGCAAAAATAGGGTTACCTGAAAACAAAGCCCTATTTAAAGAAGTAGCAGACGAAGCGATTACTCTAGTTAAAGATAAGCAAGAGATTTGGCCAGTAACTCCAGAAAAATACAAGCGCGTACTGTTAGTTGAGGTTACAGGTGTTCAAGGTGGTTTTGGGGCACTAATTGCTGGAAGAGGTCCAAAACCAATTGCCCTAATGAAGGAAGAACTTGAAAAACAAGGTTTTGAAGTCGAAATTTATGAGTCTCCGATGAAAAAAATCATGGACTTGCCCGAAGAAGAGCGTATGAAAAACATCGCTGGTGTTTATGCAGCGAAGAGACCTATTACTGACTTGACAGATAACTATGATTTAATTATCAATATCGCCAATGTAAACCCAGGAACTATTCAAAGAATTGTATGGGAAGCAAGCAAAGGAACACCAGATATTCCTTTCTATGTACATGAAATTCCAACCATCTTTATTTCTGTTCAATATCCATACCACTTGGCAGACGTACCACAAGTAAAAACATATATTAATGCATATGATGGTAGACAGCAAACACTAGAGCTATTAGTTGAAAAAATGATGGGACGTTCTGAATTTAAGGGGAAAAGTCCTGTAGATGCGTTTTGTGGCTTTATCGATACGAGAATCTGATTTTTAGCAGCAGATAAATGGTTACGAGCTATTAAAGAGTAGATCTATCTAAAAAAGTATCATTTCACTCATTTTTGAGCTTGAAATGATGCTTTTTTGTATGCTTGAAGATGGGGATTTGCCTATACAGGCTGAATTAGATTTTTTTAGTAGGTTATAATGAGGCTAGCATTATCTGGTTAAAAGCAAAGGATATACTTAAAACGGAGAGTGATAGGATGCAAAACCATTGGGACGAACGATTTAATTCAGAGGCTTTTGTATATGGGGAAAGACCCAATGCTTTTATAGAGACCAAAGCAGTGTCGTTAGAAGGGAAAAAGAATATTGTCGCGTTTGCGGAAGGTGAGGGAAGGAATGCCGTATTTCTTGCAAGACAAGGACATCACGTAACCTCATGGGACTATTCTGTAAATGGCTTAAAGAAAACCGAGCAGTTGGCAAAGCGTTTTAATGTAACGGTGGAAACGGAGCAAAAGGATTTAATCCATGACTCAGTCCCTTCCGAAAAATACGACGGTGCCATTATGGTCTTTGGTCATTTTCCTAAGGAAAACCAAAAAGTAGTGTTTGATAAATTGGTTTCAGTAGTAAAACCAAATGGCGTTATTTTATTTGAAGTATATTCAGAAGAACAGCTAAGGTACCAAACAGGGGGTCCAAGAAATGAAGATATGCTTTATAATCCTAAGGACATTTTAGGTTGGATAAAAGAACACGAGATCCCGCATTTCTTTTATGGTGAACAGGAAAGAGAAGAAGGGATCTTACATACAGGCATGGGGCATGTCATTCAAGCTGTCGTACGGAAAAAATGACACGATTTTGTTGGATTCCATTTGAAGAAACCTATTTTTAGTAACTAACTGGTTCTCTTTGAGGTGCCAAAAGCAAAAAGCATAGCGATTCACGAAATAAAAAGCAGGGCAACCATATTGGAATTTGCCCTGCTCATATCTCTGTATATAACCGGAAAATCTCCGCTTATTGTTTTACACCGTTAAAGAGAAACCGCTATTTTAGTAACAGAGGTTTCTTTATATTATCATTTATTTTTTTTCTTCAAGAAACCATCAATAATTGAACGGAATAAGGAGTCCTTCTTCGTTACAGATGAGCTTGAGTTATTTTGTTTGATTACAGTCCAATGTCCATCCATGTCAGTAGGGTCTTTCAAAATGTCAACGTGAAAGTGAAGACAGAATTCATGCATGTCATCATAATCAAAACTATAGAAGGGCTCCTTTCCAGTCTTAATATTTGTTCCGGTAGGTAATTTTTCAAATGGAAAAGGTTTTCCTTCTTGTTCTATCTCTAATACATCTTCGCCGAAATAAATTTTTCGTACAAGTTTTCCTTCTTGATGAACGCTTAAATAATAGGTATCTACAGTGCTTTGAGCCATGACATTGAGAACGGTACTCCGAACTGCGAATGAAAGACGATTTGCTAGGTCGAGTAGTTGCTCATATGAATCGTGAAGAATTGTGACCCAATTTTCATGAAGTATACTAAGGGCAAAAATGGACGGAGTTTCGTTTTTAAAGAAAGCAAAGGCAGAGCTTTGGTTCTCGTATATAGAAGGTTTTTCTCCAGTTTTCTCCTCGAGCCAATCCAATAAAAAGGACTTTACATCATTTGGTTGATTCGTTTTAATATGTAATTGATATAAACTAATAGACATAACAGCACCTCTTAAATTAGGTTCTCTAATTATATATCCTAATTCTATTAAAAAGGTAAAAACCCTTTCATGGTGATATGAATCATTCCTTTTTTTATCCATTTAAACAAGTTATTATGTGCAGATATTCTTAAAGTAGTTGGAAAGTGTCATTTTATGCTTTAGATGAGGAATATATTGAATTTATCCAGACCTTGCAACAAGGAGTCATGAAATTAGGTGAAAATGAGACAGCCCAACAAGGCGCAAAATAACATTATCGACGATTATCACAACAGAAAACAATAAAGTTAAGGAGGTAAAGACGGTTACTAGCGTTTGTGCTATATGTGCCCTAGGTAAGAACAAGAAAGCTAGAATGGTAGCTGGTAGCCAATAGAAAAACAAAAGGGTGCCGCCATATGATAAGGATAGTATTTTTTAATGAAAACGGAGTTATAAGGGAGAGGAATCTAACATGGTAAGCAATGCAATGATCGGTTCTATGATAGGGTTTGTGATTTTCGCCATTTTGTTATTTCCTGCATTTATTTTATATTTTAGAAAGACGATTGGCATCACTGTAAAGCCCATCATCATTGGAAGTATCGGTTTTATTGTATTCACTCAGATTCTCGAGAAAATCTTACATGTTGTGGTCATTACAAATTATCCAAACTATGCGGAGCACCCATGGTTATTTGGGCTTTATGGTGGAATGGCTGCTGGTCTATTTGAAGAATTAGGTCGCTTCATCTTGTTTACATGGCTATTGAAAAAACACCTTGATTATAAGGGTGGTATCTCCTTTGGTGTTGGTTGGGGAGGAATTGAAGCAATTGTCATTGCTCTGACTATGACACTTCCAAATATCCTTTTCGCAACCTTGATAAATGCGGGTACGTTTGATGCGATGATGGCTGGGCAGCTTCCACCTGAACAAATAGCAGCTGTAAAAGATTTATTGATCGACCAAGGGGTAGGAGCTGCTCTATGGGGCATCCCGGAACGTTTCTTTGCCGTATGGATGCAAATTGCTTTTAGTCTATTGGTGTTATTAGCTGTAGTAAAAAAGAGATTTTCCTATGTTATATATGCGATTCTCATTCATGCCGTGATTGACTTCCCAGCTGTTTTTTATCAAACAGGCTACATCGAAACCTTATGGGTGATTGAATTATATATTGCAATCATTGGTATCCTCTCGATTGTTTTTATTAGAAGAGTTCAACAAAGCTTTTACTAGACTAAAACCTCAATGAGGTTGGGATGGTTTAGAACCTGCCTCCCTACCTCATTGAGGTATTTTTATAATATTTTATTGCCTTCGAAGTCACCTTACCGTATTCTACTTGTATTATATGGAAATATGGAGGGCCGAAGAAATGGAAAGGGGAAAGATTATTTTATTAAATGGAGTATCTAGCTCAGGAAAATCTTCTTTAGCAAAAGCATTAGTGAAAAGGCTACCTGATCACTTTCATTATAGTATTGATGATTTTGATGTAGTGATTGAGCGTATGGAGGACCGGGAAAAGCAAAGGTTAATTCCAGTCCCGACAGACTATTATTTTCACTGTACAATTAAGATGTTTTCTAATTCTGGAATTAACCTGGTGGTGGATCAAATTCTACATAATGATGATACTTTAAAAGATTGCTTGAATACTCTCGAGGGCTATCCTGTCTACTTTGTAGGGGTACATTGTCCTATCCATGAGCTAGAAAAAAGAGAAAAAGCACGAGGAGATCGAACTCTAGGACTATCTAGAAAACAACTTAAATATGTTCATCAACAAAATGAAGTCTATGATATTGAAGTGAACACTGGCTATGAAAGTTTGGATATCTGTACAGATAAAATAGTCAAAGAGTATTTAGATGCTCCTGTTTTAAAGGGTTGGTAGCTAATACTACATAAAGAATCGAAGACTCATATATAGGGAGCAAGCCCGAACACAAACCGCTAGTAGCTTTCTGTTTGGTATAATTAGTAAAGAAAAAGATATTGAGCGGATTGAGGGACAGAAATGAATAAAACGATTGGCGTATTGGCGCATGTTGATGCAGGAAAAACAACCTTTTCTGAGCAGCTTCTTTACCATACAAATAGTATTAAGCAAAGGGGACGTGTCGATCATCAGGATGCATTTCTTGATAGTCATAAGATTGAGAGACAGCGTGGGATTACAGTTTTTGCTGACCAAGGAATGTTTACATATAATGATTCAACTTATTATTTAATCGATACGCCTGGACACATCGATTTTTCACCAGAGATGGAACGGGCGATTCAGGTGATGGATTATGCGATTGTCATCATTAGTGCTGTCGAAGGAATTGAAGGTCATTCAGAGACAGTTTGGGAGCTTTTAAGGAAGCATCAAGTGCCGACCTTTTTCTTTATTAATAAAACGGACCGAGTTGGGGCAGATGTTAAGAGAGTAATTGAAGAAATCAAACTAAATTTATCAAATGATGTATGTGAGCTAAGTACTCCATTGTTAAATGAGGATTTAAATGAGGAGTTAGTTGAATTCGTTGCCGAACGGAATGAAGATCTTTTGGATTTTTATATGGAAAATGGATATGAAAAAGAACGCTGGTTTAAAGCGATGCAGAAGATGGTTAAGGAGAATCAACTCTTTCCATGTTCTAGCGGCTTGGCTCTTCAAGATAAAGGGATTGCAAGCTTTTTAGAAAACCTGGAACAGCTAACGGTTACTGATTACGAAAACGAAAGCTCCTTTGGAGGCCGTGTATATAAAATACGCCATGATGACAATGGAATGAGAATTACCTTTATCAAAGCCATAAAAGGTACGTTAAAGGTACGGGATGAAATTAGCTATGGGTCTCCAGGTGATCCTAATACCGAAAAGGTAACTCAAATACGCATATATAGTGGCAGAAAGTATAAAACAGTTGATTCTGTCGAAGCTGGACAGCTTTTTGCAGTGGTAGGTTTAACGAATGCTACTGTGGGAGATGGGCTAGGAGTGGTTCATGAAAAGTCAATTTATGAAATGATTCCCACTCTAAAATCCAAAGTGATGTTTGAACAAGGAATCAATAGTAAAGAAGCTTTGATGTATTTTCGGACTCTAGAGGCGGAGGACCCTGCGTTAAATGTGCTTTGGGAAGAGAATTTACAAGAGATTCATCTTCATGTTATGGGGGCCATTCAGTTAGAAATTTTAGAACAATTGGTCATGGAGCGCTTTGGATTGAAAGTCTCATTTGCGGAACCAGAAATAATGTATAAAGAGACCATCCAATCAACGGTGAATGGGTATGGGCATTTTGAGCCGTTAGGCCATTATGCAGAGGTCCATCTTCGAATACAACCAATTGAACAAAATCGTGGGATTATTTTTGAAAATCAATGTCACGCTGACGACCTAAGTGTTGGAAATCAAAATCTAATTCAGCATCACTTATTTGAACAGGAACACCATGGCCTATTAACAGGATCACCATTAACAGATGTGAAGGTTACCTTGCTCACCGGTAGAGCTCATAATAAACATACTGCGGGTGGCGACTTTAGAGAAGCCACTTACCGTGCCCTAAGGCAGGGGCTTGAAAAGGCAGAGAACTTCCTACTTGAACCAGTGTATCAATATAAAATTAAAGTAGATCTTGATCATATGGGGCGGGTCTTAGCGGATATACAAACAGCATATGGAAGCTTCAATCCACCTAAAACAATAGCTGATAAAGCTATCATTACCGGAACCGTTCCTGTCGCTACATTTATGAACTACCCAGGAAAATTGGCAGCATTTACGCATGGAAAAGGTTTAGTTAGCCTCATATTTGCAGGCTATGAGCGGTGTCATAACCAAAGGGAAATCATTGAAAAAATCGCCTATAATAAAAATGCCGATCCAAAATATACATCATCTTCGATCTTTTGTTCCAAGGGGCAAGCTTACAACGTCCCTTGGCATGAAGCTGAAGGCGAAATGCATGGGTTATAATTTCCAACCACATAGGAAAAGGAGCTAGGGGATTGGTTACCCTAGCTCCTTTTATTAGTCATTTAAAAGATGACGAACGGCGTAAGCGAATCCATCTTCATCATTTGTCTTTGTAACGATATCTGCTTCTTGTTGGATGTGGAGAGGGGCATTGCCCATTGCCACAGCGATGTCGGCAACCTCAAACTGCCCAAGGTCATTTCCACCGTCACCAAAAGCGATGATTTCATCAAATTTTATCTGCATCATTTGTTGGTAACGTAATAGCGCCTTTCCTTTGTGTGCTTCACCAGAAGTGATTTCCACGTTATTAGGAAATGAAGAAGCCATCGTAAGGTCGAACTTGCCAATCAATGCCTTCTTTACTACCTCAATTTTTGCTAGTTGGTCATGGTGGACTAAGGCAATGAGTTTGTAAATTTTTAAGTTATCCTTGGTTAGAATGGCATCGTAATCAAACTCATTAAATAGGTTATCAAGCTCTGCTCTAGTTTTATGATGCAGTGGCGGCAATGTGGAAGGAAGCCCGCCTTCATTTGTATAAACAAGGATTCCTACTCCCATTTCCTTTAAAACTGGAAATAAGTCTTTATATATAGGGAGGGGAATGGTTGCTTCATATAACATTTCACCTGTTTCGGAGTATATAACAGATCCATTTACACAAAATATTGGAAGCTTCATCGCCCGGATAGCCTCGATTTTTTTTACATCTGCGTAGGCCCTACCTGTGTTTAATATCAGACAATGCCCTTGCTCCTGAAGCTCATTTAGGATTCTCGCATTTTCAGAAGAAATTTCATGGTTAGAATTTAGTAGTGTTCCATCTAAGTCGATTGAAAAACATTTCATTGTTCGGTTTAATTCCTTTCCTGTTATCTCATAGCATACTATAACAGAAAAATGGAGTGACCGTTAGTTTGGAGACCGCTCAGAAACCTAAGTATCTTGTCCCTAGAATGATTATATAACCTGCATTACCTGAGTTAACTTGGCTGCAATAAAAACGTTTCATGTGTTTCTATCCTGTTTAAGTTTAAAATACGCATCCAACACTCTACGTCCAATTTTAAGATTTGCCTTGTGGTCCTCCTTTCCTTGGAACGCCCAAGGAACCATCACAGCCATGGCAACCTCAGGTTGATGATAGGGGGCATAAGCAACAAGGCTCAAATTTAAAACCTCAGGGGGAATTTTTCCAAAGTTGTTTCTCAAGGGTCCGTCATAAAACGCCTCGGCTGTCCCGGTTTTCCCTGCTGGTGAGTAGGGGGCATCTCCGAAGAAGTTCACTCCTGTTCCACCGTATTCAGTCAGGGCCTTTTTGAAACCGAGTTGGACACGGTCAAGCCATTCCTTTTTTACATCAATCGTGTTTAACACAACCGGCTCAAGCTCGTTGTATACAGGTCCAATTTCATTGGGCGAAATTTTGGGTTCAAGAACCTCTTTTACAATCCTTGGTTGCATCCGATAGCCACCATTTGCAATAGCAGATACATATTGTGCCAACTGCATCGTGGAATAGGTATCATACTGACCGATAACAAGGTCTAATGCGTATCCGGGTAGCCTACTTCCACCTTTATAGCCTGATTGTTCATTTGGGAGGTCAATGCCCGTTCTTACTCCCAGTCCGAAGGAAGCAAATGAGTTTCGAATAATATCAAAAGCATTTGGATTAAGATTTAAAGGCTTATTGTATTGATATTGACCTTTGCCAATTCTAATCGCTGTTTTGAACATATAAACATTTGATGATTTTTTTAAAGCGTCCACTTCATTAAGTACTCCGAGATAAGCATAGGAGGCTTTTAAGGGGGTCGCTTTAATTTTAATTCCCTTATCGTCAAAGTATGTATTCGGTTTTATTACCCCTGCTTTAAAGCCAGTTAGAACAGTAGCTCCTTTCACAACCGATCCAACGCTATAGGTGGTTGTAATATTACCTAGAGCGTCATCGACCATTTCAGAATTGCCCGTTTTAGTGTTTTGAACAAGTCTTTTTCCAGACATACTTAAGATTTCACCCGAAAACGGGTCCATTAATACTACATAGGCTCGGTCAAGAAGTTTTGTCCCTGGGTTCTTTTTAGCAACTATTAATTCTTCCTCGATAATTTTATCAATTTTTTTTTGTAAATCGATATCAATAGATAGAATTAGATCTTTCCCACGGTCCCCATTTGTTTTCACCCTAGTGTCAAGCAAATGGCCTTTTTTATCAGTTATGTGAATAACTTTTTGTTCTCTTCCATGAAGGACATCTTCGTATTGACTTTCTAAATAACTTTTACCCACACGGTCATTTCTGGAATACCCTCTCGATAAGAAGTCATCAAGATGATCTGCAGGTAGTCCTTCTTCTGAAGTACTTACAGCACCCAACACGGACTTGAGAGTTTGGTCAAATTGGTAGGAACGTTCCCAGTCAATTGTTGTGTTGACTCCTGGAAGGCTGTCTAGATGTTCGCTAACAACCGCAAATTCCTCCCGACTCACTTCACTATTTTTTACAATTTGAGGAGAAAATTTATGCCCCAGGTTTAATAAACGAAAGATTGCTAATACTTCCAAATCTTCTTCTGTTAGTTCATTCAATTTTTCTTGTGTTATTCTAGCTAATTTTAATTTATATAATTGATTAGAACTAAGTTTCTTTTGGTTGAACTTTTTTCTTTCCTCTGCGGTAATCAGTTTGTCAGCTTGTTCGGGGTATTTTAATATCCAAAAGTCCTTTTTATCTCTTTCCCGAATGCGATCCGTTTTTTTATCAATTAACTTTGCAAGTTTCTTTGCAATCTCGAGTTTGTCCTTTTGGCTATGTCCTTCATTTGTATAGGTAATGGCTTTTTTAGCTTCGTTATCAACGATAATTTGCAGGTTACGGTCTAACATCCGCCCACGGGGAACGGGATTATTTACGGTATAATCATCTTTTCGATTTATTTCACGTTTATAATCCTCACCATGGACGATTTGAACAATTCCAAGTCTTAAAATCAGCAGAGAAAAGAGGATAAATACGAAAAAGAAAAGAATATTAATACGCAACACTACAGGTGATTTCTTTTTGGTCATAATACACTTCCTTCATAAATGGGGGATTAAGAAAAACTATGTAAAGTATAATTATAATGGACATATAGTTCATTCGATTGGAGGAAGAATAGCGTATGCGAAAGATTATGGATACCCATATTCATTTAGATAAATATAAAGATGAAGAAATTAGCGAAATTTTATCTGAAGTTGATGCTCTTGTTTCTGTTTCCATGAACTTGGAATCTTGTAAAAGAAATTATTCTTTAGCTAAAATTCACCCAACAATCCGTCCCGCTTTTGGTTGGCATCCCGAACAAGAGCTCCCGTCAGATGAGAAGCTTGCACAACTGTTTTCGTGGATACAGGAAACGAAAGATGAGTCTATAGCAATTGGCGAAGTAGGACTTCCATATTATCTTCGAGAGAAGAATAAACTGGCGCAGTCGTATGCCCAATATATTGAAGTCTTAGAATCCTTCATTAAACTAGCTGTACGCTTAGATAAGCCTATCGCCTTACATGCGGTCTATGATGATGCCCATATTGTATGTGATTTACTGGAAAAACATACAGTCAAGAAGGCACATTTTCATTGGTTTAAGGGAGATAAAAAAACGGTCGAAAGACTAAAAACGAATAAATACCATATTTCTGTTACGCCAGATTTGCTCTATGAAGGTGAAATTCGTGAACTAGTTCAAGAGTATCCTTTAAACCTAATGATGGTCGAAACGGACGGTCCATGGCCGTTTAAAGGTCCTTTTGTTGAGCAGCAAACCAGACCGAGAATGATTCATCATACAATAGCGGAAATTTCACGGATTAAAGGAATAGAACTTGATGGGGTATATAAACAAATATATTTAAATTCTAATGAATTTTATGTTGTCAAATAGACATGGAATTGATATATTAGTATAGAAAATTAAATATTAACCTTATCATTCCGATGGGGTAGAGGCGCGGGATTTAAGAGTAAGCTGTGTGAGGATGACAACAATGACCACAGTTGAAAGGAAATACTGCCGAAGTCATTCAACTAGTCAAAGGTTGAAAGGCTGGGGTTACTTTGAATAAGAGTAACACTGTCATTATGGGGGAAACCTCCATAATGAGGAGCTACAGGTCGTGATGGAGAAACTAGTTGCTTATCAAGAGCAACGATAGATTTTTCTCTATCGTTGCTCTTTTTTATATTCAAGAGAGCACTATAGACAAATCTAATATTTCTCTTTCATGGTAAGTTCCCCCCTTCAAAAAATAGGAGGAGGACAAAGGAATGGAAAACACAATTTTTTCTGTACTGCCGCCGCTGTTGGCGATCTTAATGGTGGTTATCACAAGGCGAGTGCTTTTATCGTTAGGCTTTGGAATTATTGCGGCAGCTTTTTTGCTTGCAGACTTTAACATTGGTGAGACCATAGCAATCATTTTGGATGCTGTAAAGGGAATTTTCATCTCAGATGGGGCGTTAAACACTTCTAGCGTCTACATCATTTTATTCTTACTTTTGCTCGGAATCATCACGGCGTTTATTTCTATTTCAGGTGGGAGCAGGGCTTTTGGAGATTGGGCGATGAAACGAGTGAAAACTCGTACTGGTGCTCAACTAGTAGGAGCTATCCTTGGGATTATTATCTTTATTGATGATTATTTCAATGCTTTAGCTGTTGGGCAAGTAACTCGACCAATAACTGATAGACAAAAGGTTTCTAGAGCAAAGCTAGCGTACATTATTGACTCAACCTCTGCACCAATTTGTGTAGTTTCACCGGTATCAAGCTGGGGAGCAACCATTATTGTTTTGATTGGTACAATCCTTGCGTCACACGGTGTAACGGAATACAGTGCATTCTCTGCTTTTATGCAAATGGTACCGATGAACTTTTATGTTTGGGCTGCACTAGGTTTAGTGTTTATTACCGTGCTTAAAAACGTTAATCTTGGCTCTATGAGGAGTCATGAAGATAGAGCGTTAAATGAAGGACAGGTGTATGATCCAGAAAAGCCAGTCCCTGGAGAGTTAAAAGAAGATTTGCCAACAAGTCGTACAGGAACAATCGGTGACTTGATATGGCCAATTCTAGCTCTTTTTGTAGCAACAGTTGGTGCCATGTTATGGACAGGTGCACAAGCTACTGAAGGAGAAACTACCATTTTAAAAATTTTTGAAAATACGGATGTAACATTATCATTGATTTTAGGTGGTCTTTCTGGTTTTGTGGTTTCCATGCTGATGTTTGCACGTCAGGCTCTAGTATTACGTGGAGTTGAAGCGAATGTTTTAGGTAACGGAGTTGCAGCGGGACTAAAGTCCATGCTTCCGGCTGTTTACATCTTGCTATTTGCTTGGTCGATTGGTGATTTAATTGGAAGACTTGAAACGGGTACCTATCTAGCAGGAGTCGTTCAAAATGCAAACTTAAATATCTCATATTTACCTGTTATCTTGTTCATTCTAGCTGGATTTATGGCTTTTGCGACTGGGACATCCTGGGGCTCATTCGGTATCTTGCTTCCAATAGCAGGTGAAATTGCTGCTGTTTCGGATATTACGCTTATTCTTCCAGCTATGGCTGCTGTGCTTGGTGGCGCTGTATTTGGGGACCATTGTTCCCCAATTTCAGACACAACCATCCTATCATCAACTGGTGCAGGTTCGAACCATATTGATCACGTCATGACACAGCTACCATATGCTTTGCTAAGCGCAGGAATTGCATCTGTTGGATTTATTATTATAGGATTTACCGGTAGTTCACTAATTGCCATAGTCGCGGTCATCCTTCTCTTAGTGGCTACTTGGTTCTTTTTAGGAAAGTCACCTAAGAAGGTTCGTTCCCTTGAGGAAAATATCATACAATAACCATCGTTATCAAAAAAAGATCAAACCTACTTTGGTTTGATCTTTTTTTATAGCATCCTTAATGTTTTAGGATACCGCTTACAATCTACCACCTATTCAAAGAAGCCCATACTAGGAACTTGTCGTTGTTTGACATTGATATCGTCGGAGGAAAACATCATAACTGCCATCATTCCGCCACTTACTTGTGCCTTTATAAGTACCGGTTGATTATATAGGTTCTTAAATGAAAAGTCGGGACCATACCAACTAACCGTTGCATCCCTTCCAGGAGGTACATAGGGAACTCTTTTACTGTGAGAATACCGTTTCACGATTTGTAATCCAGATCTATCCACTGCATTAAAAAGGGTGGAGGACACCTGACAAATCCCACCGCCAATTCCCTCAGATAGCTCACCTCTAACAATAATAGGTGCAGGTAAATATCCCTTCTCCTTTGTGCGCATTCCTACGGTTTCATTAAATGAAAAAGTTTCACCTGGGAATACAACATGATTGTCAATGGCTTCGGCAGCAAGGCGTATATTATGAGATCGTTCCTTATTCCTACTATTAAAATACGTGACATAATGACCTATGGGTTTTGTTCTTATATTTGCAAGTAATTCACTATCAACACGAGGGTAAATACTACGAACTGGCAATTCAATCGTCGAAACATTTTGATTGTGGAAAAAGGAATAAAACTCCTCTTCAAACCGATTTTTATTTAATTCGATACCAGCTTTTTCAGGGATAATCTTGCCGCTTTCATCGATTTTCGCATTAATAGCAGGTTGGCGAACATGCTTGTCCAACTCCTCTGTAAAATGAATAAACTCATCGGTATCGATAAATGGGTAACCTATAATTGGCAAGGAAAAATCGGCTTTGTTTATCCTGACAAAAGGTTCTTGATCGTGAAGAATCAACAGTGATTCAGAAGCGTTAGCATGAATGGGTAGAGTTAAAAAAATGAGTCCGAGTATACAAAGATATCTCAAAATTAATTCACCTCTATTGTAGTATGAGTCAGCAGTTTTATTTCATGTGTAGGAATTAATCCAAGTCTTTTAAAAAGGCTGTTTTCGTAAAGATTGTTGTTAAAATTGTAAAAATCTTAAAACCGATTTTTACTACCTAAAGTCGATTTTAACGCAAGAAAAGCTATTTTCGTACGTTATAGGAAGTTTTGCAAGCTCTTTTCCCAGAATAAAAAGGCTACTTTGTAGTGGAACAAAGCTTAATCCAACCTTTTTTGTACCCAAGAGCAACAAAGTTTGAGAAAAGAGCCTTAAAAAAATATATCGAAAAAGCCTTTACAGCTAATGAGATCATGGCTATAATCAAACTGTATTAAGAATGATAATACACTTAGTACGGTTAATACACTTAGTACAGATTGGGGGTCCGTATGTTTGAACTTGATACGAGGAGCCGTAAACCCATTTATGAACAACTTGTCGACAAACTAAAAGAGCTAATCATTAATGAGGTACTCAAACCGGATGAGCAGCTGCCATCCGTCCGAACACTGGCACAGCAAATAACAGTAAATCCGAATACCATCCAAAAGGCCTACAGGGAGCTTGAAAATCAGGGGTTCATTTATTCGCAAAAAGGAAAAGGCAGTTTCGTGAACCCGAGCAGTCATACGAGAGATACTGAAAAGATTGTAGCGGTTAAAGCAGAGTTGGAGCGGTTGATCCTTGAAGCGTTGTATCTAGGGGTGTCAACCGAGGAATTGATTCTGTTAGTTGAGAAATTAGACGCTTCAAAAGGGGGAGGCGAAAGCAATGATTGAAATGAAAAATGTCAGTAAAGCTTTTAATCGGTTAAACGCAGTTGAAAATGTTGATTTATCGATTGAAAGAGGCTCAATCTATGGACTGATTGGCTCCAATGGCGCAGGGAAAACAACGTTGATTAAGCTCCTAGCAGGAATATATCTGCAAGACCGAGGTAGCGTAACCATCGATGGAGAACCAGTATATGAAAATTTGAGTCTGAAAGAGCGCATGTTCTACATACCGGATCAACCATATTTTTTACCTCAATATAATACAAAACAAATGGCCCAGTTTTATAAAAGCATTTATCCGACCTGGAACGAGGAAAGGTTTCAAACGCTCGTAGCTTGGTTTGAACTAGACATTAAGAAAAAAATCCATACATTTTCAAAAGGGTGGCAACGGCAGGCAGCGTTTATTCTCGCTCTTTCTACAAAGCCAGATATCTTAATCTTAGATGAACCAATGGATGGACTAGATCCAGTTGTTAGAAAAAAGGTGAAAAATATTCTGATTCAGGATGTAGCGGATAGGAAAATGACTATCTTGATCTCTTCTCATAATTTAAGAGAATTGGAAGATATTTGTGATCATATTGGCATCATTCATAAGGGGAAGATTTTGATTGAAAAAGAGCTGGATGAATTAAAATCAGATGTCCATAAAGTCCAGGTTGCGTATAAAAATGAAGTGCCAAAGCAATTATTAAACAAATTAAGCGTACTTCATACTGAAAAACGAGGAAGTGTCCTCCTCTGTATCATTAGAGGGAGAGAAGAAGAGATTACAGAACTTATTTGTAAAAGTAATCCAGTAATATTTGACTTACTGCCGCTCACCCTAGAAGAAATATTTATTTACGAAATGGGGGATATCGGCTATGCCATCGAAAACATCATTGTTGAATAAAGAGCTTATTCTGCAAATAGTCAGGAGCACAGGCTGGATTTCACTTTTATATTTTCTTGGTCTCTTTTTTACCCTGCCACTGGCTATGTTTATGCGTTATTCTGATGAACGTAATCGAATTCATTACACACAAGTAAACAGTCTTTTTGATTTTACTTTTGAGATTCAAATTGGATTATTGATGATCATTCCAGTTCTTTTGGCTGTCTTTCTTTTTCGCTTTTTACAAGTAAAACAGTCAGCTGACTTAATGCACAGTATCCCAATGAAAAGAGAGAAAATGTTTCATCACTATGCCTTGAGCGGATTGGTTTCGTTGATTTTACCGGTGCTGCTCATTGCTTTGATTATCTTTCTTGTGCATAACACCCTTGACTTAGGTGAATTTTTTCGATTAATGGATATTTTAAAATGGGTTGGCACCATGGTTGTTCTAAACTTGCTGTTGTTTATGGCAGGTACATTCGTAGCGATGGTGACAGGTATATCTGCCGTACAAGGAGTTTTGACTTACATTCTGCTAATCTTTCCAGTGGGCATTACCTTGTTAACCTTATCAAACTTAAGATATTTTCTTTTTGGTTTTCCAAGTAGTTATTTTTTAAATAAAAACCTTGATACCTTGTCACCACTGACCTATGCAGGCGTTCTAGATGGGAGACCGCTTCAAAATGAGGATATCATTCTATATATTGTCATTACTATTCTTTTGTACGGCTTATCGTTATTTCTTTACATGAAAAGAAAAATAGAAAGTGCGTCTGAGGCGATTGCCTTTCCCAAACTTCGAGCGATGTTTAAATACGGGGTAACCTTTTGTACCATGCTTCTCGGTGGGATGTACTTTGGGGAAGTTCAGAATTATAGCCTAGGTTGGATCATATTCGGCTATTCGATTGGCGCGGTTCTTGGGTATTACATCGGGGAAATGGTGCTTCAAAAAAACTGGCGCGTGTTTGGGCACATCAAAGGTCTAGCAATATACGCCCTCATTGTAGGTGTTCTAATTTTAGGAATCGAAATGCTAGGTTTTTATGAAACTAAGGTACCTGAACAGAGTGAAATCAACAGTGTCTTACTTGTGGACACTTCGTATGTTTATAGGAATCAAGAATCATTTGACCATGTATTCGTTCCTGAACCATTAAAGGAACAGGATAATATTGAGGCTGTCCGAAAGCTTCATCAGCAAATCATTAACGATAAAGAAATACCTGTTGAATTAACAGAAAATCATTATATGATTCCAGCGTTCTTTCTTTATGAATTAAAAAATGGGAATACGGTCATTCGCCAATATCAAGTACACGAGAAAATTTATGAAGATTTTTACAAACAAATCTACGACTCCGAAGAATATAAGCGGGCAACGAATGAAATTTTTCACCTGGATGTAAATCAGATTAAACATCTTACTATTCATGGAAATGCACCAGGAAAAAGCCAAGTTACTTTTACCAATCAAACCGAGTTACAAGAGCTGATAGAAGTCATTCAGGGTGACATACTTGCGGAGTCTTACCAAGATAGAACTTATTTTGGTGGGAGAGGTTCGACTATAGAACTCCTTGTGGATAAAGATCATTTTGTCCATCTCGAGTTTAAACCTACTTACAAGGGATTAATGAAGTGGTTAGAAACTCACGAGCTTCTAGACCAGGCAATGGTGATGCCTGAAGACATTTCAAAGGTTCTAATAGCTAAGTGGAATGAGGATGATAATTCTGATGAATCTCCGATACATTTTCCAGAGCAAATAGCAGAGGATATGGAAACTAGATCTGATGTCCTAAATATAACCGACAAAGACCAAATAGGGGAACTTTTAAACAGTGCAGGTTGGGGTAGAACACATAAATACATGGTTGTCTTCCGCTATGACTATAACGATATGAGCGATATCCTTTACTTAGATGAGGAACACGCACCTGAATTTGTTAAAAATTATTTTAACTAGATATAAATGGATGGTACCTAGTCACCGTCCAGAATTTAGGGAGGAGACTTGGGGATGATTGATTTTGAGGCGTTGTTTGCCCTGTTCTCCAAGAGATTAACGCTGACGGCGTATTCAATTACAAAGGACTGGCATACGGCAGAGGATGTCGTGCAGGAATCTTTTATTAAGGCCTATAAGAAAGTCGAAACCATTGAAAATATAGAGAAAATTGGACCTTGGCTATCTGCTATTACTACCAGGACAGCCATAGACTTTCTTCGTGCAGATAAACGAAGAAAATGGGTCCCAGTTGATTTTACTTATATGGATTTTCTTGAATTTCATGCTGAAGTAGGCATGAGCACTGAAGAAGAGGTGGAAATCAACCTCTTTAAGGATGATTTGAATCAATCCATACATGACTTATCGAAAGAATATCAAGAAGTAATCGTCTTAAAAATGCAATATGGATTGAAAGAAGCAGAAATAGCGAATTTACTTCAGTTGAAATCAACAACTGTTAAAACACGACTGCACCGAGCAAGAAAGCAACTAAAATTAGCAATCTCAGAAAAGTATCCGGCATAAGACAGGTGTTTCTTTGGTGGGGAGTTACTGTGGGGTTGGTTATTCAAATCTTGAATAAGGAGAAAGAGTGCACCTGATTATCAGATGCACTCTTTTTAATCGTTTAGGAAATTATAAAAGGTTATGGGTGTGGATAATTGTGCTCGTTTTTGGTATCCAGCTCCAGCGCCCTAGCGGCTAGTGTCCTTCGCTCTCCGAGGAAAAATCGGTTTTTGGATTTTTATCGCCGCAACGATTGCGTCAAGCACGAATGCGCCTTCGGCTCTTCGTGTTTCCTTTATCTCAGTTGGAGCGCTCCAGGCCATACGCTGTTGAACATGGCGGTTGCGCTTTTGTTCTTTAGAGGAAAAGTAATTCATATTTTTAATAAAACCTTATGCCGATGGGCAATATACATTATAGTAGTTTTTCTATAAAGGGAGTTACTCATTTGAAAAAGACTGTATTGTTACTCATTACATATCTATTAATTTTTAATCAGTCAGCTGGCACGATTAGTGGGGCAGAACTGGAATCACAGCCTCTTTATGAAACCGTTAAGGAATTGCTACCACCCGAGGCTGAATTCATAAAACCAAATACACCGGAGTCGGTAAGTTCCATCCAGGTTTATGATTTTGATCAAGATGATCAACAGGAGATGATGGTCACCTATCGTCTAGAAAATGGGCTAGGTAAGCTGCATGCCTTGCTCCTAAAAAAAGAGGGGAACCAGTGGAAGAAAATTTGGGAAACCACAAGTGAAGGGTTTGATATCGAATATTCAGGGTTTGAAGATATAACAGGGGATGGTGTAGGAGAGTTTGTTATTGCATGGGGAATCGGAGCTTCTGCTGGTAACAAACTTGAAGTCTACCGGTGGGATGAAGGAACCTTAAAAAGGATAATAAAGCCTCGTTTCTTCCATAGAATGGAGCTGTTAAAAGGGGAGAACCAAACTAGTTTAGCGTTATGGGAGAGATATTGCTGTGACGCCTTTCTTGTCGATGTTTTAACATGGGCTAGTAAAGATTTGGTTAGTGACGAAGAACTTTACCGTCAGTATTACCCCAAGATTAAAAACTTCTATGAAAGTAAAATAAAAGAAATGGATGCCTGGTTTTATTGGTATGTACTGGCCGACGCACAGTTAAAAGCGAACCTAATTGAGGACGCAACAGAATCTATCCAAAAAGGATTAACCTTTATCCATGGGAAGGAAGAATTTATCGAACTCCGCAGAAGACTTGAAGGAAAAACTGCCACGCAAAATGCTACTCAATGAGAGTAGCATTTTTTTGTGATTTCCTCTATTTATTGCTGTATTTATAAAATGTTTTCCAATGAACAATGAATAACAAGGTGGATTTAAATTTGAAACCTATTGGTCCCTCAATCGTAATAAAAAGGATATAATAATTTTAAAATAATAAAGAAAGGTAAACATACATGTCATTTGTAGCTGTATTTGTCATACTCCTATTTATCCTTATTTACACCGCCATTTGTTATTATGTTGGCTATAATGGTTGGGTGTGGCTGAAAGCGACACGCCTAAGATTGAATAAATGGGTATATATAGGTATCATCGCATTTCTTTCGCTTTCAATGTTTATTGGTCAGTTTAGTTTATTCCTTCCAATTAAACTAATTGGTTATCTTTGGATTGTTGTAATAGGTTACAGCCTTATTCTTTTACCTTTGGCGAATATCCTCGTTTTTATTTTAAAAAGAAGAGGCGTTTTTTGGATAGGCACAACGATTATCGGGATGTTTATCCTTATTTTAGGTTTTGGATTGTATAATGCATGGTCACCAGTTGTTAGAACTTATGATATAAACATTAGTAAAAACACAGACACAGAGGCTGTCAAAATCATGATGGCGTCAGACTTCCATCTCGGCCAAATTGTCGGTGAAAAACACCTTCAGAGATTTGTTGATATTGCGGATGAAGTGCAACCTGACATCATCTTAATTCCTGGTGATCTAATTGATGACTATATTGAGCCGTACCTAGAGAACGATATGGGTAAAACCATGGCAAAATTAAAGGCTCCACTGGGTGTTTATGCTGTTTCGGGAAATCATGACTATTACGGTAATGACCTAAAAATTTTGGTTGAAGAGGTTGAAAAAGCTGGAATTCAGATGGTCATGGATGAATCGGTGTTAATTAATGATGATTTCTATATTGTTGGGAGGAATGACTTAACTGACGAGAAGCGGAAGGAGGTGAAGGAGCTTGTGAAGAATTTGGATCGTTCAAAGCCAATAATCATGATGGACCACCAGCCAAAGGATTTAGATATTGCTGAAGACAATGGTGTGGATCTGCTTTTATCGGGCCATACTCATCGGGGACAAATGGCTCCTGCTCATCTTATAACAAGGAGGGTATTTGAAAATGATTGGGGATACCTACAAAAAGGCAACCTCCACTCTCTTGTTTCTTCAGGATTTGGTACATGGGGTCCACCGCTTAGAATCGGTAGTCAAGCAGAAGTCATGGTCATAAACCTAACATTTGGATCAACTAAGAACTAGGGATTGGTATCCTAGTTCTTTTTATATAGATATAAATAAATTGAAGAAATTTGAAAAAATAACAGGGTTTTAGGATGTACATGTTGAATAAACAATTAATCGAAATTTGACGTATTTTTTCAACTCCAGGCAGAAGGTAGGTATCGAAAATGAGCAATTGCTTTTTTGCTGACTACAAAAAATTTATTGTCATCCCCAAGGAAGAAGAAAAGTTTAGTGCAAAAGGCTTCGAGCCTCACGAATTTGCCTCTCATTTTATCCTAACATTGTCCATTTTTGATCCTGTTATTTCTAGTTGGGCAGAAGCTAGTAAACATGATATAGAAGTTGAAAAAAGCATCGAGCATGTTTTAGACGTCTTCAATCAAAGAAATCATGGAAATTATCATCTAAAATTACTCGAACTAGAAAAGGATAAAACCTATTTTGTCCTTGCACTCTCCGTCAAGGATAAAATCGAGAGGGGGCAGGCCGAATTTGAAATCTCAAATATCATAGAGAGAATGATTTCAAATCCTTTTTATATCGGTCAATCTTGGTATAAATTCACGAGTGAAAAAGGACGTGTGGAACGAAAGCTCTTTTGCTTTTCTTTTAAGGAATATACATACGGTCTTGTGACAGAAAACAGTTAGGATGTGTGAGGGCTGCCGGTAAGGTGGTTTCTTTTTTTTCTAGAAATATATCCTATCTGCTTTCATAAATATTAAAAAAGTTATTTTTTGATAAAGGTTGTGAATCCATGGAACTAAATCAACAAAAAGCTCTACTGTTAGCCAGGAATATTAAGGAATTCGTTGACATCGTTAAAAACGGTAAAAATCATCCATTCGGCCAGATGTCAAATCCAGAGAAATTGTATAGGTTAACCCTAATTGTCGAGGAGTTCAGAATTGGGACAATAGCTGATGAGTTGTTGCGAGTAAACACCTATACATGGGATGAACAAGCGTCGCGGATCCTTATCGAAAGATTTAAAACGGCATTTATTCATATTAGTGAATATGTCCAGAACAATTACAATGACTTGTTTTTCTTTTCAGCGAGAATTTATACGTTGGAGCATGATTGCCGTTTATTTCCTCCCACAGAATGACCTGAAAAGTGCTGGAGAACAATGCTTTTTCTTATCTAAACAGAACCTTAAAGCACAAAAGGAAAGCTTGCTCTAATTATAATAGTTAGCTTTTGTCATGAAGTTTATTAGCCTCCACCTTGTTGTTTTTTTCTCTTAAAAGCAACCAGACAACTAGACTCAAAATGAGGAGGAGCCCTTCTAAAGAAAGGATATACCAAGGGTAAGGACCAAGATAGTCTAGTAAGCTAGGGGTCCTTGGTTTGTGACTTAAAAACATATAATTTCCATCCACAAGTTTATTAACCACAATGACAATAGGAAGTAAGATATTCAGAAAAACAAAAACCTTACCTACTGAACGAATCGTTGGTCGATACCCCTTCACCCAAGTAAAATACAACGCCACCCAAATCATCATGATATGAGTATAGAAAAAGTAAAAGAAACGAATATGAGGAAAGTCATAATATAGTACGGGTGTGATTAAAGCCTGAGTCGCTCCTAATAGGGCCGTAAATAATAACAATTCATAGATGGTTCTATTTCCTGTTAACAGTAAGATAATGGCTAAAAATAAACTAATGCTACATAGCTCAATGGGTACGGAGTCACTTATGTCCCAATAGGTAGATGCAAGTAACCAGACATGAAAGGCCAGTTCGAAAAAAAACAAGGATAAGGCAATCCCGATTTCAATGGGTCTCCATTTTACTTGTTTTAATTTTTGACGACAGATGAAAATGACTATGGAGCCTAATAGAAAGAGGAGAAGGACAACAATATGGCTAGTTGAAAACATTTCAAAAATACTATGTTTGTCATTGTAAATAGTCGCCCACGTCATCAATCCATACCTCCCTTTTCTATCTTTATAGGATGTCGACCACAATCTCTTTCCTTTAGCATATCATTATTTCTTAATGCTAAAAAACTTTCACACTGTTAATAATATAGCCACAATAGATTCCTCTGTTGCCGGTAAACTCAAATTATAATAAAGATAAATCATTAAAGTGAGGTTTATCTTAGATATGAAACAGGTTTTGATGTTAATTCTGCTAACAATTGTTAGTTTGATTGGGTGCTCTTCTAACACGGATGAGGCTACAAATTCGGCAGTTTTAAGAATAAAAGAAGAAAAAGCCGAGGAAAAGTCACTAGATCAAATGAAGAGTGCTTTGCTAAGTAATGGAATGTTAATACCACTAGGTGAAATCCCTATTCCAGACGATAACCCAATGGATAAGGAAGTTGTAGAATTAGGTCAGATGTTATTCTTCGACTCTCGCCTCTCTGGTAATAATGAAAGAAGCTGCGCCACTTGTCATGATCCGGAAAAGGGCTATGGGGATGGGCGTGCTACGTTTGAGACTGTTGATGGTGGTGAAGGAGCCCGTAACAGCCCTACTATTATCAATTCTGGCTATTACACCACTAACTTTTGGGATGGAAGAGCAGAATCATTAGAAGAGCAAGCACTTGGACCAATTGAAAATCCCGATGAAATGGACCAGCCATTAAATGAGTTAGTAAATGAATTAAAAGCAATCAAACGATATGAAGAGTTGTTTGCTGCAGCGTTTCCAGATGGAATCACTGAGCAGAACATCGCCAAAGCATTAGCCGCTTTTCAAAGGTTAATAGTGGTAAAGGATACACCCTATGACCAGTTTTTAAATGGAGATTCCAATGCACTAACAGATTCAGAGTTACGTGGTATGAATTTATTCGCTGGTAAGGCATTTTGTAGTACATGCCATCAAGGTGAGAACCTCTCGGATAATAACTTTTATAATATTGGGATTACCACAGAGGATGTTGGTCGGTTTGCTGTGACGGGGGAGGAAGGAGATATTGGTAGAATTCGAACACCAAGTCTTTATGGGATTTCCCACACAGCACCTTATATGAGAGATGGGAGCTTGGAAACATTGGAAGCAGTGATTGACTACTATAATCGTGGCGGTGACGGTCATCCTAACACAAGCTTCTTCATCAAGCAGTTTATGAGTCCGCTAGGATTAACGTATGAAGAGAAAGCGGATTTATTAGCGTTTTTAAATGTTTTAGGTGGTGAGCCACCAATCTATTCGAAACCGGAGCTACCATGAGTAGCCTCTTTTTTTATTTTGGTCTGGAATTCGAATGTTAAAATGATAAAAACATGGCCATAGCAAGGTTTAGGTTAAGTATTTCAAAGGTTATGTAAAATTTTTACAATGATGGGAATTAGTTTTATCCGTAATATAATCTCAAAGATAAGAATATACCATCCTAATAAGGCTTTACCCTAAAAGAATTTCTTGTTTTCAAGGGGAAGGAGCAAGTCAGTCAACCCGTTTCCCTTGAAATAGAGTGGATTCCTTGTTAGGGTTATAAAGTCGGCTTTATTCATTTGGGCCATTTCTACTAGTTTAGAAGAAATAAAACAACAAGGGAGAGATTTGGTGCAGGTAGAAATATTAATTTCGTTAGGTGTTTATTTTTTAGTAATGTTATTGGTAGGGTATTATTCTTACAAGCGGACGTCTGATTTAACGGATTATATGTTAGGTGGGCGTAAAGTTGGTCCGTTCGTTACGGCATTATCTGCCGGGGCATCTGATATGAGTGGCTGGATGATGATGGGACTACCGGGAGCATTGTTTCTTGCGGGTCTTTCGGAAGCATGGCTGTCAATTGGTTTATTCGTCGGGGCATATGTGAATTATATCGTTCTAGCTCCTAGATTAAGAACATATACCATTGTGGCAAATGATTCGATTACAATTCCGGACTTTTTAGAAAATCGATTTAAGGATCACTCAAAAATGATCCGAACTGTTTCAGCAATTGTTATTTTGATTTTCTACACTCTATATACCTCATCTGGACTAGTAGCAGGTGGTACCTTATTTGAAAGTTCATTTGGAGCGAATTATCAAACAGGATTGTTGATTACAGCAGGTGTGGTCGTTGCCTATACTCTGTTTGGAGGATTTTTAGCAGTTAGTATGACGGATTTTATTCAAGGGGTAATCATGTTTACGGCGCTAATCCTCGTACCAATTGTAGCCTTTACTCAGATTGGTGGAGTTGGCGCAACCTTGGATGAAATTAGAAGTGTTGACCCAACGATGCTTAATTTGTTTAAAGGAACAACGTTTGTCGGGATTCTTTCATTATTAGCATGGGGTCTAGGGTACTTTGGACAGCCACATATTATCGTACGCTTTATGGCCGTAGGAAGTTTGAAACAGTTAAAATCTGCGCGTAGGATTGGAATGAGCTGGATGGGGGTTTCCCTTATCGGTGCTATGTTAACAGGTCTTACTGGTGCTGCTTATCATTCGATGAATGGAACAACACTAGAAAACTCTGAAACTATCTTTATCTACTTTGCAGATGTTTTATTCCATCCGTATATTACCGGATTTTTACTTGCCGCAGTGTTGGCAGCAATTATGAGTACGATTTCCTCACAGCTTCTTGTTACTTCTAGTTCTTTGACGGAGGATTTTTATAAAGCCTTCCTTAAAAGAAATGCGAGTGATAAGGAATTAGTATTAGTTGGTCGTATAGCTGTATTGGTTGTCGCGATTGTAGGTATTAGTCTTTCACTGTATCCAAGTGATACCATTTTAGGACTTGTTGGCTATGCATGGGCTGGGTTTGGTTCAGCTTTTGGACCGGTTTTATTGCTAAGTCTTTACTGGAAACGAATGACAAAATGGGGCGCTTTAGCTGGAATAATTGTAGGAGCTGTTACCGTTCTGATTTGGGCAAATATTAATATTCTTGCAGATTTCATGTATGAAATGATACCAGGGTTTTTCCTAAGTCTACTTGCCGTTATAGTTGTAAGCTTACTTACGAAAAAACCTGATGACGAGATCCATCACAAGTTTGATGAGATGGAACAGGTCCTGCGTGAAGAATAAAAGGGATAAATGAAAGCCGAGCTAATTTAGCTCGGTTTTTTTTAAAAAGTACGGGGAAATATACTGTTTATTTTTTTATTCTGAAAATTCAATTGATTCACTCTGCACTCATATGATACGATTGGTTTAAAGGATGATGAATATGAAAAAGACGCTTAAGGAACGAATCATTGAAACAGCCCTTGTCTTATTTGAAAAAAATGGCTACCACGGAGTCACGGTTGACCAGATTGTTTTAGAATCTGGAACATCGAAAGGGGGATTTTATCACAATTTTAAATCTAAAGATGAATTGCTTTACCACATCCACGATGTTTTTATCTCCTATGTTCTTGAAAAGGCACGAGAAGCATATGATAATTTCGATACGCCTGTTACTCGAATGTGTGCCATGATTCAATCTTTCACCAAAGTATTTGACTTATATAAACCACATATTACTGTATTTTATCAAGAGAGCATGTATTTAACCCGTGAATTTAACCAACGTATCAATGAAAAACGAGATGATTACAGAAAACTCCTGACTCAAGTAATCCGAGAAGGGCAGGAAAAGGGCGAATTTCGCGCTGAAGTACCTGCTGAAATCTCCACAATGGCGATTATTGGCATGGTCAACTGGACGTATAAATGGTTTAACAAAGACGGACCATTAACAATTGAATCTATTGCACAAATCTTTAATGATTTATTGCTCCATTCACTATTAACAGAACAGGCAATGAGTCAAGATAATGTGCAATCATTTTTAATCAAAGGTCAGCCTATAGAAAAGTAGCTGGCTATTAAAAAACTAAAACAGACCGACCAGTCGGTACTAACACCATTGATAATTAGTTGATATAGTTTTTCAGTTACTATAAAACAGACCGACTAGTCCGTTTGAAAAAAGGAGAGAACAGAGATGAATTTCGAATTAACCAATGAGCAGCAAATGCTAAAGGAAATGGTAAGAGAGTTTGCAGAAAAGGAAATTAAGCCCTACGCACGGGAAGTGGATGAATCCTCTAAAATGCGCTACGAGACGTTTGAGAGATTAGGAGAGTTGGGATTACTAGGGATCCCATTTCCAGAAAAGTATGGTGGTGCTGGCGGTGATACAATCTCTTATTGCATTGCCGTAGAAGAGATAGGGAAAGCATGCGGAGGGACCGGGTTAAGTTATGCAGCTAATACGAGTCTTGGGGCAAGTCCAATTTATTATTTTGGAACTGAAGAACAAAAGCAGGAATGGCTGGTGCCGATGGCGAAAGGAGAAACCATGGGTGCGTTTGGTTTAACAGAACCGAATGCTGGCTCTGATGCAGGAGGAACTCGTACGAAAGCGGTATTAGATGGTGATGAATGGGTCATTAATGGAGAAAAATGCTGGATCACAAATGCGAGCTATTCTCGACAAATTATTGTAACCGCTGTCACTGGAAAACGCGAGGATGGACGGAATATTGTATCCGCCATTATCGTCCCTAGTGATACACCAGGGGTTTCCATCTCCTCTAATTACGACAAGATGGGGGTTCGGGGATCAAATACTTGTGAGATTATCCTTGATAATGTTCGTGTGCCAAGAGAAAACCTCCTTGGTGATGAGAAGAAAGGGTTTAGTCAATTTTTATTTACCCTAGATGGAGGTCGTATTTCAATTGCTGCACTATCAGTGGGGATTGCCCAAGCCGCTTTGGAAAAGGCTCTTCAGTTTGCAAAAGAGCGTCAACAGTTCGGTCAGTCTATTTCTAAGTTTCAGGCCATTCAATTTAAATTGGCTGATATGGCGATGGAATTGGAACTGGCACGCAATCAGGTTCTTAAGGCTGCATGGTTAAAAGACCAAGGCAAACCATTTGGAAAAGAAGCTGCGTTTGCAAAACTGTTTGCATCAGAAGCAGGATTCCGAATTTGTAACCAAGCGATTCAAATTCATGGTGGCGCAGGATATATGAAGGAATATGACGTAGAAAGGCATTTGCGCGATATTAAATTAATGGAAATTGGCGAAGGAACATCAGAGATTCAACGCTTAGTCATTGCCCGCCACTTAGGATGTTAATTGTAGGAGGTAAATGAATGGCAGAATTGATTCGTAAAACCGTTGGTGAGCTGTTAGCCGAGAAAGCGTTGGAAATGCCTGACCATGAAGCCCTAGTCTATCCAGATCGTGGACTAAGATACTCTTATCGCGAATTCAACGATGTTTGCGAACAAGTGGCCAAAGGTTTAATGGCACTTGGGATTGAAAAAGGGGAGAATGTCGCAGTTTGGGCTTCGAATATTCCAGAATGGGTGAGTCTGCAATATGGAACCGGAAAAATGGGTGCTGTTTTAGTTACAGTCAACACAAATTACCGTTCTACAGAACTAGAGTATTTATTAAGACAGTCTGATGCGACCACTTTATTTTTAATTGAAGATTATAAAGGGAACTCTTATATTGACTCGATTTACGAGCTTTGTCCTGAACTTGAAACTTCTGCACCGGGCAAGCTCGAGTCTAAAAGACTACCACTTCTGAAAAATGTCATCGTTTTTAGCGAAAAGAAATATAACGGAGCATATAATTGGTCGGATATTATCGAGATGGCTGGAAATGTTTCTGATGAAGAGTTGCAGAAGCGAGCTGCAGAAATGGATCCAGATGATGTCATTAATATGCAGTACACCTCTGGAACCACTGGATTTCCGAAAGGGGTTATGCTTACACACAGTAACCTCACAAATAATGGATACAATATTGCCCATTGTATGAAACTTAGCGATGAAGACCGGCTATGTATTCCAGTACCATTTTTTCACTGTTTCGGCTGTGTGATTGGCACACTTGCTGCTGTAAGTGTGGGAGCCACAATGATCCCGGTTCAAGAGTTTGACCCGGAAACGGTGCTTACGACGGTTGAACAGGAGAAATGCACCGCACTTCACGGTGTTCCTACGATGTTTATCGCGGAGTTGAATCATCCGAATTTCAAAAATTATGACTTGTCTACGCTAAGAACAGGGGTAATGGCTGGATCTAATTGTCCAGTAGAGGTAATGAAAAGTGTGATCGATAAGATGAATATGACGGAAATCACCATTTGTTATGGTCAAACAGAATCTTCTCCCGTCATCACGCAAACTCGTACTGACGACCCACTACAATTACGAGTTGAAAGCGTTGGGAGAGCCCTTCCCAATGTTGAAGTGAGGATTGTTCAACCCGGGACCACAACAGAATTACCGTTTAACCAACAAGGCGAGCTCTGTACTCGTGGCTATCATGTGATGAAAGGATATTATAAAAACCCTGATGCCACAAGAGAAGCGATTGATGAGGATGGATGGCTACATACTGGAGATTTAGCGGTGATGGACGAAAATGGCTATTGTCGGATTACTGGGCGCCTGAAGGATATGATTATTCGTGGTGGTGAAAA
The DNA here is from genome assembly GCF_044803185.1 of Mesobacillus maritimus. Lineage (GTDB taxonomy): Bacteria > Bacillota > Bacilli > Bacillales > Cytobacillaceae > Mesobacillus_B > Mesobacillus_B maritimus_B. The sequence goes on from NZ_CP085225.1 coordinate 2,430,882, forward strand.
TATTTACCCACGTGAAATTGAAGAATTTCTCTATACTCACCCGAAGGTTCTCGATGCCCAAGTCGTTGGTGTTCCAGATGAAAAATACGGGGAAGAAGCAATTGCCTGGATTATTTTAAAAGATGGAATGACGGCGACAGCAGAAGAAATCCAAGAATATTTTAAAGGCAAGATTTCACGCCATAAAATACCTAGGAAAATCTTCTTTACGGATGCTTATCCGATGACTGCTTCAGGGAAAATTCAGAAGTTTAAGCTACGCGAAAAGTCTATCAATCAACTAACCCAGTAAAAAAGGAGAGATTTGCTTGTTCTCAAAAATTTTGATTGCTAACCGTGGTGAGATTGCCTTGAGGGTAATCCGTACTTGTCAGAAGCTCGGGATTAAAACCGTGGCCATATATTCTGAAGCTGATGCGGAATCATTGTTCGTTCGTGAGGCGGATGAATCCTACTGTGTGGGGAAACCACCTGTAAATCAGAGTTACTTGAATGCTGATGAAATTATCAGCATTGCCAAGAAAAGTGGGACTGAGGCTGTTCATCCTGGATATGGTCTATTATCTGAAAACGCCGCCTTCGCAAAAAAGTGTAATGAGCAAAACCTAGTGTTTATCGGACCTTCCCCAGAAATTATTGCTTCAATGGGCAGTAAAATTGAAGCGCGTAAAACGATGAAGGAAGCGGGAGTTCCAATTATTGAAGGAATTAATACATCGCTTGAAAGTGGAGAAGAAGCCAGTTTAGCTGCGAAAGAAATTGGCTATCCATTAATGCTAAAAGCATCAGCTGGTGGCGGTGGAATCGGCATGCAGCTTGTTCATTCAGAGGAAGAGCTCCTAAAAGCATTTGCAGGAAATAAGAAGCGGGCAGAATCCTTCTTTGGAGACGGTGCGATGTTCTTAGAAAAGTATATTGAGGAGCCGCATCATATTGAAGTGCAGATTCTGGCGGATACTCACGGCAATGTCGTTCCCCTTTGGGAGAGAGAATGCTCGATCCAGCGACGAAATCAGAAAGTGGTAGAGGAAGCGCCATCGCCTTTTATTAGTGAAGAGACCCGATCTAGGATGTTAGATGCGGCAGTAAAAGCCGCACAGCATATCGGATATACAAACGCAGGCACGATTGAATTTTTAGTAGATAAAGAGCAAAACTTCTATTTCCTCGAAATGAATACGAGATTGCAAGTTGAGCATCCCGTAACAGAGGAAATCACTGGTCTTGATCTTGTATCAGAGCAGTTAAAAGTGGCCGTAGGTGAGAAGCTCTCTTTTACAAGGGAAGATGTAAAGAGAAACGGCCATGCGATTGAAGTACGGATTTACGCAGAAGACCCGAAAACTTTCTTCCCTTCACCTGGAAAAATCACGGAGTTTCAGCTACCACAAGGTGAGGGCATTCGAAATGAATGTGCAATCGAAGCTGGCTCCCAAGTGACCCCTTTCTATGACCCGATGATTGGGAAACTGATTGCTTGGGGAGAAACACGCTCGGAGGCATGTTCCCGACTCCAGGCGGCACTTGAAAATTACAAGATTGAGGGGATAAAAACAAACATCCCTATGCTGATTCAAACCGTAAGTCATAAGCAATTTTTATCAGGTTATACAACAACCCAATTTGTAAATGAATATTATTTACCAACATTAACATCAACCAAGTAAAGGAGAATGAAAAATGGCTAAAGTAGAAGCAGGTATGGCAGGAAATGTATGGAAGGTTTTAGTGAAAGAGGGCGACCAAGTAGAAGCAGGGCAAGAGGTTGTCATTCTTGAATCGATGAAAATGGAGATTCCAGTTAGCGTTGAAGAAGGCGGGACAATTGCAAAGGTGTATGTTCAAGAAGGAGATTTTGTAAACGACAGCGATACGATTGTGGATGTTGAATAGGAGGCAGATTCTTTGAAACTACCAAAAAACGTGACAATCAAGGAAGTCGGTCCTCGGGACGGTTTGCAAAATGAAAAGCAACTAGTCCTGTCAGAAGATAAAATCGCTTGGATTAACTCGCTCTCAGAGACAGGACTATCTTATATTGAGGTAAGTTCATTTGTAAATCCCAAATGGATTCCTCAGCTTGCAGATGCTTCAGATGTTTTGAAGGGAATTAAACGGAACAAGGGTGTGACTTACGCAGCCCTTGTTCCCAATATAAAAGGACTGGACCGTGCCCTTGAGGCTGGCATAGATGAAGTGAGTGTTTTCATGTCTGCTAGTGAAGGACATAATCGAAGCAATATTAATAAGTCAATTGGAGAGACTTATCCGGTTCTGGAAGAAGTGGTGAAAGAAGCGAAGATGGCAGGTAAAACAGTCCGTGGGTATGTCTCAACTGTTATTGCCTGTCCGTATGATGGCTATGTCAAGCCTGCCCAAGTTAGAGAAGTGGCTGATCGCCTTTTCTCAATGGGAATTGACGAGTTGTCATTAGGAGAAACGATTGGGGTGGGTGTTCCAAATCAAGTTGAACGGTTGCTCGATGAACTGCTACCGCATTTTAATGCAAGCCAACTCGCGATGCATTTCCATGATACAAGGGGAACAGCGCTCGCAAATATCGTCAAATCATTAGAAATGGGCATTACCACCTTTGATAGTGCGCTTGGAGGCTTAGGAGGATGTCCTTATGCAAAAGGTGCCTCCGGAAATGTAGCCACAGAAGACCTGTTGTATATGCTCCATGAGATGGGAATTGACACTGGGATTGATTTGAATTTAGCCTTAAAATCAGCCCAATTAATTGAGCGTACTCTTGGAAAAAGCTTAAAAAGCCGACAAATGGAGATTTTGCGTGCGGAAGGAAAGGAGCGAATCTCATGAATGAAACGGTTATCAAAACTGTACTGGTGGAAAAAAGGGATGACGGGATTGCCATCGTCACATTGAACAGACCGGAAGCTGCAAATGCTTTGTCAAAACGGATGTTAGTTGATTTTCAAGACGCTTTATCCAAGTTGAAAAACGACTCTGACGTTAGGGTTGTCATCTTAACTGGTTCTGGCGAAAAGGCCTTTTGTGCAGGGGCCGATTTAAAGGAACGCAGGGATATGACAGATGCCGAAGCAAAACAGACTGTTCGCTTGATTGGGTCGACTATAAACGAAGTGGACGCAATGCCACAGCCAGTGATAGCGGCCCTGAACGGGGTAGCATTTGGCGGAGGACTTGAATTGGCACTAGCTTGTGACCTCCGAGTTGGGGCACTCGAGGCGAATGTCGGTTTAACGGAAACCTCGCTTGCTATTATACCAGGGGCTGGAGGGACACAACGACTTCCACGCCTAATTGGACTTGGCAAAGCGAAGGAACTCATTTATACAGCCAAACGCCTAACCGCCGAGGAAGCTAGGGATATAGGAATTATAGAATATGTCGTGCCATGTTCTAATTTATTGGAAAAAGCAATCGAGATTTCCAAGGAAATGGCAAAGAATGGTCCACTTGCACTTGCTCAAGCAAAAAAAGCGATCAATAAAGGAATAGAAGTAGACCTTGCAACAGGATTGAAGATAGAGGAACTAGCATACGACGCACTGATCCCAACAGAGGATAGAGTGGAAGGCTTAAGGGCCTTCGCTGAAAAGCGTCCCCCTCAATATAAGGGACGATAACTGCTGGAAATAGTGGATGGTGCTTTGCACCTTCCTATTTAGGAGGATTATGATGACAGAGACACATACAAAATCAGACTATGAAGTGAAAAAGGAGTCCATTTTACAAGGTGGGCAAGAAAAGTATCATCAAAAGAATAAGGAACAAGGGAAAATGTTTGTGCGAGACCGACTGAATTTATTATTTGATCATGGTCTTCAAGCAGAGGACGGCATGTTTGCAAATGTGTTGGCTGGTGATCTTCCTGCGGACGGTGTTGTTACTGGAATCGGGAAAATCCATGGTCGTACCGTTTGTGTGATGGCTAATGACTCCACGATAAAGGCTGGGTCTTGGGGAAAAAGGACAGTCGAGAAAATTATTCGTATCCAGGAAACAGCTGAAAAACTACGTTGTCCAATGCTTTATCTAGTTGACTCAGCTGGTGCACGGATCACGGATCAATTAGAGATGTTTCCAGGTCGAAGAGGCGCAGGTCGAATCTTTTATAATCAGGTGAAAATGTCAGGGAAAGTTCCTCAGATTTGTCTTTTGTTTGGACCTTCTGCGGCTGGCGGTGCCTATATCCCTGCATTTTGCGATATTGTTGTAATGGTTGAAGGAAACGCTTCAATGTACTTAGGCTCTCCAAGGATGGCAGAAATGGTCATTGGTGAAAAAGTTTCTCTGGAACAAATGGGTGGAGCGAAGATGCATTGCTCGGTTTCCGGTTGTGGGGATGTTCTGGTTAAAACAGAAGAGGAAGCCATTGCTTATGCCCAAAAATACTTAACGTACTTTCCAAATAACTTCTCTGAAAAGCCACTACAAACGGAGGCGAAACCTCCAGCACAATTTGAAAAGACAATAGAAGACTTAATTCCCAAAAATCAAAATGCCCCATTTGATATGTATCAGTTGATTGACCGCTTAGTTGATGAAGATTCGGTTTGTGAAATTAAAAAACTATTTGCACCAGAACTGATTACATGTCTTGGTAGAATAAATGGCCAGCCGATTGGAATTATTGCGAATCAACCCCGTGTAAAAGGTGGAGTTCTTTTCCATGACAGTGCGGATAAAGCGGCTAAGTTTATCAATCTATGTGATGCTTACCATATCCCACTATTATTCTTAGCTGATGTACCTGGTTTTATGATTGGAACCAATGTTGAAAAGGCTGGAATCATTCGCCATGGTGCAAAAATGATCTCGGCAATGAGTGAAGCTACTGTACCGAAAATGACGGTTATTGTTCGAAAAGCCTATGGTGCAGGGTTATATGCAATGGCAGGACCAGCATTTGAGCCTGACTGCTGTATCGCTTTACCTACAGCTGCAATTGCTGTGATGGGTCCAGAAGCGGCTGTTAACGCTGTTTATGCAAATAAAATTGCCGCACTTCCTGAAGAAGAGAGAGCAGCTTTCATCGCTGAAAAACGTGAAGAATATAAGGAAGATATTGATATTTATCGACTTGCATCGGAACTAATCATTGACGATGTTGTGGAACCAAATCGTCTTCGTGAGGAACTAGCTTCACGCCTGGAAGTCTATATGTCTAAGTACCTAGTATTCTCTGAACGCAAGCACGGAGTTTATCCAGTTTAACAAACATTGTCCTAACATCTTTGGGTGAAGGAGTAAACTCAATCCTGCTATAAGGAGGGAAATGAATGAAAAAGATTTATTCGGATTTTACGGAAGCAGTTGAAGGCATTAAGGACGGCATGACTTTAATGGTGGGTGGATTTGGCTTATGTGGGATACCCGAAAATTTGATTAAAGCATTAGCTGAAAAAGGTACAAAAGATTTGACGATTATTTCAAACAATTGTGGCGTCGATGATTGGGGACTTGGTCTATTGTTGCGAAACAAACAGATTAAGAAGATTATAGCTTCCTATGTTGGAGAAAATAAAGAATTTGAGCGGCAGCTTCTTTCCGGAGAAATTGAGGTAGAACTAACTCCACAAGGAACTTTAGCCGAAAAGATTCGTGCGGGAGGCGCGGGCATACCTGCTTTCTTTACGCCTGCTGGTGTGGGAACACCAATAGCAGAAGGGAAGGAAGTTCGTGAGTATAATGGCAAGGAATATCTTCTCGAGGAATCCTTAACAGCTGATTACAGTCTCGTACGTGCCTTTCAAGCAGATAAAATGGGGAATCTTGTCTATCGAAAAACAGCCCGCAACTTCAATTCAATGATGGCGGCCGCTGGAAAGGTGACAATTGCTGAAGTAGAAAACCTTGTCGAGGTTGGAGAATTAGATCCGAATTTTATCCACTCACCAGGAATCTATGTTCAGTCCATCATCCAAGGAGAGCAAGAAAAGAGAATTGAGCGGAGAACGATTAGGTCATAAAGGAGGGGTATTGGTGAATACAAGGGAAAAAATTGCTAGACGTGCTGAAAAGGAAATTGAAGATGGCAACTATGTGAACTTAGGGATAGGAATGCCAACAATGGTGGCCAATTTTATCAGTGAAAACAAGCAGGTTGTCCTTCAGTCAGAAAATGGACTCCTTGGAATTGGGCCTTATCCTACGGAAAATGATGTCGATGCTGACTTAATCAATGCCGGAAAAGAAACCGTTACAGTCATCCCGGGTTCCGTCTATTTCGATAGTGCCGAATCGTTTGCGATGATTCGTGGTGGTCATGTGGATGTGGCGATTCTAGGTGGGATGGAAGTTTCCCAGACGGGTGACCTAGCTAACTGGATGATTCCTGGGAAAATGGTGAAAGGGATGGGTGGTGCAATGGATTTAGTCCATGGAGCACGAAAAACCATCGTTATCATGGAGCATGTTAATAAACACGGTGAATCTAAAATCCTGAAAGAGTGTAGCTTACCACTAACCGGTAAGGGTGTGGTTGACTGTATCATTACCGACCGTGCTGTAATGCAGGTTACCGAAAATGGGTTAAAGCTAATTGAAGTGGCCAAAGACTTTACCGTTGAACAGATTCGGGAGTGTACAGAAGCAGATTTGATTGTGAGCGAAGATGTTAAGTTAGAGGCATTTTAATAAACAGCGAACAGTACTAACTACTGTTCGCTATTTAATTTCACGGTTGAATTATACATAAAGGTCTTTATAGGTAAGGTAAAGCCGGAATGCCTTTGTTTCCATCCGTTGGTATCACTAGCATTTTAATAAGAAAGGGTGACTGATATTGAGTCTTTCCACACTATCACAAGTGAATCAGGAGTTACTTTTAACAGCAATTGAGCAATCCTATGAAGGTTTCTTGCTAGCTGATTCTACTGGACGTATCTTTTATGCAAACAAAGTAGTGGAGCAAATCTCTGGTATCCCAATTACCGATATTGTCGGTAAAACGACAAGAGAAATGAGGAATGAAGGAATCATTATTAGTCAATCAATAAAAGTGTTAAAAAAGGACCCGTTAACCATTTCTCAAAAGGTATGCACGGGAGTTGAAGTGTTTATCACAAGTAAACCAGTTTACGATGATTCCGGAAATTTCCTTTGCTATGTTGCAAATTATCGTGAGTTATCTTCGTTAAATGAATTGCACAAAGAACATCATAATCAATTAAACATAAATTACTCCGAGCTTCAGCAGCTAAGGGAACAAGCATTAAAAACGGAAGACTGGATTGGAAATTCTTATAAAACAAAAGCCTTAAAGGAAAAAGTATATAAAGTGGCAAAAACAGAAGCGAGTCTCCTAATTGTTGGTGAATCAGGGGTGGGCAAGGAGGTCATCTCAAAAACAATACATAAAATGAGTGATCGGAAGGATTCCCCTTATATTCAAATAAACTGTGGTGCAATCCCAGAATCATTAATGGAGGCAGAGTTGTTTGGTTATGAAAAAGGGGCATTTACAGGAGCAGTTGCTTCAAAACCAGGGTTACTAGAAGTGGCAAATGGTGGGACTGTTCTGCTAGATGAAATTGGGGAAATGCCAATACATCTACAAGTAAAATTATTAAGGGTCATTCAAATGAAAGAAATTACCAAAGTTGGAGGAACGAAAACAAAAAAAATCAATGTCCGTTTCCTGGCTGCGACAAATCGTGACTTAAAAAAGCTTGTCCTAGAAGGAACCTTTAGAGAAGATCTATATTATCGGTTAAATGTAATTCCAATCCATATTCCGCCTTTAAGAGAAAGGAAAGAAGATATTCCACCTTTAGGTAAACATTTTTTAAAAAAGTATAATTCAAAATATTCTGCTAATAAAGTCATCACAGAAGAAACAAAGAAAATTTTAATGGAGTATCGGTGGCCAGGAAACGTACGTCAACTCGAGAATACCATTGAGCAATTGGTCATTTTAACAGAAGGAAATAAAGTAAGACCAACCGATCTACCTAGGGAAATGTCAGGGGAGATACCAAATGAACGCGAAGAAGAGATCATTCCTTTAAAACAACTCAGAGAATCTATGGAAAGGAAAATGATAAAACTGGCACTAAACCGTTATAAATCCATCCGTGAGGCTTCAAAGTACTTAGAAGTTGATCATTCTACACTTGTAAAGAAAATTAAAAAACTAGGCATTTAGAAGAAGTGGTGATAAATTTCACCACTTTTTATATTGGCAGCAAGGGTTGGTGAAATTTTTCCTTTTGAATGGTGAAAACATTCACCGTTTACGAATTTAGAGTTGCACAAACGTTGTTGCATTGAGGTTTTCACTGTTGGCACGAATATTGCATTGTTGTTATATAGAATAAATTCATGAAATGGAGGGGCAAATGGATCAATATCAGTATCTTTTCATAGAACGAAAAAGACATAAAGTTGCCGTTATAAACGTCCTTTGCCGACCATCAAGAAATATGCTTAATTCAGACTTGATAGTAGAGTTAACTAGAGCATGTAAAGAACTAAACGAGGACGATAAAATAAACTGTGTCATTTTGACAGGAGAGAAGGATGTATTTTTTGCTGGGGCTGATATAAAAGAGATGACGGGGATGTCGGTCTCGCAGGCTTTGGAAATGGCAGGAAAAATGAAAGCGCTCCAGCTCTCTATCATTCAATCTACAAAACCATACATTGCGGCTATTAATGGGTACTGCCTAGGTGGTGGTATGGAACTGGCACTGGTTTGCGATTTCCGCGTGGCAGGGCACAATGCCATGTTTGGTCTCCCCCAAGTCAATCTTGGAATTATTCCTGGAAGTGGCGGAATTTCTAGATTAACTGAAGTAGCAGGACGGACAGCAGCTTGTAAAATGATTTTAACTGGTGAAATGATAACAGCAAGTAAGGCGATGGAACTTTCTATTATCAGTGATCTTTTTGAGGATCCTCTATCGGGAGCAATCCTAATAGGAAACTCACTAGCTTCTAAAAGTAAAATGGCGATAGCTACTGCAAAAAAATTAATTAATCAAAAATATTGGCAATTGAATCAAGGACATTTCGACCAAGAAATGCAATCATTCGCATTATTGTTTGATTACCCTGACTCTGTGGAAGGCATGGGAGCCTTCTTGGAACATAGAGAGCCAACATTTAGAGACTGATAAAGGCAAAAAATTCATTAGCTTAAGAAGGTAAAGAAATGGAGGGACAATTGTGCTACTTACTGAACAACAGAACATGATTCAGAGTGTTGCCAAAAAAATCGCAAAAGAACAAATCGCCCCCCGGGCAAAAGAGGTAGATGAGAAGGGCGAGACACCATGGGAAAACCTTAAAACTTTAGCAGAGAATGGATTCTTTGGTATCCATGTTCCAGAAAAATATGGAGGAGTAGGTTCGGATATGGTTAGCCATGTGGCTGTTGTCGAGGAAATTGCTGCAGTTTGTGCATCAACGTCGGTTTCGTTATCGACACAGGCTTTAACAATTGCTCCTTTTCTGATAGCCGGAACAGAAGAACAAAAACGTAAGTATGTGACTCTGCTCGCAACCAGTCAAGTCCTAGGTTCTTTTGGAATCACGGAACCCGGGGCAGGATCGGATGTATCAAGCCTAAGGACGACAGCGGTCAGGGAAGGTGATTCCTATCGCTTGAATGGCCATAAGGTATTTATTACGAATGCAGGTGAATCTGAAATCTATGTTTTTGTCACGAGAACATCAGAAAACCGCACTCGTGGTGTAACTCTCTTCATAGTAGAAAAGGGAACACCTGGCCTTACGTTCGGAAAGAAAGAAGAAAAAATGGGAATTAGAGGGTCTGTAACAAGGGAAGTTTTCCTGGAGAATGTCATGGTTCCTAAGGAAAATATGCTGGGCGATGAGGGAGACGGATTCAAAATTTTAATGAACGTATTCAACGAAACAAGACCTGTAGTTGGTGCCCAAGCCACAGGCATTGCTCGTGGAGCTTATGAGCATTGTTTAGATTACGTGATTGAGAGAAAGCAATTTAATAAACCTCTCCATCATTTTCAAATGGTCCAATCGATGCTTGCAGACATGGCGATGAAAATAGAAGCATCTAGATTACTTGTTTTAAAAGCGGCGATGATGCTTGATCAACATGATTCGAATGTGGTTGCAAACTCATCGATGGCAAAATGTTTCGCATCGGATGTTGCTATGGAGGTCACTACGAATGCGGTTCAGTTATTAGGTGGCTATGGATATGTAAAGGATTATCCCGTTGAGAGAATGATGAGGGATGCTAAAATCACTCAAATATATGAGGGAACCAATCAAATACAAAGAATCATTATTGCGAAGGAAATTATTGCAAATGCACTTAAATAGTCAACTGTGATGTTAAGTGTAAGTTAAAGGAATAGCTGTGTAAAAAATCCAAGGAGTTGTTGAGAATGAATGTAACGGTAATTGGTGGAGGTTTGATGGGATCAGGAATCGGCCAGGTTGCTGCGCAAGCCGGTCTCAATGTAACCATAATTGATGTCTCAGAAGCATCGCTTGAAAAAGCTCAAAATAGAATTACAGATTCTGTTGATCGGTTAGCACAAAAAAACAAGATAACAAATCGAGAAGATGTTCTCTCAAAACTCACCTTTTCTTCTCAATGGGATTCCGTATCGCAAGCTGATGTCATCATTGAAGCTGTCCCAGAAAGACTGGAGCTTAAAAAGGATACGTTTAAAAAGCTCGATCAATTAGCCAAGGATGATTGCTTACTTGCTACCAATACATCATCTTTATCGATTACGAAGATTGCTAGTGTAACCACAAGACCAGAGAAAGTAATTGGGATGCATTTCTTTAGTCCAGTCCCAATGATGCCCTTATTAGAACTTGTAAAAGGCTATAAAACATCGGTAGAAACCTATGAGTTTGCTAGAGAAGTAGGAGAAAAACTTGGGAAACGAATGATTACAGCAGAAAAGGACTATCCTGGATTCCTTATGAATCGAATTTGGCTGCCAATGGTTAACGAGGCTTGTTTTGCTGTAATGGAAGGAGTAGGAACTCCAGAAGAGATTGATCAAGGGTTTATTGACGGGTATGGACATACGATGGGTCCACTAAAAACCATTGATATGGCTGGAATAGACACTGCTCTATGGGCAATGGAGGCGTTGTATGAAGGATTTAACGATCCAAAGTATCGGCCTTGTCCATTACTGAAAAAAATGGTAGAGGCAGGGGATTTGGGAAGAAAAACAGGAAGAGGATTTTATACTTATCGTTAAGGAGGAAAAGAGATGGAAGAAGTACTTTTATGCAAAATAGAAGGGAAAGTAGCGGTCATGGAAATTAATAGGCCGCCATATAATCCTCTGAATCCAGCAGTCTTTGAAAAAATGACGACTTTTTTGGAAGAGTTATATCGCAACGAAGAAGTAAATGTATTAGTGATCAAAGGAGCTGGGGAAAAAGCTTTTTCAGCTGGAGCAGACATTACTCAATTTGTGTCTAGGCTTGGGAGAAAAGACCTGTCGTTGACAGTTGGTTTTCATAAGGCATTTGAATTATTAACACAGCTACCAATACCTGTGATTGCTGCCTTGAAAGGTCATGTATTGGGTGGTGGGTTAGAGCTCGCACTCGCCTGCGATTTCCGTTTATGTGATGAACATACAAAAATGGGGTTGCCTGAAGTGAATTTAGGGATATTTCCAGGAGCTGGTGGAACCCAGCGTTTGCCAAGGTTAGTAGGAAAATCTAAAGCGATGGAATTGATTATGTTTGGGGCGCCAATCAATGCAGAAGAAGCAAAGGAGTTGGGACTCGTTAACAAGATCGTAGCTGCTGCGACTGTGGAAGAAGAAGCGATGAACTGGGCTAATATCCTTAAAGAAAAGCCGCGAGTTGCCATACAAAGGATAAAAAAGACCATTCAACATGGAGTAAATCTTCCATTAGCAGAAGGTCTTCGGTATGAAATGGAATTATTTTCGGAAATGTTTGTAAGCGAGGATGCGAAAGAAGGCGTCAGTGCCTTTCTTGAAAAAAGAACACCAAAATTTACTGGGAAATAGGGGGAAGTATGATAATGAAAAATGTTTATGTAATTGAAGGAGCGAGAACGGCGTTTGGAACGTTTGGTGGAAATTTAAAAAATACCGAGGTAACAGACTTAGGTGCGATTGCAACGAAGGAGGCGTTAAAAAAAAGCAAAGTACCAGTAGAGGAAATTGATCAAACATTTTTTGGGAATGTCATTCATTCTAGTACAAATTCACCGTATCTTGCACGGCATATTTCCTTAAAAGCAGGTATCCCGGAGACATCACCAGCGCTTACGGTCAATCGTTTATGTGGATCCGGACTTCAAGCGGTGGTAAATGCTGCACAAGCAATTAGGTTAGATGAGGCGAGTGGGGCAGTTGCAGGTGGAGCTGAAAATATGTCAATGAGCCCTCATGTCGTAAGAGATATCCGTTTTAATACCATCAAAATGGGAGTGCCACATTTTGAAGATGTCCTATCTGCTACATTAGTTGACCAATATTGTGGTTTAGGAATGGGAATGACAGCTGAAAACCTAGCGGACAAATATCAAATATCCCGTGAAGAACAAGAAGATTACGCCTTGTTAAGTCAAAATCGTGTGTCAAAGGCTAAAGAGCAGGGGATCCTTAAAAGGGAAATTACGCCTGTTCTAGATGCAAAAGGGGAATTGTTATTAGGAGAAGATGAACATCACAAACCAGAAACTACTTTGGAAAAGATTCAAAGGTTAAGACCTGCCTTTAAAAAAGACGGTAGTGTCACCGCGGCTACAGCAAGTGGAATCAATGATGGTGCAGGTGCTTTGGTTCTTGGTGATGATCAGTTGATTGAAAAACACGGAATTCAACCTTTGGCAAGAATCGTATCTTGGGGCATTGCAGGTGTTGACCCAAAAGTTATGGGAATAGGTCCAGTTCCAGCAACACTACAGGCGTTAAAAAGGGCAAACTTACAAATGGAAGATATCGATTTGATAGAAGTAAATGAAGCGTTTGCGGTTCAAGTTCTTGCTGTTAAAAAAGAGTTAGGATTTGATTTAAATAAGCTAAATGTAAATGGTGGTGCCATTGCTCTAGGTCATCCGGTCGGAGCTAGTGGTGCAAGACTACTATTAACACTTTCATACGAGTTACAAAGAAGAAATAAACGATACGGATTGGCTAGCTTATGTATAGGTGGGGGGCAAGGGATATCCGTCATAATTGAAAATAGTAACATTTAACCTTTAGGGGGTAAGATCATTTGAATTTAGATAGGCTTTTACAAAAGCATGCAGAAAGCAAACCTGAAAATTTAGCACTTGGCTGGGAAGGAGGTACTTATACTTATAGGGAATTAAATGAAAAAGTCCAAAAGCTTGCAAACCAATTTTACTTAAATGAGATTAAGCAAGGTGAGCGCATTGCCATTATTCTCGAAAACTCTCCGGAGTTTGTAATAAGTTATTATGCTAGTATGCGTGTAGGGGCGATTAACGTCCCGATTAATCCTGCACTAACTTCAAGGGAGTTCGAAATCATTATCAATGATAGTGCTCCTACAATTATTGTCACGAATGAAGCTGTAAATAACATACTAAAAAAAACAAAGCTCGTTTGTAATCCGAAATATTTACTTCCTACCGATCAAGGTTTTAGTGATCTTCTACAAGACGGGCCAGCCGAACGGTTAATAGTTGGGGTCGACACGGAAGATTGTACCATTTTATACACTTCTGGAACTACAGGTCTACCTAAAGGTGCGGTTCTTACTCATCATAATCTTTTTCATAATGCTAAAACTTTTGCGGAAGCATTCGATTTAAACGAGAAGGATAAAACATTAATCGTACCCCCATTATCTCATATTGCTGCACAATCAAACTGTTTGAATACCACGCTTTATTGTGGTGGGTTCAGCTTTATGTTATCGAGATGGAAATCAAGTACCAAAACATTAAGTACGATGGAAGAACAGAGGACAACATTCTTCTTTGGTCCGCCAACCATGTACACTTACATGTTGAATGACCCAGAGATAAATAGGTATCAATTGAAGTTAAGATTTGCATATACAGGTGCATCTCCTTTACCGGAACATATTTTTGAAAAATGGACTGAAATCTTTGGGTTTGAAATTGTTGAAGGCTATGGGCTAACAGAATGTTCCCCAGTAGTATCGGTGAATCCACCACACGGTAGAAAAAAATTAGGTAGTGTTGGCCTCCCTATTCATGATGTAAACGTTAAAATAGTCAATGATCTTCTTGAAGAGGTTCCGATAGGAGAATCTGGGGAGTTATTGGTTCAGGGACCAAATGTCATGAAGGGGTATTATAATCGGACAGAGGAAAACAATTACGCCTTTGTTGAAGGCTGGTTTAGAACTGGGGATATTGCGAAGCTGGATAAGGAAGGATATTTATATATTGTTGATCGAAAAAAAGATATGATTATTCGTTCAGGGTTTAATGTTTATCCGCGAGAAATAGAAGAAATATTATACCAGCATCCGGCAGTTTTAGAGGTTGCTGTCATAGGGTATCCGGATGAGGAAAGAGGAGAGATGGTGAAAGCGGTCTTAACTCTAAAATCTGAACATTTCGTCAATATAATTGAGGAATTAAAGGCATTTTGTAAAGAAAGATTAGCAACCTACAAAGTACCATCAAAATTTGAGATTGTGAAAGAATTGCCGAAAACAAGTTCAGGAAAAATTGTAAAAGGAAAATTAAGAGAGTTATATGCATAGAGAATCTGAAAGTTCTAGTTCTATAGGAACTGGAGTAAATAGGCTTCTTGATGTAAACGCAGTTAGAAAATGTCTTTAAAGATGAAAACGTTTTCTATATTAATGCTTTGTTTCATTAGTTTGCAGGTCAATAGTTCGCCAATAAAAAAATGGAGTGATAAGAATGAAGAAGCTGAAGATCCTTTTTTCGTTAATCATATTTGCTTTATTATTCTCTGGATGTGTACAGCAACCAAGTAGTGGAGGTGGAACGGAATCTGGAAATGAGGATGGAAATAATGGAGAGACAATTGTATTAAAACTCTCCTCCGCCTTAAGTACCCAAAATGGGTGGTGGGCAGGCTATTTCAAGCCATGGATGGAAAGGGTCGAAAAAGAGACAGATGGACGTGTAAAGTTTGAATTTTACGCTAACCAAGAGCTCATCCCGGTTAATGAAGAATTACAAGCTCTTCAGAATGGGACAATTGATATTGCCGCACCATTGTGGCCACTTTATGATCCGCAACGATTTCCTTTAAGTGAAGTCACAATGCTTCCGTTGCTAGACTCTGATACAATGCTTGCGACTAAAGCTTATGCCGACCTTGTAGAAAGTGACAAAGAGTTGATAGATGGAAAGTCGTTTAATGAATTGGAATACCAATCAAAGGGATTAAAAGTATTTGCGACACCAACTACAGAACAATATGTTATTTCAACTAAAGACTATCCGTTTAAAACAGTCAAAGACTTCCAAAATGTTTCACTTCGTTCCCCATCTAGGGTTCATGAAATTTTCGCGAAAAACGTAGGGATTAATACGATTTCAATGCCATCAGCGGATATGTTTGATGCAATCAATCGTGGTGCATTTGAGGGTAGCTTCTTTAGTATCGCTGACTGGACGGGATATGGGATGCAAGATGTGTTTAATTACACACTGGAAGGAATCAATCTCGGACATTATACGGGAGCGTGGGCTATGACGGAAGAAAAGTGGAATAGCTTACCAGAGGATATCCAGAAAATTATGGAGGAAATATCCTATGACCAAATTCTTGATGGCGCACAACTTTGGATGGATCGTTCAGAGGAAAATCGAACCTATGCAGAAGATAAAGGTGCTGTTTTTGCAACAATAGATGAGCTAGACCAGGAAGCAAAGGACCTTTTAGTAAAAGGTGTGGAAGATACTTGGTTCCAATGGATTGACCAAGTTGAAAAGAATGGTCACCCGGGGAAAGAAATGGCTAAGCTTTGGAGAGATTTAATTGTTGAACAAGGTGGTACGGTACCAGAAGAAGTTATGAATATTGAATAAATGAAAAAGAAGGTAAAGGGGAAGCCCCCTTTCCTTCATTTCTAATTAGAAGGGAGTGTTAAGATGCCAATTGAAGTATTTTACCTATTGATGCTTTTCCTTTTTGCGATATTTTTATTTTTAGGATTGCATGTTCATTCTGTATTACTCAGTATCGGGATAATTGGCATAATATTATTAGAAGGTCCTGCTTACATCACTTCTTTTCTACAAAGTAACCCTTATAAACAAGTTGCGAGTTATACCTTAACAACGATTCCTTTATTTGTTTTAATGGCACAGTTTATCGTGAAATCTGGAATTGTTCGTGATATGTACGGTATTGTATTTAATCTATCTAAAGGGCAATCAGGGTTGCTAGGTGTGTTAACCGTCATCATTGGTGCTTTCCTAGGCGCTGTATCGGGGTCTACGTCTGGTTCGTCAGCTGCTTTAGGGCAGGTTGCCGTTCCGGAGCTAAAGAAACATGGTTTTCGTGATGATATTGCGGGGGCAACCATCGCTGCTGCTGGATCTTTATCAGGGATCATTCCACCAAGTATTATTCTAATCTTATATGGTGTTGTAACAGAAACACCAATTGGTACTCTGTTTATTGCTGCAATAATTCCTGGGATATTAATGACACTCGTTATTATAGGAGTAATGCTATTTCTACATACCCGTGGTGATCAAACTGCTGCTGGGTTAGTTGAGGAAAAAGAGGATGAAGAAGAGGAACGACAACAACTAACTATATCAAGGGGTATTTTCGTTGCCTCTATTGGGCTCATCATTGTGCTAGCTATTTTTGGAGGCATATATTCGGGCGTATTTACGCCAACCGAAGCAGGTGCGGTTGGAGCGTTTATCGGCTTTATTACGGCACTCTTATTAGGGAAAGTAAATAAACAGTTTTTCGTTGAATCTTTTGCGGAAACGGTGAAAATAACAACTATGGTTTTGCTTATTATGGTAACAGCTCAGATTTTCGGGCGTTTTATTACAGTCTCTCAACTTCCAAAGGAACTAATAAATGCCTTGGGTCCACTTATTGAGTATCCGGTTGTTGTATTAATCTTACTCTCGCTTATTTATTTTCTTCTCTTTATGTTTATTGAAGGTGGAGCAGTTATTATCATGGCAACACCGGTCCTATTACCAATTGTTCAAGAGATGAATGTTGATTTACTCTGGTTCGGTATTCTTGTGTCTGTCATTTGTACAATCGGTCTCCTTACACCTCCTGTTGGACTAAGTGTTTTTGCAGTTTCGGGTGTGACAGGGATCCCTATTGAAAGGTTGTTCCGTCAATCAATGGTCATTGCAGTGGTGCTAGCTATAGTTGTTTGTGGTTTGTTGATTATTTTCCCGAGTCTTGTTACGTGGCTTCCAAGTTTAATGTAAGGATATTGGAAGGGAGACAACAATTAATGGCTACTCTTTTAGATAAGGAGGGATTTTAGTTGAATAAGGCATATAAAGTTTTTGAACATATCAAACTAGGTGGGTTAATTTTAAGTGGAAGCACAATTTTCATCATGATGTTATTTATTGTAGCTGATGTTATACTCCGAAATCTCTTAAATGCAAGTTTATTAGGAAGCTATGAAATTACCCAGTATTTCCTAATGCCATTAGCCTTTTTTCCAGGGCTAGCATTTGCCTATAGTTCGGGCATTATGCCAAGAATTGAAATGTTCGTAGTTAAGCTTAAAACTAGACATCAGCATAATATTTTTATGATGTTACTAGTATTAGAGCTGATCTTATTTTTGCTACTAACCTTTTATGGACTTCAATATGCGCTTATTGGTACCCAAGAAACGCTAGGTTTCAGTATGAAAGGTACAATCATTTCATATTATCCTATCCTATATTTTGTTCCATTAGGTTTTTTATTATTATCAATAGAGATTCTATTTTTAATTATTAAAAATGCTCATACAAAGGAACCAACTCTAAGTGTAAATAAGAATAGTCAATATTAATATTTATAGAAAAAGGCGAATGAAAAATATTCGCCTTTTTATTTATGTGTTAAATAGACTTAATTGACCGATCCGTTCAACAGCCTCAATCAGCCGATCTTCGTTCACCAATAATCCAACGCGAACATACCCTTCTCCATATTCGCCAAACCCATTTCCGGCCGCGACTGCTACACTTGCTTTTTCCAATAAAAGATCAGCAAATGCCTCACTAGTATACCCATCAGGTACCTGCAACCACGCGAAGAAGGACCCTGAAGGAGCTTCAACCTGCCAACCAATATTATGACAAGCTTGAATAAGGGCATTTCGGCGTCCTTCATATCGTTGAACAAGTTCATCCACACAGCTTTGGTCTTCAGTTAAAGCTATCGCTGCTGCCCTTTGGATTCCTGGAAAAAGGCTACAGTATAAATGATCCTGTATCAGATTGAGCGCTTCAATAATGATTGGGTTTCCGACCGCAAAGCCAACTCGCCAACCAGCCATATTATAAGTTTTCGAGAGGGTATACATTTCGACCCCAATTTCCTTAGCACCCTCTACCTCTAGGAAACTCGTGGGCTTTTGACCATCAAACCCAATGGCTCCATAGGCGAAATCATGTAGTACCGTGATATTGTGCTTTTTCGCAAATTCGACGGTTTCTTCAAAAAAAGCATGATCTGCTGTGGCCCCCGTTGGATTATTAGGATAATTTAAGTACAATAATTTTGCTGCTTCCTTTTGCTCTGATGGGATAGCCTTGTAATCAGGTAGAAATTTGTTCTCAGCCTTTAGTGGGAAGGTCTTATAGTCAACGTTTGCTAACACTGCACCCGACAAATAATCTGGGTATCCAGGATCAGGTAAGAGCATGAGGTCTCCTTCATTTAACAAGCACATTGGAAGTTCAACAAGCCCAGTTTTTGTGCCAAAAAGAATCGCGACTTCGGTATTAGGGTCAACGGTGACTCCATATTGCTTACGATAATATTCAGCCGCTGCTTCTTTTAGCTCGGAAATCCCTCTGAATGGAGAGTATTTATGTGTCTGTGGATCTTCAGCTGCAGCTTGTAATGCTTTAACAATATGGGCAGGAGTAGGCTGATCGGGGTTTCCCTGCCCTAAATTGATGATGTCTCGGCCTTCATTCACAGCTTTGGTCACTTTATTGACAAGGCTTGCAAAGAATTGAACAGGTAGTTTTTTTAATTTATCTGAGTATTCCATATAATCCACCTCTTTAAAAAATCATTGCGATAATATTTCAAATTCTATAACCTTTAAATATAATTGTCTAGAGGTGAAATCATATGAAGTTAGCAATTGTTCAAATGGACATCTTATTTGGTGAGTCAGAGAAAAATTATCAAGCTGTTGAAAAGTATATTGAGGAAGCAGTGAAGTCCGATGTGGATGTCATTGTTTTTCCAGAAATGTGGAACACAGCTTATGCTCTTGATAGGCTCAGTGAGTTGGCAGATGAAAATGGGCTTAAAACAAAAGAGATATTGTCAAGACTAGCAAAAAAACATAACGTAAATATTGTCGGGGGTTCTGTCGCAACTAAAAAGGAAAATCGTTTTTATAACACGATGTATGTTTCGGACCGAAACGGAAACATCATCGCAGAGTACGACAAAGCCCATTTATTTAAATTAATGGATGAGCATCTTTTTATGGAACAAGGGCAAAGAGACAATGTTTTTGAATTGGATGGTATCGTTTGTGGCGGTGTAATTTGCTATGATTTACGTTTTCCGGAATGGATTCGCGTCCACACTTTAGCGGGCGCAAAAGTAATTTTTGTCCCTGCTGAATGGCCGAAACTACGAATCGACCACTGGCAGCTTCTTTTACAAGCACGTGCCATTGAAAATCAATGCTTTGTTGTCGCCGTTAACCGAGTTGGAACTGATCCGAATAATGAATTTAATGGTCATTCGATGGTTATTGCCCCGTGGGGAGAAGTTATGTTAAGCAAAAAAACAGGTGAGGGAATATATTATCTAGAGATTAATCTCCAGGAAGTAGAGGATGTCCGGAATAGGATTCCTATTTATGAAGATAGACGAACGGATTTATATAAGTCTTAAATGATGAACAGAAAAATTATATAAAAAAACTATTTTTATTATTGACAAGATAGTAATAGATTAGTACTATCATAACTATATAAAAAATTTAAAAAATTAATAAACTTATCCAGAGTGACCGAGGGACTGTGCCCGATGACGTCCGGCAACCCCCAATTTGGGAAGGTGCCAATTCCTGCAGAATGTTTCCATTCTGAAAGATAAGTCGAGATTTATTGTATTTCGATGCCTCTTTCAGATGAAAGGGGCATTTTTACTAGGCAGTTAGTGTTTCTCAAAGAAGAACTTTGTAGAACTTTGTAGAAAAAGAGGTAGTGGTATGATTGAAATTCATAATCTTTCAAAAGTTTACAATACGAAAAAAGGACAAGTAAAAGGCGTAGACGACGTTTCGATCTCGATTCTAGAAGGAGAAATCTTTGGAATCGTTGGATACTCTGGTGCAGGCAAAAGTTCGTTGCTCAGGTGCATCAATCTATTAGAGAGACCAACAACTGGTCAAATTACCGTTAATGGTACAGATCTTACATCTTTGAAGGGGGAGAGGTTACGACTTGCTCGTCTAAAGATTGGGATGATTTTTCAGCACTTTTATTTAATCAGTCAAAAAACCGTATTTGAGAATGTATCATTCTCATTAAAGGCAGCAAAGTTTCCGGCTAATAAAATGAAGGAACGTGTCGAAGAGTTGCTTGAAATGGTCGGCCTTGCGGATAAAAGAGATGTTTATCCTTCCCAGCTCAGTGGCGGGCAGAAACAGAGGGTGGCAATCGCAAGGGCTCTTGCTAATAACCCAGCTGTTCTGCTTTGCGATGAAGCAACGTCAGCACTTGACCCTACCACCACGAAGTCCATTTTAAGGTTATTGAAAAAAATCAATGACGAACTAAACATCACGATTGTGTTAATTACACATGAGATGAATGTGGTGAAGGAAATTTGTAATCGCATGGCCATCATGCAGGATGGCAGAGTGATTGAACAAGGGTCTGTTTATGACATCTTTGCGAGCCCTGAGACAGATCTAACAAAAGAATTCATTGAAAGTGTCGTTTCCTTTGATGTTCCTGACATTATTTTACATCGTTGTGACGGACCAATCGTGAAAGTGACGTTTAAAGGGGAGGTTGCCGGGGAAGGGGTCATTTCGGATACACTTCAGCAATTCAATGTCAAAGGGAATTTCCTTCATGGTTCAATTGAATACATCCAAGAAATGCCACTCGGGATTTTTATTATGGAACTAAGGGGACAGGAAAAGGAAGTTCAATCAGCCCTTCAGTATATCAAGGAACGGGCAGCTCAAGTGGAGGTGGTACGAGATGGGCTTTGATTTTCAGCATTTCGTGGAACTTCTTCCTGAAATCAACAGAGCTTTCTTTCAAACGATTTATATGATTTCAATATCATTAGGGGTAGCGATCATCATTGGCTTACCAGTTGGAATCTTGTTATATGTGACAGACAAAGGGTTGTTTATGGAAAATAGGTTTGCTCAGACGATTTTAGGTTTTGTCGTGAATTTAGTTCGATCAATTCCTTTCATTATATTACTTGTTGCGCTACTCCCGTTAACCGACGCAATAGTTGGTTCCACCATTGGACCTGCCGCTGCAAGTGTCTCCTTGTCGGTTGCGGCAATTCCGTTTTTTGCTCGGATTGTTGAGACGGCGATGCGCGAAATTGATAAAGGTGTCATTGAAGCCGCCATTGCTGCGGGTGCCACACCATGGATGATTATTAAGGATGTACTACTTCTTGAGGCGAGATCGGGAATCATATCTGGTGTCACATTAACGCTGATTAGTTTAATCGGATTTTCGGCCATGGCTGGAACCGTAGGTGGCGGCGGAATCGGGGATTTGGCGATTCGCTTCGGATATTATCGATATGATAATACGATTATGATTGCAACAGTTCTTATTCTAATTATTTTAGTTCAGGTTATTCAGCTCCTTGGTGATTTTATCGCCAAAGTTGTCGATAAAAGATAAGGCTTTTTTCGTAAAGATTGGTGTTAAAATCCAAGTGCCGATTTTAACGTAAGAACAGCTAGTTAAAAGGTTTTAAAAACGTTTGTAAGCTCTTTTCTCATAATTGTGGTTTTTTTTGCAACCAAGATTTGGTGGAATCCATTGTTTTTATTTTCAAACCAACAAAGTTGAGAAAAGAGCCAAAGATAAAAAAGAAAAGGGGAAAATAATATGAAAAAATGGTTGTCTTTATTCATTCTATTATTTGTTGCAGGGACACTTGCTGCATGTGGAAGCACTGAGAGCAGTGGGAGTGAGGATGCAGGATCAGAAGAGTCAAAGGAAATTAAAATTGGTGCCACAGCTGGACCGTATAGTGACATGGTAACAAAAGCAATTAAACCAGGCTTAGAAGAAAAGGGCTACAAAGTTGAAGTGGTTGAATTTAGTGATTATATTCAGCCAAACAAAGCGTTAGATAATGGCGATATACAAGCAAACCTATTTCAGCATTCGATTTACCTTGAAAACTTTGAAAAAGAAAACAACATGGAATTAACAGGATTGATTTCTGTACCGACAGCACCGATGGGTATCTATTCAAACACGTACAAGTCTGTTGATGAAGTTAAAGACGGTTCAACAGTTACTGTACCAAACGATCCAACAAACGCAGCTCGCGCTTTTAACACTCTTCAAGATCAGGGCCTAATTAAAGTCGACGAGAATGCAGACCCACTAACGGTATCCGAAAAAGATATTGTTGAAAATCCAAAAAATTTAGTGTTCCAACCCATTGAAGCTGGACAGCTTCCTCGTTCTGTTGATAGTGCTGATTTAGCTGCTGTTCCTGGAAACTTTGCTCTAGCTGCAAAGATGGATTTACTAAGCGCATTAGCACTTGAAAACATGCTTGACCCTTACCGTAATGTTGTGGCAGTAACGACCGCTAACGAGAGTTCTCAAATTGCTCAAGATATCAAAGCGATTGTTGAGTCAGACGAGTTTGAAACAATCATTGATGAAGAGTTTCAGGGATTTGGAAAGCCTGAGTGGATGAAGTAATTTGAAGATTAAATAGATGAAAACCCGCTCCATTGTGAGCGGGTTTTTGTTTGTTTGGGTAATAGAAAATGGTGCTGTAAGTGGGAAATTGAGACCTGCTTCCTATTAATAGAACAATCGAATAGAGTAATAAACTACACCGGAATTTCCGGTGTTTTCTTTTTGTAATTCAGACGAAATAAATGCATTAAAGAATGAACAGATTGTTAAGGTTTTGAGACAGTAGTAAGGAAAAGTTATCAATATGCTATTTACACAGGGGATTTATCACCATTCGAATTGGCATGCTTATTGCATGATAATCATACAAGTTATCAGTTTAGCCGAAATTTCTTTTGGGGTGGATATTTTTTCAAGACTAGATTGTCATAAAAGTAATGGCGGAAGCTGTTAGAAAGGAAGTAGATTAAGAGGAGGAAAACATATGTTGTATGAAAGAATTGCGAACTCAAGCTGGAGTAAGAAGACCATACCGGAACTTTTTCAAGAAACCTGTCAAATTCGCAACAAGAAAGTAGCCCTAGTTTTTCAAGGAAGCGAAGTTTCCTTTGAAGAACTTTATAAAAATGTCTATAAATCTGCATCTATGTTAATTGAACTAGGAGTAAGACCCGGTGACCGTATCACCGTATTACCAACAACTCGCCCTGAGTTTATCTACCTCTACTTAGGAGCTATTCATGTAGGTGCTGTCATAAACGTGCTTAACATATTATGGGGAGAAAACGAAATTAGGGAGATTGTTGAACGGAACGACCCGAAAGTTATTGTCACAATCGATGAGCATAAGGGAAAAAATTTCATCGATTTAATCAATAATTCAGTCACGGATTATACAGTAAATGGGGATGAGGTAGCATCAAAGAAAGTAGCTAGTTTGAGGTATCTTATGCATGTAGGTGGGGACTCAAAAAATTATGACGGATTCCTATCATTTTCTTCTTTATTTGATAAAGCTAAAGATTATGATAATGAAGTTTTGAAACGAGTGAACTCACAAATCGCAACCGACGTTCAAATTATGTATCAGACCTCTGGGTCTACAGGTGTTTCCAAAACGGTAATGTTGGATCAGAGAACACCTTTGGCAGCCGCTAACTACATGGCTAAGAATACAGGTTTAGTAGAAGATGATAAGTATATTAATTTTTCTCCGCTATTTCATGTAGGTGGCTTGAATGCAATTAATTTAAATTTAGTATATGCAGGGACAACCCTCTATATAATGGATTCATTTGCCCCATTAGAAGCTCTTCAGCTTATTCATCAGCACCAGATTACGACGACTTTTGCTTTTGCCGCCCATCTACAAGGGATCAAACAACTGCCTGAATTCAGCAATTACTCTTTCAATATAAAGAAAATGCTTTTAGCGGGAGATCCAAAAGCATATGATCTAGCTGTTGAAATGTGCAATAGCGAGGAAGTAGTAATTAATATGCTATTTGGTCAAACAGAGCAGTGCGGGTTAATTGCCTTAGGAGATCACGATTGCATTAACTCTAAAATCAACAAATTTACTAACGGGAAACCACTTCCAGGTGTAGAGGTAGTTGTAAAAGATCTCCATACAGGTGAAAAGCTTCCTGAGCATCAAGCAGGTGAGCTTTGTTATCGTAGCCCTCTTTTATTTAAAGGGTACTATAAACAACCAGATAAAACGGAAAAGTCCATTGATGCTGAAGGGTATTTCCATAGTGGGGATTATGGAACGATGGAGCATGGGTATGTACGTTTCTTAGGACGATTAGGAGGCGTTATAAAATCCGGTGGTGAAAATGTTTCTACGTATAGAGTGAATTTACAACTTGTTGACCTCTTCTCGGATGAAATCGAAGATGTCCAGTCACTAGGTGTACCAGATGATTTTTGGGGAACAAAGCTAGTCGCATGGATTAGAATGAAAAAACAAGATAGTAATCTATCTCCTGACGAATTAAGGAATAGATGCAAAGGGAAAATGGCAGATTATGAGGTTCCAAAAGATATTCTTATTTGGGAGGGCGAATGGCCAATTTCCGCGGAAGGTAAAATTAATCAAAAGTTACTTACCCAAAAAGCTAAAGAAATGCTTCAAAATAAGTCCGTTCATTAAATCTGTGATCTGTCAGGGTAAAATAAACCATTAAAAGAAGACAAAGGAGGAATCTTTGATGGGACATTGGATTTTTAACGAAGAGCATGAAATGTTTCGCCAAACGATCCGTAAGTTTGTTCAAAAGGAAGTTACTCCGTATGTAGAGCAATGGGAAAAAAATGGTGAGGTACCTCGATTATTATTTAAACGAATGGCAGAAATGGGTTACTTAGGAATTAAATTCCCTACTGAATATGGTGGAAGTGGCTTGGACCTTATAACTGAAGCTGTTTTCATTGAAGAACTGGTTAAGTGTGGGGCTGGTGGCGTTCAGGCAACGATTGGCACACATACAGGGATTGCAATGACAAAGTTATGGAAGTTTGGAAATCATGAACAGAAGAAGAAGTATCTATTACCTGGAATTGAAGGGGAGATGATCTCCGCTCTAGGAATTACCGAACCTGGAGGGGGATCTGACGTTGCCTCCATTACAACTACAGCTAGAAGAGACGGTGACCATTATATATTAAATGGTTCAAAAACGTTTATTACAAATGGTGTGAATGCTGATGTTGTCATTGTAGCTGCTAAAACCAAACCAGAACCGAAACATAAAAACATCAGTCTTTTCATTGTGGAAACAGGTTGGGAAGGATTTTCTGTTGGAAAGAAGTTGAAGAAATTAGGTTGGCGTTCTTCTGATACAGGAGAACTATTCTTTGATAATGTGAGAGTACCAAAGGAAAATTTACTTGGTATTGAAAATGAAGGATTTAAATATATCATGGAGGATTTTCAATTAGAGAGAATAATCATGGCAATCGTTTGTGTTGCGCTTGCAGATAAAGCGCTGGAAGATACGATTAAGTACAGCAAGGAAAGAATCCAATTTAATAAACCATTGTCAGAATTTCAAGTGTTGCGTCATAAAATGGCGGATATGGCCATTGACATTGAAAAAGCAAGAAATATTACGTATCTTGCACTCTACAAATATATGAATGGCAAGGATGCTGTAACTGAAGCGACAATGGCGAAAGCGTATGCGGCAGAAATGGTAAATAGGGTCACAGATACTGCAATGCAAATTCATGGTGGGAACGGTTATATGATGGAGTACCCTGTTCAAAGATATTGGCGTGATGCAAGAATTAATGCAATTGGTGGAGGAACAACCCAAATAATGAATGAGGTACTCGCAAAACGGTTAGGGATATACGTAAAGAAACATACAAGTGTATAACCTTCTTTATTGTGCCTTGTCCTAATGTGTTTTTTTTAAGAAATAACAGGAATAATTGAAAAAAAACAAATTAATTTAAGAACGTAGCCTAAATTAACTTAAAAACTAAAGAACCTAGACACTTGGAGGCGTCGGTATTAACCGATGCCTTTTGTTTCTTTCATTGAACTTTTATTAGGACCTCCCCTTTTTACAATAGTTGATTACTACTATTTTTAGAGCAAATAAATCATCGTTTAGTGAACATATTGTTAAAATTTTATAACAGTAGTAAATAAAAGTACCCAAATACATATAAAGCTAAACGAAACAATCACATTAGATGTTGGCATGATTATTGCATAATAGTTTAATGAGTAATTGAATTTTGTTGGAAAAGTTTCTGGGGGTGGTCTTTTTGCAAAATTGGATTGTTCATAAAGTTTTGTCAGAAGCCGTTGTTAAGTATCCTAATAAGCCGTTTTTAATTTGCAGTGAACAAAGTGTTTCTTTTAAAGAGCTTGATGAGCTCTCCGATATTTTGGCCACAGCACTGTTAAAGGAAGGGTTTGAAAAAGGGGATTGTCTAGCGGTGCTAGCATTAAACCAAGTAGAATGGCTTTACACGTATTTTGCTGCCTCGAAAATTGGAGTGTGTGTAGTAGCTTTAAACGTTCGTTACCGGGAATCAGAGTTAGTTTATATGTTGAATAATTCTAAAGCAAAAGGAATTGTTTCCATTTCTGAATACCAAGGATTTAAGTTCTCTAGTTTATTAGAGCGGATTAAGGGGAAGATTCCAACTGTTGAAAAAATTATTTTCTTAGAGCAAGGGATTCTAGGTAGTCTAAGCTTCAATGATTTATTAAGTCTCCCGCTGGATAGAGAAGGTTTGGAATCAGTAAAACAAACCGTTCAAGAAGATGACTTGGTGCTAATCATCTATACATCTGGGACAACTGGGAAGCCTAAAGGGACTTTAATTACAAATAGGAGCATTTTAGAATCAGCTAAAGCGCAGGTAGATCATCTATCTATTCAAGAGGATGACCGCACGATTGGGTGTCTACCTCTTAACCATGTCGGGGGGATTACTTGTACGGTCCACTGTTCCTTAATAAGTTGTGGAAGCATCGTCTTGATTCCAGAGTTTATTCCAGAAAAAGTTTTAGAAGTAATAGATGAATTAAAACCAACGGTCTTTGGTGGGGTACCCACCATGTATATTATGCTGTTAAGTCATACTGGAATTAACAAATATAATTTAAATTCGTTAAAAATTTGCATTGTCGGAGGGTCTAATGTTGACCCTGGATTATGCCTGGCAATTGAATCGCAACTTCCTGAAGCAAAGATTATAAATTTATATGGTTTAAGTGAGTCATCAGGGGCATGTATTCTTTCAAGGTTATCGGATTCTATGGCAAAAGTGCTAGAAAGTATAGGGGTGCCGATTGGTGATTTCAAGGTGAAGATTGTTGACGATAAAAGAAAAGAACTTCCGAACGGTGAGGTTGGGGAGTTGGCAATTATGGGACGATGTGCCGCTAAAGGGTATTTGGGGCTTGAAAAGGAGACTAACAACGTGTTTAGCGAGGATGGCTGGCTTTATACGGGTGATATTGCTTATCTTAATCATGAAGGGTATGTTGTGTACAAGGGTAGAAAGAAAGAGATGTATATTCAAGGGGGATACAATGTTTACCCAGTTGAGGTTGAAAATATTTTAATGGAGCATTCAAAAGTAGCCTTAGCTGCGGGGGTGGGTGTTCCGGATGCATTTCTAGGTGAGATAGGAAGGTACTATATAATGCCTAAAGCGGGGCAAACCATTACTGAGGAAGAAGTAATTCTTTACTGTAACAAACACTTAGCTGATTATAAGGTTCCTAGACAAGTTGTGTTTGTCAAACAATTTCCACAAACTCCAGCTGGTAAGATACAGAAAACGGTCTTAAAGCAACAATATTTAGCTCAGGAAAGTAAAAATGAGAGCCCTTTCTTGCAGTTTAGTGATGATAACATGCCAAAGAAGCAACAATTGGAATAACTCTCCAATTGTTGCTTCTTTTTGTTCAGGAAGAGGTGAACCTTAACTCTAATTCCTCTTTTATTTGAAACTTTTTCATTTTTTGATAAAGTGTCGTCCTGCTAACTCCTAAAAGTTCGGCTGCCTTCGTTCGATTGCCCTTGCTTTTCTTCAATGCTTGGAGAATTACTTCTTTTTCAGTCTGATTAATGGACTTCTTTCGGTCAATACTTAAATTCTGTTCTTGTCTTGCAGGAATTGTTAATGGGTTGCCTGTGCCAAGTAAATCTAGTTCTTTTGGTAGATGGTCAAGTTCAATCCACTTTGAATGGCTATAATGAAACGCCCTCTCCAAAACGTTTTCTAATTGCCTAATATTCCCCGGCCAATGGTAATTCTGAAAACGATTAATCACATCTGGAGCGACCCCGATAATATTTTTCTTGGTTTTACTATTTATTTTATTGATGAAGTGGTTACACAATAATGGAATATCATCCAGCCTCTCTCTTAAAGGAGGGATGTGGAGATTGATTACATGGATACGGTAATATAAATCTTCCCTGAAAACTCCTTGTTTGACCAATTCAGCTAAGTCTTTATTCGTAGCAGCAACAATTCGAACATCGACTTTTGTTGTCTTTGTTGCCCCAATCCGTTCAAACTCTTGTTCTTGAAGAACTCTTAGCAATTTAACCTGTAAAGAAGAGGGCATATCGCCAATTTCATCAAGGAAGAGTGTACCGTTGTGAGCCAACTCAAATTTTCCAGGTTTCCCCCCCTTTTTTGCTCCAGTAAAAGCGCCATCAGCATAACCAAAAAATTCGGATTCCAACAGTTCCTCAGGGATGGCTCCGCAATTCACTTTAATAAAGGCTCCTTTTCGCCCGGATAAGTTATGGATACCTTCAGCAAATAACTCCTTTCCAGTTCCGCTTTCCCCCGTAATTAAAACATTTGACAATGATTTAGCGGCAATTGCCGCATCTTGTTTAAATCTCTCCATTTTAGGATTGATGGAAATGACAGCGGAAAAGGGGTTCGTTTCTTTAGAAATACGATATAATTCTCCGCGATAATAACTAATCTCACTTTCAAGCTTTTCCATATGATGTAGGATATCTTTCCAAGCTTCTAACTGTTGGAAAATAATTTTAAAAATTGCCCCAAACTTTTTCCCTTCCTGATAAATGGGCATTTGGGCGACAATGCACGGATGGTTATTAATTTGGATAAGCTCTCCTTCCATGTTTTCATTGTATTTAAGGCTTTTCTCTGATGGGATTTGGGGTGCAATTTTAGAAATGGGGCGACCTATTACATTAAGTTGATTATCTATTTGATAGAGCTCCATAAAGCCTTTATTCACCATCGTAATTTGGCCGTTATTGTCGGTGATGACAACCCCATCATAAGCGAGTTCGAGTGCACTATCTAAAATTCTTTTTAATCGGTTAGTTGTTTCTAGTTCATTGGCTATATTTTCGTAGGATGTAACATCGCGGAGGACAACCATTGCGCCAGTTACAAGATTAACTTCTCTTATAGGAATAAATGAAGCAATGACTGTGAGGTCTTGAAAAGTAATTCTTTTTGCATCTTGAATCTTTCCTGTTTTTAATGTTTCGATTAACCATCTTCTAAACGGCGGAAGAAAAAGATCAATTGGTGCTTCTAATAAATGCTTACCATTTAAGTTTAGTAAATTTATGGCTGTCTGGTTATACGTTGTAATTCTTAAATTTGAGTCAACGGATATGACTGCATCTTGAAGGTTTTCTATTAGTGATTTCATCCGACTCATAGTATCTTGAAACGCAGTCATATGTGAGTTAACTAGGTCTGACTTAGACATGATGCCATAAACATCTTGATTCTGATCAAGGACGACAGCTTGACTTACATTGCCTTTAACCATAATTTCCCTTGCTTCGTATAGGGATTGCTCTTTCTGAATAGTGATAACGTTTTTATTAATAAGGGGTTTAATAGGGTCATCTAGTGAAGAATTATCAATCAGAGCCTGGTAAATCGAATTCTTATGTACAATCCCTATTAACTTATTATCTTTTGTAATACACCCAATATCGACTCGGTATCCGAGAAAAGCGGATATAGTCTCCCGTATGGTAGCGAGGGGAGATAAATCGACATAGTTAACAGTAGTAAAACTTTTAACCTTCATTTAACTTCACCTCTACTATTCAGAAAATTTATATTATTCATACATCTATAATTATAGAATGTATGACGTCTAATTACAATCTGCTAATTGTAAACTTTACGAAACACCTGTAAACAGATGTGCGGTTTCATGTACATCTCTAATGGGGATATATGCTTATACGCAATGTTCAAGCATATTATTAGTTTTGGCACGCATCTTGCATTCATAACTAATAGTAGTTTGAGTATTGAGAGGAAATGAGGTGAAAGAAATGGCTTATGAAACTATTACCTATGAGGTTATAGAAAACATAGCTAAGGTAACTTTGAATTTACCTGAAATGAGAAACCCGTTGACAGAAACATCTACTCAAGAACTTATTTCCGCCATTAGGGATGCTGATGGTGATCCTAATGTCAGAGCCATTATTTTGACAGGTGCAGGAAAGGCATTTTCAGCTGGTGGGAATCTAAAAGAGTTCCAGAAAAACCTGGAGAAAACGGCTCCTGAACTATATTTTGAGGGGCGAGCAAGTACAGAGCTTTTTAAATTGGGGGCTGAAGTTACTACGCCCCTCATTGCAAGTGTCAATGGTGCTGCGCTAGGAGGCGGGACTGGGTTAGTGGCAATGTGTCATTTGGCCATTGCTTCTACGGAAGCAAAATTAGGATTGACTGAACTAAGGTTAGGGCTCGTACCATTCGTTATTATGCCATGGGTACGCCGGGCAGTTGGCGATCGAAAAATGATGGAAATGATGCTGACAGCTGAAATCATTTCAGCTGATAAGGCAAAAGAATTAAACTTAGTCCATCGTGTGGTGAGGCCGGATGAACTAGAAGCGGAGACACTGAAACTGGCAAAACAAGTGGCTAGCTTTAGCCCGCTAGCTGTCAAGTTGAGTCTAGAGTCATTTTTTAATACAGAACAAATGGATTTAATGAAGTCATTTGATTATTTAACAAATTTAAGACTTGTATCGTTTATGAGTGAGGATTTAAAAGAAGGGGCATCTGCTTTTCTTGAGAAGCGGCCGCCGAAATGGATTGGAAAATAAAAAAATATAAATAGGAGTGGTTGGAATGGAAGATGTTTTAGCATCAATGTCAGGTAATGTTTGGAAAATCGAGGTAAAACAAAATGATGTTGTAAAAGAAGGCGATGTATTAATAATCTTGGAATCAATGAAAATGGAAATTCCAATTGAAGCAACGCATGCTGGGATTGTTACAGCCATTGAAACTGCTGAAGGAGAGTTTGTACAAGAAGGTGATGTCCTTGTAAAAATTAATAACGATTAAAAAAGGGGGGACTTAACGTATGAAAACTGTAAGGATAGGGGCTGCCCAAGGTTTCTATGGAGATACAATCGAACCAGCGGTTGCAACGGCAGAAAAAGGGAATGTTCAATATATTTGTTTCGACGCATTGGCTGAACTTACCATGGCGATATTGGTCAAGGATAAGCGGAAAAATGAAAATGCAGGCTTCACGAAGGATATATCGGTGCAAATGAAAGCATTGCTTCCGTATGTAAAAGAAAAAGGGATTAAATTACTAACGAATGGTGGGGGAATCAATCCTACCGGCGCCCAACAGGAAATCATTAGAGTAGCAAGGGAAATGGGGATTAAGGATTTAAAGGTGGCTGTTGTAACAGGCGATAACGTATTAGATAGAATTCCAGAGTTTGAAGAAAAAGGATATTCTCTTAATCATTTAGATACTGGGGCTTCGATTAATCAAATAAAAGACAAACTAGAATTTGCGAACGCTTACATCGGGGCGCAGCCGATTGTTCGAGCCTTAGAAGCTGGTGCAGATATTGTCGTAACGGGTAGGACAACGGATACAGCCCAGTTCTTAGCTCCATTAATCCACGAATTTAACTGGGGAAAAGAAGAATGGGATAAGTTAGCCAGTGGTGTATTTATGGGACATTTACTTGAATGTTCTGCACAATCAACTGGGGGCAATTTTAGCGGTAATTGGCAGGACATCGAGGGCTTTGATCAGATTGGTTATCCCATTGCAGAGGTTTCAGAGAATGGGGAATTTATCGTTAGTAAAGTGGAGGACCGTGGCGGATTAGTAACTGTCGATACGGTTAAAGAACAGATGCTATATGAAATCCATGACCCATCAGCTTATCTTACTCCTGATGTTGTCGTCGACTTAACAAACGTAAATTTGGAGAATGTCGGACCTAATCAAGTGAAAGTAACTGGGACAAGAGGAAAGCCTAGACCCGATACATTAAAAGTGGTTATGGGCTATGAAAACGGCTACGCAGGGCAAGTAATTGTAGGGTTTTCTTGGCCGGATGCCATGTTGAAGGCCAAGAAGGTCGATGAAATTATCCGGATTCAATTGGAGAGAAAAGGCTTAATTTATGACGAAGTCAGAACTGATTTTATGGGATATAACTCTTTAAGTGGTCCTCTCGCTCATGATAATGAAAGTGAATTAAATGAAGTATTTTTACGCATGGTTGTTAAGGCAAAAACGAAACAAGAAGCCGCAAAATTCAGCAGACTCTTTCCACCACTAGCCCTAAACGGACCCCCATCGATGAGTGGATTTTCCGGGAATGCGGCTCCAAGGGCGTTATTAGGCATGTGGGCGACCTTGCTTCCAAGAGAAGAAGTTGAAAATCATATTAAAGTCGAAATCGCGGAGGTGTAATTGATGGCGATTGTAAAGCTAAAGGATATTGCCCAATCTCGTTCTGGTGATAAGGGTAACATTGTAAATATAGGGGTGTTCGCTTCTAATCAAGCAATCTATGAAGAATTCCTTGCAAAATTGACACCAGACAGAGTGAAAGAACATTTCTCAGGCCTTGTTGAAGGGGAAGTAATCCGTTATGAGGTACCGAATATTTTCGGGTTGAATTTTGTATGCAAAGAGGCTCTGGATGGTGGAGGCTCTTCCTCCACACGACTAGACAATCTTGGGAAATGCTTTGGCTCCAATATGCTCCGTCTTGAGCTAGAAATCGATGATCACTTATTAAAAGATATTAAAAATTGAGGTGATGGAAATGCCATATGAACCATATTTTACCGAAGAGCACGACCAATTGCGGAGTATGATTCGTAAGTTTGTTGAAAAGGAAATAGTTCCTTTTGTTGATGAGTGGGAAGAAGCAGGTGAATTTCCGCGATCTGTGTTTACAAGAATGGGAGAACTTGGTCTATTAGGCTTACATTACCCTGAAGAGGTTGGCGGTCAGGGTGGAGATTATTTTTCAGGTATGGTTCTTGCAGAGGAACTAAATAAATGCGGTTGTGGTGGGTTGCCAATGGCAATTGCAGTGCAAACCGATATGGCGACTCCGCCGGTATTTAAATTTGGAACGAAGGATCAACATGAGCGGTTTTTAAAGCCAGCCATCCAAGGGAAAAAGATTGCGGCAATTGGGATATCGGAACCAAATAATGGCTCAGATGTCATGGGGATTCAAACCAGAGCAAAACGTGATGGCGATGAGTGGGTCATCAATGGAACGAAAACGTTTATTACGAATGGGACTCGTGCCGATTTCGTCACGCTTGTTACGCGGACTTCCGAAGACCCAGGGCCAAAGGGAATTAGTCTATTCCTAGTTGAAACGGATCGGCTAGGTTTTTCGGTTGGGAAAAAGCTAGATAAGGTGGGAATGCGTTCATCTGATACGGCAGAGCTTATCTTTGATAACGTCCGTGTTCCGCATGAAAATTTGCTGGGTGAAGAGGGCAAGGGTTTCTACCAAATCATGTGGCAGCTACAGGGTGAACGAATGGTTGGAGCAGCGGGGGCAATTGGAGCAGCAGAATTTGCATATGAGCAGGCTTTGAATTATGCGAAAACAAGAGAAGCTTTTAACCAGCCAATAGGAAATTTTCAGGTAATCGCTCATATGCTTGCAGAAATGAAAACAGAGATTGAGGTTTGCCGTGAATTAACCTATGCGACAGCTTACAGATTCTCAAAAGGAGAAGTCCCTTCAAAGGAGATATCGATGACGAAGCTAGCAGCTGCGCAAATGGGGCATTGGGTTGCAGACCGCGCTCTGCAAATTTTCGGTGGGAATGGATATATGGCGGAATATCCAATTGAACGAGCTTGGAGAGATAGTCGCTTGCCACGAATTGGCGGCGGGACCGATGAAATTATGAAAGAAATCATCTCCAAGCAAATTGGCTTGTAAAAAGAAAGGGGTGAAATAATGTCACATTGGATTTTCACTGAAGAACATGAAATGTTTCGTAAAGCTGTTCGCTCTTTTTTGGAAAAGGAAGTAATCCCGTTCATCGAATCATGGGAAAACAATGGGGAAACTCCTAGAAGTTTATATCGAAGAATGGGTGAATTAGGCTATTTGGGGATAAAATTCCCTGAGGAGTATGGTGGTAGTGGACTGGATGTAATCATGGAGGCAGTCTTTACTGAAGAACTAGCACGTTGTGGTGCTGGTGGAGTAGGGGCTGCAATTGGAGCTCACACAACAATTGCGATGACAAACATATGGCGATATGGAACCCACGAGCAGAAACTGAAATACTTAGTACCCGGGATTAAGGGAGAGGCAATCTCTGCATTAGGGGTTACCGAACCAAATGGTGGCTCAGATGTTTCAGGTATTAAAACAAACGCTAAAAAAGATGGTAATTATTACATCTTAAATGGTTCGAAAACATTTATTACAAATGGTGTCAATGCAGATTATGTAATCGTTGCTGCAAAGACGCGGAAAGAACCGATCCATCGTAATATCAGTTTGTTTATTGTTGAAACCAATTCAGAAGGATATTCAGTTGGAAAAAAGCTTAAGAAATTAGGCTGGCGTTCTTCTGATACAGGAGAGATTTTCTTCGACAATGTAAGAGTCCCAAAAGAAAACCTCATTGGGAAAGAAAATGAAGGATTCCTTTATATCATGAACAATTTTCAATATGAAAGAATGACATTAGCTGTAGGCTGTATTGCAGCCGCAGAGAAAGCGTTGGAACTGGCGACAAAATATAGTAAAGAGAGAATCCAGTTCAAAAAACCTTTATCTGAATTTCAAGTGCTTCGCCATAAAATGGTAGATATGGCCGTAGATATTGAAAAAGCAAGAAATATTACCTATCGAGCGCTTTACCTATACAACAAAGGCGAAAATTGTATAACGGAAGCAACGATGGCAAAGGCTTATGCTTCAGAAATGTTGAATCGTGTGACTGATCAAGCACTACAAATTCATGGTGGAAATGGCTATATGATGGAGTATCCAATTCAAAGAATTTGGAGAGATGCCAGAATCCAAACAATTGGTGGCGGAACGACACAGATCATGAATGAGATTCTCACGAAACAATTAGGGATACTCTCTTACTCAAGTAAATTACAAACTCAATAAACATAATTAAATACACTGAAAAGGATGTGCTTGCTTTGGAACGTGAACAGAGAATACTTGCCGAAAGAGAAAGAATCCAAAAGGGTGGACCAGATCATGAGAAAATAAAAAAACTAGGGAAATTATTTGTTCGTGACCGCTTAAAGCTCTATTTCGACGGAGAAGAGCCTTTCTATGAAACGGGCTTATTTGCTAACGCAAATAAGGAAAAATTGCCTGCTGATGGTGTTGTGACAGGTACAGGGAAAATTGAGGACCGACTCATTTTCTTTATGGCTAGTGATTACACAGTAAAAGCGGGTAGTATGGGTACCTATCATAGTGAAAAAATCTTGAGAATCCAGCAAGCTGCTATGCGTGGAAAACGGCCAATTGTTTATATGATTGATTCCTCCGGCGGAAGGATTGATGAGGCAGGCGGGTATCATGTCGAAAAGTATTCGGGAGGAAGAATCTGGTATAATCATAGTTTGCTTTCTGGGCGTGTCCCACAAATAGCCGTTCTTTATGGACCATGTTTTGCAGGCACTGCTTATATGCCAGTATTCTCTGATTTTAATATCATGGTGGATAAAACTTCAGGGATGGCCATTGCTTCTCCACGTATGGTACAGATGGCTACCGGGCAAAAAGTGGATATTGAAGAACTTGGTGGGGCAACCATGCATGCTTCCAAGAGTGGATCAGCTGATTTCGTTGCCAAGTCAGAGGAAGATGCGGCTAAGATTGTTAAGAAGCTATTATCCTATCTCCCAGATTCTTTTGATGCAAAACCACCAGTCTATCCAGTAGTTGAACCAACAAGAGATCCGAAAGAGATTGATAGTATTATTCCAAAAGAACCAAATCGTGCGTATGATGTGCGTAAATTGATTGAGTCTGTTGTCGATGGAGACAGTTTCTTTGAAGTAAAAGCAAATTACGCAAAAGAGTTGGTAACAGGTTTTGCAAGGCTAAATGGTAAAACTGTCGGGGTTGTTGCGAACCAACCAATGCAAAAAGGTGGAGCAATTTTCCCTGAATCATCCGATAAAGGGGCAAAATTTGTTTGGACGTGTGATGCGTACAATATTCCATTACTTTACTTATGTGATACGCCTGGGTTTATGGTTGGAACAAAGGTTGAGCAAGAAGGGATTTTACGTAGGGGGCGAAACTTCATTTTTGCTAGTTCAAGTGCGAATGTTCCCAAAATGTGCGTAATTGTCCGTAAGGCATACGGAGCAGGAATATATGCAATGGCAGGCCCAGCTTACGAGCCAGATACAACTATCGCATTACCGTCTGCGGAGATTGCGATAATGGGTCCAGAAGCGGCCATTAATGCCGTTTATTATAATAAAATTCAAGCCGTGGAGGATCCAGAAGAACGAGCTGAATTAGTAAATAAACTTCGAGAGGAATACAAAGCAGGGTATGACATTGTCAAGTTGTCGAGTGAGCTTGTTGTCGATGATCTTATTGTGCCATGTGAATTAAGAAAAGAATTAATTAGTCGGTACGAAACATTTGAAAACAAGGATTACCCACTTCCAGAGAAAAAGCATTCTACGATTCTTAGCTAATCGGTTAGTAGAATTTATGTGAATTAGGGGGTAAGTGGAGATGGGAATTGGAAGTTGGCTAGTAAAACACAGTAAGGTACGACCGGAGAGACTTGCACTTGTTTATCATGATAGAAGGTTCACATATAGTGAACTCAATGAACGGGTAAACCAATTAGCACACGGGCTTCTTTCATTGGGGGTAAGAAAAGGGGACCGTGTAGATGCCCTATTACTCAATACGAATGAAATGGTTGAAGCGATGTTTGCTTGTGCAAAAATAGGCGCTATTTTTGTTCCAATTAATTTCCGCTTAAGTGTTGACGAAGTTCTTTATATTGTCAACGATTCTAGGGCATATCACTTTATCTATGATGTAAGAATGAAACCATTAGTTGACCAATTAAGAACTAAAGAGTCGAGCGTTCAAACTTATATCCATGTAGGCAGTAATCCTCATAAAGAGGATACTGTCTACGAAGAGTTGGTTGTCAATTCGTCAAAATCTGAACCTCAATTTGAGGTTCCATTTGATGGAGTTCACATGATGATGTATACATCCGGTACAACAGGTAGGCCAAAAGGAGCGATGCTAACCCATGGCAATACGCAGTGGAATGCCATAAACTCTATCCACAGTACTCCTTTTGATAATAACGATATTACCCTATCTGTGGCACCGTTGTTCCATATTGGCGGAATGAGTGTTTTTACGACACCATTAATGTATAAAGGTGGAACGATTATCCTGGATGATGTGTTTGATCCGGTTAGAATCATGCAAAAAATCCATGAAGAACGAATTACTTGTTTGTTCCTTGTTCCAGCGATGTGGCAGGCGTTGATGACTGTCCCTAATTTTGAGGATTACAATATTTCTTCACTACGGTTTGCGGTTTCTGGCGGGGCACCGTGTCCGATAACGGTCATTGAGTTTTTCCAAAGGCGAGATATTCCATTTTATGAAGGGTTTGGATTGACTGAAACGGCCCCGTTTGTAAGCATACTCGACAAGGAAAATACAATCCGGAAAAATGGTTCAGTTGGTAAAGAGCCAATGCATACCACTGTCCGTATTGTCGATCCGAATGATCGAGATGTTCCACCAAATTTTGTTGGAGAATTGATTGTCAAGGGTCCGAATGTCATGGCTGGTTACTGGAATAAGCCTGAGGAAACAAAAGAAGCGATTAAAAATGGTTGGTTCTATACAGGGGACCTAGCAAAGTTCGATGATGAAGGCTTTATTTATATCGTTGATCGGAAAAAAGATATGATTATCACTGGTGGAGAGAACGTCTATCCGATTGAGATTGAACAAGTCTTGTACCGCCATGAGAATATAGCTGAAGTGGCAATTATTGGTTTTCCTGATGAAAAATGGGGTGAATCAATAAAAGCGATTATTGCATTAAAAGACAAAAGTAAAACACTTACAGTTCAAGAAGTAGAAGGTTTCTTAGATGGAAAGATTGCTAGGTTTAAAATACCAAAGCAAGTAGAAGTTGTCGAAGCTTTGCCACGAAATGCGACAGGGAAAATTTTAAAAACGGTTTTAAGACAGAAAACAAAAGTATAAGAGGAGGGGATTGCGTGTACAACAAATATTTTGAATATTTCGAAGTAGGGAAGAAATGGGAGTCTAGAGGGCGCACAATCACTGAGACTGATTTAGTGATGTTTTCAGCCCTCACAGGAGATTACTACCCACTTCATACTGATATAGAATATGCCAAGAACACTGCTTTTAGGCAAAGGATTGCCCATGGAATGTTGGTTCTCTCTTTCGCTACTGGTTTGACCCAAATGGACCCAGATATCATTGTCGCGAATTATGGAATTGATAAATTACGTTTCATTAAACCAGTATTTATTCATGACACCATCCATGTTGAACTAGAAGTTTTAGACCTTGAGGATAAAGGAAATGGTACAGGCGTAGTGACTGTAAAACAATCAACCGTTAAGCAAACGGGCGAGGTTTGTATTGTTGGTATTTCCAAGGGACTTGTTAAAAAAGAAAAAATATAAAAGCGGG
This sequence comes from Mesobacillus maritimus, assembly GCF_044803185.1. Lineage (GTDB taxonomy): Bacteria > Bacillota > Bacilli > Bacillales > Cytobacillaceae > Mesobacillus_B > Mesobacillus_B maritimus_B. Next base: position 2,470,437 of record NZ_CP085225.1, read on the forward strand.
GGGAGATTAAGTTGCAAAATATAATCAATCGAGTTGCGATTGGAGATATTATTAGGCGAAATGCAGCAAGGTTTCCGGAAAAGGTAGCTCTTCTCGATGGGCAAAAGGAGATCACCTACAAAGAGCTAGATGAAATGACCAACCAGTTTGCTAACTATTTATTGGGTTCCGGTTTGAATAAAGGGGATACTGTTGCGACAATCTGTGGGAATTCATGGGAATACGTTGTTATATTCAATGGGATTGCCAAAGCAGGCCTCGTATGGGTCCCGATGAATCCAGCAATTTCTATAAATGAAAAACTTTATATTTTAAATCAAATCGAAGCAAAGATGATTTTAGCAGACGCCCCATTGATTCAGAATGACCTTGGAGAGGTAAGAAAGGTTTGTACCAAGATCATTGCAGTAAGGGGAAACCTAGGGGATACAAATACCCTTTTATTGGCATTAGATGGGCAATCAAAGAGGGAACCAGAGGTTGATATTCAGGATAGGGATGTAGCTCAAATTATGTTTACAAGTGGTACGACAGGACGGCCAAAAGGCGTAATGACGAGTCATGTTGCCGTCTATATCGCTAGTCTTGGAAATATCATCGAATCGAACTTCAGTGAGGATGAGGTTGTTTTAACTATGATGCCGTTGTTCCACTGTGCACAACACACATTTACAATGTCCGCTTTGCATCGTGGGGCGAAATGTGTGATTATTAGCGGTTTTGAACCAGAAAATTTGATGAAAACGATCCATGAACAAAAAATTACAAATATGTTTGCCCTCCCAATGATGTACAAAATGATACTAGACCATCCAAACAGGACCAAATATGATCTTAGTTCATTAAGAAGATGTACTTATGCAATGGCACCAATGGATAAAAAGTCATTAGAAAGATGTATTGCGGAAATCTGTCCTGAATTTGCTTTAGGAACTGGTCAAACAGAAATGTACCCTTCAACTATGGTCTTTAGGCCGGAGGAACAGCTCCGCCGTTTTGGATCTTATTGGGGAACATCCTCACTCATTAACGACACTGCGATTATGGATGATAACGGGCATATTCTGCCAAAGGGAGAAGTAGGGGAAATAGTCCATCGTGGTCCGAATGTAATGAATGGCTATTTTAAGAATGAAGAAGAAACACAGAGAAGTAGAGAATTTGGCTGGCACCATACTGGTGATCTTGGGTACTGGGATGAAGACGGTCAACTGATTTTTGTCGACCGAAAAAAGGACATCATAAAGACGGGTGGCGAAAATGTTGCTTCCATTCTGGTTGAAGGAACCTTGTTGATGCATGACAAGGTCGCGAATGCCGTTGCAGTTGGCCTTCCACACGAGCATTGGGCAGAAGCTGTCACAGCATTTATTGTTTTAAAACCTGGAACAATTTGTACTGAAGAGGAGATTATACGTCACTGCCGAGAGCATTTAGGTGGTTTTCAAGTGCCAAAGTCTGTAATATTCCTTGATCAATTGCCAATGACGGCTACTGGGAAAATACAAAAGCATCATTTAAGGAAGAAATTCCAAGATCATTATCAAGCAATCAATTAAACACTTATTTATGAAAGCGCTTCATTAAATGGAGTGGGGAAAAACGGACACCAAAGCGAGGGATAGAAACTTTCTTTGGTGTTTGAGTCAGTTGAATATCACGAGGGGGGATTAGGTGTTTACGAAGATATTAATAGCCAACCGGGGTGAGATTGCCGTAAGGGTTATCCGTACTTGTAAAAAGATGGGGATTGCGACCGTAGCCATTTATTCGGAGGCTGACGTCGATGCACCACATGTTCGAATGGCCGATGAGTCCTATCTTGTCGGGGGACCAAGGGTGAATGAAAGCTATTTAAATATTGATAAAATCATAGAGGTGGCAAAGAAGTCTGGGGCCGAGGCAGTTCACCCAGGTTATGGCTTGTTATCGGAAAATACAACGTTTGCAACTAGTTGTGAGGAATCCGGCCTCGTTTTTATCGGACCTTCATCTGATGTGATTTCTAAAATGGGAAGTAAAATTGAGGCGAGAAAAACAATGAAAGAAGCTGGAATTCCTATTGTCCCAGGAATCGCTTATCCATTATCCGATGCTGAAGAAGCCTCTGTGATCGCCAGGAGCATTGGGTTTCCAGTAATGCTCAAGGCATCAGCAGGTGGAGGCGGGATAGGAATGCAAGTGGCCCATAGTGAGGATGAAGTTAAAAAGGCTTTTGCGGGAAATCAAAAGCGTGCTACGGACTTTTTTGGAGATGGCGCGATGTATATTGAGAAGTTTATTGAAAACCCACGCCATATTGAAATTCAATTATTGGCAGATACACATTGTAATGCCCTTTATTTATGGGAAAGGGAATGCTCGATTCAGCGTCGGCATCAAAAAGTAGTTGAGGAAGCACCTTCTAGCTTTCTCGATGAACGAACACGTGCAAAAATGGGTGAAGCTGCAGTGAAAGCGGCAAAAGCGATTGGATACGCAAACGCAGGAACGATTGAGTTTCTTGTCGATGAAAAGAAAAACTTCTATTTTCTTGAAATGAATACTCGGCTGCAAGTTGAGCATCCCGTTTCAGAGGAAATTACAGGACTTGATTTGGTTGAATGGCAGATTCGCATTGCAGCTGGCGAACCGCTTCGAATGAAGCAGGAAGATATAAAGAGGGATGGCCATGCAATTGAAGTCCGTATTTATGCCGAGGATCCAAAGACATTTTTTCCTTCACCAGGTCAAATTTCAAAATTGGAACTACCACAGGGAGATAATATTCGCCATGAGCTAGCAGTACATGGTCAATCGAAGGTTACCCCGTTCTATGATCCAATGATTGCCAAATTGATTGTTACCGGGGAAAATCGTGGGGAAGCAATTCTTACTTTAAAGACGGCACTCGACGATTATCAGATTGAAGGAATTAAGACGAATATCCCAATGCTTCAAACAGTAATCAGTCATCCAGCGTTTAAAGAGGGTCGTACCACGACTAATTTTATATCAGAGCACATCCAAGCTAAAATCAAAAATTGAGGAGATTGGTTATGAAGGATCAAGTCATTATTATCACTGGTGGGTCGAGTGGGATGGGAAAAGCAATGGCGATGAATTTTGCTAAAAAAGGAGCCAATGTTGTTATTACCGGAAGAGACCCAGATAAACTCGAAAAAGCCAAAAGAGAGATCCAACATTCCGAAGGTCAAGTGTTAACGATTGCAATGGATGTTCGGGACCCTGAACAAGTGCAAGCGATGGTCGATGAAACCGTCAATACATACGGGAGGATTGACCACTTAATCAATAATGCTGCTGGGAATTTTATTTGTCCTGCTGAGGACCTTTCAGTAAATGGTTGGAAAGCAGTAATCGATATTGTTTTAAATGGTACATGGTATTGTAGTCAAGCTGTTGCCAAACATTGGATTGCATCGAGTACAAAAGGGAGTATTCTTAACATGGTTGCTACCTATACTTGGGGGGCGGCAGCTGGTGTAGTTCATTCGGCTAGTGCAAAATCTGGTGTACTAACGATGACAAGGACGCTGGCAGTTGAATGGGGCGAGAAATATGGAATTCGTGCCAATGCGATTGCTCCAGGGCCTATAGAGAATACTGGCGGAGCCGATAAGCTCTTTGGATCGGAAGAAGCATTACAAAAGACGATTGAAAGTGTGCCATTAAAAAGAGTAGGCCGTCCAGAAGAAATAGCGGCATTAGCTGCATTCTTGTTGTCACCTGAAGCGGAGTACATTAACGGTGATTGCATCACAATGGACGGTGGGCAATGGTTGAAACATGAGTACTTTTAAAGATGGTTCTGATGAATAAATTTAGTTCATTTTGAGAGGTGGAATGAGAGAGTGTCTCAAGCAGTTTTATATAGAAAAGAAGGATATAAAGCATATATCACCTTGAATCGGCCAGAAGCGATGAATTCAATGACACCAGAAGGCTTTGAAATGATAGGAAACTACTTTCTTAAAGCGCAAGAAGATCGTGATGTTCGCGTGATCATCCTAACAGGAACTGGAGATAAGGCGTTTTGTTCAGGTGCTGATTTGAAAGAAACGATCCCCTTAATCATGGAAGGAAAAATTGATCCTGAAAAAACAGATGCCGCGATGTTAAAAAATACCCCGGTTTGGAAGCCAATCATTTCTGCCGTCAATGGGTACTGCCTTGCAGGAGGGACAGAAATCTTACAAGCAACCGATATACGAATTGCTTGTGAGGAAGCAAGGTTTGGGTTGCCAGAAACAAAATGGTCCATCATGGCTGCTGCAGGTTCTCTTGTCAGGTTAGTGCGACAAATCCCATATTGCCGTGCAATGGAAATCCTCCTTACAGGTGAACAACTTTCTGCTCAGGAAGCAAAAGAAATCGGCCTTATCAATAAGGTGGTGCCGAAGGAGCAATTAATGGAAGAAGTAGAAAAATATGCGGACATCATCTGTAAAAATGGACCAATTGCCGTTCAAAGCACGAAAAAAGCCGTGTTACGTCTAATGAATCAACCGATTGATTTGGCCTTTCGTGAAGAATGGGATTATTCGCAAGAAGCATTCCAGAGCAGAGATGCCAAAGAGGGAATTCGGGCATTTGCTGAGAAAAGATCCCCCAACTTTGAAGGGAGATAGTAAATTACGAAGAAGGAAAGCGAACGGTCACGACTGTTCGCTTTTTTATTTAACTTAGGAGGGGAGTGTCCTTTATAACTTCCTGAGGTCGGTTGGAGGGACAATGTTTGAAAAGTTGACAGTTGTTTTTGAACTATTTAATTATGATGAATGGAAATCTTCCTATTCTTTCACAGTATATTTATTTGTGCAGAGCCTAACTTTACTTTTTTTTCAATATATGCTGCATGTCCACTCCTTAAATAAGAGGCGAAATGAAACTTTTGTGAAAGAAACCTCATGACACTCTATTTGCTTTAAGTTCACCGGGAGTAGTCCTGTATTATGGTTATTTTAATCTTGAATTTTTTAAGAAGCTATCATATAATAAATAAGTCGCTTAATAAATGTCTCAGTAGCTCAGTAGGATAGAGCAACAGTTTCCTAAACTGTAGGTCGGGGGTTCGAATCCCTTCTGGGACACTAAAATAGAAAACGCTGATTTTATACTATTTTTACCATTGTTACTTGATGGTTAAGTAGTGTGAAGTCAGCGTTTTTTTGTTATTTTTCGCCATCCAACTAAATATAGGCATTGTAAGAAGTGCCTTAATAAACCCAATAATATTAAGGATTTTACCCACTTTTTTATTTCTTATTAAATAATTTAAGTTTTTAGAGGGAAATGTAAATGAGAGAAAATAATAGGTAGGGTGATGGTTGATGAAACTCAAGAGAATAAATATCATTTTTATGTTCATGTTAGTCGTCATGTTAGCTGCATGTGGTGGTAATGATGGCGGTGGCGAAGGCGAAGGTTTAGAAGGTAGTGTTGTCATTGATGGATCTGGAACTGTTTATCCTTTAATGTCAAGACTTGCCGAAGATTACATGATCAATGAGCAGGAAAATGTGTCAGTTGAAGTGAGTCGATCTGGAACAAGTGCTGGCTTCAAAAAATTCCTCGTTGAAGGTGGCGGAACGGATTTCAATAATGCATCACGCCACATAAAAGAAGAAGAGCTTGCTGAAGCGGAGAAACTAGGAATTAATGTAAAAGAATTAAAGGCTGCTCTAGATGGAATTACCATTGTTGTGAATAAGGAAAATGACTGGGCAACAGAGCTTACCCAACAGGAAGTAATTGATATTTTTCTTGCTAGCGCAAATAAAAAGAATTGGTCCGATGTCCGCGAAGGATTCCCTAACGAGCCGATTCAGACATATGGTCCAAATGAAAACCATGGAACATATGAATTCTTTTGGGAAACCATTATTGGTGAACAGGATCTCGTAGATAACATTAATCTACAGCAAGATTACGCAACCTTAGTAGACTTGGTTACAAAACAGAAAAATGCGATTGGATTTTTTGGATATGGCTATTATGAAAGCAACAAAGATAAGTTAAATGCTGTGAAAATCGACTTTGGAGATGGTCCGGTTGAACCTTCTCTTGACACCATTAAAGAAGACGGTGCCTATGCGCCATTTACGCGTCCTGTGTTTACCTACTTAAATGAAGGGATGGCAAAAGAAAAGCCGCAAGTTCTAGATTTCGCGATTTATGCGATGAAAAATGCAGGTACTGCGGCACAAGAAACCGGCTTTGCACCATTACCGGAAGAAGAGCTTCAATCTTCTGTTGATTATTTAGAAGGATTAAATGAAACAAACGAAACAAAAGAATAAAAATTAGGGGATGAGATGCTCTTATAGATCTCATCCTCTTAACAAAAAATGAATCACATTTAGAGTTTGATTTTCTCCTTGAATCGAAAAGGGAAAGGGGATGTAAAAGATGGAAAATGGACAGGGAAGAGACTTAAAGGTAAGAGAGATGATTCAACAAAACAAGAATACGGTTAATGTCACCAGTGTAACCGAGACAATCATGCCGAAATTTTTATTAGTCGTTGCGATTATCTCAATCCTTACCACAATTGGAATCCTTATCACCTTATTAACTGAAACCGTCTATTTTTTTAGAGACGTTTCTTTCATTGAATTTTTCACTGGCACTGAATTGTCACCACTTGGTACTAACGCAAAATTTGGAATTTTACCTTTAGTAACCGGTACCGTCATATCCTCAACGATCGCTATGCTTGTGGCAATCCCAATAGGATTAATGTCAGCGATTTACCTAAGTGAGTATGCATCTGAAAGAGTTAGAAGAACATTAAAACCACTATTGGAGATACTAGCTGGTATCCCTACGATTGTATATGGGTTCTTTGCCTTTACCTTCGTAACTCCATTATTACGCACATTCATACCTGGATTAGAACCAACAAATATTCTTAGTCCTGGTCTGGTAATGGGGGTCATGATTATCCCAATGATTGCCTCGCTATCTGAAGACGCGATGAGTTCTGTTCCAAATGCCATGCGAGAGGGTGCTTTAGCTCTAGGTGCGACAAAGCTTGAGACAACATGGCGTGTCGTCATCCCTGCCGCGATGTCGGGTATTGTGGCATCCTTTGTTTTAGGCATTTCCAGAGCTATCGGTGAAACGATGATTGTTACAATCGCAAGTGGAAGCTCAAAAAATTTCACTTTTGATGTGACTCAATCGATGCAAACCATGACCGCTTATATTGTTGAAGTTACCGGTGGGGAAGCCGCTGCTGGTTCAACCTTATATTATAGTCTATATGCAGTGGCCATGACATTATTTGTCTTTACATTGATTATGAATTTAATTGCCCAATATATCTCAAAGAGATTTAGGGAGGGATATTAAAGATGAAGTATGTAGATACAGCTCAAGTACAGAAAAATATGAATGGGCGCTTGCTAACAAATCGTTTAATGAAGGTCCTTTTTCTTATCTCTACTTTATTGGGACTCATTGTACTTATCGTTTTGTTTTACCGGGTTTTAGCAGATGGTCTTGGGTGGATTAACCTTGATTTTCTTACAAACAAATTATCCACAGATGCCGAAAGGGCAGGGATCATGGGAGCGATTTTAGGAACCTTATGGCTGATGCTTGTTGTTGCACCGGTTACGATGTTTCTTGGAATTGGCACCGCGATTTACTTAGAGGAATATGCGAAAAAGGGACGATTTCAGTCTTTCATCCAAACCAATATTGCGAATTTAGCTGGTGTGCCTTCCATTGTCTTTGGCATACTTGGATTAACGGTTTTTGTGAGGGGCATGGGTCTTGGAAATATTGTTCTAGCTGGCGGGCTTACGATGGCACTCCTCGTTCTTCCAGTTGTAGTGGTGGCTAGTCAAGAAGCACTCCGGGCAGTCCCGCAATTTTTAAGAGAAGCGTCTTATGGGATGGGAGCGACGAAATGGCAAACGATAAAAAAGGTGGTTCTGCCTGCTGCAATACCAGGAATTTTGACTGGGATTATCTTAGCTTTATCCCGAGCAGTTGGTGAAACCGCTCCACTTGTTGTAATTGGAATACCAGCACTTTTAATTCCATTTCCTGATACGATTTTTGACAAGTTCACTGTCTTACCGATGCAAATTTATTATTGGACAATTGACTCCGCACTAGTGGCCGAATATGCGAATTTGGCTGCGGCGACAATAGTCGTGCTGCTTGTGGTTCTGTTGATTATGAACTCAATTGCGGTGATTATCCGAAATAAATTTCAAAAAAGGTATTAACAACTTATTGGAGGAAAACACAGATGGCCGTTTTAACTGAAAATAAGCAGGAAAAAAAACAAGGTAAGAATCAAAATACCGAATCATCGAACAATGAAAAGAAAATTGTATATGATACAAAAAATTTAAACTTATGGTATGGAGATGACCAAGCATTAAAAGAAATTAATCTTCAAATTGCAGAAAATGAAGTTACGGCGATTATCGGCCCCTCAGGGTGCGGGAAATCAACTTATCTAAAAACATTAAACAGAATGGTGGAATTGATTCCAGTCGTCCGTACTTCAGGAGAAATACTGTACCGCGGAAAAAATATTTTTGATAAATCCTTTAAGGTAGAAGCATTAAGAACGAATGTGGGAATGGTGTTTCAAAAGCCGAATCCGTTTCCGAAATCGATTTATGATAATATCGCCTATGGTCCGAGAGTGCATGGAATTCGTGATAAAAAAATTTTAGATGAAATTGTGGAAAAAAGTTTGCGTGGGGCCGCTATTTGGAATGAAGTCAAAGATCGTTTGAAGGAAAATGCTTACGGGATGTCGGGGGGGCAACAGCAACGTCTATGTATTGCAAGATGTTTAGCAATCGAACCTGATGTTATTTTAATGGATGAACCAACCTCAGCACTTGATCCGATTTCGACCTTAAAGGTTGAGGAACTCATTCAAGAATTAAAGAAAAATTACAGTATCATCATTGTGACCCATAATATGCAACAGGCAGCGAGAATCTCAGACAAAACAGCTTTTTTCTTAAGTGGAGAAGTCATTGAGTTTACCAATACTAGCAAGATGTTTTCAAATCCAGACAAAAAGGAAACAGAAGATTATATTACAGGTCGATTCGGGTAGAAGAGGGGGCGTTAAAGATGTCAATACGAGCAACATTTCAAGGAGAGCTTAACCAGCTTAAACAAATGATTTTGGAATTAGGAGATAAAGCGCTAGAGGCAGTAGAACGGTCCATTGATGCATTAAAAAACCAAGATGTGGATAAGGCATTAAAAATCATTGAAGATGACGGTCAAATTAATTTAATGGAAGAAGAAATCAATGACAAAGCGATTTTATTAATTGCCCAGCAAGCCCCGGTTGCCATTGACTTAAGAAGAGTCATCGTCGCCATTAAAATTTCTTCAGACCTAGAACGAGTAGGGGATTTAGCCGTAAACATCGCAAAATCCGTCATCCGGATTGGATCAAATCAACTCATCAAACCAATTGAGGAAATTCCACGAATGGCAGAAATGGCGAACAAGATGGTTGCTGATTCTCTTAAAGCTTACGACGATGAGGATGTGAGCTTCGCAAAAAAGGTAGCCCAGCTTGATGACCAAGTCGATGAAACTTATGGTCGATTGATTCAAGAACTACTAGAGTTGATGACACAAAAACCAGAGTATACTGCACAAATTACCCAATTGTCTTTTATTTGCAGACATGTTGAAAGAGTGGCAGACCACTCGACAAACATCTCCGAACACCTCCTTTATCTAGTAAAAGGGAGAAGATATGACTTAAATGACTAGTTCTAGGACCAACCAATAACCGGTGGAAACTAACATAGGAGGATCAAGTATGGAAGACAAGAAATCAGAAGCCGAAGCCGCAAATATAAAAATAAATCAAATTCTTAATGGAGAAAGCGATCAAAATGAATTTGATGTCGACCCACTCATAAATAACAATAACATTTCACTTGTCATTAAAGAAAAACAAACAAAGGACAAAACTTGAGAAATGCTCGTGTTTTACAAAACCATTTTCTAAATAGTTCCCCAAACTAATAATAAAGAACCTCTATAAAAAAACACAGCCCAACTATCCTTGGGCTGTGTTTTTTCCTATACTGCTTCCTTTCGATACTCTCTCGAAAACTGTTTAAGTATCTGTGCAGTAATGGCAGTATATCCATTGGAGTTGGGGTGTACGCCATCTGGAGATAGGTTCTGTGGATTATCACTATTAATTACTTTTGTGGTCTGAACAACAATTGAAGCTGGTATTTGATGTGCCACCTCATAAATGTTCACATTCCATTTCGGAAGCAAACTGTCAGCTAGCTCTGAAAACTGATGATCAGCCGGCAGTGGATTGTATAATTCCAAGAATACAATGGTGGCATCTGGGTTAATTTCCTTTATTTTTGATGAAATCTCACCCAGGTTTTTGGTGAAGGTTGCCTGTAGCGAATCAAAGGACTTAACAGCACCATAATAATCCTGCTTTTTTGCTGTTTTAAGAACATCATTGCCCCCAATATTAACCGTTATTATATCGGACTTCCTTATCGCATCATCTAATAAACCAGCTTTAATCATTTCATTCAATTCAGTGCTGGTCATGCCGTTTTTTCCTTTATTTGTATAGTGCACGGTTTTATTAATCACTTGACCTAATTGATCGGAAAATTTGTACACTAAATTCTCCGTTTCATCGACACCGAAACCATGAATAATGGAATCTCCAATTGCAAGATGTTGGATATCTTTTTTATTAGATTGACGGTAATAATCCAAATAGGTCTCTCTGCTCGTATCCTTTCCTACCTCCGTGGCTTCATTTTTCATTTTATGGATTTGGTATTGTGGATAATAAATCCAAGCAGTAGCCCCCACACCTAGGAACAGGGTTAGAGTTAAAAAGTACTTTAATATCTTCATGATGAAATCTCTCCTTCAGACTTCAATATTATATCAAGAGAAAATTTATAAATACCTAGGTAGTATTTTCCTTACATAGCTAATTATGCAGGAATATTTTAATTTTTGGCGAAATGAATATAGAGCAAAGATGATTTTCTTTAAAAAAGCTGTTTTCGTAAGGATTGTTGTTAAAATCCTAAAGCCGATTTTAACGCAAGATAAGCGATTTTGAACGTTATAGTAAGTTTGCAAGCTCTTTTCTCATGGTTAAAAGCTATTTGCAACGAACAAAGCTTAATCGATTCTATTTTGTATCCAAAAAGCAACAAAGTTTGAGAAAAGAGCCTTAAAAAAAGAAAAAAGAAGGTTTTTAAATATAAATTATGGAATAAAAATATATAGAAAAATTAACATGGGGGAAACGCAGTGGCTTATACCGAAATGAAAATTGTCGCAGAAACGGGCAAAGCGCATGTTAACAATGTTGCCTTATTTGGGTACTTAGACCAAGCGAGGCAAGAATGGTACCACTATAGTATTATGAATGGTGTGGAATCTGTCGTCGTACATGTTGGAGTAAGTTATAAAAAAGAAGTGTTCAACCAAAATAAACTGAGTATCCTAACAACATTAGAACGTATTGGAAACACCAGCTATACATTAAAACAGGACATTGTGAATCACTTAGAGGAGCTAGTGGTTTCTGCGGAGGTTGTTTTAACGACCATTAACCGTCAGACGAGAATGAAGGTGCCTGTCCCAGAAGCAATCCGTAAACTACTAGAAAAAGATATGATATTAAATGCGAGCCGAATAAAAGAAAATAACCAAGCGAAATAGCTCTCGTCTACAACAGAATTCCCTATTCTTTGTTACCAAAACTAACAATAACCTAGTTTATATGCGAAAAAATAAAAAAACTTTTTTATAATACATAAAGAAAATTCGACAAAATGAATAATAACCTTACAGGCAAATGTAGCTTTTTTGCCTGTTTTCTGCGTTTCTTTCTTGTTACTACCGATTTCGTGTAAGAAAAAGTCGATAAGTTTAAATTTCTTTTATGTCCACACTAGGTTACTATTAAAATATATGTCAGGTGTTCATACTTTTAGGAATAGTTTGGAACATCAAATCTAATAATATTGTCGGAGGTAACAGTGTGAATGTGCTCATCAAAGATAAGCTGATGCAAAATTATGCCGAAATGAATGATGAATTTCTAGTCCAACTGTTCCAAGACGGTGATGGGGAGGCCTCAGAATTTCTAATGAGGAAATACCGAAGCTTTGTCCGTGCTAAGGCAAGTCGATATTTTTTAATTGGCGGCGAAAGAGAAGATATTGTTCAAGAAGGAATGATAGGGCTCTACAAAGCAATTAGAGACTTCAGGGTGGACAAGTTGTCTTCTTTTAAGGCTTTTGCTGAACTGTGTATTACTAGACAAATTATTACTGCTGTTAAATCAGCAACACGGCAAAAGCATGGGCCATTAAATTCCTATGTATCTCTGAACAAACCTATTTATGAAGAGGAATCAAATCACACATTGATGGATGTAATTACTGGTCCAACCAATATGGATCCAATCCAAATGCTAATTGATCAGGAAAAGGCAAGTGATTTGGAACGTAAAATGTCAGAAAAGTTGAGTGATTTAGAAAAAAGAGTTTTAGAATTGCATATCGCTGGTCATTCTTACGTGGAAATCTCCCAAAATGTAAATACTCATGTCAAATCAATCGACAATGCCTTACAACGGATTAAAAGAAAAATGGAACGGTACTTAGAAAGAAAAGAAGCGGTGCTCTAGTAGCATGGTTGACAGAGGCGAAGGGTTGCTTACATGCAGCTCCTTTTTTTTGCATAAAAAATACCGCTGCATCACATAAATGGCGGTACACCTTCTCCGAAGCTTTTGACAATTGCCGTAATGGATTGGATCTGGCTTTCATCTAAATCAAAAGCATCTTTTACCTTCTTCTCGAGATCTTCGGTCACTCTACGTTTTCCGACCTCTACTAAGGCAATCAAGGCAAAGCTACAATTTACTATCCTAGCAAAGTCGCGTTGATTTAAGTTATGACTTTTCCTTAGGAATTTAATGATTTCCTTGTTCAAGCATACCCCCCCTTTATAATATATTAAAAGTAACGTATAGAAGCGAGGTTGTCAAAGTGTTTTTAGTAGAAATAGAGATTAGAACGAAACGAGTTATAGGCTCCGACCGTTCCTAGAGAACGACTAATAAATGGTCCGCTTTAAAAATCAACCGCCCGGACCTCAGGTGTTTTTTCCCACTGCGAGAAATATAAAAGAGTCAATCTATTTATATGAAACACTTCAATGGTCTTAAATAGGTGCCCATATATGGACACCTACTTGTTACTTTAACTTTTTATCTTAATAGGAGGGGAATAACCTTTAATCTCTAGCTCAGTATATTTTAAAGATTTTTTATCTGATTTTATGCCGAATTTCCCATTCTTTGATAATGCTTTGAGGGTATGAATACTCACATCTGTTACATTCTTACCGATATCAATAGCAACTGGTGAGGAGTGCTCGACTTTTATGTTTTGTAACGTAATTTGGTCTGCGTGTTGTTCACCCCCATAAATTCGAATGTCAGTACTAGCGGTTTGAAAGTCTCGAATATAGACGTTTTTAAACCATATACTACGAGCTTTATACTGTATGGCAATCACAGGATTATTGCGGTATGGATAATTTGGATCTCCAATTAAAGTAAAATGGTTTACAGCCACATGAACATAAGCAGAAATAACCATTCCTCTAGGTGTGGAGCCTTCGTATAAATCAGTAAAAACTGGGGCAATGGAAATAATGTTCGTTGCCTGGATATGATAGGCCGTTTTTGAATTAGGGTCGGTATTTTTATGGTGGCCAATATGACGGAAGTTGTAACTGCGGTTATCATTTACAGATAAATGGCCAAGGATATGAACATTGTTGCCAGCAGAAGAGTTATGGTGAGCTTTAACTTCTACGCCGCCAAAGCATCTTGTTGTCGAATTGTTTTTCAACCAGACATTTCTTGAACCATCATCCACTTCTATCCCGTTCGAATTGGAAACCCCCTTTTTATGGGCACGGCCACTCGGATCTGAAAGATGGCAGTTCGATATGAATATATTCTCACTATGATGAGTAGTGATTCCATCGTCACCAAATCCATAGGCGTTTAACTGGTCGAGCCATATAAATCGACTGCTACCACGAGCTTTATTTCCGTCACCTGAATAATCATAAAATGAAGCAGAAACATCAAAACCATGTAAACCAGCATTAATCGCTTCTACATTTTTCATCCAACCGAAGGTGACGTTTGCAAATGTTAAACAACTAGAATGATTTCCCCATGTACAGGTTTTGGCTACATCCCCTAGGCGCTCAACATTCCAATCTAGGCTCAGTCCTTCAACAAGGATATGATGATTTCCTAGCCAGTGGTTTGAATTGGTCACTAGCCTAGTTCCTTTAGATGAGCAGTCACTCAGCTTTACAATCGATTTTCCTTTTCCAAAACCGATTAGACACGTCCAGGATGGAAGTCTTATGCCCTTTGTTATAAAGACCCCTTCAGGAACAAGTACCTTTACCTGGCCATTACCAATCGCTTTTTTAAATGCTTCAGTGTTATCTGTTATCCCATCCCCAATGGCACCGAAGTCAGTGAGGTTTACTACTCTTTTAATTTGGTTAGATAAAGCTTGGTATTCTTTATCAAGGTTTTTTTTCCATTCTGGAGAACCCAGCATTTCATCATTCTCAATAAGTGTCTTATATTCGGAAATATTTGCGTCGGTCTTTGTTGCAAGACAACTAAGGCGTACCAAGGCTGAGCCTAGCTTTTTCATATAAGAAAAAGTAGATGGTTTTGGTTCAGAGCGAGGAACTATATCTGATTGTTTGAGTAGTCTTTGGTGAATTTCGATTGTTTCTTTTATTGCTGAATTGAGTTTGGGTTTGTAATGGGAGAATCTGTCAATTAAAGAACTATTTTTTAGTGGATTGTGCTTGTTGCTTAAATAAAGCATTCATCATCCCCCTTTATACACTGTATTAAACATTGACTCCATCTTACAGATACGTTGTTTATAGCTATGATAAAATAAAATCAATAAGAACACTACTGAAGGCAGGGTACCAAAATGGACTCTAGCTTTACATATGTAACAACCGAACGTTATAAGAAGAAAGAATAGGTGGCCATGCTCGAAAGAAATAAGGGGAGTTAATTGTATGCAAAGGCTACATAATATAATTCTTGTAAACTAATATAAAATCTATATAAATAGCCTAACAACAGTAGAAGACCTTCTCGAATGAGAAGGTCTTCTTGACATATTTTTAATCGTCATGGCTGCAGATACAACGCTCACATTCATAAAGATAAGACTCTTGTTTCTCTTCGAATTTACAACCACATTCACGGCATTCTTTTACAGTTGGATTCATCATCATTTTTTAATTCCCCCAGTCGGTTTGTTGTTAAATTCATTGTACTATAACAGAGTGGTAAAAATCAACACTGTTATATAATTATTTTTCAAAAAAATTCAGAAACTTTTCTTATCCCTTCCTGGAGGTTTTACATTAAGAATTAAAAAGCAGTATTCCCCTCAGAAGGGACACTGCTGTTGGTTTAAAGATATTTTTTAATCTATGTTCAATCCCTGTGCCTACTCATTAGTGAATATCCTTCTTTTTGAATTGACCTCCACGCACTTCCGCAATATCCCCGATTGCAAGAAATGCATTTGGATCCCAGTATTGGACAATTCGAGTAAGTTTTGATTCCTCAATCCGGTTAATTACGACAAAGATGACGCGTTTGTCATCACCTGTATAGGCTCCTGCTCCGTGTAAAAACGTGACTCCGCGACCTAGGCGGGCATTGATACTGTCGGCAATTTCTTTTGAAAAATCACTAATAATCCAGACTGATTTCGTCTGTTCAAATCCTTCGACAACAGCGTCAATTGCTTTTGAGGCAATATAATATGTAAGCAGGGAGTACATCGCTCTGTCCCAAGTAAAGACAAAACCTGCTGTACCCAAGATAAAAAAATTAAAGAACATGACGATATTCCCCACTGTAAGGGGAACTTTTTTACTAATCAGGATGGCAAGAATCTCCGTTCCATCTAAAGCACCACCACTACGAATAACAATCCCAACACCAATTCCGAGGAGCATCCCACCAAATACGGTTGCGAGTAACACATCATCTGTGAACGCTTCAGCATGATGCAAAAGCACAGTGAAAATAGATAACAAGGTGATCCCGTATATGGTTGATAAAGCAAAGGTTTTTCCGATTTGTTTATATCCTAAATAAACGAATGGAAGGTTTAATAGGAAGAGGAACACACCGAGACGCCATCCTGTTATATGGGCAAGCATAATCGAAATACCAGTAATCCCACCATCGACAACGTTATTTGGCACTAGAAAGATTTCTAACCCTATGGCCATTAACAAGGCTCCTAAAGTAATTAAAAAAGTACGGGCTATGATTGTAATGACGGATAATCTAGGATGGTCAATTTTTCCTTCAATACTGTTTGTCATAATATTCCTCCCAGATGCTCAGTATTGACAAAATGGGTAACAATCATAACTGTTAAAGGGGAACTCAAGTACTAATATTGTTAAGTCTATAATGAGGGGAAGAGGGGTTCATTTATTGGAAGGATGACAAAGCGAATACAAAATTTTTACGAATAACCCTTTGACATAAGCCGAAAATAGGTGTAGATTCATATAATAGTATATTCAAATAATCAGATATACGAATACTAAGCAATAAGGAGAAACGGAGGCCATTTCAGTGTTACCAAAAGGTTTTTTTCGTGGGAGGTATCAAGGTTACTCCCTTCAGGCGCTTCAAAAGGATTTGATTTCTGGAATTGTTGTTGGTGTTATTGCGATTCCTTTAGGAATGGCATTTGCCATTGCTTCAGGTGTTAAACCGGAGTATGGAATTTACACGACGATTATCGCGGGGATTCTAATTTCTTTATTCGGTGGTTCCAAATACCAAATAGGGGGACCGACAGGAGCGTTTATTCCAATCTTATTTGGTATCGTTATGACTTACGGGTTTGAAAACCTCTTAATTGCAGGGTTTTTAGCAGGAATTATCCTTGTTTTAATGGGACTTTTTAAACTAGGGTCTTTAATAAAGTTTATTCCAAGGCCGGTTACAATTGGATTTACAGCTGGAATTGCGGTCATTATTTTTACAGGTCAGATTCCGAATTTTCTCGGACTATCAGGAGTCGAAAAACACGAGCTATTTATTGATAATATGAAAGAAATTTCTTTCCATATTGATACCATTAATGTTTACAGTATTTTGACTGCAATTATTTGTTTGATCACTGTAATTCTAACACCTAAATTCTTTCCAAAGGTTCCTGGCCCATTAATTGGGTTAATTGTTTCAACTTTACTAGCTACTTTATTGTATCCAAATCAAGTTGCGACAATTGGTTCGACATATGGGGAAATCAGCAACACCTTACCTCAATTTTCATTCCCGGATATTACGCTGGATAAAATCCAACAGTTAATTCGCCCAGCTTTTGTCATTGCGATTCTTGGAGCGATTGAATCCTTACTATCCGCAGTTGTTGCAGATGGAATGTCAAATAGCAAGCACAATAGCAATCGAGAGCTAATCGGGCAGGGGATTGCTAATATGGTAACACCTTTATTTGGGGGGATTCCAGCAACTGGGGCAATTGCTAGAACGGCGACCAATATTAAAAACGGGGCTGTATCTCCCTTGTCTGGAATCATCCATGGTGTGGTCGTCTTACTGGTTTTGTTACTGTTCGCTCCATATGCATCGAAAATTCCACTTGCTAGCATGGCGCCAATACTTATGGTTGTCGCATGGAATATGAGTGAAAGACATGTTTTTTATCATTTATTAAAAACAAAAACAGCTGACTCTCTTATTCTCAGTGTTACCTTTTTACTTACAGTGTTTGTGAATTTAACAGCCGCAGTGGAAGTAGGATTAGTGCTAGCTGTTATCTTATTCACCAAACGAATGAGTGATATAATGGTCACCACAAAGGTCTTACCGAACCCAAAACATAAAAAAGTTGAAAGTCAGATGGTTTCCCATAACCACGATTGTCCACAAATTAGCATTTATAATGTTGCAGGCCCCTTATTTTTTGGAGTAGCTCAAACGTTTGAACATTCGATTATGAATACCATTCACCTTCGCCCCAAGGTCTTACTGTTAAGAATGGGTAAGGTACCTTTTATGGATATGACAGGGGAGTCAAACTTTGCGAGCATTGTCAACCATTTTTCTCAGCATGGGATTGTGATCATTTCGGGTATTCAACAGCAACCTAAGGAATTGCTACAAAAAACAGGGTTGTATGCTACTATAGGAGAAGATCACTTTTTTGAACATACAGGAGAAGCTATCAACTATGCACTTAATGAAATCAATCAGAATAAATGCTTAGGCTGTAAGCATTTTGCTTTTAGAGAATGCGGTAGGCTTTCAGGAGCAAAGCATGATGAGATTGAGAAACGACCAGCTTTTTCTAGTTAATAGTTGAAGGCTGTTTTCTAAAGATTGTTGTTAAAATTGTAAAAATCTTAAAGCCCATTTTTACTACCTAAAGCCGATTTTAACGAGGAAAGCTATTCTGTACGTTAAAAGTAAATTTGCAAGCTCTTTTCTCATAATGGGGCTGTTTACAGTATAAAGATAGCCCCCTTAGTTTCTTCCTAAAAAGCAACTAAGTGCGAGAAAAGAGTCTAGTTGAAAGAGAGGAAGAAAGATTGGATCTTGAAATGCAGCGGTTTAAAGCGGATTTTTTTAAAGCACTTGCCCATCCTCTCCGTATTCGGATTCTTGAATTACTTTCAGAAGGGGATAAAAATGTAAATGAGATGAAGCTCCTTATTGGTAGTGAGGGGTCAGCCGTTTCCCAGCAGCTTACCGTTCTACGAAATAAAAATATTGTGACAGGGAGAAAAGAGGGCAATCAAGTCATCTATTCTTTAAGAGATCCGATGATTGTAGAATTATTAAAGGTAGCCAAACAAATTTTTAATAATCATTTAGTTAATACCATTTCTATGCTTGACAAAATGAATGATAAACAAGAGGATGAATAAAAAGCGGAACTCTCAAGAGTGCCGCTTTTTTACACTTGCTTTAACAAAAAAGGTAATCAAAATTTATAGGGAAAAAGACTTGTTTTTGACCTATTCAAAGAAAAAATTACTATCGAAATAATACTTTTTTCTACACCTTTTTTGAAAGTTATGTTATATTATTTAAAAATTCGAAGAACTGTAACAGTAGGAAGGTGAAGATAATGACAACAGGATTAGTGACAAATGATAGTAGTCTTCCATTGCGCCGTGACGTGAAAATGTTAGGTGGAATGCTTGGTGAAATCTTAGTCTACCAAGGCGGGATTGAACTTTTAGAAAAGGTAGAAAAGATACGAACAATGTGTAAGGACCTTCGGAATGATTTTAAAACAGAAATTTATGATGCAATAAAACAGGAAATTGCAGAACTTACACCCTCGATGAGGAAGCAAGTAATTCGTGCTTTTGCAGTATACTTTCATCTCGTTAATATTGCTGAGCAAAATCACCGGATAAGAAGACGACGCGAATACCAACTTCAAGCTGATGTTCAAGCACAGCCAGGTTCTATAGACCATGCGATTCAAGCACTAAAGGATAATCAAATTAGCTCAGAAATTATTCAAAATGTTCTTGAGAAAATTTCTTTGGAATTAATCATAACGGCCCATCCTACAGAGGCAACCAAAAGGTCAATTTTAGAGCTTCAAAAACGGATTGCTGATATTTTAAAAACGTTCGAAAACCCGATGCTCTCTGCAAAGGAGCGCAAAAAATTAAAAGAAAGCCTTTATAATGAAATGATGGCTCTCTGGCAAACTGATGAGCTTCGTCATCGTAAACCAACGGTTATTGATGAAGTACGCAATGGGTTATATTATTTCGACCAAACTCTATTTGATGTGCTTCCAGAAATCCATCAAGAAGTAGAAGAGAGCTTAGAGGAACATTTCCCTCAACAGAAGTGGGATGTACCAAATTTCTTACATTTCGGCTCCTGGATTGGTGGGGACCGAGATGGAAATCCTCATGTTACGCCTGATGTTACCTGGGAAACATTAAATAAGCAAAAACGGCTTGTATTGAAAAAGTATAAAAACGTGCTTATTGAATTAATGAAAAGAATGAGTCATTCAACAACAAGAGTGAAAGTAAGTAATGAATTATTAGAATCCCTTCCGCAAGATGAGGAGACATATTTAGAAGAGAACAGAAGATGGCCAATTGAAAATGAGGTTTATCGTCGTAAATTTGCAGTTATTTTGCAACGATTAAAGGAAGTTGGCGAGTCTGAAATTGGTTACAAATCTGCAGAAGAATTTCTAGAAGATTTAAACCAGGTTAAGCGGAGTATTTACCAGCATCATCCAACGAATCATGAATTGAAAATGCTTCAAAAGCTAATTCGCCAGGTACAACTATTTGGCTTTCACCTTGCCACACTTGATATCCGGAACCATAGTGGGGAACATGAAGCGGCAATTACTGAAATTCTCCGGAAAGCAAGGCTCTCTGAAAATTATCAAGCATTATCAGAAGAGAAAAAAATCGAAATACTACAAGGAATTCTTGGTGATCCTCGTTCACTCTTATTGTTGCATGAGGATTATTCACAAGAAACCCAACAAATGCTTGATGTGTTTAACCTAGTTAAAAAAGCCCATAAAACATTTGGGAAAAGATCCATATCAGTTTATCTGATTTCGATGACCCAATCACCTAGCGATATTCTCGAGGTTCTTGTATTAGCTAAAGAAGCGGGGATTTATCGCTTACATGCAGATGGAACGGTGGAGAGTGACTTAAATGTGGCTCCATTGTTAGAGACCATTGATGACTTAACTGCCGGTCGAGAAATTATGGAGACACTGTTCCAAATGCCTCTATATCGAGAACATTTGCAAAAATTGAATAACCAACAAGAAATCATGCTGGGATATTCAGATGGAAGTAAAGACGGTGGAACCTTAACGGCAAACTGGAAACTATATAAAGCGCAGGTTGAAATCCATGAAATGGCGAAAAAATATCAGATTGGCTTAAAGTTTTTCCATGGTCGTGGTGGTTCACTTGGACGTGGAGGCGGCCCATTGCATCGCAGTCTAATGTCGCAGCCGTTAGAGACTCTTGGCGAAGGCATTAAAATTACAGAGCAAGGAGAAGTTCTTTCTTCTAGATACTTAATTAAAGATATTGCCTACCGCAGTCTTGAGCAAGCCACTTCAACATTGGTGCGTGCAGCTGCCCATGTCTTAAAAGAGTCTGAACAGGCGCATCACCGTGATGCAAGGTGGGTAGAGGCAATTGAGAAAATGTCTGAGGTTTCATTAAGAAAATATCAGGATCTTGTATTTGCGGATTCCGACTTTATTACCTACTTTAATGAAGCGACGCCATTACAAGAAATCGGTGGTTTAAATATTGGCTCCCGTCCGATGAGTCGGAAAAATAGCGCTCAGTTTGAAAATCTAAGGGCCATTCCATGGGTATTTGCATGGACACAAAGTCGTCAGCTTTTACCTGGTTGGTATGCAGCAGGTTCTGGCCTTGAAAGCTTCGCTAGAGAAAGTGAAGAGAACTTAAAACTTCTGCAAGAAATGTATGAGGAGTGGCCATTCTTCCGCTCGACCATTGACAACTTGCAAATGGCTTTAATGAAGGCCGACATTACCACGGCCAAAGAGTATAGCCAATTAGTGAAGGATAAAGAAGTAGCCGACCGGATTTTCTCTAATATTGTTGAAGAGTATAACAAAACAAAAGCTATCCTTTTGAAAATCGTTGAGGATGAAGAGTTGCTTGATCATACTCCAAACATTAAAGAATCTGTCCATCGAAGAAATCCGTATGTTGATCCACTGAACTTTATTCAAGTGGAACTAATTAAAGAAATTCGTGAAACTGAAGAACCTGATGAAGAACTCGTAACACAAGTATTGTTAACCATCAGCGGTGTAGCTGCTGGTTTAAGAAATACTGGGTGATGGAGTAAAGAATATCCAATTAACAGTAAGAGGCCTACTTCAATGTAGGCCTCTTTTGATGTTAAACTAGGCATTAATTGTTGAGGTTACAGGCTCTTTTTTATTTCTAGAGAAATAGCTATGAATGACCATACCTAGAATCACCACTATCATACCCACCCAGGAAAGTGGAGTAGGAATCGGAAGGGAAAGAATGATGATTTCCCCAGCTAGTGCAAATAGGACTTCGATGGATTGTGTTGCTTCTACGGCAGCTAACTTCTGCATATTTCCTCTTACCAAATCAGTAGCCATAAAGAATAGTATGGTTGCAATAACCCCAGAGGAAATCGCAACAATTAGTGACTGTATGCTTTGTTGCAGTGAAGGAGCTCCAACGGTAAATAACCCATAAATTGATAATAGAAACCAAAACGGCAGGCTAGCTAGGGTCATCCCAAGAACACGTTGATAGGCATCCAAACGACCATCACAAATTTCCATCATTTTTCGATTTCCTAGTGGATAAGCAAAGGAAGCGATGAGAACTGGCAGTATTCCCATAATTACAATAGCGATAGGAATGGATTGAGCATGTTCAATTTGCATGAGGATGATTCCAAGAAGGATGATCATCGACATCAATAGCCCTTTAAGGGGAATTTTCCCTTTTACCCTTTTGCCCCCAATGCTGACCCAAAAGAGTGGGGCAAGGAGTGAGCCTGAAATGATTGTGATTTGCCACGTTCCTGCAATCAACCAGCCAGGAGAATAAGCAGCTGCAAAGCACAAGGGAGCATAAAATAACACAAATCCAACAAAGCTCCATACTAACCAGCTTTTAGGTTGTTCTTTCATAACCGATAACAGCTGCCGAAGGTTTTTACGTACTAATACAATGATGATTAGAAAAGGAACCATAAATATGTATCGGAGAGAAGCGCTCCAAATCCAACTACCTCCAGCCAGATCCATCGCCCGGTTTACAACAAACGTGACAGCAAAAAATAACGCTGCTAAGATTCCTAATAATATTGGCCGCATCAAGTCCACCTCACCCAGTTGAAAAGTCATATGGATACTATATCTAAGTTTGTGTGAATGTTCAATAAATTCTAGAAATAATTCTTCATAAAAATAACCCACCAAACTGGCGGGTTATAACTTCAGTGTTTAATTTTTCCTTATGACCGTTTGCTTTTTTCAGTTTTCCCTACTTCTTCTGCAAGCTGTTCAAAGGATTTTACTTTTCCATGCGGATTTTGTTCTTGTTTTCGTTCTCTCCAAAATCTTTCTCGCTGGCTTTGAGATTGAGTCATGTTGTAATCTCCTTTACTTAAAGTTTTTCACTACTAGATTATCCACGGTGCAGATTTTAATCCTTAGACTGATGAACAATAAACTGGCATTAATATCCTATGAGTTGTTAATTTAACTATCCATTTAAAAGAATCTTCTCAATTTCATCGGTTATTTTGTCAACCCACTCATGTAAGACAGTTACTTCAGTTGCTGCAATAGGATGAGGAATCGTTGTAAAAGGATAATCAGGGATTCCTTGAGAGACTGCCATTGCTTTACTTGAGGCAATGAATGGTGTAGTGACGATAACAGCTGTTGGGATACCGAGTTCCTCCATAATAATTCCGTCGAGCAAACTGCCCGAGCTACATGACCCTCAATCCCCAACCCCAGTGATGATAAAATCACATTTTTCGGCCAGCATCTTTGCTTCCTCTTGATTCAGTCCATGTGAGAAGGATTTTTTATTATGGATGTAAATATCTTTAACCTTATATTTTCTTTTTAATCCGAAAGCCGCTCGTTCAACAACAACATTAGAATTTTTTTTACCATTATCAATTAATCCAATCACACTGTTTTCTAAAGAATGGAGCCGCTTCGCCATGTTTTTACTCTTTACACTAGGGCCATTTGTAGGGTTATACACGATAATGCTCAATGTTTATATCTCCCTTCTCTTTTTAAAATCAATCACACGGATTGATTATTAACATTCACTTCAAGTGAATCCAGTTGCCGCTTTAATGGATTTTGTAACCGCTTTCGACTGTTTGTAACTAAACCATCCTGGCATGCAGGCGGAAAATCTCCCAGCTTCACCCCCAGCAACCATCAGCAAAATATGGTCAGGAGAGGGGACTGCATGTTTGTATACATTATCATCATTAGGTAAAATGGCTTCTTCAATGATTCCGCCTTTCTTCATTTCACTTACAGTTTTTACAGCATGTTCAAATAGAAATTGCTGGACGGTTTCTTTTGTCCATCCTTCTTTGTTTAGGTGCTGGTAATGTTCTGGACAAAGAATGACAGCCATTTCTGTTTCACTTGCAATATTAAAGCTACCTAGAGGCGACATTCGATCAGCCATCGTCCTTAGGATGCTTTGCCCTTTAAGAGCACTGTGATTTTGAATTTGATTTGGTCCTTCACAAGCAAAAACGGTCACCGTGCTTTCGTTTCTTTTATATCCTCGTTGTACATGAAGTGGTTCCCAATCGGTGTCTTTTTCCGCAAAACAGAAACTAAATTTTGCAGGTGTTCCAAGTGTCGACCTGTCGAAGTCGGGGGAGCCACCGGCATTGATCATTAAAAGTCGGAGGGCGCGACCTATTGTTGCGTTTGCGCGGTTACCTGGTCCTAGTGCATTTGCGCCGTCGTTTAAGCCAATTTGCTTGGCGATAGGACCATTCACAACAATCATAATAGCTGCGCCATGCGTACTCGCACTTGGTCCATGTAAACCAAAATCTGGTTCTGATATGGCTTGTGCGGCAGCCATGACTACTGGAAAGTATCCTGGTAAACAACCGGCCATGACAGCATTAATGGCAACCAGTTCAGCGGTGAAAACACGACCACGCTCTGGTATCGAACCCACGATGATATCGGGATCCATGTTTACGCTTGCTAACATTTCATAAATTCTTTCCTCAGTTGGGGGAACAATCGGAAGGCCATCTGTCCAACCTTTTTGAAAATAAAACTCTATGGCATCTAGCGGATTATTCCGCTCAATTTTCTCAGCCTGAAGCATCTGTTTCATCCACCTCCATAATCAGATTAAGGTTGTTATTTCATCTTATATTCGCTGAACCTTCCTTCTTTTCCTTTTGATTTCTGATTTTTCAAATAAAATAATAGTTGCTTCTTTTTTTATTTGGTCATATAGACAATCTGTCTGTGTGTATAATGCATTGATTGAGAAATAGGAAGGGGTGCCGCTTCGTGTCCGAGCAACAACCGAAGGCTCAGTTTACTAACATTAAGGCATATCAGCCTTTTCACAGCCCATTTGATCCTTGTCGACCGATTGGGGTTAAGTACTATTGGACACCACCGCAACTTTATATCGGATTTCAACCACCAAATATGCAGCAATTTTCTCCAAGAGAAGCGCTATATCGCGGAACGTTATGGCCAGCTTTTTATGAATATTACGAAAATCCATATGAAGCGAAAAGAGGGGGAAATTGATGAAACAAAAACAGCTTCCACAAGATTACTATCAGCGGCTAGAGGAAATTCAGGCCGTTGACTTTGCGATTCTTGAGTTGAATCTTTACTTAGACACCCATCCCCAAGACCAGGCAGCCATGCAGCAATTTAATCAATATACACAGTATTCAAAAAAGCTAAAATCGGAATTTGAAGCAAGATATGGCCCCCTTCAGCACTTCGGGAATAGTTATACTGATGCGAATTGGAGCTGGGGCTCAGCGCCGTGGCCATGGCAAATTTGAGGTAAATTTTATCGCAGGAATACTTAACACTTAATAGGTAAGGAGGCCATTCAATGTGGATTTATGAAAAAAAGTTACAATACCCCGTAAAAGTCAGTACATGTAATCCAACGCTTGCGAAATATTTGATTGAGCAATATGGAGGGGCAGACGGGGAATTGGCTGCTGCTTTAAGGTATCTAAATCAACGATACACGATACCAGATAAGGTCATTGGGCTCCTTAATGATATTGGGACAGAGGAGTTTGCTCATCTTGAGATGATTGCCACGATGATTTATAAATTAACGAAAGATGCAACTCCGGAACAGATGAAAGCAGCCGGTTTAGCTGAACACTATGTGAATCATGATAGTGCTTTATTTTATCAAAATGCCGGGGGGAATCCTTTTACGGCAGAGTATATCCAGGCTAAAGGCGACCCAATAGCGGATTTGTATGAGGATATTGCTGCAGAGGAGAAGGCGAGAGCAACCTATCAATGGATTATCGATATGTCAGATGATCCAGATTTAAATGATGGATTAAGATTCCTACGCGAACGAGAAATAGTTCACTCACAAAGGTTCCGTGAAGCAGTTGAGATTTTAAAGGAAGACAGAGGAAAAAAAAGGTTTTTTTAAATACTAACCACCCCATTCCATTGTGGAATGGGGTATTTATTTTCACGGAGTTAGCCCAATCCATGCTCTTTTAAATTTTTATAAGTATGGATAAAATTTTGGGGATTAGACTTAGTGTGAAAAGGGAAGACACCCCTAGTTGTATGGAGATATAAAAATCCACTATTGGTAGTTATTGATTTAAATGAAATATCTAAAATATCACAAAGACGGAAATAGTCTGATTCGCTTTCAACACTATCGTAATAAAGCGTTAAGTATTCTTCTGTTTCGATAAGGTGTTGAGCATTGTCCATGATTTTTCGTTGTATTTTTATATAGGGATGTGAGATGAGCAAGGACCGATCCACCTTTCAACAGTAATATGTATAATGTACAGGAAAAATAGTTCGAATAGCAATTATTAGTGCGCCTTTCATTATATTCCCACCTATATTTTCGGCGATATAAAGAAAAATAAGAGGGATAAATGTAAAAGGGGGTAAGACCAATTTGAAAAGTAAAAAGCTTGGACTAATAGCAACGAGTGTTTTGATGTTAGGTCTTGTTGGTTGTGGTGCTAATGATGCTAATCAGTCAACAGGAAACAATCAAAACAATCAAGTAGGAACATCGGGTACAGGAAGTCAGATGGGGATTCTGGGGAATAATGGGCGTGTCGATAACAGAAATTTTGGACAAGACCGAGATGGCATTGATAATAATGGTCCGCTAACAGAGGACTACGAAAAGGAACCGGGAGATTTAAATTTTACCGGAACGAGACGAAATGGGAATACAATTCAGTCAAATAACCGTGGAAATGGTATCGATAATTATCGAGCCGACGGGGAAAATGATGTTAATTTATATGGGGGAAACTCAAATAACAAGCCTAATAACAAGAATAACGAGATGAACATCTCCAGCTATAAGACAAATAAAACGAGTAAAAATTATCCTCATACAAGAGCCATCTTAGTAAGAGAGGCTAAGTATCAATATGTACCGATTGGTCGAGGTGAACGTCACCATGCCCATGGCGGTGATGAGAGAGCACAAAGAAACGACACTCAGCAGCAGCCGGCTACACCAAATAATGCGCAACAAGGGCAAACTGGGCAACAGGCTCCAATTAATCAACCGGAACCTGCTCAACCAGCACAACCAAAACAAGAACAACAAAATCAACCGGAACCAGCTCAACCAAAACAAGAACAACAACAACAGCAGGCGCCAGCAGGTATTAGTCAGGCTGCTCAACAGGTTATTGATTTAACAAATGAGCAGCGTAAACAAAATGGTTTGCCAGCTTTACAAGCAGATACTCAATTAAGTGGAGTAGCCCAAATGAAGTCGGAAGACATGCGCCAAAACGGATATTTTTCACACACAAGTCCAACGCATGGATCACCATTTGATATGATGCGTGACCAAGGTGTTAGCTATAAGACAGCGGGAGAAAATATTGCTCAAGGACAGCCAACTCCACAGGAGGTTGTCAAGGCTTGGATGGATAGCCCAGGACACCGTAAGAATATTCTTAGTTCAGACTTTACCCATATTGGGGTAGGATATGACTCTTCAGGACATCACTGGACGCAAATGTTTATAGGGAAATAACAAAATCCAAAAGCCGCAATCCAAATGGAATGCGGCCTCTTACTCGTCTTTTTTTAAAATCGAAAGGATAACCAATTCAAGAGTGGGTGTTTATTTTTATCAATGACCTTTACATCTTTCATTGATAGTCTATGCTCATGCTCAGCTAACCACTGTTTAACTTCTGCTTTATCTTTGCAATGGGTATAGTAGGTTTCTCCACCTTTGCCTAAAGCGTTAATTACATACCTACAAGTAGTCTTTCCCATAATGCCCACCTTTTACAATGAATTATTCAGTAAATCTTAAATCATTATAACAAGGATTTAAAAGAATACTAGTGGTTTTTTTTGTCGAAAAAAATTTTGTTTTATTTTATTGATATACCTAGAGATTTTGTGGATGCTCACTTGACACTAAATCTGCAGCTTTGGCATTAGCTATGACTTGCTCTGGGTTTTTACATCCAGGTATTACGCTAGTAACTGCAGGGTGTTTTAAGCACCACGCCAGAGCCCAGGCTGCCATCGGAACATCTTTTGGCACCTCAGTTTGAGAAATCTCCAGAACTTCCTTTAAGATTGCTTGTATTTTCGCATCCTCTTCTCTTGAACGGACATCATTTTTTTCAAAGGACGCTCCTGGCTTATATTTGCCACTTAGAAACCCACTCGCTAACGGGACGCGAGAAAGGACGCCTAAATCCTGAGCCTTAGCAGAAGGAAAGATTCCTTCCTCCGGCGCCTTGTCTAAACGGTTATAAACCACTTGAAGGGCCTTTATATTATATTCTGTGGCACGCTCCGTTTGAAAGGTCTCATGATTTGTTTTAAGAGATAACCCGAGATGACGAATTTTCCTGCTTGAATCTGTTTATCTAGCATTGTCCACAGGTCATCATTGTTAAATTCTTCATCGGAGCACGAGTGAGCTTGGTAAAGATCTATGTATTCAGTTTTCAATGCCATTAGAGAAGAGTCTAGCTGTTTGATTACCTCGTCTGGTTGCCAATGTCTTGAGCGATCTAAGTGCCCATGGAATTGGTGACCGAACTTTGTGGCTATAATCCAATCTTCGCGTTTTCTTCGACTAAGAAATTCGCCGATAAAACGCTCAGAAAGGTGATCCCCATAACATTCAGCGGTATCAATAAAGTTAATTCCTGATTCTTGTGCCTGATCTAAAATTTGATTCACTTCATTTTGTGTAAAATCTTTGCCCCATTCACCACCATATTGCCATGTCCCTATGCCCACTACTGAGACCTTCAAGCTAGTTTTACCTAATCTCCGATACTTCACCTTATCACCTCAACAATGTTTTCTATATTTTATCATTTTAAAGAATAGAAATAAAAAGGCCGACTAGTAATGGATAGCTATAATAAAAAACCAGCAACACTTTGGAAGTGTTACTGGCTTTAATTAACCAACTTGTTCTGTACTCACGTCTTTCTTTTTTGAAAGAAGTTCTTTAATGACTTTTTTCTGCTTTCGAGGGGCAAGGATATACAGAAAATCGCCACCCTCTAAAACTGTATTCCCGGTCGGGGGGATTAGCTTATCCTTTCTAATAATGGCATTGACAAGTGAGCCAGCTGGGAAAGGAATATCCAACAAACTCATGCCAACAATTTCAGCGTCTGTTTCCATTCGATATTCGAGCATTTCAGCGTCTGCTTTGCCTAATGAGATCAACTCTAAGGAATGTGTTGGCTCTGACAACTTTGGTCCAACTAAATGAAGTTTCTCTGCTAATTGAGTGATTGTGGATCCTTGAATTAAACAACTGATTAAGACAACGAAAAAGACGACATTAAAAATTTCGGAGCTTCCATCAATGTTGGCTAGTAACGGGAAAGTTGCCAACACAATTGGGACAGCACCTTTTAACCCAGCCCACGATAGAAAAATGCGTTCTCTATGATTGTAGTTCATCTTAATAGTTGAGAGATAAACAGCAACAGGTCTTGCTACAAGGATAAGGATTACAGAAATTAGAATGCCATTAAGTAAATTCCCGGCAGTAAATAATTCGTTTGGAAATACGAGTAGCCCTAGAATCACGAACATCGTAATTTGCATCATCCAAGCTAAACCCTCTGAAAAACGGAAAATGGAATGTCGAAATGCAATATCTGAATTTCCGATGATTATTGCAGAAATGTAGACGGCTAGTAAACCGCTTCCCTGGAAAAAGGCAGTAATTCCATAGGTGAGGAGGGCAAAGGCTGTCGCAAATACAGGATAAAGACCTCCAGCATCAAGATTAATACGATTCAATCCCCATACGGCTAATTTTCCGAAGGTTAAACCTAAAATGACACCGACAAACATCTGGACGAAAAATGATCCAATTAAAGAAAAAATGCTTAAGTCTGGGCTGGTAATCAACTCAATCATCGCGACAGTTAAAAATACTGCCATAGGATCGTTTGATCCAGATTCAGCTTCCAATGTTGCACCCAATCTTGGCTTAATATTTTGTCCTTTAAGGACCGCAAAAACTGCGGCGGCATCCGTTGAACCAATAATAGCACCAAAGAGAATCGATTCAAGCCATCCAAACCCAAGTATAAATTTCACTGCGATTGCTACAATACCTGAAGTAATTAAGACGCCAAATGTCGCTAATGAGAGAGAAGGGAAAATTACCGGTCGTAGGGAGGACCAGTTAGTTTGAATTCCACCTTCGAACAGGATAATAACTAGTGCTAGTACCCCAATCATTTGTGCTATTTTAGCGTTATCAAAATAAATAAAGCTTCCCATCGCCATACCAACCATCATGAAGAGAACAAGAGAGGGCACGCCGAGGCGTGAAGAAAATTTCGTGGTTAAGACGCCAACAATTAAAAGGATACCGGCAAGTAAAACAATCACATCTGTTGTAACAGCATTATCAATCAATAAGATCGTCCTCCATCTATATATTAAAATTAGGGCAATTTAATGTAACTAAACTAATTATATCATTTAATTATGTAACATAATAATGAAAAGTCTTATAATTTCAATATATGTGGTAGTGGTATAAAGGTTGGCTGCAATTTTCTTTTAACAATAAATAGTTTCCGATTATATCGAAAATGTATGTGTTAAATAAAAATATAAATGAACTTAGTTGCTTATATAAATTACCGATTATTTTACCGGTTATTCTATTGAAATAATTTATTCGGATAGTATTGACTGTTGCTGTTCTCGTGTTGTATATTAAATACCTCGTTGTTACCGACAACGGAACAGATAATGGTTAAAAAAGGGTTTCATCACTTGAAAAATTGGTCACTGAATTTTTTTAAATAAGTTGTTGATTTAATTTTGTGAGCATGGTAATATAACAAATGTCGCTTCTGAGTAGCGATATAAAGAATTGTTCTTTGAAAACTAAACAAACAAGCGTCAACAAACAATATTTATTATGTTTCTTCTATTAATATAGAAAAACATGAGCCAACGTTTTATTTTAAGAGCTAATCACTCTACATTTTATTGGAGAGTTTGATCCTGGCTCAGGACGAACGCTGGCGGCGTGCCTAATACATGCAAGTCGAGCGAATCTGAGGGAGCTTGCTCCCAAAGATTAGCGGCGGACGGGTGAGTAACACGTGGGCAACCTGCCTGTAAGACTGGGATAACTCCGGGAAACCGGGGCTAATACCGGATAATTCATTCCCCCGCGTGGGGGAATGCTGAAAGACGGTTTCGGCTGTCACTTACAGATGGGCCCGCGGCGCATTAGCTAGTTGGTGAGGTAACGGCTCACCAAGGCCACGATGCGTAGCCGACCTGAGAGGGTGATCGGCCACACTGGGACTGAGACACGGCCCAGACTCCTACGGGAGGCAGCAGTAGGGAATCTTCCGCAATGGACGAAAGTCTGACGGAGCAACGCCGCGTGAGCGATGAAGGCCTTCGGGTCGTAAAGCTCTGTTGTTAGGGAAGAACAAGTATCGGAGTAACTGCCGGTACCTTGACGGTACCTAACCAGAAAGCCACGGCTAACTACGTGCCAGCAGCCGCGGTAATACGTAGGTGGCAAGCGTTGTCCGGAATTATTGGGCGTAAAGCGCGCGCAGGCGGTCCTTTAAGTCTGATGTGAAAGCCCACGGCTCAACCGTGGAGGGTCATTGGAAACTGGGGGACTTGAGTGCAGAAGAGGAGAGTGGAATTCCACGTGTAGCGGTGAAATGCGTAGAGATGTGGAGGAACACCAGTGGCGAAGGCGACTCTCTGGTCTGTAACTGACGCTGAGGCGCGAAAGCGTGGGGAGCGAACAGGATTAGATACCCTGGTAGTCCACGCCGTAAACGATGAGTGCTAAGTGTTAGAGGGTTTCCGCCCTTTAGTGCTGCAGCAAACGCATTAAGCACTCCGCCTGGGGAGTACGGCCGCAAGGCTGAAACTCAAAGGAATTGACGGGGGCCCGCACAAGCGGTGGAGCATGTGGTTTAATTCGAAGCAACGCGAAGAACCTTACCAGGTCTTGACATCCTCTGACAACTCTGGAGACAGAGCGTTCCCCTTCGGGGGACAGAGTGACAGGTGGTGCATGGTTGTCGTCAGCTCGTGTCGTGAGATGTTGGGTTAAGTCCCGCAACGAGCGCAACCCTTGTCCTTAGTTGCCAGCATTCAGTTGGGCACTCTAAGGAGACTGCCGGTGACAAACCGGAGGAAGGTGGGGATGACGTCAAATCATCATGCCCCTTATGACCTGGGCTACACACGTGCTACAATGGATAGAACAAAGGGCAGCGAAGCCGCGAG
The DNA here is from genome assembly GCF_044803185.1 of Mesobacillus maritimus. Taxonomy (GTDB): domain Bacteria; phylum Bacillota; class Bacilli; order Bacillales; family Cytobacillaceae; genus Mesobacillus_B; species Mesobacillus_B maritimus_B. Next base: position 2,503,193 of record NZ_CP085225.1, read on the forward strand.
GTCAAGCAAATCCCATAAATCTATTCTCAGTTCGGATTGCAGGCTGCAACTCGCCTGCATGAAGCCGGAATCGCTAGTAATCGCGGATCAGCATGCCGCGGTGAATACGTTCCCGGGCCTTGTACACACCGCCCGTCACACCACGAGAGTTTGTAACACCCGAAGTCGGTGGGGTAACTAAGAGTTTGCGGAGCAAACTTGCTTCGTAAGCATAGAGCCAGCCGCCTAAGGTGGGACAGATGATTGGGGTGAAGTCGTAACAAGGTAGCCGTATCGGAAGGTGCGGCTGGATCACCTCCTTTCTAAGGATAATGCCGTAAGGGCATTCGGAATGCGAATCTTACGATTCGTACTAAGCGGATTTAAAATCCGCACTGTTGAACGCTTGTTTGTTTAGTTTTGAGGGAGCAATACACCTCAAAACATTGTTCCTTGAAAACTAGATAATCGTAAGTAAGAAGGCAAAAGTAAAACACACATTTGTATCGCTTTTTTCTCTCTTTTATTAAAAAGAGAAACCATAGACTTTATGTCTAATAGAGACGAATAAATTCGTCCATAGGTTAAGTTAGAAAGGGCGCACGGTGGATGCCTTGGCACTAGGAGCCGATGAAGGACGGGACTAACACCGATATGCTTCGGGGAGCTGTAAGTAAGCTTTGATCCGGAGATTTCCGAATGGGGAAACCCACTGTTCGTAATGGAACAGTATCTTTACCTGAATCCATAGGGTATTGAAGGCAGACCCGGGGAACTGAAACATCTAAGTACCCGGAGGAAGAGAAAGCAAATGCGATTCCCTGAGTAGCGGCGAGCGAAACGGGATTAGCCCAAACCAGAAGGCTTGCCTTCTGGGGTTGTAGGACACTCAACATGGAGTTACAAAGGAACGGGGTAAATGAAGTGGTCTGGAAAGGCCCGTCAGAGAAGGTAAAAACCCTGTAGTTGAAACTTCGTTCCCTCCTGAGTGGATCCTGAGTACGGCGGGACACGTGAAATCCCGTCGGAAGCTGGGAGGACCATCTCCCAAGGCTAAATACTCCCTAGTGACCGATAGTGAACCAGTACCGTGAGGGAAAGGTGAAAAGCACCCCGGAAGGGGAGTGAAAGAGATCCTGAAACCGTGTGCCTACAAGTAGTTAGAGCCCTGTGCATATTTCCTTCGGAAAATGCCGGGTGATAGCGTGCCTTTTGTAGAATGAACCGGCGAGTTACGATTACATGCAAGGTTAAGTCGAGAAGACGGAGCCGCAGCGAAAGCGAGTCTGAATAGGGCGAATAAGTATGTGGTTGTAGACCCGAAACCAGGTGATCTACCCATGTCCAGGGTGAAGGTAGGGTAACACCTACTGGAGGCCCGAACCCACGCACGTTGAAAAGTGCGGGGATGAGGTGTGGGTAGCGGAGAAATTCCAATCGAACCTGGAGATAGCTGGTTCTCTCCGAAATAGCTTTAGGGCTAGCCTCACGAAGTGAGAGTCTTGGAGGTAGAGCACTGTTTGGACTAGGGGCCCTCATCGGGTTACCGAATTCAGACAAACTCCGAATGCCAATGACTTATCCGTGGGAGTCAGACTGCGAGTGATAAGATCCGTAGTCAAGAGGGAAACAGCCCAGACCACCAGCTAAGGTCCCAAAGTATACGTTAAGTGGAAAAGGATGTGGAGTTGCTTAGACAACCAGGATGTTGGCTTAGAAGCAGCCACCATTTAAAGAGTGCGTAATAGCTCACTGGTCGAGTGACTCTGCGCCGAAAATGTACCGGGGCTAAACGTATCACCGAAGCTGTGGGTGGACATCTTACGATGTCCGCGGTAGGAGAGCGTTCTAAGGGCGTTGAAGCTAGACCGTAAGGACTGGTGGAGCGCTTAGAAGTGAGAATGCCGGTATGAGTAGCGAAAGATGGGTGAGAATCCCATCCACCGTATGCCTAAGGTTTCCTGAGGAAGGCTCGTCCTCTCAGGGTTAGTCGGGACCTAAGCCGAGGCCGAAAGGCGTAGGCGATGGACAACAGGTTGATATTCCTGTACCACCTCTTTATCGTTTGAGCAATGGGGGGACGCAGGAGGATAGGGTAAGCGCACTGCTGGATATGTGCGTCTAAGCAGTTAGGCTGGTAACGAGGCAAATCCCGTTACCGTGAAGGCTGAGCTGTGATAGCGAGGGAAATATAGTACCGAAGTTCCTGATTCCACACTGCCAAGAAAAGCCTCTAGCGAGATAAAAGGTGCCCGTACCGCAAACCGACACAGGTAGGCGAGGAGAGAATCCTAAGGTGAGCGAGAGAACTCTCGTTAAGGAACTCGGCAAAATGACCCCGTAACTTCGGGAGAAGGGGTGCTTTTTAGGGTGTTAAAGCCTTGAAAAGCCGCAGTGAATAGGCCCAGGCGACTGTTTAGCAAAAACACAGGTCTCTGCGAAGCCGCAAGGCGAAGTATAGGGGCTGACGCCTGCCCGGTGCTGGAAGGTTAAGAGGAGAGGTTAGCTCACGCGAAGCTTTGAATCGAAGCCCCAGTAAACGGCGGCCGTAACTATAACGGTCCTAAGGTAGCGAAATTCCTTGTCGGGTAAGTTCCGACCCGCACGAAAGGCGTAACGATCTGGGCACTGTCTCAACGAGAGACTCGGTGAAATTATAGTACCTGTGAAGATGCAGGTTACCCGCGACAGGACGGAAAGACCCCGTGGAGCTTTACTGCAGCCTGATATTGAATTTTGGTACAGCTTGTACAGGATAGGTAGGAGCCTTGGAAGCCGGAGCGCCAGCTTCGGTGGAGGCGTCGGTGGGATACTACCCTGGCTGTATTGAAATTCTAACCCGCACCCCTGATCGGGGTGGGAGACAGTGTCAGGTGGGCAGTTTGACTGGGGCGGTCGCCTCCTAAAATGTAACGGAGGCGCCCAAAGGTTCCCTCAGAATGGTTGGAAATCATTCGCAGAGTGTAAAGGCACAAGGGAGCTTGACTGCGAGACCTACAAGTCGAGCAGGGACGAAAGTCGGGCTTAGTGATCCGGTGGTTCCGCATGGAAGGGCCATCGCTCAACGGATAAAAGCTACCCCGGGGATAACAGGCTTATCTCCCCCAAGAGTCCACATCGACGGGGAGGTTTGGCACCTCGATGTCGGCTCATCGCATCCTGGGGCTGTAGTCGGTCCCAAGGGTTGGGCTGTTCGCCCATTAAAGCGGTACGCGAGCTGGGTTCAGAACGTCGTGAGACAGTTCGGTCCCTATCCGTCGTGGGCGCAGGAAATTTGAGAGGAGCTGTCCTTAGTACGAGAGGACCGGGATGGACGCACCGCTGGTGTACCAGTTGTCTTGCCAAAGGCATCGCTGGGTAGCTATGTGCGGACGGGATAAGTGCTGAAAGCATCTAAGCATGAAGCCCCCCTCAAGATGAGATTTCCCATAGCGTCAAGCTAGTAAGATCCCTGAAAGATGATCAGGTTGATAGGTCAGAGGTGGAAGCGCGGTGACGTGTGGAGCTGACTGATACTAATCGATCGAGGACTTAACCAATTTATTGATACAAATAGTGTTGCTTTTACTTCTTACACATTATCTAGTTTTGAGGGAATAAAGTTTTGCGTAAGCAAAATATCTTTCCTTAATTAAATAGTCTGGTGGCGATAGCGAGAAGGTCACACCCGTTCCCATGCCGAACACGGAAGTTAAGCTTCTCAGCGCCGATGGTAGTTGGGGGATTCCCCCTGTGAGAGTAGGACGTTGCCAGGCTAGCCTGAAAAGGCTTATAGATTAATTAATAAATATGGCCCCTTGGTCAAGCGGTTAAGACACCGCCCTTTCACGGCGGTAACACGGGTTCGAATCCCGTAGGGGTCACCATAGTTTTTTCTCGATAGAGAAAATAACTTTCCTTATTATTAAACAAGTCAAAACCATTTACCTTATTTCGGAGGATTAGCTCAGCTGGGAGAGCATCTGCCTTACAAGCAGAGGGTCGGCGGTTCGATCCCGTCATCCTCCACCATAATTTTTTCGCGACAGCGAAAATAATTTACCATTATGCCGGCCTAGCTCAATTGGTAGAGCAACTGACTTGTAATCAGTAGGTTGGGGGTTCAAGTCCTCTGGCCGGCACCACTTTTCAATGAACAAATTTGAAGAGCCATTAGCTCAGTTGGTAGAGCATCTGACTTTTAATCAGAGGGTCGAAGGTTCGAGTCCTTCATGGCTCATAAAAGTTTTTCTCCCCTGGGAAAATAACTTTCAATATGCGGGTGTGGCGGAATTGGCAGACGCACTAGACTTAGGATCTAGCGCCGCAAGGCGTGGGGGTTCGACTCCCTTCACCCGCACCAAGTTCTTACTATTATGAAGTTCCTATTTGCGGAAGTAGTTCAGTGGTAGAATACAACCTTGCCAAGGTTGGGGTCGCGGGTTCGAATCCCGTCTTCCGCTCCATTGTAAGATATCATAGATGCGCCCGTAGCTCAATTGGATAGAGCGTTTGACTACGGATCAAAAGGTTAGGGGTTCGACTCCTCTCGGGCGCGCCATTTTTTAAACAATATTTGGGGCCTTAGCTCAGCTGGGAGAGCGCCTGCTTTGCACGCAGGAGGTCAGCGGTTCGATCCCGCTAGGCTCCACCAATTACTAAAATAATCAAAATATGGCGGTGTAGCTCAGCTGGCTAGAGCATTCGGTTCATACCCGAAAGGTCGTGGGTTCGACTCCCTCCGCCGCTATTGCATTTTTGGAGGAATACCCAAGTCCGGCTGAAGGGATCGGTCTTGAAAACCGACAGGCGGGTCAGACCGCGCAGGGGTTCGAATCCCCTTTCCTCCTCCATTATTTCATCTATACTATTATCGCGGGGTGGAGCAGTCCGGTAGCTCGTCGGGCTCATAACCCGAAGGTCGCAGGTTCAAATCCTGCCCCCGCAACCAATTTTTTTGTAAACAATTAATATGGTCCGGTAGTTCAGTTGGTTAGAATGCCTGCCTGTCACGCAGGAGGTCGCGGGTTCGAGTCCCGTCCGGACCGCCATTTATAATTATTTGTATGATATTAAGGCTCAGTAGCTCAGTCGGTAGAGCAATGGACTGAAAATCCATGTGTCGGCGGTTCGATTCCGTCCTGAGCCACCTTTATGCGGAGGGGTAGCGAAGTGGCTAAACGCGGCGGACTGTAAATCCGCTCCTTCGGGTTCGGCGGTTCGAATCCGTCCCCCTCCACCATTAATAACTAATAAAATGATTATGGCGGTTGTGGCGAAGTGGTTAACGCATCGGATTGTGGTTCCGACACTCGTGGGTTCGATTCCCATCAATCGCCCCATACATAATGATGATTGGGCTATAGCCAAGCGGTAAGGCAACGGACTTTGACTCCGTCATTCGTAGGTTCGAATCCTGCTAGCCCAGCCATTCATATATATATAAAATGCGGGTGTAGTTTACTGGTAAAACCTCAGCCTTCCAAGCTGATGTAGTGGGTTCGATTCCCATCACCCGCTCCATAGCCGAAGCTAGACATTAGGGGCCTATAGCTCAGCTGGTTAGAGCGCACGCCTGATAAGCGTGAGGTCGGTGGTTCGAGTCCACTTAGGCCCATTAAAATAACTACACTAAAACCTTAGGGTGATTGCTTTATTGCAATCACCCTATTTGTTTTAAATGCTGATTTTAGGTGTTTTTGAGGAATAATTAGGCACTTTTATATAAAAATAAAAAAAGTCTGTCCATTAAAGTCCTTATAGGTGTATAATTCTTTTTAGCGGAAAATTTCATATTGAAGAATGGGTGTCTTTCAAAAAGATTGTATCTTTTTAAGACTTAATAGGGAAGTTGGTGAAATTCCAACGCGGTCCCGCCACTGTAAATGGGAGCTTATTGCATTAGCCACTGTACCATTAAGTATGGGAAGGCGCAAACGAGCGATGACCATGAGCCAGGAGACCTGCCTGATTCTTTGCACCACAAACCTACGAGGATAGGAGGTGTTTGGCAGGATTACATACAAACGTAAGTACCTATACAAACATCTCCATGTCTCTAGTGGAGATGTTTTTTTTTTGTAAAAAGGGAAGAAATAGAGATTTCCCGACTACCAAATGGAGGAATGACAGATGAAGAAGCTTTACACATTATTATTTGCCTTATTATTGGCGGTGGGAATCCTCACTGGCTGCGGGGACAGCGCTGAGGAGCCAACAATCGAAACCCCAAATGAAGAGAATCAAGCTAGCGAACAAGAGGAAGCAACCTTTCCTCTTACAATAGCGGATGCCCTCGATAATGAGGTTGTAATTGAAGCGAAGCCAGAGAAAATTGTGTCTTTAATCCCTAGTAATACAGAGATTACATACGCTTTAGGTTTGGGAGAGAAAATTGTCGGGGTTACTGACTTTGATAATTTCCCTGTAGAAACGGCGGAAAAAGAAAAGATTGGCGGAATGGAGTTTAACATTGAAAAAATTATATCTTTATCCCCGGATCTTGTTCTTGCTCATGCATCGAGTGCTCATAACTCTGAAGCTGGTCTACAGCAGCTAAAAGATGCAGGAATTGCTGTTTTGGTTGTAAACGATGCACAAAACTTAGAGGATGTGTATGAAGGAATTCTGATGGTAGGAAGAGCGACAGGCGAGTTAGATAAGGCAGAAACACTCATTGCTGATATGAAGGAAAAGATAGAAGAAATTCAAACAAAAGTCCAAGATATAAAAGAAACAGATCGTAAGACAGTGTTTGTGGAAGTGTCACCAGCTCCTGAAATTTATTCAGTTGGCGCTAATACCTTTATGAATGAAATGCTCCAAATCATTAACGCTAAGAACGTAGTAAGCGAAGACGGCTGGCCCAAAATGGATCCAGAAGCAGTAATCGAAAGAAATCCGGATGTCATTATTACGACTCATGGATATTACACAGGAGATCCTGTAAGTGATGTAGTAAGTCGAGACGGCTGGCAGGATATTACAGCAGTTAAAAACGAGCAGGTTGTGGATGTCGATTCAGACATGGTTACCCGTACTGGGCCAAGGATTGCTCAAGGAGTAGAGGAAATTGCAAAAGCTGTTTACCCGGAAATTTTCAACCAATAAATATTTAGCTTATCTACTGGCTTCCGTATTTCTTTTGATCGCAATGTTAATGGGAATATCCATAGGGACGGTTTCTGTGCCTGCCTTGGATATTATCGGAATCATCGGTGCTGAAATTTTCCGCTACTCACTGAATGATAGTATTGATCCTATGCATAGCAATATCGTCATGAATATCCGGTTGCCACGGGTGATTTTGGCTGGGTTAGTAGGGGCGTCTCTCGCAATTGCGGGAGCCGCCTTTCAAGGTTTATTGAGAAACCCGCTAGCGGATCCCTATACCCTTGGAGTTTCCTCTGGTGCATCAGTTGGTGCGGTTATTACACTTTTCTTTGGAGTGACCATCCCATTCGCGGGAATGTTTACCCTACCAATACTAAGTATTGCTTTCGCCTTTTTAACGATTATGATGGTATTATTTTTTGCTCGTAGAATTGACAGAGGAATGAAGGTAGAAACAATTATTTTAACCGGAATTATTTTTAGCTCGTTTTTAGGGGCATTTATTTCCTTGATGATCGCGCTGACCGGCGATGAATTAAGACAGATTATTGGCTGGCTCATGGGGAGTGTCTCGATGCGAGGGTGGGAATACATTAACATCATCTTCCCATTCTTCTTAATTGGCTCATTCATTTTATTAATGAATGCTAAAGAAATAAATGCTATGTCTTTTGGAGAGGAAAGGGCCCAGCACATTGGTGTAAATGTCCAGAGGAGAAAAATGCTTGTCCTTATCGCGGGTTCCATATTAACTGGGGCTGCTGTTGCTGTTTCTGGGACGATCGGGTTTGTTGGACTCGTCATCCCACATTTAACACGGCTATTATGGGGACCAGACCATCGTCATTTATTACCGCTGTCTATTTTTACGGGAAGTGGATTTCTCATTTTAGCAGATTTAGTGGCTCGCACGATTATATCGCCAACGGAACTCCCAATTGGTGTGATTACATCAATGATAGGGGCTCCTGTTTTTGCGCTCATCTTAATGAATAGACGTAAGGAAAGAAGAGGATAAAGGATGCTTAAAATTCAACAACTAACAGGCGGTTATACTGGAGAGGCTATCCTAAAAAATATCTCTTTCGAAGTCGAAAAAGGAGAATTATTTGGGATTCTGGGGCCGAATGGGAGCGGGAAAACCACCTTGTTAAAAATGTTAAGCGGGGTGCTCCCTTTCTCTGATGGAAATATTCTTTTAAAAGATAAACCACTAAAACAGTATAGTGCAAGGGAACTAGCGAAAATTATTGCTGTCCTTCCACAACATTCTAGTCAGGCCTTTTCTTATACCGTCAAAGAAACGGTGTCCCTTGGAAGATATGCGCATCAACAAGGTTGGTTTCAAACATGGTCAGAAATGGATGAACAAATCGTTCGGCAGGTAATGGAACAAACGGGAGTTGCCCAGTTTGAAAATCAGGACATTCAACAGCTTTCAGGTGGGGAGAGGCAACGCGTTTTTCTTGCGCAGGCTCTTGCTCAAGAACCGGAGATTTTATTGTTGGATGAACCAACGAATCATCTTGACCTTTCGTTTCAAAAGGATTTACTTGACCGATTAAAAGGATGGACAAATGCACGCAACTTGACGGTGATTTCGATTTTTCATGATTTAAACTTGGCGGGGTTATATTGTGATCGTCTGCTTCTAATGGAAAACGGGAAAATTAACCTGGACGACCTCCCAAATGAAGTGCTTCGTGAAGAAAGGATTCGAACGGTTTATAAAACGAATATACAAAAGCACCCACATCCAAAAGTACCTGCTCCACAAATGGTGTTGTTACCTGAAATAACAGATAATCAAAATGACGAGGTCTCAATCGATGAATCGTTCTTACAAGCTTCAGGAGAGTACCTCACTCTAAAGTCCCCAATTCCTCTTCGGACGATGTCATCCGGGGTAGTTGGCTCTGGGACTGGTTGGCATAAAGTGTTTATCAACCGTCATGTCGACAAGAATTATCATTGTGATGATTATCGTGGTGAAATGGTTGCATTTTTAAAACAAAAGGGTTTCGAACCGGGAGAAACGGTCGGAATGATGACAGCGGTCATGATAGAGGATGCATACTATCAGTTATTATGTGAGGTAGACTTTTCCGTTTTAATTGTCGTAACGGCAGGGGTTGGCAATGCCATCGATGCTTCAAGAAGTATCGAACATGCCTTTCAGTTGTCCCCTGGGACAATCAATACGTGGGTGTTTGTTAACGGTCATTTGACCGAGGAAGCTTTTATCCAAAGTATTATGACTGCTACTGAAGCAAAAGCAAAAGCTCTACATGAGCTTGAAGTAAGAGATAAGGTTACAGGCTCAATTGCTACTGGTACTTCAACGGACAGCATTTCGATTGCGGCTACGCAAAGGGGGCGTCACCTTGAGTTTGCTGGTACAATTACTCCTCTAGGTAAGTTGATAGGCAAAGGCGTTTATGACTGTACGATTGAAGCCATTAAGAAAAGCCGAAAAAGGGTGAAGATATGATTCTATATCATTTGATTGCTCTTACTTGTGCCGTTTTAATTGATCTTGTAGTGGGGGATCCGCCAAATTGGCCTCATCCTGTAAAATGGTTTGGTTCCTTGATTGGTAAATTAGAGAATAGATGGAATAAAGGATTGTATCAAAAAGAAAAAGGCCTCATGATGGTGCTAACGGTTTTAGTTGTAGTAGGAGGTACGTCGTTCCTACTCGTGGTTGGTTCTTATTATATACATCCTTTGGTTGGGATAGGTATTGAAGCGATTTTAATTGCGACAACCATTGCACAAAAAGGTTTGAAAGAAGCGGCGTTAACCATCTATTGGCCACTGGAAAGAAACGACCTTGAGGAGGCACGCATGAAGCTTTCTTACATTGTTGGTCGAGATACACAACATTTAGTGGAAGAGGAAATCACAAGGGGTGCTGTTGAAACGGTTGCTGAAAATACGAGTGACGGAATTACCGCTCCTTTGTTTTGGGCGCTAATAGGTGGGGCTCCCTTTGCAATGATGTACCGAGTAATCAATACATGCGATTCGATGGTGGGCTATAAGAATGAAAGATTTCGTGATTTTGGCTGGGCGTCAGCAAGGTTTGATGATATCGTGAACTGGATTCCTAGCCGCCTGACATCCATAAGTATGCTAATAACCAATCGACCAGAGTTTATATCCCGCACGAGGGCTAGAAAAATAGTATGGCGGGATGCGAAAAAGCATCCTAGTCCCAATAGTGGTTGGGGAGAAGCAGCGGTTGCCGCGATTCTTGGGGTCCAGCTTGGGGGGATTAACTATTACAAAGGAGTCATTTCTAATCGAGCAATGATGGGCGATCCGCTAGTCCCATTAGAAAAGAATCATATTTTAAAAACCAACCAAATTGTGACAAAAACTTTACCATTCTATTTACTATTAATATGGACAGGAGGGGTATTGATTGAATTGGCCCGAACATGGATCAAATCCGCATTATTTATTTGAAGCATTAAACAAAGAGATTCCAGATAATAAGGTTGATTTCAGTGCCAACATTAACCCGCTTGGACCTCCACCACTAATCAAAGAAAATTGGAATTCTATGTTGAGCACCATTAGTGATTATCCTGATCCAAATGGAATCGAGCTAAAAAAAAGGATTGCAAAAACGGAAGGGTTGGATGAAAACCAGGTCCTTATTGGGAATGGTGGTGCCGAAATGATTTCACTTATTGGCCGGCTTCTTACTGGGAAACGAGCAATGATTGTGCAGCCCGCCTTTTCTGAATACGAGCAAGCCTGTCGGGTGAATGGGGCCATTGTAAATTATCACCAGTTAACACCAGGAAGCTGGGAACTAGATTTAGATAGTTTAAACAAAAAGCTGAGGGACACGGATGCAGTATTTTTTTGTAATCCTAGCAATCCAACAGGGGTTTATTATTCCAAACCAGTTTTGATGGAATTACTTTTCGCCTGTAGAGAAAATGATTGTCTCCTTATAATTGACGAGGCGTTTTACGATTTTATTTATTATTATGAATCTTTGGTTGAATACATAAAAGAGTTTCCTAACTTACTTATTATCCGTTCGATGACGAAAATGTTTGCTATGCCTGGTTTGAGACTTGGCTATTTGCTAGCAGATGTAAGAGTGATTGAGAGGATTGCGGAATTTCAGCCGCAATGGAGTATGAATGCGATTGCGCTGAAAGCAGGGGAATGGTGCCTAGAAAGTGAACTTTATAGAATGGAAACAATAAATCTTATCATACAGGAAAGAAAGCGACTTTTTGCTTTCTACCACGATTTACAATTCAATGTCTCACCGTCTGAGACAAATTTTTATTTGCTAAAGGATCCTGCTCTCGATAACCAGTTCCCCTTATTTCGATTTCTACTTGATAACGGAATTATTCCTAGACATACAATGAATTTCCCTGGCCTTGAGGGTAAATGGCTTCGGTTTGCGATTAAATCTCCGGTCGAAAATGACCGATTGATGGAGGCGATTGTAGAGTGGCGGAACAATCATCCCTCATCTTTATAAGCGGTGGCGTTCGGAGTGGGAAAAGTCAGTTTGCGGAAAAGCTTGCGGTTGATTTATCAGAATTAACTCGAGAACATGGAACCAGTGATTCTCCTTATCAGCTACATTACATCGCTGCAGGGCAGGCGAGTGATGAAGAAATGAAAACTAGGATCTTTCGACATCAAACAGATCGTCAACTTAGTGGTTTAAATTGGAAAACATGGGAACAGCCTATTAGGCTAACAGAGCTTTCAGATGTGTTTGGTGAAGATGATGTTGTGCTATTAGATTGTTTAACGACCTTATTAAACAATGAATTTTTTAAAGAGGAAAATCTGTGGAAAAACATCCGATTTCAAGAGCAGATAATGGCAGAGATTCTCGAAGCCATTGAAAAAATTACGAATTCATGCCGTGCTTTGATTGTTGTTAGCAATGAGGTTTTCTATGATACAAGCGGCGGGGGTCAAGAGCTCATTTATACATATAAAAAAATACTGGGAAAGCTTCATCAAAATGTGGTAGCAAGGGCAAGAACGGCCTATCTTGTTGAGTCCGGGATTCCTCTTTTAATGAAAGGGGGAGAGTGAAATAAAAGGTATTATGATACAAGGGACATCTTCTGACGTTGGTAAAAGCTTAATTGTGACAGCGATTTGTCGGGCATTTGCGAATGAAGGGGTTCGGGTTACCCCGTTCAAGTCCCAAAATATGTCTAATAACTCCTACGTAACTTATGACGGAAAAGAGATTGGCAGGGCACAAGGGATTCAAGCGGAAGCGGCGAAAACACCGGCGACTGTTTGGATGAATCCAATCCTCTTAAAGCCTAGGTCCAATCAGCAGTCCGAAATCGTGATGATGGGTAAAGCAGTTGAGACAATGTCAGGGCGTGGATACCGGGATTCTTTCTATAACAAGGGTCTTTTAACTATTTCCGGCGCCCTCGGAAAGCTAAAAGAAACTTTTGAAGTCGTCATCATGGAGGGGGCAGGAAGTCCAGTTGAAATCAATTTAAAGGATAGAGAATTGGTCAACATGAAGGTCGCGGAGTTGGCTGATGTTCCAGTACTTTTAGTTGCTGATATTGATAGAGGGGGCGTGTTTGCTAGTATTGTCGGCACGTTAGAACTATTAGCCGCAGAGGAGAGAAGCAGAGTTCAGGGAATCATCATTAATAAGTTTCGCGGCGACATAACGTTATTTGAAGACGGAATTGGTTGGTTGGAGCAGAAAACAGGTATTCCGGTACTCGGAGTCCTTCCTTTTTTAGAAAACCATATGATTGATGGTGAGGATTCGTTATCACTCCCTGCTTCTACCTATAAAAAAGGGATTGACCTGGTCGTTCTTAAACCTCCTTATATATCGAATTACAGCGACATCGAGCCTTTTTATTATGAACCAGATGTTTCGGTGCGTTGGGTAAGTGCGCTACAAGACATAGGAAATCCGGATGCTGTGATCTTACCTGGAACAAAAAGTACGATTCGCGACTTGCATTTTTTTAAAAAAGCAGGCTTCGATGAGTGGCTAAAGAATTTTGCTGATGAAGGCGGATATATTGTTGGTCTTTGTGGGGGCTATCAGATGCTAGGGAATCAGTTACTAGATATGACTGGCTCCGACACGGGTGCAGCTTTTACTGAAGAATCTGGGATTGGATTGATTCCTGCAGATACGACCTTTTTAAAAACGAAAAAAACCGTCAGTGTAGCGGGTAAGCTACATCCTAGGACAGGAAATAATCTGCCTGTCCATGGCTATGAAATTCACTTAGGGGTTACTAAAGTAGCAGAGGGAGACTCCCCTTTTTTACAATTAAATGATGGACAGGACGAAGGTTATTACGGCAAAGATGGTCGAATCATTGGTACGTATCTGCATCATTTGTTTCATAATGATGACTGGAGACACCATTGGCTAACTGGTTTACGGAATGCAAAAGGGATTAAGGAGCGAGAAATATTAATGCTCAGCAAGCTCAAAGAGCAAAAATATGATGAACTTGCTGCACATTTATGTAACCATTTGGATTGGAGTAAGTTAAAAGAGATTATATATAGTTGGAGAAACTCATCATGAAATGGCTTAAGGGTTTGTTAATTAATTTTCAGTTTTTTACAAGCATTCCAGTATCTTTTACGCTACCTATGGACCGTGAGCATTTGGAGAAGGCGATTAAAACCTTTCCTTTGCTTGGGTTGGTGCAGGGGGGGATTTATGCAGGTATTCTCTTTGCCCTGACCGAATGGACAATGTTTTCTAGTTTAACCGTGGCAATTGTACTTTGGTTAGCCGGAATTATTTTCACGGGTGGCATTCACCTTGATGGTTGGATGGATGCTAGCGATGCCTTTTTCTCGTACCGTGATCAAGAAAAACGATTAGAAATAATGTCTGATCCAAGGTCTGGTGCCTTTGCGGTCTTGTCGGTCATTGTCTTGCTAAGTACGAGGTTCTTTTTTATATATGAAATTGTTTTAATGCATGAGCCGTTAACTTATATATTAGTAGCATTCATTCCTATTTTAAGCAAAATGGTCATGGGGATTCTTTTATTAACGTTACCTTCAGTGAAAAAGGAAGGACTGGGGACGCTTTTTAAAGATGCAGCAACCGATAGGACGTTGCTTGTTTACCCCATTTATTTGGTTATATTTATTGCTGCTACTATCGGATTCATTGGTGATGGGGCCTTGTTTGGAATCTGTGCTATGATACTAGCCGCATTTCTACTTATTATCTATTTAAAGAAGAAAACAATCAGCTGGTTCGGAGGTATGACAGGGGATGTACTTGGAGCCAGTGTGGAAGGGACAGAACAGCTTTTATGGATGACATTGTGGTTATTACATTATTTCGCCATGGGTTAACCGAGGAAAATAAACGTCAAGCCTATTTAGGCTGGAATGATTCTCCGCTTCTCTTCGAAGAAAAGGAGAGGTTATCTAAATTGCAACTTAGAGATGAAATGGTTTTTTCAAGTGATTTAGGTAGATGCTTGACGACCGCTGCCATCCTATTTCCACGTAAAACACCAGAAATAATAACAGAATTGCGTGAACTGCATTTTGGGGAATGGGAAGGGAAGACCTATTCAGAGTTAGTTCAGGATGTTCTCTATGAACAATGGCTGAACGATTTTTATTCCGTAAGGCCACCTGAGGGTGAATCATTTCAGGAATTTGCTCAACGAGTAAATGATGGTTGGGAGAAGGTAAAGAACGCCTTGGAAGAGAATAATCAGATTAGAGCCACAATCATTACCCATGGGGGAGTAATTAAATATTTATTGTCGCAATTTGCTCCAGAAGAGAAGGAGTTTCACGATTGGAAGGTTCCCCATGGAAATGGATTTGAACTTATATGGAACAAAGACCGATGGAGGAGGGGAGAGCGTTGCATTTCGTTACAGGAGGTGCCTTTAATGGCAAATCCAAATGGGTGAAGGAATATTATCAATTAAACGATACACCTTATGAGTGGATTTCTGCCTATCAACGAAAGGCTGTTCCCGAAAACTTAGAGAAAACTGGGACCGGTGGCCTAAGCCTGATTGTTTTAGAGGGAATTGAGATGTGGATAAAGGTATGGGTGGAAATATTAGAGGTTCATGAAATCCGTGAAAAATGGCAGGATCTTTTAAGTCAATGGTTAGAGTGGGAACAGCAACACCCCTTGTGTAAGGTTGTTTTAATTGGAAATGACCTTTCCAAAGGGATTGTTCCAATTGATGCCAAACAACGGAAATGGCGGGATGTAACGGGATGGATTTACCAAGATACGGTATCTGCATCACAGCGTGTCGATTTGGTATGGTACGGGATCAATCAACAAATTGGATAGGCAAAAATAGCATCACAAATTTTAGGAAAAGGGGAGAATGGAATGAAATTATATACAAGAACAGGGGATAAAGGAAAAACGAGCTTGATTGGGGGCCGAGTCGATAAGGATGATGTTCGTGTTGAGGCCTATGGAACAGTGGATGAAGTGAATTGCTTTGTTGGCCAGGCTGTGACACAACTGAACTCGGATATTTTTCAAGATGTGTTAGCAGACCTTGAAAAAATTCAACATGAGCTTTTTGATTGCGGTGGGGATTTGGCCAATGTATCGAGTAAGCGTGAACTAAAACTGACAACAGAATCAATTGACTATCTTGAAAAACGGATTGATGAATTGATTGTTGAAGCCCCTGAACTTGAACGGTTTATTTTACCTGGCGGTGCTCCAGCAGCTGCATCCATTCATATTGCAAGAACAGTCACGCGAAGAGCCGAGAGATTAGTTGTTACATTAAGTAAGACAGATAGTGAAGTTCCTGATACAGCGCTCAAGTACTTAAATCGTTTATCTGATTATTTCTTTGCCTTAGCAAGGGTGATTAATTTTAGGTTGAATCAGAAGGATGTAGAGTATGTCCGTAGTGCGAAGGTTTTTCGTGATGGAAAGCGTAAGGAGGAAAAATAAAGTGAGTAAAAAAATCACTCTGACTTCCGTTCTTATCGCGCTAACGGTGGTCGGAGCAACAATCAAGGTTCCAGCCATTATTGGGAGCGTGGCTTTCGACTCGTTTCCCGCTCTCCTTGCCGCTGCACTGTTGGGTGGTCCTGCCGGCGCTGTCGTGGCTGGTATGGGACATTTGCTCTCCGCTTTGATGGGAGGGTTCCCTCTTGGTGGACTTCATGGACTGGTTGCCATTGAAATGGCCTTGCTCGCTTTTATCTTTTCGTTTTTTTACAGATCAGGGAGAAGTTGGGTTGCAGCGATTTTTTTTGTATTAGGTAACACCTTTGTTGCCCCGCTTCCCTTTATGTTTTTA
Source organism: Mesobacillus maritimus (assembly GCF_044803185.1). Lineage (GTDB taxonomy): Bacteria > Bacillota > Bacilli > Bacillales > Cytobacillaceae > Mesobacillus_B > Mesobacillus_B maritimus_B. The sequence goes on from NZ_CP085225.1 coordinate 2,519,590, forward strand.
ATGGGAGAAGCCTTTTACTTAGCGTTACTACCAAGTCTTTTTGTAGGTTCCGTATTAAACATGGCTATTGCTTTGGTGGCAATTCCTAGGTTAATAAGTATTCTTGGTCCGAGGCTTTCGGAAGGTAAGGTTAACTTATGAGGGATGTTTTGTTTATTCCGTTTAATCAGGAAGAAGAACTTGTCATCGCTAGTGACAACAGTGGCGCAATCGGGATGAAAGTAGACGACCAAGTCAAGGTCCCATACGAAACGGTTGCTTATTTCTCGTTTCGGGTGGCGGCAATGGAGTGTATCTCAGCTGGAGGGGAACCATTTGCTGTAACGCTACAAAACTTTTGTGGGGAATTTGCATGGGAACATCTGAGGTCCGGAATTGAAGAAGGCCTAGAAGAGCTGGGACTAACCGAAGTGGAAATCACAGGTAGCACGGAAAGTAATTTTAGCTTAAAGCAGTCTGCGATAGGTGTAACAATCCTTGGAAAAAAGAAAATAAGCAAGCTAGACAAACGACTTAGTTATTCACCTCAATTAGAAATAGCCGTCATTGGCTCACCGCTAGTGGGCCATGAGGTGATTGAAAAGGGGGCGGAAGTTGTCCCATTATCGATGTTTAATGAGATCAACTCTCTAGCGAACGTGAGCACATTGCCTGTAGGTTCAAAAGGAATCCTGTTCGAACTTAATCAATTGTTTAGCAATCTGAAATTTTCCGAGTCTGATATAAACTCGAACATGGACCTTATGAAATCATCGGGACCATCGACGTGTTTTATCGCTGTTTATCCTATGGATAAACATGACAAGATTGAAGGGATAGCTGGCAGTCTATTTCATAAAGTTGTAGGAAGGGGGACCTCTCATGCTTAAGGTTTACGTAGTTCGTCACGGTGAGACAGAGTGGAATGCAGAGAAACGAACCCAAGGACGGTTGGATTCAAAGCTAACCGAAAAAGGGAAGAGAGATGCCGATTTATTAGGGGAGCGTTTAAAGGGGATCAACTTTACTCGGATATTCAGCTCCCCCAGTAAACGGACCATGGAAACAGCAAAACGTGTCAAAGGTACGCGGTCAACTCCAATTGAAACAGATGAAAGATTATATGAAATCGATTTAGGAGCCTGGCAAGGAAAAACAGAAGAAGAGATAAAAACACAGTTTCCGGAGCAGTTTCATTTTTATTGGAACGAGCCACAGCGGTTTGAAAATATCCACGGAGAAAACTTCTTGGACGTAACAAAAAGAATTAAGGACTTTTTTAATGAACTGGAGAGAAAGACCCCAACTGGTGATGTACTTGTAATCACCCATGGAGTAGTCATTAAGTCTTTATATAGCCTATGCCGAAATGCTGGTGTGGAAAAAATATGGGACCCGCCCTTTATTCATGGGACTAGTATGACAATTATAGAGATTCAAGATGGCATTCAAAAATTGGTGCTTGAAGGATGTATAGACCACTGTAACTAGACTTATTTTAAGTCTAGTTTTATTCATATTAAGAACCAAAATTATGCCTAATTAAGGTAGGTTTTACCATTATACGTTCTATAATTCTAATCAGAATCTCCTGAGAAAATGGTATAATATTTTAATAACATTAAAATAAGTCTATGTATTTAAATAAAATTAATAAACTTATAGATGAAAATCTTCCTGGAGAGAGGTACTATGGGAATCTTTAATGAGACAGCGTATGACGGTGTGCCGACAGATACCGTATCAAAAGATGAAATGAAGTCGATTTTAGAGTTGCAGTCATTTTTTATAGATAAAATTACCGCAGGGGATTCATTAGCAAACATTCTGGAGAACTTATCCACATCACTTGAAGAATATTTTCAACGGAAAATGTACTGTTCAATTCTGCTTCTTTCGAAAGAGAATACCCTTACCGTTGGAGCAGCGCCTAACGTTCCCGAGGGATTTATTAAGGCGATTCACCCTTTAAAAGTTGGACCGATGGCTGGATCATGTGGGACAGCGGTTTATCGAAATGAACCCGTTATTACCCCAGATATAGTGAGGGACTCTTTGTGGGGGGACCTTGCTGAAGTTGCCATTCGGTATGATATACAAGCTTGTTGGTCAATCCCCATTAAGAGTAGTGATGAAATCCTGGGTAGTTTCGCTATTTACCATACAAAAATTTGTGAACCAACTGCATTCGAGCTTGAAATATTGAAAACCTGTGCGAACTTGGCAGGGTTTGCGATTGAAAGGGATAAACGGGTAAGACTGGAGAAACAGCTTATCGAAAGTGAACAGCGCTTTAAGTCACTCTTTGATCATTTTCCAGAACCCATCCAGATTCTTTCGTTAGAAGGTGACTTTTCTGGGTTCAACAACAAGAATGAATCTGTATTTGGGTATAAGCAGGAGGAATTACTAGGTAGAAACTTTCTTCCATGCATCATTTCTGACAATAACGCGGAGGTTGAATTATATTTTAAAAAGGCGAGAGACCAGGGAACCGTTCAGCATATTGAATGCCAAGTTTACCACAAGAATGGAAATGAGCTTACTGTCAATCTAACCTTCCTGCCAATGGTAGTAAAAGGTAAGGTGGCGGGAATATACGTTATCTCACGGGACATAACTTATGAAAAACAGCTTGAAGAGGAGCTACGTGTTAGCCATAAAGAAATCGACCATATCTTAAATAATCATCAAGGGATGATTTTTAAATTTATAAAAACGGATGGCCAATTCATTCATACCTACGGAGCCGGTCAATTATTTGAACGCTTGGGCATGCCTCTACATGACTTTGTTGGAAAATCATTATATGATATCTTACCTGTGTCCGAAGCAAATCGAAAGGTTTTTCATTACCAACAAGCATGGGAGGGAAAACATAGTAGCTATGAGGCTAATGTGAATGGCATCGATTATGTAGCAACACTCCAGCCCATTTATGAAGACGGCCAAGTTGTAGAAGTTATCGTTTCATGTAGTGATATAACCGAACTAAAGAAAACGCATGATGATTTAAGGGAAATGCAAGAATTGCTTGAATCTTTTGTTCATAATACGGTTGATGCGATTGCGACTATGGATTATGAGGGAAACCTTACCTTTGTCAACAAAGCCTATGTAGACATGTTTGGAAGCCCAGAAGAAGAGTTAATTGGGAAAAAAGTTCAGAGCATCCCCGAGGGTTATGAAGAAGAGTTTTGGGGATTAGTCGATATGGTTTATTCAGGTGTTGAGGTAAAAGGCTTTGAGACGTATCGTAAGAGGGAGGATGGGAGCTTAATTCCAGTCAGTGTGACACACGCCCCACTTAAAGATAAATATGGAGTTATTAACGGATTCTCGGCGATTATCCGCGACATTACGAAACAAAAGCAAATAGAACAGGAGCTTGAAGAAAATAAACAGCGTTACCAATCACTTTTTTATTTTAATCCGGATTTAGTGTATAGTCTTGACTTAAATGGAGTCTTGACGAATATCAACCCATCTGTCCAAAGATTACTTGGGTACACGCCAGAACAAATTATTGGTAAGAGGTATACTGAATATATAGAGGATCAACATTTTTGTCATACAAAGAAAAGTTTTCAAAAGTCAATTCAAGGCATTCCGCAAACCTATGAAACGGGACTAAACCATAAAAATAACCATCCTGTAATTTTCCATGTAACGAATATCCCCATTATCGTAAATGGAGAAATTGTAGGGATTTACGGGATTGCCAAGGATGTTTCTGAGTTAAAAAGGGCAGAGGAATTTTTGCGGAAGTCTGATCGAATCTCTGCAATCGGACAGCTTGCAGCGGGAATTGCTCATGAAATTAGAAATCCACTTACTTCTGTTAAGGGCTTTTTACAGTTTATGCAGGAGCAAAGTACGGACCAGGATTACTTTGAAATTATGCGCCGTGAAATAGAGCGGATTGAATTAATAACGAATGAATTTCTTATCCTTGCTAAGCCACAAGCAAAGAGCTACAGTTATATATCAATTGAATCCATCCTTAGCGGGTTTATTCCTCTCGTAGAAACACAGGCCAAGATGAGTAATATCGATATTATTATGGAAATCGAGGAAGATCTCCCAGACATTTATTGTGATGGGAACCAGATTAAGCAGGTTTTTTTAAATGTGATAAAGAATGCAATGGAATCGATGCCTTCGGGTGGCCAAATTACATTTACCATTAAGAAAAATGAAGATCATGTTCAAATCTTAATTAAGGACCAGGGGTGTGGAATCCCTCCTGAGCGCCTCAAGAGAATTGGTGAACCATTCTATAGTACGAAAGAAAAGGGTACTGGCTTAGGGCTAATGATTATTTTTAATCTAATTAAAGAGCATAAAGGAAGCATAGATATACAAAGCGAGTTAAATAAGGGAACACAGGTTGAAATCTGTCTACCGTTGAAGCCTTCTAATTAAGAAGTTCCGTCCTAGGATGTATAGCCTAGGATTTTTTTATTACCTCTTTTTAAGGGTGCATAATATTCTTATGTAAACTTAGTTAAAGCAAATAAAAAAGGGGAATCAAAGATTCCCTAATCTAACGTGTACCTTTGCCACCTAAACTTACTGTTACACTAACTTCTCCTTGCTCGTTTTTATTTAGAAGGACAACAAAATTCCCAGGTTCGTCTCTTCTAAAGCTTTGAGAGGAAACGCTATTCCTTAATGAAGCACTATAATATTGGATAACTTCTTGGTCAGTATCCGCATTTGTTCGTTTTATTTCAACGGCGTCGATAGGAATACGATCTCTTATGTAAGCATCCATTTCTTCTTCACTCATGGATTCGCCAGGTTTATAAGCGAATTGATACTGGACGTTTACCGCGCGATGAGACTCAAAGGATACAATCATAAATTCTCCCTGGTACCTGGCAATCTCGAAATCGCCATCGTTTCTTCCATATGCCTGTTCAAATTGTTTACGCACTGCCCCAATTCCAACTTCTTTTGAAATAAGAGTAGCTGTCTCTGGTTGGTCTTGTGTCTTTGCTCTAATTTCTTCTCTTGAGGGATTATTTAAGTCTTCAAGTATGACAATTTCCTCATCATCTGCATTGCATGCCGTTAAAATACTGAAAAGGATGAACGAAATAGCCACGGGTAACATTCTTTTCATGCATCGATCTTCCTTTCTAAATATTGTATTTTCTATCATTCCCCAACCAAACAATTAGTATGAAAAGGTGATAAAATAAAGGGAGTAAGCTTTTTCAGAGGGGGCAAAATCAATGGATGTAATTGAAAAGGCAGTTCAAGTTGCTACTTTAGCGCACGATGGTCAATATAGGAAAAACTCGAAAATACCTTATATCTCCCACCCGGTCGCAGTTGGAATGATTTTAATGAAGGCAGGTTATCCTGATGAGTTAGTTGCTGCTGGAATTCTTCATGATACAGTCGAAGATACAACTTTAACATTAATTGAAATTAAGCAATGGTTTGGTGGCAATATAGCTGGAATTGTCGAAGGCTGTTCAGAACCAGACAAATCGTTATCTTGGGAAGAAAGAAAGGAACATTCTATTCAGTTTCTCAAAAATGCACCTGAAGATATTCGTATCGTTAGTTGTGCAGATAAATTACATAATATTCGTTCAATCTTAGACCGTTTTGTTCTCGAGGGAGAAGAGGTATGGTCCATTTTTAAGCGGGGCAGAGAGAAACAGGAGTGGTATTATCGAAGCATTCTCGATAGTCTAAGCCATCATTCAGATTTTGCTTTGCTGAAGGAACTACGTACGGAGATTGATAATTTATTCGGTTTGGAGTGAGTAAAGCCTATGATTAATTATTATCGTGGCTGTTTAATTGGCGGTGCGGTTGGTGATGCGCTTGGATGGCCAGTTGAGTTTATGCATATGAATGACATTAAGAGAAACTTTGGTAAACACGGGATAACTAATCTTGTGATTGCTAATAACGGTTATTCTGAAATTACGGATGACACGCAAATGACCATTTTTACAATAGAGGGTCTGTTAAGGGCAGAGAATCGCGGAAGGAGTCGAGGCGTTGTTCATACCCCATCCATGGTTCACAAGAGTTATTTACGATGGCTTGCTACACAGGGAGTAGAGAATCCGGTGAATCGGGATGGTTGGGTTTACGGTTTAGCTGAGCTCCACACAAGACGAGCACCCGGCAATACATGCTTAAGTGCGTTAGCAAGTGGTCAAATAGGAGAGGTCTCAAAGCCAATTAACGAAAGCAAAGGCTGTGGCGGCGTAATGAGAACGGCACCTGTCGGTTTATTTTATGATAAGAAAACAGCATTTCAATTTGGTTGTGACATTGCAGCGATTACTCACGGACATCCAAGTGGCTATTTATCCTCTGGTGCATTAAGTTATCTTATTGCTGCTGTTCTTGAAACATCGGATCTTAGCAATGCGGTTGAGTTGATGTTAGAAGAACTGAAAGCATGGCCTAATCATGAAGAGTGTAGTGAGGTCATTTCCAAGGCTGTTCAGTTGGCAGCAGAAAATCACCCTGATTCAAAAGCTATTGAAATATTGGGTGAGGGATGGGTCGGAGAGGAAGCTCTGGCAATCAGTATCTACTGTGCGTTAAAATATCAAAATGACTTTCGGGCAGCTTTAATTGCAGCTGTTAATCATAATGGGGATAGCGATAGTACTGGAGCCATTACAGGAAACATTTTAGGAGCTTTGTTAGGAATTGAATCCATTCCAGAGCAATGGGTTAAAGGAATGGAGCTTTCTAGAGAACTATTACAGCTAGCTGATGATTTGTTTCACCGTTATGATGAGACTGAAGCTTGGCAAAAAAAGTATCCAGGTTGGTAATGAATGGATGATGGAAAGGCACTTGAGCTGTTTGAAAGGCTCAGTGTGCCTTTATTTTTTAGAGAAGTTCTTAAATAAAAATCGAATTCATTCCTCAACCAACTCATCAATTGGTACAGGCATCGGTTCATCCCGAGTATCCCTACCAGTTACAGTTGCCATGTTGGTTGATTCGTCGACGGTTTCAATCCAGATTGGAACTCCATTATAATTCACTGGAATATCCGCACTTGAAGAAAGAATCTGTTTAGCACGATTTAAATCCATTATGTTCACCTCAGTTCATTATTTCATTTTACATTACAAAGGATTACCTTATTATTTGTTTTCTATGTAACCTTTAAAGCTCTGCTCGACAATGGAAAAGATACATCTTCTAAATCTATAAAAATAAGGTGCTGTCCCTATCCAGACCTGAATAGGGACAATCACCTAACTGTTTTTACCATAATACTGGTTTGACGACCATAAACCAAAGCATTGCTAATAAGAGCAGTATGTAATTCCATAGAGTTCGTTTTAGCTTTTCTGATAATTTGATCTTATCGTGACCTTCTTCCTCAAACTTTTTTAGTGTTGGAGAAAACGCCCGTGCGAGGAAAAAGATTGATAAGATCATTACTGCAAGCGTCATGATAATCCAAGGGGTTCTCCAAGTCCAAGGACCAAAGATGATTAACAAAACCCCAGACCCAACAAGGATGTGGCCCATATGTTTTGTAAGGCGAACAACGAACCGAAAAATACTTAAATAGGCAGCCAAAGCCTCTTCCGATGATTTTGGTAGTTGTTTAATGATCGGCAATAGAATGAAGAAAGGTCCAATTGAACCGATTGCACTAAAAACGTGAATAAAAATTAGTATGCGGTAGGGGCTATCCATTCTTATTCAATCTACTCATTTACTGAGCTGAATTCATGGACCCATACACGCATTTGTGGTAGCCAGGGCATACCAGGGTGGTAGGATAGAATAGAGTCGCGGTATTCTTCCACTGTATTGAACCCTTCTTGGCGAGCATGTTCGTCTGTTAATTCTCCTAATGACTGGGAATAGACACGGTTGACAACAAATTTCTTTCCTTCTAGGGTCATAACCTCGCCTACGTCAGCATACCGACCATTTCGACGAGTTGCTGTCTTTTTACCCTCAAGTACTTTTTGTACGTCACTCGGCATCGTTACGAGTCGTTCAATTGAACATGTTTTTGGGGGAAGTTGATTATTTTGCTCTTCTTGTTTTGTCATTTGTTTAACTCCTTTCAAATCGTAAATACTTTACTAATGTAACATATTATCTGGATATAGTTTGTACATATTTTTGTTTTGTTTACGGAAAGTAAAATGGAATGGTAAAAACGAATGCGAATTTGCAATAAAAAGGAAAGAAGTTTGCAGCATTTTGCAAACTTCTTTTCTTTATTATTGTGTCGGAGGTGGTGGTGGCATGTCGCCTGGTAACGTACCATGTACATACAATGGGGCTGGATTAAGGAAAGGAATTTGTCCCATTGCCTCAGGATTGGAAATATATTCAAAATCTCCTTTTCCATCAAAGGCCGGTCCAGATGCCCAACGGCCTTCCTTGCTCTCGGTACCCTTAGAGAAATCCAAGAATGAATGAGAGACCTCTAGCTTTTCATATTCCTGATTAAAAGTACTTGGTACGACAATACCTTCACGCTCTTCTAATTCATGAATGGCAGCTATCCATTGGTTCTGATGCATCGTGTCTCGAGCGATTAAGAAGGAAAGCATGTCACGAACCCCCGGGTCATCTGTAATTTCATAGAGGCGGACTGCTTGTAGTCTACCTTGAGATTCAGCATTGAGGTTGGCTCTAAAATCAGCTAGTAAATTCCCGCTAGCAATGGTATAACGTGCCGTCCAAGGATAACCGACACTATCATCTGGCTTTGCTCCTAGGCCACCAACAATCGCATGCTGAGGGTTCATTCCACCCATGACCGCACCAATAATAGGGTCTTTTGCTGCTTGTTCCTGCTCTTCAATTGGGGCATTATCAAGAAGTTGAGCAATCATGGTAGCAAGCATTTCAACATGAGCAATTTCCTCTGTTCCAATATCAAGAAGCATATCACGGTATTTTTGATCTGCACGGCAGTTCCAGCCTTGAAATAAATATTGCATCATGACAGAAATCTCACCAAACTGCCCGCCGAGAATTTCTTGTAGTTTTTTTGCGTAAACCGGATCTGGACGTTCGGGTTTAGCATTGTATTGTAGTTCCTTTATGTGATAGAACATGATATCCCTCCATTCAATTCCTTCGAAACTATTATTCCGTTAGATGGATGGAAATATGTAAAAAGCCCCTTGGAAAAGGAGGTAGAGGGAATTTATTCCGCCTCTGACTCTTTTCGATAAGGGGGTTGTTTTATTCATTCTCGAAGTAAAATTGTTGTCTAATGGACGAAATCATCATTATTCTGATTAATGTACAATGAGCCATCCTGTTGAACCTCGGCATATAGCACGTCTGAAGCCGAATGGACTCCTAGTTGTTGCAATTGTTGATGAAGCCAAGAATGGTCCAGTTTTAACTTTTCAAGGTTATTGGAATTTATCACACCATTTGAAATAACCTCGGTCCGGACTGGGTAATGGATGCTATCAAAATGACTCATATCCACCAAATGTTCTTCGTCGATTTTTGGTTGTAGCAAAGACTTTACCACTTGAAGGAATACATGTTGTAGCCCCACCCTAATTACCACCTTTAGTTTGTTCTTGATTAAAATATGTAAATATTTGTTTTGTCTACTGTATTATAAGGAGATTTTATAAAAATGCAAGTGGAATTTTATAATGGAATTATTTGGGTATGCAAAAAGGCTAAAGGATTGTTCTTTAGCCTTTTAGAATCTAATTTTTTTATTGATAAGGGAATTGAGAAGAATAGTTGCTAAACTGCTGATAGGCTTGATCAATTTTTTGTTGTTCTTCTGCTTCAAGCTTATAGACCCCATTTTTAAACATTAAGTTAAAAAGGACACGACAGCTATCATGGGTTTCCTGGAGAATTTGCGCCATATCGTTATATAGCTGTTCGTGACTCGCTTCGCGAACTGCTATGTTTAAACTATCTGTTAAATACTTGCAGGTACTTAGTCCGTCATTAATAAAATCACGATCATTCATTTCCGGACCTTTAACCTGTGGCAAATCAAGACCTTTCGGGTTCTTGATTGTATTGCCGTTTTGTGATTGTTGGTTTTGCATTCATTTCACCTCGTATTTTTTAATGCTGTTGGTTTTGACTTTGATTTGGACTAGGAACATTTGCCATTGCCGTATTATTGTTCACTTGGAGATGTGATAGTAGGCGCTGATAATGGTTCTGATGCATTTTCCCCGCATTATCAAGCGCTTGTTTCATTTCTGGATCATTTACCTGTTGAGCTAGGTGGTGAAACTTTTTTAACGCAAGAAGTTCCCAAGATAAAGCATCCTTCAAATAAAGCATATCCTTTGTCGTAATGACTTGGGGAGGTGTCGGCATCGGTGATTGTTGTGTATTATTCATCATTCCGCTCCTAACTTTAAGTTTTTCATCGGTTAGAATGAGCTAAACGTGAGATATTTATTCTAAGAAAAGCACTTATTAATCACGAGCGACAATGAAATTCTTTAATTAGAGGGAACGGATGGTGCGCTGTTCAAACTTTTACGTTAAATTTGAAGGCTGCAACAGTACTTAATTGGAATGTTTTGAAAAAAATATTACTATAATATGTAGGTTTATATTAAAATACAAGGGTGAACTGCTAGATTTGTTATGGGGATGCAATTTTAGTAGACGGTTGATTATCTGAAAGGAGACAAAGTATGAAACACGGAATCGACGAGCATGATTCGCGCTTTAAAATAGCCCGTAAAGAAGCTTGGATTGGAATTATTCTTGTCATTATTAACTTTGTTTGGTGGTATGGTTTTGCCTATGGGTTGGGTTCCGAATCCGTTGAAGGATACGGCTATGTTTTTGGTCTGCCAGCTTGGTTTTTCTACAGCTGTGTCGGCGGGTTTGTTTTAATGGTGATCCTGGTAATACTGGCCGTCAAATACCTCTTTAAAGAGGTCCCATTTGAGGATGAACAGGGGGATACGAAATGAACTGGTCAGTCATTTTCCCGTTAATTCTCTTTTTAGCCATTATTTTTATCATCGGATTTTGGGCAAGTACCTATTTGAAGTCCTCTGATTCTTTTTTACAAGAATATTTTCTTGGAGGACGTCAACTGGGTGGCTTTATTTTAGCGATGACGATGACCGCTACCTATGGGAGTGCGAGTAGCTTTATCGGTGGACCAGGCGCAGCATATACTCAAGGATTGGGATGGGTTTTGCTTTCTATGGCACAGCTTGCAACGGGGTACTTTGTCTTAATGGTCCTTGGTAAGAAGTTCGCCATCGTCACACGAAAATATAAAGCGGTCACATTGGTGGACTTTTTAAAAGAAAGGTATGAAAGCAAATGGGTCGTGCTATTATCGGCAGCTAGTATTATCATATTTTTGTTTTCGGCCATGGCGGCCCAATGGGTTGGTGGTGCTAGATTAATTGAATCGGTTACAGGTCTATCTTATACGAGTGCGCTGTTTCTCTTTGCCGCTTCTGTCATGATTTATGTCGTTATTGGTGGATTTAGAGCAGTTGCGCTTACAGATGCAGTTCAGGGAACGGTTATGTTTATTGGAACACTTATTTTGCTAATTGCCACAGTCATTGCTGGTGGAGGGATTCCGAATATCATTTCTGATTTAACTGCTGAAAACCCAAACCTGATCACTCCTTATGGATTTGACGGTGGATTAACTCCTTTATATGTATCATCCTTTTGGATATTAGTAGGTGTAGGAGTTGTCGGCTTACCACAAATCACTGTCAGGGCCATGTCTTATAAAAATGCAAAATCCTTGCATCGGGCGATTATTATCGGAACCATTGTGATTGGGTTTATTATGTTAGGAATGCATTTAATTGGTGTATTTGCTCGGTCGGTTCTTCCAGGGATAGAAGTAGCGGATACAGTGATGCCACTTTTAGCGATGGAAGTTCTTCCTGCGTGGCTAGCTGGACTCGTTCTTGCTGCCCCAATGGCGGCTATTATGTCGACGGTTGACTCGCTTTTACTCCTTGTTAGTTCTGCAGTTGTTAAGGATGTATATTTAAATTACATCCAGCCAAATGCAAGCAATCAGAGAGTCAAAAACTTAAGCTTTGGGGTAACAACGGTTCTAGGAGTTTTAGTGTTTCTTATTGCTCTGAGTCCTCCGGATTTGATTATTTGGCTGAACCTGTTTTCCTTTGGCGGCCTTGAAGCAGCCTTTATTTGGCCAGTTGTGATGGGACTTTATTGGCGAACAGGCAACAAATATGGAGCTATATCTTCAATGGTAGTAGGGGTAGGTTCTTATATGATTATTCACCTCTACTTTCCAAATCCTTTTGGGATTCATACCGTCGTTCTTCCAATATTATTGTCGTTGGTGGCTTTTGTCATTGGGAGCCTTATTGGGAAACAGCGTTTACAAGAATCAGTTCATATTGCTTAAATGATTAACCGGTAAAGTATGTCAAAGGGATGTCCTGAAAAGGATGTCCCTTTTCAGCAAATCTTTGATGTTGGAGGTTATTGAAATGAAAAAAGTACAAACGTTTTCTAAGGAATTTCAAGAAGAAATGGGTTGGGTAATAAGTGATGAATCATTTGAAAAAAGCAGGGCGTCATTATTAAACAACTATATGCTTTTGTCCACTGAGGTTGCCGAGGTTGCTGAAGAATTACGTAAAATGTTCAATCTTACTTACCGTTCGATTCAAGAGGGAGTAGAAGAGGATATCGCCTTTGAGCAAGCAAAGGCTCAGGTAAAAGAAGAGATTGGGAAAGAGCTTGCCGACTGCTTCGCTTATTTAATGAAGTTTTACAACTACTTTGAACTTGATGCGGAAGAAAGCTTCTATAAAAAAATGGATGAGGTTAAAAATCGTAAAAATAAAGATGCGACCAAAAGGTAGCAGGGTCACCTATTGTTTGATGGTTCCATTATTTCAAACAATGGAGACTTCCATGAGAAGGAGTTGTCGAAGGTGAAGTTGATATTTTCTCTACTAGCGTTAACTGGTGGGTTAGCAATGGGGATTCAAGCCGTTGTAAACGGTGGGTTAGGGAAAAGAGTTGGGGCAATTGAAGCGTCGTTTATATCGTTTCTAGTCGGAACGGCAGCTCTGTTTTTTCTTGTTCTCTTCTTTGGGAAAGGAAATATGCTAGCCATCTCGGAAGTTCCAAAAGGGCAATTGATTGGTGGGTTGTTAGGTGCTTTCTTTGTACTCGTGCTTGTGTTGGCGACACCTAAGATTGGTGTAACGGCAACTCTTATTTCCGTAATCGTAGGGCAACTACTTATTGGGTCCTTAATTGATCATTTTGGCTTGTTTGGCGGTGAGAGGTTTCCTTTAGATACGAAAAAAATACTTGCATTATTAATGATGCTAGCCTCCATTTACATATTCCAAAAATAGCAAAGAGCCAGTCACTTAACTTGTTGGGACTGGCTCCTCTTCATTATTCTTCTAGTCCGTCGATGCTGACGAGTTGTTTTTCTTCGTGGCTTCCTCTTGCTGTAATGATAGCCATGCTGGAAGTCTGGTCAACACTTTCAATCCAGACAGGGACTCCGTGGAAATGGACGGCAATTTCTTCTTCTGAAGTTAGAATTTCCTTTACCCGTTCTAAGTCCATATGTATCTCACCTCGCTAGTATTATTCCCGAAGTGAATGTTCGTTATGAGGCGATAGCACCTCTTTTGTGGAACCCTATAATCATATAGCTTTTAATGCTTTCGGTGAAAACAATGTCATTTGGTGTGCTTAGTGTAAAATTCATATTATATGCTCATAAATAATACATATGTACTATAGTCAATGTTTATAGGGGGAAAAGGCTACAAGGAATCTTCTGCATAGGGATCGTAGATCAAGGGGGGATCGTATGAGTTTGCAAATTGGTGATGTGTTAAACCTGGAGATTATGAAAAATGCGAGGTTACGTACAGGTGAAGAGCACATCAATAACCGTCATGTTCAGTGGATTTCCGTGATCGAGATGCCAGTGGAGAACTTTGTACGTAAAAGCGAGCTAGTATTAAGTACAGCCATAGGCTGTGGTCAAGATGTGAATATATTAAAAAAATTCGTTCAAGATATTATTGCCTCGGAGGCCTCTGCATTGATTATTGCATTAGGCAGACATCTTTTTGATATCCCCAAAGAGGTATTAGAGCTAGCTGAAAGGGAGAAATTTATTTTAATTGAAGTTCCTTGGGAAGTTCGTTTTGCTAATATTATTGAAGAGGTGATGGGGCAAATCAACCATCACCAATTTAAAGAACGAGAACAATCTGAAAAGGTTCAACAAGAGTTATTAAAATTAATCTTACAAGAGAAAGACCTTAGCTTTATATTACAATACATCGAAAGAAAAATTGGCTATCCGCTTGTGATAACAGACCGTGCTGGGAATATACAGGAAAAGCGTAATCAATCTAACGGTCTGATAAAAAACTGGGAACGGTATGTGACACAAGGAGTCATCCCCGCTAAGCAAGCTAGTTCACTACTGCCGCATGACCCTATGTTTAGGAAATTTCAATTTATAGAAATTGGAAATGTTTCGGTTCTACAACTTCCTATTATTCAAGTGTCTGGAGATGTCCAAGGATATCTCTTCCTAATTACGACGCAGCATATATCCAAAGATTCCTTCTTAACAAACTACGTTGTTGCTGTATTAGAGCACGCCACAACGACCATATCCCTTTGGTATTCTCGTAAAAATGCGATCGAGGAAACGAAAATGCGCCTTCGTAGTGATTTTGTCCTAGAGCTAGCAGAGGGAAACATACTGTCATGGGACCAAGCAAATTCAAGGGCAAGATTATTAGGATACAATTTAAGATTGCCATATTTTTGTATAGTAGGTTATCCAGAAAATTTACGAAAAGTTTTTGAGAAAAGAAAGAAACAGACGGGATCCTTTGAAGATTGGCTAGAGAGCATGATCCGCTATATTGAAGAAGAAATACTATATGCAGCCCAGTCGTTAAAACGGGAAATTATGATGACCTATCATGAAGGGCATTTGATTCTATTTATTGAGAATGCTCCAGGGCAAAAAAACGAGAATCCAACCGCATTCCTAGACCTTATTGAACGGCGTTTAAGGAATTTGCTTCCAGATGTTGTCCTTTCTTGGGGAATTGGAAACTATCATGAAAATCTAGGTGGATTTAAGCAAAGCTATTACAATGCAAACTTAGCCTTAAAGCTAGGAAGACAAAAAAATGGTCCAGGGAATCGGACGTTTCATGAACACACGCGCATCGACAGGATTCTTTTAAGCATTGCAAATAATCCTGAAATGAAAGAAATCATTTTTGCAACGATTGATCCACTGATCCAGTATGATAAGCAACGAAGCATGGATTTAATAGGGACGTTAAATATGTATAACCGCTGTCACGGAAATGTCAGTCAAACAGCCAGATTTTTAAATCTGCATAGACAGTCTTTACTATACCGGTTAAGAAAAATTGAATCTCTAACAGGTTTATCGATTGTTGACCCGGATGATTTATTTTTATTAGATTTGTGCATTAAAATTTGGAAACTAGGATATTTTGTGAAAACGGACGTTTGAATGAGTTTGATATTTTAATAAAATACCAGTTTAGTACGGTTCCCTTGAAGAGTTTCGAAGGACCGTTTTTTTGTGTGGGAAATGAACCACAAACCGCAAAGTTTTTCTTGATAGTAGGCGTCATTGGGGGCATTCCTTTTCAGATACTTTGACAAGAGTAGCGATTAAAACTTCATACATTTTGATGAATGACCAAACCTGTGCTTTTTCATTACGATAGGAGTAAGGAGATTGGTTCTTTTAGGTAGATACTTGGAGAAGGGTAGGAGGAATGTTCCTATGGAGTTTGGAACAGCGGAGTACCAGGAAAGAATTCGCAAGACAAAAGCGAAAATGACGGAAAAGGGAATAGAAGTTTTGCTCATTACGGACCCGGCAAATATGAATTATCTATCAGGTTATGATGCGTGGTCGTTCTATGTACATCAAATGCTTGTCATTATTGATGATGAGGATCAACCACTATGGATTGGGCGAGCTCAGGATGCAAATGGTGCGAAGTTAACAACATGGCTTTTTCATGAAAATATTTTTCCTTATCCAGATGATTATGTACAATCCACGACCAAACATCCAATGGATTATGTGGCCGAAATTTTAGAACAGATAGGTCAGGAAAAACGATCAATTGGGGTGGAAATGGAAAACTATTATTTTACTGCGAAATGCTATGAACGGTTACAAAAAGGATTACCAAATTCCACCTTTAAGGATGCCTCCCTACTCGTAAACTGGGTTCGTCTGATTAAATCTGATAAAGAGATAAAAATGATGAAACGGGCCGCTAAAATTGCAGAGCTGTCAATGATGAAAGGAATTGAACTTATCGATGTAGGAATTAGAGAATGTGACGTCGCCGCTGAAATTTTTCATACACAAATTAAGGGGACAAATGAATTTGGAGGAGATTATCCAGCGATTGTGCCATTATTACCTTCTGGCGAACGAACATCGACACCACATCTTACCTGGACGGACGATACCTATGAAACAGGAGATATTGTCACCCTTGAGCTTGCTGGCTGCTATAAGCGCTATCATTCACCATTAGCCCGTACAGTTAGCATTGGAAAACCAGCAGAAAAGGTTCAAACTCTTTCGGATATTGTTGTGGAAGGACTTAATAATTGTCTAAGTATGATCAAACCAGGCATTGCCTGTGAGGAAATTGAAGAGACCTTTAGAAAAACGATTGCTAAAATTGGAGCAACAAAGGAATCTCGTCTTGGGTATGCGATGGGTTTGAATTATCCGCCTGATTGGGGAGAGCATACGGCAAGTATCCGTAAAGGAGATAAAACCATTCTCCAGCCAAATATGACCTTCCACCTTATTCCGGGGATTTGGTTAGATCAATATGGGTTTGAAGCGAGTGAATCAATCGTTATTACCGAAAATGGCTGTGAAACATTGGCGTCACTACCTAGAGAATTATTTATAAAAGATGGGTTTGTAAAAATTATTAGTTAGCTTTTATAGAATTTCAATCGAACTGAAACAAAATGTGAGGAGTGATCTTGTGAAAAAAAATATGAACGCAGGAACACAGGCAGTATGGGCAGGAGAAAAGGATTATTTAGTTCATAGTGCCACGCAGGTACCTGTCGTACTTAGCGTTGCCTATGGCTATGATGATATGGATGAATGGTATGACGTAGCAACTGGAAAGAAGCAGGGGCATATTTATGGACGTAATACGAATCCAACCGTTCAATCCTTTGAAGATAAAGTGAAAATACTTGAGGGAGCCGAAGCGGCGACAAGCTTTTCTACCGGAATGGCAGCAGTCAGTAACACACTTGCAACCTTTTTAGTTCCAGGAGACCGAATCGTTTCAATCAAGGATACCTATGGTGGAACGAATAAAATTTTTACTGAGTTTCTTCCACGCCAACAGATAGAAGTTGTCCTATGTGATACTGGTGACCATGGGCAAATAGAGAAGGAAGTGGCAAAAGGCTGTAACATTCTTTACCTAGAATCACCGACAAATCCAACGGTAAAAATTACGGATATTGAAAGGATGGCGAAGGCTGGAAAAGAGGCAGGAGCACTAGTGGTTGTTGACAATACTTTTGCCACACCTTTGCTTCAAAATCCACTTTCCTTAGGGGCTGATTTAGTTATCCATAGTGCGACCAAGTTTTTAGGCGGGCATGCAGATGCCTTAGGTGGAGTGGTTTGCGGGTCTGAGGATTTGGTTGGGAAAATATATCATTTCCGAGAAATTAATGGGGCAACAATGGATCCAATGGCTGCTTATCTTATGCTACGGGGAATGAAAACGCTACATCTCCGAGTCCGTCAACAGTGTGAAAATGCGATGGCTCTTTCAAAGTATTTGCAAACAGAGGATTTGGTGGAAGGGGTCTATTATCCCGGGCTAATAACCCACCCAAACCATGAGATTGCCATAAAACAAATGAAGGATTTTGGCGGAATGTTGAGCTTTGCCGTCAAAGGTGGCATTGACACTGTAAGAGTTTTGCTTCCAAAACTAGAATTTGCGAACCGTGCTGCGAACCTTGGAGCTGTTGAAACAACGGTAGGTCCTGCACGCACGACGAGTCATATTGAATGCACCCCAGAAGAGCGTGCCGCAATGGGAATACCAGAAGGTCTCATTCGCGTCTCGTGTGGGATTGAAGAAATAGAGGACATTATTGCTGACTTTAAGCAAGCGTTTCTACATGTTAAGGATGTGTTAAAAGTTTAATAGCATTTATTCGATAGGGGGCCGTATTAGACATTATGATTTTATCAAATGGTTGATTGAGCAAAGTGCCAGGACATAAATTAACCATTACGTTTAAAGCAGACATTCTAAACAAGGTGGCGAGCGGTTGATGACTCAACATGAATCTGTGGTTGAAAAAGCAAATAAACTAGTAGATCAACTAGTTGAATGGCGTCGTTTGTTTCATCAATACCCTGAACTCAGTTTTCAAGAGTTCAGGACCTCCCGTTTTGTCGCAGAAGCATTAAGGGATATCGCAGGGGTAAAGGTTGAAGTCGGAATTGGTGTCGATACGAGTGTCATCGGAACTTTATCCTCAGGTGAAGGACCCACCATTGCGCTTCGAGCTGATATGGACGCTCTTCCGATAAAAGAAGAAAATTTGGTCCCCTATGCCTCTAAGAATGCTGGTGTGATGCATGCATGTGGGCATGATGCTCATACGTCCATACTGCTAGGAGTAGCTCATGTCCTAGGTGAAATGTTTCAAAAGGGAGATTTGCAGGGAACGGTTAAATTTATTTTTCAACCAGCAGAGGAAAATACCGATCAGCATGGTTTGACTGGATCACCGTATATGATTCAAGCAGGCGCTTATGAAGGCGTTGATGCAGCAATTGCCCTTCATATGTGTCCTTGGCTTCATGTAGGGGCTGTTCAAATCAATGACGGCTTTAGTATGGCAAATATTGATGTATTCCAAGGGAAAATTCAAGGAACCGGTGGGCATGCTGCTTATCCTGAGCTCGGTACTGACCCAGTATGGATGCTAGCCCCAGTCCTGCAAGCACTTTATGGAATGGTGTCGCGGAGAGTATCCGCCCTAGATGCAGGAGTTGTGAGCGTAGGGCAAGTCCATGCAGGAACTGCAAGCAATATTCTTCCTTCTGAGGTTTTAATTGAAGGGACGATTCGTAGTTATACTCCAGAAGTTCGCGAGTTGCTTTCCGTTGAATTAAATACGGCGTTTTCGATTGTAGAAAATTTTGGGGGCGGCTATTCACTCAATATTGAAAAAGGAGAACCGGCATTAAAGAATAGTCCAGTTATTAATACGTGGATCTCTCAAACGATTCAGGAGGAATTTTCAGACTTTTCAATCATTAAACGTCCCTTTGGCATGGGAGGAGAAGACTTTGGCTATGTAACCGCAAAGCTTCCGGGTGCGATGTTTTTCCTTGGGTGTGGTCAAAAAGACGGAGGCCGACGGGATTTGCATACTCCTATCTTTGACCTTGATGAAAACTGTCTGCCTACAGGGGTTGCAATTCTTTCGAAGACCGCAATGAAATTTCTAAAGGGGGAAGTTACGCTATAAAAGCCTTTTTTGGGGGTGCAACTAGATTTGAAACAGAAACTAGCGTTTATAGGTTTTGGCGTTGTCGGTCAAGGCTTGGCGGAAATTTTACGAGATAAGAAAGAGCTATTACAAAAAGAGGAAGATTTTGAAGCTGAGATTGTTGCGATTTCCGATTTAATGAAGGGTTCTATTTATCATCCAGACGGTCTAGATATTGATACATTGTTAACTGTGATAAGGGAAACGGGGGACTTAGAGAACTATCCGGAAACGACTGGCTTAGTAAAAGGATGGGATAGTCTTAGGACAATTCGAGAATCCAATGCTGACACTATTGTTGAAGTTTCATATACAGATGTAAAGACTGGTCAACCGGCGATTTCTCATTGTAAAGCTGCGTTTGAGAGTGGGAAAAATGTCGTTATGACGAATAAGGGACCTATCGCGCTTGCCTATAAAGAGTTAACTGAACTAGCAAAGAAACACAAGGTTAGCTGGGGCTTTGAGGGGACAGTGATGAGCGGTACACCTGCGTTGAGAATGCCGAAGACCACACTTGCAGGGAATGAAATTACTGAAGTTCGTGGGATATTAAATGGCACGACAAATTTCATCTTAACGAAGATGGAAGAAGATGGAGTTACGTATGAGGACGCCTTAAAGCAGGCACAAGAATTAGGGTATGCTGAGGCTAATCCGACTAGCGATGTGGAAGGCTATGATGCCCGGTATAAAATCGTTATCTTATCTAATTATGTCATGAATACCCCTTTAAAAGTAGAGGAAGTATCTTGTACGGGGATTTCAGGGATTACCTTGGAAGACATCCAAGAGGCAAAAGCCGAAGGAAAGCGTTGGAAGCTTTTGGCCACAGCCTATAAAGAAGGAGGGAAGGTAACCGCTTCAATATCCCCGGAAAAAGTAGAACTAACGGACCCACTTGCATCTATTAGCGGTCCGACGAACGCCATTAGCTATGAATGTGATCTATTAGGAACCGTAACCTTAAGTGGTGCAGGAGCAGGGAAAGTCGAAACGGGTTTTTCCTTGTTAATAGACCTTATTAGCATCCAGCGGGAGACGAAGCCATGAACGATCCAATCATTGAAGGGCGGGAAAGTGATGAGAGCGAAAGTGACTGGAAGAAGGATGTTTTTAGCTGGGAAGTGGGTAGCTCGGAGTAGAACCATCAATGTATACGACCCACAAGATAACAGCCTTATAGATACTGTACCGGCTGCTACTGTTGAAGATACTCTGCATTGTATCGATGAGGCAAAAGAAGGAGCAAAAATTGCTGCTAGTTTGCCAGTTCATCAACGGATGTCTATTCTTCAAAAGGCTGCAAGTTATATAGAGGGTAACCAAAAGACCTATGCCAATACAATTGCACGTGAGGGGAGCAAAACCATTCGCGAAGCAACAAAAGAGGTGGTTAGATGCATTGAAACGCTTAGAATTAGTGCAGAAGAGGCACGAAGGATACACGGAGAAACCATAACCTTTGACCAAATGCCAGGAAGTGAAAACCGATATGGGTATTATCAGCGTGTTCCCATTGGCATTGTCGGTGCGATTACCCCATTTAATGATCCACTTAATCTTGTAGCTCATAAAGTCGGCCCGGCAATTGCGGCTGGAAATGCAATCATTGTAAAACCTGCTACGGTTACGCCAATAAGTGCTTTGTTGCTTGCAGAAGCATTCGCGGAAGCAGGTCTCCCTGAGAAGGTTTTATCAGTAATCACCGGATACGGCAATGAAATTGGCGATGTACTTGTCACCCATCCTGCTGTAAGAATGATTTCCTTTACCGGAGGACTTAATGCGGGTGAAGAGATTGTACGAAAAGCAGGCTTGAAAAAGGTCAGTATGGAGCTTGGTTCAAATTCTCCTGTCATTGTGTTAGAAGATGCTAACCTAGAGGAAGCGGTTGAGGCTACCGTTTCTGGGGCTTTTTGGGCTGCAGGTCAAAATTGCCTCGGGGTTCAACGAGTGTTTATTCAAGAAGGAATAATGGGTCCGTTTCAAAAGGCATTTGTTCAGCTAACACGTCAATATCACATTGGGGATAAACTCTCTCAGCAAACGGATATGGGACCACTTATCAGTGAGCGGGAAGCCATTCGAGTTGAAACCATGGTGAACGAAGCAGTTGAAAAAGGAGCTTTGCTGTTAACTGGTGGAGTTCGTGACGGAGCGTATTATTTGCCTACTGTGTTAACGAATGTTCCTAAGGGATGCACGATTGCGAAAGAAGAAATCTTCGGACCAGTGGTTCTCCTATATTCTGTGAGAGACTTAGATATGGCCATTCAGAAAGCGAATGATGTGGATTATGGGTTACAAGCTGGGATCTTTACACAAGATATCCGCAAGGCACATGAAGCCATTGCACGCATGGATGTTGGGGGAATCATGATAAATGATAGTAGTGACTATCGGATTGATGCCATGCCATTCGGAGGTGTAAAAAATTCAGGTGTAGGGCGCGAGGGGATTAAATTTGCCATCCAGGAAATGACTGAGCCAAAGGTGGTATGCTTTAAAATATAGGGAGATAAGGCACCAGTGATGGTGCCTAATTTATTGTTAATCCATTTTCTCTGCAAGGTTTAGCGCGGTGTCTGATGCGGTCAAATCGACATTTAGTTGTTCTCCTAATAAGTGAGGATGGTAGTAGCCTTTTTCAATCATATAATTGGTCATTTTTTCATGTGTATCGATTGCAGCTCTTAGTTGTTCTCTTAGCGCTGCTCTAAGTTCTGGAGTGGCTGTTTCGGTAATCGCCGCTGAGTAATCCTTTATAGAAGCTTTTACTGATATTAAGAAATCCGTTGCGATAACTTGATCGGTCATGCCTCCCATTCCCATTAGGTTCTGGATTAAATGATTCATTGTAGTTCCTCCCGTTTCGTCAAAAACTGCTGTAACTCTTTTATATGCTGAGAACAGGTATGGGCATCTTGCTCAAGAATCGCCTTTAGTTCAGTGTCTTGTGCCAATTTGCTCATTGTACTTGTTTTTGTTAAGCTCAGGTTTTTTAATGTTAATATCTCATGGACATCCAGTGTCTCATGCAGACCCAAATATTTGACCATACACTTCACTCCATTATCGCTTTTTGCTCTTTTATCATCTCTATACAAGTAAAAATTATGCTAGACAAGAGATGTCAGAATCTCCCACGCCAAAGATAATAGATGTTGGGGAAAATAGGAATGTCGATAACTGAAACTGGAGGTAGTTGTATGACGAAAGAAACATTGGCACTACATGAAACCCTAGAAACCCATGAAATCCTAAACTTTAAAACAGTTTGTTTACTAAGATCAAAGTTAATGCAGGGGCTATGCTTTGATAATGAGTTAAAGCAATTAATGGAAAAGGATGTTCAACAATCCATTACAGCGATTAAGGAGCTTTCTGGATACTATAAACATAACGAATTATTACATTAATTCGGAGGTGAAAAGATGAAAGACTATTTAGATCCAAGAAATGCAGAGGGGATGCCCAATTTAGCTGATTCTGCATTTGCGATGGACTTTTTATTATCAGTGAAAAATGGCATTCGTAATTATGGATTTGCGATTGCGGAGACCGCTAGTCCAGAGCTTAGAACTATTTTAACTAAACAGATGGATACAGCGATGGATTTGCATGCTGAAATTGCTGACTTTATGATAAAAAAAGGTTGGCTGAATCCAAGTGATTTTAAAACGCAATATGAGGTAGATTTAAAAGCTGCAGAAACCGCCGTGCAGATTGCCCAAATGAATTTATTCCCAATCGATACAGACCGAAGAGGGATGTTCGCAACACCTAATAAATAAGGAAGGAGGGATAACTCCAATGAAAGCCGTAACATACCAGGGCATTAAAAACGTAGAAGTAAGAGAAGTCAAAACCCCAGATATTAAAAATTCAGATGACATCATCGTAAAAGTGACGACTTCGGCAATTTGCGGATCTGATTTACATTTAATCCATGGCATGATTCCGAATTCTCCAACAGACTTTGTCATTGGGCACGAACCACTTGGCATTGTCGAGGAGGTTGGTCCTGAAGTAACGAAGGTCAAAAAAGGAGACCGGGTTGTTATTCCATTCCAAGCTGCCTGTGGTCATTGTTGGTATTGTAATCATGACTTAACTAGCCAATGTGATAACTCGAATCCTCATGGCGAAATGGGTGGATTTTTTGGTTATTCAGAATTAACAGGCGGAATCGCAGGTGGACAAGCTGAGTATTTGCGTGTTCCTTATGGCAATTTCACTCCTTTTAAGATACCAGAGGATTGCGAAGTAGAGGATGAGAAATTAGTTTTACTTGCAGATGCTGCAGGCACCGCTTACTGGAGTGTTGATCATTCTGGGGTCAAAGAAGGAGACACTGTGGTGATTCTAGGTTGTGGACCTGTCGGGCTATTAGCCCAAAAGTTTGCTTGGTTAAAAGGGGCAAGCAGAGTCATCGCGGTAGATTACATTGATTATCGCCTCCAGCATGCAAAAAGAACTAATAAAGTAGAGACGATTAATTTTGAGCAACATCAAAACACTGGTGAGTATATTAAGGAAATTACTCAGGGCGGTGCGGACGTTGTCATTGATGCTGTTGGAATGGATGGGAAATTCACGCCAATGGAGTTTTTAGCAACTGGTTTGAAAATGCAAGGTGGGGCGATGGGCGCGTTAGTTATCGCTAGCCAAGCTGTCCGCAAGGGGGGAACTATCCAGGTAACAGGTGTTTATGGTGGTAGATACAATGCCTTCCCACTCGGAGATATTTTTCAGCGCAATGTCGACTTGAAAACAGGACAAGCACCCGTTATCCCTTATATGCCATTTCTTTACGATTTAGCCAATAAGGGAAAGGTGGACATGGCCGATATCATTACCCATGTTCTACCGCTTGAACAAGCAAAGCATGGTTATGAAGTGTTTGATACAAAGACCGATAATTGCATCAAGGTGGTTTTGAAACCTCATTAAAATAGGAACTGCTGACTAATTTTCATTAGTTTGGCAGTTTTTTTGTTGTCATTTGCTATAGGAAATATGTGCGCTCGAATTTGATTTGGAACATGGAGGAGGGAATCACCACTTATCCAATATAAAAGCCCAAACATAAAGAAGCTCCCGTGCATATTTTAGTACTGACCGAAAAAACTGGAGGTGGAAAAATGAGCGGTAAAGGCGGATATGGTGCAGGGTTTGCTTTGCTTGTCGTACTGTTTATCCTTTTGATTATTGTTGGTGCTGGTGGATACGGAAGAGGTTACGGTGGCGGATACGGTTGGTAATCCTCTAGCAGGAAAAAAGCAAGCTTTTAGGAAGCTTGCTTTTTTATTTGAAATTGCCTTTACAATTAATGGAGCATATTGTTCTTGCTGTCAATAAACAGGGTACCGTCCTGTTGGACTTGAGCGTAAAAAACATCAGAAGCGCTAGCTACTCCGGCATTTTGCAATTGCTGTTCTAACCACTTTTCATCAAGATTCAGTTTTGATAAGTTGTTCGTTAGAATTCTTCCATCGGTGATAACTTCAGTTGGCAGTGGAAATTGTTTTGTTTGAGTCATTATGTTCATGTCACTCTTAGTTAAAGGTTGTTTTGTTTCCTTAGGCATAACCGAAAGTTTCCCGTTGGATTCAAAAATTGCGTAATCTACATCGGCTAGAGAGAAGATATTTTTCTGTCTAAGCATCGCATTTAGAGCATCTACATCTAACCGACTCTTACGAAGCGCTCTTTCAACAATTTTCCCTTCTTTGATGACGATAATAGGGTCACCTGTTGTAACCTTCCTTCCTTCCTTTGACTTAATATCAATAAAATCCATAATTAGGGTAAACACAGTCCAACCAGCAAGTGCTAAAACCCCATTTATAATACTTGTATTTGGACTAACGACAAGGTTTGCTGCTATCGACCCAATGGCAATTGCTGAAGTGAAATTAAAGAACGTCATTTGACTTACTTCTTTTCGCCCCATAATTCTAGTCATTGTGAATAAAACAACAAAACCTATAGCAATCCGTAAAACTAATTCCAAAATGTTCATTATTCACCAGTCCTTTTTACTACTAATATGGGTTCATTATTTGCAATCACATTCTTATTTATGCAATCCCATATTAGTGAAACAAGAGGTGGTGAGTTAGGGCTCTAAGAGTCTTGCTGGATATCCACTTGCTGGTTTTTGATCATTTCTTCTAGCCATTCTGGGTTAGAATCAGTGGGGCTTTCTGTAAAGATTTCTGTTTTATCTTTCTCGGTTAAACGTGACAAAATATCATGAATATCGTTATGATCTCCACTAATATTCCCGAAGCCTTGATTTTGCTTTTTCTGACTAGTTAAGTCAGTAGGGAAGTTGTTTCCGAAGTTAACACATGATGCATCCTGAATCGTCCCAATTCGAATAGAGCCGATGAAAAAAGTAGGGCTTAAGGATTTCATCATTTCCCCCCTTTGTCGTCATTTTTAGGTTCCTATCGAGTAGTCTATATCCTTATCGCCAATTCGAACTGTTATGGAATCAACCGTCCTTAGTGATTCTGGAGTTTGTTTTTGATTAAGACCTTCTTTTTTTATTTCTTCTTGTTCTGTTTTTTTTACTTTAGTGGAGTCTTCACTTTTAAAGCTAGATTGATTTTTGGAGGATTGAATTTTGGGTGAAAAGGAGTTTCCTAAATTCAGCATTCCACTAAGCTCTTTTATGTCGATATTATCCAGATGATAACTTAGCTCATCTAAAGTTAATGAGTCAATTTGGACGTTGTGAATATGGAGGTGGATTTCATTTTCCACTTTCTTTTGGTGTCTTATCTCCTTTTCGTTTAATTGATTGAGTTTTTGTTGGATTTCGTCAATAATTCCCTTTAGTTCATCAACAGTCATATTATCTCCTCATAAAAAGTCGTGCATGAGATAGGGGGGTTAACTAAATCCAATCCAACCTACTTTCGTTTGTCAATCAGTGACACATTATTTCTCACCGTATTTGAATCACCATCAATTGTTCCAAAACCTGAAGAGGTTGTAGATTTCCGAATCCACTTATGTTGGACATTAACACCATAATAGATTCCCGAATTTGATTGAATAATATTGGCTTTCAATTTTTTTAAATGAATATTTGTCATTAGTCTCACCCTTTCTCTAGGAGTGAAAATGAATCTGAACTTTTTCATTTTGGCGGATTGTTTGATTTGTAAGAAATGGTACACGAACAATGAGTACCCCATTATAATAATCGGCTCTTATTGTATCAACCGCACAGTCTTTGGGGATACTTATGCTCCTCTTGAACGGGCCACTGAATCTCTCGTTTATTAGAAGCTTCTCTTCATTTTGAACATATTGTCGCTCGATATGACCTTCAACAATTAATGTGTAGCTTTGTATGGATAAATTCACAGCTTCTGCTGAGGTAATTCCGGGAAGTTCAATTACAACAATTAATTCTTTCTCATCACGATACATATCTACTCGTGGACCAACAAGAGGAAAAAGATCTGACATAATATCCCAGAAACCATCTCCTAACAGCCTACGCGCTTCTTCCATTGAATTAAAACTTTTATATGGTTTCATTATTTTCCCATGAACCCCCATTATGCTAATATTTCTTATATATATTTCTAGTACACCACAATTATTACAGGCATTATTTCATGATCAGTAAGGGTAACGTTAACCGAATTATAAATTACAATTATGGGTTTCGCAGATACCATTAGGGACGCAGATAAAACAAAAAGCACGCTCCTTTAGGGGAGCATGCTTAATTGGATTGTGTAGAAGTAATCTCTAATCCGTCATCATCTTTAACGATGTCGATATTGTTAATTAACTTATTCTCATGTCCGTTAATGGAGATACCATTATTTGCTTTACTCGCAGAGTGGAAATGAATTTGAACGTTTGAACCAAAAAAAACGCCTGACGAACCATTAATGGAGTTAACCTCTAAATGACCAAAATGGATGTGAATATTTTTCATGCTATGACCAACCTATATCGCTTGAGATTGATTTGTTGGTTGAACATCTGGATCAATATTAGGTTGATCGACGCCATCATTATCGCTAATCAAATGTAAATTTCCCAGATATAAATTTCCTTGTCCTGTCCCGAAAATGCCATTGTTTTGTTTAGTGGGTGAATTCCATCCTGTTTGAACATTCCCACCTATAAAAACGCCTGCATTACTTTGCATTGAATTAGAGTTAATTGCATTGAAAAAAAAGTTGATTGCCAATTGGATACCCCCTGTCAATACTACTGTATTCTGCCTTTAAAAATAGGTGAATAAATAGACATTTTAGAGGATGTAACGGTTCTGTCTACAATAATATATTTTCTGTGGACTCTAAGTTCAAATACTTTTTTAAGGTTTGCTGTAACGTGCCTCTAGTGTCTGCCTTGTCAAAGGAAATTCCAGAATGAATCATATTACGGACCAATTCTGGGCGAATACCTGTTATAACAGCTTCACAACCCATTAATGAAATACCGCTTAATACTTTTTGAAAATGATCGAGGATATCTTTTTCCATATTAACGATTCCTGAGAGATCAATAATCAATGTCTGTACTTTAAGGTCGGCAATATCAATCAAAACCTTTTCCTCAATCGTCTTGATTCGATAGGAATCAATCATCCCAATCAATGGTAAAACAGCTACCGTCGGGCTAACAGGAATAATCGGTACAGATAAATGCTCAACCAACATCCTTTGAGAACTAATCAACTCATCTTTATAGTTCGAATAGCTGAGAAAAAAACTATTTAGAAATTGATCTATCTGATCATTCATTTGCTTTTCTAAATCGTAGAATCGGTCTAGATCATTTGTGTTGTTACCCAACTGATCATATTTATAGAGAAAATGCCAAAGAGTTCGCCTAATTGCCTGTACCCATTCCAACTTAAAGGCCAAAGTTAAAGAATGCTTAGCCCAAACAACTCCTTCTTCCCTCGCAAAGTTAACAAGATCATCTTCTCTTTGATTAACAACATATAACACTAGCCTTTGGGCATTAACTAAAAGATCAATATTTCCCTTTTGCAAAATATCCTTTATCTTTGAAGCTACAGTAACAGCTTCTGATAAGAGTTTCTTTTCAAATTGTGGTTTATTCTCTGTTATAAAGTCAGCAATTGAGGTTCTTTCATTAAAAGTTAATTCCATAGTGATGCAACTCCTTTAATTCATGGTGATCTATTTGTCCTGATTTAAGAGTATTTCGACATAGTTCATGAAAAACCCTTTATAAAAAATGTGTTTTTTTACCACGACGGCAGTGTAAACATATATTGGAAAAAGTGATTAAAGAAAGGTATGCACGGAATCAATTCTTCTTGCCTGTCCAACCTTTATTGGAAGGTAATTCCTGTAACTAAAAAGCGAGCTTCCAATTAAAGGATTTAGGTGAATAAAAATGATTTGAGAGAAATTGTCGGAATTTGTAGACAATCTTTGTATGGGAAAGTATTGTTTTAATTTTTCTAATAATGTATAAATTTAGTTAGTAAGTATTTACTAACCATAGGTGAAAGTGGGGAAATGATGGGGGCTAAATCGGACACAAAGAAAAAAATCATTGAGAAAGCACGCAAATTATTTGCTGAACGTGGTTTTAACGGTGCTACAACTGCTGAGATTGCTCGACATGTGGGGGTATCGGAAGCAGCATTATATAAGCATTTTAAAAGTAAAAAGGAAATCTTTCTTGCTTGTATTACGCCATCTGTTGTTGTGAATATAAAAAATAACGAGGACCCAGATGTTCACGACATTATCCAAGCAAGAATGGAGTTAGTTCGAAGTAATCTTGACAGTTTTAATATCCTATTTCGGGAATATCCCTATCACCCAGAACTAGCAAAAATGTTTTTAGATCAAGTCTATACACAGGATAAACATATGAAACATCTAATGAAAAAGGTCTCAAATGAAAAACTTACCCCTGCTCAGTCCTTGATGTATGAAATTGGTATTACGAGTGCAATCTGGGCCATTCTCAATTTTGAAAAGGTTCAGGAGCAGGTTTTATTAGAGAAGATGCCTTTAGGAAATGTGGCGGATGAAATTGCTAAGTTTGTATTAAGTGGTGTATCGGGAAAAAAAGAGAATTAAACGATATCCTTGTTTGGCACACCATCAAAATCATAGATAGAGAGAGTCGTGGGCAAGTCAAACTTAAAAATTAATATTGTTTGGGGGAAAAATTTATGGAAAAGCTCGCTCAAATACCACAACCGAAAACTTATGGTCCACTAGGGAATGTTCCATTGATGGACAAAGATGCGCCAACCTTATCATTGATGAAAATGGCCGATGAGTATGGTCCAATTTTTAAAATGGAGTTTTTCGGTGGGTTTTCTACCATTGTTCTTTCCGGTCATGAATGGGTAGCAGAAGTATGTAATGATGCTAAGTTCGATAAGAGCCTAGCAGGGGGGCTGCATTTTGTTCGGGCATTTGCTGGAGATGGGTTATTTACTGGGAAAACACAGGAACCAAACTGGCAAAAAGCCCACAATATTCTCGTTCCTTCGTTTAGTCAACAAGCAATGAAGGGATACCACTCAATGATGGTAGATATTGCCCTCCAACTTGTGCAAAAATGGGCACGTCAAAATCCAAATGAGGGTATTGATGTACCAGATAATATGACAAGACTTACTCTTGATACAATCGGTTTATGTGGGTTTAACTATCGTTTTAATAGTTTTTATCAGAGGGAGCATAATCCGTTTATTATCAGTATGGTGAATTCTCTTGATGAGGCGATGCACCAAAGTATTCGCCTACCAATTCAGAACAAATTGGCAATTTCAAAGAAAAAGCAATTCGAAGCCGACATTAAATCGATGTTTTCGCTTGTAGACGAACTAGTTGCCGAACGTAGGGAACAGGGTGACCAAGGGGAGACCGATTTACTTGCGCGCATGTTAACTGCAAAGGATCCGCAAACAGGAGAACAGCTAGATGATGAAAATATTCGTTTTCAAATTATTACCTTCTTAATTGCCGGACATGAAACAACGAGTGGGCTACTCTCATTTGCTCTATACTTGTTACTAAAAAATCCTGATGTACTAAAAAAGGCTTACGAAGAAGTAGACCAAGTTTTAACTAGCCCAATTCCTTCTTATAAACAAGTTACTCAACTTAAATATATACGTATGATTTTAAATGAAGCATTGCGACTATATCCAACAGCACCGCAGTTTACCCTGTATGCTAAGGAAGATATGATGCTTGGTGGGAAATATCCAATTAAAAAGCGTCAAAATGTTGTGGTTCTTCTACCACAGCTTCATCGGGATAAAACTGCTTGGGGAGAAGATGCCGAGGAGTTCCGTCCAGAACGATTTGAAGATCCAAAAAAAGTTCCACATGATGCTTATAAACCATTTGGAAATGGACAGAGGGCATGTATCGGCATGCAGTTTGCCCTCCATGAAGCCACTTTGGTGTTAGGAATGATTTTGCAGCATTTTGATTTGGTTGACCATACCAATTATCAATTAAAAATTAAGCAAACGATGACGTTAAAACCGGATAATTTTACCATGAAGGTAAAATTAAGAGATAAGAAGATACTTGATCCATTTTTCGCTTCAACTATCGAAACAAAGGGAAGCAATTCGAAACCAGTGGCTACAAAGGGTACCCTTAGTGGCGTAAATAATCGTCCGCTTCTTGTTCTTTATGGTTCAAATATGGGAACAGCAGAGGGAGTAGCTAGGGAAATTGCTGATCTCGCAAGTTCTTATGGAGTTACAAGTGAAGTGGGTACTCTTGACGACCATGTGGGTAAATTGCCTACTGAGGGTGCTATTATTATTGTTACATCTTCTTATAATGGAAAGCCACCGAAGAATGCCCGTAAGTTTGTAAAATGGCTTGATACTGTTGAGGAAGGTCAGTTAGAAGGTGTTCATTATGCGGTGTTTGGCTGTGGAGATAAGAACTGGTCGAATACGTACCAAAATGTACCTACATTCATTGATGAACAACTTGCCCTTAAGGGTGCGACTCGTTTCTCAGCACGAGGTGAGGCGGATGCGAGTGGAGAATTTGAAAAACAGCTTGAGGATTGGAAGAGTCGATTGTTGTCTGAAGCGTTGAACGCCTTTGGATTAACACTTGAAGGTACAGATGATCACGAGGGAAGCGGACTAAGTCTTCAATATGTAACTGACTCTGTCAATGTAGAACAAGAAGAAAAGATGCATTTTACCGAGGAGGAACTAGATGCATCTAAGCTTTCATTCCCTGAAGGTGTGACGTATAAGGAGGGAGATAAGATTGGGGTGTTCCCAATCAATGACGCAGAATTGGTAAACCGTCTACTAGGGCGTTTTAAATTAAACGGAGATGATGTAGTTGTTCTAAATGGGCATAAAAACCGTGTGAACCTTCCCCTAAATCAACCAATCACTCTATTAAATCTTCTTACAAATTACGTGGATGTAAAGCAGCCTGTTACGCGTGAGCAACTAAAAGAACTCGCTGTGAATACTGTATGTCCTCCGCATAAATTCGAATTAGACGCGATGGCAGAAGAGGGGATTTACGAGCATCGAGTCTTGGAAAAGGGGATTACCATCGTTGACCTACTAGAAAAATATGAGGCATGTGAAATGTCGTTTGAGCGCTTTCTGGAGATTGTACCCACCCTAAAGCCCAAGTTTTATTCCGTTTCAAGTACCAAAGAATCAATCATAATTTAAAACTAAAACCATATCAAAAATGTCCCATGAGCCTTCATGGGACATTTTATTTTCTACAGGAAACCCCCGCTATGAATGAAGGTGTGAAATCTTCAGAAGGTGGTTCTGAAAACATGCACTACAGGTTGGCGAGTGGTTCGGAAGGAAATTCCGAACATTGATGTTCTTACGAGGGAAAGAAACTTTGTATCAATGGTTCCGAAGGCTTCGGAAGGGGTTCTGAAAACTTGAGGTTCCGAACGCCTCGAGTGGTATTCCGAATGAATGCGAAACTAGCTTGGAAAGTAATAAAGGACGAATCCTTTCGTACATAAGTACACAGGATTCGTCCTTTATTTTATGCAGCTTTCCTAAGATTTTTCTTATTCTCTGATTCTTGAACGACTACAGCAGCTGACGCATCACCCATGACATTAATGCTTGTTCTAAACATATCAAGTATCCGATCAATGGCCGCTACTAATGCAATTCCCTCAAGGGGGAGGTTCACAGATTGAAGGACCATCGTAAGCATGATTAGTCCTGCACCTGGTACGCCGGCAGCCCCGATAGAAACCAGCATTGCCATCACCATTACTGTAATAATCTGAGAGAATGATAGATCAACATTAAAGAATTGAGCGATAAAGATAACTGCAATCCCTTGGTAAATCGCGCCACCGTCCATATTAACGGTTGAGCCTAATGGTAGAACAAATGAGCTAATTTCCTTCGAAACCCCTAAGTTTTCTTCCGTGTTTTTTATCGAAACTGGTAAAGTGGCAGAACTACTTGCAGTCGTAAAAGCAACTAACCCTGCAGGTAGAATTCCTTTTATAAACTGAAATGGGCTCATTTTACCCAAAGTGCGCACGGCAATCGAATAAGTAACCAAAAGCTGAATGGCACAGGCAATCGCAACGGCAAGAATTACTTTTAAAAGTGGTAAGATAATCGCCAGACCATAATTCCCAACAATCGGTGCCATGATTCCGAATACCCCGATAGGGGCTAATTTCATGATGAAACCAGTAATTTTATACATGACTTGAGCAAGACTATCGAAAAAGTCAGCTAAGGGCTTTGCTTTTTCTCCTACAGCCGTTATCGCCATGCCAATGGCTATCGCAATAAAAATAATTTGTAGGATATTACCAGTACTTAGCGATTCAAATGGATTTGTCGGGATAATGTTTAAAAATGTATCGACGACGCTTGGCATCTCTTTTTGTTCTGCATTTTCTGTAGGTATGGCAATATCGAGGCCCTTTCCGGGTGCAATAACAGTACCAACTAACAACCCGATTGAAACAGCCATTAATGTGGTAACCATGAAATAAGCGATGGTTTTTCCACCAACAGATAAAAGTTTCTTAACATTGTTTAAGCTAGTAATTCCGGTAATTAATGAGGCCAACACTAATGGAACGACAATAAATTTAATTAAACGAAGAAATAAATCTCCTAACGGTTGGACTACCTCCATTTTGGGACCTAATACTGCTCCTAAAATGACCGCTAGTATAAAACCGATGAAGATTTGTGCAAGCATGCCAATTTTTTTCACGGTAAGCCTCCTCTATTGTTTAATCACATCTTCGGGCTGTAATAATGGAACATTTGAAAGGTCAACTGATTCCGGGTATTTAATTCCTTGCCCCGTATTTAAGCAGATGACTTTGTCATTTTCGTTAATCCAATTTTGTTTACGTAAGGTTCGTGCTGCTGCAAATGTGGCTGCTCCTTCAGGGCAGATGAAATTTCCTTCTAATTTAGCAACTTCTTTTTGCGCCTGTGAAAGATCGGCTTCTGAAACAGCAATTGCACAGCCATTTGTTTGGTAGATTGCTTCAAGGACTAGGAAATCTCCAAGTGCTTTTGGCACATTGATTCCAAAGGCACTTGTTTCTGAGTTTTCCCAGAACTCCGACTCAGTCTTTCCTTCTTGCCATGCCTTGACTATAGGGGCACAACCTTCTGCTTGAACGGCTACTAATCTAGGCAATTTTTCAGTTGAAATCCAGCCTAACTCCTGCAACTCGAGAAGAGCTTTATAGATGCCGATTAATCCAACACCACCACCTGTTGGATATAAAATGACATCTGGAACTTCCCAATTCAATTGCTCTAAAATTTCATAGCCCATTGTTTTCTTTCCTTCAATTCGATAAGGCTCTTTCAATGTGGATGCATCATAAATGCCTTTTTCCTTGACCAGTTTTCCAACGATTTGCCCCGCATCGCTTATTAATCCATTTACTAAATGAAGGTCACCCCCAGAGATGGCAACTTCCTTTCGAGTGATTGTTGGGGCATCCTCGGGCATTACAATGGTCGCTTTAATTCCTGCTTTAGCAGCATAAAGGGCCCATGCTGCACCAGCATTCCCGTTTGTTGGCATTGCTAGTTGATCTACACCTAGTTCTTTTGCTTTTGAAACTCCAACGCTAGCTCCACGTGTCTTAAAGGACCCTGTTGGAATAATGCCTTCATCCTTAATATACAAGTTTGGGATATTCATATTTAGCCCTAATTGCTTCATATGTACAAAAGGAGTCATTCCTTCTCCTAAGGAAATAACGTTTTGTTCCTGAGAAACCGGAAGTACCTCATGATATCTCCATAAGCTACTTTCACGTTTAGTTAAATCTTCTTTTTTCAGATTTTTTTTAACCTCATTTAGGTTATAGCGTACCAATAATGGCGATCCACACTGACAAAGTTGTTGGACTTCATGATTGGGATAAACCTCATGGCATTTTGGACATTCAAGATGGGAAACATAACTATAAGACATAATTTAATTCCTCCTAGGATAGCTGCTGGCGAATAGGGTATTTATGCCTTTGGCAACGTTCTAAAAACAAACGACATAAATTCTAACCACCATTTTTTGTATGGTGAATAACCTATGTTAAGATTAAATAATAGTATTCCTACTTGTCAACTTGTATTTATCATGAATATGGGGTTTAATTGGGATATAAAGGATAAGAAGGTGGGAACTCGATTCAATAAATCCCTGTTACGAACGGCTTTATGAAAATATTCTAATAAAACCGACTTGACTTATAGGAATAGTAAAATTATGATAAAACTAAATCATTTTTATCATTAAAATGTGGAAAGAAATTATGAATCTATTATTTATAATGACAAAATATGACAAGGTTAAATTCCTTTGTGAGGTGGATATTGTTGCAACTTCAGGTATTGAACAGTCCGTTTAATCAGGAGCAAGTAGAGCTCTTAAATCGTTTATTGCCAACCTTGACTGAATCACAAAAGGTTTGGTTGAGTGGCTTTCTGGCTGCATCTCAGTCAGTTTCACAAACATCTGTGCCGTTAGAAACGCCAATGGCACAAACCGCAGAAACTCCTATTCCTAACGCAGTCAAAAGTGTCCCTAAAGATGTAACCATTCTTTATGGTTCACAGACAGGAAATGCTCAAGGTATTGCCAAAAAAGCAGGAGAGACTCTTGAAGGAAGCGGTTTTCAAGTTACAGTCTCAGCGATGAGCGATTTTAAACCAAATAATCTAAAAAAGGTAAACAATCTCCTTATTATTGTGAGCACACATGGAGAAGGTGAACCACCGGATAATGCCTTATCTTTCCATGAATTTCTTCATGGAAGAAGAGCACCAAAGTTGGAAGAACTGCATTTTTCAGTGTTGTCACTGGGTGATAGTTCGTATGAATTTTTCTGTGAAACTGGCAAACAGTTTGATAAAAAGTTGGAAGAACTCGGTGGTACAAGACTTTATCCTCGTTTTGACTGTGATCTTGATTTTGATGAACCAGCCGCTGAATGGCTTGATGGTGTGCTAGCAAGCCTTAATGAGAATCAAGCGGGAAGCGAAGAACAAGATGAAGGTAGTCTCGGTTCTATGATTCCGACACCTCAAAAAGTGGAATCTGTGTATTCAAGAACCAATCCATTTAAAGCAGAGGTGCTTGAAAATATTAATCTAAATGGTCGTGGCTCAAATAAAGAAACACGTCATCTGGAATTATCGCTTGAAGGTTCTGGTCTTTCCTTTAAACCTGGGGATAGTTTAGGAATTTATCCTGAAAATGACCCTGCTTTAGTTGAAATGCTTCTTGAACACCTTAACTGGAGTCCAGATCAGACGGTAACGATTAATAAACAAGGGGATATTCGATCTCTTAAAGAGGCACTTGTTTCTTACTATGAAATTACCGTCTTAACAAAGCCGCTACTTCAGAAAGTTGCCGATCTTTCTAATCAAGAAGACTTAAGGAAGCTTTTAGTGCCTGGAAATGAAGAACAACTGAAAACGTATATAAATGGTCGTGATTTACTTGATTTAGTTCGAGACTTTGGTCCATGGGGTAACTCGGCTCAGGAGTTTGTATCAATTTTACGAAAAATGCCAGCGCGCTTATACTCGATTGCAAGCAGCTTAACAGCTAATCCCGATGAAGTTCATTTGACAATTGGTGCTGTCCGTTATGATGCCCATGGAAGAGAACGTAAAGGAGTAGCCTCTATTCTCTGTGCAGAGCGTTTGCAACCAGGTGACACTATACCTGTATACGTTCAACATAATGATAATTTTGCCCTTCCAGAAAACCCAGACACACCTATAATTATGGTAGGACCTGGAACTGGAGTAGCACCGTTCCGTTCGTTCATGCAAGAGCGTGAAGAAACTGGTGCCGCAGGAAAATCATGGATGTTCTTCGGGGATCAACACTTTGTGACGGATTTCCTCTACCAGACGGAGTGGCAACAATGGCTTAAGGACGGGGTCCTAACGAAAATGGATGTTGCGTTCTCACGTGATACTGACCAAAAAGTCTATGTACAGCACCGCATGCTTGAGCAAAGTAAAGAATTGTTTGCTTGGCTTCAAGAAGGGGCTGTGGTTTACATCTGTGGTGATGAAAAAAATATGGCCCACGATGTTCATCACACATTACTAAAAATTATCGAAACAGAAGGCGGTATGGACCACGAACAAGCGAAAGCATACTTAGCCGATATGCAACAGCAAAAACGATATCAGCGTGATGTATACTGATTGGATTGAAAGGAGTTTATCAACATGGTGAAACAAATGCTAAAGGCACCAGAAGGACCGCCAAGCGATGTTGAGGATATAAAAGAACGAAGTAATTTTCTGCGCGGGACATTGAAGGAAGTAATGCTTGATCGAATTAGCGCTGGAATTCCTGATGATGACAATCGTTTAATGAAGCATCATGGGAGCTATTTGCAGGATGACCGTGATCTTCGTAATGAGCGTCAAAAGCAGAAATTAGAGCCTGCCTATCAATTCATGTTACGTGTACGCATGCCAGGGGGAGTTTCAACCCCTTCGCAATGGCTTGTAATGGATGAATTAGCAGATAAATACGGGAACGGTACGTTGAAGCTAACAACCCGTGAGACGTTTCAGATGCATGGAATTTTGAAGTGGAATATGAAAAGCACCATCCAAGAAATAAATGGGGCGCTCTTAGATACAATCGCCGCTTGTGGAGATGTAAACCGGAATGTGATGTGTACTTCAAATCCATATCAATCTGAAATTCATGAAGAGGTTTATGAATGGTCAAAAAAACTTAGTGATGACTTACTCCCACGAACACGTGCCTATCATGAGGTTTGGCTAGATGAAGAAATGGTAGCAGGCACACCTGACGTGGAAGATGTGGAACCGATGTACGGACCACTGTATTTACCACGAAAATTTAAGATTGGGATCGCCGTCCCACCATCAAATGATATTGATGTGTTTTCACAAGACCTCGGTTTTATTGCTATTGTGGAAGAAGATAAACTAGTAGGATTTAATGTTGCTATTGGTGGTGGCATGGGGATGAGTCACGGTGATACAGCAACTTACCCTCAACTAGCCAAAGTGATTGGTTTCTGTACGCCAGATAAACTGTATGAAGTGGCTGAGAAAACCATTACGATTCAACGGGACTATGGGAACCGTTCTGTACGGAAAAATGCTCGTTTTAAATATACGGTGGACCGCCTTGGTCTTGACGCTGTGAAGGAAGAATTGGAAAATCGCCTTGGATGGAAATTGGATGAAGCGAGGCCATATCATTTCGACCATAATGGTGACCGCTATGGATGGGTAAAGGGTGTAAAAGGAAAGTGGCATTTAACGCTCTTTATTGAAGGTGGTAGGGTTGCCGATTTTGAAGATTACAAACTGAAGACTGGATTACGAGAGATTGCCAAAATTCATACTGGTGATTTCCGATTAACGGCCAATCAAAATTTAATTATTGGGAATGTGTCCAGTCAGAAAAAGAAGAAAATTACTGAATTGATTGAGCAATTTGGCTTAACCGAGGGCAATCACTATACCGCTCTCCGACGTAGTTCAATGGCTTGTGTTGCCCTTCCAACCTGCGGTTTGGCTATGGCAGAAGCGGAACGTTATTTGCCAGGGTTAATTGATAAAATCGATGAAATCGTTGAGGAAAACGGTTTGCGCAATAAAGAAATCACCATCCGTATGACTGGTTGTCCAAATGGATGTGCCCGCCACGCGCTAGGTGAAATTGGATTTATTGGGAAAGCCCCAGGGAAATACAATATGTATTTAGGTGCAGCATTTGACGGCAGTCGTTTAAGTAAAATGTACCGTGAAAACATTGGGGAAGAAGAAATCTTAAATGAGCTTCGTTCTATACTTCCGCGCTACGCGAAGGAACGAAAAGAAGGCGAACATTTTGGTGATTTTGTCATTCGAGCTGGGATTATTGGAGAAACAACGGATGGAACCAACTTCCACTCATAATATTTATTAAAGAGACAGGAAATTCCTGTCTCTTTTCTATTGTCTCTTTTCTCAACATTGTTGCTTTCGGAGCTTAAATAGAACTTTAATGCCATGATTTTCATTGAAAAATAGTTTAAACATATGAGAAAAGAGCAGCAAACTTAGTTATGACGTACTAATTAGCTTTTTCTGCGTTAAAATCGGCTTTAGGATTTTAACAACAATCTTTACGAAACCAGCCTTTCTATTAAAAACAAGGTTGGAAGCTGTTTAGGATATGAATATCTTCTTCAAAAATAGTTTGTTCAATGTTTTCAAAATATTCATATTTACAATAGAAAGGTTATTGTTTCATCGCGATTCTAGGTGTAAAATATTGGAGAAATGATAATTCTAGCAGTGTTTTTGGAATCTACGAAGAGGGTTGGTGGTCTCGGGTAATTAGATGGATTTATGTCAGGACTTTTATTTTTTTCAACAAATGAATGAGTATTCATTCAACCTATTAATACATTAAACTTCAATACAGGGGTGAAGGACATGTCAGAAGAACAAACATATAATCCTTATGATTCATTTAGACGTCTTAGCGAGATGTGGGAAAAAGGATTAAACGATATATTGCTAACATCAATCGATAATAAGGAATTGATCCGTATGACAAGTCTTGGAGTAGGGATGCATTCAAGGTATGTCCAAAGGCTTAAGCGAAATCAAGAATTGATGGCAACCATGATGAATATCCCGACGAAACATGATGTTGCCAATGTAGCGAAATTAACCGTGCAAGCGGAAGAAAAAGTCGATACACTCCAGCAGCAAATATGGGCTTTACAAGATAGTTTCGCATTAGCGAATACAGAGCAACAACAATTTATTAAAGAAATCATGAATTTTAATCAAAAGCTCAATAAAGAGTGGGAAAAATTATCGATTGACATAACTGAAACTAAGAAACTTAGTGGAGAGCTAAAGAAGCTAAAACAAGAGTTGGAGGCATCGCAAGAAATAAAGGCAACTCTAGAAGAGGTTAAAAACGAGTTGGTTCATTTAAGAGAAACAAAAGCTGAGGTAGAACAGTTAAAAGAGCTTTTAAAGAGAGAAGAAAAAGAGGAAGCAGCGCTTACCACTGCTGGTCTAGCAAAATAAGGTTGAAGGGAAGTAGGACAGATGGCAACAAAATTAAGATTACCAATAACGAATTTGGAAACTGAGAGGGACCGTTGGTGTAACCTTTATAAAGTTCTAAACGAACCAAAGCCTGAGATTGTTCCATCACCTAGACAAGCTGTTTGGAAGAAAAATAAATCCGTATTATGGTATTACCCTGCACAGGAAAAAAAGTATGATATCCCGCTTTTTTTGGTGTATTCGCTTTTAAATAAACCATATATCCTCGACATTTCGGAAAAAAACAGTGTTGTTGGCAACCTCAATAAACAAGGGTACGATGTTTATATGTATGATTGGGGTTCTCCAGGTTTAGAAGATAAAGATTTGACCTTGGATAATTATTTGTTGGATTATTTGGAAATGGCAATAAGAGTAGCGTTAAGACATGCAAATGCACCAGAAATCTCCTTAGTAGGTTACTGTATTGGTGGAACGTTATCAGCAATGTTAGCCTCGATTACAGATCTTCCAATAAAAAACCTAGTGCTAGCTGCTGTTCCTATTGATTATAGTAACTTTATTTTACCTGATAAATGGGTAGAGGCGATGCAAAATGGGAGTTTGAACCTTGACCGAATGATTGATGCGTATGAAGTCATCCCATCTGAATTTTTATATGCAACATTTTTAGCTTTACAAGGGTTCAATATTGGACCAAACGTCAATCTTGTGACACGAGGCCATGATTATACCTATGTGGATAAATGGCGCAGAATGGATAAATGGACGAAGGATGCAGTCACGTTTTCGGGTGCTGCATTTAAACAAATGCTAAATGATTTATACAAGGATAACAAGCTAGTAAAAGGTGAAATGGTCATTGGGGGCAAAAAAGTAGACTTAAGTAAAATTAAATGCAGTCTATTGGTCATTACTTCAACGAGGGATGAATTAGTTCTAGAAAGCCAGAGCCTCCCTGTTATGGATCTTGTTTCTAGTGAAGATAAGACATACCAGTTAGAAGAAGCAGGGCATGTCTCAATTTGCTTAACAGGGCAGTTTGCATTTGCGGTTGCACCATGGCTCGCAACCCGTTCTAATTTGGATTAAAAAAAACAGTAAAAAAAAGCGGGAGCATTGCTCTCGCTTTTTTACTAATTGCATGTGTAAAAGTTCCGTTAGATTTTTGACCCTGACTAATTTATCGTAGTAAAAAGCTTAGTGCTTAATTTTATATATCATTGCAAGCATGATCAATTTATCTAGATCCTGGCTTACCTTTACCGTTTCATCTGATGAAATTCCCGTTATCGAGGCTATATTGGTCATTTGAATTCTTTTCGCTTCAATGGTGTGTTGTAAGTTTTCATACATGGTTATCATTTTGAGACCACCTCCGAGTAATAATGCAAAAAATATTATAAACACTGTATAAAACTATACTACTAGGTAATTATGTGAAACTTTACCTTAATTATGAACGAATTATGACAGTTTGAGTATCACCAGAGTAGCATGTACAAAGAGATTGGTTTGTTGAACCCCTTCGATATCTGTGAGACCCCCATAAAATAATTCATAGGGCTGACGATTTCCTCTATTTACAATGAGTTCCCTTCTTTCACCTGAAAAATGCAACTTAAGAAATAGTGTGTGAGAAAAATTTACAAGAGTGATGAACAATGTAGGGGATTACTCTATATTTAAAATTAATCAGAATAAACAAAAGTATCTATAAAACCAGTCTAACTAGGCTAGATAGTGAGGAACTAGATGTTCTATAATTTTCTTAGATAAGGAGAGAGCGGTATGGGAACAAGAATAGCGGCTGTGGGGGATAAAATTATTTCAATCAAAGGTATAAAGGGAAAAGTAGAGAAGGTTAAGGAAAACTCCGTGATTGTTGAGATTATCGAGAATCTCTCCGAATCAGAATTTTTAAACAATCGAACGGTAGTATCTCATAAAAATTATAAGGTTATTAATTCTGTGCAGTAGTTCTCCCTTCCGAGGACTATTTAGTTAATTCCTCTGCTTGCTCATAAATTTTGTCCTTTGTGGAAAACTTTATGTATGGCGAATGAATTTATGTGGGGGGACGATATGGATAAAAAGGAAAAGTTAACTCAATTATTACAGGAGTACGGGTATCCTCAAGAAGCTATTCATCGATTTATGATGGATACAGAGGAGCTAAATTATGAAGAGGCAAGGAAACGTATCATGCCTTATAAAGATATCACGGCGGAAAGATAGTGCCCTTTTACAATCTTGGCCAGTATATTTTTATTGGGGAGGTCTCCTATGTATGAAAGAAGTAGGTATAAACAATAAACAGGACAGACAACACAAGGATAAAAAGAAACTAGAAAACGGTCAATACGGTATAGAAGCGGAAATGAGTCTGCAGTCGGTTAATTTTGCAACAACGGAAAATCCATATTTAAATGAACATTTTCAAGAGGAAGCTGATGAGTAAAATTAGATAACAATGAGCTTCTTAAGCGGTAGCTTGTAAGTTAAACTTGCAAGCTTTTTGTATTTTTACCATATTTATGACATTTTTGGTAGTGAAAGTGTTACAATGGAAGGAAAGAGGGGGGATTGTATGGTTATTCATTCGAATATGTCTTCAAAGGCGATTATCGAGATTTGGGGTAATACGCTAGATGTGTTTAAAAATTATTCTGTACCCATCTCTGGAAATCCATTAAATAGATTGGTCCATGAAGAAACGTTGCCGCAATTATTAAAGGAATTAAATCAAACAATAGGTAGCCCAGTCACAGCGCGTATGGAGGGCAACTAAATGATTATAAGTGGGGTCATGTCCGCTTTTAGGTATTAAAATAACGATATATTGGTGGAGGAAATTTAACACCCATCCATCTTACAGATAATATAAAGAAAGAAGCTTGAAAAAACTCAAGCTTCTTTTTTATGCGAATTAATCATGATTAACGGCCTGTGTTAGAGATGCAACGGCCTGCATTACAATTTTTTTATTTTCAGGTGTATTCATTTTTTCTCTAGCATGAAGGAGGACGGGACGAACAGATTCAATCGATCGTCCAAATTGATACATCCAATCGTATCGAGGAACCATCCATGTATGAAAGTGATGAGTTGTGTCTTCGTTGTAAAAATAATAAACATGTTTTATACCTAATATCTCTCTTTGAGCCCTACGAAGTTTTTGGAGGAGATTCATATAGTCCTTCATTTCGTAATCTGTTAATTCATCCAAACAGGCAAAATGTCGCTTTGAAGTGCGGATAATTAACCCTTCTATGGGGTAAGCAACATCTAGATGGGCATGGAAATAATCAGTTTCGATTATGGTACCTCCTTCTGGTTCAATGATCCCGCCTGTTATTGCACAGCTTAAACATTCAACCTCAATAGTTTCCCCATTGGCTAGTTTAATCGTTGGCATACAATCTTTCTCCTTAATTCACTTAAACTAGTTGTTACCTTTACACTATACCCAAGAAAAAGCATAGTGTTCTCTTAATTATTCAAGTGAAAATCGTTGCTTTAAAACATTCATAAAGACATTATTGTTAAATTTATCAGGAGATGGTAAAAAAATGTCAATCTAATAATAAGACCCCATTGGGTACTAGGTGTTATTCATATTCTGGATGGTGTATTTATTTGTGAAAATTCACACTTGCGTAAAAATATTTACTCTAAAACGTAATTAATAATTGCATTATGAAGTAAAACATATTACCTTTAAAAGTAAGGAGGGGATAAATTGGAAAATTTGAGATTAAATGTACCTCTATTACGAAAAAGGGTACCAAATCTAACGAGTGCGGCTCGGTCAGTAGGATTACGTCCGGCGACAGTTTCAAATCTATGTACGGGTAAAATACCTGTTGGTCGGTCAGAGGTACGTACTCTAGTTGCCCTTGCCTCATTGGCCCAATGTACTTTGGATGAGTTGATCTTAAGAGGGGAGACGGTCGAAATGATTGAAACGAAAATTAAAACGTTGGATTTGTTTGCACCTATTGTAAAAGGGGGAACGGTGGGGCTTGTTGCGCGACCAGGTATGGGTCAATTAGTGGTACTGGCTGAGTTGTTTTATAGATTAAAAAAAGTTGGATATAAAACCATAATGATTATGCCCGGGGAAAATCATCCAGAATTAAATGATCTGACTGGGGAATTAGATGTAGTAGTAGACTCCATTGACAAGGCGTATGAGGAAATGAAAACACTTGGTCCCACAACGGATGTGATTTTCACAGCAGATCGTACGCATGTTTTAACTGGAGAGATTTATGAGTTACAACAAAGGCTTGAGGTA
Organism: Mesobacillus maritimus; assembly: GCF_044803185.1. GTDB lineage: Bacteria > Bacillota > Bacilli > Bacillales > Cytobacillaceae > Mesobacillus_B > Mesobacillus_B maritimus_B. The sequence continues at coordinate 2,564,085 of NZ_CP085225.1, forward strand.
ACAGACGTGCAATCAGTAACGACGTTGCTTCTTGATTTAAAGGGAGCATCTGTGGATGAAGATTTACCTTATGGCCCACTTGAAACCTTATGGCAATTTGATGCCGATCTTGCTGCTAGGCATAAATTTCCTGCTGTTAATCCTATTTACTCGACATCATCCGTTCTTGAGGGTGCTCATCTGGAACAACCCCACCTCACAATCCAACAAAGAGCTCAAAAACTATTGCGTCGTTATCGTGAATTACGCTCGTTAGTAAATGTAAAAGGGATAGATGGAATCCCAACTTCTGAACTTCAGGTGTATAACAGAGGGGAACGTTTAGAAGCTTATCTTACACAACCGTTTTTCGTTGCGGAAGACTTTACGGGAATCAAGGGAGAAGATGTTGCCCTTGAAACGACCTTAAATGATATCCGGAAAATTATTGATGGTGGAGCAGACTCACTGTCAGTTGATTCACTAAACTTTATTGGTAAATTATAATTTTAGTGTTAGTAAAAAACCATTTTGATTGAATGTTGGCTCCAGTTATAAATGAACTAGGAGGATGGCTAGGCACCCTCAAAAATGAGCGTACCTAGCCTTATTTTATAAACTTTTTTATTTTGTTTAGACCGTCTTTTAAATTAGGATAACGAAAGGGAAGGTCAAATCGGGTTGTTTGCTTTAAAATGCTCTTTTCATGGGAGAAGGTGTCAAAGCTCCCTTTTCCATGATAAGATCCGATCCCGCTCGTCCCGACGCCTCCAAAGGGAAGGTGGGGGGATCCAAGATGATAGACCGTATCATTGATACATCCCCCTCCAAACGTAATCTGATTTAACACCTTTTTCTGAATGCTTTCACTTTCCGAGAACAGATAGAGAGCAAGGGGTTTTGGATGATTGTCAATTCCCACAATCGCATCTTCTATGGACTCGTATTCTAATACAGGGAGAATGGGACCAAAAATTTCATCCTGCATAATCGGATGCTCCCAGGTAATTTCGGTTAAGACTGTCGGTTCGATTATTAATCTTTCTTGATTCGTGTTGCCTCCAATTAAAAGCTCGCCATTATCAAGGAAAGAGCAAAGTCTTTGAAAGTGTCTTTCACTCACGATTCTCGTGAAATTTTGATTTTCGAGAGGTTTTTCTCCATATAATTCTTTTATTGCTTTTTGAAAAAACTGTAAAAACCGGGCTTTAATTCCTTTATGAAGATAAAGATAGTCAGGTGCGACACAGGTTTGACCAGCGTTGACAAATTTCCCCCAGGCAATCCGTTTTGCAGCCAATTTGAGATTAGCATCTTCGTGAACAATACAGGGACTTTTCCCACCTAATTCTAAGGTAACCGGTGTTAAATTTTTGGCTGCAGCTTCCATAATGACCTTTCCAACAGGAACGCTTCCTGTAAAAAAGATATAATCAAATTTTTCTTCTAATAGAGCCTGGCTAGTTTCCACGCCACCTTGAACAACGGCAATATACTCTTCAGGAAATATTTCCGGTATGAGCTTTGCAAACACTTCTGAAGTCGTTGGTGTTAACTCAGACGGCTTGATGACCGCACAGTTTCCTGCTGCAATGGCACCAATTAGGGGAGCAACAGCCAGTTGAAAAGGATAATTCCATGGAGCGATTATCAGAGTTACACCATATGGTTCAGGGTAAATATAACTTGAGGAACCTATATGAGTAATGGGTGTTTTGACTTTTCTTGGCTTGGCCCAAGACTGCAGGTGGTTGATGGTGAACTTAATTTCCTCTAAAACAATCATGATTTCGGTTGTATAGGCATCGAATTCAGATTTATTCAAGTCAGTCCTCAGGGCATCCATGAGTGGTTGTTCATTAGCTTTGATTTTACTCCGTAATTTCTCGAGCGCATCAATTCGAAAGCTTAGGTCCTTCGTCTTTTCTGTCCGAAAAAAAGACTGTTGCTTTTTTAGTATTGGGCTGTAGGTGACCATCTAATGAACGACTCCAATCTATTTAAAATATTTTAGTATACTAAATATACTTATTCTTTGATGATTTGGTAAAGAGTAAACAACTCTTTTTTCGATAAGATTTTTGGAACAGGATAGAGTGGGTTTGCTTCTCGGTAAGCTCTATCTACCATAAGTGGGAGATCATCCTCGTTGATACGAGTGACCTTTGGCGGAATATCCATCTCTTTATTTAGATTTTTAATGGCTTCAATAAATTTCTGAGCCTTCGTCTCAATAGGTTCTGTAGCGTTGCTTATATTAATCAAATCTGCTAGCTCAGCTAATGGTTCATGTACACTCTCCCCATAGTACTCAAGTACATGAGGCAAGATAATCGCATTTGCAAGCCCATGAGGAATAGAGTAAAATCCCCCTAGGGTATGGGCAATGGCATGAACATAGCCAACATAGGCACGGGTAAAAGCAACGCCAGCTAAATAGGCGGCTTTTTGCATATTCGTTCGTGCTTCGAGGTTTTTTCCATTACGATAGGCCTCCGGAAGGTAGTCAAATATCAATTTTACAGCATCCCGACTGCACTGTCTTGTTTCATCTGTATTGCTTTTCCCGATGTAGGCTTCAACAGCGTGGGTTAAAGCATCCATTCCCGTTGCGGCTGTAAGGTGTGGGGGGAGGTTGATGGTCAGATTCGGGTCTAAAACGGCATAATGGGGAATAAGGGCCATATCATTAATGGCATACTTTTCATGGGTTACATTGTTTGATATCACCGCCGCAACCGTTGCTTCACTTCCAGTACCTGCTGTCGTTGGAATGGCAAAGAGGGGTGGTATTTTTTTTCGTACCTTTAATTCACCTTTCATCTGAAGAATTATTTTTTCAGGTCTTGCTATGCGTGCTCCGACTCCTTTGGCACAATCCATTGGTGAACCTCCGCCAAAAGCGATAATTCCTTCACAATGTTTTGCGTGATATAGCTGAAGTGCATCCTCGATGTTGTCTATCGTTGGGTTCGGAACCGTCTTATCATAAATGGCAACGTCAAGGTTTTCTTCTTTTAGGTTTTCGAGCAAGCCGTTCATTAGTCCAATGGAAGTAATCCCCTCATCTGTAACAATTAAAACCCTTTCAATACCCAGGTCCTTAATCACTTTAGGAAGTTTATAAACAGCATTTTCTCCCTCAATTAATTGTGGTTTCCTCCAGGGGAGTAAGGGTGAGACAAGTTTGAAAGTTTGTTGATATAACCTGCAATAGGCTTTATACATTGATTTTCCTCACTTTCATAAAGAGTAGGATGGGGAGATTCACTTATATAATCCATTCACATACATTTGAGCGAGGCTTTTGCTAATCGTCCGGTAATCTTTATCAGTTTTATTTAAGGCGATTTTCCACAGGTATTTTTCTCCTGTGTAAAAAAGAACCCCAGCAACCACTTCAGGATCGAAGTCCCTATGATGAGTCAACCCCTTATCCATAGCTTGTTGAACATTTTCGGAAATGCGTTTAATGAATTTTTCGATGAAACTCTCCCATTTTTGATTGATTATATGCGAGACCCCTATTGCTTCATGAAAAACTTTCAGTTCTTGCTGATGTTTTATCGCTAGCTTGAGAAACCTTTCAATGTTCCCTTGAGTGAGAATAAGTGAGTCTTCCTTTGAATTTACCTTATAAGCAACACTAGCAATCTGATAAAATTGCTTCAAGATTTCGTCGATGATGATTTGGAAGATTTCTTCCTTTCCTCCGGGGAAATGTGTGTAGGCGGTTCCATATCCGGTTTTAGCATTTTTTGAAATCATCGATATCGTTGTTTCCTTATAGCCGTTTTCGATAAATAAAGTTTTGGATGCTTCAATAATCTTGGTCTTTGAACTTTCTCCTCTTATTTTTCTTTTATCTGTTTGCTTGGACTCCATGTTCATACACTCCTCAAAGTACTCAATTGAAGAAACCCATATTCTTTAATACCAAATAACCTGAAAAGTTTAAACTTTTAAAAAATAAATTGACTTGATCATAACATGAATACTATACTAAAATCAAAAGAAATTGACATCATATCAACTTCTTTTAAAAAGATTGCTTGAATGGAGGATGTTTATGTGGGGAGAGCCTAATGAAACAGTTGTGAATAGGGTTCAGGTTCTTAATGAAGCAGGAAAACTAGTAAGTACATACCCTGAAATTCACGATGAAGAGCTTTTAGGACTTTATAAATGGATGGTCCAAGCAAGGACGTTTGACCAACGTGCCTTAAAGCTTCAGCGCCAAGGAAGAATAGGTACTTATGCACCAATGATTGGGCAAGAGGCTGCACAAGTTGGAAGCGCTTACGCATTAAAAGAACAAGATTGGATTTACCCTAGCTATCGAGAAGTTGGTGCTTCCTTAGTTCATGGGGTGTCGATGGAAAACTTTTTCTTATATACAATGGGCAATCTTCTAGGTGGGACTTCTGCGCAAAATGCGAATGTTTTCCCAGTACAAATCATTATTGGTGCACAGTGTCTTCATGCAGTTGGCGGTGCATGGGCTGCAAAGTTACAACATGAAAATAGTGTAAGTGTTGCTTATATTGGGGATGGTGGGACATCACAAGGAGATTTCCATGAGGCATTAAACTTTGCAGGCGTTTATAAACTGCCGGTTGTCTTCTTTGTCCAAAATAACCAGTGGGCCATTAGTGTACCAAGATCAAAACAAACAGCAAGTAACACAATTGCACAAAAAGCTGCTGCCTATGGGATCACAGGGGTTCAAGTGGATGGGAACGATGTTCTGGCAGTTTATTCAACGATGCAAGAGGCTTTAAAGCGTGCACGTGAAGGGAAACCAGTACTGGTTGAGGCCGTAACCTATCGCCAAGGACCTCATACCACTGCAGATGATCCAACAAAATACCGTGAAAATACTGAGGTAGAAGCATGGCTTGAAAAAGATCCTCTTAAGCGGATGAAAGCTTTTATGATTGACCGCAACATCTGGGATGAGGAATTAGACCAGAGAGAATTTGAGATTGCTAACGAAAATGTTTCAAAGGCCTTTAAGCGTGCTGAGAATACTCCGAGTAGCAAAACCGAAGAGGTGTTTGATTTCGTTTTTGAACAAAAACCAAAACACTTAAAGGAGCAACAAAGTTCACTTGGGACAGAGGGGGTTTTGAAATGACGTCTATGACAATGATTGAAGCGATAAATCTAACACTAAGGAAAGAAATGGAACGAGAAAGCAAAGTGATTTGTTTAGGAGAAGATATTGGGAAAAACGGTGGTGTTTTCCGGGCAACCGATGGATTGCAAGCTATATTTGGCGAGGAACGAGTAGTTGATACGCCAATCGCCGAATCTGCGATTGTTGGTGCAGCAGTTGGCCTGGCCACACGAGGATTGCGGCCTGTTGCTGAAATTCAGTTTCTCGGCTTTATCTATGAGGCGATGGATCAGATGGCAGCGCAAGCAGCACGTATTCGTTTCAGATCAGCGGGAACCCTACAGGCGCCGATGGTTGTTCGTGCACCTTTTGGGGGTGGGGTAAGAACCCCTGAGTTACACTCTGATAGTTTAGAAGGGTTGTTTTTACATTCTCCAGGAATGAAGGTTGTAATGCCAAGCTCTCCTTACGACGCTAAAGGATTGCTCGCGGCTGCAATTCGCGACAATGATCCTGTGCTGTTCCTTGAACCAATGAAACTATATCGAGCGTTCAAGGAAGATGTCCCAGAAGAGGATTACCTTCTAGAAATCGGAAAGGCCAATGTTTTAAAAAAGGGGGAAGATTTGACGATTATTACCTATGGACCGACCGTTCCTCTTGTGAAAAATGTCGTAGAGCAAATTGAAACTTCTCAAAATCTATCAATCGAAATTATTGATTTACGGACCATATCACCAATAGATGAAGAAACGATTCTTGCTTCCGTCCAGAAAACAGGACGTGCGGTCATTGTGCATGAAGCCGTTAAAACGGGCGGACCAGGTGCAGAGATTTCAGCACTTATTAATGAAAAAGCCTTGTTCCATCTAACCGCACCGATTATTCGCGTCACAGGTTTTGACACCCCATATCCTGTTCCATCGGTTGAGGACGATTGGTTGCCAAATGCGACTAGAATTGGCGAGGGAATTAAAGAAGTATTATCCCATTAATTTTAAAAGGAGCTGCAGCAGATGGCATACGAATTTAAGCTTCCTGACATTGGGGAAGGATTACATGAAGCAGAGGTTGTTAGTTGGTTTGTTAAGGTTGGTGACTACGTAAAGGAAAATGACAATGTCGTTGAGGTTCAAACGGACAAAGCGGTAGTTGAAATTTCTTCACCAGTAACAGGGACCATTCATTCTTTAGGAGCTGAAGAGGGAGAGGTGGTAAAGGTAGGAAACACGTTAATCACCGTCCTTGAGGAACAAAAGTTGCAGAATGAACCACTGTCGAGTCAACAATATCAAGAATCAATACCTAATGCCTCTCAACAATCACATCAGAGATCCCTACAAAATGAAACAATAACTATGCAAAACCAGGAACCTTCAAAAACTACCCAAACGGAACCAGTAGAACAAAATACCGGAACTCAATTTAAGCAGCAAAGTATATCCATTCAAACCACTAGCTCAGCAAAACGACCACTTAAAAAGAGAGTGATTGCTGCTCCATCTGTTCGAAAACTTGCTCGAGAATTAGGAATTGATATTACAGAGGTAACTCCTACTGGAAAAGCAGGCAAGGTAACCGATGAAGATGTAAGAAACTTTCACAGGCAATCGCAAAATGAAGCAGCCGTTGCCCTCGCAACTGAAGTCGAGGAAGACGTTGACAAGGATAAGGCAAAAGAAACTCAGTTAGCGATTGAGATTAAACTAGATGACGACATTCATGGAGACCGCAGAGAGTCTATCCAAGGAATTAGACGGGTTATCTACGATAATATGAAAAAATCAACATCAACCGCCATTCACTGCACAGGGATGGACGAGGTGGTTATCACCAAACTCGTTGAAGTGAAAAAACAGCTGCAACCTTATGCTGAAACTATGGGCGTCAAACTTACTTATTTGCCGTTTTTTGTAAAGGCGTTGGCGAAGGCTTTAAAACATCACCCGATATTTAATGCATGTGTTGATGATGAAAGAATGGAGATTGTTTACAAAAAAGATATCCATATTGGGATTGCTACAGCAACGAACGAAGGACTTATCGTCCCAGTAATAAAGCATGCAGACCAGAAAACAGTGTTGGAAATTGCTCATGAAATTCAGGATCTTTCCAAACGGGCACGGGAACGTAAGCTAAAACCGGCAGAGCTGACAGGTAGTACGTTTACGATTTCGAATACAGGTGCTAGCGGGGGGTGGTTTGCAACACCAATCATCAATTATCCTGAGGTGGCGATTCTAGGTGTACATTCCATCAAAAAACGCCCAATTGTTGTGAATGATGAAATTGTCATCGGACATGTAATGGGAACGTCGTTAACCTTTGACCATCGCGTCATTGATGGGGAGCCTGCTAATAGCTTTATGGCGCGGGTCCATACGTATATCGAAAACCCTGAAAGGTTGATCTTAGAGAGCTATTAAAATGACCGTGGAAAGATGGGCTAGGAAACCTATTTAATAGATTCGGAGGTTGCCTTCATGACATTGATGTATGATCAATTATTAAACATCATCCAAGATGCGGACAGAATCTCTCGTAATGAAACTATTCTGGAGCAGCATAGCAAAGGAATGACCTACCATACTCCGCAAGTACCGGAACTAGTGGTGTATCCAAAATCGAAAGAGGAAGCAAGCCAAATTCTTACTTATGCAAATGAAAGGGAAATTCCAGTCACTCCATTTGGTGTGGGAAGCAGTCTAGAGGGGCACATCATCCCTGCTCTAGGTGGGATTACAGTCAATCTGTCGCTAATGAATAAGGTATTGGAAATTCGCCCAGAAGACTTTTTGGTGAAAGTTCAACCGGGTGTAACAAGAAGTCAGTTAAATAAGGAATTAAAAAAATATGGGCTATTCTTTCCGGTGGACCCTGGTGCCGATGCAACGATTGGTGGAATGGTTTCGACTAATGCGAGTGGCACAAATAGCGTAAAATATGGAACAATGAAGGATCAAGTATTAGGACTTGAAGCTGTTTTGGCCGATGGTCGTGTCGTGAGGACCGGTGGAATGGCGGTGAAATCATCTGCTGGATATAACTTGACTAGTTTGTTTGTCGGGTCTGAGGGGACATTAGGAATTTTTACGGAGATCACGTTACGCTTGCAAGGCATCCCTGAAGTAACATTGGCCGGCAGAGCCCTCTTTTCTTCCATTGATGAGACGGGTAGTGCTGCAGCCGCTATGTTGAAATCGGGCTTAGACTTAGGGAAGATTGAGTTAGTCGACCAAGCAACAATTCAGGCAGTAAATGCTTATAAAAACACGGATTATCAAGAGGTGCCAACCTTATTTATTGAAATAAGTGGCAGTGAGCATACAGTTAAAAAGGATATGGAGCTTGCTCAAGAAATAGCTATAGAGGAAGGCTGTCAATTGTTTGAATTCGAAAGTGACTCTTTAGCAAGAGCGAAACTTTGGGAGGCAAGACACCATGTGGCATTCGCCATTCAGGCGGCTAATCCTGGGAAAGGATTGTTATCAACTGATGTCTGTGTCCCGATTTCTGAACTTCCTAATGCCATCAAGGAAACAAGGAAATTGATTGAATTACACGGAGTGAAAGCTGCGATCTTCGGTCATGTTGGGGATGGGAATTATCATGCGGTGCTTTCGATTGATGCAGAGAATCCGGAACATGTAAAAAAGATTGAAGAAATTAACCAGCAGATTGTCGCCTATGCCTTAGAAAAAGGTGGGACTTGTACAGGAGAGCACGGAATCGGAAAGGGAAAAAAACAGTTTTTACGGTTAGAGCATGGTGGGACTGTTGACTTAATGAAAGAAATTAAGATGACATTGGATCCGAAGGGGATTTTGAATCCTGGAAAAATCTTTTGAGTACGGTTCTTGTTCCTATAAATATGGAATGGAGGGACCTTTCAATAGAGGAGGGCTCACACTGCAGACATACTCGATCAATCGAGCGTGCCTGCAGTCTTTTTTAATTTTTTCTTGTCAATCGATACTGTTGATTTCTCTTTCGCATTCAAGGTCAACATCATTAGCAAAAATGATTCCATCAATTTTATCACATTCTATCGAAATTATATTGTCATTTTCAGAGAAATAAACAAGTTGTTCATTATCTTCGTAATGAAGAAAAAATGATACATAGATCTCTGTTCCATTTGTAAGAATGGATTTTACGGGGTAGTTTGAAGAAAGTGATTTAAATAAACTAATAAAAACACGTTTTTCCTCTATAGTCTCCACTGAGTAACCCTCCTCCGTTTTTTTTATTAATATATGTGTTTAGGCAAATGACGTGATTTTTCTTTATAGAGGAAACTGTTTTATCCTCCTCATTACTTGCAGAATAGTTGCGAGAACAGGTGGAAAGGTGTAGCCTTTATAATTAATAGCATCTTCATGGTGTAATCCATCTGTTTTATTTTAAAATAAAAGTGACTTTATTATAAGGAGTGGGCGTTTATGTCTGAACATTTAGAGAAGGCGACATTTGCCGGGGGCTGTTTCTGGTGCATGGTCCAGCCGTTTGACGAACAGCCAGGGATTAAAGAAATCGTTTCAGGTTATACAGGGGGACATAAGGAAAACCCTACATACGAGGAGGTATGTTCCGATACAACAGGTCATTATGAAGCTGTTCAAATCACGTTTGATCCTGAAGTGTTTCCTTATAAAAAATTGCTAGAACTGTTCTGGCAGCAGATTGATCCAACTGATGAAGGTGGCCAATTTAATGATCGTGGACTTTCGTATCGGACAGCGATTTTTTACCACAATGAAACACAAAAAGAAATGGCAGAAGAATCTAAAGTCCAAGTAGCGTCAAGCGCGCGTTTCAGAAAACCAATTGTCACAGAGATTTTACCTGCGTCTACTTTTTATCGTGCAGAGGAAAAGCATCAAGATTATTATAAAAAGAATTCATTTCATTACAACCTGTACAAAGAAGGATCTGGGAGAGCGCGGTTTATCCGTGAGAATTGGAAAAAAACAAAAGGCGATGAGGAGCTGCGCAAGGAGTTGACCCCGATTCAATATGAGGTGACTCGAAATAATGCGACAGAACCTCCTTTCCGCAACGAATTTTGGAATCATACAGAAGAAGGAATTTATGTGGATATTATTTCAGGAGAGCCTCTGTTTAGTTCCAAGGATAAATATGATGCGGGTTGTGGCTGGCCGAGCTTTACTAAACCAATTCGTCGATCCGAAATTGACGAAAAGTTAGATACCTCACATGGAATGAGAAGAATAGAAGTTAGGGGGAAATCAGGAGATACCCACCTTGGTCATGTTTTCGATGATGGCCCCGGACCTGATGGGGCGAGGTACTGCATTAACTCTGCTGCCTTGAGATTTGTCCCGGTGGATAAATTAGAAGAAGAAGGGTACGGAGAATTTCTAGCGTTGTTTAGATAAGCTGACTTACTCCACTGGCAAGCCCACTTGGTTTTACGGGCAAAATCTATAACTAAGGTGAGAAGTACTATCCAAAAAGTGGATGTACTTCTTTTTTTATACATTAGAAACTTGTCACTTTAGTGATGAGAGGTTCATGAAGGGGAGAAATAAGGAAATACTGTATTCAGAGGTGATGAAGGAATGCAATCTATAGTAGGTGAGATTTTATCAGGTGAGTTTGATGACGCTGATAATATGTTTACACTTCAAACAATAAAAAGCTTCCAAACGGAAACAACCTTGAAGAAAAATCAGTTAGAAAGTTTGTATGGGTATTTAATAAAACATCAAGATGAAGATGGTCAAATAATCTCGCTTTTTGACCAAATGCTAATCAGGTTGTCCCAAGAGGAAGTAAAAACATTGTTAGCTGATTTAGAGAGTATTTCAAGGATGTATCATTAATATTGAATGCTTATCAAACACCAGAATGCATAACATTAATGTATTGACGTGATACCTAAAGGTGTTATATAGTAGGCTTTGTGATATGAAACCTATAGGTGTCATATTTGCAATAAAATATACATAAAGGAGTATTCTAATGGAAGATAGAAATCAAACTACAGTACCAGATATTAAGCAAACTATTATCATAAAAGCGCCAATTCAAAAGGTTTGGGAAGTGGTTTCAACTTCAAAAGGAATTGAAGCTTGGTTTATGCCCAATAATTTTGAGCCAAAGGTTGGATATGAATTTGAGATTCAATCACCCTTTGGTCCATCCCCATGCAAGGTATTGGAAATTGATGAACCGAATCACCTTTCGTTTTCTTGGGATACAGATGGCTGGGTTGTCTCGTTTATTTTAAAAGAGCTGGATAATAAGACTGAATTTACGCTTATACATGGTGGCTGGAAGCATCCTGATGAAATCATAGGAAAAGCTAATGAGACAAGTACTGTGATTCGTGATCGTATGGCACATGGTTGGGTAGGTATTGTCGAGAATCTTAAGAAGGTTGTTGAGGTGTAAGTGACGGCGGCGAAGCATGATGTTTTTCAGGCAATTGCGGACCCTACCCGTAGAGAGGTACTTAGGATACTTGCAAATGAAGAAATGCCTATTTCAAAAATAACCTCTTATTTTCCAATTAGCCGCACAGCAATTGTGAAGCATCTCCATATTCTTGCTGAAGCAGATTTAGTTCGGTCAACAAAACAAGGCAGGGAAAAACTATTTAGGCTACAACCAGATTCTCTTAAAGAAGTGAGAGAATGGCTTTCTTATTATGAAAAGTTTTGGAATAATAAACTGTCTGTGCTAAAACACCTTGTTGAAGAGGGAGAGATACAAGGTTTGTCTCTTATTGATACAAATAAAAAGAAATGAAAAAGTGCATCACTGTAAGACCGACAGAGTACTCTGTCGGTCTTTTTTGACGATAATAATTAGTCAAAGGCAAAGGAGCCACCGTATATTGAATAGTTAGGGAAGGGCGGGAAACGCTATAAGTAAAAAAATAATCTGAAGGAGTACTGTTATGGAAAAAAACAGCATCCGGTTAACTGCTACGGAGCTAGCTAGCCTTTGGACTCAGTTTATGTTTGATACGATGTCGATTGGCTTTATAAAATACGCCCTGGAACATATGGAAGATAACGATATCATTGAGGTTTATAGAGACGCCCTACAATATTCAGAATCTCATGTTGTGAAAATTAAGGAATTTTTTAAAGGTGAGGAGTATCCATTGCCTAAGGCATTTACCGAAGAAGATGTAAATGTCGAGGGTCCGAGATTGTTTCAAGATCCTTTCTACTTGAATTATATGTATATCATGTCCATACAAGGAATAACAGGTTATGCACTATCAGTTGGAACATCAATTCGTTCGGACCTTCGAAAATATTACATAGATTGTAATAATGAAGTCATGACTCTGTTTAATAAAACGATTGAAGTAATGCTTAGCAAAGGTCTTTATTCTCGTCCCCCTGTTCTCTCGCCCCCAAAATCAATTGATTTTGTTCAACAACAAAGCTTTTTAACAGGATGGTTTGGAGAACGACGACCATTAACAGCCATGGAAATTGGGGATATTACTTTTAACATGAACAAAATGCATTTGCATGTGGCGTTGAAGGTCGGCTTTAGCCAAGTAGCTGCCTCAGAGAAAGTGCGCAAATATATTCAAAGAGGAACTCAAATTTCTACTAAACATATAGGGGCATTTGATGCAATTTTTCGGGAAGAGAAGTTAAATTCGCCAATATCCTGGTCATCTTATGTTACAGACTCGAAAACTTCGCCATTTTCAGATAAGTTTATGATGTATCAAGTGCAATTATCTTCACAAATTGCCGTTGCCTTCTATGGTACAGCTTTGAGTGTAACATCAAGGAGAGATTTAGCACTTCAATACGTGATGTTTACTACAGAACTTGCAAAATATGCAGAGGATGGCGCAAATTTAATGATTGAAAACGGCTGGTTAGAGGAGCCACCTTTAGCACCTGACCGGAGAACCCTTACAAAAGGAGAATAGTGGTAGATGCTTTACTCTCCTATAGGGTAAGGCATTTTTTTCATTTGGTACTTGTTGGGGAATATTTAAAAAGGTGATGAGAGTACCCCATCACCTCTGAAAAATTATGTTGAAACTTTATACGATTCCTGATTGCTCCTTGACAATTCTACGCTGAACAAATCGTAGTCGAATTAAGAAACCAATGGCTGCGAAGGTAAGACCTAAAGAGATTCCAACCCAAAACCCAATCGGGCCTAGCTTTGTAAAGGCGGCAAGGAAATATCCAGATGGGATACCAATAATCCAGTAAGCAATAAACGTAATTAGGAAGGGAAGTCTCACATCTTTATAACCGCGCAATACTCCTTGCAGGCCAGCCTGGGCAGCATCAGAAAGCTGATAAATAATAGCAATCAAGAAGATTTGGCTAGCAAGCAGAACGACTTCACGATCCTGAGTATAAAGATAGGCAATCGGTTCTCTAAGATAATAGAGGAACACAGCTCCGACTGCTAAGAAAGCAATCCCACCCAAAACGCCCAAATAGGCATACTGTTTTGCTGTCTGGAACTTTTTTCCGCCAACTGAAAAACCAACGACAATGGTTAGTGCCATAGAGATACTAAGAGGAATCATGAACATCAAGGAAGTAAAGCTAAGAACAATTTGATTGGCCGCTATAGTTATCGTCGAGAACATTGTACCTATTAGCAATGTTACTACAGCAAAGATGCTTGCTTCGAAGAAAATCGATAGCCCAATCGGAATACCTATTGAAAGCTGTTCCTTCCAAGCCGTCCAAGAGGGCTTTACCCATTTTACAAAGAGAAGATAATTTCGTACAGTTTCCAATTTAAAAGTCATGACGATACTAAAAATAAGGATAATCCAGTATGTTAACGCAGTTGCATAACCAGCACCAACTCCACCTAGAGCTGGCAATCCAAAGTTCCCAAAAATAAATCCATAGTTTAGTAGAATATTAAAGGGAACAGCCAAGACAGTTATAAACATTGTAATTTGCGTATAACCTTGGCCGTCGAAAAAGTTCCTAAGGACGTTCGATAAAAATAGTGGGACAACCCCTATGGACAACCCGATCAAATAATGGAAGGCAATTCGATGAACTTCTGGATCCAAATTCATTAAAGTTAAGATTGGATCTAGCGCAAAAAAACCAGCAACAACGACCATAAAAGAAAGGATGATAGCTAAATAAAAAGCCTGTGTGACAGAGTAGTGTATTTTATCTTGTTGTTTATTCCCTATAAAATGGGCGACTATGGGGGTAACAGCTAGCAATATGCCATTTATCCCTGTAAACACTGGCATCCACAAGCTTGACCCCATTGCGACACCAGCTAGGTCATCTGTTCCAACACGACCAGACATCATCGTATCGACTAAATTCATCGCATATAAACTTATCTGCGTAACCATGATTGGCCAGAGTATGGAGACAAATAAGCTCAGTTTTTCCTTAGTTGTATTTGCATGATACATAAATGCCACCCCTAATATATCTAAAAATAATCTTTTTATTGTACGTAGTTTGATAAAAACAACTTGGCAACATCGGTAGCCAGGGTTATAGCCGGATTTATAAAAAAAGTATCAACAAGCAATTCTATCAAATGAGTTTCCTTCCATCAAGTTTAAGTAAAGCAGGGGGAGTTGTTGTCGTAAAGATGTAGAGTGTGGAGGGGAATAGGAGGCATCACTTACAGAACTGTAGAAAAACAAATAAGATATTGGCAGTGTATTTTAAAGAGGTATTGGATTATTTAGCATTTGTACAAGCTAAAAGGCAGTGAAGTTTTGACTTCAACTGCCTCAATTAAAAAATTTGAAAACGACCTTCTACGGATATAAGGGGAAATTAATAAACAGAAAGAGGGTGTTCTTTTTTATTTTCGTCTTCTAGAGATTGTTCCGTATCAAATTTTTCAACGAACGCTTCTGTTGTTTCAGTTGCTGTCAACTTCTTGTTTGGATAGAGTTCTAACAATTCCTTAATCATTAGTTTACCAAATCCTTTATCACGGTGGGACGGATTAACGGATAGATGTTGCAATTGAATTTCTAGGTCATCAATCTTCACACCAATCACACCAATCATTCCTTCTTCTTCTTTCCAGAGATACAGCTGACGGTTTGGTTCGGTTACATATTCATTTATCGTTTGTAAAAGCTTTTGCAGATCCTTTTCATCCGGATTAAATGATAAAAGCCCCATGGCGATTTTTTCGTGATTTTTATTATAACGAATCAACATCGATTTACCCCTCCCAGTAGCCCTTATCATACAGGGCGATTGAAACCTAACTGTTCGTAATAAAATATCGAACTTTCTCTCTACAGCAAATCCACACCGATACTTACATTATGACAGAAAATATAATGTATGTGCACCCATTTTGTTACAAACTTTATTCCAGTAAATGTAACTTTAGATAAAGAACTGTAATAAATTGGATTTTTCAAAGCGTTTGTGGCAAAACAAAAGGAAGGTGAAGGTTCACCTCCCATAATAATGAAGATTAAGAGCGTTGTATTTGAGATGAGGAGAAGTTCTTAATCATAACCTGTAAATTTCTTTGCCCCTCTCTTAATCTAATGGTTTCTTCAATGATTTTTTGGAAACCTTCCAATTCACGATCAGATGCGTTTAACAAGGATTTTGGTATGCCTTCGACGATCTGTTGTAGGGTTAAATCCATTGCCATGATTATAACCACCTTTCGATTTTTCGTTAGACATAACTTTCTCTTAGTTATTATTTTTTAACGAAGTAGGTTTTTCCTGCATACACAGTAAAAAACTTCTCAACAATTCTCCTCATTTTAAGGTAAATGTGGAGAAATTCTGGCTTTATCCACCAAATAACGACGGTATTCTGGGTAAATTCCTAATTATAGAAGAAAATAGAGAGTATAACTCCTAGGTGACATACCTTTATGAAGGTCTATTGTTATTAAGGATTTAAATGCTGTGTTCTACTCAAAATGAAAAGAAAGGGATTTGATGATGGATAAAAAGATTGTAGCAATAATGATGGCTCTCTTTTGTAGTTTTACCCTAAGTTGGGGAAATGCAAGTGCTTATGAACCCGAGAAGGAAGAATTAGAACATGTAGCCATGATTTTACTGCATCAGAAAATTGTTGATGCGATGAAAGAGCATTATGGGGGATTTACTCAATTCCAAGATTTAGAGATTGTTAAAATTGTCTCGAGGAACTTACCAGCTGATTTAAAGGATGATTCTGCATTTAAATCTCCTGGAACCGTCTATGATCTTATTGTCCAACTCCAAGCAATTATAGGGGAAGGAAAGAAAGAAAAGGTCACCATTGTACTTAGCAATGAATTTGCCAGTAGTGGGTTTGATGTTGTTTCTTTTGAAGTAGACAAATGAGTTATTAAGGAATGGGGGTCCTTTGAGGAAGGTGATGTAACCACTCCCTGAATAATTTCTGGTAATTTCTTTAAACTATTACCGATGTAATTTTTTGATGAAAATTTTGTTGGGGGGCCTTATATGGAGGAGATTAGCCATAAAGTTCGATTAACTTCTGCAGAGATTGCGAATTTATGGTCACAGTATGTAAACGACAGTATGTCATTGTGTGTGTTGAAATATTATTTAAAAACTGTTGAGGATAAAGATATAAAGGCTATCTTAGAATATGCAAAGAGCTTATCCGAGACTCATCTTAAGCAGATAGAGGATTTCTTGAAAAATGAACATTATCCTGTTCCGAAAGGCTTTACTAATGAAGATGTAAACTTGGAGGCTCCCAAATTATTTTCAGATATCTTTATTCTTGTTTATATGCAGATTATGACCATACACGGTTTAACTGGTTATGCTGGAGCTGTTAGCACCTCAATAAGAGAAGATCAGGTCAACTATTTTATAAAATGTAACACAGAAGCAATGGAATTATATAGAAGAATTCTTCATGTTATGGTTCATAAGGGGATAGTTAGTAGACCACCTAACCTGACTGCACCAGAGACCATCGATTTTGTCAAAAAGCAAAGCTTTTTGACGGGGTGGTTTGGTGACCGCAGACCTTTAAATGCAGTTGAATTTAGTGGGTTATTCTTTAATATGAAAAAAAATGTTGTGAAAATTGTTTTGGAAATTGGTTTTAGTCAGGTTGCTCAATCACAGGAGCTTCGCGAATATTTCCAAAGAGGAGAAAAACTTTGTAATAAGCACTATGATATTTTTAGCACGATTTTAGATGAGAGCAATTTGCCTGCACCTCCAAAATACGATGCAGAAATTTCAAGCTCGACTGTATCGCCTTTTTCTGACAAGCTTTTGTTATTCCATATTGTCGCGCTAATTTCAACGGCATCAGGTTATTATGGAGCGGCTTTTTCCTTATCGCAAAGGCGTGATTTGGCAACAAAATATGCCATCCTGATAGCTGAAATAACGAAATACGCTGAAGATGGGGTAAATATCATGATTGATAAAGGCTGGATGGAGCAGCCTCCTACATTCGTTGACAGAAAAGAGCTGGCGTCAGAAAAATAACTTAATAAATTGAATACAAAAAAGGAAGCACGCTAGGTGCTTCCTTTTTCATACATCAATGAGTTTAGAGACATTACTTAAAACATTCCCATTTTACACTAAAGCTGGCACCCTGATCAAACCTAGAACTTTGGAGAAAAAGTTTCTAATTGTGAATGATCCTCTTAATACCCTAAAAAATAGGGTCGGCAACAAGCGGAAAAGAATATTCAAAGTAAATCCCCCCACATTGAGTTTAGTGTTTAATTGAAAACACTAAGGCTATTTTGTCCCAAAGACTAAGGGATTATTAATCATAGACAACCGGAGGGTAACATAACAGGATGGTATTTGTATCCTATTCCGGGAGATAATAACCTTACTTTATTTCTTCTCCTTTTCCACTGAGAAGTTTTAATTGGTCGTTTTCATAGCCTAATTCATAAGTTACTTTATATCTTGCGGTTTTATTAGCTCCGTTATTTCTTTCATCGGCAACGATTGTGGCAACGGCTGTTACGGCCTCTTCCTCATTTGAGAGGATAATTTCCTCTACATAGACTGAAGTTGTATCAAGGTAGCCTTTACGGAAATCTGTGTAATTTGTTTTTGACTGCCAGGAACTTCCAAGCAGGGAATAGGCTGTAACATAGTCACCGAAATTAAGTGATTCATAAAAATAATTTACGACATACTGTGCATATTCCTCAATTGATCCACCGCCATCAAATAACGGTTGCTCACTTTGAAAAGACACATTGGGTAGTGAGGTCATCGGTGTTTCTGACCAACCTTCTATAAGTGGAAGAACATCCGTAATGGGAATGCTAAATCCAATCGTTCCTTGGTTGGACGCAGCCGAGTTAATGCCTAATACTTCACCTGTTTTTCTGTCAACAAGTGGACCGCCACTATTTCCAGGTGCTATCGGCGCGGAGATTTGATAAACATCCTCGTATTTAAAGTTGTCTATATTCAAATCTCGCTCAAGGCCACTGATAATTCCGGTTGTTACAGTATTTTGGAATCCTAATGGACTACCTAATGCTAATACCTCATCACCAATCTCCGCTGTTCGTGTCCGGGCAATTTTAAGAGGGGCTACCTCTTTTAAACCTTCTACACGGACTACCGCAATGTCCGTGTCATTGCTTATTCCAATAACCTCACCGGTGAACTCTTTTGAATCAGTGGTATTGACCTTAACTTCTTTCGCATTAGCCACTACATGAGCATTCGTAACAATATCGCCTTTATCGTTATAGAGAAAACCGGAGCCTAGTGAACCGTCCTCTAATTCAATTTTTACAACAAGCTTTTGAGTTTCATGAATGACTTCCTTTAAATCTTTTAGCTCTACCTGTGGTTCGGAAACATCTTCATCTGTAGCTTTTATTAGGTTTGAGCTTGCAGTCAACTGCATCGGTATGTTTTCCTTCATATATAAAAAATAGTAAGTACCGCCTCCTAGAATAAGGAAGGTCAGAACCCCGCTAATGATCCATTTATTTTTCATGAATTCTTAACCTCCTTTAATTGAGGTACCAAGTAATGTTATCAATTTCTACCGAAATATTTTGGTTAACTCCATAATAAGTATCTTCAAATGACCCAACAGCACTTGGGGCCAATTCGTATGGATATACGGAGGCATCGGCCGTATCTATAGCCACATCATTTTCGTCGAATATCGTATAGTAAACCGTAACCCCTGTAATGCCTTTTGTAGCCACATTTTTCACAGAGCCAGTTAAATAAAGATCGCCATATTCATCAACCTCAACTGAAAAGTCAGATACCTCTACTGCAGCGGTTCGATTCTTTAAGTCTTCTTGGGCCGCTGCCTCCATTGCTTGTTCAATTCTTTGCTGTTCTGCTAATTCAAATGCTGCTTTTTCTTGGCTAACACGTTCTTTCAAAGATAATAATTTTTCATTATTAATTGCGTATTGAAGTCCTTTATCGATAATTTTAACTGCGTCAGAGAATTGCTTATTGGCTAATTCAGCTTCAGCCTCATCAATGCTAAATTGGACGATTTTATTAATGATTTCTTCTTTAACTGCGCTAGCTTCTTTTTTAGGCATAGAAGCGAGAATGGAAAGCTTACTCGCTAATTGATCAACGGAATTTAAATTAGCAAGCTCTTGTTTAACTGTACCGACGGTAATGCCGATGTTTCTTTCGTCAAGTTGTTGGTAAAAGGGTGTAAATAACGGTCCGTGCTGACGATTCAACTTATCTTTCAAACTCGCTAGTTCTTTTGAAGCTTGGCTGAATTGAGTTTTTTTTATTTGCTCACTGATTAAGCTAAGTGTCTGCTCATATTGAATTGCCTCATTAATAGCGTTTAAATCTGTTTCAAGTACTGAGTAGTTTGGACGCTTAGTCTGCGCCTTTAGTAAATATTCTTTTGCTTTTTGATAGTTTCCTGAAAGAGCAGCTTCATCAGCTGAGTTTTTCAAATCAACAACTTCTTCATTTATTCTTGTACCCTGGAAGTAATAGGTAGTGAGGATAACGGAAACTATTATGAGGCTAAAAAACGGAAGAAGAACCGGTAAATAGTGCATAAGTGGGTTCCGTCTTTCTTCATATTCTACCTCTATTCCAGCAGCCGTTTCATCTGTTAAAAGTGTATCAACATTGTTTGAATCCTGTGTTTTTTTCGGTTGATTCTGCACCTTTGCACCACATTGTGAGCAAAAATGGGAGTTCTCAGCTAGCTGCTCCCCACATTGGTGGCAATACATTCCGAATTCCCCCTTGAAGCTTTCTATTAAATCATTTTATCATAGATTCTACACAGTAACCCCCGAGAATAATTACCTATAAAAAGCGGTCCCGATATACTATAAAGTTTTCGGAGGTTATCTAAAAAGATAAGTATAATCGTATAATGCTAACTTTGCTAGTACATTCTTAAGAAATCCTTTGTTAGTCGTATTTGATTAAAAGTGAGCTGAAACCGGGCGTATGTCCATTACAAATTCGTTTTTGGGGGAATACGATGTTAACGTATTCTAAAAAAATAAATGAATGAAGTATGGAGGGAATGCTCACCATATACGGACAACAACCATTTTACATGATAGATCAACGAACTTCTGGAATAGGACCATTGACTGCAGGATTAATTGGAGCTGGACTAGGATACCTTGGTGGTGAAATATTAGATGGACCAGATCGCCCAGGCTTCGGTGGAGGATACGGTCCAGGCTTTGGCGGCGGTTATGGAGTACCAGGATATGGCCCAGGCTTCGGTGGTGGTTATGGAGCACCAGGATATGGCTCAGGCTTTGGCGGCGGTTATGGAGCACCGGGATATGGCCCAGGCTTTGGTGGAGGTTTTGGGACACCGGGATATGGCCCAGGCTTCGGTGGAGGTTTTGGGACACCAGGATATGGCTCAGGCTTTGGCGGCGGTTATGGAGCACCGGGATATGGCCCAGGCTTCGGTGGAGGCTTTGGGACACCGGGATATGGCTCAGGTGGTTTTGGTTTCGGTAGATAAGTCCAATAAAAGACGATTCATTTTTTGAAAATAAATGACTGATTTAAAGTATAAAAAACACATGAGCACTTTTTTAAAAAAAGTGCTCATGTGTTTTTAGGTTGGATATCAATTTACAATGTACTGAATTGATAACCCAGGTGCTTAATTTCTTTTATCAGAATAGGGAGAACTTCAAGTGTTTGATGTAATTCATGTAGAAGAATAATGGCTCCATCCTCTAAATGATTGATGACATGAGAGATAATCTGTTCAGGATTGTCCTCCAACTCCCAATCCATTGAAGCAATTCGCCATAGGACGGGGATCAAACCTAAGGCATGTGCGGCTGAGATGGTGTGGTCATTATATTGACCAAAAGGTGGACGGAAAAATACGACCTTCGTTCCAGTAATACCTTCAATCTTTGCAACACTTTGTTCAAGGTCTTTGTATTGCTCTTCAAAACTTAACTTCGTCATATTCAAATGCTTCGTAGAGTGCGTTCCAATTTGATGACCTTCCTCAAGTACTCGCTTCCATGGTCGTGATTCATACATAAGTCTAGATTGCCAGAAAAAGGTGGCGGGGATGTTTTCATTTTTTAGGACGTCTAGGATGGGCAACAGTACCGAGCTAGGTCCATCATCAAAAGTCAAAACAACAGATTTTTGAGGTGAAGATTTTATTGATGTTAAGACATTTGAATCCTTTGAGTCGTACACGACCCTAGAGTTGGTTACTACTCATGGACTTTTCATTTTGAATCATAACCTCCAATAATTGTATAGTTACTTACTTTCATTATAAATATGATTATATATTTCCAATAAGGACATTGCTTCATTTGAATTGGTATGATGTTTCGTTATATACTGCTTGGCTGCTTTTCCGAGTTCCCTTCGTTTGTTTGGATTTAGGATTAGTTGTTTAGCATAATCATAGAAGTCAAAAATGTTCTCATAAACAAACCCGGTCAAACCATTTGAAACTAAGCTGCGATTTCCATTGTTGTTGGAAACCAAAACTGGAAGTTCTGAAGCCATTCCTTCCATTATGGCTGTTGATTGTCCCTCCGTATAGGAGGTGTTTAAGAGGACATCTGCTTGGTGATAAATTGTGCCCATTTTCTGATGGGGGACCTCACCAATATATTGAACCCATTGCTGGTTTTCATCAATAAGTGTTTTAACTTTCTGCCATTCCTTGTCTTCAAGAATTGGCCCTACAAGTAACAGCCTAATAAAAGGAAATTCCTCATGTAATCTCTTTAAACCGTTAATTGCAAACGGTATGTTCTTAACCTGCCTTATTCCAGCGGGAAGGACAAATAAAGAGGTCTTTTCTTCTTTTTTGAAAGGGGATGACGTGTCTACAACAAACTCATCAGTGTCCTGTGGAATGATGACCACTTTCTTAGAAACAGAAGGTACTTCACGGATTAATAGTTGCTTTGCTTCGTCACTAAAAACATGAACGAACTCCGCCTTAATCACGGATTGAACGACATCTGACCTTTTATTTTGATCAAATAAATCATGGTTCAAATCAGTACCCGTTATGGTAACAACATATTGATTTATTTCAGTTGCAAGTTCTTCCTTAAATTTATAAAAGCGATAAGCATTAAAACCATGGATAATGTCACCATGTGGGAGGGTTTTAATGTTATTCTCTTCGGTGATTGAGACCACTTCTGTACGTATCTTTAGCTCTGATAATTTATCTGCTATTCGCTGTACGGTTATAGTGTTTCCACGTTGCTGGTGGAAATTGGGGGTTACCAGGATTACTTTCATATTGCACACATCCTAAAACGTTTTACTCGTTGTGAAATTAAGCCCCGAGTGTTCGTTAATCATAGCAAAAATTTATAGTATCGACCAATTTTTACTACGAAAAAATGAAGGATAATGGAAAAATAATTGAGTTACATAATCTGTGAATTTATTTTTCTGTTAAAGAGCATCCTTCTTTTATTAGAAACTTCATAGCGGGAATAAATATAAGTACAATGTATTTCCAGGGAAAGGAAAAAGTTCGACAAACATTAGGCTATTCATGCCTTTTGCAACCCCTTTAATATTTCTTATTCGACTTTCTATGGCAAAACTTTAGCTTTTTAGATTATTTTTGCATAAAAATGTTTATTAAATCTATAGCGGGGAATAAACTAGTGGACTTATCTCTTAATGACCATTAGAATAGAGATTTCTAAAAAAGACTTATTTTGTAAAAGAAAGGATGTTTGTTTTGATTGACTTAGGAAGTTTTGATTGGGAAGTTTTACTGATTAATACCGGTATTTTAATTTTAAAGGTTATTGGAATTTTTATTGCTTTTGCGGTCGTTAAGGCAATAGGGAATAAAGTGCTACAACGTACTTTTACAAGATTGATGAATAGAGAAGATATTACTGAAGGACGTGCCCTGACTTTGCAAAGGTTAGCAGAGAATATTTTATCTTATGTTCTTATCTTTATTCTTGTTGCATCTTTGTTTAGTATATTTGGTTTATCGGTCGCAAGTCTTATTGCTGGGGCAGGGATTGTAGGTTTGGCAATTGGTTTTGGTGCTCAAGGACTGGTTAGTGACGTCGTGACTGGATTTTTTCTACTGTTGGAGAAACAACTTGATGTAAATGATTATGTTACAGTCGGAACCGTGGATGGAGTCGTAGAGTCTGTAGGCTTAAGAACTACCCAGATACGAAGCTTTGACGGAACTTTAAATTATCTCCCTAATCGTGAAATTACGAGTGTTAGCAATCATTCACGTGGAAACATGCGTGCACTAGTCGATATAGGCATTTCTTACGATGATAACATTGACCATGCTGTTGAAGTGATGCAGAGGGCATGTGATGTTGTTGCCTCACAAAACCCTATGATTGCAGAAGGTCCTAATGTAATTGGTGTCCAAGCGTTCGGTTCATCTGAAGTGGTATTAAGAGTTATTGCAAAAACACAAAATGGAGAACAGTGGGCTGTAGAACGCCAACTACGTAAAGCTATAAAGGAAGCTTTTGATACAAATGGAATTGAAATCCCGTTCCCACACCAAGTTCTGATTCAAAAGAATGGGGAAAACCCAAGCAACTCCTTAGGACAGGCATAATATATACTAGTTAGGCACCATCCACATTGGATGGTGCCTTTTAGGTCTCTGGCGCAACTAGTTATATTTTGAATTACTGGGCAATTTTTTGCTTTTGATCCAAGGAGACGACACGGCTTCGTATAGATAATCCTGCTGTTAAAAGGGAAAGGATAATAAACACTCCCCCTATTGTGGGCGTTTGGATAATAGAAGCACGTTCAATCACGATACCACCAACCACTGCTCCAAAAGCAATTCCAAAATGAAGCGAGGAATTGCTTAGGCTTTGTTGAATTTCTGAAGTTTCTGGTGATGTTTCAATCAGATAGCTTTGCATCGCAGGAGATATTAACCAGCTCAGCATTCCCCATATCATTAATCCTATTAAAAATAATGCTAATACGGGGGTTGTGAATGGGAGGGTTAGGAGAACCACGCCTAGCCCGATAATAGCTATAATAATGGTCCGTCTCGCCCCCAATATATCAGCCATTGTTCCACCAATTCCTCCACCGCAAACAGCTGCAATTCCAAATAGGAAATAGACAACTCCAATCCATGAGCTCTCCATTCCTGTGGTTGTTTGAATATAGGGTTTTAAATAGGCATACAAAACAGTATGACCGGTCATATATAAAAACGTTGTTGCATGTGCGAAGGAGACTTTTTGACTTTTTAACGTTGCAAGCTGTATCCGCAGTGGAACCGCTGGTTTAGGGTCTATTTTATCCATAAGATAATAAACGCCAATTATCGAGAGAACAGTTAGAAGAGTGATGAGAACAAAGGGAGCTCGCCAGCCGTAAATGTTTCCTAGAAACAGACCCAAGGGGACCCCTAAAACAAGAGAACCACTAACACCCATTGAGACAATTCCAATTGCCCGCCCACGATATTTTGGTTCGACCAGGCTAGGGGCCATAACCAAGCATAAAATAATCAATAATGCGCCACTAATTGCTGTTATGATTCTTCCGGTAAACAGAATACTGTAGTTCGCTGCAAATACTGTCGTGATATTCCCGAACAAAAAGACCAATAAAGAAATAAGAGTTAATTTCTTTCGTTCAATTTTTGCGGTCATCATTAAAAGAATTGGAGACGCAACCGCAAATATTAAGGAGAAAATGGTTATTAAATGTCCAGCTTGACCAAGCGAGATATGTAAATCTTCGGCAATTAAATCTAAGATTCCGCTTATAATCAACTCGACCATTCCAATTACAAAGGAAACAATCATTAAAAAAAATACTCGCTTATCCACAATTACCGCCCTTTCTATGAAGCTACGAAACTAATAGTAACGCTGGAAAAGGGAGAAAACAAGAAAGAATTTAAAATGAATCATTATAAGCTTTTTGCTTGAAAGATGCAAAATCATGTTGTAAGACTTACGAAAGAACCATGAAACACCTTTGTGAAAATTTTCGATTTAGTAATAGGATGAATTGAACAGGAGATGATATTTATTAAAAATAGTATGGAAGTGGAATCTTTTGAAATTTATCCAAAAAAGTCCTATACATATATTGATGCTTTCGTTTATGGTGGCAGTCTTTTTCCTTCCTTCTCATCCTTCCTATGCAAAGGAACCCAATCACAGTTTTCAAGCAGAAATAAAACAACTACTGCGGGAAGAACCAATTTTAAAGGGTGGACTTGCGGGAATAAGCATTCGATCTGGAAGTACTGGGGAAATCCTATACGAGTATAATGGAGACGTCCGTATGAGGCCAGCTTCAAATATGAAGCTCTTTACCTCAGCTGCAGCCTTATCAGTGTTAGGCGAAAAGCATCGATTTGAGACTGAAGTTAGACACAAAGGAAAGATAAAAGGAAATATCCTAAAGGGGAACTTGTATATAAAAGGTTATGGCGATCCAACGCTTTTAAGAGAAGATCTCACTCAAATGGCGAAGGAGATTGCTAAAACTGGCATCACCACCATCAAAGGAGACCTCATAGCGGATGATAGTTGGTTTGATGACGTTCGTTTATCTAAGGATTTAGTTTGGAGCGATGAGTACGCCTATTATGGACCGCAAATATCGGCGCTCACGGTTTCTCCTAATAAGGAGTATGATACTGGTACTGTCATCGTAGAGGTTTCTCCAGGTTTAAAAGTAGGGGCTTCTGCACAAATAAAGCTCTCGCACAAATCAAATTATTTAAACATCATAAATCAGTCAATAACTATAGCTCCAGATGGTAAAACAGACCTTTCAGTTGAACGAAAACATGGTACAAATACCATTTACGTTAAGGGGTTTGTTCCTATCGGAGCAAAAATTGAAAAGGAATGGATATCCGTTTGGGAACCAACTAAATATGTTCTAGATCTTTTTAAGCAAGAATTAGCAAAACAAGGGATCAGTGTTAAAGGAAACGCCAAAATTGGAGAGACACCCAAGGATGCCGAAATCATAACCAGTCATCTGTCTATACCATTGTCGGAACTGCTTATACCCTTTATGAAGCTTAGCAATAATGGACACGCAGAAATCTTAGTTAAGGAATTGGGGAAAATAAGGAAAGGGGAAGGTAGCTGGGAAAAAGGATTAGAAGTCCTAATTGAGCAGATGCCAAGATTAGGTGTGAATCCTACTACAATGGTGATTAGAGACGGTTCAGGTATATCACATGTTAACTCAATCCCAGCTAATGAAATATCGGGTCTTTTGTTTCAAGTTCAAAAGGAAAAATGGTTTCCATCTTTTCTAAAAGCTCTGCCCCGCACTGGGAATAAAGACAAGATGACCGGAGGAACCTTGAGAAATAGAATGGAAACCCTGAATGTAAAAGCTAAAACAGGGACCATTGCGACGGTCACTTCGTTATCTGGGTATGTGGAAACGAAAAAAGGCGAAACACTAATTTTTTCCATTCTCTTAAATAATTTACTTGATGAAGAAAAAGGAAAAGAAATAGAGGATGAAATTGTTGAACTAATCGCAAATCATTTATAGGTAGAAAGGTATTTTTGGACCGTAAATGCAAACGATTTTTTGAAGTTAACTCAATCTAGTTATGGCCCCAGGCTAGCTAGTTGGGAAAGAATCATATATAAAGAATTGCCATCAATCCATAATGGAGGAAACCAGATGAAAATCATTGATATCAGTATACAGATATTTGAAGG
The DNA here is from genome assembly GCF_044803185.1 of Mesobacillus maritimus. Classification (GTDB taxonomy): domain Bacteria; phylum Bacillota; class Bacilli; order Bacillales; family Cytobacillaceae; genus Mesobacillus_B; species Mesobacillus_B maritimus_B. The sequence continues at coordinate 2,591,356 of NZ_CP085225.1, forward strand.
TATGCCGACTTACATGAATAATCAGGACAACCAACCGAAAATTAAGACTGAAACACATGGGTATATCACGGATACAACAATTCAAATGAATATACATACAGGGACACATCTGGATGCTCCCCTTCACATGATCGAGGAAGGAGAAAACATCGAAACAATTCCACTAGAAAGGCTCGTACGTCCTTGTAAGGTTCTTGACTTAACTAACGTGAACGACCGGATTACGGCAGCAGATTTAAAGGACCAACCCATTATGAAAGATGATTTTCTGTTATTTAAAACCAAGAACTCTTTTGACGAAACCTCTGCGATGGAATTTATTTTTTTAGCAGAGGACGGTGCACAGTTTTTAATTGAGAAAGGCATTGAAGGAGTTGGAATTGATACTTTAGGAATAGAAAGAAGTCAAACAGGACACCCGACACATAAAGCTTTGTTCTCAAATGATGTACTGATTGTGGAAGGACTAAATTTAAAGGAAGTATCTGAGGGAGAGTATACGATGGTTTGCGCTCCGATTAAATTACTGAGCACTGAGGCGGCTCCGGCAAGAGTGTTATTAATTGAAGGAACGAATCTTTCTTTTTAGAGTAGTTGTCTATTCGTATACTTGTGGTGATTATCTAAGACCTTTAAAGATTTTAAGGCGCAGGTGATATCAGAAAATACGCTATCTTTGCGCTTTTGTTGGCTTTCTTTCTGTTATTTGATTTCATAATATAACTATTTTAAATTTCTCTTAATCTTATGATGAATACAGCATTAGCACGGGGTATATCGATTAGCTATAATTTAGCTACTATTTGCTAGCTTTTAGATGCCATTTTGACAAGTATCTGAATCGTTGTTTTAAAAAGGGAATTCAATTTGGCGTTAAAAGGTTAAACGGTATGAAAAAAAGAATCATAAAATTTTAAGGTATTCATAGTGTAGAGAGGAGGTCAAAGGAGGGATTTTTAATGAAGGAATTTTTGCAGTTTGACAAGATGATTACACCATCTATTATTAAATTTGTCTTTTGGATTGGTGCAGGTCTTTCAGTTTTATTTGGACTCATTCAAATATTTGCTGGTATTGCAAGTTCATTCGGAGGAGGCCTTCAAGTTGTCTCCGGTCTTTTAACCATGGTGTTTGGGCCAGTGCTAATAAGGATTTATTGCGAATTGCTTATTGTGTTTTTTAAGGTCCAAGAAACCTTACAAGAAATTAAAAATAAAGGTAACCATCCAATGTGATCATAATAAAAGTTTATTAAGAGCGTTTTAAGTTAAACGCTCTTTTTATATTGCTTAGCCGCAACATCCCATTGTTTTTTACACCATTCCTCTTGGATCCAATAATTTTTCAACTTCCTCAGTAAGCATTCCTCGCTCCTGTAAGACTTGTTTAATCGTTTTATTTTGTTCGTCAGCTTGTTTTCCAATCTGCGAAGCGAGATCGTATCCTATCTTAGGGCTTAAGGCCGTTACCAAAGCCAAACTAGATTCCATAAACTTAGTACATGTCTCCTCATTTACCCCAATCCCACTAATGCACTTTGTGACGAGGGTTGGAAGGGCATTAGACATGATCTCAATGGATTGAAGCAAGGTATGTGCAATCACTGGCATCATCACATTGATCTCCAACTGACCAGCCATTCCTGCTGTAGCAATAGCCGTTTCAAAGCCAATGACTTGGCAACAAACCATATGTGTCATCTCTAATATTGCAGGATTGACCTTCCCTGGCATAATCGTAGAACCTGGTTGAACTGAAGGGAGTGTAATTTCTGATAATCCTGTTCTAGGCCCGGAGCTAAGTAAGCGTAAATCACTAGTGATTTTTATCAAGTGTATAGACAGTTCCTTCAATGCGAGCATCGTCCTAATCGGTGCACTAGTATTTTGCATGTATTTAAATAGATTGGTTGGCTCACGGAAGGGTAGCCCTGTCCGACGACGAACTTCTTCCATCACCTTTGGCGTATAATTTGAATCGGTGTTCATTTTCGTACCGATTGCACTTCCGCCTAAGCCGATTTCGTACAAGGAATCTAAGCAATGTTCAATTTGTTGATAAGAAGACCGTACGGTTTCAGCGAACCCGGAGAACTCTTGCCCTAGACGAATTGGCACAGCATCGTGCAAGTGAGTTCGTCCTGATTTGAGAATCGGCATAAATTCTTCTGCCTTTTTCTCAAGCTCTGTCTGGAGTAGTAAAAGCGATGGGAGTAAACCATTTGTTAAATTTTCCGCAGCGGAAAGATTGATTGCTGCAGGGAAAGTGTCGTTGGTTGATTGGCTCATATTAACATGATCATTTGGGTGTACTCGATTATTATCGGATGTAATCCCTAATAGTTCTGATGCGCGATTAGCGATAATTTCATTCGCATTCATATTTTGTGATGTACCTGCGCCAGCCTGGTAGACATCGACCACAAAGTGGTTATCCCATTTTCCCTCAATCACTTCCTCAGAAGCTTTAATAATGGCGCTGCCCATTTCCTTCGTAAGCTTTCCTAATTCCATATTGGCAGCAGCTGCTGAGGCTTTTATAATTCCCTGTGCCTTAATAAAGGACCTTGGAAGTGTTGTTCCGCTAATTTGAAAATTATCCACAGCACGTTGGGTTTGCGAGCCATAATACCTATCAGCAGGCACCATAATTTTACCTAATGAATCATACTCCTCACGAAACTGATTGGAAGAACTCATTTTAATCTCCTTTGAAGTAATTTTTATAAATCTTATGTACCTATTGTTTCCATTTAGGAAGGAAATACACAATCTTTACCATTATGGAATTAACGAGGGTGTTTGGGGAGACAACGACGGTAGATACATGAACATAAGGATTAAACATGAGGATAAAACGGATAAGGTTGAGGAACGATTCAAATATGGAAATTCTAGAAATAAATATTGCAAGTAAGAGGTGACGCATGGTGGAAATCAATCATTATGAATTAGTGCATCAAGAACATGGGAATTTTACATTATTCATTTATTTGGATCCACAGTTAAGTGAATTTTCAAGTGAGTTCGGCCAGGGGTCTAAGAATGTTAAAGCGTTAAAAGACCAAATCGGGGATTTAATAAAAAAAGAGCTTCCTCACGTGCGGATTACTGCAGCAAAAGTAATGGTGGGTACCATGCTTGTCACAACGTTGTACCTCAGTGGAGGTACTCCAACTGCACTTGCAGAAATGGGATCCCCCACACAGCAGGTTAATCCAAATGATATATATACTGTTCAACCCGGGGATAGTTTATCGGTAATAGCAAAGAGGTTTAATGTATCTGTCACTTCAATAATGGAACTAAACGGGTTGAGTACAAGTACTATCTTTGTTGGTCAAAACTTGCGACTTCCTTTCTTTACCTACAAAGTGGTATCAGGCGATAGCCTTTCAGTGATTGCAAAACGATTTAACACAACCATTGCAGAAATACGAACACTTAATCAACTGCAAAGTGATCAAATTTTTGTCGGTCAACAGATGCGGATTCCTCAATTGTTAACTAAGCCTACACCGGTTCAAGAAGTATCGAATCCAGAACCAGAACCACCTACTGGTACAGATAACTTAACAAAATACACAGTAGTTTCAGGTGACTCGTTGTCTGTAATTGCCAAAAAACATAATACTACAGTTGAACAAATCCGTTCTTTAAACGGTTTAACCTCTGATATTATTTTAGTTGGCCAAATCTTAACCGTTCCAACAACGGAAACCACTAATCCACCAGCGGAGGAACCCGTTCAAACACAACCTGTCACAGAAGAACCACTCAGTGAACAGGTCGATGGTTCAACGGTTCCTGATCCTGTGGGGGATACTACGGACTATAGGGTTGTTTCGGGTGACTCTTTATCGTTGATTGCAAAAAAGTTCAATACCTCTGTATTAAAAATAAAAGAGGCAAATAATTTAACTTCCGATGTTATTTTTATTGGTCAGAAATTGGTGATTCCAATTCCAAAGGAAGAAGCAATTATAGAGGAGCACATAAAAGAACCAGTCAACCAAGAGGTCCCAGCTTATACCGTCGTTTCAGGTGACTCATTGTCGGTAATTGCAAAACGTTTTCATGTAACGGTAGACAGCATAAAAACAGCTAATCATTTAACTAGTGATATTATTTTTATCGGTCAAAAACTCGTTATCCCAATCGAGGACCCATTGGTTATTAAAGCACCTGTTTTTTTAGATAATGATCCAATCAATAAAAGTAATTCCTTAGCTTATCCTGTTAAAGGCACTGTCAATCCTGGTTCAAAAGTGGAAATTGTCGCTACGGATAGAGAAAACCACGAGGTGAAGATTGTTTCATTAGCAAATGAACATGGTGAATTTTTGACTTACATGAATCTTACCACTTTGAAGGATGGGGAGATTACTATCACTGCTAAGGCGGTAGATTCATCTGGAAATGCCAGTGGCCTTACTGAAATCGTTGTACCCAAGGATACGATGATTCAGCAGCCAACTATTGATGAACCACTCGTTATAAATAGTGAAAATGCTCAGAACTATAATATAAGTGGGGTGGCGAAGCCAGGGGCATCGGTTTTCATTTCTGTATCTGATGGAGTAAGTTCCGAGATTAAAGCTGAGCTATTGAGTAATGAAGTGGGTGATTATAAGGCGAATCTTGACTTGTCTTCATTAAATGATGGGAAGATGAAGATAACCGTTATGGCAGTCGATGCCTTTGGAAACGAAAGTACAACAACAGAATACTCCGTATCAAAAGACACAAGTACTAGAGAACCACTTTTAAATTTTGTCGAACAAGTTACGAATCAAAATGTTGATGCCTATCAAATTTTTGGGGTTGCTGAACCGGGGGCAGATATAGAAATAACAGTCTCTGATGGAGTGAATCCGGAAATGGTTGCTACAGCCTTAGTGAATGAACATGGTGAATTTAAAACCACTATGGATTTACGTGATTTAAATGATGGGGAATTAACAGTTTCCACTCGTGCACTGGATCAGTATAAAAACCGTAGTGAAGGCCAGAAGACTTCTTTAATAAAAGAGACCAGCATTGAAGCCCCAGCACTGGAGAATACCGAGCTTGTAAATCGACAAAATCAATTGGATTACCATATCTTTGGTAGGGCTCAGCCTAATGCAACTGTGGATATCGTTGTGTCAGATGGACAAAACCAAGATGTATTAGCGAGCACGGTAGCGAATGCTAATGGGGAGTACTTTCTGAAGTTGGATCTGAGTTCTTTAGAGGATACTGAGTTATTGATTATGGCTGTGCAAACAAGTAAGTCAGGTGTGACAAGTGAGACTAGTCAGGTTATTCTCTTAAAAGACACGATTGCTCCAAAGGTTCCCGTTCTTCATAATAACCACTTTATTAATAAAGAGAATCAGTCTAACTATTTGTTATCAGGATTGGCTGAAGCACAAGCACAAATTAAAATTTTGATTACAAATGCTAATGGGCAACAACAGGAAATGAACGTACAGGCAGATGCTGAGGGGAACTATCAGATTCCTGTAGATTTAACTAATTTTAATGATGGGGACATCTCCTTTGAACTCACTCAACAGGACGGTGCAGGAAACATCAGTCCCATTAGTAAAAAAACTTTAAGCAAGGATACAGTTGCACCCAATAAGATTATTTTGGATTCATTGCCAACAGTATATAGTGGAAATTACTCAGACTATACAATAAGTGGTAAGACAGAGCCTAATAGTACACTCGATTTGTCATTGACTGATGGTGTTTCGGAATTAACTTATACGGTCAAAGTTGATGCAAAGGGGAATTTTGAAATCCCTATAGATACTGATCAACTAAGGGATGGAGAATTGGAGCTTAGTTTAATTTCGACAGATGAGGCAGGCAATAAGCGTGAACCGTTACAAGAAACGCTCGTAAAAGACACAACAGGTCCAACTGAAGTAGATGTTGCACCATTCGAATATGTTAACAGTATGAATTCAATGGAGTTTCCTATTCGTGGTTCGAGTGATGAAGAAGGAGCGACTGTTGCTATCAGCATAACTGATGGCGAGACGACAATAACGAAAAAATCTCAAGTCCTTAATGGTGGTTTTAACACACTGATGGACTTATCCTTGTTCGAGGATGGCCGCTTATCGATTGAAATTATCCAAACAGATTCTGCAGGGAATAAGGGGATTGTCCAAGTCGGTTCGATTGAAAAAGACACAATAGCCGAAACTCCTACCGTATCCAAAAATGGCTTTAGATACAGTAATCAACAATCTATTTATACTGTTGTTGGGACTGCTGAGGCAAACGCTACGGTTGAGTTAATCTTAAGTTCCCAAAATCAGCAGATTGCAAGGCAAACAACAAAAGCTGACGCAAAAGGGTTTTATATAATAGACGTGAACTTAGAAACAGAAAACACGACAACAGAAATGGATGCAACCATAACCCAAACGGATGTTGCCGGAAATACGAGTGAAGGAACGTCTGTATCCTTCTCCCATCACACAGTTTCCGAGGGAGAATCTCTTTATACCATTGCAAAACGTTACAACACAACAGTTGAGGCAATAAAGACATTGAATCAATTAACCAATGATGTGATTCAGCCAAATCAAACTCTTCGTCTTCCTGTTACTGCAAGCGAAGTCATAAATCTAGGTTATATGTATTTTGGGAACACAAAGGAATATATTAATACCGTTAATCAAACAGGGCATTCAATGAACATTGTTTCACCAAGTTATTTTGATATTAATCCAAATGGAACGTTAAAGCTTACGTACCAAGTGGACCCTGAGTTTATTGAAACAATGCATCAACAAGGAATACGGGTTGTTCCATTTTTAAGCAATCATTGGAACCGCGAAGTTGGGCGGGCCATGCTGGCCAATAAGGAATTGGCTGCACAGCAAATTGCCGATGCGATTGAACGTTACCATTTAGATGGTGTTAATATCGATATTGAAAATGTCACCGATGCGGACCGAGACGACTATACTGAGTTTGTTCGCCTATTACGGCAACTGATTCCGGCGGAAAAGGAAGTCTCCGTAGCAGTTGCAGCAAATCCGAATGGCTGGGAAACTGGTTGGCACGGTTCGTATGATTATACAAACCTTGCCAAGTATGCAGATTATCTCATGATTATGAGCTATGACGAGAGCTTTCCAGGTGGCGAAGCAGGCCCCGTTGCAAGTGCAGGATGGGTTGAAAAATCGATTCAATATGCTTTGGACGAAGGCGTTCCAAACGAAAAAGTTGTCCTAGGAATCGCCCATTATGGACGATATTGGATGGAAGGTTCTAGCTATGGTGGATTTGGAATCTCAAATTGGCAAGTAGAACAAATGATTAAGACTTATGATGGTACCGTTGTGTTTGATGAGGCAAGCAAAACACCGAAGGCAATCGTTACGATTGAAAAAGGTGACCCAGTGATGTTTGTTGGTGGAGCAAGCTTGTCACCAGGAACCTATGAAATCTGGTATGAGAACGAAGAGTCCATTCGCCAAAAGCTTTCCTTAGTAGGCCAATACAATATTCGTGGTGTCGGAAACTGGAGTGTTGGTCAAGAGGATCCAAGTGTTTGGAACAGTTATTCCACTACGTTGCCAACGACTGTTCCAGTGAGCAGTACATTACCAGGGAATGAACAATCTCAGCCAATCTACACGAACTATAGAGTAGTAGCAGGGGATAATTTATGGGGGATTGCCCAGCGAAATCAAACAACGATTCCTGCTATCAAAGAGCTGAATAACCTCACTTCGGACATGCTTTATGTGGGACAGCTTTTGAAGATACCAGTACCTGTTGTCGATAATCCAGTCGAGGAAGAACTCCAAGACACAGCCGAATCACCAAAGGCCCCAGATGAGGATGAGACAACCACTGAGGAGGCAATAGTAGATCAAATCGAACCTGAGACAAACGATGAACCACTAGTCGAGCCGATAAAAGAATCGACACCAGAACCGAAAACCCAGACTACCTATACAGTTGCGGCTGGTGATTCGTTATCTGTAATCGCCGTACGTTTTAATACAACAGTTACAGGAATTAAACAGGCGAATAACCTAGAAAAAGATACTATCTTTGTTGGTCAAACTTTACTCATACCAACAACGAGCCTTGTGGAAAATAATGAGCAACAAAAACAAGAACCTGTCGCTGCTCCGACCACGTATATCGTTGTTTCTGGGGATTCTTTGTCAGTGATCGCAAAACGTTTCAATACGACGGTAACTGCAATCAAACAAGCGAATCATTTAACACAAGATATTATTTACATCGGGCAAAAATTAGTCATTCCATAAAACTCAAAAAAACAGGCTTAAACTTTTCAACTAGTTTAAGCCCAGTTTTATTTTAGAAGGCTCTTTTCTCAAACTTTGTTGCTCTTGGATACAAAATAGGTTGGATTAAGCTTTTTTTCACTACAAAGTAGCCTTTTATTTGTGAGAAAAGAGCGTGCAAACTTCCTATAACGTACGAAATAGCTTATCTTGCGTTAAAATCGGCTTTAGGTAGTAAAAATCGGCTTTAAGATTTTTACAATTTTAACAACAATCTTTACAAAACAGCCTTTTACAAAATCTCTCCTTGGATATCATCGGTCTTCTGTCACGTAATTGTTCTACCAAAGTTCATGAAGCTGTAATCAAGGATGATATAATTTTAAGAAAAGAGATTAAATAGGTGATGGGATGATTACCAGTCGTTTACGCCAATTAAATCGATACCGCGAGATTGTATCGTTAATTGCGAAATATGGATATGGATATATTATTGAAGAAATTGGTCTGCGGCATTTGCTAACAACGAAGGACAAAGTGATATTGGACTTCAAGGAAGGGAATGTGAAGGACTATGGAAGTCGACTTCGAAGCCTTATCGAAGAGCTAGGTCCAACATTTATTAAGATTGGCCAACTTTTAAGCATTCGCAGTGACTTTCTCCCTGCTGAGATGCTCCTAGAGCTAGAGGACCTACAGGATCGTGTTGCAACCGTTCCAATCTCAGAAATTAAAGAGACGATAATAAGGGAATTAGGGTATCCTGTTGAAGAAATTTTTCAGGAATTTAATGATGATTGTGTCGCTGCAGCCTCGATTGGTCAAGTCCATTCAGCGGTATTAAAGACTGGTGAGAAAGTAATGGTGAAGGTGCAGCGCTCGGGCATTCACAAAGTTATTTTAACAGACTTGGAAATCTTAAAGGATTTGTCTGTTCTTCTTGAAAAACGTTATAAAATAGCGAAAGATTACCATTTGTCAGCGGTTGTAAATGAAATCTCTAAATCAATAAAAAAAGAACTAGATTATATGCAGGAAGCACGTAATACCGAAACCGTTAAGACTCAGTTTGAAGGTCATAATCGGATTAAGGTACCGACTGTTTACTGGGATTATACGACCTCCAAAATTTTAACCATTGATGCGATGCCTGGCGTAAAGATTACTGACCGCCAGATCACTTCAATGCCAATCGAAAGGAAAAGTAAGGTTGCAGATTTACTTGTGGAAGCGTTTGTTAGGCAAATCTTTGTTGAGGGCTTTTTCCATGCGGACCCCCATCCAGGGAATCTCCTTTATGATTGTGATCGGGAAGAGCTAGCTCTTATTGACTTTGGACAGATTGGGCGGCTAACAGCAAGAATGCGCTTTGATGCGACGACGCTATTAATTGGGTTAATGAAAGAAGATAGTTCGACGATTGTAAAAGCGATTTATCGGTTAGCTGAGGTTCCACCAACCCTAGATGAATCCCAATTTTATGACGACATTGAGCGAATTAGAAAGAAATATATTCATATTCCTTTGGGGGAATTAAATCTAGGAATTGCCGTTCAAGAAGTTTTTTCAGCGGCTCAACACCATAATATCATTATTAACAGCGATCTCACGATGACTGCAAAAACCCTTATCACGGTGGAAGGAATTGTGAAAGAGATAGACCCAGAGATAAATTTGCTTACGCTAGCAAAGCCATATGGCGAAAAGCTATTGATCGATCGGTATAATCCTGCAAACATGGGGAAACGAATTTTGGAGAACGCTGAAACCTTCTCTGACTCTTTGACAACGATACCGGGAAGAATGGAAAGGCTGATTGATAAACTTGTTGAAGGCGAGATGAAGGTTGATATTCGTCTTCTTGAAATGAAAGAGCTATTAAGAAAGTTCGACCGGAGTGCTAATTTGGTTAGTTTTAGTTTAAGTTTGGTTGCTCTTAGTATTATTCTCCTAGGGATGATAATCGGGAAATCTTTTGGTGAAGAGACGTTTTTAACTAAAATTCCTATTATCGAAATAGGATTAGCTGTAGCCGTAGTTATGTTTCTGCGGATTTTGTATTCAATCATTAGGTCAGGGAGATTTTAATATACACAGAGAACGATGTTCCCACATTGTTCTCTATTTTTTTGCATGTTTATAGGAAAAGTTAGAAACGCTATTAGATAGGAACCGACTCCTTATACAGAGGGTGAACAATTAATGTCATGGCTTATTTACGCAATTTTATCGGCCGTTTTTGCTGCACTTGTATCCATTTTTGGGAAAATAGGCTTGCAGGACGTGGATTCTAACACTGCAACAGCCATAAGAGCTGTCATTATGACGATTTTTTTATTTGGAGTTGTCCTCTTCCAAGGAAATCTAGGGAAGGTACCAGAAATTTTGGAGGACCGAAAAGCGCTCCTGTTCATCGTTCTTAGTGGTGTTGCCGGGGCAACGTCGTGGATTTTCTACTTTTTAGCTTTGAAATTTGGAGAAGTATCACAGGTAGCACCCATTGACAAACTAAGTGTAGTGATCGCTGCCGTCTTGGCTATGTTTTTCCTTGGTGAGAAAATTAGCCTTCTCAACGGTTTTGGTATTGCGCTTATTACCATTGGAGTTATTTTAACCGCATTAAGCTAGGGGAAGGGGTGGATGATTGTGCCTTGTCAATCAAATGAAGAATTAAATAGGTTAGTTTCTGAAGCGAAAAAGCATACGAAGCATGGGGAGGTTGCTGATTATATTCCAGCCTTGAAAAAGGCAAATCGAGATGATTTATCTGTTGCCGTATACCATAGCGACGGGAATTGCTATTCAGCAGGAGATATAGAACAAAAACTCACCTTGCAAAGCATATCAAAAGTGTTGACGTTAGCTTTAGCACTAATAGACTGTGGCGAAGAATGTGTGTTCAACAAGGTCGGCTATGAGCCAACTGGAGATCCATTTAATTCAATCATAAAGCTTGAAACCAGTCGTTCTGCAAAACCGTTGAATCCAATGATTAATGCAGGTGCATTAGCCGTTACCCATTTAATTAAGGGGGAATCAGTGGCTGATAGGTTAGAAAGGATTATTGCTTTTATAAGGGACATTGCTGGGCACGAGTCTATCACTTATTCGGAAGAAGTAGCGAAATCGGAATTTGATACGGCCTATCTCAACAGATCCTTATGTTATTACATGAAACAGGATGGAATTATAAATGAGAATGTAGAAGAGCTTCTTGAGCTTTACACAAAGCAATGTGCAATTGAGATGGATTGTTTAGATCTTTCTAGAATCGGGCTAGTGTTTGCCATGGATGGGTTGGATCCAGTCAGGGAGAAACAGATTATTCCCGTCGAAGTGGCCAGGCTTTGTAAAACATTTATGGTTACCTGCGGCATGTATAATGCCTCAGGTGAATTTGCTGTCAGAGTTGGAATCCCTGCCAAGAGTGGGGTATCTGGAGGGATTATGGGGTCCATCCGGAACCGCTACGGAATTGGCATTTTTGGCCCAGCCCTTGATGAAAGAGGCAACAGCATTGGAGGCATCAAACTTCTAGAAATGATGTCTAAACAATATGAGTTGAGTATTTTTTAAAGAAAACACTTTGTTTTTGGTCATAAACGATGTTTATATACGGTAGGTTGGAGCGGAAATCAACAAAACCCTTTAAAACAATACGTATTTAATATGTGTTGTTTTCGTGCTCGAAAGAATTTTGTAACCTTATAGAAACATAAATGAAAATAAAGTTTGTTAAAGTTAGAGGCATACAGCAAACTAAAGCTACAAGGGAGAGAATTATGGAGCCTCATGTAAAAAAATCATTAGAAGAATGGAAAGAAGAAATTGATGAGTTGTTAACAGAGATTGATAAAGAATATGAACAGGTTAAACAGGAGCTTCAAGTATATTCCTATAAGTTTAGTATCACCAAGCAGGTGGTTCAGTCGACGGTTAACGAAGAAATTATCCGAAATATCCGTGCACTTTATCATCAACCATTTGAGCAAAAGTTTAACCAACTTAAGTCTGAGATTAAAGACTTAGAAGAAAAGAAAAAGGTTTTCCAAATGTTCGTTGATAAAATTGAGAAAGTAAAAGGCAATGACGAACCTCAAAGTGTGGTTTCCAATTGACGGTTTCTTCCATTCATTTTAGTTCAATTTATAACGATTTTCTGACATCTTAATGATCCACCCTGTTTGATGTCCAATCATCTGTTAAACTTAAATTGGATTAGTAAGCAGTTTCCATCATTTAACTTAGTTATAAGGGGATCATAAAATGGCGATTAAGCGAATGATAAAGAATTATATTAAAAAAGAAGGGGTACGGTTTCTAAAAGAAAAAGGCGTTCCACTCCTTAAAAAACAAGTAAAGCGCCGTTTAGCAAAAAAACTTTAAAATCCGTATTGGATGAATTTTGTACATATGGAGCTTTTATGCTATTGTATTTACGATGACGAGTATGAAAGAAGGAATAAGGGTGAAATGCAAGATTAATCGAAATGCAGCTAAAGTTTTAAAGGAAATGTTAAACACTGAGGAAGCAGAAGGAAAGATGATTCGCGTAGTGATTGATTATATGCATGGTGATCATGCTCATTATAAAATCGTATACGATACACCAACGGAACATGATGAAATTGTCAAAACGGATAAAGGGATTGACATTCTTCTGGATAAACGCGAAGAATTTCTTGACGGAGTTTGGCTTCAGTATTTTTATGTGCCACAAGAGGATTTTGTAATTACCAATCCTTCCAAAAGTCCACATGTACATAACCATTAATTTTGCTAAAAGCAACGTGATTGGTCACGTTGTTTTTTTGTGAGTGAATATTTACTTATAATGGGATAAACACTCATTATATACAGTGAATCATTCTTGATAAGAACAAGAAAAGAAAGTAGGGAATGTTATTGCCTGATTTTACATCGTTAGGAATTTCAGATGTTTTTATAAACAAGCTTAAAGAGGTTGGGATTATTCACCCAACACCTATTCAGGAGCGAGCACTTCCAGTAGTAATGGCTGGGAAAGATTTGATTGGTCAAGCACAAACCGGGACTGGGAAAACCTTAGGATTTGTCTTACCTATTCTTGAAAAAATGGACCCAACAGCTTCTACAATTCAAGCATTAATTGTTACACCAACAAGAGAGCTTGCCTTGCAAATTACGGAGGAAGTCAAAAAGCTTATTGCGGACCATGATAATCTTGATGTATTAGCTGTTTATGGTGGACAAGATGTTGAAAAGCAGTTAAAGAAGTTGAATAAAAATGTTCAAATCGTTGTTGGTACACCTGGACGGTTATTGGACCACATTAGACGAGGTACCATTGATTTGTCAGAGGTATCCTTTCTTGTTCTGGATGAGGCCGATCAAATGCTGCATATTGGGTTCTTGGATGAAGTTGAAAAAATTATTCACGAAACTCCGAGTAGCCGTCAAACGATGTTGTTTTCGGCTACCATGCCTCCAGAGATAAGGAAATTAGCGAAAAAACATATGCATGAGCCAGAATATGTTCAGGTTGAAAAAACGCAGGGACCTGCTGAAAATGTAAAACAGATTGCGATACACACTGTGGATCGAGCAAAGCAAACAACGTTAATACAATTAGTTGAAACGCATCGACCTTTCTTAGCTGTTATTTTCTGTCGAACAAAGCGGAGAGTAAGTAAACTGTATGATGCACTAAAAGCAAACGGTTTTTCATGTGATGAATTGCATGGGGATCTTTCGCAGGCAAAAAGGGAAAGAGTGATGAAGAAGTTCCGTGATGCCGAGATTCAATTGCTGGTTGCAACAGATGTTGCTGCAAGAGGACTAGATGTTGAAGGGGTTACCCATGTTTTTAACTATGATATTCCTCTAGATGCTGAGAGTTATGTTCATAGAATTGGTAGAACCGGTCGGGCTGGCATGAAAGGGTTAGCGATTACGCTTTATACCTCTAATGATCGTCCGCTTTTAGATGAGATTGAAGGAACATTACAAATTCAAATTGATAAGAAGAATCTCGGCAATCTAAATGGTGAGAACTCTGATGCAAGTGGACAGGAGGAAACACAGCCCCGAAGGGATAGGCATGAACGTAAAGGCTTAGGTACCAATACAAGGAAGCCAAAGCCCAGACGGTCTGGTACACATGAGCGAAGCAAGAATAGAAGCGAACGCAGTCAGAGTCAAGAGGACCGAAGTGGCAGCAAGCGGGGACAAGGGCTAAAAAAGAAAGAAATTGGTGAAAAAGTAGAAACTAGAAACCGAAAGAGGAATGAACGGAGTGGAGACCCCAATTATCGTGGGACAAGGAGCAAACAGGATGAAAAGGGTCAAGGACGATGGAAAGTAAAAACGAATGTAAGAGAAGGTATATCAGAAGGTGGACAAAGAAGCCGGACTTCCGCTCAGCAACCCGATAGAAGGGAAGGAAGTTCCCGTAGGAACGTAAGCGGAAGAACAGAGAGGCCGAGAAAGATGACCGATGGGAGACCACGGAAAGGGAGGCAATAAAGATGATTACAAGAGTAAAAAAACTAATGAATGATTCCATTCAGACAGTTGGTGGAGAGAAAATTATTGAGCTCTATCCAGAAACAAAGGAGTTCGCTGAGAAAAACAGTCTTTTAGAAGATGGTATTAAATTGGTTGAGAAAAATGCAAATGAACGGTTCGCTGGTGCATACATTGAACGCAGCGATAAAGAAACCGAAGAATTCCTTGGTGAGGAAAACTCATCATTCCTTGATCAACCGATTACTTATTTTAAAAACCATAAAAATGAATTTATGTATATGGAAGATCCGTCCTTTGAGTTAGTGTCTGTTGATGCAGTATCGTTTGAAGTGGATGATGTCTTTGGTACCTATAATGTGATGCATGGTTTGAAGCTTCAAAAAAAATATGGCGAGGCAATAAAGTCCTTTTTTGCAAGCGAAATGAAAGCCGAAAATTCAAGGGTGGATTTAATGTTTGATGCAAATGAAGGCTTATGGAACGTTAATTTCGCATTGAATAACGTAGAAGGTTTCAGCGAAGACATGACAATCCGGGCTGCCTATGATTCAATCTATCGTTTTCTATTTAAGCTGGTTGTTTCCGTACTATAAATAACTTTCACTGCCCCTTAAATTAAGGGGCTATTATATTTTAAGAGGAATTTTTGCAGACATTAGCGAATAGGATGGTATGTCTTTTTCAGTGGAAAACTTTTTTGTTTTTAATCGTTCATGAATAGGGGGATTATGATGTTTGAAAAGGTAATTGAACCTAGAATGTCTGAGACGGACAGGGCGGGGCATATCAATAATACAGTCATTCCTGTCTGGTTTGAGTCAGGGAGAGATGAGATTTTTAAACTTTTTACACCTGATTTAGGGGCTGACGATTGGAAAATGGTGATCATCAACTTTCATGTTGACTTTGTTCATCAGCTTTTTTATGGAAAACCAGTGATTGTGAAAACGTGGATAAAAGAAATAGGCAATACAAGTTTAAAGATTTACGAGGAAATTCATCAAGAAGGGAATCTTTGTGCAAAGGGAGAAGCGGTTTATGTCAATTTTGATTTACATGAACAAAAGACAGAGAAAATCCCTGATGATATACGAGAGACTTTAAGTATGCATATGGTCGGAAGTTAGTAGTTTTTAGAAAAGATTGAAAATTCTTAATTAAAACGATATAATTGCTTTATGTTTGTACATAGTGATGATTTTATGGGGGAGGAATAGTTTATGAGATTACAAGGAAGAGTGGCAATTGTTACAGGTGGTGGCGGTGGAATTGGACGTGCTACTTCTTGTTTATTTGCGAAAGAAGGCGCGAAGGTGGTTGTTTCTGATATCAACGAGGAAAGCGCTTCTGTAACCGTTGGCTTAATTAAAGAAGCAGGTGGAGATGCCATTTGTGTGCCTGCGAATATGGTCAATCCTGAAGAAGTTGCGCAATTAATTAGTAAAACGGTCGATGCTTTTGGCGGACTTGATATTTTATTCAATAATGCTGGCGTCGGAAATGAAGAGGTAAAACTTGCCGATATATCTGTTGAGGAATGGGACCGCGTTGTTGATATCAATTTAAAAGGTGTATTCCTTGGAATGAAATTTGCTATTCCGAAAATAGAAGAACGTGGTGGTGGAGCAATCATTAATACATCTAGTGTTCTAGGGCATAAAGGGAAGAAATATGTCGGTCCATACAATGCTTCAAAGGGTGGAGTTGTGCTCTTGACCCAAAATGCAGCCTTAGAATATGGCGGGAAAAATATTCGAGTTAATGCAGTGGCTCCAGGGGTCATTGATACGGATATTATCCAAGGCTGGAAGGACGATGAGCGAAAATGGCCAATCATTTCTAGAGCAAATGCACTTCGCAGGATTGGTCAACCGGAGGAAGTGGCAAAAGTCGTCCTTTTCTTAGCATCTGATGACGCCTCCTTTGTAACAGGATCAACTATTTTTGCAGATGGCGGCGGGATGGTATTTTAAGTATATTTCCACCATGAATACACACTGGTTAAATTGCCAGTGTGTTTTTTGATTTGTTCTTTATATTAGGTGGTCTGTTTCGGGTAACTCATAGTAGGGAAAGTTCACCTACAGTCTTTAGTCCATTAGTAAGGTAATCTATTAGATTACTAAAATTTTCCATTTTTATTGACATTTTTAGTGGTGGACAAATACAATATAAGTAGTTACTAGTGAATAGTCAAAATTCTAAAAAATAGAGGTTAGTATGAGTCAAAAATTGGAAATTGGAAAAATGGCAATATTGTTGGCATCCTTGTCTGAAGAGGAATTATATTCTTTTCGGCCATCATTAGATGAGGTCAGCTACTGCCAAGGAAAAGTCGGCAGCATGAACATGCAGAAAGTTATTGCGGCAGTTGAAACAGCTGCGAAGCGAAATGGACTCATTCAAGAGCATTTATACCGTGAAACACATGCTTTGTATCATGCCATCTTAGAAGGGATTGAGGGAGTCACAAGAGGAAAGCCTGTCATTGGTGAAATGAGTAGGACAGTCGGACTTCGCTTTTCTGTTGTTCGTGGCAAACCTTATCATGATCCCAAAGAAGGGGAATGGCTAGCTGTAGCATTTTACGGAACAATTGGGGCGCCTGTCAAAGGAGCTGAGCATGAAACGATTGGGTTAGGAATTAATCATATATAAGGACATTGCCTATAGTCTATTAGTCATTAGGAGGCGATGATGGTATCTCTATGCCATTGTCGCCTCTTTTTATTTGTCCAGAATAGTTTTGGAGGGATTGTTTATGGTGGAACTTACAGGCAATCAATTAACCTTAGAGCAGGTTAAACAGGTTTGCTATGAAGGGGAGCTTGTTACGATATCCCCGAAAAGTATGCAAAAAGTCAAGGAAAGTAGAAAAGCTGTTGAACGGATTGTAGCCAATAACAAGACGGTGTACGGCATTAATACAGGGTTTGGGAAATTTAGCGATGTGATGATTGCTGAGGACGATGTCAATGACTTGCAAATGAATTTAATTCGCTCCCATGCATGTGGTGTGGGAGAGCCCTTTCCAGAAACCGTTTCAAGAGCAATGGTTCTGTTACGGTTAAATGCATTGTTAAAAGGATTTTCTGGGATAAGACCGATTATTGCGGAACGTCTTGTGGAGTTGTTAAATCTGCAAATCCATCCGGTCATTCCACAACAAGGTTCACTTGGGGCCTCTGGTGACCTTGCTCCACTTTCTCATCTCGCACTCGTGTTACTCGGTGAGGGAAAGGTTTATTATGCAGGGAAGATTTTTCCGACTGTCGAAGTCTACCAAATTGAAAAACTAGAGCCAATTGAGTTGCATGCTAAAGAGGGGCTGGCTTTAATTAATGGGACCCAGGCAATGACGGCCATGGGCGTCATCAATTGGCTAGAAGCAGTGGACTTGGCACATCAAACCGAATGGATTGCTGCGATGACTATCGAGGGGCTGGAGGGAATCATTGATGCTTTTCACCCCGCTATCCATGAAGCCCGAGGATATCCCCAACAAATTGCCGTAGCTGAACGCATTCGCAAGTTGCTTTCAGGCAGTAATCTAATCACTGGACAAGGGGAAAAACGGGTTCAGGATGCCTATTCCTTGCGCTGTATTCCCCAAGTTCATGGAGCTTCCTGGCAGGCATTGGATTATGTGAAAGAAAAACTTGAAATTGAAATAAATGCAGCTACAGACAATCCATTGATCTTTGATGATGGTGAAACCGTGATTTCAGGTGGGAACTTCCATGGCCAACCGATTGCAATTGCAATGGATTTTATGAAAATTGCCGTTGCCGAGTTCGCAAGTATTTCAGAGCGAAGAATTGAGCGGCTCGTGAATCCACAATTAAATGATTTACCGCCATTTTTAAGTGCGCAGCCAGGACTACAGTCAGGAGCGATGATTATGCAATATGTTGCGGCATCGCTCGTGTCTGAAAATAAGACGCTCGCACATCCAGCAAGTGTTGACTCGATTCCATCTTCAGCAAATCAAGAGGACCATGTGAGCATGGGGACTATTGCAGCACGCCATGCTTATACGATAATTCAAAACGTCCGGCGAGTTCTCGCGATTGAATGCATCTGTGCTCTCCAGGCAGTCGAGTACCGTGGGGTGGAAAAAATGGCACCACAAACTAAAGTATTTTACGAGGCAGCTAGGAAAGTTGTATCTTCCATTACCAAGGATCGGGTGTTTTCTGAGGATATTGAAAACATGACTGATTATCTTAAAAAAAATAAGGGCAGATGGACAGCTTTCAAGTTGAAGGAAGAGGAAGATCAAATTTCAATAGACTAATATTTTATAAAGGGAGAGGGGATTTAAGATGGAGGCAAAGACAAATCGCGTGGTAAAGGCTAAAAAGGGACTCAAGCTTGAGTGTAAAGGTTGGGAGCAGGAAGCAGCACTAAGGATGCTATATAACAATCTAGACCCTGAGGTTGCGGAAAAGCCTGAGGAATTAGTTGTCTATGGCGGAATTGGGAAAGCGGCTAGAAACTGGGAGTCGTTTGATGCGATTGTGAATACACTAAGGAGGCTTGAAAATGATGAAACGATGCTCGTTCAATCAGGAAAACCAGTCGCGGTATTTAAAACACATAAAGCGGCTCCTAGAGTTTTATTGTCCAATTCAGTTCTAGTTCCAAAGTGGGCGAACTGGGAGCACTTCCATGAACTTGATCAAAAGGGCCTTATGATGTATGGGCAAATGACGGCTGGAAGCTGGATTTATATTGGTACGCAAGGGATTTTGCAGGGGACGTATGAGACCTTTGCGGAAGTGGCGCGGCAGCATTTTGATGGTTCTCTTAAGGGCACGCTGACGTTAACTGCTGGACTTGGCGGTATGGGTGGGGCTCAGCCATTAGCTGTAACAATGAATGGTGGGGTTTGTATTGCCGTGGAAGTAGATTCAAAGCGGATTAAAAAACGAATTGACACCCGGTATTGTGATGTTATGACTGATTCCCTCGATGAGGCGTTAGAATGGGCAAAAGAAGCAAAGGAAAAAGGGAGGGCATTGTCCATTGGACTTGTTGGTAATGCAGCAGAGGTTCACCATGAAATCCTTCAGCGTAACGTTACGGTTGAGATTGTCACCGATCAAACCTCTGCGCATGATCCATTAAATGGATATGTTCCAATAGGGTTAACAGTTAAGGGGGCAACTGAACTTCGCAACCATGATGGTGATCGCTACGTTCGGTGTGCTAAGGAATCGATGGCGTGTCATGTGGCAGCGATGCTGGAATTTCAGCGAAAAGGCTCCATTGTGTTTGATTATGGCAATAATATTCGCCAGGTGGCCAAGGATGAAGGTGTGAAAGATGCCTTTGATTTTCCGGGGTTTGTTCCGGCATATATTCGCCCCTTGTTCTGTGAGGGAAAAGGACCGTTCCGTTGGGCGGCGTTATCGGGGGACCCAGAAGATATTTACCGAACAGATCAATTAATCAAAGAGTTGTTCCCAGATAATAAACCTTTACTTCGTTGGATTGAAATGGCAGAAGAAAAGGTAGAGTTTCAGGGGCTACCAGCACGTATTTGCTGGCTTGGTTACGGGGAACGAGTTAAGATGGGGCTTGCCATAAATGAGCTTGTGAGAAAAGGAGAATTAAAGGCTCCAATTGTAATTGGGCGTGACCATCTTGATTGTGGCTCGGTCGCCTCTCCGAATCGTGAGACCGAAGCGATGAAGGATGGAAGTGACGCTGTAGGTGACTGGGCAATTTTAAATGCATTGGTTAATGTGGCCGCAGGAGGGTCTTGGATTTCTGTTCATCATGGTGGTGGTGTTGGTATGGGGTATTCGCTACATGCAGGTATGGTCGTGGTCGCAGATGGGACGGAGCTTGCTGACGAGCGTTTGGAAAGAGTGTTGACCACTGACCCTGGCATGGGGGTCGTTCGTCATGTTGATGCAGGATATGATCGAGCCGTCGAGGTTGCGAAGGAAAAGGGTGTAGACATCCCAATGCTAGATAAATAGGATGTTAAATTACCAAAAAGGGAAACTATCGTTTGGTGTATCATAGGCCCTTATCGAACGG
Source organism: Mesobacillus maritimus (assembly GCF_044803185.1). Classification (GTDB taxonomy): domain Bacteria; phylum Bacillota; class Bacilli; order Bacillales; family Cytobacillaceae; genus Mesobacillus_B; species Mesobacillus_B maritimus_B. The sequence goes on from NZ_CP085225.1 coordinate 2,612,183, forward strand.
TTTCGAACTACAGTCATCGTTTTTTGATAAGAAGTGCAAGGGAATGGGAGGAGAATTACAGTGTTCTACGATTTACTCGTATATAATATCGGCCAATTGCTTTTACCGAGGAATAGCTTAAAGCCTTTGAAAGGGAAAGAAATGAGCGTGCTACCTGTTGAGGAGAACGCTGCTTTTGCAGTGAAGGATGGAAGAATCGCCTGGATAGGAACTTCGGCAAAGGCGGCATCTGTTCAGGCGAAGGAGAAACTTGATGCCTATCAAAAGGTGGTTTCTCCTGGACTTGTTGACCCGCATACCCATTTGGTGTTCGGTGGTTCACGGGAAAACGAACTAGCTTTAAAGCAAAAGGGCGTACCTTATTTAAAGATATTAGCGAATGGAGGAGGAATTCTTTCAACGGTTGCAGCCACAAGACAATCTACAGAAAAGGAGCTAGTAGAACGAGCTAGTTTCCATCTAGAGAGAATGGTTACGCATGGTGTCACCACAATCGAAGCGAAAAGCGGTTATGGGTTAGACCGAGAAACGGAACTAAAACAATTACGAGTTACAAAGACAATTGCTGACAAATATCCTATATCCATTGTTTCGACGTTTCTCGGACCACATGCGATCCCACCAACATATAAGGCTAATCCTGATTTCTTTCTTGCGGGTATGATAGGGTTACTCGATGTAATAAAAAAAGACAATTTAGCTGAGTTTGTAGATATTTTTTGTGAAACAGGGGTCTTTACAATTGAACAGTCTCGTGAATTTTTACAAAAGGCGAAGGAAAAAGGGTTTGGTTTAAAAATTCATGCCGATGAAATTGACTCATTAGGTGGAGCAGAATTGGCCACTAGTCTTGGTGCAGTAAGCGCGGATCACTTAGTGGCGGTGTCAGAGAATGGCATTAAAAACCTAGCCGAAAGGGATACGATTGCCGTTTTACTACCTGGCACGACGTTTTATTTAGGCAAAGACCAATATGCACCTGCGCGTAAAATGATCAACGAAGGAGTAGCCATTGCCCTAGCAACAGACTTTAATCCAGGCAGTTGTGTAACCGAAAACCTCCAGCTTATTATGTCACTTGCAGCATTAAAGTTGAAAATGACGACGGAGGAAATCTGGAATGCTGTTACCGTCAATGCTGCTTATGCGATTGGAAGGGGAACCGAAGCAGGGACCCTTGATCTTGGCAAATGGGCAGATTTCGTTATTTGGGATATCCCTAATTATCAATATTTGCCGTACCATTTTGGTGTGAATCATGCTGCGAGTGTATATAGTAAGGGAATTAAGCTCTGGGAGAGACCTAAATTAACAATATTTGAAGGATGAAACATTATTCTCTTTTGCGGGAATAAAAATGATTAATGAATTGATTGGTTTTTGACAAATTTGGCCTATTTCATATCTTGACTTTTCTCGGTGGTCGGCATAATATTTATTAAAACAGCTGAACGTTAACGGAGGATTAGTACGCGGGTCCTTATGTGACAAGAGAGTGGGATTTGAAGCTGGGAGATCCTACCACATTAAGCCGCCGAACCTGCCTTCTGAGTCCCATGAAAACATGGGCGCCCGCCAGGCGTTATCTGGAAGAGTGGGATGTAACCTTACATCCAATATAGGTGGTACCGCGGAAGAAAGCCCTTTCGTCCTTTATGTAGAGGATGAATGGGCTTTTTTTATTGCGCTGAGTTGTACATTGTTGACTATTCACACGTTGATTTGAACGGATATCAACGCCCACTTATTAACGTATTCAGTTTAGAGGAGTTATTGTAAATGGAGAAAAAACGTATTGTTGTAAAAATTGGTAGCAGTTCATTAACCAATGAAAAAGGGGAAATCGATCAAGAGAAATTGAGTGACCACGTCCGAGCAGTAGCTGGACTTCGGAAAGAAGGGCATGAAGTCTTAATGGTTTCTTCTGGGGCGGTTGCCGCCGGTTTTAGTCGGTTAGGCTATCCGACAAGACCTGTGACATTGAAGGGAAAGCAAGCAGCTGCGGCTGTTGGTCAAAGCCTACTCATTCAATCTTATATTGAACAGTTTAGCGCTTTTTCGATTATTCCTGCGCAAATCTTACTAACCCGGACGGATTTTTCGAACCGAGATCGTTATAAAAATGCCTATGCAACGATTATGGAGCTCCTTGAACGGAGATTGTTGCCGGTTATCAATGAAAATGACACGGTTTCCGTTGAGGAATTGACGTTCGGTGATAATGATATGCTTTCTGCCCTTGTGAGCGGGCTTATACATGCGGACCAGTTGATTATTTTAACGGATATTAATGGGCTTTATGATTCTGATCCTAGATCCAATCCGGATGCTAAAAGACTTGATGTTTTAGAAACCATTACAGATGAAATGGTGGGGTTTGCCGAAGGAGCAGGCTCAAAGGTTGGGACAGGTGGAATGAAATCGAAGCTGATGGCGGCAAAAACAGCGCTTTCCTTAGGAGTCCCAGTTTTTATTGGACAGGGAAAAGGCAGCGATAAATTAAATGCAATTCTAAATGGTTCTGGAGACGGAACTTATATCCAAAATAAAAGCATTACTTATATTAATACTAGGAGGCAATGGATTGCTGTCCACTCTGAAGTTTCAGGATCGATTTACGTTGACCAAGGCGCAGAAGACGCGATTATATCCAATGGAAAGAGCTTACTTCCGGCAGGTGTTACGGGGATTAGAGGAACCTTTCAAACAGGCGACGTTGTTGAAGTCTTTGGTCCTAGTGGATTATTAGGAAAAGGGGAGGTAACGTATTCGGCTGAGGTCTTAGAATCTGTTATAGGAAAAAGTAGTGCCAGTGAAAAGCCATTAATGGAAGTTATCCATCGCAATAAATGGGTTAAAGTATAGATTGGAGGAAAAAAAGATGAGCGAGGTTAAAACAAAAGGGCTGGTAGCGAAAAAGGCTAGTCAGGTATTAGTTGGGGCAACAACAGAGGAGAAAAATAGTGCACTTCAGCTGATTGCTGCACAGCTTATTTCAGACCAAGAGACTATCCTTATAGAAAATCAAAAGGATTTGGAAGATGGAAGGGAGAAGGGTCTCTCAGAATCCGTTCTTGACCGAATCATGTTAAACGAAAAGCGAATTCATGATATGGCTGATGCGATTCGTCTGTTAGTAAACTTAAAGGATCCAATTGGAGATAACCTTGAAACCATCCATAAGGATAACGGATTGTTAATCAAAAAAAATCGAGTGCCTATAGGCGTTATCGGAATGATTTATGAGGCAAGACCAAATGTGACAATCGATGCGGCGACGCTTTCATTGAAAACAGGGAACGCGGTTATTTTACGAGGCAGTTCTTCGGCACGATATTCAAATATGGCACTAATTCAATCGATTCATACGGCACTTGGAAAAAGTACACTTCCTGTTGAAGCAGTCCAGTTAATTGAAGACACGAGCAGGGAGACCGCGAAAGAGCTCTTTCATCTAAATGAATACTTAGATGTTCTAATTCCAAGGGGGGGGAAAAACCTGATTGATACGGTAGTTCGTGAGTCTACGGTGCCTGTGCTAGAAACTGGAGCGGGAAATTGTCATATCTTCATTGATGAAAGTGCAGAAGTAGAAATGGCTGAGCAAATCGTGATAAACGGGAAAACGCAACGACCTTCAGTCTGCAATGCAATCGAAACGGTGTTAATCCAGCAGACTTGGTTTAATCAGCATGGAGAAAAACTATTGAAGGTATTGGCCGAACATGGGGTTGAAGTTTACGGCGATGAAAAGGTTTGTGCTATGTCCCAAGGGGCAAAACCTGCAACAGAAGAGGATTGGTATACGGAGTATCTAGCTTTATCTGTAAGTGTAAAAGTAGTTGAAAACGTGGACGAAGCGATTCACCATATAAACAAGTATGGGACAAAACATTCTGAAGCGATTATAACAAGGGATGAACAGAATGCTTCATCTTTTCTAACGAGGGTTGATGCAGCAGCTGTTTATCATAATGCCTCGACAAGATTCACAGATGGATTTGAGTTTGGGTATGGTGCAGAAATTGGGATTAGTACTCAAAAACTCCATGCCAGAGGCCCTATGGGCTTAGAAGCACTAACTTCCAGCAAATTTTTTGTGCAGGGGAATGGTCAAATTCGAAAATAAGTGTCATAATATTATCAAAATATAGTTTATTAAGACAGGGGTATGCAAAATGACTGAATTAAAAATCGATATCACTCTTGCTTCATCTAGAAAACAAAAGCCGGATTTTGATCATCTTGAATTTGGTAAGAATTTTACGGATCATATGTTTATTGTCGATTATACGGAAGGTCAAGGCTGGCATGATGCTAGAATCGTTCCTTATCAGCCACTTACCTTAGATCCTGCTTCAATGGTTTTCCATTATGGGCAGACTGTGTTTGAAGGGTTAAAGGCGTATCTTACGAAAGACAATGAAGTATTATTATTTAGACCAGATATGAATATGAAACGATTGAATCGCTCGAACGACCGCCTTTGTATTCCAAAGGTTGATGAAGAATTGGCTTTAAGTGCATTGAAACAGCTGATCAATGTGGACCGGGAGTGGGTTCCTACTTCAGAAGGTACTTCTCTTTATATCCGTCCGTTTATCATTGCAACTGAACCTTATTTAGGTGTTTCACCATCTAAGCGGTATAAGTTTATCATCATCTTATCGCCAGTAGGGGCTTATTATAAAGAAGGCATTAACCCTGTGAAAATTGCCGTGGAACGTGAATATGTACGTGCTACAATTGGCGGTACTGGAAATGCGAAAACTGCCGGCAACTATGCGGGAAGTTTAAAGGCACAAGAAGTAGCTGAAAAGGATGGATATTCCCAAGTCTTATGGTTAGATGGACGAGAAAATAAATATATTGAAGAAGTTGGCAGCATGAATATCTTCTTTAAAATAAACGGAGAGGTTGTCACTCCTATCCTAAATGGTAGCATTCTCGAAGGAGTGACAAGGGATTCCATTCTGCAACTATTGAAATATTGGAATATCCCAGTCTCAGAGCGCAGACTTTCAATGGAGGATCTTTATCAAGCCTATAAAGATGGTCAACTAGAGGAAGCTTTTGGTACAGGTACAGCTGCGGTTATTTCTCCAGTAGGTGAATTAGCTTGGCAGGGAGAAAAAATGGTTATTAACAACGGTCAAACTGGGGAGTTAGCGAAAAAGTTATATGACACTTTAACAGGAATTCAGCTTGGAACCGAACCGGACCCATTTGGTTGGACGGTAAAAGTTGCAAAACAAGAGTCAGCAAATCTGCTGTAACCCTTTTTAGTCTTTTGTCATTCTCTGAACAGAAAATGGCAGGAAAACATCTCCTTAAGTCGAATACTTTTCATGTAAGGAGATGAGACAATTGGATACAGTCATAATCGTAACGATCAAGGTTAAAGGATTACCTGTCCCAATAAAGATAGCATCACAATCAGAGCCAACCATTAGTCAAATTTATAAAATGATTGCAGACCTTGCCAAGAAGCATGACATAACAGGGGATATTCAGTTTATGAAAATCCTTCAAGAAAATGAGCAAAAGATGTATATCTATGAGATAGGAAATCAAAAGTGCGTAGTCTTAATCGAGAAGTTAGAAAAAGTCATCGAGTTTGAGAATTAATTTAACCTGTTTTCCTTTTAAGGAATTCAACAACATAAGGTTGAGAAGAAAGGGCAAGCTATTTCATATCGCAAACTTAGGTGATGACAATGAAAATATTAGGTATTGATGGTGGCGGAATTCGTGGGGTCTTTGCAATTTCAATTTTAAAAGCGATGGAAGAAGCGTACCAGACAAGGGTTGGTGACCATTTCAATTTAATTGCCGGAACAAGCACTGGATCCATTATAGCAGCAGCAACGGCTTTGGATTCGGACATGGATACTTTGTTAGAACAATACCTTCGATACGGTGAAAAGATATTTATTAAAGAGGCCAAGGTTGGCCTCTTTAAAAGTATTTACAGTGACCGCGCTTTACGTTCGCTGCTAAAAAAGTCGTTTGGTGATCGAGAACTTAAAGAAGTTTCAAAGCCATTATTAATTCCGACCGTCGATTTGACTCATGGGAAACCATATGTTCATCGTTCACATGTACCAGATGAATTAGGTAATATATCAATCAAAGTTTGGGATGCTGTACTTTCGTCTTGTTCGGCACCTATCTATTTTCCCCCAAACAATATAGGGAACAAATACTTATCCATAGACGGGGGCTTATGGGCTAATAATCCTTCTCTCGTTTGTTTGACAGATGCTTTGCATTATTTTAATGAGAAGCTCGAATCGGTCCATATTTTATCGCTTGGGACAGGAAAACAGAATATTGATTTCTCTATTGATGGTGGCGAAAAGGAATGGGGAATTAAACATTGGTTACCATTCCAATTACCATCGTTAAAAGTTACCCCGAAGCTGTTAGATTTAGCTTTGGATATTTCGTCAGAATCGGTTTCTTATCACTGCAAATTGTTACTTGGAAATAACTATTTCCGCATTAACAAGGAGCTTGGTGAAGAAATGCCTTTTGATGATGTGGCTTATATGGATAAATTAATCCAGTTAGGGAAAGAGGCATTCGAGGAAAACTGCGAAGAAATTGAAAGGTTTTTGGAGATTTAAAATGGATGATAAGCTCATTTAACTATCACTATACTTTTTGCTATAGCTAAAAGAGATAAAAACGGAAAAGACCCGGAAGCCTGAATGATGGTTTCTGGGTCTTTTATTTATTCTTCAGGAGCAGGATGAATTTTTAGCCACAGGATACCAAATTCTACTAGTGGTCGCATTTCAACGACAAGCGTTTTTGCCATTCCTAGCTTGCCTTCAAAGATTTCACCGTCGAAATCTTGAACTATCTCCGGAAAACGATCTGAGTCCATTTCGACACAATCATAGGGCTGCCAAACTCGCTTCCCATCTATCATCACGGCGGCTCCTTGTGGAAGAGTTTTACGATCTTTCTGCATAAACTCTGCATAATGGAGAGGAGTGCAGGAGTCAAACCCTGTGCCGATAAGAACAATTTTCACTTCTGCCTTCATCATTTTACCTAATGGTGAACCTTCGCCAAAAGAGTCCTCAAGTGGTTGGTCCTTCATCCATTCAGCCGCATTCTTCCCCCAGGCAATAAAGGAATGTGCTGGATGAGGACTTCGCACTGTATGGGGATGGCGGTGGAGGCACTCAGCAATTTTCCCCATTTCACGGAGTGGACTTAAGTGAGGGTCGTAGGCTGGAAAATGATCACGAATAGGTTGATGCCATTCCTTTGGAACAGGTGGTAGCATCCAATAAGATGGATCTGAATTGTCTGCAGATTGGGCAGGCATCACAATCGTACCAGTTTCTGTCACCGTTTCAAGTAGTGCTTCCACTACCGCCTGTGGTCCTCCAGCTATCCACCCCATGCTACTAAGTGAGGAATGGACCATAATATGGTCACCAGCGTATATTCCTAGCTCTGTAAGTTGTTTTTTTAATGTATCTTTGGATTGAAATTCTTTTGTGTTTAAAATTCGATTCAATTCATGCATGCTCATTTACCCCCCTATAAAAATATATCATATTATAAGTGCAGGAAAAGATTTCTTTTTGTAGAAAGATAGTACATAGACGCTCATTTGTCTGTATAGGTATTTTATAAGGTTAGTAGCAATAAAATAGTTTGAATAGTGCTACTACTTGTTGGTGTACAGTTGGTACGAAATAATGCTGGATATGGTGGGAGGAAGCTGAATGGAGAATTACGCGCAATTTAGATCCCCGCAAACAATCCTTTATGGGCGAAATTCGTATGAAAAAATTGCCTCAGAGGCTAGTTTGCTAGGGAAAAAAGCACTGATTATTAGTGATCAGGTGATAGAAAGTTTAGGGTTTTTAAGGAAGTGTGATGACCTGCTAGAGGAGAGTGGGATTCAGCGTTGCTTTTATATAGGAGTCCAATCAGAGCCAACTGATAATTTTGTGTCAGAAGCTTTGGAGCTGTTTAAAGATGAAAACTGTGATTTCATCATCTCAATTGGGGGTGGCAGCTGCATCGATACGGCAAAGGCCATTTCAATTGTGGCCAGCAATGGTGGGTATATTGGCGATTATATGGGGATGAAGAAAATCGCCAAGAACAAACCAATTCCTCATATCGCAGTACCAACGACAGCAGGAACAGGCTCAGAGGCAACGGATGTAACCATTATTACCAATACAACAACAGATGTGAAAATGATGATTAAGCAACCAGCGCTCATGCCAACTGTTGCAATCGTTGATCCACTTCTAACTATCTCTTCTCCTCAACATGTAACCGCAGCAACAGGTGTAGATGCCCTGAGCCACGCGATTGAAGCATATATATCAAAAAAATCCCACCCAATGACCGACACCTTAGCCTTATCGGCAATGAAGTTGATTGTGAATAATCTTTTAACTGCTTACGAAGATGGAGAAAGCTTGGATGCTCGTGAAGCTATGTCTCTAGGCTCGATGCAAGCAGGAATGGCGTTTAGCAATGCTTCAGTATGTCTTGTCCACGGAATGTCGCGGCCGATTGGTGCCCTCTTTCATGTTCCGCATGGTTATTCAAATGCCATGCTGCTAACAGCCGTTTTAGAGTTTAGCAAGGACGCTTGTATAGAAAGGCTTGCTGATTTAGGAAGAATTTTTGATGGTGACTATATCAAGAAATCGGACGAGGAAGCAGCGGAAAAAGCAGTTCAAGCCGTTAAAAGCCTGTGTATGACGCTAAAAATACCTAATCTTCAAGGCTGGGGAATTGATAGCGAGCAGTTTACTAGTGCTGTTCCTAAAATGGCCAATGATGCGCTAGCTAGCGGCAGTCCCGCAAACAATCCAAGAGTACCTACTCAGGCTGAAATTGAGGAATTGTACCGAGTTTGTTATCACTATGAATTCAAGGGTGAATCCACGATAAAGTATTAGTATATAAAATTGAACATAAAGGAGAAATTGAACAATGACAACAACATCCACTAAACTTTTAAAAAACTACATAAACGGTCAATGGGTTGAAGCGAAAACGGATCGTTACCAGGCTGTACCAAACCCAGCAACGGGGAAAACCATTGCTGAGGTGCCAATTTCGTCAAAAGAGGATGTCGAGGATGCGGTACAATCAGCGAAAAAGGCGTTTCAAACCTGGAGCAAAACACCGGTTCCAAAACGGGCACGCATCCTGTTCAAATACCAACAGCTACTAGTTGAAAACTGGGATGAATTGGCGAGCTTGATTACTCAAGAAAACGGCAAAAGCTTTAATGAAGCATATGGAGAAGTACAGCGTGGAATTGAATGCGTAGAGTTTGCTGCTGGTGCGCCCACGTTAATGATGGGAAAACAGCTCCCCGATATTGCAACCGATATGGAGTCGGGGATGTATCGTTATCCGGTTGGGGTAATTGGGGGAATCACTCCATTTAATTTCCCGATGATGGTTCCTTGTTGGATGTTTCCACTTGCGATAGCAGTAGGCAACACCTTTGTATTAAAACCTTCTGAGCGGACACCGATTCTAGCAAATCGGTTGGCAGAGCTGTTTTCAGAAGCTGGACTTCCAGAGGGAGTATTAAATATTGTTCATGGTGCCCATGATGTGGTTAATTCATTACTTGAACATAAAGATGTCCCAGCGATTTCATTTGTCGGCTCCCAGCCAGTTGCCGAGTATGTTTATAAAACAGCTGCTTCACATGGAAAGAGAGTTCAAGCCTTGGCTGGTGCAAAGAATCATTCGATTGTGATGCCAGATGCAGACTTAAAAGGGGCTGTTAAGGAAATTATTGCTGCTTCTTATGGCTCAGCAGGTGAACGTTGTATGGCTTGTTCCGTGGTAGTAGCCGTTGGCGAAGTAGCTGAACCGTTATTAGCTCGATTGCAGGAAAAAGCAGATGAAATTAAAATCGGCAATGGGCTAGAAGAAGGGGTATTTTTAGGACCTGTTATTCGGCAAGAGCATAAAGAGCGAACGGCGAGCTATATTGAAAGTGGCGAAGCAGAAGGTGCAATTTTAGTTAGGGATGGTCGTAATGACGAGAGCTATCATCAAGATGGATATTTTATTGGACCGACCATTTTCGATAAGGTAAACCCTTCAATGAAAATTTGGAAGGAGGAAATCTTCGCACCGGTATTATCGATTATTCGGGTGAACAATTTAGAAGAAGCAATTGAGGTAGCAAATGAATCCGATTTCGGCAACGGTGCTTGTTTGTTTACGCAAAACGGGAGCCACGTACGGTATTTTAGAGAGAATATTGAAGCTGGGATGCTTGGTGTTAATATTGGCGTACCTGCCCCGATGGCATTTTTCCCATTCTCAGGATGGAAAAATTCATTCTATGGGGATCTTCATGCAAATGGGTCAGATGGAGTTGAATTTTATACGAGGCGGAAGATGCTGACAGCACGTTGGTAGGCTATTCGGCTTAAAACTTGGACCAGTTGATTCTCTTCAACTGGTCTTTAGTAAAATTTATTTTTCACCTGATGATTGGAGCGGAAAACCAACAACTATATTTTAAAAAATCCTCTTTGTAATTAATTCTGATATGTACAGGGCATATTAATAGCAAAGTTTATTTAAAGGGGAGGCCTTCTACATGACAATAAGTTCTGAAATGGAGCATAAAACTGTCTGTTTTACTGAGTATGATACATTGAAAAGGGTAATTCTCTGTCAACCCCAATACATGACCATTCGTGATGTGATAAATGAAACACAAAAACATTTTAAAAACGAAGGCATACATATTGAGCGAGCTCTTGAACAGCATGAGAATTTTGTACAAACTTTGCGTAGCCATGGGATTGAAGTCATTTTACTCCCTTACCATAAAAAATACCCAGAGCAAGTCTTTACCCGTGATATCGGGTTTACGCTAGGAGAAACGGTTTTTGTTGCAGATATGGCTAGTGATGTTCGCCAGGGGGAAGAAAACGTTTTACGGCAATGGCTCGAAGACGAAGGCTTCTCTTATTATAATATCATTGGAGACCATATCGAAGGTGGCGATGTCATCATTGATGGCAAAACTATTTATGTTGGTTTAAGCAACCGGACAAACCAAATGGCGGCAGACCACTTACAAAGGTTATTGAGTAGTTTCGAGGTAAAAGCAATTCCTTTTAAAGAAAGATATCTTCATTTGGATTGTGTGTTTAATGTGGTATCACCTGAGGTTGCTTTAATCTATCCGGAAGCGTTAACAGAAGAGGATATGAAGTTATTCGGTTCTAGATATGAACTCATTGAAGTATCGAAAGAAGAACAATTTACGCTTGGGACAAATGTATTATCGATTGGTAATAAGCGAGTCTTGAGCTTACCGGTTAATAAAGAAGTGAATAAGCAGCTACGTGAACGAGGTTTTGAAGTGATTGAGGTCGATATTACCGAGATTATCAAATCAGGTGGCTCCTTCCGTTGCTGTACATTACCAATACTAAGAACAAAAGAACAGTAAACGAATGGTGAGGAATCTTGCCCTTAAATGGGGAAGGTTCTTTTGTGTATCGCTGCTAAAATACTTATTTACATAATGTAATTATAATAAACAATAATTTTACTTAATCAGTGATGTGCTTTTTGCTTCAAGATGTTTTTTCGTGTAGGAAAGTACCTACCAAGCTATAATGAAAGTAATAGCAAATAAAATTAGCAGAACTGGAGTGGGAATGTAACAGTGAGTAAAACGTTTTCGGAATGGTACGATTTTTTTATGAGCCCGTTAGAGAGGGGACGCTTTAAGAATATTCGTTTGGAGTTATTAAAAAATGCTAGCGGAACGGTGTTGGAGCTTGGTTCGGGTACTGGCGTGAATTTTCCCTTTTATCGTGGTGTGGAGGTGACGGCCATTGATCCTAGTCCCTTTATGGTCACACGTTCCATAAAACGCAAGAAACTATCACGGGTGCCAATCGAATTGATTCAAGCAGGTGCAGAACGACTTCCATTTCCCGACAATACTTTTGACACGGTGGTTGCGACTCTAGTCTTTTGCACGATCCCAAATGCAGAAGATGCAATGGATGAAATCAAACGAGTTTGCAAGCCAAATGGCAAGATTTTAATGTTTGAGCACGTAAAGATGACGCAACCATCTCTAGCTAAGTTGCAACAACTCCTAACACCGTATTGGAAAAAAGTCTGCGATGGATGCTGTTTAGATAGAGATACTCATCTGTTAGTAGAAAAGAAAGGATTTATTGTAGAGGAAACAAAGGATTATTATAAGAGCCTTTTTAAAACGATGGTTCTAAAAAATGAAAAAAGGGGTTAAGGTCAGCTTTCCATCATAAGCTTTATTATAGAGGCAAATGGATAAGAGGTGGGATATTGAAAGGAAAAGACCGAGTGATCCAACAGTTTGGAAAGAATGCGGGGCATTATGTGACAAGCCAATCACATGCAAAAGGAGAAGACCTCCGAAAATTGGTTGAAATTATTGCAGCGAAACAGCCTTCTGGAGAGCTCTTGGATATAGCAACAGGTGGTGGACATGTTGCAAACGCATTAGCTCCTTATTTTAAACAGGTCGTTGCATTGGATTTAACTGCTGAAATGTTGGAGAAGGCGAAAGGGTTTATTGAGTCAAAAGGGATTAAAAATGCGGCTTTTGTTCAAGGAGATGCCGAAAATTTACCCTTTCCTAATGAATCCGTTGGGTCTGTGACATGTAGGATTGCTGCGCATCATTTCACAGATGTACGGAAATTTGTCAAAGAAGTACAGCGAATTTTAAAAGAAAAAGGGCTGTTTATTTTAATCGATAATGTAGCTCCAGAGATTCGCGAATATGATTTGTTTTATAACACAATCGAAAAGAAACGCGACCCAAGTCATGTTCGGGCCTATAAGAAATCTGAATGGGTTTCGATTCTTGAACATGAAGGAATCCTTGTTGAGGAAATGATTCGTTTTAAAAAGAAGTTCTCTTTCGATACTTGGTGCGAAATGATGGATGTACCTGAACGAGAGAAACAAAAATTGAATGACTTTATGACCCATGCTTCACAGCCTTTCATTGATTTTTTCTCTGTGGAAATCGAAGAAGGGAAGGTACAATCTTTCCAGGGTCAATCTGTACTTATCGTAGCTACAAAAATTTAAGGTGAAAGAAAACAGCTTTTGTGTAATCATCTAAACACCTAAACATATAATGATGAAGGATTCTAGATTATATGGAGGATACGTTGATGAAGGTGATAATATTATCCTTATTAACTACTTTATTAGGTGTTTTAATCTTTCTAAATATCTCCTTGAACAACGCGAAAACAGTTTCGAACCAGATAGAAAAGGAATATCTAACCTATCAATATACGATTACGAAAATTGATCAATCTGGTTACTATGGTGAAGGGAAAGATGGGCGACGCATTTATATAAAAAAGGAAAATGTGAATGTTGATGACAATCTAAAGGAAAATGACACCATCATCGTCTATTTTGAAAAGGACAATCGAAAGGATGGTCTGGTAAAGGTAGAGAAGGATTTCTAGTGTTTAAGGAGCTTGCGCAATTAGAAGGTAAAAAACACGATTCTCATTGAGAACCGTGTTTTTTATTATGTGTGATAGATTACTGTTTCGTATAAAGCTTTTGCGAAGGGGCTTGTAATGTGTCCGAAATAGATGCTGTGAGACTGTATGGGCCTTGTGCATCGTGCCCCGCTTCCCACAACATCATACCACCAAAGCCATAATCCAGTGCTAGCTTTGTTTTTCTTTCCATTGTTTTCATTCCATTAAAATGGTATATCGTACCATTCATTGTGATTTTATCATGAGCGGAACTTGTGGCATCATGCTTGATAATAGTTGCATAGGATATTTGCTTTGCCTGAGGATCCTCTGGCTGTGCATAAAAAGGTACGCCCAAAACAAGTTTTTCAGTTGGAATCTGCTGGTCTATAAAAAGCTCGCTCCAATAGGTTACGATATTTTCAGTATAGGAGAATGGTGATAAATTAGCGGCATTATAACCACCATCCCATTGACCGTCATAAGCCATAATGTTGACATAGTCTACATACTTAAACATGTCCGGTTCATAGATGACAGAAGTGATTTCTGTACCAGCAACACTGTGCACTTTTGCATTTACGGCGATGGATAATTGTTTGTTCCTGTTTTTAAGCTGCCTGCTTAATTCTTCCGTGAATCCAGCTAAATACTTTGCATCCTCCTCTGAACGTGGATGTTCAAAGTCAATATCAATGCCGTCGAGATTTTCGCGTTCTACTAAGCTAATAAGTTCGTTTACTAATTTAGTACGGGTTTTCTGGTCTTGAATAGCCGTTTTAAAATAATCATACGATTCACCACCATCAAGGTGAAACCACCCTCCGACAGCGAGCATTACTTTTTTATCTTGATTATGTGCTTTTTGAACCAAAGTTTGGAGGTTCTTTAATGCTGTTTCTCCACCAAGTATTAGACCACCATCCTTTGTTGGATGAGCAAAAGAGAAAATGATATGAGTCAATTCCGATAGATTAATTGTGTCAGGATCACGAAAATCTTGAACGTAACCAATTAGCACTTTAGAATTGGGAGTTTGTATATTTGGCATTTGCTTAGGTTCAGCTATTTTCCCTGATTGAGCAATCTCTTCATGATACCTAGGAGATGCAGCTTCCTTGCTTAATTGATTCGAGTACAACATTCCTGATAGAAAACCGATGGCTGTAAAAAAAACAGCGATAATGAGGGGAACTAGAAATTTCCGTTTAGTCATGCAGATTCCTCCCAAGATTGATTTTTAAATTGTAACAAAAAAACAACAGCCTGAGGATGGTAGAATCTAACAAACAACAGGGGCTATCCACTTTATAGGAGTTAATAGAATTATATAGCATCATTCAATTATATTTTTTTGCATAAATATCATAAAATATGATTTTTTATTCAATTTTCACTTGCGCCGAAGGATTTCATGCTTTATATTATAGAAAGAAGTTTTTCCTTCACCATTTTTTTGAAAGGGGATTGGAATGGGAGAGAAACAGTTTAATCAAATTATTAAAGAAGGCTTTTCTTCCTTGTCTCCTGGACAGAAAAGAGTGGCTGAGTATATCAAAGGACATATGGATGAGGGTGCTCTACATACTGCTTATCAAATTGGCAAAAAAGCAGGTGTGAGTGAAACAACCGTGATACGGTTGGCTTATGCATTAGGCTTTTCCGGCTTTTCAGATTTGCAGGAAAAGGTTCGCCGAGATTGGTTGGAAAATAAACAAGCGTCTCAGACTGAAGTTTCGGCTGCAATCGACACAACAGAGGAAAGTCAATTATTTGAGACAGTCATCCAACGGGAAAAGTCGATTCTAGAGCAATTGCTAAATCAAGGAAGTTCAGAAGATTTATGGGTAGCAGTTGATAAGATTGTGCAGGCAGATCGTATATTTATCGGAGGATTTGGAAGCTCTTTTGCAGCAGCGTATTGGTTCTACTATTCTCTAAGGCAATTACGAGAAAATGTCAGCATCTCAACACCAACTGGTTTCATGCCTGAAGATGTTAGTGAGTTTACAGAGAAGTCCTTGGTTATCGTCTTTTCTTTCCCTCGGTATCGAAATGATTCTTTAAAACTTGTAAACTCGGCGAAACAACAAAAGGCTGGAGTGCTGGCGATTACTAACAGACAGTTATCCCCAGTTGGGCAGATTGCAGAATTGACATTAACAACAGAGGAACAAATCGAATCAAGTCACAACTCGATTTCTTCTGCGATTACTTTATTAGAGGTGTTGATTGCTGGGATTCATCATAAAGATGAGGAACGCATTAGTAGCAGACAGCAAAAATTAGAACGAATTTATGCTAATCATGGCTTATTTATAGAATAGAAAGACTTTCATACTACTAAATAATTAGAGGTGTTATCAATGACAACAAATACAGCATCAAAAGTAGAAAAACAAACGGAAACGAAATCGTTTCCTATTAGTGATTATTTAAAGTTCATCCTTCCTTCATTAATCGGTATTCTATTGTTTATTACTCCAATTAAAACAGAGGATGGAATTACGATTCCTGTTGCATTTTTATCGAATCAAATTAATGGGGCAATTGGTGATTTCATTCCAGCAATAGTGGTCTTGGTCATGGCGATATCAACCGTTGGGTCTATAATTGCCACAGTAGTTAAACCGAATTTTATAACGCAAAATAAAACAATGAATACACTATTTAGTGTAAGCAAGTTCTGGGTCGTGGCACGTCTTTTGGGTACAATTTTTGCAGCAATGACTTTATACAAAATAGGTCCAGAAATGATTCATTCCGAGAATACGGGTACTCTTTTGCTTTACGATTTGATCCCAATTCTATTTACAACCTTCTTACTAGCGGGAATTCTTTTACCATTATTATTAAATTTTGGTCTACTGGAGTTCATTGGTGCTTTATTCATGAAGGTGATGAGACCTATTTTTACTTTGCCAGGGCGTTCGTCTTTAGATTGTTTAGCTTCTTGGGTTGGTGACGGTACGATTGGTGTTCTATTAACGTCAAAGCAATATGAGGAAGGTTATTATACAAAGCGTGAAGCGGCGGTTATCGCCACGACTTTCTCTGTGGTATCCATTACGTTTTCAATTGTTATTCTTCAATATTTAGAGCTTGAACAGTATTTTGTGCCATACTACTTAACTATTATCTTTGCTGGTCTTGTGGCCGCTGTTATTATGCCACGAATCCGTCCACTCTCCAAAAAAACGGATACTGGTTATGAACTAACTGAATTAAAAGCAGAAGAAATGATCCCAGAAGGGGTTTCCCAGGTTAAATGGGGGTTAAATAACGCAGTAAACAAAGCAAGAAAAAATGATTCAGTTGCAAATATTTTCACAGAAGGCTTCAAAAACGTCTTAGATATGTGGCTAGGTGTGCTGCCAATTGTAATGGCAATTGGAACTGTAGCTCTGGTCATTGCCGAGTTCACTCCTGTATTTACTATCCTTGGAAAGCCGTTTGAACCAATCTTGACCCTTATGCAGGTTCCTGAAGCTGCTGAAGCTGCTCAAACAATGGTTATCGGATTTGCTGACATGCTTTTACCAGCGATTATCGGAAGTGGAATTGAAAGTGAGTTAACGCGATTTGTCATTGCGTGTGTCTCTGTTACGCAGTTAGTATACTTGTCCGAAATGGGTGGCTTACTTCTAGGATCAAAACTTCCTGTAAGCTTCAAAGATTTAGTGCTTATTTTTATCCTTCGTACTGTGATTACATTGCCAATCGTGGTACTTGTGGCTCATATTATTTTCTAATTATATTTGACTGTAAGTCGGGAGGGAGCTATTTCCGTGGATCCAATAGAATTTATTGAGGCTCAGAGAAATACTATTTTCAAAACCTATCATGATTTGCATCAACTTGCAGAGCCGAGCTGGAAGGAAGAGAAAACCTCCCGCTACCTACAAAAGAAATTGAGTGATGCAGGTTATATGGTCCAGACCTTCTCTGGCCATTATGGGTTTGTTGCGGATCTTCCAGGAGAAAATCCGGAGGTCATTGCGCTTCGTGCTGACATGGATGCATTAGTTCAAGAGGTGGGTGGAGTCGTTCGACCGAACCACTCCTGTGGGCATGATGCGCATAGTACGATGGTGCTTATGGCGGCTCTTTCTCTATATAAAAGCAATATAAAACTCAAGCATAGTGTTCGGTTTATTTTTCAACCAGCTGAAGAAGTAGCTGGTGGTGCACTGAAAATGATGGAAGATGGTGCTCTCAAGAATGTTAAATTTCTTGGTGGAGTCCATCTCCGTCCTTCGTTTGAGGTTCAATATGGCAAAGCTGCTCCGGTGATCTTACATGGATCTACGACAACACTAAAGGGTGTCATCAAAGGAATTCCAGCACATGCGGCGAGACCAGAAGAAGGGAATAACCCTATAGAGGCGGCATCACTTCTAATCCAGGCAATGAAGCAAATAAAGCTTGGGGGGGTAGGACGTTATTCGATTAAAATAACGCAACTGCATAGTGGAGAAGCGTCTAATGCGATTCCAGAGAATGCTCGTTTTACCTTTGATTTACGCTCGGAAACAAATGAGGGAATGGAGTTATTGATCTCGAAAGCCAAACATACGGTTCATAAAATCGCTGAGTTGACAGAAACAAAGATTGATATCGTTATGGATGAATATTCTCCAGCAGCTGTGAAGCATCCTGAGGGTATCCGATTGGCAGAATCTGCAATTAGCTCAATTCTTGGGAATGAGAATCTAGTATCAAAGTGCGTATCCCCAGGAGCGGAGGACTTTCATTTTTACACACTAAAAAATCAAGAGATTCATGCAACAATGATTGGTTTAGGATGTGATTTGACTCCGGGTTTACATCATCCTAATATGAAGTTTAATCATGAAGCGCTCGTGTATGGAACAAAGATTTTAACAAAACTACTAATAGAAGCAGATCAGCATAATTGGGATTGATGTGGAATGGAGGAGTTGGGAGTTGAACCAACCTGTTTTAGAAGAAATTGAAATTCGAAACCTGCAAACCGTCGAGGAGTTAGAGCTAGTACGCCAGCTTGAAGCGATTGTTTGGAGTTTCGAGGATTCGGTACCAGTGAACCAAACCATTACAGTTGTAAAAAATGGTGGGTTCATCTTAGGTGCCTTTTTATATAATGAATTAATTGGTTTTCAATATAGTTTCCCCGGATTCGATGGGAAGAAAGTGTATCTTTGCTCGCATTCGCTAGGTATTCATCCTAATTTTCGTAAATATGGAATTGGTGAAAAGTTGAAATGGGCTCAAAAAGAACTGGCCGTGGCTAAGGGCTATAAGTTGATTTCATGGACATATGACCCGTTAGAAACGGTGAATGGGAACTTGAATTTACATAAACTGGGCGCTGTTTGTTCTACCTATTTGGAAGATGCGTACGGGGAAATGGATGATGGCCTAAACTCTGGAATCACGACTGACCGATTTTTAGTTGAATGGCGATTGGACGAAGTGCAGAACAATGTTGGGGAATTACAAAGGAATGACACTAGACATGTTGACGGTCAGAACATTGTATTGGAAACCTCCAAGAAGGGTAGTTTTTTCGTACCGAGTGAAATAAATTTAGAGTTGGAGTCTGACTTGTTATTTGTGCCCGTACCGGGAAATTTTCAAGAAATTAAAAATGATGATTTTGCACTTGCAGTTGAATGGAGAAATGTAACACGTAAGATTTTTACTTACTTTTTACGCAGTGGGTGGCAAGTCACGGACCTAATTAAATGCGAAAAACATCAGTATTTATATCTGTATGTATTGGAAAAGAGGGGTTAAGGATGGAGATAGAGAAGATTATCCTACGTCAGATTAAAATGGACCTGCTTACGCCTTTTACGACTAGTGTAGGGACGGAAGTGGACAAAGATATCATTTTGGTTGAGGTGGTAGGGAAAAACGGATTATCAGGATGGGGTGAATCTGTTTCAATTGTCCAGCCGATGTACAACGAAGAAACGGTAAAAACGAATTGGCATATGATGACAGACTTTCTAATCCCTCTATTAATAAAAGAGCCCTTTGAGCATCCTGATATGGTTTTAAGCCACTTCCAATATGTTCGCGGTAATTTTAATGCTAAAGCTGCAATTGAAGGGGCAGTTTGGGATCTCTATGCAAAAGAGCAAAATCTTCCTTTAGCGAAAGCTCTGGGTGGGGTGAAAGATAAAATTGAAGTGGGTGTTAGTGTTGGCATTCAACATTCAGAACAACAACTACTTCAGCAAATTGAGGGGTATTTGCAGGAAGGCTATAAACGCATAAAAGTAAAAATCAAGCCTGACTGGGATGTGTCAGTTCTTGCGTTAATTAGAAGGCATTTTCCTCACATTCCGTTAATGGCCGATGCTAATTGTGCTTATACTTTAGAGGATATCGATCATCTACGGAGATTAGATGAGTTTAATTTAATGATGATTGAGCAACCATTGGCACATGATGATATTATTGATCACGCGATGCTGCAGGCAAACTTAGAAACACCAATATGTCTGGATGAAAGTATTCATTCTGCTGAAGATGCCCGAAAAGCCATAGAATTGGGAAGTTGTCGGATTATTAATCTTAAAATTGGCCGGGTCGGCGGCTTGACAGAATCCAAAAAAATTCATGATCTTTGTGTAAAACATGATATTCCCCTTTGGTGTGGGGGCATGCTCGAGGCAGGTATAGGTAGAGCTCATAATATAGCGATTACATCATTAGCAAATTTTACGATTCCTGGAGATACTGCACCATCTTCACATTATTGGAAACAGGATATCATTGAACCTGAGGTAAAAATGGATAATGGATATATATCTGTTCCAGATGGGCCGGGCATTGGCTTTGAGCCTAATCTTGAGATGATTGAAAGATTGACGTTAAAACAAAGTACCATTCAGTTTTAAGTTTTTTATTATTTTTAGTCTAAATAGGATGTTTGGTTAATACAAATCTATAAAAAATGAAATAGTTTCCAAATGCTTCGATGGTGGATTGTTTTATGCCCCCATTGAAGCATTTTTAAATTTTAGGAGAATAGCAGTTGATGGATGGAACGGGTTTGTTTTATAATGAATGAATATTCAATCATTTATCTTATTGGTGGTTATTAAATTCATTCTTGTGATATGAGGTGACAAATATGGATCGTATTGGTCCGATAAACATTATAGAAGGGCCGAATAATAGCAGCAAG
The DNA here is from genome assembly GCF_044803185.1 of Mesobacillus maritimus. Lineage (GTDB taxonomy): Bacteria > Bacillota > Bacilli > Bacillales > Cytobacillaceae > Mesobacillus_B > Mesobacillus_B maritimus_B. The sequence continues at coordinate 2,632,910 of NZ_CP085225.1, forward strand.
GTGCCTTTCTCACGAAGTTTGTATATTGATTGCTCTGAACGGGTATTGATTGACTCTGGTGCCGATCCGGAAAGCTTGGTGAAGCTTGATAAGGAATATGGGATTGGACTCATCATGAATACACATTACCATCCCGACCATACCACACATAATTATTTGTTTCCGGAGGCAACAAAGTTAATTAATCCAATTGAGTATGAAACTGCACAATCGATTGATGGAGTCGCTAGGGCGAATGGGGTATTTCAAGAGTGGGGTCCTAAAGGAGTCGAGGAGTGGAAGAAGAACCTCCCGGCAAGATGGATAAAAAGTCTAGGTCAGCTGACTGGTACGTATGATTACGATAAGGAATATAACTTTGGTGGGGTAAAAGTTCAATTTTTACACTCCCCAGGACATACAAGTGGGTTATCTTGCCCGTATTTCCCAGAACTAGGCGTAGTGTTTGCTGGCGATTATGATATGACCTCATTTGGTCCTTGGTATAACGGAACTGATGGGGATATTGATGATTTCATCCGCTCAGGGAAAAGGCTTCTTGAGCTTGATGCAGAGACGTACATTACTGGGCACCAAAAGGGTGTTTTTACAAAGGAAGAATTTACAAACGCGATGGAAACCTATTTAGCAATTATTGATAAACGTGATGAGAAAGTTGAGCACTATGTTCGTCAAGGATTGACTTTCGAGGAACTAACGAGTATTGGTATATTCTATCCAAAACGAACCTTAGAGAATGGGATACTTAAAACTTGGGAACGGACCGGCATCCGAAAACACTTGAATCGACTAGGTTTAACGGTACCTGAAGAGGATAAGGTTTATTCAACTGTAAAATAAGGGAAGGCAATAGCTTTTGAGCTATTGCTTTTCTTTTGAATAATAAATGGGCTACAGAGAAAACTATGGTCGGTTCACATGCATTTAAAAGGGGGTTGTTAAATGGATAAAGATATGTCTTATGGCAGTGATTATAAATTCATTCCAGCTACCTCAATCAGCAGTGGGATTGGGATTGAGGTTTTGCCGGATATATATTCGCATACCATTCAAATTGTTAATATATGTTTGGTGGGAAATCCTGAAAATAAAGATTTTGTTTTGGTTGATGCTGGAATGCCGGAATCAGCAGATGAGATTATTGCTGTTACGGAAGAGCGTTTTGGAAAATATAATCCACCTAAAGCCATAGTACTCACACATGGTCATTTCGATCATGTTGGGGCAATTGTTGAATTGATTAAGTATTGGAATGTTCCTGTTTATGCACATGAGATGGAACTACCTTATCTAACAGGGAAAAAGAGTTATCCAGAACCGGATCCAACCGTGGAGGGTGGAATGGTTTCGAAAATGTCTCCAATGTTCCCAAATGAGCCTATCCAGCTTGGTGAAAACGTTGAGGCACTTCCGAGTGATGGATCTATTCCACATATGCCAGAATTCCGTTGGATTCACACACCTGGACATTCTGAAGGGCATGTATCGCTTTTTAGGGAAAACGACCGCGCCCTAATAGTTGGTGATGCATTTGTTACGGTAAAACAAGAATATCTATATAAAGTGTTGACCCAAGAGCAGGAAATAAGTGGTCCACCACGGTATCTCACTACTGATTGGAAGGCAGCGAAAGAGTCGGTGAAAACGTTGGAGGCGTTGAAACCTTCAGTTGCAGTAACCGGGCATGGGTTGCCAATGGCAGGGGAGTTGTTGGCTAAGAACCTGCGGAAGCTTGTTGACGAGTTTGATCAAATTGCTGTTCCGGATTATGGGAAGTATTTGAATTAGATTAAAATGGAAGGACAGATGGAGGATTCAATGTCTGTCCTTTTTGTATGGTTTGTCGATAGGACATGAAAACGTATAGATAGAACCTGAAAATGTGTAGATAGAACCGCTTAGTTTGTAGATAGAGTGCTTAGTTTTGTGGATAGAATGAGGATTTGTGTAGTATGGGGTTTAGATATTGGCAGTTTGTAGATAGAAATTGAAAACGTGTAGATAGAACCGCTTAGTATGTAGATAGAGTGCTTAGTTTTGTAGATAGAATGAGGATTTGTGTAGTAAGGGGTTTAGATATTGGCAGGTTTGTAGATAAAAATTGAAAACGTGTAGATAGAACCTGAAAATGTGTAGATAGAACCGTTTAGTTTGTAAATAGATTGCTTAGTTTTGTAGATAGCAACCTGGGTTTGGTAAAAAGAAAGAGAGATTATGAAAAAAGGGTTACTAATTTACGAATCCACACATAATGCTCCAACCAAGCGCAGGGTTCTAGACAAAAAATGTTCAATAATATTTGAGATGTACTAAAGGAGTATGAGGAATCATAACGAATTAATGTTACTGAAACAGATAAAGAGGGAGGAATGTTAATTGTTCGATAAAAATATCACGGTTCCAACAGCATTGTTACAGGCAGAGGCATTACTGGGTAGAATTAGCTGTGAGTCATCCGAAAAGATCAGACGTAGAATCCTATATGAAGATTCTGAGGTCTGGATATAATGGAGAAAAAACCATTAATTATTACTTACGCTTGTTGCCTGAGAAACAGTTTTTTATCTTTCATGACTTACGGCTGGCAATAAGGGATAGTTTTTTCCAAATCGATGCTTTGCTTCTACCCAAAAGGGATTCTAATTATTGAAGGAAAGAATCATTCAGGAAAACTTATTTTCGAAAGGAAACAAATGCTTCAAGAAATTAACGGTTCAAAAGAGATTTATGAAAATCCATTAGCACAAGTGGCTCGGCATAAAACTCTATTAAAGTCCTTTCTTAAAAAACATCATATTTCGGACGTAGCGATTGACGATTTAGTGGTTGTTTGCAAGTCATCAACAGAAATAGTCATTAGCTCTGATTATAGCGAAGCTGAAGAGAAGATTTTTAGAGGTTATGAACTGGTAAATGTTAATTGAAATGATGGAAAGCGTAAGAACGAGAACTTTTTTTGACGATAAAACTGTAAATAAAATCAGGAAACTACTATTAAGTAAACATACCCCAAAACAAACCGACATTTTAAAAATGTTTGAAATACCCCTTGATGACCTCCTTACAGGCGTTCATTGTTTGAATTGTTTTACCATCCCGATGATCTATAAAAAAGGAAAATGGTTCTGCCCATCATGTAAGATTGTATCTAAAGATGGTATTCCTAAAGCTATAGATGATTATTTTCTCCTCATCAAACCTTCTTTTCCAAACAAAGAGTTATGCAATTTTCTTCAGCTCCCAACTGCTCGTGCTACATCGTATTTATTGACCTCATTACCTCTATCACACAAAGGGAAAAAGCGACATCGAGTTTACTCAAAAAATTAATCTGAATTAGTCCAGGTATAAAACTGATAAATAATCGTTAAAAAAACAAAGTAGCCGAAAAAGGAATTATAATGTTTCCATACTTCAGCGTGGACAAAGTAACCGAAGGACTCGGCTAGTTTTTCAAATACAGACATCATTATACTCAATAGGAGAATGAAAGCTACCCTTTTTTGTGTGGTCAGTCTTGTACAAATGAACAGAAACGCAGCAACCATAACTGGAATCCCGACTAAAGTAAACCCAATATGAATTGAAAATATATCTGGGAAGGGCCTCATCGGAAAGGAATAATAGTCTTTTCCTTCAAAATAAAGGTCAAGATACGTTCCGAATAAGCAAGCTAATAATAGTGAGGGTGCTAGTTTTCTAATCCAGGATCGAGATAGCTTTTTTTGCGTAGGTGGCGAGCTCGAGTTTTTCGATTGTTCGGCAATAGTCATACTGTATCTCCCCGCTAATTTTTTCTTTTGTTTCCTGTAAATCATATACAATCTTCCAATCTCGAAACCAATCCCCAATTTCTACGCTTTCATGCTCTTGATTCTTCCAAGCAAGCTCAAGCTGAGGACTATAAATCCGAGGTGAGCCACTTGTCAGCTTACAAGCCACAATCCGGGGTTTCCATTGTAAACCAGGTACTCCTTCGTCCACATAATGAAAAAGCTGAGGCCAGTAATCCATTCGGGATCCAGTATGGGGATTATAAGAAGCCCAATTTACAATTTCATTGAAGAGCTGGGAATCGTTAAAGAGTATCTTATATAGCCTTTTTCCTAAGAGAATTCGCTCTTTTAAGCTCTCAAAATGATGAAGAGTTTCGCCAATAAGTTTTACCTTACCACCATTTTCATAGGGAAAGAGAATATGATTCATAGAGAGCAAATCTTGTAATTTAAACTCTAAACTGTCAAGCACGTTCTTTTTATAGCGAGGATTCTTTATGACTCTAGATTCTAAATAATTTTGTTCATTGATGATTAACGCTAGAGTTAAAACCGACGAATCTCGATGTTGCCAAAAATAGTTCCATATTGTCTCCATAAATGTTGAGACATGCAATTGGGACAAAAGGTGAAAAAGATTCTTACCCGTCTTTATGCTTTCTTCATAAAGCAAAAGTTGCGGATAAGCGTCTTGAAAAATCAACCAGTTTCCCCGTTCTAAAAATGCAAAGAACCGCTCTCTTTCCTTTCGCGTCATCAGTTTAGAAAGAAAACCGCCCTTTAGATCAGTCATATTATAACCGCCATTCCGAGACACCATATGTCCTAAAAAAGCCCAATGAATTTCGGGGAATTTTTTATAAAAATCGAGATAGGCTTTCGTTCTGGTCACATTGTTTTTATTTAGATTTCTTGTACGTGCTTTGATGGTTTGAACAAGTAAAGCCTCTTTAGGAAGTAGCTCGAGTGGACTGTCTGTATTTTTGCTTTTTCTCTTGAGCTCTTTTTTTATTTTTAATAGTGAGGGGGAAAGTGGTTTTGTTTTTATTTTATTAAAAAGTGACAACATGTTTTTCCCCTCCAATGAATGCTCCTTTTGTCCAATGAATATGTATGGTTGAACGTCACTTTTGGGAGAGGAGGGAAATGATGGAACGTAAAGTAGTTGAAGGGTTGGAATGGATTATTGAGACGTTTAAACAAGATCAATCTCCCAATGGTTCGTGGAATTATCCGTTTGAAACAGGTATTTCAACCGATTGCTATATGATTATTTTATTAAGGTCGTTAGAAATAAATGAAGAAAACTTGATAAAAGCTTTAACAAAGCGGATTTTGAGCAAGCAAGAAGACAATGGGGCTTGGAAGCTTTTTTATGATGAGGGAGAAGGGAACTTGACGTCAACAGTGGAGGCTTACTATGCACTCCTGTATTCTGGTTATTACCATAATAATGACCTGAGGTTGAGAAATGCGAAAAAGTTTATTCTTAAAAATGGCGGATTGGAAAATGCGCATATGTTTACGAAGATTATGCTAGCGGTGACCGGTCAACAAACGTGGCCAAAGTTTTTCCCGATTCCAGTCGAAATGATCCTCCTTCCACAGAGCTTTCCGATAAATTTTTATAGTTTTTCTGAATATGGGAGAACCAATCTTACGCCAATAATGATTCTTGCTGACAAGAAGTTTAGCTTAAAGACATTAAAAAGCCCTGATTTGTCAGATTTGAATAATCAAAGAGATGACTTCTTTACTGATAGGGAGCTAGACGAATGGCGGTCGCTACATTCAACATTTAAGAAACTGATAAAAAAACTAATTGGTTTCCCGAGCGAACTCCATCGACTAGCAACAGAACAGGCGAAGCAATATATGCTCCATCGTGTTGAACCTGATGGCACGTTTTATGGCTACTTTAGTTCTACTTTTTTAATGATTTTTGCGTTGCTATCGCTAGGATATTCGAAAAACAATCCGAAGATTACAAACGCAGTCGCAGGTTTAATATCGATGCAAACAGAAATAAACGGTTTTCCTCATATGCAATATACAACGGCAACTGTGTGGAATACTTCATTAATTAGTTATGCTCTTCAAGAAGCGAGAGTTTCTCAATCAAATCCAATGGTAAAAAAGGCGAACGATTACTTAATTAGTCGCCAGCATTACAAATACGGGGATTGGGCGGTCCATAACCCGAATGCCTTTCCTGGGGGGTGGGGGTTTGCCGATAAAAATACGATTCATCCTGATGTTGACGATACAACGGCATCGTTAAGAGCCATTTCCAGAGAGGCTCAGATGAGTTCAGAATATCTACACTCATGGCAAAGAGGAACTCAATGGGTATTATCAATGCAGAATGATGACGGAGGCTGGCCAGCGTTTGAGAAAAACACTGATAGCAAATTGCTGAAGCTTTTGCCAATCGAAAAAGCAGAATATATTTTAACCGATCCCTCCTCAGCAGATTTAACTGGTAGAACTTTAGAGTACCTTGGATTGATGACAAACCTAAATAAAAATCATCACGCTATAAAGGCTGCTATCAGGTGGCTAAAAGCGAACCAAGAACAAAATGGCTCATGGTACGGAAGATGGGGGATTTGCTACATTTATGGAACATGGGCGGCTGTAACAGCTCTGATGGCAGTTGGTGTGTTGCCATCACAGACCTCGATAACGAAAGCCGTAAACTGGTTAAAAACCATTCAAAATCCCGATGGTGGTTGGGGTGAATCATGTAAGAGTGATGAAAAAGGGGAATACGTTCCTTTAAATTCAAGTACATTAACCCATACAGCCTGGGCAGTGGATACATTAATTTCGGTAGCTGAAAAGCCATCCTATACCATCAATAAAGGGATTCAATTTATCTTAAACCACTTGGAACGAGATGACTGGACAACTGATTATCCTAAGGGGCAGGGAATGGCTGGTGATTTTTATATCCATTATCATAGCTACCGTTATATATTCCCGTTGCTAGCCTTGGCTCATTACCGAAATAAATTTATAGGAAAATAATGTTATATTATTAGAATATTTGTTAAATTTATATTATACTAGTTTTATGTAAGTGAAATTAGTCGAGAGGAGTCGAGTTGAGTATGAAGAGTGTGAGCGAAGAAGTTAAGGGATTTTACGGAGAATTTGGAGGAAGCTTTGTTCCTGAAAGTCTTCAGGAAGTCATGAATATACTCGAGGAGCAATTTTTACAGTATAAAGATGATCCTGAATTTCAAAGAGAATTCAAATTTTATTTGAAAGAATATGTCGGTCGCGAAAATCCACTTACCTATGCAGAAAATTTAACCAAACAGTTAGGTGGAGCAAAGATCTACTTGAAACGCGAAGATTTAAATCACACAGGGTCTCATAAAATTAATAATGTCCTAGGTCAGATTTTACTCGCAAAAAGAATGGGTGCCAAAAGGGTGATTGCAGAAACAGGAGCAGGCCAGCATGGGGTCGCCACCGCAACAGTCTGTGCCATGTTCGGGATGGAATGCGTGATTTATATGGGGAAACTTGATACAGAACGGCAGGCACTTAATGTGTTCCGAATGGAATTATTAGGAGCAAAAGTCGTTCCTGTCGAAGCCGGGCAGGGACGTTTAAAGGATGCCGTGGATGCTGCTCTTGGTGACCTTGTTGAAAATTATCAAAATACGTTTTATCTTTTAGGTTCTGCTGTTGGTCCACACCCATATCCAGCAATGGTAAAGCATTTTCAATCGGTTATTAGTGAAGAATCTAAGCGACAAATTTTAGAAAAAGAAGGCAAGTTGCCTACTGCCGTCCTTGCTTGTACTGGAGGAGGAAGCAATGCGATTGGAGCATTTGCTCATTATATTGATGAACCTAATGTTCGCTTAATCGGAGTTGAGCCATTTGAAGCAGCTACAATGGCCGAAGGGGTACCGGCCGTGATACATGGCTTTAAATGTTTGACGTTAATAGATGAACAAGGACAACCAAAACCAACCTATTCGATTGCGGCTGGGTTAGATTATCCAGGGGTTGGTCCTGAGCATAGTCACTTGAAGGTGAGTGGCAGAGCGGAGTACGTTACTGCTAGTGGACAGGAGGCATTGGAAGCATTTCAGTTATTATCCAGAACGGAAGGAATTATTCCTGCACTCGAAAGCTCACATGCAGTTGCACATGCTGTGAAATTGGCAAAGGAGCTTACGCCCGAAGACATTTTAATCGTGAACGTATCAGGCCGCGGTGACAAAGATGTCGAACAAGTATATAAAATGCTAAATGAGAAGTAAATGAAAGTAACTAAATGTAAGCAGCCTTTTCCATAAGGCTGCTTATATTTTTTATTGTGATTTATTCTTTGGTATTGTCTTCTTCTTGGCTTCTTACATCGGGTTTAACCGGGGTAAATTCCTCTGCGTTCTCAGCTGAATATTGTAGTTGAGGTAAACTTCGACGATTGATTTTTACATCATCGTTTGAATCGACAATGTTTCTTTTAAGATATTGATGGAAAAAGACCTCGAATAGAGTAAGACCAATGGCAGCAATCAATGATATTCCAAAGGTCCGGACACCGTAGGTCATATTCAATGTCATCAACCATATAAGTGGAAACGCTAGACCGAAATCGGCAATGGTAGCGATTGTATTATTTGTTTTTGGCAAAATGAGCATGTCCCCTAGTAGATAGGAAATAACACCAAGTACCAAGGTGATGAGGAAGACGTTTATAAACGACATGCCAAAGAATAGACCTAGAATTACATACAATAATACAAGGGTAGACACAAACTTAATTGCCATTGCTGTTAGATGCTTCATATAGAACCCCCTTTACCAATAGCTTGTTTGATTTACTTGTTATTATTCGGATAGAACGTTAGTAGTATCTGGTAGTTGGACCAAAGCAAAAAAAGAACGAGACCGAATGTCTCGTTCTTAGCGAACTATGCAGCTTGCTTGGCAAAATTGCTATTGTTCTTCCGTCGATAGGTAATGATTTGGCGAATATACCACCCGATAACAATGGCTGTTATAATAGAGCCTATAGTCATAGAAGTGCTATAGGCTAAATGGAATCCTTCCGGAGCATAAAAAATATAAGTTGAAACTACAGCTGTCATAAATAATGCTGGAAGTCCGCAAATCCAATGGGATTTTCCATTTTTAAGTAAATATATTGTACCTGTCCAAAGCATGACAGTAGCGACAAGTTGATTCGTCCATCCTACATATCTCCAAAGAAAAGTATAGTCAATGGTAGATAGGTAAAAGGTTGGGAGAGCAACAGCCAACGTGACGATCGAAACCTTCCATTTCCCTTTCATATTCATCACAGACGAAAGCATGTCCGTTAACATCATTCGTGATGACCGAAGTGCGGTGTCACCTGTTGTGATTGGAAGAATAATGACACCTAGAATCGCCAAAACTCCACCTAATGTTCCTAGTAAGCTTTGGGAGATTTCATTGACTGCCCCTGCAGGACCACCAGCGGCGATTGCTTCTTGAAGACCGCCGGTTCCTCCAAAAAAGGTCATTCCAGCAGCGGCCCACACCATGGCGATAATTCCTTCCCCAATCATCGCTCCAAAAAATACTTTCCGACCTTCAGATTCTTTCTTCAATGTTCTCGCCACAATCGGGCTTTGTGTGGAGTGGAAACCAGATATCGCTCCACAAGAGATGGTGACCATTAACAGTGGCCAAACTGGAAGTTCACCAGGATGTAAATTAGCCAAAGTCAAGTTCGGGATTTGTTTACCACTAAACATTAATGCAATCGCAATTGAAACAGCCATAAAGATTAGAATCGCACCAAATACTGGGTAAATTTTCCCGATAATTTTATTTACTGGCAGAACGGCTGCCACCAAAAAATAAATAAATACGACGACTAGTGAACCAATAAAACTCAATGGAGTCAGGCTTGAAATTAACTGTGCTGGACCTGCGGTGAAGGCTGCAGCCACTAAAATCATTAAAATGATTGAAATGAAATTTATGAATTTTTTAACATTTTGTCCTAGATAGCGTCCTACAAGCCCTGGGAATTGCTCGCCATTATGGCGTAAGGACATCATACCGGAAAAGTAATCATGGACAGCACCAGCAAAAATACAGCCAATGACGATCCAAATAAAGGCAACAGGTCCATATAGCGCACCTGAGATGGCCCCAAAAATCGGACCCAAACCAGCAATGTTTAATAACTGGATTAAACTGCCTTTCCACCAGCTCATTGGAACGTAATCCAACCCATCTTGGTTTTTATAAGCAGGAGTTGGTGTTTGGTCATCGATACCAAAAATCCGGTCAACAACCTTCCCATAAATAAAATAACCAGCCACCAATAATAAAATGGCCCCTATAAATGTAATCATGATGTATGTACCCCCTGAAATATTATTATCAGAAAATTTTATAATGAGATAATTTTACGATTTTAAAATAATAAAATCAATATATTTTCAGAAAAAAATTATTTCAAAAAAGTTAAGCGGTTACAATGAGTAAAAATGCTTTTAACGGGTCTACTAGAGAAGTAATGAAATATAAACGAACGTATAGAGAAGATCTCGAATGCGTACTTATTCTATGATGAGGGACAGTAGAAATGAAAAAGCTAGAAAGAACGAGGGATTGTTCTTTCTAGCTTTTTTTAATTTTAGAGGGGTTGTTTACTTTATAAGAAACAGGCTCATTGACGATAAACGCTTCATCTTCAATGTCTTTTCCTTTTGCTAATTTCTTTTTAACGATTTTTCCATCGAACTCGATGGTTTCGCCGGGAGTTAGCTCTTGCTTCTTTAATGTTTTTGAGTGAGCACACCAGGCGAGCCCGACTTTAAGTGGCGGGTCTTGTTGGATGATAACATTCTCCAAAACAACAACTTCATCATTGTCCTCGTTAAAGTGATTCCAAGTAAGGCCAAATTGTTTTACCTTAGCAGTAAAATGAACCTTTTCTTCAGGTAAATCAATTTTTGGAGTTTTTTCTTTAGTATCTTTCTTTTTGGTTTTGTTCGGACTCGCGGGTGGAGTCTTTGCTATAGGTTTCGAAGTTTCTTTTTCCTTTTCGAGAGTTTTATCCTCCACAGGCGTTTTGATAGTAATGTTTGTTATTGAGTTCTTACCAAAACCTGAGGATTGCATTTCCTTTAAATAAGCTGGGTGGATGCAGCTAAGGCTCCCGTCTTGAAACTCAATTATAATTGTATTGAAATCATCTGTTTCTCCGTATACTTGGTAACCCTTGATAGAAACTAATCTTTGATGGTCTTTTTCTTTATACCAAAATTGCCCTTTAGCTGAAGACAATCCCCACTCTTTAAGCTTTAATGCGTAATGTTCGTCATCTGTGAAGGTTTCGTAATCACTTTGCGGAGGGAGATAAGTTGTACGATTAAGATCTTCAATATGTGGCAAAATAATCGCCATATTCACACTTCCTTTCAACCATCTATTCTACACCAATTAATCTTTTTATTTGAAGGTTTTAGCATAGGTTTCTTAGAATATAATCTTGAATATAGTTATTTTACCCAAAGGAGTGTCTTGATGACAACGTTTACAGGAAGAAACGAAGTACCTGAACAGGAAAAATGGAATTTAGCGGATATTTATGGAAATTTAGAGCAATGGGAAGAGGACTATCACAAAATTGAAGCTATGGCTGATTCTTTAAAGAAGTTTGATGGCGATATTAACGATGGTCAGAGTTTGTATCAGTATTTAAAGCTTAGTGAAGAGTTGTCTTTCCTATTTGGAAAGCTTTATGCCTATGCGATGCTGAAAGTGGATGAGAACACGCGGGAAACTGGTCCCCAAGCGTATTTAGATCGTGCCAAGCAATTAAGTGTCAAAATTAGTGCTGCTACTTCGTTTTTTATGCCATTTTTATTAGGGCTGGAAGAAGCAACATTAAAAGGATACATAGAAGCAGAAAAAGGGCTAAAGTACTTTGAGGAAGATTTACTAGAGTCCTTTCGATATAAAGCTCATGTGCTGAGTAAAGAGCAAGAAGCTGTGCTTTCACAGTTAGGAGAGGCACTTTCTGTACCGGGCAATACATTTGGGATGATTAATAATGCAGATATTAAATTTGGTGAAGTGACCAATGAAAATGGCGAGACGGTTGAACTGACAAGGGGAATGTATTCAAAATTGATTGAAGATGAAGACCGAGAAAAGCGGAGGGAGGCTTATAAAGCTTACTACAAGCCTTATGTTCAGTTAAAGAATACGATTGCCTCGACTCTATCAGCCGCCATTAAAAACAATGTGACGACTGCAAGACTTCGGCAATACCCATCTGCGTTGGAAAAGGGACTCTTTGGTGATAAGGTACCGAAAGAAGTATACGAGAATTTAATTCGAACCACAAAAGAAAATATTGCTCCAATGCACCAATATATTAAGATCAGGAAGAAAAAGCTTGGACTTGAAGAACTGCGACAATACGACTTAAGTGTTCCGCTCGTTAGTGGTGTAAAGCAGGTGATTTCCTATGAGGAAGCCTTTGAGACCATGCGCAAAGCCTTAGCGCCACTGGGGGATGAATACATTGAAATCTTAGATACCTTTCAGAAAGGTAGATACCTCGATGTTCGAGAAACGCCTGGTAAGCGCTCCGGTGCTTATAATTTAGGTGTTTATGGAGTCCATCCCTACATCCTGTTAAACCATCAAGATGATTTAGATAGTTTATTTACATTGGTCCATGAATGTGGGCATGGCGTTCATAGCTGGCTTAGTTCTAAACACCAACCGCAAATCACAGCTCGTTACAGTATATTTGTAGCAGAAGTAGCCTCAACGGTAAACGAGGTTTTATTGATTAACTACTTATTAAATACGGAAACGAATCCAGAAATCCGCAAACATTTATTGAATCATTTTATCGACCAGTTTAAAGGGACTTTCTTTACTCAAGTGATGTTTGCTGAATTTGAAAAGACTACACACGAGCTCGCGGAAAAAGGAGTTCCTCTTAACGTGGAAGTGTTTAGTCAAACGTATGAGAAGTTGTTTGAGGAATACAATGGCGATGAGGTAGAGCTTGATGAGGAGGTAAAATACGGTTGGTCAAGGATTCCACATTTTTATCGACCATTTTATGTATATAAATATGCGACAGGATTTGCCTCTGCCATCCATTTAGCTACGAAAATCCTTGATGGCGATGAAGAAACCTTAGCTGCCTACCTTGAATTCTTAAAAAGTGGAAGCTCTGATTATCCACTACAGTTGTTAAAAAAGACCGGTGTTGATTTAACAACTCCTGAACCGATTCAAAATGCATTGAAGCGTTTTAGAGAATTGGTTGATGAGCTGGAGAAACAGTAATAATTAGATACTTGGAAAAATAGTAGGAGGTACGATTAGTCTAGTCATAAGAGACAGCTTCGTGCCTTCCGCTACAATAAACGGTATGTAAAAAATCAGCAACGTATGCTTCTAGAAAAAACAAATAGGAAAGAAGATTAACTCCTTTCCTAAAGATTTCATATCGTATGGTTTTGTAAGATTTCATACATCGATTGCTTTTCCGATTATCTGAATGTCTCGATAGATTTCTTCTTTTACTTTTGGATCCTTACAATTTTTGTAATCTGTAAATAACTGACCAAGTCGCTCAATTAGACTTAAGATTTCCAAATTACTCATGGTTACCTCCTCATTGTAAGGGAAGTATAAGGATTCACCATCGTTACCAATTAGATTCAGTTTTATGTAACCTGGTGTTTACTAATTTAAAAATGACTATTCGGAATCCGTTTAGTCATTTCCATCATAATCGGTAGCTGGCTGGCGTGGTATCTTATACTTTAGCCCCTATAGCTTTGCGTCTCCACTTTTCAATGGATTTGCCTTTATCAATTTATATAGACTATACAATTAATTACATTATAACACTTTAATTATATTAATTTCAATAGTAATCTCTATAACTATGTTTATTTATTTTTTTCAAGGAATATGGGAATGAGTATGGAATATAAGAGAAGAGGCTATTAACTAGTCATTTAATTTTAGTTTATGGGGGGATTTCTATGTCAAACAGAAAAATTTTGTTAGCTAGCCGACCAGTTGGCATGCCAACTGAAGAAAACTTTAAATTTATCGAAACAAGTACTCCGGAAATCGGGGACGGAGAGGTATTAATCCGGACCGTCTATCTTTCTGTCGACCCTTATATGCGTGGACGTATGTCTGATGCGAAATCCTATGCTGAGCCTTATAAAGTAGGCGAACCAATTATTGGAGGAATTGTTGGAAAAGTAACGGCTTCTAAAAACTCCCGATTTGAAGTCAATAGTTTTGTAGAAGGCCGGCTAGAGTGGGCGGAGTATAATGTATCAGATGGTAGCAATATCCGGCACCTCAATCCTGAATTGGCCCCGGTTTCAACCGCTTTACATGTGCTAGGAATGCCTGGGTTGACTGCGTATTTTGGTTTGCTCCATATTGGTCAGCCGAAGGAAGGAGAAACGGTCGTTATTTCGGGAGCTTCTGGGGCTGTCGGGACTATCGTCGGTCAAATTGCTAGATTAAAAGGTTGCAGAGTGGTCGGCATTGCAGGCTCAGATGAGAAATGTGAGTTTCTATCAAATGAATTAGCCTTCGATGCAGCAATCAATTATAAAACGACTCCAGACCTCTTTGAATCACTAAAGGAAGCCTGCCCAAATGGAGTAGATATTTATTTTGATAATGTCGGTGGAAGTGTTTCAGATAATGTGATGAAACTTATAAACTTTCAATCAAGAACGATTATTTGTGGCCAGATTTCTCAATATAACCTTGATAAACCAGAAATGGGTCCTAGAGTGATGGACAAATTACTAAAAACTAGTTCGTTGATGAAGGGGTTCATTGTAAGTGACTTTGCTGAGCATAATAAAGAAGGCTTAACGAATCTATCAAAATGGGTGAAAGAAGGGAAAATCACTTATCGTGAAAATGTTGTTGAAGGCTTCGATAACACGGTAGATGCCTTCCTAGGCTTATTCCGGGGTGAGAATACCGGTAAGCAGTTAGTAAAAGTTTCCGAAGAATAAGGAAAGAAAAACATGATTAAAAGTACCTCCACATCTCTAGTGGGGGTATTTTTATATTGTTCTTAGGTCTGCTGCTTGTCGAAAAAGAGGATATAAAGATGGTGTGCAGAAAATAACTAAGATTCAGAAAAAAGAGGTGGAGAAACTTGGAAACATCTATACCAAAACTAAGTCAACGAAAGACACACCGTTGGAAAAAGATCGCTCTTTGGTCAGGGGCGGTACTAGTGGTACTTTTAGTGGTTGTATTTATCGGCGGAAACTTATTTCTATCAAGAGGATTACCGAAAACGTCAGGCGAAATGACGCTTGCTGGATTGAGTGCGCCTGTACAAGTTATTAGGGACTCTTATGGGGTGCCGCATGTAAAAGCTAAAAATGAGCAGGATCTGTATATAGCTCAAGGCTATATACAAGCTCAGGATCGGTTGTTTCAAATGGATCTAAGTCGAAGGCAAGCATCTGGGCGGTTATCCGAGGTTATCGGGGATTCTACAGTCAACAATGACAAGTTTTTTCGAACATTGGGATTGAGAAGAGCAGCAGAGGCATCCTATGACCAGTATACAGAGTCCGGCAAAGCTGTTCTTGGTTGGTTCGCTGATGGAGTCAATTTATATATGGAAGAATTAAGAAAAAGTAATAAATGGCCGGTCGAGTTTACGCTTCTTGGTTATAAACCTGAGCCGTGGACTCCAGTAGATTCGTTAACGATTGGAAAGTATATGGCCCATGACTTAGGAGGACACTGGGAGAATCAAGCATTTAGACAATACTTACTTCAAAACTTTTCTGAGGTGGAAGCCTATGATTTGTTTCCAACTTACCCCGAAGACGCTCCATTTATTATTAGCAAAGCAGAGTTGGATATTGAAAAAAGTTTTGCGAGTGCAGTGATTCCACATGAATTCAATGGTAGCAATAACTGGGTTGTAAGTGGAGATAAAACAGCTTCGGGGAAACCATTACTTGCTGATGATCCTCATCTTGGTTTAGCGACACCATCGATATGGTATCAAATGCATTTAGAAGCTCCAGAAGTGAATGTAAGCGGTGTTATATTTGCGGGTATCCCGGGAATTATTCTAGGTCATAACGAAAAGATTGCATGGGGTGTGACAAACACGGGTCCAGATGTTCAGGATTTATATATTGAGAAAAGGAATCCTGAAAAAGAGGATGAATTTTTGTATTTGGACGAGTGGGAAGAAGCAACTGTTATCAGTGAGCCAATAAAAGTAAAAGACGGAAAAACCATTGATTATGATGTAACGATTACGCGTCATGGTCCGATATTATCAGAATTTGCAGGAGACATTGGGAACAATACCGTATTGAGCCTAAAATGGACAGCACTAGATCCGTCGGCGGAGCTTGAAGCTGTATTAAATATGAACAAAGCGAGTAATTGGGAGGAGTTTGAAAAAGCTCTTGAAAAATTTGAAACACCCGCACAAAACTTTGTTTTTGCTGCGGAAGATGGAACGATTGCATATAAAGCGAATGGAAAAATTCCAATTCGCAAAGGGAATGGGCTACTCCCTGTCCCAGGATGGAATGATGAGTATGAGTGGACTGGGTATATTCCATTTGATGAACTACCACGTGTTGTGAACCCGAAGGAGGGTTTCATTTCAACAGCAAATAATAAGGTGATTTCTGACGATTATCCTTATCATATTAGCAACCATTGGGCACAACCGTATCGTCAGATGAGGATTCAGGAAGTTTTGAAAATAGATGACAAGTTAAAAGTAGAAGATATGCAATCTCTTCAGATGGACCAAAAAAACCTCCAAGCACAAGAATTTGTACCGGAGTTTCTAAGTGTACTCGAAGGGGTCACAGATGAAAGGCAGAAGCAAGCTTTGGATGTATTAAGAGACTGGGATTATATTGATACAAAGCTTTCAGCTGCACCACTCATTTTTAATATTTGGATGACAAAAATTCCCGAAGTTATTTTCCAAGAAAAGATACCTAAGGAAACTTTGAAATTATTCCAAGGCCAAAAGCAAGTAGTCGATGAGCTAATTAGAGATGCTTTAAGTGGAGAATCTGGTCCTTGGATCAACAAAGCAGATGGTATAGCAATGGTTTTAAAGGAATCGTTGAATCTAACATTAAATGATATTGAACAGACTGCTGGCAATAAATTAGAGAAGTGGAAATGGGGAGATTTCCATCAGGTTCAATTTAATCACCCGCTCTCAAGTGTATCACCTCTGCAATATTTGTTTAATTCTAAGGGAGGAGTGCCTACAGGTGGAAGTAGTGTTACCGTCCAAGCGGCGGCCTTTACAAGGGACGGTACGGTTAACCATGGAGCATCGTGGCGGTTTGTTGTTGATATGAGCGACCTCATGACAAGCTACCATCTTGTAGGACCAGGACAATCTGGTCATGTGAAAAGTAAATGGTACGATAATCAGTTCGAGGAATGGATAGAGGGTCAGTATCATCAAACGACTTTAAGCGTTCCTGAAGGGGAAACATTAACATTAATTCCACAATAAAAACAAAAGCGATGGGGGTCTCCATCGCTTTTTTAGTTTTTGTTATTTCCTTAATGGAAACTCATATTCTGTCTATTTTAGGAAATAATACAAACGGATTTGTAGATAGCTTATTCCTGTCCTTTTTTCCTTGAGGCAACATTAGTAGGATTCGAAAAAAGAAACGAGGTTATGATGATGGATTTAAGTTGGATATGGAAAGCAATCATAATTGTACTTGGAGGAACTGCCTTATTACGAATTGCTGGGAGGAAATCCATTTCGCAGATGACCTTGGCGCAAACTGTGATTATGATTGGTATTGGGTCATTATTAATCCAGCCACTAGCAGGGAAGAGTATCTGGACAACTCTTGGTGTAGGAACGGTTCTTGTTATTACCCTGTTTTTTATGGAAATGGCACAAGTTAAATCAGATACAATTGAGAAACTTATCACAGGGAAGTCTAAGGTAATAATTGAAAACGGGCAAATTAACGAAAAAAACTTACGAAAACTGCGGTTTACGGTAGATCAGATGGAAATGAATTTAAGGCAACAAAACGTGACGAGAATAAGTGACATTGAGTATGCCACATTAGAGCCTAATGGACAGGTTGGGTATACACTAAAACAGGAAGCGCAACCAGTGACCTATAAACAATTCCAAGCGCTTCAGCAAGATATCCAGCAAATAAAGGATTTACTGCTACTTCCAACAATTCCACAACAACAAAGTCAGTCGGGTAATAGTCAAAATCTATTTACTGAGGTTGATCGAAACGCTCATAATGAAGATGTGCCGCCCAAGCATTTGCAATAATAAAAAAAGCTGCCTTCAAGATGCAGCTTTTTTTATTGATTTGTTCAGTTATTCGTTTTCTGTTATTTTTTCTCTCCAAGCCAGTTTGTGAGAATCTTGGCATCTGTTTCTGAAACGAGACCGCTTGGCATCATTCCTTTGCCGTTTTTAATGGTATCTAGAATCTCTTCCTTTGATCTTTGATCACCGATTGTGTTCAATGCTGGACCGCTTCCACCCTCAAGCTTAGATCCGTGGCATGTGATGCAGCTCTCTTTATAAATTTTCTCCCCCGCTTCGGCAATCGAGTGGGTACCATGTGAGTGTACTTCCTCACTCGTAAGAGCGACACCGCCGCCAAGTGCTGAGTATGGAATGAATTGAATTTCATGCGGAACCCCTTCAGCAGGGATCTCTGTAATCAATTCGCCATTTTCTGTATCCCATACTTGTACACCACTGACAACTTCACCCCCCAACTGGTAATTATAGCGTTGGTCCATTCCGTGATTTAGTGTCCATAGCTCACCACCATCTGGACTAATACCGGTATGTGCAGGTATGGTCGTTCCAGTTGAATTCCAGATGATCTCATGTGTTGTTGTATCTACCTTATAAATTTGGTTTTTCCCAGTGGTTAAATATCCAAATTTTCCATCGGGACTAAAAGAGATATGGGTTGGTCCTTCTTCAAACTGAATTTTATCGGTAATTTCTAATGTTTCAACATCGATTATAACTATGCTTTTAACATCTCCTCTGACAGCCGCCCAAACTTGTTTTCCATCTGGAGTTAAGTTAACTCCGTGTAGGCTAGCTCCCACGGGGATATCCTTAACAACCTCATTCTTTTTCCAGTCAATGACGGTCACCTTATCTTCTTGGTCAACACTCACAAACAGGTAAGGCGAGTCAATAGCCTTCCCGTCCCAATACATCGAAGGGGAAATATAGTCAGTCCCCTTCCCGGTCGGAAGGTCTTTGATTTTCTTTTTTGCTTCAATGTCTATAACTGACACAGTATCGCCATATTGGTTTGCGACATATAGGTATTTATCATCCGGTGATAGGGCTGAGTGATGACCACCTTTTCCAGCTGGAACTCTCCAAAGTTCTTTAAAGGTAGTAGGGTCATATGCAATGACGTAAGAAGGATCATCGTAATTGAACCAATCCACCGTGAACATTAGCTTGAAATCTTTCGTAAAGGTGATAGCATGGGTATCATGCAGGTTCGGATATCTTTGTTCCGTCCGTTCAAGCTTCGGACCACCAGCATCGATTGTTGTGACTAGTTTATGATATTTAGCATCGATGACCCATAATTTATTGCTCGAACCACCTCCTACAAAGGCAATGCTTTCACTACCGAGCTTACCGCCTGCTAATTTTACTTCAAAATCTTCTGCAGAAGTGGTTGTTTCTTTTGTTTCAGCCGACACTTCTTTTGGCTTTTCGGTTGTTTGACCCGGCTGAGAACAGCCACTAAATAATAATAAAGAAGCAATTGCAAGTGGGACAGAATAGGTTAATAATTTCAGTTTATTGGGCATATGTGATTCTCCTTAACATCATTTAATAATTAAATCATGCTGGAAAAATATGCAGAGAATATCGAGAAACGTTTACCTAATCATGAACACGGTGAAAAAGTTTTATTCTATGGCAAATATGTGAATATGAAGTAAATTGGGGGGGCGAAATGGAATCCTTTTTTCCTGATCTTCTTTTATTAGCAATCATTTTAAGTCTTTTACTAAATATCTTCATCGCAATCGCTGGAGTAGTACCAAGTACCTTTCTTACAGCTGCCAATATTCTTTATTTTGGTTTTAAATATGGTTTAGTTATTTCGATTATTGGCGAGGCTCTGGGAGCGGTGATTAGTTTCTTTTTATATCGAAAAGGGGTGAAGATACTTGAGGAAAAAGTCAGACTAAAACGAAGCAGTCGGTTGATTGAGAGGCTGAAGAAAACGAACGGTGCTGAAGGAGTCCTGCTTGTGCTTGGTTTAAGAATTTTTCCTTTTGTACCTTCAGGGCTTGTAACCCTTGCTGCCTCCATAAGTCAAATGAAGTTGGGCACTTTTGCAATAGTAAGCACACTGGGGAAAGTTCCGGCTTTGTTTATTGAGGCCTATTCGATTCACACTGTGATTAATATGAAAACAGAATTCCAAATAGGACTTGCTTTATCTGCAATTTTATTAGTTTTTATTTATTATTTAATGAAAAAAGCAAAGAATATGATTAGTTGATGATGAATTAAAACTGAAGTATTTATCATTTCGTAGCTTAAAAAATCTAACAGCATGATTACTGTTAGATTTTTTAGTTTTTACTATAGCCTTGAAAACATTTGTTTTAACAATTGGAGTGTATTTAATTGTTCGTGCAAGGAGCTCTTAGGGGCAACATCTTTCATATTTTGGTCGATAAAGTGATTATAACGATGCTGCAAGGAGGCTTGTTGTGAAGCCATGTGAAAATGAATGTTTCGCACATTATCTGCTTTCATTCGTAATGCGGAACTGAAATTATCGTGTGCCATTGTTTTTGCTGTGTTACTTAACTCCAACGCGATGTTGATATCCTTATTTGCTAAATTAGTTTCTGAACATTGGATGGATACAGGTTCAAGATTATTAAGATCTCCTACCGTGATATTTTCATTATAGTTTGGATCGATTAGTAAAAGCATAATTTTTACATGATTTCTCATGATAACAATTTGTTCATAAATAATTTGTTTCAATATGTGGCTATCAACTGTACAAAAGGCAGACTCAAGTCTTGCTAGTACTCCTTTATGAATATTTAAATGTTCTACCATTAGGCTTAGATCAATTGATTTTAAAATCATTTTTACATCCATCCTTTCAAAACTATGTTTATTTTTAGTAAAAGGTAAACATGACACAGAAAAGAAAGGATTCCATAAATAAAATAGTGACAAAAAAATGACAATGGGTAATTTTAAAGCATTTTTGAAATATCTCCATACTTTCTTCATGAATCCCTTTTATAGTTAGTAACAGAAGGAAATTTAATAAAAAAGGAGATAAATAATATGAAAAAAACAGTTGGTACGTTTATGTTAACAGCAGCTTTATTAGTAGGGGGAGGTACAGGTCTTGCTTCAGCAAGTGAAACTCAAGATGTTCAGTCTGATATACAAGTGGAACCAAAGTGTGAAGGTTCGAATTTTGGTCAGATGAAGCAGCATATTGAGGAGATGCACCCTGACCTTACAAATAAGGAAGTAATTGAACATTATAAAAACATGCACGGCACAGGTGGATCTTCAAAAAGTAATAACTTTCAAATGATGTAAGGAAAAGCAGCTGAGAAATCAGCTGTTTTTTTTGTACGCTGAAGAGTGCCTTTAGCTTTTTACAGAATAGGCAAAAGGTAAATAAAAGAAATTACATGTGAACAATTTTTGAATAACAGTTTTAACTACTTTACATACTATAGAGGGGTATAGTAAGATTGCTTTATCAAGGAGGTGGTGTAATGGAGATCATTGAGCCTAAAGTTGTTCTGGATTCTTGTGATGGAGGCTGTCATTCCGAACATTCTGAACGTAAGAGTCACCATTCGGATAAGTTAAAAACCAATATGGTCACAAGACTTAATCGTATTGAAGGACAGATTCGGGGAATAAAAGGAATGATTGAAAAGGATACTTACTGTGATGATGTCATTACACAGATTTCCGCAACGCAAGCAGCACTAAACAGTGTTGCAAAGATTCTTTTGGAGGGTCATATGAAAAGTTGTGTGGTTGAACGTATCCAAGAGGGTGACGATGAGGTTGTGGATGAACTTCTAGTTACAATTCAAAAATTAATGAAAAAATAATCGGTTGAGAGGGGATTTTCTCATGGAAAAAGTAACTTTAAATGTAACAGGAATGTCTTGTGGTCATTGTGTTAAAGCGGTAGAAGGCAGTGTAGGTGCTCTTGAAGGTGTTAATTCTGTTCAGGTAAATCTTGATGCAGCAACAGTGGAAGTTGAGTTTAACAGCGGAGTTGTGACTATTGAAAAAATCAAAGAAACAATTGATGACCAAGGGTATGATGTAGCTTAAATCTAATGGAATAGAAAGCGTGCTAATTTTTTAGCACGTTCCTTTTTATAAATCTATATACCCTGCATAGGTATAGGGGGATAAAATGATGAGTCAAAATGCAAAGGAAACTACCTTACAAATTTCAGGTATGACATGTGCGGCTTGTGCGGTCAGAATTGAAAAGGGATTAAAAAAATTGGATGGGGTGGAAGACGCCTCGGTCAACTTAGCTTTGGAACGTTCCTCAATCAAATATGATCCATCCGTGACGAATGTTGCTGCTTTGGAAAAAAAGGTGAAGGATCTTGGTTATGATGTAGTTACCGAAAAATCAGAGTTTGAAATTACAGGTATGACATGTGCCGCCTGCTCAACTAGAGTTGAAAAGGGGTTAAATAAGTTGCCAGGAGTTTCAATCGCAAATGTCAATCTTGCCCTTGAACGGGCAACGGTTGAGTTTAATCCTTCGCTTGTCTCAAAAGCGGATATTATTAAAAAGGTAGAGTCATTAGGGTATGGAGCACATATAAAGGAAGAAGAAAAAAGCCAGGAGACCGCAGATTATCGCCAGTTGGAAATTGAAAAACAAACGGGTAAATTTATTTTTTCAGCGATTTTATCGCTACCCTTGCTATGGGCCATGGTTGGACATTTTTCGTTTACGTCCTTTATTTATGTACCCGACATGTTCTTAAATCCATGGGTACAGTTTGCCCTTGCAACACCTGTCCAATTTGTAATAGGGAAGCAGTTTTATATTGGAGCATATAAAGCATTGAAAAATAAAAGTGCAAACATGGATGTCCTAGTGGCACTGGGGACTTCTGCAGCCTATTTTTACAGTCTTTATTTGTCCAATGCTTCCATCGGAACAAATGCCCACATGGTTGAGCTTTATTATGAAACTAGTGCTATTCTAATAACGTTGATCATATTGGGAAAATTATTTGAAGCTAAAGCTAAAGGGCGTTCTTCAGAAGCAATTAAAAAGTTAATGGGATTGCAGGCGAAAACAGCCATTATCGAAAGAAATGGAATCGAACAAGAGGTATCACTTGAAGAAGTAGTCGTTGGGGATGTTGTTCATGTTAAGCCAGGTGAAAAAATCCCAGTTGATGGAGTGATTGTCGAGGGACAATCAGCCATTGATGAATCAATGTTAACAGGGGAAAGTGTTCCTGTTGATAAAAAATCAGGCGATGAAGTAATTGGTTCAACGATTAATAAGAATGGGTTTTTAAAGATTGAAGCCACGAAGGTGGGAAGAGATACTGCACTAGCACAAATCATTAAAGTGGTTGAAGAGGCGCAGGGTTCAAAGGCACCCATTCAGCGACTTGCGGACCAAATATCAGGCGTGTTCGTTCCAATTGTTGTTGGGATTGCCGTGATTACCTTTTTGGTTTGGTACCTCTGGATGGTACCTGGAGATTTTGCTGAGGCATTAGAAAAAATGATTGCTGTATTGGTTATTGCTTGCCCGTGTGCATTGGGACTTGCGACACCAACCTCGATTATGGCAGGATCTGGTCGTGCCGCGGAATTCGGCATTCTATTTAAAGGTGGAGAGCATTTGGAAATGACTCACCGAATTGAAGCCGTTATTTTAGATAAAACGGGAACCGTGACAAACGGAAAACCAGTTTTAACGGATATACATGTAGCGGGTCCGTTTGCAGAAGAAGATTTCCTTGCTCTCGTTGGCTCTGCAGAAAAGCAATCTGAGCACCCACTTGCAGAAGCGATTGTTGTAGGAATTAAAGAAAAGGGAATCACCTTAAGAGATGTGGAGTCATTCGAGGCGATACCTGGTTTTGGAATAAAAGCTAGTATTGAAGGCAAAGAGCTATTAGTTGGCACAAGAAAACTCATGAATAAGTATCAAGTAGAGATTACAAAGGTCCTAGGGAACATGGAGGCCCTTGAACGGGAAGGAAAAACAGCCATGTTGGTGGCCATTGATGGCGAGTTTGCTGGTATCGTTGCCGTAGCCGACACAATTAAAGAAACGTCAAAAGCTGCTGTAAAGCGAATGAAAGAGATGGGTCTTGACGTCATCATGATTACAGGGGATAATCAGCAAACTGCAAAAGCGATAGCTGCTGAGGTTGGCATTGACCATGTTATTGCTGAGGTCCTTCCTGAAGGGAAAGCAGAAGAAGTGAAGAAGTTGCAGGCACAAGGGAAAAAGGTTGCTATGGTCGGCGATGGAATCAATGATGCTCCTGCCCTCGCTGTAGCCGATATCGGGATGGCAATAGGAACAGGTACGGATGTTGCCATGGAGGCTGCTGATATTACGCTGATTCGTGGTGATCTAAACAGTATTGCTGATGCGATATTCATGAGCAAAAAGACAATTCAAAATATCAGACAAAACTTATTTTGGGCCTTTGGATATAACACCCTAGGTATTCCTATTGCCGCATTAGGCTTCCTAGCACCATGGCTCGCTGGTGCCGCGATGGCATTCAGTTCTGTTTCAGTTGTCTTGAATGCCTTACGGTTACAGAAAGTAAAATTATAAGGAGAGTCCAAGATGGTAAAAAAATGGACGATTGCAGCAATTGTATATTTGTTAGTAGTCATGGGTGGATATGGGATTTATTCCAAAGCGTTGGAGCCAGATACTCCACAACATCCAAGTGAGGAAATCGGACATTAGGTGTTCGAGATTTTAAACGATTAATGATTGAGTCTCTGGAGTTCTACTTAATTTATTGAAATAGCAAAGGCCAAACCGAATAGCAGGTTTGGCCTTTGAAAATTTTTGATAACCAATAACAATAAAGAAAGGTTTATTGTTATTGGTTATTTTTAAATTTCTTCATACAATCTCAATATTTTTGATTTATGATATAAATAGTTGGGCTGGTAAATTTGTTTAGGAGAATGTGGATGAAAAGACGTTTTAAAATGAACAGCATTTCAATAAAGCTTGGAATTCTTTTTAGTGGAATATTTATTGGATTATTTTTTATTTTAGGATTCATTTTATATAGTGCGTTTACGAATTTATTTATTGATTATATCAAGCAGGATTTGGTTGTTCGGGGTAATAACCATGCAAATGTTCTGGAGAAACAGTTTCATCAAGAGACCATTGAGCATGTAGTGAAAATGGAAACCGATGTTACAACCGATGTCTTGATTGCTGATTCTAATCAAAATATTCTTGCATCTTCTGTTGTGCCTGATGAGGATATGAAAGAACATATGCTTCATAGTGATGAAATACATAAGGGGGGACTCATTGAAGAGGATTGGCGAGAGCATGATTATCTAATATCCATTTCTCCAATTGGAAATTATCAAGGTTATGTTTATATGTATTACCCGACGAGTTTACTACGTGAAATTGTTGTGGTGCTTAATATTGTGATGATTGTTACCAGTTTTGGGATTGTTCTATTAGCTTTAGCGCTAATTGGATTTATGTCACGGATGTTAACAAAGCCACTGATTACGATGAAGGAAGCAACCAATAAAATGGCCCTAGGGAAATATAAACAAATAATTCCAGTCAGTGGCAATGATGAATTAGCTCAACTTGGGGAATCGATTCAATCTCTAGGGGAACAGCTGCAAGAATTTGACGATAGCCGAAATGAATTTCTTGCAACAGTTTCTCATGAACTCCGTACCCCTTTAACGTATATCAAAGGGTACAGTGATATTTTAACGAAAGGGATTATCACAAAACCGGAAGAGCAAGAAGAGTATTTAAACATCATTAATAAAGAAGCAAAAAGAATTACCTTTCTTGTCAATGACTTATTAGATGTGAGCAAGCTACAGGTAGGGAAATTTGAATTGAATAAAGAAACAGCAAATATAAATCCCGTTATCCAAAAAGTGATTATAAACCTTAAGCCAGAGGCGGAAGAGAAGGGGGTTGCTCTATCAGCTGAGCTTTTAGATGTCCCAGATACTTCTATTGATGTCCAAAGAATGGAACAAGTGATCTACAATCTTGTCGAAAATGCAATCAAATATACAATTGAAGGTGGAATTACGGTTCTTACTTATACAACGAACGATTTTGTAGCAATTGAAATTAGCGATACAGGTATTGGGATTCCAGCGGACCATCTTGAACAAATCTGGGACCGTTTTTATCGTGTTGACAGTTCCAGGACACGGAAAACTGGGGGAAGTGGATTGGGTCTGTATGTCGTGAAGAATATCATTCAATCACATGGTGGTGATATCAGAGTAGAAAGTACGGAAAATAGCGGGACAACTTTTACAATTTACCATAAATAATCAAAACTGGAGAAAAAAGAAGATGAAAAAAATTCTGGTAGTTGACGATGAATTTCCAATGAGACAGCTGTTAAGGCTGTATTTGCAGCAAGAAAATTATTTGGTGAAGGAAGCGGAAAATGGCAAAGAAGCTTACAATCAGATTGTTAGAAATGACTATGATTTGATGATCCTTGATGTGATGATGCCTGTGTTGGATGGCTGGGAAACGATAGAGAAAGTCCGACAAATATCAGATATCCCTGTTATCATGCTGACTGCAAAAGGATCAATTCAAGACAAAGTAACCGGTTTATCGAGTGGGGCCGATGATTATTTGGTTAAGCCCTTTGATGAAGCAGAATTGATGGCAAGGGTTCAAGCATTATTGCGTAGGTCTAAACAAAACCAAGTTCAACCTGAAACTGAGTCTGAAACGATTCACTACCTAGGGGTAAAATTAAACCTTGCCGCTAGGGATGTTTCCTTTGATCATAACAAAATTAATTTGACTCAAACTGAATTTGATCTCCTTCGTTCTTTGCTTGAACATAAGGGCAAGGCGCTATCCAGAGAGCAACTGGTAGAACTAGTGTGGGGGATTGAATTTATGGGAGAAGATCGAACGGTCGACTCTCATATTCGGAATTTACGGGATAAATTGAAGGCAGCAGGAGTCGATAAGTCATTTATTAAAACGGTTTGGGGAATCGGCTATAAAATAGAATAAAGGTGATCATATGAGACGGCATTTACCGATGATGATTCTAATCTTTTCTGCTGCATTTGGGATTTCCTTTCTACTTTCTGTTTTTAGAATGGTTTGGTTTCCTCCAGTATCCATGGGGATGATGATGGGGAAAAGTATGATGTTTCACCACTTATCCTATTGGTTAAGGCAAACTTTTTTATTCGCGTCCTTAATTGCACTCATCGTGTCAATGATATGGGTCTGGCTAAAAACTAAACAAAACAAGTGAACAAAAAATAACCTCGAATGAGGTTATTTTTTGTTCACTTGACGCCCACTTTTTTTCTGACTTTGTGATTGAGTATTTCCAACTTGAAATTCAGTTCCTAATTCAATATCATTTCGATTATCTTGTTTCTCGATTTGTTCTCTCGTTTGATTTTGATGTTGTCTGCCTTGTTTTGACATGTACATTCAACTCCCTTTTTGAAAGTATCAATTTTAGTATGCTCTAGTGGAAAGAAATTAACTTATTCCGTTGCTCAAAATAATATTCCTTAAAATGTTGGTTACAGGGTATACCTTTTAACCTTTCCTATATGAATTTTTAGTAAATAGGCATTGGACATTCACCTAGTCTGTCTGCACAAATAATATATTCATACAAAGGCTAAATACGTTTTAAGGAGAGAAAGTATGAAAAAGGTATTGCTTTTCAGTGACCCAGGAATTGATGATGCAATTGGGATTATTTACGCATTATTACATCCGCAAATTGATTTAGTTGGAATCGTAACTGGTTATGGAAATGTTGACGAAAAACAAGCGACAGCCAATGCATCCTATCTACTACAATTGGCCGGGAGACCAGATATTCCCGTTATTAGAGGAGCCACAGGCCCATTTTCTGGGGAGGTGGTCACCTATTATCCAGAAATCCACGGGGAAGACGGCTTGGGGCCAATCCGTCCGCCCGAAAACCTAGTCACAAATGTACACCGGTTTGGTGCCGTGCATGAATTAATAAGTAAAAACAAAGGGGATTTGAGTATTGTTGATACGGGAAGGTCAACTTCCTTAGCCGCCTCATTCATCTTGTCTGGTACGGAACTGCTTCACTCAGTGAAGGAGATTTACTTGATGGGTGGTGCGTTTAACTACCCTGGAAATGTAACAGCGGTGGCAGAGGCAAATTTTCATGGAGATCCTATTGCGACGGATCTTGTATTGGAGAAGGGGAGAAATATAACCATTATCCCACTTAATGTAACCAATCGCGCTACAGTGACCACACAAATGCTTGATACCATTGCTGTTTATCAATCCAACCCTTTTTCGTCTCTAATGAAACCGATTATTGAATTTTATATTGATGCCTACAAGAATTTGATTCCTGGTCTTAATGGCGCACCGATGCATGATTCAGTTACACTCTTTGCACTTGTAAATCCTCAATATTTTCACTATATTCCGCGTCGAGTTAGAGTCGATACATCCGAGCTTTCAAGGGGGAGAACGATTGCGGATTTTCGAGCAAAACCTGATGATGAACCACCCGAGACACTCGAACGGATTGCGATAGACTTTAATTACCAAGCTTTTGCAAATGACTTTATGAATATCATGACGAGGAGAGTTACAAGGTATTAATAAAATAAAAACTGCCCCGAGACAACTAGCTCAGGGCAGTTTAATCTATAAATTGATAGTAGGAAGCCCTTTTTAGGGGAGAAGATAAAGTACGGAAAAGAAGTGACAAATCGTCCCACCTAATACGAACAAATGCCATACCGCATGATGGTGTTTGAATAGCTTCCACATATAGAAAATCGCACCGACTGTATAAAGAATTCCCCCGATGGCTAATAGTAGCAAAGCACTGGGGTGAAGATTGGCAGCTAAATCATTCCAAGCAAAGACGATTAACCACCCCATCACGACATAAAGAATTGTAGAAGTAAATAGGTATTTTTTTACGAAAAACGATTTAAAGATGGTCCCACCGACGGCCATACCCCAGACAATCCCGAATAATGTCCATCCTATCCAACCTTGCACTGCAAGGAACAAAAATGGAGTATAGGTTCCAGCAATAAAGAAGTAAATGGAAGAATGGTCCATAATTTCAAAAATATCTTTGGCGCGGCCGGGACGTAGCGCATGAACTAGGGTGGAAGAGGTATATAAAAGAACCATCGTCACCCCAAATAAGGTAAAACTGACAACATGCCAGGCTGTCCCATAAAGAGAGGCAAAAACGATTAATATTACAAGCGCCGCAACGCTAAGCAAGGCACCGATGCCATGTGTAATTGAATTTGATATTTCTTCTTCTTTTGTAAATACATGTGTAGTTGCCAAGAGTTATCAATCCTTTCATAACCATGCTAAGCATAAATTAAGGATATTTAGCATTTGTTGTTTGAACGTTTATGACCATCAACTAATTAAAAGTTAATGAATGGTCTCATTATATTCCTTTTCTATAGCCTTTGCTAGTGACGTCTGTCATGGTTAGCCCGCTCACAACCGTCAGAATCTTAAAAGAAACTCTGAAAGAAGGAATGGAGGCTAAACAAGAAAATAGCCTGTTACACAGGTCTTTGAAGACAGTGTAACAGGCTATTTGTTCTTAAATCATGAAGTAAACATGCCTTCTTGATTCCTAACGGGTCCGACAAATTCTTTTAATACTCTTTGTTGTTCATCTGTAAGTGGAATCATCGGCAAGCGAACTCCGCCAACGTCAACCCCATTCATATTCAAGGCAGCTTTTACTGGAGCCGGACTAGGTGCCGTAAACAAGGCTTTGATTGTTGGAAGAAGTGTACGATGCGTGAAAGCAGCTGATTGAATTTTTCCGTTTTTAAAATTCGTAATCATTTCCTGCATCTCATTGCCAATGATGTGGGAGGCAACGGAAACGACACCAGCACCGCCGATGGATAACACTGGTAACGTCATACTATCATCGCCGCTATACAAAGTGAAATCGCTAGATGTCCTGCTGATAATTTCTGCCATCGCATCTAAATCTCCGCTTGCCTCTTTAATGCAAACAATATTATTAATCTGTGAAAGTTGAACAACCGTATCAACAGATAGATTAACAACACTTCGACCAGGAATATTGTAAAGCATAACAGGTAGGGGAGTGGCATCTGCTATGGTTTTAAAATGTTGATATAAACCTTCTTGTGAGGGCTTATTATAGTAGGGAGCTACGAGCATAATCCCATCAACACCGGCTTTTTCAGCTTCCTTTGTTAAGGAAATTGAGGCCCTAGTATTGTTCGATCCAGTTCCCGCGATGACAGGGATTCTTCCTTCGACCACTTCGACAACGAATTTAAATAACGAGATTTTTTCCTCTGTTGTTAAAGTAGGGGATTCTCCAGTTGTCCCAGCGACCACAATTCCATCAGTTCCATTTTGAATTAAATGATTCACTAAATTTCTAGTTGCATCAAAATCAATATCCCCATTTGCATCGAATGGAGTCACCATTGCTGTTAATACTTGGCCTAAATTTATCATTTTTCTCCTCATCCTTTTCATTAAATTTTCTATTCGTGGAGAAGGACCTCAATGGTAAACGCAAAAAAGCAACAACGAGGGTACGCTGTTGCAGTAGAAACAATCTAATAGATATCGCTTCTGCGCGTAAGATAGCCCTCCATATAGTCTCCTATATGACAGTCCTGCATTTATTAAATGACAGAACCAACTTCAAGAAAAATGAGATTCTTGAAGCTTCGGCAAATCCCCCTTTCGGCAATTATCATCGGACCTCATTATCCTCAAATTGCTTACTAATGGTCTATGCACCTCTATCCTCACTTCAAAATGATTGAAATAAGAAAGTATGTAGTTATCTGTAATATAACAGAAATAGACATGAATATCAAGGTGAAATTTCCAGAATTCTTATACATATGAGGAAATAAAAAATATACAAACGCTTTCATAAAAAGAGTTATACTATTATTAGAAATTATAATTCTATAACCTTTATATAGAAAGGCGATAACGGTATGTTCAGTAAAATTAGAAAATGGAATACGTTACGAAACCAGATTTTATTTATCTTTATACTTGTGATGGTGATTGTTTTATTGATTGTGAGTCTTTTAACTTTAAACCAAGTTTCCTCACTATTGAAAAATAATGCTGAAAAACAAATACAACAAGTAGCAATAGAAGCAAACGGTAGATTTGAATCGTTGTATGAGCAAATAAACATGGCATCTAAGCTTGTGATTACAAATACTGGAGTTCAAGAACTGTTAACGAAGGAATATGACGGAAAAGAAATAACTTTTCATGATCGGCAAAGCTTAATGGGGTTTACAAATATTATTACAGCAAACACAGACGGAGTTTTTTCTTTTCAGCTATTTTCAAATAATCAAAATCGAGTGCTTCCTTTAGACGAGGAAAGTCTATTAAATAGAATTGATGAAAACTGGATTGAACAAGCAAACAAGGCAAAAGGTCGCTTAGTTTGGGTAGGTCTAGATCCAAATGACAAAAATAATTTTCTTGCGCTTCGAAGAGTAAATTTAATGGAAAGACAATATCGGAATGGTGGTTACCTCCTAATTAGTATTTACCGTGAACATTTTCAATTTACAAATAAGGACTTAACGGATGAAACTAACCAGTACTCTATCCTTTTAAACCAAGAAAATCAGCCTATCGTATCCAACTTTCAGGGCGATATTAGCCCAATTATTAATAGTGGACAATCAATTGTTCAACTAAATGGTAAAGATTATATAGTTACCAAACAATCCTCTAAGGTTACAGGATGGACAGTTCTAATTTTAACGCCCGTTAGCGTACTCACAGACGGAATTTCAGGAATCCGTACAGGGATTATATTATCTGGGATTGCGGGCTTGATTATTTTTACAATTAGTTCCTTTTTCCTTTCAACGGTCATCACGAGTCCAATCGTCAAACTAACGAAAACGATGCAACGTGCCGGAGATGGGTCTTTACAATCAAATCCTAGCACAACTTCTGTTTATGAGGTGAATGAACTAAATAGTACTTATAATCAGCTCGTGAAGGAAACGAATCATTTAATTCAAATGGTCTATCAAAAAGAAATCCTAAGAAATAGAAGTGAACTCAAAGCACTTCAAGCGCAGATAAATCCGCATTTTCTGTTTAACACTCTGGATGCTCTTCATTGGTCACTTGTAGAAAAGAATGAAGATGAATTATCTGAACGAGTACTCGCGATGTCTGATTTATTTCGCTACACAATTACAAAGGAAACAGACGACGAATGGGTTTTTATAAAAGATGAAATGAAGCATATTGAAGACTATATGGATATTATGACAATGCGTTTTGGCGATCGATTACAGTGTAAGATTGAAGTTCCGCAAGAGTATCAGTTTGTGAGAATTCCTAAACTGATTATTCAACCATTAGTTGAGAATGCTATCCTACACGGTGCTGGAAATAAACTTGGCCAATGTCAAATCTCCGTATCCGTTGAAAAGGCTGATGTTGAAACTATCAAGATTTCTGTCACGGATGATGGTCCAGGGATGGACAAAGAAAAACTAAATTCTATTTTAAAGTTAATGAAAACTGGGGAGGCCCCTCCGATAAATGGGAATGGGAAAGGGATGGCTATTTCCAATGTCTATAAGCGCCTTAAACTTTATTATCAAGAAAATAAAGAAACAGAACTTTCAGTCAGTAGTGCAATAAAAAACGGAACGCAAATTTCATTTATAATACCTACAGATGGGGGAGAATAGCTTGGTCGCGAAAAATATCTTGATTGTCGATGATGAACATAGAACAAGACAAGGCCTTCAAAAAACCTTGGAAAACTGGAATGATGGTTCCTATTCAATTCTCGCTGCAGCTAACGGCGAAGAGGCTCTTGCGCTGATTGAGAAAAGAAGAATACATATTATGATTACGGATATCAGAATGCCTGAAATCACTGGGTTAAAACTCGTTAATTTACTCAAAGAAAAAGACATGTCTCCTGTGGTAATTGTAATATCTGCCTATTCAGAGTTTGAATATGCGCAGGAGGCTTTAAGGTTAGGGGTAGTCAACTATCTCCTGAAGCCTATAGGCAAAAAGAAGTTAATCGAAGCAGTGGAGGAAGCCGTTGCTGTTCTGGCGAAACAAGAAAGGGCAGGAATTATTGAAAGGGTTGTGGATGATAAAATTGTCCATGCGACAACGAAGAGGGATTCGACTCGAGATACAATACGAGAGGCAATGGTTTATATTGGTCAGCATTTAAAAGATGATATCAACCAAAAGGATGTTGCCGCTCACGTTCATTTGAATCCAAGTTATTTTAGTGTTTTATTCAAGGAGCAAGTAGAGCTGACTTTTAGTGAGTATTTGACGAGACGACGGATTCAACGTGCCAAGGAATTAGTCATCTCAACCACCCTTCCAATCAATGAAATTG
The DNA here is from genome assembly GCF_044803185.1 of Mesobacillus maritimus. Lineage (GTDB taxonomy): Bacteria > Bacillota > Bacilli > Bacillales > Cytobacillaceae > Mesobacillus_B > Mesobacillus_B maritimus_B. The sequence continues at coordinate 2,666,506 of NZ_CP085225.1, forward strand.
CAGAGGAATCCGGCTATAAAACCGCAAAGTATTTTATAAAGATCTTTAAGGAACTGGAGGGGATAACCCCTAGTGCCTATAGAAAGTTAAATCGTGAACCATCTTTATGAATGACGAAGAAAATCACTCATTCAGATTAGGGAAGTGGAAATTTATTCACAAACCTAAAAAAAATGGTATTTCTCCTAATCGTTGTTGCCTTTTTAGATGAGAACTAGGGTGATAGACTTTAAGTTGTAAGGAATTACTGATAAATAGAAAAAAGGGGGTTTCGAATTGATGAAAAAGAAAGCGTTTTCTGTAGCGATGTCTCTTGCTTTACTAGGCGGTCTAGTATTAGGCGGATGTTCATCATCAAGTTCGTCTGAAAATGAAGGAGAGTCATCATCATCAAGTGGTGATAAAACAGTTGTGAAAATGATGCATCTATGGCCGGAAGGAAGTTCGAAGGCGCAGTTTACCATTGTGGACGATATCATTAAAGCTTATGAGAATGAGAATCCTGATGTAGACATTCAAACTGAAATCTTAGCAAACGAGCAATACAAGGAAAAAATCAAAGTTCTGTCTGCTTCTAATGAGCTTCCAGATGTAGGGATTACTTGGGCAGCGGGGTATATGCAACCATTCGTTGAGGGGAATATGTTTGCGCCTTTAGATGATGTACTTGATGCCGGGCTTAAAGATCAATTTGTACCAGGTACAGTTGAAGCATTCGCACTTGATAATAAAACGTATGGTTTACCTCTTGAATTAAATATTGCGCCAGTCTACTACAATAAGGAGATCTTCGCAAAATATAATTTAGAGGTTCCAACTACTTATGATGAATTTTTAAATGTAGTTAAAACATTAGCTGATAATGGGGTTACTCCAGCAACAGTAGGTAACAAAGATCGTTGGACTGGTTCAATGTGGTATATGTATCTTGCAGACCGCATCGGGGGACCTGAAGCCTTAAACAATGCCATCAATCGCACAGGAAGCTTTGAAGATCCAGCTTTAGTAAAAGCTGCTGAAGAGCTAGAAAAGCTTGTAGAGATGGGTGCTTTTGTTAAAGGATATAACGGATTATCAAATGATGAAGCGAAAGGTCACTTTATGAATGAACAAGCAGGAATGTATATCATGGGCACTTGGGAGTTGCCAAACTACACAACTAGCCCTGATGTTCCACAGGAGTTCAAAGACAAAATTGGTTACTTTAAGTTCCCTACCTATGAAGGTGGAAAAGGGGATATTGATAGTTTTGTAGGTGGTCCTGGTGTTGGACTGTTTGTATCTGAAGAATCTAAAGTTAAAGATGTAGCAAAAGATTTTGTTTCTTACCTAGTTGAAGAATGGGGTAAGCGTTCGGTAACAGAAGCAGGTGTTATTCCTGCTACAAAGGTTGATACATCAGGTGCAGACCTTGCACAATTGTACATTGACATTCTTGATGACTTAGGTAGTGCATCGAACATTACCTTATACGCGGATGTTCAAATGTCAGCTGGCGTTGCAGATGTTCACTTGAACATGATTCAGGCATTGTTTGGTGGAGAAGTAAGCCCTGAAGAGTTCGCTAAAACACAAGAGGATGCACTTGCTGCGGAAGAATAAGAAAAGCATAAAAAGAGGGCATATTGCTTAATATGTCCTCTTCTTCATAGAAAGGAAGGGCAAAACATGAGAAATGTAATGTCTAATAAATTTGTCATTACCCTTTATACGCTTCCGGCATTACTCCTTATTCTTGTTCTTATCTATATCCCGATTGTATTAACAGGCTATTATGGTCTAATGGATTGGAACGGAATAGGTGAAATGACCTTTATCGGTTTGGATAACTATATAAAGTTGATGCAAGATGGAAAGTTCTGGACTAGTGCCGGCCATTCTTTTCTACTGGCTCTTTTCTCAACACTTAGTCTACTCATTTATTTAGCTATTTCACTAGTTTTAGCAAGTAAAATAAAAGGAGCTGACATCTTAAGAAAAATTTACTTAATCCCAATGTTATTATCATCTGTTGCCATTGCCCAACTTTGGTTGAAAATTTTTGATCCATCGAACGGAATGGCAAATCGTTTGCTAGAGTTTTTTGGAGTGCAAAATACTCCAATATGGCTTGCCGATCCAAACATTGCGTTGTATGCGATTTTTATTCCAATAGTTTGGCAGTATGCAGGGTTTTATATCCTGATTTATTATGCAGCGTTAAAAAATGTTCCAGAAGAGATTGTTGAAGCAGCAAAAATTGATGGTGCAACCCCATTACAGATTGCTTTTAAAATCAAAATCCCACTGATTTCTGGGGTATTTAAGGTAACGATTATGCTTGCAATTGTTGGGTCACTCAAATATTTTGATTTAATTTACGTTATGACAGGTGGCGGACCGAACGGGGCAAGTGAAGTAATGGCCTCGTATATGTACAAAGAAGCGTTTAAGTTGAATAATTTTGGTTATGCGAGTGCAATTGGTTTTGGTTTACTTGTCATTTGTCTTGGTATGACATGGTTAACTTCGAGATTAACGAAATCTAAAAATGACGATGTTCAATATTAAGGGGGAGTGAAACAAGATGAGTCAGCTCGCGACTGAAAAACAAACAACACCGAACCTTTCTATTCCCAAAGAACCTAAGAAATCTTATTGGAACAAGATAGGTTATAGCCTTCTTTATGTAATATTAGGAGGGTTCGCAATCGTTCAGATTTACCCATTGGTTTGGTTGGTCATTTTCTCATTAAAAACCAATTCAGAAGTTTTTGGAATGTCACCATTCGCCTTACCACAGGACCCACAATGGGGAAATTATACGAAGGCATGGACTCAAGGAAACATTGGGCTCTATTTTTTCAACAGTGTATGGATGACGTTACTTGCAGTGTTTCTAACTGTAATCTTTGCTAGTTTTGTAACATTTGCGATTACCAGAATGCATTGGAAACTTAGTGGACTTGTGCTTGGACTATTCATGGTGGGGTATATGATTCCGTTGCATTCAACATTGATTCCATTGTTTAATTTTTATAACAACTTAAATTTAATCGATAATCCAGTTTCGATTATCTTGTCTTACACGGCATTTAATTTACCGTTAACAATCATGATTTTACTTGGATTTTATAAGACCCTTCCAAGGGAAATTGAAGAGGCGGCAGTGATGGACGGATGTTCGATTCACCGAATCTTTTTCCAAGTGACGCTTCCAATGACAATCCCTGTTTTATCAACTACGGTTATCATTAATATGATTTACAATTGGAATGAATTTGTGTTCGTGAATACCTTTATTAGCTCTGATAAATGGAAAACATTGACGGTTGGAATCAATAACTTTGTTGGACAGTATTTAACCGATTGGGGTGCAATAGGAGCAACACTTGTCATTAGTATCGTTCCCATTTTAATTGCATTCTTATTATTAAGTGACAAAATCGTTGAGGGGATTTCCTCAGGATCTATCAAGGGATGATTTTATGAGGAAAACATTCCCGAAATTCAATAACTAAGGCAGATAAGAAGGTTTCCACTAAAACTAGAGGAACTTTCCTATCTGCCTTATTTTTATATAGATTCTGAGGTTTGTTTTTTTTGATCAACCCTATTAAAAGAGACATAGCATGCGGCCATTATAATCATCGAGGTTATACTGCCACCAAAGAAAAAGCCGATGCCAGGAAAGGTTTTCACGACAAAGTATACTGCAACAATCCCACTAATCATGACGAGGTTAGCAAGAGGGTTAATCAACATGATTAAAAAAGAATTCTTGAAAATTGCAAAAAACTTTACATTATAATGGACATAAACCGGGAACAGATAGAACAACGTCATGACACAAGTGAAAATAAACAAGTATAAAAGAATATGTATAATGCTAGTAAAACTAGTACCATTGTTTTTCATAAAAACTAAGTCAAGAACAATTAAGCCAGCAACAGCCAGAACAATCAGACCTAAACCATTGCTTTTTACAAATTCCTTTTTATAAGTAGTCCAGTAGGTTTGAAACACTGGGATATCTGTTTCACCGATAAGCCATTTACGAATCACGGTAAACATCGAAATGGTTGCAGGAAAAAAACCAAAGATGCCAAGACCTAATAAGGAAAATCCTATCCATAGTAAGTTAACATAGGCCAGCCTGGTGATCCATTCTGTCACGGCAAAGAGCCCGTTGATTGAAAAGCGATTCATTATTTCCTCCTTATATTCTACAATTGAGTCAACTCTTAAGTTGAAAGGGCTTTCTTTTAAACTAGTTTCATTATATAGTAATTCTGGTTTTTCCGATAGATAGGGAGGATTCAATGAATGAAAAACCGTTCCTTGGTCGGTGTCTAGTGGAACCATCCAAGGAACGGGATTTCTAAAAAGTTTATTTGGTTTCCTCATCCGAAAGGTCACTTTCTGTTTCAAGTTCTGCGTCAATCTCTGCGTCAAGTTCACTTTCGTTTCCTTCTGGATTCACTTCAGTTTCCAGTGATCCGTCTCCCTCCACTTCACTTGATGGGGAATCTTCTGTGTTCATTTCACCTTCAATAGATCCTTCTGTTTCGATTTCACCATTTTGTTCTTCTTGGTTTACATTACCATTAACTGGTTCTTCCTGAGGAGATATCTCGCCTTCTATGTCTTGAGTATTGCCACAAGCCGCTAGTACCATAAATGTAACGAATACAACTGCTAATTTCCAACTCTTATTTGCTATCATGATTATTCCTCCTATTATGATTTATTTAAGGATTGTAAACCTAAATGAAACTAGCCGTTTTTCAACTCCCTTCCATCAAAACTAAAGCCAAGTATAAACAAGCCTTTTTAAAAATCATGTCGATTCATCTACATTACAGGCGGTTTAAACAACTTGATAACTGCTGTTAATGTCTGAAAAATTCCCCGTGGTATAGAATTTAAGACAAAAGATGTGGTTGTTTCTTAACACTAAATTTCAAACTTAGTCCAACGTTAAAGAAGAGTGAATTTTTTCTAGGATCCATTTAAAAATAGATCTTTTTACAAGCCATCAAGACTTTTCCTTACTTTGACAGAAGAGTTTTACATTTCTAATGTTACATCAAATTTACAAAGGAATAATCCAAATTAAACCTGAATTCCGATATGGATATATGACTAGAAAAACAGGGTTTATTGGACGAGTGAGTGAGGAGTAGCAACAAAATAACACGTTGTCCCTGACGGCAGAATGTGTGTGAATGACAAAAAGAGTTTGAAGATTTTGTTAACATTTCAAAACATTAGAGGAAACTAGTGGAAAAGCTTTGAATATATACTAAAGGAATTACTCTGATTTTAAGAGGAGGAATAGGTGATGGCGAAGAAAGTGTTACTATTAGCGGGAGATGCGGTTGAGGCATTAGAAATCTATTATCCTTATTTTAGGTGCTTGGAGGAAGGCTATGATGTCCAAATTGCCGCTCCATCAAAAAAGAAGCTCCAAACTGTAGTACATGATTTTATTGGCTGGGATACTTATACGGAAAGTAAAGGCTACTTAATCGATGCACATCTCTCGTTTGATGAGGTAAATCCTGAAGAATACGATGGACTAATCATACCAGGCGGCAGAGCACCTGAATATATTCGATTGAATGAGCATGTCCCGAAAATAGTTGCCCATTTCTTTGAAGCAAATAAACCGGTAGCTGCTATTTGTCACGCTACATTAGTATTATCAACAGTTCACCAATATATAAAGGGGCGAGAGCTGACAGCTTATATCGCTTGTAAGCCAGATGTTGAAGCTGCAGGTGCAACCTATGTAAATGAACCCCTTCATGTTCAAGGTAACCTTGTATCCGGACATGCATGGCCTGATTTACCAGGGTTTATGAAAGAGTTTATTAAGATGTTGGGTTAACATTGCTAATTGTATTTCGATAGGTCTACTAAATATGTTAAGGTGACCTCCCACCCAAAGTGTGGGGGGGATTTTTTATCTACACTACAATTTGCATAAAATCCATTTTCAAGGTTGATGGAGTACTAAATTTGATAATCAATTATAATAAGAAGAAAAACCAAAAGGAAGTGGTCCTTTGGATTATAAATTTACCTCTTTATATTCAGAAATTGGTGGGCAAGAGACTCTGGATAAGTTAGTTCATGCTTTTTATCCACGTGTATATGCTGACGAGGAGCTCAAACCGTTGTTTGAAGGAGACATGGAAGAAATTCAGCGAAAGCAAAGAATGTTTTTATCTCAATTTCTTGGAGGACCAGCTTTGTATAGCGAAGAGTTTGGGCCCCCTGCAATGCGGCAACGTCATCTACCATTTGAAATCACACCGAAAAGAGCAGAACGTTGGTTATATTGTATGAAGGGAGCGTTTGATGAAATTGGTCTTTCTGACAAGCCGGCTGGTAATGCTTTTTACGATCGCTTAACACAAGTAGCGAAAATAATGGTTAATAGTCCGGATAAGGATTAATAGGGAATGATTATAATCGGACAATTAAGTATGTTTGTTTACAGTGATCTAATAATTAAGCCAATCATTCTAGTGAATGGTTGGTTTTTTTTGTGTCCGAAATTTCTAGGCAGTTATATTTAGTAGAACTTTGAAAAAAGTATTGCGATTATTCATCCTTTTTTCATAAAGAAAATAACAAACGTGCATAATAACATCAGTATAAAAAGTAGGAGGACCTCGATGTGAGTACAAAATATAGCTTGTCGTTTTTTGCCTTAGGTGGTTTGAATGAAGTAGGGAAAAATATGTACGCCATCCAATATGGTGACGATATTGTGATTATTGATTGCGGGAATAAGTTTCCTGATGAAAGTCTTCTTGGTATCGATTTGATAATTCCTGATGTTAGCTATTTGCAAGAAAATAGTGAAAAAATAAAGGCATTAATTTTAACACACGGACATGAAGATCATATTGGTGCAATCCCATTCTTTTTAAAGAAGTTAAATGTCCCTGTTTATGCCACTCGCTTTACGCTGGGATTAATTGAATTAAAACTAAAAGAACATAAGCTCTTAAGAGAAACGGAATTAAACGAAATTGATTCAAACTCAAGTTTAAGTTTCGATAAGATGAAAGTGAATTTCTTCAAGGTGAATCACAGTATTCCAGATTGTTTGGGTATCGTTTTTCACACACCAGAGGGGACCGTTGTACATACCGGGGATTTTAAGTTTGATTTAACACCCGTAAATAAACAATACGCTGACCTCCATAAAATGGCGAAAATCGGTAGTGAAGGAGTATTGCTTCTTATTTCCGAAAGTACAAATGCCGAACGTCCTGGCTTTACTCCATCAGAACAAATGGTTGGGGAGCATGTGACTGAAGCTTTTATGAAGGCGCAGGGGAAGGTAATTATTAGCACCTTTGCTTCGAATATTAATCGTGTTCAGCAAGTGGTCGAAGCTGCAATTGCTACCGACCGTAAGCTCGCCTTACTTGGAAGAAGTATGGTAAATGTCGTTGAGGTTGCGATGGAACGAGGGTATTTAGATATGCCCGAAGGAATGCTCATTGAACCTGATGAAATTGATGACTTGCCCCCAGAAAAGGTGGTCATCCTTTGCACAGGGAGCCAAGGGGAGCCAAATGCAGCGTTAGCACGTCTTTCCACTGGAAATTTCCGTGGTGTTGAAATTTACCCAGGGGATACGGTCATCTTTGCAGCAGGCCCAATACCAGGAAATGAAAAAAACGTAACAAAGATTGTCGATAATTTATATGCTTTAGGTGCAAAGGTCATTTATGGTTCCGGTAGCACGACCGGCATGCATGTATCTGGTCACGGGTATCAGGAAGACTTGAAGTTGATGATTAGCTTAATGAAACCAACCTATTTTATCCCAATTCATGGGGAACTAAGAATGCTTCATCATCACAGAATGCTTGCTGAGTCTGTCGGAGTTGAACCAGGAAATTCGTTTGTTCTAAATAATGGCGATGTTGTTGATATTGAGGACTCAATTGCTAGGCAAACTCGAAGTGTTCAAGCAGGAAATATTTACGTAGATGGCATTGGTGTTGGAGATGTGGGCGATGTTGTATTACGGGACCGCAAGCAACTTTCAGAGGACGGAATGCTAGTGATTATTTTATCGATGGGGAAGAGGGATGGAAAGCTTGTCTCAGAACCAGACACAATCACCCGTGGATTTGTTTATGCTCGAAATAATGAGGAATTATTAAAAGATGTGAACCGGTTAGTAAGCAAAACCGTTCACGAACAATCTGGACGTAACAAGAATGATTGGGGAAGTATAAAACAACAAATCAAGAAATCTGTAGGACAATATTTGTTTGCACAGACGAAGCGTAAACCGATGATTCTCCCGATTATCATTGAAGTGTGACTGAATAAAACAAGCTATAGAAAAACCTGCCCTTGTGGTGGGTTTTTTTCGTTTAAGTGCTGGTAAGGTCTTTCGCTTTAAAAAAGTTGGTATTAATCCCTTGTTGCTCAAATACCTTAAAACTGATGGATTTTTCGGAAATAGATGTAAAAATGGCTATTAGGCAGTTAAACTGCTCATAGGTGATTCGGTTTAAATGTGGTCTAAATTTTCAATATTTTTTTATTATGGATAATATTTCCGAGAAAAAGAAACTTTTTGGGATTGGTTACGTCTAATATATAGTACAAGTTTGATAGATTTGGTAATTCTTGTTACTAGGTTTAGTGCAAGCTTTTTTAGTGTAATTGATACATACGATGAACCTATATGCATTAGGTTTTTTAAAAGCGGCAAATAATTTTTACAGTGAGTGTAAGTACAGGAAGGTGCTGCCTTGCTAGTAAAAATGGTATAAGAAAGAAGGGTATTTATGAAGGATTGGTTGTTTGCGAAAGATAAGTTGTTAAACCGTTTCTTGGGGTTTTTCTTTTTTGCGGTTTTTCTATTGTGGATGAAAACTTACATCGTCCAAATTTCACAGTTTCAATTAGGTATTGAAAATTTCATCCAACATTTTTTGTTGTTTTTCAATCCACTAGGGTCAAGCATTTTATTCTTGGGATTTGTGTTTTTCTTTAAGGGGAAGAAGAGATATAAGTGGTTAATGGTTTTGTACTTTTTAATGTCAACACTTATGTATGCAAATGTTTTATATTATCGTTTTTTTAATGATTTTATTACGCTACCAACATTGACGCAGACTCAAAATTTTGGAGATGTTAGTAGTAGCATTGCGACTCTCTTAAAACCCTATGATCTCTTGTTTTTTGTAGATTGGTTTTTGCTACTAGGTCTTCTTGTTTTTAAAAAGGTTCGTTTAGAGGTTAGAAATCTGACGAGCAGAAAAGTTGCCGCAGTCTTTTTGTTGGCATTAGGTATTTCTTCGCTTAATCTTGCCATTGCAGAAGCAGACCGCCCTGAGTTGTTAACAAGAGGATTTGACCGAAATTACATTGTTAAATATTTAGGAATGTACAACTACACGATTTATGATACCGTCCAAAGCACAAAAGCATCGGCACAAAGGGTTTTGGCAAAAAGTGATGACGTTACAGAAGTTATTAACTATACAAGGTCTAATCAGGCTTCTCCTAACTCAGAATATTTTGGTGTTGGAAAGGATATGAATGTGATTTATGTTCATATGGAATCGATTCAAAATTTTCTCATTGATTATAAACTCCATGGGGAAGAAGTAACGCCTTTCTTAAATTCCTTGACTAGAGAAGCAAATATGCTGTACTTTGATAATTTCTTCCATCAAACAGCTCAAGGCAAAACATCGGATGCTGAATTTATGATTGCCAATTCATTGTATGGGTTGGCGCAAGGGTCCGCTTTTACAACGAAAGGGTTGAACACGTATCACAGTGCTCCAGCAATACTTGGTCAACAAGGATATACTTCCGCTGTTTTCCATGGAAACAACGGAACCTTTTGGAACCGAGACGAAATCTATAAATCAATGGGATATGATCATTTCTTCGATTCTAGTTATTATGAAATGAATGAAGTAGACATGGCAGAATATGGCTTGATGGATAAGCCATTTTTCGAGCAATCTATCCCTTACTTAGAGTCCTTGGCACAGCCATTCTATGCAAATTTCATTACTGTTACGCACCATTATCCTTTTAAATTAGCTGAAGAAGAAGCGACAATTGCCCCTCATACAACAGGGAATAAAACGGTTGATAACTATTTTCAAACAGCTCGATATGCAGATGAGGCTTTAGAGCAATTCTTTGCTTATTTGAAGGAATCAGGCTTATATGATAATAGCATTATTATCATGTACGGGGATCATTATGGGATATCCAATAATCATAATAAAGCAATGGAGCAGGTTATTGGGAAAGAAGTAACACCATTTGAAAGTGCTGGATTGCAACGTACCCCGTTGCTTATACATGTACCAGGCATTGAGGGCAAGGTTATTCATGAATATAGCGGGCAAATTGATCTTCTTCCTACACTCCTGCATCTTCTAGGATTGGATTCCAAAAAATACGTTCATTTTGGAACAGACTTATTATCTGAGGAGCATGATGACTTGATTCCCTTCCGCAATGGTGATTTTGTTAGTCCAAAGTATACTCTAGCAGATGGAAAGTTCTATGATTCAACTACTGGAGAGTTCATTGATGAAAATCAAATAAATGAAGCGAAAAAATACCAGGATATGGTGAAACGGAAATTAGACCTTTCTGATAAGGTTGTAAATGGAGACTTGCTTCGTTTTTATACTCCTAGAGGTTTTGAACTTGTCGACAGAGAAAAATATAACTACCAAAAACCAGAGGAACAACAATAGCATAAACAAAAAAGTGAGTACCTACCCAGGTACTCACTTTTTTTAGTGAACAATGGTTGTAGGGTTGTTTCTTAAGATTGTTTTTGCGTTTGATAGTACTCGTACATAGTCTTCCCAATATATATAAAAATGAGCGATAGAAAGATTACATATTCTACAGGCTCCATAACAGCTAATGGACTAACAGCATTCCGCAGGGATGTTATTAATTCAAACCCCATAAGAAGGTCTATCCCAAAAGAAAGACCAATAAGAAATACTAAAATAAGTAAAGTACTACCCCATATTTTCATCTTTATCACCTTTCATATGGTTTCCCTTTTATGAGAAGGATATCCGGACATTTGTGGTATGGGAGGAATATTTAGGCACAGTTTAGGAAAAATTGTAAAAAACAGAAAGGTCCTGAATGAACATGCCTTCATTTTTTAAACTAAATCAACGCAAAAAAATTAGGTCAAAACTTAAAAAACAAAAAGATCCAATGAAGGTGGATGAATTAAAGGAACCCCTCTGTCCTTTATTGGAAGAGCAATTGTCATTTATAAAAAGAAAAACGGGAAACAGTGCAGATGTCATAATACGTAAGGCATCCTTCGATGAAAAGCTGGGGATAAAAACAGCTGTTGTATATGTGGAAGGGATCTCTAATAGTCATTCAATCAACGACTTTTTAATTCAGTCTATAATAAAAAATCGCGAGTTGCACAGGAAGTCTCCTGATAAAGAACCCTTTGATATTTTAAAAGAAGAAATTGTAGCGTTGGGAGATGTCAATATTCGCCTTGATTGGAACGAAGTATTTCAATCATTGATGTCAGGTGAAACGATTGTATTAGTTGATGGTTGTTCGAAAGCCTTAAGTGCTAGTACAAGAGGTGGGGAGCAAAGATCAATCGAGGAGCCAGGAAGTCAGGTAACGGTTCGGGGGCCAAGAGATGGGTTCACGGAGTCAATAGGGACCAATATTGCATTAGTTCGTCGAAGAATTCAAAACCCAAATCTTTGGGTGGAGACAATGAAGATTGGAACAGTAACCAAGACGGACGTTTCCATGGTTTACATCAAAGGGATTGCAAAAGAAGAAATTGTTAATGAAGTTCGTAGTCGTTTAAATCGGATTGAAATTGATAGTATCCTTGAATCAGGGTATATTGAACAATTAATCGAGGATGAAAGCTTTACCACCTTTCCGACCTTTTATTATACAGAAAGACCGGATATGGTAGCGGGGAATTTATTAGAAGGACGCGTTTCTATCCTGGTTAATGGAACACCTTTTGCCTTGATTGCTCCGACTCTGTTTATTCAATTCTTCCAATCGGTTGAGGATTATTATAGTCGTGCCTACCTTGCAACTGCGTTACGGTTTTTGCGAATATTAATCTTTTTTATTTCGATTATTGCTCCAGCCAGTTATATAGCAGGTACGACATTCCATCAAGAAATGATTCCAACTCAATTGTTGATTGCGATTGCGGCTCAACGTGAAACTGTGCCTTTTCCGGCCTTTGTCGAAGCACTGATTATGGAAGTGGCTTTTGAGATTCTAAGGGAGGCAGGGGTTCGAATGCCTAGAGCTGTTGGATCTGCTATTTCGATTGTGGGTGCTCTTGTAATCGGACAAGCAGCCGTACAGGCGGGTATCGTGTCGCCGGCAATGGTTATTATCGTGGCCATCACAGCCATAGCAAACTTTGCCACGCCATCATTTGCAGTCGCGATATCGGCAAGAATCATTCGATTTCTCTTCATGGTTGTCGCGGCTACATTTGGATTTTATGGGATTATTCTAGGCCTTTTAGTCCTCACTATCCATTTAACGAGTCTTCGCTCCTTTGGAGTACCATATTTTGCACCGTTGGCCCCTTTAGTTCCTTCAGGCCTTGGGGATTCCATCGTTCGGTTACCTATGTGGGCATTGAAAAAGAGACCGTCGTTTATTGCGAACAAAGAAAACCAAACACGAATGGGGGAGAATCAGCATCCTAGACCAAATAAAAGTCGTGGAATGATTCCCCGTAATCCACAGGAGGATCAGGAATGAAACGGAAAACTCTCATTCTTACTTTACACCTCACATTATGTGTGCTTCTTGCTGGCTGCTGGAGCCAAAAAGAGCTAACCGATTTAGCGATTATCTCTGCTATGGGCCTTGATCTAAACGACAAGGGGGAATATGTTTCCACCCTGCAGGTCATCAATCCTGCCAATGTCGCAGGAGGCTTGCAAGGAGGAGGAGGAAGTGAAGGCCCCCCTGTCACGGTCTATACAGCAACGGGTGACAATATCATTGAAGTGAATCAACGTGCATCCAACCAATTGCCGAGAAGACGCTACTATGCTCACACGAATCTTTTGGTGATAGGAGAAGAGCTCGCTAGAAAAGAAGGGATTGACCTCATTTTGGATGCATTTGAACGAAATCCTGAATTTCGGATGACAGCTGTACTAATTATTGCACAGGATGCTAAGGCTGCAGATTTATTGAGGGTCATGACCCCAGTGGATAAAATCCCCGCTAATAAAATCATTAAAAACTTAAGGTTTACCGAGGAGCAGTGGGGTGAATTTTTTACACTAAACCTACAAAATGCCATAAAGGATTATACAACTACAGGGAAATCCCCAGTCATTACAGGATTTTCCATTCAAGGGTCTCCGGAGCAAGGGAAAAAGCTAGAAAACATTCAAGACAGTGATCCTGAGACAACTTTAAGTGCGAGTAGCCTTGGTATTTTCAAAGATGGTAAACTAATCAACTGGTTGGAAGGGAAAACAGCAAGGGGGACAGGGTGGATTCTCAATAAGGTAAAAAATACAGGGGTTAGTTTTAATTGGGAGGATAAAATGGATGCTGCTGTATATCAACTCATCCGCGAGCAAACCAAGAGTATTCCAAAAATAAAAAAGGGGAAACCACAGATTACGATTGAAGTCAAAGCAGAAGGCAACATTATGGAGTTAAGAGTGCCATCAGATTTAACGGACCCACTTTTGCTTCTTAAAATGGAAAAAGAGATAGAAAAGACAATAAGAGAAGAACTTACATTAGCTGTTGAGGAAGCCAAAAAGAGTAAATCGGATATTTTTGGCTTTGGGGAAGCCATTCACCAATCCTACCCCAAAGAATGGAAAAAACTGAAGGAAGAATGGCATGATGTGCATTTCCCCGAACTAGCTGTCGATGTAAAGGTAGATGCCTATATTCGAAGAACAGGTTTACGAAACAATGTTAATGAGTTGCCATAGGAAGATTATTTGCTCATGAAGGATGTTGAAAGGATATGGAAAAGGCAAAAATAAGCGCATATCAGCTCTTTGTCCTGATATTATTGTTTGAACTTGGTAGTGCGGTATTAGTGCCAATTGCTATCGATGCAAAACGAGATGCCTGGCTTGCCATCCTTTTAGGGATGGTAGGTGGGATTCTTCTGTTTTTTGTATATTATCGGTTGTATCGATTTTATCCAAAGCTTGTCCTTACAGAATATATGGAAAAGCTTGTTGGGAAAATTTTAGGGAAGATTTTATCCTTCTGCTATATCCTTTTCTTTGTATATTTGGCTGCAAGGGTACTGCGTGATTTTGGCGAGATGCTTATCACCTATGCTTATGTTAATACCCCATTGTTCATAGTGAATACCTTATTAATTTTAATTATTATTTATGCCGTTCAAAAGGGGATAGAGGTATTGGCAAGAACGGGGGAGCTTTTTTTTATGCTTTTATATCTCCTAGCAATTATCGGTTTTATTTTAATGGTCTTTTCAGGTCTTTTTGAACTTAAACAATTAAAACCTTTTTTGGAGAATGGGTGGGGACCGATTTTTAAAGTAGTCGCTACCCAAACATTATATGTCCCTTTTGGGGAGGCACTAGTTTTTTCTATGATTCTTCCGTATCTACAAAACACCAAAAAGATCAAAATTGCAGGGGTCGCTGGAATCCTATTAAGCGGAATTAATTTGGCGTTGGTGATGGCAATCAATATCAGTGTACTTGGGATTGATTTAGCAACACGTTCCCAGTTTCCGTTGTTAACTACAGTTCAAAGCATTCAGATAGCTGAATTTTTGGAACGTCTGGATGTCTTTTTTATGGTTTCGATGGTTATTGGAATCTTTTTTAAAGTAAGCATTTATTTTTACGCGGCTGTATCTGCTACGACTATCTTATTTAAGATTAAGGAACCATCAAAACTGGTTTATCCCATGGGACTTGTCATCCTTTTTATGTCAATAACGATTGCAAATAGCTACTCAGAGCACATAAAAGAAGGTCTTGAAGTAACCACGAGGTTTTTACACCCATTCTTTTTGGTGGTGATTCCAGTGGTTCTTTTGGGAATAGCTTATTTGAAAAATTGGGGTCAAAAACGAAAATCCCAAAGTGGAACTAAAAATACTAGTATGAGCCAAAAAGAACAGTTGTAACAAACTGTTCTTTTTTTGGTTTATTTTACGATGTCTTTCATCGAAGAGGAAAAAGCGCGTAGACAACTTACTGTTAATCGGCCAGGGGAACTGTTTTTCTTTTATAAAGACAAGCACATCATTGTAACAGAAGAGCTTTCTAAGGTTCCACTCACTTCAGGAGGATTTATCCGTGGTGAGAGTGTCCCTTCCATTTGGAAAGAGGCGCTAACATGGATTGAAGCTCAAGACCTCCACCTCCATAAACTTGTCAAAGAGGGCATCATTCTTGGCTCAACAGATAACGGAAACCGTTATGCAATTGCTCTTAAACCAGTGCATAAAAATAACCGTACTTTTGCACAGATGCATACCTATGAATCTAGTTTAACTGGAGAAACTTATTATCTTGAGACAAAAATCAATCCTCGCTCAGGGTTAGAGACATTAAAAAAAATCTTCGCCATGCTAGGGGTGCAGGTAAGTATTCCATTGTTAGAGGAAGTGCCTGAATAATTTAAGAAACAATGTGAAAAAAAAACACGGAATGATTTCTGCCTGCTTTTATGAGGAAGCCATATTGATAAATGTGGGAGAAATATCTTGTTTAGGGAAAACTAATTAAGGATTGTAACCATTGAGGGAGGTTGGAGTTCATGCAACCAGCCTCTATTCCCAGTTTAAGCATTTAAGTTTGTTTCCACTAAAGCAATTGTTATGATAGTTATTGACTTTTATACAGAAAGGATTTTTCTCATTGGCAAATATTCAGATACCTGTTTCTGTTTTAAATTTAGCTCCCATCCGTGAAGGTCAAGGACCGAAAGATGCTATCGACGCAATGGTGGACCTTGCACAGGCTACGGAAAAAATGGGCTATAACCGATATTGGATTGCAGAACACCATAACACCCCGACACTTGTAAGTTCAGCGACATCAATCCTAATTAAACATACTTTAGAACATACTGAATCCATTCGTGTTGGTTCAGGGGGAGTGATGCTCCCAAATCACTCACCTCTAGTTGTTGCTGAGCAATTTGGGACAATGGCGACAATTTATCCGAACCGATTAGACCTTGGGCTTGGGCGTGCTCCTGGAACAGATATGATGACGGCAAGTGCATTAAGACGCTCTCAAAATGACTCGGTTTATACTTTTCCGGAGGATGTTAATGCGTTACTTACTTACTTTGGGTCAGAAGATCAGCAGAATTACGTTAAAGCGTATCCTGGAGTCGGGACAAATGTTCCACTCTATATCCTTGGTTCCTCTACAGATTCTGCTTATTTAGCAGCAAGCCTTGGCCTGCCGTATGTGTTTGCGTCACATTTTGCGCCAAAATATATGGATCAAGCGATTTCGATTTATCGGAGTCGATTTAAGCCGTCAGAGTACTTGGATAAACCTTATATGATGGTCTGCTTGAATGTAATTGCGGCAGATAGTGATCAAGAAGCTAAATTCCAATCCACTACGATGCAACAATTTTTCCTTAATGTTGTCCGTGGTTCGCAGATGTTCTTAAAACCACCTGTTGAGAATATGGATTCGATTTGGAACCCAATGGAAAAAGAAATGGCTACTTCAATGTCGAGTGTCACTTTAATGGGAAGTAAGGAAACCGTCCGTGAGCAATTAACAGGTTTCCAAGAAAACTACAATGTTGATGAACTCATGGCTGTTTCGTATATTTACGATCAAGAAAAGCAAATACATTCCTATCAAATCCTTAAAGATATCGTAGAAGGAAAGTAACTTAGAGGCTCTTTTTATAGATAAATTAAATGAAGAAAAGGAAGCCATGGGTTTGGCTTCCCTTTTGTTATTGGTTGGTAAATGATCCTTAATGGTGTCGCTTAACTTGGTTCAGGTTGATTTTGATTGTTAGAATCATCGTCTGATCCCGTTCCAGTCTTTTCTGATGAACTCTGTTTCTCTTCTAATTCCTCCATTTTCCCTTCAAGGTGAGCTTTTTCCTTAGTAAGCTGCTTTACTTGACGTTGCAACATAAAATTTCTGAAAAGGCCGATGGAACCTACAATTAATCCACCTAATAAAGCAGAGCCAAGGACAATTAAGATAAGAGGCAAATAAGTAGTACCAAATACATAATCAACTTTTACTGATTCAACATTTACGACCGCAAATATTGCGACAATAAGGGCAAAAATCAACGCTAATATTAAATTCCACTGTACTTTCAAGTTTCTGACCTCCATTTCTCTTCACATATTGAATTAAGGATTTCCCTATAGGAGCCAAACTCCTTAAAGCATCATACTAAAGAAATCGTTCTATGTACCTTCAATAATAAACCAACATGAAAAAAGAGTTACTCTATATAATTTCACAATAAAGATTGAATCAAACATTATTCAATACAAAATCAATTATTTCTAGATATAGGAGAACCGTCATGAGATTAGAATCTGTTACAAAAAAGTGTCGAACAGTGATATTTCTCACTACGATATATCCAGTATATTTTTAAAATATAGATATGAAATCAAATAAGAAAGGGAGGGAAGAAGGAGCCATCTGTAAAAAAAATAATAATTATACTAAAAAAACAAAGGAAGTGCATAGTATGAAAAAGTTTTTATTATCTTCATTCATCATCGTTGCCATTTTAGCGCTAGGAGCATGTGGCGGACAAGAAAGTAGTGGAAGTGAAAGTAATGGTGGAACACAAAGTACAGTTGACCTAAATGCGAAAAACTGGGCATTTGACCAAGATACATACACTGTACCTGCTGGAAAAGTTACTTTTAACTTAAAAAATGAAGAAGGCTATCACGGAATTGAAATAGAAGGAACAGACGTAAAAATTGATGGAGACGGTTCTGCAACAGCTACCCTTGAACCAGGAGAGTATACCGTCAAGTGTAATATCCAGTGTGGTACAGGACATGAAGAAATGAAAGCAACGATTGTAGTGGAATAGGAACAAATAAATCATAAAATAATGTGGAGACACCGGAATACTCGGTGTTTCTTTTGTGTGGGTAAATGAGTCTACGAAAGAGTGTCAACAGGTACTATGGGTTTAGGCTAACCAACAAGTTTGTTTTCAGAATATTGATATAATTACTTTACCAATAGATAAATCCTTGTTAAAGTATAGAAAAGGAATAGTTTAAGACTAAATTTGACACTTGTCTTGGGTGTCCATTTTTTATATTACTATGAAAATCTCAAAATATATAAGGAGTGGAGAAATCGTTGAATATTTATGTAATCCGGCACGGGGAATCAGAACATAATGTAGATCGCAGCGTTATGGCGCATACTCATGATTCCAATCATAGTTTGACCCCACTTGGTGAAAAGCAAGTGAAAAAAACCGGAGAGTTTATGAAAACAATGGTGAACGAGAGTACGGTTTTATATACTTCCCCATATTTACGAACAAAACAAACGGCGAAAGCAATCTACTCCCAGTTACCAGGACAGGTTTCTTTTTATGAGAGTCCATTAATTAGAGAATGGGAACTAGGAAATCTGTATGATTTTACCGACCGAAGCCCCCAAGCGAAGAGAGAATTTAAAGCTGCTGGTCAGTTTTATTTTCGCTATCAAAATGGGGAATCCTTGGCCGATGTTTATTTGCGGGCAACCATGTTTATGAATACTGTTGTTGATCGATTGAACCAACAACAGCGGTATGAAAATCTCATCATTGTCACCCATGCTGCTTTTATGCAAATGCTTATTGCATTTCTAATGAAATGGCCAGTGGAAGATTTAGCAGGTTTTAAACCGATTGAGAATGCATCGGTAATTAAAATCAATGAGATAGATGGCGATTATCAATATGAGAAAATTTTTGTTCCAATTGTGTAATAGTGCATTCATTAGTGTCTAGTGGTAAAGATGTATTTTTAATTCTTAGGCTATTAAAAGGAATTTTGGGGAGAATATCTAGATAGGTAATATATTCTTATTCTTTCTAGAGGAGGGTTTACCTTGGAAATTTCTCTGCAAATTGGAGATCAAGCCCCTGACTTTTCCTTGCCAGCGACGAAAAAAGAAAAAATTGCTCTGGCTGATTATCGTGGAAAAATGAATATCGTCGTGGCTTTTTATGGAATGGATTTTACACCGGGCTGAATTAAAGAAATAGCCTCTTGGAAAGAGGACTACAAACGCTTTGAAACTTTGAATGCGGATGTGCTAGCAATTAGTGCCGACCACATCCATTCACATCGGGTTTTTGAGGCGAGTATGGGGACACTTCCATATCCATTATTGTCTGATTGGCATAAAGAAGTGATAAATAGATATTATGTTTATAATGAAAAAGGAGGTACTGCGATTCGCTCTGTGTTTGTGGTGAACAGGGAAGGGATGATCACATACATAAACACCTCATTCAAGGCAGATAAAAAAGAAGACTATGAAGCAGTGTTTAAGGAGCTTGGAAAGTTAAACTAATGAAAAAAATTCCGCACATAGTTGTGGAATTTTTTTTGATTTTGCTTTGTTACAATAAATAGGATAAATATAATTGCCCAAATAGAAAAAGCAGAATATGGCTATATCGATTATTAATATATATCAAGTTTAGCTGCAAATTATGGTAAAATACAAAAGTCGGTACAGAACAAACAAAAAAATAAATTGAAAATTTACTATCGTTCAGGGGTAAACAGAAAGGAATGAAAGTGTGTTTGAATGGAAGAATCTCTTTAAAGGGATGATGATGGGTGCTAGTGACGTTGTTCCAGGTGTTAGTGGAGGAACGGTTGCTTTGCTAGTGGGTATTTATGAAAGATTAATTGCAGCGATTAACGGTCTGACAACAAAGGATTGGAAAAAGCATGTTATATTCTTAATTCCAGTGGGATTAGGAATGGGAATTTCTATCTTAACTTTAAGTCATCTTATTAGTTGGTTACTAGAAGAATTCCCTGTGCCTACATTTTTCTTTTTTCTAGGACTTGTCTTTGCAATTATTCCGCTATTATTACGTGAGGCCGAATCTAAACAAACATTTAGAGGCGGTCATTACTTGTTGCTCGCCCTAGCGGCAGTAGCTGTTGCTTTGACTGGCTTTGTCGGGCAGGACCAAGGAGCGGTGATGGGTTCACTTTCTTTGTATGATTACATCTTCCTCTTTTTTGCGGGATGGTTAGCAAGTTCGGCAATGATCCTGCCGGGCATCAGTGGCTCTTTGGTGCTTCTTCTTTTGGGTGCATATGAAACAGTGATTGAAGCGATTAAATCCATTAATCTTCCGGTGATTATTGTTGTTGGTCTTGGAATTGTTGTCGGTCTTTTATTAACAAGTAAGCTAATCCAATATGTCTTTCAGCATTACCGTGTTGCTACTTATGCAATTATAACCGGTTTTGTTGTAGGGTCTATTTTTGTGATTTATCCAGGCTGGCCGGGGGATATTCTTTTGTTAGTCATCAGTTTTCTATGCTTTATCATTGGATTTTTCCTCGCTTTTCGTCTGGGCAAAGCTGGAGAAAGTATAAACTAGTTTTATGAATAGATACATTTACTTGTAAAAGAGGTGCCACCTGACAATAGTCGGTGTCACCTCTTTTGTTTGAACAAAGAAGATACAGCACACAGATCTTGGTTACCTAATAATGATATGTTGTGTACATGCTGGAAGGTTTTTCAGATCGGTCTTTAAAAAATCAGGGTATAGGGTGATTTCATCAAGCTTATTTATCGGGAACCACTGATAGAGAAGTCTTTCCCCCTCGAGGCCATAGAAGGCTTCATCATGATTCATCATCTTTTCAGATGAAACCCGGTAATAGAACCCTAGCTCATGGAAGTTTGAACCATTATATGTAAAAAAGTTTTCCGTCACCCACAATAAATGTTCTATCTTCACAGGTACACCAAGTTCTTCCATGAATTCTCTCTTTATCCCAGCAACTGAATCTTCTAAAACTTTCACTCTGCCTCCAGGAAGCGCCCAATGTTTGTCGTTCACTTGTTTGTGGAGGAGCACATGTCCATTTTCAATCATTACCCCAGCCACTCGGTAATTAAATACCCCATTTTCTACCTTAAAAACAGCATCCATCGTTCTCCTCCTATTCCTGTTTTAAAAATAACGCGCAGGCTTAATAGTATCATGTTTTCCAAGTTAGATGGACAATAAGTAAAACGTTTTATGGAGCAAAAGTGAATGGTAAAACCGATGATGTAACATGCAAAACCTAGCTAGTTCGCTATAGTTTTATAAATTTAAAAAGGAAAACCACTTTTTTAGTAGAATTTTATCATAACCGTATTGATCTCTAGTTAGGAGGTACCCATGAATAAATTTGCTGTAAATCTTTCTACAATTTTTACTGAAGTGCCTTTTATGGGGCGTTTTAAGAAAGCTCGAGAGTGTGGGTTTTCTTATGTTGAGTGTCAATTCCCCTATGAATATTGTATTGATGAGATTGAAAAAGAGCTAGAACAGAATCATTTAAAAATGGTTTTACTTAACTTGCCTCCTGGAGATTGGCAGATGGGGGATCGTGGTCTTGCAGTGGACCCAAGCAGAATAGATGAGTTTCGTCAGTCTGTTGGCAATGCTATCCAATACGCAAAAGCATTAAAAGTATCAAAAGTTCATTGTATGGCAGGTATTGTAAGTAACATTGAGCCTGAATTAGCACGCGAAACCTTCATTAGTAATATTCGCTATGCTGCTACTCAACTTGGTAAGCACAGTATCACTTTACTAATTGAACCGATTAATTCCTTTGATATACCAGGGTATTTTTTAAATAATTTTCACCTAGCAGTTGAGATTCTCCAGGAAATCAATCTGCCAAACGCAAAAATGCAATTTGATTTTTATCATATACAAAGAATACATGGAAACTCGCTCTCATTGTTTAAAAAATACGCTGATGTAATTGGCCATATACAAATCGCAGATGTTCCGGGACGGCATGAACCAGGGACAGGAGAAATGAATTATCAAGCAATCTTTAACCATTTGAGAGGGTGCTATCAAGGAGATATTGGATTGGAATATATCCCACTAACCAAAAGTGAAGACAGTTTTGGGTGGCTAACGCAAAAAAGAACGGAGGAAGATTGAGATGAAAATTGGATTTATCGGCACAGGCGTTATGGGTTCACGGATGGTAAAGCGCCTACTCAACCAGGGCAATAATGTATATGTTTACACCCGGACAAAGGAGAAAGCAAGACCATTACAAGAAGTTGGTGCCGGCTATTTAGAGTCAATCCCTGAGCTAGCACGCGAATGCGATGTCATCTGTACTTGTTTATCGATGCCGGCCGATGTGATAGAGGTGTATAGTGGCTCCAAAGGTATTCTTGAACACGCACGCCATGGTACGATTTGTGTTGATTTTACAACTGTTGGACCAGAAACGAGCAAACTCATTTTCGAACAAACGACGAAGGGTGGAATTAGCTATCTAGATGCACCTGTAAGTGGTGGACCTGAAGGGGTAGAAAACGGAACCTTAACGATTATGGTTGGGGGAGAGGAGCATGTTTTTGAAAGAGTGTTGCCAATTCTTAAGGTTATTGGAGGAACCATTGAATTTTTAGGTCCGGCCGGTTCTGGAAGCATTGCGAAGCTCATCAATCAATATCTCGTTGCCGTACACTCACTCGCTGCGTCCGAGGCGATGGTGGCAGGTGCTGCCTATGGACTTGATTCAGAGCAGCTTCTTAATTTGTTAAAAGTTAGCTATGGAGACAGCAAAATCTTGCGGAGACATATGGAGGAATATGTGCTTGACCGTCAATTTGAGCCAGGTGGAGCCGTTAAATATGTTCACAAAGATGTCCGGTTAGCCAATCAATTGTTTGAGGAAGCGGGTATGGGAGAGTTTACAGGGCAACTGGCACAACAAGCTTTCCAACAAGCTGAAGAAAAAGGGTTAAAAGATTTAGATATGTCAGCTGTCATATTACCATTGGAAAATGCTTGTGATGTTGTGGTGATGAAAAAAGCAAAGTCCAAACACTAAAAAAATCAAGAAAACATAACCGCTCTGTTCTGGGCGGTTATGTTTTTATGCCCATAAAGACTAATTACATGTGAGTACACCCATTCTAAAGTGCTTTCACATAAAAAGTACGAGTTCGTGGTCCATCAAATTCACAAAAGTAAATTCCCTGCCATGTACCAAGGAGAAGCTTTCCATTATTTACGATAATTTGCTGGGAAGGTCCGACTGTACTCGCCTTCATATGTGCCGCTGTATTTCCTTCCAGGTGCCGATCCAAACTATGATGCCATGGGTAGACTTCATCAAAGCGGCGAATCATATCCCGCTTTACATCAGGGTCGGCGTTTTCATTAATCGTAACACCTGCAGTGGTGTGAGGACAATAAACAATCAGTGCTCCATCCTTTATGTTATTTTTACTAACAAAATCCTGAACCAGTGAAGTCACCTCAACCATTTCATCACGAGTATTTGTTTCAATCGTAAAACTTTTAAGCATAATCGACATCCTTTCTAGTCAACAGTATTAGTCTACGTTCCATTTTAAAGAAGTGGCGGGAATAGATAAAGCAAGCCTATGTGTAGAGGTATGAAATTTTTAATAGCTTACATATTTTAGTTATCACAATGATTTGACTAGAGTGTAGGGGGGAGGAGAATATAAAGAGGTAGCGTGCAGGCCCTAAAAAGTATTAATAAAATGGAGGTTAACATATGGATTTAGCTTACCCTGTTGAACGGTCAAAAACAACGCAAACAAGATTGGTCCTACCCCCGGATACCAATCATTTACAAACCATATTTGGAGGAAAGGTTCTTGCCTATATTGATGAAATTGCCGCACTTACCGCAATGAAACATTGTAACCATGCAGTGGTAACAGCGTCGATTGATTCTGTTGATTTCTTATCTTCAGCCACAGTTGGAGATGCGCTGTACTTAGAGGCTTTCGTTGCTTCCACAGGAAGAACATCGATGGAAATTTATGTGAAGGTACATTCGAATAATCTCCTAACTGGAGAAGAAAAATTAACAACGGAATCCTTTCTAACGATGGTTGCAGTCGATGAATACGGGAAGCCAGTACCTGTCCCTAAAATCATTCCTGGTTCAGAAGAGGAAAAGAGACTATTTGAAGCAGCTTCTGCTCGAAAAGCGAATCGAAAAGACCGGGGATTGATTGGGAGAGGAAAATCTAAAAAATGAGGGAAAAATTAAGGGGATTCTTAACAAATGAATTTCGTGTAAGCTGAGTATGAAATTAAATGGTATGAGTAAAAACCTAACAGATAATGAGGATTGGGATATCCATCAGTTCAAAGTTTGTAAAAGACACTGAGCTAAGGGATTATCCCTTTTTTATTTGCATAAAATGAACATGATAGATGTTCCGGTAATGGAGGGGCTTCCTAATGAAAACCATTCAGTTGATTTTTGAGCATCTTCATTGGGCGAATCAGCGGTTGCTTAAGGACTTGCCAAGTATCATCAGGTCCTAGTTTATAATTTCTTTCGAAGATAACTAGATTATAAGAGTCAATGCCTGAGGATGTTAGGATATCTACAACCAAATGCGCTAATCCACTGATTTTAATGTATAATGATATTATTAACCGTGTCAGTGACACTGTCCGGATAAGGAACATAGTTTGAACACTTCAGCAAACCATACTCGCTAACGGACATAAAAAGTCTTTAACGGTTATCGTTAAAGACTTTTCTTAGTGAATAAATTTAATTAAAGTCTAGGAGATTGGAAAAATGGAAGAATTTATTAACCAGAAAAAAGCAGAAATGCTCGAATTAATTGAGCAGCTTGTCAATATAGATAGTGGGTCTTATGATAAAAAAGGCGTCGATCGGATAGGGGCTATTTTAACGCCAAAATTTGAAGAGCTGGGCTTTGTCGTTGAAGTGAACGAAGAAGAAGAGTATGGGAATAACTTGGTCATTCGTCATAAAAACGCAAAGGAACCGAAGATCATCCTTCTTGCTCATATGGATACTGTTTTTCCAGAGGGGACCGTGGTCGAGCGTCCTTTCCGAATTGAAGGAAACCGTGCATATGGCCCTGGGGTGGTCGATATGAAATCAAGCTTAGTTGAACTTTTATTTGCGATTAAGGCGTTAGATCATTCTGGGTCAAACAGTGGTGAAAATATCGAAATTATTTTAAATGGTGATGAAGAAATTGGCTCTCCATCCTCCCGCGCATTAATTGAGGAGCGAGCCGTGGGGAAGGAATATGCACTTGTGATGGAACCGGCGCGAAAAGATGGTTCCCTTGTCATGGCAAGACGTGGTGGTGGGAGGTATACCCTACTGGTGGAAGGAAAGGCAGCTCATTCTGGAATTGAACCTGAAAAGGGACGAAGTGCAATCGAAGAGCTCGCCTATAAAATCATTCAATTACATGATTTAACCGACCACGAAAAAGGAATGAGTGTGAATGTCGGACTAATCGAAGGCGGCACGGCAGTCAATACCGTATCTGATAGTGCGGTAGCACATGTCGATGTGCGTATTTCTGAAATGGAGCAAGGGGAATTTTTGGAAGGAAAAATGAAAGAAATCTGCGCTACTACGGATGTCCCAGGGACAAATGTTGTGTTAGAGGGTGAAATCGGACGGCCACCGATGGAACATAATGAGCAAACAAAATCTTTATTCCATATTATCAAGGATGTTGGCGAGGAGATTGGGGTGAAAATTTCGGGTACTGCCACTGGTGGCGGTGGGGATGCTTCCTTTACTGCCGCAAACGGTGTAGCCACAGTAGATGGCCTTGGCCCAGTTGGTGGAAACGCACATAGTGACAAAGAATACTTGGAAATTGATACCCTCCCTGAGCGGACCTTATTATTGGCTATGACGATTGACAGGCTTTCGATGAAGGATTAATAAAAATCAAGGTAGGCTTAGATAAGCTACTTTTAACTATTTAAAGAAACTGCCCGGAACATCCAACACACTGGATACTCCCGGGCAGTTTTTAGTTTATCCGATTTACAATTTCTTTCATATTTTTACGCGTTTTCGGACGAGGTTCTTGACCACGATAACCAAAGGCGGAGCTTAACCTTTTATTTGATACTAGTAGGTCCAACTAACGAAGTAGGAGTTCGATCAAGGATGAGCAGACAGATTTTTGCGTAGCCAATACTTTCGTAATTTGAAAACAGTTGTTTTACCAGGTAAAATTGAGAGTCCTTTTTCAAAGCATCTAATTCTCTTTTATACATATTAAGGATTGAATCTGAGACAAAAGTGGGTGTTTCCTCCTTACAATCGACATCAAGTAGCGAACAGCCTAGATAGTGGTATTTAAACTGTAAAGCCCTAGTCAAATGGACGGCATGTAAAAGCTTTTCATGTAAGTATGAAGCGTCTTTTTTAATTCTTTCAAGTTTTTGCAAAGCTTCTTGTAGGTTTTCGATACTAGATAAGGTAATCATTTAATCTCCTCCTCGTTTCCGCTGGCAATATCATAAGAAACATACGCTTCCTTTCCATTACAATCTGATATGTTCATCTGTCTCCCGTTTTAGACCATTTCCATACTAGCAATGAGCCTAAGTTATTACTTCAAAGTGTAAGCCGAACTTCTATTCATGTAAAATGGTTATTTTTCATCTGTAAGATAGCTGTTGTCTATGTAACTGCTTACATTATAGTAAAAACCTTTTTCTACATAACAATAGGAGCTCATTCATGATGAGCTCCTTGATTATTCTCGGTTTCAAGTTGGTTCCTTGTAAAATTAAGCCATTCTTTCGCTGCTAAGGAAAGATATTGATTCTTTCTCCAAATCACTGCCAAATTCCAGTTGATTGTAGGGTTCACTATTTTTACGGAGCTTACATCTTCATGAAGCTTATCACACACACTTTCTGGAAGCAGTGCAACACCTAGCTTATTTGCAACCATTTCAACAATATTTGTTTGTTGAGTACTCTCAGAAATAATGGTTGGATTAAAACCAGCAGCATTACATGATAGAATGATTCGGTCATTCAAAACAAAGTCTTTATTAAATAAAATAAAAGATTCATTGACTAAGTCGCTTAAATCTACTTTCTCTTTTTTGGCAAATGGGTGCGAGGTATGTAGAACGAGCCTAAGGTCTTCTGCCAATAGTGAAAAATATTCGAAGAGGTTCTTCTTGGTTGGCAGGACAATCACACCAACATCAAGTTCGTTGTTTTCCACAGCCTCCTCGATTTTCTTGCTTCCATGCTCGACTAGTTGAAAGGTGATGCCCGGATGTTTCTCATGAAAGTACCCAATAATCTTCAGGAAATTTTGCGCATCAAAGATTGGAGGGAGACCAATTCGAATATGGCCCTTTTTAAGACCAGATAGCTGCTCTAGCTCTGTTCCAAGGTTTTTGAAGGCTTGGTCAATAAGCTTTGATTGCTCGTAGATTATTTTTCCGGCGTCTGTTAAGACTAGTTGTTTTCGTGATCGTTCAAATAGAGTAACCTCCAACTCTAGTTCAAGGTTTTTAATCATTTTACTGATTGTCGGCTGGGTAATATACAAATGATCGGCTGCCCGAGAAAAACTATTAAATTCTACGACTTCAAGAAAATACTGTAAATGTTTAATATCCATTCCATCCACCTGCTTCTATTTACAACCTACTATGACAATATTATTTTAACATACTACCGTAATCTTCAAAATAAACAGTCATATTCTGTTGAATGGGAGTGGAAACATTCTCTTAAAAAGCTTTTTGATCAGTGAAATTTAGAAGATTAAATAAATTTAAAAAAATAGGCAGGATTCGACTTTACCTTAGAGAAAGTAAACCTATAGGAAGTTTTTCACTGTAGAATTATATGATGAAAAAGGAGAATGAAACATGAAAGTATGGCAAGTAAAAGAATTGGGAGACCCACAAGATGTATTGAGTATTACAGAAGTTGAAAAACCAGAATGGAAAGAGAACGAAGTACTAGTTGAAGTGAAAGCGGTTGCGCTTAACTTTTTCGATATTCTTCTCTGTCAAGGAACCTATCAGGAAAAACCACCTCTACCATTTACATTTGGTTCGGAAATTTCAGGTGTTGTGCTGAAATGTAGTGAAGGTAGCAGATTTAAGGTTGGACAAAAGGTAATGGCTCAACCAGCAGCACCACATGGCGGTTTGGCTGAATATGTATCAGTGGATGAAAGTAGAGTGTACCCGATTCCCGAACAAATGCCTTGGGACGAAGCGGCAGGATTATTCATTACTTATCACACTTCTTACTATGCCTTATTCAATAGAGCAAATATCCAAAAAGGCGAGGTCCTTCTTGTGCATGCTGGTGCTGGTGGGGTTGGCTCTGCAGCCATCCAATTAGGAAAAGCTGCGGGTGCCTATGTCATTGCCACGGCAGGTGGAAGTGAAAAGACGCAGATCTGTAAGGAGTTAGGTGCAGATGTTGTGATTGATTATTTAACAGAAGATTTTGTTGAGGTTGTTAAAAAGGAAACAGGAGGAAAAGGCGCAGATGTGATTTACGATTCGGTTGGCGGAGATGTATTTGAACGTTCAAAAAAATGTATCGCCTTTGACGGACGCCTTCTTGTAATTGGATTTGCTGGGGGCACGATTCCTTCTATTGCTACCAACCATGTTCTCGTAAAAAATTATTCCGTCGTTGGTGTCCATTGGGGATATTTCAATCGACTCTATCCTGAAAAAGTAATCAAGGAGCATGACGAAATCATGGCTCTTTATGAAGCTGGAAAAGTAAAACCTCTTTTATACAAACATTTTAAGTTTGACCAAGTACCTGAAGCGCTAGAGCTTTTAGGTGGAAGAAAGACTTGGGGAAAAGTCGTTATTAACATGGAAAGTAAGTAATACAAATGTTTTCTATGAAAATGACGATGTGAAAATTTTCTAACAAGTGTGCGTAAAGACTACAACTACAAAAGAGAGAGGAATTCAAAATGAAAGTTCTAGAGTTATTTGATTTAAAGGATCAGGTCGCCGTGATTACTGGTGGTGGCCGGGGGTTAGGGGAACAAATTGCTGAAGTTTATGCGGAAATGGGCTGCCATCTTGCTTTGTGCTCTCGGAAAAAGGAAAACTGTGAGGAAGTAGCGGAAAGACTTGCTAAAGAATATGGAATAAGAGCCAATAGCTATGCGCTCGACGTCACAAATGAAACACAGGTAGAGGAAGTAGTCGAGCAAGTGATAACTGATTTTGGGAAAATTGATATTTTAGTGAATAATAGTGGGGCCACATGGGGTGCTCCCGTTGAAGAGATGCCACTTGATGCGTGGAATAAGGTGATGAACGTCAATGTAACGGGAACTTTTTTAATGAGTAAGGCCGTTGGCAAGCATATGATTGAACAAAGAAACGGAAAAATCATTAATATCGCCTCTGCAGCAGGCTTGACTGTCAGACCGCCTGAAGTGACCAATACAATTGGCTATACAACTAGCAAAGCAGCGGTCATTCATTTTACAAAGGATCTGGCGATAAAATGGGCAAGACATAATATTTATGTAAATGCCATTGCTCCTGGAATGTTCCTTACCAAGATGACCGCAGGCACCTTAGCTCAAAAGGAAGAGGATGTACTAGAAACGATTCCCTTAAAGAAGATTGGGGACGAAAACATGTTGAAAGGGGCGGCCATCTATTTGGCGACAAAAGCTAGTGACTTTGTCACAGGGACCGTCTTAAGTGTGGATGGTGGGAGCACCTTGTAAGAGTAACTTTGGAGGATCAGTGGCAATATTGGCACGTTCCTCCAAGGTTTTTTATTTTAATAGGTTAATATATACTTATACAAAAGGAACTGAAAAGTGGGTGTAACTTGAAATGAAAACATTGAAAATTGCTAGTATTCCAGGGGATGGGATAGGAAAGGAAGTGGTCCCAGCCTCCATTGATGTATTGAAAACAATCGCAGATGTTCATGGCGGGTTGAAGTTTGAGTTTGTTGATTTTCCTTGGAGCTGTGAATATTATCTTGAGCATGGAACGATGATCCCCGAGGATGGTTTAAAGAGATTAACCGATTTTGATGGTATTTTCTTAGGAGCCGTTGGAAACCCCAAGTTAGTAGCAGACCATATATCACTCTGGGGGTTACTGATAAAAATTCGTCGTGAGTTTGAACAAACCATTAATCTACGTCCTGCTAAGGGTATGAGGGGGATTCAATCCCCACTTTTAAACCCAAAGGATTTCGATATCATGGTAGTCCGGGAAAATAGTGAGGGCGAGTATAGTTCGGTTGGCGGCACAATCTACCAGGGTGAAGATGAAATCGCTATCCAAAATGCTGTATTTTCAAGAAAGGCAACAGAACGTGCCATGCGCTTTGCCTTTGATTTATCGACTAAACGTAAGAAGCATGTGACAAGTGCAACTAAATCGAACGGAATTGTTTATTCCATGCCGTTTTGGGACAAGGTTTTCAAAGATGTATCGAAAGAATATCCTGAGATTAAAACCGAATCTCAGCATATTGATGCGCTAGCAGCTTTCTTTGTTACCAAACCACATCGCTTTGATGTCATTGTCGCCAGTAATTTATTTGGTGATATTCTCACAGATATTGGTGCAGCGATTATGGGTAGCATCGGCATTGCGCCAGCGGCAAACATCAATGTTAACGGCAAATACCCGTCCATGTTTGAACCTGTACACGGAAGTGCACCTGATATCGAAGGCAAAGGCATTGCCAACCCAATTGGTCAAATTTGGACAGCGAAAATGATGTTAGACCATTTCGGCGAAGAAGAACTTGGTGCTAAACTGTTGGATTGCATTGAAAATGTAACAGGTGCTGGATATTTAACACCAGATTTAGGTGGCAATAGCACGACAAGTGATGTTACGATCGCGATTATTAACCAATTGAAAACGATTTAAAGAGTATTTCAGTAGTGCCATTCATTAATGGGGCATAATCAGACTCTGATTTAGAAAATTCTTTACAAAGATAAAGGAGAAAGTATCATGCAAACTGAAGGATTTATTGAGGTTCCTGGCGGAAAGGTCTGGTACCAACTATATAATAAAGATTCGACAGAAACACCACTACTCATTTTACATGGAGGACCGGGTTCCTCTTGTTATTCCCTACAAGGATTAAAGGCACTTTCAGACAATCGTCCTGTCATCTTTTATGATCAATTAGGTTGTGGTCGTTCGGACAGGCCTTTCGATTCTTCTTTATGGAAGATTGAAAGATTTGTTCAAGAATTAACAGATATTCGCCAGGCACTTAACTTAGATGAAGTACATATCCTTGGACACTCCTGGGGAACAACTTTAGCAGCTGCTTATTGCTTAACAAAGCCAAGCGGGGTTAAAAGTGTAATTTTCTCAAGCTCTTGTTTAAGTGCGCCATTATGGGAGCAAGACCAACAGCGGAACCTAAAAAAATTACCGGGAGAAATTCAAGAAATCATTAAAACAAGTGAAGCCAATGGGACAACAGATTCAACGGAATATAAAGAAGCAACAAAGGTATTCAATCAACACTTTGTTTGTCGCTTAGATCCTTTACCTGAATTCTTAAAAGAAGGAGCCCATTTAAAGAATTCTGAAGTCTACAATATGATGTGGGGACCTTCAGAGTTTACAGTGACCGGCAACTTAAAAAGCTTTGACTGTACCTCTAAACTAAACGAAATTACTTGTCCCGTGCTGTACACTTGTGGTCGTTATGATGAAGCAACACCGGAAACAACGGAGTATTATAGAAGCTTAACTCCGAATTCTAGTATGCATGTATTTGAACAAAGTGCTCATATGCCATATTTGGAGGAGACCGAGGAATATTTACAAGTTATCGGGGACTTCTTAAAAGCAGTAGACCAAGATAATGAGAATGTATAGTCTTCGACGGAACATGCTGAAATAGAATGAAAGGATGGGGAAACCGTGAACCTTCCTTCGTTTTTAACCCTCGTTTTAACAAGTTTTTTTCAGCTACTTTCACTTGTAGGATCGTTAATCGCAGTTGGTTTTATTTTGGGAATCCTCGAGCGCTATGCAAATATCTATCAGACAAAGGCATTTGGGCAGAAGGGCGTTCTGTTAACTGCTTGGATCGGGACTCCGATTCATGAAATCGGGCATCTCCTGATGTGTTTCATCTGGGGACATAGGGTCACAAGAGTAAAACTTTTGCAATTGAATCCTAAAAATGGTGTCCTCGGCTATGTTGAGCATCAATATAATCAAAGTAGTATGTACCAGCAAATTGGACTGTTTTTTATTGGTCTAGGTCCTATTTTCAGTGGGATTGGTTCTCTGATTTTAGGAATGTACTTCCTGGTTCCAGGGTTGTATGCAGCCTTAAATAACTATATTTTTTATGAGCTTAACTTTATTGAAGCGACTGTAGTGGAAGTAGTAGTCGAAATCTTTTCTATCATGGCTAAAAGCTTTTTTACTGTCGAAAATTTTATTAATCCGCTGTTCTGGCTTTATATCGTGTTAGCCATTTGTATTTCGTCGCACATCGCGCTTAGTAAGGCGGACGTCGAGGGGGCGTCACGAGGATTGATTGCCCTGTTTATTGCCCTAATTATATTTAATTTAGTCGCTAGTTTTCTAGGGGTGGATTCCCAACAACTGATTGCTAAAATCGCACAGTATAATATATATGTTCTAGCTTTTTCAAGTATTGCCCTGTTATTTTCGCTCTTAACGTTGCTGTTTAGTTATCTGGTTTATAGGTGGAGAATTTCGTAGTTTGGTTATCTATTGAAATACATTTTGCATATGTTACTATATTCTAAGAAGTTTATTCTATAGAATATACGAATTTCTTGACATCTATAAAGGAATTTTTACTAGAGTAATTATTCTTCTAGAATATGTATTTTAGATAATCAAGAGATTTTAGGAGCGTTTAGATAGATGGCAGGTATCGCAAAGAAGAAAAAGGTACAAAGAAATTTTAATGTTGTTCTGATTTTGTTTGCTTTTCTGTTCTTCACTGTGTTGATTCAACAATTTTTTCAGCTTCAAAATCAGCCTAAGAAAGTGACTTCTGTCGAAACAATCATTTCTGATGACGTGGCCAAGTACACTCCTGTTCTCCGACAAGAATTAGAAAAGGTTAATCTTGAAGAATACACAGTGGTATTAGCCGCGATTATGCAGCAGGAAAGCAGGGGAAAAGGTGGAGACCCAATGCAAGCTTCTGAGTCAGCAGGGCTTGCGCCAAACACCATTTCTGATCCTCAGCAAAGCATCAGACAAGGAGTGAAGCACTTCCAAAACACACTATCCTACGGCACTAAGAAAAAGGTTGATTTCCCAACAATTATCCAGGCTTATAATATGGGCATTGGTTATATTGACTTTGTTGCTCAAAATGGAGGCAAGCATAGCGAGGATGTAGCGAAGCAATTTTCTTCAATTCAAGTAGATAAAAATCCTGCAGTCTATAATTGCGGCGGAGATCAAAACAATTTCCGTTATCCTTTTTGTTATGGGGATTTTTCATACACTTCGAAGGTAACACGAAATATCGAAAGTCTTACTGCGAGCAATCCAGAATTGCCTGGTTTGCTCGTGGATTTATAAAGTTTTCGCCTGCTAAAAAAGCTGTATTTGTTTCGAAATGAAATTCTTTGAATTTTATGGAGGATTTTCCCTCATCTCCACGAATTATGTAACAAAAAGGAGATGAGGGCATGGAGCAGGTTGCCAATCAACAGTGGATTTGCTCTGAATGTAATAAAGTCATTACCGATGAAGTCGAATATACCGATAACAACGGGGTTTGTGATGAATGCTACAGTATCCCTATCAAGAAGAGAATAGGTAAGGTAAGAATTTAACTAGTAAGCAATGCGATGACACCCCATTTAATCGCATTGCTTTTTTGTATCTTTTAAAAATTTATTAAGCATCTCTGCATGGAAATACGCAACATGGAGATAATAGGGGTAAGGACTTGTAGCTCAACGGTCAGAGCAGTCAGCAATTTCTATACAAATTGTTGTTCTTCTTGTGGGTTCGACTCCCGCCAAGTCCGTCTCCTAGACATTTTTTAAAATGAAAGGTCATACACCCAGTCACTGGGTCTGTATGGCCTTTTTATTATTATGATTCCTTGCCTGGAGGAAACACTTAGAGTGAATGGGAAGACAACCCTAGTTAAAGATCAAGATTTGCTAGAACAATGGCTGTGAAAGGAAAAACGCCAGCACTTGCCATTGGTGTTGGTCGAGGAATGTTTTATCCATTGTGCAAAGGCGTTTAAGCGATCTAAAATGTGGGAACCGACTTCATGGGAGAATAAAGAAAACTTGCCAAATGCCGCAAAAATTCTATATGAACATGCTAGGCTCCCTGACAGTAGTGTTGAATCAATAGCATGAAGGCTAGACGAAAGCTATAAAAATCGACTCTATTGAACAGAGAACAGTGACCATCTATCCTCATTCTGGAAATGCAAAAAAGATTTACAATCCATTTTGGAAGTCTTAAGTTGACAAGATCTTTTAAAATAAGTGAAAAACTTTAGTGTGCGTTCCATCGCTTTAATAGTTCCCTGATATTTCTCTTAATGTGCTACCTATTTTCAATCGGAACATGTACAGGTATATCAAATAACCATAATAAAAAGATGGCGAACGGGACACTGATGACTAATGCTAATAAAGGCTTCTTATGATGCAAACGCAAGAACGGGAACATGATACAATCGAATGCTGTGGACCAAAGCAAACTCCAACCATATCCATAGAGAATACTATCTCTTTTTAGTAAGATGATCTCGGCAACAACATATAATCCAATCCAAAAAGCATAATGACGAACGACTCTCCATTTCCCTCTGCCCTCAGGATATCGAGACAAAAACATAAGAGCAGTTGCAGGGAAAGTAATAAATGTATAGGACATTTCAAGTAAGGTATGATTGAACCAGTTGATAAAGTCAGGGGATAATCTCCATAACCAATGTGAAGCACATAAAAAATTATAGGTTAGGTTGCCAATCGCGATATATTGCATCGTTGTGTAATACTTCCCCCAGTTACGGTAGTCCCCCCTGTACCAAACAGCTATAATACTGATCAGTGCTAGGATAAGATGCATACATTGTTTCCCCTCAGCATTTTTTTGCTTATTTTGTCCAATTTAAGAATTATCATTATGGCTCAGGCAGACTTTGTACTTTGAACAGAATAATTGAATCCTCAAGATTCTCTAATTAAAAACAATCTTATATACGTGATACATGATTTGTTTTTGGGACACCTTAACCGTAAGGAAAGCAAATGGTTTAATTTAGCGAGGGAGCGATATGATGGGCAGTGAGCGGGTGAAAACGATTGAGAACCCTCCTTCTGAGGAATCAAAATATATTCAACAGCATTTAGCAAATGAACGGACGTTTTTGGCTTGGGTGCGCACGGCGATTGCCATTATGGGTGTTGGTTTCTTAGTAACCAATTTGCACTTTAGTATGATTGATAACTTAACTGCAGGAGGAGATATGCTGGCCACGATTATTGGTTTAGCCTCCGTCGGACTCGGTGTGCTCACAGTCTTGATGTCGATGATTGTTTATTTTAAAAAGATCCATTCGATTAATAACCAATCATTCGTTTCTTCAAAAACATATATTGTCACTTTGAGTACCATTATTATCATCATTGCGATATTACTAGCCGTATATTTTGTCATTGTCTAACCGACACTTCAGAATAACTTCATTTAGGTTAGTGTTTGAAGATGCTTCTAGTATAGCGTTTCTTGTGAAAGGAATTTGTTTTATAAAAAACGAATACCTATGATAAGGGACTTTTTTACTAGGAGGGGATGTCGATGGAGAAAAAGAAATGGAACATGGTTAAAGGCAAGGAAGGAAAAGGAGGATTAATGGTATTGGGAGAGAAACCAGATATCCTTCCGAAGCAAGCTTTTATTTCTTTGACAAGAGGAGAAGGATTGAATTTTGCACAGCTGGTCATTAACCAAGTGTTTACGTTTCTTGTGATGAATCAAATGAAAAAAATTCCTGGACTTCTCTATGCAGAGGTAGAGGGTGAGCTGATACGAGGAAAAGGCAACGGTCAAACGATAACCGTTTGGGACGGCAAAACCATGCCGCAACTAAGAAACCGTGGCTCACATGGGTTTGCGATGAAGTTTCTTGGCTGGGTTATTCACCGCAAAAATACTCAAACGTATTATCTCACCTACAAAACTAATGGGAGTATCCCAACAAAAGAACAAGCAACTGATATTCTAAAAAAATCCGGGAAGTTTTATGATCGAGGATTATTAGTTCGAAAAGCAACTCCACCAAACCTGGATGAAATCATATCCTAGGGTTCAGGGTCAGAGGGATAGGATTATTCAGTATAGGAGCCACTGACCTTTGTCAAAAATACTATCTATTTTTGTTAATCTCACAAACTCGTGCCCTCGTTCTTCCAAATAGACTTGTTATGAACAAGACCTGGCTTTTCAAGGTCTGTTTTTTTTGCTCAAATTTCGATTAGACAGAACAATGGTCGTCTTGTATATTCCGAATAATTTGTAATATAAACATAGGACTGACTATAAAATGGTGGTAGAGTTGTTATTTTATTACGAGCCAAATGTACAAAGAAAAAAGGGAGGAGGAGAAAGCAATGCTTAAATCTGTCACCTTATTTTTTGATCGTTTAGTTCAACGATATTTGCCTGATGCCTTTTTATTTGCGATTATTTTGACGATTGCCGTTTTTTTATTAGGGATTGGTCTAACGGATAGTTCTCCAATGGAAATGGTC
This sequence comes from Mesobacillus maritimus, assembly GCF_044803185.1. Classification (GTDB taxonomy): domain Bacteria; phylum Bacillota; class Bacilli; order Bacillales; family Cytobacillaceae; genus Mesobacillus_B; species Mesobacillus_B maritimus_B. The sequence continues at coordinate 2,703,404 of NZ_CP085225.1, forward strand.
CAATTTTGGGGCACTGGTTTTTGGGATCTATTAGCCTTCGCGATGCAAATGGCCCTCATTGTTGTCACTGGATATGTGCTAGCGAATAGTCCATTTTTTGAGTCAGTGTTGGCGAAATTAGCGAGACTTGCGAAAACACCTGGGAAAGCGATTTTACTCGTATCGTTTATCACGATGATTGCTTGTTTGATTAACTATGGGTTTGGCTTAGTGATTGGTGCTTTATTTGCCCGTCATTTGATTCGGCAAGTCCCGACGGTTAGTTACCGATTATTGGTAGCTAGTGCCTATACGGGGATGTTGGTCTGGCATGGTGGGTTATCTGGTTCGATTCCGTTAACGATTGCGACACCTGGTCATTTTTTAGAAGAAACTTTAAGTGTTATCCCGATTACGGAAACCTTGTTTTCAAGCCTAAATATTTTTATCGTCCTGGCATTATTGATAACGCTTCCAATTTTAAACTTCTTTTTATTAAAAGTAATTGAGGATACAGAAAAGACTGATTTGCGTCGGGCTCAAAATCAGATGGCTGCTGCCGCAAAACCAACAACTGATTCCGCTGTGGAGCAAACAGATGAAGCAATAACTACCCCTGCGGATCGTCTCGAAAATAGTAGAGTTCTTTCTATTGTTATCGGTGTATTAGGGTTAATTTTTATCATTTATCATTTCGTCCAAAATGGATTAGATTTAAATATTAACATTGTCAACTTTATCTTTTTGTTTCTAGGGATTCTCTTCCATCAGACGCCACGTCGTTTCTTGAACAGTGTAACCGATGCTGTTAAAAACTCTGGGGGCATTATTATTCAATTTCCTTTTTATGCTGGGATTATGGGAATGATGGTGACTTCAGGTCTTTCCGAACAAATGTCTCTTTGGTTTGTTGGTATTTCCAATGAATTTACCTTCCCACTATTTACCTTCATTAGTGCGGGAATTGTTAATTTCTTTGTTCCTTCTGGAGGAGGTCAATGGGCGGTACAAGGTCCAATTATGATACCGGCTGCGATGGAGCTTGGTGTTGATACAGCGAAGACAGCAATGGCTGTTGCGTGGGGGGATGCTTGGACCAATATGATTCAACCGTTCTGGACACTGCCTTTGCTTGCTATTGCTGGTTTAAAAGTGAAAGATATCATCGGCTTTTGTGTGATTGCCATGCTATGGGCTTTTATCCCGATTTCTATTGGATTGTTGTTTCTATAATTCTATGAATTCAATTCACTGTTAACAGAAAAATATTTGAAAAGAGCGGACTTTGGGTCTGCTCTTTTCTAATGGTGCGATTTATACACTGTTTATTTGAGGAGTATCACCTTCCAAATATAACAGCTTTTCTTCTATACTACTGGTTTTGGTTTATATAGCGAATCTTTTGATCAAACACTTAATTGTAAAATTTATGTAAAATGCACCTTTAGACTTAGTCCTCCTATGTTAAAATATGTATATAGATGGAAATTCAGAATAATCAACCCAGTCATCGTAAATCTTTTACATAGAGTATATAGATAAAGAATTGGGGGAGATATGATTGAAAAAAACAGTTTATCTTTGGGTTTTGGTAATACTACTATTCCTGTCGGCTTGCTCTAGTTCAGCTAGCACATCTGGTGAAAAAGAAGTCAAACTTCCGGTAACAGCAGATTTACCTAAGGATCGAAAGGTTGGCGAAATCATATTGAATGTCCCTACTAAAGAAGAAGATTTCGTTCAACATGAATATGGCTTCCTTCTTGCAGAGGAATGGAAAAAACTAGGTTTAGATGTCATTGTTGAACCCCTAAACGAAGATAGCTTATCAAGACTTACCGAAAACGAATCAGATTTTGATGCCATGACAGGTATTTGGCATGGACAAGCTGAAAAATTTGACCCTGATTTTTTTATCTACCGAACTTTGCACTCTACTCTTACTGCAACGAATGGAGACAACAAAACTGGATATAAAAATCCCGATTATGATGTCTTAGCAGAAGGTCAAAGAACGACCCTAAATCAAACAGAACGGAAAGAAATTGTAACAAAAGCGGAGGATTTATTTCTCGAAGACATTCCCTATGCCCCTGTTATCCACCGAGCATTATTAATGGCATACAATGAAGAAAAATTCACGAATTTCCAATATGGTAGTGAGGAGGGCTTAAATAGTTTTTGGACCTTTATGGCTATTGAGCCTACAGGTTTAAATAAATATGTGCGTTGGGCTTACCCACGCGAAATTGAGTCGTTAAATCCCCTTGCCTCTACAAGTATGCAAGACTTTCAGGTTACAAGACTTATTTATGATACCTTGGTAAAGATTACTGATTCAGGCGAACCCGAAAACTGGGGTGCAAAATCAGTGGAAGATGCGAATGGAGATGGATTAACCTATCTCATCACGCTCAGAGAAGGAATGAAGTTTCATGATGGCAAAAAGGTCACAGCTAAAGATGTCCAATTTTCTTTTAATCTAGTGAAAGAGGTTGATTCGGCTGCCTTTAGCCACTTGGTCGAGGTTGTTGATAAAGTGGAGGTAGTGGACGAGTTATCGGTCCAAATTACCCTTAAAGAAGCTTTTGCGCCGTTTGTGAATCAAACACTCTCACAACTGTATATTTTCCCTCAGCATTATTGGGGGCCAATCCTAGAGAAAGAAGGGCCAAAAGGGGTAATTGAAAATAAAAACGAACAACCAATTGGCAGTGGTCCTTTTAAACTAGCTTATTGGGAGCATGGGAAAGAGCTTAAGCTTGATGCCGATAACGGTCACTTTTCACCAGCAAAAGTGAATGGAATTCTTCGTATCCTCTATAGTGATACCGAGGCGATGCTTTCGGCAGTTAAAAATGGACAAGCGGAAATTGGTGGAGTTAGTCTTTTACCAGAACAGGCAGAGCGAATAAAGGATGCTCAAACTCTTCAAATTGCTCATGTGCCAACCATTGGCTTAGACCATATTATTTATAATAATAGAATAAAGCCATTCGACGATAAAGCCCTTCGTAAAGCTTTGACACTTTCGATTCCAAAGGAAACAATTGTTGAAGAAATCCTACAAGGAGCAGGGAAACCTGCCAATTCACTCATATCGCCAGCTAACGGGAAATGGCATAGTCCGGATCTTAACGGATATGAATATAACCTCACATCTGCGGTTGATACCCTAAAAGAAGCAGGCTACAAGTGGGACGAGAAAGGGAAATTGTATTACCCTGAGGGGAAAGCAAAAAACTAGAGAAAGGAAGGCTGCTCTTAATTCAGTTTTTAGCTATTTGTTCAGGTTACTGCTAACTTTTCTAACTTCATTTAATTTTTGTTAATGAAACCATTCAGTAAATAAAACTGGGTGGTTTTTTCTATCTAAAAAAATCTATATAAGTTTATGCAAGGAAAACTATGTTAGGTTTTGTGACATGAATGTGTTATTGAAATTTTCAAAATGTTATAAAGTACTAGAGGAATCCAAACCGAAAAGGAGGATTAACATATGGAAAAGCAAAAGCTAGTACTAATAGGAAATGGAATGGCCGGAATAAGGTCATTAGAAGAAGTGCTTAAAATAAACCCTAATGAATTTGATATGACTGTTTTTGGCGCAGAGCCATATCCAAACTATAACCGCATTCAATTATCAAAGGTGCTACAAGGAGATACAACGTTAAAGGATATCACTTTAAATGAATGGCAGTGGTATGAAGATAACAATATTCGTCTGTATCCCGGAGAAACCGTTACGCGCATCGATAAGGAACGACAAATTGTCTATACGGATAAGGGAAAGGCACAGTTCTATGACAAACTCATTATTGCAACAGGCTCTAACCCTTTCATGCTACCGTTGCCGGGAGCGGATAAAGAAGGGGTGATTGCATTTCGTAACATTAAGGATACCGAGACAATCGTTGAGTATGCGAATAAATACAAAAAGGCTGCCGTCATTGGTGGTGGGTTATTAGGGCTAGAAGCGGCACGTGGATTATTAAACCTAGGGATGGAAGTAGACGTTATTCATATTCAGGACTTCTTAATGGAACGCCAGTTGGACCGGACTGCGGGGAAGCTTTTACAAGCTGAATTGGAAAAGCAAGGGATGAACTTCCTACTGCAGAAGTCTACGACCGAAATACTTGGAAAGAAACAAGTGACAGGCCTTCGGTTTAAAGATGGCAGTAGGATCAAAGCTGATTTAGTAGTAATGGCGGTCGGGATTAAACCCAATGTAACACTTGCCACAGAAGCAGGTATTCCTGTCAGTCGTGGCATTCTTGTTAATGATTATTTAGAAACGGAAATTCCCAATATTTATGCTGTAGGGGAATGTGCCGAACACCGGGGGATGGTGTACGGATTAGTTGCCCCTTTATACCAACAAGGTGAGGTCCTTGCAAAACGTATCTGCGAGGTTGAAGCAGAAGGCTATAAAGGATCTGTACTTTCAACCCAATTGAAGGTATCTGGAGTTGATGTATTTTCTACTGGTAAAATCAATGAAGACGAGAGTTCTAAAGTATCAAAAATGCATGATGACTTGCGTGGTGTATACCAGAAAATTATCTTCGAAGAGGGGAAAATGGCCGGGGCAGTCTTGTTTGGGAATACAAAGGATGGCAATAAATTGCTAAACTTTATTAAAAAAGGAACCACGATAGAAGAGTATTTAGAGGCCACGCAAAATGCTGAAACAGAAATGAGTTCGGTCGCTGATATGTCAGACGAAGAAATGATTTGTGGTTGTAATGGCGTTACAAAGGGAGCGATTGTTGAAGCCATCCGCACACAAGGGTTAACAACCGTTGACCAAGTCAAAGGCTGTACAAGTGCTTCTCGTTCCTGTGGAGGGTGTAAATCACTTGTTTCTGAATTGCTTCAATGTACACTTGGTGATTCGTATGATGTAAATCAGAAAGAAGCGATTTGCGGCTGTACGACACTTTCACGAGACGAGGTTGTTCAAGAAATTCGTGAGAAAGGCCTAACTCATATTCGTGAAGTCATGAATGTTCTTGGCTGGAAAACAGACGGTTGTTCGAAGTGTAAACCAGCACTCAACTACTACTTAGGGATGATTGACCCACTTAAATACAAAGATGAAAAAGAAGCACGCTATGTGAATGAACGTCTTCATGCCAATATTCAAAAGGATGGAACCTACTCTGTCGTCCCAAGAATGTATGGTGGAGTAACGACATCAGAAGATCTTCGGAAAATTGCCGACGTGGCTGATAAATATCAAGTCGGAATCATTAAGGTAACGGGTGGGCAGCGTATTGATTTGCTAGGAGTTAAGAAAGACGATCTTCCTAAAATTTGGGCTGAGCTTGATATGCCGTCAGGTTCCGCGTATGCAAAAGGACTTCGTACCGTGAAGACTTGCGTTGGTGAGAGTTATTGTCGATTCGGTACTCAAGATTCTATCGGAATGGGCATCACACTTGAAAAGAAGTTTGAAGGCTTAAACACTCCTCATAAATTTAAAATGGCTGTCTCCGCTTGTCCGCGTAATTGTGCCGAAAGTGGCATCAAGGATGTTGGAATTGTTGGCGTTGAAGGCGCATGGGAAATGTATGTTGGTGGGAACGGAGGAACCCATCTTCGCCAAGGGGACTTATTATTCAAGTTTAAATCTGGGGAAGATTTAATTGAAATGATTGGGGCGTTTCTACAGTATTACCGCGAAACAGCCAATTATTTAGAAAGAACATCAGCGTGGGTGGAACGTGTAGGTCTTGACCATATAAAAGAGGTCCTTTCGGTGGAGTCAATGGTGAAAGACTTAAACGCTCGGATGGATGAGGCATTATCGATTGTTCAAGATCCATGGAAGGAAGCCCTAGGGAATAAAACGTTGTTAAGAGACCTGTATCAAACAGTGAAGATACCGACTGAATTGAAATAAAGCAATTGGAGGTTTTAAAAATGGAAAATACGCTTCGTCCTGTATTAGTTGGAAATGTTGCTGATTTACCAGAAAAGCTTGGGAAAACGGTGAAGGTCGGTACAAAAGAGATTGCTGTTTTTAGACTTGAAAATGGTCAGATTCGAGCCATTGAAAATCGTTGTCCCCATAAAGGCGGAGTCCTAGCCGAAGGAATTGTGAGTGGAGAATATGTCTTTTGTCCAATGCACGACTGGAAAATTAGCGTCATCGACGGTAAGGTTCAAGACCCTGATGTTGGTTGTGTCCAGTCCTTCCCTATTGAGATTAAGAATGAACAAGTATTTATTTTACTAGAAGAATGAAAGATATGGCTCTGATTGAATCTAAACAGAATTTATTACAATATTCATTCTAAGGAGTGGAATGATGGCATTTGTTAGTCCGCAGCAAGTAATTGAAAATATGGTTCAAGCAGGGGAGACAAAGGCAAAATTGCCAACAAAAGATCTACTAATACGAGGGGGGCTAGCGGGTGCCCTTCTCGGGTTTGGTACGACTTTGGCCTATACTGCTGAGGTACAGACAGGGCTAGGAATCATTGGGGCCTTACTTTTTCCAACTGCCTTTGTCATTATTATTTTACTAGGACTTGAATTGGTAACGGGAAGTTTTGCTTTAATCCCAGTAGCTGTGATGGAAAAGCGGGCATCCATAGGACAAATGCTCAAAAATTGGTTTTGGGTCATTATTGGACATTTAATTGGAGGAGCTCTGTATGCCTCCCTCTACCTCTTAGCGATTACCCAGCTTGGCCATGTAACAGACCATGCAATGATTACGAAAATATATGCTGTTGCTGAAGCGAAAACATTAGGGTACAAGAGCCTTGGGAGTGATGGTCTTATCGTTGTTTTTGTGAAAGCAATGTTGTGTAATTGGATGGTTACTCTTGGTGCGGTCATGGCAATGACGGCTAAGTCTGTAATCGGTAAAATTGTCGCAATGTGGCTCCCAATTTTAATGTTCTTTGCCCAAGGGTTTGAACATGCTGTAGTGAATATGTTTGTCATCCCTGCTGGAATGATGCTCGGTGCGAATATCACGATTGCGGATTGGTGGCTTTGGAATCAACTCCCTGTTTTAGTGGGCAATTTGGTTAGTGGCTTTCTATTTACTGGTTTAGCCTTATATATAACTCACCAACATTCGTCAGATGTTTTAGGTTTATTTAAAAAATCAAAAGCTCCGCTGACAAGTACCGAGCGGGAATCATTTTAGAGATGCGATGACCTGGGGAAAGAATTTATCGTCATTGTTTGTTGTAGGTGAGAGTGTTGCGTTTTTAGAAAAGAATTTCGTTAAACCATACTTCTTTATGGAAAACGGTACGGGACTACTTTGTTTTCTAAAAGTTTAAAAGACGTCATAAACAGAGACTGTTTGTGGCGTTTTTATTTTTAATTACCATCATATTTCAAGCTGTAGTGCAAATAATGAAATATAAACACTTGGGAGGGAAAGGCATGAGTACATGTGAGCTTTGTGGAAGGAAAGAAGTTGAGACGACTGTACATCACTTACTCCCAAAGGAGATGGGTGGGACTTTTGGAGAAACAGCAGACCTGTGCATCCCATGTCATAAGCAAATTCATGCTTTGTACACCAACCAAGAAATCGCTGCCCGACTTACTACCATAAAAGAATTACGCCAAGATGATAAGCTTTCTAGCTTTATAAAATGGATTCGAAAACAACCTGCAACGAAAATTATGAAAAACAGAAAGTCGAAAGAACGGAGAAGAAAGTAGGGTTGCATACCATGTACCATACTTCCATTTAGTGGTGAGGAAGCCTTCATGTACATTACTGCTTTTCATCGTAAGTCATTTCGGGGCACTAGTTAGATTTTTAATCCATAAAAATACCCTGGGAGTTCCCAGGGGTGTGATACATCGATTATACCGGATCATTGTCCACATCTACATAGGATTTCAAGGCATGGTCAAGGGCATTAAAGGCTTGGCCGAACGCTGCAGAAGATGAGACATCTCCTGCATTTTCTAATGCAGGCATTGCATGTTTAGCCTGAGTTAACGCTGTAATAGCATCTTCTAGCATGGTTCCTTTATCTCCATATTGCTCTCTGGCTGATTGAAGTTGTTGAATGCCTTGGTCTAAATCAATAGTACCGGGGTTGCTATATGCCTTTTCTACATCTTCTTTCACTTGCTGTAGGATTTCTTTCATCTTACACCCTCATTTCGTTTTCATTTTCCCCAATGTATTTTGACCTGAGACTCCAATTGCTATTCACCTACTGGATATAACTAGAATTATATGTAGAAGAGAAAAAGGATGTTTGTAGATAGAGTGCAGTGGTTTGTTGATAGAACGATGTAATGTGTAGATAGAGTGCCGAGATTTGTAGATAGAACTGAATATCGTGTAGATAGAGGGTTGGTTTGTAGATAGAATGTGTAATCGTGTTGATAGAATGTGCAGTTTTGTAGATAGAATGGAAAATCGTGTTGATAGAAAAGTAACTTATGGAGATAGAAGAACTATTCGTGTACATAGATTACTAAACGGTGTAGCTAGGCACCTAAATGTGAATTTCATACAACTGCGGTCCTTTTAACTACTTTTATTAGCATTCTATAAGGGTTCCTTCATACCGGATAGGACTTTTACACTATTTACCGTTCGGTTATCCATAAAATATTTTTCGGATTTTTATCAGAATATTATTTCAATATGGTAGACAATCTCACAATTTTGTATTTTAATAAGGTTAAGCTTTTAAATATTAAGATAATTTTAACAATGGGGGTAAGGAAATGAAAAGGACGTTTAAACGGGTTGCTCAGTTTTCTGCGTTGGCGAGCTTGTTAGCTTTAGCTGCCTGCGGTGGAGGCGGAGAGCAAGCAACTGGGGAAAAAGAAGGACAAGATAGTGGTGGGGAAGTTGTAAAAGCTGATATCGGTGTTGTTTCCTTCCTTAGTGGATCAGGGGCTGCATACGGAGAAGCGATTACAAGCGGACTTGAACTAGCGCTTGAAGAGATCAATGCAAAAGGCGAAGTCGAAATCAACCTCATTATCGAAGATTCTGCAGGTAAACAAGACCAGGCCTTGAATGCAGCACAAAAATTAATGAACTCTGAAAATGTTACAGCTCTAATTGGACCAACATTAAGTACTGAAATGAATGTTGTTGGACCTGAAGCAGACTTAAATGGAGTCCCAACAATCGGAACTTCGACAACAGCTGAAGGAATTCCACAACTTGGAGAGTACATCTTCCGTAACTCATTGCCTGAAGCATTAGCGATTCCAGCATCCATCGACAAAGCGATTGAAAAATACGATGCGAAAAAGGTTGCCATTATTTATGGAAATGATGACGTGTTTACAAAATCCGGATTTGACACAATGAAAGCAGCAGCTGAAGAAAAAGGGTTAGAAATTTTAACCATTGAGACATTCCAAAAAGGTCAATCTGACTACAATGCACAGCTTACAAAAATCAAAGGTCTAAACCCAGATTTAATTCTCGCTTCTGCTCTATATAATGAAGGAGCAGTTATTATGGACCAAGCCCGTAAAATGGGAATCGATGTTCCATTTGTTGGCGGTAACGGCTTTAACTCTCCAGAAGTTATTCAAATTGCCGGTGATGCTGCGGATGGCCTGATTGTTGCAACACCTTGGTACGCTGAAAAAGAAGATTCAAAGGTACAAGATTTCGTTAGCAAGTTTGAAGAAAAGTATGGCAAAAAGCCAGACCAGTTTGCAGCGCAAGCATATGACGCACTTTACATTTATGCTGAAGCATTGAAAAATGCTGGTTCTGATGACCGTGATGCTTTCCGTGATGCTCTAGCAGAAGTGAAAATCAATGGAATCCTTGGTGACTTTGCGTTTGACTCTGAAGGGGACGTTATCATGGAACCAACAGTATTGGTCATTGAAGATGGTGCATTTAAAGTTTTTGAATAATTTAGACACTTAAACAATATGGTTCGAACATAATGAAATTCATCAAGAGTGAAGACAATTTTTTAAAATTTTGATTCATGAATGAAATGCATTTTCGGGCAGTGTTATCCCAAAGCTTATGTGCTTAATATGGGTTATGCTGCCTTTTCTTTCATAACGACTCAGTTTTCCTTAAAAATTACGTAAGTAGGTGAGATGCCTTGTTAATAGAACAACTCATTAATGGATTAACATTAGGAAGTATATACGCAATTGTTGCCCTAGGTTTTACACTGGTTTTCGGGGTTCTGGGCATCATCAACATGGCACACGGAGAAATCTTCATGTTCGGTGCCTTTATCGGGGTCATGATCACTTCGATATTCGACGCTCCTCTGTGGGTGGCCTTCGGAGTAGCGATTCTTGTTACGGCGGTTTTAGGGTTTTTCCTTGAATCCTTTGCGTTAAGACCACTTCGAAGCAAACAAGGGGTGTCCCATCTAGCGCCATTGATTAGTACGATTGGCGTTTCAATCTTTCTTGAAAACCTTTCACACCATTTATTTGGTGCTGGGAACAAGCCATTTGAAGCACCTTTTGCAGAAATAAGTATTCAGTTCGGGTCCGTTACCGTTTATCTTGTGCAAATCGTTATTTTTATCATTTCTGTTATCTTAATGGTCGCTCTTTCATTCTGGTTAGGAAAAACAAAGGCAGGAAAGGCGTTACGAGCCACAGCGGAAAATCTTGAAACAGCCAGCCTTCTTGGCATCAATACAAAACGAATTATTACCATGACCGTTATCATTGCTTCGGCAATGGGAGGAATTGCCGGAATTCTTGTCGGAATGGCTTTTAACTCAGTTAACCCACAAATGGGATTATCAATGGGATTAAAAGGATTAGCCATCATCATTCTCGGTGGTATGGGCAATGTAAGGGGAGCTATGGCAGGTGGTCTTATTCTTGGATTGGCAGAAACATTCGTCGTTGTATACGGAGATTCTGGGTACAAGGATGCCATTGCTTTCTTGGCAATTATCGTTATTCTCCTTATCAGACCACAAGGATTATTTGGTAAAAAAATCACAACGTAAGAAGGTGTACCAATGCTAGCTGAATTAATCAATCCATATTATTTGCAAATTGGCTGTTTTGTTTTAATTAATATTATTCTCGCACTTAGCGTATACGTACCGCTCTCTACAGGGCAGTTATCATTAGCTAGTGCTGGTTTTATGGGCTTGGGAGCTTATACTTCTGCTCTATTAACGATTCATTTTGAATTACCTATTTTAGTTGGAATTATTGCGGGTACTTTAATGGCAGGACTTTTTGGAATCATCATTGGTCTTCCAACGTTAAGGCTTCAAGGTGTATATTTAGCCATTGTTACCCTTGGGTTCGGTGAAGTTATCCGGGTGGTGTTCGTAAACTGGGAATCATTAACGAAAGGATCTGTCGGAATCTCAGGTATTCCCCATATTGGGCGTGAGATTCTTAAAACGGTAAAAGAGTTTGGATTTAACCCGCAAAACATTGGGCTACAAAACAATCAATTTATCTTTCTAAGTATCTTTTTGCTCCTATTGGCTATTGCTATTTTCTTAGTTTGGTTCTTTAGAAGACAAAGTCGTTCTCGTGTTGGACGTGCCTATGCGGCAATCAACCTTGATGAAAAAGCAGCGGAATCAATGGGAATCAACATCACGTATTACAAGGTTTTGGCATTCACACAAGGGGCGTTACTCGCAGGATTTGCTGGTAGTTTATATGCTCATGTTCTTGCGTACATCAGTCCAGCGGATTTCTCTTATCATCGAGCGGTTGATATCCTCGTATTTACAATTTTCGGTGGTAGTGAAGTGATCTGGGGACCTGTTTTTGGTGCAATATTCCTAACCTTCTTACCAGAGGTTTTACGTTTTATTAGTGAATATCGATATATGATCTATGGTTTAATGATTATTATTCTGATGGCTGTTCGACCACAAGGGTTGATTGACGTAAATCTAATCAACTGGATTAAATCTAAAGTTTCGAAAAGGGGTGTCAAGCATGGTTCTAGCAGTGGAAAAAGCATGTAAAAACTTCGGTGGTCTAGCAGCCGTATCTGATGTCTCATTTTCGTTACAAAAGGGTGAAATCTTTGGCTTAATCGGACCAAATGGAGCAGGGAAAACGACGATGTTTAATTTAATAACGTCAATGTTCCCGTTGACATCAGGAGAAATTATTTTTAGAGATGAAAATATTAGTGGTCTAAAACCGAATAAGATTACCGAGAAGGGCATTTGTCGTACGTTCCAAAATATTCGTCTGTTCCCAAAAATGTCAGCAGAAGAGAATGTGATGGTAGGTGTCCATTGTCGTAGTAAATCTGGTGTTTTAAGTAGTGTTTTTCGTACTAAATCGCAGCGTAAGGAGGAAGAACAAATCCGGAAACGCGCCAATGAATTGCTTGAATTTGTTGGGCTCGATGGGTTTGCAGATGTAACCGCAGAGAACCTCGCTTATGGACAACAAAGGCGGCTTGAAATCGCTCGTGCAATGGCAAGTGATCCGGAACTTCTACTATTAGATGAACCGGCTGCAGGGATGAATGAGACGGAAACGAGTGATCTCTTTCAACTAATTAAAAAGATTCAAACTCGAGGCATTACCGTACTATTAATTGAGCACGATATGCCCCTTGTAATGAATTTATGTGACCGAATCGCGGTTCTTAATTTTGGTAAGAAAATTGCAGAAGGGACACCAGAAGAGATTCAAAATAATCCAGATGTCATCGAGGCCTACCTCGGCAGTGAGGAGGAGGAAGAATATGCTTAAGGTTAGTGGAATTAATGCTTCTTATGGAAAGATACAAGTCTTAAAAAATATTTCTCTTGAAGTAGAGGAAGGAAGTATTGTCACAATTCTTGGTGCGAACGGTGCCGGGAAAACGACGACGATGAAGTCCATTTCTGGTCTACTAAAACCACAGGAGGGAAAAATTGAATTCCTTGGGGAGAACGTAACCGGCTTAAGACCTGATCAACTGTTAAAGAAAGGAATTGCTCTTGTTCCTGAAGGTAGGCAGATTCTTGCTGGAATGACTGTTCTGGAAAATCTAGAAATGGGAGCGTATCATCGAAAGGACAACGATATCGGTCAAGACCTCGAGAAAATGTTTGCTCGTTTTCCGATTTTAAAAGAAAGAGAAAAACAACTTGGTGGTACTCTTTCCGGTGGTCAGCAACAGATGCTTGCGATTGCTCGAGCGATTATGAGTCGTCCAAAGCTCTTGCTTCTAGATGAACCATCAATGGGACTTGCTCCCCTAGTTGTAGCTGATATTTTTAAAATTATTAAAGAAATCAACCAAACCGGTACAACGGTTCTACTAGTTGAACAGAATGCAAGACAAGCATTGAAGGTTTCCGATTATGGGTACGTTTTAGAAACGGGAAAAATGATTGCGGACGGAAAATCAACGGACCTTCTGAATGACCCACGGATTATGGAAGCATATCTTGGACGTAAATCAAGTTAAATTCTATTTACAACCTGGCTGGCATCGTAGATGTCAGCCGTTTCATTTTTTAAAAAGAAGATCATTAGAAATTGGAAAAAATTGTTTCAAAAGAGTCGAATGTCATTTATAGTATTTCTAGGTGGTCATTCATCTGGAATTTATGGTATTTAGATAAAGGGGGAGCATTGGTGCACGCGATGATTGAGGTTAAAGGGGTATCAAAATCATTTGGTGATCAGCTGGTTTTGAAGGATGTCAACTTTACTGTTGAACCTGGACAAATTGTGGGACTTTTAGGTCCAAACGGAGCAGGGAAGACGACTATTATCCGAATTTTAAATGGTGTTATTAAAGCAGAAGCAGGAACAATCTCAATCATGGGGTTAAGTCCAAATCATCATGGAGATGAAATTCGCGCTTTATCAGGAATCGTGACCGAAAGCGCAGGGTTGTATCATCAAATGACTGGTAAAGAGAACTTAGACTTCTTTGCTGATTTATATGGTGTGACCGATGCAAATCAAATACCGAAACTATTAAAATTGTTTGAACTGAGCGGACATGAAGAAAAACCGGTTGGCACTTACAGTACGGGAATGAAGAAAAGGCTTGCTTTGTGCAAAGCGCTTTTACATAACCCGAAAATCTTATTTTTAGATGAACCAACAAACGGACTAGACCCTGATGGGATCAAAATGGTCCTCTCCTATTTGAAAAAATACAATGAAGAAACAGGGACTACAATCATTATTTGTTCTCATCTGTTGCATCAGCTTGAGCCAATCTGTGATTCGTTTGCCTTCCTAGAGAACAGAACCATCATTGAACAAGGCTCTATTTCAGAACTAGAGAAAACCTATTTAACAGATATTATCGTACGAGTCGGAACGAATTTTACTCCAATAGGAAACACGATAGTAGGATACCCTTGTGAGCACATCCCAGGAGAAATTCTGGTAACTCTCCCTTCAAAGGAAGAAATCTCGACAATATTAAGAGAGCTATTAAAAAATCATCAAGTTTATTCAGTCGACATTGTAAATAATGACCTCGAATCCATTTATTTTAAAGTAAGGGAGAGTGTTAATCGATGAACAAGCGAATGATGAAGGCGATTATTAAAAAAGATTTAAGAGATATATTCCGGACGAAAAGTTTATTGACTACAATTATCATCATCCCGATTATGTTTTCACTCGTATTTCCCACCGTGTTAATAGGCGCAGCTCTGTTATTTGATCTTGAAAAAGCAATGGGTGCGGATATGCAGAAAATGATTGGAATGTTTTTAGCAGAAACAAAGAATGGTACAGTTCCCCTCGAAACAACGGAACAACAGATTGTCTATCTTTTTATCAACTATTTGTTACCGTCCTTGTTTTTACTTGTTCCGATTATTACAGCAAGTGTCGTCGCGGCAAACAGCTTTGTAGGCGAAAAAGAGCGTAGAACACTTGAGAGCCTCTTGTTTTCACCTGTTTCGATAAAAACGTTATTTATTAGTAAAACACTAGCTTCGTTTATTCCATCCTTCCTAGTTTCAGTCATTAGTTTTATCCTCTGTGGCTTCATCATTAACGGGCTAGGATACCAATTGTTTGGGGAAATCATATTTCCATCAAGTAACTGGATTGCCTTAATTGCCTGTCTATCTCCGATGGTTACATTAATGACGGTTTTATTAAATATCTTTATCTCTTCAAGAGTGAAAACCTATCAAGAGGCACAAAACATTGGTGGGATAATTGTTCTTCCTGTTATCGGCTTAATCGTTGGCCAAGCAAGTGGGCTGTTCTTAGTGGGAGCACAGCTAACCTTAATCATCTCTGCTGCGATTTTGCTGATTAATCTTGTATTGCTTCAACGAATGACAAAACTAAATGATCGCCATGTTTTGTTTGAGAAGCAGATACATTGATATTAAAGGGGAAAGGCACATCATACAATCTGTGTGTAAATCCAAAACCAAATAGCAAGGAAATGAAATAGTCCAATCCTCAAAGGTTGGACTATTTGTTTTTAGGAAAAAATAAATGAAATAAATGGTACCACTAACGTAAGCAACAAAGCAGAGGTCGTCATTGCGATACTTCCCATGGCACCTTCTTCCTCTCCCCAAACGAGTGAAGTGTTTGCTCCAATCATTTGTGCCGAGGTCCCCATTGCCAAGCCTTTTGCAGATTTACTTTTAATCCCGAATCGTTTAAATAACCTTGGTCCCATCCACACCGATAGTAAGGCGGAAATAATGACGGAAAGGATCGTCGTTGATCCAATTCCTCCGAGGTCATCTGAGATTGTTAAAGCTATCGGAAGAGTAACCGATCGTGGAATAAGGGAGGCGAGTAACTGGTCCTGTAGGTGGAAAATCTGTGACATGATTACAACAGCTATCACTCCCATAGATGTCCCAGACACAACACCAGCTATAATCTTTTTATAATTCCTTTTTAAAAACGCCCATTGTTTATATAACGGTACGGCTAATGAAACAACCGCTAGCTGTAGGAGTTGGCTAAATACTGAGCTAGCCTGTTGGTATGTTTCCTCATTCACATGAAAAACAAGTAGCAAGAATACTAATAAGAGTGATCCGATGAACAGCGGATTTAACCATGCTTTTTTATATTTAAGATAAAGTTTTAGACTTAGAAGATAACAACAAAGAGTAAGTAAGATACAAACCAGGGTACTAAAGATAAGGGTCATTTGGTTTTCCTCCTTTTTCGTTTTTCATACCATTCAACCGTTAAAGCGGTGCCCAACAAACAGCTCACACTGCTCACCATTAAAATGATCATAATTTCCCACTGTAACACTCTAAAAAAACTAGAAGAAACTATCAAGGTAGCAATTGGAGGAATAAATAATAATGGAAGATGTTTTAATTGAAACGAAGAAACCTTTTCAATCCATTCTAGTTTAATCATCCCAGTTAAAAGGAACAGAAATAACAGAATCATTCCCAAAACACTAGCAGGAACGGGTATTGGAAAAACATTCACAATACCATAGCCAAGGAGAAGGAATCCAATGAGAATGAAAAGCTGAAAAAACCAACTTATTTTCATAATTAATCTCCTCCAATCGCTAAATTCTATTTTTAGCTTAGACTAGAAAAAGTGCTTTGTCAGCAAACTCGTTAGGAAAGTTAACGTGACTTTGAAGTTTTGGAAGGAATCCTGACAAAAGGTGATGAAGGCATATTAAAAAGGGGGGGCAGGAGGGAAGTCCTTGTAAATCACGGAAGACCCGCTACTCAATGAGAGGCAGGTCGTTACTTCAAATGTTTAGTGTGCCATATCATATACACTTACAAAAGTAGCCATGTAACGCACAAATCCATGAAGGGCAATTAATTCAGCGATGCCTTCCTTTGTCACTCCATGATATTCTTCAAGGTTTTTAAGTACATTTCTATCCACATTTATCGGATTAACTGCTAATGATTTTGCTAATTGTGCGACAAGAATCTGTCTTTCGTTCATTCGCTGAGGATAATTTTCTTGTAGGAGCTCTTCAAATTGTTGGCGATTCCAGCCCATTTCTTTTTTTAAAATCATTAGATGTGCAACGAGTAATTCCTGAACTCCGAGGGTATGAGCGATAACAGCAGCACAAATTCTTTTATCTTCATGTTCGGCTTTCCCTGTTTTAAATGTGACTCCTGCTAGGGCCCAGAGTCTTGGTAAAACACCTGCATCTGCAGCTGCATAATAGGTGTTTGGAATCGAGCCATAATACTTTTGTACTTCATGGAGCACCTTCTTTGTTCTATCATCATATTGGTTCATGCAATCCATCCTCCTTTTGGAATATTCAGAATAATAGTACCATACTTTATATCCTTTTAGCCTAAATCGTGTAAAAATAAGAAGAGAGTTCATTTTTCTCTTGCTATATATCTCATTTGTGGGATAATTTAAAAAAGTTAAAAAGATTTGTAGAAATAATAGCTTGGATATCAGGGGGAGGGATAATGATTATTACTTTTTATCAAGCAAGAATACCTAATTGGTTGTTTTATTAAACTCGCAATGTTTTCTAAGTGAATAGGTTTTTAGATGTTTATTTTTTTGGCCTAATGCTTTTGTGCAGTAACGCGGTTATGCGTTTAGCCGTTACAATCTTCTGATCAGGTAAGTCATATACATAATTGATGGGGTGGGTTTAGTGAAAGTAGTCAGTACTAGTCAAATAATCGACAATAGTCGTTTTAACAGGTTCCATTTATCACTAATCTTTTGGTGTTTTTTCATTATTATTATTGACGGCTATGATGTTGTTATATATGGTTCGGTTGTGCCCTCATTGATTGACGAATGGTCAATCAGTTCAGTAACAGCAGGGGCAATTGGTAGTTATGCGGCAGCTGGAACCGCTATAGGAGCTGTAATATTCGGGCTATGGGCTGACAAAATTGGTCGGAAAAAGGTCATTTTGCTCTGTACGACACTGTTCAGTGTTTTTACTCCATTAGCAGGATTCGCCAATGACCCGGTAACCTTTTCGATTTTCCGAGTGATTGCGGGGCTAGGGCTTGGTGGTGTGATGCCAAACGTTATTGCGTTAACGACAGAATATGCACCAAAACGGATGAGAAGTGCAATCGTTTCTTTTGTATTTTGTGGCTATTCTCTCGGGGCCATCGCTGCTGCTCTCATCAGTAAAAGTTTGCTACCGACGATGGGGTGGAAACCGATTTTCTGGATTGCCAGTGTGCCATTACTGTTACTTCCGGTTATCGCAAAAGCGATTCCCGAATCCACCAACTTTCTATTAACAAACGGGAGAGAAAAACAAATTAAGAGTATTCTAAAAGAAGTGGATCCTCAGCTCGAATTAGGGAAGCAGGTACATTTCGAAAAGATAAAATCGAAAGAAAAAGGGTCTCCGCTAGTCAAATTATTTGAGCAGAAGCGAGCAATGAGCACAATCATGTTCTGGATTTCTTGTTTTTGTTGTTTTGTCCTCATTTATGCGATGAATACATGGTTGCCAAAACTCCTTCTCCAAGCAGGATATAGTTTAAGCTCAAGTCTAGTGTTTGTGGCGGTTATGAATGTGGGGGCAATTGTTGGAACCATCGTTTTCGGGCGGCTAACCGATAAATGGGGCTTTAAAAAGGTGATGATCCCTCTTTATGTCTTAGGTGGTGTCGCTCTCTCTGCTATTGGTCTCACTAAAAATCCGATTTTTGCCTACGCTTTAATTGGAATCATCGGGGCAGCCTCTGTGGGGGTTCAAAATATCAGCAATGCTTTTGTCTCCCAATATTACCCACCATCCATGCGATCAACGGGTGTTGGTGCAACAATGGCTTTTGGACGGGTGGGGGGAATATTCGCCCCAACCTTTGTAGGGGTTTTGCTAACAATGAACTTGCCAGCTGAGATGAATTTTACGGTGATTGCCATGGCGTCGGTTGTAGGTGGAATTGCGATATTCTTTGTCCAAGAACAATACGCACACTATAGCCATGAATTGAATGGCCATACGGAGTCTTATCCGAAGAATAAAAAGGTTGCACATGGTTCATAATTTGTATAAACCTACTAATCTATTAAAGATTAATTACTGTAGTGTAGAACTGAATGAGAATATTCGAAATAAACTTGAAATGATTTCTATATATGCAATAATTGTTGAATAGTTAGAAAAGACGTTATCATCAACTAGGGGGGATTGTTTTGTCTAAGGTTAAATCAGCAATTGTGGTAGGTGGAGGAATTGGCGGGCTTGTCACTGCGCTTAAACTTCACCGCGTTGGTGTGTCAGTACGTGTGTTTGAAAGTGTAGAGAACATTCAAGCACTGGGGGTCGGGATTAATCTACTTCCTCATGCTGTACGTGTTCTCACTGAACTCGGGCTGGCCGGGGAGCTAGAGAAAACAGGGATCCCAACGGCAGAACTCATTTATTTTAACAAATATGGCAAAAAAATATGGCAGGAAGCACGGGGAAGGGATGCAGGGTATCACTGGCCGCAATATTCCATTCACCGTGGGAAGCTGCAAATGCTTTTATTAGAAGCAGTAAAAGAACAATTGGGTGAAAAAGCTGTTTTCACTGGTCATCATTTAAAATCCTTTCAAATGTTTGGGGATGTGGTGGTTGCTCAGTTTGAAGATAGGAAAACAGGAACACAACTCGGCTCCTTCAGAGCGGATATGCTAATAGCAGCAGATGGTATTCACTCAACAGTTCGTAAATTTTATTACCCCGATGAAGGACAACCAAAGTTTAGCGGTCGAATATTGTGGAGGGGAATTACGGAGTCCACACCGTTTTTAACTGGGAAATCTATGATTATGGCAGGTTATCAAGACCAGAAGTTTGTCGCCTACCCTGTCTGTCCTGATACAGCGGCAAAAGGGCGATCTCTCGTTAACTGGATAGCGGAGCTGACAGTTGGAGATGAAATGCCTTCCCGTGCAGACTGGAATAAGAAAATCGATAAAGAAAAATTTGGCCCAGCGTTTGCCTCATGGAATTTTGGCTGGTTGAATGTACCGAAATTAATAGAAGAAACGGAAGCTGTATATGAATTTCCAATGGTGGATCGGGACCCACTACCGCAATGGACATTTGGTCGTGTCACTTTATTAGGTGATGCTGCCCATCCGATGTATCCTATCGGCTCGAACGGTGCCTCACAAGCCATTTTGGATGCCGATGCATTAGCTAATGCTGTAAAAGCACAACGAACTGCCGAACAAGCCTTACGTGCCTATGAAGAAGCACGGTTAAAACCGACGGCGAATATCGTTTATAGCAACCGCGGAAATGGACCGGAGCAAGTCATGCAAATAGTTGAGGATCGTGCGCCAAAGGGATTTGAACAGTTACATGATGTCATTTCCCAGCAGGAGTTAGAGGAGATTACCAATAAGTACAAACAAATCGCTGGCTTTGACCAAAAATCACTAAATGCGAAGCAAGGAGCACTGTAAATGGTTGAACATATTGTTTTAATAAAACTAGCCAAAAGTGTGAGCCAAGAACAAAAAGAAGAGTTAATTTCTAAGACTTGTAAATTAAAAGATTTGATCCCAGGAATAATAGACCTCCAACAAGGGATCAATTTTTCACCTCGTAGCCAGGGTTATGAAATTGGCTTAACGGTCCGATTTGAAAATCAAGAGGCATTAGAAAATTATCTGCCTCACCCTGACCATCAAGAAATTCTTGCTTATTTAAAAGAAATTGGCCTGGAGGATCTCTTGGTTGTTGATTTTACTATTTAAATAGAAATAACAAAATTATAATAGACCGTCTCAGGTAGACAATTAACCTAGACGGTCTTTCCTTGATTATTTTATAAAATAATCAGTGATATTTGTTTCAATAAAACTGGTATCCAGAACTAATGTATTTTCTAGTAATTTTTTATCAAGCGCGTTTAATAGTCGGGTCATTTCCTCACTTTTTTCCTCATTTTGTATAAATTCAACCCCGTATCGGAACAAGTCTTGCTGTTCTTGCTGGTAAATGAGTTTCCCTAAAGTAGTAATTTCTTGCCCTAAGATCTGTGTCGTAAACTGAATGGTCATCTTTGTTTCTAGTGAGAGTTTGATATCAGAGATAAACCTTAAGCCGTTGGCGCCAATATCTTCAATGAGAACATTGGTTTTCCCTAGATTAATATCTTTGCCATTCAGTTCAACAATCGTCATATCTGCTTCTAAATAGCAGGGAAACGCAATCCGAGCCTCGTTGCGTTTGTCAGGGAGTAGGTTTGTTTGATCATCGTATGAAACAGATTTTTCAATAAGAAAACGTTCAAATTCGTTTACAGGTTTAGGTCGACTGAATAAATATCCTTGAACCTCATTGCAGTCTAAATGGCGTAGGAGGGTGAGCTGTTCTTCGTGCTCGACACCTTCAGCAACAACATTGATGTTCAATTGTTTTGCTAAATTGATAATAAATTGGATAATCGCTCTACTCTCTGAATTTACATGTATATCTCGGATAAAAGCTTTATCCAATTTTATCGTCTCAAACGAGAAATTTCTTAAAGAAGCCAATGAGGAAAAGCCTGTGCCGAAGTCATCAAGCGCCACTCCTACACCTAAATTTTGAATTTTATCAATTGTTTCTGCTACTTCTGTTTCCTTCTCTAAAATCATACTTTCTGTAATTTCAATTTCAATTAAGTTCCCATCAATTTCAGTTTGTTCTAAGATAGATGAAATGCTGTGAACGATGTCAGACTGTAAAATTTGAAGGACTGAAAAATTTAACGAAACCTTAATAGGTTCATAGCCTTTTTTCTCCCAAGACTTAATCTGTCTACAAACGGTTTTAAGAACCCATTTACCAATCGGAATAACTAATCCTGATTCCT
Organism: Mesobacillus maritimus; assembly: GCF_044803185.1. Lineage (GTDB taxonomy): Bacteria > Bacillota > Bacilli > Bacillales > Cytobacillaceae > Mesobacillus_B > Mesobacillus_B maritimus_B. The sequence goes on from NZ_CP085225.1 coordinate 2,725,117, forward strand.
CTGCTAAAAAGATAAATTCCGCTGGAGAGACCATTCCCCATTCAGGATGATGCCAGCGAATAAGCGCTTCTGCTCCCAAAATTATATTCGTTTTCACACAAACCTTTGGTTGATAATACAATTCAAACTGATTCTCATTAATGGCTTTTCTTAAATCGTTTTGGAGGGCAAACGTCTTGTAGGTTTTGATGTTCATTGTGGGTGTGAACATTTGGAACCCATTTTTTCCATTTTCCTTAACTAAGTACATCGCCAAGTCTGCATTTTTCATCAACGATTTACTATCGGTACCCGAATCAGGGAAAAGGCTAATTCCGATACTTGCGGTGATAAATAGCTCTAACTGCTCAATCATAACAGGCTGTTCAAATCTAGTCTTAATACGGTTGGCAATTGCTTCGACACAGGCATTACTTGTTTGATCTGTTACTAAAATGATAAATTCATCGCCTGCCAATCTAGCAACAACATCATTTTCCCAAACACAACTTTTTAATGCCTTTGCAATCTCGATTAATACTTTATCCCCAATATCATGACCAAGAGTATCATTGATAAATTTAAACTGATCCAAGTCGATAAACATAACAGCAAGCCTGGAGTCGTTTTCTTTTGCTCTTTCTAATTCTGACTCTAGTTTTTGTTCCAAGTATCTTCGATTGGGTAGGTCTGTTAGGTAGTCATGGAAGGCCATATAATGAACTTCTTCTTGAGCCTTTTTAATTTCACTAATATCTTGATAGTTTACAACAATGCCTTGTACATTAGGGTCATCTAATAAATTGGTGCCAATAACATTAAAGGACCGCCATTCACCGTTTTTGTGCTTAAATCTTATATCGGTTGTGACTTTTTCACCAGGGTTTATGAACAGACCAGTTAGTATCTTTTTAGCGTGATCAATATCATTTGGATTGGTGATAGCAAACAGGTCATGCTTTAGGACCTCGCATATTTCTTCATATTTATATCCCAAAGCATTTTCAATGGAAGGACTTTGATATAACAAGTCCATATCTTTTCCGATAACACTAATGAAATCAAATGAATTTTGAATTAATGAGCGAAATCGCTCTTCTTGTTGCTCCTTAATCGCCCGTAATTCATTTTCTTCTGTGATATCTTTCCCAATGACAAAAATCCCCAATGTTTCCCCATCCTCAGATGAAAATGGAACTGCATCCGTACAGACATTTTTTACTTTACCACTCTTATGAACGATTCTAAATTTTCTTCTTTTTGGATGACCAGAAAGTGTTTCCTCAAAATAACCAGTAACCATTGGCTGGTCATCCGGATGAATGAGAAATTGAAATTTTTCACCAATACATTCATTAAGCTGATAGCCGGTTAAGTCTGTATAGCCTTTGTTACATTCAATTAAATACCCCTCTATATCAATCACGTAGATTGCATCTGGATGAAGGTCAAATAGTGTTTGATAAAGATGTTGTTCTAATTTTAAATAAGATCTTAATTTTGTTATGTTTTCAGCCAATGTCAAAAGATGACCACCTTTATTCCTACAGGTTTCTTCTTTGTATTATACAAGTGAATTCTACACAATACATTAAAATTCAGCCTGTTTAGGTATAATAATATTTACCATTTGAGTACCATTTTAGCTAGGTCGAAACGTAACGATTATTTCGGGTGAAGCTGCAGCCTCCAAAGGTGGCTAACCTCCCTCGTTAAGTTTTTGAAGGGTGGAGCCACCTTTTGCTATGTTTTTTGGAGGGGATTTATGGTTAAACTGGTAGTCATCATTACTTTTACATTTTTCAAAGGGATGACAATCAAATGGGTATAACAAATGCTCATCCAGAGCCCGATAGACAATTGAATCACAGAAACATATGGGCTGGTGTTTTATTTGGGATTGGTCTTGTTACGTTTATAGATGAAATGGTTTTCCATCAACTTTTACACTGGCATCATTTTTATGATAAATCGACAACGAGTGTGGGACTGGTTTCTGATGGATTTTTTCATGCATTGAGTTGGTTAACGACTGTAGGTGGGTTGTTTGTAGTTGCGGATCTTCGCCGCAGAAATGCTTGGAATCGGGAAAAATGGCTAGGAAGCGTTTTATTGGGTGCGGGGGTGTTTCAGTTTTATGATGGGACAGTTCAACATAAACTGATAATGCTTCACCAAATTCGTTATAATGTGGTGATTCTTCCGTATGATTTGATTTGGAATCTTACTGCGATTGCAATGATTGTCATTGGATATTACTTAGTGAAAAAATCTAAGGACTCGCAAGAACAAATGAACGTTTCTGGTTCAAACTCATGACTTCCGATGTAATTAACCTATCCTTGATCGGAATAGGTGTGATGGCTATTATCCTTTATCTCATTGGAGTTAGGACAACGAATCAACGCTACAAAAAATGGCCCTACTTCCGAACACTTCTATGGATTACGGGTGTTATTTCTGCGGAGTCAGCCCTAGTTGGACCAATCGCTGCTCGAGCTCATCATGATTTCACAGCACATATGATGGGGCATTTATTGCTTGGCATGCTAGCTCCCCTCCTATTGGTTCTGAGTGCGCCTGTCACGTTAATCTTACGGAGTTTATCGATTTCGAATGGACGGCGTTTAACGAAAGTGCTAAGAAGTCGGTTGGGAGGATTTTTTAGTGACCCCTTGGTTGCTTCCGTTCTAAATATTGGTGGCCTTTGGCTTTTATACACAACTGAATTATATTCAGCCATGCACCATCATGTTTCACTCCATCTTTTGGTCCATATTCATGTGTTTTTAGCGGGTTATCTTTTTACCGTTTCGATGATTTATATTGACCCAATTCCCCATAGCAGGAGCTATCTTTATCGAGGAATTGTATTGGTGATTGCGCTCGCTGGTCATGGTATTTTATCAAAATACATCTACGCCATTCCACCTGTTGGAGTGCCGTCACTCCAGGCGGAGCAGGGGGGAGTGCTTATGTACTATGGTGGGGATGCGATTGACCTAGTCCTAATTATTGTTTTTTGGCTTCAGTGGTTTAAGTCTAGTCGACCACGAGAATCTCGGACTTTAAGCGGGTCATTTTGAAATATCAAATTGTTGAGGCTGGGGATGGGGGCATAACGTGCCCGAAAAGCCGTCGAGTTCTTGTGGAAGGTCACGCTGGAGGTTTCAACGTGACCAAAAGGCTGTCGAAATTATGGTAAAGGTCACGCTGGAGGGTTCAACGTGACCAAAAAGCTGTCGAGCTCATGGAAAAGGTCATGCTGGAGGTTTCAACGCGACCAAAAGACTGTCGAAATCATGGTAAAGGTAACGATGGAGGTTTCACGATTAAAAGTATTTATCACTCCTAAGGCATCCTTACATCCAACACTTGTTCAGGCAAAGCAGTCGATAAATGCTGAAATTTGCCAACATGGAACAATCCTTGAACGGTCAGCTTTAGCTCCGGAATAACTGGCAATGCAAGAAAAGAGAGGGTTAAGAAGGGATTAAACTCCCCAGAAACACCAAGTTCCGTCAATGCCTCATTTAATTTCTGAAGCTTCCTGTATACCTCTTGAAAGGGAAGAGGGGAGATTAGCCCACTAACCGGTAGGTCCATTGAAGCAAGTATTGCACCGTTTTTGACCACGATTAACCCTCCTTGCCTTTTCTTTAGCTCTGAGGCGGCCAATAAGATATCATCATCGTTCTCTCCACATAGGATGAGATTATGAGAATCATGAGAAACTGTAGATGCAATTGCCCCTGATTTTAAACCAAGACCTTTCACAATCCCTAATCCAATTTGACCGGTCATTTTGTGCCGCTCTACTAGCACGAGTTTTAACAAATCATCCCGAACAGAGGTCAGAAATAAGTTACCGTTATCGAGATTCACTTCCTCAATGCAATGTCGTGTTACAAGGCTATTAGGAACCACCTCAATAATGTTGGCGTATTTCCCCGTAACAGGAATATCTAAATCTCCAACTGTTAAGTCAAAGAATCTTACACTCTCTGATAACTTAGCATTATGCCTTACGGTGCTTGGAACCACTGACTTCGTAAATACCCCATTAAGGACAACCTCGGTTCCATCTTTCATCACCCGATGAATCTTCATTTCTGTTAGGTTTTCAATGATAAGAAGGTCAGCCTTGTAGCCTGGTGCGATTGCGCCCCGATCATGAAGCCCAAAGCACTCGGCGGCATTTAAGGTAGCCATTTGAATGGCCGTTATTGGATCGACTCCAGATTGGATTGCGAGTTTAATATTAAAATCAATGCTCCCCTCGTCAATCAAATCATCAAGATGTTTATCATCTGTAACGAATAGACAGCGACGTGAGTTCTTTTCATTCACAATCCCAATAATATTCTTTAAATCCTTTGCCACTGTGCCTTCACGAATCATTAGATACATCCCTTTTTGCAAGCGATTCTTCGCTTCAGTGAGTGTAGTGCATTCATGGTCGGTCCTAATCCCGGCTGCCATATAAATATTCAACTCATCTGGCTGAAGGCCGGCGGCATGACCATCTATTTTTTTACCAAAAGATGATGTTAGATTAAGCTTTTCGAGCATTTGTTCCTCACCATATTTAACCGCGGGGAAATTCATAACCTCTGCCAGTCCCAGTACCATTGGGTGTTGAAGAAAGGGTTTTAAGTCTGCCATAGTAAGCTTTGCGCCAGCATATTCAAAGTCGGTTGCAGGGACGCACGAGGGGAGCATGACAAAAAGGTCAAGGATTGAGTTTTCTGATTGATCGAGGATGTACTTTATTCCCTCGATACCTGAGACGTTCGCGATTTCATGAGGATCGGTGATGGCGGTCGTGACCCCGTGCATGAGGAGGACCTTTGCAAATTCTTGTGGAGTGACCATGGAAGACTCAACGTGCACATGGCCATCAATTAATCCGGGCGAGATATAGCTACCCTTGGCGTCAATCTCTTCTTTTCCTTTGTAACGTCCAATTCCAGCGATATAGCCATCAACAATAGCAATATCATTTTCTATGATTTCGCTATTAAAAACATCGATGATTTTTCCGTTTTTTATCACGAGGTCGGCTTGTTCACGACCGGCAGCGACCGCGATTCTCCTAGCTAACGTCCTATCCATTCTCGTCACTCCTTTTTTAGTTTAATATATGACTTTTTCACTTGATTGTGTCCAGGCCTTAAAGGCTGAATCTGCATGTTTAGGGTATAGTTTCATCATTGGAATTTGCCGTTCCTCATGGGGTACCTCCAGTTGTTCATAGATAAATTTGTCATCAAAGCCAATATTTGCAGCATCTTCCTTTGTACAAGCAAAATATACAGCTTTTGGGCGTGCCCAAAAAATAGCACCAAGGCACATCGGGCAAGGTTCGCAGCTCGTATAAAGTTCACAATCGTCTAGCTGATAAGAGTTTAAAAACTGACATGCCGCGCGTATCGCTTGTACTTCAGCGTGAGCAGTGGGATCATTTAATCTGGTTACATGATTTTGCCCAATGCCGACAATTTCACCATCCTTCACGACAACGGCACCAAAGGGACCTCCAGTTTTATCTATTACATTATCTAATGCAAGCTGAACAGCTATCTCTATAAACTTATCCATTTATCATTCACTCACTTTCTTTATAAAAAAAATTAGTTCCAGTTTCCTATGCTCTTAGAAAGGAACAAAGTTTCTAACATCGTATATGAACTTTCCATCCTTTTATATAAACTTGGAAGGAAATGTAACATAGTTTTATTATAAGTAGTGCCTAACTATAAAACAGAGAGGAATAAACGAAAATGTTCTAGTTCATATTTAATTCACACTTTACAACTCGGAATACTAAGGTTATGATATGGATAAGAATTTAAACGAAATGATGAGCAATTGTAAAGGACAAAAGGAGGTCATTGTTATGAAGGAAAAATACCCTGTTATCGATGGTGCTGAGACGTTTTTTTATAAAGGAAATGAAGTAGGGATACTCCTTTCGCATGGATTTGTTGGGACACCACAGAGTGTTCAGTTCATTGGAGAGCAACTTGCGGAGTACGGCTATACCGTTTTGGCACCACGTTTACCAGGGCATGGGACCCATTATCATGACCTAGAAAATTGTACTTATGAAGATTGGTTTGAAGCATTGGAAAAGGGCTACAAATTCTTAGTACAAAAGTGCTCAACTGTATTTGTCATCGGGCAATCGATGGGAGGGACCTTGACTCTTAAGTTGGCACATAAATATCCTGAGATTCAGGGGATTGCTACGATAAATGCAGCATTAACGCTTCCTTCTTTTGACTATTTAAAAAATAGTCAGGGGCCACAATATCTTCCTGAAGGAGATCCTGATATTAAGGCTAAGGGAGTTTATGAGATTACTTACGAGCAAACGCCTTTGAAAGCAATTCATCAACTCCAAGCATTAATGACAAGTACGCCAAGGATACTTGCTGATATTACGCCGCCAATTTTATGTATAAAATCATCTGTTGACCATGTCGTACCACCAGAAAACACAACCTTCATTTATAAAAAAGTTGGCTCAAAGGTAAAGAATCTCGTCACTTTGGACAATTCTTACCATGTTGCATCAATGGACAATGATAAACAGAAAATCGTAGAGCATGTTTATTCTTTTGTTCAACAGCAGCTTACAGAAAAACTAGTAGCTTCATATTCATAAATAAAAAAGTGACTTCTCCCAATGGGCAGTCACTTTTTCGCATGTTTTTTTACAATACAAAATTTGAAAGGACAAATAAAATCACAATACTTATTAAAATACATAAGTTCGAAATGGTGCCGATTAACCGAGGTGTGGAATATTTGAATTCATGTGAGTAGGGAATAACAGCTAGTCCAATTGGCAATAGAAAGCCGATTAAAATCGTCAGTCTGAACATGTGATTGACCGGTAGCAAAAAGTAAAAAGCTAACCCAAATAGCAACCCGAAACCGTAGCGAAAGAGCAAGTACTTAAAGATTGGCCGAACATATTGTTTTTCAAAAGTGAAATTCATATACACCCCTAAAAGGATTAAGGATAATGGCATATTAGCCTTTGAAATTATCGTCGCAACATCAATGAATTCAGTGGGGAGCTTGATATTCACGAAGTTCAAAATGGTCATGATGATATAGCTCATGAACGGAATCGATTTGCTAAATTTCTTGACAATCCCGGTAGTGTTAAGACTTAGCCCATCTTTAGAATAATAACTTCCTAGGATATAGGATAGTCCAAAGACGAGAAAGGCATTTCCTCCATCAAACATCCCAAAATACAAAAGACCTTCTGCACCCCAAAAAGCCTCTACGAGCGGAAAGGCAAATAATCCTACATTGTAACCGGTAGAAAGCATCATCATGGTTCCCTTAAGTTCTTTTTCTTCGTTTTTAAAGACGAAATAAGCTAATAAAACGGAAATCACCCCATAGCTTATCACGATAATAGGCAGGAGCATCAACGATAGTTCAATTTGGACGGAGTTGAGGGAGATAATAACAAGGGCTGGTAACGTAATGTTAAAAATAATTCTTGAAATGACCTCACCATCAGATTCTTTTAAGATATTAAGCTTTTTAAATAGATATCCAACACCAATTAATAGCAATATATTTAAAAATTCCTGGTTCATACTGATACTCCTCTTATGTCCGCCGCATCTGTTGAGATGTTGCTTTAATTAATATTGCGTATACCAATTCACAAACTATTATATTATAACACTGATTTAAAAGCTGGGGTAATAGAAAAAGACCTGCTCCCTGAGGGGCAGGTCCAACGGTTAAAACGTGTTATAAATATTATCACACTCGCCACTTCGCGGTTCAAAAAAGCAGTGTAGTTTGTAACGTCCAACAAGTGGTTGATTGTACCAGATTGCCGGACAATCACCAGCTGGTCGGAAGTACCAAAGACTGTATTTTGCTGGCCACTCTCGAATACCCCTTACCGCTTTACGTGCAAGCTTTTTTTCAGCTTCTCTAGCTCTTTGATAAAAATATCCTTTTTGCGTAGCCTCAAACGCATGCTCTTGGTAGATCATTTGGGGAATTGTCCTAATCCCTTTAAAGTCGGAGCAATTCCCACGAATCCGGTTGATGCCAACAGATCCGACATGCATCATGCCCTGAGTGCCTTCCCCTTCAGCTTCCGCCCTTAGCAACCTTGCTAACAGATCAATATCTGCTTCAGTGTGTTTCACTACGGCCATAAAGCCCACCTCCAATATACCTTATCATATTGCATAGAGTTTAAGATGGTTACCTACTACCCAAGGCTTATCCTAAAAATGACTTTGCAGGCACTTATGAAAAGAGGTGTAGAACGGTACAGGTTACTTGCCGATTTTAGTTTTACAACAATTTAATTACTTTAATAATGTCTAATTGTTAGTATTGTTTTAAAGCAATTTATAGAGTTTATGGATTGTTTTACATGAAATAACTATCATTTTTTCAGATAAAATAGTATTATTTAAAAATATTCAGCTTGAAGGCGCAGAAGGAGATTTATTTTATTATGAAGACACATGAACAATGGACATCCAAGCTTGGGTTCATTCTAGCAGCGGCTGGCTCCGCAATAGGATTAGGAGCCATTTGGAAGTTTCCTTATATGGCAGGAACAAATGGAGGAGCGATATTTTTCTTGCTTTTTATCTTGTTAACATTATTTGTAGGTGCCCCGATATTAATTGCCGAATTTTTAATTGGTCGGAATAGTCAAAAGGATGCAATCAGGGCTTATCAAAAGCTTGCTCCTGGAACTAAATGGCATTATATTGGCGGCGCGGGTGTTGTTTTTTCTTTTATCTTGCTCTCATTTTACAGTGTTGTCGGTGGGTGGATTCTATCGTATTTAGGAAGAAGCATCACCGGTTCTTTATCGAATGCCAACTACGGGGAATTATTTAATGAAATTATTGCTAACCCAGTAGAAGTGGTACTTTGTCAGTTTATTTTTATGATTATGACGATTATGGTTGTTAAAGGTGGCGTCCAGAAGGGGATTGAACGAGCAAGTAAATATATGATGCCTGCACTTTTTCTTTTATTTATTATCCTTGCGATTCGTTCGTTAACCCTAGAAGGCGCCGGAGCTGGTATCGAGTTTTTACTCAAACCGGATTTCTCGGCAATGACGGCAGAAACGGTCCTTTTGGCATTAGGGCAGGCTTTTTTTACTTTAAGTGTCGGGATATCCGTCATGGTAACTTATGCTTCCTATTTGTCTAAATCAGAGAATATTGTTAAATCTGCATTTTCTGTTGCTGGATTAAATATCCTAATTTGTTTCCTAGCAGGAATTGTTATATTCCCAGCTGTTTTTGCACTCGGTTTTGAGCCGGGGCAGGGACCTGGATTGGTGTTTGTTGTATTGCCGGCGGTTTTCAATGAAATGGCCTTTGGTAGTGTCTTTTTATTTATATTTCTTGTCTTGCTTTTATTTGCAACGCTTACCTCTGCCTTTTCAATCTTGGAAATTGTCGTGGCTGTACTTGTAAAAGATGAAAAAGAAAAGCGGAGCAAACTAGCTTGGATCAGTGGCTTATTGATTTTTATTGTTGGAGTACCTAGTGCACTTTCGTTCGGTGTCCTATCAGAAGTGCAGGTCTTTGGAAAGTCCGTTTTTGATGCAGCTGATTTCCTTGTTAGTAATTTAGGATTACCGCTGGGAGCTTTGTTCATCTCAGTATTTGTTGGTTACAGGCTCCCGCGTAAATTGGTGAAGGAAGAATTATCACTTGGAACAAATGGTTTAGGTTTCTTCTACGACATTTGGTATTTTTCCATCCGCTTTGTTGCGCCAATTGCCATTACTGTTGTATTTTTGCAATCTATCGGACTTCTATAAAGTTTCATAAAAGATGAATCATGCAAAGGGCTGTCTTATTGATGGCTCTTTTTGCATACCTATAATCAAGTGGATTCGGTTAGAAAAATAGGAGGGAGATATCATGCAAAAACAAGCGCACTTGCCCGATCTACAAAAGAAGGCTTTTATCGATGCTCCAATTGAAACAGTATGGGAAGCTGTTGCAACCTCTGAAGCTCTTGCAAACTGGTTTATGCTAAATGATTTTAAACCAGTGGAGGGGCATAAATTCGAACTGAATCGAGGTCAGTTTGGAGTTTCGCCCTGTTATGTCAAGAAAGTGATCCCGACACAGCATCTATCTTTTACATGGGGGAAAGATTGGACCGTTACATTTGATTTGAAAAAACATGGTGACTTAACGGAATTCACGGTAACACATTCCGGTTGGGATTCTGAAAAGATAACTGAATTTCGTGCCGCACACCCAGTGGTGCATGAGAACATGAATGTTGGATGGTCGAATTTAATTAAGAAACTTTACGACTACGTAGAAGGAATTAAAGGTTCTCATTAGCAATAAAAAGACGACTCATTTAATTGAGCCGTCTTTTTAGTATATTTTACTATTTTATACAGTAGTCTCAACGGGTTCAGTTTGTGTTATGACTTCACTTAAAAAATTGGCAACTTCCTGTTCAAGTTCGATATACTCTTTTAACAAGAGAGCAGCAGCTTGATAAAGCGGGATTTCTGTTGATTTTATCAGTTTCTCACAGAACTGTGGTGCCCATCGCCCCAAATGTTCGTTTAAGAAGTGGGTTTGTTCCTCGATTAGTTTCTTTGTATATGCATCCTCTTCACTTTCAAAAATCTCTTGTGTCAGGTAGCTCATAAACTCCAATTCAATCACAATATGGTCTTCTGGTTCATTATTTTCTTTGATAAAATGCAACCCATGCTGTTGATAACATTTCCGTACTTGTAGAGTCTGATCATCAAATAATAAGTGTTCCCTTCCAAGATAGACCGATTCCCATAAAGGTGCTGGTAAAGAGTGTGGACCAACAAATAAACGGTTATATTCGTCCTTTGTTTCTTGCATTGACTGTGTTTCGAACAGTAAACAGTCAATGGACTTGTTAATTTTCTTAGCGTTATCACTAATCTCACATAGAGATTGGAAAATTTGATCATTTTTAAGCACATACAATGAATCTTTTGTAGGTGAAAGATCCAAAATAAAACGGACCACTTCGTTCATGACAAATCTTGTTTGAAATAGGATGCCGAAAGTACGTTCTTTTTCTATGATAGCCGTCATGTCTTTTCCCTCTTTCTAGTATAGGAATAAAGTATATAAGGAAATTGTATCGGAGAGTGGGAACTTTTTATTACATAAAGATAAGTTGTCATACAATTGTCTAAGTTATATTAAAAAATTATGAACATTTCGGTCATCTCATAGTAAAAGAAAGGTATTAAAGCACCGTTACATAAGGGGAGGGAGAACTTTTTTGGACAAACATGACATTTATCATATATAACCTATGACACCTGGTACTACAATTGCATTTTTTCCTTACTTATAATTAAGTTAACAACATAACGGAAGGGGAAATTGTAAATTATGAAAGATCCAAAACAACGCGCTTTGAGGAAGCAGGTTGCCCCTTATGAAAAATCTGAATTACACAATAGTATCCTACAGATTATTAATACATTGGGGCCATTTTTTATCCTTTGGTTTTTAGCCTATAAAAGCCTATCGATTTCTTATTTCCTCACTCTAGGGATATGTATCGTGGCATCAGGCTTTCTAGTGCGCACCTTCATCATATTCCATGACTGTACACACTATTCATTTTTCAAGAGCAGAAAAGCCAATCGAGTACTTGGAACGATTACAGGAATCTTAACGCTGTTTCCATTTGAAAAGTGGGGGCATGACCATGCCATCCATCATGCAACAAGCAGTAATTTAGATAAGCGTGGAACTGGTGACCTATGGATGCTTACAGTTGAGGAATACATGGAAGCATCAACTTGGACGAAAATTCAATATCGTTTTTATCGAAATCCCTTTGTGATGTTCATTTTAGGACCCATTTATGTGTTTGGCATTGAAAACCGTTTTAATCACCGAGGTGCAAGACGAAAAGAACGCATGAATACGTATCTAACGAATGTGTTACTTGTTGTAGTAATCACTCTACTTTGCATGCTAATCGGTTGGAAGAACTTCCTACTAATTCAGGGACCAATTTTTATGATTTCGGGTGCCCTTGGAATCTGGTTATTCTATATCCAGCATACATTTGAAGATTCTTATTTCGAGGAAGATGAACACTGGGAATATGTCAGAGCAGCCGTAGAGGGAAGTTCTTTTTACAAACTCCCGAAAATTCTTCAATGGTTAACAGGGAATATTGGTTACCACCATGTGCATCATCTAAGTCCGAGAGTACCGAACTATAAGCTTGAGGAAGCGCATGAGAATACAAAACCACTACAAAATGTACCAACAATCACACTTGCAACAAGCTTGGGTTCATTGAAATTCCGACTGTGGGACGAAGAAAGCAAAAAATTTGTTCCCTTTAGTCACTTGAAAAAAGTTGCAAAAAGGCGAGTTTCGGTAGAGGCAAAGCCAGAAATATAAGTCATAAAGACTCTCCTTGATATTTAAGGAGGGTCTTTTAGTGCGCCCAGCATGGGTCCAGTCTATAGGGTGCAAGTCCCGAACTGTGAAGGCAGAAGTAGCAGTAGCTTAACGCAAGGGTGTCCGTGGTGACGCGGAATCTGAAGGAAGCGAGCGGCAAACCTCCGGTCTGAGGAACACGAACTTCATATAAGGCTAGGTATCATTGGATGAGTTTGCTAAACAAAACAAAGTCCTTTCTGCCGAAGGTGATACAGAGTAAATGGAGCAGATAGATGGAGGGAAAGACTGTACTCTTACCTGGGGAGGTCTGGCTGGAAAGCCGAGCACACTCGGTAAACTACTCTGAGAAGAGTAGCTGAGCAGTCAGAAGTCAGCAGAGGTCATAGTACTTGACTAGCTATAGATAGTTAAGGAAGGACTGAACATTTAGGAAGAATATACACTAGGCGTTCACTGGTTATGATGATACAGACAATCCATTAATGGACTTACTTGAAGGAGGACGTGGTGAATTCCACTGGGGACTTTAAGAGGGTGGAATAAGCAGTGGCACAATCAGAACGTATATTCACGAGAAAGGATTGTATCGGAATGATGGAACGACTACTGTCGCGGGAAAATCTACTTTCGGCATTAAAACGAGTCGAAAAGAATAAGGGTAGCCACGGTGTAGATGAAATGCCTGTAAAATCCCTACGAGCGCATCTTCTACAAAACTGGCAAGAAATCCGAAATTCAATAGAGACTGGAACTTATGAGCCTATGCCAGTCAGACGTGTCGAAATCCCGAAACCGAATGGCGGCATACGTTTATTAGGAATTCCTACCGTGACAGATCGTTTGATTCAACAAGCGATAGCCCAAATATTAACCCCAATCTATGACCCATCCTTTTCCGAAAATAGCTACGGGTTCAGACCTAGAAGAAGAGCACATGACGCTGTTAGGAAAGCAAGGACATATATAGAAGAGGGCTATAGATGGGTAATAGATATGGATTTAGAAAAGTTCTTCGACAAAGTAAATCACGATATGCTTATGGGACTCTTGGCGAAAAGAGTTAAAGATAAGACGCTTCTAAAGTTAATTAGAAAATACTTAGAATCGGGAATTATGATAAACGGAGTGGAGATTATCAGTGAAGAAGGAGTTCCTCAAGGTGGACCACTTAGTCCACTATTGTCCAATATTATGCTAGATGAACTCGACAAGGAACTAGAGAGAAGGGGACATAAATTTGTCCGTTACGCAGATGACTGTAATATCTACGTTAAAACCAAGAAAGCAGGTTTACGTGTTAAAAGCTCTATAACTGCCTTCATTGAGAAGAAACTCAAGCTAAAAGTGAATGAGGGGAAAAGTGCAGTAGAACGACCGTGGAAACGAAAGTTTCTTGGATTTAGCTTCACATCACACCGGAATCCTAAAATCCGTATCGCAAAAGAGAGTATAAAGAGAGCTAAAAATAAAATAAAAGAACTGACATCAAGGTCGAAATCCATCTCAATAGAATTACGCATTGAGAAATTAAATGAATACCTTGTAGGTTGGTGCGGATATTTTGCGTTGGCCGATACGCCAACTCCCTTTAAACAACTAGATGAAACAATTCGAAGAAGACTTCGGATGTGCCTGTGGAAACAATGGAAACTACCTAAAACCAAAGTAAAAAGGCTCATTTCTTTAGGAGTTCCAAAAGAAAAAGCCTTTGAATGGGGAAATTCACGTAAGAAATACTGGCGCATTTCTAATAGTCCTATTTTAAACACAACGCTTAATTTAGAATTTTGGCGAAAACATAAGCTGAAAAGTCTAGTAAATAGATACAATTACTTACGTCATACTTAAGTGAACCGCCGTATACCGAACGGTACGTACGGTGGTGTGAGAGGTCGGGGGTTAGTCACCCCCTCCTACTCGATTTAAAATCAAGGTAGGTCGAAATATTGCGAATGTTTTATATGCGTAGGTATGGACGCCCTAAGGGTGTGCGAAGTCCTGGAGCGAAAATCAACAAACCATGATTATAACAGCTTAACAAGAAATATGGTAAAATATAGAGAATAATAGAAGGTTTGAGGGTGCTGAATGCTTAAACAATATTGGAAATTATTAAAAACCACAGGGATATCCCCTTATATATGGACGATTCTTGGCATATTGCCATTCTATTTTATTTTCTCACAGTCTGCCTCTACAGCAGAGATTGTCATTGGAATCATTCTAACATTAGCATTTTTTCTCTTTTATCGCTTGGCCTTTGCGGCAAAATCCTGGACGGTTTATCTATGGAGCAGTATTCTGATTGGTATTTCCGTCGTATTAACTTTGTTCTTCAGTTACGTTTATTTTGCCTTTTTTATTGCCTATTTGGTAGGTCGAATTCAAAATCGCATTCCTTTTTTTGTCTTATACTTTATCCATCTTGTCTGCATGTCGGTTGCGATTAATCTTGAGCTTATTTTTAAAGAGGCTCTATTTTTAAGGCAACTGCCATTTATCATCATTGTTTGGCTTAGTATTATTTTCTTGCCATTAAGCATGCGCACAAAAAAAGTAACGGGACGTTTAGAAGAAAAGCTTGAAGATGCGAATAAGCGAATTGCCGAGCTCGTAAAAGCAGAGGAGCGTCAACGGATTGCTCGTGACCTCCACGATACATTAGGACAAAAGCTGTCACTGATTGGATTAAAAAGTGATCTTGCAGGTAAATTGGTTTATAAAGATCCAGAGCAGGCTCGAGCGGAATTGAAGGATGTTCAAAGCACCGCAAGAACGGCTTTAAATGAAGTTCGGAAAATGGTATCTGAGATGCGGGGGATTCGCTTAAAAGATGAACTTCATCGTGTTGAACAGATCCTAAATGCGGCAGAAATTAACCTTGAGTTGGAGGTTGATGTATCTTCGAAAACGATATCTCCATTCATCGAAAATATTTTAAGCATGTGTCTAAAAGAAGCTGTAACAAATGTAGTCAAGCATAGCCAAGCATCAAACTGTCTCGTTACAATCGAACAATCTGATAAAGCAATCACTCTAAAAATAAAAGATGATGGAATTGGAGAGGTCACCGAATCAGATTTTTCAAAGGGTAGCGGTTTAAATGGCATGAGAGAACGTCTTGAATTTGTAAATGGAACGCTTGAAGTGGTGAGTGAGAATGGAAATGTCCTTATTATAAAAGTGCCGAGAGTCATTAAACAGTCTTAAAGGAGGGAGCGAATTGATTCGCATTGTCATTGCTGAAGATCAGCGAATGCTGCTAGGAGCATTAGGTTCCTTGCTTAGTTTGGAAGAGGATTTGGAAGTGGTAGGAAAAGCGAATAATGGAGAAGAAGCAGTTGAATTGGTTAAAAAGCATCAACCCGATATTTGCATAATGGATATTGAAATGCCAGGAAAAACGGGGCTGGAAGCCGCAGAAGAGTTAAAAACAACAGACTGCAAGGTCATTATTTTAACTACATTTGCTCGTTCAGGTTATTTCCAACGAGCAATCAAAGCAGGAGTAAAAGGCTATTTGTTGAAGGATAGCCCAAGCGAGGAGTTAGCTAGCTCCATTCGCAATGTGATGGCTGGGCGAAGAGTGTACGCACCTGAGCTTATGGATGATCTTTATAGCGAGGAAAACCCTTTGACAGAAAGGGAAATGGAGGTCCTCGGCTTAGTTGCAGATGGAAAAAACACAAAAGACATCGCATCAGAGCTAACAATTACGACGGGAACGGTTCGCAATTATATTTCTACTATCCTAGATAAATTAGAAGTTACCAACCGCATAGAAGCGATTCGACAATCGAAGGAAAAAGGTTGGTTTAAATAAAAAGAGCCTTACCCTAGTCATGTTAAGGCTTAGGGGCGGGCTCTTTTCACTTTAGCCTTTTTAAAATGGCGGACTCAAAGGTCTTCCAAGGGAAAAGCATTTTGAGGAATAGATTTGTTTTGACTCCTTTGCCAATCGGATACCGCAAGTCTGGTGAAGGTGTTTGGCTAGCGACTTGAGCAACCAATCTTGCCACATCTTCCGGTTGACCATGGTCCTCTTTACCTGACTCAATTTCATTCTTTAATGCAAGCATATAAGAATGATAGGCCGATTCTTCACGAACTTTAACCCCATCCATACTTGTCCAAATATTTGTCTTATAGGAACCTGGTTCAACGAGCACGACATCAATGCCAAATGGCTTTAGCTCTAATCTCAAACTTTCACTAAAGCCTTCGAGCGCATGCTTTGAGGCAGTATAGGGAGATAATCCTGGGAATCCGATTCGACCACTAATGCTACTAATATTAATAATTCTACCTTGGCCACGGGCTCGCATAAAGGGTAAAACGGCCTTGGTCACCGCGATGACACCAAAGAAATTCGTTTCGAACTGCAAGCGATAGTCATCAACAGAAAGTTCCTCGCAAAACCCCCCAACAGCTAAACCTGCATTGTTTACGAGGACGTCTACATACTCTAATTGAGAAAGGAATCGTTCAAATTGGGCAATTGAATCTGCTGATGTTACATCAAGTGATTCAATTTGAATGTTTTCGGTCAGATTTTGTTCTTTTGCGATTGATAATAGGGAAGCGGCTTTGTTACAATCTCTCATCGTGGCAATTACATGAAAACCATTTCTCGCTAGTTCAATGACACATAATAACCCAAAGCCACTAGATGATCCCGTGACAATTGCTGTTTTTTGTTTCATGATTTCTCCTTAAGATTTGGCGTTTACTTCATTTTAATGGATTCGGTGGGGATTATCTCCTCTTTTAGGTTATTTGAAAAAATATTAGAATATTCTCTTTTTAATAGATGGAAAGTTTTGAATTATGTATAATTATAGGTGATGGTAAGCTTGTTTCACGCCTTTGGTTTTGTATCCGCTTTCATCAAAAGACGGAGAAGTATGTAGGAAACTTTTTGAAAAGGATGATGACTGTGAAGGAGATTTTACAAAAAAGTTGGCCGGCTGATATAGCGAAAACGTTAGAATACCGTCTAGGAGAAAAATCTTTACATGAATATTTAAAAGAAAACGCAAGAAGGACTCCAGAAAAGGTGGCCTATTCTTTTTATGGCAAAGAGCTTACTTGGGAAGAAATGGATGAGGATGTCGACCGTTTTGCGGCTTTTTTAGCTGGGAAAGGCGTGGAAAAAGGGGATTGTGTAGGACTTTATTTGCAAAATTGTCCGCAATACATTATTGCGCACTATGCGATTCAGCGTTTAGGGGGCATTGTTGTTCCATTAAATCCGATGTACAAAGAAGCTGAACTTGTGTATTTGCTGAATGAAGCTAAATTGAAGGGTGTTGTTTCTGGACAGGAACTCTACGGCCAACTTCACGCAGCAGCGAAAAAGACCCCTTCAGTGGAGTTCGTTGTCACGACCAATTACGCAGACTATTTGCCATGTCAAGCAACGCTACCATTACCGGAAGAGTTGAAAATGGAGAAAGTGTTGATTGCAGAAGCTGTTGATTTTATTGAAGCAATTAAAACGAATGAGCCTTTTTCAGGGAAGGTCGACATTGATCTCAAGAATGATATCGGGCTCATGGTGTTTACTTCAGGAACGACGGGTCGACCAAAAGCAGCGATGCTCCCTTATATTAGTGCGTTGTTTAAGACGGCAGCAACTGTTCAAGCCAATCAGGTTCAAGAGTATGACCGGTCGCTAGCTGTGGCACCGTTATGTCATATTGCGGGAATGGTCATGGGCGTCAATACGCCGGTTTATAGTGGATGCACAAGTGTGCTTCTGACAAGATTTGACCCTGGTGCTGCAATTGAAGCCATTGAAAAATATCAGGTAACCGTATGGTATAGCGTGGCACCGATGAATGTAGCGATTTTACATACCCCAGGAATCGAGAAGCGAAACTTAACGTCTTTACGTCGAAATATGGCCACGAGCTTTGGCATTCCTGTAACGGAGCAATTAGCACAACAATGGAAATCCTTGACGAATGGATGTTTAATGTATGAGGCTGCATATGGCCTTAGTGAAACCCATACTTGTGATACTTTTATGCCCGCAGATAAGATCAAATGGGGAAGCTGCGGAATTCCGACCTTTGAAACAGAAGTGAAAATTCTTGAAATGGAAAGCGGGGAGCTTCTTCCGTACAATGAAAAAGGCGAAATTGTGCTAAAAAATCCAGGTGTGTTTAAAGGCTATTTGAATCGTCCAGATGCGACTGCCGAAACACTACGGGACGGCTGGGTTCATACAGGTGATATCGGGAGCATCGATGAGGATGGCTATTTATTTTTCCATGGCCGGTTAAAAGAAATGATTAAATGCTCTGGGTACAGTGTGTTCCCAGAGGATGTTGAAGCGTTGTTGAATGTGCATCCTGCGATTTTACAAAGTGCCGCGATCGGTGTACCAGATCCAGTTCGTGGAGAAAGTGTCAAAGCGTTTGTTGTCTTGAAACCAGATCAAAAAGGCAAAGTGACCGAAGCAGAAATCATCGAGTGGGCCAAGGAAAAAATGGCCGCCTATAAATATCCAAGGGTGATTGAGTTTATCGATCAACTACCGGCAACAAGTTCTGGAAAGGTGTTGCGGAGACTTTTGAAAGAAAAATAGTAATAGTTTTTTAGGTTGGAATAAGCCATTATTTTGTATGCCTGACCCAGGGGGTGTTTTCTTGTGCACCAGGGGTCAGGTTATTTGTTGTTAAGAATCTTTAAAATTGAGGTTATCAATAATCCTATGCGTTGTTTGCATCCATCTCCAGCGCCCAGTGACCAGTGTACTTAGCTAGATGGGCGCTTGCTTTTCGCATTTGTTCTTTTCTCCTCCTAAAGATGTAGAAAAAGTTGACGCTTTTTTACGAGGAAGAATATGTCAAAACCATATAAGCTAAAAGCATAAAGGAATGAAGCATAAAGGGGAGATTCTAAATGAATTCAATGAAAGAGAAAGTTGTGATGATCACAGGAGCATCAAAAGGATTAGGGCGGGCATTGGCCATCGCGTTTGCAAAGGAAGGTGCGCGCTTGGCGATATGTGCGAGGACAGCAGCAGAAATACTCAAGGTAAAAACAGAGCTGGAATCTTTAGGCGGTGAAGTCCTAGCGGTCAGTGCTGATATCTCACTGCAACGAGATGTTGAACGGTTTGTTGCAATGACAGAGGAAGCTTATGGGCGAATACATGTGTTAATCAATAATGCCTCCATGTTGGGACCAAGTCCGATGCCGTTACTGCTTGATTATCCAGCTGAAGATTATGCTGAGGTGTTGCGTGTGAATGCGGTTTCACCATTTTTATTGTCAAGAAGAGTGCTTCCAGGAATGCTCCAGCGAAACGAGGGCTCAATCATTAATGTTACTTCTGAAGCCGGTCATACTGGATATGCAGGATGGGGAGCATATGGGATTTCTAAGTTTGCCGTTGAAGGCTTAACTCAGACATGGGCAGATGAGTTAAGTGAGACGAACATTCGCATCAATATGGTGGACCCAGGTGAAATGGATACAGAAATGCATGCTTTAGCTGTCCCGGATTGTGACTATCCATTGGCTAAACCTGAGGATGTAATTGATGTGTTCCTTTACTTGGCATCAGAAACTTCAACTGGAATTAACGGACAGCGATTTGAAGCACAAGGTTTTAAGGAGGTGAAAAAAGATGACAGCAGCAACTGCGTTTGAGTTTGACCTACCGAATGAATTAAACGCTACCCATCCTCCTGAACGGCGAGGGATACGACGTGATCATGTGAGAATGATGGTTCTCGATAAAACAACTGGGAATGTTGCTCACAACCATTTCAATGAACTTGCAGAGTTTCTTCGACCAGATGATTTGGTGATATTAAATAATAGCCGAACGCTTCCGGGAATTCTCACTGCAAATCTGGAAAGAGAAGGGATTGTTATTACAGCGGAGATTGAAGTACGTTTGGCACGACGAATCGGAGACGCAGTATGGGAGGCCTTGATTATTTCGGACTCGATAAAAGTAGGTGATAGTCTCCTTTTTTCACCGGAATTAGAAGCCATTGTGACTGGTGAAAACGGGAAAACTCCCATCAAAACGATTGAGTTTTCTCAAAAAGGCATTGAGCTTTTGAACAGCATCTATGCACTCGGAGAACCCGTGCGTTACGAATATATCCACGAGGCTTGGGATTTGGATTATTACCAAACCGTCTTCGCTAGCCAGCCAGGATCCGTGGAAATGCCATCAGCAGGAAGAGCCTTCAGCTGGGAGCTCTTGTTTAAGCTGCAACGCAAAGGTGTCCAGCTTGATTTTATCCAACTTCATACTGGGTTGAGTTATCTGCTCGATGATGACTATGACCATTCTCCTGAAGATAATTATGAGGAGTATACGGTTTCAACGTCGACATTGGAAAGGATTCGACAGACAAAAGCCAGGGGTGGAAGAGTTATTGCCGTGGGGACAACGGTCGTTCGAGCGTTGGAGAGTGCTTCCAAAACAGGGACGCTTTCAGGTTGGACGAATTTATATATTCATCGTGAAGTTCCCTTACAACTAGTCGATGGGATTGTAACAGGTTTTCATGAACCAAAAGCAAGTCATCTTGATATGCTTACTGCTTTTATTAAAGAAGAGTTTCTATTTGCAGCTTATCATCAGGCAATTCAGCATCAGTATTTATGGCATGAATTTGGCGATATGAATCTAATTTTATAGGGATGTCCACTATGCGATTTCATCATTATGCTATAGAAGTGAAGGATATGGAGGCTTCCATTCTTTTCTACCAAAACTATCTGGGGTTTAAAATTGAGCAAACACTTCAATTCATGGGAGAAGAGATTGTTTTTCTAAGCTTAGTGGATCTTAAACTTGAATTATATTTGAAACAAGATAAAGCTAGCCATACTCAAGGAATTCACCTATGCTTTGAGGTAGAGGATATTAACGAAATAATGAAGGATTTACCAATTCTAGAAGGTCCTTGTCAGCTAGAGAATGGTTGGAAAACTGTGTTTGTTGAAGGGCCAAATCATGAAGTGCTTGAATTTTTGCAAATACATTCAGAGTAAATAAGTAGTGTTGATGCTGCCTATCTTAATTTAAGGAAAGGCAGCTGATTTTTCGAGAAGCGCAACTACTTGCATCTTCTTTTTAAAAGCGTCTATCATAAAGGATAAGAGACTTGAGCGTTGAAAGGATGAAAGGGATGTTAAAAAAACTACCACCCGGTCAATTTGAGACGGAAAAGTGGCCAATTCTCCATGTTGGAGATATCTATGAGTTTGATGAAGAAACATGGGATTTTCAGCTGTTTGGCGATGTGAAGGAAGTCGTAACATTAACCTATCAAGATTTCATGAAGTTACCGAAATGTGTTCAGACGGTGAATATGCACTGTGTTACAACATGGTCAAAATTTGGGACGACCTTTAAGGGAATTCCGTTACGTGAGTTGATTAAGCTTGTGGATTTAGAGGATGATGTTAAATATGTTCAAATCTACGGCTATTATGAAGGTGATCGCTTCGGCTATTGTGCCAATATGCCGCTGGATGCTCTTTTAGGCGATGATTCATTATTTGTGTACCGCTGGAAGGATGAACACCATGATTGGCAGGACCTTGACCCTAAGCATGGCTATCCTGTTCGCTTTATTCCACCTGAGAGCTTTTATTTGTGGAAAGGAACAAAATGGGCATCCGGCATTCGCTTTATGAGAGATGATGAAGCTGGATTCTGGGAGGAATTGGGTTACTCGATGACTGCTAATCCTTTTAAAGAAGAACGATATCGATAGTTCAACGCATTCCTTGGATAAAGCTTAAGTTTAATGCTAGCAAATTTAATCCTAGTACTAGTATGATTAATTTCAGTACTAGGATTAAGTTTCGTTTAACTAGGATTATAAGCATCTAAATGCATACCTCAAACCCAAACACTCGCACACAATAATTCTTCCTCTGTTCATTCTTATGCAGATTATAGATCTCACCGACACTCATGTTTTCTTCAACCTTATCTTTTCTCGCATGTATCATATATTCTACTTCCAATAGATTCATATCCATATCAATCACCTCCTTTGTTATCTATGAAAAGGATAATACACTTGGTATAACATTCCATTAAACGGATGGATGATTCTCTCTACACCTGTTGGTGGATTTTTAGATTACAACCAAAGTCTTAAATAGCCTCCATCATTTTGGTGAAGTCGATTTACGCTAAACACGATATAATGGAAAAAGAATCAGGATACGGAGGGAACTGTATGTACGAGAACGCAAGATATAAGGAAATAGCGGTCTTGAAAGAAATTGCAGAGTTATTAAATGAAGGAACAGAAACGAAGACTGTGCTGGCAGAAGTGTTATCGAAGTTGCTTCATGTCACTGGACTACATACAGGGTGGATCTTTCTCATTGATGAAAAAGGAAGTCATCAACTGGTTGCGCATGAATCCCTACCGCCCGCTTTGGCAAATAACAATCATCGTCGTATGTGTAACGGGGATTGCTGGTGTGTGAACCGCTACTATAATCGGAAATTGACCAAGGCAACGAATATTATTGAATGTAAACGAATTGAGGAAGCCATTGAAGAAAAGGCCGGAGCAACGTTTGACTTAACTCATCATGCCACCGTGCCACTCAGGGCTGGAGACGAAAGGTTTGGACTGTTAAATGTCGGTTCTCCAAACAAGACTCATTTTCAGCAAGAGGAACTGGACTTACTTGAGGCCATTGCCTTCCAAATCGGAACGGCCCTGAAACGAATAAAATTAACACAACGAGAACAGGAAATGGTGCTTATTGCCGAGAGGAATCGTTTAGCAAGGGATTTACATGATTCCGTCAACCAGTTGTTATTCTCGCTTAGCTTAACAGCAAGAGCCGGTATCGAAATGTCGGAAGCGAATGATGTCAAACAAACGTTTAGTTATCTTCAAGATATGGCTCAAGAGGCACTGGGGGAAATGAAGGCATTGATTTGGCAAATGAAACCACAGGGATTGGAAAATGGAATTGCTAGTGCGATAACAGGGTATGCTGAAATGCTTGGTCTAGAGATTGAAACGAAGGTAACAGGAATTGTTTGTTTACCAGGGAAAGTGGAGGAAGCGTTATGGCGAATTGGCCAGGAAGCTCTAGCTAATTGTAAAAAACATGCGGAGACAAAGGAAGTCTTACTTACTTTTACTGGAAGCAAAGAATCTGTCATCATGAGCATCGAGGATAACGGCTGTGGTTTTCACTATGACAATAATCTTGAAATCCCATCATTAGGATTGAAAAGCATGAAAGCTCGGACGGATGCTTTGAATGGAACATTTTTTTTAACGAGTACTCCGGGGATTGGGACAAAAATCGAAATACATATTCCGATATAGGGGGGAGAAACAATGGGGATTTCCGTGTTGATTGCTGATGACCATCATGTAGTCCGAAGGGGGCTTGCCTTTTTCCTTCGTACGCAACAGGATATAGTAATCATAGGGGAGGCAGAGAATGGGCAGGAAGCTGTTAATCTTGCAAAATCGTTAAAGCCAGATGTTATTTTAATGGACCTGGTGATGCCGGAAATGGATGGCATTGAAGCGACAAAACATATTAAAGTAGCACATCCCGACATCAAAGTTATCATTCTGACTAGTTTTTCTGATCAAGATCATGTCATTCCTGCGCTTGAGGCCGGAGCTTCTGGCTATCAATTGAAAGATATTCAGCCAGATGATTTGGTCAACTGTATAAAAAAAGTGATGGACGGTGAAAGTCAACTGCATCCTAAAGCTACTTCACAGTTGCTTGCTAACTTGTCAACAAAAGGTAATCAGGGAAAAAATCGGGTCGAGGAGTTAACGAAGCGTGAGCTAGAGGTTCTTCAGGAGATTGCTCGGGGAAAAAGCAACAAGGAAATCGCCAGTTCTTTGTTTATTACCGAAAAAACGGTAAAAACCCATGTGTCGAATCTATTGGCCAAGTTGGAACTAGCCGACCGTACCCAAGCGGCTCTTTACGCTGTGAAAAATAAGTTAGTAGAATAATGGATCGAAAGGCGTTTGAGGGTACCATACCTACATCGGGCGTCAGGCACCTGTTCATGTAATAAAATAACAATCGGAATTCGGATGGGAAATGAAGGAGTAGCAGCAATGAAAAAATTTCTATTTATGATAATGATGATAGTATCCTTGTTCATCACGGGTTGTGCTTCTAAAGCCACGGAGGGACTATCAGCGAAGGTTCTCTCGGTAACCGATGGTGACACGATTAAGGTACAATTAGGAAATGGTAGTGAAGAACGAGTCCGGATGACGCTAATCGATACTCCGGAAACGAAACATCCAAGAGTTGGAGTACAGCCGTTTGGGAAGGAAGCGTCTGAATACACGACCTCTCAATTGACAGGGAAGAATGTCGTTCTTGAGCTAGATGTTCAAGAAAGAGACCAATATGGCCGCATGCTGGCCTATGTTTGGGTAGGAGACACGCTTTTCAATGAAGTATTAATTCAGAAAGGCTTTGCAAGAGTGGCTGTTTTCCCACCAAATACGAAATATGTAGACCAATTCCGTAGCATCGAGGAACAAGCCAAAGTAGACGCTGTCGGAATCTGGAGTATTGAAAATTATGCTGAAGAAGATGGCTATAACACTGGGGCTACTGAGAAAGAAGACGTGGCGTCCCCTGCGAATACTGATTGTAACGGCCAAATAAAAGGGAATAAGAACTCGAACATCTATCATCTACCTAGTGGAGCCCACTATGATACCGTCAGCGAACAAAACATCGTTTGGTTCTGTAGCGAAGATGAAGCCAAAATTGCAGGATACCGAGCTGCGAAAAGGTAGTGGGTGGGACATAGGGAGTCAAAATGCACCTCAATTGTCGACAGTACTAACATTAAGAGAGTTTAACATTGTTACTTGGCTAATATAAAAGAACCTTTAATCCTTGGATTAAAGGTTTTTTTACTCAAAGGGTCAATCTTTTTTTCTTCAAAGCAAAAGCTTAAAAAAAATGCCATTCTGCATATTTTTTAATAGTTACTAACTACACTATGTGCTAATTACAAAACGAAATATATAGTCCTCGCTCGATGCTTGTGGTTTGTTCCTTGGTTCCAACACGTTTCAGACAGTTAAATGACGACAAGGTCACCTTGGAAATAAATGTATAGCTATTAGCTTTGCAGCAGTCGGGATGCTTGTGGATGCATATTTTAGAATCCTATTTACCGATTGCAAAATACAGCTCTTAAATTAGTCAAAAAAAGAAGCTCACCATAAATGATAAGCTCCTACTCCCGGCACTTCTCCGCCAATTCCTTTAATTCAAGATCATCTAATTTTAAGATTTCTGCTTCTGATATTCCTTTTTTTGCGTTTATGACCAATTCTTCTAGTTTAAAACGTTCTAATTCACTTAGGAAATAAGATTTCGTTATAAGCATATTGTTTACCTCGCTTAGTAAATTTACTTTGGTAATCCCAAAGTATAATAATGAATAGTAATTCATTTTTTTCTAAGTTTATTTTAATACAAGCAAAAGGGATTCGCAATCTTTTTGCTTTATTAGTCTGAATATTTAAAAACTAAATATTCATAAAATGAGTAATTATAAAGATAAACAACCAAATAGTGATAGAATAAGCTTGAACGAGAATTCCCTCAAGCCGTAAAGGGATATTTTATAATAAAGGGTGAAAGAACATGAAAATCATCGATTTACATTGTGATGCGTTATTAAAGCTTCAAGAGGCTAAAGGGGAATTGAGTTTTTTAGACGCCCCTGAACTCGATGCAAACAAGGAGAGATTGAAGTCTGGGGACGTTGCTGTGCAATGCTTTGCGATTTTTATCGACCCTGATATTAAACAAGAGCAGAAATTTGATGCTGCCCTTGGGCAAATAGATTTATTTTACCGAGAGGTGTTGGGGAATAATCCAGACATGGTCCATATTAAGGAGTGGAGCGACTTTGATGGCTTAGTGGGTGGCCAGATTGGAGCGATGCTCACGCTTGAGGGTGTTGATGCGATTGGGAATGATTTAAGCAAATTACATATTCTTTATCAGCTAGGTGTTCGTTCGGTCGGTCTTACTTGGAATAACGCAAACCTGGCTGCGGATGGAGCAGGGGAGCCTAGAGGGGCAGGGCTGACTCTTTTCGGTAAGGAAATTGTTGAGTTTAATAACGAACATCAAATTTTGACTGATGTCTCCCATTTATGTGAAAAGGCGTTCTGGGATGTTATGGAGACGGCGAGTTATCCAATCGCTAGCCATTCGAATGCTCGACATCTCTGCAATCATCCTCGGAACTTATATGGGAATCAAGCCCGAGCCCTCTTTCAAAGGAACGGGATGCTCCACGTTGTCTTTGCGCCACAATTCGTAACTGAAGATGCGAATGCCACTATTCAGGATGTTGTGAAGCATATTGATTATTTTTGTTCTTTAGGTGGAGAAAAGCACATTGGCTTGGGTTCTGACTTTGATGGAATTTCTTCGCACGTAAAAGGGCTTGAGCATGCGGGGAAATATCAGGACTTGATCAATGAGTTGCTAAAACATTTCTCTGAAGAGCAGGTCCGAGGCTTTGCTTTTCAGAACTTCTTGGATCACCGACCAACGAAGTATGTCGCTACTAGCTAAATGGTTTATAAAAAATTGTACTCAAAACTTTTGAGTGCCATTTTCTTTTGTGTAAAAATGGTAATAAATTCAATTTTAGCAAAAAATCTGGAATAGTTTAGCTATTAATTGGAAAAATAGGATGGTTCTACAAAAATGGAAAAGTAGGGCTTGAGTGGTGAGGGTCCGTTTCAATGATTAGCACTTTAAGAGGATGG
The DNA here is from genome assembly GCF_044803185.1 of Mesobacillus maritimus. Lineage (GTDB taxonomy): Bacteria > Bacillota > Bacilli > Bacillales > Cytobacillaceae > Mesobacillus_B > Mesobacillus_B maritimus_B. Next base: position 2,752,382 of record NZ_CP085225.1, read on the forward strand.
GACAATGGACTCAATACTATTCTACATAAATAGGAAAAGGAAAATGTCGCCTAAAAGGAGGGCTTACAGATGAATGAAGAAAATGAAAATTTGAATGCCGGAGACGGACAAGATGAGAATAAAGAGACGTTAACAACGCGTCAGGGCCATCAAGTTTCAGATAATCAAAACATCCGTACCATTGGGAATCGTGGTCCGGCAACCCTCGAGAATTATCACTTTATTGAAAAAATCTCGCATTTTGATCGCGAAGAAGTACCTGAGCGTGTGGTACATGCACGAGGATCTGGAGCGTTTGGCTATTTTGAAACATATGGGAAAGTGGGCGATGAACCGGTAGAAAAGTATACGCGTGCAAAGGTATTTTCTGGGGCTGGGAAGAAAACTCCGTTAATGGTTCGTTTTTCAACAGTGGCAGGTGCAAAGGATTCGCCGGAAACTGCTCGTGATCCGCGCGGCTTCGCGGTAAAAATGTATACGGAGGATGGAAACTGGGATTTAGTTGGAAACAACCTGAAAATTTTCTTTATTCGTGATGCGATGAAGTTCCCTGATATGATTCATGCATTTAAAGCCGATCCAGCTTCAAATGTTTCACATCCACAACGTATGTTTGATTTTGTTTCCCGTACACCAGAGGCTACACATATGATTACATTTCTCTTCTCTCCATGGGGAATTCCTGCTACATACCGTCATATGCAGGGTTCGGGTGTAAACACGTATAAATGGGTGAATGCCAAGGGCGAGGCTGTGTTGGTTAAATACCACTGGGAGCCGAAGCAAGGGATTCGTAATTTGACTCAAGAAGAAGCTGACGAGATTCAAGCGAAGAACGTGGGTCATGCAACACAAGATTTATATGAAGCGATTGAACGAGGAGATTATCCAGAATGGGAGCTCTTTGTTCAAATCATGGAGGATGACTATCATCCGGAACTTGATTTTGATCCTCTCGATGATACAAAACTTTGGCCGGAGGATAAGTTCCCGTGGTTACCAGTGGGAAGGATGGTCCTAGATCGTAATCCAGACGATTTCCATGCGGAGATTGAGCAAGCTGCTTTCGGTACAGGGGTTTTAGTAGATGGAATGGACTTTTCAGATGATAAAATGTTGCAAGGACGTACCTTTTCTTACTCCGATACGCAGCGCTATCGTGTTGGTTCAAACTATCTGAAATTGCCGGTGAATGCGCCAAAAGCCCCTGTTCGTACAAACCAACAACGAGGCCAAATGGATACACGTGACCCGAAAGAATCCGGAAGTAATCCACATATTAACTATGAGCCGTCCATGCTCGGTGGTCTTAAGGAAGCAAATACAGAAGGACGTGCTCCGCATCAGCCAACGTATAATGCAGCAGCAATGAGTGCACCAATTGATCGGCCTAATAATTACGGTCAAGCTGGTCACACATATCGAAGCTTTGAGGATTGGGAGCGCGAGGAATTAATCAAAAACCTATCAGAAGCACTTGCTGTTTGTGACAAAAAAATCCAAGATGCTATGATTGAACATTTCACACAAGCAGATGAAGACTATGGTCGTCGTGTAAAGGAAGGCATTGAGATGAAAATGAAAGAAATAAAAGTGATGGGGACGGAACAACTTCCAGGTCGTGAAGCAGGGCAATCCAAATATGGAGAAGGTTCAATAGCTGCGAATGAAGCAGCTAAAGATGCTGTTAAGAAAAGCCACGAAGCTGATCCTTATTAATGATTAATGTTTTAGGCGGAGTCGGAAGGAAGAAATTAATGATTAGTCTTACAAAAAAACAGGCCAAGCCTGTTTTTTTGTTACCTCTTTACCCTGATTTTTGTTTGGTCGTCTCAGTTACCTTAGTAATTGAATTACGGAAAACCCATCTAAGAAAGGGTGGGACAGCAAAAAAGATAAAGAGAAGACGAAAAATCTGAAACGCTGTAACCATTGAAACATCAGCATTTGTTTCATGAGCAAGTATTCCCATTTGGTCCATCCCACCGGGTGCTAGGCTAAGGAAACTTGTCGAAATCGAAACTCCATAAAAGTGTACAAGCAGCAGACTTAATAGCATTGACCCAAAAATCAACACAATCCCACTTAAAACCGCAAGAACCATCATTTTCCCTTTTGCTTTTAGTCTATCTGGTTTTAACATAAGTCCTATATAAACACCAATCATCACTTGGGAGAAATCTAGTATATAGGTTGGTAGAGAGGGAGCATGTAAATCTGTAAGATTAAGAATAGTCGTACCTATAATCGGTCCTAGTAGGTAAGGAGTCGGCGCATTAACCTTTTGCCCGATAACGGACATCACGACACAGATGACTGCATAAATAATCGCATTGAGAAAAATTGGAGCGGACTGTGTTGGATTCATATTCACGAGGTTCGACAGGTTATTAACCTCTGAAAAAGGGCCAATCACTACTATAAAAGGAACGATAAACACAATCATCAATAAACGAGTTACTTGCAGAAAGCTAACGGTTGTAATGTCAATCCCTTTTGCTTCCTCCGCAAAAAGGATCATTTGCGATAAGCCTCCAGGAATACTTCCTGTAAGAATTGTCGGGTAATCAACACCTGTCCATCTAGAGATAAAATAAGCAATTGCCGCACAAAAACCAATTAAAGCAACAGTTAGAATGAGCATTGACGGCAATTTTGCACTAATTTCGATAAGAGCTTCCTTTGTTAGTGATAAACCAAAAGAGTACCCGATGATAAGCATTCCTGTATTCCTAATGCTGCTTGGCCAGTAGAGCTCTTTTTTTATAAATTTCGAGGTAAGCATCACCGCAGCGATTGGCCCTAACAGCCAGGGGACGGGAGCACCGATTGAAGTGAAAATTCCTCCACCAATCATAGCAGCAATGAAAGCCGTTAGGACAGGGGAGTGTTGGATTATGTAATGATGCCATATTTTCCTCATCTGAACCCTTCTTCTCAATAAAATACATGACATCTTTGATTTTACTACACATTTCATTCATTGAGAGCATTGAAATGGAAAATCTCTCATCACACGCGTAAAAGCAGTGGGTTAAAAGTTCCACTGCTTAAAATCAAGAAGCTTATTTCCAAAGCTTCCACCATTTTTTCGATGGATCCTTTGCAGCTGCTGCTTCGCGGTAGCTGACAACCATATTTTGAAAAATTTCATCCCGCTTATTAATCTCACTTCTAAATTGTTCTCTTTCTAATTTTAGTGTTTCAAGATAATATTCTCTATCCATAGCTAATTGCTCATTCATCGTGCTTAATTCCGTTGTCGTCATTTCATTATTTTTTGAAAGATATTCAGTAAGGATCTTAAATTCCTCGGAGGATTCATCGAATTTGGCTGCTAGAGTTCGAATCTCTTCGGAAGTCCCCTTTGAAACCTTCGAAAGGGCCTCCGTCAGCGAAGACATTTCTTTCGAAGTTCCTTTTGAAAGTTTCGCAACGGATTCCGAAAGGTGAGTTATATTTTTTGTGGTTCCTTTTGATAACTTCGATAAATTATCCTTTATCGCCGCCACTTCTTTCTTCGTTCCATTTGAAATCTTTGTAACGTTAGAAGTTAAATTGGATATCTCCTTCGAGGTTCCCTTCGAAAGCTTCGTAACGTCCTCCGAAATGGTCGACACCTTTTCTGCTGTCCCTAATGAGACCTCGGAAAGGGTTGCGAAGGATTCGGAGGTTTTCTCCGAAGATTCCGTAACATGCTGTGAAAGCTCGTTAAGGTCTGCTTTCATGCGTTCCTTTGACCGTTGAATGGATAGAGACAGGGCTTTGATGGTTTGCAGGGAATTAGTAGCGATGTCCTTTTTAACCTCTTCAACAATTTCGGTTCGAAGTTCATTGCGAATTTCACTTCGTACATCTTTTATTAAATCCTGTTTATAAGTTTCAAGCGCATTAAAAAAGCCCTCAACATCGAATTCTGGTGCCTGTTCAGCAGGTGGGGCTGCCTCCTGGACGGCAGGAAGAGTCGTTTCTATTGGTTCTTCCGCAACATCATTATCCGCAACCATACTCATATGTTTTTGCATAAGCTGACGAATCATATCCTTGCTCAGATTTTTACTGCGCATTTGCTTGATGTTATCTAAAAGCTCAATTTCTTTATCTGTATAAAATCTTGCTCCTTGTCTAGTTCGTGGAATCACGAGTAATCCGTCCAAGTCCTTTTCCCATTGACGGATGGTACCAGATGGAACATTGATTTTTTTAGAAACCTCTTTAATTGTGTACGCCTTCATAAATTGATTCATTTTTGCCAACCCTTTCTATATTTAAAATTTGTTCGTTGTAGAGATGGAACCAATTTTGTATGTAAATCAATTCAGCATGAGGGTGGTCGTTTTCCTGCTAGATGACAAAAGCTATCAAAAGAAGTGTGGATTCTTCAAAGGTTCGCAAAAACCAACAATTACACAGTGGTTTTGACAAAAACAAAAAGAAAGGCATACAAAAGATGAAATACTTGTTATAGAGGCAATTTCGGTTACACTAAACTTATTATGAAAACCATTTGGAGGGATACTGACTTGTCGGAGGCAAACATTAGAATTGAAAAGGACTTTCTTGGGGAAAAGAATGTACCAGCAGATGCATATTATGGAATTCAAACGCTTAGAGCAGTTGAAAATTTTCCTATCACAGGCTATCGCATTCATGGCGAGTTAATCAAAGCCTTAGCTTTGGTCAAAAAGGCAGCGGCTCTTGCGAATATGGAAGTAGGTAGGCTTTATAAAGGACTTGGGGAAGTCATTGTAAAAGCTGCTGATGAAATTATTGATGGGGAGTGGCACGATCAATTCATCGTGGATCCGATTCAAGGTGGCGCAGGAACGTCTATCAATATGAATGCAAACGAAGTCATTGCCAATCGTGCCTTGGAGATACTTGGGGAACAAAAAGGTGATTATTTTAAGTTAAGCCCTAATACTCATGTGAACATGGCGCAATCAACGAATGATGCCTTCCCAACAGCGATGCATATCTCAGTGCTATCACTTTTAGAACAACTGCTGGAAACGATGAGGGTAATGCACCAAGTGTTTGAGGATAAAGCGGAGGAATTTGATTCTTTTATAAAAATGGGCAGGACTCATTTGCAAGATGCCGTTCCGATTAGGCTAGGTCAGGAATTCAAAGCTTATAGCAGGGTGATAGCAAGAGATATCAAAAGGATAAAGAACACAAAAACCAGCTTATATGAGGTAAATATGGGAGCAACAGCAGTTGGTACCGGCTTAAATGCGAACCCGAAATATATCAAACGAGTGGTGGAACATCTTGCTGAAATAAGTGGGCTTCCGCTAGTGAATGCTGAACATCTTGTCGATGCAACGCAAAATACGGACGCTTACACGGAGGTATCGGCAGCTTTAAAAGTCTGCATGATGAATATGTCGAAAATCGCAAATGATTTACGATTAATGGCATCAGGTCCACGTGTTGGGTTTAATGAAATTTCTTTACCAGCCAGGCAGCCAGGATCATCGATTATGCCTGGCAAGGTGAATCCCGTCATGGCCGAGGTCATCAATCAAGTTGCTTTTCAAGTAATCGGCAATGATAACACGGTTTGTCTTGCTTCAGAGGCGGGTCAATTAGAATTAAATGTGATGGAGCCAGTGCTCATCTTTAATTTGATTCAGTCGATATCAATCATGAACAATGCATTCCAAGTGTTTACCGAGTACTGTGTTAAAGGGATTGAAGCAAATAAAGAAAAGTTGCAGCAAGATGTTGACCAGAGCGTCGGAATTATTACAGCCGTTAACCCTCATCTTGGATATGAAGTAGTTGCTAGAATTGCTAGAGAAGCGATCCTGACAGGCAAATCTGTTCGCGAGCTTTGTCTTGCTTACGATGTGCTGACAGAAGAAGAGCTGGATTTAATTTTGAACCCATACGAAATGACGAATCCAGGGATTGCGGCAGAAGAGCTTTTGAATAAGGACTAACAGATGTAGAAAAGCCACCTTTTTTCTAGTAAAAAGGTGGCTTTTTATGTTCGTACTTCAAAATATTCAATTCTGAAAATTCAGTTGACTAGTCCGTCCCTGCCCGGTATGCTATATCTATAATACATAATGTAAGCGTTTTAAAAGTAGGAGGGGACGTTAGATGAGTTATGGGAATCAGGTTCAGTTTAAAGTGTACAAGGAGCAGGAGCATGCGGTCGTACCGGTTTCTTATGAGGAGCTAGAAGCGGCTGCTAGGAAAAAGCTTGAAAATGCCCCTTATCATTATGTAGCGGCATCGGCTGGTGGGGAAGAAACAGCAAAAGCAAACAGAGATGGCTTTTATCAGTGGAAAATCATTCCACGCATGCTACGTGATACGACAAAAAGGGATTTAAGTGTTGAATTGTTCGGGCAAACGCTTCCGTACCCGGTTCTTTGTGCACCAGTGGGGGTTCAATCAATTGTCCATCCCGAAGGAGAAATTGCTTCTGCCCGTGCTGCTGCATCAATGGGTGTGCCATTTATCTCAAGCACTGCCTCTACCCATAGCCTTGAAAAAGTCGCAGCGGCCGCGGAGGATGGTTTAAAATGGTACCAACTGTATTGGAGTTCGGACCGCGAAATTGCTGCCTCAATGGTGCAAAGAGCTGAAAAAGCAGGCTACAAGGCGATTGTGATTACCCTCGATACACCAATGATGGCGTGGCGTGAGAAAGATATTGAAAATGCCTATCTCCCGTTTTTAATGGGACAAGGGATTGGAAATTACCTTGAAGACCCTGTGTTCTGCTCGCGACTTGCTAAACCACCGCAGGAAGACCTTGTTGGAGCGGTGACATACTGGTCGCGGGTGTTTGGGAATCCTGGTTTGACATGGGAAGACTTGCAGTTTATTAGAATGCAGACATCTCTTCCTATTTTATTAAAAGGAATTTTACATCCTGATGACGCAAAGCTTGCGTTGGAGCACGGAATGGATGGAATCATTGTCAGCAATCATGGTGGTCGGCAGGTAGATGGGGCGATTTCTACGATTGAGGCCTTACCTGAGATTTGTGAGGTCGTAAATGGTGAGATTCCAGTGTTGATGGATAGTGGCATTCGGAGGGGAGCGGATATTGTCAAGGCACTTGCACTTGGGGCAAAGGCGATTCTAGTTGGTAGACCGTATATTTATGGGCTTGCCCTTGCTGGAGATGCAGGTGTGAAGCAAGTACTGCGAAATCTGATTGCGGACTTGGATTTAACCATGGCCCTGTCCGGAAAAACATCAATCAAGGAGCTCGACAGATCTCTTTTAAAAAGAATGTAGTAGATTGTTAGAAGCGGAAGAGAGATGTTTGGTGATTTTAACCATCGATTAAAGGATTCAACTAATAAATGGCAGCCGTATTAATGACGGCTGCCATCGCCTAATCTAGTAAACCTAATGATTTTAACCCATTATATACGCCAGATTCGGTGACTGAAGTTGTTTTATGTTTTGCATATTGAAACAAATCTTCATGAGCATTACCCATCGCAAAGCCCTCTCCAACCGTACTTAGCATTTCTTTATCGTTCATGCCATCCCCAAAGGCAATTGCGCTCTCCTTTGAAATGTTGAGATGATTGAGCAAGAACTGAATGCTGACACCCTTATTAACTTTATCTCGAATCACGTCAAAGCAATTGCGCATTCCGTTCACATGCACTTGAGAAAAATGAATACCATCTTCAAGAGAGTATATAGTATCATCGTTTTCGCTATTTGTCATAATGGTAATCCCGAGAATATTTGCAATGCTTTCCTTCGTGAAGATTTCGTTGTTTTGCAAATCAAACGTCTCGATAAACTTCTTTACTCTAGGACCTTCCAAGGAAGTGAAGAAGTTTGTCGTATTCGAATATAAAACCACGTCATGGTTGTTTTGTGCTGCCACCTCAAGGATATATTCGACATTTTTAACGCTCATTGGTTCCGCAATAATTTTCTCGCCTTTGTACAGGGCCAGTGCTCCATTGTAGCCAATATACGATTGAATATTTAACTTATCGCCAAGAGCAGTAATTTCGTGGATGGGTCGGCCTGTGGCAAGTACAGTTTCGATTCCTTGCTCTTGTACTATATGGATGGCCCTTTTAGTCGAGTCTTCCAAGGTGTGGTCCGGACGAAGGATGGTCCCGTCAATATCAAGAAATAATACTTTGTAAGGTTTCATTATATTCTCCTTATGGGCATAGATTCTTTCCTTATTTTATCGTTAAGAGCAGTTTGACTCAAATCACGAGTTTATATGAGTGAAAGTCATTTATAAACATGCATGGACTTGATAAGTTGTATAATAAAAGAATCAATGCTTTTAAAGAGGTGAAAAAAAGATGGGAGCTGAACATATTTTTAACAAACTAAAAGGGAGAAACCCCAAAATTCTCGGCCAAGAGGATTTTTTTCGAGTTTCCGTCCTATTGCCACTCGTTGAAAAAGATGGGGAAACCCATGTTTTATTTGAGGTACGAGCAAGTCATATGCGGAGGCAACCGAATGAGGTTTGTTTTCCTGGTGGGAAATTGGATAAAAATGATCAGAGCGAAATGCATTGCGCTATCCGTGAAACAACGGAAGAGCTTGGTATCCAGGAGCAGGATATCACGGATGTAATTCCACTCGATTACTTGGTTTCCGCATTTGGAACGATTATTTACCCGTTTGTCGGTTTCATTGATGATTTGACGAAACTGCGCCCAAATCCAGATGAGGTGGGGAATGTTTTTACCGTACCACTTTCTTATCTTCAGCAAACAGAGCCCGACCGATATAAAATAAATTTCGAGGTTAAGCCCGAAGATGGGTTTCCTTTTAATCTAATTGTGGGTGGAGAGAATTATAATTGGCAAACAAGACATGTGGATGAACTCTTTTACACGTATGAGGGAAATGTAATTTGGGGGCTAACGGCAAGAATTTTAACTCATTTTCTTGAGTTAACCGAAAAAGAATAGCTTTTATATTCCACTTGAACGGGCAGATAAAATCCTCAGTTTCATGATTCTAAGTACAAAGAATTATGAAATTGGGGATTAGTCTTGTTTAGAGACACTATGTTTCTATAAAGGAATATTTTCTCGATAAAGTAATTCTTCAAATAAAAGAGAAAATTCTTGCATCTTTCACTTGAAACAGGGATAATGAAAAACAAACTTATAGCGGAGGATGAAAAATGAAAGTCGTTAAATTTGGAGGCTCTTCTTTAGCCTCCGGCCAGCAGGTAGAGAAAGTATTTAATATCGTTGTTTCAGACAAAAATCGAAAAGTAGTCGTGGTGTCTGCACCGGGGAAGAGGTATTCGGATGACATTAAAGTGACCGACCTTCTTATTGCCTGTGCCGAGCATGTACTTGAAACAGGGGATGGCGGCGAGTTCTTTGACGCGGTCATTCAAAGATATACTTCGATTGCGACTGAACTTGGCTTGGGCGAGGAAATTATCGAGATTATCACCGATGATCTGTCGAAGTTATTGGCTGATCGCTCAAAGAGTCAGGAGCGTTTTATGGAATCGATAAAAGCTAGTGGCGAAGACAATAATGCTAAGCTTATTGCTGCGTACTTCCAATCACAAGGGGTAGAAGCTCATTATGTGAACCCGAAGGATGCGGGGCTCCTAGTCAGTGATGAACCTGGACATGCACAGGTTTTACCGCAAACCTACGAAAATTTATATGAACTTCGGAATAAATCTGGTATTTTAGTGATTCCTGGATTCTTTGGTTACACGAAGGAAGGGGAAATTGTGACCTTCTCTCGAAGTGGATCTGATATCACAGGATCGATTTTAGCAAATGGCGTGAAAGCAGAAGTCTATGAAAATTTCACCGATGTTGACGCGGTTTGCTCGGTTAACCCAGGGATTGTGAACAATCCTAAGGAGATTAGAGAACTAACGTATCGTGAAATGCGTGAGCTTTCTTATGCAGGCTTTTCTGTTTTCCACGATGAAGCGCTTATGCCAGCTTTCCATGCAGGAATTCCGGTTCATGTTCGAAATACGAATAACCCATCTGCACAGGGCACACGCATTGTGAGCGAGCGACAGAATCAAAATGGCCCAGTTATTGGAATTGCCAGTGACAAAGGATTCTGTAGCATTTATGTAAGAAAATACTTAATGAACCGAGAAATTGGTTTTGGACGTAAGTTGCTCCAGATTTTAGAGGAATATGGACTTTCCTATGAGCATTTACCATCAGGGATTGATGATATCTCAATCATTCTACGTCAAGACCAGATGAATTTGGCGTTTGAAAAAGATATGTTGCAACGAATTAAATCGGAATTAGGAGCCGATGAGGTTAAAATTCAGCATAATCTCAGTTTGATTATGGTCGTTGGCGAAGGCATGCGCTGCAATATCGGGACGATGTCACGAGCGGCTAAAGCACTTTCCGATATCGGCGTTAATATTGAAATGATCAATCAAGGCTCCTCCGAGGTCAGTATGATGTTTGGAGTGAAGGAATCTGATGAAAAACGGGCGGTCCAAGCCCTATATAATGAATTCTTTGCTAGTGTCATTGCCTAGAAATTCATAAAAAAACACTGCTTCAGTTTCGATTGAGGCAGTGTTTTTTACGTAAATTATTTTTTATAGCGGATATACTCATAATGCTCGGTCGGCTCCTTCGTTACGATATCACCATTTTCATCATAAATAACCTCGTATTCTCGAAACGTTTCCACAACTTCTCCGTCTACTTCTTCTTGGCTAACGAGGAACATTTCTAAGACAGGGATATTCTGTTTTTGTAAGTCTGCCTCGGATTTGAAAGAACTCACCGTTACGGCGTTTTCCGATGGATTCTTGATGATTGCATTTAACGTTAACTGAATAACTCCTAATAATAAAATGACAAATAGTCCGTATGGAATGAGTTTCCGCACTTTCTCAGCCTCCTGTTTTTCTTTTCAACTACGAAAAGTCCTCTACTTAGACTATATGCTTGTACTTAGCTGTTATTACATTTTTGCCTAGAGTTTCAACTTTGTGAAATTCTCAATAGATATTTCTCGGGTAAGCGCATAAGGCGACACATTCCTGATAATTACGACCTGGAATCGTTGTTAAATGGCGAAATCAAGCAACACACGAAAAATCATTCTTATAAAAATAATTTCAGTTATAAAAATGCTATCGATAGCTAGATATTTGATAGCTATCTGATATATTTATGCTGTTGGAGAGATTTTCTTATTTCTAGGAGGCGTCAGAGATGCCTAACATTATTTAACTGACTAGTAACTATTCAGGTTATGTTTATTTTGAATATATAGGGAAAGCGCACATTTTTCATTTTCTTTAAACAAAATGGTATCCATTCAGGCAAAGATGTTTTATAATGATGTTCGATGTTTTCACTATGTTTAACTTACTTTATATGCTTGGGGGGATTCCGGTATGAAAATGAGGGTTTCTGCAGTCCAATATCATCTTCATACAATTAAGTCGTTTGAAGAATTTGCAGCCCAATGTGAACATTATATAAAAACAGCACAAGAGTACGGGTCCGAGTTTGTCCTTTTTCCAGAGTTTTTTACAACTCAACTGCTCTCAATTGGCAGTGAGCATGAAACTAGTTTGACAATCAATGAATTACCAGGGTTTACGGATCAATATTTAGATCTATTTCAAACCTTTGCGATAAAAACTGGCATGCACATTATTGGCGGCACACACATCATTTCTCGTAATGGGAAACTTTACAATGTAGCTCATTTATTCTATCCAAATGGACGGATTGAGGAGCAGGCAAAGCTTCATATCACTCCTAGCGAGATTCAAGAGTGGAATATGTCTGCTGGCGATGATTTTAGAGTGTTTGATACGGAAAAGGGCAGAATCGCGTTGCTGACCTGCTATGATATCGAGTTTCCGGAAATAGTCCGCATGGCCAAGGCAAAAGGAGCAAATGTGATTTTCTGTCCATCTTGTACCGATGAACGCCATGGGTTCCATCGTGTCCGCTATACGAGTCATGCCCGCGCGATTGAGAATCAGGTCTACGTTGTCTTAACCGGTACTGTTGGGAGCTTGCCAACAGTAGATTTTATGCGTGCGAATTTCGGGCAGGCAGCGGTTATTACTCCAAACGACATTCCGTTCCCTCCTAAAGGCTTAATGGTCGAAGGGGAACTGAATAACGATATGGTCGTTACAGCTGATCTGGACCTTAATCTTTTATACGAAGTACGTGAACGAGGGTCTGTCACAACCTGGCGTGATCGCCGCACCGATTTATATACCGATTGGGAAGAGGTTGAGAGAGCGAAGCAAAGTAAAATTGCTTGGAATGATTAGTAGACTAGAATTAAGCTTTTAAGCGAATCTGAATATTGATTGACTAGAGGACCAACTTTTGTTGGTCCTTTTATTGTGGAGTGAATTTTTATTGTGAAAAAATCGGTCTGTTGGGATAGAAAGAGGGTCACTTGAGGATAAACCGCCTGTCGCGTCACAAGAAAGTGTCATAAGGTTTTGAGAACGTTTGTCACTGACCAATGCTTGTGCATTTCATTTTTGGGGCAAGCTAAAGTTTGCTATACTAAAGTTTCACCTAAATATATTTGGTCCTTAATAGGAATTGAAAGGAGTAGTTTCAATGCAAGACTTAAAAGGCAAAACTGCTATTATCACTGGAGCAGGGCGAGGGATTGGCCGTGCAGCCGCTATTGCCCTTGCCAAAGAGGGCGTAAACATCGGTCTCCTTGGAAGGACGTTATCGAATCTAGAAAAAGTAACGGATGAACTTGAGCAGTTTGGTGTCAATGTATCAGGTGCTGCAGCTGATGTGGCTAATATGGAATCTGTTCAGCATGCTGTCGAGCATATTAAATCCGAGCTTGGACCTATCGATATTTTAATTAATAATGCAGGAATTGCTAAGTTTGGCGGGTTTCTTGAGCTAGAGCCCAAAGAATGGGAGCAGATCATTCAAGTAAACCTAATGGGTACATACTATGTAACGCGAGCGGTTCTTCCTGAGATGATTGAGAGAAAGACAGGTGATATCATCAACGTCTCTTCCACTGCAGGACAGAAGGGAGCACCGGTGACAAGTGCCTATAGTGCTTCGAAATTCGGTGTTCTGGGACTTACTGAATCACTATTGATGGAAGTACGCAAGCATAACATTCGAGTCACGGCGTTAACACCAAGCACGGTGGCAACCGATCTTGCTGTCGAAAATAATCTCGTAGGCGAGAATACCGAGCGAGTCATGCAAGCAGAAGACCTCTCAGAAATGATTGTTGCTCAATTAAAACTACATCCGCGTGTGTTTGTTAAATCGGTTGGACTATGGTCGACAAATCCATAAATTTAGATGACTGTCATGCATTTCGCGTGACAGTTTTTTCTTTTGTAAAGGCTCTTTTCTCAAACTTTGTTGCTTTGGAGGTCAAAAACATTTGTTTAAGCTCATTTCTGACCAGAAAAGAAACTTTAATTATGAGAAAAGAGCTTGCAAACCTTATTTAAAACCTCTTAACTAGCTGTCCTTACGCTAAAATCGGCTCTTGGATTTTAGCAACAATCTTTACAAAAACAGCCTTTGTAAATAACTATATTTGCAAAAGAAAATAGGGTCATTTTTTATAGGATTTACTAGTAATAGAATGAAAGGCTGGACTGCCGGTTTATTGATAATGTACTCCAGTTATGTCCAATGCGCTATCAATTAAGAAAATCTGTTTATGCCCTTACAGTAGGGGAGGGGAGGCTAAAAGCCTTATATATCAACGGTGTCCACCTGACGCGGACACGCAACGTCACTCCTAGTACCTGGTGCTAATACAGATTTGAAACAGATTTACCTTACCACTAACACACAGGTTGTTGTTCATTATTGCTAAATACCAACGTTCTTAATGGAGTATAGCAATATAATTATCTCCTTTTCTGTGGATAACTCGAAATTAGGTCAAAAGTCCTTGTGGATAAAGGTGGTTTGTGAATAAGTTTTTCGAAATGTGGATAACAAAGATGGATATGGATGATAGGCTGTGGATTGTTTACATCTCCCTTTTCAATCTAATAAGAGTTGTCGAATAATATCTATTGAACAAATCTTAGAAAATGGTACAAACTTGTTTGTTATTCAGGTAACATTTAAGTGTAGAAATTTTCCAATAACGGGAGGGGAGAATGGAAACGAACAGAGAAGAACAGAGAAGGATTTTTCGAAATGAACTGTTTACGTTAAAACAACTAGAATACCTCAGTCCTAAGGAAGTTGATCGAGTCATCTCAGCCCATAACCAATATTCTCTTGACTTACTAAAAGCGGAGGAAGAATCAAGGAAATCGGTGGCTGAACCATTAGAGAAGATTGCCAAGAAGAAAGCAGTTTCATTAAAAAAACGCCCTGAAAAGAAGAAGCTAAGCAAAGAGGAGATTAGAGAGCGAAATATCTCATGGTTACTAAATCTTGGGGTGATTCTCCTTCTAATTGGCGGCCTTTTCGTTGCGACAAGCAATTGGGCGAATATGTCCGATTTTATGAAGGTTGGTTCGATTGGGATTGTGTCGCTGCTTTTTTATGGAATTGCTTGGATTGCTATAAGGCTATTAAAAATTGAGAAAACGGCTTTTGCTTTTATCGTCCTCGGCAGTTTGTTTATTCCAATCTTTATTCTTTCATTAGGCTGGTTTAAATTACTGGGAGAGTATCTCTCTTTTGAAGGGGAAGGAAAGTATCTTTTAGGGGTCATTGGTAGCTTGATCGTTTGTCCTATCTACGCGTTTATTGCGCGGAGACTGTCTTCGCGGCTTTTTGTTTGGTTTGCTCTCGTTACGTTAACAGCAGGTGCAGGATTTTTACTCAAATCAGTTGGGTTTGAGATTGATGCTTTTTACTTAGGAATCATGGTGTATAATGCCGGACTTGCTATCGGATTCCGCTATTTGAAAAAACGTGACATTCACCCGCTTTTTACGAAGGAACTAGCTCCTTTTGTACAGGTGAATTTAGTTCTTTCGACTTTACTGCTGGTGTTTTTCTTTGAGAATCAAGTTTTTAATGGCTTTAACCTGCTTTTAACAGCTTGCATTTACTTAGCAATGATTTATGTAAGTAGGAGGAAAGAGTACCATTTTGTTTTTAGCATTATGCTCGTTTATGGTGCCTTTCAAATCTTAGAGAACTGTCCATTTGAAGCAATCAATCCACTTGGGTTCGCAGCTATAGGGATACTCTTTTTATTTGTCCCACGACTAGTCCATGATGAGTTTGGATTACAGAAGGTGTTTAGATGGACAAGTGCACTCGTATCATTCTTGGCGTTTTTATACATAAGCGTTGAAGGAATGCTCTTAAGGGCTAATGAGCCGTCTCTAACTCTTTTGCTTGCTTACGTAGTGATTGCAGGCAATTTTCTTTATCTGGCCAACATTGAAAATACTCGGTTATTTCGTTACTTGAGCCCGGTATTCCTCGCCACGGCTTTATTTGAAGGGGTTAGGATTCTTGATCAGTGGCTTGAGTTTTCAACCTTTAGCTTACCTGTGTTTTTTATCGGTCTCATCTTGTTCTTGATTGGTTGGACTGTACAGCATAAGTGGCTACAGGTCATCAATCAAGGTATGCGGGATGTAGGGTTTGCCATTATGCTGATTCCAATCATGGCTGGTAGCCTTTTATCGCAATGGTGGGAGCTAGGATTTATGCTTCTGCTTTTGGCTCTTGTCTTTTATGTGATGCTTAAAATAGACCAGCGCAAGCCAGTTCGCCTCAGTGTGCCATGGTTGATTCCAATATCCATGGGATTTGCCTTTGTTTGTTTTGGGGAAGAGCTTCTGCAAACTTCCTTCTTTTATAGTATGGAGCTTGGGGTTCCATTCCATTTTGCTGCTGCTGGGATTATGGTCCTTATCACTGCATGGCTCTTTCATAAGTTAAAAATGAACAACCTTGCAACTAGTTCATTCTTTTCTGGGGAAGGTTTTTATACACTAGCCTTGCTTTATTCGGTAACCTTGCCAATGGATGACATGATTGTCAGGCCAATCCTATGGTTGGTCGGGATTTTCCTTTATTATCTTCTATACCGATTTACCAATTTTAAATGGGTTCGATTTGTAGTTGCTGGGATCACCTTGGCGTTTTATTTTATGATCCAAATTCCGCTTCACGAACAGCTTCTTTTCACTAAAACAATGGAGTCATTCGTGCTTGAAGGCGGGGGAGTTCTCGTGCTGCTTATAGCTATGTTATTGGTGAAAAAAGACCGAGAATTAGCGCATGGCTTTGCCTGGATTGGGCATGTGTATTTAATCCCGGCATTATTGCTAACTTACTTTGCATTTGGGTCGGACACAACCTGGCCGATGCTCATTGCAGTCGCAATTTATGCCATCTCAATACGGTTTGTTCAAATAGAGTGGACAATAAAATTCCTTCTCTATGCTGCATTTACGGCATTATTCCTGACCATGAATGCGGGGCTGCATTTGTTTGTCGGGGGGAATCTTAGTCATTACGCTTTTTTAACAACGAGCATTCTCGGCGGATTCTACTGGTTGTTCACAAACAACCAATTTAAGAAGCGAACCTATTATTATCTCGTTCCGTTTTCATTGCTCGGTTTGATGGACTTTCTCAGCGTATATCCTTTTAGTTGGACGCATTATTTTGTCTTCCTAGGTTACGCAACTGGGTTGCTTGCTTTGCTTCATCGTGGAAACTGGGGGAATATCGCGATTTTACCATTATTCCTTGTTTTTACGGGAACGATGAACAGCATCTATGGAGCGGATGCGGATGTATGGAGGGCTATTCTTTTGCTAGCTGGGATTGGCACCATTCTTTTATTGATTGGAAGAGTGGTGTACCAGCGATTATGGGAGCCTGGGGAAAAGTGGACCGACATCAAAGTAGATGGCTATACATTTGCGGCGTTTTTCTTTTTTAGCGCTCTTTATTTCTTTCAGTCAGAAACCTTTTGGGCAGGGATTGTCCACGGGATTCTGATATCGCTGGCACTATCGATTCAGCGACATAGAGTTTCAAGTAAGATTCGCTTTGCCTTCACGTTTCTAGCTGGTGCCTACCTATTGGTTCCGTATTATACGATGCTCAACGAATTAGAAATTCATCCTCTATGGGAACGTGAGGCGTTGGTGCTGCCGTGGATTGTGCTGGTAATTTTTTTACAAATCATCTTAAAAGGAAGATGGAAACAAACGACGAACTATATTCAATGGGCCGTGCTTCTCATTGTATCCTTGCTACTAGTGCAAGACGGTCTCGCAAGTTCAACCATTTATGACGCACTTATTTTAGGCTCCCTTTCGCTAATAGCGATGCTTGCAGGGATGTGGCTGCGTGTAAAAGCATTCTTTTTTGTCGGCTCCGGCGTCCTCCTCTTGAATGTATTCTTGCAGACAAGACCGTTTTGGGGCAATTTACCTTGGTGGGGCTACTTGCTGATCGTAGGAACACTGTTAATCACTGTGGCAAGCTTCAACGAGTGGAACAAGCAAAAGGCGGCAAAAGGGGAAAAGACTTTTATTGTTAAAATAGGAGAAAAGATATTGGAAAAACTAAAACAGTGGAATTGAGCTGATTTAGTTATCGTTGCTGTACTCTGAGTTAAGAAATTTTAAAGTGAAGTCAGCTGGATTTAATTGAAATCCATGCGACTTCACTTTTATTTTTTTCATCGCTTTACTCTCAAGGACAAAAATCCTTTTTAGCATCGCGAAAATATACGTGAGACAGGTTTTCAAGGATAAAACCCTTATCAAGCCCGTCAAAATGTCCGTTAGACAAGCCCACAAAGACTAACCCACTGAAATAACGATCTAAATGCGCTTAATAAGTTTAAATTGATTGGTTCTCCGCGTACACTTACTAATCCAATTAAAGACCCCATTCTATGTTCACAGTTTATAAGAGTAGGATCGTTTTTATATTCAAATGAATAAGCTATTATATCGGTTAAGTATCCTAGGGAGAAGACGTCTTCCAAATTCTGATAATTGTAAATTTTTCTAACGAAACTCTTGTGAACAAGGATAATTTGTGTTATCCTCACAAAAATCATTTAAAAATGAGCGGAGGGCAATCTAGAAAAGAGCTACTTTTTTAACCGATTTCTCCAAGCCATGAATGGACAGATAACCATAACTAGTACTTAAATAGAAGACCAAAGGAGGAAGAATCGATGCGGGATGTCACTCTATTAGATATATTTGAGCACCATATCACCCAGAAATACGTAAAGCGATCTGGCTTTGCCCATGCCATTGCGGTCGCGTATCATGCTTTTCACCTTGCTAAACAATATAATGAAGATGTCGATATAGCTACGAAAGCAGGATTTCTCCATGATATCGGTCATTTCACCTGGTATCGAAATGGGAAATGGGATTATGAATTGTACCGGCAAAACGATATTCATCCAATCAAGGGGGCGGAAAGGGCGCATAAGCTGCTGATTCGACTAGGGGAAAATCCAATCCTAGCAAAGGCAACCGCGCTGGCGATTTTGTTTCACACCGATTCCTTTTTGCCTTCGAACGATATCGAACGGACAACGCTTCAGAAGATCGTTAAATGGGCGGATGAGAAAGATGAAGAAGAAGGAGGGGCCCACCATTATCGTACCATTTCAGAAGAGCGGGCAAGAGAAAGCATTATTCGATTAGATCAAATGATTGATGAGGAGCTAGAATCCGCTCAAGACAAACGAATGACAAACTGATCTAAAATGAAAAAACGAGCTATATGACGGCTCGTTTTTTTTATTTTAGATATTCATCTAGTGTTTCAGTCTTCCAAAACTCTCAGAACCAACTCTTTCCGTGACGGCGAGTTGGTGAGAATTCAGAAAATTTATTGTATTCCTATCAGGTTAGGTGTATTTTAAAATAAAAGCCATTTGTTAGGAGGGCTAACATGAATGTGATGGATGCTATACAAAATCGGAGGGAAATCACTCATTATCAGGATAAAAAAGTACCCCCTGAGGACTTAGAACTTATCATAAATGCAGGTTATTTAGCTCCTTCAGGAAATAACCTTCCGTCAAAGGAGTTTGTCCTTGTAACGAACCCTAACATGCTTATTCATTTATCCCAAACAACGTCATATGTCCCATGGTTATCAACCGCAACGGCGGCCATTGTCGTGTTAGGTAGACCTGATGTGAGTAAATATTGGCTTCAAGATACCTCTATTGCCTGTGGTTTTGTTTGGCTTGAGGCGGTGGAACGGGGAGTGGGTGCTGCCTTTGGAGCCGTTTATCATGCCGAAGATGCTAGGGAATCAACGCGACGTGAAGAGTATGTTCGAAAAGCACTAGGCATCCCTCACGACCGTTGTGTCGTTGCTATTTTGGGATTAGGTTATCCTGCGAAGGAACCTGAAGCGAAGGTATTACTTCCTCGAGAGACAATCGTTCATTATGAAAGCTTTAAGGGATGAACAGTTCGTTAAATACGATTGCCTAATAAGTTTCTAGACGAAAAAAGTGGAGATGAAAAGATATTCATCCCCACTTTTCTTATTTTACAAAGAATCTCGATTTCTCTGAAATAAAGTCTGCAATGATTACCAAAATGAGGTAACAGATCAACAACAGCGTTATTTCTGTGTAATGGAAGAAGCTCATGCTTAACTTAAATTCTTGACCAAGTCCTCCTGCTCCAACGAATCCGACCACAATGGTCGTCCGCATGATAACCTCCCAGCGGTACAGGATATAGGTCAGGAATTGTGGTAGAACCGTGGGAAACACACCGTACAAGAGAATTTGTGCTCGCCCAGCGCCTGCAGAGGCAAGGTTTCGGATTGGACGAGAATCCGTATCCTCAATGACTTCCGCACATAATTTTCCCAGTATCCCGAAGTTATGAAGCGCTAAGGCAATGGCACCTGGGAGGATTCCAGGTTTAAAAATAAAGATAATAATCATCGCCCAAACAAGCTCTGGAATCGCTCGGCTAAAAATATAGCTGATTCGGATCAACCCAAACACAAACCAGCGATACCATTTTCGCGACAGTGTTAAGGTCCCATCAGCAACATTGCGAGCGGCTGGAATGACGGTTAAAAACATGACGATAGTCGAAAAGCCAATCGCCATAATGCTCATTTGCAACGTTTCAATTGTTAGTGTAAAGGCATAAGACCAGCTATCCTGATTCAAAAAGGCTATTTCTTCTTGGCCAACGCCAAATAACCCTTTAAAAAACTTACTTGCATACGCAACATTTTCCTTTGAGAACAATTCCATTAAGCTTGCGTTTTTTACCCCAATGACAAAATACCAGGAAGCAACGATTAAAAGAAGGAAGGCATAGAAAGAAAAGGTAAGAAATGTGAATTTTCGTTTTTTCATTGCAGCATCCTCTTTCTAAGCATATTACTCCAGCCGTCAATCACAATAACTAGGATGATGAGGAAATACAGAAATGTCCAAACTTCATCATAATGCAAGTCATCTAATGACAGTTGTATTTGATAGCCTAAGCCACCTAGACCGACAAAACTCATGATTGCCGAAGATCTGACCGCACATTCATATCGATACATCGTGTAGCTAATCATACTGTTTTTAACGCTTGGAAGATATCCATAAAAGAGACATTGAAGCCTAGACGCTCCGGTAGCTCTAAGTGCTAGGATTGGCTCCTCGGGAACGTCATTGATCATGTCAGCAAAGATTCGACCAAGAATTCCGCCATATGGAATCGCTAGGGCAAAAATCGCGGCATATGGGGAAAGTCCAAAGGAAGCAACAAACAACCAAGCCCAAACAAGCTCGTGAATGGCTCGCATGAACCCAAGGACTCCACGGAAAGAGCCTTTCATGAGCGTTCGTGAGCGTTTCCCAGAAGCTAACACACCAGAAGCAAGGATCCCGATAATTAAAGCAAGAATCAACGCGAGACTCATCCCTGCGGTAGCATAAGCAAGTGTAAGCCAGGAGGATTCAACAGCTAGTGCGAGGATACCCAAGGATAGGTCTGGAGTAAACATCGCAGCGAAGATCTCAGCAGCAGTACCGAGCCCACTTGAATGCATGACACCTTCTTGCCAGTTTACCCCCAGTAAACTCCATGCGAATAAAAGCAGCAGAATGAGGGTAAGAACCTTTCGTTTATGAAGATCAAAGGAGAGCATCGTTAGTTCAGCTCCTTTAGCTGATAAAGCTCCTGGAGCTGCTGGTCGGTCACTTGTTCAGCTGGAAGGTCAAAGAATATTTCACCATTTTTAAGGGCGATCAGCCTTGTAAAATATTTACGAGCATACTCAACAGAATGAAGGCTGGCAATAACAGTTTGATGTTCTTCCTTCGCAATTTTCGTCAACATATTGAGGATGTCCTCGGCTCTTGCTGGATCAAGGGATGCCACGGGTTCATCGGCGAGGATAATCTCAGGTTTTTGCATGAGCAATCTTGCAAGGGCTACCCGCTGCTGTTCTCCGCCTGATAGGTTTGAAGTACGCTCATATAGCTTATCAGGAAGTCCAACTCGCTCTAAAGCTTGCAAAGCTGCTTGTTTTTCTTGTGGGATAAACAGGCTGAAAAGGGATTTAAACAAACCCCAGTCCGCCAATCTCCCAGCAAGCACATTATGAACGACCGCGAGTTGGCCAACTAAGTCAAACTGTTGCCGGATGATGCCGATTTTTTTGGCCCGTTTCTTCTGATCAGAGTAATGGGATATTGGCTTACTATCTACAAATAACTCACCGCTGTCTGGTTGAAGAATGGTCGCGAGTAAATTCAGTAGAGTCGTTTTACCAGCCCCGCTTGGCCCGATTAAAGCTACTAATTCGCCTTTTTCTACAACAAAAGAAAGGGAAGATAAGGCTATCTTCCGCTCGTAGTTTTTCGATATTTGATTGATTTCTATTATATTCTGAATAGACACGCTGTGTCACCTACTTGATAATCTCTAGTTCTTTCGCTACTTTCTCGATGGCTGAGTAATTTTCATTGTTTGTTTCAATAAATTGTTCGGCAGATAAAAGCTCCATGACTTCATTGTCACCAGGCTTCATGGAAAGGATGGCTTCTTTTAGCTTTGCCTTTGTATCCTCATCCATCTTATTGACTGTCCAGTTATAGTCATAATAATGTGGAGTGGTATAGAAAACCTTTACCTTGCTAGTATCCACTTTGCCTTCTTCAACCGCTGCTTCCCAAACAGAAATATTTAGAGCACCGGTTTGGAATGCACCAGATTCAACTAGTTTATAGGTTTTATCATGAGATCCAGAATAGTTTGGAGTACCATCTAGGTCCGCATTAGGATCAATCCCAGCTTCCATCATAAAATAACGAGGCATTAAATGTCCAGAAGTTGAGCTTTCGCTACCAAATGTGAAGGTTTTTCCTTTCAGTTCTTCTAGAGAAGTAATCTCTAAATCTGCTTGAGCAATAAAGACGGATTCAAATTTTTCATCGATTGGGCGCTGAGCAATTGCTTCGGCTTCAGGAACAAGATTTCTTGCCTGTACGCCCGTTAAACCACCAAACCAAGCTAATTGAATCTCGCCTCTTTCAAATGCCGTTACTAGCGCAGCGTAATCAACGGATGGAACAAATTCTACATCAAACCCAGTTTTCTCAGCTAGGTCGGCTGCGAAATCACCCATACTGCGGTTAAGGTCCGCTGTATTTTGATCGGGAATCATCCCGATTTTAATCAGTTCAATCTTTTCAGATTCTGAGCCATTATCAGATTCTGCTGCATTATCGTCTGAGTTGCCGCAGGCTGCTAGGAAAAGAACCATCATTACTCCTAATAAAATTGCAAGTTGTTTTTTCATCTTGTAGTCTCCTTGTCTAAAAAATTCCTTCTTTACTATACCATTGAATACTAGTGTGCTTACAATTCATAATATCGATAGATTAGATATTTATGTATTGAATTTATAAATACAAGAGACCGTAGTAATAACTTGATATTTATTTTAATATAAATGGTATTTTATAAATCAAAAGAGAACAAAAAAGCCCTAATCATTAGGACTTTTTTGTCATTTTTATTAAGCTTTTTCAGCCCATTCCTCTACATTCCAGACTTTTGTTACCCAATCTTCATAGAAATCAGGTTCATGACTTACGAGGATGATGGTTCCTTTAAATTCCTTCATGGCTTTTTTAAGCTCTGCTTTTGCGGTTACATCCAAGTGATTGGTTGGCTCGTCAAAAAGAAGCCAGTTGCTTTCCTCCATCATGAGCTTACAAAGGCGGACCTTTGCTTGCTCGCCACCGCTTAACTGATTGAGAGGGCGGGAGATATGTTCGTTTTTCAACCCACAACGAGCAAGCGCTGCTCTGACCTGGTGTTGATCAAGGCTTGGGTAAGCACTCCAAACATCATCAATCGGTGTAATATCCTTCGCTTTTACTTCTTGTTCGAAATAAGAAGGAAAGAGGAAATCACCGCGCTCAATTTTTCCACTAAGTGCAGGGATTTTTCCAAGGATTGTTTTAAGCAAGGTGGATTTTCCGACCCCATTCATTCCAACAAGAGCGATTTTCTCCCCGCGTTCAATCGTCATCGTCAACTTTGGTAAAAGAGGATGGGTATAACCAATTTCCACATCCTTGCCTTCAAATACATAACGGCTAGAGCTTCGAGACTCTTTAAATTCAAAGGTTGGTTTCACTGCCGTCTCTGGGCGATCAATTCGTTCCATTCTGTCCAGTTGTTTCTGGCGGCTTTTCGCACGACCAGTGGTAGAGTAGCGCGCCTTATTTTTAGCAATAAAGTCTTCTTGCTTTTTAATGAATTCCTTTTGCTTTTCATAGGCGTTAATATGTTGGTTTTTATTGATTTCCGCTAGCTCTAAGAATTTTTCATATGTGGCAGTATAGCGGGAAAGCTTTGAGAATTCTAAGTGAAAAATCACGTTTGATACGGAGTTCATAAATTCGGTATCATGTGAAATCAATAGGAAAGCATAGGGGTACTCCTTTAGATAACCAGATAACCAACGAATATGCTCGACATCTAAATAGTTGGTCGGCTCATCAAGAAGGAGAACCTTGGGTTGCTCTAGCAGTAACTTTGCAAGGAGGACTTTTGTTCGCTGCCCACCACTTAACGCTGATACATCGCGGTCAAGTCCAATCGCATCAATCCCAAGGCCGCGCGCTGCTTCCTCTACCTTAATGTCTAATGTGTAAAAGCCACCTGCATCCAGTTCATCCTGAATCTCTGCCATTTTTTCAAGCAGCAGCTCGAGTTCTTCTGGAGAAGCATCTGCCATTTTAGCCGTTACTTCATTTAGTTCTTCTTCTCTTTTAAATAGAGGAAGAAAGGCATCGTTCAACACGTCACGAATCGTTTTTCCAGGTGTTAAAATTGTGTGCTGGTCTAAATATCCATAATGGGTTCCGGGAGTCCACTCCACTTTCCCAGAGTCATGAATTAACTGATTGGTAATGATATTCATCAGTGTTGATTTTCCAACGCCATTTGCACCAACAAGGCCTGCGTGGTCTTCTGCAAGAAGACGGAAGGAAACGTCTTTAAAAAGGGTGCGGTCACCAAAAGTGTGACTTAATTTATCTACTGTTAATAAACTCATATTATAAATCCTCGCTTCTTTTCTTTATATATCTTATACACTCATTATTCGATGATACTAAATTCTGGACGTTTCGGAAAGTTCTTTTCACTGGAAGTCTATCAAAAATCATTTTGAATGGTCTCAGAAGATCTTGATGGAAAATTATGCCTGTCTTTGCTATAATTGTGATATAAGGGAGGGGAAAACCATGAAAGCGACAGGTATTGTTCGTAAAACAGACCAACTAGGCCGAATCGTTATTCCGATGGAATTGCGGAAAAAGATGGACATTCATGATAATGACCCGCTTGAGATCTTCGTCGATGAAGATACAATTATTCTCCAAAAGTACTGCCCAAATAAAACCTGTATGGTCACAGGTCAAGTAAGCTCCAAAAACCTAGAACTTGCTGGTGGAAAAATTATTCTTAGCCCTGAGGGTGCAGAAATATTAATGAAAGAACTTGAAACCTATTTGTTAAATCCGGCTAAGTAACATTTGGATAGATTCATGCGGCGTGACAAACGCTGCTATTTTTTTTCTGTATTTTTTGATATGATTTAATACGTGGCTTTTGAATATACTGGATGAAATGGAACAAATTATTAAGATTGGCCAAATGCCATTATTTATTAACATTTTTATCATTAATTTAGGCAATAACAGGTTAAGATGGGGTTATAGTCTTACATGAGAAAGGCGTGCGACATGAAAAAACACATACCAAATTTACTTACATTTGGAAACTTATTTTGTGGGTTTCTAGCCATTATTTATATCATTAATGGTGATATGCGAAACGCCCCGATTTTGATTTTTATCGCGATTATGTTGGATGCTGTGGACGGTAGAGTTGCGAGGATTCTTGGGGTTTCCAATGAAATGGGAAAGGAACTCGATTCACTTGCCGATATCGTTTCTTTCGGCGTCGTCCCTGCTCTGTTGGTAGTCTACACGTATTTTAGCGATTTTGGCATGGTGGGCATTGTGTTTGCAGGACTGTTCCCATTATTTGGGGCGTACAGACTTGCAAGGTTTAATATCTCCGATCAATCCGAGTCACTAAAATTTTTCAAGGGAATCCCGATTACATTGGCGGGTGGGATTGTTACATTTTTAGTTTTGTTTAGTAAAACCATTCCTGTTTGGTTATTTGCCATCATCTTTTATTTATTAGCCATTTTAATGGTGAGCAGAATGAGAATTCCTAGTTTTAAGAAAATCGGTTTGCCTAAGTACAGCATTCTCATTACTCTATTTTTATTTTACATGGTGTATTTGTTTGCGAGGACACGATTTGAACAAGTACCTGTCTTCTTTTATGTAGCACTTGCAACATATATCCTGTATGTTGTTGTGCGCTTCTTTAAAGAAAAAGAGCCAAGATTTCCAATGCGGAGAAGAAAGCTTCCAAAGCGTTTTAAATGGAAACTTCGTAAAAAGTAAGTAAGGGGTTATGCCTCCTATCTGTTCTAAAGACACAAGAAAAAATTCATATGAATTTAGATGGGAAGAAGGAAGCTAAAAGTTTCCTTCTTTTTTCTTTTTTACATGTCTTTCTATACCTTCTGGAAATAGAATAATGGTGGATGAACGTCAAAAAAATAGCTAAGAGGGGGAGTAGAATGTCTACTAAAGGTTTGAAGGAATTTCTAACAGATAACTTAAATGAGTTAAAAGGAAAAGGCTTGTACAACACAATTGATCCTTTAGAAAGTGCCAACGGGCCTGTTATTACGATTAATGGGAAGAAACTCATTAATCTATCTTCAAATAATTATCTTGGATTAGCAACGGATACGCGGCTAAAAGAAGCTGCCATCAAAGCAATTCGTACTTATGGAGTGGGGGCAGGTGCCGTAAGAACCATCAATGGCACCTTTGACATTCACCTTGAACTCGAAGAAAAGCTTGCGGATTTTAAACAAACAGAAGCAGCAATCGCTTACCAGTCTGGCTTTAATTGCAATATGGCCGCTATTTCTGCGGTGATGGATCAGTGTGATGCCATCCTCTCCGACGAATTAAATCACGCCTCAATCATTGACGGATGTCGCCTCTCGAAAGCGACCGTCATCCGTTATGCTCACTCGGACATGGAGGATTTACGAGTCAAAGCCAAACAAGCGATATCTTCGGGACAATATGACAAAATCATGGTTATTACAGACGGAGTATTTTCCATGGACGGAGATATTGCCAAATTGCCTGAAATCGTTAAAATTGCCGACGAAATGGGGTTGATTACTTATGTAGACGATGCGCATGGGTCAGGTGTTCTTGGTAATGGTGCGGGTACAGTTAAGCATTTTGGCTTATCTGATAAAATTGATTTTCAAATTGGCACATTATCCAAAGCCATTGGTGTGGTCGGTGGCTATGTGGCCGGAAGGCGTGAGTTAATTGAGTGGTTAAAAGTACGCAGCCGGCCCTTCTTATTTTCCACCTCGCTAACCCCAGCTGATGTGGCAGGATCTATTAAGGCGATTGAATTATTAACTGAAAGTACAGCGTTGAATAAAAAGCTATGGGAAAATGCGGATTATTTAAAAGCAGGTTTAACAAAATTAGGATTTAATATCGGAGCCAGTGAAACACCGATTACACCATGCATCATTGGGGAGGAAACGAAGACTCAGGCTTTCAGTACACGGTTATATGAAGAAGGAGTCTACGCTAAATCCATTGTCTTTCCTACTGTCCCCAAGGGAACGGGTAGAGTGCGTAATATGCCTACTGCCGCTCATACGAAGGAGATGTTAGATGAGGCGTTGGCCATTTATGAGAAAGTCGGGAAGGAGCTTGGGATTACCTGAAATAATAATCCCTTTATAACACAATTGAATAGTATATCTTAGCTACTCGTGATGGATCGGAGGTATGCTATTCAATGAAACGGATGATGATTACAGGTGCGCTCGGTCAAATAGGGTCAGAATTGACGGTTAAGCTTAGGGAAACTTACGGGAAAGAAAACGTCCTGGCAACGGATATAAAAATGGATGACCGTGAAATATCAACAGATGGTCCCTTTCAAATTTTAGATGTGATGGACGGGAAAACGATGCTTGAAGTAGCAAAAAAATTCCGTGCAGATACGATTTTACATCTTGCAGCCTTATTATCAGCGACTGCTGAAAACAACCCAGTGTTCGCGTGGAATTTGAATATGGGTGGTCTCTTGAATGCCCTAGAAACAGCAAAGGAACTCGGCGCACAGTTTTTTACACCTAGTTCAATTGGTGCCTTCGGACCTAGTACGCCAAAGGATGGTACGCCTCAAGACACCATTCAACGCCCGACAACGATGTACGGAGTAAATAAGGTAGCGGGGGAATTGTTAGCGGACTATTACTTCCATCGTTATGGTGTGGACACGAGAGGGTTGCGTTTCCCTGGGCTCATTTCCTATCAAACCCCACCAGGCGGCGGTACGACGGATTACGCTGTTGAAATTTATTATGAGGCCGTTAAGTATGGAACCTATACTTCATACATTGATAAGGGAACCTATCTAGATATGATGTATATGCCAGATGCCCTTGATAGCATCATTAGGTTAATGGAAGCGGATGGAGGAAAATTAAAGCACCGAAATGCTTTTAATGTCACCGCGATGAGTGTGGCCCCAGAAGAAATGGCCAGTGCAATCCAAAAAGAACTACCCGATTTTAAGATGCACTACCAGGTAGACCCATTGCGTCAGCAAATAGCCGAAAGCTGGCCCAATCGATTGGATGCAACTGCAGCAAAAGAGGAATGGGGCTTTAACCCGAAGTTTAATCTCGAAGCAATGACAAAGGATATGATAATGAAATTGAAGCAAAAACGGATTTGATGGAACAGTTGCATTTACGTTGCAATCTCTAAATTAATTAGGGTAACGAAAGAATCGACAGATTAGTTAAAATAATAATAAAAAACTATTAAGTTTACATGATAGGATTTGCTTATGTATCCTCTATATAGGTAGCTAGAAGGACAGGAGGGAAATACATGCAAATCCTTGGAATCATCCTTGGTTCAGTCATTGTTGCGATGGCGTTTAACTTATTTTTAATCCCACATGAAATTTTAAGCAGTGGGATAACAGGTATTTCGATGATTTTCGGAATCTTGACACCGATTAATACAGGGATTGCAAACTTCCTATTGAATTTTCCATTATTAATACTCGGATATATGAAACTGGGAAGAAAATTTATTATCCATACTATCCTGTCTGTAACGGTCATATCTATGGGGCTCTATATTATACCGGTAATGAAGATGGCTAATGATATTATCTTGTCTTCGATATTTGGTGGAGTAGTAGCAGGAATTGGTATTGGAATCATTTTTCGTTGTTCAGGTTCATCAGGCGGGTTAGATGTGATAGGCATGCTAATAGCGAGGAAAAAAGACTTCCCAATTGGCACAATGTTAACGGTGATGAATGCAGCTATTATTCTGATCAGTGGCTTGCTCTTCAATTGGGATTCGGCCTTGTATACAATGGTTTCTATTTTTGTCACAGGAAAAGTCGTTGATGCCGTTTACACTCATCATGAAAAATTAACATTAATGATTGTTACGCAGAAGGGCGAAGAAATGCGCGAACATTTACTACAAAATGTCTACCGTGGCGTAACGGTATTCGATGGCATGGGTGGGTATACGAATGAAAAGCGAAAGATCCTAATGACCGTCATCTCTCGATATGAATTAGGCGAAGTTAAAACGTTAATTTCGCAAATTGATTCATCTGCATTTGTGAATATTACCGAAACCGTTGAAGTGATGGGGTTGTTCCATAAACCACGAGTGTAATTGAACTTTGATAAGAAAGAAAAGCAGTGTGCCTAGAGGCATACTGCTTTTCTTTTTGACTTTTTTGCAATTTTTATCTTACAACATTGATAAGCTTTTCACTTTTTGGCATTACTTGACCGATGATTGTTGCTTGAGCTAAACCTGCCTTATGTAATTCCTCTACATATTGACCGGCTTCTGCTGCTGCAAGGGCAACCAGTAATCCTCCTGAAGTGATAGCATCACAAAGAACAAGTTGTTCTGACTCGGTGATATGATCATATGCCACATCGTTTTCGAGCCATTTATGGTTTGCTTTGGATCCGCCAGGCACAACTCCTTCGGCAGCAAGCTCAAACGTTCCATCTAGAACAGGAACTTTTGATAAGGAGAACTCAAGAGTTACATCGCTCCCACGTGCCATTTCGCTCCCGTGGCCAAGAAGTCCAAAACCAGTTACATCGGTTACCGCACTAGGATGGAATGGTTTTAACGCTTCAGCTGCTGATTTGTTTAAGAGTGCCATTGTTTCGGTAACGGCTTGTTCCTGTTCAGGGGTGACTCTGTTGCGTTTAATCCCGGTCGTTACAATTCCCACGCCTAATGGTTTTGTTAAAACCAAAACATCACCAGGTTTTGCTCCAACATTTTTCCAAATGGCATCTGGATGAGCAATTCCAGTAACGGATAACCCGAACTTCGGCTCTTGGTCATCTACCGAGTGTCCACCAATTGTAATTGCACCAGCTTCTTTGACTTTATCGCCAGCACCCCTCATAATTTCAGCCAAAATATCAGGTCCCAATTTTTTAACTGGATACCCCACGATATTTAAAACGGTCTTAGGTTCGCCACCCATCGCATAGACATCACTCAATGAGTTCGCAGCCGCAATTTGGCCAAACATATATGGGTCATCCACTACAGGAGTGAAATAATCTACCGTTTGGATCAAGGCAATGGAATCAGTGAGTTTGTATACTCCAGCATCATCTGACGTTTCATTGCCAACCAGTAATTCAGGAACTGGTTCTTGCTTTGGTAATAGACGCAAAACTTGCGTCAAGTCCTCAGGACTGATTTTGCAGCCTCAGCCAGCTTTAGAGGACAAGGTTGTAAGACGTATTTTTTCTTGTTCACTCAAAACTCAACACCTCCAGACTCTAGTATACAGAAGCTTTTTTTAAAAATCACTTTTCTAATCCAATCGTTTGCGAAATATGTCTATTTTTACTACAATGATGATACAAACTAGCATTGCTTCTATGGGGGTATAAAGAATGGAAAAGCTTCAAATTAAAGTTGAATTCTGCATGATGTGAAACTTCGCACCAAAAGCTGCGAGTTTCGCAGAAGATTTATTTACACACTTTCGTGGACAGATTGAAAAGATGGAATTGGTTCCTGCTTCAGGTGGCGTCTTTGAAGTCACTGTAAATGGGGAGAAAATCTATTCAAAGGATGAGACGGGGATGTTCCCTTCCTCTGAGGAGATTATTGCTAAGTTAGAAAACTAAAAATAGGCGTCTGGTCTGTCCAGGCGCCTTTTCATTTTAATTCTTCGTATTTAGTGGTGGTGGAATCAACCAACCTTTTTCCTTATTCATTTTCAATAGCTTATCTTGTTGCTCGACGCGGTTGGTGTAATATTCATTGAACATCTTCGCAACATCCTCGCGTATCGCAATACTACTCACATAACTACAAATCATTTTTCCAGCTATGAGTTCTTTGCCAATTAAAGCCGCTACCTCTGGATCATTAAATCTTGCACCCGCAGGTATGTCTTCAAGATTCACCTTTGGTCGATCCGGTGGTGCTGGTGGAAGTCTGAGTCCATTTTCTTTCAGTATTTCTTCAACCTGTTCTTCCTCTTCTTGGATACAGTCTTGAGTAAACTCGTCAATAAATGTTTTTAAATCTTCATCACCAGTATGACTCTTTAACACCTGTAAATTGACAAGTAGTGTCTTTGTTTCCAACAAATGTGTCCATAAATGGTACACCTCTCCGGCATGCAACGGCTCTTCCTTTGGATCACCACTTAGAATCCCCATAATATCCTATCCCTCCTGAAATTCTCTTACCGCTAGTTTTTCAAGAAAGGAAAGGTTTCATACTTGGAAAACATCTTATAAGGGAGACAATCAAATTAGTTGCTCCTAACACCATATAAAATGCAGCCAACTCCTAATAAGACCCAAAATATTTTTGTGAATGAAATTTTATCGGCAAGGCCAAGCAATCCAATTGTGGTTGTTAAAATCAGGATGACTGGACCTACTAAAGCCAAGGAACTGTTCACGACCAGGGCTTTGCCGACATCATTTAGCTTCAGCATAAGAATCGCCGCAAAAATTTCAACGCTTCCCGAAAACAACCTTAACGCTGCCATTCCTAGAACTGCTTTTTCAATTAAATTAAACATCTCTTCCTCCTGCAGACAAGTCTTTTGTGAACAATATATGCACGTAAAACAGGAAGAAGGACAAGGAATCTATTTTAACCAATGGATTTCTTGGAAAAAATGCTATAATGAACGGGCAATTGTAAATCTGGAGGGAACTATGGTGAAGCAATTATTGAGGCAAATGCCGCCAGTCCACGAGCTTCAAAAGGATGCTCGTTTTAATTTAATCGCTGAACAACTGGAATTCGATTTTAGTATCCTGACAAATCACCTAAAACAGGTGGTTGCGGAGATACGTCAAGAAATCATTCATAATAGTTGGAACGGACCTAAGCCTGGGGAAGCAGCCTTTATCGATCACTTATTCAATCAACTTGCCCAAAAAGTAACTAATCAACAAGGCTATACGCTTAAACCTGTTATCAATGCAACGGGGACGATTTTACATACAAATTTAGGACGTGCGCGTTTAAGTGATCGAGCTACGGCTCATGTGCTTGAAACAGCCCAAAACTATTCGAATCTTGAATATAAGCTTGAAGAGGGTGAGCGTGGCTCACGACATAGCCATGCGGAAGCGCTCCTAAAGGAGATTACTGGGGCAGAAGCTGCAATGGTTGTCAATAATAACGCTGCAGCAGTCTTCTTAATTCTCCGCGCTTTGGCTCAAGACAAGGAAGTGGTCGTTTCCAGAGGGCAATTAGTCGAAATTGGGGGTTCATTTAGAATCTCTTCTATCATGGAAGAAAGTGGCGCGAAATTAGTGGAAGTTGGTACGACGAACAAAACGCATGTATACGATTATGAACGGGCGATTGGTGAAGATACGCGAATGATTTTAAAGGTACATACAAGTAATTTCAAAATCATGGGCTTTACCAAATCCGTTGAAACAGAAGAGCTTGCAACGGTAGCCGCACAACACGAAAATGTGATTTTCTATGAAGATTTGGGCAGTGGGGTCTTGTATGATTTCCGTCAACATGGCATCGGTGATGAGCCTGTCGTAAGTGAAGTGTTAAAGATGGGGGCCGATATCGTTTCCTTTAGTGGCGATAAGCTGCTAGGAGGTCCGCAGGCAGGCTTAATAGCAGGGAAGAAGGAACTCATTGAGAAATTGAAAAAACATCAATTGGCGCGGGTACTTCGTGTGGATAAGATGACGTTGGCTGCCCTTGAAGGGACCTTAACGGATTATCTTAAAGGGCAAAAAGGAATTGAACAGATTCCAACCATTCGTAATTTACTATTGTCTCCTGATGAAATCTACAACCGAACTCAACAATTTATCGATAAGCTAAAAAGTTTAAAAGCTAATTATACGGTGAAGCTTATAGAGGGAACCAGTCAAGTTGGAGGAGGCACGATGCCTGACGTAGAATTACCAACACACCTGGTTTCACTAACACATAATGCATTCTCAGCAGAACAACTTGCACGAAAGCTTAGAACCGAGACCAATCCTGCAATAGTGGTTCGAATTCAAAAAGATGAAATTCAGTTCGACCTTCGCACAGTTAGTGTAGAAGAAGAAGACTTGGTAATTAAAGCATTAACTAGCTTATAAAAACAAAACAGGTCCCTACCAATCAAATGGAGGGACCTGTTTTTTACAAACGAGGGGAAGTATTACATATCGTGATTATGTCCGTGCTTTTGTCGAGAATGGTTACGGTTTTTCACCTTTTTCGAACCACTTAAAGGCTCTGGTTGTCCCTCATTGTGTCCCTTTGGTGCATTTTTGCGCATATCTTTGCCATCATTTTTGTTCATCATTCATCCCTCCTAAGTATAGATTGCAAACCAGAAACTGAATTTATACTGAATATTTTCATTCGCTCCTGCGCAATTTACGAATACTCGAGGAGGAAGTCAAGCTTCGATATGGAAAATTCACTATAAATTAGGAGGTAAGATCATGCCTTATCATAAAAATAAACAACAAGCGTATCAAGCAGCACAACAAGGATTTGAAGAAGTACAAGATTTTTACCATGATATTGTTCAGGACAGTGCCAGTTATGGCCATCAGCTAAAGCATTTAAAAAATGAGGTCAATGAGGCGTATCAGCAAATCGAGAATGCCCTTGAAGTGGCATCTGAAACACAGCGCCCTCAATTAGAACGCTTTATGAGTGATCTGGAGAGAATTGTCGAAGAGGTTAACCTGCAATAAAACGAAAAGCGGAAGGGAGAGTAAATCCTTCCGCTTTCTACATTCAGTCAAACCAGAGTTTTACTGGTTTTTCTTGCGTTTTTTATTGTTTTGCTTTTGCAATTCTGTTAATGGTTCGTTCGAGAATTCCTCATTAAATCCAGCACCTTTTCCTTGGGCACTTGCCGCATTCATTCCAGGGATGACATGATTCGCTTTGCGTTTTCCCATTATTTCACCTCATTTCTAGTAATTTTCATGGTTATTTTGCCCGCAATCCACTAATTGATACTTTTTTGAAATAGTAACGATGCTACAAGGATGGATTATAAATGCCTTTTATTTCCGACCAATTACCCTTATAATCAGGTTTGCACTGTATTAAACTACATTTCTATAAGTTTTTCTTATCAAAAACAATAACAATCTTGTTATTTACTTATACTTAGAGTTATATTAAGATTAGAATTGTGAGAAAAGTTAGGATGTCGAAGAATATTCTAACTTTTCGACAATTGCATTTATTTAGTGTATGATTGTTACTG
This sequence comes from Mesobacillus maritimus, assembly GCF_044803185.1. Taxonomy (GTDB): domain Bacteria; phylum Bacillota; class Bacilli; order Bacillales; family Cytobacillaceae; genus Mesobacillus_B; species Mesobacillus_B maritimus_B. The sequence continues at coordinate 2,786,805 of NZ_CP085225.1, forward strand.
ATCAAAGGGGGTAGTCAGATGACTAAACAATTAACTGACCTAGATGTTTTTAAAGCCCGCAGTACATTTGAATCCAGCGGGAAACGCTACCATTATTACCGTCTTGCTGCACTAGAAGAAGCAGGACTAGGGAATGTATCGAAGCTTCCTTATTCTATTAAGGTACTTCTTGAGTCTGTTCTTCGCCAGTATGATGGCCGCGTCATTACAAAAGAGCATGTTGAAAATCTAGTAAAATGGGGAACAAGTGAAGTGAAAGAGGTAGATGTACCTTTCAAACCTTCTCGTGTTATCCTACAAGACTTCACTGGTGTACCAGCAGTTGTTGACCTTGCTTCTTTAAGAAAAGCAATGGCTGACCTTGGTGGCGACCCAGATAAAATCAATCCTGAAAAGCCGGTTGATCTTGTTATTGACCACTCTGTACAGGTTGATAAATACGGAACACAAAGTGCATTACAAGCGAATATGGATCTTGAATTCGAACGTAATGCCGAGCGTTATCAATTCTTAAGCTGGGCACAAAAGGCATTCGACAATTATCGTGCTGTTCCACCAGCAACTGGTATCGTTCACCAAGTAAACCTTGAGTATCTTGCAAGCGTTGTCCATGCTGTACAAAATGAAGATGGCGAATTCGAAGCATTCCCAGATTCACTAGTTGGTACAGACTCCCATACAACCATGATCAACGGTATCGGTGTTCTTGGATGGGGCGTAGGTGGTATTGAAGCTGAAGCAGGTATGCTAGGTCAGCCTTCTTACTTCCCAGTACCAGAAGTAGTAGGGGTTAAACTGGTTGGTGATATGCCAAACGGTACTACAGCAACTGACCTTGCATTAAAAGTAACACAGGTTCTTCGTAGCCATGGTGTAGTTGGAAAATTCGTTGAGTTCTTCGGTCCTGGTGTGGTAACTCTTCCATTAGCAGACCGTGCAACAGTTGCCAACATGGCTCCTGAATATGGTGCAACTTGTGGATTCTTCCCAGTTGACTCTGAATCTCTTGATTACATGCGTTTAACTGGGCGTACTGATGAGCAAGTTGAGTTGGTTGAAAAGTATAGTAAAGAAAACGGATTATTCTTTGATCCAGCTCTTGAGCCTGTTTATACAGACGTTATTGAAATCGATCTTTCTGAGATTGAAGCAAATCTTTCTGGTCCTAAACGCCCACAAGATTTAATTCCTCTTTCTCAAATGAAGAAGAGCTTTAATGATGCCCTTACTGCTCCAGCTGGAAACCAAGGATTTGGCTTAGAAGCTTCTGAAATCGAAAAAGAAGCTGTCGTTGAATTTGAAAATGGCGAAAAAGCAACCATGAAAACTGGTGCAATTGCGATCGCTTCAATTACTAGCTGTACAAACACTTCTAACCCATATGTACTAGTGGGTGCAGGTCTAGTAGCGAAAAAAGCAGTTGAACTTGGAATGGAAGTTCCGAAGTTTGTTAAAACATCTTTAGCTCCTGGTTCTAAGGTTGTAACAGGATACCTTCGTGATTCTGGATTACTACCATACTTAGAATCTATCGGCTTTAACCTAGTAGGTTATGGATGTACAACATGTATCGGGAACTCTGGTCCACTTCTTCCAGAAATCGAAAAGACTGTTGCAGATTCTGATCTTCTTGTTACTTCTGTACTTTCTGGTAACCGTAACTTTGAAGGACGTATTCATCCACTTGTAAAAGCAAACTACCTAGCATCTCCACCGCTTGTAGTTGCGTATGCATTAGCTGGAACGGTTAATGTCGATCTTCAAAATGATGCAATCGGTAAAGACAAAGATGGCAATGATGTATTCTTCAAGGATATCTGGCCATCAACTGCAGAAGTAAACGAAGTTGTAAACAAAGTCGTTACACCTGAGTTATTCCGTAGCGAATACGAAAATGTATTCAGCGATAACGAGCGTTGGAACGAAATCCAAACAAATAATGATGCACTTTATAGCTTTGATGAGGATTCAACTTATATTGCGAACCCTCCATTCTTCGAAGGTTTAAGCCCTGAACCAGGTACAGTTGAACCATTAACTGGACTACGCGTAGTTGGGAAGTTCGGTGATTCTGTCACAACTGACCATATTTCTCCTGCTGGTGCAATCGGTAAAGATACACCTGCTGGTCAATACCTACGTTCAAAAGGTGTAGAGGTACGCGACTTCAACTCTTACGGTTCTCGTCGTGGTAACCACGAAGTGATGATGCGTGGAACATTCGCAAACATCCGCATCAAAAACCAAATCGCTCCTGGAACAGAAGGTGGCTACACTACTTACTGGCCAACAGGCGAAGTAACTTCTATCTATGATGCTTGCATGAAGTACAAAGAAAACGGAACAGGCTTAATGGTTATTGCTGGTAAAGACTATGGAATGGGATCTTCCCGTGACTGGGCAGCAAAAGGAACAAACCTACTTGGTATTAAGACTGTTATCGCAGAAAGCTTCGAGCGTATTCACCGTTCAAACCTTGTGTTAATGGGTGTTCTTCCACTTCAATTTAAAGATGGAGAAAGCGCTGAAACACTTGGCTTAACTGGTAAAGAAAGTTTTAATGTTGAAGTTGGCGAAAACGTACGTCCACGTGACCTTATAAAGGTAACTGCGACAGACGAAGCTGGCAACCAAAAAACATTCGAAGCAGTCGTTCGTTTCGATTCTGAAGTTGAAATCGACTACTACCGTCATGGTGGAATTCTACAAATGGTTCTTCGTGACAAACTAAAAGCATAAATTTTTAAACAAAAACCTCCATGTGCCCTTGAGCATATGGAGGTTTTTTATCTGATTTCACTAAATTCTCGATATTTTCTCTCTTTTACTATTGCAATCGTTCTCAATCCTTTCTATTGTTAAACTAGGGATGCCGAAAGGAGAGAGTTCGATGAGTCTTTTTTCTATTGTGGCAAGAGAAGATTTCATTTCTATCGTATTAGATTGCGAAGAGAGCTATGATACCAAAATGCTAGAACGTACCATTTTTCGTGAAATCTTTCCTAATCAATCCTTTTTCATTTTTAATGGCCAAGGAGATCTTGGAATAGAAACTTGGGAGCTAGCAAAAACATTATCTTTTCAAAAACTAAATTTCAAAGAAATTGCTCTCATCATTCAACAGCAGTGGCAATTGAAAACAAATTTAACAATAAACACCGAAGCTGTTATCGGCGGCATTTCTGAAAATGAAGAAATCCAATATCATATTATTACGGCTGAAGACGAAGTTCAGTCTTTTTATCCAAAACCAGGTGAGAGTTTGTATTACGCCAATGATTTGCCTTTCCAACAAGATTCAATGGAGGAATTAGCTAAAACCTTAATGATGAAAGGAATGAGCTCGATTCCACAGGCTCAAAAGGCTCAGTATAAGCTGTATGAAAAATTTGCAGGAGTCACCCCTGGTACAAGCTCTCAGGCCTATTGTATGGTCGTAGAAAAGCAGCATTGACTACTTAGTCCATGCATATAAACAATCCATAAAAAGAGCGATGACCCAAGTTTTATAGGGCCATCGCTCTTTTTTAGATTAAAACGCATACTGTAATACGAAATTACTGATAAATAGGATCGCAATCATATAAAGGGCGGGGTGAATTTCTTTTCCTTTCCCCATAAAAAGCTTCATTAATGGGTATAAAATGAACCCAATTGCCATTCCATCAGCGATGCTATATGTTAGTGGAATAAGTACAATAATTAACAACGCCGGGAAGCTCTCGGTTAAATCATCCATTTTAATATGAACAATGTTTTGGAGCATTAACACACCAATTAAGATCAATACCGGTGAAACTGCACTTGGTGGAACCACTTTGATAACCGGGATAAATAATAAAGAAACCAAGAATAGCAGACCCGTTACAATACTTGTTAACCCTGTACGTCCTCCTGCCGTAATACCAGCAGCACTTTCGACAGATGCAACTGTCGGGCTTGTTCCAAAAACGCCTGAAGATAGAACGGAAACAGCCGTCGCTTGGAGAGATTTTTTACTACTTTCCGTACGATTCAACATTTTGGTGTGTCCATGAATCAATCCAATATTCTCAAAGACAAGGACCATGGCTAATGAGATTGACGTAAGCCAAAAGATGAAATTCCCTGCTTGTGCGAAAGATAGCTGCCCAAACACGGAAGAATAATCGCTAAATGAAGGGGCTGAAAGTGTTATTCCCTCAAATTGGGAGCCTCCAAATAAAATCGCTAGTACCGAGGTAATGATAATACTTAACAACAAATTCCCAGGTACATTTCTCATAAATAATAAAAATGTAATAAATAGTCCAATAAACGTAATAATCGCAGTGCTACTGCTTAAATCGCCGATGGCAAGAAGCGTATGGTCTGAGCTTGTAATGATACCGGCATTATCGAATCCAATTAAAATTAATAAGATTCCAATTCCAACGGTAATGGCTTCCTTCAAAGAATCTGGAATCGATGAAGTGATGACTCTTGCCATTGGTGTAAAAGCAATGATGATAAATATAATTCCTGCGGTAAAGACCATCGCTAACGCTTCTTGCCAGGAAAATCCACCTGATTGAACAATCGTATAGGTGAACATAGCGTTCAACCCCATCCCGGGAATAAGCAAAATAGGCGTATTGCTCCATAACCCAATGATTAAACACCCAAAAAAGCTTGTTAGGATTGTCGCAATGATCCCTGCTTCCATTGGTATTCCTGCAACCGCTAATATCGTGGCATTTACTATAATGATATAGACAACGGTTATGTAAGAAATAAAACCGGCAGAAAGTTCCTTTCCAATCGTAGTGCCATTTTGTTTTAAGTTAAAAAAACGTTCCAATTCAATCACCTTTCTAATACAGATATAGGTTAAAAGACAAAAATAATCGTATCATAGACAATATCTATTCGAAAAATATATAATTTATATAGAAACCATACTTTTTTTATATAGAAAGGAAACCTATGGACTTTAAACAATTACGTTATTTTATCGCGATTGCGGAGGAAAAGAACATTACTGCGGCTGCTAACCGGCTTCATATGTCACAGCCTCCCCTAAGCATGCAGCTAAAGCAATTGGAGGAGGAACTAGGGGTCCGGTTAGTAGAACGGAACGGTAAGAAGATGGAGTTAACCGATAAGGGAACTTTGCTCTACCAGCATGCTCTTCATCTTGTAAATAGCATGGAAGAAGTGAAAAACGAACTGCAGGAAACAGAAGAAGGGAAAAAAGGTACCCTATCGGTTGGCATTAATACTTTATCTGTCCCTGATTTTTCGCAATTGCTGCAATCCTTTCACGAACTGTACCCGCTCGTTTCGTTAAAAATTGTTCAGAATGATTCGTTTTACCTAACAGAAATGGTAAAATCTCGGGCAATTGAGCTGGCTTTTGTACGTCTACCGCTTGAACATCGAGGTCTAGCTTATCATCAGTTATTTAACGAACATTTTGTGTTTGTCAGTCGGGAACCGAGGGGGACAATTACACTGGAGGAAATCTCAAATATCCCGTTAATCATCCCGAGTACAGAGGGGTTAGGGAGTTACAACACCATCCTTGAGGCCTTTTCAAAGGAACAGCTTCAGCTAAAAAGGATCGCTGAATGTTCTGATATGCATATCCTTATAGAATTGGTAACAGCAGGGATGGGAGCGACGATTATTCCTAAGTCTGTCTTTAGTGAATATGGAAACGAGCAAATCTATTCCTCTACTATTAGCAATGCGGATTTATTTTCTTCGTTAGGCATCATTTGGTTAGAGCATCATTTTGTCTCAGCGCCCGCTCGAAACTTTTTGAAGCTGGTTAAAGAGAACAGAGATTTTCGTTGAGAACGGTGACCTATATCATAGGTAATGGCGATAGTCTTAGCTTTTAATAATGGATAGAAATACATATAGGGAGTGTAACGTGTTGAATGCTTTTCAGCTTGGACCATTTATTATTAAACACACTTGGCTCTATGCCATACTTGCGTTGGTGATTACTTATTTTTTGCTTAAAAAGTTACTGAATGAAAACCAAGATTTTCTAGGGGAATTTCTGGACGCTTTAGTGAATTCTTTGTTTATTGGTGTTTTATCATTTAAAGCCAGCATCCTCTTATATCGACCGGAATTGTTAACTACTAACCCATTAGGAGCTTTATATTTATCAGGTGGGCTTAAGGAGTGGTTGACAGCTATTTCTTTAGCCCTCCTTTACATGTACTGGAAAGCTAAAAAGAATAAATGGCCTGCTCGTTTAACCATGAGAGGGATTGTTTATGGAATTGTCACATTTATAACCGCTTTTTGGCTTCTTCGCACCTTATTTTTACTAGTCATTTAGGATAAAATACATCTACATTGGATGATTATGAGGTGGATGTATGATAAAAAAAGGACTAACGGTTCTACTCTTATTGCTACTTTTTGCGGTCGCATTATCGCAAGCAATGGGCAATGAAGACCAAAATACAAACGTCGCCACACAAGAAGCAATTACAGCCACGGTGGAAGTTGCCGGGCAGGCACCTAATTTTACTTTAAGTACTTTAAAAGGGAAAGAGGTCAAGCTTTCCGATTTTAAGGGACGAAAAGTCATGATTAATTTTTGGGCTACGTGGTGTCCACCATGTAAAGCGGAAATGCCGGCCATGCAGCAATTATATGATCATGCTAATGGCTATATGGACATCCTTGCGATTAATATTGACCCAAAGAATGATGTATCAGGATTTGTTCGTGAAAACCAACTTACTTTTCCAATTCTTCTTGATGAATCAGGAAAAGTAAACGAAGATTATTCGATTATATCCATTCCAACAACTTTTCTAATCAATGAAGAAGGCATGATTGAGAAAAAACATATCGGTGCGATGACATTGGAACAAATGGAAGAGTTTATTATAGAGTAGGACAATTGGTCTTCCAATTGTCTTATTTATTTTTAATCAAAGCTACAATCAGAGATGATTTTAATCTTGTTAAGAAAAGCACAAACCAATAGGTTTCTACATAAAATTATTGGGTATTTAAAAAAGGTATTAAATTTTCAAAAAGTTGTAATAATTGCAACCGTTTCCGGGCATAATAACTGTTACAATGATAACAAAGGAAGGTGAGCACAATGAGAAAGCCTAGAAAACGTTCTTTTGAAGAACTTGTTTTAGAAAATAAACGCCAAATCCTTAACGATCGCGATGCAATGGAAAAGCTTGAGGCTAAATTAGAGCAAAAGCGTCTTAGCAAAGCGGAGTAAAAGCATTCTTTTTCCATAAATGAAACCCCCTCCTTCAGGAGAAACTGAAGACAGAGGAGGGGATTTAAATGGGTAACCCAAAACGCAAAAGCAAATACTTTGTCCCAAGCCATCTAGGCACACAGCCAAGACAGGCTGGTGGAAATAAAGGGAAAAAAATGCAGGATACATCTGGTGAACACGCTCAGGTCATTCAGACTAAAGGCGAATAATAATGCAAAACCCGTCTGTTTTTTGGACGGGTTTTATTTTTTTAAACACCCCGACCGTTATTTTCGATTGACACTCTTTTCCTTTATATTATCAAACCTTGATACACATACTAAACTCGGTCGCAAAAAGGGGGTAGAAACGAATGGCTCATAATAAACCAAATCCAGATGATCGCAGTGATAATGTTGAAAAGTTACAATCCATGATTCATCATACAATTGAGAATATGGAAGAAGCTGAAGCAGCGATGGAATTCTCATCTGCTGAAGACAGAGCACAGATTGAGGCAAAGAATGAACGCCGCCGTGATGCAATTGATGGGTTCCGTTCAGAAATCAAAGATGAGGCCCATTCCCGCAAGGATTCTTAAGATAGCGACCTAAAGACTTGTCCAATGGGCAGGTCTTTTCCTTTTTGGAACAAAAATATGGTAAGATACGGTTTAATCCTATATTAAAAGAAGTGGTGTAAATGGAACAGCAAAGAAGGAAATCAGAACATAAAGCTCAAGTAGATAAATGGGAGCAAGAATTTAATAAACAAGGCTTCATTCATGATGAAGGTGCGCTATTAACGTACATAAAAACCCTCTCGGATGAGGCAAATCAGCATGAGAAAGCGGATTTACTTGCCATAGCTGCGCTTTCACGTTCAAAACAAACTGGGAATGACGCAGTTGTCCTCACCTGGATGGAAAGAGTTTTACATATCGATCCAACAAATCAACGAGCAAAGCAATATCTCGCTTCGCATAAATGGAAAGGGATGGAGGGAGCGTTTACCGAACTCACCTTTCCACCATTAAGGGAAACAGATAATCGAGCAGCAAAAAGAAAAACGGCCGAGCAATTTATTGATATTTGTCGAAGGTTCTTAGATAATACCGAAAAACAACTAGAACAACTTCAAGGACTTCATGCTAAAGAAATTCGCGGTTTTGAGGAGCAATACGAGGTAATAAGCGGTCTTTTAGAGGAGGCTGTAAAAGAAGCGGCAGCTCTTTTAAAAGCCTCTGAGGAATATGAACAGTCGATATCAGGAGTTTTCCATACTTCAGTCCATTATGAAGAAATGAAGCTCCGGTTAAAACGCCTTGGCGAACTCAAAGCGTTATGGGAAAAAGAATTTATTCAAGAAGCAAAAACGGATGAAGAAGACGATCCCTTAACTGAATTGAAAAATCTGATAGGACTTGAATCGGTTAAAGAGCGTGTCAATCGGTATTATCAGTTTCTTAAGTATCAAAAAAAGCGGAAAGACCTTGGTTTTCAAACCAAGGATGCATTAAGTTTAAATATGATTTTAACAGGAAATCCAGGTACGGGTAAAACGACTATAGCTCGATTATTGGCTAAAATTTACTACCAGCTTGGTGTACTTCCAAGGTCAGAGGTCATTGAAGCGGACCGCTCACAGCTCGTTGGAGCGTATGTGGGACAAACAGAGGAGAATGTCCGTAAGTTTGTAGAAACGGCCCTTGGTGGTGTTTTATTTATCGATGAGGCCTATAGTTTAAAGCGAGAAGGTCAAACGGGGAATGACTATGGACAAACTGCCGTTGATACGCTTGTATCGCTTATGACAGGTAGCGAATACGGAGATAAATTTGCCGTCATTCTTGCAGGTTATCCCGAGGAAATGCGACAGTTCCTTGACGCTAACCCAGGACTGAGAAGCCGTTTCCCAAATTCGAATATCATTCACTTGCCAGACTACAACGATGACGAATTACTACAAATCGGCGAACAAGCGGCCTTTGACAATGACTATGTATTATCAGAGGAAGCCAAAATAGAGCTTTTAAATCGAATTGAACGAGAACGGGTGGATGATACCTTCGGAAATGCACGCACTGTTAGAAACATCGTTCAAGATGCGATTTTCAAAAAAGGCTCAAAAGCAGTGGAGGAAGAAGATCTCTTCAGCTATTCATTGTTAGAAAAAGAAGATTTCGTCAGTGAAGATGCCAAAACAAATGAAGATGCAAAGGAACAACTTAACAGTCTGATTGGTCTAGAAAATGTGAAGCAAGAAGTTCGTTCCCTTATCTCTTTTGTGAAAATGCAACAATTACGACAAGAAAAAGGCTTACAGGCTGTACCTATCCAACTCCACTCTGTGTTTACCGGGAATCCTGGGACAGGGAAAACAACGGTGGCAAAGATCTATGCAGAATTGCTTAAAGAATGTGGAATTTTAAAACGTGGCCATCTGATGGTTGGCAGTCGAGCCGATTTTGTTGCCGGTTATGTAGGTCAAACGGCGATTAAAACCAAAAAGAAAATTCGCGAAGCGCTTGGTGGGGTGCTCTTCATCGATGAAGCCTACTCGCTACTTAGTCAAGGGAATGGAGATTTTGGTAAAGAGGTAATAGATACATTAGTCGATGAAATGACTCGTCATAATGAAAATTTAGTCGTAATCCTAGCAGGCTATCCAAATGAAATGAATGAGTTACTGGAAAGCAATCCCGGACTTCGGTCGCGATTTAAAAAGTTTTTCCATTTTCCAGATTATACCGCTGCTGAACTTTTAGAAATTATGGATGGATATGCAGCAAACTATCAATATCAGCTGACAGAAGAGGCTAGTAGCTTTATCCTCCATCACTTACAAGCAGAACCTATGGGTGGAAATGGTCGATTAGCCGCAAATCTTATTAATGAAGCCATACAATCTCAGGCTTTTAGGTTGATGGAGTCAGATCCATTGCTGGAGTTGACAGAAGAGGCTATGAGCCTAGACAAAGAGGATTTTGTAAAAGCATTAGATAAAGTAAAAAAAGGGGAATAGTAAATGCATATTTCAACGAAGGAAATTGAGGTTCGATACGCAGAAACAGATCAAATGGGAGTCGTTTATCACTCAAATTATTTAATCTGGATGGAGTTAGGGAGAACGAAGTTAATTGAGGATTTAGGCTTTAATTATGCTGAGATGGAGAAGGAGGGAGTGATTTCGCCTGTTATCGATATCCAAGCTTCCTACAAAACGCCTGTTCGCTACGGTGAAAAAGCGTTAATTAAAACATGGGTGTCTGAATATGATGGTTTGCGCGTGACCTATAGTTATGAAGTATATACAGGTTCTGGGGAACTTTCTTTGACTGGCACTTCACGTCATGTGTGCGTCAAAAAAGATTCATTTCGCCCTATTTCCATTAAACGTTCGTACCCTGATTGGCATGAGGCTTATATGAAAGCAAAAGGCCAGCCCGAACCTTCAAAAGGATCTTAAATTTATGGCATTTGGGATTAAGCGTGAGGAATTGATAGAATGGAAAGCGAAGGTCGCCCGTGGAGAAATTGCCTTTATTACTCATTACTGGTTGGACGACCGCTTTCCAGGAACCAAAAGTGTAACAAAGGTCGGGTGTAGGGATATAGAAAAGTTAGCGGCTTGGGGAAAGCAGTACGGACTTGAACCACAGTGGATTGATAAACGAAAAGCCACCATGCCTCATTTTGATTTGTTCGGCGAACGACGCGATGCTATTTTAAAAAAGGAAGGGCTAGAGCATCTGATTTGGTAGAATGATTGGCAGGGAGTGTATCCACGGTAAGAATTAATATTGAAAAAAGTTTGGGTATAAATGAACCCAAGCTTTTTCGTTTATGTGTTATTAAGAGGAGACTTACAAGGAAATTCTTTTCAGATAATAGCATGTAGGTATTAAGGAGACGGGCTGAGTCAAGGACAGAATGCTGTTAAAAAAGTGAGAAAGTGTCCATGAGAGGGGCTTTCAAGGACAGAATGCTGTTAAAAAAGTGAGAAAGTGTCCATGAGAGGGGCTCTCAAGGACAGAATGCTGTTAAAAAAGTGAGGAAGTGTCCATGAAAGGGGCTCTCAAGGACAGAATGCTGTTAAAAAAGTGAGGAAGTGTCCATGAGAGGGGCTCTCAAGGACAGAATGCTGTTAAAAAAGCGGAAAAGTGTCCATGAGAGGGGCTCTCAAGGTCAAAATGCTGTTAAAAAAGCAAAAAAGTGTCCATGAGACGAGCTCTCATGGACAAAAATCTTCTAAATAGCCTTCTAAGTGTCCTTAAGAAAGTACTCATGGACTAAACAACTGTAAATATCATTAAAGCGGTCATGAGACAACCGACACATGGAAAACCCTCATACTAAAAACCTCAATATGTACCTAATTAAAGAGCTTTTCCACATTAAATATATTTATATTCAGGTTCTTGAGCATTCTGGTTAAACTCGACCTTTAAGTCATGTCCATCAAAATACCATAAATCCTTCTCAAGAATATAATAGGTAATCCCGTTTATCTTCACGCTAGGCCCTACGGTTGTTTCTGGCTCATCATTTGACATTCCGAGAGAAAACCCTTGCTGGACCGGGCTAGCCCCACCATAGCGGGCAAAAAAGCGGATATATCCCCCATCAGTAAGATCTAGTTCATCTTGAAACCATTTAGCAGCCTCATCGCTAATTGTGATATTCATAATCAAACTCCTTCCATGATGCATCTGTCTATTATAAGGTTTATTAAAATAGCCTGTCTAAGTATTTGCTTTCACACCTTCATTATTATGGCAAAAAACAGATAAAAAACTCCCATTTACGTATGGGAGATAAAATTCTTAATCAGCTTTTTTTAGTGGTTCTGTCATATGCCCCATAATTTCCTCGTACTTGCTCTGTGCATGTTCTAAACCGTATTTTCCTGCCTGTTCTAACGGCACCACTTGATAATTTCGTTGACCACTACTAGATACATAAGTCGGATTAAACTCCGGGTTGGCAAGTTCAATGGTTGATCCAGTAGGTGTTATTTTTTTAATAATATCAAGTGAAACCATGCCGCCAATATCCTTGAAATCCCACATTTGTCCTGATAAAAAATTACCTAGTGAATAAACCACAAAAGCCTTGCGACCATCGTCAGCCTGTATCCACTCCATCGGCTGAAGCACATGGGGATGATGACCAAAAACAATATCGACGCCCTCATTTACAATAAAGTGAGCTATTTCTTCTTGAATGCTATCAGGAAAGCGCTGATACTCATTTCCCCAATGAATACTCATCACTACGACATCGGCTACGTCTTTGGCACGGTGTATTTCTTCTTTCATCGCTGCTTTATCGATTAAGTTGACGAGAAAATCTTTTCCTTCAGGTACTGGTATTCCGTTCGTGCCGTATGTATAGGAAAGATAGGCAATATTTATTCCGTTATGATTAAGAATTCTTAGGCGTTGTTGATCCTCAGCATTTTTAAATGAACCAACATAAGGCAATCCTACCTCGCTTAAATAACTCATCGAGCTTTGTATTCCTTTTTCACCCTTGTCGAGAGTATGGTTATTGGCCGTTGAGACAATATCCACTCCTGCATCAATCAATGCATCGCCAACTTCTCGTGGACTATTAAAGGTAGGGTAACCCGATAACCCTAATTCCACGCCGCCTAGAATCGTTTCTTGATTCGCCAAAAGAATATCAGGCTTTGTGAGGGTATCCTTTACATGGGAAAACATTGGTTTAAAATCAAAACCATCGGCCGTTGCTGCGTCTAGAAAAACGGTATCATGGATAAGAATGTCACCAATCGCAGCAATGTTAACACTTTCTTGATAGGTTTTCCCTGCAACTGAAAGGTCACGTTTAATATGGTCTTCTTTTGATAAAACTACGTTTTCTTGTGTTGTACTTTGTACCGTTTGTCGATAAAAGATTCCCGTAGCTACTGATATCAGTACCAGAATCCCGATAGTCAAAATCCATCTGTTTTTCTTTTTCATGATAAACGCTTCTCCCTTTGGCCCTAATGGAGCATATTTATTTTCCATTCACTATGGATAATATAATATGGATGTTGAGATTTGATTAAATTTGACGAAAAAGTTCACAAAATGTTCACAAATCGTCATAAATATGAAATTATTTACAAATTCAGTGAGTTGGGGTGAAAAAATGTTCACTATCACGGATCGTGCCTACACTGCACTCAAAGAAGCTGTCGACAATGAACAAAATGAAAATGAAAAGCTCTTTATTCGGGTATCCATGGGTATTGGTTGAGGAGGTCCAAAGCTACGGTTGTCTCTGGAAGAGCGACCTTTAACAGATGATCGCACGTATACCTTCGAGGAGCTTAAAGTTCTTATACACGAGCAAGACTTTATTTATTTTGACCATACAAGGCTAGATTATGTTACCGATTCACGAGGTATTGCTCGTTTTCAACTACTACAAGTGTAAGAGTCCTTTTTATCCATTAAGTAATTCTATGGCTAAAACATTCATTTTTAAACCCATGAAAAAGAGGAAAGGCTGATAAGATTTGCCATTCCTCTTTTTGTGGACATGTTTACGACTTAATTGCGTTTTTTAAATAAATTTACTTTCGGCTCTGTCTTTTCTTTAATTCTACTAATGTTCGCTCTATGCCGATAGATGACAAAGGCCATTAAGCAAAATACGACGATGATTAAGGCAATATCCCCGGTAGAGAGCGCATAAATGAATGTCGCAATCGCTGTTAAGATGGAAGATAATGATACATATTTAGTCAGTAGAAGGCTCCCGATAAAAAAGATAAGCATAAACAAAAATAAAAACGGTGCATAGGCAAGCAAGATTCCCCCGGAGGTTGCCACCGCTTTTCCACCCCTAAACCCAGCGAAAATGGGATACATATGGCCAATAACAGCGAAAATCCCGACCAAAAGCATATGTAAATTTACATCGAAGATAAGCGGTAAACTCGCTGCAAGTGTCCCTTTAAGAATATCTCCAAGGGTTACGGCAATCCCTGCTTTTACCCCTAATGTTCGGAACGTATTGGTTCCACCTAAATTTCCGCTCCCATGCTCTCGAATATCCTTTTTGTAAAAGAGCTTGCCCACAATGAGCCCGGATGGTATTGATCCTAGCAAGTAAGCTAATAAAAGAATAAGACCATTTACTGCCATTCAAATTTCCCCTTTAAAAATAATATAGTTATTGTACCACGTTCTTAAGAAATATCTGCTATTTTTTCACCCAAGCCTATCTTCCTTTTTCTAATATCCCAAAAATCAATCTTCTTTGAGTGCATTTCTAGACAAACCTAGGTTAAAATGAAAAGGAGAACAAAGAATAGAAAAGAAAGGTAGCGGTGGTACATAATGGCAATTGAAAATCCTAGTCGTGAAGAAATCGGAAGCATGTTAAAAAAATCAAAGCGGATTGCTGTGGTTGGCTTAAGTGAAAATCCTGAACGAACTTCGTATATGGTTTCAAAGGCGATGCAGGATGCAGGGTATGAAATCATCCCTGTTAATCCAAAGGCTGATGAGATTTTAGGAGAAAAGGCGGTTTCGTCGTTAAAAGATATTGAGGGACATGTTGATATTGTTAATATATTCCGTCGTTCTGAGTTCTTGCCTGAAATCGCTCGTGAATTCGCTGAAATCGACGCTGAGATCTTTTGGGCTCAGTTAGGGGTGGCAAATGAGGACGCCTATCATTTTTTAAAGGAAAAGGGATATACTGTCATCATGGACCGTTGTATAAAAGTCGAGCATGCGATGACCAAGTAATCATCTATTCTGCGCGGGACCAATTTGGTTCCGCGTTTTCCGTCGATACTTAGAGGGAAAAAAGTAAAAATGAACAATGAAACTCAGGCATACTATACATATTGCACCGAAATTTTTGGTCTTTAAGGACCTGTTTGGGTAAAGGGGTGTTAAAATCCAAGAGCCAATTTTAACGTAAGAACAGCTAGTTATTAGGTTTTAAATATGTTTGTAGCTCTTTTCTCATAATTGCAGTTTTTGCAGATTAGAATTAACTCTGCTCAATAGTCTTTATCTTCAAAAGCAACAAAGTTTGAGAAAAGAGCCTTTCAAGGAGTGAGAGGATGAGCGAAAACGAGAAAGAACTACAGAAAGAACAGGAAAGAGTAAAATGGATTACCTCCCAAATTAAAAAGAAGTTCCAAAAACTCCAAAAGCATACAGGGAAAATTGGATCTGAAGCGCTCCATATCCGTAGCACTTTCTGGGAAGACGTAACTGTTAATTTTGATGAACCAGATGATATAGGTGAAACATATACAAGTATCAAACAACAGGTTGAGCTCTTATCTGAACGGGAGCGTAGCCAAACCCAAATCGATAATCAACTAAAAACCTTAACCAGACTGCAAAACTCTCCATACTTTGGACGAATCGATTTTAAAGAAGAAGGAATAGGTGCGCAAGAGTCGATTTATATTGGTGTGGCTTCGTTCATGGATGATAAAGAAGAGGAGTTTTTGATTTATGACTGGCGGGCGCCTATCTCAAGTCTATATTATGATTACGCACCTGGGCCAGCGCAATATGAAACTAGCCTTGAAAAGGTTACGGGCGTCATTGAGTTAAAGCGGCAGTTTGTGATTAGAGAAGCGGAAATTAAAGCGATGTTTGATACGGGCGTGACAATCGGTGATGAAATGCTCCAAGAGGTTCTCGGGAATAATGCCGATACGCAAATGAAGAGCATTGTTGCCACGATTCAGAAAGAACAAAATCAAATTATTCGCAATGAAGATAGTAGGCTTTTAATTGTGAAAGGCGTTGCCGGCAGTGGGAAAACATCGGCAGCGATGCAGCGAATTGCCTATTTACTTTATCGCTATCGAACTATCATAAAATCAGAAAACATTATGCTTTTTTCACCAAACCCAATGTTTAATAGCTATGTTGCAACCGTCCTTCCTGAACTAGGGGAAGAAAATATGCAACAAGCCACCTTCCAAGAGTACTTACTTTCAAGAATCGGCAGAGAATATGAATTAGAAGACATTTTTAGTCAAATGGAGTACCTACTAAGTCAAAGCGAGGATCACGACTATCCTGTACGGCTCGAAGCGATTCGGTTCAAATCAAGCTTACAATTCAAAGGTCTCATTGACTCATATGTAAATGAATTAAAGGATAAAGGGTTACTGTTTCGTGATATAACCTTCCGTAAACAAGTCTTGTTTACAAAGGAACAGTTAGCTGAGTATTTTTATTCTCTAGACCGAAATGTCTCTATTCCAAACCGAATCCAATTGTTGAAGGAATATCTTCTAAAGGATTTGAAGAGAAAAGCGAGACAAGAGCAGAAGAAAGAGTGGGTAGAGGAAGAGATACAATTTCTCGATAAGTCAGAGTTTCTGGATGCGTATAAACAACTGCAAGAAAAAAAGAAATTTGACGAAGATACTTTTGATGATTATGAGCGTGAGCAAAAGGTACTTGCGAGAATGCTCGTGACAAAGCGCATGAAACCAGTATTCAACATGGTGAAAAAGTTGAAATTCATAAATTTGAAGGGGATATATGGCCAATTATTTCGCCCACAAGATCACCAGTCGGAACATCCAGAAACCTGGGGGAAGATTTCAGAGCTAACCTTAAAGTCGTTAAAGCAATCACGCATGTATTATGAGGATTCTACTCCATACCTATATTTACAAGATAAAATTGAAGGACGAAAGTCGAATACCGGTATTCGCCATGTGTTTATTGATGAAGCCCAGGATTACACTCCGTTTCAATTTGCTTTTATCACCCAATTGTTTCCGTATAGCAAGGTAACTCTGCTTGGAGACTTGAATCAAGCGGTCTATGCGGGCCCTACAGATTCGGAAACGGTGTTAGCGGAGGACGCGCTAGGGATTGACGAAAAAGAAGTGATAACTTTGTCTAGAACCTATCGATCCACAAGACAAATTGTAGAGTTTACCCGGGAATTACTTGAAGATGGGGATAAAATTGAACCGTTTAATCGGAATGGCAACTTACCAGTGATAACAATTCATCAAAACCATGATAAGCTTCTTATGGCCATTATAAAAAGAATGCAGGAGTGGAAAACAGAGGGTCATAAAACGATTGCTGTTATTTGTCGAACAGAGCAAGAAAGTAAAACTGTTTTTGAAGCGCTCGCCCCTCATTTAGATGCCAGATTGATTGAGAAAGGTACGATTGCTTACGAACGGGGGATTAGTATTATCCCAGCATATTTGGCAAAAGGAATTGAATTTGATGCCGTGGCGATTCATGATGCTTCTACGTACAAAGAAGAGGGAGAACGCAAACTCTTTTATACAGCTTGCACGAGGGCCATGCATGAATTAGACTTATTTGCGACAGAAACCCCACCTTTTCTTAACGGGATAAGGAAAGAGCTATACCAACTTAATTAAGAATAGGGAAGGCCTTTAAAAGGTCCTTCCCCTTTTTTATAAATCACTGTGGACGTGGTATCTGTTCTAAGCCTTTTTTAACGAAAGAAGTTTCGTCTTTCATTTGCTTTCTTTCGTGTGGAATGAGCATTTTCTGCCGCTATCAGTGCTTTGTTTACATCTATTAAGCCACTACCGAATTGGATATCTTTTCCCTTTGCTCCAAGATCTCTTGCAGAGCTTTGAATTATAGTAATGACTTCGTTATTGGTCAGTTCTGGGTTTGCTGATTTAATTAACCCAGCAAGTCCAGCAACATGTGGAGCCGCCATTGATGTGCCTGAAAGAGACGCATATTGTTCGTTAAAGTACGTACTAGGGATATATACACCGGGTGCAGAGATATTGATATAACTTCCATAGTTAGAGAACTCTGCTAGCTTTCCATCATAATTAACAGCTGATACACTTAATACTTCTGGGTAAGCGGCTGGATAGGATGGTTGTCTTGTGCTATCATTTCCGGCAGCGGCAATCATGACAACATCGTTATTGTAGGCATACCGGATTGCTCTTTTTAACACATTCGACTCCTTATAGTTCCCAAGGCTAAGATTGATGACGTCAGCACCACTGTCAACCGCCCAGATGATTCCCTTAGCAATATCAAAGGTGGTCCCATACCCTTCGGCACTCATCGCCTTAATTGGCATGATCTTATTAAACCAAGTTAACCCTGCTATTCCTTCACGATTATTGGTTTCAGAGGCAATGATCCCAGCTACATGGGTTCCATGGCCATTATCATCATCAGGATTTGAATTATCACCTAGGATATTGTATCCTTCAACAAGTCTGTTAACCAAATCAGGGTGATCCAAATCCACACCTGTGTCAATGACAGCAATCGTGATGTCTTCATCACCTCTAGAGATATTCCAGCCTTGCTCTGTCCCAATAACAGGAAGGTTCCATTGGTATTCTTCTTGGTAAAATTGGTCATTTGGCAAATTGAGGGTTTTTGTTCCGGTAACGTCATTTTGCATTAATAAATAATGCAATTCAACAAAGTCCACATTCGATTTGCCTTTAAAATAATTTAGTACGGTTGGAGCTTCCATACTTCTTGAACGGAAAAGGAACAACAAGCCGTCTTTTTTTATTACACGACCATCGATATCCTTTTCTATATGTTCTAGTTCATCGTCAGAAGGTAAGCTTTTAAAATTTACGGCTACCTCATGATCTAGATAGTGACTGGTATCTTTTTTATTATGATGAAAGTGGGTAACTTCATCACGTTGATCAAGAAATTGTTTAAGATTATTGCCTCGGCCAACGTTGTTAATTTCCATTATCCGTGGGTGATTATGCTCTTCATCAAGAACAACGGGTGGGTTGTCATCAGCTGTTTGTTGGATTGTATTCATTCTACGAGGTTGCAAAATCGTGCTTGAAGCAATTAGCAACAGCACAGCGCAAATCGCAGTAAGTAAAATCATTCTAGATCGATTCAAGGAACAACACTCCTAGAAAAAGTACTTATTACCTTTAGGTTGGTTCATTGACACTAAAATTAATGGCGGGAATCATTGGCATGTCCGTCCTTTAGAGACTTCAACTAGGCTAAAAATTTTTCCGAATTTGTGCCCAAAAAGACAAATTTTATGAATAAAAAATCCAACAATAAGTGAAATCAGTTTGCCAAATCAAGATAAATCGCTAAAATAAAGCATATGAGACTTTAGAAAGTATGGTAAAATATGACCAAGAGCGAACGTGTGTTAGTTCTTTTTTATTTTTATAAAGAGGAAGATTTTTCTAAAGTTATTTTGTTAGATCATTGACAATAGATAAACAAACAGTCAATGTTGTTTTGTTCGTTATGAAAGGGGTATTTTAGTGGCTAGAAACCAGCAAGCTTTTGATTACAACGATGACGCGATACAGGTACTAGAAGGTCTCGAGGCTGTCAGAAAACGTCCAGGGATGTATATTGGTAGTACCGACACTAGAGGCCTTCACCATCTAGTCTACGAAATCGTTGACAACTCTGTTGACGAGGTACTTGCAGGATATGGCGACCATATCATTGTGAAAATACACAAAGATAACTCCATCACAGTTCAGGATAAAGGCCGAGGCATGCCAACAGGGATGCATAAACTAGGAAAGCCAACTCCTGAGGTCATCCTAACCGTCCTACATGCGGGCGGGAAATTCGGTCAAGGTGGTTATAAAACGAGTGGAGGCCTTCACGGAGTAGGTGCCTCTGTTGTTAACGCACTTTCTGAAAAGCTCGTTGTCACCATCAGACGTGATGGATTCGTTTACGAACAAAAGTTCGCAGATGGTGGGAAACCTATCACGACACTTGAAAAAGTCGGCAAGACCAACCAAAGCGGAACAACCATCCACTTTAAACCAGATCCTAAAATTTTTTCCACGATTACTTATAATTACAATACCTTATGCGAACGACTTCGTGAGTCCGCATTTTTACTTAAAGGTCTCAAAATTGAAATCATTGACGAACGAAATGATGTTCGGGAGTTATTTCACTATGAAACGGGGATTCAGGCATTTGTTGAATATCTAAACGAAGAAAAGGATTCTCTTCATCCTGTTGTAAGTTTTGAGGGAGAAAATAGCGGAATTGAAGTCGACTTCTCCTTCCAATTCAATGATGGTTATTCTGAGAATATCCTTAGCTTTGTTAACAATGTCCGTACGAAGGATGGCGGAACGCACGAGGTCGGTGCCAAAACTGCTATGACCCGAGCCTTTAATGACTATGCGCGCAAAGCAGGTTTGTTAAAGGAAAAGGATAAAAATCTAGATGGAGCGGATATCCGCGAAGGACTATCTGCGATTATTTCCGTTCGTATTCCTGAAGAGTTGCTTCAGTTTGAAGGTCAAACAAAGGGAAAGCTAGGGACGAGTGAAGCTCGTTCAGCGGTTGATTCTGTTGTTTCTGAACACCTCTCGTATTTCTTAGAGGAAAACCCTGAAACAAGTTCACTTTTAATCAAAAAATCCATTAGGGCCTACCAAGCACGAGAAGCTGCTAGGAAAGCAAGAGAAGATGCCCGCAGTGGTAAAAAACGAAAAAAATCAGAGGCAATGCTGTCTGGTAAACTAACACCAGCACAAAGTAAAAACGCAGCTAAAAATGAACTTTATCTTGTTGAGGGGGATTCTGCCGGTGGTTCGGCAAAGCAGGGACGCGATCGTAAATTCCAAGCTGTTCTTCCTTTGCGTGGTAAAGTAATTAATACTGAAAAAGCTAAGCTTCAGGATATCTTTAAGAATGAAGAGATCAACACGATGATTCATGCGATTGGAGCGGGTGTTGGAGCTGATTTTAATCTTGAAGATGTGAACTACGATAAAGTTGTCATCATGACCGATGCCGATACAGATGGAGCCCATATTCAGGTTCTGCTTTTAACATTCTTTTACCGCTATATGAAACCATTGATTGAAGGTGGGAAGGTATTCATTGCGTTGCCACCCCTGTATAAGGTCAGCAAAGGCAGCGGCAAAAAGGAAATTATCGAGTATGCTTGGAGCGATGACGAACTAGCAGGCGCCATCAAAAAGATTGGAAAAGGCTATATCATTCAGCGCTATAAAGGTCTAGGCGAAATGAATGCCGATCAGTTATGGGATACAACCATGAACCCGGAATCTAGAACTTTAATTCGCGTTAAAATTGATGATGCTGCACGTGCTGAGCGTAGAGTTACTACGTTAATGGGTGACAAAGTTGAACCGCGTCGAAAGTGGATTGAATCGAATGTTGCGTTTACATTAGACGAAGGCGACACCATCTTAGAAAATGAAAACATTACCGTTATTGAGGAGGGTTCAGAAGAATGAGCTCGGTAGAAAAATTTCGCGACCTCCCTCTTGAAGAAGTCATTGGCGACCGTTTTGGTCGCTATAGTAAATACATTATACAAGAGCGGGCATTACCAGATGCCCGTGATGGTTTAAAACCTGTTCAACGCCGAATTTTGTATGCGATGTATGCTGAGGGAAACACTCATGAAAAAGGATTTAGAAAATCGGCCAAAACGGTCGGGAACGTCATTGGTAATTACCATCCGCATGGTGATTCATCGGTTTATGAAGCGATGGTCCGACTGAGTCAGGATTGGAAAGTTCGAAATGTTTTAATCCAAATGCATGGAAACAATGGTAGTAATGATGGTGACCCACCTGCAGCGATGAGGTATACAGAGGCTAGACTTTCGGCAATTTCCGCTGAATTATTACGAGATATTGATAAAAACACCGTTGAGTTCATTCCGAATTTCGACGACACTTCGAAGGAACCAACTGTTTTACCATCCATGTTTCCTAATTTACTTGTCAATGGGTCGACAGGGATTTCCGCGGGGTATGCAACCGATATTCCTCCACATTCTTTAGATGAAATTATTGAAGGCGTCATTATGCGCATGGATAAACCTGATTGCTCTGTAGAGGAGTTAATGACGGTCATTAAGGGACCAGATTTCCCAACGGGAGGTATTATTCAGGGAGTAGAAGGGATTCTAAAAGCCTATAAAACAGGTAAGGGAAAAGTGATTGTTCGCGGGAAAACCGAGATTGAAACCATCCGTGGTGGGAGACAACAAATCGTCATTACGGAAATACCTTTCGAGGTGAATAAAGCGAACCTTGTAAAACGAATGGATGAGCTGCGGATTGACCGCAAAGTAGAAGGAATCTCTGAAGTTCGCGATGAAACAGACCGTACTGGTCTTCGGATTGTTGTTGAGCTCAAGAAAGATGCCGATGCAAACGGAGTCTTGCACTATTTTTACAAAAATACTGATCTACAAATTACTTATAATTTTAATATGGTCGCGATATATAATAAACGTCCTAAACAAATGGGACTACATGACTTATTAGATGCCTATATTGCTCATCAACGTGAAGTGGTCACGAGGCGTTCTGAGTTTGACCTCCAAAAGGCTAGGGAGCGTCAGCATATTGTGGAGGGTTTAATCAAAGCTCTATCGATTCTCGATGAAGTCATTGCGACAATTCGTGCGTCTAAGGACAAGCGTGATGCTAAAAATAACTTAATCGCCAAGTTTGCGTTTACTGAGGCACAGGCGGAAGCCATTGTGTCCCTACAACTTTATCGTTTAACCAATACGGATGTAACCGCTCTACAAGCAGAGCAGGAAGAGCTAGCAAAGAAAATTGAAGAGCTCGTAGCCATTTTGGAAAGTGAGAAAAAATTGTTGTCTGTTATCAAAAAGGAACTGAAAGATGTTAAAAAACGCTTTGCTGATGGGCGAAGGACCAAAATTGAGGATGAAATTGAAGAAATCAAAATCAACTTAGAGGTCCTGATTGCCAGTGAGGATGTCATTGTGACCGTTACGAAAGATGGTTACATCAAACGCACAAGTCAGCGTTCCTATGCCGCTTCCAATGGTAAAGACTTTGCCATGAAGGATACCGACAGACTTTTGGCCCAGCTAGACATGAACACGAAAGAGGTATTGCTTCTTTTCACAAATAAAGGAAGCTATCTCTACCTACCAGTTCACGAGTTGCCTGATATCCGTTGGAAGGATCTAGGACAGCATATTGCAAATATTGTTCCGCTTGAACGTGATGAACACATCATTAAGGCGATTCCTGTTAAAGATTTCGAACAAGAGGTTTTCCTTCTGTTTGTCACGAAGAACGGCATGGTTAAGAAAACCGAATTAAAACAATATAAAGCACAACGATATTCCAAAACGTTAACGGCAATGAATTTGAAAGGTGACGATGAAACGATTGAAGTTCACCTTACAGATGGAAAAAATAGCTTATTCCTTGTTACTCAGCTTGGCTATGCTCTCTGGTTCTCGGAGGAAGAAATTAGTCCAATTGGAATTAGAGCAGCAGGTGTAAAGGGAATCAACTTGAAGGATGGAGACATTGTGATTGGTGGTAAAATCATTGAAGCTGCCAAAGACCAATCGATAATCCTTGCCACGCAGCGTGGAGCAGTTAAAAAGATGAAGCTAAGTGAGTTTGAATTAGGTTCCCGAGCAAAACGCGGTGTCATTATGCTTCGCGAACTTAAAAGCAATCCACATCGAGTAGCAGGGTTTGAAGTGGCGAAAAATCAAGATGAAATTTTCTTGTTCACGGAAAAACAACAAACCTTCTCATTAAAACCAGAATCGCTTCGATTTAATGATCGTTATTCAAATGGTTCATTTGTTTTTGATGAAAATGAGAGTGGGAAGCTACAAGAGTTGTGGAAACAAGAAGTGATAGAGGAAAAAGCTAAGAGCGAAGAATAATAACTCTTTTGTCAAAAACATGTGCCCTGGTTCATGAAACTGGGGTGCTTTTTATGTGAAAATTTGCCTGCTAGGATTATTGGGTGATCATATACTCTACATAGGGATGTTTTTGATACTTATTTTTTAATTTTAAGGAACAATAATTGAAATAGGGCAACAAATTGGGCAATTTAGATTTACATTCAAAGGAGTCTTTAAATGGAAAAACTACTAGAACTACTAAATGAAAACGTTAATTTTTTAAATAATTTAATGTGGAGTTATATCCTTATTGCAGCACTCATTATTTTAGGTTTATATTTTTCAATTCGAACAAACTTTGTCCAAGTCCGTTTATTCGGTGAGATGTTTCGCATCCTTGGTGATAAAAGGGTCATCAGCAGCAATGGAGGTAAGATAGGGCTTTCCTCGTTTCAAGCATTCACTATTTCTGCTGCCTCTCGTGTAGGAACAGGGAACCTGGCTGGGGTTGCAACTGCGATTTCCGCAGGTGGTCCGGGTGCTGTGTTCTGGATGTGGTTGATTGCTTTTATTGGAGCTGCTTCTAGCTTTGTTGAAAGTACGCTTGCTCAGATTTACAAGGTGAAAGATAAAGATGGCTTCCGTGGTGGTCCTGCTTACTATATGGAAAAGGGCTTAAACAAGCGGTGGATGGGGATTATCTTTGCTGTCATTATCACCTTCTGCTTTGGGCTTGTGTTTAACTCTGTTCAATCCAATACGATTTCACTTGCGGTTAACAAAGCATTCGGGATTGACCGAGTTTGGATTGGAACGGTGCTTGCCATTTTAACTGCGGTTATTATTTTTGGTGGAGTCAAAAGAATTGCCCATGTTTCGCAAATCATTGTTCCTATAATGGCGGTTCTTTATTTGATATTGGCATTGTTTGTGGTCATTACCAATTTTACAGAAATCCCAATGATGCTTTCGCTTATCGTAAAAGAAGCGTTTGGACTTCAGGAAGCAGTTGGCGGTGGAATGGGTGCGGCTGTTATGATGGGGATTAAACGTGGCTTATTCTCGAACGAAGCTGGTATGGGTAGTGCTCCTAATGCTGCGGCAACAGCTGCGGTTACACACCCTGCTAAACAAGGCTTGATCCAAACTTTGGGGGTATTTGTTGATACCATCCTGATTTGTTCCGCTACTGCTTTTATCATTATTCTTTCAGGAGCTTACTCAAATCCTGATTTAACAGGAATTGAACTTACCCAAGTAGCACTTAGTAGTCATGTTGGCTCATGGGCGCCTGCTTTTATCAGTATTGCTATTTTCCTGTTTGCCTTTTCATCGATTATCGGGAATTATTATTATGGAGAAACCAATATTGAGTTTATCAAAGATAATAAACCAGCGTTATTTATCTACCGAATTGCTGTTGTAGGTATGGTTGTCTTTGGTTCTATGGCAGACTTAGCGATTGTCTGGAATCTTGCAGATCTGTTTATGGGTATTATGGCCATCATTAACCTGATTGCTATTACCTTGCTAGGGAAAATTGCCTTTGCTGCCTTAAAGGACTATCAGGCTCAGCGAAAAGAGCACAAAGATCCCACTTTCTATGCTGACACTATTCCTGGATTGCAAGGAGTGGAGACCTGGGAAACACGAGAAAAACAGACAAAATAATTGTTATTGAAGGACCCTCTGGTTGAATCCAGGGGGTCTTTATTTATGAGTATATCTCTACCAAAAAATGGACAGTTTAACTGATAAAAGGAAAAAGAGGTGGGGAGATTTTGAAAAGAATCATCATACTACCAACAATTTTCATTCTTTCACTGGTAGCTGTAACCGTATATGCAGCGGAAAAGCACTCTCAGACCGACATTTATCAGGAACAAGTTGATGTAACTGGAGATGGAAAAGAGGATGTTATCAAGATAACAGGTGTTCCCTTTGAAAAAGGAAGCTTATTTTTAAAAGAAATCTCGATGCACGTAAAGACATCTGAAGGAAAGGGCTTTCAAAGTGAGCTTGAGGGGGGATATGAACCTACTCTAGCCTTTAAAGATTTTAATCATGATGGTGTACAGGACGTACTTGTCACTGTTGAAACAGGAGGGAGTGGGGGGCTAGCAAATTATTATCTCTATTCCATTAAAGATGGTAAGCAAGTCGAATTAAGCACCCCTGAGCCATTAACGATTATTAGCCAGTTTGAGGAAGGGTATAAAGCTGCTATTAGAATTGAAGAAACTGATAAATCTTATACCTTTGATTTAAAGGACAGAAAAGCGAAGTACATTCGCTTAGGATTATATAATAATGGCAAATTAAATGAGCCAATGGAATTAATGGTATTTCCGTATAGTACCTTAAAACCAGTGATCATACGCGAAAATCAAATCGGTTTTAAAGGGGTACAACGAATTAGCGGAGTGGCCAATGCTGATACGATTGGGTTTGTAGAATCTTCTTGGATCCTTGAAAATGGTGAATGGAGACTAATCGAAACCACTGTGCAAAAAGCCCTGAAATCAAAGAAGAAAAAGAAAAAATAGGCATATGTAACGAATCTCGTACTGCTAACATAGGCTATGGTAAGTATAGGTAATATTTCCTGAAAGGGGTTTTCTTCCCATGACCACATTCAATCCAGATCGATTGAATACAACATATATTCCTCCGGTTAGCACCTTTGGCCCATTAGGTGGTCGGAAATATACGTTGACCCACTCTGATGAGACAGGAGAGCTCTTTCTAACAATCGGAAAAAAATATGATTTGGGAGCGATTGATCCTAATCTCCGGGATGAAGTACTTGCAGAATGGCAAACAAGAAACGGAGAATATTTATTATTAGCAAAGGTCTATGTTAGTGGGGGGGAGTACGATAAAAAATTCTCCCAGGTTCGCTACATGATTTTTAAGAAGGAACTCACATTGGCGCTAACAGGAATCGTCTATGGCGATCAGCAGTCCTACATCAACAATCCATGGCTATTGGATTGTCCAATCTTAGTGCATTTTGAATCCATCTATCCAGAGTTCAATGAAGTTCTATATTATGGAACACCAAGGCAGTATTTAACCGCTGCGAGAAATCAACGTATAAGCCAAACACAGGCATGAGCTTGTGTTTTTTGTTTTTTTGGTGTGGAGAGCATACAATGGGTAACGAGATATAAGGCTAAAATTCAATAATAATATTATGTTAACTAAAGAAGAGGATAGAAAAAACAAGTTTATTTAATAGGAATTTGACATGATCACTTAATTTCGAACTAATATTGATTTAATTTAGTGATCAAATATCATTGAAATGATATTTCAGTCTGGTTGCTGATTCATGAAAGAATGGGTTGTTTAACATGCATGAGAGTTCACACAAACGAATTAGATTTGTTATTTTTTTGGTGACAGGAAGTTTGAATGCAATGAAGCGGATTTTTTTAGCGAAAACAATTATTTCTGTACAAGTGAGTTTTAAGTGAAAATTTCATTTCTTGTCTCACTATCTTAAGTATACTTAGGTATTGAGACCGGTGATTGCTTTTGAATTATAACTACCGAGAATATATATTATGTAAACTAGAAAAAATAAATTCAAGATTATTAGACGGTGGTCGTTTTGCATACTCTCCTCTACATCAAAAACCGTCCATAGAATAATTAAAGAACGTAAAAGGAATCAGTCGAGAAACCTTTTACGTTCTTTTTAAGTTTTCTTACATTAACTTTGTTTCATCAATCGTTCGATATTTGCTTCATTTGCAAATACTCGTTTATTTAATGCAGCAGTCTGGGCATCAAAGTGTTCTGTAACCCGATCTGTAAACTCTCCGATACTAGTAATGATGTTTTTTGAATTTGTTCTTGATTGGTCATAAGGTTTACTATTTCTTGTTGAAGTTGTTCTTGACCGGTTTTAAGGTGCTTAATTTCGTGATCAAGCCCATCAAACCGGTTATCCATTTGGTCTAGCCTGGTGTCAATCCCATCAAAACGTGAATCCATTTGGTCTAGCCTGGTGTCGATCCCATCAAAACGTGAATCCATTTTATCCAGCCTGCTGTCAATTCCATCTAACCGGGTATATACTGGATTTATTTCATCCTTTAACATAGAACGGATTTGTTCGACTAATTCATTTGTCATCGCCTATACCCCCAATTTCTTAAATTATAGCATGTCTAACATCGTGAAACATTATTATTTTCAGCAATTGTTCCACAGGGTAATAAAACTGTTTTGTATAATAATGAGATTTAGCCCAAAATATAGTGTAAGACACGTTTGTTTTCATGAAATCAGCTTGATATCACCTTACCTTCTTTATTGATTTTCTCAGGTTATTGGATGGTTGTTTCTATCATGTTTGGAATGTGGAAACATGGTGTGTGCTGGAGAATAAGTTCAGTAAGAGATTCTTTCGTGTTGTAAGTTCATTATAACACAGAAAGGAACGTCTGTTCTGTTTTTGTATAAAGATTTATGTGTTTGTGTCTAATTTGTGTAACAACAACGAAGGCAATGATTAATTTAATCATTGCCTTCGTTAGATCTATTTTTTATAGGACTGTACTTTCACTCTCCCTCTTTTCAAAAGCCTCAATAGTACTAAAATAGTTGATGACAGTTTCTAATGGTTCAACATCTCCGAATTTTGCATCGATGTCAAACAGATTCCATTCAACCGCTCCTGGGATACGATCCGCGATTGTACCCTCTGGAACAATCGTTCGGAATCCGAGTTCTGTTGAATCCATACAAGTGTGACGGACACAGGCACCCGCTGTTGCCCCCATGACAATCAATGTATCGATACCATGCGTTGTCAGCCAATATTGAAGAGGTGTTCCATTAAAACAACTGGCCATTTTTTTCACGAAAACAGTTTCTTCCGGCTGAGGATTCAATCGAGTATCAATGTCAATCCAGTCTTCTCCCATTTTCAACGTTTCCAATGGAATCTTATCTGCCCAACGGCCGATATCTGAATATCCGTTTGGATTATAGGCAGTTGTACTATGAAAAATTGGAACATTTTTTGCCCGGGCAGCATCTAGCACACTAAGAACAGCTGGAAGCACTTCCTCCATATTGTCACAAGAAAAGGTATGGCCAGGTCTAGTCCAGGCGTTTGCTAGATCCACTGTAATAATCCCTGGTCTTTTTCCATAACCAACACGTTTTTGGAACCCACGGCTCATATGAATTTCTCTTGCCTTCTTGAACGCCTCATTTAATAATCCTAAATCAAAGATTTCTTTTTCCATTCTAAACATCCTCTCCATTTAGTATTGTTATATTTTATAAGCATTTAGCTTTTAGCTAACTAATGTGAAAAAATCGGTCGTTCAGTACGTTGTTCACGCATTTCTTTCCGTCTTTGTTCGGAAGCCTCTAATCGTAAGTCGCCACCTTCGATTACAACCCCATAATCGCGGTAAGCTGTTTCTACCGAGATGATTTCATCCAATACATCTTCATAGACCTTAGCGATTGAACGCTCAAGGGGGTCTCCATATCCTCCTGACGATGGAACCATAATTTTGATCGATTCACCTGCTTTGAACCGATACCCATTTAGTTTTGATGGTAATTCTTCCGGTGCGGTATCTGGATTTTTAATTAAACTTGCTTCTGTTCCTGGCAAGCCACCTTTAAATCCCCACGGTTTTACCGAGTGCTTATCGCCTTCCATGGTCATTAACCCGTCTGTTAAAAAGCGATTCCAACGCACAATCCCCAGGCCGCCACGAGTTTTACCAGCTCCTCCTGTATCCTCACGCAATTCATATTGCTCACAAACCATTGGAGTGTGCATATCCAAATCCTCAATTGGGTTGTTTCGAGTATTCCAAGAACTAAAATCCATTGCGTCCATGCCATCTTTCTCAGGACGGCCACCATACGATCCTTCATTCACTTCAATATAGACCCAATAGTCGTTGTTCTCATCTAGACCAGAATAAGAAGCAAACTGGATATTTGCTGAGCTACCGGCACATACCTGTTCTGGGATGACTGTAGCTAGTGCTTTAATGATTAAATCTGCAACTGTATTGACCTGATTGGCTCGGCTAAAGGTTGCGGCAGGCTTAATCGGATTAAAAATACTTCCTTTTCTTGCGGTAACTTTAATCGGTCGAAAAGCTCCTTGATTGGCCGGAACAAATTCTTCATGTGTGTAAGTGTCTAAGAAGATCGAGCGGATCACGCTATACACACTGACACATAAAGCACCAGAATAGGAGACATTAAAGGCGGTTGCCACTTGGTCTGCTGATTTAGAGACATCAACCTCAAGTTCATCGCCTTTTTTTATGACATTGACATGCACGCGCAATTTGTCACCTAGATGAAGCCCATCATCATCCAACCATGATTCTGCTTCGTATTCCCCATCTGGAATTTTCGAAATTTCACGGCGCATCATAAGCTCTGAATAATTCATTAACTGCTCACAAGCGGCCAAGACCGTTTCTTTTCCATATTTATCAAGAAGGTCAATGAACCGCTTTGTTCCCAAGCGACATGCAGCCACTTGTGCTTGTAGGTCACCTATGACTTTTTCAGATGTACGCACTTTTTGGCGGATAACTTCAAACAGCGTTTCATTAGGCAACCCTTTTTCATAAAGCTTGACGCCGTTTAGAATTAAACCTTCCGCATAAACATCTGGAACATCTACCATTAAACCAGGCTGCGCTCCTCCCATATCCAAGTGATGAGCCGTTGTCCCTGCATAGGCAATCAATTCTCCTTCATAAAAAATCGGTTGACATAAGGCAACATCGGGAGAATGTGATGCACCTGCATAAGGATCATTGTTCCAAATAATGTCCTCTGGGTGTTGATTCTCCCCTAACTTTTCTTGAAAGCCTTTAATATAGCCAGGAAGACACCCCAACTGCATAGGCGTCGAGTCTGATTCTGCAAGGGTCTCTCCGAATCGACTGAAAATACCCGCACCGAGATCCTCCGATTCCCTAATTAATGAGGAGTAAGCCATGCGTTGCATTAAATGGGACATTTCTTTTGCAATCGTATCAAGTGCTCCTCCAATCACCTGCATCGTCACAGGATCATTTGATTTACTCATTTTCAACACCTACCTTTGATAAATGCATCCTATCAACTAAGAATTTTGATGATTCAGTTTTTTTAGTTGCCAACAAAGTACCATTTTTAGATACTTTCATTTCCCAATTTGGAGGAATCACAGTCGTTGAATCGCGTTGAATAATTGCAGCAGGTCCTTCAATGACATCATTTGCTAACAGGTTTTCTCGCTTGTACCTTGGTGTTGGGATCTCTTGAATTTCTCCATCTACCTCAAAGAACGTATTTCGTTCATATAAAAAAGCGGCTTCAGGATTTAAACTTCCTCCCTCTTCTAAATCTGGTAACATAAGTGAGGGGGTCAGGCCAGTTGCGACAATATCCAAGGAGATCAACTCTACCGTGTTTCCTGGAAAATAATGCCCATATTCTTGTTTGTGAGTCAGATGAAATCCTTCAATCAGATTCTGTATACTATGTTTGGTTAACGTTCCATCTGGAATCGGTACTCGAAGCTCAAAGCCTTGACCAATATATCTGCATTCGGCGATACGTTCTAAGACAATATCTTTTTCAAGAATTCCATCTTGCTTGAGCTGATCCATTGCTTGTTCCTCTAGTGTCAATAGTTCCTTATTTACATTCACCACTGACTCTTGTGTTAATCCTTGCAATGAAGTGATGTAAGAACTATTAAAATGGTATTTCAAATCACTCACCAACAAACCAGAGGAAGCGGTAATTCCTGGGTAGTTTGGGATCATGACCATTTTGCTTTCAATCGTTTCAGCTAAATCAATGGAATGCAATGGGCCCGCACCCCCTGAGGCAAATAAAGCAAAATCACGTGGATCAATTCCTTTGCGAACAGAGTTTTCTCGAATCGACAAAGCCATATTATTATTGATGATTTTAAGAATCCCAAGAGCTGCTTCTTCGACACTCATGTTTAATGGTTTAGCGATTTTCTCCTTAATTGCTTGAGCGCTTTTTTCAGGATGCAAAGGGAGATCGCCACCAAGGAATTGCTCTGGATCCAATCTACCTAACACCACATTTGCATCTGTGACACATGGATCTAGGCCACCTTGACCATAACAAGCAGGTCCAGGAGTGGAGCCAGCACTTTTTGGTCCTACGCGAAAGGCTCCTCCTGCATCCACATAAGCAATCGAACCACCACCGGCACCAATCGTATCCACCTCAATCATCGGGGTGACAACAGGATAGCCGTTTACTTCCGCATCACGTGGGTTCACAACTCTAGGAATATTATCCGGAATAATCGAGATGTCAGCTGATGTCCCACCGATATCGACACTGATGATATTGTCAATTCCATCTAGTGTCCCCCACCAAGCTGCCGCCAACACACCCCCTGCTGGTCCCGATTTTAATAGATTCATAGGGGCTGTTGTCGCTTGTTCTGCAGAAGCCATCCCTCCGGAAGATTGCATAATTTGAAGGTTCCCTTTTGCTTGAGAATCTTCTAGTGTTGATACAAGGTTGGTAATATATTGATTCACCTTTGGCGCCACGTAGGCATTCATCGCAGTTGTACTAAATCGTTCATACTCGCGGATTCTTGGGGCCACCTCACTAGAAGTAAACACTTGGATTTCTGGCCAACATTCTTGAACAATCTCTTTTGCACGTTTTTCGTGTACATCGTTCAGGAAGGAAAATAGGAAACAGATAATCACGACATCTACGTTTTCTGCTTTTAATTGTTCAACCGCCATCCGAACTTCTTCTTCATTTAACGGTGTACGTATCCGTCCGTCTGGAGCTGCGAGTTTCTCTGTAATGGGTAAGCGATGTCTACGTAATACAAGTGGGTGATCTTGCCAAGGAAGGCTTTGTTGTATGGAAAAGTTCTCAACTTTTTTGTGGCGGGCAATATGAAGAATATCTCGGTAGTTTTTGGTTGTAAGCATCCCTACTTTGGCACCATCTCCTTCAATAGTGATATTCGTGGCAACCGTTGTACCATGTAAGATGTAATCAATCTCTGATAGAGCTACATTGCTGAGCTCACATAACTCTTTAATGCCCTTAATGACGCCTATTGATTGATCCTGGGTTGTACTGGGCACTTTATGGACCTTAATCTCTTTTGTTGTGTCATTTACTAAAATTAAATCAGTAAATGTACCACCAACATCCACTCCAATTCGAATCATTTCCACTACTCCTCTCTATTAATCACTGAATGTTGTTCTTGTTTTATAGTTTTACATAGGCAAATCTCTATTTCTATTGTCTTGTCACGTTTTCTACCCAACTATTTTAAAAATAGTTAAAAAACACGGATGGATTTTTAAAATGATTAAATTTTTACGTTCTATTTTTAAAAATAATCAAAATGAGGAAGTAAAAACATAATGTTCCATGAAACACATAGAAAGGGAACCGTAATGATTTCGATTCCCTTCAAAAGTTTATATGGTCATTTTCGTATTTTCCTTTTCCTCAAAAGAATTGTTCGGTCTCTCCTGATAATTTGTGACGATGAACTCATTTTTTTCATATACCCAATCCTGGCTTATACTGGTTGATAAATATCGATCACTAAAGTTTGATTCAACCTCAACTTGAGGATATTTTTTTATAATCCAGAATTTCATTAATACATAATAGAGGCAAAATCCAACCGGAAAACCTACTAAATAGGCGGCTGATAGAAAGACCATTGCGAGTCCTGATGCAACGGCTAAAGCAATTAATCCTGCTGGATTAAATCCTGATTGATACTGGAATTGTCCATCCTTTCTAAAAAGATCACCTATGTTCAATCTCCTGTGACGAATTACATAGTAATCACAGATCATAATTCCGGCCACTGCAGATAAGGCCGCACCTGCATAGCTTAAGAAAACACTTAAAGAATCGAGGATAAGCCAAGGCATTCCTAGTGTGCCAACCACACCAACTAAGACGAGTGCCATTTTAAAATTAAGTTTGGGGGCACCTGCATTCACAAATGCTAACGCAGCTGGAATCAAATTTGCTGCATTATTCGTTGACCATTGAGCTAGCGTAACAAGTCCTAATAAAACAAGTAAGGAGATGCCGGTCTCGTTCGCCTGAATAATCGTAATCGGATTCCATTCTCCAGTAGCAACAAATGCAAGTGCGCCAATTAGCGCCATCCCTGTAGAAAAGATTGGGAGTGCCAGCATTTGAGCAGCAAAGATATTTTTATTTCTTTTGAAGAAGTTTTTCGTACCTGATTGAACTTTTAAATGACGAGAGATATTTGGAACATCAATCGCTAATGCTGCCCAAAGCATGAAATTCCCCATAAAAATCGAATACAAAGGGGTACTGCCTTCGCCAACAAATGTCCAGATATTCTTTCCACTCACTACTGATAAATCATCTAAATAAAAATACATCCAAATGGAAATACCAATTAAAATAGGTGCTGCAAAATCCGCGAACCTCTCCACCGCTTTAATGCCCATTGCCGTATTAATAATCTGGATAGCAGCAAAAATGATATACCAAAAAATCCAGTTATTAAATCCAAATAGATACTCAAATATCCCATTTAATGCGAGTGCTCCTAAGTATGTTTGAATTCCAAACCATAATGAAGCAACAATTCCTCTTGTTACAACTGGTAAATGTGTTCCATATACACCAAATGGAGCTCGAAGATAAACGGCAAAGGAAAGCCCATGTTCCGTCCCGATGTCTGCTGATAGTAACATGACAATTCCAATGGCTAAATAAGCGAGAAAAATGATTAAAAGGCTAATCGCAATCGGATGTGAATGGATGGCATCCCCGCCAAATTGGTAAGCGGCAATCATCACCACCATCCCCACCCACATCATGAAGTATCCCAACATACTGATATTTCGCTTGGCATTCGTAATTGGTAAAATCGACTTTTCTAGCAAAGAATTATTTTTGTTTGCGTTCAATAAAACCGCCTCCGTTTTTAAATTTTTCATTACTTACCGGCTTAATGTTCGGTTTTTCACAAGACATCCTATAAATCTTTTGGCAGATACTGTCCCATTGTCCTTTGCTAAACGAATCCAACCATTTACTATGAAGCTATAAAAGGTGTTTCACCTCCTCTCTTAAATTTTTTAATAATTGTGACTAATTATAGAAAAGACTTTTTAAAAAAGATAATAGTTATAAATGATAGCCTTAATCACTTAAGCTGATAGCAAGACAATAAGAAATAAGAATAGAAATGGAGGAATCGTAATGGAAATCAAAGATTTACAAATTTTTCGAAGTGTCGCCTATCATGGAAGCATTAGTAAGGCCGCATTGGAGCTTAACCATGTCCAGTCACATGTGACGGCAAGAATTAAACTATTGGAAGTGGAAATGAACACAAAATTGTTCCATCGGCATAGTCGGGGAACCACTTTAAATGCTGAAGGTAAGAAATTTTTATCGTACGCAGAGAGGATTTTACTCACATTGGATGACATGAAGAAGGATTTCCAAGATGCCAATAACCCCATTGGAAAATTATCCATCGGGACTGTTGAAACGGTGTTTAAATTACCCATGATTCTATCAAACTACCATCAAAACTTCCCGATGGTGGACCTTTCCTTAACAACCGGTGTAACAGAGGAATTAATTGATAAAGTAGGAAAACGAGAATTAGATGGGGCGTTTATTACAAAAGCAGCAGAACTTCCTAATATAGAACAGTATGAGGTATTCAACGAACGGTTGGTACTCATTTCAAATCAAGATGACACTGATATTGACCATCTAATGAGAAAACCGCTATTGGTCTTTAAATCAGGCTGTAGCTATCGGAATCGTTTGGAAAGATGGCTAGAGGATGAAGGAATATTTTCAGCAAAAGTAATGGAATTCGGTACACTTGAAACGATTCTTGGGAGTGTCATTTCTGGTTTAGGAATTAGTTTTGTCCCTAAATCGACGATTCAACAATTAGAGAAAAACGGACTGATAAAAAGTCATCCCGTTCCCCCTCAATACAGCAACATTTCAACGGTATTTATTACGAATTCTGACTCATATGCATCAAACTCTTTAAAGAAATTAGTAGAAACGATTGACCAGTTAAAAAATGAAATGGCTCCCCATGACCCTGTTAATGTCTATTCTTTTTGATTTATCTCTTAAATACTTACCTATCTGCATTCATGATAGCTTCCATCAGAATAAATCATTTTACCAGATAGCTCCTCCCATTTATGAAAAAAATTAAAATAACATTGTTGAGGTGAAAGGAATGAAAACACATTATGAAGTGATCATTGTTGGTGCTGGATCGATGGGAATGGCTGCCGGCTATTATCTTGCCAGGCAAGGAACTGAAGTATTATTAATTGATGCCTTCGATCCACCCCATTCCTTCGGTAGTCACGCCGGTGAAACGAGGTTAATTCGCCATGCGTACGGCGAAGGTCGAGAATATGTGCCACTTGCCATCCGCTCACAACAATTATGGGATGATCTTCAACAGCAAACGGATGAAACCATCTTTGCCCAAACCGGAGTCCTTGGATTTGGTCTTACAGGTTCAAAGTTTATTACCGAAGCGGTTGAAAGTGCGAAGGAATTCGATTTGCCCTTAGAAATCTTAAATGGCGAGCAAATCAGTGCGCGTTGGCCGGGCATTACCCTCCCTAGTGGGTATTCAGGTTGCTATGAGCCAACTTCAGGGGTACTGTTCAGTGAAAATGGTATCCGAACCTATCGTAAATTAGCATTGGAAAACGGGGCCTCCCTACTGACCAATACCCCGGTTACCGATTTAGAAATCAGTGAAACGATCAATCAAATATACACGAAAGAACAAACGTTCACTTCTAATAAATTGATCATTTCTGCAGGCGCTTGGAACCCAGAGATGGCAGCAAAACTCGGGCTAAATTTACCACTTCAGCCGATGCGACAAGTGGTGGGTTGGTTTGAAGCTCCTGATTCTTTATATAGTGAAGATGTCTTTCCAGGATTTTTTGTTGACATGCCTACAGGTACTTATTACGGATTTCCTAGCTTTCAAGGCAGCGGCTTAAAACTAGGTCGACACGATTTTGGCCAAGAAGTGGATCCAAATAGGATTAATCGAGAATTCGGCATCTATCCCCAAGACGAGGACAATATCCGTAAATTTCTATCTATGTACATGCCACATGCCGCCGGTGAATTGTTGGAAGGAAAAGTTTGTATGTATACAAAGACTCCAGATGAACATTTTATTATTGATCAGCATCCCCAACATAAAAATGTGGTGATTGCAGCTGGTTTTTCCGGACATGGGTTTAAATTTGCTAGCGGTGTTGGCGAAGCTTTAGCTCAATTAGTGACAAAGGGAAAGGCAGAACATGATCTTTCGCTCTTCTCTATTACTCGCCCTGCTTTGCTCAGCAAAAGTTCAATTTAAGTACAAATACATCAATGTTCATTATAAAAAGGAATCATTCTACTGGAATTCATCCCAGGAATGATTCCTTTTTCTTTTACCGGCTTAACCTCCCTACTTCCCCTCAAAGCTAGTTTCATTCAAATGATTTTTTATTAAAATCAAAACTTATTTTAAAAATATTCCAAAATATCATGTTAGGTTTCTTAACAAGGTCGTAGTTGCAAAAAATATATTCCCTTATAGTTTACCTATAAAACAAACAAATTGATTCGTGACTGTGAAAACAAATAGAGGAGGAAGTTGTAATGGCACAAACTGATAAGGATTATTCATTAACCCCAGTTCCAAAAGATAAACGTAAAGGTTTTATTCCGATGTTTTTCGTCATGTTAGGTTTTACCTTTTTCTCATCCAGTATGGTAGCTGGTGGGACATTAGGACAGGGATTAAACATGAAGCAATTTATCATCACGGTTCTGATTGGTAACTTAATTCTTGGGATCTATGCTAGTTTATTAGGGTTAGTTGGTGCAAAATCGGGCTTGACCACTCACCTGCTAACCAGTCACTCTTTTGGTAAAAAAGGATCTTATCTAACCTCCTTTTTATTAAGTGCCATCCAAGTCGGATGGTTCGGTGTTGGGGTTGCCACCTTTGCCATTATGGTGAACAAAGCCACGGGTATTAACTTAATCCTACTAATCATTATTTCTGGAATTTTAATGACATCAACTGCTTACTGGGGAATGAAAGCTTTAACGATATTAAGTATGGTTGCTGTTCCGGCCATTGCCATCCTCGGAAGTTTTTCTATCTTCCAAGCAACCGATGAAGTGGGTGGATTTGCTTCGTTAATGCAATTAGAACCGTCTGATACCATGACCTATACGCTAGCCCTTTCGATTTGTATTGGTTCGTTTATTGGTGGGGCTACCTTAACAGCAGATTTCACGAGGTTTTCTAAAACTAAATTGAATGGGTTTTTTACTACTTTTATCGCTTACTTTATCGGAAACTCACTCATGTTTGCCTTCGGTATGGTGGGTACACTTGCCTTAGGTTTAGCCGATATCTCCGACGTGATGTTTGCCCAGGGGTTATTGATTCCCGCCATTATCGTTTTAGGTTTAAATATTTGGTCAACGAATGACAATTCCTTATACACCTCTGGTTTAGGGTTCTCACACATTACAAAGCTCCCTAAAAACAAAATTGTTATTTTTAATGGTCTAGTTGGTACCATTCTTTCCCTTGTGGTTTATAACAACTTTATTAGTTGGTTAACCTTGCTCGGCTCTACCATCCCTTCGATTGGGGCTATCATCTTAGCTGATTATTTCTTGCTTCGTAGAAAGAATGGGTATCAAGAAAAAGAAATCAAAAACGTTCATATCAGCGCGATTATTGCCTGGGTGTTCGGTATCATCGCAGCAAACTTGCTCCCAGGGATCCCGCCGGTGAATGCCATCATCACATCGGTTGTCGTCTATTCCATTGCCACTGCCGTTGAATACGGGGTGTTGGCAAGAAAAAAAGAAACAGATCCATCTTATCCTCAAATGGAAAAAATATAAAAAAAGACAAATCCTCTATCCTTGATTGGGTAGAGGATTTGTTTGTTCATTTTCTATTTCCCTCGAATCTCATCTAAATAGTTGTAAATCGTTTGTTTCGAAACTTTCAATGTATCACTAATTCGATCAATCGCTCCGTTGATTAAAAAGACACCTTTTTCATCAACGGAGCGAACAAAAGAGAGTTTATCACTTCGACTCATTTCTTCTATTGGAATCCCCAGTTCTGTGTGGGTATTTTCAATAATGTCCTCAAAAATTTCACCTATATCTTTCGGATAGATTTGAGTCATTGGCTCCAAACTGCTTATATCATTGGTCATCGACAAATCATAAAGCATTTGGGTCGCTGACAGAATCGCGGTAATATCAAAATTGATCCCAATGCAACCAATCACTTTCACACTCTCATCTCTGATGAAGGATAGCGAGGCCTTAATTAGTTTTCCATCCTTTGATCGCGTCGTAAAGCCTAGCATATCTTCGATTTCATTGCCTTGTTTATAAAGTTGTTTTAACATCACGTCCGTCACTGGAGCACCCGGTTTTCTCTCTGTCACATTCCCCTTTACATAAACTAACGAGGATTGATAATTTCTCAAGTCATGAATCATGACTTCACAATTTTTTCCGAAATTGGCTACAATCATATCGGCTATTGGGATATATCTTTCTAACAAAGGATGAATTTCTCTTTCTAAAATAGTCATCAACTCTCCTCTCAATGTCTAACCTACCATGTTTAATTTTTAGGATAACCAACTATTTTTTTGATACATTCAACAAAATAATAAAAAAACCTTTAATAAAGTTAAAATCTAATTTGAGAATTTATAAAAATAGTACGGTAGATTTCCTTACATAATTTAAGTATAGCGGAAAATTTTGATTTATATTGTAACCATGTTAGGGAAAGTTACATGAAATTTAAGTGGATTAGCAGCTAGTTCAAGCTCATCACAGAGATTAGGTTTATTTTTAAAATATAGCCTTTTAAAACTTTTAAAGGAGATGGGATTATAAATGTTACTACAAAATGCAAAGTTATATGGACAAGAAGGAATGTGGGATATACATATAAAGGAAAGTGAAATCTTCAGTATTACACCGGCGCAACAATCAACAGTTACATCGGAAGAAAAGTTCATTGATGTTAACGGAAAAATCGTCCTTCCTCCATTTGTGGAACCTCATATTCATTTGGATTATGTGTTAACAGCGGGAACGCCGAGATGGAATCAATCAGGAACCTTATTTGAAGGAATCCAAATCTGGTCAGAACGAAAAAAAGTGGTGAAAGAAACAAAAGAAGAGATTAAAAATCGCGCTCTAAAAGCACTACAAATGCAAATGAAACACGGTGTTCAGCATGTAAGAACACATGTTGATATCACCGATCCAAGTTTAACAGGATTAGAGGCTTTATTAGAATTAAAGCAAGAAATCAAACCTTATGTAGATGTGCAAATTGTCGCATTCCCACAGGAAGGAATCTATTCTTATCCAAAAGGAGATGAATTATTAGAAGAAGCCTTAAAAATGGGGGCGGATGTCGTCGGTGGTATTCCCCATTATGAATTTACACGAGAAGATGGTGTTCGTTCCGTTCAAAAATCAATTGAGTTAGCTTATCGCTATGGGAAAATGGTTGATATTCATTGTGATGAAATTGACGACGAACAATCACGATTTGTCGAAGTGGTCGCAGCAGAAGCCTATAAATTGGGGATGGGCGAATTAGTGACGGCTAGTCATACAACAGCAATGGGTTCTTATAATGACGCTTATACTTATAAACTCTTCAAGCTGTTAAAGCAATCAAAAATTAACTTTGTTTCCCTTCCTAAAGCCAACTTACATTTACAAGGTAGATTTGATAGCTTTCCAAAACGCCGTGGTTTAACGCGAGTAAAAGAGCTTTTAGAAGCTGATATTAATGTATGTTTTGGATTAGATTCCATCATGGATCCTTGGTATCCGCTAGGTGATGGAAATCTAATGACGGTTGTCGATACAGGATTACATGCATGCCATATGACAGGCTATAACGATATTGTCACTGCATTAAATCTTATTACAACGAATGGCGCAAAAACTTTAAATCTACTAGATACGTATGGAATCAAAGAAGGAAATCCAGCAAACCTAGTGGTCATTGACTCAAATTCGGAATACGATGCCGTGCGGTGCCAAGCCCCTGTCCTCTATTCGATTCGAAACGGAGAAGTACTTGTTGAAACAAAACCGGCAGAAACTAAGATGAATATCCCATTACTTTCAAATGAATTTTCGACCTTATAACCAACGGGACCGTTCACTGTCCTGACTGTTTTTTTAAAATGGTATGGGTGACTTTACTGATGGATAAATTGGAAAAGCTATAAAAAGTTTGGGCTACCTAAATAAACTTAATGCTGGAATGAGCATAGGTAAAGAGCTATCCCTTTATAACTAGGGATAGCTCTTTACCGATCAACTTTAAAATTGAACCCTTTATTCTACAGGAGATAATTCACTTTCAGTTACCCATTTATGATTTGTAACTTTTTCCCCACCAGTTGTTGGAGTAAAATCAATCATATAAACGATTGTTTGTTCAGCTGAATCAATTTCAAGTGTAGCACCTTCCATCCCTTTCATATGAGATGCTTCAGTTTTTATTTCTGTGCCAGGTTCTAGGGGGGCTTCACCTGGGTCGATCAACTCTTCATGAATGACCCATTTATGATTTTCTACTCTTTCTCCGCCATTTGTTGGAGTGTATGAAACAGTATAAACGGTCGTATCATATGCACCTGAAATGGTTGCTTCAGCGCCTTTCATGCCTTCCATGTGGGCGTCTGTGATAATTGCTTTACTTCCAACTGGGTATTTTGGATTCTCAGCTTCTTTTAAGCCTTCTGGTACTTCACCTGAACCGGAATGATCCATCCCAGAGTGATCAGAGCCTTCTTCAGAACCGGAATCATCCATGTTTTCTCCGTTACTTTCCTGACTTGTATTCTCTGTCTTTTCATTGGTTTGTTGCTCTGTTTCATCCGTATCGTTCCCACAAGCCCCTAACACTAAAAACAATGATGTAAGAATGGATAATAAAACTACTTTTCTACATTTTAACTGCATTTCTATAATCCTCCTTTATTGCTTTTAGTATATCCAATAAATTTGCAGATTTTGTGCAATTTCTTCAAATTCAAGGTATAAAAGTTAAAAACCAGTTGGTACGAAAAGTTCAGCTTCCTTAATTGAAACGGCAATTCGAACTTTAGGATTTTAACAACTATTCTTACGAAAACAGCCTTATTAATTCATAATGCTAATCCCATTTGGAATTTTGCCAACCTTAATCGTATCAATCACTTCATTTTGTTCGGTTTCAATCACTGTAACCGTATTTTCAAACATATTGGTTACATAAAGACGTTTACTATCTGAACTTGTTACCACTCCATGAGCACCTTTACCTGTTTCAATTGTAGTGGTTGCTTTTTTAGCAGTTAAATCGACAACCGTCACAGTATTAGACGGATTTTCTTCGGTTCCTTGGTTGGCAATATAAGCATATTGATCATTCTGATCGATATAGACTTGCGCTGGGCCATTGCCAACCTCCACTTTTTCTACTATTCCGGATTCCAAATCTACAATCGCAAGGCTATTCTCTGTATTTAAGGTTGCTACCATCGTCTTGCCATCGGAAGTAACACCTGTGGTCACTGGGTTTGCACCAACTGTAATTCTGCTTTCTTCTTTCATGGTTTCTAGATTTAGTACACTTATTGAATCTTCCCCCATATTGGCAATATAAACCTTTTGACTGTCTGCAGAAATTCTAAACCCATGCGGACCTTTCCCAGTTTCAACCGTATCTATCACAGAAAAGGTGTCTACATCGATGATTGAAACATTATTGTCTTCAGTATTCGTAACTAAAGCATATTTTCCATCTTCAGTGAAAACAAAGTGAGCAGGATGATTCCCAACTTCAACTGTCTTAATGAGTTCATTTGTTTCTATATCAAAAAATAAAGCTTTTCCTTTCTCTGAATGATCGCCGTGGGAATCTTCTCCATGTGAGTCTTCCCCGTGAGGAACAACCGTTACTCCAAGCAGTTTCCCATCTGGAGAAACCTGTACATTGTGGGCTATCCCCTCAACTTCAATGATTTCTACTAGCTCATTTGTCGAAGCATTTACTTTGGAAATACTCCCTCCCTCATCCGCTGTGAAGAAAAATTTAGTGGTTTCGACAGAAGGTGCACTCTCCTTCGGTTGGTTTGTTTGTGTTTCTGCCTGCACCTCTTCTACAGGTGCTTCGCTCTGATTCGTATCTGCTCCACAACCAGCGAGGACAGCCCCAGAAATTATTATTGTCACTAAACCTACTTTTATTTTGTTCATCACGTTTTCCTCCTTTTATCTACTGAATACACCGTTATAATAATCTCTACACCTTATTCGAAATGTGACGTACTTCACATTATTAAAAAAAGCAAGTCGACTTCTAAACGTTTTGTGAAATCCATAGAAACTGCAAACTTTGCTATTAAAATAAGTCAGTTGCAGATGGATTTACTTAAGGGTTTTTGGGGGGGAATAAGCTTGGAGAACGTTTGTTCTATTTTGTGAAAATAATATGTGGAGGTTCTTCTATGTGTCTAATTGGTATAAAGAAAAGACTCCTACCTCAACCGGAACAAAATAAAAAGGCAATGATTAAATCAATCGTTGCCTTGGTTACTTTAGTTTGTGATGACAATTTTTTGCTTCTTTCTATACACCATTTTAGATAGCGTGATACCAAGTTCGTAGAGAAGAGCAAGTGGAATCGCCATGAGAACAGCGGATATCAAATCGGGAGGAGTAACCAAAGTGGACAGAATCGTTAATAAAAAATAGGCGACTTTTCTCGCTTTTGTAAGCTGAACCGGATTAATGATTCCAATCCGAGTTAGAAACATCACAACAATGGGAAGTTCAAAAAGAAAACCGATTGGGAGCGTAAGGTTCATTAAAAAGCGGAAGTATTTTTCTGCTGTAAACATCGTGTTCATTTGATCTCCAGCAAGACTAGTTAGGAAAGTAAGAACATTTGGGAATAAAATATAAAAGCCGAACAAGACTCCTACTACAAAGGAAAAAAGAAGCGCCGGAAGATAAAGCAAAAAGCCCTTTCTTTCCTCTTCGCTTAATGCGGGAGAGATAAATCTCCAAAAATGAAACAATGCAATTGGAAATGTGCCGACTAAGGCAAAGGTTCCAGCAAGGACAAAGTAAACCCAAAGAATATCTGTAGGACCAAGAACCGTCAGTTTTACATTCGACAAATCGACTAACCACTTGTAAATATGCTCAACAATTGAGAAAGCAGCCACGAAAAACGTAAAAAATAGAACCAAAACAATCAATAACCGATTTCTGAATTCAGTAGCGTGTTCAAGCATCCTCATTTCCATCATACAATCACTTCCTTTTAAAAATAAGGAGATGTAAACCATAGCGGTCTACATCCCCCCTCCCTTACCCTCCTATGAATTTTCTACCTCTTTCGTCTTTTGTTCCTCCGAGTCACCAGATACAAGTTCTCGTGTTGAATTTTTGAATTCTGTTAATGTTCGAC
Organism: Mesobacillus maritimus; assembly: GCF_044803185.1. Taxonomy (GTDB): domain Bacteria; phylum Bacillota; class Bacilli; order Bacillales; family Cytobacillaceae; genus Mesobacillus_B; species Mesobacillus_B maritimus_B. The sequence continues at coordinate 2,831,326 of NZ_CP085225.1, forward strand.
CAAACGCTCGACCAATTTCCGGAAGCTTAGATGGACCAAAGATTACCAATGCAATGACAAGGATTAAAATTAATCCTGGAACTCCTATGTTCTGTAACACGTTTCATCACTCCAATCCTTATTTATAAGCAACAAAAGCTTCAATCTCAATCAACCATTCCGGATTCACAAGGCTATCTACACCGACCGTAGAACGGGCCGTTTTTACTGGATTTTCATTTGTATTAAAGTATTTTCCATAGGCGTTAAAAAAGCCGGTATAGTCAGGTTTATCTCCTTTCGCTGGGTCGGAGACCACATACACCCGAAGGTAGACAACATCCTCGAGTGAAAGACCTTTTGCTTCGAGTTGAGATTTCATATTTTCAAAGATTCCCTCCGCCTGCTTCTGCGTATCGCCATATTTCTCGTAAATGGTACTTCCTTTTGAATTTAGCGTAGGCGGTACAGTTCCACTTATCCATAGCTGGTTGTATTGTTTGGGGATGGATACTGAGCTAGAAATCGAAGACGCAGGACTCCCGAAAAACGCAACCTCATTCGTTTTTAAATCTTGTTTTTCAGAGCCAGCAAATGCATAAGCACCGACAAATAAGCTTGTCCCAAACACAACTGAGGCAACCACCGATTTTGCTTTTCTCATACAACACTCTCCTTTATAGTAATATATCAACTAACTTTTGCTGGTTTATTGCTGTCCTTCATGGTTCGTTCATGAATCTCACTGACGGCAACACGCGCTGATTCAAATGCGCCTGACATCCAACCGGTCATGTAGCTCAGGTGCTCTCCCGCTAAATAGATGCGCCCTTGCGGCTGATTTAAAATTGGATAATAGTTTTGACGGTCAGACGCAGAATACGATGCCCAGCCCCCTTCGTTATAGTTAATTTTGTGCCAAGCAACAGAGAAGGAATGTTCCATCTCTTTGGTATACTGCGGGTGAATTTTCGTTCCCTGTGCTAAAGCCGCTGCTTCCCGTTGTTTCAGCGACATGTCTCCATATTTAACGGCATCCTGGCCAAAGTTGTAATAACCAATGACAACACCCTTTTGGGATAAGTACCCGTATGATGGATACCAAATTTGATTAATATCCATATTGGTTGTTGTCATCCCGCCTATGATTCGGTCCTCTGTCTCCCAGAACCGGTTTTTAAATTGGAACCCAATTTTCCCTGTTTGCGCATAATTAATTTTATTGATTGCAGTTTTCATATCTGGGGTAAAATCAGCAGGAATGTTTTTAAGGACAGATAATGGAATGGTACAAATGCAATAGTCACCAGTGACTTCTTTTACTGGGCCCTTTCCTTTTCCATTTTTATAAACAATTCGAACACCATCTGTTGTTTGACGGATTTCTTGTACCTCCACACCAAAGGTAATTTTCCCTGGAAGCTTTGCTGCCAATGCTTTAGGAATGGCATCCATCCCGCCCACAGGCTGGAACACCAACATCTGCTGATCAAAGGAGTATTCGGAGCTGAAGTTATTCATCATGCCTGATTGAAGGATTTGGCTGAATGGATAAGGGGTCCCCACTGTTCCTGGTTTCAAGCCTGCCCCTGGAAGGTCATTTTCTACATAACCGCGATAGCTTGTCCCGGTATATTTTCCGTTCGTTAACGAACCATCACGCGTTAAGAAGGCCATTAATTTTTCTATATCTTCCGAACTGAGGGATTGGTCTAAGGCTGAGGGGGGTGCTTTTGATAACAATTCGGCGACATATCCACGAGTGTCTGCTTTAATCTCTCTTTTTCTGATCTTTTTGCCAGATAATGGACCTGCATTCTCATGATAATAGTAGGCAGCGTCATTTACATTCGTAAAAACTTCTAGTTCAACCCCAAGTTCGCGGCAATAATCTATGGTTACATGATGTTGCGGAATTCGCGCGGGACCTGCATTCATGTATTGACCTTTGTCAAACCTCGCTACTTGCTTGACGCCGCCAATTTCCGTTTCTTCTGTTCCATTTCGAACGGTCCAGTTTCGACCGCCAACACGATCGCGAGCCTCTAGTAAGACGCAGTCATAGCCTGCTTTCCCTAGTTCATAGGCCGAAGCTAAACCGGCTATGCCCGCTCCAATGATGATTACTTTCTTGCCTGTTTTATTGGCCATCACCAAATCGCTTTTCTTTGGAGCATGAAATTCCGCCGCACTGGCAAACATAGAGGATCCTAGTAATCCTAGCGAATCCATTGCTCCATAAACCGCAATCGCTCCACCTACCTTTCCTACTTGATTCAAAAAGTCCCTTCTACTAATTGTTTTCTCTGGTTTGCTTGCCATCAGCCTCAACTCCTTCAAATTCTTCCTACAAGACAAAGAATATAATAGAGTCTTAGATTAAACTATAAACTTGGAAGTGTATCTGACATGGATTTTCAGGGACACAGGGACAGGTTCATTGGCCAGTTCCCAATATTCCTATCTGCCTATTTTTACTATCTATTCTTTTAAGCGATAAAGATGAGGCTCTATTACTTCAAATTCCTTTATGAACGACTAGGCCCAACGAAATAGAGGAATACACCTACTTATCGTTCAAATCTACTAGTTACCACTACTATTGACATATTGATAGATAACAGAAAATGAGGGATTTATTACCATTTTTACCGGTTATTAAAATTTTCTGTTAATTATTTGTTCTAGCGCTGTTAAAATCTTAGTTAACACAAGATTTCTACTATTCATTAATAGTAAATACCAATTTTAGAAAGAAGGTTTTAACATGAAAAAAATATCAAAAGTGGTGATCCCAACTGCAATGGCATTATCGATGGTCCTATCGTCGACTGCCTTAGCTAACCCTCAATCAAACCCAAATGGGCCGTACATCGAAAATGAGCAAAATATTTCCTTATCTAGCTATTTGTCAAATGAGGATTTAGCCAAGACACTCACAAAGCTAGAGGCGTCTTCTAAAGGGAAAATGAAATTAGAGGTTGTAGGGTATTCTAATCATACTTTAGATGGGTATAAGACAGATGTGGATAAAGGAGATCCTCTTTATCTCGTAAAATTTGGGGATGCTGATCCAAACAAAAAGAGAGTGTTAATCACTACACAAATTCATGGCAATGAGCAACTTGGAACTGAAGCAGCTATTGATATTATCCAAAAGCTTTCGAGTGGTGGAAAAGAAGTAGATGAAATTCTTGATAAAGTATCCATTTGGATCATGCCAAGGATTAATCCAGAAGGGTCAGATAACCAGTATGAAGGCAAATGGTACCCTACCCGATATACGCACCAAGCATGGCTTCCAGAGAATATTGACTTGCCTGCTGGTACATTAGCTCCGTGGTACTATAACGCAGATGGCAGTGAGCGCGCTCAAAATAATAATGGCCGTATTGTGTACGGCATCCCTGGTTACGACCAAAACAGAGACTACAATCCAAACCTAGATTTCAGGGTGGAAAATGAAGATAAGGAAGAAATAGCAAAATTCCTAAATAGTAGAACTACCAATAACAGCAATTACGGTGGCTTCTATGTAACAGCCGAAGCAAGAACTGTGACTGGCGTGTTCAAAGAATTTAAACCTGATGTATTTGTCGATGTCCACCATCGCGGATTTAACACAGTATCGGATGAAGATAATCGATCTGTACCTGTTCAATTTGCTGCAGTCGTTGCTGATCCTTACACAGATCCATTTACAGGTGATAAATATGAAGTGGATGAGGATGTATTAAAACTTGGTAAACAAGTCAATGCCCTTTCTGCTCAAGCTCTACAAAGAGGGAACTCCCATTTTGGAGCTATTCAAAAATATCCTGATGTCAACCTTCCTGGTACAGCTCTAGGAGCATTTGCCTTAAATGATTCAGCGATCATGTTGATTGAGATTAAAGGACAAAGCCAAACCCTTGGACAAAAACAAGCCGGAATGTTGAAAGAAACAGTAAAGGTTCCATTATATGAGGTATTTAAAGGCTTAGCGGACGGATCCATTCACGACGTAGACCCTGCCCTTTATGATGCAATCCCAGAGTCTACAAACAGAATATCCGATCCTACGACAAGGGATTAGGGACACAGGGACAGGTTCACTGTCCCGGTCCCAGTCTAGTAGACTACTTCCCAACAAAAATCCCACTTTCCAAAATAGAAAGTGGGATTTTTGCATATATGTGTATCCATCAAACCTCGGAGTATCCTCTGTCTTCCCCTTACAAAAACCGATATAACACCGCAAGAATAACTGGTGTGATGATAGCGGCTGTGCCCATTGCCACGCTTGAGACTCCGCCTTGGATTGGTCCTTCCCCCATTATTTGACTAGTACCAATCGCGTGAGAAACGGTTCCGATACTAAGCCCCCGCGAAAATGGATCTGAGATGTTCATCATGGTTAATAGAATGGGTCCAAATATTGCGCCAAATAGGCCAGAGGCAACAACTAAAGCAGCGGTTAGTGTAGTGTCACCGCCAAGCATCTGAACCGTCTCAATCGCAACGGGGGTCGTTACAGCCTTTACCGCAGAAGCGGCTTGTAAACTTTCAGACAAATGTAATGCCTTGGCTAACCATATAGCAGAAACAATGGTTGACAGTGTACCGATAAACAGTCCAAGGATAGCAGGCATTAATTTTTCCTTGATAATTTCTCTATTTTTATACAAAGGAACGGCAAGAGCAACGGTGGCAGGACCAAGCAAAGAGGTAATCCAGTCTTTCGCCTGTGCGTATTCATCAAAACTTATACCCGAAAAACGAAGAATGCAAATGATGATAATCGTTGTGGTCAAAATCGGGATTGTGAACGGAGATGGGACACGATGCGCAAATTTTCTTGCCCCCATATACACAACAATGGTTAATAAGATACTAATGAGAGTGAGACTGTTCATGATAGCGTTCTTCCTTTTGTACTTTCTTCCTTGCTAATAATTGGGTTAAGCCCCCTGTGACAAATAATCCGATCATGCTACTAACAGCAATCACCACGATTAATTGAATTCCACTCGTTTGGATCAATCCACCGTAATCCATTAAACCGACCGCAATAGGAATAAAAAACAAAGAGAGATGTTTCAACAAAAATGATGCAGCGACCTCAATATACTTCAACTTAACGATTCCATTACTCATTAAAAGATATAAAAGAATCATCCCCAAGACACTAGCAGGTACAGGAAGCTCTAGGAAGCTCACAATATAGTTTGAAACTTGATAGATGGCAATAAGAAAAAACAACTGAGCGAAAAAAATCAAAGCATGTTTCATAAGATCATTCCTTTCGAGAACCAAAATAAAATTATATCAGGAAAGGAAGAACAGGTCTAGGGACAAAGGGACAGTTCACTGTCTCAGTCTAGTGGACTGAGACCAAAATAAAAATCCCACTTTCCAAAAATAGAAAGTGGGATTTTTATAGGTAGATTCTTATTTCGTAACAGCGACTTCCTCTCCCTGATAAATCCGAAACGCCGGTATAATGCCCGAACTATGCATTCTTGTCGATTCCCTTATCCACTTTTACTTTTCCCTTTTTGGTGAACAGAGGTATTAAAAGAGTAATCGCACTTATGATAATAAGAGTTAATGCAATCGGTTTATCTAAGAAGATACCAAAACTTCCATTGGAAATGGTTAATGTTTGTCGCAATGCTTGTTCCATCATTCCTCCAAGGATAAATGCAAGGATGAACGGGGCTGGAGGAAATGAAAACATTCTCATTAGAAACCCGAGGATTCCAAATGCGACCAATAGATACAAATCCAATATGTTAAAACTAATCGCATAAACCCCAATTAAACTAAAGATGATGACCAGTGAGATTAGTAAAGGTCTTGGGATTCTTAACACTTTTGCGATATATGGAATTAACGGTAAGTTTAAAATTAATAAAAAGATATTGCCGACATACATACTGGCAATGATTCCCCAGAAAATTTCTGGTCGGTCTTGAATTAATAATGGACCTGGCTGGACACCTAAAACCAAGAAAGCACCTAATAAGACAGCGGTCGTTCCTGAACCCGGAATCCCTAAACTAAGCAGTGGTACAAAGGCTCCGCTAGTCGCTGCATTATTCGCAGTTTCAGGAGCAGCTAATCCTTTTATGGAGCCCTTCCCAAACTCTTCTGGATTTTTGGCTAGTTTCTTTTCCGTGATATAAGCGATAAAAGAGGCAATCGTGGCCCCAGCGCCCGGCAAGACACCAATGATAAATCCTAAAAAGGACTGTCTAGTCATCGGCCCGCTCATTTCCTTCATATCCTGCCTAGTTAAACGTAAACTACCTAAATCCTTATTATTATTCATGCTATCGTCTTTTCGATTCAAAATGAGCGTGCAAACTTCAGCTAAAGCAAATAAACCAAGTGCAATCACTAAAAAGTCAATTCCCTCTAGCAAGTTAGCATTCCCAAACGTAAACCTACTCGTTCCTGTTTGGCTATCAATCCCGATTGTTACAACAATAAATCCTAGCGTCGCCGAGATAAATGCTTTTATTGTTGAACCGTCCGATAAACTTGAAATGGCCGTTAGACCCATAAACATTAATGCGAAGTATTCAGCTGGTCCAAATGAAACGGCCACTGCCGATAAGACAGGAGTAAAGAGCATTAATAGAATAACACTGACTGTACCGCCTGTGAACGAAGCGATTGCCGCGATGGCTAGCGCTTTTCCTGCTTTCCCTTGCTGCGCCATCGGATAGCCATCAAATGCCGTCGCAACTGTTCCAGCTACACCAGGGGCATTTAGAAGAATTGAAGAACTAGAGCCACCAAATATAGCCCCATAATAAACACCTGCCATCATTACTAAAGCAACGGTTGGATCCATGGTGTAGGTAATGGGTATCATAATCGCAATGGCACTAATCGGACCTAAACCAGGCATCATCCCAATAAAAGTACCAACAAATACACCTATAAATATAAACAGGATTCCTTGCAAGCTAAATGCGACCTGAAATCCCGACATTAATCCTTGAAATGCTTCCATTCTCTTCCCTCCCTATTAAAATGGAATAATTCCTGATGGTAGATTGATTCTTAGTAAATAATTAAATAGAGCATAGATTGCAAAAGAGAAAACAATGGAAACAATTCCATTAGTGATATGCTTTTTATAACCTAGGAATAAGGAACAACCAAAAATAAATATGGATGTCATGAGTAAAAACCCTAATATTTCAAGAAAGGAAATATAGATTAAAATAAAACCAAATACAGCACCTAACACCAATAGATTCTTCTTAGAAATTTTTCTTTTTTGCTTTTCTGCCTCTGATTCAACGGTTTTATCAAGAAATAAAAGTATAGCTAAAAACAATAAAAGATAACCAAGACCAATTGGAACTACATCGGCATCGATGATTGCGTTTGGGTATTTCGGTAAGTTATAGCTTAAAAACAGATAAATTCCTGCTATAACTGCTAGTATAAGAGCAATTTTTTGATTGATCCTTTTCAGCATTTTATTTCACCTCTTATTAATAGAATGAAAGATAGAACATGTTATTGTTCTATCTTTCGTTTCTGCTTATATTTCAATAGAACCTATCGAGCTAGCCCTAATTCATCAAGGAGCGCTTTCATGCTTTCAGCTTCTTGATTTAAGAATTCAGCATACTCTTCACTATTCATATAAAGCTCTCCCCAGCCATATTTTTTGCGGATTTCGTCCCATGCTGGTGACTCACTTAACTCTTGAAACTTTTCTTCATAGTATTTTACGGCAGCAGAATCCATATCGGCAGGGCCAAAGAAACCTCTCCAGTTTACGAACGTTTCATCAATTCCTTGTTCCTTAGCTGTTGGGAAGTCTTCTAAAACCTCTCCTTCTAATCTCTCTTCGGAAGTAATCCCAAGGACTTTTATTTTGCCTGCTTTAACTTGTTCAATTGTTTCAGCTACTCCAGTTGTATAAACATCTACACTTCCGTTTAGAACAGCTGTTAATCCGCCTGCATCTGGATCGGAAATATACTTAATCTTTGTTACATCTACACCTGCTGCTTTCGCAATCTTTACAAATTGCATATGGTCCATGCTTCCAGGAGATGAAGTACCAATGACACTCACACTAGCTGGATCCTTTTTCATGTCTTCAAATAACTCGTTTAAGTTATTCCATTTTGCATCCGCTTTGACCACGAATGCACCGTAATCAGCAATCACATTAGCAAGTGGCGTAAAGTCTTCGTGGCTATATTCAGACTGACCATTCAATGGAACCAATACTAATGGTGGTGAAGCAACAAATAAATGATATGGACTTTCCTTTTTACCAGCGATATAAGCCCAACCAATGGCTCCTCCTCCACCAGCTTTATTTACTACTGGTAAGCGTTGGTCAATGATTTTTTCCTGTTCAAATACCTGTGATACCATACGTGCTGTTGTATCCCATCCGCCACCCGGACCTGCAGGTGCTGTAATTTCAATTGGTTGGGTTGGTGTCCATTCTCCGTTTTCGTTTGTCTCTCCTCCACTAGATGACTGGCTTGAGCATCCAACTGCTAAAAGGAGCATTAATATTGAAGCAATGCCAAATCTTTTTTTCATTTTGTTTCCCCCTTTGTTTACTTATCACTTGTCCATATATTCAAAATAAATGAAAATTACGAAAATGTAACCGTTTACAATTTAAATACTATAGAAAACTTTCTGTTTATTTTGTTCATTTTGTTCACAACTTTGACACAAACCAGCCTATCTAAATACAAAGCCAAAAAAAACACCCTCTAGGTTAAAGAGGATGCTTCTGTTACGTTGCCTTCTTCCAGTTAAACTCATTTATTGCTTTCCGCTACAGGTGTTAGCCTCCGTGGGCGTCCCTTCTGTTCCAGCAACTTTTTTAGTTAAGTGCACCAATTTACTTAATATAGCCATTAAGTCAAATTAAATAATATTTCCGCTCTGGTCTGCCTACAATCCCATACTCGAGCTCCGCTTTTGCCTTTCCAACTGAAATTAAATACTCTAGATACCTTCTTGCGGTCGTTCTGGAGGCACCTAAATACTCACTTAAATCCTCTGCATTTATCCCATGCTCAAGGGATTCTAACGTTTCTTCCACTTTTGAAAGTGTCAAAGGGTCAATCCCCTTTGGGAGTAAAACTGAGTTCGATTTCGTTGGACTACTAGCAAAAATCTGATCAATTGCAGATTGATTGAACTCATCATTTGATTCAAACAATTGCCTCCGATTTACTACCTTATTTAAAGCCAGTTTGAACCGATTAAACGTAACTGGTTTAACGATATAATCTAGAACCCCATTCCGAATCGACGATTCTACCACAGCCCCTTCTGTGGATGCCGTAATGAAAATAATATCAAGTTTAGGGTGATTCCTCCTTAGCTCAGGAAGAAGTAAAGTCCCACTTTGGTCCGGTAGGTAGTTATCTAGTAACAAAACATCTACCATTTCGTTTTCTAGAAGACGAAACGTTTCTCGGGCATTTAGCGCTTTCCCAACAACCTTGAATCCACCCAATTTTTCTAAAAATTGCTCATGAATCGAAGCAACGCGAAAATCGTCCTCTGCAATCGCTACATTTATCATATCCAATCCCCTCTCTATAAAATGCTATATACCTAGATTGTTTTTGGCAGATAGATGGATATAATGGTCCCATCCCCACTTTTAGACTGCACTTCAATAGAGCCATTCAGATTATTTACAACCTGGTTCACAATGGCTAAACCATAACCTCGATCCTTTCCTTCCTTCGTGGAGTAACCGATTTCAAAGATCTTATCTGTTTCCTGTTCTGAAACTCCATGACCGTTATCATCTACTTCAATAATCAGATCGTCTCCAACATCAATCGCAAAGAAAGTCACCCTGCCCTCTTTTTTTCCTTCAATTGCATCAAATGCATTATCAATTAGGTTTCCGATAATAGACGTGATATCCGCAAAGGATAAATGGCTTGGAAGTTCATTGATGCTACAATTATCATCTATGATAAACTGAATTTTTTTCTCTGAAGCCTTTCCTAGTTTCCCTAGGAGTAAGGCCTGAATTTTAGGATCATGGATTTGCTCAAAAATAATCTTATTTTGACTCTCATGTGCGGAAGATTCCGCTTGAATCATCTCAATCGCTTCATCATACTTCCCCAGTTGTAATAAACCGGAAAGGACATATAATTTGTTTGAAAATTCATGGGTCTGCGCTCGTAAATCCTCCGAATATCTTCGTACTTCAGACAGGGTTTCTAGCATCTTATTAATCTCTGTCTTATCTCGAAAGGTTGAAACGGCTCCAATCACCTGGTCATTTTCAATAATAGGAGTTTGATTTAAAATGATACTTTTGTTACTTAATGTGATTTCATGGTCGCGGTCTGGACTTCCTGTTTCTAATACTTTGTATACCTCGGTATTGGGAAGAATGGTTTCAATTTTTTTATGAACAACATCCTCCTCCACATTTAACAGATTTTTAGCGGATTGGTTAATCATCGTTATATAACCATGTTTATCTACTGAGATGATTCCTTCCTTTATGGAGTAAAGAATTGCATTCCTTTCTAAAAATAATGAAGTCACTTCATGTGGCTCTAATCCTAAAGTGGTCTTACGGATATTTCTAGCAAGGAAATAACTTGCAAACACGCCAATGACCACAACAAAAAACGCAATAATCCCTATTTCTCCCCAACGTTTGATGGCATTTTCCTTTAAATCTGATTTTAAATATCCTACAGAGACAACCCCAATGATCCTACCGTCCTCGTTTATAATAGGGCCTTTCCCTCTAATCGACATACCGAGCGAACCCTGTGCTTTAGAAACATAAAATTGTCCCTGTAACGCCCTGGTGTTATCTCCACCAACCATATGTAAGCCAATTTTTTTGGGGTCGGGATGGGCATATCGAACTCCATCCGTATTTCCTATGACGATGAATTCTGCGCCCGTCTGCTTTCTAATATTCTCCATGATGGGTTGTAACGTTTGAGATGGGTCTTGTTCCTCAAATGCATGCCTAACAGATGGCATTGATGAAACCGCAATCGCCAACTGCAGAGCTTGATTGCCCATTTGTTTTTCTACTTGCCTATATTCAATGACAATCGAAATGGTTGTGAATATTAAAATAATAAATAACGCGTTTAAAATATTTGAGCCAATGATCTTGGTTTCTAGTGACATTGGAAGTTTATTTAATTTCATGATCCACCTCATATTCGATCAGTCCTGATGTCCTAGTCTTTCTATTATTCTAGTCATTTTTCGTGCTTTTGTCACTAGGGGACGGTCTCCTACTTCCTACAGGCTATTTTTATTTATGATGAAAAAAAACGGGTCATTCAATAAGAAATTCTTGTTCCAGTTAAATCAATCAGGGCCTTTTCCCTGTTCGGATCTTTAACAAGATGGACTTCACCATATTGGACATTCTTCTGCGAAATAAACTCTTGCGCTGCTTGGCGGTCCTGTCAGGAAGGCCTTGTGAAGAGAGTAAGGGTGGATTTCATCTAATTATTTGTGCGATTCCTAAAAAACCTCACCGGACTGGACTGAGGCTTTCCAAAATAATAGCCTTGAACTTGTTTAATGTTTTGTTCGACAATGCAATGAAAACTACGGATAAGATGACGATCATATATAGAGCGCAAAATGATGCATACAAAAATTTTTCCTATAAAGTAATACGAAATGGTGGAAATCCATTAAAAATGCATATTTTTAAGGTAGATTGGAATTAAATAAGCTTTGAGGTTAGCTATGTCGATCTAAATACCTATATAGGTATCTAGGTTCGCACGAATTATGGAAGGTCGCTATACGAATAATTAGCCACTTTCTACATTTAAAGGGAGAGAGGAAGAATGATGAGAAAAGGAATAGGTCTAGCGCTAGCTTTAGTAGCTATCACTGTCGTTAGCCTAACTTTATTTATAAGTAACATGGGAATGGATCCTATAAACCATACTGAAAATGAATCGGAGGCGATCACGCCAAGTGAAAAACCTTTACCGATTCCCCCACTGCTAGAGGATAAGAATCCAAATCCAGATGAAGCTGAATTTCACCTGACTGCACAGAGTTCAACAAGTGAATTTTTACCTGGGCAAGTAACAGATACACTAGGGTATAACGGAAGTTACCTCGGACCTGTTATTCGAGTTAAGAAAAACGAAAAGGTCACCGTCAAAGTAAAAAATGAACTCGCTGAAGCAACCACTGTCCATTGGCATGGCCTTGAAGTGGATGGAGAACGAGATGGTGGACCACATACAGGAATTCTTCCAGGTGAAACGTGGGAGCCAAATTTTACGATAAACCAGCCAGCTGCAACCCTTTGGTATCATCCTCACCTCCTTCATAAAACGGGAGAACAAGTATACAAAGGTCTTGCCGGTTTATTTTATATCGATGATGAAGTATCGGAAAACATGCCTATTCCAAAAGAGTATGGAGTAAACGATTTCCCATTAGTGATTCAAGATAAAAATTTGAGTTCTAATGGGAAAGTCGAGTACGATTTAAGCATGCACGATGTCATGATGGGACTTCAAGGAAATACAGTTCTAGTAAATGGAGCCATAAATCCCTATTTAGAAGTACCTAAAGGAAAGGTGCGTCTTCGTTTATTAAACGGTTCAAATGCTAGAATTTATCAGTTCAGCTTGAGCAATAGTCAAGGTTTTGTTCAAATTGCTAGTGATGGCGGCTTCCTTGAAAAACCTGTTGAGATGTCAAATATTGTTTTAAGTTCAGCTGAGCGAGCGGAAATCATTGTTGATTTTTCAGATTATCAACTAGGTGAAAGGATTACTTTAACAGACCAGGTTACTGGAGCAAAACTAATGGAGTTTGTCGTATCAACCGAAGCGAAAGAAACATTCAACATCCCTGAAAAATTAACAGATATCCAAAAAATTGACCCGTCAAGCGCCGTCAGGACAAGAGAATTTGTTATGCAAGGGATGGGACCCAATGTCAATATTAACGGGAAGCAAATGGCAATGGATCGAATTGATGAGCATTTAAATGTTCATGACACCGAAATATGGGAAATCTCGAACGAGAACTCCGGAATGGGCGGAATGATGGGTGGCATGGCACATCCATTCCATGCGCATGGTGTCCAATTTCAAATTTTAGATCGAAACGGAAATCCCCCACCCGCTAACGAGACTGGCTGGAAGGATACCATTCTGATTTATCCAGATGAAACCGTTCGAGTCATTGCTACCTTTAACCATAAAGGGATCTTTATGTATCATTGCCATATACTTGAACATGAAGATGCCGGGATGATGGGACAGTTCGAGGTTAAATAATTTGGGATTTTTATATAAACTGGGTCGTTCAATAACTTTGACCCGGTTTTTTGATTTTATACAAAGGTTGTCATATTATTATTATTAGGGTAGGCCGAAGGGGCTCTAGGGACAGGTTCACTGTCCCAGTCAAATAAACCATCACCAAAGAAAAATCCCACTTTCCAAAATAGAAAGTGGGATTTTCCCTATTTAACACTTTATTGAGTAACAACTTCTTCCCCTTGATAAATCCGAAACGCGGGAACAATCGTATCCGAAACAATTTCTTTCCCTTTTTCACGAATAAAGTCCAATTTATAATACGCATCAAAGCGTTGACTGATTTCGGTTTTCACCAGTTCAGGCGGCGTCACGACGATGAATTGGAATTTCAGTTTCTCAGCTACCGCGAAGATTGGGTCAAGTACGTGCGCCGATGCGGCTTGTCCGAATGGATTATCAACGACTAGTGGAACCCAACTTTGGTCGGTTTCACCCTTAACGGATAATAGCATCATCATCATGACCATACGAGCGGATAGTTTTTGTCCGCCACTACCGTCTGATTTTGTCTTCGAACCTTGGTTAATCGTCTGCCAGGTTGAATAATGCTCACGTTGCGGTTTTCCGTACATAAAGGCATTATCTGTTCGCATGTTATAAACGAGAAGTTCAGGGTATCGGTTTCGAAGCGAAACAAATAGAATTTGCTCATCGCTAATCAGTTGTTTGATTTCCTGATCTAATTCACGATTCCCATCATCGATTCGATCAAATTGCTTCGTGATTTTGTTGATTGCTGACACGAAATGCTGTTTTAGAAGGGGCTCAATTTCTTCCGCTTTTTTCGGTAAAATGTCTTCTTTTAGCTGAACAAGTGGGAACGAACCTCGTTCATTCTTCAGCTTCATTTTGCTAATCATCGAGCGAATCGATTCAGAAATACCCATCACTTTCATGCTCGCACGGCTTGCCCAGAAGCTTTGTGCCTTTTCTGCTCTTTCTTTATCGCGTTCTAATTGCTCCAAACCACTTTGTGAAAAACGCTTCATGTTTTTCACGACACTTTGAATATGGTGATAATGTCTTGTATCCATATGGTCCAGTGTGGTTAAGACTTCATTTTTAAACCGAATCTCCCAATCCTTGCCTTCAATCGCAAGCTTAAGATTACGTAGTGACTGTTCGATTTTCGCATGCTTCTCTTTGCCTTCTTCTTGGATGTTTTGATGATCATCACACCAGGCTAAGATGCATTTCTTTCCTTGAGCCTTAATTTTTTCTACATCCTCATCGGTAAAGCTAGCTGCGTCCTCTTTTAGAACAACCGATAACGTAAACAAATCACCTTCATAATTGGTGATATTTGTTTCTGTCTCTTTTTGCTGCTTCTCTGTGTCCTTGATGTCTTTTTTGGTGAGCTTTGTTTGGTCTTTGATTTCAACTTCTTTGACCTCTAAATCATGCTCTTCCCATTCTTCCGGCTGCTTCTCGTGCTTGGCAACTTTCTTCCCTGCCTTTTCACGCTGTTCGGTCGAATGCTTTAGAGATGTTTCAGCAACGGTTACCGCTGTTCCTTGCTCACGTTCTTCTTTCTCCGCTGCCTTAACTTCCTTACTTGCAGTTTGCAGCATATTTTCTAGAATGCTAATCGGCTCATCTGGCTCAGCAGCATCTTTCCATTCCTCATTAATCGCCTTCAGTTTTTTCTCAAGTTTCTTTTGCTGCTTTTGTTCCGAATCTTTTGTTGCTTGAATCTTGATTAATTCGCTCGCCTGCTCTTCTTTTGATTTATGGAGTTGTTTCAGCTCATCAATGCTTCCATTGATTTCTTCTAAAACATGAGAAGATAAACGAGGTACTTCTTCAGTCGCTTCCGCTTTTTCCTCAACAGGGAACGCCGCTTCTTCAATAAAGAACGCGATCTGCTTAATACTTTGTTCAGTAGTGAGCTTCCATTCTACATATGTTTGATTCCACTCGTTTTGTCGGTTCACGACACTTTCATACTCGCTACCAAGTTCCTCCTGCTGCTTGACCAATGCTTCTTGTTGTTTCTCTTTCTCTTGCTTGACACGTTTATTTTCTTGATGCAGCTCTTTCTCACCTTCAAACGCAGTTAAGGTTTCCACATCTTTTGTCAGCTTTTCGACCTTTTGCTTCGCCTTTTTTCGTTGCTCTTTAAGCTGAAGCTGTAATTCCTTTTCTTTCTCTTGTTGCGTTGTGATTTCCTGTAACTTTGTCTTCTTCGCGGCGAGTGCATTTTGTTCTTGACCAAGCGTCCTTTCAATTTCACTCGAAAGGTCATTAGCTAAAAATCGATCGATCTCCTTTAAAATCCCACGCAAAGACGCTTCTGTTTTCTCAATCTCTACCAGTGTTTCTTTCTTTTCATCTAGTTCTTTCGCAATCTGGATTTTCCAGTTGGTAAACTGATTTTTATCGGATAAAAGCTCATGTTCGGTTCCATTGACCATCACAAATGCGGACTCTTGCTTTTCCCCGTTCATTTCCTCACGCATAAAAATCGGAACTGGACTCTTATACATTCTCCCTGTAAGAACCTGCTGATTGATTTTTTGCCATTGCTGTCCGCTTACGACTAAACCAAATGGCAGAAGCGGATACGTCATAAGCGATTTCGCCATCTCTTCTGGACTTAGCGACTGAAGGAATTGCGTTCCATAAAAGACATCGATGCCCGTTTTTTCATCGATCCATTCCTTCAATTCTTTGACGTCTTTATTGGCAACCCAAAATGGCTCATCATTTAACGAATGATCAAGCTGGGTTTCCCAAAGCTCTTTCTTCAATTCTTCCGCTTGTTGACGATTCTCAGCAAGAAGGTCCTCGATTTGTAGACTATATTTCGATAACAGTGCATTGGTTAAAGGTGCGGTCACTTCAGCTAGTAAACCATGAAGCTTATCAACTAGTTTCACTTCTTTTTGCTTTTGCTGCTCATTGGCTTCCTTCAATTCCTCGCATTTTTCTTCCGAGAACTCAACCGATTGCACAAGTGTCCCATGTTGGGTAGCCAATTCATTTTGCTTTTCATTCGAAGCCTTCTCTTTCGCTTGCAAGTCGGTTAACTGCTTCTCTTTATCCTCAATTTGTTTCGAAAGGTTCTCAATAAAGCCTTTTAAATCATAAGTTAAACGGTCACCAAATTCCTTGATGAGCGTTGCTTCCTTCGATTCAAAGGTATGGATTTGCGTGTAGAGAAAATCAATCTCGGTTTTAAGCTTAGCAATCTCCGTTGTCTTTTGTTTATCCTGTTTCGACAGCTCGGTTGCTTTTTTCTTTAAAAACTTTTGATAGCCAAAATACTGCTTAATCGCTTCTTTTATGGCTAATGAGGATTCTTCCCATTGCTTTGCTGCTTCTGCTTTGATTTCTTCCATGCGTTGGTTTACTTGCTCTAAGCCACTATTTTGCTCCAACTTCGCAATCTGTTGCGATAGGGCACGAATGCTTTGCTCGTTTTCACTCCACTCTTTTAATAAAACTAGAAACGCGAGCTCGTCTTTACGGTCCTGTTTTGCTTGCACAACCTCTTGTAATGCTTCATGCTTCTTCTGTTCTTCACCTAACTTTTTCTCCCAATCGCGGACCTCTCTGTGAGCCTTGGCGTATTCTAAGTTGTCTTTTTGAAAGCGTAAATCGTCTTGCTTCACCATTAATTTCTCAAGGTCTTTCTCTAGCGTAACCAGCGTTTCTCGTTCCGCTTGCAGCAAATGCTCTAGCGCCCCAAGCAATTGTCGTCCAACCTTGATGCTTTCATCGACGACTTCTTTATGCTGAATCCCAGTTACTAAATGGTCTTCAAACGGAACAATGTCTTCTAAAAACTCTTTATGAGCTTGCTCCCGTTTTAACAGCACAGGCAGGTCCTTTGCAATACTTGCCTGACTTTTAAAAATCTCCACAAGATCGTTCTTTTGATGCTCAGTTCGATGCAACACTTTGCTAACCGTCGGGATGATTCGTTTTTGGAACAACGAATGATCATCTTCCGCACCTTCAAAGTATTTGCCAACGCCACCTTCATCCTTATTGATGTCCTTTAAAATATCCCAGTCTTTTCGGTCAATTCCATACGTATCAAGGATGCGATAATGCTTTTTCATGTCACGGTAAACGTCATAGCCATTCCATTTTAAATAGTCCTTCAAGCCGTCGATATCAGCAGTTTCTTCATTTTCAAAGAGGGGGATATGCTCTAGGCCTGCCTCTTCTTGGCGCTCAAATTCTCTTGTGTAAAAAGTAATGTTCGGAAGAATTTTCGCTTCTTGTTCCAAGGTTTTCTTTTCAGTTTCACTTTCCTCACTCATCGAAATCCGCTGCTCGGCTGAGAACATTCCTCCAGTGATGAGATGCCTATGGTCGGCACCGTCCAATTCCCACTGAATCACCACATGAAAGGTATAAGGAATAAACTGCTCTTTATGATTAAAAAAGAACTGCTGATAATAACGGTTATTTTGTTTTCCCCACGATGTTCCTGGCTTAAGGATTTGGAAGATGGTTTGCAAAAATACTCCTTTTCCGCCGCCATTCATCATTGAGATTAACCCATTGGTTGAAGTTGTCTCATTATGGAAGTTAAAAGTTGTGTCTTTGTATTGCTTTTGCATGCCATCATACTTGAGGCCAACAATTCTAATTCGATTGATTTTCGGCATGCTCTTCCTCCTCAGTTGTGACTAATTTCTTAAACATTTCGTACCGGTCATAATCATGGTATAAGTATTCAATCCGCTCAAAAAGCTCTTGCTTTGGAATCCCTTTTGGAATCTCGTCACGGTCAAGCACAACGATCAATCCCTCGGTCTCTAACAAGCGCATCGCTGTCGTAATCAACCCAATTCTCGTACGGCGATTCGCTTTTTTGACGCCAAAGTCATCGGTGTCCACTTCCATGTACTTCCACGTGGTTACGACTTCCTTCATATCGATTTTCTCCGCTTCACCAAAAGAAGGGTTCATTTTCAGCATAGTATCCCAATTCATGATGAGCTCGTTCACTTGCCGTTCCAATGCGTAAAAGCTAATTCCTTCCCGTTGCGAACGTATTTTCGCAGCCTGGTTGCGGTCGATGCTTGCTAAAAACGACATGATCACAACACTAATCAGATGAAAGTGTTTTTTCGTTTCAATTTGCTTGTGTTTATCTTTCATATGAGTAAAATTCGTCGCAAACACGGAGCCGGTTGGCTGGACGACTAATTGAATTCGTTTCGCTGATTCGATGATATATGTACCTGATTCATCTGCTAATAACAGAACCGTCTGTCTGACTTCCGGGTCGAAATACGTCTGGAAGTGCTCACTATTTTCATCGATGACTTTCTCTTTTAAAAGCGTAAAGTAGACAGCAGACGCTTTTTTGATGGTTTCAGCACTCATGCTTTCTCCTCCTCTACACAAATTTTAAATGGGGTGATTTTCATGCGATGCCAGACGAAGGGCTTTGCACGATGATCAAATTTTGTAAAAATCTTCGAGCCTTCAAACACTTGAAATTGCGGATATTCCTGCATCAGTTTATAAAGCAAGATTTCGCGCTCATCGTTGATCGTTTCTTCCTGTCGATGCAACACCTGCACCTTAAGCGGCTTTCGATCAAACATCATCCATAAATCTATTGTTTCTGATTCTTCAAACCATAGGTCCTGGACTTCTAATGGCATAGTCGCTAAATCGGCTAACGAAAACTCTCCATACGTTTGTAAAAACTGAAACACATAACTCCAGGCTTTGATGACCGAATTCCAGTCAGTCACACGTTGACGAGTCGTGTTTTCTTCCGTTTCTTCCTCAACGACCACATCGGTTTCCTGAGTTTCATCGTATTCTTGTTCTCCCCAGATCCAATCAAGCGGCAAGATAAATTCGTTCTTTGGTGAAAAGATCGGTCCCAACACACGCTCAATCGTGTCGAAACTTTCCACGCCTTCTTTCATGAACCAGTTTTCATAAAAATGCTCTTTAAACGAAACAAGGCTCGTCTCCCAGAACAATGAAGGGTTTTCCACTTTTAATTTCATCTCATAGGAAATGTTTTGAATCACAAGTTTCGCAAGCCGGTCATGCAACTGTCTTGTATGGCCGATTTTTTCTTTGAGAAGAGTTAATTCTTTTTGAATCGAATCTTCTTCGTCATTTGTCCGGATTGTTTTTTCAATCATGGTTGTAATCGTCCGGAAATGAGTTTTCTCCTCATCAAATTGCTTTTCAATTTCTTCACGACTGTCGGCTCGTTGCCATTCTTCTTCTATAATTAAGATTTTCGGATTATTAACCATTTCCTTTTGAAAGGTGAATTCTTTTGCCAATAAGCGGTTCACGCGTGAAATGAGGTGATCGAGGTTTCGCGTTGCTTTGCGGAAATTCCCATTTTTAATCAACTGCATGCTATAAAGCTGTTCAATCGTAATCGAGAATTCTTCAGCCATTTCCCGGCTCATAAAAATCATTTCCTGAGCGACATCGGTGAGCTTGTAAATAATCGAGCCACCTAATTCTAGGTTTGTATACGATTCATCCATGGTGACATAGCGAAACGTTTGCGTTTCCCATGATTGTCTAATTTCATCGTAATAAAGGGTCTCAAACGGCTTACTATATTCTTCTTTTCCCTGATACAGAAGCCCGCTGGTAATCCGATCAATTTGCTTATCTTCCGTTAACAGCTTCATTTGCTTCACCGCATCTTCGACCATATAGCGGATATCAGACTTTCTCCGACCATCATCATCATTCAATTCTTTATAAAAAATCGTCAGCAGCACCTGCATGAGAATCGTTTGGAGATAGGGTTTCATCTCGCCCACTTCCATGCCTCTCCCAAGCTCGAACAAGGGATTTAATCGCTGCATCCGCTGGGCAAATCCTTCCCATGACTCATTCATGTGTCCACCTCCTCCATGTTTCAATGGTTAATACTTCTTGCGGGATGCGCTTATTTTCTTCCCATAATTGCATTAAAAGTACTTGTTCTTCTTCTGTAAAATAGTGAAAGAATTCATCACGGTACTTGAGGTTTTGTGTTTGACCGGTTTTCTGGTCATTCTTTTGATCGATGAATTCAAGCATTTTACGGTAAATTTTCAAGGCTGGCTCAATATAGCAATCCGGATACTTTTCCATCAAGCGGATGAGAATCCCGTATCCAGCGGCATCCAAGTCTCCTGCATAATAGAAAAGATAGTTTTTCGGCGGAAACATCCGAAAGAAAAACGAAAAACTCCGCTCAATCTTCGTCCCTTCCCCATAAATAATCAGTTCCGGTTCATAATCAAGTTGGTTGCTTTCCAATAATTGAATCGCAGTATGAAAGAATGATAGATTCTCAACAATCAGCACACGCTGAACATCCTTAATCTCTTTCCCCTGCTTCATCCAAAACACAAACGGCTCCCCGTAGTTCACGACTTTCAGCTGTTCTTCGTTTACGCCAATTCGAGTTAAAAAGCCTTTGCCTTCAGGGAATTGATCGCTGTCTAGTAAAAACTTTTCATGACCAAAAAGCTCCAGACTTCTTTCTTCTAACGAGACAATCTCCCGTATCTGACTAGATTGCAGAAACGTATATAAATTCTTGATTCGACTCAATTCCGCTTCCGTCTGCCACTCCGGATGATTTTCATAGTATGTAAAATCAAACCGATCACTCAATTTCATCATCTCAAGACGATCCCATTTCGTGTCCTGAACTTTGATATTGACCCAGTAATACAAAGACAGAGCCGGCGTTCTACCATTGTATTGATTGTTTTTAAGTGGAGCCAGCTGACCTTCCTCTTGTAAGGTCTGAATGGCTTGATAAAACAACGAATATCCGTCCATATCAAAATAATCATCCAGAAGCCTGCGTAGCTGCAGTTCTAGATCATTTATATTAATCTTCTTTTTTTGTTTTGGGTGTTGGATGTCGGCGATAAAGCCGCGAACCCGGGTTTCAATTACGTTTATTTTACTCACCTACTTGCTGTTGCATAAATGTTATAGATAATATCCTAATAAAACAAAATTCGACATCCTTATATTATAAACTAGATAGGTGGATGGAGGGAAAGGAATTTTTCTTGAGAGTTTAATGCAGTGCAGTACAGATTTTTTTCTTATTTCATAAAAAGTTGTCCTGTGTCTTTAAGGGAGAATAATAAAAACCGTACAGTTTTAACATTTACTGTACGGTTAGATTTAAGGCAATTGCAGTTCATTGAATGGGAACCCAAATCTCTTACATTCAGGAATCGGATACATAATAACTTCTGTAATGTTTCCACACTCTACGTGTGTTAAGTGCTAACTGTAGACAAACCATAGCAAATTTTCTGGAGCAGCGGAATTCACCTTTAGTAAAGATTTACAAATGAGGTTTTAGATAAAATGATTCATTAGAATCTCCAAATACCTCTTATCATTTGTGTTTTTAATTCTCTCTTTTAGTACTTCAATTACATGATGATTCAAATGTTTATTGCCAGCGATTTCACTAAGTAATTTATCATTGTAATTTTTTAGCGAAGATGGTATAAACTTTTGATAATCAAAATTCTCTGGATCCACAAAAAAATCATACTCATCATTTATTCCGATAAAACCTTTCATTTTTGAATTATTTATTTCTTTTAAAAAATACCAAACACCAAAGGTACTCATATAGTTGTTAGAAGTAAAAGATTGTATTCCCTTTTCCTTTTGAACAAAATAATCTAACTTTTGTTTCTCCAGATATTCAATAATTAATTCTTCATGCTCTAAACTAAAACCTTCAATTAAGCCTATCCTAATTCCGTTCATTAAGTCATGTATGTTTACAACTTTTTTAAAATCAAGTATATGGCTTTTTGCATTAGTAGAAAGTAGAGGAAATAATTTAAACAAAAAATCAATTTGATTTTGCTTATCTTGTGTTAAATAAAAAGCGATTTCGGAAAGTTTATTTGAAATAAAATTCTTCTCAAAGTGCTTAATTAGAGCACCATAGTTACTGGAATACAAATTATTTGATGATACCTCTGAAAAGTTTGGATCATTATGTTTTTCTACCTGTGACACTAAAAATTCTTCAATTATGGGTATGATGCTAGACTAAAAAGTAGACACAGATTGTTATAATAAATATATCAACAATAACGAGGTGTGTCTGATGGCAAGAGGTAATGGCAAACGATACGATGAAGCTTTTAAAATTGAAACGGTAAAGTATATCAGCGAAAATCATAAGTCTATAGCTCAAGTGGCTAGAGAAGTGGGTGTGAATACAAATACTTTACATGGGTGGGTGAAGAAATATGGCCAACAGCCAGAGATTAAGGCTGTACAATCTTTCTCTTCAGAAGGGGCTGAATTAAGAGCACTTCAGAAAGAAATTCGTGATCTAAAAGAGGAAAATGAAATCCTAAAAAAGGCGATGCACTACTTCGCAAAAAGCCCTCGGTAAAATATGAATTCATTCATGAAAATCGCTCCCAATTCCGAGTGGAGAAGATGTGCAGCATTCTGGGAGTTTCCAAAAGTGGTTACTTCAAATGGTTAAACCGACCGAAAAGTGATAGGCAGAAGCAACACGAGAAATTATCACAAAAGATTCTTCAGACCCATTTAGAATTTAAGCAACGTTACGGCAGTGTAAAAATTTCTAAAACCCTAAATAAACGGGGCGTGAAGGTTAGTGAGCGAACGGTTTCTCGCATAATGACGAAGAACCAATGGAAGTCTTGTACCGTCAAGAAATACAAGGCTACAACAATTCGAAGCATCAACATCCAGTGTGTGAAAACGTTTTAAATCGTCAGTTTATAGCAAATAAACCAAACCAATTTTGGGTAACGGATATCACTTATATTCCGACCAACGAGGGCTGGTTGTATTTGGCAACCGTAATGGACTTATATTCTCGTAAAATAGTAGGTTGGGCCATGGACAGAACCATGACAAAGGAATTGGTTATCTCTGCTTTAAAGATGGCTTACAAGCGTCAAAGGCCGGGAAAAGGCGTTATTCATCACTCAGACCGAGGAGTACAATATGCCTCCTCCGAATATCAGAAACTAGTAAAAAAGTACAATATGATAGGAAGCATGAGCCGAAAAGGAAACTGTTATGACAACGCTTGTATTGAGTCTTTTCACGGCATCCTTAAACGCGAACTAGTGTATCAGACCAAGTATAAAACTAGGGCAGAAGCGAAGAAATCATTGTTTGAATACATCGAGTTCTTTTACAACTCCAAGCGGATCCATTCGACTTTGGGCTACTATACACCCAATGAATTTGAGCAAATGTATGGGAATTCCGCAGCCTGATTTTACCTTTATAAAAAAGTTTAAACTGTCCTTTATTTAAACTTTTTTATGAAGGTCACCAAGCGAAAGCGCGGTAGAAAAATCTGTGTCTATTTTCTTGACGTAGTATCACTACTCTACTAACTAGAAACCCTCCAATAATCGCAACTAATGCTGCTGTTGAAGTAATTATGGTCGCAATTAAATTGTTTAAATCCATGTTTCCCTCCAAACCCGTTAAATTAACTTGTTTTTTAAAACATCATTACTTGATAAAAACGACATATACCTTATCCAACTTCAATTGAATATGGTTTGCATATAATTCGACTTTACTCTTATATTCAGTAGGGATGTTCTTGATTAAGTGCTATGTAGCTTTTAACGTATGATCACCAAAATCATAGATTACAAGAAATTTATAAGCATTTGTCGGGTCAAAGTTTACCTTTGACTTACCTTCAAGCAAACCTTGAATGTACTTAATAATACTGTTCCTCTGTGCAGAACCAAACTTAAATCCATTGTTAATCGGCTTATTACACTTGATTTCAGCTAAAATATTAACGTCACCAGTCACCATAATCTCGTAACCATTACCACTTGGCTTCGCTCCCAATACCTCATCCAAATAAATCTGATAGTTTTTATCTACATAAGAACAGTGTTTTCTTAACCACCCCATAAAACGGATTGTCGTTTTTATGTGATAATATTGTTAATAACACTTAATGTGGTTTTTATATCCACAAAATCTTCTATTGATAGTTTTGAATAATAGTCTTATTTTCCCTAGTAACTTTGGATGAGATGAATTGGTTAAATCGTTCCTTCAATTTATCCTCCTATTATACTTTTGAACCATTTTAAACCTCCTCTACCCCAACTGACCTTTCCTCACTTCAAGTTCACGCTTACGTCCCTCTAGAACCTGTTCCACAGTTAAATCCTTCTCCACTAAAGAAAAACCCTGCTGTTTCTTACGCTTCCTCGTATTGTTAATATCAAACAATTTATACTCACGCTTTTGCTCAGGGTATGATACCAACGCTACATGTTCTGAGGTTGGTGCTAATCCCATTCTGTTTAACTTGTTTTGAGTGAATAGGTTGTCAGGAACATTTTCTGGTAAATAACGTTTTAATTTATCGGTCATATTAATTCACCCCTCTTTACGCATTTTTAAAATAATCCAGACAAAGTTCACAAAAACTAGGTTCATATTCGTCCTCAATACTTTGCCTTCTGTATACAATCTTTTATGCACATACTGGTCCTGAGCAAGTTGTTAAATCATCTTGAGTCGGTTTTACCCCACAAGATAGACATACATACTGATACCCATCAAGACATATGAAAGTTTCATAATCACAACTAGGACATTCCATTAACGGGTCTTCTCCACCATCTTTTATAGAACTGTATCTATCTACAAAATGGTAAATGTATTCATCTACAAAATTTTCGATTTGTTCATCACAGAAATGACAGAATGCATCTGTCTCGTCAATAAAGTCTACAGTCTCTTGAGAACATGCTGGACATTGCAAAGGAACATCAATCTCATCTACCTCATCTACAATTAATTTTAGTCGTTCATTTACATAGGCATCAAATGTATGTAAATAATCTTTAATTTGGGAAAACCTATCATCATCAGAGCCGAAATACCCCTTCTCAATCATATCTGTCTTTAGGAACGGTATTAGATACGTTAATAGCTGTACAATATTAGACTTAAGTACATCAGAGGAAACTACAAATTGATAATGCTCCGCTTTATTTCTTTCTTTTTTTAGCCAATTCAATTTATCGCTCAATTTCTTATCGAGTTCTAAATTACATTCATCTTTTAGCCTTTTGACTAACTTTTTATAGTTAACGCTACTAAAATCCCCGTTTCTTAACTTATCTATGTCAGTATCCGCTATCTTTTGAAAGATAAGTGCCCAATCTTTCTGATAAAGTATCTCTTTTAACATTAATTGAATTCCTGCATGTAAATTAAGAAGTGAATACTTTAAATCTTCATCAGATTTATCAATAGTATCAAGGGATTTCAAGATGAAATCTAACCCGTTATCAACCATTTTTAAATTTATATCTTCCATTAAACTCACCCTTACATAAGACAACTCTATCAACACCATACTTCTATGGTTTCAAAATTTGGAGTGCCTGTGTCACTACCCGAATAATCTTGTTTCACATAAATGTTCCACAAAACAAAAAACATACCGCTTAACAGCCACTGTGCGGCAAAACTGCAGCCGTTCAAGTTAGCGGGAAAATTTTGGGTCTGACCCCAAGCCCCTAATGCTCCTTCTTCATAGACTTGTTCAATGCAACCGGTTAACACAAATTCATTATGGGAACGGCACCAGTTGCAACGATAATTTGATCAGCTTCTTCAAGTGCTGGATCATCTTCCTGGATCATTGTATTCAATTTAATTTCTACACCCAACTTATCAAGTTGAATCCCGTACCAATCAATAAGTTCACGAAGCTTATTTTTAAACGTAGGCGTTGCAGCACTCGTTACCTGACCACCTAAAGTGTGAAGCTTTTCGTATAGAGTGACAGAGTGCCCTTTAAGAGCTGCGACTCTAGCTGCTTTCATTCCAGCAGGACCTCCACCAACAACTACAACGTTTTTCGTTGTGGTTGCTCGTTTAATTTCATATCGAGCCTCATTACAGGCTTGAATGTTTACCGCACAGCTGAGCTTCGTCAGACGACCAGCAATTCTGCCAATACACTCTTCGTTACAACGAATGCATGGACGAACATCTTCGCGCATATCTGCTAGAAGTTTTATCGGGAGATCAGGGTCGGCAATGAGCGGACGCCCAAACATGACAAAGTCCGCATTTTTAGATTCAATCAGGCTAACTGCTGACTCCGGGGTATGATTTCCCGAATTTAAAATCGGAATACCTACCGCATTTCGTGCTGGGTCACACACATATTCCATGCAAGCATCCCCTAAATAGGACGGCGGGAAGATATAATCAATCGTTTCATAGGATCCAGCATCAATATCTAGCGCATCCACGCCTGCTGCTTCAAGAATCTTTAACATCTCCATGCTTTCTTCAAGACCTCTGCCACCCTTGACAAGTCACTGTGACTTGTCAATAGCAAACTCATATACAAGATGGGTATAACTCTTTCCACTTTCTGGTTCACAAGAACCGTACCTACCACCTAAAATTAATATTAATATATCAGAGTCTCTAATCCATTCTTTAATTATTTCCCATTGAGTTTTATCACTTGGTATAAATAATTCCATTCCAGCAGGTATATGCTTAGACCTTAAAATCCCTTCAACAGCTTTTTGTCTTTCATTCTTTAAGTCTAGATAGGTTGAAGATACAAATACATCTAACTTTTTATTCAAATTTGCCCCACCCACTCATTTTGTAATAGTCTACTACAATTAGACCAAAACCATATTATGTAAATGTATAAAAAAGAAAATTGTTATTTTAAAGAAAATAGGGTCAGTCCCTCAAAAAAGTAACGCATACTCTATCGAGAATTGCTTCTACTCCCTTTCTGATTCCAGCTTCGACAAATTTCGGGTCGTTCTGGTCGTCACTGTGACGAATATCAGGAAATACATAGAAATATAATAATAAAGTATGCTATATAAGATAACTACTTCGTAAGCGTAAAATAATGCCCACCTTCACATAAGATAATTATTATTTTACGCTTACGTTAGTATTTCAAATCCCCTGATTTAATTAATGCAACGCTAGTGATATTGTAATTATCCTTGTAAGAGTGAAAAAGGATCTTCAACTGAAAGATCCTTTTATACTGATTAATTTATTTTCTTATCTTATCCTTTTTCAGTACCCCTTCCTCCTATGGAGAGTATCTTACGGAACACTGTAAATTAAGGGACGTTGGGCGTTATGTTTGGAATAGTAACTAAATCCGAAGCAAGTATTGGTTCGGCATTAATAGGATTTTGGAAACTATCTAGAGGCCAGATAGATACGAGAACGTAATCTGGGTTTACTATTCCTATTCCAAACTGAAATTCTACAAAATCACTTGGAATAAAATACAGTTTGGAAAAAGATTCATTCGGAGCAAGGCTAAATAGTTCATGAACATATGCTTGTTTGCTACCTCCTTGGGGTAAAAAGAAGCCTTGTACTTCAATAATGGCACTCTCAGTTGGATGATTATTTAAATACTTGACCGTATAATATGTTGTTGAAGGAGTTTGCCGATAAATAGCCCCAGTACTCAACGTAATAGTGGGAAGCGGCGGTGGGGGCGTTTGCATAATAGCAATTCCGTAGGGGCTACTTCCACTTAGTGGGATACTATCAATCTCAGTATTGTAAGTGGGACTTGCCGGATTACTATCGACTACAGAAACATTATTCGTGCTTTGATTGGTTATATAAATTCTTGCTCCATCTGGAGTTATCGCAACATCATTAGGCCTGACTCCAGTTAGCGGGATTAAACCTATTTGAGTATTATAGGTAATGCTGGTCGGATCCGTATCAATAAGGGAAATATTGTTTGATGAATTGTTAGCAATATAAGCACGTGTGCCATCTGGGGTGATGACTATACCAGCTGGTCTATTTCCTGTCAAAGGGATTAAAGCTATCTCTGTATTATATGTTGGGCTCGCAGGATTCGTATCGATCACGGAAACGTTGTTAGAGGTGATATTTGTTACATAAGCACGAGTACCATCAGGGGTTATATCAATAAATAAAGGATCCACTCCAGACAACGGTATAATATCAAGCACTGTATTGTAAGTGGGGCTTGCTGGATTTGTATCAATCACGGATACACTATTTGGGGAAAAAGTAGAACCACTTGGGCCATTATTGACAGCATAAACTCGGGTCCCATCTGGTGTAACAGTCAGATTAAAAGGTCCAGTGTTAGGTGGTAACGGTATAAGCTCAATCTCTGTGTTGTAAGTGGGGCTTGCTGGATCTGTATCTATTACGGAAACGTTGCTAGATAAATTATTTGAAATATAAGCACGAGTCCCATCTGGTGTAATTGTAACACCTACAGGACCATTCCCTGACGAAGGTATAACATCAATCTCCGTGTTAAAAGTCGGACTGGTCGGGTTAATGTCGATAACAGAAACGTTATCTGCGTCAATATTTGCTATATATGCACGGGTACTGTCTGGAGTAATTGCGATCGCAAGGGGGGCAAAATCTCCTCCTAACGGCACAACATCAACCTCTGTGTTAAAAGTCGGACTTGATGCATCAGTGTCTATGACCGAAACATTATTTGAAATTAAATTTGTAACATACCCAAACATATGCATATTACCATATCCTTTCATTAAAATTGATCACATGATATATTTTTTAGACATCCACGGCAGTCTACATCTTATATATAATAGGGTATGTTGATGATATATATATGATTGGACAAAGTAATTAAACATCCTAATTTTGGACAAAAGTTTATTGATAATTTGAAAAAAGTCACTGTGACAACCCGACATTTCTTGTTTCACATTGATGTTCCACAACATTGCAGCATAGCGACGGATCATTAGCTTCGCCCTAGGCCATAAATTTTCTAAAAAAAGGGGCAGACCCTCACTTGAGTAACGCTTTACTGCACCGGGGGACTGACCCCAGAACCCGCAGAAAAAACCGACTGTGTTATTTAAACAGTCGGTTTTGTTACGGTGATTGATTATTTCAATAACTTCTTTGGCCAATCAAGGCTTTGTTGCTTGATTCTTCTACCATATTTCTTAAATCAGTCCCAGATGGATTCTGGAATACTCTAAGTCCAAACTCTTGTGCAACTGAAAATAGATGGTCAAAGATATCAGATTGTACAGATTCATACGCTGCCCACTGTACGTCATTGGTAAATGCATAAATTTCTAGAGGCAATCCGTGTTCACTATGTCCCAGCTGTCTAACCATTAAAGTCATATTTTGATTGATTCTGGGGTGATTCTTGAGGTAATTGCTGATATAATCCCTAAAAACACCGATATTTGTTAGGGCCCTTCCATTCACTGGATTGTTTCGATCGATTGCATTTATCGCATTGTACTCAGCAATTTCCATTTCTTTTTGAATAATGAAGTCTGAAAGGTAATGAACTTTTACAAATTCTTCAATCATTTCCTCGGTGCAAAACCTGATACTACTGGTATCTATATACAAAGAGCGCTTGATTCGTCGGCCGCCTGAGCTTTGCATCCCTCTCCAGTTTATAAATGAATCAGAAATAAGGGCATAACTCGGTATCATCGTAATCGTTTTGTCAAAATTTTGAACCATTACGGTATTTAATGAAATATCAATTACATCACCATCTGCTCCATACTTTGGCATTTCAATTCAATCTCCAAGCCGAACCATATCATTGGCCGTCAACTGAATTCCTGCCACTAGTCCTAGCAACGAATCTTTAAATACTAACATCAAAACGGCCGAGAGAGCACCAATACCACTTAATAGGATAAGAGGACTCTTTCCTATTAGGTTCGAGACAATTAAAATGAAACCGAGAGTCATGATAATAATGCTAACCACCTGAATATATCCTTTAATAGGCTTCACCTTGGATATATCAAAGGTTTGATATATATCATTAAATGCATTTAGTAAGCTTTGTTGTATAAACACTAACCCTACGATGATCGTATAGGCAATGGCAAACTTCTCGATGATTGCTTGATGGGTTGGAAAAGGTGAAGAAAATGAATAAATAATGATCGCAGGAACAAAGTGGGATAACTTTCGAAAAACCTTTCTCTCCAAAATGATTGGACCCCACTTAACTTTGGAGTTTGTCACGATACGAGTAATGATCCTGATTACGATTTTCTTCGAAATAAAATTTGCTACGAAACAGAAAATCCCTATTAGTAGTATCTTGATTGCAACCGAAAGATATTCTACTACTCTAGGATCTAGTCCCATATCCAGAAGTAGATTATTAATGAATTGCATCTCTTCTCCCCCGTTTTATTTACACAACATAAGCAACTTTAGTTTCAGTTCCTGTCACTAATTAAGTACAAGTATTTATATATAGGTATATGTAATTTATCTATGTTCATTACCAGAAATGAAATTAACGACTTCAGATAATGTTATTTAATTGATCATTGAATATTGAGTCAATGTTGAATTGGATCATCACATAAAAATTGGAGTGCCTGGCACCACCCGAATACTCTCGTTCATAGTATATTCACAAAAACAACCTATAAGTAGGTCAGTCCCCAAAAATCACCTCTAATCAAATTAAATATAAAAACCAAAGAAAATTTTGGAAAGTAGTAAAAAAGCTGGTAATAATCATCCCAATTCAGGGGAAAGTTATCCAATGTCAGGTATTATTTAATGAATTTACTTAGCATTTTAAAAGTTGAACGATCTGAAGGAGAGGTATTAATGAAACTGTACCAAGTAAGAAAGGGACAATTTGTTTATTTTAACAACGAGTTACACAGGGTATATTCTGTGAAGCCCATATACAAACAGTCCGTACATCTTGTCAGGTTGAAGGACTTAACGCAGCATTTAACCAATGCCTCAAAAGTGGAAATATATAAACCCCAACATCTTGACAGCTTTATTTTCAACCATAAGGCCTATACACTTAACAAGGATAAAAAAGCTGAAGAAGGGGATCATATCTTAATTACGAATCCAAGTCCCGATTACATGGATCACTATTCATTAAACGAAATTGAGATTGTATCGTCTGTTGAACCCAAAGGCGTTATCACAAATAAGTCTAATGGGGTTAAACATAGCGAATATATTTTAATGGTCCTGGGTCGCGATCAGGATAGTCACCCTATAGATTATTTTGATAGCAATCTGGCAGTGGATGATTTATCGGGCAACGAGTCTGATCAACCTGCAAAAAGTATCCAAGGTGAAATGCCGAATATTGGTGATGTATATAAAAAGCGAGGTGGCGATCATACCAATGAGGCGATGGTAGTCGCTATCAACGGAGAAACGATTTTTCTGGGAAACAATTTAGAACTCTCCTTGAATGAATTAAACAATAGTGAAATATGGGAGTTTCAATATAGTCTACTAGGTGAATGATTATGGAGTAAACACCGGACGGTTCCGGTGATTCTCCGAAATGAATTAAATAACTCAAATGCAAGAAGTTCAGCAAACACACCGAACAACAGAAACGCAGGTATCGTACCTATGTTATCTTACTTTTCTAACCGAATCATCAAGGACGGACCACCATGGTGGACCAGCGTTTTCTGTCGTTCTATCTAATAGAAATCTTGTAATCAACGTTTGGACTCTCCCATCATTCAAGAATAGAGCGTGCATAGCTAGGTTACTCCATTTCTTCCTGACAGCAAGTGTTAGGATGTCATTTTTATAGGTGGCAGCGCTTGCTAGTGGAATAGTCCCATCACCATCACCCTCTACATCTGAGTGCTCAAAATCAAAGAAATTGGTTGCCCGTCGGTCAGGGCTATATGGTCTTACAATGACCTTCTCTTTTGTTTCTTCTCCTACTCCTGCAAGGATTAGGAATTTTTCTCTGATTTCTTCCGGCAGACTGCTTAAATTCACCATCTCGGGCTTTTGTCTATCCCAAAATGTTTTGATATGATTCACCCGATCTAGGAACAATGCTCTGTCATCCTTCCCGATATTCGATTGCCAATGGTCTGGATTAAATAAATTAAAATCTGTTCCATTCTCAAATATAATGGCATGCTTATAGGTAGGACATAACTCAAAAACGGAAGGAAACGTTCGGGCAACCTTGCGGAATTCATCATTTGAATTAAATAGTGGAAACGGAATCCCCCCTTCTCCAACTGTTAGAGCATACAAAGCCTTGACTGTTCCTTTAAATGGGCAAGCAACCATAACGGCATGGTCGATAACATCATAGTTCCCTCTTAAACTCTTTAAATAACAGTTAAATATCATTCCTCCAAAGCTATGCGTAATAAAATTGAACCGGTTGACCGACAGTTTTTCCTTGAGATACTCAATAAAAGCAGTTAACTCCTTGGCCGTTTCTGCTGATGATTTTCTCCAATCATAACCAAAAATATAAACAGGCATTTTCGTTTTATTCTCAAGGATGTATATCGCTTCTCGATAAGGCAAATCCTCTATATCACTTCGTTCAACAATCCATTTTGGGTTGACTTCAAAACGACTATCCTGCTTTAAAGCAAGATCATAAATTGTTTCATATTTGCTCTGAAAAGTTGACCAGATTGTATCAAAATTCAGTGTGTTTGCATTGACGAGTTTCGTTCCCTGTATTCCAGGGATTAAAATAGTTGGAACTGTCAAATCCATATCCTCCCTTATACATTACTGGAATTTCTTTTAATTTCATGATATACCATATTATTCCAAAATGGTTGAAAAGTCTTCATTATGTACTAAGATCTTTGTTATAAAAGAATCTGTATTTTTACATATGAAAAACATCTAGACTGATCCGGCGTTTCTCCCAAAGAGAAGAGTAACTCAAATATCCCGAAATTCAGCAAAGGACCATAAATTAGGTACCATATACAACAAACACACAAAAAAAGAGTGTCAGTCTCTTGACGAAGTTAAGCGTTACTTCGTCAAGAGACTGACCCAAAATATACCTACGATAAATTATTGAACTAACGAATCGAACCCTTGAGATTAGTCATTGCAACAGGTATCCTCATCTCTAATGTGTCCTGAACGATTAATTTTTGTTTCAAGATATCTTTCATTATACTCTGATACATCGCCCCATAACGGTTCTCTTCCTGATACAGGTAAGCCCGAGTTCTTTAAAGCTTCCACCTTCTTGGGGTTGTTGGTAATGAGAGTAACCGGTTTCCCTCTCAATGCTTTTAATACCTGTACAGTATCACTGTAATTCCTTGAATCATCGACAAAACCAAGTGCTTGATTTGCTTCCACTGTGTCAAAGCCATTTTCCTGAAGGATATAAGCCATTGCTTTACTGAATAAGCCAATGCCTCTTCCTTCATGATTAGCTAAATAAAATAATGCCCCGGTACCATGTTCAACAATCATTTTCATAGATTGTTTTAATTGAAACCCACAGTCACATCGTTTACTACCAAAAATATCACCTGTATGACAAATCGAATGCATACGAATAATCGCATCATCTCCATATTCAAAGTCGCCATAAGTGAGAACACTCGATTGTTGAAGTTCAGCTAAATTGACAGAGGATAACTTATTTATAATCCTTTCAAAATCCTCCGTTACTTCGTCACAATTTAGCCAGCAATACCATTTAAATTCTGCGGTTTCTCCATACAAATTAACAGGTAGCTTAATTGGACCTACTAAATAAATTGCCCCCTTTTCAGTTTTTATTAGTTGAATTTTATCTTCTAAGATAGGAAGAACGTTGGAATCGAATTTTGTCTTTGCCATCAAATCACTCCCTTTTGTATATTTTGGAGTTTTTACATAAAATTAGATAAATAATTTTAAATTGATGTGAAAAGGTGGGTACATTTCTTTCACTTCTTTTTAACCCTACCTACTAAACCTTTTTCCAGCCTCCAGTGCCGTCTGATTAGCTGTTTCTTGGATTGCTTCATCCTGATCTGCATTCGTATTCTTAATTGCTGTTTCTTCACTTATAATCCGTTTATTTTTTGAGGTAGAGTTCCTATTCTGTCTCATATTGAAACATCTCCTTTAGCAAATTAAATAAGCACTCACAAGTACATTACTGGAACGAGTCCAAGCAGTTACTTGCCTTCATAGATAGGGCTTTTTAAGGATAATGAACTTTTTCATTTTCAGAGCACTGTATGGCTTATCAAATCTAAATATAAACAGGTGTAGTTTTTCCTTATGCATCGTTTCTAATCCACAGTATGAATAATTTAAAGAAGAGCTGGAACAAAGTCACTGTGACAACCTGAAAAATCTCGTTTCAAGAGTGTTCCACAGAAGGAAGTTGATTTTGGACATTTAATAAGGCTAGAAAATATAAAAGAACAAAAGTGTCAAATGTATTTAGAACCCTGTATGTATTGAAGTAACAAATCTGAGATAACAGCCCTGCTGGGACGGGCGCTTAAACTAGATAGGAAGTACCATAATGGGTGTCAGGCACCATCCAATTATCTCGAAGGTACCTGACACCAGTAATTTCCTAAAATAATAACTCTTACAGTTCAAGGAATGAAATAATCCCCTATACCAATAATAAAAAGGAAACTTTTCATTATGGAAGGAGAAGGCTTGATGAAAAAAGGATTGATATCGGGAATGACGTTGATATTTCTAATAACTATGTTAGCAGGGTCATTTAGTGCCGAAGCCGAAACACAAGAACAATGTATCAGCCAATCAGAGGTAAAGTTTAAAAATGAATTCAGGAGACTTTGGATTGATCATGTATTGTGGACAAGTAATTATATCACCAGTTCAACAACAGCAGGAGCAGAGGATCAAATGCAGGTTCTAGCAAGGCTTCTAAAAAATCAGGAGGATATTGGTAATGCTATAAAGCCGTTATACGGTGAGAAAGCCGGGAACAAACTTACGGATTTGCTTAAGGAGCATATTGTTATTGCCGGAAAGATTGTAGATGCAGCTAAAAACGGGAAAGAAAACATAGTAAATCAACTAAACAAAGAATGGTATAGAAATGCAGATGATATAGCGGCGTTCCTTAGTGGTGCTAATCCTCATTTAAAAAATGAAGATCTAAAAGAATCTTTATATATGCATCTGGAATTAGTAACAAATGATTTATCAGCAAGCTTAGAAAAAGATTGGGAAGCAAGAATTGTTTCGATTGATGAAGGGGTTACACATATAATCTTAATGGCCGATGCTATTTCTTCTGGAGTTGTGAAGCAGTTTCCGGAGAAGTTTAACAAATAATCTTAAGAAGCTCCGGCAATGTGCTGAAGCTTCTTTTAGTGTTGCTATGGGACATTATAAGTTGAAGTACCTGTCACACCCCGAATAATCTTGTTTCACATAAATGTTACGCAATACAGAACACACACTGGTTAATTACCACTGTGTGCCAAGAGTTACTATTTATTTAAAATTCGATTATTAGATAGCCCTCAAATTTTACCAATGTACTTTGGATCCCTAATAATTCCGGGTTGACCTGGTACCCAATTAGCAGGGACTCCTTCCCCGGTCTTTCTGCCATATTGTATTCCTTGAATTATTCTTAAAATCTCGTAAACATTTCGACCAACTTCCGGTGGATTTACGAACCTGGTAACAATTGTACCCTCTGGATCGATTATAATGGTTGCTCTAAATGTAGCCCCAGTTTTTTCATTAAACACTCTGTATGCTTTACTAATCTTCTGAGTTCGGTCACTTAATAGTGGAAACGTCACCTGAGAGGCGGAAGGAGACACCTCCGTAAAAACTTTATGAGAATAGACACTGTCAGTACTTATAGCAAGTACTTCGGTATTTAGGGCCCTCAGTTTAGGATTAATAGCAGCGACCGCTGCCAATTCTGTCGGTCAAACAAAAGTAAAATCACTCGAATAAAAAAATAGAATCACCCATTTTCCACGATAGCTTTCTAGGCGAATTTCTTTCATTTTCTTTTCTACATTGTCGTAAGCTTCCGCCACAAACATGGGTGCTTTATCAGTTGTTTGTGCACAAAATGGTTGTACGCAGTCTTCATACATTTGGCATGACCTCCTTATCAAAAAGTTCAACTCATTTATCCTTATGTATCAGACAAATTTTTGGTGTTTTTACCTTTTTGAACACAAACCATCTCTAATGATTGCAGTACATGTCACAACCCGAGAAACGGGAACTTCGAATCTTTTTTGCTATAAATTACGGGATCCGGCTTGACACAGAACGTCTACCACCAACAGACTCCAATAAGAACAATTTCAGATAAATACCCCTCAAAAAAATCATAATTAGGAATTTAAAGGAAATAATATAACCACTAATTCTTGTAATGGTTTCTTTTTTTTCGATTCATTCTTCATTGTTTTGATATAAAAAATTTACTAGGGGTTGAAAATATTGGGCTGGTTTGGCCGGAGTAATAAGTTTTTTGAATTTAATATGTATGCTCAAAGCCATTTGGTTATATTAGCCATTTATATTTTAATGACAGTTGTTATTTTCATTCGTTCTAAAAAATGGAATGATAAGGAATGGAGAAGGACAGAAATTGGAGTAGCCATTTCGTTGATTTTGTTCGAAATAACAAATCAACTATGGATGTATGTGAATGGTGTGTGGAAAATAGGTCGTTCCTTACCCTTGGAATTGTGTAATATCGGTCTAATATTGTGCGTCATTTTACTATTGACCAAGAAAAAAGTGATTTTTGAACTATTATTTTTTATTGCTATATTGGGTGCAAACCAAGCAATATTTACTCCTGCTTTAACCTATGACTTTCCACATTTTCGATTTTTTCACTTTTTCTATACGCATTTGGTGATTGTGTGGGTGAGCTTATATTTTATGTGGGCCAAAAGGTATTCCCCAACACTCGGAACTACCATAAAACAGATCATTTTTATTAATTTACTTCTGCCAATTATTATGTTTGTTAATAAACATGCAAACGGAAATTACTGGTTTCTACGCCATAAACCTAAAAGCCCAAGTCTATTTGATTTGCTTGGTCCCTATCCTTGGTACATTTTTTCATTAGAAAGTTTATTAATTCTTTTAAGCTTAATTACATGGGCGATCTTACGTAAATGGGGTACAAACAAAGGGGATCGCTCACATACTCAATAGGTTCAGTCGTTATATTTTCTTTAATTTCCCTGATTCATCTCTCATTAAAATAGGATTATCTGCCAGAGAGAATGGATGATTACGGTCAGTTCCACTACACGATTACCTGGGACTGACCTCTCCAGCTAAGATTTTCCCCTTACTAAGGTTAATCAGTTCCACACCGGTTAAGTTCCCGTTGCTCGCAAAAAAGTGTTTCTGCTCATCCATTAGGCCACTCCCCGGCAAGGTGATTCATTTTCATTCCATATTTTACTATATTTTATAAAACTTTATAAATAAGAAATAAGCTCCGTCTAATCGACAGCGTATGTAAATCTCTTAGTTTCCTATTTTTAGCATGTTTCCTTTTGCAGGAAACAAGTTCACTGATCCTAAGTTTCTCAGCCTAAACACATTCACCCGTTTTAACATAGGCTAGTATTGTAAAGGAAAGGAGGTTGATGCCCATTGCCTAAGTATAGAAAAAAACCCATTATTGTTGAAGCTGTTAAGCTCACAAGATCTATTACAGTTGAAACATCCAATGGTACAATGAAGGGGCTCCCAGGAGATTATCTAATTACAGATGAAAACGGAGAACAATACCCTTGTGATAGAGATCAATTTGAAGCCGATTATGAGCTAGTTAAAGGACAAATTCATTTAAAAGAACTTTTTCAAAAATCCTTTATGTTTCTAAAAACAAAGATTTATAAAACATAACTGAATACAGTCAAAACTCAAATAATCATGTTTCACATTATTGTTCCACAACAACACTTCCTACCAACGGCTCCCCCCTATAATCAAAAGAAGCAAAGCTTAGTCACTTTGCTTCTTAATTTATTCCTCTAATGTTCAGTTTCGGCCAAACAATATTTCACCAAGCTACCGCAAACATGAGTCAGACCTACGAAGAGATTGGTCCCATATGAATCGAACGGCAAACAGTCTTGCAGGAAAAACCTTCTAAAGTGGACGGCAACATATATTTTTTTTATTGAAAAATACATATAAACAGATTCAGTATAACCATCCCATTAAATGGAGTGATTACTGTGCCAGTCATCATGAGGAAAACTTACATCTATACTGTCCGCCCAGGAGATACTGTGTATTCCATCGCGCAACGGTATCGGAGTTCGGTTCAAGAGATCCTACGAATCAATTATGATGGTAGCATACAAGACCTCATAAGAACCGGAGTGTATTTTTAAAAGGAAGGTTTTATACTATCCTTGATAAGCATATCCTATCTTTTGCTCCCATTTGCTTATATGTTTCGCCCCTGCTTGGCCGTACGGTCTGACCCTTAATCCAAAAAAATCAGCAGATTTTCCTCTGCTGATTCTTTTCATTATTTATTTTATAAAAATCGGTCTCTAACTCTATTCAACCTGAAGTGTTACTTAAAAATATCAAGCCTTACTTTTTCCACTTCTGGGCCAATTGGTCTTAATTTTTCCAACTCCCAGTTATCAACAAGGAGCGGAGGGTACGTCCCTTTGCTTTAGTTCTCCACTTCCTTCTTGAGACCTTTAAATCCAAGCCAGGCAAAGCTTAAACCGAATAAG
The DNA here is from genome assembly GCF_044803185.1 of Mesobacillus maritimus. Lineage (GTDB taxonomy): Bacteria > Bacillota > Bacilli > Bacillales > Cytobacillaceae > Mesobacillus_B > Mesobacillus_B maritimus_B. The sequence goes on from NZ_CP085225.1 coordinate 2,870,243, forward strand.
AACAAGCTAAGAGGAATTCCGATTGGTAGCAAATCAATGATTGCTGCAACAGCTAATATTAATGATGGGATTCTTGCTAACACACCTTTAATTACAGACAAGATTCCAAACAATACAGCACTAATGGATAACAGCAAAAATGTAATCATATACCCTTCGCGAATTGGTGAGGGTGGTTCTGACTCCAACATTTCTGGAGCGATATTTTCAATTACCGGCATCACAAACGTTGCCATCCATTCGACACCAACTACTAAAGCCAACGCTACAAAGAAGAGGAAAAAGCTAATAAATCCAAAAACACCTGTTTCTTTTGCTTGTAATAGGTATAAGCCTACCAAGCCTAGTAAAGTAAATAGGGTCCCAGTTAGATTGAATATTGCCCCAAATTGTTCTTGGTCAAGCTGAAAAAGAATTCCACTTACAAACACAAGAAGGCCACCGAGAATGGCAAAATACAAAAGCCGATTCACAACATTGTTCATGTTCCTTTACCCCCTTCAATATTGAATTGTAAGCAAAACACTATCCATCTATAAATATTACAGAAATTCCCTTTTGAGTACAGTGCTCAAAAATATTTAGTTGCATTGCCTAACACAACCCTAAGAGTTTAAAAAAAACCTCCATTAATTGACAAAACTATAAAAAACAAAACCCATACTTTCTAAACACTTCCAGAATGGAAAGTGCAAAAAGCATGGGTTCGTTTCTCCACCATAGTAAACTTGTAAGGTCTTAATAGGTTTTATATTTTCACTTCAACCGAACGATCCACCGTCTCTTCCTCCCTGCTAACGGCAGGTTTTTTCGACCAATATGTCGCAAGAATCGGCCCGGAAATATTATGCCATGCAGCAGCGAGTACGCTTGGAAGTGCTGCCAATGGTCCAAAGTGTGCCGTTGCGAGCGCAACGCCTAAACCGGAGTTCTGCATACCAACTTCAATGGCAATGGCTCTTCGATTGACTTCATCCTGTCCAAGCGCTTTTCCTGCAAAATAGCCTAGCAAAAGTCCGAATCCATTGTGAAGCATGACAGCAGTAAAAATCAGCAGTCCGGATGTGGCAATGGTTGCTGAATTACCTGATACGACTGCGGCTACAATCGTGATAATAGCCGTTACCGAAATGAGCGGTAAAACCGATAAGCTCTTTTCCACTGCCACCGGGAAAAATTTCTTGATTATCAGACCCAAAACAATGGGAACGATGATGACCTGTACAATAGACTTAAACATGGCAACCGCATCAACCGGCATCCATTGTCCTGCCAACAAAAGGAGAATGAGCGGTGTCATAATCGGTGCCAATAGAGTTGAAATGGAAGTCATGGCTATGGACAGTGGTACATTTCCCTTTGCCAGAAATACCATAACGTTAGAGGCTGTTCCCCCTGGTACACAGCCAAGCAAAACCAAGCCGGCTGCTAATTCTGCAGGCAAGTTCAAAAGTTTCGCAATCGAGAAAGCAACAAGCGGCATGATTAAGAATTGTGCACAAACACCGATAAAAACAGGCAGCGGTTTGGTAAAGACGATTTTAAAATCGACCGCCTTCAATGTAAGCCCCATACCAAACATAACGACACCAAGGAGGATGGTGATATAACCCCCTAACCCCAAAAATGGGTCTGGAATCATGAAGGCAATAGCTGATACTAAGATCACCCAAACGGCAAAATATTTTCCTGCAAGGGTACTGATTGCTTCTAATACCTTCATATCTTCACCCTCTTTCTTTTGTCTTTAAAATTTTATTTGGATTAAAAAGATTGTCTGGATCAAGCGCCTGTTTGATTTTTTCCATTACCTGAAGAGCCTGTCCATGTTCTTGTTGCTGATATTTCTGCTTGCCAACCCCTACGCCATGCTCACCCGTGCAGGTTCCGTCTCTCTCTAGGGCATAAAGGACAATTTGTTCATTGAACTTTTCAGCACTAGCAATTTCTTCCGGGTTACTCATATCAATCATCAGGAGAACATGATAATTCCCATCCCCCACATGCCCCACGATTCCTCCAGGAAGTCCCAGCGAATCGACTGCTTCCCTTGCATGGCTTATCGCGCCAGAAAGTTCTGAAATTGGTAAGCAGACATCCGTCACCATCATTTTCTTCCCTGGGTGGCCGTGAATATAAGCATAAGCAAGATTATGCCTGGCCTCCCACAAACGATTTCTCGCTGCATTATCTGTTTCGAATTCAATATCAAGACAATGATGCTCTTCGACAATTTCTCTTGTGAACGCTACATCCTGCTTCAAGCCTGCTTCATTGCCGTGAAACTCCAAAAATAGGGTTGGGCTTTCTTTATAGCTTGTGCCGCTAAACAGGTTCACCTGCTTCATAGAGGTTTCATCAACTAGCTCCACCCTAGCAATCGGAACACCTGCCTGTAAAATGGAAACAACTGCTTCCACTGCATCGTTCAATGAAGGGAAAGAAGCTCTCGCCGCCATTACATGTTCTGGTATTCCGTATACTCTTAACGTCAGTTCCGTAAAGCAGCCAAGCGTCCCCTCTGAACCAACGAATAACCCATTCAAATGGTATCCCGATGAAGACTTAGCGGCTAAATTGCCTGTATGGATGATGGACCCATCTGCCACAACCACTTCGAGATCCCGCACCTGATCACGCATGACTCCATATTTGACCGAAGTCGTTCCACTTGCATTGGTTGCCGCCATTCCTCCAAGCGTAGCATCAGCCCCAGGGTCCACAGAGAAAAATAGCCCATATTTTTTTAATTCTTTGTTCAGCTGCGTGCGAGTCACACCAGGCTGGACTCTTACAAGGAAATCATTCTCGCGTACTTCCAGGATTTTATTCATTAATGAAAAATCAATCGTAATGCCATTTTCGTATGGGATGACATGTCCCTCAAGACTGGATCCCAATCCAAAAGGAACGACTGGAACCTTATATTTGTTTGCCAGCTGCACAATTTCACTGACCTGCTGTGCTGTTTCTGGAAAAACAACAAGATCGGGAAGACTCTCCCTATGGTAGGATTCGTCCCTTCCATGCAATTCTCTTACTGTCTGATTTTCTGTTATCTGCTCCTCAGACAGAACCCCTTTTAAAGCATTTACGATGTTGGCGCTAGTTGTTTCCATCCTCTACTCCTACTTTCTTCTACTAAAAAATTTGGTCAAACCAATGATGCAATTGGTCCAACAAGTTAAGTTAATTATACTAACTTATCAGAAGAATTCAATTATTTATTTTATTCTTTTTTTAAGTCTTGCTTAATAGATTTAATATTTGTTACATTTAGAACAGTTTAATAAGGCCTATTTTGAAAAGAGGTTACGGTGAATGGTGGAGAGGAAAAAGACCTATCTAGTCCTAGTAGATAAAATGACAGAATGCTATTTGGCAGGAAATCTTAAACCGGGTGAAAGGCTGCCCTCAGAAAGAGAATTGGCAGGCCAATTCAATGTCAGTCGGACAACCATAAGGGAAGCCTTAAGGGCTATGGAATTGAACGGGCTGATTGAAATCCGGCATGGAGGCGGAAGCTATGTTAAAGTCCCTGCATTCCAATCTAGAAAAGAAGAGATCATTACAGCCGTGAAATCAGAAAACCCACTAGTCTATGAAATGCTCGAACTCAGGCGTGCATTAGAAGTGGAAGCCGCCTATCTTGCAGCAAAGAGAGTCACATCAACTGACCTAGAAAAACTTAGTACAGCTTTGAATGATATGGCTCTGTCCAAACAGAATCCAGAGCTTGGTCTAAAAGCGGACCTCGATTTTCACATTGGAATTGCAGAGGCCACCCATAATTCGATTTTCATAGAATTGATGGATACCCTAAGGGGACATATGGAGGATACGATTAAAGCGACTCAGAATCATCGCTTTATGGATCCGTCTCGTTACGTAGATACGATGGAGGAACATAAGGAAATCTATCTTACCATTGCTTCAGGTCATGCGAGTAGAGCGAAGGAATTGATGGAGGAGCATATTACGAAGGTTAGAGAAGAATTGGTGGAATCGATGGTGGTTGGGATAGGGAGATCGGATGTTGAGTAATTATTTCCGTAAATGAGCACATAGAAGCATGGGGCAGTTCTCCTGCTTCAATTTTGCTTCCAACTGATAAAACCTTTTTGCTTTTATCAGGTTAATTTTTATTTTGACTTATCTTGGAAGTTCATAACATAAGAAAAAGCACCACGAAGGATGCTGAGTGGTTAATCTCGTTGGTCAATGGTAATTGATCCTCTAATCACACCTCAACGGCGGTTAATTTTGAACATAACTCCCATACCAGCTCCATGTTTCGTTCGCTGGCTGCGTATTTTGGATAGACAGTCTGGTCGAAAAATTGCTTCATTTGTTCTCTTGGGGTGTCAGGATAATGTGATGGCTGCATGATGGTTCGCTTGGCGTTGATCAGTTTACCGGTGATTCCTTTGAATTCATTTGATGTGCAAAGATGGAAATAGGTGTCGGCCATTGTTTCCTGTGGGGCACTGAACAGGTTCTGGACTCTTGCGGCGACTTTCCAGCCTGATTCCATCTTTTGGATGGTCTCCTTCGAGAGTTTGATAGCCGAAATCTGAATGGCGTTGACAGATATGTGTCTGTCTTTCAGTTCTTCCGCCAGCTTGAATGTAAGCATCACCAAAGCCATCTTGGAGTCGCCATACATCTTATAGGTGCTATAGGGGCGGTTGTCCTCGAATTCTCCCTGGAGGTTGTCGAATTCTATTTTTCGTTTCGGGTCAAAGAAATGTCGGATATTGGTCGTGCAGGCATGGAGAATCCGCGCATCGTCCGAGTTCGCCAGCTGGTCCGCCAGCAATTTTGTCAGCAAGAAAGGACCGACGACGTTGGTGGCGAAAGACAATTCAATTCCATCACCGCTCAGCTGGTAGTTTTTATTGCCATGATTCAGAAAGGCTGCATTATGGATGAGAATGTCGAGCTTTGGATAGGTTTCCTTCACGGAAGAATGAAATTGGTGTATGGACACAATCGAAGAGATGTCCAGCTGCAGAAGGTCAATTTGTGGATTATTAGTTGCTTCGATGATTTCCTGCTGGACATTTTTGCTTTTTTCAAGATTGCGGCAAGCCATGACGACCCTGTATCCCTCTTCCGCAAACCTGTAGGCCGCTGCCTTGCCAATCCCAGAGTTGGCACCTGTGATAATGACGACTTTATCCATTTCCCCATTCCCCCATTTAAATGAATTGAAGCAATTAGTCACACCCTATTTAAATGTGTATCTTTAAAATGTGTTGGGTATTTCAGTCCATAGCCCAGCATTCTGTCCATTCCTATATGGGCGGTCCAGATCAAACCTATGGCGATAATGATTGAGTTTGATAATAATAGTCCCGATATCACGAGAATGATGGATATACTATATGTATGGAATAAGTTGTAGACCTTGGCTCCCGTTTTGTGATTGAATGCATAACCAGCCATTGAAATGTCCGGGAGAAACAGCAAAACCAAAAACAATGCCCAGCTGAATTGAAAGTATGCATAGAGATAAAGGCATAATGCTAGCACTGCCATTCCCTCCGTATGCAAAAGTTTCTTATTCATACGATTTCCCCCTATCTAAAGAACTATATTCTTCATCATTCAGGAAATTCCTTTTAAATAGAAGACGGTCTTTTGCTTTCGTTAAAAGTCACTGGGACAACCCGATATTTCTTATTACACGAAAATGTTCCACAACATTCGGTGTCGTTTATACGTAAAACCGGGAACCATCCCATATATTCAAAACTGCACGATACTGTTTCCTACTTTATTCTTATAGACCATAAAAATAAAAGCCCCGCAGAAATTAACTCCTGTGGGGATACGATCAAATTAAGTCGTTAGATTTCTTTTATTGTACGATTGACTATATGTTCATATTTTTGAGTTGGAGTGCCTGTCACCCCTCGAAGAAACTTGTTTCACAACAATCTTCCACAAAACAAAAAACTAGAAAAAAAGGGGTCAGTCCCCTAGCGATGTAAAGCGTTACTTTATTGGGGGACTGACCCCGAAAACAGAAAGCCAAGCAAGTTGCCCCAAAAACCTAGACTTTTAGGACATCTTATCCATTCCATTAAAACATAGAATGAGGCTCCTTACATTGTACTCGTATCGATTACAAATCGATACTTCACATCTGAAGCTAGAACGCGTTTATAGGCTTCGTCAATTTGGTCGGCCGAAATCACTTCAATTTTAGGAGCAATGTTATGTTTCGCACAGAAATCCAACATTTCTTGAGTCTCACGGATACCGCCAATCATTGAGCCTGCAAAGGAACGCCGATGACCGATAAGTGAGAACACATTTACTGGCAACGGCTCTGCAGGCGCACCAACATTTACTAGAGTTCCATCGAGCGTTAATAACGAGAGATAAGCACTAATATCGAGTTTTGCACTTACCGTGTTAATGATTAGGTCAAAAGCATCTTGAAGTTTTTCGAATGTTTCTGGATCGCTTGTGGCATAGTAGTGGTCTGCACCCATTTGTAAGCCGTCGTCCTTTTTTTTCAATGTTTGGGACAGCACAGTCACCTCAGCACCCATGGCATGTGCAATTTGGACAGCCATATGACCGAGACCGCCCAACCCAACAACGGCAACTTTCTTACCTGGTCCTGCATTCCAATGATTTAGTGGAGAATAGGTCGTAATGCCCGCGCAAAGTAATGGTGCTGCGACATCAAGCCCAATGTTATCAGGTATTCTGACTGCGAAGTCCTCCGTTACGACAATATGGGTAGAATAGCCACCCTGAGTTGGCTCGCCGTATTTGTCTACACCTGCGTATGTAGGGACATTGCCTTTTAGACAGTATTGTTCTTCTCCTTTACGGCAGTTCTCACATTCGCCGCAGGAGTCCACCATACATCCGACCCCTACACGGTCGCCGACCTTGTACTTTGTTACCTCTGCTCCTACATCCGTAACAATCCCCGCAATCTCGTGCCCAGGTACGAGTGGATAGTTCACCGGACCCCATTCGCCATGAGCAGTATGGATGTCAGAATGACAGATTCCTGCGAATTTAATTTCAATTAAAACATCATGTAAATCAAGATCGCGTCGTTTAATTTCAGCAGCTCGAAAGGATTTGTCTGGACCATCGATAGCTCGTGCTTTAGCCATTACCATAAAAAAACCTCCAATAATTGATCATTTTTAAGAGAAAAAGTTAGTACGGGTAAATATGGACAATTCAGGATGAGATTCATTTCTATCCCCGTCTTTCTTTTACAAAAACAATCGTAAACCTTATAGTTAACTCTAGGTCAAGTGGTTCACTTGGATTTTTTTGAGGAATTCCCCTATTATCTATTGAGCTGGCCGAGAGCTATTATTTGAGATAAGTACTTCTTTAATAATCAGAGGTAAACTCTCCTATCCTATAACATGACTTTGACTTTTCAGCAAATACCGTGATAAAATCCATAAATTCATAGAGTGAAACGATGTTATTAAAAAAGGAGATAAACGATGAAGACCTATTCAATCAGTGAAGTGGCAAAGGAATTAAATCTAACAGTTTATACCTTGCGTTATTACGATAAAGAGGGCCTTATGCCTTTTGTTGAACGGACAACCAGTGGAACACGTTTGTTTAAAGAATCCGATATCGGCGCTTTAAAAATAATAGAATGTCTGAAATCCACTGGAATGCCCATTAAGGAAATCAAACATTTTATCGATTGGTGTTCTGATGGGGATTCCACGCTGCAGCAAAGATATGACATGTTTATGGAACGAAGAGCTACTGTAGAAGCACAGATGGAAGAACTAAAAAAAACAATGGAACTCATTGAGCATAAATGCTTCTATTACAAGACTGCTTTGGATGCCGGAACGGAAGATATTCATAAAAACGATAAAATAGTGATCAATAATTAACAAAAAAACCACCTGTATTTCAATGTGTATTTGAAATACAGGTGGTTTTCTATTTTAAAATTCACCTCCAAAATGTCAACGAGTTACATTCATTTCACTTTTTTAGAATTTTTCACCAGGCACTAGACATCCCAATGATCCATACTCGGATAATAATTTAGATAATTCTGGGGTTAGTCCTAAAAAAAAACTTACTGCCTAATTGGAGATAGGAGATGTTTTTTTTTGCTAAACGAAATAATTTATCGATCTTCCTATTGACCATAGGAGTTTTCGGCATCTTAAATATCGAAATGGGAGTTATTGGGATGTTGTCTGACCTGGCTGAACACTAAAATGTCGGTGTATCGCAAGTAGAGTTGCTGGTCAGTCTTTTTGCCCTAGGAATTGCCATATCTGGTCGAACGATGCCGTTATTGTTTTCCGGTATCGCCCGCAAGAAGGTGATGTTACTCGTATTTCGTGTCTTCAAAATTCATTATGGAAGCAATGGCTGGTATGAAAAGCTTAAACAAGCTGACGTATGCACAATTGCAATTTCAGAACCACTCTTAAGTAACGCATTACCCCGCCGACAACCCAAATATTCACCCTAAAAACACTGCATTGGAAAAATGGGACAGGTAACTATCTCCTGATCCTTTTTTACCATATTCTATTAATTCCATAAAACATATTGATAAGGTAGCAGGTCTTGTTGTAGACTAAAACACGAACGTTAAATAAAATTTATTTTATAAACGTTCGTTTTTTTTTTTTTTTTGACTTGAAAACCATATTTATTACATCTGAGGGGGAAAATAATCATGAAAATCTTTAAAAACACAAAAATTCTTTTCGTGCTTGTCCTATTGAGTGGGTTATTAATAGGGTACTCACAACAAAGTGAGCAAAACGCATTAGCAAAATCAGCAAACAAAAAAGATAAAAGTATTGTTGGGATTATCGGACCGATGGCAGAAGAAATTGAAATCCTGCATTCTCATATGGATGTAAAGAAAACGGAAGAGATTGCTGGAATGACATTCTATGAAGGTACATTAAAAGGACAGAAGATTGTTCTTGTTCAATCAGGAATTGGGAAAGTAAATGCAACGATGGCAGCGCAACTTTTGGTGGATCATTTTGATGTAGATAAACTGATTAATTCTGGAATTGCTGGAGCCATTCATCCAGATGTAAACCTTGGGGATATTGTCATTTCCACCGATACCGTTCAGCATGATATGGATGAAACGGCAAAAGGTTACGAACCTGGTCTTATACCAGGATTCAAAACGGCATATTATCAGGCTGATGCTGAACTTATTTCTTTGGCAGAGGAAGCAGCAAATAATCTTCCAAACGGCACCAATGTGTTTAAAGGTAGAATTGCAACAGGTGACCAATTTATTGCTAGTGCGGAAAAAAGCCAGTGGATCCTTGATACATTCAATGCCTATGTAGTCGAAATGGAAGGTGGCGCTGTTGGACAGGTAGCGTATTTAAACAACATCCCTTACGTGGTCATCCGCTCAGCCTCAGATGATGCAGGTGAAGAAGCAGTTATGAAATGGGAAGACTTCAAACAAATGGCCGTAACAAACTCTTCTTCGATTATTGAAAATATGCTAGAGAATATGGAATAATAGCCAAAAAAGGGGTGTCCTAAAATTCTACTTTTGGGATACCTCTTTCTTTTGTCCATTGGAGCAGTGAATACCGGAGTTGGGGTGCCTGGTGTAGTTAATTGATAAAAACACCATAAAAAGGACCACCATTTTCATAGTAATATGGAAGTAACTTTAAGCTTTGTTAAACAGTCTGTTGATTTCCGCTTTAGGTGCTCAGCGAACAGCGGGACACTGAATGACATCATCGAATCTTCCCACGCACGAAAGAAATGCGATAGCATTTTTTGAGGAGTCAAGTGCCTTCCGCTCCACTCAACAGTTAGCAAAACAACACTGTCCTTTAACACATCCTTAAATTAAAATAACAAATTCTATTCAATCCTTTTTTATAATTGTTGGAGTGCCTGTCACCCCTCGAAGAATCTTGTTTCACAACAATCTTCCACAAAACAAAAAACTAGGAAAAAGGGGTCAGTCCCCTTCTTCCTGTCCAAAAAGAAGACGAAACGAGACACCAGTCTCATTTTGTCTCTTTTTTTATAACAAATTCCCTCACTAGTTTTCTTCAAAGTCTTCTACACCGGGTTTTTATAAAATGGCACAACTCTTGCATGATTGATAGGTGTAAAAATTTTTATCCAGGGAGGCTAAAACAATGGAAACATTGGAAAACAAAGCAGTCGCATTAACCGAGGATAAGGCACGTTGGATGTTCAAAAAGATGCTGGAGATTCGAAAATTTGAAGACAAGGTTCATGAGGTATTTGCGACAGGTGTCCTGCCAGGCTTTGTCCATCTGTATGCTGGTGAAGAAGCCGTTGCAGTTGGTGTTTGTGCCCATCTAACTGACAAGGACAGCATTACAAGCACCCATCGAGGACATGGACATTGTATTGCCAAAGGTTGTGATTTAAATGGAATGATGGCTGAAATATATGGAAAAGCGACAGGCTTATGCAAAGGCAAAGGTGGTTCGATGCATATTGCCGACCTTAACAAAGGCATGCTCGGCGCAAATGGAATCGTTGGCGGTGGCTTCCCGCTCGCTTGCGGTGCAGCGTTAACGGCTAAGTATAAAAAGACTGATAATGTAAGCGTTTGCTTCTTTGGAGATGGGGCTAATAACCATGGCACCTTCCATGAAGGGATTAACCTAGCAGCCATTTGGAAGCTTCCGGTCATATTTATAGCTGAAAATAACGGTTATGCCGAGGCTACACCTTTCTCCTATTCATCCAGCTGTAAGTCCATTGTGGATCGTGCCATTGGCTACAACATTCCAGGCATTAAAGTGGATGGCAAGGATGTACTTCAAGTGTATCAAGCTGCAGAAGAAGCGGTTCAAAGGGCACGCCGTGGCGAAGGTCCAACTTTGATTGAATGTGTTACTTACAGGAACTATGGCCATTTCGAAGGAGATGCCCAGACTTATAAAACGAACGAAGATAAAGTGGAACATAAAAATGAGAAAGATGCCATTGCCCTATTTAAACAACATCTATTAACAGAAGGTCTGCTAGCGGAAGAAGAATTGGTTGCGTTAGAAGAAGCGGTCAATCAAGCGGTTAAGGAAGCTGTAACGTTTAGCGAAAAGAGTCAATACCCTGATGCCTCCGAATTGTTAACCGATGTTTACGTGTCATATTAATCTATTCGATGACTAACCCACTCTTTTTACGTATTCTATTAATCCATTAAAAGGAGGAACGAATGATGGCTAGAGAATTAAGTATGTCTGCTGCGATTAATGAAGCAATTACGCTTGCAATGAGAAAAGATGAGGACGTTATTTTAATGGGAGAAGACGTCGCCGGCGGTGCTGAAGTGGATCATTTGCAAAATGAGGATGCATGGGGCGGTGTGCTGGGTGTCACAAAAGGATTGGTACAAGAATTTGGCCGCGAACGTATTCTTGATACCCCTATTGCTGAAGCGGGCTATATGGGAGCAGCGATGGCTGCAGCATCAACTGGTTTAAGACCAATTGCCGAACTCATGTTTAATGATTTTATTGGCAGCTGTCTAGATGAAGTCCTAAATCAAGGAGCGAAATTCCGCTATATGTTTGGAGGAAAAGCACAGGTTCCGGTGACAATCAGAACTATGCATGGTGCTGGATTTAGAGCGGCAGCCCAACATTCACAAAGCTTATATGCCTTATTTACCGCTATTCCTGGCTTAAAGGTTGTAGTCCCTTCTACCCCATACGAAGCTAAAGGCTTGCTTCTTGCTGCTATTGAAGATAATGACCCAGTTATCTTTTTTGAAGATAAGACCCTATATAATATGACCGGAGAAGTTCCTGAAGGATATTATACGATTCCGATTGGCAAAGCAGATATTAAGCGAGAAGGTTCTGATTTGACGATTGTCGCCATTGGTAAACAGGTTCAAACGGCCTTACAGGCAGCAGAACAACTTTCTGCAAAAGGAATTGAAGCTGAAGTCGTTGACCCTCGCAGCCTCTCTCCATTGGATGAAGAAACGATTCTTGAATCAGTGGCAAAAACCAATCGGCTGATTGTGATTGATGAAGCCAATCCACGGTGCAGTATTGCAACCGATATCGCGGCACTTGTTGCAGATAAAGGGTTTGACACACTAGATGCGCCAATTAAACGGATTACCGCTCCGCATACACCTGTACCGTTTTCACCTGTTTTGGAAGACCTATACCTTCCATCACCAGAAAAGGTAGTCGAAGTGGTTGCCGAGCTTTTAGGTGAGGCTGCCCTACAGAACTAGCTAACGCTAACGATCATTCACGAGCAAACCAAACCAAATTTTTTTAACTAAAGGTGGGAGTTTAAAACGGCGCAATCACTCTCAGAATAGCATCTTATCAAACTTAGAGATGTGCTCATGCTCCCCTTTTTTTCAAAAAAAAGAATGGAGAGAGATATATGGCAGTAGAAGTAGTAATGCCAAAGTTAGGAATGGCAATGAAAGAAGGAATCGTTTCAATCTGGAATAAAGAGATCGGCGATACAGTTTCCAAAGGCGAGCCCATTGCAAGCGTAAATTCGGAAAAAATTGAAATTGATTTAGAATCCCCTGCAGAGGGCACGCTTTTAAAAATTGCCGTCCCAGAAGGAGAAGGGGTCCCTCCTGGTACCGTTATTTGTTATATCGGAAACCAAGGGGAAGAAATCATGGCAGACACTAGTAAACCAGAGCTTCAAAAGCCAATAGAAGCAAACAACACCGACACTAATGTGAAAATAGAGCAGCATGTGAACCAACCTAATTTGACATCAAATCGTTTAAAAATTTCACCAGTTGCCCGAAAAATAGCTGAAGCTGCAAACCTTGATCTTGAAACCATTCAAGGTACAGGACCAGGAGGGAGAATTACAAAAGAAGATGTTCAGGAGGCAATCAAAAAACTTCAGACAACAAAAGATCAGCCTGAACCAATTAAAACGCAAATCCAGCAGGAGCCAGAACGTGAAAACGGTCTTTCAGATTCTCCTCCAGCTGAAGAAGTAAAACAGGTTCCAGTGAATGGAATGCGTAAAGTAATCGCAAGACGCATGTTCGACAGTATCCAAAATAGTGCACAGCTTACGATGACGATGAAAGCGGATGTAACGAAATTGCTTGACCTACAAAAACAATCTAATGAAGCGATTCAAAACCAGGAACAAATTAAGCTAACGATAACAGATTTTATTACTCGTGCCGTTGTACTAAGCCTAAAAAAGCATCCTCAAATGAACAGCGCTTATATTGACGAACAAATTCACTTATATCAAACTGTTCATCTAGGTTTGGCGGTTGCACTCGACAAAGGTCTAGTTGTACCGGTGATTCGCAATGCGGATGCATGCTCCCTTTTAGAACTCTCGAAAAATAGTAAAAGCCTTGCGAAACGGGCAAAAGACGGTCAGCTTACTAATGAAGAAATGCAGGGATCCACTTTTACGATTAGCAACCTTGGTGCATACGGGATTGAACACTTTACACCCATCTTAAATCCTCCGGAAACAGGCATTCTTGGTGTCAACTCCGTTACCGACACCCCTGTTTACATCGGTGAAAAATTAGAGCGGAGAACCATTTTGCCTCTCAGCCTGACATTTGACCACCGCGTCGTGGATGGAGCACCGGCTGCATTATTTTTACAAACAGTAAAGCAGTATTTAGAAGAACCCATTATGATGCTGTTATAGAAGGAAGTGATACTTTTGACATCGATTGCAATTGTTGGCGGTGGACCCGCTGGTTATGTGGCGGCTATTACCGCCGCCCAGCTGGGCAAGGTAGTCACCCTAATCGACAAGGGACCGTTAGGAGGAACCTGTTTAAATGAAGGCTGTATGCCGACGAAGGCCCTGCTCGAGAGTGCCCAAGTCTTCAGTCTTGTTAAACAAGCAAACAAATTTGGGGTTGATCTTCCTTCTGATCAAGCAGAGGTAAATTGGAATATTGTCCAGCAGCGAAAAAATGGAATTGTCTCCTCCCTGGTCCAAGGAATCGAATATTTAATGAAGAAAAATAAAATAAAGGTCATAAAAGGAGCAGCTTCTTTCCTTACAAATCAGGTTTTACTTGTTGAGTCAGATGGAAAACAACAAGAGCTTGCAGCAGACAAAATCATCATTGCTTCCGGTTCCAAACCTGTATCATTGCCATTTGCACCGTTTGACGGCAACTGGATCATCGACAGTAGCCAAGCGATGTCGCTTCCTTCCCTCCCCTCTTCCCTGCTGGTCATTGGCGGAGGTGTCATAGGCTGCGAATTTGCTAGTATTTATAGCAGGATGGGCACAAAGGTCACGATCGTAGAAATGGCTGATCAGCTGCTACCTGGCGAAGACGGAGATATTGCTTCTGTCCTCCATACCCAGTTAAAAAAAGACAAGGTAAAGGTGCTGACCTCGTCTACAGTGAAAGAATTAAATACAGTGGAAAAGAAAGCAACTGTAGAACTGGATGGATCTATGCATGATATTCACCCAGATCTAGTACTCGTCTCGATCGGCCGAAAGCCTGCAGTGAATCACTTAGGGTTAGAGAAGGTTGGCTTGGATTTTTCGAATCAGGGAATCTATGTTAACAATCACATGCAAACAAGCGTCCCGAATATATACGCCTGTGGAGATGTCATTGGCGGAATTCAGCTTGCCCATGTGGCATTTCATGAAGGAACCGTTGCAGCTCAGCATGCCTGTGGAATTGAGTCACACGTCAATTATCATGCTGTTCCCCGCTGTATTTATACCACTCCCGAGATTGCCAGTGTCGGGTTGACGGAAAAACAGGCTCGGGAACAACATGGCGATATACGGATTGGAGAATTTCCATTTTCCGCAAACGGGAAAGCACTGATTTCAAATGAGCGAATTGGGAAAGTAAAAGTGATCATTGAACCGGAATATAATGAAATTCTTGGTCTATCGATTGTTGGACCACATGCTACCGAATTAATTGGACAAGGGACCGTTATGCTGCATACCGAAATGACAGCAGACCTCTTAGAAAATTTGATTGCAGCTCACCCTACCTTATCTGAAGCGATTCATGAGGCATTGCTGAGTGCTGTAAGCCATGCGGTTCATGTGTAAAAAAAGGAGGAATAAAATTGAAAGCAGCCCTTTGGTATGATGCAAAGGATATTCGAGTTGAACAAATTACGGAGCCTATTGTTGATAAAGACCAAGTAAAAATAAAAGTAGAGTATTGTGGAATATGTGGTTCAGACTTACACGAATATGCTGCGGGTCCCATCTTTATTCCTGTAGGTGAACCCCATCCCATTTCTAACGACAAAGCACCCATTGTCATGGGACATGAGTATGCCGGTGAAGTGGTAGAGATTGGAGCGAACGTTACAGATATCAGCATCGGAGATCGAGTGTGTGTTGAACCAATCTACAATTGTGGCAAGTGTGCTTCCTGCCTAAAAGGTCATTATAATGTTTGTGAACAATTGGGATTCATCGGTTTATCAGGAGGTTTTGGAGGCTTTTCCGAATACAGTGTTCTCCCCTCTAAGATGGTCCACAAAATCCCAGAAAATATGACCTGGGAACAAGCAGCACTGGTTGAACCGACCGCGGTTGCAGTTCATGCGGTTCGTCAAAGTGAATTAAGAATCGGTGACTCTGTTGCGGTTTTTGGCACTGGACCCATTGGATTATTAGTGATTCAAGCTGCTAAAGCAGCAGGAGCAAGCCGAATAATTGCGGTAGAAGTTTCACCGGAACGGCGAGAAATTGCCAAACAACTCGGCGCAGATGTAATCATCAACCCTATAGAAGTGAATCCGGTTGAAGCAATAAAGCAAATTACGAATGGATTGGGAGTGGATGTTGCATTTGAGGTTGCTGGTATTGAAGTAACAATAAATACGGCAATAGAATCGACCCGTTCAGAGGGGAATGTTGTCAACATCAGTATTTGGGAAAAACCAGCGAGCATTCCAATGAACAATTTTATTTTAACGGAACGGAAAATGACAAGTATTATTGCCTATCGAAATATTTTTCCACAAGTTATTCAGCTGATTGCTAACGGCCGGATTCAGGCGGCAGAATTAATTACTAAGAAAATAAGTCTTGAAAACATTGTTTCTGAGGGATTTGAAGCCTTAATCAAAAATAAAGCACAAATTAAGATTTTAGTGAAACCATAAAAGAGTCAGGATAGGCGGCTTCGCGTAGATCATTTACGCGAAGTTTTTTATTTCGCTTTTAAACTTTTGAATTTTCTGTTAAATATCCCAGGATTGATTGAAAGCGTATTCTAAACCAAATATAATGGATATTGAGACTAAAGGAAAATCTTGTTTGACTCTCCTGGTATAACTCCCTTCCCTTCATGAACTTAATTAGATCGAATTTTGAAATTCTAGAACAAGAGGAGGATTTCATGGCGGTAGATACTATATATTTAGATACGTGGAAACGTTTTGTTAAAGAAGGTGTTATGGACTCGACTCGTCTTAATAACAGAATTATTGAATCGTGGCACCGCTGTAAAAAGAATGACGTCAATCCTTATTTAAATAAAGGACTTCATATATTATCAGATTATCAGTTTGCTCTTCAAAAAGAGAAAAATTCCCTCCTATTAAAATTAGTATCACCACATCTTGCAGACATAAATCAAATGTTAGTTGCTTCAGGAATGATGGGCCTGTTAATCGACCCTGATGGATATGTCTTATCCGTAACTGGAAATGAGAAAACAGTTCATTATGCCCAAAGTATAAATTTTGTGGAAGGTGTCCGCTGGACAGAATGTGAAGTTGGAACAAATGCCATTGGAACCTCCTTAGCAGCTCGGGAACCTGTAATCATCAACGGAGCGGAACATTATTCAGTTGCATCCCATACATGGAGCTGTGCTGCTGCCCCTATTTTTAATGCTAACGGGAATTTGTTTGGAATCCTTGATGTTTCCTGTCCTGTTGAGCAATCACATCCTTTTATGCTTGGAATCGTGACATCGATTGCCTATGCAATTGAGAGTGAGTTGGGTAAATATACTTACCAACAAGAAGTATCTCTCCTTCAGCAAGCGATTGAATTAGCAGAAATCCATCCGAATCGCCATTTTATCGTATGTAACCTTGAGGAAAGAATTATTTTTTCAAATAAGCTGGTACGTGAAAAAATCCAACAATCAGTAGATATGAATCTTCAAGACTTTTTGTTAAGTGGGTTTCGAATAAACCAAGAAATTCCGATTCGCTCAAAACCTAGTAAGCACTTAATTGGAACAGGCTTCATTTTATCAGATTCATTTTCTGGTTATAAAAAACTGGCGGGTTTTACGCCTAGTTCATTTATGTTTAAAGGAGAAATGGGTACAAGTAAAACCTTTCAGTACACCTTAAAAAAAGCACAACTAGTTGCACCTAAGGATACAACGGTTTTTATAACAGGTGAAACAGGAACGGGTAAAGAACTCATTGCACAGGCCATCCATGATAACAGCCCCCGTAAGGAAGGACCGTTTATCTCGGTCAACTGCGGTGCGATTCCAAAAGATTTAATGGAAAGTGAATTGTTCGGCTACGTTGCAGGCTCATTTACTGGGGCAAAACGCAACGGATACAAGGGAAAATTTGAACAGGCCAATGGAGGAACACTTTTTCTCGATGAAATCGGGGAAATTCCGCCTTCCATGCAGATCGCTTTACTGCGTGTACTTCAGGAAAGAAAAGTTGTTCCAATTGGAGGCTACAAAGAAATTCCTCTCGACATTCGAATCATTGCAGCTACCCATCGCGATCTTGCCGAATTAGTTGCAGAAGGATCTTTTCGACAGGATTTATTTTACCGGCTAAATGTATACCCAATCGATGTCCCTTCATTACGCGACAGACGGGAAGATATTTCAAATCTAGTTTGTTTTATTTGTGAAAAAAACAGCTGGGACATTCCCATTACGGACAAATTATTAATGAAATTAACGAACTATGAATGGCCGGGCAATATTCGAGAATTACATAACTTCCTAGAGCGTCTGCATATTCTGGCCTCGGATGGTTCGTTTGATTCAGATGAAATTTTGCCTCTTCTTCCCCCGCTTCATTCGCCTGCTTTAACTGGTCGACGGGAAGAAGAGAAAAAAACCGCAGGAAACATGACAGCCCGTGAAAAAATCCAACACGATTTAATGCTCGATGCCTTACAAAAAACAAAAGGAAATGTTACAGCAGCTGCAAAATTACTTGATATCCCTAGGAGCACTTTTTACAAAAGGCTACAAAGGTTTGGAATCTGAGGAAAATGAAATCCCCGCAGAAATTAATTCCTGTGGGGATCCTATCAAATTATGTCGTTAGATTTCTTTTAATATACGATTACCTATATGTTCATATTTTTATTCTAATGTAAGACCCGCAAAGAATCCGGAGCGGACTGCATTTCCGACTTTGCCAATGCTGACACAATCTTTTACATGGCGAGTTTTTGTATGGAATTTATCAGAAATTGCTTTACCTACTGTTGTATTTGGCTTCATTCCGAATGCATTGATGACCGTGTCTGCCTCGATGAATACCCCGGTTCCATCTGATTTTTCCACAATAAGTCTATTCTCTTCAAAGGAAAGAACCTTTTGTTCCGTTAACTTAGATTGACAGTGTGCCCTTTAAGAGCGGCTACTCTAGCTGCTTCTATGCCTGTAGGACCCCCACCAACAACCACACCCTTCTTTGGTGATGCTGACCGTTTAATTTTGTATTGAGCCTCATTGCAAGCTTGAATGTTTACTGCACAGCCGAGCTTCGTTAGTCGACTAGCAATTCTACCAATACACTCTTCGTTACAAAGAATCCATGGGCAAACATCTTCGCGCATATCTGTTCTTGTCAGTAAGGATTCATTTTCCCAGGGTCTCAGAATTCCAACAATATAATTCAGCCTTCGTTTGTTATCGGCACACGCAATCTTCATCGCATTTAACATCACAGCTTTTGGCTGGAAGATTCTCACTTTTCATGATTCCGGTAGACATTCACCTTGTTCGGATTCGTCTCTAAATTAAGATTCAACGTATGTTGTTGTTTTTCTTTCTCCTTTCACCCTTTAGTTCGACGAAAAGTTGTCTTGTTTTATTTAGAAAATGGAACCATAGGTACGTCTCTAGCTTCTTACCATGTTGTGACGAGGATGGTCAGCTAAATTTATAATGATTACTCTGCACATAGTTATACAAATATTGGGGAAATTAATGGAAAGATTATGAAAATGGAGTAAAAAAATGAAATTAACTTCCTTTATTTTTAAAAGGTCCAGGAAAAGGGATTTCAAACAGAAAACTTCAAACAAGGACACTCAACAGTTTAATAAGGTATCCGACTCAATAGATCACAATATTTGCTTCATAAAACATGCTTTTTCCGATTCAGATGATTTAAAAATAAACGACCTTAATATAAAAAATAACCGTGGAATTCTTGTTTTTCTTGAAACAATGGCAGATATGGAAAAAATTCAAAAGTACATACTAAAACCGATGATGGAGGCAGACGGTGCTCTTTTCGAAGATATATTAAAGTCTACTTTTCAGGAAACCGATAACCTAATTAATGCTCAAGAAGGCCTTTTGAATGGGTGGTGTCTGATGTCCTTCGAAGGTGTCCAAAAATTGTACATGTTGGATGTTGTCATCTCCAAGGACCGGGCTGTAGAGGAACCTAATAATGAACAAGTTATTCAAGGATCCCATGAAGGTTTTGTCGAAAATCTTCTGACCAATCTCCATTTAATTAGGAAAGCAATAAAAACCCCAAACCTGCATTTGGAACATTTACCGGTGGGTGACCAGATTCAATCCAGAATATCCCTGGTTTGCAGGAAAGACCTTGCAAATAAAGAATTAATAGAAGAATTCAAAATGAGGATTAATAGAGTTTCTATCGACCATATACCAAGTTTTGGGTATCTACAGTAATTGATTGAAGATTCCACATGGTCACCCTTTCCACAGATTTTATATACAGAGAGAGTAGATCGAGTTATCGGTCATTTAAATGAAGGAAGAGTGGCGGTTTTCATTGATGGAAGTCCTGCCTGTTTACTGATACCAGTCACGTTTTTCGCTTTCCTCCATTCACCTGATGATTATAACTCAAGATGGATGATTGGATCGTTTATTCGTTCCTTGAGGTTCCTAAGCATTATCATTTCAGTAAATTTGCCGGCCCTATATATCGCGGTCATCGCTTTTCATTTCGAGGTCCTCCCAGATGATCTCGTCCTCCCAGTAATAAGTTCGATTAGAAATATTCCATTTCCACCTTTAATCGAAGCACTTGTTATGGAGCTGACGATTGAACTCATCCGGGAGGCTGGGGTACGTCTTCCATCACGTATAGGACAAACCATTGGTATTGTTGGAGGCCTTGTTATTGGGGACGCGGTAGTCCGGGCAGGTCTAATCTCTAATACGATGATTGTTGTTGTTGCCATTACTGCTGTTGCAGCCTACAGCATTCCTACAACGGCAATGAGCGATGCTATTCGATTATTGCGATTTCCGCTTATGCTCCTTGCTTCAACCTTTGGATTTGTGGGGATTACCTTTGGAACGATTATGATTTTGGCACATTTATGTAGACTCGAGTCATTCGGATCCCCCTATTTTGCACCTTGGGCTCCCTTTCGTTTAAAAGATTTGAAAGATACTTTTATCCGTCTACCAGTCATGAAGTTCAATACACGTCCACTCGATTCAAAACAGAACACGATTGATCGACAATCTTTGTCAAGGGGGTGGCAGTTTAATGAAAAAAAACAAAAATAACATCACCCCCAACCAACTTGTCTTTATGATCATCCAAGCTCAAATCGGTGTTGGGATTTTGTCTTTGCCACATGACGTCGCATTGGTAGCCAAACAAGACAGCTGGATTTCCACTCTGTTGGCAGGAGTGTTTACACAGGTGATTATTTTGGTCGTTTGGGGTCTTAGCAGAAGATTTCCTTCCCTGTCCCTCTACCAAATACTCCCGAATTTATTAGGAAGCTTCCTAGGGAAATTATTCACTCTCGGTTATGGACTGTATTTCATGGTAACAGGGAGCTTGGTTTTAGCAAGATATACTGATATCTTGGATAAATGGATTTTGCCACGAACGCCTAATTGGATAACAATGGTTTTAGTATTGATAACCTGTATTTACATCGTCAGTGCTGGGTTGACCAGTATAGCAAGGTTCTATGTTCTGGTTTCACCAATTCTAATTCTATTAATCCTGCTGATTTCCTGTATCTTTTTCCAATAGGGGATACTGGGATTACAACGATATTTAAAGGGGCAACAGAAGCAGCCTTCGCCATGCTAGGCTTTGAACTATTTATATTTGTTCATCCATTTGTCCAATCTTCCGGGAAGGAGAAACTCAAAGCAATTTCAATAGCAAACATTTTTGTCACTCTTTATTATTCTTTTATGGTGTTCGCTGCCCTGGTCTACTTCGAAACCAATACGGATATCGCCCTGACTCCAGAGCCATTATTGTATATGATTAAAGCCTATTCGTTTCAGATTATAGAAAGGACTGACCTATTTTTCTTATCGCTTTGGCTGATTGTCGTGCAACTTCCATTGCTAACTGGCTATTATTATCCGCAATGGGTTTCGCCAGCCTTCTCAAGAAAAAACACTATGCCTCTTTTCTGCCATATGTAGCAGGAACATACCTGTTTTTGGCTATGCTTGCTGACCAGCAAAGGGACTTTGAAAAATTCAATGATTTTCTTGGGCCCACACATTATATTTTTATTGTAATCATCCCTGTCCTTCTCTTTATCCTGTCACTTTTTTTATCAAGAAAAGAAGAGGTGAATAAAGGTATGAATAGAAAGCATTCTATTCTTTTGCTTCTTTGTGTATTATTGGCTGGATGCTGGGACCAACATATGATGAATAACGCTGTATTGGTACAGGTTTTGAGTTTTGATTTATTATCGGATGAAGAAATGCAATTAGCGGTCTCCATCCCTATCATCGAAGAGCCATCCGGTGGACCACAGGGGTTAGTAAAAAGTGAAACATTTTCTGAAAAAGGCCACACACCAAGGGATATCCGAAGAAAAATAGACAATGAAATAGCGGGAATACTGGATACATCTAAGAATAAATTAATCCTGTTTGGGGAAAAGATGGCTTCAACCGACATTTCTCCTTCATTAGACGTATTTTGGAGGGATCCCCGTAATTCACTAGGGGCTACAATAGGGGTGGTGGAGGAAAAAGCTGTTGATCTGCTTAACATCAAACCGAACCACGAGACAAACGTAAGTGAATATATCCATGAAGCTTTGACCAGTGCACAAGAACAGTCGATTATCGCAAATGAAACCATCCAGACACTTGCTTCGGAGATGCTAGACCCTGGAGAAGATATTGTTCTCCCTCACTTAAAAATGAATGACAAAAAAAGTGCTGTAGTGGTCGGTCTAGCTCTAATGAATGAAAGAAAATATGCAGGAAATCTATCACCACAAGATTCCACCCTAAAAGTATACTGATCACAATCACCGTTTGGTTGGTTTTAACGAGCGGCCTTGGAATTGAACGCTGAATCTTACTCATCTATAATCCCGACTTTTCACATATGTTTTGTTGTATTGGTATAGGTTTATGCTTTTTTCCTGTCTTTGTATAGGGAAAAGCTTAATAAGGTGAGAACTCTTTGCACACCTGAAGAGTTCCCACCTTATTAAGTCTCCCTTTGATACAAATGTTTTTCTATCTTTTCTTTAAGCAGCTTAGATTCTTTCAACTCACATGTAAAAACCATAAAAGTATCCTCGTCTCCTGTATCTAGAGCTGCATTAATTTTATACTTACTATAGTTTTCTTTTAAATCAAGGTCTACTAAAGAGACGAGCTCACCACTGTCATAATAGTTATCCAAATCTTTAAGAGCGATGTAAAAATGACGTTCATTATTCATATTAATTAAAGAATACCATCCTCGGTCAGGTATGAATTGCCGTTCGTTCGTAAGTTCAATGATATCCCCTCTATGAATGGTAATAGGACCAGCATGATGACGATCTGGGCAAAAACATTCAATCTGATGTTTAAAGGACTTCTTCGCAATTAAATGTCGAAACATTTGCTTCTCTCCCATTGTAATTTTATCGATATTAACTTTACCCTAGTGGAGCAGATTTTCATTTGACTTTGTCATTGCTTTATCGTGATGCTCATTACATTTATCTGTAAAGGGGCAGCTGCTACATTCAGCCATCGAGCTCGTTTTTAAATAAGTGATAGGTTGTTTTATGGTCCTCTTCATCTTGTTTAAATACACAATTCCCTGTTCAACATTGCTCATTGTTGGTGAAAAGCCGTATTTTTTTCCGTCCAATAGTGTGATGATTTCAATTTTTTCGGGGAGTTTCCCAAACGCTTTATCCGAGAATACCACGAGCATATGAAGATATAGTTGAACCATTTCCTCGTCCGCTTCCACAAGGAATTTTTTCACCATAAACGATTTTTTTGTCCATTCCACTAGCTCAAAGGTTAAAGAAAGGTCAATTTCCAGTTCCTCAACATATGTATTCATTTTTTCATATAAAAAGAGTGGAGGATGCTGTTCAGTCTTTGGCACTAAGAATTGCAACAACTGTTCGGTTGTCTTCGCTAACACCATATAATAGTGGACTTTTGACTCGAATGCTTTTGGATTCACGTTTTTCCAATATCGATCAACTAGTTTTAATACATGCAATTTATTTTGCTCATTTCGTGAAAGCTGGTAAAAGCTATAAACGACATGGTTAATGATGGATTGGACGAGCTGACGCCATTTAACTTGGCTAGAATCTAAGGACAAGATATGTTGATAATAAAATCGATAAGGACATCGAAGAAACGATTCTAAATGATAATCTGTGATGGTTTTGATTGTGACCTGTGTCTGACTCCCTTTCATTTAATGGTCCTCCTCTTCCATATGAATCTGAGAATATTCAATTTTAGTGAGAGTTATTCTCAATATTGAGCAAAAAAATAAGGAACTAACTGCCCTTTAACACTTCATAGATTGAACACCAAGAACGCTTGGCAAAATAAATTGGAATCGATTGGCTTTTCGCTCGCTTTTTTATCACAGTAGATAGATTATGATTCACATAGTCCGTTAAAACAAGAATGCAACTTACCCTTTCAGGAATCTCCATATTTACCATTTTTCCTTTTCTTCCATTCAAATGATAAACATCATCAAAACCAACAGATGATAGTTTATCTAGGATACTTCCTAAACGATCAGCACCAACAACCATTAATGAACTCATTAGAAGTCCCTCCCTAGGCTAGATATTTATATAGGTAAAAACAGGTGTAATTAAGCTTCCATTTATTATTTAATTGATAATGGTTATCATTTATTATTCATATTTTAAATGATAATGATTTTCATTGTCAATAATATTCACAAAAATTACAAAAATGACTTCTACTCGATTGTTTATTCTAATCTAAACCCACGATAGTTAGACCTACGAAGAGATTGGTGTCGAATGAATCAAACGGGAAACAGTATAACAGGAAAAACCTTCTATAGTGGACGGCAACATATAATTTCTATTTATTAATACATATAAAATTAAAGCAGATTGAATATCACCATCCCTGTTAAATGGAGTGATTACTGTGCCAATCATCATGAGGAAAACTTACATCTATACAGTACGGCCAGGAGAAACCGTGTATTCCATCGCGCAACGATATCGTAGTTCGGTACAAGAAATCCTACGAATCAATTATCTAATCCCACCTGTTTCTGATCATGGATTGATTTACCCAGGGAATGTTCTAATCGTTCCTGATTTATCTACCGCAGGGAGAGTATCCTATATTGTAAATTGGGGAGAAGTATTTAATAAAATCGCGTTTCGATTTAGTACCCCACTTGAATTACTCTCGGGAATCAATTCAATAGCAAATCCAAATGTGATTAATCCGAATCAGCAGATAAACGTCCCAGCGTTTATCTATGAAATTGAACTAGGCGATACTTTAGCCGGAATTGCGAATCGATTTGATCTATCCTTAGTGAATCTCATTAGGGCCAATCAAGGTCGACCTGGTTTTTCCGTCGATGTGATTTGGCCGGGATACCAATTAGTTCTTCCTCTACCAACGACAAGAAATATCGTCGTTTGGAATCCGCTTCCGGGTACAAGAGTCGTAAACGGTCAAAGAATAACTGGCCAAGCAAGAGCATTTGAGGCAACAATTTTACACCAATTGAGGGATATGAATGGAGTCATCGTTTCGAATGAACGATT
This sequence comes from Mesobacillus maritimus, assembly GCF_044803185.1. Lineage (GTDB taxonomy): Bacteria > Bacillota > Bacilli > Bacillales > Cytobacillaceae > Mesobacillus_B > Mesobacillus_B maritimus_B. Next base: position 2,895,530 of record NZ_CP085225.1, read on the forward strand.
TACATCAGCAGATGCAGGTGCTCCTGCTTATGGGAATTTCTATAGTAGCATTCCTTTCGATCGATTTCCAACAACCAGTAGAGGTGAACTTTGGGTTTATACGAGAAGTGCAAACGATGGTAGCATACAAGATCTCATAAGGACCGTAGTTTATTTTTAAAAGGCAGTTTTTATTCTATCCTTAATTCAACTAGCCTCCTTAGTTTAATATTAACTAAAAATAAAGGTACAACATTAAGTTGTACCTTTCACTTTGTAGCCGAATAAATTAATTTCGTCGCTTTTTTAGATAGTATTGTTCTTATCAACGCCCCAGGGTGTTATATTCTTCTTCAATATCTGTTACGTTCTTTTCAGGAAACAACATCCGCCTTCCATATGAGAACTAGTAATTCTATTATTGGACGACTGACCCCGAAAATTGATTTATTAAGGCATTTCAGCGGTGCAATTATGAAAAGTCTTCGTTTTTTTACAATCCCCACTTGTTCTACCTTTTACATCTAGCGGTACTCCGATTGCCATTAACGCCTAAGTATCTATCATCTTTATCCGCCAATAGCTAACATAAGTCTTTAAGCTACTTTCCATATACCTCATAATTCGGCGTACTGATAGTTTATAATTTTCAACCCCATAATTATCTACCCTGAATTAAATGCCCTGCTCCTGCATTAGCCTTCACAATTTCCGGTACATCTTCCGTTTGATTCATTGAAGTATATAACAATGGTGTCCAGTCTACAGGACTTAAGGTTGTGCCTGCTGTGAGTTCAACCTTCTCGCCGTTAAGGATGGTGCCTATATCCGTAAACTGTGTTCCGCCCCACACTTGAATCACATCACCTGTAGCCGCTCCTTCATCCATTGTAAAATAATTGTTTTGAGCGTAAATCTGTGATTTAAACCCGATTCCTAATGAGTAGGAATGAGAGTAGCTTGCATGGTTATTCGTTCCTTCATAATAGTTGTTATACACATGAACCTGGCCGTACCTGACCCTCGGCGCGCGTTCCGTTACATTCTGATAGTAATTGTGATGGAACGTAACCCGTTCTTTGCCCTCATCTTCTGTATAGCTGTCACTGCCGCCGACAAGGGTCGTTTTGTCGTGGTCGTGGAAGTGGTTGTACGATACCGTAATTAGATCAGACGCATTCGTGATATCCATCAAGCCGTCATGCTGCTGATACTGGCGGCCAAAATAAGTGTTCGCCTGGTCATCCGGCATGCTTCCATCGCTAAAAGTGTTATGATCAAGCCAAACGTGTGTGGCATTCTTGATCGTAAGGGTGTCAAATGCCGAGTTCCAGTTTCCCATGCTGCCGTCAGTTGGATCCCACTGCGGGAAGTAGTCGAACGTATTCTCGAATCCAATATTTCGAATAATGACGTTATCGACATTTTGAACTATCAGATTTCCGCCAAGGATTTTGGCGTTTGTGCCTGGTAATCCGACGATTGTAGTATTCGAACCAATTTTAATCTGAATATTGTTTGCCTGGTTTTGCTCTGATTTTTTACGAGCATCCTCTAACTCACCAGATGGTACAGAGTCTCTTCCCCAGGAATCCGGATTATAAGCCTCTAAATATTTTTCGAAATCATAAGCAGGGTCTTTGTAGAATTCCATTCCAACCGGTTTATTGTTTTCATCTACGTTCATATCAATCGTGCCTTTAACATAGATAATTTTTGGTGTGGAATTTGTGTCATTCGTGCTGTTATTTCCACCTAAGGCTTCAATAAGTTCGCTACGGTTAGAAACTGTAAAGATATGTGACGAATCCGCTTTGGAACCGCCTGTTGTACCAGTCGTGAAGGAACCCCAACCATCATTGACCGGCAATGTCTCTTTACCAAGGTTAATCGTGCTGTTGATTACATTAATCGTCAAAGGGACAGCAACATTGGCAAAATGAACCTCAAGTGTCGTGCGTCCATCTGCCAAACCTGCAAGGTAGGATTTGTTGATCGTCAGGACATTTCCTTCAACAGTATAGTCGGACTTCTTTAATACCGCTTTCCCATTGGTAATCTTCGTAACTTTTTTACCGTTTCCTTGGACAAGCGCATGGATGTCTCCTTGTTTTTCTGCATTTTGGTCAAAAGTCGTGTTCGTAGCTTCAACCGCTGGTTGATATTTTACATGTGGCATAACTACTTGTACTGTTGGATCCCAGCCGTCAAAAATTTGCGGAATCGTCATGCTTGCTTCTGCCCCAGTAAGCTGAGTAGAAATGATCCGCGATGAAGCATCAGCTCCTGGACCGTAACTGTTATATTCAAAGAAATAGCTTTGTTTACAGCTGCCCGCACAGGATGTCGACCAGCCGTTACGATCGAAGTTATTTGAATCAATCAATGTATTAATATAACTGACACGTGCATAATCTTTCCAGGCACGCCCTAAGTCGTATGTTCCCTTTGCAGATGAACCGTCGACAATTTGTGAATTTAAAATCACGTAGCCATTGTCGGTTACTTTCGCTTGAGCAGCTGCTGTAATGTGACCTCCAGCACTTGTCCCTTCAGGAACGTTGCTGACTAAAACTAGTCGATTGTTATTCAAAACGACCGCTGAAGCCTCGCCGAAAATAAAGTCGACATCGCCTTCAATTATGCTGTTGTTGAAGTATTGTCGTCCTTGCTGGTTTGATCCGTTGCCATTATATAACGTATCTTGATATCCCTTTAATTTAACCGATTCAAAGGAAGCTTTATCACTTTTTATGTTAAGGGCAACAGCCTGTACGACTTCGTTCCGAGGGCCTGCACTATTTTCGATCGTCAAGTTGGATGCATTAAAATGGTCAGCTTCAACCTTCACTGTCTGACTTAGGAACGTATTTCCAGTATATCCAGGCTTTCCTTGTGTTGAGGGACTTCCTGCATAGTCACCATAGGTGATCACCGTTTTATCGATTCCATCACCAACAAGACTGACATATGGACTTTTAATCTCTAGCTTTTCCTTGTAGGTTCCCTCAGCAATATAAACGATGATCCGTTGGTTGTTATTTGCAGGAATTGTATCAACCGCGCTTTGAATGCTGTTGAACACAGTTACTCCGTCTGCTGCAGCATTCTTATCCACTGTAAGTACTTTAGCAGGCTGTACAGCCATTTCATCCGTACTTTGACTTTCGCCGTTCTTATTCACTGCAGTAATGACATAATAGTAGGTTGTTCCGTCCGTTACAGCGACATCCTCAAACGAATTTTCGGAGGTGGTTTTAATGTTAGTATACGGTCCACCACTTTTTTCAGAGCGCTTCACATTGTAAGATGCAGCATCCGAAGTTGGCTCCCAGGATAAGCTTACCTTTCCTTGATACGCCACTGCTTCGAATTGTTTTGGCTGTTTCCGTGTACCAGATACTTGTTCATACGGTCTGGCTTTCACTTGATTGGAAATCATACTTGTAACATTTTCATTGCTAGCAGTGACCACATAATAATAGATTTGGCCATTTTTTGCAGAATCATCTGAATAACTAGTTCCTCTTACAGTAGCAATGAACTCATAAGGTCCGCCGCTTACCGTACTGCGACTAACATTGTAATGATCGGCACCCTTGACAGTAGTCCAATGTAAATCCACTTGATTGCTAAGCGATTTTGGGCTGTATACTACTGGTGCATTTAAGGGAGAAGAGGATGTAACTTTTTCAAGCAATTTCTTTGACCCTGCACCTCCTGGGTTCCAAGCAGTTAACTTATAATAATAGGCCACACCGTTACGCAAATGAGTATCAAGATAGGATGTAGCTTCGATTTTTTCTGAGTTTCCTTCCAACAATTGCACAAAAGGACCTTCCGAAGTTGTACTTCTTTCTAATGTATAGTAGGTAGCCTCCGAAACTGGATCCCAAGACAGGCTAAACTGGCTATCTCGAGCTTCGGCCTTGAAATTCGTAATCTCCGCTGATGGTGGAGGAACATTATTTACATAGGCCTTGCCAATATTAGAGAAAGCGCTTTCTGCATTTTGATGAACGGATGTTACCATATAAAAATATTCCTTATCATTAATTAGGTTTTGTTCATCAAAATTTGAATAACTATTAGTTTTAACGTCTGAGGCGATTTTTTCATAGACTCCATTGGGTTTATCACTGCGATAAACATTATAGGAATCTACACCGCTTGCGGCATTCCAAGTGAGTTCCGCCTTATGATTTGAGCCGACGGCCGTCAAATTTTGCGGTGTTGTAACCTCTTGGATGGCTACGGCTACGTTGTCTTCATAGGAGCTTCCCGTCGAAGTTCCAGGTGTCCTCACGTTAATAGAAGCAATATCAGTAACCGGTGAAGCGAAAGGAAAGTTACCGTAATATTCCCCGTTGATGAATAGATCGGCAGTATTCGCTTTTACATCTGCAACATATTTGACATTGTACCAGGTATTTGGACTAATGGATCGAGGTGAATTCCCAACTCTAAAGGACAGAGCTGTTTTATTATTACTATCTAGCAATTCCAAAACATAGGAATCTCCCATTACTTTCGGCTGCATAAAATCAGCAGATGCAGTAAGTCCTTTTTCACTCTCAGCTGTCACTGGTGTAAACGCTTTATTGAAGCCTCCACGCCTTGCATTGCTGTCATTGACCCATAGTACATTGCTGTCATTCTCTGCTATAGCTCCGGAAGAATTGCCGAAGCTATTTGCGAGCTTAGTGTTATTAATCACCGTCGCGTTATTATCGCTCTCGAACGAGCTAGGCGTATTGGAACCGATAGGCGCCTTGTATCCCTCAGGCACATCTCCAACTGAACTATTTTCATAGTTGTCATAGATAAGGTATTCTCCCGGTGTCCCTGCTGCTACTATAGAATTTTCACTTTCACCCGCCGTTGAGACAGCGCTTACAACATAATAATAGGTATTGCCGTTTGTAACATTAGTGTCTTCAAAATCGGTTGTGGAAACGTTCTCAATTTTGGTATAAGGCCCCCCTGGAGCTAAGCTGCGTTTCACGTTATATGAATCAGCACCGCCCACTGAACCCCATTTGAGATCGACTTTTCCGGAACTGCCCACAGCTGTAACACCAGTTGGTACCAAAGAGGAAGCTTCTGCTTTCCAAGGACCATTATTGGGAACATATACTGTCAACATGAGCACACAAAGTATTAGTCGAAAAACTTTCATCATAATATTCCTTACCTCCTAGTTTTTGATCCCTTACATAGATATTGTTTTTTCCCTCCTTTACTTAAACTGAGCATAGCTACTTAGGTGCCTCATTTGCATGTGCATAGCTGTATCATTGACCACTCATGATCATTAGTACTGAGGTGAAGGAGATTGATAGTTTCTCCTTCCTTTCAATTTTCTCCACCTCTTCTATTAGCCTAAGGGTTATTATATAAGAATGTTTCGTCGGAAAATGTATAAAATATTTGGAATATTGTTTTGTTTTTTAAGTGTTTTTTCCATCGAGCTTTACTTTGTATAAAAATTAGGTCATTTTTACTGTATCTCTGTTATATTACGTTCGGCTAAAATACCTACTAGTATTTTTTCATAACTTTTCAGACAACCATTTTCATAGTAGTGCCTGTCCAACTAAAAAACTTGTTTCACAAAACAAACCTAACAGGTGAACCAAGTAATGCAAATGTCAGCAAGTTCAGCAAAAAAAGCACCGAAGAATTCGGTGCCGTATACAACGGAAACGCAGGAACTGTCCGAGACAACTGTAAAAGTCACGGTGTTTTCCACATATTTTCTATTTTCCAGTATTAACCATTCTGACAAAATCATCTAACGTGTGGTTTTGAAGCATCATAATACGAGGTAATTCATATCGGTCACTTTGATCTGTACTAATCCCGCCGCCTACTTTGAAGGCGCCTTTAAACCCTAATTCTTCTAAAACGGAAATGGTATCTGCATTATAGTTTCCGTAAGGATAAGCAAATACATTTGTCTTCCTGCCAGTTAACTCTTTTAGAGCAATCGTTGCATCATTAATTTCTGCGTATTGTTGCTCTCTGCTCAAATTAGCGAGGAAGGGATGTGTGACTGAATGATTATGGATGTCAATTCCATTTTCCATTACCGTTAAGACCTCGTTCGATGTCATGTTCCAGCTGCCATTCACCCAATCTGAAACAGTAAATTGAGTTGCCTTCATCCCATACTTCTGTAAGACAGGAAAAACATAAGGATAAAAATCATTCGAGTTATCATCGAAAGTCAGCAGGATAGGCTTTTCAGGCATTGCTGCTTTTTTATCAAGAATATTGAAATATTGTTTCATCGTTAATGTCCTATAGCCATTTTCATGAAGGTAAGCCATATGTTTTTCAAATTCTTCGAGTTTGAATTGATAGGGATTATCAGAATCTGGATTGGGTTTCACGACATGATAAAGCAAGACAGGAATTTCAACATCTTCTGATTGTTTTGCGCTCGCTGTAGACAATGAATTAGTTTGTGAAACTAATAAAACCACGACAGCTAGAAACAGACTCATTATTTTTTTCATCAACAACATCCTCTCGAACATAAAATACTACCTCGACATATGGCCCACTTTGTTAAACCAAACTAAGTGGGTGCAATCAATGACAATACTAGTAATCTACTGCCGTACACCTCTATTTAAATGGCTTCTCAAAAATGGAAAGATCGATGGATTCAGCCATTACTCGTAACCCGAGGTCATTTGGATGCAAGGCATCTCCACTATCATAGGTGGGTAAAAGTTTCTCAGGATTACTTGGGTCAGCTAGTACCCGGTCAAAATCAATAACTCCGTCAAACACATGATTGTTGCGGATCCATTTATTCACTTCCTGGCGAGTTTGTTCTCCTTCTGCTGTATAGTAATTCCCAGAATCATAGGCATTGAATGGTGTCAATGTTCCTGCATAAATTCTGAGCCCGCGTTCATGAGCCTGTTCAGCAATTTCTTTCATCCCGTCGATGATCTTATTTGCATTATGGACATGAGGATCATGGCCAATATCATTGATTCCTTCTAAAAGAATAATATCCGTTACACCAGTTTGCGAGAAAACATCTCTTTCTAGTCTTGAAAGGGCTTTTTCCCCAAAGATCGGCGAATCAGTTAAAATTCAATTACCAGAAATCCCCTGGTTGAGGACGGAAAAGGTTTGATTTTTAATTTCTTGATCAAGGCGGTCGTTTAAAACATCCGTCCAACGACGGTTTTCATTCAAAGTTGATAAATATCCATCCGTAATCGAATCTCCTAACGCCACGATTACCCGTGATTTCTTATTCGTTTCAGTCAATACATCAACACCAGATAACCAGAACCATGCATTAAAACTTTGAGTGAAGGAACTTCCGCTAACTTCCCTTGAATAATCGCCTTCTGCGGAAATATACGTTGTTTGATTGGAGGTGTTGTGCCAGGTGGTGGGTCCGCTATAACCCTGAAGATGTACACTAACTGTTAAGTCAGTACCGTCTGTTACGTCAAATGGGATTGGATCACTATAAACCACTTCTCCTTTTGGAATGGTGACGGCGTCCTTTTTATTAAAAGTAAGAGGTGTCACTGATCCAGCAATTACTTCCGCACCCTCTTTTGTTTCAGCAATTGTTACCTTTCCAAAGGTTAGCGGTTTTGTTCCATATTCGTTGGATAGCCGAATTCTTACGGCAGAACCAGATGCATTCGGATGGACAATCATCCTAATGGTTTGGTTGCTATAACCTTCACGTGAAACTCCGCCATCCCAGTCAACCGTTTCCCAAGCAGCCGTTTGGCTGGCAGACCACGCACCTATCCAATGACCTCCATTTCCAAGCGTTTCAGCCCCTGCGGATTCCCCCTTAAAAGAGGGAATCAAGCCGGTGCCAATAATTAAGACGACAATAAGAATGAAAGCAATCTTTCTCCTAATCAAGTCTGTTTCCTCCTTAACCCACACCAAAATAGGCATGGTTTCACATTTGATTCATTATTTGTAAAGCGAGTGAATTGATTTTTAGAATCCTATTTCCATGTTGTTCTCGGATTTTCTTAAACTACAAAAACTCATACCTCCCCCCCTCTAGTCGTTTACTAGGCAGGCAATAAAAGTAAGGGCTTTCATGGAGGTGTAAAAATTTTTTGTAACTGTGTCCTTACGCAATTGATTATAACAGCAAGAAACTTTGTTTATCTACTAAATAAACAAAGATATTTGACTATTTTGAAAAATGGTAAAATTGAACTAATCGCTTGGGGCATTTTAAATACCTCTGTTATAATAAAGAAACACTCTTCAAAGTAACGGAGGACACAGCTGTGGATACAATTACCCATACACTTTTTGGACTTTCTTTATACGGTTCTACTAATAAAGATAAAATGGATCGCAGAACAAAGATGGCTTATTTATTCACGGCCGTTGGAGCAAGTCAAATTCCTGATATTGATGTCATCTCGCAAACTTGGGATACAGAGGGACTTTATCAAATGTGGCATCGAGGGATTACCCACTCAATTTTTCTTACTCCTCTATGGGCGTTACTCATTTATGTTCTCTGCTTAGTTTTCTTTAAGGTCAAAGATCGACGATTGTTTTTTCTAGGATGGCTTGCAGCCGTAATTCATGTGACCAGCGATCTCTTTAATGCTTGGGGTACTGGCTATCTTGAGCCTTTTTCGCAAATGCGCATTACGTTTGGTACCATCCCTATCATTGATTTTGTTTTCTGGCTGATAATTGGCGGTGCTTTTTTTTTATCCAAAAAGAAACCTGTTGCCAACAGACCTTTTTATTTCCGAGCAGCCTGGCTGGTCATCGCTCTTCACGTTGGACTTCAAAGCTTGCAAGGGTATTACTTTTATCAAAAATACAGTCAAGAATATGGACAAGTTGCATTATCAGCAGGGTTTGTTCCGACTACCTTTCAGGTGATTACTAAACAAGAAGGGCATGTCACCATCTTTGAAGATGGGCTTTTCCAACCTAAACAAACCTTGTATGCACTTGAATCCAAAGAGGATGCGGACTTAGAGTACTTATTTTCAAATAATCCTGCTGCCAAAACTCTTCAGCAGTGGTCTCCTTTTGTTGTAATCGTTGAGGATGATAAACAAATCGGAATTTATGACCCAAGATTTTATCGGAATGGACAATCTTTTCTTTTTGAATCTATCGAACACTAAAAAACGCTTGGATTTCCAAGCGTTTTTTTCATACCTATTAGTTAACATGCTAGCTTCAAATTTATTCTAATGTATTTTTAATTGTATATTCTTCCTTTTTCTCTTCCAACCAAGTTGTGTATTCGCTCTGAATTTTTTCGTTAAATAAAATTTCATTAATTTCCTCTTTATGATCTTCAAATACAGCTTCTTTTGCTTCTTTTTTATCTGTAACTTTAATAATATGATAGCCATAATCTGTTTTCACTGGATCGCTAATTGTACCAACTTCCATGGAAAAAGCAGTATTTTCAAATTCCTCTACCATATCTCCTTTTGCAAAGTATCCTAGCTCTCCGCCACTTTCCGCATTTGCTGTATCCGTTGAATATTCTGCTGCTAATTCAGCAAAATCTCCACCTGATGCGAGCTTTTCAGTTACTTCAGTTGCAGTCGCTTCGTCCTCTACAAGAATATGACTTGCTTCGACCTGCTCTAGTTCATCAAAGGACTCTTTATTCTCATCAAAATACGTTTTCAGCTCTTCCTCGGTAATTTCAACACGAGGTTCCAATAGTTTTTCTAGTTTAAAATAATTTTCTATGTCCACCTTAAGGTCATCTTCTGATATTCCACTTTGCTTTAATGCTGCTGAAAGGGCTTCTTCTCCACCATAAGAATCTACATATGCATTGTATTCATCTTCAATTTCTTTATCGGATACTGTTATTTTTTCTTTATCTGCTTCCATCTCGATAATTTTATTATCAATAAGTGCCGAAAGAGCAGTTGCGCCATACTGTCCGACTAACACATCATATAACTCGTCCTTCGTAATCTTTTCCCCGTCAATACTCGCGATCGTCTCTTGTTTTGAAAAGCCTAACCCAACTACCAGTGCAACAACCACAAGGATTATTCCTCCGATTGTAAATTGAACCTTATTATTTCTAAGTATTTTAATCATATTTTCCCTCCAAAATCATTGTCCTTTAAGGCATGTTCATAGCGTAACGAATAAATGTGAACAAACTATGACCAAGTTATTAATAGGAAATGAATTGTCAGGATTCGGATAAATTAGTACCAGTAACTTCTTTATCAAAGAAGCACATTTTCTGTTATAATAGTCTAATTGATTAAAAGGCGGATTGATGAATGTAAAGGCCATCTATGTTTATATAGGGTGGGCTTTTCTGCTTTTATTAGAGAAAGAAGGGTTTGTATGAGAAAGGAATATACTTTTAGGTGGCTAGTCTTTTTTGTTGGTCTTATGATTATGGGACTTGGGGTGGCTCTAACCGTTAAAGGTCAACGTCTTGGGGTAGGATCTTGGGATGTACTGCACATTGGTTTGTTTAAGAACTTGGGCCTATCGATTGGGCTTTGGTCTATTATTGTTGGAATTGTAATTGTCGTTACCTCCTCAATAGGGTTACGCGAGATTCCAAGACTAGGAACCTTTATGAATATGATTTTTATTGGTTTATTTATCGACTTTTTTAACTGGGTATTACCAGACCCACATACTTTTCCGATGCAATTCATTGATTTTATCCTTGGCATCGTATTGATGGGGATTGGCGGTGGCCTCTATCTTTCCGCTAATTTAGGTTCAGGCCCAAGGGATAGTTTAATGCTGTTAGCAGTGAAAAAATTCGGTTGCAGCATTACAGTTGCACGTACCGTCATGGAAGTTGTTGTGGCGATAGCGGGGTTTTTGTTAGGTGGGCCTATTGGAATAGGAACTGTGATTATGGCCTTTGCACTTGGTCCAATTATTCAAGCATCCCTTGCGTACAACAAGAAAATAGTAGATAAGTGGTTAAGCGGCATGAATGTGGTAAGCGAGAGTTTTCTTGGTTTAACTAAGGAACAATGAACATAGTACTTCTACCATGGGGGTGTTTTTTATCCCCACTGATGGGTAGTTCCGTGATACCCGATTGAGTTTTTTAGGGGCTTGAGAGACTACCCCCAAAACCCCGTTTCAGCATTTTTACAGCAAACAAAAATTATGGCTGATTGATTTCATAAAAACAAAAGCTATAATAACACCAATGATCCCCCTATTTCTGTTATATGCCCCTGATCCGCCCACAAGATAAAGTATTGGTACCTGGTTCCACCAATCACAACTGGCGTTGGATAGCGAACGATAAGAGCTGCTTGATTGTTCATTTCAGGAGGTTGGTCTTCTGATGGAAAGATATAGCATACATCTTGGTTTTGGATATTCGTTGTTACGATACGTGGCTGTGTGCCGTATGGCAAGAGTTGGTGAAAGGCTTCATTGTGGCACACGGTGTCAATGTTGTCCCCTGATGCGATTGCTCCGATTTGAAAGAAGCCATCACTGCCTTCATAGCGTTCGTCCGTTATTCTTACCCAATGAGCTGGGTATTGGAAACTTACTTTAAAAATAGGATTCGTGTATCGATTTAAATTAGCGGACGGTGCTGGTGACCATTCCAGTGCTGTGATGGTTCCTCCAGCTACTAATCGGATTGGAACTGGATGAGTAAGATTTAGCATCAAAATCTCACTTGCCTGCCCTTGTGCTTTACAGCCTGAAAGATAAGCTAGTTTCCCCCCATCTGGGGACCATGTAACAGGAGTCGCAAAGCAATTAGAGATCGCTCTTGTTCGCTCGTTGTCTCCATGCCTTCCGGTGGTTCTAATTAAAGAGAAATTGCCTCTGTCTTCAAATGCGGTTGCACTAAAAGCAATATCCTGTGAATTCGGCGACCATGTTGGAAAATAATTTTTCGCAAGTGGTCCGCCCCTCACTTCAAAGAGATCTCCGGTTGAAAGATTGATGGTGAATATAAGCGAGATACTTGCTCCTGGGGTGGTGAATAACACATAGTTCCCATCAGGGCTAAGACGAACATGGTTATGACGCCCACCTGTGTTATGCGTGATTTGTACCTTCTCACTTCCATCGATTCGAATCCGGAATAGCTGGCTGACTCCATTTTGATCTGGTGCTTGATAGAGCAATTCTACTCCATTTGGGAACCATTGGACATCAGTCGCATTAGGTTGGGAGATGGTTTGTGCTTGATGTGTAACGGTATTATAGAGGATGATTGTATTGCGGTTATTGTAAACAAGTTTCTGGCTGTCAGGGGACCAATCTAGGAAAACACCGAGCCCCTCTGAAAACTGGTCGATTTGGGCAACCTTATTGGTACCAAGTGAAAATACATAAAGAATCCCGTTTTTTCCAACAAAAGCTATCTTACTAGAATCAGGTGACCAAAAGGGAACAGAATAACTTTCACCTAAAGTAGATGTAATTTGTCGATTTACGCCATTTCCCAGGTTATATAACCATAAGTCAAACTCTCCCCCACGATTGGAAATATAGGCAATCGACCCGCTTTCCCCCGGCGGAGCATATGGAATCCTCAGTCTCATACCCGGATAAATTGTATAAGATGTCAGGCCATTGGTCACACGAATCAACTCAAAATTACTTTGTCCGCCAGTTGTGACATTAAATCTTCTAGCGATTTGAAATAAGGTATCCCCTGGTTGGACGACATAATAAGGGATACCAGGAGGAACAGTTAAAAGCTGTCCGATTTGTAATACATATGGGCTGAAGCTGATTTGCTTGAATGATTACGGATGGTGGGACACCATAAGCCTGTGCAATTTTATAAACCGTGTCCCCTGCCTTTACGTTTATGACATCAATCCCAATAGGTACTGAAAGCTGTTGACCGACATAAAGCGTATAAGGCGGGGCTAAATTGTTCGCCGCAATCAAGGACTCTACCGGCAGCTCCCAGCGTTTGGCAATCTGAGAAACTGTGTCGCCTTGACGGACAGTATAAAAGAACTGCATGAAGAAACCTCCGATCTAAATTTTAAAAAAACCTATCCACAACATATAATATAGGCCATCTCAACTCCTGCCTATATGCTATTCAACAGAACCGTTAAAGTATCTTGTCCGATTTTTACCTGTGGCAGGACATATTGGATCTATTCATGTCCCTACTAGTTTCACACGAATATAAGTACCCGTAACTTCATGAATGGTACTGGCACTTTTTGCAAACGTGGGAAAATAAAAAAGCACCCAAATAATTGGATGCTGATGATGTATTAAGCTGCTGTTGAATGGTTTTGGTCTTTTTTGCCTGCAATCACTGAATCGATTGCCAACATTTTACTTCCGTTAACAGCGATAAATAATGCCGTTGCAAATAATACGATATCTAACTCATAGCCATTTAAGAAGCCCATTGATAATTTTGCAGTAAAAATCGCTCCAACCATGATGACCGCTAATAATGCCGCTACAATTTTTGTACCTAAACCAACTATTACTAATAATCCGCCAACCAGTTCAATCACGGCTACAGCGTATGCTAAGCCCCCTGGAAGACCAATGCTTTCAAACCATCCTACTGTGTTTCCGATTCCTGAATTAAATTTATCTAAACCATGTAGGAAAAATGTAATTCCTAATACAACTCGTAAAATTAAAGTACTCCAAGCCAGTTTGTTATTCATTCTTCATTACCTCCAAATATTTTTTATAATAACTTTATTAATCAACCAAATTGCCAAATACTATGACTTAAACTTCCATATCGATAACTGCGGTGCAGCAAAGTTGCTTTCTTCTGATCATCCGCTGCCCCCATTGCATAAAAAATCGGGATAAAATGCTCACTTCCGTATGGAGGAACTGCCAACTGTGCAGAAGGAGCAAGCGAATCATAATGAAATAAAGATTCTGTATCCCAAGCTTTTAAATGTTCTTCCAGCCACTCATCAAATTGCAATGCCCAAGGAGTTACTTCCCCATTGTCGCGCCAGTCCAATGCACGTAGATTATGAACCGTTCCCCCACTGGCAATAATCATGACATCCTTTTTCCTCAGCTCTGATAGTGACTTCCCAATTTTATACTGCTCCTCAGGTGATATCCCCGGGTTCACTGACATCGAAATGACAGAAATATCCGCATTCGGATAAAGCATCCTGAGTACAACCCAAGCTCCATGATCCAAGCCACGACTGGTATCTGTTTGATAAGAAATCCCTTTCTTTAGTGAATAATGCTGTGATTTCTTCACTCACATCATTATTTCTTATCGCAGGGTATTCAATTTGATACAGGGCTTCTGGAAACCCACCAAAGTCATAAACCGTAGAATATTGGTCGACTTCACTCACATTTTGCATCGGTGAGACCCAGTGGGCAGAAAACAGAACAATCGCCTTTGGTTTAGGAACATCTTGCCCTAATTGCTTTAAAAAGCTAGTATAATCATTTTCCTCAATGGCCAAAAGCGGAGAACCATGAGCAATAAAATAGGACGGAATCATCTACAACAACCTCCCCTCTCATTTGATGTATTTTAGACTGGCTTTACCTTCCGCCAACAAGACGAACCGTTAACGAAGGACTTTTAGTCTAGGTATATTTTCATAAGAATAAAATATTCATATAGGTAAACTTCGCTACAAAAATAAAGACCTCTTTCGAGGGAGTTTGTTTCCTAATATGAATATTTGTTATCTATAAAGTAACAAGATGTGTATAGATTGTCAACGGTTTTTTTGCTAATATAGATATATGTTTTTTATTTGAAAACATTCGAGGTGATTAATATGGAAATTGGTTCCAAGATTCGCGACATCCGTAAACGAAAAAAAATTACCATTGCCCAAATGTGCGATGCAACAGGGCTTTCAAAAGGATTCATCAGCAATGTTGAGAACAATAATACTTCCCCATCAATCAGCACTTTGCAAACAATCGCAAGTTTTTTAAAAGTTCCTTTGCCTTATTTATTGTTAGAAAAGGACCAACAAATGCAAGTTGTTAAGAATGATGCAAGAACAACAACCTCCTTTAACGGTTTGAAGGTTGAGCATTTAGCTTCAAAAGAAGGGTTGCATTTGAGAATGGTAGAATTCCCTCCAGGAGCTTCAATGGGAGAACCAAACGCCCATCAAGGGGTCGAAACCCATCTTGTACTTGAAGGAAAACTTCTCGCAGAGCAAGGAGAAGATCGTTACATTGTGGAAGAAGGAGATTCTTTTAGTTGGAACGCATGTGTCCCTCACTATGTAAAAAATATTGGGGACGGGAAAGCCGTCGTGTTAATTGCCGTATATTCAGATGCGGAATTAAAGGATATTTTAGGATAAAAAAAATTCTCCAAGAAAAAAGGGGTCAGTCCCCTAGGGAAGGAACGTAATCCCTTACTAGGGGACTGACCCTAAGTATTATTTAATGCTTATTTCCTCCCTTCACCCGACGCTCTGCCGTCTTTTCATCCTGGCCATTCGCTTTCCTTCAAAATTGCCAAGCAGAAGTTCGACTCGGTTTGAAGCATGACAGCAGTAATAAACAGCAGTCTGAATGTGGCAATGGTAGCGGAATTGCCTGATCTGCATTAATTAATGTTGACCCCGTCTAGATCTTCCTCATCCCAACTGAATATCCTTGATGTAATTTGATCGATGTCCTTGAGTATAAGGGTCAAATTCTCAGGTATTTCTTCTAATTCCTCCTGCCATGTAAGGGTGCCCATGATATGATGACTGTCATTGTTCAATATTTCCCATTTAAAGTTTGGGTTTTGCCCTTTCTCCCCAAATGAAATTTCTGCTAATCTAGCTAAATCGTATTGAGATAAGTCCACAGAGTGAGTATTCATCGCTATCTCAAAAATAAGCTGATTCCTATTACTTTCCTCGGGTAGTAAAGTTACTTGTACGATGACGGCACCTTGAGAATCCGTTTTTGTTAAAAGATTTTGGGTACGTTCAACATCGGAACCATCTTGTTCATCTGAAGAAACTTTCACTTCCTCAGTGACAGATTTTTCAGTACCTACTTTCTCACTAGAATCCGTTTTGTTTACAAAATAGCTTCCAAGGGCAATGACTGCTACAACTACTATAATCAAAGATAAAATCAAGTATATTTTTCTCATACTCTCCACCTCTTTTCCTTTTGTATAGAATCCCATAAAAATTTGCAGATTCTATTGATATTTCTAGGAGTCTTTTTGAATTTTGATATAGGAGTGTCCAAGTTTTAAAAAAAAGGAGCGGAATCTCGTGCTCACGTTTTCTTTTGTTATTAATTTTCTAGGTGTTTCGCAACAAAAAACCTAACCTAGAGAGCACTAGGTTAGGTTTAAATTAGACAATATGGAATCTTTACTATCTTACTGGACTCCATTTACGTAAAAATAAGGTATTTCCCACAACTGATACAGAACTAAACGCCATTGCTGCACCAGCGAGGATCGGATTCAAAAGACCGAAAGCTGCAACAGGAATAAGGATGACATTGTAAGCAAATGCCCAAAAAAGATTCTGACGGATTTTCCGCATCGTTGCTTTCGAAAGTCGGAAAGTATCAACAATTCCCATTAAATCGCCTCGCATTAAGGTAATATCTGCTGCCTCAATCGCAACATCTGTACCCGTACCAATCGCGATTCCAACGTCTGCGGCAGCTAATGCAGGAGCATCATTGATTCCATCTCCAACCATCGCAACCACTTTTCCTGATTTCTTTAATTTTTCAACTTCTGCCGACTTATCCTCTGGCAGAACTTCTGCCAGTACCCGGTCTACCCCCACTTCTTTCGCTATCGCTTCTGCTGTAAGACGATTATCACCGGTAATCATAATCACTTCAATCCCCAATTGCTTCATTTGTTTTATCGCTGCTGCGGAAGTTTCTTTTACCGTATCGGCGACGGCAATGATTCCGGCAAGTTTCCCGTTTATCGCCATCAACATCGCTGTCTTACCTTCACCTTCGAGCTTTTCCATCTTACTTAAGGCATCACTTATTTCCACTTGATTTTTAACCATTAATTTTTTATTCCCTATTAGGACAAAATGGTGATCAATTTCCACTTGGATTCCATGACCTGGAACGGCAGCAAAGTTTTTCCCTTCCATGAGCTGGAGCCCTTTCTCTTTGGCACTATTGACAATGGCTTCTCCTAGTGGGTGTTCAGAACCTTTTTCTGAGGAAGCGGCAATCTTTAATAATTCCTCCGCTGACACATCGCTATATGTCACGATATCTGTTACATCAGGTTCTCCCTTCGTAATCGTTCCAGTCTTATCTAATACAACAGTGGTAACACGCTGTGCTTTTTGAAGGTGCTCAGCTCCCTTAATAAGAAGCCCATTTTCAGCTCCTTTACCAGTACCAACCATAACTGCTGTTGGTGTTGCTAATCCTAATGCACATGGGCAGGCAATGACTAGGACAGCGATGGTACTCACTAATGCGGGTGTAAATCCTACTAAGAAATAGGTAATAGCAAACGTAACTAAGGCAATCAAAATGACGATTGGAACAAAGATTCCTGAAATTTTATCTGCAAGGTGTTGAATCGGTGCTTTTGAACCTTGAGCTTCTTCAACAAGCTTGATGATTTGCGCCAATGCTGTATCCTTGCCGACCTTCGTTGCTTTAAATTTGAAGGAACCATGTTTATTTACCGTTGCCCCGATGACGGCGTCACCCGCTTTTTTCGTAACTGGCATACTTTCACCGGTTAACATTGATTCATCAACAGTAGTATTTCCCTCCATAATTTCGCCGTCAACCGGTATTTTTTCACCTGCACGAACGAAAATCATATCATTTAGTTGAACGTCCTCAATTGGGATATCCATTTCGACTCCATTACGAATCACTCTAGCGGTTTTCGCTTGCAATCCCATTAACTTTTTAATTGCTTCAGAGGTTTGCCCTTTTGCCCTTGTTTCAAGCAGTTTTCCTAAAACAATCAACGTCATGACAATAACCGCAGCTTCATAGTATAAAAATTGACCTGTACCTAAAATTGTCACGATTAAACTGTAAAAATAAGCAGCCGATGTTCCAAGCGCAACAAGCACAGCCATATTGGCACTGCCGCCGCGGACCGCGTTAAAGGCATCGCGGTAGTAATGGCCTCCGACATAAAACTGGACGGGAGTAGCAAGGAAGAATTGGAGCCATGGATTCATATGGAAGAATCCACCGTTTCCATATTCCATCGTAAAGTCGGAGATCATCATGATTAAAAACGGAATCGAAATAATGGCACCGAGGGCAAATTTAATTTTTTGTGTTTTATATGCTTTTTCACGGGCAGTCCGTTCGTAGTCCCCATCAGCTTCCCCAATCACTTTAGCATCATATCCTGCTTTTTTCACAGCAGCAGTGAATTGCTCAACATTTGCATTTCCTGGAATGAACTCGACACTAGCCTTTTCCGTCGCCAAATTGACAGTGGCACTTGTGACCCCTTCTACCTTATTCAGCACTTTTTCAATCCGAGTTGCACACGCTGCGCATGTCATACCAGTAATAGTTAGTTGAACCTTTTCTTCCTGAACGTCATAACCAGTCTTTTTCACCTTAGCAATCAGATCTTCAACCGAAGCTTCAGAAGGATTAAACGTAACCGAAGCTTTTTCCGTCGCCAGGTTCACATTCGCTTTTTCGACTCCAGGAACTTTTGATAAATTTTTTTCAATCCGAGTTGCACACGCCGCGCATGTCATACCGGTTATATTCAAAGTGACATTTTCAGCTGCATGAGTCTGTAACTGTGTATTTACTTGACTTGTCATAATTTTGTTCCCTCCTAACATAGGGTCCACCTATTCTGATTTCTTTAAAAAGATAATACCAATACCTACACAGGGTATGTTTTTTCGGAAAAATAGAGAGCGTGCTATCTCTAGCACATCTCTATTTATTCTCTAATTTACATCGTAACCTTGATCATCAATCGTTTCTTTTATAGATGCTAATGTGGTTTCATTCGCATGGTATTCAACATCCACCGTTCCATTTTCAAGATGGACTTTGACATTGGATACTCCTTTTAGTTCACCCACACTACCCTCAATCGATTTAACGCAGTGATTGCAAGACATTCCTTCTACATGAAGAGTTATTTTTTCCATTTCAAATCGTCTCCTTTTATTTTTTCATTAATTTTTGAATCGTGATCAATACTTTATCTAAAACTTCCCTATCGCCTTCTTGAATTCTTCCGACAACACCATATCTCATATGCCCTTCGAGAAGAATTTTAGCGACACTATTTAAAGCGGCTTGAGTCGCAGAAATTTGAGTGATGACATCATCGCAGTAAGTATCTTTTTCAATTAATCCTTTTATGCCCCGAATCTGGCCTTCAATTCGATTTAGACGACAACCAAGATTTTGTTTTACTAATACAGAATCATGACTTTTCCGTTCACTTGAAATGGCACAACAATTCTCCTCTTTAAGGGGATCGTTCAATAGTTCGGGTGCCATTTACTTCACCTCCTAATTTTATTATAGGATACCCCAGTACCCTATGTAAAGTATATTTTATTTGTTTGAAAAATGTTCATAAATTAAAATCTTTTTTCCATTTTAAACGTTTAATGATAGCCGGTCCCTATTTTATGGTTGTTTATAATAATCTTCTAAAGTAATTTCATGAGGTCCTGCACCAACTGGTATCTTCGCTGTCACTTCTTTATCTACTGCGTTGATTTTAACAATATCGTTGGAATCCCGGTTCGTCACATATGCCCATTCTCCGTCTTGTGAGAACGCTACATGGTTCGCATATGATCCTGTAGGAATCGTTGCTTTTACCTCGAAAGTATCAATATCAATAACGGATACGTCATTTGAGTCATTGTTTGCTATCCACGCTTCTGTACCGTCGGGTGATACAGTGACTCCATGTGGCGCATCCCCTGCTTGGATCGTTTTAATGATTTCCATTTGGTTAGTATCAATCACACTGACAAAATCTGATTCCACGTTGGCAACGAAAGCTAGTTTCCCATCAGGAGAAAGCGCAACTTCATTAGGAACTTTTCCAACATCAATGGTCTTAATGATTTGATTTTCTTTGCTATCCATGACAGCGATTGTATCCCCGTTCACGTTTGCAATCCACACTTGTGAACCATCGGGCTTCACGGCAATATGTGCAGGACCCCCGCCTGTTTTTACCTCTGCGATTTTTTTCATATTTTCTACAGTAAAAATCGCAACAGTTCCTTCCTCTTTTCCGAGTCCGTTCATCAACGTGACATAGAGGGATTGGCCGTCATTACTTATGTCAATTCCATGTACCCCTGCATCAAAGGGAATCTCCTTCTCTACTTCTTTTGTCTCTGTATCAATGACAACAAGTGATTTCCCATCAAAGCCAGTTCCTGTAAAAAGTTTTTTCCCATCTAAGGATAAAGCAATTCCATGTGAAGCCTGACTTGTTCCAAGCGAAATCGTCACAACTGTTTCTTCTTTCATTGGATCAACCACTGAAATGGTTCCGTCACCCGCATTAGGTACATAAAAAACGGATGCTTCTGGCTCTTCTGTACTATTAAAATTCCAAACTATAAAAATTCCAGTGATTAAGATTAAACCTAAAATCGATACCCAAATATTTCTCACAGTTCTCTCACTCCTTTGCAATGATTATCTGTTTATTCATTCTCATTTGAAAAGTAACATCAGTTGATTCAATCAGAAAAGCCAAGTAAAGCGGTTTACCGATTCTTTTCTACCCTTGAACCAAATAATAAATAATCAATGAAGCCACTATTAACGCGCTGACACCCCCTCCGGTTTGAATATAATCACTCTTTTTACTCACATTACTTTTGTTGGTTGGTTCTTTTTGTTTTCGATAGTTGATTAGGATCATCCCGGTAATAATCCCAATTAAACTCATAACATGGCTCACACTAAATGGACCAAAAATCATCGGGTTTAATCTAGTAAATTCTACAATCCCACGAATAACCATGAAGCCAATGAGGTAATGAATAAAAATTTGTCCAGTATAAGAAGGTTTTTTTAGTCTCAACCATAAATATCCAAATAATAGATAATCCAATAAAAATTCATATGCTTGAGCAGGATGGAGGTACTCCCCATTCACCTCTACTCCCCAGGGCAAGGCACTTGAAATCGGTCCTCCAAATACATCACAACCAATCCTGCTAATTCCTTGGGCGATGATTAATGCCGGCGCTGCGATATCTAGCGTTTTCCAAATTGGCATTTTATGCTTTTTCAAAAACCAATATCCAATAATTAATCCGCCAATAATCCCACCGTGAATGGAAAGCCCACCCTCATGAATGGAAAAAATTTTGAGTGGATTTGAAAAATAATAATCAGGATTATAGACAAGGATATAAATCAGTCTTGCTCCAATAATTCCACCGATTACGGAATACATGGCTCCATCCATTAACAACTTATGGTCAAGCCCTTGTCTTTTAGCTTCTCTCGTAAAGATAAAAAGTCCTACTGATGCACCAATGGCAATCATAAAGCCAAAAAAGTAAATGGTCAGTGGCCCAATACTAAAGATAGGGATCATCTGTATGCCCTCATTTCGTTTGAATCTTTCAATAATACCTCTAAAAATAAAGCACCCATTCTGTTAACATCACTCCTAACTTTTTACCTATCTTAAGCTTTAAAAATGCATTTTCCATCAAGAAAAAATGAATAATTTTCAAAAGTACGACAAGAAATGTAAGGCTAGCATTCTAAATGGGAACGACTTAACTTCCTGAGCCTACTTCCATTCATTGGCATGGGATTCCCTAGAGAATGAAATGGATGGCATTCCTGGCGTCACGCAGGACGCAGCCCAACCGGGGAAATTGCTGCATCACATCCAGGACATCTATGTAGCACTCCACTAACAGAGGGTAAATCAGATGGATAATAGGCTATACGGTAGTTCTGTAATTGTTGAGGCAAAAGAAAAAACGTATGATCGAGTTTCGAATCATACGCTAGATGAATAAATGAGCATTCCAGATAGATTGGATTATATGAATAAAAATATCACAGAAATGGATCGTGGCAACATGAGTGGAATGGGTACATTGAGTTTACTTCCAATCAGCCTGATGAATGGTATCTTTTCATAGCCTTCAATGATCTCCACAAAAATCGAATATATTTTTAGGTGAAAACCTTTATAAGTGTTGCCATACCTCCTCCAAAGCTAACTAGTATGATCATAAAAAGGGATAATGCATTTCGTGTCTCTTTCTTTTCTAATCTTTTGTATTCTTTATAAGTCAACTCCTGTTTTGCGAATTTCAACCCATTAGAGTTAGGTGTAACATGATAGAAATTCCCATGATTATCCTCAAGAACAACTTTTGAAATCAGGGGGCATCTATCCCCATGTTCATCATTAAAATGGTTTTCCGATAGTTCTGTCCTGACAAATTTATATAGAGATTGTTTGCGAATCTTTTCACTGAAATCATAAGCTTCCTGGTGGATAAATTGATAGGAGACACACATGGTGAAAGCTCCACTCCTTCTTTTGTTTTGCATTATTATTGTACTTAGATTCTTTAGATTCAATCTATTGTTAAGTATATTTTAGCTTAGCGCTAATATTTTGCATTAAACCAACTTTTATTTTAAAGTATGAATATTTTTTAAAAATTGTCAATAAGTCTAGAGAAAAATTTATACATTTTGTTGTAATAATTAGATTCTTCCAAAATTCAGTATGTACCATTCGATACTTGCCTCTTAAACACTTTATAAAAGTACCTTTCATGGTTTATATGCGGGTTATAAGGGATAGTGGCAGGATGTGTTTAGTGGGATTGTGATGTTTATGACCAGGCAGAGTTAGGGGACGTCCCTCTTGTTCCGAGAATGCTAGGGACCTATCTCCACAACACGCAGTTTCCAGTTATTTGGTAAAAATGGATGCATTTATTAAATTCCGTAAGGGAATGCTCGTACTGTAGCCATTTAGGAGGACGTTTTTATTATGGAAATTGCGATTATGGGCGCGGGACTTTCTGGTTTAGCGTGTGCCATAACCCTTGAAAAGCACGGCATCACTCCTACTATTTTTGAAAAAAGAAACAAAGTGGGAGATAGATTTGTCAATGGGGAGGCTTTGCTTGATATCTTTACACGCCCCGTTCAGGATTGCATTGCCTCCTTGTCAGACGAGTATGGAATATTTCTTAAACCCACATCAGCAATTCAAAGGATGGAGCTTTTTTCGAAAAAGGAACATTCAGTAATTGAAGGGCATCTTGGATTCACAAACATCCGTGGCAGGGACCATGATTCTTTTGAATCACAATTAGAACGGCAAACAAAGGCAACCATTCATTACCACTCTGAGAAAACCTATGAACAGTTGCTTAGTGAATATACTCACGTAGTGATGGCCACTGGTGATGGCGCTTATGCAAAGGAGACTCATAATTTTAGAGAAGATTTATCCGTTTCGATAAAAGGTGCTACCGTTGAGGGGACTTTTGACCAATATACAGTGATGGCCTGGATGGATTACGACATTTCGCCATACGGGTATTGCTTCCTTATCCCATACTCTGAAAAAGAGGCTAGTATTTCGATAGCAATTCCAGAACTACCTGAAAACGTAGATGTAGAACTCAGCGATCTCTGGGATTCATTTTATTCAATGATTCAATCTCAGTTAAAACAGGAATTACCATTTACGGATCAGTTTCAAATTTCCCGTTATCTCATGGGAATCTGCCATTCAGCGCGAATCGGAAATACTTTTTATGTTGGGAATAATTTTGGCACCATGATGCCTTTCATGGGATTTGGTCAATATGCCTCTATTGTAAGTGGCGTTTATGCTGCATACGATCTATGCGGCCTAGGTTCCTATGAGGAATTAACTAAGCCTCTTCGCCAAAGTTATGAAGATGCGCTCGTGTTGAGGCGTGCGATGGAGCAATTATCAAATGAAGGTTTGGACCGGGTTATACACTCACTTAAAGGAAACTGGGGTGAAAAATTGTTTTTGACAAAAACAATAAACCCATTAAGGGTAGCAAGCTATTTCCTACGACCATATATCAAAATGAAGAAAGGAGTGATCTCCTAATGAGTAACCTTAATTCAATTCCCCTTACATCCTCTGAGCTCGGCTATCTTTGGACAGGTTATTCGATAAATGAAATGTCAAAGTGGTATTTATCCGTTTTCCGGGAGCAGTCAAGTGACGAAGAGATTAAGAATGTATATAGTTTTGCTATACAAAACACTTCCGAAATGCTTTTGACTAGAAAAGAAATTCTTACTAACGATAGATTTCCAATCCCGGTTGGTTTTTCTAATACAGATATTGATGAAAGTTCACCCCCTCTGTTTTCAAATCGGTTTATGCTTTATTACCTGCATACAGCAGCTCAGCTTGGCCTTGAATTTCATTCAAGATCGGTAGCTTTAGCCACGAGAGAGGATGTCCGTAAATACAACAAGAGTTGTTTAACTTCTGCTATTCAGTTAAATGAAAGGGTGGTAGATCTCCTTCTAAACAAAGGAACCTATTGGCGGACACCACCCTTGCCTACACCGTCAGAGCCTGAAGACATTCAAAGGACCAGCTATCTAAATGGATGGTTTGGCGTTACTCGTCCAATGAACAGTATGGAAATGGGCAATCTTTATTCAATACTAAATCTCCTTATTATGATGGAAACACTTTTTATGGGTTTTGCCCAAACCTCCAATCATGAGGAAATAACCGAATTATTCCATGAAGGAGTTAAAGTTGTAAAAAAACAATATAATGTATTGGCTGAATTATTAAAGGAAGAGCACTTACCCATTCCACCTACTTATTCAGCCGAAATTACAGATACAAAAAAGAGAGTTTTCTCAGACCGAATCATGGTCTCTCATATGGCTGGATTATTTGGGTCCTTGGTGTCACAATATGGTTTCTCACTTGGCTCGGTTATGAAACATGATCTACTTGCTACCTATACATTGCAAATTGGTAAAGCTGGCGTCTTCTCGGAAAAGGTGACGAAAGTTCTTATTGAAAGAGAGTGGTTGGAAAAAGTACCTGGAGCCATATCAAGAAAATTGTAAAGGAAACACTACCCACATAACGGTCCCAGTCCTTATTGGTGAAGCAAGCATGGGACGTACCCTTTGTTCCCTCCTTTTACGTGTCTAGGTTACGTCCGCATGCCTCTTCATTTAGCTTTTCTACTCCAGTCAAGAAAATTCAGATTCAAGGCGACTGAGGAAGTCTTCTGCGGCGCTGTAGCCCTGTTGTCTTAGGTACCAGTTGTTGGCGGCAGCTTCAATTAGACCGGCTACGTCACGACCAGGTTGAAGTTGAATTTCAATCGAAGAGATTTTTATGCCCATATAATCGGTATAGGTTGGTTCTTGTTCCAAGTCATTGTTCAAAGCATCTTTCTCCCATTTTGTTAACTTGATATCAAGTGATATGCGGGTTTCGTTTTGAAATGCTTTTTGTCCATAGGAGCGAACCACATTCAACAGGCCAATACTGCGAAGAGCCAAAAATTCTTTTGTTTTTTCATCGTTTGTACCTAAAAGAGTTTGCGCACTAAGCTTTTTTAACACCACGATATCATCTGCAACTAATCGGTGACCTCTGCCGATTAAGGTGTGAGCCGTTTCACTTTTACCAACACCTGAGTCCCCGCGAATCAAAATACCAATCCCAAACACATTCATACATACACCATGGACGGTCATTTCTGGTGCCAACTCTTTGACCATATACGAATCGAGTTTAATGATGAAATCAGTCGTAACAGTAGGCTCACTCGTCACGAGCAATGGAATCTTTTCTTCAGTACAATATTGAGTCAAATAAGTCAATCCTTCCTCACCTGCCGTTACAATGAAACACGGCGGATGATATTGAACAATATTTCCAATACGCAATTTCCGCTCCTCATGACTTAACTTATGTAAATAAGTGATTTCCTTTCTACCAAGAATTTGAATTCGTTCGGTAGGAAAGAAGTCAAAATGACCAACAAATTCCAAGCCAGGTCGATGTGCTCTCGGTTGTTTAATTTTTGTCTGAAGCTGATCTTCTCCCACTAAAACTTTTAATGAAAAATGTTTAACTAACTGTTCAATAGATAATGCTTTCACTTTTTTTAATCAACACCGTTTCTTTTTATCTTTTTATATGGCTCTTTTCTCATACTTTTTTGCTCTTGGATACAAATTCGGTTGAATTAAGCTTTGTTTCCCTTCAAAGTACCCTTTTATTAATGAGAAAAGAGCGCGCAAACTTCTTATCACGTACCAAATAGCTTATCTTGCGTTAAAATCGGCTTTAGGTAGTAAAAATCGGCTTTAAGATTTTTACAATTTTAACAACAATCTTTACGAAAACAGCCTTTTATATTTAAATTATACAAATTATACAGGCAAAAAGCATGTGGACCTACCTTTTTTTAAAATAAAATTTCAGGTTAAAATGCAAGGTGCCGGGAACTATCCTATATTTGGATGGTCCCCGGCACCTGACTTTCTTTATAGTTTTATTCGTTCAAATACACCCAGGCGTATTGGGCATACAATTCCGCTCCTGTGGCGAGAGCGTCTTCGTCAATATTGAAACGTCCGTGATGATGTGCCCATCCCGTATCTTTTTCTGGGTTACCGCTACCAACAAGCGCAAAGCTTCCAGGAACTTTGTCAAGATAGAAGCTGAAGTCTTCCCCACCCATTGTTGGTTTTTCTTGGTATAACACGTCTTCGCCAAAGGTTTCTGCTGCTACCTTTTGAACAAGATTCGCACTGTATTCATCATTGATTACAGCCTGTGTTCCGCGGATGTATTCGACCTTCACCGTCGCCCCGTATAGAGCCGCCACTTGATTCGCGTAATGCGTAAGCTGTTTTTCAATATGATCTCGCGTACTTGGGTCAAAGCAACGTACGGTCCCTTCGATCACCGCATTTTCCGCAATGACATTGAAACGAGTGCCCACAGTCATTTTCCCAACGGTTAAAACCGCTGGTTGCTGCGGGTCAATTGTCCGTGAAATCACCGGCTGGACATTCATAACAAACGCTGAGGCAACAATCGCTGCGTCAATGCAATCTTGTGGCATCGCACCGTGACCACCTCTCCCTTTAAACGTTACAGTAAAAAGATCGGCTGAAGCGAAGGAAGGTCCAGGCATACAACTTACCTTATGTGTTGGCATTTGAGACCAAATATGAATTCCAAACACATTGTCAACGCCCTCCACTGCCCCTTGCTCGACGAGTGCCTTTGCTCCTTCCGCCACTTCTTCAGCAGGTTGAAAAATCAATCGAACGTTACCAGGTAAATCTGCTTTAATCTCGTTCAAAGCCTTTGCTGCAATTAATAACATGGCGGTATGGGCATCGTGGCCACAAGCATGCATTTTGCCATCCTCTTTTGAAGCATAAGGCAATTCCTTGTTCAACTGTTCTACTGATAAAGCATCCATATCCCCACGAAGGGCCACGGTTTTGCCTGGCTTTTCTCCTTTAATCTCAGCGATCACTCCCGTTGGCTCTGTCCGCCGGAAAGCGATTCCTAGATTCTCAAGATACTCACAGATAAACTTGGTTGTGTTTTCTTCCTGCCAAGATAGCTCAGGTTCACTATGGAGCTTTCTCCGTAAGGCTGTTAATTCTTCGCTATACTGGTTAATGGCTTCTTTTAATCTTTGATGAATCATTAGGATTCGACCTCCGTTAACTTCTTTGCTACTTCATAGAAAATTCCAACCGCTTGGGCGATATGGCTGGCATCTGACCATTCTTCCGGACAATGGCTAAGACCCGCTTTGCTTGGGATAAACAGCATTCCCACATCTGTATAATCAGAAAAGACCATCGCATCGTGACCAGCACCGCTATTGATGGAGCAGTAGGGAATATCAATCTGATTGCTCATTTCTTTTAAAAGCTGGCGAATGCCAGGATTTAACTCTTTTGGTGGGATGTATAAAAGCTGCTCAGCTACAATCTCGGAGCCCGGTTTATTGTGGGCATGCAGTAATTCCTGCATGTTTTTGATCACGTTCTGAACATTATCTTCCTTGCCAGAGCGGATGTCCACAGTAAACACGACTTTATCTGGAATGACATTGGCACCGTTTGGATACACATTCAAGCGACCTGTCGTTAGGACCGTTCCGTTGCCTTCTTTTATTGCGAGTTCTGGCAATTGGCTAATGATTTTCGCGGCAGCTACCAAGGCATCAGTGCGTCTGTCCATTGGGGTTGTGCCTGCATGACCCGCTTTACCTTTAACCGTAACTTGATATTGGGTTAAGCCAACAATCGCTTCAACGACACCGATTGGAATGTTTTTCTCTTCTAAAATTGGGCCTTGCTCAATATGCAATTCCAGAAAGGCTTTCATTGTCTTTGGGTCTCTTCGCTTTGGCAGCGAAGAATCTAAGCCAATTTTCCGCATTGCTTCTTCTGGTGAAACCCCATCTTTGTCTGTTAAACGATTAAACTCCTCTTCACTAAGTAAGCCTGTCATCCCCCTTGACCCCATGAGCCCGCCGCCAAACCGAGAGCCTTCTTCTTCGACAAGCGCGACTATTTCAAGCGGATATTTCGGTTTCAGGTTATGTTTATGAAAAAGTTCTGCGACTGTGAGCGCAGCAACAACTCCAGCAGGCCCGTCATACGACCCTCCGTTTGGTACAGAGTCAAAGTGGGAGCCAACCATCACACTTGGCGCTCCTTGAATGGTGCCTTCCAGTTTCCCAAATATGTTCCCCAATCCGTCCTCATGAACAGTCAGTCCTGAAGCCTGCATTTGTTGCTTGATGTAATTTCGTGCCTGCAAGTCCTCCTGACTATAAGAAAGTCGAGTGGTTCCATTTCCAGGTGTTGCTGTATATTTGCTCAATTCTTCAATATGCTGTTCAATCCGTTCTTTTACTTCCTTCATTTGAATCCCCTCCGTTTTTCATCTCATTTTTCACTAACTACCAGTGGGATGAGCGCCTCACTGATAGAAGTTTCCTTTTACAAGAAGCTAACGAAGGTTCCTGCTAAGATAACTGATACAATTGTTACCGTAATGAATCCTCCGACAAGCATTGGCGGTAACATATGACTTGTTAACACTTCTCTTTCCTTTTCGTCTTCTGTTAATGAATTGATGACCTCATTCGTAATGATGTAATCTGCTGGGAAGCCGTATAACGCGGTTAGTGAAACCGCAAACGCCATATCCTTGCTCATTTTTAAGATTTTCCCTGCAATGAACGAAAAGATATACATCCCGATGATTCCGATGATGATTGTTCCTATTAGTGGATACAGTATTTCTAACATCATACTTGGTGTTGCTTTATTCAAGCCGTCAAAGATAAACAGCATTAATGCTAAGAGGGCAAATCCAAACCCATTGGCTTTTTGCAATACCTGCTTTTCAAGGAATCCAATACTCGAGGCAATGACACCGAACAATAAGCAAAGGATGAATGGACTGACATTGACAACCGGTGCTAATGCTGTTGAAGCGAGATAAGCAAGATAAGACACAAGAGCAAGTTTGAAAAACTTATAAAAATCAGTGTTGTACTTTTCAGGCATTTTCCATCTTACTGCCCCAGCTTCTACTGTAGCAGCCACTTCTTCTTTGGCACCCTGATATGATTCTTTCCTTTCAAGTTGTCCGTTACGATAAAGCTTCAACAGACGTTTTCCTTCTTTTTTTAGAACAATCGAGGTAATTGGGTATCCAGCAAATCCTTGGATCACGTAGATGACAATCGCAAATACCGATAAAGTGGTAAGTCCCGCTGCATTTGCTGCCTCTGACATGATTAATGAGGAAACAACACCACCGACTAAAGGCGGAATCGCTACAATCATCGTCTCAAAGCCAAATAGAAGCGTTCCAATTGTCATTAATATTGCGATGATTCCTAAAATTCCAGAGATGGCAATCACAATCGTCTTCCACTGATTCTTCAATTCTTTAAGGGAAAGCAATGTTCCCATATTAGTAATTAATAAGTACATCACCATTACAGCCACCACCGGTGGAACGCCTGCTAGCGCCACGATATCTTGCGGGAAGAAGGTCCAGTAGCCTAAGAGAAACAGCACGGCACATACGAATATCGATGGCACCCAGGCTTTTGTACGGACTGCGACCAGATCTCCAATGAATAAAATAAGGGTAAGAATAACTAAAGCTAACATCTGCGACATAATTGTCACCTTACTTTCTATTTAATTTATATCAGATAAACCCGTTGGATATATTAGAATAGTAATATAACTATACTATTCAGTCAATTCAAATTTATCATATTTTTCATAAAAGCGTTTACAAATAGGTATTTTCTATTTCTGTTATTTTTTTCATATGGTAAAAATGTTATTAACAAATAATATTTTTACCATGTTTAAAAGGTGTATCCTTTTTACAATTTCGACAATTGGCCTGGGACGGACCCTTAGCTCCCTACTTTAAAAAATTCTTTTTTCTTGGTCATTGGAGAATTAGCTGGAATAAATCGTTTCGAATTGTTGGGCCAAAGAGGATTGGGACAGGGGGAATATTTCGAAGTCATTAAACTTTACTTTAAATTCCAAATTTGGTGGGAGATTTGTACTACTGGGTTCGTCCCTATGCTTCTCTTCACAACAAAAAGTGTCTACAAGTTCATTTATCATGACTTGTAGACACATTCTTTTGGATGCCATAAGCTCCACCTTCTTTCTCTATAACGCTTACGAGGTTAGCTGTCGGATTCGGGCCATGAGTAGCCCTACCTATAGAAAGGATTCACCCCTTGGATCCTAATGAATCCAGATGGTTCGATGGTTCCCCCGCACACTGAGGTTTCGGCGATTTAGAAACTGGAAACTATTTTTAGTTGGTATTAGGGTAAGAAAAAAAGGTTTGTCTCTTTTAAGATACTCTTGAATTAAGATAAGCTTCTTCAATAAGATTGGAATCAAAGTCGTTGTAATAGATGACCTCACTAAGAACTTTGTTTCCTTTTAATTTCTTAAAAGATTCTTTTGCCTCTTCTTGATTATCAAATTCATACATTTGAATATCGTTTTTTGCATACACAGTAATAACCCACATGAAAGTTCCCTCGCTTTTGTTAATTATTTCACATAATAAAATTCCAAAAATCCCAATGCCTACACTCAATTATCAAGAGTATTTCTTTAGCTAAACCGTTGCCTCATTCACCACTTCCTTTCGCTGGATCAAGACAAATATCTTAAAGCCAGCTTGCAAGAGGTTGCCCATTCAAAAGGGCAATTCTCTATGTGTGAAATAAGTTAACTTATTCACATGTACTATTGTACCTCATTCTTATGGTTAATTTGTAAAAACCTTATGACAAATTTATTTCAGTTCTGGAAAAACTAGAAATCTTAAGCGGCAGAATAAGAGTACAATCCTAAATCCTATATTCTTCCCCTGTTTTCCAAAAGTGTCTTAAACGAAAAGGGGGTCCGAAACAAGGGTGAGTTCCCCAATCGAGTAAGGGTCTACTCCACTTAGGGACTAACCCCATATCTTCACTGCAATACTCTTAATTCCTGATAGATCTCCTTTTTCCATCTTAAAAACTCTTCTGTTAAATGCATAGCCTCTTCTCGTGGTCGTGGAAAGGGGATGTTAAATTCTCGCTTCACGGTCGCTGGGTTACTTGAAAGGACGATAATTCGATCTGAAAGGTAGATTGCCTCTTCAATATTATGCGTTACAAACAGGACAGAGCGACGGTTTTGTCCCCAAATATCCAATAACCATTTTTGCATTTCTAACCGTGTAAACTCGTCCAGGGCCGAAAACGGCTCATCGAGGCAAATAAACGATTGTGGACTGAGGAGACTTCGAACAAAGGCAACCCGCTGGCGCATTCCACCTGAAAGTTGATGCGGGTAGGCATGTTCGTATCCTGCCAACCCTGCCTTTTCCAGCATGGTCTGTGCCTTTTGTTCATCCGGTTTCCCGTATAGCTCGCTTCCAAGCACGACATTTTTTATAACTGTTCGCCAGGGAAACAAGGACGGGCTCTGTGGCGTATAGCTAATGGATCCGCGTTTTCCAGTGATTTTTTCCCCATCTAAATAAAAATCTCCTGAATCTGGTGAATACATGCCCCCAATTAAATGAAACAACGTACTTTTCCCACTTCCAGATGGACCAAGTAAGGAAACAAATTCCCCGTCTTCAATTGTAAAGGAGAGGTCTTCAAGCACAACCTTTTTATTAAACGACTTCGTGATGTTCTTGACAATGAGCTGGCTCATTTGCTGCTTTCCTCTCCCTTCGGTCGCCATTTAATGAATAGTTTTTTTAAACTAATAATGATTGCGAAAAACAACATACATAATATCATGATGATGAGAATGGCCACAAAAACGCGATCCGTTCGGAACGATGAGGATGCGAGGGTCATATAAACTCCAATTCCCTGATTTCCACCAAGCCACTCCGATATGACGGCACCCATTACACTATACGTTGCTGATATCTTCAATCCTGAAAACAACGATGGCAATGCATGTGGCAGTTCAAGCTTAAAGAAAATTTGCTTTTTCGATGCTCCAGCCATTTTCATATAGTGGATGAGCTCTTGACTTGTTTGTCTGAAGCCATCTAACGCTGATACGGCTATTGGGAAAAAACAGACCAGTGTGATGACGATGATTTTCGGCATCATCCCGAATCCAAACCAGATCACAAGCAACGGTGCTAGGACGATTATTGGAATATTTTGCGATAAGATCATTAAGGGATAAAAGGCTTCTCTCACACTAGGCATCAGGTGTAAAGCTATAGCCACGAGCAAGCCAACACTACACCCAATGCTAAATCCAATCACGGTTAACTGAATCGTTGACCCTATATGATGGTAATAATTTGGCCAGCCAGAAAGGGCCTCCTGCCAAATTTCCGATGGTGCAGGAAGCAGCCACTTAGGAATTTCAAAGAAAGTGGTCGATAGTTCCCACATGATGAATAAAAGGATGAGGACCAAGGTTGGCCGCCATCCTGCTTTTAGCGTTTTTTGCATTAACGATATTTCTCCGTCAATTTATCCATTGAGGCACCGCTCGGATTGTAAAGCACCTTCACTTGTGAAATGATGCTACGACTCCCTAGTGCCACCATTTTTTCATTCATCTTTTCTACGATTGCAAACAGCTCTGAAAGCTCCCCTTCCATCGTCGTTTCTAATGGATGAACTTCATACTTTACACCCGCTTCTTCAATTACACCAATTGCTGCATCCACGAATGGAATCACATCTTCGCCATTTTTCGTTTTCGGGATAATTTGTATACTAAGTAAGGAATTTGCCATGTCACACACCTCTTATTCTGGTAAAAATTCATTTGTAAATGCTTTTTCCACGTCTAACTCTGATTCTAATAAACCATTTTCATACATCCAGCTTGCGTAGTTTTCCCAAACCTCTTGAGATTGAATCCCCCACCGCTCAGCATCATCTTGATATTTCGGCGATAACCACTCTTGACTTGCTTTAACAAGATCTGAGTCTAAATCTGGTACGGCTTCAATCAGGATATCCGCAGCTTCAGTTGGATGTTCAATTGCATATTCATACCCTTGGCTAACTGCGGCCATAAACGCTTTCACTGTTTCAGGGTCATTGGCAATATTCTTTTCATTTGTACAAATGACTGGCGTATAGTAGTCAAGCTTCTCGGAATAATCAGTCAAGTAGACCATATCCAATTCCATGTCACGAAGTTCGGCTTCGACACCCGTCCAACCATAGTAGATCCAGGCAAAGTCAATGTCGCCTCGTTCAACGGCTGTAAAGAAATCAGAATTCCCCATGTTAATAATCTCTACTTTGCTCACATCAGCATCTTCTTGCTTCATAAGAGAATCCATAACAGCTTCTTCAACGGGTGCACCCCAACCACCGTAGGTCTTCCCTTCAAAGTCAGCAGGTGATTGAATTCCACGATCTGCCGGTGCAGCAAATCCAGATGTATTGTGTTGAATCACCGCTCCAATCGATACAATCGGAATATCCTGTACACGTGCTTCCGTAATGCTTTCTTGATAACTTATCCCAAAATCAGCTTGTCCAGACGCAACGAGTTGGTCTGCTCCTGCTTCTCCTGGTAAGAGAATTTCGACGTCTAAGCCTTGCTCTTCAAAAAAGCCTTGATTCTTTGCTACATATAAGCCTGTGTGGTTCGTATTGGGTGTCCAGTCTAATACAATGGATACTTCTTTTAATTTTTCTCCATTTTCAGCCGCGTTCGAATCTTCATTGTCTGAATTACATGCTGCTAATACGGTGATAAAAACAACTACAAGTAATGCCCATACACCTTTTTTCACTTTTGCTTCCTCCTTGATAGAAAGTAGATTATCTCTAGCAAGTATTGACATGGAAGACTTGGAACCTAACATTTTAAGATGATTTTTCTGTTGATCAAAATAAAAGCGCCCTAGGTGTTTTCCTAGGGCGCATACTATCAACTTCAAAAAGTTTTAATATGTTCCCTACGCTGGTACTAACCAGATCAGGTTCCAAGGGTCTGCATCTTATAGACGCGATCTCAACCAGTAACACTGGTCCCCCCACATTCAATTGCTATTCAATTAATCTAGTATTTACAATGACATAAATGGAAAGTATTATCAAGTACTTTATTTTAGGCTCTTTTCTAAAACTTTGTTGTTTTTCAATACAAAATAGGATGGATGAAGCTTCTTTTCACTGCAAAATTGGTTTTTATTATGAGAAAAGAGCTTGCAAACTTACTATAACGTACAAAATCCCTTACCTTACGTTAAAATCGGCTTTAGGTAGTAAAAATCGGCTTTAAGATTTTTACAATTTTAACAACAATCTTTACGAAAGCAGCCTTATTTTAAAAGGAAGCGTAGGGATGGCGTACGCTACTCTTTCACCAGAACCATGGGGTAGTGTAACAAAAAAAGCACCGAGTACGTCCCGATGCTTACTCTGACCCCTTCGCTAGGCCTTTTCGATCAATCGATTCAGGAATTTTCTCCAACCAACCATGCTTCACCATGAGATGGTATACTAGCGCTCCAGCTTCCATCGCATGGGTAAAGACTTGTCGGTAATTTAGAATAATATCGGTCCTTAGGCTTGAGCCTAAGCCGGCGCCATAATAGGAGAGGGCGGCATTCACCAAAAAGGCTGCATGAAACATCAACAATTTATCAGAGAACGGACTAATGGTTGAATCAGTGATTTCAGCATCCCATTTCTCAGGAATCGGGAGATTGTCTTTCTGTAGGATTTTATCGAAGCTATCCGCATCCTTCCCAGCCAATTTCACATTCTTCATCATAAAATTTCGAACTTCTTCAGACTTCGCAACCTGACTAAATCCTAAACTTAATGAACGAATAAATCCAGTTTTACGTGAGTTAAAAAATAAGTTGCTTATTTCAGAACTGTTGAGTGGCCGTTTGTCGCCAATCAAATTGTCAATTATGCCGGTCGATTCCGTGAATTCCACTTCTGGTGGGGATGGGACTGTAGGAACAACTGAGAAAAATGGTTTTGTTTTAGCCAAACTCACAATCTGTTGAAACAGTTCTTTTGCAGACACCGTACATTCAAAAAAGTAATCTTGTATGTCTTGGCGCTCTGAATTTGTAATTGCTAAGCTATAAGCAGTTATCCCATGGATGGTCATAATGTAAGTATAAAAAAGCGTGAAGTGATCCGAAAAAAGCCTTGGTGCCTTAAGGTTTATATCCTTTTCAGTAAAACCTTTTGGAATTTGAAAATTGGCATCTTCCAAAAATCTTGTAATCTTACCAATATGCGTTTCCGCTAAATGGAGTGCCATTTCTAAAATTGGTTTGATTTTTTTATCTTCTACATTCTTTAAAAAATGTTTATACACGCAGATTGCCATGCTATCGCCCTGATACTGAAACCATAGCCCAGAAACTTCCGCAGAGGTTAAGGTGTTTCCCTTTGTTTTCCCAAACATCCTTAAACATCCCCCATAATTAAGACTTCATTCAAATTTTTCATCTTATTTTGTGGTTTATTTTTGTAAATATACATTCAATCAAGATTCAGTAGAAAGATTACAATCGCTCCTTACGATATAAGGTCACCGCTGGATGGGACCCTTTAGTGATTACATCTCTTAAAATTTTTGCAAGGGCCCCACTATATACAAGGCCATTGTCTCCATAACCAAATAAGAAGAAGCAATTAGGATATTCCTCATATTCCCCAATAAGTGTCAATCCGTCATGGGTCCCTCCATAAAAAGCGCCTAGATAGTATTCGGGATGAACATGAATAGATGGAAAGAGCTTATTAAATTCCTCGATCAACTTGTCTTTTTTATGAAGAATTTTTGAATCTCTGTCATCAGGATAAGTCGTACTATCGTCTAACCCACCAATGATAATCCGATTATCCTTTGTTGTACGCATATAAATATAGGGGCGTGCGGTTTCCCAAATCAATGTGCGGTTATACCAATCTTTGAAATCATCCACAGGATTGGTGATGACTGCATAGGAGCTTGTTATCAACCCATTTTTTTCTTTTTTCAATTCCAAACCTTCATATCCAGCAGCTATAATTACATATCGTGCTCTAATTGAATGACCAGTATCGGTAAAAAATATTGCCTCTTTGCCCTCAAATTTCTGCCCAGAAATTCTCGTCTGTTCAAAAATGGTAACTCCTTTTTTATTGGCCTCGTTTAACAGTCCATGATTGTATTTAAAAGGGTTCAGCTCTGCATCATCATATGTATATAGAGCCAACTCCTTCTTAAAAGAGTATCTTTCACTGATTTGGTTTTCTGTAAGTAGATCCGCTTTAAACCCATGTTTATCAAGATAAAAATAGTCTTTTTTAAGCTTTTCTACTCCTGCTTTGTCGCTTGCATAATAGAGTGTGTTCCCTTCTGGTGAATTCCGCATCAATTTCCATGGAAAGAGCTGTTTTTTCGATATCATTTATAGCCTCTTCACATAATTTCGTATGTGAAATTGCTGCCTCTTCCCCAAAGCCATTTACTAATTCAAAGAGCATTTTATCTCCTAAATACTGAATGAGTGCCGTGTTCGTACTCGTACTCCCTGTTCCTATTTTCCGTTTATTTACGACAATCACATTAAGATCCGTATCGCTTAAATAATGGGCACATTGAGCACCAGAACTGCCACCGCCAATAATTAAAACATCACAGTTTACATTATCCTCTAAAATAGGGTAGGTGGGTGTGCTTGGAAAAGTCGTCGGCCAATAAAACCTGCCACTTTGCTAGTCCAATTCCATCAGCTCCTTCTAGTTGGTTCCTTTGTAGTATTGCCCAATGAACTAGTAATATCTAGGATTCAAAGTCTTATTAATAAGTCGTCGTCCCCTCCACGATAAAAATAGACTGATCGTAAACGGACCAGTATAAAAAAGTTAAGTTATTTTACCATACTAAAGATCAAGCAATATTATTGGAGAATGAATGAATTTATTGGAAAGACATCCGACAGAATGAATTATTACAACCGTTGCATTTGATCCATAAAAAAGAAATGGCTACTCATTAAGCAGCCATTTCCTTGTGTGATATTGTATCTACTATTTCTTTTTTAGCCCTGAAGGCATCTTTTGAACATGAATATCTAAGGTCGTCTCAAGACCATTATAGGAAATGGACACAGTCACTTTTCCTTTTTCACCTGCTTTAATTTGTCCTGCTTTATTTACAGATACAATCGAGTCATCACTACTAGAGTATTTCACTCCGGATGCAAGTGTCTTTTCTGATCCATCAAAGTAGACTCCTGTAACCACAAGTTGGTGGTTTTCTCCTTCTTTCATGAATTTCGGGCTTTCTACCTTAAGTGAAACAGGGTTCGCAGCCAGAACTCCTACACGGCTGTTATCAGTGCCAGCGGTATTCAACACACTTTGCGGAGTGATCCGTAGGAAATTCCCGTAAAGAATGTTCCCTTCTGCGTCTCTTTCAAATTTCGCTGGAATGTCGAGACTCACAAAGTCTTCTGCTGAAATGGCTGTACCTTTGCTATTCATTGTTTTTGTTCCATCAAAGAAGAAGTTGGTTTCGTCTTTATTGCCAGAAACAAAATCTTCAATTGCCCCTTCAGTTGTTCGAATCGAGAGGTTATTTTTAAATGTACCCTGCTCTTCAGCAGTGAAGTATGGGTTGATTCTAAATACATAATTAAAGCGTTTGTTATCAAAAGACGTATTGTTTTCAACAATCATCTTCCCTGGGTTAAAGTTGTCTGTAAATCCATCCATATTATTATCAAAGGCGATATTATTACGGAGAATATGCGCTACAGGCAAACCTTCGCCACCTACTTTAAAGCCACTACCAGAGGTTCCTTCTTCATTATAGCCATCACTTAGTTTTCCATTGGAATAAGCTATATTTCCTTCCAATGTGATTGGCATATTGGCTCCTTCATTGGTACGGTTGTATAAATCCCAGCCATCATCAATATTATGGTGGGCGATATTGCCTCTAAATACATTGCCGACACCTACGCCAAGTTTAGCGGCAAAGCCGTCTGCATTGATATTAGATGTGTCACGATTATCATGCGATTCTGAGTTTAAAATCAGATTGTATTTTGGCCATAAATCAGGGTTAGAACCGCTTCCGCTGAGATGAAGACCTGTATCGCCGTTATAGTTAAAGAGCATTTGTTCAACAATATTATGATTTCCACTTATTCTCATACCAGTTGATGCTGCTTTGGTAATTTGAATCCCGGCAATTCGCCAGAAGTCCCCATTCAATTGCAGGACATTCCCCAATTTTCCTTGCCCGTCAATCACGACTTTTTCGCCATTATAAGCAGCTAAAGTCTTCATGTTATCTTTAGTACCGCTATATTCCTTCTTTATATTAATAACGGAATTTGGGGTATACGTACCCTCACGCATAAAAATGGTTTCACCTGGAAGCACATACTTAATGGCTGTTTCTAAATCTACTGGATCTTCAATGCTTCCTTGTGCTGTGCTTGAGCCTTCTGGAGAGACAAACAAGCCTTCACCGCTATTGTATATATTCTTTGTTACAGAAATATTTTTCGTGATTGGGTTTGTAGATGGGCCCTCTGTTGGTGTGTACACGACCTTGAAAGCTGTATTATCTTGTTCAAGTCCTGTATTCAATGCAAATACTTCGTCTTTTTTAACTGAAGCATTGCTTACTACTGTTTCGCCTTCTTTTTCAACTGAAACGGTACCTTTATAGTTTGCTAGTATCTTAAGATCATAGTCAGCAGAACCAGATTCCTGAGCCGAGACAATGTTCATCGATGGATTCACAGGTGACGGCTCTACCGGAGGGGTTGGCACTGTATTCGCTTCGCTAAGAGTTAGGTTTGCATTTTCAATCGTCATTTTCGCATTTCTAGACGCATAAAAGCCTACATACATGCGATCCTTGTCCATTACCTGAACAAAATCTGCACCTTCGACACGTTGTTCAAATGTTTTTTCTTCTGCCAAGTGGGTAAATGTTGCTGTCATAATAAATTCTTTGTCTGTTCTTTCTAGTTTTACTTTTACAGGTGTTCCAATAGGAAGCTGGTATTTGGAGTCATTAGTAAAACCAGAAGCTTTGAGCTGGCTTCCAAGATTGCCCCATGGATAGATAACACCTGTACGATAAATCGGAGACACGCCATGCCGCATCATACCAACTCCGAACATATTAGAAGCAGCTGGTACTTCTTCATAACCGAGAATCATTGGATCTTGCCGTGGGGCCCCAATGGTGTCTCTTACCATAATCCCTGCACTTTCCTGGCCATTCGGATTCGCACCTGTTTCAGG
This sequence comes from Mesobacillus maritimus, assembly GCF_044803185.1. GTDB lineage: Bacteria > Bacillota > Bacilli > Bacillales > Cytobacillaceae > Mesobacillus_B > Mesobacillus_B maritimus_B. The sequence goes on from NZ_CP085225.1 coordinate 2,935,351, forward strand.
TCCAAAATGGTCAATGATCATATCTGCTTCTAGAACGAAATTGTCCACATTTGGATCAAGCTCTGTATAATAAAACGTCAACCCATCATGTCCTGGTGCTAGTTTTCCTCCTCTACTTTCCAAGGTGATTTTCCCTTCAATGGTGCCAGGAACTTCTGGATCTGCATAGTTGGTTCCTACCTTTTCAGGCAACACATTTGAGGAAAAGTTTAAATCCGTTGACTGCCCAAAGGTCACGCTTTGCCATTGTAAGTTTTCCGTGGATTTCCCTGCTGCTGTATCAGCCGCAAATGCTGCTGGCGCAGAGCTGCAAACTAACAATAGTGCAAGAGAAATGCTGCGAAATTTTTTTAATTTTTTCAAATACCTCACTCCTAACTTGTTTTTGTTTGTAGATGTGAATGACTTGATGAATGGATAGAGTTGGCTCCACTCTTCTCGTAATTAGACCAAGTTGAAGGTTTTGAACAAGTGTTTACATTAGGAAGCGCTTTCAAATTCTGGTAAAAAAAATCTGCCCTGTAACATCATATTAACTTCTGATACTCTTCCACTTTAATTGCTTTCCCGTCCCCTAGCTACTTCATATGTAAGCCACTGATTAAATCATTTATAAACAATTTTAATATAGCCGAAGTAGATTCTATGAAGGTAAACGGAATTAAACTAGAGGATCTATTGCCTGAAATATCAGGAGATTGCTAGCTAATTTACACTGGTTCTAGAGCATTTTAAGTTGCAACCACTTCCTCCCGTTTCCTTTAATTTTCTCATTTCCATAACCTTCCTTTCTAAAGTATTAGGGTTATTATATAAAAGAGGGTGTTTTAAACAATGAAATATTTTAAGAAAAATGTTTAATGTTTTAAACAAAGTAAGGTACCTTTTTTGAAGGTTTTACTCGGTCAATAAAGATTTTTAAGAGAGTTGTTTAGTATTTTACTTGATTTTATAAAAATAGTTCTATCGTTATAGTGTACCAATAGGTCTATTTACTCACTACAGTAGGATCTCAGAATGGAATAAAAACTCTCAAAACCTTTAAGAATCTCACAGAAACCAGGGTGTATAGCAACGAAAAAATGGGTCAGTCCTTCAGTAAAGTAACGCTTTACTTTACTGGGAGACTGACCCCAAAACATAAACCGAACAAGGTGCCCTTGTCCCGTTTATTGGCGGTGAAGCTTGAGCAATTTCATGGTTGTTTCTTCGACGTTGTTCTCGTGTTGGATGGTTTGGATGACTTTTCCCTGCTTCATAAAGAGAACGGTGTCTCCTGTTTCGGCGGCTACATCCATCATATGGGTAGAAAAAACGATAATGGTCCCATTTTTTTTGATCTCCTTTAAAATCGTAACAAACTGATTGACCCAGTAAGGGTCTAAACCGTTAGTTGGCTCATCTAGTAACAATACCATCGGTCTTGCTAAAATCGATTGCCCAAATAAAAGGCGTTGCCTCATTCCCTTTGACAAACTTTTGACTAGCTCACCTTTTTTACCTTCAAGACCAATCAATCTCATCACTTCGTTGATTCGCTCACTTTTCACTTTCCGTAACGAACCATAAAAACGGAGAAACTCTTCCACTGTCATCATTTCCTGAGCATGGAAATCATCTGGCATGAAGCCGATTTCTTCTAAATATTTCTCTCGTGCATATTTTATTTCTTGCTCATTTATCGAGGTTTTCCCAGAAGATGGATCAAGAATCCCAGCAATGATTTGGAGTAGTGTACTTTTTCCAGCTCCGTTTCCACCGCATAAAACCACGCATGTGCCTTCGTTTGCTTCAAATGAGCATGGGTGTAATGCTGTCTTCTTTTTATAAACCTTTGAAACACCATCTACGATTAAATTGGTCATCGCCTTTTCCTCCATTCCAGCATACTCATTGAAACTAGTAACATTAGCGTCATAAATCCAATGAAATAGATGATTTTGATTAGGACACCAGATGGAGAAGCTAAGAATTTCATGAGTGAATCATATGCTTGCCCAAAGACGGCTCCAGCATCAAGGGAAAGAACAAACGACACGCGGATAAATTCAGCAGGATTTGCGAATAAAGCAAATTCCATCAATGGGGCAATCCAGGGGTATGGAACTAAGCCTAATAATGCAATTAATGCAGTCGGCCAAATCATAATGAGGAAGAACCAGATGCTCACTGAAATAGATAACGCCTGCCATCTACTCGAAACCATACAGCCGACTACGATTCCGATTACAAGAAAGAAAAATAGTAGAGTAATTGAAAAAAAGTAGATTGATAAGAGCCAGTCACTGGAGAATCCATTGCTACTAAGTAAACCGACTGCCAAGCTAATCCCGTAACTGAAGGTGAACACAATAAGTTGTGCCGTAAATTGGCCCCCTATTTTTCCGACAATGTACGATAATGAAGATAAAGGATAAGTGCTTAACAATCGCCACTGACCATTTTCCATCTCATTGGCGATCGAAAAGGAACCGATAATTAACATAAATAGCGGAATGATGTACAAGGCAATATTCACGACGGTACCTGTCATATTGGTGTACCCAGATAACGAAGGTGCACTTGCTTGCAATAAAAATAATAGTGAGATGACAGCGACCCATAAAACAATAAAAGAATAATAGGAGCGTTGTCGTAAGGTCATGCGCAGTTCAGAGCGCCATATATTCCACATGTTCATTCCTCTTTTCCAACATTTTTATACGAAAAGGAAACTATTAAATTTCCCTCTATAAAACTTAGGGGCCGGCTCGAAATAGAACCGACCCTCATTTTATTCGTGAGACTCATCATCATGGTTATTTTCGTCTGAGTCGGAAGGGTTTTCGGACTCCTCACTAGGATTCTTTTCCATTTCCTCTGAATGGGAATGGCTATCCATTTTATGTTTTTTCATCATGTCTTGGTTTCGTTCCCAGCTATGTTCAGCCAATTCACTAGCTGTCATGACGGTACTGCCTTCATTTTCTGCTGCAAAGCTTTCAGCAGAAGTTTTATCTTTAAAGGAAACGACATTATACGCCATTGGGGTTTTCACTGATTGATTGTATACAAAAGTGGCATCGTCCACTAAAATCCATTCTTTATCATCGTAATCGCGAACAAATTTACCAGCAATTTCTTCATTTGTATGGCTTTCAATCCAGTCGTACATGCAGCCTACATCGTCAAACACCATCGATTTTCCATTTTCCAACACAATTTGTGTGGCATGCTGATTATTTGCAACCATCATATTACAAACTTCACAAGTATCAGTTGCTTCATTGATATCCACTGGTTGAACCTCATCGTTTCCACATGCGGCGAGCAGCAATAACAATCCTGCCAATCCCATAAAATGAATTAATTTTTTTCTCATATTCTTTTCCTCCCTAAAATAAATACGCTTGAGCTGACAACAATCATCATGATACTAATCGTCCATAAACCTGCATGTGACGAAGTTTCTTTTTCAACGTCGATGGTCATCTCCATAAAAGGAGATGAATCAGTTAACAGCTGATCAGGCGGACTTTTTAACAGGTTTTGCAGTAAAATAAGTCCTGGTGCTTGGAAAAATAATTGATATTCCGGTACATAATTCGCTAATGTTAGGAAATAGGGATCAGCTGTAAAGCTAATTTCACTCGCACCGTCCACGTTAATATCCACCTTGCTGGCTGCATCCCAATAATTGTGATTCACGTCATTATTGGCGCTCTCTATTGCTTGAGCCTCATTGACATTTCCAATGAATGTATTTTTTGAAATTTCATTATCATTAGCGTTTTTCATCTGGACACCAATAAAGTTGTCCATGATTTTATTAGACTCTACCTGGTTGTTAGCAGCCTTTTCAATGTAAACACCAATTCGATTGGAAAAGAACTCATTTTCAATCACATCCGTCTCGTAAGCCTCATAAAGCAGTAACCCTTGCGCATTTACACTTTTTTTATTGGCATAAAAAGCATTTCCATCAACAGATGTCCGCTCTGTTTCCATTAGCATCGCACCGGTTACATTCGAGCTAGACAGATTATGACGAAGAGCATTATCGTTTGAGTACATTAAATGCATTCCGTAACGAGAATTTTCAATGGTATTTTTTAAGATAAGATTTTCATTGCTTTGCTCTAAGTAGAATCCATCAGATACACTGGAAATCTTAACGTTTTCAAGCTGATTTCGATTCGATTTCCACAAGTCAATCCCATTTCCTTGTTTCCTGCCAACAATTTCACTGTCTCTTATGATTACCTCATTTGCATCCTCGAGTTTAATGCCAAAACGCCTTGTATCAATCTTAATTCCCTGTAGTACATGTTGTGAGCCGGTAATTGAAATTGCCGTTTCTTCTTTTTCTGCTCCACAGTGTTCGATTTGAAGGTTTTTTAGCGTAACACCTACCCCACTTATTGCAACGACAGGCTCGGCATCACAAGAACGCAGGAGAACTTCTTCATTTCCCACGATTGTAATGGGCTTTGAAATCACCAATGGCCCTTCATACTCGCCTGCTTGTATTTCAACGATTGAACCCTCGGGAGCTTCATTAATTTTAGCTTGTAATGACGAAGTGGAGGCTTCGGATAAAGACGGTATGGACATAAGGAATAGTAAGAGTAGTAGCACCGATATGTGCAATTTCATTATGTGCAGCTCACCTCCCTCTCTAAATTCTCAATCCTTAATCTGGCCCTGTTATAGGAGGAATCTAGTAGCTTATTACTAGATAAAAGTGCCTTGTGGAGTAGTTTAATATGTACTTGCATACTTTAAAACATTATACCTACATGGGAAATTTTAATTAATAACCCGAAAGAGGGATATAACAACAAAATGATAAAAAATCTTGTCCATGATGTTAAAATATAGACATATTTACTCGCAGAGAAGAGGAACCATCTTGAAATATAAACAAATTAAATGGCTAATTTTAATTACGCCAACGGTTACGATTGCCTTATGGGAATACATTCGACATGCATTTCTCCTCCCTTATATCTCAATGGATCTGGGGAATATCCTTTCCCCGATGTTGGTTTTTCTAGTTACGCTCCTCTTTTTACGGCATTTGTTTAATGTTTTAGAAAGAATGCAAGAAGAGCTTCGAAAAGAAAGAGCAAAGAAGGCAGCGCTTCTTGAGAGAGAAAATCTAGCTAGAGAGCTTCATGACGGGATTGCCCAATCGTTATTTCTTTTATCTGTAAAAATGAATAAGTTTGGGAGAAACCATCAACTTGAACACGACGTGGATTTTCAAAAAATCAAGCAAACCCTACAGCATATTCACGAGGATACACGTCAAGCGATTACAAACTTAAAATATGTCCCAACGGAAGAGCCTCATAGTTGGACAGAAACAATCTATCAGTATATAACAGAGATTAAGAAGCACCATTTAGTGGATGTTCATTTAGAATGGGCTATTCGAGAGAACGCCTTATCACCCAAGGAAAAGGTTGAATTATTTGCATGTATTAAAGAAGCGGTTATGAATGTCATTAAACACGCAAAAACAAATGAAATCTGGATCCATGCGGAAGAAATGGAAAACGGGTGGAGTTGTCAAATCAAGGATAAAGGTGTGGGATTCTCCAATGAACATCTACAATCAAGTAAAGGCTATGGACTACAAATTATTAAAGATAGAGTTAGAGATATGAATTGGGAATTTTCGATTAAACGAATAGAAGCGACGACCACCCTTGAAATCAAAAAGGAGGAAAAATGATGCAACCTTTTCGAATCCTAATTGTCGATGACCATGCCCATGCAAGAGAGGCGATTCGTGAGATTTTAGAAGAATATGATGACTTTCTGATTGTCGGGGAAGGTAAAAATGGCGAAGAAGCCATTCAATTGACGGAAGAATTGATGCCTGACATTATTCTGATGGATATTCAAATGCCGGTAATGGACGGGCTGGAAGCAACCAAACGGATTAAGCTTAAATTTCCGTACGTGAAAATTGTGATGATTACGGTATCCGATGATATTACGGACCTTTTCGATGCTCTAAAGAAAGGCGCACAAGGCTACTTAGTAAAAAATCTCCAATCAGAGGCTTGGGCTGAACATCTAAGAGCGTTTGCAATCGATGAAGTCCCAATGTCTAAGGAGATTGCTTTCCAGATTTTAAAGGAGTTTCCTCAAAACAAAGCCAAATCGAAGGAAAAAGTTCCTTTGTCTACCAGAGAAATTGAAGTACTTCAATTAGTAGCTAAAGGACTGTCCAATAGAGAAATCTCAGAGGCGCTGTTTATCTCGGAGCATACGGTTAAAAGCCATTTGAAAAATATTTTAAGTAAACTTCATTTAGATAATCGAGTACAACTTACAAGTTATGCTTTTAAGCAAGGGTTGGTTGATTAAACAAATATAGAAAAAAATAACCGCCGTATAAGTGACGGCGGTTTCTTCTTGTGCATGCAAGAAGCGTAGGGACGCTTATTAAAATGGCATTGTCGCTTCCTATATGTTCTTATTCTCACAAAACCATTTTTAACGTAAAGCTTTCTTATGGGTCCCCATATATTTTCGCATATCAAACAACAATTCAATCAAACTAGCATGATAGGGTATAAATTTTTCGTGTTCAATCAATGAGATAATCTCATCTTTTGTCGCCCATTTGACTTGTTGGACCTCTTCGGACGGTACCTTTAAGCTGCTGATTTCTAGCTCTTCTTCTACAAGATAAATATCATCAAACCCATGTTCAAAATTAATGGTCATTGAGGGACGACTATTCTTCAGATTTAATCTGTACCCTATTTCCTCCCAAACCTCGCGTTCGGCAGCAGACTGACTGGTGTCGCCACTCACTGCACTGCCTCCTACCGTAATGTCCCATAGGTTGGGCCAGCCTTCCTTAAAAGGTTGCCTTTGCTGTATGAGCATTTTGCCATCCTTACGAAAAATACAAACATGGACGACCATATGATACGAATCTGCTTCAAATTTACTTCCCCGCAACATCGTTTTCCCTGTTTTAATTCGATCCTTATTGTATACATCCCAAATTTCCATTCAGTTCCTCTCCTTCTTGATCCAACAATACATGGAGACGTTTCACCCGCTTCCCCACTCACTTTTTTAAAACTCTCCACAGTTCGAACGATTATTTTAATTTCCAAGTAGATACTATTTATTTTCAGTGGAACAAGAGTAGCTCAAAGTTTTTATGAAGAAAAACCGCCATCAACCAAACGGCGGTTCCTCCTTGTGTATCAGCGGGTATAACTTAATCACTTGCCAACATAATACGTTTCTGTTGGTCCTAGATAGCTGTTTGCAGGTTTCTTTCCTTGAGGATAGATGACTAGCTTTTCCAAGACAAATCCTGGGCTGACCGCATATACCCTTAGTGTATTTAATCCCGCCTTACACTTAATTGTGCTAATGTGTTTGTGGATGTTATTGAGCACTCCTACGGCCCAGTTGACATCATCAACTCGATATCCTTCTGGGAGTACATTTACAATAGCAGTGTCGTCTTCGTTTGCTTGTATTCCACAGAATAACGTATAATCCGTCCTGACTGGATTAGAAGGTTGCATGTATAGTTCCAACTCATACTCGCCTGCTTCTTGTACAACAAATTGATACTGCAGATAAGGAGCATCTTTTCCTGGTGTAAAATATTCTGTTGTTGGGAAGGCCTTCAAAGCTGATAATGTCTTGCCATATCCCTCAAGTACTTGGAATTGATTCACATTCCCCTGCTCATTTGTGGCTTTTTTATTGAGAGCATAATGCTCTGCTTCGATAGAGATATAGCCGTTAGTCTCAACAAAGGTCATTTCAGGGTATTCGCTGAAATCCTTCTTTGATGCGTTGAGAATGATTGTACAAGTACCGTTCGGCATTTCTACGACGATCTTGCCTTCTGTCTCGTCTTTCATCAGATTACGGTCAATTTTAACCTGAATGACTTCCGATGTGTTTTCTTTGCCATCTTAGCTGTGATCTACCGTTCCATAAAGAACTGCAGTCTTTCCAAGCATCTTTTTTTCTGTGGTTGATTTTAGGGTATTTCCAAAAACCAATTCGACATCATGCATAACCTTTTTGGCGATCTTAATCACACCGCTAAAGGCCTCTTTTTCTTCATAAAATAAGGACCTTGCGTTTTTAACATTTCCTGATTAATAACTAAGTCCATAAAAAAATCCTTTCTACGATGAAAACTTTTACATGCATTTTTCTTCAAGTACTTCACAGCCAATTGATGTAAGATAGAGCGCTTTCAATAGATTGTAACTACTATTGTTTTGGTGAGTTAAAGCGATGTATCCTTCTCATATGACTAATAATATTGACTATATATCAATATACCATATTCTGTTTTTCTTTTGGGAACCGTTTACAAACTGAGATTGAAGAAGATTCAAATTTTGATATCTAGACCTATAGTTTACGGAAAGAAGTCTATTGCTGTCAGCACGGAATGATATCGTTGATAAATTGCCATCAAGTTCCGTTGAAAAAACCGGCTCATTCGTATTCCTTAATGGTGAAGATAATTACGTTGACATGGAGTGAATTAAGAAAGCAAGAAGGAACGCATTCCTTCAATAAGGAATTGCTGTTGAAGCGCAAAATAAAAAGCACGCTTGAAAGGATACTAATTATTTACTTTCAGGGGTTCTACATTAACTTTTAAGACTAGGTTTACAGAATCATGAACCATATTTATTTTATTGATGATGTATTCTTTTTTTAATATCGTTATCGTGTCACTTGCTCTTAGGGCTGTAATATATTGATCCCAATAGACTACACTCTTACTTATAAGGCATTTGTCTTTTAAATAGTAGTCGACCCTATTACCATTTTTATTCACTTTCCCACCTCCTTAGATAATAATTATTAAGTAAAGGATGGTTTTAGGACAAACTCTTCTCCAATAAGAGATAAAATGGAAGACATTTACTTATTACTACTCATTGTTTTCATAACAAAAAACACCCAAAAGGATGCTTTTTGCTGATCTTTATGGGATAAAGAAATAAATAAAGGCAATCACTTTTTTCTGTTACGTCGAACCTTCCTTTCACTATCTCTTATCCCTTGAATTCTTTTAAAGCAAAGAAGGATCAATCCGGCACAATCGCCCCCTTTTAATTAAGAAAGCTGAAGACTCCACTTTTCAATCCATAAATCCACTTTTCCCCTTGAAGCAAACGTAATGGTTTGTTCAGTAGGTTCCGCAAAAAACCTTGCCGTCATCACTTCTTGTCCCCCATTCAAAAATATTTCAATGGAGCTTGTGTCTAAGAAAATATGCAGTTCCTTTAGAATCGGTAATTGACAGGAACGACTTTCTGGAGAACCGTCCTTGAAGGATTTTCTTTCTAGTGTAATCATGCTCTTTACATAATTAAAGCTTAGCTTGACATTTTCACGGATGTTTATCTCAAAACAAGTGACCTCATGCTGACCAACTTCGATGTAAATTTCACTTACAGTTCCATTAATCGCAGTCCATGACTTAGCTTCATTATCAAGCGACACTTGTTGGTGAAAATCATGTGTTTTCCTTAACTGCGTTAATTCTGCTACAGGCTTTTGATAGAGTTTGTCCCCTTTTAACACTAATTCCCTCGGAAGAGTCAATGCATGGATCCAGCCATTGGCAATAGTCGGTTGAAAAGCTTCGTTTTCATCTGTCAATCCCATCCACGCATACAGGAGTCTTCTTCCATGATTATCTTCAAAAGTCTGAGGGGCGTAAAAGTCAAAGCCACGATCAAGCTCAATAAAGTCACCGTGTACATATCTATTCGTTTCGGGTTTCCACTTCCCGATAAAATAGCCTGACTGGAATAAATTTTGATAAAGATGGCCTTCTGGTTCGAGTCCTTGAGGAGATGCCAATAAGATATCCTGTGTGCCAAGTTTAAAAAGGTCCGGACATTCCCACATATACCCGAAATCTCCTAAACCGTTCAAATTCCCTCCAGCTAGTGGTCCTTTGAATTCCCAGTTTTCAAGGTCCATAGATGCATAAAGCACGACTTGTCCTTCTTCCTTTTCCGTTTGCGCCCCTAGCACCATATACCAAATTCCATCTTGTTGCCACACTTTTGGATCGCGAAAATGCGGGGTATAATCCTCTGGTAAGAAGATAACCGGTCCTTTTTTTTCAAAGGTAATTCCATCATGGGAGACTGCTAGACATTGATACGTTTCACGCTCATTGTTCTTATTTTTCACATTTCCCGTGTAGAACAAGTACATTTTCCCATTATGCTCGACCGCACTCCCCGAATAGCAGCCATTTTTCTCGTACCATTCACTTGGGACAAGGGCAGGAGGCTGTTCCTGCCAAGAAATGAGATCTTTAGATGTATAATGTCCCCAAAATTTGGCACCATGACTTGTTTCAAATGGATTCCATTGGTAAAAAACATGGTACAATCCATTAAAGTGAATAAGCCCATTAGGGTCATTCAATAACCCCACCGGTGGCATCAAATGAAACTGCAGCCGATTAGAATCTTTTTCAATAAGGGGTTTATTTTCTTCTACCTTTTTGGATGCTAGTTGATGTAACTCTTGCTGGTTCATGATGAATTAACTCCCATTTCTTGTCAGGTTTTTGTGTACCGCAGCCAAAGTTGGCAATGCCGTCATCGCTCCTTTTTCAGATGCAGTAAGCCCCCCTGAAATAGAGGCAAACTTCGCAATCTCAACCGCTTCTTCTAATGTAAGGGTATCAAGTTCCTTTTCTCTTTCATTCAAGCAATAAAGAAATCCTGAAACAAAGGCGTCACCTGCCCCGGTTGTATCCACGGTGCTGACCTTTAATGCATCGACCTTCATTGATCCAGAATTAGTAAAAACGACACTCCCTTCCGCTCCTTTTGTAAGGAAAACGAGAGAAAGGTTGAATTCTTTCATCCATTTTTCAATAGCTACAGGGTCTTGTGTTCCCGTTAAAAACACTAACTCCTCATCAGAAAGCTTTAACACATTGACATCAGGCAAGACAGAAAAAATCGTTTCCCGCAACACATTCTCATCTTTCCATAAACTAAGACGTATATTTGGGTCAAATGAAACAATCATTTCATGCTTTTTCGCATAGTTAATTGCTTTTAGCGTTGCCGCTTTAACGGGGTTCTGTATCATTGAAATGGTTCCAAAGTGAAATATCTTATAATCTTTAAAACATTCTTCCTTTATATCTGTTTCTTCTAAAAATATATCCGCGCTTTCCTTTACAAAGAAGCTAAAGCTTCTCTCCCCATTTGAATCAAGGGTGACAAAGACAAGTCCTGTACGATAGGAATCGGTAAAACTCACAGAAGAAACATTGACCCCATAGTTCGATAATGTCTCAACGAGAAATTCTCCTAAAACATCCTGACCTAACTTTCCGATAAAAGCTGATCTCATGCCTAATCTGGATGCCCCAACCGCAACATTCGCTGGGGCACCACCTGGACTTTTTTGATAAGTGAGATTGGTTGAATCCACTGGGATAAAATCAATCAATGCTTCTCCAAGTGTGATCAATCCATTTTTCACCATAAAGATCGTCCTCTCCTATAAAATTTGCCGGCTACTCCTGGTTGTTGGTAATCATTTTATCGGAATACCCAAACATCCAAGTTAAAGCAAATGCCGTGCCAATCGCGATAATGTTCACAAGTAAATACAATAAAATTTGACCGTTAAGGAATAGTAAAGTACCTGGTATTACCGTAATGGCCATCCCTGTTGCTTTTAATCCGAAGATAGAAGCAAAGAATCCACCAACTGCTCCGCCAATCAATCCCATAATGAAGGGCTTTCCATAACGAAGGTTAACCCCGAAAATCGCTGGTTCGGTAATTCCTAAGAACGCTGATAAAGAAGATGGAAGTGCTAATGCTTTTAGTTTCTTTGATTTGGATTTTAATCCAACAGCTAGTGCTGCCCCTCCTTGTGCCGCAACCGCACAAGTAACAATGGCGTTATACGGGTTATATCCAAGACTTTCAAGTAACGAAATCTCTAACATATTAAATACATGATGAACTCCAGACACGACAATCACCTGGTTTAATCCACCGATTAACAATCCACTAATACCAAACGGCCACTCTAAAACAGCAATCGTGCCTGCGAGAATGATGTTTTCAACCCAATGGAAAATAGGTCCAATGACAAACAATGCAAGGAAAATCATAATCAGTAACGTCAAAAATGGTGTGACAATTAAATCAAACGCATCTGGTACACGTTTGCGAATCTGCTTTTCTAATTTCGCCCCAATAATACCTGTAATAAAGGCAGGAAGAACAGAGCCCTGGTAGCCTAGGACAGGAATGAATCCGAAAAACATTATTGGATCAACGGTTCCTCCAGCAACACCCCAAGCGTTTGGAAGGGATGGACTAACTAACATGAGCCCTAGGACCAATCCAATAATTGGTGAGCCACCAAATACACGGAATGTTGACCATGCAACGAGTGCTGGTAAGAAAATAAACGCTGTATCTGTTAAAATCTGTGTAAATAAAATGAAGTTTTCTGAAACATCTGCTGGCGTCATGCCAAAGAAGGCCAAGATTTGCTCTTGCATGACCAGACCGCGCAGACCCATAAACAAACCTGTCGCGACGAGTGCCGGGATAATCGGAACAAATACATCCCCAAATGTGCGGATAGCTCTTTGAAACTTCGATCCACTTTTTGCCGCTTCTTTTGCTTGTTCACCTTTATTAGAAGCATTAATTCCAAGATTCGTTACTTCTTCATAGATTTTGTTTACAGTTCCAGTTCCTAAGATCACTTGAAACTGACCTGAGTTAAAGAAAGCACCTTTTACTTTCTCAATGCTTTCTACCTGTTCTTGGTTGATTTTTTCTTTGTCTATAACCATAATTCGAAGTCTTGTTGCACAATGAGCAGCCGAAACAATATTCTCTTCTCCACCCACTGCATCAATAATACCCTTTGCTATTTCACGATTTGTAGCCATTACTGACCCTCCCTTTTTTTTGTACCTTGCCCGTGTGATTTTAAATTATGATTGTGAAATCGATTCCACACATAGCCAAAAAATGTGGTATCGATTCCACACAAAGGAAATGAAACTGGAATCAATTCTAACAAAAGTTAGGACGATTCCAGTGTAGAGCTCTTTCCATTTTTTTCTTAGTTCTAAACAGATGTGAAATCGATTTCACATTGATTATAGACTATTCCTTTCAATCAGTCTACCGTTTAAAACGATTTTTTTTTGGTTATTTTCATTTCTTTCAAGTTGATCTAATAAAAATTGAGCCGCTTTCTTCCCTGCAGCTTCATTTTCATAGTCCATCGTTGTGAGGGCAGGTTCAACATATTTTGAAATATCCGACGCGCCAATACCAACTATCGAAATTTGAAAAGGGATTTTATATCCTGATTCTTTTAAAAACTGCATCGCCCCAATGGCAATTCTTTCTGTAACACAGAAAACAGCGTCCGGTCTTCTACTGTCAGATGTAAGTTCCATAATTTTTGCCATCGCTTCGTACCCAGAAGGGATATCAAAATTCGCCTTAGCTATCCATTCTGTACGTATCGGGAGGTTTGCCTCTTCCATTGCTTCCATAAATCCATTTTTTCTCATGACACCAACAGCCTGGTCTGCTTCGTCCACTCCAATAAATGCAATGTTTTGTCGCCCTTTTTGAATCATCAGTTGGGTCATTCTCTTGGCTGCAAGGAAATCATCATACGTGACACTCGAAACCCCTGGGATATCTTGACCAATGGCAACAAACGGCAAGTTAAGCTGCTTAATTTCAGCGACCAATTCATCGTTTGTATTCGTTGCAGTTAGAATGATTCCATCGACTTGCCTGCTCTTTAGCAACCGTAAATATTCAATCTCTTTTTCAGTTTCTAGATTGGTGCTGGTTAACAGGATTTGATAGCCTTTCTCACTTAGAACATCATTTATCCCATATACAATCCTTCCGGCTGTTTCTGTCCCCAGTTTAGGGAGAACCACTCCGATTACTTTTGTCTTTTTCGTCCTTAAAGATTGAGCTTGCTGACTAGGTACATATCCAGTTTTCTCAACTACTTCAAGAACACGTTTTCTTGCCTCGTCACTTACATAGCCTGACTCATTTAACACACGGGAAACCGTTGAACGCGAAACCTTGGCCATTTCAGCAATTTCTTTTATCGTTAACACCAAAAAAACCTCCATCCCCAACAACCTATCTTTCTAAAATATATCATAATGAACGTTTCAAACGGAAGTGTGAAACCAAATGAGTAAAGGATTACTCCACCGGGGGACTGACACCAAAAATAACGGGACAAGGTGCCTGTCCCCTTGTCCCTATCCCCTTGTCCCTATTGCAATGATATTTTTAGAACGTCATCTAGGTATTTTGTTGTGTTATATCCATAGATCTCTAAGGTTTTTGGAATCACTTTTTCTCCGTTGTTACTTCTTAGTCCGATGGTTTGAACGGTGAAGAAATGACGGGGCTGTTCAATTTCATCGTATGAGTAAGGGTTTTTATTCATATCGTATTCTTTTCCGTTTTTATCAACAACTACTCCTTCAGCATCCATATTCATCGAACTCATTTCATTATTGTCTTCACTTAAAATATGGAATTGGAGTGATTCGTATTTTCGATTTTCAATTTCATGATTGCTGATGACTACAGTAGTCGGTTCTCCGATTTCCAGCTTGTCGATGGAGATGGTGCTGCCTGCATATTCGAAGGTTTGAGGGTATTCCTTTGTAACATCCAGCTCGATATTTTTGTAGTCATCCACCGTTAGAAAAACGGAATCGAAATGAACGTTGATCTCTTTTGGTTTCTTTCCGAAGAACGGTTCGAATTGATCTTGAAAAGCAATCCAATTCCTTTCTTGTTGTGTATTTACAAAAGAGCTGCTATACCTATCAATTTCCACTAATTTATTGTTAATTTCTAAATCACCAATATGTAGAAACTCTATCCGTTTCTCTGCTTCTTCATGCTTAAAACTATATTGTAAAAAGGTAGCGGTTGGTGCAATGGTTAGTTTATCAAAACGGACCGGGATCCCTTCGACTTTTGTTTCTTCATCCAAAACATATTCGGTGGAAGGCTGTTTTGTTACCGGAATTTCGAAGTTCCACTCTCCTTCTTCAAACTCCAGGTTCTCATATTCTATAAACTGATTTTGATTTTTGGTATCACGATTCAGTTTTTGAATACTTGTTATGTTAAGTTTGATTGTCCCGTTATCTGTTGTGATAGGTGGCAGACTAATTTTCCCATGGTACTTGTTTTTTTCTTTGTTATTGAAATCTGATTCAAGGTCAACAGGAGCATACCTTGGATTGGTTTCATGGATCATGATTTCATGTGCGTTTTCCACAAAAACCCCATGTTGGAAATCAATCATATATTGGTTATCTTCATTTGTATCTTCGACCTCATAAAATACAAGTGTCTGAACATCGTCCGCAATAACGCTTTTGATGTTCATTTTCACCCCATCGCTCTCTGTTTCTAGGTTTAGCCGTTCACCTAGGTCCGCCTGCAGAAAAGCACGCAAGTGTGGATCCTCTTCCGTCCATGTATAGTAAAGGTTGCTGAATGTACCGGTGAAAAAGCCAATTCCTATGGTTAGTACGAAAACAGCTACACTAACAAGGCCCATTTTTTTACGCTTTCTGTTCTTCTTTTCTCTCTTCTTTTCCTCTTCCGCGAGCCTTTTTTTAACGTTCTCCATAAAACCGGTCGGCAAAAGAGAGCCTTCCGTATTACCTGGGAGATTTACCAAGGTTAGCATAACCTCCTGAAAGGTAGAAAGATCCTCCTGACAGTTAGGACAATGAAAAATATGTATCTCTAAATCAACCTTTTTCGACCGTTCCAATTTTCTTTCTAAGTAATCGATGTAATCCTTATGATGCTCTCTACATCCATTATAAGTTGGTCCGTACCCCAATTCTTTTCTCAGTGAACGAATACCGGAAAACAAAAGCTCTTTTATCTTTTCAACTGGAACTTGAAGAAGATGAGCACTCTCCTCCTGAGAAAAACCTTTTATATAAGTCAGGACGATTGCCTCTTTCTCAGTCCCCTTCAGTCGATGGAGTGCTTTAAATATATCGTCCCGAGGGTCATGTTCCTCTGAAACTTGTAAACTTCTTTTTTTAGAAAGCTCCTGACAGATAGGTATGAATATAGATGTCACCCATATGTCAAAAGAAGTTTCACTCTTAAATCGTGGCCATTTTTTTTGGACTTTCATCATACACCGGTAAAATAATTCTTCCATTTGCTGCTGATCATTAAGATAGGTTAAACCTATGGTATAAAACGACTGTTTATACTGTTCGAACCAATCGACTATTGCATCTACACTGTTTTCTCTTATGGGAAGGTTTGAATTAGGTTCTATTTTTGTTGGAATCATAAGTGTGTTCTTTCGCCCCTTTACATTCTGGCTTCTAGTTACACATGATGATATCTTGCCATTGTTTTGTTTGGGTATCATACAGCTTAATAAAATAATGTATTTCATTTTTAGCCGCTAACACTGTTTTAATTGCATCTACATCAATCATAACATTTACAAGTTTAACTTGGTATAAATTGGTGAAAGAGCGTATGTACCTTTTTCTATATTATTTATTAAGTTTTTACTATTCCCCTAGTGATTTTATAGTAATATAGAAAATGGAGAAAAAAGTAAAATCTAGTCTAGGAGTTTTAAAATGAATTTTATTAGAAAATGGTCTTGGATTCTGTTCTCATGTTTATTTGTTGCGATTGGCATCCAGTTTTTAACGACGTCTAATCTAGTTATTGGTGGGACGGCTGGCTTAGGAATTGTCATGCAACACTTAACAGATGTTTCGTTCGGAATCTTGTTTTTTAGCATCAACTTACCTTTTTACTTTTTGGCTTTATCCCAATTAGGATTGGCCTTTACAGTGCGGAGTTTTGTAAGTGTAAGTATCATGTCCGCTATGTCAGATACTCTCGCACTTATGTTTACGTTTGAACTGCCACACCCGATTATGAGTGCTGTTTTAGGTGGGGCGATGATTGGGATTGGTCTTATTTTTCTTTTCAGAGAGGGATCATCCCTCGGTGGGTTCAATATGCTCTGTATTTTCCTCGATAAACGTTTTGGAATTAATCCTGGAAAAACGATGTTTTTAACTGATATCCTAATTGTTGCCTCGGCAACGATTGTATTTGGAATCGTTCAAGTGATCTACTCAGCTATTGCAATTTTTATAATGACTGGCATTCTTGGACGCTATCATAAACGGGCACCCATTGAGCGCCATCACAAAATGGAATCTGAAGAATATGAACAAACAGAAACAGCAGCAGATTTATAGGGAAAAAATTAATAAATGGGGCCATCCAATTCTGGATGGCCCCATTTATTTAAACTCCGTTTTTCTTCTTTCTAAATCCGTATAAAATAAATAACAGAATAAACCATAATGGTGTCATGAACAAGGCGATGCGTGTTGCTTCTGCAAATAGCATGATGATTAATATAGCGGCAAAGAGGGCAAGGACCACATAATTAATAAACGGTGTGAGCGGTGCTTTAAACGTTGATTTCGCTCTTAAATCCGGTCGTGTTTTTTGATAGCGAATATGCGAAATTAAAATGATACTCCACACCCAAATAAAACAAATGGCACTAATTGTCGTCACAATACTGAAAGCTTGTTCTGGAATCAGCTTGCTTAATAATGCCCCGATCGAAACAACAATCGCAGATGTAATCAATGCATTGCTCGGGACGTGATTTTTGCTTAATTTTGCAAAGGCTGCTGGACCCTGATTATGACTGCTTAAATTATATAAAATTCGACTTGTTGAAAACATTCCACTGTTACCAGCTGAAGCTGCAGAAGTTAATACGACAAAATTTATGATTCCTGCTGCAACTGGAATGCCTACTAAACTAAAAACTTGTACAAACGGACTGCTCGTTGCAGTCAGTTGTTCCCATGGATTAATACTTAAAATAATAAAAAGAGCTCCCACATAGAAAAATAGAATTCTGAGTGGAATTTTATTAATAGCCGATGGGATACTTTTTTGCGGATTAGCGGTTTCCGCTGCCGACACCCCTACTAACTCGACACCGACAAAGGCAAAGACAACCATTTGGAAGGCAAGTAAGAATCCAGCAATTCCATTCGGAAAAAGACCTCCGTACCCCCATAGATTGCTAATTGAAACTACACCCGCATCGGTTTTAAATCCGATGATAAGCAAAACAATGCCGATTACGATTAAGGCTAGAATCGTGATGACTTTAATCATTGCAAACCAAAATTCTAACTCACCAAAAAGCTTAACGGTTAATAAATTCAATCCTAGTAAAATAACCAAAATGAGGATGGCTGGAATCCATTGAGGGACCTCAAACCAATATTGAACATAAACGCCAACCGCAATAATATCGGCCATTGCGGTCATAATCCAGCAAAACCAATAGGTCCAGCCGGTCACATAGCCCGCCCACGGCCCGATATAATCAGCCGCAAAATCATTGAAAGATTGATAGCCTGCATTGGATAAAAGCAATTCTCCTAATGCTCTCATTACGAAAAACAAGGCAATCCCAACGATCAAATAAGCTAAAATAATTGAAGGTCCTGCGAGTTGGATCGCTTTCCCAGAACCCAAAAACAATCCTGTTCCAATCGTTCCACCAATCGCAATCAATTGGACATGTCGATTTTTCAGCTCCCTTTTTAGCTCTTTTT
Organism: Mesobacillus maritimus; assembly: GCF_044803185.1. Taxonomy (GTDB): domain Bacteria; phylum Bacillota; class Bacilli; order Bacillales; family Cytobacillaceae; genus Mesobacillus_B; species Mesobacillus_B maritimus_B. The sequence goes on from NZ_CP085225.1 coordinate 2,954,087, forward strand.
GTGCCATTTTTCCATTCCTCCATTCTAATTTATCGCGAATAATCCTTGTGATAAATTGAACAATCTGGAAAGAACAATAAAAAAAGAGGTTGGATTTTTTTCCAACCTCAAGTAAACAAGAATAACAATAAACAAATACATAAATAGTTGTAGTTGTTGTTACTCTTCTGTCCTTTTGCCTGAGATTGTGAACCCTTCGGCGCCGCAATATTTGCGATCTCTCCAGAAGCCGCTCCTGCTATAGTTTGACCCACAGCATTCATAGCTAGCTCTAATTAAATTATTTTGCGATAAAGTAAAATCTATCAGGAATCTATTAATCCGTCAAGAAATAAAGTCTAGAATCTTTTGGCTTTTTCATTTTATCCCTTAAGTTCAATCCGCTTTCTCATCCTGAAGCAATTCCTTTGTAACTGTAACGGCAAAAAAGTTGGAACCTAGTGCTTGAATACTTGAACCAATCAAGGCTAGAAGTCTTGCTTCTGTACGATTGGCTAATTCATAGTTACCTGCGATTGCCTCGATACCTGCGCCTAATGATTGTAAGCCGTTGGCAACAGCATAAACATCCTCTCCTCTTAAGTACTCGCCAAACGAGACAAAGAATGCGCCCATCGCTTGTAGGGAGTCACCCAAGATTTCCAGTCGAATATTGTCGTCATTCTCTCCTTGGACTTGTCTTAAATAGGCCGCATATGAACTTGTCGCAGCGCCAGTACCGTCTATCCAACTGCCCGTAAAGATAATCGGAGTTTCTTCTGTTGTAGTACCAACTATCATGGTTCCAAGTGCTTGTAGCCCCTCACCGATGGCTACAAGTTGAATTATATTCGTCTAATCCAACAAAGGCCCTCATTTCGCTATAAGCGGAGAGAATCGTACCAACAGCGTCGGTCCACGCCCCAATCAGTACCTTGAAGTCATCCACACTGTCCATTCTTAGCACCTCTAGAGATAAATGGCTTTTATTAATTTACTCAAAAAGAGCTAAAATTGTGAACGAAACTACTAATTCAGTACTATAATTGCAATTGCTTTCTATCATCAACTAGAGGAGCAGCCACTTCCGCAGTTTGAACAGGAGGAGCCACCGCCATCTACGTGACCATCACCATGACCATCTCCGGAGCGATTAGTGGAAGCAGTACCACAGAAAACAGCAGTAGAGCAACCGCTTGTATCTTTTACCGCCCGGGCAAAAGAATATACTTTTGCGTATTCCCAATATTCATCAAAATAATAATAGGAGAAGAAAACCATGGTTAGTGATAAAGAAGTCATATCCCCATATGTTTGTTGTTTTGTAAATAACCCTTTCTTATCAACCATATAGATGTTTTCCGCTTCAGTGAGTTGTTTTTTCATGCGATGCACTAAATATTCTACAAGCTCTTTGTTATCATCATTTTGACGGAAATAGTTATTTATTAATTCTTCTTTACTACTTTTCTTAAACTCTTTTAAACTCTCATGAGAAACTGGGTGTTGAAAGAAGCTCCCCCAAGTCTTCCAACTAAATTCGGTAATTTGAAACAACTGAGCAAAAACCCAATCAAAAAACGCACGATCTTGTGGTGCTGGTTCTGGATTTGTGTTCGGGATGTGGTGAAGCATTTCTCCTAGAAATTCTTCTGAAAATGCATGATATTCCTCTGTAAAAAGAATCATCTCATGCCAAATTTCATCCACTTCTTTACTAAACATTGGCGCTTTTTTTAATAAGTTCGCGACGATGAAATACCGCTTTAACTCAAATAGCAACCATTCAAACTCATCCTCGCTCTTAGTAGGGTTTTCCTGAAGGAATCGCTGCTTTACTTTTCGAATATATTCATCGTTTAATGCTGTATTTAAATGAAGAAGCAAAGATTGTATGGGGACAAAATTAACAGTCCCAAGATGGTCTGGGATCTTCTCCTTTGTAAGTTTTAGATTTGGGTGATTTTTTCTGCTCATAGAGGTAACTGTTGCAGCTAAGCCCACCAACAATAAAACTCCTACAATGATACTAATAGTCATTCTACTCCCCCTATCGAACAGGATGTTTTCTTTTTTGGTAATATCATACATTAATATACGGCATGATCTAATGAGTTTTTTTAACTGAAGCAGATTTCCATTAATATATTAAAGGGGAGGCAAGGGGCCACTCCTTAATACCCTCTTTTTGCGTCGACTTTATTGAACAAGGGTTTATCTGCTTCGATGTTTCTCAATGTATCAATAAAACATTCTACTCCCTCACGAGCTGTTGTAACGGCTGAAATATGTGGGGTGATGATGACATTTGGGTGCGCCCAAAGTGGGTTGTCTTCCGGAAGTGGTTCTTCGGCGAAAACATCAAGGACAGCAAAGTTTAGATTATTTCTATTAATAGCATCCAATAGCGCTTTTTCATTAAGAGATGCCCCACGGCCAACATTGATAAACCCTCTTGCGGATAAGCGGCTAAAGACCTTTCCACCAAACAGTTCGAATGTTTGTTCTGTTAATGGCAAAGTATTGATTATGTAATCCATTTCAGTTAACTTTTTGTAATGAGCTTCAAGCGTCATGACTTGTTTAAAGCCTTCTTTCGCTTTGCCACTTAAAGATACTCCATGGACCTCAACACCGAAACCTGAAAAGATTTTAGCAGTGGTTTGCCCAATCTCACCAGTTCCATAAATCATCACTTTTTGCTCATTCAATAATCCTGGAGTCATTGGCTGCCATTTTTTCTGTTGTTTAAGTGTATGGAATTGGCCATGAGCTTGTAGGTCCTTTAATACATAGCTAAGACAATACTCAGCAATTCTTTGTCCAAAGGAACAAACGGTTCTCGTTAGACAAACATTCTCAGGCCACTCCTTTTTGTATAAAAAGCGATCCACACCTGCTCCCAGTGAATGGACCCATTGTAACTGACGATAATCAAACTGTCCTTTCATGTTAAAAGAAACAAAAGCATCAGCCCAGTCAAGATCAGCTTGGGTAAATTCTTCATCTGATAAGTACCGAAAGCTTTTCTTTATTCCTTTTTCTTCGATGATTCGTTTAATTTCCTCATGCATCGGACTTGCAATCACAATATGTTGTATGTCCACTGTTCCTCACCTCATTCATTTCTCTTCTTTTCATCTTATCAAAAATAAGGGGAAAGGTGGGCTCCGTAGCAAATAACAAAGGCTGGTTTCGTAAAGATTGTTGTTAAAATTGTAAAAATCTTAAAGCCGATTTTTACTACCTAAAGCCGATTTTAACGCAAGATAAGCTATTTGGTACGTGATAAGAAGTTTGCGCGCTCTTTTCTCATTAATAAAAGGGTACTTTGAAGGGAAACAAAGCTTAATTCAACCGAATTTGTATCCAAGAGCAACAAAGTTTGAGAAAAGAGCCATAACAAAAAACAGCCAAGAAATCTTGGCTGTTATCGGTTCCGCCCTTTTTGAGGCACATTATCATTAGGGGAATCCCCTGTTCCATTTTTACTTTTGCTATTCGGTGTTCCATAAATTTGGTTATCTTTTGTTACCTTGGCACCTTCTAAGAAATTATCCTTTGTTTTCATTGAGTTTCATCTCCTTTATTTTCAATAAGAACTATCTTATTCGACCCGTAATTCCATCATCCCCAATAATCGTTTCGCCAATTTTCGGCTTAGCTGCTAGTTTCTCTTTCTTTGTATTCTTTTCAAAACCTGCTTCAGTAGTAGCGGTAGACATTAACGGTTGTTCGACTGTACCTGATGTGCTCTGATCTTTATTAGACATTCTTTTCCCCCCTTCACTCCTCCCTATTATCTGTAATGATGAGAATAGCTATTCTTTTATACTGAACCTGTTTTAAGTGTTTCGATTATCTTTTTGGAATAGGATAATCATTAGATTTCCTTGTTTTCTCCCACGATTATTGGGTATAATATAGACATCAATAACATAAATAAAAAAAAGACCGCCGGTGCTGGTAACACCGAACGGTCCATGCAATAGACGGCTCCCCTTTAGGGGATCAGCTGTTAAGACGGAATAATCCACCTTGTGCTGTCATACTCAAGGGTGGATTATTTTTTATTGGTAAAAGACAGAATTGCAACGATCAAGCTTGCAAATGCTAACGCAAACATCAACGCCTCAAATACCGTCACAGCATCACCCCCTTTCGTTAGGGGTTATTGCTGACCACCCTTGAGAAACCTATCCTATTGCCGGTTTATTATATCATAATTGACAGAACGTATGCTCTAAAAATTCAAAAAACATGAAGAAAGTACTAGTAACGCTAGACAATGCTATTTAAATGATTCATTTTGATAGAATTGTTTTCCTTTCATTATAAAGTCATCCCTCATTTGCTCAGGCACAAGGCTGCCGCCAGTTCCCCATACAAGGTGTATGGCATTGGGGTTTTTCTGGCTATGCTTAATTGGTCCTTTCATGCCTGATAATGCGGACGGTTCAAGAAATATCCCCTCTGATTTTTCAAGTAAATATAATAACGATAACAATTCATCATCGGTGATTGTGTAAACTCCACTTAGTAGGTTCTCCATGATTTCCCCGACAAAAGCAGACGCGCGGCCTACAGCCAAACCATCGGCTTCGGTTTTATTATCCAGCCCGATATCTTGAACAGAAATGTGATTATGTAGGTTAGTCATGAGCCCTAACAACATACACGGTGAATGTGTTGGCTCGGCAAAAAAGCAGTGAACATGCTCTCCAAAAACAGTTTTCAGCCCAAAAGCAACTCCACCAGGTCCTCCGCCAACCCCGCAAGGTAAATAAACATATAAAGGTTGTTCGGAAGACACTTTAAGCCCGCGTTTTTCTAATTGTTCCTGAACTTCATGTACAGCCCCTGCATAACCAGCAAATAATAACGGAGATTGTTCATCATCGACAAAATAGGAATTTGCGGCTTGGTCGCTTTCATTTCTAGCCTTCTCAACGGCCTGAGAATAATCGGAAGGATGTTCAACCACTTTTACGCCATTTTTGCGTAGTAAGTTCTTCTTCCATTCCTTCGCATCAGCAGACATATGTACGGCGACACGATATCCAAGTGCTGAACCAATCATCCCGATACTCAACCCTAAATTTCCGGTTGAGCCAACTGAAATCGTATACTGACTCAAAATTTTTCTAGCCTTTTCAGTTAATAGAATCCGATAATCATCGTTTATAGTTGAAATAAGTCCGGTTTTAATAGCAAGATTTTCCGTAAAAGCTAACACTTCATGAAAGCCCCCACGTGCCTTAATGGACCCAGCCACCGGTAGAAGGTCATCTCTTTTCAATAACAATTTGCCATTTATTTTGGACTGATAAAACATTTCAAGTTCCTTTTTCATCGAAGGAACTTCTGTTATAGGCGATACAATTCCATCTTCCATTTCAGGAAATAAAGTCCTGAGAACAGGTTCAAAGCGCTGTAGACGCTCCTTAGCGTCGGTGATGATCTCCGGTCCAACCCCTTTAATCGGAAATGTCACGGTTCGCAGGTAATCTGGGTTTTCCCAGAAAACAGGTATGTTCTCTTTCATCTCTTTTACTAGCGGGTAGCGTTGTTCTAAGCTTTCTAGATTTTCCACTGGTTCTTTCCCCACAAATAGAGCCTCCTACATTCAGTATTGGACCGCAATTAAGTCCTAACATTTGTTCATAACATATGTACTATTAAAACAATCCTTTGCTATTTAATCCTAATAGAATTCGACCAACGCGGCAAACATTTCGACAAAAGCGATGTAGAAAATACTCCCCTTCTATTAAAACCCATACAATATTTTTAAAAAATTTATACATAAAGTAAGTGATTCGGGGGAATATTATCGCTGAGTAAAAATTTAGGAGGGTATAAATGGTATTTGTAAAAAGAATTTCCATTCTGTTTTTAGTCGTTAGTTTTGTATCTGGTTGTGCGATGGGGGGAAATCAGGCCCAAGATGATAATGACAATCGTGGTGCTGAGATTCAGAATGTTGATGACCACAATTACAATGTAGGGAATGAAAACGATCAATCAAGGATGCAAGTAGCAGACAAAGCCCAATCCAAGATTGAAGACATGGAAGAAATTCGACATGCAACTGTTATCGTAGCAAATCGAAATGCCTATGTAGCTGTGGTTCAGGATAATGAAGAAAAAGGAGATTTAAGACGAGAGCTTGAGAATAAAATCTCTGACAAAGTAAAGGAAGAAGACAACGATATTCGAAACGTCTTTGTATCAAGCAACCCTGACTTTGTCGATCGTATGGGCGATTACGGTGACAAAATTGAAAATGGACAGCCAGTTCAAGGATTATTTGAGGAATTTTCAGAAATGGTACAAAGGGTCTTCCCGAACGCTCGCTAGTTTTTTTAGCAAACCATTATAGCATTCGCTACTTTCTTAAGAATAAAGAAAGAAGGGTCCCAAAAGATAACTTTTGGGACCTTCTTCGTCGGCTTTCAAATTTATTAATCCTCTGCAGGATTCGGATCCATTTCATCGTTTCCGTCGTTGTCTGGATCTTCGAATGGTTCTTCTACATTTTCCTCGATGCCTTCCATATTTTCTTCGGCATCGTTATTCTCACCGATATCATCTCTGCTATCTTCGGCATCGTGTAATGGGTCATTCTCAAATGGTGCTTCTTCTTGATTTTCATCTACTGGTGGCGATGGATCGTCATTCGCTCCACAACCTGCAACCATAACAGCAGACAACATGATACTCGCTAATAATAAAAACCACTTTTTGTTCATGGTCATGCTCCTTTCTAATTTTTATTGAGGATACTTATCTTTTATTTATCTTTACCGCTGCATAAAATAATATGTAAGATTTCCAAAGTTTTTAAAAAGTACCATGTATGCTTTTCAATATAATCGAGTAGGAGGGGGTGACTAACCCCCGACCTCTCACACCACCGTACGTACCGTTCGGTATACGGCGGTTCACTTAGGTATGACGTAAGTAATTGTATCTATTTACTAGACTTTTCAGCTTATGTTTTCGCCAAAATTCTAAATTAAGCGTTGTGTTTAAAATAGGACTATTAGAAATGCGCCAGTATTTCTTACGTGAATTTCCCCATTCAAAGGCTTTTTCTTTTGGAACTCCTAAAGAAATGAGCCTTTTTACTTTGGTTTTAGGTAGTTTCCATTGTTTCCACAGGCACATCCGAAGTCTTCTTCGAATTGTTTCATCTAGTTGTTTAAAGGGAGTTGGCGTATCGGCCAACGCAAAATATCCGCACCAACCTACAAGGTATTCATTTAATTTCTCAATGCGTAATTCTATTGAGATGGATTTCGACCTTGATGTCAGTTCTTTTATTTTATTTTTAGCTCTCTTTATACTCTCTTTTGCGATACGGATTTTAGGATTCCGGTGTGATGTGAAGCTAAATCCAAGAAACTTTCGTTTCCACGGTCGTTCTACTGCACTTTTCCCCTCATTCACTTTTAGCTTGAGTTTCTTCTCAATGAAGGCAGTTATAGAGCTTTTAACACGTAAACCTGCTTTCTTGGTTTTAACGTAGATATTACAGTCATCTGCGTAACGGACAAATTTATGTCCCCTTCTCTCTAGTTCCTTGTCGAGTTCATCTAGCATAATATTGGACAATAGTGGACTAAGTGGTCCACCTTGAGGAACTCCTTCTTCACTGATAATCTCCACTCCGTTTATCATAATTCCCGATTCTAAGTATTTTCTAATTAACTTTAGAAGCGTCTTATCTTTAACTCTTTTCGCCAAGAGTCCCATAAGCATATCGTGATTTACTTTGTCGAAGAACTTTTCTAAATCCATATCTATTACCCATCTATAGCCCTCTTCTATATATGTCCTTGCTTTCCTAACAGCGTCATGTGCTCTTCTTCTAGGTCTGAACCCGTAGCTATTTTCGGAAAAGGATGGGTCATAGATTGGGGTTAATATTTGGGCTATCGCTTGTTGAATCAAACGATCTGTCACGGTAGGAATTCCTAATAAACGTATGCCGCCATTCGGTTTCGGGATTTCGACACGTCTGACTGGCATAGGCTCATAAGTTCCAGTCTCTATTGAATTTCGGATTTCTTGCCAGTTTTGTAGAAGATGCGCTCGTAGGGATTTTACAGGCATTTCATCTACACCGTGGCTACCCTTATTCTTTTCGACTCGTTTTAATGCCGAAAGTAGATTTTCCCGCGACAGTAGTCGTTCCATCATTCCGATACAATCCTTTCTCGTGAATATACGTTCTGATTGTGCCACTGCTTATTCCACCCTCTTAAAGTCCCCAGTGGAATTCACCACGTCCTCCTTCAAGTAAGTCCATTAATGGATTGTCTGTATCATCATAACCAGTGAACGCCTAGTGTATATTCTTCCTAAATGTTCAGTCCTTCCTTAACTATCTATAGCTAGTCAAGTACTATGACCTCTGCTGACTTCTGACTGCTCAGCTACTCTTCTCAGAGTAGTTTACCGAGTGTGCTCGGCTTTCCAGCCAGACCTCCCCAGGTAAGAGTACAGTCTTTCCCTCCATCTATCTGCTCCATTTACTCTGTATCACCTTCGGCAGAAAGGACTTTGTTTTGTTTAGCAAACTCATCCAATGATACCTAGCCTTATATGAAGTTCGTGTTCCTCAGACCGGAGGTTTGCCGCTCGCTTCCTTCAGATTCCGCGTCACCACGGACACCCTTGCGTTAAGCTACTGCTACTTCTGCCTTCACAGTTCGGGACTTGCACCCTATAGACTGGACCCATGCTGGGCGCACTAAAAAAAGGATACCTAAAAGGTATCCTTAAACCTCTATCTTAATTGATGAGCTATCTACATAATAGATTTTGAGTTACGATATCTGAAAAGACCTCCATCCCATTGGTCTGGGTAATATGGATGGTTTGTGCGAATTTTTCATGATCAGGCAAGATGGATGACAAGCAATTCTCCTTCTGCAGGATTTTTTCAGGATGGTAAACCACATCCTTCTCGCCATCATAAATTGCAATATAAAAAATTCCTGTTTCTACTAGGTCCTGAAAAAAATGACTTCCATAGGAAAGCTCGGGCATTAGTCCTCCGTCATTTGAAGCTACCTCGCAAATGACGGACATATTGGCTAGCTCGGTAAAGTGGACAGGTACCCCTAAGGAAGGCGTCGTGGTTCCCCATCTCCCTGGTCCCATTAACATGACGTTTTTCCCTTTTAATGCTAAATTAATCTTCCCAATTGCTCTCGCAACCGCATATTTGCCTTGTTCACTTTGTTTAATATACGCTTGCGGGTCAACCAGCACGACATAATCAATCGGTAAGTGAACATTTCCGCCCATAAAATTTCCTTTTTGTGAAAAGAAGCAATCATTCTTATTCATTAGTTTTGGCATTTCAACAGGTTTCCCTAACCCCCTTGTTTGCAAGGGGCGACATTGCAGGAGGTTGATTTTAAAAGGATGATTCTCTTTAAAATTACCAGTAAACTCAATGTCGACAGGGTATTCATATACAGAGGATAATCTCGCTAGCATGTCTTTCATCAGACTGGCGAACTCAGTTTCTTTAAGCAGTAGTTGAAAATCTAGAATATAGGGAACATTTAAATGGGTAAACCTTAGCTCCCTCATTCTCATTAGCGTTTCTTCGTCTACTTTTGCGAAGAGATGTTTATCTACGCCTAAATCATGTAACAGAATGTCATCCGCTCTTCTTGTTCGATGCTTATTATTCGAAAGGGAAAGCACATCTACATAGTGTTGGGAAAATTTCTTTTCGTCATCTATCGCCATTAGTGGTCGGCGTAAAGGGTCATCCAAAGAGATAATTTTGGCATAATCCTCGACCGTGCGATCTACTGCACGTGTTCCTAAGCCAAACACAAGCCGAAGCATTCCTGCATCCATGTCGATGTTTTTGTCCCAGACATAAAGATTCGAGGAATTCCCAACCCCTGCGATATGCGGGAAGAAAGATTCTCCGTAATGATCTCCAGAAACGCGTTGAATCAGAATCGCCATTTGTTCATCCTTTTCAAACAGGCCCCTATTCATCCGGTAAGTTAAGGCATCTTCGTTCATTGTACTAGCATACACAGTTCGGATTGCCTGAACAAAGGCTTCATACCGTTCTTCAGGAGTTCCTTGGTTGGCGCAAAACACACTTTCGTATTTCCCAGCAAACGCATTGCCAAAATTATCTTCTAGTAGAGAACTAGAACGAACGATGATGGGTGATTGCCCGAAATACTCAAGAACTTGCACAAACTGCTCTTTGATTTTATCGGGGAACTTTCCATTTAAAAGTTTTTCTTTTAACTCTGAAGCATATTGATAATAGCCCTCTGCTGTTTTTTGTTTGACGCGGAGTTTCCACCAGCCATTTTGGACAATGTAGGTATAAAAAACATCAGAACCTAGATAAAAAGAGTCATGCGGTTCAAGAAAAGGCTGAAACCGGTTTGATTCATCTTCTTCTAGTATCTTTCTAGCCAGCAGCATTCCGACACTCTTTCCGCCAATAAAGCCGGTTCCAATTTCCCTCGATGCAATAGTTAAAATATCATGTAATGTAAAATATTGATAACATAACTCAGACATTCTTGATTCATTGCCAATCAACAGAGAGATTAACAATCTTTTTGTTTGATTCTGCTGCTCAACGTCTAGGTTGAGTGCCTTTCTTGCATTTGCAAAAACGACATTCCAGTAATCCAAACGTTCCTCCCCACGGTTAATGCTTGAGAACAGCTCGGCGATTTCAGAACTTGCACTTATGCAGATTGCTTCCGATCCCTTAATGAGGTGCGGAAAAAACATGGTTGGCGAATATCTTTCTGATGCCTTTAACGGATGGATATACATTTTTTCGTTTACTTCATATAAATCTAGTAACAGCTGTGTTGTTTCACGGATCCCCGCGATCGTACTGTATGTATGAGCGTTGCGCATAATTGCAAAATAAGCAATTGTATCCAATTCATATAAAAACGGGCAAGATACCTTAAAAAAGTTCCCAATCATCAAATCTGAGTACCAAGATTCCAACAAGTCTGTTAAACAATCAAACACGTAAAAGGTTTTCTTGCCTTCTTGTTCAATGATATGATGCACCTCCGAGGCAAAGCTTTCAAAGCCCTTCGTTGCATCAACCTCATAAACTTTTATTCCAGAGTCATCGTTAAGAATCGGGTTGTGGTTTCCAAAGCGAATATACACCAGCTTTCGTTTGTCCTGCTTCGCCTGTTCCACATAAGGAGTTACCACTTTCAAATAATCTTGAACAGAATCAACCTGCCAAACCACATTATCCCCAAGGCGAAGCATATCAATCGCCTGATCAAACCCCGCCAACCCCGTACTCACTTTATCGAGTATCGTAATCGCAATCATCCCCTTTCCCTACAAATCTTTTATTTTTATAAAATTATAACATTTCAGAGGTCAAGGGGGAATGATAGTCAAGGAACAGAAAAAGCAACCCTTTAATTAGGATCTGCTAGTTCAACTAATTTAATTATTTTTTTGCTGTTTATAGTTGAGGTTGATTTCCACTCCAGGCACGAGCGGTTCGCGGGCAGTCCGGAACCCCCTCGTCGCTTCGCTCCAACGGGGTTAATTAGTCCCTCACGCGGACCAATTCAACCTAGGTCTCCCTTGGCCTTGCACTCCCGCAGGACACTGAATGACATCCATGAATAGACCCACGCACGAGAAAATGTGTAGTTCATTTTCGAGGAGTCTTCGTGCCTTCCGCTCCAATCAACGGTATGAAAATAAATAAGGTTCTTTATTAAAATAATAAAACTTTCATTGTTCATTCCTTAGAAAATAGCTTTCTTTCCTTCCATTTTCCATATTTAAAATACCCTAAGGAAAACAAACTACTAATAACAAAACTAATGCCCATTCCATAGGCAACTCCATCAGAGCCAATCATCAACGAGCATACATACGTCAAAGGATAGCGTAGTACCCAAAATGAAAGAATGTTTAATACCAATACTTGATACATCGCTCCAGAGCCTCTGACAATTCCATTTAGGATGAAATTTAGCCCAATAAACGGATAGAAAAAGGCAATGATTTTTAAATAATCAGTGCCAAAGACCGCTGCCTCACCTGGTCGAATAAACAATCCAATTAAAGGTTCAGCTAGAAGAAAAATGATCAATGCCATGATTAGCATAATCCCTAGATTATATATTGCTCCGTAGAAAGCAAGTTGTCTGACTCTATCCCAGCGGTTAGCACCAATATTTTGGCCAGCCATACTATTTACCGCGGTGCCCAATGCCATTGCCGGCAGAGTGATTAAACTATCAATCCGCTGTGAGGCCCCAAAACCTGCCACCACATCTTCCCCAAAGGTATTGACGACGCTCAGGATGGCTAGTACTCCTGCATGAATCACCATCATTTGTAACCCTGAGGGAATACCTAGTTTTAAAATCAGCCAGACTTCCTCTCGTCGTGGAATTCTAGGAAGTGAAAAAGGCACAAGTTTGCGTCTCAGTGTATAAATAAGTCCATATAAAAAGGAAACACCTTGAGACAAGACCGTGGCATATGCCGCTCCCTCAATGCCCCAGTCAAATACTGTAATAAAGATTGGATCCAATACCGTGTTTAGTAGTACGGCTACAATGACAAAGGTTAATGGTGTCTTGCTGTCCCCTAAAGACCTTAAAACCGAACTGATAAAATTATAGCCAAGTAGAAACAGAATACCGATAAAATTTATCCGCAAATAGGCGTTTGCATCTGCGAGCATTTCAGAGGGTGTATCGAGCATAAGCAGAATTGACTCAGAAAAAATGATCCCGACAATCCCAGCCAAAAGCGATAAAACAGATAAAACGACAACAAAAGCATTTAAATAGGACATGAGGCCAGCGTCATTACCTTTTCCCCGTTGTTGCGAAAGAATCGTCAAGGTGGCATGATTGATTCCAATAATGAAGGAGAGAACCGTGACAACGACGGTAGAAGCAACCGTAATGGCTCCAAGTGCATTTGCCCCTAAGAGATTTCCAACCCATAGGCTGTCGATAAATTGATACGATACTTGCAGTAAGTTCGCTAGCATAATTGGAGTGGAAAATAAGAATAACTGCTTAACAATTGAACCATTGGTAAAATCATGTTGCGCCAAACTAAAAGGCCTCCCTGCTACTTTAAACATTCCAATAGTTTACCATATCGATGCTAAGCAAGCACGGGACATGCTCACGGACAAGAGCATGTTTATAATGAAAAAAACTGGAGAATGCACCCCAGTTATCATCACCTTATTTAACAATTAAAACAGGACAATTCGCGCGCTTTGCCACCTTATGACTAACACTCCCTAAAACGAATTCCTGAAGAACATTCAGTCCCCTGCTCCCAATCACAATCACATCAAACTTATTTTTGTTTGCATATTCTACAATGGCAGGTCCAGGATCTCCCTGAAGAATCTTCGTTTCATAAGCAACATTTGAGTTTTTCGCCATTTTTTCAATATCCTTTAAGCGGCTTTTATGCTTATCGCCAATTTCGGCTGTATTCCAATTGCTAAGTACATGGGATTTTGCCTTGTCGTGGTCGATAACATACACGATGTCTATTTTTGAATCTGAACTACATGTTCCAATATGTAGCGCATTTTCAGCGGCACGCTTTGAGTGTTCAGATCCATCTGTTGCTAATAGAATTTTCTTGTACAAGTCTATCCCCTCCTTAATGTGAGCCTAATTTATTTGCTAATTTGTTGACGAGTTCCGTGCTATCTTCATTTAAGCCTTTAACATTGACGATAATATTACTTTCCTCGAATTTGGAGACAATTTTATCCACCGCTGCAACGGCTGAATCATCCCAGATATGTGAACGACTAAGGTCGATGTCAACACTTTTGAGGTTTTCCTTGTACTCGAATTTTGTAAGTAAATCTGTAACTGAAGCAAAAAACATCTCTCCGTTTACAAAATAGGTTCGATGCTTTCCTTCTAATTTACTATCCACCTTAATGTTCGAAATCTTTGATACAAAAAAGATGGCACTTAAAAGAATGCCAGTAAAAACACCAATCGCCAAGTTATGGGTCAGCACCACCGTTAAAACAGTAATGACCATCACGACTGCATCTGTTCGAGGAATAATATGCAGAGTACGGAGCGAATTCCAATCAAAGGTACTAATCGATACCATAATCATCACTCCAGCCAACGCAGCCATTGGAATTTGAACCACGACCTGGCCTAACACAACAATTAAAAACATTAAAAACAAACCAGCCACCAATGCTGAGAGTCTCCCTCGGCCCCCGGACTTTACATTGATTACCGATTGACCAATCATTGCACATCCAGCCATCCCACCAAAAAAGCCTGTAATAATATTGGCAATCCCTTGTCCGCGGCTCTCTCCATTTTTATCACTTTCTGAATCGGTCATATCATCGACTATCGAGGCAGTTAATAGCGACTCTAGTAAGCCGACAACAGCCAGGGCTACGGAATATGGAAAAATAATTGCCAAGGTATTAAAGTTTAAAGGGATGTCTGGCAGAAAGAACACGGGCAAGGTTTGAGAAATTGCCCCCATATCCCCCACCGTTCTAATCCCATAGTTCATAAAAATAGAAAGAGCAGTTACGACAACAATTGCCACCAATGTGGACGGGACGGCTTTTGTTAAGTATGGAAATAAGTAAATAATTGCTAAGGTTAACCCTACTAGGGCATAAACAATCCAGCCTTCCCCCTCAAAATGGGGCAATTGAGCCGTGAAAATCATGATGGCTAACGCATTTACAAAACCGATCATAACCGATCTTGGTATGAACTTCATATACCTCGCTAGACGGAATACTCCGAATAGAATTTGCAATATCCCTGTTAAAATGGTCGCAGCTAAAAGGTACTGAAGCCCATGCTTTGCTACCAAGTCAATAAACAATAAAGCCATTGCCCCAGTGGCCGCTGAAATCATTCCGGGACGTCCTCCAACAAAGGCAATCGTTACGGCTATAGTAAAAGAAGCATACAATCCGACCATCGGATCAACACCAGCAATAATTGAAAATGCGATAGCTTCTGGTATAAGCGCAAGCGCAACGACTATTCCTGATAAAATATCTCCCTTGATATTTCCAAACCATTGTTGTCTATAAGAAACCTGTTCCATACTCATCCTCCTCATGTGGATAGTATGAGCAAATTTTCCCCTTGTAATGAATGAATTGATAGGTGCCATAAAGTGGAATGGTTAAATGACTACAAGAAACTACAGACTTTAATTGAAAGAGCTAAATTTAATCCTAAATCGTTTTTGATTAGCAAGCTTTAATGGGAGGTAAACGAATGGCTGATTTTGATTCGATTGATTATGAAATTGGGGTTCCAATTCGTACATTTAATATTCTTGATACAAGTGTGACCGAAGAAGGGTATGAAGTTCTTTTAAATATTGATTTGGATAGTGGCTATGAACTAGAGGATGTGAAGATGAAGGTTTCGTTTGAGGATTTGGCGGCCTATGAAACGAATGATATCCATGAAGGGGTAAAATACGCACTAGGTTTTTTTGCTGAGTAGAGACAAAAAAGACAGTCCCTTTTCTATAAGGAACTGTCTTTTCCCTCTTTATTTCCAAGGGATTAATTTTCTCTCTAACCATTGTAATCCACGATTAAACGTAAGGCCTAATAACGAGAGAATCAATACACCTGCCATTAGTTTAGTGGTAATCATTAAGTTTCCGTAGTGCAACACCATTGCACCAATCCCGTATTGTGCAGCAATCATTTCTGCTGAAACAAGCAAGAGTAATGCGGTACCAGCTGCTAGTTTAAGTCCCGCAAAAATCGTTGGCAATGCACCAGGCAAGATTACTTTGCGGATCACACTGAGATGATTCGAGCCAAACGTGACAGCTGCTTTAATTAAGCTAGGATCCACACTTTTCACGCCTGAGAAGGTATTGATCAACACCGGGAAAAACACACCTAAAGCAATGATGGCAATCTTAGGCATCTCCCCAATTCCAAACCATAAAATAATCAATGGCAATAACGCAATTTTCGGGATGGGGTAAATCGAATACACAATTGGGGTAAAAATCGCATCGGCCAATTTTGAGAACCCTAGTAGTAAGCCAACCATAATACCCAATACGGCACCAATGGCATATCCTCCAACTATTCGGTATAAACTCGCCATTAGATTTTTTAATAACTCCCCACTGCTAATCATTTCCCAACCATCGGTAATAATCGCTGTTGGTGCAGGAAGAAATAATGGTGGAACAATGTTGAGTCTACATACAAGCTCCCAGAGTAATAGTATTCCAGTAATCCCTAAAACGGAAACATAACCAGGTACTTTTTGTTCAAGGAAGGCGACTCTATTTTTTATTACTGTCTTTGTTGTATTTGCCACAAGATTACGCCTCCTTCAACGCTTCTTCTGCATCATGACGGATTAATTCCCAAATCTCATCTGCATATTTTTCAAATTGGGCTCGATATTGTTCTTGGTCTCGGCCAATTTTTGGTAAATCAATACTGATGATTTTTTTTATATGCCCTGGGTGCCGTGATAAGACTATCACACGGTCGGCAAGGTAGACCGCTTCTTGAATGTTATGAGTTACATAAAGCGTACTTAACTTTGTCCGATTCCAGATTGTTAATAATTCTTCCTGCATAATCGTGCGGGTTTGGGCGTCTAGTGCCGAAAAAGGTTCATCCATCAATAATAAATCAGGCTCAACCGCGAGAGCACGCGCAATACCTGCGCGCTGTTTCATTCCCCCAGACAGCTGTTTTGGATAGGCGTTTTCAAAGCCTGTTAATCCAACCATATCAATATAATGTTTTCCTTTTTCTGCACGCTCTTTTTTACTAACGCCTCTTTCTTCCAGCCCGAACGTGACGTTTTCAAAAACACTTCGCCATGGAAATAAGGCGATTTCTTGGAAGACAATCCCTAAAGTAGGCTCTTTATCTTCTTCCGTACCTTCAAAATAGACTTGTCCTTTTGTTGGCGATAATAATCCGCCGACAATATTCAGGAGCGTTGATTTACCACAGCCACTTGGACCAACTAACACGACAAACTCTTGTTCATTAATTTTAAAATTAATATCTTCGAGAGCTAGTACTTCATTTTTTTTACTATCAGTAAATCTTTTCTCGACATTTTCAATTACGACTTTCATGCTGTCACTTCCCTAGTTATTCAATGCTTCCTCAAGTAACTCCGTATTGACAATTTCGTTTACGTCAATCGCTTTATCAATAAGTTTCTCTTTTGCGTACCAATCAATCTGCGTCTGGATATCTTCCTCTAATAATTTACCATCGCGGTCCATATATGGAAGTCCCAATTTAATCAACTCAGGATCTTGATCGGTGTATTTCGCAATAATCTCGATGACCTCGTCATAGTTTTCACCAGGAACAAGTTCCCCGCCTTCTTGTGTTAGAACAGCGTCATAATAGTAGTTACTCGCCTTTGCATAGACTTTTAAGAAGCGCACAGCTGTATCTTTATCTTCTGCAAATTTAGGGGAGAAGAAAATCCCTGAAGTTTGATAATCCATCTCTTCGCCTACTTGGGTAATGACTTTTCCATAACCTTCTTTTTCGACAGTTGAAATATTTGGCTCATTTAAAATAACCGCATCAACTTGTTTGCTACTTAAAGCTTCCATTAACCCTTTAATACTATTTAGTGGAACCAATTGAACATCCTCTAAGGATAGGCCGTGATTTTCTAGAATTCTACCAGCCATGTAATGGAAGGTTGACCCTGTTTGCGTAATCCCGATTCGCTTTCCTTTTAACCCAGCAGGATCCGTTACCTCAGAATCATTTGGCACCAATAAGGCTGAAGACGAGAATCCTTCTTGCTCTCTTCCTTTATCGGCAACAATCCATAGCTGCTGTCCTCCAGCAACCATATTATATAAGCTTGCAGTAATCCCAGTTGCGCCAACATCGACACTTCCACCAGCAGTTGCAACCGTGATTGGTTGAGCAGCTTCAAACCATTTAGCATTAACCTCAAGATTTTCTTCCTCGAAGAAACCTTTTTCCATAGCAATAAATAATGGAGCCGTACTAGTTAATTTCAACATTCCCACATCAATCGAGACTTTTTCTGCGGTTTTCTCGTCATTTGTTCCTTCTGTTTCTGTTGATTCATTGGCTTCGTCCTGGTTTCCACAACCAGCTAATGCTAGCACTAATGTAACAATCGCAACTAGCATCCATGATAAAGATTTTTTCAATTTGCATTTCCCCCCAAGAGAATATTTTTAATTTATTGACTATTATACCGTAAGCACAATATTATTCTACACAATTTTCAAATATATTGTAAAAAATTATGTACGTGAATGGTAAGAACGGAAAGAAAAACGAAAAAACAAAGAGCAGCGTTTCTGCTGCTCTAATAAAATACTCTACATACTCGGTTGTCGACGCTTCAACTGTTTCTTGATAGCTTCGTCTCGTTCGCCACCATCTGATAGTTCCTCAGAGAATTCATGGTCTGGCGTAGCGAGTCCTTTTTTTTCAACAAGCTTTGAGGTTTGAATTGTTTCCGATTGGAGATTGTTATTAGGTGCGCCTTGTTCATTCCAATCACTCATGGGCTCTCCTCCTTTATTTACGTTAGATAGGATCGACTTCATCGTTTGAAAGGACGTTTACCTCAGTATACTCCCCGTTCTCAATCTCTTGATTTGTAGCTTCCTGGTTAAGTTCTTCGGTATCATCCATTCCAGGTGCTAGCGTCGCTTCATTATTTTGGTTTTTGCGGCTATCCTTTTTCATCGTAAATCATCTCCGATTTCTTCTGCCGGCGCAGCATCGACCGCTATTTGATAAGCATCAAGAATAGCTTCTTTTTCCGTTTCGTTCGATAGACCAATTAAATGCTGACCATGCTCATCTTCTTCTACTTGCATTAAAATGGTATCGTCTTCAGACCTTAATAACGCATATGTTTCTCCGCGCATATCAAATAAAGCTTCTACCTCATAACACATTTCATTGCCAGAGTCATCTTTAACCGTGATTAAATCACGAATGCTATCGTTCTTTTCCATCATTTCACCTCTATTTTATCATCAGGCATAAGACTTTTTCTTTGACATTGGCCAATCCTTAAAAGTCTCCTTACAGTGTTAAAATTCCCTATACAATGTGGAAAAATCCTATAATTAAGTGGTTAATACATGGAAGAATACAAAGAAGGCTTCGATTAATGCGATATTGAATAAGGACTTCTCATTACTGAAACACTAATTGGAAAATAGATAATCGAGTAGGAGGGGGTGACTAACCCCCGACCTCTCACACCACCGTACGTACCGTTCGGTATACGGCGGTTCACTTAGGTATGACGTAAGTAATTGTATCTATTTACTAGACTTTTCAGCTTATGTTTTCGCCAAAATTCTAAATTAAGCGTTGTGTTTAAAATAGGACTATTAGAAATGCGCCAGTATTTCTTACGTGAATTTCCCCATTCAAAGGCTTTTTCTTTTGGAACTCCTAAAGAAATGAGCCTTTTTACTTTGGTTTTAGGTAGTTTCCATTGTTTCCACAGGCACATCCGAAGTCTTCTTCGAATTGTTTCATCTAGTTGTTTAAAGGGAGTTGGCGTATCGGCCAACGCAAAATATCCGCACCAACCTACAAGGTATTCATTTAATTTCTCAATGCGTAATTCTATTGAGATGGATTTCGACCTTGATGTCAGTTCTTTTATTTTATTTTTAGCTCTCTTTATACTCTCTTTTGCGATACGGATTTTAGGATTCCGGTGTGATGTGAAGCTAAATCCAAGAAACTTTCGTTTCCACGGTCGTTCTACTGCACTTTTCCCCTCATTCACTTTTAGCTTGAGTTTCTTCTCAATGAAGGCAGTTATAGAGCTTTTAACACGTAAACCTGCTTTCTTGGTTTTAACGTAGATATTACAGTCATCTGCGTAACGGACAAATTTATGTCCCCTTCTCTCTAGTTCCTTGTCGAGTTCATCTAGCATAATATTGGACAATAGTGGACTAAGTGGTCCACCTTGAGGAACTCCTTCTTCACTGATAATCTCCACTCCGTTTATCATAATTCCCGATTCTAAGTATTTTCTAATTAACTTTAGAAGCGTCTTATCTTTAACTCTTTTCGCCAAGAGTCCCATAAGCATATCGTGATTTACTTTGTCGAAGAACTTTTCTAAATCCATATCTATTACCCATCTATAGCCCTCTTCTATATATGTCCTTGCTTTCCTAACAGCGTCATGTGCTCTTCTTCTAGGTCTGAACCCGTAGCTATTTTCGGAAAAGGATGGGTCATAGATTGGGGTTAATATTTGGGCTATCGCTTGTTGAATCAAACGATCTGTCACGGTAGGAATTCCTAATAAACGTATGCCGCCATTCGGTTTCGGGATTTCGACACGTCTGACTGGCATAGGCTCATAAGTTCCAGTCTCTATTGAATTTCGGATTTCTTGCCAGTTTTGTAGAAGATGCGCTCGTAGGGATTTTACAGGCATTTCATCTACACCGTGGCTACCCTTATTCTTTTCGACTCGTTTTAATGCCGAAAGTAGATTTTCCCGCGACAGTAGTCGTTCCATCATTCCGATACAATCCTTTCTCGTGAATATACGTTCTGATTGTGCCACTGCTTATTCCACCCTCTTAAAGTCCCCAGTGGAATTCACCACGTCCTCCTTCAAGTAAGTCCATTAATGGATTGTCTGTATCATCATAACCAGTGAACGCCTAGTGTATATTCTTCCTAAATGTTCAGTCCTTCCTTAACTATCTATAGTTAGTCAAGTACTATGACCTCTGCTGACTTCTGACTGCTCAGCTACTCTTCTCAGAGTAGTTTACCGAGTGTGCTCGGCTTTCCAGCCAGACCTCCCCAGGTAAGAGTACAGTCTTTCCCTCCATCTATCTGCTCCATTTACTCTGTATCACCTTCGGCAGAAAGGACTTTGTTTTGTTTAGCAAACTCATCCAATGATACCTAGCCTTATATGAAGTTCGTGTTCCTCAGACCGGAGGTTTGCCTCTCGCTTCCTTCAGATTCCGCGTCACCACGGACACCCTTGCGTTAAGCTACTGCTACTTCTGCCTTCACAGTTCGGGACTTGCACCCTATAGACTGGACCCATGCTGGGCGCACTAAAAAACCGTTCCAGGACATGCCGGGAACGGTTGGTGGTTAACCTATTTTTATTTATAAAATTCGTCAGGAATAGGACCGAATTTGCGCTTATGATAAAGGAGCGGTTCTTTCTTTTCGCTTTGAATTTCAATGACTTCACCGATTAAAATCGTATGGTCTCCAGCATCTACAGTTTTAAAGGTTTTACACTGTAGGACTCCTGCAGCTCCACTAATTACCGGTAGGTTTTGGTCAGATAGCTTCCATTCACAATTGCTAAAACGATCAGTCCCTTTCGTTGCAAATAAACCGCAAATATCGCTTTGATCGCCTGCTAAAACGTGGACGGCAAATTTATCGGTATTTTTAAAGACGTCATGTGAAGAGACACGTTTATCAATGGACCAAAGGATCAGCAATGGATCAATCGATACAGATGCAAACGAATTAACCGTAAGCCCAAGTGGAGTTCCACTCTCATCAACTGTTGTCACAACGGTGACACCTGTAGGATAGTTGCCCATTACTTCTTTAAAAAGAGTTTCATTTGTTTGATTCGACATATGTTTAACACACCTTCCAATTGTCATTCTCTATATTTTCCTCATATAACAATAGTAACAATTTTAAGACATTGTGTACATTTTCTGAACTGAAAATTATGATAAATTTTATAAAAATTCTATCATTTTAATGACGGCCATTGAATGTGGCTGTTGAATGGAGCTCCATTCAACAGTATACTATCAAAAAAATACACTTTATTAATCTAATTGTTAATAAATTCTTCTTTGTCTAATCCATTTTGTTGCGACCCATTTTTCTCCTTTTGTTACGGGTATGCTGCTGTGGACTGACATCCGGTCAACTTGATTTTCGCTGTTTCCATAATGGAAGTAAACGGCCGAGCCTTTTTTAGGAACAATCGAGACCCCTGCTTTTGGAAAAACGGTCTCTCCTCCGGCTACCACTTCATTTAAATAAATCAGCATCGTTCCCACGCGTTGCCCCCCTTTAGCTGGGTCAACTTTGTTCGGCGGAAAATAATCAAAATGTTGTTTATACTCTTCCCCAATGCCATAGTTTAAAACTTGAAGACCTTCCCCGTTTTCAATTGGAAAGTTTGTTAGTTCTGCGATTCGATTCTCAATTTTTGTAATCAATTCATTTTCTCTAATTACATAATACATCCCTTTGCTTGTTCTACCTGGTGTGACTTTTTCTTCACCGGTAGTTGGATCAACGATTCGTGATGGTTGTAAGCGATCCTTTGAAAGTTGAATTAATTCATCGCATTCTTCGTCGCTAAGGAGGTTATCTAAATGTAGGATGAAGGGCTTGTCCACTCTTGACAGAACCTTTACTTCTCGATCACTTGTGAAAATTAGGTTTCCCTTTTTTCCAATATCGGGTAATTCATATTTGTAATGGTTTTGCGTAGTTTCACTAGTATTAATTGATTCATTTCCAACGATTTTAAAAAGTGATTCATAAGCGAACTTTGGATCAAATCCTTTTTTTATCATTGCATCGGCAATGGCCACAGGACTGACACCGTTATTTAAGGTATGAATAATCCAATCTCTAAGTTCACTAGAGATTTGTCTTATCTTTTCCATTAAAATCCGTCTCCTTTTGGGCTTTATTCTTTTCGGTCTGTTAAACTAGTGTGTTGATTTCCGCTCCAGGCACTCGCTTTCCGCGGGCGTGCCGGGGAGACTCCTCGGCGCTAGCGCCTGTGGGGGTCTCCCCTGCCCCGTACTCCCGCAGGACACTGAAATTCATCATTGAGTATGCCCACGCACGAGAAAATGTGTAGTTCATTTTCGAGGAGTCGAGTGCCTTCCGCTCCAATCAACGTTAGTAAAATTAAAAATACCCTTCAACAGAGCCTTTCTTAAAAAAACTCTACATACCTTTAGTTTAAATCCGTAAACAACAGGCATTTACTCAACATTATTGTAAACGCTTTATTCTTATCAGTTCTTTTTCTTAGATTAAACAAATATTAATAGAATTACAATAGATTAGATTAGTAGAATCACGGGAAACAGACCCTGCACAATCCGGAAATTCCGGACTGTGCAGGGCCTATTTCTATTCTTCGTAGATCATTTTTCTTGTCATTCCGCCGTCGACAACGAGGTTGACTCCGGTTACGAAATCATTTTCACTTGCTGTTAAATAAAGACATGCACGGGCGATGTCTTCTGGTTTTCCGACACGTTTTGATAGATGTTGTTCGTGGTCAAGTTTGGTTAATTTTTCATAATCGCCTGTTTCAATCCATCCTGGTGAAATGGCATTTACTGTGATGCAATCTTCACTAAAGGATGCTGCGAGTGCGTGGGTGATTGCGACGATGCCTCCTTTAGTAGCAGCATATGCTTCGGAATTCGCTTCGGACATAATTGCTCTTGTGGATGCTATATTTACTATCGCCCCACCTTCCTTGTTTTCTCTCATATATTTGCCCGCTTCACGAGAAGCTAAAAATACACTTCGTAAATTGGTATTCATCACATCATCCCATTCTTCTAGCGTTACTTCATAGGGAGATTTAAATAAGCCTTTCCCGGCATTATTTATGAGGATATGGATTTGACCATATTTATCATAAGTGGTTTTTACTAAATTTATAATGTCAGTTTCCTTTCTGACATCCGTTTGCACAAAAAGAGCCTGTCCACCTTTTGCTGTGATTTCTGCAGCTTTTTGTTCTCCGGCTACTTTGTCAACGTCCGCTAAAACTACTCTTGCACCTTTTTCAGCGTACAGTGCGGCTACTCCATGGCCAATTCCTTTGGCTGCCCCAGTCACAATGACAATTTTATTATGAAAACTCATATAGAAAACCTCCTAAAGCAACACTGATATTTTGCATTCCTTTATTTTATTCAGTTTGTATTTAACACTCAAGGGTAGTCACTCCTGCTAATTCTAAGAGACCAAATTACCACAGGAATAAGCAAAATCGAAAGGATTCCTCCAGCAATTGAAAGTGTCGCAAAACTAGAGTGAGCTACTACCATTCCCGAAAGAGCTCCCCCAGATGCGCCCGATAGCGCGATTAAGACATCGACTGACCCCTGGGTTTTTGCACGTGTAGAAGGTTCCGTTGAATCAACAATCATCGCTGTACCACTAATCAAACCAAAGTTCCAACCAAGCCCAAGCAATGCCAAAGCAATGATCAAGACGAGAAGGGAATCACCAGGTGCAAATGCCGCGAGAATTCCAGCTATCAATAGTGTGATACCAGAAGAGATGGCCATTGTAGTACGACCAACTTTGTCGACAAGGATACCGGTTACCAGAGAAGGTAGGAACATCGCGCCGATATGGATGCCTATAACAAGTCCCACCTCGCCCAAATCATGCCCAAAATGACCCATATGAACCGGAGTCATCGTCATAACAGCAATCATGACAAATTGACTCAAGACCATTACTGTTGCTCCAGCAGTGACTCCTTTTTTGTTTAGAGGAACCGAATCGGAAGTCTTACCAGAAATAGTGCTCTCCTCTTTTTTATGCGCAGCAGAGAGTGCGTTGGCAACTATAAGCGGGTCAGGGCGAAGGAAGACTAGTATCACCACCCCCGCAAGAATATAGGCTGCAGCTGCTAGAATGAAGGTGCCAGCCAATTCTGGTACTCCGATTGTTGTGGCGAAACGCCCCATTAATTCCACCATATTTGGACCCGCAACGGCTCCAAAGGTAGTGAAAACCATGGCAAAGCTAACAGCGGTTGCTCGTTGTTTTGAATTGGCTAAATCGGTTCCAGCATACCGTGCTAATAAATTCGTTGCCGTTCCTGCCCCATAAAAGACTAATGAGGCAAATAATAGGAAAACATTATTCAATACTGCCGCTAAGACGACTCCGACAGCTCCTATTCCCCCCACCAAAAAACCTGTCGCCAGTCCAGACCGGCGTCCAAACCGTTGGGAAAGATGACCGACAATATAAGCTGCCCCAGCTGAACCTAGGGTGAACAACGCAGTTGGAACTCCAGCAAAACTACTTGTCCCAAGCATGTCTTGTGCAAGTAGAGCTCCAACGGTGATACCTGCTGCTAGTCCAGCTCCTCCGAAAATTTGTGAAATCACAACAATAAGCAAACTACGTTGATAGAGCTGCTTTTGCTTTTCCGGAGATTCAATGTATTCCTGTAACCAAGCTGGTTGACTATTAACCACTGCGGATTCATTTGATTTATTCGACATCACAAAGACCCCTAACTGAAGGATCTTTTTTATGATTAATCATTTTAGTTGTAACCATATCTTCCTCCCGAATTTTTACAAAAGAATTGTAAGTTGACTATTATTTCACTCCTATAAATCAGCTCTAAATTTCATTTAACCTTCTTCTTTTGCAAATTCCTTCCAATCCTGCACGCTTTTTTCTAATCGAAAGGCAGTAATCCCTCTAGTTTTTAATAACTCGACTGCCTCCACTGACATTAAACAGTAAGGTCCTCTGCAGTAAGCAACAACATCAAGGTTTGTTGGCAAAGAAGCTAATTTTTCTTCTAATTCTTCAATTGGAACAGATAGAGCACCAGGAATGTGGGCAACTTCATATTCTTCCTTAGGCCTTACATCCAAAAGTAGTACTTCTCCATTCTCCATCCGGCATTTAAGTTCAGGAAGTGATAATCCCTGCAACTCGAAATGTGGATTCAAATACTCATTTTTTAAATATTGTACTTGAACCAATTGTTTCTCGGATAAACCTTTCAAGCTGGCGATAAAATCTAATACTGCTTGATCTGCCAGTTCATAAATAACGTAATTTCCCTGTTTCCTGAAATTTACTAATCTGGCATTATGGAGAGTTTGTAAATGTTTTGACACATTGGCAACAGTCATTCCTGAATTCTTGGCTAGTCCCTCAACTGACTTTGGACTTTGAGATAAAAGATCAAGCAGTTCTAACCTTTTTGGGCTAGATAGACATTTACCAATCCGTGCAAATTCTTGATACAAACTATCTTTTAATGTTCGTATATCACTCAATATTCCTCACTCCAACTATTCAACTAATTGTTTGAATAGTTATATTGTAGAGTTTTTTTATCTTATCGTCAATTTTATAGATTTCGATTTTTATTTCATAAAAAATCCCTAGAGTAGTTTATGCTATTCAAAATTATTGGGGTTAAATCATCTATTCGGCTTCACTTTTCTAAGATTAGCAACCTATGAATATAAATGGTTAAGAAACACGATTAGATCAAAGGAAATATACAAAAAAACGTGCTCAGTTACATTGAGCACGTTTTTTTACTATTAAACTCAAATTTCATGATAAATTTTAAACACTTTCAATGATAACAGAAATTCCTTGGCCGCCACCAATGCACAGTGTCGCTAGACCATATTTCCCTTGTCTTTCTTTCAATTCTAGGGCTAGGGAGTGAAGGATTCTTGCACCACTTGCGCCAACTGGGTGGCCCAAAGCAATTGCTCCACCATTTACATTGACTTTTTCTTGATTTAAATTAAGTGCTTTGATAACAGCTAACGATTGAGCGGCAAAAGCTTCATTTAGTTCCACTAAATCGATATCGTTTATCGATAAACCTGCTTTTGAAAGGGCAATTTGACTTGCTGGAACAGGTCCAATCCCCATTATCGTTGGGTCGACACCGGCGATTCCCCATGATGTGATTTTCGCCAATGGTTTCACATCGGGATGATCTGCTAAATATTGCTCAGATACTAACACTACTGCTGCTGCACCATCATTAATTCCACTTGCATTTCCAGCTGTTACAGACCCATCTTTTTTGAATGCAGCTCGCAAACTTGCTAGTTTTTCGAGTGTTGTTGCTGGTTTAATATGTTCATCTTCCGTGACGTAGGTTGACCCTTTTCTACTAGCTACTTCAACTTGGACGATCTCTTTTTTGAATTTACCTGATTCCCTAGCTGCGGTGGCTCGTTGCTGTGAGACCAACGCGAATTGATCTTGTTCTTCTCTACTAATCTCATATTGTTCGGCAAGGTTTTCCGCAGTAATACCCATTCCACAACCTGTGTATTGGTCCTGAAGCGATAACGTCAGCATATCGTCAATTTCTGGTGTTTTTAATCCAGTGCCAAATCGCGTATCACGGATAACATGTGGAGCCTGACTCATATTCTCAGCGCCCCCAGCCAGAGCTGTTTCGGCGTCGCCTAGCATAATCGCTTGTGCAGCTGAGACAACAGCCTGTAAACCTGAGCCACAAAGTCGATTTAACGTTAAGGCTGGAACTTCAATGGGAACTCCAGCTTTAAGTGCAATATGGCGAGACAAGTAAGAGGCAGCTTTTGTTGTATGTATCACATTTCCAAAGAACACATGATCAATATCTGTTGCCGGTACATTGCTTCGTTTAAGTGCTTCTTTACTAGCAAACACCCCTAAATCAATATCTGTTACAGATTTTAACGACCCTCCAAAACTACCAAATGGTGTCCGAGCCCCTTCAATGAGATAAACCGCTTTCATTCTATCCACTCCTTATAAAATTAAATTGTAACTTTATTGTTAGCTTCTAACTTAGATGAGAGTTATCCTCCCTTCATTTTATAACTCTCTTTGTATTTTTACTACACTTTACATACTATTTTGATAATTTAGTAGCAACTTATTGGAAAAAGTGATCAAGGAATGAGACATTCACCCAAGACCTAGACTAGTTTCATGCATATAATTTTAGGGAGAATAATAATGAGGAGGAATCTGAGAATGCAGTATAGACAGGAAATGCTCATGAATCCATATGACACAAGAATTATTGGTCGACGTCCATGGGGCTTTGGTCGCCCATTTGGATTTGGTAGACCATTTGGTTTCGGTCGCCCGTTTGGCTTTGGTTTCGGGGCTCCATTTATTGGTGGATTATTAGGAGGAGCCTTAGCTGGGAGCCTATTAGGAGGCTATGGGTATCCATATGGTTATCCATATGGATATGGTTACGGCTATCCATTTTATTGGTAAGAACGAACAAAATGTTATGACTTGAAACTGAATACAGAGCTGTTAGGGTTTTAAGTGGTCAGTACCTTTTTCCTTTTATCACTTATAGTAAAAAAGCACACAGCCTCATTTATAAAATGACGGTTTGTGTGCTTCTTCGGGATATTTGTATCACTATTTGAGCATTTGTCCGAGTACGTATTCACCTATTAACTGAGAATCAAGCCGTGCAGCAACGAATGGGGGCTCTACCTCTCTTGCTCCTTCTAATGGTAGGCCTAACCAGAGAATGTGTTCGTCAATTAGGATAAAGGGAAATGGTACAAGCTCCTCTACATAGGCATTGACTGGTAGCTCGTTCCAATCCTCGTTTGATATCACGGTTAGTTGAACTCGTGGTGCCCTATTTTTAAGCTGATCCTTCCACTCCGCTGATAACGAGGTCCCTGTAGGAAGTGAGAGAACGACAGATGATTTAGCACAGTTCAAATCGTTAAAGACGCTCTCTAGTTTACGGGCATGAATCCACTGTAGTTTGGAATGCTGATTGTTTATCCAAGCTCCAATGGCTTTTGTTGTGATTCTTTGTTGATGATTGATTTGATGCTGGACAAGCTGGTGAAGTGTTTTTCCTCTGTAGACATTTTTCGCGATAAATTCATTGTTGCTAACATGAATGAATTTTCCTCTCGTCCGCGTTATTGCAACATTGATAAGCCGTTCACTGTCTTTACCAATCAACAGCATACCGGCGCGTGTTTGTGGCGAGCCATCTACAGTATCGAAGATCATCACATCGCGTTCGCTCCCCTGAAATTTATGGACGGTTGCCGCAATAATATCGGCATGTTGCATTTCACTTTCATAAAATTCTTCAAGTAACATGCCCATTAAATTGGCCTGTGCTCGATATGGTGTTACATACCCAATTGAGGTTGCTCCACCAAGATACGATTCGTGAATCAGTTGAAAAGATAGTAGCAGCTGCCACAGATTGTACCTAGAGTTGGAGCCTTTCTCACTAAAACTGTGTAACCCTGTGAAGCTTGTGTCTAACAGGATGGAAGCACGATTCGGGAAAGGAGCTTGGGCGACGATTTTGTTTCTATTTTCAAACACTGTTTCATGATCCTTGACGAGGCCTTTGTATATATACTGATTCGTAAATGCTGAGATATCTGGGTGCATCCTTCGTTGTTCATTTAATAAAAACAAGTGAGGATGGAGTTTGCCTTCATTAACTGACTCGACCACGCCTGCTTTATGAAACACATCCTCTTTTAACCATTCCGTAACAAGTGCATCTCGACTAGAAGCGATTGGCGGTAATTGTTTGAAATCTCCACAAATGATCACACGTTTCGCTAACGTTGCCGCAAAAGCAGCCTGCGGGACATAAGCCATGCTTGCTTCATCGAGAATCACTAAATCAAACTCTTTTTCATAAATCGCGCTATCGGTTGCCGCTTTTGCCAGGGTTGTCCCTATTAAGGAAGCCTCTTTTAGAAGCTCAAGTTCTTTTTGGCGCATTTTATCAAGAAGCCTCGCGATTTTTGTTTCAATCTCCAGCAATTCATTTGAATCGCGTTTACTAAAAGAACGATACAAATCTTGCTTTAAATTTCGTCTTTCAAGAAATAATGACTCTCTTTCGTTAGAAAGCAATGGATCCGACTTCTCGATTAACTGACTCGAAGTAATGTCATTATGGGCCGCTAAAGCGTCACCGGTATTGGCGCCGTACCGAAGGACATCTCCTTCACGAAACTTGTTTTTCTTTTTAAGAAAGGTTGTAATTTCTCCGATTAAGACGTCCACAGCCTGATTGCTATGCGACAAGACAAGAACCTTTTTTTCTTGAAGATATTTATTTGCAGCGACTCGAGCAAGCGTATGCGTCTTCCCTGTTCCGGGCGGTCCCCATACATAGGTAACCGGATTGTATTTAGACCTTAGCATTAGCTCATGTGTCGGGCTTTTTATTTTGTCTGTCGGATGTTTTGCGTCCATTGAAGGGTACATTAACTTTAAAATTCTTGCTCGCTTTTGTTTGCTTTTTTTAATTTCATCAAAACGCTCAATCAATTGTTCGAGTAATTCCCAAGGATCATGCAAGAGGTAAGCTTCAGAGATTAGATCGCCGAAATATCCCTCGATGGAAAGGATAACTCCTTTTCCTTCTGAAGAAAGAATACGTCCACTTGCTTTTATTCCACCCCATTCTAATTTTATCGAAGATCCTACGGGAACCCGCAATGAGATTGCTGTATCAAAATAATAGCTAGAATGTTCGTCTTTGGATAACAGGTGACCATTGGTTACGATATACCTGCTTCCACCGTATTTTTTAAGAAACGATATTTCATTTTGCAGCGCTTGTTGCCATTGTTTTATATAGGTTTTGGTATTCGTCATGGTAGCTTCCTTTTATTTGAAATAATGCTGTATTGAGACTGTTGATTTCCGCTCCAGGCACTTCGCTTTCCGCGGGCAGTCCGAGAGCCTCCTTGTCGCTTCGCTCCTGCGGGGTTAATTAGTCCCTCACGCGGACCAATTCAACCTAGGTCTCCCTTGGCCTTGCACTCCCGCAGGAGTCTTCGTGCCTCCACTCCAATCAACGTATAAGAACAATATTTTACCTTAACAAAAAATAAAAACAACACTTAAATGGAATAAGTGTTGTTCCTATTATGACATATTTCTACGATGACATCACTTGCCCACCGTTTACGTGTAGCGTTTGTCCGGTGACAAAACGCGAGTCATCTGAAGCAAGGTACACAAATGTTGGGGCGATTTCAAATGGTTGGCCTTGTCGGTCCATTGGGTTCCCTGCAAGGGGCACTTGATCAGCAGAGAAGCTTGCTGGAATCAGTGGAGTCCAGAATTTTCCTGGTGCAATCGCATTTACACGAATACCCTTATCAACTAAATTATTAGCGAGCGCTCTGGTAAAACCAATATTGGCTGCCTTTGTGGCACTGTAATCAAGCAATTGGTCGTGACCGTAAAAAGCAACAACCGATGCTGTATTGATAATGCTGCTGCCCGCTTTTAAGTATGGGAGTGCTGCCCTGGTGGTGTAGAAATGAGAGTATATATTCACTTTAAAGGTATCATCAAATTGTTCATCGCTAATATCAAGGAGGCTTGATTGCTGAAACTGAACGCCGACATGATTGCATAAAACATCTAGCTTCCCGAAGGTGCGAACCGTTGCTTCAACAATCTCAACACATTGCTGTTTATTTCTAAGGTCACCCGGAAGCAGTAGACAACGTTGTCCTAGCTCTTCAATTCTCGTTTTCGTCCGATTTGCATCTTCATGTTCATCTAAATAGGAGATCGCCACATCGGCGCCTTCTTTCGCAAACGCAATTGCAGCGGCAGCACCCATTCCACTATCGCCACCTGTAATTAACGCGACTTTGTCTTTGAGCTTCTCGCTTCCATGATAATTGGGATTTTCTATAATTGGTCTAGGGACCATTAATTTTTCTACCCCAGGCTGGCGGAGCTGTCTTTGTTCGGGAACCGTGATTGCAATCTCTTTGTATTCTGTGATTTTCCCATAATTCGGGTACATCGGATAATCTTGATTGTTTGGTTGGTGTTTTTGATTTTTATGATGTTCTGACATAGTATCCTCCTACAGAAGCATTTTCTGGATACTTTATGTCGTCTAGGCAGTGTTAGTGCCTGTATAGGATTGGCTAGCCACCTAACATGGTAGGTGGACGGGCGCTAACTTTACAAAACTGAATACACTATGAAAGAACGATACTGAGGAGGCTAACTTATGCAGAATTTAGTATATAATCCAGAGGTCAAGCTATTATTAGTAAATCAATCTGATGAAAAAGTAAATGTGCGCTATAACCAAAATAAAAACGCGTTCAAACTTCCGAAAATCGGCCCAAGACCACCTTATTATGCGCATCCACGATATGAACCTTATTATCCGATTATATAAATAAGAAAACAGCCTTGTATCTTTTCGGATACAAGGCTGTGTTTTTAAATTAAACCATCACCTTACAAATATTGTTGGTAAACTCAACTGGGTCTTGAATTGGCAAGCCTTCAATAAGCAATGCCTGATTGTACAGCAGGTTTGTATAAAGGTTTAATTTTTCTTTATCATTTTCAAGGGCTGATTTTAAGGACTCAAAGACCTCGTGATTGATATTGATCTCAAGTACTTTATCTGCTTTGATATTTTGGTTATCTGGCATCGCATTGAGGATTTTTTCCATTTCAATTGAAATGTCCCCTTCAGTTGTCAAACAAACTGGATGCGATTTTAGGCGTTTTGATGCGCGTACATCTTTTACTTTCCCCGCTAAAACCTCTTTCATTGCTTCAAAGAGTTCTTTGCTTTCTTGCTCCGTTGCTTCTTCTGTTTCTTTGTTTTCTTCTTCAATGCCTAGATCGCCACTAGAAACCGATTTAAACTCTTTTTCTTTGTAGTTCATCAACATTTTGATTGCGAACTCATCGATTTCTTCTGTGAAGTATAAAATTTCATAGCCTTTGTCCGCTACTAGCTCGGTCTGTGGTAACTTTTCGATTCTCTCATTTGAGTCTCCAGAAGCATAATAGATGTATTTCTGGTCTTCTGGCATTCTTGATACATATTCATCAAGTGTTACGAGTTTCTTTTCCTTGGATGAATAGAACATCAGTAAATCTTGCAAGGCTTCTTTATTTGCTCCGAATTCATTATAGACTCCGAATTTTAACTGTCGGCCAAATGAATTGTAGAATTCAACGTATTTTTCTCGTTCGTTTTTCAACAAGCTTTGCAATTCACTTTTGATTTTTTTGCTAATGTTTTTCGCAATTAGCTTCAATTGGCGATCATGCTGCAGCATTTCCCGCGAGATATTCAAGGATAAGTCCTCTGAGTCCACCATTCCTTTTACAAAGCTAAAATGGTCTGGAAGGAGGTCTGCACATTTATTCATAATCAAGACGCCGTTTGAATACAGCTCCAAGCCTTTTTCGAATTCCTTCGAGTAATAATCAAATGGCATTTTCTCAGGGATAAACAAGATTGCATTGTAGCGAATAGTGCCATCAACACTGATGTGAATATGCTTTAAAGGCTTATCAAAGCCATAATGCTTTTCAGCGTAAAAGTTTGCATAATCTTCATCGGTTAGTTCGCTTTTGTTCTTCTTCCAGATTGGAACCATACTATTGATCGTTTGTTCCTCAGTATACTCATCATACTCCGTTTCACTACCTTCTTTCGGGCTGCGCTGAGTGACATCCATTTTAATTGGATAGCGAATGAAATCAGAGTACTTTTTAATAATTTGCTTTAAGCGATATTCTTCAAGGTATTCATCGTATGTTTCATCTTCGGTATTTTCTTTGATGGTTAGAATGATTTCTGTTCCAACACTATCCTTTTCAACCTCTTCAATCGTATACCCATCTGCGCCTTCAGACTGCCATTTATAAGCTTGGTCACTTCCTAGAGCCTTACTGATAACAGTCACAACGTCTGCGACCATAAACGCCGCATAAAAGCCTACTCCAAATTGCCCAATAATATCATGACCATCTTTGGATTCATTCTCTTTTTTGAACGCTAACGAGCCACTCTTGGCAATAATCCCAAGATTGTTTTCTAACTCTTCTTTTGTCATTCCAATCCCAGTATCTAAGATTTTTAGTGTGCGGCTTTCCTTGTCCGCTGTCACTTTTATGTAATAGCTATCTTTGTCAAACGTTAAAGAATCATCTGTTAATGCTTTATAATAGATTTTATCAATCGCATCACTAGCATTTGAAATTAACTCTCGTAAAAACACTTCCTTTTGGGAATAGATTGAGTTGATCATCATTTCTAATAGTCGTTTCGATTCTGCTTGAAACTGCTTCTTTTCCATTGCAACCTCTCCTTTTTTAGTGATAGAAGTTTTCTTTGTATGTGCGCCACCTAAATTAGCTGATAGCTATATTCTAGTTTAGCACTCTATTAGCACGAGTGCTAATCCGTAACAATATTTAAATATCATATTTTTATTAATCGTGTCAATAAAAACACGTAAAAAACAGCAACATGGAATCGTTCCACTGTTGCTGTTTGGATTTATAGATTATATTTTCAATACGCCACCTTGGCTTGCGTTGGTAACCATTTTTGAATAACGAGCTAAGTAGCCTTTCTTCACGGATGGCTCGAAGCCTTTCCAGTTGGCTTTTCGTTTTTCAAACTCTTCATCAGAGATTTCAAGATTAATGGTTCGATTATTTAAATCTAATTCAATGATGTCCCCATCTTCAACAAATGCAATCGGACCACCTTCAGCTGCTTCTGGAGAAATATGACCGATACTAATTCCACGTGACGCTCCTGAGAATCGACCATCGGTAATTAACCCGACTTTCGCGCCAAGTCCCATTCCGACAATTTGTGATGTAGGTGCGAGCATTTCTGGCATACCTGGGCCACCTTTTGGTCCCTCATAACGAATGACAACTACATGTCCTTCTTTTACCTTTTTATTGATGATGCCGTTTAAGGCTTCCTCTTGGGAATCAAAACAAATCGCAGGACCTCTGTGGTATCCACCAACTTCTGGATCTACTGCTCCAACTTTAATGATGGAACCTTCAGGCGCTAGATTTCCGAACAAGACAGCAAGTCCACCACGCTCAGAATGTGGGTTGTCCAATGGACGAATGACATCTTTGTTTAAAATATCAGCGCCGGCAACATTCTCTTTAAGTGTTTTGCCTGATACAGTAATTAAATCTCCATTTAATGCACCTGGCTTTTTCAGCAACTCGTTGATGATTGCACTCACGCCACCAGCATTATGGACATCTTCAATATGATAGTCAGATGCTGGAGCAATTTTTGCAAGATGTGGAACTCGGTTGGCAATATCATTAATACGTTCAATTGGGTAATCAATTTCTGCTTCATGTGCTAATGCAAGTGTATGAAGCACAGTATTTGTTGAACCGCCCATTGCCATATCTAAAGCAAACGCGTTATCAATCGTATCAATTGTAACGATATCACGAGGCTTGATGTCTTCTTTAATGATGTTCATCAATTGTTTTGCTGATTTTTTAACAAAGTCCTTGCGTTCTTCAGCGACAGCTAAAATCGTTCCATTTCCAGGAAGAGCTAGTCCTAGGCCTTCCGCTAAACAGTTCATTGAGTTCGCTGTGAACATCCCTGAGCAAGAACCGCATGTAGGACAAGCAAGTTGCTCAAGATCCATTAGGCCTTGTTCATCGATTTTCCCTGCTTGGTACGCTCCTACCCCTTCAAATACAGATGATAATGAAAGTGGGTTGCCATCTTTATCGACTCCGGCTTTCATTGGACCACCGCTAACAAAAATCGTCGGGATATTTACACGTAGAGCGGCCATCATCATGCCTGGAGTGATTTTATCACAGTTTGGAATACAAACCATGCCATCAAACCAGTGAGCTGAAACGACGGTTTCAATGGAATCGGCAATAATTTCACGACTTGGTAAGGAATAACGCATTCCGATATGCCCCATCGCAATTCCATCGTCCACACCAATCGTGTTGAATTCAAATGGAACTCCGCCAGCTTCACGAATTGCATCTTTAACAATTTTGCCAAATTCCTGCAAATGAACATGTCCTGGGACAATATCAATATATGAATTACACACTGCAATGAATGGTTTCCCAAAATCTTCTTCCTTTACGCCGGCAGCACGCAATAAACTACGATGCGGAGCTCGGTCGTAACCCTTTTTAATCATGTCACTTCTCATTTTCCCCTCGGACATAGGATGTAAGACCTCCAATTATCTTTAAATTCAATAATATTATTTTATTATTATATGAAATAATACCATGTTTTTTTAAAAAATAAAATGTTCTAACAAATAAAACAAAAGAAACTTCACTTTTAAAAGATTTATTACAAGTTAAAAGACAGTGAATATCTAGGTTTGACCCGTTCTAAAAGCAACTGCATTTGGTTTCGATTCAGAATTTTCTCATTATCTCTTTCCTTTCCTATCAGAAACTCGTAATATACAGTTAACACTATATAGACCTACAAAAGGTTATTGAAGGAAAGGACGATGTCTGTGACTAATAACAAGAGGCTTAAGATCATTCGTGTCCCAATTCCCACTCCGACACTATGGCCTCACACCTCAACGAATTGTTACTTAATTGGGAATGAACATGAAAGTATTTTGCTTGATGCCGGCTACAATCAACCCGAAACAAAACAAGGCTTAGACGAAGTGATAGCGAAGCATAACCTAGCGAAACCTAGTAGTATTTTGCTGACTCACTTCCATCCTGACCATGCCCCTGGTGTATTGCAATTAGTTGACTGGGAAGCTACTATTTTTTGTCACTTCCAAGAGAAGGAAGCTATTTTGGATGCGATTGCTCCGATAAATACGGTATCTGTTCTGAAAGATGGTGACGAACTCACAGTAGCAGGAGTCAAACTCCAGGTTATTCATGCTCCTGGGCATACTCCAGGTCACTTGAATCTATACATCCCTTCAGAAAAAGTCCTGCTTGCTGGTGATAATATTTTAGGAGAAGGAACAACCTGGATTGGCAAGCCGGATGGAGATATGACAGACTATATCCAGGCCTTACAGCGCTTACAGAATCTAGAAATAAACAAGCTTGGTCCTGGACATGGGGACTGGGTGTTAGCCCCACATCAACAAATCCAATTTGTGTTGGACCGAAGACTACAGCGTGAACAGCAAATTAAAGAATTGCTCGCCGACCATAAAAAGGTTAGCACAACTGAACTAACAAAGTTAATTTATCAAGACCATATTCATCCTAGTGTTTTTGAAGTAGCTAGAAGAACGACAGAAGCTCATTTGTTAAAACTAGTTAATGAGGGAATTGTCTTTCAGGAAGACTCACAATTTTCATTGAAAGCTTAAGTACGAAACGGAAATCTTTCTGGTTTTTGTTTCCCCATCATTAAATCTCCGCCCTTTTGGTGGTTTAGAATCGTTTCAAGTGAATCGATTGTTGGTGGAACTAAAGGCATCTTCCCTTCGTGATAAGCTGTTAATACCTCACTAGGATTCATCCAAAAAGCATCATCAATTTCACTTTGTTCCGGCTTAGGGCTTTGATTAGTCGGAAGCTTGGCGATAAAAAAGCGTGTATCAAAACGGATTGGACTTTCTTTTGGTGTAATCCGGTGGCCAAAATAGGTTAAATGATGAAAATCAAAATATAGGTTCTCTTCCATTAAAATTTGCGTGAATGAAATTTCTCCATTAAGAAGCTGGCGACGGTATTCCCATTCTGTTTGGTTGTTTAACTTTGCAAAGGAGCCGTCGTCATGAGTGGCAAGTAAAATCCCAACCTCCTCAAAGAGTTCTCTTGCGGCGGCAATATAGTGGCCAGGGCTAAAAGCTTCATGGTCTTTTTCGTTTTTAATATAGTCCTTTTTGATATCCTCATCCTCACGTTCGACCGAACCACCTGGGAAGACATAAAATCCTCCGAGAAATTTCATTGTTTTTGGTCGCTTCGTTAAATAAACTCGATTTATTTGATCCATTAAAACAACTGTCGAAGCAGGTTTTATAATATGCCCCACTGAAACGCCTCCCTTAATATGAAATGCGCAAATTCATCATGTCTCTATATATATTCATGTCACCCTCAGGAAATCAGTATTTTAATATAGAAGAAAACCACCTCAGTAGGTGGGGTGGATTTAAACTGGTGAAGGTTTTATGAAAAGTTATCTTTGATGGCCTTTCGTAATAGCTGTTCACATCGGTCTAGATCAGCTTTTACTAGTTTTTTATAGGCTTTTGCTTCTTCTTTATTTTTAAGCGAATACACGGCAACTTCTTTGTATTTCGATCCCTCCTCTATGACTTTTTTTCTAGTTAAGATTCCATCTTCTAGTAAGTCGTGAAGGGCACGGTAAATTTCTGAGTGCTGCGGTTCATAGCCATAAGGTTTAAATGCCGATTTTAATTCATCTAATAACTGCATTCCATACCATCGTTCTTTCTCAATGCTACTAAGAATGTACAATTTTAGAAAAGCACGTTGTTTAATAAGAAATCCGGTACTTTCTCGCTTTTTAACCATCGATCGCTCACCTCGAGATAGGAGTGGTTTGCATAGTCATGTTCTTGCAATCTATGATGTTAAAAAAATTTAAATATTCAATCTTATTATAACACAATGTACTAGTAGCACACTAC
This sequence comes from Mesobacillus maritimus, assembly GCF_044803185.1. Taxonomy (GTDB): domain Bacteria; phylum Bacillota; class Bacilli; order Bacillales; family Cytobacillaceae; genus Mesobacillus_B; species Mesobacillus_B maritimus_B. The sequence goes on from NZ_CP085225.1 coordinate 2,992,430, forward strand.
CATTTGATTCCAGTCACTCGTTTTATAATTTACATACTATCGTGTATAAGAATAGTTGGTTTTCTGGATATAGTGGGCGAGCTGATGTTTATTCCATATTGTGTATTTAGCACATAGTGCTGAATACACTTTATGTGAAAATAATCTTCTACCCTATTATCCTATTCTAACCTAAGTTTTTATTGATACCCTAGTAGATAAGAGTGATTCTTGTCGAATAAAGACTGATAAAAAGCCCGAAGTTTTCTCCGGGCCACAAATTTTATTCATATTTCTTAAAGACTAATGTTGCATTATGTCCACCAAACCCTAATGAATTCGATAGTACAGCATTCAACTTTTTATTCTTTGCATTATTTGGAACATAATCTAAGTCTAGTTCTTCATCTGCTGTTTGGTAATTGATGGTGGGTGGGACAATTCCTTCTTTTAATGATAACAATGAAAGGATTGCTTCAACTGCGCCAGCTGCTCCAAGCATATGCCCGGTCATCGATTTCGTCGAACTAATGGAAAGTTCATAGGCATGTTGACCAAATACTTCTTTTACCGCTTGGGTTTCATATAAATCATTGTACGGGGTACTCGTTCCGTGAGCATTGATATAGTCAATTTGTTCCGGTGAGAGTTTGGCATCATTCAATGCTAACACCATCGCCCTTTGTGCTCCCTCTCCTTTTGGTGCTGGAGCTGTAATATGATAAGCATCGCCTGTAGCACCATAGCCAACCAATTCCCCATAAATCTTTGCTCCTCGCGAGACAGCATGGTCGAGCTCTTCTAAAATTAAAATTCCGGCGCCTTCGGCAATAACGAAACCATCACGATTTTTATCAAATGGTCGACTTGCGCTATTTGGGTCAGGGTTCGTAGAAAGAGCGGTCATATTATTAAAGCCAGCAATCGTCATTTCTGTGATTGCTGCCTCAGTTCCACCTGCAACCATCATCTCGACATCCCCGTTTTGAATCACTCGGAAGGCATCACCAATTGAATTTGCTCCTGATGCACATGCTGTGACCGAGCAATTATTGATTCCCTTCGCACCTAATTCTATTGAAACACGGCCTGCTGCCATGTCGGGAATTAACATTGGGATGGTAAACGGGTTCACCCGTCTTGGGCCTTTATCTAAAAAGCGCTTGTGCTGGATCTCAAATTCATCTAAACCACCAATGCCTGAGCCAATCCAGACTCCTACACGCTCGGAACTGATATCTTTCCCAATCACAACGCCGGCATCGTTGATCGCCATTTTACTAGCCGCGACAGCGAATTGCGTAAAGCGTCCCATTCTTCTTGCCTCTTTGCTATCAATAAATTCTTCTGGCGCAAATGCCTTCACTTCACCTGCCACTTTGACACTATTATTCTCTGCATTAAACTTTGTGATTGGAGCAATCCCTGACACACCATTTTTGATGTTCTCCCAAGTAGTAAAAACATCATTTCCCAATGGAGTAACTGCGCCAATTCCTGTAATGACAACTCGTTTTTTCATTTCAATCTCCCCACTCGTTTTATTACTAGGTACTAATATCTACTATAAAACATTGTAGCATATTTTAAATTATTTTTCTCGGTAATAAAAACTTAATCATAGTGTCGCGATATGGTATAGTAGGGAAAAAGATTGCAAATTTACTAAATTTAATTTACGAGGAGAAAACCATGAGTGTACATAAAGACTTAATCAAGCATGCTTATCACCAGAATCAAGACTATCAAGAGTTTTTACGAATGGATCAACTACGTGAGGCTTATATAGAAGAAGCAGTAGAATTATGCAAACAGGGGCAACCCTTTACTACAGATAAAATCAACCAAGTGACCAATCAAATGAACCGTTTAACAGTTCGAATGCTTCCCAAAAGAAAAAATGTAACCGTGGAAATGGTTCAGGAGTATGTAAGGTCGTTATAGAAAAAAACTTCACCTTTATAAGATCCATGTGTTGTGAGATATACAGAAAAACACAATCTAATACGAACGATTTAGGGAATGTAATTCACAACTAAAATAACAATTAAAAACGACTTGGTTATATTTTACCGAGTCGTTTCTTTGTTTCTATTTGTTTATTTTAACGAAAGCTACCCAGTAGTGTTAGCCTTCACACTCATTCGATTTGAACCTCATTCGAAATAACAAAATTAGCTTGGTTTGTTGGAAATACTGTTTTTATATAATAATCTTCTGCTTTCCAGTATCTCTCCTTGAATTTTTTTAAATTATTTTGTGTTACACCACTTTCACGTTTAAATCTTTTTTCTCTGGAACAATCCAAATAAATCATATAATCAAAAAATGTTCTCCACTCACTTCTTTGCAGAAAAACTCCTTCAATTATTATTACACAAGTATCAGGTATACTCACTACCTGTAATTCTTGTGTATCAGAGTAACGCTCGTACTTTAGTAAGTTTAATTCTTTGGACATCTTTAGTTCCTTGAAAAAAGTTTCTGTTAAACACTCTACATCCCATTGCAAATAGTAGTACTCATACCATTCCTCATAAACAGTGTTGTACCGTCTTTTTCTCTCCACAATGTAGTCGTCTATATGAAATAAACAGACAGGAATGTTCAAACCTCGAAGATGATTTTCAACTTTTTTAACTAATGTCGTTTTTCTAGAACGACTTAGACCGTCGATTCCTAGAATCATTCTTGGACCTTGTTTCATTTTTAAAATTTTATCTACTATTTGAACTGCGTTATCTTCCAAGTGTATGCCCCTCCAAATGTGACAAGCCAATAAGATAATAACCAACAACTTCTGTTAATATCATCTTTGATAGTTTTACATTATCATTATCTATTCGTTTTTCCCTCCCATTCTTCTCGTAATATCCCCATTTTAATGGCATCAAAATACTCACCGTCTACGATTCTTGCATTTCTTATTCGCGCTTCTTCTTTCATCCCAATTCTTTCTGCTACCTTCATCATTCTTATATTACCTGACCAAGTAGACATACCTAATCTATGTATATCAGTAGATGCAAAGAGATAATTAATCCATCGTTGATAGGCTTCAGTACCATAACCACCGTTCCAGAAATTTTTATCATAAATCACAATACCCGTTTCAAGCCAGTTCGTGTTCTGATCCACCCAATACGACCCAACGTAACCAATGGCTTTGCCACCGCTTTTAATAATAAGCGAACCAGGAATACCTGGAAATATTTCTTGCTTCCATTGTATTCGGTATTCTTCTTTGCTTATTTTTTCTTCAGGTATATAAGGTCCGTTCCACTTCTTTGCTGCTTGTCCCTTTTCTTCGTATTTCCAGAAGTATAATTCATCAATATCTTCTGTTGTTGCCGCTTTTAGGACTACTTTATTTCCGATTATTTCAACCATAGTGAAATTCCCCATTCTTTATCTATTATTCTCTATTTTTCAATAAGGTGCGAAATTTTCTATACTTCGTTATTTTTTTATTTCACCCATGATTAGCTCATACGAGTGGATACGGTCTTCTATCGAGTTGGTAATGGTCACAATCATGATTTCATCAGCCTGATACAAGGCTTGAAGTTTTCGTAGCTCCGAAGCAACCTCTTGCGGATTACCTATGATCATATTTTGTTTTTGGTTCTCAATCGTATGTAATTCCTTTTCTGAAAGGGGGTATTCCTTCGACTCATTTATGGAAGGAACTCCTTGCTGCCCTTTCCCCTTTTCTCTTTGAAGTCCCCAAACGAGAGAGCTTAAGGCAATCTCTTCTGCTTTTTCGCTACTTTCTGCGCAAATAACAGAAACCGTTAAAATGACTTGAGACCGTTCGCCTTCTTTTCTTGGAATAAACTCATCACGATATTGTTTAACGAGGGCTACTCCGTCACTTTGACTCATAAATTGTCCGAATGCATAAGGGAGTCCTACTTTAGCCGCAAGCTCGGCACTTTTTTTACCGGTCCCAAGAAGCCATGGTTCTGGAGCAATTTGTGGAATTGGAGACGCAGATAAGCTAGCATGCTCATTGTCTGTGACAAAATCATCGTCTAAAAAATGAAGCAAATCACTGACTAACTCAGGCAACTTCCAGACCTGCTGGAGATAGTTATCGGATAATGCATTCGTAGCTTCGGCAGATCCGCCTGGCGCACGACCAATCCCGATATCAACCCGTCCATGAAATAGCGTTGCTAACATATTATATAACTCTGCCACCTTGTACGGCTTATAATGCGGCAATAGCACTGCGCCTGCACCAATCCGAATATGGTTGGTATTTGCACCGATATAACTTAACATCACTTCAGGTGCAGAGCAGGCTAGCCCTGACAAGTCATGGTGCTCGGCAATCCAATATCTCGAATATCCCAAATTCTCCCCAGCTTGAGCAAGCCTCAACGAATCCAACAAAGCCTCTCTCGCCGTTTGGCCCGAAGCAATCGGAGCTTGATCCAATATGCTTAACCTCATCTTAGTTTCCCTCTTTCTCATCCTGAACTTCAAGAAGACTTATCCGATAATCACCCACTTGACCTTTTTCATACAGATTTGTAATGGAAGTGGAGTATTTAATAATTTTCCCTGTAAAAGCTAAACTCCGACTTGGAACCTTAACCTCAAATATCCCTTTGTAAAGCAATGTCGCCACATCATGATAATCCTCACTGGTGACCTTAAACTCAACTGATATTTTATGTAAACCATTTATCATTTCTTCGTTATATGTGTAAACCGTAATTGGTGTTTTATCTAATTGTATTTCAGTTACCATAAAATTTCCCTCCTTAAGATTAAAAAAAGAGTAAAAGATAGAATCTTTTACCCTGTAACTACATTATTTCTTTTCTCAATCTTGTTTAACCGAACTGTTACTTCTTCTTCTGTCAAACCATGTTCATGGACATAACGATTTCTTTCATGTGTCCGGCATTCATGTGTGCAGCCGCGCATATAGAAGTGTTCATTTTCCTCTGAGCATATAATCTGTTTATTGCACTCAGGGTTGCCACAGTTTACATAGCGTTCGCATGGCTCGCCAGTAAAGTGGTCTTTCCCCACAATGACGTGCTCCACTCTGTTGACAGGAACACTGATTCGGTTGTCAAACACATAGCATTGACCATCCCATAGCTGACCTTGTGCTTCTGGGTCTTTTCCGTACGTAACAATTCCTCCATGAAGCTGGGAAACATCTTCAAAGCCTTCTTGTTTTAACCATCCAGAGAATTTTTCACAACGAACTCCGCCAGTGCAATACGTTAGGATCTTTTTGCCCTCGAGAAGGTCCTTATTTTCCTGAATCCAGTCCGGTAATTCACGAAAAGCTTTAATATCAGGCTTTACCGCACCACGGAAATGGCCTAATTCATATTCATAATCATTCCGTGCATCGATAATCACTGTATCTTCATCTTGCATTTTTTCATAAAATTCTTTTGGACTTAAATAGTTCCCTGTAAGTTCCAAAGGGTTTACATCGTCTTCTAACCTTAGAGTAACAAGTTCTTCGCGATGACGGACATGCATTTTCTTGAATGCATGTTGATCGGCTTCATCGATTTTAAATACCATATCAGCAAAGCGAGGATCCTGCTTCATTGTCTGCATATACTGCTCGGTTTGTTCGAAGGTACCAGAAACGGTTCCGTTAATGCCTTCTTGAGCAACTAAGATACGTCCCTTTAATCCAAGGTCCTTACAAAATTGTAAATGTTCCACTGTGAACTGTTCTGCGTTTTCAATCGGAACATATTGATAATAAAGTAAAACACGATATAAAGGATTTTCCATTTTTTTAAACCACCTAATCTATATATAAATATAAAAAGGACCGAAACTGGTCCTGTGATAATTATCACTATTATCGTATTATAAACCTATTTTTAAACGAGGGTAAAGAAATTTGTTTCCAATTCAATTCTCCAAATCTTTTCTCTAAAACTTTCTCCCCCAAAAAGAAAAAGCTATCTAATGAAGATAGCTTTCTTGTCTTAAGCGAAAATCAGAACTGCTGCTCCTACGATAAAACAATAGATACTAAAGTAGATTAGGTTTCCTCTTGCCATGATGCCCATAAACCATTTTAGTGAGAAATAGGAGGCAATAAAGGATACAATAAATGCACCTAGATACGGAATGAATAGCTGACTAAGATTAGGATCATTTGCAATGTCGGTAATGCTTAGAAGCGTACCGCCAAAGCTTACTGGGATATATAATAGAAAGGAGAAACGTAATGCTGTTTCTGGTTTCATCCCTAAGCCCATTGATGCGACAATGGTTGCACCCGAACGACTGATTCCAGGAATTAACGCTACTGCTTGTGCGAAACCAACGATAATCGAGTCTTTCAGCGTAATATCGCCATCCTGCTTTCTTCCTCTAAGATTACGGATAAGAAACAACGCCACTCCGGTTACAATTAATGTGATCCCTACAATATGGACTCCTTTGAGTACCTCAGAAATCACATCATTAAATAAGACTCCAATTACACCCGCTGGAATAGTCGCCACCACTAGATAAACGATAAACATAAAGTCCGCTTTAGACTCAGGGTTTCTGGTAGCAATAAATGAAACTCCATTTTTAGCAAGACGAATAATGTCATCTCTGTATATAATCAGTACAGCCAATAGTGAGGCTGCATTTACTAATAGTTCAAACGATAAACTTCTCGTTTCAATTCCCATAAAATACTGTGCAAGTACGAGATGTCCACTCGAAGATATCGGGATTGGCTCGGTAAAACCTTGTAATAGCCCTAGAAATAAATACTTTAGTAGAGTTAATAATTCAAATTCCATCAGTTATCTCCTTATACGTCAATAATCAAAAAACACCTTTTTCATTTTAGCATACGGAAGGGTCGTTCGTATAAAGGTTTTTTTTGACCTACTCATTAAAACCAATAAGTAATCGTATCAAGGATACCGAGGAAAATAAAAACAATAGCGGCACACGTTTGAATAACTCTCCCTATTTTCCTACTTTTCTTCAATAATGCTCCATCTAAGCCGATATACGTAATAATCGCTGCAAAAATTAGCACTGGAACAGATGTACCAATCGCAAATACTGAGGGTAAGACAACACCATAGGATGTACTTAAAACGAGAGGCATTAAGGAAAAGAAAAACAGAGAAAACATCGTTGGGCAAAAGGCAATTGAAAAGCTAACTCCCATTAGAAAAGAGCCGAGCTTCCCTTCTCCCTCAAATTTTGGAAGATGTGATGAGATAGAATCCAACCATCGCATTTTGAGAATCCCTGCTAGAACAAGACCAATTATTATGAAAACCGGACCAATGAACTTTCTAAATATAGAAAAAAATTCCGGCAAAAGGTCCTGAAATCCCCGACCTAGACCCCAAACGGCTAATCCCAATAATGTAAAGACGACTATTTTTCCGAGTACAAAGAATCCAATCTCAACCCATTGATGCTTTGATTGAATACTCCTATTCCCATAAAAGGTAATCGCACCGATATTTCCTGTCAATTGACAGGGTGCTAATGCCCCGATTAAACCTAACACCAGTGCTGCCAACAAAGGAAATTGTTTTGTCCCGTTTACGATGTTAAAGAAGGGGCTGCTTAAGAATTGACTGATCTCGGAGAGAACTTGATACATATGAATACCCCCACAAGGTTAATAAGCTATATTATACTTTAAAACTATCAAAAAAATATGCATAGCAGCAGTTGCTCACATAAATGACAAAAACGATCTCGTTTTGAACCCGTATCTTAATTTCTTCATATTTTCTTGATACTCATTGCCTAATCTAAAAGAAAGAAAGGAGATGAAACTATTGAAAAAACTAATGATTGGCATCATGAGTATTGCTTTCGTTTTAGGTGCTGGGACGTTTGCCCTTGCACAAACAGATCAGTCTGGCGAAGGCACAGTAAATTTCATGGAAATGCTTCCATTTATGAAGGAAATGCATCCGAACTTTTCAGATGATGAACTACAACAAATGTATAATGCCTGCCATGGTACAGAAGGAGCAGAAACACCAGAAGTCCAGGCAACAAAGAACATGAATAAATTTTAATAGAAGTTAATCGGATTGGTCCTCGTACCAATCCTTTTTTTATATAAGCCTATAACTATGAAAAAAACACTCCCAAAATTGTGTGGGAGTGCTCTCCTTCTAATATAACCTATTCAACAATGGCATGAGTACTATGCTTCGATTCTGCAGGGTTATACCTATCGACTAAATCACGCCGGATATAGGTAATAACGTCACTAATTTCTTGCTCTTCTAGTTGACGTACTCCTTCTAGCCCTTTTAACGATGGTCCCATTCTCGTTTCTTCCCGACCATATGCTGCGGTTATCCACATTTGCTCTGCTGTCATATTTTCAAGGGTGGTGGGGTTAGCGATCGCCGCGGCCTTTGTTAAAGTGCCACTACCCGTTTCGCCATGGCAGGTGATGCAGTATAAATTGTATAGCTTCTTACCGTTAGTAACATTTCCTTCGATAACCGATGGAGCCTCAAGGTCCAATCGATCCTTTTGCCAGTTACGGATGAACGAGACAACTGCATCAATTTCTTCTGCTTCAAGAACATCAAACCCTGGCATCAACGTTTGTTTTTTGCCGTCTTCTATTATTTTATAGATATCTTGATTAGAAAAGGTACTTAAAAAATGTTGATTGTTTAAAGCTGTCCCGATTTGAGCACCTTCTCCTTTTCCGTTTTCCCCATGACAATCAACGCAGAATTCAGTGTAAACCTTTTCTCCTAGTACTATAGAATTTTCTTCTGCCTGTGATTCACGATCAGGAGAAGGGTCTAACAAGACAATGACGACAATCGAGCTAAATACAGCTAAACTAATCAACCATTTTTTCATGTTCATCCCCTATTCTGGTATTGGAGTAGGAGTTGGAATTCCATAACTTTCGTATTTCTTCGTAATTAATCGATTCACTTCTTTTAAATCCTTACCATCATTCTTTATTTCAATCGCCTCACGGGCGATTTCTACACAAATGTCTCAGGCTATCCCATGGGGATCCCATTCTGTAACGGCATTGTCAGCACCAACCTCTTTAATAAAACAATTCAAGTTGCTAGTATGACCTGCTGATTCATAGCAATTACAGTAACAAGGAACAGCAGCTAAGACATCTTGATGATTTGATGCCATAACATATGTTTCTTGTACAATCGGCGAAGAATTAAGTACATATTCTGGCATTTCACTATGTTTGGTATCAAGGGTCTCGGCTTCTGCTTCATGATCTGAGCTACAGCCGGTTGCAATCCCCATTGAAAGCATTCCCAATACTAGTAAAAGAATTAAACGCTTCAATTGGCTCACTCCTTCCTCTTTTCTTTATCTAGCGAGATTCTATTAACCACATTTAAACTTTAAAAGAAATATATGCAGAAATTAAGCAGAATTTTTGAATAAGCTGTAACGAAATGGCTTTAGGGACTTTTGTCACTATTTTTACATAATTACTATTTTATATCTAGTTTCAATTAGAAGTTTCCTAAACTGTAAATATGAAAATTCTTAACGGAGATAGAGACTTCTAATTTCTTCTAAATCTACTGTATTTAGGTCATCGACAACTTCAATGATTCCTAGTAGTCTTTCATCCAAATAAATTCCATATGAATCAGCTTGTTCGATGGTAAATTCCAATTCCACCTTTCCTTCTATTGCGCTAAATTCATGGATGATTTCCAAAGTATTTACATTCGTAATCGTAAACTTCTCGTCTGGTTCATTGAAAGAAGTTAAATCCATTGTAAACCTGGTCGGAATCTGTTTATTCGCCACGATAATAAGGGGTTCTAATTCATAGCCAATCCCTTTGATATCAATCGTTTGCTCTCCATTCTCTAGCAAGGCTTTTTTAACCAGGCGCTCGGTAGCTACTTGGTTAATATCTTCGCCATAGATACTTTCGTAAACTTCAGTTTCAGTAGCTTCGCTTGATGTCGCTACACTTGATGGATCAGTAGAAGAAGCCTCACTACTAGTCGTTGCGACTGTTTCCAAATCATCAACAACCTTGATGGTTCCACGAATCATTCCCATCCAACAGCTAAAATTCAGATCCTCATCACCAGGGGTAAACTCTACCATGTTGGCCCCACTTTGTAGTTTCTGCTGAATCCTTAAAGCAGGAATAACGATGGTATTATTACAACCGGTCAGTTCCTTTCCATCAACGACCCATTTGACAGGTATGTCTTTTTGTACATATAACTGATTGGGGGTATATCCTTGGTAGCTTGCTGTCATATCGATATATTGTACTCCGTCCTCAATTGTTGCTTTTTTAGCATTAGCCGAAGCGAGATCCGTACCAAATGCCCCTATATTAGTCAAGATTGCCATTGGGCTTACATTCATTCCTGCAAGAGCCAAACCTCTGTTTCCCATCGTGATTCCTAGGACAATAATAAATATTCCGCTATATTTCAGTAACTTTTTTGTATATCCCTTGCTTAATAGACCAGAAATTGCCCCAAACGTCAGCATTAGTGGTACCGTACCTAGAGAGAACATAAACATGGATAAGGCCCCAACTACGGCACTTCCGGTCCCTAGTGCAAATATTTGCATGGTTTGCAGGGGTCCACAAGGCATTAACCCATTTAAAAATCCAACGAGAAACGGTGTTCTTGGTTTGCTTTGAATCTTACACGCGGAAGCAGGTAATTTAATTTGAAGCCTCCTAAAAGCGCTAAACCCTGCCATGTTTAAGCCCATCATAATCATGAAGACGCCCGCAAAGATTTGTAAACCAGCTTGTGCCGACAGTGATAAAGCAAAAACAGAGCCAATTGCTCCTACTACTCCCCCAAGTAGAGTGTAGGAAGCAACTCTTCCTGCATTGTACAAAATAGCAGGCTTCAGCGCCTCGAATTTACTCTTGTTTTCCTTATTAATGCTTTGAGAAAGCATGATTCCACCGCACATGCCGACACAATGAATTGAAGTGAGAACACCAACGATAAATAATACCGCATACGAAGCATTCGCAAGTTTTGCATCCATATCAAAACCACTCGTATTCATCCCTAACAACACGACTGCTGCGACTATCATTAGGATTCCAATATATTTATGGTCTTTTTCCGTTTCAGTTGAATAGCCTACTTTTTGAATCTCAGTTTTTATTTCTTCCATACTTATAATTTTGTCATCATACTCAATCTCAGCAAATTGTCCGCTATAACTTGCTTTTACCTTTTTTACACCGTTTTGTTTAGAGACTACCCTTTCTACCCGCTTTTCACAAGACGTACAGGTCATATCGTACACCTTAATTCTTTCCTTTTTAAAAGTCATTTTCCTCACTACCTTTACCATTGATGGAAGTAATACATGAATAGGTAAAGTATAGATAATAAATATCGAGTTAATATGAAGAAAGGAAAGCAAATGTGAACAACTCACGAACAAAAAAAGCCACCTCACATGCTGTACCCAGCGAATGAAATAGCTTTTTAACTCTCTGTATAAATAGATTTTGACTGCATGGTAATACAGCATCAAGATTCGATTGTAATTGGCGTATCTACCTGCTGGACTTCTTCAGAATTTTTCACTTTAAGCGTCAATGCAAAGCCAACGCCTAAACAAATTGCACAGAATAAAAAGGCTGTTTTGAATCCTCCGAAGCCATCAATCAACCATCCAGCAATCGTTGGTCCTATCAATTGTCCGGCCGCAAAGTAAAACGTCACATACCCAAACGCTACAGGCATATCCTTTGCTTCTACATGGTCCATGCTTGAAGCTTGTATTAAAGTAAATAGTCCAGTAATCGTACAGCTAATCACAATGATATGAATGGTAAAGCCAAATAAGGTCGGAAAAAACACGGGAACCAACATAGATAACAACACAAGTCCCATCGTGCTGATTAATGAAAATCTTCTGCCTAGCTTATCAGAGATCGCTCCCCATATAAACCCACTAAATATTGATAAAATTCCGTTAACCGCCATTAATTGTCCAGCAATTTTGTTGCTAACCCCAGATTCAATCATAAAGCTCATTACAAAGATAACCTGTACAATATATGCGATTCCGATAATGCCGTAAATGAATCCAACAACCATCACATTGGGATTTGTATAAATTTCTTTTGGCGAAGTATTTTGTACTTTGTTTACACTTTCTGTCTCATTTGGAGTATGTTCAATAAAACGAAGCGTTAGGAGTACAACGACAAATCCCACAGCAGCGTAAATCCCCCATGTCAATCTCCAGCCCATATCGCCATAAATATTACCTAAATAAGGAACAACGATTCCGGCAAACAGCATTCCGATTCCAACCCCACTTGTTGCAAGGCCAATCATTAACCCTTTTTTTTGCGGGAACCGTGCGACAAGCAGCGAAATGAATGGAGTATAGGTAAAAGCCGTACCTACACCTAAAAATAGCATGAAAATATACATCATCCAGTAAAAGGGTGCTAACGCAAGTCCAATGAAGCCTCCGGTCACAAGCGAGATTCCCAAGATAACCGTTCGTTTTCCACCCCATTTTGTAGCAAGAATTCCGGCAAATACCACGGTGGACAAGTACCCTAATGACGTCGTTGTCCCAAGATACCCAGCTTGCTGATAAGATATGTCTAGACCATCTTTCATAAACGGGAGAACAACACCATAAGATAATCTAGCGAAAGCCAGGACTACAGTGGTTGTAAGCATGCCAATAACCGCGTATAATCCCAGGCTATTATTTTTTTTCATTCCATCCCACCTCATCATCAAACTTTCCTATGTATGTAATTAAGCGTTTTCATTTACATAAAATCATACCACTAATTTTCCTTATATTCAAACTATTCTTATTACAACGACTAGTATGAAAATAAAACATCCTAAAATCACCAAATAAAAAAAGAGCTGCTAAATCGATTTCGCCCGATTAACTGCTCTTTTTATGATAGGTTATCCTTGCTTTTTTTCTAATGTGTTTAGCTTTTGTTCAATCCGATCAAGTTGTGATCTTTTTCTTTTTGAATTACGCCAAAAAAAGATTAGGATCAGTGGTTTTATTTTATATTCACTTTCACTTGATGAGGATTCGCTACTCCGATTATACTTCGTTTCCCCGGGTTTCCATTTTCTAGTCCTGATTGATGACTAGCTTTTTTCTGTACTGACTTGTCCTCGCCATCTAAGCTGGTGGTACATTGAGGACACCTAAGGGCTCTTGATGGAATATTTACAAAACAATATGGGCATTCCTTCTTGTGAGGGATTCTGCCGGGGCTCTTCTTAGGCGATTGATTTGCACGATGGTAAAATAGGTTGCTAAAGCAATAAGGGCAAAATGGAGGATGGAATCAAGGAAAACTCCATAATTGATGGTTACCGCACCCGCTTCCTTCGCTTCATCCAGAGTGTGATAATGTCCCCCCGATAAATTGATGTGTAGATTAGAGAAATTCACTTTTCCAAGCATTAGCCCAATTGGTGGCATGATAAAATCTGATACGAGCGAGTCGACAATTTTACTAAATGCCGTTCCAACAACAACCCCTATGCCCATATCGACCACATTTCCCCTAACAGCAAATTCCCTGAAGTTTTTAAGAAAATTAATATCTATCACCTCAACATACAAGCTACAATAAAGTCTATTCCAAACTTTATGTAAAATATGATGAGGGATTTCTATTCTCAGCTATCACTACTGAACATGCCTAAGCAAATCGATAATAGATTAAAACAAATGTGGATAAAACAAACAAGAAGTTTAAGAACACAAAAATAAACTGGTCAACCTTTGTTTTATGCATTTTGATTGGTGGATTGTAAAAGGAAACACCTTCAATGATAAAAATAATTAACACAATGTGGACCATAAAATGGCCAATAACCTCTTTCATTCCAAACAACATCGTAGTCATCACAAAAATCACCGTAACGATTAGCCCCAGAACCCTGTTCAAAATCCCCACAACTAGTAAATACCCTACAACAAATTCGATATATGCTGCCATGACAATGAAAATACCTGGATCAAAGCCAAAGGTTGGCACCTGATGATTTACGACAATATCCAAGCTCATCGTCGGGTACACCCATTTCTCAACCGCAACCCAACAAAGCGACAAACCAGTCCCTAAATATAAAAATGGGAATCCAACATTTTCATATCTTGTTCTTCCAACTAATAGGACCCCGATAATGGCAACGTAAAATCCATAATCAAGCATGTGAAATATTCCAAAGTTCATTGTTACATAAACAAATAATCCAAGTAATAAGGCTGCCCCTAATTTTGTGGAAATAGGATGTGGGACGAGCAATAAAGCGATGCTTATCCATGCTAACACCGTTGTTAAGGTATTGGTAATCGGCAATTCGGGAGCAAATAACGTTCCATTCACCACTTGAATGATTAAAGCGATGGCGGTGCCGTATTTTAAAATGATTCTTGAATATTTCCTTAAACTCGAAAGCCGCACATCCCAATTTTGAATTTGTTTCCAATTGGTTGTTTTAGGAATAAGCAAAGTCAGTACTCCAAGGACCACCGCTGCAGTTAAGGCTAGTGACATAAATAATGGCGATAATATTTGTTCGATGGATTCCTTTTGAGGCTCAACCTCTGTGAACCATTTTACATGGGCATTTGTCAATAAAGGGGTTAGCATCAAGCCGATTATGATTCCAAAAGGTAGTAGCTTCTTCAAAACATTTTCCTCCTACTTAGCAACATTCTAATTGTGTTAGTATGCCCTGAATTGTTGATTAACTTTTATGTACCATTCTTCTTGATACTAGAAACACACAGACCCACTTGGTACCAGGCTTAGTTTCCTTGGTACCAAGTGGAAACAAGGGTGGACCTTATGGAGTGGATTTTGATTAGAGGTTCCTCATGCTATGTCTGTATCTTTTCTTTTCTTTAAGATATCTTGAATGATCTCAATATGTGCGGCTGCCCAAGCTCTTTCTCTAAAATGGAGTATGACACTTGATATCAAAATCGAAAAATAGAGCAAAGCAAAGATAATGAGCCAGATAAAGCGACCATCTTGGAATAGAAAGTCTTGTAACTTGTTTGAGAACATAAATAGAAACCAAGGAATAGATGAAACAAAAACTGGGACAATCCCTGAACCGTTTTTTTCTTTTATCATTCGATAAAAGATCAATTTTAAGGTACTGCTATCGATTGAATGATAAAACTGTTTGATTTCTTCAATTTCTACCAAACCTGCCATCTGTTTATAGGATTGCCCTTTATTTGAGGCATTTTTTAATTGTAGGTAAATTTTATGAGCATCCCCGCGAAATGAAATCATACTTTCATCCTTTCTACCGAAAACAGTTCTGTTGTTAGGATCATACTTTGGCCACTTTCTCTCCTTTTAATTGTCTCCCTGTCTAGTGGATACTTTTAGTACGTTAAATAATAACAATGGTAGCCAAAATTTGAACTCAAATTCATCTTAATATGTATAGTGAACAATTATAGGTTTCTTATGTAAGAAGAGAGCTAAATGTTTTATCTTCCGTTCAAATTAACAGAGGCACCACCCACTTTTGGATGATGCCTCATTTATAAAGGAAAGAAAAGCATTCCTTAATGTTTACAGCTTAACAAAAATTAGAGTGCTAAAATCTTTGAGGTTTAGCACTCTGTTTATCGTGAAATTTGTTGTTGTTTTGCACCGTTAAAGAGAACTCTGAATCCCCTTAATATATCCCCTCTTTATTGCTTTACTTGTGCTGCTTGAGCTGAAGCCTTTTCAGTAGTAAGCGGCATCGCGGCCACGACAATACCGCCAGTCATGACCTTAACCATTGTCACTTTGATTGTCGGATATCGCTCAGCGATAACCTTTCTTGTGGTCATGATGAGCGATTGTCGAGAACTTGTCCTTTCCCCAAATTCACTCCCAAACTCTGTTAATTGATCATCAAGGTAAAGGATAAATTCATATTCATCACTTTGAGGTCCCCGTTTTCGAATCGCATACTTTTGGTCATACCCCATGTTTGATGATTCCCCCTAGTGAATGAGATAATTTACTTCTATATAGTATTTTTCACTATTAATGGAGAGATTACACATGAGGATAAAAAATACATAAAAATACATTGCTGGGTTTCTAATTAATGAACCATCTGAAGATTGAGAAGGTAAACGTACAAGGAAAGAATATTGATTGAAAAATAAAGGGTCAAATCGCAGTGGATTTGACCTCTATTTCCCAATTCTTAATTCAGTAACCTTCTACGATTTTCTTCTTCATTTAAAAACATGATGAAATGATTCATCATCTTCCCAATCGATTGTTCTTTAACGAGGGCAATGTACTGATTTTTATGGGATTCAGTCGCTATTTCACTCTTTTTAATCCGTTCAATAATATACTTAGCACTTATTTTCTGAATTTCTTTACGTTGAATTCTCACTTCCTTGTACAAGGCCATTCCAATGGCTCCAGTAAAAGCAAAAAAGAGAATTATAGGCAAGTTGTCTCGATTCAATGCACCAAAATAGATAAGATTGAGCAAATTAAAGAAAGAGAACACAACCAAAGGAAGCGTCCACATCGAATATTTGGCCACTTTTTTCATGAATGGATTAAGAATCTCCTGAAGTTTTTCAATTTCTTTCTTAACATGGTTTGGCATATCTGGCATTTTCATATTTACCATATTTCCCCCTCCATACATATTTTAAACGAACAAAAGACCTTTACCAAGTGGTAAAAGTCTTTGTAAATGACGACAGACCTCTACCAATTGTAAAATTGATAAAGGTCTTGCTAACAACATAAGTTGCCAACAAAGCCGAGAGACCGTTAATCCCCGTAATGACGACTTTGCTGTAAAAGCTACTCCCCTTTAAAGAGTATAAAATTATATTAATATAGTTTATTGCATTTAACATAATACGTCAAAAGAACTGACTCACATGTTTCGTCCTTTATTCCTTATCATTTAGAACCCATTGTATTTGTATTCCATCAGAAAACCTTTTATGAATGGTTTTTTAACGTATTCAAACCATGCATTCTGCCAATACTAACAGAAACTTTGAAGGAAAAATTCTTAGTAAAGGAATTATGATAAATGAATAAAAAAATGACATCTGCGGAAATTGGAAAAATTTGGGCTGTTCATATGGGCAATACCCTTTCTCAATGTGTACTTAGTTATTTTCTTCAACATGTAGAAGACGAAGAAATACAAACAGTTGTAAACGATGCACTAAGTCTAACAAACGATTTACTAGAGAGAACAAATAAGCTCTTTATGGACGAAAATTACCCAACTCCAATAGGTCTAACGGAAAAGGACGTTGATTTAAATGCTCCTAGACTATTTTCCGACTTATTTTACCTTTATTATTTGAAATATGTGGCGAAGGCAGGATTGAGCATCTATTCAACGGCCATCCCCATTATGCTGAAACCTGATGTAAAAGAATTCATCCTTTACAGCAATTCAGCTACAATAAAGTTAATTACGAAGGTAAATGAAGCATTGGATAAAAAAGGACGTCTACAACAACCAGCATCGATTCCAATCCCTACAAATGTCACGTTCGTAACCAAACAAAGCTATTTAAATGGGGTTTTCGGTGAGGTTAGACCTCTTCACGCATTAGAAATTGCTCATCTATTCGATAACATTGAAAACAATGTAACGAGTAAAGCATTATTAATTGGGTTTAATCAAGTGGCTAAGAATGACGATGTTAGAAGTTTTCTTCATCGTGGTAAAAAAATGACGTCGCATCATGTAGAACAATTAACTGAAAAACTATATAAAGAGGATTTACCTGCTCCCCCATTGGTCGACGACCTTGTAGAGGCGACAACGATTCCGCCATTTTCTGATAAATTAATGATGTCTCATAAAATTGATATGTTTTCGATGAAGATTAGGACCTACGCCAATGCCATGTCTTTAAATGGTAGGCGGGATATTGGAACCATGTATGGAAAACTGATCTTTGACACCGGGAGATATGTAGAGGACGGTGCCAACATCATGATTGATCATGGCTGGATGGAACAACCACCACACGCCGTTGATCGTGATTATCTTGCTTCAAACTAAGAGACTGAATCTGCTAAAGACGGTTTCCCTGGTGAGCACAGTTTGTTATCATAGGATAAGAAAGCTTATACGGAGGAGCCAGAAGGATGGAAAATGAAAAAACGGAATATGATTTAGAAAAAATATACGATTACGAAGAATACCCAGATAAAGTAAGTGGTCGATGTGATAATTGCGGAAATGTTCTTTTTAAAAGCTCGGTTCACAATTATGCATTTGTTAGAGAGTGTCGGCAATGCGGCATGAAAAAACGTATTTAGCCCTTAGTAGAGGGCTTTTTTTGATGAAGGGAATTTCTTATGTCCGACTAGACATATGAAATTCAAAAGAGTTATTCTAAGAGCTTAATGAGCATTTTTATAGTAAACCCTGTGGTCAATCCACTCTCCTGCTTCAAAGAGAAACGCTTCGCGAATACATTCAAATTCCATGCCGATACTTTTGGCTAATTCAATCGACGCCATGTTATCCAAATTGATATGTGCTTCGATTCGATGGTAATGAAGCTCAGAAAAAGCTAGCTGTAAAGCTGCGAGAACCGCCTCTTTCCCATAGCCTTGGCGCCAAAACTGATTGTGAATGGTATATCCTATCCGCCCCCATTGAAAGTTTTCTCTTGCTAAGGTCGAAAAGTCTACCATGCCTAAGTGGGCGTCATCATCCTTGCGAAAAATTCCAAAAATATACGCTTGATCTGCCAACGCTAACTCTTGGTGATCTCTCACCAATTGAACAAACCACTGTTCGCTACAGTTACTCATGTTCATTCTCCCTTTATCGTGTTTGTGCTGGGAAGGAAGTCTGTTAGTAAACTCGTTTAGCCAGTTTGAATAATCCGTTTTCTTAAGTGGTCGAATAAGTAGTCTATCTGTTTCTGTACACATCGTAAACTCTCTTCTTTTTTGAAAGAGATGATACCTTCCCTTAGTTAAAATGTCTAGAAAACTATTACGTTCGTTTACTATTTGTTTTAATTTTTCGGACACAGGATATCACACCTTCCAGTTACGGTTGACAGGAATATTATACCATAATGAAAGGCTTTTACTGTTAAAATTATTCAGTTTTAAGACAAAAAAAAGCAACTTCTCCTATTGTCACTCAATCAACTCCGTACGGGGAATCCCTTTATTATTAATTTTTCGAATAAAAAAAGCCTTAATCTTTTCGAGGATAAAGGCCATTTATTTTTGTTTGTGCAATATTTTACACGGGCAAGTAACCAACAGGTAGTATCGATACTGTTATATTTGAAGCAAAGGGAAAGAAAATGCTATTTCGTTAATTCGTCCCGGTCAGCAGCTTGGGGAGGTCTTTCCATCCATTTATGTTTAATATTGATATTCGCCCCATCTTCGGCATAAAGTCCCACTTCGCCAATCAGTTCCCCATATAAGGTGGATAAATCTCTTCGCGGAGACAAGGACATCGAAACACCATAGTTCCCCATTCCTGCACTACTTAATAAGCCAACATGGTACATCATTAGTTTATCTGAGTACGGTGGTTCACTAGAAATGGTCACGGCTTGATCCCATGGCATTGGAACAGGCAGTGAGTCTGACTTGAGATGCTTGGAAAAGCTTTCAATATGCTTTTTTGAGATTTGTAATCCTCTTAGAATATAATCTTTCACATCTTTTCGTTTCGCTACTTGAGCAAATCCAAGGGTTAAGGCTTCCCCTAAATTATTCGTTTGGATATTCGCATATAAATGAGTGATTTCAATAGCCGAAAGTGGTCGTTTATCCCCAAACCATCCAGCTAAAAAACTCTGTTTCTCTACAAATTCTACATTTGTAGGGTAAGGGATATCTGGGGAACGAATTTCAAGCCCCTTTGACAAAAGCAAATTAGTCGTCTCATTGTATAGTTCCATTGTCGAAGATAAACAAGACATAAAAAATTCTCTAATATCATTACGGAATACATTTGGCAAAATAGCGCCATACGTGGCTAGTCCACCCTTTGTCATGTTTTTAACATAGTATAAATAAAATGGGTCTTCAAATAAACGGGCGGCCTTTTCATTCACATCCTCATCAGTAAATCCCTGGGGAACAGGTATTCCTTCTTCTAGAAAAATACCTTTTACCGTTTCAACATGCTGGACCGATAAATCTATAGCGTGCTCAAGGATCGTTTTAATTTCAGTATCATCGACATGGGCTAAAAAGTGCTTGAACACACAAATGGACATGCTATCACCAATATAATTCGACCATAGATTTGCGACCTCGGAAGAAGTCAATTTAATATTGTGTTTCTCCATAAAAAAACCTCCGTTAGCTAGTAAAGGTATTTTTTCCGTAAATTGAAAACTTTATCCGGAAGGAACCCTAGTCACTGGTTTCAGGATGTGTGCTTTCGTACATGACGGCTACTAACTTGGACACTAAGCTGTATCTTTTTTATTTCGAAAAATATAACCTAGTTATTCGCGCCCTCCATCCATCATCGTTTACAGAATGAAACATAGAAAAAATCATCGTAGGCAATACTATACAAATTGAACTCATCAACTAATTTTATTCGTACAGACAGCTTTGAGTTAGGAGGCAAAGAATTGGGACATACTTGGCTTTCTCTATTGCCGTTTCTAATTGTGATTTCAATGTCGATTTGGCTCAAAAACATTTTACCTGGCCTTGTGGTTGGCCTGCTAGTAGGTTCATTTATTGTGACCACAGACGTTGTAGACGGACCTTATCAATCTGTCACCTATATCGTCACCACCTTGTCGGACGAGACCAACATTAAGATCATTGCTTTTCTCTATTTATTTGGTGGCCTTGTTGGGATGATGACCATCTCTGGCGGAATTAAAGGGTTCTCTGAGTGGGTTGGCACGAAAATTAACTCGGAACGGGGGTTACTAGGAGTGATTTGGCTTACCCTTCCGTTTACGTTTATGATGCCAATGTTTCGTATTATGATGGTCGGTCCCATCATTAAATCTCTGGTAAAAAAAATGAACCTATCGAAGCAAAAGGTCGGGTTAATATTGGACATTTCAACGGAGTCGATTATTGTCCTCTTACCAGTGGCAACAGCATTTGTTGGGTTTATGGTCTCATTAGTAGAAGGCGGGATTCTAGAATTAAACCTAAATATGTCGCCTTATCATGTATTTTTACTGAGCATTCTCTTTAATTTCTTCGCGATTGCCATGTTGATTATTGGCATCATTCAAACACTATGGAATCCGAAAAAGAAGTCAGACCAACCAAAAGCAAACACCCCTATGGATGACCATGAGCATGAGTTTCATCGGGTTGGAATTAAAAGAGAATTGGATTTAGTAAAAGCACAGCCGTGGAATTTAATTATTCCTGTTTTTATTCTATTAGGATTGTCTTTATATCTTTTGTGGAAAGACGGTACAGCAAGAGGTGCTGAGTCAGTATTTGAGGCGTTTTCGGTTGCGGATGCCACTTTTGTGATGCTTTTAGCTGTTTTTATCACTCTGATATTGTCGTTTATTTTATATATTATCAGGAAACAACCATTGGACGAATTGTTGTACCATTTTTATGATGGGGGCAATCAGATGATGGAAGCCATTAGCCTGCTCGTCCTCATTTGGGCGCTCACGTTATCAGCGGATGACCTTGGATTTTCTGCTTTCATTAGTTCAACATTGGGATCCTTTCTGCCTGCTTTTTTAACACCTGCCATCATCTTTTTACTTGGTTCGACGGTAGGTTATTTTATTGGTTCTTCCTGGGGTACCTGGGGGTTGTTTATGCCTTTAGGGATGACATTAGCCGTCGCAACGGGAGCCTCAATTCCCTTAACCGTTGGCGCTGTGTTTGCTAGTGGGGCCTTTGGAGCATTAGCTTCCCCATTGGGAGATACAACGATTACAACAGCATCGATTCTTGATATGCATATCGTTGATTACGCTCGCTATAAATTGAAGATCTGCATCATTGGCGCATCAATTGCTACTATGTTGTATTTAGTCGTTGGTTTCATCTTGATTTGAATGTTTCGACATCGTTAAAAAACAGCTTCAATCCCTTATCTTTATTGGGCATTGAAGCTGTTTTTTTGAGGTTAACCATTTAGGCAATGTAGAAATGTGTCGATAATTTGAATTATTTAATAATTCATCATATCAAAATCACATGTTATACTTGACTATGGAAGCGTTTTCAATTAGCAAACAATCTAAAAATGGAGTGATTTTATGTTAGAGGAATTAATTCATCGTTTTCAGTTGGAAAAGAATCAGCCCCCACTACACGCGAATGAACTATTAGATTATGTTCAAAAAAGATATATTCATAGAGAAATATCCATTGTTGAATATAAGAACCTCTTCAATGAGCTAAATAAGCGCAATGCGGAAAAGCCTCACTCCTATGTGATGAAGATCAATCAAACCCACCTACAACATATTACGATACCTGGATGAGGGACAAGGGCAACCTGTCCCCCGATTTTTTTATTAAGGCTGTTTTCTTAAAGATTGTTGTTAAAATTGTAAAAATCTTAAAGCCGATTTTTACTACCTAAAGACGATTTTAACGCAAGATAAGCTATTTGGTACGTGATAAGAAGTTTGCGCGCTCTTTTCTCATTAATAAAAGGGTACTTTGAAGGGAAACAAAGCTTAATTCAACCGAATTTGTATCCAAGAGCAACAAAGTTTGTGAAAAGAGCCTTTATTAAAGACATGGTGAACCTGAGTTTATATGTACAACAATTTCCATTCGTATACATATTACCAAAATTTCCCTTTACTAGGGGATTTCAATTTAAAAAACTGTTCTTGAGATTCCCTCCCCTCTTTTGGGGATCTAATGGACTAGTGATGCTCTTAAATCAGTTACCCCATTTTCCAAATAGCTTTTTAAACAAGATAACATATACACCCAACCTTCTTTTTGTCCTAACATTTTACTTACAATTTCAGGGTCCTCGGCTCTTAAACCTGATTCAGTTATTTCAATTACTGTACGGTTATGATCTAACTCTTCAAGTTTAATGGAAACAATTGTAGCTTCGTCATGCTCCCCTCCCCAAGAAAACACAATTTTGTTATTTAAGTTTAGCTCTAATATGTTTATATCCCCTTCTGCTTCATATTCATTATACCTCAAGGTAACCGTTTTGCCTTGTTCCCATCTTTCTGAACTCGAGGAGAACCAGTATTTCCCTATTTTTACTGGATCTACGATTGCTTCAAACACATCATTGGCTGGCTTGTTTATTTTCATTTTTGCACTAATTTTTGTATCCAATATTCATTCACTCACTTTCTACTTATTTCCAATTTATATCACTGATCCTTACGTTTAACAAAAACTCTACCATACCCAATAGTTTGGAAAAAAATATTTCCCTTAAAAAATAACCTTCTTAAATAAGAAGGCTACTGTTTCATTGACTGCAAAAGCTTCTAAATAAACCACTCACTTAGGTAATATCAGGTAATTTATCATTTTTCTTCATTTGACTTGGAATTATCAGCTATCTTTGTGCCTTTGCTTTTGTAGGGTTTAGTCTTTGCTTTGTTTGC
The DNA here is from genome assembly GCF_044803185.1 of Mesobacillus maritimus. Classification (GTDB taxonomy): domain Bacteria; phylum Bacillota; class Bacilli; order Bacillales; family Cytobacillaceae; genus Mesobacillus_B; species Mesobacillus_B maritimus_B. Next base: position 3,016,016 of record NZ_CP085225.1, read on the forward strand.
CTTTGCTTGCCAACGATTCCAACCCTTTTTGCCTGTTCCTCTACCAATACCACTTTTTGCCTTCGCTTTCGGCATTCTATCAACTCCATTTTCTCTATAGAGACGTTCCTTCTATTAATTAGTTTTATCCAGTTGAACTAGTAAAAATCAGGAAAAAGGATAAAATTTAAACGTATTAGATGGATTGCTCTCCGAAGTGAAAATTTTACCACAAACTAACTTTAAATCCTAGGAACTATATTTCTAACCAAAAGAAAGTCCCAAGCAGCTTGGAACTTCCATTTTAAGTAATTATGTTCGAATTCATTTAAAAACAAACCCTTATTTAAATCCAACTACCGGATGTGGGACATAAGGTTCTTCCAAGAATACGATTTCTTCTGGGGACAATTTGACCTCAAGAGAGGCCACCGCATCCTCTAAATGAGACATTTTCGTTGCGCCAATGATTGGTGCTGTTACCATGTCTTTTTGGAGCACCCAAGCAAGCGCAATTTGAGCTCTAGGAACACCGCGTATTTCAGCGATTTGTGCTACCCGTTCAACGACTAATCGGTCTGATTCTGCCGTTTTTTCATACAAATATTTTCCAAACTCATCGGTTTCCGATCGCGCAGTTGTTGCATCCCAATCCCGAGTTAGTCGACCTCTTGCCATGGGACTCCAAGGAATCACTCCGATTTTCTCCTCTTTACACAACGGCAGCATCTCACGTTCTTCCTCGCGATAAAGAAGGTTTAAGTAGTTCTGCATAGAGACAAACCGGGTCCAGCCATTTTTTTCAGCAATATGTAAGGCCTTTTGGAATTGCCAAGCATACATGGAAGAAGCGCCAATATATCTTGCCTTTCCGGCTTTCACAACATCATGCAAGGCCCCCATCGTTTCTTCAATCGGGGTATCATAATCCCAGCGATGAATCTGATAGAGATCAACATAATCGGTCCCGAGTCTTCTTAAGCTGTTATCGATTTCACTCATGATTGCCTTGCGCGAAAGTCCAGCCCCATTCGGACCCTGATGCATCCTCCCATGAACTTTGGTTGCAATGACCACCTCATCGCGCTTCGAATAATCCTTTAAAGCACGCCCTACAATTTCTTCACTCGTTCCATCTGAGTACACATTCGCTGTATCAAAAAAATTAATTCCTAATTCAAGTGCCTTTTTAATCATTGGGCGACTTTTTTCTTCATTTAAAACCCACTGGTGACTTCCACGCTCTGGGGCACCAAAACTCATGCAACCCAGACAGAGACGAGAAACATCCATCCCAGTATTACCTAGTTTCACATATTCCATTTGTTTGCACCTACTTTCCTTTTAGGACCTATTCTGTTTTTGCAATTCAGTATGACAAGGCGACGTTGACATTAATAGTTTTATTTCGTCAAGTCTCTATCTTTTCCTTCATCATTTATTAATTTCAGTAAATGATAATAAGCTAATCCCATGTTTTAGCCTTAGTATTTTTTCACCCAAGGATTTGAACCTCTGTTTCCAGGTCAACGTCAAATTTCTCTTTTACTTTTTTTGAATATGCCTAATTACTCGTAAATAATCAGTCGACGTTGCATGTCCAATATTAACAATAAAACCTGCGTGTTTCGATGATACCTCTGCCCCACCAATTTTAAAACCTTGCAGTCCGCAATCTTGAATTAACTTACCCGTATAGTGATTATGTGGTCGCTTAAAAACACTGCCACAGGAAGGATACTCTAATGGCTGTTTTGCCTCGCGCAACTGAGTAAAGCGTTCCATTCTTTCTTTAATAAGGATATATTTGAACCTATGTAACTGAAAAGTCGCTTCGAGTATGATGTAGTTTTCTTTCGAAAAAGTACTGCTTCGGTATCCAAATTGAAAATGCTTTTCATATAAAGTGAGAAGATCCCCCGTAGACATCATCACCTTAGCACACTTTAATACCGATGAAATTTCCCCGCCATATGCACCTGCGTTCATGACAACAGCACCCCCAATAGTTCCAGGAATTCCACAAGCGAATTCTAGGCCAGATAAGCGATGAGTTAGTGCGATTTTTGATACGTCTATAAGGGCCGCGCCACTTCCCACCTTTATTTCTTCTCCTTTAACTTTAATAGCATTCAACTTGACCATACTCATGACAATCCCTTTAATTCCTCTATCGCTAACTAACACATTAGACCCATTCCCAAGAACGGTCAGAGGGACTTTTTCTTTCCCTGCATATTGAACAATACGGATAACATCTTCTACCTTTCTCGGTTGAACAAAGATATCCGCAAGTCCACCCGTTCTCGTAAAAGTATGATTAGCGAGGGTTTCTGACTCAAAAATCTGATGTCGCTCCACACCCAGTTCTATTAGATGATTGATTATAGTTCTCAAAAAAATCCACCTCTTTTCCCTCATTCAGGTTTGTCTTTCATTCTATCCGAAGAAAATATTGTTTTCCTTGATTCTAATCAATTATTGAAATTTAGCTAGTAGATCCAGGATTTTAAAATATAAAATGGCGAACAGTAAGAGCACTGTTCGCCATTTTTAATTTTATATAGGCATTTGGACAATTATTTTACTACAAAAACAGGACAAGTCGCTTTTTGGACAACATAATGGCTGACGCTTCCTAAAAACACTTCTTTCAGTCCACTTAAGCCCCTGCTTCCCATTACGATTAAGTCTCCGTCATATTCCTTCACAAAATCCACGATAAGAGGCGCAGGAGCTCCTTCCAATACAAACGTTCTTGTTCGGTTTGGTAATACCGATAGCTCCGTTTCAATTGAACTCCGTATCTTTCCAAAAGCTTCCCGTTGAATTTCACGTTGGTTAGTTTGTTGGTAGGCGATTGTTACCTCTGGTTGGATGACCATCACAACTAACAACTCAATCTTTTTGTCTTGCCTTGCTAGAGCCATTGCAGTTTTCAAAGCCTTCTTGCTCAACTCAGAATGATCATAAGGAACGACGATCCTAGAATAAATCGTTAACATCCTTCTCATCTCCTTGCTTGGCTAAGTTTATCTTTCTTACCTAATTTTACCATAAAAGCAAAGGATATAAGGCTCAAAATAAAGACAATTTTGTTAACGTTTGTAACGTTGAGTTATATAGGAGATCCAAATAGTGAGATACTCCTAATGACAATATGGTATTTTATGTACTATTATAAGGGATATTATGACAATTAAGAGGAGTTCTAAAATGAGCTATATTCGTTTTTTTGTTTATCAGTTCCTATTACTAAGCACCGTTTTTGGTTTTAATATTTTCATTGATGGCTATATTAGTAAGCCGTTTACTCTGGTAGATTTTATTGCCATTTGCATCGGGCTGCCTCTCTTGATGATTGGTTTCAGCTTAATCTGGAAGATATTTAGACGCTTCAGTTCCACACGTTTTGGGACAAGGCTTTTACTTCTCGTACCTACTATCATTCTATCCTTCTTGTTTATTGGAGTGGTGGAGCAATTCTTCTTTTAATATTTTTTGCTAAAGGCTTGTTTGCGTAATCGATTGCAGCCAAACCAACGCTCTCCCTCTTTATACTGTATAATGAAACCATTAAAATGAGCATAAGTAATAAAGAACCTAGTGAAATGAATTAACAGATGAGCCTAACTGTTCAAAGACGTGATTCAACAATTAACAGCTTCGGAAGATAAGCTTGAAAATACCGTCGATACTTTAAAATACGGGTCCCCCGACATGGAGGTAACCGGAGTCACTGTTTCGTTTATGCCGACCTATGGTGCTATTAAGAAAACCGTTGAGTTGGGGGCGAATCTTCTGATTACCCATGAAGGGTTATTTTACAGCCATTGGGACCAAAACGATCTTGAAGAAAATCGAGTACTGGAGGAGAAACATCAATTTATCAAAGACTCAGGAATCTCCATATACCGTATACACGATTACATACATCGCTATAAGCCTGACGGAATTACGATGGGCTTAGTTCGAGCATTAAATTGGGACCAATATGTGGAGGAGTATCAGCCAGCAGCAAGTATTCTGAACATCCCAAGTGTGACGACTGAGGAAGTTGTAAATCATGTAAAAGACAAACTCCAGATTGATTACTTACGTTATGTAGGCAACTTGACCAAGCGTTGTACGCGTGTTGGAATATTGGCTGAGTTTCGAGGTGGTGGCCCAAATGTGATTCCCCTTTTTGAAAGACATCAACTTGCTCTCGTCCTATACGGCGAAGGACCGGAATGGGAAACTCCCGAATATGTACGCGATTCGATTGCTCAGGGTAAAGATAAATCCTTAATCATACTAGTCATGCCGAAAGTGAAGAACCTGGGATGAAAGACATTGCCACAAGAATGGCTGAAATGTTCCCAAATACACCGATTCATTTTATAGCTAATGAAGCTTTGTTCAAAGTGATTTAGAAACGTAAAGCACTCCCCTCCTAATTAAGTTCAATAGTGAAGGGGATGCTTTACCTCTGTCAAAACCTTTTATTTTATCTAAAAATCACATCAATCGCTTCTATCTCATCAGCAGTTAATTGAACATCTAATGTTTTTAAATTATGCAACACTTGAGTTGCATTTTTAGCACCTGGAATAATAACATCGACGGCTTCTCTTGTTAGGTACCAAGCAAGCACAAGATGAGCAATTTCTATGCCCTTTGATGCGGCAATGTTTCTTAGGTGTTCTACCTTTTCAAGCGTTTGTTCATACAGTGGTTTTTCAAAAAACTTGCCACGTCTTCCAGTCAAATCTGAATCTAATTGATATTTACCGGTTAATATTCCTTTTGCAAGCGGGAAATAAGGAATAAATGAGATATGCTGGTTGAGCGCATAGGGAAAGAACTCCTTCTCCGCATCGCGACTAATTAAATTATACTCACCCTGAACAACATCAACATAACCATCTTTGTTCGCTTCTTTTAACTGATCCAAAGTAAAGTTTGATACCCCGATGGAACGAATCTTCCCCTTGTCTTTTAACTGTTTTAATGCTCCTACAGCTTCATCTTTAGGTGTATTGGCATCTGGAAAATGAATGTAAAATAAATCTATGTAATCTGTTTGTAAACGCTTTAAGCTTTCATCAACTGCTTGCGTTAAAAAGGCTGGTGAATTATCAAGTACAATCTCTTCCCCAACATATTTATGGGCAGCTTTTGTGGCAATCACAACTTCTGAACGATTTCCTCTTTCCTTTAACACTTCCCCAATGATTTCTTCAGAGCGTTTTGGTCCATAGATAAACGCTGTATCTAGAAAATTAATGCCATTCTCCAGTCCGGTCAAAACTAATTCCCTTCCCGCCGCTTCATCTAAGCTTGGAAATAAATTATGTCCGCCAACTGCATTCGTTCCTAAACCTATCGGATTTACATATAAATCCGTATTCCCAATTCGTGTTTTCTTTTCCACTTTCAAGATCATCTCCTTTTATACTATTCTATTTAATTCAATATTTAATGATTAAAACCTGCATTAACATTACTAGTTACATGAGTTCTAATTAGAACATAAAAAAAACCAAGGATTTCCTTGGTTTTGTAATGTTCAGCCCACAACCAACGAACGATGTTGAGCTTGATGCAACTTCCAATAAAAACTCTTCCGCCCAATAAGTTCATCATGTGCCCCTTCCTCAAGGATGCGCCCTTTATTGATCACAAGAATACGGCTAGCATTTTGAATCGTCGATAGGCGATGAGCGATAATAAAGGAGGTCCTTCCCTTTAATAACGTTTCAAGTCCTTTTTGCAAAGCCAACTCTGTTTCCGTATCAATTGAGGAGGTTGCCTCATCGAGAATCAAAATTTTCGGGTCCGCTAAGAGCGTTCTCGCAAATGAGATTAATTGTCGCTGACCACTCGAAAGCCTTGAACCTCTCTCATTCACCTCAGTGAGATAACCATCCTTCATACTCGCAATAAACGGGTGAGCCTGCACCGCTTTTGCAGCGGCAATCACTTCTTCATCTGTCGCATCAAGCCGGCCATACCGAATATTATCCATGATGGTTCCAGAGAAGATAAAGGGATCTTGGAGCATAACCCCCATTTGCTTGCGTAGCGAAGCTAGTGTAACAGTCTGAATATCATGACCATCAATTTTAACACTGCCACCCTTCACATCATAAAACCGGCTAAGCAAACTAACAATTGTCGTTTTCCCTGAGCCTGTCGCCCCGACTAACGCAATCGTTTCGCCAGGTTCTACGTGAATATTGATTTTGTCGAGGATTTTTTCATCATCATATCCAAAAACAACATCCTTAAAATCAACCTTTCCTTTGATCGCTGGTAGCTCTTTCGCATTAGGAGCATCAAGGACGGTTGGCTTTTCATCCATCATTTCAAAAATACGTTCCAAATACGCCATGGCATTAATGATCGCATTATAGAAGTTTCCGAGATTCGCAAGCGGCGTCCAGAACATCCATAGATAACCAACAAAGGCAACCAGTGCCCCAACCGAAACACCATTCCCAATCATCGCAATTCCACCGATGTACACTAAAGAGACCGTTAACACCGAGATATTCTCAATCGATGGCCAGACGAGAAATTGAATTTTAATCGCCCGCAACCATGAAGTACGATAGCTATTAGAAACATCATGAAAAATCTTTTTGTTTTCTTCTTCCCTTGTAAACGCTTGGGTTACTTTTATCCCATTAATGCTTTCATGAATATACGCATTCATATTGGATTGCTTATTGCTTAACGTTTGCCAAGATTTTCGCTGGGCATTTTTAATGATAAAAATAACAGCGGCAAAGACGGGAAAACCAGCCATTGCTATCAGTGTCAGCTTCACATCAATCGAGAGCATAAAACCGAGAATGACCATAAGACTGAACAAGTCGGTAATCAAATTGATTAACCCATTTGAAAGCAAGTCACTTAATGAATTCACATAGTTCACGACACGCACAAGGATTTTGCCATGTGGTCTGCTGTCGTAGAACGAAAAAGAGAGTTTTTGCAAATGTGTAAACAAATCTTTTCGGATTGCCTCAATGATGCTGTGACCGACCTGAGACATCAAGCGGATTCGATATTTCATACAGATAGCTGTGGTCAGAATCGCTACGATAAAAATACCTGCAAGCTGAAACAAACCAGCAATATCACCATTCGGGATTTTCTCGTCAATGGCCTGCTTTATGAGATACGGTCCAATTAGCCCTGCACCACTTGCTAGCAACATAATTAATACTGTAAAGATAATCTGTTTTCGATGTGGCTTTATGTAGACCATTAACCGCTTTAAATGTGTCAGGTCAAAGGGAGTCTCTAAATCCTCATCGACATCAAACTTATTCCTTGCCATCTAGATAATCACTTCCTTGCCCTGGTGCTGTTCATCAAAATTCCCGTATTGATTTTGGAGCACATTGTAGTAATAGCCTTTTTTGTTTATGAGCTCATCATGCTTGCCGTGTTCGATAATCATCCCATCTTGCATCACCAGAATGAGATCCGCTTCTTTTACAGAAGAGATCCGATGAGCAATAATAAAACAAGTTTTATCTTTAAAATTTGCCTTAAGTGTGTTTTGTATTTTGAGTTCTGTTTCCATATCGACACTTGAAGTCGTATCGTCAAGAATAATGATGGAAGAATCCTTTAAAAACGCACGAGCCAGGGCAATTCGTTGCCTCTGTCCTCCTGAAAGACCGACGCCACGTTCGCCGATAATGGTATCATAGCCTTCAGGCAGTTTCGAAATAAATTCGTGTGCCTCGGCCCTTTTGGCCGCTTCTTGAACCGCTTCTAGAGTCGCATGTGGGTTACCATAAGCAATATTTCCCTCAATCGTATCGGAAAAAAGGAAGATATCTTGCATCACGGTAGCCATATTTTCGCGCAATTTGTAGAGATTCCAATCCTTCACATTGGTTTTATCTACACGAACTTCCCCACTGTCACTATCATAAAAGCGGCTAAGCAGATTGATTAACGTTGACTTTCCTGAGCCGGTCGGTCCGATTATTCCCACCGTTTGACCTGGAAGCACGTTAAACGAAATATCCTTCAACACAAGCTCATCACCATAACGAAATGAGACATCGTTAAAGTCCACAAACCCTTTCAGCTCCTTCACCTTCACTACTTCTGGCGGATTGACGATTTCCGGTTCAGTGTTTAATAATTCCTCAACCTGTTCAGCCGAAGCAATAAAACGCTGAACGTCATTGATCAACCAACCAGCCATCCGCATCGGGTTCGTCAATGCCCAAATCAGGGAGTTAAACGTAACCAATTGCCCAACCGTCAGTGAGCCATTAATGACCATGATACCGCCAACTAAAATCATGATGATCGTTAACACGCCAGCAAGGGAATCTAGCACAGGTAAATATCTTTCCCATATTCTGGCGGAGTTTAAGTTCTTCTCTTTAAACGCAGCATTCTCGACAGAAAACTTTTCGATTTCATAGTCTTCTTTGGCAAAAGCTTTCACGACACGATTACCACTAATATTTTCCTGCACAACCGAGTTCAATCGCGCAAACTGACCGCGAATGGCTGAAAAAGTCGGCCGAACAGAATAAGTTAAGCGAAAAGCCAAAAAGCCTATGATCGGGGTAACCGCCAGCATGGCTAAAGCTAATGGTGGATGAATATAAAACATAAGTCCTAAAGCAAAAAGCAGAATGGTCGCGTTTTCAAAAATCATGTAAATAACCCAAGCAGTAAAATGTCGAACCGCTTCCATATCCCCGGTCATACGCGCCATAATATCCCCTGTTTTTGTTCGGTCATAAAAATGAAAATCTAATTGGTGAAGCCGATCATACAATTTTCCGCGAATCTTGAAAATAGTACTCTGAGAGATACGTTCGAATATAAGCTGATAACTATAGCGAATCACCGTCTTGGAAAAAGTGACCCCAACCATAATTCCAAGTAATGGCCATAATAACTCTGTTTGATTGTCATAGATGACCTTATCAATGATCATCCCAGAGATATAAGGGTTCACCATATTTAATACCGAAACAAATAAGGCCATGGCAAGACCAAAGAATAAGCCTACTCGATATTTGCGAATATACCCCCAAACCCAACGTATGCTGTGCAAAGATCATTTCCTCCCTTCTGTCTTGTAACCTACGAATATCTAATCATCTTATCGTGCACTCTTGCTTTGTATGACCAAAAATTCATCTCCCATTGGGAAATGAGAATATGTACTCAAATGTTCGTTTAACCCTTTCTTTTTGTATTCAGGAGTGCTAACATAGTACATTCGGTATACTAAGTTAAAATACCTGCTAAAAAACAGGAGAAAATATGGTAAATAATGTTTAATAGAAATATTACACTAAAGCAAAGCTTACTACTTATACTGCATCGAAATGTTCCTACAATGAAACAGCAGAGCTACCAAAATAATGGTAGCTCTGCTCTTGGAATATGATCTTTTTTATCATCTATTATATCTATCATGAATTAAACTAATTTCTTTTCAGATCTTAAAATTGTCTTCAGTACCTTTCCGGTTGCATTTCTTGGAAGTTCCTCGAGGATCTCATAAAATTTAGGATGTTTAAATCGGGCCAATTTCTCTTCGCAGAATTGTCGTATATCCTCGATTGAGATGGATTTTGTTTTATCCTTAAGGACGATGTACGCCTTAACTGATTCCCCCCATTTTTCATCTGGTACGCCAACAACGGCTACTTCCTTAATATTAGGATGTTTAAATAAGACTTGCTCCACTTCAACAGGATAAACATTCTCTCCCCCTGTAATGAGCATATCTTTCTTCCGGTCGACAATATATAGAAATCCTTCATCATCAAAGCGTGCTAAATCTCCCGAGTAGAACCAACCATCTTTAATTGATTTTTTCGTCGCTTCTGGATTATTCCAATACCCTTTTAAAATATTTGGGCCTTTAATTATGAGTTCTCCTGTTTCGCCAACAGGAACGTCGCGGTCACTAGGGTCAACTACCCTGACTTCTGTATGCATAGGTGGCTTGCCAACAGAACCATTTTTTCGGCGACTATTTTTGGAATCGAGTACAGCAACCACTGGTGCGGTTTCTGTCATTCCAAATCCCTCGAAGAAAGGAATATTCCGTTCCTGGAAAAATTCAATTACAGTTATTGGACAGGAAGCCCCACCACAACAATTCAATCGTAGGGAGCTTAAGTCATAATCATTAAAATTAGGAACTTGAGTTAAAGCTAACCACATGGCGGGAACCAAAAAGAGTGTGGTGATTTTCTCCTGTTCAATCAGTTCCAATGTCCGCTGCGGATCAAACTTTTCATCTAAAATAATGGTTCCTCCCTTATAGATTAGCGGAGTTGTAAAGGTGCTCATCCCGCCAATATGGAAAAGAGGGGCAACGGTAAGGGTTGAATCATCTTCAACGAACGGTAAAATATGGGACGCATTGATCGCATTCCACAATGTATTCCCATGGGTCAGCATGGCTCCTTTTGGTCGTCCGGTTGTTCCTGACGTATACATCATCATGTGAACATCATCTAAGTCAATTGAAAAATCTGGTTCACCATCGCTAGCTTCATAGATATAATCCTCATAATTCACATCACCCGAAGATTCTTTTCCTACGAAAATATATTCTCTTAAATTCAATTTATTTGTTCTTACTTGACTTACTAGACTGGCTAATTTTTCATCGTAAACTAAATGACTAGAAGAAGAATCTTGGATGATGTACACGACCTCTTTCGCACTTAATCGGTAATTGATTGGTACAAAGATCGCTCCAATTTTTGCACACGCAAACATGGTTTCAAGCTGTTCATTCGTATTAAATAGTAAGGTGTTAATCCGATCTCCATTTCTTACTCCATGATCCAACAAGGCATTTGCTAACCTATTTACTCGTGAGTTAAATTCCTGATAAGTAAACCGCTTTTCATTTGAAATGACCACAAGCTTATTAGGGTTCTTATCTTTGTGGTTTACTAACCATGAACCAATTCCTTTTATCATTTAGATTCAACTCCCTTTGAAATGGTTTGCTCTTGATAATAGTCATTGTATTGTTTACGGAGAATGTTTTTCTGAATTTTTCCAGTTGTCGTCATCGGGAAATCTTCGATGAAAATGACAGATTTCGGCACCTGGAAAGACCCTAAATGGTTTTTACAATAATGGATGATTTCTGTTTCGCTGAGTTCTACCCCCGCTTTCGGTTTAACGAATGCCGTAACTGCTTCTGTCCAATGGCTATGAGGCAAACCGACAACGCTTACATTTTCAACCTTTTCATGGGCGATAATCGTATGTTCCACTTGGATCGATGCAACATTTTCCCCGCCTGTTTTAATCATATCTTTCTTGCGCTCAACAAACACTAGCAAGCCGTCTTCATCGATATAGCCAAGATCCCCAGTATGATGCCAGCCATACTTGTGGCTCTCGCGTGTTGCTTCTTGATCTTTTAAGTAGCCACTCATTACGTTTGGACCACGATGGACAATTTCTCCTACCTCCCCTTGTGGAAGAAGGTTTCCTTGTTCATCCATGATTTCTAAATCTGTAATTAAGGACGGTTGACCCCAATAAGGACCTGACTTACTCATTTGGTACTCTGGTTTAAAGATGACGGTAGCTGGATACATTTCTGTTTGTCCACTCCCCAGAGAAAAACGGCAATTAAGTTCCTTGATACCCTTTTCTAACAGAGCTTTCGGCATAGGTGCCATCGCATACATACAATAGCGCAAAGAACCTAAATCAAATTGATTTCTGCCCGGGTGGTTAATCACTGCGGCAAACATCATTGGAAGAGCAAATACCCAAGAGATTCTATTTTTCTCTGTCGTTTCCATAAAACTTTCAGGTTCAAACTTTTTAATAATGACCACTCTTGCACCGATGTTTAACATAGCGGTCATTAATGTATGCTGTGCACAGTGAAACATTGGCATCATCACAGATCCAACATCGTTTTCTCTAATTTCTGCCTCGATAATATTATTTAGACTTGCAATGTACACTGCAAGATGGCTAATCATTACCCCTTTTGGATTGCCAGTTGTTCCGCTAGTGAACATGATTTGAGCAACGTCCCTTTCGTTAATGTCCACTTCAGGCTCCCTAGAGGACTGTCCCTTAAATGCAGCAGAGTAGGATTTTACGTTTACTAGATTCTCACCGCCAATCGCTAGAATGGAATCACAGACCCCTAGTAATTGGTCAACGATCCCTTCTAAAAACTCAGCATCACTCAAAATTAATTTTGCTTCGCATTTTTCTAATACATACAATTTTTCAGATAAAGAGATTGCTGGATTGATGGGAACCCAGACGAGTCCAGCTTTTACGATTCCATAGATGGCCACTGCAAAATCAATCGAGTTGGAACAAATGGTAACAACAGAATCTCCTTTGTTAAAACCAGTGTCCAAAAGATAATTCGCGAATTGATTACATTTTTCTTCAAACTGTTTAAAGGTTAATGTGTCGTTATTTTCATCTACCAAAGCGATTTTGTCAGGGAATCGGCGTGCACTACGTCTGATAATATCACCAATTGCTACACGGTTAATGATTGAAACTCCAGTCAAAAGAAAACCTCCTTATTAATAAAACATCACTCATAGAGTACTTTTAGTAATATTCACAAGGTCCAGAATATAAGGTACCCAAATGGGTAACGATTTTTCAAAATGAAACCAATTCTCGGGATGTCTCTACAAGACTAGATCCCCAAATAAGCTTTTTGAATAAAGTCATTATCAGTTAATTCGGTTGTATCATCCTCCAAGATAATATTGCCAGTTTCTAGTACATATCCATAGTTTGCTGTTTTAAGGGCGACATTTGCATTTTGTTCGATAAGGATGATGGCTAATCCGTTTTGATTTAGCTCGATCAAGATTTTTGCTAGATCCTGGATGATAATCGGGGCCAATCCAAGGGTTAATTCATCAATTAGTAATAACTTAGGGTCAGACATCAAGCTTCTCCCTACTGCAAGCATTTGTTGTTGCCCACCACTTAAGCTACCTCCTGGAAGATTTCTTTTCTCTTTTAAAATCGGAAAATAGTGGTAGACCTTGTCAAGGTCATCGTTAATTTTCTTTTTATCCTTCCGTAAATAAGCTCCGATTTTTAAATTTTCCTCAACCGTCATCGTAGCAAATATTCTTCTTCCTTCCGGACAGTAACTAATTCCTTGACGAATAATAACAGAAGAATCTCTGCCCTCTATGTTGGTATCGTTGAAAATAATTTCTCCTTGTTTCGGTTTAACTAGACCTGTAATCGCTTTTACAATGGAACTCTTTCCTGCCCCGTTTGCACCTATTAAGGTAATAAACTGTCCTTCGTCCATGCTGAATGTCACTCCATTAACTGCACGAATTCCAGAGTATTCTACATACAGATCTTTAACGGCTAGCAATGTCATGATTCCACCCCCAGGTAGGCACGAATAACTTCTTCATCTTGTCTCACTTCTTGCGGTGTTCCGTAGGCAATTTTCTTACCGAATTCTACTACGGTTATTTTTTCGCAAAGGTTCATGACCATTTTCATGTCATGTTCAATCAAGACAACGGTGACTCCAGTCTGATGAACCTTTTTTATAATATTAATCAGTTCCTTCGTCTCATCCTCAACCATCCCTGCTGCGGGTTCATCGAGTAGGAGAACCTTAGGTTTGCATGCTAGAGCAATCGCGATGCCAATTAGTCGTTTGTGACCATAGGGTAGATTATCAACCACCAAATCCTTATAAGCGGACATTCCAACAAATTCAATCACTTCTTCTGCATATTCTAAGGCAGATTGCTCTTGCGCTTTTGTACTGATAAAAATATTTTTCAATATACTTGGTTTATGTGTTAAATAACTCCCCATTACGACATTTTCAAGGACAGTATTTCCTAGAAAAAGATTGGTACTTTGAAAGGTTCGCACGATTCCCTTTTGTACGAGTTGATTTGGCCTTTTTCCGACCACATTGGTTCCAAAATAGGAAATCTCGCCCGAATCTGCTTTCAAAAAGCCAGTGATTAAATTAAAGAGAGTCGTTTTCCCGGCTCCATTAGGACCAATCACTCCAAAAAGCTCTCCCTCATTAATTTGAAAGGAAACATCGTTTACGGCTGCTACGCCACCAAAGCTTTTGCTTAAGTTTTTGATATCAAACATGATGGTCATAATTTTTCACCTCCGGTTTCGTATCACTCTTACTCTTAAATTGTTTCTTCACCCCTTCGATAATTGATAGAAACCCATCCTTTAAAAAAAGAATGCTGAGGATTAAGGCTAGCGAGTAGACCAAAACCTGATAATCCGCGAAGCTTCTAAAGAATTCAGGAAGAATTGTAAAGATAGAACTTCCTAAAATAGGACCTAATAAATGACTTGTTCCTCCGACAATATTAAAGATAATAATGTCAAATGACCGAACAAAGGTAAACGAATGCGGAGAAATATGCGTATTATAGTGGGCGTATAATGCACCTGCAAGACCAGCAAAAAAGGCACCCATCGCAAATGCAAATATTTTATAGTAGCTAATATTCACTCCTACTGCTTGGGAGAGGGTTTCATTATTACTAATGCCTCTAAGTACTCTTCCTACCCTTGAATGCAGGATGCGATAAACAATAAAGATCGTAACCGCCAATACTGCTAGGAAAAAGTAGTAAAACCCAACCCTGGAATCAATTTGATAGCCAAACAGACTTGGATAAGGAATGCCGGATATTCCGCTAGCTCCTCCCAATGTCCCGGTTGAATTTGTGATTGACAAGCGCACAATTTCAGTCAAAGCAAAGGTGATCATGACAAAGTAAATCCCTTTTAGTCGGAGCACAATCAACCCAATAATCACCGCCAAAATAGCTGCCAGCACACCCGCTAGTAAAAAGCTAATCAGAAAAGGATATTCTAATCTCATTACCAAAAGGGTTGAAGTATATGCTCCAATCGCCATAAAAGCAACGTGTGCTAATGATACTTGCCCCGTTTGAAAGATGAGATTCCAGCTTACAGCAAGAATCATATTTAAAAATAAAAATACGACGACATGATAATAATAGTCACTGCTGATGAGAAGTGGAGCCAAAACCAAGATGATGCCAACGATGATAAACTGATTTCTGCGTGAAGTTAGAACATCTTTTATCATTGATGACTCCCCCCTAACAATCCATTCGGCTTAATCAATAGTACGACGGCAATCATGATAAAAATTAGTAAATCCGCTTCCGCTGCGCCTACATAGGTAGTCAAATAACTTCTAGATAATCCAATTATTAATCCGCCCCATAAAGCACCCATAATACTGCCTAGTCCACCTAATATCACGACAATGAATGCGTTCAATAACGCGTTGACACCAGCCATTGGGGAGACCGTATATAATGGGGTAACGAGTGCACCAGCAAAGGCAGCCAAGAATATTCCAACTCCAAAGGCTATCATTTTAATTTTCTTTACATTTATTCCTTGTACACTCGCAATTTCTTCATCTAAAGAAACAGCGATGAACGCTTGACCTGTTTTCATTTTTTTAATGAAAATATAGAACACGGCTAAGATGACCATTGAAACAATAATAATAAATACGTTATAGTAACTCGTTTTCACAAAGCCCAAATCTAACATTCCTTGAAACGGAGCCTTAATCGCTTTCGTTGTTGCTCCAAACAGGAGTATTGCTAAATTTTGCAGAAAGATGGATATACCTAAAGCTAAAATCATTGACCTTAATTCATCGTTTCCTAGTCGCCGGAACATAAATTTCTCTAGCAACATTCCAAACAAACCAATGAGGATCGCTGATAGAATAATTGCAACAAAGAAATTTACTTCATAGACTTGATACACAAAATAAAGAGCAAAGGCTCCAAGCATATAAAATTCTCCATGGGCAAAGTTGACTATTTTCATAATCCCAAAGATTAAGGTAAAGCCTAATGCCATCAAAACATAGATGGAACTCAATACCATTCCATTAATTAGGGCCTGCTCAAACATTCACTTCCCTCCAGTTCTTTTCGATGATTTGGTTGGGTCAAGGGAAGGAGAACCTGTCAAACTCCCTTCCCCTAACCTTCATTTACTAATTAATCTACATCACGAACGTCGACAATGACTGCTTTTCCGTCTTTTACTTCACCGACTACAACTGGCTTGGTAATTTGTTGGTTAATGCCATAATCTTCTTCTCCCGTCCATTTCATCTCTCCGGCTAAGCCTTCGAAACCGTCCATGCCCCTCAGCGTTTCAGCAACTTTCGCAGTATCAAAACTGTCTGTTTCCTTCATCGCTGCGAATAATAGTTTCGTTGCATCGAACCAGTCAGGCGCAATCTCTAAATATTCCTTTTTATAATCCTTCCCGTACTTTTCAATCACTTCTTGTACTTCCGGTGATTCGAAATCAGTTTGCGCATAATAAACGAAACCTTCTGCATTATCACCAGCAATGTTTAACACTTCTTGGATCGCTGGGCCACCAAAAGCTGTAAAGATTCCTTCAAAACCGAGGGCACGAGCTTGGTTCATCGCTACTCCCATTTCTCCTGGAGAAGTTCCCCCAAAAGCAATAATATCTGGCTTTGTATTTAATACCTTCGTTAAGATTGGGTTGTAGTCTTGAGTATTCCGCTCTGGAAACTCATTTGCAACGATTTCAAAATCTAATTCAAGGAAATCCTCTTCAGCATTTTTTTGTACCTGCCATCCTGATTCATCATTCGGCGATAAAAAGGCAACCTTTTTCGCTTTAGGATTTTGTTCCGCAATATAGCCAACAACCTCGGCTCCCCATTCTAGATTTGTCGGCATTACGCGGAAGCTAAATGGCTTTTCAGGCGATAGTGCTTCTGTTCCGTAGGAGTTTGTTAATATCAGGACATCATTTTTTTCTGTGATCGTCTGCATTCCTAAAACACCGGCAGACCCAATGGTTCCAATAATAAAGTCAACGTTGTCTTCAAACACTAATCGGTTGGCGGCACTAACAGATTCATCGCCAATATACTGATCATCATAGGCAATGACTTCAGCTTGATAGGTTTTTCCACCAATTTCAATCCCGCCATTTTCATTTAACTCCTTAACGGCCATTTCAACTCCGTACTGTAATGGTAAGCCCCAACCAGCTCCACCACCTGAAAACGGCCCAATGACACCAATCTTCAACACTTCTCCATCCTTGCCTCCGCCGCCATCACTTGTTGAAGAGTTTGAACTACATCCAATAAGTATTAACCCAATCAGGGAAACCAAGACCAACAAACTCATAAACTTCTTTTTCATGTTATTAACCTCCCTTTTTATTTAAAAAATAGAAAAATACAACCTATACCACAAATTAAGAAACTTATTTCAATCATCGCCTCCCTTCCAATTCCTTCAAATTCGAGAAGGACCTATAAAGTCGTCTATACCAAATGTTGTAAATATTCAGAAATATAGGGTTAAAATATACTGCGTTTTTCCTTTATTTGTTACGGTTTAATAATCACTTTAACAGCAGATGGATCCGATATAAGTGTTTCAAACGCTTCAACCACTTGATCAAGTGCGAAACGATGAGTAATTAACGGTTCAGTCTTTACTAATCCTTTTTCGAGAAATTCTAAGCCTTTTGGAATGACCGATTCCAAAATCCCTACCAGTTTAATATCTTTGTGGATGATTCTTGCTGTGTTTACAGGCGGATGCTTTTCAGGGATTCCTACTAGTCCTACAGTTCCCTTGCTGCGAACGAAATCGATAGACTGGTTGAATGTCACTGGTGCGGCTGCTGCATCAATGACAATGTCGGCCATACCTCCTTCACCGAAATGGTGTTTGCCGACACCCGTGTGTTCTTGAATTACTCCTAATAGATTATCCGTCTTTGTCACGTCAATCGCTACATCCGCTCCCATTTCCTTCGCCGCTAGAAGTCGTTGTTCAGAAACTTCTGTGACGATGACCTTTCTAACAGGAACAGTTTTCATCACTTGTGTAATTAGATTACCTATTACCCCCGCCCCGATGACGACGACTTGATCGTCCTGCTTTGGCTTGGTTCGATACATGGTGTAAATTGCAGTACCAAGAGGCTCAGCTGTAGCAGCCACTTCATCGCTCAAATTATCTGGAACTTTAAAGAAATTTACATTCAACATTGCATTTTCAATGCGGAGATATTCGGCCATTGCTCCTGGCTTTCCATATCCACTGAAGGATTCAAATAATTGTGGGCACATACGGTAGTCTTTGTTCTGACAATAATAGCACTCACCACAATAGGAAACAGTGTATCCGGTCCCTCTTTCCCCTATTATGATATCGCTTACATTTTTACCAACTTCGACTACTGTGCCGCAAAACTCATGCCCCATGATTTGATTTGGAAAAGAGTAAAGGCCCTCTTTATAACTGTGCATATCAGAACCGCAGATTCCAACTGCTGTTATTTTTAGTAAAACATCATTAGGACCAACCTCTGGGATATCCACTTCCTGAAGTTCCAACTGTCTTGCTCCTTTTAAAACGGCTGCTTTCATTTTTCTTGCCATTATGACACCTCTCTCATTTTAGGCTTTTCCTTTTATTGAGCATTGTTTCCTTGTCGTACCCATAACGCTGATAAAATCGTTCTGGAGTATCTTCTGGTTTTTTGTAATAGTACCAGGTGCATGGTTCCTTAAATGATTTCGGTGGATCTAATGGGTAAACCGGAGCACCAGACCATTCGATAGGCATCACTTCATTCATATACGTGCAATGAGCACAGTAATAAGGGAAATCTTCACGGTCAAAGGACCATGGATGGGCGTCCTTTGTCTTGCCAAACTTAGCAGGCTCTTCATAATAGCCGCGATTTACCAACCTTTGCCCGCTTCCACATGGTTCTAAGGTAAACGTGAATTTCTCATCATCCTCTTCGATTGTAAAGCCACCTGCTTCTGGTCCTACTCCACCAGTACTATGTGCTCGCCAAGTAGCAGCCAATGCCAAAACCACACCCTTGCGATCACGACTATTTATTTTCTCAAACGGAACTTTCCACACCTTTTCGGTCATGAACTTTAAGGAGGTCCCGACCTGTTCTTCACCAAAACTGTTTCCAATATAGGTTAGCAGCGCAGCAATCGATTCAACTAACAAATCGTGGAGAAGACCCCATTCATCGTCGACCTCTTTACAAAGCGCTTTTGCTGCTGAAAGGTCCATTTCCTTTAACTTTTCAACTAGTTCCTGATCTTTAATTGGCAACGTCATCTCATTTAATAGTTTCCGAGAAAACTGATAAATAAAAGCTGTTTCCCATACATCCACACCCATATGTGCCCAACGCTCTGTAATTCCACTGGAAACTTTCATTCTTATATCATCATCAATGGAAAGAAACGCTGGTTGCCATACTTTAGAAACCAAGTCATTTAATGCATCGGTACGATTTTCATCGAAGTTCAATTCAATATAGTTCAACAATTCAATGGTGGAGTCTACCATTAATTTTCGTAGAAAACCCCATTCTGATTTAATGCTTTCTGTTACGTTCACTGCCTCAGCTAACTCACCGTTATCAACCAGTTCACTTACCCGGTTCATAGTCGGTTGATTCATGAAAGCTAATTGTTCCTTGCTAAACCACTCTTGGTTATCCATCAGATTCCTCCCCTAATCTTTAAGATTTGGATCGAGCGAGCGAGATTGGATTGCAATGTGAACCCCCGTCAATCGGAATCTCAATTCCATTAATATAGCCAGCAGGCTCGGATACGAGAAACGCCACCAATTCCGCCACTTCTTGCATTTCTCCAAGTCGATTCGCGGGAACCAATTTTAATGCCTGCTCTTTAATATGCTCTGGCATGTCACTAACGGCTTCCGTATGGATTAACCCAGGTAAAATGGCATTACATGTGATGCCATGCTCCGCATATTCAATCGTTACATTCTTTGTTAATCCTAATATCCCGGCTTTACTAGCTGCGTAGGAGGATTGGCGATCGATTCCACCTGTCGCCGCAATCGAGGAGATATTTACAATCCGGCCCCATTTCTTTTCTGTCATCGATTTTAACGCATACTTCGTACAATAAAAGACTCCATTTAGATTAACGTCAATTTCACGTTTCCATTTTTCAATATCCATTTTCATAATTTGTGAGATATTATTGGTGATGGCCGCATTATTCACGAGAATATCGATACTGCCATAGGTAGACTCAATCTTTTCAAATACCTGTTTGATTTCATCGGAATTTGTTACATCCACGGTCATGAATTCGACTTTTTCATCGGGGAGTTGGTTTGAATCAAAGCGAAGATCCAAACCAACCACTATATAACCTAACTCACTTAATGTTGTGACAATTCTTTTCCCAATTCCTCTGCCAGCACCCGTGACGACAGCTGTTCGGTTCTTTGTTAACAATTAGCCGCGCCTCCATCAATAAAAATCGTTTGTCCTGTTATATAGCTAGAAGCATCTGAAGCAAGCAGGAGAAGGGCACCTACTAACTCGGTTGCTTTTCCTGTTCTTCCAAGAGGGGTTCGATACAAAATTTCTTCAAAAAATTGATCCTGATCTTGAACATTTTCTGCTACACCTGCATCCATAAACCCAGGTGCAATTGCATTAACGGTAATATTATGTTTTCCCCATTCGTAGGCGAGGGTCTTTGTCAATTGAATTAAAGCCGTCTTACTTACGGCATAAGCGCCAATCCCTTTGACAGGAACAGCTGCAGAGGATGAAGAAATATTGATGATTTTCCCGTTTCCTTTGCTAATCATATGTTCGCTGACTGCCTGTGAACAAAGAAAAGCTCCTGTCAAATTTACATCGATGATTTTTTCGAAGCCTGAAGGTTTCGTCGTCTCCATTGGAGCCATGAAGGGGCTTATTCCCGCATTATTGACAAGTACATCAATGGATCCAAAGTGTTCTAATGTTTTATTTGCCATGCTTCTGGCACTTTCCTCACTGCGAATATCCAACTCAATCGGAAGGGCTTTCCCTCCTTGTTCCTCAACCTGTTCAACGACTTCTTTGCATTTATCAAGATTTCTACTTGCCACTACAACGTTTGCCCCTTCATTAGCAAACGCTTTTGCCATCGTTACCCCGATTCCTCTACTCCCTCCAGTGACAATTACTGTTTTGCCTTCTAAGTTAAATAGCTCCGCTAACATCCAATCCCTCCTATAAACCTAGTACACTTATATTCTCGTCATTAAGACTAGTTTATTTTACAAAATGGAGCGGTTTCTCAGTGGCCAATAAAGCCAGTTCCTTAAGCCCCTCCGCTAATGACGGGTGGGGATGGATGACATCTGCCAATTCTTCAATTGTTGCCTCTAGTTGCATGGCAAGTGTTCCCTCAATAATCAATTCATTAACACCTTCTCCAACCATCGAGATCCCAAGTACTTCCCCATATTTCTCCTCAAATATTAGTTTCATCATTCCTTCACCGATACCATTGCCATTAATCATCGCTTTGCCATTAGCGATTAATGGGAAAGTAACAGTACGAACTTGATGATACTGCTGTTTCGCTTGTTTCTCCGTCAAACCGACTGCGGAGATTTCCGGTGAGGTGTAGATACAACGGGGAACGGCATGATAACTCATGCTTTTTCCTCCTATTGCTGCATTCTCTGCAGCAATCGCCCCTTCCTCATAGGCAACATGGGCCAGTGGCCATGTTGGGGTCACATCCCCGACGGCGAAGATTCCTGGTACATTGGTTTCCATTTGGTCGTTCACAACGATGAAACCTTTTTCGGTTTTTACTCCTACTTCCTCTAAGCCTAATTGACCTGTATTTGTTTTCCTCCCAGCGGCAACCAATACCTTATCCACCGTTAGGTCAAAAGAATTTTGGTCCTCAGTGGCAAGCGTGAGAGTGACTTCAGAATTATTTTGGCTAACAGATTGAATGGCTGTCGAGGTATAAAACTGGACATTCCGCTTCCTTAAGGTATTTTTCAAAACCTTTACCGTTTCCTCATCTTCCATCGCTAAGATATCAGAAAGTTGTTCAATGACGGTAATAGTGACACCAAGTTGAGAAAAGATGCTTGCAAATTCCATTCCAACCACTCCGCCGCCAACAATTGCTAAGTGATTTGGCAAGGTGGTCATTGACAAAATTCCCGTACTAGAAACAATCGATTTCTCATTAAAAGGAAGAATCTCAAGCTGCCGTGGCGAGGTTCCGACGGCTATGATGACTTTGTCTGCTTCAATCACCTTTTCATCGCTACCTTTTACTATTCTAATTCTGTGGCGACTTAGAAAAGAGGCTAAGCCTTTTTCGACGGTAACACCGGCACTTTTTAGCAGATACCCAACTCCGCCAGTTAGTTTCTTAACAATCCCTTGTTTGTTCTTTTGAAATTGCTCAAGATTTATCTGTTCAATGTTTGCTTGGATCCCGATGTTCTGTGCTTTTTGAATAGTAGCAACCGTATTGGCAAAGTGAACGTACGATTTAGTTGGGATACACCCCACATTCAGGCACGTACCTCCCAAATCTTCTTTTTCTACTAACATCGTCTTTAATCCTAATTGGCTACAACGGATAGCAGCGGAATAACCGCCAGGCCCTCCACCAATCACGACAACATCCCATTTTTGTTTAGGCACCTTTTTCTCACCGCCAATCTTCCCTGCAGATTTAGTTGATTGATAGTAGTTTCGGATTTTCAAGTATATGTTTCAATCTTTGTTGGAACTTTCCAGCCGTTTCCCCATCAATCAATCGGTGGTCCACAGTTAAACTGATTCCCATCACTTTCCCGACAACAATTTCACCGTTTTTCACGACTGGTTTTTCTTGAATGGCACCTGTTCCTACGATGGCTACTTCGGGTGAATTTAAAATTGGTGTTCCAAGAAGCGATCCGTAGCTGCCAATATTCGTAATGGTAAACGTACTACCTGTCATATCCTTTACTTCGAGTTGGTTGTTTCTAGCTTTGGAAATGAGTTGGGTCATTTGTTGCTGAATCTGACCAAGCGATAGTCGATCTGCTTGATGGATGACTGGAACAACTAATCCATCTTCAATTGAAACAGCCATTCCTATATTGATATCCTCCCAAAGGACAATTTCATTTTCTTCAATACTTGCATTTAAAATCGGAATTTCTTTTAGAACAAGGGCAACGGCTTTGATGAGTAAAGCGGTGTAAGAGATTTTAAAACCAGTAAGTTCCTTTAGCTGATTCAACTCTTCTCTAAAATGGACTAAGGCTGAGACCTCTGCTTCATGAAGGTCCGTCATTTGCGCAGTGTGATGGAGACTCGCAAACATCCGTTCAGCAATGATTTTTCTCATTCCTTTTAATGGTCTGGTTCCCTTAATCGCTTTATTACCTTGAGACAGGACTTTTTCTTCCTTCTGTTTAACTGCTACTACAGATTCTTCTCTTGCCGTTTCATTCGCGCTAGCGTTCTTTATTTCTGCAATTTTAGCAAGAACATCTCGTTTCTTTATCACCCCAGCAGGTCCCGAACCCGTTATAGCTTGCAAGTCTAGTTGATGATCTCTAGCAATCTTCAAGGCTAATGGGGAGATTTTTTTGCGTTTTCTAGGGACCTCTTCTTTAGCAGCTACTAGGTTTTTGCCAATACCTCCCGATTTGGTTTGTTCAACCAATCCAATCTTTTCCTGCACCGGTTTATGGTTCGAGGTTAACTGTTGGTATTCTTCCTTGGTTCCTGCAAGCTGAGCTAAAGTTTCACCGATGGGGTATTCATTCCCGACTTCCCCAACGATGTGCAAAAATCCATGTTCCGGTGCTTCTATCTCGTAGGTAATCTTTTCCGTTTGAATCGTAAGTAGAATATCACCCTTCGAAACCATGTCGCCCTCTTGCTTCATCCACTCATCTACCGTAGCACTCGTCATTTCAACGCCTAGTTTAGGGACTTTTACTGTTGATGACACCTATATCCCTCCTACTAAACTCTTAGCCGTCGAAACGACATCTTGCACCTTAGGGTATAAGAAGTCCTCTGTTGTTCCGACCGGAATAGGGGTAAATGCACCAGCAATCCGTTTAATTGGAGCATCTAGCTCGTAGATAGCCTGTTCACTGATTAATGCAGAGATTTCTGCCCCAAAACCACTATGGAGTGGTGCCTCCTGAACAATGATGACATGATTCGTTTTTCGGACTGATTCTAGAATGGTCTCGGTATCCAATGGAAGTAACGTTCTTAAATCGATAACCTCGGCGTCTACTCCAGTTTCAGCAAGTTCTCCAGCCGCTTCCAGGCAAGTGTGAACCATTCTACCAAACGTAATAATCGTCACGTCCTTACCACTGCGTTTAATATCTGCTTTTCCTAAAGGAATGATATAGTCTTCATCAGGGATTTCACTTTTCACGCTTAACAATGACTTGTGTTCTAAAAAGACAACCGGATTGTCATCACGAATCGATGCCTTTAATAATCCTTTTGCGTCGTAGGCAGTGGCAGGGTATACCACCTTCAATCCCGGGACATGAGTAAACCAGCTTTCTAGCGTTTGTGAATGGTGTCCACCTGCTCGGAAGCCTCCCCCAGCCAATGCTCTTACCACTAACGGCACCTTGATTTTCCCACCGGAGAAATAATAGGTTTTAGCGGCTTGATTGGCGAGTTGTTCCATGGCAATCGTGATAAAATCCATGAACATTAAATCCACGATCGGGCGGTAGCCGACTAAAGCAGCTCCAACAGCTGTTCCCATGATGCCTTCTTCACTAATCGGTGTATCTTTTACACGTAGGTCGCCGTACTTATCATATAGGTTGCGGGTGATTCCAAATGTGCCCCCCGCTCTCCCAATATCTTCACCTATCAAAAATACTTTCTCGTCACGTGCCAGTTCTTCATCTAAAGCTTGGTTTAAAGCCCAGCGAAAATTTACTTTTTTAGACATATAATCCCTCCTCTCTTAGGCATATACAAATCTTCTTGCATCATTTTCATCTGGGTACGGAGAATTGAGTGCAAAGTCCACCGCTTCATCTAGCATTCTGTTCATTTCTTTTTCAAAGCTTTGTAGATTCTCTTCTGTAACGACATTTGCTCTGCATAATTCTTCTCGGAAGGTAATAACTGGATCACGTTGGGCCCATTGTTGATATTCATCCTTTGTTCGATACTCCATCGGATCACCCTCATAATGGCCATGTAATCGGTAGGTTTTCACCTCAATTAAGGTCGGCCCCCCATTATTACGAGCACGCTCAATTGCTTTTCCCACAACCTCCGCACAGGCAACTGGATCATAGCCATCAACAATTTCTCCAGGTATTCCATACCCATAGGCGCGATCTGCCACATTTTCAATCTTCATTTGAATCTCTTGAGGGGAAAATTCTGCATATTGATTATTTTCACAAATGAATACAATTCCGAGATTCCATGTCGCCGCCATGTTTAACGCTTCATGAAAGGCTCCACGATTGCTGCCGCCTTCACCAAATCCCGAAATGACTACGCTGTCGTTATTAGACAATTTGCTTGCATAGGCAATTCCAACTGAGATCGGGATGCCACTGCCAATAATGCCACCTGTACCATAGATTCGGGAGTCCACATCCATGATATGGGCCTCCCCGCCAATGCCACTGCAGCATCCAGTCTTTTTCCCCATGATTTCCGCAAACAAGAGTTTCGGGTCAAGTCCCTTCGCTAACATTGAAGACCTTGAGCGATGATAAGGTACGAGATAATCATCTGAGCGCATGTAGAGTGAAAGGGCGGCACCCATCGTTTCATGTCCCTTACATAAATGAACCCAACCCGCTAATAGATTCTCAGCAAAAAGCTTTCCTAATCTTTCCTCAAATTCTCTAGCAAGGAGAATCTGTTTTAGTAGCTTTTCCTTTTGAAAATTGGTAATGGACATCTGTTTACCTCCTTTTTTTATGAAAGCTCTTTTCTCAAACTTTGTTGTTTTTTAAAAGAAATATAAGTGTGATGATTTTTCTTTCTGTAGGGTAGAACACATTTATAAGAAAAGAGCTTGCAAATGTACTGTAACTTACAAAATAGCTTATCTTTCGTTAAAATCGGCTTTAGGTAGTAAAAATCGGCTTATAGATTTTTACAATTTTAACAACACCCCTTACGAAAACAGCCCTTTATGAAAGCAATTGTTTTGAAATGATGTGTCTTTGAATCTCAGAGGTTCCTCCGCCAATCTGCATGAGTTTTGCATCACGCATATACCGCTCGACTGGGAATTCTTTCATATATCCATACCCACCAAAAATCTGTACTGCTTCCGTTGTCGCGCGCATCGCGATTTCCGAACCGAAAAGCTTTGCCGCAGCGGCTAGTTTATTAATTTCGCCAGCTCTTCCCTGATCACAAAGGGTCGCTCCCTTATAGGCAAGCAGTTCTCCCGCCTCGACATCAACGTACATATTTGCCAGTTTTTCTTGGATCATTTGAAATTGAGCAATCGGTTTACCGAATTGCTGTCTTTCCTTCGCATAAGCTAAACATGCTTCTAGTGCACCACGGGCAATACCAGCGCCTTGAACGCCCATAATCACACGCTCACTGTTTAGACCACTCATTAAGATATTGAGTCCTTCATTTTCGTTCCCAACAAGATTTTCTTTAGGTACATAGCAATCCTCAAAAATCAGTTCTCCCGTCGGCGAACCTCTCCAACCCATTTTTTCGAATTTCTTCCCTTTTTTAAATCCTGGTGTTCCTGCTTCAATCAAAAACACACTAATGCCTCTAGACCCAAGTTCAGGAGACGTTTTCGCATAGACCATTGCTAAATCCGCATTAGGACCGTTTGTTATAAATGTCTTTGCTCCATTTAATACGTATCCGTCCCCTTTTTTCTCGGCTCTAAGTTGCATGCTAATGACGTCAGAACCTGCACCTGGTTCGGTCATTGCTAAACAGCCAATGATTTCACCAGAACAAAGGCCAGGCAAATATCTTTCTTTTTGCTGCTCACTCGCGTTTTTCACGAAATTATCAATGACAAGGCATGCTTGATGAATAATCGTGGCACAAGTTGAAACACAAACAGCTGCAATTTCTTCGGCTACAATGCTCATTTCGGTAACTCCTAGCCCAGAGCCTCCGTATTTTTCTGGAGCCGTTATTCCTAACAATCCTAATTCACCGGCTCTTTTCCAATTCTCATATGGAAATCGCTCATCTCGGTCAATTTCATAAGCAAGCGGCGCCACTTCTTTTTGCGCAAAATCGCGAACCATTTTCCTTAACATGAGCTGTTCTTCGGTAAAATCAAAGTTCATCTGTTATCCTCCTTGTTCCTGTAAAATTTTCACCTATTAATCTAGTGGTCAGAAGTTCGAATACACTATCAATCCGCTAGTTATGATTGTTTTTCTGGAGATTTTTCCGTCGTGTTCCTTTTGATTACTTGGGAACATTGTTTTCTAAGAACATGCTTGAGAATTTTTCCTGATGGATTTTTCGGTAATTCCTGAACAAATTTGATATATTTCGGCTTTTTATAGCTTGCAAGATTTTCCTTGCAATAATGAATGAGATTATCTTCTGTGACTTTTTCACCTGGCTTTAACACCACAACAGCCATGACGGATTCTCCCCATTTTTCATCTGGAACACCAATGACCGAGGCTTCTAAGATACTTGGATGTTCATAGAGAACAATCTCAATTTCCTTCGGATAAATATTTTCAGCACCCGAAATTATCATGTCCTTCTTACGATCAACGATATAAAAATAGCCTTCCTCATCCATTCGAGCCAGATCTCCCGTTTTAAACCAATCTCCGATAAAACTGCTCTCCGTTGCCTCTGGTTTGTTCCAATATCCCTTCATCGTGGTAGGGCCCCTTAGGATAATCTCGCCAATTTCATGAGGACTCACATCTTCGCCTTTATCATTAATCACGCGCATTTCATTATGGGTAAACGGTTTGCCGACTGAGCCACTTTTCCGAAAAATGTCAGAAGATGATAAGAAACTTGTGCATGAAGCTGTTTCACTTACCCCATAACCCTCTGTAAATCCAGCATTCGGGAAAAACTCGATCATTTTTCTTAATATCGGTAATGGCAGCGGCGCTCCACCAGATAACATCAAGCGCAAACTAGTAAAATCGTATTTTGAAATGATTTCATTCTGTTGACAAATATCATGAAACATCGTGGGTGCTCCAAAAAAGGTCGTAATTTTCTCCTCATCAAAAGTCCTCAACACGTTTTCCACATCAAAGCTTCTTAAAATCACCATCGAAGCTCCAGCGTGTATAACAGGTAAAGAGAAAATCAGGAGACCCCCTACATGGAACATGGGGGCAACAACCAAGGTTTTGTCGTCCTTGTTCACTTCAAAATCCATGATTTGGTTAATCGATGTCCATAAAATATTATTTTGCGTCAGCATCGATCCCTTTGGAAAACCCGTTGTCCCCGATGTATACATCAAGATGAAAAGGTCTTCTAAATCCGCTCCGTTTGGATCCGGTTCCCCCATTGATTTGCCCTGAATAAACGCTTCATAATGAATGCCTAGATCATCAGAGCCATTCACGATTACATGTTCTTCTAGACTTTTTGTTTCATGAGCAATTTTTGAGATGGTTTCACTGAAACTACTTCCATATAGTAAAAGTTTTGCTTCGGAATCATTTACGATATATTGCACTTCTTTTGGCCCAAGCCTCCAGTTGATTGGGACAAGTACGGCTCCAATTTTGCTAGTGGCCCAAAATGCCTCTAAATATTCATTCGAATTATGAAGCAATACAGCAACACGGTCCCCCTTTTGAATACCAACACTTAGTAAAGCGTGAGCGAACTGATTTACACGATTATTTAGTTGTTGATACGAGAAAGACTTCCCCTCAAATTTTATCGCGATTTTGTCAGGATGCCTTTCCGTTTGTCTGGTTAAGACCATTCCAAAATTCATGAGAACCTCCTTAGCACATAACCTTAAAATGTTTTTATAATATTCCGAAAAATCATTGCGGATTTTATCCTCAAGCAGATGCTTTTTCCTAAATATATTAATTACATCCTCTATTTCTTTTCAGAGTAACTGACTGCTAGACCTGCGCGAGCATCTTGTTGGATTCCATACTGTGGAATTGGATAACGGAGCCCGTTTCGTGCTAGCTTTTTCATTCCTTCTACTGCCTGTTGCAAATCGCGTGGTGACAAAGCTATCAGCAGTTCATCATCCAGGACGCCACCGTAACGACGTTCCGCAAAACATGGTATCGAAAGACTCGGCTCCCCAGTCTTTAACGCCCTTCCCCAAGAATCTGCACATGAGGACTCGCCGACAACACCCCAGGAGAACTTTTTATAATTCGACCATTGTAAACCATTGATGAGTAAGATCATCTGACCAGGTGTTGCATAAACTAAACAAATATCGGGGTCTTCGATCCTAGCAGAAGCGAGTGGTGAAACAGCCATGGCGGTATATTTCCCGTAAGGAACGACATCCATCGCCTCTTGATGAGCTTTAGAATCCTCAATGGTTTCAAACCAAACACCTGACATCGCTTCTCCGCTTTTCCATTCCTCATCTTGTGGATACAAGCCAATGACGGCCCCACACTGAGGACCAACTAGATCATCGTACGTAATGCCGACTGTCCAGCCGAGTCGCGCCGCCTGTGCCACAATTTGATCTGTGGTATGAATACTACCTGGTCGACAAAGCTTCTGAATTTTTTCCATTTCCTTCACATCTGTATAAAGCTTCATTCCAATTGGGGTTGTTTTTAACCTTAAAAGCTGGTTTAGATCGTCGACCAATGCTTTCAGATTTATTAATTGCTCCTGCATAAATCGGACCTTCTTTCTTTAGGCTCTTTTCTCAGTTTCAGGATTTTTACAACCATCCCTACGAAAATAGCCTTCTATTATTTTCAAGATAAAGGTTAGCTCTATTTACTGAAGATTTATTCCGTTTTACTAGGAAGAGTAACAATCACAGAACCAGGACCTACAGCAACCCCTTTTGAATTTTCAGACCAAACTTCGAGTTCAACAAGAAAATCAGTTCCTTCCTTCCATTTTCTCTTTACAAATCCTTTCGTCGTAACGGTATCTCCAGCGACACTAAAGGTTTTGATTCTGAACCCTTTCAAACTCTTAAATGTACCTGACAAACCGATAAAATTCCGTACGGTCCTCTCCCACATCCCTTGGAGAAAGATATTATTTGCATACATATCAGGAGCTCCAGTCATCTGTGCATAATCGGAATTATGGTGAATGGAATTAAAGTCTCGATTCGCACCTGCTTCCACCACTAGTCGATATACGCTAAGCGGAAATTCGATCGCAGGTACTTCCTCTCCTTCAGTTACATCCTCCCAGTATAATTGCTCTAATGTATTCATTCATAATCTCCTTTTTTAGCTTACTATTTTTATCGATATTCTATATTTCTTAATGTGGATGTGGTTCGTAATTATAGGTTTGCAACCTTGTGACCGCTAAGATCTCATTGTGCTGGTTAAGAAATTTCGATTCCCAGACCATGAAAGCTCCTCTTCCAATCTTTGTTTCTTTTGGCTCACAGGATAAGAGAACATTGCCAACCTTCCTAACGTGATCTCCTATCATAACGGGTTTGATATAATCCATTTCCACATCTGTTACAATAAAACCAGTTGTTTCTGGTGCTAAATCTGTCTTCAAAGCGGTTACTGGACTTTTCGTTGGTTGAGCATTTTTTTCTGCAGAATCAAAAATTTTATCTCCTGGCTCCCAAAGCACTGGGATGCTCCAAGTATTGATACTACTATAGGGAGCAATGATATCTGAGTAACCGTGTTGAATCGCAATCTCTCGATCATAATGAAGCGGACAATCGAACTCTAATGGTTCAAGAAATTTCCGAATCGCTCCTTTTTCAACCACATCTGCCCCTGGTTTTTCTTCTCCATTACTAAAATCTTGACCTACAGCCCCAATCATTTGTTCCCAAACTTTCTTCCAATCTTCTGACACGATTTGTTGGCCCCCTTCCCTGGTACCTTTACACCTATGTGATCATTCTTTCATTCGTTTTTTGATAAAGTAATAGAACCAATACCCTACATTCCCGCTGATCCTTTTATCCTCGTTTGTCTAACTTATCTTCCCTTCCAAACCGGTGCTCTTTTTTCAGCAAAAGCCTTTGGACCTTCTTTCGCGTCTTCTGTTTGTAATACTTGATTAATCACCTGTGCATTTAACTCCCATGCTTGATTCGAGTGGTGTAAAGGTAAGTCCATTCCTTCCAAGACTAAGCGTTTACTTGCCTGGACAGCCAATGGCGCGTTTGAGGTGATTTTATCTGCAAGTTCCAGTGCCGTTGAAAGAAGTTCCTCAGGTGGGACGATTTGATTCACCATGCCCCATCGTTCCATTTCGGCGGCTGAGACATCCTCTCCAGTTAGAACCATCATCATAGCTACTTTTTGTGGAATTTGCCTCGGCAACCTCAATACTCCCCCTGCTGCAGCAATGATGCCTCGTTTTACTTCAGGAAAGCCAAATCTAGCTGTTTCTGAAGCAATGACCACATCACTAGCAAGCGCGATTTCAGCTCCGCCGCCAAAAGCTAACCCATTAACAGCTGCGATGATTGGTTTTGATAGATTCGCTTCAACAATCCCAGCAAAGCCGCCTGCTGGTTTTGGATAGGCCTTCCCATTCGCTTGTGATAATTCCTTCAAATCTGCTCCTGCAGAAAAGGCACGACCTGATCCTGTAATGATAATCGCCCATACCTCTTCATTCTCCTCCGCCGCTAATAAGCATTGATCCACTTCATAGGTTAATTGCTTATTTACTGCGTTAAGAGAATTTGGACGATTCAAGGTTATGATTAAGGTTTTTCCAACATATTCGGTTTTGATCGTTTCCCATAAAACTTCGCTTACTTCACTTTTGCCCATGTTTTATTCCTCCAGGTTAATATCGAACGACTATTATAAATATTCTGATAAATTATTTCGTAAATAAATAAAGTGCTAGTTTAAAAACATTCACCGTTTTATTTGTTAAGATTTCTATTCGAAATAATTATTGATTAGCTTGAATCTTAAAATCTGATGTCAAAGAATTTAACTTACGAGCAGCGCTATATTGTAACCGTTTCTATCAATGTCCTACCTAAAAGCACGTTAGACTTTCTCCTTATCTTCATACTAGCAATTATCATGCCAACTATCGAACCATTGATACATCAAGCTTTCTCTGTTTCTTTTAATTGGAGTGGTGAATTTTATCACCATTTCGGTGAAAATTGTCACCATTCTACCCAAAACCTTAAAAAAATCCTTAAATTTATGGATTTTGGTGAAAAAAATCCTTTGTTGCTATTGTTTGCTTCCTTGTGAATTAGGTATTTCGACTCTTCCTTTTTGGTAACCATAGCGCTCGTAAAATCTTTCTGGTACATCGTCCTTATTTTTATAAAAATACCATTTACAAGGATGGTCTGGAGATGTAGGTGGATCTAAGGGATAAATCGGTTCCCCCGTCCATTCAATCGGCATAATTTCATTCATATACGTACAATGGGAACAATAATAAGGAAAGTCACTACGGTTAAACGACCAAAAATGTTCTTTTTCGGTAAATCCATATTTTTTGTCCGGATTTTCGATACCCTGACGCCATAATCGTTGTCCACTCCCACATGGTTCCAATTCATACGTTATTTTTTCATCATCTTCAATGATGGTAAATTTCCCGGGCTCATTGCCTACACCACCCGTACTATGTGCTCTCCACGTCGCAGCTAATGCCATGGCAATTTGTTTTCGATCCAATGTCTCCATCTTTTGCATCGGGACTTTCCATACTTTTTCTGTCATTTTCTTTAACGCAAACCCTACATTTTCCTCTCCAACAGAGTCCCCGATAAACGTAAGGCAAGCCGCAATTGATTCGACTAATAAATCGTGCAATAAGCCCCATTCGTGCTTTGACTTGATACAATTTTTAATTACCTCTATATCTGGTTTAATCGTGATGGAATCTAATACTACTCTATCTAATTTCGGTTGGGTTAGTTCTTTTACTAATTCGAGTGTAAAGGTATCGTGGTGGAGAAGATTGCTTGGATGCACGTTTAGTTCCAGCCAGGACTTCAAAATGAATTTAGCTGCTTCTCTACGACCATCGTCGTTGATTTCCTTAAATGCATGTTTCCAAACTCTTTCGTAAACATAGACTAATATTTTCGGACTAATATCTTCAAATTCTTTTTCAACAAAGTCAATTAACGCAACAAAGGACTCAGCCATTAATCTATGAAGAAAGCTCCACTCCTTTTTCACGTCCCTGCATAAGCTCAATGCCTGCATATAATCCTTCGCTTCAATTAACTCAACCACTTTATCCATGGTCGGCAAACTCATTTGCTGTAATTCTTCTGGATTAAACCACCTATTAGTCAAATTTTTTGTTCACATCCCCTCTTACAAACTACTAATCCTGCTACTTTTTAAATAGGTTATCAATTACACCCCATTCTTCATCGTCTGTTTTGAACGTTAAGGCGTAAATTAAAGATAGAATAATTCCGATAATAGGGGTTCCGAATACCATAAAAAACGTTAATGGCGAAAGACCAAACATGTAATCCTCTCCTTTAAACTGTAATTTTAAACTTTCAATCAGAAATTGTTTCACTCTACTACCGATTTTTGTTTTTTCTGTGTTGCGTATTCCCTGTACTGTTCGAAATAGTCCATTACTCCTTGATTGATTGAGTATTGAGGGTTAAAGCCCAGTTGTTTTTTAGCTGCTTCTACTGAAAGTACACCCCGAGTACTAGCTGACCTTTCTTCAATTTCGTTCCGCTCATTCCCAAATGTAACCATCATCGAAGGTTTTATCTCCTTTATGATGGTTGCAATCTCACTTGGGCTGACTAGCTTTGCCCCAGTGGCGATGTTAAAAATCTTTTGACTCGAAGGAATTGAAAGTGCCTTTTTAATTCCTGTCACGACATCTTTTATATAGGTATAATCTCGTTTGGAGTGTTCACCTGAATCAAAATGAACATCCTTATTGTTCACTGCATTTTCGACTAAAGGTTTAACAAACATTGGGTATTTCATTCCAAATCCATATACGCCTGAAAGCCGTAATGACACCACATCCATTCCATAGGTAGACCAGTAATGCAGTCCAAATGCCTCCGCTGATAATTTTGAACTAGAGTAAGACAGCAGAGTCGGACCTTCGTAGGGAGAATGCACTGGATGGTCCTCGTCGATAGGTTCATATTTTACTGGTGTATAGACGGAAATTGAGCTTACTAGAATGACCTTTTCTACCCCAAATAAACGCGCTGCTTCCAGGACATTGACTGTCCCTTCAACATTAATTTTCATCGATGTTAACGGGTTATTTTTAAGAATCTCTAAATCATTGGCCACAGCAGCGTGAACAATCTTCGTTACCTGATGAATTTTAACTGCCTCAATAACGGAAGCTAAATCTGTGATATTCCCTTTCATGTAATGAATTTTGTCTTGTACTTCTTTTAACAGCCAATCAAGATCCGAGCCCTCTTGCGGTTTAAATAAGTCTAGTACAACTACCTTATGTCCATCATTGACTAGACTTTTAACTAAGTGGGCACCAAGAAACCCATACCCACCTGTTACGAGAATTGATTCCATAAACACTCCTTTCTATCCTTGTAGGTTATCGTTTACCTCTGTAGGATGATTGATTTTATTTCTTTTAAAATGAGAGAAGATCGGACTTTCAACTGGTTTTGTTAAAAGTGATACAGTTACGAGCACGATTGTACCGATTACCGTACCGACTGCAGCAATATTAAAGCCTGATAAAATCGGGTTGGATGAAAACGCTGTCAAATTTAAGACCCCGATGACTCCGCCAATTATTATCCCTGTAATTAACCCTGCTATCGCACCTTGAGGAGTTGCTCGTTTCCATCTGATACCAAGATATAAGGCTGGACCGAACATTGCTGCAAATGCTCCCCACGCTACACTTACTACAAGTAAGATAAAGCTAGGCGGGTTTAATGATAACAAATAGCCAATGAGTAAAAA
Source organism: Mesobacillus maritimus (assembly GCF_044803185.1). Classification (GTDB taxonomy): domain Bacteria; phylum Bacillota; class Bacilli; order Bacillales; family Cytobacillaceae; genus Mesobacillus_B; species Mesobacillus_B maritimus_B. Next base: position 3,051,037 of record NZ_CP085225.1, read on the forward strand.
CACGATAGAGCCGATACGAATCCATTTTAATTCTGTCTTATCATCCATTTGTTTTCCAAGTGTATTTTTTGTAAAGTCTCTAACAACGGCAGCGGAACTTAGGATTAAAAACGATTCACAGGTTGACATAACGGCTGCGGCTACAGCAACAAGGAAGATTCCTGCAAAGATTGGGCTATCCATAAAATTTATAATTAAATGCGGCAGGATTTGGTCAGCGGCTTGTGGTGCAGATAACGAACCTTGGTCGACGAGTACTTTCCCTGCCATACCAGGCCATTGTGAAAGACACCCTAAAAAGTACAAAATAACCGAAATAAGTGGTGCCCACTTCAATATTTTAATATTTTTGACGGTTAGAAATTTAGTAGAAACATGTGGTACCCCTGCATAGGCAAGCAACCCTACAATCAATCCGTATTGTAAAATCATTCCCATTGGAAACCCAGCTTCAGCATTCCAAGGCTCTAGATACGATGGAGCTGTTTGCGCTAAAGTAGAGTGTAACCCACTTAGTCCGCCTACTTGTGGGAGAATCATTGCGTTAAGTAAGATTCCAATAATGATCAAAATAATCATCTGGAAAAAGTTGGTCCACATAGAGGCTTTCATCCCTCCGCCAACTGTATAAAAACCCATAATTACAACTGCGATTAAAATGGCAGCTGAATAACTGATGTTAAGAATGGAGGATAAAACCCAGCCCATGGCAGCAAACTGAGAAATCATATAAGCCAAGCAACCTAGTAGAATCGCTAGTGCAGAAAGTCCTCTTACGACTCTGTTATTGTTATAGCGAAGGGCTAAAAAGTCTGGAAGGGTAAATACCTCATGTTTTTCAGCAACAATTCGCATCGGTTTAGCTAGGATCCAATAACTGATTACCAAACCCGGAAATGCTAGAGAAACCAACATAACAAATCCAGCATATCCAACCCCAAAACCAGTACCGGAATACCCCATAACAGAGCCGCCGCTCAAGATTGAGGCCATTAAACCAAAAGTTAAAAACCAGATCCCCATTCCCTTTCCGGCAACAAGGTAATCCCCAACCGTCTTCGTGCTTCTTGTTGCAAACCAACCAATAAGACTGAGGATGGTCATATAAATGATCATGGAAATTACAGCCCATACAGTATACTCCATACGTGAACCTCCTTTTTAATGATTTTTCTCTTTTACCAAAATTCAATTCTTATAATAGTAGTAATTACGATCCCCCTTTTTATTGAATATTTTTAAACTTACTAGTTATAATGCAACTTCCATGCCAACTTAAAAAGTAGGTTAAATGAGGTCTCCTAAAGAGATTTAGAAAAGGGAAAAAGAGGCGCAAGGAACGATAAAAGGGTTAGGAAATCATTAAATTGCAGGGGTTATAGAGGTTAAGGTGGAGTTTTCTTAAGGGTTGGATATAAATAGGAATCTAGAATAAAACTGTTCTTCGTAGAATTACTCAACAGTGATTAAAAGCGATTCATTGTATACAAAGTACACACATTTGTATATTAAGTATACAAGACAAATTAGGTACAACATGCTTGAAGCCACCTTTAGCGATCCATCAACACAAAAAAGCATTGTCCCCTATATCAGGAAGCAATGCTTGGTTGCTAGCAATTTACTTATCTCATTATTATTAGCGGACAGATTTTAAAACATCCTCCTTTTCGATTTTGGTCTTTTATATTCATAACATAGCGATAAATATCTTGTTTATTCATCCAACGCATTTTCAAGATTATATAATTTCAGTTTTTGATAAAAGGATCTTCGGCTAATGCCTAACATTTTAATCGCTTCTGATTTTGTCTTTGCTATGCGAAGAACGTATTTAATCGTTTGACTCTCTACTTGTCCAATGATGGTATGGAGATTGGTTTCCTCTGGGACAAATTCATCTGAATTCTTCATTATATTTTTTTGAGCTCCTCTTTTAATAAAATGATTAGGAATTAACTCGATTCCTAACACTGGTGAATTAGCCAAAATCACCATTTGCTCGATCACACTTTGAAGTTCTCGTACATTACCCGGCCAATCATAGGCTTCAAATGCGTCTAGTACTTCTTTCGCAAAGACAACAGACTTATTATATTTCTTATTTAACCTTTCTAAAAAGGCATAGGATAATACTTTAATATCTTCTTTTCTCTCGATTAACTTTGGAATACTAATGGCTATAATATTCAACCGGTAGTAAAGATCCGCTCGGAACTTCCCATTGCGCACCATTTCTTCTAGGTCACGATTTGTAGCCGCAATGATTCTCACATTTATTCTGATTGGCTTATTCGCTCCTACTTTTTGGATCGAATGATCTTGTAGGGCACGCAATAATTTTGCTTGGGTATTTAAACTCATTTCTCCAATTTCATCAAGAAATAGAGTACCGTTATTGGCTTGTTCAAACTTTCCAACTTTTCCTTTTTTGCTTGCCCCGCTAAAGGCTCCCTCGTCATATCCAAATAATTCGCTTTCCATTAACGTTTCCGGAATAGCTGCCATATTGATAGGTACAAATGGTCCGTCTTTATATTGACTTGCTTCGTGAATGGCACGAGCAAAGACATCTTTCCCTACCCCCGTTTTTCCTAATAACAACACACTAGCTTCGGTTTTAGCCACATGCGAGGCCAAATGCAAGCATTTATTGAATTGTTCATTCGCACCTAGCAATTTCTTAAACACTGGCTCTAATTGTTCACTCAATAACGTTCGTTTCCAGTAGGGCATGCGATCGATTTGTTGGAGTTCAATATTCAATTTAAACAAGGTATCAATTGAGCGCATCACACAGATAGCCCCAATAAGCTCTCCATTTTGGAGAATAGGTGTTATATCTCCAACTACATCTCGATTGCCTGATTCAACAAAGTTATAAACATTGATTTTTGATTTTCCTGTCTCAAGGACCTTTAACCCAGGTGAGTGTGGTTCAAAATCACTTATCCGTTTTCCGAGAATTTTGCTTTTGGGCATATCAAATATTTTCGTGTAGGCATCATTTGCATAGATAACGCGAGAATCTTTGTCAAAAATTAGTACTACATCATTCATGGAATTTATGGCCTCGTATAGCGGTACAGAATAGCCATCTTCTGTTTCCATAAAGTTCAGCACTTCTTTTTTCACAAGAATGTCCTCCCCTCTTAACCTACATTTTTAATGGGGATCCTCCCTTATAGCATCCCTTACCTCGTTCATTAAGCAGAAGCGATTTTCCCTGGCCATTTCCAGCAAACATTATCAAAATATTTTTCATCTTATAATATCGCCACTCCTATCAGATGATAGGTTTTGATTGTATGTATTCCTTGATTTTGAGCATTTCATGGTATTGTTTGTATTGCGATTTAATTAAATAATAACAATTTTCTAAATATTTAACAACGTCAACTAAGTATATATCAGTTAAATAGAAGAAAAAAGACCAACTAAACCCTAAGCGAAGCATTCTTTTTCTATAATTAGCCTGAATTTTTTTATCATGGAGATAAAGAAAGGACCCCTTCATAGATTAACGGGTACTCTTTTGAGGAGAAAAAAGCAAAAAGCAGGGCAACCATATTGGAATTGCCCTGCTTTTATCGTTAATCCTTCTTGCTATTTTTGACACTTTATATATAGAGGGAAAAATTTCTCTTAATTAGCAAATAGCAGTGAAATTAGCTTAAATAAGTGGAGAAATTCCCGCTATTGACTCGAAAAACATGAAAATGGATGATTTTTATTTGAATAACGGGAAAATCTCCCCTTATATGCCCCGAAACGAGCTCCATTCTGCAATTAACGGAAAAATCTCCGCTTATTTTTCTTTCGCTAGTTATTCAATTAGATTTAGCACCCTAATTTATCGTGAAATTTGTTGTTTTACACCATTAAAGAGAACCAGTTATCCTTAGTTGGATTCCTAGTGAAAACTCTCAAGAAAGACGCTAGATTTTTTTAAATTTAAACCGCCTTTTTGGTTTGGTTCATTCCTTTAAATAATTCAGGATAATCCTGTAAAATAACATCACGAATCCCGCTTTGGTCCACAAAATCGACAGTGTAGGAATGGACTTTTTGTAGCGTTGATTGAGAACTCCCTTTATAAATGGTTACAGTCTTTTCAATGGAACAACCCTTTTCAAAAAAAGTATCATGCTCCACCCTATATTCCATACTTTCTGTCTTTTCATAGACCACATAATAGTTTTCAATGATTTCACAGCGAAGCATTTCTTCCGATTCAATTACTTCATATTTTTTCATCCTTATCATTCTCCTTTTAAAGAAATAATTTAAAGAAGCCAAAGTCCAATTGAATGATGAAAGGTATGCTTCGTCACTGGTACATTCCCTTATTCGATGTATTTTACAGCTTTTATTTGTATTTATTTTGGGGTATCAACCAAGTCAGTGGTAAAAATAGGTTTACGCGCTACACCTGTTTCTTGGGCAGCTCTAGCGACAGCCTCTCTTACTGTAGGAACCACTCTACTGTCCAATGGACCTGGAATGACATAATCAGCTGACAGCTCCTCACTGTCAATCAAACTAGCAATCGCTTGGACAGCGGCTGCTTTCATTTCATCATTGATATCAGTAGCTGAAACATCAAGGGCCCCTCTAAATATTCCTGGGAACGCAAGAACATTATTCACTTGGTTCGGCAAATCAGAGCGACCTGTTCCGATAATCCTTGCACCGGCTGCTTTCGCTTCTTCTGGCATGATTTCCGGAATTGGATTCGCCATCGCAAAGATGATAGAATCTGAGTTCATCGATTGAACCATTTCTCCAGTTAACACTCCTGCAGCGGAAACACCGATAAAGACATCTGCCCCGACTATCACATCTGAAAGCTTTCCTTGAAGCTTTTCTTTGTTCGTCATTTTAGAAACAGATTCTTTAATTGAATTCATCCCTTCTTGTCGGCCTTCAAAAATCGCGCCCTTTGTATCACACATAATGATATTGGTTACACCCATGTTCAGCAAAAGCTTAATAATTGCGACTCCGGCAGCACCAGCGCCATTGATAACGACTTTAATTTCATTCATCTTTTTATCCACAAGCTTCAAGGCATTGACTAGACCCGCTGCGGTCACGATTGCCGTTCCATGTTGATCGTCATGAAAGACAGGGATATTCATTTCCTTTTTCAAAACTTCTTCAATGTAAAAACAATTTGGTGCCGCAATATCCTCTAAATTAATGCCGCCAAACGTTGGTTGAAGCAGCTTTACGGTTTTAATAATTTCATCAGGATCCTTCGTGTCAAGGCAAATCGGAACCGCATCAATTCCCGCAAATGCTTTAAAGAGCGCTGCCTTTCCTTCCATTACCGGCATAGAAGCCTCTGGACCAATATCTCCTAACCCCAATACAGAGGTCCCATCCGTAACAATCGCGAGTAAGTTTCCTTTAATCGTATAATCATAGACTTTTTCAGGATGTTGATGAATTTGCGAACAAGGTTCTGCGACCCCTGGCGAATAGGCTAAACTTAAATCCTTCATGCTATTTAATGGCATTTTTACCTCAACCGATAATTTCCCTTTGTGTTTTTCATGTAACAATAGAGACTCTTTTTGCAAATCACTCATTCTTAACAGCTCCTTTTCCATTTGGCTCAAAATAAAGCGTACTGAATTTTCAGTATTTTATTTCAACAATCCCTCATTTAATTTGATTTCATTATATAATGAAGGAAGGACATAAAGAAAATACATATAATCTATATCCTTTATTCCTTTTGGTTATAAGGGAAACTTATCTACTTACATAAGCAATTGTGATAAGAAAGCAAAAAAGAGTCTGAAGCCTGTATTACATAGGATAGAAACGATATGATAAAATGAAAGAATATTATGAATAAAAAACCTATAATAGAAAGTTCGCGTAACATTTGTTCATTTTAATTGGAGGGAAATTGGTTTGGATATACGTCATTTAGAATACTTTTCAGAGGTGGCTGAGCATTTAAGTTTTACGAAAGCATCACAAACACTACATGTCACACAGCCTTCAATCAGTAAAGCCGTGAAAAATTTAGAAGATCAATTAGGGGTGCCTTTATTTTACCGTTCATCTAAACAGTTAGAATTAACAGATGCGGGGAAAGCCGTTCTAATCAATGCAAGAAAGGTGTTAGAGGCCTTCAACAGCCTGACATGGGAATTAACAGATATCATGGAACTTAAAAGTGGTGAAATCAGAATTGGTATTCCCCCTATTGTTGGGGCTGCTTTCTTTTCCAAAATGATCAGCCTTTTTAAAGAGAAGTATCCACTCGTAAAAATTACCTTAACAGAAGTAGGCACAAAAAAGATTAAACAAGGGGTGGATGATGGGTCCTTAGATATAGGCTTGATCTGTACTTTTCCCACTCAGAACAGTAATTTTGAAATCATTAAAGTGCTAAAAGATCCTTTAAGGTTAATCGTCCATAAGGACCACCCTTTAGCTTCCCAAAAAAAGGTCCATTTTTCTGACCTTGCGAACGAGCCCTTCATTTTATATCGAAAAGACTTTTCTCTCTATGACCTAATTATTGAGGAATGCTCGAGGAATGATTTTCAGCCTAACATCGTATGTGAAAGTTCCCAGAAGGATTTCTTATTAGGAATGGTTGAAGGAAAACTTGGCGTTGCATTGTTGCCTAGTAAGATTTGCGATGCTATTAATAGTTCCGAAGTTGCTGTTCTCCCTTTCTATGAATCAGTGGTCAATTTGGAGTTAGGGATGATTTGGAAGAAGAATAAATATCTTTCCTTTGCGGTCAGAGAGTTTATTACAACTTCTGAGGAGTATCTTGAGGGGCAAGAAAAAGTCCTGATTAATGGGGAAAAGTAAAGCGCTTTATGAAAGGTGGTGATGTTCATTTCTTTTCATTCATTGCATTCTCTGCATTAGTTATTGCCATTGTGTCAGTTTTTTTCGCAATTAAAGGGACATACCAATTTTACTTTGTTTCTGCGCTCGGAATATACCTTTTCAGTTTTATAGCTGGTTTTTCAATCGGTCAATTGACGGTTGGATTTACGTTCATCCCCTTAACTTTGGCAATTGGATATACGTTAGGCTGGATAAAAACGAAAAAGCATAGCATGACTTTCGTAAGTTTAGGTGTTTTCATTGGGATTCTCATGGTTGTGTTTGTGGATGATGCTTGGTTATTCTTCCCATTTTGGTTTTTGATTTAATTGTGTCAAATTCTTTATAAAACTTAATTGAAACCAACAAAAAACAGCCTTATGACTGTTTTTTTGTTTGCCCTGAGTTCATTTTACTTAAAATTCTTACTGAACTCTCAATATTCGCTATGCTTACTATACAAAATTTAGCTTCTATCTAAATAGCTTGAGTTTCTATCTACAAACTAAGCAGTTCTATTTACAAATTAAGCAAGTTTATCTACACGATTTCAGCTTCTATCTACAAAATAAACAGATCAATCTACATAATTTAGCTGATTAAATCTTCAGCGGTCAATTCTATAGAAGAAATCGATAGTTTAGGAAGAGTTTATCAGAGTAAACATGGGGATTCATTCACAATAGAGTTGGAAGATATTTCTAATATAGTAAGGGGTTTTTGTAGCGGTTGGAAACGGATTCAAACAACAATTATCCTATGATAAGGATTATACCTTGTGCAACCTTTTTGTTTTTAACAAAACTGTAAAGAAGCGCAACCTCCTTATTAAATCAAGGTTTCAACCTACATCGCATAAGTAAATTTGAATAATAATACCAATGAGAAATACTACTCTCTCATCTCTATGTAACACTATGTAAACAAACTGTAATACTATTCTATTTTAACCCCTCATAGTAATAGATTTAGATACAAGCTTAACAAAGCAAATTTAAATCAACTAGGAGGACTAGAATTTTGAAAAAACTAATGACTGTATTCATAGTACTAGCATCATTCGCATTCGCTTCACCTGCTCTCGGTTACACGGTTAAATCTGGCGATACCATGAGTAAGATTGCCCGAGACCACGGATTAAGTTTAAAAGAACTGGCAGGAGCTAATCCACAAATTAAAAACCTTGATTATATTGTTGTCGGTGAAACTGTTCATACAGATGTACAACCAGTAACCGCTACTAAATCCGTTAGCACTACCGCAGTCCCTGCGGACAATGCCGATCCTGAAAAATTGACCAAACAAAGAATGGAAAACAACCAATCTGAAAAAGTTGAAGTCGGCCTTTCAGATGCTGAGATAGATTTACTAGCAAGAATTGTTCGAGCAGAAGCGCAAACAGAACCGTTTGAAGGAAAAGTAGCAGTCGCTGATGTTGTCTTAAACAGAGTGGAAAGCAGTAGATTTCCGAACACTGTGAAAGAAGTCATTTATGCACCTGGACAATTTCAACCTGTTGTAAATGGGGAGATCCATAAGCCTGCGGATGAGGAGTCCATCGAAGCTGTCTTTACCGCATTAACCGACAATGGAGATATCGCCCAGGACGCTTTATTCTTCTACAATCCTACCATTGCTACGAATCGTTGGCTAGATTCGAGAGAAACAGTTGTTGTCATTGGACAACATGTATTTAAAAATTAGTGCATCTATCAAATCTATTGGCGTTTATCGCTGGTTGATTTGATTTTACATAGATAGGTGGGAAGGAATATCGCTTCCCTCAGATGGAACCCCCAGTGAAAAAAGCACTGGGGGTAAAGTTTTTATTCTAGCTATAGGACTACATATTAAAACAGCTCTCGAGCCAACAAACGGTATACATTTAAGCGTTTTTCCTGGGAATGAGGAATGCTGCAGATCATCGCCTCATCAAACCCATATTGTTCTTGCTCTTCTTTTAATATTTGAGCAATTTCTTTTACGTCTCCAACTAAATGTAGCTTGCGGTTTTCTTTAATGGTCATTCTGTCCATTTCCGTTAATGGATAATTCTGCGCCTCTTCGGGTGTGAGTGCTTGACCAATCCGCCCCTTCATTAAGTGTAATCTTGCGATATCTTGTGGTCCGGCTTCGAATTCAGCTTCTTCCTTGGTTTCCGCTGTGGTGACCATATAGGTGACCGTAATTTCAGGTTTTTCCATAAAAGCAGAAGCCTGAAAATTAAACCTGTATGCATCTAGAATTTCAGCGCTCATTTCTCCATTAAAAAACTGAGCAAATGAATAGCCGACACCCATCTGGCCGGCGCGGACAGCACTGTTGCCACTAGAACCCAACAGCCATGCTTCTGGTAAAACAATACGTGCTGGTGTGGCAGTTGTTTTATTATATAAGCTATCCTCAGGAACCTCATCATTGATCAACTTTAAGGCAGTCTCAAATTTTTCATACATATTATGAATCATCGGTTGGCGTCCCTCAGATAAAGCATAAATGGAATGATTATCGCCTCCTGGAGCCCGGCCAACACCAAAATCAATTCTTCCGGGTGAAAATGCACTTAAGGTTTTAAACACCTCCGCTAATTTCAATGGTGAATAATGCATCATCATGACTCCACCCGTACCGATGCGAAGCTTCTCCGTTTTCGCAGCCAAATGCGACGCTGTTATTTCAGGTGCAGAGCTAGCAAAAGCTTCCGTTCCATGATGCTCAGCCATCCACATACGATAGTAACCTAGTTCGTCCGCTAGTATGGCTAGTTCTTCAGCATTTTTTAATGCACCCTCTGCTGTATTTCCTTTTGTAATGGGTGCTTGATCGAGCACACTTAATCTCATCTCTTTTACTTCCCTTCCCCAATTTAAATAGCGTTCAAATGGTTTTTGTTTCATTTACTGACGAGTTTCTTCTATATAAAATTAAGATTTTTAGGCTTAGACTACCTTTCATCATTATAATCCTTCCCTAACTGAATTTCTAAAATCCTGTTCAAAGAACCAGTCCCTTAAATCTCCAGATAATAGCTAAGTGACTGCGATTCCTATATATCCCATCTATGGGTTTGTCCTCCTAATGCTTCTTTCTGATGCTCATGGTATATTAATACACGTAGCAAATGAACAACCAAAACATGAAATGGTGAGTAATCGCGGCTCATGTTCACATGAGTTGAGGAAAGTCCAGGCTCGCCCGGTGCTGAGATGCCCGGAGTGTTCGTGCCATCTGCAAAGGTGGGCAGCAGACTTCTTGTCTGTTGACGGCGGAGAAATCATGCTAAGTCCTTTGGATATGCTGAGAGTAACCTGAAAGTGCCACAGTGACGAGTTCTTCTGGAAACGGAAGAAATGGAACGGGTAAACCCCACGAGCGAGCAACCCAAACTTTGGTAGGGGCACCATCCTGAGGGAATTGAACCAAATGGATGGATCGGTCAACATGACCGATAGTCATATGATTACACCTGTTGTGCGAGAGTGGCATCGCATGGAGCACGCAGGAACAAAACCTGGCTTACAGCCATTTCATGAGCCGATTCATTTGTTTCAGGTTTATTTTTACAAATTCACATAGAACATTTGTCTAGTAGATACATACCGTGCTAGACGGGGAGTTGGCGGTGCCCTGTTACCCGCAATCCGCCATAGCGGGGTTGAATTCCTACTTGAGGTAGCGACATGTAAGGTCTGCCTTGTGAAAAGTGGTGTTGACAATTGGGTCCTACGCAATGGAAACCTATGAAATTGGTCAGATCCGGAAGGAAGCAGCCATAAGTAGAATTTTCTATGTGCCGTAGGGTAGCCTAGTTCGAGCTAAAGTTCACAAGTAACGCTTGGTTGTTTCTATCGATAGTAGGTGCACGGTGTTACATAATGATGAAAAAGGCTAGTGTTGCGATAAAAACGCATCACTAGCCTTTTTTCGATGCAATAACAACCTTCCTGTAATTTTTAGCACATTTGGGTTTGTCTTCGTACAAGAAAGGCGAATTCTTGTGTGAATTCGCCTTGAAACTTCTTGTATTAATCTAATACTCCCCATTTACCGATCTACTTTTCAAGTACTTTATTAACACGTGGGTACTCTTTTTCTGTCTCAACAATGTTAGAGTGCTGATAGTTATATTGAGATCGATCAACGGGAACAAAAGAATCCGGAGTATAAAAGCGGAGTAAGTCCCCATTTACAACTTTATCAGAGTAATCTAGTTTTTGTTTCGCAATTTCCTGGTATCGCCTCGCCTCTTCTAGTTGCTCTTCTTCAAGAAGCATCCCTGTCTGTGAATCATAGTATTTCCCTCCTGCTAACGTATACTTCGGGCTGACGAAGTCTCCGTTACGAAATGGAATTAGACTATCATGGTCTTCAGATAATATGTCTGTTCCAAAATGAACATACTCTTTAGATTCGATGCCAAGCAGGTGAAGAAGGGTTGGAAGCAAGTCGATTTGCCCAGCATATTCGTGGTTCACTCCGCCTTCCATGCCCGGTACACGTATAAACAATGGAGTCCGCTGTAAACCAGCACTTTCAAAAGGCGTTACTTCTTTGTCGATCACCTCGGCCATTGCTTTATTGTGATTTGTTGAAATACCGTAATGATCTCCATACATAATGATAATCGTATTCTCATATAACCCTGATTCATTCAAGTATGCAAAAAATTCTTCTAATGCTTCATCTGCATATCTAGCTGTTTGAAAATAATTATCCACAGTATTATTCCCCGTCGTATGCCGGTCAAGAGTTGCCTCTTCTTGGTTGATGGTAAATGGATAATGGTGGGTAACTGTTATAAAGTTTGCATAAAACGGCTGTTCTAATGATTCCAACATAGGCATGGATTGCTGGAAAAACGGTTTGTCATGCAATCCATAATCCGCAAGATTATCAGCATCCATTTCATAATAGCTAGAATCAAAGAAATGATCGTATCCAAAGGATTTATAGATTTCATCACGGTTCCAAAAACTTCCTGTGTTTCCATGTAAGACAGCCGATGTGTACCCAAGTGGCTTTAAGATGGTCGGTGCACTATGATAGGTATTTAGGCCCTTTGTAGTAAATGCTGCACCTTGCGGCAGACCATATAACGAATTCCCTACCATAAACTCAGCATCTGCGGTCTTACCTTGTGCTGTTTGGTGGAAGAAATTATCAAAATACAAGGTGTTTTCTTCCTTTGTCAATGAATTCAAAAACGGTGTTACTTCTTCCCCATGTAATTCATAATCAATCAGGAAGTTTTGAATAGATTCCATATGAACGTAAATGACGTTCATCCCTTCCCCGACACCAAAATAATCTGGATTTGGCTCAGCAGAATTGGAGCTCGTATAGTTAATAACCTCCGTAATGTCATCACTGTTTGCAAGGACCCTTTGCGCAGAAGCTTTCGTACTTTGAACCGCATCATAGATGGTATAATTGTACATCCCCAAATATTTGACAATGTAGTTTCGGTCAAAGCCTCTTGTCAATAGTTCAGGCCTGTCTGCTTCTGCTAAAGCAAGATTCATAGTTGAGATTCCTAAACCAAGACAAAATAAAGCAATAGCCCTTCTTTTAGCAAAATTCCCAGCCTCAATCCGAACGATTTTAAAGACTAGGAGACTGATCAACACGAACACATCAAAGAAGAACAAAAAGTCATATGGCTTTAATAATGAAGCGATACTGCCACTTACATCGCCAAAGTTTTGAGTCTGTGTCAATGTAGGAAGCGTGATAAAATCGTTAAAAAAGCGATAGTATAATACATTGGCAAATACGAGAAAAGAAAGAAGAAAATATGCCACAATAAGCGAGATATACTTTTTCCTCCCCTTAAACAATAAAGCAACTCCTAAAAATAATAGGGATGAACCTAATGGATTCAAAAATAATAAAAACTTTTGCATTGTATTTTCTATCCCTAAGTTGAACTGTGTAACCTGTACGAAATAAGTTTTCAGCCACAACAAGACAACAGCAAGGATGAAAAACACAATAAATTTCTGGAGTAAAGGATGTTCTTGATTATAGGTTTCTTTCATTTTTACCCTACTTTCTTCGTAATCTTAAAATCTGTTTCATATTTGTTCAATAAACGCAAACAGATGACTTATTTCTCTCTTTTCACCCAAAAGAACGGAATTTCAAGCTCATAAAGTAGAGTTTACCACGACCATTCCCAAAAAGGAACCATTTTGATACCGTCAAATACTTCCTTCTTTAGACATAAAACGGCAGTCACCCTGAAAAAAATGACCTTCAACGTGAAAACTCATAAAAATAGCACAGAGTATGATTTCAGTCTCCTTAGAAGGACCGCGAAAAAGCCCACTACTGTATATACGTATTTATTCAAAAATAGTTTCTTTTATGTTGAAGGTAGTTTTGAATCGGTGTAGGGTAAATCAGTCTAGTCTTACTTTTAGTATCAGCCGAAATTTTACTAGTATGTGTTTTCGTTTTTATAAGGTAGTATTGTTTTAAAATTTATATAAAGATAAAATTTTAGTATCTCATCCTCCGAATATTTTTTTAGTTCCTCACAGGAATCTCTTCTGAAAAACCCGAATTTAAATAGTACGCAAATCATAAGGCTGGTGAATAGATTGATTAATAAATTTGTAATGCCCGAAGTGATTTTTGGACGGCAATCTCTTCAACAGGTTGGTGAGAGCTGTTTACGGCTTGGCGCAAAAAAGGTGTTTATTGTTTCAGATCCTGGTGTAAGTGAAGCAGGATGGTTAGATCAGGTTATTGATAGTTGCCGCGAAGCAGGATTGAGTTATTCGTGTTTCTCTGATCTCACCACGAATCCAAAGGACTACGAGGCTGAAGCTGGTGCTCATCTTTACAAAGAACAAGAATGTGACGCAATCATTGGCATTGGTGGTGGGAGTGTGATTGATGTTGCCAAAGCCGTCGCCATTCTCGCGACAAACGGTGGGAAGATCTCTGACTATGAAGGGGTCGATCGTATTGAAGTTCCCCTCCCTCCCCTTGTGATGGCAGGGACAACGGCTGGTTCAGGTTCCGAGGTTTCACAATTTTCGGTTATTGTTAATAGTGAAAAGAAAAAGAAAATGACGATTGTCTCCAAATCGCTCGTCCCCGATATTGCGATTATTGACCCTGAGACACTATCAACGAAAAGTGCTCATCTAACAGCCTCAACGGGGTTGGATGTATTAACACATGCAATTGAAGCGTACGTCAGCATCGCGGCAACTCCGATGACCGACGTTCATGCTAGAAATGCGATAAAGCTTGTTGCGGAAAATTTGCGTCCTTCCGTTGCCTCTAAGTTAAATAATGAGGCGAAGGAAAACATGGCGATGGCTAGTTTGCAGGCCGGTTTAGCATTTTCAAATGCGATTTTAGGAGCTGTTCATGCGATGTCACACTCGATTGGTGGGCGTTATCCGATGCTACATGGAGATGTCAATGCCGTCTTGCTCCCGTATGTGATGGAGTTTAATCTCCTAGCAGCTCCTAGAAAGTTTCAGGAAATCGCCAAACTCCTCGGTGAAAATATCGAAGGGCTCTCTCCTTCCGAAGCTGGTAAAAAGGCCATTGAGAATGTGAAACAGCTGTCTCTCGATATCGGTGCCCCTCAAAGGCTATCTGAGATGGGGTTTGAGGAAGAAATGATTGCGGCAATTAGTGAACTTGCCTTAAATGATGCTTGTATGATAACCAATCCCCGGGACATTAGTGCTGCTGATGTCGAAGCTTTACTGAGAAAAGCGTTATAGGGGGGAGAATGTCGGATGCGAAACAGAGAAGAAATGATTACGTTTTTAACAGGTGTTCAATCTTCAAAGCGAAATTATTATACAGAGTTAAAAAAGACCGTTAGTGAGCTACAAAAGAAAAATACCCAACTTGAAATCATCAATGACGTGATGAAAGGTTTTAACATCGAAATGTCTATGGATGATATGTTGAAAAATGTTTTTGAAAAACTGCAAACCATTTTTTCGATTCATCAGATTAGTCTTTCGGTTGTCGAGGGGAGAAATCTGGTTCGTACAAATGTCTTTCCCTCCCCCGCTGAACATTTCATTCCGTTAGGACCGATTCCAGATAAAAACTCGTTATACTGGCATGTTGTCCGTTCTGGTAAGCCGCTTTTTTATCGAACTTCCGATGAACACACGTGGAGGGAAAATGAATCGTTGAAAAAAATTGGGCTAAAAAGCTTGTTCTTATTTCCATTAGTCAACAAAGGAAAAGTATTCGGCCTCCTTGCGATTGGAAGTAAAACGATGGATGAGCACACTCCCTCTGACCTCACCTTTTTTCAGCAGCTTTCTGATCAAGTGGCCGTTTGTATGGAGAACGCCCGCCTTTACAACGAAGTCCTTGAAACGAAAAAGCATTGGGAAGAAACGTTTCAAGCGGTATCAGAGGCCATTTTTACCGTCGGGGTGGATGGAAACATCCTTCAAGCCAATCTTGCAGCTTACCAATATTTCCCTGAAAACAGTAAGCTTTCTGGACGACAGGTCGAGGAGCTCCTTTTTCAAAAAGAGGACAACCCTTTCCGCACTTCAATGATAACAAAAGCACCCTCAACTGCGGAGATAAATCTTCGTGATAAAGTCTGCGAGTGTTATTCCTACCCTGTCTTTGATGATGCGGATCACCTCTATGCAGGGATTATCTATATTAAAGATGTAACAGCCAAAAGAAAAATCGAAGCTCAGCTGATTCAATCTGGAAAACTCGCGGCGATTGGCGAAATGGCTGCAGGTGTAGCACATGAGCTAAACAATCCGCTTACGGCCGTAATGGGAAATGCACAGCTATTGTTACGAAAACTCGATCTAAGTGATCCCCAGCACAAACTGCTCGAAAACATCTATGAATGCGGGAAACGAAGCAAAACGATCATTCGCAATCTCTTAACGTTTTCGCGACAGGAAGAGGTCCTTTTCGAACAGTGCTCCATGAATGAGGCAGTACAACAGGTGTTGGGATTAGTAGGCAATCAATTGAGAAAGATGATGATTGACATTGAAACCGACCTGGATGATTCCCTCCCGTTCATCGAAGGGAGCAACCAACAAATTGGGCAAATCATCTTAAATTTACTATTAAATGCGAAAGATGCCTTAGAAGATAGTGATAAGTCTAATAAAAAAATTCACATACATACGGGCAGGGAAACAATCGAAGGCGTTCAATCGGTCGTCTTAACTGTTACTGACAATGGAACCGGCATGGAGGAAGCACTTGTTGCCGATATTTTCCATCCCTTTTTTACAACGAAAAACGCAGTAAAGGGAACCGGACTTGGGTTATCTGTAAGCCTTGGCATTGCGGAAGCCCACGGCGGAACTTTAAAAGCCGAAAGTAAACTAGAATGTGGTAGTAGCTTTAAGCTAATTTTACCCATACCGTCCTCTATTAATCTGTCTAGCCTATCATTGCGCTAGACTTAAAGAAAGGAGTAAGCGATGGCAAACATTTTAATCGTCGATGATGAACAAGAAATTGGCCATTTCCTCAGCTACCTTTTAAGTGAAAAAGACCATATTGTGACCATTTGCATGAGTGGAGCCGATTATGAACGTTGTGTTACGGAGCAAGAATTTCAACTTGCTTTCCTAGACGTCAGATTACCTGATCGTAACGGTCTTGAGATTCTCCAGCATCTAAAAAAAGTTCAGCCTATGTGTAAGGTGATAGTCATGACCGGCTATGCGAACGTTAAAACAGCGGTTGAAGCCATAAGGTTAGGTGCGAATGATTTTATTGAAAAGCCTTTTGATGATATAGAAGACATTGAAAAGCTCGCAGACGAACTCCTTGAAAATGGGCCAGTTCCATCGCTGAGTTGTGCCAGAGAAATCGCTTCAAAAATGGATTGTTTTATCGGAAGTAGCAAGGAAATGAATCAACTATTTACTCTCGCCTACAAGTTTGCTCAGAAAAATATCACGGTTTTAATCGAGGGAGAGACTGGAACAGGAAAAGATGTGCTGGCCAACTTTATTCATCAAGCGAGCCGACGTGCGGATTACCCTTATGTTCCTGTCAATTGTGGGGCCATTACAGAAAGTCTCCTAGAAAGCGAGTTGTTTGGTCATGCGAAAGGTGCGTTCACTGGTGCCGCCAAGGACCGCAAAGGCTATTTTGAGCTAGCGGGAAAAGGGACCTTGTTTTTAGATGAAATTGGCGAAGCCTCCCTCACCACCCAAGTGAAGCTTTTGCGGGTACTTGAAACAGGCGAGTTTATCAAAGTAGGCGGAGAAACGACGCAACGCAGCCAAGCAAGAGTCATTGCCGCATCCCATGTCAACCTCCACGAGGCAGTTGAACATGGTTCTTTTCGGGAAGATCTTCTTTATCGCTTGGATGTAGTAAAGCTAAGAATTCCGCCATTGCGTGAGCGGCTTGAAGATATTCCCGCTTTTATTGAGTATTATTTAAACCAACTAGAACTGGACCTTTCGTTTGCGCCAGAAACAATTGATTGTTTATGTCAATATGAGTGGCCTGGAAATATCCGCGAATTAGTAAATGTCATTAATCGTGCCGTCGCCTTAGCAGAGGGGGAAAGTACAAGAATTACTCCTCATTACTTGCCAGCCAAGTTTTTCACCGCGCCTTCGTTAGCCAATAAGGTGGAAAGCGAAAAACCGGAAATAGAGTTTGATGATTACTTAAGAATTTGGCAACAAGATATTCTGGAGATGTGGAAGCAGGATAAAGACACATCACTCCCAGAGCTTCTTGATAAAATTAAAGCCTTTGAAACGGAGGCCACACATGCCTTTATCCAAAAGGCGCTTAGAAAAACGGTTGGCGACCGGAAAGAAGCAACAAAGAATCTTGGCATTAGCATGCGCAGGCTTCGGTATTATTTGAATGAGAAAAAGAATACAAGAGAAAGAGAGCCAATGTTAAAAGATTAGTTATACTGTATGAAAGTAAAATAGTAAAGCACTGCGATCACAGTCGCAGTGCTTTTTAGATTCTTCCCGAACTATTTTTAAAAGAGTGATTAGGTTTAGTTCATTTTCAAAACGACACGGCCGTTAATTTTACCTGCTTCCATATTTTCAAACACTTCATTGATGGAATCAAGCGAAACTGCTTCAATTTGCGAACGAACTTTTCCACGTGCGGCAAAGTCAAGTGCCTCTTGCATATCTTTTCTAGTACCAACAATCGAGCCTTTTACTGTTACTCCGTTTAGGACCGTATCAAAGATTGGAATTGGTAGCTCATCATGTGGCAGACCAACGACGACTAACGTTCCGCCACGTTTAACCGATTGATAGGCTTGTTCAAAGGCTTTTTTCGTTACAGCCACACTTACCGCTGCCTGAACCCCACCAACTGCTTCCTTGATTGCTTCAACTGGATCTACGCTTCTTCCATTTACCGTTAAATCAGCGCCTAACTCTTTTGCTAATACTAATTTTTCATCTTGAATATCAACAGCAATGACATTAAATCCCATCGCTTTCGCATATTGAAGAGCGATATGCCCAAGACCACCGATTCCATAAATCGCTACCCAGTCTCCTGGTTTTGCTTCAGAAACCTTCAATGCCTTATAAGTAGTAACGCCTGCACAAAGGATTGGAGCTACTTCAACAGGGTCTAACCCTTCTGGAATTCTCGCAACATAATCTGCTGGTGCTTTACAGTATTCCGCATAGCCACCGTCCACTGAGTAGCCACCATTTTCTTGATCGAGACAAAGGGTCTCTCGCCCACTTAAACAATATTCACATTCTCCACAAGCAGAAAACAACCAAGGAATCCCAACACGATCGCCAACTTTCAGCGATTTTACCCCTTCGCCCACTTCTTCAATAATTCCGACCCCTTCATGACCTGGAATTAAAGGTAACTTGGGTTTAATTGGCCAATCTCCGTTAGCAGCATGTAAATCTGTATGACACACACCACAGGCTTCTATTTTTACCAGCACCTCGCCAAACTCTAATGTTGGTTTTGGAACTTCTTTTACTTCAAGCTTTTGTTTGAATTCATTGACCACGGCCGCTTTCATGCTACCCTTTTCGACTTTTTGCTTCACTTCATTCTCAACCTGAGTTTTCATACTTCCCATTCCCCCTATTGTTAAATTCACTTTATCTAGATGCAACTTCCGTGCCAACTATTAAAATAGGGAAAACGCTTACTAAACATGGGATAAGTCTTGCTCGACAGCCGAAAAATTGGCCAGATTGACCGATAAAACGGTCAATCTGGCCGAGAGCTGTTATATCGGCTTCTCCTCTTATCTCAATTGAACTTTCGTTTTCATAAAAAAACAGGCCAACTCCTTGCTTTGGGAGTTTGACCTGTTCAAATTTCTATTTTTTATAATTAAAAGATTGGAGCTTCTCTTAGCTAGAAATTATCTCTCAGCTTCAAGCTTCTGCTCCTTTTCTTGATCTGTTTTAAATAAGTTTTTTGAAACGGCATTTAATTTATTCAAAAACCGATTGAATCCAAAGCCTACAAAGAATGCAATGCTGATTTGGCCATATGGCGCGTTTTCGAAATCGACAAATTCAATTAGGAAGATCCCACTCTGGATTAAAGTCACGGCAATTACAGCGGTCCCCGTCGCAAAAATTGGATAAAAGATGTACATAATCCAAACACGGTAGTTCGTTAAATTGTCCCTCATATAATGCGAGCAAAACATATACAAATGGCGTAAGGAACCGCCAATTGATCCTGCAAAGAAGTAGTACAAAAAGATTTCGATATCTGAAATGATGGGAAACACCTTCTCCAGTTCTCCCGTCCAAAGAGCACCTACTGCCAAGAAACTACCGAAAAATAATAGGGATAGATACGTAAGGATGACCACTTTTAACCATTTAGGCATTCCAGCACCCCCGGTAAAGATACACTATCTTATGTAGAAGGAGTGAAAACGTTAAAAGACAGCAAGGGAATTGGCGAAATTCATCTTGGAAAACAATTTCTCGTATACAAAGATGCAATGCATTGAACTTTTATAAACAGATGAAAAAAACCTCCCATTAAGAGAGGTCTTCTAAAAGTCGTGGGCCATTCTCCTGGTCGACCCACTTCAATTCTATTTTTACCTGACTATCCTGAACCTTCGTATCCGTAACCTGTCCTAAATAAAGATACTCATGATTAGGCAACCTCACACCAATCAGTTCTTTGGCGGTGAACGCTAATCCTTCAACCGATAGTGTGCAGCCATGATCTCCTATCTTGGTTAACGATGCTTCCTTCATTTTCCCAGGAGGAATCGCCTCCGGCTTCAACCTCATTGTTAAATCTTGTTTGGGGTCCATTGTTGGATCAATGATTACTATTTGGCAATTCCTATTCACTTCACGCTGTGGCATTCTCTTCATTTCTTTCCTAGCAGGTGAAAAAATATCTTTTAGAAATGTCAACAACACATACAGGACACCTGTTCGATTCTTGTATTTAAACATACTTTCAGGCGGTATGGCACCGTACACTTCTTTTACCCAGAATTGATAATCACTTTCTTCCATATCATGAAACCGAATCCCCAACTGGTACCCTTTTCCAAACGTGTCATAATAAACAATTTGTCCTTTCAATCTATGAGTGCCCGTCGTTCCATGAATGATGACGATGATCTCTTCCGAAAAAGCTTTTAGACTTCCCACAAACAGCCGACATCCTGTTTCACTTATATCTATGGTAGCCCCACTACTAAGTAAATCGTTATCGAGAATATCTATAAGTAATCTTTTCTTGAACCTCTCTGATTTCCTAACTTTTGGCTTTTCCCTTGCTAATAATAAAACTGGAATACTAATCATCACATTATATAAAGCCCAAAATAAGTTGATTAGGGTTCCATCCCTTAATTGGTCTTGTGTTTGCTTGAGCCCAAGCACAATGGCAAATATCCCGATAAAAATAATCACGAGGTGGGGAACCAAAAAGGGAATGTTCACTTTAGCCTTGGTGGTGGTGACCCCCTTATTCGTTACCTTAAAAGGGATTCCTTTTTTAGCAAACGTTTCAACAAGCACCGCCCAGGCCAAAAAAGGAGCAACCGAGATTTCATAAATACTGCTCCATGTCCGTTTTAAGCGATTTTCAAGCAGCATCCTTTCGGCAATAAGTGCAAGGATGAATTGTGGGACCCAAAACATTAACATTCCATCCAGAGTTGCCACAAGAGCTGGGATTCCAAAGAGCAAATAGACAATTGGGGCAAAGATGAATACCATTCGGAATACACCAAAATACCAATATAAAAAATAACTAACATACACCAAACGTTGGACGACACTAAGCCCTGGCAATGTAATCGGATTCCACTTACGCATCGTTTGGATCGTTCCGCGTGCCCAGCGAATGCGTTGCTGAAGATAATCTTGTAACGTCTCAGCTGTGAGACCTTGAGCCAATACTTCATTATGAAAAATGGTTTTATATCCTTTGGTTTGGATGAGCATTCCTGTTGCCATATCTTCGGTGATCGTCCCTGTTGCAAAACCACCAATAGCCTCGATGGCACCTCTTCGAAAGATGGTATTACTTCCGACATAAAGGGTGGAGTTCAAACGACCGACTCCACTTTGAATCGTTCGCATAAATAGGTCTTGCTCATTTGGAATGTTTTTACCTTGGCCAAGATTATATTGAAAAATATCATCGTTGTAGAACGATTGTGGTGTTTGAACAAAGGCAACTTCACTGTCTTCAAAGTACCCTAATGTGTGTTTCAGAAAGGTCGGTTTTGGCATCATATCCGCATCAATTGTAACGACTAACTCTCCATTCGTTTTAAGCAATGCGTTGTTTAAGTTCCCTGCCTTTGCATGGATATTGGTTTCTCTTGTGATATACCCTACACCTAGTGTAGACGCCAAGTTCTTCATTTCTATTCGGTTGCCATCATCACAAATCCAAATGGAGAAGCATTCTTTTGGATAATCTATGTTCTGACACGCGACAACCGTACGCCTTACAATGTCAACAGACTCATTATAGGTGGCGAGAAGAATATCCACATGTTTCTTTGTTTTTATTTTAGGAGGGATTGGATGATCATTCGGTCTGTATATGATGGAAAAAAGCAGGGTATTTTGAATGGCCAAAGTAATTTCAGAAACAAGAAGCAAAATCCCTGGGATTAACGCGATTCCAGCTGGTAACGTAAAGATTGTGCGCCACCCAATATACATCCATATTGCGATTAGGGTTATTAGAATGATGATTTGCTTTGCAATTCTCATAAAATTACACCATACTTCCGGAATGTCTATGTTTGGATATGTAATAGCTCGATAAGTTCATTTATTATAATTTGTGTCTGATGGTCAGTAATATACTGGAGAATTTCCATTACCTGTCTACGAAGTTCCTTATTTTCCAAGGCTCTTTTCTCAGACTTTGTTGCTTTTCAATACCATAACTTATCTATAAAAAGAAGATTGTGGAAGGTTTCTTCCTTTCATTATAAATAGATTATTAAAGATATGGCTGTGGTGCCCTAGGCTGTTGATTTCCGCTCAAGGCACTTCGCTCCAATCAACGGTATGTAACAATAAAAGAAAAAACCACACATAAAAGAATAACTTTTACGAGTGGTTCAATTGGGTTCTCTCTACCTATTGTTTCTGTTACAATTCTCTACTTCGCAGCATCCAATTCAGGTGTGCGGATAACTAACACATCGCATTTAGCTGTACGGATAATTGCTTCCGTTACCGAGCCTGTTAAGAAACGTTCAACTGCATTTAGGCCTGTTGCACCACAAATAATGACATCAGCCTCTACTTGAATCGCGAGTTTATTTGTGATGATGGTCTTTGGTGAGCCGTATTCAATGACTGACTTAACGTTTTGAATGCCTTCAGCCTCAGCTTGCACTTTATATTTTTTAACAAGTCCTCTGATTGCTGTTGGACACGCTCTAAGATCGTACGATCAAAAGCCTCGTAGGCACGATTTTCAATTACATTTACGATGTTTAATACAGAGCCAACATTGCGTTTCGCAACATCCACTGCTTTGCTTAATGCATACTCAGATTGTACCGAGCCGTCTACGCTACTAAAATACTTTTATATTGATTTGCCATAATCGATTATCTCCTTCGATGCATCTCATTTTTTGCATAATGTTGTACGCTTTTCAGTGAATCCTACCGTCATGCTCCTATTCGCGAACTGCTTTAGTCGCTTTCACTGTAACGGTAGAGTTTGCCTTTACTTGGCTTGGTTTTTTCGTAAACAAAGCAAGAATAAGGCCTACGATGGAAATTCCAGTTGTAAAGTAGAACGCATATTTGACGCCAGCAGCTAATACTTCTGGCTGTGTAGCATTAGGAAATTCTACTAAATAACCAGATTGCCCGGCTGTGAACACTGTAATGGCAACCGCCGTACCTGCAGCCCCAGCTACCTGGTTTAAGGTATTCATTGCCGCTGATCCATCTGCATATAACTCACGAGGCAATTGATTCAATCCATTTGTTTGGGATGGCATCATCACCATTGTAATTCCAAAGAAGAATAGCATAAAGGCTACGATGACCTGCCAAGTAGGTGTTTGAGCTGAAAGAGTCGCTAGAAACATGATATTTCCAAGGATAACAAACACAAATCCTGTAATAACGAAACGACGAGCTCCAAATTTATCAAATAGTGTACCTACAATTGGTGACATAATAAAGTTGACAGCATTACCATGAAGTAAAATTAAACCAGCCATCGCTGCACTAAAGAGTAAAGCCCCCTTTAAGTACATTGGCAGTAAAATAGCCGTGGATAAAATCATTAAAATACCAAGGAACATGATGGCTGTTCCAATTGTAAACATCGGGTACTTAAACACACGTAGGTTGACCATTGGTTGGTCCATCTTCATTTGACGAAGACCAAACACAACAAGAGCCATAATTCCTACCAGTAATGGTCCCCATACCTTAGGAGATGAAAAGGCTGTTTCCGCCATTGTACTCAAACCAAAGATTAATCCACCAAACCCGATCGTTGATAACAGAATCGACATCACATCGATTTTAGGTTTGGTAATTTCCGAAACGTTTGTAATGATTGCTGCTGCAACAACCGTTAATAGCACATATAAAATTGCACTAATCCAGAAAATATAAGACCAGCCTAACGTACTAATAATAACCCCAGAAAGAGTTGGTCCTAAAGCAGGTGCTAAGGTAATAACTAGACCCATAATTCCCATTACGGCTCCACGTTTTTGAATCGGGAAAATAAGTAAAAGCACACTCATCATGACCGGAAGGATAAGTCCCGTTCCAATTGCTTGTACAATTCGACCCATGATTAACATGATAAAATCTAAAGATAAAGCTGCTAGGATCGCTCCCACTAGCGAGATCATAAGTCCTCCAACAACTAATTGTCTAGTCGTAAACCATCTCATTAATAACGCTGAGATCGGGACTAAAATCGCTAAGACTAGTAAATATCCTGTTGTTAGCCACTGCGCCGTTCCTGCTGTAATTGAAAATTCGTCCATTACATTTGTTAATGCCATGTTTAAGGCAGTTTCTCCAAATAAACCAATAAAAGCTCCGAACATTAAAATAAAGGCCATTGCCTTTGGCTTTCTTACTTGAATATGAGTCTCCATACACTTCTCCTTTATCCTTCATTCATTTTACTTTGTAGTCGAAAATTTGATGATCATATCAATTTATAAAAACATTCATGATTTCAATTACGACAATACCAATCAGCTGAAAAGGTTCATGACAATCTAATATTCAGCTGGATACTAGATTCTTTTCCGGAGTACACCTCCACATACTTTCGGGCCGTTTATTACTATATCAGTAGTATTTTAAAAATGTCAACCTAGTTGACAAAATTTATTTTATAGGGTATCATCAACTTAGTTGACAATTTTTTTGAGGGGTGAAAATATGTTTAATATTGGCGATTTGATTATCTATTCGGGTCATGGTATTTGCCAAATTGATGATATTTGCGAAAAAACCATTTCAGGAATCACTAGAGATTATTACGTATTACACCCAATGGAAAATAACCCTCCATTAACCATTAGTACTCCAGTAACGAACAATAAAGTGGTCATGCTAGAACTGATTCAGAAGGAAGAAGCACATAAAATCCTAGAGTCATTTAAAAAACCAGGTGTCAAGTGGGATGACAATCCGAATACACGGTACAATATTTATTCAGAGCTGATCAATACAGGCGAACGTAATGAAATAGCAAAGGTCATCAATACGTTAATGTGTAAAAAAATTGAAGCTGAACGTAAGGAAAAAAAACTTTATGAACGCGATCAAAAGTTGTTGAACGCAACACAAGCAATCCTCTTTAAAGAATTGTCCATTACTTTGGGAACTACATTTGAAGAGATAAACGAAAGAATTTTGAAGGTAATACTCGAAACTAGTATTTAATATACATATCTACTAAAAAGAATGGCCCTATTCGAAAATCGCCTTATTCAATAGAGCGATTTTTTTTATTATCACCTAGAAAGTATCTTTCTAGGTTGTTGACAAAGGGCTTCCCCGATAAGCAGAGACAATGTCAACCTAATTGATGAAAGGAAATCGTTCTTGTATACTTATGAGTGATTAAAATGATTGGAAGTGACACGATTGAAACTTGATTATCGCCATATTGACTTAATTGACTTAATAAGTGAACGACATGGAATGCTTCGAAAACTATCAGAAGATTTATGGAACGATAACAGCGAGCTTCACATATCCAATTCTGAGTGGTACATCATGTCAAGAATCTATAAAAGGCAACCTACGATTGCAGAGGTTTCCAAAAACGTAGATATTTCTAGACAAGCAACACATAAGTTTATAAAAAATATGGAAGCAAAAAAATTAGTCGTGGTTATGAACGTTAAAAATAACAATAAAGAAAAGTGCATCGAGTTAACTGAATTTGGGAATGAGTGTTTTGAAAAAAATGAGGCACTCAAGGCATCCCTTGAGAAAAAAATTGCCGATAAAATCGGCGAGGATCAAGTAGTATTCCTAAAAAAAATCCTTAAGTCAGATTGGGGATTATAAAGACCACTTAAATGAAAACTTTTAACGTTGATGTTTGTACTAATATTTTCTTCAAACAAAAAGGGATAACAGAGTTGGAACCATCCTTTGACCTCCAACTAGTGTATCCCTTTTTTAGTTATTTGTTGAAATTATCCTGCGCTTTTGATTCTAACAAGTTTGATTACCTTCTTTTACTAATGTTTGTTTTAAGTATAAAAAAGTATGACGTTCTCCACAAAGCCGCTCTAGGCGTTCTTGCCAGGAATAAAGTTGATTCGGCTCAATAAAATGTTTAAGAATTTCATTAAAAACGTCTTTCTTCCCGTACAGACTTTGAATACTAAATTTGTTGCGAATCATGTCTCTTATCGCTAAAGCAAAATTATAATCCTGGAAAAATGCTGGATTTTCAATATAAAACATTTCGCTTGCTGGATGGAACGTTTCACCCTCATAGCCAAATACTCGCTTATAGCATTCATTCGCGATTGCCTCGAAGCTTCTATTAGGGCTTTTATACAATTCATATTCGACCAAGCTAAAATAGTAATTGATTTTCACCATGTTCAAATCGGTTAATTGATTCATCTCGGCTATCTGAACGTACTCATCTTCCTGTATATCGAAATTTTTCAAGAGGAAATCTTTATCCGTCACGATCGTTTGGAATGATTCAGCTACAGACTCAGCTGCGATGCTTGAATAAAACCGGTAGAGCTCTGGGTATTGGTATGAACTATAATATCCATCAATCGCATGCCCGAACTCATGTATTCCTGAAAGAAAAGCAGAATAGGAATCTCGTTTGTTTGTGACCAGTTTGATGTTGTTTGGATGGATATTGATGCAAAAACCACCGTATGGTATCTCGAGACTCTCAATTGAAACAGGAATTTGTTCGATACTAATTCCTAAACTTCCTGCAACATCTGCTAACACTTCTTTCATCCGATTAGAGGAAAAAGACAGATTTTGAATATGATTGAAATGAAAAGTGGAAAAGTATTGATCATAATAATGGATTTTTTCCCAACCGAATTTTTCTTTTATCCTATTTCCCCAAACTTTTGAAAAGCTTCTCGTTTGTTCTAATAAAAGGTTCATTTCCTTGATATAAGTATCCATATTCATTTCTTTTTGACTACATCTAAAATGATAGTAATTGGTATATCCCATTTCCTGAGCTAGTTTGTTGCGCTTTTGAATCAACCTTCTGAATAAATCCTCATTCTTTTTACCAATCTTTTTCGACTCCAGCAAAAGTAGCTTTCGTAGGTGACGATCAGGATTTTCAATAATATTAGCGTGAACGCTCCCAAGATTGTATTCTTTTCCATTTACAGTAAAACTACTCCCCATTAGATTGCCCTGCAACTGTTTTTGGAGTTCTACCACTTCCTTATGACTATCAAGCGCTTCTTCGTTCATCTTTGCTAAAAAAACCTCAAGTCGGCGATGCCAAACATGGTCGGCCTGTAAAACGTCCTTCCACGATAATAAGATTTCCTTCAACTCCTCACTTGTCATCAAGTTATGCTTAATTCTTTGGATCTCATCGATTCTTTGACTTTGCACTCCATGAGCATACATCTCATAGTACAACCTCTCTTCTTCCTGATAAAGTTGATCAAGCTGTTTTATTGCCTCTTCATAAGCCTGTTTCCAATCACTTAGCTTCTTTATTTGAGTTAATTGTTCGAAACCTAGATTCATGATTCACCTCACTGAGGAAGATGGGAAATGGTTTCAGGAAATAGCGCTATAAATAGCATGAAACCTATCTAATTACTTATCTAATAGCTCCGCTTGTAAAATACTATCTTTTAAAAATCTCGGTGCACTTGGATGATTCATCACTTCTTCGGTTGTTAGCCACAATACGCTTTCGACTTCGTCTGCGCTTACCGGAGCTGCCTCTCCTGAATCATATTCGCAGAGAAAAACAATATTGACGACGTTTTCTCCCTTATCACTAACAAAAGAGGTGCTTTGGACATACCTTAACTCTTCCTTTACAGCGACCCCAACTTCCTCCATCAACTCTCGTTTCACAGATCTTTCTAAAATAGCTGAGCTGTTTCCTTCAGGGTCTACCTTTCCACCAACTAAAGACAGCTTTCCCCCAGCATGATCCTCTTTTTTGCTTCTCTCAATGATTAACCACTTTCCTTGATGCCTCAATGCTCCCTCAACGTTTATGATAAACATGTTAAATCGTTCACCCGTTTTATGTATGTGTTGTTTTAAAGAATGTTAAAAATCCTCAATAAAAAGGGACAATTGAAACCTTCTCGGAAGGCTTTATTGTCCCCACTGCTTTTACATCGCTCCCATTCCCCCGTCGGCCCGATATTGGGCTCCCGTGATAAAGCTGCTTTCATCAGAGGCTAGGAATAATACCAAGTTGGCAATATCACTTGATTCTCCATAGCGCCGTAATGGAATGGTTTTCGCTAATCGTTCTTCATCTACATTAAGCCCTTCCTCTAGGTCACGAACCATGTTTGTATTAACCGGTGATGGATGAACCGAGTTCACACGTACATTCGCTTTCGCAACCTCAACAGCAGCGGCTTTCGTTAATCCTACTACTGCGTGTTTTGATGCAATATAAGGCGACAGCCTATGGCTTCCCTGTAAGCCCGAAACAGATGAAGTATTAATGACACTCCCATACCCTTGTTTCGTCATGATAGGGAGAACATATTTCAATCCTAAAAAGACGCCACGAGCATTCACGTTCATAACTTGATCAAAGTCCTCTACGCTCAAATCAACTAGGCGTCCCATTTTCCCAACAATTCCAGCATTGTTAAAAAACACATCAATCTTGCCAAACTGTTCGACGGTTTGCTTGACGTAATTCTGTACGTCCTCTACCTTCGACACATCCGCTTGAATCGCGAGAACTTGCCCAATTGATTCAAGCTCACTTTTCACCTCTTGAAGAGGTTCCTCAAATAGATCGACTAAGACAACTTTAGCTCCTTCATGAAGGAATCTTTCCGCTGTCACCTTCCCTATACCACCTGCTCCACCAGTGATTAACGCAACTTTCCCTGCTAATCTTCCCACTTTTATGACTTCCCCCCATTTCCTATTTTAATTATTTTTGATTTAAAACCGACTGATAGTGATCTTTTACAAAAGGAATAACCTGCTCAGGTGCTTCGACATGAATAAAATGCCCTGTACTCGGAATGATTTCAATTGTTGCGTGTGGGAATTGCTCGTCCCGCGTTTTATAAGCAAAACCAGATGGAATATAAGGATCATTTTCACCCCATAGAATCGTGACCGGCTTTTTAATCTGCGCAAGCTTCTGATAAGGTTCTACTAGTTGCAAATTAGCAGAACGATATAATTCTAGAATCGTATTTCGCGTTTCTTCTTTTTCAAAAATAGAGAAAAAGTCTTCAAGAATATCTTCATCTACCGACGGGATTTCCTTTTTCATATTGGTCATCCATGCTTCCTTATTGGCCATCGCTTCGACCACTCTTTCCCCCACTTCTGGAGTGCGCCATTTTCTAGCAAGCGGATGCCATCTATATCCTGGGACTAGACAAGTATCACTTATAATCAAGCTTTCCACTTTATCAGGAAAATCACAAGCCCATCGGAGCCCAATCATCCCACCCCAGTCATGAACCACCAGATGGATTTTCTCTAAGGATAGCGCTTCCATAAAATCGGTGATAAAAGCAACGTACTTCTCCCAAGTCGACGCATAAGGGAAACGGTCACTCTGTCCAAAACCCGGAAGATCAGGGGCAATTGGTCGGAACCCTTGTGAAGCAATTTCCGGAATAAGATGTTTCCACAGCATACTTGATTCAGGCACCCCGTGGATGAGTAGCACAGCTGGTGACGTTTTTGAACCCTCATCTATGTAGGAAATCTTTTGGTCGTTTAGCTGCAGTGTTTTTTTCGTTATCATTTCATTCTCTCCTTCAGACATTGCCCGGTTTTCAATATATTAAATATTTAGTTAAATTGTACCATTTTATAGGGGAAAAGTGATGAAGTATTTCTGGGTTGTCTTAGGTTTTCCATTGATATTATAAGAGGGTTGATGTCACATGTGGGGTCTATTCACTTTTTTTTCATTCTATTCGCGAAAATCACGGGTCTATTCGCATATTTCTCTCTTCTATTCACGCAAAAGACCTCCCTATTCGCATATTTCTTCCTTCTATATAACGTAATAAACTCTTCTATTCACGCAAAATACCTTTCTATTCACATAGTCAGTTTCTATTCACGTGTTTTCCCATTCTATTCGCGAAAATCTCAGGTCTATTCGCATATTTCTTCCTACTATTCACGCAAAAGACTCTTCTATTCACGCAAGCTATTTCTCTTCACTTAAAACTTGGGTAAACCTAAGGAAAAAAGACCTTTTTCTAATTTTCAAGAAAAGGTCTTTCCAACATTTTGTTATTTCTTATTAATTCTTCTTCACCGTCAAATACGATTTAGCCACATTCTGCACCACAGATGTCCAACGAGATTGAGAGTCTTTGAGCGCATTATTGACGTTATCGACACCTTCTTGATCCCAAAGACTAAGGGCAGACGACGGATTATTCTGCTCTTCGATAAAATTTGTTATTTGTTCCAGCGCCTCACCAGCTTCCTGCCCTTTTACGATGACGATAAACTCTGTACCAGTCCTCGCAGGAATGAGCAAACTCATCGCTCCTAATATGCTACTCGCACTGATGGTTCGATTGTTTTTTTCAATAATGATATCAGCATTAAATGAACCATTTAACTGGACAAATTCTAAGGTTTTTTGAACGGTAAATCCACCTTCTGGAATACGGAATCCTCTACTCATTTCCATATAAATTCCTCCTTTAATATGTGGTAAAACCCTCAATACTTCTCCTACTTAGTACGGGGTATACCATTTAAGAAAAGACAGAAACGACGTAATTAAAACACAGTCCAACACACTTTGTAAAATGGGAATTTTGTATAGTACAGATGATTTATAAGTAAATTTATCACAGCCCTTAGACACCGTATATGTTTTTGGAAGGGAACGTAACAGAGTTTTTCTGTTTAAGATTGTTAACTGTCCTTCAATTCAAAAACAAAAAAGCCTAACTCTTTGTGACGGTGAGTTAGGCTTACGTATATTGTTTGAATATGCTACGTTATCGTAGATCAATAAAGATTTCTTTTCCACATGTTTAACTTTTCCGTTTTAAAACAAAGGCAAAAATAATGGCAATCAACGGATAAAGCAAGAGAAGTCTAAAAGAACCTCCTTGTGTGAACAGAATAATGCCAGGAATGATAAAAGCTAAGCCGCTATACATGAGAGCCTTCGAGGATTTGCGCACAAACCCAATCACTAGAAACACTCCTGCTGCAATAATTAATCCCCATAAAATAATTGCAATCGAGATAAATCCAATACTCAACATGATGGAGCCTAAAAGGAAGTCACTCATCTTGTACTCCTCCTTATAATCACAACCTCAAACCCATTACAACTTCACTTTTATTATACTCCGGATTTCCAGTTTTTGTTAGTCCTTTGCGAATTATTTCCCTGTTCATCAAGCTACATTTCACTATAGAAATTCCCTCACATTTTCAGGTTCAGTTTATTGAGATGATTTCAAAAAGACTTTGCTTTCCTATTTTATTCATAGTAAAATACTTTCTTTAGAACAAAAACATTACATTTTTAAAAAGAGGGGTATTATGAATATACTATGGGATTTTGATGGAACACTGTTTGATACCTATCCATCCCTTGTCGAGGGTTTTATTCACTTAAGTGGAAGAGATCTTGCACATGAAGAAGTGTTAAAATGGTTGAAAAAGGATTCGAAAACCGCCTTTAGGCATTATGGCATTGATGAAAGTGAACGAGCAGAATACCAACGGTTACATAATGAGT
The DNA here is from genome assembly GCF_044803185.1 of Mesobacillus maritimus. Lineage (GTDB taxonomy): Bacteria > Bacillota > Bacilli > Bacillales > Cytobacillaceae > Mesobacillus_B > Mesobacillus_B maritimus_B. Next base: position 3,082,845 of record NZ_CP085225.1, read on the forward strand.
ACGCAAGAACTAGTAGTGTCCCTTTTGAACACCTTGAGGAAGTGTTATCCCGTGTTGAGAGCAATGTGATTGTCACTCACCGAGATAAAGAGTCGACGATTTATCTCCTTGAGAAGTTCAATTTAAGAAAATATTTTAAGGATATTGTTGCGGTTGAAGAACAAGGCTTCACAAGAAAGCCTGATAGTTCCTCCTATGAATTTGTCCTTAAAAATCATCGAATTAATTTGGTGGTTGGTGATCGAGATTTAGATTTAATTCCAGCAAGAAAATTAAAGATTAAAACCGTTGCCTTCCAAAACAAAGATATTGAAGCAGATTTTCATATTGAAAGCTATAAGGATTTTGTTCCAATGGTCCTAGAACGTCTTTAATATAATAAAGACCCCTTAGATTTTAATAGGTCTAAGGGGTTTTTATTGTAAATAAATTGTAAGCCAGTCATATCCAATAAGAACAAATTAAAACGACTATAACCTACCAGCCGACTTATAAAAAACTTTGTGTTTTTCATCGGTCTTTTGGTCTAGCCAATTGATTAAATCTCCGAGAAACTTTTCTCTACCTACTTCATCAAAGGGACGATGCCTAGCATAAGCATACTCTAGTACTTGTTTATCCTTAGAACCAACTTGTTCAAAAAACTTGTTCAGCTTTTTAGGTGGGGTGATTTTATCATCCAGACCATATTGCAATAATAAAGGCACCTTAATGGACAATGCGTTGTTCATTACCCGCTTTGATGCATGCAGCAACCCTCGTCCTAAACCTGGTGTTGCGGTGTTATGCCTAAGGCCCTCTGGGTTATACTTAGCCTGCAATGCTGGGTCCTTTGCTTGCAATTGGAAATTTCCTGATTTTGTAATACTCAAATCTGGTTTCAGCTTACCCATTAGTAGAACACCGAAGCGCTCAAAAACTGTTGGTTCATAAGAGATACCAGGGGAAATCGCTACGACCCCTGCAATTCCTTCACTATGCTTGAGAGTATAATCAAGAGCGATTACCCCGCCCATACTATGGCCAATGACGTACAAAGGTAATTTCGGCTCCTCGAGAGCAACAAGCTTTCTTAGTTCATGGATATCGCCTCTAAACTCACTCCAGCTCCGAATAAACCCTCTTTTCCCAGAGCTTTTCCCGTGACCACGTAAATCCACGGCATAAACAGTATATTTATTCTTAACCATGCTTGTGGTTAAATTCTGTAACCCACCACTATGATCACCAAAGCCGTGTATTAAAATAATAGCCGCTTTAGGCTTCGTTCTAGGTTTGATTCGTCGGTAAAATATTTCTGTTCCACCAATCCCAATATATCTTCCTTCGGTTGTTGCCATCTATGTATCCTCCAGTTGCAAACGATGTAAAATTATAATAACAATGCTGTTTATTTAGTTATTTCCATATAGTAAGTTATACAATACAGTATATTATATCGGAAACTGAATGATAATTCATATCTTATCATCACATTTTCTCATTTTAAATATGACTATTTTGTGAATTTATATTTAGGTTTTAACTTTTGAAACTTGCGTCTAAGAAGCATTTTTATGTAAAAAAGAACAGCCTCTAATCAGCTGTTCTTCTGAATTGCCTGGCAACGTCCTACTCTCACAGGGGGAAACCCCCAACTACCATCGGCGCTGAGAAGCTTAACTTCCGTGTTCGGCATGGGAACGGGTGTGACCTTCTCGCTATCGCCACCAGACTATTTGATTAAAGGATAGATATTTTGCTTGCGCAAAAATATTTATTCCTTCAAAACTAGATAATGTGTAAGAAGTAAAAGCAAAACTAAGTATCGTTGTCTAGCTACGGCTCCTAACTTCTCGGACGTTTCGATCCATCCAAACAAATCCAAAACCGGGATTTGCATGGCTGGCTCTCCAACGTCTGTCGAAGTTGAACAGTCGCCTTCGCTTTTCAATTTGGTTAAGTCCTCGATCGATTAGTATCAGTCAGCTCCACACGTCACCGCGCTTCCACCTCTGACCTATCAACCTGATCATCTTTCAGGGATCTTACTAGCTTGACGCTATGGGAAATCTCATCTTGAGGGGGGCTTCATGCTTAGATGCTTTCAGCACTTATCCCGTCCGCACATAGCTACCCAGCGATGCCTTTGGCAAGACAACTGGTACACCAGCGGTGCGTCCATCCCGGTCCTCTCGTACTAAGGACAGCTCCTCTCAAATTTCCTGCGCCCACGACGGATAGGGACCGAACTGTCTCACGACGTTCTGAACCCAGCTCGCGTACCGCTTTAATGGGCGAACAGCCCAACCCTTGGGACCGACTACAGCCCCAGGATGCGATGAGCCGACATCGAGGTGCCAAACCTCCCCGTCGATGTGGACTCTTGGGGGAGATAAGCCTGTTATCCCCGGGGTAGCTTTTATCCGTTGAGCGATGGCCCTTCCATGCGGAACCACCGGATCACTAAGCCCGACTTTCGTCCCTGCTCGACTTGTAGGTCTCGCAGTCAAGCTCCCTTGTGCCTTTACACTCTGCGAATGATTTCCAACCATTCTGAGGGAACCTTTGGGCGCCTCCGTTACATTTTAGGAGGCGACCGCCCCAGTCAAACTGCCCACCTGACACTGTCTCCCACCCCGATCAGGGGTGCGGGTTAGAATTTCAATACAGCCAGGGTAGTATCCCACCGACGCCTCCACCGAAGCTGGCGCTCCGGCTTCCAAGGCTCCTACCTATCCTGTACAAGCTGTACCAAAATTCAATATCAGGCTGCAGTAAAGCTCCACGGGGTCTTTCCGTCCTGTCGCGGGTAACCTGCATCTTCACAGGTACTATAATTTCACCGAGTCTCTCGTTGAGACAGTGCCCAGATCGTTACGCCTTTCGTGCGGGTCGGAACTTACCCGACAAGGAATTTCGCTACCTTAGGACCGTTATAGTTACGGCCGCCGTTTACTGGGGCTTCGATTCAAAGCTTCGCGTGAGCTAACCTCTCCTCTTAACCTTCCAGCACCGGGCAGGCGTCAGCCCCTATACTTCGCCTTGCGGCTTCGCAGAGACCTGTGTTTTTGCTAAACAGTCGCCTGGGCCTATTCACTGCGGCTTTTCAAGGCTTTAACACCCTAAAAAGCACCCCTTCTCCCGAAGTTACGGGGTCATTTTGCCGAGTTCCTTAACGAGAGTTCTCTCGCTCACCTTAGGATTCTCTCCTCGCCTACCTGTGTCGGTTTGCGGTACGGGCACCTTTTATCTCGCTAGAGGCTTTTCTTGGCAGTGTGGAATCAGGAACTTCGGTACTATATTTCCCTCGCTATCACAGCTCAGCCTTATGTGGTAACGGGATTTGCCTCGTTACCAGCCTAACTGCTTAGACGCACATATCCAACAGTGCGCTTACCCTATCCTCCTGCGTCCCCCCATTGCTCAAACGATAAAGAGGTGGTACAGGAATATCAACCTGTTGTCCATCGCCTACGCCTTTCGGCCTCGGCTTAGGTCCCGACTAACCCTGAGAGGACGAGCCTTCCTCAGGAAACCTTAGGCATACGGTGGATGGGATTCTCACCCATCTTTCGCTACTCATACCGGCATTCTCACTTCTAAGCGCTCCACCAGTCCTTACGGTCTAGCTTCAACGCCCTTAGAACGCTCTCCTACCGCGGACATCGTAAGATGTCCACCCACAGCTTCGGTGATACGTTTAGCCCCGGTACATTTTCGGCGCAGAGTCACTCGACCAGTGAGCTATTACGCACTCTTTAAATGGTGGCTGCTTCTAAGCCAACATCCTGGTTGTCTAAGCAACTCCACATCCTTTTCCACTTAACGTATACTTTGGGACCTTAGCTGGTGGTCTGGGCTGTTTCCCTCTTGACTACGGATCTTATCACTCGCAGTCTGACTCCCACGGATAAGTCATTGGCATTCGGAGTTTGTCTGAATTCGGTAACCCGATGAGGGCCCCTAGTCCAAACAGTGCTCTACCTCCAAGACTCTCACTTCGTGAGGCTAGCCCTAAAGCTATTTCGGAGAGAACCAGCTATCTCCAGGTTCGATTGGAATTTCTCCGCTACCCACACCTCATCCCCGCACTTTTCAACGTGCGTGGGTTCGGGCCTCCAGTAGGTGTTACCCTACCTTCACCCTGGACATGGGTAGATCACCTGGTTTCGGGTCTACAACCACATACTTATTCGCCCTATTCAGACTCGCTTTCGCTGCGGCTCCGTCTTCTCGACTTAACCTTGCATGTAATCGTAACTCGCCGGTTCATTCTACAAAAGGCACGCCATCACTCATTAATGAGCTCTGACTACTTGTAGGCACACGGTTTCAGGATCTCTTTCACTCCCCTTCCGGGGTGCTTTTCACCTTTCCCTCACGGTACTGGTTCACTATCGGTCACTAGGGAGTATTTAGCCTTGGGAGATGGTCCTCCCAGCTTCCGACGGGATTTCACGTGTCCCGCCGTACTCAGGATCCACTCAGGAGGGAACGAAGTTTCAACTACAGGGTTTTTACCTTCTCTGACGGGCCTTTCCAGACCACTTCATTTACCCCGTTCCTTTGTAACTCCATGTTGAGTGTCCTACAACCCCAGAAGGCAAGCCTTCTGGTTTGGGCTAATCCCGTTTCGCTCGCCGCTACTCAGGGAATCGCATTTGCTTTCTCTTCCTCCGGGTACTTAGATGTTTCAGTTCCCCGGGTCTGCCTTCAATACCCTATGGATTCAGGTAAAGATACTGTTCCATTACGAACAGTGGGTTTCCCCATTCGGAAATCTCCGGATCAAAGCTTACTTACAGCTCCCCGAAGCATATCGGTGTTAGTCCCGTCCTTCATCGGCTCCTAGTGCCAAGGCATCCACCGTGCGCCCTTTCTAACTTAACCTATGGACGAATTTATTCGTCTCTATTAGACAATAAGTCTATGGTTTCTCTTTTTAATAAAAGAGAGAAAAAAGCGATACAAATGTGTGTTTTACTTTTGCCTTCTTACTTACGATTATCTAGTTTTCAAGGAACAATGTTTTGAGGTGTATTGCTCCCTCAAAACTAAACAAACAAGCGTTCAACAGTGCGGATTTTAAATCCGCTTAGTACGAATCGTAAGATTCGCATTCCGAATGCCCTTACGGCATTATCCTTAGAAAGGAGGTGATCCAGCCGCACCTTCCGATACGGCTACCTTGTTACGACTTCACCCCAATCATCTGTCCCACCTTAGGCGACTGGCCCCTAGGGCAAAACTTAACTTCCTATAATGATAATAAGCGGTTAAGTTTTGCCCCAGGTTACCCCACCGACTTCGGGTGTTACAAACTCTCGTGGTGTGACGGGCGGTGTGTACAAGGCCCGGGAACGTATTCACCGCGGCATGCTGATCCGCGATTACTAGCGATTCCGGCTTCATGCAGGCGAGTTGCAGCCTGCAATCCGAACTGAGAATAGATTTATGGGATTTGCTTGACCTCGCGGCTTCGCTGCCCTTTGTTCTATCCATTGTAGCACGTGTGTAGCCCAGGTCATAAGGGGCATGATGATTTGACGTCATCCCCACCTTCCTCCGGTTTGTCACCGGCAGTCTCCTTAGAGTGCCCAACTGAATGCTGGCAACTAAGGACAAGGGTTGCGCTCGTTGCGGGACTTAACCCAACATCTCACGACACGAGCTGACGACAACCATGCACCACCTGTCACTCTGTCCCCCGAAGGGGAACGCTCTGTCTCCAGAGTTGTCAGAGGATGTCAAGACCTGGTAAGGTTCTTCGCGTTGCTTCGAATTAAACCACATGCTCCACCGCTTGTGCGGGCCCCCGTCAATTCCTTTGAGTTTCAGCCTTGCGGCCGTACTCCCCAGGCGGAGTGCTTAATGCGTTTGCTGCAGCACTAAAGGGCGGAAACCCTCTAACACTTAGCACTCATCGTTTACGGCGTGGACTACCAGGGTATCTAATCCTGTTCGCTCCCCACGCTTTCGCGCCTCAGCGTCAGTTACAGACCAGAGAGTCGCCTTCGCCACTGGTGTTCCTCCACATCTCTACGCATTTCACCGCTACACGTGGAATTCCACTCTCCTCTTCTGCACTCAAGTCCCCCAGTTTCCAATGACCCTCCACGGTTGAGCCGTGGGCTTTCACATCAGACTTAAAGGACCGCCTGCGCGCGCTTTACGCCCAATAATTCCGGACAACGCTTGCCACCTACGTATTACCGCGGCTGCTGGCACGTAGTTAGCCGTGGCTTTCTGGTTAGGTACCGTCAAGGTACCGGCAGTTACTCCGGTACTTGTTCTTCCCTAACAACAGAGCTTTACGACCCGAAGGCCTTCATCGCTCACGCGGCGTTGCTCCGTCAGACTTTCGTCCATTGCGGAAGATTCCCTACTGCTGCCTCCCGTAGGAGTCTGGGCCGTGTCTCAGTCCCAGTGTGGCCGATCACCCTCTCAGGTCGGCTACGCATCGTGGCCTTGGTGAGCCGTTACCTCACCAACTAGCTAATGCGCCGCGGGCCCATCTGTAAGTGACAGCCGAAACCGTCTTTCAGCATTCCCTCATGAGAGAGAATGAATTATCCGGTATTAGCCCCGGTTTCCCGGAGTTATCCCAGTCTTACAGGCAGGTTGCCCACGTGTTACTCACCCGTCCGCCGCTAATCTTTGGGAGCAAGCTCCCAAAGATCCGCTCGACTTGCATGTATTAGGCACGCCGCCAGCGTTCGTCCTGAGCCAGGATCAAACTCTCCAATAAAGAGTGATTAGCTCATAAAATAAAACGTTGGCTCATGCTTTTCTATATTAATAGAAGAAACATGATAAATATTGTTTGTTGACGCTTGTTTGTTTAGTTTTCAAAGAACAATTTCTTCGTCGTCGCTCAGAAGCGACATTTATTAATATATCATATCCATCTCATCAAATCATGTTAAATATTATTTTAATATAATTTATTATAATGAGTGGTTGCTGTCTCAACAGCGGATACTTAATATATAACATATTCATTATCTCGTCAACACTTTATTAAAAAAGTATTTTTAAGAAATGAATTTTCGATGCTGTCTGAAGCAGCTAAATAATAATACCACCCAACCCCATAGCAATCAATAGAAATATTTTACATTGGTATTACAAAAAATTGTAATGAGGAATAAGTGAATCCGAAGCATCCTTAATATATGAAAAAAAGAGACATTCATTTTTATAAATGTCTATATAAGCACATGTACTAATCTAGTATTATAAGAGGACATCTGACTCTGGATAATCACAATACTCAATAATCGTTCCTTCTGTATCAGCTGGATTGAGGTAGATTAACCGTCGTCCATGTTTATTTGTTCGTAACGTCTCCGGTAGTGTTCTGATTCCTTGTTGCTCAAGTTCCGATAGAGCTTTATTTAAATCCTCCACTCGATAGGCAATATGATGAACACCTTTTCCTTTTTGTTTAAGAAACCTGGCAATAGGTGAAGTGGTATTGTTTGTTGGAGCAAGCAATTCAATTCGATCTCCATTAACCTCGAGAATCACTACCTCACTCTCTACCCCCACCGCTTCACTAATATATCGATCAATCAGTTCACCATCCAAGACATTCACGTAAAACTGAATGCTACTTTCTATATCACGTACAGCAATCCCAATATGATCCATTATTTTTTTCATACCATCTCTCCTATATTAACTATTAGTAGGATTAGAATAGCACTAGAATTTGAAACTTACCATAATAGAGGCTGTTCCCGTTGTAACAAACGATTATTTTTTTAGCTATTACTATATCTATGTAGTTTTTAGCAAAGTAAGCAGAGTTCCGTCCTTGCTTTAAAAAAGGACGAAGCATAATGCTCCGCCCCCTTCAAATTAATAGCTCGGAAAGTTTGAATCGTGAATGTTTCCTGGCTCTTGTCTTTTTGTTAATTCTTCAAGAGCTGCGTACAATACTTTCATTTGTGTTTGTTTGTCATGTGGCTTCCCTAGGGAATGACCAAATTCAAAACCAACTGGATGAATGGCACGCGGAGGCCTCATTAGACTTGATTGCTCAACATCAAGTGTAATCAAAGTCGTTGGGATCCCTTGCGCTTCAATTCCACGCTGCACTGTAACTACAGTGCGATGACAAAGTGGTCAACCAGCTGTTAAGAGGACGGCATCTGCTTTAGAGCGAACAACCTCTTTTACTAGGGCTGGAATCGTTTCTTTGTTGATTTTATTTAACCTCATGGAATAGCCCATCATCGTGACGTGCTTTTCGGCAACCCCACCAAGGTCGCCATCATCGACCATTTCTCTTAACCGATCGATAGGAAATACACAATTTATATCTTCTTTCGGATAATCGGTATTATAATGGTCCTTTGGTGCTGCATGTGTAACCGTTAAGTCTTTTGCGTCAACATCACCTGGGATGATCCGGTAGGTAGCATCGCCTTCCGCTGGATCCGTGTTGTACGGTTCTTGATCTTTAAGATGTACACCGGAGGTTGAAACAATCATAATGGTGGTTTCATGCAACGGCCGTGTTACAGGTGTATATGGGATTGCTTTTCTTGATAGTTCCATACACAACCTCCCTTTACCATCTGGATTTTTCAGTTATAATCTAAAGTTTACGTAACACATCAAATAATTCTTCATTATCTGGTTGTTCACCAATCGGATGAACATCGATGTATCGAACAATCCCTTCCTTATCAATCAGGAAAAGGGCACGTTCGGATGCACCGTAGGCTGGCTCATCTGGATTTTTCCGAAGAACACCATATTTCTCTGAGACTTCACCATGTGGATAAAAATCAGAGCAAAGCGGATAGGAAATTCCACCAATTGATTTCGCCCATGCATCGTGACTGTGAGCACTATCAACACTGATACCCAAGACCTGGGTATCGAACTCTTCAAAACGAGGAAGGTCATCCTCGTAAGAAGGCATTTGCGCGCCTCAGACTGGAGTCCAATCTAAGGGATAAAAACATAAAAAAACATTCTTGCTTCCGCGGTATTCACTTAATGATACCTTGCGATTACCGTGTGCTTCTAAGGTAAAATCAGGTGCTTGATCGCCCAATTTTAGCGTACTTGTTTCAGAAGCTCCTGCTGGCATAATAACTCCCCTTTCTGGTCATAAGTCTTGCAAACAATTTCAGTATCGACCAATTTCCTTAACATTATCCGTTTTTCTCCGGCAAGTTAGCTGAAGATCGTTGTCTCAGTACATTTGATTTTAAATCAGGAGATTAAACCTACTTATTAGATTGGTGAGATAAATTTCTTCACGGCTCCCTGAAATTTTTCACCATAAATAAGAAGGAGCCAATATCGGCTCCTTCTCACTCCTTCCCTTTCTATTTTTCATTATTGATGGAAGGTTTGTCCGCCAAAATGTGATTGAGATTGGAAATGGCCTTGGTTCTGATTCATGAAAGGCTGATGCCTTTGGCTTCCAAATGATCCAGCATTGCTAGTAAACTCCTGTTGCATTTGATTACAAACATTTATTACCTCTTGGCAACGCTGAATGGCCAAATGATGATTTTGCAAACTCTGCTCGATGGAGTGTACAGCCTGTTTTTCACGTTGAAGAATTTGTTCTAACATCTGGATGTTCTGTTGCTCTTGTTGTAACATCATGCGGTATTGTTGACTTCCTTGCTGTGTTTGTTGGATTAGTTGTTGAGCAATTTGACGTGTTTGTCCTACCTGTTGGATTCCATGCTGTGTTGTATGCATTCAATCAACCCCCCCTAGAATTTTTAAAAAGGTATTACGGAGGTATTTTACGTTTTAGCCATCATCTCATTCAGTAAAAAAACGCCCAAACCCTTTAACAACAGAGAACCAAAATTCACTCCCATAAGTTCCACAATTCTCCTTCAATAAGGTAAAGATATTTGGACAATTTATTTCATGTACATAGGTAACAAAAGAGGTAATAAGGTAGGGAGTATTAAGGAAGTCGTGGAGTATCCTCCTTCCTTTTGTTAAACCTATGTCCATCGAATAATGTATGGTGAACTGCACATGCTATCTATGTTTAGGAGGTGAAGAAATTGGCTAATCACGAAAAGAAAAACAACCAACAGGACAACGCTAGTATTTCTCAGGGAATTAAAAACACTGCTGGAGCTGCTTTCCATACCGTTCACAGCGCATTAGAAACCACTGAAAATGCTGCAATGAATGCGGTTGACGCCACCACTAATGCCATTAATAACTTAACAGATGATGAAAATAATAATAGAAGAAATCAAAATAAAGAGTAACCTTTGACAACGCCATTAATTTGGCGTTTTTTTATTTCTTCGTAAATTTTGTTGCTTTTAGATATTAAAGATTAAAAGTGTTTAATAATCTTAATGGATTACTCTCCCTTCACACTCTAATGTGTTAAAATAAGAATATACGTTCTGGTGTTAAAAGGGGGGGATAAATTTAAAGATGTTGAAGAATAAAGAAGACGTCATCAAGCTAATCCAAAGCGATGAAAAAATGATGGAGATTATAAGGACTGCAAGTACTCTGAATTTACCCGACTGGTGGATATGTGCAGGATTTGTACGTTCAAAAATCTGGGACACATTGCACGGGTTTAATGAAAAAACTGAGACCCCAGATGTTGATGTTATCTTTTTTGATAACACTAACATTGATGAGAATATAGAAAAGGAATTAGAGGATACGTTGGTAAGCATAATGCCTAATATACCCTGGTCTGTTAAAAATGAAGCAAGAATGCACGTAGTTAATAATCTTCCTCCTTATACTTCTTCGGAAGATGCTATTTCAAAGTTTCCAGAAACAGCAACTGCTCTTGGGGTAAAGCTAGACAAGGAAAATAATTTGGTTCTTACTTCTCCTTGTGGAATAGATGATGTCATTAATCTAGACTTGAAACCTACTCCTCATTTTATTGAAACAAAAGAACTTGCTGCAATTTACGAGGAGCGGATTATAAAAAAGAATTGGAAGGCTATTTGGCATAATATTAAAGTCTGCCACATCTTAAACAACTGATTACGCAATGAGCCGTTTCATTTGATGAACTGGTTTTCAAAATTCACAGTGATCCTGGAAGCACTGAAGAACAGTTGATTTATCCGTTAGGTCTAAAGCACATTCCCTTAATCACAAACTCAAAAAAACGAGCAATCCTCCAATTGAAGATTTGCTCGGTTTATTTCCTAATAAGTTACCTTGCTCTAGCCTTACGTATGCCATCAACTACACTAATACCGGCGGATAAAATAAAGAAGAAAATGGCACTGCCAATAATCCATGTTTCTATTTGCATTTCCTTAATGGAAAATAGTTCGGCCAAATAAAGAATAAACTCATATTTAAATAGATTAGGATTGGTGACAATCAAAATAAATACCGCGGAAGAGATGAACTGAAGAACGGTGTTGTAGATTGCCAACCCTTTAGTCCATTGTTTTTTAACCAACTTATAAATAGCCAACCCTACCTCCAATACGACCATCACAAACACGATTGGCCAATATTGGAGCAACACATCTTGGTTAAGAGCTGGAGTAACAAAGTTCAGTTCGCCGCTTCCACCTTCATAGATTCCAAACAAATGATCCGCATAAAAATAAACCGTGGCCCAAATGGCTGTCCACAATAGTCCCCCAAAGACTTCAACCTTTGTAATGGCTTTTTTCTTAGGAATATACGTGATATGTTTTAAATCATCAACAGTCCATTTTTTCAAACCTGGTGTAGCCGGTTCGCTTCCTTTCGAATAATCTACTCTTTCAATTATTGCGAAAACAATGGTCAGCCAGAAGAATGTTTGAATTGCCACTTCAATAATTCTTGCAATCCCAAAGCCAATCATGTCGAATACCACATTCATGATGGCTTCTTCCCCATTGTATCCGATAAAAAATTCAGCAATCAACGAGATAACTGAAATAGTGGCGGCAATAGGTAAGATCATTTTTAGCAACGAAACATAGATATCAAAAAAGCGGGGACCAATGAGATGCATTGGCCGGTCCTTATAACCATAAGCTAATTTTGCTGGGTTTCCTAGTTTCTCTAGAACTTCCTTTACATCATCCTCCTGGTAATCATCAGGTAACATATCCTCAATCGTTGACCTCAATTCAAGGGCAATATCCTCACGGTTTTTTTCAGGAAGCCGCCGCGTGACTTCTTGAATATAGATTTCAATTAGATCCATCATCTTCATCCCCTTTTAACAACTGTAACAGTTGATTCGAATTCTCCATCCATTCACTTTTTAACTGTAAAAAGGTTTCTACTCCAAACGCACTTAAAACATAGTATTTTCGTGGTCTACTTTCAGATGTATCCCAGCTACTTGTCACCAACTCCTGTTTTTCTAGACGGCGAAGCAATGGATATAAGGTGCTTTGATCAATATGAATGCCAGACTCCTCTAACAATTGAACGAGTGAATATCCATACTGTGGCTTGCGCAATTGACTTAAGACAGCTAGCGTCAACGTTCCCCTCCTAAGCTCTGTTGTTAATGAATTCAATAAGGAACTCATACACCCACCTCTTTTCTGAATAAACTATGTGTCGTACAGTATATGTTTTATACTATGTAATATACAGTATTATAGTTCCAACATCAATATGAATTGTTTAATATTATAAATTCGGGGTGATTAGTACATAAAAAAAGGCTGCTCTCGTAAGGATGGTTGTTAAAATTGTAAAAATCTTAAAATTGATTTTTACTACCTAAAGCCGATTTTAACGCAAGATAAGCGATTTTGTACGTTATATTAAGTTTGCAAGCTCTTTTCTCATGGTTAAAAAGCTACCTGCAGCGTACAAAGCTTAATCGATTCTATTTTGTATCCAAAAAGCAACAATGTTTGAGAAAAGAGCCTAAAAAAAGACCAAACCGGATAAACGATTTGGTCAAAATAAACGTTTTATTCAAATTGAATGACTTATTCAAATAACGGGCTAACGGCCTTTTCATTGTGGATACGATCAATCGCTTCTACTAGTAATGGTGCGACGGATATGGTGGTTACTTTTCTACTTTCTTTTTCTTTAGGCAATTGTATAGTATTCGTCACCACTACTTCTTTAATCGGTGATGATTCAATTTTATAGATAGCATTTCCTGTGAAAACCCCGTGTGTACAGCCGGCATAAACAGCTTTTGCTCCGTTTGCGGCCAAAGCTTTTGCTGCTAACGTAATCGTTCCACCTGTATCAATTAAATCATCAATAATGATGGCATTTTTTCCAGCTACATTCCCTAGAACATCAACTGTTATCTCGCTGTTTTCTGTGTTTTTTCTTCGATCAATAAGTGCAAGGGGTGCATCCAAGAGGTTAGCCATTTTCCTTGCTCTACCGATACTTCCACTATGTGGGGCCACAACGACTGCATCTTCTAAGTCTTTATTCATAAAGTACTGTCCAAGGATTGGAACACCTATGAGATGTTCGACGGGTATTTCAAAGAATCCTTGTATCGCAGCAGTATGAAGATCCATGGTAACAACTCGATTTGCGCCCGCGACTTCTAAAAGATCGGCAACCAATTTGGCGGTAATCGGTTCGCGCGAACGTGCCTTTCGATCTTGTCTCCCATACCCATAATAAGGGATGACGACATTGATCCTACCAGCAGAAGCTCTTTTCAAGGCATCAATCATAATAAGAAGCTCCAAGATATTTTCATTAACCGGTGAAGAAGTGGACTGAAGGATAAAGACCTCTGTTCCACGTACACTTTCTTCAATATGAATCTGAATCTCGCCATCACTGAACTTAGATACAGAAGACTTTCCTAGCTCACATCCCATAAGCTTGGCCATTTCTTTCGCGAGCTTTTGATTAGAACTCAAGGCAAACATTTTAAAATCAGTGTTTAGTTGAAAATTCACTATGTTATCCTCCACACAATATGTATTTCTGATATAAATACTGCAACTATGTTATTCCATCAAATTAACAACATGTTAGACAAACACAAACCAGAACGGGCAAAAGTGTCTGCTCATTTTTCAAATAGAACCACTCAAACAGTTATTAAAATAATGGAGTTTTCATCATTCATCCATTTTAACACTAATAGTACCAAAAACCTACTCAATTAAGATAATCTAATATCCTGAAAAAAAGAAAAAGGACTGCAAGGTCGTCAGTCCCATCAATACTCAAATATAATTTAGTTTTAGTTGGATTTTTATTTGTTATTGTTAACAGTACAGGATCTTGTTATATCGACCCTTTAGCTTTTAAATACTGGATGGCATTTAGGGCAAACCCTAATATTTCGCGAGATTGAAATGCGTTATCTTTTAACCCAATGGCTTCAGAAAATTCTTTATAATAATCATACAAATTCCCATCATCACCGTATGGAAACGATAAATAGTGAAACCCATATTTGTTGTGAACCCTTACAACAGAGTAGACCAGTAAAGCATTCTGAAAATCCGATTTCGTGTTTAATAAATAGATGCCCTCTACCTCAAGTATTTTACCAGAACGATCTGTTGCTGTTAGCAGCCCATCGGCAATTTTTAAGTAAACACAGCCTTTTGTTGTAGCTAAGTCCTTCACATCGATATATTCTTCATCCATACATAAGATGTTTTTACACTCTTGCTTGCTTAAGAGGATCGTCTCTTTACCGGTTTTATAATAATAAGCGGTAACAAGGATTGCTGGCAAAACAGCGTCACTTACCTTCTCTGCATGGTCTTCCCCAACAACCTGAATTACCTTTTCCTTCACGTAACGTAAATCAGTGGCATTCGTAAAATCTAATTTCGCTGCCAGCTTTTCATAAAAATCACCCATCGCTAAAAGGTCCCAGTTGCTTTTCATTGCATCAAACTGACGGTTCCTCGCCATAGCTACAACCCCTCCTACAAATTTTCACTCCTCTTAGGAAGCAAGCGGACGGTTCTTTGCTTCCGTTTCTGCTTTTAGGGTTCTCCCGCCTTCTTAAAGGCTTCTACACTAGTAGGGTAAGAACCTTCAAGTATCTGTAAAAAAGCCCTGTAATATCTGAGTATATTTTCGTTTTATTTTAATTATGCTTTTTAGAAGGAATCTAGTCTGGAGGGAAAGTAGGAAATTGACTTATGAGAGAAAGTCAATTTTTATCATAGGTCATCCTACCTCAAAGCAAACAAAATGCAAAAAGGCATCCACAGTTGTGAATGCCGATCTATTATTTACTTAGTTGAACATCATCTTTTCACATAAAGTCGTTCCCCTTTTTTATATAAAAACAAAAAATTCATAGGGAAAACTTCATTCAATAGTTGTTGGGTCAACTCTACATGGACGATATGGTGAATTTCATCATGCTCTAATACCTCAAAGGTAAAAAGAATCGGATCTTCTTTAAATGCCTTACGTAAATTTCCCTCTATCAAATCATTCTTTTCGTTAATCCAGCGATAAAGCTCCTGCCAATTGGTTTCGATGAGCTCGGCAATGGTTTCCTTCACTTCGACCACAAGCCAAGAATGAGTCGACTCGTTAAAAAATTGTTCCACACTAGTGGACATCTGCAGGATGACCCGTAAATCCTCTGTTGCCATCTCTTTGTGCTGAGAAATAAAATCCGAAAGTGTCTCATATTTTGATATTTGAAAAGGAATGCCTTCTTCCTCTGCTGATAAACATAGATAAGCCACGTTTTGTGCGATATGGTCGACATACGAAAAAAATTGCTTTTCTGCTCTCTTTGTTAAAGTTTGAAAAAACTTCGTTTGGATGTCCTGTGTATCAATTCCCATGAGCCCCTCCCAATTTCCAAGCGGAAAAAAGGCTGAACAAAAATAGCGTTCAGCGTTATTTTCTTTATCTATATACTGGGCTAGCAGGATTCGAACCTGCGAATGACGGAGTCAAAGTCCGGTGCATTACCACTTGGCTATAGCCCAATGTAGGGATAGTATATATAGGTGTACTGGAAATTATGCACAATGCCGCCAATCCGATTAAGCGGGTGTTATCGCAGTTCTTAAGAGAGTCCTCCCCCACCCTTTTCCTCAAAACATAACGCTAATTTTTGGATTAACTCTTTGTGGTTCACCAACCAATCTTGTATTGGAAGGACGGCAAAGTAAGCAGCTGGTTTTAACTCAACGTATAAACATTCATCATAGAGCAAGCTGATACTCAAATCCCTTTGAGGTTTCATTTCTTTTTCCATAAGCCGATTCGCTAATCCTGTGTATATTTCTTGACCATATACATCAAAAGACCTTTCAATCGCAAACCGTCCAGCAAAGCTCCCCCACCAAACTTTAAAGGATAAATAGAGTTCATTGTATACATTTAAACTTTGATCATTTTCAGCAAATAAACTCTTATAAAATATGGTTTTCTCATAGAAAATGGTTTGGTCATGAATTGGATACTCGGAAATTCGCTTTGATACTTGACTCCAAACCTCTTTAAAACTCATTTCAAAGTCTTTTCGAAACTCACACTTTGAAGGGATGTAGGGGTATTTTATTTGTTCCCTACTTTGATTTTGATTAATAAAGATATTTTGGATATAGATCAAAAAATTTAATGAGTAGGAAGCTTCTGTTCTCATTAGCAATGTATTTCCCATGTAATGCACTCCTTATTGGGCTACTTTTAAGTATTACAATAATGGAGATTTTTTTCAACGCTTGTTCAACTATAATAACCATGTTGCCTGGGATTAATAGTTCACTAAATCTCTGATAACCAAAAACACTGAACCCAAAAGAGTTCAGTGTTTTTTGATGTCGTGCTGTATGTACTGGGCTAGCAGGATTCGAACCTGCGAATGACGGAGTCAAAGTCCGGTGCCTTACCGCTTGGCTATAGCCCAATGTAGCAATTAGATTATGTAGGCAAATCACATTTTATACAAAAAAAATAAACCTGGCGGAGTTGGAGGGATTCGAACCCTCGCACGCTTGCACGTCTACTGCATTTCCAATGCAGCCCCTTCGGCCACTTGGGTACAACTCCAGTATTTAATTTTGGTGGAGCCTAGCGGGATCGAACCGCTGACCTCCTGCGTGCAAAGCAGGCGCTCTCCCAGCTGAGCTAAGGCCCCATATTTTTAGGCAATCCCACTTATGCCGTTCTCCCAAGATGTTTTATCAACCCGCTAACTCGCAGGTGGGTTTCCGCATCATGATTTCTGCTATCCTACACAAGTAGGCGCAGCATCCATCACTCCATATAGGAATCCCGAATAAATAGTACGGTTAAAAACATAAAAGGCTAACGTACACGGCAGGACTGACGTAAATTCTGATGCCGGCTAAAGGACTTTCACCCTCTAGCACGGCGTATTTGGTGGAAATGATGGGAGTCGAACCCATGTGCAGAAATATCGCCACTTATACGTCTACGAGTGTAGTCAGTTACTTAGGTTTCGCTTGCTTCTTTAGCCTACTGACTGGCATGGAAGCCGCTAGTCTGGTTGTTCTCTTCCTTTTTCCTCAGACGGAGAAATCCGGCGTAGTCCACTAAGTTTGAGTCCCTGCCCCTACCACATGGACGATGGAGGGAGGAACCGCTATCGACTGTTTTTAGGCAGCGAAAGCGAAGTTGTTTTGTTGTTTGCCAGTTATAGGCGTTGACGTTTTCACGTGGCCGATCCCCACGACTCGCAATATAAGCTCAAACTATTCCTGTCGATACCAGGACATCCCCAGATAGAATGGCGGAGAAGGAGGGATTTGAACCCTCGCGCCGGTTGCCCGACCTACACCCTTAGCAGGGGCGCCTCTTCAGCCACTTGAGTACTTCCCCATTACTTTCGAATAGCAAAAAATTACTTTTGAAAGACGATGTCGTGAATGTGTATCACGTATCGTGTGAATACAATATATCATGGGTGGAAACCTCTGTGTACCTGTAAATTTTTGTAACTTTGGGACCTTTATCCTATTTAAAGCAATTGGGACAGGTAACTTGACTCGTTAGTAAGTAACGGACTTTGATTCGTTGTGAATAGCTGTTTCGACTACGAATAAATGACGGATGACAACCTGTCCCTCCCCCTTAAACCTCAGCAATCCCTTTAAAAAGCTCAACGGCTGTTTCAATGAGTTCATCACGGAAATCATATTCAAATGTATGGATGGGCGGATACTGTTCGCCGTTTCCAATGAAAACCATGGCACCCTTTGTGAGTTTCGTATAATGACCAAAGTCCTCAGAAGCACGAAATGCTTCTGTCATTTCAGACAGAAAAAGCCCCTTTACCTGGCACACCTCCCGAACCTTGTCCACACTTTCCTTGTGATTTACAGTCTCCGGAAACTCATCGGTAAAAGAAAAGCTCACTTTTAATCCGTATTTCTCAGCCTGCTCAAACGCTAAAGCTTCAAGGTTTTTCTGAAGTTGATCTAACTCTTCTTCATATAAAGCGCGGATCGTTAACAGCAAGTTTCCTTTACTTGCGGCAATTCCGAAAGCTCTTTCGCCTATATCAACTTGAATCACCGTACAGAGCAGCAATCCTTTGTTTTTACCTGAGGCAGTGAACTCTGGAATTTTCTCAATAATCTTTGCTATCGCAAACGCAGGGTTAACGCCTGTTTCTGGCTGACTTGCATGAGCAGGAGTACCCTCCATGTGGATTGTCATCCCCTTTGAGGCACAATGTGCGGTCCCATCAATGACATTCACAGACTTAAACGGCATCCCGCTCATGTTGTGGTAAGCAAAGATTTCGTCAATATTGTTTTCTTCTATAAAAGAAGCACACTGGATTGCACCATCTCCTGTCTCCTCAGCATGTTGAAAAAGGAAGAAGATGTTATGTTCGGCGCCCTTTTGATCGACTTCCAGGGCAAAACCAGCAAGGCTAGCACAATGCCCATCATGGCCACATTTATGCGAGACGCCCGGGAACTGCGAACCATACGGGAGTTCAAGCGTTTCGTCAATTGGGAGTGCATCCATATCGGCACGAAACGCCAGATTTTTTTTACCCTCCCCGGAATGATAAACACAATAAAACCAAGAGCCTTTATCAACCAGTTCAAGGTTTGTATGGACTTGAAGAAATTCCATCAAATGCTGTTTCGTCCATACTTCGTGATTAGAAAGCTCCGGATGCTGATGCAATTCATGTCGTAGCTGTTTGACCAAATCTAGATTTTTACTTTCCATAAACTCTTAATCTCCTAACATCATGGATGTGACAAATTGCCCAAAAACAACTTTTTACTAAAATACCCTGATAGCCTTCTTACTTGCCTCTATAAATCTTGTTAATTTCTAATAATTATAATACATTTTGTATATTTATCCAGACTATTTATAAAAAAAACACATGTCATTTCAACATGTGTTATCGTTTTTATCCATTTAGGAATCTCACTCAAACGCTTTTATGAATGATCAAAAGCCTACACTCCGTCTTAAAGAAAAATATCCATACTATCTACTAAATTATAATTCTTTGCTTCCTCTAACAAATCCTCTTTGATCATTTTCGCTAGCTTTAGCCTACTATTATCTATCGTGCGAATGAGATCTAGGCCAGAGCGATGCTCCATAGCCGGGAACTGCTCGATGATAATCTCTTGATATTCTGGTTCATCAATGACGCCAAGGTCAAGAAGGTCATCTTCCCGATCAATCACGTTTTTTGCGGCACGGATAATCGCATATAAGCTAAATAAGCCTGTAAAGTATTTAGGAGCACCATCAATTTTGAAGAAAATGCTGTGGCTTCCTGAATTTCTAATCAAAAAGGACGTTTGAATAAACGACTCTGCAAAGACAGTATTCTTATGTACGTTCCCAACTATTTCGTACACTTTCCCTTTATGTAACCCATGAAAATTTTTTCTCAGTAATTCTTCCTTTGTTATATACTCGATTTCTCCATACATGGTGGGCACCTCACTCTTTTTATATAATTGATTAGTAGAAAAATTGAAGGCGCTATTCCCTTTCTATCCTTCAAATACACCTTCAAGTAAAAATAAATACAAATTATCCCCTTAATTTGCCTATCCCACCTGAGACATCTGGGGCTTCTACTAAGATAGTTTATTCATTAAATGGTTCAAAATGTCAAGGTTTATTTAAAATTATCTTAAATAGGAAAAATGACACCTTGAAGAAAGATGCTTATTTTGAAGGGCCTTTTGAACATTCAATATAAAAGTGCAGGAACTACCTATTTTCACTTATTTAGTAAAATATTCTCTAAGGTCTGTCCATCCTTTTGATCTAAATTCCAATAAACCTCATCTTTATTATTGCAAAAAATTATACAAAAAGGACACTGATGATACTATAGCTATTCGTTTTCTTTGGCAAGAGAACAACTCCCAACATAAAGAATTTATTTTTATTATATAAAATTATCTATCAGACCCATAGCTTTCTTCCTTAATTAAGATTGTTTCTGACTTTTTTTCTCATGATTCCATTTCTTTTTTCAATCTATCTTTAAATTTTCTTGTTTATGGAAAGACTATTTTCACACCTAGATGGAAACACAAACACCCCGTGTATAAGCATGCACGGGGTCCTTTTCATGAAACATCATGGTTTTACAACCATTCATGCGAAAACAACTTTATTAAAGAAGGCTGTTTTCGTAAAGATCGTTGTTAAAATTGTAAAAATCTTAAAGCCGATTTTTACTACCTAAAGCCGATTTTAACGCAAGGTAAGGGATTTTGTACGTTATAGTAAGTTTGCAAGCTCTTTTCTCATAATAAAAAGCTATTTTGCAGTGAAACGAAGCTTTATCCATCCTATTTTGTATCCAAAAGCAACAAAGTTTGAGAAAAGAGCCTTAAAGTAAAGGAAAAGTACATATGTTCCTGATATGGTTTAAAAGAAGCGATTTTCATTATATAATCGTATCTAGAGAGAAAAAATTGGGGGGGAAGTGTAATGTCAGTCAATTGTTTATTAGAACTAACACCAGGGAATTCCTTTGAGGGGTTTTGCCTTGTAAAAGAGGTTAAACCGGATAAAACCAAAAAAGGCGATCCGTACTTAAATGTGACGGTTGCAAAAAAACATAAAATGATAGCCTGCAAGCTTTGGAACAATGGGTTTGGAGGGAGAACGGTTGAAGAGCTATTAACCGTTTTTACAAATGGTGCAATGTTGTATATGTCTGGTGATGCTTCTGAATATAATGGACAAGTTCAGATGACCATTAACGGCTTCCGTTTAGCCGAAAATGGCGAGGTAGATGTTAGTGAATTTATTGAAGCTGCCCCTGAATCTGTGGAAAGCATGGAAGCTGAAATTCGGTCCTACATTGATGACATCAAGATTCCCATCTTACATCAAATCACGTCTGAATTATTCGAGGACCATAAAAAGCTGTTTATGCACCATGTAGCTGCAGTGAAAATGCACCACAATTTTAGAGGTGGCCTTGCTTATCACACTCTTTCCCTGTTACGAATCGCCAAAAATATTTGTGACCAATATGGCGAGGCTGTAAACCGGAGTAAAATGTATGCCGCTTTAACTTTGCATGATATGGGAAAAATCATTGAGATGACAAAGGATTTTACTGCCCCAGAATATACACTCTTTGGTCAATTCTTAGGACATATCCAAATTGTAAACCAAATGATTGACCGGAAACTTGTCGCCATCCGCAATGAGCGCTCCGTTTCCTTAGAAGAAGTGACCGTTGTGTATGAACTCATGAATATCATTTCCAGTCACCACGGTCCGCTAAGCAATGGCTGGGGAAGCACAGCAGAACCCATCACATTAGAAGCCCATCTATGCCATATGATCGACAACATCGACGCGAAAATCAATATGATTTCCAAGGCAACGGCAGATATGAAAGAAGGCGAAGTTCAAAAGGTTTGGGGACTTGGGAAGGTGTATAAGCCGAAGTAGGCCGAATAGGAAGGAGCGGAGGGACACTGTTGTCCCTCCTATGATTGTTAGAATTGATGTGTGATTGTTTTTAACTCAATATAGTCTTCTATGCCTTGTCTTCCGCCTTCACGCCCAATTCCACTTTCTTTTATTCCTCCAAAAGGTGACTGGACAGTAAATGGGTATGGATCATTAATCCCTACCATTCCATATTCCAATTTTTCTGCCACTCTTATTGCTCGAGATGCATCTTTTGTATAGAAATAAGAAGCTAACCCATAATTGATATTATTTGCTTTCTGTATGACCTCTTCTTCTGTTGTAAAACGAATCAGTGGTGCAACAGGGCCAAAGGTTTCTTCATAGGTAATGACCATTTCTTCGTTTACATCCCCAAGCACAGTCGGTGGATAGAAGCTTCCTTTGGCGAACTCTTTCCCATCAAGTGTTATGCCTCCACATAGTAATTTCGCTCCTTTATGGATCGCATCATCAACCTGTTCAACCACCTTAATAACTGCAGATGGATTTACTAATGGCCCGATTGCAGTAGACTCTTGTAAACCATCACCAATGACCAATTCATTTGTTTTTCTAGTGAATTTCTCTGAAAATTCATTATAGATGCTGTCATGTACATAGATTCGATTGGCACAAATACACTGTTGACCAGCTGAGGTGAATTTACTTTTAATAGCTCCTTCAACAGCCAAATCAATATCGGCATCATCAAATACAATAAAAGGTGCGTGTCCTCCTAACTCCATGGAAACACGCTTCAGAGTATCTGCAGATTGTTTAACAAGGACTTTTCCTACCTCTGTTGAACCCGTAAAAGTGATTTTCCGAACTGCTTCATTCTCCATAATAGTTCCTATTATTTCTTTTGTGCCGCCAATTAATAGATTGATAACTCCTTTTGGGAGACCCGCTTCATCCATTATTTTCACAAGTTCTAGAGAGGAAAGGGGAGCTTCTCTTGATGGACGTAAAATAACTGTACACCCTACCGCAAGTGCTGGACCCAATTTTCTTGCGCCCATTGATAAAGGGAAATTCCAAGGTGTAATGGCAGCAACTACCCCTATAGGTTGTTTCATTACAGAGATTCGTTTGTTCGTTACTGGTGCTGGAATGATTTCCCCATAAACACGACGTGCCTCTTCCGCAAACCATTTGAAAAAGGCAATTGCGCTATCAACCTCACTCCGTGCATTTACAATTGGCTTCCCCATTTCTTTTGTAATCGTTTGAGCTAAATGTTCTTTCTTCTCAATCAGCTTGTCAACAACCTTATTTAAATAAACGGACCTCTGATCGCCTGATAGTCCTGCCCATAAAGGAAAAGCCTCCTGCGCAGCCTGAATGGCGTACTTCGTTTCCTTTTCCCCTACTGTATATACCTCACTGATTGTTTCTCCGTTTAAGGGATTTGTGACCCTTAGTCTCTCATTACTCGTAATCCACTCCCCATTAATGTACATTTAAGATGGTCCTCCGGTTTCATAAATTTTTAATATTCATAAATTGATAGAGACATAAAACAGCTTATCCGTTCAAATAATAGCGTTATTTTTCAGTCGTTCAATCTCCTCTTCACTGTATCCAAGCTCTTGCAGAACTTCGTTCGTGTGCTCTCCCATTAAAGGTGGATGATATCGGGCGCTCGTTGGGGTCTCAGAAAATTTCACAGGAAATGCAGGCACTTTTAAATTAGGAATGTTCGGGTGTTCAACCTCCATCATAGCCTCTCGTGCAATCACCTGTGGGTGTGTTAGAACTTCGTCAATCGTTTGAATCGGACCGCACGGAACTCCGACTTTTTCTAGCCTCTCGATGATTTCGTGGCTATCCATTTGTGATATTCTTTGCGCTAAAGTCTGTTCGAGTTCATTTCGGTATTTTACCCGGTCATAATTAAAGGTATATTTCTTATTCATTAATAGGTCATCCCATTCTAAACCAATGCATAACTTTTTCCATAACCCATCATTGGCAACGGCTATGATAACCTCCCTATCTGCTGCGTGGAAAGCTCGATACGGCACAAGGGACGCATGAGCGGTACCCATTCGGCTCGGATAAGTTCCTTCAGCAAAGAAACCCGTTGCCATATGGTTTAATAGCGCTACTTGACTGTCTAATAAACTGACATCCAAATATTGCCCTTTCCCAGTTTGCCTTACACCATGAAGTGCACTCGATATGGCAAGCGCCGCGAACATTCCTGTTGATAGATCCGCGATCGACATTCCTGCCTTTACTGGTTTATCTTCTTCACCCGTTATACTCATCAAGCCCCCAAAGCCTTGCATGAGTACATCGTAGCCTGGACGGTTCTTTTCTGGACCGGTTCGACCGAATCCCGATATCGCACAGAAAATCAGTCTTGGATTGATATCTTTTAGGGCATCATATCCTAGACCTAGCTTCTCCATTGTTCCTGTCCGGAAGTTTTCAACCACCACGTCTACGTCTTTGACTAGACTTTCTACAATCTTTCTACCTTCCTCGGATTTTAAATCAAGCGTAATGCCTTTTTTATTTCGATTGGCAGCAAGATAATAGCAACTTTCCTCATTCCATTTAGGCGGAATAAACTTTCTAGATTCATCGCCGATTATTGGTTGTTCGACTTTAATCACCTCTGCTCCCATATCAGCAAGCAACATGGTCGCATATGGTCCGGCTAATGTTCGTGATAAATCTAAAATTTTGAATCCTTCCATCGGTAAATTCACCTTAACAGTCCTCCAAAGGTCACAAAATAGTAACACCTAGCCTAATGGCTCTTACTAAAAATGTAATTCCCCCTACTAACTACGAGCTCGACTTACCTTAAAGGATCCTAATCCAATACTGATCATTTCCCCGCTCTCGTTGAAAAGGCGTGCCTCCATACAAGCTACACTTCGGCCATTTTGAACCATCTCTGCAGTAGCATAAATGGTTTCGTCTGCTCTAACTGCTTTGATAAATTGTGAGGTTAATGAAACGGTTGCATAAGACGCTTCACCAATGAGCAGTTTTAAATTGATGCCCATGACGGCATCTAACAGAGATGTAACGACTCCACCATGTAAAATGTTGTTGCCATTTAACAAATCGTTCGTTACTTTTAATTTGATCCTTGCCTGCTTTTCTTCTATCGAATCTACTTTTAACCCAATCAAATTCCAAAAAGGCATTTCCTCATATCTCGCTATTAGACTCACTTTATATCCACGCCTTTCTGCTTCTGGTTTTTTTACCCGCAATCTTTGAAAAAAAACGCAGATAAATCAGCGTTTTTCTTCAAGATTGACTATTACGTTTTTTCACTTCCTCTAATAAAATTGGGATTCCCATTAATAAAGTATGAAAGCCTTGAGCGGAGGTAAGTTGGTAAACTTCTAAAATTTCCTCTTTCGTTGCCCCGTATTTCAATGCATTCTTCAGATGTACTTGAATCCCTTTTTCGAATAAATGGGTTGTAGACGAATCAATCGCAATATAGATGAATTCAATTACTTTCGGCTCTAATACCCCTTTTTTCCAAGGTCCTGTCAAAAAGTTCGTATAAGCCTCAAAGAATTTCTCATCCATTTGAAGTAAGACATCTCGAAAGTCGTGCCAATAGCCCATTTGTTCGATAAATTCGGCCTTTAGTTGCCGCTGTTTCTCAGAAAGGTCCACTCCCTTTTCTGGATCGATAACGTCAAACTCCTCAACCATTAACGGAACACCGACAGCACAAGTATGCACCCCTAGAATACTCACAATCTTTAAAACTTCTAGTATTTCTTCACGACTTGCCCCAAGGCGTAGTGCATTCTGGATATGAATTCTTGTCGCTGGACTGGATAGATGGGTAGGAGAAGAACAAATCGCGATATTAATGAGTTCTTTTATCTTTGGTTCTAGGACTCCTGTCTTCCATGGAACCGAGGTGAAGTCTGAATATATTTCAAAAAACTCCTCATCAAGGTGTAATAATTGCTCACAAACTTCATTCCAATACCCATTCACATTCACATCCATAAAGGCTTTCTTTAGCTCCGACTGCCTTTCATTATACTGTGTCACCATTCAGTCCCCCACTATTCCCATTCCTGTGGAACGTTGCCTACTTTTCTTCTAAAATAAAGCATAGGCTCCTGTTCATTTTTATTTAAATCGATCACTTCTCCTAATAGAATATAATGATCGCCAGCATCGATCTGTTGAATCTTTTTACATTCAAAAGTGGCAAACACATTCTCTAGTACAGGTAGATTGTTTTTGGAAAGAGCCCAAGGGTGCTTAGAGAATCGATCTTGTTCGGATTTACTAGCGAATGTCCAGCAAACCTCCTGTTGATCTCCAGCTAAAATATTGACTGCAAATTTTTCAGCTTTTTGAAACACTTCGCAGCTTCCAGCATTTTTATCAATACTCCATAGAACCAAGAGCGGGTCAATGGATACAGAAGCGAACGAGTTTACCGTTAAGCCAATCGGCTTATGATTTCCGTCTAATGTCGTCACGACGGTTACTCCTGTTGGATAACTCCCCATGATATCTTTAAATAATTGTGCTGGTTCACTTTTTACTGCCATAGAAATTCTCCTCCTTGTATTAAGCAATAAAGCTATGATTCTATTACATCGCAACTTGATCAAAATACTCTGCTAGCTTATCGCGTAAGCCTCCATTCCCAAACCTGACTTTATTCTTTTCGTTCCTATCATTTAATAGGATAAAGTTTAGGATGGCTTTTCTTCGCTTTAAAATGTCTACTAAACCTTTGTTGTAAAACCATTTATCAATCTCGTTGTATACGCCACGGTTTATGCCAAATTCATCTTTACACATTTTTTGAAAAGAATAGTCTGTCAAATGAACACTATATTTTCCATTCTCCATACGCTACCCTCTCCTTCATGCATTAGTAATTTCCTATGACACTGTGTGGTTGCATCTTTCACCAAAGTCTTTTGCTAAAACCATCAATTGTTCTTGTATTTCTGGATTATTTAGATGATTCTGTTGATTAAAATCGTTTGAAGTCACAAACACATTGGTAGGAAGCGCATTCATTTTTAAATAATGAATGATCGGTTTTAAATGCTTCTCAATCGCCTGACTATGTTCAGGATTTCCACCATTCGCCACTAATGCAATCGGCTTCGCTTCAAGACTCTGTACGGGGACTAAGTCTAAAAGGTTCTTCAGTGCACCTGGAATGGAACAATGTAGGATAGTGGTACCTAGAACATAACCGTCAGCTCCGTCAATTTTGCTTATAATCGCTTTAGTATCATCGTTATACTTATCTAGTGGCCTACCATCACAGAACTCTAGCTTGAAATCTTTTAAATCAATCATTTCGATTTCAAATTCTGGGTACTGTTTCTTTATTTGGTTTACTAGATACTCTATCACTACACTCGTCTTTGAACCCACTAAAGTCCCGCTTATTCCTAATATCTTCAAGTTTTCCCCTCCATTCATTCAAAGTCTGATTGACTCTTTCTAAGTGCTTTTTAGATTAAACCACCGGCGCCCCAGAAACATAAATGACCTGGCCAGTCACATAGTCGGCCTCTTCTGATGCTAGGAATAAAATGACGTTGGCTACATCTCCCGGTTGTCCGACTCTCCTAATGGGATTTCGGTTGATCATGTTCTTTTTATATTCAATAAAGTCTTCGATTCCACGATTCTTAGCCAATGCCTCCGAGACCTTACTCATCTCCGTTTCAATAAACCCTGGGGCCACTGCATTCACGTTTATTCCATTTGGCCCCAATTCAATCGCGAGCGTTTTCATCATTCCTTGAATTCCCGCTTTAGCTGCAGAATAGTTGACACGGCCAGGGGCCCCTACTGCCGCTTGAGATGAAATCATGACAATCTTTCCGTGACCTTGTTGCACCATATACTTTTGTACGGCTTGTGAACAAATAAAACTTCCCTTTAAATTCACATCTAAAACGAAATCCCATTCTTCCTCAGTCAACTGACCTATTAAATTGTCTTTCAATGCTCCTGCATTATTTACTAAAATATCTATTTTTCCAAACTCACGATGAATATGCTCCATACAGCTTTGAACTTCTGTCCGATTGGTTATATCTACATGAAAGGTCAAACACTCACCCTTAGTCTGCTGAATCCAAGAAGCTGTCTCCGTTGCTCCTTGATCATTCACATCTAGTACAGCGACCTTTGCTCCATTTTCAGCAAACTTTATTGCAGTGGTTGCGCCAATACCCTGAGCACCGCCGGTAATGATGACTACTTTATCCTTAAACCGCATTCGCCTCTACTCCTAAACCTCTTGATTATTAAACCATTCAATGGCACCTTTAAGCCCAAGCTCTTTAATTTTCTTATGAACAAGCTTAATTCCATCAGCCGTATGAATAATGGCATCCTGTTCCGGACCAAACATGACACCCGTTCTGAATCCTTGTAATTCCATCATGCGATTATGTGCTTTTTTCTTTAGCTTTAAGATATCTAGCGGAGTCTTTGCAATTCCACGAGCAATTTTCAATGTTTCTTCTTCTAGGATCTCTTTGCTAAAGCATTTTGCGGCAAATCCATAATCAGTTGCTTCTTTCCCGGTAATCCGGCTGCCAGCCGTTAAATCGAGCATTTTTGCACGCTGTGGTCCTACATGCCATCCCCAGTAAATTCCTACAAACCCTCCACCTAGAGGTAAGGAAGGAAACCCGAACGTTGCCTCTTCATCGGTAATGACAATATCACAACAAGCAAGGAGCTGCGTCCCACCAGCAAGGGCAAACCCTTGTACTTGTGCAATAATTGGTTTTGGGTACTCCCAAACCCTTAACCAACGTCTAGTAAAGGCTTCTAAATTATCTCTATCCTCTGTAACCGATGGCTCTTTGTATTTGCCTACATCATAACCAACACTAAAGGCACGCCCATTTCCTTTTAATATAACAACACTGATGCTATCATCTTTTTCGATCTCCTCTAAGGCTATATCCAAATCATTGAGTAAATCTGCATTTAAAGCATTTAATTTTTCAGGTCTATTTAAAATGACGTAAGCAATTCTTCCAACCTTTTCAATAAAAACACACTTTTCAGACATTTAAACATCCATCCTTTTTTTTTGATATTTTTTTTAGAATGATAGATCGCCTTTTAACAAACTTCTTGCAATGGTACGTCGATGAATCTCTGATGTACCGTCTGGAATTCTCATAAGGCGAGCCAACCGGTAGCCCTCCTCTAATTGAAGCTCATTTGAAAGCCCCATTCCTCCATGAATTTGAATGGCCTTGTCGTATACCCGGCCCATCATTTCTGTGCTATAGGCTTTCACCATCGAAATTTCTTTCGTAGGGGTTTTTTTGCTATTTTCAATTTTCCATGCACAGTGCAAGGCCATATTTCTTGCGGCATAGATATCCATCGCCATTTCCGCTAACATATTTTGGATGGTTTGATGCTCTTCAAGCGCCTTGCCAAAGGTCCTACGGATTTTTGAATACTCAACTGCCTTATTCAATGCCCATTGTGCAGATCCGATACACTTTCCGCTCATTCCTAAACGCCCGTTATTGATACCATTCATCGCTTTCCCAAACCCTTGGTCCAATTCACCGATGATGTTTTCCTCGGGAACTCGAAGATTATCGATACTGATAATGGTCGCATCACCGCCTAATGAGCCCATTACTGGAATGACGGAATCAACATGAAATCCTTCTGATTTGGTTTCAACAAAGAAACACGTAATCCCACCTTTTCTTTGAGCCTGCAATTCAGGGTTGGTTACTGCAAACAACATACAGTAATCAGCATAATGAGCATGAGAAATCCATTGTTTCGTTCCATTAATCACGTACTCATTGCCGTTCTTTACTGCCTTGGTTTTAATCCCCCAAACATCCGATCCAGCATCTGGTTCCGTTAATCCGAAACATAGTGTATTTTCACCAGAGCCAATGCCTTCGAGATGTTTATCTTTCAGTTCTTGTTTTAATCCTTTTAAGACCGGTGTTAAGCCGTTTGTAAATGGGGATGGAATAACTACATGTTCGATTAGTTTACGATTTGGAAAGTGTTTTCCAATAGCTTCATTGACTAATAGAGAAGTCATCGGTCCAAAGCCGGAGCCACCAAGTTCCGGATCACCAAACATGGTGTAGTAGCCTGCTTTAGCTGACTCTTTGCGAACTTTTCTTCGTAATTCTTCCACTTTCGGATGACGGCGGCCGTCTTCTAAATAATAATTTCGTTCATTGTAAAGCAATGTATGGTTTTCTTCCTCTAAAGGGATGACCACTTTATTAATAAATTGGATAATCCCCTTAATGATTTCTGCTGTATCTTCTGGAATAGTAAAATTCATTTCGCTCTCTCTCCTTATTTTTAAAAATCATCAATAACCTAAGAATGAATCACTTGTTTTTCTAGTGTCATTAACCCATCCGCCACTTTAATGCCATGACCTTTTTCAAAGACCATGACAGGGTTTAAATCTACTTCTAATAGCTTTTCTTCATGGGCGACGATAAAATGACTAAATTGTGAGATTAAGTGACTAAGTTCTTCCACGTCATAGGGTGGTTTCCCTCGATAGGATTGTAGGATTGCGCTTGCTTGTAATTCTTGAATCATTTTCTCTGCTTCAGTAGTCGATACAGGGGCTTTCCTCATCGAAACATCTTTTAACAATTCAATATAAATGCCGCCCATCCCGACCATGACAATTTGACCGAAGATTGGGTCCTTCTTAGAGCCAACAACCATTTCCACCGAGTCTTTTCTCAGCATTTCTTGAACCAATACTCCTTCAAACTCAGCGCCATCTGTTTCTTCAATGATCTTTTGTAATTTTTTGAATTCTATCCTTACAGCCTCACGGTCAATTAGGTTAAGTACAACCAATCCTTTATCTGTCTTGTGGAGGATTTGCGGTGACATCCCTTTTAAAACAATTGGATAGCCAATTTCAGTTGCAAACTGGATGGCTTCTTCAGCGGTTCTAGCTAATTTTTCCTCGGTAATTGGAATTGCATATTGTTTAAGAATTCTTTTGCTTCCATACTCTGTTAATAGAGTCGAGCTACCAAATACATCTTCTTTTACTGGCAGGTAGGTTTCCTCATGATCTGGTTCTGCTCGATTCGCAAAAAAGTGAAGTGCTTTTGATACTGTAACCGCCCTTGAGGGATCGTCGATTACACAAAGCCCTGCATCGCTAAACATCTTTCTAGATTCTTTACTATTAATCGTGACCACGATCTGAGGAATGTCCTTATAGCGTTCCTTCATCGCTTTTAATGTCGTAATCCGATCAGCTAACGAATCTAGTTTTAAACCTGCAAACCCTAGAAAGATGACTGTGGAATCAAATTCACCACTAGATAGCACTGAATCCATAAAGTCCTCGAGTAAAGTTGGCATATAAGAAATTTGAGCTGTCGTATCAATTGGATTCTGAACACCGGCAATTGGGAGAATCTCTCTAAGCTTTTGTTTTACTGGCTCCGGAGTTTCTGGTAGCGTTAGTCCGTTTGCAGATAACTGGTCAGCTAGCATAATGCCAACTCCACCTGAAACAGTAAATACTGCAACTTTGTTCCCTTTTTGGAAAGGCAATTTAGATGCTGCATAGGTAACATCTAAGAATTCCTCAATCGTTTCAGCACGGTATACCCCATATTGCTTAAAGACTGTATCAAAGACCTCATCCGCACCGACTAGAGATCCAGTATGGGACAATGCTGCCTTCATTCCCACATTTGTTCTTCCTACCTTTAGCGCAATAACAGGCTTCCCATTCTTTCGCGCTAGCTTCAGGGCTTCAATTAATTTGTCCCCATCCTTGGTTCCTTCGATATAACAAGCAATAACATCCGTACCGGGGTCTTGTGCTAAAAACTGAATACAATCCGCAACATCCACATCACACTCATTCCCGGTAGCTACAAAATAGCTGAAGCCGATATGATGTTGTCTAGCCAATGTGAATACATGTGACCCAAATGCACCGCTCTGGCTGACAAAACCAATATTACTGAGCAATGGTTTTTCATCTTCGATGATCGTAGAGAATGTCCCGTAAACTCCTTTGCTCACATTAAACATGCCTAGACAATTCGGACCTAAAACGCTTACATGATTCTGTTTGGCCAATCGAGAAATTTCATCTTGAAGTTGTTTTCCTTCCTCATCTATCTCGGCAAATCCAGCGCTAAAAATGATGACGGATCGGACCTTTTGATCCACACATTTTTTAAATGTGTCAAGAACAACCGATTTAGGGAGCGCAATAATGGCCAAATCGATTTCCGCTTTTACCGCTTGAATATCTGGGAAACACTTTAGCCCATTCATTTCTTCGTATTTTGGATTTATCGGATAAATAACACCTTCGTACCCATACTTTTGCAGATAGCTTAAAGGTCTTCCTCCAATTTTCTGGTCATCTGGAGAAGCGCCAATAATCGCGATACTTTTGGGATCAAATAGTGCATTTAGATTGGCTTGCTGCAAGCAATATCACTCCTTATCTGTTTTAATTGTTCTATACCTTACTTAATGCAAATTCCGTGCCAACTTTCAAAATGAATTACGATATTTCCCGTTTATGTATAAATATCTGTTGAAGGTTAGTTAAAACCTCAGCAGTAAAGCGCTTTATTACTCCGACAAAATATAATTTCATATTATTATGGTACTCAGGATCGATTAGGTTTTCTGTAGATGTTCTCATTTTTCAGAATTATCGTTTCACGAAAGGATTATATGTCTTAATATTGAAACACCTCTTTATATTCAAGAAAAAAACAAGCAACCACAACTGTTGCTTGTTCATTCCGCACAAGAGCTTACCGTATCAACTTTCCCTATTTCGCTTCAACCTGATCATTCAGTTTTCTCCAAAGAGTACTTCTACTGATTCCTAGTATTTTTGCTGCTTCTTTTTTGTTTCCATTTGTTTTTTCCAACACTTCTTTAATTTTGCTTACTTCTATATCTTTAATGACTTCCTGATAAGAGGAGTTTTCAAAATTCAATTGATCCAAAAGGAAGTGGTTTTCTTCGATTGCGTCTTTTAAATAGGTTAACACCTCTTTTTTTGAGATATGATGTGGGGTTTCAATATAGGCAAACAACCGTTCCATTGTATTTTCAAATTCTCGAATATTCCCATGCCATTCGTGGTCTTCTAAGTAAGGTAAGATATCACTTAACACATCATTGACCAATGGCAAAAATGCTGGATAGTTTTTGGCAGTAAACGCCTTTACAAGGAGCCCAATATCTCCTTTTCGATTACTGAGTTTAGGAAGGAACAGATTTAAAACGGCGATTCGATAATATAAGTCCATTCTAAATTTTCCTTCCTTAACATCCTTAATCAAATTCACATTTGTTGCAGAAATTACGCGAACATTAATCGGAATCGCCGTTGGACTCCCCAGCCTTCTAACAACGTTTTCTTGTAGTACCCTGAGAAGCTTTGCCTGCATACTTAATGGGATTTCGCCAATCTCATCTAAAAAGACCGTTCCATTATGGGCTAACTCAAAAAGACCTGGATTTCCACCTTTTTTTGCACCAGTGAACGCACCATCGTTATAGCCAAAGAACTCGCTTTCTAATAAGTTTTCAGGAATCGCTGCACAGTTAATGGCGATAAAAGGCTGATTCGCACGTGAACTTTCATTATGTATACTTTGAGCAAAGAGCTCCTTCCCGGTTCCTGATTCACCAAGAATAAGAACATTCGAATCCGAACGGGCAAACTTCTTCGCTTTATTAATCGCCTTAATCGTCTGTTCACTTTGCCCGATAATATCACCGAAATGATATTTAGCTGTATCTGCTTTGTAATGCATTTTACGTCTAATTTTATTTTCCTGTTGCTGTAAAGTCTCAGCATCTGAAAACAACGCCACAATTCCATTAAAATTTCCATTTACATTGATGGGTAGCGTGTTCAATAGCAACGTTCTTTTTTTATATTGTACAACCATATCCTTAACTACTTTACTTGCAGATAAAACGTCTAAAATCTCACTTTGAGGCAAAATATCACTAATAAGCTGTGTAGTAAGATTATCTTGGTCCCCAAGCCCTAATAGTTCAACCGCATGATGATTAATACTTAGGACCCTGCCTGTTACATTGAGATTAATAACCCCTTCATTGAAATTTTCCAAAATATAGCTTTGTCTTTTCTGATAACTTTGCTCTGCAAGCTTAGCAGTCAGGATATTAAATGCAATATCTGCAGCAAGTCCTACACTTTCTTTTCCGTACCAAAGGATGCCTTCCATCCCTAGCTCTTTGGCTAACCTTACGATCAAGCCTGATCCAATGACAACCTTTTGTCCTTCAGACTTAAGTTTCCTCACTAAGTTACTAGCATCCTCAGCGGTAACATAGGTATACTGATTCATTTTTATTTTAAAGATTGAATCCAATTCTTCTTTCATTTTAATAACATTTTCCGGTTTGCTTTGAATATATTCTTTCTGATAATTAATCACATTAACTTCATTGGAAATTTTTGAGGCCTTGACTAACGCTTTATAAAAATCATTGGTCTGAACACGCAAAGGAATAAGATTGCCGCGAACACCTATCTTTTTAAATTCCTCAAATAACATCGCACCACATATTAATACATCATCATCTGTAATATAGGTTGGATTATTTAATATATAAATAGAGTCCAAGGTTTGGACCACCAAATCATTGATCGTTCCCTTTCGTTTATCGATAGCACGTTTTACATAGTCATCCAACGGTGCTGATCCAGTAACAAGTAATTTAAGCACATTCAGTCCTCCTTTTGTGCCCAGAAGTTATAATGATTATTCCTTTTTATTATAATTATAACAAAATTAATATTATGAATATACGGAAAATTTCACCGAACAAAAAATCTCGCAATTTCTGCGAGACTTTTGAAAAATAGTGAAAAAGACGAGCGTTCATCAATTAGAAAGCCAATCCTTTACATTTTCAACCATCATTCTATGAATGTGCTCATCTGATACCCCATGCTCTTTTAGAGTCGGGAGAATTTTGTCCAGCAGAAAGGTCATGGACCAATCTGGATAAGTAGCTCTTTTGGATTCCTCAGGTTTATGTGCATCGGTTGTACAGCAGTAATCCTGAGACAAAAACATGCGATTTGCATAGCCTTTTTTCACTAATGCAATGACTGTGTCATTTCGTTTTTCAGTCGATAAAGTATGCGTCAATCCATATCTGTCCATGCCGATAAACGCACCAGTATCTAGGACTCTTTCAATATAATCTAGGTTGTCTGTGTCCCCACAATGACCGATTAAAACCTTATTTAACGAGACCCCTTCTTCTTTAAAAATAGCTAATTGTTTGAGGCCGGTTTCTGAGGCTGGGTGAGAATGTGTCATAATTGGAACACCCGTTTTATGGTGTGCTCGGGCCACTCCCCGAATTACCTTTTCAACTCCAGGTGTAATCCCTTGAATATCTGTAGCGCATTTTAGAAAGCCCGCACGAATCGATGAATTCTGAACACCAACGTCTAGGTCTCGAACAAATTGGTTAGCCATAAATTCAATATCATTAAAGGCAAAACGCGTTGGTAAATCATTGAATGTGAAAATCCCCGTAGCTGCCACAATGTTCATGTCTGTTTCTTTGGCCACCCTTTGCATAAACCTTACATCCCGGTCTAGTCCCAAGACAGAGGGGTCAAAGATCGTTCTTACCCCTCGTTCTTTAGCAGCCTTAACCTGTGCCATCGCCAAAGCTACCTCTTCTTCGTGATCATATAAATGTGGAAATTGTTTTACCACTCGTTCATCTCGAGTCCTTAAATGCTCGTGAATTAAGGTGCACCCTAAGTCTTCAACATGCATTTCCCCGTTCACTGTTTGGATGGTATTCATGTTCTTCCCCCTTACAAACATACTATTATTATTTTACTAGATTCGGAAGAAATAAAGCGATCTCTGGAAAGATATAAAGCAATGTGATTAATGTTAAGATTGGCACCATAAAAAGAAAGGAGCCTTTGAAGATATCACTCAATTCAAGTTCCTCTACAACCCCTTTTAACACGAAGCAGTTCATCCCGATTGGTGGGGAGATGAGCGCCATTTCCACTAACAATACGATGATGACACCAAACCAAATTAAGTCAAATTCTAGTAACTGTAGAATCGGTAAAATAATGGGAATGGTTACAACAATCATGGCGAGTGTATCCATAATTGCTCCTAAAATGAGGTACATGATGACGATTAAAAGAAAAATGATCGTAGGTGACAACGATTTAGCAAATAAAAAGTCAGCAAGAAGATTGGGGACTTGCGTAATGGTCAGTACAAAATTTAATAAAAATGCACCCATGACAATCGCAAAAATAAATCCAGTTGTTTTAACCGTGTTAAATACCGCCTCTGTGAAATTCGCAAACGTTAATTTTCGGCGAATCAGGGCAATTAAAAATGCGCCCAATGCTCCGATTCCAGCTGCTTCAGTAGCCGTAAATGCTCCAACATAGATTCCACCCATTACCAATGTAAATAAAGCTAAAATCCAGCCATTCGCTTTTAATGAACTAAATTTTACCTTCCAGCTCACTTTCGGTTCTTGAACATCTGATATTAGTTTGGGGTTGAACATAATACTGATATAAATAGTCGCCATGAAGAATAATGTCAATAAAATTCCTGGAATGATCCCTGCAATTAATAACTTTCCAATCGATTGTTCGGTAACCATCCCATAGATGATAAACATCGTACTAGGTGGGATGAGAATCCCTAACGTCCCCCCTGCGACAATGGAACCACCTGTTAAACTTTTCGCATAACCGGCTTTTAGCATTTCCTTTGATGCAACGACCCCAATTGTTCCTGTTGTTGCTAAACTCGATCCAGATGAAGAGGCAAACATAGCTGAAGCGCCGATTGTAGCGATCCCCAACCCGCCTTTTAGTCTTCCAAACCAATTTCTAAATGCCGTAAATAATTCATCACTAAACCCAGCTTTATAGAGTAATTGGCCCATTAAAACAAACAGAGGGATCGTACTCAATGTGTAATGATAGCTGTGCTGCCAGATTACACTATCGATCGCGGCATATAATGGGATCTCCCCCTTTAAGTAGAGCAATCCTAAAATTCCTGGTATCGCCATCGAAATGACAATTGGAACACGCAAAAACATTAAGAGAAAGACAGATAGAATAACTAGGACACCAACCATTTCAACTCCCAAGAATCTCCCTCCTTATACAGTAGATTTTTTCAATGATTGAATAGAGTAAATGAGTTTTTTTATTGCGACGAGAGCCCAAGCGACGAACCCAATGATTAGTAATATCTTAAATGGGTAAAATGGAATCCTTAGCAAAGTAGAAGCGTGGACAAAGTTTAATTTAATAAAAAAAACATACGCAACAACGAAACAGAAACCAATGGTAAGCATCTGAGAGATGATGTCTAATACCGTTTGTATCCATTTTGGAAATTTATCAACGACAATCCCAATGGCGATATGAGAATTCGTATCCTCTGTAAAAGCTAACGATCCGACAATGAGTAACACCATTCCGAATTGGACAAATTCAACGTCGCCAATAATCGGGTACCCCAATCCCCGTGAAAGTGCCGCTATCCCAACGAAGATCATCATCAGCACTAAAATACCGAAAGAAATCCACTTATTTACATTTACTATCATCCCTATTATCTTATCGAGTATGGTCATACACTTCCCTCGCTTCCTGCTTGTATATCCAAATAAGATAAAACAAACTAGAAACTTAGCTAGTTTGTTTTATCCACCGGACAAACACTTTATTTTGGAACCTGAACCCCTGCTGATTCCAAGAGTTCTACGAAATAATCCATCATCTCTTGACCGTTATATCCACGTTTATTTGCTTCATTCACCCAATTTTCCATTTGTTTTTTTACAGGTGCTTTAAATTCTTCCATTTCTTCGGCAGTAGGTTCATAAACAGCGCCACCTTTATCCTTAACAGCTTCTTCATAAATCTTGATCCCTTCTTCTGCAGATGATGTATAGAGCTCCGTCATTAAATCCGCATATTTAGGACCAAAATCATCAACAAATTGCTGTTTAATTTCCTCAGGTAATGAATCTAAGAAGTTTGTGTTAATAAAGAATGGTAGGACACTAACAGCCAAATCAACCTTTGTCATATACGGTGCTACTTCGCTCAACTTGTAACCGTTTGCACCAACGGCTGTATAGGCAACAGAATCGACTACACCCCGCTCTAAAGACTCATATAACGCTGTATTATCTAATGATACTGGTACGGCACCTAACTGTTTGAATAGCTCGAGTCGTGCGGCCACACTGTCACTTAATTTTTGATTATTGAGATCTTCTACCGATTGAATCGGGTTCGTGCTATAGATTTGGTAGGAATCCGTCGAAGACACTCCCATAAAGGTTCCTTCGACGAATGAGTCTTTCATAAATTGATCCACAAATTGTGTTACGACTTTTTGGGCCACTTCAGGAGAGTTTACGAGAAAAGGCGTATCTGCAATGGTTAGTGGAAATAAATCTGTATCCACATGTAGCCCTGGCGGAACAAGCCCTGCTTCATAAACCCCAGCATTCACATCATCGAATGATGTAGCCAAAGAGCCTAGTGCGGCACTAGGAAAAACATTTACCTTTACAACGCCATCCGTTTCTTTTTCAACATATTCAGCCCAAGGTTCCGCAACATTCACATTAAAAGGACTTGTAGGAGCCGCCGATACATTGAGGTTCAGCTCATACACCTTTGAACCATCGTCTGTCGTGTTACTTTCAACCCCACCACAAGCCGCTAGAGTTAAGAATGTAATAGATAGGACCAATACACCCAGGATTTTTTTCATTTTCATCATCTTCTTTCCCCCCCTTGATTTCCCAAAATAAACAATGACTGCCATTAAGCGATTGTAAGCGCTTTTAAATATGTTATTTCTTAACGGCTGATACAGATTGATTTTCAAAGTGTGGCATTACTTTCTCGGAAAATAATTTCATTGATTTGACAACTTTATCTTGTTGTTGACCCCCAATATTCATCCAAAGAATAATGTTATTTAGTCCTGTTTCTTCTTTGTACCTTTCAATATCCTTTATTACTTTTTCAGGTGATCCGATTAACGTATTCTCTGACTTTAAGAAACTATCGTAATCAACCTCTCTATCCCTACTAATAACACCAAAAGTAGGACGGTTATCTCTTTCACCCATATACCATTCCAAGCCCTGCCTATAGTCTTCTTGAGCTTGTTCAGTTGTATCAGCTACGAAACAAAATAACAACTTACCCGACCTAGCAACTGCTTCTTCTACATATTCTTCTGATAATCCGGAAGCTACGGCATGTTCTCGGTACAATGAAATTTTATGCTTCGTATCGTCATTCTTAATTCCGCCTAATACAAAGGAATGACCTTGCTTAGCTGCATTAATCATTGAAGCATCATTCCCCGAAACCATAACAAAAATCGGTGGTCTTGGGTTCTGAACAGGTCGAGGGTAAACTGGTATATCTTTAATATCATAAAATTTACCTGAATAGTTTACGGTCCCATTTTGTAAAGCGGTTGTTAGGATATCAAGCGATTCTAAATACTTGTCATGTCGATCGTCAAAATCGATGTTATAAGCATCAAACTCCAATTTGTCATAGCCTTTTCCTACACCTAAGTAAAGTCTACCATCACTGATGATATCGACTAGTGCCATATCCTCAGCTAATTGAAGCGGGTGATGCAAAGGTAGCCTAGAAACGGCTGAACCTAATTTGATATTTTTTGTCATTGCCGCTGCAGCAGATAAATATACCGATGTTGAACTGACAACACCATATAAACGCGCGTTATGTTCCGCAATCCATGCAGAGTGAAAACCTAAATCGTCTGCCAATTTAATTTGATCTAACCCATCCCTAAGCTCCTCTGCATCGGTTTTCCATGGAGCCACTGAATTTAAAAAGAATAATCCAAAAGTCATATCTTTGCCTAACACTGCCATTCTACCATCTCCCATTTTTGAATTTTTACAATTTACTATAATACGATTAAAGATATACTTTTTGATGTGCATAATCCAGGGTAATAGAACAGTAAAAAATACAATGACTATAGACCGTACGGACAAATGCACCTCCTCAAAAAATACATTACACCCTTAAATATGCAAGAACCGTACCAAAGTAAAAAAACGGGGAGAAAATTTGTAGGATTATAAGGTTGAGGATGCTATCAAACCACACCAATTCTACATATTTTCTCAAAAACTATTTTTAAATAAATAATATTTTGTAGAAGAAACCCTAATAAACAATTGGGTTGTATTTCAATATTCGGAATTATCCGTTTTCAAATTAAGACATCGTGTTTCATATCTGATACAACAAACTCTCAAAAATAGATCAATGGAAGAGATGAGTCCCCACTTGCTAACGAACTGTGAATTCACAAAAAATGTAAGCCCTTCATTCAATGAAGGGACCCATGGCTAAAACTAGAGTGATTCGCTCATAGTATAGCTTTTATAATCCTCACGTAATTTCATTTTCAAGAATTTCCCTACAGAAGTTTTTGGTATTTCATCGATAAAAATGAAATCATCTGGTAACCACCATTTGGCAAATTGTAGTGCTAAGAAATCCAGTAGTTCTTCTTTTGTTACGTTAGCATTCGAGGTTTTGCTTTTTACGATAAAAGCGACTGGCCGCTCCTGCCATTTTTCATGAGGAACCGAGATGACGGCAGCCTCAGAAATCGCTTCATGTGCCATTAAGGCATTTTCGAGGTCAACAGAAGATATCCATTCTCCCCCACTTTTTATTAAGTCTTTTGTTCGGTCAACAATCTTGATCGTTCCTTCTGAATCAACTGTGGCAATGTCTCCTGTATAGAGCCAACCGTCTTTTACAGCCTCAGCTGTTTTCTCTGGTTGATTGTAATAGGAATCTGTAATCCATGGTCCCCGAACCAGCACCTCCCCCATTTCTTTCCCATTATTTAGTACTTCACCCTGTTCATTTATCACTTTTATTTCAATTCCAGGAACAGGAATCCCCTGTTTGGAGATAAAGTCTAGTTTCTCTTCGTAATCCAAACCTTCTTGATAGCTTTTCAACCTGGAAACTGTGGCAACCGGACTTGTTTCTGTCATTCCATAGGCGTGAATAAATGGGATATTGTATTTCTCTTTATAGGCCCGAAGGATTCCTTTTGGTAACGCAGAACCTCCACATACGATACTACGTAAGCTCGACAAATCGTACGTATTTGTATTCAATTCATTCAACAAACCAATCCAAATAGTGGGAACTCCTGCAGTAATGGTCACACGTTCTGTTTCAATCAGGTCTCCAAGTGTTTTAAAATTGAAATTCGGACCAGGCAATACTTGTGTAGTACCAAACCAGACCGAAGCAAACGGAAAGCCCCAGGCATTCACATGGAACATTGGAACCACATGCATGGCAATGTCGGATTCAGATAATGACATCGTATCAGCCAAACCAAGCATCATACTGTGCAAAACAATGCTTCTATGTGTATATAAAACCCCTTTAGGATTTCCTGTTGTTGCAGATGTATAACACATACCAGCTGGCTCGTTTTCTTTTAGATTATCAGGAAATACATGCTGTTCATTTCCTGTTTCCAATAGTTTCTCATAATGATAGACAGGCTGAAGGTTCGTAGTAGGGAGGTGTTCTTCATCTGAAAAGACAATATAAGCTTTGACATGAGGGAGATCCTCTTTAATACTTTCAATAATTGGCAATAACCCTTGATCAATAAGCAGTATCTTATCCTGTGCATCGTTAATGATATATTTTAGATGGTCAGTTGAAAGGCGAATATTAATCGTATGCAAGACTGCACCCATGCTAGGAATTGCAAAATACGCCTCTAAATGTCGATGGTCATTCCACGCAAACGTTCCAACCTTGTCACCACGTTCCACTCCTAAATGTTCAAGTACACTCGCTAGTGCTCTAGTTCTTTTGGCAAAGTCAGCATAAGTGTAACGTGTAACTCCTGTTGAAGTTTTAGAGATGACCTGCTTTTTGGCAAAATAGTTCTCAGCCCTCACTAATAGAGTATCAATAGTCAATTGTGTGTCCATCATAATGAATCTCTCCCGTCTTTCTATTTTTTATTGGCTCTTTTCCCAGACTTCATTGCTCTTGGATACAAATTCGGTTGAATTAAGCTTTGTTTCCCTTCAAAGTACCCTTTTATTAATGAGAAAAGAGCGCGCAAACTTCTTATCACGTACCAAATAGCTTATCTTGCGTTAAAATCGGCTTTAGGTAGTAAAAATCGGCTTTAAGATTTTTACAATTTTAACAACAATCTTTACGAAAAAAGCCTATTTAATTGATCGTTTCAAATGTGCAACATTAATTACTCAATGACCTTTACCATTTGCTTTCCTAGGTTTTCACCACGGAATAATCCTAAGAAAGCATCAGGAGCATTTTCTAACCCTTCAACGATATTTTCTTTGTATTTAATTTTCCCTTCGTTAAGCCATTGTGCTAGTTCTTTTCTTCCTTCTTCAAAATGTTCTTTATAATCGCTATAAATGAACCCCTTTAAAAGGATGCTCCTTCGGATAATGGTGGTAAACAGACGCGGACCTAATTCTTTATTTTCAGAGTTTAACATCGAAATCTGCCCACATAGTGGGACTCGTCCATGAAAGTTTAATAAGGTGATTGCGGCATCGGAAATCTTCCCACCGACGTTATCA
The DNA here is from genome assembly GCF_044803185.1 of Mesobacillus maritimus. Taxonomy (GTDB): domain Bacteria; phylum Bacillota; class Bacilli; order Bacillales; family Cytobacillaceae; genus Mesobacillus_B; species Mesobacillus_B maritimus_B. The sequence goes on from NZ_CP085225.1 coordinate 3,125,445, forward strand.
TAATAAATATCGATTCCGTTCGGGCACACATTTTGTAATGCTTGAGCAATATCCTGTACGTTCTTATAATTTATGACCTCGTCAAAGCCAAGTTCGTCTTTCAAAAAGGTTGTTTTTTTATATGAACCTGCAATTCCTACTACTCGACACCCCTTAATCTTAGCAATTTGCCCTACTACCATCCCCACTGCACCAGCAGCACCTGAAACAACAACGGTTTCCCCAGGTACTGGCTTGCCAATGTCAAGTAAACCAAAGTAAGCGGTTAAACCAGTCATTCCCGTAACATGTAAATGCGATGTAATCGGCGCACCAGGGGGAATTTTTTGTAATCCTGAGCCTTCAACGATTGAGTAATCTGCCCAATCAAACGTCCCTGTCACCATCTCCCCTGTCGAAAAGTCTGGATGCCTTGATGAAATGACCTCTCCAATACTATCACCCGTAAGTGGCTCCCCAACTTGGAAAGGATTTGCATAGGACTTTATGTTGTTCATTCTTCCACGCATATATGGGTCAACAGATAAATAATGAGAACGGACGAGAACTTCATTTTCCTTTGGAATCGGTATATCTGTTTTTACAAGGGTAAAAGTACTTGAATCAGGCACACCTACTTGCCGTTTCGCTAACAAAATTTGCCGATTATTTTTCATTACGACACTTGCACCCCTTTTTTAGTATTTGTAGTCATAAAAGCTGAGCTCTTTACAGACGACTAGTGTATTTGTTTAAGTAAGTCATTTTTTTTTAATCACTAGACTATTAACCTCTCACCAAATTTCTAAGAAGAAATCGTAGTATTTTCCTTGTTTTTCTTCGTTTTCTTAAAGATCGCCCAACTCATGATTGTTACTGTTAAAAGAATTAATAGTATTGAGAAGGGTCGTGTATAAAAAATGTTTGTTTGCTCTAAAAATCCTTCTTTTTTGTATTCACACCATAAGTCAATGCAAGGTTTGTGCCAACTAGCTATAAAATGATTGAATTTCAGTACATCTAACCGTGGATCTTGAGTTAGACAGCTATGAATTAAATCACTTTTTATGTAGCATGAAACATCCTTTTTTAAATTTCTGTTTCATAATTGAGGTACAACGTCTCGTTAATGAAGCGCTTTTACTTCTTTTGTCCTTAGCAACTTTAGGCAAAATAAAAATGGGTCGCGTTAGTGCGACCCATTTCTGCTTTACATATTTACATATTTCATTCCATTATGTCCATTGGGAACCACACTACCTAGATATGGATCCAGCATTCCGAAAATCAATTAGGAACAAGCCAAAAAAATTTTAAAAATTACACTTTGAAGCTTACCCTCTTCCCACTACATAGAGGCTTTTACGCAAAGATTGAATAGTTGTAACTGGAAAATAACACTAGTTAAAAAGTATGTTAATATATTACTATTGAATTTTTCTGTTTTTAGGGGGATACATTCGATGTTGGAAATTAAAGTAGAATAGATTGGCAGCGATATCATCATTAAGCATCTGTTTACAAAAGTGGTAATTCCTATATCTGATATAGTGAGTGTCTCTTTTGACGATACATATGAGGGTGAGGAGAAAACGGCCATTAGAATTGGGCACCCTAGTAGTAGTACTGAAAGAATTGCCATCAAAACAAAAACCAGCGACTATTTATTATTTGTCCCTAATTATACCTCTGTTATGAAGTTAATTAAAACAGCCATCGAACAAAATATACAAAATTAGTGAGACAAGGGGACAGGTTCACTGTCCCACTATGAAAGTCGAATCTTCCCAACCCTTCTGCGTTTCACAGCATTTTTACTCTCCTGGTCCTTTTCGGCCGTTGATTGCATTGGAAGGGTTATGAGACCTGCTCTATACATGGCAATACTAACCACCGTGGCTAAAACCGTACTTCCAAACAGCATCCATATGAATCTCCTGCCAACATGATGAAACATATATTTCACCTCATTAACCTTAATTGTCCATTATATGATGAAAAAAAAGGCTATATACCTCATCGGCCGGGCTGTTGGCATCAGTTGCTTACCCCAAAATTCTGGTTTTTTAACCGAAAAACAAATCAAGAATATTGGATGAGGCAGAAGCTTTTTTATTGTAAAACTCTGAGTACCCACAATTGTTACAGTAGACGACGATAAACTGATTGTTTTGGATGTCAAACATTTTCGATAATCCGGTACCGGTCATTGCGACTTCCTTCTGTCCTGCATCTTTGCTTCCGCATTTTATACATCCTTGATTAGCCATAGCGCAATCCTCTCCTTTTCTATCGTAGTTTTATTACCGTTATCACCGAAAAAGGTTCCATTTTTATCCACCGCAGGTTTTGTTTTTGAGAGTGGGCCAAGGTTCACCTTCCTAGCTGGGACAGTGAACTGAACTGTCCCTTTGTCCCTATCCACCGCAGGTTTTATGTTTGAGAGTGGGACAATGAACCTGTCCCCTTGTCCCTTCAAGGGGACAGGTCACAATTTTTGATACCAATCTGCTTTCTCCATATTCACAAAAGGGATATCTGTATCAACTAGCCCTTCGACTCGCTCAATTGATAGGTCTTCCCCCTTTAACCACTTTGAAAAATCGATTTTTGTTGGTTCCTGGTTTCCACCGAGTGCTACCCAGGCGGCCATTTCTTTTGGAAAATAGGCGGAGGTATGAATAGTTCCTGCCCAACTTCCGTAAAGTTTGGAGAAAACACCTTTATCGGTATCGTTTAAGAGTCGGAAGGCCTGTTCTCCGCTTAATTCATCTACGCGATTATCCTCCATGGCTTGCATTCTTTTTTTCGAATCATCAAGGACACGCCGATTCTCATCGGTCAAAATGTGAAAATGGTTGGTACACGATAATCCCTGACGCACTTCAACTCTTCGTGGCGATGTTTCGAGAATATAAGGCAACTCGCTATTGGCATCATATAACACATAGCTAAAAGAGCCACGGTGCGGTATCTCCTTCAATAAATCCACTGCCTCTTCAGCACTAGCGCAAAGTTCCAGGATGAGCCTGCCAATCATGTGGCAGATAAAACCGTCGCCTGGACGTCTCCGGTTCATAAAGGTATAGCCCATGCTAAGCCCTTTTTCATTCAAGCCATCACTTCGACCGGTGATTTTCTGCGTAAAGCCACTGGTCGCATAGCCCCCATCACTTGGTTGGTAAAAAACGAAGCGGCCATCGTACGTTTTCGGATGATAATCATAATTGCGAATCATATACCCATCCCCAACATAAATGGAACAACCCGAACGAATGATGTTAACCCGGTACCCTCCAAATTCAAGCAACACCCTTTCCATCGACCACCCTAGAGCATCCTGCAGACCTAAGAATTCCTCCCAGATAGATGGTGCTAACTTCTTGAAAACCTGTTGTGTCTCGTCATGATTGATTTTAAAAAGCGGTTTCCGTACTTTCCATTGTCGTTCCCGATTATGGACAAGAATCGAATCCTTGATTAAGTTCCCCTGGTGAAAACCGAAATCATAATGTGTACCGCGAAATTGAATAACATCTGCAAAAATCTTTTTCATCGTGTAATCCTCCATTTGCTCCATTATTACTAGCATAGGTTTATTGAACTTAAAAATAAAGAAATGGAGTTTTTGGGAGGACATAACCAAATCTAGTCCGAATCCTTTTGAATATGTAATAAGGAAAAAGAGCCCCCTTAATGAATCAGTAAGAGTCAATAAAGGGGCTCCTTATTAGCGATTTAGAGCGTAATCTTGATGAATTTACGTTTCCCTACTTGAACGATTAAACCATCACTTAAAGTGAGCTGCGCGTTTGTATCTTCCACGGTGTCTCCATTTATTTTTACGCCTCTATTTTCAATCATTCTTCTCGCTTCACTCTTCGATTGGAACAATTGCAAACCAACAAGAAACTCGATGATGGCTATTTCTGACTCTCCCGTCCACTTGACTGTAGGGATGTCTTCAGGCATGTCACCTTTTTGGAACACAGAGATAAAATGCTGTTCCGCTTTTTCTGCTGCCTCGAGCCCTTGGTACATCCGAACAATCGTCTTGCCTAATAACATTTTGGCGTCTCTTGGATGCAATGTATCTATCTCTATTTGTTCCTTTATCTTCTGAATTTGGTCTGGAGTGAAATCGGTAATTAGTTCGAAGTATTTAAGCATTAACTCATCTGGAATCGACATGGCTTTTCCGTACATTTCTTGTGGACTCTCATCAATCCCAATGTAGTTATGCTTGGATTTAGACATTTTTTCGACCCCGTCTAGCCCTTCTAATAAAGGCATTAACAAGGCAACTTGCTTTTCTTTCCCAAACTTTTCTTGGAAGTGTCTTCCCATTAAAATATTAAAATGCTGATCTGTCCCGCCTAGTTCGATATCACTTTCTAACATGACCGAATCATATCCCTGCATTAACGGGTAAAAGAATTCATGAAGCGAGATGGGTTTACCAAAGGTAATTCGTTCTTCAAAATCATCCCTTTCTAACAATCTAGCTACCGTTATTTTACCCGCCAACTGAATAACATCTTCAAAATTTAATTTTGATAACCACTTAGAGTTGTAGTGCAACTCTACCTTCTCCATATCAATAACATTAGCAAATTGTTCGAAGTAGGTTTTAGCATTATGCTTTACTTCTTCATCTGTTAATTGTTTTCTAGCGACAGATTTACCAGTTGGATCGCCAATTTTTCCAGTAAAATCACCAATAATCAGTTGGATGATATGACCATTCTCTTGAAACTGCCTCATTTTGTTCAGGACAACCGTATGACCAAGATGGACATCTGGAGCAGACGGGTCTAAGCCTAGTTTTATTTTTAATGGCTTATTCTCTAAAATGGACTTGGCAATTTTATTTTCTAACTCTTCGGTTGGAATGATTTCTTGAACCCCTTGACTGTAAATAGCCATTTGTCTCTTTACTTCTGTTTGTTGTTCCTCCGTTAATTTTGCTTTTACATCTTTCATCTTCGTTCCTCCTATAATTAAATATAAAAAAACCACATCCCTATAAAAAAGGGACGTGGTTATACTATTGCACGCGGTACCACCCTTATTGAAGGATCCAATCCTTCCACTCTACGATTAACGGCTCGTCCGTTCTTTGCTACTTTTAAAGATTTCACAAAGAAAGCTCAGGGAATGTAATTCATTGTTGTCTATGTATCGATTTTCACCAACCATCGATTCTCTGTGAACAGGGAGACAACAATTACTGGATTTCCCATCTCAGCTTTTTTCATTATTTAATTCATTTTAAAACTGATTTTCAAGAATGACTTTTCTGAGGTATTTTGACATCCTTTTTTGTTCATCTACTGACAAACCAGACACAATCTCGATTTCACCTTTGTGGAATCGTGGATAGAGGCTCTCCATCACTTGTCTGCCCTTTTCCGTTAAAGCCACGTACGTGATTCTTCTGTCTCTACTGTCGCCTTTTCTGTAACACAGCTCTTTTCGTTCAAGAGTTTTCGTGATATTACTTACGGTCGCTTTTGTGACTCCAGCGGATTCTGCTAATTTTTTCGTTTCGATTGATTCCCATATCCACATATCATATAGCATCGAAAAAGCCGTCCATGATAATCCATATTCAGATAAAACTTCCTGTTCCATCTTATTTTTTAATCCTTGTGCAACTCGATAAATATTAGTCACAACGGCAACGGCATCAAGATTTAACGAATCAAGCGGGATGTTCGTTAATCGATTGATTGTATCCTTTTCTTCAGGAAGCAGTTCACCATCCAGATTTGTTGCGTGTATAGGAATCACCTCTTTTAATTTTCAAAATCATTAGCTATGAAACGATATTACCAAAAAGATTTAACGAATACAAGAGATACATTGTGGTAAAAGTTACAAATTAGCAAGTCCACTATAATAAATATTACCTAAAGCCAACATGTTTGTAGGCTTTCTTCATACAATTCTTTTAGAGGTGATGTTAAGTGGCGAGAGTAAAATATACGGATAATGACGTTAATTTAGTCGCGAGAATGATAAGGGCCGAAGCCGAGGGTGAAGGAAAGATGGGAATGTTAATGGTTGGAAACGTCATTGTTAACCGTACTGCTGCAGATTGTTTAGACTTTAAAGACGTAAGAACCATTTCCCAAGTCATTTTCCAAGTTCAAGGAGGAAATTATTCTTTTGAAGCTGTCCAAAAAGGCAATGTTTTTTACAACAGAGCAAGGACTGCAGAAAAACGATTAGCCAAACAAACGTTAGATTTTTGGCGTGAGCATCCGTCGAAATACTCTCTTTGGTATTTCAACCCGTATGCTCCATGTCCACCAACATGGTACAATCAACCATTTGCAGGACAATTTAAGCAACATTGTTATTATGAACCGATAGCTAATACATGTGATAGTGCTTATAGATAGTAAAAAATCCCCACACACTGTGTGAGGATTTTAAAAAAGTGAAAACGTACCGATTGGGATATTAATCCTTTTCGGTACTGTTTTATAAAATGAAAGACCTTAGCTTAAAGCAGCTTCATACTTGCTTGAAACAGCTTCCCAGTTGATGATGTTGAAGAAGCTTGCGATATAATCTGGTCTTCTGTTTTGATAGTTTAGGTAATACGCATGCTCCCAAACGTCTAACCCAAGAACTGCTACTTTTCCATCCATGATTGGGTTATCTTGATTTGGAGTGCTTGTTACTTCCACAGCACCATTATCATTTACAACCAACCAAGCCCAGCCTGAGCCAAAACGAGTTGTTGCTGCTTTTGTAAATTCTTGTTTGAAGGCATCAAAGCTTCCAAACGCTTTATCAATTGCTTCTGCTAGTTTCCCAGTAGGAGCATTGTTTTCAGTTGCAGGCGCAATCACTTCCCAGAATAGTGAATGATTCAAGTGTCCCCCACCATTATTTCTTACCGCTGTACGGATTGCTTCCGGTACCGCATCTAGATTGCTTAGCAATTCTTCTAAAGACTTTTCTTGAAGTTCTGCTTTTCCTTCTAGGGCAGCATTAAGGTTATTTACATATGTTTGGTGGTGCTTGCCATAATGAATTTCCATTGTTGTTTGGTCAATATGGGGCTCCAAGGCATTAAAGTCGTACGCTAGTGTTGGCAAAGAGTATGTAGTCATCTATTATTCCTCCATTTTTGTTTTCTATTTATATACTTTATAGTATAAAAAGTATATTTTTACTATAACTCCTAGAAATGGAATAAGCAATCGTTTTGCTCGGTGGAATTATAATATTTTCATATTCTCTCATTGCGGGAACGCAAGAGGCCTTTTCTTTCAACATTTTATACTATGTAGTATACTTAATGAACGTAACCTCCAAAACTAGTAATAGTGTGCACTATTTTTATAGACAAATGAAGACAGAATTGAAGGTGACTTTTGTTGCTTAAAAACAAACCCAATACGAAGGATCGTATTTTAGATTTATTGAAAAAAGAAGTTTCATTGTCAGTAAATGAGCTTACTGAACAATTGAGCATTACCCATATGGCTGTTCGAAAGCATCTTACTAGCTTGGAAAATGATGGACTGATTCAATCTGTAGAATGCAAACAACCTATGGGCCGTCCACTGCAACTGTACTCTTTAACCGAAAAAGGTGAAAAAGTTTTCCCTAAAAACTATGAAGGAATTACGCTTGAATTCCTTAAAGATATCGAAGAAATTTATGGTGAGGATTCAATCCACCTTCTCTTTAAGAAACGAGAAAACCGTCTTGCTACAGAATATTCTACTAGAATTCAAACAGACTCCATGTCAGAGAAAATGAGTGAAATCGTTAAAATCCAAAACGAAAAAGGGTATATGGCTAGTGCCAGTCAAATTGATGAAGGTTCTTTTGAGCTTATTGAATATAATTGCCCTATTTATTCCGTTGCCCAAGAATACAAGATTGCATGTCACTGTGAAACAGAAATGTTTAAAAAGGTAGTAAGAACTGACCAAGTTCACAGAACCTCTTGTAAAACAGACGGAGACAGCCATTGTAAATTTGTTTTTAGATTCAATTCAAAAAATCTTTAGGACTAACCACTTACAAGGTTAGTTCTTTTTGTTAAGATTCCAATCATAAACACCTTCCCCCTTCTTTACCAATCCTATACCGTTAGTAGAACAAGATTATTTTCATTTTATCTATCCGTTTTACTTTGATTTTACTAATTCGTTTAGATTTGACTTTTATACTTGAATTGGTAAATATATCTGTACTTCTTCCTCTCCTTCGCTCGTAGGGTGATAGGTCTCAATTATGTAAGAATTGAAATCTCTTTGATACCCTTTTTCTTCTGCCCAATTCAATAAATTCAAATGAAGTTCTCCCACATTAGATAGATTTCCTCTCGTAGTTATGTAACTCTTATTGGTTTCGAAATAATCCATTCCTGTTGGTACTTCTTTTAATTTCTCCCTTACCATTAAGCCTACATAATAATGACCTATGTTATGCTTCTCATCTTTTTTAGGCTCAAATAATGCAATTTCGGTGTCTGTTGTATACAGGATTTCGTTTGATCGGCTTAACAGTTGCTTTGCAAGCAACGGAACTTCATGACCAAAGTTAACAAACTCCCCACTCCCTTTTAATCCAACAATCTTAAATTCTTTTTTTATCATCATAAACGACATCTTAACCTCTCCTATTTGAAAAATTCAATCATGGCTGATTTCATTTATTCAACAAAAAATCCTTACTTCCTGCAGGGTAGGGATTGAATACACGACGAATACCGATAAACCTTTGAGCGAGATAAGTAAAAAGGATCTTTTTCTGATAAAAACAAAAAAGTACAGCCTCTATTCAGCTGTTCTTTCGTCTTGCCTAACAACGTCCTACTCTTACAGGGGGAAACCCCCAACTACCATCGGCGTCGAAGCTTAACTTCCGTGTTCGGCCTCGGGCTGCCAAGACCGGCGGAAAAGAAAAGCGGGAGTTAAATCGAAGCAATCTCTTGATCCCCAAACGAACTCGAGCTTGACCGTTATTGATAAAACAGAAAGGCATCAAATACGAGAGCTACCCATTGAAACGGACTGGAATATTTCAGCCGTTGCAAGAGAGTTAAATATCGCGAGAACGACCCTGTACCGGAAGATGAAAAAGTATCATTTAAAGGAGCAGCGGATGGTGGAATGACAAAACATCCATTTTAAAACTCGCACAATAATCTTGATGATAGAGTATCAAAACCTCCTCTTATGCTGGGGCACCTGTAGACCTCCGCTGTAAAACAATGATTGGATAAAAATAGCCTTCTCTTATCGAGAAGACTATTTTTTATGGTCTAGTTTTACTCTTTCATCTATCAAGAAGTCCTTTTTACCTAAAAAGAATCGTCAAAAATTTAGGATATCGATTGAACAAACCGGGCAACCGCTTGACCAATTTCTTTTGGCGAATCTTCTTGAATAAAGTGTAATCCTTTTACCGTGACTTCAGTTTGGTTCGGCCAAGTTCTGCAAAATTCCCGTTGAGGACCTGTCAGAATGGTGCCTGGTTCCGCATTGATGAAAAGTTTAGGAACCTCACTCTTTGATAACCACGTTGCATAATCCTGTGCAAATTGGTGTACATCCTCTGGCTCTCCCTCAAAAGGAATTTGTCGGGGCCATGTCAGCATCGGCCGCCGTTCTTCTCCTGGCTCTTGGAACGGACGACGATAGGCATTCATTTCCTCTTCGGTAAGTGGACGAATAATGCTGGAGGGTAAAATTTTCTCGATAAAGCCATTCTCCTCAAGAATAAACTTTTCCCCTTTTGGAGATCGCATTTTCTTGAAGATATTGGTTGCTGAATCAGGCCATTCTTCCCAAGTGACAGGGCGGACAAAGGCCTCCATATAAGCAATCCCCTTCACACGATCACGGTTGCGATTCGCCCAGTGAAAGCCAAGTCCGGAACCCCAATCATGAATAACAAGCGTTACGTTCTTTAAATCTAATGCATCAAACCAAGCATCAAGATATCGTGCATGATCCACAAAACGATATGAGCCATTCGGATTCTTTCCTGATTGCCCCATTCCAATTAAATCAGGAGCGAGGCACCGACCTAACCCTTCTACTTCTGGAATGATATTTCTCCAAAGATAAGAGGAAGTCGGGTTTCCGTGAAGAAAGACAATTGGATCGCCTGTCCCTTCATCAATATAAGCCATTTCTGAATCAAGAACCTTTACTCTTTTACGTGTGTACTTGTCATCAACTGAGAGATTAATCGTCAAATTTCATAGCCTCCTTTTTAGTTTGATTTCTATTTCGCTATTACCCTAAGCAATCCCTTTGTAACCGCTTAAAAAATCTTCGTATCTGGTAAATTGACAACAAGATAATCCACTTGAACAAAAAAAGCCTTCTCGATACGAGAAGACGATTTTGTGCCGGCCTTATATTAGAATTTAGCTTGATAATTTTCAATTTCCCATGAGTGAACTGCAGTACGATAGCGATCCCATTCCGCTGTCTTCAAGGACACATATTCGCTATACACATGTTCTCCCAGTGCTTTAGCACCAAATTCACTTGCTTCCAATTCCACAATCGCTTCTTTTAAGCTACCAGGAAGGTTTTCAATTCCTAGTTCTGCTCTGCGATCGTCTGTCATATGGAAGATATCCTCATTCACCGGTGCTGGCACTTCTAGTCTTTTTTCGATTCCATCTAATCCAGCAGCTGCAATGACCGCAAACGTTAAGTATGGGTTAGAGGATGGGTCTGGACAACGTAATTCTACTCGTGTCGCAAGCCCTCTTTTAGCTGGAATCCGAATGAGAGCGGAACGGTTAGACGCAGACCAAGCAAGATAACAAGGTGCTTCATATCCAGGGACTAAACGCTTATAAGAGTTTACGAGTGGATTTGTGACAGCTGCAAAACTCTTCACGTTTTCAAGGACTCCTGCAATAAATTGATAGGCTTTCTCTGATAACTCCAATTCATCGGAAGAATCATAGAATGCGTTTTGACTTCCTTCAAAAAAGGACATGTTCACGTGCATCCCAGAACCATTAATTCCAAACGCTGGTTTCGGCATAAATGTTGCGTGCAGACCAAACTTCTTGGCAACGGTCTTTACGACCCATTTATAAGTCGTCGCTAAGTCTGCAGCTGTCAGTGCATCTGCATATTTAAAGTTAATTTCATGTTGTCCTTCCGCTACCTCATGGTGTGAAGCTTCAATGGTAAAGCCCATTGCTTTTAGCGCACGATAGATTTCTAACCGAACACGTTCTCCAAGATCATGTGGTGATGGTTCGAAATAGCCTGCTCGATCACCTAATTCACGAGTCGGATACCCATCTTCATCTGTTTTAAAAAGGAAAAATTCTAACTCCGGTCCGACAGAAATCGTATATCCATGGTCCGCTGCACGCTCCATTGTTTTCTTCAGGACATTTCTTGTATCTCCTTTAAATAGCGAGCCATCCGGGTTTTTCACCGAACAAAGGAAACGTGCCTCTGAATACCCTTCTTCAACTGTCCATGGGAGAACAGCAAATGTATGTAAATCAGGCTGTAAATAAAGATCTGATTGATTAATAGGGGAAAAACCAGTAATAGAAGAACCATCAAACATCATTTTCCCTTCTACTACGTCCTCTAACTGTACAGTCGTTACCGTTACATGCTTTAAGATTCCCTCTAGGTCCACGAATTGTAAGTGTAGGAGTTCCACACTTTTTTCTGTGATGGTTTCTTTAATTTGTTCTAAAATGGACGATTCATTTCGTACTAGTGTTTTAGTCATGTTAGATTACCCCTCAAATTCATGTTATGTTTTGTGACATCTCAATAAAATGATTATAATTAATACATAATAGTTTGACAACTATTTTTTTGTACAGTTGCGATTCTTTTTTGTTTAGGGTAGATCATTCTTTTCTGCAAATGCGAAAAAAGCCATCAACCAATGGTTGATGGCTTGAGACTTCTATTTTTTTACATTTCTAAATCTGTAAAAGCATATGGTAATAACTCTCTTAAAGTCAATTCTCGTATTTCTTTCTTGTCATTTGTTAAGTAAACGGGCATTTCAGGAGAACAGAATTCTGCTAATACCTGCCTGCAAATACTACAAGGTGGAAGATAGTCTTCCGTATCCCCTGCTACAGCAATTGCCTGAAAATCACCTTTTTTATAGCCGTTTGCAATGGCCGTGAAAATAGCAGTACGCTCAGCACAATTGGTTGCACCAAACGAAACATTCTCCACGTTTACACCATTAATCACCGTACCATCCTTTAGTAATAATGCTGCTCCAACTGGAAACTTAGAGTAAGGTGCATAGGCATTTTCCATCGTTGTACGTGCAATTTCCATCAATTGTTCTTTATTCATGTAATCCATCCCTTTCAAGGAAGAATGAACTTTTGACAGTCCCCTTAGCCAACTTTTTTAAAATTGCAGGACTCTTATCTTATAATTTTCCTAAATCTATGTCAATCTCGATAAGCCTTTCAGTGTCATATTGCACAAATATTTCACTGAGACCATACAGCGAAAGACACACTTTATTGATAATTTTCTTCTTTGGGCATCTCCATATGGATCATCTGGGGATGTACTTTTCATTTATATTTTTTTTAAAAAAAGAAGTATTAAACCTTCTTTTAATTCTCCCTTTTTTCCTCCCAAAGCTTTAAACGTTTTTCATGACTAACCACTTTATGTACTTGATGCAGCATCCATATATAGCCAAAGGGGTCCATGAATATGGCGTTCGATACTCCGTAGTCAGGAATCTCAGTAACAGGTTGCACCTCTGTACACCCTATATCCATCGCCTTTGCATAGGTCTCTTTAATGTCTGGGACAGTAACATTAACCCAACTGGTCTTAGGGTGGTCAGGATTTGGTGCGTTCAGATGGAATTCTGGGTTTTCATCTAACATATGAAAGCGAACGCCGTATAGGGTAAAAACGGCCTCATTTTCACCACGAGGAAAGTTTGAAACCTCCACTCGCTCGATCTCAAATATCTTTTCGTATAACTCCAATGCTTTTAAGCAATCATTCACAACCATATCAAGTTCTACTCCAACCATAGTGTACACACTCCTTTTACCTATTATTTTAACATAAATTTACAATATTCCTTTAGGTTAATCAAATTAACATAACCTACAGCATTCTAAATTACATAGTGTTGGCATCGTGGACAAATCCTGTTTGGATCAATGGCTCCTACACACCTATATTTGCACCTGTTTTATAGGTACAATACTTTAGAAGTACCTTATTCCCATATTCGCTCAAAAGTTACTTTATTTTTTTCATTTTTTATGAGAAATACATCAGGATTACTAAGGTTTTTCCAATCCTCGAACCCGTATTCCGAGTTAAAATGTTTTAACAGTAAGGACATTAGGTTTCCGTGTGTAACGATAATTGTGTTATCAATATTGCTATTAAAGATTTCTTCTACAACTTCAACGACTCGTTTCATTGCTTCTCTGCTAGATTCTCCTCCTTCGAATTTAAGCTCTAAGTCTTCAAAGGTATTTCTTAGGTTTTCAAACCAATCCGACATATTGTGGGTACTAAGTATACGTTCTGTTAATCTACTATCTACCTCTACCTCAATATTTAAATTCTTTGCAAGGGGCTCGATAGTCTCCATTGCACGTTTATATGGGCTTGAAATAATTCTATCCACTTTTATATAGGAGAGTAACTCAGATAAATCTAACGCCTGTTTCATGCCTCTCTTTGTAAGTTGGGCTTCTGATGGCTGCCCTTCTGCCTCACAATGCCTAATCACATAAATTTGTTTCAAGGTACCCACTCCAAACATATGATTTTAATAATCATGAACAGTAATCAATTTGATTAATTTGATGACGTCTTCTTCATCCCCCGGATCAATGCTAACTAGCTTTGTATTTTCAATCATTTCTTTGTAGAATTCTTCACCAGCTGGGTAAATGCCGTCCCACCGTAAAGGAACGTTGTATACATTAATCGTCCCATTCCCATTACCACTGTAGGTAACGGATCCATCGATTAAACGAGAACCGGCTAGCTGAATCACATCCTCTGGATAATTCAAACTTGTTTCATCATCAGGATTGAGGGGTGTACCCACTGGAATCAATCGAACATACAATCCGTCGATATCTTTATTTGGACCAAGTTGTAGCCAAACTCTAGCATATTCTATTTCTTCACTAGAATATCGGGCTAAAGCTTCTTTGTCTTCCTTATCGCTTTCATTTCCTTCACTATTTTCAGAGATGCTATTATCGGCTTCTGAAGAGACGTCCGTTGCGTCATCAGTGTCAGATTCTTGTCCTTCATTGGTCGAATCATTTTTATTCGTTGTCGCATCTTCGGGAGACTCTAAACGAGAACTGTTTTCTGAAGAATCCGTCGTGGTTTCCTCGTTTGAATTGCTAGCGCATCCTCCAAGTAACAATAAAGCAAAAGTAAAAGAAAGAATCATAAATCGTTTTTTCATTTCTCAATCCATTCCCTTCAATAAAAATCTTCCACTAAGGATATTTGATTGCTCCTGCTATTTCGTTCATTTTATAACGATGGCCCTGTTTTGGTCCCTTGATGAAAAACCATCTTCCATCCTCCATTATGAAGTTTCCATATTGAACTTCGCAAGGAATGTTGACTCGTCATTTCATTAAAAATTCGGTATGTCGCTAATACAATTTCATCCGATAAAGGATGGATCTCGAAATCACTCAATTTCATTTCTATTTCATGATTAGTCTCATTTACAACGATTTCCTTCAAACCGTCTATCTCAACCTGCTTTTCAACCTCCTTTTTGATGTTAATCTGAAATATCAGTGTATTTTTATGTTAGGATAAAAGAAGATGTGAAAGGATCTTTTAGCTACAGAACGGTGCAATGTTCCATAAGATCAATCGCTTTTTTACTAACATTGTAGATTATTGGTTAAAGAAATAGTATGAGGTGACACTATGTATTGGGAATCACTCCCAAGTTGGATTTGGGTAATCTATTATTTATTTTTATTTGCAACATTGGGAACAGCCATTATGAATTTGAAAAGAAAGAAAATGATTTATTTATCAATGATCACGATAGTTCTGACCATTACTGTTCCAATCATCAGTTTAACAAATAGCATTGGAAGGTTAGAAGGAGTAAATGAATTTGAACACTTAGTTGCTCAGTTACAACAAGGTTCAATTTGGTCTTTTTATGTAGTCCTAGGTTTTATATATTTGTTTGTTTATTGGGTCATGCTTATTTTTAAAAATAAGTTGAGGACTGAAGTAACTCACTAATATACGCAACTTTCCATTAAAAGCTAAGGATACATGTATACATAGGTTGAAGGTGAATCCATTTTTAATCTAGAAACATGAGAGAGTCTCCAGAAGGAAACTCTCTCTTTGTTTTATTTCAAGTCTTCAATCGAGTTGATTTCAACATACTTTGGTACAACCAGTCCATTCTTAGTCCCATGAAGATTTTCTCCAAGGTCAATGAAATCGTCCTTATAGGTATTAAAATATTCAACATGCGTAGTTGGGAGCCATGCACCAACCATGCCATCAGCGCTTCCATTGGCAACACCAGCAAACATCGGTCCAACTTCAACTTGGCTCAACGTCACATCATACCCATTTTGCTGCAGAACCTTGCCAATCACATAGGTGCTGGCAATTTCTGAGTCCCAAGCAACAAAAACAAGATTGACTGGTTTCCCATTTCCTGGTTGGGCACCGTTTGTCCATTCAGAAACTTTATCTGAGTTGGCATTAATCCACTTTTCAGCTGCTTCATTTGGATCCATTCCATCGGCAACATCGACCATTACGGCTTCCATATCGCTTGGTTCCCAAGTAAATTGGTCTAGGATGGTATACGCACCAGGTGCATCCTGTTCCAGACCTTTTCTTACGATTGTATGAATTTCTTCAGCGCCACCAAAGGATTCTCTCGGGTCGTCGAGATATTTCAAATCAAATGAGGAGAACATCCAGTGTGGGGTCCATCCGGTGATAATAATAGGTTCTTGATTTGAATAGGCTTTCTGCAACTCTGCAACCATTGCGGCAGAAGACCCTTCAAGTAGCCTCCAATTATCTAGTTCGTATTCCTCTATTGCTGTTTTTGTCAACTCCATCAACCCTGCTCCAGGCTCAATCCCAACAATTTCATACTCTGTCTCAGCACCGATACCAGTCGCATTCTCGTTTATAGGAGAATTGTTATCTGGAATCGCTGTAACAATGGCCGTACCAACTGCTAGTAATGCTAAAATAGAGAAAGCGATTTTAGGCTTAAGTACATGCCCATAAGCTGGCTTACGTAGGTTTTGCGTGATACGATCTAGTATGATTGCAATGAAGACGATGGATAATCCAGCTTCAAAGCCTTGTCCAACGTCAATTTGGCTAACCGCTCGGTAAACATCTGCACCAAGTCCGGGTGCCCCAACTAATGAAGCCGTAACAACCATGGATAAAGCGAGCATAATACTTTGGTTAACCCCTGCCATAATCGTTGGCGTCGCCAAAGGCAATTGCACTTTGAACAATTTTTGACTGGTCGTTGACCCAAAAGCATTTGCTGCTTCAACTAAATCTTCAGGCACTCTTTGGATACCAAGATTCGTCATCCGAATCGTTGGTGCAATCGCGAAAATGAAGGAAGCAATAATACCTGGTACAACTCCAATCCCAAAAAATAAAATCGCTGGAATTAAATAAACAAATGCAGGCATTGTTTGCATAAAGTCTAAAATAGGTGTCACGATGCGTTGCACTGTTTTTCTTTGTGCACACCAGATTCCTACAGGTATCCCAATGATGATTGTAAGCAATCCTGATAATAAAACAATGGCAAGTGTTTGAATACTTGAATCCCAATAACCAAGATTTTCAATCAAAAGTAAACTTAATAACGTAAAAACACCCAATGGCCATCTGCTTGTATAAATAACCAAAAGAGTCAAGACGAGAATTAAGATAATCGGAGGACCTACACTTAATACATCTGCGATAATATTCAATAGACCATCGATTAAATTGGTAATAAAAGTAAAAAATCCAGCCCAAGCAATGGTTAGCCACGCGACAAAAGAATCAACCCATTCTCCTAACGGAATTTTAGGAATATCCATTGTAATTAATCACTCTCCAGTTCATTCAAAGAATCTTTGTTTCCCGATAAGGCTCCAATGACGGCTCCTCGTATCACAATTCCTTTGAATCGATGGTCTTCATCTATAACAGATATCGGCAAGCTAGATGTTGCAATTTCATCCATCAAGTCAGCAAGTAAGGTATCTTCTGAAACCGTTGGGATTTCCGTTGTCATCGCTTCGGCAATGGGTTGATTTTGGTCAATGGCCTGACGAGCTTGTTCAGCGGTTAGTGCGCCCAGCAACTTATTCTTACGGTCGACGATAAAGATGCTTGAATATCCTTGCTTCCGCATTATTTCCAATGCGACCCTTGGACCGCGGTCTACCGTAATTTTTTCGCCTCGCTTCATCACATGCGAAGCTGTGATAACTTTCGACAGATCCACATCTTCAACAAATTTCTCGACAAATTCATTTGCCGGATTAATCATGATTTCTTCCGGTGTTCCAAGTTGAATCACACTGCCATCTTTCATCAGGGCAATTCGATCCCCAATTCTCAGTGCTTCATCTAAATCATGGGTGATAAAAATGATTGTTTTCTGGTATTGCTCTTGGATGCCAATTAATTCATCTTGCATATCTTTACGAATTAAAGGATCTAAAGCGCTAAAAGCTTCGTCCATCAAGATAATATCTGTATCGCTGGCAAGAGCTCTAGCGAGTCCAACCCTTTGTTGCATACCACCACTCAGTTGGGATGGGAATTGATGTTCATACCCTTTTAACCCGACAGCTTCTAAAGCCTGCATTGCCTTTTTGCGGCGTTCTTCTGAAGATACCTTTTTAATTTCAAGACCATATTCAGCGTTTTCTAGTATGGTTTTATGTGGAAAAAGGGCAAAGTTTTGAAAAACCATACTGATTCTTTTTTGTCTGGTTTCCCTTAATCTTGCGGGATTCATCTTCACGATATCTTCATTTTTTATGAGAATTTCTCCAATTGTCGGGTCAATCAACCTGTTAAACATCCGAATTAACGTTGACTTACCACTTCCAGATAAACCCATGATGACAAAGATCTCACTAGGATAAATTTTAAAACTAACATTATTAACACCAACTGTGAGCCCTGTTTCTTTTAAAATTTCTTTCTTTGATTTGCCTTGTTTCAATAAATCAATGGCAGGTTTAGGAGATTTGCCAAAAATCTTCGAGACATTCCTGACTTCTACGTATGGTTCCATCTATCCTCACCTCGGTTTATAATTGGCTATTTCCTATTTACTTTTCCCTAATGTATAAAACGATATGAATGCTTAGTAGGTGGCGGAAAAAATCATACAACCATTTTTACAAAATAAAAAAAGGACCACACATAGTAGACAATGCTAAAATGTGTGGTCCTTTTTTAATTTCTTATCCAATTAAAGCTATTTCGGTACCTTCAGTCGAATCAAACACCCCCATACAAAGGTGTTTTTAACATCTGACATATTTGCGCTTGAACCCAATCTTCCCTCTATCAACTACCTTTTGAATATCTTGGGAAGCATGGAGAATACTGCTTTTTTTCTTTTCCCGCTTGATTTCGATTGGTCCTATCGCCTTCGCCGTTTCAACCGCCTTTTCATGAAGTGGCAAATAAGAAACAGCGACTGCGGAAAGAAAGGTATTCATCGCAGATTGTGTTCGCACGGGAGAATCGTGAATACTATTTTCTACCAGGTCAAGCATACTAGAAATTTTGCTTTCACTAAATTGGCTGTCAGGTCGGTTCCCCAAGAGCCAACAATAACAGCTCCATCCTCCAGACATCCTCAGTTCTTCCCCACTTGCAATCCATTTATCAGCAACCTCTTGGGCAATATCTGCCTCTGATAAAGTGACGGCGACCACATAATCGGACAGCATATAAAAGTAAGCAGCATCCATCCAACGATCATAATCTGACTGAGTCATCCCGTTTGGGTCGGCAATAATGCCTGCAAAGTACATCGCATCATAGTTACCAGTCGCATAGAGTTCTTCCGCTAAAGGTTGGTTTATTTTAATTTTCTTTGCCATTGGTTTCATAGCGCCAGTCGCAACACCAAAAAGCGGCTCATGAGCACCATTGGATAGGTACGTTTTTTTCGTTCGTTCCTTGCCGAGTTCCTCAAGCTCCTGCATCACTGTTTCGAAATCCATCGGTTAGTACTTCCTTTCTTTTTATATGTCTGAATAGGTAATTTAAATCGAGATATGAAATACACGCTTTCTGGATATGTTAAAGGGGCATTTTATTTAACTGTTTTCCTCTAAAGTTCAATATGTTTTATAACTTTTGCTGGGTTGCCACCCACGACCACATTATCTGGAATATCCTTCGTTACGACTGCACCTGAAGCAATGACCACGTTGTTCCCGACCTTTACACCAGGGTTTATGATGGCACTACCACCAATCCAAACATTGTCTCCGAATGTAATCGGCTTTGCATATTCTATACCTGAATTCCGTTCGGTTGGATGAAGTGGATGTGTTGCAGTATAGATTTGTACTCCAGGTGCCAGCATGCAATTGTCCCCAAAACGAACTTCACAAACATCCAAAATCGTGCAGTCAAAGTTCGCATAAAAATTCTCTCCGACATATGTGTTATACCCATAATCAAACCGGATTTTGGGCTCCATATAGATGTTTTCTCCCGTAGAACCGAGTAATTCCTTTAATAATTTCGTACGCTTTTCACCTTCAGTTTCTAGGGTTTGATTATAAATCCTAACCTTGCGTCTTGCTTCCTCGCGTTCTTTTACAAGCGCAGGATCAGCAGGATTGTACATTTCCCCTGCCAACATCTTCTCTTTTTCAGTTTTCATTTAATGACCAGCTTTCTTATGTAGTGGGACATAGGGGACAGGTCCCTTGTCCCACCATATAATTCCAATTGGACAACGATGTCCCTGCTTCCCTATATATAGTCCATTCAATCACAATTACTTTCATTCTTCCACTATCATGGGTACTTTGTTAATCCGTATTTAAATATCGGTTGGTTTGCGGGACAGCTATTCCCGTTATTTCATTAAAGCACCCGACCGTACTAGTAACAAACCACTACTTTTCCATTATTTTAGTATACAGCCAAGGGATTCCCAAAAAGATCAAAATTCCTGATAGAAATGAAAGGAAAGTGAAAAGACTTATTACATTTATCAAAAATAGCACTACTAATACTACTAAGACAAATATCCTCCAATATAGAATGAAGTTTTTCAAAATACTCCCCCTTAAAGTTATTCACCTTCTTAGAGGTAAGCAACCTTTATTTTAATATTATTTAAAAACATATGTAAGGAGCAAATAGAACTAAAATAAATACAAACGCTCTTCTTATTCTATTATTCTTCCAATTTAAAATACCTTGATAAAAACAGCCAACAAGGAGCAAGTATAAGGAACAAATCAACAAAAAAAGTCGTACACATTAAAGTCCAGGTACCTTCTCCCGTCGCAAAAACTAGCGGGGACAAGGTACCTGTCCCTGACGTCCCGTCTCATCAGCTTGTAGCCAATGATACCAGGATAAAACCAAAGAAAGAATGATTCCATTTCCACTTTTTTCTTCTTTTGATTAAATATGTCTTCCTTTCTGCCCAAAGTTCTACTAAAAAGTATTTACTTAACCTTAGCTACTCCCAATGCAAAATGGTTCCACAAGATATTTTCTACTAATTCTACTTGTGATTCATCACAATCAATAATTAAAATGACTTCCGATTGTTTACCCTTTAGTAACCTTGATTTTTTCTTAATGACTTTTTCTGTAAATAGTCGGATAGCAACTCCTAAAATAAAGCCTATGGAAGCACCAATTAACCCCCAATAGATCGGTCCCCATGCAAGTTCGAACCCAATACTCGCACCAATGACAGAGAAGGCGGTAGCTAAAGCAACTCCTATATCTATAAGTGAAGTACCATCCGAACGATGCAAATTATCAAAGATTTTTCTTTCTTCTGCTCGATTATCAAGCGGAACTGCAAAGATAGATTCTTTTTTTATTCCCTTTTTTTCTAGCATTGAAATAGCGATTTCTAAAAAAGCATTTTTTTCAAAGGTAGAGAATACCTGCATTTTATCACTTCACTTTTTGTCCTTTTAGTATTTCGAAATTGGGAGATTGAAAATTTTCTATTAAGTATTTACGTTGCTCTTTTTCATAAAGTTTATTGTTTTCAACTGTGTTCATGTAAGAGTCAAATACAGCAAAACCATAAATTGAAGGAAAAAATAAGAGCCATTCGGGTTTTAAAACAGCTGTAGCTTCTTTAACTTCCCCTAAAAATAGAAGGGAAATAGCTTCAAGCCCATGTGAGTAATAAGTAAAAATCACAACCCAAATGATAATAAAGAATGCTGTGGTAATCCTATGTATATATAATTGACCAAGACCAGGAACGAATAGTGACCAAACGAAAGTCATAACAGGATTTCTTTTGTCAAGATAGTTAATCTCAAGTGCACCTATACTAAATGAGTTAAAGCGATGCTCTTCACTCTTTGCTAAAATATAAACTTTATTCAAATCAACTGTTGTTCGATAGCTATCCCAAATTCCAAATAGATACACAGGAATATAAATTAACAGCCATCTGGTATCCAAAATCTCTTTTGCCATATCAATTTTACCTTGAAAAGAATAAATCATGGCTAAATTAACATTTGCCAGTACATTAACAACCACTTCCCATATAAACAGAACAAATCCACGCAGATATTTAGACAATAGTAAATGTCCGAAACCTGGAAAAGCAGCACTCCACCAAGCAATGATATAAGGGTTTCTTAAATGTATTTGTGTGGTACCCAAAATACTGACATGTGCACTGTACCGTCTAGCTGTATTATCATTGGTATAGTTGTTCATTTAAAGTCACCCAATTTTATGTACCTATATTTTATAGTTAGGATACCTCTAATAAGGATTATCTATCCTGAACCTCAATTCACTAACCTGCCTTTTTACTTTTATGAAAAAATCATAGCAAAAAAAGGCGTTAATCCTTACTGCATTAACCGCCCCCGTTAATTGAGTAAACTCCTGGCACAAAATATAATTCTATTATAAAATCAACAATATTAGGAACAGAATAAAATAAAAAATGACGTGTGCCAATTCACACGCCATTTCTTTTTGACTAATGATGACCAGCGGAAAAGGGAAACCAGTAATCTTCCCTAACGCCTTACATCCACATCTCATTAAACAAGGTGTTCCGGCCATTCCCGTGTGAAAGCATTAGAGACCTGACTTCTCCGTTCGCCCGATGACCTTATCAATAATCCCGTATTCTAACGCTTCTTCCGCACTCATGAAAAAATCCCGCTCGGTATCGTTAGCAATCTTTTCAATTGGTTGGCCCGTACGTTCAGCAATAATCCCGTTTATATGTTCTTTAAGTTTCAAGATCCTCCGAGCGGAAATTTCAATCTCCGTCGCCTGTCCCCTCACCCCACCTAGAGGTTGATGGATCATAATCTCACTATTTGGTAGCGCAAATCGTTTCCCTTTTGTTCCTGCGAGCAGCAGCATCGCCCCAAACGAAGCAGCCATCCCGATACAAATCGTATTGACATCTGGTTTAATATGCTGCATCGTATCGAAAATCGCAAAACCAGCTGTCGTGGAGCCACCTGGACTATTGATATAAATAGAAATGTCCTTATCAGGATTGTCGGCTTCAAGAAATAATAACTGAGCAATCACGCTGTTCGCTACCTGATCGTTGATTTCATCACCAATCATTACGATTCGGTCCTTTAACAACCGAGAATAAATATCGTAGGAACGCTCGCCACGATTGGATTGATCGATCACATATGGAATTGTCGCCATGCTTTTTCCTCCCTTTTATGCTGCCATAGAATAGACATTGAGAGGGGTTTGGGATGGTTTCGGTTTTTTCAGAACTGGAACCTCGACAAGCGAAGGGATTTGCTTTAGATTCTCAATAAGGATCTGCGGGTCGTCTGCTTGAAGGGATTGATGAAGCAGCTCATACAACAGTCTTTGGTCATTTTTCTCCGAAATTGGTTTTACAGGTTGCATTTTGCTTTCCCTTGCTAATGTTTGCCTAGCACGGAATAAGCTAGACTTAATCGCCACTTCACTACTATCAAGCAAATCGGCAATTTCCTTTAGCTGAAAACGGAAGCCTTCTTTTAGGGTAAAAATAACTGCCTGTTTTGCAGTCAATTGTCCAATCAACGTCTTCACCGTGTCCATCAATCGATCAGTGTCAGATTCTACCTCAGAGTTGACGATTTCTTGTTCAATCCCGATGATTTCGCGTTTTCGCTTTCTCACCGTATCAATCCATTGATGATAAGCAATCTTGTTCAGCAAGGCTGGTGTTAGCTCTGTTTGAGGATAACTCTTAGTAGCTTTTAAAATGACCTCCTGAACAAGGTCATCACCATCCCATGAATTTTGAGCAAGAAAATGACAATACCTTCTTAGGCCCTGATACAACTTTCCAATTTTGAAAGAACGGTCGGCATCCCCTGCCTGAACTTCCTCTATAATCCCTTCGTGCGTTGACATTCTGTTCACTCCTTTACCACCTCTCTACTCTATATAACGGATGGGAGGTGGGAAAAAGATACGGCTAATTTAAATTTTTTCAGAAGGCATCTTTTATCCAATTAAAGCAAGATAAATATTAATCCATTACCACCTTCGCCTTCCCTTTATACCACCAACGATAGCAAAGTAGGACGACAAGCAAAAAAGCGACATAAACGATAATTCCAATAAATAGTGTATGGGTTGAGGCAAATAGTTGATTACCAACATATGCGTAAGCAATCATTCCTGGAACTTTTCCTAAAGCCGTCGCATACAGGTAGGTCTTAAACAACATCCTACTTAAACCTGAGTATATATTGACTACAGGCGGTGGTACAACTGGAATGATTCGACTAAATAAGACAGCAATAAAAGCGTTTTGACTGATAATATAATCAAATTTCTTAATCCCCTTATACCTTCCAATTGATTGCTGAAATTTTTCTATAAAAAAATAACGAGCCAAGAAGAAAAAGATTGCTGCCGCTCCTACAGAACCTACCCAATTAATGGAGGCTCCAATTACGATCCCATATTTAGCTCCCATTAAACCAGCAAATACGCTAAATGGGACGATTGGAATCACCCCAAAGAGAATGGACAATAAGAACATGAGTGGTAGCATTGATAAATCACTCTCATTTAACCAAGCCAATAAAGGTTCACGATAGGTAAAAGCGGTAAATAATATCACTGCATAAATAAGAAGAAAGAAAATTCCTTTTTTCATTCGTGCTGTCTCCCTTTAAAAAGGTCTTTGTAATCAAACAGAAAGCGTGGCCATGACCGGTAAATGGTCAGAAGCAATGGGATTTGTTTCGATTACACCAATATCCTCGACATCAATATCTTTTGTTGTAAAAATATAATCAATTCTAGCTCTCGGTTTCGTGGATGGGTAGGTGTAGCCAGCACCCTTCCCCGACTCCTGCCAAACATCTCTATAGGTACCCGCTACCCTTTTCCATTTTTTAGTATTCGGGTGCATATTCCAATCCCCAAGAATCACTCCAGGTTCCTTCGTGTTTTCTAAGATAAACTCTGTTTGTTTCCGATGTAACCGAGGATTTAGGCTTAAATGTGTGACATAAACGTTGAGAAATTGTTGATCTAGCTCAATCGTTGCTTCAAGAATCGACCTTCCTTCGATTAGACCTGGGATAAAGTTAAATAGGTGATGATTATCTTTCATGATTGGATAGCGAGAAAGTAACCCATTCCCATATTGTTGGATCTCAGTAGAGTTTTTAGACTTTCTTGTTAAGGATGGACTATAGGCATAAAATAGATTTAGTTCTTTCGCAAGGAATTGAACTTGGTCGATAAAATCACTACGTTTCGAGAACGTTTTATCCACCTCATTTAACCCAATGATATCTGCCTCGCTACTAGAAATCACCTTCGCAATTCGTTTTAAATCCACCTGTTTATCCATTCCTTTGCCGTGATGGATATTGTATGTCATGACTTTGATGTTCAATTGACTTTCCCCCAGGCTTGTGTCGATTTCCACATTATTCGGAAGTTTTATTCGGTTGCTCTAGAATTCTTAGAATCCACTCTTTCATATCCAAAATTCGCTCATGTTTCGGTTTTTCGTCAGTGCCTGCAACGATCAGCGGGAAATAGGTATCTTGTTTATGCAGGGAGCCATGCCCCGCCCCACCCACATGGGTTGGAGAGCCTTCACCAATAAATTCATATCCGGGCTTGGCATTTACGACTAAATATTGACCAGGATGTGATTGAAAAGCGCTATAAAGCCGAGCAAGACCATCTGGGTAGTCGTTGTATGTAAGTTGATTTTCTTCATTCATACGTAACTCTAAAATTTCGACATTTCCAGTGAGGGACCAAGCCTGTCCATAAGCATCGCTATATTCTCCATTCGGTTTAAAAGTAAGAGCTCCGTCATGATGGGGTGAAACAACTGTAACTTCTTCCCCTTCTTTCCAAGCAATATTGTCAATGCGCTTTTCCGTCCGGAGAACATCCACCAGATTCGACATTTGGATATTCTCTTTTAGCCGATAAATAAAAGACATACGTTCGTTTAAACCAAGCACAATCTCATCCTCAGCTTTGATTGGTCCGCTAATTTTATGAATGTGATAATCCTTTAAAAGCTTTCTTAGATCGATTAAGGCCTGTTCTTTGTCATCCAGAACATCCGTTTGACCGCTATCTCCCATGACGATCCATACCACCTTATTTAAGGCCTCTTCCCAAGATGGATAAGAATTAAAAATCTTTTGAAGCTGTTGGTCGGCATCTTCAATTCCTTTCGTTACGTTAACACCTTTTTTATGTACCTCTTTATCGTTATCTGAAAAATAGACTAATGAAAAAGCGGGCACAGCATTATTTTTAATCAAATAGGTTAGTTCTTGCGAGGCAAATCGGTCATTAAAGCCAAACGCTTCCCATACATGAGTATGCTTATTGTTCGGGTCGATTCTCGATAATAAGCCATATGAAAAATAGCTTGGCCCTTGAATGCTCGCGTCCTCTTCCAGTAAACTGATAACGCTCGCCAATTTAGGTACAGATAACTGCTTGGGATGATTCCCACGATAAACTAAGGTATTAATGGATGCGGTAGGCTGATCTAATTCCTCATGTATGGTTTTCACCTTCGAACTTAAATGTTTGTGATTCAAATGAAATAAACTTTCGCTGAGAACTTGTTTTGGACCTAGTTTTAAGATTTCCTGCTGAGCACTTCCGTAGCTTATAAAACGCTTTTCAGCTGAATCATACCAAACAAGCGCCGGTACTTTATGTTGGTCCGCATAGGTTCCGGTTAAAAAAGTGCTATCGATCACGACAGACATCGTTGGAAAACTGCTTACCATCTTGGGATAATAGTGCCCATTTCTCATTAAGAATTGAAGTGCGGGTATTCGGTCTGAATTTACCGCTTGTAATGGCTCATCCATGAGCGAATCAATAATCACGACCACAACCTTTTTACTTGGTGAGGTTAGTGGTTGATGGATTGGACTGTTCGATGAATTGGGCGGTTTTACTACGGTCCAGTAAAGAATTCCAACTAATATTAGTATCGTTAGAATAGGTACGAACAATTTCAACAAGTTTTCAACCCCTAAACGAGTTTATAGTAAAAAGATTATAGGTTCGAAGTATGTTACCAAGGCTTTCGTCGGATTGATGAAAGCAGGTTCCTGATAATATACATCTTGGTACTTTTCGGGCAACCGTTATGGAGGACAGTTAATTCCTATACATATTAGTTAATTTATTTGATGACATGAACAAGTAAGCTGGTTTCTGATATTTTACAATATGCCTGATAGAAGAATTGGGACTTGAGAGCATCGCAATAGGCATAAAAGTAAAAAATTTAAACCATTTGTAGATAGGATTTGCGATCTCAAAATTCTCAAAGCCAAGCCGTTCACAGCCTCTATTTAATTGAGTAATCCCGATAATCCCTTTAATCTTCTCAGAGTGACGATTGTTGCGGATATAAATTTCAACGCTTGGCAAAGAGTTTTTAATATAATGGTATATAATTGCGCCTCTTTTAAATTCATTCTCTATATCCTTTAGTTCTTTCAATAGTCTGACATTGTGAAGGTGAATTTTGACTAATGTATCATTCTTGTTTATTTGGGTTCCATCGGAAAGGACGACATTCCTTCCCTTATATTTTGTCAACCGGACCCTAAAAATATTTCCTCCTGTGTCCTTACCAGGAAGATAGGTAAGACGTGTACAAAAATAATAAAACGGGTCAATTAAACTCCAAATGGAAAGTATATAACCTCTCATTTCCCGCTTCCCCTTTTTCTATCATTTTTTTCATTTTATTTTTTATCAAATGATAAAATTTTATTTACGGGAAATTCGGCTAGTGTTGTAACGGGAAATCAACTAGTTTTTACATCATATTGATGATCTCGCTCATTCAATTGATTTTCTGTAGCTTTAAGATTTTAAATCTAAAAATTCAAGTCCACTATTTTACTAAGTTTTCACACATTTTACGCTAAAAATCAGATTCCTAAAGAAATAACAAAAGGGAGGTAGTTGATACCTCCCTAAGCTTTGTGGTCATAGTTCCCCTATTTAAAGGCACCCACGTCCTTACCCAATAAAAAGTTTTCGCTTCTCCACTAGGTATTGTACACCATATAAGATTGGAGCTTTGAAATACAAGTAGACAAAAAACGTAGGATAACTCATATTCAACTTAATGACTTTGATTCTCTTCAGAAATTTAATGACCCCAAAAGCAAAAATCCCGTCAGAAACGGCATTCATAAGCATAAACTTCTTAAAATCTCCAAAGTAAAACTTTAGGAGCCACATCGATAAAGGCATATAGGCACCAAGACTAAAAGGAAGTTCATTGGTAAAAAAAGATTTTTTCTTCCCATAAAAAGTCCACCAGTTCCGTTTGTATCCTATGATATGATTGATAATTTCAAAAGCAACAATAACAAATCCAGAAAACGAGTAACGCTTAATATCTTGTTTCCCCATTAACAGCAAAGTGGACCAAGGAATCACGATTTGAGCAACATTATATAACAACTGCGTTTTCGTCATCTTTTTTCTTCTCAACAGTCTCACCCTAACCTATTTTTTACAGTTCCTCCAATCTAAGCTATCCAAAATTAGTGAATTTTAATCATAGGGATAGGCACTTGTCCCATCGAATAGGGACAGAGGGATAGGGACAGAGGGACAGGCACCTTGTCCCGCTGGAAAAAACAGCTGGGACAAGGTGCCTGTCCCTGGTGTCCCTAATTATGAAGTTCGATCACGTTTGAAGCAGGTTTTTTATTCAAAGCCAATAAGATGATTAAGCCGATGATACAGGTGGT
Organism: Mesobacillus maritimus; assembly: GCF_044803185.1. GTDB lineage: Bacteria > Bacillota > Bacilli > Bacillales > Cytobacillaceae > Mesobacillus_B > Mesobacillus_B maritimus_B. Next base: position 3,153,976 of record NZ_CP085225.1, read on the forward strand.
GCCGACCCATTGGAAAACGCCAAAGGGTTCTTTTAGCCAATAGACGGTTGTTAGAACGGCCGCTAGTGGCTCGATGCTACCGAGAAGACTTGATTCATTAGGTGGTAGACTCTTTAGGCTTTTTATATAGAACCAAAAGGCAATCATCGTGCCAAAGATGATCACGAAAACCAAGTATAAATAAACTTCCAATGTTAAGCTTTTTAGGTCGATTTGCCAAGGTGGCTGGATGAAACTTAAGGCCAAACCACCGATCACCATCGCCCACCCAATGATGACAAGTGAATCGTATTGCTTCAATAAAGGAATTGCATATAAAGTATAAAATGCCAAAGCTAAACCAGATAAAACACCCCATACGATAGCAGGTGTCGGGACAGATAATTGAGAGATGGAGCCGTTTGTTAACAAGAAAAAGCAGCCAACTAAAGCTAGCGAAACAGTCACCAAATCTCTTTCGGTTAACACAGTCTGCTTACGAAATATTAAGTATACGATTATCATCACCGGTGCTAAGTATTGCAATAGTGTTGCAACTGCCGCATTGCCATGCTGAATGGAGGCCATGTAGGTGTATTGAACCGCGAGCATGCCGAGTAACCCGAAGATGATCAATTGAATGGCTATTTTTCTAGTTTTCCAAACTTTTAGGATTTGTGAGCGTTCTTTTCCAAAAAATTGAACCGTCAAGAGTAAAAATCCAGCAATCAATAATCGAGTCGTTACAAGCCAATCGACATCGACTCCGAGTTCAAAAAGCTTTTTTGAAACAGTACCGCCAATCCCCCAAAATAATGCACCTGTGATAACAAGGAACATTCCTTTTTTTCTATTTATGACGCTTCACCACCTTTTACTATTAAGCCGTTTTTTATATTTTTTATGATAACTGGAAAACTATTCATATACTATCTAAAATGCTTGAATACCAAAAAGAAAAAGCCACCTCAAAGGCAGCTAAATCTATAATTCTTGCAGGGACATAGGGACCTTACACCTTGTCTCATCGTGAAAACGAGCTGCTGGGAAATAGGAACCTTGTCTCATCGTAAAAACTAGCTGGGACAAGGACCTGTCCCTAAAGAAAGATTGTCACGGCAGAATAAGCCAACAATAAACTCATCGTTATTCTAAATCGCTTATCATATTTAGCAAAGAATTTCTTGAAGAGTGAGCCGAACCCTGACCACAAAAGCAAGGCCAACCATCCTAGGAAAATGGCTAGAGTTAAATAAAAAAGGATGGAGTGAAGCGAATGGTTAAACGGTAAAATGAATGCACTCATTACGGTTAGAAAGAACAAAATGCTTTTCACGTTTATAATTTGAAAGATAAAGCCAGATACAAAAGAAGATTGAACTTTCCTGGAGTTCTTTTTTGAGCTTTTATTCGCCCCTACTTGCCAGGCTAAGTAGAGAAGGTATGCTGCACCAGCTATTTTTAAATATGGCTCCACGACGGGTATCCAATTGTATAGGCCCGTTGTGAATACTCCGCTCATAAATCCAAGTGCTGCGAACCCTACCAAAATACCACTAGTAAATCGCCATGCACCTAAAAAACCAAACCTCTGTGCTTCATTCATCATGAGGATGTTACTTGGTCCAGGAGTAATCGATGTAATAATGACATACGAAAGAAATGCTACTATACTCATAAACTCACCTTTTCTAATCATGTACTTTTGAACACCTTTATTGTAAGATAATCTCAACCATTAATAAAATTGAAATCGAAAAAGTCATTATCATTTTTTTCGATACATCGTGCGAAGTAAGGAGCAATACCATGGAAATAAGACATCTACTAACCTTTCAAACCATAATTGAAATCGGAAGTTATACGGGGGCTGCTTCAAAGTTAGGTTACACACAATCTACTATCACTTCTCATATACAAGCACTTAAACATGAGATTGGTGGGGAACTCTTTACTTATGTAAAAAGAAAGTTACAACTAACCCATTTGGGGAAGGAATTGATCCCTTTAGCAGAAGATTTGCTGTCAACTCACGAGCAAATTAAAAACATGCGAACAGCCCAAGATGTAAATGGAGTATTAAAAGTGGCTGCACCAGAGTCTTTAACCATCTCTAGATTAAGCCCTATCATTAGGGAATATTCCTTAAAGTATCCTCATGTAAAATTAATCTTAACCAATGGTACATGCGGGCAAAATCAATTTGATTTAATCAGCGGACGGGTCGATGTCGCTTTAATGGTTTATCCGGAATTACAGGTGGAAAAATGTATTCATTACCCTTTAATTGAGGAAAGGATTGTCCTTGTGGGTAGTCATGAGGGTCCGGACCATTTTGATGATTATAAAAAAAATGCCAACAATTATTTTTTCATCACAAATGAAGAAGGCTGTGGTTATCGGAGTATGTTTGAAAAATGTCTATTAAAGCATGACATTCATGGTTTTCAAACGATGGAGTTATGGAGTATTGAAGCAATCAAACAAACAGTCCTGAGTGGATTAGGATTTGCTGTTTTGCCTTATATTACGGTCAAAGAGGAAGTAAACAAAGGGAAGCTAAAAATTCTCGGACATACTGAACAATTCGACCCAATATACTCCCACATGCTAGTAAAAAGGGAAAAATGGTTGTCCCCAGCAGTAGAAGCTTTTGCAGAAATTGTATTGAGGGAAATAGGGACAGGCACCTTATCTCAGCGTTAAAACGAGCCGGGACAAGGGACCTGTCCCTGGTGTCCCTAGAGATACAGTCCGGCTATTTCCTCAATTATTGTTTCTTTCTTTTGTAAATCTACCTTTGCTAAACGGATTTCTTTATACCATCTTTCAATTGGCAAATCACCAGCGAATCCGGCACCTCCGTGAATTTGCAGGGCATCATCAATTATTTTCGCAGCTGTTTCGACTCCATAAAGTTTGGCCATTTGGGCTGCGATTCTAGCATCCTTTTTTCCTTGATCTACCTTTTTAGCTGCATCTTGAACCAACAACCTTGCTGCTAGAAGATTCATGATTCCATTTCCAAACATGGAGCGGATAGAAGGAAACTCAATTAATGGCTGCCCTCTCGTAATTCGGATCTTGGCATACTCTTTTGCATATTCTAATGCTTTTACGGCAACACCTAAGCTTCTCGCAGCTAAAAGGACTTGGGATTCCGTTAACCACTGCCTAACCAACTCGGCCCCTTCCCCTACTTTTCCAATTCTTCGACGATCATGGATTCGAAAGTCCTTGAAGAATAATTCATGCGATTTCTGTACATCAATCAGCGTTGTTTCCCTTTTCTCAAAATGATCATCTTTTTCGACAATAAATAAGGTTGGCTTGACGGCCCCAGTCTCATCCATGCAGTTTACCAACACAACCCCGAAACTGGATTGATCCATTTTTTGAATATACGATTTGTGACCATTAATCACCCATTCATCCCTATCTTTTTCAGCTGTACAAGTGATTCTTTCTAAATGATTATCTTCAAGTTCTTCCCATACTGCAAGAAAGCACCCTTTCCCTTGTTGAACGGCTGGTTCGACATAAGAATGGATTTGTTCTTGGGTGCATTCTCCCAAAAAGCTTGGCAGTTCTTCCCCAAAAGCATCTCCAGCGGGATGATAGAGTCCTAGCCGATGTTGCGAAGCCTCTTCGTAAATGACACTTCGCTCATATAAGGAAAGACCTGCGCCGCCCCATTCCTTTTTAGCCCCTAACGCCCTCAATCCTGCCGCCCTCGCCTTTTCCTTTAGTGAGGAAACAACCTCTGGGGATAATTCTTTTATATATTCCTTTTGTCCTAGCTCAACAGTAGCGACCTGTTCTTTTACAAATAGCTTTATCGTCTTCTTTAATATGTCTAAATGATCATCTATCATTAGATGGTTATTCATCTTATTCCCCTCCAGTAATGACGTTCATAGTCATTTTCATACTTACCCGAGAAGCTCTTTTCGTTGCGCACGTTCTGCGAGCCTCATTAAATTGACGACCCCTTCTCCTAATCTTTCAAACCTGTCATCTCGTGCTTTCCCAATTTTCCAGCGGTAATAGAGTTGTTGTAGGATGACGGCAATTTTATAAAAAGCGAAGGTCAAGTAGTAATCAATTTGACTGACATCTCTTCCACTTTGCAGAGCATACCTCTCAAGCATTTCCCTTCTTGAAGCAAAGCCGGATTCCCTCGTGACCGAGGTTAAGCCTGTAAATAGGTCCCCCTTTTGTTCCCAATAAGCGATCATAGCCGCCACATCTGTAAGCGGGTCTCCTATTGTACTTAGCTCCCAATCAAAAACACCGATAATTTTACTAGGGTTGTTTGCTTCAAACATCATGTTATTCAGTTTAAAATCATTATGGACAATCGTTGGTTCAGAGGATTCCGGAATAGACTTCAAAAGATATTGTTCAAGCGCTTCCACTCCCTTTATCTCATCGGTTCTACTGTTTTGATATCTCTTTATCCATCCATGAACTTGTCTAGTTAAATATCCCTCTGGTCGCCCAATCGTTTCCAACCCTGCTTCCTTGTAATTCACCTCATGCAGCTTGACCAATGTCGAAACAACCGCTTTTGAAATTTGTTGACAGGCATTCGGAATGGTACGAAATTCCTCTGGAAAAGTATCGTCCATCACCACTCCTTCTTTCTTTTCCATTACATAAAAGTGACGTTCCATAACGCTAGAATCTTCACAGTAAAGATAAGGCTTTGGTGCAAGTGGAAATACCGTATTTAATTTGGACAAAATGTCATATTCCCTTTTCATATCATGGGCTTTCGGTGGTATTGGTCCAAATGGCGGCCTTCTCAGGACCGCTTTCCAATCTCCCAATTGGATCAAATAGGTTAAGTTTGAATATCCTGCAGAAAACGCTTGAACTTCAAGCTTTACATAATTAATGTGAATATTTTGACTTCGGAGGTAGTTTTCCACCTTTACCCAATCTATCCCTGTCGAAGCAGCTTTATTTTGAAACGGAAGCTGGTTCATTCAAACGCTCCTTTTTTTTAAATTCCTTAAGCACTTGTCTTGCCACAACCATACGATGGACTTCATCCGCACCGTCATAAATACGGGCAGCCCTGGCCTCACGGTAAAGACCTTCTAGTTGTGTGTTTGGTGTGAGGCCATATAGCCCAAGCACATCGATTGCACGATTCAAGACATTATTTAAAACAGTTGCTCCGTAGAGTTTAATAAGTGAGACTTCTTTTCGAGCTTCATCCCCCTGATCCATTTTCCAAGCAGCTTGTAAAGTTAGCAGCCTTGAAGCTTGAATTTCCGCTTCCGAATCGGCAATGAAATTTTGAATGGTTTGGGAATCAGCCAGTGTTTTATCTCCAACCTTTTTAGATAATGAAAATGCGATCATCTCATTTATTGCACGCCGTGCCACTCCTAACCAGCGCATCGCATGTGTAATTCTTCCAGGACCTAGACGCAACTGTGCTAATTTAAATCCTTCTCCTCTCTGTCCAAGCATGTTTCCTTCTGGTATTCGACAATCATTGAACCGAACTTCACAATGACCACCAGGATAATGATCCCCCAACACCGGTACTTCACGGATGATTTCAAAACCAGGATTATCGGTGTCAACGATAAAGAGACTTGTTCGTTTGTGCTTTTCAGCATCAGGATCGGTTACCACCATAACAATGCAAAAGGACGATCCAACCGCACCCGTTGTATACCATTTATGAGCATTAATCACCCATTCATTTCCAACTTTTTCCGCTCTCCCTTGAAGTGTCGTTGGGTCAGATCCACTTACCTCAGGCTCAGTCATTCCAAAACAGGAGCGAATATCACCAGCCGCTAAAGGGTTTAAATATTTTTCCTTTTGCTCAGCCGTTGCTGCATGCACCAATATTTCACCATTTCCAGCATCAGGTGCCATGGATCCGAAAACGTACGGTCCAATCGGACTTTGACCGATTACCTCTGATAGAAGACCAAGGGAGACAAAGCCATTTCCCATGCCTCCCACTTCTTTAGGAAGATGCCCTGCCCAGAGACCTTTTTCCTTCACAATCTGCTGAAGTGGTTTTAAAATCTTATCAGGCAATCCACGATGTGGTTCCATGTACTTTTCATTTGGATACACATATTGATCCATAATGTCCGATGCTTCCGCTAGCATTCTTTTTTGCTCTTCACTTTCCGTAAAATTAAACATGACAGCCTCTCCTTTAAGATCATGATTTTAAGATGATGTGTTTTTCATCCTCACTTTCTAGAATTCTTTTAAAGATTTAAGTGTTATCAATATAGGGTAAAGTCGATATCCTATTAGCTCTTTAGCTCTTACGTGTTAATATATTGATAATTCTGATATCTTATAACAATACAATATCCTTAGATAGAGAGCTTGAAAGTGAAGATAATCACTCTTTTTTAATCTAATTGTGATTTTTACAAAACAATTGTAAGCTAAACAAAAGTAATAGATTGAATTAGTAGATCCTTTTAATAGTTCATTTACCTAACAGGAGGCTAATCACCAAAAGAAAGGGCCTTATTAGAAAGCCCTTTCATTTTCCTGCAAGATATTTAGTCGTCAACATTCTGACCTTTAACTACTAAAAATCAGGTAACAATTCTTTTCATTGCCATCATTTGTCCAAAGTGGTATGCCTCATGAAAGACCAAAAACCCCGCCAGTTCCCCAGTTGTATGTCTACCAATTATGGGTTCAGGAAGTTTCTCAAGAAAACGCTCAGTTGGAATTTCCCAAATCCTATTTAGTTGTTCTTTTGAACTCTCGAACAATTCATCCATAGTTGGTACGTTTCCCTGCCAGTCAGCAGGTTTCGTCCCAGCTCCGAAATATTCTTCGTAGTTAGCAGGTAGTTGTCCATTTTCCTTAAATAGAAATTTTTCTGTTATCCATAATAGGTGTCCCAAATTCCAATGTATATTATTGTTAAATCCTTCTGGTTGCTGATCCACTACCTCAAAAGGTAAATCAGCTAATTTTTGTACTATTCTTTCTCTTATAACTTCAAATTGCATTTTAAGTATATCTCCCAAACTATCTCCTCCTTGTAAATTTTTATCCTTTATATAATTATCGAATATTCAGACAACAATTGCAATCCTCTTGTTTTCAGGGACAGGTCCCTTCTCCCGCCGTAAAAACGAGCTGGGACAAGGGACCTGTCCCTGGTGTCCCAAATCATCTGCCTATTATTTTATTTTTTTGAGCTTTGTCTTTATACATATTTTGATCTGCTGCTTTTAATAATTCGTCAAAGGTCTTTCCTTCACTTGGGTATATAGCCGTTCCGATGGAAACACCAATTTCTAATCCGTTTGGTGATACGTTTTTGAGCCTTTGACGAATCTCTTCAATTCTTTTCCCCAATTCTCTCTTTTTAGGTGTATAAGGAAAAATGATTATAAATTCGTCGCCACCCCAACGTGCAACGATTTCCTTTTTCCCCGCAGTATTCTCGAGTTGGCTAGCAATACTCTTTAAATAATGATCTCCGGCTTTGTGTCCGTAAATATCATTAATGATTTTAAAGTCATTGAGATCCAGAAGGACAATGGCAAATTCTCCACCATTTCTCTCGAGTTTGGAGATAAATGTATCAATGTATCTTCGATTATAGAGTTTCGTTAAGGTATCTTTTTCAGAATAATATTTTACGACATCATATTGTTTTCCAAACCACCAGGCTAGCATGATCATGACAGGAAGGCCGATAAACTCGATCTGAGCAACGAAACCATCTCGCAGATAATAATGGGTAATATATAGTAAATTTAATGTGCTAACAAGTAAGGTTGTTGTAATCCGTCCCTTTAATCCCATTGACTTCATCATCCTTTTACCAACCTGTCATATATTTTTATCCCAGGTTTTCTAATAATGGCATATCTTCATCTTTTTTACTATTAACTTGCGCGGTAGTATCTCTGATGTTCAAATCAAGTTCATTTGTCTCAAATAAGCTTAGAAAAACCTCTGCAATTTCAGGGTCAAATTGTGTTCCTTTATTATTTTTAATTTCTAACAAAGCATCTTTTATCGACATTTTTTGACTGTAGACTCTTTTTGATGTCATTGCATCAAAGGAATCTGCAACGGCCATGATTCGAGCAGCGAATGGGATTTGCTCTCCCTTTAGACCATTTGGGTATCCCTTCCCGTCATATCGTTCGTGATGATACATCACCATATCTAATATCCCTTTGTCATGGAATTCCTTTACGTGTTTAATCATCTCATAACCAATCAATGGATGATTTTTAATAATCCTAAATTCTTCATTACTCAATTTACCTGGTTTTAATAGAATCGACTCTGGGACTCCGATTTTCCCAATATCGTGTAGTAAACCACCAATTCTGATTGCCTCAATGAGGTCATTAGACAATTTCATCTTCACCGCAATGTTCGTAGCGTAAATTGATACATTTTGTGAATGCCCGGATGTATAGCTATCTCTCGAATCCAAAGCCTTAGAAAGAGCAGAAATTAATTCTAATTGATCCTCCTTAATCTTTTGATGCTTTTTCATAAAACCAACAGAGATAAACATAATGATAAGATAGGAGCTTTCCAAAATCATTAGTTTAAGCAAAGTAGTAGACTCAGGTCCCTGCATGAAGCGAATGAACACTAGTAATGTAGTTAACGTCATTAAGAGCCAGATCGGACGATTAAAAAATCCGATCCCTAAGCAGACCGTTGCAAGGATATATAGAATATAGATATGGTTTTCACCCACATCATAAAAAAGTAAAGTCGTATTGATTATTAAAAGAACAACAAAACTGTAGCGAAAAAAAGCAGGATTATTTAGCAGCTGATTCTTTTTAAGTTTCACTTTTTCTCCCCCGTTTTTATTGAAGCAAAAATTCTTGTTCGTGAATTGAATTGTTCTATATTTTATAATAATTTTACTATATTTATAGGTACAAATAACTAAAATTCAGCTTTTTTCAATAAATAGACAATTTTTGGGGTGGGAGAAAGGGAGATGGGACATAGGGACAGGAACCTTGGCTTTCGGTAAAAACGATCTGGGAGGATACAGGTCCCTTGTCCTGCCGTAAATATTGGCTGGGACAAGGTGCCTGTCCCTAGTGTCCCTAAAAAAAGTCGATTTCCTATACGTTAGGGAATCGACTTTTTCGATAAGGGATATTAACTCTATTAAAATAAGTCAATCACAGCGATCTTGACTTTTTAATTTGTTTCTTTCTCCGTCTAACCGTAAAAATGATATAAATTCCTATAAGTGTAAGAAATAGTCCGGTATATAGATAGAAGGTTTTAAAAGGTGTTTCTTCATCCTTAGGTTCCTTAGGCTGGCTAGTTGCCAATTTCGTAGGTGTTGGACTTTGCATAACCACTTCCTTTGACTCGTTAATTAAAGGAAGAGTAGCCAGAAAATCCTGATTTTCAATGGATATTTCGAGATTCCCGTCTGCAGTTATATTCTCTTTATATACTTCATCATGAGAAATCGGAAAGGTATAGCGTTCTTTTGTTACGTATGTATGTTCATTTTGTTTATATTCTTTTCCCATTGGAATATCGATGAGTTTAAACTCATCAAAGGCATAGTCAAGCAGCTCGACTGTATCCGCATAGGCTTTATTGGAAGAGGGTCCTTTTAAAACCACAACAATCAAAGACAAATCCTCTCTTTTAGCTGTTGTAATTAAAGTGTTTCCTGATTCATCAACATAACCCGTTTTTCCGCCTGTAACCCCTTCATAGGGCCTTCCTCTCATTAATTTATGATGAGTGAACAGGGTAGTATCCCAAGCCGCACCATCCCATTTTAATTCCTCGGTGCCGAAAATGTAGCGGAACTCTGCATTTTTCATCGCATATTGTGTTACTTTCGCTAAATCTTTCGCTGTCGTAACGTGTTCAGGATCAAATAACCCGTGAGGATTTTTAAAGTTAGTATCATGGAGACCAATTTCTTTCAAATATTGATTCAAATGGATCGCAAATTCCTCAACCGAACCTTCCATGTGTTCCGCAATCGCTATGCCTGCATCATTCCCAGAATTTATCAACAATCCTTGAACAAGCTTCCTTAAAGGAACTTGCTCCCCTTCTTCTAAATAAACTCTTGTGCCATCTGCGTGTCGAGCACGCTCACTAACAGTAGCAATTCCATCAAGGTTCCCATTTTCGATGGCATAAATGGCAGTAGCAACTTTTGTTAAGCTTGCAGGATACATCCGTTTGTCAGCGTTCTTTTCATATAAAACCCTGCCACTACCTTCTTCCATGATAATAAAAGCTTCACATTCAATTTCCAATTTCTCTTCCTCTCCCTGTGCTAGCACATTTGTAGAAACAAATAGCAGCAACATGAAAGGGATTACAAAACCCATCACAACTCTCCTCATCAAGCGCCTCCTTTCTTCCCCGGGACGGAGGGACAGGCTCCTTGTCCCAAATCGGACAAGGAACCTGTCCCTCCGTCTCATACTTTTTTTGCCTGATAAGAATAATAATAAACTGACTTTATCCATTTTTCTACATTTTTTTATCGGGACAAGTGCCTAGGCACACTGTCCAGGTGATGTAGGGTTTTGTAGCAACGCAAACCTTACGACCGTGGCAATAAATGAGAATCATCTCGTACTCGTTTCTTGAAATTTCTCCATTGATTTTTGGACATCATCCACCCTAATAAAATTTCAAAAATTCCAACCGCTAAGAAGATAACCTGCAAGATACTTTGGAATCCTATCCAATATACTTGGGCAAGAATCCAAATGACCATACATACCCCGAGTATATATGTCACTTTTCCAGTTACAAGGGATTGTTTAAATGATAATAAACTACCAAGTAAACTTCCTATGCCATTTACAATTAACAAAGCGTATCCTGGAATTAAAAAGGTTTTAAATGGCGAATCTTTTAATAGATTTACGTTCAAACCTAAATAACTTCCATCTGGCTTTAAAATAAAACCGATTCCTGCGTAAATAGCACCTATTGCAACCGTAAGCAGTAGGATTCCAGTAAAAAGGTGAAGTGCTTTTACTTTCATTTTCACCATCTTCTTTCCATCCATTAATGTGGAATTCTTTCAGTTCCCTATTCATATTTGCGTCTTTTTTATGTTGAATATTTTACATAATATTGACACTATCAGCTGGATAATCTTAATAAATATAGGTACTTTCCTATTTCCAACCCCCTTCTTTCCATGATTGTTTCCTTGCCTTATCCTCTTAATCAGGGATGAAGTCTCGAAACAAAAGTTGCTCATAACTTCACAATCTCCTCGTAAAAAAGACTCCTTTGCAAAAAAATACTTTTTCTACAAAGGAGTCTTTTATCATGTTGTTCTGTTATAAATATTATAGCACTTAAAATCTCTTTAATCTATTTTGGGCCTTAGTTGCCGCGGAAAAACCCCTAGGACATGGGAAAGTTTTTTCAGTACGTTCTTACTAGTTTAAGGATAGGAGTCTACTCTCGGATCGGAACTTAGGGTCAGTGCATCGTCCTCACCTATAAAACTAGCGGGGCATGTTCCTTTTGTCTGTGGCGATCTTCTTTTCTATTTGTAACATCACGGAAAGAACATGAAGAAAGGTCTCGTGAGGGGTAGAGCTTTTTGAGAATTTTTCATAGTGGTGGTGGAAACAGCTGCAGATTGCTTCTCTGGCTTCATAATCAAAACGATAAAAATCAACGACTGGAAAATATAGTCCACCTCCTAAAGGATGCAGGGTACCTGCTACGATTCCACCTCTTTTCGGTGATCTTGCATCAGAGTGACACAGGAATACTTCCAATACGTTTTGGGTTAAAAGATCAACTACTAGAAAATGGTTGTCACTAAACTTTTCCCCAATAAAATAAAAGTTCGGAACCGTTTTATCACATTTCCTTAGCCACGATGTCATGAAAGGCTTGGTTCTAAGGCGATCAAACTTCACTGATAAATATTCCTCTACGCAACTCACAGTATTCTGCGCTGTTTGATATAAGATTTGCCACCAAAACAAGTTATCTAGTAAACATTGTCTTTTTAGCACACTTGGATTAGATTCCTCTACAAATTCCTTCAGAATCATAAGAGTTTCATCATTATAAAACTCTTCATAAACAAAGGCTGAGAAATCACTAAACACTTCGTTAACCATTTTAGCTCTTAAGTCTTCTGACACTGGATAATCCATCCGAAATGTTTTTGCCTTTTCCTCTGTTTGGATCATTTCGACCAGGTTTTGAGCAACTTTGCTGTTCTTCATTCCATCATTCCTTTTCAATTTTAAATGGGAATTTATATATTTAAGTCATGAAGACATGGATGTACGGATTGAGGTGTTGATTTTGAAAACGGATATTAATAGGATTGAAAATGTTGTGGCAAATAAGAGGGGAGAAATTTAGCAGAATACAGCTGCTTTTGTAAAATGGGGAAACATTGAATATATTATAGCATTTGCTTTTTGTCATAGGGGAATTTAACATGCAGTTCACAGAATTGTTAAAAAGGAATCTTATATGAAGAATATAGTGACAAGTCATCTCCCAACGTATAAAACTTAGAAGGAAAGGATATTGTACTTGCTTCACTTCCGGTCTTGGTTTTAAAGATCACAAAATAAAAAAACGCCAGTGAGTTTGACCTCACTAGACGTATTCTTTGAAAGTCTAGACCTGGGACAAGGAACCTGTGTCCCTTTCAACTAATACAGCCGGTCCACCCAACAATGCACCATTGGCGACATGTTTCAGGGTAATACTTTCAAAAAAGCAGATCTCTTCACATAACTGACAGTCTACACATTTAGAAGGATTAAGTGTAATCTTTTCATGTCCATTCTCACGTTCTAATACAAGTGCGTCTGTCGGACAAAGGATGGCACAGGCCCCGCAGAGGGTACAATTAGGGGAGATTTCTGGGAGTCGAACATCGCACCGGTGTTGCAGAACTTCATTTTTGGTTAACTCCTCGAGTAAAACCTTCCGCTTCGTCATATACGGATAAGACGCTACATGGGTAATTTTCTCGACGACATCATTTGCGACGTCTTGCCATTCTTTTTCCAGTCGTAACACAGGCTCTTCCTTCATCTTGTCCTGATAGGTCCGAATTTTATCGATAGCTAGCCATTCTTTCATTGCAAGTTTATTGGTTGATTTTACTTCACCAAACAAGGTCGAAAAAAAGCTTCTGCGATTTTGATCATACTGAACTTGTTGTTTTGGGTATTCAATAGCTCCGCAAATTTTGAGTTGCCGTGAACTCATCGCTTCCCCTAGTTGCAACTCTTTCCGCCACACGCGTTCACCGGTAGAAACTTCACACTCATGACAGCTTTCATCAGGATGATAAATACTAAGCTTGTCACTGCATTCGCCACTAATCGCGAGCCACGCTTCCCTCGGAATTGCTCCAAAACAAGAAACTTTCACCGTCACTACGTCTTGATTCGGAATCTTTACTTTCTCACAATGTAAATAAACTTTTTCATTTTGTTTACATGTACGAATGGTATCTGAAATCCATTGATTAAGAGAAGGTCGTTGAGACAGGATCGCATTGGTTGGGCATACAGTTGTGCACAACCCACATTCTAAACAATGCTCATCGATGACAATCTCATTTTTATTAAAAGAAATACTGTTGGTTGGACAATGTTCGACACAGCGATGACACTCACTCCTTGGGGAGATGATGTGTGTACATAGATTCGCCTCCACTTGTAACGGAGACATTTTTTTATCAATTCCATTAGCCAACTTAAAAATATTCATTATACTCGACCTCCTCCCAAATCCTAAGTACTAGCAACTTATATTATTAAGATATCAATCTGCTAGCACTCTATTCACTTGAAGTAAGCAACCCTTTAGTACGTAATGCTAACGGTCAGGACAACCCATCTTACTAAACATTTTTTATAAATGAATCGCCGTCTCGTAAAATTGCAATCTACCAATACATTCACTAATCAACAAGATTGTAAAAGCAGCGGTATAGATACTTTTACTGCGCATTTTACTATTATTATAAGCCAATGCTAGCAAAGCGAAAGCAATAAATATCGTTGCAAACCGAATCCAGAATAATCCACTATTCACCAATAACCGCGCCGTTTCAACCCGCTTCAGGCAATCCACCCTGAAGCGAGAAAATGTAGACTCCAATGACAATAATCGTTAAAATGATCGCTAAAGCCGAAAGACCCGCTATCCGAACAACGAACTCTCCACGAATCGCTAAAATCGCCCCAACAAATAATGGGCCTAACAATAAGAAGTTAAAAAGAAACTAATAATCGTTACATTCCATTCCATTCCGGAATCAAGACAATTATTAAGCAAATAAATTGGGTTAGTAGAAACACTTTGTCTTTATTTCTGTAAATGATAATGAAATAATTGGTATATTACTTAAATTAAGAATAATAAAAGAGGGAAAATACTTATGGAGAAGATAAATTATTCGATTGTTGATGTATTTTCACAAGGGAAATATACAGGAAATCCACTCGCAGTTTTTAAAAACGCGAGTCATCTTTCTGATCATGAAATGCAACAAATAGCAAAAGAAGTCAATTATTCTGAAACTACCTTTATATTGTCAGATTCTAAAAATGATGAGGGTTATGATGTTCGTATTTTCACCCCAAATGAAGAGATTCCTTTTGCTGGTCATCCTACTTTAGGAACGGCCTTTATCATTCAACACGAACTATTAAATGGATCATCAGAAAACGTTAGGTTAAATTTCAAAGGAGGTCAGATACCTGTTTCATTTGATCACCTGGAAGAAGTTTTATGGATGAAACAAAATGAACCAACTTTTGGTCAAATGTTAGATCCGAATAAGGTTTCTAATGTTTTAAGCATTGAGAAAGAAAACATCGATGAAAGATTTCCGATCCAAGAAGTTTCTACCGGACTTCCAGTGATTATTGTCCCATTAAAATCTTTAGAAGCAGTGAAAAATGTAAAAATAAAGAAAGAGAATTACTTTGAATTAATTGAACAAACGGATGCAAAGGCAATCATGGTTTTTTGTCCTGAAACATATCATTCGGAAAATGATCTAAATGTTCGAGACTTTGCAGATTATTATGGCATTCCCGAAGATCCAGCTACCGGTAGTTCGAATGGATGTTTAGCTTCCTACTTAGTAAAATATCAATATTTTAATAAAAGGGAAATTAACATTCGGGTAGAACAAGGATTTGAGATGAAAAGACCTTCCTTACTATTTTTAAAAGCAGATGACCATAATGAAAAAATCAACGTTTATGTAGGTGGAAAAGTAGTAAAAATGGCTCAAGGTGAATGGTTTCTATAATTCCATTCTTTTTAAACTAATGGGTAGTACGAGAAACGATTATAAATAAAGACAAGGTATGGCCCAGTTTTGTGAACTGGACCATTTTTTATCGATAAAAAACACTGCGATTTTCTCGTGAAATTCGATTAAAACAGAACCCGCTATTTGTAATCCGCCCCCTCTTCCAGTTCCTTGTCCCAGGTGTAAAACTTATTGGGCCCTGTCCCCTGTGTCCCATTTTCAGTAAGTAAGAAAAACCATTACATACGCCCTTCCTAAATCTGTGTATTTGCCATTTCTTATAGTAACGAATGAAATAGAGGTGGTAAACATGCATCCGAAACACATGGATAAGAAATTGAAGAAATTTGTTGATCCTTTACCCATTTTAGAGACGTTGAAGCCAAAAAGGTTCACAAAAGATGGTCCTTATTATGAGATGAAGATGGAGGAGTTTAAACAGAAGCTTCATCGGGATTTACCTCCCACAAGGTTATGGGGCTATAAACGGCAAGTACCAGGACCGACAATTGAGGTAAAAAAGGGGGAACCCATTCAAGTCAAATGGATGAACAACCTTCCGCGAAAACATTTCCTTCCTGTTGACAAATCCTTTCATGTCCACGATTTACCTGAGGTTCGAACGGTTACACACTTGCACGGAGGAGAAACCACTCCCCCAAGTGACGGATATCCTGAAGCATGGTTTACGAGAGACTTTGAAGAAGTAGGTCCATTTTTTGAACAAGAAGTATATGAATATCCAAATCATCAGCGGGCTACCATGCTTTGGTATCATGACCATGCAATGGGCCTTACAAGACTGAATAACTATGCTGGCCTAGCGGGACCATATATTATCCGTGATAAATGTGAGGATTCATTAAATCTTCCAAACAAGGAATATGAAATTCCATTAATCATCCAAGATCGTTCTTTCAACTCTGATGGTTCTTTATCTTATCCGCGACAGCCTGACAATGCCGCTGAAAACCTCCCTAATCCATCGATTGTACCTGCTTTTTTAGGCGACACCATTTTAGTGAATGGAAAAGTATGGCCCTATTTAGAGGTTGAGCCAAGAAAATATCGATTTCGAATCTTAAATGCATCAAATACACGATCCTATCAATTGCATCTTGATACTGGTCACCCCTTTTATCAAATTGGAACAGATGGAGGACTTTTAAGAAGAACGACAACGGTGGATAAAATTCCAATGCTACCCTCTGAGCGAATCGATGTCATTATTGATTTTTCCAAAATGAAAGGAAAAGAAATCATTTTAAAAAATGACCTTGGAGAAAATGCTAGTCCAGATGACGAAACAAATGAGGTAATGAAATTTAAAGTGACAAAGTCTTTAACTGGAGAAGATACAAGTGTGATTCCGAAGATCTTATCGGATTTTCGTTCTTTAAAGCATAATAAAATCACCTCCAATAGAGTAGTTAAGTTAATGAGTTCATCAGATGAATTTGGAAGGCCCCTTTTGTTACTCAATAATAAAAAATGGCATGACCCGATTGAGATCACGCCACAATTAGGCTCAACAGAAGTATGGTCGTTTATGAACACAACAAACTTCACACACCCAATGCATATTCATTTAATTCAGTTTCAAATCCTAGAACGACAGCCTTTTGATTTGGATCGATATAACGAGGATGGCCAAATTATTTTCACAGGAGCACCACAGCCTCCACAACCATATGAACGAGGCTGGAAGGATACAGTAGCTGCCCCAGCCGGCCAGATGACGCGGGTAATCGGAAAGTACGCTCCTTATACAGGACATTATGTCTACCACTGCCATATCCTAGAGCACGAAGACTATGATATGATGCGACCGTTTAAAGTGGTTGACCGGGATTGAGGGTTTAGTTCATAGTCCAAACAGGGACGAAGGGAACAGGTACATTGTCCCTAAGAAAGAGGCTGAAATAATGAGTCATGGGGACTGGATTCATAGTCCTGTTGTTAATAACCTAACGGGACACGGTACCTGTCCCCTGTGTCCCACCTTGAACAGCCTTTTTCTCACTTATATAACCCTATTTGTTAATTTTCCTATTGCATCAATCTCCAATTCTACCGTATCCCCTGGTTCTAACCATCGTTGAACATCTGGACCTAGTTCTAACAAACACCCTTTGCCGACGGTACCGGAACCAATAATGTCTCCTGGATATAAGGTAACCCCCTGTGCTGCCCGTTCGATCATCTGCCCAAACGTATAATAGACATTTTTAAAATTTCCTTCTGAAAGGATTTTCCCATTTACTTTTGCGGTCATGTTTAAATCATAACGCTCCCCCATCCGGTATGACTCGAGTTCATCCTTTGTGACGATATAAGGGCCAATCGAATTGGCAAAGTCCTTTCCTTTCGCTGGTCCAAGCCCGACTTTCATTTCTTTGGATTGCAAATCCCTTGCCGACCAATCATTTAGAATCGTATACCCAAAGATATAGTCTTCTGCCTCATCTGCTTGAATATTCTTACCTTCCTTCCCTATTACACAAGCAATCTCTAATTCATAGTCTAGCCAATGACAGAACGGCGGCCTCTCAATTTCTTCATTATGACCGCGAATAGCCAAATGATTCGAAAAATAAAACACAGGAATCTCATACCATTCAGGTGCAACAGGTAAGCCAACACGTTTTCCGGCATTGACCATATGTTCTTCAAAAGCGATGAAATCACGAACGCTAGGAGGATTCGGCAACGGCGCTGTTAACGTAACCTGATTCAATTCGAAACCGCCAGCACCATTCCCCTTTAATTGCTGCCATTTCGGTAGGTACCTTTCGTGATTTTTAATAAATTCAAGCACATTGTCTGGCAAATCTCCGTTACTAGTTTCATAACAATCGTAGATTCTATTGTTCTCAACCCATCCAGCTCGTTTTTCTCCTTTATTATTGAAAAAGGTTGTTAACTTCAAAAAAATCATTCCTCTCACGATTTCTTAGGCATGATAATGTCGATGCTTTTGACAAAGATCCCGACCACTTAGAGTAATTTCTACTTTTCTTCTGATAATCCCAGATTCTTTGAGATAGTGTTGGCGAATGAGTTTAGCTAGAATCACAGAAGCCTTTAATGAATCAAAATCTTTCTCTTTTAGATAGCGATTCAGGGCACCCTGGCCATGCTCCAATTGCTTGAGGAAAACCAAATCATCGATGGAAATGCCATCCTCAGCAAGCTCCTGTTCCTTTTCCGTTAATTCCACCAGCAATAACCCACGCTCTGTTAAGGTAAACGTATAGAAACCTGAACCAACATAACTTTTTCTTTGAATAAGCTGTTTTATATCTAGTGATTCAATCAATTGATTACTAATTGAAGAATCTACCCCTAACAGATCACTAATTTCAGCCATGGTGTTGTAACCTAAATGAATGTACATGATGACCAATTTTTCCTGATCACTAGCGGAGGTCGTACTCTCTACATCTTTTAAAATCGTATTCCAGCCTTTCTCAGCATAGTAACTTGGTTTTGTAGCCAAACTGATTAGGACTGTTGCTAGAACCGTCACCACTAATCCGATGACTCCTACATGGGTGTAGGCAGACAAACTAAAGATGCCAAATAAATCTAACAATGTAAAAGTAACGAGCACAACAATCCCTAATACCGCACCGTAAAATGCCCCTTGAACGGTGGTTCGTTTCCACCAAACTCCAAGAAAGACTAGAACGGATGGCGGTCCGAGCCAAGCAGTTGAAAAGGCAAATAAGTAAAGCGGCCCACCAGGATAAAAGCATAACAGCCATACCAATAAACCTAAAAGAAGCGTTATTACTTTAGATGGAACTGTTAACTGCTTTGAAGTTGCCTTCGGCCTCACATAACGCTGGTACAAATCTCGTACAGCTGTACTAGATGCTCCCATAAGTGCCGTCGTTGAGGTCGAAATCGAGGCGGCCAACGCCCCAAGTAAGGCTAACGCTGCGACTCCGATTGGAACCGCTTGCAAAACAACCCCAAATGCAGCCGTTGGATTTCCTTCACCATATGGAGCAAAGAAATCTGGAAAAACCGAGCTCGCGTAGACACCGATAAAGGCCAAAATAATTCCAGGTATTAACAGGAAAAGTGCTCCAAATACATAAGATAAGGTCGCTGTCCGTTCACTTCTTGTAGACGAAACACGCAACCAGTAATAATTATTCCCCCAAACTAAAAAACAGGCGAAAAGGATTGAGAATGTCAGTATACTGGGATATTGCAAGGAGAAAACGGCTAACGAGCTATCTGCTTGCCCATGTGTCCAATACCCTAGATTCCCCGACCAGTTCTGATCCAAAAAGCTCGCCCCACCGAACTTCGATATAAGGGTAATCAATAAAACAGGTAAGGCGATCATCCCTATGCACACCTGAATGAAATCTGTTAAGGTAACAGCCCAGAACCCTCCGATATACGTAAAGAGCAAAAAGATAAAGAAGATACTACTTAGTGTTCCAATCAATGACCACCCTGTAAAACCTGTGGTCACAATCGCCATTGAAACAACGTTATTCGCCATAATCCCTAAGAGACCAAGCATTGAAGCGATTGTAATCAATGTTCTCGTACGCGCATCAAATCGCATTTCTAGCCATTCCGATAAGGTATGAGCGCCAGACCTACGGATATACTTAGCAAAAATCAAGCCATATAAGGCCAATCCCCCAACACTATAAACAAGACCAAACCCCAGAGCTCCCCAAATTCCAGAAGTTATCGCCAAACTTGGGATCAACGTAATCATTGTGCCGGCAAAGCCAATCGCAGTGACCCCAAAAATATTCGTCAGCATCCCAATCTCGCGTCCAGCGATAAAATAATCATTGGAACCAGAGATCCATTTCCTAGTGATAAATCCAACTCCAACCATAATGGCTACAAAGACGATACAATAAAGAAGAAATACGCCATTAAAATTCACTACTTCCCCTCCCCGCTAGTCTATTATAGCGACTGGTCTTGCCCATCCTGCGCTGGCACCAGTAATTTTCACAGGGAAAACGGCTACCGTAAAACCGGTTCGTTTTGGCAATTTTTCTAAGTTTGCTAGTTTCTCAATTTGGCAGTACTCCGCTTCTTTCCCAACAAAATGTGCCGCCCAGAGAACGCCCTCACGAGGATCCTGTTTATAATCCGCTGCTTGCATTGGAAGCGGAATATCCCATCCCCAACCATCTGTCCCCATGACTTTAATGCCTTTTTGGATCAACCATCTTGTTGCTTCTGCAGAGACCCCCGCATGGGAACTAGCATAATCGTTCTCGAATAAACGTTTATCCGCATCCGTTCGAACTAAGACAATGTCATAAGGTTGCAATTCGTAGTCCATCTCTGCTAACTGTTCTTCCAAGTCTTCCACAGTGATTTCATACCCTGCTTCTTTATCGCTAAAATCAAAGAGAACTCCATCCCCATAAAACCATTCAAGTGGAAGTTCATCAATGGTTCGTGATTTTTCTCCTGCCGTTTTTGCTGCGTAATGCCATGGTGCATCCACATGGGTCCCCGTATGGGTTGTCAGTTTTACCGTTTCTACAGCCCATGCTTGACTGTCCGGAAAATCACTCGCCTTTAACCCTAGTAACCCAGCAGCTTGTTCTGCTCCCTGATCATGTGTTACATACTCAATTTCTGGAGGATATGGCTCCTTTGCTCGATTATCCAATGGTGCACTAAGGTCAATAATTTGAAGCGATTTACGATTCATTTCAAATCCCCTTTCGATTTTTAATTAGGATAGGCCACGCTTTCGTACCTAGTATATTAGGAGACGTTTGTATCTAGTCCTTTGTAGTCCAAATAGTCAGAAAATAGCGATTAATTATATGGACGGTAAGTGTAAAAAAAATTGAAGATTCGTATTAATTCATTTTCTAACGGGGCATCTATAAAGCATGGAGAAAAAGGAATGTTTCTACTGTTTATTTTGTGTGGTTAGTAACAGTTTTTTAGAGACAACGTGGTTCAAAAAGACATCATTCATCCCTCATGGAGAAACAAAAAGCGAGCTATCCCAATCCATGGGAACAGCTCGCTTTTTCGTCAAAATAATTTCAATGTATTGAAAAAAACACAGACAACAAATCTGTGTTTTCATCTTGCCTGGCAACGTCCTACTCTCACAGGGGGAAACCCCCAACTACCATCGGCGCTGAGAAGCTTAACTTCCGTGTTCGGCATGGGAACGGGTGTGACCTTCTCGCTATCGTCACCAGACTATTTAATTAAAGGATAGATATTTTGCTTGCGCAAAAATCTTTATTCCTTCAAAACTAGATAATGTGTAAGAAGTAAAAGTAAAACTTGTATCACGTTGTCCAGCTCCGGCTCCTAGCCTTCGCTTTTCGTTTTGGTTAAGTCCTCGATCGATTAGTATCAGTCAGCTCCACACGTCACCGCGCTTCCACCTCTGACCTATCAACCTGATCATCTTTCAGGGATCTTACTAGCTTGACGCTATGGGAAATCTCATCTTGAGGGGGGCTTCATGCTTAGATGCTTTCAGCACTTATCCCGTCCGCACATAGCTACCCAGCGATGCCTTTGGCAAGACAACTGGTACACCAGCGGTGCGTCCATCCCGGTCCTCTCGTACTAAGGACAGCTCCTCTCAAATTTCCTGCGCCCACGACGGATAGGGACCGAACTGTCTCACGACGTTCTGAACCCAGCTCGCGTACCGCTTTAATGGGCGAACAGCCCAACCCTTGGGACCGACTACAGCCCCAGGATGCGATGAGCCGACATCGAGGTGCCAAACCTCCCCGTCGATGTGGACTCTTGGGGGAGATAAGCCTGTTATCCCCGGGGTAGCTTTTATCCGTTGAGCGATGGCCCTTCCATGCGGAACCACCGGATCACTAAGCCCGACTTTCGTCCCTGCTCGACTTGTAGGTCTCGCAGTCAAGCTCCCTTGTGCCTTTACACTCTGCGAATGATTTCCAACCATTCTGAGGGAACCTTTGGGCGCCTCCGTTACATTTTAGGAGGCGACCGCCCCAGTCAAACTGCCCACCTGACACTGTCTCCCACCCCGATCAGGGGTGCGGGTTAGAATTTCAATACAGCCAGGGTAGTATCCCACCGACGCCTCCACCGAAGCTGGCGCTCCGGCTTCCAAGGCTCCTACCTATCCTGTACAAGCTGTACCAAAATTCAATATCAGGCTGCAGTAAAGCTCCACGGGGTCTTTCCGTCCTGTCGCGGGTAACCTGCATCTTCACAGGTACTATAATTTCACCGAGTCTCTCGTTGAGACAGTGCCCAGATCGTTACGCCTTTCGTGCGGGTCGGAACTTACCCGACAAGGAATTTCGCTACCTTAGGACCGTTATAGTTACGGCCGCCGTTTACTGGGGCTTCGATTCAAAGCTTCGCGTGAGCTAACCTCTCCTCTTAACCTTCCAGCACCGGGCAGGCGTCAGCCCCTATACTTCGCCTTGCGGCTTCGCAGAGACCTGTGTTTTTGCTAAACAGTCGCCTGGGCCTATTCACTGCGGCTTTTCAAGGCTTTAACACCCTAAAAAGCACCCCTTCTCCCGAAGTTACGGGGTCATTTTGCCGAGTTCCTTAACGAGAGTTCTCTCGCTCACCTTAGGATTCTCTCCTCGCCTACCTGTGTCGGTTTGCGGTACGGGCACCTTTTATCTCGCTAGAGGCTTTTCTTGGCAGTGTGGAATCAGGAACTTCGGTACTATATTTCCCTCGCTATCACAGCTCAGCCTTCACGGTAACGGGATTTGCCTCGTTACCAGCCTAACTGCTTAGACGCACATATCCAGCAGTGCGCTTACCCTATCCTCCTGCGTCCCCCCATTGCTCAAACGATAAAGAGGTGGTACAGGAATATCAACCTGTTGTCCATCGCCTACGCCTTTCGGCCTCGGCTTAGGTCCCGACTAACCCTGAGAGGACGAGCCTTCCTCAGGAAACCTTAGGCATACGGTGGATGGGATTCTCACCCATCTTTCGCTACTCATACCGGCATTCTCACTTCTAAGCGCTCCACCAGTCCTTACGGTCTAGCTTCAACGCCCTTAGAACGCTCTCCTACCGCGGACATCGTAAGATGTCCACCCACAGCTTCGGTGATACGTTTAGCCCCGGTACATTTTCGGCGCAGAGTCACTCGACCAGTGAGCTATTACGCACTCTTTAAATGGTGGCTGCTTCTAAGCCAACATCCTGGTTGTCTAAGCAACTCCACATCCTTTTCCACTTAACGTATACTTTGGGACCTTAGCTGGTGGTCTGGGCTGTTTCCCTCTTGACTACGGATCTTATCACTCGCAGTCTGACTCCCACGGATAAGTCATTGGCATTCGGAGTTTGTCTGAATTCGGTAACCCGATGAGGGCCCCTAGTCCAAACAGTGCTCTACCTCCAAGACTCTCACTTCGTGAGGCTAGCCCTAAAGCTATTTCGGAGAGAACCAGCTATCTCCAGGTTCGATTGGAATTTCTCCGCTACCCACACCTCATCCCCGCACTTTTCAACGTGCGTGGGTTCGGGCCTCCAGTAGGTGTTACCCTACCTTCACCCTGGACATGGGTAGATCACCTGGTTTCGGGTCTACAACCACATACTTATTCGCCCTATTCAGACTCGCTTTCGCTGCGGCTCCGTCTTCTCGACTTAACCTTGCATGTAATCGTAACTCGCCGGTTCATTCTACAAAAGGCACGCTATCACCCGGCATTTTCCGAAGGAAATATGCACAGGGCTCTAACTACTTGTAGGCACACGGTTTCAGGATCTCTTTCACTCCCCTTCCGGGGTGCTTTTCACCTTTCCCTCACGGTACTGGTTCACTATCGGTCACTAGGGAGTATTTAGCCTTGGGAGATGGTCCTCCCAGCTTCCGACGGGATTTCACGTGTCCCGCCGTACTCAGGATCCACTCAGGAGGGAACGAAGTTTCAACTACAGGGTTTTTACCTTCTCTGACGGGCCTTTCCAGACCACTTCATTTACCCCGTTCCTTTGTAACTCCATGTTGAGTGTCCTACAACCCCAGATAGGCTTGGCCTTCTGGTTTGGGCTAATCCCGTTTCGCTCGCCGCTACTCAGGGAATCGCATTTGCTTTCTCTTCCTCCGGGTACTTAGATGTTTCAGTTCCCCGGGTCTGCCTTCAATACCCTATGTATTCAGGTAAAGATACTGTTCCATTACGAACAGTGGGTTTCCCCATTCGGAAATCTCCGGATCAAAGCTTACTTACAGCTCCCCGAAGCATATCGGTGTTAGTCCCGTCCTTCATCGGCTCCTAGTGCCAAGGCATCCACCGTGCGCCCTTTCTAACTTAACCTATAAGACAATCATGTCTTTGGTTTCTCTTTTTATTAAAAGAGAGAAAAATTAAAAAAGCGATACAAATGTGTGTTTTACTTTTGCCTTCTTACTTACGATTATCTAGTTTTCAAGGAACAAATTAAAAAGCTTTGAGAGAATTGCACTCTCAAAACTAAACAAACAAGCTGTCAAACATTACGAATCGAAAGATTCGCATTCCGAATGCCCTTACGGCATTATCCTTAGAAAGGAGGTGATCCAGCCGCACCTTCCGATACGGCTACCTTGTTACGACTTCACCCCAATCATCTGTCCCACCTTAGGCGGCTGGCTCTATGCTTACGAAGCAAGTTTGCTCCGCAAACTCTTAGTTACCCCACCGACTTCGGGTGTTACAAACTCTCGTGGTGTGACGGGCGGTGTGTACAAGGCCCGGGAACGTATTCACCGCGGCATGCTGATCCGCGATTACTAGCGATTCCGGCTTCATGCAGGCGAGTTGCAGCCTGCAATCCGAACTGAGAATAGATTTATGGGATTTGCTTGACCTCGCGGCTTCGCTGCCCTTTGTTCTATCCATTGTAGCACGTGTGTAGCCCAGGTCATAAGGGGCATGATGATTTGACGTCATCCCCACCTTCCTCCGGTTTGTCACCGGCAGTCTCCTTAGAGTGCCCAACTGAATGCTGGCAACTAAGGACAAGGGTTGCGCTCGTTGCGGGACTTAACCCAACATCTCACGACACGAGCTGACGACAACCATGCACCACCTGTCACTCTGTCCCCCGAAGGGGAACGCTCTGTCTCCAGAGTTGTCAGAGGATGTCAAGACCTGGTAAGGTTCTTCGCGTTGCTTCGAATTAAACCACATGCTCCACCGCTTGTGCGGGCCCCCGTCAATTCCTTTGAGTTTCAGCCTTGCGGCCGTACTCCCCAGGCGGAGTGCTTAATGCGTTTGCTGCAGCACTAAAGGGCGGAAACCCTCTAACACTTAGCACTCATCGTTTACGGCGTGGACTACCAGGGTATCTAATCCTGTTCGCTCCCCACGCTTTCGCGCCTCAGCGTCAGTTACAGACCAGAGAGTCGCCTTCGCCACTGGTGTTCCTCCACATCTCTACGCATTTCACCGCTACACGTGGAATTCCACTCTCCTCTTCTGCACTCAAGTCCCCCAGTTTCCAATGACCCTCCACGGTTGAGCCGTGGGCTTTCACATCAGACTTAAAGGACCGCCTGCGCGCGCTTTACGCCCAATAATTCCGGACAACGCTTGCCACCTACGTATTACCGCGGCTGCTGGCACGTAGTTAGCCGTGGCTTTCTGGTTAGGTACCGTCAAGGTACCGGCAGTTACTCCGGTACTTGTTCTTCCCTAACAACAGAGCTTTACGACCCGAAGGCCTTCATCGCTCACGCGGCGTTGCTCCGTCAGACTTTCGTCCATTGCGGAAGATTCCCTACTGCTGCCTCCCGTAGGAGTCTGGGCCGTGTCTCAGTCCCAGTGTGGCCGATCACCCTCTCAGGTCGGCTACGCATCGTGGCCTTGGTGAGCCGTTACCTCACCAACTAGCTAATGCGCCGCGGGCCCATCTGTAAGTGACAGCCGAAACCGTCTTTCAGCATTCCCTCATGAGAGAGAATGAATTATCCGGTATTAGCCCCGGTTTCCCGGAGTTATCCCAGTCTTACAGGCAGGTTGCCCACGTGTTACTCACCCGTCCGCCGCTAACCAAGAGAAAACAAAGTTTTCTTAGGTTCGCTCGACTTGCATGTATTAGGCACGCCGCCAGCGTTCGTCCTGAGCCAGGATCAAACTCTCCAATAAAGAGTGATTAGCTCATAAAATAAAACGTTGGCTCATGTTTTTCTATATTAATAGAAGAAACATGATAAATATTGTTTGTTGACGCTTGTTTGTTTAGTTTTCAAAGAACAATCATATCAGCGTCGCTCAGAAGCGACATATATTAATATATCACGTATAACTCATGAAATCAAGTAAAATATTATTTTAATATATTTTAATTCAATGAGCAGTCGCTGTCATCAGCAGCGGATACTTAATATATAACACAATCACTAACTCGTCAATACTTTATTTAAAAAGTATTTTCCGAAGAGTTATATTTTGTTGCTATCTGAAACGGTTTAATAAAAATATCACCATTCCTATTAGTAAATCAATAAAAATATTTTACATTTTTTATTCTCGCAGATACTAATTCCAGACTCATCTATAGGGACCGTCAATGGCCTTCTAGTACGTTAATCCTCCCTGTCTATTATTAAAACTCTTACCATTTTAAATCCCTAGTACAACATAGGATAATGACTTTATCTTTGCGATAAACTAGGGAAGTTATCCTAAAACCGAAAACCCCCGATTGGGTAGCCAAAAAACATCCTTCCGCACGAAATGGTTTAATATTGGTGGAAAAATAAAAACAACAGGTTTCATTCACATACGAATGAACCTGTTTATTGTAAGAATTATTTACAACGGAAACCCTCACATTAAGAAGAGGTTAACAACATTAATAGTAGTCTTTTAATAAAACCCGATTCTTTGCATCAGATATGTTTGGTTTAAGTAAGGGATCCTTTCGTATTAATTCAGGAAGAGTCACGATCCCTAGTCTTAATTCCCTTGTAATAGAATTAACATATTCTTCTTTGAGTCCTGGTAGTCTATCCTCTAAAAACATAGATTGTAACTCATCAGCAATTAATTTTTCGAGTTTCATCGATTTCCCCCAGATCAATTAGTTTAGAAGTAAATCAAATCACCTAATTTCCATGTTATGATTTCGTATTAAAAAAGGTATCATGTCTATTCCAAATCAACTCCCCCATTGAGCAACAAAGTTTTATAAAAAGCCAAAATAAAAAAGTGTACACCGTCTGTACGCTTTTAATTTTATCAAGTAAAATCTCAATGCTTCATTATATGACTAGATGGCTCATGAGAAAAGTGGATAGAAAACATGGATTATATAGAGTAAGGGACAAGGATGCCGAATAATTCGAAGGGAGCGGTTTGTTAGTTTATTTTGTTAATAACACTTTTCAAAAATGATCGATATTCGGCTTTTCCCATAGTAATTAGGCTAATCCTCTTTTCCACCAAATCCGCCCAAAGTTATTTCTCTCAGAATAGACCATGTCTCAAGCTGATTCCATTAAGCGCAAGCATCTTCTTTTTTTCATGCTTGGTCATTCCATGAGTTTTATTGGTTTTGCGTTAAGCCTTTTGGTTCGTTTGATTTTAGCCAAAGTCAATATCCCTAATCCAACGGCGAGAAAACCAACCAATACAGGGTGCTTTGAAGCCTTCACATACATGCTTCCTGACCGCTTCCAACCGATATTCGTTCCTCGTTCGTGCATGCCATACCCTGGATGATATAAGTTGCTTTCTTCACGTGGGTTGGACGGTCGATTAGGGTCATATTGGGTTTGGGGCACGAACCTTTCCATGAATTTATCTGTGATGCGAGGAAAGTTGGTACCAAGAACCATTAAAGCCTTTGCTTGCGAACCAATATACATGTCTCTCTTTGGGTGTTCGGCTGCGTAAAGAATCGCTTCCGCTACCGCTTGGGGCGGGTAAATCATTCCTATATGTACAGGTTGGTTATCCAAATAACTTGTCGCGTGCTCGTTGTAAGGCGTATCGATCCGCCCAGGATGAATCAGGGTGACGGAAACCGGCACGTTTTCTTTTTCTAACTCCATTCTTAAGCTTTCTGTCCATCCGTGCACCGCAAATTTAGAAGGAGCATAGGTCGATTGAATAAGCGTCCCTCGATCCCCAAAGAGGCTTCCAACATTAATAAGGGCGCCTGGAACCCCTCTTTTTTGAAAATGTCTCACTGCTGCCTTTGACCCGTAGACAACACCCCAAAAATTCGTATCAAACATTCGTTTCATATCCTCAATCTTTACATCCATTGCATACCCATAAATAGTGACCCCTGCATTATTTACCCAGGTGTCAAAATGACCAAATTCTTTGATAGCCGTCTCAGCGATTTTGTTTACATCTTCTTCTCTGCCGACATCCGCTACCACTTGGATGGCAGAATGCCCCTTTTCCTGTAACTCCTTAACCAGTTCCTTTAATGCGTCTTCATTTCGTGCTGCTACGACTACTTTTGCACCCATTTCAGCTGCCATTCTAGCTGTGACTAGACCAATTCCACTTGAAGCTCCCGTAATCACTATAACCTGATCCTTAATATTCTTTAAATGAATATTCCTAGTTTCATTTACTCTCCTGTTAACCCTATTGTCCTGATTGCTAATATCCCGTTCCATGAGAATGCCTCCCTTTATTATAGCCAATCGATAAATTCAGCAGTTATCCCCAATAGTCTTTGCCCAAGCCGGAAAATCTTTTATGGATATCACTGGTTTCTTTTAAACGAGCAGGAGAGAAACTTAAAAAATTTTCAACACACCATAAGAAATACCCTTTCTGCTTAGTTATCTCCGTTTTACTTTTTGAAGGATTATTTTACTATGAGGAATACTTGGGATACTTACCATGCTGTAGCTTAAGTCTTGATTAGGAACATCATAATCCATTCTGTTTAGGAGAAAATCCAAACTCTCCCTCATAACTTCCATCGTGACATACTCTCCCGCACAACGATGGCCGATCAAGTACTCGCCACCACCCTGCGGAATGAATCCGAACGGACTTCCTTTCCAGTCATGAAACCGTTGTGGATGAAAGACATCAGGGTTATCCCAAATTTCAGGATCATGATTGGTCCCATACAAATCCAAGAAAGTTAACGTATTCTCTTCAAACTGATAGTTTTTCCACACGAAGTCTTTTCTTACCCTTGCTGCAATGAAAGGAAAAAAGGGAAAATACCGACGAACTTCTTGTATAAACATCTCTGCATATTTTTCATCACCTGATGTTAACTTCTGCCTTTCTTCCGGATATTGATGTAAAGCCAGTAAAGTAAAATTCAAGTAAATGGAAATTGCCACAATTGGCCGTAAAATATTGATAACCTCCACTGAAACCGTCTCCGCATCTAAGAGATTCCCTTCTAAATCACGGTGCGTAGCAAACCGAAATAAAGCAGTTACTTCAGGAGGCTGAATCTTTCCATCTCGCACGCTGTGCACTATTTCTTGTATCCGCTTTTCTACTAGGTTCCTTGCATTCCTACCTTTCCAATGATCTGGCCCTAGCGCGGCCGGTGACTCAAACATTGCCTCCAAATGATTGGTTAGATTTTTCAGTTCATCATCTGGCACTGGTACCCCTGCCCACTCACAAGCAGATCTACATAATATTTCCTGAACTTCTTCATAAAAAACAATCTCATCCTTCTGTTCCCACTTCTTGGCAGCTTTCTCCCAATGTCCTTTGACCAATTCTTTTAAACGGTTGAGATTATCAGGGGTCATGAGCGACATAAACATTTCCTTCCGATGTTTATGCTGTTCCCCGTCCAACGTCTGAACCGCCCCTTTTCCAAACAAAGTCTGTTTGATTCGATTCGGTGCCGAACCTTCCCTCTCAAATTTTTCAGGATCATAAAAAACTTCAGCCGCTTCCTTCCCGCCCATACAAATCGCTTTCTTTCCGAGTAATCGGGTTTCAAAAACATCTGAATGGAAACTATTGCGCCTATTTAAAATATATAAATATCCTTCTCTTATTACATCTAAAGTATGGTCCATTCCGTCTTCATGAGGGATTGGATTAGACATAGAATCAGCTCCATTTTCATCATAATCATTCTATTATTTGAATATTTTTTTCGAATCAAAACATAGCTTTTATTCATAAATTTGATCTGCATTTTTGTAGCGCATTTTTTCCGATTGAATCAGATCATGATTTTGATTCTGTTGGTCACCATTGGGATTTGTAGATTGAAAACCCCTACTATTATTTTTAGAATCAGTTTGTTTGTAACTCTTATCCTTTTCCATCCTTTCAGCTCCAGCTCCTTACTCTATTTGTTTGGTAACAACCTTTCATTAAGTCAAACTTACTTTAACCTTTTTACTTTTTTCCATGTATGTATACGAACTGAAATTTTTCGGGACTAACATATCTATTTTTCAAATAAGTTGCTACTATACTCCTTTGTATGACGAAGATATTTTCATTTCACATGAAATTTAACCAATAAGGTTAAAATATTCCTATCAAGTGATATAGGGGGAATCTGAATGTTTAGTGGGAAGAAACACATCGAGGAAATTTTAGGGATGAGTTTCCGAGCAAGGCATAAAGAGGTCAAAAATACAGAGGCATATCCTAATCTGATTATCCATAAGCAAATCCATGGGGACGAAATTTATACACCCTTAAATACAAAATTATGGGAAAAGTCATAGGGACAGGCACCTTGTCCCGCCATTAAAATCAGCTGGGACAAGGTAATACCTGTCCCTCGCGACCCTACCCAAAAGCAATTTCTACAGGAATTTCAAATACTAAAAAATGCTCTTCTTTTACTAGAAGAGCATCAGTTGAATTGGATGAAAGGTAATATAAAACAAATAAAAAGCATTCTTTGCAGCGGATGAACAATTATCCACAATTTTTTCCATGTCTACTAATCCCGATCATTGACTAGGCTTATGACACCAATAATAGCTTCTTCCATGGCCTGCTCTTTTGTATCCCCAAGGCCATTGTGACAATACCATTCGGAGTTTTCTGCAATGGCAATGGCATGCCAGTGATTTCCATTACGGAAAACATCAACTAGGACGCCACAAGTAGGTTCATCATAATGGTATCGTTCCGTTTCCGTTAATAGGTTTGGGTTAATCCTCATCTATATCTATCCCCTTTTGTTTACTCTTATGAAAATGATGTTTCCTATCGGTCAGAATGTGTATGATTCCTTTAATATAACAGTAAGCCCATACTCTCTGTTTAGTAGTTCCGATATACCAGCAGAATCATACCAAAAAAATTCTACTAAGGGATTAAACTCAAACTAATTTTGCAAAAACAAAAAAAGAACAACCCAATAATCAGCTGTCCTTTCGATTTGCCTGGCAACGTCCTACTCTCACAGGGGGAAACCCCCAACTACCAACGGCGTCGAAGCTTAGGACAGACCCCATTTTTCAATTAATTCGCAGACTCCAATACGATTCTTCTTTTCTCTTTAATAGTTGATAGTTCTCTTCTAAGGCTGTCTTTCTGTTCTTTTAATTTTTTGACCATCTCTGATACATCTTTCTTGGTTTTCATGACTTGATCATAACAATCGGATATCTGACCATGGACAAACCAATCAAAGATAAGACCATCAAAAAAGTAATCAGCAAATGTTAGCAATCCGTCAACTTCCAAATTGGTTTTATAATGATTTTCAATATCTAGCAGTTCATCTTGAAAATAGCGTAATTGCTTTTGAACCCGATGGATATGTCCCTTCGCCTCATCCATATGGCTGTGTTTTACAGCGGTTGATATGAGACCCCCGCCAAACATGTCAAAGGTTGACCATCCTTTTGCTGATTCTAATGATTGTATGGCCTCATTAAGGGTTACTAAACCTTCTTCTCCTGCTTCAATCGCTTCCTGATATTCTTTCAGATTGCTAGAGAGACCTGCTTCTTGCTCTGTTAAATCATAGAGTTCCTCGTTCCAGATCGATTTAGTATCAAGGATTAGCCGTTCCTTCGTACTGAGGATTTCCTTGTACTTTTGAGCCACATCATCAACGTAAAGCAACTTATCCTTATATGCTTGTATTTCCTTCCTTAAATCTTCCACGGTTTCCAATGCTTCTGTGAACTTTAACTTAGCAGCTAAAACTTCTTGTTGTTCTTTATCTAACTTTTCTAACTTGCGCCCAGTGATTGTATAAAAAATATTAGTGAATGAAAAACCTTCTAAGCGTTCGATGTCTTCTTCCTCTTTTAATAATTGCCTTTTCAATTCCTCTTGTTTCTTTTCCTCTTCGTTTAAAAACGCTTCTGCACGCTGTAAGTGATCTTCATATTTCTTTTTCTTCCGCAAATTTTCCTTTATCTCTTGGAGTTCCTTGTTTAAGTCGGTGAACATATTGACTCCTCCTTGTAGGGACAGATTCAGTTAGATAAAATTATACCATTTGCTGGTAGCTAACAATATTGCATATAGATGTATTTTATGAAAAATCTCATCCGTCATTTTAATACACCCCCCCATCGTGATATGATAGAAAAAATTAGAATACTGCTGGAGGGCCAACATGAAAAAACAAATAAAAGTCGTGGCAGCAATCATCGAAAATGACCAAAACGAAATCCTCTGCGCCCTGCGGTCCCCAAAGATGTCGATGGGAAATCAGTGGGAATTTCCTGGTGGAAAAGTAGAGGAAAATGAAGAACCTTACTCAGCCTTAGTGAGGGAAATTTCAGAAGAACTTGGGTGTAGACTCGAAACTTCCCGTGAAATATTTAACGAAAACACCCACGAGTACGATTCCTTCGTCATTAACCTCCTTTCAATCAAAGCTAAAATTGTCCTCGGCACCCCAATAGCAAAGGAACATTCAAAGCTCATCTGGCTGAAAAGAGAAAATCTGGAATCCTTAAAGTGGGCACCGGCAGACCTCCCTGCTGTAATACAATTGATGGACGAAAAATAGTCTTCTCGGCATGAGAAGACTATTTTTAACCATACGACTAGGGGGATTGTCTCATCTATTATGATTAAATTTTCTTTCTTTATTAATTCGATTGCCATATGGATTTGTCCACTATATGAAACCGTTGTCGCATTGATGTATTCTTGGTCAAAGATCTCTGACATCCTTATAATCCGTTGACTTACGATTTGCCCATTTATGGTCGATTTATTTCTAAGGCCTCTAAGAATATGGACACCTTTTGCATTTTTATAGTTACGTGGTTTTTCTACCTTCGTGCTCAAATAGGTATCTTCAACAAGAGCTAACCTAACTAGAACAGCGGTTTCAGCACTCATCGGGATCCTTCTATCCTGTAAAACGATTCTTGGTTATCCTCATCAATATGCTGCATTGTTAATTCTCTCAATTCAAGAAATTCATTTTTATGGCTAACACCGTCGAAAAGCAAGCCAAAATAACACCGTCCTGTGCTTTGTCTGCTTCTAATGGGATTTCGAAGAGCAGTTCCTTTTCTAGAATCAAATTCTCTTTTTAGTAAGTCATCTAACTTTTTTCTAGAATCAAAAGCGATCGCTTGATTGACTCTATATTTAGTCTTTTTGTGGGAAATAGCCTAGGCTATGTAGCGTTCAATCGTTGATTTTTTATCCTGAAGGCTTCTAATCGATTTTGCTTGTAATGATTTCAAAACATTCCTTAATTCATCAATTGTAAAATCGTATAAGTCTTTGTATACCCCCAATTTAAATTGATAATTATTAATGAAATGGTAAAAAATAGAGATTAGGAAAGGAGGGGTTAAGAATGTCAGTGAAAAAGTGGTTAGCAGGATTGGTGGTTTTAGTTGCAATGATTATGGTTGTGACAACTTCAGGCTCAATCGGCGTATTTGCCGAATCCCGTGTTGCAACACAGCCTATAGAGACGGAGAAACCGATTGAAGTCGAGTTGAACGATGATTACTTTAATCCAAAGGTCATCACTATTCCCAATGGAAAGACGACAACGTTGATATTGAAAAACGTTGGTAAGAAAGAACACACCTTCACAGTGAAAGAGCTTAGCATCGACGCAGAAGTCCAGCCGGGAAAAGAAAAAACCATTACCGTGAAACCGGAAAAGCCTGGTACATATGAGCTGATATGTCGTTACCATTTAAATGAAGGAATGGTTGGAAAGGTAATAGTCAATTAAAAAGCAGGGCCAATCGGGCCTTGCTTTTTTAATAGGTAACGGTAACTTGCTTTTTATTAAAACCCAGACATTATCTGTTAGTAAAAAGCTTGGGAATGCAGTAACAAGAAACCAAATCAAGAGATATATCCGCCAAGCATTCCTTGAACTAAAGGACGAGGTTCGTACAGGTAATGATTATGTGATTATTGCTAGGAAACCAGCTGCTGAAATGGGGATGCAGGATATAAAGAAAAGTCTCGAACATGTATTAAAGGTTGCGCGCGTTTTGAAAAAAAGGAACAATGGTCATAATGATGGTAGCACCCGTTTTTCTCCACTTATTGGATAAGAATGCTTTAGTATTAGAAAAGTCTCTTAATTCAGATTGTACTTAAAGAAAAAGTTGCGTTAGTTGAAGAAGACTGTTATTTCAGGGCAAAAAGGATCAGATGAGACTCTGATCCTTTTTTGTGTATTTTACTATCAAAACAAAACCTCTCTAATTGACTTCCCTCTCAAAGGTGGCCCCGTCGCGATAGACGACTTTAATGACAAATCGCATATCCTCTTCGTATGGACTGATTTCCCACAATTGAAAATGCCGCAAGTTTTCGTCCTGATCGTTCTCCAATTGTAATGGTTCCTCCCCCATGAACGTACCATCCTGATATTTTAAAAGATAAGCTTCTTCAACAACAGAGGTTTCGCCGCTTGTTTTGTGCTGCATAAGTGTTACACTAGCCTGCTTTCCTTTCCTATGAAGATCTCCTTGAAGAATACCATATTGGTTTGTACCCAAATAATCGAGCGATTCCGACTGAACCTCACTACTCTTGACGGCATCCCCAGATTCAACCGAAACGAAATACTTCAAGGAGTATTGCTCCATTCGCTCCTCTTCCTTTGCCGTTTCAGTCATCTCTTCCATATTTGAGCGAGATTCAATCACCCTAACATCCCATAGCGGTTCTAACTTAACCGTTATCGGGATCTTTGCTTGGAAAAGACCTTGTTCTAGCTCTTCCGCTTGCAACTTTTCGAATTCACTATTTGTGCCGGTCGCATAATGAAAGAAAACCTTCGAATCCGTTTCCCGCTCCTTTACTTGCCATTTGAAACGAACTTGCGCTTGCCCTTCTTCCAAAGCATTTGTATTCACATCCAGTTCAACTGGACCAAGCCAACTCAGTTCTTCCTTGAATTGATTTAAAATTTGTTGCATCTCGCCTGATTGGCTGTTGACGGAATGAAGGATATTCTGTTGGTCGGAAGAGACATGATCTAAACGGTTGTTAAGGTCATTCACTTTTGAAATCAACATAAAATTCATAATCAAACTACCAGATAATGCCACAGCTAGGAAAATCTTAAAATTCTTTTTTAATTTTTCGGTTTCCATTTTGCCCCCTCCTAATGTTTGTATGTATGTATCTATACCAAAGTTTTACATAAAATGGCTTCGAAATCGGATTCTGTCCTCACTTGTATTATTAAAAATACAGCATCAGGATGAGCTTTTACCCGTTCATCCAATTCACCAAACCCACAGGGATTAAGAACTGTGCGCTGGAGCATGATTCTCTTCGTTCTCGTCTTCCCCGTCAACAATCATCTCTTTTTGCTGATAATAGGATTCAAATAGGTTGCGAGTTTTCTGTATTTTTCCATCCTGGACCACGATCGCTTCAACTATGAATATACCTTTCATAGGTTATATATCATTACCAACGAAAAAAAACAAAAACGTCTAGCGAAGGATTCACTAGACGTTTTTGGGGAATGCTCCTCTTTATTTATCCTCTTACTTTGCCCGCGGGGACCCTACGGACAATGAACCTGTCCCTCCGTCCCTGCTCCTTTAATTCAAGGTTTCACTAATGGTAGGTCATTTACTAGTCGCTTTGGGGAAAGGTGATCAATTGGATAACTTGTTTTCCCCTCTACTAAAAGATCAGCAGCTATTTTCCCCATTACCGGGGACATTTTAAAACCGTGACCCGAGAAACCACACATAAAGACCGTATTTTCGATTTCCGGAACTTCTCCGACAATTGGATGTCCATCCGGTGTACAAGCATCCATATAAGCAGTTGCTCTTACAGGATGTGGAACCAATCCTGGAATTTTTTCTTGAATAAATTGGCTGGCGGTCTGGACTTCCTCTAAAGAAACTTCTTTTTCTAACGTACTTGGATCTCCAACAACTTTAAAAGAAGGATTGTTTGAAGCCTTCACCATACTCCCATCCACCGTTGGGGTACCGGTTAGCTTAAAGTCTATACCTAGGTGAGCAAATACCGGGAAATTTTCAATGGTAAACTGATTCATATCTTTTGGCGCATACCAGGACAAAACAACTCGCTTGACGATTAAGGAGTCTTTTAATTGGGGGAGGAGATTACCTGCCCACGGTCCTGCGGTAATCAACACCTTGCCAACTCGGTATTCTCGATCATTAGCGACAATGGTTACACCATCACGATCAGGTACTATCTTTTCAATTTTCGTATACCGAAGAATCCTTGCCCCTAGCTCTTCAGCACGTTGAACCGCAGAAACAATGGACAATTCCGGACGTATA
The DNA here is from genome assembly GCF_044803185.1 of Mesobacillus maritimus. GTDB lineage: Bacteria > Bacillota > Bacilli > Bacillales > Cytobacillaceae > Mesobacillus_B > Mesobacillus_B maritimus_B. The sequence goes on from NZ_CP085225.1 coordinate 3,190,965, forward strand.
ACCCCTGCATTTTTATCATAGATCATGATTTCATCGGAGGTAAGGTGATGTTGTGGATATTTTGCCTTTGCTTGCTCAGGGGTTAGAATCTCATGCTCCAAATCAAACTTTTTGATTGACTTGATAGCATTTTGCATCTCAACAAATTCCGGATTCCCAATCATCACTCCGCCGTTCAATGTGAGCAAGGTATTTCCCGACTCCTCTTCCAACTGTGACCACAACTTCTTGGCTTCTTTTAAAATCGGGACATATTCATCCCCTTCAAAATATACTGTCCGAAATAACCTCGTTTCCCCACCAGCCGCCGACCGGTCATGTCCTGTACCATATTGATCAAAGCCTAGTACGGATACTCCCTTTCTAGCAAGTTGCCACATAGCCATACTTCCCATGGTTCCGACGCCGATAACACCAATATCTGCATCCACTGAGTATATTGCCTCCTTTCCAGCTTACATACAATAATAAAAACAGGATCCTCAGGCATGCCTGAAGCATGCTTGAGGATTGACGAATCCAATCGTTAATAATCTATTCCTTTCGTAACACGCTCGAATAACTCTTTGCCATATTCCTTTTCTAGTTCAGGCCAAATGTTTTTCCGGATTTCTTTGGCAATAGTGTCTAGTTCTTCATCGGTATACTCAATAATTTCAATCCCGGAATCTTGTAGTTTTTGTTCAAAATCTGCTGTTTCTGCTGGAGCTGCTTCAAACCTTGCTTCTGCCAACTCTTTTGCAGTAGTCTGGAAAATTTCCTGCTCCTCTGCAGATAACTTCTCCCAAGTATCATTGCTGATATAGAGGTACCACATTTCGAAATGCGTATTGATCGGTAGGTAATATTTCGTTAAATCACGGAAGTCAGCATAATATCCTTCTGCCCCAGATCCGACCACTCCATCAACAATACCAGTTTGCATGGATGTAAATGCTTCCGCGAATGGTAAAGGCGTCGGTGTATACCCTAATCCCTTTGCTGCTAATTCAAACGCTTTTGTAGCAGGTACACGTACTTTTATATCTTTTTTACTTAAATCAGCTGGGTTTTCAGGTTTCTCCTTCAGGGCGATTCCACCAAAGTATTTTGGATAAGTGGCTAATAGTTTAATATTCTGCTCTTGCAACATTTCATCAACCATCTTGGCAATCTCACTATCAGGACCATAATACTCTAGTGCATCTTCCCAATTTGTCACCAAAAATGGGGTATAAGTTAAGCCCATATTCGGATTAAGAGAGGGACCAACAGGTGCTAGTTGCATTTCAATATCTCCCATACTTACGCGCTCTTGTACAACTGTGTAGTCGCCAAGCTGACTGGCTGGGTAAACCTCAAAGTCAACGTTATTATCTGTTTTTTCCGCAATCTTTTCAGCAAACCACTTTACATCTTCATCCGTTCCAGTACCATCTGGACGAATATGACCAATTTTAAATGTTTTTTTCTCCCCTTCCCCTTCAGACGATGACGAAGAAGAACAGCCTATAAGCCCTACGATTGTTAGAAAAGGAATAATGACAAACAAACTAAATTTTTTAAAATTCACTATTTAGCCCCCTAGAATTAATTGTGAGGAAATCCCCATGTTAATAAAAACCTCCACGAAACTCTCATTGACTATTTTCATCAAAGATTACAAAATATTCCGTAAATTAAACCAAGCCGTTTCCCCTGTTCTGGTATCGAAACTATAAAGGTTTTTATTCCCCTGCCTTACTTATCACCCCCTAAAATCGTTAATAAACTAGTTATCTAGTAAACCAAAGACTCCTGGAAGATATAACGCTAAATCTGGCCAGAAAGTAGTGAGGAATACAACAGGTAAATACCCTAAGAGCAGGAAGACTAATGTTGGTTTAAGGATTTCGGAAAACTCACATTTCCCTATACGCATTCCCAAATATAAAATACTCGCATATGGAGGAGTGACTCCACCCATTGCCAAGTTCACACCCATGATTGCTGCAAAATGAACGGGGTCAATGCCAAGTTCTCTGATTAAAGGTAAAAGTAAAGGGGCAACCAGAATCATTCCGGTGGCGTCATTTACAATCATCCCTACCAGAAACAAGAAAACATTTATAATCAACAACATAATAATAGGGTTATCGGTGATTCCAAAAAACACATCAATAATCGCCTGGGGAACCTGCGCTAATACATAGGTTTGGCTTAACATTAAGGTAAAAAAGATCATCGACATAATCGCACCCACAGAAGTGGCGGATTCTTCAGCAAGCGCAAGAAATTGTTTCATTTTCAATTCCCGGTAGACGAAAAAGCCAATTGGGATTGCAACGATGGTAGCAACAGCTGCAGCTTCTGTCGGTGTAAAAATCCCTCCATAAATACCACCTAAAATGATGATGGGTAGTAGTAACGCCGGAAATGCCAGTAGTCCTCGAGTTTTGACCAGTTTGATTTTTTCTGGTCTTGGAAGTGGTTCTTCCAACTGTATGTTTTTAAATTTACGAGTCCAGACAAGGTTAATGATCGAGAATAACACAACGATTAATAGACCAGGGCCTAGGGTGGATAAAAAGGCAGCTAATATTGATGTATTTGTTACCCAACCATATAAAATCATGATGACACTCGGTGGAATAAGAAGTCCAAGAACGGATGACACGGTAACCAATCCCGTTGCATACCCTCTTGGATAGCCTTGTTTAACCATTCGAGGGATCATAATCGGTCCTGTTGCAGCTACACCAGTAAAACCACTTCCGGAAACGGCTCCAATAAAGGCCGATGTTGTGACACAAACAACACCAATCCCGCCCTTAAGCCTTCCGATAAAAACATCTGCAAAATTCAGTAAATGTTTCGCAATCCCATTTCCTCCCATGACAACACCAGCAAGGATAAACAGCGGACTTGCTAATAGGACGGGACTGATGGTTTGATTAAAAGTCCAAAGCATCATACTCTGCATGGAGACATCCCCAAACACAACCATGAATAATAATGCTCCACCAAAACAAAAAGGAAGAGGTACATTCATGAATAAGAGGAAAACTAGTAAAATCACATCAAGTATTACTACTGTTAACATCAAATCCCCCCTTTACTGATACAGTGTTTCGAAGCTTTTTATAGTTATTGAAAATGTCCATCGCTGCGTATAGGGTCATGAGGAATACTCCGACAAAAACAGCACTTTCCCCAAGAAACATTGGGATATAAAGCAAATTACTTACTTTCCACACCTTAAAGGAATATAGAAAATACTGAAACGCCCAATAGGTAAGCCAACTACTGATTAAAAAGGAGAGGATGGACGTAATTAAATTAAAAAAGTTTTTCGTTTTCTCTTTTTTAATATAAATCGTAAAAACACCACATGAAATATGGTTTCTCTCCATCGACGCATTCGCCCCACCTAACATATATAACCAAATAATAGGAAATAACATCAGTTCCTCAATTCCCATTAATGGTGCTTTAAAAACGTACCTTAAAAGAACTTGAATAAACACCAACAACGGCAATAATAAAATAAGAAAAAGGGTAACAAGGCGTTGGGCTTTTTGTAATTTTTCTATAAATGCTTTCACATTGATCACTCACTTCCAAGAATTAGATTTCTTGTTTGCTTCTATCAAATCTAGTAATGGAATACGGATGAAGTGGCACCGACGTCTCTTCCCCAGATAATAGCTCTGACATTAACGTCCCAACCACCGGAGATAACGTAATCCCACTATGCATCGAGGCGACATAAAGATTTTTATTCCCTGGTATTTCCCCTAATATTGGCAGCCCATCGTGTGGAACGACCCGTACCCCTGAGAAGGAACGGACGATATTTGCATTTGCTAGTGCAGGGACAAAGGAAATGGCCATATTTGCAGTTTCTTGAATTACATCTAGTGTACCCCTTCGGTTATACCCTACCTCTTCCATGGAGTAGCCAATTAACACTTCTCCATTGGTCGCTTGTCTGATTCCTCCTATTGTATAATTCAATAAAGGAGCTAACGGCTCTGTTATTAAAATTTGACCTCTTACTAACTTGACAGGAATATCAACGTTCATAAATTTTCCAATTTGTTTCGCCCAAGGTCCCCCAGCAATCACCAATTTTTTCGTTTTAAACGTTCCTTTTTGGGAGTGTACAACATACCCGTCCCCTTGCTTTTCTATATCGATAACAGCGTTATAAAACGAATACTCTACGCCATTATTTTTAGCTGCTCTTGTATAAAGTTCCAACAAACGAAACGGGTTGACATTTCCATCGATTTTGCTGAAGGTTGCACCAACTACATGAGGGGAAAAGGCAGGTTCTTTTTCAAGGACCTCTTCTCGACTCAGTACTTTTATGTCAATTCCCACCTTGGCTTGACTTTCTGCCAATTTCAAAGCTCGTTCCCGATCACTTTCGGTAAAAAACGGGGCGATTCCACCTGTCCGTTTGTACTCCACGTCCCCGATTTTTCGTTCCAAATAGGGATACAGTTCAGAACTAAATAGGCTTAACTCTCCATAACTTGTTGGGGTTTTTGTATGTACCCACACCCATGCTTGCGTAGACCCAGATGTCCCTCCCAACGGAAATCCTTTATCAATGACAAGAATTTCATCCGACTTTCGTTCGGATAAATGGTAAGCAATACTATTTCCGATCACCCCTGCACCAATGACAATCACGTCATAAACGGTTTGATTCGGATTATTCGTCATCAGGATCACCATCTTCTAAAACTGCTTTTATAGTTGAACCAGACTCTAGATTAGAAGCCATCACACTCATTCTCGTCATTCTTAATGGCATTCTTGCGCGAGCTGGTGGGATCTCTGCAAGAGTCTTTCCTGTATATTCAGATATTAAATCTGCGACAGGTTTAAAACACATTTTCGCCTGACATGGCCCCATTCCACATCTAGTAATTCGTTTAATATCGTCAAATCGTTCGGCACCGAGCTTTAATACGGTTTCGATTTCATCGATGTTAATTTCCTCACAGCGGCAAATAATCACTGATTTATCCAAACTTCGCCCTCCTCAATCGCTTTGTTTAAGATTCATAGACTTTGACTTGCACTTGGTTCTCAGTTCGAACATGTTGGATTCTCGCCTCATGGACCAATGGGTCAAAAGTCTGCTCCACTTTCGATAATGCACTCCAATAATGACTCCTAATCAGGTCTGCCTCTTGTGGCGAAACTTTGCCCAAGGACTCCGCAACACTTAAGCCTGCTAGCTTTCCTGTTATCAGTACCGCTCCTTGGCAAGTAATCCCGGCCGCATTTCCAGCGACAAACACATCATCCGCACTAGATTGAAAGTTTGGCTGATAGCTAGGAATCCATCCTCCAAGTTTTTCATTAAAGGTAAAACTACAATCATATAATTGGCAGAGCTCTACAATTGGATTTAGACCACCATCTACACAAACCAAATCAACTTCATATTCTTCTATCTTCCCATCTTGGTTTAAGAGGACTTTTTCAACTTGCCCGTTTCCTTTTGCCTGTTCAACAAAACTATTGTTTAAAAGGGGAATCCCCTTTGCCCTAACGAGATTCGCAAGGTCCTCGTTCCGATATTGAAACTTAGTCTCTTTTTCAACAATCCCTAAGATCTCAATCCCAACTTCCTGTAGTTGAAGGGCCACTTCTAAAGAAAAATCTGAAGAACCAACCATTAACGAAGCGTTTCCTGGTTTGATTCTTTCCCGATTCACCATGATTTGGCTGGCGCCAATGGTCATTACACCCGGCAAGGTCCATCCTGAAAAAAAGACGGCTTGAATGTCAGCTCCCGTTGCAACGACGACCTTGTCTGCCTGACAAGAAAGGATTTCTCTTCCGTTATTCAGTCCGACTCTTCCGTCCTCGTATATTCCGATGACGGCATGATTGGTATACACATGAATGTTTTCATTGTTTGTTACTTTTTGTACCAATTCCTTTGCTAGCTGAACGCCCCTCATTCTTGGCAATCCCTCCGGCAAGGTATCAAGGAATTGTGTTTGTTGCCTTAATTGCCCTCCAAGATGGTGTGATTCCTCAACAATGGTTACCACCACATCATTCTCGGCTGCTTCGATTGCAGCCATTAACCCGGCTGGCCCACCTCCGACAACTAACAACTCAGTCTTCATGGCAACTACTCCTTACATCTGGGTCTCTTAAATTTGGATGGATCTCCATATGCTCCTCAACCTGGACCATGCAGGAACGAACATGTTCTTCGCCATTAATGGTGACAAAACAACTATGGCACCGACCGATAGCACAAAATACTCCCCTAGATTGATTCATTTTGCGACTTTCCCCAAGCTTTTTCATGCCTTGCTCCATCAGTGCAGCAGCCACACTAACCCCTTTTCTCGTTTTTATAGGTGTACCATCATAATGGATGGTAACTTCTTCAATCTGTACTTCTTGTAATCGTGGGTGTTTGTCGATAAACGACATACTATCTCCCCTCCCGTGAAAATTATGAATATTCAGTTATTTATACCTATAGGCATTGAATGATTCATTCAGTGCCTAGGCCTTTTTACAGTGAAACTTCAATAAAGTAATGCGCATGATCTTGTCGCACAATAAAAGTGGAATACTCAATAATTTCCTCTGATTGTGTATAGGTGATTCGTTTAATCGAGATTAATGGAGTGCCTTTTTTTACATGTAGAAGTTTTCCTTCTTCTTCACTGGCAAAAATAGCTGAAAAGTATATCTTTGCTTTTCCTAGTTTTATATTTTGCTTTTGTAGCGCATTATAAAACAATTGATTTTCAATCGTTGTTTGGGTAATGAATGGACATAATTGATGATTTAAGTAGGTATGCTCGATCCCAATTGGTTTGTCGTTTTCCAATTTAAGTCTCAAGATTTTCACAATGAGGTCTTTGTCTTTTATGCTAAGTAGCGTGGATACTTTTATTCCGGCTTCTTGAATGGAAAATTCAATTGTTTTGTGTGGATACTCTTCTTCCGCTCCGAAAGTTAATAATTTAAATATATCCCCTTCTTTTATTTGCGGAGCGACAAAAGTACCCTTTCCCCTTTGTCGATACAACAACCCTTTATCAACTAGCTCATGAACGGCTCTTTTAACGGTAATATTGCTAATATTGAATTGATCCGCTAGTTCGTTCTCAGTAGGTAATCGATCACCATCTTTCCATTCGCCAGTTGTAATTTTCGTCTCTAAGATTTCCATTACTTGGTGATATAAGGGGATTGGCGAATCTCTCTCTAATTTCATACGGTCCTTCTCCTAACTTATAAAGTTATAACTTTATATTATATAGTGAATTATACAGAGGTTCCCAGTAAAAGTAAATAACTTTTCTGAATTTTTAAAACATTAATTCAGGTTACTTTTTGAAACTTTTATACCACAATTTTGCTGAGTTTATTTACTATTTTTATAAGGGAACATTTAAAACAAGTCATTTATAATCTATTGATTGGCCAAAGAGTATGTTCCAATGTTTGATTTCACTATAACAATACTTTTAGTTTTCTCAAATTATTTTGTTATATAAGTTTACATAGAATTTTTAAGAAAAAGTCATGTTTTTTACGGTCAAAGAAACTTTCAATTCCCAAATATAGACCATGCTTCAATTAAAACAAAAAAAGCTAGTAGAGATTTCTCCTTTCTACTAGCTTTTTGGTTTTCTGTACCGAGGAACTCTGTTCCCTAATAAGGACTGGACGGGCGCGCTAATTGACCCGATTGTACGCCAATACCAATACCCCTCATAACACCTTCCCTAATATCCAAGGTTGTTATCTACTTGGTAAAAAGAAAAACCCTTTGCTAAGGGCTTTTTTTATACTTATTGATTCGTTGCTTTAATCCCCTGTTTACTCTTTAGCCTTTCTTCTTTCACAGAATCCAAGTACTGTGTAAACTCCGACTCCCCTGAATAAGACAAACAAAGATAGTCCTTTGCTCTCGTCATGCCAATATAAAAGAGGGATACTTCTCGCTCCTTATCTTCCTCCAATGGGAAGGGCATAGAGTCGACATTGACAATAAATACAGCTTGAAAATCTAACCCTTTGCTACTGTCAATGGTACTAATTTTAACCCTCTCGTCTTCTCTTTCAAAGGAGCGTTTCGACGTATCGTTCTCTGTAATCCAATAATAAGGCAAACCGGCTTCCTCTAAAGAACGTTTGATTGTATCGATATAAGGGTGCTTATACGTTTTTTTCACTCGGTAAAGAATCAGCATCTCATGAAGTGGGACATTTCTCTGTTGGTGGAGATTTTTAATCATCCTTACCACTAGCTGCATTTCCTCAGGAAAATGTTTCGCCTTAATAATACCAGGCTCAGGTCCTTTCCGTTTTGTACTTTGTGGGGCAATGATTTCTCCTTCTAAATCCCGTTTAACCACTTTCTTCTTAAACATTGAATGCTGCCGATAAAAGTCCCAAGCAAATTTAACGATTTGCTTGGTATTTCGATAATTAATCGAAAGCACCTTGGATCTCCCTTGAAAACTCAGACCTGTGTCTTGCACTAGTGAGCGCTTTCGTTTATAAATACTCTGGGCACGGTCTTCCACTAGCAACAATGATTGCGTCTTTTCATTTAATAACGAACTAACAAGATTCAACCAATCCGGATCGAAATCTTGTCCCTCATCAATCAGAATCGCATCATAAGTAGGTAAAATCGCTTCCTTATTCTTTAACTTCTCCAAAAGCGACGGAAGTTGACGTTCATGAATTTTCAAATCATTCTTTAACCAAGAATGAAAATTCCGAACAACAATATTTTGGTTATCGATTGGATTTTTCGAACTCTCCGCAGAAAAATCAAAATCAAATAAGTCCTCTGGTTCATTCATCATATGTAGAATCATTTGTTGAATCGCATTGGCTAGAGAGATGTTATAGCAAAGGATAAGAATCTTCCAATCAGGATTTTGCTTGGATAACATTTTTGCGCGACTCGCCAAAATGATGGTCTTCCCACTTCCTGCCACCCCTCGAATTAATCGGTTTTTATCCCCAATTTGTTTTGCTAGGTTTTCCTGATGTAAATCCATCGTTTTGATATCATGAAGTGAAAGCAGCAGCTGGTCTTGGTAAGGGACCGGCGGCTTAAATTCCGCACTAATCCGAACCTCTGGGAACAAATGATAGCGAATCGCATTGATATCCTCTAGTGTGAGAGGCTCACGCAGACGATAAGGAACAACAAACATGTTCAAGATTTTTTCCATTAATACTTCTTCTGAAAAACCTTCCTTATCCGGATCAATTTCATCTCTTGTTAAGCAAAACTTTGGGTCAATAACTGAATACAGTCCCTCTTGAATAAAATCCTTTGCATACAGGCGTGTAAACACCGCTCCATGTCCGTATGGAAACTTCAGTTGAAATTTAAACTTTCCATCTAACTGAACAAGGTTTTTATCTTTCTTCAGGACATCCACAACATGAAACATATTATCCCGCGCTTGCTTTAACGGACTTTTTTGAACACTTTGCTGCCCATTTGAAGCAACAATATGCCATTCTTCATGATTCACTTGCAGCAAGGTACTTTTGGTATAATCTTTCACTTCTAAAACCACAATACCCAATTCCGGACCGATAATGACAAAATCGGGCCTTTTACCGAGAATTTCAGGTTCATAATAGACGATATAATCATCCGGTAAATAGAGTTTAAGAGTACGAAACAAAAGTCTCTCACCCGTTGTGGCAGAGCTTCGAATCGTTTCTGGAATCGTAATAGCCATAAATCAACGCCCCAACATACATTTTCCTATATTATACTACAAAAATACGGTTTTTTCCCCATAATTATACATTAATGGAAAACCAAATACCCATGCCCATCGAACTATCAGAATGTAAACAGCGATCGATTTCGCATTTTTAGACATAAAAATCACTATAAAATGAGATAAATAACCAAAATGTATTGTATTTTCCAATATAATATTTTAATAATAGAATAAAAGAAAACCTGGGAACGTTACCCCCTTGGAAAGTGAAGTGAATATTGTGCTTAAAGGAATCATAGATAAATTGTTTAATTCCAACTCTAGTCAACCTAAAACGCAAACCGAAACCAAACCCATCAGTCAATCAGAAATAGAAGCTTTAGTCGATGCAAAAATAAAAGAACATACGGCTACGATGCAACCTACCATGACAGAACAAGCACCACCAGCGAAAGCAGAGTCCAATGAAGATTACACCTTAACCCCAAAACAAATCGAATATGCTCTATCCATGATTGATAAGGTTAAAGATGAATTTGAACTTGCCATTGATTCATCTAAATTAACAATAAAAGACTTGAATCGTTTGATTGCCTATCAGAGATATAAGAATAAGGGCACGCTCGTTACCTTGGTGAAAAAGGGAGTATTGAAGAGAAAGTAAAGGAATTATAATTATAGGGTATATTTCTTAGGATAGCGTATATCCGTACATACAAAAACAGACCCAGATAAACTGGGTCTACTTCGCCTTCCACTCAAAATGGAAATGCAATCGATATTCACAAATTTGTTTGGTCCAATTGCGAACAGTGCCTGGCACTGTTCGCCTAGGAGGAGTACTATGTTAGGAATTCATAACAAACAAATAACTAGAAAATATGTACTGTTGACAAACATTTATTCTTTATATGTAATCCCACCCCAAACATATTCAAAAATTTTGATCAGAATAAAAGGGGTAATTTCGCTTAAGTAAGCTTTAATAAACCTGGTGACTATCGTATTTTCCGGGAAAAACTAACAGTTCCTATAAACATATAGCCAAGATCCCAATGTCTATGTGGTTAAAAAATCCCATTCATATTAGGAGAATTCTCTGTGTAGGTTGTCCTAAATCCCATAAACAATTTGATCATCTTCGAATCGGAAAATATGAACAACAGCTGCTCCAAGATCCCCTGGATTTTGTTTTACATATGAATGAACTGCAACGAGTTCTCCCTCTGCAATCACCCGCTTCACATCAAAGATCTTATCAGGATTCTTGGATGCATTTTCTTCCATTGCTAACATAAGAGAATCTGCATCCCCTCGAAAATAAGGGTTATGGTGGCAAAAGTCCTCACCTATGTATCGGGCATATCCTTCTCGAACTTTTCCAGAAGCAACAAGCTGCAGAAAAAACACTGCTTTTTCATTGTTAGAGAATGCATCATCATTTTGCTGTCCTCAATTCATTTCCATCATCCTTTCATATTTATAGTAGTCAATTAAATCATACCTTATTTTAATTCCATTGTTTAAATTGAGAGTTCATAGTCTCCCAACTATACATAATAAAGCAGCCTTACATAGACTATTTCAAGAAAGAGAGGTGATTAAAATGTTAAATTTCTTTAAGGCGAGATTAAGAGGTGAAAATGAAGTCCCTCCTGTGGAAACAGAAGCTTTTGGAATTGCAAAATTTGCAGCTAATAAAAATAGAACGAAGATAAAATTTGCACTAGAAGTTGAAAACATTAGAAATTTTGTTCAAGCACATATCCACTTTGGCAAACGTGGGGTAAATGGACCTGTCATAGTATTCCTTTTTGGCGCTGACTTAGAAACGCTAGAAGAGCAAAATGGGATTACGACTAGAAGAGGTGTTGTGACTGGAATAATTTCTGATGACGATATTGTAGAAAATGACATAGGGATAGAAACTGTACAAGATTTATTAAAATTCATGGAAAAAGAATTAACCTATGTTAATGCTCATACTGAGCAAAATCCAGCAGGTGAGATTAGAGGTCAAATTGTACCAATTTAAATTCAGTACAGTTCGTTTCTTAAGATGATGGCTCAGGGACGGAGGGTAAGTTCTTTGTCCCAAAGAAAGTGGCTGAAATAGCAGCTAAATATCCCACTTTCTGTAACGTCCAATGAAGTTCCTAGAAGTTTTTCCTATTACGTTGCTAATCATTTTCTCTACTAGCCTACTAAAAACCAACCAGACATGGAAGAAATATTTAAATAAAAAAGCACAGACAATAATCTGTGCTTTTAGTATGCCTGGCAACGTCCTACTCTCACAGGGGGAAACCCCCAACTACCATCGGCGCTGAGAATCTTAACTTCCGTGTTCGGCATGGGAACGGGTGTGACCTTCTCGCTATCGCCACCAGACTATTTTATTAAAGGATAGATATTTTGCTTACGCAAAGATCTTTATTCCCTCAAAACTAGATAATGTGTAAGAAGTAGAAGTAAAACTGAGTATCGTTGTCTAGCTACGGCTCCTAACTTCTCGGCCGTTTCGATCCATCCAAACAAATCCAAAACCGGAATTTGCATAGCTGGCTCTCCAACGTCTATCGAAGTTGAACAGTCGCCTTCGCTTTTCAATTTGGTTAAGTCCTCGATCGATTAGTATCAGTCAGCTCCACACGTCACCGCGCTTCCACCTCTGACCTATCAACCTGATCATCTTTCAGGGATCTTACTAGCTTGACGCTATGGGAAATCTCATCTTGAGGGGGGCTTCATGCTTAGATGCTTTCAGCACTTATCCCGTCCGCACATAGCTACCCAGCGATGCCTTTGGCAAGACAACTGGTACACCAGCGGTGCGTCCATCCCGGTCCTCTCGTACTAAGGACAGCTCCTCTCAAATTTCCTGCGCCCACGACGGATAGGGACCGAACTGTCTCACGACGTTCTGAACCCAGCTCGCGTACCGCTTTAATGGGCGAACAGCCCAACCCTTGGGACCGACTACAGCCCCAGGATGCGATGAGCCGACATCGAGGTGCCAAACCTCCCCGTCGATGTGGACTCTTGGGGGAGATAAGCCTGTTATCCCCGGGGTAGCTTTTATCCGTTGAGCGATGGCCCTTCCATGCGGAACCACCGGATCACTAAGCCCGACTTTCGTCCCTGCTCGACTTGTAGGTCTCGCAGTCAAGCTCCCTTGTGCCTTTACACTCTGCGAATGATTTCCAACCATTCTGAGGGAACCTTTGGGCGCCTCCGTTACATTTTAGGAGGCGACCGCCCCAGTCAAACTGCCCACCTGACACTGTCTCCCACCCCGATCAGGGGTGCGGGTTAGAATTTCAATACAGCCAGGGTAGTATCCCACCGACGCCTCCACCGAAGCTGGCGCTCCGGCTTCCAAGGCTCCTACCTATCCTGTACAAGCTGTACCAAAATTCAATATCAGGCTGCAGTAAAGCTCCACGGGGTCTTTCCGTCCTGTCGCGGGTAACCTGCATCTTCACAGGTACTATAATTTCACCGAGTCTCTCGTTGAGACAGTGCCCAGATCGTTACGCCTTTCGTGCGGGTCGGAACTTACCCGACAAGGAATTTCGCTACCTTAGGACCGTTATAGTTACGGCCGCCGTTTACTGGGGCTTCGATTCAAAGCTTCGCGTGAGCTAACCTCTCCTCTTAACCTTCCAGCACCGGGCAGGCGTCAGCCCCTATACTTCGCCTTGCGGCTTCGCAGAGACCTGTGTTTTTGCTAAACAGTCGCCTGGGCCTATTCACTGCGGCTTTTCAAGGCTTTAACACCCTAAAAAGCACCCCTTCTCCCGAAGTTACGGGGTCATTTTGCCGAGTTCCTTAACGAGAGTTCTCTCGCTCACCTTAGGATTCTCTCCTCGCCTACCTGTGTCGGTTTGCGGTACGGGCACCTTTTATCTCGCTAGAGGCTTTTCTTGGCAGTGTGGAATCAGGAACTTCGGTACTATATTTCCCTCGCTATCACAGCTCAGCCTTCACGGTAACGGGATTTGCCTCGTTACCAGCCTAACTGCTTAGACGCACATATCCAGCAGTGCGCTTACCCTATCCTCCTGCGTCCCCCCATTGCTCAAACGATAAAGAGGTGGTACAGGAATATCAACCTGTTGTCCATCGCCTACGCCTTTCGGCCTCGGCTTAGGTCCCGACTAACCCTGAGAGGACGAGCCTTCCTCAGGAAACCTTAGGCATACGGTGGATGGGATTCTCACCCATCTTTCGCTACTCATACCGGCATTCTCACTTCTAAGCGCTCCACCAGTCCTTACGGTCTAGCTTCAACGCCCTTAGAACGCTCTCCTACCGCGGACATCGTAAGATGTCCACCCACAGCTTCGGTGATACGTTTAGCCCCGGTACATTTTCGGCGCAGAGTCACTCGACCAGTGAGCTATTACGCACTCTTTAAATGGTGGCTGCTTCTAAGCCAACATCCTGGTTGTCTAAGCAACTCCACATCCTTTTCCACTTAACGTATACTTTGGGACCTTAGCTGGTGGTCTGGGCTGTTTCCCTCTTGACTACGGATCTTATCACTCGCAGTCTGACTCCCACGGATAAGTCATTGGCATTCGGAGTTTGTCTGAATTCGGTAACCCGATGAGGGCCCCTAGTCCAAACAGTGCTCTACCTCCAAGACTCTCACTTCGTGAGGCTAGCCCTAAAGCTATTTCGGAGAGAACCAGCTATCTCCAGGTTCGATTGGAATTTCTCCGCTACCCACACCTCATCCCCGCACTTTTCAACGTGCGTGGGTTCGGGCCTCCAGTAGGTGTTACCCTACCTTCACCCTGGACATGGGTAGATCACCTGGTTTCGGGTCTACAACCACATACTTATTCGCCCTATTCAGACTCGCTTTCGCTGCGGCTCCGTCTTCTCGACTTAACCTTGCATGTAATCGTAACTCGCCGGTTCATTCTACAAAAGGCACGCTATCACCCGGCATTTTCCGAAGGAAATATGCACAGGGCTCTAACTACTTGTAGGCACACGGTTTCAGGATCTCTTTCACTCCCCTTCCGGGGTGCTTTTCACCTTTCCCTCACGGTACTGGTTCACTATCGGTCACTAGGGAGTATTTAGCCTTGGGAGATGGTCCTCCCAGCTTCCGACGGGATTTCACGTGTCCCGCCGTACTCAGGATCCACTCAGGAGGGAACGAAGTTTCAACTACAGGGTTTTTACCTTCTTTGACGGGCCTTTCCAGACCACTTCATTTACCCCGTTCCTTTGTAACTCCATGTTGAGTGTCCTACAACCCCAGAAGGACAAGCCTTCTGGTTTGGGCTAATCCCGTTTCGCTCGCCGCTACTCAGGGAATCGCATTTGCTTTCTCTTCCTCCGGGTACTTAGATGTTTCAGTTCCCCGGGTCTGCCTTCAATACCCTATGAATTCAGGTAAAGATACTGTTCCATTACGAACAGTGGGTTTCCCCATTCGGAAATCTCCGGATCAAAGCTTACTTACAGCTCCCCGAAGCATATCGGTGTTAGTCCCGTCCTTCATCGGCTCCTAGTGCCAAGGCATCCACCGTGCGCCCTTTCTAACTTAACCGTTTGACATAAATGTCATGGTTTCTCTTTTTAATAAGAGAGAAAAATTAAAAAAGCGATACAAATGTGTGTTTTACTTTTGCCTTCTTACTTACGATTATCTAGTTTTCAAGGAACAAATAAATCCGCTTTGAGAGAATTGCACTCTCAAAACTAAACAAACAAGCTAATCAACAGTGCAAATTTTTAAATTTGCTTAGTACGAATCGAAAGATTCGCATTCCGAATGCCCTTACGGCATTATCCTTAGAAAGGAGGTGATCCAGCCGCACCTTCCGATACGGCTACCTTGTTACGACTTCACCCCAATCATCTGTCCCACCTTAGGCGGCTGGCTCTATGCTTACGAAGCAAGTTTGCTCCGCAAACTCTTAGTTACCCCACCGACTTCGGGTGTTACAAACTCTCGTGGTGTGACGGGCGGTGTGTACAAGGCCCGGGAACGTATTCACCGCGGCATGCTGATCCGCGATTACTAGCGATTCCGGCTTCATGCAGGCGAGTTGCAGCCTGCAATCCGAACTGAGAATAGATTTATGGGATTTGCTTGACCTCGCGGCTTCGCTGCCCTTTGTTCTATCCATTGTAGCACGTGTGTAGCCCAGGTCATAAGGGGCATGATGATTTGACGTCATCCCCACCTTCCTCCGGTTTGTCACCGGCAGTCTCCTTAGAGTGCCCAACTGAATGCTGGCAACTAAGGACAAGGGTTGCGCTCGTTGCGGGACTTAACCCAACATCTCACGACACGAGCTGACGACAACCATGCACCACCTGTCACTCTGTCCCCCGAAGGGGAACGCTCTGTCTCCAGAGTTGTCAGAGGATGTCAAGACCTGGTAAGGTTCTTCGCGTTGCTTCGAATTAAACCACATGCTCCACCGCTTGTGCGGGCCCCCGTCAATTCCTTTGAGTTTCAGCCTTGCGGCCGTACTCCCCAGGCGGAGTGCTTAATGCGTTTGCTGCAGCACTAAAGGGCGGAAACCCTCTAACACTTAGCACTCATCGTTTACGGCGTGGACTACCAGGGTATCTAATCCTGTTCGCTCCCCACGCTTTCGCGCCTCAGCGTCAGTTACAGACCAGAGAGTCGCCTTCGCCACTGGTGTTCCTCCACATCTCTACGCATTTCACCGCTACACGTGGAATTCCACTCTCCTCTTCTGCACTCAAGTCCCCCAGTTTCCAATGACCCTCCACGGTTGAGCCGTGGGCTTTCACATCAGACTTAAAGGACCGCCTGCGCGCGCTTTACGCCCAATAATTCCGGACAACGCTTGCCACCTACGTATTACCGCGGCTGCTGGCACGTAGTTAGCCGTGGCTTTCTGGTTAGGTACCGTCAAGGTACCGGCAGTTACTCCGGCACTTGTTCTTCACTAACAACAGAGCTTTACGACCCGAAGGCCTTCATCGCTCACGCGGCGTTGCTCCGTCAGACTTTCGTCCATTGCGGAAGATTCCCTACTGCTGCCTCCCGTAGGAGTCTGGGCCGTGTCTCAGTCCCAGTGTGGCCGATCACCCTCTCAGGTCGGCTACGCATCGTGGCCTTGGTGAGCCGTTACCTCACCAACTAGCTAATGCGCCGCGGGCCCATCTGTAAGTGACAGCCGAAACCGTCTTTCAGCTTTTCCCCATGAGGGGAAAAGAATTATCCGGTATTAGCCCCGGTTTCCCGGAGTTATCCCAGTCTTACAGGCAGGTTGCCCACGTGTTACTCACCCGTCCGCCGCTAATCTTTGGGAGCAAGCTCCCTCAGATCCGCTCGACTTGCATGTATTAGGCACGCCGCCAGCGTTCGTCCTGAGCCAGGATCAAACTCTCCAATAAAGAGTGATTAGCTCATAAAATAAAACGTTGGCTCATGTTTTTCTATATTATTATAGAAGAAACATGATAAAAATTGTTTGTTGACGCTTGTTTGTTTAGTTTTCAAAGAACAATTACTTCATCATCGCTCAAAAGCGACATTTATTAATGTATCATATCCAACTCACTAAATCAAGTAAAATATTATTTTAATATAATTTATTGTAATGAGTGGTTGCTGTCATCAACAGCGGATACTTAATATATAACAGAATCACTCTCTCGTCAACACTTTATTACAAAAGTTTTTTAATAGAGTTATTTTGTTGTGCTGTTCGTAACAGCTGAATAAGGGTACTACCTTTCCCATTTACTAAGCAATAGAAGATTTTACATTTAAATATTTTAGAATGTTTTATTCGACAATCTTTATTTTTTCCCCTATTAATATTTGATTTAAAGTGTGAGAGGCGAACAGTGTGAGACACTATTCGCCTCTCACACCTCATTTTTGTAGTAGCTCTCTCATATTTAAATTGTAGTCACTTGCCCAACGATAAAATGTACTGGCCGAAATACCGAGTTTTTTCGCTGCTTCTGAGACACTTTTACTATTTTTTAAGGTTACCATCATTGTTTCCATTTTTGTATCGTTTGCGGCGGCTTGATACAAACTCGTTGTCTCCATTTTTTCTTTTAATTGTCGGTTCATATAATCTGGCAGATCCTCTTCTGTCACTTGATCCTCTTCGCAAAAGAGTTCGATTTGCTCCGTGACATTTTTTAATTCCCTTAAATTTCCTGGCCATTTATATTCATAAAAGAACTTCAAAACCGCCGAGCTAAAAGTTTTTGTTGGCAAATAGTGTTTAACAAACAACTCTATGTCCTGCTTCCGTTTCCTTAATGCTGGAAGGTTCAAAGAAATTACATTCAATCGATAATACAAATCCAAGCGAAATTTATTTTCTTGGACGAGTTGATACAAGTCTTTATTGGTAGCGGCAATGATTCGAACATCAACTGGTTTGCCTTGATTAGCGCCAATGGGTACTACTTCTTTTTCCTCAAGAACCCGAAGTAAATAGGCTTGAAGTTCGAACGGCATTTCGCCAATTTCGTCTAAAAAAAGGGTTCCTCCATTTGCGGCTTCAAATTTCCCCTTCCTTCCGCCTCTAGCCGCGTTGGTGAAGGCCCCGTCGACATACCCAAAAAGTTCACTTGCAATTAATTCTTTGGTAATTGCCCCACAGTTGAGTGCCACAAATGGTTCGGCCTGTCGATTGCTTTTGTTATGTATAGCTTGTGCGAATAATTCCTTTCCTGTACCGCTTTCCCCGATAATCAAAACACTTTTATCGGTGTCAGACGCTTTAGTGCCCAGCTTGATTGCCTTCTTAAACGCTGGATCTACGCCAATGAGCGATGAAAAAGTATGGGTAGCTGTTCGTTTTTTATGTTCTTCGATCTTCTTTTTCCGTA
Source organism: Mesobacillus maritimus (assembly GCF_044803185.1). Taxonomy (GTDB): domain Bacteria; phylum Bacillota; class Bacilli; order Bacillales; family Cytobacillaceae; genus Mesobacillus_B; species Mesobacillus_B maritimus_B. Next base: position 3,209,543 of record NZ_CP085225.1, read on the forward strand.
AAAGTAAAATCGTCCCGATTCGCTCTTGAACATCCATCACTTTTCTAGCAGTCACCAATAACTGAAACCCACCATCATATGGATAGGAAATTTCATATTGAGTCATCGCGTCCTTACGATGAATCGCCTTTTGTATAACGTTCATTAAGGGGTGGAGTTGGTCATGACTGTAAATGAACTCGTTTATATTTTCAACACTTGGAATTTTTAGCAGCCGAGTGGCGATTTTATTCAAGCGAATGATCTTTCCAAATTGATTCACCATCATCACTCCATCTGAAAACAAATCGATGGTAGCACCAAAATAGTGATTCATATATTTCTTAATCCCTTGATGTTCAATTAATTTGGTGATGGTTTCTGAAGCCGTTCTGACAATTCCTAATGAATGAGGATGGGCCGAACGAACATACCCAATCAGCGTAATGACGCCAATCAAGTCGTTCGTGAAGGGGTCTTTTATTGGAGCACTGGAACAATGGGAAGAGTGCCAGGAAACACAATAATGTTCAGCACCTATCACTTGTACAGCTTTTCCGGTTGCAATGGATGTTCCAATTGAATTTGTTCCAATAAACTCCTCGGACATACTTGCGCCAACTGTAAAGTTTACCGAAGCCGCATTTAACGCAATTTCACTATCCCCACATAAATCCAACACAACACCATCTGTATCCGAAAAAGCAATGATACTATCTGTGCCTTTAACAATTTCAAATAGGTCATCCATAAAGGGTCTGACCACGGATAAAATCTCTTTGTTTTCAAGCTGTTTTTTCTTTAATGTTTCGATTGTACAGATCGGTGGTTGAGTCACATTTGGGTCGATATGGTAGGATTGCGATCGTTGCCAAGAGGAATGAATCACTGACCGAACTTCCCCAAGGTCGATTCCATATTTAAAATAATTGGTCCAAATCCCTTTTAAAGACTTTTCCCGCTCCGACATTTCTGCGGAATGAAGTCGATTCTTGAAAGTATAGACTTTTTTTTCGATGGTAATCACTCCCAACACACAACATGCTTCTTTTTAAACAAATTCGATGGCTCTGGAAAATTTCCTCCTATAACTTTCGGTAGAATAGGCATTTTGGGATAAGTTCACGCAATACAACCCGAAATTACCTCCAATAGCTACATAAAGTAGGGAAAAGGTTCACAAAAAAACTGTAAGAGAAAACTCCCTTACAGTAAATCCTCCACCTTGATGGTTTCAAAGGCTTGTTTTACTTCTGTTGTAAACTGTGCCCCTGTCACTCCGTCGATAAAGCGATGATCGTAACAAATGGAAAGGGTCATGATTGGTGCAATAACGACTTCATCCTGTTCGTTCACGACCGGAACCTTTTGGACCGCTCCTGCAAATACGATGGTTGATTGCGGAGCATTGATAATTGGCGTCCCAGCTTCAATCCCTAGTGCCCCTAAATTCGAGACGGTAATCGTTCCGTTGGCAAAATCGTCTACGGTAAGCTGATTTTCCTCGGCTTTTTGAGATAGTGCCTTTACTTCTTTAGAAATGTCCGAGACCGATTTTTTCTGGACATTTTTAACAACAGGCACAACCAGACCATGCTGACTATTGACAGCAACAGAGACATTCACTTCATCAAACACAATAATTTCATTATTTTCTAGCCGACTGTTTACAATCGATTGCGCTTGAACCGCGTTTCCGATTGTTTTGATGATCACATCATTCAAAGAGATGTTCCCTATTTCCTTTTTAACCTTTAGGGCGTTCTCCATGTTTACCGAGACCATTTGAGTAAATTGAGGAACACTGTTCCAGCTGTTCACCATATTTTCTGACATCGCCCGTTTTACATGATTTAGGGCGATTTTTTCCTTTATCCCAATACTCTGGCCTGAATCGGCATTGGCTGCTGCATGACGAATGTCTCTTTCTGTAATCAGGCCATCCTTGCCGGTCCCAACAATTTCCTCAATCGAAACGCCCAAATCCTTCGCTAATTTACGGGCTCTAGGAGAGATACTCCCTCGCTGATTCGTTTGGGTTTGAGGCTTGCTTTCTTCCTTCTCCACTACTTGAGCACTGACAGCTACTTCCTCATGAGCCGCTGCGCTTGGTTCATACACAGATAAATCCACTTCTTCATCTTCAGCTGCAATCACAGCAATAATCGTGTTAATTGGGACTTCTTCACCCTCAGGAATCAAAATTTTCTTTAGGATTCCAGATGTTTGCGCTTCTATTTCTAATGTGGATTTTTCCGTTTCTAATTCAAATAAATATTCACCCTTTTCGACTTGGTCCCCTTCGTTCACGAGCCAAGAGGAGACGGTTCCATTTTGCATCGTTACACCTAAACGCGGCATTTTTACTTCAAGCATTCTTTCCACTCCCATCTATTCAAAAAATCTACTGCTTCTAACATGGTTGATAGAAGCAGCTTTTTGATTGATTCGCCGATTAAAATTCCATTAATTCACTGACCACATCTAAAATTTGCTGCTCACTTGGACGGTAGAATTGTTCCAAGTAGATGCTTTGGGCAATTGGGACATCTGGCGACCCAATTCGCTTTACAGGAGCTAGAAGGTCAAACAAGGCATGCTCTGAAATTCGCGCGGCAATTTCTGCCCCAGATCCGCCTGTTTTTGGTTCTTCATGGACAATTAAAACACGCCCCGTTTTCTTTACTGATTGTAAAATCGTATCCATATCAAGAGGAGCCAATGTACGAGGATCAATCACTTCTGCCTCGACCCCTTGCTTAGCTAATGTCTTTGCTGCATCCAATGCCGTATGAACTTGTAAAGCGGTTGCAATAATTGTGATGTCGGTGCCTTCCCGTTTGATATCGGCTTTTCCAAACGGGATTAAGTATTCACCCTCAGGCACTTCGCCTTTCATATCATAGAGAACCTTATGTTCAAAGAAGAGCACCGGATTATTCTCCCTAATCGCCGTTTTTAAGAGTCCTTTTGCATCATAAGGGGTTGAAGGAACAACGATTTGTAAGCCTGGTCCATGCATAAATAATGCTTGTGGACTTTGGGAATGCTCTGGTCCAGCTCCCCCAGCAATCCCAACAGGTAAACGTAAGGTAACTGGAATTTCCATTTGCCCACCATGCATCCAGCGCCATTTTCCTAACTTGTGGAACACTTCATCAAAGGCAACACCTACAAAGTCACCGAACTGTAATTCAGGAATCGGTCTGACATTTCCGGTGATGGCCATCCCAAGTGCCGCTGCTACAATGGTCGTTTCAGCGATTGGAGTGTCAAAAACACGGGAACCGAATTTTTCATGCAAACCTTTTGTCGCACCGAAAACGCCACCAAATTTCCCGACGTCCTCCCCAAACAATACCGTACTTGGATCTCGTTCCATTTCTTCAGACAACGCTTCTATAATCGCATCTCGCATCGATAATGTTCTTACTTTTACGTTACTTTCTTGTTTTGAGATCGTATTCATATCCTTTTCTCCCCCTTATGCAAATAGTCCTTCAAAAATTCGTTCTGGGCTTGGCATAGGCGCATCCTCCGCTTTTTTGATTGCCTTTTCAATCTCCACATCCACCTGCTCTTGGATACTTGCAATCTCGTCCTCCGTACTGATCCCTGCTTCTAGTAAACTAGCTTGGAAGTTTTTAATCGGATCTCTCTTTTCCTTCCATTCTTTTAATACATTCGCATCGACATAATCATAGGGATCCCCTTCAAAGTGTCCGCGATGACGGAAGGTTTTTGCCTCAATGAAGGTTGGTCCTTCTCCCTTTCTTGCACGTTCTACTGCTTCTTTCATTGCTTCATGCATTAACACAACATCGTTTCCATCCACCACATAATTCGGAATGCCATAGCCTTCCGCCCAATCAGCAATATGCTCTTTTACGGAATGGGTTTCAGATACGTGACTAGAGATGGCATACTCATTGTTTTCACAAATATAAATCACAGGTAACTTATAAAGACCGGCCCAGTTTAGCGACCCATGCAATGGTTCTCTTGAAGCGGCACCATCTCCAAAATAGACTACTGTTACTTGATCGGTCCCTTTGAACTTAGAGGAAAAGGCCGTGCCTACACAGATTCCTAGTTGGGAGCCAATTGTTCCTGCTTGGCCCATTACCCCTCTTGAAGGATCGGCACTGTGAACAATTCCTGCCCCTAAGCCTTTAGTAGTACCTTCAATTGTCCCCATAAAGTCTCCATAAAGTTTTGAAAGAGGAACGCCCTTTGCAATCTTTTGGTTGCAGCCTCGATGATTATAGTAGATGTAATCATCTTCTCGTAAATTATGAGTAATTGAACCCGCTGATAAGCCCTCAGAACCGATTCCTGAATGATAGAAACCTGAAACTTTTCCGTCTTGAATCAGTTGGATTAAGCCTTCATCAAACTTCCTTATTTTTATCATCGTTCGGTAAAACTGTAGTAAGAAATCCTTGCTATAATCCTTTACGTTCGTTTCTTTTTGATAGATTTTTGCCACCTAACTCACTCCCTTAAAATAGTAAAGTTTATAAGAAAGATATTCTTTCAGATAGACAATCCAATCTGAAAATAATATCCACTTGGCTGTAAGTACTTTCCTAGACTACGTGCCACCCACCGTCTACTGGCATAATTAAACCAGTAATGTAGCTTGATTCGTCAGAGGATAAAAAGAGGGCCGCGTTTGCGATTTCTTCAGGCTTTCCAACTCTCCCTAGAGGTCCTGCTTCGTAGTTTTTCGCTATCTCTTCCACACTTAAAACTTCGGCAATCATCGGCGTATCAATGGCACCTGGACAAATACAATTGACGCGAATATTATGCTTTCCATAATCTACTGCCATCACTCTAGTAAGGGCAACCACTCCTCCCTTTGACGCTGTATAAGCATCTGCACCGGTTACCCCTAATATTCCGTTAAGAGAAGAGTTGTTCACGATGCTTCCACCTTGTTGTTTGATCATGATTGGCACCGTGTATTTCGCCATCAAATACACTCCATTTAGGTTAATTCCTAAAATTTGATTCCAATCTTCTAATGGAGTTTCTAATAATGGAGCCATTGTATATTTAGAACGGGCTGAAAATCCAATGCCCGCGTTGTTAAACAAAATATCGATTCTGCCATAACGTTCAACTACCTGATTGATGACGTTGCGAACATTCTCCTCATTGGAGACATCTGTTTTCATAAAAATAGCTTCATGGCCGGCCGCTCGAATTTCTTCCTCCACTTGTTTGCCATTCTCCTCATTCCATTCGGCAATCACCACTTTAGCCCCTTCACTGGCAAACAATTTAGCGGACGCTTTCCCTTGACCACTTCCTGCACCCGTAATGATTGCTACTTTCTCTTTTAATCTCATCAAAACCTTCCTCCTTTTAAACATATCTACACAACTAGTAGAACATTTTTAGATTCGGAAATAGATTATGCTCTTTTTCATAGCCAATCGTTGAGGTTTCACCATGCCCAGGGTAAATGGTTAAATCCGGAGGCAAGGTAAACAACTTTGTTTTAATCGAATTTTTCAATTCCTCTCGATTTCCAGATGGTAGGTTCGTAGGGCCAATCATCCCAGCTAATAAAGTGTCTCCAGTAAATAAGTGCTTTTCATTTAAAAGATAACAACTCCCCCCTGGTGAGTGCCCTGGGGTATGAATCACCTTAATCTTGAGAGTTCCGCATTTAATCACTTCATTCCCCTTTAGGAGCAATTCTGGCGTTTCACAACTAATAGGAGAAGCATGGTTACCTGAACCATTTAAGGATGGATTTTTAAGCCATTCTGTTTCTGAATGATGAACAGAAACGGGAGCGCCTGTATGTTTCCTTAGTCGATTTAGACCCGCAATGTGATCGTGGTGACAATGGGTTAAAAAAATATGATCAACTTCTCTACCCTCCAGAAAATGGATTATTTCGACCGGGGCCTCTCCAGGGTCAATCACGATACAGGATTCTTCATCCGTCACAACATAGCAATTGGTCTTCAGTTTTCCTAATGGAAAGCAATGGATGTTCAAAGGGTACAATAAGACCTCCTTCAAATGGGAATCATCGGTCAAAAAGAAAGCGGTGTCATAACTCCCGAATGTTACTTTTATTAATGCAAGAACTATGCCAAAACCCACCTTCTTGATTTTCGCCTATTTCTTGGCATTCCGCTGTCTCTTTTTTATTATTCTTAAGAATTTTCTTATTTCCTTTCTTAATAGTGGGAATTTTGCGGAAGCATAGAATCGTACTCGGGGCGTCCTTCGTTTCTCATAAAACATCGATTCTGTATTACACGACGCATAACAAAAGGATCAGATTATGATCTAATCTGATCCTTTTTGGTCTGGAAACACAGGCTTATTCAATTAACGCGTTAGCACATTAGCGGTTCTTGGTCTATTTTTAATCTTTGCAAGTGAATAACATATATAAAATACGAATAAAATTGCTAAAAACATAAGGATAAATGTAAAACCAGTTTCCATGAACCTATCTAACTTTACCAACAAAGTTCAAACTATCTCTTAAACTATCCAGCCCCGTTCGCACAATAAAAAACTGCCAAAATGACAGCTCCGTTCTTCAACTTTGCTCCCGTTAGTTAGTTAGAAAGTAGTTAGTAGAATAGGTTCTTCCCTCTAAAGTTTATATTTATTAAAAGTTTTATTTGGAGGAAGACCTACCGATTCGTCAGGCACATAACATTCTCTATCATGATAAGGCATTTCTAACTCTTCCCATCCAAAATCATCTTCAACACATTTAATGAATAAATCATATCCCTCGCCATCAGAAGGCATTAGACCTAATCTTGTTTCTTCATGCTTTAAGGCAACATCAATCGCCTCTTTTAATTCCAATAAAGCTGTTCGATTGGCAATAAGGTAAGCGTTACTATGCCACATTTGTTGACCAAAAATATGGCACATAGGCATAGGTTCATCCTCATCATAAAATCGATTGTTAACTACATGGTTTAAATGGTCGAATACCTCTTCAGGACTATCTACATCTAAATAAACGTCCATGCCACTTTCCCAATACCTTTGTCCTCCGCCCCAAAACTGCGAAACAAAGTCATCATATAAATCATTATTTTCCACAAACAAATATCTTTCCAAGTCATCTTCTAAATCCTCGAAATAATAACTGTGAATTTGTTTTTCATCCCTTTTATAAATAAAATGATAAAGATTACTTACCATTTTTGTACTTCCCAACAATTCAAAGTTATATTTCTTTGCCTTTTTAGGCTTTAATACTCCATTGACAAAAGGTGTCTCTGGAATATATATAGCTGTAAATAACTTTTCATTAGCCATTTTTTTATCACCTCTTAACCTCTTATTATACCTACGTATCCTGAAGTAATCTGCCCCTTTAGTACAATAAGAAAAAGCAATCCTCCTTTATTGAAGCATCGCCCCGGTTAGCTTAATAATTATACTTTTAAAACCATTCTTACTGTTTTGAGAATATGACCATCAAAATCATCGTTAAATTCTTCAATTGTTTCAAAACCTTTTGCCTCATAAAAAGTTTTACCTATCTTGTTTTCCTTTTCTACGTTTATGTATATTTCTCTTAAACATTTTAATTTTTTAATTCCTTCTTGTAATAAAGCCGTTCCTATTCCTTTTCCCTGATGTTTTGGATGAAGATATATTGCACCTAACTCTACTTCCCCTTCATTCTTAACTGGAGAGAAATTAGCAAAACCCACAATATTATTTTCTACCACTGCAACAAAGATAAAGCCGTTTAATCTTTATTGCATCATTTCATCATTATAAGCAGATTTTAAAAAGTTTTCTTGTACATCAAATGGGATAATGCCTTCATAGGTATCGTTCCAACTTCTCTTTGCTACATCCTGAACTTGTTTTATATCTTCTTTTATCATTTTACGAATTATGAAACCCACTGTTCCATCCTCTCATCTATTTTCTAAATTGTAACAGAATTGCTTCTTCAACTAACCTGCCCGTTACCTTAAAATAATCAATAGGAGCTGCCACATCGACAACTCCTTATTCAATATTTGCACCCCGTTAGTTAAATAATCCTTGTTCTTTCCAATGGTCGAAATACTTTTGATAACCCATTTCCTCGGCTGTCATAGTGTATTGCGTATCTTCCAGTTTAAAAGTATGAGAACCCGACAAGGCTTCGTAGGTAGGATTTCCTTCTATATCTCCAAAAAGCGTTTCGAATGTATTTATATCAACTGATGTTGTTGTTCCATTCTCATAGGTCTCAAGAAGAATGAAATCAACCTCTCCTTGTTCTGTATGCCCTTTAAACATTAAACCTGCTTTTTTTAATGACAAGTATAATTGTTTCATATTCAACCTCTGCTCTCCCGAAAGATTGTTTACCTTATTGTACTATTCTGCCCGTTAGCACAATAGGAAAAGCCGCCATAAATGACAGCTCCTTACTTCAACTCTTGCTCCCGTTAGCTTAATTAGTTTTAAAAAATGGAGGCGGAATTTTCCTTGATGCCTCTCTTCCAACAGGTTTATTATCTTAATCCCCTAATTTCAATTCAGTTTTGATTAAGAATTTTTCCAATGCTTCACTACAATCAATATTCATACGTTCAGACAAAATAATCAACCACCACATGCATTCACCAATCTTATGTTCAAGTTCAGATGCAGTGTCCCCATTTATTGGCCAACGTCCTTGTTGAGACATTGTTAGACGACCGACCAAACCAGCATCTGTCAGGAAAGCTAACGCATCTTCTTCTACTGTCCATTCTTTTTCATGATACTGTCGTTCTAAACGATGGTAGACTTTTCTTAATTGTATAGAACGTTCAACCGCTTCACTAAAATTCATATTTTTCATTTTGTTTCCTTTCTTTTATAGACATTTATTGTTCACCTGTTTACGGATTTGAAAGGGCTTCTTCTCCTCACTATAAAACACACGTTCGCACCCGTAGTATAACCTTAATCTAAATGAAAATACAATAATTATTTCTTAAACTGTTCTGCTCGTTAGCTTAAGTGCATCGTTTCACAGACTCACCTGAAAATAGGGCCGGTGCTGTGCAGTGAGAGTCTATTATGTAACACAAGAATTAGTCTAGCTCTTATTAAAAAGGTATTCAGTGGTAAAAAATAGCCTGTCATCTAATGGAAATATATTTGGCGCTTGGTGGAAAAAAGTATGGCAATGTTGGTAATTTTTATTGGCAGTAATCATGATGTCTACTATTCCATGTATTTTCACTTGAGATTTGAAAAGTCGAACAATTGATGATTAGGGTGAAGTCTTGGAAATATTCTTCTGGGAGCTAGCATACAACAACTATCATTGGGCTAATAAGTGCATTAACTCCTGAAAGAAGCGTCGAGGTTTAAGCTTGGATAAGATTTATTAAGCCTAGCACTATTCCATTAATATCGATGGGAGAAAGTGTCGTTATCAAACACCCACATTTAAATAAAAAGACTTTCTAACCTTTAAAACAATATAGAAATGATATATTGAAAAAAGCACAGACAACAGTCTGTGCTTTTAGTTTGCCTGGCAACGTCCTACTCTCACAGGGGGAAACCCCCAACTACCATCGGCGCTGAGAAGCTTAACTTCCGTGTTCGGCATGGGAACGGGTGTGACCTTCTCGCTATCGCCACCAGACTATTTAATTAAAGGATAGATCTTTTGCTTGCGCAAAATTCTTTATTCCTTCAAAACTAGATAATGTGTAAGAAGTAAAAGCAAAGTATTTGTATCAATAAAATGGTTAAGTCCTCGATCGATTAGTATCAGTCAGCTCCACACGTCACCGCGCTTCCACCTCTGACCTATCAACCTGATCATCTTTCAGGGATCTTACTAGCTTGACGCTATGGGAAATCTCATCTTGAGGGGGGCTTCATGCTTAGATGCTTTCAGCACTTATCCCGTCCGCACATAGCTACCCAGCGATGCCTTTGGCAAGACAACTGGTACACCAGCGGTGCGTCCATCCCGGTCCTCTCGTACTAAGGACAGCTCCTCTCAAATTTCCTGCGCCCACGACGGATAGGGACCGAACTGTCTCACGACGTTCTGAACCCAGCTCGCGTACCGCTTTAATGGGCGAACAGCCCAACCCTTGGGACCGACTACAGCCCCAGGATGCGATGAGCCGACATCGAGGTGCCAAACCTCCCCGTCGATGTGGACTCTTGGGGGAGATAAGCCTGTTATCCCCGGGGTAGCTTTTATCCGTTGAGCGATGGCCCTTCCATGCGGAACCACCGGATCACTAAGCCCGACTTTCGTCCCTGCTCGACTTGTAGGTCTCGCAGTCAAGCTCCCTTGTGCCTTTACACTCTGCGAATGATTTCCAACCATTCTGAGGGAACCTTTGGGCGCCTCCGTTACATTTTAGGAGGCGACCGCCCCAGTCAAACTGCCCACCTGACACTGTCTCCCACCCCGATCAGGGGTGCGGGTTAGAATTTCAATACAGCCAGGGTAGTATCCCACCGACGCCTCCACCGAAGCTGGCGCTCCGGCTTCCAAGGCTCCTACCTATCCTGTACAAGCTGTACCAAAATTCAATATCAGGCTGCAGTAAAGCTCCACGGGGTCTTTCCGTCCTGTCGCGGGTAACCTGCATCTTCACAGGTACTATAATTTCACCGAGTCTCTCGTTGAGACAGTGCCCAGATCGTTACGCCTTTCGTGCGGGTCGGAACTTACCCGACAAGGAATTTCGCTACCTTAGGACCGTTATAGTTACGGCCGCCGTTTACTGGGGCTTCGATTCAAAGCTTCGCGTGAGCTAACCTCTCCTCTTAACCTTCCAGCACCGGGCAGGCGTCAGCCCCTATACTTCGCCTTGCGGCTTCGCAGAGACCTGTGTTTTTGCTAAACAGTCGCCTGGGCCTATTCACTGCGGCTTTTCAAGGCTTTAACACCCTAAAAAGCACCCCTTCTCCCGAAGTTACGGGGTCATTTTGCCGAGTTCCTTAACGAGAGTTCTCTCGCTCACCTTAGGATTCTCTCCTCGCCTACCTGTGTCGGTTTGCGGTACGGGCACCTTTTATCTCGCTAGAGGCTTTTCTTGGCAGTGTGGAATCAGGAACTTCGGTACTATATTTCCCTCGCTATCACAGCTCAGCCTTCGCGGTAACGGGATTTGCCTCGTTACCAGCCTAACTGCTTAGACGCACATATCCAACAGTGCGCTTACCCTATCCTCCTGCGTCCCCCCATTGCTCAAACGATAAAGAGGTGGTACAGGAATATCAACCTGTTGTCCATCGCCTACGCCTTTCGGCCTCGGCTTAGGTCCCGACTAACCCTGAGAGGACGAGCCTTCCTCAGGAAACCTTAGGCATACGGTGGATGGGATTCTCACCCATCTTTCGCTACTCATACCGGCATTCTCACTTCTAAGCGCTCCACCAGTCCTTACGGTCTAGCTTCAACGCCCTTAGAACGCTCTCCTACCGCGGACATCGTAAGATGTCCACCCACAGCTTCGGTGATACGTTTAGCCCCGGTACATTTTCGGCGCAGAGTCACTCGACCAGTGAGCTATTACGCACTCTTTAAATGGTGGCTGCTTCTAAGCCAACATCCTGGTTGTCTAAGCAACTCCACATCCTTTTCCACTTAACGTATACTTTGGGACCTTAGCTGGTGGTCTGGGCTGTTTCCCTCTTGACTACGGATCTTATCACTCGCAGTCTGACTCCCACGGATAAGTCATTGGCATTCGGAGTTTGTCTGAATTCGGTAACCCGATGAGGGCCCCTAGTCCAAACAGTGCTCTACCTCCAAGACTCTCACTTCGTGAGGCTAGCCCTAAAGCTATTTCGGAGAGAACCAGCTATCTCCAGGTTCGATTGGAATTTCTCCGCTACCCACACCTCATCCCCGCACTTTTCAACGTGCGTGGGTTCGGGCCTCCAGTAGGTGTTACCCTACCTTCACCCTGGACATGGGTAGATCACCTGGTTTCGGGTCTACAACCACATACTTATTCGCCCTATTCAGACTCGCTTTCGCTGCGGCTCCGTCTTCTCGACTTAACCTTGCATGTAATCGTAACTCGCCGGTTCATTCTACAAAAGGCACGCTATCACCCGGCATTTTCCGAAGGAAATATGCACAGGGCTCTAACTACTTGTAGGCACACGGTTTCAGGATCTCTTTCACTCCCCTTCCGGGGTGCTTTTCACCTTTCCCTCACGGTACTGGTTCACTATCGGTCACTAGGGAGTATTTAGCCTTGGGAGATGGTCCTCCCAGCTTCCGACGGGATTTCACGTGTCCCGCCGTACTCAGGATCCACTCAGGAGGGAACGAAGTTTCAACTACAGGGTTTTTACCTTCTTTGACGGGCCTTTCCAGACCACTTCATTTACCCCGTTCCTTTGTAACTCCATGTTGAGTGTCCTACAACCCCAGAAGGACAAGCCTTCTGGTTTGGGCTAATCCCGTTTCGCTCGCCGCTACTCAGGGAATCGCATTTGCTTTCTCTTCCTCCGGGTACTTAGATGTTTCAGTTCCCCGGGTCTGCCTTCAATACCCTATGAATTCAGGTAAAGATACTGTTCCATTACGAACAGTGGGTTTCCCCATTCGGAAATCTCCGGATCAAAGCTTACTTACAGCTCCCCGAAGCATATCGGTGTTAGTCCCGTCCTTCATCGGCTCCTAGTGCCAAGGCATCCACCGTGCGCCCTTTCTAACTTAACCGTTTGACATAAATGTCATGGTTTCTCTTTTTAATAAGAGAGAAAAATTAAAAAAGCGATACAAATGTGTGTTTTACTTTTGCCTTCTTACTTACGATTATCTAGTTTTCAAGGAACAAATAAATCCGCTTTGAGAGAATTGCACTCTCAAAACTAAACAAACAAGCTAATCAACAGTGCAAATTTTTAAATTTGCTTAGTACGAATCGAAAGATTCGCATTCCGAATGCCCTTACGGCATTATCCTTAGAAAGGAGGTGATCCAGCCGCACCTTCCGATACGGCTACCTTGTTACGACTTCACCCCAATCATCTGTCCCACCTTAGGCGGCTGGCCCCTAGGACAAAACTTAACTTCCTATAACGATAATAAGAGGCTAAGTTTTGTCCCAGGTTACCCCACCGACTTCGGGTGTTACAAACTCTCGTGGTGTGACGGGCGGTGTGTACAAGGCCCGGGAACGTATTCACCGCGGCATGCTGATCCGCGATTACTAGCGATTCCGGCTTCATGCAGGCGAGTTGCAGCCTGCAATCCGAACTGAGAATAGATTTATGGGATTTGCTTGACCTCGCGGCTTCGCTGCCCTTTGTTCTATCCATTGTAGCACGTGTGTAGCCCAGGTCATAAGGGGCATGATGATTTGACGTCATCCCCACCTTCCTCCGGTTTGTCACCGGCAGTCTCCTTAGAGTGCCCAACTGAATGCTGGCAACTAAGGACAAGGGTTGCGCTCGTTGCGGGACTTAACCCAACATCTCACGACACGAGCTGACGACAACCATGCACCACCTGTCACTCTGTCCCCCGAAGGGGAACGCTCTGTCTCCAGAGTTGTCAGAGGATGTCAAGACCTGGTAAGGTTCTTCGCGTTGCTTCGAATTAAACCACATGCTCCACCGCTTGTGCGGGCCCCCGTCAATTCCTTTGAGTTTCAGCCTTGCGGCCGTACTCCCCAGGCGGAGTGCTTAATGCGTTTGCTGCAGCACTAAAGGGCGGAAACCCTCTAACACTTAGCACTCATCGTTTACGGCGTGGACTACCAGGGTATCTAATCCTGTTCGCTCCCCACGCTTTCGCGCCTCAGCGTCAGTTACAGACCAGAGAGTCGCCTTCGCCACTGGTGTTCCTCCACATCTCTACGCATTTCACCGCTACACGTGGAATTCCACTCTCCTCTTCTGCACTCAAGTCCCCCAGTTTCCAATGACCCTCCACGGTTGAGCCGTGGGCTTTCACATCAGACTTAAAGGACCGCCTGCGCGCGCTTTACGCCCAATAATTCCGGACAACGCTTGCCACCTACGTATTACCGCGGCTGCTGGCACGTAGTTAGCCGTGGCTTTCTGGTTAGGTACCGTCAAGGTACCGGCAGTTACTCCGGTACTTGTTCTTCCCTAACAACAGAGCTTTACGACCCGAAGGCCTTCATCGCTCACGCGGCGTTGCTCCGTCAGACTTTCGTCCATTGCGGAAGATTCCCTACTGCTGCCTCCCGTAGGAGTCTGGGCCGTGTCTCAGTCCCAGTGTGGCCGATCACCCTCTCAGGTCGGCTACGCATCGTGGCCTTGGTGAGCCGTTACCTCACCAACTAGCTAATGCGCCGCGGGCCCATCTGTAAGTGACAGCCGAAACCGTCTTTCAGCATTCCCTCATGAGAGAGAATGAATTATCCGGTATTAGCCCCGGTTTCCCGGAGTTATCCCAGTCTTACAGGCAGGTTGCCCACGTGTTACTCACCCGTCCGCCGCTAATCTTTGGGAGCAAGCTCCCAAAGATCCGCTCGACTTGCATGTATTAGGCACGCCGCCAGCGTTCGTCCTGAGCCAGGATCAAACTCTCCATTAAAGAGTGATTAGCTCATAAAATAAAACGTTGGCTCATGCTTTTCTATATTAATAGAAGAAACATGATAAATATTGTTTGTTGACGCTTGTTTGTTTAGTTTTCAAAGAGCAATTACTTAAGCGTCGCTCAGAAGCGACATTTATTAATATATCATATTAAACTCATCAAATCAAGCAAAATATTATTTTAATATAATTTTTAATTTGATAAGTTGTTGCTGTCTCAACAGCGGATACTTAATATATAACATAATTGCTAACCCGTCAACACTTTAGTGAAAAAGTTTTTTCGAGGAGTTATGTTTTAATGCTGTCTGAAGCTGTTTTATAAGAGGCCACCATTCCACTAGTGAATCAATAGAAGCATTTAAAATATATAATTCTAGTAGATGCCCCCTTGGTTTCTATCTGATTCATTATCCGTATTATTCATTATATATAAACCTCTTGATCTTCATTTGAAAGCTCTAGTTCTCCTTTTCAATGAATTAGTCTGGTAAATACGCAAGAAATTCGCCTCCGGTCGACCCACCCCTGTCATTTTATCCTAAAAAAAATATAAGGTGCAAAACATGATATCTAAGGGGTATTTTGAAGACAATAAGGGTGTTAACTATTCATTTAGGAGGATGAAAATGAAACAAAATCGCCAAGCTAAGGAAAATTCGGGCTCAATGACGAAACCAGGATTTGCTGGTACGGACCCACAAAAGGTAAAGCAAGAAATACAAAAAGACGTTAGTGCTGGCCAAGGTGCTATGACTTCCCGAGAAGCAGGATCCATGCACGATTAATCACCCACTTCTATGATTCTAAGTACAAGTGGCGCTACAATCGATGCTATTAAAAAATATAGAGAAAAACAGAAACAATAAGACTCTAGCGCCTCCCCCACTCAATTCATGAAGGGAGTGAGGCGCTAACTTTTTGTTCCTACGAAAAACAAGTAGACAAGTTTCTTACCCTTCAAAAAAATATATAAGCTACAATGGTTGCAAATGAGACTGTTCACTCCCCCTTGCCCCAATGTTTTTTTACTTGAAAATTTACGAGACATCATTGGACCAGATTATCATTTCGAACAATTACGTATTGGTCACGAGCTTGCTGAAAAAATCATTAAAAAGAACTTACTGGACCTTAGTGGTTCTTTTTTGTGTTACTAACAGGTGAATTTAATCTTAGATTCAAAATCAATCTATATATTTTCGTTGTTACTTTTCACCGCTCTTCTTCCATATCGGTTTTCAAATAATTGCATTTTCTCATGATTAGTCTCCTATCTTTTATTCTTCTCTTGTTCTCCTCATCGAACTTCTTTATAATTTAAACAAAGTCAATTTTCAGAATAAATGTAGACAATGTTCTTCCTACGAATGAACACACAAAACAGAGGATGGGGATGGGGATGAAATGAAAGAGTTTTTAGATTGGTTAGGCGGTATTGTCTGGGGCCCTCCTACTCTTATCTTGTTGGTTGGTACTGGGATTTTACTCACCTTCCGCTTGGGTTTTTACCAGTTTACGAGTTTGCCTTATGCCTTGAAACTAGCTTTTTCTCGTAAGCAAGACAGAACATCAGAAGGAGATATTTCGCATTTTCAGTCCCTTATGACCGCACTTGCAGCGACGATTGGGACCGGTAATATCGCTGGTGTGGCTACAGCCGTCGTGTTGGGCGGACCTGGTGCGGTTTTTTGGATGTGGATGACCGCTCTTGTAGGAATGGCCACAAAATACGCTGAAGCCATCTTAGCGGTGAAGTACCGTACTGTCGGGGCAAACGGTCAAATGTCTGGCGGACCGATGTATTACATCGAAAAAGGACTCGGTTGGAAATGGTTAGCTGTTTTATTCGCTTTCTTTGGAAGTGTAGCCGCGTTTGGAATCGGAAGCAGTGTTCAATCCAATTCTGTCGCAGCAGCTGTTGAGAACAGTTTTGGATTAAATCCTTGGATCACTGGTGTTTTGTTGACGATTTTCACGGCTCTCGTGATTTTAGGTGGAATTAAGAGTATCGGGAAAGTCTCTTCTTTCTTTGTTCCAATCATGGCTATTTTTTATGTTTTAGGTGGTTTGACCTTAATTTTGACGAACTTGGACCTTCTTCCTTCTGCAATTTCCTTAATCTTTTCGGATGCCTTTACTGGTCAAGCGGTTGCAGGCGGTGCGATTGGAGCGGTTATTCGTTACGGAGTTGCCCGTGGTGTCTTTTCAAACGAAGCCGGGATGGGTTCAGGACCAATCGCAGCTGCCGCCGCAAAAACCGACCACCCTGGCAGGCAAGCACTAATCAGCATGACCGGTACGTTTTTAGACACCATCGTGGTTTGTAGCATCACAGGAATTGCTCTTGTTATGGGGAACCTCTATATCGGTGGAGACTTAACAGGCGCTGCTTTAACAACAGAAACATTTAACAGCCTTCTTCCCGGTAGCGGTTGGATCGTGACCATTGGCATCATTTTCTTTGCCTACTCCACTGTATTAGGATGGGCCTACTACGGGGAAAAATGTTTTTCTTATCTCTTTGGTGATCGTTCCATTCTCCTCTACCGCCTTGTTTATGTCGCTACCGTCCTCATTGGCGCTGGAATGAACTTAGGTCTTGTTTGGACCATTGCTGATGTGTTCAATGGATTAATGGCCATTCCGAACTTGATTGGTCTTCTCATGCTTTCGGGTGTGGTGGTCGCGGAAACCAAGTCTTTTAAAGAATTGAGAGAAAAAGAAAAGCTTCTGCAAGCAAAGGGTAAAGAAATCGGAACATAAAGTAGAATCCTAGATGAATTTTCGTGTAGAACGCCTTGTCATTAAGGCGTTTTTCTTAATGGAACATCTAATCCAATAGGCTACTGGCAGACAGAATACTGTAACAAATAAGAAAACCACCATTAAGGCGGTTTTCTTCAACTCAAATCCGTTCGTAACTTAAAGTAGGCAACACTTTTTTAAAGAAGGCTGTTTTTAAACTTTGTTCCTATAGAAGTTATAAAATTGGTAGGGATGCGGATAATGATGGAATTGCTTCCCCTATCTTATCAGATTCTTGGATGCATTATTTTCCTCGCTTCAAAATCTGCATCTCCACGAAAATAAGGGTTATGGTGGCAAAAACACGGACCTATTTATCGGATATATCCTTCTCGAACTTTACCAGAAGCAACAAGCTGTAGAAACAACACCGCTTTCTTTGTTAGAGAATGCATCATCATTTTTGCCTTCCTCGATTCATTTCCATCCTCCTTTTATTTTTATAATAATCATTAATTCATACCTTATATTAATTCAATTGTTTAAATTGAGAGTTCTTAGTCTCCTAACTATACATAACAAAGCAGCCTTACATAGACTATTTCAAGAAAGAGAGGTGATTGAAATGGTAAAATTCTTAACTATGCAAAATAATTTATATGAATAGATTTAATTTCTATTCGAATTCAAGAGCATCTTTCACGACCATTAACCTATATACAAGAGGAACACACTTACCTCACTAAAGAGAAAGTCTAAAGGCTAATACTTTTATTCCGTCCTCTGCAGGGACAAAATCATACTCTGGGACTCGTGCAAATCCTAGGTTTTCATAGAGCATTCTCGCATCATGCATAAACTCACCAGTATGTAAGCCAATCGATTGATACCCCTTCGCTTTCGCTCTTTTCATGCATTCATTGATTAAACTCTTTGCTGCACCTTTCCCGCGCGCTTCACGAGCAACTGCAAGCATGCGGATTTCAGGATAATCCAATTCATCTATTTTTCCATCATAGGCATCCATTTTTGACGGAAACAATGCAACACTGCCAACAAGTTTTCCATTGGTTTCAGCAACAATTAAATCAACACTCGGATCAGTATCAGCCTCAGATTGAATGGCCTTTTTCAATTCTTGCCAATGACCTTGAGGGATTTTCGCTACATGGTCCTCATAGGCTCTGACTCTTTGTTCCCGTATAAAAGGGATCTCCTCTTTTTTAGCATCACGTATTATTATCAAGTTACCTTCTCCTTCCACATTAGTTTATTAGAAATTTAGAATCAGTTTGACTTAAACGAAGGCGATTATGTTGAGAAAGCAGTCCTGATAAATCTGGCCCTTTCGGTAAAATGTTGTTGTGACCTTTTTGATCATCACTTGAAAGGTGATTCGATAAGTGATAATGCACCTTGATTGCATGAAAATCTGTGGTATCGCCAAAGCCTTCCGTTTGGTACAAATCGCACAAATAACCCCAAAGGTTAGGAAAATCAATGATCCGATTCCGGTTTGTTTTAAAAGCTGAATAATAAGCAACATCAAAACGAATCAATGTGGCATAAAAGCGGACATCTGAATCTGTAATAAAATCGCCAAACAAAAACCGCTGATTGGATAGGCGTTTCTCTAAATCATCTAATCTAGTAAACAGTGTATCGTATGCTTGTTCATAGGCTTCTTGTGTTTGGGCAAATCCACATTTATATACTCCATTGTTTACATCGTGAAAAATCACATGATTTAATGCGTCAATCTCTTCTCTTAGGTCCTCAGGATATAAATCAGGAGCATTTTCTTTATGAAATGGAGCCCAAACCGTTTCAAAGTAATTCGTCAATTTAAAATAGTCATTGTTGACGACTTTTCGTTCTTTTATATCCACGATGGCTGGAACCGTTGGTCGACCCTCATAATCAGCATCCACATTTTTATACACTTCACTTAAAAATCGAATCCCTAATACCGGGTCGACCCCACCCTCATCCAACGAGAATTCCCAATCCACATGCGGAAGGTTTGGGCGCATGGGGCTTGCTGTGCCCAAACTGATGACATCTTCCAAACCAAGAACCTTTCGAACAATTATGGACCGATGGGCCCAAGGACAAACTGCTGACCAGAGAAGACGATACCGGCCCGCTTCCACCGGAAGTTCCCCCTCACTCGTTCCAAACGGGGTGGTGAACCGGTTTACTTGCCGATTAAAAGATCCATCTGCTTTTATTTCCTTCACTGACTTTGTATCAACGAAGTTCTCTTTATTTGATTGATTCATAGCCCAAAGCTCCTTTCCTACCAACAGGATTGCGACCTGAAGAAATCTTTTTTATCTTTTATTATATAAAATTATTCGGAATATTTATATCAATTCTGTTTCTTTATCTTTTTTCATGTTGCTCCTCTTGTTTGTTGATTCATGACAACTTGGTCGATGAAAAATTGGATATCACCATACCTACTAATAGAAGAAGTTCTTGCATTTTCAGTTTGTGTGGAGGTGGTAAAATGGATTAAAATCAAAAGAAAAATCCTTAACCAAAATGGCTAAGGATTTTCTAACTACATTATATTCAAGCATTTTAAAAAAGACTCAATTGCTGTGGTTGATCGCTTACAGCTTTCTTATCTTCCTCTTCAACCTCAAGAATTCGTTGACCCATGCGCTCAATCAACCCAACGACTAGGGCATTTCCCATGCAGAAATATCTCATCCGTTCAGACATTCCCGCTGTCCAATTATCTGGAAAGCCGTTGAGACGTTCACATTCAACTGGCGTTAAGACACGGATTTGTTTTGTTTCCGGATCTTCAATAACGTGGCTACTTCGATTGGTCGTGGCTTCACTTGTAAGCATGGTTCGGCCAGGCTTGTCCAACGGTTCTGGAAACGACATTCCACCTTCGGAGAAAGTATATTTATGTCCGCTCGCAGATGTCCGTTCAATTTTTTTAGGACCTTTTAAATATTTGAACTTCTCAATAGCATCTTTGGAGAGATAGTATTTGGCATCCACATTGGATTCAATAATTTCCGCTAAGGTTGTAGGCTTTTCCTCATTTGAGATAAGTTCTTCCGTATATACTACACCATTTCGCATGATTCCTGCGTTATTATATTTAGCTGAAAAATGGTCAGAAACAAAAACAAGGTCTGATGATAATTCAAATTCACTCGACTTATGTTTCGAAATTTCATCTGTGACAGGGAATGCTCCAGCAAAAAATCCGTCCTGCCTTAACATCCTTGAATGCCCAATCATTTTACGAGTGTGAATATACGGACTATCATTTCGAACTGCAAAGATAAACACTCTGCGCCGTCTTTGAGCAAAACCATATTCTGCAGCGTTAATAACCCGCCATTCTACCGAATATCCAGCTTCATTGAAACTAGCTAACATAACAGAAAAGTCTCTTCCTCGTTGTTTAGCAGGGGATTTCAATAAACGGTCGACATTCTCCAGCAACAAGTATTTTGGTCTAATTTCCCTTGCCAGTCTCATAATCTCCCAAAAAAGAACGCCCTTCTTCCCCTGAATTCCTTTTTCGCCTGATAGACTTCGAGCAACAGAATAATCCTGACATGGAAATCCGCCCACAATCACTTCTGGATTTAGATCGATTAAATTAGATACGTTAACTGTCGCGATATCTTCATTCGAGTGAATCCCTTTTCCCTCGAAGTTCCTTGCATAACAATCAAAAGCATCTTGGGCCTTCTTTGAAGGTTCCCATTGGTTCCCCCATACGACTTCAAAGCCTTTTGTCGCCTCTAGGCCAAGTCTAAAACCGCCAACTCCGGCGAATAATTCTATTACTTTCAACATGAACGTACATCCTTTCGGGATGGTTTATACCAGAAATAGGATACTAAATATCGTAAAAGTTCATCTAGTCACGGACCTTCCAATAACTAATGAAGATTTCTAAAAACATTTTAAGAAAAACTTCTTCTCCATACCTTTAAGAGTTACATTAGATTATCTTATCATAAAAACTAGCTAAATTCAGTTCGAAAATAAGTTTTAAATATTATAAAAAAAGAACCCTAGAATGGCATGTTGGCACAAATTATAAAAGCACTATTCACTTAAGACATCTATCCTTACCTATTATTATACCCAAACAGAAACATTTGTTCTATCTCTTTTTAGAATTTTTTTGATGCTAGATTGCCACAAACTAAAAAAGAAAAGGAACTTACCCATAAAATAGATAAGTTCCTCTCCATTATTTATACCATCGTTTTCCGAAACCCCTTCGCTTCATAATCATGCGGATTGAAGTCCTTCACAAAGGAAGAAATCGTCTCCTCTGGCTCTCTTTGTGTCGCAAAATAAAGAAACACGGCTTGCTTTGTTCTAGTTAAGGAAACATAGAGAATTCGTTTTTCTTTTTCTTCAATTTCTTTTTTATCTTCATCAAAGTCCTTTGAAGTGACGGTCTTTTTCTTTTTTAAGTTTTCAATTTCATCTCGATGCGGGTAAAAGTCTTTATGAAAATCGATGATGAACACATAATCAAATTCAAGACCCTTCGTTGTTTTCGCTTCTAGGAAAAAAACCTCAGGTCCTCTCTTCCTCTCTTCCATCGGTCCATCCACTTTTTTAATGTAGGTATTAATAGAAAAGAATCGTCCAAGATAGGTTCTCATATGTTGTTCTTGTTGTGTATTATGCTGCCGATGAATAACTGCAAAGGTTGCCTTTGGTTCTTTTTCGTGCAATTCCATAATTTTGCCCCCAACCGTAGTGAGCATTCTTGTATGGTCCGGAAAAGCTTGAATGATAGGTTTATCTCCTTGTCTCGGGAAATATTTTTCATCATCGTACTTGGAGTCCTCTTGAGAACGAGAAAACTGAAGGGAGTTCGCCAGTTTCATGATTTGATAAGTCGATCTCCAGTTCCGTTTCAACACAACATTATTTCCACTTTGAACATTAATTCCTAGGGCCCGATAGGAAAAAGGGCTGCTTTTATAAATACGTTGCCGCTCATCACCACTTAACGTTAGGGTACCTTTATTGATGTTGACCAGTACTCGCAGTTGCATAGGCTGCAAATCTTGAACTTCATCAATAAAAATATGATCATATTTATCCTTGTTTAAGATTCGATGTAGATTCTCCATCACGAGCAAAGCATAATCTTCACGGTCAATCCGATTATAAAAGTCCCTCTTCTGATCTTCTCGGTAATATTCAAACAGCCTAAAAATCGTACGTCGCTGCTTGACCGACACGTTGGGTAGCTTCCCACGCCCGACTCGTTCACAGTTCAAATAATCTTCGAGCGTAATAAAGCCATTCCCCTTCATCCAGGAAAATTCATCATAAAGAAAGGCTGTATTTCTTGTCCTTTTTATCGTATGGATGCTTGGGAGATTCTTAAATTCCTCTGTCTCGAGTAAATCCATTAACCGTAGCATTGTACCGCGAACATTGTCTTCATTGCGATTAAGGTTATAGTGACTCGTCTGGAAACGCCGTACTTTACGAATTGGTTTTAATAAATGAAAAGCAAGCTCATGGAAGGTATAAAAATGGATTGTATGATGGTGACTCTTGAGCTGCTCATAATATTCAGACTGCTTAAAACGGTTTTCCGCATCCTTCACGAGCTCTTGATTAAACGAAACAAACAAGAACTTCTTTCCGAAATCCTCAGACATCTTTTGCATCATTCTCGTTAGGAGCGTGATGCTTTTCCCACTCCCTGCCGATCCCTTTACAAGCAAGTGGGTGGAACTCATTTTCGCTACCTTCTCTTGCTCCTCACTTAATTCAATATTGCGAAGGAATTGAGCTGTCTGGTCTGAAATATCTGCCTCAATACTAGGAGGATGTTCGAGTGCCTCAGACAGAATCGAAAAAGCATAATCAAACTTCTGTTTATTCGAGCTAGACTCCTGCTGCATCATGATCATCAAATCCCTTTTTTGAAATATCAACTGCATAATAAGCCTCTTCACAATAGGCCTCATGCGGACAAAGCTTACAGAATTCTGAAGGAGTGGCTTCAGCCAACACGCCTTTT
Organism: Mesobacillus maritimus; assembly: GCF_044803185.1. GTDB lineage: Bacteria > Bacillota > Bacilli > Bacillales > Cytobacillaceae > Mesobacillus_B > Mesobacillus_B maritimus_B. Next base: position 3,232,872 of record NZ_CP085225.1, read on the forward strand.
TGGTTCGCCATTTGTTGAATTAATTCAACTTTCTGCCTTCTGATTCCAGATGGCGGTGAAAAGGCAGACTGCCATCGTTCGTTCTGAAATGCCCCTCGATGGGTCAGAAATTGAAAATAAAGCATGCTTTCCGGATAATCAATTTCATTGAACTTGCGCCGCTTGCCAAGACCATATTTTCGCATCCCAGCTACATAGTCCTCATTCATATTCTGATCAACAATCGTCCTTAAACTAATTTCCGTCTGATAGGGAAACATCGTCTCCAGCATCTCGATAATCTCCGTTTTCGTCTTTCCTATTGACGCATAAATTTTCACCAAGTTTCCAATTAAAAAACCTTGATGAAAATGGCTGTGGAAGCTAGAAAAGCCGTCCACTAACGTGCTATAGGAAAACCGCAATTTACAAATACTCATCTCCGCAAATTCTTCTTGCGGGAGCGCTCCTAGGCGTTTTTGAATGGTTGAAATCTCTACATCTTCGGGAGTAGTGGTTGGTTCGATGTACTCATACTGACCCTTACTTCCCTCATTATCTAATTCAAGGTCAAGAACCTGAATATAAATCGATGGATCAAGATTCCTAAATTCATTCCAATTCTTTACCCATGATAAACAAAGCTTTTGCTTCGAACATAACGCTACATAAAATAAATACCGTGAGAATGCTAAAGAATGACGTTTGCGGAAAACATACATATCAGCAGAACGGTTTTGTAAGTTGGCGATTAATTCAAAAGATAATGGCCAAGGCATTGGCGTTGCGGTTTCTGGGAAATGCTGTTCATCCATCCCACATAAATGCAACTCTTTCAGATCCTCACGTAAAATGAGCCCATCGAGATCCGCCATTTTATAGAGATGAAGCTGTTTAGCATTGCCATTAGCTTCTTCTCTTGTCTCTCCTTCTTCCTCCGGTTCACTAGGAGGAAAGTCGAGTGAACCCATTTCGTTTTGTTCTGGGTCCTCCAAACCTGTTCGTAAAAAAACAATAATCGCATCCGATAAATCGCCGACATGGTAACGTTGTTCGTCATGAATCGGCTGAGTGAGCAACTCCTCTAGCTGATCGACAAGCTTTCGTTCCATCTCGTTTGCCAGGGAACTTTTAAGATTTGAATCTTCAAGAAGCTGTTGAATACGTTGAAAATGCGTTTTTATTTGGATTCGTTCTTCCTTTATATCAACCAACCATTTGGCATTGTCGACGAGCTTCCGCAAAAAGAATTGCATTTTTTTCAATGCACGTATCGGCACCGAAAAGTAAGAAAATCGTAAAACAGGACTAACCCGTACAGCCTCCATAAAATCATTTCTCTTTAAGCTATATTTTTTAAAAGCCTGAATAGAAGATCGCTTCGCCTCCATCAACGTTTCAAATTGATTCAGCCACTCATCAGCGGTTCGACAATTTGTAAAGTAGGGAAGAACAGACTTAAGATGCGCCGTGTAATCCCGAGCATTCTCCCCCTTAGACTCCAACCATCCAGAAGCAAACGATTCCATTAAAATTTTGTCCGTTAGTATATAATTTTGTTCTTCCTCATCCCATACAGAATGGAGGTGAAAAAGATACTGCCCAATCGGATAAGCAAGAAAATGACGCTCTTTTAAGAAAGAGTTTGGACGGAACTCACGAATCCGCTCTTTTAATTCGTCCCTATTCGGAGAGACGTAATGTACATCCTCTATTAAATCATCGACAAATTCAACCATATACTCATAGGGCTTTTCCGTAATGGTTTCCCGATTTAATGGCAAAACGCTATTCCCTTGAAAACGCGAGGCAAAATGAAGACCATTGAAAGATTCCTCATCCCGCATCATTGTCCAGTCTTCCCGACTTGCCCAGCCATAGGTCTCTGAGAAGTTTTCATCGAGGAAAGAAAAAACGGCCGGATAATCACGATGATATAAATTTAGAAAAACAAGCTTGATGCCCAGTTCTTTCCACTTCGTAAATAAGTAATGCTGAACAGGTGAAATATAATAGAATCCATGAAGCACGACTGTATCGTTGACTATAGGTACTTCTGCTTTTTGAAACACAGCCCGAACCTGCTCAAGAGTCATGATCTTTCCCTTTGCTCTCGCCATATCATCGGCAAAAGAAGGCAATAATTTATCCCAGAGATCACAGAACAACTCTTCCTCTACCTTTGTCGTGTGCGGCCGTAAATCGTCCGGCGTTATGCCCATCTCGGTGAAGTTTCTCATCGTAATCAATAGATTTAGTTTATTTCGTTTGAAGGAACGGATCACCTTAGGGTGACGAGCATCGCTCCAGTTTCGTAAGATGTCAGAAAGCTGTGCATACTGAATAAATCGGTTCTCAGAAAAATTCCAATTTGGGTAAAATAGATCAACAATTTCTCCTGCTGAGGTCACATTTTCAAGACCAATGCCCTCTTTCACACCGAACTTCAAGGATTGTGTAGCACAGATTTGCGGACAGTTGACATATGGCTGGAACTCAGGTTTTTGCGCAAAGGTATAAGGATTTTCATAAGTTAAAACGCTGACATTCCCACTCACTTTCATCCCCCTATCTATATTGTGTCAGTAGTTTGGACCAGGTCCAATAAAACGCGTCATTTTTTAAATTACGAATTAAAATAAGATTGTGTTTTGCTCGTGTCATGGCCACATACAAAAGCCTAGTTTCCTCCCGAATCGACTCTTGTTCATCATGAGAAGAAAGATGAGTAAAATATTGATTATGACGGATTTCATAGCCTGGCTTTTGGATTGCCCAGCCTGCCAATTCTTTTTTATCATCAAAAATAATTTTACTAAACGAAGAAGTAAATGGCCTTTCAGTGAATGGCAAGATCACGGTATGGTACTCAAGACCTTTAGCCCGGTGTGCCGTTAAGATATGTACATGATCCAACCCGCCACTACTATGTTCAAAATCAACTTCTTCTTCGTCACGGTTGGTAGCAATTTGGATATGCAGCCATTCCGCAATTTGATTCAATGAAAGAAAATCCTCGGAAAAGCGCTGGTGGAGCATCTCAAATAATTTTCCAACAGTAAGCTCATACTTTCGTGTCTCATCCTGTGCCTCTTTGATTAGCCTTTCCTCAGGGTATTCTTCTCCATAAGCTTCCCGAAGTTCATCTAACTTTCGAGAGTAAACCCAGTTATATGGCTTACGATCTTGAATCACCGTCCGCAACACAGCCAATACAGGTTGAAAACTTAATTGGTTTTGATATTTCTCAAACGGAAACGATGTAGCTTCCTTAAGGAGTTCAACCGTTTTAGTGGAATATCGTCCTGCTTCAAGTAGTTTGGGCAACATATGCGTCTGTACCTGTCCATATGGACCATCTAATAGATTTGCGATGTACTTGCCGTCATTTGGAAACAGCAAAGCAAGAACCAAAGAATGAAACTGCCGCACGGCCTTTGAAAGAAAAAATCCGCCCCCAACCTTTAGCTTCGTAGGTAAGCCTTCTTTCACACACCAAGTATTCACCATTCTTGCCTCATCAATTGTTCGCGTTAATACAGCAAGCTGCTCTGGCTCATCCCCAGGCTTTGAGGAGGCATTGAGCTTTTGGATATCCTTAAAACGTTCTTTGATAAACGGCATAATATTGGTCTTCATATTTTCCTTTGTATCTTCGCGCTTATTCAATAGCACTAAAGGCTCTTCTTCCTGCCCATGTTTCATGCCCTCCAAACGGTCTTTCTCACCATGATATTGAAGGAACTCTTCCTCCCCCCACCATGTAAAAAAGGAATCCATTTGGTTTAATAATTCCACAGTGGTACGATAGTTTTTATTTAAATAATAATCTTCATCATTGATTGATATCCTGCGCCCACTCAGAGCATTCTTTAAAAGGTCAAAGGCCGTATGATTCGCTCCTCTAAAACGGTAAATCGATTGCTTTGTATCTCCAACGACTAAAAGAGTTGATGCGAATGCCTCCTGAATGGTCGCAATCAGGCGAATCTGTACATCATCACTATCCTGAAACTCGTCCACAAATAAATAAGATATTTTCGTGGATAATGATTTAAAAGCTTCCGCTCCATAATTTTTTCTGATTAGATCAATTTGTCGTGTTAAATCATTCATCATGACCGCATTTTGAATCTCTTTTTCACGAGTAAACCGTTCCTCGACCTTCCGTATCAGGGTTTGCAGCAAATCATTCAACCGTTCATGACCAGGAGATGCCTGACCAAAATCCACGTTCTTGATTTCTTCCGATGAAAATCCCTTTTGTTCGAACTTTTCCCAGAAATCATAGATAGTATCAATCAGCTCATAAAATCTTAATGGGCTAATCATTGCTTCAATCGTCAAATGCTTTTTAGCTAGCTCCGCTTCGAAATAATCATTTAATTCTTCCTCAATCCACGCTTTCTTTTCCGTTTTAAAACTACGAAGCTGAAGGTTCAATCCAAATCCACGTAGAGAACCAAGCTCTTTTAACAGCGCTTTCGAAAAAGAATGGATGGTCTTGATGTTCATTTCGTTTAATTGTTCGAGCAAAGTCAGGAAAACGGTCGCTCCTGTCGCCTTCGAACGCAAAAGCATTTGCTCTCTTAACTTTTTTAACATGTTTTGCGCCGCATCTCTTGTAAAGGTAATCATCACAATCTCCGATGGCTTTACTTTTGCTTTTAATAAAAGAAACAGAACACGGTCGACCATCACCGTTGTTTTCCCAGTCCCCGCTCCAGCCTTAACCATGATATTCTCTTCGAAAGGAGCATGTTCTATTTTATATTGTTCGATATTAAATCTCGGAAAAGCGGTTACAATTTTGTTTAAGCCCTCAGAGGGTTGACCATCTTCAATCACAATCTTTTCCTCTATTGGAGTATCGGCAATCATTAGGTGAAACAGCTTCGCCTTTTGAAAAGCCGTTAGTTCTTCTTCTGGTATCGATAAATGTAGTTCCCGATTCGTAAATAACAGAACTTTGATGCCCTGCTTGAGCAAACGGTACAGCAAGTCCTTTTCCCGTTCAATTTCGGAAGAATCAGCAAACATCACATACGAGTATTCAATCCGTTGATCCACGATGAATCCCCTTTCTAAAAAAACTGTCGAAATAGCACATATTTCCATTATAATATACCTTTTTCCCTAAGCCTAGGATTATCGGGATAGGAGAAAAGGATGTTCTTACGGCTAACCTTTTTTGATGGTCGTGTGAAGTAATCGTCAAAGAATATCTATATTCTGAGTTTGGAAGTTATGGTAATATTTAGATATTGCGTCTCCTCATCTTAGATTCTCTTGCTAACATGTTAAAAATAAATGGTAAATGAGGTTGATAAAGTGGGTGCAATGAAAAGTCAGTATAAAGGAGATAAAAAAACTGAAAGTGTCGTAGCCGATTTTCTAGATCAGTATTTCTATCCAAAATTGAACATTCATCGCTTTCAAAGAATCACTGATTTAGACCAACAACACCGTGGCATGGATGTTGTTTTTACTGCAAACAATCAACCATATATTGTTGATGAGAAAGCTCAGCTTCACTATAATCCCCCACTCCCAACGTTTGCTTTCGAGGTGAAATACAAGAAAAATGGAATATGGAAACCAGGTTGGTTATTTGATCAAACGAAAGAAACGCAATATTACTTATTAGTCTGGCCCAAACGAGACGATGTTGATTTAAAAGAATTAGAGGTAAATAATATAAAAACAACTGAAGTGATGCTGATTTCGCGTAAGCAGCTACTAGATTACCTGAACAATTCATTTCAAATAAACGAAAAAACAGTTGAACTAGAGGCTACGGCTATCATTCACGAAAAACAATTTGGAAAGCTACACACCATCCATCCTGATTCCACACACTATTATTTCTACACAGAAAGATTAGCCGAAACCCCAATCAATATCGTCATCCAAAAGAACACCCTCAAACAACTCGCACTCTTCCATTTTGTTGTGTATCGGAATAAGCCTTATTGTAAAAGCCAGCAGTCAGAGGCGTGGCTAAGGGATGAGTATATTCGGTTACAGCGTTGAACTTCTAGAATACTATAGAAGCTCAGTTTTTGAGGAATCCTTACTGGAAAGCCCCTCTAACCTATTTATAAAATTGACATAAGTCCAACATAGATAGAAAGCGAAATGAATGGATTAAAATGACGGAAAGCTTCACCCCTTATGATGAAACAGATCCCTTAAGCATTGAACAATATGGTCAACAACTCATCTGGAATACGTTTATGGATGTAATAGAAGAGGCGGCTTTAAGTTACGATATTAAAGCAGAAATTATCGACAAATATGGGAACCCGAGACGAAAAGGTGGATTAGGGAATCTTCTTGAAGAGATTTATTTTGGCTACTAAAGCCAATAGTGACCAACAAGCAGATTTTTTCAAAGCAGGCGTAGAACTGAAGGAACTCCTTATGAGAGGTTAAAAAGCGGCAAACTACGAGCTGGTGAGCGTTTGGTGATTACGATGATTGGTTATGATCAACCGATTGAAAATTGATTTTTCTACTTCTCATGTTTTAGATAAAATTAAGATCATTCTGCAGTATATTATCTTCGAAATAAAGAGCTAGAGAATAACCTATACTACCCGATTGATTATGTAATGCTGTTCTCCCACCCGAAGAGGATTTCTATATTTATTAACTAATTACAACCTATATGTTTATCTAATGCCAAGTCATTGATATACTATATTTTTAAAATTTTGTTCGTTATATTGGAGGAGTGGAATGATTTGAGTAGTGTCTATGATACAAAGGAGAAAGTACATAAAAGAGCATTAGAAGCGGTTGGAAAAACGCTTGGAGAGATTGATGTAAAGGGCACTAAGAATGTGAAAAATAAATCTTATCCAGGCAATGTAATTGAGCAAGTCTGGTTTGACCATCCAGCAGACAATTATGCTGAACCCGATTTTCCAGAAGCTGGAGTAGAATTAAAAGTTACCCCCATAGACAAACAAACTAAAAAGAAAAAAGTCACAAAATTTATAGCTGGGGAGAGACTAGTTTTAAATAAAATTAATTACCAAAATGAATATGGTAAAACATTTGAACAAAGTTCATTTTGGCATAAGAATAAACTAATTGAATTAATTCAATATTATAGACGGGATGTTTCGCATAAGAAAAAAATTTCTAGCGGAAAAATGATTGAAGATAAAACAAAATTTCGAGTATTATATGCAAATCTACTTTCAATGAAAGAATTAAAAGATTTTGGCTTACCTAAAGATACTGTAATTGAAATACCTGAGAAAGATTTAGAAATCATCAAGCAGGACTGGAAAAAAATATCTGAATATATAAACTATGGGAAAGCAGAACAATTATCAGAAGGGCTAACAAATTATCTAGGAGCATGTACAAAGTCAGCAACTGGTGATGATTTTACAAAACAGAAGCATACAAATGTTCCTGCAAAGCCTAGAGCCTATTCATTTAAATCAAAATTCATCAATGAACTTATAAATAATCATATAATTGGACAAGACCATACCGAAGCAATTAATAGTATTGTAAAAGATGTTAGTGAGCTAGAAAATAAAACTCTTGAGGAAATTATTGTCTCCCGCTTCACTCCCTATTACGGTATGAAACAAAGTGAATTGATTCATAAACTTGGTATCAAAGTAGATAAAAGTCAGACACAAAAAAATATCAATAACATGATAATCCGTGGAATTCTTAATTTGCCAACCACTAAAGATGAAGTTACATCTGAAGAAATCGAAAAAGCAGAAATTAGTTTAAAAACGGTTACTTTAAGAAAGGGGCAACCAAAAGAGCATTTTAAATTCATGGGAATTCCTTCATTTATAGAACTGGTAGATGAGTCTTGGGAAGAATCTAAAGTGTATGATTTTTTAGATAGACAAAAATTTCTGCTGCTAGTTTTTAATGATTTTAATAATAAAAAAAGTGGAAGTGAATCGTACAAAACAAATCCTGAAAAAATCTTTTTAATAGGCGCTAAATTTTGGAACATGCCACCCTCTGACATAGATGGACCAGTAAAAGAAGTTTGGAAAACAGAAGTTGATAAACTAAAAAACGGTGTTGAACTAACTTTTACCAAAAATGAAAATAACAAAATTATAATTGAAAATAATTTTATTAAACCATCTCTTGATGATATATTACATCTACGCCCTGATGCCCAAAAATCTCAATACAAACCAAAATACTATAAAGACGTATTAGATAAAGGTATATCTACAAAGAAATTAATGAATAATTCTAGGAAATTACCCCGCCCAGCAAAATGGATAAATCGTCCAGAGAGTGAAAAAGAAAATTTTAAAGATGATTATATGACAAAACAAGCTTGGTGGTTGAGTAAAGAATATATTTATGAACAAATTGAAGATTTGTTGTAGAATAATGCTTTATTCATGCTTACCGAAATGGAAAACTTATTTTATCTACTTATACTAAAATAATTTTTAACCCTTATTTAACCCACCTTACTTAAAGTCAGTTTATTTTCACTCATTATGATAAAGGATCACATACAAATTTTTTTTGGATTTTCATGTTAGATTAACTAATGAAGGTATATTAAATAGGAGTTAGATTACTGTCTAACTCCTTTCCCCTTTTCTATCTATAAGCGTATAGAAATTCAATTTCGCAAATGAAACCATTAATTTATCTTCGCCCTCACCGATGTCCTTAGATAAACTCCCGCTTAAGCTATCTATTTAAGGAATTTGTTATCATTAGCAACAATAATCAAAAGGATGTAAAGGCGGTTTAGCAGGGAATTTCCATTTTGGAGTGAACTCTGAGTTCTTCCAATGCCATACACCTAAAGCCGCTGCACAGGCATCAATCGAATGGCTTTGTTCAGCTGCTGTTTCTGGAATTCCTATCAGGTGTTGTTGCTCTAGCCACCTTAGAAGAACCTTCCTGGCTTCCAAGTCTTTTTTATATGCTAAAACATAGTCCAACTCCTTTTGCGATAATCTTGAGCCAATGACTGCACCGGGGTGAACTTCCACGAGAGAGATTGGATGAAGTGTAGCTAGTGTTGTGATTTCTCTGCTGAGTTTGATTCCTCTCAAAGTTAAATAGACCATTCGATTGAATGTAGGAGGCATAATCGATCCGGGTTTCATCCCAATTTCAACAATGAACTTTCTCAACTCACGATCCGATACCCTGTCCCCTCCTCCATCTTCATAAGACAAAGGAGCGTCGATGCCGATTACGACTTCATCTATTTGGGATTGTGCTGAAACTTCTTTTAAAATTTCTTCATCGCTCATAGGACTCCCACATTTGACATACCTCAATTGCCCCCCACGTTCCTCAAACACCACAACAACCGTATCCTTGTGGTTGCTTGGTCCGGATAAATCAATTCCTATAAACCTCATCGAATCCTTCTTTCTATATATAAATCTTATTTCAATAAAAATTAGTGTAATGAATACGTTGTTCACATTGTTTGTAATCGCTTCCTTTTATTGTCGTTGTCATTTCGTTTATTTTGATTATCTATATATCTCTCTTCACACATTATAGACCCTGATGTTTTCATTGCCTATTCCTTTTTTCTATTGATTTTTAGAAAGGAGCATGAAAAAAACCTATCCCCCAGCTTTATTCATCTGAAAGACAGGCTCAATATTTTCAAATTTTGTTCCAAAAACTACTACTAAACTACTAGGAGGTTTCAATCAATCTTCCAGTAATATTTTTCGTTAGCCACGTATGTTTGCTGTCCATTGCCCGCCACCTTGATCACAGGTAAAGGATCCACTTGCATTTCTACCTTGAATTCTGCCAGTGTACTGGCAGTTATTTCCGTCACTACTATTTCTGCGGCGAATCCGTACATTATTGCCATCCTGTTCCATCGTCAAGACAGCTGTAATAGGCGTAGCTCCTTGTCTGGTCCACCTACCGTCAAAGTTATTGCTGTTTCCTCTTCGGGTCCAGACAGCTCTCCAAGCACCTTCTTGAACCTCCCATCGTCTGCCTAAGTCCGGAGCTTGCGGACCTCTTTGGATGGTTGCACTCCAGGAGCCTCCTCCACGATCACATACATTTGTCCCTGTCACACGATTTCCTACAACTCTCCCTACATATTGACAATTGTTTCCGTCACTGCTGTTACGCCGTGATATACAAACAAAGTTATCCTGTACTGTCATTCTCAACACAGCCGTAATAGGAGTTGCTCCTTGCCTCGTCCATCTCCCATCAAATACATTACTGTTCCCTCTCCGGGTCCAAACCCCTCTCCAGCCACCTTCTTCAACTTCCCAACGAGTTCCTAAGTCAACCTGACGCATGGAGTAATCAAAGGGCTCATCGAAATAATGTTGTGCATAAGGATCATACATTTCTGTTGGTTGATACGGATTTACATGATAATACGGATTTACATAATAATTGGGGTCTCCAAAATAATACATACCCTTACCTCCTCAAAGAATTCAGTATCTTTGTGTTTTCAAACCATAATATGATTTAAGGAAATAAAAGGTACAAAACAAGGAAGGGCAAAATGTAAAATTTTGAATCCATTGGAATTAACGCGGAATTTAATTTTCAGACTACAGTCTTAGTCTTATAAATTAATCAAGACACTACTCTTACATCTCTTTCCCGCTCGCACCCTGAGAATATCTACCTTCTGAATTCTTTCATCTGACTTCTCCCCATACACATCCACAAAACTCCCAAACTCCTTCTCAAACATCAGCTTCACAATCCCCACTGCCCCATTTCGTTGTTTCGCGATATCGACTTCAATGAACTTGTTTTCTTCATTCTCTTTGTTGTAATATTCGTCTCTGTATAGAAGCATGATTAAATCGGCGTCTTGTTCGATGCTACCGGAGTCGCGGAGGTCAGACATTTTCGGGCGCTTGTCCATTCTTTGTTCCACTCCTCTAGAGAGTTGAGAAAGGAGAATAACCGGAACCTCATACTGCCTGGCAATCTGTTTCAACTCACTTGTCACACTTTTAATGGCAAGGTCATACCGATCATGCTTCCCAGTAATGGTAATGAGCTGGAGGTAATCAATCACCACGAGATAGTCATCATGAGGATATTCCCGTCGTGTTTTCTGAATTTGGGCCCTTATGTCGGCTACCGTTCTTCGAGGATGATCATGAAGGTGAAGATTCCATTGATTGTAGACACCAAGAGCCGTTACAGCTTTTTCTTGGTCTTCCTCGGTAAAGAACATATATGGATTTTTCCATTTTCCCCCATCAATTCTGGTGATGTTGCTTAGGATTCTTTTCGCGAGCTGTATTTTCGGCATTTTCTAGGGAAAAGACATCGACAACGCCCCCCTTTTAGACAACAATTCATCGCCAGTTGCAAGGCAAATGCTGTTTTTCCCATTGATGGTCGGGCTGCTAAAATAATCAAGTCCGTCTTTGCCCAGCCATTTGTCATTTGATTGAGCGATTGAAAGCCGGTATCAATCCCATTCAGGTCACCTTGCTTCTCAAATATTTCATCAAAAACAGTCATCATATGAGCCTGTTTCGTTTCATTTTGAGTCAATCCAATTTCTTGTATTTTGATAAAAGTCTGATAGAAACCCTCCGCGTCTTCCATTGTTCCACTGCTTAAAAATCCCGCTGCGGCACGTTTACATTCGCGGAGCTTAAATTGTTCGAGGACGATTCTTTGATATTCTTCAAGGTGAACCGTGGTCGGGCAACTAACAGCTAGAGTTGTCAAATAGGTTGCGCCGCCAATCTCTTGCATGTGTCCGATCAGTTTATTCACCATGGTAACAACATCAATTCCCTGTGATTCTTGCCGCAGCTCGGTCATCGCCTGAAAAATCAACTGATTCCTTCTTTGTAAAAAATGATGAGGTTCTAGAATTAATTCATTGATGCTTGTGGGTTCTAGAAAAACAGCTCAAAGTACCATATTTTCTGCTTCTGTTTGGTCAACGTAGTATGGATTTAAATAGCCAGTCTGGACTTGGTTTCCTTCTGGATTGTTGATGATCTCGTTCAATCCGACCTCTCCCTTCTTGTGCCCATTGTTTTGTTTTCTGAAGATATCCATTTTCCGGTTCTTGAAAGGCCGCGATTTCTGCCAGCACTGGTGGAAACCGATGTTTTCCAATATGTGCGGACAACCTTTGCATCACAAGCTGATAATCCATCCCTTTCGAAACTTTTAGCCACATGAGCACCGTTTCATCACTGATTTTAAATTGAGGATACACCGATTCGATCATCGCTAAAATCTGAATGACTTCCTTCTTTTCCATTGCCTCAGCCCCTCTCTATCCAAGAATTCCTTGTTCTTCAAGCCGGGCAATTCGGTCCTGAAGGGTTTCTTTTTGTGGCTTCTTTGCTTTTGTTTCGGCATTTGCCAGTCGCGTCATAATCGCTGACTCATAATAAATCAGGCTGGTGATACTCTGTTCAGAACCGTTCTTTTTACCGTAGTTCAACTGAATTTCCTCCATCCAACTCAATATCTTTTCTAGGGGAACCTCCAGCAAAGCTATTTTTTCAGCCGCATTCATGTCTTTCGCTGACAGTGCTGCCCCGCGATTACGGAACTGAATAAAGCGATTTGTGATAGCCGTTGTTCTCCTGGTTTGAGCGAACTCTGGCTTCGGCATGGTTTCCTTGGAATGCTTCGCCTGATCATTCTCTTTCTCACCCCTCTCCTCTTTCTTCTCTCTTTCTTGATTTTGTTCCTGATTCGTATCGCCTACGTTTTCAGTTGGTTCTGTCTTCGTTCCGCGAAAAGAAGGGCAAAAAAAATCAACGAATCCTTTTGCTTGGATTTCTTCGCAACCTAGCAGGGTAAATAACGTACCCATATTGGTTTCTTCTGCGGTGATTAGTCCCTTTTTCACGAGTTTATCCACCGACCGCTTGATGGTACTCTTGGAATACTGTTTCTCGCCTCTTCCTCCCGGTAGCCAAGATCCTCGACTAGGGACAGAGGGACAGGCACACTAGCTTTGCATAGTTGTATTTCATTTGAAAATAAGTAATATTTTTACAATTAGGTTTTTGTCTTGGGAGCTAAAAAGACAATCATTAATAAGATTGTCTTTTGTTCCCACTTTTTGGTATTCGTTTTTTACTTGATCTTCCTTTTAATGCGTTTCTTTTTTTCACCGATTAGCGCAACACTACCATAGAATATTTCTTTCTTCGGTTTATCTGGAATCTTTTGTCGGCCTTTTGATGTTTTTTTAGGTTTAAATTCTATTGCCGTTATAAATACTTCCCATGTTTTATCAAAGTAAGTTCTAATGTTTGTTAGGATAAATTTTAGGCTTTTCTGTGATTTGGTTTTTAGCTTTACAATAAGTGTTAAAATGTAGGCAATCATCGCTATAAACATCTGATTCCATATTCCTTGCGGCTTTGTACTCCAGACCTTGATATATCGAAGTGATTGCTTAATCCACTTAAAGAACAGTTCAATAATCCAGCGGTTTTTATAAATTTCCGCAATCTCTGTTGCATCTAAATCCCATCTAGTAGTAGCTAGCCTGTAAACTTTCCCCTCTTCATCAAGAAATTCCACAACTCTGATTGGGTTCATCTTACCCGATTCTCCTAATATCACCTTAACATCTCTTTGGATATTAGACCCTTCGGGTACTTCGTATTCTTCTAAGATTCTTTCAACGAGTTTTCCCCTTAATCTAACCACAAATTTTATCGCTTTCTTTATCCACTCGTTCATGCGAAAAAGGTCCATATATCCTCGGTCCATTACATATGTTGCATCAGACTCTTCTATTAACAGATCTCCACCTTCATGGTCTTGTACCTTACCATTAGAAGGAACAATCTTATCAGGGTAGTGTACGTCTGGTGATGCAACTATCAAACGTGTATGCATTTTTACGACTGTCCAGCCTTTAGTTACATAGGCCCATTCTGATAAAACAGCTGGAAGTTTTATATGTGTCGCATCTACGATGCGAAGTTTGCCAACATCCCGAGGTAAACCAACGAAGCCTTTGGTATAAGATTCAAGTTCTTTTACAACTTTAAAGAAGAGGGTTTGTAGTATTTCGGTATCTAAATCATTAATTCTTCTGCTTAATTGTGAGGAACTAATACTCTCTACCCCGATATATTCCATTAGATCTTTGTGTGCGCGCATTTTAATATCAAATTCGGGATAAGACTCCCATTTGCCCAACTGGGCAGCTACAAAAATTTTAATAAGTCCATCTATTGAAAGCTTTTTCGTATCATAGTTTAATATAGGACAGGTTAAGTATTCTGTAGGTAATAATGACAAACATTGACGTATTACAGTATTTTCGGTTATCATAATCTTACTGTTTAAGGCTCCTTTTGTAGAAAGTTTGTTTTTGGGAACAAACATCAACATTTCTACAATAGGAGCTTTTTTTGCGTTTGTCTACATACATCTTTTTTGAGATTTACTTTTTTTGGAACCTGTGCAAAGCTAGTGGGACAGGCACCTTGTCCCACATTCTATTCTCTATTATATACCGTTCAAGTTTTACGAAAAAGGAGAACAAAGCATACTCGTATCCCTCCTCTAAAACTTACATCACTGGCGTCTGTCCCCCACCAACCCCGTTGTTCTTTTCCTAATCATCCGTTATTATATTATTATTAATAATATAAATTATGAAAAAAGGACTGAACATGCAGGAACATATCCAGTCCAACAATATACGGTCCCCAAAAGGGTCGGCTATTAGAGCAGAGTAATCCACCTGAGCCGCTAACTAAAGGGTGGATTATTTTTTATGGTTAAATGACAGGATGGTTACGATTAAACTTGCAAAAGCAATCGCCATCATTAGTGATTCGAAAACTGTCATTCAGCAAAAGAACAATTGTTTGTATTTTTCGAATCAAGAGGATGTGCCAGCAACCTTCTCACACCTATAAACCAAAATACTTCCTTTTGAGTTCATTAAATGTTTTTTCATCCTTTCCTTTTTTCTTCTCCTGCCCATCTACCCATTCGGTAAAAGAATCTGTAGGTAGGGTTATGTTCCCATTACTCGTTAATTTGGTGATCAATGGTCTCTTATTAAAGGCAGATTCAGGATGTTCTTGAATGATGGTCTGTATTTCTTCCAACTCCTCAACACTTCGAAAAGGTGAAGCAATCGTTTAGATAGATCGCAACGGTCAAAGAAGTAGTTAAATAAGAAGTAAGAAAAAATGAGCGGAAATCAGTGAATTGTTTAAATAAAAAAGGGAACAAGGTTTTCTCCCTGTTCTCTTTTTCTATTGCAATGAAAAATACAATGGTAAAATGTTAATATATTCATCTTAATTACATCTACGCAAGAAGAGGGCAGTCACCCGATATTTTAATACTTTCGTAGAATGGAATGGGAGACACCTCATCTGTCTTTAAAAGACAAAACGAAAGACAGAACACGTCAAATAGAAACTATCTTAGATTTTGGTCTAACGAAGAAATTATACTTTTGTCTATTGGAGTCGAGTGATAACTAGGTGTGCTGAAACTGGTTCTGTCCCTCCAGCAAGAGGAGTAATGGTTAACGCCGTGGCATTATTAGCCGGATTTCGAACCGTGAGTATTGAATTTATGACTGAAGTTTGAACAATTGCCATTCCTACGATTTGAGAAGTACCAGTCGCCCGACCAGCCACTGTGTAGGCTAGTTCAACGGCTCCTCCTCCTGAATCAAGGGTTAAAACCAGTTGACCTGCTTCGCTGACACTTACCTGGAACAGGACCTGATAAACGCCAATTTCTGACAAGTTAAATGTATCTGCACCAGTACGAACAATCCCCCCACTTTGGGGTCCATCTTGTGGGAAGTCTACGTCCTCACCTGGTGCAACTGTTGCGGCATTATCAGGAGGCATCAAAGCAAAAAAATCTGCAAACTCTGAGACTCCTGCAGGACCTGTATCCCCTTGTGGACCCTGAGTACCCTGTGGGCCTGTATCCCCTTGTGGACCCTGAGTACCCTGTGGACCTGTATCCCCTTGTGGGCCCTGAGTACCCTGTGGACCTGTATCCCCTTGTGGGCCCTGAGTACCCTGTGGGCCTGTATCCCCTTGTGGACCCTGAGTACCCTGTGGACCTGTATCCCCTTGTGGACCCTGAGTACCCTGTGGACCTGGAGCACCTTGGGGTCCTGGAGCACCTTGGGGTCCTGGAGCACCTTGGGGTCCTGGAACACCCTGTGGGCCTGGTGGACCTGGTGGACAATCACATTGCACAGGAAAAAAAGAGCATTGCTTCGGTGGTAATAAATTTTTAAAAGATTGTGGTAAGCTCTGTGGCTTCCTTAGCCTAGAGTTTTTTTTGTTTTTTTTGTTGCGTTCTTTCCATTCATCCATATCCATATTATAGCCCCTTTCTTATTGGTTCTTACTAGAATATAAAATAGTAAATGTATTGTGCTTGTCCTATTTGTCCACTTAAAAAAATGGGTCCCCCCCCCCCAATAAAGAAACACTTAATTACACTCGAGGACTTCTTCAGAAAACTCCCCATTCCCCATTGACAAAACAGCTATCAATTACTTAATCCAAAAGGAACCACAGAAAGAAGCGGTTAGCAGAGTGGCAGGTAGCTTGGATTCAACCTTAAAATTCCTTTTATAGTGGTTCCACTGGCTGGAGGCAAAGGGATTTTATTTAAAAAGTCACTTTGGAAACAAACTGATTCTTTTGCAATACAGAAGCAAATTAATAAGCAAGAGGTTAGGGAGGATGAAAAAATAATGTAGGATATTAAGAAGAAGCATGGAGATTCCGGGTAGATGAACAAAGGGAAGCTCGTAAATCTAAATATCTTAGTGGAAAACAGGTTTTCTTCTGTCTCTGGTACAAAAAAAGATAATCAATTCTCTTCCCATCTAAATATCGAGCAAAACGATGAAATGTAAGCTCGAATTATAAAAAATAAGCGCACCTTTCGGTACGCATCACGAATAGCCGTAAATTCTAATTTTTTCAATCGAATTTACGGCTTATTTCAATTTTTGTCCACATTCGGCCTGAATCATTTTTGACCAGGGCATGTATTGATCTAAAATTTCAGGGTTTTGATGGATGCCGAGATTGGGCAGATCCGTCAAAAGCTTCATCAAGTATTCGTAGAAATCTACACCGTTACTTTTGGCGGTTTCTGCGATACTGAGACAAATGGCGTTCGTTTTTGCAAAGGCTTCACTGACTGAGAAAAGCCAGTTTTTTCTCCCCACGACGTTAGGACGAATGGCGTTTTCAGCGGGATTATTATCGATTTCAACGCGCCCATCGTTAAGGAATGCTCTGAGTCCATTTGCCCTGTTCAATGTATATTCAGCTGCTTTCGCCAGCGCATTTTTTCCGTAGAATGGTGACGTTTCAACCCATTCAAGGAATTTATCTACAATTGGCTTCGAGTATTTTTGGCGTTTTTTTCTTCGCTTACTTGGAGACAAATGTTTAAATTTCCTTTCAAGACGGTATAAATCGTCACAAAAGCTCACACCTATACGGCCATTTTTGCTGTCCGCCTTCAGCCAATAACGGCGAACGTGGGCCCAACAATTTGCGAATGTAACGCCCTCCAACTTGCCATAGGCAGAATAACCATCGCAAATAATAGTTCCTGAAAAGCCTTCAATGAATCCTTCAAGGACGGATCGGGCACGCGATAATGCGCTATGAAAGAGAGTTATTGGTGGTCCTTGGCAAGGAACGCTTCGAGAAACCCAATTATAAGCATTGGTTTGACCCGATTTACCATCGGAGCGGTGGAGTATTTGTCCATATGTTTCATCAATATGTAAAAGCGATTTATTCATCATCAAATCTTTCATTCTCTCATAAATAGGCAATAGCCAATCGTGTGATGCACGAATGACCCAATTCGAAAGATTCTTATCGTTGGTATTCAAGCCGTAGCGATCCCATTCCTTAACCTGGCGGTAAAGGGGGAGATATTGCGCAAATTTATCATAGATGACTTTGGCAAGCACGCTAGGGCTTGCGATGCTACGTTGAATGGCAGGCTGCGGTGCCTTACCACGTTTAATTTGAGCTTTTTGAAATGAATCACCTTTACAATTTTTACATTCGTAAGCATGTTCAATGTGCTGGATTTTCTTCATTTTTGCAGGAATAAACTCTGCTTCTTCGCGTACGATTGTACTGCCACTTTCAATCCTATGCCCTTGGCAACAGTCACATTGTGTATTTTCTGGATGATAGTGAATTGCTTCAACTTCGATATCATCCCGTAATGAATCATTACGTTTTTTCTTTTTAGTAGGTCGAACAACAGTATAAGAAATGGTCTGTTGGCTTTGTTCCTCTGTGTGCTCAGATTCCCTAAAAGACGGGTCATCATCAAATAATGACGCTTGCCCTTCCGGTGCGTTATATCTCGATTTTTCAGTTTTAGAACCATATAAGAGTTTTGTTAGGTGCCGAAGTTGTTGCGTTAATGCTTCGTTCTGTTTTAACGAGTGATCTAATTTTTTTGATAGCTCCTGGTTTTGTTGATTCGAATGAGCCAACTGCTCTTCGAGCAAGCGAATTACTCTATCAAATTGATTTTCATTCGTAGAAGAAGTATTCGCCACATCATTCACCACTTTTCGTTCGGATTCACTCCCTTTATTATAACGAGTTCGAACAGTGGAATAAAGATAAATTAAAGGGTTTTAACGCTTTAAAAGGCACCTTTTGGTGACGGCTGAATCGCCTTTGGCTGCTGTATAGATAACCCCTCGGGGAGCCACCTGAGCTCCTTCTGAGAAAGATTCCGTACTTCATTTTCATCCTTTGGCCATTGGAGTTTGCCGTTATCCAAACGTTTATAAAGCATGGCGAAGCCATCACCGTCGAAATATAAGCATTTATAGCGATCCTTACTCCATCTTGAAAACAAGAAAATAGAATCACCGTACGGATCCAATTCAAAGGAATCTTGAATTAATGCGGCTAGTCCGTCAATACCTTTTCTCATATCCGTTTTACCGCAAATGATGTAAATATTTTTTACGCTAGTAAAATCGTGTTTCACTGATTTTTCAACTCCCTCATGACCGTCTGGATGATGTGCTCATCTACGCCGTTGAAGAAGGTGATTTCGGCGTTGCCGGTTCTGATCGTGCAAGTAGGATTTGAGGAAATCACTACTGGATTTGGTGCGGAAGTATTTTTGTTTTCGGAATGTAATGTAACGGGGACGATTGTGAGTTTTTGCTGCGGCATATGAAAAAGCACCTCCTTAAATTGATACTTTGATCATACCAGGAGGTGCTGCTGTTTTTATATGCGTTGTTTGAATACGGGCTTACGATGAAATGATAGAGTCACTCCGTTTAGTTGAGGAGCACATGTGTCAGTAAAGAACGCAATTTTCATATTTTTCCTCCTTCACTTTACTAAAAAATATAAATGGCCAATCCCCCAAAAACGTACCTACAAAAGCACCAGCTACTACATTTGAGGGATAGTGTATGCCCAGAAATACGCGAGAAATACCGACGCAACAAGCAAGTGGATAAAGAAAAAGGCTGCGTATAGGAATATGAATACTGAAAGGAATAATAATGGAGAAAATGGCTGTCGTATGTCCAGATCGAAAGGAATATTCCGTAAGTGGATCATGTACCACTCTAGCATTTGTTATGGAAAGATATGGACGGGATCTAGAATATACTTTTTTCATTAAGACTACAAAGAGGTGACTAGATAGAAGCGTAAATGCACTTTCACCCCCCCAGACTTTCATCGGAAAATCAAAGCACAAAATGAAGAGTAGAGGAAGACTAATTGTTGCTGTAGCTCCACCAGGATGAGTTATTTTGCGGAAGAATACATTTAAGGTTTCCCATCGAAACCATTGTTAATAGATAGAAATACGTCACATTCCAAACTATTATGAGTATGGGTAGTTGATTCATCGAATTAAGGACATATTGTCTCATACCTTTGGTATCGCCTTCGAACAATTCTCTGATGATGAAACCTCAAATGAGATTTAGGAAATCATTGAAGAAGACCTTGAGTCTGGCAATGGGAACGTTTTGTACAGAACTTCAATCAGACAATAAAAAATCAAAGAAAAAAGATTGGGATTTGGAAACCGATCCTCATCGGGTGGGTTTTGGGATAATCGAAAATAACTAGTAACAACAATAAAAGACAAGGGTTCTCAACGAGGAGAAAGCCTTGTCTTTTTTCCCTCCGTAATGTCATTTTCCCTTTGCGTAGTAATTGTTGGTAAAGCTATATGGTTTGATAACGAAACTATATTTTTCTTCAAATCTAGCAGAGTAATCCACCTGAGCCGCTAACTCAAGGGTGGATTATTTTTTATGGTTAAATGACAGGATGGCTACAACCTGTGAGACCCCACGCGGGCTTGCCCCGTGGGGTCAGTCAGCATTAGCAACAATAATCAAAAGGATGTAAAGGTAGTTTAGCAGGGAAAATCCACTTTGGTGTGAACTCGGGGTTCTTCCAATGCCATGCACCCAAAGCCGCTGCACAGGCATCTATCGAATGGCATTGTTCAGCTGCTGTTTCTGGAATTCCTATCAGGTGTTGTTGCTCTAGCCACCTTAGGAGGTACTGCCTCGCTTCCAAGTCTTTTTTATATGCTAAAACATAGTCCAACTCCTTTGGCGATAATCTTGAGCCAATGACTGCACCAGGGTGAACTTCCACGATAGAGATTGGATGAAGTGAAGCTAGTGTTGTGATTTCTCTGCTGAGTTTGATCCCTCTCAAGGTTAAATAGACCATTCGATTGAATGTAGGAGGCATTATCGATCCGGGTTTCATTCCGTTTTCAACAATGAACTTTCTCAACTCACGATCCGATACCCTGTCCCCTCCTCCATCTTCATAAGACAAAGGAGCGTCAATGCCGATTACGACTTCATCTATTTGGGACTGTGCTGAAACCTCTTTTAAAATTTCTTCATCACTCATAGGACTCCCACATTTGACAAATCTCAATTGCCCCCCGTGTTCCTCAAACACCACAACAACCGTATCCTTGTGGTTGCTTGGTCCGGATAAATCAATTCCTATAACCCTCATCGAATCCTTCTTTCTATATAAAAATCTACTTGCTTATTTCAATACAAATTAGTTAATGAATACGTTGTCCACATTTTTTGCAACCGCTTCCTTTTATTGTCGTTGTCATTTCGTCTGTTTTTATTCTCTATATTTCACTCTTCACACATTATAGACCCTGGAGTTTTCATTGCCTATTCCTTTTTTCGATTGATTTTTAGATAAGCGCATGAAAAAAACCTATCCCGCAGCTTCATTCTTCTGAGAGACAGGCTCATAATTTTCCACTTTTTGTACCAAGACTACTGCTACACTACTAAAAAGATTCGCTTAATCTTCCAGAAAATTTTTTCGTTAGCCACGTATGTTTGCTGTCCATTGCCCTCCACCTTGATCACAGGTAAAGGATCCACTTGCATTTCTACCTTGAATTCTACCGGTGTACTGGCAGTTATTTCCGTCACTACTATTTCTGCGGCGAATCCGTACGTTATTGCCATCCTGTTCCATGGTCAAGACAGCTGTAATCGGCGTAGCTCCTTGTCTGGTCCACCTACCATCAAAGTTATTGCTGTTTCCTCTTCGGGTCCAGACAGCTCTCCAAGCACCTTCTTGAACCTCCCATCGTCTGCCTAAGTCCGGAGCTTGCGGACCTCTTTGAATGGTTGCACTCCAGGAGCCTCCTCCACGATCACATACATTTGTCCCTGTCACACGATTCCCTACAACTCTCCCTACATACTGACAATTGTTTCCGTCACTGCTGTTACGCCGTGATATACAAACAAAGTTATCCTGTACTGTCATTCTCAACACAGCCGTAATAGTTCAAGCAGATGGGATTGATTCGAGAATGGTGCGTGTCCCTAATCAACAAGAATTAGATTTACTATTAGAGCAATCCGGGTGATTGTCATCCCCGTTGAAAATAGCTTTGACCACAATGCGGCCTTTTATTTGATTAATCCTGATGGCCAATTAATTAGAATTTTTGACTACAGTTCTCCAGAAGAGGTTATCAACTAAAAAAATAAAATGGGGGAATGGAATGAGACACCTTTTCATAGGTATTGGAATGATTTTAACTCTAAACATACCCAAAATCGGACACACTCTAGAAGATTCTATGATCATACAAATGCTTATTCAAATTCCTTTATTAGCTTTTGCAGGATACATTCTTGGAATCGGAGTTAGAAAACATACGTCGGCTTTTTTATCCATATTCAACAGTCATGGAGAGTCTGTTGTTTCATTTTTCCTATTACATTCTTCGCGATAAGTTCCCTTGTGTGATTTTCCATGATACCTATACTTTCAAACGGAATCTACTAAACGAATTATAATTTTGTTATGTAACTAAATTGTGCATTTCGCAATCATTAGTCAATATTCGGTTGTAGATATGAGATGAATACACAATGCATGAACCTATCCACATACATTGGAAAACTCGGATAAAAAAGGACCTTCATGGAACATTTTCTTTTTTTATATGAGAAGAAATTGACCTCATTATGTCAATAATATTTAAATTTGCTTGAATTTGGCTATTTATTGAGGTTTTGTAATGGATTGAAGGATGGCAGTCGAACCTCCACCAACTCTTCAAAAAATTTCATATTTGTTTCAAAATTAGGTAGAGTTAGTGAGTCTTCCGCCCCTTTGACCAATTTAACAATTTTCTCGTTAAAAGGGGTTGAAATTCCTTTCCCTTCAGCTAACCTTGGTATCACTCCATTAATATAATCAATTTCTGTTTTACGCTTCTTTTCTAAATCTTGTAGCATACTTGCCTTTAACAACCGAGAAGCTTTTAGCATGAAGCGAAATGTTTCAATTCGTTCAGGAATTTCTGTTTCACTACGAATTTCCAAGCTGTCGATATCAAATCTACCCATTTGAGCAAACTTTACTCCATTTGCATGTCCAACCTTAATGGTTTCGTCCGCGATATGAACCGCACTAATCATCCCTATCTCATGATCAAGTACATCGCCATAGGTTGCATTCAGTGCGGCCGACAAGCCGCTAAAAGCATTGTTCACCAGTAATTTTGACCATTTTGTTCCAATGAGGTTATCGGAGATATGGGTACCGCCTGCAATGTCCAAAATCGCTTTGATTTGTTCTATTCTTTTTGTTCTTTCCCCATTAAATTCTCCAATTTGAAAAGCATATTTCTTAAACTTAGGATACTCGGTCGTTAAGCTAGATACCCCCGGTTCCATATAGGTAGCACCAAATTCGACCGCCCCAGCAATGACTCGTTCCCGGCCAACAATGGTAGCTACTTGCTGTTCCGGTATCCCATTTTGCAAGGAACAAACTACACTTTGCTCTCCTAAAAAAGGCAGCAAACCCTTAAGGATGGAATCATTATGTAACTGTTTCGTTAACAGTAAGACCAGATCGTAAATACCTGACATCTTTTCTGGTGTGATGGCTTTTACTTTTGCTTGAAACTCCGTTGTTCCCGTAATTTGTGCTCCTGAAGAATTCAAAGCGTCAACATGCGCTTTATTCGTATCAATCAACTCGACATTTTTTCCAGCAGCTGCAATATAAGCACCGACAATCGTTCCAATTGAACCTGCACCTAAAATGGCTATTCTCATTTTGAACACATCCCCTTTTCCCTTCTAAATGAAACACGCTTTTCTTTGTTTACCACTACCTATTATAAGAATATTATAATAATTCATTATACCATTGATCATCCACTCTGTAATCTCTTCAAGTACTCCCTAAATGCCATCTAAAAAACATTATTAAGTAATAATAAGGAAATTTTCCCAAATAATTAAAAACGCTTATTCATTTTATCGACATAGGAACTGCTCTTTGGTAGGACAGTCTCGGTTGCATTTGGCTATAAAAAACAGAGTAGACCTCTGCTTGGGCTACTCTGTAAACAATTCATTATTTAGT
Organism: Mesobacillus maritimus; assembly: GCF_044803185.1. Classification (GTDB taxonomy): domain Bacteria; phylum Bacillota; class Bacilli; order Bacillales; family Cytobacillaceae; genus Mesobacillus_B; species Mesobacillus_B maritimus_B. The sequence goes on from NZ_CP085225.1 coordinate 3,256,817, forward strand.
GCAGTTATACATGATTTTATAAATAAATGTGTCCGCAATACTAGTTTAAGTTAGCCTATTAGGTTCCCAAACTATCTTTACAGTTTTAACGTTATTAAAAGCGCGCTTTAAGGCATAAGCAGCCTGATTGAAAGCGTTTTGCCCCTCAACCAGCACCCCTGGCATCCAGGAAATCCATGGATCATCGTATCATAGCGGATTGCTTCAACTGGTACACCAGCTATTTTTATCCGTTCTACATAGGCCTCTCCCTCATCACGAAGCGGGTTAAAGCCTGACGTAATCACTAGCGCTGGCAAAAGTCCATCTAAGTCCTTTGCCAATAAAGGCGAAGCATACGGATTTAGTTTGTCTTGTTCATCACACACAGAAAATACTTCGAGAACTTACCATTGTATTCTTTGTTCAAAAGTATCTTACAATTTACAATACTACCAGATTCCCTTTTAATTCATCGCTTGTAAAGAGGTTTTAGATTTTGATCGTTTCGGTGGATTAACTTCTTCGGGTACGAGACATTGATAAGTTTCTCCATCCAATCTTTCGATGAGCTCTTTTTTGGCTTCCACCACTAATTCTGGATTTAAAAGGACCTCAACTGCTGTACACGCCATCGTTTTCGCTGCAAGAAGCATGGCTTTGTGGGCATAGGTCGTCTTTCCCTGGGTTACCGCTTGCCAGGTATGGAATGGTGTTGAAAATGCCCATGTAGATGTAACACATTGTGCCGTTGGAATGTTCCAGCTAACGTCAGCGACATCGGTGGACCCAGCCATAAATGAAAGGTTTTCTGAATAAGGTAAAATAAAATCTGCAATCGGTTTCGCTTCCAATCTTGCGGATAAAGGTTTCCCTACTTGTTTTTTTGCAGTGATTTTATCTTCTTGTGATGTTGATTGATAAATTTCTCTTGCAAACTCGACTTCTTCACTTGTAACCTCGGGGAAACCCAGGATATCCATATGTTTATGCATCACTTTTTCTAACGTAGCATTTGGGATTAAATTAGCACAAGCCCCTTCAATTCTATATTCCATTTTTGTTTCTGACATCAGTGCAGCGCCTTTTGCAATGTTGATGACGCGTTCAAACAATTCTTTTACTTGGGTTGGGTGCGGAGCACGAATTAAATATGTCACCTCTGCTTCGGGCTGTACGACATTAGGTGCTATTCCCCCTGTGTTTGTAACCGCATAATGTACCCTAGCTTCATCGATCATATGCTCTCGCATATAATTTACACCGATGTTCATCAGTTCAACTGCATCTAATGCGCTTCTTCCAAGATGTGGAGAGGCTGCCGCATGAGAGCTACGACCTGTAAATGAAAAGTGGCCATGGATAACAGCATTTGATGATGTATGCGTAACAGCATTCATTGTTGACGGATGCCATGAAAATGCGGTATCTACATCTGTAAACAGGCCTGACTTAGCCATAAACGTTTTCCCATATCCGCTTTCTTCAGCAGGACAGCCATAAAAACGAATGGTTCCAGGAAGCTGATGATCCTCCATATAATCCTTTATAGCAATGGCTGCTGCCAAGGAGCCACTACCTAATAAATTATGCCCGCAACCATGTCCACTTCCTCTCAGATTAATAGGTTGAAAGCTGTCAACTCCTGCCACCTGACTAAGTCCCGCCAACGCATCGTATTCACCCAGAAAAGCAATAATTGGTTTACCTTGACCAAAGCTTCCGATAAAACCAGTTTCAAGACCCGCTACTTCCTTATCAACGGTGAAGCCTTCTTGTTCAAGAGTTTGAATCAGTAACTCTGCCGATTGAAATTCCTCAAAGCGAGTCTCCGCAAACTCCCATATTTTGTCACTCACTTGAATAATCTTATCCTTTTTACTTTCTATTAAAAAAGAAATTTCCTCTGTTATATTCACAATCTCTCACTCTCCGTTCATTTGTTTTGTTCTACTACTATTTTGTACAGTATCAATAAATCATCCGAAGATCATTTTTTCTAACCCTTTTCCAGTCGGCGTTGCTGCAAGACCTCCGAGAGCCGTTTCCTTATGTGCAATGGGCATGGATTGGCCTACTAGATACATGGCTTGTATGACTTCATCACATGGGATTCGACTTTGTATGCCTGCCAAGGCCATATCAGCTGCAACCATAGCATTTGCTGCTCCCATTGCATTCCGTTTGACACATGGTACCTCTACTAGACCGGCAACAGGGTCACAAATAAGTCCCAGCATATTTTTCAAAGCAATCGCCATGGCATGAGCGGATTGTTCAGGTTCCCCTCCCATTAATTCTACAATTGCTGCTGCAGCCATCCCCGTAGAGGTTCCGACCTCCGCTTGGCATCCCCCAGCCGCCCCCGAGATAGAAGCATTATTTGCGACGACAAAACCAAAAGCTCCAGCGGCAAACAAATAGTTTATTTTTTGTTCTTCAGTTATATCCATTTTCTTTGCTAGAGCAAAGAGAGTCCCTGGAACGACTCCAGCTGAGCCTGCAGTAGGTGTAGCACAAATTGTCCCCATTGCCGCATTCACTTCATTTGTGGCAACCGCTTTGCTCACAGCATCCAAAAGGAGATCCCCAGATAAACCTTTACCATTCTGAATATAGTTTTGGAGTAAAATGGCATCTCCACCCGTTAATCCTGAATGGGACCGAACATTTTGGGTTATCCCACGTTCAACAGCTGCTTCCATTACTTGAAGGTTTCGTTTCATAACGTTGATGATATCTTCCCTTTTTTTCTCGCGAACTTCCATTTCTTGGGTTATCATTACCTCAGAAATAGCCATTTGTTTATGCTCTGCTAATTTTATTAATTCAGAAACATTTCGAAACACCATTAGTTCCCCCACTTAAATTGTTTAATCATTAATTTTCGTCACTTGTAAAATGTTCGGAACCTTTGCTACCTCATCCATTAAATCCTTCCTTATATTTTGATCAACCTCAATGGTCATCAATGCTTTTTTCCCTTTTTCTTTTCTAGAAACTTTCATTTGAGCGATGTTTATTTCATTTCTTGCTAAAATTTCTGAAACACCTGCAATGGCACCAAAACGATCATTGTGCACGATGAGGAGAGAAGGACCATTTCCCGAAAGCTCTAATTGAAATCCATCCAATTCAATAATCTCAACCTTGCCTCCCCCAATTGAAATCCCAACTAGTTCCAGTCTGTTTTCTTCGTCCCCCATCCTAATTTTCACGGTGTTGGGATGTTCTGGAACAGCCTCTTCTTCAAAGAAAGATACAATTATTCCTTTTTTTTCAGCCATAACAAGTGCCTCTACAATGCGCTGGTCAAATGTGTCATAGTCTAAAATCCCACCTATTAGAGCGACGTCTGTCCCATGGCCCTTATAGGTTTTTGCAAACGATCCATATAACAAAATTTCTACCCATTCTGGTTCTCTGCCAAATATAGATCTTGCAATCCTACCAATTCTTGCTGCCCCTGCCGTGTGAGAACTAGAGGGTCCAATCATAATAGGACCAATTATGTCAAACACACTTCGATACTTCATCATCATCACTCCGGTTAAACCATAACTTTTAATTTTTGAATCTGTTAAATTAACCCTTGAATCCTTAAGACAACCTCAGCAACTATTGCTGAGCCAATAAAAGTTCCAAATAAAACACAAAAGCCGACAACCACCATCTTCCAGCCTAACTTCGTAAAGTCAGCCCAACTGCGACCAATTCCAACACCTGCAAAAGCCAAGGTTACTGTAGTAATGGCAAGAAAATTGATCGCTTCAGTTGATCCTATTACAAACTCTGCCCATGGTAATCCAGGGATTGAAGCTATTACACCTAATATTGCAATATAGAGAATACTTGGGATTTTTACAGGCAGGAGTTTCTCAAGAATAAAACCTGATAGACATAGTAAAATAATGACGATCATTCCAGGAACGGCATCTAACGCTACCACACTATACCCCACCCAGTTCCCAAATATAATGACTATTCCGACAATAACAAACACACATAACCATTCCTGTATATTTCGTAACATCCGGTTTAACCCTCCACATCCAATTTCGACTTAACCTTTTTCTCTTTTCCATTTACTAACATGGAATAAAGCTTTTCCGTCAATGGTAGTGCTACAAAAATCGTAAAATACAATCCAATCATTGAAGAAATTAGATTACTCATTCCAGCGAGAGCAATAATATCACTTTCAAGTTTTGGATATAAGCCTATTAAAGACCCGCTCGCAGCAGACATCATACTCCCACTCCCGACCCCTGAAGCCATAGCTAACGACAATGGATGGAGAGGAGTCACTGAAGCTAAAAATCCTGATACGATACCTAAGAAAACAGCCCCAAAAACCGTCCCGAATATGTACATCGCCATAACGCCACGTGCTTCAGGCGAGTTAAAACCAAACTTCTCTGTCATTAACGCTACATTCCCCTCACGTCCAATTGAATGGGTCATGCCTACTGCTTCACGTTTTAATCCTAAAAATACTGCGATTGGAAGCGCGATAAGGATGGTTCCTAAATTCCCAATCTCCTGAAGAACTAATGCCGGACCGATATCAACAAGTAGGCTCAGTGCCGGTCCCATAGTGACTGAGAGTTTAGCAGCCAATAAACTAATCGATATAAAAACTAGTGACTCTGCATTTTTAGCCTGTTTCTCTTTGATTAACGGACTAAAAAATGAACCTAGTCCAAATAAAAAGGCAAAAAGCATAGGTAAAAGTAAAATGACTCCTATTCCAATCGAGATCTCTCTAGAACCAATCCATTCCGCTAACATAACGATAAATAAAATAATTAAATATAAACGCCAGTCTCTCCAAAGTTTCCCAATACCATCAGACACCCTTATCCCCCCATATAGTTTTTTTTAAGACAGTGTAGTACAACTATCTTTTAAGGAAACATTTAGGATAATTTCCTTAATTAATAGTTTACAGTGGATTTATGCCCTTTGCAATACTCCTCTGAAAATTTTAAATAGTATTTTCTCTTTTTTCTTTACAAATCGAGTAGGAGGGGGTGACTAACCCCCGACCTCTCACACCACCGTACGTACCGTTCGGTATACGGCGGTTCACTTAAGTATGACGTAAGTAATTGTATCTATTTACTAGACTTTTCAGCTTATGTTTTCGCCAAAATTCTAAATTAAGCGTTGTGTTTAAAATAGGACTATTAGAAATGCGCCAGTATTTCTTACGTGAATTTCCCCATTCAAAGGCTTTTTCTTTTGGAACTCCTAAAGAAATGAGCCTTTTTACTTTGGTTTTAGGTAGTTTCCATTGTTTCCACAGGCACATCCGAAGTCTTCTTCGAATTGTTTCATCTAGTTGTTTAAAGGGAGTTGGCGTATCGGCCAACGCAAAATATCCGCACCAACCTACAAGGTATTCATTTAATTTCTCAATGCGTAATTCTATTGAGATGGATTTCGACCTTGATGTCAGTTCTTTTATTTTATTTTTAGCTCTCTTTATACTCTCTTTTGCGATACGGATTTTAGGATTCCGGTGTGATGTGAAGCTAAATCCAAGAAACTTTCGTTTCCACGGTCGTTCTACTGCACTTTTCCCCTCATTCACTTTTAGCTTGAGTTTCTTCTCAATGAAGGCAGTTATAGAGCTTTTAACACGTAAACCTGCTTTCTTGGTTTTAACGTAGATATTACAGTCATCTGCGTAACGGACAAATTTATGTCCCCTTCTCTCTAGTTCCTTGTCGAGTTCATCTAGCATAATATTGGACAATAGTGGACTAAGTGGTCCACCTTGAGGAACTCCTTCTTCACTGATAATCTCCACTCCGTTTATCATAATTCCCGATTCTAAGTATTTTCTAATTAACTTTAGAAGCGTCTTATCTTTAACTCTTTTCGCCAAGAGTCCCATAAGCATATCGTGATTTACTTTGTCGAAGAACTTTTCTAAATCCATATCTATTACCCATCTATAGCCCTCTTCTATATATGTCCTTGCTTTCCTAACAGCGTCATGTGCTCTTCTTCTAGGTCTGAACCCGTAGCTATTTTCGGAAAAGGATGGGTCATAGATTGGGGTTAATATTTGGGCTATCGCTTGTTGAATCAAACGATCTGTCACGGTAGGAATTCCTAATAAACGTATGCCGCCATTCGGTTTCGGGATTTCGACACGTCTGACTGGCATAGGCTCATAAGTTCCAGTCTCTATTGAATTTCGGATTTCTTGCCAGTTTTGTAGAAGATGCGCTCGTAGGGATTTTACAGGCATTTCATCTACACCGTGGCTACCCTTATTCTTTTCGACTCGTTTTAATGCCGAAAGTAGATTTTCCCGCGACAGTAGTCGTTCCATCATTCCGATACAATCCTTTCTCGTGAATATACGTTCTGATTGTGCCACTGCTTATTCCACCCTCTTAAAGTCCCCAGTGGAATTCACCACGTCCTCCTTCAAGTAAGTCCATTAATGGATTGTCTGTATCATCATAACCAGTGAACGCCTAGTGTATATTCTTCCTAAATGTTCAGTCCTTCCTTAACTATCTATAGCTAGTCAAGTACTATGACCTCTGCTGACTTCTGACTGCTCAGCTACTCTTCTCAGAGTAGTTTACCGAGTGTGCTCGGCTTTCCAGCCAGACCTCCCCAGGTAAGAGTACAGTCTTTCCCTCCATCTATCTGCTCCATTTACTCTGTATCACCTTCGGCAGAAAGGACTTTGTTTTGTTTAGCAAACTCATCCAATGATACCTAGCCTTATATGAAGTTCGTGTTCCTCAGACCGGAGGTTTGCCGCTCGCTTCCTTCAGATTCCGCGTCACCACGGACACCCTTGCGTTAAGCTACTGCTACTTCTGCCTTCACAGTTCGGGACTTGCACCCTATAGACTGGACCCATGCTGGGCGCACTAAAAAACCGTAACCCAATTGATAATTGAATTACGGTTTTAAAAAATGATAAATGACTCGTTTTACCTTGAAGAAGGATTGCTTATCTTAATTCAATTGGTAAATTTTTGATGGTCTACCTCGAGACTGTGACTGTTCCCCTATACATTTAATTAGCTCGGCTTCATGAAGATCCATTACAATTCTACGTGCATTTCGTTCCGTCATATTCATTTGTAAAGCTATATCTTTAGCTGTAAAGGATGTCCATCCCATTCTTTGGATTTGTGCAATAAGTTTATTATAAGTTTTCACACTCACATTTACTGTTTTCAACTTGGTTATCAAGGATTCATCAACTGTTCGAACAGAGTATTTTAGTTCTTCATTCTTTTCTTCCAATTCAATTGCTTCCCCATCGTCTTGGATCATTATTAACTTCTTAGATTTGCTTTCTTTTGATTGGCGTATGGCTTTATACGCATTCTCTTCCGCAGAATAAACCGTTTTCCCAAAACCAATTCCTGCCGCTACTTTATTAGATGCTTCCAATGCCAAATGATAGACTGTTTCTCTTAATGCTGGCAGTTCACGTTCAATTTCACCACGAGTATTAAAGATCATATACCTGCCATGTCCTTTTTCAATTACTGTTCCCTTTACTTTTTCGCAAAGATTAATAATAATTTCTCTTAGTTTAAGTTCAAGATATTGTAGTCGATAGGGCGTATTATTATTAGCAGTTAACGCATCAAAATCTTCCACTTCAATAATAACCACACTAATTTGAGTTTCCTTGAAGTAGGACGCTTTTACCTTCTCTGTAATGATTTTAAGCGTTTCACGAATTTGCATATGGGTTGGTGTCATCCATGCTGCCGGAACTCCAGCATCCCTAAGTTGATCACAAACGGATGGCAAGCAAGTAAGGACCCCCTCCGTTTTTCCCTTTTGCCACAAATCAATATGATAGTGAAATAGCTCCTCTGGCTTAAAATCTGGCTGAAAAACCTTAACGAAACATTCATCTAGATCGACATTGGCCTGTTGCAATCCTGCATTTAAATCACTTTTATCCCTAATTATGTCTACACTCATTCTCTTAACAATAGTCCCTTTTTGATAATTTAATTCCAGGAATGCTTTATAGAAAGCGGAATCGGTAACTGATATATAGATAGTTTCCTTTTTAATTTTTCCATTGGCATGTGCTACTTCATATGGGACAACACCGGAAAAAAGCCAGGCGTCTATGTGAAACTCATGATTTTCTACAATTTCTTCGATTTCATAAATTTCTGTATAAGGAAAAGGGAGGAATTTCACCTGTTCTTCGTAATACTCTGTATGACTTACTATCCGATTCACAGATGCGTTCGGACCAATGACCCCTATTTTAAACATGGTTATACCACCTTCTTATGTGCACATCATTTTATACTTTAGTATACTACCCTCACATGAATTTTGCAGATTTGTAAGTAATCCATTTCCTCTATATTACCGATACTAAGATTATCTCATAATTTTGATTGAGTGTGATTCGAAGGAACAATGATAGTTAAATTAATAGACTCCATTTTACTTTGATAATCATCTTTACGACCCATCTTAAGAATTCCCTCCATTAAAAAACCTGTATAGTATAAAATTCTACACAGGTTTTCAAAATTCCTATTGGATTGGTCAACTGCCCCCAAAGCGCCTTTTTTTAGGCCACTTTGGGTCTTTTTACTCTAAAGGCTAGTTCTAACCCTTTAAATGGCTGAGTCAGCTACCTTCTTAAACCTTTCCAGTGAGAACGGATTCAAATCAAATTTCGTTTTCCCTTCAGTGATGAGTTGGCAAAGAATTTCCCCAACTACACTGCTAAACTTGAATCCATGGCCGGAAAATCCGCAGGCTAGGTAGATATTTTGATGTTCTGGATGTTGGTCGATGATGAAATCGCCGTCCGGAGAGTTGGTGTAGGTACATGTTTTCCCAATTCTATGTTCTAAATTAGCTGAGAAATATTGTGCCGCAAACTTTCACCGGATGACGTTAAGCGCCCGGATGGGATCCCCTGTTTCACATTGTTTAACTGAACTTCAAAAGATAACTGGTTTCTTTGGGCCTGAGACGATATAAGGGATTCGGCCATATCGGTTTCCACAAACCCTGGACAAACCGCATTCACGCGTATTTGGTGTTGAATCGCCTCAACGGCCATACATTGTGTCCAACCAATTAACGCAAACTTACTAGCTGTGTAGGCACTGTTTCCATAAACGCCTCTTAACCCTGAAAGTGAAGCTACGTTTACGATGTTTCCTTGTTTCTTATCAATCATGTGCCGATACACTAACTTGGTTAAGCTGAAGATAGATTTTATGGTTTTCCGCAAACACACATGATTATTGGATATCCTATTTCTTGAACAATATCTTTGTACTGCGCACCAAAAGGTCCTGTTATTAATGATAGATTCTGTTCAATTGCCCTTTAATTTAAGTATATTATTTCACAAGCTTTTAATAAGGAGTCTTAACTAGTAATTAATTCCCTTTTTGTAATATATATAATGCCAAATGAGAAATAAATCTCACAGGAAAAACATATACCCAGTAGTTACCTTTCACTTTTAAATAATTTAATTTTATTAAAAACGAGTCCATAATTAAAATAAGTAGGAAGGGGATGATCTTTAATCTTTTGTTCTTTTGCTCTGAGAAATACATTGTTAATAATGTTTCAAAAGTTAGATAAACTTTGATAAAAGAGTAGTGATGATACCAAGGTTGTGTTGTAAATCTAAAAGGCTTGAATCTGAACTTTTTTCTTATGGAAAGTAAAAATAACAAATTCATATAAAATACATGAAAGGTATTGTATTGAGACATTTTTAAAATTAAATTGTTCCCATTCTTCACACCCTTAAACCAAGCATCACTTATAAAAAAATAAGTAAAAATTGAGAACATAGTATAAATAGAATGCCACCATCTATTATTAAAAATATTTAATTTTATAAATAACCTTTCAATAAAAGTAAAATACAATGTAAATAAGAATTTAATTTTCCAGCCTAATTGAAAAGAAGAAATTAATATTGCAACCGTCGGAACAAATAAGGCTTGGGACAAAACAGATCCAAACGAGTTATCCTGTTCTCTATTTTTAAGTAGATTCGTTTTATATTTATATGCTTTTAAAATATATAGGGGATATTCAAAATAAAAGGCTAATCCCACTATAGACAAAAATGTAAAGAAAATCGTTTTTCTGTCTTTCTTTTTATAAACAACATAAAGTAGAAGAAGGATATGGACAAAACTGAGTAACATATAATATTTAGAATTATGATTTTTCTTCATATTCATAAATTCTCTTTCTCCTGTGCGTTAATTTCTACTTTATTATCTTTCTAAAATGTATAATAATACACATTAATTTATAACTGAATATCCTGCTAACCTACATAGGTTAGATTAAATACATCCTTTCACAAAGGCTTCTAAAAATGAAGGCTTTTATTGCGTAGTAAGAGTACTACGTAATACATGAGTTAACCTAGCCGTCTTGCAAAAGAGTGATCTTGTTAAAAATCAATTAAATTTTTCTGCTATATTAATTCCAAAGATATGGTTTTATATCTCAGTGAAAGTTTTCGATAGTTCAGAGCTAATGTCTATAATTATAAAGTTACAGCAAACGGAAGCCCTACATCACCAATTAGTGGGATTAGCTTTTGCATATTACGATAAAAAGGTGCCAGGCACCGTCCAAATTTCCGGAAGGTACCTGGCACTTTCTACTTTTCTTTACAAAAGGTTTCTCGAGCTTTTTTGATTTCTTAATTAAAGTCATTATTCCTAAAAAAAACTAAGTAAGCTGCACCTAAATATTTAACTATTTCAAAAGCCAGTGCAAAAGTCATTAGAATAGCAGAAAGCCCAAGCTCTCTAACCTATTTAAGGTTATTTTTCATGAGAGATGCTATTTGTATATTGTTTTGTTCAGAAGAGTTTTCAAGCTGTTTTATCACTAACTGTTGTCGTTGGACTGGATGATTTTGACTTAATTTAGCTTTCGCTTCAATTTTTGTTATTTTTATTTTAAATGCTACAATCCCTTTATTCATTCCTTCGATAAAATTGGGGTCTACATCACTTAAATTGTACGGACTATCCGAGCTTTCATATTTTTTTACCATGTCATTTAAAGAATCGAATATGACTTTCTGATCCTCGAGAATCTCCATCTTTCCATATAAATGGATAGACACATAATTCCAAGTTGGGACTGCCATCGTTGTTTCATACCAAGATGGAGATATATAACAGTGAGGGCCTTGGAAAACCACAAGAACTTGTTGGCTTTCTATATCCTTCCATTGTCCGTTCGGGCGGGCAAAATGACCATATAAAGCACTTTCATCTATATTTAATGTGAGTGGAAGATGGGTAGCGTATGGTTCTCCATTGTGCTGAGAAAATAGAGTAGCAAAGCTGTACTTTTCGATAAAATCATAGATTATTACTTCATCCTTGAGTTGAAAATGTTTTGGTATATACACAATTTAGATCCTCCTTCATAAAGCCTTTGTAATGTGGCCATCTGAAATTTTAAAATTTAGAATTTATATGAGTTATTCTATGCTGCAAACTGACATTACAAAAGGTACAATTATTAATAAATGAATATGTCAGAGGTGATGACAAATGAAAAATGCCATTTTTGCATTTAAGGATGACTCGCCCAAATACAAACAAATCTATGAGCAGTTTAAATTATATATAGAGAGTGGCGACGTACCGGCTGGTGACCCACTGCCTTCCATTCGCCAACTTGCAGACTCCCTTCAAGTAAGTCGCAATACGACTTTAATGGCTTATGAGCAGCTTGTAGCTGAAGGTTATATCCGTGGAGAAGGTCGAAAAGGGTATTTTGTAAATGAATTGGACCCACTTTTATTTCAAAATGCCTCAGTTCTTCCTCATAAAAAGCAACCAAAATCTGTGACACTAACCAAAATTGACTTCCGAGCAGGAGCCGTAGATCAAACCAATTTTCCTCTGAAAATTTGGAGAAGAATAGCAAACCGAGTATTAACACTACAGGAGAGTTATCAATATGGGGAACCCTTTGGTGAACTGTGCTTGCGTGAACAAATCGCTACCTATTTATTCCAATCCCGTGGAGTAAAAACAGATCCACATGCCATTATCATAGGCAGTAGTACCCAACAAATGTTGATTTATCTAGGACAAGTTCTGAAGGATAATTTCACTAGCATTATTGTAGAGGACCCAGGCTATGATGGAGCAAGAGAAGCTTTTCAATTTCATTGTTTCAAGCTTGAAACTATACCAGTTTATGAATCAGGTACTGATTTTTCAAAATTAGAACAAATGACTTCAAGGTTAATCTATGTAACACCCTCCCATCAAAGTCCAATCGGAGTAAATATGTCGATCCAACAAAGGCAAATGCTCATTCATTGGGCTAACAAGAAGGATGGTTTTATTATCGAGGATGATTATGATAGTGAATTTCGCTATACGCAACAACCATTTCCAGCACTTGCTTCGATTGATTCAACAAGAGTCATTTACATAGGGAATTTCTCAAAGTCCTTTCTTCCAGGAATCCGTTTAAGTTATATGGTATTGCCACAGAAACTTTTAAACCGTTATAAAAAACAATTTCTTCATTTCGAGAGTACCACTTCCCTTCTTAGCCAGCTTACAATGGCTAGATTTATGGAAGAGGGAGAATGGATTCGCCATATTAACCGAATGCGTCTTGTTTATAAGCGAAAAATGCAATGCTTAGTTTCAGAATTAAAAAAACAATTCAAACAAAATATATCTATTATTGGCGAGCAATCTGGTTTGTATTTATTAGTTAAGATCCATCTAAAACGTTCAGAGGAATGGCTAATTGAACGCGCTTCCTATTTTGGTGTTAAGGTGTATCCTACCTCCATTTATTCCATAAAAAATCATTCTGATGATCCAATTATTAAACTTGGGTTCAGTAATCTTACATGTGAGGAAATCCAGTTAGGTGTAAATCTTTTAAAAGAGGCTTGGTTATAGGGGTTATTATATCCCTCAATCTGCAAAGGAACGGTGGGGCAAAGCCTAGAGGATGAATATCTAATAAAAGGGCTGTTAATTTCAGCCAGCCCTTTTTCTATATATTTATACAACATGATTTTATTATTTCTTTTGGTTTATTAAACTAAACTACCAGTTAGTCGAACAAGAAAAGCCTTACTCCTTCTTGAAGTAAAGCTATCTGATAGTTCAACAAGCATCATTTCATGAACTTAAAAGGAACATCAAAAGAAGATATTAAGAAGATGATGATAAATAAAGAAATGATATAAGCTCTGAATGGTTTATATTGATGCAGTGCAATTACTGAAAACATGACAATATCAAATAAAAAAGAATACCAAATTTCCCATCCATTCTGATAGGAGATTCTTCCGAATACATACAATATCCATTCAACAGAAATGTAAATTCCAGACCAAAGCAATATGTAATTAAGTCGTTGAAACCATCTTTCAGGAAAATGGGAAAGAAATAAAAAGATACTAATAGGCATTGTAATTACAGCATAAACAATCACGACCATTTCCTGTCCATAAAGAAAATCAGGATGGAACTTCCATAAAGTATTTCCTTTTACTATATATTCGTAAAGCAAACCGCCCGTAGCAATAAAAAACATACTGGCATGGTATTCTCTCCAGTTTTTCCAGTTTCCCCACTTAAAGGAAGCCATAATAGTTAGAACCGCAATAGCGACGTGCATTAAACACAACCCTTTCGAGTGTCTTAATAACAGTTTTCACTTTTAACTTTAAAATAATGTAAAGACATCAAACTGTTTAATTTTGATAAGCCAGTTGGCGGTGAACACTGCATCTTTATTGCCCTATTTTGCTTCTTTAATCCACAAGGAAAAGCGAATACCTTTGCTCTAGCATTCGCTATCCGTTAGTTGAGTAACTTTAACTTCATTTATCAAGTACACCGTTATATCCTTTCACTTTTTCACCCAAATACTGTACCGCATACAATATATAGGCTTTGTAATGTATATAGATAAAGAATTGAAAATAGTTTAACCTTTTAAGACGAACAATTTTAATTTTTTTTAAGAAAGGAATGAAGAGAAAAGCAAAAAATCCATTTGCTATCGCATTAATCAATACAAATTTTTAAAAGTTTCCATATGAAAATTTAAGGAGCCACAAAGACATAGGGAAATAAGGACCAATATCAAAAGGAAGTTCATCCCTTATAAAAGAATTTGGCTTATCGTAAAATTCCCACCAATTCCTCTTACGTCCATACAAATGATTTATAATTTCAAAAATAGCTATAAAAAAACCCGCAAAAGAATAACGTTTGATACTACGCTTACCTAAAAATAACAACGATAACCAGGGTATCAGTATTAAAAATAAATTTAATACTTTGTGCCTCTTTGAAGCCATTTTTTGAATCTCACCTCTCCCCGAATTTGTTCCATTATTTTTTAATGTATCCAAATATTTTTTAAAAAAACTACTTATTAAAGCAGTCTCAGACAAATTCAACACCCTTGACATATGAATTTCTTTTGGACTAAAATCCTTCGTTAGTCTAATAAGAAAAGAGCCGGACAATTATATTCGCTGTCAAGTAGTTACTGAATAATAAATCTTCATATTGCATATTCTATCAGCAATATATATACTGTGGGGTTCAAAACATGGATCAAGATGTAGTGAAAATTATTGATGAAAACGTCAATCAAATCGAAGGGCTTATTCAACAAAAAGTTGAAATATGGCAGGAACATGTGGTTTTTTCACCACTATGGTGGATGGGAGTCGGTTTATCCATAATTCCATGGATTATCTGGTACGTTTATCATAAGAAAGATAGCACAGACCGTCTTCTCTATTCTGGATATGCAGTAATGATAATGGCACTTATTCTCGATGTACTTGGCGATCAATTGGCTTTATGGCATTATAGATACAATGTTTTACCAATACTACCAACTTATTTACCTTGGGACTTAACTTTAATGCCTGTAGCGATTATGTTTTTATTGCAAATTAAACCTAATGTTAATCCATTAATAAAAGCGGTTCTTTTTGCCCTAATTACTTCATATTTAGCAGAACCTTTTTTTGTATGGTTGGAAGTTTATCAGCCTGTGCACTGGCATTATACATATTCGGTTCCGTTTCAAATAATTATTTACTTGATTGCCCATTATGTAAGTAAGAGGAATGATTTTTCAGAGATACACTAAAACCATATTTATTCTAAGCTAGGGAGAAAATTCCTAGCTTTTTTATTTGGCAATTTGGTTCAAATCCTTCATAAGGATCAGTAAAATTAGGATCAGTAAAATTTTCAGCTTTCTTATTCAACTGCCTCGTTAGATTAAGTACATTCTTTCACAAAGTCTTTATAAGTGAATACTCTTGGTGCCAGTAATGGTCAAATAAGAAAGACGACACCCTAAAAGTGATCGTCTCTAGATGTAAAATTTATTAACAGTATATTTGTACTGTGCAGCAAAATAACTTTGTTAGTTGTTCTTCTTTTACAGCCCTGTTTGTTTAGTAAATATGGTAATCTTGTATTCCTAAGTCATTTATTCTTTATACAACTTTTTCTCCACGATGAATTCTGATGGCTATTTTAAAGTCAAAATGTAAAACACTGCTAAAGGGAGTCTGGTACCTAACCCTTCACTTTTATGCTTGTATCAGGTTTTCTGATTTGTTCTTTCTACCCCCTCGCTTCTCCTGATTTTGAACAAATTCCAGAGCATAATGTGTCCCGCAAATATAGATTCCCATGATAGATAGGTGGTCAATTAAAAACCATAGTGTGGAATTATCATAGGACCAACCAAATGGGTTATAAAAAAACAATTTAGAACCCATATCTCCTTCAAAAGAAGATCGGACCCCGTAAGCAACAATTAATACTGCCAATACACGCAACATTATTGTGCGAATACGGCTAGGACCTGTGATTCCCGTCATCCTCCGTACTGAACCTATAACCATCGCCCAAGATAAACCTATATGTATTGACATTATGATAAAACCCCAATAGGCAGTCTGAACGTGTATTTGCCGTAGTGTCATATCGTTATCTATGGGTATATAGGGGAATAAGTCACTGGAAATCAACACAGCACTTATTATCATCAAGGCCATAGTTACAAGAAATAATAGATTTATTCCTATTTGGATAACGCGCCGTACATTATACTTTCCTTTAAAAATCGCTTTATACCAACGTCGATTCAAAAAGTTATGGATAATAAATAATGAAAGTACGACAACTCCAACGAATTCATGGACCATATTTCCAGTAATATAGTATGCCATCGCTACTAACATAAGAATTGTCATAACCAGGTCATTTACCAGTTTGAATATCGTCTTTCGATTCAACCCACTCACCTCTTTTACACCTTTTAGTTGAATTGAATTTTCATTGTAAACATGTATCTATACATGAATGGCAACAAATTCATTAGCTTTTATATCTCTGTAAGTACATCGTCAAAAGAATGTCCAGAATGATTTTGGATTTTTCTTCAACACCTATTAATCTACTTTCTTTTTTTTTGTTTACATTTATAGAATCATTCGTATGAGCAGATTTCTCGCTTATATGCCAGTCCTCTGTATCGATACCAGCGATTTGACTATAGCTATTCCTTTGTGCAATCTCCTCTAAATTAAACTCTTTCATTTGATCCATCGAGTTCATATATTGATCCCTTTCCTGATTTGCATGGCAGGTATAACATCGTCCAATAGCTGGGCCACCAATACCATCTTCCATCACTTCTCTGTCAGGAGTATATGCCTGAAATTCCCATTCCCCAGTACGCTCTTCTGGCGAGTACTGGGAACCCCAGCCTGTTCGCTTTTCCATCACTAAATAGTGTTCGAGCTCTCCATCTCGAAATCCTTCGAGAGTAATAACGGTGCCGCTCGGAAGCTCCTCTCCATTCTGTACTGCTTCAATTGCTTCCCTACTATTTACATAGATGTTTTCATGAATATCTCCTCGATCATATGTTGCAAACACAATTCCTTCCTCAAGGTTTTCAGGGAATTCAACAAGGTGAGCTCCAGAACCAATCTCTGCGTATTCTTGGCTCTGTCCGGTCGTTTCCTCTTGCATCTGTTGAGAAGTATCCTCCTGATTCTGTTGAGATGTTTCAATAGTAACATTATCATTGTTGTTGCATGCAGCAAGGGCAAGGGATAGCAGTAATCCAAGTGGCATAATGAATCGTTTATTCATCCTGAATTTCCCTCCCATTTTTTATTTATTATCATTTTTTTTCTTATATCTGGCCATCTATCTGGCTGTGTTACTCCTGATTTTTTCTAATTATTTGAATGATGTAAGTAAATTTACCTCTTACAGTTAACTCTAAGTCAAGAAAAATTGTTTTTTTTATTTAAAAAAAGAAAATAATCCCTAAAAGCATGCTTTTAGGGTAGTTTTAGTTTATCCCAATAATATATAGAGTCTTTTATTCTTATTTACTCCCTATCTTCATCCAAATCAAAAGAGACATTTATATCACCGTCTCCGACAGATTGAGCAAAGCGTACTGCCTCCTCAATATATCCGATACGAGTGTAGCTATAAGTACTTGAGAAGGTTTCATAAAACAACACCAGACCATTATCTCCATACAACATGATATCTCCTGCATTAATCTCCCCGGGTTTCTCGGAATTTGTTGGGAGTGTATCTGGGAAACTATAAAATTTTTCATTACTATTAACATCTCTCATGTTTATGTCTAAAGGTAGTTTTTCAATAAATGCCTGAGTGGTTTGGTTTTCATAAAGCTTTGCAGAAAATACCTGTTCTCCTATTGTTATGTTTAAATCTATCATCGTTATTGGGTCTGACATATCACTATCCCTCGTTTCTTGAGTTGGGTCACTGGTTGGCATTTCCTCTTGATTCGTTTCATTACTTTCATTTGTTTCACTATTGGCACAGGCAGTCAAACCAAAGCTAAAAATAAACAAACAAAGGATAGAAAAGAATTTTTTCATTCTATGTAATCCTTTCTACATGCTTTTTAATAGTATTCATTTATATATTTTCTGTGAAAATGAATCTATCTTATCAAATAAAATTTAATCTGTTTTACTTAAATGAGCGGCACCGCCAACATTAGGAATCATAGAATTATTCCTGACTGGTTTCAATTTTCTTTAATATCTTCGCAGGCACACCTCCTACGATAACATTGGGAGGGACATCCTTTGTCACAACTGCACCAGCCGCGATAATAGCTCCATCACCAATGGTTACACCGGGAACGACTGTGGCGTTTGCACCAATCCAGACATCATGACCAATCGAAATGGGCGCAGGATGCAATGTGCTGCGTTTTCTAGGATCAATGTCGTGATTAAGAGTAGCCAAGACGACATTGTGCCCAATGAGAACACCATCGCCAATTGTAATTCCACCCTGATCCTGAAAGCGACAGCCTGAGTTGATAAAGACATTCTTGCCCATATTAATGTTTTTCCCACAATCCGTATAAAAAGGAGGGAACAAGGCAAATGTGTTATCTACTGGTTTACCAATCAACCGGGAAAACAGTTCCTGAATTTCTTGGGGAGTATGATAATGTCCGTTTAACTGAGCGGTTAACTTCAATGCTTCTTGCGAGACTTTGTGCATCACCTGATGCATCTCTGAATCTCCCTCCACCGCTTCTCCTCGGTTCAAGTGCGCTAAAAAGTCATGGATATCCATTAAAATCCTCCTTGTCGATAAGATTTATTAAGTATAATTAATTCATTTATCTTCTTCACTCTGATAAGAGCCATCTTAGACAATTTTATCCTTTAGTGAGTATTGTCATATTAGGTAATGCTTTATAAAGTAGCTGTAGAAACATTTTTACCATAAGGCAAGGGGCTGTTTCATGCTAGGTTTTGGATAGATTGAGTCTAATTGCTGCAAATCTTGCTGTGTTAATTGGATCTCAGCTGCTTTCACATTATCGATCACATGAGTGATATTACTAGATTGTGGTATAGCAATTGTTTGACCATTTCGAATACACCATGCTAATAAAATTTGAAAACTATTTGATTGATGTTTTTCAGCAATTTCCTTTATAGCTTTTTGTTTCGTTAGATTAGTACCAAAGCTATCACCCCGAGCGACTGGGGCATAGGCAATTAATGGAATTTCAAGTTTATTCATCATAGGTACTAAATCGAATTCAATCCCTCGATCCCCCAAATTATAACGTACTTGATTTGCTGCACAGTTTACCCCCTTAGGTAATTTCATTATTTTTCCAAGTCAGACACATCTAAATTAGAAATACCCCATGACTTAATTTTCCCCTGACTTTTTACTTTCTCCAAGGCTTCAATCGTTTCTTCAATAGGAATGCTCCCTTTCCAATGGAGTAAGTATTGATCTAAATAATCGGTATTTAATCTTTTTAAACTATTTTCTAAACTAATCGGTAATTGCTTTTTTGACGCATTTGAAGGAAGAACCTTTGAAATAAGAAATAATTCTTCTCGGTTATAAGGCTTAATAGCATGTGCAACCAATCTCTCTGCATTTCCATCACCATACATTTCAGCAGTATCAATAACTTGAACGCCATGATCTAGGCCAACTCTTATTGCTTCTGCTTCTTGTTCAAATTTATCTGCTTTGTCTCCCATCTTATAAGTGCCTAAGCCTATGGGAAAAACTTTCCTTCCTGCAATTTTTACTTTATTCAAATTCTTTCACCCCTTATTTGAAAAATTTTATAGCTTATGCTCAAGATTTTGATAGATTGGTACGATACAGCCCTATTCGGAACCACAATACAAACCCCGAAAATAATAATGGCAACGTTGGACCAGATCCAGCAACAACAAGGGCAAAAAAGACTCACAAGCAATCCTGCTTTTGATATACTGACATGAAAGTGACATCCAACGAGAGCATAAAATCCTATTTTTAAATGTACAAGGATTTTAATGAACGCCATTAGTAAAAAATTGCCCCCCAGCAAAGCCATGGAGCAATTTTATTACTTACCATATTTATGGAAGATACCTTGTAGGACGAGCAATCTTTCCTTTAAAAGTTGCATCCATTAGACAACTTGTTTCGTTGGACGAATCAAGATTTCACTTACCGCAACAGTTTCAGGTGTACTAATCGCGTAGGCTATTGCATCTGCGATATCGCTTGCTTTCAGAGAAAGTCCTTCTTCCCCCTTACTCATAAGATCCTTTACCCATTCTCGTTCTTCAGGCGTATTAATTGTTGTATAAAGTTCAGTGGTTACAGCCCCTGGTGAAATTATAGTGGAACGAATATTATTTTCTCTTTCTTCCTGGCGCAATCCCTCCATAATTGCTCTAACTGCAAACTTAGTCCCACAGTATACAGCAGATCCTGGATAAACAACATGTCCGGCTACGGAATCAGTTGCAATAATATGACCTGACTGTTGTTGCTTCATAACAGGTAATACAGCAGCAATTCCATTTAAAACACCCATAATATTGATGTCTAACATTTGTCGCCATTCATCAAAACGTTTTTCTGAAAGTGCTGCAGTTGGCATGACTCCTGCGTTGTTGTAAAGTACATCTACACGGCCATATTTTTCCACCGCCAAATCAATAACTGCTTGAACTTCTTCTTTATTTGTTACATCTGCAATCGCATAGGTAATTTCAGTATTTGGTAATGATTCAACAAGAGCTTTCAAACGGTCTTCACGGCGAGCAGCAATCACTAGTTTTGCCCCTTCTTGCGCAAGTTTCTTGCTAGTAGCTTCACCAATCCCACTTGATGCGCCCATTATAATAACAACTTTATCTTGAATCGTAGACATACTAGATAACATCCTTTCTTACTGTTTTTTCACTATGTTATCTATTTTAATGTGTTTTTAGTATATATCATAATACTTATATCTTATATCGAGATATGCTTGATGGGCATATCAAAAACATATAAAATAAAAGATTATAAAGGAGGAGTTTTAATTCAACCAGCCGATTTATCAAAATACAATTACATCGATATCCCAGGCAAAGATGTTTGGGGCGTTGTTATGAGGAAAGACAGTCCTCTTGCTTTCAAAGATTCAATTGAAGCAGAGGATTTATTAAATGTTCCGGTGATCTGTTCACGACAGGCTATAAAACAGACATTTTCAAAAAATGAATTTGCTGATTGGTTTGGTGAAAATTTTGATAAATTAAACATCGTGGCTACATACAATCTTGCATATAATGCTTCCATTATGGTAAAAGAGGGCATTGGTTATGCAGTAGTCCTTGATAAAATAGTGGATACATCTAGTGATAGCAACCTTTGTTTTAAACCGCTAAAGCCACATCTTGAATCCGGCTTAAATATTGTTTGGAAAAAGCATCAGACTTTTTCCGCTGCTGCTGAAATGTTTTTAAAAGAAATTCAGGCAAAATTTCAAATTCTTTGAATTGACGGCATCCTTGGCATCTTTTGGATTAGTAATTTCCATTTTGAAATTACCTTTTGATGCCTGTATAATTCCTTCCGAGCATCTGGTGGCATGAACTCCATTATTCCAGCTGGTCTACCATCTAGGAAGGTCAACAGTATCCCAAATTCTCCTTTTCTAAATCCTGAAATAAGAACGTCCTCGTTAGATTAAGTACATTGTTTCACAAAGCCACCTAAAACTGAATACATTTGTTGCGCAGTAATTGTCAAATACGAAAAACGATCACCTTGAAGTGACCGTTAAAAAGTTATTATTCAGTTACCAGTATCGTTGTACTGTGTAGCAGGTGATTCTGTAAATTATGCGCATTTACTAATAAACAGAGAAGATGTCTTCAACAATAGTTCCAGTGTTGAGCAGTCCGGGTCGCAAATGTGTTTAGATTTCGTAACCTACAACTATTCCCCACCTATAACCCGATTATTTCAGCCAGTAGTTGGTGGGAGTAGAGTCGGGCCTTGTGGTCATAGACCATTGTGCTCACCATTATCTCATCTGCCTTTGTCTCATCTAAGAAGGATTCCAGTTTTCTCTTTACGTTGATAGGACTTCCGATGATCGTGGAACCTAATTGTTTTTCTAAAACTGCCTTTTCATATGGGCTCATGAGCTCATCCAAATTCTTTACTGGTGGTTGCAACTGTGTTGGCGTATTCCTCATCATGTTTAGGAAGCTTTGTTTGATGGAAGTGGCGAGCAATTCTGCTTCCTCATCTGTTTCTGCCACGATAACGTTTACTGCTACCATTGCGTAAGGCTCCTTATAATCCTCAGACGGTTGGAAGTTCTCGTAATACAATTTCAGGGCTGGTAGTGTGTTTTCAGGTGAAAAATGACTGGCGAAAACAAACGGCATCCCGAGTTGTGCCGATAATCTTGCACTAAACCCACTAGAACCTAACAACCAAATAGGGATATTTGCTCCTTCACCAGGGATGGCTCGTACCGGTCCAGAACCTTGAAAATAGGCTTGCAGTTGCTCTAATTGTTCTGGGAAATCATCACCATTGGTGTAGTTTGCCCCACGAAGGGCATGGGCTGTTCGTTGGTCCGTTCCCGGTGCACGCCCTAATCCTAAATCAATTCTGCCTGGAAACATCGTTTCGAGGGTACCGAATTGCTCCGCGATTACCAATGGCGAATGGTTTGGAAGCATGATTCCACCGGATCCTACACGAATAGTAGAAGTATGCGCCGCTACATGGCCGATGACGACAGATGTTGCAGAGCTTGCTATGCCAGGCATATTATGGTGCTCCGCTAACCAGTACCGTTTATAGCCTAGTTTTTCCGTTAACTGTGCTAACTCTATCGAATGTTGGAAGGATTGGCTAGGCGTCCCCCCTTGCACAATGGATGCAAGGTCAAGGACGGAAAAGCATATATCTTTGATCGATTTTGTCGGTCTATTTATTGTCATGGAATAACACTTCTTTCTTCTTAATTTACTAGTTGGATGGAGCTTGGATGTGTTTGACTAGTATAGTTATGCGACCCCATACAAAAGGTTATTACATAATAATTTGTTTTTTTATCATAACAGGAAGAATCAATGATTTAAATTGAGATGACTTAGAAGGCATGCATTCGTACACTATTTTTTGGAAAAGATCATTCGTTTTATCACAGATAGTTTATATAGAAAAATTCAATACTTAGGTTGCTAAGTAAATAAATACATTTAGTATGCTAAATAGTTACTTAATTCAAACGAATGAAAAACGATCAAATGCCAATTATCCTATATTGCGATTCATAAAGTACCAACGATCACCTCTGTTATGAAGATTCCCTTTTTTCTTCAGGGTGCGTAATTGTTTAAAAATAAAAGGTTGCGAACTCGTTTCTTCCGTTCCTGATAAATTGTTTGTTTTTGAATCCAAACATGAAACAATCTTCTTTGCGCTTATTCCAGGGTGTTCTTTTATACAAGTAAGGATAATATCCTCCATTTTCATTGACCACACCTCTCCTCTGTTTTATCAAAGTGTAATCTATTCACTTCAGTTCCAAGCTCTTCCTAATCAGATAGAATATCTATTTTCTGGATATGGTAATCCTAAATTCCCACGTAACGTGTTTGATTCATATTCTTTGCGGAAAATTCCTTTTTCTTGTAGGATAGGGACGACTAAATCAATAAAGTCATCAAATCCTGAAGGAAGCTCCTGTCTTATAAGTAATAGATCCATCGCCCCTGCCTCGTACCAGTGTTGAATTTGATCTGCTACTTTTTCTGCCGAACCAAAAAATTTCGGTTTTGGTATTCGATAGATAGGCATTAGTGACTGCAGCTCTTGAAATTTTTCCTCTGCTTCTTTTTCTGTCCGTCCTACAATAGGATTTTGGGTAGGCATGATTAAAAAGTCATTAGGTGAACGACCTTCTAATTTCACCCTTCTCTTTAGTTCCTGACTGAATGCTTTCGCATACTCAAAATCGCCCCCATTAACCAATGAACCCTCGGCATGCTTCGAAGCCATATTCATGAAATCCGGAGAAGTGCCGGCTTGAAAAATAACCGGTCTTCCTTGTCTGGAACGGCTAATATTTAACGGACCATCCACTGAAAAATAGTTTCCTCTATAATTTAGAGCATGCATTTTTTGCGGATCCAAGAACACTCCGCTTTTTTTATCTCGTATAAATGCATCATCCTCATAGGAGTCCCAAAGACCTTCCACAATCTCTAAAAATTCTTCTTTCATTGGATACAAGTCTGCTTTAGAGAGATGAGTACGACTATAATTCGCTAGTCTTCCTGGATTAGAAGTGATGGCATTCCATCCTGCTCGGCCATTGCTGATTTTATCAAGAGAAGCCATTTGACGGGCAACCGTGAATGGATCCGCATAGGAAGTTGCAATTGTGGCAGTAAGCCCAATGGAATGAGTCACCATGCTTAAGGCAGACAGAATACTTACACCTTCAAACATACTAAGATAATGAAGAATCATCCCCGTTCCAATATGGCTGACGTCAGCTAAAAAGATCATGTCAAACTTTCCTTCTTCTAATCTTTTAGCCTTTTGTACATAGTAATCAATGCTCTCACTGGCATTAGCGGGCATATCTGGGTGACGCCAACCCATGTAATTCCAGCCTACCCCATCTATAATTCCACCAATTTTAAGTTGTTTTTTCTCGTTCATTAATAACACCTTCTTTTTATTGAATTCTTGCTAGCTATTTAGTCTTAAGGTCAAATGCTTCTGCCAGTAGTTGGTGTCCTTTTAGTCTGCTTTCTTGGCTAGGGTATCCGCGCTGAAGATCATTTAATTTTCTTTTTCAGCTAATTTAGCCCCTCCACATAACTGTCCATATTCGTGTAGGCTGCCGGGTCAGTGCCAGGCATTCTCCAAGGGGCTGAATTCGGCTCCGTATCCAGAAACCATTTGCAGTGCTAGTTGCATCTCTTTTCCTTTTTTTATGTATCTCTTCTCCTTTATTTCTCCAAGTAACTAAAAGAACCCAAGTTAAATCACTCTAAGCAAATAGGGCAAAACAAGTAATATTTAGCTTGCTAACTAATTTGCTGAAGATTAATCATCTGACCGTTCTTCTTTTGATTTCCAAATTAAATTATCTCGTATACTAGTAGTATCCTCTGGGTCTAAATAAATATTAGTTGAAAAAGACGGGTGCTATACGTCTTTAGAAATCAATCTCCTAAACGATATTAGAACTATTTAATATATTTTGGTAGTAATTGACTATTTAGCATGCTAAATAGCCAACACAGAGAAAACTTAGAGCAAGTTTCTCTCCATGCGCTTCATAAGATCCCTCAATAATAACCGTTCTTCCGGTAAGATTGAGTGGAGTAATTTTTCTCGCTGTTGTTTCCATATGAACTCAACCGGTTTCTCTAATTCTTTGCCTTTGTCCGTTAGATAAATTCGCATAACCCTTGCATCTTGTTTATCACGTTGACGGTAAATAAATCCGTTTTGCTCCAACGATTTAACCATATTTGTTACCGTAGGCGGTTCACATTTTAAATATTCACATAGTTGCATTTGTGTTACCCCATCACCTGACCACAGACGAGAAAGTAAATTTCTTGGCCTACATAAAGGTTAAGCTCTCTTAGACTCTCACTGTAATCTCGACGCATTTTAAAGGAAATTTTATCTAACGACTGACGAATATCGCAATCAACCTTATCATTCATAGATATTCCTCCACCACTAACATCTATTTAGCAAGCTAAATATATCACTGTTAAAATTTAGTTGTCAATTTATTAAACGGACCTTCTCACATTTTATCGGGCTGAATTGACTTATCGAAAAAAATCGATATATAATATGAACTATGGAACCAATCGATGTTTTTAAGGCGTTATCAAACAAAACTAGACTTAACATTTTACTGTGGCTGAAGGATCCAGAGAAGCATTTTCCTAAACAAGGCGCTCACCTGCCAAAGGAGGTAAGTTATAAAGGGGGAGTATGTGTAGGAGACATTCAAGAAAAAGCCGAAGCTTCTCAATCTACCGTATCTCACTACTTAAATATGATGCAGAAAGCCGGTCTTCTTGAATCTGTTCGTTACGGTCAATGGACGTACTATCGAAGAAACGAAGAAGCCATTCGTCAGTTTGCTGAATATCTTAAAACAGAAATCTGAGTTGGTTGATTTCTGTTTTTTATAACACATTATATCGATTATTCTAGATATCTAAAAATAAAGAACTCAGGAGGAATTCATTTCATGCGTTACATCTCATATATATTAGCGCTATTAGCAGGGGCAGCGCTTAGTTTTGAAGGAGCTATTTACGGTGAATTAGGAAAAACGATAGGAAAGCTAGAAACAAGTTTTTATAACTTCTTTGTGGGTTCAATCATCCTCGGATTATTATGGCTTTTCTTTGGGAAAGGTAAACTTTCTTATGCCGTTGAAGCATCTAAATGGACACTTCTTGGTGGTGTCTTGGGGGTTGTTTATTTAACATCTATCGTGATTAGTGTTCCATTTGTCGGTGTCGGAATCACTATGGTTGCAGTAATCATTGGCCAATTAGCAATGAGTATGGTGGTTGAACACTACGGTTGGCTTGGAAGCAAGAAATCTAGAATCAATAAAGAAAAAATATTAGCTATTATCTCAATGGTTGTAGCACTTGTTTTAGTTTACTAGGAGGTCTAAGAATGGGTATATTAATGATTCTATTCACCTTTTTAGGTGGTATCACATTAAGCGCACAGTCAGCTATAAATGGTACATTTAGTCGTAAAGCAGGAACAATCGAAACGACACTTTTAACTTTTCTAACTGGAACAATGTTTCTAGCTATTTTTATTCTTTTTTTTGGTAATGGAAATGTGTTTGCTATTTTAGAAGTACCTAAATGGCAGTTAACCGCCGTATTTTTAGGAGTATTGTTTTTACTATTTATTATCGCTGCTGTTCCTAAAATTGGGGTTATTGCAACCAATATTACCGTTATCATAGGTCAGCTTGTAATCGGTATTGTTATTGACAATTTCGGCTGGTTCAATAGTTTAGTCATTCCTTTAGATATGAAACGTTATTTTGCATTACTATTTATGATTATTGCTCTTTATTTTATCTACAGAGGAAATAAACGTGCCAGCGAAGAAACCTCTGCGTAATATAACTAAATAATTTGAAACGTTGCAATCGTTTTAAAGATGATTACAGCGTTTTTTTATTAGCTAGAATAACCCTATTGAACTTAAATGTTCGTTAATTTAAGTGGATTATCACACAGAGTCGGCTAAAAAATGAATACCTTTGCTACGCAGTAATGGTCTACTACGTAATACATGAGTTAATCTAGCCGGCTTGCAAGGGAGTTCTTGTTGAAAATCAATTAAATTTCCTACTATTTTTGATTCCACAGATATGGTTTTATACCTTTATCACAGAAGGATTACAGTGGTAAACAGTCTGTCATTCTTTGGTCCACATTTTGTCTTTTGGTGACAAATGCTATGTCAGAGGTGGTACATTTTAATGGATGTAATCAAATTGACGAATGTGGCTCTTTCCCTTCTTGTTTTATCAATTGACAAGTGAAAGTTTTTGAAAGGGCAGAGCTAATGTCGATGAAGCAAGTATAAAGTTTCAACAAACGGAAGTCCTACTTCACCTATTAGTGGATCAGCTTTTGCATGTTATTCCTCCCCCATTATGATTTTTTACTGTTTAATAGGGAAAAGCCCGTTCCTTAAATAAAAAAGGACCGACCATGCGCGAACATGTCTAGTCCAAAGTAATGCTTATGAAGGTGTGTATTCGTAAATGTATAACTGTCTACCTCGTATCATTCAATCTCTGACTCTTTTAAACCTCCAATTCCCTTAAAGCAGGTAATGTAATTGTAAATGTCGTCCCAACTCCGTTTTCACTTTCCACTTTAATCGTCCCTTCGTGATTTTCAATAATCCGAAAGCAAACCATTAAACCAAGTCCTGTCCCTTTGTCTTTGGTGGTGTAAAATGGTTCACCAATTCTTTTGATTAACTCTTTCGGAATCCCTTTTCCCTCATCAATCACTTGAACTTCGATATGATTGTCGATTTCTTTCATTTTTAGAACGATTTTGCCTCCACTTTCCATAGCATCAATGGCGTTTTTGAGCAAATTAATAAAAACCTGCTTGATTTTTGTCTCCTCACAGCTTATATACATTTCATTTCTTTCAACTTCTAGAAGCATTACAATACTTTTAGAATTTGCTTGAGAGGTTAGCAAGAAGGTTACTTCCTCGACCAGTTGAACGAAATTAAGATTTCGTCGTTTTTCTGAATGGGGTTTCGCTAGGGTTAATAATTCACTTGTGATTTGCTCGATTCGAGAAAGCTCATCTTCGATTACATTATGGTACATTTCGTGTTCATCTTCACGATTGATCAATTGGAAAAAGCCTTTAATCGCCGTTAATGGATTTCGAATTTCGTGGGCAATACTTGCAGCAAGTTCTCCAGCGATATTCATTTTCTCTGAACGGACAATTAATCTTTCATTTTCTTTTTCCTGACTAATATCTAGAAAAGAGTGTAAAATCGAAGGTTCCCCTTCAAACATTAACTCAATCGATTTCACAATGAAATATTTTTCATCCCCATTTTTTAGTATAAAATGATGATTTTGCACCTTATTGGTCTCTGAACGAACGGAGGCATTTTCATGATATTTTTGGAGGAATTGATGCAAGTGATTTTCTTTCTCAATATTCTGACTGTTAATTGAGAATTGTCTTCTTGCTGTATCGTTTATAAACAAGATTCGAGAATCTCTTCTTATGATCATAGGATTCGGTAACTGTTCAATAACGGCTTGAAGCTTTTTTTCACTTTCAGCAATCACCTTGTTTTTCAGACTAATCATCTTATTATTATAGGCTAGACTAATATTTTTATCTCGAAGTTCCTGATTCTGCTTAGCTATCAGTCTAAGCTGTTCTTTTTCTCTTATTGATGGAGTTCGAAGATAAGTTCGATCATACAGTGGTGAAATAATAAATTCACTATCTGTCATAAAGTGGGTATGTGTTCTCATTAACTCATTTTGATGAAAGGCAGAAATCGCCAAGCCATTATACGCACAAACTGAAATCAAGTGACTCTTTGCAATAAAATCATCGCTATTCTTTTCAAAGATGCGAAGTCTCTCTAGCGTTGATTCATGATGGGGGATCAGGACTTGTCCCCACGTTCTAATCCTCAATCCTTTTTCATAAAAAGGGTTTAGCAAGTGAATTAAATCCCCCGTTTTATCAAGGTTAAATTCATCACCAATCACATAGGTTTCTGTACTTTCAGCAAAAATCAGCTGGGATAACCGACTGGAATGATAACCGATTTCTCTCAGTTCATTCATCACTTTTTCAAATGATTCCATCGTATCAACAAAAAGAATCACTTCATTCTTTCGTAATCCATCAAGTATGAAGTGAACAGCATTTTCAATATACTTGTCCATTTGATTAAAGATGTATAAGATATGAGATCCAGCTTCCATTTGTGGTAATTTGTAGGTTAAATCCTTTTCAATCAATTTATTTTCCATATAGTTTTTGCCTTTCTGAGTAGAATGAGTCAACTAGTTCCTATTGATTTAATACCCTAAAAGACATAATGTAAACATAGGCAGGGACAGGTACCTTGTCCCACCACAGGGACAGAGGGACAGGCACCTTGTCCCACCATATAATTCCAATTGGGACGAGGGACCTGTCCCCTAGTCCCTAACAAATCAAACAAATCGAAGAAAATTTATGATTTTTAAATGCTCTTAAAGGTGTATAATAAAAAGTATCAGAAAGGAGGGAATGACCTTGGAACAAATACTTATAGCGCTTCGAGAAATGGAAGAAAGAATGCATGCTAAATTCGAAAAGATGGACGAAAGATTTGAAAAGATGGATGAACGCTTTCAAACCACGGACCGCAGGCAGGAGAAGTCGGAAAATCGACATCAAAAAATCGATAGTAAGTTAAAGCACCTTGATGAACAAATTGGGTCAATAAAATTTCAGTTTAATAGAATGGAATCTACGTTAAATACCATCGCTCAAAATGCTCAGGAAGACACGATTACCATCTTAAATCGTATTGATTCTATTACCAACAGCACAAAAGAAGATATTGATTTTCTTGCGGAACAAGTTGGCAGACATGAAATGTACTTCAAAAGATTAAACAAAAGTTAATGATGTTCCCCACAATGATTAAATTCTTCTTTATTTAATACGCCTCTATATATTCTTCAATCGTCAGATAGAACGATTTTGCCCTAATAGTCCATATGTAAGAATTCATTAAGATGATCCCAATGATAGTTATTAAGGTCTATTCTCTTAACCAAATTTATAATGAAACTGTCCAAACAATTCTTATTGTTGAATTCAAATTTCGGGCATTGGTGTCACTCTCCGTTTCTCTTTAGCGTTTATGCGTTACAACTCTATGGGACAAGTATTAACTGCTAAACAAAAAACGTCTTTTTCCACAATTGAAAGGTTGTAGAAAAGACGTTTTTTATAAGCTCGGCTGCGCATTTCACTGTCATGCGAGGTATCTTGTTCCACCTAGAAATGGAAGTCGGTCCCTAGGTATTTTCAATTTGTGAAATAGCTACCTTAAAGAGTTTTCTGAACTTTTCTCTATCCTCTTCTGTAAAGGCTTTGGGTCCTTTTGTCCGTTTGCCGCTTTTGCGAGCCATGGCGCTCAAATATCGTGACTGCAACAGTTCGTCTATATTTTCATTCGTATAGCGATAGCCTTTATGATGCAGAACGGTGCACCCTTTAGCCAACCCAAGGGAAGCGAGCCCATAATCTTGCGTCACAATCAGATCCCCTGTTCTTGCTAAGCCCATAATCCGATAATCGGCTGCTTCTGCTCCAGAATCAACATAAATTGTTTCGACTCCTGATGGTTGTTCCACATTGGAAAAATGAGAAAAACTGGTCACCAGAACGACTGGAATTCCTACATTTCTAGCTTCTGAAATAATAATATCTTTTACCGGGCAGGCATCGGCATCTACATAAATGTTCATGTTTATTACACTCCTAAGAAATTTGAATGGGTTGTAGAAGGTATACCACGTAAAACTTGGCTACCTCTTTTTGGGCTGATATTTGTTTTTAACATTTCTATATGTATCCTATCGTACAATCATACCATAAGTGTTGCATGGTAAAAGTAGACGGTTCAAGCATATTAGGGACGTGCCCTCTGCTTCTAAGCATAAGGTACGTCCACCTGGCGGGCATAATGTTTTATTGTTGGCAGACAGTACATGGTGTATTAGTACCGGGACATATCATCGTCCCGGTACCAACCACAAGAAAGTCGTTACACCTGGAAAAGAAAAAGGCACCCCTAAGATAGGAAGGTACCTGGCAGACTCAATATGGAAAGACATTTCCTGTGAACACCACTCACACCCTCAAGAATTTTTCTCACGTTAACTAAAGGCCTTCCCGGTGTCCTTCCCAGGAGGATGATTTTCTATAGATCTAGCTATTTTCTTCTAGGACAAAGTCTCTACTTTCTCAATTTTCACCGCACAAGCTTTAAACTCAGCGGTACCAGCAAGGGGGTCTGTAGCGGAATTGGTTAAGACATTGGTACTGGCTTGGTCGGGAAAATGAAAGGACATAAGACTAAACCGGCCGGCTGCTTTTTACTAATTCTGATTTTCGTAATCAGACTGCCTCTTCTGGAACTTACCCTTACTTTATCCCCATCGTTGAATCCATACTTCGCCGCATCGTCTGCGTGAATCTCTAAAGCCTCTTCGGCGTTTTTCACTTTTTT
Source organism: Mesobacillus maritimus (assembly GCF_044803185.1). Taxonomy (GTDB): domain Bacteria; phylum Bacillota; class Bacilli; order Bacillales; family Cytobacillaceae; genus Mesobacillus_B; species Mesobacillus_B maritimus_B. The sequence goes on from NZ_CP085225.1 coordinate 3,288,565, forward strand.
ATAGTCTCTTGTTTGAACTCCTGTATTATAAAATTGAAGTCTACGCCCGGTTGTGAGCATCAACGGATATTCTTCATCCGGTTCTTCTGCAGGTGGTTGATAATGAGTCGGCATGAATGTCGCCTTCATCCCTACTTCATCGGACCATAGTCGACTATGGAGAAAGGTGGTTCCAGGATGATTTTCATCATGACATGGCCATTGAAGACCCCCCTCCTCATCAATCCGTTTGTACGTCACACCGGCAAAATTAGGCGCAAGCTTGCGAATTTCCTCCCAGATTTCTTCTGCGGATTGATAGTTCCAATTCTCTCCCATTTTATTGGCAAGATCTTGAATAATCTCATGATCATGGCGAGATACACCGGGGCCTTTTAGAGCCGGGCGAACTCGTTGAATCCGTCGTTCAGAGTTGATGAGAGTCCCGTCGTTTTCTGCCCAGCCTGTTGCCGGAAGAACGACATCGGCGAGCATCGCTGTTCTCGTCATGAGGATATCTTGAACAACAAGAAAATCAAGTTTCTTAAAAACCTGTTCAACATGATTTCCATTGGCATCCGATTGAACCGGATTTTCGCCAATCACATAAAGGGCTTTTATTTCCTTGTACTCCATCGCCTCAAGCATTAGGGTTTGGTGCTTCCCGACTTTTTCAGGAACTGGAGTCCCCCACACTTGTTCATGAAGCCTTCTTCCTTCAGGATCATCGTAATTCCAGCCACCAACTAGACGGTTCGGCAGAGCCCCCATATCTCCGCCGCCTTGAACATTGTTTTGTCCACGCAGCGGATTTAGTCCTGAGCCATACTTGCCGATATGCCCCGTTAACAACGCTAAGTTAATCAAACTAAATACATTTTCCGTTCCATTATGATGTTCGGTAATCCCTAATGTCCAACAGATGGTGGCTTTCTCCGCTTTTGCATAAAGCCGCGCAATATCCCGGATATCTCCCGCTGGGACCCCGGTCACTTTTTCCGCAAATTCTGGCGTGTAGGTTTTCACCTCCTCTTTATATTTCTCAAATTGATTGGTCGCTTTTTGAACAAAATCCTGATGAACCAACCCTTCTTCGATGATGACATGCCCCATTGCATTCGCTAAAGCAATATCGGTTCCGACCCGAACCGGCAACCACTTGTAAGCCAATTTCGTCTGGTCAATTTGCCGGGGATCAATGACCACCATTTTGGCTCCTTTTTTGATCCCTCTTCGCATATAATTAAAAATGATCGGATGACATTCCTGCGTATTGCTTCCCCATACGATAATGACATCGGTGGCCTCTAGTTCGTCATAGGACCCCGTGGCAGCACCCATTCCAAACACAGTCACCAGACCGGTGACGCTAGGAGCGTGTCAGGTTCGGTTACAGCTGTCAATATTATTGGTCCCAATCACCGTTCGCATAAATTTGCCAGCCAGATAGTTGAGCTCATTGGTCGACCTTGATGAGCTGAAACAACCCAAACTATCTGGTCCATGGTTTTCTTTGGTGGCTGAAAATTTAGTGGCAATCAAGTTCAAGGCTTCATCCCAAGTTGCAGGTGTTAACTCTCCATTCTTTTTGATCAACGGCTGTGTTAATCGCCGGTCACTATGGATATACCCCCACCCTAGCGCCCCTTTTACACATGTTTCCCCGTGGCTCGATGGGTTTTCCTTGTATCCTTTGACTTTGCTAATCTTTTCATCTTCTACTTCTACGACAAGTCCACATCCCGTCCCACAAAAACTGCAAATCGTTTCTACTTGATTTGGTTGAGCTGGCATCCCGATTTCATTCCCCCTCGCCTCTACTTTTACCTGAATCTAATAAACTATTTTCATCCTTTTCTAAAATTCGATCTGGCCTTGTATACACATTCAACGTTTCGTTGCGAATAAATCCAACCGTTGTCATTCCCAGTTCTTCTGCAAGGTCAAGGGCCAAATCAGTCGGCGCCGATTTTGACAAAACAATCTCACAGCCGATTTTCGCTACTTTGGTGATGATTTCTGACGAGATTCGGCCGCTAAAGACAATCACTTTATCTTTTAATAAAATGTTCTGCCGAAGACAGTAACCGTATAGTTTATCGAGTGCATTATGGCGCCCAACATCTAGACGCGACAGCATCACTTTTTCTTTCGTACACAGCGCCGCATTGTGAACCCCGCCCGTTTCTTTAAAAACCTCCGAACTTGTCTGCATCTCTTCCATTAATCGGAAACAATCTTTCACGGTTAATTGGACATTGACCTTGTTAAAATGGCGGGACAGTCTCGCATCGTTGAAAAAGACAAATCCCTGTCTGCTTTTTCCACAGCAAGAAGTAATATATCGTTTGGAGTGGAATTTTTCATACAAAGGATTGGTATAGTTTGTTTTCACATGGACAAATCCTTCTCTTTCTTGAATCCATAAATCGTCAATGTCGGCAACTGTTCTGATCACTCCCTCGGAAGCTAAGAATCCAATCACCAAATCGTCCATGTATTCTGGTGTACAAACTAAGGTGGCAAACTCAGTTTGATTCAATTTGATCGTAAGAGGTGCTTCGGTCACAATGAAATCATCAACTTCTTTCATGAGTCCATTATGATAACAGGTAATCGTTCGTTTCTTTCTGGCTTTCTTCACGGTAATTTTGTTTCCTCCCCCGTACGCAAAAAGCAAAATAGGAAATAGCTTGTGGTTTTTTCCTTTGAATTAAAAGCAATTTCTCTACTGTATGTCTGTAATTATTAAACTATTCAGATAATATTATTGACATTAACATGTAAGATTGGTGCTTGCATAATTGTAGAAATCATTAAAAAACAACAAGTGTTGCTAATTACTTTGGATCGCTGGATATTTTTCCATAAAAAAATGCACCCCCAATTGTTCGTTAGCTTTTTGTCTAACATTTGGGGTGCAGTTCATATATATTGTCCCTTATCCGGTTGGTAACTTCATTTTATTGATGATCGTTGAAAAATAATTCCTGACCGTTCGATTTTTATTCCTAGGATGATTAGAAACTTCATTTGCCAACTGTCGTTTGTTCAACAGATCTAGCCCTTTAAATCCTTGTTCGGGATCATTTAAATCATCTTCAATTAATTCGGGAGAGTACATATGCTGTCCATCTATAATCCTGCGAATCGAGTGGATTAACTCTTTGCTAGGGCTGTCCTTCAATAAATAACCTCTTACACCGGCTTTTAGCGCACTTGAAAAATTACCAGTTCTCACAAAGGTTGTTAAAATAATGACTTTGCATACTGGCATTAAAGTTTTTGCTGCTTCAAGTCCGTTCATTACTGGCATTTCTAGGTCCATGATACAAACATCAGGCTTTAATTGGTGCACAAGAGTTAGCGCCTCTTCCCCATTCCTCGCCTGACCGACCACTTCCATATCCTCTTCTAAATTAAGAAGAGAACCTAAAACTCCTAGCAGCATCTCCTGATCCTCAGCAATGACAATTCGAATCATGTAAGTTCTCTCCTTTTTGGGAAAAGATAGAAACTCCCCATGTACAGGGGAGCGAGCAATATCGTTTTTAATTACAGTTTCAGTTTTACTTAAATAGAAGCTCTATTTTTAGCTAAAGCTTTAACATCTTTAAAACTCAAGAAATTCTTGTTTTTCTCATCCCATAAACGAAAACGAAGTGATTTCAAACTTGTCGCCAAGGAAATCGATGGTACGTTTTGCAATGGAGGCGTATTTGTATGTGCCTCTTCTAATTTATAATTTGGCACCCTTGGGCTTAAATGGTGAACATGATGAAAGCCAATATTTCCTGTTAAGAATTGAATCGGTTTCGGAAGCTTATAGAAGGAACTTCCCTCTACAGCCGCTTTCACGTATTCCCAATCTTTATTTTCTTCAAAGTATGAATCTTCAAAAGTGTGTTGTACATAAAACAACCAAATCCCTAGGGAACCTGCTAGCAAGAAAATAGAACCGTGTACGAGAAGAAATGCCTGCCATCCGACTAACAAAGAAAGCAATCCACTCAAAGCAAGGATTAAAACATTTGTTAGGTACGTATTCATACGTTCCTTCTTTTTAGCCTCTTTACGATTCAATCTATTTTTTAGAAGGAATTCAAAAATGGGTCCTAATCCAAACATGACCAATGGATTCCGGTAAAATCGGTAGGCCAAACGCAAGCTTAATGGTGCCTTTAAATATTCGTCTACAGTAAGTGTCCAAATATCCCCTGTCCCACGTTTGTCCAAGTTCCCACTTGTAGCATGGTGAATGGCATGCTCATTTCCCCAGCGATCAAAGGGGAATAAAGTTAAAACTCCCATCGCTGTTCCAACGATTCGGTTGGTACGTCTGTGCTTAAAAAAGGAATGATGCGTGCAGTCATGAAAGATAATGAATATTCTTATAAAAAATCCTGCAGCAATGACAATAGGAACTAAAGATAACCAATAAGAAACGGATAGACTAATATAGGCAAGGTACCATAATGCAATAAATGGTCCAATCGTATTGATCATCTGCCATATACTTTCTTTTGTTGTTGATTTTTCATATGCAGCAACTTGTTTTTTTAACGTGTTCGTATTTTGTAGGGTCATTTTATGTTGATCCCCTTCCTATAGCGTTCGTTAATTGAAACTATACAGGAAGAGAATAAACTTTGTTAGTAGTAGGTATCATGTCCCAGGTGTGACAAATGTCACATCCGAACTAGTGCAAGGGTCCCTGTGTCCCTGTCAAACCTCGGTTTTTTTCTTTTTTTCTGCTCTCTCGGCAGGGACAGAGGGACAGGCACCTTGTCCCGGCTCCCTTCTCCCTCAATGATGATGATGATGATGCTCATACCCATGTTCTTTCGCATATTTACGGAAATTCTCTAAATCCTGCATCCCTGTCGATGTGCCATCTATGGCCTGATTCATCCGTTCTAACAATACGGTTCTTAACTTTGGGTGATACCCAAAATACGCTGCAATCTCAATCGATACATATGGATACGTTTCTTGAAACTGTTCAGCCATTCGATTCATTCTTTCTATCAAAATTCCTGTAAATAAGAAATACGGGAGCATAATGATTTTTTTCGCGCCTAATTTAATACAACGTTCCATCCCATCCTGGACAGTTGGCGTCGTGACCCCCATAAAGGCACTTTCAACGATCGGTACGTCTAACTTTTCCCATAATAATCGACTAATTTTATAAAAATCCCCATTCGCATAGGGATCGCTGCCACCTCGCCCAATTAAAAGAATAGCTGTATCCTCATGCTTCTGATTCACATCTAGACCTACTTCGGTTAATCTCGTTTTTAGAATTTCAAACACTTCCTCATGAACACCGATTGTTTGCCCATAGGTAAATCGTACATCAGGGAAATGTTCTTTCGCATGTTCAATTTCTGCTGGAATGTGCAATTTTGAGTGTCCAGCATGTAATAAAATGATCGGTATCACATGAATTTCATCGGCCCCTTTTTCAACACAAAGTTGAATCCCATCTTCAATATTCGGTGAGGCAAATTCTAAAAAACAGGTTTCGACTAAAAGGGCTGGATCAATATACTCTTTTGTTTGCTCGATGAATTGGCGAACCTCGCTATTCCCGGCTTCTACTCTACTGCCATGTCCAACAAATAAAACAGCTTTTTTCATCGGTCCTTTTCCCTTCTTATATTTATCGATGCCTTTTATCCGGTTTTCGCTCCGTTTGCGTTCACCGTGTTCCATTGAATAGATGATCGCTTCTTCTCTAACTGCTTCATGAACAATGTCACGTGCAGTCTCTTCTTCTTGAACCGAATACCATGTCCCTTTTGGATATTCAATGACGACGCATTTATCTTTACAGCGGCCGTTGCAGCGTGTCCTTGATGTATGAATATGCTCATCTAACCGATTTTTACGGATTTCATCACGAATCTGCTGCGTGACCTCTTCCGCGCCTGCTCCCATACAGGTTGCCCCATTGCAAATGAGTAAGTGACGCTGCATTTGCTCTAGATTCCAAGTTGTCATAAAGTGACCTCCCCCTCTTTCCTACGTGTTCCCTATAATGAAAATACCGCACCTATGTTGTTCTGTCCTGAGCTTTGCCAATGACTTTAGTGACCTGCCCCATTGATCGCTTTTCCAACATGGCTAAAACTTTTCCCCTCCATTGCTCATGCATTAAAATGCATCAGGGTAGAAACCTTTTGCTAAAGTTTCGAGCGCTTCTGCTACACGAACCCCTTCAGACGCTGCCGATAATGGCAAAATGACAAAATTCTCGTTTTGTACAGCAGGTGTTTGGCTTAGTGCTGGATCGGTTTTTAAGAATTCTATTTTTTGTTCTGCAGTTGTTGTTCCATAGTCAATCACAACGATCACTTCCGGTTGACGTTCGACTGCCTCTTCCTTTGATACGGTAGCCCAATTTCCTTCCACATCAGCAAAAACATTGTTTCCTCCAGCCATTGTCACAAGGGTATTCATAAAGTTTTGTGTGGCAGTAAACACATCCGTTTCTCCGCTATCGTAGACTAAAACATCCAGCGGATCGGTTCCTTCCGGCAATTGAGAGGTAATTCCTTCAATCTCTTGATTCATTTGGTCAATCAGCGCCTCACCACGATCTTCTACTCGGAAAATTTTGGCGATATTGCGAATATCTGAATAAATATCCTCTACCGTTGGCGCTAGGTTCACAGATGACGATTGTAAGTAACTATTAATCTCTAACTCTTTTAATTCCTCACGTGTGGCAATATTTTTCTCATTGAAAGCACTCTCCCAGCCACCATATAGGAAATCTGCTTCCACTGAAATCACTTGCTCTTTTGATGGATATTGTTCAGCTAATACGGGTACCTTATCGTATGCTTCCTGTAATGGCCCATAGATCTCATTATCTAAGTAGGCTGTCCCAACCATCGAATCCTCTAGACCAAGTGCGAGCATGATTTCAGTGACATGCTGATTTAATGAAATCGCCCGTTTCGGTGCTTCTTCGTATTCAAGAACAATCCCTTCATTCTTGATCACGATTGTCTCCGCTTGCGCTGTTTGTTCAGCTTGTAAGTCTGTTTTTGCTGCCTCACCTGTGCATCCGGATAATAAAAGCAATGCCGTTAAGAATAGAAATGTCCCTATGATTTGCTTTTTCAATTTTTCCCCAGTCCTTTTTCATGTTCAGTATAAAAAAATAAGTGAAGTTTTTGCGTAAATGGGTTTCTTGAAACACCAGCCTGCATTTGAAAAACTTGCTTCATTGTCTCCTCTGTTAGTACTTGTTCCGGTGTTCCTTCCATATAGAGAGCCCCATCCTTCATCACAAGTAATTTATCACAATAGCCCGCGGCTAAATTTAAATCATGCAATGCGGCCACAATCGTAATGGGCAGACCCTTTACCAAATCCATTAATTGATACTGATGTTCGATATCTAGATGGTTGGTTGGTTCATCTAAAATTAATATTTTCGCTTGCTGTGCGAGGGCGCGTGCAAGAATCACTCGTTTCTTTTCCCCGCCGGATAATTGATTAAATGTACGGCTTTGCAAATGCTGTACGTTCGCTAGCCGCATGCTATCTTCAACAATGGCAAAGTCATCCTGGTTATCGCTAGCAAGCCATTTTTTATACGGCGTCCGCCCCATCATCACCAAATCTCTTACGGTAAAATCGAAGACGACGGGTGTCTCTTGAGTAACCACGGCAAGTTCCTGTGCCAATTTTTTCTGTGCGAAATGTCCCAGGTCTTTCTCACATAACGTCAACACGCCACTGGTTTGTTTCAGATGACGATAAATGATTTTTAACATGGTCGATTTTCCGCTTCCATTTGGGCCAATGATGCCAACAAATTTTCCTTGATCAATGGAAAACGTAAGATTGTGTAAAATTTGTTTATCCTGCATGGAAAATGACACATTTTTAACAGCTAACATCCTTATTCACCATCCCCAAAAGAATATCGGCGGCGTCTTAGCATCCATATAAAGACAGGGCCTCCGCAAATAGCCGTAATGATTCCGATTGGCATTTCTTCAGGTGCAATCACCAGACGAGCACCTATATCCGCCCATACTAAGAAAATGGCACCGATCAAAGCACTAACCGGTAATACCGATTTATAATTAGAGCCAACGATCATGCGTACAATATGCGGGATAATTAAACCGACAAAACCTATGCTTCCACTAACCGCGACCATCACACCTGTTAGCAACGCTACAAAAAGGATAATAAAGACTCGAAACCGTTCTAAGTTAATGCCAAGTGTTGCGGCTGTTTCTTCTCCGAGCAGGAGGGCATTCAGCTGGCGATAATTCATGAATAGAAGGAGAAAGACGAGGAGCAACGTAAAAAAAGGGATCCCAAGATTTGACCACTTTGCTCCTGCAAGACTACCGAGCATCCAATGCATCACCGCTTGTACCCCACCTTGTTGCTTAGACATCATCAGCATAAAATTGGTTATGGCGGAGAGCACCATCGATACGGCAATCCCTGCTAAAAGGAGCCGGATCACCGATGTTCGTCCATTGACACGTGCTAATAAAAACACGGTCAACACCGAGAGAATAGCCCCTAAGAACGCCGCCAAGGATAGAGCATAGACTCCAAACGTACTAAATGCACCAAGTAAAATGACCGATGTCGCCCCAACGGATGCTCCTGACGAAACCCCTAAAATGTATGGGTCTGCAATTGAGTTCTTCACTAATGCCTGAATCGCTGCTCCACTAATCGACAGTGCCGCTCCAACCATCGCCGCAAGTACGACACGCGGTAAGCGTATCTCCCAAATAATGACGGTTTGTGCTTTTGAAGCAGCTGTCTCTGACAAAATCCCGAGTTTCAAGAACAGCACTTCCCAAATAAGGCTCGGTGTTATATTCACTGAACCGACCATAACCGCAAAAGTCATGGTAGCAAGCAAACCCACGATTAAAGCCCATAGTAAAAATGGAAAACCAAACCTTGTCATGTTACTTCACAGGCTCCCAACTTATGATCGCAGCATAGAATGGATATCGGTATACATACTGACCATCCTCTATGGCAATAAAGGGTTCAAGAGAGGCTTTCACATCTGCCATATCAAACTGGAGTGACCGGATTTTTTTGCTTTGTGCTTCATATAATTGTGCCAATGTATCGTAACGATGCTCACGCTCGAGCTTGAGCATTTCGCAATTTGCATAAATCCCCAACTGATACAGCATATTGACGATGCTAATATAATCGCGGCGCGGATATTTAATGTCATAGCCAAACTGCTCATCTAAAACCACGTAATGTGGTTGAATAGGACCTGTTGTTAAGCCGATTATCGCACGTTTTTTTGCGAGTGCATTCATTTTTTGCAACGTCGCATTCATTTCATACATGCGGTAAAAGCAGTTTACCCCCATCACGACATCATGCGGTTCCACTTTTGCTTCTTCCCACTTACTATGAACGAACTGAACAGATGCATCATTTTCAAAATATTGTTTTAGATAAGAAAGCACGCTTTCCGAACGATCAACTAACGTTAAACGTTTGACATCCTGACGAAGTGGGAATGTATAGTTCCCCCAACCTGGTCCGATTTCAATACAACTTGCCTCTTGTGGGATTTGCTGTTTTATTTTTTCATAGATTTTTTTCGCATAATCATCTGTTTGCTTGTCTTTCTTTTTCTTCATCGACTGTGTCCAAAAGGCTTCTTCCAGCTCATCATCGACCATTCGGTCTGGCATTTTCCCATGCCAATCGAACATGCCTTCTTTCCACAACTTTTCAAAATCAATTTCCAATGGGGATCCTTTTATCATTGAATCTTCTCCTCAATATCCACCACATAAATGGACAACCCGTTTTCTGAATTTATCCTGTTTCCCTTCGTCCCTACACCATTCTGTTTGGTTACTTGATAAAGTGATACACTTTTTCCATATCCAGATGTTTACGTACATGAAGATCCAGCATTTCATATGCCTCTTCTCGTCGCTCATAATCTGAAAGCATTTCATTTGAGACTTCTTCCAAGCCCTTTTCCACCCGAATGGTATTGAAATAATCACGGGTGAACGTACGGTTTTGGAAAATGCCATGTACATATGTGCCAATCACTTGCTCCGTATAAACCCCATCTTGTCTGCCGTCATCTAATTGAGCGAAACTCTGAACGGGTTGAATCGGTGTACTGCGACCTAGATGAATTTCATAGCCTGTTATGGAATGTCCTGCATAGGTGGTTCCCATCACTTGTACGGTTTGTTTTTCATCGCTGAAGGTGGTTTCAATCGGTAATAATCCAAGCGTTCTATATGTACCACCACTGCCCTCAATCGCCTGCTCATCGAAAATGGTTTCACCAAGCATTTGATAGCCTCCACATATCCCGACGATACGAGTTCCTCTTCTTGACATCCGCAAGATTCCTTGTGCTAAGCCGGTTTCTTCTAACCAGAGAAAGTCATCAACTGAATTTTTGGTTCCGGGTAAAATAATGACATCTGGATTTTTTAAATCTTTTAAAGAGGATACAAACCGTACGCCTACACCTGGCTCTTCATATAACGGGTCGAGGTCGGTGAAATTTGATATCCGCGGCAATTGAATAACCACCACATCGATGTCAAACTCTTGATGCTGTGGCTTTTTTAAGCGTAGGCTTGATAGAGCTATCGAATCCTCTGCTTCAATTTGCACATCAAGATAGGGGATGACACCAAGTACTGGAATACCTGTTTGCTCCTCCAGCCATGTGATCCCGTTTGTGAGCAATTCCTTCATCCCTCGAAATTTATTAATGATGATTCCTTTCACTCGCGCACGCTCTTTCTCATCCAGTAACATCAATGTTCCAATAAGGGACGCAAATACTCCGCCACGTTCAATATCCGCGACTAAAATAACAGAGGCATCCGTTTCATGAGCCATGCGCATATTGGCAATATCCCGGCTTTTCAAATTGATTTCTGCAGGGCTCCCTGCCCCTTCTAGCACTAACACATCATACTGTGCTTTTAAACGTTGCAGTGATTTACGCACCTCGGGCATGACTTCCTCAACAAACTGTTCACGATACGATACTGCATCCATATTGGCAAAGTGTTTCCCATGTAAAATCACTTCTGACACCATATCCCCTTTTGGTTTGAGGAGGATGGGATTCATATCGGTTGTGGCTTCAATTTTCGCTGCTTCCGCTTGGACCCCCTGTGCACGGCCAATTTCTCCTCCCTCCTTGGTGATATAGGAATTGAGTGCCATATTTTGTGATTTAAAAGGGGCCACTCGAAAGCCATCATTTACCAAGATACGACAGAGTGCCGTGCATAAAACACTTTTTCCAACATCCGATGCCGTGCCTTGAATCATAATCGCCTTCATTAAAACTCAAGCCCCTTCAATGCCTGAACATCTTGTTCGGCATAATAGTGTTTGGTGGCCTCAATTGTCGAGACTAAGTCTGCTAATGCGAGAATGGAAGGATGGGCAGAACGCCCTGTAATGACCAAATGCATGCTGTTGGGACGGTTTTGTATCGCCTCTACCACTTCTGGTAATGGCAATACATCATCGATGGGAAAACGGGTGATGGCTAAAGCATTGTTCAGCTCATCTAGTACCAATACATCTGTTGTGTCATCCTGTAGTTCTTTTTTAACCAGTTTCCAAGCCTTTGCTAGGGCTTCGCGATGCGCCTCTGGTGTTTTCGTCCATGTAAATCCAACCCCTAATTGAACGGTTTCAACCCCAAGTTTTCTTAGTGCGATTTGTTCCCCATAAGTCCGTTCAGGTGATTTAATAAATTGAAAATATTTCACCTTCATCCCGCGACCAATTGCCCGCAAGGTGACACCGAGTGAAGCGGTTGTTTTTCCTTTGCCCTCACCGGTATAGACCAATACCATCCCCTGTCGCGCCATTTACACCCCTCCTTATAGCCAAGTTGTTTTTTCTGCAAATGGGGTACGCTTTTTATCGGAACTCACTTCTTCTGTTGGATAACCGATACATAACGTCCCGACTAATTGCTCTTGATCGGATGCACCGATAAAATCATGCAAGGCTGTTTCATGCACTAAACCTACCCCACGTGTCCGCCAAACCATGCCTAACCCTAACTGTTCGGCCATTAACCACATCGACATAATCGCACTGCTGACTGCAAAGGTATTATCTTTTGTTGCCCCTTCATCGCCATCGACGATCGCCGAGGTTACGACAATGACAAGCGGTGTGTTTGTGATGGCTTTCATGGAACTTTCCACTAAGTGTGGTTTCGTTGGAAACCGTTTTTGTAAATAATCTAGTGCCACTTGCTCATAACGTTTTAGACTATCGCCCTGTAGAACATAAAAATGCCAGGGTTCTCGCATACGGTCATTTGGTGCATACGTTGCTGCCTCCAATAACATCTCAATTTTCCCACGCTCAACCTCGCGGGTTTCAAATTGGCGAATCGCACGGCGTTTTTTTAATGCCTCTAACATAATTCATGCTCCTTTTCTGTAAACCAGGCGATTTGATCCCTTACCTTAACCACATCACCTACTAAAATCATCGATGGATTTTTGATGCGATGGATTTGAATCTCTTGTGCAATCGTTGACAAATTGCCGATAATCGTACGCTGGTTTTTTGTTGTTCCCCATTCAATCACCGCAACAGGGGTTGTTTCACTTTTGCCATAAGTAATTAAGCTTTTCGTAATCGACTCGATATTACCAATGCTCATATAAAAGGCCACCGTATCCATTTGAGCAAGAGCCGACCAATTTAAAACATCCTCTTCCTTATCGAATCGGCGATGCCCTGTCACAATCGTAAAGCTTGTGGCATGATCACGGTGGGTCACTGGAATCCCCGCATAAGCAGGCGCGGCAATCCCAGCTGTTATACCAGGCACGATTTCATAAGGAATATTGGCTTGCCGTAAAATGGCTGCTTCTTCTGCCCCACGTCCAAAGACAAAGGGGTCACCGCCTTTTAAGCGCAGGACCTGCTTTCCAAGATTGGCTTGTTCGACTAGCACACGATGAATTTCATCCTGAATCAGTCCGTGCTTTCCTGGCTCTTTTCCGCAATAAATAAGCTCGGCTTCCGCTTTTGCATGGGTTAATAAATCCGTGTTTACGAGACGATCATACAAAATCACATCTGCTTGCTGAGTGCACTCTAGTCCACGAATCGTCAATAGCTTGGGGTCCCCTGGGCCAGCTCCTACTATATATACAAACCCGCTCACTGTTTCCCTCCTAAACACCGTTCTAGCCAGGCGTCACATTTTTGCTTTTCACCTTGCTCAATCCACTGTAAAACTCGCGGATTGAGGAGCTCGGCTAATCGCTGTTTTTTCTCATCGCCCGTAAACACTTTTAAAATTCGCTGACGTGCTTCTTTTAAAAACGCAACATACTGCGCATAATGTTCTCCATATTGCTCAGCTACTTGTGACTTTACTTGGCGTGTTAGCCCTGGACTTGCTCCAGATGTCGATACGGTTACAATAAAATCACCGCGACGAACGACTGCTGGGTTGATGAAGTCAACACGTCCTTTTGCATCCGCCCGACTGAGCAATTGCCAATGCTGTGTCGCTTCTTCCACCGCATTATTCACTTCTTCTTTCTCAGTAACCGCGAAAATCAGTGCTGCATCGTCTAAATCAGACGGCTCAAATGTTTTTTCTATCCAAGTCACAAGCCCTTCATTGATATAGTGCTGCAATTGATCGGTTACCGCTGGACTAATCACTGTCAACAGCGCTTTTGTCGGAAGTAGGGCTTCCACCTTTTGACGTGCTACATGACCGCCCCCAACAATCACAACCTTTTTGTAGTCAATATTCATTAATAATGGGAAATAATTCATTGTTCTCCCTCCAAACAGGTAGTCAGCCAGTTTTTCACAAGCTGTGGATTTGAAGCAAAATGAAAGTGGGTATAGCCGGCAACCAGATTCTTATGTAAATAACCTTCCTGCTGAGCCCGGAAACGGCCTTTACTAAAATAAGCAGGTGATGAGAGTTCGCCTTCATACGTTGAATAATGGAACTCATGCCCTTTAGCCTGTTCCGCTTCATTCAATAGGAAATTGCCTGGAACACCTGTAATTTCCCGGTAGCCAAGTGCCGCTAATTTATCTTGCATCCGCACACGTCCTGGAATGATTCCAACCATTGGGAAGACCTGTCCTTGACGATTCACCATTTCCTCTGTTAAATACATAAAACCGCCGCACTCTGCTAATGTTGGCAGCCCTCGCTCAAGTGCCGCCCTTATGGATTGCTTCGTTTGCTCATTTATCGTTAAGCTTTCGGCAAACTCTTCCGGGAAACCGCCGCCAATATACAGTCCCTGCGCAATACTTGGAACCTCCTCATTTTGTAATGGAGAGAAGAAATGCAATCTGGCACCATATGCACGCAGCAATTCTAAATTTTCCTCATAGTAAAAGTTAAAAGCCGCGTCCCTGGCAACGGCAATATGTACTTCTTTCCCTTGTGGCTGTGGATCAAAAATAGAGGCTTTCACGTCCAAAGATGGGGCTTTTGTGATTTCTAGTAGCTGCTCCATATCCACTGTTTCTTCGATTGCCTCTGCCAGACTATCAAAATAGGAATCTAGGTCCCCGCGTTCAATGGCGGGCACTAAACCAAGATGTCGGCTTGGCAACGTCGGTACTGCTCCTTTGGGAAGGTAGCCAATGACAGGAATGCCACATTCTTGTTCAATCGCAGATTTTACAATCTCAAAATGGCTTTTACTTCCTAACTGATTGGCTAAAACCCCCACGATCTTCGAGTTTTCCTCTAACATTTGAAATCCTTTGACAATCGCAGCGGCACTTCTTGCCATACTTGCGGCGTTGACAATTAAAATGACCGGACTGTTTGTGATTTGACTAATATCAGCAGCCGACCCTTCATTTGTTAATGGGGATTTGCCATCATAAAAACCCATTACCCCTTCAATCATCGCGACCTCGACATCTTGGCTTGCTCTAGAGACAATGGCCCGAACGGTATCATGGGACATCATGAAACTATCAATATTTCGAGAAGGTCGTTTTGTGACTGCGGTATGATAGGTTGGGTCAATATAATCGGGACCACATTTAAACCCCTGGACAGTTAAACCTCGTTTCATCAGCGCACGCATGATGCCGATTGTAAACGTTGTTTTCCCAACACCGCTTCCTGTACCAGCAAGAACAAATCGATTCATCATTCTCCCTCCTCAAAGTTCACACGGGCAATGGAGATGGTCACATTTCCGCTCTTCTTTTTCTCTAGCAATAATTCTTTCGCATTCGCATAGCGCATAGCGGCCGGCTCACTGACCCCATATGCACCTGTATATTTAAAGACGGTTTCCGACGGATTTTGCATCGGGATTTCATTTAGCTCATCAGGGCTGTAGGTAACAAACGGCCAGTTATACTTAGCGGTTATTTCTAGCAAGCCTGCCTCGTTTTTCTTTAAATCGATAGACGCAACAGCTTTGACACTTTTTTTACTTAAACGCAGCTCAGCTAATGTTTCCTCTATGACTTGTTCGATTTCTGCCATCGCCGTCCCGCGATTACAGCCAATGCCAAGAACAATGGATTTTGGACGATACAGCACTCCGTTCTCAAGGAGCACCTTTTCATTTTCTTCAATTAAACGATCGGTAATCAGCAAGGTAGCCTGTGGCTTGGCATGGATTGCTTCATCTATCGAAGAATAAATTTTCAAATGATCGGGCATTGATCGCTCGTACGTCCACCAATTTTTTTCTCCTGTTTCCTGCACGATTGCCACATGCTCTTCATTGACAACCGATGCACTAACAGGAGTTAACTTTTCTGCACTATCCCACATCCATCCAAATTGGGCCCCGAATAAATCGACCGGAATCGTTTTTTGTACATCTGATGCGGTTGTAACAACGGGTGTTGCACCAATCGCTTTGGCGAATTCATGAGTTAGGGCATTGGCCCCGCCAATATGTCCCGATAATACACTGACAACATACTGTCCTTTATCATCGACAACTACTACTGCAGGGTCTTTCTTTTTATCGATCAAAAGCGGAGCAATCATGCGAACGACCGCACCGAGCGAAATGATAGAAATGATCCCTTTATATTGCTGAAACAAAGCGGGTAATAATAGGCGGACACTCCCATCAAATAATTGAATTTGGCGTGCCTCTTCATCGCCTTGCTCGAATTTCTTCATATAATATAGGTCCACATACGGGAATTTTTCCGCGTAGCTTCTTGCATGGGCCACCCCGTGCTTTGTAATGGCTATGAGGGCATACGGCTTGCGCTTTTCGATTACGGGAATTTCACCTTCACTTAAACGAATCATTCGCACTCACACCTTTACGGAAGCCATGTGTAAAAGTCTTGTCATATAGCTTCGAACGATAATCTTTTTCGTGAATCTCGGGGTCTAATGCCCAGCCTGCAAGAATCATCGCATGCTTGCGAATGCCATTGACACGCATGGCTTCATCTAATTCAACCAATGTTGTCCGAACAATCTTTTGATCCGGCCACGAAGCACGTTGCACAACCACAATAGGTGTATCGTCTGCCCATCCGGCTGCTTGCAATTCTTTGGTAATTTTCTTTGTTAATGTTGCACTTAAAAACATCGCAATTGTACAGTGATGGCTTGCCAGTGCTTGTAATTTTTCCCGTTCCGGCACAGGTGTCCGGCCTTCAGCCCTTGTTAAAATAAGGGTTTGCGTTAATTCGGGTATCGTGAGCTCCGCCCCAACGGCTGCTGCAGAGGCAAATACAGAGCTTACCCCTGGCACGACTTCACAGCTAATCTCCTGATGCTTCAAAAGCGCCACTTGCTCCATCGTTGCCCCGTACATCGCCGGATCTCCTGTATGTAGTCGGACAACTGTTTTGCCATCATGGACACGTTCAACGATACAATCCACCATTTCTTGCAGATGCATCCCGGCTGTGCGGATGATTTCTGCAGACTCCTTTGCTTCTGCTACTAACGTCTCGCTAACGAGTGAATCGGTGTACATCACAACATCCGCTTCTTTTAATAGCTTTAAACCTTTCACCGTAATTAAATCCGGGTCTCCAGGTCCTGCTCCAATAATCCAAATTTTCTTCATGATTTGCGCACCACCATACATGACAAGTAGTTTAATTCTGCACCCCTTAATTCATTAACCTTCCAAATGACCTCTTCGTCTGATGTCACTTTTGTCACGACATGTGTGTTTTCTAATAAATTCATATCCTCTAGCAAATCCAGCATCGCGTCTAAAACTTTCGCTACTTTGATAAAGACAATCGCATCGTGGCTTTCAATCACCCGGCGCATTTCTTCCATATCCTCTGTCGCAGGAACCATCGCGATATGGTCATCACCATCCGCCAACGCAATTCCTAAGCGATTCGCTGAACCGTTAAACGACGAAATCCCTGCAACCGTTTCAATTGGGACATCTGGGTACATTGATTTCATTAAATTCATTAAATGAATAAATGTGCTGAACAGCATCGGGTCCCCTTCTGTCACAAACGCAACATCTTTTCCTTGAACGATATAGCCATAGATCGCTTCCACTGATTTTGTCCATTCCGTGCGAAGGGTATCTTCATCTTTTGTCATCGGAAATACTAGACCAAGCATCTCTTTTTCTTTAGGGTTAATATAGACTTCCACAATTCGATGGGCATAAGATTTACTGCCTTTTAATTTTTTTGGATAAGCAATGACGGGGCTTTCCTGTAATTTGCGAAAGGCTTTTACAGTGATTAATTCTGGATCTCCAGGGCCAACCCCTAATCCATATAATGTTCCTATTCTCATTCTTCTTTTCCTTTCTTTGCTGTCACAATATAGATTGGATTTAACGGTTCAAACCGTGTTAAATGTAAGATCGGTTTACTTCTTGACATTTGCGCCTGCAAGATAGATACATCACAGCCAAATGCTTTTAGATGCTGCAGCGCTTCCGCCAGATTTTCGATTGTCGCTATATTCATAACTAGTCGACCATTGGGCTGTAGGCGTGAAATACAGGTTTGCAATAAATGCTCCATATTTCCACCGTTGCCGCCAATAAAAATCGCATCTGGATTTGGAAATTCATGCAGACGGTCAGGTGCCTTCCCCAGGACTGCCGTAAAATCGGTCCGATGTTTCAATTGATTTTCTAGGCAGTTTTCTAGGTCGCCCTCATTTTTCTCGATCGCAAAAACGGCACCTTCCCGAGCGATTTTTGCTGCTTCAATCGCAACGGACCCTGTGCAAGTTCCAATATCCCAAACAATGCTAGTTTCCTTGAGCTCTAATTCTTGTAAACTAAGAACTCGAATTTCTTTTTTCGTAATGAGACCTTTATCTGGCTTTCGCTGTACAAAAGCATCATCCGGAATGCCAAGAGAAGCGCGTTCGACGACCTTACGCTGCTTCAAAATCACCACATTTAATGGATAAAAAGAAGTTTGTTCCATTTCATCTAAGGTAAAGGAACGGCAGCGCTCGTTATCACCTTGCAGGTTTTCAGCTACAAAGGCCTCGTATTCTATCATGCCGAACCGCTTTAAATAGGTTGCGATTGTCTGAGGAGAATTCGTCTCATCTGTTAAAATCGCAATTTTCTTGCGCCCATCAATCCTTTGTGCCAACCCTTTTATCGAACGGCCGTGCAAGCTAACAATATACGCATCCTGCCAGCTTTCCTGCATTTTCGAAAAAGCGAGCTGGACCGAGCTGGTATAAGGATAAATCTCTAATGGAAGCTTCTTTGCAAGCACACCGCCAAGTCCATAAAACAGGGGATCACCCGACACCAAAATCACGACATTTCGCGATTCTTGCTGTAATTCAGCTGTTAACGCTGCCAAACCTCCTTTGATTACTTTTTTCTCTCTGTTAAAGTTCGGAAAAAATTGTAAGTGACGCTCCCCTCCTACAAGGGCATCACATTCATGGATCCACTCTACATACTGTGGGAGCAAACCTTCCGCGCCATTATCCCCGATACCAATCATCTTCATCCAATTTGTCAATATTCTCAGCCTTTCCTAAAAAGTCTCCATTCAAGGTATACAAGGTGGTCGACACCTTCATGTCCGTATTCAAATGATTCAGCGCATAGTAGCAGCAGTTTTTGCAAAGGGCTGTAAAGAATGCCTCGTTCCCTTGGAGAAATTCAGCTACCTGTGAAGCAGTATTCGCCTGTAAAATTTCTCGCTGCGTCTCCTCATCCACCCCTACTTTATTTGCAATCCCTGCTAAAAACTCAAAGCTAACCGGCGCACTTTTTGAGTGAACCATCATCACACCTTGGGCCACCTTTGAGAACTTCCCCATCATCCCCACTAACGAGACTCTTGGAATCTTCTTCCGTGCAAGATTCTTAAGCGTAAAACCGACAAAGTCGCCCATTTCGATAAACGCTTCTTCTGGTAAATGGGGGTACTGCCTCATGGCATATTTTTCACTACGTCCTCCCGTGGTGATAACTAAGTGCTCACACCCCGCCTCTTTTGCAACATTGATCGCTTGGACAATGCTTGCCATATAAGCGGAGCTGGAAAATGGAATAACTGTCCCTCGTGTACCTAATATCGAAATCCCGCCGATAATGCCTAAACGCCCATTCAATGTTTTTTTAGCGATTTCTTCCCCTTCTGGGACGGAAATCACCACTTCAATTCCACAATCCAAGTGAAATTTTTCAAGTGCTTCTTGAACCACACCATAAATCATTTTACGGGGTACGGGATTGATCGCAGCTTGCCCCACAGGGACAGGTAGTCCTGCTTTGGTCACTCGCCCGACGCCAACCCCACCATCTAAATGGATGCCCTTTTCTTTTGAATAACGAACGGTACTTCGAATGCGTGCTTGATGGGTTGCATCCGGATCGTCTCCCGCATCTTTGATCGTTTCACACATGACCCATTCATCTGACACTTCAAATGCGGATACTTTAAATGTTGCATACTGGCTAACAACCGGTAAATAAATCGTGACTTCATCTGGTACCTTTCCTACGATAAGTGCTTGCAGCGCTGCCTTTGTCATTGCTGTGGCACAAGATCCTGTCGTGTAGCCATGACGCATTTGGGAAGGGTCTTTTTTATTTCGTTTCTTTTGCTCGCTCATCTGCCATAATCGAAATGGCATTCAGTGCAGCTACTGTCACTGTACTGCCACCCTTTCTCCCTGCGTTTGTAATAAATGGAATCCCTTCAAGAACGGCTAACTCGGCTTTTGATTCGGCAGCTGAAACAAAGCCCACTGGCATTCCAATAATTAAGTCCGGTTCTGCCAGGCCTTCCTTTACTAAACGAATTAACTCCAGGAGTGCCGTTGGTGCATTGCCAATGGCATAGATTCCTCCTTTATGTAACTGAGTTGCCTTTTGCATGGAAATAATCGCCCGTGTTGTTCCTTGAGCCTTCGCTTCTTTTGCCACATCCTCATCGGCGATATAACAATGAAGGTCCCCGCCATGCTTTTGGAATCGTTTACGGCCTGACCCACTTTCAATCATTTGTACATCCGCCACGACATGATGGCCCGAAAGAATGGATTGAACCCCTGCCTCAATTGCATCTGGAGTAAAAATCATGCTGCGTCCGAGTTCAAAATCTGCTGAAGCGTGAATCACCCGACGCACTACAAGCCATTGTTCATCTGTGAATGAATGTTCACCCATTTCTTCTTTTATAATCGCGAAACTGTGATCATAAATCTTGTCTGGATCTACCGTTACCGGAATAAATTTTGTACCAAAGTTCATGTTTGCCATGAATAAAGCCTCCCTAAAAGTTGAGTTACTTCTTCGAAAGAAGTACATAAATTTTCATATTCAATCGCTGGTCGTTTGATTAACAGAACCGGGATCCCTAATTGCAGAGCCGCTGTCACTTTTTCATCCACCGCTCCCACTTTGCCGCTTTCTTTTGTAATCAATAGCGTCACATCATAATGCTCACATAATGCTTTATTTAATGATTCAGAAAATGGCCCCTGGATCGCAACAATGTCCTTTTGCTTAATCCCTAACTGATGGCACTTTTCCAAGTTCCCTATATTTGGAAGCATCCTGCAAACAAGCCGGATTTCATCGCGCCTTAAATACTTCGTGAATATTTCTAACGTTTTGCTTCCTGTTGTTAGCATGATCGTTCCTTTGTGAGATTGGGCTAATTTTGCTGCCTCTTCATAGCTCTCAGCTTCGGTAATGAGTGGAGAAAGAAACTGTTCTTTGGGCCGTTCATAACGAATATAGGTAATCTCACAGGCTTTTGCTGCTGCGATCGCCGTTTTCGAAGCTTCTTCGGCATACGGATGGCTGGCATCGATCACACAGGTCATATTTTGCTTCTGAATAAGACCCATCATGTCATCCACGGTTAACCGCCCCACTTGATAAGGGATATGGTGGGCTCTTAAACTTTCGGCTGCCGATTCTGTGACAACCGTTGCCACTAACGGATAGCCTTGATTTTGCAATTGAATGGCTAATGCTCTCGCATCACTTGTGCCTGCTAAAAATAAAATCATGTGTTCCTCCTAATCCCCACATGGTGCCGGCTCGACTTCAATTTTGGAGCTCATATCCTGATAGTTAAAAGACTGAATTTTTTTCACACGTTTAAAATATTTAAATAGCCGTTCATTTGGATGGGCATTTTGTTTGTATTCCTCAATCAATTCCGTTAATAACGGCAGCAACTGATCTGGTTCAATTCCCTCTGCTACTGGCTGTGCAGCATGGGCTGTACGGCCAACCGGCTTTGCTCCAATAAATAAATCAAATTTCTTTTTGCGATACACAATCCCAATATCATCAAATACGGCCCGATAACAAGCCATCCCACACCCATTGAATCCAATATGTAATTCTTTTGGCAGCTTTAAGCCCCCCAATTTTGATGCAATTTCTTCTGCATATGGAATAGACTCTGCTTTTTCACCGTAGCAAAAATCACAAGCTTTTAAATTCAAAACATCTCCCATTGGCATGACAATTAGCTGATTTTGTTCCAGTTTTTCAATCATGGATTCAGGATGATTTGTTGGAACCTTTACCAAAAAACGGTGATCTGGTGTATATTCTAAGGTCCCTGTTTCACCAATGACTTCTGCTAAAATCCGCATTTGTTCTGGCGTAATAAATTTGTTGGCAACACCAGGTGAAACAGCGAATTCAAAAATATCTTCGATTGGCTGTTGTACCAACATTGGATTCTCTATTTCCTGTTTCGTCACCATGGATAAAGCCTTTAAGGCAAAGTCTAATGAGCTAGCTTCTTGTGTTTTTCTTTCGATTTGCTCATAACCAGCCTGAGCTTCCCCTGTTTCTTGATTTAATGCCCATGGTTCTGCTTCTTTTTTCAAACGCTGATGTGGCTTTAAACTTTGTTTCTCTGCCCCTAATGTATATTTGCGCTGATACCCTCGAGGGGTAATGATTTTATTGTCGTAAAAGAAAGTTGAGGAATTCCCAATAACAACCGTTGTCAGCATTCCAATATCATGTTCAAGCATATCCGCCAGTGTAGTCAGCACGACATTTTGATTTTCGCGAAAGGCACTTTTAACAAGCCCTACTGGTGTGTTAGGAGAACGATATTTTAATAGAATCGTTTGTGCCTCTTGAATTTGACGTGTCCGCCGACCGCTTTTCGGGTTATATAAGGCAATCACGAAATCCGCCATACCGGCTGCTTCAATCCGCTTTTCAATCACGGTCCAAGGCGTTAAATGGTCACTTAAACTAATCGTGCAGGCATCATGCATGATAGGCGCACCTAGTATGCTCGCACATGAATTAATCGCTGAAATCCCTGGGACAATTTCTACTGCAATTCCTTCATCTTCAGTCCAGCCCTTTTCAATCAGTACTTCATATACTAATCCCGCCATCCCATATACGCCTGAATCACCGCTTGAAATCACAGAGACTAGATTTCCTGCTTCTGCTAGTTTTACAGCCTCTTGTGCACGAGACACTTCTTCTGTCATCCCCGTACTGATGATGGCTTTTGCTGTTACGAAAGGTTCAATAAGCTCCACGTAGGTTTTATAGCCAATAATACAATCACTCTGTTGCAGGACATCAACCGCTCGTTTTGTCATATGGTCACGATCGCCTGGACCGAAGCCAACAACAAATATTTTTCCTTTTTTCATAGCCTTACCTCCCATTTAGAAATCTCAAAACACCTTGCCCCCCTGCCAAGCGTAAGACCAGCCTCTCAGAAGGCCGCCCTTTGTCTTTATTGCGAGGCTTATAACTTCGAAGGAATAGGCATAGAAGCTAGACCGTTCTCAAAGTTGATTTTTCTTACAAACTAAAAAATGCCTGCACTCCTTTTAAAAGGAATACAGGCATTTGAAATCACAGCATAAAAAAAAGCATACTGAAACATCAAAAACAATAGGTAACATTGTCCCGCCTATACTTCTCCCTCCGAAAAGTTAGTCTCGCATAAATAAGCAGGTTTCCTGACTTAAGCTTCTCTTTACTCTTACACCTTCCCGATTTCTCAGTGGTATTGTAATTTCATCAGCTCTTACAGTAGCGGGGGCTGTACTAGACTTTCACTAGTTTCCCTTTTACCTCACAAACGTGAGCACTTATTTAAGTTGATTTATTAAATTGGTATAAATATATCATAGAATCTACCAAATTGAAAATAGCTAATCTTAAAAATTGTGGGACAAGGGGACAGGCACCTTGTCCCACAATATATTCCCAATTAGGACAAGGGACTGTCCCTATAAACCAAAATACATCCTTTTGAGCTCATTGAATGTTTTTTCATCAATTCCTTTTTTCTTCTCCTGCCCATCTACCCATTCGGTAAAAGAGTCTGGTGTTAAGGTCATGTTCCCTTTACTCGTTAACTTGGTAATCAATGGCCTCTTATTAAAGGCCGATTCAGGATGCTCTTTAATGATCGTCTGTATTTCTTCTAAATCCTCAACACTCTTAACGTGATTATTCGTGTCAAAAGCATATCCGATTCTCCAGTTTTGGTCTTTGTGCTTTATTTTCATATGTAATTGATAATCACCATGTTCACTGTCAACACGTTCCACGCGAAAATCACCATTAGTCGAGGAAACCGTTTCTCCAGATAACGGAACCGGTTTTAATGGTAGGTTTCCACCAAAACCTGTATCCATAAGAAAGAACTTCCCATTATGCTGAATCAAAGTCGCAACATGCGTTTTCCCAGTTTTACTCCATTCTTGTTTCATTTGGTTGTAAACAACTCCACGTATCAGTTTCGTGTCAAAACCGTTTTCCTTTAAAAATAGGTAGAGAATGTAGTTTAGCTCGTAACAAAGACCGCCCTCATTCTGCAACAGGATTTTATCCATCACATTCTCGTTCGTAAGTTCCCTTGTACGTTTTTCCATAATACATAGATTCTCAAACGGAATCTTCTCCGCGGTTTTGACTAAAAGTTCATCTAGCTTTTCAAACCTTAGCTGTTCTTGTTCTGGGATTCCAATTCTCTTTCGAAACAATACGTTCAAATCACTCATTCATACACCTCTAAGCACCATTTTTCTTCTTATTATATCCAGTTCAAGTGTAAGAAACGGGAACCAAGCACCTTATAGGGGCAGATGCAAAATAACAGCAGAGCCTTCAGGGCTTTACTCACCACCGCTTTGCCGTCACAATCAACGCTGGAGAATCAATGGTATAGCGTTCACCCTTAAAGTTTCCAAATCTCTCAACCGATTGAAAGCCAGCTTCTGTTAGCAAAGCCGTTAGCTGCTGGGATTGTAATGGATATAAAGGAATCGTATTTTCGGTTGTTTTTCCATTAACCGTTAATTTTGACGTAAAAAGAATATGGTCGCCTTCCTTTTGATAATGCCTTGTAAAAATGAAATCCTCTTTTTCAATAATAGGAAAGGCAAAATGATCTTTTGCTAAAACTTTGTCAAAATTCACTTGCTGGATGATGAGCACGCCACCCTGTTTCAGTTTCATGCTACATTGGCGAAGGAAACTCACAACAGCTTCTTCATTTGGCAAATGCGGAAGTGTATTTCCAACACATATGATTGCTTTGAAACTGTCTTGAAACTCTCCTATTTGTTCCATAGATTTTGTCTCAACAGATAAAGACAATCCTTTTTCGGCTGATTTCTTTTGGATGGTCGCAGCCATGGTTTCTTCTGGTTCAGAGGCCGTTACCTCCAATCCCTTCTCTGCCAGTGCAATCGCCATATTCCCTGTCCCGGCACCCATATCAAGAACAGAATCTCCTTCATGTACATAATGAGAAATAAACGATAATGCTACTTGATTTAAAGGAAAAATGCGATCGTAATAGTTCGTCAAATCTTGATAAAATGACATTTTGCTGTCTCCTTTCTATAAACTCTCTACCCTTTTCATTACAGTAACCTCTAGCCCAATCACAAAACTTGTTTATCTACTAAACGAACCGTTATGTATTCTTTTCATAGGTATGTACTACTACATCATTATGTTGAAAATTAGGAAAGGTTATTCGGTAAGAGACGGTTTCATAGGCTTTTACAATCAACCTTGTCCCATATTGGGTACGTTTAACACGTGTGTATCGCAGTTCATAAAGGAACAAGCTGGGAATGAAAAAAAGGTTCCCCCTTCTACTATATTAGCAGTTATGGACGAGTATTTTTATCAGTAGATAGGGCCATTCAGGGGCCGAGCTTAGATTTTCATTGTGAATTTAGCACATAGTGTTGGTAGGACAAAAGTGAACGGCTAGTCACTGTACGCCAGGTTCTTCTGACAAGACAATGTGACTTATCAAAACTGAATACTGACAATAAAAAAACATCGTAACCACATCCCCCTAGTCACGATGATTATTGATTAAGTGGGACAGAGGACCTTGTCCCAACATATAATTCCAATTAAGACAAAGGCCCCGTTCCTCTGTCCCGACCTGTCCCTTGGTCCTACCACCGGAAAATGCAATCTAAAGGAAACGAGTCCGCCTTCCAAATTGGAAGGCAGACTTTCATCAGTCATCCTATTACCCGACTAAGAAAATGGTCCAAAAACCGGTCACTTTCGATTTCCGTACAGACGCGAATCTTTGGCTCACCCTCAAGATGGCCGACGGTACTCCCTTCCTCTTTTCCATCTGTGATGACCTTGACGTTCATTATTTCCGTCGACACAAAACTTGGATCGATTGCAACCCCCACTGCGAGTGGGTCATGAAGAGCACAGCCGCCAATCCCTGGATAGGTGGATTCGTAAAAGCTTATGTAAAACTGGGTCATGTCTGCCAAAAAATGAGCACGTTCCTTTCCAGTAGCACGCCATTCATCTAGGTTCGATTTTGGCAATAAAGTCTTCATGGTTACATCAAGTCCAACAAGGGTGACCTGCAAACCTGAAGAGAAAACAACCTCCGCTGCATCGGGATCAGCAAGGATGTTTGCTTCCGCATAGGCAGTCGCATTCCCTGGCACTTTTACAGCTCCGCCCATAATCACAGCCTCTTTAACGAGCGGGATGATTTCCGGTGCTCTTTTTATGGCCAATGCAAGGTTAGTCAGTGGCCCAACGGCAATGATCGTTATTTCATTCGGACGTTTTTTCACCTGCTCTATGATAAACTCCGGTCCAAATTGACTTTCTGCTTGAGTAATGGGATCCTTTTTCAGGGTATTTCCTAACCCGTCCTCCCCATGAACATGTTTGGACCAGCCTTTTCTTTGCCTGCGACTTAATGTTTGATCAGCTCCTGCGTAAACAGGAATCTTCTTCCCTGTTTTTTCTAAAACCGCAAGTGTATTGCGCGTCGCCTCTTCTACCGGTACGTTGCCGAAGCAGGTCGTAAAACCAAGCAACTCCAGTTCTGGTGAGTTTAAAGCGTAGGACATCGCCAAGGCATCATCGATCCCCGTATCAACATCGAATATAATCGGTTTCAAATTTAATCCCCCGTCCAAGTATTATGTTTATTAGGTACGTTCCATTTCTAGTTGAGCCTATTTAAAACGCTATCCAATGAAGGCATGCCACTTTGAGCACCTTTTTTCTCGACGGCTAAAGAAGCACTTGCATTTGCAAATCTCACTGCTTCTTCAATATTTTTTCCTTCTGTTAAGGCAACCGCAAAGCTCCCATTGAAAGTATCACCAGCACCGGTTGTATCAACGGCTTTCGTCTCAAAGTTTTTAATGAATACATGCTCTTTGCCATTATAAAAACGGGCACCTTTTTCACCTAAAGTGACAATCAACTTATTCGGATAACGCTCTAATGACTGTTCAATATTTTCGCCAAAAATACTCTTACATTCTGATTCATTGGGTGTTAGATAAGTAGCTAAATCAATAAATTCCTCATTAAAATTATTGACTGGTGCAGGATTTAATACGACAGGAATCTTGTGTTCCTTGCATATTTTCAATGCTGCATGAACGGTGTTGGATGGGATTTCTAACTGCATGACAACCATTTCACTTTTTGCGATTTCCTGTTCCAACTGCTGAATTTCCTTTGGTGTCAATCGATGATTTGCCCCAGGAACGACAATAATTCTGTTATCCGCATCGGACACAATGATGGAAGCAATGCCGGTTGTTTCATCCGAAAATAAAAACACATGGTCGGTTTTGATGTTTTCGTCTTTTAAGGAAGACAGTGCCATTTTGCCATATTCATCGGTCCCGCACGCCCCAATCATTTGGACCTCCCTCCCTAATCTTGCCATCGCGACGGCCTGGTTGGCGCCTTTTCCGCCAAAATAAGTCGAAAAGGAAGTTCCTAACGTTGTTTCTCCGTTTTCCGGTACGTGATCGGTCTCAACGACCAAATCCATATTCATGCTTCCAATTACGGTAATCATTCAATCCCCCCGTATGAAGTAATTTTCATCCAGCTTCTTCCTAGTTCCTAGGCTTTTAGTATTTTTTTAGGGATTCAAACATGAGATTCCAAAAGCCTTCAACATCAAGTTCCAGTCCGAACTTGGCATTCCTTTCTCTGCCTGTTACCCCGTGCAAATCAACCAATGTCGTCCCGGCCGTAAATTCGCCTTTTGTTTCCACTACAATATTGACCTCTTTCATCTTAAACAATTCCGGTGCCACACAATAAGCGACCGTCAGCACATCGTGTACGGGCCCTCCATCCAAATCAAACATTTCTTTGTTGGTTTCAGCAAAAAACTCTAATAGTTCCCCCACTATTTTGGCAACCTTGTTGTCAATTTGATTCACCTGATCAATCACTTCTTGTGATGCCATTGCCTGATGGGTGATATCCAGTCCCATAACCGTAGTCGGTATGCAGCTGTCAAAGACTTTTTTTGCGGCTTCTGGATCGGCCCATATATTGAACTCGGCCGTAGGTGTCCAGTTGCCGAATGTCCCGCCGCCCATCAACACAATCTCTTCAATATGATCCTTGATTTCAGGTGCTTTTGCTAATGCTAACGCCACATTTGTCAATGGTCCTGTCGGAAGGACGGTAACAGGCTCTTCTGACTCTTTTATCAGCCTTATCATCGTATCAGCACCATGTTCCCCACTCCAGCTACGGGATGGTTCAGCCAGCTCTGGGCCATCCAACCCTGTATCTCCATGAATGCCGGGTGCCGTTTCCCGTACCCGAACAAGCGGACCACTCGCCCCTTTTGAAACAATCACATCAGTTAAAGAAACCAGGTCACAAATTTTCAGGGCATTCATGGTTGTTTTTTCGATTTCCGCATTTCCCGAAACCGTTGTAATGCCCAGAATCTCTAATTCCTGCCGTGCAGCAGCCAAAATAATCGCAATCGCATCATCATGACCAGGATCACAATCCATGATAATTTTCCTCTTATTCATCTCATTCACCTCTAAATTAATGGGACAGAGGGACAGGCACCCTGTCCCACCATATAATTCCAATTAAGACAAGGGACCAGTCCCTACCTCCCTTTTATTCCGACACCTCTTACAGGTTTTTGGAAGCTTATACCCTTTTTTCTTAAACAATTTCTGCTCATCGACTGTAAAGGTAAATCGGTTTCCACATTCCCAGCATTTTAACCGGAGGTCTTGCGGTGCCGAGCCCTTTATCGCTTCATTATAAGCTTCTGTTCTTTCCAATACCACTTGTTCGTCCATCGGTTCTTGATTCTCCAACGCTTTTATGGTTGTTCGAATCGCTTCTTTGACCTTCTTATACTCAATGTTTTCCCAACATTTTAAATAAGGGATGAAACTTGGATTCCCTGATTCTTTCACTTTCTCAAGCATCAATAAAATCATTTCCCGATTCCGATCCTTTAAATAGGTCATATCGGGGTCTAGTCTTCCCTGTTTGATCCATTCCTTCCATTCACGTAAAAGTTCGTCTGCATATTGATCAGATTCAATATGCCAGCCCCGTTCTGTGTAGACAATCATCGGTAGCTTCCCACTATACTGAATGGTGAGAAAATCAAAATCAATCATCCAATCAATTTTATCGGTAATCGAATCGATTGACTCTGACTTAAAATATCCATATACAGGACACTTATCTAATTCCAGTTGTAAAACTTTTTTCTCTCGTGACCCTTTTAGAATTTTCGCGAGAAGTGTTCTCCCTCCTTGTCCAATAATTTCATCTGCAGCCCTCAAAATCACTTTTATTTCTTCAACAGACAACCGATTTTTCAAAACGGTAAATCACCCCAGTCTTCTGAAATGATAGACTCCTTCTCTAGCTTTTTTTCATTTTTTACTTTGTTATGAGGAGTTTTTACAGATAAGACTTTCCCAAACTTTTCCTCATATAAATCACGAACCCACCATTTTACTGGTGCTTTCCATTTTTGGTCAGGTGTAGGAATATTTTTCATTAGACTCTTAGGAGTCATTCCCAATTCCTTCGCCATTTGAATATCAGCCCCGTTTAGCTGACACCGCTTTTTCGCTTCTTTCCAAGCTTCCTGATGTTTCTTATTCCCCACTTATACGGCCTCCCGTTGTCATGTCTCGCTATGATTTAAGATTCTAGCAAAATTCAATCATGAATTCTACACAAAAAGGGACTAGGTTTAACAACCTCTGAATATTCTGAATAAATAATTAAAAAAGAGGGGATCAACTGCCTGTAAAGGTCCGATAAGTGCAACTAACCATCAGTGGGGGATGAGGCCCCCCACTGATGGAAGTCTTCTATACGGTTAAATGACAGAGTGGTTACAACTAGACTTGCAAAAGCAAATTAGTGATTCAAGTACCGGGACAATAAACCTGTCCCCTTGTCCCATTTTAAAACAAAAGCCAGAACATCACTGTTCTGGCGCAATCATTTGTGTTTTAGTCTAGTAACCCTTGTTCTTGATAATACCGCTTTGCCCCATCGTGCAGCGGAATTCCCGCAAGCTCTGTTACGGCATTTTCAATTTCCATTTGCTGAACGATTGAATGCGTTGACTCAAGCTTATCTAGATTTTCCCAGAATACCTTTGTCATTTGATAAATCGTTTCTTCGTCGACGGATGCATCAGCCATTAGCATCATTTTAATCGCAAGAGTATCGACATCCTCTTCTTGCCCATCATAGGTTCCAGCTGGTATCGTCATTTCAGAATACCAAGGATACTCCTCCATTAATTGCTTACGTATTTCTGGTTCAATGCCAATCAACTCTCCATCAGCTGTTGAAGTCATCTCCGTAACCGCAGCAGTTGGTAAGCCCGCTTGGATTAAAGCTCCATCAATTTGCTTATTTCTCATCAAATCAATCGCTTCTGTGAATCCAACAAAGTTTGCATCAATACCATCTGGATAGCTAATTCCATAAGCTGGCAAAATAATGCTTGATTCAACTTCAGGAGTACTTCCTGTCGTTCCTGGGGCAAATTTCTTTCCTTTTATATCACCGATTGATTCGATCCCTGAATCCTTACGAACCACAAATTGATTCGGGTTATAGTAAAGACCGGCTACAATTCGAACATCTTCATATTTACGATCCTTAAATCCTCTATCCCCGTTATAAGCTTCCCAGATGATTCCAGATGTCGCAAAGGAAATATGAGCTTCTCCGGCTTTCATTTGATTAAGATTGTCCACTCCGCCATTTGATGCTTGAGCATTTACACGCAATCCCTCAATCTCAGTTCCCCAAAGATTTGCCATTGCTGAACCTAACGGGTAGATGGTCCCCGTTGTCGATGCTGTTGGAAAATTTAAATTTTGTACCTTTTCCCCATTTGAGGCGCTTTCTCCACCACATGCGCTAAGGACGAGAACCATACTAAGCAAACACAATAATAATACATAGGTTTTTTTCTTCCCGAACATTTTGCTGACCTCTCCTTTTTTAACGAAAATATTTATTAGATAGACTGACTCCTGTCAATTGGAGCTATCTTTCCTTTCGAGACCCACTGCCACGCTACAACGATCCCTAATAATCCAATGCCAATGTAGTCTGTTAAGCTCCCTGGGGCAATCATCAAGATCCCAACAATCGTTAACATCATTCTTTGGATTATACTTGCTTTCATCATTAGCCATCCCTGCAACCCAGCTGCAAGAGAAACACAACCAATGATGGCAGTAATGGCTGGGATGATACTTTCGGAATACGGATTGGCTCCAAGTAACAGCGCTGGATTAAAAATAAAGAAAAACGGCAGGATAAAGCCGGTTAATCCAAGCTTTACAGCTGTCAGCGAAACTTGATTCTGATTGGCACCCGCAATCCCGGCTGCAACGTAAGAAGCAAGAGCCACCGGCGGGGTGATGTTTGATAGACAAGCATAAATGAGCACAAACAGATGGGCCGCTAGCGGTGAAACGCCTAGGTTAATTAATACAGGCGTACCCACTGTTGCCACAATAATATAGGCGGCCACCCCAGGGACACCCATTCCCAAAATAATACTCATCAACATCACGAGTAAACCTGCAATGAGTAAGCTATCATTTGTATAGTTCATCACTGCATAGCCAAAATTCAGTCCAAGACCTGTTAAAGAAACAGTCCCAATGATGACACCAATCACGGCACAAGCAACTGCCACTCCTACTGCACCTTTTGCTCCTTCTTCAAGTGCGAGGATAATTTCTTTTAGTCCCATCCTTGTTTCCTTGCGCAGCCAGCTTGCGACTACACATGCGATGATGGAAAAGACAGCGGCATATAATGGGGTATATCCCATAAACAGAAGTCCCATTAAGACAATCAATGGAAGCGATAAATGCCCTTGTTTCTTTATTACATCCATCGCTTTAGGAATGTTTTCTTTCGAAAGACCTTTTAGACCTAAACGTTTGGCTTCAAAATGAACAACCATAATTAAAGTTAAATAATAGAGAATCGCAGGAATGATGGCAGCCACCATCACAACGGTATAGGAAACTCCTAAATATTCTGCCATTACAAAACCTGCTGCCCCCATGATTGGCGGAGCAAATTGGCCACCAGTTGAAGCAACCGCTTCCACAGCGGCAGCGAAACGCGCCTTATAGCCATTCTTTTGCATAAGTGGAATGGTCAGTGTCCCTGTTGTTGCCACATTGGCTAATGCACTTCCATTGATCATTCCCATTAAGCTGCTGGCGATTACCGCTACTTTTGCGGGCCCTCCTGGAGAGCGTCCAGCAATTGTTAAGGCGAAATCATTAATAAATTGGCTAAACCCACTTCTACTTAAAAATGCACCAAATAAGATAAAGAGGAACACAAATGTAGCAGAGACCCCAATGGCGATCCCAAAGACTCCTTCACTTCCGTAAAATAAGTAATCAATCACGCGATTGACACTAAAGCCTCCATGCCCGAAGATTCCAGGAATGAATGAACCGAGGAAATTATAGAGTAAAAAGATGAAAGCTAAGATTGCTAGATTCCCCACTACCCGACGCGCAGCTTCAAAAATCATTAAAATCCCAATCGCACCAAAAATATAATCAGGAAGTAATAAATAACCTCCCCTTAGAACAATGGTTTGATAGGAATATAGTAAATAACCGGTTGAGGCAATACTTAACAGGATACAGATAACATCGAATATAGGCGGGAATTTTAGCGTCCGTTTGCCGTTTTTTGTAGCTGGATACAACAAAAATGTAACAACAAGCAGAAACATCATATGCCATGCTCTTAACGTAATCGCATCAAAAACACCAGAACCTGCAGCAAAGATTTGAAAAATGGACCAAATGACTGCAATGGCTGTAAGGAACTTTGCCATTTTTCCTATATATGTACGAACTCGAAACTCACTGTCAACTTTCTCTACTATTTCCATTTCAGTGCTCAAAGTAACCACCTCCTTGTTTTTAAAAATATTTTAATATTTTCGATGATTATAAAATATCATAATTTAGTTTCTTTAGTACGTCAATCCGAAAAAGCGCGAAAATGTTTGGTCCCCTGTCATAACAAGTTGTGTTAGGCCAGTATTTACGACAAAAAGTGCTAGTCACCATTCAATATGGATGGTAACTGGCACTTAGCGAAATAGCGAAACTATTAAAAGCCTGCTTTAAAGCCTTACCACCAGTCCCCGGGAAGTTGGCATACTTGCCTCATCTTTATTGTGACAAGCTACACGAATCCCTTTTTAAATACATCCCCGATTAACATGTTAAAATTTATTAAAATGACCAATTGTCCCTTTAACATGCTGATAAAATTCATACCGTTTATATTGGACCATCGATACAATACCAAGAATTGGTCCAATCGCTAAACAGGCAAAGACCCATTCCCAACCAACAACCCTCTGAATAACAGGGATGAGATTAATAGAAAATATTGTAATAAGGAAACCAATGCACATTTGAAAAGTAAGGGCTGTTCCTACATACTCAACTTCAGCTACTTCTGAAACCGCTGCAGAAAACTGGGCAGAATCTGAGATGACAGACATTCCCCAAATGATTGAAAGGATAAGCGTTAACCAAATAGACTGACCAAAAGTAAACCCAATCAAGATACAGCAAATCGCACTAATCAACATAGAAATAATCGTTAAGTTGGCTCTTCCGATTTTATCTGAGACTAGTCCACCTAAGACACAACCAATTCCCCCTGCAATTCCGATGCTCATAAAAGAAGATAATGCAATGAACCAAGGAGAGATCCCTGGTGAATAGCTTGTAAAACTAGCCGTCAAAAAGATCGGAATCCATGTCCACATCGCATACAATTCCCACATATGCCCAAAGTAACCATAGTTCGCAAGCATGACTGGTTTATTCGACACTACTTTTTTAACTAGTTTAAAAGAGAAAGGTACCTTTTTCGTTGTTACTGGAGCATCTTCTAGAACCCAATTAACAATGATCGCTGCCAGCAGTGCTAATAGTGAACTACAAATAATCACTAATCGCCAATTCAAAGACGAAGAGAACATCACAATAAAATGTGGCAAAGAGGACCCTAGAGTTAATGAAGCTATTAAGATCCCAATCGCAAGGCCACGTTTTTTTAGGAACCATTGTGATAAAATTTTTACAGCTGTCGGGTATACACCAGCCAGTGATACACCAGTTAAAATCCTAAGTAGGATCCCGAAAAAAGCGTGTTCTACTAGAATTAGTGAGAGATTCAATAGTGCCCCTAGAAACGCTGAAACTGCAAGAACCTTTCGGGGATTAAAACGATCTGCTACTCCAAAATAGGAACTAACGAATGCACCTATGACAAAACCAATTGGGACAGAAGCAGACAACCATGCTTCTGCGGCAGAGCTAAGATTCCATACTTGAATGAGTTCAGGTGCTATAACTGAAGCACTAAACCACAAGCTTAATGCACATAATTCAGCCAATCCAATCCATCCTAACGCTCTCCATGAACCTCGAATCATCATAACCCCCTTTTAAACACAACACAGCATTATAATTATACTGAATATTCTCAATAAAATACCAGAAAAAGGGTTTGCCTTAGCAACCTTATTCATTATTCTTGTACCATAGATTCGAATGTGAATTGAAAACTCGAACGAAGGGAATAGAGGGAAGTAGAATATGTGAATTCTCTAAGTGCCCCGCTTGGGACAAGGGACCTCTGTCTTTCACCCATTTTTTCCATTCTAAACAGTTTGTCTATACAAACGTAAAGTGTAAGACATACGCTATGGTGGGACTAGTTTTAAAAAACCGTCATGTTATTGGGAGATGAAAGGAGGGATACACGGAATGTCAGGTAAAGATAAAAAACTATCCTCGTTGGTTAATGATCTAACTGACCGGGTACAAGCCCAAGACACAGATCTAAAGAACTTACAAAAACAAATGGCACAACAACAAGAAGCGTTAAATAACCTTCTTAATAAGGTGGAAGCGCAGGAAAGAACTTCAATGAGACTTCAAGCGTATAGTGAAAACATAAACCAATCACTATATTCACTAGCACAAAACGAAGCCATCTCACTTACCCTACCACCTCCTCCTACAAGGGAGCCTTTTCCAGTCTCAGACATTTTTAGCAAGTTAGACCTCGAAAAATTACTAAAGATAGCAATGTATGTTACCAAGGTATATTCAGAAGAAGACGATGAAAGTTAAACAGAAAAGCGGTTGAGCTTTTTAGCCATCCTCTCTGGCTGTCGAGAAACGCTCGACAGCTTTTTTATTTTCACCTTTAATTCATTTCTAGTTATAAATCACTATAATATATGTAAATAAAGAAGAAATTACCAAAACTCCATAGGAAAAGAGGCTGGCCAAGTGGCCAGCCTCTTTCGTTAATGCTGATTTTCATTGTTAGAAGCTAGCACCAACAATGATTAGGAGAATAAATAGAACTACGATCAACACAAAAGTGCTGCCGCCTCCACCGCCATATCCTGACATATCATTTTCCCTCCTTTCGTTTTACTCTCTATACCATATGCGGTTAACACCAATCCTGTCTGGACAAGCAACTTAAGTTAAATGCGGATTTTGCATACTGAACGACAAACTAAGGAGGAAGGGAAATGGCTGCAGAGATTACAATGAAGCAAGGACTTAGAAAGTGAGTTAGTCAACCCAATTGTGTCACCGTTGACTGGGACAGAGGGACAGGCACCGCGTCTAAAGGTTGCTGCGATTGATCCATTTTAATTTAAAAGTGACAAACTTCTTACATGGACCAATTGGGACAAGGAATTCCGTGTTCCTCTTATGCATAATTTGGAAACACAAACAAAACATAACAGTGGTGGAATCTATTTGGTGGTGTTGGAATGTATTTTTCTCGGGCTCAATTATTGTTTGTTCTTATCCTTTTTATTGGGATTTCGAATCATGTGCTTATCATGCCTCATCTGCTAACAACAGGTAAACGGGATGCATGGATCTGCGTATTGGTTGCCTATTTCTTCTTACTGTTTTGGGGGTTTATCCTTTATTTGGTTATGAAAAAAAATCAACGACGGCTACGTCTATACGATTGGATTAAAGCACGTGCAGGAAGTCTGATTTCTCGTGTTTTCATTTCCCTTCTTACCGTCTATGTGTTCGCAATAAGTGCCATTTCTTTTTATGATTTAATTCAATCGATTAATATTTATTTTCTGCCGCGAACGCCATCCTTTGTTGTGATGCTGCCTTTCCTTTTGATTAGTGCTTGGTCAGCATATAGTGGTTTAAAATCGATTGTCCATGTTTCTGCGGTTTTATTGCCGATTGTTTGGATGCTTGGGATATTTGTTGCTTGGTTTACGATGAAGGAAAAAGATTATTCCTACCTTTTCCCTATTCTTGTTGATGGCTATCACCCCATTATAAAAGGGACCATTGTGATTCTTGGAGGGAACGCGGATCTCCTTGTCCTTCTCCTCCTACAGCACCATTTAAAAAAAGCGTTTACGCTGAAACACCTTTTCTTGCTCATCACGATTTTGGGGGGACTGATTCTTGGCCCTACCATGGGTTCCTTGTCTTCCTTTGGGCCAGCGGTTGCGGCTGATATGCGGTTTCCAGCTTTTGAGCAATGGCGACTCATTACCTTGGGAGAATATATTTCCCATGTCGATTTTTTAGCGGTGTTTCAATTATTAAGTGGGGAAATCATCCGGGTTTCATTGGGTCTCTACCTGCTTGCAGATATGGTGAAGGACCATCAATTGGCTTCTAAAAAAAAGCACGTGATTGTCGTCGCTTCACTGCTTTTAGGATTATCGACGATTGTTCCGCTCAGCGATATGTGGGTGCAAAACATGATTGGAAAGTACTTTTACCCAGCAGCATTTCTTTTCGCAATGTTTATTTCGTTCGCCTTATTGCTTATTAGCTATTTGCCAATGAAGAAAGGGACACAAAACGTATGAACCTGAACCGATTCGATCATTTTTTAACAAAAGGAACGTTAACTTGTGATGAGGTAAAAAGTTTTTTTCGCCATTATGCCGATATTGAGTTTATCCCAATTGAACATGACGAAAACATCCAAGCGTTTTACTGCAAAGGGATGCTTGATTCCACACAGCTTAATGAGTATTTTAACCGGATTCTTTTGAGTATTGAAAGAAAAGAACCGCGTAGTCATTCAGAAACGCTTCCACCTGTCCAGCATATTAAAAGCATGAAAGAACTGGTGAATCTTGTGTTTTCGGGTTCGCTGATTGTTTTCAGGGAAGGAACCCCGTTTTTTCATGTATTTGATATTAGCAATGTCCCACAGCGAAAACCGCAGGAATCAGCGACAGAGGTTTCCATCAAGGGACCGAAGGATGGTTTTACTGAAGAGATGAATGTCAACATCTCCTTGATTCGAAAACGAATGAAGTCAGCACAGCTTTATTGCGAGTCCTTTACATTAGGGTCAATTAGTAAAACAGAGGTATCCCTGCTTTATTTAAATGATAAAACCAATCAAGAGATGATTGAGGAGGCTAGGAAGCGACTCACTGACTTTCAAGGAGAAAGCATTGTTAGCAGTGGTCAATTAGAACAATGGCTTGCCGATCGCTCATTTTCTTTATTTCCCTTATTCGATTATGCTACCCGCCCAGATTATGTGATTGAATGCATGCTGCGTGGAAGATTTATTGTCATTGTGAATGGCTCTCCCTCCATATTAATTGGGCCCACCAACCTACTAGAATTAATTAAATCGCCTGAGGATGTTCATTTTCCTTACTATCTGGTCATATTTTCACGATTTCTTCGACTTTTCGGCTTAGGGATATCCATGTTTCTACCAGGATTCTGGGTGTCGCTATCGTCTGTCAACATTGACCAACTGCCGTTTGCCCTATTGGCCACTGTCGTGGTTTCACGTGAAGGATTGCCATTGCCGATTGGACTTGAAGCACTATTTATTCTTGGATTGTTTGAGTTGTTAAGAGAAGCGGGCGTTCGAATGCCAACCGTTTTGGGGCAAACGATCTCGATTGTAGGCGGAATCATTATTGGGGATGCAGCGATTCGAGCAGGACTTGCCTCGCCAACGATGATTGTCATTATTGCATTAACAGCGGTCGCGAGCTATACCCTCGTGAATCAATCATTGGTTGGAACCGTCAGTGTCTTCCGTCTTTATACCTTGATCCTATCGATTTTTTTAGGAGTATATGGACTCTTTGTTGGATTCTTTAGCATTCTTATTTATCTTTCAACATTGGAGTCCTTTAAAGTCGCTTATCTTGAACCGATTGCCTCGTTAAGATTCAAAGAATATGGAGCCGCCTTCTTTGTGAATCCATTTGACCGGAAACATTACGGAATTTCATTCATTCGGAAACGGAGAAAATAGGATGAAGCAAAAATCAATCATGCTTTTTTGCGCACTTCTTGTACTGTGTCTCTCGCTTGTAACGGCTTGCGACCATGACATTGGTGAAATTGAAAATCAAAACTTTGCGACCGCTGTCGGTGTCGACTATCGAGATGGGGAGTTTTATGTCTATATTCAAATGCTAGGATTGAGCTCTGTTGCGAAAAATGAAGGCGGTGAAAAACCGCCGGCTGAGGTTTATATTTCCGAGACGAGCGGGAAAACGTTTATCGACGCGTTTTTTAAAGCGTATTTTACCGCGCAAGAACGGTTTCTGTGGGCACATGTCACGGCCATTGTGTTGAGCGAAGCAGCGCTAGAAAAAGGACTAGAGAACGTCTTCGATGGCTTGACACGTTATTATGAGTTTCGGCCAACTCCATGGATTTTCGGGACAAAAAGTTCCGTTCCTGACATCCTCTCTACTCCTGGTTTTTTTAATCAAAACTCCTTAAATACGATATTACATAGTCCAGAGAGTACATTTGAACAAAGCTCTACCATTAGGCCGATTAAGCTCAATCAATTTGCTCGCGAATTCTTTGAGCCTGGTCGTACCACTTACATTCCATCGCTCACGATCAATGACACACAATGGAAGACCAATAAAAAGAGTGAGCCGAAATTAGCACTTAATGGGGCGTTTTTTCTAAAGAACCGAACGTACAAAGGCTATTTCCCATATGAGAAATTAAAAGGACTGCGTTGGTTGACTCCAGAAACCGTGCGAGCTTCCTTACTTTCGCCAAACGAAAAAGACCCAGAATTCCTGACCGTGCTTGAAGACCAAATGGTAAAAATTAATCCTGAAAAACGAGACGGACAGTTTCGCTTTACCATTCTCTACTTTGCCAATGGGATTGTGAGTAATCGCATGAAAAACAATACGATCCAGGTGGATGCCATGAAGGACTTTGTAAAAAAGGGAATCGTCGCGGAGATAAGGCAATTATATCAATTAGGCTTAGAACAAGAGATTGATTTTTTAAACTTGGAGCATCAGCTTTACCGAAAATATCATTCCGAATGGAA
This sequence comes from Mesobacillus maritimus, assembly GCF_044803185.1. Taxonomy (GTDB): domain Bacteria; phylum Bacillota; class Bacilli; order Bacillales; family Cytobacillaceae; genus Mesobacillus_B; species Mesobacillus_B maritimus_B. Next base: position 3,328,284 of record NZ_CP085225.1, read on the forward strand.
AAAGCAAAAAAATCATGATGCCCTGCTGCGTGAAGATAGCCTAAAGTCAATCGAAGCCCACATCACCCTGGAACATTCAGGATCATTCAAAAACCGCAAAATCACAGTTAAAGAATAATCGGACAGGTCCGTTTTCCCATGCTCAAAGCACAAAAAGACATGCCAAAAAGTGCAATGCGCCATCCCAATATGATGGTGACTTGCACTGCCCCATAATCCTTTGAAATCTCCTAAAACTAATGCCTTTCATCTAATTTTGGTTCCTAGCGATTTCTATCTCATTCTTTCGTTTCTATTTGGTTCAGCTTGGTTCAACCGTTCACTTATTGTGCCTTACGCTCATATTTCAAAACACATTCCCACTCCTTCTATCCTATTATGGAAACATGAGTGGAATTTGAACCTTATTTTTAGAAAAATACCAAAACAAGCGGAGATTTTCCCGTTAAGATGCAGAATAGAGCTCTTCCCGGGGGATATAGAGGGAGATTTTCCGCTTATCCCATGCAAAATTGGCCATTTTCACATTTTTGGGGTCAATAGGAGAAATTTCTCCCTCTATTTCAGCTATTTTCAGTGCTAATTTCTAAATAAGGGAACTTTCTCCGCTTATTTACACAAACCTGGTTTTAACTTGCCCCCAACCGATAAGAGCGGACCCTAACGGACCCAGAAATCAACATCTTTTAATGACTGCCAAAAATAGAAATTAAAAATGGCTCAGTACAGTGAACTGAGCCATTTTATTTTAAATTGCAAGGACAGATACAAAAGCGTTACAAATTGGCCTGCATTTTCGCTTGCATTTTCAGTTTTTGCGAGAGGGAATGGAAACCCGGTAGGTTTATATTCCCTATTTCTTTACTAGCAAAGCAATGCCTTACTAAACATCGCTTTGACTTTCCATAATAGGTAAGGCCTTTCTCACAACAAGATTAGGTTCATTAAGACAATTACCCAAGAACTTCCTTCAAGATTGAATACGCTATAAATAAACTACCATCACTCTACGGATTATTTTTTATGTTAAAAGACCCGCCCGTCCCATTCACTGGCTTAACCATGTTAACGAAAGCATTTAAACAGAAAATGAATGTCCAGTAGTCATTTTTGAACTTAAGTATACTTGCCTACTGGTAGAAAGGATTAAAGGAGTGAAATCATGTGGGAGCAATTAAAGGGAAAGATTTTATTGACCGGATAAATCGCTTAAAATCTGAAATTTGGTTTGATGGAAAAAAATTTGAGGGGAACCTTTCTGACCATCCCGCTTTCAAAGGGGTAATACAGTCAAAAGCCGCCCTTTATGATATGCAAGTTGATCCAAAGCTAAGGGATGACATGACGTTCTTATCACCGGAAACAGGTGAACCAATCGGGCTTTCATACTTGCAACCCAAAACAAAAGAAGAATTAATCAAAAGACGAAAGATGATTGAACAATGGGCCAGGCATACGGGAGGCATGATGGGCAGAAGTCCAGACTATATGAACACAGCCATAATGAGTTTTGCCTCTTCCTCCTGTATATTAAAGGATAAAGAAAATTGTTTTCCAGAAAATATCAAAGCTCTCTATCAATTAGCAAGAGAGAGAGATCTTTCCTTTTCACACTCATTTGTCGTCCCCCAAGTAAATCGTTCACAGACCTATTTTGAACCCTCAGAAGAAGATCCAATTTCTGCTAAGGTGATTGATAAAAATGAAAAAGGAATCGTGGTTAAAGGGGCACGCCTTTTAGCAACTCAAGGTGGGATAACGGATGAAGTCTTGGTATTCAGTACCCCCAAATTTTTAATGGATCCAAGCGAAGCCTACGCCTTTTCGGTTCCTTCTAATGCAAAAGGATTAAAGTTCATTTGTAGGGATACATTTTTTGAAGGAGAATCTCATTTCGATCACCCACTAAGCTCAAGATATGAAGAAATGGATTCCATTCTTGTGTTTGATCATGTGTTAGTTCCATGGGATCGAGTATTTTTTTATGACAATGTTGAAGCAGCTTTCGATTTCTTCAATAAAAGTTCTTTTAATCCCTTTGCATTACACCAAGTCGTGACCAGACAAATGGTCAAGATCGAATTTATTTTAGGCTTAGCCGAGCTTCTCGTTGAAACGATTAACGTAAGAGAGTATCAACATATTCAAGAAAAACTTGGCGAGATCATTATTGGCCTTGAAACGATGAAGGCCCTGCTCGAAAAGTCAGAGAATGATGCGAAATTGGATGAATGGGGATCTATGTGCCCAAGCATGATTCCACTGCAAACAGCCAATAATATCTTCCCTAGAGTTTATCCCCGCTTCTGTGAAATTGTTCAACTAATTGGTGCGAGCGGAATGATCACCTTGCCAACTGAAAAAGCCTTTCACTCTACGACTCGTGCAGATCTTGACAAATATCTTCAAGGAGCAACCAAAGATGCAGAAGATCGAGTGAAGATCTTTCGTTTAGCTTGGGACCTCACGATGAGTTCCTTTGGTACAAGACAAACCCAATATGAACGGTATTTTTTTGGTGACCCTATCCGGTTGATCAGCAGCTTTTACAAAACCTATCCTAAAGATGAACATGTAAAGGCCATTAGCGAATTTTTAAAACTAAAAACAGCAGAGTAAACTCCATGAGTTAAAACACTCACTTTCATGGTGAGTGTTTTATTGTTGCGATCACGAAGTCTCTTGAATTGATGGTCAAAAAGGCCACATTCTTCCTTTCATTTATTTCTTATTTCCTATTATAGTTTGTAGAGACTTTTATTGCTGGATTGGACGAGTGGTTACGGCCACGTGATTTTCCCCCCCTACCCTTTTACACGTTCAGGCCGAGATTGGCTACCCAAGCCATATCCGCCCGAACATTGAAGCCACTAACATGAAGAGATTCACTGTCCATTAGGATCATAAGGGCAAATCAAAAAACATTAATTTTGCATATGGTAATTCATCTCGCCAAATTCCTTTTGCTACGTTTTGTAAACACCACCAAAAATTATTGGTATTACTTACAAACATAGCTTCTGAGGGTCTTTTCACATGATACTCAAGATCTGTTGGGGATGGAATAGATGGAAGAATGTTGTCTTTATCCAATAATGGAACTGTAAGTTTTTCGCTAATATACCCATCAGCCATTGCCTCTCTCGTTTCGATATGTAGGTCAATACGATTTCCATCAGTAAAAAGCATTAAATAACTATATGAACGGTCAAAATCCCTATCTAACCCAATTTCCTTATCCATTTTATCAGGCTCTTGAAGCATAAGGATCTCACCAAAAATTTTGATCCAATTTTTATCTTCTATAAATGATGCTGTATCCGTCAATACATATACAATATCGTAATCTTGGAAAATATCTTTTGGAACATTAGGATTCGTTCTGGAACCATTCATATATACTGCTCGAATTCGTTCATCCCTCTCTGCTACTCCTAAAAGTAGATCAAATATTTCGTTTTCACTTCTCAAAGGTATCCTCCCCCTGGTATATGGACATTATTGTTTTTACTATTATATTAATAAAAATCTCACAATTATCAGTAACATAAAACACATTTCTTCTATTAATAAACTGCTCTTTGAACATTCGCATCCGTTCGTGAAATAAGAACTCCTTTATAGGTTTTCATCATTTCATTCAACAACTTCTTCAATAATTGAACTGCCTTCAGTATTTTCGCCATCAATCCATTTCCAATTTTCATACAATCTGATTCTTCCGTCTGGCAAAATTTTAGGAGTAGAAACACATTTACCGCCTCTGATTTCTTCCTTATTATTCACGTGATTGTACCTGAACTCTAGACCCCCATCTTCCTTGACTATTCCGATTAATGTCCCTTGCACAATTTCTCCACCACTATAAGCCGCTGAGATGATCTGTCCTTCTTGTCTATATTTAAATAAAGTTTGCGAAGAAACCTCTCCATTTTCTGTATTTTCAATAGAAACAAAAGTACGTCCATTATAATTGATCATTCCTTGATGCTCCTTTGTCTACAAATTAATTTATACATTCTACTACTAATCAACCATTAAAAATTTTTATAAACCAGGCTTTGTCTGGGACACGGTGCCTGTCCCTTTGTCCCACCATTTGTTTGGAGATAAAAAGCCTAAGTCTCTCCTTCTTTTCAGGAAAGAAATAGGCTTATGGTCTTCGGAATATCTAATCTATTGTTCTGAAGATTCCCATGCTGGATTCCAAACTATTTCCCATATATGACTATCTGGGTCTTGAAAATATCCAGAGTATCCTCCCCAAAAGGTATCATGTGCTGGAACAGTTATATGTGCACCAGCTAACCTGGCTTGTTCCATCACCCTATCAACCTCATCTTTACTCCCAACATTATGTCCAATTGTAAATTCAATTGGACTAATCGGTGTAACGTTTATTCCTGTGTCATGAGCTATATCCTTACGTTGCCAAATTGCTAGTTTTAATCCAAGATGTAAATCAAAAAATGCAACTGCTCCATGCTCGAATTCTTGTCCTTCTATTCCTTTTGTTGGTAAGCCTAATCCATCTTTGTAGAATTTTAAAGATCTTTCCAGATCATCTACACCCAATGTTATCACTGAAATACTTGGTTTCATCGAATACCCCCTACCAAATTTATGCTGTTCTTTCTACTATATAGGTAAGCGGCCATCCTATAAAACACTTCCTGTATGCTCCTGCTTCTTTAGCAAAACAAGAATTGCTGCATAATCGTTCCACTTTTTCACCCGATCGTTTATAAAGGATTGTGCCATATTCCTTACATGTCAACCGAAAGAGAACCTAGTAGGAACAGACTGTCATTCGTTGGTACACTTTTATCCATTGGTAAATAATACTTCGCGGATCGTACATGTAATCAGAAAAGGATGGTCAACAATCGGAAACTCTACTTCGCTTATTAGCTGGATGAGCTCTTGCATGTTCCTTCCTCCTCTCTATTGGTTTTTAACGCTTATCTAAAAAGCCGAATCCTAATGGATCCGGCCCTTTTATGATTAGATAATCTCATAATCTGTGACATTTCGCTCGACTACGCGAGCACCGCCAACGGAAACTAGATACCCGTTGCTAGAAAAATGCTGAACATAAAACCTGCTTATCACACTTCAAAATCATGCCTCCTTCATCACTCTCTGGACCGATAAATCACTAAACAGAGTAATACTAGAAAAAGGATTTAAAGAAAGCATTACCCTCAAAATCTACAAATTCCCAATTGATAGGTATTTTGTTTCAAGGTAGGCTTCGATTCCTTCTGTTCCTCCTTCGCGTCCAACCCCACTTTCTTTCATGCCTCCAAATGGAACATGTGCCCCTGAAGGTGCCCCGTCATTCCAGCCGATTACACCGAATTTTAAATTCTCATATAAGTACGTCCCGATGCGGTAGTCATTCGTAAAGAAGTATGCAGCTAACCCAAAGGGAGTTCCATTTGCAATTTCTACAGCTTGTTCGAGACTAGAAAAAGACGTAATCGGTGCCACTGGACCAAATGTTTCCTCATGCATAATATCCATACGATCGGTCACATTCGTTAGGACTGTTGGTTTAATAAAATAATATCCTTTCTCGTTATCGACATCATATTCATGTCCGGTCTTTAGCTCTGCCCCTTTTTCTAAGGCGTCGACAACTTGAGCATGGATTTTTTCATAACTACTTTTATTGATGACAGGACCAATATTCGTATCTTGTTCAAGCCCGTTGCCTACTTTCAATTTTTCAACGGCTGTCGTGAACTTATTTGAAAATTCTTCGACAATGTCCTCGTGAACAATTAAACGATTGGCACAAATACATGTTTGCCCCGCATTTCTAAACTTTGATACGACAGCCTGGCTAACTGCCAACTCAATATCGGCATCCTTCGCAATAATGAATGGGGCATGGCCACCTAACTCCATGGAAACGTGTTGGACTTTATTTGAGCTATCTTGCATCAGTTTTTTCCCAACTTCTGTTGACCCGGTAAACGTAATTTTTCGGATCAATGTACTGTCTGTGAAGATTTTCCCTACTTTCCTCCCAGACCCAATCACATATTGGATTGCATCTTTGGGAATCCCGACTTCGTGGGCAAGTTCTACTAATTTTATGGTTGTAAGTGGGGTTTCTACAGCTGGTTTCACGATAAACGTACAACCTGCCGCTAAAGCTGGTGCAGCTTTCCTTGTCATCATTGCCGCCGGAAAATTCCATGGTGTGATGGCTCCAACTAGACCAACAGGTTCCTTCGTCACAATAATTCGTTTTGAACTCGTATTTGCAGGTATCGTTCGCCCGTAAATCCGCTTTGCTTCCTCCGCATACCACTCAATATAACTTTGAGCATAATCTACCTCATTGAGTGATTCCCCTAAAGGTTTTCCACTTTCAAGTGTCATAATATGGGCAATTTCATTTTTATTATTTTTAACGTTGTCTGACCATTTTTTCAATAACTCAGACCTTTTGTGAGCATCGACTTTACTCCAAGAAACATAGGCTTCATGGCCATTTTTGATCATCGTTTCGATTTGAACTTCACTATGAGCTTCTAATTCATTCACAAGATCGCCTGTTGCCGGGCTAAAAACTTTAATTGTATTTTCCATATTTTTCTTCCCTTCCAAGACAGATTATCGATGGAACCAGATATGAAACAAGTTAGCTAAGTATCTTTAAGATTTTACGAAGAGATGAATACCATTGGGATGAAGGTACTCGACCGTTCAAATTCATTCGTCAATTCGCAAAACAATTTTTCCGATGTTTTTATTCAATTGCATGTATTCATGTGCCTCTTCTACATCCTGCCAACTGTAGACTTTGTCGATCACAGGTCTTAGAGATCCATTTTCAAACAGTGGCATGGCAAATGCGTCAAACTCTTTTGTTAATTGGATCTTAAATTCCTTCGATTTTGACCGAAGTGTCGAGCCGATGAAGTGAATATTTTTCTGAAGCATGACGGTCAAATCAAAATTACTAATCTTGCTATCCCCCAGTAGACCTAGTAGTATCCATTTTCCACCTGTCCGAATGGATTTGCAATTTCTTTCCCAATAAGAAGCACCAATAAAATCGAGGATAACGTGAACCCCTTCATTGGTTATCTTTCGTACTTCTTCAGCAAAATCATCTAATTTATAGTTAATCACATAGTCGGCTCCTAATTCTCGACATTTCTCTAATTTTTCAGGTGAGCCCGCGGTCGCAATAACTTTTGCTCCCATTTCTTTCGTAACTTGAATCGCTGCGGTACCTACACCACTCGCACCTGCATGAATTAACACAAACTCGTCTTTTTGTAAAGCGCCGATAAGTTTTAAATTCAAGTAAGCTGTGAGAAATACCTCTGGAATCGCGGCGGCTTCTTCGAATGTCATTCCATCTGGAATTTTCATGGCGCTTCCAGATTGAATCACGACAGTATCGGCGTATCCTCCACCTGGCAGTAGGGAATATACTCTATCTCCTACCGTTACATTTGTTACCTTCTCGCCTACTTCACTCACTACCCCAGACATTTCTAATCCCATAATCTCTGTTTCCCCCGGAGGTGGTGGATAAAGCCCCATCCTTTGAAGCAGATCGGCTCGATTGATAGCGGTTGCTTTTATGTTTACTTTGATTTCATGTTCATTAATGATCTGGTTTTGAACTTCATCTATATACAGGTTGGTACTATTATTTTCAACTAAAATTGCTTTCATCTAAATCCCTCCATTTTTCAACTGTCAATCACAACTAATAACTATAATCATTTTTTAAAGGTCCTCAACGTAATACCCCCTAAAAGGTCTCTTTAGGGGATATTATCAACCTTAATCCTCCAAAGAGGTTGCTAAATCAAACATTACCTTTTTATAACTCTCTGTATCTGTTGTTCTCACATCGATGACAGCAGGTTTTCCAGAAGCAAACGCTTTCTTTAATGTTGATTGTAGTTCATTTGGATCTTCCACTTTAAACCCTACACACCCCATGGATTTCGCAATTTCTGAAAAATTCGTATCATCAAACTCTGAAGCAATCACACGGTCTCCTTGAGCATTTTTCACCCAGCCTAAGACCGAATTGTTCATGATAATCGTGACGATTGGTATCTTATATTGAACAGCTGTAATTAAGCCATTCATAGTCATTGCAAAGCCTCCATCGCCTGCGATGGCAATAACCTTTTTGTCTGGGTGGACCAATTTCGTTGCAAGTGCAGAAGGAATAGCATAACCCATTCCACCAGCAGAGGCTGGTAGCACTATACTGCCTGGAGCTTTAGACTTAAAATAATGGACGGTAAATACTCTGTTTTCTCCTGCATCTAATGTAATCATAGTATCTTCATCAATAAATTCATTAATTTCTTTCAATAATCTTTGCGGCTTAATTGGGGTTTCATTTGATTCCATTTCCTCAGCATACATATAATTCATGTCGTCTTTTAGTTTTGCTGTTTTATTCACACGTTGTTCGACCAACTCTTGAGCAATTTGTACTTCGTTATTCAACAACGCAATCATGTCTCTAAGAATGTGTTTCGCATCACCAATGATTGGCAGATCAACTGGGAAAGTCCAACTAGCATGTTTCGGTTCTATATCGATTTGAATCAATGTTTGACGTTCAGGATCAATCAACTCTTTTGCATGATTACAAGTATCTGTAGGCGCTAATTTAGAGCCGATTACTAAAATCACATCTGCTTCAGATAACAATTTGTTACTCACTTCCAATCCCCAGTTTCCAATTACCCCGACTGCATTTGGATGCGTTTCTTTAATCGCCGTCTTTCCATTAGCGGTCGTTCCGACTGGGGCTCCGACTAATTCAGCCAATGTTTGTAGTTCCTCATACCCTTGAGATGCTTTTACGCCATTCCCGGCAATAATGAATGGGTTTTTGGCATTTTTTAATAGATTTAATGCGTCAACTAGCAAACTTTTATCTTGAGTTTTATTTTGATTAACAAGATATTTCTTTGAATGGTAAATACTTGGAGAGTCGGTAGGGTTCACTTTCCCATTAATTGCAGAACTATGGAATACAACAGCTGTAGGCCCTTGATTTCCTTCGGTTGCATGTTTGATTGCCAATTGGACGCTTTGAACCGCCTGTGCTGGATGATGAACCACTGTCGAATATTTTGTAGCGGCTTCCATTACCTTTTTTACATCATAACCACCATATTCCCCTGTACCAACTTGATAGGAGCCATGATGAGAGTATGGTGCATTATCGGTCATATCCGTTAAAATCAACATGGGGGAACTTCCTTGAATCGCTTCAAGTGGCCCCATCATCCCATTTGTAATCGTCCATGCACCTTGTGCAGTGAATACACCCGGTTTTCCGGTTAATCGACCATAGGTTTCTGCCATGATACTGGCAATTTGTTCGTGCCGAACGAGAATCGGTTTTACGGATGAACCAATCATGGCATCGTATAACCCACCATTATATCCCCCTGGCATTCCAAAGACATATTCAGTTTCCGTTTCCTCTAGAACTTTAACAACCGCAGCTAATGTCTCCATTTCCTCGTTAATGGTCGATTTTTTTGTCATCCTACCCACTCCTTACGTTAATTTGATAAGTTTTGACCGATTCTTTTGGCTCCCTCTTGCAAAGCATGTATATAAGCATCTTTTTTACTAGGATCAAACCTAGACGCTGTCATGACCATGGATAAGACATGCCTACATTCGTCATTAATTGAGTTAAAAACCGGAACAGCGATTCCGACGATCTCTTCTACATGTTCACCTTCTGTAATGCAGTATCCATCCGCAACGATTTGATCAATTGACTTTCTTAACTCCGATACATCTGTTATGGACTTTGCTGTATATTTCGTTAATTTCAACTTTGATAAATACTCGGTTTTTTGTTTTTCGTCCATATTCCTTACGATATAAGCTAAATGGGTTTTCCCCCCTGTACCAGTTGGTATATGGTAAACATGTCCGATATTCTCCGTCCACTTTAGACGATTTGGACTATCCTGTTTCTCAATAATCATGATGTTTTCCTGTTCATATAATTCACTTAGATAAACAGACTCTTTGAATCTCTCTACGATACTAATTAATACTGGTTTCGCATATTCTCTTATTTCTTTGCTGACCATATTATATAGTTTTAGAATATTAGGAGTTTTAAGTGTATATTTTTTATTGCTCTTTTGTTCGATGAAATCCTGTGCTTCCATCGTGTTCACAATTCGATACACAGAGGAAATATTTTCATCTAACAGGGACGCAATTTGTGAAACAGATAGTTCTTTCTCTGTAGCAAAAAGCATTAGAACGTTTAAGGTCCTTTCGGTCACCAGTGATTTGTTGCTCTTCTTCATTGTCGTTTACTCCTTAAATTAGGTTGTTCCTATAAATCTAGTTGATTTGATCTTGATCCTTCCCTTTTATAGTTCGAATGAATTTCAATAAAATCAGAACGCACATCCATAAGAATGCTAAGAATAAGATGAAATGGACTGGGTATAACGGGAAATTAATTCCGTTTGTTTTAAAACCCATGCCATTATCAATGGAATAGAGTGAAAACTGAAACAAATAATAACTAACAAAAAGGAAGGTTAGGAATTCAACGATAATTATAGCACCATCTATCACTTTTTTTAGTTTCACATTTTGTATTTTTTCCGTAAAAGCATCTACGCGTGGAAATATCCCACTGTAATAGGAATATCCAAGAGCTGCAAAAACAGCGATAGGCATTAAATAATTTTCAACGATTTCATAGGCAGTAGGGATAGAAAAACTTAGAACGTATCTTGTGAACACTCCCGCCGAGATTAAGATCATTAAACCCGCTAATGCAATTCCACTAAGTATCAAGGAAACTTGATTAATCCTATCGATGATCTTATTCATTTATCAAACACCCCTTTCAAACATTATTTCATTGAATTCGGTAACCAAGTAATTAGTTCAGGGAATAATAAAAGAATTGCCGATCCAAAGATACTGATGAAAATTGCATACACCATCGTATATCTAAATATTTTGTTAGATGATATCCTGGTTACCCCTGACACTGCGTACGTACTTATCCCTACAGGAGGGGTAATTAAGCCAGCTGTGCCAATTACTGACATAATGATTCCAAATTCTAATGGCGAGTATCCAACACTTTCTGCCAATGGAAGTGTAATCGGAACCAACATGACAATCGCTGCTGCACCTTCCAAGAACATGAATGCGACAAAGAAGATTGCCAATAAGATAATCATGATTAACATCGGGGAATCCAATAACGGACCCAAGGTTTCGATAAGTTTTTGAGGCAAGCGCGATAAAGTAACAAACCGAGTAAAGATGGTTGCACCTATCATAATCATCATGACCATTGTGGTGATTTTAATCGTTTCCTTAAAAGAACTTGCTATGAATTCCTTATTGACTTTTCCAAGAATGAGGGCAGCTATTAAGGTAATAAATGCGCCAACACCGCCCGCTTCAGTTGGTGTAAAAATCCCTGAGTAAATCCCCCCAAGAATTGCCACCATAATTAAGATTCCTGTTGCTGCAGAGATAACATAATTTCTTGTTGAATATCGCTTCGTTTCACCATGTTCCGTATTCTGGGTAGGGTTCTTCTTGGATTCTTTATAGTAAATAAACACGACTATAAGTGATAAGAGGACGATTGTAATAATTCCTGGAATAATGATCCCTATGAACAAGCTACTAATGGATGTTTGGGTAATCGCTCCATATACAATCAAACCAATTGAGGGCGGAATAATCGTTGCTAATGACCCCGCAGCTGCAGCAATCGATGCTGCAAAGGTTTCTCCATAACCATGTTTCTTTAACTCAGGAACAGCAAATTGTCCTAGTGCGGCAGACATGGCCGATGCTGACCCTGATACAGCCCCTAGAAAACCTCCTAATATAACGGTAAATACACCTAAAATCGCTGATTTCCCTCTAGAGGTGATAAAGATTAATGAATATAAATATTTCACAATGTCAGATTTTACGATAAACTGTGACATCAACACAAATAGGGGGATGGTGGTTAAGGTATAGCTTGCTGCTGTTGAAAATGTGTCAACTTGAACTAGATTAATGACTGGATCAATCCCAACAATAAGGTAAATTCCAACCATCCCGGAAAGAATTAAGACCGAGCTAATATTCATACCGCCAAAGAGAGAAAGCGCAAAAACGACCAAAACGATTATGAGTGCGATACTGCTCTCCATATATTTTGTCCCTCCTTTTGATATCAAATCAAAGGGGGGGAAAGCCCCCCTTCATTTGATTTAGTCAACAGATAATTCTTTAACTACTTCAGGAACATCTCCACCCGCTTCTATGACTGCATCTCTCCATCTAATGGCCGCTTCGGTGGCAGGATAACCTGCCGATTCTAGATTCTCTATCCAATCCAACCAGGTTTTCCCTACTGCTTGGTCCACTGTGTCTTGAATTTCTTGAGGTAACTCATTTAATTCCTCTAATTTTCCGCCATTTTCATAAAATGCATTTAGAATATCTTCCTCAAGTTTATGATTATATTCCGCTAATTCAGGGTTGGTTTTTAAATTTAATACTTCAGCCGCTGCATTTGAAATAATCTCTTGGATATCTTCAGGTAATGACTCGTATTTTTCCTTGGTCATTGCGATTGATGATGGCCATGAGCCAGCCTCAATTCCATTGATTACATAAGTAAACACTTCTTCAAAACCATAACTGGTCCAATCCGTAATCGGTGTAAATCCTGCATCCAAAGTTCCTCGGTTGAAAGCATCAAACGTTTCATTAATCGAAATCCTTGCAGGCGAAGCACCTAGATTGTTGGCAAAGGTTTCATGAACACTACTTGGTACCCGAATCTGCAATGCTTGGAACTCTTTCAAGCTAGTAATTGGTTCCCCAACCGTTCCAATCGTATAGGATCGACCAAAAGCAAATGGCCATGCCACTAAGCCTTCATCTCCATATACTCGTTCACTATGCGTTTTCCCATCCTTATATGGTTCATCATTTTGGTTTAGGATCGTGATCGCATCTGAATAGACTTCCCCTGATGCTTTTGTTAATGGTAATAATGGAATCTCTGAGAATGGGAATCTAGCTGTATCATACACATCATACATTGGTACAGCGATATCAATTGTTCCTGCTCTCAAAGCTTCTAATTCTTCCCCTGCACGAACTAATGACTCAGAATCATATAATTCAAATTTAACTCGACCATTTGAATCTTCTTCAACCTTTTCCATAAATGGAATAATCGCTTCCTGTAACATAAAATGTTTAGTTGGTAAATTCGTTCCAGCTTTTAATACAATGGTTTCCTCACTATCGCCCTCGCTATTCGCACCTTCCGAACCACTACAAGCTGATAAAAACAAGACTAGAAATATTGACAGGAAGATGAATGGATAAGTTTTGTTCATATAATTCGCCTCCTTGTTATTTGAATATTCTAATATTTATATTCACTAAATAATAAAATCAAGGCATCAAGATAGGTTTTAAAACCTTCTGGTTTTTCGCATCTGAAAAAGCTTTTGCACCTTCCTCTAAGGCATAAATACTAATCAACTTTCTCATCTGATCTTTAGTCTTCGTTAATAAAGCGATTGCACTATGAAAATCTGTAATCGTTGATGCATAACTAGATAGCACATTGATTTCCCCTCTTACGATTACGTTCATTGGCAATTCGACTTTTTGTTCATACAGGGCAACTAAAACCATCATTCCACCTTTTTTTAACCGATTAATGGCGTTCTCGGCAGCAAAAGAGGAACCTGAGCATTCGTAAATAAAATCATATTTATCAACGTTACTTTCACTATTTTCGTAGATTTCTGTTTTTATATCAAAAATACTCGCAAGACTTAGTCTATGTTCCCAGTCCCTTTGTAATCCAGATATTGTCACGTTCGCACCTTTATTTTTGGCTGAAATCGCGGTAAACATCCCGATGATTCCACATCCTTGGACAAGCACTTCTTTCCCACTTAAGTTGTCCCCAATTCGCTCAACAGCATGCATCGCAACCGAAAGCGGTTCTGTTAGCGCGGCAATCTCAGATGGTAAATCGTCAGGCGTCATGATCACTTGATCCGATTGGACCTTTACGTATTCTGCCATTCCCCCATCTTTATGCAACCCTACACCGCTAATATTGACACAAATATTTTCATTTCCACTTCTACACTGTTCACATTCCCCACAAAAAACCCCCGGGACAATAATGACTCTTTTATCCATTAAAGGGTTATTTTTTTCTGAGCCTACTTCTGCTACGACACCCGCAAATTCATGTCCCAAAATAATCGGTTTTGGAACAAATTCATAGCCTTTCGCGTGACTAGCTGCATGAAGGTCACTGCCGCATACTCCACAATACTCGACTTTTATTAATAGTTCATTTTCACCAATTGCAGGAGCTTCCCTGTTTTCCATTCTAAATTCATCTTTTATTTCTGTTTTCACTAATGCCTTCATTCCTCGACCACCTTCCTCGACTTTATTGAACCAACCCTCCTGTAACATCAATAACAGTTCCAGTTACGTAGTCAGATAGGTTCGTAGATAAAAACTCGATGACATTTGCACAATCTTCCGGTGTTCCTAGACGCTTCAAAGCCGTTTGTTCCGTAAACGTCTCAACTCCCGCTTTTTCAAATTGTTCCATTAATCTTCCAGTCCCGATGTACCCTGGTGCGATGGCATTAACTGTAATATTATAAGGACCTAAATCCTGTGCTAAATATTTTGTATAATTGATAATTGCCGCTTTTGCCGCACCATAATGGGAATAGGTTCCACCTGCAATCGCTTTAATCCCTGCAACAGAGGTCACTGTGATGATTTTCCCATAGTTCTTCTTCTTCATTTGTTCGGCAACAGCTTTCACACTATAGATCGTTCCGTATAAGTTTCTTTCCATCACAACCTTTAGATGTTCGGAATCCATGGTCGATGCGGCATTCTCATCCACAGAACCCGAACCACCCCCGGCATTGGCGATTAAAATATCAATTTCACCTAAATTCTCTCTTATTTTGTTAATGGCTTGAATCACCTGGTCCTCATTCGAAATATCTGCTTCTGCTCCAAAGACATTGACACCTAAGTTTTTAATTTCATCTACTACCGTGTCAAACCGTTCATCGATCTTTTCTTTTTCAAAATGTTGATAAGATTTCAAGTCAATATCGATTACCCCTACATCCGCACCTAAGGAGGCCAACCTAAGCGCATACTCTCTTCCTATCCCCCTTGCTGCACCTGTAACTAATGCTACTTTTCCTTCAAGTCTCTTCATCATTACTGACTCCTTCCCTATTTAACTTTTTCTTTTATTAATCCATCCATAATTGTAATAGGAGGGATATTCTCCGGATCCGATATCAAATCAATCAACACACTTCCATCATGGTTAAATGCATCATCTAGCGCTCCATTGATATCGCTTACATTTCTGACACTAACGGTTTTAATCCCACAAGCTTCTGCCACTTTGGTATGGTCAACAGCGGAAAAATCACATACATTCGTATATCGACCAAATAACGCGGTTTCACCAAGCTTTTGATATCCTAATATTCCATTATTAATGACTATAAGGACGATGTTAATCCCTAATCTCTTACACGTTTCTAATTCGCTCCAGACATGGGCAAATCCACCATCACCAGCTAAGCAGAATACCTTTCGATTCGGATGAGCAACTTTTGCTCCCATTGCCATCGGTAAGCCCCAACCTAATCCTGCTAAACCTCTCGGGAAAATAAACTTTCTATTTTTGGTTGCTTGAATGTAATTGGCATTCCAAACTGATGAAATACTTGCATCTGCGACCACGATGTGATCATCACTTAATCTTTTATTTACGGCATTGAGGAAGGTTTCCACTTTTATTTTGCCATCGTCTTCTTTAAGTAATTGAGCCATGATTTCGTTATGTTTGATTCTACTTGCACGAATTTCATCTTCAATTCGGCTTCGATTTTTGCGCCTTTTTTCAACACCTTGTTCCGCAAGTTTTTCTTTTAACGATTTTAATGTTAGCTTAGCATCGCCTACTAATCTCAAAGACTCGTAATTACGTCCGATTTCGGTAGGGTCGATATCAATGTGGATATATTTTGCCGTACTAGGGAGTAGCGTCCATGAATCTGTTCCATTCTGATTCGTTCTATTTCCAACTAAAACGATCACATCTGCCCTTTGAACCATAGATTTTAATTGAGTACTTACTCCTCTTTTTCCCATATAATAGCCAATTGGTCCGATACTAAGTGGGTGTTCTTCGTCCACTGAACCTTTCCCCATTGTTGTCGTGGCAACTGGGATGGCACATTCTTCTTGTAATTCTCTTATTTCATTCAATGCATCGGAAGAAACAACACCCCCACCAGCATAAATGATAGGGTTCTCCGCTGCTGCTAGCATAATTGCAGCTTCCTCAACTTTACTGGGGTCCGCTACAGTTCGATCAAGAGGGAAAGTCCCAAGTGATGCATTTCTTTGTGCGTTGACTGGATACTCGGTTTGATCATTTATGATATCTTTCGGACATAATAGGACGACAGGACCTGGTCTGCCACTTCCTGCAATGGTAAAAGCTCTATCAACAAAATCCTCAATCTTTTCATGAATCGGAATTCGTTTTACCCATTTTGACACTCCTTTGAATAGTTCAAGGTGATCGAACTCTTGAAAGGCGTTTTTTTCTTCATGGCCTCTTTCAATTTCTTCAACAATGGCAACAACTGGATAAGAAGACTTTAAACTTTCTGCTAAACCAGGCACTAATAAAGTAGCAGCGGGACCATTCTGTGCCGTAACCACAGGAATTGTATTTGTTGTCATTGCGTATCCATGAGCCATGTATGCTCCGGCATTTTCTTGCCGATAACCAATTTGTTTAATTCCAATATCGTCGCAGGCTAAGGTAATCGTTGGCGGGTTACTTTGACCAAATAAATACTTCACCCCATTTCGCTTTAAAGCTAGGGCAATCCTCATTGCATTTGTTGCCTTTAGTTCAGACATTTAACAGTCCTCCTTGTTTTTGATAAAAGCACATTGGATTGTAAGTGCTTTCATTTATATTCAATTATTTCAATAATCGAAATCGATTTTAATAATTGATATTTTGAATTTAATACATTACACTTTCTTTGTCAATGAGATTTCTGAAATTTCTATATTGTTTGAATATACAAGCGATAAGGTAATGCATAAGGAAGGTCAAATAAAAAATTTAAATCCATGCTCTTTAACTGTTTAAAAAACTAAGTTTAACAGTTAATTGAGTTTTTCTTAAAACAGATAAAAGGAGTCGACATGAATAACCAAATAATTGAACCTTTACTTTTGGAAAATACCTTTAGCCACCCGTTTATTTTTATAACTTTTTTTCTTTAATCACTACCCTACCGTTATATGTCGTCAATAATAACAATGGTTCAGTGACTAATGCTGATTGGGTTTCCACTGTGGTATTTGTCTCCTCCATTATTAACTGATGAGATTATAGCGGAGTATGGGCAAAAACGGAGGTTAATTGTGAGTTCGTTTTTTCTCGTTAACTTGCTTGGGAAACGATGTGGATCATGAAATTACATCGTTATTGGTTTCGAGGTTCCTACACGGGTTTTTCAATTAATAATTTGAAAAAAGTTCCGTTCCCATTTTCCTGATAGAGCATTTTCATCTCTTTTTCTTATTCTAGTATTCTTTTTTTTATCTTTATCCGGCTAAACAAATTCGGTCTAAAGTCATTTAGTAAAATGAGTTCCTAAACAGAAAAAGACCTTTTATACAAGTACAATCACTTCTTGTATAAAAGGTCTTCTTTTGTAAAGCTCTATCCATTTGGATGCACGGCATGAAAAATCTTGAAATCATTAATATCTTTCTACATAATTTTCCTTTGCGAGTATTCGTTCTCCTTCATCTGATTCGGTAGATTCTGGATCGATTGGACAACATTGTCGAGCTTGGCTTCGATTCTATGAAGCAAGTATAAGGTGACAACAATCGGAAACCCTACTTCGCTTATTAGCGGGATGAGCTCTTGCATGTTCCTTCCTCCTCTCTATTGTTTTTAACGCTTATCTAAAAAGCCGGATCCTAATGGAATCCGGCCCTTTTATGATTAGATAATCTCATATTCGGTGACATTTCGCTCGACTACGCGAGCACCGCCAACGGAAACTAGATACCCGTTGCTAGAAAAAAATGCGTTGGATGCAATAATCGATTCCATTGTCAACTTTAAAGATGCTGGATCTACCGGTTCAACTGGGTTATCCACGGTTAATCGAGCGACTTTCCCAAGGTCTGTACCAAATTGTAATTCTAACGTCTTGGCCATTCTATTCACCTCCTTCCTACCTTACCCTTTTAAAACAGATTAGATAATGTCATGATTGTCGGTACGTTCTACCGAGCTAAGAGGATAAGCACTAAGTCCGCCTAGCGCTGTTGCTGCTTGATGCAGCTGGTCAGCAGTCGCCTCTTTCCTTACGTTCGCATACGATTTCCCCTTGAAGATTGGCTCGCCTTTCTCGTTTAAGCCTGTTTCAAACACTAACGTCATACGGGAATCCTTCAACATTGCTTGTGCCATTGTTTCTCACCTCCCTTCACTCTTTATATAGGAGGGAGAAAGAAAAAAGGACAGGATGGAGCGTTAACTAACAAAAAATGCTGCCCAATAACAATTGGGCAGCTCATAAGAACTTTTTTTCAAAAGCAAGCATGAAAATGTATCCCTAAAGAAAAAGGATCTTCAGACATGTTTAACTAATTCGGCAGTCCCCAAAACCTCCTTTTCTGCCTCCAATGTGGTCACTCTTACTGCACAGGCTTTAAATTCTGGCATTCTTGACTGTGGATCGAGTTCTGGTAACGTTAATTGGTTAATGCTCTGCTTGCCTTCCCAATGGAAGGGAACAAAGACACAATCTTCACGAATGCCTTTTGAAAATTTTACTCTTAGAATCATCTCACCTCTCCGGGAGCAAATGCGTGCCTTCTCTTTATCTACTAAACCAATTTTGCTTGCGGTGACGGGGTGAATCTCTAAAAAAGGTTCGGAAGTTTTGTTTAATTCTGCTGTAATTCTAGTTTGTACCCCCGTTTGGTAATGATGAAGAATACGACCCGTGGTCAACGTAAGCGGGAAGGCTTCATCTGTTTTCTCTTTCGGAAATTGGTTCGCGATCGGGGTCACACGGGCCTTCCCATTTTCATGATAGAAATTTCCACCCTCAAACATTCTTGGTGTTCCAGGGTGGGACTCACTCGGACATGGCCAGTATACACCTTTCTCCTCCTCAATCCGTCCATAGGTAATTCCAGCGTAATCCGCAATCCCGCCCTGTGATGCCCTTCGTAGTTCTTCAAAAATTTCTTCACTGCTTTGGTAAGAAAAAAATTGTCCCTTGCCAAGCAACTCAGAAATCTCACATAGAATTTGCCAATCTAAACGAGCTTCTCCTGGAAGTTTCCTGGTTGCCTTGCGCAAGATGACTCGTCCTTCTAGGTTTGTCATCGTCCCTTCCTCTTCTAAATGCGTGGAACCTGGAAGAATTAGATCGGCGAGCTCCGCTGTTTCCGACATTAATGTATCAATGACGACGAGAAAATCTAGCTTTCCCATTGCAGATTTTACGAGATTCGTATTAGGATTGGAAACCACCGGGTTGGAACCAAGGACGATCATCCCACGGATTTCTCGTTCGAGTATCTTCTCAAACATTTCATAAGCGGACACGCCTTTTCCAGGAATCGAAGCCTCATCAATTCCCCAAACCTTTGCAATATGGTTTCGGTGCTCCGCATTGTCAATGGACCGGTATCCTGCCAATTGATCGGTCTTTTGTCCGTGCTCGCGTCCCCCTTGCCCATTGCCTTGCCCGGTAATCGTTCCATACCCACACCCTTGCTTCCCAATTTTCCCTGTCAATAAAACCAAATTAATGAAATTACGAACGTTGTTCACACCCCCTGCATGTTGTTCAACCCCTCTTGCCGTAAACACCATCCCAGTGGTTGCCCTTCCATAGATACGAGCTGCCTCAATAATTTGGCTTTTTGCTACTCCAGTGATCCTTTCCACCTCGTTCAAATCAATGGTACGAGCAAAAGCAAGGAGTTCCGCCCCTCCTTCGACCGATACCTGCATAAACGAATGATTGACATAATCCTCATCAACAATAACCTTGAGCATGCCATTGACGAGGGCTGCATCCATCCCTGGCTTAACCTTTAAATGAAGGTCCGCTATTTTTGATGTGAGCGTTTCTCGAGGATCAATCACAATGATTTTGCCCCCATTTGCTTTCGCCCTTCGAAAATAAGGCATCATGGTTGGTTGACATTCCGCCACATTCGTCCCAGCCAAGACGATGCATTCCGCGTCCTCGATTTCACTTAAAGGGTTGGTTAATCCCCGGTCCACACCTAAAGCTTGGTTGGAAGCACCTGCTGCCGAAGACATACAGAATCGTCCATTGTAATCAATATACTTCGTTTCTAACGCTACCCTTGAAAACTTTCCTAGCAAATAGGCCTTTTCATTCGTTAAAGCCCCACTCCCATATACGCTCATCGCGTTCTTTCCATATTGCTCTTGTACTGAAATGATTTTTTGGGAAAGCCAGTGATAAGCCTTTTCCCAAGATACTGGCACAAATGAATCGTCAACCTTTAACATGGGGGTACGCAGACGCCCTGAACTTAAAGCATGTTTATAAGAAAAGATTCCCTTTGGACAAAGCCTGCCTTCAGACACAGGATCACTCTTTAACGGTGTTACTTTATATCGAGATTTTTGTTTTGACCGATCTTCATATAGATTCATTTTACATTGCATGCTACAAAATGGGCATTGCGTCTCATGGAGATATTCTTTAGATTGCTGATATTCCCGTTCGCGAAACCCTTTTAAAAAGTCAGACATCCTTTCCTCTCCTTTATATCTGGACTAATAAAAAATCATTTAAGAAGGCTCTTTTCTCAAACTTTGATGCTTTTTGGATACAAAATAGAATCAATTAAGCTTTGTTCGCTACAAATAGCTTTTTAACCATGAAAAAAGAGCTTGCAAACTTACTAAAACGAACAAAATCGCTTATCTTGCGTTAAAATCGGCTTTAGGTAGTAAAATTCGGTTTTAAGATTTTTACAATTTTAACAACAACCCTTACGAAAACAGCCTCTAAGAAAGACTCGATACACGACCTTGTTTCTTGGTCGTGAAAATCGCTCGAATTTTCTCACTGTTGTAAACCAAGCACACAAGAGCGAACAATGACAACAAGACGAACCCGAGTATATAATCACCAAGATAATCTTTGAATACCCCTAATAGAATCGGAGGAAAAAAACCGCCTAAGCCACCGGCAGCACCAACGACCCCTGTAACGGCTCCCATGTTTCCACGAGAAACTTCCGCCACTCGTTTAAAAACAGCTCCGTTCCCCGTCCCCAGCATGATTGCCATCAACAGGCATTCCGCCATAAACAGGAGAAGGTTTCCTTGCCACAAAGCCAACAATATCGAAGTGAACAAAATCGTTGAAAACACAATGTTCAAGACTTTGACCGCCCCAAACTTATCTGAAAGGTATCCCCCGACAGGTCGAATGAGCGTGGCCCCAATAACAAAAATTCCTGTTAAGCCCCCGGCTTGAACGGCATCTAAATGAAAAAGGTCTTGGAATAGAATCGGTAAGTAAATCCCAAAGGTGACAAACCCTCCAAATGTTAAAAAATAATATCCAGATAAAATCCAGGTTTCTTTGTTTTTCATGACCTCCAAGGAGTTTTTGAGCTTTTTCCCCTCCTTGGGTTTCGCAAGCTCAATCGTTCCGAACCAAAAAATGACAGACATGATGAGAATGGCAAGAGCAAAAATCCGAAACATCCAAGGCAGACCCCATAAGTTCACGATCTGTGGGGCTAGGAAACTGGCTACGGCCGTCCCTAAATTCCCTATTCCAGCAATCCCAAGGATCAATCCTTGTTTTTCAGGAGGATAACACCTTGAAACGTATGCAATCGAGACAGCAAACGTCGTCCCAGCCATTCCAATAAAAAACGCACACCATAATAGTCCTTCATAAGAAGAAGTGAAACTAGCTCCTATTAAAGGGAGGGTTAAAAAAAGCATGGTAAAAACATAAACCCTTCTTCCTCCTAATCGATCGGCAAGAATTCCAATCGGTATCCGCATGACGGAACCTAACAGAATGGGGGTTGCAATCAGAATGCTTTTTTGTAATCCCGTTAACCCATACATTTCCTGAATCTTTCCAGCCACCGGTGAGAGTATCGACCATACAGAAAAAGCCATGATCATCGATAACGTGGAAAGGACTAATATCGATCTTTGATCTTTCTTTCTCAACATTCAAACCTCCTCCAAAGATTATGCGACAGGTTGCTACAGTTAATAAGCTCACTTTATAACAAAGTCACTTTGGTGTCTTTGGAGTTGTCATGTTTTATGACATGGGAATTTATTAGAATTAAACATCACGCAACATCATGGATGTGGATTTCCCTATGCAAAAAGTGTAATTAGTGAATTGAAAGTACCGCTTCACTAAATGCGAAAAGACGCCCTAAGCGGACGTCTTGAATTATTTATTCGTTTAGAAAACCTTTGGGACAATGAACTTTTGCCCCCTTTGATTCCAATTAAAATTTATTTAATCCGTACACTGCGTTTACAAACAGTTAATGTTCCGATGCTATGATTGCATTACCAACAAATGAGGAGGCAGGATAAATGAATGTTCGTGCAGTGTTTATTGATATGGATGGTACACTCCTTACAGCCTCAAATACCATTTCCCACCGAAATAGAGAAGCCATTTACCGACTCATCAATCAGGGGATCAAGGTTTTTCTAGCTACTGGTAGACACTATGAGGTAACATCTCCCTACCATCAAGAAATTGGATTAGGGACTCCGATGATTTGTTTGAATGGTGCCGCCATTCATGA
This sequence comes from Mesobacillus maritimus, assembly GCF_044803185.1. Classification (GTDB taxonomy): domain Bacteria; phylum Bacillota; class Bacilli; order Bacillales; family Cytobacillaceae; genus Mesobacillus_B; species Mesobacillus_B maritimus_B. The sequence goes on from NZ_CP085225.1 coordinate 3,351,291, forward strand.
TGCAGGGACTGGAAGAGCCCTGCAAATGAAAACCGTCCGAGTGAACGAAGAACGATTCCACCATTTGACCGCTGAGACCCATTATAATGTCATCATCCATACCCCAACTGGGCTTTATTGCAAGGAAACAAATGAAGAAATCGATTATTGGACGAAAGTCGGGAAGGTCCAGCCTCGGTATATTGGAGATTTGCGAGCGGCAAATTATCAGGATGTTCTTAAATATAGTGTTCGAACTGGGTCACCAAGCCCTGAATTGTCCGCTTTGTTTAAAAAGGAAGCCGAAGTCATCAATTGGAATGATGGGTTTGAACTACTTGCCCCTAAGGTTTCCAAATGGTCCGCGATCAAAAGCTTACTTCGCGCCTCTCGAATTAGCCCGAATGAAGTTGTCGCGATTGGAGACGGGCCCAATGATGTAGAGATGCTTCGTCGTGCCGGTACTGGTGTAGCCATGGGGAACGCAAGCGAAGAGATTAAAGCCGCAGCCGATTTTGTTACAGGACATCATGAAAATGATGGATTGGCTGAGTTTGTTGAACGGTACCTCTATCAAACCTATGGATCAAATGTGATATAGTGCATTTTTAAAATAGGATTATATGAAAAAAAGACAGGTGTGATTGATTTCACCTGTCATTTTTTGATCAGTATATATTAGATAAATTACCTTCATCTTCTTCTCAAATACTTTTCATTTATCACTAACACTTTTCCGTTCGCTGAAATAGAATATTTCCGATTCATGAATCGATACTTCTTATAATGAATGTGTGCGATGATGTAAATTGGTAAAATCATAAACAGTAGAATAAAGAATTGTAAAAGCCAGTTAAATTCATTCCCAAAGACATAAACCGTTGTTACTGCATGCACGATATAAGCTGTCATTAGAACAATAATGACATTACAAATATGAAACGCAACAACCTCTTTATTTTCCCGGAACATTCGTTCTAATTCATATTTAAAATGAATTGTAACAAGAACTGCTATCACTATGGCAATAAGGGAAAACAAATACGTAAAAACTGTATACATTTTTCCTATCCTCCACTCTTATTGATCAATTAGCTCCTGCCAATTAACCTCCAAGTCATTTCACAAAGGAAACCATCTTCCATTAAACCGATAACCAACATCCACCCTCATTCAGAATTTTTCAAAATCAGTGTGCATACGGATTGTTGCCTGCTACCGTATGAATCTGAACTTGAGTGAAACTGTCTCGGCAAACACCACCCATTCCCTCCTAATGTATTATTACCATTACTATAAGAGTCCTCAATGGTTTTTGCAAACTTCATACAAGGAAGGGACACAGGCACCGTGTCCCTAATGTTTGCTTATGCATCTATATAGTTGATTGAATTATCATATTAACTTACTATTTTAGTAATAAGGTCAAAATTAAGGGAGATTGATTCATGAGTTCATTTCTTACACAGTCTACTGGCGTTTTTCCTTCTGTTTGTTCACTAGATTGTCCGGATCAATGTGGATTACTCGTACATAAACAAGATGGAAAAATCATTAAAATCGAGGGGGACCCAAATCATCCTGTCACGAAAGGGAACATTTGCAATAAGGTACGAAACCTGCCCGAACGTATTTATGACCCAAACCGTTTACAATTCCCATTAAAACGAACGGGCGAAAAAGGCGAAGGAACATTCGAACGAATAAGCTGGAGCGAGGCATTAGAAACCATTGCTTTTAAATGGAAAGAACTAATCCGTATCGCTGGACCTGAAAGCATCCTCCCTTACAGTTTTTATGGAAATATGGGCAGAATTGCAGCAGAAGGAATCGACCGACGTTTCTTTCATAAGCTCGGAGCATCAAGGCTCGAGCATTCGATTTGTTCCTCTGCCGGAGCAGTTGGTTATCGATATACAATGGGGGGCAGCTTTGGAATCCATCCGGAAGATACGGTCCATTCAAAGCTTATTATTTTTTGGGGAATCAATGCCGTCAGCACCAATATGCATCAAGTCATTCTTGCACAGAAAGCCCGAAAAAACGGCGCGAAAATCATCGTGATTGATGTCCATAAAAACCAAACAGGGAAAATGGCGGATTGGTTTATTCCGATCAAACCTGGAACAGACACCGCTCTTGCACTTGGGATGATGCATATTTTATTTGCCGAAAACAGGACAGATAATTCTTTCTTAGAACAATATACGGTCGGTTATAAAGAGCTGCGTGAACATGTCCTTTCATACGACCCTCAAAGGGTTGCTGCAATTACGGGGGTCCCTGAGGAAGATATTTATAAGCTCGCACGGATGTACGGCCAGACTTCCCCTTCCTTTATCCGAATTGGCAATGGGATTCAACACCACGATAATGGTGGAATGTGTGTACGGACAATTGCCTGTCTCCCGGCATTAACCGGGCAATGGCTACAAAAAGGCGGAGGCGCCATTAAGGGAAATGGCGGTTATCTTGCCCATCATACTCAAAACCTGCAGCGTCCTGACTTATTAGAAAACAAAAATACTAGAATGATCAATATGAATGTAATTGGTAAGGCTTTACTTGAAGAAAACCCACCCATTCACTCACTATTTGTCTATGGCACAAACCCTGCGGTTGTTGCGCCTAATAGTGAAAAGGTTAGACAAGGGCTGGCCAGAGAGGATTTATTTACCGTTGTCCACGATTTATTTTTAACCGAAACGGCGAAGTATGCAGATATTGTTCTTCCTTCTACAAGTTCCTATGAAAACACCGATTTTTATACCTCGTACTGGCATCATTATATTCAGCTGCAGCAGCCCGTTATTGAGCCGTACGGTGAATCCAAGTCAAACGTAGAGGTCTTTCAATTGCTTTCAAAGGAGATGGGTTTTGAAGACCAAGCCCTTTACGAAAATGAAGCAGAAATGATCAATCAAGCACTTGATCATCCGAACTTTGAGGGAATCGATTTTGAACGGTTGATTTCCGAACATTATGTTAAAGGGAACGTGAAGCCCCTCTTATCCGGGAAACTGTTAACGCCTAGCGGAAAGATTGAGCTTTACTCTAAAAAAATGGAAAAAGATGGGTACCCTCCCCTCCCCACTTATGTTCCATTAGAAAACGACGGTGATTTTCCACTACAATTAGTGGCTGGACCAAATCATCATTTCCTAAACTCGACGTTTTCCAATAATGATTATCACATCTCTTTAGCGAAAGAGTCCGTGCTGCATGTAAATACAAAAGACGCAACCCACCATGGAGTTGTAGAGGGCGAGCTTGTCCGTATTTGGAATCATCGTGGCGAATGCCGAATGAAGGTTTCGATTGGTGAAAATGTCCTACCAGGTGTCGTCGTGACGCAAGGTCTGTGGAGTAACTCTTCGGATCATCAACAAGGAATCAATTCGCTTACACCTGACCGCGTTGCCGATATGGGAAACGGCGCAACATTCTTTTCTGGAAAGGTTGACTTTGAAAAAATAGAATGAACTTCCAGTAAAACTTGGAAGCTTAGGGTACGTCCCGACTGCTTCCTCCGCTCTCTTTTTTACCTGTTTTCAAAAATAAAAACCCCCTTCATAACAGGGAGTTAGACAACTGAACTGACTTCGGTAAGGGCAAGCCCCTTTTTCTTCAGGAGAAATTCTAAAGCTGATTTAAAATTAGAGAATGCATTCACTTCTTTAACCAAGGATAGTCTAGATTTAACCATAACTTGCGCAAGTTGAGGTGAAAACCCAACAACATGGACTTCAATCCCCATAAGGTTTAAAGCCGCCATTAGATCTTTTAAGTATTTCCCTAAATCCTGTAAATCTTTAACATTACTAATGGAGATCGCTGTGAAGTCAAGAATGACTGAATCTGTTGTCCCACTAGCATCATTTAATACTTTCGGAATAATCATTTGAAACCGTTCAGAGGATAACACACCCGTAAACGGGATTAAAAGAGTATTCGGTACAATGGAAGGTATAATTGGCAAGGCAGCCTGTTCTATGATACTTTCTAATTCATTTACTCTTTTCGTTAGTTGGTCTATTGTTTCTTGCATTGACTTCATTTCCTTTGATTTCTTTTCCATAAAATCCCTCTATGCTTTAGTTAGTAACTTAACCTATATTACATCCCCCGCTTTTTCTAAAATGAAACCTACTAATCACCATTTTTTTAGGGAAACGGGGCAAGTAGAGGCAAAGAACAAAACATACGTTCCTATTTGTACAAAAATATGCTAAACTAAAAAAGCAATAGAATAGGTTTTCTCAAGGGTGGTCGGCACAACCCCAAGTTGAAAGGGGGTGGTGCTGAATGACAGTGTTTGAGTCTTTGATGTTTGCGATAGCATTTGCTACCTTAGTCGTAGCCATCCTGTCATTTAACCATAAAAAATAATCCACCCTTGAGTTGACGCCTCTGGTGGATTATTTCTTTCATCGACAGCTGACCCCTTTACGGGAACCGTCTATTGCTGGACTGGACATGTTCGCGCATGTTCGGTCCTTTTTTAATATACGTTGTAATTAATTATATTATAACGGATGTTTTTGGAAAGAACAATCGGATTACTTACACGATTTTTTACTAATATCAGAATTCTAGTAGCAGCCTCTGGTCCTAAAATTGAAGTTGATATACCTGAAATAAATGAATGGAAGGTCCAGAACTAAATATTGCCGCTGGCTAACTGTTGATTACTCGTCGATGTCTAGGTGACTTACTTCTGCTTGCATCAATTTTCCCTTTCATTCCTATCCCAATGGTTGCCAAGCTGTGGGGAAGCCTGACGGTCCTAATAATAAAGTTTAAAAAATCGAAACAAGCTCCTTTGTATAAGCATGTCGTTCCTCAGCTAATAAATGTTCTTGTTCAAATTGGTCCACAATCTGGCCATCTTTCATCACCATCATACGCTGACTCACTTGGTTAACAGCGGCTAAATCATGTGAGATAAACAAATAAGATAAATTCAAGGTAGTACGAAGGTCCGTTAATAATTGCAGGACCGCATTCTGGGAAATCACATCTAAGCTTGCCGTCGGCTCATCAAGGATAACCAGTTCTGGTTCAATACTAATGGCACGAGCAATCGTCACTCTTTGACGCTGTCCTCCACTTAGTTCGTGTGGATATCGGTCTGCCAAAGAAGTTGGCAGCTCAACAGCTTCCAAGAGCTGATTCACAAAAGCCTCCTTAGATGTATAAGAAAAATGAGCAAGACTTACTTCACTCTTGAATTGCATATACGGATCAAGGAGAGCGTCTTTTATTTTAAGTTTTGGGTTCAAAGATGCTGCTGGGTTTTGAAATACCGCTTGAATGTTTTTACGAAATGGCTTCAATTGGCGTTCACTTAGCTTTTCATACGAGGAACCATTTAAGCAGATTCTGCCACTATCAATGGGTTCGATTCGTAACAAGCAACGAGCCAACGTACTTTTACCAGAACCACTTTCTCCAACAAGTGCAAGGCACTCCCCCTTATTTAAATCAAAGGTAATGGTAGAAATGATGGGTTTACTACCTTGTCCATATGTTTTCGATAACTCTTTTACAGAAAGCAATGTCATAACTTCATCTCCCGGTCCAAACCTGATGGAAGCCCTTTTTCTAAAATAGGGGCCGCTTTGATTAATTGTTTAGTATATTCATGATGCGGATGGTCAAGAATCCGGTGCTTTCCCCCTGATTCAACAATCCTGCCCTCTTTCATGATGGCTAATTTATTCGCATAACGTCTAACATGTCGCCAATCATGGGTGATGAATAAAATGGAACAACCAGTTTCTTTTTGCCTTTTTGCTAGCATTTCTAATACCCGATGCACTGAGACGCTATCAAGTGCTGTCGTAATTTCATCCGCAATAACCAGGTCGGGTGATAACAATAGAGCAAGGGCAATGGCGGCTCTTTGGAGTTGGCCTCCACTCAGTTGGAAAGGATAACGATGATAAAGCTCTTCGGCTAAACCAACGGATTCGAGTGCTTCTATTGATTGTTTGTACCGTACCTTTTTTGATGAAAATCCGTGTACTCGTAAATATTCATCAAAATGCTGACCCATTTTTCGGAAGGGTGTAAACGACCCTTGATAATCTTGAAAGATATAAGACACGTTTTTTCCACGAAGTTTGCGAATCTCTTTAGCAGACAGCTTAAGCAGGTCTTGCTCTTTGAAGAAAACACTCCCGTCCACTTGTAACTGAGAAGGCAGCAGCTGTCCAATGCTCTGAGAAAGAAGGCTTTTGCCGCTGCCACTTTCTCCAACTAACGCAAACCAATCTCCCTCACGAATCGTAAGTGATACTTGGTCTACGATGATTTTATTCTGATTGCGAATGCTCACTTCATCAATAGATAGAATCATTGGTTTCCCTCTTTCTTGACATCAAAGCGATCTCTTAAGTAATCTCCTAGCATATTTGTGACCAGAACAACAGAGACAATTGCCAGTCCAGGGTAGAACATCAATTCTGGCATCGACTGAAAATACGAACGTGCATCATTTAACATCGCACCCCATTCAGGCATCGGCGGTTGAGCCCCCAAGCCAATATAGGAAAAGGCGGAAATAAGTAAAATAATCTTCCCTAAATCAAGGCTCGCCATCACTAAAACATGGCCAACGATATGCGGAAATAAATGTTTTGTCATGATTTTAGTTGCGGATAAACCATTAATGCGAGCAATTAAGATGTACTCCTTTTGCGCCTCTGATAACACCGTGCTTCTAACTAATCGGGCGTAGTTCACCCATTTGACCAAAATAATCGCGAGAATCAAATTGCTAATACTCGGCCCAAGCAGGCCTACTAAAACGATGGCAACGATTGTGTCCGGAAACGCTAGAAAACCGTCAGCCACTCTCATAAACAACCGATCAACGATACCGCCCTTATAGCCGGCAATGATCCCAAGTGGTACTCCAATACTTACGGCAGTAATAAGCGCTAGTAAACTATACCCTATCGTCTGTTGCCCCCCGAGCAAAAGGCGTGTAAACACATCCCTGCCTAAATAATCGGTACCCAGTGGGTGCTGCAGACTCATGCCTTGAAGCCTTCCGCTTAAATTGGTTAAATAGGGATCATGTTTTAAAATCAAAAATGCATAAAGAATCCCTATTAAAATCATGACAATGAAGATGAGCGCGATGCCGACTTGAATGGTTTGTTTTCTTTTATTAGGTAACCGTAAAGCGAATCTACTCATCTGCTTATCTCTCTTTCTTTTATTTTTATCTCGGGATTTAAATAACGGTAGGACAAATCAACACATGTATTTACGATGAAAACAATCACAGCCATCACCAAAATATATCCTTGAATGAGCGGAAAATCGCGTTGACGGATGGCATCAACAACCATTTTCCCAATCCCTGGGTAAGCAAATAACACTTCGATCACGACGACTCCACCAATTAAGCTACCGAGGCTAACACCAAACACAGTAATCACGGGAGGTAAACTGTGACGGAAGGCATGCGCGAAAAAAATCCGAAGCTCGGACAATCCTCTTGCTCTTCCTGCACGGATGAACTCTTGGTTCAGGGAATCTAGCAAACTAGAACGGAGTAAACGAACATACACACTTGATATGGCTAAGCCAAGTGTGAGTGCTGGCAAAATTAAGGTGGCTGAGCCCTCCCTTCCCATACTTGGAAGCCAGTTTAAACGAGCGCTAAATACATCGATTAAAATAAGACCTAGCCAAAAACTAGGTACGGCTGCACCAATAATCGAAAGAATCCGACTGATTTGGTCGATCCAACTATTTCGATAAAGGGCTGCCAAGGACCCAAGTGGAATGGCTACGATGATCATGACCAACAAAGCTCCAAACGTTAATTCAAGTGTAGCAGGTAGACCTAGTAAGATTATTTCCATGACAGGTTGGCCAGTACTGTAGGACGTACCAAAATCAAGTTGAATAAAATCAATAAGCCAGTACCCGTATTGAACGAGTAGCGGCTTATTGAATCCCATATCCTCCCTTAATGCTTCGACTTGTTCCTGACTAACGGTTAATTCATCCACATTTAATATGGTTAGAACAGGGTCACCAGGTGCCAAGCGAACAAACAAAAAACTAACAAAGGTAATGACTAATAGGAAAAGCAATACTTCAAGAAATTTGCGAATGACGATTCGGATCAAATCAGTTCACATCCAATTGGTTGGTAATCATATAATATTCGCTTCGAGTCGTCACCCAGTTTTTCACTTTCTTCTCGTTCAAAGCAACAATGGTCGATGGGTGCAACACAAAGGAATTGATGACATTCTCATACACATAGTCTGCTGCTTGCTCAGCTAGTACAGCTCTTTTTTCCTGATCAACGGTTTGATTCAGTTCATCGATAATCGCCGTAAGTGTTGGCTCTTCAGCACCGCTAAAATTTAGCGCTCCGTTCGGGTGATAGGTTGCATTTAAATAATATCCTGCGTCTCCACGTGGAGCCGTTAAATTACTATAGGTTGCCAAATCCCAATCACGATTCGACGCCATGTATTCTTCTGGTGTATCAATCTGTTTAATGTTTACATCAATTCCAATTTGTTTCGCGTCCGATTGAAATACCTGAGCAATCAAGGGTAAATCCGCTCTTGCCGGATACGTTAAGAGTGTAAGTGTCAGGGCTTCTCCATCCTTTTGCATCTTCCCATTTTCAAGGGTATAACCCGCTTTTTTTAGATGCTCAACAGCAAGCTCAGCACCCGATTCACGCCACTCGTATGTTGGAGCAAATGGAAGACTCGGTAAAAATGGACCAACAGCTGCTTCCCCATTCCCTAGTAGAATCGAATCAACGATTTCCTGACGGTCAATTAACGCATCTACGGCACGGCGAACATTCACATCCCTTAAACTTTCACGTTGCATATTCATCGTCATCTGATGAACACGAAATGTTGCCGTGGACTCTACATGAATGCCTTCAATTTCTTTTAAGGTTTCTAAGCTCTCAACCTCTGGACGATAGACAATATCCACTTGGCCAGATTTTAATGCAAGTGAACGAGCATTTGCATCTTCGTTAAAAGAGAATGTGACGCTGTCCAAGTTAGAAGCTCCGTCCCAGTATTGATCATAGCGCTTAAGCTCAAGACGACTTCCGGGCATAAATGTCTCTAGCACAAATGGTCCAGTACCAATTGGTTTGTTCAGAATATCCTCTTCTGTCACATCAATAATCGAAACATTCGGATTCACAAGTTCGGAGATAAATTCTGGAAAAGGTTCAGTTGTTTTGATTTCTAATGTATAGCCTTCTGCTTTTATTTCACCAATCTTCAAAGCATTTTTCATCGCAATGCTCTCGGTAATCGCTCTTTCCAAAGAAGCCTTTACGGCATCGGCATCCATTTCTCTCCCATTATGAAAGGTGACATCTTCACGAAGGTGGATCGTCCAATTGATCCCGTCGTCCCCTTCCCAGCTTTCCGCTAGCCATGGTTCAACTGTTAGATTTTCTTCATCTAATCGAACTAACGTCTCGGTAATCCCCGCTCTTAATGGCACATAACTGCTATCAATGTGTGGGTCTAAGGAATTGGTTGAGAAATTATAAAGGAAATGAATATGTTTCTCTTCAGAACTTTCCTCCTTAATAGATGAAGTTGTACCTCCGCAAGCTGTTAGTAAGCTAACGATAAAGAACAAAACAACAACAGATAAACTACGATTTTTTATGTACGATAAAAGTTTACTAGTTTTCAAGCTAACCCCCCCTAAATTGAAGTGATTACGATTTACAGAATATCCTAACCCCACTTTATATCGTAATCATTACGATTTGTATCATATCGGAATCATTACGATTTAGCAAGTGTTTTTTTTTTATTAACTTAATCTAAATTGAATGAGTTCTTCTTGGTACATAAAAATGGCCGTTTATGCCGATTTCGAGGCGGGGATGGTTTTTGATTTCTTAAATTTATCGATAAGGACAAATAAAAGCAGAACCTACGCCCACTTCTACAAAACTACCGGTCAGTAATTTTCCGTTAAAAGAAGACATCTCAAAATAAGCAAGGCTACGTCCCTTTGCTTATTTAAGCCTTTTTATTTGTAAAACGTAATCATCAATAAAAAGCCGAAACCCTGCAAGAGTTCAATCTTGCAGGGTTTCGACTTTTGGATTACTCTTTTATTCCTTTTTTCAATTAGTTGAATTAAAATTACTACTTCAACGCAATACAAATATTCTTCGCTTCTGTGAAAAACTCGATGCTGTGTTGGCCGCCTTCACGTCCGACGCCACTCTTTTTGAAACCACCGAACGGGACACGGAGATCGCGAACAAACCAGCAGTTCACCCAAATCGTACCGGCACGTACAGAATGGGAAATGCGGTGTGCCCGTTGGAGGTTTTCTGTCCAAACGACGCCGTTTAACCCGTATTCTGTATCATTTGCAATCTGAAGTGCTTCTTCTTCGGTATCAAATGGGATAATGGTAACGATTGGTCCAAAGATTTCTTCCTGACATATCCGCGCTTTTGGATTTTCTTGAACATACACAGTAGGCTCCAAATAGTATCCATTTTGTAAATACTCAGGTAGATCTGGACTCTTTCCACCGCAGATTAATGTTGCATGTTCTTCTTTTGCAATCTCAAGATAGCTGGTAACTTTTTTATAATGCTCTTCACTCACGACTGGACCCATTTTTGTTTGGACATCCTGTGGATCGCCCACTTTTAGGTCCATTGCCGCTTTCTTAAATCTCTCGAGAAACTCATCTAAAATCGATCGTTGAACTAAGATTCTTGACCCCGCCAAGCAGACTTGCCCTGAATTCATGAACGCCGCTTGAATGGAAACAGGGATCGCTTTGTCGAGGTTCGCATCTTCAAATACGATATTGGCCGCTTTTCCTCCTAATTCAAAGGAAAATTTCTTCAACGTGTCGGCACCGCTCTTCATGATTCTCTTTGCTGTAGCCGTGGAACCTGTAAACGAAACTAAGTCTACTTCAGGATGAGAAGTAAGGGCATTCCCTACTACTCCTCCAAGACCATGAACGACATTGACCACGCCATCTGGAATTCCCGCCTCTTTTGCGATTTCTCCTAGCAGCGATACCGACAGCGGCGTCATTTCCGCTGGTTTAATGACCGCTGTGTTTCCTGCAGCAAGGCATGGACCAAGTTTCCACGTTGTCAGCATAAACGGAACATTCCAAGGCGTAATCAGCGCAGCAACACCCACTGGCTCATAACGAGTATAGTTTAGATACTCATCTTCCATCGGGTAGGTTTCTCCGCCTTGTTGTTCCATGAAATCGGCAAAGAATTTGATGTTGTTTGCTGCCCTTGGCACTAGATGAAGAGCGGATTGATATGGTTTTCCTACATCGGTCGTATCCAGACGCGCAATTTCTTCTTTTCGCTCGAGGATGATTTCAGCCATACGACGAAGCTTTGAACAACGCTCGGCAACTGTCATTGTACGCCACGGTCCATTTTCAAAAGCATCCCGTGCAATCCGGCATGCGCGGTCCACATCTTCCTCCGTCGCTTCGCTTACTCTAGCAATGATTTCTTGTGTCGCAGGATTTTTCACCTCAAAGGTTGCTCCATCGCTTGCTTCCACATATTTCCCGTTTAGATAAAGACCCACTTCTTTCACGCCTGTTTGTACGTTTGTCATTCTGAACCCTCCTTTCGCTTCTTAACTGATTGCCCAGCAATTCCCCAATGCTCCGGCTCAAGTTCATTGATCATGACACGAACATTTTCCACGGGAGCTTCTAACACATTGGATACTAAATCAGATACATCATGAATCAATTTTTCTTTCTTTTCAGGTGATCTGCCTTTTAAAATATTAATCTGAATAAATGGCATCTTAACCTCTCCCTTCTTCTGTTGGTTTATTCTGCGTCGGTTCATGGAACATTCCCCCACTGAATCTAGTTCGCTTTATTCGGTAAATACAGCCTCAACAGACCCCAGCCCATCAAAACTTGCAGAAAAATGGTCGCCAGGTTCAATTTTAATCGCAGCGGATAAGGAGCCACTTAACACCACTTCGCCTGGTTGAATGCTTTGCCCAACTTTATACAATCGATTTGCCAACCAAGCAATCGCACGCGCTGGATGTCCCATCACTGCTGCACCGGCGCCAGTAGCAACCACTTCCCCGTTCTGTTTATACACCATGCCCATCAATTTCAAATCGAAATTTTCTGGGGAATAAAATCTTTCCCCGATGATATATCGCGAAGAAGACGAATTATCCGCAACGGCATCTGGCAAGGTAAAGCTAAAGCCTTGGAACCTGCTGTCAATGATTTCGAGTGCAGGTGCGATATATTTTGTTGCGGTAAGTACATCGGCAACTGTCACATGCGGCCCTTTAATTTCTTTATTAAAAACAAAGGCAATTTCAGGCTCGAGTTTTGCATGAATAAACGGTGCAAGTGAAATGCGTTCCCCTTCACCCAACTGCATGCTTTCAAGCAACACTCCATAGGAAGGCTCGTGAACACCCATCATTTCTTGCTTTGCCTTACTCGTTAACCCAAGCTTTCGGCCGACTCTCTTTGTGTTTTCTTCCTTGCATTTTAATTCGATTAAGCGTTCCTGTACCTGGTAAGCTAACGCCTCGTCTAATTCGGGATAAGCATCGACAAACTTGTTTACCGATTTTTTCTGTTTTTCTGCCTCGTATAGTTCAAAGGCTATTTGATCGATTACATCTGTTTTGATCATGTATATCACCTTTTTCTGTTTTTATCGTTTAGCTGTGTTAAACGTGGCTGTTGATTTCCGCTCCAACCAAGAATATGAAATATCAACGATTTTCTCTAACACAGCTTATCGTTTAAAAGTAGCTGTGACCGAACCAATATGAGCAAACTCAGCCCTATACGTGTCTCCATCCTTCACTTCAATCGCGCTGGTTAATGCTCCTGAAAGAACGATTTCTCCTGCTTTTAATGCAACATCGTATTTTCCTAAGGAATTAGCCAGCCATGCGACCGAACGAAGCGGACTTCCAAGCACGGCAGCACCTGCACCAGAATCAATCATTTCTCCATTTCGATAGGCAACCATCCCGATATGTTTTAAATCAATTCCTTCTAGCTTTGTTGGCTTCCCGCCAATCATCGCTGCAGCAGATGAACCATTATCGGCCACGGTATCTTCAAACTTGATCTTCCAATCAGCTATACGGCTATCAATGACTTCAATCGCTGGAACGATGTAATCCGTTGCCTCGACCACATCAAGAATCGAGACATGCGGTCCCTTTAAATCCTTTTTTAAAATAAAAGCAATCTCAAACTCTACTTTTGGTTGAATAAAGTGATCGAGTGGAATGGTTTCCCCTTCGACATACATCATATCAGCCAGCAAATGGCCATAATCAGGCTGATTGACACCAAACATGTTTTGAATTGCTTTGCTTGTTGCCCCAATTTTCTTTCCGACTATGATTCCGCCATTGTCTACTTTTCTTCGAATCAATTCCAATTGCGTATAGTAAGCTTCATCCACCGTAATCCCAGGATAAGAAACCGTTAACGGTTCAATGACGTTCTTCGTCTCCTCGGCTTCCAATAAACGGCTTGCAGCTTCTTGAACGATACTCATAACTGTCTCCTCCTCTCTGTCGCTAAACCTTTAATCCTTTTTTCTCTGCCAGTTCAACTGCCACATCTAAAATCCAATCTTCTTGACCGGCAACAGCATTTCTTTTCCCCAATTCTTCCATGATTTCGGATACCCCAACACCAAACTTTTCTGCTGCATGCCTTACATGTAATAAAAAGCTGTTATACACTCCGGCATAGCCGCTCGATAAGTTATCACGGTCGACAACAATAGGGGTCTTCATCAACGGAGCAACGATTTCTTCTGCCGCATCCATTAAAATCGCTAGGTTAACCCCTGTATCTACATTCATTTTATTTAAGACTGCTACTAGTATTTCAGTAGGAGCATTTCCGGCACCTGCGCCTAGTCCCCTTAAGGTTCCATCGATTTGATCTGCTCCAGCTTCAAGAGCAGTAATGGTATTTCCAATCGCCAACCCGAGATTATTATGAGCATGGAAACCAACATCAATGGATAAAGCATCTTTCAGAGCTGAAACTCTTTCGCGAACGCCACTTTGAACAAGTGCCCCTGCAGAATCAACCACATAAATGCAATCCGCGCCATACGATTCCATCAACTTAGCCTGCTCTGCTAGAACACTGGCTGGCTGTGAATGAGACATCATCAAAAAGCCAACGGCCTCAAGTCCTAATTCCTTCGCTAAACGGAAATACTGCTCGGTTACATCTGCTTCTGTGCAATGTACAGCGATACGGATCACAGAAATGCCGATTTCAGCTGCTTTTCTTAACTCGCTGCTCGTTCCAATTCCTGGAACGAATAAGGAAGCTATTTTTGCTTGTTGGGCTGTTTCGACAGCGACTTGAATCAAGTCAAATTCAGAATGAGTCGAGAAGCCTTGTTGAATGGTCGATCCATTCAAGCCAGCTCCATGGCTCACTTCAATAACTGGAACACCAGCTTCATCTAATTCTTTTACAATGGCACGTACTTGTTCAGGTGTATAACTATGGCTAACGGCATGATCGCCATCTCTTAGGGTTGTATCTGTCAGTCTAGGAATCTTCATTGTGTTACCTCCTTCGCACCAAGAAAATGGGCTGCATAGACGTCGCCAACACGGTAGGCGGATGCGGTCATAATATCCAAGTTCCCAGCATAGGTAGGGAAGAAATCTCCCGCTCCAATGACTTCATTCATGATAACCACTGTTGGCAAGTAGCCCCATGGAGTTTCACGATAATCTATAAATGGCTTACCTTTTAGACGATAGCCTGGAACATAGCTCGAAATCTCCGCTGCAATCGATTGAACCGATTCAATCACCGCTGCTTCGTCAAACTCCTCTTTAATCACGGCGTAGACGGAATTTGTCATATTAATAGGTGGCTCTGATGGATTGAAAACAGGAATGGCTCTAGCTATGTTCGCCCCGCCTATTTGCTGAACGGCATTTGCTGTCGTGCGAACAAACTCATCGACATTTTGCCTTGTTCCTGGTCCAATCGAAAGACTTGCCGCTGTCGCAATAACTTCTGCATAGTGAACAGGCACAATGCGATTGACGGCGTGAACTAGTGGAGCCGTCGCCTGGCCACCGCAGGAAATCAAGTTGACATTCATCTCTTCAAGATGGTCATGCAGATTAACGGTAGGCACGACAAACGGTCCAATCGCTGCCGGAGTCATATCGACAACAAGTTTCCCATGTTCTCTTAGTACTGGAGCATTCAGCTTATGGGCTTTCGCGCTTGTTGCATCAAACACAATCTTAATCTCTGAGTCTTCCAAAATCGCATCGATTCCATGATGGCTAGTACTAATTCCCTTTTCCTTTGCTCTCGCAAGTCCTTCTGAATTGGGGTCAATTCCTGTCACCAAGGCTAACTCCATATGCCCATCATTTTTTAAAATTTTATACATTAGGTCTGTTCCGATATTTCCCGATCCTAGGATTGCTACTTTTACTTTCGTCAAGACTTTTCACCCCGCCTTTCTAGTATTCAATCAATTAAGGTTTTACAACTTCTTCTTCAACAGCTTCAGTAGATGTAAGTGGTGTTCCTTGCGTCCACCAAGAGACAGGGAATTCGGTTCCAATCCATGTGTCACCATTGCCAGGAACATCTTCCATCTGCCAAATCACCGGTTTCCAAGCTGGATCCGAAATGATATAACCTGCATCTCCGAATAATTCAATGCGGTTGCCTCCTGGTTCAATTACATACATACAAAACGCTTGAGAAACTCCATGCTTATTAGGCGGAACTTCAATTTTAAAATCATGGTCCTTAAGTAGATCTGCTACATCATAGAGGTTTTGCGGAATGCCATACCAGTAGCAAAGATGGTGTAGCTTTCCTTGCACCCCGTTAGGCTCTTGCATGTACGCAATTTCATGCACAAGATTGGATACGCTGATCCAGCTTCCAAGAACATGACCGTTATCTTGAATTTGCTCTCTTAAACGAAAGCCTAGATTGTCAATTAGAAAGTCCGTATCGACTCCAGGATTAGAAGTCATTAGATTAATATGATCTAAACGGCGAACTGGTACCCCACGATCTGGACGCTTGGAGGGACGGTTTAATAGTTTTGATCGTTGCTCTTCCGCCACGTTGTAATATTCGACGTCCCAAAGGATTTCCATTAGGTGACCATCAGGTGTCGTGAATTGATACGCTTTACCATGACCAATATCTCCGTCAATCCATCCTTTGCCTAAACCTGTTTTTTCAATTTCTTCCACACGACGCTCAAGTGCTTGCGGGGACGTTGCACGCCAAGCAACATGGCCGACACCTGCTTCTTTTGATTCGGTAATTTTTAACGTGTTATGATAAAAATCCTCATAAGCACGAAGATAAACGGAACCTCCTGAACGAGCCGTTACTTCCATTCCTAGAAATCTTGTAAAAAATTCAACAGATTGTTCTAGTTTTGGAGAAAGAATCTCAACGTGTGCGAGTTGGGCTACATCAAAAATCGGTTCATTAAAAATAGTCATGTTCGTTCCTCCCTAAATTTTCCTATCATTTTTTTACTATTGATAACATGAACAAACTAGATTGACGAAAGCTACTGGGTAATGATACCGTTTTCATTATATTCGGCATCACGTCCTTATCTATTTGTCTAAAACCTGATGTATTACTTCAATCTTAAGGGGATGCTATCACTCTCACAACCGCAGTGTCCCTTTATACGGGACAGTTTCTGAATTTTTATATAATTTTTACTAAATGGAGGAAAACGATGATACAAGAACAGGAAAAGCTGCTCTCTTCTGTAAAAAACGCAATTCGAATTCTGCGTGCTTTTAAAATGGATCAACCGCAAAAAGGAGTACGTGAATTAGCGAATGAGCTTGGTTTAGGAAAAAGTAGTGTCCAGAGAATCCTGACAACCCTTGCATCCGAAGGTTTAGTACAAAAAAATAAAGAGACAAACAAGTATGAATTAGGTCTCTCCGTTGTAGAATTAAGTTCCATTGTCCTAGGCAACATCGATTTGCATACAGAATCTCATCCGATTCTAACCGACCTTGCGAATATATGTGGGGAAACCGCACATTTAGCGATTTTAGATGGAAATCATGTTGTCTATTTGGACAAAGTCGAAAGCAAAACCTCGAATAAAGTGCCATCACACTTAGGGTTGCATAATTATGCTCACTGTACGAGTTCAGGAAAACTCCTTCTTGCACATAGTGGGAATCACCTGGTCGATCTGGTGATTCAAAATGGACTCGATAGCATCACACCGAAAACGATTACAGACCCAGAGCGATTCCGGGAAGAATTGAAAACAATTTTAAAACAAGGCTATTCCGTTAGTGTCGATGAATATACGATTGGACGGACATCTGTGTCGGCACCGATTCGAGACCATACAGGAAAAGTCATTGCAGCTATTAATCTAGTTGGACCAAGTTCACGAATTTCTAAACAACGGATTCAGTATTTTGCGAGTGAATTGATTCGTACCGGTGAACTCATTTCTGAGAAACTTGGTTATTGGAAAAGATAGTTTCCTATAGCTATACGAATGAGGGGTGCAACAAACCTTGGCTTGAATCTACTACTTGAATAAATCCACTAGGCAAGCGTTTCTTCCATCCTAGTCGAACCGTATCCCATTCTAAAAAAGGAAACTCTTGCCCATTGGGTGAATATAAAGTAAGCATTTCGTCATGAACGAATGCGATGAGTATGGTTGGCTCCTGATGAGGATTTTGTTTTATCGTCACTTCATACAAACCAGGAGCTGGCAATAAATAATAAGAATGCAGCACTAGCTCCACATGATTTTTACGAAAGAAAGCACTGCCCTCCATTTGATAATCCTTGCCTAAGTAGGAGGGTACCCTTTCCACCTCACCTGACATGACGAGGTTCCGAATGAGCGTGCTACTGATTTTTTCCCCTTCCCTCGCTATTTTTTCTATTTTGATTCCTCTAATCTTTCCATTAGAATCCCTATAAAGGGTATCCATATTTCCCTTTCCAAGGTAGCCATATGTAAAGTCAAAACCGGCGACCACCTGTTTTGCTCCAATGTCCAGGAGATAGGTCTGAACAAAGTCCCTTGGAGATAACCTAGCAAACTTCTGATTAAATTCAATCAAGTAAAAACAATCGGCTCCTAGCTCTTTAAAGAATCTTCGTTTATCTTCGATTGGCATGAGATAAGGGACGATTTTTTTGCCTTTTGATAGAACTTCTTTCGGATGAGGAAAAAAACTCATGATCACCAAAGGGAGTTCTTGTTCTTCCGCGACTTTTTTCGCCTCTTTTAACACCTGCTGGTGCCCTATATGTACTCCATCAAAGAATCCTAGAGCCACTACACAGGGCTTTGTTTGTAAAAGAGTTTGTTGTGCGTTGTTGCTCGTCACATGAATGAATTCCAAGATAACTCCCTCCATTGTTAAAAATAACGGTACCTTTTCGGAACATAACCCTAGAAAGAATCAGTGTTGGATCCTCTTAATCTATTACGACTTCACGACTTCCGTTGATTCTACAGCTGTAAGCGGTGTTCCTTGCGTCCACCATGATTGCGGGAATTCGGTTCCAATCCAAGTGTCGCCATTCCCTGGAACGTCTTTCATCTCCCAAATCACCGGCTTCCATGCTGGGTCAGTGATGATATACCCTGCATCTCCGAACAATTCAATCCGGTTTCCACCCGGTTCAATGACATACATACAAAACGCTTGGCTGACTCCATGCTTGTTTGGAGGAACTTCAATTTTAATATCATGGTCTTTAAGCAAATCTGCGACATCATACAAATTTTGAGGAATTCCATACCAGTAACAAAGATGATGCAGCTTCCCTTTTACTCCATTAGGCTCTTGCATATAGGCAATCTCATGAACAAGATTGGAAACACTAATCCAGCTTCCTAGCACGTGACCATTATCTTGGATTTGCTCTCGCAATCGAAAACCGAGATTGTCGAGCATAAAGTCCGTATCGGCACCCGGATTCGAAGTCATAAGATTAATATGATCTAAGCGACGAACCGGCACTCCACGATCTGGACGTTTGGATGGTCGATTTAATAGTTTCGATCTTTGTTCCTCTTCCACATGGTAATAGTCAACGTCCCAAAGAATTTCCATTAAGTGTCCATCAGGATTGGTAAATTGATAGGCCTTGCCATGTCCGATATCCCCGTCAATCCAGCCTTTTCCTAATCCCGTTTTTTCAATCTCAGTGACACGACGCTCAAGTGCTTGCGGTGAAGTAGCTCGCCAAGCGACATGGCCGACACCCTCTTGATGTGATTCGGTAATGATTAACGTATTCTGGTAGAAATCCTCATAAGCACGAAGGTAAACCGATTTTTCAGAACGAGCGGTGACTTCCATTCCTAGAAATCTTGTAAAAAATTCAACCGATTGTTCAAGCTTAGGCGAAAGAATTTCAACGTGTGCAAGCTGTGCTACATCAAAAATTGGTTCCTGGTATGAAGTCATGTCCATCCCCCTATTATTTATATTGATTTGAATTAGACGACTACTTAACTACATTCACTTCAGGCACTAAAGAGCGATATTGTCCATTAAAGAACATAAGAGGCTCTCCGTCTTCCACCTTAATATCAATAACTTTGCCAATAAATAAGGTATGATCTCCTTCAACATGCTCATTGACCACTTCGCAAGCTGCCTGAGCGATTGCTCCTTTGAGGACAGGTAGTCCCGCTAGATAGCCAAAGTTGATTTCTCGTTTTTCTTTTATCTGACCAGCAAAGAGCATCGAGTATTCTTTTTGTTCTTCCGATAAAATATTGACAGCAAATTTTTTACTAGCCTTAATCTTTTCGAGCATTTGCGCTCTTTCACCGATTGAAATCACGACTAGCTTAGGGTTAAGGGAGACGGACATGAAGGCATTTGCCGTCATGCCGTGCTCCTCTCCCTCTATTTCTGTCGTAATAACGGTGACACCTGTAGCAAATTTCCCCATCGCTTGACGAAATTGACGATCATCCATTCTGTTCCCCCCTAACAGTCTTTATGCTTTGATAGCCTCTTCTTTTTCCTTCGCAGCGTCTGCCCATGTTTTATTTGTCCAACCGTGAAGATCATAATCACTTAATGCAGATTCAACGAATGCTTTTTGCTGATTGGCAGCACCTGTTGCCTCGAAATGGAATAATGCTTCCATATTGATGTTTTCATGGTTTCCGGCATAGTTGACCTCGTATAATTCATGACGGCCACCAAACTCTGTGCCAATCGTATCCCAAACCATTTTTAATAATTTCACACGCTCTTCCGCACCAATACCTGTCCCACGGTAGTACGTATCTAAATAAGGCTTCAAATCTTCATTGAGGAAATCCTTTGAACTTGAAGGCAATTGAATTAACCCACCTGCCACGACTTGCTCAAAGATATTTTTCACCTTCACCCAAGCCAATGGAGCCAACGCACGATAAGCGGCACTAGAATAAGAGTTTGGAATAACTAAGCCATTTGGCCCTTTTTCAGGATCCGCTGCCATTGCGGTAGAAAGACCCCAGAACATGTTTCGTAACGCGACGACTTCGCCAATCTTAGCCTGAACTCCACGGAAATCTTTCGTACCGGACCCTTCTGTTGCTTTCAATAACAGCCCGGTCATAAAATCTAATTTTACGGCTAGACGTGTACAACCATGGAATGTGAAACGTGGGATGAAACCGCTTACACTCGCAAAATTGTTTGAAACCTCTATATTTCGATAAGCCAATACATTTTCCCAAGGGATGAATACGTTATCGAGGACAATCACCGCATCATTTTCATCAAACCGACTGGATAACGGATAATCAAATGGAGATCCATTATTGGCAGCATGTAATTCGTAGGATTGACGACTAATCATGCTAAGTCCTTCCGCATTCATCGGAACGAAGAAAATGAGTGCATGACTATTATCGCCACCGCCTAAATCTTTCGGTCCATAGTTCGCAACAAAGTTATAATGAGTTAAAGCAGAAGCAGTCCCTACCATTTTGGCACCGCTTACAATTATGCCATCATCTCTTTCAGCAACCGCACGAACAAAGACATCTTTATTCTCGTGTAAAGGTTTAGAACGATCCACCTGCGGATTAATAATCGTATGATTGATAAATGGTACTTCCTTTGTTGCTTTTTTGTACCAAGCCTTTGCATTGTCTTCAAATCCTTCATAAAAATGGGCAAACGCGTTTAAATGCCCTGTGAAGGATGCTTTATAATCAGGAGTTCTTCCCATAAACCCATAGCTAAGCTTCGCCCACTGTGCAATCGCATCTCTTGCCCCGAGCAAATCCTGAGCACTTGTAGGAGTTTTGAAAAATTTATGGGTTCTGTCACCAAATTCGGTTGTCGTCGTTAAGATATCACGTGTCGCTGGATCATGAAGAGCATCGTACATTCTCGCATACGAGCGAGCAGCATTACGATAAGCCGGGTGCGTGGTAACGTCTTTAATTTTTTCTCCGTTTAAATAAACCACCCTACCATCATTAAGACTTTCCAAATATTCTTTTCCTGTGTACATATCTTCAACTCCATTCTCTTCATTTCATGTGATTCACTTGTCTATCACTAGTTTTATCATAATTTATCTGAAAATTCTTAACAATAACACGAAGTGACAGAAAACTCAGCAAATACTACTATATTGTGTTAGTTTTGTAAAAAAAACAGACATCCCACTAACAGAGAATGTCTGTGGGATGTCTGGCATTTTGTAGTGAATAAGATTAAAATTTAAAACCTTGGATTTATTTTCAAATAGTTACTCCGCTTGAATTTTATTGATTCTCTCATGCTCCACAATTTTCAAGGCTTTTAACGCCATCATCAACTGAAATTGTTTTTGTGGATCACGCAGGTCATGATTAAGAAGGTCGGTAATTTTGTTGAGGCGATAACGAAGTCCACTTTTAGAAAGTGCGAGAGATTCCGCCGTTTGGTCCAAGTTGCCGCCTTGCTCAAGGAAACGGTAGAGCGTTTCAATCATCTCTAGTTTATTCTTATCGAGATCATCGTATAGGACCCCGAGATGATCTCGAATCATTTTCTTGATGGCCTTTTCGTTTTGGTCATTGATTAAAATTCCGAGCATGCCTAAGTCACTAAAAAGCGTAATCGGTTCATCCCTAGAAGAAAGCCGAACGGCTGAACGTGCTTCTTCCATCGCAACCCCTGCCTCAAGAATGTTGCTGTTTTCCGAGCTTATTCCTGCTAAAAATTGAACATTTTTTGTTTGCTTCCTTAGAAAGGCAACTAAAGCGCGGATCGTTTTCTCCATGGTTTTCTGGGAGACCTCTTTTTCGGTAATCAAGAGAATTAAGCTGTCAGGCTGCTGGCCAATTAGCACATTGAGATTTTCTTCCCGGAAATATGCAGATACCATTTCAAATGTTTTTTTATGAAGTGTGAATTCCTTTTCATCACATGTATTCAAGAACTTGTAGGTTAACGCGACAGCATGATAGTGGTCGGAAAGATCTAACTGAAAATAATCCGCTTTTCTCATGATTTCTCGTTGCGTATATTTCCCACTAATAATTTCTTCAAGAAAATGACCTTTCACCTGTTCCAACGATTCCACTTCTGTTTTTTCCTTTAAAAATAGCAGCGAGCAAATCGACGCTAAACGATCGAGAATCATTGAGTCAATTTCATAATTAGGGGTTCTATTCCGCTCGTATAAAAAAGAACAAGAACCTACAACCTTTCCTAACAGATAGATCGGAGACATCAAGCAAATTCCATTTTCATATGAAAAGATCCTCACTTTAGAGTGGCATTGCTTTTTATCTGGAATTTCAGAAAATGTTTCTCTAATAGCTTCAAAGTCTTCTAGGTTGATGTCCATACAGGCTAGGACATGTTGACGACTATCCTCCACGACAATCGGCAAGTGATATTGTTTATGTAAAATATCGAGAATCGAATCGATGCTATTGCCTTTGATGAGCTCATTGGTCAACTCATTATAAGTTTTCGACACAAGTGTGAGATTCCTTTTTTCCATCATAAGCTTTTCGTTTGTTTGCTCTAGTTCTTTCAAAATTGGCAGTTCTTTACTATAAGAAAAGAATTCCTCTGCCTCTTCTTTCCATTCGGAAACAAGGCGCCCTTCCCAAACACAACACGAAGCACCCTGCCCCTGACATTCCAATTCTTTGAAAAAGACGTCTACTCCCACCACACCAGAAACATAGCCCGTGGCATAACCAGTTAACGTATAACAAACTGGTCCTTGGCTCATCCCAAAATTTTTAAAATGTTGTTCGGCTTCATAAGAATTTTCCCAAATTCCTTTAAAGCGAAACGATTTAATTTCGTTTCCTTCCACTTCAAAGTCTTTTTCGGTGATGTGCGATTTCGTATACCCTTTTAAGGCATGGATAATCGGACCAAATTCAATTTTTTCAAGTAAACTTAAATTGTCTCTTTTGGCCACCTCTTGTGCATCCTCAACACCCAATTGATAGCCATACTTAAAGAAAAAAGTTTTCATCCGATTAATCCCGATATTTTCAATTAAATCACGCTGCATCGCCCCAAAAGCTCTGGTTGAAACAAACAACGACCGTTCATTGTTGGCAAACCATAACTCATCCTTATGGCGTATATGTAAGAAGTCATTTAGCTTTAATGTTTCCATTCCATTGCTCCCTTACTTCTTATTTAATTAAGAACAAGTAAAACTAGCTTTCGAGTGAATGAAAGAATCCCTTTGACTTATACTTTTTACAATGATTAATAGTTTTTATTATACTGAAGGATGCTCCGTATGAAAAGGTTTACACAAATCACTCATACCTCTCCACTTCACTCCTAAAATAGTTATTTACCAAATAGGAACGACCAATTATACTAAAATTAAAATTTGAATTGTAGGAGAATGACCATGAAGACCTCCATCCCTTGTCCAAACTGCCAAAAGGCGATTACCCTTGAAGATTTTGAAGATTTTTCATCCCCTTTTACGATGAAATGTCCCTCTTGCAAGGCAAAACTAAAAGAAACGAAAGTAACTCCTTTTCTATTAATGGGGTTAGTGGTCGTGATTCCTTTGTTTATTTTCTTAACGGAAGTCATAATTTCCTCGCTGTCAAAGTACCTGCCAGTAATCGAAAAAATCCCTTCCATTATCGTGTTTCTAGGTTTGCTTTATCCTTTATATGCCCTATACGAGCGATTGAACGGACTGATTATGTTTAATAAAGGCAATCTACAACTCAAAAAACGTTAATAAGCACCGGAAGCATCCGGTTTTAAACCTTCTTAAAAGGCTTTATCATAGAACAAGGAGAGGTTCGTTTTACCGTTTCAGGGGAACCTCTCCTTGTTTGATATTACAGGGGATAAATCATCCATTTGTAGTTCTAACTTTGAGGAAACCCACCAATTGGTGATCGGCTTTAAATTAAGAAGGCTTAATCTTAATTAAATAACTTGTAAAAGTAAAATAAGGGGAGATTCTCCCGTTATTTGCAGAATCAAGCTCGTTTCGGGGAATATAAGGGGAGATTTTCCCGTTATCCAAATAAAAATCCATCATTTCCACGTTTTTCGAGTTAATAGCGGGAATTTCTCCCTTTATTTAAGCTCTTTTCAATGAAATTAAGCTAATTAAGTGGAATTTTTCCTTCTATTATTAAGTGTCAAAGAAAGCTAGGAGGAATAACGAACGATAAAAGCAGGCAAATTCCACTATGGTTTCCATGCTTTTCCTTTGTGAATGGCTGTACTTTTTGCAACTCAACAGAGAACCCGAGGGATAATCCTCTAATCCTTTGCTTTTCCAAATTAGAAGGTTTGAAGTACCCTACCTATTGACCATACTTTTTAATAGGCTCTTTTCGTAAAGATTGTTGTTAAAATTGTAAAAATCTTAAAGCCGATTTTTTACTACCTAAAGCCGATTTTAACGCAAGGTACGCTATTTTGTACGTTATAGTAAGTTTGCAAGCTCTTTTCTCATAAATAAAAACCTATTTTCACAGTGAAAACAAAGCTTCATCCATACTATTTTGAATCCAAAAGTAACAAAGTTTGTGAAAAGAGCCTTTTAATATAAGCATGGAAGAGGTGATTGCATGTTATCGGGAAACATCCTTTCCGTTGTTTCTGGTAAAGGCGGAGTTGGGAAATCAACGGTTGCTGCCAATCTTGCTGTTTCGTTAGGTAGACAGGGGAAAAGCGTGGCTTTAATTGATTTCGATATTTACGGAAGCAGCATTCCTAGTATGCTGAATATCAGCAATGGTCCAAAGTCCATGAATAATCGAATTATTCCGGTTGAGTCACACGGGATAAAAGTGATGTCGATGGGGTTTATTGTTAAAAATAATGACCCTGTCGTTTGGCGTGGACCGATGTTAGGAAAGGTCATCCAACATTTTATCGAAGACGTTATTTGGGGACCGTTAGATTATGTTGTCATTGACATGCCTCCTGGTACAGGGGATGTCGCGATGGATGTCAGCCGTCTTATTCCTAAATCAAATCAGTTGCTGGTCACCACCCCCCATCCAACAGCGTCACATGTTGCTGAAAGAGCTGGAAAAATGGCAGCAAATCAGCATAGTATATTAGGCATTATTGAAAATATGGCTTACTTTCAGCCTCCTAACTATGATGACAAATATTATATTTTTGGAAAAGGCGGGTCAGAAAGATTAGCCTCCGATCTTGGGACGAAAATCATGGCTCAACTTCCGATATTAGCGCCGGAAGAAGATGATTTCGAACCATCCATTTATAAAAAAGGATCGCTTCTCTTCGATAAATATGAGGAACTGGCGAATAACGTACAAGATTCGATTGCTTAAGAAAAGCGCAAGCGCCCTGTTCAGCGGCACAATTCTATAAGTCAAAACTTATATGCTCCATTTAAGAAAGGTGATGCCCAATTTGGACATCACCTTTTTTAATGACCTAACACATCTTTTTTATAACCGTTTAACATTTCAGTTACTGTCTTTTTGTCTTCTTCAGATAACCCGTGCTCATTCATGGTTGCCATAAAATGTCCAATCATCGATTCAAAATGCTCATCCTTCATTTCCAAGCCTTGGTGGGCTTGTGTAATTTCTTCATTTGAATATTTTTGCTCTCCCATTCCATGGGACAAAAAGGTCTCTGGATGATGTTGAATCCGCTCCTGATCATGACCCTTAAAGAACTGGCTCAACAGATCGTCAGCATGAATCTTTGAAAAAAAGTCTTTGACTACGGACGTCATTTTTTCATCATTGAATTGCATTTTGTTCCTCCTTAATGGTCGATGACCTTATCAATTTTTCTAAAGATCCAATACGTGATGATGGTTAAGACAAACATAAATCCGAGTGCGATCATATAGTAAAATAGACTTTCAAAGTGCCCTGCAAGATACTCCTCAGCCATATACTGGACGAGGATAATTTGAATGGTTAAAAGGCTCATAAAAACCCACCACGCCATCTTCATGATAATCCCCCCTAATGTTGAGCTTGGCTGATTCCTACAGCATAAATTTTTTGGTTTTCAAATTTTAAATCGATTGATGGTAATGGACGTTGAGGCGGGCCCGCAATAACAGACCCATCCTCTACATTAAAGAAACCATGATGGCATGGACATTCTAAGTGGCCTTCTTCTGGTTCCCAGTAAACCGGACACATTAAATGTGTACATTTGATGTTATAGGCCCTAAATTCATCTTCAGATAACCGAATGAGCAATGCCGGATCGCTCTCATCAGGATAGTTAAAACCGAAACTCTCGCCAATTTTAATATCCTCCTGATTTGCAATAAACACCTCTGAATCATCCGCTTCATCAGCGCGATTTCTTGATAATGCGATTAAAGGAGTAGAGCTTACAAAGAACACACCCATTAACGATAAAGTCGAAGCAATAAACCCTCTGCGGTTCAAATCGAGTTCACGGTCTCTTCTTATATTAAACGTTATTTTCCGGAGAAATTCTTCTATTTTTCTCATTGCTGTACACCATCGCCTTCTCTATAACCAAATTGATTTGTTTCTGTATCAGGAAGACCAATCACCGTTCTTGTCTCGATGACCGTTCCACCAAAATCCCATTTGTATTGAACAGGTTTAGGCGGTTCATATTTGATATCGGCTTCATCCACAAAACGAATGGTATCCGTTGGGCAAACACTTGCACACATCGGCGGTCGTCCTTTTGAAGTACGGTCATAGCACATATCACATTTGTACATCACTTTTTTCTGATCATCCACCTTAGGAATACCAAAAGGACAGGCATAGGTACAATTTTTACACCCAATGCACTTTTCCAAAGAAGCGGATAACACGGTTCCGTCTGCGGCAATCGCAATTGCCTGAACCGGGCAAGACTCCGCACAGGCCGGAGTGACGCAATGCATGCATGGAGTTGGCGAGGTCGCCACGGTTTCACCCGGATTTAGTTCGTCAACAAACATTCTAGAAAGATGGTCATGCCCAGAGCACTCTTCACAGCCAATGACACATGCTTTACACCCGATACAACGTTCATAATCGATATATAAAACCTTACCCATGCATTTCACCTGCAGTTGTTTCTACTTTTTCCAATTTGACCGCACACACTTTGAATTCGGGAATTTTCGATTTCGGTTCAAGTGCTGGATTGGTTAGATGATTAATCGCTAAGCTTTTGCCCCAATGGTAAGGAACAAACACCATGTCTTCTCTGGTAATTTTGGTGATTTTAGCGACAAGTTCAATGCTTCCTCGCGGACTAGTAACCTTTACGGTTTCACCATTTGAAACCTTGTATTTTTCCGCTAATTTTGGATGAATCTCTACATACGGATCAGGGCAAAACCCTCGTAATGTTTCAATTCGCCGTGTCTGATTTCCGCTTAAATAATGGAAAACCACCCTTCCTGTCGTCAAGATGACAGGATATTCCTTGCTTGTTTTCTCATTTGGACCTTTGTATTCAAAGGCTAGGATTCTTGCTTTTCCATCTGGAAAATTAAATTTTAAGTCTTCAAATAATCTTGGAGTCCCTTCTGACTCCTCTGTTGGACATGGCCAGAATACACCTTGCATTTTGTCTAACTTATCATAGGTAATGCCATAATAATCGGCAATCCCGCCTTTGCTTGCCTCCCGTAGTTCGTTAAAAATCTCCTCAGGGGAGTTGAATTGGAAGTATTGTCCACGGCCAAGTCGTTCAGCTATTTCACAAATGACTTTCCAATCTCGTTTCGATTCACCCGGAGTTCGGTCAATTCCTTTTAATCGTAAAACACGCCCTTCGACATTGGTGGTTGTCCCATCATCCTCCACCCATACTGTTGAAGGCAGAACTACATCAGCTAATTCAGCGGATTCCGATAAAAACATGTCCATACAGACAAAGAAATCCAGGCTTTTCAAATACTCCCCTACATCTCGGACAGAGGGAGAGGAAACAATTGGATTGCTGCAAACAAGCAATAATCCTTTTATTTCTGTTCCTAAGGCCTTCAGCATTTCAAAGGCCGATAAGCCCGGTCCAGGAATTTCCGATTCATCTACTCCCCAAACTCCTGCAATATATTCCCTAGCCTTCGGGTCCGTAATTTTCCTAAAACCTGGGAGTTGGTCGGTTTTTTGGCCATGTTCTCTTCCGCCTTGGCCATTCCCTTGTCCTGTAAAGGTTGCAATACCAGAGCCCTTTCGCCCAACCTTTCCTGTTACTAAACATAAATTTGTATAGCTAGAAACCGCATCTGTCCCGGTTGCATGCTGCTCGACACCACGTGCAAACAGCGCAAACCCGTTCTTTGCTTGACCAAAAATTCTTGCCGCCGTAACGATTTTATTCGCATCAACGCCCGTAATCTCCGAAACTTTAGCTGGAGTATAGGATTGAACCAATTGTTTTAACTCCTCAAAACCTGTTGTGTGGTTTTGAATAAAATCTTGGTCAACTAAGTCCTCTTTGATCATTACATGCAATAAACCATTTGCTAATGCTACATCTGTTCCAGGTCGAAGATTAAGATGAACATCGGCGACAAGCGCCGTTTTGGTTTGGCGAGGGTCTACAACAATCAGTTTGGCCCCTCGATCTCTAGCTCCCCAAATATAAGGCATGGATAAAGGATGGCATTCTGCCGTATTCGAGCCGGCAATCAGCAAGACATCAGCAAATTTTATGTCCGACCATGGGTTTGTGCTGCCCCGGTCAATTCCAAGACTTTGGTTAAAACCAACAGAAGCAGAGCTCATGCAGTAACGGCCATTGTAATCAATATTCTTCGTTCCAAGTCCAATACGGGCGAATTTCCCCATTAAATAGCACTTTTCATTCGTCATCGAAGATCCGCTATAAATCCCAAACGCATCTTTCCCATGTTTCTCCTGTATTTCTTGGATTTTTGAAACAATAAGATCCATTGCTTCGTCCCAAGTAGCTTGCACTAATTCACCATTTTTTCGGATAAGCGGATGAAGAATCCGCTCTTGGTGTTCTGCCTGGCGATAGGCAGCCACTCCTTTTGGACAAAGCCTTCCTCCATTCATCGGAAAATCATATCTTGGCTCTACCCCTAAAACCGATTGGTCTTCTTTTCTAACGCGGATATTCATCCCGCATTGCATCCCGCAAAAGCAACAATGAGTGGAGATTAGTTCCTCGCCATCTCGTTCGATTGCATCATAATCTCTTTGAGAGTAATCTTTATTTTGTGCATGACCCATTTACTGTTGGCCTCCCTTCTTCAGCTGCAGTCCATTCTTTCCATTTGGTTCTACAATAAGATGTGCCTGTCCTAATTCAATTTTTGCTCCGTAGCCTCCTAAGCGGTGAGCGACTCTCCTACAATCGGCACACATATCGGAGAAATGTAGGTTCGTATGATCGATAGGAGTAGACAAATGCCTGTTCGCTAATGTTGTTTGAACATCCTTTATCTGCATCGCGGTTGCATAATCTCTTCCGCACCTAGCACATTGCTTTTTCTCGTTCATTTCATGATACATAGGAACCATCACCGCTAAAAATCGCAGTGGTAAGTGCCAAAACTTGCTGAATGGAAAATAAAGCAGGAAAACAATGACCGTCACTTGGTGTGCTAATGCAATCCCTAAATATAACGCCCCTTCCATCCAAATAGCTGAAACCGTTAACAGCGATCCTGTAATCGATATCGCAATTAAGAGAAAGAGTGGAAAAAAGTCATATTCCTGAGACTGCTCCACAATCTTCTTTTGATCCGTAAGGCGGCGATAAAGTGCCATGCCGCATCCAATAATCGTCAAAATCCCTGTCCAATTTAATCCATGATAAATCGCAATGGCTAAGGCCGAGTCTGCCACCATCCGAAACAATGGAATTCCAAATACAACCGCTTCATAGGTTTTCGAATCGACTAATTCAAAGTGAAGCCAATTCAGGACAAGGGCAAAGGTAATCGCAAAGGAAAGAAGCACTCCCCAAGAAATCAACAAATGCTGAGCCCAACGATAAAGCGTTCTTTTACGAATGAACCGTTGCTCAACAAGGCTGGTATACAAAGTTTTGACTACAAACATGAAGCCCTTTGGACTAAACATCATTTTGATTCCTTGCTTCCATAATCTTCTTGTAGGCGGTCTTAATGTCCAAGAGGTAATGCGGATTGTTAATAGAACGAAACACAATACCGTTGCCCACAAATAGCCGTATAAAGCCGTATCAAAATATCCAAACGCTTCAGAACCAAAGTAAATTGAAAAAAATAAAATTACGAGAACAATAAACACATTTCTCGCCGATTTCTTTGAAAATAAGAAAGAATCGTCTTCATAAGGATAAAAATTCATTGATACCTAACTCCTTCACTTAATGTCAGAATTTAGTATAACCAGCAATGATTTTACAATTCTGGTTTCTAGGATTATTTTAAATATCATAAAATCACTCCTGTGACCTTGATTAATGATGGAGCAATTAATTTGCCAGAAAAGTGAAATTTTTATAGGATTGACCTATATCCGGTATCGTGCCAACGAATTTGGATCTGAAAAACAATCTTTACGAAAACAGTCTTTTACAAAAGATGAAGAACAAAAGTGGGAGGAATAATCATGAACATCGTTACCATCGTAGGAAGTCTAAGAAAAGAGTCTTATAATATGAAACTATTTAAAACAATAGAAGAGCGATACCAGGGAAAATTGAACATGACCATTGCCGATATCCGTTCATTGCCGTATTTTGATCAAGATGAAGAAAACAGCCCACCACAGGCTGTAAAGGAATTTAAAGAGGCTATATCAAAGGCCGACGGAGTCATTATTATTACACCAGAATACAATTGGTCGGTTCCTGGTGTGTTAAAGAACGCTTTAGACTGGGCTTCTAGAGTGGATAAGGTATTCATTGGAAAACCAGTGATGGCTCTTGGCGCTACGCTCGGGATGCTCGGAACGGTACGTGCGCAAATGCATCTGCGTGAAATTCTATCTTCTCCTGGTATTCAGGCTAAGATCCTTCCACCAGGAGGAAATGAAGTACTGATTGGGAGTGCCAATCAGAAGTTTGATGAACAAACAGGTCAATTGGTTGATAAAGGGACGCTTAATTTCTTAGATAGTAAAGTAGAGGCGTTTATTGATTTTGTGAAATTGGGGTAAATGTTCTAAAGTCACTTCGTCGTACTATATTTGAAATCTGAGGAAATAGGATCAATCGTACCTTAGTTAAATCTGACAGTACAAATAAAAACCGCTTGGATCTGTTCAATCCTTTCCAAGCGGTTTTAGTATTTTTATTAATGCTCCTCAACAGAAACAACTATGATAGGATTCTTAATTAACAAAACGATTTCATAAATCTGTTCATTTCTTCTGCTCCCCCTCTAAGTAATGGCAAAAATTCTTCTTTTATTTTATCCTCAGAGGTCCGCATCGAATTCGTGGAAATATTAATGGCGGCAATCGCTTCACCGTTTTTATTAAAAATGGGAATGGCAATGGAACGAAGGCCAACTTCTAATTCATCGTTCCCCTCTGCATAGCCTTTCCTTCTACAATCTTCAAAATTGACTTCCAGTTTGTCAAAATCCGTTATTGTGTAATCGGTAAAGGCTTCTACTTCTGCCTTTTTCCAAATCGCTTTTCTCTCCTCTGCTGGCAACCAAGCAACGAGCGCTTTCCCTAAGGAAGTCGCATAATACGGGAGCCTCGAACCTACTCTTAAATTCGTCCCAATGATCCTTTTTGCTGCACTTACTCGCAGTACATAAACAATGTCCGCATCATCTAATACAGCTAGATTGGTTGATTCCTTGATGGTCGATGAGATTCTTTCAAGAATAGGGTGCGCTAAATCTGGCAGGTTAAGTGATTCTAAATAGTGAGCAGCAAGATCCAAGACTTTAGGGCTTAGCTTGAATTTATTATCCTCGGTAAGAACGAGATATCCGAGGTCCACGAGGGTAAGCGCAAATCTTCGTACCGTTGCCTTATTAATTCCTGTTTTCTTTTCCAGCTCACTCAATGACATGGTGTTGTTACTAGAGTCAAACGCAGTTAAGACAGCAAACCCCTTTGCGACCGAGTTTACGAAATAATTTGATTCTGCTTTTTCCATTTCTTTAGCCTCTCTTATTTTCATTTGATTTCTCATTTCTCTTAAAACGAACAATACCATTGATTATTTTCTGAAAAGTTCTATAATTAAACTATAATACATTATTCGTATAACTATACGCATAGCGTACACATACAGAAAGCAAAATTCAACTATGAACAGATTTTTTATTTTAACAGTGTAATAGAAAGGAGCATTTATTCTTATGAGTCATGAATATGTAGTGGTTGAAGCGAAGCGAACAGCGGTTGGACGATTTGGCGGAAGCTTAAAGTCGGTAAATTCGGGGGATTTAGCCGCAGCAGTCATGAAGGATGTTCTCGCGTCTTCTGGGCTTGACGCTGAAATGGTCAACGAAGTCATCATGGGTGAGGTGCGACAATCAACAGAGTCCTCTAATGTCGCTCGGGTTGCGAGTCTTCGTGCAGGGATTCCGATTTCGGCGAGCGCCCATACGGTCAACCGTCTTTGTGCTTCTGGCATCCAAGCGGTAGTCTCTGGGGTGCAACATCTTGCCTTCCATCCAGATGAAGTGGTCATTGCGGGCGGTACCGAAAATCTGAGCCGAGCGCCAATCTACCTTCGAAATGCTCGTTTTGGAGAAGGCAATCCTTATACCGTCGATTCCAATCTTGAAAATGGCCAACAACCAATGGAAATGTATGGGAAAGATTTAGGAATGGGCGTAACTGCTGAAAACGTGGCGGAAAAATATAATATTAGCCGTGAAGACCAAGATGCTTTTGCTTTAGAAAGCCAAAACCGAGCGAAACAAGCATGGGAAGCTGAAAATTTTCAATCTCAGATTACCCCAATTCAAGTAAAAAACAAACGCGATTCTTTTTTATTTAGTAAAGATGAACATCTGCGCGAAACCACTTTAGAAAAACTATCTAGTTTAAAACCTGTTTTTAAAAAAGATGGAACTGTAACCGCCGGGAATGCTTGTGGCCGTAATGACGGTGCAAGTGCCCTCCTCTTAATGACAAAGGAAAAAGCAACATCACTTGGTTTGAAGCCACTTGCAAAGGTAA
This sequence comes from Mesobacillus maritimus, assembly GCF_044803185.1. Taxonomy (GTDB): domain Bacteria; phylum Bacillota; class Bacilli; order Bacillales; family Cytobacillaceae; genus Mesobacillus_B; species Mesobacillus_B maritimus_B. The sequence goes on from NZ_CP085225.1 coordinate 3,384,958, forward strand.
GCAATTGGGCCGTAGCAGGAATTGATCCTCGTTACATGGGTGTTGGACCCGTTCCGGCAGTCAATAAGCTGTTAGAAAAGACTGGCCTCGATTTAAACGATATTGGACTTATTGAATTGAATGAAGCCTTTGCGTCGCAATCACTTGCCGTCATCCGCGAACTTGATCTGGATATCAACAAAGTAAACGTCAACGGTGGCGCAATTGCGCTCGGACATCCACTGGGTGCAACTGGTGCGATTATCATCACGAAGCTGATTCACGAAATGTTGGCACGCCAAACACAATTTGGTCTAGCCACCCTTTGTATCGGCGGCGGTCAGGGCATGGCCATTTTATTAGAATCCTTGTAGTGGTCCTAGCTGGGACAAGGGGACAGGTCCCTTGTCCCACCAGACATATGACTCTTATTGAACGCCATAATAAGAAGCATCTATTTAATTCTCTTGCGAACCATTGAAGAATAATCAATCCAAATGATAAAATAAGGCTTATTATACCTTTTGGAGGAAAAGATGAGTTTACAACTGAATTTGGATTTTTATGAAGATAAAGTTGAGTTTTATGAGGCGGAAAGCATCAAAAAGTTAGAAGAAAAAATTCAAGCCCAAATTGAAAACAACAAAGCCCTTCTGCTCGGAGTCCATTCTGTCTCCCATCAAATGTACGTTGGCGAAGACGGACGTCGCTTTTATAGTGCCGTCGTCCATTTTAAACTTAAACAAAGTGCCGGCTTGAAATAAGACTACTGCTTTTGGTTCAGTTCATTAAGCTTATAAGTGGGATGGATAAAATGCCTTTGTCACAGTCCATCCTGTGCACGAAAGGATTCGTAGTGGGGATTAAAATCATGGGTTAATTATATAGAAGAAACTCGGAAAAGTGATAAAACATAAATATAGCTAGATTCCTTCAAATAAGGATTCTAGCTATATTCATGAACATTTTAATTTTACTAGTGCGGGTGATAGGTCATGCTCACTTGGTCAAATTAAAGATATTCCCGCTTCAACTGTGCAGCAATGATATTCTTTTGAATTTCAGATGTTCCTTCATAAATCTTTGTGATCCGGGCATCACGGTAGAAGCGTTCAATTGGGTACTCGGCAATATACCCAATTCCCCCGTGAATCTGAACCGCTTTGTCGGCTACGCGATTGTATACTTCAGAACCAAATAGTTTTACCATTGCGGCTTCCTTAATGACCTTTGCGCCTTGGTCGACCATTTCTGCTACACGGTACGTCATGCTTCTCAATGCTTCTGTATCAAGCGCCATTTCCGCCAAATAGTGTTGAATGATTTGCTGTTCAAAAATTGGCTTGCCAAACTGAATCCGCTCATTGGCAAATCTCACAGACATTTCTAGCAACTTTTCACAGGAACCAAGGTTTCTAGCTGCAAGTCCAGCACGTCCGTTGGCAAGAATTTTCAACGCATTCACATAGCCTTGCCCTTCTTCGCCAAGAACGTTTTCAACTGGAACTTCACAATCCTCAAAGAAAATTTCCGCTGACTGAGAGCCGTGAAGGCCCATTTTCTTTTCGTTTTTCCCGACAATAAAACCGGGGAAATCCTTTTCAACGATAAATGAAGTAATCCCTTTTGACCCTTTACTTGGATCCGTAACCGCCATAACTGTAAAGACATCCGCAATGGGAGCATTAGTAATATAATGCTTACTGCCATTTAAGATGTATTTATCACCTTTTCGGACGGCGGTTGTTTTCAAGTTGGTCGCATGGGAGCCCGCACTTGGTTCTGTTAAAGCAAAAGCACCTATTAATTCTCCACTCGCCATTTTTGGCAGGTATTTGCGCTTTTGAGCTTCATTTCCCATTTCAACAATCCCAACCGAACCAATCCCCGTATGAGCACCGATTACGGTCGTGTATCCGTTATGGGTTCTACCAAGTTCCTCATAAATCGCACATTTTCCAACCATGCCGATTCCAGTCCCACCATATTCTTCAGGAATGCTTAGTCCAAACAGCCCCATTTCTTTGGACATCGTCATGATTTTCTCAGGAATAGAATCAGTCTCTTCGATTTCCATCGCTAGTGGATCCACTTCATTGTCAATAAAGTCTCTTACGCCTTCTTTTAAAAATTTAATATCTTCGGATAATGATAGAGTTGTCATATGTGTCACGTTCCTTCCTATTTATTATAGTCGTAAAACCCACGACCAGATTTTCGTCCTAAACGTCCTGCCTTTACATATTTTGCTAGAATCGGAGCTGGGCGGTACTTCTCCCCTAATTGCGAATACAAATATTCCATGTTCCGTAAGCGACTGTCTAGCCCAACAAGGTCAGCCAGTTCCAGCGGGCCCATCGGGTGATTTAACCCAAGCTTAATGGCTTTATCAATGTCCTCCGCTGATGCTACTCCTTCCATCAACATGTTCATTGCTTCATTTCCAATCAAGCAGTTCATCCGGCTCGTCACAAACCCAGGAAACTCATTGACTTCAACCGTTTCTTTCCCCATTTGTTCAGAAACCTGTTTGATTGTTTCCACCGTTTCATCTGATGTATCTAATCCACGAATGATTTCAATTAATTTCATGCGATGAACAGGGTTAAAGAAATGCATGGCCACACATTGTTCAGGTCTTTTCGTTGCTGCAGCAATTTCGGTCGGGCTCATCGTTGACGTATTGGTTGCTAAGATTGCGTGTGCAGGTGCCCATTCATCTGCTTGTTGGAAAATCTTAATTTTCAAATCCATTTTTTCTAGAGCTGCTTCAATCATTAAGTCGGTATTGGAAACCGCTTCTTTCAGCTCTGTCGTATAGTGCAAGTTTTCAATTGCCTCAGAGGTTTTGCCTACCTCGATAAACCCCTTTTCCTCGCTTTTATTTAAAAGTCCTTCAATATATTCTCTTGCATTTTGTGTCGCTTGTTCAGAAATATCTTGTAATGTCACCTTGAACCCTGCTAATGCAGCAGTATAAGCGATGCCTCGGCCCATCGTCCCGCCGCCAATCACTGCGATATGCTTACTCATATTAAATAACTCCTTTCTCTTTAAAATTTTTAAGGTCTTCGCTATTGTATCCAAGTGTTTCTAGCACTTCTTTTGTGTTTTCACTTAATAAAGGTGGCGCCTTGCGTATCGACCCTGGTGTTTCGGATAACTTCAAGGGAACACCTAGCATTTTTAAGGCGCCAATGGTCGGATGCTGTACTTCTTGAACCATTTCACGATGGATCACTTGAGGATGTTCAAGAAGCTGAGCAATGTTATTGATGGGTCCGCTTGGCACGCCAGCGCGTTTTAATATGTCGATAATTTCTGCTGATTCTTTGGTTTTTGTATATTCTGTCAGGATGCCAACAAGTTCTTCTCTATTCGCGACGCGATTGATGTTTTCAGCGTATTTGGGATGATCCTTTAAATCATCAAGTCCTAAGGCATCACACATTTTCTTCCATAACCAATCATTCGGAACGCCAATAATGACATACCCATCTTTTGTTTCAAAAGCTTGATAAGGAACAAGCGATGGGTGGGCCGAGCCTAAACGCTCAGGCGCTTTTCCAGTTGCTAAAACGTTTTGACCTAAATAATTGGTCAATGAAACGATTGTTTCTAATAAAGAGGATTCAACAAATTGACCTTTTCCCGTCTTTTCGCGCGCATGGATGGCAAGGACAATCCCAAGGGCGGCATATAGACCAGTTGCTAAATCGACAACCGAAAAACCTACCTTGACCGGAGCTCTACCTTCCTCCCCCGTCACACTCATCAACCCTCCGAATCCTTGCATGATTAAATCGTAAGCTGGTTCATCTTTCATCGGACCGGAACGCCCAAACCCGCTGACTGCACAATACACGAGGCGAGGATTGATTTCTTTAAGCACGTCATAGCCTAATCCGAATTTTTCCATTGTTCCGTTGCGGAAGTTTTCAATCAATACATCGGCGTCCTTGACGAGTTGTTTGACAACCTTTTGTCCTTCTTCCGATTTCAGATTCAGTGTAATGCTTTTTTTATTTTTATTAAGACTCATAAAATAACAAGATTGGCCATTGATTTCGGGTGGAGTATAGCTTCGGGTTTCATCCCCAATCCCCGGCTGTTCAACCTTGATTACCTCCGCACCCATATCCGCTAATTGCATACTGCAAAACGGACCCGCAAGTGTTCTCGACAGTTCAAGTACTTTGATGCCTTCTAATGGACCAGCCATCTAAAAACACTCCTTCTTCTCATTCTTGTTCCATATATAAATTAAATGTACCGTATACGGAACGAATTAACCAAAAAAATAGTTTTTGTTAGAAAAGGTTTACAATTTGGAGAAACCTCATTTCGTCCCACATGCGGAATAATCGTACCTCTTACGGAACAATCATACCTCTTTTGTGCTTCCTTCGTCAATAAAATATTTAGAAAATTGGCTCTACCTAGTAAAATCTGTATCTTTTATAAAATTGACAAAACTCTTTTTCTATTTTATTCTTATTTACACCGTAAAGGAAGCGAACGGAAAGAAACTTAATGGGAGCTTAAAAATGGATAAAAACAATGTGAAAGAAAAGTCTGAAGTTCCTGCTCTTGAGTCAGCCATCGTGATTTTAAAATATTTAAGCCGGTTTACCACAACAGAACGAACCTTGTCACAAATTTCTAAGAACTTATCAATTAATAAAAGCACTTGCCATCGAATTTTAAAGGTATTAACCCAGTATCGGTTTGTCTCATTTGATGAGGATTCGAAACAATATACGCTAGGTCCATACTTAATTGTTTTAGGCTCAAGAGCAACAGAATTTGTTGATTATCTCAAACTTGCCAAGCCATTTCTCAAGTGGGTATCTGAGGAAACTGGAGTAACCAGTGTGTTGCTTGAACCGGCCTCGACCTCTCAAGACCGCTTGATGTATGTCTCCAAAGAAGAACCAGATTCGCCAAACAATCCGATTCAAGTAACGGTCAAATTAGGGCAGCAATTCCCTTTAACTGGCGCTTCATTTGGGAAATGTTACTTGGCCCATCTCGATGAGAAAAAACGGAATGAACTTATTCAAACAGTCAGTTTGAAGCCATTTACCGATAAGTCGATAATTGATTTGGAAACCTTCATGGAGAGTTTACAAGAGGTACGAAAAAAGGGATATGCAGTGAGTTATGAAGAATATACACCAGGCGTTTTCGGCATCTCTGCCCCCATTTTCAACTCATATGGCAAGATCTCAATGGTCATAGCCTGTCTCGGCTTCGCATCAAATGTGAACGAAGAATATGTCGCATTTTGTGGCGAAAAACTAAAAGAAGCCTCCACAGGAATTATGGAAGCAATAGGTGGGAAGAAACCTGAATAAGACAGAGGTGGGACAGAGGGACAGGTTCATTGTCCCAGGGTTCGAACGAAATGGGACAGTGTATATGTCCCTCTGTCTTGCTACATTATTTTCGTCATAATAAAGTCTGTTTGTTCTTCATCACCCATATAAAATGAGTGGGCTCCAGTTTGAACAAACCCCATTTTCTTATAAAACGCAATTGCATTTTCGTTTTTTTCCCATACGCCCAGCCAGATTTTCTTTTTATTCTGTTCTCCCGCAATTTCTATCGCTTTATTTAGCAAATATTTACCAAGCCCATGCTTTTGAAATTTATTCTTTATATAGACCCTCTCGATTTCAAGTGAATCGTTCCCCATTTCCTCAGTCTGAGCATCATTGATATTAACCTTTAAATATCCAGCTACTTCTTGATTAACATAAACAAAAAAGAATTGCGAAGAACGATTAGATAACTCTTTTTCTAATTGCGTCAAATTAAACGCCTTTTCCAAATAGGCGTTCATATTTTCGGGTGAATTCTGATGCTTAAAAGTTTCATTAAATGTTTCATAGCTAATTTCTTGAAGTTGATGTAAATCCCCAAGGGTACACTGTTTTGTATTTATGTTCATGTTAATTAGGTCGCTCCTTAATATCATTAATAATTTCTCTTGTTTCCCTTTTTTACATTCTCCCAGTCTTTTTCGATATTTTTTCTTACTCTTTGAAGAAGGTTAGATATGGTTTCTACTTCTCTCTCGGACAATCCATCTAATGCAATGGTATTAGAATAATTATTTTCTCTTAGAATTAAAGGATAAACGTTATTCCCTTTCTCTGTTGGAAAGAGTTTCTTTATTTTTTTGTTATCTTGATCGTCTTTCTTTTCAATAAAACCATTTGTTTCAAGCTTTTTGATTGCACGAGCTGCTGTTGTCCGATCCACTTTTATCATCTCCGCTAACTTTTCTTGAATGATTCCTGGATTTTCACATATTCGCACTAGGTACAAATACTGCCCTTTTGTAAGGTCATATTCTTTGAATTCAATATTACTAATAGAATCTAATGCCCTCGCAATCATTCCTATTTCACGTAAAATTTCCTTCATCGTTAGCTCCTTTGCACATGTTTTGTTGCAAATGCAATAAAATCAACTTACATTAAAGTTACCGTAATTTCGTTGCATTTGCAACAAAAAAAGGGACAGTGTACCTGTCCCTCTGTCCCACTCAGCCCCCCGTATGAGTGCCTGCATGTCCTTGATCTGACTCCTGTCCTTCTTCTTCGGATTCTTCCAAGTCATCTGGATAGGTTACCTCAGTGATTACTTCTTGAGTATCAGCGTCTTCTACAATGATGTCCACTTTATAATCGTCCGGATTTACTCCACTGAACAACTGATAGTACATTCCTGAAAAACCAAGACCGAAGACCGCAAACGAATCAAAGCTATTTTCGTATGCCTCTTTATCGACAATCATGGTAAACTCTGAGAATGAATCATTATGAGTAATATCTTGAATCGATGTAAAATCTTCACTATTTTTCATCTCATCAATTGAAGCAACCATTTCTGTCTGCATCTCCTGCATCATTTCCTTATGCTTCGCTTTGGACATTTTATAAGTAAGCGAACCATCATCGTTCTTTGTTACTTTAATGCCTTCTTTCTCTGCATCGGCTTTGGTGCTTTCAAGGTCCTCCTCGTCTTCAAAGAACGTAGCAGGCAATGTTATTTCAACATTTAACAGCCCTTTATCTACTTCAATTTGCTCACTGTTTTCTTCACCATTTTCCGTCCCAGCCTGATCTTGATTTGCTTTTTCTTCATCTGCAGATGAACAAGCCGTCAGCAATGCTATAATGAATAGGAAGGAAAAAAGGGGCTTCTTAATCATATCAACTCTCCTATCATGCTTTTTTCAATGTTTACCAGGTCCAACCGTATGCCTTAACCTCGACCGTTTTTACTTTGCTTGCAATATCTTTTGGAACCTCGGGGTAGCTTAGATCAAAGCCAGCTTCAGAACCCGAATTCACCCCAACATCGACACTTCCATTTAACACACCTAACAATGTTCCATCTTCCGCAAGTAACGCTGCAGAAATCCGAATATCATCTTGTAATTTATCTGTTGTATTTTTTACAAGTCCTGTCACTCGATAGGGTGAAGACATTTCATCCGTCCCTAGAAACCCTTTCACACCTGAAACCTCAAGTAAATTCGCATTCCCATCTGTTTCATCAAATGAAAAATTATACGTGGTCTCCTTATAGTCGCTAGGGTCAGTAATTCCCTCTAGAATTGTGGTTTCGGAGATATACGCTTGTTCACCGGGATCGACAACACCTGGGACCGAATAAACCATTGTAGCTGTGCCCAAAATGCTTCCGTCTTGACCTTTAAAGTTCATCTGTGTTTCTCCAATTTCTATAGGAACATCACCTGTATTTTCAAAAATGGCAGCAGAATGAACCCAAACTGTATCAATTGAATCTTTCCAAACCCCACCAGTAGATTTTACAATCTCAACAAGCTTTGGTTCTGATTGTGCCTCGTTGTCATCTGGGGATGATTCACTTTCCGTTGGCAGGGTAAGACCGTCTTGGGTAAATAGCTTCTTTAGTTCAGTCAGATTCTGGTTCGAGTGAGTAATCATCTTTTCAATAATTTTTTTAATTTCAGGATGCTCCACTGATTCATAAAAATATTCAAATAACCTTAGCTCCATCGTTATTTTTAAATGAGCTGACCAAATATTTGAAATTTCAGTGGTAGTTAAGCTTATAGCAGCTTATTTTCTTCTTTCGTTCTCATAATAAACACCCCTTCACAATCTAGTATTTCGATACGAACTAGACTTATGCATGATAGTACCATCATGACAACCTTGTTATTGACTTACTGTCAATGCCCCTGTAGTGGACTATTTGTTATCCATCAAGCCCCTTGTACAGAAAAAATAGTCTTCTCAATTTGGAGGACTATTTATATTGGTGTCGTAATCGCGTTTAACCTTTCATTCATCTTATCCCGACTCATTATTAATAGGTATCATGAACAAATCGTGCATCTAGACTTTTTCAGGCTGGCCTTGAAATAGGACATATTGAACTAGTTGAAAACAACAGAGTTCTTATGCTCATGGTTCATTATGTCTCCCACCAAATGTACGTTAGCGCAAGACGGACGAAGAGTTTCATAGACCGAGACATTTTTGCTATGCTAACAGTACGTACTGCTAAGCAATTAGTGACTTTCACCACCAAGTTATAGTTCATACTGGCGCACACCGAAAAATAAAGTCTTCTCAAATCGAGAAGACTACTTTTCATTAAACATCTTCAAATGCGTAAGGATAGACGTCCCACACTGTCTTCTTATGTTTGAGCAAATTTTAATAAATAAGTAATAAGTATGGCATGAGCCCTTCCCTGTCCCCTTTATTCCGCCTTTCTATTTGAATATTCAGATAATAATGATGTTAAACGTCCGTGCCCAAATTTAATTCTTTTCCCATCGAATTGATCTTGTTTGTAATGATTTAAAAAATAGACAATCAATTTTCTTCGCTTAAGGATATCCTTCGTTCCATTCTCATAAAACCAAGCATCAATCGTATTGTAAACACCTCGATTAAGCCCGTAACTTTTTTCACACCATTGTACGAAGGACAAATCAGGTAAATGGATGACATTGTCTTTCTTTTCCCGCATGCTTTCGCCCCCCTGTTCCAGGAATTTCAGGTAGAAGCACAGGGTACCTCCCCGAACCTCAATATTTTAGAATAAAAATGAATCTAGCGCATATTGACCAGGTCCGATTAAAGCAATCCCAATCGCAACAGCCAACAAAGTTAGGTTATATTCATAGCCATTTGCTTGGGCCCATAACCCATTTGAGCCATGTACCTTTACAATCGAAATAATCATGGTTCCGGCAATCATAATTCCTGCGAGTGGAGTTAAAAATCCTACGGCAAACATCACTCCGCCCACAAGTTCGACTAACCCTGCAACCAATGCCATGGTTACTCCAGGCTTTATTCCAATGGAGTCAAACCAACCTCCTGTCCCTTGTAATCCATGACCACCAAACCAGCCAAACAATTTTTGAGCTCCATGTCCAATGAATAAGATCCCAATGACCAAACGAATTAATAGTATCCCGATATTTATCATCCTTCTATCATTCCTTCCACTTCGCTCAAGGCATCACTTTGTAATCTTATTTCTCAGTGGTTTTGCATTGATTAGATTTCAGTCCCAGTAGGTGCATCTTGTTGTATCTTTTGTTTATTTATTTTAATTGGCGCTGTTTCATAGTAAAGGAATGCCAAGAAACCACATAGTACCGTACTACCAATGGCAATCCACATCGTTGCCACTAACCCGAACTTGTCTGCTGCTATACCCGCTAGCGTTGTAAATCCCACGCCGCCAATCAGTTCACCCATAGCCATAATGAAACCGACAGCTGTTGCCACATATTTAGCCGGAACCGATTCCGACGGCATATTTGACATAGACAGTACCATTGTCCCTACCCCAACATTGCCGATAAATGCGGCGATCATTAACCATACCATTTGACTGGTGCCTAATAAAATAAACCCTAATGGTGCAACTGCGGTTAAAAACGAAAAGAGAATCATCGTAGGTTTCCGGCCAATCTTATCTGAGATTGCAGGAACACCAAACCCCCAAAGAATGCCGCCTAATCCTAATGCAGCCATGATAAAACTCATATTGCTTGGGGACATTCCTTTATCGACTAAATATAGAGGGGTAAAAGTATTGATATTGATATACCAAGTAACAGTAAAGATGGCAACAAAAACGGAGACGACTACATTCTTATTTCTCAAAACTAATGACAAGGGAACTTTTTCCTCTGGTTTTTCATCTTCAACTGTTAATTCCTCTGGTTCTTTTACAACCTTCCAAATAAAGAAGAAGAGAATTAAACCTGGAATAATTGTAAGGAAAAATGTTGGTCTCCAGCCAAAGGTATTCGCTAATGCCACAATAATAATTGGCCCTAAGAAGCTGGCCAACAAAGCGGTTGATGAACTTTGGAACAAGCCCATGTTAAACCCGCGACGGTGGGGTGAGGATGCAACAGATAACAACGATTGAGCAACTGGGAATACTGGCCCCTCTGTGACCCCCATTAACATTCGAAAGATGATTAACATTAAAAATCCATTTGCTACCCCTGTTAACAGAGAGCAAAACGAAAATAAAAGAACAGAAATCATTAAAATATTTTTCTTTTTACCGATTTTGTCTGAAAAGAAACCGCCGAACCAACCCGAGCAAGCCCAGGTTAAAGAAAATGCTGAAACTATGATTCCAATATGGGTATTCGTTAATCCTAATTCTTCCGTCATGAATGGAAATAAGAAATTAAGTGCCAAGCGGTCAACGAATACGAAACCCCAAACAAAGAATAGCAAGATTAGTAATTTATTTTCATAGGTCCAGAACTTTTTAGTTTCCATAAATTGCACCCCATTTAAATTTTTTAAAAACGAAGGGACTTACCTTTTAATTCTTTCATTCGTTTCGTTCAACGGTAAAGTTGTATTGTTAATTAGAAAATGGGAGCATTTACCCTGAACATCTACTTCCCTTGGGATTTCACTGATAAAACAAGTTCCTAAATCACAGTGTTCTTCCTTGCACCGGTCTTTCTCCTATAAACGCATACTCTAATAAACTACGAATCGCACTACCATCAATTGGACGTGGATTATAATACGGATTTCTCGTCGCAATCACTGCTGCTTCGTCAAGGTCTTCCTTTTTCATGCCGATTTCCTTTAAGGAAACGGCGACACCAAGGGATTTCGAGAGGTCAAATATCGCTCCTGCGACGTCGTCTACTTCCGAACCTATCGCCCGGGCTATTCTCGCCATTGCTTCTGGGGCATAAGTGGAATTGTACCAAATCGCATAAGGTAAAATAACCGTATGTGTCTCAGAATGCTGTAGCTTGTAGTTGCCACCAAGTACATGACATAACTTATGATGCAAAGCCATTCCTACTGACCCTAGTACTGTCCCACCCATCCAGGTTCCATATAAGGCTTCCGATCGTGCATCCATATCTTCTGGATTTTCTAAAATCCTTGGTAAACAAGAACTTACGGCACGAATTCCCTCCTCTGCCATAATAGAAATGACTGGGTTCGCATTTTCGGCATAAAGCCCTTCTGCACAATGAGCAATCGCATTCATTCCACTTGTTACCGTTAAGCTTGGAGGTAAGGTGACTGTTAAATTTGGATCATAAATAACGGTTTTCGGCTTTACAATCATGTTTTTCCCTGTTTTTTTCTGACCATTTTCAGTGATTCCCCAAACCGGTGTCATCTCTGATCCAGCATAGGTTGTTGGAATGGCGAGAATGGGAAATGAAGTTTCTAATGCTAATGCTTTAGCGAGACCAATGGAAGAGCCTCCGCCAACAGGAACAAAACTATCAATCTGTAATTCTTGAACAACATGCATGGATTGGCCAATCGATTCTCTCGGAACATGTTGGATCGCTTCAGTATAAATTCCTGCACATAAGTCCCCAAGTAAAGTAGCCACTTCATTCGCAAGCTCCCTTTGTTCTGGAGTTGCTATCACTAACGCCCTTTTCCCGCCTAATTCTTTGAGTTCATTTCCTACTTCCTTAAGGAATCCAACCCCAAACTTCACACGTGCATTTTGACTCTCGTATAAAAACGCTTTCATTTTGATAATTCTCCCTTGCTCAGGAATTTTAAAAGGCTCTTTTCTCAAACATTGTTGTTTTTCGATACAAAATAGGATGAATGAAGGTTGTGTCACTGCAAAATAGCTTTTTAATGCTGAGAAAAGAGCTTGCAAACCTACTGTAACGTACAAAAATAGCTTACCTTGCGTTAAAATCGGCTAAAGGATTTTAACAACAATCTTACGAAAACCAGCCTTTTTAAATACAAAAAACCCTTCCATAAGAAAAGCTTAAGCGATAAACTTGGCTTTTTCTTTTCAGGAAGGGCAAAGGGAATCATAAAGGATTCTTAAATCATCCTATTTTCAGATTCCCTTCAGCTACAAATCGAATCCAAGGATACCTTCATCTTTTCAACCTATTTTATTAGCCTGAACGTTCCGAATGATCCCTCTAGCAAAATCAATTTCCGCATCATTAATGAGATGCCCCATCCCTTTATAGATAACGGTTTTCGTGTTGGCCCCCATCTTTTCAAACAGGTTGGCTGTTTCATGAATCCGATGCTCCGGAACCCATTCATCAACATCACTTGAGCCTAGAAAAACAGGTGTCCCATTTAAGGAACCTCTCATGTTCCAATCCGTTCCAAGTGGTCCAATGATTCCCCCTGTATAGAGGATCACTCCACCATACCGCTCAGGGTTTCGCAGGACGTATTCAGCTGTCAAACATGCTCCTTGTGAAAAACCTAATAGGATCATTTTTGATTTAGGAATCCCGAGTTCGGCCAACTCTGAAATACGGTGCTCATAACAGTCTAAACTATTGCTTAAGTAGGGTTCGTTCTCGGAGAGGTTCTCCATGAACCCCTTCGGATACCAACTATTCTCAGCGGCTTGTGGGGCAACATAATGAACGTCAGGCAGATTTAACCGGTCAACTAGGTTCATGACATAATCCGTCGTTTGATTGCGTCCGTGTACCATGAAGACTACGGCCTTCGCGTTCATTAATGGAACACCGCGTGTGACCACTGGCTGTTGAAGATGAATATTCATCAGTTCCCCCCTAATTTACCTTACTAACGGTTTTTGAGGGTTTGTAACCGGTTCAAGTTGACTAAGAATTTCATCACGATCATCTTGTTTCCAAGGTGGAAGGTGCAAGGTTTGTCCAAGCTCTTCAAAAGACTCATCAATGGTAAAACCGATATCACTAGTCGTAAACTCACAAAGGATTCCACCAGGTGATCTTACATACGCGGAATGGAAGTAATAACGGTCTTTAATTTCGGACATATCGGTATAGCCCAAGCCTGTGACCAATTCTCTTACTTCATTTAATTCTTTATCCGTATCAACCGCAAAGGCCACATGGTGAATCGTTCCAGCTCCAAGGCCCCAGCTTCCTTGTGGAAGATCTGGCTCATGAATGACGTATAGCGTTTTATTCGCTCCGCCACCATTTAATTCATATTGGTAGTATTGCCCTTCCCGACCTGTAAACTCATAGCCTAACACTTCTCTAATGAAGCGATCTTGTTCTTCTACTTCACGCACAGACATTGTTACACTATGGAAGCCCTTTACCGCTTCTTTAATGGAAACCTTATCGGTTACATATCCTTTACGAGTATCGGCATCATCTTCAATAAATTCAAACTCTAGGCCACATGGGTGTTGGAAGGTTATGCGATTCTTTCCGAAACGCTCTTCAATCTCCCCATGCTCGATGTTGCTCTCGTTAAAGTGATTAACCCAAAATGGTAATGAACCTGAAGGAACGGTATAGGACGTTGTTTTAACTTGTCCTGATCCTCTTCTTGCTTTAATTCCAGCCTTTCCATAAGGGAAGGTTGTCATCGCTGATCCGATTTCCGCATCCGCATTCGTATAATACAAATGATAGATTGGTAATGGACCATCCATTAATACGGTTTGTTTCGCCAATCGTTGGCCAACAATAGAAGTAAAAAAGTCTACATCCTCTTGTGCACCTGCTACCCCTGCTGTTACGTGGTGAATCCCATGAATTAAATTTTGTAACATCTCCTATTCCTCCTCAAACAACTTTTTTTGTTGTGGTGTTCCACTACATTTACTATAAAAAATCGCTCTAACCAGTTACTTACATAATGAAAGGGCTTTCCTTACAAAGAGGAATTATTTTCTAACAAATAATTAAAATGGAAAAACTACTTTTGTGTAGGCTTTTGTTCATAGTCTCTCTGTTGAAAAGGGGAAGGTTGATTTGCGCTCCATGCACTTCGCTTTCCGCGGGCGTGCCGGGGAGCCTGTCTATAGCTGCAGCGCCTAGCCCCTCGAGTCGCTTCTTGTCTAGCTCCGGCTCATAGGGACTCGAGTCATAAGCCACTCCCTTTCAGAAGGTAAAGAACACCTTCATACAGGGCCCGTCTTATGCTTGTCGTCCCTGGGCAGTCGCCTCCGCTTTTCATGGTCCGTCAGGTGAAGTCAAAGAACGACTTCATCTTCCGGACCTCCAGCGCTTGTCGGGGCTGAACAAGGCGCTTCCGCTTTTCTATCTCCTCGGTGCTAAAGCGCCTGTGGGGTTAATTGGTCCCTCACGTGGACCATTTCAACCCAGGTCTCCCCTGCCCCGTAGTCCCGCAGGAGTCTTCGTGCCTTCCGCTCCAATCAACCTGTTTTCACCAAGGGTTTTATTAACATGGCCTAAAAAAAATCTCTCTTCTATTAATAAGACCAAAAAGTCCCCAACAAATGCTGGGGACACCTTATGAATCTCTTATGATACTAGACTGCAATTTCCTTTAAGTTTGGTGAAAGGATCAATTTGGGCTCGGTTGCTTGTTGAACTTCTTCCGCCGTAAAACCTGGGGCGATTTCTTTTAAAACTAGGCCATCTCTCGTTACTTCAATGACGGCCATATCTGTAAATATAGAGCTTACACAGTTTAGCGCTGTGACTGGATAATCTAGCTCTTTCACTATTTTCGGGCGTCCATCTTTATTGGTATGGGTCATCGCTACGTATACAGCCTTTGCACCGATCGCAATGTCCATCGCTCCCCCTATGCCACCAAGGCCCACGTCTTTCACCTTCCAATTTGCTAAATCCCCGTTTTCTGAAACCTGCATGCCTCCAAGGATCGCGACATCAATATGTTTTCCCCTTACCATCGCAAAAGAGTCTGATGAGTGAGAGAAGCTTCCCCCTGGTACGAGGGTAACCGGTTCTTTTGATGCATTAACCAAATCGGGGTCTGCTTCATTCGGTTCCGCCAATGATCCCATGCCTAAGACCCCTTGTTCACTATGATAGACATATTCACTTTCAGGAGAAACAAAATTACTAACAAGCACGGGAATTCCAATTCCTAAATTTATGACATCGCCTTCGCGCAGCTCTTTGGCAATCCGCTTAGCAATTTGTTCTCTCGTTAACAATCGGTTATCCAATTTATATCAGCTCCTTTTCACAACACGTTGTACAAAAACGCCTGGTGTCACAATCGATTCAGGGTCTAATTCTCCTACCTCAACAATTTCATCGACCTCGGCAATCGTAATTTTTCCTGCCATCGCCATAACTGGATTGAAGTTGCGACCTGATTTGTTATAAACAAGATTTCCCCAGCGATCTGCTTTTTTTGCTTTAATAAAAGCAAAATCGCCTTTTATCGCCTTTTCTAAAATACAAGGAATCCCATCAAATCCTTTCTCATCCTTGCCTACTGCGATTTCGGTCCCAACGCCTGTGGGCGTGTAAAAAGCTTCAATCCCAGCCCCACCCGCTCGAATTCGTTCGGCAAGTGTTCCTTGAGGAATCAATTCCAAATCAATCTTTCCTTGCTTATATTTTTCTTTAAACACATAGCTGTCCTTTTGTACTGGAAATGAACAGAGCAATTTTGAAATCCGGTCATCCGCAATTAATTTTGCGATGCCCTCCTCATGATATCCAGGGTTATTGCTGACTGCCGTTAACCCTTTGGCTCCCTGGTGACACAAGGCATAAATGATTTCATAGGGGACACCAGCTCCACCAAAACCCCCAAATAGGATTGTGCTTCCGTCCGATACGTCAGCAACTGCTTCTTCAGCAGAATTGAACACCTTATTGATCATTGTGTTTAAGCCCTCCATTCTCAAAATAAGAACCTTCCATACTATGAAACTTTTATCTACTCATCCTTTGTAGTCTGTATGATTTTCGACATACTCAAATACCTGCTGTGCGACCGATTCTTCGCGGCCTGTTTCAATCTCTTCGGCGATATGACCAACTAACCCAACCGCCCTTGCTGCAACCGCAAATGATTTCACTAGTCGATAATCAATGTCCATATCTGAAAGAATGGCCCCAATTGCGCCAGTCACGTTTAAGGTAATTTCTTTCCCCTTTTGTTGGCAGAATTGTTTATGCATTTCTATCAATAGCTGAGAATGTTTGTTTAGGAATCCTAGTTCCTCTGCGATAGCAAATAGCTTAGGAGTACGCGGATCGACCGGCTTGTGAATATGGTGACCAAACCCTGGAAGTTGTAGGCCTTGTTCTTTTCTTTCTTGGATGACAAGCCCCGCTAATTCTTCCGTCGAGTAATCATCGCCATGCTTTTGATACGTTTTTTGCAGCATTTCAGCGACATACTCCATGGCACCAAAATAAACCGAACCTGCCCCAAGCAGTCCTGCAGCGACAGCCGCTTGAATCGCTTCTGGTGCTCCTAAATATGTTAAGCGGGAAGAGAGTGAACTTGGTGTAAACCCATGTTCACAGATCGCAATCAACGTCGCATTCAGCATTTTCGATTCCTGTTCGGTCGGTTTCCGGTGTTTCACTCCTAAAAAAAGCATGTCCGCAAGTGTGATATTTCCAATTAAATCCTCAGCTAAATCATAGCCATGGACATAAAGATGTTCTTTTGTCGACCTGCCAATTTTCGTTTCAAATTGCATGAATCATTCCTCCTATTTAGAAAACTACCTATCTATTCATTGAACAAACTATAAGATATCTTTCTAACTAATTTCTTACTGAAAAGCAGATTAATCTTACAAAACACTCATTTTTGTGGGTTAAACTAGTTTCGCTGTTCCTTAACTCACATGTTCACACTTCTGCGAGTAACCCATTTTTATAGGATGTCGGTCACCAATGAGGGTGATGGAGCCCAAAATTGCATCTGAGAAGAGAAAAAGGTTCTCATGAACACTTCATGGAGCTCAAAATTCCATCCGAGATCAGAAAAAGGGTCTCATGAACACTTCATGGAGCCCAAAATTCCATCCGAGAACAGAAAAAGGGCCTCATGAATTCTTCATGGAGCTCAAAATTCCATCCGAGAGCAGAAAAAGGGTCTCATGAACGCTTCATGGAGCCCAAAATTACGTCCGAGAGCAGAAAGAGGTTCTCATGAGCGCTTCATGGAGCCCAAATTCCATCCGAGAACAGAAAAAGGGTCTCATGAATTCTTCATGGCGCCCAAAATTGCATCCGAAAGCAAAAAATGGGTCTCATGAACGCCTATTGCCGCCCTATCTCGGTTGTAGGCCGTGGAGATTGGTCACTACAATAGTTATAAACAGGGGAATAAAAGGGATTGCAGATACACGGGGCTAAAAAAATAGGAGAGGCTTCATTTTCAGCATCCCCTCGAATAGTATCTATTTAATTTCATATGCTCGCAGCTACTAAACTTTAACATTTGGTTTTAAAGACTTCTGCATTTGAACTAATTCATCGGCTAGGTTACTAATACGGTTGAGGATCTCCTCATCTTCAATCATCGTGTTTCCATTAAAATGCTCTCTCGTTAGATAAACCGAACTCGGTGCAACATAAGCCCGAAAATATCCGGCAATCGGCTTTAACTGATTTTCAATGACAAGATAATGTTGATAGGTCCCACCGGTCGCAATGAATCCCATCACTTTGTTTCGAAGTGTAGATACGGGGGTCAAATCAATTAGATTTTTTAAAGGTCCAGACAATGAAGCATTAAAAATAGGAGTGGCAAATAAAAACACATCACCTGAATTCATGATATCAATCACTTTTTTGGTATCCCCTTCATACGTTTCGGGGTCGCGCCCATCACAAAATTCAAGATGATAGTCTTTTAAATCAAGCAATTCTACCTCAACATCTGGATCCACCTTCTGTATTTCCGTCAATACCCTCCTCACTACAGCACTCATTTTCTCGCCGATGATCGTGCCAGATATCCCAATGACTTTCATTTCCATTCCTCCTTAAATCCGCAACTTTTTCTTTCCTCATCCCTTTTATAGATGAATGAGTCCCTTTAATAATGAAAGGGACTCATTGATTTATAACACTATAAAGTGGCTACTTCACAATAAATCTAGTTGACTTATAACCTAGTTCATTTTGTCACAGGTGCGGCTTGAAGAAATTCTAACGTGGCGGTAACGACGCCTTCAAGTTCCTCGGCCTGTGGGTAGTGACCCGAGTTTTCCATAATTGCTACCTTTGAGCCTGGAAGCTTTTTATGGAACTCATAGGCGTAATCAACTGGAATGAGGGCATCTTTTTCTCCCCAAATAATGCAGCTATTCGCTGTCACCCGGTGGATTCTTCGGCTCAAGCCCTTATCAGGAATCCCCCACATAAACTTTGCTGCTTCCGCTGCTGCTGTATTTTGAGCGACTACAAATTCAATCTGCGCTTCCCGTTCTTCTGGCATCGCATTTGCAAACGCTTGAGCTGCTGGCGAATTTAGATTAGCAAATAAGTGTTGGAATAATACATCTGGTGTGTTTAACATCGTAAAAACATCTTTGACTGGTGTCTCATCAATCCAAAGTCCAGCAGCACAAACTAACACTAAGTTCTTCACCCGGTCTGGATTGGTAGATGCTAGTTCAGCCGCGACCATTCCACCAAATGAATGTCCGATTACATCCACTGTTTCTAAGCCTAAGGCATCAAACAGCTCATAATAATAAAGCACTAAATCCCACCAGTCGCGTACCTCATCTTTGCCAACCGAGCCACCGGTCCCGATATGATATGGGGCATAAACCTTATAATGCTGCGACAACTGATCTAAATATCCATCCCATTGAAGGCCACCAGCACCATGAAGGTAAACAAGTGGCTTTCCTTCTCCTGCAACCAAAACCTTTGCTTCAATTCCATCTCTTACCTTAACGGTTTCTAATTTTGGTGTAGACATCATCCATTCCTCCTTCTATGCTTTTTGTACAGCTGGCTTTTGCTCGATTTTTGGCCAGTTCTGAACCTCATATTCATCTCCCCAAATATCACGAACATGTGGAATAACTTCTTCGCCCATCAAGCGGATATTTTTAAGCGCCAGCTCATGTGGCATGGAACCGTGGTTTAATAACGCAATGAAATGGCCGACATGAAGGTTTTTAACCGCTTTCCTGATTTGTTTGACAACGCTTTCAGGAGAGCCCGCAATGACATATCCATTTTCCACCATCTGCTCCCAAGTAAGGCCTGCTCTTAGTTTGGCACCTGCACTCTCTGTTCCATACTGACTTTGCATCCCAGCTCTGACACTCTTTTCTGTCCGATAACCAGGGGCTTCTACGAATTCAGGTGAAACATGGAAGCTCTTTTCAAAGAAATAGTTTACGTGCTCTTCATATTCTTCTTTTGCTTTTTCATCTGTTTCCGAAATACAAATCATTTGGACGAACCCTACTTTGTAAGGGTTTTTATCTAACCCTAGTTCTTGACGACGCTTCCAAAACTTTTCAAATTTATCCTTCGCAAATTCATGTCCATAGAAGCTGAGATAGCTATATTGATAGTCATTTTCGGCCACCCAGTCAAATGTCTCTTGACTCGCTGCTCCTCCTGGAATCCAAACCGGTGGAGTTGGATCTTGATATGGACGCGTCCAAACGTTTACATATCGGTGCTGATTAAATTTGCCGTTAAAATGGAATACTTCCCTTTCCTTCCATGCTTTCATCACCAAATCATGTGCTTCATAGTAACGAGGTCTTAATTCTGCTGGGTTAATTCCATACGCATAGTTTGTATCCATCGATGTTCCGACTGGGAAACCTGCAATCAAACGCCCACCCGTAATATTATCGAGCATGGCTAATTCTTCAGCGACTCGAATCGGCGGATTATATAGAGCTAAACTATTTCCTAGGACGATGAGGGCGGTTTTCTCGGATTCTCTCACCTTTCTAGCCAAAGCCGCGGCAATGATGTTCGGGGAAGGCATCATTCCATAAGCATTCGCATGATGTTCATTCACCCCGACTCCATCAAAGCCTAAATCAATCGCAAGCTCATATTGATCGATAAAATCGTTGTACATTTCATGACCCTTTTCTGGATCATAAAGACTATTAGGGATGGAAATGTACACACTCTTGTGCTTCTCTGTAAAATCTTCAGGCAAATCACGATAGGACATTAAGTTCATGAATACAAATTTCATTCTTTTCCCTCCATTTTCAAATAAGTATTTTACTTTGAGAAAGCTACATGCAAATGCTTACCGCCATTTCCAGAGTACAAGGAAATGAGATTAAATGAATGTCATCTCCCCTTTCTTCTATCTTTTGTTTCCGTATTACCATCACTATAAAAGATCTACCTAACTGCATCCTTACACAAGGTTTTAGCTAATCTTACAATTTACCAATTCTTCTTTTTTGTTCCTAGCTTATTTATCCAGAACCTATCTGGTAGGGTTGCAAAATCTTACAATACCCCTAACTAACCTATTGACATTTAAACACATTGTAAATAGTATTAAATGAGTAAATGTTATAATTTTCATAATATTTTAAAATATTAATGTATCCGCTTACAATTTAAAGGAGGGACAATATGCTATTTTTTGAGTCAAAGGTAAGCGTTCCCCATTATTCGCCTTATCTGATTCGAGACAGGTTATTTAGCTATTTAAATGAACACCTAGATTGTTCTCTCATTTGTCTAATCAGTGAAGGTGGCTACGGGAAAACAACACTCGTCTCTAGCTTCATAAAGGAAAACAACCTGCCATGTATTTGGTACAAATTATCGCAAATGGATCGCAACCCTGCTGTTTTTCTATCCTATTTTAAAACATTGATTATGCGGAAAATATCAGGGAAAAAGGTCATTTGTGAGATTTCGAACGATGAGCTAGAAGCAGAGCTTGACAATATGATTAGTATTTTAGCGTCATGGCCGGAACGGTTAATCATCGTCCTCGACGATTACCAAACCATCGACCAAAGTGAAGAAGTTGAACAAATGCTTACAAGCATCATTTCTCATGTCTCTCCTTATGTAACCTTTATCATCACTAGTCGAATTCGTCCAAATTTACAATTGGTCAACTTGAAATTAAAAAATAAATTGGCTTATCTCCGGACAAAGGAGTTGAAATTCACCCCAAATGAAATCCTTCAATACTTTACTTCTTTGCACAAGATCAGCTTACAACCGAAAGAAATTTATTTAATTCACTCCAAAACCGACGGATGGGCCGCTTGTTTACAGTTATTACAGGACTTAATGAAGGATACTGACGCTTCAGACCGTTTGTCCTTTTGGATCAATTTCAAAGGAACAGAAGATATTTATAATTATTTAGGAGAAGAAATTCTTGCAAAGCAAAGTGAAGAAATTAAATCTTTCCTTTATCAAACCTGTATCATGTATGAGCTCAGTTCAGATGTTATTGATAAGTACTTAGATCGGAACCATACTGAACAAGTGCTTGACCACCTTTTAAAAAACCATCTATTTATCTATCAAAATGAAAATGGGGATGTCCGATATCACAGCCTGTTTCGTGTCTTCCTCACCAACCAGTTAGCAAAAAGTTTCGATCATTCTAAAATAAGAGAGTTTCATGAACAGCTTTCAAAAATTTATGAAGAGAAAAAGGATTTTTTTCATGCCTTTGCCCATGCCATGTCTAGTAACAATTTTCTTGTTGCGACCCATATCATGGCTAAAATGAAGGAATTTTATCCACCAGCTAAGTTTGTCGACCTTATTGATTGGTTTTTTGAAGAAGTTTCCCCGAGACTACATACAGCAAGTATCAGTTTATTTCTTGTCAAATGCATCCCATTAAACGTATTGGAAAAAATTATTCCTGCGATGCAAAAGAACTTAGAAAAATACGATGAACATGTTAATCCATTATCAATTGTTCATTACAAACATCAGCTTTCAGCCGCTTACTTTTACAACGGAGAAATCAGAAAAGCCGAACAGCTTTGTTCAGATTCCTTAAAAACTTCCTATAAAAATAAGGATCATGAAATGATTGCCATTAATCTATCCTTGCAATCTGTTATTTACTTCTATATGGGAAAATACAATCAAGCCCTACAGGCAGCACAGGAATCGTTATCGTATCCGAATTTAAACAGTTTCTTTCACCCAAATCACATCTCTTCTTGGGTTTTAGCTGAAGTCCATTTAATGAAAAACAAATTGGAGAAAGCGAAAATTTTACTAGAAGAGACACTTAAAATATCGAAACAGAGGCACGACGCATCGATCGTGTATCCATATTGTTCAATGGGAAAATATTTTCGTTTAATTGGAGAATATGAAAAGGCACTTGAATGGATCCATAAAGCGAAGGTTCTCGCAGAAGAGTTTCAACTAGAATATGCGATAGCTTGGGTTTATAAGGAGCTTGCTACCACTTATATTGAAATGGAAGATTGGGAGTTAGCAGAACATTATTTATCGAAGGCTTATACGTACGTCGTTCACTCGGCCTATTTGAAATGTGAAATCGCTCATTTGCAAGTCACCCTCTATTCCAAATTAGGCAAACAAGACTTAGTCTCGATTAGATTACAAGAATTCCAAGAAACCCGCAAGGAGAAAAACTATGACTGGCTTACATCCCCATCTCAGGCCGATGTCCCGGAAAAACAGACCGAAGTTCACGACATGAAAACGGTCGAGCAACCTATCGTAATCAAAGAAAACAAGGAAACGACCCACCATGGTATTAAAATACTAACATTAGGAAACTTTGAACTTAGTGTGAATCATAAAAGCGTTCATATTAAACGCAAAGCGAGTTTACAGCTTTTACAATATTTAATTACCCACCAAGGGAGTAAAATAAACAAAGAAAGCATCCTCGACGAAATTTTTCCTGGAGGGTTGCTAGAATCATCTAATAACCAGTTTTACGTAGCCTTATCTTATCTAAGAAAAGCATTAGAGCCAAACTTACAAAAAGGGCCATCCTCACGGTATATCCAACGCGATGGCGAGCATTATTTTTTAAATGCTCAACACCTGTATCTTGATAACAATGAATTCTCGCAACTAGTTGATCCAAGAAACTCCTCTACCCCTTTGGAACGGGTAAAAAACCTAAAAGCAGCAGAATCTTTATATAAAGGAGACTATTTCGAAGGATATCCGTATAATATCTTTTTAGAATTAGAGCGAGAACGGTATCGAGTCCTTTATATTAATCTCTTACAAGAACTGGCTGAATACTACTGGAAAATGAACGATACTCAAAATGGACAAACCTATTATGACAAATTATTAAAAAAAGAACCGTATCAAGAATCGATTTATCTTGAATATATCGAGAAGCTCTTAAAAGCAAAGATGTTGCTCCATGCCAAAAGGGTTTCGAAGCATTATCAACAAATGATCGAAAAAGAGCTTGGAATTCCGGTCGTAGAAAAAATTGAAGCGATGTTTAACACCTATTCAAAATCTGTATAAAAATGACTAGGCTTGGACCTATAGCCGACCGGGCAACTAGCTAGCACTTTTCATATCAATCGGTTGGTCCACGTGATCCAGCACGTTTCCCTTACTTACTCCACGGAGGGAGGTCCACGTGGTATTACGGGCAAATTCTATAACAAAAGAGCAGGCGCCTGAAAGCGCCTGCTCTTTTAAATGGATTTTAGTGACGTGCTGTTAGCATTTTGCGTCTTGTGTAGAATTCGACTCCGTCTGTTCCGTTTGCATGAAGGTCTCCATAGAAGGAGTTCTTCCATCCGGAGAATGGGAAAAAGGCCATTGGTGCAGGAACCCCAATGTTCACTCCTAGCATACCCACTTCAATATTTTCTCTGAAGTAGCGAACGGCTTTGGCGCTGTCTGTGAATAGGCATGCCCCATTTCCGAAGTCCGACTTATTAGTTAATTCGATTGCCTCTTCTAAACTGTCGACGCGAACAATCGAAAGAACCGGTGCAAAGATTTCTTCCTTCCAAATCCTCATAGAAGGATTGACATTGTCAAAGATAGTTGGTCCAATGAAGTAGCCCTTCGTATGGTAAGCTTCATCGTTACGACCATCACGAATGAGGGAAGCTCCTTCTTGCACTCCAATTTCAATATAGTCCGCTGTTCTTGCTTTATTTTCCTGGCGAATCACTGGGCCTAAGAAAACATCTTCATCCAAACCGTTCCCGATTGTAAGTTTATTTGCTTCTTCGTTCAGCTTCGCAATTAATCGATCTGCTACATCCCCAACAGCAACGACAACAGAGCATGCCATACACCTTTCCCCAGCAGATCCATAGGAAGCGCCGATGATTTCTTTTACAGATGTATCAAGGTCAGCATCTGGCATCACGATGGAATGGTTTTTTGCCCCTGCTAAAGCTTGAACGCGCTTGCCATTTGCCGCTGCCGTTTTATAAATATACTCAGCAACCGGCTGTGATCCGACAAAGGATATCGCTGGAACATCCTCGTGCTCCAATAACCCGTTCACGATATCATGTGCACCGTGGACGATATTAAAGACTCCGTCTGGTAGACCTGCTTCTTTAAACAATTCTGCTAAACGATTTGCAAGAAGTGGTGTACGTTCAGATGGCTTTAATACAAATGTATTGCCGCACGCAATTGCAAGCGGGAACATCCAACAAGGAACCATCATTGGAAAGTT
This sequence comes from Mesobacillus maritimus, assembly GCF_044803185.1. Lineage (GTDB taxonomy): Bacteria > Bacillota > Bacilli > Bacillales > Cytobacillaceae > Mesobacillus_B > Mesobacillus_B maritimus_B. Next base: position 3,409,866 of record NZ_CP085225.1, read on the forward strand.
AAATGGCGTAATTCCCCCAATCACCCCTACTGGATAACGATACATTCCTGATTCGATGTCTGTGGCAATATCAGGAAGTTGTTTTCCCATCATCAAGGATGGTGCACCAGCTGCGAATTCCACGCATTCAATTCCACGCTGAACTTCTCCATACGCTTCCTTGAAGCTTTTTCCATTTTCCTTGGTAATCAAGGTTGCCAACTCGTCCCAATGCTCGACCAATAATTGCTGATATTTAAATAGAATACGAGCGCGCTTTGGTACCGGTGTCTTGCCCCAAGTTTTAAATGCTTTCTTCGCTATTCGAACTGCCCCATCAAGGTCCTCGCGCGTGGAGATTGGAACTCGTGCAAGCTCTTCACCTGTTGCTGGGTTTGGGACGATCTCATATTTTTCTGTTTGTGATGAAACCCATTGTCCATTGATAAAGTTCTTTAGTATTTGAGTGGTGGTTGTTGTCATCTTACATTTCCCCTTTTCATGAAATGGATTTTCTTCGTCGTCAAAAAAATGGATAGCAAAAATGGAGCAATCAAGCAATACATCGTCACCTATTCATTTTCGGTTCCCTTACGAAACTTATAGCACTTTTTCTTCGTTGCTAAACTTGTACGTATAACAAACATGATAAAGTTCAACTAATTCCTTGAACGTCGGTACTCTTGGATTATTGCCGGGGCTCCCACTATCAATCGCATCAAAGGCCATTTTCTCAACAACATTTTCGAATGCTTCTTGGTCGATTCCCCACCCTTTTAAATTAGGGATGTTTAATTGGCGACAAAGAGCCTTAACTGAACGAACAGCCACATCAGCTGCCTCCAAATTGGAAGGGCTTTCATTCTCTGGGTCAAATATTCTTCCAATATCCGCTAAACGATCAATACACGCCTCTTTGCTGAATTCAAGGACTGCCGGCAGGAGCATCGCATTGGAGATTCCGTGTGGAACATGAAAGAGGGCCCCGATGGGTCTGGACATTCCATGAACTAAACAAACAGAGGCATTTGTAAACGCCATTCCTGCTTGGTAGGAGCCAAGCGACATCGCTTCACGGGCATCGAGATTTTCTCCATCATTGAAAGCAATGAACAGATGATCGATAATCAGCTTGATCGCGGATAATGCAAGCGTATCCGTCATGGGGTGCGCCTTTTTCGAAAGATACGCTTCTATCGCATGACTCAATGCATCTACCCCTGTTGCGGCTGTTACATTCTTGGGAGAGGAAAGAGTTAATAAGGGATCCACGATCGCCACGTCTGGCATAAAGGCTGGTTGCTTGATCATCATTTTCACGTCATTCGATGTATTTGTAATTACTGTGACATCTGTTGCCTCCGATCCTGTCCCGGCAGTGGTTGGAATTGCTAGATGCGGGAACGGGCTATTTCCAGCGATTTTTTTTCCGCCCATATAGTCACCAATATATCCACCATTTGTCGCAAGAACAGAGATGGCCTTAGCTGTATCGATACAACTTCCCCCTCCTAGCGAGATCACCAGGTCACATTGCTCCCTTATTAGGATTGTTAAAGCCTCCGCTACATATTGATCTGTCGGCTCGGAAAGTACGCCGAGATACACCTCACTCTGTACTCCCTGTTTAGTCAACTGTAGCTGGCACTCCTTGACATAACCAAGCCTCTCCATGACTTTGTCACTGATAATCAATGCCTTTTTCCCTTTTAGAGCTGCTTCCGTTCCAACATTTTGAAATGCATTGCGGCCGTAGTAGGTCGTTTTCGGTGTGCGTAATATTGCAAAGTTATCCACCTTTGTTTTCACCCCTTGTTTAGTTATACTTCATTAATTTGCAAGAAGCGTGCCAACTTAAAAAAAGGATAAACTAGGGGATTTATCATGTTGGAAACTGTAGTGACTACACTACAGTTGTAGGGATGTTGTAGTGTAGTCACTACACTGTTAATAGAAATGTATCTTTTATGGAGAACTTATTGAATTCTATGTTTTTTAAGCTTCTGATAAAGTGTGGTACGATGAATACCGAGAATTTCGGCCGCTTTTGACTTGTTGCCCCCGGAATTTTTTAACGCTTGGACAATTACTTCTTTTTCACGTTTGTTGCCATCGTTTCGCGCTTCTTCTATTAGAGAAGGAACCACTGGCTCCTTTTCGATGGAGAAATCATTCTCCCACATCGCAGTTGGCAAATTCTGGACGGCAATAACGTCTCCGTCCACCAATGTGACTAGTCTTTCAATCGAATTGACCATCTCGCGAATATTTCCTTGCCATGAATAATCTCGAAAAGATGCTACCGCCTCAGACGTGAATGTCTTTAACGGAACTTGATATTTATCGCAAATCTCCTTCAGGTAATAGGATAATAGAATCGGGATATCACCATTGCGTTCGCGAAGAGGCGGGATATGGAGCTGGATGATATTTAATCGGTAAAAGAGGTCCTCACGGAATTTGCCTTGCGCGACCATTTCCTTTAAATTACGATTGGTCGCGCATACAATTCGAACTTGAATGGGGTACTTATTGATTCCACCGACCCTTTCGACCTCTCTTTCCTGCAGGATCCGCAGCAATTTCGTTTGCATGACAAGCGGCATCTCGCCAATCTCATCAAGAAAGAGTGTTCCATTTTGGGCAAGCTCAAATTTTCCTGGCTTTCCGCCTTTTCTCGCTCCTGTAAAAGCTCCTTCATCATATCCAAACAATTCGGACTCAAACAAATGCTCTGGAATCGCGCCACAATTAACACTAATGAATGGCCCCGTTGAGAATGGACTTAGATGATGAATGCTTTTTGCGAACATTTCTTTTCCCGTTCCGCTTTCTCCAGTAATTAAAACGGTTGCTAACGTTCGGGCCGCTCTCCGTGCGTCTCTTTTCACCCTTAATATCTCTTCGCTTTCCCCAAGGATCTCGTCCATCGTAGTGCGACTGTCTTTTTCTTTTTTCAAGGTTAATAATTCTTTCTTCGGCTTTTTCTTTCGATGCTCTTGCTGAAGTCGTTCATAGATTCGGTAGACCTCCGTTACGCCTTCAAAGATTAGCATTCCAATGGCACCTGTTACTTTGCCACTACGCCAGATAGGGATCCTATGTACGACCATTTCTTGACCTTGAATCGTTTGCAGTACGCCCCGCTCGGGAACACCGGTTTTGACGGTCACATGAAGATTGGTATTGTCGATGATCTCGGTTACATGCCTTCCAATCGCATCCTCACGTTTCACACCTGTGAACCGGCTGTAAGCTTCATTAAATTCCAGCAACACTCCGTTTTCATCCACAACGGCAATGCCTTCGTAAGCGCTCTCTAAAATCACTTGAAGAGCATCTGCAGTGTTTTGTCTTTGTTCCAATTTGTAGATATATTTGAAGAATCCGTCCAGAACGTCTCGAATCGTAATCAATCCTACGAGCCTTCCCAACTCGTCCAAAACAGGCATCGCGTTTTCAGAGTATGAAACAACATCCAGTAAGGAATCATCCGGCTTTACAAAAGAATGATTCGTAATCAATGCACTTCCAACCGTTGCCTCTAGGCTTCTTGTTTGCAAAAGCACTTTTATTAAGGAGCTTAACGTGACCACTCCTAAAAACATATTGTTCTCATCCACCACGGGTAAGGCTTCAACATGAAGTTCTTCCATTTTCTCGAAGGCCTTTTGAACACCCTCTCTCTCCCAAAGACTATAAGGGCTTGGGGTCATCCAATATTTCACCTGAAGAACCTCCGTATTTTTCTGTGTTTTAAAGTTTTGATATCCATGCTTATTCATACATTTCCCCCGTTGGGCGGTGCACTTGCACGACCCGAAGATTAGAAATCCGGGCAGAGGGACAGGTACATAGTCCCATCGTTTGAAACTAATTGGGACAGTACCTGATCCTCTATTACAAAAAAATTTCAACCTTTAGATAACTCAAAATGCTCTTCCCTTAACTTGATAATCGAGATATCATCGTTTAACTCAATTAACTTCTTTGCAAGCTTTCTACACCATAAATCTCAGTAAATGTATGACTACCAACTAATAGGTTAATGCCTACGAATTGTGCATACTGTATCGTGTATAATGTTGCCTCGCCTGTTATATATGTATCGCAACCGTCTTCTAGCGCTAACCTAATATGCTTGGAAGAATGACCTGCACCAGTTAATACCCCTACCCTTTTCACTTGTTTATTATTGTTCTTCCAATGCCTAACTGGCTCCTCTAATTCCGTGCTCATTTTTTGTACAAGAACATTAAAATCAATTGGTTCACTAAATTCACCAATTCCAGGGTTTTCCCCGTTTTCATAGATAGAGTGTTTAATAATATCATCAATGCCCATTACCTTCATAAGAGATGTACTAGTACCAAAGTCGATAAAATCTAACGGACCGTGGATCCAGAAATGGCTAATATTGTGCTCTTTTAATTTCTTTAGGCATTCCTCTTTTAACCCAAAAATAAAATCCCAAGCATCATGATGGGTAACGATTAAATCTACATTTTTGTTCTTCGCTTGCTCAATGACATCAATCGAAAGGTTCGTGCAATAACCAACCGTTTTTATTGAATCATTCGATTTGCTTGTAAAACCATAATCATCGTCAAATTCTTCTAATAATTCTTTGTTAAATACCTTTTTTATAGAAACCTCAAATTGTTCTAAGTTCATCCCGACACCCTTCGCTCGTTTTATCTATCTTATCATATTTGCTTTTGAACATTTCTTCGGGGATCTTTTCTCCCACTTTAGTTCACAGGATTAATTGCACGTAAATAAGCTCAGAGCCAACTCTGAGCTTATTTTTTAATTTTCGATGTATTCCACTATCTGTTTGTAGGCATTCATCGTAAGGACAGGATCTGGATCTACACCTTTCTTTTTAGGTACATCGAAGTCTGATAAAACAAAATGGTGTTTTGCTTCAAGATCATGTCTAGCTAATATGTGTTTGCAGCATTCTAATGGACAACCATCAATGGCGATAATCTCTCGCCCAGACTTCGCTGTCCGAACTAGCGGTTTAACATCCCCACCTACCCCAGCAATACAGGACATTTCAGCGACATTTTCTCGGTCCATTTTGATTGCGATTGAATTAGCAGTTTGTGCAGCTGAGGAACATCCAGAGCAAGAATATACTAATGGCAATACGTTTTGTTTCATGTTAACTCCTCTCCCATCAACATTATTTTACATAATCCCCTTTCTCCATTTAACGAAAAATACTCTTAGATGCCTTTATGAATTGACTCTATTTTATTTTATATATTTAAAATAATCTGTAAACAACCTCACACTTGCTTTCAAAAAATATCCCCCTATAAATAAAAATAAAACGCTTAGAATATAAGCGTTTAAGAAAATTGTATAGGATCCTGTGCTCTTAAAAATTCATTCACTAACAGATACATGTTTTACGCTTCTTGCCTACAGCATTCCTTCTTTCTACTTTCTTAATATAATCTGCTGCTAGAGGTACCTTACAAGCTGTATTGCCAACATCGACTTGAACCTTCCCAATCGTTTCTGCCACTTGTTTAGCTTCCTCTTTCAGTTCAGGTACATAACAACCGACTGATATAACAAAGCTATTCATCACATAGCGGACACGGTTTCGTTCCTCATGCACCGAGTGTTCCACCTTGAATAACAACGCTTTTATTTCATCTAAATCTAACTTATCATCCGGTGTAATGGACAAATAATTGGAGAAGGTACTCCATCCACAAACAGCAACCATCTCTTCTTCTGAGTTCAGCCATTCCCTTGCCAATTCAAGCGCATGATCACTTTCTGCAGCCACCTGAGCAACCGTGTATTCCGCTAGCATATACCAATAGGCTTTTTTCACCCAATCCTCCAAAATTTCTTTCGAGAGGAGCTTGGGATTAACAGAAAGTCCAGCCAAATACATCGCATCATGATTACCAGAATCATATAATTTTAATGCAAGCTCTTGATCCTTTTTTACAAACTTGACAAGCTTCTTCATATCGCCAATTTTCACTCCAAAATAAGGCTCTGCCACACCGTGATTCTTGTAAACTTTCTTCGTTTGCTCTGAACCGAATTCCTCCAGCTTTTGCATGATTTCCTCATAATTCATTTCCTGCTCTCCTCCTCACTCTTATTAACAATTCTTTTGTGGACATAGGACAACCGCATCCCTAAAGGTGGTTTTAATGATTCATTTTTCACAAAATTTTTGATAGACCGTCTTCGTTAGGGGAAAAGATCCGTTGCCCCGGCACAGGGGAACCTTCGTCCCTTTTAAAGTTGAACATTTTCAAAATGTTCAACTGTTGGGAATGGGTCATAGAAATGATGTAATTGCTTTTTCCATTCTCGGTATTCTTTAGACTGTCTAAATCCAACTGTATGGTCTTCTAATGTTTCCCACTTCACCAACAATAAATATTTCCCCTTAACTTCGATACAGCGTTGTAATTCGTGAGAAATGTAGCCTTTCATTGATGATATAATTTTGGATGCTTCTAGAAACGCTTCCTCATATTCCTTTTCCTTACCTTGCTTAACTTGTAGCATCACGGCTTCTAAAATCACTTTATCTCCTCCTGTTAGTGTTGGCTATAATGGAATATTCAGTACCAATATCCCACAAAAAGCATGATAAGGATAGCTTTGAAGTTTGTTTATGTATGAAATCTTCGCTAGAATAGAGTTGTACATAAAATGAAGAGGAGTGAAAACAATGGCTGTAGATGTATACCTTGTATTTAACGGGAACTGCCGGGAAGCAGTCGAATATTACGCCAAGGTGTTTAAAACAGAGGCACCACAAATTATGACTTTTGGCGAATCACCGCCAAACCCAGAATACCAGCTTCCTGAGGAAGTAAAAGATCGAGTGATGCATGCACGACTTAGTATTGATGGAAGCAATGTCATGTTTTCGGATACTTTCCCTGGACAGCCATTTGTCGAAGGCAACAACATCACCCTTGCTTTAATCGGTAAAAATATCGATGACATTAAGTCCTGGTATGAGCAATTAAAAGAGGGCGGTACCGTCGGCATGGAATTGCAAAAAACCTTCTGGAGTAAGCTCTATGGTCAAGTAACCGATAAATTTGGAATCCACTGGCAATTAAATTATGACAATGGCGAAACTGCCATGTAAAAAGAAAATTTTCACCCTCATGAAACCGTGGTTTCACATTAAAATTGCCTTCAATTTCATGTAGAAAACAATAAATAGTACTTAATCAAGCTCAGAGTTTATTGCTATGAGCTTGTTTTGTCTAAGAGCTCCTGCTACTGAAGCTCTCACTAGCGTTTAAACTACATCTATCTAGTCATGACCCACCATACTTTTTAAATACTCTATTTTTCTACCATCTTTATGATTATTATTTTCCCCACGGTAACTATCTTTAGATGATACCTCGTAAACAGATAAATATTGCTCAGGGGACAGTAAATAATACATAATGTCTCCCTCTTGATGGATTTCTAAATTCTTTAATTGTACCCCTGCGAACTCTGGTAAAGTATCAATAATGCCAAACTCAACGGATAACCCATCTTTAGAAAACTCATGTTCATGCACATCAATTAAACGGTAGTTCATCGATTGCATGATTATGATTATCATTATCTCATTCCAGTTATGTATCGATAATTCAGGAGGAACCTTCCAACCTCTTTCATCGCCAGGTACATGAATATCTAAGTCTTGAGCATCCCAATTCATTCCTGTGACTATTTCTAAACCAACCGACCCCATTAACAATGGAATGATATCAATCTCATTTAGGTTTTTTGCAATTTTTAATAAACTCATCAAACTTGTGATTAGGAACCAATTCAATCTGCCCCTTTCCTACCTGCTTTTTAAATGATAAATTAGTTGAACGACACCAGAGGAGAACGTCCTTGTATGAACCAATTTTAAATTCAATCTTTCGTTGATATCCATAAACAATGGTTTTCCTTCTCCCAAAACAACAGGGTGCACAGATAATCTGAATTCATCGACAAGCCCTAAATGGATAAAAGTGGTGATAAGACTTGCTCCACCATATAGCCAGATATCTTTTCCAGGTTTATTCTTTAATTTTTGTACCTCTTCAGAAATATGATCATTGATAAAAATTGCTTTATGATCCGTCCCTTTCTGCTGTTTGGAAAATACGTATTTTTCTTTACTATGAACGATTTTCCACATTTCTTTTTCAGTATCACTATCATCTATTTTAGGAGTGAATTGTCCCCATAAGTCGTAGCTTTTTCTTCCATAAAGAATCGTATCAATTTGATTTAAGAAGTCAATAAAATCCATCTCAGCATCCATGATACACCAATCTATTTCCCCATTTTCCCCCTCAATAAAACCATCTAAAGTCACGGCTAAATCTAAAATGATTCTTCTTGGTCTTACTTTTTCGGACATCATTCTTCCTCCCTTTTCCTAACTTTCGCTACCATTTTCATTATAAATCCTGTGATAGACGAATCATATCTCTACACTGTATGCCATTCTCAACTATTTCTTCTTGGTAGTGCCTTAGAAAAAAGTCTCTATCCACACCAGTGATTCTAAACCCACATTTTTGATAAAGAGCAAGTTGCCCTATACTTGAATTTCCAGTACCCACCTCAATTGTTTTGTACCCCTTTCCTTTCGCTATTTGAATGGCATGTATGACTAAACGTTTCCCAATCCCTTCACCATGATGTTTTTCTGCAACTGCAACATTCATCAACTCCACAGTTTCAGGTCTTGTCAGAAGTAGTACATAAACTCCAATAACCTGGCTATCACGCTCAGCAATATAGCATTCCCCTCTTTTTACATACTCTTCAACAATAGTTCGATTAGGGTCCGCTAATAACAATAAATCCATAGGCGGTTTTTCGTCGGTATCGAGTAATCTTATATCCATAACGCTCTCCTAAAAAAAGTAATAATTTGAATTTAGTCCGTTTGCATCATTTTCATTAAAAGAATCTTATATTCTTGTTCTCCTATTCATTCATAGAAGCCTTCCATTCTTATCGGATGCGACCTATAATAGACTCATATTATCATAATTTTCCAATTAGTGTAGTTGCAACATATAAACATAAGGGTGGGATGTGTTTTGGGGAAAGAGACCATTTATAAAAATGATGGGAGAAAGGTAATTGCTCAACATTATGATGATTACCTAAAAACGTTTGATTTTGAGGTCGAGCGTGTTTATGTTGAAACAAGTTATGGAAAAACACATCTACTTGTTGCAGGACCCCCAGAAGGCAAACCGATATTTCTTTTTCAAGGTGGGAATTGTATCAACCCGATGACGTTTTCATGGTTTTTACCATTAGTTGAAAAGTACAGAATTTATGCACCAGATACCATTGGTCATCCTGGAAATAGTGATGAAGCTCGAATTTCGGCGAAGGACAAAAGCTTTGCTGAGTGGATCAAGGAACTAATGGATTATTTTGAGTTAGAACATTGTGCATTTGTAGGACCGTCTTATGGTGCTGGAATCATTTTAAGGTTAGCCACCTATATGCCTGAAAGAATTGATTGTGCTGTATTGGTAGCACCAGCAGGGATAAAATTAGGTTCGAAGCTTAAGATGATTAAAGAAATTTTACTTCCCTTAGTCTTGTTTCATGGAACTTCCTCACAAAAATATCTCGATAAAATCGCTAATCATATGTCTGATTATAGTATGAAAGAAATGGATAAAACTATTATTGGCGATGTCTTTAAACATGTGAAACTTGAACAAGACATGCCCAATTTAACGACGAAGCAAGAATTACAGAATTATCACTCACCCACTTTACTGATAGCTGGAAAAAAAGATCTCTTTTTCCCCGAAAAGAGAGTAAACAACACCGCGAGAGACATTATTCCAAACTTAATCGACTTTAAAAGCTATGATATGGGACATTTCCCCTCTGACGAATATCTATTAAGAATCAACCAAGATATCTTGGCGTTTTTACAGAAATTTTATTAACCTAACAAAATGTTATCCCTTCGCATTCTTTGACGATAGCGCACTCTTCCAATAAGATAAAAGATGGGACGGAGGTTCCTTGTCCCACAAAAAGATTGTTAGGGTGAACAGGATGAACATTTTATTGGTCGAAGATGATCGAACCATCGCTTCGGGTTTGGAATATTCCTTGAAACAAGAGGATTATGAAACATTGGTTTGTCATAATGCCACTTCCGCAAAAGACGTCATACATAAAAAAATTACTGAAATTGATTTGTGCCTTTTTGACCTGAACTTGCCCGATGGCAGCGGGTATGACTTATGTCAGCTCGTGAAAAAACAGCATGATATCCCGGTTATTTTTTTAACCGCATATGATGATGAAGTGAATGTCGTCATGGGGCTAGATATGGGGGCGGATGATTATATCACAAAACCGTTTCGCATCCGTGAATTAGTTTCGAGGATTAAGACCGTTTACCGCCGCTACAATCGCCAACCCCAACCGAAAAACACCATAGAAATTGAAAACATTCAAATCAACACCTTAGAAGGAAAAGTATATAAACAAGGCAGAGAAATCCTGTTGACAGCCTTAGAATACCGGCTTTTCCTGATTTTCGCCAATCACATAGGACAAGTCCTTACAAGAGCACAGTTGCTAGACCGCATCTGGGATGTTGCCGGTGATTTTGTCAATGACAACACCTTGACCGTCTATATTAAAAGATTGCGCGAAAAGTTAGAAGACGACCCACAAAACCCAACCTTAATCAAAACGATTCGAGGCATGGGCTATAAGGTCGGTGAGTGAGTTGCTTCGCAATCGAGAAATTCAAATCCTCTTGGTGGTTCTGCTTCTCATTAGTGTAATCGGTTTTACACTGGCAGCTATTCTCGTTTCCATGCTTGCCGCTGGGATTGTGCTCGGTGTTTCCATTTTACTGATTGGCTGCACGGTGATTTTCACCAAATGGCGCTACCGTGAAATTGAAAAGCTATCAGGCTATTTGCAGCAAATAAGTAGTGGCGACTATTACTTGGACGTCCGTGATAATTTTGAAGGTGAGTTAAGCATTTTAAAAAGTCAGATTTATAAAGTGACAAAAATGCTATCTGAGCAAGGCGCCGTGTTGCATGAAGATAAAGCGAAACTCACGAATGCAATTTCCGATATCTCTCACCAATTGAAAACACCCCTCACCTCGATGATGGTCATGGCGGATTTGTTACGTGATAAAAACTTGGATGATCAAAAACGAGCCGAATTCACCCGAAATCTTCAAATCCAGCTCGAACGCATGGAATGGCTTGTTTCTTCGTTATTAAAGCTTTCGAAAATTGATGCAGGCACGATCGCTTTTAAAAAGGAAAAGGTTATGGTGAAAGAGCTCGTTCAAACTGCAGTCGAACCGCTATTGGTTCCCATGGATGTAAAAATGCAACATTTGGACATCCGCGGCGATGACACTGTATCCTTTTTAGGTGACTTCAACTGGACTTCAGAAGCGCTCATCAATATCATCAAAAACTGTGTTGAGCACACAGCTGAAGAGGGAGAAATCTCTATCCAGTTTTCAGAGAATGCGCTGTTTAGCGAAATCACCATTGCTGACAACGGGAAAGGAATCGCGAAAGAAGACCTCCCCTACATCTTCAAACGGTTTTACAAAGGAAAAAACGCGAGTGATGACAGTGTCGGCATTGGCCTCGCGATGGCGCACAGTATCATCACCAGTCAGCAAGGCGATATCGAAGTGCAAAGTTACCCAAGTGTTGGCACAAAATTTCAGATAAAATTCTATAAGCAGGTAATCTGACAGAGGGACAGGTTCCTTGTCCGGTGGGACAAGGAACCTGTCCCTCTGTCTAAGTGAATAAATTGTCACTTAAGAGTCACTTTAAAGTCATACTGGCTCGTTATACTGACCTCAAGACAAACAAATGCGGAGGTTTTTTCATGAATATATTAGAAGTTAAAAATTTATCAAAGGTGTATGGAAAAGGCGAAACGGCGGTTAAAGCACTTGATGATGTTTCGTTTTCAGTTAAAAAAGGCGATTTTGTTTGCATCATCGGTCCGTCTGGTTCGGGAAAGTCCACATTGCTTCATTTACTTGGCGGCGTTGATCGCCCAACGAGTGGAAAGGTCCTCATTGACCAAACCGATATATATGACTTGAATGAAACACAACTGGCGATTTTTAGACGCAGGCAAATTGGCTTGATTTATCAATTTTATAATCTGATTCCGATTTTAACAGTCGAAGAAAATATCACGCTCCCGATGCTGTTAGATGAGCAAAAAGTGGATCCTAGTCAGTTTAACAAGGTTGTTGACGTTTTAGGCTTAAACGCACGACTTTCCCATCTGCCGAACCAGCTTTCCGGCGGTCAGCAGCAACGCGTTTCCATCGGAAGAGCGCTTATCAGCAATCCGGCCATTATGCTTGCCGATGAGCCGACAGGAAATCTCGATAGTCAAAACAGCAAGGAAATCATGGAACTGTTGAAAATGTTTAATAAAACCTACAATCAAACCTTGATTGTCATCACCCATGATGAGAGAATCGCCCTTCAAGCCGACCGTGTCATCTCCATTGAAGATGGCAAGGTTGCCAAAGATGAGGTGATTCGTCCATGAACATCATCAATAAAGTCACTCTAAGGCATCTAAAGGAAAACAAACGCCGTTCACTCGTGACAATCATTGGTGTCATCATTTCGGTGGCAATGATCACCGCCGTTGCCACACTAGGAGTTTCTTTTTTAGACTTATTGATTCGCCAAGACATCAACAAAAATGGCGAATGGCATGTCCAATATCAAGATGTCACACCCGACCAAATCGAGGGCATTGCAAAAGACAATGAAACACAAACGCTGATTCTCTCGAGTGATGCTTATGCAAACTTAGAAGAATCAAACAATGAATATAAACCATATTTATATTTTAAAAACTATAATAAGACCGGTATGGAGCATTTCCCAATCGAAGTCCTCGACGGAAGACTTCCTCAAAACGAAGATGAGATTGCCATTTCCGAAGCAATTGAAAGCAATGCAAAGATTGATTACAAAATTGGTGATCAACTCACCGTTGACCTTGGAGATCGATTGCACAAAATAGAAGGAACGCCGCTAACGCAGAATCACTCGCTTCAGCGGGACGAAGAAAATATCATCGAAGAACTAGAAAGTAACGAAACCAAAACTGTCACAATCGTTGGGACAATCGAACGCCCTGACTGGGAACCAACTTGGGCACCTGGGTACACTGTCATTGGTTATGTAGATGAAAAATCATTAAGCGAAAATGATACTGTTGATGCTTTTGTTGTGTTACCGAAAGTGAAAAGGTCTCTCTTTGAACATGCAGAAAATCTTGCTAATACCCATGGAATTGAAACAGTTAGTTATAATTCTGATTTACTTCGCTACTATGGGGTCACAAAAAATGACCAATTGCGCGCCACCCTCTTTTCTTTAGCTGGCATTATCATGGGCGTCATTATCATTGGTTCTGTCGCTTTGATTTATAATGCGTTTGCGATTAGTGTATCCGAGCGTGCTAGACATTTAGGTATGCTTTCGAGTGTTGGCGCCACGAAAAAGCAAAAACGAAATTCCGTCTTTTTTGAAGGAGCGGTGATTGGCGCAATCAGTATCCCGATTGGGATTCTTGCCGGCATTGCGGGGATTGGCATCACCTTTGCATTTATCAATAAGTACTTACAAGGTGCACTCGGGGTTTCTGAAAACCTAGAATTAGTGGTAACCCTCTCTTCCATTTTGACTGCATGTGGAATTTCAATCATAACAATTTTTATTTCCACTTACATCCCTGCACAAAAAGCATCTAAGGTTTCAGCGATTGACGCCATCCGCCAAACCCATGATATTAAATTGTCAGGAAAAAGTGTGAAAACCTCCAAGCTTGTCCGTAAAGTCTTTGGAATGGAGGCAGAAATCGGGCTAAAAAACGTCAAAAGAAATAAAAAAAGATACTTGGCAACCGTTTTTTCGCTCGTGATTAGCATTGTTTTATTTTTGACAGTCAGCTATTTTACTGACAATCTGCAAAAATCACTGGAGATGTCGCAAGATGATCTTCAGTATGATATTCAAATTTCCAGCAGCACATTAAAAAAGGACGAGTTAGACAGTTTTACAAAGCTCGACCATGTTACCAAAGCTAGCATTATTGAAGAAGCCCAATTTGAGGCGCTCATTAAGTTAGATGAAGTACCCTCTCAATTGAAAGCGCAAATTGAAGAAAACAAACTTCCTCTTGAAGATGGAAAATTTCCTTATTATGTAGGTCTGCATGCGATGGATGAAGAGAGTTTTAACGCATATTCAGAACAAATCGGCGTGGATCCAAACGATTTCAGCCAACAAGATACACCATCCGCAATTGTCATTGATGAAATTTCTTATCAAGATTATGCATCCGGTAAATTTATCGAATCAAAATCGATTGAAACAGAAGTTGGCAATCAAATTGATTTATACCTTATGCAATTCGGAGAGGCGGAAAATGAACAACCTGAGCGGGAATTGGTGAGCAGTTTGCAAATCGGCGCACTAACCGACCAAGTACCAATGGGCATTTTTACCGCTTCGCTTGGAGGCATTAACTTAATCGTCCACGAAGCAACCTTGGACCAACTGGGGATTGCCCCAGAGGCAGTTTCCACTTATGTCTATCTAAATAGTACAGACCCAATGGCCACTCAAACAGCGATTGAAGATCGAAAAGAGACAAACATTCATATTTACAATGTCTACCAGCGTCGCCAACAAGACGAACAGATGATCATGCTTATGTCCGTCTTTACCTATGGGTTTATCACGCTGATTTCCTTAATCTCAGTCGCCAATATCTTTAATACCATCTCAACAAGCATTTCACTGCGAAAACGCGAATTTGCGATGCTCCGGTCCGTTGGCATGACCCCGAAAGGTTTTAATAAAATGATTCATTATGAAAGCATTTTTTACGGAGTCAAGGCTCTTGTTTATGGCCTACCAATCAGTGTGCTAGTCATGCTCGGCATACATCAATCAATTGGCTATACCTTTGAGTATGGTTTTAGCCTCCCTTGGATGAGCATCCTGTTCGTGATTGTCGTGATTTTCTTGATTGTAGGTTCTGCAATGCTGTATTCGATTTCGAAAATTAAGAACGAAAACATCATTGATAGTTTGAAGCAGGAGAATATTTAATGTCAAAACTTAGAGAGCTTGAAGCAGGAATATCCAAGAGAAAAAACGCGATTAGCAGTTAGGCTAATCGCGTTTTTATGTTCCTAAAATCTAGATGGGGCCTGGCACCATCTCTTGTTGGTACATCCCCCATGCTTCATTTCAACTTCTGAATACTCCTAATAATTCCGCCATATCCTGTGCACCGGCACAGATTTCCGGATAAAGCTTCGAGAATTTGCTCATCATCTGGTACTGGGTGTTCCTCAAGCAATGCTTTTACCGCCATAATCATTCCAGGTGTACAATATCCACATTGAAAGCCTCCTTCTTCAAGAAAAGCCTTCTGAATCGGGTCCAAGCCATTTTGACTTAATGCTTCAATTGTCAAGACTTCCTTTCCATCTACTTGGTAAGCCCGGATTAAACAAGCGTTGACCAGTTTTCCATCCAAGATTACGGAGCAAGCACCACAGCGGCCAATTTCACATGAGATTTTAGTCCCTGTTAACGTGAAATCCTCTCGCAAAATGTCGACAAGACGCTTTGTCGCTTCCACTTCTAGTGTTTGTTCCTGCCCATTCACAATAAGGGATAGATGGATGAGTTGCTGTTCATACGTTTGCTCTTGATGGGTTGCCTTTTTTTCAATCATACGACCCTCTCCCTTGTTTGCAGAATTTCTTCGCGAGCAACTGGCAATTTCGTAACCCAATGACCGGTTGCGTCATAAATCGCGCTTGCAATCGCAGGGGCTAGTGCGACTGTTCCAATTTCCCCAACTCCTCTTGGCCCGTATGAATCTCCCTCCCATAGCTCTTCAATTGCTCTCACATGCATATTTGTCGGGATGTCTTGAATTCCCGGGATTAAGTAGCTATCAAAGTTTTCGGTTACATACCTACCTTCGATCATCTGTGCTTCTTCTAATAAAGTATAGCCCAAGGCCATAATCGTTCCGCCTT
The DNA here is from genome assembly GCF_044803185.1 of Mesobacillus maritimus. Taxonomy (GTDB): domain Bacteria; phylum Bacillota; class Bacilli; order Bacillales; family Cytobacillaceae; genus Mesobacillus_B; species Mesobacillus_B maritimus_B. Next base: position 3,425,986 of record NZ_CP085225.1, read on the forward strand.
CGATTTGACCCAAATATCCCATCGAATTTACAACCGGACCAGCCGCTACCGCTTGATCAATATCGAGGACTTTTACATGACCGGTTACAAAATCTACTTCTACTTTCACCGCCACTGCAGCAAACGAATATAAAAAATGGCCACCTGGAATTGCATTCGGTGTCGTTGGAAAATCAAATTGAGTCTCAACACTCACCGTATTTTCATCGGCAAGCTGTTTATAAGTAACGACCAGTGTTTCCTCGTCATTTTCACGCAGCCAGACACCTTTTGCACCAAGAGCTAATTGCTCTTTTGGACAACCTGAAATAGCCGAAGCTTTATTCACCAATTTCTCAATAAATGGACCTTTCAATCGCTCCAAGCTATGCCATACCATACTCGTCCCGCGGGAGGCGGTTGACGAACCGGAGCGTGGGACTTTATCTGTATCGCCAATCACAATTTCCAAATCGGACGGAGAACAGCCGATGGCCTTCATCGTCAGTGCTTCAATGACAGCTAACAGACCTTGACCGACCTCTTCAAAGCCAAACATAACTTGAATTTTGCCGTCAGAATTTAACAGAAGTTTCCCTCCAGCAGGATCTAATCTTCCAAAACCAAGTCCCCCGCCATGCATGGTCATCGCGAACCCAATCCCAATTTTCTTCCAGCTGTCCTTACTGTTTTCTTTCTCCCTTTTCAGCAAACGCGAGTTTGAAATCTCATTTAAAACAAGCGCATCCCCATTTGTTGGGGCAATTTTCTGACCAACAGGGCCACAATCCGTTGATTTGCGGAGATTCATCTTTCTCATCTCGAGCGGACAAATCCCAAGCCGGTCTGCTAATCGATCGATTTGTCCTTCCAACGCAAAGGTAATCTGATTTCCGCCAAACCCGCGGAACTCACCAGCTACCCCATTATTGGTAAAAATACAAAAGCCTTCTGTTTCGACATTTGGAATCACGTAAGGCCCAACGGCATGTTCGACGGCGAAATCGAGCACAGCCGGCCCAAGAGTCGCATACGCACCTGTATCTGCAATGATTCGTACCTGATGCGCAAGCAGTTTCCCTGTTTTTTTCGCACCTGTTTTCACGGTAATCTTCATCGGGTGTTTTTTAATCCCAGCCCGAACAGACTCACGTCTAGATTGATGGATTTTTACCGGACAGCCGGTTTTGAGCGCTAATAATGCTCCGTAAGGCTGGATATTCAACTCATCTTTTCCACCAAAAGACCCACCCATCGGACTAGAAACGATGCGAATTTGCGTTTCCGGAATATCTAAAATCCGCGAGAGTTGAAACCGATCTTTGTATCCATGTTGCGTTCCCGCATAAACGCTTAAGCGGCCATCGGCTTCTGGAATAAACACGCCGCCCTCTGTTTCCATATATGCATGCATTTGTCGCGGCAGCAGATACGTTTCTTCTACGACCACATCACAATTGGGGAACGTTTCCTGGACATTTCCATTCACGTATGAGGCTTGGTGAAGAACATTTCCGTTTGGATGAAGGGGAATGCTAGCGGGGTCGAGTGCTTCCTCAGGATCTTCAATCACAGGGAGGGGTTCATAGTCAACTTCAATCAAGGTAAGGGCTTTTTCTGCTATTTCCGGCGTTTCAGCCGCAACCGCCGCAACCGCATCGCCTACATACCGGACAACAGAATCACAAAAGACCGGTTGATCTGGAAAAATCAAACCAAACCCATTGAGACCAGGAACATCTTTGCTTGTGATAACGGCTTTAACACCTGGAAGTTGTTCCGCTTTCTCCGTAGAGATATTCGGTATTTTTGCGTGCGGATACTGACTGCGCAAAACCTTCCCGTATAGCATTCCTGGAATCTGTAAATCGGTTAAATAAGATAGTTTTCCTGTTACTTTTTCGACACCATCTGGACGGATACGAGATGCCTTTAGATGACTTGACGTATATTTACCCATGCTTTTCCCTCCACTTCTCCCATTCGACCATAAAAAGGTTGGCAGCGACTTTTCGGCGATAGTCTTCTGCATAAAACGCATCTGAAACCGGGGCGTACTCGCTAATTATTTCTTGATAGACTAATTGCGGTTGAACCGTATCTACTATTTTATAGTTAACTAGCTTCTCGGTTCTTTTCAACCTTCTAGGGACTGTTTCCCCACCGCCAGCTGCTAGCCGTATAAACGAAACTTTATTGTTATCAATTGAAAACGCTCCTGCAATGGTCACGACAGAAGCAGTAAAAGCCTCTCTTCGTCCCACCTTTTTCGAAAATTGGTGGTAGTGAAAAGGAGTTTTTCTTTCAGGAATCATCACCTCTAAAAGAAGAGAATCCTCATTCCGTTGCAGCCAGTTCTCTAATAAATCTCTTTTGACTTCTTCTCCATCAAAATAAGACACTTCTGCATCCAATACCAATAAAGTAGGAATGGTATCCCCAATGCGATTGGCAATGTTTCCGCCAATTGTTCCTACATTGCGTACGGCTGGAGCAGCAATCTTCCCAATCGCATCAGCTACTAAAGAACCATTGATTAACGGATGATTCTTGCAGTCTGCCAAACGAACAAAAGCACCGATATGAAGGAGGGGTGAATGATTCTCCATCTTAAAATAAATCTGATTGTATTCTTTGATTTCCCCAAGATTGATTAAGTGACCTGGGTACGGTACTCCTTTTTCCCATTTCGTTTGCAGGAATGTTCCCCCCGCAATAAAAACGGCAGAATCCTCTATGGATGCCTTCATCTCCCATGCTTCCCCTATATCCTTTGGCGACCATACTTTCGTTTCTAATGTTCTCACCTAAACATCTTCCTCCCCTCGATCAGCGCTTTTTGATAATCTTCCTTTGTATCAACATCAAAAAATGTCAGCTGATTCCTACATGGAATGGTCATACCAGAAAGCCTGTCATTTCTTATCAGCTGACGAGCACCTTGGTCGCCGTTTAATTCCAATAGTTTCGTAAAAACAGAGTTTGAAAATAATACAGGTGGTCGTTTCAATCCATCATATTCGACAGCAACAAACTCAGGATCTTTCCCTTGTTCTACAGCCTGCCGATACGTACAGATCAACTTATTCACCACGTTTGTTGACAAAAAAGGTTGATCCGCCAATAACAGCACAACAGCATCTGCTTCCAATTTGATTGCTGCTCTTATCCCCGCTTTTAATGAATAAGCCTGCCCGAGTTGGGCATTTTCACTAGTACATGCTGTCCAACGACTTTTCCCATTCCCTTCCTGTAAAATAGAGTCCAACCATGCTAATGAATCTTCGGTCTTTTTCACAACAACTACATGATCGAGCGTGGATTGAATGGCTGAAGTTAAACATAAACTGCCAATGTTTGAGGACCCGAGAGTCAGGGAAAGTTTAGGATTTCCCATACGGCGACTATCGCCAGCGGCAAGCAAAATGCCGAGTATTTTAAGACTCATAGCACAGCTTCTACTTTCGTTATAACAGGAAGACGATTCAATTGAATCAGTTCAGCCATGATACTAATCGCGATTTCCTCAGGACCCTCCGCCCCAATCTCCAATCCAACCGGTGTGTAGAGATTCGGGGGTAACTCTTTTCTCCCCAGTAATCTCCGCGCTCTTTCTTTCGTTCCTACCATGCCAATATACCGTAAATTCCTTTCTAGCAAATAATGAAGAACCTCTCGATCACGTTCAAAATGATGGGTCATTAAGACAACAAAATCATGAGCTTGAAACTCATAATCTGGGAATATCTCAGCCGGAAATCCCGTCAATAGCTCTTCCGCATCGGGAAAAGTTTCTTTATTGCATAGTGCAGGACGCCAATCGGTCACCGTCACTCTAAACCCCGTTCTGCTCGCAAACTGGCTAAGCGGAATCGCGTCTGGACCTGCTCCTACAATCATCAGACGGTGTTTCGGATGAAACCAATGAAAAAAACAGGGGCAAGAAAATTCTTCTACGTAGCGAACTCCGCTAGTGGTTTGGTGATTTTTCATTTCTACCATTCTGTCTAAAAAATCTTCTTCGCCTTTTCCCCAGAACATGTCTTTATCGACGATAAATCCATATTCAGAAACCCTATAATCAGAGGTTAGCTTTTTTATCAGCAAGACAGATTGACCTTTTAAAAGCTGTTCCCTCATTTTATCTAGATGAAGGAAATATGCGTAATCGATTTTTTCCAATAATACTGTAATTACTCCGTTACAACCTGCTCCCTGCCCCCAATCGAAGTCATCTTCACTTTTCAAGTTATAATAAAAGGATTCGGATGCTCCCGTTTTCAATTCTTCGGCCCGTAACCGGATATCTTCTTCTAAACAGCCTCCGCTTAATATCCCCACCGTTTTTCCTTGTTTGACTAACATTGTTGTCCCTTCTTTTCGATAAGCAGAGCCATCCACATCAATCACCGTCGCCAACACATCGTTTTCAGAAGGTGCCGCCTGTAAAATTTGATGAATATTATCCATACCTCTGCACCTCTTTTTCGTTCAGGTTTATTCCATATTTCATACACTTTTCCTTAAGCCGATTCAAATGCGTAAGATATATATCACCTATTATGTCTGATTTCCCTTCCCCCTTCTACTTTCATGTTACAATTCCTCACATAAGGATTTCATGATTTTTGTGGATTTATGCCTCCTCCCGCAGGAGTCAAGCGCCTTCCGCTCCAATCAACCGGTTTATCCAAAGTTCTCATTCAAGAAACAATGAAAAACAACAATCTTTTAGTAAACAGCTTTTGTTTATAACCCTACATTCATCTCTTGATTTCTTCCTGGTTTCAACCAATTTCCGTTTCTCTGCTGATCGACGATTTTGCCATTTTCATAGACAATTGACCCTCTGTTCAGCGTCAGTTTTACACTACACGGAAAGGTATGCCCGATATAAAGGCTTTGCTTATGTTTAGCAAAGAAATTCTCTTCAGTTACGGTAAAAGATTCCTCCAGTGACACTACCGCTAAGTCCGCATCCATGCCTACCCCGATTCTCCCTTTTGAAGCAAGACCAAATCTCTTCGCAGGAGCCTCTGCTACTAAACTAGCCACTTTTGTAAAGGAAATTTGATGTTGAACAGCTAATTCAATCAAGGCTAATAAGGTAAATTGACCTCCACTGATGCCACCCCATGCTTCGAATAAATCGTGCTCAGCCGGGTCCTTCAGCGAATAGGGAGATGGAGAGTGATCCGAGGCAATCAGATCGAATTTCCCACCGATCAAGCAGGCAATCAATTTTTCTTGTTCCTCTTTCTGCCGTAATGGCGGAGCACATTTCGCAACAGCGCCTTTTTCAACTAAATCGGTATGATTGAATAACAAATAATGCGGACAAGTTTCGACGGTGATATCCATCCCTTCCGCTTTCGCTTCTTCAATTTTTTCAACCGCTGCAGCCGAGCTAATATGAACAAAATGCAACGAACAGCCCGATATTTCCGCATAAAATATCGCACGTTCAACGGCTACTACTTCAGCAACAATTGGCCTAGATGCTAAATAATCATCAGCCGTAAATGAACCCCGCTCTTTCTTTTCCTTAGTTAGCCTATCTGTGATTGCCGCACTTTCAGCATGCAAAGCAAGAATTTTATCTAATGAAGCAATCTCTCTCATGCCCTCTAACAAGGTTGTATCATCGACTCGCTCAAAATCTTCATTCCCACTATCAGAAAGAAAGGCCTTAAACCCAATGATCCCCTGCTCTGCGAGTCCTTTTAGTTCGCCAATATTCCCTGGTACAAGTCCACCCCACAACCCAAAATCGACGACGGACTTTTCTTTTCCATACTTCACTTTTTCGAACAAAGCGAGCTGATTGACTGTAGAAGGAATTCCATTTAACGGCATATCAAAGTAAGTCGTACCACCGCCTGCTGCCATCATCTTTGAACCCGTATCAAAGCCTTCCCACGAGTCGCGCCCAGGGTCGTTAAAATGGACATGAACATCAATCATGCCTGGGAAAATATACGTTCCTTCTGCATCTCGTTCTTCTTTACATGTCCCCGAAAGTTGATCCCCAATTTCAGCAATGACACCGTCCTTAATGGCTAGGTCCGTTTTCTTTACTTCTTCAGGTAAAACAACAAACCCATTTCGAATGATGAGATCGTATTGTGTCAATCTGTTCACCCCTCTCTCAAAGTGTCACTGTCTTTTTTCCTTCCGCTGCGTACACATCGAGTGCCGCTTGCAAAGCTTCCCCACGGTTCACGTTTATGTGATGACGAATAAGAACGGCTTCTAATGCTCCGAGAACAGCAAGAACATTTTCTTTTCGACAGCTATACCCCATCGTTCCAACCCTCCAAATTTTTCCATGTAAAGGTCCGAAAGAGGAGGCAATCTCGATACTAAATTCTTCGAGCAGCATGCTCCGAACCAATTCACCATCTACCCCGCTTGGAATTTCAATGCATGTCACACATGGAAGCTTATGATGAGCATCACCAAACAGATTCAATCCCATCGCCTCTATACCGGCCACTAATGCTTTTTCATGAAGTTTATGACGAACAAACCGATGGTCTAATCCCTCTTCCAACACCAAACGCAATCCTTCATGCAAGGCATAAATCATCGAAGTGGCTTCGGTATGGTGATTCAATCGCCGCGGACTCCAGTAATCCATTAACATTCCTAAATCAAAATAATTGCTAGCAATCGCCAATCGACTACGTTTGTAATTTTGGTCTGTTTCCGTTGCGATCCCAGCTTCCACCTTTTTACGCTCCAAGATGATTTTTTCAATTCGCTCATTGAACGTGATCGGTGCCATTCCAGACGGAACAGACAAACATTTTTGCGTTCCACCGATGATTCCATCGATAAACCACTCATCGGTTTTCACATCGACCCCACCGATCGACGCAACCGCATCCACGACAAGTAAGACATCCTGTTCACGGCAGGCTTTGCCAATTTCCGCTAAAGGCTGCACCCTTCCGGTAGAAGTCTCTCCATGTACGATGGCAACGATTTTAGGAGAAACCTTTTTTACCTCCTCAATTACGACTTGTGGATCAAACACCTCGCCCCATGGACACTGGATAGAGTGAACTTCGGCCCCATATCTTTCGCAAATTTCTACGAGCAGATGACCAAATCGTCCAAAAATAGGAACGAATACTTTATCACCAGGTTCAATGATGCTCGCTAACAGCGCTTCATTGCCCCCACGAGAAGTCCCATCAATTGGAAATGCCCAATGATTGTTTGTTTGAAATACTGCGCGTTGCATTTCCATCACTTCATTCATCAATTTTGTAAAAGCTGGATCGAACTGACCTAAAATCGGCGTACTCATCGCTCGTAGTACGCGGGGGTCCACCTCAACTGGACCTGGTGTCATAATCGTTCGGTTTGGTGTATTTAATTGGTTATATCCCATTTGATTACACTCCTTTTAATAAGCTAATTTATATAAAACTTCTGTTAAAAGATCGATTCCCATCTCTAATTCCTTTACACTCGTAAACTCTTTTGGATTATGGCTGATTCCATCTTGACTGGGAACAAAGATTAAATTGGTTGGGATGTTACTAGCAAAGACTTGGGCGTCATGTCCTGCACCACTGATAATCTCTTGAAAAGTTAGATTCTTTTGCGCGGCAATGTTCCTTATGTCTTTTACTAACTCTCCATTCATCGAAACAGGCGAAACATCCATCCATTGCGAAACCTGTATGTCCATCTGTAGGTCCTCGGCGATTTTTTTAAACTCTGAAAAAATTGTCTCACTGTATTGATTTAACACTTCAGCTTTGTGATGCCGGATATCAAGGCTAAACTCCACTTCTCCTGCCACCACATTTGGAACATTCGGCGATATTTCCATTCTGCCAACGGTCGCAACCAAATCTGCATCAATCTCCTTTGCTTTATTTGTTAAAAAGGCAATAAGATGTGAAGCGGTCACGACAGCATCTTTCCGATACATCATCGGGGTTGTGCCCGCATGATTGCTTTCTCCTTTAATCCGAACTTGATATCGCCGCTGCCCGACAATATGGGTGACAACCCCAATGGATTTTTTATTTTTTTCCAACACCATCCCTTGTTCAATATGAATCTCTAAAAATCGTTCAATATCGTTTCGAATCGGCGTTTGATATTGTGCAGGATCAAACCCCGCTTTCTTCATAGCTTCTAAAAATAAGATAGCATCCTTATCTTTTATGTCTTTTACACGATCAAGATCGTAAGCACCCGTTGTATTTCGCGAACCCCAAAAAGTGAGCGGAAACCGACTCCCCTCTTCTTCACAGAAAGAAACCACTTCAATCGTTTTCTTTGGATATCCATAGGTGTCAAACAATCTTAATACCGCGATGAAACTCGCAATGATGCCATATGCTCCGTCATATTTTCCACCTTCGACAACCGTGTCCACATGGGAACCTGTTAATATGACAGGACTTTCGGCATCAGTGCCTGGCAATTTTCCAAATAAATTTCCTACACAATCAAAATAGGTGTTTAAGCCATATTGCTCCATTTTAAGTTGCAACGCCTGCTGGGCTTGGCACCAGGACTTTGAATATAACAAGCGAGTGACGCCTTCATTTTTTGTACTTCCAAACGATGAAAGCCACTCAATCCATTCCTGGACATTTTCTTTTTCTCTGTTTTGAAGTTTTTGTGCATGAATGTCCACTTTGCTCTTCCCCTCCTTTTTAATGTTACGTTTTATAACGTAGTCGTGTAATATAAGTTTAATTGCTTATCAAGGAAACTTCATTAGCGAAATTGGATAAATTTTTATATTTTTTTGTGCACTTTCACTAAATTGTGCTATTCTAGTTAAAAAATAAGAATTTTCTGTATTATACAGAGAAAGAAGGTTTAACAGAATTGAAGATTATCGAACTATTATCTGTCCCTTTATTAAAAGAGATGAAGTTGATTGCAGGGGATTCTGGAAAAGACCGAGAAATTACAACCATTAACATGATGGATGCACCAGACATTATCCCATTTTTAAATCAAAACGAATTTTTAGTCACAACCGCCTACCATGTAAAAGATCACCCAGATAGGCTTATGGAATTGATTAACGCGATGGCAAATCGAGGCTGTGCCGCATTAGGCATCAAAACAAAACGATTTTTACAAGAAGTTCCTAAAGAAGCATTAATTCTGGCCAACGAACTGTCTTTGCCAATCATTGAACTTCCATTAGACTTATCACTTGGTGAAATTGTCAATCACACATTGCGAGCCATTCTAGATCATCGCGCCGCTGAATTTTCATCCGCCCTTGAGGTTCATAAACAATTCACTAGGATCATTATGCAAGGAAAAGGAATTAACGCCTTACTAGAAAAACTGTCCCAGATGATCCAACACCCTGTCCACTTAGCCGACCGGCATCTAATGTCAATCGTTGAACCCTACACCGAGCTAGAAATTTCTAGTCTGAAAAATGACCTCGAAAAAGCGATGAAGAATTTAGCCTTATCTAGCAATCCGAATCTTTGTTTCTCCATGATTAAATCAAAGGAAACGCACACCCTATTTCCAGTCAATATGAGCGAGAAAAAAATCGGCTTTCTAATTGTCGACGGAGCCATCCCGCCAAAAAATCATTTAGCTGTTTTAACCATTGAACAAGGCATTAATGTGCTCTCGTTCGCCCTCATGAAAGACCATGCCCTGAAACAACAACAACGAAGCATTCGCAATGATTTTTTTCTTCATTATTTAGATGGAGCTTTTTCCGCACACGATGAAATCATCAATCGAGCAAAAGAATTTTCCCTTCCAAACCACGCTGAATATCTTTGCGTTGTCGGGAAAGTGGACAATGATGAAAATGACTATCATACATATAGACAACGGCAACAAAAAGCGGAAAATCTATTCGAATTTATCGAAGAATTGATTCACCGAACCATTCCAAATGTTCATTTTTTCACAAAAAGCGAAACATGCATTCTATTGTTTGAAATGCCAAATCATCAGCACGATCATGTATTACGGAGCCTTCAAGAAAGAATCATCACAACATTTGAGCAAACCATCTCCTTTGGCGTAAGCAATCTTTGTCATTCTTTCATCCAAGTTCTGACAGCCTACCAAGAGGCAGTTGAAGCCCTCTCGCATGGAGAACTATCAAGGAAAACAAGTTTCATTCAACACTTCCGAACAAAAGATGTCATGGAATTATTAAGACTTGTTCCCGAAAAGGAAATCAACCATTTCTATGATTATATTTTTAAAGGCTTCTCTGGCATCAAACCAGAGGAAAAAGAATCTCTACTCCAAACCCTTTCTGTATATCTCGAAACCCATTGCCAAATCTCAGAAACCGCAAAAAGATTGTTCGTCCACCGAAACACAGTCGTCTATCGGATTGATAAATGCGAAGAACTTCTCGGCAAAAGTTTAAAAGACCCAGAAGCCACTTTACAATTAAGAATCGCTTTCCGTATTCAGAAACTACTAGATTCCTCGTTTTCGCTGTAACAGTAAACCAAAATTAGAAATAAAAAGAGACTGAAGACTTTGCAGCCTTAAACCGGTCTATGACCGGTTTAATTTTGTTTTTCCACTTAACAAACTCCACCTCAAACAAATAGTTGCTGATTTTATTGCCACTTACCAGGAATAAACCGACCACCCCATTCCACCCACCAAAATAGAACAACACACCTCACAATTAGATAAACCCAAAGAACGTTCCTACCCCTCTTTATGCAATATGCACATAAAAGAATCTGAATTTTAGCCAATATAAACCATGACAATAACCAGAAAATTCATTAATATGTAAATTATAATAACATTGTATGTTATATTTCTTAACATCAATTAAAAGGAGGAGTCAACATGGGAGAGAAAGTCAATCCATCGAAAATTTTCTCATTAGGTTTACAGCATGTCCTTGCGATGTATGCAGGCGCTATCTTAGTCCCGATTATTGTAGGAGGAGCATTAGGTTTTTCTCCCGAACAGCAAGCTTTCCTCATTTCGATTGACTTATTAACATGCGGAATCGCGACCTTATTGCAATCGGTGAAAAATAAGTATTTCGGAACAGGGCTTCCTATTATCATGGGAACTTCTTTTGTGGCCGTATCTCCGATGATTACCATCGGAAGCAATTACGGAATCACCGCAATCTACGGGGGAATTATTGCGACAGGCCTATTCATTATCCTTTTCTCGAACGTGTACGGAAAATTAGTCAAACTCTTTCCTCCGATTGTGACCGGTACGGTTGTCATCATCATTGGATTATCACTTATTCCTACTGGCATCAAAAATATGGGCGGTGGCGCAAATAGCCCTGATTTTGGCTCTGCCGAAAACTTAATTCTATCTTTTGGTGTTCTAGCTGTCATTTTATTGATGAATCGCTTCTTTAAAGGCTTTCTTCGCTCTATTTCTGTCTTGGTCGGAATCATTCTTGGAACCTTAGCGGCTGCTTTTATGGGCAAAGTTCATTTTCAACCTGTTATGGATGCTGATTGGTTTCATCTTCCTACCCCTTTTCATTTTGGAGTTCCAACTTTTGAGATTGTTCCTATTTTAACGATGATTTTAGTTGGAACGGTCATCCTCGTTGAATCGACTGGCGCCTTTCTCGCCTTAGGAAAAATGAATCAGCAAGAATTAGGAGAAAAAGATATTACACGTGGGTACCGTGCAGAAGGAATGGCTTTTACGCTTGGCGGAATTTTTAACGCTTTTCCCTATAGCACTTTTGCCCAAAACGTCGGGCTTGTTCAATTGTCGAAAGTGAAAACAAGTAAAGTCACGATTGCGGCAGGCTTCATTTTAATTAGCCTTGGGCTTGTCCCAAAAATTGCTGCATTAGCCACGCTGATCCCGACAGCAGTTTTTGGCGGAGCGACGGTTGTAATGTTCGGAATGGTCGTATCCTCCGGTATTCGCATGCTCAACAGCGTTGATTTTACAAATAATAGCAATCAACTCATTATTGCCTGCTCGGTTTCATTAGGTCTTGGTGCGACGGTTGTTCCTGAACTATTCGCGATTCTACCTGAAACCCTTCGAATTATCGTCGGCGACGGGATTATCACAGGAAGCCTTGCCGCCATACTACTCAATCTTCTTTTATCAAAAAGAAAAACGAAACAAACTGAAGTTATCCATGAATCAAATTTAGAACCAAAATTAAAAAGCTCATAGAAAAGGAGTGCTTACGTTGCTTACAATTGATCAATTAAATGCTATTGACCGAGAACCTTTTATTGAACTGCTGGGAGGCATTTTTGAACATTCACCATGGGTGGCTGAAAAGGCTTGGGAATCTAAGCCTTTTACGTCCTTCCTACATCTACACAAGGAAATGGTCAAGGTTGTGGAATTTTCCTCAAAAACACAAAAAATAGCATTGATTCAAAATCATCCAAATTTAGGGGACCGCGTGCAAATGAGCGAAGAGTCCGTGAACGAACAAAAAGGTGCTGGGTTAACAGATCTTACCCCTGAAGAATATGCAAATTTTATTAGGATGAATCAGCAGTACATGGATACATTCAGCTTTCCGTTTATCTTAGCTGTCCGTGGGAAAAACAAGCACGACATTTACAAAGCCATGGAAGAAAGAGTTCATAACGACAAAAAAAGGGAATTTGAAACGGCTTTAAAAGAAATCTATAAAATTGCCTTACTTCGGTTAGATGAAAAATTCAAGACCCATGTTGAAGAAAATAGATGAAATGAAAGGAATGAAGAATATGAGTTTAGAAGAATTAAATGAACGTGTGAAAAAGGATCTTTCCTATTTGAATTTTAAAAATGCAGAAGATTGGCTTCAACCTCTCGAGGATCCAGAAGCTCATGTGTATGATGTCGTGATTATTGGCGGTGGCCAAAGTGGATTAGCTGCTGCTTTTGCGCTTTTACGGGAAAGAATCTCGAACATCCTTGTTCTTGATGAAAACCCTGAAGGTTATGAAGGTCCATGGGAAACTTATGCCAGAATGGTCACGTTAAGGACACCAAAACACATTACTTCCATTGACCTTGGTGTCCCTTCGCTCACCTTCCGCTCCTGGTGGGAAGCACAAGTTGGAGCAGAAGGCTGGGAAAAAGTCGATAAAATTCCACGCAGCGACTGGATGGAGTATCTTCGCTGGTATCGCAAAGTCCTTCAATTACCAGTAATCAATGATGTCAAATTAACATTAATAGATCCCCAAAGAGACAACATTCACCGTTTGCAAATTGAAGGACCAGGTGCCCCTTCTGATCAACTATTGGCTCGCAAGGTCATTTTAGCTACGGGCATTCAAGGTGGTGGAGAATGGCATGTCCCTTCAATGATTTCTGACAACTTACCGAAAAGTCTATACGCTCACACTTCCGAAACCATTGATTTCAACGCATTAAAAGGAAAGAAGATTGCGATTTTAGGCGGCGGCGCTTCCGCTTTTGATCATGCAAATTTTGCGCTTTCAAAAGGCGTTTCAGAAGCCCATGTATTTGTTCGCCGAAAAGAAATGCCACGCATTAATCCAATTCGTCAAATGGAGATGTCAGGGATGATCGAGCGGTATCACTCCTTAAATGACGCCGACAAATACGCCGTCATGACTCATTTCTTTAAAAACAATCAACCACCTACAAATGACACGTTCAACCGCGCCACTTCTTGGTCTGGTTTTCAACTCCATTTAGGTGCTCCATGGCTTGATGTGACAGCGACAGTGGAAGGGGCTCAAGTTACGACTCCCCAAGGGACCTTTACCTATGACTATCTGATCATTAGTACAGGCTTACTGACGGATCCCGCTTTACGACCAGAATTAAAACTAGTTGAATCTCATATTCTACGTTGGAGTGATGTGTACCAAGCTCCAGCCGAACTTGCCAACCCTATACTTGATGCTCACCCCTACCTTAGCTCAGGCTATTCGTTCTTAAGTCGAGATGAAGTAGGTAAAAAGCGAGTCCATGGACTATACGCTTATAACTATTCCGCCTTAATCAGCAATGGAATCACTGCCTCCGCTCTATCAGGAATGAGATTTGGAATCCCTCGACTGATAAGTGCTGTAGCGGATGAACTTTTTCAAGATCATTCACAAGAAATACTAAACAACTATTTTGACTACAATGAACAAGAATTTGTTGGGGAATGGCCAACAGCAGAACACAACGAACAGGACAGCGTGGTTTCAGCTTTAAAAGAATAAAAACAGCCCTTCTACCGCATTAGAGAGGAGAAAAAAAGATGTCCGGATTAACCACACATATATTGGATTTAACACATGGCACACCTGCAAACAATGTCACCATTGAACTATTCTACCAAGAGGATCCAAGTTCAGATTGGAAACTTTTAAAGACTGCAGTAACCAATTCAGATGGTCGAATGGATGAGCCCTTTCTCACCGAGGAAGAAATGGCTACCGGAAACTACGAACTAATCTTCCATATTGGAGACTATTATCGTCGAAAAGAGGTCAACCTTCTTCCAGATCCTCCATTTTTAGAGCTCGTCCCTGTACGTTTTGGTCTTTCAGATGCAAACGCCCATTACCATGTTCCCTTGCTCGTTTCGCCTTGGGGCTATCAGGTGTATCGTGGGAGCTGAGAGCATCCGACAGCGTTTTATAAACTAAACATCTGCAAAAAAATAGATGCTAACCATTACGGTTACCATCTATTTTTTGCTTTCTTGATATAAATGAAATGTTACGCTAAAAAGATCGCCCCAAACACCAAGCCGCCGACAATCACAAATGCCGGATGTACTTTCCACTTTTCCAGTAAAAATAACGTTAAGATCGCAATAAAAATGGTCGCCCAAATTCCGTTCGACAAATACGCTTCATAGAAAAAATCAAACGTAAGAGTCCCCATTAATATGGCCACCGCCGGTAAAACCACTTTTGACAACCTTTTGACTCTTGGGGAATCTTTAAAGCGATAAATCAGACTTAATAATAAAACCATTAGCAGCAAGGATGGGGCCACTGTAGCAAATAAGGCAACGAGTGCTCCAAAAACGCCACCGACTTCAAACCCAATATATCCAGCCATTTTCGTTGCAATTGGACCTGGTAGTGAATTTCCTAACGCCAACACCTCACTAAATTGACTCGTAGTCATCCAGCTATAACGGGTGACTACCTCATGTTCAATTAAGGGAATCGAAGCGGGACCCCCTCCATACCCAACAATTCCAGGAATCAAAAAGGCTAAAAAGATGTGTAAATAGATCATAGGCCCTCACTTTTTCCTTCGACATGAACTTCAATTTTCTTCTTTTTCTCTGGTAAAACTAAAGCACCCACCAACAATACGCCAATCACAATACCAGGATGGAGTTGAAGCACGGTAATACAGAGGAAACTTACAATTAACAGCATACTCCCATTTTTCCATCCTAACCCATCTTTCGACTTTTTCAAGAAACTCCATGTGAGTACCCCCATCATGACGCCGACAATGGGCACAACGGCATGGGTCATTCCTTGTACGCTTGGATTGTCTTTAAATTTATTGAAGGAAGTTAACAGTGCCAGCATTAACAGAACCGTTGGCAAAACCGTCGCGAACATGGCAACGATAAGTCCAATCACGCCACCGACTCGATAGCCGATATACCCAGCCATCTTGGTCGCAATCGGACCTGGTAACGTATTTCCGAGTGCTAACACATCACTAAACTCTTCATCATTCATCCATTGAAACGTCCCGACCACTTCTTTATGAACGAGCGGAATTGTCGATGGACCTCCCCCGAATCCTAACATTCCTGAGCGGAAGAAGGCGATAAAGATATTCATATAAAGCTTCATGAGCATAAACCACCTTTAAAAGAATCACCCTACCAAAATCAGTAGAGTCAGAGAATTAATAGCCTAATGCCGCTCCATCGCCGCGGGGATCGGCACCCCCGAATTTTACACCGGTCTGCTGATCGATTTTAATCGCTCCCGCATGCCCCATCACGTCGGTAAAATCCTCCAAAACCTCCACTTCATGCCCTCTACTTTGCAGGTGTGATACGATTTCTCGATCAATTCTTCCTTCTAACTTCAAGCTATTAGACGAAGCCCCCCATGTTCTGCCATACAACCATCTTGGTGCTTCAATCGCAGCTTGAATCGGAAACTTGTAATCTAGGATTCTCGTTACCAGTGCAGCTTGTGTTTGCGGTTGACCTTCTCCGCCCATCGTCCCATACACTAAATAAGGAGCTTCGTTTTTAAACAACATCGCCGGGTTTAATGTATGGTAACATCGTTTTTTCGGCTGCAAACCATTCACATGAGTTTCATCTAAGGAGAAAAAGCTGCCCCGGTTTTGTAAAACAATCCCGGTATCTTTTGGAATAAATCCTGAACCAAATTCATGGTAAATGCTTTGAATCATCGAAACAGCATTCCCCTCTTTATCAACGACGCCAAGCCAAATCGTATCTCCTTTTGGATCTAATTGTTTTTGTAAAGATTTAACACTGGTAAAATCAATTGAATTGGCTAAATCACTCCCTCTTTGAACCGATAAAAGTTCATCCAGTGGAATGTGAGCAAACTCTGGATCGGTTAAATATTGATCGCGGTCGACAAACGCTCGTTTCGTTGCCTCCACAAGCAGATGATAGTAATCCGCCGACCCTTCTTCTGTAAGAGATAAATCAAAGTGATTTAAAATGTTTAGAATACTAAGCGACGCAAAGCCTTGTGTATTTGGTGGCAGATTGTACACCTGATTCCCCCGATAACGGACGGAAATCGGATCCACCCAGTCTGAACGATGATTGAAAAAATCCAGTTCTGTTAACAAGCCGCCATGATTTTGTACATCCTGAGCGATGAGCTTTGCCAACTCTCCTTGATACAGGAAGGAACTTCCCCCACTCGCGATTCCTTCCAATGTTAAAGCTAAATCATGCTGCTTCATCAATTCCCCAGCTTGATAAGCTAACCCGCTCGACTTTAAAAAGACCTTCGAAAACTCCGAAAACCGTTGAAGATGTCTAAATTCATCATCTTGTTGATCGAGATTGACATTCGTCCAGTATTCCTGACTCGGCGTTACCGGAAAACCCTCTTTGGCATACTGAATCGAAGTTTCGTGCAATTGACTCCAGCCCACGGTTCCATTCATCTCTGTTTCTGAATACTGAAAAGCCTTTTCCCAGCCAGCAACGGCCGCCGGAACCGTATTCGCCGCAAGTGCACCTCTGGAAGGAATTTTATTATAGCCATGATTTTTATAAAAAGAAATCGAGGCGTTTTCGCCTGAGCGTCCACTGCTATTTAAGCCTTTTAATTCTTTCTTTTTTGCATTATAAACAAGCCAAAAGTTATCCCCGCCAATTCCATTCATATGCGGGTAAACCACTCCAATCGTTGATGCCGCGGCAATCGCCGCTTCAACTGCATTCCCGCCTTCTTGAAGCACTTTCAAACCTGCTTGCGAGGCCAAATAATGCGGAGTCGTGATCATCCCATTTGTCGCCATTGTGGTCGGACGATAAGATTGCTTACTGCTGATATTCATACAAATCCTCCTCGATTTCCATTTAGATCAAAAATATGTTTCTCGTTGAGGTCCGCTCTTGGATGTTCACACAAAGGAAATGATTGTTTTATTACCTTTCAAATCCCTCGATTTTTTTCGCTGACAGTAATTTCACCAATGAATCGACCCATTTTAGCAATTGCAGATCTTGATGTTGATTGCTAATGAAGGATAAACCAATTGGCAGTCCATGCTTATTTTTAAAAGGAATCGTGATTTGCGGAAATCCCGCTAATCCTGCAATACAAGTTAATTGCATCGTCTTCGTCCGATGCTGTTCCAACTGCTCTCCCGGTAAATTCCTTACTGGTGCTTCGGCAGGTGAAGTTGGGATCACAAGCAATCCTTTATCTTTTAAAATATTTGATACATGCTGCCTAATCTTTGCCCGCTTTTTCATTAAGGCATTCAGTTCTTCCTGATCTAACGTCGAAGTCCAGATAAAGCGTTCGGCTATACCTGGGCCAAATGCAGGCTTTTCGCTTTCAATCCAGCTACCATGCTCTTTCCATATTTCGATTCCTTGAATCGAGCGAAACAGATCGGCCCATAGCGAAAGACCTTCAGGTGCCACCTTTACAGACTTTTTTATGACCTGCATTTCTTCGAATACCGAGGCCACTTGTAATAAAATGTTTTTAGACTCTTCATCAATGAATGTCCATGATTCTTCTTCAAAAAATACATGTGAAAATGGAACATGGGTAGGGGCTTCCTGACTAAGGAGAACTTCTCCTACTTTTCCCAACGTGTTTATATCTTTTGACATCCAGCCTACCGTATCGAAACTTTTCGCAAGCGGAATGACCCCTTCCATATTGACCTTTCCATGTGTAGGCCTGAACCCATAAACCCCACAATAAGACGATGGAATTCGCACGGAACCGCCTGTATCTGTTCCCAGCGTAAAATTGACGATACCTGCAGCGGCTGCAACCGCGGAACCACTTGAAGACCCACCAGGAATTCGTTCAGGAGCATTGGGATTCACGGGAGTTCCATAGTGAAAGTTTTCGCCGTTTAAACTATACATCATTTCGTCTGTATGGGTTGTACCCGTTAAACGTGCTCCGTTTTTTAAAAGCACTTCAATGACTGGTGAGTGCTGTTCTCCAGGTGCGTGCGTACGATACCAATCCGGATTCCCTGCCGTATTTTGATAGTGTTGAATCTCAAAAACATCTTTAACTGCAAACGTAAATTCATTTAATATTCCAGTGCCAGTTGCTTCTAGACTGAGGTCTTTTTCGACAAATGCATTCCAATCATCGTTCAATTTAGCTCACCTACCATTCTATCAATCTTTTACCTGTTCAATTTACATACCATTAAGGCAACTTATCTAAAACGGCATCACATGTCTTTTGAATATGATGAGTCGTTAACGCCAGCAAAGAATCGATCTCTTTGTTTTTCATTAAGTCAATCACTTGATAATGTTCTTTCTGTGACAAAGATAGATAATAGGAAGATGTGGAATAAATATTCATATAAGGGTCCACTCTTCCCCATACCGCATTCAACATTTCTAACATCGGCTTCGAATGAGAATAAGAATAGATTTTTGTATGAAATTGTTTATTTAAAACATTCCATTCGATCGGAGCATGAATATGTAGATCCATTTCTTTTACCATTTTGGTTAGTTCATCGATTTCTTTTTCACCGATATTCGGATACGACCATTCCATGGCCATTTTTTCCAAATTGATACGAATCTGAAAAATTTCAATTAAATCTTTTGCGGAAAGCTTGCTGACATAGATGCTTCTTCTTTCAAAATGGACAAAGCCTTCCGATTGTAATTTGTTCAGTGCTTCTCGAACAGGCATCGTACTAACCCCATACCGTTCCGCCATTTTCCGGATCGAAATTTTTTCGCCAGGCGACAAATCTCCGTTCATTATGCTCTCACGAATCCTGGTATACACTTCTTGAGCAAGAGTAGGGACCGCTACAAGATCTTTTTGATTCATAAGGATGAATTCACCTCATTTCGTGATATGTGATCACACTTCATAGTTCTAATTCTATCTTTATGTCAATTTTTTCCGCAATATGTTTGTTAGAATTTCTGCCACTGTTTTTCGAATTATACATAATTTTCTCGCCCAACCAGAAAAATCCTTCTTCGATGACAACTTTTACGATTAAGATTATATTAAAATAGACCTCAAAAGAAGAGGTCCGTGAACACTTTGTTTTATCTTTCATTATGTATTTCGTTCATTTATCTGATTGGCTTTGTTGCCGTTCTCCCCTTTTCAATCACCATAGTTGCTCCAAGTAGAATGAAGGCAAATACACCTAAAAAGATTGGAAATAAGTTCATACTGAAACCTTGAAATACCACTCCTAATAAAGGAGGTAATACAGTAATCCCAACATAACCAGAAGCTACTTGAAAGCCAATAATCTCCCTCGAATTTCTTTCTCCAAACCTTCTCGGAGTTTCATGAAGCATTGTCGGAAAAATAGCCGCACATCCCAGACCTATGAGGAGAAAGCCGCCATATAAGATTTGACCTGACCCAAATGCAACGATAAAAATTCCAACCAAAAGGCAGATTTCGCTATACAACAACATTTTTTGATTTGATAGCCAGAAGGTTAAAAAGCCAGAAAGAATCCTTCCTACCGTTAAACTTGCGAAGAATATGGAGAGGATGTAACTAGCTGTTGCGACGGATAATGATTTTACCTCAATTAAGTAGCTACTTCCCCACAGAAAAATACTTCCTTCTAACCCAACATAAAACAGGAAGGATAGTAGAGCAAAGAGAACTCCTTTCTGTTTCAATACCTCTCTAAGGGAGGTGGTCCTGTGATCCAATTCTTCGGATCCTTTTTGTTTATTCCGCTTCCAAAGAGGAAGAGAAAAGAAAAGAATGATCACGAGCATCAATTGAATGCCTCCAATAATCATATATCCATTTCTCCAAGAATAATGATGATTTAAAACAACTCCCATAATCATGGGTCCCATTGTTGCTCCTACTCCCCAAAAAGCATGCAACCAATTCATATGATGTGCCTTCAAGTTGACAGCGACGTAATCATTTAAGGAGGTGTCAATCGCACCAGCTCCTAAACCTAGAGGTAATGCTGCAAGAATTAATAGATAGAAATTTTGGGTGGACGCAAACCCAATCAACCCAATGGCAGTAAGCAATACACTCCCTAAAACGAGCTTGCCCGTACCCATTTTTCTCGTAACTCTCGCGGTCTGCAAACTAGCAATAATCGTACAAATGGCAATGGTCATGGAAATAATTCCAGCCGCACTAAAGGCAACATGAAATTCTCCGACCATCTCTGGCCAAGCTACCCCTAAAAGAGAATCAGGTAATCCTAAACTGAAGAAGGCAGCATAAATGATAAAAATAAACGCGAACTGACGCACTGAAATTTCCCCCATTATTTGCTTATGTAATAATATCAAATCTGTTAAATGAGTATTTAAGCATCAGAACAGTATAACACTTCCTATCATCATATGCATAAAAAAACTTATTACGGTTCGTTGATTTGGATTTTCCAGTAGTTGAATGACCTGAAGATAGGTTTATAGATTAGAAAAAGTATGAGCATCTTAATCATGTTGATTAAACAAATAAAACTCACCGTAAGATTGGTGAGCTTTTTTTATCGAACTAAACACGATTTCGCTGTTTTTGATTCTACAATATGTCGAGCTGGTCTCTGGCTTACATCGGCGACTGATGATTTTGCTTGATGGCCACCTGATTTACTTTTTTCAGTTTTTGAACCTTCATATAGGTAAAGTATCTCCATAGCCATTCAAATGGCCCGAAACGGAATCGTTTTAACCAGAATGTGCTAAACAGCATTTGCAAAGCAAAGATGACGACAAAGAGAATCGTTCCTATAAACAAACTAACATTCCCGTAAAAGCCAAAACCAACAAAGATGATAACTGAAACTATGCTTTGCATTAAATAATTCGTCAACGCCATTTGCCCTGCATAGCCAAGCGGGCGTAATCTCCTTTGCCAATTTTCTTTTCGTAGCATTAAGTCAATGTACTAATATACAAGAAGCATAGTGAGGTACCTGTTAAACTTTTAAATAGTTGAACTGTATAAAGTTGTTTGAATCCGAAATCAATTAAATCCACTTTCAATAACGCGAGCACAATGACAAGTGGAACACTTATCAAAAATGTAACCAACCGAATCTTTTTAATGAAAGCTAAATGACTGCTTACCTTGTGAAACAAACCAGCTTTTCCGGCAGCTAAGCCAAAAAGAAACATCGCAAGCACTGGAATGGACGCCGGGATCAGGTTCATCGCCAAAAAGCTTACCTCTGTTCCTAACCGATAGCTCACCCATTCAAAATACCCTGCTTGTGTATATACTTCAACATATGCCCCTAGCCCTTCAACGAAACCTTGCGCATTCGTTTCTTCCATTTCAACCAATAGTTCATTTGGAAGTATATTGAGCGAGAGTAACAGATTAAGCACAACCAACAAGCTGAACGCCCAGATAAGGATTGTTTTCGCTTTTCTTTTATAAAAGAATAATAGAAACAAACCAGCGAAAGCATAGGTGTGTAAAATATCCCCAAACCAAAGTGCGACAATGTGAAGCACGCCAAACAAAAATAAAGCAGAAATTCTACGAAGGTAGAGTACTTTCACACCGAGACCTTTTTCTTCGGCACGACTCATGAACCTCTCATCACTAAAGTGACGAGTTTCTAATGTATCAAATTTAAACGATGCTTAACATTAGTGGGCGGGACACTACGCCCTCTATCCCCTCAGCAAATGCGTTAGGGACTGCTTTTCGTATGATATTTCCGGCTGCATTCACATCTGCGTGAATGTAGCTTTTTTCTTTTGTAAGATACAAACCTCGCTTTACTCTACGGCCACTAAACAAAACTTTCGTTTTACCTCCTTTTTGATAGATTGGAATTTCATCCATATCCACAAAACTAGCTTTAGATGTGTAACTTTCTTCTTGTTGTTTGACTGCTATACCATATTGTTCAGCTTTGTACGTAATCATCTTTACTAATATTGAGTGAGGTAGGGATTTGAAATTTTGCTTATCCTTCTTCTTGATGGACACCTCTATTTTCCAACCTTTATTAACCCCAATAACGATGGTACTCACTTTTCGTGCAACCGCCGTTTTAACGATTTGATAACTTGCTTTATGGAAGTAATCTTTTACTTTGTAAAATCGTTTGCGATCCAACCGAGTTAATTGGTTACTATGGAAATTACCTTCCTTCGGACCGTGGCCGTGTCGTAAGACACTGTAGTAATGAGCGCGTTGCTTATTATAGTATTGATTGATACTCTTTATTGCTTTGCCCTTGATAATTACAGGTGCAGCCCCTGTATTATCGACCATGGTTGCAAGGCAATCTACACCAAGATCAATGCCCATAACATGCTTTTCATCTAATTCTACATGCTTTTTATCTTCCACTTTAACAATTACTTCGACTGTGTATTCTCCGTATTTAGGGATAATCCTTACTTGTTGGAGTTTCCCCTTTAAACCAAGTTTCCCGACATTTAACTTTTCTTTGGTAAGAGGGAATTTCAGGTGTTTTCCGTCTTGAAACGTGCATACCTGATTCGAAAATACACATTCTTTCCTTGCATTCTTTGGTGCATACTTCGGTAATTTAGGCCTGCCTGTATATTTTTGAGGATTCACTTTGTAGTCTTTCAGACTACCGAAAAAGGATTTCCAATTTTGAAAGACCATTCGCATAACTTGCTGATTGACCTGACCGGGTAACGCAAGATAATCCTTATTCCCCGACACTTTGAATAGGCCATCTAAAAAACCGTAGTTAACCAACTTTTTATCAGGAGTAGGGCACTTAAACAAAGTCGCATCTTTTATTTCTTTTCGTTGGTCGATAGGCTTTTTTGACTCCTTTTCACGCTTCTTTTCTACTGTTTTTATTTTTATTTCATTCATTTCGGACAGGTGTTTTTCTATGAGGTCGAAGACCTCTTTTTGCAAAGGCTGTAGCTCTTTTTCTTTTTCAAAAGCAGTGAAAACCTGTCGGATGTGAAAGTTTGTTGCATTGAAAAGATTCTTAGCCGAAAACGTCATACGGTCACAATATTCATAGAATCGATGGCCTTTTTTAATAAGTATTTGTTGGGTGTTATACATCATTTCACCTCCTTTGTTTATAGTTTATACCAAAACAAATGTTCTGTCTAAAACAAAACCGTTCGCCATTCATCTCATCACTAAAATAACGAGTGTTCTGGCGAACAACTATAATATAAATAAATAAACCAAGTCCAAACAAAAATGAAAATATCGTAAAGAACTTCATCTCTACGAACAATGAAAAAAATACATCTACCCAGTAATCAATCCCCGAATATTCGACTCCCTGCCCATAAAAAGACTTCATAAATACCGGGGAATGGAACGCTGGCATATTGACCAAAAAGATTCCAAACAAAGCGAAACCACGAATGATGTCAATTGTTAGGATTCGGTCTTTTCCTGTGATTGGCGAATTGTTCATCCCTTCTCTAGTTCATGGAAAATATTAGCACTTTTATATTATACATGCGAACTTATAAGGTATCTCAATTTTTTTATTTTCTTTCCCAAAAAAATCAGCCCCCTTAATTAGGGAGGCCAATGTGAACCTGATTCTCTGTCTCAACCAACCTTCCATACTTGTAGCCTTCAATCAGTACATGTTTTTCATGCTCATTTAGAGGGCGCTTCCACTTTTGTTCTAAATAATAAATCACTTCATTATAAAAGATCGGATTATACTCAAACGGCTGTTTCATAGCAGACTCCTTTTTCAAGATATTTATCCCTATTATTTCCAGAATTACTCACAATTAACGCATTTCATAAGGCTGTTTTCGGAAAGATTGTGGTTTATATCGGAAAGCAACACTCTTCAAGAGAAGAACTTTTATAAAGAAGTTACGAGGTTACAGCAAGACGCTTGGATTGAAAAGGATCCAAGCGTCTTGTTGTAATCCTTTCAATTAGGCTCTTTTCTCAACTTTGTTGCTCTTGGATACAAAATAGGTTGGATAAAGCTTTTTTCACCATAAAGTAGCCTTTCAATTATGAGAAAAGAGCTTGCAAACTTCCTATAACTTACAAAATAGCTTATCTTGCATTAAAATCGGCTTTGAGATTTTAACAACAATCTTTACGAAAACAGCCTTCAATTAACTTGATTTAAAACGTTTGATGGGTTTCTTTCGGTAAAGCCCCTAGTTCATACAAGATTGCCGCGTCACTATTCTCACACCAAAGTTCTTTCACCTTTCCGTCCTTAATGGTAAAAATCATTATGCCCGTTTCCTTCACTCGTTGGCCTTCAGGAGGGATATTGAACCAACCCCCTTTATACGTCATCAACCCGGTATAGCGAACCACTAATTTATTCCCTTGTTCAATTAAATCCTCTAGTACCCATTGATCATCGTGAAAAACACTACGATACCATCGCATAAATGCTTTCATCTGTTCCCTGGAATTGTCCCCGTTTCTTCCATGATAAACAAAATCTTCTGTCGTAAGCTCGTCCAAAATATCTAAATTGCCTTTGGTAAAATATTCGTTAAACCATTTTTCAGCAATGATTCTTTTATCCCCGCTAATCATCATTGTAGCCTCCCTAGTCTTGACCTCTACTAAAATATTTCCCTTCGTTTATGTACTTTACTTTACTATCCTATCGAGAACTAGCCTAGCCTTTGTAATATCCTCAGATAACTTTTTCCTCTTAATTCTTAGGTACTCAGCAAAAACTAGTTTATAAGAAAAACCGGATATAAAACCCATCCGATTTTATACCCGATTTAACCTAGTATTTTTTCTACACGGTATCGCAACCTAACGATGAACCTAAAACTTCCGTCCTCCGCCGCCGATTCCGCCGCCACCGCCGGAAAAAGTACTTCCGCCGCCGCTGTTGTTGTTCTTTGGAATTTTCACCTGCGTGACGATTGTATTGTAATGTTGATCTCGTTTTCTCGTAACACTGAACGAATTATCTTGCAAATACGTTCGGGCGTTGACCGTCGAACGTCCTCTATTGCCCATCGCCATTATCCCAATCACAATTCCCCCAATCGCAAGCGAAATGAGCAAATAGATTCCTAGTTTTTCAATCATGCTTAGGTCGCTAGCAGAACTATCTTCCTCTGTATAAGCATAACCCGACTCACCCGAATAACCTGATGATTCTTCTGTGTCATGAACCGGAGGACCTGCCGCCATCATACTCTCAACTTCTTCCAGGAAGATTTGCGCACTTTCACGGTAATTCTCTTCCCCTAAAGGCGGATATACACGATCGAGCAATTCTTCCACTCTAACGGCGTCAATATAATCAGTCCCCTTATCTCTAGTAAAAATATAGACTTCACGTTCATCCATATTTAACAGATACAGAACCCCGTCGAGTGTGCCTTCATAGCCAAACCCATGCTCTTCATAAAAATCTAGCGCATAGTCACTCGACGATTTCCCCTGACTATCATTTGTCGTGACAATCACGATATCCATTTCGGTTTGTTCGCTTAAACTGATTGCCTGGTCATTGATGTCAACTCGTTCTTCTTCCGAAAATAAACCGGCCTCATCGTATACTTTTTCATAAGAAGCGAGCACATTGGTGCCTACCGCAAACAGAAGCACCACCAGCAACCCCAGCAGCAGGAAGGATTTTTTTATTTTCACCATAAAAATTGCCCTCCAATCAACATGGCCGCAAACGTTGCCGCTGATACTCCGCTAAACCATGAAGCCGCTCGCCCTGCACTAATCGGCAATTTACCCGCGATTTTCCCGGTCTGCCCGTTCATCGCAAACATATACGTTTTACCTTTAAATTGGTACGTGAACATCCACACCGGCAACAGCACATAGGCCGCTCCAACATTCTTCATTTTTATATCCGTATCCTTGATATTCACCGTACTATAGCCTCTTATCGTTTCTCGCAGCAACGAATTCATGTTGTCGCGAATCAACCCGGACACTCTGCCATACACATCGTTTTGGTCCATATCGTATTTCTCCGCTAAGTAGCCCGACAAATACGACATCGAAAAATCGGTAAGATCTTTGTAGTCGTATGGCTCAAGAATACTCATCAGCTCATCATCCATTTTTTTCGAACCATCGGCAGGCACATCACGGAAAATCGCTTTCCCTTCGCGGTACACATGATAATATTTCGTTTCCGTATAACGCGTATCGCCACTTATATACGTCCGAACCCTCGTTGCATCCCCGCTGATTTCTCCATTTGAATTGCAATCGAACAACCAAAACGGCACATAAATGCCCGACAATTTTTCAAGCTCCGAAGTGGAGGTGAACTGTTTCGAAAGCAATGGTTTTTTCTTACACCAGTCCACAAACAACTCCGTCGCTTTCTCACGATTGAATTTAAACGGAATCACTTTTTCCGGACGATATTCTCCTTCCAACCTGCGCGGAATGATGGTCGGATTATGACAGTAATAACAGAACGTCGCCGCTGTCGTGTCATCGGTCACAATTTCCGCGCCGCAACTTTGGCACGTATAACCCATCGCTTTTTCCTGAAACTCCTGGTCTTGCAGCTGATGCTCTTCTAGTACCGCTGAACTCGTTTCCGCCTCTGCTTGCGCTTGCTCGTTTTGGATAAAATCACGAACTTCTTGCTCACTAAATTCACTCAGACAATAATCACATGTCCAGTTTTGCGTTTCCGCCTTAAACGCCAGTGGACCGCCACAATTGATACATTTGTAAACAATAACACCCATGCCCATTCACCTCTTTATCGGCCTAAAATTTGTTTCCACATTCTGGACAGAACTTCATGTTTACATCTGCTGAAGGAGTGAATCCACATTGACCACAAGAAAGGGCTTCTGGCTTTTTATTTCCACAATTGGAACAGAACTTGCCGCTGTTTTCATTGCCACATTCACATGTCCACATATCGTTTTGCGGTTTTGCTGTACCACAATCTGAACAGAACTTGCCTTCATTAGAATGGCCACAAAAACATTGCCAAGCGTCAGCACTGTTTTTAGCTGGCTGAGCATGCCCTTGTTGAGCTTGATGAGCTTGGTTAGCCTGCTGATTTTGCTGTGCTTGTTGCTGCATTTGATAGCGGTTCGTTTCAGCAGCACTTTGGGTAAAACCTCCCGCTCCCTGCATGCCCATTCCCATGCCGACAAACCCATTCATCGCGCCACCTTCATTCGATCCAGCCGCTTCCAATCCGCGCGCAATCGAACCTTGAACATACCCTTCCCGGACGGATGGGTCCTGAAGCATCGCCCCTTGGTTACGCATATTGATGAGTTTTTGCGATTGTTCATCATACGTAATGCTGTTGATCCCGACCGATTCGACCTGCATTCCGCGCATTCGTGTCCAATCTTCATCTAACACATTGGACATATATTTCGCTAGTTCCATGCCCCTCGAAGCCACAAAGGAAATCCGAATGCCGTCACTCGACATTTGGTTGATTGCCGTTTGCAACGCATTCATAAACTCAGACAAATATTGAGCATTGATTTCCTGAATTTCTACGATACTTTTATTTCTTGGAATCGCTTCTTCAAAGAATTTAAGCGGATCAACAATTTTAATCGAATACGATCCATGCGCCCGTAAAAACAACTCTGCATTATAAAAGTTATCAAAATAGTTAATCGGATTCCGGGTCCCAAACTTGATTCCTTTGATTTCTTGTAAATTGATAAAATACGCTTTTTGGGAAGAAGACGGCACGCCACCAAACTTGATTCGGTTGAACGTCTCTTTAACCGCCTCATCTAGTTGCCCATTAAAGACCGAAGGCATCGACGAATTAACCACTTGGTAATATCCTTCTTCAGCGGTGTAATCAATAATTTTTCCGCCATCAACCAACAGCATAAATTGGTTCGGGTGGACATGAATAATCGAACCGTTCGAAATCGTTGTATCCGTCCCTTTTTTATTATGATTCCGTTTATCTTTGGCGCGCACTTTCACCCCAACCGACATCACCGTTGAATCACTCATGCTTTGCGGCTCAATTACTTCCAACCAATGATCCGCAAAACCTCCACGAACAGCATCCACCGCGGCTTTAATAATTCCCATGAAAACTCCCCCTCATATCTTTTTCTTTTATAAGTTCTACTGTATAAATGAATAAAAGGTTTCAATCTCTTTCAGTATAACATGTGGTAGCTGGAAAATTATGGGAAAAAGCCGATCACCAAGCAAAAATTTCTGTTCAGGAACGGATTGATTATATGAAAGTAAATCATTTTGCCTCTTTAAATTTATCAACCGGAAGTATATGTTAGAATAATAAGAATTGTAAAAATTACATAAAGATTAAAGATTTCTCGGGGGAAGAGAATGAAGACTTTTTTTAAAATTAATGGGATAAGTATTTTGTATGCTCTTATGCTTTTGATCCCTATAGAACTCTTGTTAAATGTTCTGCGGATTAGTAGAATAACTGGATGGAATTTGAATGTTGTTTGGATGGTAATGGGGATTAGTGCAGTCGTTTCTTTTATCCTTCTTTCTTCAATCATTTTCTATTTCACAAAAAAGTTGCTAAACAATCGAAAATCATCTTTTTGGTCGGTTCTACTTTGGCTACCGTATCACATTCTTTTTATTTTTATTTTTGCTTCTTTATTTCCTGTAACGAACCCTGCAGATGAAGGCGGTCCTGGCGATGGGATTATCATTTTGGGCTTTTTATTCTTTTATCCCTTCATTGTTTTCGTACTCAATTCATTTAGTGCCTATACAAGTGCTCCAGAGAATAAATAGTATCGTCATTCCAGTAACAAAGTACATACTAAAACACAGTGCTTCTCTTCTCGCTCTTTATGCTATAATTTGGGAGGTAAAATAAAGATAGAGGTGACCATTCTTGGCAATACATGTTGTACTATATCAACCAGATATTCCGTCTAATACTGGCAATATTGCACTGACTTGTTCCGCAACGGATACGGCCTTGCATTTGATTCGACCGCTTGGCTTTTCAACAGATGAAGAAATGTTGAAAAAAGCAGGTATCGATTTCTGGCATTCTGTAAATATCACGTATTACGATTCATTAGATGACTTTTTCTCAAAAAATCAAGGTGAATTCTACTATATTGAAACGTTTGGTGAAAAAACACATTCAGGCTTCGACTTCAGTGATGTGGCAAAAGAACATTATTTTATGTTTGGAAAAGAAACAACCGGTTTACCAAAAGATTTACTAGAAGACAATAAAGACCACTTCCTGAGAATCCCAATGAATCAACATGTTCGCTCCCTGAACCTTTCAAGTACCGCTGCGATTTTGGTGTATGAGGCCTTGCGCCAACAGGGATTTCCCAATTTAAAATAAAAAAAATCTTCCGTATTGGAAGATTTTTTATTGTTAGGAACCAGGGGTTGGCTGTCCCTGTAGCCTTCTTCTACCTTCTTTCATTATATTGATAAGGTATTTTGAACAACCTTTTCATCTTTTAGTTCCTTCAATATGAAGAGGACTCCCCATCCGTAAACAAGGAAGATAGCCAGTGGTACAAGGGTGAACGCGTGGTTAACAAACCAACCGCCAAGGATTAAGGAGGCTAGACAAGTCGCAAAGGTGACAAATAAGTAGGCTTTGCTTTTATAAATCCACATATATGGGAGGAAATGAGAGCCTCCAAGTAATCCAATCGTAAAGGGCAAGTATTGTGGAATATGTTTATAAACGATAATAAAGACCGGAATAAAGAAAGCCTGCGGAAAGGCAACCACTCCCCCTAAAGTCCCTAACGGATTATTTGTAGATAAAAGATTTACCCCAAGGAGTTTACCGAGTAATAACCCAAATGGGAAGATGACCGCTAATCCAAAAATCCAAACTAAATAAACAACTTCCATTGGTAAAAAGAACGGGAGAAACGCAAAAATTAAAAACACAATTGAACCCGAAAGCAAGATTGGATAGCCTTTTTTCGATTCTGAAATGATTTCAGATTGTAAGTTTTCAAGAGTTTTCGACATAGCCGCACCCCTTTGAATCTGATTTTTCTAACTACTTTCACTATAACAAGTTCCCTAAGGCATTTCCATTATTTTCTATATGGACAATCGGTTTGAAACCCCTTCCGTCGTCAATTACAGATACAAACAGCTTGGACGACTGAACCTACAACCCTCATTGGTAAATATTGAGTAATTCTAAGCAGTCATTTATACTTGAAATATGTAAATTTTCAAATTGATTTAGGAAGTATTTTTTTGAGCATGAAAGGATGGAAAATCATATGAAATTAGGCGCGTTTTCTGTGAGCTTAAATGTTAAAGACATTAAAGTTTCAAAATCTTTTTACGAAAACCTAGGTTTTCAAGACCTTGGTGGTGATATTTCCCAGAATTGGCTCATTATGAAGAACGAAAATTGCGTAATTGGACTGTTCCAAGGAATGTTTGAGAAGAACATCCTGACTTTTAACCCAGGATGGAATCAAAATGCTGAAAACATTGATTCGTTTACTGATGTTCGAGACCTTCAAGCACAACTTAAAGAAAAAGGAATAAAGATATTGTCTGAGGCAGATGAAGCAAGTGAGGGGCCAGCATATTTAACCCTTGAAGATCCAGACGGGAATCAGATTTTAATCGATCAACACCGATGATTATTAGGCTTATAAAAACCGGTTCTTCTTCCGTGGATAGAATCGAAGTTTAATACATAAAAACTTGCCTGCCCCTAATAAACGTAAATGCTACTGTCCATCTAGGGTCAGGTACGTAATTTTGCCTTTAGATAATTGCTTTCAGTTTTAAGTAATCACTTTTATTAAAGCTTTATTAGGCAGAGATTCTATTTGGCGTTCTCGTCTGGTTGATGGATGCCAAATATATTTCCTTCGGTATCAATATAATACCCCTGCCACGCCATTCCAGGTAGAGCATATTTTGGCATAGCCACTTGTCCACCATTGGCAAGAATCTTTGCTTCAATGGAATCGTAATCTTCTACTCCCATTGTACATGCATAGCCATTCAATGCTTGTCCGGGTTGTGGTGGAGGACCTTGACGTTTCATCAACGCACCGTTAATTCCAGGCTCTTTGTCATCGCCAGTCACAGCTCCAAAATACGGCATGCCTGCAAACTCGCTATAATCTTCATAGGTCCACCCAAAAACTTCTCCATAAAATTTTTTTGCTCGCTCCATGTCATCTACATGAATTTCAAAATGCACTAATCTTCCCATTCCTACCTCCTAGTTTTTAAGAGCATTGGATGCTCCTAGATATTGAAATAGTAGAATTTCCTACTACTACTTTTGATTTCCTTCTCCATTATCGTAGTAAATATGGAAATTTATTCAATTATTATTAATGTCTGTATCCAATTTGTACAACCTACAGCTTTAACCTATTGATATGGTTCTATCTACTCATTCATTTCTGCAAATGGTGAATCAATGCATCTAGATCTTTCGTACAGGCCTTTTTAAAGCTTCCGGCCATCATTTTACCGAGCAATTTCGTTAAACCAGTAAGTCCATTAATCTCCCCGTCCAAGGTAATCTCTGTATGATCATCCAATGAAGTAAGCGTGTATGTAAACACAAATTCCCCTTTCCCAGTTGTCCCTTTTGTTCCATCACAACGAAGCACAATTTTAGTTGGTTCATTTAATTCAACCACTTCAAAGTGCTCTGAAGACTCTTTTCCAAACATCTTTCTTGTTTCCTTCCACTGACTTCCTACTTTCATTGGGCCATCATCCAACCGTTGAATCCCGACGAACCCTTGCATCCACTTTTTAGCTTCATCAAGGTCAATCAAACCTTCATACACATTTTCTCTAGATAGCTTGGCAGTTCTTTTCACTTCAAAACGTATGCTCAAGATCAAATCCCCCTTTTATCCAATTTTTTTACCGAAGCACGTACACAGTACAACTCGTGTTACTTATAGTTCAACACACCCTATCTTTATTCCTTCTTTGGTGCAGAAGCAAAGGGACGTACCCCGAGACGTACCCCATGCTCCTCAATATTTTGGGGTCAGTCCCCCCGCTTTACTAATGCGTTAATGCTTTACCATACTGGGGGCAGACACCGTTCCCTTCACAATATTTCTTTCAAAATTAGAAAAGGGCTACCAGAGTAACCCTTTTTTAACGAAAACCCGTTTGCATAACAACAACTTCAGAACACACCATTCTCATTGGGGGAATTTTCCGGTATTGCCTGACCCACATCCCATAACTCTGCTATAAGGGAGTTATGAAAGCGGAAGATATGAACCACTGCTCCCCCAAGGTCATCTTGGTTTTGCTTTACATGGGAGTGAACCGCCACAACATCACCTTCTCCGATAACTCTTTTTACCTCAAGGACTTTTTGAGGGTTCTTGGTAGCATTTTCTTCCATTGCAAGCATAAGAGAGTCAGCATCCCCACGGAAAAAGGGATTATGATGGCGGAATTCTGGACCAATGTACCTTTGGTATGCTTGGCGGACTTCCCCCGATGCAACCAATTGCAAAAACGAAACAGCCTTCTCTTTTAAAGAATTCTTCATTACCTATCATCCTTTCGATATAGAAATGTCCTTGTTATTTCACTATTCTAATATGTAATTAATTTTCTCTTCTGTGTTTTCAATTAATGAGTTTATATCCGCATACCCATGATAACGAACATGTATCACAGCTTTTCCTTTGGAAGCAAAAATTTCCTTACGCTCCTTTTGTTCATGAACCATTAAAAGATCAAAATCTGGGTGTTTGGATTCAACGACATCCTCAACACTATAGTCATACGCATTTCTTTTGATTAAATGAAGCTCCGCCCCATACTTCATGGAAGCACAGTACGTAGCCGAGCTTCCTGCTTCACACCATACTATGTACCCCATTGACCGAAAACACCTGCCCTGTGACATATCCCGAAAATATTCTTGTTCATCACTAAAGGTAAAATTCACCAAGATTTCTCCCTCCTTTGTCTTGCCTATCTATAATGCAAAAAGCGTGCCAAGTTGCACGCCCTTATTTATCCAGCTTTTTCAGTTTTGTTTTTTTGCATAGATGCTATTATTCGCAAGAATGCGAATCAGTTTTGCAAAATGACAATTAGTTGGCAGGATAGCTCTTTTTTTTATATGCAAAATAAAACAAGGTATTGCTTTGAAAGCAATACTTTTTCGGTCTAGCACTTTGGGCATACCTTATGATTCATTTTGTTTTAGGATGATTTTTTAAGTAGATGAAGACCCTAGTTAATACGATCGCCATCAGTAAAATCCCCAAATAGTTTAGAAATAGATAAAAATAATTCATCCCTTTATCAAGCTTGATTAAATCCCAAGAAGCCAAGACCGGCTTGAAAAAGAAAGAGAAAAAAGCACTTGTTAGTACACCATAAAGGAATACATTCTTATTGTTATTGATACACCACTGATACACCAACATAAAGGTGACAGGAACCAAAGAGGCATCTAAAGCAAAGTTCACTGGCATAATCGGGATGACCTGAAAGGGATAATATACGTGCCCTGTCCTCATGGCGATTGCATCCGAATAAGTAAACCAAGTATGTATATTAAATCCATAAAATCCAATTTGAAAGACCTTTGTTCGATCAATTTTAAAATAATTGAGAACAAGAGGTACCACTAACATCAAAAAAATGACCCAGAATGGGCCTGTCCCTGCATGTGAGAATTCCTACCAATAATCCAGCCACATGGAAACAACCTTCTCCTGTAATTCCAAAATCTCATTTAGTCTTTTGGCTTGCTCCTTGGTCACCAACATGGTCCTCTCACTCCTGCTTCTCTTTAAAGCTAGTATTGGTAATAAACAGGATCAATATAAAAAATTTTTCGTATAAATGAAAAAAAGCACTGGGGACGTACCCTGTGCTCCTCAGCATATGGCAGATCCCAGGCTTTTTACTTCTCAACAATTTGAATAAGGTTTCCACATGTATCATCGAAGACCGCAATCGTGACGTCGCCCATTTTGGTCGGTTCCATCGTAAATTTAACGCCTTCGTCTATTAGTCGCTTGTATTCTTTGTGTATATCTGGCACGCCAAACATCGTTGCTGGGATGCCCTCAGCTGATATTTTCTGCTGATATTCCTTTGCGGCAGGATGGGCGTTCGGTTCGAGTAAGAGCTCAGTACCGTTTGGGTCATCTGGGGATACTAGTGTTATCCACCTGTATTCTCCTACTGGTACGTCCTCCTTCTTTACAAATCCGAGTTTTTCAGAATAAAACGCCAATGCCTTGTCTTGATCTTGCACAAATAGACTCGTAACAATTATTTTCATACTGGCTTGTCTCCTTTGACGTGTGGCTTATTTCATCTATAAATGTGTTTCCAATGAGTAGGAAGTTCAAAAGTTTCAAGATGCTCGAACTTTACTAGTTTATATTGACTCTGGTTAATGCCGGGTGCTAGCTCAAATGTGAATCGGTCTATGCCAACTTGTATATGGGGACCAACAACAGGGGCTACATCAAGAACCAGCAAAAAGTGAAATGTGCGATCTTCCCCGATTCTTTCGGCCTTAATTACCTCGATTTGATACGGATACACAGTCGGCTCTACATTGATTATTTTTGAATAGTAGTCGTTTACTTTACAATCAATTTCTGGCCCCAACAAAGTCATCAACATATCTTGATAAAGCAATTCTTTTGTATCTGAAAAATGATTTGTTTTTCCAGCAGGATGAGGGATTTGGTAAGTCAATATAATTGTAAGG
The DNA here is from genome assembly GCF_044803185.1 of Mesobacillus maritimus. Lineage (GTDB taxonomy): Bacteria > Bacillota > Bacilli > Bacillales > Cytobacillaceae > Mesobacillus_B > Mesobacillus_B maritimus_B. Next base: position 3,461,281 of record NZ_CP085225.1, read on the forward strand.
AAAAGAAATACTGACATAGCTTTTTTCATATCATTTCTCCTAAAAAGTTATGACCCTATCTTTCCCTACGAATGAAACTCTTATCACGTTCTTAGAATACGTCCTCATGCTTCTTTTGAAAACAGTCTTTGCCTTCATTTCATTTTTCCTCTGTCTGAGCGACGGTATTTTCAATTCGAATACATGCATTCGGTAAAACAAGCCCTGCTTGAATTTCCCTTCCTTCGAATATTTACTCTATTTATTTTAAACTATACAGATATCACTTTTTGAAAGCAATCTCAAACCAATCGTTGGGAGCTTTACGATGGCCCTATAACAGAGCCGAAATAGTAAAAAGCAGGGGGCTTCTCCCTGCTTCTTAGTGTATTTAAATAGCAAAGACAAGAGGAAAAAGGACGGACCCTCCTTCCCTCCCCCTTCTTTCTAGACGCTTTGTTGTTGCTCTTGACGCAATTTCTTTGCGGCTTTTACCATATTTTTAAGAGAAGCAATCGTTTCCTCTTCTTTACGGGTTTTCAATCCACAATCAGGATTAACCCAGAACTGTTCCTTGGGAATAACCTGCAGGCTATCATTTAAGATGTTCTCAATTTCTTCGACACTTGGCACACGAGGACTATGAATATCATAAACTCCTAAACCGATTCCCAATTCATATGGGTTACGTTTCAGAGATTGAATCAATTCACCATGACTTCTGGACGTTTCAATGGAAAGAACATCTGCATCAAGCGCACGAATTGGTTCGATAAAATCATTAAATTCACAGTAGCACATATGCGTATGAATCTGCGTTTCATTTTTCACACTTGATGTAGCTAGTTTAAATGCCTGAACGCTCCATTCCAAATATTCGTTCCAATGTTCTTTACGCAGTGGCAAGCCCTCCCGTAAGGCAGGTTCATCAACTTGAATAATTGAAATTCCTGCTTCTTCTAAGGCCTTAATTTCCTCTCTTAGTGCTAAGGCAATTTGGTTGGCTACTTCTTTTCGGGAGATATCATTACGAACAAAGGACCAATTTAAAATCGTTACAGGCCCTGTTAACATGCCTTTGACATGCTTTGACGTCCATTTTTGTGCCTCTACTACTTCCTTTACCGTCATCGGCACAGTCCACTCGACGTCTCCATAAATAATCGGCGGCTTTACACAACGCGAACCATAAGAGACGACCCAGGCTTTTTCTGTAAAAGCAAAACCGCTCAGCTTTTCACCAAAGTATTCCACCATGTCGGTACGTTCAAACTCGCCATGAACCAAGACATCCAGACCAATCGCTTCTTGGATGCTAATCCACCGGGCCATTTCCTTCTGTACAAACTCATCATAAGCAGCATCTGTTATTTCATGATTTCGCCATGCTCTGCGCGTGCGTTTTACTTCATCAGACTGTGGGAAACTGCCGATTGTCGTGGTCGGATAATAAGGCAAATGAAGTACTTCTTTTTGCAACACTTGTCGTTCCTTAAAAGCTAGCGGTCTTGTAAAATGTTCCGTCTTTACTTGCGAAACAAGCTCCTTCACGCGTTTATTCTTTCTTGCCTCATGCAGGGCAATGGCTTGATTAGCGAGCATGCTTTGTGAAACACTTTTATTTCCGTCCCAATCCACATCACATATATAAGATTTTAATTGTGTTAGTTCAACGATTTTCTCGTCGGCAAATGACAAAGCATTCCTTAGTACAGGATCTAGTTCATTTTCTGAAGTGGTCGTCACAGGTACATGCTGCAAGCTGCATGAAGACTGAATCCAGGCCTCCTTCACTCCGCTCAAGGATAAAACAGCCTTTGCATCCAAGGCTTGCTCAGCCAGATTGGTTCTCCATATATCGCGTCCGTTGACTACGCCTATCCCTAAAACTTTATCTTGAGGGAAGCCGTATTTATGGAGTGAAGCCATATTTCCTTTTCTGCCATGTACAAAATCCAGGCCAAGCCCTGAAACTGGCAATCTAGATAACTCTTCAAAGGCTGATAATCCTTCAAAATAGGTTTGTAGCATGATTTTTGCTGCTGGTACTTCTTCCGCTAATTGCGTGTAAATAAATTTTACTAGTTTTATCTCGTCCTCACTCATGGAAAAGACTAAAGCAGGTTCCTCTACTTGAATCCAGTTTGCCCCTGCGTCTACCAGTTGCTGCAATACTTGTACATAGAGTGGCAGTAGTTTTAAATAAAACGAAGCTTTGGATGTATCATCATATCCTTTAGATAATTGGACAAACGTATATGGACCAATGATGGTAGGCTTTGTAATCAAGCCTACTTCTTCTTTTGCTTCATTAAAATAATCCAGAAGGTAGTTTTTCGTTACCTTCATCGAACTATCCTCGTACTCCGGGACGATATAGTGGTAATTCGTGTTAAACCATTTGGTCATTTCACAGGCAACAACATCCTTTGCCCCGCGAGCCATAGCGTAATACGTTGTCAGGTCGACTGTTCCTCCTGTCCATTTATAGCGAGTAGGAACTAGCCCAAACATAGCAGCCTGGTCAAGCATCCGGTCATAAAAAGTAAAGTCTCCAACCGTCAACAAATCAACCCCAAATGAAGCCTGTCGCTTCAAATGATCTAAACGAATCTTTTTCATGTCTGAAAGAAATTCCGCTTCGGTTATGCCCCCCTTCCAAAAAGACTCAACACAACGCTTCCACTCCCGATTTTCCCCAATGTACGGATAGCCAATGACTGTACTTACCAACTTCATTTCATGTCCTCCCAAATTTTTATTTACATTTTTCCAAATACAAAAAAGCCATCTCCAGGAAGGAAATGGCTCTACATTCAAGTTAAAAAGTATGCTAAAAAACACATGTTACTTCTAACTCGCTTGTCGTACAAAAATGGTCACCACCTATTTCCACGTAGGTATTTGGTGTGTACTAGAGTATGGCAGGTCTCCTGGCTTATCATCAACGCTCCTCACACCTTCCCATCCTATGACAGTGGTATTTGTGATTCACTCCGATTTACAGTTGCGGGACAGCGACGGATTCACACCGTTCTTCCCTTTTAAGCCAAGCCTTAGCTTGGCACCAACTCTTACACGATATGTAATTTTCAACAATATACCATATTCACTTGAACTTGTACATAATTTTCTGAATTTCGGAATATAGGCATCAAATCCCCAAAGATGGACGAAGGACTGTTCCTTCGTTCCCGAAGTCATGCTATTATGAATAAGTAGTAGAAAAAAGATTAGGTTGTCCCTTCAGGATGGATATACCTTTTTTAATAATTTTTCCGGCAATTAAAGAAACACCAATAGAGTAAGAGAATAATAAGTTTACTTTATGATAGAAGGGATTTTTGATGTACAACAAAATCATTCATTTTCCAAGCCAATTACCGAATCTTAATCGTGCGAATGTCCGAAACGATGTATTAGCTGGGCTTACGATCTTTATCATGCTCGTTCCCCAAGGGATGGCCTATGCGATGCTTGCTGGTCTTCCACCTGTGATGGGATTGTATGCTTCAACGATTCCACTATTTATTTATGCTTGGTTTTCTTCTTCGAAGCATTTGTCGATTGGTCCTGTTGCCACCACTTCCTTACTGGTCTTTACAGGGGTGTCAATGTATGCAGAACCAAATTCAGCAAACTATATCTCACTCGTACTTGCTCTTACCATCATGGTAGGAGGAATCCAGCTTTTATTCGGCCTTTTGAAGGTCGGCTTTATAGTAAAATTTATCCCTCATTCTGTTTTAAATGGATATACGTCAGCAGCGGCCATTGTGATTGCTATGAGTCAGTTCAAACATCTACTTGGTGTAGAGGGTTCGAATCATTTGCAAATTCACCTTCAATTCGCCGAGCTCTTGAAACATGTGCAAGAATTGAACGTATATACCGTTCTGATCGCATTAGGGAGTATTGTAATGCTTCTTGGATTTAAAAGAATCAAAGGATTTCCCGGTGCTTTTATCGTTGTGATTTCATCTATTGTCCTTGTTTCTCTCCTCCGTTTAGATGATAAAGGGGTAGATATTGTCGGGAGTGTTCCGAACGGCTTGCCATCCTTTGCTTTCCCTCTCCTTACGTTAAATACCATTCAGATGTTATGGCCGATGGCGTTAACGATTGCGATTATTAGTTTTATGGAGTCGCTTGCGCTTGCTAAAGCAGTGGCGCGGAAGGCAAAGTATAAAATCTATCCGAATCAAGAACTAAAGGCCTTTGGGCTAGCGAATTTGATAGGGGCATGTTTCCACTCTTTTCCGATAAGCGGTAGTTTTTCGCGAACAGCTGTCAATAAGGAAGCAGGTGGTTACAGTCAACTAACTTCGGTTATCACCGGTCTTTTAGTCATAGTGACCATCCTTTTCTTTACGTCCTTCTTTTATTATTTACCTTATGCTGTCCTTGCTGCAATCATCGTGGTATCTGTTTATCGATTAGTAGATATAACAGAATTAAAGCACCTATTCCAAGTGAACCCATTAGAAGGATGGACGTGGATTACAACTTTTACGATTACGCTAGTTGTAGGGATTCAGTGGGGCATCTTATTGGGTTCCATTTTTACACTGCTATTGATTTTAATGAGAAGTACCCATCTTAATATTGTGGAGCTTGGGTATTTAGAATCTAAAAAAGAATTTCGAAATGTCAATCGATATCCAGAAGCCCATACACTAGAAGACGCATTATTGGTTCGAATCGATTCTTCGTTACATTTTGCCAATAGCTCTGTTTTAGATGAAAAGATCAAAGGGTTTCTACGAAACAAACCTGAAGCGAGATATGTGATAATCGATATGTCAGGAGTTAATGACATCGACACCATTTCGGTTGAAACGCTAGGTGAAATGATTGAGTATTACCAGGCAGAGGAAAAGATCACGTTCTTATTCGTGCACATGAAAGGAATTGTACGCGATAAAGTCAATAAAGCCGTATGGAGAAGAACCTATAAAGAGTCTATCAATCTATCGTTAGAAAAAATGTTAAAAGAAAAAGGACTCAACTACAAACACACCCGAAAATTCATCCCGGATGTATTGGATTATCAAATTTAAACGGGACAAGGGGACAGGTTCATTGTCCCAGCGACGGCAAGAAAACTACGGTCAGTATTTAAAAAGCAGGTGGATCTTCACCACCTGCTCAAGTTATTGAGAAGCCTAGGCGTTTAATTGGCTACATTTTCGGGTTTTTACACTAGTAGCAGTCATTTTTTACTCCCCTTTTTAGGGTGTTTAATTCCTATACAGGGAATAAATAGCATACACCCTACCGTATCTACGCATATTCTCAACCTCCTACTACTCTTTTTCCACTCTAGGTCCACAATTAAATGCTTTTTTGCACAAAAAACTAATGACTTAACTAAAAAAGGCCTTTTGAGGTGGGTATTTTTATCCTTAATCGACCATTACATATGAAAAAACCTTAAAGAATACCCCTCCATCAAGAGGTTGTTGCTCGTAACTTTGATTTTATTCCCTGTTACGAGCATTTTATTCCCTGTTTTAAGAGATTTATTCCCTGTCAGGGAATAAATACTTTACGCCGTACCGTATCTCCAAATGATAAATTAGTAATAAAGAGACCGGAACACAAAAATTGTCGAGAAAACTACCTTTTCTCGACAATCTTCTTCTATAAGTCTTCATCACTTCTGTATTCTAAAAGATCTCCAGGCTGACATTCTAATGCCTTACAAATTGCTTCTAATGTGGATAACCTGATTGCCTTTGCCTTGCCATTTTTTAAGATAGACAAATTCGCCATCGTGATTCCAACCTTCTCCGAAAGTTCCGTGACGCTCATTTTTCGTTTCGCCAACATTACATCAATATTGATAATTATCGCCATTGTAGTCACCTCAGACCGTTAAATCATTTTCAGATTTTATATTGATCGCTTCTTGTAAAAGCCTTTGGAGAACTGCAGCAAAGACAGCGATTACCATTGGCGCACCAACCATGACCATCCCAACTATGATGAGACCCGGAGCGTCATCCCACTCCGCAATGATAGCAACGAATGGGAGAGCTACCACATACAAGCCACTAATTGTGATGGCACATTTTTTAATACTCTTTAAAGCTGTTACGGAAATCTGCGAGAACGCTTGGTTCTTGTCAATATAACTTAAAAGTTTTAAAGCCTGATACAAGGCAAAGTAAAACGGAATCGCCGATACATACATAATAATTAATAACGCAAATACTACATAAGCCAATGTTGCACCAGTTGCCGCATGTTTCATAGCTTCTTTTGCTAACTGAGGCAACAAAAAGATGCAGGCAGCAAGAACAGGAACTCCCATAATAATAACAGCTAACTTTAAAAACAGTGTTGATCCTTGTTTCATTTTAATAGCACCTCTCAATTTAATTATGTTCTGAGTTTAGCATGTTATTTATCGTTTTACAATAAAAATTTATCTAAATAACAATGTTTTTTATTGAAATACGTTTACCTATATTACCCCGATTCCTTATAAGTGATGGTAATCACCAAAAAAACAACCCTTTTGGTATATGCTTTTAAAGGATTAAAATCTAAGCTGATAACCGACGAAGTTAAATAAACAGTGAGGGGAGATAGGATAATGGAGACTGTGAACCTTAAATTATGTGCTCCTCTACAACAATTAAAGGACGAACATGTTTCGTTGAGGGCAGAGATGGACCTTTTCTATGAAACTACTGAAGAAATCGAGTTCGAATCAGGTCATGCCGTGGTTCAACTATTTGCGAAATTATACGAGCTGGTTTCTGCTTTTACGAATGAATTGAAAGCCCATTCCAAACAAGAGGAAGAAGCATTGTTCCCAATGATGGTCCGGCGTCTTGGAAAGAATGATAGGATAATCGATGAAATGGAGGAAGAACATGAAAAGGCAGAGCAGCATTTAGCGGATTTTCTAACCGAGGCTGGCCAAGCAGGAATGAACTTAGATGAACATAATGCCCAGTCGATCACCGTTTATGCTGTCCAAGCTTATGCAACCTTAATTCAACACTTTGCAAAAGAAGAAAAAGTGCTGTTTCCGTTAGCAGAGAAAATCCTCTCATTGGACGAGAAAAAAGACCTTGAACAACTACTTCATGCACGAGCCTTATAAGTTTCAGAGGTAGAAAATAAAAATGAACAGTGTATTAGCAAGCGAATTAAAAAATTCGTTTGCTTTTTTATTATTTAACAAATGATTTCCTGAGTATTGTGATAAAATCACTAAGTGGATGGTTTATTATTAGGGGGACTGTAAGTGAGAAAAACGAGTAGATTTCTCTTCTTTTTACTTTTTATATTACTATTCTTGAATGGGTGTAACTTAAATGAAGTTAATAAAGAAGAAGATATCTTTCAATTTAAAGATTCATATGTAGGAGATGCGGGTGCTGTTGGAAATATTACTAATCTCTTACCAAAACCCAATGGAGAACAAGGTAGTGGACTAGAACTGAAAACGACTGAAGAACCTTATGGTGTGATTTTGAATTATGCCTCAGTAGAAAAAAGCGAGGGCACGGAGACAAATTACGAAGAACTGGCTCTATATAATGCAACCTTTATACTTGCATTAGTCCATAACGCTGACTGGGTTACATTTAATTTTGTTGAGCAAGAGTTTGTTGTAACTAGAGAAGAATTGCAGCGTTTTTACGGAACAGATATAAGAGAATTCAACAATGAAGACGACCTAAATAGGTTCATCCAAGAAAATCTAGAAGATAAAAATAAGGTTACTCAATTTTTCAACTAACCATATAAGACAAGGAAAAACGCAGAGAGTTTAAAAAAACTCTCTGCGTTCTGGCTATTTAGCAGCTTAACCTCTTTTTACACATCTTCCCCATCCCCAATTTTCCCAACATAATCAATCAAAAAGTGTAAAACAATCAGCGGGATAATCGACCCTAACACGATATACAAAATAGCAAAAAATAGACCAACAAGGCTTGTTCTTATTACATTTCCAAACCCTTGATAAGTATGAGCTAGGCCGAATAATAAAGAGGAAATGATTAAAACGGCCCAGAGCGAAAAGGATGGAAACAACGCGGTTAAGCTAAAGATGAGAAACCCGCGATAGATAATCTCCAGCGGTACATGAAACGAAGGTCCAAACCTTTTTATTTTCTTGAGAAACCGGCATGATTTCAGTAAACTGACTTTTTGCAAGTTCTTGCTTCTGCGCTTGGATAAGTTTGTTTCTTAGCTTTTCACTAACCCTAGTGCCGACCACATAATAAATAAGGATAAGAAGATAAACACTCCCTAAGCCGAGGGCGATATAACTGACCCATGGCCCTAATGTTTGCGTATTCCACTGGATCCCACCTAAGCCGATATCGCCAATAGTGAGTGGTCCTATCAAAATCATCCCAAGGATGACGAGTGTTGGCACCCAAAGCCCTATCATGACTTTTTCATAATACCTTACTCTCTCCTTAGGATTCTGACGTACGCGTTCCTTAAATCTCTGAAAGTCAAAATATCCATAGACCGGTTCATAGGTTACTAGAAAAACAATTAGCAGCCAATACCAAATCTCCATTACAAATCCCCCATTGATAAAATGGCACTCATTTCTTCAAAAATACATCTCTTAGGTTACTTTATTCACCTCTCTTTTCACATAGTATTGGCTACTGTAAAAACAGGATCATCCTGGTGAGCATCAGGATGCGTAGGAGTCCCCCCTAGCAAGTTTATCCTATTGGTTTGAATCGCTCTATGTTTCATTTGGAAAAGGACACTGAACCACAATCACCGACCCCGATGGCTTAGGGAATTACCCGCAAAGCAAAATAGCTTATAAAAATAACCCTATATGCTAAGATTAAAATGGCAAAAGCTCTTATGATGCTGCATGATTTTTTATTAATATTGGAGGACTCCTACATGAATCAACAAAACCAAGCTTTCTTTTCTCCCTTTACGCTTCCAAATGGCGTGGAATTAAAGAATCGGATTGTGATGGCGCCGATGACAAACTTTTCTTCTAACCCAGATGGCACGGTAACCGACGCTGAAGTAGACTATTATGCTCGCCGTTCCAGTGGTGTTTCCATGGTGATCACCGCTTGCACCTATGTTACTCCAAATGGAAAAGGATTTCATGGTGAATTTGGCGGTGATACAGATGAGATGATTCCAAGCTTAAAACGAGTAGCAACATCCATAAAAGAACAAGGCGCAAAAGCCGTTTTACAAATCTTTCACGGCGGTAGAATGTGCCCGCCCGAATTGGTTCCGAATGGAGAAATTGTCAGCGCCAGTGATATTCCTGCTGAAAAAGGTGGCGTTTCAACAGAGGAACCAGATGTGAAACCAAGAGCGTTAACAGAAGCTGAAGTCGAAGAGATTATTGTCGCCTTCGGAGAAACGACTCGGCGTGCGATTGAAGCAGGCTATGATGGTGTTGAAATCCACGGGGCAAATGGGTATCTCATTCAACAATTCTTCTCTCCTCATTCGAATCGCCGTGAAGACCGGTACGGAGGCAGATTAGAAAAACGAATGACCTTCCCTCTCGCCATCGTCGATGAAGTAAAAAAAATTGCAAAGGAACATGCTCCAGCTGATTTTATTATTGGCTACCGTTTTTCACCAGAAGAACCCGAAACTCCTGGTATTACAATGGAAGATAAGTTAAAGCTGGTGGATACGTTAGCAGATAAAAGGTTAGATTATTTACATGTTTCGTTAGGGGAATTCTTTTCAAAACCTAGAAGAGGAGTAGAGGACCTCAACAAAACGCGTATCGACTATTTGCTCGAAACCATTGATAATCGTGTCCCGCTGATTGGCGTTGGTTCGATCTACTCTGCGGAAGATGCCCGCAAAGCCTTTGAAACAGGGGTTCCATTACTAGCATTAGGCAGAGAACTGATCATTGACCCTGATTGGGTTCAAAAAGTAGCAGAAGGAAAAGAAGCGGAAATCGTGACCGAGATTGATAAAAATAAACAAAAAGAATTGGTGATTCCTGATCCACTATGGAATGCCATTATCCATACACCTGGATGGTTTCCGGGAGTGTCATGAAAGTAAACTCCTAAAAATACACGCTGGGACTATCAACGTTCTAATAATTTCACAACGAAAAAACGCAGAGTTTAAAAGTATTCCTCTGCGTTTTTTCATTTTTCATTGAAAAAATTTTATACCCTTAACGAGCCACGGAACCCTCTAGCACCATAGTAGGAATCCGCTCCATTATGGTACACAAAGACAGTGTCGTAACGACGGTCACAAAACAGAGCACCGCCAAGTTTTCTAATATTCGCAGGTGTTTGAACCCAACTCGATGTTTTCAAATCAAAGTTCCCAAGTTTCTGCAACTCGCGGTATTGGTCTTCCGTTAAAAGCTCAATCCCCATCGCAACGGCCATATCCATAACACTATTTTCTGGTTTATGTTTTTTCCTAGACTCCAGTGCTTCACGGTCGTAGCAGATACTTCTGCGACCTTTAGGACTTTCCGCTGAACAATCGTAAAATATGTATTCGCCCGTCGCCTCATCAAGACCAACAACATCTGGTTCGCCGTCCGTTCTTTCCATTTCATTAAGTGACCATAGTTTTTCTGGATTCCCTTCCAGCTTTGCTTGAACTTTGTCCCATTCAAGACCCTCATGACGATTCATGTGTTTCTCAAAACGTTTTTTTAATGTTGAGAGCAACTCTTCACGTGTTTCTTGTGACAATTCCGTACTTGTCTTTGTCATACTTGGTTCCCCCTTATCGTTTTTACCTATAATAGACTAACCCGTCCCGTTCGTTTAGTGGATTCTCACACTCTATAGTTTAACATAAACTGCTATTTACTTCGTATCACCTTTTCATTCGTATTAGTTTTGACAATGGACTGCACCCATAATCACAGGAACGACAACTATCACCTTGTAAAAGCACAAAAACTATAAATATTAGCCCCCCTGTCCATCTTTCACCTCCGCCCATATGAAATCATACACTGTTTTACAGATTGCAAATTTTTGTTTTCTTAAGGGGGATAAATATAAATGGATTTAACAGCAGCACATTGGATGTATTTCATAGGAACGTGCATCATTATTTTAACGATGCTGCTACGCCAAAATGTGGTGGTGCCATCCATTATCGTGACCTTTTTAGTTGGATGGATTTTCACGGGCTCGTTGACGGTTGGTTTGCAAACCATTTTTAACGCAAGTTTAATTGCAGCCGGTGAGCTTTTTAATATCTTTCTGATTATCACAATTATGACCGCGTTATTGCACTCTTTGAAATCCTTAGGGACGGATAAACAGATGATTACACCGTTTCAGCGGGTGATGAAAAATGGCCATATTTCCTTTTGGACCTTGATTTTCGTTACGTACGCCATCTCCTTGTTCTTCTGGCCAACACCTGCTGTTCCATTAGTTGGAGCATTGCTTATTCCTGTGGCGATTCGCGCTGGGCTTCCGCCAATTGGGGCGGCAATTGCCATTTCACTCGCTGGTCAAGGGATGGCATTATCTTCTGACTATGTTATTCAAATTGCTCCAACCTTAACCGCAACCGCTGCTGGTGCAAATGTTGGGATTGTTGCCGACCGGGCGTTTGTCTTATCGCTTGTCACAGGTATTGCCGCAATCGTGATCGCCTATCTAACGTTAAGAAAAGGGATATTATCCCCTTCAGACGATCACCTAAAGGCTTGGGAAAGACTCGATCAAACGGAAGAAATGAATGAGGGCTCTGAAATTACTGAACCTCATAAAAGCAAATACAGCTTCGTATTCGCGATCCTCGTTCCGTTAACATTTTTAATTATCATCATTTATATGTTTCTTGCTAAATTCTCCGATTTTATTCCATCAGTTGAGGGTGGAACAGGAGCTGCCTTAATTGGTGGTGCTTCTGCGCTCCTGTTAATTGCCGCTTCGATGTTTAAAAATGTACGGTCATCCTTGAATGCGGTTAGTGATAATCTAGTTAAAGGATTTTTATTCGCGTTCAAAGCCATGGGTCCGGTTATCCCAATTGCAGGCTTTTTCTTCATAGGAAGTGGCGAGTTGTCAGGCAGAATATTAGGCGTAGCTGCAGAAGATTCTCCATCTTTCTTGTTCGATTTAGTCGTTTCAGGTCAGCAATTCATCCCAGAAAGCCCGTTTATTGCAGGCTTTGGTATTCTTTTAATCGGAATGATTACGGGATTAGACGGGTCTGGTTTTTCTGGTCTTCCTTTAGTTGGATCCTTATCCGGGGCATTGGGCGGTAGTGTTGGCGTTGACCCAGAAACATTATCGGCGATTGGGCAAATGGGCTCCATTTGGGTTGGTGGCGGAACATTAATTGCCTGGTCATCCCTTGTAGCAGTAGCCGGCTTCGCAAAAGTTCCTGTCATGGACCTTGTTCGCAAGAGCTTTTTCCCGGTTATGATTGGGTTAATCCTCTCGACCGTAATTGGATTGTGGTTGTTTTAAATAGTGGTTTGCCTAAGTAAAAGACATGTTTATAAAAGGAGTAGTGGTCCTGTCCACTACTCCTTAAGTTTTTACAACCACCTTTTTATCTTATCTGCAAAACAAACAGACTCTCCTCCTAAAGGAAGAGAGACTGTCATGTCATACTATTTTCTCAAACATTTTAATGAAATTTAAAAGGAAGTTCAAGTAAAGGATTGCAGTTAGCTAATTACACTTTTTAACGATGTAAATCAATTGTTTTGAATTCGGGATAGTATACGATCCTCCATCATTTCGATGAATAAACGATTCGAGTTTTTTCGTTACTAAATAGCGAGATGACATATCTCCTTCTTGAAAGGAAGAAGTATCTTCACTTATAACAAGTGCATTTGTGTTGTTGTTCATGATCTCCGCAAGATCTCTAGTTGTATAAATCGTTCCTTTTTCCAAGTCAACAAGTTCATTCTCCATATAATCCATCGTTTTTTCCCTCCTTTTTATAATAATTCGATGGAAAGAGGGGAAAATCCTGCAGTTTTTGTCATACAAAAATAGTAAAAGTAGATTAATTTTTAAAAATTAAATCAATACACCCGATTGTTTCGCTTCAAATCGTAATTCCTCTCGAAACTGTGGATGAGCAAGGCTGATTAAGGACTGTGTTCGTTGCGAAAGACTCTTGCCTTTGAGTTGGGTGATTCCATACTCCGTCACGATATAATCTACGTCATTTTTGGACGTAGTCACCACCGAACCTGGAGTCAAAATCGGTTTAATTCTTGATATTGTTCCATTCTTTGCAGTGGAATGCATACAAATAAAGCCTTGTCCATTTTTAGAAAATTGGACGCCAGTGCCGAAGTCTACTTGTCCTCCTGTTGAGCTATAATAGCTTCCAGCAACCGTTTCTGAAGCACATTGACCATAAAAATCAATCTCGGTTGTCGCATTAATCGCAACCATCTTGTCTTCTTTTGCAATGTTACGAGGATCATTCACATAATCAACCGAAAGCATCTCCAGCTCTTTATTCTCATTCATAAAATCATAAAGGTCCTGTGAGCCTAAAGCAAAGGTCGCGACCATTTTGCCAACATGAGTGTACTTCTTCGCCCCGGTGATCACACCTGACTTATACAGGTCTTTTACTCCGTCTGTTAACATTTCTGTATGAATCCCCAAATCTTTATGGCCCTTCAAAAGACTGACGACCGCATTAGGAATTCCGCCAATCCCAACTTGGAGGGTGGAACCATTGTCAATTCGTTCCGCAACGTACTCCGCAATTTTTTTATCGGTATCGGTAATTTCGGCATTTTTCAGTTCAATTAAAGGATGATTATGATGAACATATCCTATTATTTGAGAAACGTGGACGTGGTTATCTCCGAATGTCCTTGGCATATGCTCATTGACTTGTAGAATGATAGGAATTTTCCCTATAAAGTAGGATGCGTAATCTGCTTGTGTGCCAAGAGAGAAATATCCGTTACGATCCATTGGGGTAGCCTGACAGACTAGAATCGGATTCTGGGTGGTCATTCCTAGCAGTTTAGGCATTGTATGAAAGTGATTTGGGATTAGCTCGCAATTTCCGTTCTTATATGCTTTTCGAGCAAAGCTTCCCATAAAATAGGAATAATAACCGATATGCGGATAGATCCCATGCATATAACGACGGTCTTTTAATTCTAGCATTTGGTGAATACGCAATGAGGCAAACTGTTGTGGTTGTTCATCGATAGCAGACAGAATGTAATCAGGTTCACCGTTTCCAATCGGAATAATCAAATCAGAATCATTAGGTATTAAGGATAAGACTTCTTGAATGCTTAATTCTTTAAGATGGTTCATGAGGAGACTCCTTTTGGTCACGAATTTTTAAAATTCACATAATACTCAATTATAAAAAATTTTAACATCTTTTCAATATAGTGGGTAGATTTTTATTCCTCTACTTAGTTTTGTGGATTTTTTAAGCAGGCATATTCCCGTTAGCTGACGAATTAATTACTTAAAAAAACACCTGAAAGAGTGATTCAAATGGAGCCCATTCCCTTTAAAGCATTTGCCATCACCAATGAAATTGATTTAAACAAGATTGCCGTTGATTGTGGCATTCCCAAAAAATTCACTTGGGAGGAACCTTTGATTTTAAAAGGAAAAATTCTAAGCTCGATTCTTCATAAAGATGTGAACGATTCCCAACAGGTGCTTGTCTTTTCCTTTGGAAGCATTGTCTTCATTAATTCATCGAACCCTGATGAAATCAAGAGCTTTTACTCCTATATCCATACCTTCGAACCTGAGGTTGACCTTAAGCAAGCAGAGCGATATACGGACGATTATTGTCTTCATATCAAAGAAAAAGAAAGTATTGAGTTAACAGACGAATATGTAGTGGTCCCAGAGTTTGACCCGATTTACCCGGAATTAATTTCAACGGTTCTCGCGAAGTCAGTGGCACTAGAGAAAACGGAAGAAGCTTTAGGCCATATCCATGACAAACTCGAGACGATGATTGACCGGCTCGAAAAGGGAAAACTTCGAATTGGCAATAAAGAACTGGCAAGGACTACGGCCAAAATTGTTCGACACGAGTACAATACCATTGCCTATATCATGATTTTAGATAAGCCTGATATTACCTGGACAAGTAGCACTGCCGGAGAATTTTACGACAACATGGCAGAGTTCTTTGAATTAAAGGACCGATACAAAATATTAAAAAGCAAAACAGAAACTCTATACAACATCATGGATGGCTTCTCAAATATCAGCCACTCCATCCGGGGGCTTTTTGTGGAATGGGTCATCGTGCTCCTCATCCTCTTTGAGATTATCCTTACGCTTTTAGAAATTGCCGGGTTACTACCATAGTCTAAAAGAAACGAACCAAGGCCCCTTTGAGGTCCTTGGTTCTACGAGTTTTTTAGAAAACACCAGCCTTTAAGCGGAGTTTTAAGATTTCCATTGAAAACATACTATCAGTTAATCGTACTCGTCCCTTTCTCAATCATGATGAACTCACTTAACTTTTCTACTAGATTCAGCCGGAGAAATCCGTTCCCTTCTGAACTTTTACGGAAACCCAGTGGCACTGTTCGTTTGATCAGTTGTGCATACACCTCTGCTTCACTCAATGTCCTATCAAACTCGTTTTCACTTACATTTATAATTAAAGCAAGAGCGCCAGCTATATGCGGAGCCGCCATTGAAGTTCCTGATAGATTTGCATATTTATTATCTGGGTACGTCGACATCACCTCTACACCAGGAGCGACAAGGTCAATTTCATTATGCGTATTGGTAAAAGGAGCAAGCTTAAAATCCTTGCTTACCGCCCCGACCGAAATGACTTCGTTATATGCTCCAGGATAAGCATACTCAAAGGTGTCTTCTTCGCCATCCCCTTCATTTCCAGCAGCCACTACGACGGAAATGTTTTGTTGAACGGCATGTTGAATCGCCTGATGCATTTCAGGGACATCGCTCGGACCACCGAGAGACATACATATCACCCGAACACGTTCGTTTTGAGGACCACGCCAATCAACAGCATAGTTGATCGCAGTGATAATCCAATCATAATTGCCTGCCCCTTCGCCGGTTAACGCCTTTAAGCCAACTATTTTCGCTTTGGGTGCAACCCCCGCAACTCCTTGTTGGTTTAAACTAGCGGCGATTGTTCCGGATACGTGAGTACCATGACCGTTATTGTCTTCGAAAAGGTCAGGATTTCCTTGAAAATCGGTTGTGAAATTTCTTCCACCAATGATTCGATCCTTCAAATCTGGATGATTTGTGTCTATCCCAGTATCAATAACGGCAACGACTATTCCATCCCCATGGTTGCTCTCCTCCCAGATATCAGGAGCCTGTACCAACCGAACTCCTTCTGGCGTTTCATTCGCGTGTTCCACAACCTGTTGAATCGTATACGGAATTAACTTCACTTGTTTTTCTCCCATCCTTTTCCTCCTTCGAATTATTTTAATCATCAGGGCGCTATTACCTTGACCACGCCCCTTAAAGAACGTTTGTTCTACATTATTATACCTTAAACACTACACAAAATATAGTCAAAAGTCAGTTTTTTCTAAAAATAAGAGATTCTGCGACCTATTAATCAAAGTCCCCTCTTGTCGTTCCCTTCCTACTCTCCCTCCAAAGTCCTAATTGACGATTTCGAGCTTCTCTAGCAAACTTTCTAAAATAGCCACTGAACTTCACATCAGGCGGAAAAGTCGAGGGTTCGGCATAACCATGTAAGACTAAGTCAGCATTAAACAACTTCGACCGGATCTCACTTTCGATGCTTTCATCAACAGGAAGTTCAACCCATACAAGGCGGAGAAGTCGACCATACTGGTCTGTTTCAGAAACATCCTTCTGCAGCCAAACATCTCTTCCCGCCAGTATCCTCGTCGTATAAAATCGAGCTTCTTGTCCATATCTTTCGGTTTTATAGGTTGATTCAGGCGTGTTGACCCCAATCAAACGGACCCTTTTTCGGTTAAAAAGTTCAAATGTGTCGCCATCCACAATTCGATGAACCACCACTCTTTGAAAGCCCCGTTGCTTATGCTCCTCAGACTGTGTTAAGTCTTCTGGTTCATTAATAAGTTTCGAACCATCATTAGTTAACATAATAATATTATCATCCTCCTCCTCATCTTTTTTAAGCGACTAATCTTCTGCACATTAATCGATCTGTTCACCTGTTCTTTCAACAGTTATATAGAGAAAAGAAACATGATAGGCAATGTACTAAAAAAATACTAGTCAAATTTTAGACAAAAAGCATGCAAATTGCGATAATAGAAACTAAATCTACTGAGTTAATTATTTTTATACTATTGCCGTTTGAATGACCTAAGTAAGGGTAATTTATTAAATGAGGTGAAAAAAATGAAAGTGACGATAACCCAAAGTGCAAATCAGCAGTTGAATAGCAAACTGGGCGAAGAACCGACTATTCGGCTTAATGAAGTTCGCACATCTGGTTGAGGTGCCACTTATGTGTATGAACTTGCTCAGGATGAGCAAACGAAAAGCGATGAGGTATTTAAAGTTGATCGTATTACCGTCTTAATAGACCCAATGGTGATTAACCATTTAGATGGCGATGTTGTCATTGACCATAATAAGAATTATGGATTTATTCTTAAAAATAATTATGAAATATTAACCTTTGGAATGAAATTTATTAAGAACTCTTAGAAGCAGGGGACGGTTTCCTGCTTCCTTTTTTTGAAGCTGGAATTGACAGAATGGGGTGACTGTCGACATTTTGCTGTTTCATTTCTTACTGCATCAAGCATTCCAAAGTTGTCTTAAATGATAAATTACATAGAACGTTCCACCAACCATCGGAAAAACTTATAATGTAAAACGAGAAGATAAATGAGAAATGGGTAAGACAAGACTGAATGCCACATTTTCCACTCATTATATTTGATAAAACCAACTTTATAACAAATGAACTCAAATACAATCGTAATCAGTGTAAAACTTAAAATGTAAATTAATTTCTTTTTTACAGATTTACCAAAAGGGTAAAAGTTCAATAATATTATACTGGTTGAAGAATACATCACAACTTGCCCAATTAATGCAGGGATTTGTATTCCTGGCTTATCGAGGACATAAAATTGATATTTTAAAGCGATTATTGCATCAACAAGAAGACCAAATAATGCTGCGAACATAGAAGTTGCGTATATATCATACAGTTTCAACTTTTTAGGAATTAGATAGGCAATAACAGCTAAGGTAAAGCTTGATATATACACAAATATAGTTTGTGGTTCCAATTTATATCCCCTATAAAAAGTCGTCGCTTCGTCTTCCTATTATGTAAAATTTATTCATTAACTATTCTGCACCCGTTGCTACTGTACATTTGATGTCAATCACGATAAAAAAAGCAGAAAACGGGCTTAAAAGTAAGCCCGCTTCCACTGTTCTTTCCTATTTCTTTGTAAAAAGGTTATCCTCATTCTGCTCATTCAGCTGATTCGCTAACGATTGGAAGAACCACTTTTTGAAACGCTTGATGTATCTGCTCACGCCCTCCAGACTGAGTATTTAGTTGCAACTTTTCTAAGTGATTTTACTCAATCTTGGTGGGACATTGATTATCCCCTATCTTTGTATCACTGAAAATTTCCGGAGGGTGTTTAGTTAACATAATGATATTATCATCTCCTTCTGTTGAAGCACCTCTTAAGCTATTATTCTTTCCCTAGTTATATAGAGAAAAGAATCGAAATTGGTATCGTTCAGAAAGAGAAAACACTTCTTTTTATGCAAAAAAATAGAACTATCCCTAGTTCTACCAGCAAACTAGGGGTTAGCCCCCTTCTAGAAAACGGTCCTTAACTGGCCCATACTCAAATAACTTGCCTTCATACACCTGATGTAGTCTTTCATTAGTTCGGAAATCATCAGGGGTAACGAGCGCTGAGAGTTTATCCCATAGTCGAAATCCTGACCGATGAAGGATTTCGGCAACAAACTGAGAACAGAAGTATGAATTGCTAAATTCTACGGGTTCTTTCAAGGAAACACCTATGACACCTAGGAGATTATAAAGAAATTTGTGTTGATTTTTTTTGAAGACATTTAACACACGTTTCATTTTTACGATGTCTCGATCGGAAACTTCAAGTCTATAAATAACACAAGTTGTTTCTGGATACTTGCTGTAGGTTCCTTCAAAAATATCTTCCTTCACAAAGCCACCGTTCATAGGATTACTCGGGTTTTTCCGTCCAAAACTATATAACTCTTGCAAATCTGGGTCAAAGGAGATCGATGCATGATTATATGGCGCCCTTGTATACTTTTTTATCGATTTTGTAAATAAGGTTCCTGTGTTTGTAAGCATAATATACACATTTCGGTTTCCATCCATCTGTTTTCCCTCTTTTAAAATTGTCATTTATAACCTATATTTATTATACATCACTCATAAAAATAGGTATAAAGTTGGTGAAGAATTGAATAGCACACTCTGGACACAATTTATCATTTTTATTAGTTTACTAACTATCAGTTTATTATTTCAAATCATAAAAAAGAGTCAGCCAGATAAGGATTTTACCTCTCTCTCCTCACGTGTGAAAACCTGGTGGGGAATGTTCGTCATCTTTGTTTTTGCCACATTATTTAACCCAGTCGTTTCCTTGTTGTCTTTAATGGTGCTCTGCTTTTTTGCACTGAAGGAATTTTATTCGATGATTAAAACAAGGAAGGTCGATCGACGCGCCTTTTTGTGGGCTTATCTGTCCATTCCTGTCCAATTTTACTGGATTTACGACGAATGGTATGGAATGTTTATTGTTTTCATTCCAATTTATGTATTTCTATTCTTGCCCATCCCTCGAATTCTTGGGAAAAAAGGGACTGTGGGATTTTTGCGATCCGTAAGTTCAACCCAATGGGGGCTGATGCTCATGGTATTTGGTTTAAGCCATTTAGCCTACTTCCAATTTGCATCACCTGAATACGGGGCCAATCTAGTATTATATTTGGTTTTACTAACACAGCTTAACGATGTTATCCATTTTTTAATCACTTTGTATTTTGGTAAAAGAAAGGTCATTCCAACCGCAAACCCAAACATCTCATGGGAAGGATTTATCGGAGCCACCATCGTCACAACGACCGTTGCTTATTTTGTCTATCCCTATTTAACACCTTTTGACCAAACCTTTGGCATTATCTCAGGATTGCTCATTAGCATCGGAGGTTTTTTTGGAGCATCAACCATATCCATTTTAAAACGAGATTTATTAATCGGAGATGACGAAAAATCTACTTCATTGAAGGAAAGTTATCTCAGCCGCGTTGATAGCTTAACGTATACATCTCCAATCTTTTTCCATGTTATTCGTTACTTTTTTGACTTTATGTAAACCGTAAACACCCAGGTGTTTACGGTTTTTCTAAATCTATCAGTAGCCCAATTCCAAACAAGCGGCCTCATCAGAAATAATCTCCAATCAACGATAGGTCAACAATTCACAGCCAAGATAAAATCAAAGCGTAGTACCACCCTGTCTCAAAAAAAAAATCCAATCCATCATGATTGGATTAGATTTTCAAGTCCTACTTAAACAAGTTCAATAAGCATTCCTGGCTTAAGATACGATAATAGCTGGACATCTTCTGCGGTTACTTTTCCAATAACGTTCACGCGTTTATCCGCGGGTAAGTCACGTAAAGTAATTTGGATTTCCCCGCGGTAACGTCCATAAAGGTCATTATCCATTGTAATCGAACCTGCCATACGAGAAACCGTCTGCTTTGGTACCACCGACTCGGTGGTTCTGGTATTCATAAATCTCAGGACATCCCGCGACAAATCTGGTCGCAACTGATATTGTCCACAATGTGTGAACCCGCCTTCGACACGGAGGGCCACTGTGCTTTCACTCGCCATTCTCATTAGCTTTTCCAATAATCCATGACCATGGTCGGGATCACCGATATACACTTCATCCACCCCGGATTGAAAAAGCTCTAAAGCTGCTAAAAATGGATCTGTATCTCGGTGATTTTCAAGTGTCGGCAACCCTTCACCTATCGGGCCACGCTTTTCCCCTGCCCCTGGTATATAGGCACTAATCGGAATGTTATATCGTTTATACAGTTCATTCTGCTGAGTGAAAAAGTCTTCACTTAAACCCGTTTCTACCCTTGGATAAAAATTATGCCACCCAATTAACTGCTCTGATTTTAATCCGCTGTTTAAAAGTCTCTTTAAATCTTCTTCAAATAATATACTTGCGTTCACTGCTAGTTTAAATTCAGTTGCTAAAGAAATAATGAGATCATGTTCAAAAAAGTCATCCAAACGCAAGCCAGTAACACCCAGCTCTTTCAATGCAAATAAACTATCAAGACCTAAATGGGCTGGCGTATGGTAAGATACATCGGCAAAAACTTCAATTCCGCAGTCTTTAGCCAGCTGCAGTAACTTTCTTGCTCTTCCCGCAAGATTGCCTGATTCTTCAGGGATGTGAAGCGAGGTAAATGCTCGCTTCACACCCATTTCTCCAGCCTGAATGATTCTTTCTTCAGCTAAACTGTCATTCAAATAGAACGAAATGCCAATCAATCAAATTCACCTGCCATTTCATCTTTAAACCCAAATAGGTAAGTAAAGACGAAACCTGCAGCGTAGGCAATTAATACACCTATTAAATATAGGAATACTTCCCCATTATTAACGATAAACGCAAGTGGTAAACCGGAAACACCGACCGCAACGGTAGCAATGTCAAAGTAGGCTTGGAACGCACCACCAAAACCAGCTCCAATACAAGCGGTAATAAATGGTCGCCCAAGTGGCAGGGTAACACCAAAGATTAGTGGTTCACCAATTCCTAAGATTCCAGATGGCAGTCCGCCACCGATAGCTCTTTTAAGACGCGGTTTTTTTGTTTTAATATAAATCGCAAAGGCCGCACCAACCTGACCTGCTCCGCCCATTGCTAAAATTGGTAGTAATGGGTCATCCCCAATGCTATTAATCAACTCAAGATGAACAGGTGTTAGACCTTGGTGTAAACCTGTTACTACTAACGGCAAGAAGGTTGCGCCTAATACAAATCCGGCAACAATTCCGCCCATATCTAGGACAGAAAGCAATCCTTTTGTAATAATATCTGAAATAAAACCGCCAACTGGCATAAACACTAAATACGTGACGATTCCTGTAACTAATAGGGCAATCGTAGGAGTAATAATGATATCAAGAGATTGTGGAACAAATTTGCGCACTCTTTTTTCAACAATAGCGATAAAAATGGCTGCAAGTAAGACGCCAATCAGACCGCCTCGCCCTGGAAGTAATTCTTCACCAAACAAAGTAATCGTAGCCGCAGCTGGATTAATAATCAAGATCCCAGCCAATCCCCCAAGTGCTGGCGACCCGCCAAATTCCTTCGCGGCATTTATCCCTACTAAAATACCAAGATAGGCAAATAATCCTCCGCCAATTACGGTTAAAATCGTCGCTAGCTGGGATTCAACTGACAACCAGCCTGCTTGAATAACGGCTTTTGAAATCCCTGTAATTAACCCGGATGCAACGAGTGCAGGAATTAACGGAATGAAAATGCTTGCAATTTTACGTAAGAATAATTTGAAAGGAGTAGCGTTCTTTTTATTCAATTCCCCTTTCACTACTGCTGCACGATCCTTTAAATTGATTTCCCCTGATGATTCTATTATTTTACCAAACTCTTCCGTTACTCTGTTCACTTTCCCTGGTCCAAGAATGATTTGTAGCGTTTCTTCTTCAACGAACCCGATTACGCCCTCAATCTTTTTTATAGCCGCTTTATTGACAAGTGACTCATCATGCGGAGTGACACGAAGACGAGTCATACAATGTGTATAAGACTCAATATTTCCCGCTCCACCTAATTGTTCTAATATTTTTTCTGCAAGAATTTTGTTTTCTCCAGCCATGCCGGCTCCCCCCATCATTATCAAAAATAGGAAATCTCGTCTGGTTTAATGATTCTTTAAAAACCGTATCGCTCCTCTAGTCTTATCAATATAATGAACCGTTTCTTCATATTGTTCGGTTGCCATGCTTAAAAACAAAATATCGATTATAAATAATTGTGCTAAACGAGACGAAGTGGCAGCGCTCCGGAAAGGGGCTTCCACTGAATAGGAAGTATACAAATTTATATCTGCTAAAGACGCCACAGAGCTTTGACCATATTTCGTCAAGCTAATCGTTTTTACCCCTTGTTCCTTAGCCAGTGCAATCATGTTGATAACTTCTGGTGTTTCCCCAGAGAACGAGATCGCAAACACAACATCGTCCTTTTCAGCATTCGCGACTAAAGTCGCCACCATATGAGTATCTGAAAAGGCAGTTGCCCCTTTATTGATACGAAGCAGCTTTTGCTGGGCATCGATTGCAATCACATGGGAAGCACCAATCCCAAACAAATGAATATTCTTTGCGGCTAAAAGGGCTTGAACAGCTTTTTCAAGTTCGTCATGATTAATGATTTCTGCTGAATCGCGCAAGCTCTGTATGCTATTGCTCAACGTCTTTTGAACGATGTCTGCTGATTTTTCCCCTCGTTCAATATCTCGATAGCCCTGTTCTTTCGTCTTTCCAAGATCTCCGACAATTCGAACCTTTAAATCTTGGAATCCTTTTACCCCGAGTGATTTGCACAGCCTGATGACAGCAGCTCCGCTTGATTGTGTTTTTGCTGCTAATTCGCTGACTGTACAATTCACCGCTTCATAAGGATATTCCAGAATATACTCGGCAATTTTTCGTTCTGAGGCTGGTAATTGCTCCAGCATATTTTTAATCATTTTCATTCCGCCTGTAACCACTGTTATACCACCTTTTAAGCAGGTTTTAGATTATGATTCGATCGCTGTACGGACATAACCTTGTGATTCTTCAAGAAGCTTAATTGCTTCTGCTTTGTCAAGATTCTTTTTAATCATAACGATGGCAACCTTTACTTGGAGATCAGCTGCCTCAAGTGCTTCTAAAGCCTGTTCATAGCTAACATCTGTTACCCTAACGATAATATTGACCGCTCGTTCTTTTAACTTTTCATTGCTGACATGAACGTCAATCATCAGATTTTCATAAGCTTTTCCTAATAAAATCATCGATGAAGTTGATATCATGTTTAGAATCATTTTGTGTGCGGTGGCTGCTTTCAGTCTAGTTGACCCTGTCAGAACTTCCGGCCCAACAATCACTTCAATCGCCGTGTCTGCTTCCTTGCTAATCCGTGCATTTTCGTTACAGGACAACGCAACCGTTTTCGCTTTCACGCTGCGGGCGTATTGGAGTGCACCTATGACATACGGCGTTCTCCCACTTGCGGCAATTCCAATCACTGTATCCTTCTCATTTAGGCCAAGCTTTTTTAAGTCCTCTTCGCCAGCTTCTGGTTTATCTTCTGCTCCTTCAACTGCTTTGACGAAGGCATTTTCTCCGCCTGCAATGATTCCTTGCACCATGTTTGGGTCGGTACTGAAAGTCGGTGGGCATTCAACGGCATCAAGGACACCTAAACGACCGCTGGTTCCAGCTCCCATGTAGATTAACCTTCCACCTTGTTTAAAGGACTCAAATGCATAGGTTACTGCAATTTCCACCTCTGGCAGAACGGTTTCCACTGCCTTTGCAATCTTTTGGTCTTCTTCATTCATGATTCGTAGTATATCCATTGGTTGTGCTGTATCAATTTGCATCGAACGTTCATTACGGGATTCTGTTGTCAACGCTTTCAAATCTGGCCCCATTCCCCATCCTCCTTGCTGTTATCATTGGTTTTTCTTTTATTTTAACCACCTTCATTATAACGCCCTTGAAATAATAATTCAACTTTATTTATAAATTAGTAAAATATTATTTCAAAACCTATTATACTATTAGAAAATTTAGGGTTTTAAACACAATCTGCGAAAACAGCTTTTCTATAAAAAATAGAAGGGAAAGAATGAGCTTATATCATGCTCATTCTTTCCCTTCTTGAAATAAACTACCCTTTTATGATGCTACTAATGGCTTTAGCGACACCCAACTCATCATTGGTAGCCGTCACCATATTCGCTTCTGCTTTTACATTTGAAGGGGCATTGCCCATCGCAATTCCTAAGCCGGCTAAACGCAGCATATCTATATCATTAAAGTTATCCCCAATCGCTGCCACTTCTGACATGTGTATCCCTAGAGAATCAATCAGCATGTTTAAACTTGTACCCTTTGTTGTCTTAGAAGGAGAAATTTCTAGATTCGAATAGTTCAAACTGCTACTTACTTCAAATTCATTCTTCATCCCTGAAAGATATCTTGTGAATTCTTGGAAATTATCCTCTTCTTTCCGGAAAGCCGCAAACTTCAAAATTGTCGGGGTATTCTTATCGGTATATTCCACTAGATCATCAATCTGTTGGACATTACAGTTACGTCGAAAACGTTCACAACTTTCCTTGTTTCCACCTGATAGACTTAATGCTGGAATATTGTTTTCAATCCAGTTTTCATTCCACCTATTCCTCTCGGGCACTAGCAATGTATTCCCTTCATATAAATGTCCATATACATTAAAAGTTGCACAAGCCTCAATAAAGGTTTGAATCCCTTTTTGTGAAAAAGCAGCTTGTGTAAGAACCTGTCCGTTTGCCTCCTGGATCACGGCTCCGTTGTAAGCAATGATTGGGTCATCGAGACGAAGCGTCTCTGAAACCCACTTGGTGGACAGCGGAGAACGGCCACTGCAGATGACTACTTTTCCTCCACGCTCCTTAAACTCATAGATTGCTTGAATGGTTTCTTGATCAATTTCTTTCCTACTATTAAAAACAGTTCCATCTAAATCAAGTGCTAGTAATTTGTATTCCATTTCTTCTCCTCCTATCTGCTACGAATCAAATTTTTCCTAATTGTTAAAATTTATAGCTACTATCTCAAACCTTTCTCGTGATTGCAATCAGTTCCTCTCTACAATCTTAACTGAAATTCCATTCTATCAATGTTTAAAATCATACTCATTGTGTTTATATACAATAATCATTGTTTAATATTTGTTATTTTTGTATAAAAGTCCATAGCGTTTCATCGTTTCTTTTTTTATACTTAAATTAATTTGACTTTAGGAGAGATGTTTCATGTTAACTAATGAATTGAAACAAAAACTAATCGAAATTGTTGGCGTGGAAAATTATGAAGATACTAAGGCTACTCGTTTAGTCTATTCCTATGATGCAACACCAAATTACCAAGCAATGCCAGATGCGGTCATTAGCCCACGAAATACAAAAGAAGTTTCTGAGATTGTAAAACTATGTAATCAACACCAGATTCCGATTGTTCCAAGAGGTTCTGGTTCAAATCTATGTGGAGGCACTTGCCCAATCGAAGGTGGATTAGTGCTTCTTTTTAGGCATATGAATCAACTTCTTGAAATCGATGAAGAAAATTTAACTGTAACTGTGCAGCCAGGTGTCATCACCCTTGACATGATCAAAGCTGTTGAGGAAAAAGGATTGTTTTATCCTCCGGATCCTTCCTCGATGAAGATATCGACTATTGGTGGAAATATCAATGAAAATTCAGGCGGATTACGAGGATTAAAATATGGAGTAACCCGTGATTACGTCATTGCACTTGAAATCGTTCTTGCTAACGGAGACATCATTCGCACCGGCGGAAAATTAGCCAAAGATGTAGCAGGTTATGATTTAACACGCTTGTTCGTTGGTTCGGAGGGAACTTTAGGGGTGATAACAGAAGCCAAACTAAAGTTAATTCCTATCCCTGAGACGAAGAAAGTCATGCTAGCACTCTATCAAGATATTGAAGCAGCAGCGAGGACGGTCTCCAAAATCATTGCTAATAAGATCATTCCGGCGACCATGGAGTTTCTTGACCAGCCAACCCTTAAAGTTGTTGAAGATTTTGCCCAAATCGGGTTGCCAACGAATGTAAAAGCGGTGCTGCTGATTGAACAAGATGGTGCACCTGAAGTAGTCGAAAACGATATTGAAAGAATAGCCGACATCTGTACTGCAGAAAATGCGGTGTCGGTCCAAGTTGCAAAATCACCAGAAGAGGCAGAGGCCTTAACAACGGCAAGACGTTCTGCCCTTTCCGCTTTGGCAAGGTTAAAACCAACAACCATTCTAGAGGACGCAACCGTTCCCCGTTCTGAAATTGCCAATATGGTGAATGGAATCAATAAAATTGCCGAAAAGTATCAACTTGATATTTGTACCTTTGGTCACGCTGGTGACGGAAACCTTCATCCTACCTGCCCAACTGATGCACGAAATCATGAGGAAATGGAACGAGTGGAAGAAGCATTTGCTGAAATTTTTGCGCTGGCAATTGAACTTGGTGGGACGATTACGGGAGAACATGGAGTCGGTGTGATGAAGGCGCCCTATCTTGAATGGAAACTTGGTCGAGAAGGGATCGCCGCCATGCAGGCCATCAAATCTTCCCTGGACCCAACAAATATTATGAATCCTGGCAAAATGTTTGCGAAGGAAAGCAGAAAAAGAGTGGTGGTAGCAAGATGACAACAGTAAAAGAACAACAAATCATTCAAGCACAATTTCAAGAACGAATGAATCAGGATGAGCTATTAAATTGTATGCGCTGCGGCTTCTGTCTTCCAACATGTCCTACGTATATTGAATCAGGCTTTAAAGAAACTCATTCACCAAGGGGCCGAATTGCCTTAATGAAAGCGGTCGTCGACGGTCTCATTGAACCTGATGAGAATGTTGAGCGATCTCTTGAATTATGTCTTGGCTGCCGAGCATGTGAACCTGTTTGTCCTTCGGGTGTAAAATACGGTCACCTTCTTGAAGAGGCACGAGATATCATTCAACAAAATAAAAAACATTCGCTACCAGTAAAACTCGTCAGAAATGCCGTATTTAAAGGGCTCTTTCCTCATCAGGAAAGAATGAGAATGGCAACAGGACTTTTAGGCTTTTATCAGCGCTCGGGCTTACAAAGGGTTACAAGAAAGACTGGTTTCATGAAGTTATTCCCTGACAATCTAGCAACCATGGAAAAAGTTCTTCCTACGGTTGCAAGTATGAAAGAGATGAAAAATCGGCCAGAATATCTTCCTCCACATGGAGCCCAAACAAAGCGAGTCGCTTTTTTTAAAGGGTGCTTAATGGATACGATGTTTCTTGAGTCAAACAATAGTACAATGAAACTACTGCAGCTTGCTGGCTGTGAAATTGTAATTCCAAAGGACCAGACATGCTGCGGGGCTCTTCATGGACATAGTGGTGAAAAGGACTCGGCCAAGGACCTGGCCAAAAGAAATATCCAAGCTTTTGAAGAATTAGATGTAGACTATATCATTACGAATGCTGGTGGCTGTGGAGCCTTTCTGGTCGACTATGACCATCTTCTTGAGAAAGATGCAGACTGGAAAGAACGTGCGAAGGCTTTTACAGACAAGATCAAGGACATTTCCGAAGTTTTGTACGAATTGGATTTTCATAAAAAGCAGACATTAGAACTACCCTATCAAGTAGTGACCTACCAGGATTCCTGTCACCTGCGGAATGTAATGAAAACGGCCTCTGCTCCAAGAGCCTTGCTTCAATCCATAAAAGGAATGGAATATAAAGAAATGAAGGATGCAGATCGCTGCTGCGGGTCTGCTGGGATTTATAATATCGTTGAATCAGAAATGTCGATGCAAATCCTTGATTCTAAAATGGCACATACTAAGGCAACTCATGCAACTACAATCGTTACAGCTAACCCCGGGTGCTTACTACAGATGAAACTCGGCATTGAGCGCGAAGGATTAGCGGACAAAGTGAGAGCCATCCACATTGTCGACCTATTGCTCGAAGCAACCACAATGCCTAATTGAGCCGGGACAAGGGGACGGGACAAGGGGACAGGGACAGGGACAGGGACAGGCACCGTGTCCCCGTTGGCCACATAAATAAATGAGGTATAGCTTATGTTAACACCTGAACTCGCTGAGAAAATTATTACTGAAGTGAAGAAATTCCTAAACGAGGATATTATTGTCGTTAATACGAAAGGAATGATTATTGCAAGTACGGATGAAAACCGAATTGGTCACTTTCATGAAGGTGCAAAGATTGTTCTGCAAACCAAAGAAAAATTAATCATTACAAAAGATACTCAGAGACAGTTGCAAGGAGTAAAACAAGGAATCAACCTCCCTGTCTTCTTTCAACAGGGAGTAATTGGAGTCATTGGAATCACGGGGAATCCTGATAAGGTATCCCCTTTTGGAGAAATCATCCGTAAAATGACGGAACTATTAATAAGTGAAAGCCATTATGCGGAACAATCAGATTGGCATTTAAGAGCGCTTGAAGGCTTTGTTTTTGATTGGCTTCAAGAGAAGGAATGGGACTCAACTTTTCATGAGAGAGCCAAGCTGTTAAATATAAACCTTGAAATCCCAAGGCAAGTCATCATAGCCAAATTCAGCTTAAACGATGAGTATGTCCACAGAGATATTTGGAATCATTTGTATGCCTGGACCGGCAAACAGGAGCAAGATTTTATCATCCGATGGGGAATTGATCGGGTGATATTATTATTGGATACTTCCTCCCACTCTTTACAATCTGCTGCAAGAGCGAAGATCACTGAGTTTTTCGACTACCTTAGCTACCTACTGAGAATTCCAGTTTCAGCAGGAGTAGGAAAAGTCGTTTCTTCCTCAGCACTGGTTGAAACGTTTCGTCAAGCTGAAAGAGCTTTAAGAACGGCTGAAAAAGAGTCGAAGCTTGTCTTTGATGAAGATTTAACATTGGAAATGATTTTAGATGATTTATCAGCAGAAACTAAGTCAGAGTTTGTTACTAGAACAATCGGAAAGCTATTACCTGAGGAAGAACTAATCGAAACCTTAAAAGAATTATTTAAGCAAAACCACTCTTTGAAAAAAACAGCAGAAAGCCTACATATTCATGTAAACACCCTTCATTATCGAATGAAAAAAACTCAAGAAATAACGGGATTAAATCCATCTAATATACAGGAACTATTCATTCTTCATCTAGCCTTGATTTTTTTAGAAGAATAGGAAGCAAAGCGGGCTTTTCTCCCCCTTCCTTAACAGGTTTAAATATAGAACAGAACAGGCTGTCGCAACAAAAAGATCTGCTCCTAAACAGAACAGATCTTTTTACTTCCATGTAGCTAAAAAACATTTTTACTTTTTACCGCAATACTATCAAGCTGTTAAATTGGAGAGCAATTATTCTATCTTTCTTATTACTTTGTAAAAAGGTTTTCCTCATTCCGCTCATTCAATTGTTTCGCTAATGATAGAAAGAACGCTAAAGATTCCGGATTACTCATCGAATCAGGATTTATCGCTTTTTCAATTTCAAACCCGAGTAATAACTTACGGATTGGAACCTCCATTTTTTTACCATTAAGGGTTTTAGGAATTTCCTCTACCTCATATATTTCATCTGGCATAAATCGCGGCGATAGCGTTGTCCTAATTTGTTCTCTAATCTCAGCTTTTAATTGAACGTCCAATTGAGCTTCTGGTTTCAAAACGACAAATAATAATAACGTTGAATGTCGCCCTAATACCTCTAAGTCAATCACAAGACTTTCTTGAACTTCGTCTACCTTCTCAACGATTCGGTAAATGTCACTTGTTCCCATCCGTACACCCGAACGATTAATCGTTGAATCGGAGCGTCCATAAATAATTGAACTGCCATCCTCTTTAATTTTGATCCAATCTCCATGCTTCCACATACCAGGATATGTATCAAAATAACTATTAAAATACCTTTTATTGTCTGTATCCTTCCAAAAGTAAAGCGGCATCGAAGGCATAGGTTTGGTAATCACTAATTCCCCTACTTCATTCGTTAAGGATTTTCCGCTTTCATCAAAGGCCTGGGCGTCAACCCCTAACCATCTCCCTTGAATTTCACCAATCCTTACCGGTAAGGTTGGTACGCCACCTACAAAACCTGTACAAACATCTGTCCCACCACTGGATGAACCCAACCAAACATCTTTTTTCACGTTTTCATAAACCCAACGAAATCCATCTTCTGTCAACGGTGCTCCAGTTGAATTAATCGACCCGATTGTGGATAAGTCATATTTTTCGTTCGGCCGTACTTTCTGTTTCATCGAGTTAATCAAATATGGCGCACTTGTTCCAAAGTCTGTGATTTTAGCATCCTCCGCCAGCTCCCATAAAACCTCCATGGAGGGATAAGCAGGACTCCCATCATAGAGAACAACGGTTGCTCCTGTGATTAAGCTCCCCACAAGAGTATTCCACATCATCCATCCCGTAGTGGTAAATTGGAACGTAACAGATTCAGGCGTTAATCCTTTTTGGACCACCATCATTTTTATATATTCAACAGTGATTCCGCCATGACCATGGACGATGGGCTTTGGCATTCCTGTCGTACCTGATGAATAAACAATCCATAATGGGTGGTCAAAAGGTACACTTTCAAAAGATAGCTCGGTTTTTTCCTTTAAAAGCTCTGGCCAAGGAATACAGGTATCGAGTTTTACATCAAGGTGATCCTCTTCCACATATGGCACCAAAATCGTATGCTCGAGAGACGCCCCTAGTTCTTCTTGGAGTTCAGTGACAACGGAAGTTTTATCATAGGTTTTCCCATTATAATGGTAACCATCAACAGCAAATAACACTTTCGGTTCAATTTGCTTAAAGCGATCAACAACACTTTTTGTCCCAAAGTCCGGTGAACAGCTTGACCAAATCGCCCCAACGCTAGCTGTCGCAAGAAAAGCAATCATCGTCTCTGGTATATTCGGCATAAAAGAAGCTACTCGGTCTCCCGGCTTAATGCCAAGCTTTCTTAAAGAGTGAGCAACGGACGCCACACTTTCTCTAAGTTCCGTCCAAGATAACGTTCGCTCGCGAACCTTTTCAGAGCGGAAATATAACGCTATCTTATCTCCCTGCTCTTTTGCCAGTAGATTCTCAGCAAAGTTTAACCTTGCACCCTCAAACCATTTAGCACCTGGCATTTGTGAATCTGCCAGCACTTTATCATAGTTTCTGGTCGTCTTCACACCACCAAATTCCCAGATAGATTCCCAGAAGTCCTCTAGCTCTTCAACAGACCACTTCCACAAATCCTGGTAGCCTTCAAAACTCAAGCCTTTCGTTTCCTTTAACCAGTTCATGTATCGTGTTAAAGTTGTATTCTTAATAAATTCCTGTGATGGTTCCCACATCACTTCCCCTAAGTTTGCTTCCATTTCACGGCTCCCCCCTGTTAGATAAGATTGTATCTAGCAGCATTCGTCTGGTTGTCCCCTCTTCTAAAATCATACGAACCGAGAGAAGCTGTGTCAACAATTTGAATGAATTTTCTAAAAACTATACCAATATAAGAAGGACCTAGTTTGGTCCTTTTAAGAGCCTCATCCAATATAAAGGGATAAAATTATTTTTATATCCATAACTTTAGTCTCGCAAAGGATTGGGAAGATCAATAAAAGCATAATCCGTCACATCATCTGTTAAACGCATGAGTGTTAATGCCTTTGTTTGAATGGTCTCTCCAAATAAAGCAGCCCGATCACGTTCTACATTCATTTTAATTGTTTCATCTTTTTCTAGGTCGAGAAAGATCCCGCTACAAATCTCTTTTACCATATCCCAAAGAATTTGCTCATTCACCTGATATTCTTTTGCTAAGTGATACGTCAGTTCCCCGATATGACTTTGAAAGACAGTGTGAATGACCTTATTTTGCATGCCAATTTCATCCTCATTAATTGTAACCGACCCGGGAAAATAGGTGCCATAGAAGCCCTTTCTTTCTAAGCGTTTTTGATCAATCCTTACCCCGCCCAAGTCTCGAATGAGTACCTTCACTGGTTCCCACTCTTTTAGAACAATTAAGGTATTTTGTAAATGCCCCTCTAAACCAATCCCATACTTGGTCATCAATGGAATCACTCCCGAAAGGACGACCGTCATGTATTTTTTAAAGAAAAGAAAAAGATTCTCCTCCATTGAATTTAACCTATTTCGTAAATGAAATTGCTCAACCATTTCAAAAAGAAAAAAACGCTTTGTCACAGGAGAAAGGTTAAACAAAGCGCAAGCAACAACAGCATGCTCTCCTTCATCTAAAAATGACGTGGGAGTTTTCCGTATTAAATAAGATAAATTTTTATTTCTATCCTTAAAGTTATGTTCCGATGTTTGTGTTGATTGGAAACGCACTCCCAATTCTTCCCCGATGATGTGTAGTGTCTTATTAAAATAATCTTCCTTGCTCAAAATATCATTTACAATAAACGTTATTTCGGGACCATTATGTATAGAGTTGGGCGAAATGGTTCTGACAGCGCTTGTCATTTGAATATTAAGTGGCAATTTAATATGAAAGTTTTTCTCCACTGGTACAACGGTGCGAACAGATAAAGTTGGTTTCGTTGTGATTGCATAATCAACAACAAGAATCTGGCCCCTTGCTAATTCTGCAGAATAAAGGGTATCTAGAACGTTTTCCTTTTGCCATGGATGAATCGGGATGATAAAAAAGTCATTTATATCTTGTTTGTTTTTTATACAGCTTTGCTTGAGTTCATGTATAAGCTCAGGATATTCCCTTAACCAAAACTGCTGAATCTCTTCGCGCTTTATTTTAGGATTATGGTAAGCAATCTCTTTATGGATAGCAACAAAATGTACGTAATGAGTGGAATCAAATTCAGCTGAATAGTGCAAGATTTCTTCGATGGATAAGCCGATTTTGGACTTTGTGCAAGGATGAAGCAAATGTCCCGTCACGGATAATTGTTCGTAAAATAAAGACATATCGCATAATTCCTCATTTCTTGCAATTACCTCTGCCAATTCAAAAATCGAGTTTGATCCCGTTTTATCCATTACAGTCTGCAACTCTCTCATTCTCACATCTTGAAACAATAGTGATAAGGCTAAGTTTGCCACACTATTTGCAAGCTCCGCTTGAAATCCTCTAAAATTTGTATACGTCTTCGTCTGCTCTTCATTCACATCGTTCATGACCTCAAGTAAAAAGGAAGGATGAACAATTTCAGAAGGTAAATTCAACTCTATAAAGATAGGGTTACATTCTAGCTTAAATCTGTTATAACTATACCTGTCCGCAATCGGGATAATTAATTTTCCCCTGCTAAAAATAAATTCTAACTGCATGGAATAAGCAAGCTGAGCTTCAATGTATTCGTTCTCTAAGAAACCTTCGCGTAACAGTGCGTTAACCAATCTTTCCATAATCATAAACCGAGCTTTTGATACGCAATTTCCATACAGATCTAATAAATGAGGGAACTTTGACTCAAGAAAATCATATATTTTCATTTCTTCCTTCTCTAACTTAAGGTCTGACCGTAACATTTAATCCCTCCAACTATATAAAAATCAGAATATATTTGTATTCGTCAACATCATTCCTTCTCCTTCAAAGGTATGAAAAATAATCTTTCACCATACTTAATCGGTAAAATTCTTCGCCAAAGCACAGAGGTCAGTGCGAAATGCCTCGCCATCCTTTTAACCGTGAATTCCAAATAAAAAACTGCATCCGATTGAGGTCTTACCCACAACCGGATGCAGTCATCATTAGTTCGCGTTCGTTTATGCAATTTTACCTTTTAAAGTCGATTCTTTTCGCAACTCTTTATATTCCGCTGCTGCTGTGAAAACGACATCCGTAGAAGAGTTAAGAGCCGTCTCGAAAGAATCTTGTAAAACCCCAATGATAAAGCCTACGCCAACGATCTGCATAGCCACTTCATTTGGAATTCCAAATAAGCTAGATGCTAGAGGAATTAGTAATAGTGACCCCCCTGCAACTCCTGAAGCACCACATGCACTTACAGCAGCTAACACACTTAAGATGACAGCTGTAGGAATGTCCACTTGAATGCCTAAGGTATGAACGGCAGCAAGAGTCAAAACAGAAATCGTTACAGCCGCTCCAGCCATATTAATGGTTGCACCTAATGGAATCGACACCGAATAAGAATCTTTGTTTAAGCCTAGCTTTTCGCATAATCTCATATTTACAGGAATGTTTGCTGCTGAACTTCGTGTAAAGAAAGCTGTAATCCCGCTTTCTTTGATAGCTGTAAATACTAATGGATATGGATTTTGGCGTGCTGCTACATACACTAACACAGGATTAATTACCAAAGCCACAAACAACATACATCCAATTAAAACAGCGAGCAGTTTCCCGTAACCAAGCAATGATTCAAGACCATTTGTTGTGATTGACTCAATAACAAGTCCCATAATACCAAACGGTGCAAACTTGATGACCCAAGAAACCATTTTCGAAACCGCTTCTGAAACATTCAAAATAAGTGTTTTCGTTGTATCAGGGGCATTTCGTAACGCAAAACCTAGAACAAGCGCCCATGCTAAAATTCCGATGTAGTTTGCATTTGCAAGCGCATGAATAGGATTATCGACTACGTTTAACAATAACGTTTTTAGTACCTCTATCACACCACCTGGAGCAGTCAGACCTTCAGCACCTGTTGCAAGTGTTAGGTTCACAGGGAATAAAAAGCTTGCAATCACCGCTACAAGTCCCGCTAAAAATGTACCTGAAAGATAAAGCACAACAACTGTTTTCATATTGGTTTTATTTCCACTTTTATGCTGGACGATGGCCGCCATGACCAAGAAAAATACTAAAATTGGTGCAATGGCTTTTAACGCCCCTACAAACAAAGATCCTAATATCACAACAGGTTTTCCTATATCCGGAACCGCCACAGCTAGGATGATCCCAACAATTAAACCTATCAAGATTTGTTTAACTAGACTTAATTGATTCCACATTCTCCACAGACTTTTCATCTATACCCCTCCAAAGTTTTCTATATGTAATTGTCAGTAAAAGAACGATTAAAAAAAGATCGCTTTCCATATCTATTTTTTGCTCTCAGTTCCAAACTCACAGCTACAGTCCTTCCTAAAAAAACACTTGTCCTTGTGTAATAGATTATAAAGAGTATTTTCATATATTACAATACTATATTTAATATAATGAAATGTTCTAATAATCATAATAATAAAATAATTAAAGGGTCAAGGACACAATGATGAATCCTTATGGTTGAGCGTGAATCCTACAAGCATGGAACTCATTCAATTTTATTAGAAAAATAAAAGCGGTCAAGCTTATATATGCTAGACCGCCTTGTTTACAGATCCTTACTCGCCCTTGACCTCCATATAATAATGAGCAACGATTAACTCTTTAATCAACTCGTCCATACTGACTGTTTTACTCGTTTCTCTGTCATAATGATTTTTTATATCGCTTAACATTTCAAAAAGCCTATCATCTAATTCAATTGTTATTTTTTCCATTTTTCTACCCTCACCTTGTTTAATCATATGGGTAGTTTTTGGAAATCCAAATAAATTATACGAAAAGTTATTATTCATTTATCGGATTGGGATTATGTAAAGCCCTAAGTATCGATCCACTATAGGGAAAGCTTGCTTAAATAGGAAATAGCGCAGCGAGTAGATTTGAAACAACACTCTCCAAGTCTTAGTCCGCATGAACGAGCACCAAATGATGCTATCAAAAAAATAAGGAACGAGATGGTGATGTTTTCAATGTGCATTTAGCACATAGTGTAGGTAGCCGCAATATTAGATTGAGAACTAACACTTCGTATCTAAAAAGCAGATTGATATTAATCGGTACTATCGAATAAATGTATTTTATTGGAAAGATAAACCTCATATAATGAAAAGGATTTGAAGTAGTGATACTTGTCTTTTATTAGGAAAGTTTGTAACTAACTGCAAATAAAAAGGAGGGAATCAGAT
Organism: Mesobacillus maritimus; assembly: GCF_044803185.1. Classification (GTDB taxonomy): domain Bacteria; phylum Bacillota; class Bacilli; order Bacillales; family Cytobacillaceae; genus Mesobacillus_B; species Mesobacillus_B maritimus_B. The sequence goes on from NZ_CP085225.1 coordinate 3,498,110, forward strand.
TGCAAAAAGGAAAGACATTGATCTTAACTTATGGTGCGATGTGCATTGTTTTAAATGTTGTCCTTGGTACAGCTGTTTCAGCACTCAAAATTCCGTTATTATTTCTTGATACGATCGGAACTGTGTTAATGGCCGTCTTATTCGGTCCATGGTGGGGAGCGTTAGTAGGCTTGTTAACGAATGTCATCTTAGGGATAACCGCATCCCCAACCGCCATCTTTTTTGGGGTTGTCAATATGGCTGTCGCAATTGTTGTAGGTTTGATGGCTAGAAAGTTCAATTTTACAAAATGGTATATCGCTGTCCTCACAGGATTAATATTATCGATTGTCGCTCCCCTTATTGGGACCCCGATTTCAATTGCCCTTACAGGTGGAATCGATGGAAGTGGCATGGATGTCATCGTTCTTTGGCTAAGAGCCACAGGTGAAAGTGTGTTTGCTTCCACCTTTATCTCAAGAATCACTGGGAATTTCGTCGATAAGATTGTTACTTGCCTTCTAGTCATTTTTATTGTATCGAAGATTCCCAGTTTCTTAAAACCGTATAAAGGAGGAGCAAGCAAAAATGCAGCGTAGTAGGAGGATTCTGCTTGTCTCCCATTGTATCCTTAATCAAAACACCGTCATAAAAGAAGAAGCACGAGCCTTCGGTGCCATTCCATCAGCAGTGGACTGGATCAAAAATGAAGGCTTTGGTGTCGTCCAACTGCCCTGCCCTGAATTTACGTTTTTAGGATTAGATCGTCCACCCATGACCTATGAGGAATACGACAATGAGGAATATCGTAAACACTGCAAAAAAATTCTAACGCCAATCATGGAACAACTGAAAGAATACCGTCGCTGTGGGTATGAGATTACTGGCGTACTTGGAATTCAAAGCAGTCCTTCATGCGACCAAACTAGAGGAGTGTTCATGGAGGAGCTACAAAAGCTTTTCCATGAACACCAAATTACACTTGAAAGACAATGGTATCTCCCAAATACGAAAGATCCTGTCTTTAACAGTAAAGTGGATTATAAAACGACTAAACAGGAATGAAACAAGGGAGTTTTATATACAACTCCTTGTACCTCCTTCATGGGTGTTTTTGCTTTTTAACCAATACTCTTTACAACACTTTAACTCCGTCTTCATCTTTGCTTAACGTACTCCATTTAAAATAAGGTTAAGATTAAATAATGAAATTTGGGAGGATATAGTATGTTTTTAAAAAAGCTAGCAAAGGAAGCACCACTTACCATTTCCTATATTCAAAATGGTTTTATGCAAACCTGTACGGGCCGGTTACTCAGCCTTGACTTAAAAATGCAGACACTTTCATTAAAGGATGAAAACCAACAGGTCTATTCTATCCATTTGTCGGGGATTAAAACGATTGATTGAATTTCGGACCATCGCACACTCGGAAGGTTAATCCTCACTTTCTTCCTGCCTCCCGAGTTCTCCAGATACTTCAAGGGTTAACCACATTGTGAATCTACCCCTATCCACAAATAAGATCATACCAAAATACAATTCCTAATAGTAAAATAATGAAGAGAGGTTGGAAAATAAACTAGGCCGGTTACTTGAACTTGAATTATAAAATAATGCCGAATGAGGAGTAACTTTATGAAGAAAAAAATAACCATTGTAGTGGCATTGGAAGTGTTTTTATAATACTACACGCAACACCATTCATGGCTTTAAGGACACATGTTTTTCTTCTGGGTTATCCACAATCGGCAATCATATCAGGAATCATTGAAGATGAATACCATAATGAAGTAGATAAAGAAAAATTTGCTGAGTTGAACGGTAAAGCTTACACCTTAACAAAACCACCAATCGAAAAAGCGACCCAAGGCGAGTTAAGAAACTATCTTGTAAGGAAATATTGGTTTTTATATTTTGCAGAATACTACGGTGACGTTTAAAAACATTTAACAGAGTTAATGACAATATGGCGATACACGCTATTTCCTTTAAGGATAAGGCCATATTAAAAGAATCAGCAAGTAAAATAGAACCTCCAATTATATGGAAGTTCTATTTTTTCTACTTGGAACATTGTTCCTCTTCTGTTTTGGCTCGTTGTAGTACATTCTGGATGAAAGCAGCTTTATTCTCAGTATAGGAACTTCTGTCAACAGAAAACTTCTTTGCCAAATCAACCTTTAATTGATGATATTCTTTTAAAGCATCAGGATGATTTTTCAAATAATCTCTAAATAGAATTTGATTGTTCCAGTGTTCGCCTTTAAACCGATAGAAATGCAAATGATGTGTCCCAGCTCTCCAATATCCCTTTCTAAAGAAGCGTCTTTCAGGAAATTCTTTATGATATACAAATTCATATCCGATTCGTTTTAAAGGCTCGATAAACTCGCTAACTCCCTCTAAATCATTTACTCCAATCGCAATATCGATAATAGGTTTAGCGCCTAATCCTTCTACAGAAGTACTCCCTATGTGTTCAATTGCTAAACACATGCCTGCGAGGATTTCCTTTAATTTCACTTTTTCTTCTTTAAATAGTTTTGGCCAATTTGAGTTGTAGTTTTCAATTGTTATTGCCTTCCCCATCACTCTCGACTCCTCAAATTTTCATCCCACTTTTTTCTTTACTCAGGTCAGACCCCCAAATCGCGGAAAGTTCCTGTCCTAGGAGGCAGCCCCTGAACGAGGGTTCACTTAAAAACAAGTGTCGATAACCCCCTCACGCATTACCTCGCGTAAAAACGCACTTGGTTCTCCTACACTGTAAAGCTGCAAAACATGCATCGCTCTAGTGCAAGATGTGTAAAAAACTCTGCGCAGGCTTTCATCCCCGTACACGTGCTCCGATGCATCATAAAGGATGACGGCATCGAATTCGATTCCCTTGGACAAATACGACGGGACGACAACCACTCCTTGCTCATATTCAAGCGAGTTGCTCTTTAATAGTTTTATTCCATCTAAGAAGGCCAAGCCTTCATATGCCCTTTCGCTTTCCTCAGCTGATTTGCATATGATTGCAATGCTATTATGGCCATGACCTCGCAATTCCTCGATTTTGGAGGCGATGCAGTTGTGTAGCTCTGTGTGATTGGTTACTCGTTTTAGCACAGGTCGCTCACCATCGCGTTCAAAAGGAATAATCTGTTTCCCGTTCGGAACGAGTCTTCGTGTGAATTCGATAATTGGTTTCGTAGATCGATAACTCCGTGCAATATTGATTACTTCCGTTTCATCATGTCCGTACAAACTGGTAAGGGCGTTGAAATTAGCTCTTTCGCTGGCATGGGCAAATATCGCCTGATTAAAATCGCCGAGGACGGTCATCCTTGCCACTGGAAACAACTCTTTTAAAAATTCAAATTGAAACGGAGAATAATCTTGCGCCTCATCAACAACAATGTGTTTAATCGAGCTTTCTATCTGAAAGCCTTGAATCATCTCTTTTAAAAATAGAAAAGGAGTCGCATCTTCATAAAACAGTTGATTTTCTTCTAACATTTCTATGGTCGTCTGACAAATATCCGATAACGAAGCTCGTGTCTCCCCTTCTAGGCACTTTTTAATCTGTTCGGGATCAGCAAAGAACTGCTTGTACATACCCTTAGTATCAACGAAATGAAGCGCTTGGACCATTTTACGCAAAGGTTTCAATTTCTGGTGAACAATCAGTCTAGCAAGTGCTTCTGGCTCCATTTCATAATCAGCAATCTCTTCTCTTTTAAAGCCCCGTTTTTCCGCTAGGTAACGGTGAGCCTTATGGTAATCGTCGTTACTAAGCAACTGTATTTCTTCCTGAACCCATTCTTTCTGCTTTTCGACCTTTTGGAATTCTTTTATTTTTTTTATCAGCCAATCCTTCAACTTTTCTAAGCGATTATGGAAGCGGAGTGAAATGTCATGACTATAAAACCTTTCTACGATTTCTTGGCGAGTAACGATTGTTTTTCCTCTGAAGGTTAGGTCCTTAAAGAGCATTCCCGATTCTTCTAGTGATTGTCGATAAGATTGGATCGCCTCAAAAAAACGGGTTGACGCTTTTAAACGAATCCCCATTAGCCTTGAACTGTACCAAGAATCATTCATCGCCGTTAAAACATATTCCAACTGTTCAAAAGGAGTTTCAACCTGAAACTCTTTACTAAGACGATGGTCCAAATATTCTTGGAAGGTAACCTGTTGCATATTCTCTTCCCCAAGTTCTGGCAGTACATTTGACACATAGCTATTAAACATACTATTAGGCGAAAATAGAATAATTTGATCCGCATTCAAACGATCTTGATATTTGTAGAGCAAATAGGCAATTCGTTGCATAGCGGCTGATGTTTTGCCGCTGCCAGCTGCACCGTGAACAATGAGCAGCCTTCCGCGGTCATGACGGATGATTTTGTTTTGCTCTTGTTGAATCGTCGCAACAATATTATGCATCTGTTTGTCGGTCCCTCGGCCCAGAACCTGCTGTAAAATCTCATCGCCAATGGTGAGACTCGTATCGAACATCGATTGAAGAACACCACCGCGAATCAGATATTGGTACTTTTTCTCCAATTTGCCTCGTATAGTGCCTCCAGGTGTTTCGTACTCAGCTGGACCTGGCTGGTAATCGTAGTAGACACTCGAGATTGGAGCTCTCCAGTCGTAAATCAGGAAATCTTCGCCACTCGGATCACGAAGTGAAGAGACCCCAATATAGATATATTCCTGAGTCGAGTTCCCTTCTTCTACAAAGTCGATCCGACCAAAATAGGGAACCTCCTGCATTCGACGCAAAGTGGTTAAACGCTTGGATGCCTGTCTATGAGTGCTTTGGCTTACCGACAACTCTTGAGCCTCTTGCCTTAAGCCTATAATCGTCTCAAGAAAATCATCAAAGGTATCCGTATTCACCCTGACTTCGTCCCAAAAGTGCTTGCGGATATGAACCACTTCGTTTTTACGCCTGGACTTCTCTTCTTCCAATCTGTTGACTTCCTCCGTAATACACTCCATTACCCTCTCTACTCGCATTTGCTCCAGCTGAAGTTCTGAATTCATCCCACACACTCCTAACAATTTTTATAAAAAGGTTGACTGTTGAATTGGTTGTATTGTATAATTAAGATAGGGATAATATATTAAATTTCCAAAAAGCTACGTATAGCTATATAAATTTATCACAGAATCGCATTTTTTTCAATGGATTAGACCTGATTATTGATTAAAAAAGAGGAGTATTTACCGTTTTTTTAACGTAAATACTCCTCTTTTTTTGCATGACTTTAACGCAAAGCTTCTTATTGTTATTATTTCTTTCTGTCCTATGTAAAAGGTATCCAGTTGTAATGGTTAAAATAGTTGTCATCAATGCACTCGCTAAATAAGAATTGAGTGCATACTCCTGCCCAAGACCATCTAAAATACCAGAACAAATTCCGACCATTATTCCTGTTAAAATAAGTTTATCTATCCTCATAAGTAATCCTCCCCCCTCTCAAAACACTCATATAGACATAAATAATATCTGAATCTTACCAAAATCCGTGGGTTCTCTGGATTACTTTTCCTTTTCTCCAGAATTGTATCCAAAACAGAAAAAATATCCTATTTTACGAATTATTAGGGAAACATTCTATCACACTAAGACAAAGTGAAAAAAAAGATCGTTGCCACAAGACTTAAACATAATCGAGGTGAAAGAACTGCTATCAATGAGGTCAATCTGGACATATGAATGAACAATCCATTGTCGATCATTGGGGTAGCAGCAAAAGGCCATGACAGAAGAACATTCTTCTCGCGCTGAGCGCAGAAAAAAAATAAAAGAATCGAAGCAAAAAGACAAGCCGCAAAAGACCTATTGGAAAAGGTTCCTCTATTATAGTTTGATTATAGGGACTGTGCTCCTTTTAGTCGGAGCTGGGGCGATTGCCTGGATTATTAAAGACGCCCCAAAGTTTGACGAAACGTTATTAAAAGCCCCTTTATCTTCTAGTATTTATGCTAGTGATGGGGAAACGGTCATCGCCGAAGTAGGGACTGAAAAACGTGAGGATATAGGAATTGAACAAATTCCTGAAGTTTTGAAGGATGCCGTTTTAGCAACAGAGGATGCTCGTTTCTATGAGCATCGAGGAATCGATGTGAAACGGACCTTAGTCGCAATTTTTAAAGTCATCACGACTCGCTCGTTAGAAAGTGGTGGTGGGAGTACTATTACACAACAGCTTGTCAAGAACTCCTTCTTATCGATTGAACAAACACCGACGAGAAAAATTCAGGAATGGTACTTGGCGCTTCAATTAGAACGACAATTTTCCAAAGAGGACATTCTCGAAATGTATTTTAATAAAAATTTATATGGCGGCGATGTCTATGGAGTGGCCAAAGCGGCGGAACGCTTCTTTGGGTTGGATGTTGAGGAACTGGACCAATTAACACTTGAACAAGCGGCACTATTGGCCGGGATCCCCCAGAGTCCGAATCGATACATGCCGACTGACGAAGCTAACCTTGAGCGCGCAGAAAAACGAAGAAATATGGTTCTTCACTATATGAATCGACATGAATACATTTCCGAATCAGACATGAAAGAAGCACAAAGTACACCGATAGAAGATACACTAAACCTTCAATCTCCTAAAGCAAATAAATATGAAGATTTTGTCTCAACTGTTCTAACAGAAGTACAAGAAAAGACGGACGCCAATCTTTTTGAAGATGGATTAGAAATTTATACAACCATTGACCCTGAGATTCAACAATTAACCGAAGATGTTTTAAAAACACAGGACTATATCAACTACCCAGATAATGAGAAGCTGCAAACAGCTGTTGTGGTTACCGATACACAAACGGGAGAGATCAAGGCCGTTGGGGGAAATCGAAATGAGCAAGCTGGTGGATATAACTATGCGACAATGATGAAGCGTCAGCCAGGGTCTACGATTAAACCAATTCTTGATTACGGGCCAGCAATTGAAAAATTCAAATGGTCGACTGGCCACATGATTAAAGATGAAGAATATCAATATAGCGATGGAACGCCAATTCGAAACGCAGATCGTAAATACGCAGGTAATAAGGCCATTCGCGATCACCTCGTCTGGTCACGGAACATTCCAGCATTAAAAACGTTTCAAGAAGTAGGCGCTAGTGATGCTACACAGTTTGCAAGAAGTCTTGGCTTCCCTATTTCAGATGAACAAAAAGGAAATGAAGCGAACTCGATTGGCGGTATTGATGCCGCTTCTCCACTTGTCATGGCCGGTGCGTATGCTGCTTTCGGGAATGGTGGGTATTATATTGAACCCCATACGGTGACAAAAATTGTCTATTCCGATGGACGGGAGGAAGATTTGGCCCCGTCTAAGGAAAAAGCTATGGAGGATTCTACCGCTTTTTTAATCACCGATATGTTACGTTCTGTTGTTGATTCAGGTACTGGAACGAAGGCAAATATCCCTCGTCTCGATTTAGCCGGAAAGACGGGAACCACGAACTTTAATGAAGAAACGATTAATAAATACGGGTTACCAAAAGATGCGGTAAGAGATGCATGGTTTGTCGGCTATACGCCGCAATATACGGCAGCCGTCTGGACAGGGCATGATAAAACCACCTCGTCGAATGACTATTTGAATAGCACAAGTGATGACATCCCACTGCTCGTATTCAAAACCATCCTCTCGGAAGCTGCAACAGATACTGATACATTCAAACAACCAGACAGCGTTGGGAAATTAGGAATTGAATATTATGTAAAAGGCGGCGAAAAGCCACAGCCTCCTAAACCGGCTAAACCAACCGATTTTACTGTAACCTATGATGAAGCTTTGGATCAGATTCAATTATCATGGAACCATACTTCGAATAGCGGATTAGAAACAAGCTTTGACGTTTCTTATACAGTCGACGGAAATACTGAAAGCTTAACGACAACGACTGAGACGAAAGCTGTCCTTCCAAGTCCTGAGAAAGGAAAAGCTTATACCTTTACCATCGTAGCTAATGCTGGAGGTATGAAAAGTGATACAGCTTCAACGTCAATCACCATTAAAGAGGCAACACCAGGAACTCCTAGCAATCTACAAGCAACCTTTGATCAAGCATCCAATACCATTGTGATTACTTGGCAACCTGGCAACAACGCCAAAAATGTCCAATATATGGTTTCATTTACCGTTAACGGATTTCAACAATGGTTAGCGCCAACGTCCGAATTACAAGCGACTTTGGTGGGTCCTCAACCAGGACAAACTTACATCATAAATGTTACTGCAACAAATGAACTTGGCTCGAGTGAAGCCGCCTCTACCTCAGTTACCGTTGATGCCCCTCCCCCTACTGAACCTGGTATTTGGGACGGGTTTGGAGAAGAGAATGCAGACGATAATATAAGTAAAATCACTCCATGAAAAATAATAAAAAATGGTCACCAAGTTGAATTGGTGACCATTTTTTTATAACTTATGATGTATAAATTAAAAAGATAGAGGAATTGCGACCATTCCCTTTTATTTTGGCAAAATAAAAAAGAACAACTGAAAGATTCAGCTGTTCTTTTTTGCCTGGCAACGTCCTACTCTCACAGGGGGAAACCCCCAACTACCATCGGCGCTGAGAAGCTTAACTTCCGTGTTCGGCATGGGAACGGGTGTGACCTTCTCGCTATCGCCACCAGACTATTTAATAAAGGAAGGATATTTTGCTTGCGCAAAAATCTTTATTCCCTCAAAACTAGATAATGTGTAAGAAGTAAAAGTAAAGATTTGTATCAAAGTTTTTTCGCATTGCGAAAATAACTTTCATTTTGGTTAAGTCCTCGATCGATTAGTATCAGTCAGCTCCACACGTCACCGCGCTTCCACCTCTGACCTATCAACCTGATCATCTTTCAGGGATCTTACTAGCTTGACGCTATGGGAAATCTCATCTTGAGGGGGGCTTCATGCTTAGATGCTTTCAGCACTTATCCCGTCCGCACATAGCTACCCAGCGATGCCTTTGGCAAGACAACTGGTACACCAGCGGTGCGTCCATCCCGGTCCTCTCGTACTAAGGACAGCTCCTCTCAAATTTCCTGCGCCCACGACGGATAGGGACCGAACTGTCTCACGACGTTCTGAACCCAGCTCGCGTACCGCTTTAATGGGCGAACAGCCCAACCCTTGGGACCGACTACAGCCCCAGGATGCGATGAGCCGACATCGAGGTGCCAAACCTCCCCGTCGATGTGGACTCTTGGGGGAGATAAGCCTGTTATCCCCGGGGTAGCTTTTATCCGTTGAGCGATGGCCCTTCCATGCGGAACCACCGGATCACTAAGCCCGACTTTCGTCCCTGCTCGACTTGTAGGTCTCGCAGTCAAGCTCCCTTGTGCCTTTACACTCTGCGAATGATTTCCAACCATTCTGAGGGAACCTTTGGGCGCCTCCGTTACATTTTAGGAGGCGACCGCCCCAGTCAAACTGCCCACCTGACACTGTCTCCCACCCCGATCAGGGGTGCGGGTTAGAATTTCAATACAGCCAGGGTAGTATCCCACCGACGCCTCCACCGAAGCTGGCGCTCCGGCTTCCAAGGCTCCTACCTATCCTGTACAAGCTGTACCAAAATTCAATATCAGGCTGCAGTAAAGCTCCACGGGGTCTTTCCGTCCTGTCGCGGGTAACCTGCATCTTCACAGGTACTATAATTTCACCGAGTCTCTCGTTGAGACAGTGCCCAGATCGTTACGCCTTTCGTGCGGGTCGGAACTTACCCGACAAGGAATTTCGCTACCTTAGGACCGTTATAGTTACGGCCGCCGTTTACTGGGGCTTCGATTCAAAGCTTCGCGTGAGCTAACCTCTCCTCTTAACCTTCCAGCACCGGGCAGGCGTCAGCCCCTATACTTCGCCTTGCGGCTTCGCAGAGACCTGTGTTTTTGCTAAACAGTCGCCTGGGCCTATTCACTGCGGCTTTTCAAGGCTTTAACACCCTAAAAAGCACCCCTTCTCCCGAAGTTACGGGGTCATTTTGCCGAGTTCCTTAACGAGAGTTCTCTCGCTCACCTTAGGATTCTCTCCTCGCCTACCTGTGTCGGTTTGCGGTACGGGCACCTTTTATCTCGCTAGAGGCTTTTCTTGGCAGTGTGGAATCAGGAACTTCGGTACTATATTTCCCTCGCTATCACAGCTCAGCCTTATGTGGTAACGGGATTTGCCTCGTTACCAGCCTAACTGCTTAGACGCACATATCCAGCAGTGCGCTTACCCTATCCTCCTGCGTCCCCCCATTGCTCAAACGATAAAGAGGTGGTACAGGAATATCAACCTGTTGTCCATCGCCTACGCCTTTCGGCCTCGGCTTAGGTCCCGACTAACCCTGAGAGGACGAGCCTTCCTCAGGAAACCTTAGGCATACGGTGGATGGGATTCTCACCCATCTTTCGCTACTCATACCGGCATTCTCACTTCTAAGCGCTCCACCAGTCCTTACGGTCTAGCTTCAACGCCCTTAGAACGCTCTCCTACCGCGGACATCGTAAGATGTCCACCCACAGCTTCGGTGATACGTTTAGCCCCGGTACATTTTCGGCGCAGAGTCACTCGACCAGTGAGCTATTACGCACTCTTTAAATGGTGGCTGCTTCTAAGCCAACATCCTGGTTGTCTAAGCAACTCCACATCCTTTTCCACTTAACGTATACTTTGGGACCTTAGCTGGTGGTCTGGGCTGTTTCCCTCTTGACTACGGATCTTATCACTCGCAGTCTGACTCCCACGGATAAGTCATTGGCATTCGGAGTTTGTCTGAATTCGGTAACCCGATGAGGGCCCCTAGTCCAAACAGTGCTCTACCTCCAAGACTCTCACTTCGTGAGGCTAGCCCTAAAGCTATTTCGGAGAGAACCAGCTATCTCCAGGTTCGATTGGAATTTCTCCGCTACCCACACCTCATCCCCGCACTTTTCAACGTGCGTGGGTTCGGGCCTCCAGTAGGTGTTACCCTACCTTCACCCTGGACATGGGTAGATCACCTGGTTTCGGGTCTACAACCACATACTTATTCGCCCTATTCAGACTCGCTTTCGCTGCGGCTCCGTCTTCTCGACTTAACCTTGCATGTAATCGTAACTCGCCGGTTCATTCTACAAAAGGCACGCTATCACCCGGCATTTTCCGAAGGAAATATGCACAGGGCTCTAACTACTTGTAGGCACACGGTTTCAGGATCTCTTTCACTCCCCTTCCGGGGTGCTTTTCACCTTTCCCTCACGGTACTGGTTCACTATCGGTCACTAGGGAGTATTTAGCCTTGGGAGATGGTCCTCCCAGCTTCCGACGGGATTTCACGTGTCCCGCCGTACTCAGGATCCACTCAGGAGGGAACGAAGTTTCAACTACAGGGTTTTTACCTTCTCTGACGGGCCTTTCCAGACCACTTCATTTACCCCGTTCCTTTGTAACTCCATGTTGAGTGTCCTACAACCCCAGAAGGACAAGCCTTCTGGTTTGGGCTAATCCCGTTTCGCTCGCCGCTACTCAGGGAATCGCATTTGCTTTCTCTTCCTCCGGGTACTTAGATGTTTCAGTTCCCCGGGTCTGCCTTCAATACCCTATGGATTCAGGTAAAGATACTGTTCCATTACGAACAGTGGGTTTCCCCATTCGGAAATCTCCGGATCAAAGCTTACTTACAGCTCCCCGAAGCATATCGGTGTTAGTCCCGTCCTTCATCGGCTCCTAGTGCCAAGGCATCCACCGTGCGCCCTTTCTAACTTAACCTATGGACGAATTTATTCGTCTCTATAAGACAATCATGTCTTTGGTTTCTCTTTTGATTAAAAGAGAGAAAAATTAAAAAAGCGATACAAATGTGTGTTTTACTTTTGCCTTCTTACTTACGATTATCTAGTTTTCAAGGAACAAATAAATCCGCTTTGAGAGAATTGCACTCTCAAAACTAAACAAACAAGCAGTCAAACATTACGAATCGTAAGATTCGCATTCCGAATGCCCTTACGGCATTATCCTTAGAAAGGAGGTGATCCAGCCGCACCTTCCGATACGGCTACCTTGTTACGACTTCACCCCAATCATCTGTCCCACCTTAGGCGGCTGGCTCCAGGGGCAAAACTTAGCTTCCTATAAATATAATAAGATGCTAAGTTTTGCCCCCGGTTACCCCACCGACTTCGGGTGTTACAAACTCTCGTGGTGTGACGGGCGGTGTGTACAAGGCCCGGGAACGTATTCACCGCGGCATGCTGATCCGCGATTACTAGCGATTCCGGCTTCATGCAGGCGAGTTGCAGCCTGCAATCCGAACTGAGAATAGATTTATGGGATTTGCTTGACCTCGCGGCTTCGCTGCCCTTTGTTCTATCCATTGTAGCACGTGTGTAGCCCAGGTCATAAGGGGCATGATGATTTGACGTCATCCCCACCTTCCTCCGGTTTGTCACCGGCAGTCTCCTTAGAGTGCCCAACTGAATGCTGGCAACTAAGGACAAGGGTTGCGCTCGTTGCGGGACTTAACCCAACATCTCACGACACGAGCTGACGACAACCATGCACCACCTGTCACTCTGTCCCCCGAAGGGGAACGCTCTGTCTCCAGAGTTGTCAGAGGATGTCAAGACCTGGTAAGGTTCTTCGCGTTGCTTCGAATTAAACCACATGCTCCACCGCTTGTGCGGGCCCCCGTCAATTCCTTTGAGTTTCAGCCTTGCGGCCGTACTCCCCAGGCGGAGTGCTTAATGCGTTTGCTGCAGCACTAAAGGGCGGAAACCCTCTAACACTTAGCACTCATCGTTTACGGCGTGGACTACCAGGGTATCTAATCCTGTTCGCTCCCCACGCTTTCGCGCCTCAGCGTCAGTTACAGACCAGAGAGTCGCCTTCGCCACTGGTGTTCCTCCACATCTCTACGCATTTCACCGCTACACGTGGAATTCCACTCTCCTCTTCTGCACTCAAGTCCCCCAGTTTCCAATGACCCTCCACGGTTGAGCCGTGGGCTTTCACATCAGACTTAAAGGACCGCCTGCGCGCGCTTTACGCCCAATAATTCCGGACAACGCTTGCCACCTACGTATTACCGCGGCTGCTGGCACGTAGTTAGCCGTGGCTTTCTGGTTAGGTACCGTCAAGGTACCGGCAGTTACTCCGGTACTTGTTCTTCCCTAACAACAGAGCTTTACGACCCGAAGGCCTTCATCGCTCACGCGGCGTTGCTCCGTCAGACTTTCGTCCATTGCGGAAGATTCCCTACTGCTGCCTCCCGTAGGAGTCTGGGCCGTGTCTCAGTCCCAGTGTGGCCGATCACCCTCTCAGGTCGGCTACGCATCGTGGCCTTGGTGAGCCGTTACCTCACCAACTAGCTAATGCGCCGCGGGCCCATCTGTAAGTGACAGCCGAAACCGTCTTTCAGCATTCCCTCATGAAAGAGAATGAATTATCCGGTATTAGCCCCGGTTTCCCGGAGTTATCCCAGTCTTACAGGCAGGTTGCCCACGTGTTACTCACCCGTCCGCCGCTAATCTTTGGGAGCAAGCTCCCAAAAATCCGCTCGACTTGCATGTATTAGGCACGCCGCCAGCGTTCGTCCTGAGCCAGGATCAAACTCTCCAATAAAGAGTGATTAGCTCATAAAATAAAACGTTGGCTCATGCTTTTCTATATAATAGAAGAAACATGATAAATATTGTTTGTTGACGCTTGTTTGTTTAGTTTTCAAAGAACAATCATATCAGCGTCGCTCAGAAGCGACATTTATTAATATATCACGTATAACTCATGAAATCAAGTAAAATATTATTTTAATATAATCAATTTAATGAGACGTTGCTGTCATCAGCAGCGGACACTTAATATATAACATAATAACCAACTCGTCAACACTTTATTAGAAAAAGTATTTTGGGAGAGTTATATTTAGGTGCAGTCCGAAGCAGCTAAAATAGAATATCATCCTTTATACTTTTGAATCAATAGAAATACTTTACAGTCCTACGAATATTTGGAGGTAGCTTGGGACAATGAACCTGTCCCTTCGTCCCACCAAAAAACTCCGATGTACTTGCTAGTTTCATAGGCTCAAGGTAGAATTAACTTTTGTGAAATCATACTCTATCTTATATATATAGTAAGTCTTTAGGAGGTTTAACATGAACGTTATTGAGGTTCAGAATTTGCGTAAAGAGTTTAAGTCGTATTCTAGTCGTGCTGGTCTGTCTGGGGCTTTTCGCGATTTGTTTACGAGAAATTATAAAGTGCTTCCTGCGGTTGATGATATTTCTTTAACAATAAAGCAAGGTGAAATGGTTGGGTATATTGGGGAGAATGGTGCTGGTAAATCAACAACCATTAAAATGTTAACAGGTATTCTAACCCCTACTTCTGGTTCCATTGTGGTAAATGGGATGAACCCTCATAAACAACGTGAAGAGTTTGTGCGAACGATAGGCGTTGTATTTGGTCAACGCTCACAGTTATGGTGGGATATTGCTGTGCAAGAGTCCTTCCGTCTATTGAAAAAAGTTTACCGCGTTTCGGATGAGGATTATAACCAGCATATGGGCCATGTGATTGAAACGTTGGAAATTGGTCCTTTATTGGATAAGCCCGTTCGGAAGCTATCACTTGGACAACGGATGCGTTGTGAATTGGCAGCCGCTTTGATCCACAATCCCCCTCTTCTCTTTTTAGACGAACCGACGATTGGATTGGACGTATTAGTAAAGTTAAAGATTCGTAAGTTTTTAAAGGAAATTAATGAGCAATATAAAACTACTATTCTGTTAACAACACATGATTTAACCGATATTGAGGCGCTTTGTGAACGAGTTGTTTTATTAGATGAAGGAAAAATTATTTATGATGGTAAGCTGAATCAGCTTCAAGGCCGCGCGGTTGAAGGAAAACAAGTGGAATTTGAATTTTTAGCTGAAATTCAGAGAAACCATCTTCCTTATCTAGCCAATGTACAATGGGAGCAAAAAGATGCGACTAGATGGCTTGCTTTTGTGAATGGTGACGAACGCCTCGTCTCCCAATTAATTAGCGATGTTGTAAAAAAGAACCCGATCAAAAATGTGCGCATTAATGAAGTATCAACTGAAGAGATTGTCCGGAAGATTTACGAAGAAGGTATGGCCCTCGCATGAGCATGTATTTAGAGATGATTCGGGTTCGGTTTTTAATGATGCTCGCTTATCGGACGAACTACTATAGTGGGATTTTAATTTACAGCATCAACATCTGTGCCTACTATTTTTTATGGTCGGCGATTTATGGAGAGAACTCCGAGATTCAAGGATTATCTGTCCTACAGATGACCACTTATGTGGCGGTAGCCTGGATGGCAAGAGCGTTTTATTTTAATAATATTGATCGGGAAATCGCCGCTGAGATCAAGGACGGAAAAGTTGCCATTGAAATGATTCGCCCTTATAACTACCTAGGAATGAAAACAATGCAGGCACTTGGCGAAGGAATCTTTCGCTTACTGTTTTTCTCGGTACCAGGTATGATAATCGTTGCCTTGGTTTTCCCAATTAGCTTTTCGGCTAGTGTTATGACGTGGCTATTTTTCCTTGTTTCGCTAGTATTTAGTTTTATCGTGAATACGCAAATCAACTTACTTACTGGTATTATGTCTTTCTTCTTATTTAATAACACTGGGTTGATTCGTGCGAAACGTGTTGTGATTGATTTGTTTTCTGGTTTGTTGCTTCCAATCTCATTTTTTCCAGTATGGGCGCAATCTGTCATGACGTATTTACCGTTTCAAGCCATTAGCTATATTCCTAGTATGATTTTTACTGAAGGCTTTGTTGGTCAAGAGATCTATCACGCCGTGCTGCTGCAAGCAGCGTGGGCATTGGTTTTACTAATACCAATTCAGCTGTTATGGTCTCTAGCAAAAAAACAATTAATTGTCCAAGGAGGCTAAATGAGTGTTTTATGTTTCCATGTTTTTTCAATACGCCTCTCAATATTTAAAAACAAGATTAACGTATCGCGTGGATACGGTGGTTGAAATCTTTTCTGATTTATTGTCCCAAGCCGTGAATTTGGTTTTCATCTTAGTAGTGTTTGGTCACACCTCATTTTTAAGTGGGTGGAACCGCGAAGAGATTATTTTTATTTATGGATTTTTCCTCGTTCCCTATGCGTTATTTTCAGCATTCTTTAACATCTGGGATTTTAATGAGCGCTACATTGTTAAAGGAGAAATGGATCGTGTCTTGACTCGCCCCGTTCATAGCCTGTTCCAGATTATTATGGAACGAATGGAGTTAGAATCCTTATTCGGCGTCATTACTGGCTTAGTGATTATGGGGTATGCTGGTACGAGTCTAGGATTAACCTATGCTTGGTACGATGTGTTGATTTTTATTCTGATGATTATTGGTGGGGCTTTGATTTATGCCGGGATTTTTATTAGCATTGCAACGATTGGATTTTGGTCAGATAGTCGGACAGATATTATGCCGATGATGTATAATATCGGGAACTACGGCCGTTACCCGATTAATATCTATCACAAAGTCATTCGCTTTGTGTTAACTTGGATCTTGCCGTTTGCCTTTGTTGGCGTCTACCCAGCTGCTTATTTTTTAAATAAAGAAGAATGGTATGGGTATGCGTTCTTAACACCTATTATGGGAATATTATTCTTCAGTATTTCCGTCTTCCTTTGGAATACGGGGGTTAAAAAATACCGTGGGGCTGGGAACTAAGGCTGCTCAATAGAGCATCCCTGGTTCACACCTGATTATGCTCCCAAAACATCTGAAAGCCCCAATGAAAGTGAACCTTCTTCCTTTGGGGCTTTCTTTTTATGCAAAATTTGAAATAAAGAAGTACGACATAGATTCCTAATAAGCAGTCCGCCATCTCCAGTGATAACCGTACCATTGACAAAACTTGATTCTTCGGAAGCTAGAAAAAGTGCGATATTTGCAATTTCTTCAGGTTTATGTAATGGTTCATTGATGGACCAAGATTCATTGTAGTATAATCATTCCCTTGTTGAAAGCACGTTTGTTTATGTAGATCCCTTCACAATATTGAACCCTACGCTTGGGAAGTAATCGGATGCTTAACGTGTAAAGGGAATTGATTACTACCACTTGTTCTTACAAATAACACATCGTCCCCCTGAAAAATTCCCCTTTGTGTACGTATCCCTTCATAATCTGGAGTATAGTGAAAGACGATTTTATTACGACCGCTATTTGTAATCTTCGAAAGAATAGACTCAATGTTCACTTCTTTCTTACTCACTATATCGAAAATGTCTACTTGTTTGCCTTCCTGCTTAAATATGACAATCGCGTCTTCATTTTCTAGGTAATAAAGATGATTCCCAAAAATATAGATACAATGAAACATGAGTAATCCTTGAGAATTTTCTGTCGCAAATAATTTAGAAACAGGAATTCTTTCGGATGCATATTGATAGATAAAATTAAGGTCATCGATATTGCGGCTATCTAGTTTTCGTATTCCTGTGAAATCTATTTGACTAGAACGATAGTCCATTGAAAACTGGTATTCATCAACAGGCTTAAACCCGAACTTTGGATAGAAATCCAAAACAGTATTATTCGCATACAAGTACATAAAATCATATTGATGCTTGTATTCTTCTAATACTTTGTTCATCAAACTTGCTGAAAGTCCCTGATTTCTATAATCAGGGTGTGTCATCACAGTCCCTATTTGTATGGCTCTTTTTTTCTTTCCTTTTATCACAAAGTTCAATAGATTTACTGAGACATTTGCAATTACCTTATTCTCTATCGTGTAAGAAAAGGGAATATACCGATTATTCCAATATCCTTTTTGATACCATTCTTTAAAATGAATACCAAAAACCAAAGTGGCAAGTTCATTAAAGCTTTCCCTAACCTTCTCATCGTTTTTGTAATCCTTATTAAAAATAAACTGTGTCATTTTTCGCCCTCTTTAATTTCCAATCTTTACCTCTATTTTATCATAAGAAAAAGACCAATACCCATTTGGCCTCCTAAGGATTGAGTCAAGTTTCCAATAGAAGTTCCTATCCCAGGATGGAACTATTTATCTACTTTTATTCATTCATTCTTTTTTGCATCTCGTAAACTATTTTTATTCTAATAAGTTATCAAAATCACTTTTTTCAGATAGCCAAGTAGTTACTTCATTTATGGACTTCCTTTTTCCAGCAGGCATTTCTTTTTTCGGATACCCAAAATAAAGAAATCCAAGTACTTCTCCTTTTTCCGATAGCCCAAACAGTTCTTTCATTAAGGGATCATAGGTGGGTTTGCCTGTTCGCCAATAGCCTCCCAATCCTAACGCATGTGCCGCGAGCAACATATTTTGAATGGCTGCATATACCGCTCCATATTCCTCTAGAAGGATTACTTTTTCGGAGTTCACATTTGGTTCCACTGCCACAGTTATGATTACGGGCGCACGAAAAGGCTTTTCAAGTGTTTTTTCGCGCTTTTTTCTATTTGTTTCGCTAGTGGGATCATCCATGGTTTTTTCAGCAATATCGGCCAGTACTTCTCCCAACTGCATTCTGCTGTCTCCCTGTAAAACAAAGAACTTCCACGGCTCGGTCCTAAAATGACTGGGCGCCCAAGTGCCTGCCTCTAAGATATTTTCAATCAGTTCTTTTGGAACCGGGTCATTGCTAATAAGACCATTACTCCTTCTTGTTTTGATTGCTTCGAATACATCCATCCACAATCCCTCCAAAACAGTTTGCTCTTATTTAATAAAGTATCTTGATATCCATCCATTCCTAAATGAACTACATCATATGATTCATTCTTTTAAAATATGAGCAATAAACAAAGGGGACTGCCTCCGCAATCCCCTTTACCACAAATAATATCCATCTATACAATCCTATTTTTGCTTATTTTCAGGGCTCCGTTTCCCACTTAAGCCTAAGAAAAAACAGCTAATTCCGTTTCAATTTGTTTTCTAATCAATTCCAAACATTCCTCTACTGTTTTAGCAAAGATCCGTTTCCCGTTTACCATCGCATATGGTCTCTTGGCACACATCCCACAGAAAGATAAGCAGCTGTTTTCAATTACTGCAACTTCTGGGAATTGAGCTTCAAGGATCGATTCTAAATCGATTTGAGTAATCAAGCTACCATCGCATATCTCAACCACTATAATCCCCATCTCTCTTATCCTTTCTAATTCATTTCCGTTCTATATTCCTCTCAAATCACGTATTCCATTATGATAAAAGCATTAAGTAGCTTTTTTTTATTAATTATCTTTAGTTTTTATAAGAATTAGTATAAAAACAGGTGAACTCATTACACCACAGGACGCTCACAAAATCAAATTTTATGTTTTTCCATTGTAAGAGCACAGGGACCTTTGGATTTCCTTCCAAATAAAAATCCCGAATCCAAACCGGATTCGGGATTTTTCTCTTCTACATCATTATTTTAGTACCAAGATGCACCAATGATGATTAGAAGGATAAATAATACGACAATTAGCGCAAAGCCTCCGCCGTAGCCCCCGCCGTAGCCGTATCCTCCGAAACCACATCCATGACCATATCCGTATCCAAACATAGACGAACCCCTCCTAAAGTAATTTATTTCCTCATTAAAAATTAGTAGCCAATGTAAGAAGCTCCTACAATAATAAGGAGGATGAATAATACTACAATCAAGGCAAAGCCTCCTCCTGCGTATCCACCACTCATGAACTACACCTCCTTATTCATTTGTTATTACTATATGTGAGTTTGTTTTTTTCGAAATGGCAAATGCCCATTTCCTGACAAAAATGGGCTCTTGCTGAAAGCCATCAGAGGGACAGCTTGGTACTTGGAGGAGTTCGTTCATGTAAAATAATTACAGTTAATGAATCTTATGAAAGTGACAGGGCTAATGTTTAGGCGGATGCCCACCAATGGTGATTTTTTACTGATTTGACGCATGAAAGCATGTTAGAGCGTTTCTGTTTCCAGTTTAAAACCTTCTAGAACAACATCTTCCTCTACTTCGAGCAAAAGGCAACGTTTCCCTTGGAAGTTAATGTATTTTAAATTTCTCAATTCTTTAGGATTGATGGTTACATCGGCTATTTTCGTGTTGATTTTTATTTTCTTCGGCACTAAGCTGCTGGCCTTGAATTCATGTTTTTCGTCCGCAATAATCTCTTTTAAGGCATGTTCGACTTTCGCACTGTCTACATTTTCGACACCACTTACATCGAGGATTCGTTCAATGTCGCGATAGTCTAATTTCGGAGCTTCACTCTCTTCACTTTCTTCATTTTCCAGTACGATTTTATCAATTTCTTCATAAACATTGGAAATGGTTCGAGAGTCTACTTCGTCACCTATGACATTCCTTAACACTAATTCAAAAATGTCTTTATCTTCTTCGGCGGTAATGACTTCCTCACAATTAAGCACTTGTTCGATAAATTGTTCATTCGGTTGATTATTTTTCCCTGCGCAATAAAGAATGTGGTTTACATCTCCAGCGTTATCATTAAAAGCTGGGAACAAAAAGCCTGACATCGGTGCGGCTAAATTAATAATAGGGTCAAACACATTATTCGGTTTGAACGCTTTCTCGATATAATCAAACAGCAAAGCCTTTTTCGGTTGATCCGTTTTATTCAAACTGCAGAGAATAAACTCGTTCGAATAAACCTCATCATCCCCGCCTTCTTCCGATTCTAAGTCACGCTTCTTCGTATGTTTTCGATATTCTCCACGAATGAAGGTGACCACTGTATCAAACTCATAGACAGAATGAGCAAACATTTTCGCAACGATTTCAAGCATGTACTCCTTCCAGTCCTCTGTTATTTCTGAGTGTAAACCCTCATAGAGGATGGTTTGGGTACTGTCTTCTACATCCCGCATAAATTTAAGTTCAAACAATTTGGAATCAAGATTCCCAGTCAAAACCTTTTTAAAGTTGGCTAAAAACAACTCCTGAGCTTCTTGGTCTAAAAGTTGAAAAGGTTGACTCATATGATGATATATCTCACCCGTTTCTTTTTGAACATACACATTAAAGATTTCACGAATATTCATCTTTGGATTGTTTAATTTAAATTCCTTACGAATACTAGCAATGTCGTTTTTATTCATTCGGCTTTAGCTCCCATTCCTGATTATACGGTTCAAACTACCAGATAAGAGTACTACAGCCTCCTATCCCCTATTATAAAAACAATTAAAATCCCCCATAGTTGAGGAAATATCAACCAACTTGTTAACTATATCAAACTAATTTTCAAAAATTCAAGGTTTATTTACTGCCTCAAAACAGGCAAAAAGGTTGTTTTCGTAAAGAGTGTTGTTAAAATTGTAAAAATCATAAAACCGATTTTTACTACCTAAAGCCGATTTTAACGCATGGTAAGCTATTTCATACGTTATATTAAGTTTGCAAGCACTTTTCTCATAATTAAAAAGCGATTTTGTATCGAAAAGCAACAAAGTTTGAGAAAAGAGCCCACAAAAAAAGAAGACTTCAAAAAGAAAGTCTTCTTGTGAACCCCAATGTTTAATGCACACTAATTTTTTCATCAATATCTTCATCAAAGTGAACCCTTGTATGCTTGGATTCAATCAGTTCGAACTCTGCTAATTCCTCACTTACAGAATCTCCAAACCACCAGTTTTTGAATTCAAGAAACAGCTCAGTAAGCATCTTGATTCCTCCATTTATTGGTTAGTGGATAACTTATACTATTATTATACTTTTGAATCAATTATTTTGGAAGCGCTTACAAAATAGGCGGAATAGCAAAATTAGCTTGAAAAGTGAGAAATTTCCCCTTTTATTTTTTAGGCGGTACGCTCTTGGTTTTGAATTATTTTTATAATTTTGTGTAATTTAAAGGAAAGCCTTTCCATCTTCTCGAATAAGAATAAATAGCCTCTTAGTAGCTAGGCAGAAAGTTTGGAAATAGAGAGGAGAATGTGAATGTCTAATCTTATTGTTGAAAGTAGTTATGGAAAGCTGCGTGGAGAACAGGTGGATGGGGTGTGTGCGTGGAAAGGGATTCCTTTCGCAAAGCCTCCAGTAGGACCTCTTCGATTTCGCGCTCCTGAGTTACCGGACTCCTGGGAAGGGATTCGTGATGCGGCCTCCTTTTCGCCTGTTGCCCAACAAACCCAAAGAGAAATCATGGAGTTTTTCGGAAACGACGTTTCCAATGTAAGTGAGGATTGTCTCTATTTAAATGTATGGTCACCAGCGGCTGATGATAAAAAGCGACCAGTTATGGTCTGGATTCACGGTGGTGCCTTTCTGACCGGATCAGGGTCTAGCCACTGGTATGATGGGGCATCGTTTGCGGAGCAAGGGGATGTCGTTGTCGTGACGATTAATTACCGACTTGGCGTATTTGGTTTTCTTCACCTCGGAGAAATCGCTGGGGAGGAATATGCAACTTCCGGAAACTGTGGGATTCTCGATCAGGTAGCCGCTTTGCAATGGGTACAAGAAAACATCTCAAGATTTGGTGGCGATCCGAACAATGTCACAATCTTTGGTGAATCAGCAGGCGCAATGAGCATTGGGGTATTGCTTGGATTCCCTTCGGCACAGGGTCTATACCAGAAGGCCATCCTCCAAAGTGGTGCTGCCGCCAATGCACACCCTGCTGAAACTGCCACAAAAGTTGCTGGCCATATTTTAGCAGCTCTACAAATAGATGCAGCGAATATTTCAAAATTAGAAGAGATGCCAGCGGAGAATCTCCTTCAGGCTGCGGACCTTCTTCCTTCCATGAGCTTGGGACCAGTAGTTGATGGCATAAGCCTACCGAAACCTCCGGAACAAGCCATAGCCGAAGGTTCTGCAAAGGATGTCACAATTTTAATCGGTACAAACAAAGATGAATTTAATATCTTCACGGTGTTTGACCCAGAATGGAAAAGCACAAATGGGGATGAGGCAAAGGTTAAAGCATTGTTCGAAAAAACATTTGGACCTCTATTACCTGTGATTTCAACCCATTTCGCAGAAAACGGGATGCTCACCCAGGAACTATTTAATAAGCTTGTAACGATTACGGTGTTCAGCCATCCGGCACAAAAGCTTGCAGAACTGCAAACAAATCAAGGTGCTCCTGTTTGGATGTACCGTTTTGATTGGGAAACACCTGTCTTTAATGGCGCTCTAAAAGCCACCCATGCATTAGAGATTCCATTTGTATGGAACACACTTGAAACGGAGGGGACTAGAAACTTTACCGGTTCTTCTCCTGAGCGACAAATTGTCGCCAATCAAATGCATCAAGCCTGGATTCATTTTGCACGGAATGGGAATCCAAATACAGATGCCCTTCCTGAATGGCCAGCGTTTGATACGCAACAACGACCAACCATGATATTTAATGTAGAAAGTAAAGTAGTAAATGATCCAAACCAAGAAGATCGTGTTAAATGGGAACAAATAAGCATGGTGATGAAATCCTAAACGAATATCCTTTCTCTATCAAAGAAAGCTGAAGATGTGTACTAGTTTAAGTTATCAAGACTAAAATAAATAAATTTAAGGACATAACATTATTAGGTTTTCTAATTTGTTATGTCCTTTCTTCAATTTAACCACAAACTGCTAAATATCACGGAACAAGTCCCCCAGCCTTAAGCAAGCCCATTTTCTCTTCTGGAATACTTCTAGCTAGATCCTCAATCCCAAACGACTCCCAGTCAGTATAGACGACGAAATCACAAGTGAATCCTTCTTTCTCCCCCCAATCCATTTTGTTTAGCTTCCTACAGACTTCTGTCATGATGTTCTTTGCTTCTTCAAACCAGTTTCGCTTACTTTCCACATTTCTCATCAAAGTAATGACCTCAGACCCGAATTCTGTCTCCTTCTCGTACACAGGAACAAACTGCAACTGGCCGTACTCAGAACTATTCCAAATCATCTCCAAAACATTTCCACTGGCTCCGAGCAGTTCTAGTCTTTCTTCCGACTTTCCAATTCTTACAGTGCTGTCGATGGCATCTACCGGGTTGTCATGCATGTAAAAGTTGGCAAAACAAAGCTCGTGCCCACCCTTAGCGGCTTCAAAAATCGCTGCTGCAGTACGTTCAACCAGCCCACTAATAACATATTCTTTCAAATCCTCATACTTTTTCTTATTCAACTTTTTAATATAGATTAATCGGTTGCCTGGATCCCTATTAATACCTTGAACATCGCCCTTAGGTCCGTAGGCTATTGAAAACTTTTCGAGAAAATTCTCACGCGAAGATGGAAACGACTCTCTTAATTTCGTCACCTCTACTAGCTGTTCGCCCTCATAAAAGTAGTTTTCAAAGAATCCCCAATTATCTGAGATCCCATTTCTAGTAATATACTCCCGATACTTATACGGCCTACCATCTTTTTGGATCATTATTTCTACAGAATCGAGTAGCTCATTGACCATATCGAATGTATAGGCGAAGATATTTTCACCCTGATAGGACATGTAAGTATCCCACTTAAGCCCATTCGGAAGCTCTTTTTTTACATAAATTAGTTGCCCCTCCTGATTATATCCATAGTGGAGGCAGATATCTTTGTGTTCTGAATCCTTGAGGGCTCTTCCCCTTTGCCAACCATTCCTTTCAAAAAATAAAGGCGGCAGCTTGTGCCGATCATGATTGGCATACTCCCATTTCACAATGTCTGCCACGCAGTTCTCCCGAAGAGTTTTGCTTTGGTCATCCAAATGGTAGAAAGCAAGCGCAAATTTTCGAATATATTGCGTATCCTCCACATCAACCATCTCATTTTCATCCAGCTGCTGTGAAAAATCATAGACAACTAGCTTATCGTAAAAGTCCTTGAAACAATCAGCAATTTGGATTGTTTCATCGGTATTTCTTTCAATCAACACGATAGGCGGATTTTCATGTTTATGTCGGTAATCGAAGCCAATCGCTTTAAACTCGTCTCCAGCAAAAATAATAATTTTGTTATCAATGTTGTATCGAGATGCATTGTATTCATTATTTATAATCCCTAACCCATGTGTTGGGAAGCGAGGATTATAATCAGAACCTCGTATAAAGAAAACAGGAAAATACTCCTTTTCACTTAAAGGAAACGCATTATACCGAATTGTACCGCCATTTTTGCTAAACAGCAGATCAGTATAAAACTTCGGAAGCTTCACTCCCAGTTGCTCCTCGGTAGCCACTAATACTTCATCCGTAAATCTATACCTACCTCTAAATCTATCTTTCTTATCAAACCAGAAATCACTCTTGAACAAATGCCCCTCACTCCCTATCTTTCCCCATAACTAAATAATTTTACAAAATATGATAAAATCCTCTATTTTTTGTGATGGAGACGGTTCAAAAGTACAATTAAAAAAACACAAATCAAATATGCACAAGAAAAGAGGATATATGCTCACATATATTGAACATAATATCCTCTTATTAGTGTAGTCTAATGTGCTCGTTTTATATAAATATAGTCTATTTTCGCTATTTATTGGTTAAGAAATCGTGAGTGAATCTGATGTCATTTTTGCTAAGCGATTGATCACATCCCCACGACTGATGATCCCAACCACTCGGCCAACTCCGTTTACAACAGGAAGCTTTTTAAAATGATGCTTTGATAGTAAACTTAGTGCACTCTCCATCGTATCATCAGTAGATAATGTTTTGAGATTTTTCTTCACCATAATTTCACTAATCGGTGTATTCATCCTTTGTTTTAATACCTTCTCGATGGGTTCTGTTTCGCCGACGTAAGCCATGCTAAAAGTAAAATAGACCTTCTCTTGTAAGGACAGAAAACGAACAATATCTCCATCGGTCACCATGCCTACTAAAATTCCTTTCCCATCTACGACTGGTACCCCACCAATTTTATTTTTCTCAAAGGTACCTAATACCTCTTTTACACTTGTAGTAGGTAAAGCCGTATATACATCGTAAATCATGAAATCGCGTACCTGTATGTTGAGATCCCCCTCATATAACTTTCATTTCGAGTATCTACTAGTTCCTATGACATCTGGTCTGAAGTGATAGGTTAGATTAACAGTGAGATTTCCAAGTTGACACCGCTTTCATTTCTTTTAAAAAGGCTTTGTTAAAGTATATTGTTGATTTAACACACGTTGATTGGAGCGGAAGGCACGAAGACTCCTGCGGGAGTTCGGGGCAGGGGAGACCCCACAGGCGCTCTGCGCCGAGGAGGCTCCCCGGCACGCCCGCGGAAAGCGAAGTGCCTGGAGTGGAAATCAACAGCTACGTTTAACAGAGCCTTTAAAAAATGGTCCTTTGAAAACGATACTATCTATTTCCCTTCCCTTTCCTACTATTAAAAGAGTGATACTATCATTTTAAATCTCATTTTCACCTGATTACAATCCTATATATTTTAAATATTTATGAACTTTAAACAAAAAAAGTACTAATGACCCGATGAGCATTAGTACTTTTTTCATTAATTAATATAATTCTCTACAAAATCCCATACTGTATTCCAATACGTGACTGGGTCAACTTTTTCCGCATCGCCGTGGCCAGCTTCAGGGATGATGAGTTTTTCTTTTTCTACATTCGCTGCGTTGTATACTTCATCTAGCATTTCAAATGGGACGAAGGTGTCTGCGTCTCCATGGATAAACAAGGTCGGTGTTTCACTTTTAGCAACCTGTTCAACAGCACTTGCTTCATACAAGTCATATCCGGCGCGGATATTCGTTAGCGTATTGGCCGCATTGATCACTGGGAATTCAGGTAATCCAAACAAATCATCTAACTGATAGACGAAGACATCACTAACTGAGGCATATCCACAATCTTCTACAATCACTTTCACGTTATCTGGTAAGTCTTCTTCTCCAGACGTCATCATGACCGTTGCCCCGCCCATAGAAATTCCGAATAAGACAATTTCTGCTTCTGGGTCCGTTTCAAGAATTTCCTCAATCCATAAAAGCATATCTTTGCGATCGTCCCAGCCCATCCCAATATAATTTCCTTCACTCGCACCATGGCCGCGAAGGTCTGGTGCAAGGACATGATAGCCTTTTTCGTGAAAGTTCCGGACGTATCTAGTCATATGTTCAGCCTGACTCATATATCCATGAACCACAATCGCCCATTTATGTTCTGAAGGATCATTATCATAATAATAAGCATTCAGTTTAAGTTGATGCTTATCCGTTGAGACAACGTTTAGTTGCAAAGGCTCATGCTCTTTTTTAAACAACTCATCCGCGATTTCAGCTTCCTCTGCTACCGCGGCAGAAACCGCCTCACTTTCCTCTAAATGCGGGTTTCCTTCTAAGAATTCTTTTTCCCGGTCGGCATTTAACGCATAATTATAAAAATAATTTCCGACCAGCATATAAGCAGCCACAAGTAGGACCACAATGGAGCCAAGTATTATTCCTATTTTTTTCATGTTCTCTCTCCTGTTGTTAGAATCTAGCTTCGATTTTCTATTTAAAAATAGACTTGTTTGGACTGTTGCCTAATCTACCAAACTGCTAGTCTCTACTATAAATTCTACAGGACAATGAGAAGAGTCGCAAATAAATGTTGCTAGAGTTACTCGGTATAACCCTACTTTAGAACTATTTCCGTATATTTTCTGCCACTTTACAGAGTTCTTGCAACTCTATTCATGATGATTATTTTACGCTCCTTTTAAATTCTTTTACAAGTTGTCTAACACCTTGGTAAAGGATGGCAGCGTCAATCCCTCCCAGAAGGAATTTAAAGCCCATATCGAGGTGTTGCTCCATTCCCCCAGACCAGCTCATAATTCCTGGAATCACATTGTGTTTTTGACAAGCTTCAACCACCTTCAAGCATTGCTTTTCAACTTCAGGATGGGTGAGCTGTCCAGAAAGTCCCATCGACGTGCTTAAATCTAGTGGTCCTACAAAAGCAATATCGATTCCTGGGACAGACAGGATTTCTTCAATGTTTTCAACTGCCTGTTCATGCTCAATCTGAACGATGATTAGTACCTTATCATTAGCATTTTTAAAATAGTTTTCATACTCTTCCGCTCCAGCACCAAACAAAATAGCTCGACCAGCACCCATTCCACGGACACCCACCGGAGGGTATTTACACAACTTTACAGCCTTTTCTGCTTCTTCTTTTGTATTAATCATTGGAACCATAATCCCTGCAGCACCAGTATCTAATCCTCGTTTTATAAGCGACGGTTCATTCCCGGCAACTCTTAGGAGAGGCACAGTTGATGTGCCTTTAATAATAGAAACCATTCGGCCCGCTGTTTCAAGATCCATCGAACCATGTTCCCCATCAATCATGATGCAATCGGCGCCCGCATGGGCTAGTATTTCGGCAGTATCTAATCCATTCGTCATAATAAACGTTCCAAATACATTTTCATTCTTCACTAATTTTTTCTTTAATGTATTGTTCATACGAAACAATCCCCTGCCTATATTTTTTGTGCTATAACTTCGACATCCATCCCTAATTTCCTTCTTACGATAGCAGACATCTCAAATCTTGATTTTTAGATTAATGCAAGAACCAAAATGGGTACACTATATTTGGAGGGGTATCTGTATGATTATTTACCATGGATCTATTCGGAAATTTAATCATTTTGATAAAGAATTGGTTGTTCAACCTTTTATGAACGACCTCGATACAATTGGGTTCTGGTTAACTTCTGACATCCAATCAGCAAAGCCTTTCGCCGAAGGGACTGAGACTGTGATTGAAAAATCACGAACGGAGTTTTGGGAGGATGGCGAGCCTAAAGTAGTGCAAATTGACAAGCCCGTAACTGGCTATGTTTATAAAGTTTATATCGACGACCCGACTTTGAAGAAGTACGAGGCGAGTAGTGAAAAGCATTCTTACGAGGTATTTATGGATGATCGGGATGTGTTTTGTGATTACTTAGGCGCACAGAAAAGGAAGCTGACCTGGAGGGACAAGGCTATTCTTTTAAATAAAGAAGAAGCGAATTTGAGATTTCGTAAGCATCTAATAAAACAAGGTTACGATGGTTTCGTCATACAAAACACGAAGCAATATCATAGCGGTGTGTCTGACTTATATTGTATTTTTTCTGGTGATTCACTCCATATAGCTGATATATGGGCGCTTGATGAACTAGACAATAATCAGCAGGTAGACGAAAAATAAAAAAGGGAAGTTTGTTCTACGAAAGAACTCCCTCCCCTTACACAATAACCTTTTATTATTGAAGATTATCATTATCGATTTCTGTTTGATTGGTCAATTCTGTTTCTGTTGTTGGTTCCGTTGTGATTTCCGTTTCAATATCAATCTCATCTACGTATTCGATAACCCGCTTTGCCATTAGTTTGTAGCCACTAGTGTTTGGGTGAAAATAGTCATCAGCTAATAACTCAATGGTGGACTGACTAAATAAGTCTGCAACTGGAATATAATCGACATTCTCATATTCTTCAGTAACGGCTTTACCTGTATCATTCCAGCTATTCATGATCAAACCTAATTCCTCTATATCCCCAAAATAAAGTTCAAACGGGTTATAAAAACCTATTAAATAGATTTTTGTATCTGGATTCATTTCATTAATTTTATCAAAAATCGCAGTTAACCTCTCAATATAATCAAGTCTTTCTTTTTCAAAAGGCTCTAACTTTAGATTTGTAAAATTACTTTTTACTACCTTCATAATGTCATTAGCACCAATGGTAATGAAAACAAGGTCCGCTTTGCTAATGGAGGAAACGATCTCTTCATTATCAAGCCGTTTCAGTAATTGATCGGTCCGGTTGCCTTTTTTACCGTAGTTTTTTATCTTTATTTTTAAGTTATTATCTTCAAAAGTGTGGTTAAGGATACCGACATAGCCGCCACTTTCTGTCTCATCTCCTACACCTTGGGTAAGAGAGTCGCCAATTGCAACAATTTTCAAGTCCTTTTTAAATAAATTGATAGTGCCCTCAACGGCTTCTCTAATTTTTTCCTTAATTTCCTTTGCTATATTTCGTCTATCATAATCAGCAGCAGCTTCTGGTTGAGCACCATCTTCGTCGTCTGAGGGGCCATCAGAACTCTGCGAATGCTCTTCTTCCGTATGGTTAAAACTAGAAACATTTTCAACATGTTGCAACCAAACCGAATCATACTGTTCAACCCTGACTTGCTCTGTTTGTTTAGAATTTGCAAGATATATATAAAGAAAAAAGCTCACGAATAGCAGGCTAGCAATTATCATTATTATTTTCTGTCTACGCATGTTGATACTACACCTACCAATTTTGTAAAGTCATCATTCTATTCCCCTATTAGTCTTCCTAAAAACACCCCTAGGTTGAATAGTCAATTTATTTTAGCACGGATAATACCATAGTGTAAGCCATCAAAATATAGAAAGTCGAAGGAATTGTTTGACACTTGACTAGTACCCTGTTCCCTACAATTTATGCCAAAATATTTATGTTAGTTCCAAGCCTATGAACCTTTATTGTTTTCGTCTTATATAAAACAGCTAATAGACCATCTTAGTCGCACATTTGAATGCTCTTATCCACCTAACGATTATGGCAGTTGATGTAAACTGAATGAGTCTACCAAAACAAAAAAAAAAACTCAGCTACTTTTAGCTGAGTTTGCTTCTTTTTTTCAATTCCTTTAGTTTCTCGGATCAACGTAATCAGGATAATCGGAAATGATTGCGTCTACTCCCATTTCAAATAGGAAGTCTGCTGCTTCTTGGCTGCGGACAGTCCATGATCCAATTTGCATCCCAAGAGAATGAACTTGATTCACCAATTCTTTTGTTACAATTCCATAGCTTGGGTTAAACCAATCTGCATAAGTTGAAAATTCTTGCAAAGCCTCCGGCGTTGTATGCGCACGGTTAGAAGTTAAAACACCGATCGGAACAGCCGGAAGCAACTCATTCATTTTTTTCATTGATTTGAAATTAAACGATTGAATAATGATTTTTTCATTTTGTGGTTTATCAAGATTCCGCTCCTTTAATGCTTCTGCCACTTGTTCTTCCATTCCGGGATAAAGCTCGGGGGCTTTTAATTCGATTAGGATTCCCACCTTGCCACGGTAACGATCCAGAATCTCTTCAAATGTAGGGATTTGCTCGCCTACAAATTCCTCCCCTTTCCAACTACCGGCATCAAGACTTCTCAGCTGTTCAAAAGTTAAATCCCCCACTTTTCCTGTTCCATCTGTTGTACGATTGACGGTTGTATCATGGATTAATACTAACTCCCCATCCTTGCTTCGTTGCACATCGATTTCAATGTAATCTGCTTTCATATCGACAGCTAAATCAAAACCGGCAATTGTATTTTCCGGCGCATACGCTGTTGCCCCACGGTGGGCTACATTATCCACTTGTTTTCTTTCACCGACAGTTGGTTCTTGCGCAAATCCTTGACTGAACGGGCTAAATAACAATGTAAAGGCTACCCCTGTTCCAATTAATAATTTTTTGTTCATCTTCACCATCTCCTATCCAGAATATGTATTTCAAACTCTATTCTAGTAAAGAGATGTTGAAGGAGTATGTAGCTAGTTTTATAGCTTCATAAAGATTGTGTGAACAAAATACCCCCTATTTCCTTACGAATTTTTACAATTCTAGCGAAAAATCGATCAATTAGGAAATCCCTCCCATTCCCTTTTAACTACTTAATCTCTTTTAGTACTTTTCTTTTTAAAATTCTAAAAATCCCTAAAAGAAAAAGACGTCTGCCGGAAGCAAGGGCACTGAAAAAGTCTCTTTAAATTTAGAAGTGTACTAAAACAAAGTTGTTGATTTCCGTTCCAGGCGGCTTCGCTTTCCGCGGGCGTGCCGGGGAGCCTCCTCGGTGCCTTAGGCACCTGTGGGGTCTCCCCTGCCCCGTACTCCCGCAGGAGTCTTCGCCGCCTTCCACTCCAATCAACAGTGCCTTTAATTTGGTTAATTTAAAAGGTGTAGTTCCTATTTATTAAATTAAAGGAACTACACCTTTTTTGCTATATAATTAATAATCTCAATTATACTTTTTCCAATCGACAAGCCGTTTCAGCCTTCCCAATCCATTAGATTTCTTTTGACGATAACGGCAGAAATAATTTAACTCCCTTGCGATTAAACGGGAGGAATTTCATATCGGCAATAAGGTGACTTGCATAAGCGGCTACTGCCACCTTGTATACTCCTTCAATCCCAATAGATTGCTCAAATAAATGGCCAATGCACCCAAAAACAACCAAACCTAAAAGGGAGTGGGTATAACTACGGTGCGGAACAAACGATGCAATGATAATAAAAATCCCTAATAAAATAAGCCAATGTTCTTGCATCGAGATTCCACCGATTAGAACCCCAGCTCCTGTTACAGTCAGCATCCGCCTTTGTGTGATTTTAGTCGAGATAAACAATATACCGATTCCAACACCAATCCCTACCCATTTTTCTTTCCCTGAACCTTCTATGTAACTATAGATCATCATCATAAACCCAATTAATTGCGCGATATATTGAATCATTTTATGTGAAAAAGTAATACGATTGGTTAACTTCCCATCAATATCGATATCCGGCATTAATCCTGCCACTGCCCCTACTCCTACGAATAATAGTGTTCCTGTTGGATCGGTTTGATAGCTATTTGCTGCAACAAAACCAACCCCCGCACCAATTAGCATATGCGCTGTTCCATTCATGTTGTTTCCCCCTACCCACTAACTACAAAAACTTCAGAAACTTATTCTATAATACTTTTAATCATAATGAAATAGTTTCCAAGAATGTTTGTTCTGGTTTTCTCGTCGGAAATTCATAAGACCCACCGAAATTAGCACCGGTTTTTATTCAGATGATTTAGCTATGTATGTTTAAGTGTTTATATAGCTTGAAACCTAGATAAAGTATGATTCGTATTAATTAAAAGAATTTAACGATTTAGTCGATCTACATGTCGATGTGGTTACAATATTGATGATTAAAGGGTTTATGCAGCAATCCATCTATTCCTACCAAGGAGAGGATAATCATGCAAAAGTGGTGGAATAAAAAGACTGTAGCGCATAGAAATAGAAAAAAAGAGAACGATTCTTACACATTTTTAGATTTTATTTTTGACTTACTTTTTTACATTCCTGAAATCATTTTTTTCCCGTTCAGAATCATTTTTTGGCTTCTAAGGGGCATAGGCAAGTGGATCAACAACGTCTTTGATATCTTTTGAATTTTACGTATAGTTTCGGTAATCTAGAGTTCCATTAAATGACTTTGAATATTTAACTGTCCCATGTAAATATAAAAAAGTACCATTATGCCGTTTCTCATCTTAGTGGGTATACATATTTTACCGTAATGGTAAATTAGTTTTGGACCTCTTTAGGAAGGTGAATACTGACTGTTATTTCATAAAGGTGGTATTAGAATGAAAAAGAACTTTCACATGTTGATAGTAGGTGGGGATGTCCGACAAATCGAAGTCGCAAAAATCTTTAGTAAAAAGGGCGCGAAAGTTTCATTAGTTGGTTTTACTCAAGTAGTAGATGACAGCATTGAGAAGATAAAATGTGGTATACAGGAGATTGACTTTTCTCAAGTCGATGCCATCCTTGTACCGGTTTCTGGCATCGACCATGAAGGGAAAGTTGAAGCTCGTTATTCGGATGGAGAGATTGCTCTCACAAAGGATCATCTCGAAAATACTCCTGAACACTGTGTCATCTATACTGGGATTAAGACCCCCTACTTAACAAATTTAATGGAGACAACTGGTAGAAAGGTTATCCCTATGTTTGCAAGAGATGATATGGCCATCCTTAATTCCATCCCCACTGCGGAAGGAACATTAAAGGTTGCCATTGAACATACTGATTTTATGATTCACGGTTCAAATGTCATGGTGCTGGGCTATGGTAGAGTTGGAAAAACGATTGCTCGTCTTTTCGATGCCGTTGGCGCTAAGGTTCGTGTCGGAGCAAGAAAGGAAGCCGATTTGGCCCGTATTATCGAGGTGGGCTTAACCCCCTTCCATTTGAAAAATCTCGCACCGGTAATGGAAAATGTGGATATTTGTATTAACACCATTCCACATTTAATTCTTACAGCAGATATCCTTGATAAAATGGCCCAACACACTTTAATCATAGATGTCGCGTCTAAGCCAGGCGGAACAGATTTTGAATATGCAAAAGAAAAAGGGTTAAAGGCGTTATTAGAATTAGGAATCCCCGGAAAAGTGGCCCCAAAATCAGCAGGAGCAATCATCGCGAAGGTTCTTGTTGAATTATTGGAAGCGGAATTGAACTAGCAGGATACAGAATTCTCTCCTATTTATTTGATGAAACATAGTGGGAAAGTACCCAAATGTAATTTTACAGAAAAAATATGTAAGAAAAGCCCCCGCACCTAAATTAACACGGGGGCTATTGTTTATCATTATAAGCAATTCTTCCCGTCTCCTTTTTCAACATGCTGGTTTGAAGTTTCACAATTCCCTCAAAAAGATTTCACAAATTCGCAATAGGCTAATGGATTGAAAATTTATTTTATTCTATATAATAAAAGTATGAAAGCGATTACTTTTACTATAAATATACTCGAACCATTTAAATATCAATGTAAATCTAATAAGGGGTGTTGAAAAATGGATTACAAGGAAGTAAGGAATTTCTTAGAGGAAATGAAGCAGAACTTGGAAAACAAGATGCAGGATAAAAGCCTATCACCAGAGGAAAGAGAAGAAATCCATAAGTCGATTGTTAACTATGAATATATCATCGAATTAACAGATATGAATCATTATGAACGTGGTTCTGTGAATCAGTAAGGAACTATTATTAAAAATAAAGCAAATGAAAGGAGCATGCTAAACCCATGCTCCTTTTATTAAGTTCCTCTCTTTCTTTTCTAACTAAAATCCCTATCTTTTTGTCATGAATTCCTATGATTCTCCATAAAAAATAATAAGAAGTTTTATATGGAGGGTTTATGATGGGACGAAGATATCACTTGGATCCTGGATATGTAACCATTCCGGAGGCAGCAAATATAGTAAAACGAATGCTAGGCATCACGAACGAAGAGGATCACTCTCACTACAAAAAAATTTTAAGAGGCGCTAAAAGAAGCTGGTTTGGGGGGAAAATGCACGGTAAGCGAATGTTTCAAGTTCGTCGAGTCGACATCATTAAATATGGTGAAGAGCTTCTAGAAGCTGAAAAGTTTAATCTCTTTACTTTCGATTTAGTAGCCGGCCAGTATAAGGAATTACGCGAAAATGTCCAAGCTTGAAGTAAAGGGATGGTTATTTACTTCCATATGGAAGCAAGAAACCATCCTTCCACTTCATCATTTTCCACAACACTTTTTATATTTCTTCCCGCTTCCACAAGGGCATGGATCATTACGCCCTACTTTGGTTTCGTTTCGAACTGGTACATCTTGGAGGAGAGTCTCCTGCTCACTATCCCTTTGAAATTCTAGCTCCCGCTCCATCGCTGCTTTTCTCCACTCCTCTAAGTCAGGGTGTTCTAGCCCTACTATCGAATAGTAGCTGTAGACTGTTTGCTCAATATCCACAAGACTTGAAAAATTCTCTTTCTCCATGTGTTGACTGATCTCTGGCAATGCTTTTTCCGAGAATTGGTGGCAAAGTGCCTCAAAAAGAAGATCCTGACTATCTTCTTCCTCCGTCTGTTGATAGGCCACTCGTAACGCTTCAACAGCTAGGTCCGTTTTAATATTTTCCACAACTGAAGCTGCAAAGATGATCGATTCGTCCTTCTGTAAATAAGGTCTTACCTTCTCCACCACTTCATCTGACTGAAATCGGATTAATGCAACTGAGACTTCATCTAGTAGAACATCATCATCTCGGTCTAATAGGCTTGCTAACGTTGGGATAAACCTCTCCAATTTTAATAATCCAATCATATACACATTCAAGATTCCGTTAAAAGAAAACCAAGGTTCTTTTAACTCTCCTTGAATGACTGCTTCAATCTCATTTTCAGTCACCCAACCATTTTTCACAATACATGCTGCTACTTGTTTTGCTTTTATGAATACGTCATGTTGGAAAGAATCAGCCTGTTCAAGAACATTGACCAAAGTCCCGTACTCAGAATATATCTCTTCTTCAGTTCCATTAACCAATAACTCATATAACGACCACTTGTCCGCATTTACGTAGTTTTCAAGAGCAGGTTTATACTTAAGGGCAATGTCTGGTTCCATTTGGTTAAGCAAGTTTATTGCCAAATGCGTATTAGACTTGTCCATTCCTGGAATATGTTCAATCAAAGTCTGTATAGCTTCTTCATTGAGAGAGTGGTTGGCTATGTAGACAAGAATGGAGAGCTGTTTCTCTTTTTTATGAAAAGCTTCTTTTAATAATACATTTATATGTTCCTCAGGCAGATACGGGTAATCGTGTATGGCATGTAGGACAGCTTCCTGGATTAACACGTCGTCACTGATTAAATGTGGCTTGATTTTTTCTAAAAAAGTCATATGTATATTTCCTTTCACTTGGTTATTACGTGAACATGCTTTCTATATTGTACTTTAGTTTAACCTTTGATTAAAGTTTTGCTCCCTTGCATTTTTTCCTATATTCTAAGTTCAACTACAGAGAGTATAAAGTCTGCCGCGTCGAATCAGGGAATAAGTATGGAGACAGGGGCAGAAGTAATATAAACTGATAATCATAATAAATACGATTGATTATAAATTGTTTTAAGTGACACTTTTCTACTTTTAATAGATATGCCTTTTTTCCTGCACTTAGGGGCAACAGCTACTCTTCATCCTCTAAATCTTCTTGTTGCTTAACTCTTAAACGGTAGACATAAAAACACGGGATAAAACCGCAAATAAACAGAATGGCGCCAATTAATATCCCATCACCCCATCCATAGTTCGGTGTAATCGAAGTAAAGTACCCAACGGCTAAGGTAATCAAACTTAGTACCAGTACACTTATCATCAATGACTTTTTAGGATCCTTCCTCTTTGTTTCGTGTTCAACGCTAACGCTCATCGACAAATACGAATAAACAACTGTCGTTAAGATAAAAACTAACCAAAGTGGATTTTGTCGCATCCCCTCAAGCCCACCTTGAACCAACTCATAGCCAAGAATACATAAGATTCCAATTGTTTGAACTATATACGTCATTTTAATATTTTGTAAGTTTCGTAGAATCAATCGCTCATCACTGATTTTTTTCATTCAAACTCCTCCTTTTCCAGCCAAAATAGATCATCCAATTTTGCCTGTACAGCATAACAAATCTGTAAGCACAACTTTAATGAAGGATTATACTTTCCTTTTTCAATCAAACTAACCGTTTGTCTTGTAATCCCTACGGTATCTGCAAGCTGTTGTTGAGTTAAACCTGCTTTTGTGCGTAAAACCTTTACATTATTTTTCATAAAGAACCCTCCACCTAAAATGTAACATATATATTACTATATGTAAAATATATGTTACATATAGTAAGCACAGCAAAGGTAAGCTAAAAAAGCAAGAGAACAAATTCTCCTGCTTCACCTTACCTTTTTTACGCTGTGGAGAAGGTCTGGAAAATTAGTGAATATTCCAGTGACGCCCCAATTAATTAGCTGTTTCATTCTTCCTTTTTCATTAACAGTGTATGGGTGGAGTTCTAGCCCACTACTAACTACCTTTTGGACATAATCTTCGTTTAAGTAATGATGGTTTGGTCCTATACCTATTGCATAATCCTTAATTTCATCAATTTCCTCGTCTGTTATGACGGCATTTGATTGATACTTTAGTAATTGGACAAGTTTTATCGATGAGTCGAGTTTCTTTATAGAGATTAAACTTTCAGGACTAAAGGATTCAACCAATAGGGTATCCTTGTTAATTTTATACTTATTTACAAGACGCAATAATTCTGTTTCCATCCCTGGGTAAACCTCTGGTGATTTTGTTTCAATATAATACCGCTTATTTTTGCCAAACGTTTGAAAAACCTCTTCGAGCGTCGGAACCCTCACCCCTTTATATTCGGGACTGGCGTATTGAGGATACTGTTCATTAAACCAGCTACCCGCATCGAGTTCCTTCATTTCAGCAAGCGTCATCTCATTCACGAATCCCGTTCCATTTGTCGTTCGATCAACAGTACAATCGTGCATCGCGATTAGCTGACCATCTTTTGTCATCTGTAAATCAACTTCGATATAGTCCCCATGCATTTTCTCGCCCAGTTGATAGGAAACAATCGTATGTTCTGGAGCATGTCCAGAAGCACCTCGATGCGGAACATTTGCAATATCCTTCGCCAAGACCGCTTCACCCAATACCAGTATGGTTAAACCAATTATCAAAGCTCTAACTACTAGCACCCACTTTGCTTTCAATTCTTCATCTCCCATCGTATATAGAATCTACTACGATTTAAGAATTGCCAACCATTGTTAAGTTATTTTATAGCGGATAAACAGGCAATCAATCATAACAATTATAAATATGTAAATTATGTCCCAATCAACAAAATAAAATGCGTGACGTTCATATTCATAATTCTACCCTTTCCATAAATAAAAATAGCAGGACCAGCCTGCTATTTTTTACTGTCTATAGCCATAGCTAAAAGAAAACATGAAACTAAAAAAGATAACCAGTATGGCAACCGGTAGGATACTCACCAATATGAGGACCCTAGCCCAATTGGTTTTCACCTTACGAAACCAATTGATATAAATGAAGATCAATAACCCGACCAATGGCAAGAATAAATAACTCATTATTGTGTCAACCCAACCAGAGTTCTCATCCCAGTAGGCCTCTGGAACAGGTCGAACGTCCTCAAACTCCTTATCAATGCGATTTTTCACTGTGATGAATATATAAGCAACAACCAAGTAATATGCTACGATGATGCCTTTGACCCACCAAAATAGATATTTATTAAAAAGCACAATGATAAAAATTAGTGCTAATGTGACGAAAAACCCCGTGTACTGTTGCATTGAGATCCCCCTTTGTTTAAAAAGAATGTGTAAGCTCCAATCCCTATTTATCTATGACTCTCACTTTTCTTTCCCAAAAATCCCCATCAATAAAGCAATGAGTCCCCCTAAGAAAAAAATCGGAAACAAAATGACCATTACACCTGCTGCTGCAAATCCATCTCCAACACTTACTCCATACCCAATCCCGACCAACCACGAGAAAAATGGAGCCACAGCTACCATAAACGTAATTCCCCAAACAATCTTTTTTCTTTTAGCCGATTTCCCTACGCTCTGTTGGTACCCAAT
The DNA here is from genome assembly GCF_044803185.1 of Mesobacillus maritimus. Lineage (GTDB taxonomy): Bacteria > Bacillota > Bacilli > Bacillales > Cytobacillaceae > Mesobacillus_B > Mesobacillus_B maritimus_B. Next base: position 3,537,356 of record NZ_CP085225.1, read on the forward strand.
TGCCACACCCACTACTAAAAGGCAAAGTGCTACTCCAATGGCCACATTCAACATCCCCTTTCGAAACAGGAAGACAGTTCATGCTTCTCCCCATTTTGGGAGCAGAAGACCGACTCCTCGTTCTCTTTTATTCACTAGTTTGATTACTTGGTAGCTGAATTTCTTTGACTTCTGTTCCATCCATATTCATTACATAGAGATGATAATCTGAATCTCTTTGGGCGAACCGCTTGTCGACCATAAAGTAAATCTGATTCTGCCTAATAACAGGATTTGTGGTATATTCCTTCAGATTTGTCAGCTGTTCTTCCTCTTTTGTCTCTAGATTGTATTTATACAATTCATATTGGTAGGTACCACCAGAATCGAAATTCCCAATTGATTGAAAGACGATTTCTTTTCTATCTGGAACAATCGTAAAATCAAAAATGTCAACTTCCCGATTAGGATCACTAATGACCTTCCGCTTACTTGGCTCTTCCAGTGGAATTTCAAAAATTCGCTGATGAACCTCAAAACTTTCCTCAGGCGTATCTGCCACTTCATCCATTCGGACAAACACAGATTCATTATCAGGAGCGTTATGTAGAGAATGCATCGAATATTCTTTCATCTTCGTGTGTTGTATGTGTTCGTCCTCTGCAAAGCGATACTCATAAACATCAAAATCATGTGGTCGCCTGCTAGCAATCGGTGAATAATTCTGGAAGACCCCTGCCATCAAATAGAACATAGATTCCTCATTTGCCGAAAACTGAATTTCCGTAATCGCAGCATCAAAAGAGAATAACTCAAGGTTTTCCTGCGTTTCAAGATTAAATTGATAAATAGTGCTACTCAATGACTCTTCTAAATTTTTATTAGTAGAAATATAGGTAATCGTCGACCCATCTGCTGAAAAGGTTGGATCTAAAATATACTGGTCATTTTCCAATTCTAAAATTTTTTCGTCATCCGATTTTTCAGGATTATATAATCGGATCCTTGGTTTTCCATCGGTATAGTGAACATAAGCAATGGTTCCTTCTTCCGTCACATCGTAATACCCAGACAACCCATTCAGTTTCTCGTCTTCACTTTTATTAAAAAACATCCCTAATACAGATAAAACAATGGTCACAAATGCAATTACACCTATTACCCCAAAAATGGTTTTCTTTTTCATTTAAAAACTCCTAACGGCAAAAAAGCTCTTAATAAAATAAACATATTTATCAATACGGATAGGACGGCTAAAAGATAGGCCATTCGTTTATGCTTATGAATGAGCTTCATTTGCCCATAATATAGACATATCCATAAAACCAACGGCAGGCTCATGAGAATCATGTAAAGATGAAAACCACCAAATAGCATCAATCCTCCGCCAATAAAAAATAGGCAAAAACCAATTGTTACAATTCCCAGTATAAAATTCACCTGATGGAGTCTCTTAGATTCCTTGCCTAACACCTTTTGGGATTTGCTCTCATAAATCGTTGTTTGATAAACAAGGACCAAGGCTAAAAAAATGATGACCCAATTGGCAATAACCATTGCTAATTGAGCTGGATGGTCCATCGCTGAAACGATGGCATACCCAAACAAGCTAGTGGAAATATGGGTAATGAACAGACTATTTAACCACCGTCTTCGATTTAATAGGGAGATTTGGTTTATTGCAATTAGTAAAAGAATCGTACTCACAACCATCGACACAAGGAGCCAGCCAATATGCGCATTTCCCTCATGGAACAAGGACAACAGATAGAGGCTTACTGTGAAAAGAATCGAGCCAATTGACAGAGTTAAAATCAGTTCCTTCCGATACGGATACATGGATTGCTGGATTTGACCTCCAATATCCTCTTCGACCCCAAAAAGCTTCATTGCTTTTAGTTCGGCCTCTCCTTCACTCATTCCTTGACTCATGAGTTCACCTCTCGACAATTCGAGATGAACCATCAGTTCCTCAAACAGATCTTCTTTCTCCTCGTTCGTACAATCCGTTTGTGAGACAATCTTCTCTACATATGCTTCAAAATTAGATTTCACCTAATCCCTCCGAACTCCTTTTAACCAAGTTCTGTATTAACGAGAAATTCTTTTGTTTTCTTTCGAGCTCCTCCTTCCCCAAATCGGTAATGTTATAATATTTGCGTCTCCCATTTGCTGTTTCACTCCAATAGGAACTCACCCACATTTTCTTTTCAATCCGTTTTAAGGCAGGATAGAGCGTTCCCTCACTCATTTCATAACTACCATCACTTAATTGTTTAAGCATTTTCGTAATTTCATACCCATACAAATCACGTTGAGCCAACAGAGATAACAGCAACAAGTCAATGCTGCCTTTCATCATTTCCTTATCCATTCTAGAAGCACCTCGTTTTATTTTATAATCCATCCATAACCGAAGGAATGACTGTACCATCCGTTGTTTGTACCTTTAACGGTTCTTTGATTTCATCTAAACCAATCATGATATAAGGGATTTCATCCTTATTTTCCGACTCAATCATTTTTACCGTAATCTCTGTCGAACCCCACTTACTAACCTTTTCCACTTCGATATCTTTTCCCACATATTCTTTCCCAAAAATAAGCGTAACCTGCTTCATCCCTTCAGAAATGGTGGATATTCGATAATGACTTTGTAGCTCCTCTTTCGCATTCTTTTCTTTATATGGAGCTGCCCCCTCTTCAATGATCCAATATCCTTCATCAAGATAAAAGTTTAAGCTAATCGTCCCAAAAAGAATGAGAGGCAAGAGAACAAGTCCCACCTTATCGAAAATGCTTAACGGTTTTTTCTTCATTTTTCCTATAAATGGTAAAACCATCACCCCTCCAAGGCCCGCAAGGAAGATTCCTACCGCTAAAATACCGTAAGCCATCCCCTCAAACCCACCAACAATGAACATTCCATATGCTGTCACCAACACAGCAGCCAAAACGGTCGTGATTGGAGCTAAATAAAACCTACCACTTCGTTTCGTTAAAATAATTGTAAATAGAAAAGCGATGACGCCGAAAAAGAATCCAAATGAAACAATCATCATTATATCCCCCCTTATCCTACTTAGATTGTAATACGATGCACCTCGTATTACAAGGTTAGAAACAATATGAAAGAAAGAAGCAACCACTAACTTCCTTCCATTCTCCTTATCAAATTAATGCTTCTACTTTATAGTTTCCTTTTACCCTTTTCTGATGAAATCATCAGGTTTACCAAGGTAGCACTTGCGGAATCAAACTGAATTCCTTGCCCTGATACATCTATATCCGACTCGATATTCACTCTTTTCGTTTCATTTCCTTTTAATTCAACTATATACGGACCATCAAGGTTCATAAGCGAAACGGTTCGGACAGACTCTTCATACCAATGTTCCTCATAAAACTCAATTGCAAATTGCACCTCATCTCTACTGTGGTTTGTAAACGTAAAGTCGCAATTAGCATTTACCGTTTTATTATTTATCTTTTTAAAATTACACTCACTAGACCCAAGTTCATAGTTGATCGCATAAATATCTGTTACCACTGTTTTTTGATAAAAAGAAGTAAGGACGTTTGGTAATAACATAAAGATGAGAATCGTAGCAAAGACTAAACGTTTCTTGTACTTCTCCAGCCCTTTAACAAGCAAAAATAAACTCACTAGAAATAAAAGTAAGGTAAATATCCCCAATATATTGAGCCCATCCATTGTCGTTACTGGTACATTAAATATAGATGAACGTGCCCTAGCACTTAAATAAGCATCCGGGTAAGGAAAAGTCAGGGCTATTGAAAAAATTAGAAGGATACCAGACAAGATTAAGAGTTTCTTATTTTTAATGATTAGACCCATTCCTTTCGTTTTGATAGCCGAGGTTTTGAGGTTTATTTAACAAGCCTCCTTTTAAATTCATATATACCACCGAAGACTCCAACCAACCCACTAATCCCAAGAATAATTGGAGCAAATGATAGATTGCCATTCATTACGTTATACACTCCAAATACGAACAAGACAAGGCAACTAATCATTCCGATTAACAATCTCACCTTTTTGCACATAATAAACCTCCACCCATTCAAACCATCCGTTTAAGGTAAACCACCTTTTTTCTTATTTAATGTTACCTTATTTGGTTGCCGAATCAAGTAAAAAAATAAAAGCTAAACCTACATAACACTTGGCACAGTCCACTATTACCAAACTTAAAGGTTAGGAGAATCATTGAAGAAGAATGTGTTCCACTAGTTATAACAAGTTCGCCATCGCATAATTATTACTAAATGAAAAGACAAGGTGTTGGTGCAATTGTTTAAAATCATTTTACTCGCATTCTCGTTTCTTTTAATCATCGGCTTCTTTGTGTTTCTAATCCTTAGGGCTAGACGAGAATCGATAAAAATTTATTCGCTTCATGCTTTTTTAAGCTCGCATCCATATGATTTAGAGGATAATTCCCAAAAGTCGTTTTTGGATACGATTAATGAATTCTTTGAAGAGGATCATAACCATGAAACAAATGATGGCGGAGGGTTTGGGGATAAAGGGGATGGAGGTGATGACGCTGGGGAGTAGGTTAAAAGGTGTTCAAGCTCAACTGATCCTCATCCTACAGAGTTTTTAGTGACGTTAGACTACCTCCCTACTCCCTATACGGATAGAAAGTACGGATACTTTTTCCATCAGGGCTCATATACAATTCTAGCTTATACGGCGTGCCATTGAATGAAATATAATGAGCTGCATCTTCAGGAAATAAGGCTCGGATTGTTCCTAATGCCAAAAGACCTTCTGGACTGGTTCCAATAAAAAATCCACATCGACTTTTTGATATTTTTACAAAGCGTTTTTTCTCAGAATCGAAAGCTTTTAAACGATAACCAGCTGTTATGATATACGGAGCACCAGGTTCAGGTGCGTAATGTGGATTATTATCTTTCATCTCAATTTGGTCTATATGAAGGTGGTTCAGTTTGCCATTGTCTTCTAACCAATATTTAAACCAGAAATGGTGACCTAGCAACATTTTTCTTTTTTGTTCTCCAATAAAAACATGCTCAAACCCTGATATATCTCTTCCGCTTTCCAAATCGAACTTCCGGAACCATAATTGCTGTAAATGGGTAAACCACTGCAAGTCAGTAAATGTCTTATTCAATTTTTCCTCAACGAATTTCCTTGCCATTTTAAGAGGTGGAGACTGCATGACGTTTGTTAAAAATTCTTTTACCTCGTTAAACTCCTTACTTGTTTCTTTTTCCCTGCTATACTGGTTCAATCTATAGTTATCAAAAAGTTTTTCGACCAATTGATAGCTGCGCCTTTTCCCGTCTGGAATATGAACCTCCTTCAAAACTTGATGCTCAGGTGTACGGATATCACCATCCACCACAACGTATCCCTTGGACTGATTCCTATTTTCGTCAGGTAAAATGGGCAAGATCCCATTGCTTTGCATATCCACCTCCCATATCCTATGATAAATGTCCATATCAACCCCTCCTTCATCTAACTAGGTGAAAAATTTCGAACATTGGTGATAAATAACACTATGTACAAGAACTATGGTGGTTAATATATTTTAAAACCCTACCATATACTATTATTTGTAAAAAATCTATTTTTAATAATTTCTACTTAATAAGACATCAAAACGCTAGGAAGTCACACTTCTAGCGTTTTGATGTCTTATTAATTTTCGGTGGTTCAACTAAAATAAGTCCAAAAATTGATTAAATAAAAAAACAACCAAATATATGGTTGTTTTCATTTTGCCTGGCAACGTCCTACTCTCACAGGGGGAAACCCCCAACTACCATCGGCGCTGAGAAGCTTAACTTCCGTGTTCGGCATGGGAACGGGTGTGACCTTCTCGCTATCGCCACCAGACTATTTAATTAAAGGAAGGATATTTTGCTTGCGCAAAAATCTTTGTTCCCTCAAAACTAGATAATGTGTAAGAAGTAAAAGTAAAATTTGTATCATGTTGTCCAGCTCCGGCTCCTAGCCTCTCGAGTCGCTTCGGTCCATCCGCTGAAGTCAAAGAACGACTTCAACTGCTGGCCCTCCAGCGCTTGTCGAGGCTGATCAGTCGCCTCCGCTTTTCGTTTTTGGTTAAGTCCTCGATCGATTAGTATCAGTCAGCTCCACACGTCACCGCGCTTCCACCTCTGACCTATCAACCTGATCATCTTTCAGGGATCTTACTAGCTTGACGCTATGGGAAATCTCATCTTGAGGGGGGCTTCATGCTTAGATGCTTTCAGCACTTATCCCGTCCGCACATAGCTACCCAGCGATGCCTTTGGCAAGACAACTGGTACACCAGCGGTGCGTCCATCCCGGTCCTCTCGTACTAAGGACAGCTCCTCTCAAATTTCCTGCGCCCACGACGGATAGGGACCGAACTGTCTCACGACGTTCTGAACCCAGCTCGCGTACCGCTTTAATGGGCGAACAGCCCAACCCTTGGGACCGACTACAGCCCCAGGATGCGATGAGCCGACATCGAGGTGCCAAACCTCCCCGTCGATGTGGACTCTTGGGGGAGATAAGCCTGTTATCCCCGGGGTAGCTTTTATCCGTTGAGCGATGGCCCTTCCATGCGGAACCACCGGATCACTAAGCCCGACTTTCGTCCCTGCTCGACTTGTAGGTCTCGCAGTCAAGCTCCCTTGTGCCTTTACACTCTGCGAATGATTTCCAACCATTCTGAGGGAACCTTTGGGCGCCTCCGTTACATTTTAGGAGGCGACCGCCCCAGTCAAACTGCCCACCTGACACTGTCTCCCACCCCGATCAGGGGTGCGGGTTAGAATTTCAATACAGCCAGGGTAGTATCCCACCGACGCCTCCACCGAAGCTGGCGCTCCGGCTTCCAAGGCTCCTACCTATCCTGTACAAGCTGTACCAAAATTCAATATCAGGCTGCAGTAAAGCTCCACGGGGTCTTTCCGTCCTGTCGCGGGTAACCTGCATCTTCACAGGTACTATAATTTCACCGAGTCTCTCGTTGAGACAGTGCCCAGATCGTTACGCCTTTCGTGCGGGTCGGAACTTACCCGACAAGGAATTTCGCTACCTTAGGACCGTTATAGTTACGGCCGCCGTTTACTGGGGCTTCGATTCAAAGCTTCGCGTGAGCTAACCTCTCCTCTTAACCTTCCAGCACCGGGCAGGCGTCAGCCCCTATACTTCGCCTTGCGGCTTCGCAGAGACCTGTGTTTTTGCTAAACAGTCGCCTGGGCCTATTCACTGCGGCTTTTCAAGGCTTTAACACCCTAAAAAGCACCCCTTCTCCCGAAGTTACGGGGTCATTTTGCCGAGTTCCTTAACGAGAGTTCTCTCGCTCACCTTAGGATTCTCTCCTCGCCTACCTGTGTCGGTTTGCGGTACGGGCACCTTTCATCTCGCTAGAGGCTTTTCTTGGCAGTGTGGAATCAGGAACTTCGGTACTATATTTCCCTCGCTATCACAGCTCAGCCTTATGTGGTAACGGGATTTGCCTCGTTACCAGCCTAACTGCTTAGACGCACATATCCAGCAGTGCGCTTACCCTATCCTCCTGCGTCCCCCCATTGCTCAAACGATAAAGAGGTGGTACAGGAATATCAACCTGTTGTCCATCGCCTACGCCTTTCGGCCTCGGCTTAGGTCCCGACTAACCCTGAGAGGACGAGCCTTCCTCAGGAAACCTTAGGCATACGGTGGATGGGATTCTCACCCATCTTTCGCTACTCATACCGGCATTCTCACTTCTAAGCGCTCCACCAGTCCTTACGGTCTAGCTTCAACGCCCTTAGAACGCTCTCCTACCGCGGACATCGTAAGATGTCCACCCACAGCTTCGGTGATACGTTTAGCCCCGGTACATTTTCGGCGCAGAGTCACTCGACCAGTGAGCTATTACGCACTCTTTAAATGGTGGCTGCTTCTAAGCCAACATCCTGGTTGTCTAAGCAACTCCACATCCTTTTCCACTTAACGTATACTTTGGGACCTTAGCTGGTGGTCTGGGCTGTTTCCCTCTTGACTACGGATCTTATCACTCGCAGTCTGACTCCCACGGATAAGTCATTGGCATTCGGAGTTTGTCTGAATTCGGTAACCCGATGAGGGCCCCTAGTCCAAACAGTGCTCTACCTCCAAGACTCTCACTTCGTGAGGCTAGCCCTAAAGCTATTTCGGAGAGAACCAGCTATCTCCAGGTTCGATTGGAATTTCTCCGCTACCCACACCTCATCCCCGCACTTTTCAACGTGCGTGGGTTCGGGCCTCCAGTAGGTGTTACCCTACCTTCACCCTGGACATGGGTAGATCACCTGGTTTCGGGTCTACAACCACATACTTATTCGCCCTATTCAGACTCGCTTTCGCTGCGGCTCCGTCTTCTCGACTTAACCTTGCATGTAATCGTAACTCGCCGGTTCATTCTACAAAAGGCACGCCATCACTCATTAATGAGCTCTGACTACTTGTAGGCACACGGTTTCAGGATCTCTTTCACTCCCCTTCCGGGGTGCTTTTCACCTTTCCCTCACGGTACTGGTTCACTATCGGTCACTAGGGAGTATTTAGCCTTGGGAGATGGTCCTCCCAGCTTCCGACGGGATTTCACGTGTCCCGCCGTACTCAGGATCCACTCAGGAGGGAACGAAGTTTCAACTACAGGGTTTTTACCTTCTCTGACGGGCCTTTCCAGACCACTTCATTTACCCCGTTCCTTTGTAACTCCATGTTGAGTGTCCTACAACCCCAGAAGGACAAGCCTTCTGGTTTGGGCTAATCCCGTTTCGCTCGCCGCTACTCAGGGAATCGCATTTGCTTTCTCTTCCTCCGGGTACTTAGATGTTTCAGTTCCCCGGGTCTGCCTTCAATACCCTATGAATTCAGGTAAAGATACTGTTCCATTACGAACAGTGGGTTTCCCCATTCGGAAATCTCCGGATCAAAGCTTACTTACAGCTCCCCGAAGCATATCGGTGTTAGTCCCGTCCTTCATCGGCTCCTAGTGCCAAGGCATCCACCGTGCGCCCTTTCTAACTTAACCTATGGACGAATTTATTCGTCTCTATTAGACAATAAGTCTATGGTTTCTCTTATTAATAAAAGAGAGAAAAAAAGCGATACAAATGTGTGTTTTACTTTTGCCTTCTTACTTACAATTATCTAGTTTTCAAGGAACAAATAAATACGCTTTGAGAGAATTGCACTCTCAAAACTAAACAAACAAGCTAATCAACAGTGCAAATTTTTAAATTTGCTTAGTACGAATCGAAAGATTCGCATTCCGAATGCCCTTACGGCATTATCCTTAGAAAGGAGGTGATCCAGCCGCACCTTCCGATACGGCTACCTTGTTACGACTTCACCCCAATCATCTGTCCCACCTTAGGCGGCTGGCTCTATGCTTACGAAGCAAGTTTGCTCCGCAAACTCTTAGTTACCCCACCGACTTCGGGTGTTACAAACTCTCGTGGTGTGACGGGCGGTGTGTACAAGGCCCGGGAACGTATTCACCGCGGCATGCTGATCCGCGATTACTAGCGATTCCGGCTTCATGCAGGCGAGTTGCAGCCTGCAATCCGAACTGAGAATAGATTTATGGGATTTGCTTGACCTCGCGGCTTCGCTGCCCTTTGTTCTATCCATTGTAGCACGTGTGTAGCCCAGGTCATAAGGGGCATGATGATTTGACGTCATCCCCACCTTCCTCCGGTTTGTCACCGGCAGTCTCCTTAGAGTGCCCAACTGAATGCTGGCAACTAAGGACAAGGGTTGCGCTCGTTGCGGGACTTAACCCAACATCTCACGACACGAGCTGACGACAACCATGCACCACCTGTCACTCTGTCCCCCGAAGGGGAACGCTCTGTCTCCAGAGTTGTCAGAGGATGTCAAGACCTGGTAAGGTTCTTCGCGTTGCTTCGAATTAAACCACATGCTCCACCGCTTGTGCGGGCCCCCGTCAATTCCTTTGAGTTTCAGCCTTGCGGCCGTACTCCCCAGGCGGAGTGCTTAATGCGTTTGCTGCAGCACTAAAGGGCGGAAACCCTCTAACACTTAGCACTCATCGTTTACGGCGTGGACTACCAGGGTATCTAATCCTGTTCGCTCCCCACGCTTTCGCGCCTCAGCGTCAGTTACAGACCAGAGAGTCGCCTTCGCCACTGGTGTTCCTCCACATCTCTACGCATTTCACCGCTACACGTGGAATTCCACTCTCCTCTTCTGCACTCAAGTCCCCCAGTTTCCAATGACCCTCCACGGTTGAGCCGTGGGCTTTCACATCAGACTTAAAGGACCGCCTGCGCGCGCTTTACGCCCAATAATTCCGGACAACGCTTGCCACCTACGTATTACCGCGGCTGCTGGCACGTAGTTAGCCGTGGCTTTCTGGTTAGGTACCGTCAAGGTACCGGCAGTTACTCCGGTACTTGTTCTTCCCTAACAACAGAGCTTTACGACCCGAAGGCCTTCATCGCTCACGCGGCGTTGCTCCGTCAGACTTTCGTCCATTGCGGAAGATTCCCTACTGCTGCCTCCCGTAGGAGTCTGGGCCGTGTCTCAGTCCCAGTGTGGCCGATCACCCTCTCAGGTCGGCTACGCATCGTGGCCTTGGTGAGCCGTTACCTCACCAACTAGCTAATGCGCCGCGGGCCCATCTGTAAGTGACAGCCGAAACCGTCTTTCAGCATTCCCTCATGAGAGAGAATGAATTATCCGGTATTAGCCCCGGTTTCCCGGAGTTATCCCAGTCTTACAGGCAGGTTGCCCACGTGTTACTCACCCGTCCGCCGCTAATCTTTGGGAGCAAGCTCCCAAAGATCCGCTCGACTTGCATGTATTAGGCACGCCGCCAGCGTTCGTCCTGAGCCAGGATCAAACTCTCCAATAAAGAGTGATTAGCTCATAAAATAAAACGTTGGCTCATGCTTTTCTATATTAATAGAAGAAACATGATAAATATTGTTTGTTGACGCTTGTTTGTTTAGTTTTCAAAGAACAATCATATCAGTGTCGCTCAGAAGCGACATTTATTAATATATCACGTATAACTCATGAAATCAAGCAAAATATTATTTTAATATAATCAATTTAATGAGACGTTGCTGTCATCAACAGCGGATACTTAATATATAACATAATGGTTAACTCGTCAATACTTTTATTAGAAAAGTATTTTACTAGCGTTATATTCCGTTGCTGTCTGAAGCAGCTAAAATATATTACCATCCTTTTCACTCTTAAATCACTAGAAATATTTTACATTAAAAAGCAATGTCGTTTCCCTTTCCGATAGTCTCTTGCGTGTTGCTATCCAAAGAGATAGATGACTAGCAAAAGGAAAGGAAAGCCTTTTTCCAAAATGTCCTTTCTCTTTTTACTAGACTAGAGCATTGATCTGAGCTTTGTCCTTTTTTCCGTGCAAAACAAAATACAGACCTGTCGAGGCCAAAACGAAAGCTCCTAGAATCATATAAAGCGTAGAGTAGCTCATCATCGGTACAAATAATCCAAGTAGATACGGACCAAATCCAAGACCTGCGTCAAGGAAGATAAAGAACGTTGACGTCGCCAATCCCATTCGATGAGGAGGAGTTATTTTTACAGCGATTGCCTGTGTACATGACTGCATGTTCCCGAATCCAAGACCAATAAGGGCGCCCCCCAACAAAAAAGTCAAACTGTTGTGAGCTGACGCTAAAAGCAACATTCCGGCTGCAAAAAGAATAAACGCTGGGTACATAACATAATTTGCCCCTTTCACATCCATTAAACGACCTGTAAATGGTCGTGAAATTAATACGGCAATGGAGTAGACAAGAAAAAAGAAACTTGCTGCGCTAATCAGGTCAATTTCAATCGCATAAAAGTTAATAAAAGATAGAACACTAGAATAACAGAAAGCCACGACGAGCGTAATCACTGCAATGGGAACGGCCTTAGGCTCAATGAATTGAGAGAGTCTGATACTTTTCTTTTCAGAAACTTCGGTTGAGTGCTCCACTTGTGGAACATACACAAAGAAGGCAGTGATGAAACTAAAGATTCCTAAAGTCAGGCAAAGGCTAAAAATCATTTGCGTGCTCGTATGCTGGCTCATATAAAGTCCTATGAAGGGTCCGATAGCGGTCGCTAGCGTCGCACTCATACTATAATAGCCAATCCCTTCTCCCTTTCGCTTGTTTGGAATGATTTGAGCCACAATTGTCCCTGTTGCAGTGCTCGCAATCCCCATTGTTACTCCATGTAAAAAACGAGTCAGGAGCAGGAAGCCGATACCCAAGTGAATAAAATAGAATAAGGTAGTTATGGTGAATAAAATTAATCCAGTGAACAGCGTTTTTTTACGACCAATATGGTCGATACTCCTTCCAATAAACAGTCGCCCAATTAACGCCCCGACAATAAAAATTCCGGTTACTAGACCTGCCTGACTTGTCGTCGCATGAAATTGGTCGACGGCATAAACACCGATAATCACGACTAATAAATAAAAGACGAGTGTTAACAAAAAATTCACGCTGGATACAATGATAAAATCTTTGGTCCATAATTTAGGTTTATTCACTTTTGTTCTCCTCTCGTTTCACCATATTGTCCTTCATTTCAAGCAATGTATGAAACGTTGTGAGTTGTGCCTGCTGGTTAATTCCTTGCATCATGCTATGTTCCAAACTGGTTATTTTTTTTCGACATTCCTTATAAATCTCTTCCCCTCTTGGTGTCAGCTGAATGACTTTTTCTCGCCGATCCTTCCCTGGAATTTGCTTCACAATCTCCAACTCTTCCAGCCGGTGAACCCTTCTAGTGATTGTTGGCTTTTCAACCTGATAATGATTCGAAATATCAACAAGCGTTGAAGATCCATGGTTTTTGATATAAAAAATAACCTGCCATAAAGAGTATGAAAGCTCATATGTACTCATCAATTCGTTTAATTTTGTGATTAGTGGTCGATACAGACTTAAATATCGTTGAAAAAAACCTTCCAATTATGTCACTCCTACTATCGAATTCCCCTTAAGGGTCTACTAATATAATTACCTTGGGTAATGGTTATTAAGGATAACTATAGAGGTTGTGGATTTAGTTGTCAAGGGTAACTACTTTCATTTGGTTTTATCATTTTTATTCTTGATGAACAAAAAAAGAACGCTCTTTATCGAACTTTGTCGACTGAAAACCTAGTAAAGATGAACCCGAAATCTGGTAAGGAATCATCAAGAAATTCGATTCATAGGGCCGATAAAGCCAAAAGGAGCTAGCTTAGGCCGTGGAATGCTTCACATAAAAAAAAGTCCAAGAGACAGCTAAAACTAGCCGTTCTCTTGAACTTTGGTTTTATTTATATAATAGGGCTTAAATCGCCCAGTCTCCATTACGGAAGATTGGAACAATCGTGCCATCTGCTTTGATGCCATCAATGTCCATTTTGTCAGAACCAATCATGAAGTCAACATGAACAATCGATGTGTTCATCCCATTTTTTAATAATTCTTCCTGACTCATTTTCGTCCCACCTTGAATGGTAGTCGGATAAGCTGAACCAATCGCTAGATGATTTGATGCATTCTCATCAAATAGAGTCGTAAAGAAGGTGATACCCGATTGAGATATTGGAGATGGATCTGGAACAAGAGCCACTTCGCCTAGCCCAGTTCCGCCTTCGTTATCAAAGACCAATTTTTTAATGGTCGCATCGCCTTTTTCAGCGGAGATATCAACGATTTTCCCATCTTTAAAATGCACTTCAATGCCTTCGATTAATGTACCAGCATAGCTTAGTGGTTTAGTACTGCGAACTACACCTTCCATGCGATGAGTATCAGGAGCTGAATAAACTTCTTCCGTCGGCATGTTAGCAATAAATTCTTCGCCTTTTGGATTTTTACTTTCTGCACTACACCATATATGGTTCTTCGCTAAACCTAACGTTAAATCGGTACCAGGTGCTGTATAGTGTAGGGCATCGAATTGCATCTCATTTAATTTAGCTGCTTTTTCATTTAATGTTTTTTTATGTTCATCCCAAGCGGTAATTGGGTCCTCTTCATAGACACGACAAGTTTTGAAAATTTGATCCCAGAGTGCATCAACTTGTTCCTCAGAAGTTTTCAAGTCCGGGAATACTTTTTCGGCCCAACCCGCTCCAGCTGCAGAAGCAACGGTCCATTTCAAATCATCATTTTGTGTTGCCTTGCGCTGAGCGTGAAATGCTTTTCCAGCGACGTTCTGATAGGCAGCAATTTTAGCCGGATCTACTTCATTCATTAAGCCCGGATCGCTAGATACAATTGACAAACGACTAACGCGATGATTCAATACATGGTCTTCAGATTCTTGAATTTCGTACTCAGGAATGTTTGTCAGCACTTCTGTTGGTTGATGCAAATAATGAAGTTTGCTAATCTCATCATCGGACCATTTCACAATTACCTTTTCAGCACCTAATGCATAGGCTTCTTGTGTGATTAAACGTGCCAAAGGCGCTTGGTCAACGGTTATTGTCATTTTCACCCAATCACCAGATTGAACATTGATTCCCTTTGTCACTAATAATTTTGCATATTTATGTAGATTTTCTTCAAAGTTAGGTAGCACCATTTTGACCTCCAAATAAATTTAGTTTTATTTATTATAGTAACATAATTGTGAAATCTACCCTAAAATAAATACTTGTCGTTTCTTAAGGATCATGATTCTTTTTATATAGAAGAAAAGCGTTGTTTTATTAAATCATTCAGTTGTGTGAATGCCTTTTTAACCAACTCTTTTGGAACCTCGTCATACAAATCACCCATGCTAACTTCAAAATAACAGCTTTTTTCATTGATTTCTTTTGAATAACTTGTCAGACCAAGTCCTGTTTGTTGTTGAACTTCTGTCAAAACAGTCTCAACTTGGTCTTTAGATAGATGAAAATGAACATGGAACATATTTGAAACAGGGATAAGTGGCAAGGTTGAAACACCGTGACAAGTGTTATAAAATTGAGCGAGCTCCTTTGCTGCCTCATAGTATTGTTCCATTTTATGTGCGCGCCTATTAAAATAATAATCCGCTGATAGAATATAGGGGTATAAGCTTATTAAATCGCCACCATAGCGCCGTTTCCAAACCTTCGCATTTTTGATAAACGCCTTATCCCCAGCCAATATCGCTCCAGCAATTCCGCCAATCCCTTTATAAAATGAAACGTAAATGCTGTCAAAGAGGGCGCAAACCTCAGCAGCAGTTTTCTGGTAATAAGGAAGCACTTCTAATAGTCGTGCTCCATCAAGATGAAGCTTCATTCCATTTTCTTGGCAGTATTCAGAAATCTGTTTTAGCGTTTCAAAGCTTGGCAATTGCCCACCAATTTCACGTTGAGGCAATTCCAACAAGATGCTTGCGACAGGTTCCTCTATGTTCAAAACATCTTCAATCTCAATGACTCGACCTTTATCTGCAAGCAAAATCGTTTCAATCTTATGTAGCTCTTTCAATCCATCTTCTTCGTGAATTTCTAAATGGCTTAACGGATGATATGCTACTTTTCTCAGACCTTTTTCATCGCACCAAATTCGCAGGGCAATTTGCTGCGCCATTGTTCCACTCGGGAAAAACACTGCTTCCTCTTTCCCCAGCAATCTAGCCATCTTCTCTTGAAACTCTGCAATAACACTGCCCTCTCCATATAGGTCGCTTTCCACATCACCATCAATGGATTGAAAAGCTTCCTTTAATACATGAATATTGCGCTTCCCGTGACCGGACAATGGGTATTTGCTTTGCTTATAAGATTCTTTTAATGTACTTTGTTTCATTATGTATGATACCCCTATCAACTTTTATATTAATCACTTCTTTAGTATACAACATCAATAATGGTCAGGAAGCATAGGAACGGTTTCTCTTGCTTCCCCAAAAAAAGACTGAAAAGAATCCTTCGTGGATTCTCTTCAGTCTTTTTTGTTTTGGCTTATTGAACTCTTTTAATTCTTCCTTCTGATTTATATTCAAAAGGAGATGATAGAGTTTTTACGTAGTTAATAGTTGCGTCAATATCGACTGGTCCCACTTCCATATCGGTCGAAAGACTACCTATGCTTGCACCGATATTCCCGTACATATAGTTGTTTACGACGACAGTATATTCTTTTGCTGGATCAATCGGCGTTCCATCCGGCAATAAGATATCAACGATTTTACCCGTTTTAGCTGCATCATCATAGGTATAAGTGTACTTGAACCCGGAGATATGATAGTCAAGGCCTCGAGCTGTAATTTGCTCATCTAAGATAACCCGTAGATCTGCACCGCTTAGCATTACCTTGTTAAGAACATTCCCAAATGGCTGAACCGCGAATAAATCACCGAATGTGACTTCACCGGCTTCTAATGGAGAGCGCACACCGCCACCATTCATTAACGCAAAGTCAGAATCCATCGCAACTTTCATCCCATCAGCAATTAAATTTCCTAGTGCAAGGTCACCAAACTCTCTTGCGACTGTTGGATAGCCTTTTTCAAGGGTAGTGAGAGAATCACCAACTACCTCCGCCTTTATTGGTTCAGCCAGTTCTGAATACTTTGCCATAATTTCAGCTACTTTTCCGTCTGGAGTATAGTCCTTTTGGAAAACCGTTTTAATTTCCGCTGTTTTGCTAAAGATATCCCCAGTAAATGGATCAATCTCCAAATCCACATCCGAGAAGGCAGATCCGTAAGAATAAGCTTGAACAATTAGTTTATTGTCCACCAAACGGTTTACACTCACGTGATTGTGGGCTGCAAAGATAACGTCTACTTCATCATTAATTTGTTCTGCGATTCGGCTCGCATCAAATTTATCGGTGTATCCGGTTTGTGTAGCTGGGTTATGTGCAAGGACCACAATCGCTTCAACGGCTTGCTCTTTTAACTCTGCCGTATATTTGTTAATCGCTTCTACTTCATCAGTGATTTGTAGTGTTTCATTTCCTTTTCTCACAATCATCTCAGGTGTTTCCTGTGTAACGACTCCAATGACACCAACCTTTTGTCCACCTGTTTCTAAAACAGTAAAAGGATCGGTAATCAACAGTCCGTCTCTTGTGTCATACGCATTAGCTGCTACCATTGGAAAATCGATTCCATCATAACCAGGAGTTCCATTTTGATGCTCGCCACCATTGAGCATACGGTTTAGTTCATCAATGCCTTCATCAAACTCGTGATTGCCCAAAGTACCAGCATCAAAACCAATCTCTTCAAGTATTTCAATGGTAGGCTCGTCCTGGAAAAGAGCCGAAATTAGCGGGCTTCCACCGATCATATCGCCTGCGTGAAGCATTAACGTGTTAGGATTCGTTGCCTCTTCTTGCTTTAACGCAGCAGCTGTGTACTCAACATGGCCAGCTGGTTCTTGATTTACCTTGGTAATAGTATCTAGCTGCCCATGTAAATCATTTAATCCTAAAAGTTGAACCTTTACCCCACGGTTAAGGTCGATATTGAAGATGCCAAAACCGTTAGCATCTATTTGGCCAGAATAAGAGAACGGACTCCCTTCACCGATATATCGCTCAGCCTTTGGTGAAGTCGTAAACGTTACATTCACATCCGCCAAGATTGGCGCAATCGACCAGTTGTTATCGGCAGTTGGCGTAATTTCTTTTACCTCAGAAATGTAATCCATTAAAATTTGACGGTTTTCATCGGCTGAGTCAACCACTAACTCACTGCCTTTTAACCCAGGGAAGTTACCGCCTCCTCCAGCACGATAGTTATTCGTCACAACGACAAACTCCTGTTCAGGGTCAATTGGTTCTCCATTGTACTCAAGGTTTAGGACACGGCTGGATTCTGGGTTAATCAAGTTTCCGTTCTTGTCATATTTCGGCTCTTTCGTTACATCGATTTGGTATTCAACACCGTCAATGACATCAAAGTTGTAAACCGGGAAGCTAGGATTTAATAATTCCTGTGCTTCTGTTGTAGAAGTGTCAATGGTATTGAATTTACCTGCAGTCATCTCAATCCATTCCTTGACAACGGACCCACTCACTTTAACCGCTTTTAACGTATTGTCATAAAGGTATAAATCACCCGCACTGCGAATCGTTAAATCACCTTTTTTAATTTCGGTATATTCATCTACCCCATTACGGCCTGCTTTGAATGGAGCACCTACTGATAAAATTGGTAAGTCTTTTAATTCTGGCTTGTTTAACTCAAGGTAATTTTCAACATACCATTTCTGAGCGTTCGTTACGACTTGAATGGATGGGTCATCTTGTACGAGTGCAAAATAGCTGTAAATGTCATCAGTTGTTGTACCGATTGGAGTATTTACATACTCAATTGTAGCCTCGTGTTCATCAGTAACTGCCTCCACAATTTCTTCATCAGGTTGGACTGTATCGATTGCTCTTGTGGAAGACTGGGAGGTAGCAACCGACCACTTTCCTTTGACCTTTTGTAAAGTAAGGTCAATGATTCCCAAGGCACCGCCGCCGTATCCAGCTTGAACGGCTGCAACACCATTGATGGTTCCTTTTGCGTTATCTACCCCTGGCAAAGGTTGTCCATCTGCCCCTTTAAATAAAGCATCTAAACTAGTAACATCTTTTGCCGGGAATACTTTATGTGTATGAGAGAACGTAATCGCATCAACACCAGATACTTTACTCAATGCATAAACCGTGTCTTCCGTATTAGCTTCATTTCCACTAAAGCCAGAGTGAGCCATGGCAATTACGACATCTGCTCCTTCAGCTTTCATTTGCGGTACATACTTTTCCGCAGCCTCGACCACGTTCTTCGTTATGACCTTGCCATCAAGATGGGCTTTGTCCCACTCATTGATTTGAGGTGGAACAAATCCGATGTAGCCAATTTTAATGACATTAATCTTGCCAGCTTCATCCACTACTTTTTTATTAACAATTTTATATGGTGCATATTTATTTACATCATTTGTTGGGTCATTGTCATGGTCATCTACATAAACGTTTGCGTTCACATATGGGAAATTGGCATCGTCATAGACTTCATCCAAATATTCTAGTCCATAGTTGAATTCATGGTTTCCTAATGTCGCCATGTCATATCCCATAATGTTCATAGCTTCTATCGCAGGATGGACTTCTCCTTCTTCAAGCGGATCAACCTTCGCTTTGTATGTGCCTAGCGGGTTTCCTTGAATGAGGTCACCGTTATCTACTAGTACAGAATTGTCTGCTTCTGCACGCGCTTGTTTTACAAGAGTGGCCGTTTTTGCGAGCCCCAGTTTTGGTGCTTCGGTGTTCTTGTAATAATCATAGCTTAATAAATTCGAATGAATGTCAGTTGTTCCCATGATGCGGAGTTCTACTTCTGATTGAATTTTTGGTTCAGTCGGTTTTGCTGCTAGGACATTAAACGGCATTAAAGGTGTTGCTAGCAAGCTTAGCGCAAGAGTACTGGATAAAATCTTTTTCCCCTTAGATTTGCTCCTCTTTTTCATTCGCTACATCCATCCTTTGATATTTTTTGAACCCAAAGGGCTCTAAAATTAAATATAGCAGAATTATTTTTTAAAAGTTAACAACATTAAAAATACGAATCTAACGGACTAGGATATTTTTTCAGAGTGAACTATAAGACCTATTAAGTAAGTAGAAGAATGGTCTCCTTTCCCTCTTTCATAGTAGTATTGACCTGTGTGGATTCGTTTCTTTAGAAAAAATAAATAGGCCCTCCGCTTTAGTTTTGGCGGAAGGCCTTTTATCTTAGAATGATTATAGATTTTAATTGAAGGAATAATGGACAGCCCCACCCGTCATCACACCAGCGGTAATCTCACCTGTGAGGTTGTTCCTTTGTTTTCTTTACTATAAAAAGTAAGACTTCCATTATGTTGTCTTATAATTCTGAAGCAGAGCATTAAGCCTAATCCGGTTCCTTTTTCTTTATTGCTATAGAATGGTTCTCCTAGCCTTTTTAGACGCTCTTCACTAATGCCAATTCCGTTATCAATAACGTTAATGAGAAGCGCTTCTTGTTCAACACTTACTGTGATTTTAATTAAGCCCTTCCTTGTTAAATCGATGGCTTCCATACTATTTTTACACAGATTGAGTAAAACTTGTTTGATTTGATTGGCGTCACACATGATTTCTGGGATGTCTTGTTGTATTTCGATGGTGAATTCAATATTTTTCAGGTGCGCCTCTGATTTTATTAATGTTTCGACCTCTTTAACTAAGATAGGGATGTTTACGGGTCTAGGCTGAATTTCTTGTGGTTTTGCCAGCGAAAGAAACTCCTTAATAATCCCTTCTATACGGTCAAATTCTGACAGGATGATATCGAAATATTCATCTCTTATTAGTCCTTGCTGGAATAGCTGGATAAACCCTTTTATCGCAGTGATTGGATTTCTTATCTCATGGGCAACACCAGCTGCTAGCTCGCCAACGAGCGATAATTTCTCTGAATTCCATAAAAGTTCTTCTGCTCTTCTTTTCTCCGTAATATCCTTTGCCACAACCATAATATGTTCCACAGTGTCTTTTTCACTTATGACCGGTGTTCCTGTGCATTCAAGTAATTTCCATTCACCATTTGCATGTAACAAGCGCAGCTCCATTTTCGTAGGAGATTTACTTCGAATGATTTCTTCAAATTTCATCATTACTAAGGTAGTATCTTCCGGATGAACGAGATCAGATGTATTGTTGCCCTCAAAATATTCTGGGGAATAGCCAAGTACTGGTTCATGAGAAGGGGATGCATAGATTCCCTTCCCGTTCACGTCAAACAAAATAAGCAAATCTGTCATGTTTTCAGCAATCAACCGATATTTATTTTCACTTTCAAGTAAGGCTCTTTCTGCCTTTTTGCGGTCGGTGATATCGAAGCATGAAGCAATAACCTCCACAACTTCTCCCCCACGTTTTATCGGGCTTAACGTAGCAAGATAGTGGATCCCATTAATTTCTTCTTCATAAGTGACATTTTCTTCCCCATTCCATGCTCTTTCATAGTGCACCAGCTTTTCTTTGGCCATATGTTTAGGAAGAAAATCGTGTAACTGTTTCCCAACTACAAGATTCGGAATAAGACCCATTCGATATAATAACTCGCCGTCACATAAGGTATGGATAAATTGACCATTTATTTTTTTGTATTTATATATCATTCCTTGTTGTAAATGTATGGTTTCATTTAATTCCTTACGCGCTTGACGAACTAACTCTTCTGCCCACATTCGTTCATTTATATCTTGTGGCAGACCGAAATCCTTCACGACATTTTCTATTTCAAAAACCGTAACCATTATTTTATTTGCTGGCATTGGTTTAGTAAAGAAATACCCTTGTCCCTCATCACAAAGATGTTGTTGTAGATAAATCAGTTGTTCTTTTGTTTGAATTCCTTCAGCCACCACATTCAAATTTAAATTGTGTGCCATTGAAATAATCGTTGTGACGATTGTTTTGTCATTCATATTGCTTTCCATTCTATGGATTAAGGACTGATCAATCTTTAAGTTATCAATAGGAAACCTTTGCAAATAGTTTAATGAACTAAAACCTGTACCAAAATCATCAATACTGATACGAACACCTAGTTTTTTCAAATTTTGTAAAGTAGAAATTGTTCGTTCAATATTCGCAGTCATGCTATCAGTAATCTCAAGCTCTAAGGATTGCGGATTTAACTCCGTCTGTAGCAGTACTCGAGAGACTGTTTCATCAAAATTTGATTGAGTAAACTGCCTTGCAGAAACATTAACAGATACAGTTGTTTTAAACCCTTTTTGCTGCCATTCTTTGTTTTGTTTACAAGCATGATAGAGTACCCATTCACCGATTGGAATGATTAAACCTGTTTCTTCCGCAATCGGAATAAAGTCCCCAGGTGAAATAGTTCCTAACTCAGGGTGATTCCAACGGATTAAAGCTTCCACGCCGACTATTTTACCCGTTTTTAAGCTCACCTTAGGTTGATAATGAAGGATTAACTCTTCTTTGTGAATCGCCTTATGGAGATCCATTTCCAATTTTATAGGGTTCATATTGGGTTCTAATTCTTTTGAAGAGTAAAATTTATAATTATTTTTCCCTTGTTTTTTTGCTTGATATAATGCAAAATCAGCATGTTTTAACAAGTCTTCCGCGGTATCGCCATCTTCCGGAAAGACACTAATCCCGATACTTGAGGAGGTGAAAAGATCATAATTTTGGATTTTGAATGGTGCTTCTAGATCATTCAGAATTCTTTTGCAAACGTTTGAAGCCACATCTCGGTCAGCATCTTTTAATACGACAATAAATTTATCGCCATTCTGTTTGAAGAAAACATCATAATCTGATAAAGATTCTTTTATTCGATTACCAACTATTTTTAATAACTGGTCTCCGGTAGTGTGACCTAAGGTATCATTTATCGCTTTAAATCGGTCTAGGTCCATAAATAGAACGGCAAAACTTTGTCTATTTTCTTTAACCTTGGTCATTTCAGAAAATAGACATGCATATAACTTATTGTCTACCAAGATTTCAACACTATCATTTGTAGGTACCACTTTTGTTTCAGATTTCACTACATCTACATCATCATATAAAATGGAATTATCCCAAGCTTGTACTCCTTTGAGTTGGTTTTGGAGCCTGATTATTTCCTCTTTTTGAACAGTAATGTCATGAACCGAACCTGTTAAAGCAACTACCTTTCCTATGTTATTAAAGATAGGATTGGCACAATTCTGTACCCACCTAACCTCACCATCTGGCCGAATAATCCTGTATTCTACTGCTGTCGCTTCTCCTAGTAAAAGCAGATTCATCGCATCTTCAATTGTTTGCTGATCTTCATGACTGACTGAATTCATCCATAGTTTTGGATTTACTATAAACTCTTCCTGTGTATAACCGTATATGGAAGCCAACCCTTTTGTTACCCATAATACATTTTCAGCTAAATCTTTATACCAAATCGTTAATTCAGGACACTCAAAAATATTTCTAAAAAGTTGATTCGAGCCTGAATTTTCATCTATAAGGGTTGTAATCGTCTTAACATCCATATGAAAACTCCGTCCTTGTTTAAATATATAAGACTATTTCCTTTTTGAAATAGTGATTGATAGAATCATATTTTCTGTACAACGGTACGCATCCTTAGGTTGCGAGCGATCCCCGTAGTTTATTGTTCTCTTTTTTTATAAATATAATTATACAATTATTAAGACATAAATAGAAGAAGAGACTGAGGGGACGTTCCTTTTCTATCCGACGTTCGCTTAAACAAATAAAGGACCCCAAATAGGGGTCCTTGCTAGGAACAAGACTCTAACCTCACAACATTTAAATCTTTCGTTCAACCTCTGCTCGAATCAAGTTTATGACATCATCAGATAAATTAGCGGGAAGTGACGTTTCATCCATAAACATCCAGCTATTGATAACTTCTAGGTCCGCTTTTTTAAATGTGATGCTATAATGATGATTCTGATGCGTAAAATCAGTGGTGACGTATTCCTCTCCATCAAATCCATCGTCAATAATCATATCAGTGATTTCATATGAATTCATACTCAACCTCCTTATGAAATTCTTTATGGTTTAGGGTTCTCTTTATCGTTTTTGTTATACTTTTATATAAAGGCTCTTTCCTAAAACTTTTTTGCTTTTAGATATAAAATAGAATGAATTAAGCTTTGTTTACTCCAAGAAAGCTTTTATTATCTGAGAAAAGAGCTTGCAAACTTCCTATAACGTACTAAATAGCTTATATTACGTTAAAATCGGCTTTAGGTAGTAAAAATCGGCTTTAAGATTTTTACAATTTTAACAACAATCTTTACGAAAACAGCCTATATAAAAGACCAAAAGAATCTAGTTTATGGATTCGGATGCCATAATTTTTTTAAAAGACTCTGGACTGCATATCACATACAGTTCTGCATCACTCGGGATACGTTCTTCCAATTTAGTGAGAATATTAAAGTCATTCCGATCTGAGATTAAATTTGCCCCAACTTTTTTAAGATCTTCAAACGCATCATTATAGGTTGTCCATAAATCCCTTTTTTCCACTTTTCGTATATCCACTCCACTTCTGCTACTCAGAAGCTCCATAATCATTTTACTAGAACCTTTGTCTACTGCAGCCTTTGCCATCATATCTGATAATGCCTCATCCGACACGATGAACTCATCTACGTTCGCATGCTTAAAATTGGAAATGTGCTTATCCTTTAGAATTTCAACTATGGTATAAATTTCTGTTTTCCTCTCGACGGCATAGCTCTCAATGGCCGACACAATCAAGAGTGATTGTCCATCTGCAGCAACCGAATTTGCCTCGTTATCTCTAGTGAACACCAACACAGCTCTAGCCTCCACAACATTTGCCTTCTCTAATGTATGTTTATCTGTAGGATCCCCTTGTATATAGGAAAATCTTTCGTGTTCAAATGGGGCATTCTTTAACGAGTCAATAACAAGTATCTTCGCTTGCTGGTCAATTTCTAGCAATTCATTCATGGTATGCTTAGACTTATTGGACCATCCAATGATGACATAATGATTTCTCCCCTTAAACCGCAACTTCCCTTCCTCCTTTAGCTTACGGTATATACCAAAGCCTTCAACAATTTTTCCTATCACGATTCCAATTAAGCCTATTCCAACCAAATATAGAAATAACCCGAAAATACGGCCAGCGATTGTTTGTGGTACAAAATCACCGTACCCTGTTGTCGTAACTGTCGTCATCACGTACCAAAAGCCTACAAAGGCATTTGGAAAATTCTCTGGTTCTAACCAATGGATAATAAATGAACTACTAATTAAGAACAGAATCGTTACAATCAACAAGGTGTATTTCCTAATCCGTACAGTCATTCTCATGATTTCAAACATAAAGAGAATAGTTAACATCGATACCCTCCAGTAAAAAAACTAACAATACTATATTTGTTCCCCGTGAAGTGGGAATATATATCGTGCCAGCTATTGAGGAGTATACGAGAAGTAACTGTAAACTTTCAAAATGGACTACCTGCTATATTCTGGAGTGTCAGAAACAAAAAAAAGACTGCCTTCAAGGGCAGTTTATTTTCGAACATTACACCATCATTTCCCACTTTCTATTATTAGCGACTTCCGAAAGCCGAGAATCTGGTTTCACAGCAACTGGATTTCCCACTAACTCCAACACATCTAGATCAGAATAACTATCACCATAGGCGTAGCTATTGGCCCAATCCACTTCGACATTAGAGAATTGCTCTTGAACAACTTCTTTCTTGCGGTATCCTTGAATCGGATCGATACGAACCTGTTTGCCCTTTTGAAGATTAAACGGAATGCTTGTTCCAATAATCCTATCGAAAGAAATATTCTTCGTAACAGAATGTAGGAGCGGTTCGAACGCACCAGAAACAAGCATAATATAATAACCATCTTTTCTGTGTTGCTCCAATCGTTGGACAACAGAATCACTAAGCTTCGTACTCATACTGTCCCCTAATTCGTAAAAGAATTGATTAATCTCTTCTTTAGATGTGGACTTAAAAGAAGATAAATAACGTCTCATTGAATATTCTTTCATCGTCTTTTCAGGACAAAGCTTACATTTGTAGGCTACATAAACGGGGATTAATCCTGTAATAAAATGACGGTAGTTTTGATGATAATTTGGATGGGTTTTTAAATGGTTCATTAAAAGTGGAAACGTCTCTTTAGGAAATAATGTTCCATCAAAATCAAAAATAGCTAGCTTCAAAATAATCTTCCCTCCATACAAATATATTCTTTAGTCCATAACTAGTCCATAACCCATTGAATTTCAAAGGAGAAAAGAGTGCACCTAACTAAACTCCATATCCAATTCACTCCAAAAGATTCCATTCTATTATTATACATGACTCTTCATCACCGCACTGTTTAAAATTAGAATTTTAGGTCAACTCTGCATAGATAAAAAATCCACCCAGACTAGCTAGGTGGATGATGTTCTTCCTATTAAAATGATTAAGCCTTCAAAATATACATCTAACAGTAACCTAATGCTCGTCCATCTGCTCCCCTATTTCCTTCGAGCAAAATCCACAAACCGGAATTTATCGGGGCGATGGCGAGATTCGGTGTATTGAAACATGCTAGCGTCGTCTAGATAAACAAAGTTTTTAACCACGACAATGTATTGAAAGTCATCTAGGTCCAAATAGCGACGATCTTCGTCTGTTGGTATTTCCATTGTGATTTCTTTTTTAGCAAAAGAAATCGTAAGTCCCAGCTCGCCTTCAAGATACTCAT
Source organism: Mesobacillus maritimus (assembly GCF_044803185.1). Lineage (GTDB taxonomy): Bacteria > Bacillota > Bacilli > Bacillales > Cytobacillaceae > Mesobacillus_B > Mesobacillus_B maritimus_B. Next base: position 3,563,621 of record NZ_CP085225.1, read on the forward strand.
AGATAGAATCTTGACAAATTTCTTTTGTTAATGCGGGGGCGAATTTTTCCACGAGAAGATCTTTATCTAAAATTATTTTCTCGCCATCGATTTCACGAACCCGATGAATCTTCCACACTGCCTCATTGCTTTCGAGCCTCATTTTTTTCTTAGTCTCAGTAGTAGGATCGATTTTTTCAAACTCTTCCACGGTGGTTTTAGCACGATGGCCCATCTTTTTAGAAATTTCTTTAAAGCTCACCAAGCCCGATATCGGAAAGTCAAACTTTGATACATCCAGCACAATTGAGCCTTTTCCTTGTACTTTATGGATATACCCTTCTTCTGCCAACAAATTAAGGGCCTTCCGAATCGTTTCTCGTGAGGCGGAATACTTCTCGGCTAAGTCATTTTCCGATGGTAGCAACGAGCCTGCTTCCATTTGACCACTCCGAATATGCTCACCTAGTTCTTCTTTTATTTTTATGAATTTATTCTTCACCATTTAGATCACCAATTCCATTATACCGACAATTGCAACACGCCGGAAAGAATGATTATTATCTTTTTGTTAAACGATACACCAAGGATTCATAGGGAGCAACTTCCATTTCCGCCTTTAATTCGGTATTCTTATCACCGTTTGTCAAAAGTAGCTCGATTTCGTACCCCTCTATATCCTCCACAGATAATGAAAGCTCTGCTGTTTTCCCATAAAAATTATTGATAACCAATAACTTTTCATTGTCTAATACTCGTTCATAAACAAAAAGCTCAGGATGTTCTTCCGCTAATAAACGATATTCCCCGTCGGTAATAATGCTATATTGTTTACGGAGTTGAATCAACTTTTGATAATGATAAAAAATGGAGGTTTCGTCTTCGAGTGCTTGTTTGGCATTAATATTAGGATAATTGTCAGCTACTGGAATCCATGGCGTGCCTGTCGTAAACCCCGCTTGAGCTTCATCACTCCATTGCACAGGTGTCCGTGAATTATCACGAGATTTCTCTTTCAAGATTGAAAGAATTTCCTCTTCCGTCTTGCCATTCGCTTCCATGATTTGATAATAATTCAACGTTTCCACATCACGGTACTGATCGATTTTATCAAATTTAGGATTGGTCATCCCAAACTCTTCGCCCTGATAAATATATGGAGTGCCCTGCATCATATGAATCGTTGTCGCAAGCATTTTCGCGGACTGCTTATGGTACTGACCATCGTCACCAAAACGAGAAACAATTCGCGGTTGGTCATGGTTGCACCAGAATAAGGCATTCCAGCCTCCGCCTTTGTACATACCGGTTTGCCAGGTAGACAAAATCTTTTTTAACGCGTAAAAGTCAAAATCCGCCAGTGCCCATTTCTCCCCATTTGGATAGTCAACTTTTAAATGGTGGAAGTTAAAGGTCATGCTCAACTCTTTGCGATCTGGATTGCTATATTTCACACAGTTTTCAAGCGTCGTTGATGACATCTCTCCTACTGTCATGCTTTCGTATTGCGATAAAACTTCTTTATTCATTTCCTGTAAAAATTCATGAACTCGCGGCCCATCAGTGTAATATTTACGGCCATCAGCAGGGATTGTGCTACCATCATCATCGGCAAAGCTTTGGTCCTTTGAGATTAAATTTATAACATCCAATCGGAACCCATCAATTCCCTGTTTAAACCAAAAATGCATCATTTCATAGACTTCTTGACGAACCTTTTCATTTTCCCAGTTCAGATCTGCTTGCGTTTCATCGAAAAGATGAAGATAGTATTGTTCCGTTTTTTCATCATACTTCCAAGCAGAGCCACCGAATTTAGACACCCAGTTATTCGTCTCATCTTTCCAAATATAGTAATCGCGATATGGGTTATCCTTTGAAGTTGCCGCTTCCTTAAACCATTTATGCTCTGTTGATGTATGGTTGACAACAAGGTCCATGATTACTTTGATCCCACGATCATGCGCTTGATTAAGTAGCTCTTTAAAGTCCTCCATGGTTCCGTACTCTTCATGAATACTATAATAATCACTAATATCATAGCCATTGTCACGCTGTGGGGATTGATAGACCGGCGTTAACCAAATGACATCGACTCCAAGTGTTTTCAGATAATCTAGTTTTTCGATGATTCCCTGTAAATCACCAACACCATTCCCAGTACTATCATTAAAACTTTTCGGATAAATTTGATAAACAACAGATTGTTTCCACCATGGTTGCTTCATGTATGCTCCTACCTACTTTCCTTCTTTTATGTGAGTTTCTAAAATATGTATATTCCTAGCTTAAAATAGCAAAGAGGAACAAGTGAATGTTCCTCTACCTAGGTATTAACGATTTTTCTTGAAAGAAATTTTTCCTACATTCATTTTGTTGAAGATCATCGTTAAGATTACTGGAATCACAATCGCTACGAGCATGGCAAGGGCGAATGTTCCCATAAATTGTGGCTGAATGGAAAGGATTCCAGGAAGTCCACCGACTCCAATCGAGTTGGCCATTACGCCACTACCTACTGAAATAACAGCTGCTACTAATGAACCAATCATCGCAGCCAAGAATGGGAAGCCGTATTTCAAGTTAATCCCGAACATGGCAGGCTCTGTTACACCTAGGTAACAAGAAATAGCTGCAGGGATGGAAACTTGCTTTTCTGCTTCATTTTTACGGTTAATGTAAATCATTGCAAGAACGGCTGAACCTTGAGCGATATTCGATAACGCAATCATCGGCCATAGGTTTGTTCCACCAAGCTCACTCATAAGCTGTAAGTCGATTGCATTTGTCATATGGTGTAAACCAGTGATAACAAGTGGGGCATAGATAAAACCAAATACTGCTGCAAACAACCAACCGAAAGCTGAAGTTAATCCTGAATATACGATATTTGAAATCCAAGAACCGATTTCCCAACCAATCGGACCAAGGATTGTGTGCGCAAGTAAAACAGCTGGTACTAATGATAAAAATGGAACAACAATCATTGAAATCGCGTTTGGAATCACTTTACGCAATTGAAGTTCTAAATAAGAGAATACAAGACCTGCTAAAATCGCTGGAATAACTTGAGCTTGGTAGCCAATCATTTGAATTTGAGCAAACCCAAAATCCCAGAATGGAATTTCTTCTGATCCAGCAGTAGCAACACCATAAGCATTCAATAGCTGCGGTGAAACAAGTGTAATCCCTAGAACAATTCCAAGAATCTGGGATGCACCCATTTTTCTAGCAACTGCCCAGGTAATCCCAACCGGTAAGAAGTGGAAAATCGCTTCCCCAATTAACCAAAGGAACGCATGGACACCCGCCCAAAATTGAGACGACTCGACGATTGTCATTGTGCCATCTTCTAATAACTTAATGTCGCCAATGACATTTCTAAAACCAAGGATTAGACCACCGACAACAAGTGCTGGAATTAGCGGTGTGAAAATATCTGCTAAATGTGAAATCATTCGTTGCAGTAAATTCATATTTTGTTTGGCCGCGACTTTTGCTTCATCTTTTGAAGTGTCACTTACGCCTGCAATTTTAATAAATTCATTGTAAAAGGAGGAAACTTCATTTCCAATGACAACTTGAAACTGTCCAGCTTGAGTGAAGGTCCCTTTAACAATTCCAAGCTTTTCAATTTCTTCTACATCCGCTTTCTTTGGATCATTTAGAACAAACCTCATTCTAGTTACACAATGCGTGACAACAGATATGTTTTCGCTTCCACCAATATGGTTTAAAAGCTGTTGTGCTGATTCTTGATATTTACTCATTTTTCTCCCCCTTACCCTTTGGCAAGAATATTTATATATAGTTGATACCGTTTACTCCACTTGTATAGAAAGCTTGTTTCCGTTTTCATTCTACTTGTATATACAAGTTTTGTTTACGGTTTCATTCTAACTTGTATATACAAATCGGTCAATACTTAAAATAAAAAAAGAATATTCCAATTAATCCAAGAAAAAACCGAGGTTCAACCTTTGTAGATTTATTATTTGGTATAGTAATAATGAGTACATAAACGAAGGAGTGGGAGAAATGACTGATCTTAAATTTGAAGTAAATGCAACTTGGAGCGGTGTCGGGGTACACGGTGAAGGTGATCTTAAAATGGCGGATAAAACCGTACTCTACTCTAGTCCGGCGGAAATGGGTGGAAAAAGCGTTGGCGTCAGCCCTGAGGATTTGTTAATTGGTGCGGTTACGACTTGTTATAGCGGTACTCTTTTTGCAATTCTTACGAAACGCAGATTGCCTGTGGAAAATCTTTCTGTCCGTGCTGAAGGAATCGTGACCGGTTTTCCACCCCAAACAAACTTCAGTAAATTAATCGTATATCCAACCATTATTGGTGGGGATTCGTCAAAGCAAGATGAGTATGAAAAAGCAGCAACGATAGCACGTGATAAATGTTTTATTGGCAAATCAATCGCTGGGAATATTGATTATCAAGTGGGTAAAGTGCAATTGTAATTCTCCTTATAAAAGAAACAGGGTGACCCTAACTATTATAGGGTCACCCTCTTCCTCTCTTAATACATGACTCAATCTCTTTCTCTAGCCTTTTGTGTATCTCTAATATTCTTTTGAACCGTTATAGCGGCAAAAATGCTTAGAACAAATGCCATAGCGTAAAAGCCCTTTTCACTTAAAACAATACTTCCTGCATTGTATAAACCGATACCCATTAAAGATATAGATATAATAAGGGCAAGCCAACTAATTCCATAATAAATACTCGTCACAGGTATTCCCTCTTCTTTATCTCTTACGGCTTTTTGCAAAGATACTGATGCATAAAGTCCGAAGACTAAAACAGCAAAATAATAGCCTTTTTCGTTCAGTTCCATCGTTGCGTTAAATAAGCCGATGAGATAAGCCGTTACCCCGACTAATAGCGCTCCCCATGAAGCCCCTTTAAAAGCTGAAGTCGGTTCTCCCTCTTTCCTTTCTACTTTCATTTTTGGTTCACTTTGTTTTCCTTGATCTAAAGGAACTTCATGATCATTTGACATTAAAGGTTCTCCTCCATCTTTAAGTATTAAAATAGAACACTGCAAACACCTGAAATGCTCCTCCTAAAACCATTATATAGAATTTTCTTACAAAGATAAGATATATTTTGTTCTAAATTACCAATTTGGTTTTTTTGCAAATTCTGTTCAATGTAACTAATTTCCATTTTCATGCTTATGTTACACTATAGGGGAGTTAATTATATAAAGAGGGGATTTTTCTCATGCACCTCAAAGAAAAAGCTAAAAACCTTCCTTTATCTCCTGGTGTGTATTTAATGAAGGATTCTATCGGCCATACCATTTATGTAGGAAAAGCAAAGAAACTCAAAATGCGTGTTCAATCTTATTTCCAGGATCATAAAAATCACTCCCAAAAAGTCAAAAAGCTAGTACAGAATATCCAAGATTTCGAAGTGATTCAAACAGACACTGAATTTGAAGCATTCCTGCTAGAGAACCAATTAATTAAAGAGATAAAGCCTTTCTTTAATTCGAGGATGAAAAGTCCCCAAACTTACCCTTATATTGTTATCCGTACTAAAAATGAAATGCGAGAAATTGAAATTACCAATCATCCCTATCAAGGAAATGCTTCCTATCTTGTTTTTGGACCTTATACTAGCAAAAACACAGTGGTAACAGCGATTGAAGGAATGAAAGAAATTTTTCAAATAAATTGCAGCCAACCTAGTAAAAGAAATGCTGCTTGCCTTAATTATTCTCTCGGCTTATGCCTTGGAATGTGTTTAGGTGGTCCTGCAGTTGTGCAATACGAAAGGATTATCGATAAATTCATCGCGCTTTTAAACGGCACAGATAAAAGCATAATTGAAGAAATACAGCAAAAGATGGAGCTTGCTTCTGAGAATCTTGATTTTAAAGCGGCCGCTAAATATAGGGATTATCTCGATGCAGTTCAGCATTTGATACGGGGTAAAAAGGTGATTAAATTCGCCAACAGTACAAAAAAGATTGTCGTTGTCGAACCGCTCTCTGAGAGTCTCATTAAGGTTTTCTACATACAAGGGAATCAGGTCCTGCTTAAAGAAAAATTGAATTTAGACACTCTAGACATTGAACATCTCATAACAAGAATACTACAACAAACTCTATCTTGTTATAAAGGGAGAAAAACCTTTCCTTCTCTTAATATAGAGCAGGCTGAGCTTGATGAAGCACAAATTATTTACAACTATTTAAAGAGTAGCAGTTGTAGTCATTTGATGATTCCGTTAAAATGGCTGAACGAAAATAATATAGATTTATTAGCTCAGTCCCTACGTAACTGGCTAACTCAGATTGTTTCGAAGTTGACGGTATAAATTCCCAGGTTACAGCCACGAAAAATAATAGATCCTCTCTAAAAATGTATCAAAGCTACCTCTATTTTATTTACGAATGAGGTAGCTCTATTGCTTACTAGTTAGATTGTTTCTATACTCCTTATTGCTTTTTAACCGGAGTGCATACCGCATATAGATAATCCTCTGGAACAGCAACATTGACTTTAATGACTTTATATCCACTTTCCCCTTTCAATTCATTTTTTCTAGTTGTGATAATTGAATTTTCGTTCATATTTCACTCTTCCTTTCTCACTTTTCTTTTCCCCAAAAGCTAATATATGCATGATAGAAAAGAGTGTGCCTACTGAACTGCCAATTTATTTTACTTTTTAACCCGCAATGAGGCAGGGGCGTTAAAGCCGCTATTTTACCCTAACTGCCCCCACTTTCAGTCCTACTACCATTTATTTTATGATTCGGTATCATGATCGCTTGTACTTCTTCAGTTTTTGGAGTTTTGACACTCGCTGGCACCCCGTATAATGGGTACTTGCATCAACTTTTCCTTGCAAAATTTTCAGCATTTTAAATAGCCCCAAGGAAGATTCCAAGGGGCTTACTTTTCTATTCATTTTACTTCCTATATCGTTGAACACTGAGCTGCTTTATTATTTAAAGAACTTTTGGTGATCAGTCGAACAAATAACACCATCATCTGTGAGTTGATAAGGATGGGAACGCATTAATGATTCTTTCAGTGGTTCAGACAGGCGATCAACATCGTAAGCACAAACGGATGTGGTGTTCATTGAATGAACAGTTTGATTCGCTGCAACTTCAAAATCTATTATCTTACAAGTGATTTCCTGTAAGTTTCCCCACTCCACATGAGCCCAGGTTCTGATTGACTTTCTTTTTGCATAGACAGAATCCAAGATGGTAGCAAAGGATGAAATAATTGTAGGGGTATGAAAATCGCCATTTGAAAAATAAAAATCAAAATTATTCACATAGTTTATTTGATTTAATTGGCCCTTACGTAGTTGAGTTTTGACTTTTTCATCTATTAATCGAAATAATCTATCGTTTTCTATCACCACTACATAATCCCCTTGCTTAATCCCTGTCAATATAAAAGAAACCGCATTTTCGATATAAAAATGACTATCTTTATAGCAATAAAGGATATGCTGCCCTACTAGTTTCTGTATAGGCACCATCTGCTTATCTAATTTATTTTTCATTTTTTTCTCCTTCCCACCTAGATCAGTAGGTCGGATTATATAAAAACAACCTATACTTATTCAAGATTGTTTAGTATATTTCCTTCTTTACCAAGACTTTATTTGAATGCTACTAACAGAAAGAGATTTCGCTTGTAAACGACATCAAGCTTGGCTTGATTAAGCTGCTTTATTTTGTTAGCAAAAAAACAGCTAAACGAATCGCCTTTAAACTTCTAATCCTGCAATCCCGAAGCCACCAGGACCCGCATGCGTAGAAATCATTGCCCCAGCCTGGATCCATTTTACATGTTTGAATCCATTTTCCTCAGCAATTTGATCCATCCGTTGCATAACAGCCTTATCAAGTCCAATGGAATAGATTAAATATAGTTGTTCTCTATCAATATCATATTGTGCTAAGTACTCACGCATTAGCTTTTCTGCAACACCATCAATTTTCCCACGATATTTCTTCGTTGATACAAGTTTTCCTTGTATTAATTCAATGCACGGCTTTATTTTTAACAAAGCTCCTCCAAGATAAGCCAGATTACTTACCCGTCCACCCGCTCTTAAAAATTCTAAACTTCCGGGAACGAAAGCAAGTCTGGATTTTGGGACCATTGCTTCAATTTGTTCAACAAGGCGCGTAGGTTCAATCATAGGTTCCTTCTCTAACAACCTTGCCGCATTCATCACAATAGCAGCTAATCCACCTGTCACGTTTAGTGCGTCAATTAGAATAAGGTCATCCATTTCCTCCGCTGCAATAACAGCATTTTGAAAGGAGGAAGAGGCCTGGGACGTATAACCAATATGGATAATAATGCAATCGGGAAAATCAGCTTTTATTTTTGCGAAAAACTGTTCATATTCATGAACATTCGTAGCAGTCGTTGAGGGGATTTTTTTAGTCCGATCATAATAATCATATATATCCATAACAGGTAATGAACCATCTAAATAGTCCTGGTCATCCATAATGACGTGCATTGGGACCACTTGAATAGCATATTTAACAGCTAAATCTTCTGGTAAATCCGCTCCACTTTCGGTCGATAAAATAATTTTTCTCAATTATATGCCTCCGCTTCCAATAAAAAACATTGCTATTATTCTTTATAATGTTCTTCTCCACTATACAGGAAAAGCGAACAACATACTTGAAAGAATCTTATATTCGTTTATGAGGCTGTAAAAATGTGAAAAAAGTGTGAACTCGGAATCACTTGCTATATCACACCTACTATATAATGATAAAAAAAGCGTTCCCCTACTTAGGTAGGAACGCCTTTTCAAATTTATGATTAATTGACCTTTTTTCTTCTCATCCATTGTGTGGCAGCCCATTTATCTCCAATGATGACAGGTGCTCCGCCATGTAAAGTCAACTCGTTTAGCGTTTGGTCATTATAGAAGTACTCGAAATACACTGCCATTCCTTTTTGTGGAGATACTGAAAGACCAAGCTTAGGGAAATATGTTTCTCCCCCATACTCTACATCATTCAAATACATAACGAGCGTGCTAATTCTTGGATTGCTTACGGTGTGATTGGTTGATTTAAAATAATCAAAATGAGCTTTATACTCTTGGCCAATTTGATAATTAAGAATTTGAAGCCCTTCTCCATGTTCAACAGGAATATTCATGATTCGCGAAATTCTTTTTTCAATTCTCGCTACAACCTCATTTTCCCCTTCTTGAAAAAACATGCTACTACTTGACCTAAGATCATCTATTTCTCGGACACTCCCAATCTTTGAGCGCTGCAATCGATCTTTGGATAACCGAATTAACTCATCACATTCTTCATTACTTAAAACATTTCCTAAAACAACGATTAGTGGCTCAGCCATTTTAGCAATAATGTTAATTTCACGATCTTCTGTGATAATTTTATTTCCAATATGATTAAAAATAGTTGGTTCTTTTATGGTTTGGACATTAAGTGGTAATTCTTTAGCATCCATCGTCAACTTTCATCAACCTCTTATATATTCAATTCTAGAAATCTTTAGACTACTCTAGCGAGAATTAATTTTTTAATAAAATTTGTTCGGACTTTTTCAGGAGGGAACGGAACTAGTTAAATGTATTTTTAGAGAGACTTGCTTCCTCCTCATGTTCAAAATGGATGTCTTATTGCCTTGGTTTAACAGTATTCAGTTTAGATAATTTTACAATGCAGATGGTCGAAATACTACATATTTATTTATAAGAAAATAGAAAAAAAGAATAGGTAAACAGAGTTCTAAGGTGTTATAATATTTGATTTAAAATCACAAAGATAACAAACAAAAAAGGACGTTACCTTAAGTAACATCCTTTTACCTCATTAAATAGATAGACTTCTTGCCAGGTTATAATCGTCTAGATTAATGGCATGTTTTTCTCTTGCCGCTTCCTCAAAGGTTGGGTGAACGAGTTGTCCTTTTTTCCAGCCCACCATGACTCCTTTTTCACCGTGTATTAATAAATCAACCGCGTTTCCGCCCATTCTACTCGCCATCATTCGATCATAGGCCGTTGGGGAACCCCCTCGTTGTAAATAGCCGAGAACGATGACATTTGTATCAAGTTTTAATTTTTCTTTAACTTCCTTTTTTAGTTCTTCCCCACTGCAGACACCTTCAGCGACCACAATAATATTGTGCATTTTCCCGCGTTCTTGTCCATTCCTAATCCGATTCATTACATCATCGAAATCATATGAAGCTTCTGGAATAATAATCGATTCAGCACCAGAAGTTAGACCTGTCCATAAAGCGATATCCCCTGCATTTCTTCCCATTACTTCCACAATACAGATGCGCTCATGTGAGTAGGCCGTGTCGCGAATTTTATCGATAGCCTCTATAACGGTATTTACAGCCGTGTCAAAACCAATCGAATAATCTGTTCCAGAAATATCATTATCAATCGTTCCTGGGACACCAATCGTTGGGAAACCTTGTGCGCTTAACTTCCCAGCCCCCATAAAGGAACCATCTCCACCGATTACGACAAGCCCTTCAATCTTTGCTTCCTTCATTTTCTTAATCGCTTTTTGTTGTCCTTCTGCCGTTTTAAACTCTTCACTTCTAGCACTTCTTAAAATCGTGCCGCCACGATGAATGATATCGCCCACACTACCGAGTTCCATCTTAATAAAGTCGCCTTCCATTAAGCCGACATATCCATGTCTTACACCATAAACCTCTAAGCCTTTATCAATACCTCTTCTTACCACCGCACGAATGGCAGCATTCATACCTGGTGCATCTCCACCACTTGTTAATACAGCAATTCTCTTCAAGTTGTACTCCTACTTTCTTTAGTTGATCTTGTACTATAATACCAAAATTTATTATCTCCTAAAAGTTTTCGGTAATGTTTGACTTACCATCTAAACTCTAATTGACATTGACTATACTGTTTATATCAATTTTTATTAAATAAAGGGATAGAGAACAATCCCTATCCCTTGTAAAATATTAATTTTATAAATGTTCCTATTATGCTCCTTTCTGCTCTAGTCTTGCAACATAATTATTAGATGGTATTTTCACAAGTTTAGCCATGAGAATTGCTACCACACAGATAAGACCTGCGAGCATAAAGGCATGGTTGAAAGGAAGAGCCTTCACAACGAATGGACCCACAAATGCGGATAATCCGTACGCCTGATACATGAAGCCATAATTACTTCCCATGTTTTTAATACCATAATAATCAGCGGTAATCGAAGGAAATATCGCCAAAAAGCCACCAAAGCAAAAACCGATGAACGAAACTGCGATTAAAAACAGCGGATAATTCATACTACCTATACTCATATAAAACATGATTAAAGCAGTAAACCCATAAATCACCATTAGCGTATTCTTCCGCCCAAAAATATCCGATATGTTTCCTAAAACAATTCGACCACCAGCATTAAATAATGCAATCACCATAACAGCATTCCCAGCTTGTTCAAGGTTTAAGTTCACCATATCGACTCCAATATCCACAGCGAAACTAATCACGAGTAGTCCAGACATACTCCCAAAAAGGAACATAAACCATAATAGATAAAATTGATGTGTTCGTAGCATCTGTTTTGGGGTGAAATCGCTATCCGATTTCCTAGAACTACTTGCTCGTTTGTTAGATAGACGTTCTACTGTTGGCGGATTTTTCAACAATTGTGCACCTGTAACCACTAAGGCAGCATAGATGAAGCCTAAATATAGAAACGCTGAAGATACTCCTGTAAGTTCAATTAAATAGCCAATTACTGGCTTATAAATGAGTCCGCCAAGACCAAAGCCAGCAACGGCGACTCCACTTATAAATCCCCGTTTATCTGGGAACCATTTTACACATGCAGATAACGGACTAACATAGGTCATGCCTATACCCATTCCACCAATAACCCCATAAAAGAAATAAAGCTGTAGCAGCGTTGTGGCTTGGCTTGCTAAAATTAGACCAATACCTAGCAACAAGCCGCCTATGGTCGCCACCCATCTCGGTCCAATTTGATCCTGAAGCCGTCCTGCAAATATTGTAGAAAACGCCATTACGGCAATTGTAATTGAAAATGTTACAACCACATCTTCCCTTGCCCAGCCAAATTTATCTATCAGCGGCTGATTAAACAAACTCCATGCATAAACAGCACCTAAATTAAGCTGTATAAGCACTGCCCCAAAAACAACAAACCAACGATTCATAAAAAAACCTCCTTAAATACTTGTTCAATCTCGCAAATTAGTTCATTTTTCAAAAAAAAAAAGAGACCAACGATGATGGATAAAAACATCAGCGTTGGTCTCTTTTGAACTCACAATTTGTGTTTACGTAAGCAACCACTCTATTTTATTTTACATAAATTGTATTTGTTAAATAAAGACTATTTTAACTAAGGCTAATCATTTCAGCTCTATGCACTTCGCTTCAACAACAATATATAACTTCGATGATAAATCCTAAATATAGAGAATGTATGATTTCCTTTCCCCTCATCAAAGATATTGGGAAAAGCTATCAGCAATTGTTTTTCATTATAGTTCACAATCGTTTTTAAGTCAATTAAATCTAAAGGCACTGTTCTCATGCTTAGTTGTCCATTTTTAAAAAGGTTTTCTCATAGTCGTGCTGCAATTTAAAGACCATTATGCGTTCGCCTGTATTAGTACTAATATCTGTATGAAAGCTTTGCACTTCTACTCTAGTAATTGCTAAGATAATTTCCTTTAATTCCATTATCCCTGATTCAACTAGCTCCGACCGAATCTTCTTAATCGATAAAAGTCCCTCTTTTGTTTGGCTAACGGAATACTCTGCAGGTGTAAGTACCCCTTTTAATGTCACAATAATCATATCTCTCAATATGTCGGATTTAACAGACACAGAGCCACGACCAAGAAAGTCTTTCTCCCATTGAGTAATTGCTTTACTTATTTCTGCCTCAATTGCACCTTTTGATTTTTCCATCGTTTCTCTCCCAAAAACACCAGTATTTTTCCTTTAGTATAAAAGCCCTTAAAATCAAGCCTCTTATAAATCCTTACATTTGAAATATCTAATTAGAGAGGTTGCAAAATATCATTTTCAATCATCCCTATTTTGTTATAAGCGAGTAATCCCTATACTCCAGTTTTTTTGTCGTTTCTAGTTTTACTACCACTGGTTGTCCAAGTAGAATCTTCTGTTTAAACAGGGGGCCATCATAAACATAGGTATGATACTCCCCCGCTTCCCCCATTGGGCAGACATTATGATGCTGAATATCTTTTAAGAAAAAAGTATCCAATCTTCGCCCAAGCCATGAATCATCGAGAACATCCTCTCTTACACGGATCACAGTCGATTTGTAGCCTGAATCCACGAAAGTTTTTAATGCGTTTAAAGCTGATTTCTCATCCATCCACAGCGGATAAACAGCTTCAAGACCAGCTTCCGACGCTACCTTCTCACCCCATTCCCGATGAGGTTCAAAATACAAATCCCCAAAGGCAATCCCAGTTAACACATGTCTCTCTTTGAGTTCCATTAAATCCTGAACAAACCTTTGAGTATATTCTTCAAATGTGCATTCAATAAAGTGCACTGGTATCCCTAGAGCTTCCCCTTGGAGCTTGATCATCTCCATTTTCTCTCCATGCCCAAAGGTTCTCCCAATTTCATAAGGAACGGTCGTAACCAAACAAGAAACCTCGATTCCTTGCTTAACCAATACATCCAAAGCGAGGCAGCCATCTTTCCCACCGCTCCAGGATAGTGCTAATCTTTTCATTTTGTTTCCTCCTCTATTCCGTAAGCAAGGGGAAGGTTAATCTCCACTACAAAGCATTTTACCTAACTAATGAGTTTCAAACTGGTCTTATTGTTCGGGTGAAGTCTTATTCGTACGTGGAAATATCGGCGCTCCCGTTGGCTTCATCATTCTTTTAAGTGGATTTCTTGATGATTCCTTTCAAGTTACCGGCTTCATCCCCATATGAAGCGGGGTAATTGAGTATTCTATACAAGATTTCGGTTTCATCGGCCTTATGAAGCGGATTTGTTGATGATTCCTTACAAGATTTCGGCTTCAACCACCTTATGAAGCGAGATTCTTCAAAATTCTATACAAGATTTCGGCTTCATCGGCCTTATGAAGCGGATTCTTGAAAATTCTATACAAGATTTCGGCTTCATCGGCCTTATGAAGCCGATTTCTTGATGATTCCTTACAAGATTTCCGCTTCATCCACCCTATGAAGCCGGGTTCTTGAAAGTTCTAAACAAGATTTCGGCTTCATCCACTTTAAGAAGCGAGATATTTACTGAGGTATGCCATTCAAATAAAAACAACCAATAAGCTCTACTCCTGATTCTAAAGTCTGGTATCGACAATATAATAACTTGAACGCATATATGTAATGAACATAGGTGGTGACTAGGTGAAGCATCATAGACCATTTTCATATAGGAAAGTTTTTGTCATCGGGAGCGGATTCCTTGCCTTATCACTTGCCTGGGCATTCTATAACGCCTATATGCCTCTAATCCTAGGGGACTTTATTGATAGTAGAGCCATTCGTGGTGCCATAATGGGGTTAGATAATTTCCTAGCTGTTCTTTTGATTCCTGTCATTGGTACATGGTCCGATAAAATTGATACCCGAATCGGGAACAGACTGCCTTTTATTGTCATCGGCATGCCATTAGCCGCAATTTCTTTTATTCTAATCCCTTTTGCTTCACTTTCCACCTTCTGGATCCTCATTTTTGTTGACATCGTCTTTTTACTTGCTATGACCATTTATCGAGCGCCCGTTATTGCACTCATGCCTGACCACACTCCGCCAGAGAAACGTTCGACAGCAAACGGAATCATCAATCTTATGGGAGGGATCGGTGCAATCATTGCTTTATTCGGTTTATCTACCCTATATGGAATGAACCGAACGTATCCATTTTTCGTTGTAGGATTCATGTTGCTCAGTACATTCATTTTACTCTTCTTTACTGTAGATCGAAACCCACCTTATTCGAAAAATACAAAAGATGAAATCGATGAAGTTTTAACAGCGAACTCCTTTTTAGACGGATATCGACTACTAAAAATGAAAGAATTTCGCGGACACCTCTTCGTCTTAATTGCGATTTTTCTCTATTTTATCGGGTTTACTGGCGTAGAATCCCAATTTACAATCTATGCAGTTGAATTTCTGAACATGAAAGAAAGTACCGCTGGCTTCACCCTTGGGTTTTTCAGTTTATCTTTCGTTCTGTTTGCTGTGCCGGCTGGAATATTAGGTAGCAAATGGGGGAAAGCACCCTCCATGCTGGTTGGATTAATTGTCCAACCAATCATCTTTATCAGCATCCCACTCATTCCCCTACTAGGGTCGATTGTTCCGGCTATTAACCAAGTTCTTCTCTTGCAAGTAATGCTGTTCCTGGGAGGAATAGCTTGGGCGTTCATTAATGTTCAAGCTTATCCATTGGTGGCCGATTTGGGTGGCAAGAGTAGAATAGGCTTTTTCACAGGGCTCTATTATCTCTTCTCGATGGCCTCAGCGATAGTGGCCCCAGGAATCCTTGGGTTACTAATGGATTTGTTTACCCACTCCGCTCTCTTTTACGGATCTGCCGTAACGTTCATTGCAGCCTACTATTTCCTAAGAAAAGGTCACAACTTAATAAAGTGAGGAAGCAGAGGAATGGTTCTTCTGCTTCCTCCATCTTTAAGGTCACTTTAAGCCCATCCATTTATGTGGTCACCGCTAGTGTTTTCCTGTGTAGCAAACTAATTGACCCATACGACGGACGCTTCTCCATTCGTGTCCCTAGATACACCCAGAGACTAATCAACTATCCTTATTTTGATTTTTTTTGTGATTGTAGTACTACTTTTTCCAGTCCAGCTTCCCCAGCGAATTCTGCTTCGCCTTTCGGTTGGACATTTTTGTTATCCTTTAAATGGGTATGATTCTTTTTCGCCATACTGTCACCACCTTTAGATTTTGTTTACTTCTTTAAGGGTGCCACTAGGAGTAGTAACTCCAACACAATAGATTGCTCGCACCCCGATTTTAGTTTGCTATCTTTTTATAGGCTTATGCCTTCTGATTTGTCTCCCATCCATCAACCCCAAAAGACCAAAACCTGCCGGCCTTCTTAAAATGATTGACTCGATGTAAGGTAGATTCGACTAACCTCTGACAGCGAACCAAATCCCGAACCTGTGGGGTTAGCTCTACCTTCAAGATTGCAGCCAGATTTGTATGCACATAAAGCATATCTCGAAACAAATCAACTGCTCCACAATATCGAGGGTAAAAGCTGTCCCCTGTACCAAAAACAGCGGTAACGATTGTCTTCTTACCACATGATTCAAATGCTTGATAAAGTCCCCGCATTTCCTCCGGTATTTCCCCGTCTCCCCATGTGTAAGTACCAATTGCAATCACGTCGAAGTGACTTAAATGCGAGAATGGGAACTCTTCGATTTTATAAATATCCACCTCAACTTGTTGTGCAAGAAACCTTTCATACAGTTCCTCCGCCAACTCTCTCGTGTTTCCTGTGATCGATGCGTAAACAATCGCAACCTTCATCCTACAATTCATCAAATCCATTGGACTGTGAAACCTTCGTATACGTTCTTGATTTCTGTTCAAAAAAATCAGATTTTGTCTCATTCATCATTTCATCGCTAAAAACTTGAATCCACGGCATCGGATTCGTTCTTTCTTCATATAGATTCTTCAATCCAAGCTGGCGCAATCGTTTATTCGCCAAGTATTCAACATACCCTTCGAATTCAACTAAATCAATTCCCTCTATATCCATTAAAATATAATGTGCCCACTCTTTTTCGAGCAACACAGCCTGACCAATGGTTTCATAAACATACTGAATGTTTTCATCTGTATGAAGTTCAGGATTTTCTGTTAAAAGAATGCGAATAAACTGCGAGATAAAATAGGCATGCTGCATTTCATCCCGCTGGATATAGCTAATCATCGTGCTCGTCTTTAGCATCTTTTGCTGACGAGCTAAGTGATAGAAAAACGCAAAACCTGCATAAAAGTAGATTCCTTCCAGATTAATCGAATTCACAGCTAATTTTAATAACGACTGTGATGTCGGGGCATGTCTAAACTCTTCATAGGCATCTAAGATCAGTTGATTGCGTTTCCTGACGATTGGATCATTTTTCGCTTCGTTAAACCGGGCATTTTGTTCCCCAATAGGAACGAGAGAACTTAAAATATAGGAATATGATTCATTATGGACGGCTTCCTGCTGGGAAATCACCGCAAAAATCGCTTTAAAACTTGAGTCTGTCACATAATCCATGACTTGGCTCATTGTCGGTGTTTGCAAGCTATCCAGACAGGCAAGTTGCGTATTAATCCGCAGAAAAACATCTCTTTCAATCGCACTTAGAGAGTCCCATTGTTTAATATCGTCCTGCATATTAATTTCCTGTGCCTTCCAAAAGTTTGCCAGCAAGGTTTGATACATCTCGTACATCTGTGGATAGGCGATATCATTCCAATTTAACAATCCTGAGGATTTTCCATTAATGATCCCTGTAGATTTATTCGGGTCATCTGGATTTAACAACTTAATTTTAGTTAACAAATTATCGCTCATTGCGTCCATCTCTCCTCTTTTGGCCACTAACTTTGACATGCTTCACATGCTTCGATCTCCGATTGCGAAGTACTTCTAACATAATAAGTCGTTTTCAAACCCTTCTTCCATGCTTCCATATGAAGCTGTAATAACTCTTTTGCCTTAATATCATGACGAACATAAAGGTTAAAGCTAATCGATTGATCAATATGGCGCTGCCGAGCTGCATTTTGCCAGATACTCCAATGCTGATCCAACACATGCCTCGTCCGGCGATAATAGTTGTACGTGTGATGGTCCAAATCAGGGGCCGTCACTTTAAATTTAAAATTTTTCTTTTCCTCAGCGAATTCGACGGCATACAAAGGATCAATTCCATCAGTCGAACCACCAATTTTAGCGGTCGAGGAGTTAGGAGCAACCGCCATCATCCAGCCATTCCGGACACCATAATTCGAAACATCCTTCTTCAAATCGTTCCACCGACCAGTGTGATACTGCTTGCGCTCAAAATACTCGCCCGTTTGCCACTCAGAACCAGCAAATTCACTGTAAGCCCCTTTTTCCTTTGCTAATTCCATCGATGAACGAATCGTATAATAGGCAATATCCTCATACAGTCGATCCGCAAAGGAGACCGCTTCCTCTGATTCCCAATAGATCCCCTTTAAAGCAAGAAGATGATGCCAGCCAAAGGTACCTAAGCCTACGGCCCGATATTTTTTATTCGTGACATCGGCTTGTCCGACCGAAATCGTATGCTGTTCGATGACATTATCGAGCATTCGCATTTGAATCGGGATCAACTTTTCTAGCACCTCCTCTTGCACAGCTCTCGGTAGATTAATAGAAGACAAATTACAGACAACAAAATCACCTGGTTTACGAACGATAACAATGTTTCCATCCTCATCCTTATACTCTTTTACGATTGTCGTAGCGGACATATTCTGGGTAATTTCCGTACACAAATTGCTGCAATAAATCGATGTAAGGCCCGTTCCTCTTTTATGTTTGTTCGGATTCTGTCGGTTGACTTCATCTCGATAAAACATATAAGGAGTCCCCGTTTCTAGCTGAGAAATCATCATTCTTGCCATAATATCCATTGCCCGGTACGTTTTCCGAGGCAGAAGGGGATGGTTTACGGCTTCTTCGTATTTTTCGGAAAAGAACTTTCCATCTTTTTCATCATAGAAGTCTTCTAGACCAAGAGCCGTTCCCTTTTCATCCTTCCATCCCATCACTTGCTTTACTTGATGAGGACAAAAGGTATGCCATTCCCCAGTGCTTCGTCCTTGTTCATCTGTTTCATTTAATTTCTCCATAAACAAGTCAGGAATCGAAACCCCGGTAAAAAGATCATGTGCCTTGCGTCTTTCGTCTCCATTGTTTGTTTTTAAATCTAAAAATCCATTCATGATATCCTTATGAAAAACATCTAAATAAACGGCGATGGCACCTTGTCGTTGGCCCAGTTGATCGACACTCACGGCAGTATCATTAATTAACCGAATCCAAGGGACGACACCGGAGGAATTTCCTTTGAACTTCTTGATATCTGATCCTAATGCACGCACTTTACCTAGGTAAATGCCCAGACCCCCACCGTCTTTACTTAATCTAGCAATATCCCAATTATTTAGGTAGATTCCATCTAGCGAATCATCGACCGTATCTATAAAACAAGAAGAAAGCTGACCGTAGCTTTTTCCAGCATTCGCTAGCGTCGGAGTCGCAACGGTCATATACAAGTTACTCATCGCCCAGTATGCCTCTTTTACAAGCTCGAGGCGTTTTACACGTTGCTCCTTTTTCATTAACGTCATTGCAATGATCATAAACCGTTCTTGAGGCAATTCGTAGACATTTCCTTCGTAGTCCTTCGCAAGATATCGATCGGCTAATAAAAATAGCCCTATGTATTGAAACAATTCATCTCGTTCTGGAGCAATTTCTGCACCTAATTGTTCAATTTCTTCTTTCGTATATTCATTTAGTAAATCCTCAGAGTAGATTCCTATCCTAGTTAATTCTGTAATCAGAGCATAAAAATCCCCATACTTCCTTTCCTGCTGATAGCCCCTATTGATTGACGCTTTCCGGTAAAGTTCATGTACATATAGATTTGCTGCAAGAAACGTCCAGTTTGGGTCACCCATTGAAACTTTATTTAATGCATAGTGAAGGGCCGCTTCATATTGGGATGGTTTCTCTAGTCCAGCTATTTTTTCAATCATTTGTGACGTGTCCAGGTTAAAATCTTCAGATGCTCTTTTAATTGTTTTATAAACCGAATCCATCTCTGAATCAATCATTCTACTCATGTCCATTTCTCCTCTGAAAACTCGTTTATTTTTAAGCGCCGTTCTTTCCTTCTCTGAGCACTTTGAAAGAGTTTCTTTTCTTCTTCTGTTTCTGGGGCCACACCACAAACAGGAGTAGGTTTCCCGTCCTTATTAACGGCTACCATCGTTAAAATTGCTGTAGTCGTGACGGTGTTTATCCCTGATTCGATATTTTGACAATCGACTCTTACATACACTTCCATTGACGTTCTTCCGGTTGAGATCACGACACCTTCCAAATTTAAGATGTCTCCCACCTTAGCCGATGATAAAAAATTGACCGTGTCGATAGATGCTGTAACAACGGCCTGTTTACTATGTTTCATAGCTGTAATCGCGGCTATTTCATCAATGTAGGATAACACCGTGCCCCCAAAAATAGTTCCCATATGATTCGTATTAGGTGGTAACACGAGCTTTGTTTGTATTGTTCTAGAAATACTTGCAGGCAATTGTTCAGCCATTCCCATTCCTCCTCTAAAAATTCGCTCTTCGAGAGTTATGGAAGTAGATTCGAAAAAGTAGGTTTGCTACTTTCATCTCCAACGGGTAAAGATTACTATCATCCTAACGCTCCTAAAACATAAAAAAACCCATCAAAGTAGATGGGTTTAGAAACGTGGATTAATCTAGAAAAACAGTACACATATGCTCTCACTGTAATCATAAGAATACCCTCGTTCTACCTTCCCAACTCCCGAAGAAGATAATACGTGTAAAAATGGCAGGTCTCCTGACTTATGCTTCCTCCTATTCTAAGCCCTTCCCGTCCGAAGACAGTGGATTTGCTTATTTCGTCAGCATTTACAGTTGCGGGTACAGTTCTGGATTTTCACCAGATTCCCTATTAAGTCTTTTTCAGACACCATTTTTATTGGCAATTATCTATATTTAGTATTTGTCATAACAAACAAAAACTATATATTGTATTTATAACTATATTACACTCTATTTTCTTTTACAAGCCTTAAATTCTATTAAATAGAGCACAAACGAAAAAGAGCCCCTATCAAATTTTTGATGGGGCTGAGTGTTTTACCACAGCTTGCACTGGTGAACTTATCTTCGATGCAATTAATTTCCGCTATAATTACTCGCTTTTTGACGTTATAGGGTGGTGCTACTCAACCGCCAGACCCTCTTTCACATAATCTATTTCAAAGCCTAGATCTTTTAGCATTCGATGATCGGCTGAACTTTCTTGTCCTGCGGTCGTTAGGTAGTCACCAACAAAAATAGAGTTAGCTGCATATAATCCTAGTGGCTGTAAACTTCGAAGATTAACTTCTCTTCCTCCTGAGATACGGATTTCTTTCGTCGGATTAACATAGCGCATTAGGGCAAGCACTTTAAGACAGTATCTCGGATTTAATTCGCTCGTTCCCTCTAGAGGTGTACCATCAATGGCATGTAAGAAGTTAACCGGGATGGAATCAGCGTCTAGCGCTTTCAGACTTCTCGCCATATCCACGACATCCTGCGATGTTTCTTTCATTCCGATAATGACTCCTGAGCATGGTGAGATCCCCTGATTTTTGATTAATTGTACGGTATCGATGCGATCTTGATAGGTATGTGAAGTGGTGATTGCCTCATGATGATTCTCAGATGTGTTTAGGTTATGGTTATAGCGTTCTACACCAGCTTCTTTCAATTTTCCGGCCTGTTCGGGCTGAATCAGGCCCAAGCAGGCACAAATTTTCAAATTATACTTTTCTTTAATTTCCTTTACGGCAGATGCCACTTGATCAATTTCCTTGTCACTAGGTCCACGTCCGCTAGCCACAATGCAATAGGTTCCAGCATTTAAGCGATGCGCTTGTTCAGCCCCTTTTAAAATCGCTTCCTTATCCATCATTTTGTATTTTTGAATAGGTGCGGTTGAGATACTAGATTGTGCGCAGTAACCACAGTTTTCTGGACAAAGACCTGATTTGGCATTCACAATCATATTTAACTTTACCTTATTACCGTAATAATGGTGTCGAATCTGATAAGCTCCATCCAATAATTCTAGCAACTCTTCATCAGGGCAATTTAAAATGGATAGAGCCTCTTCATTTGTAAGTTCCTTCCCGTTCAGGACCTGTAAAGCCATCTGTTTCCAGTTCACTTTCTCTTCTCCTCCTATGCCGTACGTTTTATTCTTCTAAACTGACTTTTACTAAGCACTGAATGCTCTAATCGATGAGCGAACACTCCTGCAGCAATGGAAAGAATGATATCCTTTGGTAAAGGCACCACCATCCATAACCAAGCCATTTGATATGTAAAACCATCTGGTGCTGCTGCCCAAAGCTTATAAGCAAAATACATCCAATTGGTTCCGAAAAGATAGTTAATCACCATCCCAGTAAGCGAAGCCACAATAAACATTTGAAGTGTTTTTTTCTTTTCGAGCATCTTTCCCACCACATAGGCAGCTAAAATAAATGAAACAATGAACCCAAAGTTTGGGCTCAACAAAGACCCAAAGCCTCCACCAAATTTCGCAAAAACAGGCGCACCGACTAACCCTAATGCCGCGTACACCGACATACTAATTGCTCCTAATCGACTTCCTAATACAGCACCTGCTAAAACGGCGAAAAAGGTTTGCAACGTGATTGGAACGCCGCCCACCATCATAAATGGCACAATAGAGGTAATATTTGCTCCAATGGCCATTAGAGCCACAAACATCCCAGCTAGACTGATATCAAAGGCACTTAATTTTGTTCTCATCCAGTAATCCCTCCCTTTAAGCTTTCAGACTTTTAACTCTATTTAAAAGAATAAAGGGTAAGTGTTTTTGTGTCAACCATTTAATAGTTTAGGTTTACTAATTTTATATACCATATAAAGCAACCGCTAAATATCACTTGTGCTCCGTTATATTTTCAAAAAATAAAAACCAGAAGATAGTATCTATCCTCTGGTTTTGAACTGTTATTTAACAATTAACACTGGGCAATTTGCCCGTTTTGCTACTTTATGACTTACGCTTCCTAGTACAAACTCTTGGAGAGCATTTAGGCCTCTACTTCCAATAATTACAACGTCCGCCTTATTATTATTAGCATATTCAACGATGGTTGGTCCTGGTTCACCGTTTAAAATGTGAATCTCATAGGAAACTCCAGCTTCTCTGGCCATCTTTTCAACTTCTACTACACGTTTCTTTCTTTTATCATCGGTATCTCCTGAGTTCCAGTTGCTAAGGGTTTCGGACTTCGCACGGTTTGGATCGACAACATAAATAATCTCCATCTTTGCCCCATCACTGCATTTAGCAATATGAATAGCGTTTTCAGTTGCTCTTTTTGAATGCTCCGATCCATCGGTTGCCAAAAATATTTTTTTGTACATCTCCTAACTCCCTTCCCTACTAGCATTTATTTATCTCTATATGTTTCAAAGCAAAGTTGCTTTCCTCACCAAGTAAACGCTTACAACCATTTTACCTTTTGTATGAAATATTTGTAAATCACTAAAACCGTTGTTCACAGTAAATTTGTTTTTTATCTATTTTACTCCCTTCCCCCTTCATATAAACCTTTATCCAACAATTAGTTCTAAAACAAAAGACAATCCACTAATCAAAAATAGTGGATTGTCTTGGGATAGATGATCTAAAACACAATAAAACTATTTAATAATGAGCACTGCACAATTTACTCGTTTGACTACTTTATGACTGACGCTCCCTAGAACCATTTCTTGTAAAGCGTTTAGCCCTCTGCTGCCAATAACAACTAAATCAAACTTTTCTTTATTGGCATACTCAACGATGGTTGGACCTGGTTCACCGCGCAAGATTTTCACCTCATAAGAAACCTGGTTGGCTTTCATGAGTTCCTCAGCCGGCTTAAGACGACTCCTTCTTTCTTGTTCGAGCTCTTCCTTCCCATGGGAATGGAGAACTTCATTTTTCGCCTTCGAAAAATCAGCAACATAGATCAACTCTACCGTGCTATCCTTATCCAAAGCGGCCATTTTAGCACCTTCAGCTGCAGCTCGCAATGAATGCTTAGATCCATCGATTGCGACTAATATTTTCTTATACACCTCTCACCACTCCATTACTCTTCAGTCAATTAATGTGCAGATAGCTTTGCGTTAGGGTCATTAAAAACAGCCAATTTATCGACAAGCTTCTTACTAGATGCATTTAAGTTTTTAATACTGACCTGATTGTGATTTTCACGGTATTTCATGACCACTTTATCAATCGCACCAACTGCTGAGTCATCCCAGACATGTGCTGTAGCGAAATCAATGACTATTTCTTTGTTTTCAGTTGTAAAATCGAATGCGTCGACAAATCCATCAACAGATGCGAAGAACAATTGACCCTCAACATTGAAGGAAATCTCATTATTCTCTACACGCTTCGTAACCTTCATTGTCGAGATTTTAGCAACAAAGAAAATCGCACTTAAAATAACCCCTGCAATGACACCTTTTGATAAGTCGTGTGTTGCGACAACAATGCCCACGGTTACTAACATAACGACAGCATCCGTTTTCGGTGCTTTTCTTAAATAAGTGAAAGAAGACCAATCAAATGTACCAACGGAAACCATAATCATGATTCCAACCAAAACTGGCATTGGAATCTGGACAACTAAGCTACCCATTACGAGGATAAGGAACATCAAAAATACACCAGCAACAAGAGTGGATAATCTTCCACGTCCACCAGATTTAACATTGATAACAGACTGACCAATCATCGCACAGCCAGCCATTCCACCAAAGAATCCAGTCACGACGTTGGCAATGCCTTGACCTCTTGCTTCTCGGTTCTTATTGCTTCCAGTCCCTGTCATATCATCAACAATTGATGCGGTAAGTAAGCTTTCTAACAGACCTACAATCGCTAATGCAATGGAATACGGAAAAATAATCGCAAGGGTTTCAAATGAAAATGGAACATTGGGAATAAAGAAGGCTGGCAATGATTGTGTAATCGTCCCTAAATCACCTACAGTACGCAATTCGAAATTTGAAAACACTGCAACAGCAGTTAAAGCAACAATCGCAATTAACGGTGCCGGAATTGCCTTGAAAAACCTTGGAAGGAGATACACAATGACAAGAGTGATTGCTACAAATACATAGGTCATATTTGAAATGCCAATAAAGTGTGGCACCTGTGCCATAAAGATTAATATCGCTAGGGCATTCACAAAGCCGATCATCACGGCTCGTGGAATAAACTTCATCACCTTGGCTACTTTAAATACTCCAAATAGGACCTGAATGACCCCCGTTAAAATAGTGGCCGCAAACAAATACTCTACACCATAATCCCTTACCAACGGGACCATTAACAAAGCCATTGCCCCGGTTGCCGCAGAAATCATTCCCGGTCTACCTCCTGCAAAGGCAATAATAACTGCCATTGTAAAAGATGCATACAACCCAACCATCGGGTCTACTCCTGCAATAATTGAAAAGGCGATGGCTTCTGGAATAAGTGCTAAGGCTACCACTATTCCAGCCAGCACATCCCCTTTTACATTTGAAAACCATTCTGCCTTGATCTTATCGACCACACTACATACCTCCAATTTATATTTTAATAGTTTTATATAGCACTATAATCACAATAAAAACTCACTTGAACAGTCTAACACCTTTTGTCCCAAAACGGAACCATTATGGGAATATTTTTTTAGAAATATTGTGTTATAATATTTATAACGTTTAATTATTTAGGAGTTTTTGCCATGTTCATTGGATATATGAGACCGTCGCAAGACGATCCTAACTGTGAAAATCAACGACAGAAATTAACCGAAATTGGCTGCGTGCGCATGATAACAGAGGACCATTCCTCCCCTAAAAAAAGAGTTCAGCTAAAAAACCTAATGAACAACCTTACCGAAGGCGATAAGATTGTCATTTCCAGATTATCGATATTAGCGGATTCGACACGGCATCTAGTGGATTTATTTGAAATAATTGATGGGAAAGGAGCTTTTGTTTTTTCAATCAAAGAAAAGATTGATACAAACAACGACTCCGGATACAGCTTTCAAACAATCCTAAAACATCTGCTTGAATTCCAAAGTGACCTAATCAGTGAAAAAACAAAAAAGGGACTATCTGAAGCAAAACAAAAAGGCATCTCGGCAGGTAGACCGAGAAAAGCGGATAAAAATGTTCAACGTGCGATTGAGATGTACCAAACCAAGAGCTTTACACTAAGCGAAATTAAAGCAGAGACAGGCATTAGTAAATCAACCTTATATCGTTATTTAGAAAATTAATAGTTAGGTGAGTCAAATATTTCAACTCAGCAAGACTGCAAAAATTTTTGCAGTCTTTTATTTTTTTACCATAGGTAAATGTGAAGGAATCAACGAAGATTACTCGAATATTTAATATGTGCACTCCATTCTTAGTACATAAGGAGGAAGGAACTATGTTTGTTCGTAATGTTTACCTAGAAAAACACAAGGTAACCTATTGCCCTAGCACGTCAAATGTGAAAGAGGCACTTGTATTGATAAACAAATCAGGCTATCGATGTATACCTGTTGTTGACCCTGATACAAATGAATATAAGGGACAGGTATACAAGGTTGACTTGCTTGAACATCTATATGAAACCGGAGGAAAACCTGAGGATTCGGTGTTGGCTGTAGTGGATGAAGAGGATTCTTTTATACTTAAGGATAGCTCACTAAGTCTTGCTTTATTAACCATTGACCGTCTTCCATTTTTAGCAGTGACAGGTGAAAACAAAGAATTCCTTGGCATCATTACTCATACTGTATTATTGGACCTTTTCCGAGATGGGTTTGGTATGAAGACGGGAGGATATTGCTTTACTGTCGCAGTCTATGATCACTCTGGGGCTTTTCTGAAATTAGTAAAACTACTAAAATCATTTAATATTGAAGGCGCACATACTTTTGGAAATGGCAACGAACTGATACGTCGCCTCACTTTTACCATTTCTGAAGATAACGAAGAGGTCATCGAGAAACTGAAGGAGAAAATCGTCAAAGCCGGCTTCCGCGTCCTTCATGTTGAAAAAATTGAAAAAGAAAAAGTAAGGTTATAAGTATTGTTTGCAGAAGGCTGTTTTCGTAAAGATTGTTGTTAAAATCCTAAATCCAATTTTAACGCAAGATAAGCTATTTTTTACGTTATAATAAGTTTGTAGCTCTTTTCTCATAATTAAATGCTATTTTTTAGTTAAAC
The DNA here is from genome assembly GCF_044803185.1 of Mesobacillus maritimus. Lineage (GTDB taxonomy): Bacteria > Bacillota > Bacilli > Bacillales > Cytobacillaceae > Mesobacillus_B > Mesobacillus_B maritimus_B. The sequence goes on from NZ_CP085225.1 coordinate 3,590,779, forward strand.
AAAGCCTTATCCATTCTATTTTTTATCCAAAAGCAACAAAGTTTGAGAAAAGAGCCTTGCAGAAGGCTGTTTTCGTAAAGATTGTTGTTAAAATTGTAAAAATCTTAAAGTCAATTTTTACTACCTAAATCCGATTTTAACGCAAGATAAGCTATTTTGTACGTTATAATAAGTTTGTAGCTCTTTTCTCATAATTAAATGCTATTTTTTAGTTAAACAAAGCCTTATCCATTCTATTTTTTATCCAAAAGCAACAAAGTTTGAGAAAAGAGCCTTGCAGAAAGACATCTGAAATATGAGGTACAGCAAAAAGAGCTTAGGGATAACCTAAGCTCTTTCATCTACTTTGCAAGATTCTATTAATCTCTTCAAATTCTTTTATATACTAGCTTCCGAATGAACCATTACCGAGTGTTCCGACTAATCTCTTTTTCCTGAATAGGATCAGGGACTTTATTTTCTTCTTTTAATTCTGTATTGGTTTTTAGGTGCTCCATCTGCTTACCCAGTTTCTTTACTTCTTCGATATTTTCTGCCATCCTGCTGTTTTTAGCTGTATCGTTCTTGTCCAAATCCTTTTTCAATTCTATCACCTCTAAAATTCATATACCCTCTGATAGAATCCTTAAAACTCATTCCTTCTCATCTATACAAAAAATTTATCCAGTAAAAGGAAAAAAGACCAAACAGGCAGAATATTATTAATATATAAACTACTTTAACGAGTAAAAGGAGGAAAGGATTTATGTTCGTCCGTAATGTTTATGTGGAAAAGCACAAGGTGACTGTTTGCCCAAGCTCGTCGACGGCCAAAGAAGCTCTTGACTTAGTAAGGAAGACAGGTTACCGGTGTGTACCTGTTGTTGACACCGATACAAATGAATACAAAGGGCAGGTTTACAAGGTTGATTTATTAGAATATCTATTTGAAAAAGGAGGAAAGCCCGCGGATTCTGTCATGAAGGTGATTGATGAAGAAGATTCCTTTGTTCATAAGGATAGTTCTCTGAGTCTTGCTTTGTTAAGAATTGATCGTCTTCCGTTTCTAGCTGTAACCGGTGATAATAGGGAATTCCAAGGAATCATCACTCATTCTGTATTAATGGATCTGTTCCGCGATGGTTTCGGCATGAAAACAGGCGGGTACTGTTTCACTGTTGCTATATGGGACCATACAGGAGCTTTCCTAAAATTGTTAAAACAACTAAAGTCCTTTAATATCGAAGGAGCACATACCTTTGGAAATGGAAATGAACTTTTCCGCCGCCTCACTTTTACCATTTCCGAAGATAACGAAGAAGTAATCCAGAAATTGAAGGACAAAATAACAAAATCAGGTTTTCGTGTCCTCCATGTTGAGAAAATTGAAAAAGCTGGATAACGTCTACCCTCAAGTATTATTTGCATCCCCTTTCTTCTTAGAGGTCATCATATAATTACTTCTCTAGTTTATTCATTTCTTATAGGCTTCCACCAATCTTTTGAGAAAAAAGACCGGTTTCACATTGTGCGCCGGTCTTTCAATGTTCACTTTGTTGTATTAGGATAATTCTGAAGTCATAAAAATAATTTTCATTATACGCAAATCTCGACAGGATTTACTACTGTAAACTGGACTTATTTATATGACCTCATATCCAACAACACACCTATAAAAACCTTTTGATAACAGCTATAATCCTCCCACGACAAACTCCATGGAGTTTGTCCTGCAACGTTTCTGAAGATTTTGATTCAAAATTTTTACGGAAATCTTGCGAAAATTAATATTCTAGACCTAATATATTTCCCTCCAAATGGGGGATTCATTTCCCAGGTAAGCGCATCAAATGACAAACAGATTTGATTTTCGACAATACTATTTTTAATGACTTTTTGATTAAATTTCTAACTTAAAAACATAGCAAAATAAAGAATCATTTTGCCCCTTAGTTCTTCTTTATTCATTTCCGACTCCGTGGCCAACCTCATAATCGTCTCATTCTGAATGAAATCAGCGAGCATAAACCAAAATATCTTTGTTGACTAAGATGAAGAGGATGTACAATTATGAAGAAACTTTGCCTATCACTTCTTTTTGTCTTCTGGTGCTCTCCTTTAATAGCAGGCGCACACATAATAGAAACAGAAGAGGTGTATACATACGAAAAATTCACTGAGGATTTGGTTGAAATTTCTCACCTATACCCGAATCTTATTACCTATAAATCGTTAACCATAACACCAAGTGGCAGAAACCTTTGGGCGGTTAAGCTTGGAACTGGGAGCACATCGATTCTCATAAACGGTGCCCACCATGCTCGAGAATGGATGACCAGTACGCTATTAATGAACATGATTGCAACCTACGCCGAAGCGTACAAAAATAATAAACTTGTGGTAGAATTCGATCCAGCGATCCTAGATGATGTTTCAATTTGGTTTGTTCCTATGGTGAATCCAGATGGTGTCACCCTTCAACAATACGGTCTTGATGCATTTCCTAGTTACCTCCATCCATTTCTGATAAAAATGAATGAGGGATCTTTGAATTTTAAGAGATGGAAAGCGAATTTAAATGGCATTGATTTAAACCGTCAGTATCCAGCTAATTGGGAAAACTTAAAAGGGGTAAATAATAAACCTAGCTATCAGTTTTATAAAGGAAGGGAACCACTTGAAGCTGGGGAAGTCAAGGCACTTGTGGCATTTACCCATGAGATTAAACCTGAGATTGCTGTTTCCTATCACTCAACTGGAAATGTCCTGTTTTGGGGATTCCATCAATGGGGTTTGACTCATACAACAGAATTTACTCAGGATTATTATAATATTGCAGAAAAAGTTTCGAAGCTTACAAGGTATAAGTTGGAGGAACCGGCCTCCCACCAACAAGGCGGTGGTTATTCCGATTGGTTTATTCAAGAATTTGAAAAACCAGCTCTAACGGTTGAAATCGGGTCCTTGATTAAGGATAATAATCTACCCCTTGACGCTTTTCCGGATATATGGGAAAGAAATAAAACCATTGGACTCTTCCTAGCAGAATGCGCAAAGGATCATCAACATTAAACAAAAAATCCCCAAGAGCTATTGAATCTATTTCGCTCTTGGGGGATTATTTTCTCTATAGAATTTTCTTAATTAATGGCTGTTTTCGTAAATTTTGTTGTTAAAATTGTAAAAATCTTAAAACCGATTTTTACTACCTAAAGCCGATTTTAACGCAAGATAAGCTATTTGGTACCTGATAAGAAGTTTGCGCGCTCTTTTCTCATTAATAAAAAGGGGACTTTGAAGTGAAACAAAGCTTAATTTAACCGAATTTGTATCCAAGAGCAACAAAGTTTGAGAAAAGAGCCTAATTAATAGACATCACGTTGATAACGCTTTTGCTTTTGCAGGTCATTCAAATAGGCTTCTGCTTGTTCTGGGGTCATGTTGCCTTCTTTCTCGAAGATTTCAAGTAGCGTATTATGGACATCCTTTGCCATATATTGCTTATCTCCACAAACATAGAAGTATGCCCCGTTTTCAAGCCATTCGAACAATTCCTTGCCATTTTCACTTATTTTGTGCTGAACATATACTTTTTGTTCGGTATCACGAGAGAACGCAGTATCTAATTTTGCAAGTGCGCCATCTTTTTGATATGTCTCAAACTCATCTTGATAAAGGAAATCGGTCGCAGCATGCTGATCGCCAAAGAATAACCAAGCTCGCCCACTTGCTTTTTGCGCAGCACGTTCTTGAATAAACGCACGGAAAGGTGCAATGCCTGTTCCAGGACCAACCATAATGATATCTGTGTCAGCTGACTCTGGAAGATTAAAATGTTTATTCTTTTGAACAAAAACTGGTAGTGTTTCTCCAATTGGAAGACGTTCAGAACATAAAACAGAGCAAACCCCTTTCCTTTCACGTCCATGAGCCGAGTAGCGGACTGCACCGATGGTTAAATGCACTTCATCAGGGTTGGCAGTTAGACTGCTGGCAATGGAATATAGGCGTGGAGGCATTTTTCTTAAAAGCGACACTAATTTTTGCGCTGGAACGTTCCAAGGACCAAAGTCGCGTAGCAAATCAAGAAAATCACGGCCGTCCATATAGTCTTTTAATAATTGTACATTTTCGACAAGAACAAGCTTCTGTATGTCCTCATTGTCGGTCATTTCCGCTGCTTGTTGGACAACTTTTTTATTTAGTAAGGTAATTTCGAAATGGGTAGTAAGCGCATCCTTTAATGGGAGAGATTCCCCTTGTTTGTTGATAGTAACAATACTTTCGCCATCCCAGTTCATTTCATTTAAAATGGTGGCTACTAGTTCTGGATCATTTTCAGGAACAATCCCTAGACAGTCACCCGGCTCGTAAGAAAGTCCGGATCCTGCCAACGATAAGACAATATGTCTAGTTTCTTTATTAGATCCTGCTGTATTTAAATTGAAGTTTTCAATCACTTTTGCTTGATATGGATTTGTTCTCGAATATGTTGTTGGCAACGCTGCGTTTTCTATTGTTTGTTCAGGTTTAGTTTCTACCATGAGTACCATCGTTCTTCCCCCCACAATATTATTCTACTGTGAGAATAGCATAGCATAAAAAATTGCGCTGTGTCCTTTTTCACACTATTGCCATATTTTCGAAAAAACCGTGTTAAAAAGTGACTGTTGATTTCCGCTCCAGGCACTTCGGAAAAGTAAAAAGGAAGCAGAGTTTTTCCCCTGCTTCCGTGTCGTTTCCTATATCAATTCTGGTAGATGTTTTCTTGCTTCATATTCTTCTAAATCGTCTCCATTTCTCAACCGAGAAATAAAGTCTGGATTTGAGACTAATGGACGACCGAATGCTGCAACATCGATGGTACCTTCAACTAAAGCTTTTTCTGCAGTCTGAGGGTCTAATGTCCCAACGCCGACGATGACGTCATCCCAGTATTTCCGAACAAGTTGATGCATTGTTTTTCCATCAGCAATCACGCGATTGAAATCCATTGTCGATGGATGGAGCAAGGTTGCACCCACTTCTTTGAATGCTTCAATAAATGTTCGAATCGCCATTTCTGGATCCTCCCACATATAGGTAGGAGCGTCACTTTTATGAGCCGAAAAACGAATCATTGTTCGATCCGTGCCAACTGTATCAATAACAGCCTTGGCAATTTCTTTCATTAAGGTTAGACGCTGGGCTAAGTCGCCCCCATAACGATCTGTACGGTGATTCGAAAAATCCGAGTTGAATTGGTCGATTAAGTAACCGTGTGCACCGTGAATTTCCACACCATCAAATCCAGCATCGATAGCATTCTTGGCAGCCTTAGCATATTGCCCGACTAATTCTTCGATATGTGCCGAGCTCATTTCTTCAGGGGTATCATATGGCTTTCGGAACCTGGGAACCATTCCTTCAGCTGCTATTGCTGACGGTGCCTGTGGTGGATATCCATTCGTCAGCTCATTATGTGAAAGTCGACCTACATGCCATAACTGTGCGATGATTGTACCACCTTCTGCATGGACCGCTTCTGTTACCTTTTTCCATGCTTCAGTTTGTTCTTCAGTATATATTCCTGGTACCTTAGGGTTCCCTTTTCCTCGAAAGCTGACTAAGACTCCTTCGGTAATAATTAACCCTACCCCATCGGCAGCACGTTTTCTGTAATATTCAACCACATCTTCTCCAACAACACCTGTCTCATCATCTGCAAAGCAGCGTGTCATTGGCGCCATCGCTGTCCGAGTTTTAAGGCTCCAAGCCCCAATTTTCACGGGTTCAAAGAGTTTACTATTTTCTCCATCTTTTAGCTTTTCCCAGTTATATGTCTCAGTTGATGCATAAATTCCCCTTGTTGCTTGACTCATCTGTTTCTCCTCCAATATCTTCTGTAAGAATAGATTTCTGAAAATGTTATGCGAACACTTGCGTAGATTGAATCAATCTTTCTCTTGCTTCAGTATATTCTCGATGAAGTTTATCCACGTATTCAGCTGCGCTCGTAATCTCTTTAACGGCACCAATCCCTTGACCACTGCCCCAGATATCCTTCCAGGCCTTAGCCTTGCCATCGCCACCGAAGTTCATTTTAGAAGGATCACTCTCAGGAAGAGCATTAGGGTCTAATCCTGCTGCACGAATGGACGGCGCAAGGTAGTTTCCATGGACACCTGTAAATAGATTGCTATTAACGATGTCATCTGAGGTACTTTCTACGATTGCTTTTTTATAGTCCTCTGCAGCCCGAGCCTCATGTGTTGCAATGAATGGGGAACCGATATACGCAAAATCTGCGCCCATCGCTTGTGCCGCTAAGACAGCGTTTCCATTTGCAATCGAACCCGACAAAGCAAGCGGACCATCAAACCACTCGCGAATTTCTTGAACCAATGCAAACGGACTTTTATCTCCAGCATGACCACCTGCTCCTGCAGCAACGGCTATCAAACCATCTGCCCCTTTTTCTACCGCTTTATGGGCATATTTGTTATTGATCACGTCATGAAACACAACTCCACCATAGCTGTGGGCTGCCACATTGATTTCTTCTCGTGCTCCAAGAGACGAGATGATAATCGGAACTTTATACTTTACACATAATTCCATATCTTGTTCCAGGCGATCATTCGATTTGTGGACAATCTGGTTAATAGCAAACGGCGCTGCAGGACGTTCAGGATTACGAGCATTATAGTCTGCTAGCTCTTCTGTAATTTCTGCCAACCACTCATCAAGTTGTGAGGCTGGTCTGGCATTCAGCGCAGGCATCGAACCAACGATTCCAGCCTTACATTGTTCTATCACAAGTTTCGGATTACTAATAATGAATAAGGGTGAACCAATAACTGGAATTCTCAAACCTTTGAGTATACCTGGAATTTTTGACATATGTACATATCCTCCATTCACATACTTTTTTTCTTTAAAATTCATTCTATCAATCTACGCAGTTGGACCTTCATAGGATGAAAACCAACTAACCAGTCGGTTACTTAGTTTAAAATTACCGTATTCCTCAGAACGTAGTCAAGGGTAATTCAGAAATTATAGAAAAATAAGATAATAGAGAACAGGTTGGGTCTCCTACTTCCTATGTTTTTTCAAATAGAATCGAAGTGACAATATGCAATGAGTCCCATTCTCCTCCTGAAATGTCCAATATAGGATACTTTTTCGGAAATAGTTTTTCATTTATTTCAATGGTTGAAAGACCTTCTTCATTGAGACTTTTCACTTCCACACATAAATACTCTAAATGCTCTAACTTTTGTTTCATCATCTGTTTGCCAGTCTTTATGTAACCCGAATGCGAACAAAAGATGCTCTCGAAGTCATAAGATAACAAAGTCCGTATCGATTTCATAATGTCTGGAATCGATTCGCTTCTCATAATGACCTTTGTCTTCGGGGAAACAAATAAATCACCACTAAACAACCGACCAGTATCTTCATGCAGCAGTGATACATGGTCTTCAGCATGTCCTGGGGTATAAATTACCTGCCACTCCTGATTTCTAGAATGAATGATCTCTCCAAGTGGTCTTGCTCTAACTTCTTTTCGTACGCCCCAGGTTGCTTGACGGTACTTGGGATACATACATGGTTGAGCACAAATTTCGGTTCCTTTTTCATGAACATAAATAGGTACATTCCGGTTTTCTTGGATCCAGGAAGCTGTCCCTGAATGATCCTCATGACTGTGGGTTAACGCAACTAAATCAAAAGAATGCTCTTTATAAAAAGAAATAAAATCCGATTCTAAGGATTGTGGTCCGGTATCAATCAACATTCCATCTACTAAATAGGCGAAAACCTGCCCGGCAGTTCCACCAGATTTTACTACTTCCCCTTGTAAACAAATAACATCCTCTCTCTCATACACATTGAGCATGCTCCTCCGTTCACTCTCCTTTCACGTAAAATGACTGTTTTTACCAACAACATGATGAACAGGAAAACCAATCAACTTCTATTTTTTCCCCTTATCCCTATATCGAAGAGCATCTCCTTAAAACGCTGAATCTCCCCTTCTTCAAAACGAGCCGTTATTTCATCATTCATTTCATCCATTTCCTTACATAGGGGTGCCTCTACGGAACGTCCTTTTTCAGTCAGGAAAACGAGTTTGTTGCGACGGTCATTAGGATCCACTCTTCTTTCAATAAAGTTATTCTGCTCTAACCGATCAATGATTCCGGTGATTGTTGCACCGTCAAGTAAAAGTCGTTCACCTAACAAATGACCGTATTGGCCATCCCGCTCCCAAAGAAGTCGGAGGAGCGCATATTGAACAGGTGTTACCCCATATGTGGCTAATTTTGCTTTACTAACTTGGTTTACCCTTTGTAATGCCTTTCCTAGCAAAAAATGGATACAAATATCTGCATTTTCCATGGAGTGGCTCCTTCACCCTTATTAGAATTTTCTGATTAATTTTACTATAACATGTATACATATCATTTGTATACAAAAGATTCGTGTACATCATAAACAGCTTAGTTTATAAATCATCATAAATTGAGGGTTTTATAAGAATACTAATCCTATAATATTTTGGAAGGGTGAAATGAATGGCAAAAAAAGAACATATGAAAAATCAAGTCATCTATGTTTCTAATTCAGCCTATGTAGAGCAAGAATCAAGGGGGAATAGAAGGAAAAGTAAGGAATCTTCAAAGGGAAAGGACATATAAATCTGTCTACGTCATTTTTTTCATGAATAGGAAAGATAGTATTTATTGAGGAGGTGGAAACGTGTCGAACCCTTTTGAGGCAGTTTGGAACACATTAAAAACTACAATTGACAATACCAACGAACCGAAATCTCCCTTAAATATCATTGAAGCTGGTGATTGTTGGATGTATTTAACCATGGTTGAAGAATTTATTCGCTATGAAGAAATTGGATTAAATACAACAACGGATGATGAGATAAGAGAAATGCTCACCGATGTCATTCGGATTTGTGAATCACAAGTACGAAGACTAAGCGATTTTATGAAGCAGGAAGGTATTCCTCTTCCTGATGCAACTTCTGCTAAACCAAATTCGGATTCTAACCAAATCCCTTTAGGTGTCAAGTTGACCGATGACGAGATTGCCAATGGTATTGCATTTAAGCTAGTGAATTGCATGCTTACCTGTGCCAAATCACAAGCTGATGCTCTTCGACATGATATTGGAATGTTATGGGTTCAATTTCACTCAGAGTGGGTGTCATTTGGAACAACATTAAAAGTACTCATGAGAAAACGTGGATGGCTAAAAGTCCCACCTTATTACTACCCACCAGGCTCACCACAGCAAACATAGCGTAATAAGGATTTGGGCTTTATTTGGAAATTACAAATCATTCAAATAAAGCCCTGCTCCCCATTACCAATCCTCCTTCTTTCTAGCTTCTATTCTTTTAAAATCCTCTGAATCCATTCAATCGATTGATTTAGTTTTTCATTATAGTCACCTGTGAGAGGAACAAAGGAGATGTTATTATCAGTTAATAACTGTTTCAGTCGGTTATTATTGGTCAATCGGAGACTTTGTTCCCCGTGATTTCTTAAACCATCATCGACCCATTTTACATCTGGTTCTAAATAAAGACACAGATCATAATCCTGCAGGGTTGCCATCTCGTCTAAAACAGCTTGGTGTTGGTGATTGTATAACTCCGAATAAAATTGTGTGACCGTTGCTTCCGTATCAATAAAGACGATTTTATTTGCATTCTCAATTGCTTCATATTCTTTCACTTTGTGGGTGTAAGCGATCAAGGGATAGTCTTCCTCGAGCATAATACCATCACATCCACCGATTTTTTCACAATGCGTCCTTCCATATTCCTCGACAAAACTCGTGTTATAGATTTTTGCCAGATTGCGAGTTAACGTTGACTTCCCACAGCTCTCCGTCCCCACTATCACAACTTTTCTAACGAAATGAGGTTTCACAACATCAGGAAGGAAGTTCCAGTTTTTAAACACTCCCTCCTCTCTAATCTGTGTAGCAGAGATGGGGACAGTATTTCGCTCTTCATCAATGAGAAAATGAAAGGACTCAGGATAGAGCTTCGTAAAAATAGACTCATACTCCTGTTCCGAGCTAAAGACATAATCAATTGGTTTTCCAATCCTTTTTTTAATTGCCATTGATCCCTCTTCCCAGTCGTAATCCGCATTTGAATAGTTGTCTTTTATTTCGATTACTTTTACGTGATCCATATCTTTGACAAGCTGATGCAGCCACCTTAACCGAACCCGACTCTCGACATATTTCATTTTCACTTTTTTACATAACTCTTTGTCACGCTTTTCACTATGCGATAGCACAATATACAATTCATCTACAATCGTCGATGCTTGAACAATGGCATAAACATGGCCTAAATGTAGGGGCAAAAACTTTCCTCCTAAAATCCTACTGTCATTGTTACGCCGCCCTTCCCATTTGTTTTTTATAAACCTTTGTCCAGTTGCTATATCCATAGATACTATTAATAAGAAACGCTGACCACATCACCAGCATGGAAACATCATTTCCTCCTTGAGTGATCAATGCGGTAAGCCATAAAAGAATCGATAAGACATTCACACTAATCCAGAACAACCATTGTTCCTTATATCTTTGAAGCATTAACACTTGAGCAACAATCGATAAAATCGTTGTAGCAGAATCAATCCAAATGCTAGTTCCCCCAAGTCCTTTTAAAATGAATGCGTACAAAACAAACACGAAAGTGAAGGAAGTCACCACATAAAACCAGCCTCGTCCTGTCAAGCCTCTCATTTCTATCTCTGCGCCCTCGGCATCCATTCTTTTCGCTTTGTGTTTACTCCATAGATAAATCCCAACGAATTGAACGGGAAAATAAAACAAAGCATTTAACATCGTTTCACCATATAAACCGTATCCGTAAGAAATATAAGCATAAGTAGCGGTTTGAATTATTCCAAAGTAATAAGTAGAAATTCTGCCCTTTGCAGCTAAAACGACACAAACCATACCAGTAATCGAAGTAATCAGACCCAAAATGGAATCCTGCCAAGCAAAAAACAAATATATATTGATTACGCTAAAAGTAATAATCCAGACTTTTTCAAACGTCGTCCAATCTTTTAACATGGACATTTTATATCCCTCCAATTAAGTTTGCTGAGGTTGTCAAACAACCAATATCTTTTAATTAATAGTTTGCAAATTGTTAACTATATAACTCAAAAAAATTTAATAGATCGAAAGTGATGGTTCATATGGTTTAAAACGAAACATGCGCGTTGAACGCTTCGCTGTTCTCGTCGTCGTTTTCATTTCGCCTTTATGATCTGTGGCTACTTCTAAAAAAGGGTACTTAGGGGCATCACGAACAAAAGCCGACTCATTGGTAATGCCGGGGTCATCACTTACGAGTAGCAATAAGCTTCTCAATTCTGAAAGTGTAAACTCTTTGGGCAAAAATTCTTTGGCGACGGTCGTTTGCAAAATATCTCTCTTTATGATGTCAAACGCGTTTGCAATGATTTTATCGTGATCAAAAGCCAACTCTAAGTTCTCAATCTCCTCTCTTGTAAAAAGTTCTACATTTTGAGCATCATCAGCCGCTTTTCTTTCTATTAAATACTCCTCAGTGGCAATCGCATAAAAGGCATTCGAGATAATCCAGCCCCGTTTATCGCGACCAGGTTGATCGTACACATTAAAGTGTTTCAGATGGATGTTCCGTACACTCGCTTCCTCATGTAGTTCTCGTACCGCTGCTGCATAAGCTGTCTCACTCGGTTGAACGAATCCACCTGGCAAAGCCCACTTCCCACCTTCAAAATTGGGTTGTCCTTCACGGTCGGTGTCGGCACGTTGGATCAGCATAAGCTTTAAACTAGCTTCAGGCGGTTTATGATTTTCATGATAAGTTAACTCAATGGTAAAAACAGCAATATCACTTGTGTAACCATCGGGAGTCGTATATTTCTTTGGATTATAGTGTTTTAGCACTTCTTCTTCTGATTCGTATCTTCCCATATATAACCACCCACTTTTTTTTAATTTGCAATATGTTAATTATAAATCACCATTTATGAATATTCAATAGGCAATTCGATAAAATGCTCTTTCAGTCTATAAGTTTAGGCTCATCTTCTCTGATTAATTAATGCTTCAATCTTAAGCATTTAGTGAGTTTCCTACTTATAAATCAATAACTTTTCCCAAATGATACATAATAACGATGAGAGGAGCGTGTTGAGATGAAGAAAAGCTATTTGGGACTTGGGATTATTGCAGTAATCCTGATTGGATTGTTGCTGATGTTTGTACCGAGCTATAATAATTTTGTCGGTTTAGAAGAAAATGTGGACAAATCGTATGCCCAAATTGAAAACCAGTTGCAGAGACGACTTGACCTCATTCCTAATCTTGTTAACACAGTAAAGGGCTATGCTGAACACGAAGAGGAAGTTCTGACAGCTATCGCTGATGCACGAGCAAGACTAGCGGGAGCGGAATCACCAGAAGAAGAAGCAACGGCTAACTCCGAACTATCAGGGGCTTTAAGTCGTTTGCTTGTCTTAGTTGAAAATTACCCTGATTTGAAAGCAGATCAGCAGTTTACGCAACTAATGGATGAATTAGCTGGAACGGAAAATCGAATTTCTGTTGCTCGAAAAGATTACAATGACCAGGTTTCAGAATATAACCGTAGAGTGAAGAGCTTTCCAGGAGTACTTGTCGCAAATATTACCGGTTTTGATGAAAAGGAATATTTTGAAGCAGATCCTAATGCACAGAATGCACCAGAGGTTGATTTTGGAGGCAATGACTAATGAATAGGGTTCGGATCCTCAGCATGTTTCTGGTGTTTTTCACCCTTTTCCTTTTTGGAGGAAATTCATTTGCTGAAGATCTACAAATTCCTGATCCAGTCGGAGATATTTATATTCAGGATTTTGCTGGTGTCTTAACAGAACAAGAAGAAATCGAATTAAGAAGAATTGGACGAAGCATTGAGGATCAAACAACCGCTCAAATTGCCGTTCTAACCGTTGAGTCCATCGGTGATACAACTGTTGAGGAATACGCAAATGAAGCCTTTCGTCAATATGGGATTGGTAGTGCGCAAGAAGATAACGGGATTTTAATGGTGATTGGTATGAATCCTTCCCCAGGCATGACGCAAAGACCCTTGAGAATTGAAGTCGGCTACGGTCTAGAAGGAGCCTTGCCGGATGGAAAAGTCGGTAGGATTCTTGATGGTTTGACCATTCCCTTATTACTAAGCAACCAACCTAATACTGCGATTATTGAGACTTATAAAGTGCTCGCAAATGAAGTTTTGGTTGAGTATGGAGTTGAAAATGACGGTCAACTTCAGGCTGGCCAGCCGCCGATACAGCAGTCTACTGGTGACGAAGGTTTAGGCATTCCTCTATGGATACTCATTCCACTTATTGTGGTTGTCGTGTTTTTGGATTTTAAATTCTTTGGAGGGTTTCTTACCCATATTCTCCTCACCATCTTGTCCCGTGGGGGTAGAGGGGGTGGCGGTGGTCCTACCGGTGGAGGAGGTGGGTCCTCAGGAGGCGGTGGAGCTAGCCGAGGCTGGTAAATCAAAACCACAGCTCATTTATGCGTGAGCTGTGGTCTGATAATCTGTTGCCACTTTTATAGAGGTTTAGTTTAGATGTTTACTGCAGCCGGTTGGATTAACACGCCGCCCTTTATAACCAAACTAGTCGTTATTTTCCACCTTTTCATTTAATTGCTTTACATAATAATCAATTAAATTAGGGTACTCTTTTACTTCTGCCTTCCCCTTATCACTGATGATATAAGTACCCCGTTTAATTCGTTCAAACCAACCATAATAATTTTTCGTAAGGATGGATGATGTTTTCTTACCAGTTCCCATTTCAACCAATGACTTTGGCGAAAGTGAACCAAATTGTTCAAGGTAACAAGCAATCTGTATACAGTTTTCTTTATAGGCGGTCATAATTTTGGTCCGGCTACTCCCACCAACATTAAAATCAGAACTACGCCCTTCAATTTCTTTCATTAAAGTTATGCGTTTCCGTTTGTTCTGTGCCTTGATTTGACGACGGTTCATAGCAGTTGGATGAAAAAGAATTTCTGCTCTAGCAGTGTTCCCTGAGAATGAAACAACAATTAACCCCAACTCCAACCTTTTAACTAAATGACATTTATCGGCCCATTGCCTCGAATTTAACCGTCCCTTTGGTCTTGGGATCGCTATATAAACCTGATCTGACAGTTTTTGTCGTTTTGCCGCCTGAATGAGCAAATCCACACTTAAAGTTAGCTTTAATTCGATGATGACCAAGTCATCATCTTTCACCGCTGCGATATCGCAGTCTTTTACTTCTCCATAAACCTTAAAGCCTTCACGAACAAAATACTTTTGAATAGGTTTATATAAGTCTACTTCTTGTAGTTTTTTCTTCTCAGTCATAGATTTGCACCACTCTTCGAATCTAGTTGTAAAAAATTAATTACTCAAAAGACAATTATTTATTATAACTATACAACAAATCTCTCTGTTCTTACCTTAACAATATATTATATATGTGTGTGGTTACTTTGATAGCACATCGATATCAACTGATATCTTTGTTCTATCTCCTACTATCTAAACCGAAAATTGTTTACCCTAATCACAGTCCTAGCATGACAATCTAACATAATCCTTACTCCCCTTTTACATGATCCTCTACCAACAAAAGTTCATTTTCGACACTTAAAAATGAAAGCATTCCTTGGTTTTATAGGAATGCTTTAGATACGCCATATTCAATCTCAAGATGTACATCTTGAAATATACCTCATTCTTTCTTATCCTTTATCTGCTCAAGGATTGTCTCGAGTTCTTTCAATGATAAATCCCCTAGAGACTTTTTTATTTCTTCCTCTACTTGTTTTTTGTTACTTTCACGGTATTGCTCCCACCATTCTCTAAGGCCCTCCGTGTTATCAAGAAGGTATTCAATATCGATTTCCTCCACTTCATCATCTGAAAGATAGATTAAAACAGCAGCCAACATCCGATTCAAGTTTTGGATCTCATCCTTGTTGTCATCTTTCGGTTCCTTTCCAGTTGCCTTAGGCTCGTCTGTTTCAAGTTCATTTTCTTCGCTGGTTTGTGCAGGCTTTCGCGGCATCATGACCCTCCTGACTAATTTCCTGATTACACATATAATCAGTATTCCCACAATCATTCCCACTGATTACATCAGGTGTATTCATCAGTAAGGGATAAATGAGCTTATAGGGAAACAAAAAAAATCAGCTCCAAAGATAGGACTGATTTAAATTCTCTTACTATATAGAATATCTCTCACTTAAACTTAATGAACAGCTCCCTCTACAAGCTGATTCATTGCCTTTAGTTTCGCAGAAAGCTCAAGGAACCAGTCCTCGTCTCCAGTGGATAAGGCTAAGTCAATTAAAAAGCGAACTTGTTCTTTATTGGTTACCTGTGAATTTGGTAAGATTTTCACCTGCTTCGTTAAGATCTGAACGGTTTTCCCTATTATTTCTTGATTATCACTAGTCACTACCTTTATGCTGACCACTTCTTCAATTAACGTAAAGGTTTCAACATACCCGATAATCAATTCCCCTTCACGTGTTTCGCCTTTCACCCAATCGCCAATATTTAGGATGGAATGGTTAGTTGTCCCCATGCATTGTCACCTACTTTTATTATTTACTTTCATTCACTAGCATTTTATTGGACGAACTGTAATTATTTTCATTACATTTCAGCTAAAAAGAGACTACCTCGACACTAACCACTACAGTATTATCTTTCATGGTTAATAAGGTCAACAACTTCCTTAATCGTATAATTCTTTAAAAATTCACCTAGATGTTCTTCAGCACCTAAGAAAATAGAAAACAAGACTTTTTGCATGTTTGCCCCAACAATACATTTTTCATTTGATTCAGGACATTTTGGCTGCAAGGCACCTTCAGAGGTAATTTTATAAATATCCCATAGATTCACTTCACTTAATTCAGAGGCGAAAATAAACCCACCACCGGTACCTTCTTTCGTTCTGATAAATCCATGCCTTTTTAATAAACTTAACACTTTACGAATACGCACTGGGTGTACTCCGGCACTCTCTGAGATGACATCACTTGTTGCCATCCGATCAGGTTGGAGAGCAAGAAGCGTTAAACTGTGAATGGCAAGAGTAAAATCACTGTTCATAGCCTGCCTCCTAAAACAATATTGCAAATATAAAAAATGTAACAACGTTGTACTGTGATAATAAACATTACAGATAGGTTAGTCAAGCAAAGTGGTTCGTTCACTAATGAAGAAGGGTACATTCATGTTCATTCATGTTCTATGATTAATTCGCCACATCTTGGATTTCTAACATCCGGAAGGTACGAAGCTTTCTTGGTAGAAAACTACGGATTTCTTCCTCGTTATATCCAACCTGTAGTCTTTTTTCATCCAGAATAATCGGTCTACGTAACATTTTAGGATTTTTTATAATAACAGTATAGAGCTCTTGTAATGGCAGAGCATCAATATTCATATTCAACTCTTGAAACGTTTTCGACTTCGTTGATATAATTTCGTCGGTTCCATCTTCTGTCATCAAAAGGATTGATTTGATTTCTTCTTTTGTGAGGGGCTCCGCTAAAATATCTCTTTCAACGTAATCAATTTTATTTTCCTCAAGCCATGCCTTTGCTTTTCGACAAGACGTACAACTTGATGTTGTAAATAGTGTTACCATTTATTAACCTCTCCCTCAGTCCGCTATTTATAAACGAACTAGTGTGTTGGTATTGAAACATCTAAAATTCAGCCAAAATTACCCACTATTCATGGTCCTTCATCCAACTCTTTAGAATGACTGGTTACTGTAACTTTAAATGCTACAGTTTAATTAGTCAAGAGGGAATTTTGATTATAAACAAGGAATTTTAGCTTTATTTATTATCAATAAAACTCAACAGATTCACTTTATAAAAGCTTAATTAAATATGGTTTTGGACCTGTTTCGGTATCAATCGAATCAGGCCCATTTATAATCTTAACCCTATTCGTTATTTTTAAATGCAAGGTAAAAATAACATCCGTTCATAATGGTCAGGAAGATTAAACCCAAGAAGACATTGCTATAGATAATCGCATTACCTTGTGCATTTGAAAAAGGATTGAGAACAACCGTACTCTCGTAATCTAATATTCTTCCAATAATCGCACTCCCGAAGGCCCCAGCCATAAAATTGAATAAATTATAAATTCCCATGCCTACCCCAATTTCATTTTTAGGCAATACAGTTGAGATGATTTCCGCCGTCGCTGTTTGAATAAAAGGAAAAGCAATATAGCTAATCACAACAATAATCCCAATCACCCAAGCTGGCGAGCCATTAAAGGTCGATAGTAATAGAAACCCGGTAATCATTAGCGTAAAAGCTAAAAAAACAATTTGCCTACTGCCGCGGTGATCTGTTAATATTCCAGCCCATTTCCCCATAAAAGCAGCAGCCATAGCACCTGGAAATAGTGTCAGTCCAATGAGAAGCGTCGTTAGTCCATTGATTTCACTTAACATCAGAGGCAGCATAAACATCAGACCAAACATTGTGATAATCGCCAGAAAGCCAGAGAAAATGGTTGTTCTGAAAGGCACGTTCCGAAACAAGCTAGGATGAATAAAGGGATTGTCACTCTTGAAAGTTCTCCAAGCAAATAAACTAAAGAAGACGCCGCTAATTAGGATAAACCACCAGTTAAATGTCGTAATTGAGAGGATAAGAGAAGCGGCTACGAATGCAATGAGGATCGCACCAAGAACATCCACTTTCCCTTCTTTTTTTTCCTCTCTTGGCATCCAAATCCGAAAAAACGGAATCGTAATGAACACAGTTGCCGAAATTAAAAATAAAAATTGCCAGTTCAATGCCCCTGCGACAAATCCACCAATGACAGGACCGATTCCTGAGGCAAAAGCCATTGTGCTCGAAACAATTCCTAATATCCGGCCTCTTTCTTCTGGAAAATATCTTGAAGGAACAATAAAAACGAGTGCGACAATTGATGAGGCCCCGGATGCTTGAATCAGCCGTGCTAGAATAACAAATAGATAGTTCGGAGCAAAGAAACCAACTATAGAACCCGTCGCAAACAAGCTAAGTCCAATCGTTAATAACGTTTTCAACGGATAGATATCTGCTAATTTGCCATACATTAATGCTCCAATTGCATAAATAATTATGTACCCTGTTACAACCCAGCTAACCTGTGAAGGCAAGAGAGAAAAGGATCTCGCAATGTCCGGAACAGCAATCATAAACATCGTTCCATTCATGACAGAAAACAATAACACAGAACAACTTAAGAAGATAATTTTTTTCTTTTCTGCACTGGTTAAATGGGCTTCACCACTAAGTTGTTCAGCAATCGTCCCCATTACACTCCCCCTCTCAAATAGCTTCCAGTCGTTATTACTATCATAAACTGGAAAATTGGGTAAATCCAGTCATTTCCTTTATGGACATCCTGACTCCAATACCATAACCTAAATATTCAGGCAGTAAAAGAAAAAAGTTGCAAATAAAAATATTCGTATGATAAAGGAATTCGCCTCATTCATATCGAAAGGAAGACCAATTGTTAATACGAATAAAGACCGATTTTTTGAAAGGAAGACTAGGATATGGAATTTCAAGTACTAAAAACAGAACGACTCGAATTGGTACAAGTATCAAAAAAACATACTGAAAGCTATTTTGACATCATGTCTCGAGATGAAGTGACAAAGTATTACGGAATGGACAGCCTGAAAACCATTGAAGATGCCGAAAGTATGATAGAGTCTATGCACAATACCTTTGAAAACAATAAAGGCATGCGTTGGGCGATCCTATTACAAAATACAGAGACCTTTGTTGGAACTGTTGGATTAAATAACCTTAATTTGCGGGGGAAAAAAGCTGAAATTGGCTATGAGTTGCACCCTTTATATTGGAATAAAGGGATTACCACTGAAGCCGTAAAAGAGGTCCTACGCTTTTCTTTTGAGGAGTTACAATTGTTTCGGTTGGGAGCTGTCACTTACCCGCAGAACGAACCATCCATATACTTGTTACAGCGCTTAGGTTTTAAAAATGAAGGTCTGCTTAGAGGCTACCTTTATCAAAACCAGCAAAATCACGATGCCTGCGCCTTTTCATTACTAAGAACGGAGTGGAAGCAAGCGTCTCGCTAACCATCACACCCCACTGTTGCCTGCAACAGTGGGTGTTTACTAAAAGCTGTTTCCTCTTAAAAGTAAAGAATGTGAGGCAAATTTAGGGTAACAAAAAAGAAGCCCTCCTCAACTCAATTCATTGAGGATTGGCTTCCCCTTTACTTAAATCGTTCCTTCTTATCGAAAGAACACTTTGTCTACATTATACTTCGCCTGAAGTTTGTTGATAATATACGTTTCATAAATTTCTCTATCCATCGGGTCGTCTACGATACATACCTCAATTTTATAGACTTCATCTCGGTGGGATTTGATTGGTGATACATTGTCTTCAAAATGCTTTTTAATTCTTTGACGCAGCTTACGTGCCTTCCCAACAAAAAGAAGCTCATCATTTATATTGTAAAATAAGAAAATGCCACCCTTATCTCGTGGAATCAAATGAAAATCAATGAAGCCATAAATAGGCTTAATTTCTGGCTGTTCTTCTGTTCGTTGTTGTTGTCTCTCAGTAATCGTAAGATCTGGTGTAGGTATTTCAATTTTAATCATGTTTTTTCACATCCTTTGATAAGTTACATAGTAGCATATTAATTGAATGAATCATATAATCATTTTATTTTCCCACAATATTTTTAAATTAAACAACTACTAAGAAGCTTTCGTTAAGCATACCTCTTTTCCTAAAGATTTAAAATCTCCCGAATATCTTCTTCGCTAAGAGTTGAGTTGGCTTTTTCTTGTGAGCCAATAATCTCATCAATCATATGTCGCTTCTTCTCTTGTAGTTCATTCATCTTCTCTTCAATTGTTCCCCGTGCTACTAATTTAATAACCTGCACGGTATTAGACTGCCCCATTCGGTGGGCTCGGTCTGCCGCTTGCTCCTCAACTGCCGGATTCCACCATAAGTCATAAAGAATAACAGTATCTGCCCCCGTCAGGTTAAGACCTGTTCCCCCTGCTTTTAGGGAAATAAGGAAAAAGTCCCGACCGCCAGCATTGAATTGATTACAAATGTTCACTCGTTCTTCAGACGGCGTTTGACCATCAAGATAGTAAAAAGGCAAGCCACGAATCGCTAACTCACGGCCAATTAGCTCAAGCATTTTCGTAAACTGTGAGAAAATTAATACGCGACGTCCTGAGTGCTTGGATTCTTCAACGATTTGCATCAGCTGTTCAAACTTCGCTGAGCTTCCCTTATAGCCATCGACAAACAAACCGGGATGACAACAAATTTGCCTAAGCCTTGTCAAACCAGCAAGGATTCTTATCTTATTTTTACGGAGTGTATCCTTGTCTAAATGTTTTAAGGTGTCATGTCGAAGCTTTGCCAAATACGCAGCATAAAGTTGTTTCTGTTCTGGCAAAAGCTCTGCCGATTCCATCGACTCGATTTTTTCCGGAAGCTCAGAAAGAACATCCTCCTTCACCCGTCGCAGCATAAACGGTTGAATCCTCCGTGAAATCGTCGCTCTCGAAAGATGACTGTACTCTCTCAATCCCTGGAAAAGCTCTGGAAACACGACATGAAAGATGGACCAAAGTTCCTCAATTGAATTTTCCACTGGCGTACCTGTAAGTGCGAAACGATGATTGGCTTGAATTTTCTTGACCGCTCGCGCTGTTTGCGTCAAAGGATTTTTAAAGGCTTGTGCCTCATCAAAGAACACAGAATGAAAGACTTGCTTTTCAAACCAGATCAAATCTATTCGTAGCAACGGATATGAGGTAATCACTACGTCCATATCGTTCATTTCCTTCTGAAGTTCAGATCGTTCCTTCTGAGTCCCATCTATTACAATGGCCTGCAGCTCTGGAGCAAAATTCATAAACTCACTTAACCAGTTATACGTTAAAGCCGTAGGGCAAACAACCAATACTGGTAGCCTCTTAGCTCGAACTTCTTCAAGCACGGAAACAATATAGGCAATTGCCTGCACGGTTTTGCCGAGCCCCATATCATCCGCAAGAATGCCTCCAAAGTTATAGCTGGCAAGGGTTTTCATCCATTTGTAGCCATGGACTTGATAGTCCCTTAGGATTGGCACTAACCTATTCGGCACCTCGAACTCCAATTGTTCTGGATGGTGAATTTTGTCAAGAAACTGATAGAAAGACTCCTCATAGTCGAAGGCACCACTTTCGTTTATCGAGTCTAAAAGCTGAAGACCTCGGACGATAGGTAAATTAAATTCTCTTTCGTAATCCTCCGTTTGTTCAGGAAGAGCCTTCAGAAAACGTTCAATTTCTTGAAATTCTTTTGTCTCTAACGAGAGGAGCGAGCCATTTCGCAAACGGTAATACTTGCGTTTTTCTTCCAAAGCTTGAAGAATTTCGCGGATATCATTTTCGGGAATACCGTCCATTTTAAACTTAAATTCGAGCCAATTGGTTCGTTCTTTTTTTATTTTCACGCTAATTTTTGGAGCAACCGTTCCACGAAAAACTCGATTTCTCACAGCCGTGGTGGCGTAAATTTGAACAAGCTTTTGAAGTTTTGGAACAATATGAGTTAAAAACTCGTATTCTAGCTGGTCATTATGTAGAAAATAACCGCTTTCTGTCTGAGCAAATGAGCTCTCCTCCATCAAACTAAGAATTTGATTTTCCTTTTCCTCATCTCTTATCAAAATTGTTGCTGCATGAGCCTCCCGTTCATCCAAAGGGTTAAATACAATCTTTTCATAATGAAACTCGAGCCCGGCAAGCAATCGATTGTTCACGCGATCGAGGTAGAGCTTTGCTACAAGTGGCGTCTGGATAAACTCCTTCGTAAATGCTATCGGTATATGAACAGCACCTATCTTCCTTAAACCTGGAACAACTTTTTCCATAAAAAAGCCAAGCTGATTTTTAGCTAGTGGGAGGTAGTTCCTTCCGGAAGCATCAATCATTTGAGTTAATTCAGTAAGCCTGTGAAAGTCATCCCGAGTCAACTCAAATAATTTTCCATCAGCAATAATCGAATGGTAAGGTTTTAACACAACGATGCTTGTCAGACCCTTTACATGCAAGTGAAAACGATCCTTCTCACTCTTTTCTACCGCAAAATCTAATGGGAGTGGTCCATTCGCAAGCTGCAGCCCTTCTACAGTTTTACCATCATACTCTAGATGGACAGAAGGAGCTTTTGTCAGCAACGGCACCATTTGATTCCAAGCCGAAGGTGGTAAGATCAGAATTTCATCTTCTTCGTTCGATATGTTTTCTTCTGATGCTGCTAAAACCTTCTTATCCTGAATCACTTCTATCAATTGTTGTAGAATGCTATCATGCTCTTTTAAAAAACAATGTTGTGTAGGGTCATAGAGAAATGAAGCGTTTATTTTTTCAGGCTTCCCTTCTGCGATGTTCAATAATAATGAGCGTAATTGTTTGACTATCATTCCACCAATTTTGAGTGAAATCCCCATCATCGATTGGCCATTTTCTTCTGTAACAGGCTTAAAGATTAACTGGACTGCAAGAACTTCTCTGTTTTCAAAATGAAGCTGATGAACACTTTTTCGTTTAGACTGATCGTCAAATAAGGTGAGAAAGCTTTCAGTAATTTCGGGTTCCGGTTTAGTGTCCGCTTTCGGTAGACTTTCATTAGATGTTTCTCTTCGCTGCTCGTAAATTGAAATTAAAACGGCGGCGATATGCTGGCAATCCTTTTGAAAGGATGATAATTTCGGACAGCTACAGGATGTATGAAGTCTTCCATCTTCCTGCTTCTCGATTGTGACCTGAAAGTCCTCTACTCCTTTAACTATTGCTTTGCATAGAGTTAAACTATGTTCTTTAAATACAACATGATTCCCACGATAAAAAGCGTCCCCTCTTTTGAAGGAGACGGTCCCACATTTCTCTTTTATCATTTTATGACTTAATTTTACATTCAAAAAGACTCGCTCCTTCCTTTAAGATGACGCATCATACTGCTTAAATATATGGACAGCTGAATTAGCTCATACTCGATTGTACCATATTCGTTAAAAACATGGTCAATGAACAACACCAGCTAGCGGCTGATAATCACTTCCATCCATCAGCTGTTTTTAGTAAGTTAAAGGCGAAAAAACAATGTTTTTATTTTTAATTTGGTCTAAATTTTCTCCTCATCCTATAGTTTTATAGAAGGATGCCTAATGGGCATGAACACATATTTTATGGAACAGGTGGGGTCCAACATGTTTGTTATTTCTTTTATTGAAAACAGAACAGTTTTACTGTGTCAGTTTCGTAAGCAAGCACCCTCAGAAGGTGATGCGATATCCATTAAAGGCCGTAAAGGGAAGGTTGTTACTGTTGAAAGTGTGGATGATAAGCATATCCATGTTCAAGTTGCATTAAAAACCATTGATAAGACGAAGCTTGCTGCTCTAGACAATTCAAAGAAGAAAAAAAAATAGTGGTAGAATAAAAAAACGCCTATTGGCGTTTTTTCTTTTAATGCATTTGATCTTCCTGTTTGTTAGTAGGTTCATCATCCACCACAAGATCCAAGAGGTTGTTGCTTAAGCTCTCTAATGACGCAAAAAAGCCTTGTGGTTGTTCATTCGTTTCGTCATTATGATAACGATTTTTATCCTGCTTTTCCAGTTTTCTCACCTCCTAAATTAGTGTGTACATCTATTTCCTTTTTATGAAATCGCCCTCTGCAAAGGTATTTAATAATAAGTTTTTTTAACCTTTTGGATTCTAACAAATGGTACAATTCTCATAAACAAGCAATTTAGGGGTGGAGTACATGCTTATTTTCATCACGGTAATCCTTATCATTTTTATGTTCGATTTCACGAAACTTAGGAAGCAAAATGACAGAATCATTGAGCAGAATGAAAAAGTGATTTCCTTATTAGAGGAAATTAAAGAAAAGAAATGTACATAAAACAAAAACACGAGCGATCATTCTCAAATCGCTCGTGTTTCTCATTTTAATTGTCTAAAGCTCGAAGCTACTCTTTGCCTTCACCACTAGCTTCCCACTTTGCTATTTCCTCGCGGACCATCGGAGCCACGTCTTTTCCTAAAAGTTCAATCGCACGCATCACCTCATCATGCGGCATGGTGCCAACTGGGACATGAAGCATAAAACGGGTAATGCCAACGTTCTTTCGTAGATAAATAATTTTGTCCGCAACCGTCTTTGGATCTCCTACGTATAAAGCACCTTCAAAGCTACGCGCAAAATCAAAGCTAGAGCGATCATAAGGTCCCCATCCACGTTCTCTTCCCAACTTGTTCATCGCCTGTTGTGTCGAAGGAAAGAATTTATCTGCCGCATCCTCAGTAGTCTCAGCAACAAAACCATGGGAATGCGAGGCTACTGTCAATTTCGAGACGTCATGACCTGCTTTAGCAGCGGCCCTCTTATAGAGTCGCACTAGTGGCTCAAAATGTATTGGTCGACCGCCAATAATCGCGAGAACCAACGGCAACCCAAGGAGCCCCGCCCGTACGACTGATTGAGAGTTTCCACCACTGCCAATCCAAACAGGCAATGGATTTTGAACCGGGCGTGGGTAGACACCAAGATTTTGAATACCGGGACGATGACCCCCTTTCCAAGTGACTTTTTCGGATTCTGTTATTTTAAGAAGCAGGTCCAATTTCTCTTCAAACAAGTCGTCATAGTCGTTCAAATCAAAGCCAAACAAAGGAAACGATTCGATAAATGAACCTCGCCCTGCCATGATTTCCGCACGACCATTTGATATCGCATCCAAAGTGCTAAAATCCTGAAACACACGAACCGGGTCGGCAGAAGAAAGGACGGTAACCGCACTCGTTAACCGAATTTTTTTCGTTTGTGACGCCGCTGCTGCAAGGATAACAGCTGGGGCAGAAGCCGCGTAATCCTCACGATGATGCTCCCCGACACCAAACACGTCCAAGCCTACTTGATCAGCTAAAACAATTTCTTCCACGACTTCCCGAATTCGTTGCGCATGACTAATGACCTCACCCGTTTTTACATCCGGCGTAGTCTCGACAAATGTACTTAACCCTATCTCCATCTTATGTACCTCCTATTTGTTTTCAGGTCCAAAGTTAATCATCATAACTCGACATTCGAATTCACTCTTTTTAAAAGCAATTTCCTATCTTTAACATTACTAAATTAAACCGAAACTTTTCTACATTGGTCAACGAAGGTACTAAAAAGCCTGAAACTATGATCATCCAGGTGATAATTAAACTCTGGGTGCCACTGCACAGCAAAAACAAAGGTTTTACCTGGCATATAAACAGCTTCTGTCAAACCATCTACCGCTTGTGCCACCGCTCTTAATTGCTCTGAAAGCTTTTTAATTCCTTGATGATGGTAGCTATTCACCATTAAAGAATTCGATTTTACAATTTCATAAAGTGCATTTCCTTCTTCTATGTAAACCGGATGAGCAGGTACTGTATAAGGTGGCTGTTGCTTGTGAAAGACTTGTTGCTCTGAATGGAACTGAGTCGGTATGTCTTGATAAAGAGTACCGCCTAATAAGCTATTAAACAATTGAACACCACGACATATTCCAAAAGCAGGTTTGTCTAGTTCTACTACTAGTTTAAAGAGATGCTCTTCCATTAGGTCCCTTTCCGCACATAGCTCCCCGCAGAAGCTTTCAATTTTCTCACCATATAAATTCGGATTCAAATCCTGGCCTCCTGTAAAAAGAAAACCATCAAACGATTCAGCTAATGACTGAATCACCGCATGGTCAGTCGTTAACGGCAGCATAACGGGAATTCCCCCGGCAGCTTCGACTCCTTTCATGTATCCTGGTAACATCCAATAGCTTTCTTTTTCAGCATCATATAATGGTAATACACCTATTAATGGTTTCCTCATCATCTTCTCCTCAACTACTTATTAGATCCCGATAGAAATAGTCTATCAAATATGTACTCTGATGAGAACAATACCGTTTCACGCTTCCTCCAAATAAAAAGAACTTCCCTAGAAGAAAGTCCCTTTTACTATCCGAATTATGCATGTAAATCCTTATTTGAACTTTGAATTGAGCTTGTGTTCAATGTTTTAAAGATATTAATCGTGAAGATAATTGTACCGATGACAACAGCTAATGAACCAACAATCATAATAGGTACACCGACCGTAATGCCAAATGACTCACAAAACAACCCGATCATCATAACTGGGAGCCCGATGTTATGAAGCCAAAAGTGAATTTTAGCTAGCTGTGTTTTAGCCGCTAATGCATAAATGGAGTAAATAACACCAAATAGGGCTGTCGAAACCCATCCCAATAAATTCACATGAGCGTGGAGAGAAGTCAACCTAAAGTCATGTATGATTCCCATTGTCATCCCAAGTAACACTCCGATTGAAAAATAGACCGCTGCAATTTTAATAAATGTTTTTCCCACTTCTTCCCCTACTTACTTCTTATGTAACTGTAATGCTACCTAATAGATTATAAATTAAATTCTAATATTGTAATAGGGAAAATGCTATTTTATTGTAATTTATTTGCAAATATTGGGTAAAAAACAAGAAAATAGAACTATATAATCTCTATATCATTCGCCCCAGCTTTTATGTTACCTTTACATTAGCATGACATTCTAAACTTAAAGGTGAAGATCACTGTGGCACAAAAAATAAAAATAGAAAAACCTAAGGTTTCCGAAAACTTACCTAAGGCCAACTTTCAAGATATTTTCGATCAGGAGGAACCCTTTTTACATACTTGCATCATTGCCAATTGTACAATCGACAGAGTTGATATCGATAAACTAGATTTTACTCAGGTTGTCTTTCAAAATGTTAGCTTTAGCGAGGTCTCGTTCAGAAACATCGAGTTAACTGACGTAGTTTTCGAACACTGCGATTTGTCTAATTGTGATTTAATGAGGGCTAGCATCCACCGAGTTGAATTTATAAATTCCAAACTATTAGGGGTGAATCTGACGGAGTCCCATATTGGGAATGTTCTATTTCAGAATTGCAACTTGAATTTAAGTTCTTTCGGTTATGGAAGTTTAAAACAAGTTAGATTTGAAGAGAGTTCGCTAATAAATGCGGATTTTTACGAATGCCGATTTAATAAAATAAAATTTGAACGGTGCGACTTAGATGAAGTTAACTTTACCCGTACCCCACTCAAAGGAACAGATATTAGTACTTCCACTTTTCAAGCTCTAAGTGTCGGCCTAGAAGATTTACCTGGTTGCGAAGTTTCTCCACAACAAGCAATCGGTTTTGCAGCTTTGTTGGGATTGAAAATTAAGGAATAACTCCCCCTAAAGCTCATCACACATAAAAATAAGGATGAAAAAAGCAACCAAGCTTTTTCATCCTTGTACAGATTTATTTCCGATTTTCCTAGTGATGGTTTTCTTCAGCTTCCATTGCCTCTGCTTTCGTTTCATGAACGGTTCCAAACGGATGCTGAGGAGGGGCATAGATAGAGTACAATTTAAGTGGTACATTCCCAGTATTGGTTAGGTTATGCCATTTGCCTGCTGGAATGACGATGGCATAGTCATCATATACATTTTCTTGGAAATCTAATTGTTCTTTGCTATCCCCCATTTGAACAACACCTTGACCTTGTTCTACCCTTAAAAATTGATCGAGGTCTGGATGAATTTCTAAGCCAATGTCTTCTCCAACATCGATACTCATGAGTGTTACTTGTAAATGATCTCCTGTCCATAAGGCAGTACGAAACGTATCATTTTGTTTAGTCGCCTCATCAATATTGATGACAAATGGATTTGGTCCATAATCTTTTAGTTTCTGCCCACCGCCCTCTTGAAACCCTTCAAATCGTGTAGCAATCTCCTCTTCTTCTAGAAAAGCCCATGATAATACACTTCGAACTTGTGGATTTTGAGTAAGAAAATAACTCTTCCAATATTCCTGAGAACCTTCTACCTCTGCTTCATAAGCTTTTTGAAGCCCATCATGATAATTTTTAATACTAGGTTTATCGATTTGGTATACAGGTTGCCTCCCAGTGAGCGCGATATATAAGTCGGTAAATTGTTTCAAACGGGCATTTTTGTTTACTAATTCATGTTGAATGGTATTTTTATGATTCCGATTTGGTGCAATATAAAATAATTGACTATAAATGTCGATGGCAGAAGCTTCTCTTTTCATTCCCGCAAGCAGCGCTTCAAGTGCCTCTTGTTCCAATCCCAGGGAGGTTCTTGCCATATAATTTGAGCTATAACCCTGTGTATTAACATTCATATATGGATAATCGATTAGGTTGGTTCTAGGATTATGATACATATTGGTCATTCCCTTCAAAGAATTTTCAACTTATCATATGCCTATGTTTTCGGAGTGTACTTTGTTCGTTTTGTAATTCCTGTTAATAACCCTCATATTCCCATAATATTTTACTGCTCCTAAAAAACAACAAAGACGAATTCATAAGCGAATTCGTCTTAACAGAGTCATTTCCTATTTCTCTTATTTCTTTTTCTTGCGAATTTCCCTTCCTTGAAGTCGCGCCGCGTGATGGGTCCCATACTTGTCTTTGAGATCAAGGAACTTTGTTTCACGTTGTAACTTTTGATAACTATTATATCTTTCTATAGAAAGTTGATTATTTTCTATGGCCTGTTTAATCGCGCACCCTGGTTCTCGATTATGTTGACAATCTCGAAACTTGCACGCTTGACCTATACCTAAAATATCTTGAAAAGTCTCGTTCGTAGACTCTTCACCCGACCATAACTGGAGCTCCCTCATGCCTGGTGTATCGATGATGACTCCCCCCTTGGGTAAAAGAAAGAGCTCTCGATGGGTGGTGGTGTGCCTTCCCTTTGCATCCGCGTCACGAATTCCTTGTGTTTTTTGAATATCTTCTCCCATTAAGCGGTTAATCAATGTCGATTTCCCAACACCCGAAGACCCAATCAGTGCCCCTGTTTTCCCTACTGAAAGATGTGCTTTAATCGGTTCCATACTATCACTAAGTGTATCCACCACAATTATCGGTACACCCCAGGCGATTTTCTCAACAGCTTTCACCTTTGCTTCGACATCCTCACATAAATCTCGCTTCGTCAAGATCAAGATAGGGGTTGCTCCACTTTCATATACCTGGATTAAATAACGTTCCATCCTTCTCAGGTTAAATTCATTTAATCCATTTACTAAAAAAACAATATCTACATTCGCCGCCATAAGCTGCTCTTCTTTCTTTTCTCCTGCTCCATGACGTGATAAAAGACTTTTGCGTTCCAAAACCTTATGAATGGTTCCTTTTCCGTCGGCAATTAGCGGTTCAAATAAAACCCAATCTCCGACACAAGGAAAGTCCCTAGGCTCTTCTGCAAGATGATAAAATTTTCCAGAACACTGGGATTGAAATTCACCTTGAGGTGAAAGAATTTTATAAATACCATTGGAATGGGTTGCAATGCGCCCCATTGCGTATTTTGCATGAATATCATGCTCAAAAATCGATTGATAACCTAACTTTTCTAGTTCGTACAAATGTTTTCCTCCTTATTGGTAGGAGGATTCAACAATGATCTAACGTAAATCCCCCTCATTTTGATGAATGAAACATTTAATATGACTACGGAGAATCATTTTCATAAAACATCACGCTCCTTATTAATCAGTTATCTAAATATTACATATTCTTTTGAGGATGTAAATCCTTTGTAAAAAAATTGAGTGACAATTTAAGGCGAAAAGGTTTCCCTCTGTAAAATAAAAAGGATAAAACCATAACAGTTTTATCCCTAGTAAGCCTCCTTTATTTCAGATCATTGTGACCCTTTCTTTACCCATTCTGCAACTGTCACGGTGCGCTTGGCTTGATGTTTAACAGTTGCTTCTACATCTTCTATCATCTTTCCGTCCTGACCTACTGTCACACTTGTTCCATATGGATTTCCTCCAGAACCAAAGATCACTGGGTCCGTATAACCAGGGGTTGCGATAATCGCACCCCAATGCATCATCGATGTATATAAGGACAACAGTGTTGCTTCCTGACCACCGTGTGGATTCTGTGCAGATGTCATGGCACTTACTACTTTGTTAATTGTTTTTCCACTTGCCCATAATCCACCCTGGATATCAAGGAATTGTTTCATTTGGGATGGCATGTTTCCAAATCGTGTAGGGACACTAAAGATGATGGCATCTGCCCACTCAAGATCGTCTGAGGTTGCGATTGGTACATCTTTTGTTGCTTCTACCGTTGCTTTCCACACTTCATTTCGATCAATGATTGATTGTGGTGCTAATTCTTCTACTTTTAATACCTTAACTTCAGCACCCGCTTCTTTTGCACCTGCTTCCGCCCATTGAGCTAGTTGATAGTTTGTTCCACCCATGCTGTAAAAGATTACAGCTAATTTTACATTAGACATTTGTCATTCTCCTTTTAGATTACTCTCAAAATAAAAAAAATTGGATAATAAACCCATTTATTATCACATCCTATTGTTTCTTATCTTTTCTTTTACTATGCATTGGAACCATATTTTTTAAAATGGTGTGATTTAAATCTAAACCAAAGAATAATCCCCCTTAGTAGTTTTCATAATAGAATGAAGGTATGTGATAATTAATGTCAAAGGATATTATTATTGAGGAATTAAACACATTGCTTAGAGGAACCTACATGGGGATTAGATCGCTTGAACACTATATTCAAAAGACCGACAATCAAGAGTTAAAACATTCCTTTCAGGCGATGCAGTAGACAAGCAAACTTAATACTCAAAGATTAGCTGAGCGGATTCAAAACCTAGGCGGGGTACCTGCAGACGACGAAGGGTTTTCTGGGTCAATACATAGCTTTATGCACAAAGTCATGACACCAGATAACCCAACCGAAATGATTGATGACGCCCTACACGGGGTAGTTAACTATGGAGTTCAATATTCAGAGGAGCTTGTTAAGGGGGATTTGGATTCCGACAGCCGACAATAAGTTAAGGAAGTTATTGATGCAAATAAAAAACATGCCGAACAACTAAGACAGTTGCTCAAATAACGGGATAAATACGTTAACACGACAGAACCTTTTCAGTGGTAAACGAACGCTTAGATCGTCTCTGAGCGTTTTTTTATGTCTATAGGTTAGGATGAACTCTCTTTTCAAAGTACTATGCCAATCCACATCCTAACTTTCAAATCCCTTCTAACTCACTTCCTTTAATTTATGCATATATTTTCTATCTCCATCAAATCATAATACTTGTATCTACAATCGTGTTCCAAGATAGGAGAATTTAAAATGAATTTATTGCAAAAACAGAATATCCTCTTAACGGTACGTGCGTTGTATTTTTGTTTAGATGAGCATTGGGCTAAATTAGGAAGAACTTTCAACCTTACACCTGCTCAACAACATATCTTATTTTTACTATCAACAAATAATGGGACCCTTACGCCCTCACAAATTAGCCAGTTAGGATGTTGGCATTGTTCGACTGTTACTCGGTTGCTTCGCCCGCTTGAAAAAAAAGGCTACATTACCCTGTCTGTTCATCCATTAAAACCAAGATCTAAAAGGGTAACTTTGACTCATGATGGCACTGAGGCATTAAAGAGAGTTGTCGAATTTGTTAAAAAGATGGACTCTTTCCCGTTTAACCTAACCCATTTGCCTGAAAAAGAACTTATTCAATTTTTAAAGACTGGACAACAAATATTAACTGCTCACAAGGGGGTAGAATTCAAAGAGAAAGTGTTGGAAGCAAAGATGGAAGGAATGGATTATGCTTAGTCTTTTTCAAATCATTCTTTCGGAAGGAGTCTTATATGAGGCGGAGAAAAAGTTATAATAAATATCCTTACCTAATATTGCTCATTATCCATTCTTCCTTACTCATCTTTACTTTTTATAAAAATAAAAATCGCAAACAATTATTTGTTGCCTTGATATCAAATATAGGCATGGCGTACATTTTTGAGTACTTTACGTATAATTTATTTAAAGCCTACCGTTACAAGCCAGCTATGTTAAAAAATAAAAATCTAGATAGTATACTCGGAGCAGTCTTTTCACAAGCCATTTTCATTCCTTTTACCGCATTATTTATTACCAGTTTTCATTTAGGCTGGAAATTCAAATTGTTTGCTAGCATCTACTTTGCCTCGATTGAACATTTATTCGTTCGGCTGGGTATCTATACTCAATATTGGTGGAAAACAACGTATACGCTGGTTTTGTTACCTATTTATTTTTGGATTACTAGTAAATGGGATGAACACCTAAAGAAACGCACTCCAGCTATTTTATTTGTTTCTTCCTTTAATTTAATCATGGTAACCTCTGTAAATATTTTATTTCTTGAATCCTTCATGGGGAAATTGAGGTTTGGGTTTCACCGTCATACATGGTATGAACATTTTATCCTTATGCCGCTATACTCCATAATCGTTGGCTTTTTTACAGCACGAACCAAGGATGTGAAGAACAGTCTATTCGTCAATGTAAAATTTCTAGGTTACCGACTCTTATTAGATTGGCTGCTAGTAAAAGCAAAAATTTTAAAATTTAACCAAAAAAATGTTCTTAATAACCTCCCTTATCATGTATTGATGATCATGCTTTCAAATTACTATAAAAATATAGTATATAAAAAAACAGAATGATGAATAAAAAAACTCTTTCAACTAGATTAAATAATAAAACCATCCCCTTTTAAACGTTATTTTGAACCAACGGTGTAAGGGGATGATTAATGAGTTTGTACATTTTACCTCACTGGAACGTATACAGTCTGGTCGACAAGCCATTGTCCTTGTTTAGATTGCATCCATTCAATAAAAGGCTGATCATGAGGATGCTCGTGATTCGAGGTGAAGGCGTAAAAGTTATCTACAAGCGGATACGTCTCGTTTTGGATATTCTCTTTTGTAGGGAGAATCCCTTCAACCGCAATGTTTTTAATTTTCCCGTTATCGACCATATCTTGTGAAAAATGCCTGAAAGAAAAACCAATCGCATTTTTTCTATTTTGGTAATTAGTTTTTTCACGAATAATCCCACCCATCGCTGAAACGATATCCTCTGACGGTGGTTCCATTAAGGGAACCCCATCCATTACATTCATTAGAGCCGATTGGCTACCGCTTCCTTCAGGCCGTTGAAACGCACGAATTTTTTCATTATTTCCGCCAACTTCCTGCCAATTCGTGATTTTACCAGAGTAAATACCTTGGAGCTGCCCAATCGATAATTCTTCAACCGGGTTATCTTTATGTACAAAGAATACAAAAGCCTCTCTACCAATCGGTGTCAACGTTAAGTCTATTCCTTTTCTGGGTATACCGCCTGAACAAAGGCAGCATAAATAGGATATAAAGCCGTTGCGCCATCTAATGTTGGGAGATCGCCCTTAATTTTAAAAGTAGATTCCCCCTTTAACTTCACTGATTTTGTATCTTCAGCAAATGGCATATATTCGGTCAGATCAACATCCTGAGTACTGACCACCTCGAGACTAGTAAGATAGGTTTGATAGCCCTCATGCACAAACAAGGTTACTGCACTTACTGAAAGAAAAACCATCGCGATAATCTTCGGTACTCTATTCTTTATCTTTCCATAGATTGCTAGAATCGTGATAATAATTAGACCAATTGTAATAATCGGGATAAATGCGCCATAAAAGGCCGCATCTCGTGAAAATGATAAAATGATAGTCGTAATAAAGCCAACAAAACCTAATGCTATTACAGTAACCAGTTCTACTTTGAAGTACGAAATACGAATTAACATTGCTTTTCGTATAGTAATTCGCAATAGAATTAAAAAGCAATTTGGCAAGTAAATCAGCAAAGAAAAATGCTTGGAGACATATATATGCTCCAAGCATTTTTTATCCCAAGATAAGCCCGGTTCAGCGATTTCCAAATCTTCAAGAATTGCCAGGTGATAAGCTACTAAAATAAGGGGAGAAATGAGACCGTCGATTAACTAAAAAAATCTCCTTCTTCACAAACTTTTTCAAAATCCTTTAATTTACTCATCACCTCATTCCATATGTACGGTAAAATTTAGATATATCTTATGTATGGAGTGATCGTGATGGCGCACATTCAATATAAAACATTTGGTCAGTTAACCTTTTCAGATTATGAAGTCTTCTCTTCAGTTCCTCCACATCCTTTCTGGAGCAGAGTCGAACAAGTGGTTGACTTTTCCTTTGCAGATCAACTCTGTGCACCCTTGTATTCCCCCCAAGGACAACGTCCTTATGCTCCTTCCTTAAAATTAAAGATTCATTTTGCGCAACGCTATCACAATTACTCTGATCGTGAAATGGAAGAGGCCATACTTTATCATCTCCATTTAAAACGTTTTTTGGGAGTACCTGTATCTTTTAACGGATTCGATCATAGTACTTTAGGACTCGACCGAGATCGTATGGGTTCTGCCATTTTTGATGCCTGTCATCACCATGTTCTTTCCCAAGCTTTGGCCAAAGGGCTATGGGGGAAAGAAAATGATCGCTGGCTTATTGATTCCTTCCATACGTATGCGAACATTGCGAAGGTGGGGGCTTACCGTTTAATCCAACAAGGAATCCTTCAACTTGTTCAACACATCAAACGTACATATCCGAAATTGTATACCTCACTTTTACAAGACTGTGCGCTCAACAGCTTTCTGAAACGACTCTCCGAGCGAACTCCTGAAAAGGATCGATTGGTCTTATTTAGCCGCCTGGTGGTGGAAGCCTATAGTCTGTTACATTGGCTAGAAAGCGAAAAGGTAAAACCTTTATTCTGGACATGGGGGAATGCAAAACAGCAGCTTCGTTGTTTGGAGCTTCAAGCCATCCTCTATCAAATTTTACAAGAGAACACCAAACCGATTGATCCAGATAAGCCCGAAGGTGCCGAACAGGAACCACTTCAATACCAAGAATTATCCAAAAAAGAAAAACCACAAGATCGGATCCGAAGTGCCTATGATCCAGATGTCCGGAGTGGATACAAATCAAGATCCTTGAAATTTACCGGAGATAAAGTCCAAGTCATAGAGTCAAGAGAGAACGGATTAATCTTGAATACTGAACCCATTCCAGGGAACGAGTGGGATGGAGAACGTCTTGCCCCGATGGTGGAGGAAGTGATCGATTATCACGGGATAGTACCAAAACAACTTATCGGTGATACGTCCTATGGCACAGGTGAAAATCGTCAGAAAATACAAGAGATGCAGATTTTACTGACCGCTCCTATACAAAAATATACAAACCCAACGGGTTTGTTAGAAAGCGATTGGTTTGTTTATGATGCAAAATTGGACGAGGTCACCTGTCCTCAAGGGTACTCGACTTCTATAAAAGTGCGAAATAACCCTAGTCAAGGCCATCAATTCAAATTCGAAGAGAAAACTTGTCAAACTTGCCCACTATTTGAACAATGTACGACCAATAAAAAAGGTCGAACCGTCTTTATCAGTGATTTTTATGAAATCATGGAACAAGGAAAATCCTATAATCTAACCGAAGCTGGAAAGAGTGCATTAAGGGCTCGATACGATGTGGAAAGAACGAATCATGAAGCTGCCAACCATCATGGACTCAGGAAACCAAGAACAAGAGGGCGAGAATCATTAAGGATCACGTCCAAATTAACGGCGATGGTGATCAATGTGAAAATTATGGTAAAGAAAATAGCTGAACCCATCCAGCCCATTTATCGTTACAAAAAATACGAAAAACGGGCGAAGGCCTCCGTCTGCCCAAATTAGGAAAATCAGGACAAGTAGAAGGCCTTTGAAAGGAATAATACATAAAAATCAATGAAAGTTTGTGAAAAAATCCATTGAAATTCACAAAGTATGTGAAATAAGGGTTAGAAGCGATATAAACTACAACTTAATCGACGGTCTCAAGATTCCCCCTATTTACTCGAAAAACATGAAAATGGACCATTTTACTTTGCCTTAACGGGAAAAACTCCCCTTATTTAAACATTCAGAGGTTACTCAATTAAGGATAAGAAAGAATGTCTGCTTCATTTATCTGCCTCTCAGACATCAACACCCACCCCCTGTTAGTTAAATATCATTATTAAATATCATTTGTAGCACACCAATTGGTCTAACAATTAGCATGCGAATTTTCATGCCGACAAAAACTTATGACACCATGTTAAAAGGGGTTCGAAATTCAAGGCGGATTTACCGTTTAATTTATTAAACCCCATATATATCAACAAAAAAGAAGCAGTCTAATTCAGTTGAAAATAGGACTACTAATTGGTATGCTAATTTAGTTTTTGTATTCGAAATCCGAACCCTTTGCTATTACAGTAAGTATTGCAACAAAATGTTTCATTATTGCCTCCTAAATTTTTATGATTATGTGTATGTTGATGCTTAGGATTGTTCTCTTTATTTTATCACGAATTCCATTACTGCTTATTTTCTATTATACTACTATTCAAAATCTTATACCGAATTAGAAAAGCTCGGGCGCCCTGTTCAGCGGCGTATGGACTGTAGATAGATGGTGACAACGCATACAAATATCGACACTCTGGAACTTTTATAATTCCTCAACCACAAAAAAAAACTTACCCTTTGGGTAAGTCGAGTGCTTGATAGGCCGTTTGATATTTGCCGCCATCAGCTACTTCTGAATGATATAAAGCTTTGAGAGCAAAGTTTTTCTCGAGTTCGTGTTCTTGCATTAAATCTTTTAAATGGATCTGTAGTTCTCTATTTTCTTTAACCAGCTGTTTCATTTGCGTCTTTAAGTATTTCACTAATAATCTAACCCCTTTTTCTGAACCTCCTAAGAAAACCTGACCCCTTAGCGTTCTCCGCATATAAAGGTCAGGCCAATTGAGATTCTTTATTTTACAATTTTATAATTTTTATGGTTGACCACGGTTTTAATTGGTTCGTTCTTTTTGGGGTTAATCCCAATTTCAGCAATCACAGAGTTATCCCTTATCGCTACGACCTTCCCCTTTTTTCCCTTTTCCTCACCTTTAGCAATTTGAATCATGTCACCTAAAGTTGCTTTAATTATCTCTTCTACTGGCTTTTCAGTTTTTCCCTCTGCCATGTCATTTCCCCCTTTTTGTAAGTGCGAACTTCTTTTACTATCGTTTTCTTAGTATTACACTGTTGACTTTACCCATACGATGGAAATAATTAACCTTTCATTATTTGATTGCCTTACTTACCCTTAACTTTTTCCCTTTTACCGGAGTAGTCTCCATCGCTTGCAACACTAAAGAACCCTTGCCATTTAAAATATCTACGTAAGTCATTTGGTCTTGGATGGTAATAATTCCAATATCCTCTGCATTTACGCCAGGGATTTTCGCAATCGTCCCAACAAAATCAACAGCCCGAAGCTTCTTTTTCTTTCCACCACTAAAATGTAACTTCATAATCCCTTGATTGACTCGAGCTGTTTTATTATTATGAACGACTCGGCGACCACCCATTTTCTCTTCAAACTCAGCTCTACTTTCAACCACCTCTGACAGTTTAGGAATTTCCATCGTAGGTAGTTCAAAACCAATATATTTTTCAATACTTTTAATGAATTTCCCCTCATATGGAGTCGCAAAGGTTATGGCTTTGCCTTTGTTCCCCGCTCTTCCAGTCCGTCCAGTGCGGTGAACATAGCTCTCTTTTTCCATTGGGACATCATAGTTGATGACAAGCGTAACATTATCCACATCTATCCCCCTTGCAGCAACATCGGTCGCAATAAGATAACGGAAGTTCCCCATTTTAAAGCCGTTCATCACCGCAAAACGGTCTTCTTGCTCTAATCCTCCATGGAGTCTTTCGCATGAATACCCGGAGGAATCCAAGTCAGTGAACACCGCATCAACATGTTCCTTAGTCCTACAAAAGATGAGACAGCTATCAGGGTTTTCAACAACCGTGACATCTTTCAGTAAGGCCATTTTCGCCTCTTCTTTTATCTCAATCAAAAAGTGTTCAATTGTATCGGTTGTCACTCCAGTGGAGGCAATTTCGATATGGTTTGGTTCATGCATATATTTATGACAAAGTGTTTCAACATCTTCAGGCAAGGTTGCGGAAAAAACCATTGTGACTCTGTTTTCTGGAAGTTCTTCAATAATGGCTTCTACCTCATCGATAAAGCCCATATTTAACATCTCATCAGCTTCATCAATGATCAAATACTTTATTTTCTCTAAGGTAAGAGTGCCCCGTTCAATATGATCCTTCACGCGACCTGGTGTACCAACAACAACATGTGTTTTTTGCTGTAATTCCTCTTTTTGTTTCGCAAAAGGTTCTTTCCCATAAACCGCCATCGCTTTTAAGCGTTTAAATCTTCCTATATTCGTGATATCCTCGCGAACTTGAGCGGCAAGTTCACGGGTCGGAGTAAGAATTAAAGCCTGTGGCTTTTTTTCCTCCCAATCAACCATTTCACATAAAGGGATCCCATATGCCGCTGTTTTCCCACTGCCTGTTTGTGATTTTACGACAAGATCTTTTTCTTCCAACGCCAAAGGAATCACTTCCCTTTGAACCTCTGTTGGTGATTCATACTTTAATAAAGCAAGTGCTTTCTTTATCTCATCACTTAAATGATAACGCTCAAAACTTTTTTCACTCATGCAAAAACCTCATTTATTTGGATTATCGGACTTATGTATATAATTCTCATTGTTTAAAATCATATTCTCCATCTGATGACTACGGTTCATTATACTTGAAATAACAAACAAAGCGACTTTAATTGTAAAAATAAACTGGATTTATCATTTACAGAAAAGAAATACAACAAGAATTAAAGTCGTTAAAACCGTTAAATAGCAGCTATTTGGACCGTCTTATATAAGAAGCGAATAAACAGTCACATAATCGGAAAAAATAGGTGAAAAATAGTACGAGGTAATTTCTCTATAATTTGTTATAATAGAGTGTGTTTAACAATTTTGAGGGGGAACCATATTTCTATGTCAGTCGAAGTAGGTAGCAAAGTACAGGGTAAAGTAACAGGTATCACTAATTTTGGAGCTTTCGTTGAATTGCCTGGAGGCTCAACAGGTCTTGTGCATATCAGTGAGGTTGCAGACAGCTATGTTAAAGATGTAAACGACCATCTTAAAATTGGCGACCAAATTGAGGTAAAAGTACTGAGTGAAAAGGACGGGAAAGTTGCTTTATCCATTAAAAAGGCGATTGATCGCCCTGAAGGCCAAGCATCTTCTTCTTATTCACAGCGCCCTCCACGTCAGGGTCGCGGTGATAACCGTTCAAAAGATTTTCGTTCAAAAGGTGCTTTTAAACCAAAGGAAACCTTTGAAGATAAAATGGCAAAGTTCTTAAAATCAAGTGAAGAAAATTTAACTTCTCTTAAGCGTAGCACCGAAACAAAACGTGGCGGTCGCGGCGGAAGACGTGGATAACCACGACGGTAGTATGCGCGCCACTGAGTGCCTGTACAGTCCAACAAAAAAGCAAACCAGTAACCACTGGTTTGCTTTTTTATATTTAACGCGCCATCTTTTAAGATTATGCTGCTACGTCCCTCTTAGCGAATACGAAAAATGCCAAGAGCTGAAACAACGCAAAGTAAAGGAGAAGCATGGTTACCGAAAAGGTCAGGGTCATCCCTTCAACCGGGGGTATCCCATCAAAATAAACGGCCAAATTCGTGTTGGCAAAGAGGATGTATTTTGCCCATTCGTATCTAGCTGCAAGTAACATTGTAATCGTCCCGCCCATGAACATAAGAAACAAGGACAATCCAATTGCGAGTGAGCTATTCCGGAATACAGCTGAAATCATGAATGCCATTGTGGCAAGCATGAGTACGTCAATCGAAGTAAGTAAGTATTCACCGATTAGATTGAGGAAAAGACTCCTTTCGACTACTTCTCCATTGACGACGGCTAAATGCGGTAGTGCCTCCTTTGGTGTACCAAATAAAGCAAGGCCAACTGCCGCTGATACTACATAGAGAACCGTTAACATCATAACACCAAATAATACGACTGTAATATATTTGGACAACAAGATTTTCGACCTATGAATCGGTCTGATTAGAAGCAATTTAATCGTACCCCATGAGAATTCAGAAGAAACCATTCCTGCCGCGATAATAATCGTAAATACTCCAATAAAACCGATAGCACCCATGTTTTCACCAATAAAAGACCAGACATTATAACCTGTTTCAGGTGCGAGGTCATTTTCAATCTGATATTCTTTAATCGCAATCTGCCTTTCATAGAACATTTTCAGATTTGCATTGTTCTGCCCTGTCTCTTGCAATGCTGCCCGGTCACCCTCCAATTGAGTTGTTAGTTCTTGTTTCCAATTCGGATTTTCCAGTGGAGGATTTTGTATTTCATCATATTTTAAAAATGCTCCTACACCGAGAACCATCAAGATAACAATACCAAACATTACCAATGTCCCCGCTCTCTGGAACAATTTCACCCATTCATTGATAACTAATTTCCCCATGATTTCCCTCCTATTTCGACGTCACTTCAAGGAATCTGTCTTCTAGAGTTCTCGCCACCGTTTTGACCCCATATATATCTACCCCTGCAGCCGTAAGTTTTTTTATCAAACCAGGTATTTTCTCTCTAGCCGTTTCTACAGTAAACCCGGCATCGCCAATCGTTGCGTCCCATTCACTCTTTAGCCAAGTAGTTTCTTGTTCGTGGAGATCGCCAGTTTCAAATGCGAACAACGCGGATTCTCGCTCTACGAATTCATTTACGGTCTGAACATCAATTAACTCTCCGTTCTGGATAATGGCAATCCTGTCACACATCAGTTCCATTTCTGAAAGCAAATGGCTAGAAACAATCACGCTCATGCCCCGTTCTCGGGTCAGCATCCTTAAATGGTCCCTAATTTCTCTAATTCCTGCTGGATCGAGGCCATTTGTGGGCTCGTCAAGGATTAATAGTTTCGGATCATGTAATAGACACTGAGCGAGACCTAACCGTTGTCGCATCCCCAATGAGTATGTTTTCACTTTCTCGTGAATCCTGTCTGTAAGTCCCACAAGTTTTACAACTTCGGCTATTTTTTCTTTTGATATCCCGTTATGCATTCGTGCATATTGCATTAAATTCTGATAACCTGTTAAAAATTTATACATTTCCGGATTTTCAACAATGGCCCCAATATGACGAATTGCTCCGGTAAAATCATCTTTAATGCTCTTGCCACAAATGACGATATCCCCTTCACTAATGTCCATCAACCCAACAATCATTCGAATCGTCGTTGTTTTCCCCGCACCATTCGGTCCAAGAAAACCAAATACCTCTCCTTCATGAACTGAGAAGCTAAGCCCATTTATGATGGTTTTTCTATTGATTGTTTTCTTAACATTTTTAAGAGTTAGTACAGAATTCATTCTCATCCCTCCCCTTGTTCTATTGAAATTTGTTTGAACCATTGCAGAATAGATAATCCCTGCTCCTCACGTAACGTCTCAACCGATTCTTGACCGATTACATTCCCATAATGAATGGCAATCGCTTCATCAAGTAAGGATTCAATTTCCGTGATTTCGTGGGTCGCTATAATAAGAACCTGGTTTTCAAAATCAATGTACTTCAATAAACTATTCACAATTGAATCTCGAACCATTGGGTCCAGTCCAGAAAATGGTTCATCAAGCAAAATCGCATCAGTTTCACGTGCCAATGTTGTCACAAGCTTCAGCCTACCGCGATTCCCCTTTGATAACGATCTCACCTTTTGGGAAGGATCAAGCTTTAATTCCCCCAAAAGTTCTCTAGCCTTTTCCATGTTAAAATCTGCAAACTGACTTTCCATATAGTCCACCGTTTCCCCAACAGTGTAAACATCATAGAACATATCGAGCTCTGTCAAATAAGCTACCTGTTCACTAGATTTCCTCGTGACAGGATGCCCGTCAAGCGTCACCGTTCCTTCATTCGGAAAAACAAGCCCCGTCAATAGCTTTAACATTGTCGACTTTCCACTCCCATTTGGGCCCAGTAGTCCGTATATTCGCCCTTTCTCAAACGAAAGATTGATATTTTTTAAAGCAATCTTTTTCCCGAAGGATTTACTGACATTCTTCAGTACTAATGCCATTTATTGTTCCTCCCCAAGATATTGTTGAAGAAGTCGGACTAATTGTTTTTTATCTACGCCGATTTCCTCCATCTTTTGTATGAATGATTTTATAATTACATCTTGCATATTGCGTCCCAACTCCTCCGTAAGATCTTTATTATCAGATACAAACGTCCCTTGGCCTCTTCTCGTCTCTACAATGCTTAGCCTTTCAAGTTCTGCATAAGTTCGCTGCACTGTATTGGGATTTACCCCCATTTGTACAGCCATCTCTCTTACCGATGGAAGCTTGTCACCAGGCTGTCGTTTTCTCTGAACAATTTCACTGGTGATTTTGTCAACAATTTGCATATATATTGGTTTTGATGCCTGGAAATCTCCCCCCATCTCCTACACCTCCACTTTTCGTTCAAGAAGTTTAGCAGCGGCGGTGATAAGGATGATGATCAACAGCGCATAGTAGAAAAGCGGAATCACCGGTATTGCAGTAGAATCAAGAATGACGCTCCATTGTTCATCTTTATAGGAAAGCGCTGCTTCAGAAATCACATTAAAGTTAAACTTGGTAATAAAATTCCTTATTGGCCCAAGAGTTAAAAGATAGCTCTCGATTGTGTTATAGACAATAACAATCCCAATCACAATGAACCAGCGTACAGTTTTCACAAGATTTTTCAGCGAATGAAAGACTGTCCATAGGAATGTAAGCCACGTAGCCAGATAAAGACCAACCACCAGTAAGAGAGCATTTAAAACCACCGCTGCTTCTAAAAATAACCGAAACCCTATAGGCTCATAAACTTCCCTACCAAACAAAAAGAGACTATAAGCTGCAAATATACTTAATAGAACTTGTAAAACAAGCTGGTAGCAAAAAATCACACCATACTTAGAAAGAATAAGCTCTATTCCCCGCCTGGGTGTGTACAGCCATAACTGTGTTTTTGCCTCCAAATTTAGCAGTGTCAACATGAGCACTGGTGCAAAAGCAAAATGAGCGAAACCTGTTAAAACTAAAACTGGCAATGTCCCCGCTGGTTGTGATGTATAGACGGATAAACCAATACCTCCTGCCAGCGCTAGCACCAACACGCCTGCCCAAATTAAAAAGGATTGTCTCGAGATGCGATAGTCCTTTATTAACAAACCTTTCATTGGATTCATTTATATCCCTCGCTAACTGTATTATTGTACTAATCAAATAGTACACTAATACAATAAGAC
Organism: Mesobacillus maritimus; assembly: GCF_044803185.1. Lineage (GTDB taxonomy): Bacteria > Bacillota > Bacilli > Bacillales > Cytobacillaceae > Mesobacillus_B > Mesobacillus_B maritimus_B. Next base: position 3,634,238 of record NZ_CP085225.1, read on the forward strand.
TGTCAAACCCATTTTTATTCCGTTATTAAAGGTTAAGTTTGATCTCTCGTACCTAAGTAAAAAAAAGTACCTACCCAAATATGGGAGGTACTCCTTTCAGTAATAAATGAAATCAAGCTTTATTATCTTTTATCTCAGGCTCCTTTTTACGTTTTGGTTTGAAATATAAACCGAGATCCTTCTTCTCTTTGGTTAACGAGCGGTAAAGAGAAACCATCATCAATACCATGATAAATGAAAATGGAAGAGCAGCGGCAATCAATGCATTCTGAAGAGCCTGCAATCCGCCACTATATAAAAGGATTAACGCAACAGCTGACTGTGCAATGCCCCAAGTGAATTTTACTCGATTTGGTGGTGTCAAAGAGCCATGAGTGGTTTGCATCCCAAGTACAAAGGTCGCTGAATCAGCTGAAGTAATGAAAAACGTACTTACAAGTACAATAGCTACAATCGATAATAGTGTCGACCATGGAAGTTGGCTAAAGACAGCAAATAATACTTCTTCTGTTGCAAATTGAGTTAAATCAACCACTCCGGCATTCTGAACTGCAATCGCAGAGTTTCCAAACACCGCAAACCAGAAGAAGCTAACCAAGGCTGGGAGCAACAGTACCCCAATTAAAAACTCGCGGATTGTTCTTCCTCTTGATACACGAGCAATAAAAATACCAACGAAAGGGGACCAAGATATCCACCATGCCCAATAGAAAATCGTCCAGCCATTAATCCAGCTACGATGTTCCTCATTCAATGGCGCAATACGAAAGCTCATCTGAATGATATTTTGTATATATCCTCCGATTGAATCGGTAAACATATTGAGAATCAAAATGGTAGGTCCTACGAAAAACATTAGAATTAGGAGTATTACCGCTAAAAACAGATTTGCATTACTTAATATCCTAATTCCTTTTCCTAATCCAGTTGATGCGGAAATCATAAATAATACAGTTACAACCGCTATGATAATAAATTGCATTAAGAAATTGTTTGGTATCCCCCATAAATACGATAATCCTCCATTAATTTGCGCTGCACCAAAACCTAAAGTGGTTGCGACCCCAATAACGGTAGCAAAAACAGCTAGTACGTCCACAACAGTTCCTAGCCATCCATTCATACTTTTCCCTAAAACAGGTTTTAAGGTAGCAGAAATGAGCCCCGGCTCACCTTTGCGAAATTGAAAGTACGCTAATGAAAGGGCTACTAATGCGTAAATCGCCCATGCATGGATTCCCCAATGGAAAAACGTGTATCGCATCGCCTCTTTATGTGCGGCATTCGTAGCTCCCTCCGCTAATGGAGGTGATATAAAGTGGGAAAGTGGCTCTGCAGCTCCCCAAAATACAAGTCCAATTCCCATTCCAGCACTAAACAACATCGAAAACCAAGAAGCTTTCGTAAACTCAGGTTGCTCATCCGGTTTTCCTAATTTTATTGCTCCAACAGGACTGAAAATAAGAAAAATACAAAATACAACAATGATTGTGACTAAAATTAAATAATACCAACCAAAGGCTGAGGTTAAGAACGCTTGCAGATTTCCTGTTGCTTCCTCAAAACTATCCGGCGCGGAAGCACCAAATATGACGGCTGCGAGCACAATCGCAACGGATATCCAAAAAACATTTGAAATATTCTTCATAGAATGTTCCTTTCTTCGTACATATGTATAATTACTTTCTATCCAAGACCTTACCAAGACAGACCTTTCCAACTCTAACAGAATTCATGTTTATTTTGCAATTGAAAACCCAAAATTATGTCAGTGGACTGTAAATTTTCCAAAAGGCATATAGCAATGTACATTTCGACTTAAGAAAAAAGGCAGAGCAAACACCTTGGCCATAGGTTTTCTACATTAAAATTCTGGATAGATTTTATTTAAAAAACTGTATTTTCTCAAAAAAAATTCCTACTAAAAAATAGTAGGTCATCTATTGTTGCCATTTCTCTTTTTTCTTCCCTATGGAAAATCCCTCAAAAAGTCTGCCTCCATAGGGTTTCAACGTATCCTCCACAAACTGGATGATTGGATGTTTATCGCCTTCCCGATAAAAAAGATCCAATGCCTCGACAAATGCATCCGCGAGTTTCTCATCATATCGCTTTAATAAGCGTACATTCCATTTGGAAGTCCCAATCCACTTTCGATTAGTCCTCAAAATGAATTCACTCAGCAAATCTGCTAAAGCATTAGCAATAAATAGTTCCTCAGCTCTTTGCGAACAACCAATAAAGTCGTCTAAAGTATCCGTAATGAAATATCGCTTCATTCTAATGGTTTCCTCCGACCACTCCTCTGGACCTTTATCTAAAAGCTCTTGCGCCTCTTTCTTAATACCTTCAATGAAACCACCCTCTTTTAAAATGATTCCTTCTGAAACCATTTGTGGCAACGAAGGTCGTGCTCTTTCACAATCACTCTTAAAAAAGGACTTATATGATATCAAGTTGTGGACAAAAATTTCTACCGGCCACCCGAACTCCTTAAGGGATTCCCGATAAGAAGCTTCAAGTTGGCTATCAAAAATGACTATATCTAAATCGGACGTTTTTGTTGCTTCATTTCGGACCACACTGCCTGCCAGTAAAGCACCTTGACAGGTAGGAAAGTGTTTCTCAACAATTTTTCTTGCTACTTCAAGTGGATCGTTTCTCTTCAAGCCTCATCCCCCTTTATATAATTACTAGTGAACCCATTTCCAGAATCATTCATTTACATTATTTTTGCATAAACACAAGTGTCCCTTAATTCACTTTTATCCACAGACCAATCGTCATTTTTTAAAATTCCTTCCAAGGTAAAACCTAATCTTTCCGGGATAGCACGGCTTTTTTGGTTCTTTACATCACATCGTATTTCCACTCTCCTCGCTTTTAACTCGCGAAAGGCAAAATCGGTAATTCCGCTTACTGCTTCCGTCATGTAGCCCTTCCCACCAAATCGACTATCAATCCAGTAGCCTATTTCAAATTTCGGTACGGACCAATCGATTCGATGCAATCCAGTGGAAGCAACAAGTTCTCCAGTTTCTTTAAGAAAAACTAGTAATCTCAAATCCTCTCGCTTTAAGAATTTTATATATGCCTCTCTTATATTTAATTCAACATCTTGAACGGATTGTTCGTTTTGAGCAAATGGCATCCAGGGTTTAAGCTCTTGGATGGATGCGTTTATCGCTTCAAAAACAGCTTGTCCATCCCCAGGCTTAGGCATGCGAATCACCAAGCGTTCAGTTGAGAATTCTTCTGGAAAATCAATCATTAATGGATTCATTCCTATCCCTCCAAGTACTTATTATTGAAAAATACTTCATTCTTTTCAAAATAAAATTGACGAAGAAGTTATCACTCGCCTATTCATCTTAGTTTTGCTTTGAAGACAATAAATGAAGGCCTTCTCTTTTCATTGATGATTTTTGGCATTTGTTGAATTCCAACAGGAATGGATTGGGGTTCTATGATTTTTTCAATGGTAAATCCAGCTTCTATCAAGCCATTTATTAGGGTTGAAACTGATCGATGATATTTTATTACCCCATTAATATACCACTGTTGCTCCCTTTTCCCTTCCTCATGATAGTCATCCAATGCCCAATGCAACCTGTTTCCGTCATCATCCTTAACCCAATTGTTCATTTCCTTTCGAGCCGTAACAATTGGATGCTCCATTGAAAAGATAAATTCACCTTTATTATGTAATAATGCATATACTTTCTTTAATAAGGCTGGGTAATCTTCAATATAATGAATCGCCAACGAACTGATAATCAAATCGTATTTCTCATTCGGTAAATCCAAATCTTCTATCGGCATGCACAAATATTTGATGTTTTCGTGCATATTTTCTACCTGAGCTTGCTCAATCATTTTGCTTGAGATATCAACACCAACGACGTTTGTGGCAACATTATCAATACAATACTTTGCAAACCTACCATCTCCACACCCCAAATCTAAAACAGACTTCCCTTTAAGACTTGAGATTAGCGATTTAATCGCAGGTTGTTCGACAAAGTCATTGTAGGTTACACCGCTATTGCGTAACGAAGAATATTTCTCAAAAAAGGTCGGATTATCATAAATATTTTGTTTCAAAAAGGTCCACCGCTTTCTATTCACTTTTTATAGACCACGAGGTTTACATGTTCTTTCTTAATTTTCATTGGCCAATTTCTTTACCAAACAAATACTCGATAATTCCTGGAAACCGCTCTCCCCAAGCCTTGCCAGTATGCACTCCATTCTCGATTACAGTAAATTTCAGGTTAGAAACTTTATCTTTTAGTAAACTGTACACCCATTTATTGCACTGCAGATAAGCCTCACTACTCATTCTTCCTGTATCCTCATTCGTTCCGATATCAACATACATTTTTTCAATGAACTGAAGGTCACTTAATTCAATACATTGTTTTAATTTTTCTTCATTAAACCAAAAGGCAGAAGACATACAAGCAATTTTTGTAAAAACACTCGGATATTTGCATGCCGCAAAAAGGGTAATCAAGCCGCCCATCGAACTTCCCGCCATCGCCGTATCCTCTTTTTTCGTTCGATACTTTTCGTCAATCATCGGTTTTAGTTCATTTACTATGTAATCGACATAGAGTTCCCCTTGCCCACCAACAGTGCCTTTTACTCCATCGATTCTTTCCCTGATAAAATCATTCTCCCATGGTCCGTATTCTTCTATACGGAACAGGCCACCAGAACAATCAATCCCAACTACAATGACTTCATATCCACTACTATCGAGAGAATCTCCTATTTTCCAACTGCCACCACGTTTTGTATCTTCATCTCTAAAAAGATATTGACCATCATGCATATACAATACAGGATACCGCTGTTGGCTACTGTCGTAATTAGCTGGTAAATACACACGGATTGTTCGTTCTCTGTTGAAAGGGGTTAGGTTAACCTTAAAAGAATCCAACATAAGTCACTCCTCCTCCAAATGAGTCAAGCGAATAGGTAAAACCAATTATAAGAAAGAATTGAAATAAATTGTAGATATTTTTTAAAAAAATTTGGAAATTCCAAGAGAAAACGGTAAAATTCATTCTTGTTACAAGACAAAAATAAAAAGCACCAAAAAAGGTGCTTTAAGATGAAAAGGTCATATCCTTCAAAACTAACTGTGCAACCCTATAGCTTCCAAGAAGGAAAGTCATTGTCTTTTCGCTTCTCATATTCCTTCATCCTTGAATAGGATTTTCCTAGTTCACTAACGATAAATCCTTGGGGGCTTTTTGTTATGATTTCTCCATTCAGCTCCTCTAAATGAACCTTTGTATACATATTGGCTACCGCAGCTAGACTTGCAATCGCATCCATTAATTCGGGGTTATCATTATTATAAGTATGTGCAATGGAGTAAATATAATCTAATCTACTTCGAATATGTTTAAGAGTTTCTTGCTCAAACGGTTCCTGTGCCATTTTCATAAGATTTCCCCCCTCATACTTAAGCTTATGTACGGAAAATAGAAAAGGAACCATTTTAAAAATAAAAATATATTATCCAAAATATTGTTCTCTCGATAAAACATTTTCCTACAATTAAAAAAGGATGAAATCTTTGCGACTTCATCCCTAACATTAATTGATTTACAGAAATTAATGGAACCAATTTTATGATATTTTTTAGTTTGGATCTGCTGCTTCTTCTTCATCCATCATTTCATCAAACATCGAGGAAACCTTATCAAACTCATCATCGCTTTCTATTGCAGCGAAATCTCCCTCTTCATCCACTTTTAAAAAGAAGACATCAATATCCTCATCATTCTCTTCCTTTAAATCTTCAGCAAAGCTGACGGCGACGTATTCAGTATTTTCAAGCGTCATAGTAGCCAATACCTCAACTTCTTGCTCCTCATTGTTTTCATCACTAATAGTGAAAACTTCACCAATTTCTATTTTACTCATTATAATGCCTCCTCCCTTTTAGGAACTTCTACCTAATCATTATCTTCCGTTAAATAAAAATTTAAACATCTATCATTCTTTTTTCATTCGGCGATGAACCTAGTATAATCTAGGTAGACTAATTTGAAGGAGATTTCACATGAACAAAAAAGAATTGGAAGAAAAGATCGTCGAGAACTACCAAGGGGAAGAGAAAATGATGATTCTTGTTTTTGCACAGTGGTGTGTGAATCACGATCTCGCCCCCGAAGAACTATATCTACGAGCTTATCCTCACCAAGCAGCCAACCAAGCCTTGAGAGAAGCCCTCGAACTAACAGTTCCTAAAGAAGAAGCTGGCGAAGTCTCTGACCAAACCTTACTGGGAGTACTATCCCTATTTGGAAACGACGATCTCGCTTTTGTCGTAACAGAGGAAATTAACAAGAAGAAGAAATAGAGGTAAACTCTTTCCTTTTTTCGCCATTATATAATGAAAATTAGATTTCTTATCGACAACACAGCGGTGATTTTTCACCGCTTTTTGATTCCTCGATGTGTTGGTTAGATGGCTATAATAGCTTAGACATATAGTATTCATCTACGTAGGTTCCATCAATGCAAAGAGAGTTTCTTTTTGTCCCCTCTATTTCAAACCCCATATTTTGATATAAACGAATCCCCGCTACATTTAGAGTCACAACTGTTAATTCTAGGCGGTGGATTTGTTGCTCTTTCGCCCACTCCTCTAGGCATTCAAAAAGTTTGCTTCCTACTCCCTGTCCTCTATACTCAGCTTTAATCCCAATTACAAGATAAACTGTATGTCTATTTCTTCTGGCCTGTCCACCCATACTGATAAGATAACCAATTAATTCACTGTTTTCCTCAGCAACTAATATAGATGAATTTCCTTCTTGCTTCATCATTTCTATTCGTTTTTCCTGCTGTTCAACCGTTAACTTCCTTTCTCCAGATTCAAACAATAGAAATTCAGATTCACTTTCAACTTGGTTGATTAGCATCACTAAAAGCTCAGCATCTTCTCTTTTTATCTCTCTAATTATCAATGAAAAACCTCCTCGATCATATTAAGTCCAGCAAAATCATCCTACCTTATACTCACACCTGAACCTCTTAACACCGGGATACTTTTCTCCTAAATTTATTACCTCAAATCCATATTTCCGATAAAACTCTTCGGCATCACAATCAGTTTCAGCAGATATTAAACTCAAACCGTGTTTTTCACAAACAAACTTAACCATCTTACTCCCTATACTTTGACCTCTTAGCTTAGGCAAAACGGCAATATGTTTTATTTCATCATGTTGTGATGTAATGATTCGAACAACCACAAAACCAACGATTTCATCATTAAGAAGGTACTCATACAACTTACGATTGCTAGAATCTATATATCGAGCTAATTCATAATCAACTTTCTCCATAGTAGTTGCATAGGAAAGAAGTTCTCTAATTGTTGGATGAACAACCCCCGATGTTATTTCTCTCATACAAACCTCCTTTTAAATTGATAAAGTTAAACATTTAAACGAATGGGTGTATAAATAATCCTAATTTGGTTTGGTTAAATATCCCTTCATTTCTGTGGGTAAAATTGAAGTATCCCACGGGTACCAGTAAAATGTTTCTCCATCATATTGCATGCCATATTTATAGGCGATTGGCTCACCTGTATAAAAGACCATTTCATAATAAGTTGGATCACCTTTTTCAGTACTGGGCTGAAAGGTAGAATCCACTTCACTGCTTTCTAGAAGCGTAAGAAAACTCTTAACCTCTTCAAGGTTTGATACCTCTGAACTTCGTTTGATTCCTTCTGATGTATAAGCTTCATAGATTTCAATTCTATTTACCTTTTCCAATGGCATATCTTGAAAATGCCAACTGTATTTTGTTTTTTCAGTTGGATAATAGACTTGAAATCCGTTAATAGCAGACGGCGACTTAACAGCGATCATGTCGTCCATGCCTTTTACTCTATAGAGTTCAGTTCCTTTCTCATGGAAAGCCGCATCCCCATTTTTAATTTTATAATTTGAATTGGTGACATTGTCCGCAACCATGAATTGAATTTCACCAATTTTTTCTCCAATATCACTCTCACCAGCTATGACCGCTGTATGGATCCCGTTATATTCAATTCCATCCCATTTAATAAAATCTACCCAATCAATGACAACATTCCCATCAAAAGGCGTTGACTTGCACCCTGAAATAAATAATAAAATACTTAAAACGACTAGACACTTTTTCATTTCTTACTACCTCCTAATAGGATTTCTTTCCTTTTCAGTGTAAAATAAAAATAGCAGGAACAATTTACCAAAGGGGAGGAAAGATGAATGTCTCATTTTATTTCACATGTCGCTACACTTGAAATACCCGTTACCAATTTAGAGAAATCGATTGAATTTTATATTGATATTCTTGGTGTTCAGCTTGAATTTAAAGGCGAAAAAAATGCGATGCTTACATTTAAGGCAAAAGGAGTTCCCACCTTCTACTTAGTTCAAACGGAAGAAGCTCAAGGTACTTCTTTTACAAATACGAATAATGGAATTATACATAGCATAATTGATTTCTATACTCCCAAGTTAGAAGAATTCTATTATTGGTTAAAGGAGAAAAACATTCATGTTGGAACACTAAATATCCATCCCGAGAATGGGTTAGGAGGATTTGGCTTTAAGGATCCTGATGGCAATTTATTAAGTGCAACGAACGTACTGCATTCAGGTCAATGACCAATTCAGCTACCGATTTGGTGACCTTGGTTTATCCTCACTTAAACTTGTTCAACACAAGAGGCCATACTTCCTTCGTTGGAGTATGGCCTCTTACTAAACAAGGAATACTTAACTAGGATGGGGGGGCCATTTGTAGCGGTACTCGAATATACACCCATAGTTTACAATAACCATATTATGTATATGTATTTTCTTTTTTGTGCCCTTTTTACTATTTATTTTACACGCTCTAATCATAGCGTATAAAGGTTCAACCTTATTTTTTCTTCAAATTAAAAGAGGTGCATGACCGCACCTCTTATGAGTATCCTAATTAACTCTCTTAGTTTCTTCTATCTATCTATAAATTACTGAGCAGTATATCCTCCATCAATCACACACGCTTGACCAGTAATTCCTTTTGCGTGATTCCCCGCTAAAAACAACACATACTGAGCCACTTCATCCACGTCTAATAATCTTTTTTGTGGAACAAGTGGATACAAGACATGCTCAAGAACTCTTTCTAATGGCACATTTCTTGTCTTAGCTAAATCGGCCATCTGATTTCTGACAAGCGGTGTGTCAACATACCCCGGACAAACAGCATTCACGGTGATTCCATACTCTGCGCCCTCAAGAGCAGCAACCTTTGTTAAGCCAATCACACCATGCTTTGCACTGTTATAAGCCGCCTTTCCCGCAAAACCGACCAATCCATTAATGGATGCCATATTAATTATGCGACCGTATTTCTGCTTTTTCATAATCGGAAAGACATGTTTGATGGCCGTAAAAGGTGCCGTCAGCATGATGGACAGCAGCAGCTCATATTTTTCTTTCGGAAAATCCTCAATTGCTGCAACATGCTGCAGACCAGCATTGTTAACGAGAACATCGAGCCTGCCATATTGCTCAACTGTTTTATCTAAAGCTTGCTTTAACTGAGCCTCATTCGTCACATCACACTTCATCCCAATTACTTTCATTCCCTTATTTCTTAGGGAATCGGCCGTTTCTTCAACCCCATCTTCATCTAGATCGCTTAACACGACAACGTTTCCGTTTTTTGCAAATGCTTTTCCAATTTCATAGCCAATTCCCCTTGCAGCTCCTGTGATAAAAACGACCTTATGCTCAACCACGTTTAACCATCCTTCCGAATTTTAGATCCCTAACCCTAATGAAAACAAAACAATCGCAAGCGCCAAGCCAATTAACGGAATGATAACCGTTAAGGCACAGACTGCACCATATGCATCTTGGTGAGATTCTCCACAAATCGAGCGAATGGTCGTCACGACATAGCCATTATGCGGCAAAGAATCAAGCGCTCCTGAAGAAATGGCCACCGTTCTATGCAAAGCTTCTGTGTTGACCCCCATGTCAATATAATGTGGTGCTAATAGTGGCAGTGCAATCGCCTGCCCACCAGAGGCCGAACCTGTCATTCCTGCAATCACACTTACAGCAATCGCGCCACCAATGAGTGGACTTCCAGGGATATTTGTCATCGCGTCAACTGCAGTTTGAAAAGCCGGAACGACTTTGGCCACCCCACCAAATCCAACAACAGCGGCAGTGTTCCCAATTGCAACAAGTGCACCCATTGTCCCATCAGAAACAGCATTCCAGAAAGATTTAAAATAACTCCTGTTCAATAAATAGGTAGAAATGACTCCACCTAAAAGGGCAAGGATTAAGGCAGATTGCATCAAGGAATCATGAAAAACAAATGAAATAATAAGGACAACAAGCAATGGGACTAAGCCTGTAACCGGATGAGGCAGCTTTTTACTTTCAACAACTGGGTCATTTTCTCGTGCCGCAAAGGTTTCTCCCTTCGCGATTGCTTTTTTTATCATACGTTTTAGCCACCAGTATCCAAACACCGCCATAAAGACAGCGATAATTAAACTTACTTCCCAGCCAGCATATGGAGTCGTTCCAAGAAATTCAATTGGAATCCAGTTCTGAATTTCTGGAGATCCAGCAGAGGTCATCGTGAAGGTGACCGATCCAAGAGCAAGGGCCGCAGGAATAAATCGACGAGGCAAGTTCGCTTGTTTAAATAAACTCAATGCCATCGGGTAAACAGAGAAAGCCACGACGAATAAACTAACTCCACCATAAGTCAAAATGGCACAAGCCGCGACCACTGCAAGTACAGCATGCTTCATCCCTAGTTTTTCAACGACCCATTTTGATACACTATCTGCAGCTCCACTGTCCTCCATCACCTTGCCAAAAATGCTACCAAGCAAGAACATTAAATACCAGGATGTCACAAAGCCTGAAAATCCCCCCATATAATTGGTGATTAAATTAGCCTCTCCTGCGCCGACTTGTTGTGGGAACAACGGCAGACCGCTTAACACCGCCACAAATAATGCACATAACGGACCGGCTACTAGCAAATTCATTCCTTTCATAGTTAAATAGATTAAAAGAACTAATCCCCCAATAAGACCTATCATGCTTAGCATGGTATTTCCCCCTTTACCTTAAGTCAAACGACCGTTTTACACTTAAGCAGCAAACGCTTTCGTACACCTCCTTGTCTACCCATTTGTACATACTTTTTATATGCAAATACTGTGCCAAACTGAAAAAGGGCTTAAATTGTCGTCGAATGTTCTCTATTCATTTTCTTACATCCAGAATTCTGGAATATAAGGTTCCTTCTTATCCAATAACCTTTATACGAAAGCATAAACTAAAATTCCAGAACTCTGGACTGTATTCCAGAATTCTGGAACTTCCGTCAATCCTCAGTTCCAAGCGCGAATTTTTTTATTTTCTCGTACATACTTGATTTGCTAATTCCCAGTGCCTTAGCGGCTTCAATTCTATCTTGGTGAAACTGCTCTAATGTCCTCTTAATAATTCTTTTTTCTGTCTCCTCAAGGATTTCTTTTAATGAAAGCTGTCCGATTAATACTTGTGGGTCGCCTTTTAATGATTCAGGCAAGGAAGAAATCGTGATTTTGTCAGCTTCTGTTAGGTGGACGGCCGCCTCAATGACATTTTCCAATTCGCGTAAATTCCCAGGCCAATTATGCTGGGCAAAAACCTTTCTCACTTCTTCATTTATCTTTGTAATTCGTTTTCCTGTCCGCTTAGAGATTTTTTCAAGAAAAAAGTCTGTTAAATGCTTAATGTCTTCTTGCCGTTCCCGTAGTGCAGGAACTTTCAGTGTCATCACATTGATTCGATAAAATAAGTCCTCACGGAACCTCTTTTCTTCAATCATTTTTTCCAACGGGCGATTCGTTGCCGCAATAACCCGTACATTCACAGGAATTGGTTTTACAGATCCTACAGGCTCTACTTCTTTTTCTTGTAAAACTCTGAGGAGCTTTACCTGCATATTGAGTGGCATGTCACCAATCTCATCTAGAAAAATTGAGCCACCATGTGCTAACAAAAACTTCCCTTTTTTTCCGCCTTTTTTTGCTCCGGTAAATGCCCCTTCTTCATACCCAAATAATTCCGATTCCAACAGATGCTCCGGAATAGCACCACAATTCACTTTGATAAACGGTTGATGACTTCTTGGACTTAACTGATGAATACTATGTGCAAAAAGTTCTTTTCCAGTTCCACTTTCTCCCCTAATTAAAACCGAAATATCACCAGATGCTATATTTTTCACTTTTTCCTTCAGCTCAATAATTGGTTGGGAGACTGTTTTAATGTCTTGTAGAGTATATTTAGCACCATTATTATCTACCAAATCCTGTAGATATGTCTGTAGTTTGGGCATCAAGCTTTTTATATGAGAGCTCATTTTATTCCACTCTTTCGTATCACGGAAAATAACCGTACCTAACGCCCCAATGATCTCCCCCTCTGAAAAAATGGGAATTCGATTGGCTATCATGTAATTCCCCTTTATGTATTGCAGCTCTGCGATTTCCTCCTTTCCTGATTGTGCGACAATATGCATGCGCGAGTTCTCGATTACTTCGGTAACATGCTGACCAATCGCATCATCTGGGTTAATCTCTAAAAACTGACAATAGTTTTTATTTATATAGACAATATTGCCATCCGTGTTGACGACAACAATCCATTCATAGGCACTATCAATAATCGTCTCTAAAATGTCATTCTTATATTGAACATCTAAATTGTTTAGCACCCTCTCACCTTCTTTCTACTATCTTTCTAACATTCTATGAGAGTAGAAAGCTTTTAATAGACAAATTAGGAAATTACTAATTATACAAACGTTTTAGGTTCTAAAGGGAAATGGAGGTTGCCCCAAAACTCTTTTTTTAAAAATATCCCTAAATTCAAAAAATATCTGTCAAAAGACCTAAATAATTAGTAAAATAATGAATATGCTACTATTGATGGAGGTGAAAATACCTATGGAGAACAAACCAGTACATTTTGATGGAAGCCTTCAAAACATTGGCGCCTCTCAAACGGGAGCAAATGTAGAACCCTTTGTTTTAACCGATGAAATTAGGAAAAGTCTTAGTGGAAACCCTTACACGATTGAAAAAACAGAATAATACATAAAAAAGGAATGTAATTCTTTTACATTCCTTTTTTATGTACTTCTTCTTAGCAAAATTTTTGAGTAAAGTGAACCCTTTCAAAGTATAGAGATGATTTAACTGCACAAACTATCCTCGTTAATTAAAAAGAGAGGACGTGCAACATGGCAAAAGTATTGTATATCACAGCTCATCCACATGATGACACCATGTCCTACAGTATGGCAGTAGGTAAAGCATTTATTGACACCTACAAAGAAAAAAACCCTAAAGATGAAATCGTTACTGTCGACCTATATAAGGAAGATATCCCTCAAATTGATGTTGATGTTTTTAGCGGTTGGGGAAAACTTCGTACTGGTCAGGGGTTTGAGGAATTATCATCCGAAGAGAAAGCAAAAGTAGGTCGGTTATCCGAACTAAGTGAACAATTTGTCTCCGCGGACAAATATGTTTTCGTCACCCCGTTGTGGAACTTTTCGTTCCCCCCTGTCATGAAGGCCTATATTGATTCTGTTGCAGTTGCGGGGAAAACCTTCAAATATACGGAACAAGGTCCAGTCGGTTTGTTGGGTGATAAAAAGGCTCTACATATTCAAGCACGTGGAGGAATTTATTCAGAAGGTCCAGCAGCCCAAATGGAAATGGGGCACCGTTATTTGAATATTATGATGCAATTCTTTGGCGTTCCGTCTTTTGAAGGATTATTTGTTGAGGGGCACAATGCAATGCCTGATAAAGCAGAAGAAATTAAAGAAAATGCCATTGCTCGAGCTAAAGATTTAGCCAATACATTCTAAAAATAATTGGAGCCAACAATAGTTTGGCTCCTATTCCTGCTCTATTTGCGGTAATCTATACTGCTTCTTAGAAGTCAATTTTTATTTAGAGGCGCAATTTTATCAATTCGATTTGTCCATATTTCCCCACTAAAAGGAGAAGGCAGTCGCTCTAGATCTTTCTTCTCATCAAACCCTTCCGACCAGCCCCCATCACCGGCAACAATGACAATCTTTGTATTAACCGCTTCCATCCTCTTCAAGAATTTATCTGGCCAGCCCCAAATAAACGGAGCATATTTTTCCGGAAGATGGATTTGCGTGTTCTCACACTGTGTTGGCATATATCCTGTCCATCCTAAGCTTAGATAAGAAATCATACAACTTTTCATTGTATTCATCGACATTACCCGAAGTTCTGGCATTTTTTCTTGCAATATTTCAACTGGTTCATTGTCTCCATATACGGTGATTAATTTCACTTGTTCACTTGATAATTCTTCTAGATACCTAACTAAGAGTTCTCCGTCCCCACTCTCACTGCTTTTAATATGAATTAAAAGTTCCTTTTCTGGAAACTGTGATAATATTTCCGTGATGGACGGCATCAATCCGACCCCTCTCCCACGAAAAGGAAAAGTCTGACCATTATCAGCCGTATACCCATAGCCCACATCCAACTGTTTTAATTCGTCCATCGTGTAATCAGAGGGAGAACCTTTCCCATTGGTTCGGCAAGCAAGTTCAAAATCATGAAAAACCGCAAATTGATCATCCTTTGTACGTTTAATATCAAATTCTACCCGATTCGCGCCCGCATCAAAAGCCGCTTTAATAGATTGGAGTGTATTCTCAATATAAGGATGTTCTGGTTCAAAGATACGTTCAGCTGTACAAGTATCCCACTCAATACCTTCCATACTAAATGTTTGCGCCATTCCCCGATGAGCAAGTAAAGTAGGTTGGGTTTCTGGACTTTTCACAAATAATGGACTATTGTTAAGGTAAATAAAAAGAATCAACAGTAAAAGAATCCATCCTATAACCTTTAACGTTTTTTTTACGTACATCTTTTCCTCCTCGTTCTATTCATAAGGCACCGAACCATGCATCGCCAAGCAGTTGAATTCCTTTTTCAATTTCAGCTTCGGATACGCCACCAAAGCCTAACAAAATCATTTGATTTAGGCTGGAGTCTCCATTCTCATAATAAACAGAAGTAGGGTAAACCTTAACGCCAAATTTTGCTGCTTGTTCGATGAGCTCTGTTTCAGAAGAAGTATTTTTTACTTTCAATAAAATATGTAACCCTGAATCATCGCCCACTACCTCTACATGGTCTCCTAAATATTTTTTAATAGAGTGGATAAGTACTTGTTGTTTCTTACGATAAACGGTCCTCATTTTATTCAAATGCCTCTCCCAATGTCCGTTTTTCATAAATTGCTCAAGCGTATGTTGGTGTAAACGGGAAATAGTTTGCTTGTATATGGAAAAATGTTGGTTATACTTTTCTAGTAAGGGCATCGGTAGAACCATGAAACTAATTCGAATGGATGGGATTAAAGATTTAGAAAAAGTCCCAAAATAAACGACCCGTCCATTTGTATCTAAACCTTGAAGGGAGGGTATTGGCTTTCCCTTATACCTAAATTCCCCATCATAATCGTCTTCAATAATATATCCTTCCCGTTCTTTTGCCCATTGTAACAATTCCATCCTACGATTAATTGGCATTACCATTCCCATTGGGAATTGGTGCGAAGGTGTCACATAAGTTACCTCTGCCTCGCTTTCATATAACAGTTTGATGTTTATTCCATTTTGATCTAGGGGAATTTGTTTTAACATAACTCCTTGATCCTTAAATGCCTCCCGCGTCCGATGAAACCCTGGCTCTTCCATTGAAAAGACCAGCTCTCGCCCGATGATCAACGTTAGCAAGCAGATTAAATATTGTGTCCCTGCTCCTACAATGATTTGCTCAGGCGAACACCTTACTCCCCTTGATTGATATAAATAGTCTGCCAACTCTTCTCTTAGCGAACCTTCTCCTTGACGGTCGCCATTTAAAAACAATGCACTTTCCTCATGATAGAGGCTTTGAACACTCAACTTTCTCCAAATCGATATGGGAAATGCATCTAAGTCGATTTTCCCATGACTAAAATCAATATGGAAAGAATCAGAAGGCTTACTAACCACCATTCTTTCATCATTAAATACCTCTTTAACATTTGTGAACAAATCATTATTTATCTCTCTTACATAGATTCCCTTCCTAGGTATACTCTCAACGTATCCTTCAGCCAGCAATTGCTCGTACGCCGTTTCAACGGTCGTTTGACTGATTTCTAAATGGAGCGCAAGTTTTCGTTTAGATGGCAATTTAACCCCCGGCTCAATCTTTCCCACGTGTATTTCTTTTTTTATAGATTGATAGAGTTGAAGGTATAATGGGTCCCCCCTGTCATGGTCCAATACAATTGTCATTTCCATCATAAAGTTTTTCCTCCCTTAGAAAACTGGCATGGATAAATTCATTATAACTGACCCTTTTGAGAATACCAGAATTTCCTTATAATTCGAAATATAAAAAAGAAGGGATGATAAAATGATGAATACTTCTGGGGAGCAAGCGAAGCAACAAATTATCTACAAGTTAAATGAACAAATTACCCCTAAGGAATTATCAACTGTGTTTAAGAATTCAGGGATTAGGAGGCCAATTGATGATTTGCCGCGCCTGAAGCGAATGATTGAGAATGGTGATCTCCTCATTACCGCTCGGGTTCACGACAAACTTGTCGGCGTAGCCCGAGCCATTACCGACTTTAGTTATTGCTGCTATTTATCAGACCTAGCCGTCGACCAACAATATCAAAAACAGGGTATAGGAAAGGAGTTAATCCGTCTAGTACAAGAACAAATTACCGATGAAGTCACGTTATTGCTACTGTCATCTCCAGTTGCAATGGAATACTATCCACGAGTTGGCTTTGAAAAGGTTGAAAACGGATATCGTATTTTAAGGAAAAAATAGGATGAAAAAGAAATGGCTTCTACGTAATTGAAGGCCATTTCTTCTTTTTACAATTTTTAATTACTTTGAGGTTAACTATTCACGGTCAATTGCCGTAGGAGGTTGTTCCATCCAACCGTTTTCAATCAATATATTTCCCCCATCTTCGACAAATAAGGCAAAGTCTGAAAGAGATTTTAGATACATGGTCCCAATATCTCTCCGCCCATTTACTGCCATCGAATTTCCCATGTTTCGTATCTTAATGGAAAATATATCCACTTTATGAAACAGCATAAGCTTATCTGAAAAAGGTGAATCTGTGGAAGGCGTAACTAAATGATCAATTAGTGAGGGAGATGGCAAATTGTCTTGATGGAGCTTCTCTTCAAAGTTTATGACTGCCCTATCGGTAATTTGCTTACCTCTTTCCATAAACTCTCTAATTTTATCCTTACCAGCAACCTGACTAAAAGCAATCAATAGTGCTTTACTAGTGATGTTGTTTTCCATATTATCATATAGATGAGTTACCTCTAGCGCATGTAAAGAGCGTACATCACCGATAAACCCATTCAAAAACTTTTGTTTTTTCACAAAATCCACTTTTTTGGGAATAGGAAGTTCAGGCGGTTTAATGATATAACCTTTCCCCATTAATACGTTGTTAATCTGCCCTATTAATCTTGTTGTGCATGTATTACAATGTATAAAAAATTGCCGAATATCATCTCTCATCACCAGAGGAATCGCTACGAATAAATACTCATTCCAGCCTTGGCAGTATATTTTAAATAATGAACGTAAAATTCATCCTCAAATAACCGTGGTGCATCCAAATTTACATCCTTTTCTGTAAACCCGATAGGAATAGGAAAGTTTTCTTTTGTAAAGATGTCTTCGACGGTTCCCATAAAATTCACAATAAGACGCAAGCCATTTTCCAGTAATACTTTAATATCCTCATCCTTCACGTTATTTAGAAAATATTGTAAAATGCCTTTTGTCATACTGTTTCCTACATATGTCACCCAAAGTTTTCCCATTTCTACGGACGTCAATGGTTGTTCAGGACTTAGCTTTTCCACCTTAATGTTAATCGGTTTAATTAGGTCCATTTCTAATCCCCTTAACGTTTTAGGGTTATTTTCCATTACAGATACCAAAAATATACATTAACGCTTCTATTTGGTGGAACTTAATACAAGGAATAAGGACGGTTTCCCTAAGCCAAATTATTCTTTAGCAAAGGCTCTTTTCTCAAACTTTGTTGTTTTTGGATACAAAATAGGATAGATGAAGCTTCACGCAATATAGCTATTTATTCTTGAGAAAAGAGCTTGCAAACTTACTATAACGTACGTAATCCTTTACCTTGCGTTAAAATCTGCTTTTGGATTTTAACAACAATCTTTACGAAAACAGCCTTAGCAAAAATGATTTTCAAAAAGAAAAGCGACCTTCTAATTTGAAGGATCGCCCGTTTATAAATTATATAGCTATAAACATTTTAAAGAATAAATAACTTCACCCTCGATCATTTTCCCTGTATTCTCAAAACCAAAAGAATCGTAGAGATTCATAGCTTTCAGATTATCTGCAATAAAACAGATAAGTATCTCTTTACAATCATATTGAATCTGCATCTCTCTAACAATAAGCTGTAATGCTCCTTTCCCAAAACCTTGCCCTTGGAAGTGATAATCAACCATCAACCGACAAATTTCATATCCTTTAAGTTCCCTCGAATATCCATACATAGTGAATCCAATTAAAGTTTCATCATTACATATTGCCTTAGTGATCCAATCTTTTGTTACACTGGCCTGAGCAATTGAGAGACAATTGGAGGCAATATATTGTTCAAAAATCTTATTTCTTTGGTCCTCTCCACTAGAAAGTCGTATCACATCTAACCAATTATCTTGGTTGATTTCCTTTAACTTCAGCAAATTTATCCCCCTAAAAGAACTTCTTTAATCGTCTTATTTATTTCTTGGTAAAACGAAGGTTGATGCGGAACAAACCGTTCTTTTCCAACATATTCATTCAACAAAATTCGTTTTCCCTCACCGTCTATTCTAAACCCACTAACTTTTATATTTTCTTTTTTGCCTAACCAAAGCGCCATGAACTCATTGAATTCTGCTTTCACTATTCCGGCAACTTCTTCTAGTTGGAGATTGAAATCCTCAAGGTTTTTAGTTGTTTTATATAAAAAGACGTTAGCAATTTCTTTATCTATAAAGTTCTCTCTAACAACACTGTAATCAAAAATGCCTAATGGAATTAACTCCTCAAACTTCAAATCAATTCCTATTTCTTCTTTAATCTCTCTAACTCCATCACGCACCGTTTCGTCTGCAAGTAGATGTCCTGCAGCGGTTATATCAAACATTCCGGGGTAATCTTTCTTTGTTTCACTACGAAGCTGTAAATAAATATAATTTGTTCCTACTTCTTTGCTAATAAGCCAACAATGAAAAACCACATGCCAATATCCAAATTTATGTACGTCTTCACGGCTTGCAGTCCCAATCGGATTTCTGTCTTCATCAAAAATTCTTAAACGTTCAGACTCCATGCTAACCTCTCCTTAGACAAATTGATCCTAATTAAAGTAGGTGGTTTTTTGACTTTTATGTAGAATTATTCTCCTTTTAACCTCTTAACCATTCTCGTTATGAGATAAGCCAATACAGCCAAAATAACAGTAGCAACAACCGGAACTACTGGGCTCCCCCCAAATACAACTTCATTTGATAAATAAGCACTTGAATTCCATGTTTCTGGGAGGTCTGGTTTATATGTAACGGTTAGAATCCACCCAGAGACAAATTGAATGATAAAATAGAATGCAAGAATACTTGTAAATATTATTAAGTACTTTTTCACCTTTCTCCCCTTCTTCTTTCATATAAACTTTTTGTAAGAGATTCATATAGTGCAACCAGTCCAAATCCGGTCATCTTTCTTATAAGTAAACCTTATACGGTACCAACCGATACTGTTTTCATATAAATCTAATGTATTATAGATAAGCCAATCATGAGGCAACTCCACCGGCTCATATTTCAAATCGGAACGATCTGTTACTTCTAAACTACTTTTGGCAAATTCCCAGCCATCATTAAAAAGCGCTTTCATATTCATGTTGGGATACTCACTTTCTTTAGAAATTTTAATAAATGATGGTATTAACTATCACAGATACGAACCAGTCTTTTCTCTTATCGTAGCTAAGTTTTTCTTAATAAAATGGTATTTTAAATTATTCACATATTATATCACTATTGTCCAAGATTACGATACACAAGAAAATACGGAATAGCCTGTTGGATTTTTGACCTCAATGATACAATCTACTTTGTAATGTATACATTTTTCTATGGTGCGAGATTAAAAGGAGGTACCCTAAATGAACTGTTTAGGTTGTAATTTAGCAAATAAAATAGAGGCTGTTAAAGTAGTGTTTGAAGACGATTATGTTTGTTGCATTTTAGACCACAATCCCTATAACGAGGGACACGTTCTGATTTTACCTAAAAAACATGTTCGCTACTGGGATGAACTTGATGAAAATACGGCAAATTCGGTATTTAAAGCATCGAAGATTCTCTCAAAAGCAATAAAAAAGTGGTTTAATCCTGATGGAATTACCGTTTGTCAAAACGGTGGAGTTTTTGATGAATTAACTCATTTTCATATGCACGTAGTTCCGAGATATGTAGGACAAAACTTTGCAGACTTCTATATAGAAGATGGAGAAACCCACACCGAAGATGAAAATAAATTAGAAGAGACAAAAAGAAATATTGTAAAAACGATAAAGGAATTGGATTAAATCCAATTTCTTTTAGAGAGTTTAGCTTCCCTCACACTGTATACATTTTCTCGATATGATACTCCTTTTGAACCACCTGAATGAGAGCGTTTCCATAACACTGTGTATTTCTCCCTATTTCCATTTAACTGTTTTTTGAAAATAGTCAAAATTCTTTGTTTAGCCAGTAGATAAACAAAGTTGCTGATGATATACTCATTTCGAGGTCAGCGAAACAGCTAAATCCTAAAATGAAAGCCCTTTCTCTTCTGTATCACTGACTAGAAATCTATTAAGAGGAGGTTTATTAGAGTTTTTTCAGAAAAAATATCAAAAAATACTTTTGTAAAAAAGGAGATTAAACCATGCTAAAAGTATTACGCAAACCGCTTATTTCTGGATTAGCTTTAGCCTTATTATTACCTGTAGGGATCTCGAGTGTAGATGCTGCAAACACAAATAAACCAAGTCTGAATGCATTAGAAGTCCCACAACTAGACCAAAGATACAAAAAATCATTCAATATTGGTGCAGCTGTTGAGCCGTATCAATTAGAAGGTACGACTGATACAGCAGTATTAAAGCGTCATTTTAATAGCATTGTTGCTGAAAACGCCATGAAGCCAATGTATATACAGCCTAGTGAAGGCGAATTCAACTTCGAACAGGCAGATAAAATTATGAAGTTTGCAAAAGAAAATAATATGGATGTCCGTTACCATACCCTCATTTGGCATAGCCAAGTACCAAATTGGTTCTTCCTAGATAAAGAAGGCAAGCAAATGGCTAACGAGACTGACCCAGCAAAACGCGAGGCAAATAAAGAGTTGCTTTTAAAGCGCGTTGAAAACCATGTAGCCACCATTGTCCAAAGGTACAGTGACGTAGTAACATCTTGGGATGTTGTTAACGAAGTTATTGATGACGGACCAGGTGCTAATGGTACTGGTTTGAGAGATTCAAACTGGTACAAAATCGCTGGAACAGACTATATTAAAATAGCGTTTGAAACGGCGAAAAAATACGCTGGACCGGACGCTAAACTTTACATCAATGATTACAATACTGAAGTATCTCCAAAAAGAGATCATTTATATAATCTAGTGAAGGATTTATTAGACCAAGGTGTTCCAATTGACGGGGTTGGACATCAAGCACATATCCAAATTGGTTGGCCTTCCCTTCAAGAAATTGAAGACTCCATCAATATGTTTGCTAGTCTTGGTTTAGATAACCAAATTACTGAGCTAGATGTTAGCCTTTACGGCTGGCCGCCAAAACCTGCGTTCCAAACTTATGATTTAATTCCAAGAGAACGCATTTTAGATCAAGCAACACGTTACGATGATTTATTTAAACTGTACGAGAAATTAGACGATAAAATCAGCTCTGTCACATTCTGGGGAATTGCTGATAACCACACTTGGTTAAATGACCGTGCTGAACAATACAATGATGGAATTGGCGTTGACGCACCATTTGTCTTCGATACAGATTACAACGTAAAACCATCTTATTGGGAAATTATTGACCACAAGTAAAAATGATTATGAATCAGCTCCAGGGTTATGGAGCTGATTTTATTTTGTTTCATCGTTGTCAAGCTTCGCAAAATTTAAGGATTGAATGAATTTATTAGTTAACCATAATTTTAATATGTAACTTTTATTAAAGGGGAGTCATACGAAAACTCGATATAACTCCCCTTGCATCACTCTTCGTGAAAAATCGCTACCCCATCGACATGCTTACGTGAAAGTAACTTCTTGTTTTTCCTGTTTTCGACCGACTCAAAGATGATATCAAAATCATAATCCTCAGGGTACAACTCGCTCGCTGCAATTTTTAATTTTAAGCGTTTATGATTATAGACTTTCTTTTCCCCTTTTACTTGGACAAGATAATTTCCCTGTTCATCCGGTCCTTTATAAACAATTCCAATTAGATTCTCAGGTGAAATCACTACATTATCACCTTGATTAAAAGAGGGAAGCTTTTCTTTGGTGACAGCATGTTTCTTCGCTCGCTGCTGGTGCCGATTCACAATGATTTGCTTTTCTTTCTCACGTTTAGCAGCTAGGTCTTCTTCATCACTAAGGTAGACTTTTTTCTCTTTGTACGTGATTTCATGTGCTCTTTGGATTAACTTCGGATGGACTCCAAGCTTTAAGGCAATCGCAAACGCTTGACTCTCCCCACCCTTGCCAATCTGAAGCTTATAGGTCGGCCTTAAGCTATTTAAATCAAATTCCATTGATCCATTGATGAATCCTTCATGCTGGTCGGCAAATTCTTTGATTTCACTATAATGGGTCGTCGCTAGTAAGGTGGCACCTTTCGCATAGAGTTGTTCTAGAATCGCCGTCGCCAAACCCATTCCCTCACCTGGATCTGTTCCAGAACCAAGCTCATCTAAGAGCACCAAACTTCGGTCATTTGTTTCTTTTAAAATCTCAATGATGTTAACAATCCGGGAGCTAAAGGTACTCAAATTTTCCATTATGCTTTGACCATCGCCAATATCGACCAGAATGTTTTGATAAACGCTAATCGAACTGCCATCTGCTACTGGCAAGTGTAAACCTGATTGTGCCATTAACGTCAACAAACCAACCGTTTTAATCGTAACCGTTTTTCCGCCAGTGTTCGGTCCGGTAATCACAAGGGCGTGTTCAGGGCTTCCTAACTCGAATGTGAGTGGAACGGCCTGCGAACCAAGCAGCGGGTGTCGTGCCTCCACTAATCGAATATAGTGGGTCTCATTAACACACGGCTTCCTTCCATCGATAGCGCGGCTGTACTTTGCTTTCGCAAACAAAACATCATAATGAACCATTGTTTCCACGGCAAGTCGGATTTGGGGCTCTTTTTCTTCTACAAGTCCTGTTAGGTAAAATAAAACTTTTTGGACCTCTGCCTCCTCCTCTGCCTTTAGCCAAGATAATTGCTCTTGTGACAACGAGATTTCTTCCGGCTCAATAAAAAGTGTTGAACCAGATGCAGAAGTATCAAGGACAGCCCCTTTGATTTTATTTCGGTATTCCTTTTTAACAGGAATGACATATCGTCCGTCCCGTTGGCTAACCACCTGTTCCTGTAAAATTGGCTTTAGCTTACTTGACCGCACCATTTGCAGTACTTTTTCTTTTAGGCGATCTTCTTGAATGGATATTTGTTTCCGGACCTTTAACAGTTCTTTGCTCGCATAATCGTCTACTCCACCATTACGAATACAGCGAACAATTTCTTCTTCCAATACCGGAAGCTCTTCAATGGAATAGATATAACTCGACACTTGTGGTGCCGTCCACTCCTTATCTTTCATAAACCTTCGCATTTTGCCGCAGTTATCCAAAAACTCAGCTAGTTTTGAAAACTGATCAGGCCGAAGGGCCACCCCCTTATTCAAGCTCTGCAATAAAAGATCCATCCCCTCTAAACCGTGAACCGGTACACTCGTTGATATATTCATAATCTTAACAGCTTCAGAGAGTTCATCCAACCAACCCTCAATTTGCTTTACATTTGTCGACGGCTCGAGCTTAAGAACCTCTTTTTTACCGGATGCAGTCAATGCATAGCCTGCAATGGTTTCTTTTATCAATCCAAATTCCAATACCTTAAACGTATGATTGTTCAATTTTGTTTCCTCCTGAAAAATAAAAATAGCCGCGTTGAACAATGTCAACGCGGCTCAAAGTCAACAAGCATTATAAAAAACTGCTTGTTTTCTCCACTATTTTTAACCAAAATAAAAAGCCGTTTACATAAAGGTACACAGCTACAATCGGTTAAGGATAGTATGCATGTTTTGACCATTGTTCTTAACTTCACTCCATAGTTAAATAAGACTTTGTTCTCTTAAAAATCTGAACAAAATCCACTGGAATGAAAATATCCAATTTGATGGATTAGTTAAGAACGACACCTAACATACAACATACTCCCTTATCTAAATAAATTTCTCCTATACTATAGCATACGCCAATGATTCCGTAAAGTTCCAAAATGTCCAAATATTGCTACTTTCTCAATGGAAAATGCTCTCATCCGATTTCCAGATTTAAGAGCATATTTTCAACCAGTTGTATAAACCACGGTCAATGAACAAATTGCCTTATTTTGTGTTTGGTTGATTCCCTACCTTTTAAAGTTATCCAAATTTCCGAGTAATATCCGGATTTGATGGATCTCTGCTGGATACACCTCTTATTCATTGACAAACACCCAGAGGATTTTCGTCTGGGTCATAAAAGGTAAAATACATACTAGTACCTTCTCCACCAATTTGCCCAACCTTTACTCCCTTTTCCAAAAGGATTTTATACGTCTCTTCAAAATTTTGAGGGATGAAGTTGTAATACTTGCCTACACCAAATCGATTTTCCGGAAACTTCATTGGTTGATAATTAACTGTTCGAACGAGACATACCACCGTCTGTGATTCTTCTCCTATTTGCATCACAGCGGCTTCTTTCTCAATATAGAGAATTTTAAAACCTAGCATTTCTCCATACCATCTTGCTGAGCTATCAGGGTCCTTGACCGGAATAAAAACACCTTCCATTCCCTTAAGCAGTGGCGTCTGGGTCATACTTTCACTCCCTTATTGTTAAGTTTCCTATATTGTTTTCGCCCAAGTTTGGCGCAAACCCTTTTTTTGAATGTCACTGGCTTAAAAGTCCTTCTTTCTCTCTGAAAATTACAGGTGAACTTAAGGTCTTCTTGGTGACATAATAGTTACTCAGAGGTATAATTACAGTAGTTCTCCACATAAAATAAAAAAGACCATTTGGTGCTGTCACACCAAATGGCCAGTACAATAGGCAGTCTTTCAAGGGCACAGCTTTTTTAAATGAAAATAATCCGCTACTTTATTGGGCGGGTTATTTTTTTTGGTTAAATGATAAAACAGCAAGAACTAAACTTGTAAAAGCACATGCAAACATTAATGCTTCAAACACCGTCACAGCACCACCCCTTCCTATGGGGATGTATGACACCCTCGACTTTCCTACTCTATTGTCACTTCATTATAGCATAAACAGAACATATGTTTGTTATTTTTGACTATCTCCCGATAAACACACTCCCCACTAAGTGGATTGCACAAAAGAAACGTGAATATAACGTGGCGTTATGTATAACCTAAGATTAAAAAGTAGGTGGATGCCGTGAAGCTAGTTAAATCTATTCTCATTCTTTTTTGGATTGAATTCGTATTTTTAACCACGGGGATTGATGCACAAGTCCCTCCTTACGCAAAATGGGGGCAAGTGGCAATGAAAGAGACAAAGGCGAAATACCCAAATGCAGACATTATCGACTACCAACATATTGGTAGGGATACCGAGTCAACTACCTCAACTGAGAAGTTCAAATTATGGTTAAAAGAGGACGAAAGAGAGTTTGGTGTGTTGATTGATATTACTTTTGATAATAAAACAGAAGAAATCATCGACATTTCCTTTGAAGAGACGACAAGAGAGCATTACAATCGTATCAGTGCAAACAATGCTATTACCACAAAGAATATTACATTACAATTGTGACTATCCATTCAGCTCAAAATCGAGAACCTTTCTTCTGATGGGGTTATCAGGCTTCTTCTGTTCTGTATAGCTTCTATATTTTGATATACATTCTTCTACGGAAAAACTAATAAAATGGTTAACCTGAAAAATGGACAGTGCTTAGCACTATCCATTTTTTACACCCCAATTTAATCCATAACTCCAAGCATTTGCTTTGCCATGATTTCAAACTCTTCCAAACCTGATTTTTTGGCAAACTCTGCTATGGCAACTGGATAGGAAGCGGTGAGTTCATATATATGTTCTTTCATGTATGGCCATACATAACCTCCAGCTACCCGATAGGATTCGATTAGAGCTTCCAATGCTTTATCACCAAAGGCTGTTAAATGCACAACAAAATCATGGGCCGGATCATCTACTCGAGCCTCGGTCCAATCGATAAAGCCTGTGACACATGCCGATTCATCTATCAAAATATGACCTGCATGCAAGTCTCCATGAATAAATGCAGATTCCTTTGGCCATAACTCTTCATTTTCTAGCCACTTTTGCCACCTGCTCCAAAGCTCCTCACTTACACCATATTCGTCCTTTACTTTCTCCATCCTTGCCCGCATTGAGTCCCTTAATTGTTCAGGAGCTAAAACAGAAAGGCCAGCTCGTTCTGCCTCAAGTTGTGATACACTGTGTAAATCTGCTAAGGCGTTGCCTAGCGTTTCATTGAAGGAATCTGGTACATGTTTTTCATCAATTTCCCACACATACGCTTTTGCATCCGGATCAATCGTTCCCGTAGGCACCCCGTTTAATAATTTATACGCGATCAATTCGTCGGAAAAAACGTCCCATTTTGGTGTTTGAATGGGGAGTTTTCCTTGTATCAAATCCAAAATCTTTCTCTCTTTCCTAGCCGTCGGAATCACATCTGGTCGCCTCGGGATTCTCAACACCCATTGCTCACCATTCCTTTCAACTGCCATAACAACTAAAAAATCAAGACCCGATTCATTCCTATCTAATGAACCCTCCTGTATCTCAATTCCATGTTTTTTTGCTAACTCTATTATTTGATCATTCGTGAAATTCATCTAGACACTTCCCTTATTTACAAGATAAAAAAATCTACACAGTTCTCCCATTGAAGTCATTGATGATAGCATAACATAGCAACCTGACTATATGCCCAATGATACATCTTTGGTTGCACTACTACCATCTAGCCCTAATCCAATATCCTCAAAATAAAAGACTAAGGTGATAGAGAACAGAAAATGTAGTATAATAATTTAATAGATTAACCCTCAAAATATTGGGGATGGAGGCGGGTATATGGACAATTTGCAATTGGCACAGCTAATCCAGGAAGGATTTAGAGATGTCAAAAAAGATTTAGATGAAATAAAAAATAGAATCACCGTTTTAGAGAAACACTCTACCCAAGACATTTACACCATGGTCAAAGCGACCCATAAAAATACCCGAAATCTTGAAAGTGACCTGGCTTACCTAACTGAAAAAGTAGCAACCCATGAACGGCTATTAAATAGAATAGAAAAGCAAATTGAAATATAAACAAAACCTAAAACACTATATTTAATAAAAATAACCTGACCATATTCGGACAGGTTTATTTTTTGTAAACAACGTCAGAGACGCGATATAGTTTTTTTATCAGCTTCCAATTTATCAATAGAAATAAGTACAATAATGGATAAATTGGTATAGAGTACACTAATTTCCATCCATTATAGTAAAAAAACCGGTGTGAACTGCGACCCATTCATAGCAAATCGCAAATACACTCCATCCGAAAATATATACAGCTTTAACAAATAACCTCTTGGATAGGGGAAAGAAATTCAAAAAAATAATATTCACTGCTGGATAAATAACAAAAATGACCCAAAGCGTAATATAGTCCACTCCTGGGGAGAAATACCAATATAATCGGTACTTAAATTCCAAATAAACATCCGTGATTAATTGTAGTACTGTCGAAAACAACGATGTAGCATACATTTCCAACAATGAAATTCTTTTAGGCATGAAATAAACAACCACACTGAAGATCACAACAGAAAGGATTAAAAAATACATACCAATCACCCTCTTATTCTTAGCAGGATTCCCATAAGATGTATTTATAAACCCTATAGGGATGGTTGGTAAAACAAAGGTAACTTAACAAACCTTTAGTCTTTCGTGAACAAGGCACCATCAATTTTAAAGTGATGATGATGTCAACAACGGGAAGTGTTAGCTAAACAATATCCGTGGTAAACCCTTTTTGCTTAAATGCCTCAAAAATTTCTTCAATATGCTGCTGGTCTTTGGTTTCAACAGAGAGAGATAATTGGGCATATCCCGGGTAAATGCGGTCCCCCATATGACTTAAGGAAATATCTAAAACATTCCCTTGTCTTTCGGTCACTACCTGAAGGATTTTCTCTAGGTTTCCTGGCTTATCTTGAAGAATGGTATTAAACCGGACAAAACGTCCTGCTTCGACCATACCTCTTTCAATAATTCTAGAGATGAAACTAACATCAACGTTTCCTCCGCTTATGATGGGGACAACTTTTTTATTTTTAAGTGGAAGCTTATGATACAACATTGCAGCAAGTGAAACAGCTCCAGAGCCTTCAACCAGTAACTTGTTTCGTTCAAGGAGCATGAGCATCGTTTGCGCAATTTCTGTTTCATCAACCGAAAGCATATCGTCTACATATTTTTGCACAATTTGAAGCGTATGCTGACCAGGCTTTTTGACAGCAATCCCATCAGCCATGGTTGGACTTGACTCAACGGAAATTGGTTTCTTTTCCTGCAACGACTGCTCCATGCTAGTACATGCTTTTGCTTGTACTCCATAAATTTGAATCGATGGATGTTTTTCTTTAATGGCTGCAGCAACTCCAGCAATTAATCCTCCACCACCAACCGGACAAACAATTGCATCTACATCAGGAAGTTGATCCAAGATTTCAAGACCCACGGTTCCTTGTCCGGCGATAATAGCTTCATCATCAAATGCATGTACAAACGCTGCCCCTGTTTGGTCGTTAAGTTCCAACGCATAATCCAACGCATCATCGAAAACAGACCCTTGCAATTCCACCTTTGCTCCATATCCTTTCGTTGCTTGCACTTTCGTTAACGGAGCTCCTTGTGGCATTACAATTGTACAAGGAATCCCAAGCATGCTGCTTGAATAGGCCACGCCTTGAGCATGATTTCCAGCAGAAGCCGCCACCACCCCATTTCGGATTTCCTCTTTCCTTAAAGATATCATTTTATTATAAGAGCCTCGGACCTTAAAAGACCCTGTTTTTTGTAGATTTTCAAGCTTTAAATAAACTTGATTATTTGCATATTCACTAAAGGTATTCGAGAAATCTAGAGGTGTCCTATGGACGATCCCCCTCATATTTTCATGTGCCATAACAATATCATTATAAGAAATCATTTCATCCCTCCTAAAACTAAAGCACCATATCAACATACAAGTATTTCCTTAGTTTCTACATAAAGGATGATGTTATTCGATACACTTACAATATCTAAGTTATAAAATACGAAAAGGCACTATCCATTTTGGAGTTTGCCTTGCAACTCTACATTCGGGGGAGACTCAATTCCATTCTCCCTAGAGCCTCAACCTTATTCCACTGACAATAAAGCTCGGCATTCTACAGGTTGGATTAAGACCTCTATAGCTTCAAGTCTACATACGACGCTTTTTCTTTCTTCTCATCTGTTTCTGTGCTATATGAAGCTTTCATACGGCACTTTTTCTTTCCATTCATCTGTTTTCGTGCACTATGAAGCTTTCATACGACACTTTTTCTTTCCACTCATCTGTTTTCGTGCGCTATGAAGCTTTCATACGACACTTTTTCTTTCCATTCATCTGTTTTCGTACGCTATGAAGCTTTCATACGACACTTTTTCTTTCCACTCATCTGTTTTTGTGCTCTATGAAGCTTTCATACGACACTTTTTCTTTCCATTCATCTGTTTTTGTGCTCTATGAAGATTACACAAAACACTTTTCTGTCTAGTTTTTTTATCTTCTATAAACTCCTCATGGAAATATATTTCCACTAATTCCAACACTCCTCTAATTGAAAGTAAAGATTTTGTAAACCTTGGCCAGTTGCCCTTGCTACAGAGGTACAATTTTGTTAAATTACCATTATCGGTTTTCGATATTACGTTTCGTTAATAAGCGAGGTGAATTAAATGGAGGATCGAGTATTACGAAAACTGTTTTTGGGTTTTATTCAAATCCATATACTACACCACGCCAAAGATCATCCTATCTTCGGATTATGGATGTTAGAGGAATTGAAAGAACATGGTTACGATATCAGCGCTGGAACTTTGTATCCTATTCTTCACAATATGGAAAAAGATGGACTGTTGGTAAAAGAAGAGAAAAACGTTGAGGGGAAAATCAGAAAGTATTATTCAACTACAGAAAAAGGCGAGTTAATTTTAAACGAAGCTAGAGACAAAGCATTTGAGCTTTTTAAGGAAATCAAAGACTAACAAAGAAGGTGAAAAAAACATGACAAATAAAAATGAAAGCAAAATAAAGTTATTACTGGAAATCTTGATGGTATCCACAAGGCTCGGCCTGACCTCCTTTGGTGGTCCTGTTGCTCATTTAGGCTATTTCCACGAAGAATATATCCGTAGACGAAAATGGATGGATGAAAAAAGCTATGCTGATTTAGTTGCATTATGTCAGTTCCTTCCCGGGCCGGCAAGTAGCCAGGTTGGAATTGGTATTGGTGTGATGCGAGCTGGAGTATTAGGGGGGATTGTATCTTTTATCGGTTTTACTCTTCCATCCGTCATCATCCTGATTTTATTCGCGCTCTTACTTCATAGTTTTGGGTTTAGTGATGCTGGGTGGATTAAAGGGTTGAAAATTGTCGCCGTTGTTGTCGTGGCCCACGCAATTTTAGGAATGGCGAAAAACCTAACTCCAGACGCACAAAGAAAAACGATTGCCTTATTTGCAATTATCATCACCCTTTTATGGCAAACAGCCTTTACACAAGTTGCTGTGATTTTATTGGCTGCATTTATCGGGTTTCTCTTGTACCGTGATCAAACCCTTGAAGAAAATACCAATCAAGTGCAGTTCCCAATCTCCCACCGGTTCGCGGTCATTTGTTTAACACTCTTTTTCGGATTGTTAATTGCGCTACCCTTGCTGAGAGAAGTAACTAACCTTAACTGGTTAGCCTTGGTTGATAGCTTTTATCGCTCAGGTTCACTAGTGTTTGGGGGCGGGCATGTGGTTTTGCCACTGCTTGAGCGTGAATTTGTGCCAACAGGTTGGCTAAGTGAGGAAGAATTTCTTGCAGGGTACGGGATGGCTCAAGCAGTTCCAGGACCGTTATTTACCTTCGCAGCCTATATTGGTGCTGTAATCAACGGATGGAAAGGTGGCCTTCTCGCAACGGTTGCCATCTTTTTGCCCGCTTTCCTCCTTATATTAGGAACCTTACCCTTTTGGAACTCATTACGACGAAATCCGAAAATAAAAGGCGCTTTAATGGGAGTGAATGCAGCAGTTGTCGGAATCTTAATTGCAGCCCTATATCACCCGATCTGGACGACTTCAATACTTACAGCGATTGATTTTGCTTTTGCTGCTGTGTTGTTTAGCATGTTGGTTCACTGGAAGCTACCCCCATGGGTGATTGTCGCAACTGGAGCCATTGGTGGATTCTTATTGTCACTAATTTAATACTCGTAGAAAAAAATGCTGATTATTCAACAGCATTTTTTTATTTATATGAAAGTGAATCCCCTTACATTATTATGATAAAAAAACGAAAACAATCTCTGAATTTACTTTGACAGATAAGTTAAAATAAGGTATATTACCTAATGTACGAACGATTTTTGTTCTATTAAATTAAAACATTCGTATTTAGGGGTGTAATCCATGGAAAATGTATTTGACTACGAAGATATTCAATTGATTCCTGCAAAATGTGTTGTAAATAGCCGTTCCGAATGTGATACAAGTGTAACACTAGGGGGACGTTCCTTTAAATTGCCGGTAGTTCCAGCCAACATGCAAACCATTATTGATGAAAAAATTGCTCGTTACTTAGCTGAAAACGACTATTTCTATATCATGCATCGTTTTGAGCCAGAAAAGCGGGTGGATTTTATCAAAGACATGCATGGTCGTGGCTTGTACGCTTCCATTAGTGTCGGTGTGAAAGAAGAGGAATATAGCTTCATTCAACAACTTAAAGACGAGCAGTTAATACCTGAATACATCACCATTGATATTGCCCATGGGCATTCAAATGCTGTAATTGATATGATTAAACATATTAAAAACAACTTACCTGATAGCTTTGTTATAGCCGGGAATGTTGGTACTCCAGAAGCAGTAAGAGAGTTAGAACATGCTGGAGCAGACGCAACAAAAGTGGGGATTGGACCTGGAAAGGTTTGTATTACAAAGATTAAAACTGGATTTGGTACTGGGGGTTGGCAACTTGCTGCCCTACGCTGGTGTGCAAAAGCGGCAAGCAAACCGGTTATCGCTGACGGTGGAATCCGTACTCACGGCGACATCGCGAAATCAGTTCGTTTCGGTGCGACTATGGTCATGATTGGTTCTCTATTTGCTGGCCACGAAGAATCTCCAGGCGAAACTGTGGAGCGAGATGGGAAACTGTTCAAGGAATACTTCGGTTCCGCTTCAGAGTTCCAAAAAGGCGAAAAGAAAAACGTAGAAGGCAAAAAAATGTTTGTTGAATACAAAGGGCCTTTACAAGAAACGTTAACTGAAATGGAACAAGATCTTCAGTCTTCCATCTCATATGCTGGTGGAGACAAACTAAGCTCCATTCGAAATGTTGATTACGTCGTAGTAAAGAACTCTATATTTAACGGAGATAAAGTATATTAAATAGCGTATACACGTTATATTCAAAAAGCCATGACTAACTAAAGTGTTAGATAGTCATGGCTTTTTATTATGATTAGCCCTTAACATTACTTCTTTCTAGCATCCCTTGCAGCTCGCTTTCTCTCTTTTTTGCTCATCCCTTGTTCTGAACTAAATTCAGTATCGCTCCCCTTACTCCCAGTATGCGGTTGGTTCCGATTATCATTGCGGTTTGTCATCTAACATCCTCCTTCAATTATGTATACCTATAGCAATGGTATTTGACTTCTCAATTTTGATTCTTGTCAGCTTTCCTAAATATGTCATGAGAAGACACTTAATATTTGCTACCTCTTTATAGTGCTTTTTTCCTAGGTAATTATTCACAGTAATTGAAATTTATAGAAGGGTGCGATGAATAACAACTCTTTCACAGGGGCGAATTCATCGATTAGATACTGACCAATTACCTTTTCCCTTACACTTGCGATTGGTATACTTAAAATAAGACGACCCAGGGTTTAGGGGGCTACAATGGAAAAAGACAATAAAAACTTAGATCAGGACAAGGATCAAACTGAAGAAATGGATTGGGAAGCCTTTTTAGAAAAGGATGAAGAATGGGAACAAAACAAAAAGCGCCAGAAAAAACGCAAAAAACTTATCGTTAAAACCATTAGCTCTGTTTTAGTGGTAGCGATGTTAATAAGTGGGCTCCAAATTTGGTTTAACTTATTTAATTTACCAGCAATCGAGTTTTTAAAGGTTTCACAGAGAATATCGAAATCCCCCGAAGTACAAGAATTTAAAAAGGCAATTGTCACAATTGAGTGGGAGGGTGTAAAAGGTACAGGCTTTAATATTGACCAAAAGGGCATGATTGTCACTAATGAGCATGTTGTGGAGCATACAGACACCGTGAAAGTACACTTTCACACAGGAGCGTCCTATATTGGAGAGGTGATTTCACGGAACCCAGACTTAGATCTCGCATTTGTAAAAATCGAGGACACAGATCTTCCCGTTCTTCCCCTCTCCCATGAAGAAGACTGGGATACTTCAGTAGGTGAAAAAATAACCTTTATTGGCAATCCACTTTCCTTTACGCAAATTGCCAACGAAGGTACCATTGCAGGTAAAGTTCTATTAAAAGACTGGGATGTTCCAGTAATGATGATTGATGCACCCGTATACCGTGGAAACAGTGGCAGCCCGGTCCTTAACGAAAACGGTGAGGTCATTGGGGTCCTTTTTGCCACCATCTCATCACCTGAAGGAAATAACCGGGTAGGCGTTGCAATCCCCGCACATTACGTAATTGACCTCCTCGAAAACGAGTGAAAAGTAAACAGTTGTAGCTAAAAGTGGGCCAGGCACCATCCAAGTTATGAATGGTGCCTGGCCCACTTTAAAATAGATATAAGATCATAAAAGCCTTTTTTCTAAATAATATTGCTGATTACCTTTAGGATGATTTTCTACTATCCCCACTACTTCATATCCGTATTTTTGATAGAAATCTGGAGCCTGAAAGCTAAAGGTATCTAATAAGATTAATCTACAATGGTTATCTCTTGCGGATGCTTCTATTCGCTCTAGCAATTCCTTACCATATCCTTTTCCTCGCAACGACTGATCCACCCAGAGAAAATCGATATGTAAGTGATACCAAAAAATCGTACCTGTAACTCCCCCGACTATTTCCCCTTCGTCATTCCTGAGAACGAAGCTTACGTTTTTTACAGGGTGCTTAACCTCCTCAGGTAAGACCGATAGATTATGCTCAATCACCTTTTTGCGAATATAATCGCTATCCTCTTGATTCCATTGGCTCGTAATTTTCATTTACTCAACCTTCTCCTTAATAGCCCTTGTCGCCACAAACGTCTTAATGTATTTATCTAGAATTCTATTTCCACCAAAGTCATCCTCGTAAAAACCAGCTATCATAAAACCAGCATCAATCTGTCCTTGAATTTGATCCTCGAGCGTATGACCAAACTCGATTGTCTCATTTGATTTTAAATACTCTACAATCTCCTCTTCTGATAAACCACCTATCGTCGAAAATGGAATCGAATGATTCACCGATAATTGGCCTTTCCTTTCTTCTTCATCGTCAAAAATAAACAGAAGAGGATTTGTAAATCCAGCAATCATAACCCCTTTGTCTTTTAAGACTCTAGCTGCTTCCTTCCAAACAGGACGAACATCCTCGACAAATACATTTGAAACTGGATGTACGATTAGATCAAAGGTTTCATCTTCAAGAACGTGAAGGTCTGACATATCTCCTTGGATTGTCCTAAGCTTTAACCCATCTCGTTTTGCGACCATTACATCTTGTTCTAATTGCTTTATAGACAAATCAAAAACTGTTACCTCTGCACCGGCTGCAGCCAAAATCGGCCCCTGCTGACCACCCCCAGATGCTAAACACAGCACCTTCAATCCTTCAATCGATCCTGGAAACCAATTTCTTGGAACGAACCTTTCCGTTGTAACGGTAATCTGCCATTCTCCCAATTTGCTTTTTTCAATGATTTCCTTACTTACAGCCTTAGTGTATACAGATCCATTTTCTACTTTGTTGTCCCACGCTCTTTTGTTTTGTTTCATTGTCTCCATGACACTTCCCCCCCCTGAATTTATCCATAGGGTTAAAAACCCATCAATCCACTAGCAGCCGCTCCTACCATTGAGGTAATCACACTAATGACATAAAATGCAATCGATACCGTCCAAGCCAGTCCTGTTGAAAAATCGGCCACTTTATGAAGACCAATAGCAGTGAGTATCACTCCCCAAATCTAAAATACTTCAATATTATTGAATAATCCAGACCATGCTCCTTCAACCTCAATGATTGAACCTAAACTGGTAAACATTATCTCTGCAGTTCCACCAAACAAAGCAATCCCAAGTCCGTTAACTAAAATACTTAGCGCTGAAATCATCATTAAATGAGTATTCATTGAAAATAATTGCTTAAAGGTTACGCCTGAACCAGGAATCTTTGAAATTAACAAATAAATTAGTGTTGATATGAACGCTCCAAAAATTGGAGAAATAATCCCCGCGAGGATTAACGTAAATGTACCAACAGCCTGAGCAATTGCCAATTCCTCTTCAGGAATGCCTTCGAGCCCTAGTTCAAGTCCTAGCGAAGTTAACCACA
Organism: Mesobacillus maritimus; assembly: GCF_044803185.1. GTDB lineage: Bacteria > Bacillota > Bacilli > Bacillales > Cytobacillaceae > Mesobacillus_B > Mesobacillus_B maritimus_B. Next base: position 3,670,685 of record NZ_CP085225.1, read on the forward strand.
TACCTAAGATAAATAATAATGTAACGATTCCAAGCGGCGCCCAAATCTTCGGTCGTTCTTTGATTCGTTCAAACGTTTACCACTAAATTAATGAATCAGACTATCGTTCATATCATCAGCAAATTTGTCAATTTGCTCACTAGCTAACGCTGTTTGATCAGTTTTCACCTTCATGATCATCCGGGCAAGCAATCTTTCAACTAAATTCATTTTTTGATAATGAATTTCATAGCCCACCGTCTCTTTGGCGATTGCGTGATAGTAAAGCTCGGACGGAAAGTTCTCTTTTAATTCCTTTTCACGTATTTCAGGGTCAGGGTGGGCTGCACAAAGAAATAACCCCACTCTTTTCTGTAAGAGAACTGGTAGGTTTTCTTCAATAAACACCTTCAGCTCTTTTTGAATTTTCCCAGCATAAATTGATCCACCTAGAATTATCGCATGATAATCCTCTAGGGAAGGAACTTTACCGGTTGATATGTTCACCGAGCACACATCACCCTCAATTTTCCTTCCTAAGATTACTGCTACATGCTCAACACTACCATATTTTGTCGCATAAATAATGAGTGTCTTCATGAAATCCACTTCTCCTTTCGCTTTTTCCTAGTCATCTTACGATTACCAGTGCGCGAAGTTGGTTCTTTTATATTTTTTAGAATTAGGAACAGGGCATAGAAAATAACCATATTAAAAATGGTAAATAACACGATTTCTACGAGGCTTGTTTCTACTCCCGCTATTCTCATCCTGATGCTCATCATTGTAATTGCTGTCAGCAAGGTGACACCTTTAATAACAAACACAGGGGCCAATAAATAACCAAAAGCATTTCTCTTTATAAGGAGAATACCCGCAACAATCCCACCAGGAACAATAAAACCTATATCCAATGCTTGGATAACCAATGTTGTATAATGATCAAGTCCATACGGGACCTTGTCAGTCACAAGCGATGGAAGTATTCTACTTAACCACATTAACAGCACTGCACCACCAATAAAAATTAACAATCCTCCAATAAATTTTACAGGAGTTCTCGCTTGAAAATGGTTCTTTAGTGTTTGTAAGTCAAAGGACATGAGCGTTAAAAGAAAGGCAAAGAAACTAGCTGACATAACAAAAACATACACGAGGAAAAATGAATTGTATGTGGAAAGAAAGGAATATGAAGCATAAGTGTATAAGAAATAACCCAGTGTGCCCGCCAGCAAAAAACGTCCTCTTATCGAGCCTCCTCCCACAAGCAAAAGTGACAGCAAAAGAAACGGAATCCCTAACGCAAGGGTAACGATATCTTGAGCAATTTCCTGTTCTGCACCAGAAACCGAATCGTTTTTATACAGACCGTCCCCATAAAGTTCCACTTCTTCACCGCTCCAACTGATAAATTCAAGATTTCTATTATTACTAGCATTAGAGAAAACACCATAACTAGCAGCAAAAAGCGATAAACCTAAAATGAGTACTGATAACAAAAGGATTGCTTTACGGAATTTCATATCCATACACTCCTCTTAGTTCACTATCACATTGGCAAATTACCTAATTTTTTTACCTATTAAATAAAGTGTTCGTCCCATTTTACTCCCCCAATCTTAATTTCCGACAGTAAGATGTAGAACAATTCCGAAAAATACTCTATATGGATAACTTTGTTGCCCATTGGAAGAAACCTCTATAAAAATATGGCAATTCGATGACATATCTCAAACCCAAACCAGGCAACATTCAGTAATTGGATACTTAAATTCAGTACAAGTACCCAAACACCGCTTACACACTCATATTGGAATTTTACCTATCTGGTACAATATAATGAAACTAACAATCTTAACCTTAATAGTAAATGAAGCTTAATATTCATTCATGCTATATGGTTAACAAAAGTGGTGAAATACTTGTATGAATATAAACGAAGCTTGCTTCCAACATCCCCAATTAGAAACTCCTCGCCTACTAATGCGCAAGGTGACATTTAAAGACCTAGAGGATATGCATGCCTATACCTCCTCTCAGGAAGTAACAAAATACGTTCCGTTTCCTACTCACAAAACTTTAGAGGATACCAGAAAATTTATTGATTTTATATTAGAACAATATCAAATCAACAAAAAGCTTTTATGGGGAATACAGCTAAGAGAAACTCAAAAATTCATTGGAACCATTGAGTTTGTTTCCTTTGAACCAACTCATAATAAAGCGGAAATTGCTTATATCCTTTCTGATGATTACTGGGGAAATGGAATCATGTCTGAAGCTGCGGATGAAGTGATAAAATTTGGATTCCAGACCTTAAACTTAACACGTATCCAAGCAAGAACCTTTAAAGAAAACATCGGTTCACAAAAAGTGTTGGAAAAAGTCGGCATGACATTTGAGGGGACACTAAGGAAAAGTATGTTTTTAAAAGGGAAATACCAGGACATCAACATTTTTTCGATTTTGAAGGGAGAGTACACCTCCCAAATAAACAACCCGCGCACTTAAATCATCCATAATCAATTAAAATAGGTCCCATTGTTAACGGGACCTATTTTGATTATAACTTTCTATTGAGTCGGAAAGCTTCCAGAATAAAAAACCTATGGCCTCATTCCATGGTAAGAAGGCCCTAATTGCTGCGGTAGCAGTTCATAAGCATCCCTCACCCATTCACAAAGAAGTGGGCGTGTATCCCTTGGGTCAATAATTCCCTCAACGCCAAACGCTTCTGCAGTACGGAATGGAGAACGGACAGATTCCATTCGTTCAAGCAATTCTTCTAAAAGCGCCTCTGGATTTTCACTAGCCTCTAGCTCTCTACGATAAGCAACCTGCACCCCGCCCTCCACAGGTAAGGAGCCCCAATCACCAGATGGCCAGGCATAACGTTGGTTTAATCCATGCCCGTTTGTCATACCAGCTCCGCCAACTCCAAAAACTCTTCGTAGAATAATTTCAATCATCGGAACCTTTGCCTGATAAACCGCCGAAATAGCACGAACTCCTTTCCGTATCGTCCCCTTCTTCTCAGAAGGCAAGCCAATGACCATTCCAGGCTGATCGACAAGGTTAACAATGGGAAGATGAAATGTCTGGCAAAGATCCACAAAGCGCTCAAGCTTCTCTGAGCTTTCAGCGGTCAACCCACCGCCATTTACATAAGGGTCCGGAGCCAATACACCAACTGGGTGACCATCCAAGCGCGCAAAACATGTGACTGTTCCACCTCCATAATACCGGCCCATTTCAAAAATCGAATCATGGTCAAAAATCAACGGCAATAACTCACGGATTTTATATGGAGTTCGTCTATTTCTCGGAATAAATGAAATTAACCTTTCTTCGCGTCTAGATGAATCATCCTTCGCCTCGATAATAGGTGGAAGCTTCCACACATTGGAGGGGAGATAGGATAAAAATGTGCGAATTTGTGCAAATGCATCTTCCTCAGATTTTGCCACATTATCTATTGCTCCACTTGACCGATGAACCTCGATACCACCAAGCTCTTCTTTGGTTAAATCCTGTCCCATCCCGTATTTAACTACCGGTGGGCCAGCCACAAATAATTGCGAGGTATCCTCGATCATCACAGAAAAGTGGGAAGCAGCGACTCTTGCAGCACCTAGCCCTGCAACCGAACCCATACAAGCCGCAACAACCGGGACTCTTTCCATATTCGAAACAACTAAATCCCACGCTGGGTTAATAGGAACATAGGTGTAGCCACTAGAGTCAAGGGTTTTGACACTTCCACCACCACCCGTTCCATCTACTAACCGCACGATGGGGATTTGCAAGTCATGAGCCAGCCGTTCCGCATACACCTGTTTCCCAAATATTGCTCCATCTGCGGCTCCCCCACGTACAGTAAAGTCATCCCCTCCGACGACCACCTTTCTTCCGTTCACTCGACCAGTACCTAAGATAAAATTGGCTGGAGTGAACTCAATTAATTCACCGTTTTCATCATATTTTGCCTTTCCGGCAATTGCTCCCGTCTCATGAAAGGTCCCATCATCCAATAAACTCGCAATTCGTTCTCGAACCGTTAACTTGCCAAAGGATTTATGCTTGCTTACTCTTTCATCTCCTCCCATTTTATGTGCCAATACTTCTCGATAGCGGAGTTCTTTTATTTCTGGTTCCCAAGTCATATAGTTCTCCTCCTTAAAATCACCGGACAGCCCATATACCCTGTCCTTTTTTTATACCTAAGTTTACAAATCTACCAATCTTTTACTTACCAAAATAGCCTAGTCTATTTCTATTTATTCTACATATTTGCAGTATATTCTGTAAATAATTAATATTCAGTTTAAAAGTGACCCTTTGATTATTACCAACTTTGAGCCAAATAAAAAGGGATAATCTCTACACTAAGAGATTATCCCTATCCTTCATTATGATTCTATTATTTTGCTACCAACTCTTCCGTCGCTTCCTTCTTAAAACGAATGGTTGCTTGTGCGGCGGCTAGGCGTGCAATGGGAACTCGGTATGGGGAGCAGCTCACATAATCTAATCCTGTTTGGTAACAGAATTCAATCGAGCTTTTTTCTCCGCCATGCTCCCCGCAAATCCCAGTTTTGAGCTCTGGTTTTGTTTGGCGTCCAAGCTTTACGCCTGTTTCAACAAGCTTGCCAACGCCCTCACGATCAAGGACCGCAAATGGGTTTTCTGGCAATACTTTATTTTCAATATACGCTTGGAGGAACTTTCCTTCCGCATCATCACGGCTATAACCGAAAGTCGTTTGCGTTAAATCATTTGTACCGAACGAAAAGAAGTCTGCTTCTTCGGCAATTTGATCCGCAGTAAGCGCAGCACGTGGAACTTCGACCATTGTGCCAACTGTATAAACAAACTCTTTACCAGTTTCTTCTTTTACTAGATTTGCAGAATCCACGACAAGCTGACGCATTTCCTTTAATTCATTCACATGACCAACAAGTGGAATCATGATTTCTGGTTTGGCTTCAATCCCTTTTTCCGCTAAATTAGCCACCGCATAAAAGATCGCCTTCGCCTGCATCTCATATATTTCAGGGTGAATCATTCCTAGACGGCAACCGCGATGACCTAACATTGGGTTGAACTCATCTAACTGGCGAACTTTCTTTAGTAATAATTCTTTCTCTTTTAACTCTGTCGATTTGGGGTCGAGGATTTTTAGCTTCGTCGTCTCGACAATCAACTCTTCCTTATCTGGAAGGAATTCATGTAGTGGTGGGTCGAGCAAGCGAATTGTAACAGGAAAACCTTGCATCGCTTCGAGAATACCTTCGAAGTCGTCCTGTTGCATAGGCAATAATTTCGCAAGTGCAGCTTGACGCTCCTCAAATGTTTCGGCAAGAATCATCTCCTGAACGATTGGTACGCGAGTTGGATCCATAAACATATGCTCAGTTCTACAAAGCCCAATCCCTTCTGCACCGAATTCCCGGGCTTTTCTAGAATCCTCAGGATTATCCGCATTCGTTCTTACCCCGAGCTTCCGTTCTTCATCTGCCCAAGATAGTAGTTGCTGGAATTCCACTGATAATTCTGGTTCAATCATTGGAATTTCACCAAGCATGACCTCCCCAGTGCCTCCGTCAATGGTAATAATGTCCCCTTCTTTAACAACCGTTCCCTTTATATAAAACTCTTTCTCGTGCAAATCAATCTTCATTGCTTCACATCCACAAATACATGCTTTTCCCATTCCCCTTGCAACAACAGCGGCATGACTTGTCATTCCCCCGCGACTTGTGACAACTGCTTGGGCGGCAACAATCCCATGAATATCATCTGGTGTGGTCTCCGGACGAACCAAAATGACTTTTTTGCCATCTTTGGCTAAAAGCTCTGCCTCATCTGCATCAAACACAACAGCTCCAGTTGCCGCTCCTGGTGATGCGGGTAGACCTTTGGCTAATTGAGTACGCTCAAAATTGTCATCAATTCGACGGTGCAATAATTGATTTAATTGGTCTGGGTCAACACGTAGAAGTGCATCTCTTTTACTAATAAAGCCTTCTTTGACCATTTCAACAGCGATACGAATGGCTGCTTGAGCAGTCCGCTTTCCGTTTCTTGTTTGTAAAATAAACAATTTGCCGCGCTCAACCGTGAATTCGATATCCTGCATATCTTTGTAATGCTGTTCAAGGCGAATGCATGTTGCCGCGAATTGCTCATAAACCTCTGGCATTTCATCCTTAAGCGTGTTAATAGGTTGTGGTGTCCGAATCCCGGCAACGACATCCTCACCTTGGGCATTAATTAGATATTCACCGTAAAGCAAATGCTCCCCAGTCGAAGGATTTCGGGTGAACGCAACGCCAGTGCCGGAATCATTACCCATATTTCCAAACACCATGCTTTGAATATTAACAGCTGTCCCTAGGTGTCCAGGAATTTTATTCAATCGACGGTAAACGATTGCCCGTTGGTTATTCCAAGAATCAAACACTGCATTAATCGATAAATATAACTGCTCAATCGGATCCTGTGGAAAAGCCTTACGTGTATGTTTCTTTACAATCCGCTTATAACCAGAAATGACTTCCTTCCAATCTTCAGCTGTTAATTCCGGATCGGACTTATACCCTTTTTCTTCACGCGTTTCTTCTAGTAACCTTTCAAAAAAGAATGTATCGACATCAAGAACCACATCGGCAAACATTTGAATGAACCGTCTATAGGAATCATAAGCAAACCTTGGGTTATTTGTTAATCTCGCCACTCCTTCAACGGTTTCATCATTCATTCCTAAATTTAAAATCGTATCCATCATCCCAGGCATAGAGAAAACAGCACCAGATCGAACCGATACTAATAGTGGATTTTCAGGATTCCCAAGCTTTTTCCCTGTATTAGCCTCAAGTTTTTTAAGGGCTTGTAAAATCTCATCCTGCACCTCTGTAGTAATCTTTTTATTGGCTTCATAATAGGCATTGCAAGCTTCTGTGGAAATCGTAAAACCAAATGGGACGGGTAGCCCAATCCTCGTCATTTCCGCAAGATTCGCTCCTTTTCCACCAAGCAAATCCTTCATTTCACTATTACCTTCATTGAACATATACACAAATTTTTTCATTATGTATAGCTCCTTTCGCTTTTTAGAATGTCTAAAATTTGGCTTGCAGTTTCCTCGACCGCTTTGTTCGACACATTGATGACCGGGCAACCTACCCGCTTCATAATCTTCTCAGCATATTCTAATTCCTCTAAAATCCGTTCAAAGCTTGCATAATTAGCCTGTGAGGTAAGTCCTAACGCTTTTAAACGCTCTTTGCGTATTTCATTTAATTTATCTGGTGAAATGATTAATCCTACACATTTAGACCGAGGGACTGTAAACAGCTCATCAGGCGGTTTTACTTCTGGAACAAGCGGAACATTGGCAACCTTGTATATTTTATGAGCTAAGTACATCGATAAAGGTGTTTTGGACGTCCTTGAGACCCCAATTAAGACAATGTCAGAGCGAATAATCCCTCGCGGGTCACGCCCATCATCATATTTCACTGCAAACTCAATTGCTTCAATTTTTCGGAAATAATCATCGTCTAGCTTTCTCATTAAACCCGGCTGCTGATTTGGTGGCTTTTCAAATTTTTGTTCGAAAGCGTTCATCAACGGATTTAGTAAATCTACAGCAACAATCCCTTCTTCTTTTGCACGCCTATCGAGATATTCTTTTAAATGGGGAATGACAATCGTGTAAGCAATAATCGATCGATTAGTTTGCCTTGCTAATATCAACACATCCTCAATGTCCTCGACATCCTCGACATAAGAGCTCCTGTGTATATCTACACTCCCACCGTTAAACTGGGTAGCAACGGCTTTTACTACAAACTCTGCTGTTTCCCCAACAGAGTCAGAAACAACGTAGACTACTTCCTTTTTACTCAAAGCAACTTCACTTCCAATCTGGTTATATTTCAAGGAGTTCAACATACGCCCTAGTAATCGTTGTTTTTGTAATTCGTCCGATTACTTCATACATGTTTTTTTCTTTATCTATTTCTCTGACCACTGGTAAGGAGTCGATATGATTATGTATTAGTTTCTTAGCTGCTTCGAAAAGGGTCTCATCATATTTAACAGTTACAATATTAGGCATTCTCGTCATAATGACACTTATTGGGAGCTCTTCAAGATTATTATTTCCGATTGCAGCCCTTAACAAATCTTTACGTGAAATGACCCCGGCAAGAAGACCTTCCTTATCGACCGCATATAAGGTCCCCACATCCTCAAGAAAAATCTGAACAATGGCGTCATACACAGATGCTGATTTTTGGACAACAATCGGGTGTGCTTTGTAATTATTAACAAGCTGTTTGGCCAGGTTGGCGGCGCTTTGCCTCACCTCACTTTGCGGATTGAAGAAATAGCCAACACGCGGCTTTGCCTCAAGACTGCCTGCCATAGTTAAAATGGCTAGATCTGGTCTTAACGTTGCACGAGTTAACGATAATTTTTCTGCAATCTCTTTTCCTGTGATTGGTCCAGCTTCTTTGACAATCTCGAGAATCTCTTGTTGACGTTTTGATAGTTTAATTGGAATCACCGCCTTCCCCTAATAACCACAATTAACGCTACACTTTTATCATGTTAATAACCAATTGTGTTATGCTCATTCATATATAGTATATTACATTTGACTGAATTAAGGTACAAGAGATTTATATATATTTGACAAAATTTCAAACTAATTAGCTTTTTCACCATACCAACCTGAATTCAAACCAAATAGGCTGTCCCAATAATGGAACAGCCTAATCGATTAAAACATATTCATTTCATATACATATAGTCATTCTTTACGAGAATTCATCTATTTGCCTAGCCAATGTTTTCTGTTAGGTCTAGTATGATCGGACAATGGTCACTGCCCATTACCTGCGAGTCAATAGCTGCCTCTGTAAGCATGGGTGACATTCTTTCGGAAACGATAAAATAATCTATCCGCCAACCAATATTTCTTTCGCGGACCTTATTCATATAACTCCACCATGTGTAGGCACCTTCTTGGTCAGGGTGAAGATGTCTAAATGAATCAACAAAACCAGATGCTAAAAGGTAAGTCAGCTTCCCTCGTTCCTCATCGGTAAACCCTGAATTTCCATAATTGGATTTATGATTCTTTAAATCTATTTCCTTATGAGCGACATTAAGGTCCCCACAAAGAATAACCGGTTTTATCTGGTCAAGCTGATGCAAATACTCTTTAAGCTTGTCCTCCCAAGCAAGTCGGAATGGAAGTCGTGCCAAGTCTCGCTGTGAATTTGGGACGTAAACATTGACCAAGAAAAACTTTTCAAATTCAAGTGTAATCGCTCGTCCTTCGCAATCATACTCTTCGATGCCAATTCCATATCTAACGGAAATAGGCTCTACCTTTGAGAATACAGCCGTTCCGGAATATCCCTTTTTAACCGCATAATGCCAATAATCATAATATCCCACTAAATCTAAATCAATTTGCCCTTCCTGGAGCTTCGTTTCCTGAACACAGAAAATATCGGCATCTACTTCCTTAAAATAATCTAAGAACCCTTTCTTACAGCAAGCACGTAGCCCGTTAACATTCCAAGACACTAGTTTCATTATGAATCCCCTTTTATAAAAATCTGTAAATCTAGCCTATTTATGTTTAAGCCAAATTTTAAATCAATCAGTTCTTTTGAATTCTTTCCAAAAAAAGAAGGAACAACCCTATGGTTATTCCTAAAGTATAGTATAAAATCATGAATCTATTAACTATCATGCTTAATCCAATTTTTACTGCTCAATATTTCTGCAAAGGTTCGCCATTTCAATAGCTGTAGTAGCTGCCTCCCAGCCTTTGTTCCCCGCCTTTGTACCAGCTCGTTCAATTGCTTGTTCAATGGAGTCTGTTGTCAGAACGCCAAATGATACAGGAACACCACTATTTAACGCTGTTGCGGCAACTCCTTTAGCCGCTTCATTGCAGACAAAATCGAAATGTGGAGTAGCTCCACGAATAACAGTTCCGAGTGTCACGACCGCATCATAACGACCACTATTTGCCATTTTTTGCGCAACTAACGGAATCTCAAATGCGCCTGGTACCCAAGCAATATCAACATCTTCATCTGCCACTCCATGTCTTTTTAATGCATCCTGCGCTCCTCCAAGAAGCTTGCTTGTAATAAATTCGTTAAAACGTCCCACAACGATAGCTACTTTCAGTCCTGATGCTACTAAATTACCTTCAAATGTCTTTCCCATTTTCTATTCCCCCTGAAATTAAATATGAAGTAAATGACCCAACTTTGATTTTTTTGTTTTTAAATAACGTTCATTTTCTTTCTTTGATTCCATTTGGATTGCAACACGTTCGACAACTTCAAGACCATAGCCCCCAAGACCACTAATCTTCCTAGGGTTATTGGTTAAGAGCTGCATTTGTCTTACTCCAAGATCCTTAAGGATTTGTGCACCGATTCCATAGTCTCGAAGGTCCGCACCAAAACCTAACTTTTCATTTGCCTCCACCGTGTCAAATCCCTCTTCTTGAAGCTTATAGGCTTTCATTTTATTAATAAGTCCAATGCCTCGACCTTCCTGACGCATATACAAGAGAACTCCTCGACCTTCTTGTTCAATCTGTGTAAGAGCCGCATGGAGCTGTGGTCCACAATCACAGCGGAAAGAACCAAAGACATCGCCCGTCAAGCATTCAGAGTGAACCCTGACAAGAACTGGTTCATTGGTCGTAATATTCCCTTTCACAAGAGCCACATGTTCTTGTCCGTCTACGACATTGGTATAGCCAACCGCTTTGAAATCGCCAAATTCTGTTGGTAAATCAATTTCAACCACTTTTTCAACCAATCTGTCCTGTTGATTGCGATAATGAATTAACTCTTTGATTGTAATCATCTTTAACCCAAAGCGGTCGGCAATTTCCCTTAGCTGCGGTACTCTTGCCATTGAACCATCTTCATTCATGATTTCGCAGATGACCCCCGCAGGAGCAGCTCCTGATAATTTCGCGAGATCCACAGCCGCCTCAGTGTGTCCAGCCCTTCTAAGAACCCCACCATCTTTCGCAATTAATGGGAAGATATGTCCTGGTCTTTTAAAATCGGCAGGCTTTGATTCTGGGTTAATCAGCTCTTGTACAGTTCTGCTTCGCTCGTGGGCTGAAATACCTGTTGTGGAACTTTTATGATCGATACTTATCGTGAATGCAGTTCCATGGGGATCCGTATTATCATAGGTCATGGCATGAAGCTCCAACTTTCGAGCCAATTGTTCCTCAACAGGTACACAAACCAAACCTCGTCCATGTGTGACCATGAAATTAATGGTCTCTGCAGTTGTTTTTTCCGCTAAGGCGATAAAATCACCTTCATTTTCACGATCCTCGTCATCACAAACAATAACAATTTTACCGTTTTTCAAATCATCAATTGCTGCTTCAATTTTATCAAACATCTTTTTCCCCCCTTAACTGAATCCATTTTCCTCTAAAAAACTTTTTGTTATCGATGACTTCTTGCCCTGATTTGTTGTTTGTTTTAGATAGTGTCCCACATATTTGCCAATCATATCGCTCTCAATATTGACCATATCTCCAACTTGTTTTTGACCAATAATGGTTTCCTCCATCGTATGGGGGATTAACGAAATGGTAAACGAGGTTTCTGTTACGCCGAAAATGGTCAAGCTTGTACCATCAACCGTTACAGAGCCTTTCAAAATCATCCCACTCGCCAGTTCTTCATCGACCTCAATTTCATAATAGACCGCATTTTCTTGACGCTCCTTGCGAATAATCGTGCCAATTCCATCGACATGACCTGATACAAAATGACCACCAAACCGACCACCAGCGGCCATTGCTCTTTCAAGGTTGACTTTAGAACCGGGCTTGAGCTTGCTAATATTCGTCGCTTTCACTGTCTCCGGCATTACATCGACCGTAAACTTTCCAGTCGTAAAAGAGGTGACCGTCAGGCAGACGCCATTTATTGAAATACTATCTCCAAGGTTGACATCCTTTAAGACTTTCTCCGCATGAATAGCCACTTCAAACATAGGGCCTGTCCTTCGGATTCCCGCTATCGTGCCAATTTCTTCAATAATCCCAGTAAACATACATTCAACTCCTTATCGTGGCGTAGCAATAACGCGGATATCGTCGCCAATCATCGTTACATCTTTGATTCGTAAAGATACGGCATCCTCTATATGTACTAGCCCTTCTCCCCCGAAAACCGACGGAGCGCTTTTCCCACCAATTAGCTTAGGAGCCATATAGCTGATCAATTGTTGAAAAGCTCCTGCTTTAAGAAAGCTTCCGTGGACCTCTGCACCACCCTCTACAAATAAAGAAGTAATCCCACGTTCAGCCAGGGATTTCAAGATTTCGGGAATCGTCAAGGTTTCTGTGAGCACCACCACCTCAACTCCATGCGCCTCCATCTCAGCTACTTTGGCCTTCTCTGCCTTGCTAGTGGTAATCAGCCATGTTGGCGCTTCCTCGTCCCTAACCACACGGGCACTTAATGGCGTCCTTAATGTAGAGTCCAAGATAATTCGCACCGGATTTTTCCCACCACCTGGCAGTCTAGTGGTCAGGCTCGGGTCGTCTGCGATTACCGTGTTCACTCCAACTAAAATCGCATCATGCCGATGACGTAGTCTGTGAACATCATGTCGGGCGGCCTCTCCCGTAATCCATTTGCTTTCACCTGTTACGGTTGCAGTCTTGCCATCAAGGCTTGAAGCTGATTTTAAAGTCACATACGGCAATCCTGTCTCAATAAAATGAAAGAAAATTTCATTCAGCTCAATGGCTTCATTTTCAAGAACTCCAGTTTCGACGCTAATTCCGGTATCTTTTAACTTACTAATGCCACGTCCTGCAACAAGCGGATTCGAATCTGTTGAAGCAACAACCACTCTCTCAATGCCAGAAGCAATAATCAAATCGGCACATGGGGGGGTCTTCCCATGATGGCTACAAGGCTCGAGCGTAACGTAAATCGTTGCACCCTTCGTTTTTTCACCAGCCATTCGAATAGCATGAACTTCCGCATGAGGTTCTCCTGCTTTTAGATGTGCACCCATTCCAACAATTTGATTGTTCTTAACTACTACTGCTCCTACGTTTGGATTCGGGGAAGTTTGTCCCGCTGCACTCCTCGCAAGTTCAATCGCCAGCTTCATATATTCTTGATCCGTCACTTCGTCAACCTCCTCTGCAGAAAAATAAAAAGGACCCCAAGCATCATTAATCGATACTTTGGGGTCCTAAAAAGACAATAAGAAAATAAAGGTCTATAAACAGGTAGACTTCACCCGTTAACGAAACCTAGTTTCAAAAATTTTCCTTCTCCCATCCAGACTTTAACTGTCGGCTCTGGAGTTTCACCAGATCCACCGTTTAACAAATGTTAACCGGGTCACGGACTAAGAAGCCATCGCTTCATCACCGCCGGTTGGGAATTACACCCGACCCCGAAGGAATATGATATTTATATCTATTATATGCTTAAATGATTAAAAATGAAAAGTAAAAGTTATTAGTATAATTAAAAAAGGAAGAATAACTTCATCCTTCCTTTAACTCCTGCTATTTTAAAACCGTAATTCTTTCCTTAACAAAAGCCCAATTCTGCGGTGCTGGCAAGCTCAATTGCCAATACGTCGTTCCCATTAAACCGTATAAATCAATTAACTGATATTTTGCAATATAACTTCTTATATCTTCATACCAAACAACATGGTCCTGGTTGTTTTGTCGGTATTGATAAAAAGGTGATCGGGCACGTTCATCAAACTGAATCGGCCGCCAATTAGCAAGCGCGATGTTCTGTGCTGATAGCACCGACCGAGCGATAGTTGTATTGTCCGGGACAATTTTATCATATCCGTAAAGCGCCATCGCAATTTGCATTTTCTCCTTTCTAATTTGCGTAAGCGCATAAACAATTACCTGCTCTACCCACCAAGCAGGAGAAACAGGATCTGGTGGGCCACCTGGATATCCATAATCAATCGTCATCACGGCAACCATGTCGGCCACGTTTCCAATTCCTTGGTAATCATATGCACCGATAATCGGATTTGTAGGTATATCTTCTGTTTTTGCATGGACATTTACATGTAGAATGTTCAAACCAAGCGCATTTTTCAACTCCCTAAGAAACACGAGGAAATCATTACGCCTTGGCGGTGGGATAAATTCAAAGTCTATACTTACCCCTTGATAGCCTCGTTCCCGAACCAAATTAACAAGACTAGTGACAAGGTTCCTACGCAATTGTGGGCTCTCAAGTATTCTTCCGACCAATTCAGCATTAAATTCCCCATTTAGCTGATTTCGAATCATTAATAATGGTCGCACACCTAACTGATTACTTGTCGCAACTAATTCTCGATCCTCAAGTTGAACATATGCAAAACCACTTTCCGTAAAACTATAAGCAGCAATCGCTATGTAGGTCATCTGTCCTGCTAATTCATATACCTGTGCAATAGCAGCTTGCTGGACGTAAGGCGAGATAAACACTAGTGTAGCAATTTCCAGCTTAGCAGTTGTCGGAATCCTAATTTTCTGACCAACAACAAGAGAATTCAAATCAACTGATGGATTAGCCTCAATAATCCCATCGGTTGTTATATTAAATTGAACCGCTATTTTCCACAGGGTATCACCTGGTTGAATGCGATAAACACGGTATGGTGATGGGGTCCGTGGAATATAGAGCGCAAGACCAGGGGTAAGAGAATTCGTAGATGGTAAGCCATTAAGCGCCATAATCTCAGTAAAGGAAACACCATACCTACGTGAAATCGCCCAAAGAGTCTCCCCGCTTTGTACAACATGAACGCCCATACAACCACACCTTTTCTATTCTTTAGGTAGAAGGATTAGTGAGAGTCTCTGTTGGAGTTAAAATCCTACTTAATAACCATTTTATGGCGTACAGCGCTTAATATGCTATTAGATACCTATGTCCGCTAAGCCCAGCGTCTATTTCCGCGATTTCCACGTCTATACTTCCCATGATAGCAAGCATCACATATAGAGAATCTAGAGTCGTCCGGAAGAGGTTTCCCACAGTTTTTACATTTTTTTCGAAAATTTTCTACCTCATCCCGAAGTTGGTCATGGACTTGATCACTGATTTCTTCTCTCACTCTTTCCCAGTAAACCGCTTCCGTCCTTCTTCCTAATCGATATAAAAATAATAGGTGAAGCCCAATCGCTTTATAGGATAACTCAAAATCCTCTAGCCCTTTTCGTTTAATCATTGGGTCTGGGATTTCGGTATCATCGGCAACCGCCATCATCGTGTCTAGCCATTGGCGGACCAATGCCGGTTCTTTGGATGCAAAAGGCAAATGAAGAAATCCATATAAATCCATCATGGAAAAGCGGGCCTCAATTGGCGTACCTCGAATCAATTCATATAAATCGCGTTCTTCCGCAAGCGAAGCTTTTTTCGTCCCCTTAGGTGAATCAAACTCCTCCCATAGCTCAAAAAAAGTGCCAAGATCACGATAATATTTTTGAAAGCGCTCAAAGACGGTCGAGGTTGGGGCAATGGCAAAGGTCTCTACAGGTTTATCGGTTTGCTCCAAAAGCTTACTCATGTATTTAATATCAGCGGAGAAGGCAACCTTGCCGATATCATATATTCCCTTTCGGCCTGCACGCCCGGCGATTTGTTTCACTTCTTGAGAAGTCAACCTTCTTCTCCTTGTCCCATCAAATTTCTCAGTCTCAAGGAAAACAATTCGTCGAATTGGTAAATTTAAGCCCATCCCAATCGCATCTGTTGCAACAACCACCTTTGTTTGACCAGAGTTAAACAAATCAATTTGCTTCTTTCGTGTTTCCGGTGGCATGCTTCCATAAATCATGCTGACCGAATGACCACTACGCTTAAGTTTTGCAGCGGTTTCCAAAACCCTTTTACGTGAAAAGCATATAAGCGCGTCGCCTTTTTTCGTGTGTTTTAACTCAAACTCCTTCTGCTCTACTTCTAATGGAGTATCACGACTATATTCATGGACCTCTATCTCAACGCCTTCTAACAGGTTAAAAAGCATGTCTTTAATATTCCAGCTTCCAATGATATGGATCTCACGTGCGTTCGCTTTCGTAATCGCTTTGTACCAGGAAAATCCTCGATCCTTATCAGCGAGCATTTGCGCCTCATCAATGACAACAACATCGTAAAAGTCTTTTTCATGAAACATTTCCACTGTGCTTGAAATATGTCTTGCTCCCTCAACAGACTTTTCCTCTTCTCCTGTCTTTAACGAGCAAGCTACACCCTCTGCATTTAGTTTATCGTATACCTCAAGAGCTAACAGTCTTAGGGGCGCTAAATATAATCCACTTTCAGCTGCTTTCATTTTTTTTAATGCATGATGGGTTTTTCCGGTGTTCGTTTCACCAATATGCAAAACATAGCGTAAATTCACTCCAACTGACGGGATATAAGCTTTACCGAAGATATCGTCCATAATATGTGCTTCTTCCGCCCTTATCCGTTCAAGCTCAGCCCTCTCTTCCACGATTCTCCGTTCTCGTTCTGCAACATGATTCTTAAACAATTCTTGGTGGGTCGCTATATCAAACGGGATGTCGACAATGGTTAGTAAGTCCTCAAGGTACTCTTGTGTTAATTCTTCCAGGCACTCTCCCGTTAAATCAACAAATTCCTGGTCAAACCATTCTATTAACTTTGCTTCAGTAAGCTCTTGTTGGAATAATTCCTTATATTCTTCCTTGAGATTGGTGGGAAGTTCATTAATAAGCCTGTTAGGCATAAGGGCAAATAAATACTCCATAACCCGCTTCTCATAAAAGTCAAAATATGTTTCATACTCAAAGGTACGAGCTCCCCAATCATAGGTAGCCTGAACTCCACCTGTAAGTTCTTCAAAGAATTCTGCTACTTTTCGATAATCGCTTGGAAGAAAATGTCCATCCTCAATTAGCCTTTCTTCCAGTTTGAAAGGTTCAACATACTGATATTTTGGCTTCTGATTCAAATCCTCCATTAAATGTTTTGCAGCAAAATGCCGAACTCTCAAATAAAAGAACAAGAAATTTTCTTCTAAGTAATTTTCGACCCGACGTTGTAACTCAAAGGTATAGGCGTTTCTCTTTCTGTCCACTTCCGCTTGCACTTGTCGTTTTAAAAAAGCTTCCCGTGATTTCTTGTATTTTCGCTCCCATTCTACTGGATTTGTGGCAAATTGTTCATCAAGCCACTGAATGACATTAAAAGGCTGGAAATCCCTAATCTCATTGCGAAAAAGCTTGTTGATGATTTTCTTATCCACCCCCTCTGTCTCATAACCTTTATTTTTCAAGTATTGCTTTTTTTCTTTTTTTGGAACATCATTGGATGCTTTATTAATCCAGACATTTACCCAGATTTGTTCGATAAAAGTTTTCCGCTCATCAATATAATCCTGATAGGAACGGATGATTTCGCTCTTCTCTAGAAAGTGAGCAATATCTTCATGGAGTTTTTGTTTTGTTTGTTCAATGGCATCAGGGTAGATTTCTTCTAGTTTCGTCATTCCCGTGTCCCCTTTCTCCGTTTCTTCCTATTATATGTAAAAAGCCTGTCCAATTATCGGACAGGCTTTATTCATTATCTGATGATGGCGATAATTCCTTCGTCATCATCAAGCACCAATTCAATTCCCGAGAATGGATCTCTACCTAACACTTGATCTAGCCACATTCTAAGAGCCTCAATCATATTTTGTTTAACTAGAATCTGTTTTCGTCCATGAACAAATGATTCAGCAGAAAATCCATAATCGTCATCAAACATTAACTCTACTTCTACCTCTTCGAGTTTAACTTGCTTTTTATCGGCGACATATAAACAAATGGCATTCACAACATCCTGCTCAGAAATTTTTAGCGGTGCCAAGGGTCATTGTCCTCGCGCTGCTTTTTCTTGAAAGCGGTAATAACACGGCTTATAAGCATAAACAGAAGCAAAATACCAATGATATTGATGGCCATTCCAAGAATTGGACCTAAGCCCCCCATTCCTGCTAATAAACCACCAAAGAGTAGTCCAGCAAGACCACCATACATGATGCCTCGCATTAACCCACCATTATTTCGTGGTGCGGTTGCATTCGTTCTGTTATTAACAGTATTATTTTGATTTACGTTTTGGTTCGGGTTTGTTGTGGTATTATTGTTATTGTTGTATCTTTTGGTACCCGACCTATATTTCTTCGCACTAACCTCTGATTGCTGTAGGTCCTGTACCACCATATTACCAACTGGCGAGAACATCACCATCATTGCAACAAACACTGCCAATAATTTTTTTACCATTATCCATCCTCCTGTTTTCTACTTTCCATTTATCATTTACGAACAAACACTAAGGAAAGTTTCAGTTCCTTATAAAAAAATTATTGTAATCCCATCATTATATTTTTCTCAAAAGAAGAACCCTAATACCCATTACCAAAATTGACAAGAAATGTTTTCATAAATTAGTCACAATTATGTCACTAAGTACTAATGATTTCTATGTTAAACTCTTTCTAAACAGAGCAATGCAGTGATTTAAATCACATTTTGCCACAACTTACCGGGTTAAATTATGAACATCATGTGAAGAAATGAACATTATGTATGCTATAATGACCCAAGGTTTGTTGTTATTTACGAAAGGAGAAGTTATATGAAAAGGAAGTGGATGGTACTATCCGTCATTTTCGCAATTGCTACGTTTTTAACTGGTTGTGAACGATTATTGGTCCTCGACCCTAAGGGGCCTCAAGCCGCAAGGCAAGCTCAAGACATTATGTTGTCTATCGGGATTATGTCGTTTATTGTCCTTGTTGTTTTTGCGATGTTAATTGTTATTTTATTTAAATACCGTGCTTCAAAGCAAAGTCCAGATTATGAACCACCGCATATGGAAGGAAATCTATGGGTGGAGGCAATTTGTGTTGGGGTTCCAGTCATAATCGTTGCCTACTTATCCTTTGTTTCTGTTCAGAGTAACTATATCGTTGAGGCGACTCCTCAAGGATACGAAGATAAAGAACCACTTGTGATATATGCTTCCTCTTCAAACTGGAAATGGCATTTTAGTTATCCTGAAGAAAACATTGAAACGGTTAACTACTTGTACATTCCGACAGACCGTCCACTTGAATTTAAGCTTTATTCCTATGGACCAATTACAAGTTTTTGGATTCCGCAGCTAGGTGGGCAAAAATACGCAATGAGTGATATGATTACAACTCTCCACTTAGCAGCTGACTCTCCAGGTGAATTCATGGGTCGTAACGCTAACTTTAGTGGGAAAGGGTTTGCGGAAAATACCTTTGATGTTACCGCTATGTCCCCTTCTGAGTTTGTTGAATGGGTAGATGAGGTGCACGAAACAGCTGACCCTTTAACAGAAGAAAAATTTGATGAACTATTAGAGCCGGGTCACCTCGGTCGGATGACATTTACAGGAACTCATTTAGACTTTATGCCTCCTCCAGAAGGGCATAATCATGGATCTTCTGACGCTGAAGAAGCTTATGATGAATCTCACAGCGAGCCTGCGGACCATAGCAGTCACTAACTATAACTATTTCTATATTCCTAGAATGATAGAACTTGCGGATATTTCCCGAAAGGAGACACAAACGGATGGAATTTTTAGAACGCTTTGCCGTGCCACATCCAAGTATAGCGATATATGCATCGATGGTTGCCATTGGATTGTCAATGGTTGCTATTGTTGCAGGTTTAACCTATTTTAAGAAATGGGGCTATCTTTGGCGTGAATGGTTAACAACTGTCGACCATAAACGGATTGGGATTATGTATTTAATCTCTGCTTTATTAATGCTTTTCCGCGGTGGCGTTGACGCTATTATGATGCGTGCCCAGCTTTCCGCTCCAGAAAATACAATACTTGATGCGCAACACTATAACGAGATTTTCACGACTCATGGAGTCGTCATGATTATCTTTATGGCGATGCCATTTATTTTTGCGCTTATGAACTTCGTTGTGCCCTTACAAATTGGTGCACGTGACGTTGCCTTCCCTCGTTTAAATGCCCTAAGCTTTTGGTTATTCTTTATGGGAGCAATGTTATTCAATATCTCGTTCGTTGTTGGTGGATCCCCTGATGCAGGGTGGACTTCTTATTTCCCACTTGCAGGGAATGAGTTTAGTACTTCCGTCGGAACGAACTATTATATGCTTGCGATTCAGATATCCGGGATTGGTTCTCTGATGACCGGTATTAATATGATCACGACCATCCTTAAAATGAGAGCACCTGGCATGACGCTAATGAAAATGCCGATGTTCACATGGTCTTCTTTTATCGCGAACGTCATCATTGTTTTCGCGTTCCCTGTCCTAACTGTTGCCCTTGCGATGGGTACAATGGACCGCTTATTTGGAACACAATTCTTTACGATGGAAAATGGCGGTATGGATATGCTTTGGGCCAACCTTTTCTGGGTTTGGGGCCATCCTGAAGTATACATTTTAATCTTGCCAGCATTTGGGATTTATAGTGAGGTCATCTCAACCTTCTCCAGAAAGAATTTGTATGGCTATAAATCGATGGTTGCTTCCATGGTTGTTATTTCGCTCATGTCCTTTTTAGTCTGGGCCCATCATTTCTTTACAATGGGTCAGGGAGCACTTACAAACAGTATCTTCTCTATTACAACTATGGCCATTGCAGTACCAACCGGGGTTAAGATCTTCAACTGGTTGTTAACCATGTACAAAGGAAAAATTGAAATTACGTCCCCGATGCTTTATGCGTTATTATTCATTCCGTTGTTCACATTAGGCGGAGTAACTGGTGTTATGCTTGCCATGTCTGCAGCAGACTACCAATATCACAATACAATGTTCTTGGTCGCTCACTTCCACAACGTAATCATTCCAGGTGTCGTATTCGCGATGCTCGCTGGTCTTACGTATTACTGGCCGAAGATGTTTGGCTTCATGCTGAATGAACGCATTGGAAAATGGACCGCTTGGTTACTTTCAATCGGATTCCTATTAGCGTTCATGCCAATGTATATTACTGGTCTAGATGGTCAAGCACGTCGGATGTACACATACTCTGAGGCTACTGGTTTTGGACCTTTGAATATGGTTTCCTTCATTGGTGCGATTGTTATGGCCGTTGGTTTTGCGTTAATTGTATACAACATCTATCATAGTACGCGATATGCTTCACGAGATATCAGTGCGGATCCATGGGATGCACGCACACTTGAGTGGACTACCCATAACCCAGTCCCAGAATATAACTTCGCTGTCGTTCCTGAAGTACGTTCAAGTGAAGCTCTATGGGATGCAAAGAAACACGGTCACGTCTTGTTTAAGGATACTAATTATAAAAAAATTCATATGCCAAACAACAGTGGTGTACCGTTTATCATGAGTGCAATCTTCTTCGTCTGGGGATTCTCGTTTATCTTTAGCTTATGGATTCCTGCGATTCTCTCAACAATTGGAATTCTAGCATGCATGGCTCATCGTTCATTCGAACAAGACCATGGTCATTATATCTCTGTTGAAGAGATTGAAGAAACCGAAACGAAAATGCGAGGTGCTAAATAATGAAAATCGATCACTCGCTGCCACTTGAATATAGTACCGATCAAAACCAGTACAATATATTAGGATTTTGGATATTCATAGGTGCAGAAATCATGCTCTTCGCGACGCTTTTCGCCTCCTATTTTACACTGGTCGACCGTACAGGTAGTGGTCCTACTGGGGCAGAGATTTTTGAAATCACTCCCGTGTTAATCGAAACCCTCCTGCTGTTAACAAGTAGTTTCACCATCGGATTAGGGGTCCATGCGATGCGTCTTGGTAATAAGAAAGCAATGCTAACCTTCTTTTCTATCACTCTACTGCTTGGGTTAGCATTCCTAGGAGTCGAAATTTATGAGTTTATTCACTATGTTCATGTTGGAGCCGGAATCCAAACAAGTGCGTTCACTTCGATTCTCTTAACAACCTTAGGAACACATGGAGCACACGTTACGCTTGGCTTATTCTGGGGACTGTTTATTATCCTTCAGGTAAAAAAGCGTGGTTTGACTCCACAAACAGCCAATAAGTCATTCATTTTCTCGCTTTACTGGCATTTCCTAGATGTAGTTTGGATTTTCATCTTCAGCTTCATCTATTTGAAAGGAATGATGTAAGATGAAAGAACTGTTCCCTGCCAAACAAGTCTTAGGCTTTGCGTTCTCACTACTCTTAACGGTAATTGCCCTGGCTGTTTACTTCCTTGATATGTCCTTTCATATAGGTATGACCATTCTTTTGGTCACGGCCTTTATTCAAGCCGGAGTTCAGCTTACCGTGTTTATGCACGCTGGTGAAACCGATGATAAAGGAGCCATCTATTTAAACGTTTATTATGGCTTAATCATTGCCCTCGTAACCATTTTCGGAACATTATTAGCGATGGTTTGGGATATGTAAGGAGCAAGGTGTCAAACACCTGCTTAATAGAGTTTTTTTCTAAGGAGTGCCTATATAGGTGCTCCTTATTTTAATTTAAATGGAATGATTTTTGCAGCGGACTTGGTCGGAACGACAAGTGTTCCTTTATCAGTTTTCTCCAACATTTCTTCTGTCACAACAAAAAACACACCGATGATAAAAATAAAGATCGCTCCAACAACGGCTCCCATTCCTAGTCCTGTTATCAAGTTATGGCTAATGACTAAACCAAAGACAAAAAATGCCATCCCTACAGTCAACGTTGTACCACCGACATATTTCACTGCATTTAAAACTTTGAAATAGGACTCCATCCTGTTACCTCCTCAAAATGTATGCGCTTTCATGCACTTATTAGAAATTTATACCATTTATATAGAAGAGAACTGAAATTCCAGTTCTCTCCAGTTACAAGATGATGATTTTATTTTATCAAAAAGAAAACAAAATTGACACAAAATGTTCACAAAAATATCATTCTTTTTTCACAGTTTTATCAAAATTACTTTCTTACTAGAATAATAATCAAAATACATTGACATTTACCGATTTACTGTAGTAAAGTTTAGAGAAAATTATAAATTAACCCATTTCTTATCCAGAGAGGTTGAGGGTCTGGCCCTGCGATACCTCAGCAACCTTCAGCATTACTTGTTGAAAAGGTGCTAAGTCCAGCAAGTTGTTAAACTTGGCAGATAAGAAGAAGATTATGTGCATGAAACCTAAGTCTTCTTCTTAAAGAAGACTTTTTTTATTATACTAATTCCAACTACAGAAATATCCGAAACTAGGGAGTGTTACAAATGGTAAAAATCAACACAAAGCTTGCACAAATTGGAAACCGTAGCGAAACAACAACAGGGGCAGTTAATCCCCCTATTTATCTATCAACCGCATATCGCCATGAAGGAATTGGCCAATCAAGTGGCTATGATTATGTCCGAACTGGGAATCCAACCCGTGAAATACTCGAAAAAGCAATTGCTGATTTAGAGGAAGGCGATCGCGGTTTTGCATGTAGCTCAGGCATGGCTGCTATTCTTACAGTCCTCTCCTTGTTTCAATCAGGGGATGAATGGATTGTTTCAAAGGATTTATACGGGGGAACTTACCGAATCCTAGAACAAACCTTTAAGAAATGGGGATTGAATTCTCAATATGTTGACATGAGCAATTTAGATGAGGTCAGCTCTGCAATCACCTCACAAACCAAGGCCATCTTCATTGAAACCCCGACAAATCCTTTGATGGAGACAGCTGACATTGCAGCAATTGCTAAAGTGGCGAAGGAGAAAGGCATTCTAGTCATTGTTGATAATACCTTTTACACCCCTCTTATTCAAAAGCCATTAAGCTTAGGTGCAGATATTGTCATTCATAGTGCAACCAAATACCTCGGAGGACATAATGATGTGTTGGCCGGATTAATCGTTTCAAAAGGTGAAAAGTTAGGCGAGGCTATATTCCTTCACCATAATGGTGCAGGCGCCGTACTTAGTCCCTTCGATTCATGGCTGCTAATTCGTGGAATGAAGACTTTATCATTAAGAATGGAACGACATGAACGGAACGCCGCAGCGCTAGTCGAATACCTAAAAGAACATGATGCAGTAACCGACGTCCTTTATCCTGGACGAGGTGGAATGCTTTCCTTCCGTATCAAAGAGGAATCTTGGGTGAATCCATTTTTACAAAATCTAAAGTTAATTACCTTTGCTGAAAGCCTTGGCGGTGTTGAAAGCTTCATTACTTACCCTGCCACTCAGACGCATGCTGATATTCCACAGGAAGTTCGTGAAGCCAATGGTGTCGATAATCGCCTCCTCCGCTTTTCTGTTGGAATCGAAGATGTTGAAGATTTAATGGTTGACCTAAACCAAGCCTTTTCAAAAGCAGAACAGGAGGAACAGTAAAAATGACAAAACAAGATTATTCTTTTGAAACTCAGCTTTTACATAATAAACATAAATTTGACCCTAATACGGGAGCTGTCAGCGTACCTGTACAATATGCTTCGACTTTCCATCAACCTTCTGTTGATAGCTTTGGTAAATTCGATTACAGTCGCAGCCTAAATCCCACACGTGAAGCTTTAGAGGATATCATTGCTGAAATGGAGGGTGGAACACGCGGACTTGCCTTTTCATCAGGGATGGCCGCGATTTCAACGTCCTTTCTCTTACTCTCTCAAGGTGACCATGTAGTGGTTACAGAAGATGTCTATGGCGGAACGTTTAGAATGGTCACACAAGTGCTTAGCCGTTTCGGCATTGAGCATACCTTCGTGGACATGACCAACCTTGATGAAGTACGTGCAGCGATTCAACCAAATACAAAGCTCCTTTATATGGAGACTCCCTCTAATCCATTAATGAAAGTAACGGATATTGAAGCCGTTGTAGCAATTGCCAAGGAAATCGACGCGCTCACTTTTGTTGATAACACATTCATGACACCTTATCTTCAACGACCACTAGATATGGGTGTTGATGTGGTTCTTCACAGTGCCACAAAATTTTTAGGCGGACATAGTGATACCTTATCAGGTCTTGCCGTTGTAAAGGATGAGGAGCTCGGAAACCGTTTATATACTTTACAAAATTCATTCGGTGCAGTACTCGGAGTCCAAGATGCGTGGCTAGTCATGCGCGGCATCAAAACCTTGTCTGTCCGAATGAATCAATCACAGGAAAATGCAAAACAAATTGCTGCCTTCCTTAAGGAACATCCATTAGTACAGAAGGTCCACTTTCCTGGCCTAGAGGATCACCCACAATACGAGATTCATAATCGACAAGCCAATGGACCAGGTGCAGTACTCTCATTTGAACTAGAAAATGAGTCGCTTTTCAAAGAATTTGTAGAAAATGTAAAACTACCAGTCTTTGCTGTTAGTCTCGGTGGCGTTGAATCAATTCTTTCCTATCCAGCGAAAATGTCTCATGCGGCAATGCCAGAAAGTGAGCGTCAAAAACGTGGCATTAGCAACACGCTTCTTCGACTCTCTGTAGGATTAGAGTCTGTAGAAGATATTATTAATGATTTCTCAGCTGCATTAGATGTAGCCTCGAACACTTTAATTAAGAGAGGATGAATATGATGAGTTTCCTGCATAGATTGAAAAATGAGATTTTAATAGCGGATGGTGCGATGGGAACCCTGCTTCATTCCTATGGAACAGATAGCTGCTTTGAGGAATTTAATCTCTCCCGTCCAGATGACATCGTTCATATTCATCAAGCTTATATTGATGCAGGAGCTGACATCATCCAAACAAACACCTATGCCGCAAACTATCTAAAGCTTCAACGCTATGGTCTTGAGGACCATGTAAAAGAGATTAATAGCTTAGGAGTTCAACTTGCCCGAAAAGCAGCAAATGACAAGACGATAATTCTCGGTACCATCGGTGGTAATCGTGGCATTAGACCAAATAATGTTTCCCTTGAGGAAATGAAAAGAAGCTTCCGGGAGCAACTATATTGCTTGCTCCTTGAGGGAGTAGACGGTATTTTGCTTGAAACCTACTATGATTTTGAGGAGCTTGAGACGGTGTTAACCATCGCCCGTAAGGAAACAGATTTACCGTTGATCGCTCAAGTGACTCTCCATGAATTAGGCTTATTACAGAACCAGATGAAGTTAAATGACGCTTTTAAAAAGCTGGAAGCTCTCGGCGCAGACGTGGTTGGATTAAATTGCCGTCTCGGACCGCATCATATGATTTCTTCACTAGAGAGGGTTGAGCTTCCGCAAAAGGCCTTTTTATCTGCATATCCAAATGCCGGCCTCCCTTCCTATACGGATGGAAGATTCCAATTTGAAAGTAGCGCCGAATATTTTCGTCAATCGGCACGAAGGTTTCGCGAACAAGGGGTGGTGCTACTAGGTGGGTGTTGTGGCACGACACCTGAACATATTCGTGCATTTGCAACCGAGCTAAAGGGCCTAGCACCTGTGACAGAAAAAACGGTCATTGATCACAAGGTAAAAGTAGAGGTTCAATCTCCACCTATTAATCGAACGGAGCCAGCGCTACAGGAAATTGTGAAAACCCGCCCATCTGTGATTGTTGAACTTGATCCTCCACGAAAATTGGATACAACTAAGTTTTTTGAAGGTGCTAAAGCGTTAAAGGCAGCCGGTATTGATGCGGTTACACTTGCGGATAATTCGCTAGCCTCCCCCAGAGTTGCTAACTCTGCGTTAGGACATTTGGTCAAAGAGAAAGTTGGCTTACGACCACTCGTTCACCTTACCTGTCGTGACCGAAATCTCATTGGACTACAGTCCCATCTGATGGGTCTTCATACACTTGGTCTCCATGATGTTCTAGCAATAACGGGCGACCCCGCTAGAGTTGGCGACTTCCCTGGCGCTTCCTCTGTTTTCGATGTTTCATCTTTTGAACTGATTGAGTTAATCAAACAATTCAACGAGGGTCTATCCTTTTCGGGAAAAGATTTAGGTCAGAAAGGTGATTTTTCCATTGCTGCGGCGTTTAACCCTAATGTCAGGTCACTTGAAAAAGCAGTTGTTAGAATGGAAAAGAAAATAAAATGTGGTGCAGATTACTTCATCACTCAGCCCGTTTATTCTGAGAAACTTCTTTTAGAAGTTTACGAACAAACCAAGCACTTGGACGCGCCTGTTTATATTGGTTTAATGCCGTTAACAGGTAGCAGAAATGCTGAATTTCTTCATAATGAAGTTCCGGGAATTAAAATCTCCCAAGATATCCTTGATACAATGGCAAAATTGAAAGACAACCCGACCCAATCTAAACGAGAAGGCATTGCGATTACAAAGTCATTAATTGAAACAGCCGCCGAGCTTTTTAACGGCATTTATCTCATCACGCCATTTATGAATTATGAAATGACTGTTGAACTTGCCCATTTTACGCGCGAATACACAGATCGTCTTTCAAGGAGGAAACAAAATGTCTAGAGCTTCAATAACCGAACAGCTGAAGAAGAAAATCCTCATTATGGACGGAGCAATGGGAACCATGCTCCAGCAAGCAGATCTTACCGCCGCTGATTTTGGGGGTGAGGCGTTTGAAGGTTGCAATGAAAACCTCAATCTAACGTCTCCCTCTGTGATTGAAAACATTCACCGCGAATATTTTGAAGCTGGTGCGGATATTGTCGAGACCAATACCTTTGGGGCTACAAATTTGGTACTGGATGATTATGATTTAGGGCATAAAGCCTATGAAATAAATAAAGTAGCCGCCGAGATAGCCCAAAAAGTGGCTAGTGAATTTTCTACACCTGAAAGACCACGCTATGTTGCTGGAGCAATGGGGCCAACAACGAAAACACTTAGTGTTACGGGTGGAGCAACCTTTGAGCAGTTAACCCTAGCTTACGAGGAACAAGCGCTTGGGTTATTAGATGGTGGCGTCGACCTACTGCTTTTGGAAACGAGTCAAGACTTATTGAATGTAAAAGCTGCCTATATTGGGATTCAAAAGGCTTTTACGCAAAAAGGATTTGAAGTGCCATTTATGATATCCGCGACGATTGAACCAATGGGAACCACCCTCGCCGGACAAACTATCGAAGCCTTCTATATTTCCATTGAGCATATGAAGCCAATTGCGATTGGGCTAAACTGTGCAACGGGGCCGGAGTTTATGCAGGAGCATTTACGTTCCTTAGCCACTCTTGCTTCATCAGCTGTTAGCTGTTACCCGAATGCCGGTCTCCCTGACGAGGAAGGCATTTATCACGAAACTCCAGAAACGCTTGCTCAAAAATTGGCTGGTTTTGCCGAGGAAGGCTGGTTGAATATTGTCGGTGGTTGTTGCGGGACCACTCCTGCTCATATTAAGGCGATTGCTGAAAAGATGGCAGCCTATCAACCACGTGATACAAAGCCAACTCCACAGCATATGGTATCAGGGATTGAACCGTTTATTTATGATGATCCAACCTTAAGACCAATAATGGTTGGAGAGCGGACAAATGTCATTGGTTCTAGAAAGTTTAAGCGGTTGATATCTGAAGGGAAAATTGAAGAGGCAGCGGAAATTGCTCGTGCACAGGTGAAAAATGGCGCCCATGTTATTGACCTCTGCCTTGCCGATCCTGACCGCGATGAGCTCCAAGACATGGAGCAATTTATTAAAGAAGTTGTAAAAAAAGTAAAGGTACCACTTGTAATTGATTCAACTGATACAGACGTTATTGAAAAATCTCTTCGTTATTCACAAGGAAAAGCCATCATTAACTCGATAAACCTCGAGGATGGTGAAGAAAAGTTTGAGGCCGTAGCACGACTCGTCCACCTTTATGGTGCAGCGGTTGTTGTCGGAACAATTGATGAGAAAGGGATGGGAGTTACAGCACAGCGAAAACTAGAAATTGCCAAACGCTCTTATCAACTTTTAGTTAATAAATATAAAATTGCTCCTCAAGATTTAATTTTTGATCCATTGGTTTTCCCAGTTGGAACTGGGGATGAGCAATATATCGGCTCAGCAAAAGCTACTGTAGATGGAATTAAAATGATTAAAGAAGCATTCCCAGAAACGCAAACTGTTCTCGGCATTAGCAATGTCAGCTTTGGTCTTCCTCCAGTTGGTAGGGAAATTTTAAATTCTGTTTTCCTTTATCACTGTACCCAGGCTGGACTCGATTATGCCATTGTTAACACTGAAAAGCTTGAGCGCTTTGCTTCTATCTCGGAAGAGGAAGTAAAGATGGCCGAAGAACTCCTTTTCAATACAACCGATGCAAACCTTGCGACGTTTACCGAATTCTACCGTGGCAAGAAAAAGGAAGCAAAGAGCTCGATTCCAGATATGACGCTAGAAGAGCGACTTGCCTATTATGTAATTGAAGGAACAAAAGAAGGATTAGTTCCCGACTTAGATATCGCTTTAAACACCTACCCTGCCCCACTGGATATAATTAACGGGCCCTTAATGGATGGAATGAAAGAAGTCGGCAAGCTGTTCAATGATAATCAGTTAATTGTTGCTGAAGTTCTTCAAAGCGCTGAAGTAATGAAAGCAGCTGTAGCTCATCTTGAACCACATATGTCTAAGACTGACAGTAGCTCGACAAAAGGAAAAGTGATTCTAGCTACCGTGAAAGGTGACGTCCATGATATCGGGAAAAATCTCGTCGACATCATCCTTAGCAATAACGGCTATGACGTCATCGATTTAGGAATTAAGGTTACCCCAAACGTCTTAATTGAGAAAATCAGGCAAGAAAAGCCAACCATCGTTGGTCTCTCCGGTCTGCTTGTAAAATCGGCTCAACAGATGGTATTAACAGCGAAAGATATGAAGCAAGCTGGCATTGATTTACCCATCCTTGTCGGTGGTGCCGCGCTAACAAGAAAGTTTACCGATACGAAAATTGCCGCTGAATATGATGGTTTAGTTTTATATGCAAAAGATGCTATGAACGGCCTATCTTTAGCCAATCAATTAGGAAATCCTGAAGAACTTGAGAAAATCGTCTTCGAAAAACAAGCAAAAGCACAAGAGCTAGCACAGCGAACAGCGAAGGTTAGCCAAACAGGAACCGCCACAGCGGTATTAACTCGACAGAAAACCGTTAAGAAGGCACCTGTTTATATTCCACAGGATTTAAAAAGACATCTCTTAAAGTCCTACACGCTCGCCCATATTGAGCCATATATCAATAAGCAAATGTTGATTGGACATCATTTAGGAGTAAAAGGAAAGATCGAGAAACTCCTTGCTGAGGGGGACGAGAAGGCGACAATGGTCAATAATGTCGTTCAGTCACTTATCGCAGAAGCTTTAGCAAATAACTGGATTGAGCCAAAAGCGATGTATCAATACTTCCCTGCACAAGCAGATGGGAACAAGGTTCTTATTTATGAGTCCGCAGACTCCGGTAAAGTAATTGAAACCTTTGAGTTTCCACGACAAGAAACAGAACCTGGTCTCTGTCTTGCTGACTTTTTACGTCCAGTGGGTGACAGTGAAATGGACTATGTTGGTTTCTTTGCGGTAACAGCTGGAAAGGGTATTCGTGAAATCGCCGATAAGTTAAAAAATGAAGGACGCTTTTTAGAAAGTCATGCCCTTCAAGCTTTAGCTTTGGAAACCGCAGAAGGCTACGCTGAATTGATTCACCGTCAAATACGCGACCGCTGGGGGTTCCCAGACGCACCAAGCATGACGATGAAGGATCGTTTCGCTGCCAAATACCAAGGTCAACGCTTCTCGTTTGGCTACCCAGCTTGTCCGGAGCTAGAAGATCAGCAAAAGCTCTTTAAGATTATTCAGCCAGAAGACATCGGTATAAACCTTACAGACGGATTTATGATGGAGCCCGAAGCCTCTGTCACCGCCATTGTCTTCTCTCACCCAGAAGCGAGGTATTTTAACGTATTGCGTTAGTCCGTTTAAAACGATGAAAGCCCCCTCTTTGTCCAAACAAAGAGGGGGCTTTTTAAATTTAGAACAACATTCCTGCCATCGCTGCACTAAGCAAGGATGCCAACATACCTGCGATTACCGCACGAACACCTAAACGTGCAATATCACTACGCCTTTCCGGCGCTAGATTCCCTAAACCACCAAGCAGAATTCCCAATGAAGATACATTGGCAAATCCACACAGAGCAAAACTTACGACGGCAACAGTCTTCTCAGAAAGCTCAGGAATTTGTGGAGCAAAGGATGCATAGGCAACAAATTCATTGAGGATCAGTTTTTGACCGATAAATCCACCAGCCTGTATGGCTTCTGCCCAAGGTACCCCTACTGCAAATGCAATCGGTGAGAAAATATACCCAAGGAGCATTTCAAGTGTGATGCCTTCAAGCCCGAATAGTCCAGTAATTCCACCTAAAATCCCGTTAATCAATGCAATCAAAGCAATAAATGCTAACAGCATCGCTCCAATGTTTAAGGCAAGTTGCAAGCCAACAGATGCTCCATTTGCAGCTGCATCAATCACATTGGCTGTTTGTTTATCCTCTTCCATCTTAACATTAGAGGTATCTTGTGGCTCTTCTGTTTCAGGTATCATTATTTTTGCCAGGACAAGACCTGCAGGTGCGGCCATGAAGCTGGCAGCCAGTAAATATTCTAGAGGTACCCCCATTAACGAATACCCTATTAACACAGAACCAGCCACGGAGGCTAGTCCACCAACCATAACCGCAAACAACTCTGATTTCGTTAAAACTTTAATATAAGGTTTAATGACAAGCGGTGCTTCAGTCTGACCCACAAAAATATTGGCTGCAGCCGATAAAGACTCGGCATTGCTTGTCCCTAAGAGCTTTGAAAGCCCCCCACCTAATATTTTAATGACCCATTGCATGACACCTAAGTAATATAAAACTGAAATTAGCGATGAAAAAAAGATGACGACAGGTAGCACTTGAAATGCAAATACCATGCCGATGTTTTCTGCTTGAAAAATTCCTCCAAACAAGAAATTTACGCCCTCATTCGCATAGTCAATAACATTCTGAACGCCCATCGAAACCTTCTGAAGAACATTCCTTCCTGTCTCCCATTTTAAAACGATGAAGGCAAAAACAAATTGAATTGCTAATCCCCCAAAGACTGTACGCAGTTTAATGGACTTGCGATTAGAGGATAATAAAAAAGCAATTGCTAATACTGTAATAATACCAAGTAAACCCCATATGTAATTCATTCCATTCACCTCTGTAATATCTTGTTGTTTGTTACGATTATTTATTCGGTTTTCTCATGTCTATTTTCTATTCTCTAGCTTGTCTAATAAAAATCTCGCAGTAAATTGATCAGTGATTAAAGTGTTCGCAAATTTTCCGATTAAGGCGCCATATATTCCATTAATTTTATCAGCACCGCCAGCCACCAAAATCGAGTGTTCCTTCGTTTGCAACGCTTCCAATTCTATCCCCAGTGTTCTATCATTCAAATCTTTATCACAAATCACACCATTTTGATCAAAGAACCTAGAGCAAATATCCCCTACTGCTCCATGTTTTAATGATTTAAGGTCATTTTCTGTAAAATAACCCATCTTAAATAAGAGTGCATCTTCTTTCACCGACCCCATTGTAAAAACAGCAATATTAGCCTGTTTTCCTAAATCCAAAATCGCACGAATATGCCTGTCTTTTTCCATAGCCTGTTTAACAATTGGTGAATCTACGATAGCTGGAAGTGGCAATTGATGGGACGGGCTGTTAAACGCTTTCGCAAATAGGTATAAAACCTCTGAGGCGTAGGTGTTCGTCTCGGCATGACTAACGCCCCCTTTTAACTGGACAACTTTAACGTTGCGTACAAATCTTTGCTTTAATTCAATAGCTATATGGTATAACGTCGTCCCCCATGTAACACCAATGACATCATCGTCTTTCACCGTTTCGTTTAAATACGCAGCGGCAACACCACCAAGGTAGTTCTTAATTAAATGTTCTTCATATTCTGGGACCGAGGTAACAATCGCCTTTTTCAAACCAAATCTGGCTGCCAACTCTAACGAAAGTTTATCCACTTCTTCTGTGGGGTCGTGTATTTTTATCTGGACAATTCCCTCTCGTTTCCCCTGTTGCAAGAGCCTAGAAACCGTAGGTCTAGACACACCCATTTTTTTGGCAATCTCACTTTGCGTATAATCAAGCAGGTAATACAACTTTGCCGCTTCAATAACCTTGCTTAATTTCTCGTCCTTTTCCAATAACATCACCTTGACTAACTGTTTTTTAAGATGGTTTTTAGTTTATACTCTTTTTGCAAAAATGTAAAAGTCTTATTTTACATTTGTAAAACTAAATTAATTCCGAAGATTCTCCATATTGCTCTAAAAATATAATTTTCACACAAAAATACAACGCTACACATTCATTACACGTAACCTTATCTACACGATTTCACCTCCTATCTACATAAAATAGCCTCTCTATCTTCATAAATTTGCATTCTATCAACACAAACAACCATTCTAACTACAAACCTAAGATTCTTCCGGCCAGTACGCATCCCTATTTACAGGAATTCCACTTCTATCTACAAAAATCATCCCTCTATCTACACAATTTCGTACTCTATCTACACAAACTCACAGTCTATATATAAACATAAGCTTCTCTATCTAAACACACAAAAAAACAATCACCTTTCTATAAATAAAAAACACCTGCCCCGATACCCTCGGAACAGGCGTCTTCACTAGCAATTATTCAGCTGGGATAGGAACAACTTTACCGTCTTCGATAGCCCCTACGATTAATGTAGATTCAAAGCCACCATCGTCACCGATAGATGGAATATCGTAGATTTTAACGTGGTCAGGAAGGTTGTCTAAACCATCTTGCATATGGTCACGAATCTTTGCAGGGTCATCTACAGAATTAGCAGCTTCCATTGCTTTCGCAAATGCCCACATACCAATATAGTTTAATCCTGCTTCAGAACCTGGATCTTCACCATATTTTTCGTTGTACTTCTTAACATAATCAGGAACAGCTGCTTCATCAGAATCAACAAGTGGCATTACTCCAATGGAGCCTTCAAGCATCTCATAGTCACCTGTTACACGCTTCATTTCATCAAGTTTTGCTTGGTCCATGATGATAAATCCGCCTTCAAACCCTAGCTCACGAGCTTGTTTCACTACTTTTGCAGTTGGCTCAGAAGCTCCACCAACAAACAACACATCTGGCTTTTCTTTCAAAGCATTTGTGATGATGGTAAAGAAGTCAGTGTCCTTTGTAAAGTCGATTGCAGAGTTATAAACAACCTCTCCACCCTGTTCTTCCCAGTATGGCTCTAGAGCTTCTGCCCAGTCTTTTCCGTATTGGGAAGCAGTAGGTAAGAATGCAATCTTTTTACCAAAGCGCTCCATTTGATATGTTGTAAACGGAGCAAGGTATCCATCATAACGAGGAGGAATACGAACAGTTAATTCATTACCAGCCTCTGTAATTTTTGGCTCACTTGAATAAGCACCAATTAAGAAATTATCAACTTGGTTGAAAACTTGTAGTGCAAAGATACCACCACTATGTGGAGTGAAAATAATTGGGGTATTGTTTTCTTGCACAAGACGTTTTGCGTTGGAACCTGCCTCATTAGGTAAGTATTTATCATCTAAAGAAACAACATTGATCTTAAATTTCTTCCCATCAATATCAATACCACCAGCTTCATTGATTTCTTCAGCAGCCATTTTTACACCGTTAAGTGTACGCTCACCATAGAATGCTGCTGGTCCACTTAGTGGTCCGGTATAACCAACATTAACTGTGCCCTCTCCACCTGATCCTGAATCTGACCCACCTGAATCGCCACCAGATGTTGATTCAGAGCCGCCACCACTACAGGCAGCTAATACAAGCATAAACGCGATTAGTAGAAATGATAAGAAACGGAATTTTTGCTTTTTCATTTGGTTTCCCCCTTGGAAATCATTCTAATTTTTAATCAATGTAAAATTGCGATAAAGATCCCTTCCGTTCCTCACCACCTTTCAAGTTTTCAAAATTACGCCCCGATGTATGCCTTTCTGACACTATCGTTTGTAAATAGTTCTTCAGAAGTACCTTCAACCACCACGTTCCCGTTTTCAAAGACATAGCCTTTTGTGGCAATTTTTAACGCCGCGTTGGCATTTTGTTCAGCCAATACAATCGTCGTACCCTCTTTATTTATTTGTTGGATAACCTCAAACATTTGTTCAACAATTAATGGTGCTAACCCGACAGATGGTTCATCGAGCATCATGACCTTCGGCTTTGCCATTAAGGCTCTCCCAATGGCCACCATCTGCTGCTGCCCTCCACTTAGTGAGCCCGCAGGATCATCCTTCTTCTGCTCAAGAATTGGGAACAATTCGAAAACGTGCTCCATAGTTTGCTTAATTTGACCTTTATTACGTCGATGCACGTAGGCACCCATTCTCAGATTTTCCAAAACGCTCATCGCAGGGAAAAGCTTTCTTCCCTCTGCGCATTGAACAATTCCTTCTTTTACAATTCGGTCAGCGGTCAGTTTGTCAATCCGCTTTCCCTCAAAGATTACTTCTCCTTGAAATGGCTTATTAAGACCACTGATTGTATTAAAAGTTGTACTCTTTCCTGCACCATTTGCACCTAATAGAACGACAATCTCGCCTTGGTTTACCTCGATATTGATATCGCGGATTGCCACAAAGCTTCCATATTTAACTGAGATATTATCCACCTTAAGCAATCGCGCTACCTCCTAAATACGCCTTAATTACAGCGTCATTATTCTTGATTTCATCAGGTGTTCCTTCAGCGATTTTCTCTCCGTAATTCAAGACCATAATTTTATCGGCCAATTTCATAATCATCGACATTTTGTGTTCGATGAGACAAACCGTTACTCCACTCTGAACCATTTTCACCATCAGTTCCGCAAGCCCTTCTGTTTCATCAGGGTTTACACCTGCTGCTGGTTCATCAAGGAAAATGATCTCTGGATCTGTTGCTAATCCTAGTGCAAACGCGACTCGCTTCTTCTCTTCTTGAGATAAGCTCCCTGCGAGTTTATGAGAAACATCTGTCAACCCTACAAAATCAAGAACCTCAATCGCCTTTTCGCGACATTGCTTTTCTTCTTGCTTAAGTCGTTTTGTTCTGAAAATAGCGTCAAGAAGATTGGACTTTGTCCGAAGACGATGACCAACAATGACATTATCTAGAACAGTCGCTTGATCAAATAGATTGGTAGTCTGGAAGGTTCTAGCAACCCCGAGTTCTGCAATTTTATTTGATGGTAGCTTCGTAATATCCTGACCTTTAAAGATAACCTGCCCCGAACTAGGTGGATGGAACCCACTAATCAGGTTAAAGAAGGTTGATTTCCCTGCACCGTTCGGACCGATGATGGCATTAATTTTCCCTTTTTCGATGGCGAAGTCTACATTATTGACTGCAGTATTTCCGCCAAAATTCTTTGTTAAATTCTTAGTTTCCAAGAACATGAACTCTTCCCCCTTTACCCGTTTTTATTCGCAGCAGCAGAAGTTTCCTGAGCGGAGAGCATCTGTTGATTTTTATCTATATTTTGTTTTTCTTGCCTTTTCTTTTCCTTACGCTTCATATTCCAATCCTGAATTCCGCCAGAAATCCCTCTTGGGTAAAAGATAACCAACAAGGTTAAAATTGGACCAAAAATCATCATTCGATAGTCTTGTAAAAATTGAAGTTGCTGAGAAACCCAGACAATAATGATTGTTCCAACAACTGGACCTGATAAAGTTCCAATTCCTCCGACGATCAGATACGTAAGAATATCGAATGTCACGTTAATGTATCCAATGTCCGGACCAATAAAGCGTATGAATGATGCGTAAAGAGCACCAGCAAGACCGGCAAAGAAGGTAGAGATAACAAATACCAATAGTTTATTTGTCATCGTTGAAATCCCAATCGTTTGTGCAAGATCCTCACTGTTACGGATGGCGATGAACGTTCTACCAGTTAAGGAATGAACGATACGATACATCACAAGAACAGTTAAAAGTAAGAAAAATAATACTAGATAGTAGTTTGAAATTGGTGTATTAAAAGTTATTGGACCGATGTTTGCAGGTCCTGGGATACCAATTAGACCTCTAATTCCACCTGTTAAGCTATCCCATTTATCAATGATAAGGTAAATGATGTACCCTACACATAGAGTGTAAATCGCAAAGAAATGTTCCTTCGTACGTAACGAGATCAAACCAATCACTAAGCCTAGTAAACTAGTAATAATAAGCGCAAGTACAAATGCTAACCAATAACTCATCCCCGCCTTTGTCGTTAATAGCGAAAGTGAGTAGGCTCCTATTGCGAAAAATCCAGCATGTGCAAGTGATAAATATCCAGTGTAACCAGCCAGAAGATTAAGACCATAAACGGCTATCATCCAAATAAATGCTAGTGTCATGACATGAATCATATAATTGTTATTCGTAATGAATGGGAACACGATTGCAAAGAGGATAAAAAATGCAATCATATTCCTTTGTTTAAAAATAGAAGCCATCAATGCCCCCCCTTTGCTGGGAATAAACCATTCGGTTTAATTGTTAAGATGAGTACTAGTAGGACAAAAGCGATTAGATCCTTATAATCATTCGAGATGTAAGTTGCACCAAGGCTCTCTGTAAACCCGAGAATATATCCTCCAGCAATCGCTCCTGGAATACTCCCCATTCCACCTAGGATGATAATGACGAACGCTTTAGTCAATACAAGGTGACCCATACCTGGAAATACTAGATTAATAGGCGCAGCTAATGAAACAGCAATGGCTGCTAACGCACCTGAAATTAAGAATGTTAGCATCGCAACCCTGTTTGTGTTAATCCCTACAAGGTTTGCTCCTTCACGATTTTGTGACATCGCAATAATGGTTGCACCAGTAAATGTTTTCTTTAGGAAGAAATATAGGAATGCCATTACCACGACCGTAGCCACGATAATCAATAAACGCTGCATCGTTAATGTAACGCCAGCGAAGTTGACCACCGCTCCATAAGGAGAAGTCATTGTTTGATACTCTGCACCCCAGATAAATTGAACTATTGCTTCTAGGAAAAGCATAATACCAATTGCAGCGATCTTATCATGAATAGCAGGTGCATGCCTGAGAGGATGGAATACCAATCTCTCCATTAGAACAGCTAAGCCCCCAACGACGATGCAAGAGATAACAATTGCAATCCAATAATTCATGCCGGCTTGGGTCATCATTGTTAACGTGATATACCCACCCACCATGTACAAGGCACCGTGGGCAAAGTTCGGGATATGTAAAATCCCGTAAACGAGTGTCAAGCCCAATGCGACTAGACTATATACACTCCCCAATGTCAAACCATTAAACAGCTGTTGAATCAATATGTCCATCCGTTCTCCCCCTGTTCGCAAGAATCCCCTTGCGGATTTTCTCGCAAGATGTTTGCAAATTCTTTATTTTATAGTGTGTTGCCAGCTTTTTGTTTTTCCTCTTCTTGAAGTTGACGCCAGAGGATTTTCCCACTGCTTGTCATTGGAAATTGATGTTTAAACTCCACCTCACGCGGGTATTTATAAGCAGCCATATGTTCTTTCGCCCACTCGACGATTTCTTCTTCCTTCACCTTGCCCTCGTATTCCTCATTCAAGATGACAAAAGCCTTTACTGATTCACCGCGTCGGGGGTCAGGCACCCCAACTACACATGCTTGTTGAATGGCAGGGTGTTTATATAAGTAGGATTCAACTTCTGTCGGCCAAACCTTAAAACCGGAAGCATTAATCATTCGTTTTACCCGGTCGACAATAAAGAAATATCCTTCCTCATCGTATCGTCCAATATCACCAGTGCGGAAAAAGGTCTTGCCATCCAGTTCAATAAAGGAATCCCGGTTCTCGTCATCTCGATTATAGTAACCAACCATTACTTGAGGTCCATCTACAATAATTTCTCCGACTTCTCCAATCCCTAATTCCTTTCCAGAAGCTGGGTCAATGATTCTCGAATCAACATCAAACGAAGGTAAGCCTAAACACTGCATCTTCGGACGGTGTGGAGGATTGAAGTGAGTTTGGGCAATCGTTTCGGATAATCCATAACCCTCGATAAAACGCAATCCCGTTAATTGAAATAATTTCTCTCCTACTGCCTCTGGTAGGGCAGCTCCTCCACCTGAAAGATAAGATAGGGAAGCAATATCCTCTTTCTTAAGCTTCGAATTTGAAACAAAATCAACAATCATTGTCGCAATGGCACACCAATGTGTACATTGTTGTTGTTTAATTAACTCAACGGCTGTTTCGCGGTTCCATCTCGTCATAATGACCATGCTTCCACCACTATAAATTGGCATATGCATGCTGTGAACCATCCCAGTTACATGAAACAGTGGCAAAGTCATAAGGTGTACCGAATTTGGCGTTACACCTGCCCAATGAAAGGCACCGACTGTATTCGCTTGTACTGAGCGGTTCGTATGCATACACCCTTTAGGAAGCCCTGTCGTTCCTGAAGTATATGGAAGAACAGCAAGATCAGTAGCGGCTGTCGTGTGTTCGCCTGGTTGAAGGTTTGCTTCAATGGCATTCATCCATAAATGATGACCTTCTTCTGTAAAGACGGCTCGATTCGCCTCGACTTCTGGAGGCAGATTACCAGCAAATTCACCTGTATAATCTGAGTAAGCAGCATAAACGACATTTTCAAGTGACGTACTACTATAAAGTGGCTTTACTTTTTCATAAAGTTCTTGGCCAGCAAGAGCCGTTCTCATTTCGGCATCTTTGATATAAAATGACAATTCATTAGCAGTCAACATTGGATTGATTGGCACAACCACTGCATTTGCCCTTAAGATGGCATAGTACCCAATCACAAATTGAGGTGAATTTTGCATAAATAGCAGAACTTTTTCTCCTTTAGTGACCCCAAGCTTTTGTTGAAGATAACCCGCTAGCGCTGCCACCTGCTCATCCAATTCTCGGTAGGTTAAGCTATTTCCGTAATATTGTATTGCCAAATTTTCCGGATATCTTTTCGCGCTCACCTGCAAGTTTTCATATAGTGAGGTTTCCGGTACACTTAAGGATTTTGTTAAGTTAGGCCAGTGATCATGATGAAGAGTTAACATGTCAACATCTCCCTTTGAAAATATCTAGATGGGTAGAGTAAACTTCACGGAGTTTACCTTCCAAATTCCTATCGATTGTCTGAGTGACTTATATCAGCTGTGAATTTTGCTTTTAATTCGCTAGCGATTTCACTTACAGCTTTTTTCCCATCACTAACGAACTCTGTCATTCCGAGAAAACCATGAATCATTCCTGGGTAGCAAACATATTTTACTTCAACACCAGCATCCTTTAATTTTGTTGCAAAGGCTTCGCCTCCATCACTTAAAGGATCAAATTCAGCGGTCATTATGTAGGCAGGTGGTAATTGTCGGGTAGCAGCATCCGGGATTAGCAACGGTGCAGCTAGTGGACTTACTGTATCATCCTCACTCGTTAAATATTGATTTCGGAACCAAGCCATTGTCTCTTTCGTTAAATAATACCCCTCACCATACTTCTCATAAGATTCTGTATATTCAAACCCGGTGGAAGGATAGAGCAACATTTGGTAAGCAATAGCAAGGTCCTTTCTTTCAACAGCTAAGTAGGATACGGCAGCAGCGAGATTTCCACCGGCACTATCTCCACCAACAGCAATGCGTTTTGGATCAATTCCAAGTTCAGTTGCGTGATCATATGTCCACTTTGCAGCAAGGTAGGCATCTTCTACTGGTTCAGGAAACTTACTTTCAGGGGCAAGACCATAATCAACAGAAACGACGATACAGCCTGATTCTGCCGCCACAGTATGGCAAAGGGCGTCATGAGTTTCAATGTTTCCAATTACCCAGCCACCACCATGGTAATAGACCAGTGCGCCGGTATCACCATTTACTTCAGGAGTATAAATCCGAATAGCTATTTCTTTTTCACACCCCTGAATTTTCTTATCCTCTGTGCTCACCTTTATTTCTGCCTTGCTCATTAATTTAGCTGAAGCTTCAAAAGCCTGGCGTGCTTCCTGAACGGTTAGTTGTTCTAGTCGAGGAAGCCCTCTTGACTCCATCATCTGTAACAAGAATTGAACCTGAGGATGCAATCCCATTTCTAACCCTCTCCCTATTAAATAATTTTATATAAACTCAATTATGAATCTTCAGACATAAATGAGTAGTAAAATCATATTATAGTAGTGCATCATCTTAGTTTATCGTTTTTTACGCCTTCTAAGATGATATTCGTAAACATTTGGGCAAGCTCTTCTTCTGAGATTTCACCTTCCGGATTGTACCAATAATAAGTCCAATTTATAATTCCAAGTATTCCAAACGTCAGCATATCTGCTGGAATCGTATCCTTAAATTCTCCTTGGCGAATCCCTTTCTCAATCAACTCTTGGTATCGCTTGCGAAACAGATTCCGCTTTCCCTTGATTTCTTCAACATGCTTCTCACTAAGATGCCTAACCTCACGGGTAAAAATCCTCGCGCTCTCACGATTGCTCCCAATATTGCTAATCACCATTAAAATTAGCCCATATAACTTTTCAATGCAGTCTTTATTGGAATCTTCTAAAATGACTTTCTGTTGCTCTATAAGATCATCAATATAGGTTAGATGAATGTCCTTTAGCAATTCCTCTTTACTTTTGAAATAGTAGTAAAAAGTGCCTTTTGTTACATTCAATTCCTCAACAATCTCCTTTATCGATGTACCTGTAAATCCTTTCTTATCGAATAACTGTATACTGGTTTCAACAATTCTCTCCTTCATGGCAGTGCCCCTCGCTAACTTCGAAAAAGATACAAGATAGTAAGGCTGGATACTGGATAAAAATCCAGCATCCCTCCTGTTCCCATAAAACTATCTTTCATTTTCGATGATCGTTGCAATTCCCTGACCGCCACCAATGCAAGCGGTAATTAGAGCATAACGGCCACCTGAACGCTTCAGTTCATATATTGCCTTAGTGGTTAATATCGCCCCAGTTGCACCTAGTGGATGCCCATGGGCAATTGCACCGCCATTTACATTGACCTTTTCCATATTCATGTTCAATTCACGATTACAAGCAAGAACTTGGGCGGCAAATGCTTCATTAATTTCAATCAGATCCATATCCTCAAGCGACAATCCAGATCTCTCTAATACCTTTTTCGTTGCTGGGACAGGACCTATCCCCATAATATTCGGATCTACTCCTGCAACAGCATGCGCCCGAACTGTTGCCAGAGGAGTAACCCCTAACTCCTCCGCTTTTTCACGTGACATAATCACAACTGCAGAAGCTGCGTCATTTAAACCTGAAGAGCTTCCTGCTGTAACAGTCCCATTTTGAATAAATGCAGGAGGCAACTTTGCTAGCGCATCGATTGTTGTTTGTGGTCTCGGATGTTCGTCTGTTTTAAAAATAATCGGCTCTCCTTTGCGAACAGGGATGGTAATTGGAACAATCTGTTCATCAAAGCGTCCCTCAGCCATTGCCTGTGCCATCCGCTGTTGACTCTGAAGAGCGAACTCATCCTGCTCTTCTCTAGTTACCTTGTATTTCTCAGCAAGGTTTTCTGCGGTAATACCCATTGGCGGGTCACCAATTTCTTCAGGAGATAGCTGTGATTTCCTGAAACTTGGAGGTACTGCATTATAGGGCTTCTCAGCACGGTCCATAAGATAGGGTGCTCGACTCATGCTTTCAGTACCGCCCGCAACATAGATATCGCCATCCCCTGCTTGTATTGCCTGTGCTGCAAGATTAATAGCATTGATTCCAGAACCACACTGTCGGTCAATTGTTAGCCCTGGAATATTAATAGATAACCCTGTCTGTAACGCTGTCAGCCGTGCAATATTTCCACCACCACTTAATACGTTACCAAAAATAACATCATCAATCTGATCTGGGTCAACCTTAGCGCGTTTAACTGCTTCCTTAATGACTTCAGCACCGAATACATGTGCAGGCACAGAGGCTAGTGCACTCCCCTGTCTACCAATTGCTGTACGAACAGCTGAGACAATCACCGCGTCTCTTTTCATCTAGTACATTCCCCCTTTAAGGTATTGGTCCGTGTCCAAGATTTACATAGCGTTCGTTCCGCCATCAAC
The DNA here is from genome assembly GCF_044803185.1 of Mesobacillus maritimus. GTDB lineage: Bacteria > Bacillota > Bacilli > Bacillales > Cytobacillaceae > Mesobacillus_B > Mesobacillus_B maritimus_B. The sequence continues at coordinate 3,713,838 of NZ_CP085225.1, forward strand.
AACTATGGTTTCGCCTGTCATAAAATCAGAAGCTTTGGAAGCAAGTAACAAGGCAATCCCTTTTAAATCACTTTCGGTACCATATTTTCTCAAAGGAGTGCCCTCTAAGATACTGTTCCCGCCTTTTTCTAACAAGCCCTTAGACATTTTTGTTGGAAAGAATCCAGGCGCAATGGCGTTAACATAGATTCCTTTAGGTCCCCATTTAACAGCTAAGTCCTTGGTGAAGGTGATCACTGCCCCCTTACTTGCATTGTAGCCAATCGCATCCATAACTTCAGGCCTTGACCCTTTAAATCCAGCAACGGAAGCGATGTTGATAATTTTTCCATATTGCTGCTCAATCATCACTTTCCCAACTGCTTGGGACATGAGGAATGTTCCTGTTACATTCACATTCATCACTTTATTCCAAGCTTCTAGCGGCATTTCTTCCGCTGGTGCTCCCCATGAAGCACCACTATTGTTCACAAGGATGTCAATGCGACCAAACTTATCAAGCGCCACCTTCACAACCCTATTTACGTCCTCTTGACTTGTTACATCACATTTTAATGCAATTGCCTCAACACCAAGTTTCTTCATTTTCTCTGCCACTTCTACACATGCTTCTTCTTTTCGTGAGCAAAGAACAAGATTTGCTCCAGCTTCTGCAAATCCTTCGGCAATTTGTTCTCCGAGTCCTCTTCCGCCCCCTGTGATGATGGCCGTTTTTCCTGTTAAATCAAATAAATCTTTGATATGCACGGTTGACTTCCTCTCTTAAATTAAAGGTATTTTTTAAGCTCGTGTCTAGCAATCGCACGACGGTGAACTTCATCCGGACCATCTGCAAGTCTTAAAGTTCGAATGTTTGCCCAGCTTGCTGCAAGTGGAGTATCTTCACTTACACCAGCAGCTCCAAACGCTTGAATTGCACGGTCGATAACGTTTAACGCCATATTTGGAGCAACAACCTTGATCATCGCAATCTCGGCTTTGGCTTCCTTATTTCCGACTTTATCCATCATATCTGCTGCTTTTAAGGTTAGAAGTCTTGCCTGTTCAATTTCAATTCTTGAATCAGCAATCCATTCCTGAATAACACCTTGTTGTGCCAATTTCTTTCCAAATGCTTCACGTTCTTGAACACGCTTACATAGTAATTCTAACGCACGTTCTGCCGCACCAATTGTTCTCATACAATGATGGATTCTGCCAGGTCCTAGTCTACCCTGTGCAATGGCAAACCCTTTTCCTTCACCCCAAAGCATATTAGAGGCTGGTACACGAACGTTTTTATATTCAATTTCCGCATGGCCATGTGGAGCATGGTCATAACCGAATACTGGTAGAACTCGTTTAATAGTCACTCCTGGAGTGTCAAGTGGTACTAGAATCATAGATTGCTGTTCATGCTTAGGTGCATCGGGATCATTCTTCCCCATTACAATTGCAATTTTACAGCGTGGATCACCTGCACCTGAGGACCACCATTTTGTTCCATTAATCACGTAATCGTCACCATCACGGATGATGCTCGCTTCAATATTAGTAGCATCAGAGGAAGCGACATCTGGTTCTGTCATTGAAAAGCAGGAACGAATTTCACCATTTAGCAATGGTTTCAACCATTTTTCTTTATGTTCTTCCTTACCATAACGGACAAGTACTTCCATGTTTCCTGTATCTGGTGCCGCACAGTTGAATACTTCCGGAGCAATGCTTGAGCGCCCCATTATTTCGCAAAGTGGTGCATATTCAAGATTGGTCAGACCAGCACCCAATTCGCTTTCAGGGAGAAATAAATTCCAGAGCCCGTTATCTTTTGCTTTTTGTTTAAGTTCTTCCATAATAGGAGGAACTTTACCAAAGCGATCCTGAGGATCTATTTGCTCATAATATAATTTTTCATTTGGGTACACATAATCTTCCATAAACTTAGTTAGTTTCTGTTGGAGCTCTTTTACCTTATCAGAATAAGTAAAATCCATTTAGAACACTCCCCATTATTATTCATTTTCGCCTACTAACTAGTCGGTATGTAACTACCAACAATAATAAACAAAATTTTTGCAATATTCAACAGCGAATTTTGTCGTTTTATTTATTATTTTTCGAGTCTCGTTCTCCCACTACAACACTACTAATTACTAAGTCCTATCATAAATTCTTTTATTATAATAGTTTAACACCATACAATACATGATTATCTTTTAATCTTATAAACCCCTGAACCCTTTGCGATCAATACACCTCGTTCATCAACAATCTCCGATTCCACCGCTGCTATTTTATATCCTTGTTGAATGATTCTTGCATTAGCAGTAATCAAACCTGAGTTGATTCCGGTAACATAATGGACATTTAAATTCAGTGCCGTAACATTTGTTTGATAAACGGATTTGAGCGCAACTGAATGAACAGTATCTAGCATCGATGCATGCACCCCACCATGCAGGTTTTGTTGGATATTTAGATGCCTAGAATCGATTGAAAGTTTTACTACTATATCTTTTCCATCTTGCGCCATTGCTTCAAAGCCAAGATGGTTTAGAAACGGGTTTTTATCAAACCAATCAATCATTTTGTGTTCGACAGCGGTCACTACACATCACCTCCTTTCCTAATTTCGACAAAATCCCGTTTTTTACTATTATTTTTGATTCAGCTTAAACGATCCTGTTGCCTTCGCGATTAAATTTTTATCCTGGTCATAAATCACACCATCGGCCGTTACATATTTTCCATCACGATGTAGAATTATGGTTTCAGAGGTATAATTGGGTTTGGCTTCTAAATCAAAATAGCTTAGATTCAAGTTTATTGTGGTCGCAAATGAGTCAGTCTGTCTTGAGATGGTTGCTCCCATCATAATATCAAGCATAGTCGCAAAGACACCCGGATGAACTGTCCCATCGTCCTGAAGTAAAAAGGCATTAAGAGGGAGTTCGAGCTCAAAACCAGTTTCAGAGGTTTCATCCCCAATAAAACCTAGATAATCATAAAAAGAGGATATTGTACTCTTTGTCTCCTCCATCGGTCTCCTCCTTTCACTTTCTTCCTTTAATGTCCTAAGCGTTTGGTTTCTTCTATTCTAAGTAGAGAATAAATCGTTTCTACTACTGGTGTTTCAATACCTAGTTCCTTCCCTTTTCTCACAACATACCCACAGATGGATTCAATTTCCATTGGTTTCCCGTTCCGTTTATCTTGAAGCATTGAGGTTTCATGATGTCTAGCAGGCTCACTTTGCTTAATCATCTGATTAGCGAGAGTGTCTTCTAACGGGATTCCCGCTTTTTTGGCAACTGCAATCGCTTCCCTACCAATTCGTTCCGCTGTGATTCTTAACCCGTCATCATCCAAAATGTCGCCAACTTTTCCTTCAACTAAAGCAGAAAGCGGATTAAACGTTATATTCCAGAGGAGTTTTTTCCACTTAACTTTCAAGATATTACTAGAAACATGGCAAATGATGCCCGCAGAGTTCATTAGCTCACTCACTTCTTTAACAATTGGTAAATTACTTTCGGATGATAAAGCACCTATTACTAGTTTAGTAGGATTCTCAATTTGTTTAACAACACCTGGCTCCTTCATATGTGCCTGAATATAAGTAGCCGCAGACAAAATTCGCTCTGCTCCGAAAAGCTCACGAAGAACCTCCTCATTATCAACGCCATTCTGTAAAGTAAGAATATAAGCATCTTCCTTTAAAATTGGAACCAGTTGGGTTGCTACTTCCTTCGTAGCCGTCGCCTTTACACAAAAGAGGATAAGGTCGGAATCAAAAAGCGAATCGTACCTGTTGGTAAAAATACCTGTAGCTGTAAAATTCCCCGCAATACTCTCTACGGTAATCCCGCCATTACGTTTCATTGCCTCGAGATTTTGCCCTCTTGCTACAAAAGTGACCTCGTGCCCAGCCTTGCTTAAGAAGGATCCAAAATAACCACCCACAGCACCTGAGCCAACTACACCAATCTTCATAAATCAAACATCCTTCCGGTTGAGTTAAATATGTATTTACATCATTTAAGGAAAAGGCGAAGCTGCGCTCTGCGCCCTTCGCCTTTATCTTTTAATCCAGCAAATCTGGCTGTTCCTTAACGATTCTGTTCCACAATGGCTGGAATTGGAACCAACCCGCATTGCTACTACCAACCTGATTGTAAGCCGCTTGAGCCCCTTCATGATCGATTAAAATGGGGGTGCCGGCAGCCTGAGCCAGCAGCTGGGCTTGACAAGACCGCTCCATCGTAATAAACCACCAAGCAGCTTCATCTACGGATTTCCCCACCGTCAATAAACCATGATTTCGGAGAATACATGCTTTTTTATCTCCTAGAGCGACACCGATTCGACGTCCCTCCTCAAGATCATGCACGACGCCGGTATAATCATCAAATAGTGAATGATCATGATAAAAAGCGCAAGCATCTTGTGTAATTGGATCTAGTAGCTGCCCAAGTGCTGACCAAGTCTTCCCATATACTGAGTGGGCATGGGCCGCTGCAATTACGTCGGGCCGAGCAGCATGTATTTGTGAATGAATCGCAAAAGCCGCTCGGTTAACAGGTAGTTCTCCCTCGACGACTTCTCCTTCATGGTTGCATAAGATTAGGTCAGAAGCTTTAATTAAGCTGAAGTGAACACCAAACGGGTTGACCCAAAAATGGTCTTTACGTTCAGGATCCCTCGCCGTAATGTGCCCCGCAACTCCTTCATCAAAACCAAATTTTGAAAACAATCGGAACGCTGCAGCCAATCGTTCCTTTAAATGCTGCCGTTCCTCTTCCACTGTCTGGAAAACAGGTGGCTTAAAGCTCACCTTTGCTTTTACAGTCATAAAATCCTCCATTTCCCGCCACTATAAAAGATAAGGATATCTTAAAAGAGTCTATAGACGACATTGCCCTTCAATACAGGCTTACCCTCTTGGTTTTCAGCAAGCACATCGAATTTTAAAAGATTTTCATCACGTTCCCTTAGCTCAGCCTTTAATGTAACAACATCATTTAAAAAGACCATACCACGGAATCGGATCGAATAATCCTGGATAAATCCTTCTTCATAATAAGTAGTAAATAGTTTTGCTAGATTTCCCATTGTCCACATACCGTGAGCAATAATTCCAGGTAAGCCAGCTTTTTTTGCTTCTTCATCAATCGTATGAATTGGATTGAAATCACCGGAAGCACCAGCATATTTGATCAAGTCAATTCGAGACACTGGATCTAGCTGAATTTCATTCAGGGTATCCCCAACATACAACTCTGCAATCTTTGTCATACCTGCTGCACCTTCCTATAAGCTTCAGAAAGAATAACAATTGATTTAGACGTAAAAATCGTTTTGCCATCCTTGTCCTCGCCATTATTTTCTAATACAACAAAACCCATATTGCCCAAAGCCCCTGGCTTTTCATAATAATCGGATACTTTGGCATAACAATAAACATCTTCCCCAACTAAGAGTGGTCGCTCATAATGGTAAATTTGCTCACCATGGATTAAACCCTTATTAGGAAGGTTTAAACCCTCAATCACTCCATAATCAAATACTCTTGCGAAAGTTGGTGGAGCAATATTTTGACCAAAACGCGACTGCTTGCCTACCTCCTCATCAAGGTAAATCGGATGCATGTCCCCAACGGCTTCGGCAAATTTTTTCACCGCACCACGTTCGACAGAATTTTTCACTTTCGTTGAGGCTTTGCCAATCATTTCCTTCATCTACATGTCACCTCATATTTATAAAATTAGTTTTTCGGTCCACCAGCGACGTAAATTACCTGACCGTTAACAAATCCAGACTTTTCATCTGCAAAGAACGCAACAGCATTTGCAATATCTTCTGGCTTTCCGCTTCTTGCAACCGGAATCGCTGCAACACTTGCATTAATAAGGTCATCAAACGAAATACCAATCCTGCGTGCTGTTTCTTTTGTCATGTCTGTTTCGATAAATCCCGGAGCAATTGAGTTTGCTGTAATCCCGAATTTCCCTAGCTCAATTGCCAACGTTTTTGTAAAGCCTTGTAAACCAGCTTTAGCAGTTGAATAGTTTGCTTGCCCTCTGTTTCCAAGCGCAGATGTAGAAGAGATATTAATGATTCGACCATACTTTTGATCAACCATGTATTTTTGAACCGCTTTTGTTGCAAGGAATGAACCTTTTAAGTGTACATTCATGACAGTATCCCAATCGTTTTCTGTCATTTTAAATAGCATATTGTCGCGGATAACACCCGCATTATTCACAAGTATATCTACAGAGCCAAGAGTGTCAACGATTTCCTTAACCGCTGTTTCTACTTGTTCTGCATCGGTAACACTAGCAACCTTTGAATATACCTCAACGCCTTTTTCTCTGAGTTCTGCAGTTGTCTGAGCTAAAGCTTGCTCATCCAAGTCGATAAAGGCAACCTTTGCGCCTTCTGCTGCGAAAAGCTCGACGATACCCTTTCCAATTCCCCTGCTTCCACCTGTTACAAATGCAACTTTTCCTTCAAATCTTCCTGCCATACTAATTTCCTCCTTCTATCTACTAAACTCGCAACTATTAGATAGCGCTTACAAACTATATTATATGAATTGTCCTAATTTCACATGACCTTTAAGTAAGTTTCTTGAAATGATGACTCTCTGAATCTCATCTGTTCCATCATAGATTCTCCAAAGTCTAGCTTCACGATACCAACGCTCAAGTGGTAATTCTCTTGTATAACCCATACCACCATGAATTTGCAGGGCACGGTCAATGACTCTGTTCCCCATATTGGCACCATAAAGTTTTGCCATTGATGCAAGATGACGGTTGTCTTCGCCTTGATCCAATGTATAAGCTGCATTTAAAACTAACCAACGAGCGGCATCAATTTCAACAGCTGAATCAGCAATCATAATTTGAATCGCTTGACGGTCAGCAATTGGCTTTCCGAACGTTTCACGCTCTTTTGCATAGTCGATTGACATTTGCATCACACGCTCTGCTGCACCAACAGCACGTGCACCAACGATCCATCTAGCAAAACCAATCCATTCAAGCCCTAAGTTATAACCCTTATTCAACTCACCAAGGATATTTTCTTCAGGTACACGAACATTGTCAAAAACTAATCCAGCTGGACCCCATTCACCCATTGTATGTATATACTCGGATTTCCAGCCCATATCGCGGTCAACGATAAAGCATGTCACACCCTCGCGTCCTCTTGTTGCCTTATGGAGTTCTTTATCCGTAATCGCAATAGCCATAACGAAATCGGCTTCGTTTCCGCCAGTGATGAATGTTTTTTCTCCGTTTAGGACCCATTCATTTCCATCTTTGACAGCTGTCATTTTGATGTTTTGTGTATCAGAACCAGCTCCAGGCTCGGTCATTGCAAAGCAAGATTTCTTATCACCATTAATCGTTGGGATTAAGTACTTTTTCTTTTGTTCTTCATTTGCGTAGTAAAGAATGTTATCCGCAGAACCACCAAAACTAAATGGAACAAATGTTTTCGATACTTCCATGTATACAAGTGCCAACATCATTTGGCCGAGGTCAGCTCCACCATATTCTTCAGGTGTGTTGATTCCCCAGAATCCAGCTTCTTTTGCTTTTTGACGAAGCTCATCCAATTTACCGGGAGGTAGACTTGACTTCCCTTCTCTCTCTCTCCTTAATACTTCATTTTCAAGAGGTATCAGTTCCTTTTCCACAAATTTGCGGATTGTTTGTTGAACCATTTTTTGCTCATCCGTAAGGCGTAATTGCATGTTTTCATCCCCATTCCTTTTTTGATTGTAGAGATTTACTATAAGGGTTATGCTAGTACCTTCTTTTTCATACCAACCAGTAGGTATGTATATCTCTATTCTATTTTGAACTTTCTGAAAAAACAAGTCTTAATTTGTAAATTATTGATTATTGTTAGGGGTTTTGTAAGGACAGATCCTGATATAGAGGCAGCGGGAAGATAAAACTAGCCACCGAAAATATATATGAGTACTGAGGCCCGAGCATTCACTAAAGCAAAAAAAAATCCCTCATAAGTAGAGAGATTTTTAAAAAATGCTATTAGTCTTCGATCACAACTTTTTCCATTACATCGCCGTTTCTCATCGCTTTTGCCGCTTCCAAACCAGATGTAACCTTGCCAAATACAGTATGAACACCATTCAAATGAGGCTGTGGCTCATGAACGATGAAGAATTGGCTTCCACCTGTATCTTTTCCCGCATGGGCCATTGATAATGAACCTGCTTCATGCTTGTGGGGATTTCCTTCAGTTTCACATTTGATTGTGTAACCAGGACCACCAGTCCCTGTTCCGTGAGGACAACCGCCCTGTGATACGAAACCAGGAATGACACGATGGAAAGTTAATCCATCATAAAACCCTTTCTTTGCAAGAGTCTCGAAATTTTCGACTGTTCCCGGAGCTTCATTTGGGTATAATTCAAACTCAACTTTATCTCCGCTTTTCATTTGTATGTATCCTTTTTTTGCCATGTAAAACAACTCCTTATTTTTGAATCTAAATTATCATACCACTTTTTATCTTAAAAATAAAAGGACTTGTCCTCTTAGGTATCGAGAAACTCGACAGTCTCTTATTTTATTGATTTGTTTAATAATTCTCCCGCGTTAATTCGTTTAATGCAGTTAATATACATAGTCTAGTTTATGCTACTGTCTGTTGATTTCCACTCTAGGCGCTTCGCTTTCCGCGGGCGTTGCGGGAAGCCTCCTCGGCGCTTAAGCGCCTGCGGGGTCTCCCCATGCCCCGTACTCCCGCAGGAGTCTTCGCGCCTTCCGCTCCATTCAACAGAATTCAACTAATAGGGATTCCACACACAATAAATAAAAAATAGTGAATTAGAATTTTAACAAAAGAGGAATTAGGGTGTATATTTCCACCGTATATATGTTAAAATATAAGTGCTCCTTCCGATCTTTCGCTCGTTGCGGGACACTTAACCACTGTACGGACGGAAGGAGCCCTGCTTTTGCAGGTTACAATTGAAGGTCAGCAAACTAGAGCGTGTTTTCTCTAGTTTTTATTTTTTAATCCCACTAATTGATGATAAATCTGTACGATTTCCTCAAGTTTCATCCGTACAAGTCCGCTTGATGAAGGAGCAACAAAGTCAACAATTCCTTCAATCACCGGTTCTTCTTGCACACCCCAACCCATTTTCCTTTTCCCGCTGTATTCTTGATATACACCTTTTCCAACAAAGCAAGCAATCTTTGGACGGTAATACTCTAGCTTCGATTTTAGTTTTTCTCTACCTATTCGATATTCTTCCTTCGTAATTTCATCAGCGGCTTTAGTTGGTCTAGCAACGATATTGGTAAGTCCATATCCGAAGTCAACCAGTGTCGCATCTTCATCAGCCTCAAATTTTCTATATGTAAGTCCCGATTCATATAATATTTTCCAAAAACGATTATTTGGATTCGCGTAATGGTGTCCTGTTTCCCCGGACCGAATACTTGGATTGAATCCAATAAAAACGATATCAAGATTTTGTTTTAGGTGGTCACCGATACTTTCCATTTATCTCCCTCATTCTTACCTATTTTTCTTCGTTTCGTTAATTTCTCGGAAAGAGTCTAATATCATTTTTTTCGTAAATGTACCTAAACACTCTTAGCTGATAGAGCATTTCATCAAAGCATTGATTTTCTGTGTCTTCGTAGGAATATGCATCAAGGTAAGCTCTCAAGACGTCTTCTTGGAGGTTCTCCGCTAAACCCGTCACCCAAAATTTATACTGATGTTTTTCATAAATATTTGACCATCCGCAATTATCAAAAATCTCTTCCATTTCACTACTTTCCATTTTCATCCTCCTTCATCCAATTAGTATTTCCGGGTCACGCTAATTCAATCGTATTCATGCTTAATCTAGCCGAAAAAGGAAATGATAACATGGTAAAAAGGAGATGATGAAATGAAGGAAAAACAGAAGGAGTTTCAGGATGTCGTGCTTCCTAATGAAAATAGTCAAGGAGAGCATAGCTTGATTTGTAATGAAGATTTATTCTACGCAGAACTAAGGGCTGCTGCAGAGGATTCTGAAAAGGAAGAAAACTAATCATCTTATCGAATGCTCAATTAAAACCCCTCTAATTGCCCAAACTCGTCTAGATAAGTACCGAACGGGGAATTAGAGCCTCTCTAATTCCCCGAACTCGTCTAGATAAGTGCCGAACGGGGAATTAAAGCCCCTCTAATTGCCCGAACTGATCTAGATTAGCCCTGAACGGGGAATTAAAGCCCCTCTAATTGCCCGAACTGATCTAGATAAGTACCGAACGGGGAATTAAAGCCCCTCTAATTGCCCGAACTGATCTAGATTAGCCCTGAACGGGGAATTAGAACCTCTCTAGTTGCCCGAACTGATCTAGATTAATGCCGAACGGGGAATTAGAGCCTCTCTAATTGCCCGAACTGATCTAGATTAATGCCGAACGGGGAATTAGAGCCTCTCTAATTGCCCGAACTCGTCTAGATAAGTGCCGAACGGGGAATTAAAGCCCCTCTAATTGCCCGAACTCGTCTAGATAAGTGCCGAACGGGGAATTAAAGCCCCTCTAATTGCCCGAACTGATCTAGATTAACGCCAAACGAGTAAATAGAGCCAAAATAAAAGGATGCCTTTTTATTTAAAGGCATCCTGCATTTATGCTATCTTATAGTCGCTCATCACTGTAATTTTCAGCGCGCTCTTCTTCTCTTTCAAGATACCAATGTTTCACTTGTGTCAATATTGAAAATAAGAGGAAGAAATTCATAGCCCAGACACTAACAAATGGGGAAATCCCGCCAAACTCAATGGTTTGGTACCCTTTGAATAGCATTACAATATAGGATTCTATGAACACGAGGATAAACCCTGCAACACCAGCAACAGACATCCGAACCATTTTATTCAGCCCCTATACTAATTTTTCTTGTTAAGGAAATAATACCGCATGATTTTAAGGATAGCAATAAAAATGTTCAAAATATAGACAAAAACTTTTAGCAATTTCGTGAAAAAGTTATAAAAAGAGGTGCATATCCGCACCTCTTTTGTTATAATTTATTATTTTATTAGTTATTGACCCTAGACGGAACGACACGTTGGCCTACTGCGGCAATGAGTTCTTTTGGCATCGGAAAGTTAACCGCAGCTGGATCCTTGCTCACTGCCGGTATCGCTTTCGCTAAGTCTTCTTCTGTTAGACTGTAGGCAGCAAAGTCCCTAGGCAATCCTGTCTTTTGTTGTAATAGCCTTATTTTTTCTACAGTCTTTGCCAATATCGTCTGCGAATCATCTCCACTTAACACTTCTACTCGAAGAGCCTCCGCTAGCTCCTTGATTTTTGGCAAATAAAGCTGTGGCACTGATTCCATAACAACAGGCAAAAAGACAGCGTTTGCTAAACCGTGTGGGATTCGGAACAATGCGCCATAAGCATGGGCAAAATTATGAACTGGAATGGCATTTAAGGCAAAGCTAAATGCGGTAATCCCCATTAGACTTGCCTGGAGCATCTCCATTCTAGCATCCACATTCTCTCCGTTTGCGACTACCTCCGGCAAATTCTTCTCAATTAAACGAATTGCATGTAAAGCATGGGCATCTGTCAATGCATTTGACGTAGGAGAAGCAAAGGCTTCAATCGCATGTGTCAATGCATCAAATCCAGTAAATGCTGTAATTGCTGGTGGAAGGCCCACGGTCAAATCAGGATCCAACACCGCCATATCCGCTGAGATAAATGGGTTAATAATATTTGTCTTCATTTGTATTTCTTCATTAAAAATAACGGCGATAGGAGAAACTTCAGACCCTGTTCCTGCTGTTGTCGGAATTGCGATATGTGGAATCGGGATATGATTTGCCTTTGGGAATTGCTCCATGACAAATCCGCCAGGAATCGCTTCCTTAATGTCCGCCAGACCGTGATGCAATGCATACTTAACACCTTTAACTGTATCTAGAACACTTCCTCCTCCGACAGCTAATAATCCATCTGCGCCAATTTCACGTGCATAGCGAGCCGCCTCGTTAACACTTTTACTTTCAGCGTCCTGAGCAATATCCAGGTAAATACCTGCAAGTTCCGGACCTGACCCTTTTGTAGTTAAAGAAAAAATCTGCGCAACCTTCTCTACGATTCCAGCCTTCTCGAGGCCTCTATCACTTAATAACAACACTCGTTTTGCACCAAGCCCTTTAAAAAGACTTGGAACGATTGCCCTTGTATTTGAACCACTATAAATTGCAGTACGTAGCATGAATTCAGACATTGTTCTTGTTTGCATTTATTCTCACCTCTAAATAATATTTTTATAGATTCCTTTATCGCTAACCTCTATCACTCAGAAAAAAGCAACCCGTACCAGTTACGTCGATGGATTTCAGGTACCATCGAAGTATGAACATGCTTTACTTGTGTATAGGCGTCTAAAGAGTGCTTGCCCATTTCTCGACCAATCCCGCTCTGCTTATAGCCCCCAAATGGAGCATCATTCCTCAGCATATGCCAATCATTGATCCAAACCACTCCCGCCTGTAGCTTCCTCGCCACGTCATAAGCTTTATTGACATCACTCGTCCATACACCTGCTGCTAGTCCGTAAATACTGTCATTAGCCATTTTAATGGCTTCATCAACTTCTGAATAACGGATAACCGATAAAACCGGTCCAAAAATTTCCTCTCTCGCTATCTTCATATCATTAGTAACATTCGTAAAAATGGTCGGCTCAATAAAATGTCCCTCTTCACACCCAGGCACCTTCACTTCCCTACCGCCACAAACCAATGTTGCTCCTTCTTGTTTTCCTGCTTCAATATAGGATAGAATGCTCTCCTTTTGTTTTTTAGAGATAACCGGACCAATATCTGTAGCGGGGTCGAGTGGATTACCAGGTTTAATTTTGCTTGCAAGTTTAACCAGCCCTTCCACAACCACATCATGGAGATGATCTGGCACAAACAATCTTGTACCTGATTCGCAAAGCTGACCTGAGTGAAGGAAGACACCAAACAAACTACCAGGAAGCGCAATCGATAAATCGGCATCCTCAAGGATAATATTTGGAGATTTTCCTCCTAACTCAAGCGTTGTATTTTTAATCGTTCCGGCGGATAACTCCATTACCCTACGGCCCACTTCAGTGGATCCTGTAAAGGCTACTTTATCTACTTGTGGATGACGGATAAGGGCTTCTCCTACTTCCCCACCTGATCCAGTTACAACATTAATAACGCCCGGTGGTACTACCTGTGAAATGATTTCAGCTAGTTTTAATGTTGAAAGCGGAGTATAGCTTGCCGGCTTGATGACGATTGTATTGCCCATCGCAAGGGCCGGTGCAATTTTCCAAGTTGCAATTACCATCGGCAAGTTCCAAGGGGTTATTGCTGCACAAACCCCGATTGGTTCACGCCAAATAAAATTATGTGCTGGACCTGGGAAAGGTGGAGATGGAAGTGTTTCAGAAAACTCATACTCTAAGACAAATTTTGCGAGTGTCTGAAATAAATCAACCATTTGTAATATATCGTTCCCGCCAATTCTGCGGACAGTAGCCCCAGAACTAACTGATTCTAGATACGCAAGTTCTTCTCCACACTCAGCAATCGCATAAGAAATATTATAAAGAACATTCGCACGTTCCTTTGGACTCATATTTCTCCATTCGGTGTTGTTAAAAGCTTCTCTTGCCGCTAAAACAGCCTTATCGACATCCTCAACAGTCCCCTTTGCTACTTTTGCTACCAATTGACCTGTTGCCGGATTCGTCACGTCGAAGGTTTCTTCATTACTGGCTGGTTGCCACTGTCCATTTATAAATAAGGGAAATGTTTTTACTTCAGCTTTTACTGTCATCTTGATCCTCCTTTTATTTCTTTAATATATTAATTGTTGGCTATACAGAGTTTTTCAATTTGTGAAAATGCCTTTATAAGACACCCATTTCTGTATCCGAAACGGTGTAGATTTCTTCAATTTTCTTTCCTCGGGCACGCGAAAGAATATCCATCCTAACCGAAAGCTGCTTCATTGTGTAATTCATTGTATCCTCGAGGAGATGGCCAAACTCACTAATATCTCGACCAGCAAAACCTTCATGGTTGATTTTAATCGCTAATGGGGCCAATTCTTGCATTTTTGCTTCTACTAATTCATAGAGATGTGGATGCTCACAAATCAAACGTTGCAACAAGAAGGTACCATAGGCGATATGCCTTGACTCATCACGCTTTAAGTTTTCAATTCCCTTTAATAGTCCCGGCATCAAGCCTAGTTCTTCAAGAGATTGATAGAAAGAATAGTAGCCAGTTTCCGCCATCACTCCCTCGACAAACATGTTATATACTGTCGCAGCCTCCGCAATTGCCTCAGGAGATTGATCATGTTCAAGTCTGCCCATCGCCTCAGGAAGAATTTCATAAAAAATCTTTTGGTACGTATCGGAATGGAAATGGGCTAAATCACCTTTTTCCCCAATTGCATTTAAGACTTGACGGAAAAATTCCGTATGCTTCGCTTCTTCAAATAAGAAGGTTGTGAGAAACATTTCTTCCTCAAGCCTTCCTTCCTTGGCAATTGTCATAATCAACGGAAGTAAGTCAAGCGTAACCGCTTCCTCCCCGGCCTGAAACTGAGAGATTAGCCGTAAGATATCCTGTTGCTGTTCATGCGTCAGGGTTTGCCAATCCTTAGCATCCTGTGAAAAGTCAATGTCGGTCGGATTCCATATCCCGTACTTTTTTGCTTTTTGAAACAGGCGAAATGGGAAAGAATCCTCTAGTAGTCCTCGTTTGCTTGTCGTCAAGATTGTTCTTTTTTCCATCCGTTCATCTCCCTAACATAAAAAATTTATCTGAAGGTAACTCAGAAGTACAAAGGTAACAATGCTAATAAGGCAACTATAAAAGGAGGAACTTACTTTTGATTAGAAGCGGAAATCACGCTAGCAGCATTTTGCCGCAAATGTGTTTTAAGAATCTTTCCTACCCCGTTTCTTGGTAGCGCACCCATAAATAAGATTTGTCTTGGCGTTTTATTTTTAGCAAGATGCTCCTGACAATAGCGTATTAACTCTTCAGCTGATACTTCGTTTCCTTCTTTCTTCACAACACAGGCGACCATTTCTTCACCCATTCTCTCGTCTGGAATTCCAATGACCGACGCCTCTGATACTGCTTCATGACGATTCAGAATTTCCTCTACATCCCGAGGATAGAGATTAAAACCACCACGAATTATTAAGTCCTTTTTTCGATCTACTATATATAAATAGCCATCCTCATCCAGCCTTCCCATATCGCCGGTATGAAGCCAACCGTTCTTTAGAATTTTATCTGTTTCTACAGAGTTATTAAAATAACCTTGTGTCACATTTTCACCACGAACTATGAGCTCTCCAACTTCCCCAACAGGCAATTCCTTCCCTTCGTCGTCGACAATTTTAATCTCAACCCCTGGGATAGGAATTCCGACGGAACCAGGTTTAATTTGAATGCCCTTACGGTGAGCGGTGACAATCGGTGCTGCCTCTGAAAGCCCATAGCCTTCGTAAATATCAGCATTAAATTTCGATTGAAAAGCATTTAACAACACCACTGGTAATGGTGCCGACCCAGAACCAATCCATTCTAGACTGCTTGTATCATACTTATCACCATCTGGATAAGATAGCATTGCATGAATCATTGCAGGAACAGCCGAGAAAGACCTCACCTGATACTTTTCAATCGCAGCAAATACTTCTGCCAGATTAAAATTTGGGAAAATGACTATCGAACCCCCAAGCAACATGGTAATGTTCGAGATGGTAAGTCCGTATACATGGGCCAACGGAAGAACACCAAGAATTGTTCCACGTTCCGTTTCATTATGCTTTGCTGAGTTTTCTGCATTAGTGTAAAGATTTTTATGGGTCAGGAGGACTCCCTTAGGACTTCCTGTCGTTCCTGAGGTATAGAGGATTACCGCTGTGTCGTCCTCAGTTGTTGTAATCGGAAGTTCGGTACTGTCATTTTTATCAACTAAAACATCGTAGAAATTAAGTACTTGATCTCCACTTGGCACATCCACGGTTATAACAGCTGGTTGAACTACCAGGTCACAAACGGCTGTCCGTACCTTCTCGAGAACAAACGAAGAAGTAATAATTGCTTTCACTCCACTGTTTGCGACAATATAATGGATCTCCTTTGGATGTAAGGTAAACATCACAGGTACAATGATTGCCCCTGCCCGATTGATTCCTTGATAGGAGAAAATCACTTCCGGGCAGTTTGGCAAAATCACCATAATTTTGTCTCCCTCAGCAATTCCCTGTTTTCTTAACCCCGCCGCAAACCTGTCTGAAATACGCTTTGTTTCAATATTTGTAAATATCTCTTCTTGGAAATATAACATTGGATATTCACCAAAGTTTTTAACATTTGTTTCAAGCAAGTGGTCAAGCTTCATTCATCCCTCTCCTTTTACCAAAAATAAATGACTTCAGTGGGTTGAAACATTTTGTATATCTGTAAGCGGTTACAATAATAAACTCATGTCCCTCTTGACTCCTCCATCAATATATTTTAAAAATTGAATATTATGAATATTCTATATATGTTTTTGAAACCCTTTTATGTTTTTGTGAATTTTTTCAAAAAACGTTTTAAACATTGTTATTAAATTCCTCTCCAAGTCCTTCACTCTTTAACAAAATAGACATAAAAAAACCCGAACGCAGATTGCGTTCAGGCTCCTATAGGCATTCCAACCTTATACTCTCATCTTGGTTTTCTTTTGCTTTTGCATCACTTCATATGATTTCTCAATGATGTCTGTCAAAACATCGCCCTTATATATTCTACCAATTTTAGTGTTTTCCTGATAATACTCGACAATTTCATCAAGCTTATCAGAAGTCTCCTTTGTAATTCGAACATTCAACTGTAGCCTGTCATTCACAGCCATTTCCGCCTTCACCTCTTGATATAGCACTTGCTAGCATATCGCTAATTAAATGATAAAAATTCGATAGAATTCGCTATATTCTATAACGCTTCTCCATTCTTCTATTTTATCATACAAATCCAGGAATGAAATGGTTTATCCGATACCACTCCCCTCTTGTACATAATTTTTTTACGAACAATGCAGATTAAAGAAAGGAGGTGCTTAGATGAAACCAAATAAACCCGGAAGCAAAGAACTCCCCGACTTTAAAGAATTAGATGACCGTTTGATTGCAGAAGCACCATCAGAGCCTATGCTCGTAATTAAAACAAATCTAGATCCGAAGGACGTAACCGAGGATAATCCCTACTATCGCAACATGGGACTAACCGATACAGAACAATTTCGGGACTATTTTGAGGAGCGGAAAGAATAATGGAACAGACAATTGCTTATCTTCGCGAGATTTTGGCAAACTACACAGAAAAGGATACAATCAGCAATAGGATTTATAGTAAGATTGAAGCTGGTAATTATTCATCCGAAGGGGAACTGGTAAGGGACCTTACCTATGAGGAATCTAATTACCTCAATGAAATTCTTCCATGGGAGATTCAATATGCCCAGAACGAACAAGATGATCAACGTGCTTATCAATTAAATGAGGTATACGAGCTTTTGTTTTAAAGAATGAAAAGGGCCTGTGATTGTAACTCGCAGGCCCTTTTTTATTTATTATTTTTCCTTATCCTCATCAACATATGGGTCATGTTCAAAAGCTGGTAAATCTCCGAAAGACGTCATGATTCCTTCTTCATCAAGCTCTTGTTCGTACCGTTCGTGTTGCTGATTCGGATAAACTTTAATTTCTTTTCCTTCAATGTCTGTGGCTACAAAATTTTCATAATCCTCTACATAACCGATGTTTTCTTGGGACTCATTATACATATCGTTATAGTGATCTGGCGGCTGATAAAAGTCGGATGGTCCTTCTGACGTACCATACCGCGCCACATCTTGCCATGAATCCTCTGCATCATAGGAAACATTTTCATCCTGAAGGTCTTTATCGAATTTCCCAAATGGAGGCATTAACACTCCTTCTTCGATTGGACGATTTGTTGAGATTGTCCTATCTGGAGTGTGCTCTAAGCAATAGATTGTCTCTGGGATGGCTTGTAGACGCTCATAGGATATTTCTTTTCCACACGTCACACATTTCCCATATTCGCCCTTTGACATCGCCTCAAGAGCGTTATTTATATTTTTGAGTTGATACTCATCATGCTCATTTAAGGCAAAATCTTTCTCCCGCTCATATAAAGCAGTTCCTTCATCAGCTGGGTGATTATCAATGCTTGACAACTCACCCATTGCCTCATGATAATGCCCTCTTTCCAAGTCATAATTATCATTGTTTTCAAAACGCTGTTCCAACTCTTGTTTTAAACCTTCCAAATCGTTTTTTAGTGCAGCCAGCTGCTCATTTGTTAGCATATTAGCTACCCCTTTCTATAGGCGGTTTCTTTTTAGTATGGAACAAATTTGCTATTTCATGAATCGAAAACGAAGATGGGCTTTTTCACCAACCTGCCAACTTGGACCCATTCCCAGTATTGTTCATATCTTATAAGAAATACATGAAAGGAGTGGGTGTTTTTGGGTTTATTTTTTAATCAAGGGAGAAATAAAGAAGTTTTTCAAAATAACAACGATAATATAAAAGACAGTAACCAAATTGTTTACCGTGAAAATTTCCTTGAAAGTGTGATAAATGAACAACAGCAATTAAACAAACAATTTGCAGAGAATGCAACAAAGCACGCTGAGAAACATGAAAAATATTCGCAAGCACTTTTAGACCAACTCACCATACAAGACTCACTTTTGCTTGAAATGCACCGAAAGTTACAGTCATATGAAAAAACGACTATTTCCATTCAAGAGCAGCTGCAAGTTCAGGATGAAATAAAAGAACTACTCGAGCGGCATGACGACTTACAGAATATCTTTCATCAAACCACGATGGAGCGATTCGATAACCAATATTCCAATTTCACCGAACGTATGAATAAACACGATACACATGTTATGGATGAAGTTCAAAAAGAAAAAAATCAGATAATGGAGCAACTCAACAAACAAGAGACCCTAGTGATTGAACATATCAACCGAAATCATACTCAATTGAACACAGACCTTTATATAAATCATACACAACTCCTGAGCCAATTAAATCAACGGGAACTTCAAGCTTCTGAACAGTTTGCTCTATATGTTGCAAAGTTAAACGATTATTTCAATCATCACAATCACCAATTCAATGATCAGGCAAATAAACTTGATATTTTGATGGAACAGTTCAACCACCACGATAACCAGCAGACTTCTGGATTTAAAGAACTAAACAACACCATTGAAGAGAATTTTCAGCTTCACGATGCAGCTCTTAAAGAACAGATTGCCCAAAAGGATAACCAGTTAATTGATTATGTATCCAAACTCGATACGAGCTTAATGGAACAGTTCAACGAACAAAACCAACACCTAAAAGAACTAGTTGACCATCAAGATGTACAAAATGAACAGTTAGAACGCAAGCTAGATTTTATTAAATCGACCATTTTTGAACGAGCCGCAGATCTTTCAGAGAAACTGGATGGTCATTTCAAAAAGTTCACTGAATTTTTCGGCAGCCTCTTTTCAAGGTCTGAGAGTAACCAGGTCATTTCATTACCTGAAGAGAAAGAGAACGATAAAGAGGAGAAAATTAAGACACAATAAAATATAAAAGCTGTCCCATAAAGGACAGCTTTTTTTCATTATTATTTATTCTTCAACAATTGCTACTTTTACTTGTTGCCTTCCCCATTCAATCGCATCTTTTTCTTCTGGAATGAAAATGTCAATTTCGTGCCCATTTATTCCTCCACCAATGTCTCCTGCTACAGCATACCCATAGCCCTCAACATACACTTTCGTACCTAATGGAATAATGTCAGGATCTACCGCTATCACCTTTTCCTCAGGATTTTCAAGAAGGTTGATTCCCGTCTTGGTTGTTCCAGAACACCCCTCACATTCTGCAGTATACGCTGTAGCAGCAACCATAATTTGCTCATCAACCTTAATCTCTTCTTTTACAGAAGCCTCTGCAGAGTTACTTGGCTTTACAGGCGCAAATTGTATTTCTTCCATTTTTTTATCGTTATCTATCGTTATTTCTTCTGCCATTGTATTAGTTTCTAATGCCATTGAAATAGCCGCAACAGCAATCAAAGAAAATAGGAACTTTTTCATTTTGTTTGCCTCCTTCGGCTAATTTTATGATAATAATATCGTACCATAACTTTCTAAAAACCAAAGAACAGCCAGGTGTTAATTGAATAACAAACATAACAGCTATATAACAGTCACGTAACAAAAAAACAGAATAATTAGAACTCATAGAACTAAAAAAAGACCTATTCCTCATTGGAATAGGCATTTTCACTTTCACCATTATTCTTCAAGTATTGGTTTTACTTGTACTGCACATGCTTTAAATTCTGCTGTCCCAGAAATTGGGTCAAACTCATTAAGCGTAAGCACATTAGTCGGTACCTCTGACCAGTGAAAACTCATAAACACGAGTCCCGGGACTACTTGTTCAGTGATTTTGGCTTTAACCTTCAATTCACCCCGTCTGGAGCTTACCTCGACGAGACTTCCGTCCATAATACCTAACCTAGCAGCATCTTCAGGATGGATATCGACCGTTTCTTCTTTTTGCCTTATTTTCACACCATCTGCATAAAAACGTGTTTGAGAATGTGTATTATAGGATTCTAAACGCCGCCCTGTTGTTAGAGTGAAGGGATACTCCTCATCAGGAAGTTCCAGTGGAGCTGTATATTCAACAGGAACAAAAGTAGAAACTTTCCCTTCATCTTTTCCATCATGAAATCCTGCATGAAGAATTTTTGTTCCCGGATGATCTTCGTTTGGACATGGGTAATGGATGCTATATTCCTTTTCAAGACGCTCATAAGAAATACCACCATACAATTCCCACGCAAGTTCTCTAACTTCATTCCAAATATCTTCACTTTTTTCGTAATGCATTGGATACCCTAGTCTTGTAGAAAGCTCACAAAGAATTTCCCAGTCCTCTTTCACTTCTGGTCCAGCCTCTACCGCTTTACGAACACGCTGGATTCTGCGATCGGTGTTGGTATAAGTCCCATCTACTTCACCCCATGATTTAGCAGGCAATACAACATCAGCATATTCAGCTGTTTCTGTTAAAAAGATGTCTTGTACAATAAGTAAATCAAGTTTTTTCAAAAGCTCTCTTGTATGGTTCATATGCACATCGGCAAGTAACGGGTTTTCACCAATTATATAGAGTGCTTTTACTTCGCCTTCTTCAATGCGCTCAAAGGTTCTTGTCTGGGTATCACCTATTTTCGGATTGATTTCTCTGTTCCAAGCCGTTTCAAATCGTTTGCGATAATCTTCATCAGCTATGCTAACTGCACCTGTTAACTGGTTTGGTAAGCACCCCATATCCCCTGCGCCTTGTACATTATTCTGCCCACGTAGTGGCATGATTCCTGTTCCTAGGCGTCCAATCTGGCCAGTTAGTAAAGCTAAATTGGCAATATCAAAAACATTATTCACTCCACAGTGATGCTCTGTAATTCCTAATGTATAAGCAATCATGGATTTTTCTGCACTTGCATACTCTCTTGCTGTGTCAATAATATCCTGGGAACTTAGTCCGGTTATCTCAGCAGCAAATTCGGGTGTATACATTTCAACTTGTTTCTTTAATTTTTCGAATTCATCAGTATGCTGGAGAATGAATTGATGGTCATACAGACCTTCTTTAATAATGACATGCATCATCGCATTCATCAGAGCTATATCTGACCCAACATCAATCTGAAGATGACGATGAGAGGATTTCACTATGTCAATTCGCCTTGGATCAACTACAATGACTTTTAGCCCAGCTTTAGCTGCTTTTTTTATCTTATTACCTATAATTGGATGAGCTTCAGTTGTATTAGAACCCATCAAAAGCAATACATTCGCTTCATCAATTTCATCGAGCGTATTGGTTGGAAAACCGCTACCAAATACAGTCGCCAGACCGGCGACGCTTGAAGCGTGTCAAGTACGGTTACAACCGTCAATATTATTACTTCCTATTGCAGTACGCATAAACTTCTGAGTAACAAAATTGGACTCGTTCGTTGTTCTTGCACAGGCAAACATTGTAATGGCCTCTGGACCAAAATCCGTTTTAATAGAGGAAAGACGACTTGCAATGAATTCATAAGCTTCGTCCCATGTTGCTTGAACAAGCTTACCAGCCTTTCGAATCAACGGTGTTTTAAGTCTGCTTGGCGCATGAACATACTTATAAGCAAATCCCCCTTTGACACATGTTTGGCCTTTATTAACTGGAGCTTCTTTGTCGCCCCTTATCTTAACTATTTGGTTGTCAACTATATCTAAGACCAAACCACACCCGGTTCCACAGTAACCACATACAGTTTTGATCTGGGTTGTTTCTCCCATTTCAGGACCTCCCTATTAATAAGTTATTAATAAGATTTTTCTTTACTCTCTAATATTAAGACAATTTAAAGGACGAATGTTGTCTACTTTTCATAAATATATGTCGGTTTTCTTACAATTTTTCCACAAAAAAAAGACGGAGTTCGGTTTCTCCGTCTTCTAGGCCGTTTTGGCTGGTAATAGAATTTTAAAGGTCGTGCCAACATTTTGTTCACTTTCAATATATACCTTGCCATTATGGCTTTCAATAATCTTAAAGGAAACCATAAGGCCAAGACCATTCCCGTTTTTCTTCGTCGTGTAGAAGGGTTCCCCAATCTTTTTAAGTGTTTCTGGCGGAATACCGACTCCTGTGTCCTGAATGGATATTTCAATATTATTGTCGGTTACCTCTGCTCTAACATATAAATCGCCACCAGAAGGCATCGCTTCAATTCCATTTTTAATGAAATTCAAGAACACTTGTTTAAGGCGATTTTCATCACATTCGATTTGTACAATATCTTTGTCCGCATCAAGGTGAAGCATGACATTTCGCTTACGTGCCTCAAATTCAAGCAACGATAAAATATTCTTAAGAATAGGTATGATATTTCTTTCTTCAAGCTCAACCACTTTTGGCTTTGCTAGGACCATAAACTCCTCAACAATATTATTAACCCTGTCGATTTCATCAAGGATAATATCAATAAACTCACGACGTTGCGGGTCTTCTTCATCTAATTGAAGAAACTCAGCATACCCTTTCATCGAAGTAAGCGGATTGCGAATCTCATGAGCGACTCCTGCGGCTAATTGTCCAACAGCTGCCAGCTTATCCTGACGATGCAATAGCTCCTCACTTTGCTTACGTTCCGTTATGTCGCTCCGAATGGCTAAATACTGATAAGGTTTGCCATTGTCCTTTAGAAATGGCACGATGGTGGTGTCTACCCAATAAAAGGAGCCGTCTTTAGCTTTATTGCGAATTTCCCCTTTCCAAACTTCTCCGTTTCCAATTGTTCTCCATAGGTCTTTGAAGAAGCCCTTTGAGTGGAACCCTGAATTTAATATCCGGTGGTCATGACCAATTAATTCCTCACGTGAATATTTAGAGATTTCGACAAACTTATCGTTTACACTTTTTATTATTCCTTTTTCATCAGTAAAAGCAACAATCGCCGACTCATCAATCGCAAACTTATAATCCTTTATTTCCTTAAGTGATTCCCTAAGGCTTGCCTCTGCTGATTTACGGCTTGTAATATCTGAACGAATTGAGACATATTGATAAGGTTTACCTTTTCTGTTTAAAAAAGGAACGATGGTGGTATCGACCCAATAGAAGGAACCGTCTTTCGCCCGATTGCGAATCTCCCCCTCCCACTTTTTACCACTACCGATTGTCGCCCACATTTGTTTAAAAAATTCCTTTGAATGATAACCCGAATTAAGGATTGAGTGGTTTTGACCAAGTAATTCCTCTTCTGTGTACTTTGAAATCTCCACGAACTTATCATTTACATACGTAATATTTCCTCTTGGGTCCGTAATGGCGACAATTGAGGATACATTTAAAGCATCTGTGATATCCTTTAGATTTGTATCACTAACTGCCAGTCGCTTGCTCATTAGCGCACTCGAAGTTATAAGTCCACCCAAAATTACAACGGCGACAAACAAAATGATGTAGCCAATAAATGATTCAGGAATTGTAATTCTATGCACTTGTTCATTTTCAAGTGAGTACAAGGTCGTTGCTCGTGTAAGCAGCAAATGTCCTTCAACGATCGCACCGGTCGTAACGAGTGCTGTCAAAGGTTTTAGCCAAACGTGACTCGATTGAGAAAACCCTTTTGAGTAGAAAAGAATCCAAAAAGAAAAGAAAAAAGAGCTATAAACTAGAACAAGCGCCACAATCAAGATCATTGGTTGATAACGAAAGCCTACGTTCATAGAAAACAAGCCAATAATATGAACAGCTATTACAGCAACAGTCATAAAACCACTACTTATAAACAATTGACGCAGGTTGAGTTCCTTTGCCGATATTGCTAAGAAAGCCATGGCAGAAAAAATAATTCCCAAAAGTATGGCCAATATATTTATAGGTACTTGAAAAGTCATATCACCGTGTACATTCAGGGACAGTATTCCGAAAAAGTTCAAGATCCATATTCCCATGCCTAGTGAAAAAGATGCACCAACAAAAAGAAAGCGTTTATTTTTCAAAGAAGTTTTTACTAAAAAAAATAAATCCAACGCTGTATAGGAAGCCATCAAGGTTAGGACAATTGCAACCAATAATAAAACAGGGTTAAATGATAGTTCTAGTGTTTCCATATTCAGCATCATTCCCCATAGTGTAGTTAACTTGATTGTAGAACAAACCAGAAGAGATGGAAAGTGAAAAATACTGGTTTTGTAATAATTTAGCCACATTTTTACCTTGACAAATAAATAATTATTACTTTTAAATTTCCTCTTGCACTCCAAGAATATATATTTCAGAATTTTTTTAATAAAAGCCTACACAAAATTGTTTTTTTTGTTTATACTGTACTATAACAGAACGACATAAAATATAATTGTATTACAAAAGAAAAGGGAGAGGATATATTTATGATGAGTCCAGTAGAATTTTTTAGGACATTGCCAAAAAAGGTTTGTCCAGAGTGTGGTCAACATGTGGAAGAACAAGCAGAATCCTACTTAATGGAATGCGAACGCTGTCTAGCTAAAAAAATGGAGTAGCTTATTCAACAACACCCCACCTTTATTGATGGTGGGGTGTTACTTTGTATTACATAACAAAAAAAGCCCCAAAGTGGAGCTTCATTCTTTAACACTTTAGGAGACCCAACCATGGCACCAGCTAAACTTCCATGAGCGCCTAGTTATGAAAATTCCTAATCAAATCTTCATATTAGCGATTCAGCCGATGTATGCTGTTCCGCGGAAGAATATTTCTTCGCTTTTAGATTGGTAAAAAAGTGAAGTAATCTCCCTCTTTGTTACGGGCTAAAATCACCGCAAGACTCATCTTTGTTACAGTTGTAATTGATTGTATTAGTATAATCTGGAACTCAAAGGCCATGGAGGGCGATTTAAATTTCCCATTAAACCGTAGGCACCTACTCAAAAGGTCTACAATACTTCTTCTCCTATCCGAATCATTCCTTAATGCCTCTTTTTCCCTTTCCGTTTTCTTCAAATTTTTTTGAAGAAAAGTTTAACCTTATTCTCCCAAATTCTGTTTTTTAGTGACATTCCCGTGATGGAACCTTTTTAAAATTTCATCAGGGACTTACTTTAAAAATAGAATTCTTTTGGTTAAGAGCTTATATCCTGCGTATGGTACCCTTGATAGGCAGAACTTTTACTCCCTTCCATTTGGATCATAAGCACCGGAATTAGGATTGGCTAGGTCACGAGAACTTTTCGGTATTTGATAAAGTACTTTTTGCTTTGTTTAAAAGTTTTAAACATCGCATGAGAACCTTTCGCCTTTGGAACACCTCTAATGCAACCGCTTACAAACTAGTAATATAAATGTTCTGCGTTCACTACTTCGGAACGAACAATTATGGTTGAGCCTCCTAAAGTGTTAATTTATTTATTTTTTCTACATCTTTATTATAACCCGGATTAGAAACTGTAACTAACCTTATTGTGACAAATTAGTGAATAGTTCTGAATTACCCTACTTTTCCGAGGAATAAATAATCAGCTACCTAGAATAGGCATTAGCCCAACAGTAAATGTTAATTCATAAAGGAGTTGTTTTAATTGAACCCTAAAAGACAAGAACCAAAAGAGAAAAAACTAGACCCTCCAAGTTCTTTAGGAGGAATGTCTCCAAACGCAAGTGAAATTCCTGGCGAATCCATTGATGAACATCGAAATATTGAAACAGCAAACATCTTGCTAACAGGTGATGAAATACGACAACAAAATGAAAATCTTTAAGGAGGAAAATGATGGAAACTCTTGATCCAACACAAATACAATCAGGTGATGAGGTTTACGTTATCTATCGAAACCCTCATGTCCCATCGGTTGCGAATATAAAAGCCGCTGAAATCGTTCCACACCCTAAAGATGCTAATGCTTTAGCGTTATTTATCAATGAAACCTTCCATACAATAGAAGATGATGATGCTTTATTCGCCAATGAAGAAGCGGCCAAACAGGCCTACGAGGATGTATACGGCACAGAAGAATATTGATTAAACCATCTCCCCTCTCACTGAATATGTTAAAATATTCTAAAAAGGAGGGGGTTCTTTTGAAAAAAGTTGAGAATGCCATTCAAGACCACTATCCAGACGATTATGCTTGGTGTTACGGGTGTGGGCGTTTAAACAAAAGCGGTTTTCATTTTCGAACGGGTTGGGACGGCGAGAAAACAGTGACCGTTTATCAACCAGATGAAGTTCACATGGCCATACCCGGTTTTGTATATGGTGGAGTTGTTGCATCACTAATTGATTGTCACGGGACAGGCTCTGCATCGATTTACTTACACCGAAAGAATGGCTACGAAATCGGAGATGGAACGGAACCACCTCGTTTTGTGACAGGATCTTTAAAAATAGACTTCAAAAAACCTACACCTCAACATGTGAAATTAACTGCGGTCGGAAGAGGAGAAGAAATTCATCCGAAAAAATGGAAGATAGTTACTGAGGTTTATGCGGAAGAAACCCTTGTTGCTACTGGAGTAGTTATTGCAGTTGTTGCTCCTAGTTCTTTTACAACTAAATAAAAAAGTGCATAAACTTGTTTTCATCTCATTGTTTCAGACCAAGTCTGCTTTCAAATCAGAACTTCCAAATATCCAAAAAGGCTGTCAAAAAGACAGCCTTTCCTTTTTATAAATCAGATCTCATGCCAGGTTCATCTTTTCCACCAGTATCGTTTCCAGTGGTCGCAGTATACCCCACTCTGTATACAAAATCTTTCTTTTGCTTTAGAGCATCAGGCATCTTATACTGTGACTCATTGCTTTGAAACTCACCTTTTTTGGACAATGTTATCCTCCTTCCTAGCAATCGGTTTTATCAATATGAAGTGGTGGAGGTACAAGCCATCCCTTGTCTTTTAAAAGCCTTAAAGCCTTAGTTGCTAACTGAGCTTTTTTAGCATGGAAATCCGCATACATCGTTGCGATGTCTTCACGAATGCATTGTCCCATAACTGTGCTACAGCTGATTAATCCTGCAGCTAAATCCCCACTCACTTTCATCGCAATTTCCTGATCTAAGAACCTAGCCCCGGCTGGAATATTTTCAATACAAGCATTCGGGCGCTCCGGTGGCGTCGGAGGCATTCCTACACCGTGTTCTTTAAGTAAGGTCTCAATTTCCTCGATTTCTGGCCGACTACAATCATTAAGAATATCTTGAATGAGTTTCTTCAAGTCCTCATCACCAGTTTGATTTAACAATGTCTCATATGCTGCAACAGAAGCCTTTGCAGCACTTAAATGCACCCATGTGGAATAAACCTCTCCATAGTGCATCGGTTCTTCTTTAGGATTCCCACTTAGAATGCCCATAAACAACCTCCTTAGAAAGTACATTGCCTTGCCTATTTTCATAGAGGCAATCATATTATTTGTTTTAAGGTTACTTTCATGTTAGGGAATGAAAGACAATTTCTCCATAGAAAAAACAAAAAACACCTTCATAAGAAGGTGTTTTAAACATCATTCATATCCTTTACGAGGAATTTCTATTTCGTTTCCATCATCGGTATTATCAATCGTCCCTTTAATTTCCCCTTCATAATATGCATCGCTAACTTGTTCATGAGTTTGAGCAAGACCGGAGGATAACTCATCCTGTCGCTCATAATCTTCTGTATGATATTGTCTACCTGCTATTTCTAATGAATCTTTATTATCTTTTTTAACCATCACCATTCCTCCTTTCTGCACCTATTGTTACTTTTCGCTTTTACAGGAAAACCATACAATGAAATTTTTGCAGAAAAAATTAAATTGAACATAGTTATCGATGGGGTACATCAAAATTCTTGTTCCTCCATTTAAATTGCTTAACTTGTACTACAGGTAAAATTCACCAAACCTTAACGAAGTCTTTTACTTTACCATTAATTTTTCATTATGGAAAAAACCTTTTTGAGGGACAATAACAGAAAAGAAATTACAAAGGCGGTGAAACTTGCATGAGGGAACTAATCTTGGCTTTATTTGCTGGAGTCATAGTTGGAATTGTATTTAAATTCATCAAACTCCCACTCCCCGCTCCCCCTGTTTTACCTGGTGTTATTGGAATTGTCGGAGTTTATCTTGGTGGTGTTGCGGGTAGTTGGATTCTTCAACAATTTTTCCAAGGCTGACTTACTCCACGGGGCAAGCCCGCGTGGGTTCTCACATATAGTTTCTCGTAAGCGTACATGAAGACTAGCTTCCATAAGCGTTACGCACTAGCTATAGGGGTGAAAACCAACAAACAAGCAGTTCGCTGACCACACATCCATAGGGCAAGTCCACGTGGTTTTACGGGCAAATTCTATATCTAATCCATAATCGGAACGCTAGACTAGACCTTTTAGCGTTCCTGTTTCATTTTAGAAGAAGGCCTATTTAGACTATGGCTATCCCCATTCATCCCCCACTAGCTCCTCTCCCTTTTTCGGACTCATCACTCCTAACCTAACCGGTAAGTTTGAACGAAATGTGACGGTTTCAAAATCTTTTATATAAATCAAAAAATGTTCATTTTTTCTCTATTGACCTAGTGATAACATTTCTTTTTAATGTACATAGATGATAACGTTAACCTGCAATTTCAAAGGGGTAAGGATGAAGAGAGATTTAAAAAGGGCGGGATAATATGAGCAAACAGCAGTATACAACGGGTCTTTCCTATGATCTTGGGGAATTACTTAAAAATTCGTATCGAAAAGTGAAACTAAAGAAAGGGACCTTTTTATTCCAGGAAGGTCAGGAAGCAAAGGAAATGTATGTCCTTCTTTCTGGGAAAGTCCAGATTTCCAAAATGAATGCTGAAGGAAAAGAATTAACCCTTCGATTATGTAGTGACAATGATATTGTTGGCGAGCTCACATTATTCACTGTTGATCCCCGATACCTTTTTAATGCAAAAGTTTTGGAAACCGGAGAAGCAGCAGCAATAAACATTGATGATCTCGAAAGAATTCTCTTTAATAATAGTAAATTAGCCTACGAATATATGAAATGGATGAATGACCATATCCGGAAAACAATCACCAAGTTTCGCGACCTTGTATTGAACGGAAAGAAAGGTGCACTTTATTCCACTCTTATACGCCTATGCAACAGTTACGGTGTCCTCCGCCAAGACGGAATTTTCATAGACGTTCCACTCACTAATCAGGATTTAGCGAATTATTGTGGAACAGCACGAGAAAGTGTTAGCAGAATGCTCGGAGAACTGCGCGACGAAGGGGTCATATCCGTGGAGCGCAAAAAGATAGTTGTCCACAATCTTAGTTACTTAAAAACAGAAATCGACTGTGAAAACTGCCCTATCGAATATTGCAATATCGAGTAATACGGAGGCTGCCAAAAATTTTATAGTAGAACGGAGTTGTTACGCGTATGAAAAAAATATATATAATTTGCGCACTGATTGTGGTAATCGGCATTGCTTCCGGAATATCTTTCTTCCTAATTAGAGATGCAAGCGCTCAAATTCCAGAAGATATCACACTTATGACACAAGAGAATGCACCCTACCGCTTCGGTGATGAAAAGGAAACTTTAAAGTTAGTTGAGTTTATCTATACACACTGTCCAGACGTTTGCCCAACAACCACACAAAAAATGAAACTGCTAAAACAAGACCTTGAAGCTGAAGGAGTCTATGGAGAAAACGTTCAGTTTCTAACTGTGACAATCGACCCCTATCGTGATACACCAGAAGTCATGCAAAAATACATGGATGCATTTGAAATTGAGAATGATGGAAATTGGATCATGCTGACAGGAGACCCCGATAAAGTCAAAGAAGAACAACTAGTCATTAAAGAATTGGCTGACACCTTTCAATTTCAATATCGTGACCCAGGAAATGGCTTCTTCGTCCACACCACTTTCACCTATCTGATTGATGAAAACAATAAATATATTAAGAAATTCCCAATGGGAGAAGAATTTAATAAGGATGAGGTTTACGACAAAATTATGAAAGAATTAAAATAAAAAAAAACGGGCGTGAGATTAACTAAAATCTCGCGCCTTTTTTATTCCAGGAATGGACATTTACAGTATGTTAATTCATGTTCATTTTGACAGTAGGATGTTTCTCGTTTTGCTGTAGTGAGAAAAATTCAGATTTTGGTTTCGTAACACTGACTTTAATCCCTGACTCCTTGAGTCGGTTCACAAAATCGACCAGCTGCTTCTTCGCCATCATAAAAACTCCTTCTACTTCCTGTTTGTCTCCATTTTAACGTAAATTTATGAAAAATGTGTGAAGTTGAGCAAAAAAATTGAAAAAAATCATTATATCCATCATAATTTTACCTTTTTTAGAAAAGCAATGTAAGTTGAGCTCCTCTCTGGCCATTCACCTTCCGTGAGTTTCCTTTAGAAACCTATGATTTTTCCATTTAAAGGTAATTGTTAACTAAGTTTTAGCGAAAGAATTCACCTTGCTCCCTTCTATATGGTATAATGCTTTGGATTATATAATTGGAGGCTATACATGATTACAGTAAATAATGTGGGCTTAAGGTACGGAGACCGCAAGCTTTTTGAAGATGTTAATATCAAGTTTACCCCTGGAAATTGCTATGGTTTAATTGGTGCCAATGGTGCCGGAAAATCGACGTTTTTAAAAATCCTATCTGGAGAGATTGAACCACAAGCAGGCAATGTGGCTTTAACTCCTGGTGAGCGCCTTGCTGTATTAAAGCAAAACCACTTTGAATACGAAGATGTAGAAGTCATTAAAGTGGTTATTATGGGACACAGTAGATTGTATGAAATCATGCAGGAAAAAGATGCTATTTATATGAAAGCTGATTTTTCAGATGAAGATGGCATGAGAGCTGCTGAACTTGAAGGTGAATTTGCTGAATTAAACGGTTGGGAAGCAGATTCTGAAGCTTCCATCCTCCTAAAAGGTTTAGGTATTGGCGAAGAAATCCATAATAAAAAAATGGCTGACCTTGACGGTTCTGAGAAGGTTAAGGTCCTTCTTGCTCAAGCCCTATTTGGGAAACCAGACGTCCTTTTGTTAGACGAGCCTACAAACCATTTAGACATTAAAGCCATTCAATGGCTTGAGGAATTCCTAATTAATTTCGAGAACACCGTTATAGTTGTTTCTCATGATCGTCACTTTCTAAACAAGGTATGTACCCATATAGCGGACCTTGATTTTGGTAAAATCCAGATTTATGTAGGTAACTATGATTTCTGGTATGAGTCTAGCCAATTAGCTTCAAGAATGGCACAGGATGCAAACCGTAAAAAGGAAGAAAAAATCAAAGAGCTTCAGGCGTTTATAGCAAGATTTAGTGCGAATGCCTCAAAATCTAAGCAAGCTACGTCTAGAAAAAAGCTACTTGATAAAATCTCTCTTGATGATATTCGACCATCGTCACGACGCTATCCTTATGTCAACTTTACCATTGAGCGTGAAATTGGGAACGACTTGTTACGTGTAGAAGGGCTGTCAAAGACCATTGACGGTGAAAAGGTTCTCGATAATATTTCTTTTGTAATGAATAAGGATGACAAAATTGCTCTTGTCGGTAAAAACGAACTTGCTAAAACAACGCTCTTTAAAATCCTTATGGGTGAAATGGAACCGGATAGCGGAAGTTTCAAATGGGGGATTACAACAAGTCAAGCATACTTCCCTAAAGACAACTCAAAGTACTTTGAAGGCAGTGATACGAGCTTGGTTGATTGGTTACGTCAGTTTTCACCAAAGGACGATAGCGAAAGTTTCCTTCGTGGATTCTTGGGAAGAATGTTGTTTTCTGGGGACGAAGTGTTAAAGAAGCCGAGTGTCCTCTCTGGGGGAGAGAAAGTACGTTGTATGTTATCTAAAATGATGCTATCAGGTTCCAATGTACTCCTACTAGATGAACCGACTAACCATCTAGACCTTGAATCAATTACAGCTTTAAACAATGGTTTAATTAATTTTAAGGGTTCACTCATTTTCTCTTCTCATGACCATCAGTTTGTTGAGACAATTGCGAACCGTATTCTAGAAATTACACCATCCGGATTAGTTGATAAACAAATGACTTATGATGAATATCTTGAAAACCAAGAAATTCAACAACAAGTTGCTCAAATGTATTAAAAAAACGGAAATACTGGTTTAGATAAAGAGCTCGGGGAATCCCGAGCTCTTTTCTGTACTTTATTGTTGTTTCTGTTTGTTCCTTGAAGACGGAGCCTTTACCCGACCTGTTTCTTGGTTCGTTGTTCCCTGACCCTCGACTTGAGAAGAATTTAATCCAATCGTTGCTGGGTTCTTTTTATGTTTAGACATGTTCACACCTCCCTATTTACTTTTCACTATTTAGGGATAAATATATACCAAAATTCAAAGAATAATTGCCCCCCTTTGAGGATACCTTAATCTCGGAGGAGGTGGTACATATGGCAAGAGTTGGAGTGGAAGAATCACTGTCGAATATTTCAGAAGCACTTCGAGAAAAAGGATATGACGTAATTGATTTAAAACAACAAAACGACGCACAAGGCTGTGACTGTTGTGTCATAAGTGGAATTGATTCAAACGTAATGGGCATGCAAGATGCTGTAACCCAAGGCTCTGTAATTGAGGCAAACGGTCTTTCTGCAGATGAAGTTTGCCGCCAAGTTGAACAGAAATTTGGTCGATAACAATAAAATCCTTTAAAAACTGCCTGATGGGCAGTTTTTTTTAATGGACTTAGGTATAATAGGAAAAGTATGAGAATTAAATTCAAGGATGATTGGACTAAATGAAACTCAAACTATTTTTTATGATTAACATTCTACTATTTATTGCCCTAGCAAGCTGTGGCCAAGAACAAGTTGAAAGCGATGAACCAATTGAACTAACCATTTCAGCGGCTGCTAGCTTAAACGAAGTACTTACTGAAATTAAAACACTGTATGAAGAAGAACACCAACAAATAAACTTGCTTCTAAATTTCGGAGGCTCCGGTTCTTTACAACAGCAAATTATCCAAGGAGCACCGGTAGATCTATTTTTTTCGGCAGCTGAAGATAAATATGATGAACTCCTAGAGCGCAATTTGATTGACTCTAGTTACAGTAGTGATTTATTAGGGAATGAACTAGTATTAGTGACTCCTAGTAATACTTCAGTCGAAATTACAGACTTCCCTGACCTTGTTTCCGATGAAATTAACACAATTGCAATTGGGACACCGGAAACAGTACCAGCAGGTCAGTATGCAAAACAGACTCTACAACAGCTATATTTATGGGAGAAACTATCAGCAAAACTAATCCCTTCTAAAGATGTAAGACAAGTTCTTTCTTATGTAGAGACAGGAAATGTCGATGCTGGCATTGTTTACCGTACAGATGCATTGCTCTCTGATAAAGTAACACTCATTAAAACCGCAGACCCGAGTCTCCATGACCCGATTATCTTCCCCGTTGGAATTGTAAAAGGTACTAGACACAAAGCAGAAGCAACCGACTTCTATGAATTCCTTCATTCAGAAAAAGCGACCAAAGTCTTTAATAAATATGGATTTCTAATGGTAGGTAATAAATGATGAATTCTGACTTCTGGTCTCCTATCCTTATATCATTGCAGACAGCTGCAGTAGCACTTTTCATTGTTGTGATATTAGGTATTTTAATCGCGAAATCGATGTCGAGGAGTAAATTTAAAGGCAAATTATTTCTCGAAACCATCCTTTTGCTGCCACTTGTACTCCCTCCTACCGTTGTAGGATTCTTATTAATTATCTTATTAGGGAGAAATAGTATCATCGGTTCAATTCTCGAAAGTTTTCTTGGACAACCGATTATGTTTACCTGGTCAGCCGCTGTAATTGCAGCTGCCGTCGTCGCCTTCCCGATGATGTATCAATCAGCGAAGACAGGTTTTCTTTCTGTGGACATACGTGCTGAAGAAGCCGCCCGTGTCGATGGGGCTAGTGAGTGGAAGGTCTTTCTATCCATCACCCTTCCTCTGTCTGCGAAGGCACTTGTGGCTGGAGTAATATTGAGTTTTGCAAGGGCACTTGGTGAATTTGGAGCTACTCTGATGTTCGCCGGCAACCTTCCTGGGAAAACTCAAACGATGCCAACCGCCATCTATGTTGCTTTTGAATCTGGGAACATGGAAGCAGCATGGCTCTGGGTCAGTGTTATTATGGTGATTTCTTTCCTCATGCTACTTTCAACAAGATTGCTTAATTAGCGGTCGAGAATTCTCGATACTAGCTTAATGAACCAGTTACTTAAGAACTTGATAATAGTTCCCTATTAAAAGACTAAATCTTATCTGATTTAGTCTATTAATTAGGCTCTTTTCTCAAACTTTGTTGCTCTTGGATACAAATTCGATTAGATTAAGCTTTGTTTCACTACAAAGTACCCTTTTAATAATGAGAAAAGAGCGCCCAAACTTCTTATCACGTACCAAATAGCTTATCTTGCGTTAAAATCGGCTTCAGGTAGTAAAAATCGGCTTTAAGATTTTTACAATTTTAACAACAATCTTTACGAAAACAGCCTTTAATTATTATTACACCCACCTCCTACATCGATTTTGCAGCGCAAATCTATTAACCCCATCAGCAACTTCACTTTTTTCAAATAGTAGACAAGTTTTCCATAGTAGTCAGCATATGATAGACCAAGGACAAGTTATAGGAGGTGAGCCAATGCGATTTTATGTAATAAAAAAACAAAACTTATTTTTAATCGTCATCTTGGCAATTGTGGTAGCTAGTGCTTCCCTATGGTTTTTGCGGACACCAGAAGCGGAAACCGTCGTTACCCCAGATACAGGAGAAAAGATGCGGGAAATACATCTTGTAACGGGTGAATTTAAAGCCGTTACCGAAGCAGGAAAAGAAATTGAATCCTATCGTTGGGATCCTGGGGTGATTTTTCTTGAAAAAGATGAAAAAGTAGCACTTAATATTTACGGAATTAATGGAATGGAGCATCCTTTTGAAATTGAGGGCACTGATATTAGGGGGACAGTGAAAAAAGGAGAAGAAACCATTGTCCCTGTTCAATTTAAAGAAGAAGGAGTCTATCGCCTAATTTGTACGATTCATCATGACAAAAATAGCAATGGACCAATGATTGCGTATATAGTGGTAGATTAGAGCCCTCAGTGCACTAAACAAAGCGTACTGTGACCGTTGAAGTCATACATTTGAGGACAGGAGAACTTCTCCTGTTTTTTTGTGTTTTAAATCACTTCAATTCACAAAAGGTTCATAACCACCTATGAATAGTGAAAACATTGTTTGATATACTGTAATCACAGAAGCAGGTTATTAAACCTACACCTTCTATATAACAGTATGAACACACGCAAAAACCATTATAGTACAGTTTTAATGAAATTATATTCAAAAATAATATAAATCCTTATTTTATAACGTTGTTCATAAATTCACAATTTCGTCACAGCATATCTGTCTCAGTCGTAGTATGATATAAGTGTAGCAACTGTTATATATAAAAAACGTTATCCCGAGGTGAAGTTAAAATGGTAAACACGATTGTAAAAGATGAAACTAAAAAGAATCAGTGGAACGGTTTTACTGGCGGAAAATGGCAAAAAGAGATCAATGTTCGCGATTTTATTCTAAAGAACTTTACACAATATAACGGTAATGATGAATTCCTTGCAGAAGCAACCCCTGCAACTAACGAGCTCTGGAAGCAAGTAATGGATTTAACGAAAAAGGAACGTGATAATGGTGGTGTCTATGACATGGATACCGAAATCGTCTCAACGATTACTTCTCACGGTCCAGGATACCTTGATCAAAACAAAGAAACGATTGTCGGGGTTCAAACCGATGAACCATTTAAGCGTTCTATGCAGCCTTTTGGTGGTATCAGAATGGCAAAAGCTGCTCTTGAGTCCTATGGCTATGATCTGAACAAAGAAGTTGAAAAGATTTTCACTGATTTCCGTAAAACACATAACCAAGGTGTCTTCGATGCTTATACAAAAGAGATGCTTTTAGCTCGTAAAGCCGGTATCATCACTGGTCTACCTGATGCCTATGGTCGTGGACGGATTATTGGTGACTACAGACGTGTAGCTCTATACGGCGTAGACTTCCTAATGGCTGAAAAGAAAAAAGCTCATGAATCAACTAGTTCTGTTATGACTGAAGACACCATCAGACTTCGTGAAGAAATCTCTGAACAATACCGTGCATTAAATGAATTAAAACAACTAGCCGGGAGCTATGGTTTTGACATTTCCAAACCAGCAACTAATGCAAAAGAAGCGTTCCAGTGGGTATATTTTGCTTACCTAGCTGCTATTAAGGAACAAAACGGTGCGGCAATGAGTCTTGGTCGCGTATCTACATTCTTAGACATTTATGTAGAGCGTGACATCGCTAACGGTACTTTAACAGAACAAGAAGCACAAGAGCTTGTTGACCATTTTGTTATGAAGCTTCGCCTTGTTAAATTTGCAAGAACACCTGATTACAATGAGCTATTCAGTGGTGATCCAACTTGGGTAACAGAATCCATTGGTGGTATGGCACAGGATGGACGTGCTCTTGTCACAAAGAACTCCTTCCGCTTCTTGCATACTCTTGATAATCTTGGGCCAGCTCCAGAGCCAAACCTTACTGTTTTATGGTCTACTCAGCTTCCTGAAAACTTCAAAAAGTATTGTGCAAAAATGTCAATTAAAACAAGCTCAATCCAGTATGAAAATGACGATATCATGCGTCCAGAGTATGGCGATGATTACGGAATTGCCTGCTGTGTATCCGCTATGGAAATCGGCAAGCAAATGCAATTTTTCGGGGCACGTGCAAACCTTGCAAAAGCCCTTCTCTATGCAATTAATGGTGGTGTGGATGAAAAGCTTAAAATTCAAGTTGGACCTAAATTCCAGCCAATTACATCAGATGTCCTTGATTACAAAGAGGTAATGGAAAGCTTTGATAATATGATGGAATGGCTTGCAGGTCTTTACATTAATACCTTAAACATCATTCATTATATGCACGATAAGTATAGCTATGAGCGTATTGAAATGGCACTTCATGATACAGAAATCCTTCGCACAATGGCAACTGGTATTGCTGGGTTAAGCGTAGTAGCTGATTCACTAAGTGCGATTAAACACGCAAAGGTAAAAGTCATCCGTGACGAAAACGGGCTTGCTGTCGACTTTGAAACAGAAGGCGATTTCCCTAAATACGGAAACAATGATGATCGCGTAGATAGTATTGCGGTTGAACTTGTACAAAACTTCATGAAGAAGCTTAAGAAACATCCAACTTACCGTGGATCTATGCATACAATGTCTATTCTTACTATTACATCAAACGTTGTTTACGGTAAGAAAACAGGTAATACTCCTGATGGTCGTCGTGCGGGTGAACCATTTGCACCAGGTGCGAACCCAATGCATGGTCGTGATACAAAAGGTACACTTGCTTCCCTTTCATCTGTAGCGAAGCTTCCTTATGAGTATGCATTGGATGGGATTTCTAATACCTTCTCAATCGTGCCTAAAGCACTTGGAAAAGAAGAAGAGGCCCAAACTAAAAACCTTGTAGCAATCCTTGACGGTTATGCCGCTAAAACAGGACATCACCTAAACGTAAACGTCTTTAACCGTGAAACACTTTTAGATGCTATGGAACATCCAGAAGAGTATCCACAGCTAACCATTCGTGTTTCCGGATATGCGGTTAACTTCATTAAACTAACTCGTGAACAACAGTTAGATGTAATTAATCGTACCTTCCATGAAACAATGTAAATGAATATGCGGAAGCGCCAAGGCGCTTCCGCATTTAAATCGAAAGGGGTTTTTCATCATGTTCGGAAACATTCATTCAATTGAAACATTGGGCACGGTAGACGGTCCAGGCATAAGGTATATCGTATTTACGCAGGGGTGCCTACTTCGCTGCCAATTTTGCCACAATGCAGATACCTGGGAAATTGGAAC
Source organism: Mesobacillus maritimus (assembly GCF_044803185.1). Classification (GTDB taxonomy): domain Bacteria; phylum Bacillota; class Bacilli; order Bacillales; family Cytobacillaceae; genus Mesobacillus_B; species Mesobacillus_B maritimus_B. The sequence goes on from NZ_CP085225.1 coordinate 3,752,515, forward strand.
AGGTAAACAAATGTCTGTTTCTGAAATCATTGATGATTTAAAGACCTACCTTCCCTTTATTGAAGCATCTGGTGGCGGAATTACTGTAAGCGGAGGCGAGCCTCTTTTACAAATCCCGTTCTTAATTGAACTTTTTAAAGAATGTAAGAGATTAGGAATCCATACTACAATTGATTCTTCTGGAGGCTGTTATTCATCCAATGATCACTTCCAAAAACAGTTTGAGGAATTGTTGAAGTATACCGATTTAATTTTGCTCGACCTTAAGCATATCGACCGCGAAAAGCATAAAAAGTTAACAGGACTTACCAACGAGCATATTCTCACTTTCGCCCGTCATCTCTCCGATAAACAGGTGCCAGTGTGGGTTCGCCATGTCCTAGTTCCAGGTACGACTGATGCAACGGAAGATCTTGAAAAGCTTGGCAAGTTCATCGGTACTTTACAAAACGTTAAAAAAATTGAAGTGCTTCCCTACCATAAACTCGGTGTCTATAAATGGGAAGCACTTGGGCTGGAATATCCATTAAAAGATGTGGAACCGCCATCGGAGGAATCTGTGGAAAGAGCCTATCAGCTCCTGACAGCTGAAGTTCAATATATTTAGAAAAGTGCAAGAGCCCTAGTCAGCGGCGTATGTGAACAGCAGAATCACTTAAGTGTGACTCTGCTGTTTTTTTGCGTCATCTTCCTCTTAAAGTTTACAAAAGGTTGTTGACATATTTTTCAGAAAACATTACATTATATATGTTAACCATTATGAATTTAGGTTAACTTAAAAGAAGGAGGGTAATTTCAAATGACGAAGGAACGGATAAAATTGAGAATGATGATTATAACTGCACTATTTGCCGCCATAATTGGGATATTAGCGCAAATAACCATCCCACTACCTCTTGTACCGATAACGGGCCAAACGCTGGCAATCGGACTAGCAGCAACCATACTCGGTGCAAAATTTGGGACCATTTCAGTCATTCTTTACATATTAATCGGAGCAGCCGGGATACCCGTATTTGCAGAAATGTCTGCGGGCCTTTCCGTCATTGTCGGTCCTACTGGAGGCTTTTTAGTTGGTTTTATCCCAACTGCCTTCTTTATCGGGTGGATGCTCGAAAAAACAGCGTACTCATTTAAATACGCGATGATAGCGAACACAGTCGGCATGTTAATTACCTTATGTTTTGGGACAGCTTGGTTGAAAATTGCCGCAGAATTATCTTGGACAGCTGCGTTTATGGGCGGTTTCGCTCCATTCATTGTAGTCGGACTCATCAAAGCAGCCTTGGCATCATGGATTGGCATAACGGTCAGACATCGCCTTGAAAAGGCAAACCTCCTTTATACAGTTCAGCAACCAACTAATTTTCCTAAATCCGTGTGAACATACTTACCGTGGAATTTATTTTCCATGGTTTTTTTATATCCTTGAAACTTTCATTGTACTTGTTCGTATTATCAGGTATCCTAAAAAATAATAGCTTAAATCGTATATACTTCGTCCACGATTACTATAACCCAAATGCTGAGGTGACCCCATTTGTTCGAATTATACATACAAAGCTATGATTTTACTGCGCTCTATACCTTGTATATAGCCCTTTTCTTAACAGTAGCTTTACAGGTTCTTTGGTTGATTAATGTTGAGTCACCACTCCTTGAATCATCACTAAGAAAAGACATCTCTCTACTTTCTGAATCTGCTTCAGCTTATAAATATCAGGCAGAGTTATCCATAGATCTACATATACTCGTTCTAAGAAAAGTTAAAATGAAGATTGCTCCTGAAGAAGACATGTCCATTTTTCTCCCATTTTAAGAATAACATTATCAGGAGGAGAAAAATGAAAAAGACATTATTCATTATCATGGCAGCCATTCCACTTTTATTAACAGGATGCCAATCATCCATGGAAGAACCGTCGTTCTTTCAAAGTACGCTTGTTCAGCCGTTTGAACGACTCATCCATTTATTCGCTGAGTTAACTGGGGGCAGCTTTGGATTATCGATCATTATCCTCACCGTCCTGCTTAGATTGCTTTTAATGCCATCCATGTTAAAACAGCATAAAAATCAGCAATTGCTGAAAGAAAAGATGGATAGGTTCAAACCAGAACTTGAAGTGATTCAAGTGAAATTAAAAGAAACAAAAGATCCCGAGGAACAACGGACACTACAGCAGGAAATGATGGGGCTGTATCAAAAGCATGGTATTAATCCGCTGAATATGGGCTGTTTGCCATTGTTAATCCAAATGCCGATATTAATGGGCTTGTATTACGCGATTATCGGTTCTCAAGAAATCGCAACTCATTCCTTTCTTTGGTTTAATCTCGGTCATTCCGACATATGGATGACTATGATTGCGGGAATTGTTTATTTTCTGCAGTTTAAACTATCTCAGCCCAATATCCCTACAGAACAACAGAAGCAAATGAAATTCATCGGACTGCTTTCACCATTTATGATTGTGATGGTTTCATTAAATGCCCCATCGGCGCTTCCACTTTACTGGGCTGTAGGCGGAGTATTTTTGATTCTTCAAAACCTGCTTTCAAGAAAGTTGTATCAGCCAAAATCTGTTGAAGTGAACGCACAACCAGAATGATGCACAAAAAAATTAAAAGGGTTCCGAAACTTTCGGAACCCTTTTTGTTATGTGAGGATGCACTGGCATCCTCATTAATTTTCTTCAGTAAAATAATCTTTATAATAGCCTCCAATTTTCCCGGAGTTATCAATGATGAAATAAAATTCGTCTGTTTCATTTTTTACATCATATTCTTTCCCAGGAGTTAAAACCCGGTTTACAATATATTTTTTTGCATCTGTATGCACACATTTTATCCTTTTTACGGTTTGACGTTCTTGCCAATTTAAATGAATCATTTTTTAGCACTCCTTTATACTCGTTATCATATAGTATAAAGAAGTAGCCCATAAAAACGCAACATTAATTTCCTTAGCTGGCATATGCTTGAATAGAACGACTTATCTCACGAATACCAAGGATACCTTCATAATCAAAGGTATACATTTCACCTGTCATGATATTCTTTAGCGTTACATAACGAACATCACAAATATAATCCATTCTAATATAGCGTAAAAAGGAAAAGTGAGTACCTCGATATACCACTTCATAAATCCCAGTTTCGGTAAATAGGTTCATTTCAATCCCTCTTCCTCTAATTTTCCTTCGTGACTTGTATTGTTTATTTACCACAAATATTGCTTGGTTTAAACCTATACAAGCCTATTATTATATAAGCATGCAAGCTTATTCAAAAAAAAAACAAAAAAGAGCCTGGAACAGGAATGTCCAGACTCAAACAATAGGGCGATTTTTTTCTTTTATTATTTTCGATTTGATCGCTATATTGATAACAACTAAAATAGGAATGATAGCTGCCGCTGTAAAACCAAACGCAAAACTAGGAAGCTTTTCTTTTATTACACCTTCACTCACTTCTACCCCAAGAAAACTTATGGCCATGCCATTCGCATCAACTTGATCAATCGCAGTCCATAGTTCGATTCCTTTACTTAAAAACAGGAAGCCAAACAGGGATAATAAAGTAATTAGAAACCATTTCATTTAGACTCCCCCTATCAATCCTGTTTGCTTTTTACAATAGCCAACGTGTCTATTGTATATATATTATAGAGATTAATAGTCTCTAATTGTAAGAACATATGAAGTTGTAACAAAATGTTCATATCTTCCATGAACATTTTGTTAACATACAGCCATAATTTTCTAAAAAACATATTTCTTTTTTACAACTTCATTACTTTCAAGAAAATTTGTGAAAAGGGGTTTTCAAACACTCTGTAAACCCTTACAATTAACTAAAACTTAATAATAACTGAAAGTTCTAACCATTCTTTCTGAGGAGGACGTCAAATGAAAATTATGAGCAATGAACAATTGGTGGTCTCATATCGTGATGCATTGAAGTCAGAGCAGGATAAGGAATGGGCAAAAATCTTAAAAGACGAAATTTCTCGTCGCGGGTTAAAACCTAAAAAAACACGATAAATATTTTCCTAGAATCGCCGCATTTTGCGGCTTTTTTATTTTTTCCTTCATCTAATCTCGCGCAACAAAAAAAACCCAAAGCATCAGCGTTTTGATTGAGCTGGTGCTTTGAGTCCGTTATTAACTCCCAAACAATAAGGATTCTGGGTCTTCAATTAGTTCTTTCACTTTCTTCAAGAAGGTTACCGCTTCTTTCCCATCGACAATACGATGGTCATACGAAAGTGCAATATACATCATCGGGCGGTTTTCCATTCGCTCTTTATCAATCGCTACAGGACGGAGCTGGATAGTATGCATCCCGAGAATTCCGACCTGTGGCCCGTTCAAAATTGGCGTAGATAATAATGAGCCAAATACCCCACCATTTGTAATCGTGAATGTACCGCCTTGAAGATCACCTAGAGAGAGTTTGTTTGTCCTTGCCTTCTCAGCAAGTTCAACAAGGTTTCCTTCGATCTCAGAGAAATTCTTTCGATCTGCGTCACGGATAACTGGAACAACAAGCCCTTCATCTGTGGAAACAGCGACACCGATATCATAGTACTTCTTCATTAGAATCTCATTGCCTTGAATCTCTGCATTCAGATATGGAGTTTTCTTCAATGCAGCAACGACAGCCTTCGTGAAGAATGACATAAAGCCTAAGCGAACATCGTTTTCCTCATAAAAACGGTCTTTCCATCTCTTTCTAAGCTCCATTACCGCTGTCATATCAACCTCATTGAATGTTGTCAACATTGCAGCATTCTGCTGAACTTCTACTAGTCTGTTGGCAATGGTTTGCCGGCGACGCGACATCTTCACTCGTTCAACAGGCTTCCCATTTTCCTCTACAGACCCCTGAACAGCTGGTTTGCTCTGTGCCTCCGGCTTAGGTGCTTGTTTCTGTGTAGAAGTAGCCTGTTTAGTAATTTCAGGGTCATAATTGGTTACATCCTGTTTGCGAACTCGACCTAGTGGATCGACTGCAGGGATTTCACTTAAGTCAATGCCTTTTTCCCTTGCAAGCTTTCTAGCAGCAGGAGAGGCAATAACTCTTTCACTCTTCTTTGTTTGCAGACTCTCACCTTCTTGCTTTTCGCTTAAAGGGGCTTCGATTTTTAACTCGCTTTGTCCCTCAACTTCGCTCTCTAATACTTGGTGTTTTTCTCCTGCAGACGTCGCAGATGCCCCATCCTCACTCACGATGGCGATGGTTTCACCAACCTGAACTGTGTCGCCTTCTTCTGCTCTTAACTCTGTAAGAGTACCCTCATGCTCTGAGATAATCTCTACATTTACTTTATCTGTTTCAAGCTCGACCACGTATTCCCCTTTGCCCACATAATCGCCTGGCTTTTTTAACCATTGGGCGATTGTTCCTTCACTAATCGTTTCTGCTAATTCTGGAACTTTGATTTCTGCCAACTTAAGTCCTCTCCTTTACCTTCTGGTTAATGCTTCTCCAATTAAACGTGCTTGTTCAATTTTATGAATATCCGGTTCACCTTCAGCTGGACTTGAGCGTCTCCTGCGGCCGAGATAAGAGACCGTCAACTTCCCGTGAAGCGCTTCATTAATTCGCGGCTCTACAAACGTCCATGCCCCCATGTTTTTTGGTTCTTCTTGAATCCATACCACTTCCTTCAGATTAGGGAATTGGCTAAACTGCTGCTCAAGAGATTTAAATGGGAATGGATAGATTTCTTCTAATCTTAATATTTGGAGCCAGTCATGTTCCGTAGGATTCACTTTTTCAGCCAGATCAATGGCAATCTTTCCTGTACAAAGCACGACTCTCTCAATCTTATTAAAGTCAGCTCCTAAACCAGGTTGACTGATAACAGACTGGAATTCACCCTCACTGAACTCTGCTGGACTTGAAGCAACCATTGGATTTCTGAGTAGGCTTTTTGGCGTCATCAAAACAAGTGGACGAACAACCTCTTCCTCTAAAATGGCAGCCTGCCTCCGTAATATATGAAAATACTGTGCTGCTGAAGTTAGGTTTGCTACCGTCCAGTTGTTTTCAGCTGCTAGTGTCAAGAAACGTTCAAAACGACCACTTGAGTGTTCTGGTCCTTGCCCTTCATACCCATGTGGTAGGAGCATAACAAGCCCTGATTTTTGTCCCCATTTAGCCCTTCCAGCAGCAATAAACTGATCAAAAATAACTTGGGCGGCATTTGCAAAATCACCATATTGTGCTTCCCAGAGGACGAGCGTTTCTGGTGAAAAGACATTATAACCATATTCAAAACCTAGGACACCTGCTTCAGAGAGTGGACTATTGTGTACCGCAAAGGAAGCCTTTGCATTCGGTAAAGTGTGCAAAGGAGAAAAGTGTTTCCCAGTCTCCGGATCGTGCAACACAATGTTACGGTGAGCGAATGTTCCTCTCTCAGAATCTTGCCCTGAAAGACGGACAGGTGTACCATCTGCAATAATCGAAGCGAAGGCGATAGTTTCAGCAAGTGCCCAATCCACCTTGCCATCTCCATCAAAAGCCCCTTGCCTTCTTTTTAGTATACGTTCAAGTTTCCCAAAGACTTTAAAGCCTTCTGGCCAGTTTAACAAGTCTTCGTTGATTTGAGTAAGCTTATCATTCGAAACCGCTGTATGAATTCGTGGCAGGCCTTTTTCAACGATTTCAGGTACTTCAACCTCACTTAAATCATGCTCACTCTTTTTGGGTACTTTCTCATACGCAGTAGATAACTTATCTAAAACAGCTGCCTCCATAGCTGTTAGTTGCTCGTCCTCAATAGACCCCTCTTTTCTTAACTTCTCCGCATAAACGGACTTAGGTGTTGGGTGCTTTTGAATGAGTTTGTACATCATTGGGTTTGTTGTCATTGGCTCATCCATTTCGTTATGCCCGTAGCGTCTATAGCCGATCAAATCGATTAGGAAGTCTTTGCCAAACTTTGCCCGATAGTCGGTTGCTAACAAAGCAGCCATCACACAAGCTTCTGGATCATCTGCATTGACATGGAGAATTGGAATTTCAAACCCTTTTGCTAAATCACTAGCATACCTTGTTGAACGGGAATCGGTCGATTCAGTGGTAAACCCAATCGTATTATTTGCAATGATATGGACCGTACCACCTGTGTTATAACCTATTAACCGACTAAGGTTTAGGGTCTCAGCGACAATTCCCTGCCCTGGAAATGCAGCATCCCCATGAATAAGGATAGCCAGAGCCTTGGAAGCATTTTGCTTTGGATAGCCTGGTAACCCCCTATCTTCCTGAGCAGCTCTCGTAAATCCTTCTACAACAGCCCCTGCAAATTCAAGGTGACTAGGATTATTAGCTAACGTTAGGCGTACTTTTGCTGTGCTTTCTGTTTTAATTTGCCTATCCAAACCTAGATGATATTTTACATCACCAGTCCAACCAAAGTTAATCCCAATCGAGCCCTCCGAAGGAACAAGCTCCTTATTCGGGGCATGCTGGAATTCAGCGAAAATCATTTCGTATGGCTTTTCAAGAACGTGTGCTAAAACATTCAGACGACCTCGATGGGCCATCCCAATATTTACGGTTTCCACCCCGTCCCTGACAGCCTCTGAAATGACTTCATCAATTAACGGGACCATTGTGTCTAGCCCTTCAATGGAAAAGCGCTTTTGTCCAACAAAAGTTCGATGTAGAAACCTCTCAAACTCTTCAACTTCAGTTAAACGCTTTAATAAAGCGAGCTTTTTTTTATTTTTCAAGGATGGTAGTAATCGTCCATTTTCAATTCTTTGACGTAACCAATTTTTTTCCTCAACGTCATGTACTTGGTGATATTCAAACGCAATTGTACTAGTATAGACCTGTTTCAAATGGTCAATTGCTTCCGCACCATTCCGCACATTCGCGGGAGCATCAGGGCATATGAGGTGGGCTGGGATTTTTTCCAAATCACTTCTAGTAAGTCCCCACTGGCCTGGTTCGATACGTTCGTCTTTTCTTGGTATTTCCAAGGGAGATACATTAGCAGATAAGTGCCCGTACCCCCTAATATGTTCTGCCATTCGAATAGCAGCAATTATTTTTTCAGTATTGCTTTCTTGAAGATTTTCAATAACATTTTCTCTAGTTGTCGTACCTAGTTCAAGTGTAGGAATGTTTCCCTGATCAAAATATTCCCTTACTTCTGGATCAATGGAATTCGGATCCTCAAGGTATTTTTCATACAGTTCAACAATATACCCCAAATTCGGACCGTGAAAACCAGACAAGAACCCTTGACTGGTGTCAGGTTTACTCATAGAAAATTCCCCTACCATTTCGTATATAGTTGAGCGCGGCATCCAGATTGAATTCAAAAATATGAATAATGTTAAAATTCAGGGGATAACCGTTTTCATAGCTATTTTACCACTGCTTCCTCTTTAGCACAAAGGTTTTGAACACGGAAGTAGTGAAAACATTCAACAAAAAAATCCTTATTCCAAAAAAATTTCTAATAGTTTATTTTAGTGAGTTCTTCATAATTGACTTCTCACTGTTGTTAATAGCACCAAAGTACAAAAGCTCCAGCGCACGTTTAGCGTAGTACACTTATTCCTGGGCATGCAGCTGGATGTAAACAACGCATACAATTATCCAAAACCTCACATTTTTTTATCTTTTACTTTACACAAAAAAATCCCAGGCATCATGCCCAGGAAATTAAAATTAAAAGTTTATTAGATTTAAGTACAAATTTTTTGGAGTTGGGGACTCATTTCTTTTTTCTACCAAGGAAGCAACCAACACATCATTGTTCTCGTTTGGGGTCTCCATATGACCACAACTGATTGTCTTTTGGAATCTTGCACCTGCAACAAATACATCGATACCATCATCTGTTAAAAACCCCAGATTCTCTTCATGGACTGAAAAGCGATGATGACAGTTTTTGGATTCACGCATTGATTGTTCATTCCTCCTATATAGATATATGTTGTTTTTATTATATACGAAAAATTCGGAATATTTATGTGACAATTTCATGACTTTTTATTTGGTGTAGAGCGATTTTCGCCCTACACCTTCTTAGCGAATATGACTATTCTGTTCCTACCATCGATTTAGTTGGAAGAAGCTTTTCGAGATGCCTTTCAATTTCAACAGCAGCACTAGCGGAAGAATCCCCATTTATAGTAATAAATTCACCAATATAATCTTTAATTGTAAAATTATATCGAGGGTCATAATAATGATTCAGTAAAATTGAGATTACTTCACGATAGTTTTTATTTTGGGTGGCATCTTCAATGCATTGAACCAATTCAGGACTTTTTAGTCGCTTCTCAATTTTACTTACCTTCTCAATTACTTCATTCTGAAACCATTGCTCTTCTTTATAAGGTTCCACATACTCCCCATAAATTCTATCGACCCTGTTTTCTAATGAACATTGAACAAGAAAATGCGTTCCTGTCTTTTTTAAATTCATCATGAAATCTGGCTGGACTACGCGCCCAATACGCTTGCTTTCCGCTTCGACGATGAAATATTCTGAACCCTTTAGCTCAAGCAATCTCTTAAATAATAATGCATCAAAGGTCTTTTGGTTATGCCCATCTCCAATTCCAATTGTTCCAAATAAGGAGCCACGATGGTTAGCCATCATTTCCAAATCAACAACCGGGAAACCTTTATTTTGTAACATTTCAAGAATATCAGTCTTCCCAGTTCCTGTTAACCCATGCAATACGACCGCTTTTCCAGGAAGGAGCTCTGGTATTTTTTCCAATGTATATTCTCGATAAGCTCGGTACCCACCGGTAAGTCTAATTGAAGGAACACCGGAGAACTCTAAAAATGAGGCAACCGCTTTACTTCGCGAACCTCCACGCCAGCAGTGTATGACGGGTTTTACTCCCGTAGCCTCTAAGTTTTTTATCTCATGAAGCAAAGAAGGTAGCTTAGGAGAAACAATTTCCATTGCCCGCCATTTAGCCGCTTGATCTCCAGCTTGTTTATATAAGATGCCAATCTCTTGGCGTTCTTCATTAGTAAATAAAGGGATATTTACGGAACCAGGAATAGCTGCCTCTTCATGTTCAATTGGGGACCGAACATCCACAGGCACATATTTATCGGATCTTACAAGTTCATCAACAGTAATGTCTAACATACACTAAATCAATCCTCCAAGGGAGTTCAAATGATTCTCGCTAAAACTCCACTATTTTACACCTTCTTCACGAGGATTGCAAGTACAGCCCAGAACCAAAGAGTACTACTTAAAGTCGGACACCAGTAAGTTGATTTAAAGTACGATAGAACCTCTTCCACTCTTTTGGAAAGAAATCAAGCCCCTCGGTTCTATACACCGCTCCTTTTGTTTCTAAAACAATCGACCAACTTATCCCATCCACAATGATGCCATCTGATTGATAATCTTTTTCCCAATCCCATATATGCAATGAATAAAGAGCATTTTTAAAATCACATACACTTCCAGGCTTAAAATGCGGCAAGATAGTAGCATTCGTTTGACGATCATAATACCATTCTAGGAAAATAAAGGTGTTTTTTTTAAAATCAACACTAATTTTCACTTCAGGTCCAGGGTAGCCAGATTGTCTAAACGTTAACTTAACTAGGTCTCTTTCTGGACGGAGCGAAACAAGATCACCATTTATCATAAACCACTCTCTTTTAAGCCCAATAATGGATTTGAGATGCGAGACGTTAAAGAAAGTTTCCCCTTCCGAAGTTAGTTTCGTTATTTCCTCCCAAATAGATGGAATTGTCGCTGGTCCTTTTTTTTCAAGTATAATAATGATTGCTTCATATACATTCATCGGTTCACATTCCCTTTACACCTATATAAACCTACCAATTTAAATACATTTAGTGATTTGCAAACATAAAAGCTGTAATTTATGATTAGTATAATGAACTAAACTTGTAAAAACTGTAACAAAGTGCACGTTTTACAAAAAAACTCAGCACTAAATTTCGACAGCAATCTTTATGAAACTCCCTTTCCTAGGGTTTCTTGTATCTCCTTGTCTGTTTTTGCGCTTTCCCAAGAAATAATTCCCGTTATTTGTTTTAGAAAATCAAAAAAACAGCCGAGGTTTTCCCCTCAACTGTTTTCATTGTCATCCAGCTTTAGCTGCTAGAATTAAGTTTTTTATTTCTTCTAGGTTTCCTTCATAAAATAGCTCGACTATTCTACTTCCTACAATTACCCCATCACAATATTGATTCATTTCTCGAACATGCTCCGGAGTTGAAATCCCAAAACCTGCTAAAACCGGCAGTTTGCTTGCATTTTTCACTTTAGAAAGAAAATTCCCTAACTCCGAGTGGAACCCTGAGCGCGCACCGGTTATTCCTGCTACCGTCACAGCGTACACATAGCCATTTCCTTTTTCTGTTATCTTTCGGATGCGCTCCTCCGGACTTGTTACTGTAACCAGCCTAATTAATTCCAACCCAACTGCTTCGAGATGAGGCACGAATAATTCTTCCTCCTCGATTGGAAGGTCTGGGATGATGCATCCATCAATACCGGCTAATGCCGCCTTTTCAGCAAATCTTTCAATCCCGAATGCGATAACTGGATTGGTATAGGTCATTACGATGAGTGGTATATTCACTTCCTGCTTAAAAGACTGTATGGTTTCCAGCACCCCTGTTAAGGTGACTCCCGCTTCTAACGCTCTTATCCCTGCCTTTTGAATGGTTGGACCGTCGGCTACTGGATCAGAAAATGGGATTCCAATCTCCACTGCATCCACACCATTTTCTTGTAAAAACAGTATTTTTTCTCTGAGTGTTTCAAGTCCCCCATCCCCTGCCATGATATAAGGGACGAAAGCCTTTTGATTCATATCATGAAAGACCTCTTGTATTCTAGTCATGTAAATCTCCTCCCAAGCGCTCTCTAATTGTTTGAACATCTTTGTCCCCACGACCTGATAGGCAGATAACAATCCCCTCATCCTTGCTCATTGTAGCTGCTAATTTAACTGCATAAGCAACCGCATGTGCACTTTCGAGAGCTGGTATGATACCTTCAAGTCTAGATAATAGGGTGACACCTTCCAATGCTTCATCATCGGTAATAGATTCATATTTTACTCGTTTTATATCATGCAAATAGCTATGCTCTGGCCCAATTCCAGGATAATCGAGTCCAGCTGATATCGAATGGGCTTCTTGAATCTGACCATCCTCATCCTGAAGCAAATACATCATTGCCCCATGTAAAATCCCTGGCTTTCCTTTTGTAAGTGAAGCAGCATGACGGTCTGTGTCAACCCCCAGTCCAGCTGCTTCAACCCCATACATTTTAACCGTTTCATCATTTACAAAAGGATGAAACATCCCCATTGCGTTGCTTCCTCCACCAATACAGGCAACCAAAGCTTCCGGCGGTTTTCCTTCTTTTTCCAAATACTGCACTTTCGTCTCCTTCCCTATCACACTCTGGAAGTCTCGCACCATCTTTGGAAAAGGATGTGGACCCATAACAGAGCCTAAAATATAATGGGTATCGTTGACATGTGCTACCCAATAACGAAGCGCTTCGTTCACGGCATCTTTTAATGTCCCGCTGCCATGGCTGACACTAACTACCTTTGCCCCGAGAAGCTCCATTCTAAAAACATTAAGCTGCTGCCTTCTTATATCCTCTTCTCCCATAAAAATGACGCAATCAAGATTTAATAAGGCACATACTGTTGCCGTAGCAACACCATGCTGCCCTGCACCTGTTTCAGCAACAATTTTTCTTTTGCCCATTCTTTGTGCAAGCAGTGCCTGACCGATGGTGTTATTGATTTTATGTGCACCGGTATGGTTCAAATCTTCTCGTTTCAAGTAGATTTTTGCTCCTCCCGCATGGGCAGTCAGGTTTTCAGCATAATAGAGCGGGGTTTCCCTTCCAACATACTCTTTTAGCAACTCATTCAATTGTAAATGAAATTCAGGGTCAGCCTGTGCACGGTCATATTCCTTCTCTAATTCAATAACAGATTGCATCAACGTCTCAGGTACATAACGACCACCATATTGACCAAAATGTCCTCTTGCATCTGGTAGTGAATAAATCGGTGTTTCAGTTTTCATCTTCTTCATCCTCTCTTATCCCTTTTGCTTCATTTATAAATATGCTAATTTTAATAGGATCCTTTTCTCCATCCGTTTCAACGCCACTGCTGACATCCACCATATAAGGTTTCACTGTTTGTATCGCTTGTTGTACATTTTCAGCATTCAAGCCCCCTGCAAGAAGAATTTTATTAGATGCTTTCAGTTTTGATGCAAGTGACCAGTTAAAACTTGTTCCGTTCCCGCCTTTATATAAACTAGGTGGACTATCTAGTAAGATATAGTCAGCCTCTATTTCTCCTACCTTATCGATATCACTTTCACTTTTAACACTTACAGATTTAATCAATATATTGTCTTGCCCTTTATAAGGGCTAACCTGCTCCTCCCCATGAAGCTGAATATGTGTCAAGCCCACTGCTTCTGCTATTTCAACTATTTTCTCTGGTGTTTCATTAACAAAGACACCCACTTTCCAAGTCTCCTGCGGAAGCTCCTTAATGATACCCTTGGCTTGTTCCGGTGAAATTTCCCTTTTACTTGGTGCAAATACAAATCCTAATGCATCCGCTCCTGCATTGACGGCATGGTGAGCCACTTCAACAGATTTAATTCCACAAATTTTTACTTTCATCAATCAATCACCATTTCCAACGGAACCTTAAACTCCTTAAAAGCCTGTTGCAGATTTGTAGTTGCCATAAACGTTTCACCCACTAAGATACCATTGGCCCCGGCCTTTGCTGCTCGTTTCACATCGTCTTGCGTCTTCATCCCACTTTCACTAATGAGGAACGCCCCAGACTGTCTCACAAGCGGTCCAAGCTTTTCAGTTGTTTCCAAACTTACGTGGAACGATTTGAGATCACGATTATTGATTCCGATTAATTCTGCTTTAATAGCCAGTGCTTTTTCAAGCTCTCCTTCATCATGAATTTCTACGAGCACCTCAAGTCCAATTTCATTTGCATATTGATATAATTCCTGTAATTCCATATTGCTTAGAACTGAAGCAATCAAAAGAATCAAATCAGCACCTGCTGCCTTCGCATGACTAATTTGTTTTTTCTCTACGATAAAGTCCTTGCATAGAATCGGCAAACTGACAGCTTCGCGTACTCTTGTAAGGTCAGCCAAGCTACCTTGAAAGTGGCGGTCACATAGCACAGAAATCGCCGATGCCCCGTACTCAGCATAAAAGTCAGCTTGCTTAGCTGGGTCTAAATTTGCATTGATTATCCCCTTTGACGGCGAGGCCCGTTTGAATTCAGAAATAACCGCCATTTTTTCTGCATTTCTTAATCCCTCAATAAATGAACGCTCTTTTTTAAATGTCCGAGTGACCTCCAATGGCAAGTCGGTTAGCTGTTGTATATCCTCTCGTTTCTGAGCTACAATCTTATCCAAGATGGTTTCCACTTATATCACCGCTTTCCTATACTGGGAGCTTTTTTCAACCAGATAATTTAGTTTTTCTAAGGCAGCACCAGAATCAATGCTCTCAATTGCTCGGAAGATACCTTGTTGAACCGTTTCTGCCCGACCAGCGGTAAAAATACCAATTCCTGCATTCAATAACACGGTATCACGGCAAGCGCCTTTTTCCCCTTTTAAAACATTTAATAAAATCGTTGCGTTTTCCTTCGCGTTTCCCCCTACAATATGGGTATTATCATAAACCGAAAGACCTACATGTTCGGGGTGGAGCGTTTCTTTTGTACGAACCCCTTCATTTAAAATGACCAACTGATTATCACCAGCTAGTGAGGCTTCATCCATTGAACCAGCACCATTTAATACGACAGCCCGTTTTCTTCCTAATGTGTTTAGTACATCGGCAAATACATCAAGCATATCTCCGCGATTTATTCCAAGCAGTTGATAATCCAGATCCATTGGATTTGTTAACGGGCCGATATAATTGAAAACAGTTGGTATTTTCAAGTCTTTTCTGACCTTCATGATTGCTTTAATTTTTGGGTGTACATATGGAGCGAACAAAAAGGCAATTCCATTTTCCTCGAGAATATCTTCTGTTAACTGCGTTGGTAGGTCTAAGGAAACACCCAATTCCTCCAAGACATCCGCACTTCCCGTCTTACTTGAAATACTCCGATTTCCATGTTTGGCTACAGTAATTCCAGCTCCAGCCATGACGAAAGCGGATGTTGTACTGATATTAAAACTTTTCGAACCATCTCCACCTGTTCCACAGTTATCAATCATATTTGGAATTTTTCTGGAGAAGGGCCGGGAATTGTTTCGCATCGCTTGCACAATTCCCGCAATTTCCTCGACTGTCTCGCCCTTTGTTTTTAAACCAATCATGAAGGCAGCAATTTCACTATCAGAAATTTCTTCATTAAAAATTTTCCCAACTGCAGTTTCGGTTTCCTGCTGCGTTAAAGCTTCATTCGCCGCTAATTTTTCAAGATAAAGTTTCATAAATCCCCTTCTCCTTTCTTGCTTCCAAAATAAAATTTTCTAATAGTTGTTTTCCTTCTTTCGTTCCAATTGATTCTGGATGAAACTGAAGTCCGTATAATGGATAATCTTTATGTTTGATAGCCATAATTTCATTGTCATCTTTAGATGTTGCCAGTATCTCTAATTCACTTGGGACAGAATATTTTTCGATAACAAGTGAATGATACCTCATTACCGACAGAGTTCTAGGTAATGCATTAAATAGCGTTGCTCCATTATGCGAAATTTCCGACACCTTTCCATGCATAATTTCCCTAGCATTTATGATGTTTCCATTAAAGGCATACCCAATCGCCTGATGACCGAGGCAAATTCCAAGGATTGGAATAGTAGGTGCAAAGGTTTGGATCAACTTGACGCAAATCCCAGCGTCCTCGGGCCTACCCGGTCCTGGTGAGATAATAATCGCCTCTGGGCCCATTTTTTCAATCTCTCTTATTGTCACTCGGTCATTTCTGACTACCTTTGGCACTTCGCCAAGTTCTCCTAAGTATTGGTAAAGGTTATAGGTGAAAGAGTCGTAATTATCAATTAATAGAATCATTGGCAGCCTCCCTTAATGCCCTAAGCTTATGAGATGTTTCCTCAAACTCCTTTGTTGGGTCCGAGTCATAAACAATGCCAGCACCCGCTTGAATATAGGCTTTACTATCCTTAATCACCATCGTGCGTATCGCTAAGGCAAAATCCATATTCCCACAAGCCGAATAGTAACCAATCGCCCCTGAGTACACGCCTCTTTTTACGTTTTCAAGCTCATTAATAATTTGCATGGCACGAATTTTGGGAGCTCCCGAAACTGTACCCGCTGGCAAACAGGACGCCAAGCCTTCAAGTGCGTTGTACCCCTCTTCTAGTTCTCCACTAACCTCAGAGACAATGTGCATCACATGTTGGTAGCGTTCCACATTCATAAATTTATCAAGTTTAATTGTCCCAATTTTACAAATCTTGCCGAGGTCGTTTCGCCCCAGATCCACTAGCATTCGGTGTTCAGCTAACTCCTTTTCGTCCCTTAGTAATTCTAGCTCTAATTGCGTATCCTCCGACTCGCTTCTCCCTCGCGGTCTTGTTCCAGCAATCGGATTGGTCATAATTTCAGTGCCTCTTGCTTTTACTAGACTTTCTGGTGATGCCCCGGCAATCGAATAGTCGCCATAATCCAAATAATACATATAGGGAGATGGATTGTTGACTCTTAATTTTCGATAAAACGTGAAAGGATTCCCCTGAATATTAGCTTCTAGTCGCCTTGATAGTACCACCTGAAAGATATCACCGGCCTCAATATATTGCTTTGCCTTTAATACCATCTGTTCGAATTCCTGTTTTGAGAGGTTGGATTTGAATTCAGACAACTCAAAAGTATAATCTGGGCGATGTTCCATTTCCTTTCTTAATTCCATTTTTCGTTTTTCGAGCCTTCTTTTCAATTCATCATCATTCATTCCGGACATTGGGATTCCAACAATAAATACCCTTTCTTTCAAATGATCATATACAATTACCTCATTAAATATCAGGAGGTGCGCCTCTGGCATTTGTAAAGGGTCCTCATTTTCCGGTCCAATTTCCTCATAATCCCGAATGATATCATAGCCAATATAGCCTACCGCTCCGCCGATAAATGGGATTCCAGGAATGGCTTCCATCTGCGGTAGGTAATCTTTTACGACATCGATTATCCTTTCTGACTTTACTGTTTTTTCTCCTGTTGGGTCTTTAACCGTTACACTTCCTCGGAATCCTTTTATCTCATAAACTGGATCTGCTCCAATAAAAGAAAAACGCCCTGTTTTCTCATGTTTTAGTGAGCTCTCAAGTAAAAATTTCTTTTTCCCAGAAATCTTTTGATAAATGGCAATAGGCGTTAGCGTATCCCCTTCAATTTCTTCAATTATTGTATGAGCCACCTGTTTATTCAAAACCATATAAAGACAACCCCTTTCTCAATGAAAATAAAAAAGTCCCCTATACGCACGTAAAGTGCATATAGAGGACGATTACGTTTGACCGCGGTGCCACCTCAATTGAAACCCCTATGGGTTTCCTCTTTTCGGATACAAAATGCTTTTACTAAATTGCATTTATACCCTATCCGTTTAACGGTGGAATTCCGTGCTTCCCTACTACTATGTTCAGGAAGCCTCTTGCAAGCCCATTCCAATAGCCTGTTCGTACCGGTTCACAGCTCCTCCGGCTCTCTGTAACGAAAATGGCCAATGTACTCCTCTTGCGCAACGATTTCATTATTTTTTTGTATGCTCTTTTCTCAAACTTTGTTGCTCTTGATAAAAAAGGTAGGGTTTAACAGTGTTTCAATACAAATTTAGCATTTTAATTATGAGAAAAGAGCGTGCAAACTATCTAAAACGTACGAAATAGCTTATCTTGCGTTAAAATCGGCTTTAGGTAGTAAAAATCGGCTTTAAGATTTTTACAATTTTAACAACAATCTTTACGAAAACAGCATTTTTGTAATAAAAAACGGGTCTCTCTCCTATCAATAAGGACGAGAAACCCGTGGTGCCACCTTGTTTAGCCGAAAAACGGCTCGCTTAACGGTATCAAAGCGTCTGCTTGAATACCTGCCTCTTGTAACGATGAGGCTTTTTCGCCAGAGCCTACTGCCTACAGGGTTCGGTCTGGAGCTCAGAAGGCCATTCACTGTAACTTCCATACTGGTTTGCACCGACCACCAGTTCTCTGAAATGTCTGTTATAGTTACTCTTCTTCTTCAACGCTAACTACTGTATTGTTGTTATTAATAATAAAAAAAATTTACCATAAAGTCAATAGCATTTTTCATCTTTTTAGAATTTACTGATTTCACACTGTAGCAAGAAGTCTCTTGAATCGCTCTTTCCATTCTGTTGATAATGCCTCTAATCGGAGCATTCCTTCTATTTCTACTTTATTTCCATTTTCGTGAAATAATAGCTGATTTCCTCTTAGAACGGAGTACCTATCTTGTACACGATCCAGCAACTTGATTTCAGCCTCAGAAGTGATTCTTCCTGCTTCCAGCACTCTAAAAAAGTACCCTGTATAGCCTGTTTCGACAATCCTATTTAATAAGCGATCAATCCGATTATGCTTAGAAATGGTCGAACACGGAACTCTTCCCTGTGTGACTTCAATTATAGCTTCGTCGAGTTTAAACACGTCTCCGATAAAAACATTCTTTTCCTTCATCCCTGTTGTTGTTATATTTTCACCAAAACCAGGGAATTCTAACCTTTGCTTGAATTCTTTTTCCCAAAGAGAATAATGTTCAAAAGGATAAAGACATACTGCTCGATCTGGACCCCCATGAAATTTTGTGTTTGCAACACCATCATGGTTAAAACCAGCTTTTGATAAGAACGCTTCCGCTACCTTTAATTTCCCGATAGCAGATAATTCATGTTGACCTTTCCAAACCATTTTTCTTGGCATTCCAACGTTTAACTGAATCGTTTTAAATTCGATCGGACTCCCCCCTTACTCTTGTATTATTTTAAGATGAAATTTGCACATTTCAAAGCTTTTTCCATAAAAAAGAAGCTTATATTTAATCTTTTTGTTAAAGATATAAACAATCACAAAAAAGGCGGGTAAGCGATGAATTACGTGGAAAAATTGTTCTCAAGTACAGAAGGAAAGGGCTCTGAGAAGAAAAAGTCAGGCATCAGTAAACAGAGATGGGCCATTTTATCTATTTCTTCGATTCCTTTAGTGATGACTTTAGGAAACTCAATGTTGATTCCTGTCCTTCCTGTTTTAGAGACAGAAATGAGCATTTCCTCTTTTCAGTCAAGCTTGGTCATTACAGTTTACTCCATTGTCGCCATTTTTCTTATCCCAATTGCGGGTTACCTTTCAGACCGCCTTGGTAGAAAGAAGGTAATCATTCCTAGTTTAGTGTTGACAGGTATCGGTGGGTTCATCGCTGGTTGGGCTTCATGGCAAATGGATAATGGTTATTGGTTGCTTTTAGCTGGACGAGCGCTGCAAGGAGCAGGAGCTGCTGGCGCCTTTCCAATTGTCCTCCCCCTCGTTGGAGACATGTTTAAAAACGAAGATGACGTAAGTAGCGCCTTAGGGATGATTGAAACATCAAATACGCTAGGCAAGGTTTTAAGCCCAATATTGGGCTCTTTTTTAGCAGGTATCATTTGGTTTTTACCATTTCTCTCGATACCTATCTTATCTCTGATTTCCATTTTATTAATGATCTTCCTGGTCAAGAGTCCAAAGAAACCTGAAGCCATTCCTTTTCGTGACTTTGTCAGTAAGGTGAAGGAAATATTTGCAAAAAATGGTCGTTGGCTATATGCCATTTTTTTCATTGGAATTATTGTTATGTTCGTTTTATTTGGGGTTTTGTTTTATCTATCGGAAATACTTGAATCCCAATACGATATTAAAAATTTGAAAAAAGGTTTATTTCTTTCATTACCACTCGGGGCCCTATGCTTGGCATCTTATATTACCGGGAAAGTAATTAAAGAAAACCAGGTCTTTATGAAGTGGGTTGCATTTGGTGGGCTTGCTTTACTTGGTTCAGCCATTGCTGTCCTCGGATTATCAAAAGACCTATGGTATCTTATCACCATTTTCTTAATCGGCGCTATCGGGATTGGAGCCTCATTACCTCCACTTGATACGCTTATCACATCAAATATTGATAAAAAACAACGTGGTACCATCACATCCATATATAGTTCAATGCGGTTTATTGGTGTTGCGGCAGGACCTCCCGTAATTGCCATTATGATGAAAAACTCTGAAAAAATTGTGTTCTATATGTTAACTGGATTAAGCTTCGCTGCCGCTTTAGTTATTTTAATGGCGATTAAGCCAACGAAAAAGGGTGCTTAAGTACAAAATTTCAGTTGCGAAGTATCTTCCCCTCCATTAAGAAAAAGTCCCACTCTTTATCATTGGAGTGGGACTTTCAATTCAGTTAACAAGCTCATTAACAATCCTTGCAACAGCTTTGTTAAATTCGTTTGATTTCTTTGTGATTAGTTGATGGGCAACTTTTTTTATGATAATGGTTTTTACTTTTGGAACATATTTTTTATATAAGCGTATATGCTTATTTGTAAAATCACGCGCCCCATAAAATAGATAGAGTGGCACCTTTAGTTCAGGAAGTCGATCCAAACACGAAAATCTCAATGAATCATGATAGCAATGGAACCAGGTTGTTCGGTTGGTTTTTATCATATGGTGGTAGATCATATCTCTGATTTCTTTGTCCGATGTATGGGCAGTAGAAATTCCTTTTGCCAATAAATGCGGATGTTCTTTTACCATATACATTCCAACAATATGCTCATATTTTAAAATATAAGAATATACCTCAGGAAATCCACCGCATAAAACAACAGCTAAAGTTCTATCCGGGTATGTTAACGCGAATTCTTGGACGATATTGCCTCCTGATGAATAGCCACAAAGGACCACCTTCTGAATCTTAAGATGATCTAGAAGAGCATGAACCTCCTTGACATAATCAGTTACAGAAAAAACAGTCTTATCTGTTTCGGAGTCTCCATGTCCACCCAGGTCTGGTAGGATTAGATGGAATTTCTCCCCCAACGGCTGTTGGTAATGAAACACTTTTCTCCCCATTGCAGGCGGGTGAATCATCATGATTGGTGTCCCCGCCCCATACTCATCATAATAAATCTTCCCATATTCTAACTGGCAAAAAGGCATATTCGGCACTCCTTTTGAAAAATTTCCAATACATAGGTATACAGAATTATCATGCCACATTGGTTTTATTCCATTCTAAAAAACCGGAATGTGGTAGAGCAATACGAATACATGGAGCCAAAAAGAGTTTATAATGATAATATCGCTTCCTATGATTGGTATTTAGGAAGTCTAGTTATTCTTTCACCATTAATTAATAAGTGAGGTACCTTCATTGTCTAAGATGACCCAAAGAAAACTGAGCGCGATGTATGTTCGTGAATTTGAATCTATTTTTAAATGTCCGATTTGCCATTCTTCCATGCAGGTGATGGAGTTTGAAAGTTTGACGTGCACAAACCGTCATTCATATGATTTTACAAAACAAGGATATCTTAATTTACTTACGCACCCTATAAAGACCAAGTATGGAAAAGAGCTTTTTGAAGCGAGGAGAAAATTGATTGCGGATGGTGGTTTTTTTGAACCCTTATGTGAAGCAATGGCCGATATCATTAAAGAGTACCAAGGAACAAACCAAGAAACACTATCCGTCCTTGATACAGGATGTGGGGAAGGATCACATTTAGCGGCAATCTGTGATATCATTCGGTCCCAAAATAAAACAGCAGTTACAGGAGTAGGAGTTGACCTTGCAAAGGAAGGCGTTTTGGTTGCTGCCAAAAATTATATAAACAATATCTGGTGTGTAGCGGACCTTGCAAATACACCTTTTAGGAATCAGCAATTTGATGTTATTCTCAATATCCTATCTCCTTCCAATTATTCTGAATTTAATCGGTTATTGAAAGATGATGGGTTCGTTGTTAAAGTCGTGCCGCAAAGTGGATATCTAATAGAATTAAGAGAAGCCTTCTTTGGCGATTCTGATAAACAGTCGTACTCCAATGTTGATACAGTAGACCATTTTAACAAGCACTTTACGGTCGTCAATCAATCTAGAATTCAGTATACAATGAACCTTCAACATCCATTCATAGATGCTTTGGTGCAGATGACGCCTTTAACATGGGACATTGCCGAAGAAAAGGTAAAAGAATTTTTGGAAAAGGATTCAGTAGAGATTACGGTTGATTTAGATATTTTAATTGGGAGAAAACCTACCATATAAGATGGTTGTCTATTTTTGGGAAAAGCTTGTACATAAAGGTTGTGAGCTTGGGAATTTCCCAAGCTTTTTTTAGTTTGTTTCGATACGAGGTTTTCCTGGATCACAATTAGGTCCCTGGCTTCCTGTTGATTCTGCTACCTTTGTGAGATAGTAACATTCTTCTCGATACATATGGTCAGCCATTAATGGTGCAATAGCGCTTAGGACCTTGTCGCTCAACTCCATCTCTTCCAGTTCCTCAAGAAATCCCATAAACAGCTGCATCTCAAGTGAAACCTCACTATTCATTCTCTCTAAAGCGGGAAAAGAAGAAAGATTGGTTCGTAAATACCCTGCCATTTCAACAGCCTTTAAATAAAAGTCTTCAAAATGCTTTGTATACATATCACTTTTTTCTTTTAATTGTTTCTCTGCCCGGTCGAGATTGTCTGAGATTGCCCCTGCATGGCCCGCCGCATCTAACAACCAAACAAGATGATGGTGCAGTTCATGAAAAATTGGTGGAGTTTGTGACTTCTTCAAATATTCCAATACCTGAATATATTCTTCAACTTCATTTACCATATGGTTAATAAAACTAGGAGTAAATTGGATTGTTATTTTTCCAAGTAACATTTTTTCAATAAGCTCTAATTTAAAGGCTCGAATCTTCTTAGCTTCCTCATCTGCCTTTTTACTCAACTGCACTAGGTCGGTCGCTTCTACACTCTGAAGTAGCCGGTCAAACGTGTAGATGAAATACGTAGCAGTGTCGATTTCTTTCTTTTCACTTGGAGCAAGCGCATCACGGATGAATCGGCCATGATCACCTAAAACCTGGAGCCAGAAACGGTGTTCAAATTTAGCGGCACTTTGAAAATCCTTTGACATATTCACGTCTCCTCCTTTTATCCTCATAAAAGAATATGGATTGCAACTTGAATTATGTCTGTCCCTAGATAGAAACCAAGTGGATAAAACTGGATAATCCACACACTCCGGTTACGCAAATAAAAATGGGTTCCAATTTGATATTGGAACCCACTAGTTTAGAAAATACTATATTATTTTGATACTGGTTTCTTTAAAACACCAAGCATAATCGCTGTTACAATCGCTCCTGCCACGATTGCGACCAGATACATTAACCAATTCCCTTCGACTAATGGTACAACAAACAGCCCACCATGTGGTGCTCTTAAACTGATATCAAACATCATTGTTAATCCTCCAGCTACAGCCGCACCAGCCGCAGCGGATGGGATAACACGAAGTGGGTCGGCTGCTGCATACGGTATTGCCCCTTCAGTAATAAAGGATAAGCCCATAATATAGTTTGCTTTCCCAGCATCTAGTTCTTGTTTGTTAAACTTATTTTTAAAGATTGTGGTTGCAATAGCAATTCCAAGTGGCGGAACCATCCCGCCTGCCATAATCGCTGCCATTGGTTCATATACACCATTTGCTAATAATCCAGTTCCAAATACATACGCAGCTTTATTCACAGGACCACCCATGTCAACTGCCATCATTAACCCTAATACCGCTCCAAGTAAAACTGCGTTTCCTGTCCCTAGGCCTGATAGCCAATTTGATATCCCTTCATTTAAAGCACCCACAGGCTCATTCACTAAGAAAATCATTATGAATCCAGTTAAGGCAATCCCGAGGAGTGGGTAAAGAAGGATTGTCTTAATCCCTTCTAAAGATGCCGGTAGGACAGATAATACCTTTTTCAACCCGATAACAAGATAACCAGCCAGGAAACCAGCTACTAGACCGCCCAAGAAACCAGCTCCGCCCGTTGCTGCGAGTAAACCGCCGACCATACCAGGAGCAAATCCAGGTCTATCTGCAATGCTCATTGCAATAAACCCTGCAAGAACCGGTACAAGTAAACCAAATGCTCCTGCGCCACCACCGATATCCATCAACGCCTTTGCAATTGGATGGTAAGTTGGATCATTTGGGTCTGCAGCATTATAACCAAATAAGAAAGACATCGCGATTAAAATTCCACCGCCAACTACAAACGGAAGCATGTTGGAAACACCATTCATTAAGTGTTTATAAATAGTTGAACCTACAGATTTCTTTTCTTCCTTCTTATCAGATTCAACTGAGCCGGAAGAATCCGCTTTATAGATTGGCGCATCTTGTTTTAGTGCACGTTCAATCAATTCCTGAGGCTTTCGAATCCCATTGGCAACCGCTGTTTCAATAACATGTTTTCCAGCGAACCGAGCCATTTCTACTTTTGTATCAGCGGCAACGATGACGCCGACTGCATTCTTAATGTCCTCTTCCGTCAACACATTCTTCGCTCCACTGGAACCTCTAGTTTCGACCTTGATATCGACTCCAAGTTCCGCAGCCTTCGCTTTCAAGGCATCTGCCGCCATATACGTATGGGCAATCCCAGTGGGACAAGCTGTAACCGCGATTACATAGTTTTTACTTTCAGAAACATCTGTTTCTTCCTCGTCTTCTTCATCATAACTATTAATAATCTCAATCACTTCATTTTCCGATGACGCAGCCATTAATTTTCCACGGACTTCTTCTTTCATCAACATCCCTGATAAACGGGACAATGCTTCTAGATGCGTATTATTGGCTCCCTCGGGTGCTGCAATCATAAAGAATAAATGAGCTGGCTGACCGTCAAGTGACTGGTAGTCCACTCCCTCTTCTGATTTACCGAAGACAATTGCTGGTTCCTTAACGGATTTTGTTTTAGCATGCGGAATCGCAATACCATCGCCAACCCCTGTTGTACTTTGTTCTTCTCTTTTTAAAATTGCAGCCTTAAAATCTTCACGGCTATCAATTTTTTTTGACTCTGCTAATACATCCACTAGGTTATCAATGGCTTCTTCTTTGTTTTTCCCGTTCATTGAAAGAAGAATGGTATCTTTTGTTAATAATTGCGTAATTCTCATCTTCTTTTCCTCCTATACACTCTCACTAAGTTGAACTTGTGGCAATAATTCATCAATCTTTTCCGGTGTGCTGAGACCAATTGAAAAGGCTGTTGCGCTACCAGAAGCAACACTGTAACGAAACGCTTCCTTAAAATCTCCATTTTTCATCCCTTTTGCTAAAAATGCAGCGACCATTGAATCTCCAGCACCAACAGAACTTTTTAACTCCCCTTTTGGAACGGTAGCCGTTAAAGCTACCTCATCATTAATAAAGACTGCACCTTTGTCTGCAAGTGAAACAATGACATTTTTCGCTCCGAGTTCTACAAGCCTCTTCCCATAATGCATAGCTTCTTCACATGATGTAATTTCTTTACCAAAAAATTGTCCAAGTTCATGGTGATTAGGCTTTATTAAGAAAGGCTGGAACGGAAGAACCTTTTGCAAAATACTACCCTCCGCATCAACAACAAAAGCTGCTCCAGTTTCATGACAAACCTGTACCAACTCTTCATAAATAGTACTAGGTAATTTTGAAGGAATGCTCCCTGCCAATACCAGAATATCTTCTTTCGTTAATTGTCTGATTTGATTCTTTAATTGTTGTAGATTATCTTCTGTTATCGTAGGACCTTGTCCATTAATCTCCGTCTCTTCGGAGGACTTAAGTTTTATATTGATTCTTGTGTCTTCCTCTACCTCAATAAAAGACGTTTCAATCCCTTCCTTTTTCAAATATTCCTTTACATAAGTTCCTGTAAAACCTCCAAGGAATCCTGTCGCAACACTTTTAACCCCCATTGAACTGAGCAATCGAGAAACATTAATACCCTTGCCACCTGGAAATTTCGCTTCTGACTTTGTCCTGTTTAGTTTACCAAGGACAACATTATCAACATTGACCATATAATCAACTGATGGGTTAAGCGTAAGTGTATAAATCATGCTGTCACAACCTTTATGCTAGTTTTACTTTCATATTTTTCTAATATTTCCTCATCTATATCATCTGTAATAATTGTCGACTCATGTATATTTGCAATTTTCGCGAAGGAAACTTCTGAAAACTTCGAAGCATCAGCTACAACAAAAGATTCTCTCGCCATTCTCATTGCCTTATGTTTTACTAGTGCTTCCTCTTGATCCGGTGTCGTATAGCCAAATTCGGGATGGATTCCATTTACACCCAAGAAGCATTTATCAAAATGATATTGTTCTAAGCTTTCTAGCGCTCCTCTACCAATTAGCGCTTTTGTTTTTAGTTTCGCAAAGCCGCCAATTATATAAGTAGGAATCCCCTTCTCCAACAATGAATTCACATGCATGAATCCATTCGTAACAACAACGATATCTTTAATCGGTAAAAAAGGGATCATTTCAAAAGTGGTTGACCCTGCATCAAGATAGATTGAGTCACCCCCTTCTATGAAACTTGAGGCAAATTTGGCAATTCGCTGTTTTTCTTGGAGGTTTTTGCTTGATTTTTCTATCATACTCGGCTCCTGCAGCTTCCCTTGCAGTTTTGCCGCACCTCCATGAACGCGTTTCAAGTATTTTCCCTGTTCGAGCTGTGTCAAATCGCGGCGGATTGTTGATTCTGAAGTCCCTGTAAGTTCAACTAATTCCTGTATTTTCACAACGGATTTCTCCTTCACCCTTTGAAGAATTAACCGTTGGCGTTCAGGTGTTAACATGAACAACACCCCTTCTTGCTTTTATAGGTCTATTATATTGTAACCGGATTCACATTTCAATCATTATACTTCAAAAACTTTCAATTTCAATCAAGATTTAATCATTTCATGACTATTTTTGGTGTTTTGTTATTAAAATCGGAGCTGCATCTTTTGATTTAACGTATATTAGACAATTCAAAAACAAATAGTATGAATAAGTTAAAAAATGGAGGAACAATATGGGGTTTGCGATATTCTTTTTGCTTACTTGGCTGATTTGTGCAGTTTTTATTGTTATCAAAAAACAACTTTCTATTATCGAAAACACAGCTGTCTTTCTAGTCATTTTAATCCTGAATATTAATTTCGCTTGGATAGTAATCGAGGAATTCAAATTTATTACTATCACTCAATCCGGAATCGATTACATCCCTTTTCTTTTAAATAGAAGCATTCTAATGCCCTTGATTTTATTAGTTTACTTAAATCTACTATTACGAATTGATAAAACGTCTTACAAAACAATATATCTTACGGTCGCTTCAGTAACGCTTATGTTAGGGTTAAGCTTTCACCGTACTCTTCCATGAACACAGACTGCAAACACAGACTGCGTTAACATTGATTTAATCTGTGTTCCAACCAACCGTATCAAATGTCAACACTATACTTTATCACCTAAATAAAAAACTCTACCCCATCAAAAATGAGGTAGAGTTCTTTCTTACGCTTTATTAAATTCATCTGGATCAGCAAACATACGTTGATTTTGATTCAACGCATTGATTTTATCCATGTCCTCTGTAGGGAGTTCGAAATCAAAAACGTCCGCATTTTCAGCTATACGATGAGGTTTTGTTGACTTTGGAATGGTTACAACTCCAGTTTGTAAGTCCCAGCGAATAATGACTTGAGCGGTTGATTTATTGTATTTGTTAGCAATTTCAACGAGAGTTGGGTCGTCTAAAAGTCCTCCCTGCATTAATGGGGACCATGCCTCAAGCTGAATTTCATTCTTTTTACAAAACTCATGAAGTTCACTTTGATTAAATCGTGGATGGTATTCTACTTGATTTACCATTGGTTTAATCTCGCAATTCGCTAAAACTTCTTCAAGATGGTGAATCTTAAAGTTACTAACGCCAATTGCACGAACACGCCCATCTTTATAAAGCTTC
Source organism: Mesobacillus maritimus (assembly GCF_044803185.1). Classification (GTDB taxonomy): domain Bacteria; phylum Bacillota; class Bacilli; order Bacillales; family Cytobacillaceae; genus Mesobacillus_B; species Mesobacillus_B maritimus_B. Next base: position 3,780,656 of record NZ_CP085225.1, read on the forward strand.
TCAAGCGCTTTCCACGTTTCCACATATTTTCCCAGAGCAGGTACTGGCCAGTGAATGAGATAAAGATCTAAATAGTCTAATCCTAATTTTTCCATACTTTCATCAAAAGCTGCCAACGTCGATTCGTAACCTTGATTGGAATTCCATAACTTCGTTGTAATGAATAGCTCTTCGCGTGGAATGTTAGATTCAGTGATGGCTTTGCCCACGCCAACCTCATTTCCGTAAATAGCTGCCGTATCGATGCTTCGGTAACCAGCTTCCAGTGCAGCTTTTACAGATGCAACAACTTCCTCACCATCTTCAACTTTGAAAACTCCTAGTCCAAGCCACGGCATTTTGACTCCATTATGTAAGGTGGTTGTACTTTGTAAATTCTTCAGCATCTTTACCTCTCCTCTATCAACAGTAGTATAATGAGTACAAAAAAAGTATAAAACTTCTTTCATTTAATCACAACTGATTGAGTTTTCCTTATATAATTATTTTTATAAGGCTCTTTTCTCAAACTTTGTTGCTCTCGGATACAAATTCGGTTAGATTAAGATTTGTTTCACTACAAAGTACCCTTTTAATAATGAGAAAAGAGCGCGCAAACTTCTTATCACGTACCAAATAGCTTATCTTGCGTTAAAATCGGCTTTAGGTAGTAAAAATCGGCTTAAAGATTTTTACAATTTTAACAACAATCTTTACGAAAACAGCCTTTTATAAAGATAAAAAAGCAGTTGGAGTGGTACTTAAGAAATACAGGGTTGCATTAGGTTACTCACTGGTGGAGTTTGCTAATCTCTGTGAAAATTGGAAACAAAAGAATTAGTCTCGTTTGAACAAGGCTTAATTGACCCACCAATAGATACCCTCATAATTCTTACCAAACAACTTAATATATCATTTATTGAATTCACAAAAGAAGTCGATGCTCTTTAAACAGAAATACGGAAATAAAAAGATACAAAAACGAACAACCTGATTCTAGATATTAAAAAACCGCACCTGGTTGCGCGGTTTTTTTATTTCAAATTCTTACAACAGCAATATCTTGTAAAAAAAATTACTCTTGCCCACTAGCCGCTTCGACTTCACTCATTGAAACTCCGAGTGCTCTCGCAACACCTTCACCATATGCAGTGGCGGCTTTATTGCAGTTATTGATGTGTCTTAACTGTACTTCTTTCGTAGTTCCCTGCATATTGCGGGCCGTATTTTCGAATAGTCTTTGTTGCTCTTCTGCAGTCATTAAGTTAAATAGTTTTCCAGGTTGAGTGTAATAATCGTCATCATCCTCACGGAAATTCCATTCATAAACATCTCCATCGCCTTTTAGCGCTGGCTCTTTGAATTGAGGTTGTTCTTGCCATTCACCATAACTGTTTGGCTCGTAGGCTTTAGCTCTCCCCATATTCCCATCAACTCTCATTGCACCATCTCGATGATATGGGTGGAAATGTTTCACACCTCTTGGATAGTTAACAGGAATCTGCCAATGGTTAACACCTAAACGATAACGCTGCGTATCTCCATAAGAGAACAAACGACCTTGAAGCATTTTATCTGGTGACAACCCGATACCAGGAACAAGATTAGTAGGCGCAAACGCTGCTTGTTCCACATCAGTGAAGTAGTTTTCGGGATTGTGATTTAATTCAAATTCCCCAACTTCAATTAAAGGGAACTCACTCTTTAACCAAACCTTTGTTAAATCAAATGGATTGTATGGCATCTTCCTTGCTTGTTCTTCCGTCATTACTTGGATATACATTTTCCACTTCGGAAACTTCCCCTCTTCAATTGATTCAAATAAATCACGTTGATGACTTTCTCGATCTTTCCCTACCACTGTTTCCGCTTCCTGGTCGGTTAAGTTTTCAATTCCTTGCTGAGTGACAAAATGGAATTTCACCCAAGTCCGTTCATTTTTTTGATTGATCATGCTGTATGTATGACTCCCGAAGCCGTGCATATGGCGATAGCTCTTAGGTATGCCACGATCACTCATTGTAATTGTGACTTGATGAAGAGCCTCAGGTAATGAAGTCCAGAAATCCCAGTTGTTTTGCGGGCTACGCATATTTGTCCGAGGATCACGTTTTACTGCATGATTTAAGTCTGGAAATTGCTTAGGGTCTCTGAAGAAAAATACAGGGGTGTTGTTTCCAACAAGATCCCAGTTTCCTTCCTCTGTGTAGAATTTCATCGCAAACCCACGAATATCACGTTCGGCATCTGCCGCCCCACGTTCACCTGCCACAGTGGAAAAACGAACAAACATTTCTGTTTCTTTGCCAACTGCAGAGAAAATCGCTGCTTTTGTGTATTTAGTTATATCATTGGTTACCTTAAATGTTCCGAAAGCTCCCGAGCCTTTTGCATGCATTCTCCGCTCTGGAATAACTTCACGATCGAAATGGGCCATCTTTTCAAGGAACCATACATCCTGCATGACAACCGGCCCTCTTGGTCCTGCAGTCATTGTATTTTGATTATCGGCTACAGGTGCACCAAACGCTGTCGTTAGCCTCTTATCCTGTTGTTCAGTGGTTTTTTGGTCTAGATTCTTTTTCTCGTCCATCATATACCTCCTGAAATTTACTTACTACTGCTACTATCATATCATAATCATTTTAATTTATAGCTTTTAAAAGTCAGGAAAAAGACCCACTTCACAAAATGTTCAATATTAATATTTACACTGTATTTAAAGGGTTGTCGACCTATTTCCGTTAAACGATGGCATATTAAATTGAGTTCTCCTTTCTCAATTAATTAATTTTAATTGAGAATCAACGAGTCAATAAGCCGTACAACTCTTCTATTTTTCACAATATTTTCAGTCTTTCAGGGGAATATTTAGGCTATACTAGTAGCAACTAACAATGGAAAAGGGTTCTTTTATGAAGATTCCAAAGAAATACAGATTTTTCGGTGGTAGGATTGTAAAAACAGGGATTGCCGTCTTTTTTACATCACTGATCTGTCACTTGCTAAATTGGCCGGCAATGTTTGCAGTCATTACAGCCATCGTGACAATTGAACCAACAGCCGCTGACTCTATTAAGAAAGCCTTCGTACGCTTTCCGGCTTCTGCAATTGGAGCAGGGTTTTCTGTACTAGCAACTTTTGTATTTGGAGACAGTCCCATTTCCTATACATTCGTTGCGCTAGCGACAATCATTGCCTGTAATAAACTAAAGTTACATGATGGTATTTTGGTTGCAACTTTAACGGGGATTGCAATGATTTCAACCGTTCATGATGATTACTTGTCCTCCTTTTTTATTAGACTTGGGACAACCAGTACAGGCTTAATTGTTTCTTCTTTAGTCAATCTCTTCGTTATGCCTCCAAAATACTCAGAAACAATTACCCGAGCTATTCATACTCTTTTCATGAAAGCCGGAGATATTTTGAGTATAATTGGCAATGAATTATGTGATATTCAAGCTAGTGAAAAAGAAATACGGAAAACATTCTATAATTTAGTAAAAGAAATTGAGAATACAGAAAGGCTTTGTTCCTACCAAAAAGATGAATGGAGATTTCATAGAGTAAAAAGAGAGGATGTTAACAACTTCCATTATGAATATAAGAAATTAAGTATCTTACGTCAGATTACCTATCATATTGGAAACTTGATTTATCTTCCGACTAACCATTTTACACTAGGACAAACTAAAAACACGTTGATTTTGGAGACCATCCACTCCCTTAGAGCGATTTATTACAATGCCAATTTCACCATTCGAAAGGAACATCAATCCTTAATAAAAGAAATTACCGAATGGTTTGCAGACCAAAAGTCTTTTATTGAAGCTAACAGGATAAACCAAGAGCAGTCCCATCATTTTTCACCAGAGATGGTTATATTATATGAATTGCTTTCTATTCACGAATTAACAGAGGAACTAAGCCAAATACATAATCTTCAAGAACAAAGAGAAAAACGAGGAGCTCGACTACGCGTCTCAGCAAGAATGCGTTCTAATAATAAACAAGCATAGTTTCTTCTATACTAATATCTACAAGTTGGTCCATTGTAGGAAAACAAAAATAAAACCAGTTTTAGGCTGGTTTTATTTTTTATGGTTATACATCGCCCGGTACGCAGGCCCACTTTTGGGAATCCACTTCATTCATTAGCACATCTTCTTTTTCTCGTGCAAACAAATACAACTGATGCATTGGCCTAGTCATTGCCACATAAAGGAGTTTGATATCAATTTCTTCTAAACGATAGGTTTCAATCAAAGACACAATTAGAACAGCATCAAACTCGAGACCCTTCGATAGATAGGACGGAACAATGACGAGATGTCCTTTTTTTATCGCTTCATTTTCTTTTAGCAATTGGATTGGTCTTTCTATCTTTTTATGTAAAAGCTTATAAAGGGCTTTTGATTCCTTCTCTGTCTTACCTATTAATGCAATCGACTCGTACCCGTCATGTTCAATCATTTTTAGAGTTATTTGTATTCTTTGCTGCAACTCTTTCTCGTTTTCATAGAGGTAAAGCAAAGGTTTATTCCCTTGTCTCACGACTGGTTCAACCTTTGGCAGGTCTTCATTCATTAAGCCTAAAACATCATTTGCTACATCCATGATATCAATGGTTGTCCGATAGCTTTTCTGCAAGGTCATAAAATTTGCCCGCGGAAAAATGACATTTTTTAATGTCTCCCAGCTTCTCAACCCACGATAGGAATGAATTCCCTGTGCTAAATCTCCAACAATCGTAAACATATCTGTGTCTAATCCTTCTTTTAACGCATATAGTTGAAAATTGCTATAATCCTGGGCCTCATCGATGACAATGTTTTTGGCCTTTGAGTCCTTATCGATACCAAAGATTCTGTGCTGCAAATAAAATAACCCTGCAAGATCCTCAATTTCAACGTGATTCTGCTGTAAAAGTTTTTGATTATAAGTTAAAAAGAATTCGGCTTGCTCGGTATTTAATAATTCTTTGGCATAAATTTTAAATTTTTCTTCATTAATAAACAATTTTTGATAATAATCGAGAAGAGTTTCTTTTGGCAATTTTTTCATATATCTTTTCACAGCAGTTTTCGATTCGCTTTGAATGGTATTTAGCCGCTCTTCTTTTGTATCCAACACATACACAACTCGTTCTTTTCTTTTCTGTTCATCTTTTATATTGTAAAGTGCTTGATCAAGCGCAGCCTCAAACCTTTTTTCAAGTGAATCGACAATTTGTTTTTTCTTCCGCTTTAAATCCGTTTTTATAATTTCTTTTATTTTGTCTAAACGTTTATAGAAAGGGAGATATTGATAATCCTTTAAAAATAGTTTACGAAGTTTTTTCCCACTTGTAAGCCTGTATTTTTCAAGCACAAAGTCTTCGGTTGGTGAAAGTTCATCCCGGATATCTTTTAAATAACGGTCAAGAAGTTTTTTATATTTTAAAGACCCTTTAAAACGCGATAGCCACTTCACCATTTTTTCATTTTCTAACTCTTGATTTAGGATATGAATAAGCTTCTGTTCCGGTTTGACTACTTTTAGTTTTTTGCCAACACATTGTTTCATATAGTCTATGTAGGTTGCCTGTTTAATTCTATTTACGCCTAATTCGGGTAATACATCGGCAATATATCCGATAAACATATTGTTTGGGGCAATAATTAACAACTGCTCAGGTTTAAATCTTGCTGCATGGTGGTAGATAAAATAGGATAAACGATGTAAGGCAATGGTTGTCTTCCCACTTCCCGCAGCTCCTTGAACGATAATTGGACGATGTAAATCAGCACGAATCACGTTATTTTGTTCTGCTTGAATAGTTGAAACAATTTCAGTTAACCGGGTATCTGCTTTTCCAGATAAAGACTCTTGGAGCAGTTCATCGGTTGTGGTTAAATCGACGTCCTGATAATCAATTAGTTTGCCTTCTTCAATTTTGTATTGTCTCTTTAAAGAAAGATAGCCTTCAACAATTCCTTCATTTGACTCATATTCTACCCTACCGAGTCGACCATCATAGTAAACATTTGCTACTGGCGAACGCCAGTCGACGATGATTGGTTCTTGCGTGTCACGTTCATAGAGTGAGGTTTTCCCAATATAAAAAATTTCTTCTGACTTCTGTCCTTCACTTTTAAAATTAATTCTCGCAAAATATGGTTTATTTTTTAGCTTCTTCAATGCCTCTAGTTCAGATGATGCCATTTCAAGAAACTTGCTGTTTGTCAGGATATTGATATAACTTAAACTACTATCAAGGTGGTCAAGGTCAACCATGGCTTGCTTCATATTCTCTTGGAATTCACCCTGGTTTTGTTCCGCTGCCATAATCACCATTTCCATATATCCCTTTGTGTAAGCTAAGCGGTTTTCTTCATATTCAAATTCTTTAGACATGCATATCTCCCTTCTATTTTAAAATATATATGCGAAATAGATTATGAGGATAAAAATGAGGGTTATAGTGGTTCAGGAGGTCTTTATTTAATATAGCATAGCAACCATGACAGCGGCAATTTCCCTACTTTTTCAAACTGAAACTGATTTTTGATATGATAGAAGCTAGAAGAGCCAGAAAGGAACTTATGATGATTGAATATACAGGAGAACGAATCATTCCAGAGGTAATGCAACCTACGAACGGGATGTTGTTAGAGCATATTGCCCGCTATCACTTTGCCATTCCTTATGCAAAAGGGCATGTACTTGACTTTGCATGTGGGAGCGGGTTTGGAAGTAACATCATTGCAAAGGCTCAAAAAAAGAAATCGATGAAGTTGTTGCCATTGATATTGACCCAGAGGTCATTACTTATGCTCGAGGCACTTATTATCATCCACTGATTTCCTTTCAACAAGGTGATGTTGTGGATCCAGATCTCCCCGATAAATACGAACCATTCGATTTAATTATAAGCTTTGAAACAATTGAACATGTGCAAGACGAAGCGCAATACATGAGCAATATATACGAAATGTTGAAGCCAGGAGGAAAACTTGTCATTTCCACTCCCTTTGGCCAAGGAAGAGGAAAACCCACCAGTGAGCCATTCCATGTTCACCAACTAACAAAAGAGAATTCCACGGACTTTTTGAGCGATATAAAGAAAAGGAATTTCACTTCCAAAAAGGTGTCCTGGTAGAGCCTGGCAGAGTAAATATACATTACCCGTTTGGAATTGCCGTTTGTACGAAATAAATAACAATCACCCAGCAGGTAGCAAATAAATTGAGCCAAGCAACTATCATTACCGAGATTAATACGAATCATAAAGCGATTGCATTCACCTTTGATGACGGCCCAAATCCACTTTTCACTCCTCAGGTTCTAGAAATATTCCAAGAGGTTTTTGGAAGGGCCACCTTTTTTATGATTGGCAAGCATATGTTGAACCATCCCGAAATTGTCTTACAAGTAACTGAGCAGATGCATGAAATCGGGAACCATACATATTCACACCCGAGGTTAACTGAGCTAAGTTCAACAGAGAGCGCAGAGGAAATCATTCGAACAGATAAAATCATCATGGAACTAACAGGAACGGAACCAAAAACCTTTCGTCCCCCTTTTATTGATTATAATGATGAAACCGTTTCACTATTGAAAAAGCTAGATTACCATATGATTAGTGCTGTTAACTTTGAAGCAACAGATTGGGAAATGCCAGATGTAGCACATATTGTGTCAAAGACAAGAGATCAGGTCAGGAATGGTAGTATTCTTTTGTTTCATGATGGCTTCGGGGATTGCTCACAAACAATTGAAGCTGTTCGTTTGCTAGCCACTGAACTTACATCACAAGGATATCGACTTGTCACTGTTAGTGAATTATTAAGTTTAAAGAATCAGTAATGTTAAAAAGGGGGTTGCATCCCTTAAAATAGAAAGTAAATTATGACCAAAACCGGAAGGAAGAGCTAGCATGAAACTAGAACAAGGACAAAAATTATTATTTATTGGAGATTCAATTACGGACGCAGAACGTAATAAAGAAGTGAGAGAAGGAGGCAACGGGGCTCTTGGAAAAGGCTATGTAGCTTTTGTTGATGCTCTTCTACAGTCCGTTTATCCTGAACTAGGAATTCGAACTGTCAATAAAGGAATAAACGGGAACACCGTTCGCAACTTAGAAGATAGATGGCAAGAAGACGTGATAGATCAAAATCCAGATTGGCTAGCAGTGATGATTGGAATCAATGATGTTTGGCGACAATATGACGCCCCTATAATAAAAGAATACCATGTGTACATAGAAGAATATGAAAAAACATTAAGAAAACTAATTAAGGAAACTAGACCACAGGTTAAAGGACTAATCTTGATGGCCCCTTTCTACCTTGAAAGCAATGAGCAGGATGCAATGCGGAGAACAATGGACCAATATGGAGCAGTTGTTAAAAAAATTGCTAATGAGACAGATTGCCTATTCGTTGACACTCAAGCTGCTCTTAACAAAATTTTACATACATTGTATCCTGCAGCATTGGCTTGGGACCGCGTTCATCCGAATGCTACAGGACATATGGTAATGGCAAAGGCTTTTCTACAAGGAATAGATTTTGATTGGGACAAACAATAAGAGACTACCACTTGGACTACCAAACTAGCACTCGCCAAGTAATTTTATTGAAAAAAGGTTAGTCTATTTCACAATTAAAGGTGTCTACCTTCAAACCTGATTTTACAATAGTTGGCAGACCACCGTTGTCATAACAATTGTCAGTCAAATCTCTAACTTCAACGTAACTAAAATAAATCTGAGATATTCCTACAATGCCTACAACAACAATTAATGAAGATAAAAAGATACATAGGCTTTTCCTTTGTGTCTGTTTTATATGTTTCATATGTAAAACCTCCATGCAACGTAGTTAATTTTTCACCTTACCTAAAAAGAAAAATGACGTGTGCCCTACTCACACGTCATTTCTTTTTTACGTTCTTTGGACCTAAAATCTACGATTTATTCAGTAATAATCATTGGGCCTTCTTTTGTCACGATAATCGTATGCTCGTATTGGGCAACGAAACTATTCTCTGTAACGTAGGTCCAACCATCATCAAGCTGGTAAACTTCCTCTTCACGAGTAGAGATAAACGGTTCGAAGGCGATTACCATTCCTTCCGTTAGCAACTCATTATCCCAAGGCTCAAAATAATTATAAATATGGTCAGGCTTCTCATGGATAGTACGGCCAATCCCATGTCCAGTTAGATTTAAGATAACAGTTAAACCGTTGTTCTTCGCTGTTTGCATTACCACTTTTCCAATCCCATTCTTCTTCGAGCCTGGCTTTATTTTCTTCAAACCTGCTTCAAATGCTTCTTTCGCCACCGCACAAATTTTGTTTTTGATTTCATCGCCCTCACCAACAACAAAGGAGATACCTGTATCGGCAAAATAACCATTCTTAGACCCTGATACATCGATATTAACAAGATCTCCATCTTTAATAACACGTTCACCTGGAATGCCGTGTGCGACTTCCTCGTTTACACTAATACATGTATATCCCGGAAAATCATATTCTCCTTTTGGAGCAGAAACAGCCCCAGCCTTTTTAAAAAGCTCTCCAGCAAGTTCATCAAGTTCTTTTGTGGTAATTCCCGGTTTCGTCCTTTGAACCAATTCATCGCGGATACTTCCACAAATTTTCCCAATTTCTTTTAGTGCTCTTATATCTTCTTCTGTTTTTACAATCATGATTTAAACCACCTATACTTTTAGACTTTAGAATTAAAAACATACATGTAATTGATTGTACATTTACTTTTGGAAAAAATCCAAGCCTGGACTTTCTTTATGTACTCGTTTTGTAACTGAATGACAAAAGGGCAAATCTAAGCGAAAACCAAGATTTGCCCCAAGTTTTATTCACCTAAATCTACGTTATGATACACTTGTCGAACATCTTCTAAATCTTCTAAGGCATCAATCATTTTTTCAAATTGAGCTTGAGAATCTTCCGGTAGTTCTACTTCATTTTGTGCAAGCATTGTTAGTTCCGCAACTGTAAATTCGGTCACACCAACATTTTTAAATGCCTCTTGCACTGTATGGAATTGATCTGGCTCAGCATAAACAATCACCGCATTCTCTTCCTCAAGAATGTCTCTTACTTCCACGTCTGCTTCCATTAAAAATTCTAGTACTTCATCAGCTGATTTCCCTTCAATACCAAAAACAGCTGTTGCATCAAACATATAAGAAACCGAGCCGCTCACACCCATGTTCCCACCATTTTTACCAAACGCTGCCCGTACCTCAGATGCAGTACGGTTTACATTATTCGTTAATGCATCGACAATCACCATGGAGCCATTTGGCCCAAAGCCTTCATAACGCAGTTCATCATAAGTTTCATCCCCGCCGCCTTTGGCCTTTTCAATAGCACGGTCAATGATTGTTTTAGGCACATTATAAGTTTTTGCACGCTCAAGAACGACCTTTAAAGCTTGATTTGCTTCTGGATCTGGTTCCCCTTGTTTTGCTGCTACATAGATTTCACGCCCGAACTTTGCATAAATACGACTTGTATTTGCATCTTTTGACGCTTTTTTTTCTTTGATATTATTCCATTTACGGCCCATCATTAACACTCGCTTTCAACATTAAATCTATAGAATAAAATAGTAATATGTAGATGCAACTTCTTCAACTTTTTCTTTCAAAAAAAACATGGATAGAGAGAGTAAATTAAATAAATTGCACACAGTCAATAATCATTATACCTCAATCATTAAAAATTTTACATACTAGAAGGTAAACACACGAATAGGGACCACTTTATGGCCCCTATAAGTTCTAACCTTTTACCCTCAGTAACCGTAGTCCATTTAATGTTACAAGGAGAGTAGCTCCCATATCAGCAAATATAGCAATCCACAATGTGAGCCAGCCTGGAATCACTAATAGTAGCGCCAAAATCTTTACTGCTAATGAAAACGTTATGTTTTGTTTTATTATGGTTAATGCTTTTCTACTTAATTTAATTGTGAAAGGAAGTTTCTTTAGGTCATCCCCCATTAAGGCAATATCAGCTGTTTCTAATGCAGTATCAGTCCCTGCTCCCCCCATCGCTATTCCAACAGTTGAAGCAGCGAGAGCCGGAGCGTCATTTACGCCGTCCCCTACCATTGCAACATGCTTGTAAGTTTTTCTCAACTGTTTAATGGTATCCAACTTATCCTTTGGAAGGAGCTCAGCCTGGTAATCACTTACCTGAACCTGTTCACTGATTGCTTTTGCTGTCCCTTTATTATCCCCCGTCAACATCATTGTTTTTTCTATTCCCATTTGATGAAGTTTTGAAATAACCTCTCTGCTGCTATCTCTAACCTCGTCCGCAACTGCAATTAGAGCAATTACCTTTTCATTTGTACCCATTAGCATAACGGTTTTTCCTTGTGATTGAAGATTTTTAATCTGTTTCTCCACATCATTGGGGATTCCCTTCTCTACAAGGTCGTACAACATCCTTGGATTCCCTAGATAATAGGTTACTCCACTATATGTCCCCTGAATCCCTTTACCAGAAGTAGCCGTAAAATCTTCAATCTCAATATCTTTAAACGGAACCTTTTCTTGTTCTGCCTTTTGAATGATTGCTGCTGCTAATGGATGTTGAGAACGATGCTCTAACGCAGCTATGATTGCTAGAAGGTCCTTCTCCTTCCCTTTTTGAAGCATTATAAAATCAGTCACATTCGGAACGCCTTTTGTTAAGGTTCCGGTTTTATCAAAGGCGATAGCCTTTAGCGCTCCAGCTTGCTCTAGATAAATACCACCTTTAATCAGAACACCATTCCGTGCTGCATTTCCTATCGCGGTCACAATGGAAACGGGTGTCGAGACCACTAGTGCACAAGGACATCCAACTACCAGAACAGCTAGGCCCTGATATACCCATGTGTTCCAATCAGCTCCAAAGAACACTGGAGGGACCACTGCCACTAGCCCTGCAATCATAATAATAACTGGCGTATAATATTTAGCAAATCGATCGACAAATGCCTGCGATGGCGCTCTTTCTGCTTGAGCCTCTTCCACAAGATGGATAATTTTTGAGATTGTCGTATCATTTACTCTCTTTGTTACTTCAACCTCTAGTAGGCCATCGGTATTTAATGTTCCCGCAAATACCTCATCTGCCACCTTTTTTTCAACTGGGACTGATTCACCGGTAATAGCAGCCTGATTCACCGATGAATATCCCTTTTTCACAACACCATCCATCGCAATTTTTTGCCCTGGCTTCACAATCATTGTATCCCCGACCTCAATATCATCGACGTCAATTGACATCTCTAGTCCATTTCGAATGACAGTTGCTTCATTAGGAGCAATGTCCATGAGGGAGCGGATAGATGCCCTGGCTTTATCCATTGAATATCGTTCTAACACTTCACTAATCGCAAATAGAATCACAACGACAGCGCCTTCACTCCACTCACCAATAATGGCAGCGCCAATGATCGCAATGGTCATTAACGTTCTCATATCAAATTCAAGTCGGAGCAGGTTTTTAAATCCAGTAATAAATAATGAATAACCTCCTATGACAATTGCCACTAGATAAGAGCCAATGGTAACCAGGCTTTCTTCGCCGAAACGGAATTGAGCAATATATCCGAAAATGACTAGGACAAGTGAAACGAGCACAAATGCATTCTCTTTCCAAAAATTTTGTTTTTTGTGTTCTGCCTGTTTTTCGTTTTCTGGAAAAACTTTTAGCTTTTCGAAAGCACCTGCTTTCTCAACCGCCTCGATGGTCGCATTGCCATACACGGTTATTTTTTCTGCACCGAAATTAACCTTTGCATAAGAAACACCATCCAGGTGTTTCACGTTCTTTTCGAACTTAGCAGCACAGCTTGCTCAGGACAAGCCTTGGACACGATAAACCTGTTTTTCAGCTAGATGTTCTTTAGCTTCAGTCATGGGTGCTCAACTCCTTCTGATGCTCAAAAGCCATAACGACTAATTGTTTTACGTGGGAATCATCAAGCGAGTAATAAACCAACTTACCTTCTTTACGGTATTTTGCTAAGCCCAGTTTCTTTAACAATCGCAAATGATGCGAGGTAGTTGCAGTGGTTGCTTCCACAATTTGTGCAACATCACAGACACAAAGCTCTTCTTCTACCGACAGAGCATAGGCTATTTTTATTCTTGTCTCATCAGATAACGCTTTAAAAATTTTGGCAACTTCATTTGTGTGTACTTCGCTTAGTTTTGTCATGACATTGTTCACTTTATCCTCATCAATACAGGTCACTTGACAAACATCCAATTCTTCCAACCGTTTCCCCCCGTCCGTTTCTAATATTCAAACGTATATTTGATTATAGTATATTCAAACAATCATTTGAGTGTCAATATAAATACATTATTCTGTTCAACTCATCCTCTACAACAAGCTACCAATATAAAAGCCAATAAAAAACGAGACTAAATGAATGAGAGCACTCCTGCTCTGACCCATTTAGTCTCGTTTATTTAGAATGCGCAAAAAAACAGTTAGCATCCTTTTGCTAACTGTTTTTTCATATTTTATCTCAGCCCGTTACATTAAAACTATGGTTATTCACGACTTCCAACTCTTTAGTCGTTTGTTCCATTGCACTTTTGCAAATTGGGCATGCTGGAACTGAACTGCTTTTAAAATTATCCCGAACCCAACAATTACACTGGTCTGAAGTACAAACCCAAATCTTCGTTTCCGCAGTGACAATCTCTTCAGGAGGTTTTCTTCCAAATGCCATTTCCCTCACGCTCCATTTCCAATTTTAATCCAAAGCATGAATAAAAAAACATTTATAATAAAAAGCTTAATAACGCTAACTTTTTATAATAAATGAATTCCTCTTCTTTTTCAACTCTTCTCCCATCATATCACAATTAGATTTATTTTACAAAATAACTGCCTTTTAACTTTTTTTCCAACAGGTCAACCCTCTAATAATATGCTCATAAATCCTAAAAATACTCCTTCTTTTTTTTCAATCCTTTGCTAACTTCTTTTTTTTAGTTGTACTTGTCCCTTAAACGGAATACACATAGTACGAGCATTCAATATTGGTTGGTAATGGGGGTATTTGTGTGAGTGTGTTTCTTAGCTATATTTTTCTAGGTTTATCCCTAGCTGCACCAATCGGCCCAGTAAATGCAGCGCAAATGGATAAGGGCATTAAAAGTGGGTTTTTTCAATCTTGGCTTTTAGGTTTAGGAGCATTAAGCGCGGATATCGTTTATATGCTAGCTGTTTACATGGGAGTCGTGAGGTTTCTCGAGACACCATTTATGCAAACCTTCCTTTGGTTTTTTGGTTTTTTTGTCCTCATGTATACTGGGATAGAAACAATTATTGGTGCTGGGAAAATTGTGATGAGGAAAGAGAAGCAATCAGAATCTGGCCTAAAATCCTTTTTATCCGGATTCTTCATGTCGATCTCGAACCCGCTCACAATTCTATTTTGGTTGGGGATATATGGTTCAGTTCTTGCTCGAACAGCCACCTCGTATGGTACAACTGAATTGGTCTTTTATAGCTTTGCCATTATATTAGGTTTAGTTATCTGGGATATTACGATGGCGTTTATATCGAGTAGCTTTAAAAAGTTGCTAACTACCCGTCTTCTTACTGTAATCTCCTACTTATCAGGGTTCTCACTTATTGGTTTTGCCATATATTTTGGAATCCAAGCTGTAAAAGTTCTTATTCAGTCTTAAAGATGAATATGGACAAGAAAAAACCGCTAAGTTTAGTTTTAGCGGTTTTTGGTATGCAACTACTGAAATCTTGGGCGTGGAACCTTGGTGCTCTTCTTCTTCTTTTTCTTTCCACCTATTGCGTTGCGAAGCATGAGGATAATTCCAATTATTGCGAGAAAAAGAATAGAAATGAAAAAGCCGGGACGAGCCATATGATCAAATAAGGTTCCACTTACGGCAATTACGATTAAGGCAATTGCTCCGAACCTTTTCACTTGCTCAAACTTCGTCAACTTAATGATATGCTTATAGGAAAACATGAGAAATAACCAATTATAGATGAGCATTAACCCAGCTGCTGTAGTTAAGTATTCATAAATGCGGTCTGGCATCGCAAAAGAGAGAATTATCGATGATATTAAACCAAGGACCGTTAGCCCTAAAGCAAAATGAGGAACCTTTAATTTTCCTGCCTTTGATAGCACCTTAGGAGCATCCCCATCCTTAGATAAAGTAACGATCATGCTTGTAACAGCAAATAAGGATGCACACATCGTTGAGAAACCTGCAATAATCATTGCCCCATTAAATAGATGGGGTACTAGCGGAAGGTTATAATGATCCAATGTGGTAACAAAAGGACTTTCTTTTGTCGTGAAATCTTTATAAGGTACTAATAGAACAGCAAGTCCGATGGCTAAAAGATAGATAGTCGTAAGCAATAAGAGCATTATTTTCCCTGCTTTAGGAGCGTCTTCTTTGTTCTTCAGCCTTGGAGCCATAATACCCATAATTTCTATGCCACCAAAGGCGTAAAACGCATAAATCAATGCTGTCCATAACCCCATAAATCGACCCGCAAAAAAATGATCCATTGTGTTCGTGACATTAACGTCATGACCAAGTCCCTTGAATACACCAAAGACTGCAAGTGTAGCGAGAACTAAAAACATAAAGATTGCTGCAACTTTTACAATCGCAAATATATTTTCCATTTTTTCAAAGCCTTTTGTTCCTGTTAGGACTACGCCGAGTCCGAGCACAGCAAAACCAGCCGCGAAGATCCACAGTGGGATATCCGGGAACCAAAAAGTCGAAAACAATGATAATGCTGTTAATTGACTTCCCATAATTAATAGTTCAGAACCCCAATAAACCCAACCGCTTGAAAAACCTGCCCACTTGCCATATGCCTTTTTCGCATAAGAACGAAAGGAACCCTTCTGAGGATCTTTGGCTGCCATTTTTGCTAGCGCATCAAAAACGAGATAAGTACCAAGTGCAGCCAGAGCAAACACTATTAATGCTGATGGACCTGTTTTTGTTATTGCAAGGGCAGAACCAAGAAAAAAACCTGTCCCGATAATACAACCAATCCCAATCATCGAAAGCTGCCACCAAGCCAACTTCGCTTCCTTCGAGGACTTACCGCTCATTTACTATCCCTCCCGTATTCATCTTGTCTATTGTTTGAATTGGAAGGATTATTTATGTAGTCTGTTTTCAAAAGGCTGTTTTCGCATACTTTGTTGTTCCTTAATTTAGTAATAGGTGAGAATTAGTTCGTTCCATTGCGCTCCAGACACTTGCTTTCCGCGGGGAGGAAGCTGAGCCTCCTCGGCTTCGCCTGTGGGGTCTCAGCATTTCCTCTACATCCCGCAGGAGTCAAGTGTCTTCCGCTCCATTCCACTATAAATTATAAAAATTTATTTAAAAGCAACTATGTTTGAGAAAAGAGTTCTTAGCAAAAGAAAAAGAGCGTGTTTTAATTACACACTCTTCCTTCTATAAGATATTGATATGAACTAATTAACTCAATTTAAAGAGCATGGCGATGAGGGGTAATGACTAGGTTCGGTTTTGTATCAGGATTCGGCATTCCCTTGATTTGGTTCACTTTTCCGTACTTCTTTTGCAATTCTTCCATTGGACCGAATTCAATTGCTCTCTGTGGACAAGTAGTCACACATACGGGCTCCTCCCCTTTTTCTCTAAGGGTTAGACAGCTATCACATTTTGACATTTTTAAGATCTCATTATCAAATTGTGGAGCACCATATGGACATGCTCGGACACAAAACCTACTCCCAATGCATTTCTCTTGTTCAACAATAACGATCCCGTCTTCTTCGCGTTTTATAATTGCTTTTGTTGGACAGCTTGGTAAACACGCTGGCGAGGTGCAATGGTTACAGGCGATGGAAAAGTAGTATGCTGTTACATTCGGCACAATCCCTTCTCCTTGCTGAACGTAACCACCTTCCTCATACTCATATACACGACGGAAGTTCATGCCAATATCTAAGTCATTTTTATCCTTACAGGAAACGTCACAGGCTTTACAACCAACACAATGTTCCTGGTTAATATAGAATCCAAGTTGGACCATTCTTATACTCCTCCCTTCTATGCCTTTTTCACCTGTACAAGATTCGTCAACTGTGGATTTGCCTTTGCAAGCGGGGTCGGTTGCTGTTTGGTTAAAACATTGATTGATCCCCTTTGGTCAATTCCTTTATCGTCAGGGGTAAACCATGCCCCTTGCGGAATTCCTACAACCCCTTCGATAATTCTTGGTGTAATTTTAACATCGATTACAATTTCGCCTCTGTCGTTAAAGACACTCACTCTGTCCCCATTTTTTATCCCTCTTTTTTCCGCGTCTTTAGGATTTATCCACATTTCCTGTTTAGCCGCTTCTTCAAGCCATGGATTGTTATCATGCGTAGAATGACATCTTCGTTTATAGTGCCAGCTTATTAATTGTAATGGGTATTTTTCAATTAAAGGATCTTCTGGTCCTTCCCAAGCAGGGATATACTTAGCAATAGCAGGGATTTCCTCATGCTTATTCATATCGTATAAAGCCTTGGAAAAAAGCTCAATTTTTCCCGAAGGTGTGTCAAAAGGAACTTTCCCATCAATTTGATCTTTAAATGCAATCAGTGGATCCTCAAACGTAAAGTGGTGAATACCGTCCTCCATGAATTTTTCAAAGGTTGGGAAGGATAGGTCTAGTTCTTCTCTGGTCTGCTCAATGCTTACCTTTACCCAATCTAGCATCGATTTTCCTTCAGTAAATTCTTCTTTCAACCCCAAATGATCAGCGATATCCGCGAAAACATCATATTCATTCCGAGCCTCGTATAACGGGTCAATCACCTTGCCACCAGCTACGACATAATCCCCATAACACCAAGGGGTTCCTATGTCCCATCTCTCAAAAAATGAAGTTCCTGGCAAAAGAATATCTGCATATTTAGCACTTGGTGTCATGAAAAGATCACTAACGACAATAAACTCTACCTTGCTCTCATCCTCTAAAAGTGCAGTTGTTTTATTAATATCTGAGTGTTGGTTAACAAGCATATTTCCAGCAATATTAAAAATAAGCTTAATATTTGTGTTTAATTTATCGACCCCTTGTAGTCCATCTTCCTCAGTTAATTCTTTTCCACGCTCAACGGCATCTGTCCAGAGGAAACAAGGAATCGACGCTTTTACTGGATTCTCAAAACTGATAGGGTAGGAAATACCAGATCTTGACCAATACCCTGTCCCAGCTGCCCAGCCCCCTAGTTTTCCAACATTACCTGTAATACTAGCGAGCTGCGCTCCCCCACGAATAACCTGCTCACCGTAAGCATGGCGTTGTGGTCCCCACCCCTGAATTAATGCTGCAGGTTTTGTTGTTGCATAAGCACGTGCAATCTCGATAATCTTTGATGCAGGCACACCACAAATTTTTTCTGCCCATTGAGGTGTTTTCTCCACCCCATCTTTTTCACCGGTAAGGTAGCTCACCAGTGACTCCTCACCAGGGATTCCTTCGGGCATTTGACTATGATCGAATCCTTGGCAGTGCTGCTTTACAAACTCTTTATCAAACAAGTTCTCCTTTACGATGACATAAGACATTGCGTCCATCATTGCCGAATCCGTTGTCGGTAAAATTGGAATCCACTCATCTGCAAAGCCAATAGACGTATCTGTATAACGAGGGTCAATGACCACCACTTTTGCCCCTCTATTTTTGGCTTCACGTAGGTAATGCATAAAAGGAGTGGAGTTAATCATTTCAGCTGGATTCTGCCCCCAGAGTATAATGTACTTTGTATGGAGCAGCGTATCAAAACTGCTTCCTGAGTTATTCGTCCCATAGGTGTATGGAGTAGCAACGTTTGCAGCCCCGGAGCTATAATCATTGCGGTAATTTAGATAACCACCAGTCATAGCTAGTAGTTTCCTTGCCATATTTCGGCCACTAAATAAACCCCATGATTGACCAGAAGCGTAGTTAACATAACGTGATTCCGGGCCATGTTCGTCGCCAATCCTTTTCATTTCCTTGGCAATCGTTTCTACCGCCTCTTCCCAACTAATCCGTTCAAATTTTCCTTCGCCACGTTTCCCTACCCGTTTCATTGGATACTTTAAACGGTCCGGGTGGTACAACAATTTTTTGTACCCTCGTCCTCTAATGCACGCTCTCATCTGCGGAGTAAGGATATCATCTTCATTATTGGTGTCGGTACTGACTCTTACAACCGCACCGTCTCTCACATGGGCTTTTATGACACATCGGCCTCCACAGTTATTAATGCTGCAGGTCGAAACGATGGTTTCAGGACCTTCTTCCTTGGTGCTAGCTGTTAGGTCAAGCTCCTTTTTCTCTAAAAATCTTTTTGCTCCAACGCCACCAAGAACGGCTGGAACACCGATTGCTCCTGACCATTTTAAAAAGGTTCGCCTTTCAATTTTTTTATTAAGTATGCTTTTATTGGTCTTTTCGTTTGTCACTATGTTGCCCCCCTTTTCTTGGACCCTTAACAACAAGTTCAACTTGTTTATTGTGAAATATTTCACATAAACAAATAAGATACCTCTCTAGGAATAATCTAACAATCTTATTTTAGCTTTTGAGGGAAAGCTCTTATAGATTCAGCTGGCAACTTTCACATTAAGTTCATAAAAAAATGAATTCTTTGTGTTCATACTTTCTAAACCTAAATTTCAATTAGTTGATTGTTTCTCGGTTTTTCGATATATAATAAGAGGAGAAAAATTAAAGGATGATGTTATATGGAAATTACTGGACATACCGTTGAGTTGTTAGAAGACCCGTTTGGGGTGTTAAATGGGGATCGCTATGAGTTCTTCTTGCAAATCGCTGTTGATGAAGAAGATGAATTATATACTGAAAATGGATTATTATTAAAAGTCATCTTTTCAATCGTAAATGAAGAGCCCAAAATTCTTCAATACTATTTTATTGAACGCTCCACAGAAAACATCCTCGATTTTGCCCTCGAAGAGGATGAAGAAGCGCTTGTTAAAGACTATTGCAAAGAGAATCTTTCAGTGGAAGAAGAGGTATAAAAAAAGAGCAGATTGCTCTTTTTTTATACCTCTATTGCTTTTCCCTCTTCAACAATATGATAAAGGAGATGGGCTAAATGATGAATCGGTCCGTACTCTTCTTCTTCCTCGCTCACTTCTTCATTGTACTCTAAATCATTTAAATACAATGCAACAAATTCATAAAAAGCATGGAGCTCAAATCCGTAACATGCAATAGGCTCTTCATTATCTTCCTCATATTGAAGGATAAGATAACTTGCTTTATCATCCTTATCTACTGCATCAAAAAATACAAAAAATCCTATATTCGTATCAAGATCAAATAAATGTCTTGTTCCACCGGCAGTGACCTGGCTATAATCTTCCTCAGATAATTTTTGCACAGTCATTTTTCCTACTTGATCCTCTGCATGAAAATCAACCGTAAAGGACTTCACTTCATCACTCCATTCCCTAATGTATTGACGATTCTATTTTGTTCAATTCCGGAGTGACTTAGTCCTTTTCTTTTTGGCAATGTAAAACGAGGCCGTTAGTTTCACTCCATCAAAAAGTAAAGCAAAAGCACACTTTACCAGCGTTAAAGTGTGCTTTTCTCATCATAGAAAATATGTTCAAATTTAGGTTCAGAACTTAGTGTGATCATCCCGTAGGAGTATTGTTTTTGACGACGTTTATCTGTAGCAGAGCCAGGGTTAAACAGGACAAGGTCATCTTCTAGTTTCAATAAAGGGATATGGGAATGTCCAAAAATAATACAGTCTACTTCCCCTTCCAAAAACGCTGCTTTTGCCCTTTTTTCGGTTGTCTTTCCGATTCCGTGTCCAT
The DNA here is from genome assembly GCF_044803185.1 of Mesobacillus maritimus. GTDB lineage: Bacteria > Bacillota > Bacilli > Bacillales > Cytobacillaceae > Mesobacillus_B > Mesobacillus_B maritimus_B. The sequence goes on from NZ_CP085225.1 coordinate 3,801,540, forward strand.
GAACAACTCCGAACCTAAAGTCCTCTACCTCGACAATCTCTCTAGCATTCAACCTTTTCCCTAACTCAGGACTATCAACATTTCCTGTTACTCCCACTACTTTGCCAAACTGACATAATTCATTATAGACCTCAACCGTCTGCCAATCGCCTGCATGAATAATTAAATCGGCTGACTGTAGGTCCCGTACTAACCTTGACGGAAATCCCTTTGCTTTCTTCGGAATATGTGTATCGGATACAACGACAATTTTCATGATGATAACCTATCCTTTGAATTTCACCTTAAATTTAATTTAGCTTTCGCTTTTATATGTGGTTATATTATAGTAATCCTTCGTATTACCATACCCATTAAACTCAATATCTAAATCATGGAAGTAACGATGAAGCTTTAATAGGGGATCTTTATCTTTCTTTCCTGAGATTACGGTTTTAGCATAAGAAGAGATCCTATCTAGGTCCTGTTGTAACGCTTGATTTTCTGTCTGAATCGTATCCATTACATTAAGAATTTCAGTCGAAATGTCTTTTTGCTCGTTCCATTTCACAGAATCAATTCCACCCCAACCAAGTGTATCATTATATTTGTCATGGAACTCTTTAATGAACAAACCCACATTTTTATACTTACTAGTTTCTGCCTCTTCAGTGAATTCTGCTACCGTTTCACTCGCAACTACTTTTTCACTTTCACCTTTTGCTACGGTTTCCGGCTCTTTTTTACCAGTCTCAGTCACGGTATAGCCATAATAACCACCGACAAGAACAACAATTAATCCTAGCGCAACTAACCACGTCGACCATGATTTCATATATAACAGCCCTTTCCTTAATTATTATTCTCTGTCCCTGTTAAAGGGCGTTACAATGCCTTCTCTCCTTGCTCGATTTGGGGCATCATACTATTTTGACAAACACTTGGAAAATTCCTTTTAAATAAAGGAATTGATTTTTAAAATATAAATATAGATAGGATAAAATAAAAAGAACGCCTGGAAGTCTATCTTTCCAAACGTCTTTGCTCTATTGGATTCTCTAGAATACGGTTATAAAACTACCATTGAAATATCTGAAAATCAGTCTGCTGTCTTCGTTGCCCTTACAATAGCAGTTTCTAGTTCCTTAGTATAGTTTTCTTGTTGATGTTCGGTCCACGAAAGTCGCATAGCCATGTAGGAAATGACATTCTCCTTTGTGGATAACACTACATTCAAGTCAAATAACAAAGCTCCTGTACGACGGAAAAAGAAATCGAGGGGCGTATAAGCCATCTCTGCCTCGATACTATAAATTAATTGACCATATAGCAAAAGTGGTAACTGATACTCTTCAGCTTCTGTTCTATTTTGCTTAACCAAATTAAAAATATTATGAGCATTCGCACCATACATTAATATTAGTTTTTTTGCCTCGGGCTCACTCAAGCCGGCGGATATTCCTTCGATACTATTCCTTTCAATGTACGCGGAAAATTCCCTACTCCCTCCTACATCCCCACCTGCAATTGGAAGATTCCTAGTTTGACAGGATTTAAAGATGCGTTCTTCCTCTTCCCGTATAAGGCTTGCCACCAAATCAACAACTGTTTCAGCCATTTTACGATAACCCGTAAGCTTTCCCCCGGCAATGGTAATCAATCCACTATCCGACTCCCAGATTTCATCCTTTCTTGAAATCTCCGACGGGCCCTTCCCATCCTCATGAATAAGGGGGCGGATTCCCGCCCAACTTGACTCCACATCCTCTACCGTTACATTTGCTTCAGGAAATATATACCGAATAGCCTCAATAAGATAATTTCGATCAGCCTCTGTTATTTCTGGATTGACCAAGTCGCCTTGATAAAAAGTATCCGTCGTCCCGACATACGCCTTTCCATTTCGAGGTATCGCAAACACCATTCTTCCATCAGCGGTATCAAAATAAATGGCTTGATTTAGTGGAAAACGAGATTGGTCAATAACCAGATGAACCCCTTTTGATAAAATCAATGATTTTCCTTGCTTTGAGGCATCCATTTCCCTAACTTCATCCACCCATGGCCCCGTTGCATTCACTACTTTTTTAGCTTTAATGCAATACGTTTCACCTGTTACGAGGTCGGAAATTTCTGCACCAGCAATTTTCCGATTTTTATAAATGAGGGTGGTAACCTTCGAATAGTTCATTGCGACCGCGCCTTTTTCAACTGCTGTCTTTAAAACTTCGATTGTCAGTCTGGCGTCATCGGTCCGGTATTCTACATAATACCCTCCACCCTTTAACCCGTCTTTTTTTAACAAGGACTCTTTCGCAAGTGTTTCTTGCACATTTAACATCTTCCGGCGTTCCTCATGTTTAACCCCAGCTAAAAAATCATAAACACGTAAACCAATTGAGGTGGTCACCTTCCCGAATGTTCCTCCCTTGTACAGGGGTAACAGCATCCATTCTGGGGTTGTGACATGGGGGCCATTCTCATAAACAATTTCTCGTTCCTTGCCCACTTCTTTGACAACAGCGATATCAAATTGTTTCAAGTAACGTAAGCCACCGTGAACAAGCTTAGTTGAACGACTCGAAGTACCTGCAGCAAAGTCCTGCATTTCAACTAAGGCTGTCTTCAACCCTCGTGAAGCAGCATCGAGAGCAATACCCGCGCCTGTGATTCCTCCGCCAATAATCAATAAATCAAACTCCTGAGTAGACATTTGCTCAGTAATTTCAGTACGCCTGAGATTTGAAAACATGATGGATTCCCCACTTTTTATGGAATAAATCTCCCTTTATTTAAAGGCTCTTTTCTCAAACTTTGTTGCTCTTGGATACAAAATAGGTTGGATTATGCTTTTTTTTCATTTTTATTATGGGAAAAAAGAGCATGCAAACTTTCTATAACGTACGAAAAAGCTTATCTTGCGTTAAAATCGGCTTAGGTAGTAAAAATCGGCTTTAAGATTTTTACAATTTTAACAACAATCTTTACGAAAACAGCCTATTTAAAAGCCATGGCAGCATTTACTGCTTTTTTCCAACCAGTGTAGAGGTGGGTCCTTTGCTCTTCCGTCATTTCTGGTTCAAAACGTGTTTCTATTGCCCATTGTTTTCCGATTTCCTCGGGGCTTTCCCAGTAGCCGACAGCTAGCCCAGCAAGAAAAGCAGCACCGAGAGCGGTTGTTTCATTAATGGTCGGGCGCTCAACTGGTACATTAAGTAGGCTACTTTGAAATTTCATTAGAAAATCATTTTTAACAGCCCCACCATCCACTCGCAACGTTCTTAGTTGGATGCTAGAGTCTGCCTCCATCGCCGCAAGAACATCCTTCGTTTGATAAGCTAACGCCTCCAAGGTCGCCCGAACAAAATGTTCTTTTGACGTCCCCCTTGTTAACCCGAAGACTGCCCCATGGACATCGCTATCCCAATAAGGGGTTCCAAGGCCCACAAAAGCAGGAACGACATAAACCCCGTTCGTGGATTCTACTCTCTCTGCATATTTTTCACTATCTGAAGCAGTTTTGAGAATTCTTAACCCATCCCGCAACCATTGTACCGCAGAGCCAGCAACAAAAATGCTCCCTTCTAGAGCATATTCCACTTTTCCATTTAACCCCCAAGCTATTGTTGTCAATAAACCGTGTTTAGATTGGACAGCCTTCGTCCCTGTATTCATTAACATAAAGCAACCAGTGCCATACGTATTCTTCGCCATTCCTTCCTCAAAACAAGCCTGCCCAAACAGTGCTGCCTGCTGGTCTCCCGCTACCCCCGCGATTGGCACTTCCTGCCCAAAAAATTGTTCAGGAATGGTTTTTCCATATATCTCTGAAGATGGTCGCACCTCTGGTAGTATAGTCTTTGGTATATCTAGAATTGCTAATAACTCATCGTCCCACTCTAAATCGTGAATATTGTACATTAAGGTTCTCGAAGCATTGGAGTAATCTGTGACATGCACGTTTCCTCCAGTAAGCTTCCAGATTAACCAGGTATCAATCGTGCCAAATAAAAGCTTGCCTTGTTTCGCCTGCTCACGTGCACCCTCAACATGATCAAGAATCCATTTCACCTTAGTGGCGGAAAAATAGGCGTCGATTAACAAACCAGTTTTTTTTCTAAATAAATCATTGTAGCCTTTTGTTTTTAGCTCTTCACAAATTTCTGCTGTTTGCCTTGATTGCCAAACAATCGCATGATAAATAGGATCCCCAGTCTCTCGGTCCCAAACGACTGCTGTTTCTCGTTGATTTGTTATCCCTATACCCGCAATTTGTGAGGATTTAACACCAGACTCTGTTAGTACAGTAGCAATCACCGAAAGAACAGAACCCCAAATTTCATTCGCATTATGTTCCACCCAGCCAGGCTCTGGAAAATATTGAGTAAATTCTGTTTGGGCCGAATGAACAATCTGACCTTGTTTATTAAATAAGATCGCTCTGGAGCTTGTCGTTCCCTGATCAATTGATAAAATGTATGTTTCCACCCTAACGCCTCCCTTGAATGCGTTTTATCTCTTACTCCATTTTCTTATAGATAATGTCCACAAACAAGAAAAAACCGATATGCATAAGCAAAATCGGTTTTTGCGCAATGTTTATGCTTGTTTTTTTACCTTCGTGACAGTACGCTTTCGTTTTGCAGGTTCTTTCTTCTTCACGGTTTCTGCCTTCTCCGGCTTGGTTCGGTCGATTGAGGCCTGAAGTGCCGCCATTAAATCAGTAACATTGGTAACCGGCTCTTTTTCTTTTGCTGTTACCGTTTCTTGTCCCGTACGCTTGTTTTCAATAAGTTCAAGCAATGCCGTTCGATAGTCATCACTATATTTTTCAGGATTGAATTCAGTTGTTAATTGATCGATAAGCATAATCGCTGTATCCAGTTCCTTATCAGTAACTTTATCTTCGGCCGGAACACTAGGGACATCAGCGGAACTCCTTACTTCGTCAGGAAAATGAATGGTCTCCATTACCAGTGTGTTTTCATAAACCCTTACTATGGCTAATTGTTCCTTCGCCCTGATGATAATTTTCGCTAGCCCAACCTTTTGCGATTCCTTTAACGCTTTTCTTAACAAGGAATACGCCTTACCCCCACCTTCATTTGGAGACATATAATAGCTGCGGTTGTAGTAAATCGGATCGATTTCTTCCATTTTCACAAAATCAATAATTTCTACAGCTTTATCCTCGTTTTCTTTTCTTAAGCTTTCGAGTTCTTCGTCTTCAAGAACAACATATTTTCCTTTGGTATACTCATATGCCTTCACAATATCATCCGGCTGTAATTCTTCTTCACAAACGGAGCAAACTTTTTCATATTTAACAGGGGAGTGACATTTTTTATGAAGGGTTCGTAATTTGATGTCCTTATCCTCTGTTGCCGTATGCAACTTTATTGGGATATTAACCAACCCAAACGAGATGCTTCCTTTCCACATTGTATGCATCGACATTTCTCCATTTCTAAATAGGTTAAGCTTAATTTATGTAAGAAATCTTGAATCATCCTTATAAACATTTGCCAGTGGTTTAGTTTCCGTCACTTCTGGAAAACTAACCACATAAAAGAATCATTAAAAGACCGGAAAGGAGACTATCATGAAACCAATGCTGCCGACACTTACCTTTCAGCTCCCGCAAGGAGACGAATGGCGTTACGAGGTAAAGTATGATGGATTTCGTGCCTTCCTAGAATGGGGAAAAGAGATAAAATTAACGAGTAGAAATGGGAATAGCCTTTTGGGGAACTTTCCGGAGATCGAAGCTTTTTTACGAGACAATCTAGAGCTTTTCCGCCCCTTTTTGCCATTGACACTTGATTGTGAGCTTGTTGACCTAGAAAGCCCCTATAACGCAAACTTTGGGGCGCTTCAAATTAGGGGCAGGATGCGTTCGACTGAAAGAATTAAAGAAAAGGCAAAGGAAAACCCTTGTAGGTTGATGGTTTTTGATGTTCTTAAACTCCAGGGGAAAGATACGACAAAAAAGCCCTATCAACAGCGACGTGAGATATTAGAACACTTTTTTAATGATTTGAAGCTACCTTCATTTCCAGAAAAGTCAAACCCAAAGCTTCTCCAGTTGGTTCCGGCAGAAAGTGACTTTTCTCAATTATGGGACCATATCCTTTTAAACGACGGCGAAGGGATTGTCGCGAAACATCTAAATAGCTTATGGGAAGAAGGAAAACGCACAGATAAGTGGTATAAGTTCAAGAACTGGAAATACGTATCATGCTTTGTCACTGCATATGAAAAATCCAATGGTTATTTTTATGTTTCCGTATTTAAGGGGAAGGAATTCTCTCCTCTCGGAGCAGTTCTTTTTGGGTTTAAGCCTGATGAAAAGGCAGCACTTTTTCAGACCATTAAAGATAACCATATTCGGGAGGACGATCGCTTTCTTTATGTTGATCCAGCAATCTGTTTGGAAGTAAAGTACCTAGAGCTTTATGAAGACCAAATGCGCGAACCTCATTTTCATCGATTTCGGTTTGATATAAAGCCAGAGGATTGTACATTTGAAAGGTTTGTTGAGCAGCAAAAAAATCTTCCAACCGGGATTGAAATTACTCATCCTGACAAACCCATTTGGGAAGAACCTGCAGTAAGTAAGATGGAGTTTATTCAATATTTACGGGAAGTATCCCCGTTTATGCTCCCGTTTTTGAAAGATCGGCTATTGACTGTGATTCGTTATCCCCATGGGATGTTTGGAGAAGCTTTTTATCAAAAAAATACTCCCGATTACTCACCTGATTTTGTACAAACCTCGATGTCAGAAGGAATAAATTATATTGTCTGCAATGATTTAAAAACCCTGCTATGGTTAGGAAATCAAATTGCGGTGGAATTCCATATCCCATTTCAAACCATTAGCAGCACCGGGCCAGACGAAATCGTGTTTGATCTTGACCCACCCTCAAGGGATTTTTTCCATTTAGCTGTTGAGGCAGCGTTACTGATAAAAGAGGTCTTGGATCAGCTTGAACTAATTAGTTTTATAAAAACTTCAGGAAATAAGGGCTTGCAAATTTACATACCACTGCCAAAAAATAAATATACGTACGACGAAACGAGATTGTTTACAGCGTTTATAGCAGAATACCTTATCAGCAAAAGTCCTGATTCTTTTACAATTGAACGAATGAAGAAAAAACGTGGAAACCGCCTCTATGTTGACTATGTGCAGCATGCAGAAGGAAAAACAATCATTGCTCCCTTTTCTCCTCGAGGCAAACAGCAAGCCACTGTAGCTGCTCCATTGTTCTGGGAAGAAGTAAATGAGGATTTATCAATTACAGATTTTAAAATTAACAACATGATGAAAAGGATAAATGAAAAAGGTTCTCCTTTTGCAGATTATCAAAAGGTAAAAGACGAGCAAAACTTCGACCCGGTTTTGGCCGTTCTGCGAAAAGGGAAAAAGAAGAAATAGTGAATGGAGAACGGACCTTCAATGTGACCGTTTCTCCAACTTCCTTTGCTGTTTGGTCACATTGAGTCCTTCAATGTGACCGTTTCTCCAACTTCCTTTGCTGTTTGGTCACATTGAGTCCTTCAATGTGACCGTTTCTCCGATTTTGTTTGCCACTTGGCCACACTTGATAGCGAAAGAAAAAAATAATGTCTAGAGAGTAAGAATATAGATAAAGGGCACATTCGACGCTCTAGGAAATTCCTAAACGACAAAAAAAACCCTGAAAATTTTACTTTTCAGGGTTTACCTGCTTTACTTTGCGCTTAACACAGTTTGGGCATGTTCACGTAAATGTTGATAAGCCTCTTGTTCACTGTAACCTTGCTTTTCGATAACCTTCTGGCTTTCTGGATCGACTGTTGCTTTATACAGATAAGTCGCATTGCCGATTAAATCAATCGTAAAACGGTCAGCCACTTTATGCACGACGCATTGAACCATACCCCCGTTGTTATAAACAGAGATCTTTTTTTCAAACTGATTTTCACCAATTAAGCAGGTCACAAGACTTGAGGAAGACATCGCAGTTCCGCATGCATTGGTAAAGCCTACGCCGCGTTCAAAGGTGCGAACATATATTTTTCCCTTCTCAAGGAGCTTAATAAAACTTACATTGACTCCATCCGGGAACCACTCGTTTAGTCCATTTACTTTTTCACTTAATTCCTTTTGCAAGTCTGATTCCACTTGTTCATTGTCAACGATTGCCACAAGATGTGGGTTTGGAACCGCTAAGGCTGAGAAAATAAGCTCACTGGACAAGCCCGGGATTTTTTGCTGAATCAATTCTTCTTGGTCCAATTTTAACGGAAGGTCCTCTAAACGGAACGAAACCGGAGAAATTTCAACATTATAAGTTGGGACTCCTGGGAAAATGTCCGCTTCTTTTTTCACTTGTAAATTTGCCTTCATTGTCTCAACAATCGCCTCGTTGACCCCAAGCTTCTCACAGATATAACGCCCGGCACAACGCAAACCGTTCCCGCACATCGAAGCTTCTGAACCATCTGAATTAAACACACGCATTCTTGCATCCGCTTTTGTACTTGACAAAATAAACAGGATGCCATCGGCACCAAGCTCTGTTTCACGGTTACAAAGAGACTTCGCCAGCTCTGCACGACTCTCCTCTGTAAAGCCGTAATCTCTTCCCATTTCATCTATTAAAAGAAAATCATTTCCTGATCCATGACACTTAATTAAATCAATCATCATCATTCGCCGCCTCCAAACTATGTACTATATTAAAAGATGCCACAACTTCACTGAATGTTCAACAAAAAGGGAAAGCGCAAGCGCCCTGGTCAGCGGCGTATGGCCTGGAGCGCTCCAACTGAGATAAAGGAAACACGAAGAGCCGGAGGCGCATTCGTGCTTGACGCAATCGTTGCGGCGGTAAAAATCCAAAAGCCGATTTTTACTAGGAGAGCGAAGGACACTAGCCGCTAGGGCGCTGGAGCTGGACAATTCTCTAAGTTAAAACCTTTTTTAGAAAAACCACCCACTGATAAACGGGTGGCACTAAAGCAATCCGTTAAGGTAGTTTTTTAATTTCCCCTTCAAGATGCTCCTTCGTCATACCGCCGACTGTGATACTGCGAATGACTCCATCTGAATCAATGAAAAAGCTTGTTGGGAATGCCATGATTTCATAATCACTGGAGACACGATTTTTTTCATCCATAGGAATTGGAAAACTCAATCCATATTCCTCAACAAAATCGACGACATTTTCCCGTGACTTTTCTGTTACGGTCGAGTTAACTGCTAAAATTTCAAACCCTTCATCCTGATATTTCTCATACATTTCTTGCATATAAGGCATCTCCGCTTTACATGGCGGGCACCATGTAGCCCAAAAGTTTACAAGAACTTTTTTTCCTCGATATTCACTTAATTTTATCGAATTCCCGTTTAAATCAACCAAAGAGAAATCGGGTGCTAGGTTCCCTTCTGCCAAGCCTATAGGAAGTTCATCTAGGTTATCGAGCTTTTTATATTTCCCTGTAAGCCCGACTTTATTAATCATTCCTTCATCCTGTAAAACCGTCTTATCGACTACAAATAAAACTGCTAAAATAAGTCCGATCACAATCAAAAACTTCTTCATGTTAACATTCCTTTCGAAAAAAAACCTCTTGATGCTATTGTAAAACGAAATGAACATAAACTACATCAAAAAAGTGAAAACTTTCTAAACGATTATTCGGTTTAATGATTTTCATATTGATAATGGCTGATGACAGCAGCCAGAGTTAGTAGCTTGTCTGTCTGATTGGCAGATATGTCAAACGAGAGGATGGGAGTGTTAATCGTAAAGTGTTTAGTCCATTTTGTTGGCATCCACCCTCTTTGTAATCTTGACACAACTTGTTCTTCCCTCACTACCTGTACATCCGTATAGACACTAGAATGGCTACTCCTAGTAAATTTCACACCGGTTTCATCCGCGGTACCTAATTGTTTATGATGATCATAAACCATCACTACGTTCTTATCCACATCCATCACTTCAACTCTTTGATTCATTGCGATAAAATAAGCTAAGAGGTTTCCTCTAGAATCATATAAACCAAAGGTCTTTTTTAAGCGACGATCCAACACATTGGGTAAAAGGTAGCGCCAAACCTTTTGGTTTAGTTCTAAAATTTCTCCTGCAAGCAAACTATTGGGATGGAATAGCAACAGCCTGAGGGCAGGGGCCGGAGCAAAAGTAAGCAGATAATCGGAATGTGAAAAAAAATCATCTAAGTCTTCGTCCAGACGGACAAATAGTGCCTCCAGTGAACGTTTCCTGTAACGTAAATAACCCTGAAATTGGACAACTGCAAATAAGGTAAAAGGGATAAACAACAAGCCTAATGGCGGTCTCGATGGTAGGAGCAACCCGAAAATTAATAGAAGGGTAAATAGAGTAATTGCTGCGATAAAGCCCTGTAAATAGGATTGAGCTGTTCTAAAATAATATTGTTTAATGCTCATAAGAATTCTTCCTCACAATTCTTTAGCTTATTACTCTATTCTATTAAACTCGCACCAAATTCATTCTATTAAAATCTATGAAAAAAGCCATCCGAGTTAGGACGGCTTTTTACTATTACCAAGCTAACAGACGACCTTCAGCTTTTCTTGCGTCATCATACCCCTGTTGATATAGTTTTTCAAGTTTTGCTGGATTTCGTTCCATACGACCAACCTCCAACGACTCTGTCGGTCTAATAATCATGACATTCCCTTTTTTCTCCTCTTCTGTTAAAAAGGCAATCGTATCATTATAGACTTGATAACGCTTGGCTAAAGCAGTCTGCAATCCACTGTATTGCGGATATTTCCGTTTCACAAGGAATTGAAATTTGGACGGTTTTTTTAAATAGCCTTCATTCCTCGTTAAAACAACCACATTCCGTTTATTACCGTCTTGAATCGATTTCCTAAGGGGAATCGGGTCACTAATTCCACCGTCAAGAAGGATTTTATGCTTAAAATGCATTTCAGGAGACAGAAACGGTAATGAACTTGACGCGCGAATAACTTTTAACATATCTTGTTCATAATCTTCTTTTGAAAAATACACCGGTTCCCCACTCAGACAATCGGTTGTTCCCACCACAAACTCTGCTTCATTCTTGTAAAACTCATCGTAATGATAAGGGACAATTTTATTCGGGATTTCATCAAAAATAAAATCCATTCCGAAGGCTTGCCTCGTTTTTATAAAATTTTGCCAAGAAATATAGCGAGGATCTGAAACCATATCAATGTTTACTTTTCTATTTCTTCCTTTTTGTTTAGATAAGTAGGAGGCAGCATTGGCCGCACCTGCAGAAACACCAATCACATAAGGAAATTCAATCCCCTGCTCTAAAAAATATTCAAGAACACCAGCCGTATAAACTCCCCTCATCCCTCCACCTTCAAGGACAAGACCTGCATCGATTGCCACGTATATCTTCCTTTCTACAAAAACAATTAATTTTCATTAGTTATTTTAGCATATTAAAGTATTTTCATAGGAAAAGATGCTTTGGTAAATAACGTATAGGTGCCCATTAACTTTTTCAACAAAAAAAGGTCAAACCAAAAGCTTACAAATACTAAGCCATTGATTCAACCTCTATAAATTATAAAATCCGGAAAATAAATGGAATTCGATATTCCTGACCTTCGTAAGCTTTAATCGCCCCAACGATTGTAAATACGACACCTAAAACTCCAACAACCGGTGCCAAGATAAACCCAATCAAAACAATCATCAGAATCCAACTAACGATTCCATATACAGCGTACGAAATGAGGAAGTTCAAGTATTCTCTCCCATGATAATCAATAAAACTTGATTCATTCTTTTTAACTAGCCAGATGACGAGTGGGCCAATAAAGACAGTAAAAAAACTTATTGCATAAATTGCAGCCGATAGAAGTCTTTCTTCATTGCTAGGCATTTCCATCCCCCCTATTTTCACCCTTTTCTTATTTACGTAGGACCTGAATAAAAGTTTCATCGTTTAAGTATATTCCACTCCGACTAGATGAGAAGTTCTTGGTTTTGGACAATCTGAATACATTTGTAGTACAAGCAACTTCTATGAGGTGATAGTTATGGAGATGATGTCAAAAATTGAAGCATTCATCCTTGGGGTGATTCAGGGGTTCACTGAGTTTCTGCCGATATCCAGTACGGGACACTTGTATCTGGGCAGGCATCTTTTTGGTCTTGATGAAGCTGGGTTATTTCTTGATACCATGCTTCACACTGGTACACTATTAGCTGTTCTGGTCATTTATAAAGATGAGCTCATCGATGTGATCAAACATCCATTAGGGAAAACCGCTAAACTACTCGTTATTGGCACAATCCCGGCCGTCATTGTCGGAGTACTTTTCGATGATTTTTTTGATTCGATTTCAAAAAGTGGCGTAACGATTGGCTGGGAATTTCTTGTGACAGGGATGATTCTTTGGATGGCTGATGGAATTCGAAATGGTCGTAAAAAAATGCATCAAATTTCGTACGGGGATGCATTATTTATTGGTGTGGCACAATCTGCCGCCATCATGCCGGCTCTATCTCGGTCTGGCCTAACAATTGCAGCTGCACTATTTAGAAAACTTGACAGAGAGACAGCCGCTTATTTTTCCTTTTTACTATCGATACCAGCGATTGCAGGTGGCGTTGTTTATAAGTTACCCGAGCTATTTTCAGGTACAACCGAAGCCGTGTCTCTCGGCAGTTTAATGGTTGCAACTGTTGCTTCAGCTCTATGTGGCTATGTAGCCGTTGTGTGGATGATTCAGTTCCTTCAAAAAAAATCGCTAAAAATTTTCGCTGTCTATGTGTGGATACTTGGATTTATCGTATTAGCCCTGCAATATACAGGAGTTTTTTAATTAGTAAAATTTGATGAAATTTGGCAAAAAAAAGTTATAAAAATACGCAAAAAAACTATTTTCTTTTTCGCTTATTTTTAGTATGATTCTCTATGGAAATTGTTTAATAGAAAAGTTCATATTGGAAACTGTAATAAGGGAAGGCAAATGGTGCGCCACCAGTATCCTGGTTCTAGTGGGTTCGATTCCCACCCCGAAATTTTTTAGCAATTTTTACAAAAAATTTCGAGGGTGGTCCATGTCTATTTGTACATGGAGAAAATCTGCCCTGCTATTAGGAGGGATACAAAATGCTCAAGAAACGCGATCTTCATGATTCTCACGTTCTTTTCGAGCTTATGTCGCATCCAGATGTCTTCCCTTTTGTACGTCAAAAGGCATATTCTTACGATGAATTTGTTTTCGTAACAAAACAAACCATTGAAGCTGAAGAACGAGGCGAGCTCATTTCTAGGACGATACTCGACGATTGGGGTGCCCCAATAGGCACGATTAATTTATTTGATATTCAGGACGGGGCAGGATTCTTGGGAACATGGATTGGAAAACCTTACCACGGTAAAGGCTATAATGCACCCGCAAAGGATGCTTTTTTTCAAGAAGTGTTTTATGAGAAGGACATTGAGACCATCTTTATGCGTATCCGAAAAGAAAACATCCGCTCAATTAAAGCGGCTGAAAAGCTTCCCTATGTGGTAAAGGCTAATGAAACTAGAAAAATGATTTATGATCAACTGAACGCCAATGGAGACGTTTATGACCTATACGAAATCCCTAAAGACCAATACTCCCTATATCTACGTAGGGAAATGGTTCAAGTCGGGGAAGATCCACAGAGATTAGAAGCCTAAAGTATTTGAAAAGGGAGGACACAGATATTGGTGTCTTCCCTTTTCATTTAATCTTTTTGCTTTAAATAAAAATCAATTAAGTACTTGACGTATACATCGTCCCTTGAGAGTGAGGCGCCGAAATTTCTTTTCAAATAATTTTCCGCCTCTTGAAATTCATTGAAGGTAACGTCAATCGCACCGTTTCTTCTCTCAATCCCCCACTGGTTTTCTTGTGTCGGAAAAACAAAGAATTTTTCGCCGTGTCTAGTATCATAAAGTGACCCTTTTGGGGATTCTTTAAGATTGTATCGATTTCTAAAAGCATCTGGTTTTATCGGATCTAATGGGTAGACTTCCTGAACATATAATTCGAAGGCTTCCTTGCCCATCGAACACCCTGAAGCTTTGGCATGGCCTCCGCCGCCAAATTGGCCTGCAACAGCGGAAACGTCTACATGATCATGGATGGTTCTGAAGCTGATTTTTTTCCCACCGACGTTTAAAATCGCTATGTAATCTAAATGTGGATATTCTTTTCCTAGTTCATTGCCAAGTTCAGAATGATAAGACTCCGCATGGACAATCCCTGCACAATAATCATCAATAAACGTTTGGAACGTCTCTCGTTTTTTCCTTCTGACATATCGCTCGATTTTGTCCTCTTCCATCGATAAAAGCTTTTGTTCAAACTCATCAAACTCAAAGCCCTCTTGATGTTGTGTTAATCGATCAATCATCTTTTCCTCGAATTCATCTATCGAGAACATGAAAAACAAATCATTCAATTGCTTCGCTTTCACATTATCGTTTTGATCCCATTCCCATGTATCATATTGTCGAACGAGTTCTACGAATTGATCAACAGCTTTAGATGGTTGAATCCACTTGTTTTGAAGCAAATGTTCATAAAGCAATGAGGTTGCAGAAGTGAGCCTTCCATCTTCATATTCAACCTTAACTGACCCCCAGCTGTAGTCATTAAAATGGAGCGCTGTCTTATGGTGGTCAATAAAGTTTACCTTTCCTCCACTCTGATGGAGCGTCTCTACACGTTTTGTATTTTCTTCATTAATGGATAAATCAGTTATGAATAAATGGAACTCACTTAACTTCTTCTCATGCTCAAACAACCGTTCAACCTGTGTGTCTAATCCCATTACGGAGTTATACCTTACATCCACTTTGTCACCAAATGCCAGCTTCGCTACAATCCCACAACCAACACCATCAAGATCATTATGAGTATATAATTTATACAAAATCTTCACCCGCTATCTAATTGTTTCTTCCCATAATAGGGTATCATTCTTTCCCCTTATTTAACCACAAAAAAGCCAGGCCTCCAAAAGCTGGAGGACCTGACACTTCCATTTATTTCCCAATAAACATTTGAGTCCAGTAGTTCCCGTCCGCTACATGACCTACACCAATATGAGTATAGGAACTACTTAGGATGTTTTTACGGTGACCTTCACTATTCATCCAAGCATTGACAACTTCTTCAGGTGAACGTTGCCCCATTGCGATGTTTTCTCCGGCAGTGCGGTATGAAATCCCGAACTGCTTCATCATATCAAAGGGTGAACCATAGTTTGGACTTGTATGGCTGAAATAACCATTATTTTTCATATCAACTGATTTCTCTTTTGCTACTTTGCTTAATTCTATATCCAATTTTAGAGCAGGCAGACCTTGCTTTGCCCGTTCTTGGTTCGTTAAGTCAACGACTTGTTGCTCATATGCGCTTACCTGTGAAGGAGCTGATGTACCTTCACTTGGTTTTGTTGGTTGTGCTGGTTGTTCTTGAACAGGTGGAGCAGTTGGCTGCTGTACCGGTTGTTCTGGAGCTGGAGCCGTCGGTTCTGGAGTTTGAATAGGCTGTTGCTCCTCTTTAGGTTCATTCGATTGCTGATCTTGCGTTTGATTTGTATTTAAACTCTCCCAATTGATTTCATAATCACTTAAGTATTTTTGTAGATAGCTATTTATTTTGTCATAATTGATGTTTCCTGTTTGGTAAACATATACCTTTTTCTCTACACTATAGGATGGACTTGCTGCTTCTGCACCATTTATAGCTGGTGCTCCTAGAAGTAGTGCGGCTGTTGCTGCCACTGTCAAAATCATTTTCTTTTTCATCTGTATTTCCTCCCTAGATTGTTTCTCTCTCGCTTGCCCCTCTATCATAGCATTCGATTCTTGTAATATTTCAGGAAGGAATTCCCATCTATGTCTATTTGCCAGTATAATAAATTAGAAAACAAAGTTTCTCTCTTGGAGAAAGATATCTTTTCAATGACCTATCTATGTTTATAAAGAATCAATCAATAATTTGTAACTAAATTACTTAAACCCTGCTATTTACCATCTATTCCAAATATTTCATAAAAATTGGAGTTGACAACTTTTTAAAAACCCCTCATTTTTTACATAGATTACGTTTAAATGACTAGTTTTAAAACCATGTGTTTACCTTTACTATATGTTAAAACGGTAGATTTAGAGTTAAAAAAAGTTAATGTGTGCAAGAGAATATCACTAAAGATTTTAATGATTTCGTCTAATAGAAACTCATATAGCCAGATGATGTAATTTGATTGAATGAACTAAAAAAGCTAACTCCAAGACGATTATCCGCCTAGTAGTTAGCTTCTCCATCAATGTAGGGCTTCTTATTTATTATCCCTGTAAACTTTACCGAGGACATCCTTGCCGCCAGTTACAGGAATTATACTGCCGGTTATATAATCAGATTTCTTGTCTGCTAAAAAGGATATAACCCGAGCAATATCCTCCCCCGTTCCTGGCCTTCCTACCGGAACAGATGCATCATTTACTCCGACTGTGTCATCAATGTTTCGTTCCTTCCAATCCCCGACAATATCACCTGGACAAACCATATTCGCTGTAATCCCAAATTCTGCTTCTTCAAGAGCAATGGATTTCGTTAACGAAGCTAAACCCGATTTTGCTGCAGCAAAAGCCGAGCGATAAATCCAACCGGGTGCTGATTCAACCCTGTCAAAACCAACGGTAATAATCCTTCCCCACGCCTGATTCCGCATTCTTGGGATAAGAAGACTTGAAAGATAAAAAGCTGAGTTGAGATTTCCATTGATGAGATACTGCCATTCCTCAACAGAATAGTCCGCCATTTTTCTCCGTTCATGGATATAGGGTCCGGCATTATGGACAAGAATATCAATGGACGAAAAATGGTGCTTTACCTTCTTAACCATCTCGCAGCACTGTTGATAGTCCGACACATCTCCACCTATCGGGACGTTTTTAGTCCCAAATTCGGACGTTAGATCCTTTGCAAAAGCTTCTGCTATATCCACACTATGCCGATAATTGATGATTAAATCAATTCCTTCAGAAGCGAGTTCAATCGCTGTCCTTCTGCCAATTCCTGTTGCCCCTCCTGTTATGAGTGCTGTTTTTTTACCCACATTTATACCCCACCATTTTTTATTCACTAACCTTATAGTAATTAGTACTAGATGTTTATGCAAATATTAGTGTGTAACATTCCTTACTGACAATGATTCCTTAACCACTAGGCGATTTCCTGCATAGAATACCACAACATGAAACCCATATATGAATCTGCGCCGCTAAGACGAATAAAAGGAGGAAAGGTTGATGCTCCCGTGGAATCATCTTCCTTTTAACGAGGAAATGAAAAAAAAATTTAGTAACATGAATCCTAATGACATTGATAAATACGTTCAGAACATGATATCAAACATGTTTCCAAAGGAAATGGACGGCATATTAAACCCGCAAGAATGGCTAAAAGGGGTCCAAAGCTTCACCAATGACCAACCCTCCTCTCACAACGAAAACAGTCTAAACGCCGTCGTTTTTGAGACACATGATTTTGTATTTTTAAGAATTCCTATTAAAGAAGATCATTGGGTAAGAGAGATGAAAATTTATCACACCTCACATGAAGCCATCATTGAGCATATTCCTTCTCCTGATGATAAACATACAGTTAAATTGCCTGCTGCCGTTAGAAAAAAAGGAGCTATAGCTCATTATAAGGATGATGTGCTCGAAATAAGAATCCCGAGGAGTATACAGACACAGATTTCTGAGATTGATATTCAAGAGAGATAGATGGAGTTAGAGCTTTTGAGGAGGTTTTTAAGTATGGAAGCTGAAAAATGGAAAAATTGGCTTGATTTAACGAAACAATATGCAGCCGAAAGCTTTTGGAAGGAAGTCTTTAACCAATCTGAGCAACCGTTTTCCGGTAATGAAAAGGTTGGGGAAACGATATCAAATCTTATTAACGAAACAAAGATAAAAGGACTATTCCCTCGATGTGATATGTTTGAGGAAGAGGATCAACTGTATATTCAAGCCGAATTACCTGGTATTTCAAGGGAGGATGTTGTGGTTAGCTTACGAGACCAAGAATTGGTTATACAGGGGAATTACTCTACTTTAAAGCCTAGACTACAATACTATTTAAAAGAGCGTTCTGATAGAAGCTTCGAAAAATCAATAAAACTACCAGTAAAGGTGAATAAACAGAAAATCAGCTCTAGCCTCAATAATGGTCTTTTAACCATCATGTTCCCCATTATTAAAGAAGAAGATGCTGTTCCCATTCATATCGAAATCTCACCGTCTCCCATCCCTAATGAAGTCCATAATCAAGAATAAAGGTACAGAGCAGTTTCCAATTCTGCTCTGTGTCCTTCCCTATACTACTAAATAATCCTGAATAATAACCGGACAGTCGTTCCTTTCCCTAATTCACTTTCAATCTCAATTTTACCGTAATGAAGCGTAATGAGCTTTTCGGCAATGGCTAACCCTAAGCCTGTTCCACCATTGCTCCTAGACCTTGCTTTATTTACTCGATAAAATCTTTCTGTAATGTTCATTAAGTCTTCCTCTGGAATCCCAATCCCCGTATCAGAAATCTCAACGCTAGCCCCGTATGGATGTTTTTCTAAGCTAATAGTAATTGTTCCGCTACTGTCTGTATATCTGACCGCATTATCCATGATATTTTGCAAAATTTGTTCAATTTTCCCTTCATCAGCATCGATGATAATGTCGGGATTAAGGTGAACTGACAACGTAATTTGTTTCTCGTTAAGCACCTGTAAATACTTTTGAACGAAATCCTCTATGAGCTGAGCTAACGGAAAAGGATGTCTTTCAAGCGTAAACTGTCCAGCATCAATCTTCGATAAATCAAGCAAGTCTGAAACAAGCTTGCCCATCCTCCCCGCTTCTCTATTGATAAGCTTGAGATATTTCTCTTGTTCTTGGGGGGATTGAATGACCCCAGAAGCTAACCCCTCACTATATCCTTTAATATAGGAAATCGGTGTCCGAAGTTCATGTGATACATCCGCTAAAAACTCTCTTTTTCGCTCATCTTCTTGTTGAATGGAAGCAGACATTTGATTGAAGGCTGCTGCTAGTTGTCCAACCTCATCCTTTGAATGGATAACTACTCTAGTAGAGTAATCACCTTTAGATACACGTTTTGCAGCCCTTTTCATATCCACCAGTGGGCGAGTTAACCGATCAATCATGATATACCCTATCGTTAATGCAACCACAGTGAAGGCCACTCCACCTATAAGCCAAAGATAAGAAAAGTCCTTTGTTAGCTCTGAAATCTTAGCAAGAGGGACATACAAAAAAATCATTCCCTCAAGAATATCATCATCAATTAAGGGAATGATTACGGCAATCATTTTACGACCAAAAAATTCTTCAAAGCCTATTTTTGCGATAATCTGTCCTTTTTCGAGTTGTGCTAAATCTTCAGATGGAAATAATGTATCATTATTAGTCTCAAATGGTAGACAACTAGTTAACTCCACAGAGCTATGAACCAAAAAAACCTCCATTTCAGACTTTTCATTGAACCATTTAATTTTAGCTTCTAAATCCTCTGACAGCGGTCCTCCTTGATAGTCCTGTGCAAGCATTTCTCCGGTTTCAAGGAGATTTTCTTCAATTCGATCCACATACAATTTTTCATAAAATAAATAGGATAAAATAAAAGAGACAGAAATCGTAATCAGGACCGCGATCGTAATGGTTAGCCACAACTTTTTTAGCAAACTATCTGCTAGGTGTTTCATGAACCGACAACCTCAAACTTATAGCCGATTCCCCAAATCGTCTGAATATAATCTCCAATTCCTAATTTCATTCTTAACGTTTTTATGTGTGTATCAACCGTTCTAAGGCTCCCAATATAATCAATTCCCCAAACATGCTCCAACAACTGTTCTCTACTCAATGCATGTGAAGCATGGTCAATCAAGAAATTTAGTAGCTCAAATTCTTTTAGAGTTAATGGTATGATTTTGCCATCCACACTAACCCGTCGTGCCTTTTTATCAATTGATATTTTTCCATACTTAACAATCTTCTCTTCTTGAATTGTTGGGGAAGTACGCCTCAACACAGCTGCAATCCTTGCAACAAGCTCACCTGGACTGAAGGGCTTAACGATATAATCATCCCCTCCTAGCTGCAATGCCTTAACCTTATCCCATTCTTCACCTTTTGCGGATAAAAAAATGATTGGAACCTGTGAGAACGAGCGAACCGTTTCACAAACAACAAATCCGTCCTCCCCGGGCATCATAATATCTAAAATGACCAAATCTATCTGTTCATATTCTAAAATATCATAAGCCATTGCCGCACTCTCTGCTTGAAAACAGCGATATCCGGAGTTTTCTAGATAGATTTGCACCAAATCTCTCATATCTTCTTCATCATCAATGATCAATACTCTAACAGGATACATCCTTCTCTCTCCCTCAACACAATTTGCATCCGTTTCTATTTTTTTATCAAACTTTTACATTTCTGGACATAAATCTAGCTCATTTTCATTATACCGTTAAAATTCTATTGATATTATGAAATTTATAAGAAGAGTTGTGACTATGACGAAACACTTTTAGCTAATAGTTTGTTCCACTTTCCCCCAAAAATCGTTAAAGCATTATCACTCTAACGAGATTCATTTTCTTTTTCGAGGCTAATCATCAATTCTTTGTACTGGTGCAAGAGCTTAATCTTATCTTCATTTTCCAATGTAGATTCAATAATTCTTTTTGTGCCCAGATAATATTTTTCATAAAACGTTTTTCTAACTCGAGGATGAGTGTTCTCATCCCTTAATTCTCTCAGAATGGCTTCCTTAAGGTTTACTTCGGCATTTAAGTTTGAGCTCAGCTGACGGTTGTTCCAAAGTTTCCGGTATTCACGAAGAAGGAAGGTGAAATTGATTTCATCCATTATGGCTTACGCTCCTCTTTTAATAAAGAATCTATCTACAGTTATCCTCTTTACATAAGTCTGTATTCGTAAGGTTGGTTGTTAAAATCCTAAAGCCGATTTTAACGCAGAAAAAGCGTATTAGTACGTCATAACTAAGTTTGCCGCTCTTTTCTCATACGTTAAAGTTATTTTTCAATGAAAAACATGGCATTAATGTTCTATTTAGCTCCGAAAGCAACAATCTTTGAGAAAAGAGCCTTACATAAACAATCCAAATGATGCAAAAAATAATGATAATAATCATGATGAAGGAGTGATAAAATGAATGTCCCTTACCGTTGTCCAAATTGCCGTACCAATAAGAGTAGGTTTAATCTAATTAAACAAGTCCCTCAACCTGTGAAGCTCAATCCACAGTCTGGAGAGGTTGTAGAGGAATATAGCAACACACAGTTGGACCCTTTCCATACACCTTACAGGGGGCCTGAACTAAGAGTACAATGCGGGGTGTGCGGTCTAATTGAGGATGAAAGAACGTTCATCAAATTTGGTGAGCAAAACTAGATAAAAAGGCTGAAACCATTAACCAATCGGTTCAGCCTTTTTTATTTGGAACGAAATGTTATTATCACCAAGGAAGGAATTTGAATCAACTTTCCAGCCTTCATAAGGGGTAAATCGTACCAGCTTTAATGTTCCATCGTAGCGCCGGTGTCCAATCCCACGCAAATGCATCGTGAGACTAACTGGAACATTCAAAGTCATTTCGCCTTTTAAGTCTTCGACTGGCAAAACAGCCATTCTATTTACCGTTATATTTTCGATTTCAGGAAGAACCATGGCCCAATCAAATTCTTGAAAAGAAGTTAAGGAGACAATTTTAGCATCCTGCTGCTTTAAACCTGCTAAATAGGCATTAGCCAAATCATATGGATTGCTATTCGCCAAAAAGTGTTCCAAATCTCCAGCGGATTTGAGAATCATCAATTTATGAGAAAGGTCCATGAAATTGGTACGATGTGTTGTACTCCCGTAAAAATGAATGCAAAAATGTCCAGGAAAATTATTCTTTAGTGCACCAGCACCGTGTGGCATCCCGTGCATAGATGCGGCAATTTTCCTTTCCTTAGAATGTACAATAATAGCTCGCCGTTTCCAACTCCACTTCCCATTAAAAATCTCCTTCATCATTTTCGTGTCTTTGGAAGTAAGTGGTTGTACATCCGCGTGTCGACTTCCTGCCCTGCGCTGAACCTTAAATTTCTTCCCGGTTTCTAAATCCTCCACAATAAACTTACTGTAGCGTGGGAGCAATTGGTTTACCTGCTCCCATGGAAGCATTTCGTTTTCCCCTTTTTTAGCTTCGACCTTCTGCTCGACCATTGTTAAACTGAGCACAAGAATGATAGCCAAATGAAGTACCCGCATTTTTTTCACCGCTTCCATTTAAGGTCTGCGAAAAAAGTTTTTCCGTTTTCCTACCTCACTATACAATTGATTACACAATAACAGGATTTGGAAAAAATAGCGGTTATCCTCATTTAAAAAATAGCCAATTCAACTAGTTCGTACTGAACGTTGAATTGACCATCCTTTTTTTATTTCTTATTTATTTTTTCTTTGACAACTTCAATTGCCTTTTTCAGCTGTGGATCATCTTCGAGCATTTTATTTCGAACTGCTGTCATTAACTCCATGGTAGAGCTTCCCTCTAAAGTACCCGTTTCTTCAAGTTCTTTTTCCTTCTGGAATTGTTTCACAGCTTCACTAGTCTTTTCATCGAAATAACCATCTTCTCGTCCAGGATCATAGCCGAGAACCTTCAGCATCGTTTGAGCAGCTTTAACTTGTTCTGATGCTGTTGAAAGCTTTAACTCGGTTTCAGGGTCAATAAATGGCAGGGACGCATAATCAGGCATTGACACCTCATAATCAGGCTTAATCCCTTTTTGATGAACCCAATTTCCATTTGGAGTCAACCATTTTTCAGTAGTTAGTTTAAGATTAGAACCATCTTGGAAGTTTTCGGCCCTTTGGACCGTTCCCTTTCCAAAAGTGTTTTGACCAACTAAAGGAACCCCAGCAGATTCACTAACTGCGCCTGCTAAAATTTCTGAAGCACTAGCACTTCCTTTATCTATGACAACAACTAATGGGAAGTCCCCTTCATTGCCTCCAACTGATGGATACTCTTGAACATTGCCTTTTCGATCTTCTACTTTAAATAGTAGTTCGCCTTCTGGTACAAATAAGCTGGTAATCTTTATTGCTTGATCAAGCAACCCACCTGGGTTTTGACGTAGATCAAGTACAAGCCCTTTCATCTCTTGAGATTGAAGGTCTTTCAAAACCTCCTCAAGTTCTTCAAAAGTATGTTCAGAGAAGTTTGTAATTTGGACCTTTCCAACGCCGTCTTCTAGCATCTCACCGTATACTGTTTCAATCGGAATGGTATCCCGTGTAATGGTAACCTCTGTTGGTTCAGCATCACCACGTTGAATAGTCAACTTCACCTTTGTTCCTTTTTCTCCTCTAATTAATGCAACAGCTTCAGTTGTACTCATTCCTTGAATACTTTCCCCATCTACAGTCAAGATGAGATCCTCAGGGAGTAGGCCGGCCTTTTCCGCAGGTGAGCCTTTTAAAGGAGTAACAATCGCAATATGCCCATCCTTTTCTTGTATTTCTGCTCCTATCCCTTCAAAGGAAGCAGATATACTCTCGTGGAAACTTTTTGCATCCTCTAAGCTCATATAATCGGAATAAGGATCATCTAAGGATTCAACCATTCCACTTATGGCCCCATCTATTAGCTGCTGTTCATTTAAATCAGTATAATAATTATTTTTTAACGTATCATAGGCTTCGTATAGTTTAGAAAATTCTTCTCGTTCACGAATCACTTGTACTACTTTCTTATCATCATCGCCAAATGCTAAAGCAAAGGTTGTAATTCCTGCTGTAATGAAGACAATGAAAAATAAAAGCATAGCAAAATGAAATTTTTTGATTCGCATAACATTCTCTTTTGAATCAGTCTCTCCCAATTGTGCAGAAGGACCTTCTGTCTCTGTACTTTCACCATTCGGTTTCTCTTGGTCCATTTTTTCACCACTTTCAATCACTAGGCTATATTCAATTCCTATTTTTTAGAATAACACTTTTATACAAAAAAAAACAGAAAAATAACGGGCGCCTATTTTTAGACAAATTAAAAAAACAGCACTTCAGATTTGCGCTGTCTTCTTCATTGATACAATCAATACTAGACACTGTCCTTCATTTTCTTGGCCTTTTCAAAATACTCTTCTAACGTCCAATCATTTCGATAGATTTCCTTCGCAACTTCGTGACCCACGTATCTGTAGTGCCATGGTTCATACATATATCCGGTTAAATGTTCCTTCCCTTTAGGATACCTAAGAATAAACCCAAACCTGTGTGCGTTCTTTTCTAGCCATTTGCCCTCAGGTGTTACTCCGAATTGTTCAGTTAAGCTTAGGCCAACACTCCTGCTTGAGATATCCATAGCCAAACCGGTTTGATGTTCACTATTTCCAGGTGTAGCTACAGCCTCTACAGCCATTTTCCCCCCTATATTCTGTACTTCAGCAGTAAAGAGTGTTTCTTGGCGATCATACGAACGATAGCCTGAAACAGCATATAGCATAACCCCGCTTTGCTCTGCATCAGCAAACATTCTCTCTAGAGCCTTTGCAGCTTCCTTCCGTAACTTACTCTTTTCAACATCCTCATTACCAAAAGAAAAGGAAACATTTGGCCTAACTAAATCATCTGGAAAATACTCGGCTGGTAACCCAAAGTTTTTATTAACTAAAGCAAATAGATTGGAAGCATTTTGAATTACTTCCTCTCCATTAACCGTTTGAATCTCATTAAAAATTACTCCCTCTAACAACATTCCTTCATCTTCAGAAGCTTGTTCACTAGTAGAATTTAGTTCTTTAAAAGCAGACCCTTCTTGTGTAGATTTCGATGAACTTCCCTCACCGGTATAATCTGTACTATTTATAAAGGGTAACTTGTCCATCAATAACTCCATTGAAGTACAACCTGATAAGAAGAAAACCACTAAACAAAGCAACCAAAACTTTTTCATAACACTCATCCTATTCATGGCAATTTCTAGTTACCATAAATATTCACAGTAGGTTTCCCTTTTATACCTAAAAAAAACCCCTTTCTATGTGGAAAGGGGCTTTTCATTATTCTTTTATAACAGCTTCTAATGAAACTTCAATCATTTCGTTAAAGGTTGTTTGACGCTCTTCGGCAGTTGTTTCTTCACCTGTTAGAATATGATCACTGACTGTTAAAACAGATAATGCCCGGCGGTTTAGTTTTGCTGCTAACGTATAAAGTGCAGCTGTCTCCATCTCGATTGCTAGGATATTATACTTTGCCCATTTCTCAAGCTCAGCATTGTCATTATAGAACTGGTCAGCTGTAAATACATTTCCAGCTTTCAAATTCAACCCTTTCTCTTGACCTGCATGGTACGCCTTTAAAAGGAGGTCAAAATCAGCGGTAGGAGCGTAATCAACCCCACCAAATGTCAGGCGATTCATCTGTGAATCAGTAGAGGCGCTCATTGCCAAAATAACATCACGAACCTTGACATCCTTTTGGATGGCCCCGCATGTGCCCACACGGACAAGTGTTTGAACATTATAGCTGTTCATTAATTCGTTTATATAGATTGAAATGGATGGTACTCCCATTCCTGTACCTTGAACAGAAATTCTTTTCCCTTTATATGTACCGGTATACCCAAACATATTTCGAACTTCATTGTACAGTTGAACATCCTCCAAGAATGTTTCAGCAATATATTTTGCTCGTAATGGATCTCCTGGAAGTAATACTGTATCCGCAATTTCATGTTCTTTTGCATTGATGTGTACACTCATTGTCTAACCCTCCATCTTTTACTTAAGCAGATTCGTTAAAATGATACCATAATATGTGTAAGCTGGGAAATCCTTCGTTAGGTTATTTTCACTACGTAAGGAAAAGCTAGAACTAGCTTGCCCTTTCCTTTTGGATTGATTCCAAAAGCCGGCCAGCAGAATGAAATAACCTATCCTGAAAGGAGTTTTAACTTTGGGAAAAAAACACCGTAATCGAATCAACTCTCCAAAAAAGAATAACCATATCTCACCAGAAGCAATTATCGCAGAACACAATGCACATGCAAAAGAGATCGTGTCTGCGCGCGAACGAAAACAATAAAAGAAAAAACGATGAAGCAATTAACCTGCTTCATCGTTCCTCTCTTAGCTATATCGATTGATTATTGATTCTAATTTCTGCCTTAACCCTGGTAAATCACTAGTTGTAACAGAGAAGCGGATATTGCTTTCATCCATTTCTAAAGCCTCTGAGAGAAAACCGCCAAGACCCCGTGCCCTGCGATCTACCTGCATATAAATCTCGACCTCATTTTCAGAAACTGGAAAAAAGACAAGTTCTAGTTCATCCAAGCGACCACGGAAAGGCCCCATTATAGGAACAAATTCAAACTCTTGAATAAATGGTAATCTTTTACGTATACGGTATGGTGCCTGTTCACAATCTACCTCCCGTAGCCTAAAGCCTAAATCCTCAATAACATTTAAAACCGAATCCATCAGTCTGTTTGGAACAATCTGAAGGTAATCTTTGTCCGATGGATCAACGGCATTTTTGATGTCCAGTGCTGTTGTCACCCAAATTTTTGTTCGACCAATTGAAATTGGTACATCTAATGGTAACACAATAGAGAAAGGGATTTCCTTCGTTGCTCCTGGACCAATGGAAAAAGGTTCATTTAAACGGAAACGATCAATCACCACTGGTACATTGAGCTTGCGATCGTTCGATTCTTTTAAGTAAGTTGTGTTAAGACTTAGATATATCTCATCTACCTTTTGCTCTGTATTGCCACCTTTAATGTGAACAATGCCTCTAATTTCGCCACCAGGGGCTACTTTGTCCTTCTCTAATTTTGTATCCACCTGTGCTGACCCAATCCCAATACTAGCAAGAGCCTTATTAAATAGTGACATACTCATCTTCCTCCTCTAGCTTACATATTAAAAATTTTTTTATTATGTATTTAACCAATGTTAAATGTGCACTGTTCCTATCCTAAAGGTTCGCTTTTATCTTACTTTTTTCCTTCAGCGTTTATGTATAAAGAGAAAAGTTTCAGATTTTTGTCACATTCAATCTATTAAAAAAGGCGGACCAAAACGGCCCGCCTCCTTATTCATTATCATTCATTATCGACTTCCTCATCGATGATACACTTATCTAGAAGATATTCGAAGGTAATGTCTGCAATTTCCTCCAATTCACCTTCATTGGGAACGTATCCCCTTTTGACTAACTCATGAAAGAAAAATTCCGCAATTTCTTCCGTATCAATGAAAACTTCAATCTCCTTCACCAGAATCGCCCCCTTTGTACTGAATGTATGAATGCACCTACTATTTCATGCATCTTTACAATGGAAGCCTTTTAAAAATTCCAAATTAACGAAACTAGAAGTCTATCCTTTATTGGACAAGCATAGAATTTATCAACATAGTTCATAAGGGGTGTTGATTGATATGGGAAAAGTAAAATTAGTTGCACAAGCTGTTACAGAAGACCTTAATTCTGAGGATAGTGTATTAATTGATGTGATGGAAAAGGGGACTGACTGGCT
Source organism: Mesobacillus maritimus (assembly GCF_044803185.1). Classification (GTDB taxonomy): domain Bacteria; phylum Bacillota; class Bacilli; order Bacillales; family Cytobacillaceae; genus Mesobacillus_B; species Mesobacillus_B maritimus_B. Next base: position 3,829,213 of record NZ_CP085225.1, read on the forward strand.
TTTTAAGCTGATTGTATTTTTAGGCGTTCCGTATCTGATTTATGTGGTAAGCCAATTTTTCACCATTTAAACATGACTTTTTCCGTCATTAACGATTACAGCTAACTTTCGCAAGATGACTTTCATGACATGCGCATATTCTTCATCTCCAAACCACAAGTAAAGAATACGATAATCATTATAGATATCAAGCATGCTGTCAATTAAACTCTGTTTCATGCTTTTTTTTCGCAACTCCTCTTTTTCCGATTTTCGATTCGAAGAAGTTTGTTTTTTGTTTTCTGGAGCAGGCAATGTTTTCTTGTCCGTGTTTAACAACAATCCAAACTTCTTGATAAAAATATCGGCACTTTCGGCGTCTGCGATAAGCGTTAGTTCTTCTTCCCCAGCTTCGAGCCATTCACCGTCCTTGATTCGGGAGAGCTCATAAATAACATCCTCCCAGGAATCCTCCTTGTAACGCCAGATTTCTGTTCGAAATCCGACGATTTTAAAAAGATCCGAACCATATCCTTTTACTTGGACAAGGTCGCCAAAGAAAAACTTATATTCTATATCAATATGCTCTTTTTCAAGGAGCTTTCCTTCGTATTCATCTAACGGCATTAGGCTTGATTCAAGATACAACCCTTGGCCTTTATTTATTTCATATACGTACAGCCCGTCAAGCCATTTAACATTTGTTACCTTCCCAACGGTTCCATAGATTGTGATCACGACTGTATCACCGATTTTATATTTCGGTTTTTTCTTGTTTTCCATTTCCTCCATCCTCTCAATGATGCGTCGTGAGTTATTACCACATTATATGCGGAGGATGATTAAATCGACACGCCTAAAAAAGAAAAGAGGCCTAATCCCGATAAATAACCGAGGGCCTCAATAGAAAATCGAAGTAAATATATTTTCGTACATTTTATCCTTCTGTCTGCAAGTAAATCTCCCATGCTTCATCAAAAATGGCCATGCTCTCAAGGTATTGACCGTTAAACTCAAGATAGGAGCTTACCTCATCATAGTCCTCTGAGTTCTTTGGAAAGCTATGGTCTTCATACGCATTATTCGCAAAACGACTGATATCATCCTTTGGCTTCGGATGACGGTATTTCATTAAGAAATGATAAAAACTCTTGTACATATTGAACGCCTTCCTATAGTTAAATGTTTGTCCTTAACTATAAACGAAAGCTCCGATTTAGTACAAGAGTTTTAGATTAGATTTTACCTATTCATAAATTCTGGTTTTCTTTTTTCAGTAAAAGCAGCTGTCCCCTCATTCTTATCTTCTGTTGCAAAAAGGACCGCCTGTGCAAGCTTTTCAATAATCAACCCTGTTTTTTGATCCGTTTCGAATCCAGAATGAACGGCAAGCTTTGCTAACTTCACGGCTAGCGGACCTTTTGCTAATATCTTCTCTGCCACTTCTACGGTCTTTTCTTCGAGTTCCTCTGGCGAAACGACATCCGAAACTAAACCAATTCGATGCGCTTGTTCGCCATCTAGAATTTTCCCGGTAAGAATCATATCGAGTGCAATCCCTTTACCCACAACCCTTGCCAAACGCTGGGTACCACCCGCTCCTGGTATGATAGATAAATTCAATTCAGGCAACCCGAACTTTGCATTCGAGGATGCAATCCTAATATCACAAGAAAGTGCTAGTTCACAGCCACCCCCAAGCGCAAAGCCGTTAACCATGGCAATTGTAGGCTTATCGTACATTTCAATCTTATCGTAGACCTCTTGCATACTGTTTGGTTTAAAGACATCAAGGAACGTTTTTTCCTTTAGCTGACCAATGTCCGCTCCTGCAGCAAACGACTTTTCCCCTTTTCCTGTAAAAACAACACAGCCAACCGTATCATCTCGTTGCAGCAGATCAAGAGCACCAGCGATTTCCTGAAGTGTCTCCGTATTTAACGCATTTCGAAGCTCAGGCCGATTAATGACTATATAAGCAAGTTTCCCATTTTGGGTGATTTCGATATTTTTAAAATTCAAAGCGCTTCAGCTCCTCTATTACTCGGTAATATTTTCTATTAAAATCGCCATTCCCTGGCCGCCGCCGACACAAAGTGTCGCAATTCCATATCGCTGATTCCGTCTCTTTAATTCATACAATAAAGTCGTTACAATTCGAGCACCAGTGGCTCCAACCGGATGACCAAGGGCAATTGCTCCGCCATTGACATTAACTTTTTCTTGATCAAGGCCAAGCTCACGAATTACTGCCAAAGCTTGAGAAGCAAAGGCTTCATTTAATTCAAACAAATCAATTTCTTCAATGCTTTTACCAGTACGTTCAAGCAACTTTTTCACAGCCGGAACTGGACCAATTCCCATAATTTCCGGTGATACCCCTACAGCAGCCCAATCAACGATGCGCGCAAGCGGTTTTACCCCTTTTGCGTCGGCTGTTTCTTCTGTCATTAAAACAACAGCAGCGGCACCATCATTACGGCCACATGCATTACCAGCTGTCACGCTTCCACCCTTACGGAACGCTGGCTTCAAGGTAGCAAGCTTTTCAATTGTCGTATCCGGGCGCGGATGCTCATCCGTATCCACAACGATTGAACCTTTTTTTGTTCTAACCTCAAACGGAGCAATTTCCTCTCTAAATTTTCCTTCCTCGATGGCGACACTTGCTCGACGCTGACTTTCAATTGCAAACGCATCCTGATCTTCGCGAGATACCTGATATTTTTCTGCTACATTTTCTGCGGTAATCCCCATTCCAAGATTATCACCGTATATTTCTTTTGGCTGCTGACCTGCTTCCGTATTGGAATCGACTAAATGAGCGCGGTCACCACCAAAACGCGATCCACGTAAATAAACAGGCGAACAACTCATACTTTCCGTCCCACCGGCAACAACAATTTCCGCTTGACCTGATTGAATTTGCTGAACACCAGAAGCAATTGCCTGCATCCCTGACGCACAAAGTCGATTAATCGTAAACGCCGGGACGGTTTCAGAAATGCCCGCCCTCAACGCCGCAACCCTGGCCACATTCGATGATTCTGTGCTCTGTCTCACCTCTCCTAATATCACTTCGTTCACTTGATCACCGGAAATGTTCGCACGTTTTACTGCTTCCTTGACAACATGGCTGGCTAAAAACCCTGAATTAACCTCTTTAAAAGAACCCCCGTAACGACCAATTGGTGTACGGGTCGCACTAACAATGACAATGTTTTGCTTTTCTCCCATCATTCCTGCTCCTTCCAAAATAATCTAGTTTATATTCCTTCATAATTGACCAGCAACAATATTCTTTTGAATCAGCATTAACTAATCGGAATAAGCCCCCGCCTAAACGGAGGCTCTTCCTTTAAGCCTTTACTAGTAAACTCTTAAACTCTTCGACAAGTAACGGAACAACTTCAAATAAATCTCCAACAATCCCATAGTCTGCTACTTTGAAAATATTGGCTTCAGGATCCTTATTGATGGCAACGATGACCTTAGAGTTTGACATCCCCGCAAGGTGCTGGATAGCTCCGGAAATTCCACAAGCAATATAAAGGTCTGGGGTTACCACTTTCCCTGTCTGCCCGATTTGAAGGGAGTAATCACAATACTCAGCATCACATGCTCCGCGTGAAGCACCTACAGCTCCACCGAGCAAATCTGCTAGCTCCTGAAGTGGTTCAAACCCTTCTTCACTTTTGACTCCACGCCCACCGGCAACAACCACTTTTGCCTCGGAAAGATCAACGCCTTGGGTCGCTTTTTTCGCAACTTCACGGACAATCGTCCGAAGGTCTTTGATTTCAGCAGAAACCTCCGAAATCTCCCCTGTACGTGAGCTATCTATTTCTAGTGGTGGGATATTATTAGGACGAATTGTCGCAAAAATTACTCCATCGGTTACAATTTTCTTTTCAAAGGCTTTGCCTGAATAGATTGGACGGGTAAAGACAACATTTCCACCCTCAACCTCTACATTTACAGCATCAGATACAAGACCACAGCCAAGTTTGCTGGCAATTTTAGGAGATAAATCTTTTCCAAGTGCTGTATGACCCAAAAGAATCGCCTCAGGATTTTCCTGTTCCACGACCGCTAACAAGGCCTGTGCATATCCATCTGATGTATAACCAGCTAACTTCTCATCTTCAACAACGACAGCTCGGTCTGCCCCTGCTACAATCATTTCTTGAGCTAAGCCTTTAACAGAAGAACCTAGAAGGACAGCGACAACTTCCCCATCTTCTGCAATTTTCCTAGCAGCTGCTACTCCCTCGAAAGATACGTTCCGTAGTGCTCCATCACGAACTTCACCTAAAACTGTTACTTTCTTCGCCATTATTCTTTATCCCCCTTTAAATAACTTTTGCTTCTTTATGGAGTAGGTTCACAAGTTCTTTTACCTGTGCATTAAGCTCCCCTTCAAGGACACGACCTGCTTCTTTTGTTGGCGGAAGGAAGATTTCAACCACCTTTGTTTTCGCTTCAACATCGTCTTCTTCCAAATCCAAATCATCTAGTTCAAGCTCTTCAAGTGGCTTTTTCTTTGCCTTCATGATTCCTGGCAATGATGGGTAGCGCGGTTCATTCAACCCTTGCTGTGCAGTAACGAGAACTGGTAGCTTCGTTTCAATCGTCTCTGAATCACCTTCCACATCGCGAACAACTGTAACTTTCTCTCCAGAGATTTCTAGATTCGTAATTGTTGTTACGTATGGAATATCTAATAAATCAGCCACACGCGGTCCGACCTGACCGCTGCCACTATCAATCGCTACGTTCCCAGCAAGAACAATGTCTGCTTCTTTATCCTTTAAGTATTCCGCTAAAATTTTTGCCGTTGTATATTGGTCTCCTGATTCGAGATCGTCTTCCGTATTAATTAAAACCGCTTTGTCTGCACCCATTGCTAACGCAGTACGCAACTGTTTTTCTGCTTCTTCATTTCCAACAGTTACAACCGTTACTTCACCGCCATGGTTATCGCATAGTTGAATAGCTTCCTCTACTGCATACTCATCATAAGGATTGATAATGAATTCTGCGCCCTCTTCATTGATTGCGCCTTTAGCAATCGTAATTTTTTCTTCTGTATCAAATGTCCTTTTTAATAAAACAAAAATATTCATTCGTTTTCCCCCTCCTAAACTTTTGCTGGTACAGAATCGTACGTATAGAATCCTTTTCCAGTCTTTCTGCCAAGTTCGCCTTTTTCAACTTTTTCTTGTACAATTTTTGCCGGTTTATCTTTTTCATCTCCGGATTCTTGGTAACGCTGCATTCGAACAAGATAATTAACATCGATGCCTGTCAAATCCATTAAAGCAAATGGTCCAATTGGATGATTCAGTGCTTTCTTACATACAATGTCAATATCTTCATGACTGGCGATTCCATTTTCAAGTAGGTAGACCGCTTCATCCATTAGTTTTCCGAGAATTCTGTTTGCGACAAAACCTGATATCTCCTTGTTTAATAGCACAGGATATTTATTGATTGATTTCACAAAGGCCATAGCGGTATCAGCTGTTTCTTCAGAAGTATGTGGTCCGCGAACGACTTCGACTAGCTCCATTACAAGTGCTGGATTAAAGAAATGAACATTACATACCTTATCAGGTCTATTCGTCGCGTCGGCAAGCTTAGAGCTTACGATCGTTGAACTATTAGTTGCCAAAATCGCATGTGCTGGTGTGACCTCATCAAGCTTGGTAAATAGGTCTCTCTTTATATCAACTTTTTCAACAATCGCTTCAATGACGATATCGGTATCCTTCAGATCAGTTAATGAAGTAGTGAATACTATTTTCTTAAAGGCCTCTTCTACTTCTTCCGCAGATAACCTCCCTTTTTTCACCCTTTTTCCCATTTGCTCTACTAGGATTCCTTTGCCTTTTTCAAGGCTTTCTGGGCTTACATCCTGCAGAACCACTTGATATTGTGCCAACGCACAGACCATTGCAATTTGGGCTCCCATCGTACCAGCCCCAATTACGGCCACCTTATTTATGTTTTCAACCGGCATCGTTCTTCTCTCCTTTCTCAAGCTCTTCCTTTACTAGCAGTCTTTTTAATAACTTGCCGACTGTATTCCTCGGAAGCTTCTCCCTGATTTCAATGACCTTCGGGACTTTATAGGGCGTTAGTTTTGTATAGCAATACCCTTTTAATTCCTCAAGGTCTATCTGCATTCCATCCTTTGGAACAACGTAAGCCTTTACCAACTCACCTTGTTCCTCATGTGGTATTCCGACAACTGCAGCTTCCTGAATATCAGGGTATTCATACAACACACCTTCAATTTCCTGCGGGTAGATGTTGAAGCCACCGACAATAATCATCTCTTTTTTCCGACCAACAATGTAAAAATATCCATCATCGTCCATCATTGCTAGGTCACCTGTGTGTAGCCAGCCATCTTGAAGAGCTTTGGCGGTTTCTTCTGAATTCCCCCAATAACCTTTCATAATCTGAGGGCCTTTCAGCAATAATTCTCCGACGGATTTGGTTCCTAATTCATTGCCAGCATCATCAACAATCATGCAGTCTGTAAGCGGCATCGGGATTCCAATACTCCCCACTTTTCTAATTCCAAATGGGGGATTTCGATGGGTGGAGGGCGAAGCTTCGGATAGACCAAAGCCTTCTCCAATCGTCGCTCCTGTTAGCTTTTCAAATTTCTTAATTACCTCTACTGGTAACGGAGCTGAGCCAGAGGAGCAAGTCTTTAAACAGTTCAATTTGTACTTTTCAATATCAGGGTGATTTACAAAAGAGATATACATTCGTGGAACCCCTGGAAAAAAGGTCGGCTGATATTTTTTTATCCTTTCTAATACATCAGTGACGTCAAACTTTCGGAACAGTAGAATTTCTGCACCAATAAAGATTCCAAGATTCATAGCACTTGTCATCGCATACACATGATATAAAGGCGTTGCGGTCAACACGGTTTCTTGACCTTTGACCATGTTTTCTCCGTACATCGAGTAACTCTGAACCACATTCGCAACAAGATTCTGATGGGTCAGCATTGCCCCCTTCATTTTCCCCGAGGTTCCACCCGTGTATTGAATAACAGCGACATCGTCGTGTATACTCACTTCTTCGGGTCCCTGAATTGGGGTGGCAAAAGGGATGAGGTTGTCAAGACTTTTAAAATCCTCTTCACCCCAAGTTTCAATTTGGGAACCTATTAAATACCTAAACTTATATAAATCGTTCACTTCCTGAATGGTTTTCATCGATAAAGGATCTCCAACTATGGAGGATACTTTCGAATCGTTCACTATTTGCAGCAACTCTCTAGGTGTATACATTGGATTGATTTGAACCACGGTAATTCCAAGTGCCTGTGCTGCATAATAGCTAATCACATAGTCAGGATGGTTGGCTAACATCAAGCCGAGTCGTTCTCCTTTCTTAAAGCCCAGATCCTTCCAAGCTCCAGCTAAGAGATCCACTTGGTTTTTCAGCTGACGATAGCTGATTTTCTCATCTTCGAAAATGATGGCTGTTTTATCACCGTAAACTTTCACGGTCTCTTCAAGCATTGAGTAAAGAGAAATCTCAGGTATCTCTATATCAGCATTTTGGTTGTAATATTTGTACCATGGCCGTTTTTCTATATTTTGCAATCCACTTCACCTCACTGCTTATTAATTCAATACACCTTGCTCTTCATAATATTTTTTCGCACCTGGGTGTAATGTTTCTGGATCAATACCATCCAAAACAGTATCAAGGGTGAAATGCTTTGCACGTTCAGGAATTTGTGCTTCAAACGAATCCATGTTATCCCAGAATACTTTTGTTAGATTGTATACATATTCTTCATCTAAATCCTTATGAGCTGTCAACATGGTAACCATTGTATAAGTTGGGATGTCCTCATCCTGGCCTTTATACGTTCCGGCTGGTACATTATCATAGGAAATACCTAACCCCTTTTTACTAATGCTTTCTAGTTTATCCTGATCGATTGGCAGAACCTTCACTTGGTTGGTCATTTCAATTTCCTGTAGTGATGGAATTGCAGGGGCACCACCTCCAAGGAATACATCGACATTGCCGTCTGCCATCATTGAAGCGCCATCATTATAGCTACCATAGGAGATTTTTCCTCCTGCCTCTTCAATCGTTTTCTCATCAATTCCGTACTCCGCCATCATTCTCCAGAATGCAACCGGACCACCGCCATCCTTAGGTCCAAGAAAGATATGCTTATCGACAATATCTTCGATTGTATTAATATCCTCGTTTTTCTCAAGAGTAGCAATGGTTTGGTAAACAGGATATAAGGAGGCTACACCTGTAACAGTATCAATCTTTTTATCAAAGCTTCCTTCTCCCTTAATGGCATCTGCGAAATCAGATGTATAATTGAGAGCTATTTCAACATCCCCAACATCCAAAGACCTTAAGTTAGCTGTAGAACCCCCTTCAATTTGTGAAGCATTCAACCCGCTAAAATTATCCATATAGATTTCCGACATCACCGTCGTAATTGGAAACCAACCAGATCCCATAGGACCAGATCCTATGCGCAAAAACTTGCTAGGTGCGTCTAACTTGCCTTCTTCTCCTGAGGCAGCGTCATTTCCACCAGAACCGCATGCAGCTAGTAGTAAAGTAGTACAAATCAGCAATAGTAAACTCAATTTTAATTTTTTCAACAAAATCGCTCCTTGTTTTTAAACGTTTAATTGTTTCGTTGTTGATTCCATTACTGTACGTTTTTGCCAGAGATACACTAGCAAAAACAAGCCAAGTCCAACAATATCAGTTAGTAATCCCGGAATAACAAGGACAGCTGAAGCTGTAAACATTAAGATTCTTTGAATCAAGTTCAATTCATTGACCAAATACCGTTCAATCGCAGCTGAAAAGAGAAAACAGCTAAATAGAGCGCTTACAACAGCTAGGATAATTTCCAAAGTATTCTCGCTTTGTAGCAACAGCTCCGGATTATAAACGAATATAAACGGGATAAGAAACCCACCTGCTCCAATCCTAATTGCGTACAATGCAGTAGCATTTGGATTAGAACCTGCAATACCTGCCGTTGTATACGCCGTAATGGCAACTGGAGGCGTTAACCCTGACAATACTCCAAAATAAAAGACAAACATATGGGCCGCAATTAGATTAACCCCTGCATCAACAAGAGCAGGAACTCCTAATACAGAAAGAATGACATAGGCGGAAACCGTTGGCATCCCCATTCCAAGTACTATTGAAGCTACTGCAATCAAGAGTAGTAGGAGAAATAATTGACCGCCAGCAAGGTCAATGACAAATCTTGAAAAATTCAAGCCAAGACCGGTCAATGAAACGGCCCCAACGATAATTCCCGCTGTTGCACAAGCTGCAATAACCGCAAGTGATCCCCTGATTCCTGTTTCAAGAGCAGCAAGAATATCCAAAAAACTCATTCTTGTTGACTTACGAATCCAACTAATTCCTACTGTTATCAGGATTGCATAAAATCCCGCTTTCATAGGACTATAACCATAAATCATCAAGCCAATAATAATTAAGATTGGGAGAAATAAATAACCCTGTTTTAAAAGAATTTTCATTGGGTCAGGAAGCTGTTCCCTTGGTATGCCAGCTAGTTTAAGGCGCTTTGCATGGAAGTAAACCATAAAGCCAGCAATTAAAAAGTAAATCACAGCCGGTATCAGTGCATACAAGGCTAGTTTAATATAAGGAACTCCAGTTGCTTCCGCCATAATAAACACGGATGCTCCCATAATTGGTGGCATGATTTGACCACCCTGTGATGCTACTGCTTCAACTGCGGCTGAGAATTTCTTAGAATAACCAAGTTTCTTCATTAAAGGAATTGTAAAGGAACCCGTAATCGCAGCATTCGCTGCACCATTTCCAGTAATTGTTGAAACTAGAGCACTTGCCCCAACAGATGATAATGCTGGACCACCTGTTTTGTTCCCTAATGCCCCAAAGGCAAAGTTTGTGAAGAATTGTCCGCCTCCCGATTTCATTAAAAATGAGCCAAACACCACAAATAACACTAGTATCGTCGAACTCACATAAATCGGGGAACTAAAAATCCCCAAGGTACTGTTAAACATTTGGTCAATCATTTTGCCATATCTAGCCCCCGGATGAGCAAGTATTCCAGGGAAGTATTGACCAAAGAAGATGTATACAAGGAAAAATAATCCGATTAACATCATGAAAAAGCCGTTAGTTCTCCTTGTAGCCTCGAGAACAAGCACAAGTAAGAGGGTACCAAAAACCATATCATTTGTGCCCACATTCCCTTGTCTACTTTGAATACCTTCTGCACCAAAAATGATGTAGGCACCTACTGTCATCGTGATAAGAACAAAAAGTATATCGACTACTCCGAACTTCCCGCCCTTTTTAAATGGGAACAATAGGAATATTAGAATCAATGCCCAAACAACATGGATACTTCTTTGTTCCCATGAAGGTAGCGTGCCAAAGCCGGCAGTATATACATGAAAAACAGACATTCCGATTGCGAGCAGTGAAATGATCAACATAAGTACTCGTGATTTATTCCAACCCTCTTTACGAGAGTTCCATAGCTCCTCGACATATGCCTGTTTTTCTTTTATCGAAGTGTCAATTACCTTTGGTCTCTGTGTATTTTCCATACTCTTCCCTCCTTTACAGCCTATAGAAGTCCCTATGCGCTGCCTCCATCACCGAAAACACCTGTCCCGTTACAAATAGCAGGACTGACAGAGAAAAGAACTGTCCCTTTAAGAACTCCAAACTCTTTCCCTGCGCCTATCATTAAAGCAAGTTTATTCTCTATCTTAAATTATTCGTTTTTCGGATCATGCCTACCCATTGACAACATTAATTTTCTTCTAAAATTCTTCTAGCTATGATTAAACGCTGAATTTCATTCGTACCTTCATAGATTTTAGTAATCCTTGCATCACGGTAAAAGCGTTCTACTGGGTAATCAGATACATATCCCATTCCACCGTGAATTTGGACTGCTTTGTCAGCAACACGATTAAATACCTCGGATGCAAACAACTTTGCCATTGAAGCTTCCTTAATCACGGTCTTTCCTTCATCGACCATATAAGCTGCCTTTAATGTGAGAGTTCTAGCAGCTTCCGTTTCAGTAGCCATATCCGCCAGCATCCATTGAATGGCTTGATTATCGGCAATTGGACGTCCAAATTGAATTCTTTCCTTTGCATAAGATGCAGATAGCTCTATCAACTTATCACATGAACCTACCGCTCTTGCAGCCAAGCCAATACGGCCTTCACCTAGTATTTTTAATGCTGACATATATCCCATTCCAACTTCTCCAATTACGTTTTCCGCTGGAACCTCACAATCTTCAAAAATTAACTGAGCCGTATAGGAACCTTTTAAGCCCATCTTTTTATCTTGTTTGCCAATCGTGAATCCTGGAAAACCCTTTTCAACAAGAAATGCAGTAATTCCACCCTTGGCGCCTTTTTCTTTATCTGTCATTGCAAAGACCGTAAATACATCCGCTACTGGAGCATTCGTAATAAAATGCTTTGTTCCATTTAAAATCCACTTATCTCCAACCTTTTCAGCTCTAGTTGCCAAATTGGTTGCATCGGACCCTGCTCCTGGTTCTGATAGTGCAAACGCAGCTATTTTTCTCCCTGCCGCCATATCTGGTAAATACTTCTGTTTTAAATAATCAGAAGCCAACTTCACAAGACCTGTACTTCCAATTCCTGTATGGGCACTAATTAAACTGACAAAGCCATTATGTGTTCGACCTAACTGTTCAAGTACAACCGCTTTCCCAACTGTATTTAAACCAATACCACCATACTCCTCGGGAATACTGATTCCAAATAAGCCTAATTCCTTCGCCTGTTCAATTAAATGCTGAGGAATTTGGTCCTCATCCTCAATTTGCTGTGCAAAAGGTTCGACTTCCTTCTCGACAAAGTTCTTCACCATTTGTTTCATTTGTTCAATTTCCTGTGGAAGTGTTGCTAACATATGTATTTCCCCCTTTAATTCGTATACCCTTTAAATATGCAAGAAGCGTGCCAAACTTGGAAACCTATTTATATCAATATTTAGAATGTTTTATTTATTGTCAGTGATTCAATAATGAATCACATTTCTTATGTAAAAGCCTAGTAGTAGGCTGATTCTAATGATTCATTTTTGAATTTACGATACAGTTTTGAATCACATAACCTAACAATTTACTTAAACAAATGACAAAAACCACTATTCATCTACAAATAGTGGTTTTTGTTTAGGCATCATTAGCATTTAGTTTATATTTTTTCAACTTCCTGACAATTGTTGGCTGACTTGTTTTAAGAGCTTTTGCTAATTCGTACGTATTCGTATATTTCTTTAATGCTAGTTGGAGGATCTTTCGCTCAGCAAATTCACCGGCTTCTTTCAAGGTCATCATTTCATTAACCTCAAGGGTGACCTCTTTTGCCTCACGATATTCGATAGGCAGATGCTCTACCTTTAGTTCCTCTTCTTCTGTGACAAGAACCAACCGCTCAATCAAATTGGCCAACTCTCTTACATTTCCTGGCCAGCTATATTGGTAGAAAAAATCATTCAGGCTTGAAGAGGCATTCTTTTTCTTGTGATATTTCGTATTCATAACAGTGAAATAATACGATACAAGAGGCAAAATATCATCTTTTCTCTCCGCAAGACGCGGAATTGCAATTGGAACCACGTTAAGACGATAAAATAAATCTTCGCGAAACTCCCCCACTGAAACCATCTCTTTTAAATTCCTATTGGTTGCTGCAATAATTCTTACATTCAATTTTTGAGGTTTGGTACCTCCAAGGCGTTGGACTTCTCTTTCCTGAATAACTCGGAGTAACTTTACTTGGAGATGAAGCGGAAGTTCCCCTACTTCGTCTAGAAATAATACCCCCTCATTGGCCAACTCGAACATTCCTGGTTTCCCTTTAGCATTCGCTCCAGTGAATGCTCCAGATACATAGCCAAATAACTCTGATTCTAGCAAGTCAGGTGGTATTGCCCCGCAATTGATTTTGATAAATTCCCCGTTTCGACTTCTTTCACTATTTTCATAGATAAAACGAGCCAAAACATCTTTTCCTGTCCCTGTCTCTCCAAGTATAAGAACGGTCGCATCCACATTTGCAACCCTTAAAGCTGAGTCATAAATTCTTTTCATTGAATGACTGCGGATAATAACTCCATCTGGACGCACCGATTTGCCTTTAAGTCGTTCAATTTCTTTTTTATAACTATCATTTAATTGATTTGCTTTACTTAACGCAACTTGTAGCTCATTTAATTCGGATAAATCACGAATATTTGTAACAATACTCTCAATTTCTCCTTTTTCATTAAAAACAGGATTTCCTGTTAAGAGCGTTTCGCGCCCTAAATAATTTTCTTGAACAAGGGAAACGGCACGTTTTTTTTCGAGTACTCGATGAGTGACCGAATTTTTAAGAATGCCTCGTTTCATTAAGTCTTCAACTTTTTTACCCTGATAGTATTCTTTTGGAATTCCAGTGAGACGCTCAATTGCTGAATTTGTTTTCACTGTAACGCCATCTTTATCAGTTATATAGATTCCATCATAGGAATTTTCAATGATCGCATCTAATTCGCGGTTTACTCTCCTAGCCTCCTCCAACTCTTGAACGAGCGAAGTTAATTCGGAGGAAAATGTTCCAATGTAGACCAAATCATCCGAATCGGCAAAGTGGTCTTTAATAAAGATACAATTCTTCTCTTGGCAGGAAGCATAAATGATTTTTCCTCCGCGCAACTCTTTCCAACTAGAGAAAACATCCTTAATATGCTGATTATAAATAGTCTTAGAGTTTGGCAGATATCGTAGTAAAACCTCATTGCTGTAACGTATGACTCCCTCACTAGATGCCACAAACAAAGAAAACGGGAGATTATCAGTCATAACTGCCTCCATGAAAATCACCTCAAACAATAATTAAGTTCTATATATATATTCTTTTTCAACTCAAAAAGCCCTTTCCCCTTTTACGGATTACCCACCGGTCTGAAAAGAAAGAAACCCGGTAGCTTTCAGCACTTCAAAAGCTGGCACCGGGTATCTACAACGAATAAGGAAGTAAAAGTTGTTATTATTTATGTTTTATTTGTTGAAATTGGTAATGGAGATCCGCTAATGCCGCAATGATGGCATTAGTCGCTTTCCCATAATAATTTTGTTTTACCTCTTCGACCAGGTCATCGACTCCATGGAGTATGCTATGTCCTCGTAATAATCTTCCAATATAGTCACGGCCATGTTCGGTTGCAAGTGTGCAAGATGCTTCAAGGATCACCCCATACTTCCTATCTAGCTCAACCGTAATGGTTAGTGTCTCATAAACATTCTTCGCAGCCATTCCAGCTGGTAGCCTTGAATGGCCGGCCACAAACATCGTTTCTGCCATCTGCCTTCACCTCTTTGTACGATTAGTACAATTATTCGTGTTCGAAGTGGCAGAATCCTGCTTGATATAGCAGATCCTTATTTAACTCTTAACAGTTTCTTTCTTTTCATAAGGCCAAGCTGGAAGTGGATTACTCAGTGGCTTATCTTCTCTGTAACCAAGTAGGTATTCAGCCTGCATAACAGTGTGAATTTCCCTTGTTCCTTCATAAATAACTGGCGCCTTGGAATTACGTAAAAATCTTTCAACTGGGTACTCATTCGAAAATCCATATGCTCCATGAATTTGAACCGCATCATTGGCCGCTTCATTTGCAAAATCACATGCCTGCCACTTAGCAAGAGACGTTTCACGGGTATTGCGCTTTCCTTCATTTTTTAGGCAACCTGCACGGAAAACAAGTAGCCTTGACATTTGATAACCAGCTTCCATTTTCGCAATCATCTGTTGAACTAACTGATGTTTCCCAATCTCTTTTCCGAATGTTTTTCGCTCATGGCAGTATTTTACACTTTCTTCGATAGCAGCACGAATTTGACCAACTGCCCCAGCAGCGACGGTAAAGCGACCGTTATCTAGTGCAGACATCGCAATTTTAAAGCCTTCCCCTTCTTGCCCAAGTAAGTTTTCCTTTGGAACACGGACATTGTCAAAGAAGAGCTCACCGGTATTGCCGGCACGAATTCCTAACTTTCCTTTAATGGCCTTCGAGGAGAATCCTGGCATTGTCCTCTCAACGATAAAGGCAGAAATGCCATTATGTTTTTTGCTTTTATCTGTGTAAGCAAATACAAGGAAATGATCAGCATAATCACAAAGGGAAATCCACGTCTTCTGACCGTTCAGTATGTAATGGTCACCATCAAGGACAGCAGAAGTTTGCATTGCCGCAACGTCTGAACCAGCATTTGGCTCAGTCAATCCGAATGCCCCAACCTTTAATCCCTTTGCCTGTGGGACTAAGTATTTCTGCTTTTGTACTTCGGAGCCCCATTGAAGAAGTGTCATGCTATTTAACCCAGTATGAACCGAAACTGCTGTACGAAATGCTGTATCGCCACGCTCAAGTTCTTCACAAACAATTGCTAGTGTATTGTAATCCATTCCGCTACCGCCGTACTCCTCAGGAATACATACCCCCATTAATCCTAGTTCCGCAAGTCGACCTAAAATCGAAGATTCAAAATGTCCCTTTTCATCCCACTCACGAATATAAGGATTGATCTCCTTATCAACAAATTCCTTTACCATTTTCTGAACCGCTAATTGCTCATCACTTAAATTAAAATCCAACATTTCTCCATCTCCTCTTTTAAAGTTTGGCTCTGTTAAACTGGTATGTTGATTTCCACTCCAGGCACTCGCTCTCCGCGGGCGTGACGGGGAGCCTCCTCGGCGCTATAGCGCCTGTGGGGTCTCCCCTGTCCCGTTATCCCCTAGGAGCCGAGTGACTTCCGCTCCAATCAACGGTTAAAACCATCAGTATTCTATAACAGAGATTAAAAATAAAAGCCAGTTGCACAGAAAATGCAACCGGCTCTTGTCTGTGTTTTCAGACTAGACAGTTTAAATCTAATTATTCAGAATCAAAAACGCTTAATTTGCCTTTTACGGATCCTAAGAGGGCTAACTCTTTAGAGGTATTCGGCTACTATTAAAATTATACAATGATGACTGAAGGAGCGCAATATAATTTATTGAAAATTTAAAACATTATTTTAATATAGCATACATTGAAACCTAAAGATAAAATTTCAATGAGACAAACAAAAACAACATATAAGGCATGGATGGCAAAAAGGACAGGGATTAAGACATTGACAATGTTAATAGTGCATATACATTGGTAACGATGCCGAATTTTTTTCATTGTATGCTTCATTCAAATAAAACAAGATGAAAGGAGGACTCATGAAGTATTATTTCATCATTGGATCCATTTTTATAGTTCTGGTCTTCGGTTCTCTTTTCCTTTTTACTAAACGAACGGTTGAAGTTGAAACCATCCATTTCAATATGAATGAAACAGAAGAAGCCTTTAAGGTCTTAGAATTTGATATAAAACAACCAACTTATCTTCCAAATAATATGAAATTAAGAGAAGTTACCATTGGCATGGTTGATGGGAAGCAGCAGATGATTGGGCTACGGTATGGAAATAAAGACGATACCCATGAGTTTGAGTTTTCAGCTACTCTAAGTGGTGAATCTCTAAAAGACATCGCTTCTAAGGACGAATACTGGCAGTGGACAGAAGTAGAAATTGGAGGTATTCAGGGTCTTGTTGGAATCAACGATTCATCAAAAGACCGCAGCATTGTACTTCGAATAGATGGAACTTTATATCGTTTTTATTCAAAAGAGATGGAGACCCGACAGCTATTAAAAATTGCAAAAAGTCTTAAATAAACAAAAGTGGTTTCTCAATTTAAGAAAACAAGAGCTAGAAAAAACTCTAGCTCTGTTTTTACTTTTGTGATCCCTATACTATCTCTTGTAAAGCCACGGACTGATATTCCTTGAAAAACGCGTCGCAAAACGAATCCCATTCATTAGCAGCTTCCATTGAGGCTTCATCTACTTCACCTAGGACAGGCTTTTGTAGCAAATCAATTAACTGGATAGAGTATCGTTCAATTGTTTCCTGCTGAGTCCCTTCAAGTACATTTTCAACAAATTCTTCAGGTGCATACCACTCTGCTACTCTTTGAAGGTCCCGGTAGATTTGCGTTAATAACAGGTTTCTTGGACCTTCCCATTGTTCATTGACCACCACATCGCGGAAAATCCTCGGTAAGGATGAAAACTCCTCCATTACCCCATGCCCACCAAAAATTGAAATTGCCTCACGAAGTACATCGGCTCCTTCATTTGTTGTACACATTTTCTGCAATAAAACTAGCTCTCTTAAATTAAACAATTGCTTTCTAATTTCCATTGGCTGCTCTGATTTTATGCCAGGATTAAGTGGTTTTTCTAGTTTGAGGAAAAGGTCATAAATTTTAAAAGCCCCGGCTGTCGTCCGTTGAGCTGCATTTTTAATATATTTCAGTTTTCTCGCTGAGAGTGGATAATCTTTTACCTTTTTACCAAAGACGGTTCGGAAGTCACTATAGAGGCTCGCTTCCCTATACGCCCGAAGCATAAATCCAGCACAAGCAATCCCAATCTCGAGACGTGATAGAGTAAGCACGATCCCAACTGCAACCGCAATTCCCTTATCCTTAGGACCAATTGGATAGGCAATAGCTCCATCGTATTGAATTTCACCCGTAGGCAATTCGGCTGTTCCCATTTTCCATTTAATTCGATTGATTTCATACCCATTCCGCTTTTCCTTTTCCTTATCTCCCGGAAGCCAGGATGGGACTATAAAGGTTGAAACTTTATCTGTTCCAGTAATCTTGGCCGTGACAACCGAATAGTCAGCATGTGCTACCGAACAGAAAAACTTATTGCCATACAAATAATAGCGCTTACCATCTGGTACAGCTTCAAGCAGATTTGCTGGAAGGTCAGAGCCCCCCTGAATTTCAGACATAAACTGCGCACCAATTGCGAAATCGCCATCTAAGCCTTCCTTTGTATGTAATAGGATCTCTTTAAGTTCCGGCAAATCCGCATCAGGGAATTCACCAAGAAGGGCAATAAGACCATGGGTACATGTTAATGGACAAGTAACTCCAGCTTCCCCAAGCTGATGAATCAACATGCGTTTTACAAAACTTTCCCATGGAGCGATATTACTCGAAAACAATCCTTCTCCGAATACTAGCTTTTCTAGTTGTTGAGTCTCCATTGGGCGCACGACACGGTCAATCCGATTATTAAATGCATCGTAATGCATCATATACGGCCGAACTTCAGGTCTTGCTGCTCGCTCAGCCAATTGATTCATTTTTTTCGAAACCGTTGGTGAAAACGATAATAAGGCTTTTTCCACTGCCTCATGTTGATCCCCAGTATATTTTTTTACTACCTTTCGTAAAAAAGGATCATCGCGGAACCAATCTACTTGATCACGTTTTGTCACAAACTCTTCAAAGGTGTAAGGATTTCCCCCTTTAGTTCTATCCTGAGAAACCAAGGTCATACAATCTCCTCCCTTTACTTAAAACACCATAGTCAACTAGTAGGAAGTATAAACTTTACACATTATGCCTTTTATAGACTGAATAGTACCCAGTTCCGTCCCTTCACTACAAAATAAACAATCGCGATGATAAAGACTTGGCGAGGCTTCTTTTTAAGGCGTATCTTCTATGCTTATTCAACCACAACTGCAGTCCCATAACCAATTAATTCAGAAGTACCCTGACCTGCTGAAAGCTCGAGTCGCAGTCCCACGATGGCATTGGCCCCAACTTGTTCCGCTTGTTGAATCAGCCGTGATTTAACCGTTATTTTAGAATCCTCTAACATTTCTGTATAACTTTTTAACTCTCCACCAACAATCGACTTCAGACCGGAAAGAAGGTCTTTTCCGATATTCCGCGATTGAACAATGCTACTTGTAACCACACCTTTTACCTCAACAATGTTTTTATTTGCTACGGTATCTGTAGTGACCATTATCATACTATTTCCTCCCTTTTAGTTCGGACTCTTACCCCTAAATTTCGATCATACTAGATCATAATCCTGCCATAATTAAAAACTCAACCCTTGAGTTATACGCTTTTTGTTCGTTCTTTGAATGAGCTTTTGATTTTGGGCATATCAATCGGTATAGCTGACCTCAAAAAAAGCAGATGGCTTGACACCATCTACTTATCCCTTTTTCCTTTGAATTAATTTAGCAATCTCCTCAGATACAGTTTTAATGAGAAAATCAACTTCTTCCTTTTTAATTGTTAATGGAGGTGCCATACTTAATACATTATTATATCCTGCAACAGTAGCTCCATTTTTACCGATTATAATTCCTTTTTGTTTACAGCCGGAAATAACTTGATTTAAATATTCAACATTAAGAGGAGCTTTTGATTCCCTATCTTTAACCAGTTCAATTCCCACTAATAACCCCTTGCCACGGATATCACCAACAAGAGGATGGTCACGCAGTGCATCCAATAACCCTTCTTTTAAATAGGTGCCCATTTTTTTTGAGCGAGAAAACAGATTTTCATTTTCCATGATTTCCAGATTTTTTATCCCAAGTGCACAGGCTGCCGGGTTTCCTCCAAATGTATTAACATGGCGGAAATAATCGTATTCTTCCGTCCCTTTGAATGCCTCATAGATCTCCTTCTTTACTGCCGTGGCCGATAATGGTAAATAGGCACTTGTAATCCCTTTAGCCATCGTAATTACATCTGGTTTGACTCCGTAATTCATAAAGCCAAACGGCTCACCTGTGCGCCCAAACCCACAAATTACCTCATCAACAATTAGCAAAGCTCCATGTTTTTCACAAACCTCCTTAACTCCTGACAAGTAGGCATCAGGCGGAATTAAAATTCCTCCACCTGTGATAATCGGCTCCATTATGACCCCGGCGATGGTTTCACTTAATTCCCATGTCATCACATTGTCGATATCCTTAACCGATTGTAACTCCTCTGGTTTCGACTCCTTTTTATCAGATGACCGATATAAATCCGGAGGCGCAACATGAATGAACCCTGGAGCCAATGGCTCATATTTATATTTTCGTTGTGCTTGCCCTGTTGCCGCTAATGCCGCCATCGAATTTCCATGGTAGCCCCGATACCTAGAAATAAATTTATAACGGTTAACATCTCCCTTTTGCTGATGGTATTGCCTTACAATTTTAAAGGCAGTCTCATTGGCTTCTGATCCACTATTTGAAAAGAAGATGACATAGTCTTCCCCGAGCATTTCGTTTAATTTTTCAGCTAACTCAATGGCAGGACGATGACTTTGAGTAAGGGGAAAATAAGCCATGTTTTTTAACTGCTCGTACGCAGCCTCTGCCAATTCTGTCCTCCCGTACCCTACATTTACACACCAAAGCCCAGCCATTGCATCTAGATATCGTTTCCCATTTTGATCAACAACCCATGCTCCCTCCGCCTTCTCAACCACCATGGTAGTGTCCGGGCTATAGGTCTTCATCGAATGCCAAAGATACTCTTTATCTTTCATCAAGAGGTCATCGTCCTTCCTGTTTCCCATCTACTTACCTCCCATTCTAAAAATGGTTGTGTTATATAACACGTCCTGTAGTTCAACTACTTCCATTTGTATCCCATCTTAAACTAGAAAAAAGACTGGCTAGCCCGCTTATGGTTTACCAGTCCTTTCCATATTCATATTTAAAAAATTAAATTGCTAGAACCGTTTTGGAGAATGACATCGCCGTAGCATCACTTAAAATTCTCAACAATCGATTTGACTTTGTACCTTCTTCCTAATTAAATGGTCAATATGCTGTCGTTCTTGTAAAAACTGTTTACAGTTAGCGTCCTCATTGCTCCCCTTTTTAAATTCTTTCACTTACAG
Source organism: Mesobacillus maritimus (assembly GCF_044803185.1). Classification (GTDB taxonomy): domain Bacteria; phylum Bacillota; class Bacilli; order Bacillales; family Cytobacillaceae; genus Mesobacillus_B; species Mesobacillus_B maritimus_B. The sequence continues at coordinate 3,850,101 of NZ_CP085225.1, forward strand.
TCTCGGGAGCAACCACTACCTCTTCGTCGACAGGAATCTTCCAATCACGTCCAACAGTGATGCCTAAATATTTTTCATCACTTGGATTTTCAATTTCAGCTTGCTTGTATTTTTCAAACCACCAGTTTTTTGCTAAGAAATAATAAACAACTGCACCCACAGCAAACCCAACGATGGAGGAGTATGTCGGAAGTAGATTTGCTGCAATACCACCGATGATCCAAGCTATCATACCAGCTAGGTTGAAACCACCTAAATACTTGTATTGGCCTTCCGTTTCATAAAGTTCCTCTACATTGACCCGTCTCTTCCGTATAACATAATAGTCAACAAAAAGAATTCCGACAATTGAAGACAAGACTCCACCAATGATAAGGAGTGCTGAAACTAAAACACCGAATAAGCTCCATGGCTGAGCTAGGATTCCTATAATCCCCGCTACGATAACACCAACCCAAAACGGTACCTTAGGTCCACCTACATTTGAAAAAATCGTCGCAGCCGGAATAACATTTGCTGACGTATTCGTTGACCATTGGGCCAAAACAATCATTAATAAAAGAATCCCCAATATAAAACCACCTGCTGCTTCTTGAAGTGCGACAACAGGATCTGCATTCGATACAGCTATATAAGATACAGCTCCAATGACGACCATAAAAGTATTAAATATTGGCATAACAACCAGGCTACCAATAAGTTGTGTTTTATTTCGTTTAAACCAATTCCGCTCGTGCTTTGGAGCTTTGAAAAATCTCGATAACGAAGGCATATCTGCAGCAAGCGTTGCCCAAAAGCCCATATTTGCCATTATGACAACCATGAATGCTGTAAACACCGACCCTCCAGCAACAGGCGTTTCCACCCATGACCAAATATCCTTCCCTTGTGCCGCAGCTTGATCTGATAAAGTCACGTACATCCAACAAGAGATTAGAATGATAATCGGGGCTGCCAAGTCGGCAAACCGCTCGATGGATTTAATCCCAAGTGAAGTATTGAATAACTGTAACGCAGCAAAAATTAGAAAACAAACAAACCAATTATCAAAACCAAATAATAAATTCAAGATTGCATTCATTGCGGTTGAACCAAAATAGGTGTTAATCCCAAACCAACATGAAGCGGTTATCCCACGAACCACTGATGGTATATGGGTGCCTATCGTACCAAATGGAGCCCTCATATAGACTGGGAAGGAAAGTCCGTGTTCCACCCCAATGTCCCCAATGACAACCATGAAGATTCCAATTGCGACAGAACCGATAATCGTTGCAAGTATAACCATATCTAGCGGTAGATTGATAATGCCACCGCCACCAATGGCGAAGGCTGCCAAAACAATGGCCATCCCAACCCAAATGACCGCGAATCCGAATGTGCCAATTTTTCGCTCACCATGAGCAATAGGGAGTAAGTCTGGGGATTTTAAATAGTTGCTCGTCTTTTTCATATAAACACCCCTTTTTTTTGAATATTCGGAATTAAAATCGTAAAAAAACTCAATTTCTTTACTAGTAATGATATTGCTAAGTGAGTATGTGTATCAATCCCTCCCCACAGAAAATGGTTTAGCCCTTTTGTCCGATTATTTAGCTCCTAATGTTGATGGTTTCCACCATTTTGAGTAATGATTTCATCTTTGAATAGGGCATCCTTTTTGTTATGTATCGGGTAGCGGTGACAAGTGTCCTATTTTACAACTACTCTTCTTCATAAGTTTAGTTAAACCCTCCTTATATCGCAGAATATTCAGAAAATATATTATTAAACATAGGCCATGCCTGTGGTTTACTTTTACTCCTGCCCTAACCTCACCCTCAATCTATTTCTAGGTTTGAGAAAAGAGCCTTAAAAAAAGAATAAAGCAAATTGACAGGGTTATCCTCTGTTTTGTGATTATTTCTAACGTATTTTTCGAAAATTAAAATAGAGAAAATTTTTAGTTGCCTAGTTAAAGGGGAATAAGCCACCAACATAATCTTTTTGAAATAAGAAAAGACTATTATTTGGAGGTGATTTGATATGAATGAAAAAGAAACTAGCTATCCTAATGTTCAATTAAAAGGAAAGTTGAATAAACAAAAAGGGGAAAAAGAAGCAGGTCATTTAAGATATGGACAAACAAAGAAATCTAAATAGAAGAGTATAAAATAGGCATCGGCTCCATACCGATGCCTTTAAACTTTGCATTCTTTGCTAACCACTAACAATTCTTTACAGCGTTAGTAAACATTACTTACTTTAACTTCTCCAATAATGGGAAAAGCTCCTCAAGATGCTTGATTTCATACGTTGGCATAACTTCATTTCGCTCTTTTTGGTGACGATTGATCCAAACCGATTTCATCCCTACTCGATTTGCTCCGAGGATATCTGTCATTAAATTATCTCCAACCATAATGGCTTCTTCTTTATCTAGTCCCATAAGTGACAATGCATGATCAAAGATACCTGGGTCTGGTTTTCCTCGACCATAATCACCAGAGATAACAATTTGCTCAAAATAAGGCACAAGCTCTGCTGTAATTTCAAGTTTAGTTTGTTGCAAATCCGGCGAACCATTTGTTAATAGCAAAAGCCGGTAGTCTCTCTTCAATGCATCTAATACCTTAAAGGTTTCTTCATATAAAAATGGAAGCTTCATTCGGTTTTGTGGAAAGGCCTCCGCTAACTCCAAGCCAAACTCTGGATCAGTGATTCCCAATTTTTTCAGACCATTTGTCCATGCATCCTTGCGGTATACTGGGGCAATGTTTTTTAGTTTTTGAAATTCTTCATGATCGTCTAGAAAGTTTCCCCACAGCCCCTCAAAAGGGTTAATTCCAATCATTTGAGTAAACGAGAACGTTTCATAAGAAGAGTATAGTTCTCTAGCTGCTTCACGTACTGCATCTTCTAAATGACTCGAATCTACCCCGTATCTTTCCTCCGCCAGTTTACAAGTGGCTACAAACGCTTCCTTAATACTTTTTTGATCCCAAAGAAGGGTATCATCTAAATCAAAAAAAACTGCTTTAATCATGATTATCCTCGCTTTTTTCTTCATTTTGTATTGTTTACTAGTTTACCATTTTTCAAAAAAAATGAATATATGAAAACTCAAACTATTCAACCTTCATTAAAATATCTTTTATAATATAGATATGTTAAAAGAGTTTGTTGATTTCCGCTCCAATCAACGTTACAAAATAAATTCAAAGGCTTAAGGAGAAATATATGGGTAAACGAAAAAAACAGGAACAAAAGAGGAAAAAGATAAAGTATCTTGGGGATAGCTCTTCTAATTCCATTGACTTATCCAAACAAATGGCTTTTTTAAGAGCTAATAAGCGTCGAATTCAGGCAGACCATGAACTTTATTTTAGTGAAAAGCAAAACCAAATTGATATCAATCAATATTATGGCTCCTTGTTGAACTATTCACTTGATTGTTCCAGTTTATCTACCAATCTAACAAAACTATTAACGAAAACTCATAAACATCATGTTCCCTATTTTATAAGTAAAGATTTGTATTTATATACATGGGTAGACTTATACCCGGACGGAACAGTGAAAAGTATTTATTCAGGGGAAGAAAAGGACCCAGTTTCCTTGATCGAAAAAGATCACGAAGTCATTCAGGAAAAGTACGAAGAATTTATGCAAACACTCCATCAGGTGGACCAGAACGAATTTGTATCTTTAAAAGAGCTAAAATCCATTGAGTGGAAATACAAATTTAACACCGAACATATAGTCCCGCAATCGTGGTTCCAATCACTTGAACCAATGAAAGGCGACCTGCATCATCTTTTTACATGCCAACCAGATTGTAATATCTCAAGATCGAATTTTCCCTACGCTGATTTCAACTTCTATACACCCGAATCAGATACTGAACCCATACAAAATCATTGCGGAGTCACAATCAATGAACGCTTTGAACCAGAACACGGCAAGGGGAAAAGCGCTAGAGCAATGTTATATTTTTTGTTGCGGTATCCTCTTGCCATAAAGAAATCTTTTAGAGTCTTGGTCGATATTCCTTTACTCATTCATTGGCACCAGCAATTCCCTGTAACACTGTATGAAAAGCATCGAAATCAATCAATATACATGATTCAAGGGAATAGGAACCCCTTTATCGACTTTCCTGAATTGGCTGAGGCAGTACACCTTAAATAAAGCCCCCAAAACACTCTTTTATATTTTAGTTTCCAAAACGTAAAAAAGGTATCGTCTGTAAAGAGCGATACCTTTTAGAGATTTAAAACCTTATAAATTCACTTCAAGTTCTAATCCGTAATGATCGGATACTACTGGCTTGTTTTCACCGTTAAAAATAACATTGGATTTGACTATTTTAAACGGATTACTTGCCAAAATCAAATCAATTCTTAAATCTCTTTGATTGTCTGCCCACCCCTGGATTTTCCCTTTTACCGTAGAACCTGAATCCTTTTCTAAGGCTAAATGATAAGTATCATAAAGCCCCTTACTCCCTAGATAGTCATAACCTTCATTCCTGATATTGGCATCATTATTAAAGTCGCCCATCAGAAAATACTTCGTTCCTTCCCCATCGGCTGCTTTGCATAAGGATTCAACCTGAGTTTGATAAGGTTCCTCATCATCTCCCCACCAGCCAAGGTGACAGCTATAGAACGATACTAACTCACCGTGGTATTGGATTGTTGCGCCAACGATTTTTCTCGTTTTCCAATAATTTGTATCATGTGATTGGGTAATAAAGAAAGAATGAGTCTTTTTAATTGGATGCTTTGTTAAAACTGCCAAACCTTCTTCATAGATTTCAAATCCAACATGTGAGAAATCCCAAGTGAAATTGTAATCTGTAACCCCAAGCTTTTCTAGTTCTTGGAGGAGCACTACAACAAAATTATCTGCCTTTAAACCGTCAATCATTTGCTCTGAACCCATTTTCTGACTGACTTCCTGAAGAGCAATCACATCATAGGATTGCTCTTTAATGGTTACAGCCAGTGTTTTAATTTTTTCAATTTGATTTTCTTCCTGCCATGAATGACAATTTAATGTTAATAATTTCATCTTTACGCTCCTAATCGGTCCTGAATATCTGACTTCAATACATCCGCTTTTGGACCATAGATTGCTTGTACACCTTTATCTTTTAGAATAAGGCCTAGTGCTCCATTTAACTTCCATTCCTTCTCTGATGCAACAGCCTCGATATCTTTTACCGTTACACGAAGACGAGTCATACACGCGTCCACATCCTCAATATTCTCTTCTCCACCTAGTAACGCAATGATAGTAGAAGCTTGAGAATCATCTGCTTGCTTCGTATCTGAACCAGTAGAAGGAGTAGTAGCAACATCGCTATTATCTTCTTCAACATAGTTTCCTAGTCGACCTGGAGTAGCGTATTTAAACTTTTTAATAATAAAGTTTGCAACGGTAAAGTTTAGTCCGAAGAATAGCACACATGCCACAACAAAGTAAACAAGATCAAGCCATAATCCAGCCTTGAGAATCATTGGAGTCCGCGTGATAAATTCAATAATTCCAAAGGAGTGAACACGAATATTAACGATATCAACAATTGCAAAAGCCAAACCAGTCATAATCGCGTAAGCTCCGTAAAGAACAGGTGCAACAAACATAAACATAAATTCAATTGGTTCCGTTACCCCTGTTAAAAATACAGCCAATCCAGCAGATAGGAACATTGACTTGTATTTTGTTCGCTTGTCTTTATCAACATTTCGGTACATCGCAAAAGCAATCCCGATAAGTGCCGCAGTCGATAGAATCATTTGTCCAACCTTAAAACGTGCAGGTGTAACATCGTTTAATAGGGCTTGATAACCAGCTGTATCTCCAGCAGCAAGAAGATTATTCAAATCAGCAATCCATGCTAACCAGAGTGGATCTTGTCCAGCCACCGTTGTCCCAGCACTTGTACCCGTTAAAATCGTATAAGTCCCACCTAATTCGGTATAGTTCATTGGTACTGTAAGCATATGATGCAACCCGAACGGTAATAGTAAACGCTCTAAGGCTCCAAAAACAAATGGAGCTACTACTGGAGCTGTATCACGTGAGGTTGCAATCCAACGACCAAAATCATTTAATAAACCTTGGATAAATGGCCAAACCAATGCCAAAATAACGGCAGTTACAATGGATCCGCCAATTACAACGAATGGCACAAAACGTTTTCCATTAAAGAAAGCAAGCGATTGAGGAAGTTTACTAAAGTTATAATATCGATTAAAGAGATTCGCCCCTAAGAAACCAGAGATAATCCCAACGAAAACACCCATATTTAATGCAGGTGCTCCTAGTACGGAGATAAAATAGTCACTTACTACTAATTCACTTCCAAGCAAAGACGTAACAGTTGCTTCAGTGTCTGCTAACATCCCATTATTCACACCGAAGATTGCGCCTGTGATTCGATTAATAAGGATAAAAGCAATTAGTGCCGCAAAGGCTCCACCAGCACGTTCTTTAGCCCACGAACCACCAATTGCAACAGCAAAGAGAACATGAAGGTTTCCAATGATTCCCCATCCTATCTCCTCCATGATTACTGCGATGGTATGTACAAGGGTTACATCTCCACCCATCATCCCAACTAATTTCCCTAAAGAAATCATAATCCCTGCTGCTGGCATTACTGCGACAACGACGAGTAACGCTTTTCCGAATTTTTGCCAAAAATCAAATGACATAAATTTCATTTTTCCCTATCTCCCCTCAGCAAATCGTCAAGCAAACGTTTGCAATCATTTTAAAAATTTTTAAGTTTATAATCTCTTGCATAATAAAAGTTTAGTATGTTCGGTTCGGTTCTAGTTATGCCAGGATACCATATGTAAATCTCTGTAAGGACCTTCTTTCAATGAACGTGTATCAATGAACCAAACATCGTGGATAAATTTGTTAGGCAACGGCTTGTTTCCACCATACTGTTTTCATGTTGCTTTCCTCCTCTGTTCCCTAAATTAAAATATCACATTTTTAATTTTTGTGCAATCGTTTGCATTTTTCTTTTGATATCTCTTTAATTGTTAGACAAAGGAGGTAAACAAATCAGCCTTCCTAAAGTGATTTAATGACAGCCATATAATGGAGTTGTTTCATTTTTAAACCCCCATGTAACCTCTGATTGTTTGAATAAGGGGAGTTTTTCCCGTTAAGGCAAAGTAAAATGGTCCATTTTCATGTTTTTCGAGTAAATAGGGGGAATCTTTCCCTCTATTTCATCTATTTTTCGTGCTATTTCCCCAATAAGAGGAATTTCTCCCCTTATTTTAGTAGCTTATCGCCTGGCAATTCTTGAAGATTTGGAAATCGCTGAACCGGGCTTATCTTGGGATAAAAAATGCTTGGAGCATATGTCTCCAAGCATTTTTCTTTTCTGATTAACTTGCCAAATTGCTTTTTAATTTTAGTGCGAATTACTATACGAAATGCAATGTTAACTCATATTTTGTACTTCAAAACAGAACCCGTTATTTATATTAGCATGTTTTTTTATCTCGAACATCCCCCTACTAATTCAATCTTATTTCCTTTCCATGCTTCCTCCCCAAATAATTCGGTTAAACTCAACGACTGTTTTCATCCACCAAAGCCATCGAGAAACACAAGGAGCCTGTCTGTTCTGTTGAGCTGAGGTTTGATTTTCGTTTACGGAAGTATTTTCTTTATTTGCTTCCGGTACTGCTACCAATTCTGTTTGAATCGTCTCTTCTTGCTTTTCCACTGCTGACATTGACTTAATTGCTTCTGTTATTACATCTACTAGCTGATCTTTCGTAAACTCTTTAATAGAAATCCAACCACGTGGGTCGATTTCAAGCCCATATTGTTTTATGGTTTCAGGTGCCATGTACTTTCCTATCACATATCCATTACCGCTTGTATGCAACTGTGTGCCTACGACTTTACCTCTTTGTTTACTTTCTGGAAAATTAAAATTAACTCTTCCATTGCTAATTTGGTTTTCTTCAAGGTTAAACGAACGGAAAATAGCCTTTTTCTCTTCAAAAGATAACATCTACTTTCCTCCCCCTCCCGATAAAATTAGACTTTAAATGTTTTCAACTTTTTCCATGATAAAAAATTTAATAGTTTCCTACTATTGACAAAATAATAATCCTCTATTAAGACTTCCTTCTAAAATTAAAAATCCCTGCTCCCCTTTCTAAAATAGTTTTTAATTCTTTTTATTACTTTTGAAAAATCAATAAACACTTATTGTTAGGAGTGTTACTACTTGGGAAAAGAAGGTATAGTAGAGCAATAGAATCCTTTTTTCATTAATTAACACGCTAAGGAGGGAGTAACTTGGGGAAAAGAACATTACTCATTACACATAATATAGACGATAGGCTAATAGACGCTGTTGAAAGATTAACACCTGAATGGAATCTGATTACTGGGAGAGATCCTTCTATTTGGCAGAGTCATTTACACGATGCTGAAATTATTGTCGGTTGGAAAAAAGAAATGACAGAAATGTTTGAAACCACTCCTAAATTACGCTGGCTCCAATCATGGAGTGCAGGGGTAAACAGCATGCCTCTACACAAAATGGAATCTTTTGGTGTCAGGTTAACAAGTGCCAATGGAGTCCATGCCTATCCTATCAGTGAAACAATATTTGCTCTAATGCTAGCCTTAACGCGAAAAATTCATACATACGTAAGAAACCAAACCTCAAAAACATGGAATCATGCGGGACTTAATTTGGAAATTCACGGGAAAACAATCGGGATTATTGGTGTAGGAGCTATTGGGAAAGAAACGGCTAAAATTGCAAAAGCTTTTGGGATGAACGTAGTAGGTGTCCGTCATACTGGAAGACAAGAACAATTTGTAGACAATATGTACTATTCACATCAATTAAATGAAGTACTTCCACAATGTGACTATGTTGTCGTAACTCTTCCGTTAACAGCGGAAACCCGCCATATATTTGGGGTAAAACAGTTCGAGTTGATGAAGAAAACGGCTTTCTTCATTAATACCGGGCGTGGCCCCATTGTTGACGAAGGAGCATTAATTACCGCTTTAATTGAGGATCAAATAGCAGGTGCTGGCCTTGATGTGTTTGAAAAAGAGCCTTTAGACAAAACAAGTCCACTATGGGAGATGGAGAACGTCATCGTTACGCCACACACAGCGGGAGCCACCGAACATTATGCTAAGCGCGTAATTGAAGATATTTTTATCCCGAATCTCAAACTTTACTTAAAAGGTCAATCGCCTGACATCAACTTAGTCGACTATAAAAAAGGGTATTGAACAAACGAAAACCAAAAAGAGAGCTGGGGAATCAGTAACGGGTTCCGTTTCCTATCACAAACATTAAAAATGCAACTTTATCCTTAACTGAGTAACCAGTGATATTTAAAATAAGCGGAGATTTTCCCGTTAAGATGCAGAATAGAGCTCGTTCCGGGGGATATAGAGGGAGATTCTCCGCTTATGCCATGCAAAATTACCTATTTTCACATTTTTTGGGTCAATAGGAGAAATTTCTCCGCTTATTTACCAAACCCGTTTTTAACTTGCCCCCAACCGATAAAAGCGGACCCTAACGGACCCAGATGAGGGAATCAGCATCTTTTAACGGCTGCCAAAAATGGAAATTAAAAATGGCTCAGTGCAATGAACTGAGCCATTTTATTTTTAATTGCTTGGACAGATACAAAAGGCATTACAAATTGGGCTACATTTTCGCTTGCATTTTCAGTTTTTCGACAGGAAACGGAACCCGGTAGGTGAATCAGCTCTCTCATTATTCTCTGCGATAACGAAAACCTTGCCTTTTTAAGGCAGGAGCAACTGCCTTTTGGTAGGCTTCAAATCCATTATCGTAGAAATGAACAATCTTTGATGACCAATTTGAAGTATCATGTCCATTCGTTCGTTCTGCCATATAAGCAGAAACGGTTTGATCATATTCGTCCATTAACGATTGCTGTTGCTCTCTGTTATACTTTTCTTTATGATGAACGGCTTCCAGTGGTAGTCGCGGCTTTTGTTCTGGTATCGCTCTCGGATGACCAACGACAAGACCTGAAATTGGGAAGACATATTCTGGTAGTTGCAAGGCATCTATATATGTATCTGGATTCCTCCTGATCCCTCCAATCGGAACGATTCCAAGCCCCATCGATTCAGCTGCAACCGTTGCGTTTGCTAAGGCAATTCCAACATCCGTGGATCCAACGATAATCGCCTCAATATTATCAGCAACTTGAAACTTTTTACCCTTGTTATCTGCCGCTAACTTCGCCCGATAAAAGTCAAGGCAAAACACAAAAAATACCGGTGCCTCCTCAATCCACTTTTGCTTGCCAGCAGCCTTCGCCAATTTTGATTTTCTATCATTATCACGTATTTCAATCACACTTACTTGCTGGCCGTTAATCCAATTTGGTGCAGCCATCGCTGTTTCAATGATTGTTTTAGTTTGGCTTACACTTACCTCTTTTTCAGGATCAAACTCACGAATAGAACGGTGATTTTTTAATAATCGAATAGTTTCGTTCATGACTATCACTCCTCACTGTCCACCTTACCTTAATGGAGTCATTATAATCAAATGATACCGTCTAGACATCCATCCGGTAAAAGGATCTAGAATTAAAAACCGCTTGGAAAGTGTAATTTTCCAAGCGATTCTTCGGAATATCCTCTCAATATAAAAGAAGCAAGGCAGTGGTCTTTTTACTTTCATTTATGCGAGATTAGGAGGAATGTCGTCATTACGTAGCACAATCGGCAGCGTGTCATGAATGTATTTTGGCGCTGGGTTTAACTTTGGCTTTTCCCCATACGGTTGAGGGTTCTGTACATACTTAAACGTACCTTCCCCATCCATACTAGGTCCATTAGCCCAACGGCCTTTTGCACTTTGGTCACCTTTAGAATAATTAAACAGAACATGTGAAACTTCTCTTTTTTCTTTTTGACGTGGGAATGTACTTGGAACAACGATGTTTTCTTTTGCTTCTAATTCACAAATAGCTGCGTACCATTGATTTTGATGCATCGTATCACGGGCGATTAACCACGACAACATATCTTTTACCCCGCGATCATTCGTTGCCTCATATAAGCGAACAGCCTGAAGCCGTCCCTGCGACTCTGAATTTAAATTAGCGCGGAAATCAGCCAGTAAATTTCCACTGGCAATAATGTAGTCAGCTGTCCATCTGTTGCCTACACTGTCAGCCGGCATCGCACCTAGTCCTGAAACAATGGCGTGTTGAGGATTCATCCCGCCTAGAATTGCCCCAATAACAGGATCTTTCGCAGCTGTCTCAAGGTCACCAACAGGTGCTCCATCAAGAAGTCTTGCAATCATTGTAGCAAGCATCTCAATATGTGCTAATTCTTCTGCTCCTGTATCCATAAGTAAATCTTTATATTTACCGTTTCCGCGTACATTCCATCCTTGGAACAAGTATTGCAATGCAACAGAAATTTCTCCAAATTGGCCACCCAGGACCTCTTGCAGTTGTTTGGCAAAAAGTGGGTCTGGCCGTTCAGGCTTGGCATGGTATTGTAGTTCTTTAACATGATAGAACAAAAATAATCACCTTTCTCCCCGGAAGTTTCGAATACAAAATTAGAATATTCAGTAAGGAAGAAATGGGTGAAAGGCAAAGGTTAATCCCTTGTGTTAATAACTAAGCGTTAAGAAGGCTTTTTGGCTTGTGATAATTGGGAGAGGGCCCAGTTGGAAGAACAATGTAAATTTTAATAAGGGAAACATCAGTTAAAGCAGCCAATTTGGGATACTAGGAGGAAATACTTTATTTATGATTATTTATTTCGATTTCGACAATCTCTCCATTCCCACAATGCTCACATTTCTCTACTTCTTTCGTAAAACCCATACATTTTTTACAATAGTGTTTTGTCATTTAAATCCTCCTCCTTTTTAAAAATAAATAACACTAAATTTCTAATGTTAATTTGACATATAGCCTTATATTTCCTGCATTAAAGTAAAACTTTTTTAAAATTCACAAAAAAATATCATACTTCTCATCTATTCCCTTATTTTAAAAATAATAAACACACTCATTTCATGTCAGAACCTATACAAAACTCAAAATATTCATTATAATAGTGCGAATAATGAAATTACACTTAAAGTTTTCCATCTTTTTCAAGGAGGAGCGTTTGGAAATGAATTCTACCCGTTGGGGGAAAGTATTATTATTTATGGGAATCATCTTTGTAGCTTTTAACCTACGTCCTGCGATTACTTCTGTTGGTCCCCTTATAGGCTTAATTCGGGAAGATACTGGGATTTCAAATAGCTTAGCTGGGTTATTAACGACATTGCCACTCGTGGCATTCGCAGCCATCTCCCCATTAGCTCCCAAAATTGCTAAAAAGTTGGGGAGTGAGCGTAGTATACTGCTAGGGTTAATTGTATTAGGAATTGGAATTTTCATTCGGTCAATTGGGATATTAATCCCTTTGTACATAGGAACCGTTCTTATAGGGATAGGAATCGCCATCTGCAATGTTTTATTACCAGGAATTGTTAAACATAAATTCCCCGGAAAAGTGGGCTTATTGACTGGGAGTTATACATTGTCGATGGCCTTTTGGTCGGGACTGGCACCGGGGCTAAGTTTCCCGTTAGCTGAAAACCTTCACTTAGGATGGAAAATGTCTCTTGGGGTATGGATCATTTTGCTTTTCCTAGCCATTGGCTTTTGGCTTCCACTAATTTGGCGTAGTAATAAAGAGACCCCAAAACCGCAGGGGAACATAGCAAATTCATCCATATGGAGTTCAGGTATCGCTTGGCAGGTTACTTTATTTATGGGGTTACAATCTCTGGTGTTTTTCAGTTTTTCGACTTGGCTTCCAGAAATTCTTCATGATCAAGGCCTAAGCATCACGGCAGCCGGCTGGGTTGTTACCTTGATGCTATTTTGCGGACTTCCTGCTAATTTTCTCATTCCAGTTCTAGCAGATCGTCTACCTAATCAGAAAGGAATTGCTCTAGGGATAGGACTCTTTTGTTTCACTGGTATTATCGGCCTATTATTTGGAGGAAATTCATTGGTCCTAATTATTAGTTCAATTTTAATCGGAATCGCTCTTGGCGCAGCCATAAGTCATGCATTAATTCTTATAAGTTTACGGGCAGCTAGCGTCTCACAAGCTGCGGATTTATCAGGGATGGCTCAATCCGTCGGTTACATCTTGGCAGCAGTTGGTCCGTTTATCCTTGGATATCTTTATGATGTGTACATGAGCTGGACGTTTCCACTTATTCTACTAGCCATTGTGTCGATTCTATTCACCATTGCTGGCATTGGAGCTGGGCGTAACCAGTATGTCCATCAAGAAAACAATGAAATAATGACAAGTAAAACATTATGAACAACTAATCCTTTTCGAGGTGAAGAACATGTGTGGTCGTTTTACATTAACAGCAACGTTTGAGCAGCTAATTGATCGATTTGATATAGAATCCTTTCTCTTGGATGAAGACTACAGCCCAAATTATAATGTCGCCCCCTCCCAATCAGTAATAGCTGTTTTAAATAATGGATCCATTAATAAAATGGGCTATTTAAAGTGGGGGCTAATTCCTCCTTGGGCTGAGGATCCAAAAATTGGTTATAAAATGATTAATGCCAGAGCAGAAACTCTTGCTGAGAAACCCAGCTATCGTAACGCTTATCGAAGTAAACGCTGTCTGATTGTAGCTGATAGTTTTTATGAATGGAAGCGAGGGAATCAAAACAAAAAAACACCTATCCGCATTAAATTGAAAACGGATGATTTGTTTGCAATGGCAGGTCTGTGGGAGAAATGGACCTCTCCTGACGGACAGTCCGTCTTTTCGTGTACAGTTGTTACCACTAGCGCAAATGAACTTGTCCACGATATTCATGAACGGATGCCCGTCATTTTAAAGCCTGATGATGAAAAAGTTTGGCTTAACCCTAAAAGTAACCCTATAGAACTAAATCACTTACTTAAACCATTAGACAAAGAACTTATGGAAGCTTATGAAGTAAGCTCTTTAGTGAATTCTCCAAAGAATAACTCCGTGGAACTAATTCAAAAAATATGTTGAGAATAGAAGCGAAGATGTACTTATAAAAAGTGAAACAGCCTAGTCATTCTAGGATGTTTCCCCTTTTTCCTCAATTATCAAAGAATCTATTCTTAGTTTGACTTCCTCTTTTCAATCCAGCACGGTTCAGCATCTCATCTTTCATTGCCTTTTCCATTAAATGATCTAGTTTTTCTACCTCATCATTTAATCTTTCCTCCATTTTACGGTAGGACTTAGATAAAGCTGTCGCACTCACTACATACCGTTCAGCTAGCTCCTTTTGGGTAAGGATACCAAGACCTGGGATATTCGTATCAATAAAATAATGCAGAGCGGCTGCATAGACTTCCGGCTTCCTTATACTAGGTTTTTCCTTTAAACAATAAATGTTCCACATGATTGCCCCTAATTCAAGAAGCTGATGGGAGTATTCGTAATCTTGTGTCGCCCTCTCTGCAAAGAGATCGACGACTCGAAAATAGGTAGGATCATCCCAACGCAATTCCTCAACAGGATCGAAATCAAACAAGACCCAATTTAAAATATATGGAAACTCTATGGTTAGGAACTCAGCGAAATCATTATAGTCGCTTTCCTCATATAACTCAGATAAGGTTTCAGCCACGATGTCTCCATCTCCCTCCCCAAAGTGAAGGGCTAATAAAAAGTAAGAATAGTAACTACCATACGGCAATAGGAAACCTAAAAGAGACATTCCTACTTCAAGCTTAGGAGCATTATCAAATACTTTCACTCGTTTTATTTCCTTTGTAGCCACATCCTCAACTTCCATCCAATTTCCATCAGTCATTTTGGTAATTTTAGAAAAGCTTGGAGGGATTTGATCCCATTTTTCTAATTGAGCGATAACTGCGGGACGTAGTTGCTTTCCTCGACGTTTATCTTCAATGAATTGTTGGACGAGGGTTTTATTCATGAAAGGCTTTTCTAATGTTGCCCATAATATAAGGAGTGTGGTTAGAAGAATTCCTTCTTCCTCCGTAATTTCATCTTCAGGAAAATAATTATCAAGAATGGAATAAAATGTTTCCGCATCTTTTTGTTCAAAATATTCGTATAGCTGTTCCTGGAGTTGATTTAATTCTTTGCCAATAATCTCATCCATGGAAACAACCTTATTTAAACAGCATTTTTTATACTTTTTCCCACTGCCACAAGGGCAATCATCATTACGACCTATATTCATACTTCCTATCCTTTCTGTGGTACTCTGTAAGTAAAGTTTCTTATACTTTCTATCTGCATGTCAAGAAAGGATGGTAAGTATATAAGAAAGGACACACCTTGACGGAATGCCCATATCTATCACATAGCCCATTTATCTCCATCCAAACATCTATCTATATCGAGTTTTTGAGCGATAAGCGTCAATTAATAGAAGCACCCCTGTAATCATATGCAAAACCATCCCTACAACTGGAATCCATGCAAGTAATGATGTAATGATTCCCATTATACTCCCGTGCTTATTTTGAAACTCATTAACTGAAAATATGAGAGTAACAATATGCAATACGAGCATCACAAGCAGTGGAGTCCAGCCAAATCCAATGACGATTGCTCCTCCAAGGACTGGTATTCCTAAGAATGCCTCCAAACCACCAGTTATCCATTTTAAAATCGTTGAAGTGCCCATACATGATATCCCCCTTTCTAGTTTGCCATCTTCTATTACGATAATATAGTTCCTTGTCTTATGTGTACTTATTTGATTTGCAAACCATCCTTCTGCTCAATGGTCATTTTTTCTAGCTCAAGTTTCATCTTTTCGGTTTCGATTAAAAAGTTTTGATTCTTTAGTCTTTCAAGTTCTAACTCGTCTTTCAACATCTCTTGCTTCATTTTTGTTTGTTTTTGAAAATGACTTGTTATAATTGCAACAAGCGGAATAGAAAAGACCAATATCACAGTTATTGTCCCTGTCATCCTTATCACCTCTTTAAAAATCTCTTCACCTCTAATTATACGACTTTTCTTAAAATACAAACAGCCTTTCGTTGATTTCGAGCATACAGAAATAGCCCAAATCCAAGACATTCGGATTTGGGTATTATAAGAATTATGGTAACAAAGTACTCCCCATCAAATAACGGTCGACCTCTCTAGCAGCTTCTCGGCCTTCGTTAATTGCCCAGACAATTAGGCTTTGACCCCTTCTAGCATCTCCTGCAGCAAAGACCCCTTCAACATTTGTTTTATACTCACCATAGGTTGCCTTTACTTTATTATTGTTCGTTTCTACTGCAAATTGATCTAATAATGGCTGCTCTGTCCCCTCGAAACCAATCGCAATAAACACATGCTGCGCAGGCCAAACTTTTTCAGTCCCTTGGATTTCTTTAAAATAGAAACGGCCATCGTCGCCCTTGTATTTCTCCATTTGAATCGTATGCAGTTCTTTCACTTCGCCATTTACATCCGCGACGATTTTCTTTGTTTGGATTGAATATTGGCGAGGATCTCGACCAAACTTCACATCCGCTTCCTCATAAGCGTAATCCAATGTAAATACATTTGGATAGGCCGGCCACATATTTTCTGACGTTCTTGCAGTTGGGAGTTGCGGGTGTTTGCCAAACTGGACAACGCTTTTACATTTCTGACGGAGCGCTGTTGCTACACAGTCTGCACCCGTGTCTCCTCCCCCAATCACAATAACATCCTTGCCTTCCGTATCAACGAATTGCTTGTCTCTAAAATTAGAATCTAGTAGGCTCTTTGTTGATGTCGTTAAATAGTCCATTGCAAAATGAACTCCTTTTGCATGGCGACCTTCAATCTTTAAATCTCGTTGTTTTTGCGCTCCTGTACAAAGGATAACAGCATCATAATTCTTACGTAACTCTTCTGCGGTAATATCTTTGCCGACTTCTGTATTGGTAATAAAGTCGATTCCCTCTTGGGTTAAAAGCCTAATTCGACGTTCCACAACCTCTTTTTCCAACTTCATGTTTGGAATCCCATACATCAGCAAACCCCCAGGACGGTCGGCACGCTCATAAACGGTGACGGAGTGCCCGGCTTGGTTGAGTTGGTCGGCACTTGCTAAACCTGCCGGGCCGGAACCGATCACAGCAATTTTCTTTCCTGTTCTTTTCGTTGGAATTCGAGGGGTAATCCAGCCATTTTCAAACCCTTTATCGATAATGGTTCGCTCAATGCTTTTAATCGCTACAGCCGGGTCAGTTATCGCTAATGTACAAGACCCCTCACAAGGGGCAGGACAAACCCGCCCTGTGAACTCTGGGAAATTATTTGTTTTGAGCAAACGGTCCAGCGCTTCTTTCCACCGACCGCGATAGACTAAATCGTTCCATTCTGGGATTAAGTTATTTATCGGGCAGCCTGTTGTGGTTCCCTCAAGCTCCATGCCCATATGGCAGAAAGGAGTTCCGCAGTCCATACATCTTGCCCCTTGTTTCTTTAATGTTTCATCAGATAAAGGAGCGGAATATTCTTTCCAGTCGGTTATACGCGTAAGCGGGTTCCGTTCTTTAGTCTTTTCACGAGTATATTCCATAAATCCTGTTGTCTTCCCCATCTTTCTCTCCCCTTTCCTACTGTACTAACGATTCTGGTTGTTCTGTTTGTTTTTTCTGCCTTGCGTTCGCCTCGAAGGCACGCATAATTGCTTGTTCTTTGGTTAAGCCGGCAGCCTTTTGTTCTTGAATCTTGCCCACCATCCGTTTAAAATCATTTGGAATGACCTTAACGAATTGTTTCACGACATTCTTCCAGTTCTCCAGCACATAATTCGCTTTGGCGCTGTCTGTATAACGCAAGTGGGTTTCCACCAATTTTTTAACCTCGTTTAATTCGTTTTCTTCGGAAATTCGTTCTAACTGAACCATATCCAAATTGCATAATTCTTTAAATTCGTCGTGATTATCCGGTAGAACGTAAGCAATTCCTCCAGACATACCCGCTGCGAAATTTTTACCTACATCACCTAAAATAACGACACGACCACCAGTCATATATTCACACCCATGGTCACCAATTCCTTCAACGACTAAATTAGCCCCACTATTTCGCACGGCAAAACGTTCTCCAGCACGACCACTGATATATGCCTCGCCGCTTGTTGCTCCATAGAAGGCAACATTTCCGGCAATGACATTTCCAGATGAGTATAGCTTCGAAGGTTCGTGAGCTTTAACAGCTATTTTACCTCCAGATAGTCCTTTTCCGATGTAATCATTCACATCACCAGTTAATAATAAAGTCATTCCTTTTGGTACAAATGCACCGAAACTCTGCCCCGCCGAACCAGTAAAGCGCAGTGTGATTGTATCTTCTGGCAAGCCCTCTTCCCCATAAAGCTTTGAAATTTCACTTCCAACAATGGTTCCAACCACCCGGTTTACATTCGTAATTGGGAAATGAACATCAACCGGTTTTTGATGTTGTATTGCATCTTGCACGGCAGGTAGCAATTTTTGCATATCAAGAGATTCATTGATTTTATGATTTTGGGGCACACGGTAGGTCCGTTCTCCATTTGGTTGATACACCAATGTAGATAAATCTAGATACTTGGCTTTCCAATGGGTTTTAGCTCGTTCACCTACTGTTAATACATCTGTACGACCAACCATTTCGTCAACCGTTCTAAATCCTAGCTCAGCCATGATTTCCCTAACTTCTTCGGCAATAAAGCGCATATAGTTCACAATATAATCAGCTTCACCAGTAAACTTCTTCCGAAGCTCAGGATTCTGTGTGGCAACACCAACTGGGCAAGTATCTAAATGACAAGCTCTCATCATGACGCAACCAAGAACAACTAGAGGAGCGGTCGCAAACGCAAATTCTTCAGCCCCGAACAGAGCAGCCATGACAATATCCTTGCCTGTCATTAATTTTCCATCTGTCTCCAACACGACTCGATTACGCAGTCCGTTCAACATCAGTGTTTGATGTGCCTCAGCAAGTCCTAGCTCCCACGGAAGACCTGTGTGCTTGATACTAGTTTTAGGTGAGGCACCTGTACCTCCGTCATAACCACTTATAACAATCACGTCTGCAGCACCTTTTGCCACACCAGCAGCAATTGTTCCAACTCCAGCCTTAGAAACAAGCTTCACACTAATTCTTGCATCTCTATTGGCATTTTTTAAATCATGAATTAGCTGAGCTAAATCCTCAATTGAATAGATATCATGATGTGGTGGCGGAGAAATGAGACCGACCCCTGGTGTTGAACCGCGTACATCAGCGACCCATGGATACACCTTGTTACCCGGAAGTTGACCACCTTCCCCTGGCTTTGCTCCTTGGGCCATTTTAATTTGTAATTCATCAGCATGAACTAAATAATGACTTTTTACACCAAATCGACCAGAAGCAATCTGTTTAATCGCACTACGACGCAAGTCACCATTTTCATCTGGGGTATATCTGCTCGGGTCTTCTCCACCTTCACCACTATTGCTTTTACCTCCTAAACGATTCATCGCAATCGCCAGTGTTTCATGAGCCTCTTTACTTAAAGAGCCAAAGGACATCGCACCGGTTTTAAACCTTTTTACAATCGAGTCAACTGATTCCACTTCCTCCAACGGGATTGCTTGTTGGGAGGAATTAAAGCCGAATAAATTACGCAGGAAACCAATTCTTTCTTCGTCGGCAGCTTTCGAAAATTGTTTGAACAGCTTATAATCATTCTTCCGTGTTGCCCATTGTAAAGTGTGAATCGTTTTCGGGTTGAAGGCATGGTGCTCTCCTGTTTTACGCCATTGAAAGTCACTCCCTGATTCGAGCGATGGATCACTATTTGAAAAAGCTTGATCATGAATAAGCTTTGCTTCCTTTGCAATGGTATCAAGGTCAATCCCACCAAGCTGAGATGCCGTTCCAGGAAAATAACGTTCAATCACAGTGTGGCTAATTCCAACAGCTTCAAAGATTTGCGCACCACGATAGCTTTGTACGGTCGAGATACCCATTTTAGACATTACTTTTACAACGCCTTCGGTCACTCCTTGAATATATTTCGAGACAGCCGTTTCGTATGTGAACGAGATTTCCCCTTCCTTAACAGCCTGTTGGTAAGTTGCGAATGCTAGATATGGATTGATAGCATCGACACCATACCCAATCAATGCTGCAAAATGGTGTACTTCCCTTACTTCACCCGATTCAACCACAATACTCACTTTCGTCCGAGATCCTTTAAGCACAAGATGCTGATGAAGGGCACTCGCTGCTAATAAAATTGGTACAGCAGGCTCTTCTCTATTTATTTTTTTATCGGAGAGAATAATTAGACTAACTCCACTAGAAATGGCATCTTCAGCCTCTTTGAAAATTCTTTCCAGTGCTTCTTCTAAATTTCCAGAAAATAAAGTGTGTATCTCTTTACTCTCAAAACCTTCTAATAAGTTCGTTTTTAATAGAGCTAACTGCCCATTTGATAAAATTGGCGTTTCCAGCTGAATACGTTGGCAGTTTTCTTCATTTGGCTGTAGAAGATTCCCCTCTCGTCCTAAGTACGAGACAGTAGAAGTAACAATTTCCTCTCGAATGGCATCAATCGGTGGATTGGTTACCTGGGCAAATAGTTGTTTAAAGTAATTGAACAAAGATTGTGGCTTATCCGATAGGATTGCTAACGGGCTATCATTTCCCATTGACCCAAGTGGGTCTTTCCCTTCTGTGACTAATGGAATTAAGTATTTGTGTATGTCTTCGTACGTGTAACCAAAAGCTTTTTGGCGAAAAGTAAGATCCGTTACTTCCTCCTCTTCTATATCAAACTTTATATCTTTTAATCGAACAAGCTGTTCAAACAGCCATTGTTCATAGGGGTGCTCCCTTGTTAATTCAGCCTTGATTTCTTCATCAGAAATGATTCGCCCTTCCTCTAGGTCAATTAACAGCATCTTACCTGGGCTTAAGCGGTCCTTGAACACAACATTCTCCGGTTCAACGTCAATGACTCCTACCTCGGAAGAAAAGATAATGTAATCATCTTTCGTTACATAATAACGAGCTGGACGAAGGCCATTTCGATCTAAAATAGCTCCAATTTGTTTGCCATCTGTAAAGGAAATAGCAGTTGGTCCATCCCACGGTTCCATCATAGTACTATGATACTCGTAAAAAGCTCGATTTTCCTTTGACATATGAGGGTTCCTTGCCCATGGCTCAGGAATTAGCATCCTTGCAGCATGTGCCGGTTTGCGTCCTGCTAATACTAAGAATTCAAGGGCATTATCCAAAACAGAAGAGTCACTTCCGTCTGCTTCTAAAACTGGTACAACTTTTTCTAGATCTTTCCCAAATGCCTCAGACACAAATTGTTTTTCACGAGCATTCATCCAATTCATATTTCCACGAAGCGTGTTAATTTCTCCATTATGAATTAAATAACGGTTAGGATGCGCGCGCTCCCAGCTTGGAAATGTATTTGTACTAAATCGAGAATGTACTAACGCAAACGCCGAAACAAAATTCTCATCCTGTAGATCTAAGTAGAAGTCATCGACTTGTTCAGGAGTCAAAAGCCCCTTGTATACAATCGTTCGACTTGAAAAGCTTGCAAAGTAAAAAGACTTTTGTTCTTTTTTCGCCCAATTCTCCGCTTGTTTTCTAATAATATATAAATCTCGTTCAAAAGATAATTCATCACTGATATTGTCATTTGCTCCTACGAACAGTTGGCGGATAATAGGGGCTGAATTTTGTGCATTCTTTCCGATTTTTCTGATATCAACCGGTACAGTTCGCCATCCAAGAAAAACTTGCCCCTGCTGTTCAATTAAATGATGAAGATAGGATTCGATTTCCTTCCTATTTGGGTCATCGTTTGAAAAAAACAGCATCCCTACCCCATATCGCTCCTTTTCGGGTAGATTCATCTCAGGACATTCTTTGCGAAAGAATGCATCTGGTAGCTGTACCATTAATCCTGCTCCATCACCTGTCAGCGGATCACTTCCCTGTCCTCCACGATGGTCAAGTTGGCAAAGCATATCAAGTCCCTTTTTCACGATCTCATGTGTTGCGTTCCCTTTTATGTGGGCATATAAGCCAATTCCACATGCGTCATGTTCAAATTCAGGACGGTAGAGACCCTGTGCCTTTGGTATTTGATGAAAAGTCATATTAATATCCCCCATAAATATCCGTTTTTTACACCTGAGTAATATTTTAATTTTCAGATTGATATTAAACAATATATAATTACTATATAATCAATCTTGGTACGATATGAATATGGAGGGATAAAGGATGGAACTTAGACAATTGCAATACTTTGTGGAGGTTGCCAAACGTGAACATGTCACGGAGGCTGCTGCCCATTTACATGTTGCCCAATCAGCCGTTAGCCTACAAATCTCCAAGCTCGAAGACGAGTTAGGAGTTTCACTATTTGAACGAGTGGGGAGAAACGTAAAATTAACACAAATAGGAAAAAGCTTTCTAACACATGTTAAAAAAGCCCTGAAGGAATTAGACAACGCTAAGCAAAATGTAGAAGAGTATCTAGATCCTGAACAGGGCACAATTAAAGTTGGTTACCCTACAAGCCTTGCCAGCCATCTGCTTCCAACCATTATTTCGGCATTCAGGGAGGAAAACCCAAAAATCATCTTCCATTTAAGCCAGGGATCATACGCTTCCCTGATTGAGGCTGTCAAAAATGGGGATCTTGATTTAGCCTTTCTCGGACCTGTTCCTACCAATGAAGCTGATATTAATGGAACCACATTATTTACGGAAAGATTATCTGCACTAGTCCATATTGGCCATCCCTTAGCAAAAAAGAAAAGTCTGTCTCTAACGGACCTACGATCTGATAACTTTGTATTATTTCCAAAGGGATATGTCCTTCAACAAATTGTAGTAGATGCATGTAAACAGGCTGGCTTCAGTCCTTATATTACTTCCGAAGGCGAGGATATGGACGCCTTAAAGGGGCTCGTATCAGCAGGTATCGGTATAACCCTACTTCCCGATAGTACGATTTCTGAATCGGTTCCTCGTTTTACCGTTAAGATCCCAGTAGAGGATCCAAAGGTAACAAGAACAGTTGGGATTATTATTCCTAAAAAAAGGGAAATCGCTCCGTCGGAAAAGGTATTTTATCAATTTGTCATTAACTTTTTTGCATTATTGGAGCAATATCAATAGGCTCGGTCAGAGAATTGTTCAAAAGATGAAGGTATACAAAAAGGCTGTTTTCGTAAAGATTTGTTAAAATCCTAAAGCCGATTTTAACGTAATATAAGCTATTTAGTACGTTATAGGAAGTTTGCAAGCTCTTTTCTCAGATAATAAAAGCTATCTTGGAGTGAAACAAAGCTTAATTCATTCTATTTTATATCTAAAAGCAACAAAGTTTGAGAAAAGAGCCAACAAAAAAAACAGCCTCAGCTGTTTTTTTATTTTCTAACTACTCTTTTTCTGTGCCTTTTTCAATTTTGACATGTTGTGGTCGTTTTGGATAATTTCGTTTTCCTTTATCTGGACCGTTAAAATCATTTCTTTGATCTAAATAGTCATTTCTTTTATTCACTTTAAAATACACCTCTCTATTTAGGGATTCAACTAGCCTACGGTTTTAGGTGTTTATCGAAGAACGCATGGACAATATCAATAATCTCAGGAGTTGAAAACCCTCCTCCATGTCCTCCACCTTTTACTTTATAGAGGGTAACATCGACATTTTCCTTTTTTAGTGCTTCGTATAATAGTTGGCTCTGGTTAAATGGTACCCTTTTATCTCTGTCTCCATGCATAATTAAAAACGGTGGCGTTTCAGATGAAACGTAAGTAATTGGGTTTGCCTTGCTAACTTTATCTTTGTTCTTTAGTAAGGGTCCTCCTATCAGCAATGACTCTGCTGATTCTGGGTCCTCGGCATTATAATCCTTTGACGCTTTGCTCATTTGCAGAAAATCGGTTGGTCCATACCAGTCAACAACGGCTTGAACACACGAGTTATAATTCGATGTATGCTTGCTTCCTTCGAATTCAGATACATGACAACTTGTACCTACCAGGGCTGCTAGATGTGCCCCCGAAGAGGTCCCCCATACTCCAACTAAATCCGGATTGATCTGATATTCCGAGGCCTTTTCTTTTAAAAACACAACAGCAGCCTTGACATCCTGTACTTGCGCAGGAAATTTTGCTTCATGACTTGTACGGTGTTCAATACTCGCAACAACATAACCACTTTTTGCAAACTGTACTAATTGGGGAATAAACGCAAATGAATCTTGTGGTTTATATTTTCCCCAACTGCTTCCTTTAATAAAAATGATGAGCGGTTTTGGTTTACTTTTATGTTCATCGGGAATAAGTAAATGTAATTTCAGCTCCTTATTTCCCAATTTGTAAAACGAGACATCCGTTTGCAAGCGAACATTATAGTTCGCCCTTTTCTTTGGTTTGATTGTTCTTATCTCGGAACTTTCATTCTTTGTTGAACTACTAGCTAAGGGGTTGGCAATCAAAAGAAAAGAAAAGGAAAAAATCAGAACACAGAAAGCAGAAAACTTCATGGATTTCTTCATTATTTAACCTCATTTACACAAGACTTCCATTCACCATTTTAGTATTTGTGAAGACTCTCTTTCTATTCAGTATTCCGTAAAGATACCGTAAAAAACGTTCTCCTTCCAAAGCATGGAAAACACAGAAGTATTAACAATATTTACAGTGTTTTTTCGTTGACATCCCGTTTTCCATGTGGAATACTTGAACTACGCTTCATGTTTCTAAACAAGATGAAAATACATGATTGTTACTTACGTTTTAACAAAAACCCAATGGAAGGTGATAACAGATGAAAGCAGAAAACCAAGAAATAAATAACTTATCTGTCGATTCGACTATTTCTCTTAAAGGAATTGTTAAGGCAATTTTTAAAGACACCATCCATGTTCAGATTGGCGGAAAAGTCATTTCTTTGCCTCTCTCAAACCAAGACACTAAAAACCTATCCTTATAAGCTTGCGACGAACATTATAGATCTTCAATAACAAAAAGACACCTTTTTTGGGGTGTTTTTTTGTGTCCACTTTTCTAAAGATGTCCTTTATGGTTATGTTTTAAGGATGAAACCTACACCTCCAAACATCGAATTATGATAAAATTACCTGTGCTTCAATAACTCTTTGTTAGGTGTGAAATCGATTGAGTTTATTTGAGAAGTTTTATACTTTTATTATTTTTTTTGCAGTTATTGTTGGAATAAGCTTAGGGCAAGTACACCCTATTCAAGCTCATGCAGAAAGCTTTATTGTTCCTTTACTAATGTCCATGCTGTATATTACCTTTTTACAAATTCCTCTTGAAGAAATGAAGAAGGCTTTTAAAAATACGAGGTTTACTTTCACATCAGTAGTCATGAACTTCGTATGGACACCTATTTTTGCTTGGTTTCTTGCACTCCTCTTTTTAGGAGATAATTCAGCATTATACATTGGGTTTATCATGCTAATGGTTACACCTTGTACGGATTGGTACTTGATTTTTACAGGGATGGCAAAAGGAAATGTTGCATTATCAGCAGCAATCCTACCATTAAATTTAATTTTACAAGTTATTTTGCTACCTTTTTATCTTCTCATCTTTGGTGGGGCTACTGGAATTATTCAGTTCGGATTTCTATTAGAGAGTATTCTAATTGTATTGTTGATTCCATTAATTTTAGCTGTACTTACTAAAAGATTCTTATGGAATCAGCAACAGTTAAGAGAAAATTTAATAACAAAACTTAGCGTGCTCCCCCTTATTTTCTTAAGCCTTGCGATTGTCGCGATGTTTGCTTCACAGGGGCAGCTATTGCTTGGAAATCTAGACTTAATGCGGCAAATTACCATTCCCATTCTATTATTCTTCAGTGTGAATTTTTTCGTTGGTCAAAAGGTTGGAAAATGGATGAATTTCCCGAAACCCGACAGAGTTAGCTTAAGCTTGACTACTTTGGCTAGAAATTCACCAATCGCTTTAGCAATTGCGATGACCGCATTTCCAGAGCAACCATTAATCGCTTTAACTTTGGTTATTGGACCACTACTAGAATTGCCGGTTCTGGCGACCATCACTCAAGTTCTAATCGTAATAACTAAAGGGAAAAAGACGTCAATCTAAAAGCACACATCAGCTGTGTGCTTTTCTACGTTGTAATCTCTGTTTTAGTTTGTTTATACACCCGTCAGCCTGTCGATTTTTTGTAAACGGATATAATTTGGTATTATTCAAGAGGTGAAGTCAAAATAATTCCGTTTCAAAAGCCTAGGTAACGTCATTAAATCGTTATACTTTATGGTTTTAGTGATTTTCTTGGTATCAACTAGCAGTAACTGATCCTCAATCTCTTTTGTTACCTCATCGCTTGAATAAATCATTCCACAGGTTGAGCAGATAACGGAAGGAACATTTGTAATTTCAACAGCTCTCGTGCCATCCGGCAACTCCCAATAAACGGTTTGCTCCCCCTTTTCTGCTTCACTTTGACACCATTCGCATGGAACGTTAATCCCAATCCCCCTACTCATTTGACTTCCTCCCCTCAGAAGGATTGCTTTGCTGAATTGTACTTTTCTTCTGCTCGGCCATAAACTTCTTTTCCTTCAATTGGTCACGTTTTTCACGTTTATCTTTCAATGAAGAATGCGACGGATCAATTTCATATTTTTGCCGTCTATCAAGTCGCTGGAGGTCTTCTGGGATAAGATTAAATTTGCTGTCATTCATTACGGCCGCAATCCCAACATTTGATTTTTTCTTTTCATAATCAGGATAGATCTTTTTAAAATAATCTTCCGCACGTCCTGGAACATAATTTTCAGGTTCTGGATAAGAAGTTATTACTCCTTCAAAGTTTCTCAAGACCACTTTTTCAGGACTTTGAGAAATTAAATAATTTGGCTGTAACGCAATCTTCCCGCCCCCACCAGGTGCATCACAGACAAAGGTCGGGACTGCATACCCACTTGTATGACCTCGTAATCCCTCAATGATTTCAAGGCCTTTAGAAACAGGAGCGCGAAAATGCCCAATCCCTTCAGACAAATCACATTGATAAATATAATAAGGACGTACTCGAATCTTGACCAAGTCGTGCATGAGTTTTTTCATAATGGGTACGCTGTCGTTGATACCAGCAAGAATTACGGCCTGATTGCCAACAGGAACACCGGCATTGGCCAACATTTCACAGGCCTTTTTAGATTCTTCGGTAATTTCAATTGAGGTATTAAAATGTGTGTTCAGCCAAACTGGATGGTACTTCTTCAAAATATTACAGAGATTCTCTGTTATTCGTTGTGGGAAAACCACAGGGGCTCTTGTTCCAATTCGGATAATCTCAACATGGTCAATTTCTCTAAGATTCTTCAGGATATATTCAAGAATCGTATCATTAATCAGCAATCCGTCCCCACCCGAAATGAGTACATCTCTTACTTCTTCTGTATTACGAATGTAATTAATGGCAGCATCCAATTGTTTTTTCGGTACACCCATACCAATTTGTCCTGAAAACCTTCTTCTTGTACAATAGCGACAATACATAGAGCATTGGTTCGTAACAAGAAAGAGTACACGGTCTGGATAGCGATGGGTTAGACCCGCAACAGGTGAATCTTCATCTTCATGTAGGGGATCTTCCAAATCATATTTCGTTTTATAAATCTCTTTTCCAATTGGAACCGACTGCATCCGTACTGGACAACGAGGATCATCTGGATTCATAAGAGAAGCATAATATGGCGTAATATTAAGTGGAATAGTCTTTGTCGAAATTTTAACTCCTTCTTCCTCTTCTGGAGTAAGGTTGATCACCTTTTTTAAATCCTCCAATGTTCGAATCGTATTTGTCAGTTGCCAAAGCCAATCATTCCATTGATTTTCTGTGACATTCTTCCATAATTCAATGTCCTTCCAATGGCGGGAAGGTTTATATACAAACGATTTCATATGAAATCCCCCTCAAACCTATTTAATTTATCTAATATGCAATTTTTGTGCCAAAGGGAACAATTGGTAAGAATGCGGTGAGGACAGAACCATTCATAAATAACAATGGTTCCACAAAAAATAGCCCGCCGAGTTTTCAGCAGGCTGGATTATTTTTTTAACTTGTACTGTAAGGTTTGCCTTGGAATGCCAAGGATACTGGCTGCTTTTTGTATATTTCCCTCACTTTCAGCCATGGCAGCCTCAATCAATGTTTTCTCATATTGTTTAAGCCGTTGTTTTAAATTCCGTCTAGGATTATTAGTAGGGGGATCAGAAAATGATTTTCTTAGCATGGGAGGCAAGTGGGCTAGTGTTAAGATCTCTGTTTCACTGACACTCATCATGTACTCTATTGTATGCTTTAACTCACGGACATTCCCTGGCCATTTATGTGACATAAATAGACTAGCGGTCTCTTCATTTATACCTGAGACATTTTTCCCCATTTGTTGATTAAAAGTATGAATGAATCTAGCTGTTAAAAACAGTATATCCTCTAGTCTTTTCCTTAGTGGAATTAACTCAAATGTGAGAACATTGAGCCGGTAAAATAAATCTTCCCTTAACTGCTGTTCCTGGAGTGCTTTTTGTGGGTCGATATTCATCGCAGAGATTACACGAACATTTACTTTTTGTACGCTCGAGCCACCAACCCTTCTGACAACCCCATCTTCGAGCACACGTAATAACTTTGCTTGAAGCAACATCGGCATCGCATGCAACTCATCAAGAAAAAGACTCCCTCCATCTGCAAGCTCAAACAGACCTGGTCGATCAACTGCACCAGTATAACTACCTTTTGAGGTTCCAAAAAGGATACTCTCCAAGAGACTTTCTGGAATGGCAGCACAATTTTGCGCAACTAAAGGACCCCTAGAACGTTGGGAAGCATTGTGAATGGCGTGAACAAACAATTCCTTTCCTGTTCCGCTCTCCCCAAATACCAAGATAGGAGAATGAGATGCAGCAAGTTTTTCTGCTCTTTTCTTAGTTTGAATGAAACTTTCGTTCTTCGTGAGGAGATCTTTAAAAGTATAGCTGGCCTGTTGCCCTTCTGTTTTTATGGTATTGGGTTTTATCCTTTTTTGAATATCAACAAGTTTCTCTGCAAGCTCCTTCAATCTTGAATAATCCTTAGCAATTTCGACTGCCCCCATAATCTGTCCATTCACAACAATGGGTAAAGTTGTATTGACTGTCTCAATCCGTTTCCCGTGAAGATTCACAAAAGTTTGAGTTTTGTTATATAACGGTTTGCCCGTCTTTAAGACGTTTAGGAGTGTACTCGATTTTTCGTTTAAAGAGGGAAAGACATTTAACAAGGGCTTGCCTAATACTTCAGCCTTTTCTAATCCGTCATGCTTTGCGGCTACCTTATTATAATAAATCGTAATTCCATCTGTATTGACGGCATGGATGGCCTCATCGATACTTCCTAGAATGGCTCCAAGAAATTCCTCAGTCATTATAGGAATAGTATTCAATACCCCACCTACCTTTCGTGGTGCCGAAAAGTCGGCCCTCATTGCTAAAAATCCGGCACTTAATTGGTCTTCTTATTCATTACGAGCTCTGTGAAAATCCTGATAGCAGGAAAACGACATGAATTAGCGCAAACTAAATAGTTGGTCCAAGAAAAAATATCATGTATTATAAAATTATGAATTTTCAAAACATAGTGCATAAATTTAATCGAACGAGGTGAAGGATATGGACCATCATAGTAAAGATGGATGCGATGTTTTTCCAGTCATTGTTCCAGCTCAAAATTTAAAAACAATCAACTTCTTTTTAGTGAATCATGAAAATGGTCTTTCGTTAATAGATGCTGGACTCGACAATGAGGCGTGCTGGAATGCACTACAATCACAATTAAAGCAAAACGATTTAAGACTAGAGGATATAACAGAAATTATCCTGACGCACCACCATTTTGATCACGTCGGGTTAGTAAATCGTATCGTTTCCTTACATTCGATTCCAGTTTTTGCATCGTCTCTTTCGATTCCCCGCTTAAAAAGAGAACCTCTTTTCATGGAAAACAGGGTAAGCTTTTACGAACAGCTATATCAAGAAATGGGTTGTGGTGAACTAGGAGACAAACAAATTCATTATTTAAGAAAATCCATCAAGAAAAATAAACATCAAGCTATTCAGACAGAGATTACGGAAATAAAAAATAAGCAATTTCTGCATTTTAACGTCCTTGATATCCCCGGCCACGCACCGGACCATATCGCTTTTTGGGACGAAAAAAGGCATTGGCTGTTTTCAGGTGACCTGTTGCTTGAGCATATTTCAAGTAATGCATTTATTGAACCTGACGGGAGTGGGAAAAGACTTTTTAGTCTTGTGCAGCAAAGAGACTCTTTAATGAAATGTTCTTCACTTCATGCTGATATTGTTTTTTCTGGTCACGGAGCGATGATTGAGCACCCTAATGACTTAATCGCTAAAAGGTTGGAACGAATTGAAGACAAAGCACAAAGATTTCTTCGGCTGATTCAAAATGGAATCACTACGGTAAATGACCTTGCTGAAGCCTATTATAAAAAGACATACTACGAGCAATTTCCACTTGTCGTCTCAGAAGTGGTTAGCCATCTAGATTATTTAGAGATTCAAAGAAAAGTTAACAGAGATATCGTTAACGGAGTATGGCATTACTCCCTACCTAGCAATATTCAAGCCTAATTGGATAAAAAGATATTGTTGAAGCACTCTTTAGAGTGCTTTTTCTCTGGACCTAGGTACTATTCAAAGATAGGTCCCTCACCCACACATTCATGTCTTCAAGCTTATCATATATATAACAATTATTGATTAGCCTGCCCTGATAGCGATAACCAAGCTGATGCAAGGCCGCATTCATTCCAAACGATAGAGACCTAGCAATTGAGTAGGAACAATAAATTCCTTTTTCCTTCAACTCCTTTTCAAGCCTAATGAGCAGAATCTTCATAAGCCCGTATTTTCGATGTTCTGTTAGGGTTGCACAATCAGTTAATTCAGCATTTTTATAAAAAAGATTGACCTCAGCAGATGCGGCACTGACAATTTCCCCATCACACTCAAAGCCATAGTAAATGGTGCCTTCCTGCATCGTTTTCTTAATATAATCAGGTTTATTTAGTGGAGTAGGATATATTTGAAAAACCTGCTGATATAGTTTTGCTAGTCTAGTAGCATCTTTCACCCCCATTTTTTTTAGCAGATATTGTGTTGGTGGATGAACATAGTTGGATTGTCTCTCTAGTAGAGAAACACTAGACATAATTGCTTCTTCCTTAAGCCAATGATTGCTTTCTTTTCGGTCTGAGGAATAGAACTTTGAAAAAAACAAACAATTTGAACCAAGAAAGTAGCCTCCAATTCGCCCTTCACACCTAAACCCATATTCTATTAAGGTTCCAAACTGTTCAATTCTTGATTTTATGATTAATTTTTCAGCGTTGTTTTCTTTGGCAATCGTTTCACTCTCAGTAATTATTTTAGTAATATTCCCTTGATAATCATCGATTCTCACCCTACGGTTATATGGATCTAAAAATATTTCCATTGTATAATCAGCATGTTCCTTCCTCAATGTTTTGCTTTCATCCATGGTTTCACCCCTTTCAAAAGCCCGGCATCAAATGAAGTACCAGGCTGTCATAATTTCATGTAACCTCACTGTAAAGGAATGCCCTTCTGTTAGTTTACATAAAGGGAATCTAACTTCTATTGAGTTGCGTCATTATTCTGTTCCACACCAATTCATAATAGAAATCGCAATGATTTCGGCCGTTTCAAAAACATCCTTGAGTTCAATATACTCGTTCGCATCATGCGCCATTTTGGTTACTCCCGGGCCAAAAACTACAACGGGAACACCACCAACCTTATTAAGAATCCCCCCATCTGTTGCCCAAGGCGAAGCTTCAATAATTGGACTAGTGGATTTGATTTCAGTATAACTGTCACTCAAAACCTTAACTAAATCATGACTGACCTCTAAATCGCCTGGGAGCCATCTCGCCCCGAACCATTCCACAACTGGAGGATTTTCCTTTAGCCAAGAATCCCTGGCTGAAATTTCATGTAGAGCCTGCTCCATTTCTTGTTTAGCATGTTCCATCATTTCGTCTGGTGCTACGCCCATCCTTCCTTCGATGATCGCTAAATCTGGAACTGAGGATGGCCAGCTTCCACTGCTAATTTTCCCTATATTAATAGGAATCGGAATGGGGATGCTTAAGAATAGTGGATCTGTAATCCTTTTATTCCTTTTACTCTCTAGTTCTCTTATCTCTTGTAATATGATTTCTGCCTTCTCGATGGCACTGACCCCTTCATATCTTGTTCCACCATGCGCTTGCTTCCCTTTCACCTTAATTCTGAACCACATTGAACCTTGTTGTTTCGGGAAAAATTTCATATTGGTTGGTTCTGGAATAATTGCACCGTCTGCCGTATATCCTCGAAGAACTGCTGCTAGTGTTCCGGCTCCCCCGCTTTCCTCCTCAATCACACTCTGAAAAAAGACATCTCCCTTTAAAGTAATTCCACTGTTAATAATAGCTTCTAGTGCGAGTAGTAGAGAAATAGTGCCGCCCTTCATGTCCGTTGAGCCCCGGCCATATAGTTTTCCATTCTCTATATGACCACTAAAAGGATCTTGTTGCCAAGAATTAACATCCCCAACTGGAACAACGTCGATATGGCCATTTAGTATAAGGGAACGCCCGCCACCTGCGCCTTTCAAAATACCCACTGCATTAGGATTTCCTTTGAAGTCAGTCCGATCTGAACAAAAAGCTGGATGGTTCGTTAATGATTCACCGCCAATCTCCCAAATGTCCATTTTCATCCCAAGTTCACGACATTTTTCAATGATAATGGCTTGGGCTCTGCTCTCATGACCTCGAATACTACCTTCCTGAACAACCCTTTGAAGGTACCTTGCTCCCTCACCCTGATGATGTCGAATATACTCTCTTACCTTTCTTTTCTCCTCCTCCACACAGTTGCCTCCTATCTATCTTTTATCCAGGCCTTTATCTAATAGTCAATAACTGATAGATTTTCAGCTATTAAAAAGTCACAGGCAGTTTTATAGATAATTTCATTGACTGTGGTAGTGTTAAAGTGTTGGATTAACATCAGCTTCTTATTAAAGATTTCGAATACAGCTAGTTCAGTTATGATTAAATCCACACATTTTTTTGCAGTAAGTGGTAGCGTGCATTCATCTAAAATTTTCGGCAACCCTGTTTTATCCGTGTGATTCATTAAGACAATTAATTTGTTCGCTTTTGACGCCAACTCCATTGCCCCGCCCATTCCTGGTACCTTTTTCCCTGGAATAATCCAGTTTGCCAAGTCTCCTCGACTACTTACTTGTAAGGAACCGAGAATAGAGACGTCTATCTTGCCACGACGAATCATGCCAAAGGCAGTCACACTGTCAAAGTAAGAGGCTCCAGGAACAACCGTAACTGGAAACCCGCCTGCATTACAAAGATTTTCATCTTCCCTACCTGTAGAAGGCGACGGACCGATTCCAAGGATTCCATTTTCTGCATGGAACATGACTGTCATTGTTTCTGGAAGATGGTTGGGAACAAGGGAAGGGATTCCAATCCCAAGATTGACAACCATTCCGTCGTTTATTTCCTCAGCTGCCCGTTTTGCCATCTTGTTCCTAACATCTAGATTCAATCCCATCAATATGAACCTCCTACATTACAGGTGCTATTCCCACGCCCATTTCCAGTTCACTCCACTTGAAGGAATGACCATATCCACAAAGACTCCTGGTGTTACGATTTCCTCAGGCTCTAGACTTCCAAGAGGAACAATTTCCTCAACCTCTGCAATCGTATAATTACCGGCCATCGCTACCAGTGGATTTGTGTTCCTCGCGCTTTTGTCATAGATAAGGTTGCCATAGGGATCTGCCTTCTTTGCATAGACAATTGAAACCTGAGCTGTTAAAGCTGGCTCTACTAAATAGTTCTTTCCATTTAATTCCATCCGTTTCTTGCCCGCAGACACGATTTCATTGTCCACCCCTACATCTGTAAGTACAGCCCCTAGTCCCATTCCCCCAGCACGGATTCTTTCCACAAGGGTTCCTTGTGGCGAGAATTCAACTTCTAACAATCCTTCGTTCATAAGCCTTCCAGCAATGGGATTTGACCCTATGTGAGAGGCAATGATTTTTCTTACCCTTCCTTGACTCACAATTTTCCCAATTCCGATTTTGGGAAAGCCTGTGTCATTTCCTATTAAGGTTAAGTCTTTTAGATTTTTAGCAATCATCCCATCAATTAAAGCTGGTGGCGAACCTACACCTCCAAAACCACCAAACATAATGGTCATTCCATCTTGAAGCTGTTCGAGCGCCTGATCCAAGGAAGCAATCTTCTTAAAAGGATTTTGCAACTCTACCATTCCGTCTTTACTCCTTTTGTTTCTAATTCTTCTTGTACTTTAGTAAGAGCAGAAGTAAACAACCTAACAAGCTCCTCAATCTCCCGCTTGGTGATGGTAAGTGGGGGAGAGATTATTATGGCATCCCCGCTTTTGCCATCCTCCCCAGCGGTTGCCGGATAAAGTAAAAGTCCAACATCCTTTGCCATCTTTACTACCCGTTCCGTTACATTCAACTCACGTGGAAAGGATTGCTTTGTTTTGGGATTGCCAACAAATTCTATTCCAATTAACAATCCCTTTCCCCTTATATCACCTATAAACGGGAAAAGGGTCTTTAATTTTTTAAGTGAATTTTTTAAATAAGTTCCTTTTGCTTCAACGTCTTCTATAACGTTATTTTTTTCCAGATATTCCAAAACGGCAAGGGCTACGGCTGAGGATTGTGGGTTTGCACTTAAGGTGTGTCCGCTCATAATTACTTTGGAGCCTTTTTTTATTGGTTCCATAACCCTTTCCGTTACAAGTGTTGCAGCAATTGGAGCATAACCTGCCCCCATTCCTTTCCCGAGGGAAACAAGATCAGGAACAATCCCCCAATGCTCGCATGCTAACATGGTTCCTGTTCGACCAAACCCTGTCATGACTTCATCGGCAATAAATAAAATGTCATGCTTCTCACAAATTTCTTTTATTATTCTGTAATAATCCTTGGGTGGAGTAATCGCTCCACCAGCAGCCCCAACAATTGGTTCTGCAATAAAACCTGCGATTGACTCAGGTCCAATCCTTCTAAAGGCAACATCCAACTCCTTGGCACATTCATAGCCGCAGCTTTTAGGTTCCTTATTGAATGGACAACGATAACAGTAGGGAGGCGAAACAACAGGAAAGTCTGCTAATAATGGAACAAACCTAGATCTTCGACCTGGATGACCTGACATTGATAAAGCACCAATCGTGATCCCATGATAACTAACCCATCTAGAGAGTATTTTGGTTTTAAGTGGTCGGCCCTTTTCTTGCCAGTGTTGAATGGCTATCTTCATAGCAGTCTCCGTTGCTTCTGACCCACTGTTCACAAAAAAACTCCAATTCAAGTCTCCAGGTGTGGATAAAGCTATTTTCTCTGCAAGTTTTTCAGCTGCCACGCTCGTGAATTGCGATCTATAAACAAATGAAACTTTTTTAGCTTGGTCCATCATGGCTTCATTGATTTCTTCCACACCATGGCCAATATTTGCCGTGACAGCGCCAGAGGACGCATCAAGGTATCGCTTCCCGCTAATATCGAATAAATATACCCCTTTGCCGTAATCAATTACTGGGTAGTCTTCGTCCAGTTCTGGTTTAATTAAATAGGTTCGATCCATTATCTCACTCCGCTTCCCTTGAAACGTGTCAATTCACTTACAGCCCTTCTCTAATTTATATGAGGAGGAGTGAAGATTCTTTCTTAAAGAATGGTATTCGATAAATAAAAACTGGTACCCTTTACTAGGTACCAGTTCATCATTGTGCCTATATTCTGTTTTGGTCAATCGCTATTTCAATATGATTGCCAATCGCATTAATTGTTGCTTGGGAGCCTATTGGAAAGGTCGCAAATGGGTGGACATGCCCAATATTAACATTGGCAATGACGGGGACTCCCCGGAGTTCCTGTTTAGTAGTAATGATTTTCTGCAATGCTGGTTCAGTCATTTGTGAGTTGTTTTGAAACCTTCCAATTAACACAGCTTGTATTCCCCTAACCTCTGGTTGTTGAAGGAGTGATTGGAGTTGTCGCTCAAAAATCCTTGCGTGTGTCTCTTCATCATCCTCAATAAAGAGAATGCTATTTTCTAAAGACGGCATGTATTCAGTTCCTTGTAGAAGGTTAATGGTTGAAAGGCTTCCTCCAATCAGGTTACCTGTCGCGCTTCCCTCCTGTATAATCGTATAGCCATTGTTTTGAACAAAGGTCCTTTGATCGTGTTCTAAATACCATGCGTCATCTGACCACTGTTCTGACGGTTCAATATCAAAGGGAGCATCATTTGTAACCACTTCTAAGAAATATCTTAAAGTGTATTCAAATCCATGTTTCATCCCGAAGCTAGAAAAATGCGGACCTGAATATGTAATGAGACCTGTCTTATGATAAATAGCCAAGAGTAGCGAAGTAATATCACCATATCCACAGAAGATCTTTGGATTTTCGGCAATTAATTTATAATCGATATATTTTAAAAGCTGATTGGAATTGTAGCCACCAGTTGCCGTTAACACGGCTTTAACATTTTGATCTGTGATAGCCTCATGCAAATCAATTATCCGTTCTTCAACAGAGGAACTAAAAAATTCATCATGATTCTCGCAGTGTCTTCCGAATGTTATCTTAAATCCTAGGTCACTGAGGCGATTCATCGCGATATCGATTTGTTTTCCCTTAACAAGTGCCATACTTGTTGATGGAGCAATAATTCTTATTTCATCACCAGGTTTTAATCTTTGTGGTATCATTTCTTTTCCTTTCCAGTGTCTCAGTTAAAAACATCTTGCCAGCCAATTATAAGGTATACTCCATTTGGTTTTCTTGGGTTTGGTAGAGGGGCAACAAGATTGATACCGTTGTCCCTTGTCCACTTTTACTATCAATTCCCATTTTTCCCTGGTGGCTTTCAATAATACTGTAGCACACCATTAATCCTAAGCCTGTCCCTTTTTCTTTCGTTGTAAAAAATGGTTGGCCGACTTTGGAAAGAAGCTCCGGAGATATTCCACTGCCACCATCGATAATTTTAATCTCAACGTCCTTTTCACTTCTCTGAAGCGAAATAGTGATCTCTCCACCTTCCTCCATCGCCTCAATCGCATTTTTCAAAAGATTAATAAAGACTTGTTTAAGTTTGTTTTCCTCCCCGTGGATAATAAGAGAAGGAACCCCCTCACATTGATTACACTTAATTTTAACTCCATATAGATTTGCTTGGGCTTCCATAAGAGTAATAATCTTCTTGAGGACCATTCCGATATTAAGTTCTTTAAAGTCTAACTTTCTTGGTTTAGCTAATAATAGAAGCTCGCTTACAATTGTATTTATCCGTTCTATTTCTGTGATCATGATATCCATATAGTCCTGATTGGAATCAATCTTATCCCCCAGTAATTGGGTAAACCCTTTTAAACTAGTCAAGGGATTACGAATCTCATGGGCAATTCCCGCAGCAAGCTCTCCCACAACGGTTAATTTTTCAGTTTGGTGCATATATTCTCGGCTTTGCTTCAACTCGGTAATATCCCGCACTAAAATATGTAAGCAGGGTTCGCCTTGATAATCAAATGGAATGCTTTTGACTTCTACATGAAGGTTTTCCCCATTTAAACAAATGATGCGGCATTCGTAGGTATTATGCCCTCCCCTATTCTCAGAAAATATCTTTCGCACCTTTTCATGGTCTTCAGGATGAATATATTCAAATAATGACCGTTTTTGTATCTCATCCTTTGATGCCGCTTTTAAAAGCTTAACTGCTGTCTGATTAACAAATGTGGGTTTTTCATGATTTTGCTTTGTTAAAATTATGGCTTCTGGGGACTCCTCAACGAGCCTACGATACTTTTCTTCACTCTCCAAAAGCTTTTGATTTATATTGGTTAATTCATCTGTCCTTTTGATAACAAGAGCTTCTAGCATTTCCTCATTTTTCTTTAATGCTTGATTCGCTTCTTCTAACTCCCTCGTTCTCACAGCAATAATTTTTGCTTGTTCTTCCACTTTCTTCTGATTCAAAAACAGGGATACAAACCCATTAACTTTGCATTTTAAAATATGAGGGTCAAAGGGTTTAATAATATAATCAATTGCTCCCACTGAGTACCCTTGCATCACATTATCATTTGTTTGACTTAACGCAGTTACAAAGATAATTGGTACATCCTTCGTTTTCTCTCGTTTTCGTATCATTTTCGCTGTATCAAATCCATTCATATCAGGCATTTGAACATCCATAATAATCACAGCAAACTCTTCCCTCAACACCCATTTCAAGGCTTCATTCCCTGAATGGGCTTTAATTAAGCGAAAATTAGGGGAAGTGAGAACTGCTTCTAATGCAAGTAAATTTTCTTCCCGATCATCAACTAGTAAAATATTGACCATTCGATTGTCCATTTTCTCACTGCCCTCCTTTCATTCTTCGATAAATTCTTTCTTCTTCATCAAAAAATTGATAAATTTCTTCATTATTTGGAAAAGAAAGCCCTTCCCGATTTCCCAAGGCCAAAAATCCATTTGAACTTAAACTATTAAGAAACAATTGATGAACCCTTGCTTGTAATTCTCGATTAAAATAAATGAGCACATTCCTACATACAATCAGATGAAACTCATTAAAAGACCCATCTGTAACCAAATTATGTTGAGCAAACACAATGTTCTTTGTTAATTCTCGATGGAAAATGGCATGATTCTCTCGAACGGTATAGTATTCAGAAAAGTCATTTCTTCCTTCTGAATGTACATAATTGCTGGTATACCCTTTCATTTTGTGAAGAGGGAAAGATCCGAGCTTTGCTTGTTTAAGGACATGGTTATTCATATCCGTCGCATAGATCCTCGTTTTATCTAATAGCCCTTCCTCTTGAAGAAGGATTGCCATGGAGTATGCTTCTTCACCGGTTGAACATCCTGCATGCCAAATCCTTATA
The DNA here is from genome assembly GCF_044803185.1 of Mesobacillus maritimus. Lineage (GTDB taxonomy): Bacteria > Bacillota > Bacilli > Bacillales > Cytobacillaceae > Mesobacillus_B > Mesobacillus_B maritimus_B. The sequence continues at coordinate 3,889,294 of NZ_CP085225.1, forward strand.
CTTGGTAAATGCCTTAATTGAGGCAGCACCTTTTGTCTAAGCGCCTTAAAGAAGGATGGATCTCTAAACATTTCTGTAACATTGATGGAAAAATCGAGATACAATTTTTCCATCATCAAAGGATCGTGCAAAACCTTATTTAAGAGGGCAGTAATGGATTCAAGTTTTTCCCTTTGAATTCGATGCCAAACCCTTCTTTGAATCGAAGAAAAAGAATAATTCCTAAAGTCATACCCATAATACCGATAAATCCCTTCTAACAAGAGCTCTAATTCGACTCCTTCTAAATCTGCACTAGGGCTTTGCACTATATACTTTTCATTACTAAGAATGCTATCAATAGCTAAAACCCCCTGCTTATTTATATAACCATACCTTCAGTAGGGACAGTAGTTGCTCTAGATTAACCGGCTTACTAATATAATCTGATGCTCCAGCCTTCAAACATTTTTCCCGATCATCCTTCATTGCTTTTGCCGTTAACGCAATAATCGGTAATTGCTCATGTTTTTCTGTGGCTCGTACTCTTTTAATGGCCTCATATCCATCCATCTCTGGCATCATAATATCCATAAGAATTAGATCAATCTCTGAATTCTCCTCCAAAGTCATTAATGCTTCTCTACCATTCTCAGCAAATAACACGTTAATTCCGACTTCCTCAAGGACTGTTGTCAGTGCGAAAACATTCCTCATATCGTCATCTACTAAGAGAACATTTTTTCCAGAAAGGATATCCTCTTGACATTCACTAGTCGCTTCCTGAATCAAAAGGAGATCTGAGGTAGACTCATTCTGGACGGAACTTTCAGCTGTTACCGCTACTTCTTGGTTCACTCCACTAGTTTCCACATTTTCATTGAGAGTAAGAGGTAAATAGAAAGTAAACGTACTTCCCTGACCTTCCACACTCTCAACCGAGATTGATCCTCCTACAAGGTCAGCCATCCCCTTACTAATTGACAGTCCTAGCCCAGTACCACCAAACCTCCGACTGGTTGTACCATCCGCCTGTTGAAATGCTTCAAAGATTAAGTCTTGTTTCTCATCAGATATCCCGATACCCGTGTCACTGACAGCAAAAGCAATGACATCCTGTTTAAAACCTACCTTTTCTAGATTAGATTTAAATACTCTTAATTGCACGCTTCCCTTTTCAGTGAATTTTATTGCGTTTGATACTAGATTTTTAATAACTTGATAGATTTTTTGTTCATCTGAGTAAAAAATGGTCGGGACCTCTTCTTCAATTTGCACCTCGAATTTGATTTCCTTTCGTTCAGCAATGGCACTAAATTGATTATTTACAAAGGAAATAACACCCCTTAAATCGATCTCCCCAATATGAAAATCAAGTTTTCCAGATTCAATTTTCGACAAATCTAAAATATCGTTGATTAACTCTAGGAGCTCCTTGCCTGATGAATAAATCGTATTTGCGTAATCAGTTTGCTTGTCTGTTAAATTGCCTTCCTTGTTCTCAACAAGGATTTGGGCTAAAATCAATAGGCTATTTAATGGCGTTCGGAGTTCATGAGACATATTTGCTAGAAATTCAGACTTGTATTGCGAACTGAGCAATACCTGTTTCGTTTTCTCCTCAAGCGCTGCCTTTGCTTGCTGTAAATCACTTGTCCGTTTTTCAGACTGGCGATATTGTGCCTCTAGTTCTTCGTTCATCGTTTTTAATTCTTCTTGTTGTAGTTGCAATTCCTCTGACTGATTTTGTAGCTCATCATTCAGAGTCTTGGTTTCATCTAAAAGCTGTTTCACCTGCATTTGCTTTAAAATCCGATTGATAATGCTACCCAACTGGTCACTAGTTTGCTGTAAAAAACTTTCATGTGTATTCGTAAAATCATATAAGCTAGCAAGTTCAATCACTGCAAGTACTTCTCCGTCTAGCTTAATCGGTAGAATCAGAACACTTCGCGGTTTTGATTCCCCTAGCCCCGAGGAAATCCTAATAAAATCTTTAGGAATGTCAAAGAGCCTTATTGGCCTTCCATCTTGCAAACATTGACCCACTAAACCCTCGCCTAATTCAATTTTCTCTTTTACCTTGTCATTTGCATAGGAGGCGATTTTTTTGAGATACGTACGTTTATCCTTTTTTTCTATTTTCAAATAAATCACACCGTAGCACGCGTTTACGGCTGGAATAATTGCTTGAATATATTCCTGCCCTAGACTCTTTAGGTCATGTATTTCTTGAGATATCATAGAAAGCTCTGACAACTGTGTTTTTATTGCATTTTGCTCCTCGATACTTTTCTTATAGATTCGTTCTTTTCGTTCGTGACTCTCTAATGCCGACGCCATTTCGTTATAGGCATTCGCAATTTCTCCAATTTCGTCATCCCTTGTTACCATTATGCGTGGAAGCTCCTCTGAACCATTTCCAACACTTTTCATCACTTCCTTGAGCTTTCTTAAGCGAGTAGTAATGGTTCTGATTGACCAAAAGGACAAAGCGATTCCTAAAATAATTCCTAGAACTATCGATAGAATTCCAGTATTGACTGCAGCATTTAATCTTTGCTCTGTTTCTTCAATCATTGTATCCATTATCATTTCTTGATTCTCTATTAATATTGTAATATTAGATAGAATTGCATCTCTATCCTGTCTAGCAATACGAAGTGAACCTTCTACACTTTCAAGTTCAATTATTTCTTCATTAATCTTGTCAATGGTCTCTTCGAAACTTTCAACTAGTAGTTTCAATTTTATGAAATCCTGCTTTTCCTTTTCACCCAAACTCATTTCAATGAGCGTATCCATATTCTGATTAAGATCAAAGATAATTTCACGTCTGGATTTTAGGTTATTGTCTGTCGCAGTAATATATTCCCCTTCTAGATCCGCATGTATATAAAAAGCATCTTCGCGGATTTCGTTTAGAAGTTTGATTTTTTGGTAACGCTCTTTTACAAGCTCCTTAATTTCTTCTGACTGTCTACTTTGAATACTAATATTAACCAAGAGCAAAATCGTCATCATAGCAATAATAATTCCAAAACCAACATATAACCTAGTAGCAAATTTCATTTTTTCAACCCTCTTAATTGGATAATTACATCCATTTTTGTAAAAGATTCTGATTTATATATAAGCTTTTTAATGGGCGATGTCAATCTAATTCTTAATTCTATGATATCAAACATTATGAAGTATCTAACTCACTTTTTTCTATATTATAAAGCAAAAAAAAATTGTCCGGGAGTCCGGACAATTTTTATCTATTTTTACCAACTTCCACAGCTGCAACCAATGATGATAAGCAAAATAAATAGTACCACGACTAACACGAAAGTGTTGTTAGTCCCCACACCTGCAACACCGGCATAAGGGTACCCACCACAGTAGCCGTAGTCGGCAACAGGTGCCATCCCAACAGGTGACATAGGTGCAGGTTGATTAGCATAATGATGCATGAAACATCTCTCCTCTTTTACTATATTTCTTACACTTCTACCTTATGCCGTGGGTACTTGACCTGTTTGTGCATTCGCCTATATTTCTTTTCCAAAGAAAAAAGGTGAGTACCTGAAGCACTACACCTTTCCTTATTATTAACTAAATGTTACTTCTAGCACTGGGGTATTGCCTTTTTCAACTGGCCCTTGTGCCTTCACTTCAAGAGATGAAGCCTGATCAGTATTTGTGATGATAACTGGAGTTATCGTGCTCTTCGCCTTTGTCTTAATGATATCAAGGTCGAATGATACGAGCTTATCTCCAACCTTTACTTTCTCGCCCTCTTTTACAAACGCTTCAAAGCCTTCACCGTTTAGAGAGACTGTTTCAAGGCCAATATGAATAAGAATTTCCGCACCATTTTTTGCTCTTATCCCGATGGCATGCTTAGTTGGAAACACTTGGATGATTTCACCATCTACGGGCGATATAGCTAAGCCTTCCGTTGGTTCAATCGCAATTCCATCTCCCATCATCTTTTCTGAAAAGACAGGATCCGGAACATTGTCTAGAGTTACGGCGTTACCAGTAATTGGAGCAAACAATTGCACAGTTTTAATTTCTTCTTTTTTACCAAATAACTTTTTTAACATAGCAGTACATTCCTTTCGGTGACTTTAAAAAGGTAATGGTAAAACTATCCGAATTTAAAGTCAAGTAATATGGCTTATCTGTTCTCAAAACACCACTACCGTTTTCTTTTAACCGCCAAAAGCAACCTTCTTTATTTAATTATTATCCTCATTCTTTTGGTTTGGTTAACATATTATTTTGATGCATTCTATTGTGCATAACAATCTACAGAACGTACCTAACATTTAATATCTCTTAAAGATTCCAGATTTAATCGTTTTTTGTTTTTTTGACCCAAGAGTAATGATATACGGAAGATAATATTCATTCCCTTATGAAAGTACACCTATTTCTTACGGCGTGGGCACATGTATGCCTGCAAAACCATACTATATAAAGAATCCTTTCTGATTATGTATATCAAAAATTCCAAGAATATTTGTAAGGGAGAAGGATATGACCGTGAATGAAAGCGCAGCAAATTATTTGTACAAAGCGGCCATGTACCAAGAATTATCCAATTTTTATAAATACGGAAATCTGAGTCCCCATATTTATGGTTACTTGAATCATATAAAAAACCATAATAAGCCATCACAGAGAACTCCGACAACCTATAGAAGTGACTCACAACCATTACCAGCACGACTGAGGGTGTTCCATTCAGATAAATCAAACCGAAAATTGGATATTTATCTCGATGGCATCCCCATCATAACCGATCTTTCCTATAGCGAAACGAACCAATACCTCTTAATTCCACCCGGGAAACATCAAATTATAATAAATGTTGCCGGAAATCGAGGTCAACAACTTTTAAAGAAAAATATCTTTTTAGCAGCTGGTAGATATTATACCTTGGTGACAACTAAAGATTCTCGGAATCAAAAATTACTTGCCTTCGAAGACCACCCCATTGTCCCTGTAGGCGAAGCAAAAATTCGGTTTCTGAACCTATCACCTAATGCTCGAGAAATTGATATTGCTGTAAAAAACAGAGACGTAATTTTTCCTAAATTAAATTATAGGAATGCTACTTCATACCTTGGAATAACGCCAATGAAGCTTGATCTTGAAGCGAGAAAACACGGAACAAACGAAGTAGTCTTAAATTTGCCAATACTTTCGCTTAAGCCTAATACAGCCTATTCCGGTATCATTTTAGAAAATGATGATTTTATTCTATGGAGTGATATCCAACACCCAAAAGACTTTCAATTTATATAAAATCCTTCAATTACTTCTTATTTGTATTTTATCAACAATTCAACAAGGGTGTCCCTAAAGGAAACACCCTTGTAATTTCATTCTAGTTTACAGGTACCCACAGAGTGAATGAAATATCATCCCGCTTTAGATTAAACGAATTTGCCCTCACTTTAATATCACTTTTGAGTTCCATCTCCTGTAAAGAGACATAGATACTTTCATTGTTAGGCTGTATTTCCACCCAGTCTGGAAGCTTATAATTTTGCTGAATCACCTTCATGACATAAGCGACAGGAAGATTTAAAGACCCAATTGAAATCGATCTCTGTTTTAACAAGAGGTCACCATTTTCGAGTGCCTGCGGCTCAAAAGTCAGCAACATTTCTAAATTTTGCCCAAAAACAGGAAAAGTCCCGTATAACTCGACATTATCCTTCACAAAGACTTGATAATCAAGCGGCCCCGTAAAGCCTTCTTCAACTAAGTAATGATTAATGACTTTATTTAAATCTGCTTTATTCGTCCGAACTAAAAACGAAACATGTTCATCTTCTGTAATCCCGACATTCTTATCATTTGTTTCGGGTCGTTCAAATGGGGTACTAGCCATTATCAATAAGGTCCCGATAAAAATCCCCACAACTCCGAGTAGGATAAAAAATGCAACTTTCCATTTATTCTTCATTGATTTGAAAGCTCTCCTCTTTAAGGACTTTACAATTAACCCTTTGCGTTTTTTGATAATATTATATCATTCATTTTCTTACATTGACATATGCCCTCGCTCCTTAGTGGAGAAACTCAAATTCAAAAAAAAGACCTAAATAAGGTCTATTGTATTGCTTTTATATCACTGATAATTTCCTCAAAGGGGATATCATTCAAACCAGAATATTGCTTCATAATTTCTCCTTCCTGGTTTACAAGGTAGAAATATGTTTGGTGAATCACCTGATCTCCCTCATCTGGTTTAACCACTAAGGTCTTAAAATTGTCCATTGCAAAGGTTTCGATTTCATCCTGTGTATATCCGGTCAACATATTCCAGTTTTCAAAATCTACATAAAAACGTTCGCCATACTCACGAAGAACTTCTGGAGTATCAACCTTTGGGTCTACGGTAAAAGAGATAAATTCTACATCTTCAAGCTTCTCTTCCTTGACCATTTGTTGCAATTTTTTCATATTCGCGGTCATAGGCGGACAAACATCCGCACAATTGGTGAAAATAAAATCAGCGACCCAAACCTTTCCTTGTAGATCATCGAGTGAAAAAGCGTCACCATTGTGATTAATTGAATTGAAATCCTCAATTGGCCAATTCAATGCTCCTTCTATCCCTTTTTGTCCACACGCAGCCATCACCAATATAGCAGCGAGGATTACAGCATAAACATGTTTTTTCATGATTTTCCCCCACTAATTTCAATATGATTCCATCCTCATTCTAGCAAAGGTCTTTTAATTAAGGAAGAGAAAGGTCTTCACTAATAGATTGAGTCTACCGTATAAATATATTATTTCTTTTTCGCCTTTTTTAAAAGTGGAAGATAGATTTACTGAATGACTATTCTATGTAATACATGAAACCAATAGCACCAGGTCCTGTGTGTGTGCTAACAATGGGCGTTGTATCTTGAATATGAATATCATTATAGCCTGTAATGTCTATGATAGCTGCTTTTAATTTTTCAGCAAGTTCATTTCCATCTGCATGAACAAGACCCACACCTTTTATGAACTTCCCTTTAGCGTCCTCGGCAAACCTTTGTGCAAGGAACTTGATAACCTGAGAATGACTCCTGGCTTTTGAAACTGGAGTATAAACTCCACCTTCGAGTGATGCAATTGGCTTAATATTTAACAAGGAACCAATCATGGCTTTTCCTTTCCCAATCCTGCCGCCTTTAACTAAATTCTCAAGGGTATTAACCACGACAAAGAGCTGGGTCTGTTGTCTAACTTCATCGAGTCTATCTAGTATCTCGTCGATACTCTTACCTTGCTTAGCCAATAATGCTGCCTCGATGACTTGAAAAGCTAAAGCCTTAGAAATAAAACGTGAATCAATTACCCTAACATTAGCTCCCACCATACCTGCAGCAGTTTCTGCAGAACCCACAGTTCCACTCATTCCCCCCGTCATATGTATCGAGAGAATTTCATAGCCTTCCTTCGCATATTGTTCATATACTTTTAAAAACTCCCCTACTGGAGGCTGTGAACTTTTCGGAAGTTCTTTGGAATTCTTCATTTTTTCCATGAATTGACTTGGAGTAATATTTACACGATCTAGAAAATGCTCCTCATCAATCGTGATTGATAAGGGAACAACATGTACATCGTATTTTAATAAGTCTTCATCACTTAAATCAACTGTAGAATCTGTTACAATTTTAACCTTCGCCATACCTATCCCTTTCTAAGTAAAAAAATTTTTTAAGCTTTAAGCTCAGTTTCTTGATTTCTTCTTCATACACCTTTTTTCGTTGAAGGCTACTCCCTTCAAATCATTTGCTCCTGAATGAGCGTAATGAAACCTGGCTAAATAAAATAAAAGGTGCCTAATAGGCACCAAAAGATAAGCGTTATTTTTTAGCTCTAATACTCGGAACCATTTTGTATAAAATCATTCCGCTTTTATACCCTTAATATATTATACCTTATTATTTTCTCAATTTGTGTCCGTTTTACATTTTCTAAAACTTCAAGCTGCTTTCTTAAATGATTCTAGACTCGCCTACTTTTGATTTTCCTCATCGTAGCCCATTTGCTCTTCCCACTCTTTTTCCTTTTTCAACTTTCTTCGATAAACAATCTTAGAAAGATTGATACTGATTTCGTAAAGGAATAGCAGTGGTACAGTTACAAGAAAATCAGACATAATATCTGGCGGTGAAATGACAACGGCAACAACAACTAGCACAAAATAAGCATACTTACGGATCTTCGCAAGCACATAAGGATTAATAATGCCTAAGGAAGTTAGGAACATCACGACTACAGGCATTAAGAAAAGCACGCCAAATGGAATCGTCATATTCAAAATAAAACGGAAATACTTATCAGCAGTAAAGTTCGTAACTACCATGTCACCGCTTAATTCAACTAAGAAGTTTAAGATAGTAGGGAAAATGACGAAATATCCAAACAAAAGACCCACGATAAAGAGGATAAACAAGGCTGGAATATAGGAAAGTGTCATTTTTCGTTCAATCGGTTTTAAGGCCGGCTTAACGAAAAGCCATATTTGTGTTGCAAGCACTGGGATTGTCCCAGCTATGGCAATCACCGTGGCAATCATAAAGTATATCCAAACGATATCACTTGGCCCAAGAACAACTAGCTTGACGTCCAGATCCTGAACAAAAAATTGATAAATATCTTCAACAAAGACAAAACCCACAACAAAAAAGACTAAAAACGCAAAAACTGTGAGAATTAATCGTTTTCTTAGCTCGTCCAAGTGGTCTATTACATTAAGTTCTTTATCTTCCATAAATCTCCCCTACCAAACGTGGATGCGTATTTAGAAAAGCTACAGCACTTCTCTCGCGCTGTAGCTTGTATGCGACTTTCATTTTAAAAAGTTGGGTGTAAGAGCAACCATCCTACACCTATTTTAATGATTTCTGTATTTCTTTCTTCTCTTCTTCAAAATCTTCCATTACATCGCTTGTCAACTCGCGAGTGGATTTTTTAAATTCACGAAGGGTTTGACCAAAAGCTCTACCAATCTCTGGAAGCTTTTTCGGGCCAAAAATGATTAAGGCCAACACAAGGATTAAAATTAATCCTGGAACACCGATGTTCGATAACATTGATCAACATCTCCTTTCACATTGTAAATCTACCATAATTATAGTGCATTTGTTGCCCTTTTTGGGGTTTAGCTATAAATGTTCATAAGACTTTCACAATAACAAATTTAGTGATGTAAATGTAACATTTATACTTGATTCCAACACACATTTTATCTCTATTATGATTTTTAAACAAGTAAATTAAACAACTGGTTATCTTTGTTTAATTCGAGAAAGGAGAAGCCTTTTCTTTCAAGGCTTGCTTTAAGTCGAGAATACTCATTTTTATCCTTTAATTCAATCCCTACAAGCGCTGGACCACTTTCTTTATTATGTTTTTTTGTATATTCAAATCTAGTAATATCATCTTGTGGTGCGAGAACATCATCAAGAAATTCCCGTAGTGCGCCTGCACGTTGAGGGAAATCAACGATAAAATAATGAAGTAACCCTTCAAATAAAAGGGAACGTTCCTTTATTTCCTGCATACGGCTGATATCGTTATTTCCTCCACTAATGACACATACCACGGTTTTCCCTTTTATCTCATCTTTGATGTAATCTAGGGCAGCGATAGGCATGGCTCCCGCAGGTTCAGCGACAACGGCATGCTCATTATAAAGCTCCAATATCGATGTACATACCTTACCTTCTGGTACCACTACAATATCATCAAGGATCTCATTGCAAATCTCGTATGTTTTGGAGCCAACGCATTTTACTGCCGCTCCATCAATAAAGGTATCAATTTTCTCTAGAGGCAAAACGCTTTCGTTAGCAATAGAAGCCTTCATTGATGCAGCCCCAGCTGGTTCTACCCCAATTACTTTAGTAGCTGGAGAGACACTTTTTATGTAAGTGCCCACACCTGACATTAACCCACCACCACCAATGCTTCCGAGTATATAGTCAACGGGTTCTTCACAGTCATTCATTACTTCTACTGCCACTGTACCCTGCCCAGCAATGACTTTTTCATCATCAAAAGGATGGATAAAGGTACGTTCCTCTTTCTCTGCACACTCCACAGCTTTACTATAAGCATCGTCGAAAGAATCCCCTGCAAGGATGATATCGACAAATTCACGTCCAAACATTTCAATTTGTTTTACTTTTTGCTTCGGGGTTGTGGCTGGTAAAAATATTTTCCCTTTCACTCCAAGTTGTCTACATGCGAATGCTACACCTTGAGCATGATTTCCAGCACTGGCACATACAACACCATTTTCTAGATTATCACCTAAAAGCTTCATTGAGTAATATGCCCCTCTTAGTTTAAAAGAACGGACATGTTGCAGGTCTTCTCTTTTAAGATAAACATTAGCCCCATATTTTTCAGAAAGTCGTTCATTTTTCTGTAGTGGTGTATGGGCAACAATTTCCTTAAGATGCCTGTAGGCAATCAATATATCCTCGACTTGCACCCATTTTTTCGCTACTGTTTTTTGTTCCATACAGCACCCTCGTTTCTTAAAATAATTAATTGGTACATTATATCATGAAAAAGCGTTAATTGATGAAAGTTTTTTAATATTTCGCATTAATAAACGTAGGCGAAGTACAAGAGTAGCTTGGCGCTGGAGCTGGATACAGACAACACATACAATTATCTATCTTCTACTACTAACTATCATTTCTCTCAGTTCCTCTGCGACTAGTTTCAGGTCTTTATCCTGATAGTCTTTAAACGGGATGGGGGGACAAATGGTTAGAGTTATGTTTGCCGGTTTAATCAGTCTTCCATTCTTCTCGAAAACATCGGCGGTTCCCTCAATCGAGATAGGAACAATCGGGACACCTGCATCTTTAGCAAGTCTTAAGCTCCCTGATTTAAACTCACCTATCGGGCCACCCTTGCTTCGTGTACCCTCCGGAAAAATTAAAATACTATGACCATCTTTTAAAAGTTTAACTCCTTCTCGAATGGAGCGCACTGCTTGGCGCCGATCCTTTCGATCAAGGTAAACACAATTCATCACATCCATCCATTTGGAAAGCACTGGCACTTTTTTCACTTCTATTTTTGAAATGAATCCAAACGGTTTATTTAAAAACCCTAACAATAATGGGATATCAAAATCTCCCTCATGATTACCTACGATTAAAACAGGTCCCTCCGGCAAATTTTGTTCTCCTCGAACCTCAACCTTTGAGTCTGTCATTTTCATGATGGTTTCCGACCATGTCTTAGGTGTTTCCTGAACGAGTCTATCTCTTTCTCGTGCAGACATTCCCTTCGGTAGTGCCTGCATTCGTCTTAGCTTTGGGATACTATACACTAAATAGCCACTCATATATAAAAAAATAAATACCAAACGTAGCATGGGTTTCCTCCTTAACTATTTTTCCAGATATATTATAATTGATAGATAGGCTATTAAACTCTAATTATATAACTTTTTTGTGTTTAGTTATTATAATACTCGATTCGAGGTACATCGTTAAATAAAGCAAAGAATAAAATAGGCAGCCGTAATAGGCTGCCCATTTTTATTCTTGCTTTCGTTTATAAATGAGGAATTCATAATCATAAGGATTTTTCTCATCCTTAACTCCCATTTGTCTAGACTCTAATTCCCATTCGTCAATATGAAATACGGGAAAAAGGGTATCCCCTTCAAATTGGTGATGAATCATGGTCAAATACAAGCGATCTGCATGTTGCATGAGTTCCTTAAAGATTTCTGCTCCGCCAATCACAAACACTTCTTCAGCTTCATCAAATTTATTCGTGTAGTCTATAAACTCTTCTACTGAATGCAGGATTGTACAGCCTTCACTCTTATACTGTCTGTCCCGGGTGATGATAATATTTTCACGTCCTGGAAGCGGCTTCCCAATCGATTCATGAGTTTTACGTCCCATCGCAATCGGATGCCCCATTGTGACTCTTTTAAAAAACTTCAGATCCTCAGGTAAATGCCATGGAAGCTTATTGTAACTGCCGATAACCCTTTTCTCATCCATCGCCCAAATTAATGATATCATACACTCACGACTCCTTTAATATGTGGATGCGGGTCGTAATCTTCAAGGGTAAAGTCCTCATAACGGAAACCGAAAATGTCTTTCACCTCTGGGTTAATTTTCATTATCGGCAACGGGCGCGGATCTCTTGTTAATTGGAGCTTTACTTGTTCAAGATGATTTGTATAAATATGGGCATCCCCCATCGTATGAATGAAATCTCCAGGTTCGAGGTCACATACTTGAGCAATCATCATCGTTAACAATGCGTATGAGGCAATGTTAAAGGGAATGCCCAAAAACACGTCCGAACTGCGCTGGAAAAGCTGACAAGAAAGTTTTCCGTCGGCAACATAGAACTGGAAAAGGCAATGACATGGTGGTAAAGCCATATTATCTACGTCTGCCACATTCCACGCACTTACAATCAACCTTCTTGAATCAGGGTTATTCTTAATTTGGTGGATTAAATTTGAAATTTGATCTATGCTTCCCCCATCAGGAGTTGGCCATGACCTCCATTGATGTCCGTAGACTGGTCCAAGTTCACCATTTTCGTCTGCCCACTCATTCCAGATTCGAACACCATTATCCTGAAGATATTTCACATTCGTATCTCCACTTAAAAACCAAAGTAGTTCATGTATGATACTTTTCAAATGTAATTTTTTTGTTGTGACTAGTGGGAACCCTTCCTTTAAATCGAATCTCATCTGATACCCAAAGGTACTGATTGTCCCCGTTCCGGTTCGATCTTCTTTTTTTGTCCCATTTTCTAGTACATGTTTACACAAGTCTAAATATTGCTTCATAGAAAATCCCACCTTTAATTTAAAACAGTCTATCTTATTTTAGAATACTAAGAGCATTAAATCCAGAACAAAAAACGACAAACCTTTCTTTGTCGTCCAGTCAATTATTCAAGACTATCGATAAACCAATACGTTTCTGGAGCAACTTTCCGTAATAATTCTTTATGTTCTCCACCCAGGTAATACATCGCGAAGGTTTCAGCAAAATACTCTTCTGGATAGTTTAAAAAGTAATCTCTTCCTGGAAACAGGTATTTCGTTTCCTTTTTCCAGATTTCAAGGAACTTTGGATCTTCACGAATCAGTTTATAGACATGACGGTCAATCGAATGAGCAAGTTCATGTAGTTCTAGGTTTACAGAACTATGACCTGCCCCTTGTTCACTGCTTCCAATTTTAGCCAGAACTAATTTAGAACCACCAACACCAGGTACCTCGTCCCATGTTTTATCAGTTTTGTATCCTCTAGGAATAACACCTCGAAGGTCACGAGCGGAAGGATTGTCTGTGAGCTTTCCGTTAAAGAGCGCTAAATAAATTCTCTCCTCCGTAATTCTTCTTAGCATTTTTTCTGGTAGAGCATCAATTCGAGAGATAATTTTTGCCACTTCGATATAATCAAAGGATTCTTCAGGTAATAATATTATCTCGCCAAGTAAATCGAGATGCTCTACATTCAAATTTTCATATAATAATGAGTGTTTGGGGTAGTGTTTCAATGGAGTTCCATTCACATTCGCATGTAAACTTCCAGGTAGTAAAAAAGTGAAGACGGCAATGAGGAGGAATTGACTTAATCTGCGCATCTCATCGTCTCCCTTATTATGTGTTATATTATAAACCTATTAAAATTATATCATATATATTACAATTCCCGATGGCACCTAAAGCAGTTTACAGAATAAGGAAACCTTTGTCCCTCTTCACACTTTTCAATGCTTATGCATATAGTTCAGTACATAGTGAAGTAGGTGAAAGAACCATGTTTTTTATGGGACGAAAACGCAAGCAGTATACAGCTGCAGACTTTGAGCTGTATCGACAAGTGGTGACCTCCGGTAAATTAATCCTGCTAGACTTGTTTTTCTACACGCTATTCTTCGTTATTATGTTTTATAGTGTTCCTGTGCAAGTCTATGTTTCAACCAGTATCGTGTTCACACTGTATCTGCTGACCTCTTTGTACCTCTATTTGCAATCAAGAAAAAAGAGAAAGAGAGCAATCGACAACTGATTGCTCTCTTTCTCTTTTAACTTTTCCACTTAGGTGGTGTATTTTTATTCCAGTAGATTGTCCCTAATTCATAATGCGTTTGAAATTGATCATGATACGTATGGTAATGGAAATTAAACCAATATCCTTCTTGAGGAGGGTTATCTCTTCTAACATGGAAACGAATAATATCGCTCTTTTGCTCATTCACAATATGAAAGATTTTCTCAGAAAAACCCCCACCTGGTACTTCAGTTACTTCAAGATTCACAAGAAGTTCTTCGGGAAACTGTTCAGCCACTGATGCGATTGCAGCCTCCATATTAGGGAGAATAATTTCACGAAATTCGTCTTCTATCACAGGACCAATCCGGCTTCCAAACTTCGTTAAGGATTGCTGTTCTGCTTCCTTCATAATTCTACTAACGAAGCTTTCATGATTTTCATGTGTTAAAGAATCAGAATGAATTGAAACATTTTCAAACGTATCTGGACGGTCATTATCTTTTGGTTCTATTGATAGCAGTTCAGACGCCTGTGCTGGAGAAACAAGGCCAAACGTGATGATGGATATTAAAACGACGAGAAAATTCCTTAGCCACAACGGCATAATTGATCTCCTTTCGTACAATTCTTCAGGTTTACTATTAAGTGATTCTATTAATCAATTTTTTTTATTAATAGTATTATACCGTTTTTTATAAGGAGGAGAAAGGTTTTCCATCTTTTCATGTAGGATAAATTTAAAATTTACGTATATCAGTACATCTAATGTACATAATCTTAAGACAGAAGTAAAAAAGGGGGAATTTTTATTGACTTGGGCGGTTGCTATTATTAGTTTAATCATGCTTGGCTATTTCGTTTACCTAACAGCGACAGATTAATCAAAAAAAACCTGGAAGAATTTCTTTCAGGTTTTTTTAATTACTCCAAAATGAAACTTTGCAGACTTTCTTCGATTGACTGTAAAATCATACTGCGCAAACCTTGTGCTGCGAAAATGGTCCTTTAATACAATTCGTTTTCTAGCAATTCGATGAGCTTGTTTCATCAATTCTGTAGAAAGACCCTCATCTTTAGCAAATTTCGCTAACCCTCTAATTCCATCTGATTCAAGGATGGTTTCCTCAAACATCGGATCAAAGTATACACAATCAAAACTTTTGTCTTCAAGCTCTTGCAGCACTTCTAGGGAATTATTTTGTTTGATTATAATTCTTCTCATTGCCTCATTCATGTCATCGATGCCTGAATCCCATTGGTTCAAACCTTCTCTTACCAAATATGCCAGATATGGATTCGCCTCAATTCCGACTACTTTCCCAGTCTCCCCAACTGCAAAACTTGCTACGATGCTATCGGAAGCTAGTCCTAAAGTACAATCTAAGATACTCATCCCCGTCTGTAACTGAGCTGCATCTATAAATGGATCATGTTCTCCTTTCAACAAGCGTTTAATCCGAAACATAGAGGAATTAGGATGAAAGAAAAAAGGAGTCTCCTCACCCAAAGGATAAAGTTCTAGTCGGTTTTTACCAACAACAATACAACCTTCCTTTTCTGTTTCCATCAGGGTCAGGACGGAACGTTTTCTTCGAGTAACATACTTAGAGTCTAATTCAATTGCTGCTTGCTTCGCTTTATTGCCCATTTCTTCTGTTGTACGTCCGGCCGTTGTAATAATCACCTCTAAACCACCTGCATTCATATATAATGATAAGGTCTCTTATCGATATTACCCAAAATAGAAAAAAGGACATCATTTTAGACATCCTTTTCTTCCTTTAAAACAGCTCCATTAACAATTTGCTTCGAAGGCTGTCTCAAGGTTTTCCATTACTTCTTCCATTGATTTTCCTTCAATTTCATGGCGTGGGATGAAGTGAACAACTTCTTTCCCTTTCAAAAGTGCCATTGACGGTGAAGATGGCTCAATTCCTGTAAAGTATTCACGCATTTTTGCGGTCGCTTCCTTTTCCTGTCCAGCAAACACAGTGACAAGGTTATCCGGTTTTTTCTCTGAACGAAGCAAAGCCTGATTAACAGCAGGACGAGCTAAACCAGCAGCACAACCACATACAGAATTAACGACCACAAGGGTTGTACCAGTTGTGTTTTCAACATACGCTTCAACATCTTCAGGTGTTAATAATTCCTTAAAGCCTGCATGAACAAGTTCCTCGCGCATTGGCTTTACCATTTGTCTCATATATTCTTCATAAGCCATTGACATCTATATCACTCCTATCATTAGTTGCAGTGTTAGCATACTATCTTTTACCATTGAATGCAATTTAGACGCCACTTGAGTGAGTGGTTGAAAACATTCATTTCCCTCTCCCTAGACTCACCGACGATTCAGGATTTTTTTTTCATCGATGCGAAGAATATTACTGAATGAATCATTAAATTTAAGATTGCTATCAATGATGGTATTGCCATTAACGACTGAATTTTTAATTTCAACGTTTTCTTTTATTATGGTATTTGGCAAAATAACAGAATTTTTTATTACCGACCCTTTACCTACCGTGACACTGTGGGAAATAACTGAACTTTGTATTTTCCCATAAATCTCACACCCTTCGCCAACAAGGGACTGGGTAAATGATGACCCTTCCTCAAAAAATGTGGGAGGCAAGGAATAGTCGGCTGTGAATATTGGCCAATCCTTTTGTTTAAGAATTGGATTCGTCTTTAATGAAAGCAAATCCATATTTGCCTCCCAATAGCTTTCAACAGTACCAACATCCTTCCAGTACCCATTGAATTCATGGGCGAACAAACGATAATTAGACTTTAACATGAATGGGATAATATCCTTGCCAAAATCATTTAAATAATCCCGATCATTTTGAAACTGTTCAAATATAGCCTTTAAAGTTTGCCAATTGAAAATATAGATACCCATGGATGCAATATTCGATTGAGGAAAAAGAGGCTTTTCTTCAAAACCGAGGATTCGTTTTGTCTTAGGATCTATGTTCATAACACCAAATCTTGACGCTTCATCCCAAGGTACATGGGTTACCGAAATCGTTACGTCAGCAGCACTCCTTTTATGTAGATCAAGCAACTTATTATAGTCCATTTTGTAGATATGATCACCAGAAATCACTAAAACATATTCAGGGTTATGGTACTGGATATATTGCCGATTTTGCGCTATCGCATGAGCGGTCCCTTCATACCAACGATCCATATCATCGCATTGAAACGGAGGGAGAAAGGTTATGCCTGAATCTTTACGATTTAGTTCCCAATTCTCACCATTACTAATATAATTTTGCAATGTATGCGGTTGATACTGGGTTAGAATTCCTACGGTATTCATTCCCGAGTTCCGACAATTGCTAAGAGCAAAATCAATAATTCTATACTTCCCCCCAAAAGGAACTGCTGGTTTAGCCATTTTTTCCGTTAATTTCTTAAGTCTCGTACCTCTTCCCCCAGCTAGTAATAAGGTTAAAATTTCCTTTTTCGCCATAAGAATCTCCCTTGGTACTGTTTTTCGGTGGAGTTCACCACGTTTCCTAACCAAAGTTAAAAGCTTAATCTTCTAAATTTTATTTATTTATTTATATAATCCTTTTCAACTTAACAAACCCTCACCTAGAATTAAACCTCTTTTTGTCGACGAAAGTTCTAATTTTCTGACGGAAATCTCAAATTTATCTCAATTTAAAGGAATAATCACGTAGTGCTTTTGATTAGCTACGGTTTTTTTGTCGTAAACGCCCTAAAAAATAGTTCAAAAGAACTAGGTACTAAAAAAAGCCTGTCTCATATAAGAAACAGACTTCCTCTTTTAATTGTTTTTCCTTGCCTCAGTCATTTGCTTCCAAACTGACCCCTTCGCTTCTTCTCCATGTTCAATCCGAGCAATCGCTAGTTTTACTTGGAGGCTAACTTCAAACTCAGGGTCTTGCTCTGCTTTTTTTAGTGCAGGAAGAGCTCGTTCATCACCGACCTCATATAAAAACATTGCTGCACGCCAACGGACAAGCTTGCTAGTGTCATCCAGTGCCTTCATCATTGCTTCCATCGCTTCAGGATGCCCTAGATCGGATAAACAATCCCCAGCAGTTCTTCGAACGGTTACACTTTTATCCTTCAACGCTTTATAAAGGAATGGAAGTGCCGCTTTATCTTCAATCATACCTAGATAAACAGTAGCAAGTCTTCTAATTGATGCCTTATCATCGGATAAAGCTATTTTTAATAATGCTAGATCCTCAGCAGTTGGGTCAGGCATTTGTTCTAATAACTGATACCGTACTCGCCAATCCGGATGATTGAATTCGGTTATGCTGACTTTCTTCCGTTCCTTCCCTGTCAGTTGCGTTTCGGGTTTTTTTGCCTGTTCAACCAGCGCATTCAACCTCTCAGGTGGATAGGCTGCCATCAGCTCTTCTTTCATTTCGGCACCAATTTCATCCCATTCACCATAGCGGACTCCATAATCCTTCCATCTTCTAACCATTACAAGATTGTCATCTGGCCCTTGAACATCAAGGGCTGCTTTGGCAAATACTTCAGGAAGTGCAAAGCGCTTTTCTTCTGTTCCATCTGTCAACTTTATTTGAACAGGGACTCCTTTATACATATGAACCTGAACTTTAATTTCACCAAAATGTTCATCGATTTCAGGAGTTTGTTCACTTGCATCTCCTTGCTCCTGACCAAATGCTTTGCGAACTTCAGGTAAAATCACCTTCCAGTCAAAACGGGCATTCCGTTCCACAGCAAGAAAGTCAGCTACATGATAGACCCCTTTTACCCCGTCTATTTCAAGAATTTTTTGAACGACCTCTGGTGCCCCATCTTGTGCTTCTTTTTTATAGTTATTGCTTTTGCCCATTGGAAGCTCTTCATCAAGATTGATTTTCATCGTATTCGGGCTTGGAGTCGGTTCGATTGATATTATTTTCATGATTCCCACCCCTATATTTTGGATAACAGTTATTTTATCATAAGAAGTTAGCTTGTTCATGGACTCTGCTTAATAGCACCCGCAAAAAGAGTACGAAATATTCTTAATCAGCGAATTCAGATAAATAGCTCCAGCGTTCAATCAACTGTTCAAGTTGTTCATTTAACTCTGCTTCTTCCTTCATTAGACTCTGACCTTTTTCAAAGTCACTTCCAATTCCAGCCATCTCCGATTGAATTTCTTCTATCCTTGCTTCAGTTGCAGCTATTTTATCTTCAATTTCGTCCCATTCTCGTTTCTCCATATAAGACAACTTTTTCTTCTTTGGTTGTTTGTCCTCAATATCGACTACTTTATCCTTTTTTACGTCGGTCACTGGAGCAACTTTTTCCGTCTGCTTCTCCAAGTAATCCGTATAATTGCCATAAAACAAGGAAATCTTTCCTCCACCCTCCAATACAAGCAAGGTGTCCACCGCTTTGTCAAGAAAATACCGGTCATGGGAAACAGTGATAACTACACCTGGGAAATCTTCGAGATAGTCCTCTAATACTGTCAATGTCTGTGTATCAAGATCATTTGTAGGCTCATCAAGGAGGAGGACATTTGGCTCTTCCATTAGAAGTTTTAATAGATATAAGCGACGCTTTTCTCCACCAGAGAGTTTACGAATTGGCGTACCATGACTATATGGAGGGAACAAGAATCTTTCTAGCATTTGTGCAGCTGATATCGTTTTTCCGTCAGAGGTATGGACGATTTCTGCTGTCTCCTTTAAGTACTCAATCATACGTTTGTTTTCATCTAAATCTTCGTTTTCCTGTGTATAGTAAGCGATTTTTACTGTTTGACCAGTTATGAGTTCGCCAGAGTCAAGCGGAAGTCTACCTGAGAGAATATTGAGCAATGTAGATTTTCCTGTTCCATTTCGGCCAATAATCCCTAATCGATCTTTAGGTTTGATAAGAAGGTCAAAGTCATGAAGAATGATTCTATCCTCAAATGACTTTGTCGCATCCTTTAACTCAAGGACTTGTTTACCTAGACGACTGCCGCTAAGGGATATATCCAGTTTTTCATTTATCTTTCCTGAAGAAACCTGTGTTTCAAGCTCTTCGAAACGCTGAATCCTGGCCTTCTGTTTGGTTGACCTGGCCTTAGCGCCCCTCCGAATCCATTCGAGCTCATGACGAAAAAGATTCTTTTGCTTATCAAGTGTGGCTGCCTCATTTTCTTCTCTAATCGCCTTTGCTTCTAAGAAGCTTGCATAGTTCCCTTTATAACTGAATAGGGAGCCTCCGTCTATTTCAAATATCCGATTCGTCACACGATCAAGAAAGTAACGGTCATGCGTCACGAGTAGCAATGAGCCTAAGTAACGACCTAAATATTCTTCGAGCCACTTAACCGTTTCATAGTCAAGATGGTTCGTTGGCTCATCGAGAATAAGTAAATCTGGTGCTTCAATTAATACTTGAGCAAGTGCTACACGTTTTTTTTGGCCTCCAGAAAGCTCAGCCGTTTTTTTAGTAAAATCAGGAATACCCAGCTTCGTTAAAATCGTTTTGGCTGCAGTATTGGCATCCCATGCATCTGCACTATCCATGTGTTGTTGTAGGTTCATTAGCTCTTCTTGCACCTTCGTGTTGTCAGGGTTCTTTTCCAATCTTAACAAAGTCGTTTCATAGTCTCTCATTAACTTTAGGATTGGTGCTTCTCCGTAAAACACTTGCTCAAGCACTGTTAATTCAGGTTCCAGATCCGGCTGCTGTGATAAATAGCTAATGTGATAATCTTTACCAGAAACAACCTCCCCGGTATCCGCCTGGTCTATTCCCGCAACTATTTTTAATAATGATGATTTTCCTGTACCATTTACGCCAATTAGCCCGACCCGCTCGCGCTCCCCAATCGTAAAATTGATATCATGAAATAAAACCTTTTCTCCATAAGACTTTGTAATATTTTCAATCGAAATCATTTTCAAGCCTGACCATTCCATTCCCTATAAAATTGTTTTAGAAAATCGTCCATGAACTCATGCCTCTGTTCAGCAATCTGGCGAGCTGCGTCCGTATTCATCAAATCTTTTAGCTTAAGTAATTTTTCGTAAAAATGATGAACCGATGAGCTTTTTCCTGTTCGATACTCCTCATTCGTCATCTGAGTACGAACTTCAATCTCTGGATCATAAAGGGGCTGCCCCTTTTTCCCTCCAAAAGCAAATGTTCTAGCAACGCCAATTGCCCCTATCGCATCAAGACGATCAGCATCTTGAACAATTTTTGCCTCAATACTCTTTAAATTTGTTGCACGTCCCCCTTTGAAGGAAACAGATTCAATACAATCTACAATATGTGAAACAACAGCACTAGGAAGTCCAAGACTGTTTATGTACTCATTTAGCTTCCTCCTTCCAGCTTCTTCAGAAGTATTCAATTTCTCATCAGGGATATCATGAAGTAAGGCCGCCATTTCAATCACAAAGAGATTTCCTGCCCCTTCTTTCTGCTGGATTAAAAGGGCATTTTTCCAAACTCTTTCTATATGATACCAATCATGTCCTGTTGCTTCATTCTCTAGCACACCTCGGACAAATTCTTCTGTTTTCTTAATTATTTCATTCATTCGAACACCTTCTTCCTACCGTGCTATTTTAACACGAATAGTAGTTAATCCTGTAGACTAGAACATTTACATATAGGCTGTTTTCGTAAAGATTGTTATTAAAATTGTAAAAATCTTAAAACCGATTTTTACTACCTAAAACCGATTTTAACGAAGGATAAGCTATTTTGTACGTTATAGTAAGTTTGCAAGCTCTTTTCTCATAATTAAAATGCTATTTTTCAGAGAAACAAAGCCTCATCCATCCTATTTTGTATCCAAAAGCAACAAAGTTTGAGAAAAGAGCCTACATATAAAAAAGTGCCAATAAAATGGCACCTAGATTTGTTCATTATACCAGCTAATACCGATTGTGTCCTCACCAGCATGGACACCGATAACAGCCCCAAGTGGATAACAGCTAAAGCGAATTTCCTTGAATTCAGCTTCTAATTCTTGCTTCCACTGATTAGCTGTTTCTGGATGTAGTCCATAAAGCAACCATGCCTCATTAAACTTATTCTTCTGGTAGGCCGTTCGGAAATGATCGAAGATCTTCTCCTTCGCTTTCTTTTCACTACGAGCTTTATCCCTAACCTCTAACGCACCGTCTTCAATCGATATGATTGGCTTAACCTTCAATACACTCCCAAGAAAGAACTTTGCACTGGACATACGGCCACTTCGATGTAACTGTTCTAGACTTCCTATCAACACATACGTTTCATTGCGATCACGAATTTCCTCCAACCTAGTCTTAATTTCTTCTACGGTAGCTCCCTCTTCGGCCAGTGCTATTCCTTTTTTTATTAGCGCTGTCTGGGGATATGTTAGTATTTTTGAATCGATTGAGGTGACTGGCTTATCAAGGAGTTTGGATGCCTGCTCACTAGAGTCAATCGTACCACTAAGCTTTTTTGAAATCAGAACAGCAATAATTTCATCGTATTCCTTACTTAACTTGTCATAGAGTTCCTTGAATGCTCCTATCGCTGGCTGAGAGGTTTTCGGCGGCTCTTTTGAAGTCCTCAGCTTGGCATATAACTCTTCAGCTGTTAAATCAACACCATCCGTGTAGGATTCCCCGTCAAGTATAATCGATAACGGAATGAAGTAAATATCAGGATGATTTTTCAATTCCTCATCTAATATCGATGTACTATCAGTAACCCATGCTATTTTTGTCATGAGTAACTCCCCCTTTACCACATGTATATTTTAATAAAAAAAGATTAAGACAGCTTTTCCCTTATCTCTGCTAATTACTGTTACCCCAGTTAATTGTCTTACCTTACGACGCCTTCAAGTTCCTTTAAGGTTAAAACGATGTAGTCGATCATGTCTGTTAGGTCCCCTATTTGGTCCTCTACTACAAGCCTATTAAATTGGACAGTTGCTTCGTTAACGATTGTAACTGTTTTTTTTATGGGGTTTATTTTTACAACTTGTTCTATCTTTCTCTCTCCACCCCAGATTTCCTCCAAAACTTTCTGAATGTTAAAAAATATTTTTTCGTCATTAGCGTGAGTTAAATGAAATGCAACGGTAACTACACAACCCGCACTGGTACTTGAATCGCCCATCTCTAAAATTTCTGCAGCAAGATTCTTAAGTCCAGCTTGAATTTTAAGTTCCGCATGGAGGTTACTTCTGTTCGATTGGGTTAATGAGAAAGCAAGCTTAAATGTCCGCGATAAGTTCGCCAGATCGACTAAATCCTCACGATTAGTAACCAATAACTCTCCGTCAAGGTCTCTGTCATAAATTGCACCTTCAACTACTACCTTCATATTATCGAATGCAGTTGGATCAAACATTTTACACACCACACTTACCTGTTTTTAGTACCATTATTGTACCATTTGTCTTTTGTTCCATGAAAAAAGTTCGATTTATCTAAAAAATTAGGATTCTTAAATTGCTAGAAAGTAGAACTGCCTTTATAATTAATCGTACGGAAATGATGTAAAAGGAGGGGTATGGATTGCCAATTACAATTCCTAGGCTTTTGCCAGCTCGGGAGATACTTGAAGAAGAAAATATTTTTATTATGGATGAGGATCGGGCGAGTCAACAGGATATTCGACCATTAAATATCTTAATCTTAAATTTAATGCCTGAAAAAGAAAAAGCGGAAGCACAATTTTTACGTTTGCTCGGCAATACGCCACTCCAGGTTAATATCACGTTTTTAAAAACGGCTACATATGAATCCAAAAACACTAGTAGATATCACCTGGAACAATTTTATACAACTTTCGATGAAGTCAAACACAAGAGGTTTGATGGGATGATTATTACAGGAGCGCCAGTAGAGTTGATTCCATTTGAAGAAGTAAGCTATTGGAGCGAACTTAAAGAGATATTTGAATGGACAAAAACAAATGTCACGTCGACCCTGCATATATGCTGGGGTGCTCAAGCTGCCTTATACCATCATTACGGGGTTGGTAAGCAAGAACTACCGCAAAAGTGTTCTGGTATATTTGCGCATCGAATTTTTGATAAAAACGAGAAGATTTTGCGTGGTTTTGATGATGTATTTTTTGCACCTCATTCCCGTCATACTGATACATCAGAAGAAGCTATTTTGAATTCACCAGATCTAAAATTATTATCTTCCTCTGAGGAAGCAGGGGCTTTCATCGTTCAATCTATAGACCGTAAACAGATTATGGTAACAGGTCATTTAGAATATGAAACAGACACGCTAGCAATGGAATATACACGGGATTTGGAACGAGGTCTAACCGTCCCAATACCCTCTCACTATTTCCCTGGGGATAACCCATTACAACCGCCAATCAATTGTTGGCGTTCACATGCGCATTTATTTTTCTCGAATTGGCTAAATTATTATGTGTACCAAGAAACACCGTTTGAGTGGAAATGAAAGAACCAAAGGAGTATTCTTTTTTGAAGAATAACTCCTTTTCTTTTGTATAAAGTCTGTTTTCTAAAGATTGTTGTTTAAATTGTAAAAATCTTAAAACCGATTTTTACTACCTAAAGCCGATTTAAACGTAAGATAAGCCATTTTGTGCGTTAAAATAGGTTTGTAAGCTCTTTTCTCGTAATTAAAGGCAATTTTGCGATGAAACATCGTTTATTCAATTCCATTTTATAGTCAAGAGCAACAAAGTTTGAGAAAAGAGCCTATATAAAACTTAAACACTTTGTTTATTTTCCCCTAAAAAATGAAACACTAGGAAACGAAGGGAAGTGAATAGATGAAAGAAGAAGAGCTAACAGGTTTGTACCGTAACAATGCTGGAGACATTATTTCTTTCTTAACATCAGAAGGCAGGGTTATTTCTTACCGTAAAGCATTGATGGAAGCCGAGGAGGGTACTCTCACTGGCATTAGCATTGAAGAACCAGGTTCAAACGAGCCCCCACTCAGCTTTGAATCCACATTCATAGATCAGTTACCTGAACTCTATTAAAAAGGCTCTTTTCTCAAACTTTGTTGCGTTTTATACAAAATAGGATGGATGAAGCTTTGTTTCACTGCAAATAGCTTTTTAATTTCGAGAAAAGAGCTTGCAAACTTACTATAACGTATAAAAAAGCTTACCATGCGTTAAAATCGGCTTTAGGTAATAAAAATCGGTTTTAAGATTTTTACAATTTTAACAACAATCTTTACGAAAAAGCCATTAAAAAACACCTGACGCATCAGTCAGGTGTTTCATTTATTCTTCATTATCCTCATTTTTTCGCTGAATTTCTCTTAAAGATTCCAGTCTATGATTATCTTCCTCGAAATATTGAACTAAATCTCCGATACGATCAATCGCATCCCAACTTAAATGGTGCTCTATCCCTTCAACATCCTGATAGATATTCTCATCTTTTACACCGATTATTTTCAATAATTGTTCAAGCAATTCATGGCGATAAACCAAGCGTTTCCCCGTTTTCTGACCCTTGGCAGTCAATACAAGGCCACGATACTTTTCATAAACCAGATATTGGTCCTTATCTAGCTTTTGAACCATTTTGGTTACCGAGGAGGGATGGACGGATAATGCTTCAGCGATATCTGATACCCTTGCATATCCTTTATCCTCAATTAATATATAAATCTGTTCAATATAATCTTCCATACTAGGTGTCGGCATCCCTTAACCTCCAATATTCTTCCATGACCAACATAAATTTTACTATAAATGCTGTTTTTAGACAAGAATTGACCATATTTCACCCGTTGTTGGCAAAGTTAAACTTTGTTTTAGCTTCTTTTTCATCCCAAGCAAGATGGGCATTAAAGGCCTTTTCTTTTCCCTTGAAACCCTCAATTACCTCAGTAGCACCTTCCTTTAATAACTGTTTAATATGTTTTTGTGTTATGTTCTTTCCAAGTATCTTTTTCGAGATACTGAAGGAACATTTTGTTTTTTGATAGTTTGAACACCCGTAAAGGCTTCCTTTATCCACAACACTACCACCACATAGTTTACAGTTCCCTAGACTTGTACTCCGTACCTTTTTTCCATTCTTTTTGCCTGGTATAAAGGCATCCTTTATTTCTGTCTCGAAGCTCCAACTTGCCGAAGCTTCCGTTGTTTGCAAGACTAAATGTGCGACCATTTTTTCTGTCTGTTCAATGAATTGTTTTGGTGAGGCTTCACCCTGGCCTATTTCTTTTAGCCTTTGCTCCCATTTTGCGGTCATTTCAGGTGAGGCTAGGACTTGTCCACCTAATGCTTGAATGAGGATTTTTGCTTTAGCCGTGGCATAAACGAGGTTTTTCTTAATATCGATATACCCTCTGTCCTTAAGCATTGTAATAATGCCTGCTCTAGTTGCTTCGGTTCCAAGGCCTTCGGTTTTCATTAACACTTTCTCTAATTCTTTATCTTCTATATGCTTCCCGGCTGTCTTCATTAACGTTATTAATTGACCCTCCGTATAACGCTTTGGCGGCTGTGTTTTGCTTTCCTTTACTTCTACTTTCCGCACCTCACCCGTCTCCCCCTGTAAAATCTTAGGGAGTTCGGGGTCTTTATCCTTCTCCCTTTGAGGAAGAACTTTGCGCCAGCCCTCTTCGAGTTGAACCTTTCCTTTTGAAACAAAATCTGCCCTGCCATCCACTTTTGTTCGAATCGTTGTGTATTCTGAAACCGATGCAGGATAATGAGCAGCAATAAGGGTTCTAGCTAGTAGATCATAAAGCTTCATTTCATCCGGGGTTAACCTATTCAAGTTGGGTACTTGTTCGGTTGGAATAATCGCATAGTGATCGGTTACTTTCTTTTCATTTACATATCGATTGTTGTTTTGGATGGAACCAATTGGTAACGGAAAAAGCTCCTGATATTCCTCGCTTGCTTGGAACTTTGATAAGATTGTTGGAAACCCCTCCGCCTCTCCTGGAGTAACATACCTTGAATCAGAACGAGGATATGAAACAATCCCGCGTTGATATAGTCCTTGGAGAACATCAAGAGTTTTCTTAGGTGAAAATTTAAACCTTTTGTTAGCATCTGCTTGTATGGCAGACAAATTATAAAAAAGCGGGGGAGAAAATTCTTTTTTCTCCGATTTTACTTCAACAGCTTCGGCGGGTTTTCCCATACAAAAACCGGCTATCTTTTCAGCTAGTTCTTTCGACTTAATTCTTGAATCGCTGTCTTTTTCCCATTTCCCATTGTACTTTTTACCACTTAGATTGAGATGAGCGATAACCTCCCAAAATGGTTCGGAAACGAATTGATCAATTTCCTGCTCGCGCTTCACAATGAGTGCGAGTGTAGGCGTCTGCACGCGTCCTAATGAAAAAACATCAGAAAATCCTTGCTGTTGGAGGAGCAAGGTGTATAGCCTTGAAGCGTTCATACCCACAACCCAATCGGCACATGACCTTGTATAAGCCTCAAAGTAAAGATTTTTTGTTTCTGATTCATTAAGGAGTTTTTGAAATCCTTCTCGAATGGCTTTTGGGGTTAACGACGATATCCATAACCTTTTCATTGGTTTTGAACACCGTGCAAGTCGTAGGATATTACGGATAATCAATTCCCCTTCTCGCCCTGCATCTCCGGCATGAATAATTTCCGTAATCTTTGAATCAGAGGATAGATTTTTAATGATTGAAAATTGTTTTGTTTTAGATTTCACGACTTCATGCTGGAACTGCTCCGGAATAATTGGCAATGTAGATAGTGACCACTTTTTCCAAGAGGCGTCATACTTTTCAGGAGCAGCTAGTTCGGTTAAATGACCAATTGCCCATGTGACGTAAGCTCCATCAGGGAAAATCTCATTCGGAAGGATTTCAATGAATCCTTCTCGTTTTCTCGTTTTAAAAACGGAGGCAAGCGTCCTGCCCTGGTCAGGCTTTTCCGCAATAATTAATTTCATAGTTCCTCCTATACACAATTCTAAAATAAAGTCTCATCTTATTTTAGCCGAGCATATCTTAAAAGGTAAAGACACAAATAAAAAGAAGCAGCTTTTTCCAGACTGCCTCTTGCTAATGCTTATACTTGGTAGGGATCAATACTCGACTCATTTTTAATAAACCATTTTTCTTTAGGAACAATTGTGGATACGGTTAAGATAGACGATGGGACTTTTTCAATATTAAATACAATAACTCCCATTTCTTTATCAAATAGTAAAAACGAGTCTCCATGAGAGAAGCCCTTCAGTTTCGGTCCCTTTATCACAGAGTGGATAATGCTTTCTCTTTCTTTCTCTTCTATTTCCAGATACTGGGAAAACCTTAAAATCCAATCACGTCCGTCAATTGAGAATCGGTACATACTCTCACCCTTTTCTCTTTTAAATAGGCTCTTTTCTCAAACTTTATTGCTCTTGGATACGAAATCGGTTGCATTTAACTTTGTTTCACGACAAATTGGCCTATTAATAATGAGAAAAGAGCGTGCAAACTCCCTGTAACGTACAAAATAGCTTATCTTGCGTTAAAATCGGCTTTAGGATTTTAACAACAATCATTACGAAAACAACCTTTAAATAAAAGTATGAGAGAGTCATAATTTTTATTCTATTTCTTTGTCCAAAGTCTGTGAACTTTATGCAAATTCTTGCATTGTCATCTTGACTGCCGAGGGCCCATCATGTATATTTAAAGCATCATTTATCAGAATATATTATTATTTTAGAACTAGTTAAATATATATCTGCTAAATGAAAATTTTTACTTTGACACTCGATTGTGTCTCGAAAAGGCTTAGGAGGAAAAAGTAACATGCAAAACGGTAAAGTAAAATGGTTCAACAATGAAAAAGGTTTTGGTTTTATCGAAGTTGAAGGCGGAGACGATGTATTTGTACATTTCACTGCTATTCAAGGAGAAGGCTACAAGTCTCTTGAAGAAGGCCAAGAAGTTTCTTTTGAAATCGTTGAAGGAAATCGCGGACCTCAAGCTGCAAACGTCGTGAAATTATAATAGATTATCAGTAGTACTTGAACTGAGGCTGGCCTAGTGCCAGCCTTTTTTATGGTTAACCAAGAAAGCTAAGGCTAATCGTATGCGCTGGGTACATTCAGTCTCCTCACTTACTATTCAGTTGTTTATATTTCATCTAATAACTTTTCCCCACATCCCCTTATTTTTTCACCAACCGTGCAGTTCTTAATGCAAAAATGGTGAGCATATCGTTTTCCATAGTCTTTTTTTAACTGTTGCTTTAAAAAGCAGCCACTGCAATAAGTATTAATGAGATTTTCTACCTCTGCAAGTACCTGTTTTCTTGACAAAATTGTTTCCACCTTTCTCAGAGA
Organism: Mesobacillus maritimus; assembly: GCF_044803185.1. Taxonomy (GTDB): domain Bacteria; phylum Bacillota; class Bacilli; order Bacillales; family Cytobacillaceae; genus Mesobacillus_B; species Mesobacillus_B maritimus_B. The sequence goes on from NZ_CP085225.1 coordinate 3,918,649, forward strand.
ATTTGCATCTTACTGTAGATTGATTTTCCTTCGAGTGCCTGGGTCGCTAATTTATCCGCTTCTTTGTTTAATTTTCTTTCGATTGGGAGGTATCTCGGATGAATCCCTAATGCTTTAATTTTCTCTTCAATTCGATCAAGCCACCGATTTAGCGTTTCCTCATAACACGGCCATTCTCCTTCAAGTTGCTTTAGGACTACCTGTGAATCCCCTTTAAAATCACATGGAAGATGATGGACATCTAGCTCCTCTAACAAGTTCAAAGCAAAATAAAAGGCAGCATATTCGGCCTCATTATTCGTGTCAAGTTCCCCTACGAGTTGGTTCGCTCTCAGTCGATATTTTTTCTTTCCTTGTTGATAATAAACAACCGCGCCTAATCCTGCTTGATTATTTTCACGTTCAAAACCACCATCAAAAAAGACCGTTAGATTATGAGGTTCTTCTTCTATTTCGCTAAGGAGCTTCTTCATTTCTTTAATTGACCAGGATGTACCAACCTCATCAGCAAAAGAAATTTCAATGGCCTTTCCTGAACTTTCTAGGGCTTCTCCCGTAGCTAAAGCATGGTCCCCTTCTAGCCAGTCAGAAGTAAAGGCTACCGGTTCTTTTCCCTTTAATTTATACTTCCATTCCAATTTATATTTCATTTTTGTCGCCTCTCATTTCAGAATTATACTAAGTTGTTTTATACTAGTTCTTATTAGCGTTCTCATCTAAAATATTATGATACACTGAAATTATACAATATATGAATAGGGGAAATGATTCTTGATTGAGGTTTATATTGATGGAGCAAGTGCAGGTAATCCTGGTCCAAGTGGAGCGGGAGTCTTTATTAAGGCAAATGGAGAAGTGTTTTCTTATTCTATTCCTTTAGGGATCATGTCGAACCATGAGGCAGAATATCACGCTTTTATCAAGGCATTGGAAATTTGCCATGAAAAGGGATTTAAAACGGTATCCTTTCGAACAGATTCTGAGCTTGTGGATAGGGCAGTTGAAAAGGAATTTGCTAAAAATCATACTTATAAGCCATTGCTTGAGAAGGCATTAAGTCTAGCGGGGCAATTTGAGCTTTTTTTTATGAAATGGATCCCCTCCTCGACGAATAAAATGGCCGATGAGCTTGCCCGTAAAGCAATACGCAACAATACACTAGAGGGAGAATCCGAATGAAATCTTCTTCTCTTGCTGATTTTTCTTTGTTATTTGTTGCCTTGATTTGGGGAGCCACTTTTGTTGTCGTCCAAAATGCGATTTCATTTTTGGAGCCATTAACCTTTAATGCTGTACGATTCACAATTGCAGCTACACTTTTGGCCCTATGGCTACTGTTATTTGAACGAAAACAATTAAAAAGTTTCAATAAAAAAATGCTAGGAGCTGGTCTGATTCTTGGATTTTGGCTCTTCATTGGCTACGGCTTTCAGACCTTAGGTTTAGCGTACACCTCCTCCTCTAAGGCGGCTTTTATAACAGGGCTTAGTGTTGTGATGGTTCCATTGTTTACAATCTTTCTTTTACGTAAGCGGCTTTCTTTAAATGCCTATATTGGCGTTGTTACGGCAACAATTGGACTTTATCTATTAACAATGACCGATGTGTCGGGATTGAATCTTGGCGATGGGTTAGTGTTTATCTGTGCAATTGGCTTTGCCCTTCAAATTCTATTAACAGGTAAATACACGAGCCAATACCCTACTTTACTTTTGACGGTTATCCAGATTACAACCGTTGCTGTTTTATCTACTATATCATCTCTATTGTTTGAAAATTGGACGCAAGCATTTGAACCAACGATCTTGTTCACTACCGAAGTAGCATTGGCTTTAGTTATTACTGCCGTTTTTGCAACAGCACTTGCTTATCTTATCCAAACGAACTTTCAAAAATATACAACGCCAACAAGGGTTGCTCTCATTTTTGCGATGGAGCCTGTGTTTGCAGCTATTACAGGTTATATGTGGGCTGGAGATCGACTTTCCTTAAGTGCTATGTTAGGTTGTTTACTCATCTTTGCAGGAATGATTTTCGCTGAAATTCCTACAAATAAACGTTTGCTAAAACTAAAGAACACTGTTATCCAAGCAAAAAAAGGAGCTGATTCAGAGGTGTAACAACCTCGAATCGGCTCCTTCTCTAGTTATGACAAAGGGAGTATCTGCTTAGCCTGTATATAAGCAAGTGCTTCACTACGTTCTTCAATCCCGTTTGCCTTAAAGCTCTCCAGCAATGAAATATAAAAGCTTCCATCAAACTCTTTTTGTATTTTTAACGTCAGCTCTATCGCTGTTTTTATTAAGACATCCGATGCTTCGGTATATTGTTTCCCGAAGTAAATGAAGCCAATTGCATCTTCCCCAAAATGAAAGCCCTTGCTTCTTAAAATGAGCAAGTATTCCTCTAGTGTACTCATTTAACGGCCAACCCTCTCTGGTGAATCTCCATTTCCTAAATAGATATTACCAAATAATTCGACAAACTTCTATCATTTTTTCGAAAATTGATACCCAAGCATTCCTAGAAATATCCCAACAGCTGCACCTGCAAGAACCTCGCCAGGCTTATGTCCAAGAACCTCCTTCAGTGGTTCAGGAGTTTTCTCTTCGTATTTAACTGTCTCATGGTCATGAATCTTATCAATCAATTCATCAAGGTCATTTACCTTTAATGTTAGCTCACCTGTCTGCCTTCTTATACCTTGAGCATCATACATAACAATCATTCCAAATACAACCGACAGGGCAAAATCGATTGTTGGTACTCCTCGTTTCAAAGCAACATAAGTACTCAAAGACGATACTCCGGCCGAATGGGAACTTGGCATTCCTCCTGTAGCAAAAAACAAATCCGGTTTCCATTCTTTATGTTTTAGAAAATGGATTGGAATTTTTAACGCTTGTGCGATTCCGATACTTGATAATGCGATGACTACACCTTTATTCAAATCGCTCACCTCATTATTAATTTGAAAAAAAGCGTCTGTTTTTATTCTTTAGAAGCATAATAAGTATGAAATAAACTGAAATAGCCCTTTAAATAGGGGATTCTGTTTCAGTAAGGCTGAAGATAATCAGCCGCTACTTAATCGTAAGGAGTGATTTGGATTGAGTAAAAAACATGGACGAGGAACGAAGGCACCTGGTGTTAACCCACAGGGATATGGACAAGATGCTGAGTTAACGGAAAGTCCTAAAACAAAACTCGAGAATGCTGCGAAAAGAAGTAATACAAAGTGAACAGCGTAAGGCACGTTTAGCTTAGTGCATAGTAGCTGGGTACTGGAGCTAGACATTTTCAGAATGATAACGCTAATAACTAGTAGTCCTTAGATCCAACAAAAAAACGGCCGAAAAATTTCGGCCGTTTCTTGGACTAAGCGAGTTCCTTTTCGTTAGGTATAAATTTATGCAAGCCTTTAAATTCCACTTCCTGAAATTTATTTAGCACCTTTTCACGATTAATTTGGAGTGATGCTGTTTCTAGAGAACAACTCACCTCGACATCGCATTTAATTGCAGCAAGTTGGCGACTAAGGTGAAGCATTTCCAAATCCTGCTCAATTTTAGCACGTTGGGATTTCGTTATTGAATTGAGATTCTCTAATATTCCCTCCACATTATCAAACTGTTGGAGTAGCTTAATAGCTGTTTTCTCCCCAATTCCTTTAACGCCAGGATAGTTATCACTAGGATCTCCCATCAATGCCTTTAAGTCTATCATCTGTTCTGGCCAGATTCCTTTTTCATTATATAAAGAATCACGATTATGGACTTGATAATTTCCATACCCTTTTTGTAATAAAATAACAGAAGTCCGATCATTGATGAGTTGGAGGATATCTTTATCACCAGTTAAAATAGAGACTCGAACGTCCTCATGAGCTGTCCGCGCAATCGTTCCGATGCAATCATCCGCTTCATAGCCAGGCACGCCAATATTAGGAATATCAAATGCTTCTACAACTTCCTTAACGAGTTCAAACTGAGGTATTAGTTCAATCGGTGCTTCGCCACGATTTGCTTTGTAATCGGGGAACATCTCTGTTCTAAATGTTTTGCTGCCCATATCCCAACAGACCGCAACATGACTTGGGTTGAATTTTCCAATAGCAGTCATCATATGCTTAACGAATCCCTGTACGCCATTCGTCGGGACCCCTTTAGTATTAATCATAAATTGACCTGTTACTGCAGTCGCATAAAAGGCACGAAATAATAAGGCCATACCATCTACTAACATTAAGTTTGAGTTTTTCAAATTATATTTCCTCCTTATTCTTCTTCAAGCAATTCTATCCTTGAGATTTCAGGTGGACTTTACGAAAGACAACCTATCCATTATAACATGCTTAGGAGAAATTTGAGGATAAGAGAATAAATTGGTTCCTAGAAACATAAGGAAGCTCGGTTTCCCATATATTCCGACACCTTTAGCGTTTCAACGTTTTCTTTTTTCCATTAACTTTTTAACCTGTTGTTTAGGCTCCCAACAATTGAACTTATAATTGGTTTTCGTTTCATAACCGAGTCGATCACAAAAATACTTCATTCCATCTTCTGTTCGAAGTGCACGGAAATTGACACAAGAAGCACATACGTGAAATCGGTCCGCCATCTTACTCCCTCCAGAGGCCAATTATCTCCCATAGCCATTCATTTAGTGGTTTGGTCAGATTCGTTCCTTTTGCCAAAGCGTTTATTTCTTCTGATTTATATTCGTTAATTAATTGTTCAACCAAGATATAAGCGCTCTCTCTATCTTCCTCTATAATAAGCTCGCCTCTCTTCTTAGCGTTTATTAAATTTACAAATACCCTGTGTTCAGGACTACAACTCATATTGTTTATATGGGCTTCGCTTGGAATAAGTTGACCTGAGACGGTACTGGACTGAACTAAACCTCGAAAAATCATCAAAGACCTAAGACAATATAGAAGATGTTTTTGCTCTTGGTTTGTAAATTTACTTCGGTCAATTTCTTTAATAATGCGCCTGGCAAGATTTAAATAATGCATACAAAGTGAAAAAGGGGAATACCCCCTTTTCACGATACGCTGCAATTTTGTTTGAAAATTATCTTTATTTAGATAAACATTTGGAGAATAGGACCACTCAAACAAATTAGGGTTTGACTTTCGAAGTAAGCGAAAAGCCTTCTGTATATCCCAGCCTTGAGCATCATACGGAGATTTAACCGTAATGACCTCTAGGGGCGGATCAAGCGAAAAATAATTACGTGTATCATGATGCTTATAGATAAACCGAATATCCTGATCCGAATGTGGCGAGGCATATCCCCATGCGCGGCTTCCCACTTCACAAGCAAACAAAATTTCAATCCCATATTCTGCTTCAATATGATTTAGCCATTCCTTCATTTGTTCACGTCCTTAAGAAAGAGACTTCACCTTATAATAGGTATCTTTTAGTTCATCTATAGGAAAATCGGTTGAAAGAGTCGACTTAACACCTGTGTAATATTCTTCCGTCTGTTCAATCCACTCCGTTCGAACGTGTTCTAGGTGCTTTTCTAGAGCATAAAGATAATGTTCTTTCAAGGACCTGCCTTGATCATGCAAATAATCTTCTGCTGGCTGCTGTAAAAGCCTTTCAATTTCTTCACTCATAGCTCTTTTCTCGTCTTTTTCAAAGAAGGCTTTTGGATTTTTAAACATCCCAAGTGCTTTCTTAAAGATCTTCTTATCTAGGTCTTTGAACGCTATGGTAAAATCAATTTTCTCGAAATCAGTTACTTCTAACCTTGAAATAGATAAATCGGCAGACAATTTTTGTACTTCATCACTTAAGCGTATCTGAAATTCTTCTAACAACTTTGTAATGAAAGATTCAACCCTTAACGTTGTAGCTCGCATTTCCTGAAGGAAATCATACCCTATTGATTCAATTAATTCGTCAAGAGCTGATTGCAAAGCTTGTTTTAAGTCGCGACCATCATCTTTAATCACCGAAGGATTAAACGATTCCCGGAAAAAGTCACTAAACCTTAAAAACACTCTTTGTTTAATATAGTAAACAAGCTCATCAGCCTCTTGGTTAAGCTGTTTTTGTAAAAAGTCAGTGTCTTTGGCTGAGATATGCTGAAGAACTGCTAGTCTTTCTTGTTCAAGCGTAGCGAGTTTTTCTTCTTTTTCTTCTTGACCTTCTTCAGCAGATTGCAGGAGCTTACCAAGAGTCTGTAGGGATAATTGCCATTTCGCTTCAGCAGACTCCATTGCCATTTTCATTAAGTCATTAGAAATAAACGAATAGAAGGATTGTTCAAATTGGTCAAATCTAGAATCCCCCACCCTATTCTCAGTTTTTTCCTTTAAAGCTTGCAGACTAGAAACTGGGTGTAAATGCGGGTTCCTTATCCCATATTGCACTAACTGACCTTCAACATATTCTAGAACGTCATCCATTTCATTTTGCGAATTTGCCAAATCAATCGCATTAACTATAAAAAACATTTTATCAAGCTCAAAGGTATCCTTCACCCGTCCAAGTTGAATTAGAAATTCTCTATCTGCTCTGGAGAAGGCGTGATTATAGTAAGTAACAAACAGAATCGCATCAGAGTTTTTAATATAATCAAAGGCGACACCTGTGTGTCTTGCATTGATTGAGTCTGCCCCCGGTGTATCAACAAGGCTAACGCCTTCCCTAGTCAACTCACAATCATAATAAACTTCAATCCATTCAACAAAACACGACTTTTCTTCATCAGCTACGTACCCTCGGAATGAATTCAAATCAGTTGAGAAAACATTCCCCATCTTACCTTCAAATAAATGGTATCCTGCAGTGAAGGCCCGTAAAAACGAATGATGAAGTTTTTCTGCAGCCCCCGTAGTGGCTTGACTCATTTGAATAGCAGCAATTTTTTCAAGGGCCTGAGTAAAATCGACTGCTTCAAGATTAAAAAGCTTTAAGGAGCGATTTATTTCCTCAAGTAATTGTCCAGTATCTTTTACCTTCACTGAAACGGTCCCATGTGGGTGCTCAACATCAACTGGTTTAATTTTATTAATTGCAGCGGTTGTTGGATTCGGTGATACAGGAAGCAGATTTTCTCCAATTAGCGCATTAGCAAACGAGGATTTCCCAGCACTAAATGCACCAAACAACGCAACCGTGAACTGCTGATTTTCAAGTCGATGAGACTTCTCTATGAGCTCTTTTCTAATCCTTTTTAACCCAGGCAAACTTTCGACTTTATCAGCTGTCACTCGTAGTTTTTCAACCAGCTTGTTTACCTCGGCATGATAGTTTTTCAGATTCTCTTTACTAACTTTTTCGCTTTTAGACTCTGCGGTTCTACTAGCTTTCCCTTCAGTTTGCTTTTCGGGAGTGTTCTTGCCAGAATTCAGAACAACTTCTTCATCAATCTCTGTAATGAACAGAGAGGTTGCTTCCTCCATAAGGGGAGGGGACTGAACGTCTCCATATAAAACCTCAAAGATTGCCTCTTTCCTAGTAGAAAGCAATTCTTGTCTTTCCAGCAACTCCTCATAGGTGTCAACCAACTGCCGAAGGTTTTCTTCCTGCTTTTTCGCTTCGGCCATTTCCAATTCGGATAATGATTTAACGGCATCTAGATATGCCTCTCTAAAGCTTCTAAGCTGTTCACGTGCTTGTTTTTTTAACCCTTCTGCGACATCGGTTGTATAATTTAGGACATAATCACCTGATACAACTGCACCTGTTTTAATCGTTTGTTGAAGCAGTTCTTTTGGAAAATCGACTTTAAAAGATTGGGCCATTGTCTGAAGATTACCATTCTCGATTCCTTGTTCCTTCAAGCTAGTAAGGAGAAATTCTTTTAAGTGCCAATCCAGTTGTGCTTGGACCTTTTCTGCTAAATCTTGATAAAACAGGTCGCACCTATTTGCTCGTTCTTGAAGTGTCTTCTGTTTAGCAAAAAACAAACCTACTTTAAAATCAGGTTGCATCGATGTAAGGTAGGATTCTGCTAGTTCACGAGTTTTGAAAGGCATTAAGTAGGCATTCTTTAAAATATCTTCCATTCCATTGATGAATGTCGAAAGCACACTTACTTCCTGGCTTTGTAGTTCTTTAATTTTTGTTTTTATTTTCGAGTGTTCTTCCGTTAACTGATCCCAATCCGCTTCAGGGACCTCCTGTAAACGGTCTGTTAGGATGGATATCTTCTCCTCAGCAGTCTCTGTCAAAAGCTTCACATGATCTTCTGAAACTTTAACAAGCGATTTAAAGACAGACTCTGGAAGCATTTTTTCGCGCTTTTGAATTCGCTCTTGTAAAAATTGTTGAAGCGCATCAAATTGGTTATGCTTCATGTTCGGTTTTTTTAGCGATGTAAAATAAATCCCTTTCGGATGGACACCCCAAGCAGCAAATGAGTCGACTACACTCTTCTTAAAGTCTTCAAACTTTAGTTCTTCTTCACGATGCTTATCGATCATGTTGACAACTAGGTATAGCTCTTTCCCCGCATCGGTTAATTCCTTTGTAAACAGAAAGTTCAGCTCGGATTGGACATGATTATAGTCCATCACATATAAAACTAAATCAGCTAAATGGAGAGCCGATTCCGTGGCGATTCGATGAGCATCATCTGCGGAGTCAATTCCTGGAGTATCCATTACAACCACATCATTTAATAGGCCTGATCCCTTATGACTAATCTCTAAAGATTCAATCTGGTCCCCATCCTTACAGTAATTTTTTACTGCGTCATAATCATATGGGGCAGGATATAACCTTGGTTTTCCCTCTTTAAAGTAAACACGAGCATATTCTTCTCCAGATTTAACCTTTACCAGATTGGCACTTGTAGGGATTGGACTTGAAGGAAGGATGTCTTCTCCAATTAAGGAGTTGATCATGCTTGATTTTCCAGCAGAGAAATGGCCACAAAATGCAATCGCAAATTCTCTTTCTAATGTTTTTCTTCCTAGTTCCCTTGACTTTGCAGATGCATCGAGATCTTCATGTTTTGAAAACAGACGATGTAGCTTCATGATTTTCCCTAGAAGCTGTTTATCCTTTTGAGCAACTAATAGACCCATAAATTAAACCCCTTGTGACGAATTTGTGAACACCTCCATTTTATATGATTTTTCGTTTTATTCCCAGAATAAAGTGAAACTTCTATCATTAAGGCTCTTTTCTCAAACTTTGTTACTTTGAATATAGATTATTGGGAATTAAGCTTGGTTCACTTCAAAATATCGATTATTATGAGAAAAGAGCTTGCAAACTTACTATAACTTACAAAGTAGCTTATCTTGCGTTAGATTCGGCCTTAGGAATTTAACAACTATCTTTACGGAACAGCCACTATTAAGGCTCTTTTCTCAAACATTGTTGCTTTTAATAAAGATTATTGGGAATTAAGCTTTGCTTCACTTCAAAATATCGATTATTTTATGAAAAAAGAGCTTGCAAACTTACTATAACGTACAAAGTAGCTTAACTTGCGTTAGATTCGGCCTTAGGAATTTAACAACAATCTTTACGAAACAGCCACTATTAAGGAACTTTCCCAAAATAAAAAACCCGGTTACCCGAGTTTACAAGAGTAAGTATAAAGTTATTGCGGTTTCCCAACGTGATCTAATACATATTTCATAACAACAGAGTACACAGCTACAGTCGAAATAACAAACAATGATGTCATTGTTTTCCACCATCCTTGTAGATGCTATTTAATTGAGAATAATTTTCATCCTCAATAGAAATTTTATCATGTTTCAATCCACTCTTCAACATTCTGTTTCGAATTGTCATACTTATTTAACAAATTAAACAGGCCGACTATGGACAACTATAATTAAGAACTTGGGTTTTTCCCCCCTTTCAACACCGGGAGGAATCGCCGATGTCCTTCAAGCTCAGTGTCATAACCAGTCCACGTCGTAAGCGCTCTCTCTTCTGCCGGTATTCGAACCGAGAGTATCATGATATTTAGCATTGTAAATAAAACCGCAGTAGTATAAGCATTAAATAACATTGGGATAAGAATGATTTCTAGTGCAACTATGACATAATTCGGATGCTTAATAAATTGGTATGGACCCTTTTTCACAACTTTAGCACCTGGAAGCACAATAATCTTTGTATTCCAATATGGACCAAGAGATCGTAGGGCCCAGATCCTCATTGCCTGTGTGAAAAGGAAACCAACTAACAATAAGAACCAAAAACGGGAAAGTTCCCGTTGAAAATACAAAACTTCAAAAATCAACGTGATGATGAAAGCTGAATGCAGCAGGACCATGATTGGATAATGACCTGAGCCAAACTCAACCGCTCCTTTCGCTTTCATCCAGCGTTCATTTTTTCTCGCGATAGCTAATTCAGTTAGTCGTTGAATAATGATAAAAATTATAAATAAATAAAAGAACATCTTACTGCCACCTCATTAGCAGCATTTCCGAACTAAACCCTGGTCCCAATGCTACAGCAAGACCAATATCTCCCGATTTTGCCAGCTCCATGAACCTTTTCAAGACATATAGAATCGTAACAGAGGACATATTCCCATACTCCTTAAGGACTTGTAGGGGAATTTCAGTCATGCCTTTAGCTAGGCCTAGAGCCTTTTCATACGCATCCAACACTTTCTTACCACCGGGGTGAGCAATAAAATGATCCACCTCACTTATCCTCCCACAATGTTCTTGTAAGAAGGACTGTACGTTCGGTTCTAACCAATTTTCAACGATTGTAGGAATATCCCTTGAAAAAACCACATGGAGTCCTTCATTCTTCATATCCCATCCCATCACATCAAGAGAATCGTTCATCAATGTTGATTTTGTCGCTACTATCTTTGGTAAAGCTTCAAGCTTTTGATAAGGATGCAGGTTCGCTTCATCCCCGCAAACCACCACTGCTGCAACACCATCCGCAAAAAGAGAAGAACCGACAAGATTGCTTTTTGAGCGATCATTTCTTTGAAAGGTCAAGCTACACATTTCAACCGCTAGTACGAGCACCTTCGATTTAGGAAAAGCGAGACAGTACTCATAGGCCCTTGATAGTCCTGAGGCTCCTCCTGCACAGCCTAATCCCCAAATTGGAATACGCTTTGTGTGCGCGGAAAAAGGAAGAAGATTCATAATCCGAGCCTCCAAACTCGGGGTTGAAATTCCTGTACTCGTTATCGTAAAAATGGCCTCGATTTCTTCATAAGGAATATCTTTGTTTAAATACGTAGAGGTAGATAAACATTTTTCAATAGCCTCTACTCCTAAAGCAACTGCAGATTCAAGATAAGCATTATTTTTTTCCTGAAGAGAATGTTCTGTCTTAAACCAATCTAGTCCTTTGGCGAAGTGACGCTTCTCAATTTGTCCGTTTATAAAAACCGGTAATAACCTATTTATATCCTGAAAAGATTCCGAAAATAGCTCTTTAGCAAATTCCATTACTTGATCCTGATTGATAGCAAACGGTGGAATCGCTTCGGAAACAGATAGAATCGTTGGCATCATGCAACTCTCCCTATGTATAATAAGGTTACTTTTACCATTATTTGAAAGAGTATTCACCTATCTTAAATAAAGGCTGTTTTCGTAAAGATTGTTGCTTAAATCCTAAAGCCGATTTAAGCGTAAGAACAGCTAGTTATTAGGTTTTCAATTCGTTTGCAAGCTCTTTTCTCATTAGTGATTTTTTTGGTAACTCAGAATGACTTAGATTATTGGTTTTTACTCTTTAAAAGCAATAAAGTTTGAGAAAAGAGCCTAAATAAAAAAAGGCCTCCCCAAGAATTGGGAAAGCCTAACGTTTTGAAGGAGTTGTTGTGCTCCTTTATTATATCTGAGTCTGTTCCTGATTACAGTACATAATCTTTTCCAATTTTAATCCAACCATTAAAATCCATGAATGGTCATCCCACCGTCAACGAATAATGTTTGGCCACTCACGTAACTTCCAGCTTCAGAGCTCAAGAATACAACTGGTCCAACAAGCTCTGGGAGTTCCCCTACACGCTTCAACGGGGTGACAGCTAGAATGTCCCGCACATAGTCTTCATCTGCTAGTAATTTTGCTGTAAGTGGAGTTTTAAAATACCATGGTCCTATAGAGTTTACATTGATTCCATATTGCCCCCACTCCATTGCAAGGACCTTTGTCATTTGAATCATTGCTGCCTTTGTAGATGCATAAACGACACCTGTTCTTAAGGCAACATGACCCGCTACTGAAGAAATATTAATTATTCTGCCTCCTGTAGGCTGTTCCTTCATGATTTTGCCTATTTCCTGTGCAAACATAAAAGCGGACTTAAGGTTTGTATCCATTATGGTCTGCCACTCTTCATCGGTTACCTCTAACGCTTTTGAACGAATATTCATTCCAGCATTATTGATAAGAATATCAATGTTTTTCCATTCGCCTTGTACTTGTGCAACTGCCTGTTGGACTTCTTTCCTTTTTGTTACATCAGCCTGTAAAATCAGCGTTCTGCTCCCTAATTCATGTATGATGGACGCTGTTTCTTCCAAATCCTCACGGGTTCGAGCTATTAAGGCTACATCTGCTCCCGCTTCGGCAAGTCCTACTGCAAGTGCTCGGCCAATTCCTCTCCCTGCTCCAGTTACGACGGCTCTTTTTCCATCCAGTCGAAATGAAGGTAAAAACATATGTATCACCATCCCATAGATGCATTTCAGTTTATTTTATCATGATTTGGTATTTTACAGACAAATAAGCACCGATTAAATCGGTGCTCATTCTAATTGTTATTTTCAGATTGGTTTTGAACTTCAATCCAAATCTCCTTTAGTTCGACTGTACCACAACACGTACAGTTGGATGACTGGTTGTATAGTCGCCGACAACGGTCACAATAATATTTACGCATTTAAATACACATCCCTGACATCATTCATTTTCTATTAGTTTATTAAAATAAGTCAGAAATGGTCCTTAAAATGACGAAAAATTATGATGCTTTTTGCTCGTTTAAGACCGATCCAGCACTCTTCTTAAATGGGATTACATTAAATAATATGTTTAACATAATCGCTGTTAAACTTCCTGCCACAATCCCATTACTTGTTAGGATTTGGAGGCTGCTAGGGAACTCAGAGAACAAATTAGGTACGGTTGTTACTCCCATGCCCATTCCCACCGAACAAGCAATTATCAATAAGTTTTCTTGTGACGAAAAGTCTACTTTCCCAAGCATTTTAATCCCATAAGCCATAACCATACCGAACATTGCTACCATCGCTCCCCCCAGAACAGCTGAAGGAATAACTGTGGTTAAGGCTCCGATTTTCGGCATGAGTCCTAATACGATTAATAAGCCTGCGGCTGTATAAATGACGTTCTTAGTTTTAATCCCAGACAACTGGATGAGACCAACGTTTTGCGAAAAGGTTGTGTAAGGAAATGAGTTGAACAACCCACCAAGAATTATCGCTATACCTTCTGCACGATACCCCGAAGCCATATCTTTCCCCGTAAGTTTCTGTTTGTAGATATCACCCAGTGCTAAATAAACGCCAGTTGCTTCGACCAACCCTACCAAAGATACTAGAATCATCGTTAAGATAGGAGTTACCTCAAATGTTGGCATTCCAAAATATAATGGAGCTGGCATATGAAACCATGATGCTTCAGCTACTGATGAAAAATTGGTTTTCCCCATAAACGAAGCTACGATTGTTCCAGCTACGATACCAAGTAAAATTGCAATGGAGCGAAGAAATCCATCAGAAAACCTAAACAATAGGATGATAAAGGCTAATGTCCCAAAAGCAAGAGCAATATTTGATAAAGAGCCAAAGTCTGCACTACCCTCGCCACCGGCCATATTATTCATTGCTACTGGAATCAATGTAATCCCAATTATGGTTACAACGGATCCAGTTACAACTGGTGGGAAGAAACGAATTAATTTCCCAAAGGATCTAGAAATTAGAACAACAAATAATCCCGAAACAAGGATAGCCCCATAAATAGCAGAGATTCCATATTCTGCCCCGATTGTAATCATTGGACCTACCGCCGTAAAGGTACACCCGAGGACAACAGGGAGCCCAATTCCAAAAAATCTATTTTTCCAAACCTGGAGCAATGTGGCAATCCCACACATTAAAATATCAATAGAAACCAAATAGGTTAGCTGTTCACTTGTAAGTCCGATAGCTCCTCCAACAATTAATGGAACAACAACCGCACCTGCATACATGGCTAAAACATGTTGAATTCCAAGGGAAGCGATTTTGAAGGGGTTGTTAGTCATTTTAATACTTCCTTTCTATTATCTATTAAAAACTCAACCTGTTTATTTTTTAATGTTTTAATGCGTGCAAGAGATTCTACTTTGAACCCCATTTCCCTTAGCTGGTCTCCACCTTCTTGGAAGGATTTCTCAATAACGATTCCGATTCCAGCGACTGTGGCCCCTGCTTGATGAGCTAAATCAATAAGTCCAAGGGCCGCTTGACCGTTCGCAAGAAAATCATCCAGAACCAAAACATGATCATTCTTCTGTAAAAATGAACCAGAAACCGATACCTCATTGTATTCATTCTTCGTAAATGAATATACTTTAGCATTTAGAAGGTTATCTGTTAGGGTTAGCGATTTTCTTTTTCGTGCAAAAATGACAGGCACATTCATATATAGACCAGTCATCACTGCAGGAGCGATTCCTGATGACTCAAGGGTGAGAATTTTCGTAACTGGTGTATGACTAAATCTAGCAGCAAACTCCTTACCAATTTCCTCCATCAATTTCGGATCTACTTGATGATTTAAAAAAGAATCGACCTTTAAAACATGATCCGATAATACTTTACCCTCTGTTAAAATCTTGTTCTGTAGTAACTCCATGATTTCCCCCTCTTAATTAACAAAAATGAAAAATGCCTGGAAGTCATGCTTCACTCATTTAATGAATGAAGCAATGACCCCCAGGCATTTAGCACAAAGGTATGTAGAGACTCCGAATAAAGAGTACTCCTCATTACTCACTCATAGTCAGACTGTTTACGGTAGTCTGGTAGAAACTTGCAGGCCATATCCCTGCCGTTATATGAGAGAACGATTAATTTCAAAGTAATTATATCATTATATTGGATTATATCAACTGAAAAGGCGAATGTTTTTAAAAAATAATTATAAAAAGTTCGGATTATAAATCCAAGCCTTCTTTCATTTCCCTGTCAATGCTCCAAATCACAGATAAGAATGTCCCAAAGAAATGTTCATAATCTCACATTCTATTGTTCACATTTCTTTCACATTTTCACCTTTATTGTTGTGACAAAAATCACCGTCACATCAATTTTTTACTATTATCATAGTGGATATATAACGAATGAACAATTTGTGAACTGTGAGAAACAGTCTGGAAATAACCGGATTGTTTTGTATGATGAAAATGTAATCATTCTTATTTTAAAACAAAAATTAAAAAATTAACTGAAAGGAGTGGTCATTATGGCTCAGCCAGGACTCGAAAAAAGAACGAGTACGAAGGTAGAAGATCAATCCTCTTTAAAAGGAACACTAGCTTCTGTTTTCTTGTTAGGGTTCTTCCTAATTATTACATGGGTTGGAGTATTTTTATTATTTGTAAATCGTTTTTAATAGAGAGACAAAGGGGAGAAAAAAACATGCATATCCATAAGTTTGAAAAAATCTGGCTTATCTTTGGAGTTGCCACTCTACTCGTGTTCTTATCTGTAATTGGTGTAAGTGCCTTTTACCTTGGGAATCAGCCGCCAAGTTGCCTGGCTACTATTAATCCGGAAAAAGTAGATACAACCGCACCATTTGATAAGCCTGGTCTAAATAAGGTTGAAGGGAAAGAATGGGATTACGAGTTGGTATACGTTGCATCTGCCTTCAACTATACTCCTGGTGAAATCGAAGTTCCACTAGGCGCAAAGGTTAAAGTCCTAGCGACAACAAAGGATGTTGTTCATGGCTTCAACGTTGCCGGAACGAATATTAATATGATGCTGGAACCAGGGTATATCTCTGAATATGTCACTACTTTTGACAAAGTCGGAGAATACTTGATTGTTTGTAACGAATATTGTGGTGCTGGTCACCACTTGATGTCTTCTATGATTAAGGTGGTGGAATAAATGACTTCGTTCGTTGAAAAGATGAAAAAGGTTGACCCTCGTGATGCTAAACTAGGAATGGCACATTTTTATGTCGCATTCATTGGTCTTTTCATTGGTGGAATGGCCGGGTTACTCCAAACACTCGTTAGATCAGGACAATTTACCCTACCGGCTGGGATTGGTTACTATCAGCTTCTAACCTTACACGGAGTAGTGCTAGCCCTTGTTATGACCACTTACTTCATTATGGGATTCCAACTAGTAGCCGTAAGCCGTACAGCTGGAACATTAACAAATAAACAAAGAAACACCGGTTGGGTAGGTTTCTGGTTGATGACAATCGGAACCGTCATGGCCGCTGTGATGATTTTATTAAATGAAGCATCTGTATTATACACTTTTTATGCTCCTCTTCAAGCTCATGCTCTTTTCTATGTTGGGTTGACCCTTGTAATAGTTGGTAGCTGGGTAAGTGGAGCTGTGATTATTATGGCTTACGTGGCTTGGAGAAGAAGAAACCCGGGCCAGCCTAGTCCATTGCTCACGTTCATGTCCCTTGTTAACACGCTTATGTGGATTGTTGCAACAATCGGGGTAGCTTCAACGGTATTGTTTCAAATGTTGCCTTGGTCTCTTGGTCTTGTTGAGCGGATTGATGTTGCAGTCAGCAGGACTTTATTCTGGTATTTTGGCCACCCACTTGTTTACTTCTGGTTGTTGCCTGCCTATATGGCATGGTATGTAATAGTCCCAAAAATAATAGGTGGAAAGATATTCTCAGACTCACTTGCACGTTTATCGTTTATCTTATTCCTTTTGTTTTCAATTCCAGTAGGATTCCATCACCAATTGATGGAGCCTGGAATTGATCCAGCATGGAAGTTTTTACAAGTAGTTCTTACGTTCATGGTTATCATTCCATCATTAATGACTGCATTTTCTTTGTTTGCTACCTTTGAAACCTTTGGCCGTTCAAAAGGGGCTACCGGCTTATTCGGCTGGCTGAAAAAGCTCCCTTGGGGCGACGCTCGTTTCCTTATCCCTTTTATCGGGATGTTAAGCTTCATTCCTGGTGGAGCTGGCGGAATTATCAATGCTTCTAATCAGATGAACCAAGTTGTCCATAACACCATTTGGGTCACTGGACACTTCCATTTAACTGTCGCAACTGCTGTTATACTTACATTCTTCGGAATTAGTTATTGGCTTATCCCGCACTTAACTGGACGCACCTTGACGAAAGCGATGAATAAACTTGCTATTCTTCAAGGAATCTTATGGGCAATCGGAATGACGTTTATGTCTGGAGCGATGCATGCTGCCGGTCTTCTCGGAGCACCGCGTCGTTCTGCTTACTCTGAGTACGGTGGAGCAGCACAAGCTGCTGAATGGATTCCATATCAAATTGCACAAGCAGTTGGGGGTTCTATTCTTTTCATCGCCATTATCCTGGTTCTATATATCTTTATTAATCTAGCTTTCTTTGCTCCAAAAGGAGAAGAAGAATTCCCTGTTGGAGAAGCAGCTGACCCTGTAGAAAAGGCACCGATGATTTTAGAAAACTGGAAGTTATGGTTGGGGATTGTCGTGCTATTAATCGCATTTGCTTATACGATTCCATTCATAGACTTAATTGAAAATGCTCCAATCGGCTCTAAAGGTTATAAATTGTGGTAGGTTATAAGAAAAGCGCAAGCGCCCTGTTCAGCGGCGTATGGCCTGGAGCGCTCCAACTGAGATAAAGGAAAAGGAAAAGCGGAGGCGGCTTGTTCGACTCCGACTGGCATAAGCCACCCCGGAATAGAAGGCGAGAAGGCGCTCTTTGCCTTCAATTCCGGGGTGGCTTATGACCCGAGGAGTTAGCCGCTGGAGCTGGACAATTCTCTAAGTCAAAACTTATATACTTTCTAATCTTTAAATAAAAGCGCTCCTCAAGAGGGAGCGCTTTTTTCATGGTTTTTATTTTTTATTCGGTATTTTCCCTTCGGTAGATTAACTAAGATAACAGATGCAAGGATGAGTACAATGCCCATGCCCTGTATAAAAGAAATCTTCTCCAGGTAAACCATTACCCCTAAAATGGTTGCTGCAACTGGTTCAACTGTTGCAATGATGGCGGCACGGCTACTCTCAACTTGCTCAAGCCCCCAGGAATAGGCAAAATAGGCCAATACGGTAGGGACTAACCCTAAACCAACTGCATACAAAAAGACCTCAGGCTGAAATAGCAGGTTTGTATGAGGCTTCCCGATAAACGATGGGACTAGAAAGAGAGCAGCAGTTAGAAACGTATAAAAGGTTAGTGCAAAAGGGTGATAGGTCCTAAGCGCAACCTTTCCGAAAATGCTATAAAGTGCGTAGCCGAGTCCAGCACCTAAACCTATAAAAATGCTTGAAAATGAAAAGCTACTGCCCTGAGTTAAGGTGATTTCTGCAACCAAAGCCGAACCAATAATCGTCCCGCCTACAGCCAATAGCTTTCTAAAGTTAAGCTTCTCCTTTAAAAAGAGTACCGATAAGGTGATGACAAATGCAGGTGAAGTATAAAGCAGCGCAGCCGCAACAGGGATATTCGTTTTTTCAATCGCAGTAAAATAACACCAGTTAAAAAATACAATACTTAATAAGCCAGTTCCAATAAACAAAGGGACATCTCGAAATTTAATTTTTAATTGAGCTCTAAAAAAGCTCAGACCAACAATCAAAAGCATGATGGCAGCAGTTCCTACCCTTATCGTGACAATCTCCATCGCACTATATCCTATTTCTGAAAGGCCTTTTACAAAGAAACCAATCAGTCCCCACATCGTTGCCGCAAAAGCGATCATCAAATAAGCCAAGAGCCAAAATTTCCCCTTTTATTTAAGTTTAATAGTAAATCAATTTTTTTAATCTAGTTGATAGACTTCCGTATACTTCTTCAGTAAATAATCCGCAAGGTAATCGGCATTCAAACCTTCCCCTGTCACACTTTCAAGAATCTCAAGCGGTTGTTTCAACTTACCATACTGGTGGATATTCGCCGTTAACCATTCCTGGATAGGCTTTAAATTCCCATTTTCAAGTAATTGATCAAATTCCGGGATATCCTTTAACATAGCGTGCTTGAACTGTGCAGCATACATATACCCAAGGGCATAAGATGGGAAATAGCCAAAGCTACCACCAGCCCAGTGAACATCCTGCAGTACTCCTTCGGCATCAGTTTCAGGTCGAACCCCGAGATATTGCTCATATTTTTCATTCCAGATTTGCGGCAGGTCCTTAACCTCAATTTCATCATTGAATAAACCCTTTTCGATTTCATAACGAATCATAATATGTAGCGGGTAGGTCAATTCATCTGCTTCAATTCTAATTAACGACGGTTTTGATTCATTAATTGCTCGATAAAAATCATCCAAGGTAACGGAAGAAAACTGACCATTTGAGTATTTCTTCAACAAATCATAATTCATTTTCCAAAAGGAAGGATTGCGTCCAACAAAATTCTCAAAAAATAATGACTGTGATTCGTGAATCCCCATTGAAGTTCCTGTACATAGTGGGGTACCTATGAGTTCTTTTGAGAGATTTTGCTCATAAAGGGCATGCCCACCTTCATGAATGGTACCAAACACAGCTGTTCGAAAATCGGTTTCATCATACTTTGTCGTAACACGAACATCTCCAGGATTCATCCCAATTGCAAAGGGATGCACCGTTTCATCCAATCTTCCTGCATTGAAGTTATACCCCATTTGTTCTAGAATCTTGAGACTAAAATCGCGTTGTTTCTCTTTAGGAAAATGTTCATATAAAAATTTTGTTTCGGGTTGATTTGGAGAATCAGCAATTCGTTGTACTAGTGGGACAATCCGCTCCCTTAGCTTCCCAAACACACTATCTAATACATCTACAGTTACCCCAGGCTCATACATATCAAGAAGAGTGTTATACTTATTCCCTTTATAACCCCAATACTCAATAAATTTCTTTGTTGTACTTACAAGCTTTTCAAGATAAGGCAAGAACAATTTGAAATCCGACTTTGCTTTTGCCTCCTCCCAGACGTTTTCTGCCTTTGATTGGAGAATAACATAATCCTTGTATTCATCGGCAGGTATTTTTTTATTGCGGTCATATTCCTTTTTACATTCTTCTACGGTTTTTTTCACAAGTTCAGATAAAGATTCATCTGATGATAACCGTGTTATATAGGAAGCCATTTCCGAAGAGGTCGACATCTTGAAAATCTCCGAAGATAAGACGCCAATGACCTCTGAGCGCTGTTCGACGCCCTCTTTCGGCGCTCCAGTTCTTAAATCCCAAAACAAAACGGATAATGCCTCTTGATATGCAGTCATTTTCTTTACATATTCAAGAAATTCTTGTTCAGTAGTCTGAGAATTCATGTTTTTTCCTCCATTTCCTTTTCCCACCCATATTATCATATTTATCAAAGAACTGTTATCCATACCGTAGGTTGTACCTCTACTTTTATTGAAATCATGGTAACATGAGAACATAGCAAAATCGGGGAGGAGAGGTTATGAAGGAACTGGTTGGATTTTGTAGAAAATGCGGAAAAGAAATCTTTTGTCTAGATGGCTTCTTCAACGGCGTCCATTTGGATGCTGAACATATCCATTGTTTTGATTGTTTTGAGGAAGAGAGCAAGCCGCCTGAGCACCTGCAAAAGAAAAATAAGTAGAACGGCTTATCGATATGATGAAGGTCACTTAATTCCTGTTTATTTCTTGTTAAACTTGCATTAAAGCAAAACACAATTTACTTTTACAGGAGATGTTCAGATGGAACCAAAAGTGATTGAACTAGATGTCCGTGAAGATATTAAAAATAACCGAGACCCTTTCGAAACGATAATGGCCACTATCTCCGCCTTCCAAGTAGGAGATACCCTTATTCTTCATGCTCCCTTTCAACCTGTACCTTTGTACGGCGTATTAAAGTCTAAGGGCTTTGGGTATGAAACCGAAGAGATTAATGAAGTGCATTTTAAGATTACATTCACAAAAAACAATTAAATCATAGTCAAACAGCCCTGCTCATATAGAGTGGGGCTGTTTTGACAAGATTATTTATCAGTTAGAAAGAAATAATTATCGAATTGCCTTTTTTGGCTGAACCGGTAAGACAGAAAGGATTCGATCCAAAACAGAAGCTTCTAGTTGATTATCCAAAAGTAGGTGGACGGTTCCTCGGTCTGAATGACTTCGAATTAACCTGCCGATTCCTTGCCTTAATCTTAGAATCATATATGGCATATCAACTTCATTAAATGCATCTTCCGCTTCTTCTCTTTTCGCAGCAAATACAGGATCGTTAGGCGGGAACGGCAAATCAAATAGGATGACATTTTCTAATGATTTCCCAGGAACATCCAGCCCCTCCCAAAGATTCACCGAACACAACACAGTATCATCATCATTCTGGAACCGAGAAACAAGTGTTGAAATCTCCGCATCTCCCTCAAATAAAATTGGGAAGTCAACATTGTGTTCTTCTGTGTATCTCTTGAAGCTTCCTAATTCGTTTTTATCCGTAAACAAGACTAGTGTTTTCCCTTTTGATAATTTTAACTGGTCTAACGTGTACTGTGCTTTTGATTGAAAATCTCCAGATGCAAATTCAGATAAATAGATTTCCATCATCTCCTCGTAATCAAACGGTGAATTTACGGAAAATGAAGCATATTCATCAATCCCGAGACTTTTAGCTAGGTAATCAAAGGATTTATTATCAGAAAGAGTCGCCGATGAAAAAACAAACGGCTTGTCCTGAGAAAATACCTCTTTGCGCAAAATTTCTTCTACCATTTTCGGCATAATTACCAACGTCTTCTCACCATTATGATTTTCAAGCCAGTTAATTCCGACAGAACGCCGAGCAAACAATGATAAGGAATAGCTAATTTGGTCGAGGTACTCTTCTACAATTTTCAAGTTATAATCATTGATAACAAACATTTCACTTTCAAAGACTAATTCTTCCTGAAGTGAATCGAGAATCCAGAGAAGATTTTCAGCGAGACTATTAATGGATGGGCTCTTTTTGACCGTCATCTTCTCTGAAGACTTACTCTCCGAACTGAACTTAACTAGCTCATCGAAAAGCTGCTCATTTACTGAAATGGCGTTCTCCATCAAACCAAGAGTCTTATCTCTTATATCGTTGTCCATAATTCTGGTTAGAAGCGTTTCAAGTGTCCGCTCCGTATATCGATAAGTTAAAGCTTTCTGACTAGCAAATTCTAGTAAGTGTCCTTCATCAAAGACTACACAGCTTCCGTCCGGTAAAAAAGGCAATTCCCCTTCACGTTTTCGTGATTCCTTTGTCCAAATATGCTCCATGTAAAAATCATGGGAACATACAATCAAGTCCGCAGCATTTCGATAATGTTCACGCTGTAAGGTCAACCCACAACGATGACGGCGACTACAG
This sequence comes from Mesobacillus maritimus, assembly GCF_044803185.1. Classification (GTDB taxonomy): domain Bacteria; phylum Bacillota; class Bacilli; order Bacillales; family Cytobacillaceae; genus Mesobacillus_B; species Mesobacillus_B maritimus_B. The sequence continues at coordinate 3,941,180 of NZ_CP085225.1, forward strand.
GCTAGACAATCTTGAAGTGCATCCCAACCAATATTTGACCATTGTTCATCTGTAAGATGTGGATATTCTGTTCTCTCACCATAACGATGGAATTTCTGAAGTGTTGAACTTTCGTGCACGAACCGTGGTAGGGATTCATGGACAGAGTTATAAGCTTCTATATCGTCATTAATAAGAGCATCTAGCTTATTCAAGCATAAATATTGGTCACGAGATTTCGCTAACCGAACATCAACATGTAAATCTAGTGCACTTTCAAGCTTAGCTATATCTCCTTCCTTCTTGACAAGCTGCTCGATTAAACGTTCATCAGCACAGGCGATAATAGCTGGCTGGTTCGTATAACGTGCATAACAGATCGCATATAAAAGATAGACAATGGTCTTTCCGGTACCAACTCCAGCTTCAGCAAAAGTAACCTTTTTATCTTTAAAGGCTTTTTCAAGTTGAAACGCCATAAAAACTTGCTCGTCTCTTAAATCAAATCCAGCTTCAGGCAGAATGTCGTAGAAAACATCCCCAATCCACTCATTTAATTTTTCAAAGAATGATTCTGATTTTGATATCATAAAAGGCAGGCTGCCAGGCAAAATAAACCCCTCCAAACACTAGTAAAGCGCCGCATACCGGCGCTATTTAGGTTATTTAAAATTAACACTTCATTATTCAGCTATATAAAGAGACAATTACACTACCTATTATCCCGAGGAGGCCTTTTTCCCCAATACTGATAATAATCCGTACGAATGAAGCCATTAAACAATTTTCGTTTTTTCGTTGCAGGCTTTCCGTACAATTTCTCAAAATTTTCATTTGAAGTCATAATGTAAACAGACCAAGTATCAAATGGGACCAAGACCTTCCCCATTTCTTTGTACATTTGTTCGACCGCTTTCCTATCTCCTAGACGTTCACCATACGGCGGATTACTGACAATAACCCCATAATCCTTTTTCGGGTTAAAATCCTGAACTCGCATTTGTTTAAACGAGACGAGGTCGCCTAAGCCCGCTTCAAACGCATTTTCTTCAGAAATTTTTACCATACGGTGATCGATGTCGGAACCAACAATATCCAGTGGTTGATCATATTTTGCTAAATCCTCCGCTTCGGCCCTGGCCTGATCCCAAACCGAGGATGGAATCCAATCCCATGACTCAGAAACAAATTCACGATTAAACCCCGGAGCGATATTTTGCCCGATTAGCGCAGCTTCAATGGCAATTGTACCTGATCCACAAAACGGGTCAGAAAACGGGCGTTCTGGGGTCCAGTTGGTGAGCATAACTAGAGCTGCAGCAAGTGTTTCCTTGAGAGGTGCTTCCCCCTGATCAACTCGGTATCCTCTTTTGTGAAGACCACTTCCACTTGTATCAATCGTTAAAGTTGCAACATCCTTTACAAGAGAGACCTCAACTTTAAATAACGGACCATTTTCTTCAAACCAGCTAGTCTTTTTGTAATGTGACCTCAATCTTTCAACAATTGCTTTTTTTACAATTGCCTGACAGTCAGACACACTGAATAACTTTGACTTTTGTGATTTTCCGCTCACTGGAAACTCAGCGTTTTCCGGTAAAAATTGCTCCCATGGAATAGCTTTCGTCTTCTCAAACAATTCATCAAACGTATAAGCTTTAAATTCTCCAGCTTTGATTTTCACTCGATCTGCGGTACGCAACCACATATTGCTTCTAGCAATGGCTAGCTCGTCCCCTTTAAAGGTAATGCGGCTGTTTTCAACCTCACATTCATAACCAAGCTCCCGTACTTCCTTAGCAACGATTGACTCAAGTCCCATTGCAGAAGTAGCTATTAAATCATATTTCATCTATTTCACCCTTAATATTAAATGTCAAATTCCTTTCCCCATCATACCAGTTTTGCTTTTTAGATACCAATTATGTAAAAACGAAAAGCGGAAGCGGCTCGTTCAGCGACGTATGGACTGGAGCTCTTCGACTGAGATAAAGGAAACACGAAGAGCGTAAGCGATTCGATGTTGACTTATCGCAGGGAGGAGAGCGAAGTCCACTAGTCGCTAGCCGCTGGAGCTGGACAAATAGAAAAGCGGAAGCGCCCTTTTCAGCGGCGTATGGCCTGGAGCTCTCCAACTGAGATAAAGGAAACACGAAGAGCCGGAGGCGATTCGATGTTGACTTATCGTAGGGCGGTAAAAATCCAAAACCCAATTTTTACTCGGAGAGCGAAGGACACTAGCCGCTAGGGCGCTGGAGCTGGACAATTCTCTAAGTTAAAACTTTTATACGTCCTATTCTTTTTAAAAACAAAAGCTCCCCCGAAATAGGAGAGCTTAAAACACTCATACAAAATCGATTAATAACGTTCTGTAAGCCATGTTTTGTTCCATTGTGCTGCAAACGACATTGTCTCGCACTCCGGTGGCAATCATCTATCTACAGGTGAAAATTCACCTGTCCTTCTCTTCGTTCATTTCCTCCAAGAAAGTGCCCCTACCATAGTTTGGGTTTCTCGCTCGCGGGGTTTACCTCGTTCCACCCTTCCCATTTCTGAGAAGGCTCCGTCACTGTGGCACTTTTATAGGTATTGATGCCATATCGAATATCGACTTAGGCACTTTCCCTGCCGTCAGCCGCGCTAAACACGACTGCCCTGGCTTATGAATTGGCCAGGCACGAACACTACGGGCATCTCAGCCCGTGCGAGCATGGACTTTCCTCTGCAGCAAAGCTACAGCGATTACCCGAACGTTATTAACGACTACAAAACTTATTATAAGTAATCGTAGGAAAGATAGCAATGGTAATCAACTTGAAAATAAGGAAGTTAATGGATTAATCGGATAGCTTATTCCCAAAAACATGCTTTTCAAGATTTGATAATCTTTTGAGAATATCAAAATTAGTGGTCCCTGCAGGTTGCGTAATTGGACGCTTAGCTACTTCCTCTAACTGCTTTTTAAGCCTCAAATTCTCTTGTTGAAGATCTTCAATTTCCTGCTGGAAGCTCTCGTAATCTTTTATAACCAAATCCAAGTACTTATCCACTTCCTCAGGCTTGTAACCACGCATGGCTGTTTTAAACTCTTTTTCTAAAATTTCTTTAGCTGTAAGTTTTATTTTATCAGATATCATTCATAATCACCTCATCTTACCCCAATCATCATTATCTATTCTTTCAAAAACCTTGTAAATTGTCAATTTTCAATACACTGGATATTAGAAATCTTGCTGTTTAAATTGCTCATCTTCTATAATTAATTGTAAGTCAGAAAAACTAATTATGCGAATATCGTAAGACTCTTTTGACTGCCGTTCCTTAGCAGCTTCCAGAATAAACCTCGGGCTTCCTTCTTTTTCATAATCGTAGAGGAGAACTAAAACATCACTCTTTTGAACAAAAAATTTATTGGCCATTTTAAGCTGCCACGGCTTTTCATACGGTCTTTTGGTAATGGAATCGACATAATCCGCCTGAACAAGTACAGATTCATACCACTCCTTATTAGACTCGCTCCACTTATCTTCTTGATTTAAGAACGGTGTGAGCACGGATAATTTTAAATCCGGGAGATATTGCTGTAATTCAAAAACAACCTCTGCTGCCCATAACTCCACACCAGGCTGACCACTAATAACCACCCATTCAAGCCCTTCTTCAACTAATGTAGTCAATTGCTTTAACAACGCCAGCTTTATATACTGAACGGCTGGATGGCTTTGCTTAAATATCCCAAGTTCATACGCTTTATATCCAGATATCACTGCAACTTTTGCCATGTATGTACTCCTTTGACTACCCTATTAAACTAACTTCTTCCACGTTATTTTGAATTAAAAAAGAACAAGGGCCTGAAGAAAAGCCCTTGTTTTATCTTTATCGTCCGAAACCAGGGCCGAATCCTGGGCCTGCTCCGAATCCTGGACCTGCTCCAAATCCTGGGCCAGCTCCAAATCCTGGGCCTGGAACACCCATTGGTGGTCTAGGACCTCCATAGTGGTGTTGATGAGTCACTTCAGTCACATTCGATTGAGTGTGAGGGTTGTAATGAATGTGGTCAAAGTTTTCATGATGAACATTTGTAGTGTGTGATGGATGGATGTGAGGGACCACATTATTTGAAAAAGTATGGTTTACACAGCATTTTGTCGGATGAACAACCGCTGGAAACACTTTATTAGGTCTGCAATGCATTTTACATTCTCCTTCCTCAAAATAATTTTTTAGTTATTACACTAATAGGCTATGTAAGGAAGGAGTATCTTGTACTAATGCAAACACCTAATTTTATCTACAGATACCAGAAATTATTCTTTTTTTATAAGAAAGCATAAAAATTATCTTTTAAGTTTGTAAAAATAAAAGCCGTTAAACAAACAACCACAAAAAACATAACTAAAATTGCTTTATACATCATAACATCCCCGCTTTAAAAATTTCTCATACAAATAAACATTTTAACGTCGAAACCAGGGATATACAATATAAAACTCTACTTTTTCACACTGAAAAATGTTAAATTTTTGTGACATTCTGTTGGGATTTAGGGAAAGTCGGAAGAATTGTTATAATTTCAGCGAATATTGCGCTTACCCAGGAAATTTCACAAGCCATTTATTGCCTATCCATTTTAGCTATTAGTCTCATTTTTCGTTTCTGCAAATCTTCTTGTAACCTACTTAACTTTTTCTCATTTTCTAATACTTGTAGCAAGGAAACGGCCTCTTCACAATAGGTTAACGCATTTTGAAAATCCTTGCTTTTATGTTCATAATATTTAGCAAGCTCAATATAGGCTTCGATTCTGGTATCGTTTTTACCGTACTTTGCGGTTTCCTCCCAAAGATTGACTGCATCTTTATAATTAGCATTACGTTTATATTCAAAAGCTAATGCATGCTTTGCAAGGATTGCATCCATTTCATCCCCATCTGCTATTTGGGCGAAATTCTCTTCTGCCATTTGTCTAGCTCCTAAATAGGAATACCATCTACCAACTTCAAATGTCTCCCTAACGCTCCTCTTTTTGTCTACTCCTAGCAATTGAAAAGACAAATGTGTGTACAATGTAATTAGCGAGAGTATATCTAGTTCATTGTGCTTCATTACACCAAGTAGACCTTCAGGGTGTTTCCGTTCAACGAAGTCAAAATAAATCATCGGAGCAAGGTAGCCAGGAATATCATCCTCCCTTTCAAAGCCAAGTATTTCTTTCTCGACCACTGAAAGCTTCATTCTTTCGATCTTATGTTTCCACATCCTTCTAGCAGCATGATAAAGATCAAAATGCCCAAACGAAGGCAACTTTGGAACATGATTTCGAACGAGTGTGTGTCTTGTCTTAACCTGTGGCCAGTCAAAAGCTTTGCCATTATACGTAACCAATGTTGTATAATCAATTTCCTCCAGAAAGCTTTGATATAGCGCTACCTCGGCCCCAGGCTGTGGGAGAATATGTTGTTTTAACACCACTGAATCTTCCCTTATGCTTGCATATCCAAGTAAAAAAATTGTATTTCCTGCACCACCGCCAAGTCCTGTTGTCTCCGTATCAAAGAAGAATAAATCCCCTGGGGCATGACCTGAAGCAGATAATGGATGTTTAAAATTGACTTCATTCCATTTCCTTACCGCCTGAATAGCCTGTGCAAAGTGATAATCCCCATGCTTGTACGATAATGGGTATTTCACTTCTCTAACAAGACAATACTCATTGTCCAAAATATAAGGTTTAACATTTTCCTTTTCCCATATTTCCTTGTAGGGAATATCAAAAGGATTGAACTCTGGTTGCTGAGTCTTTTCAGAAACAGCTTCTCTATCCTGATGACCAACTCCACTTGATAAATGAGGTTTTAGGCGATTCAACTTATTCTTCAATGACATTCAATCAACCCTTTTCTATAAAATGTTTCTCAAGAAAGCCTGTACCCCACACATCCCCTCGATTAACTGGTACTTTGTATAAATAAATTGATCATTTTTATCACATCTACCTTCCCTGTTTCAGAGGTATTTTCTGAACCGATACAGGAAGGACAGCCCGATTGACATTGGCATCTTTCCACCATGCTCTTCGTTTCCGCTAGAATGGAATCCATTCCTTCAAAAACTTTCTCACTAAGACCAATTCCTCCTGGATAACGATCGTAAAAGAATATAGTTGGCTTTTCATTATGTGATGCTTTAACCTGTGGTACGACATGCACATCTTGAGGGTCACACATAACAAATAAAGGGATAATATGTTTTAAAGATTGAGCAGTACCTATTAATCCCTGTTCAAGCCTCTTATCACTTAGTCTTGAATACTCTTTATTGAGTGAAATCCAAGAAGAGTTTGTATGGAGTTCTACTTCTGGAAGGTGAATGGGTCCTGAACCAATGTTTTCGTGCGTTTCAAATTTTATCTTTTTGAAAATGGTTGCCATTGCTCGAACACTTACATCACCGTATCCTATTTCTACTTGTTCCAATTTTCGATGTTTATCTTCTTCTAGAACGTTTAACTGTACGGCCAAATTTGCATCGGTGAAATAATCTACCGTCACCTCTCGAACAAATGCCTTTTTCTCTTCCCAATCAAGTTTCTCAACTTGAAACTGTCTTCCTTGATGAAGGTAGATTGCTTCATCATGCAAGAGTGTCAGCGCTGAAAAAGTATCCATTTCTCCTATGACTCGAGCATTCGCTATATCGGACTGATCAATAATCACTACATTTTCTTGAGAAGCAGATCTTAGCGAAATATTATGGGCCGGAAATGCATCATTCATCCAATACCATTTATCCCCATTTTGGTGAAGGATACGCTCTTCAGTTAAGTATTCAAGAATTTCTTCCACTTCTGTTTTTCCAAATCGTTCACCCGTTTTAAAGGGTAATTCGTATGCAGCACATTTAAGATGATCAATTAAAATAATTAGATTATCAGGATTAATTCTGGCTGTTTCTGGACTACGGGTAAAGAAATAATCAGGATGTTGGATAATATACTGATCTAATGGGCTGGAACTAGCCACCATAATCACCACTGATTCACCATGCCTTCTACCGGCACGCCCTGCCTGTTGCCAAGCGCTTGCAATCGTTCCTGGGTACCCGTTCATAATACAAACTTGAAGTTGTCCGATGTCTACACCTAATTCAAGCGCATTCGTACTAACGACTCCATAAATATCTCCATTTCGCAAACCCTTCTCAATTTCCCGGCGTTCAGTAGGTAAATATCCACCACGATATCCTCGTATTGCTTTAGGTCCAAGTTTGTGTTTGACCAACTCTTGAAGGTACGTTAATAATATTTCAACCCTCACCCTGCTCCGAGCAAATACAATGGTTTGGATTTTATTCTTTAAAAATTCACCTGCAAGCCAGCGTGTTTCTAGCGTAGCACTTCTTCGAATATTTAGAGGTTTATTGACAATTGGTGGATTATAAAAGAGAAAATGCTTTCTCCCTGAGGGTGCACCATTATTATCGACTAACTCCATCTTTGTTTCTGTTAAATGTTCTGCCAATTCAAGTGGGTTGGCAATTGTGGCAGAAGTACAAATAAAAACAGGGTCACTCCCATAGTACTCACATATTCTTTTCAGTCTACGAATTACATTGGCAACATGACTACCAAAAACACCACGATAAATATGAAGCTCATCGATCACAACAAACTTTAAATTTTCAAATAGGGAAACCCACTTTGTGTGGTGAGGTAGGATAGCTGAATGCAACATATCTGGATTAGTAATGACAACATGCCCGGCTTTTCGAACCTTTTGACGAATATTCGCAGGCGTGTCTCCATCATATGTATAGCTATTTATGTTTAAGCCTGATTCCTGAATAAACTCATTGATTTCTGATTTTTGATCCTGTGCTAATGCCTTTGTCGGAAATAAGTAAAGCGCTCTTGAATTAGAATCATTCATTATCCCTTGTAGAACGGGTAGATTATAGCAAAGCGTCTTTCCTGATGCAGTAGGTGTTACAGCAACAAAGCTCTTTCCTCTGATAGCCGTTTCATAAGCCGTTTTTTGGTGGGTATAGAGCTCACCAATTCCTCTCCTCACCATAGCCTGCCTTAATAAAGGATGGATATCTAAAGGGATTTCGGAGGTATTTGCACTTTTGGGCTCAATGGTCTGCCAATGAATAATATTTTCTTTTATTGTATCATCCAGCTTTAACTGCTGGATTACTTCCTGCATATTGCTTTTAAACTTCACAGAACTCACCTCGATATCTCTATTCTAGCGAATAAACGTTCGTTCAAAAAGATGTAATCCCATCTTTTTTTCGTTATTTTCTTCCAAATTATTTTAATTAATGGCTGTGTTAAATTACCATAGTTGATTTTTTACACGTTGATTGGAGCGGAAGGACCGAAGCGACTCGAGGGGCTAGGCGCTGGAGCTGGCCAGGCTCCCCGGCACGCCGCGGAAAGCGAAGTGCCTGGAGCGGAAAGCGAAGTGCCTGGAGCGGAAATCAACAACACCTTTAACATAGCCTAATGTATAGAAATTTGGAAAATTATGAAAGCAAAAAGTACTTTTTTTTGTTACAATGTATAATTGAGCGTTCCTTACTAAAGAGGTGAAAAAAATTGAAAAAACACGAGCTAAAAACATTCCTATCTAATTATGCACTTTTTCGTGATTTAGATGATTTGGAAATTGAAAAAATTGCCGATATATCTATTACTAGAGAGTGGAATAAGAACAGCCATGTTTTCATGCAAGGAGACCCAATTGAAAACGTTTATTTTATTCATCAAGGGAAAGTAAAGATTTATAAGAGCGACATCAATGGACGTGAGCAAATCGTCAATATTTTAAAAAATGGAGAAATGTTTCCACACGTTGGCTTCTTTCGTAAGGGAGGGTATCCAGCCTTTGCCGAAGTACTAGAACCTTCCATCTTAGCTGTTGTCCCCATCTCCCATTTTGAGAGAGTCTTGGTTGAAAATCCGGAACTTAGTATCAAGGTTTTTAAAGTTCTCGGCGAAAAAATTGTCGACCTACAAGAAAGGCTTGAAGCACAAGTTCTTAATAATACCTATGAGCAGATTATAAAGTTACTTATTCGATTAGCTAATCTATACGGGGAAAAGCGAGAGGATGGTACAATTTTAGTAAAGGCTGAGTTTACAAATAAAGATTTAGCCAATATGATTGGTACTACCCGTGAAACCGTTAGTAGGACCCTTACAAAAATGAAAAAAGACCAACTCATTGAAACAGACGATGATGGAGATATGATTCTTAATACAGATGTACTATTAGATGAGTTAATTTAAAGAACCCGCTGATATCAGCGGGTTCTCTTTATTAGGAATTTTTCTTCTCTCCGAGTATCTCTCTAAGCGGATCTCTTCACGTTCTTATTAAGCGTTTGTTGTTTGAAGCATTGCTTCCATATCTTCTTGAGCTGTAGTGATTAACTTAAGGTTGAACGTCTCTTGAAGCACATTCATTACGCCCTCAGAAATAAATTCAGGAGGCTTTGGTCCAATCCTGATATCTTGAATACCGAGGCTGAATAAACCAAGTAAAATGGCAACAGCCTTCTGCTCGAACCAAGAAAGAACAATACTCACCGGTAGTTCGTTCACTGGGCAATCAAATGCTTCCGCCAATGCAGCCGCAATTTTAATCGTGGAAACAGAGTTATTACACTGCCCAAGATCGATGTATCTTGGGATATCTGTTCCTGGAACAGTTCCATAATCAACATCATTGAAACGGAACTTACCACAAGAGGTAGTCAGAATAACTGCCTCCGGAGGAAGAGAAGTGGCTAATTCGCGATAATACTCTCCACCTTTCCCAGGTGCATCACAGCCAGCAATAACGAAGAAACGTTTAATTTTACCAGCTTTTACTGCGTCAATTACTTCTGGAGCAATCCCAAGAACGGTATCATGGTGAAAACCGGTTAACAAAGTGTCTTCTGATTCCATATTTGCTTCTGGAAGCTCTAACGCTCTTTCAATTAATGGAGAGAAATCATCATTTTCGATTTTTTGAACGTTTTCTAGTCCTGCGACCTCATAAGTAAACATTCTATCAGCATAAGAACCTTTAATTGGCATTACGCAGTTCGTAGTTGCAAGGATAGCACCCGGGAATTTCTCAAATAGTCGACGTTGATCAAACCAAGCTTTTCCGATATTTCCTTTTAGATGCGGGAATTTCTTCAATGCTGGGTATCCATGTGCTGGCAGCATTTCTGAGTGTGTATAAATATTAATGCCTTTGCCCTCTGTTTGCTTCAGTAATTCTTCTAGGGCGAAAAGGTTATGTCCAGATACTACGATTGCTTTTCCTTCAATTTTATTCTGGCTAACACGAATTGGCTCAGGTACACCCAAACGGCTCGTATGCGCCTCGTCTAATAACTCCATAACGCGAATGGCTGATTTTCCAACCTTCATAGCCATATCAATATGTTCTTGTACATTAAAGTTTGAATTCGTCAAAGTCATATAAAGCGCTTCATGAGTAGTCGCATCAACGAATGAATCGGTAAACCCAAGTTGATTTGCATGTGTACGGTATGCAGCAATCCCTTTTAAAGCGAAGATAATGGTATCTTGTAAGCTTGCGATTGTCTCATCCTTACCACAAACACCCACGACCTTACATCCACCTGAAGGTGTTTGTTCACACTGATAACAAAACATTCATATACCTCTTTTCTGCATTTATTTGCCTATTACAGAATAACTTGGTTATGAAATTACCCTTGTGATTTAAGTCACATAATCATTAGGTGTCAAAAAGTGTTCAAAAAGTGTTGTCTAAAATATGAAAGGAGCGCTTTCAACAAAGCTCTTTTCTCAAACATTGTTGCTCTTGGGTACAAAGTAAATTTGATTAAAGCTTTGTTTCACTACAAAGTAGCCTTTTAATTATGAGAAAAGAGTGTGCAATCTTCCTATAATGCAAGAAATAACTTATCTTGCGTTAAAATAGGCTTTAGCTAGTAAAAATCGGCTTTAAGATTTTTACAATTTTAACAATAATCTTTACGAAACAGCCTTCAAACAAAATGAGACCCTCAGTTGAGAATTCACTGAGGGTTACATAATCTTATCTGCTCATTACATTATGTCTTTAGAATTCCACCGAGTCCCTTTACCATGGATGATACTTGCGTTACAGCATTCATCATTTGCCCGGCAGTATCAACCATTTTATTAATATCGAGGTTCCCATCCTGACTCTTAAATGAATTCATGATGGATTGGAAGCCCCCGGGCTGTTTGGGCAAAAATGCTTGCTGTGGATAGGGATTCATATTTTGATAAGGCATCTCTGGTTGATAATAGCCCCCATATGAAGCTTCATTTTGAGGCTGAAGCGGATTTTCAAATAATAAGTGAGAAACATTTTGTTTTTGACCATAGACATTCTGAGCACCATTGTAGACAGAATCCATTTGACCTGTAGCATACGACTGACCATAAAAGCCAGGATATTGGGTTGGAGGATTCATTGGCACTCCATTCCAATAGGGATTATAGGCTGTTTGGGTATTGGGTTGAGGCGTAACCCGCTGGTCAAACCCGGGAACGTTAACAGGAAAAGCATGATAAGATGGTGTGTAATTCATGTATGGGGCATACATTTGCCTTTGTCCTTTTCGACCAAACATTGAGACATCCTCCTCATTTCTTCGCTACAACAGTTTATGTGTCATCCGCCTAGAAGGTGATATCTCTGGAAAAGTTTTCACACTTTGTCTAACCGTGGAGAACATTGTCTGAAATTTCATTTTTTAAAAAATAATAACAAGTTGGATATTCATGGTAAAATAGGAGAAAAGCTGAGGAGGAAAAATCATGACTGTGCAAGAACTAACATGTATGTTTACGCAGGTCCGGAAACATACACCTGAGCATGTAAATGAATTGCTAGACTTTGCCAAGAGGGCTTATGTACAAAATGAAATTTCCTTCAATGATTATCGAAGCTTAATGAGGGAGCTCGAGCTTCAGGGAGCTGTAACCCCTGAAGATCTCAAGCAACTATCCCAGGATGTTTTTTTCTAAGTACCCCTAATGTGGGTACTTTATTTTTGTTCTATAGATTCCTCAATTTTTCTGGTTCTCAACCGCATTGACGAGACCCCTGAGTACAAATTCTATGGATTGAACATGATCCAAGAATTTCTTCTTACTAGTATTTGGGAAAAAAGCGGATATAGAAACCATTTCTAGGTTTTCAGCGGTAGCGTCAATTTGGCGAGTATGTAAGTGTCGCTGCGGATTCAAAGTCAACCAAGCCAATGCAGCTTCTCGCCATTGGTCTGTCATTTGCTTAACTTCATCAGCAAAGGGCTTTACTTCTTCATAAAAATCCCCCTGTTCTCCTGCCCCTTTTGTCTGTTCAAATCGTTCTAAGATGAACTGTCTATATTTAAGCAAGCTATTTGTCATCTCTAGCAATGTATCATTCGTTTTCATGTTGAACCTCCTAAAAAGTGGCTATATAGTCTTAACTGTTGATTTACGCTCCCTTCACCTGTGTAAAAATCTACAACGTACTTTTTCAAAAGCCAAAAATAAAAGCAGCTTTTTAAAAAAAGCCACTTCTCTTTCTTTCATTTTATTTCTATTAGTACCCTAGTTCAAGCTTAACAACTTTCTTGCTCGGATAAGTCATTTTAACTTGCGGCTTTCCTATATCAAGTTTGTCTATGCTTTCCTCGAGAGCAGTGAGTTTGTTATCACATTGATTAAGACGAATTTCTTGTGATTCATACCAACTGTTACAGAATTCTTCAGTTGAGGAGTGCAATTCAACTTCCAATTTATCAAGCTGTTGATTTATATCCGTAAGCATTAGAATTATGTCTTCCCTCTCAATACCATTTGTTTTCATTTTGCAAACCTCCCTTGTGAACTTAATTAACTTTATTCGTGGTTTTGAAGCTATGTCCTCTAGTAGTGACAAAACTAGAAGAGATTCGGCAAAGAAAGTGGATTTTTGAGATGCGACGCATGATTCGACAGCACCTAGAATGAAAAATCCCATTTTGAACAGACTATTAATCGGAGGTGTTATTTATGAGAAAACAGGAAAAGACAAATAAACAAGAGCAAAAGCACTTAGAAGAAAAGAAGCCTGGATATGGGGATAAAAAACTCGAAGGTCCAGATCGTCCATCTACTTAGAAGATAAAAAGCAAGGGGGGTCCCCTTGCTTTTTATCTGTCTTTTTTTGATAATAATTCTTTTATTGAGATTAACGTTTGAAATTGCTTCTGTTTCCCCAAAAACCATTCTGTTAAAAGGATGGGATGTTTATGATAGATATCTGGATTCAGCCACTTTTTATGAAATCTTCTTTCTAGGAACCAGTCAGGTTGCCAATGGTCATGATGATTTATAACAGGAAATGTCATCCTAAGAAATGGAGTTTCTCGTTTTTTTTTCGTCATATATTGTTCATAATCATGTCTTGATCCAGTATGCTCTGTGAGAAGAGAAAATTCTAAAAACTGAGGATAAAGTTCAGGATCAAACAAAATGGAAGCAATTCTTTGGCCAAGATTGATTCTTTTATGAACAGATTTAAAGCTATTCACGCTCGCTCCATAAAGCTCCCCCCTAATAGTTGGGAGTAGCACTGCGCTAAAATGAAAAAAGTCCTGAAAAAGAAATCTTAGTGTATTAAACACTTTCTTTTGGTATTCATGATGCTCAATAACAGAATGATGAATAACATTCTGCTCATTTGTAATGAGCGCATTCATCAAGCGATATTTGTCCCTTTTTCTCCAATAACGCTCCCATTCGGCTTCCATAAATGAAGATATACTAAAATGTGTAAGAAGGTGAAACAAAGGCTTGCCAATTTTCGTCGAATAATGATAGAGAAGTAATTGGGGGAATGCATCATGGAAAATTGTCCAATTAGCCCGTTCATACGTATAGAAGAGTTGTTGTCTCACTGGAGGCTCGAGGATTTTCGGAAACCAATCCCCTTCTAGATCGCACATATTATACCCTCCGTTACGGGAGACCATACTCGCTAAAAAAGCCCATATAATTTCTGGATGCTTTAAGTAATAATCAAAATATGCATTTGTTCTAGAAATATTGTCCACATTTAACTTACTTGTTTCAAGGCGAATCTTAAAAAGAAGCTTCTCTTCTGTTTCCGATAACCCTACTTTTCCAGCTTTAGCTGTACGTTTCAAAGTGCTCCCTCCCTACGTTACTTTTTAGGGTAGGATGAAATAGGGCTAATTATTCAACCATTCCAGCCAAAGTTTTGGTATGATAGGTATTAGTTTGCGAGGTGGACGATTTTGAAATTTCATTATCCTAATGGAAAACCGTATGTTCCAAAAGCTAATTCTGTAGCCCCACAATTAAAGAAATATAAGAACCAGGTCTATAGCAATCGTGGGATGACATTAGAAGAGGACCTTAATGAAACAAATTCATACTATTTGGAACGAAAGATTGCCATTATACATAAAAAGCCGACTCCCGTTCAAATAGTGAATGTAGATTATCCGAAAAGAAGTGCTGCTGTAATAAAGGAGGCTTATTTTAAACAAGCTTCAACTACAGATTACAACGGGATCTACAAAGGAAAATATATTGATTTTGAGGCTAAGGAAACTAAGTTTTCAACATCCTTTCCACTCAAAAACTTTCATCTGCACCAAATCCAGCATATGGAAGACATATTAAAACATCATGGAATTTGTTTTGTTATTCTCCGTTTTTCAAAGCTGGAGGAAGTGTACCTTCTTGAGGCAAAGCACTTATTAGCATTTTGGGCAAGAATGGAGGAAGGCGGTCGTAAATCCATCACCAAAGAAGAAATTGAAGAGTTGGGACACCATATCCCACTGGGTCTTCAACCTAGAATTGACTATATAAAAGTAATCGATTATCTTTATAACCTTAGTTAACTATTAATATTGTTCTTTAGAAAGGAAGGAATATGTATGGCAGATAAACCTCAAACAAGGGAGGAGCGCCGTAAACAGCATGCTGCAAAGAAACCTAATGCCAAGCGAAAGAAAGCCCCAAAAGGTTTATTCAAGAAGATTTTCTTAGCAATCATTATCCTTGGAATTCTTGGTCTTCTAATCGGTGCTGGTACCTTCGCCTTCATGATTCAGGATACACCTGAACTAGACGAAGCAATGTTAAAAGATCCAATTATTTCAAAAGTCTACGATATGAACGGTGAGTTAATTACCGAGATTGGTTCTGAAAACCGTGATTATATAGAATATGAAAATATACCTGAAGTGGTTGAAAATGCTGTAATCGCAACAGAGGATGTACGATTTTACCAACATAATGGACTGGATCCCATTCGCCTCGCAGGAGCGGTGATTGCGAACTTTACCGATGGATTTGGGGCTGAAGGTGCTAGTACGATTACACAACAGGTTGTTAAGAATTACTTCCTTACCTTTGATAAAACATTAGATCGTAAGGCCGAGGAAGCATGGCTCTCCTTTCAGCTTGAACGAAAATATACAAAAGAAGATATCTTTGAAATGTATTTCAATAAAATCTTCATGTCTGAGAACAGTCATGGGATTGGTACTGCAGCCAAAGTTTATTTTGGCAAAGAATTAAAGGATATTGAATTACACGAAGCGGCGTTATTAGCAGGCATTCCGCAAAGTCCTAACAATTACAATCCTTTTACAAATCCTGACAAAGCAGAAAACCGTCGGAATATTGTCCTAACCTTAATGCACCAACATGGTTTTATCTCGCAGGCTGAAATGAAGGAAGCAAAGGCAATTCCGGTTACGTCCACACTACTTGCTGAAGAGGAGCGTGCAAAACGAAAAGAAAAACCTTTCGACGCCTTTATTGACCGAGTCATTGATGAAGTGGAAGCACAAGGTGATTTTGATATCTTTTCCGATGGCCTAAAAATTTATACTACATTGGATCCGAATGCTCAAACTTTTGTTGAGAACTCATTAAATACAAATGACATCGTTAATTATCCAAATGATGAAGTTCAAGCTGGTATCGTCCTAATGGATACACAAACCGGTGAAATTCGAGCTCTTGGGGGAGGACGAAACAGAACGGGAGAGCGAGGCTGGAACTACGCTACAGACCTTGAGCGACAAACAGGTTCAACGATTAAACCTATCCTTGACTATGGCCCTGCTATCGAATATTTAAACTGGGGAACATTCCATATGCTTGAGGATAAACCCTACCAATATTCGAATGGTGAATCAATCTCTAACTGGAATAATAAATACAATGGCCCAATGACAATGAGAAGTGCTTTAGCACAATCAAGAAATATCCCTGCTCTACAGGCACTTCAGCAAGTAGGTCTTGATAAGGCACGTGATTTTGCAGAAGGTCTCGGTCTTGGGGAATCACTGCCAGAAGTACTTACAGAATCAGCAGCCCTAGGATCTTATAATTTATCACCTTTGGAAATGGCTGGTGCCTACGCAGCATTTGGCAATAACGGTTACTATACCGAACCTCATGCTGTTAAGAAGATTGTTTTACGCGACAATACCGAAATTGATATGTCTCCTGAAACAGAAGTGGCAATGAAGGACTATACTGCCTTTATGATTACAGATATGCTAAAAACTGCTGTTACCAACGGTACAGGAGGATCTGCAAATATCCCTAATCTTCCCGTCGCAGGAAAAACTGGAACGACAAATTATACAGCTGAAGATCTTAAAAAGTATGATATTCCTAGTGGCGCTGTACCCGACTCCTGGTTTGTAGGATATACAAGCAGATACACAGCCGCTGTATGGACTGGATACGAGAAAAGGAGTAAAGGATTACTTGCCGATGGTTATCAGCAAAAAATCCCACAAATACTTTTTAAAGAGATTGTATCAAAAGTGTCAGAAAACATTGACACACCTGATTTTACGAAGCCTAATAGTGTCGTTCAAGTAGCGATAGAAAGAGGCACAATTCCTGCAAAATTAGCTAGTGAATACACACCTAAAGATCAAATTTTATACGAATATGCTGTTAAAGGGAATATACCAAGTGAAACTTCTAAGAAATTTGAGAAGCTTGATGCACCAAAAAAACTATCGGCAAAATTTGATGAAACAACAAATTCGATTGTAATAACTTGGGAGTCGAAAGAGAATGGCGTGAACTTTGAAGTAAGTGCCTCCATTGATGGTGGTCCTTCACAAGCCCTTAAGACAACAGGAGATACAAGTTTAACGATTGCCGCTCCTGACCCTGGAAGTACTTACGCTATTTCTGTAACAGCAGTTCGTGGGGAATTGCGTAGTGATGCTGCTAGCACAACCATTAAAATTCCTGAACCTCAACCTGAGATTCCTGAAAAGGAAGATGAAGATGAAGATGAAGGCGAAGATGAAGGCGAGGACCCTACGGAGGAAGAACCTGATGAGGGGAATAGTAACGGAAATGAGAATGATAGCGGAAACGGCAATGGAAATGGGAATGGGAATAACAATGGAAACGGCAATAACAATGGAAACGACAATAATCAAGATCCCAATACAGATGTAAATACAGAGGATCGCGAGACTGAAAGTGAAAATCAATAAAAAAACGTCCAGGAACTTTCCTGGACGTTTTTATTTATTTTTTAATAGTAACATTTTTGTAAAATGCTTCTCCTGCTCAATAAATAGTTCCGTTAGCTGTACAAAGGAATGATAAAGCATTGGCCTTGAAATAATAAACTCTATTCTTTCTTGTATATTTACCGGCTTTATCTGTAATTGCTGGATATTGTTTAATGGAAAACAAACAGGTTGAGCATTTGACCAAAAAAGCATTTCAATGAAAAGCCCAATGGCCTGTTTCATTGGAACCAAAGCCGAAGCAATATCCCTCGTTGTAAATATTGTTCCTAGTTGAATCTTTAGCTTCTTCCATTCTTCCTGAAGATAGGGAATTGCTTCCTCTGGATTCTCCCATGGCCGTGGCATGTTCAAACCATTATAAAAGCCTACTTCATAAACGAACGGATTGCTAAGATTAAAATCCACATCTAATTCCTCAATTTCAAACACATCGTGGGTAAAGAAAAAAGAATATTTTAATTCGCTTGGTACATTCAGTATGATGCCCATTACTTTGCTTTCTCCTTGCTTTTCATTCGCTTTTTTCCTTCCCTGCAGATATCCAATAATGGGCAGACTTCACATTGCGGATTTTGTGCTTTACAATGATATCGACCAAAAAATATCATTCGATGATGGGTAATCGACCATTCTTCCTTTGGTACCTTTTTCATCAGGGTTTTCTCTACTTCTAACACTGAATCTTTCCAACGACATATTCCAAGCCTTTTACTGACTCGCTCTACATGTGTATCGACCGCAATTGCTGGAATATTATAAGCTACTGAAACAACAACATTTGCCGTCTTTCTTCCGACTCCAGGAAGCTTCGTTAACTCGTCCCGATCATTGGGCACGACACTATCATATTCTTCTATTAATAATTTACATAGCTTTTGAATATTCTTCGCTTTATTGCGGAAAAGTCCAATTGATCTAATATCGTTTTGAAGTTCATCAAGGGATACTTGGAGATAATCTTCCGGAGTCTTGTATTTTTGGAAAAGATTTTTGGTTACTTTATTTACTAATGCATCCGTACATTGTGCAGATAAGGCTACTGCGATCACCAATTCAAATGGATTGGAATGATTCAATTCACAATGTGCATCGGGGAATAATTTCCCCATTTCATCTAAAGAATATCGTATCTGATTGTTATTTAACATGTTCATTTCACCTATAGTTTTTTTATATATTATTAGCTGTTGCGTTAAACCCGGCTGTTGATTTCCGCTTCAATCAACCGTGTGAAAAATCAACAATGTACATTACACAAACATATTAATAAAAACGAGAGATTTTCCCCTCGTTCCGTCGTTTCTTTCTTTATTGTTCTAACCAGTTATAAAAAGGCACGGGCCTTGATTGTACTTTAACATCCTTTTGAACTGTCTTTTGTTGTCCCTGGTGCTGTCTAAACTTTCTACCATAGCTTTTAGCCTGCTCAATTGTCTTAATTCCGTTTTTCTTCCATTCAAATAAAATTCGATCAATATAACGAAAGTTAAGTTTTCCAGAAATAACGGCCTCTCTCAAAGCTGCTTTTATAATAATAGGATCATGATGATCATCATCCATCCACATTGCAAGTGTTTCACATTCAAAAGGAGATAAAGGTCGCCCAAATTCCTTTTCAAAACAAGTATATAAATCAGTCTCTTCTACCTGGCGTGCCTGTACCACCTCTTGCTTCTGATTCTGCATAAATCGATCGATTAATTTTTCCCAGAGTGGATCTAACGAATACTTTTCAAATCGAATTCCATCGGCAGAATCCCCATCTATAATATCAATAAATCCTTTTTGTATTAAAGCATGGAGGCTTTCTGTACAATCCACTACTGAAACTGCCATGCGTGCCGATATCTCAGCTGGAGTAGGAAACTCATTCCCCTTCTCTGCAAAATGAATGACTTGGAGAAGCAGGACAAGTTCTTGCTCTGATAAATGCATGTTTTTGTATTCTGTTAATAAGGCTGCCGGAATTGTAATTGTACCTTCCCGAAGCCATTGGATAAAATCAGATTTTTGCATAGCGGACACCTCATTTCTAAGTATAACACGAACAAAGACAGCAGGTAACAGAATACAAGAAGTTTAGTGATGGAAATAAAGTGAAATGCCTAGTTTTTATGCCAATACTTTAAGTTCAATCAAAAACGAAGTGCCCTTTCTGGTCATGCAAGAAAGGGCACTTTTTTAATATTATTAAGGGTATAATCTGTTTAATAAGCGTGGGAAAGGAATTGTTTCCCTAACGTGCTCAACCCCAGAAATCCAAGCAACAGTTCTCTCAAGACCAAGACCAAAACCAGAATGAGGAACTGAACCGTATTGACGCAATTCAAGGTACCATTTATACGCTTCTAATGGCAAATTATGCTCCTCTAAACGCTGTTGTAACAAATCAAAGTCGTTGATACGCTCGGATCCACCAATGATTTCTCCATAACCTTCTGGTGCAATCAAATCTGCACATAGTACTACTTCAGGGCGCCCAGGATCTGGCTGCATGTAAAATGCTTTCAACGCCGTTGGATAGTGTGTGATGAAAACAGGTTTATCGTAGTTCTCAGCAATTGCCGTTTCATGTGGAGCACCAAAGTCATCTCCCCACTGAACATCAGTAAAGCCTTTTTCATGTAAGAACTTTAATGCATCATCATAAGTAATCCGTGGAAATGGGGCTTGAATTTTTTCTAATTTGGTAGTATCTCTACCAAGTGTCTTAAGCTCAATTTGACAATTTTTTAAGACAGATTGAACTATATACGAAACGTATTCTTCTTGAACCTTTAGGCTATCTTCATGGTCATAAAAAGCCATTTCTGGTTCTATCATCCAAAATTCAATTAAATGACGGCGAGTCTTGGATTTTTCCGCTCTAAATGTCGGCCCGAATGAGAATACCTTTCCTAAGGCCATTGCAGCGGCTTCTAAATGGAGCTGACCACTTTGTGAAAGGAACGCATCCTCTTCAAAGTATTTTGTATGGAAAAGTTCACTGCCACCTTCTGGTGAGCTTCCAGTCAAAATAGGTGGATCTACTTTTGTGAAACCTTCATTATTAAAGTATTCAAAGGTAGCACGGATAATTTCATTCCGAATTTTCATAACCGCATGTTGGCGCTTAGACCGTAGCCATAGATGGCGATGATCCATTAGAAATTCCGTTCCGTGTTCCTTTGGTGTAATTGGATAATCGACCGCTTGATGAATAACTTCAAGACCGGTAACCAATAATTCATAACCCAATGGAGAACGTTCATCTTTTTGGACCTTACCCGTTACATAGAGTGAAGATTCCTGTGTTATTGACTTTGCTAACTGAAATATTTCCTCGCCAACATCACTCTTTGCTACCACACCTTGAATAAAGCCAGTCCCATCTCGGAGTTGCAAGAAAGCAATTTTCCCGCTAGAACGCTTATTTGCCAACCAAGCACCTAACTTAACTTCTTGCTCAACGTATTTATGTACTTCTGAAATCGTTGTTTTATTCACTGATTATTTCCCTCCAAAAACTAAGTAAAACTCACTTGATGCTATGTACGTGTTCTATTATAACTTTCGTTCAATCTAAGGGCAACACTGAAAAGCGAAAGCGCCTTGGTCAGCCCAGAAGACAGGTATGCACAAATAAAAGGCGGGACCCAATCAGTAGTCACCGCCTTTTTCATTTATTTTTGATTTGTTTCAATAAAATTTTTAATGCGGTTAACTGCACTTTCAAGCAAATCCAACGAAGTGGCATAGGATAATCGAATGTTATCAGGTGACCCAAATCCAGAACCTGGGACTACTGCTACCTGTTCCTCTGTTAGGAGTCTCTCAACAAATTCATCAACGTCCTTACAGCCTGTCGCAGTAGCAGCCTCTTTTACATTAGGAAAGAGGTAGAAAGCGCCTTGAGGCTTGAGACAAGTAATACCAGGGATTTCAACGAGCTTTTGATGAATAATATCTAAGCGCTGTTCGAACGCTTTCCGCATCTCTTCAACCGGCTCCTGACTGCCTGAATAAGCTGCAATTGTCGCGTATTGTGCATTTGAAGTTGGGTTCGATGTGCTATGGCTAGCAAGGTCTGTCATGGCCTTAATCACCTGACTATTCCCAGCAGCATAACCAATTCGCCACCCCGTCATGGAATGAGATTTCGATACCCCATTAATTACAATTGTCTGCTCTTTTAATTCAGGAGAGATTTCTGCAATTGAGACATGCTTATGGCCACCATACATCAGTTTTTCATATATTTCATCTGAAACAATTAGAATTCCACGCTCTAAACAAACCTCTCCAAGAGCCTTTAATTCTTCTTTTGTATAAACCATACCTGTTGGATTACTTGGAGAGTTAATAATAACTGCCTTCGTTTTTTCAGTAATCGCTGCTTTAAGCTGGTCCACTGTGATTTTAAATTCATTTGCTTCTAAGCCTTCAATGAAAACCGGGTTTCCTCCAGCCAGTTTTACCTGTTCAGGGTAACTTACCCAATAAGGAATTGGGATAATGACTTCGTCCCCTTCATCTAGGAGAACTTGAAACAAGGTATACAAGGCATGTTTAGCACCACTCATAACAATGATTTCATTCGCACTATACTCTAACCCTTGGTCCCTCTTTAGCTTTGCAGCTACTTCCTTTTTCAATGCTGGAAGACCACCTGCAGGAGTATATTTTGTATGCCCCGCTTCCATTGATTGAATAGCAGCATCTATAATATGCTGAGGAGTGTTAAAATCAGGTTCCCCTGCCCCTAAACCAATCACGTCATATCCTTCTGCTTTCATTTCTTTTGCTTTTGCTGTAATCGCCAACGTTGTAGACGGTGTTAATGTTCCTACCCTTTGTGCAAGTTTGATGTTCATTCTAGTACCTCCTGTAGGTGTTTTCTATATCTAAAAATTATCAATTGCTCGCAGTTTTTCACCGGTTTCAAAATCTACATAATAATAATTTAAACGGCCATTATCCGTTCGATAATAAATCTCCCATGCAGGACGAGTTGTCTTTTGAATTTTAGTCATCCCCAAGCGGACAGAAATGATTTCCTTTGGGTCTTTGTTTGAGTAAACAGTCTGAACAGCTTCTTCTTCAGTCACACCACTACTCACTTTTTTTATAAGCGCCTTACCGTCAGCTTCAGAAATCCAAACATAAACTTCTTCTTCATTTGGGTCTTTAGCTCGTAAAACAAAATATGTACTTTCACCATTTGACAACTGAAAATCATGAAAATCAGTCAAATTCGTTTCTTGTTTAGCAATTTCAATTGCTTTTTTTTCAGCGATTCTTAGTGGTTTAGTTGCATTCAGGTACACTGAAATTAACCCCACTGAACTAGCTAATAAGATGACTATGCTAATAATTATCCATTTTTTCACAGCGCTCACTCTTTATGTACGATATATTGTAAAGATTGCCTTTTCCTGGTCTTCGCGATCAAGGGCTAATCCAAACATTAAGTCTTTATGCTTCAATGTACGATTTAAAGCATCAACGATTTTATATAAATCAGGGCTCTGTTGAATGGTAACTGTAGACAGAATTTCAACCTTACCTTCCACTAAGTATTCCTCCTATGTTACGACAAAATTTGTTACTAATAGCAAACCGCATTACAGTGAACAATAGTAATACAATTTTCTTATCTTTCATTACACCTATTATATCAGGTGTTTCCAATTGTAGATATGACAGTTTGCAGTAAAATCAACCAAATTTCCTTCTGGTTCACACACATCTTTTTAACTGCGCAAGTTATTGCGCAGTCTTTTTTTTCACGTTTTATATTCATTAAAGCCATTTGTAAATGAATTGAATCATCTGGTCTATAGTGGCTCTTTTAACCGGAACGGTAGGTATAGACTGTAGAAAAGCCTTCCCATATGAAGTCGTTATGATACGCCTATCAAAAACAAAGATGATTCCCCTATCAGTTGAAGACCGAACTAATCTCCCGAACCCTTGTTTAAATCTTAGCACAGCTTCCGGAAGGGATATCTCATTAAAGGCGTTTCCCCCCTGCTTTAGGATAAGTTCTCGCTTAGCTATTGCAAGTGGTTCATCTGGTGGTGAAAACGGAAGTCGGACTATTACGATGCATGATAAATCCTCACCAGGTATATCAATCCCTTCCCAAAAGCTACTAGTGCCAAAAAGGATTGCTTTTTCAAAACGTTGAAAGTTCCTCGTCAGTCTGCTTCGACTACCGGCAGTTATCCCTTGCGCAATAAGCGCAAAATCATCAAGTAAGGCGCTCTCCTTTATTAGTTCATATGTTTTTTTTAACATTTCATGAGAGGTAAATAAAGTAAGCATCCGTCCTCCTGTTGCTTCAGCGATGGAAATGATATGCTCCGTAATCGCAGCAATATACTCTATTTCAGGAACTGTTTTGATATCTGGTAAATCCTCCGGAATAATCAGTTGTACTTGTTCTTGATAATTAAAAGGAGAAGGAATTTGCTTCTCAATATTTTGAAACTCACCGATACCTAACTCGTTTTTTATGTAATGAAACGATCCATTTACAGTTAAAGTGGCCGAAGTAAGAATGACACTTTTCTTTTTGGTGAAAAAATCATTCCTCAAATAATCGGCAACATGAATTGGCCGTCCATAAACAGTTGTCATATTTTGAACTGAACGTAAATCCGTTTCAATCCAACGTATTTCCTGACTACTCGGATATAGAAACACTTCACGAGTTTTATTTCTAACTCTGTTCATCTCTTTTAATAAGATGGTAATTTCCTCAAGAAAGCTCTTTTCTTCTTGCGACAACCTTTGCTTTTGATTTTCAATGTACGTTAAACGATCTTCGATAGCAATAATTACATCCTTAAGTAAAAACGAAAAGCGTTCTGCGACCGCAAATAAAGCCCGCCATTCTGTACTGTTATCCGTTTGTGAGAGCATCGTTTGAATTTTATTACTATTTGAATTCGGCCGTTTCTTCCTTTTCGCAAATAGGGTAACAGCTTTAAATAGCTCATCCGTTTCATATTGTAAGTTAATCATTGTTTCATTTAATTTGCTTGTAGCTACTTTTACATTTGTACGGCCATCCAGTTTTTCAATTAATTTTTCTAGTCTACGAAACAGATGTCCATGATCAAATTGACCAAATTGATTGAGCATAAGTCTTATCGATAAGTAATCTAAAGCCCTACCATAGTACTTTCCAGCTACCTTTTCAACTTGATGTGCTTCATCGAGGATAGCAAACTCATATTCAGGAATTGAAGTATCTTCAGACACCAAATCCATTAACAACATTGAGTGGTTGGTAATAATGAGGTTAGCTTCCTCAGCCTCTTTTTGGGCTCTCAAATAATAATCTTTAGAGTCCCACTGTTTGGTTTGTAAAAAAGTCACAGGCACATTTTTAATTTTATTCCAAAATAGCAGGCCACCACTAGATAAATTAAGCTCATCAAAGTCTCCGGTATTGGTTTCCATTAACCAAACAAGAATTTGCATTTTAGTCAAGGTCGTATCGTAATTATCATCTTCTTCTCGAAGTGAATGTTCAAACCTTGCTAAATTTATATAGTGACTTCGCCCTTTTAGTAAGATAGCTTTTATGGGAAAGCCACAAATGTCTCTTAATATAGGCAAGTCCTTTATTAGTAACTGCTGCTGAAGCTGGGTTGTATAGGTTGAAACAACCACTCTTTTCTGCGTTTCCTTTGAATAAAACGCTGCAGGAACTAAATAAGCTAACGTTTTACCGATTCCTGTTCCTGCTTCTATTAATGCATGCCTTTGATCTGTGAAAGCATGATAAATGCTATTCATCATTTCCATTTGGCCATCTCTTACCTCGAAGGAAGGCAAGGCATTCTTAAGTAGTCTTTCCTTTTCTTCATCCTTCTTAGGAAAAGAACAATCTTGAGCCTTACCCGAGGTTTCGGATGTCTCTTTTTTCCTTAAAGCAATGCCACGGTATACTTCAATAGAGCCGAAGTATTCTTCCACAACTTGCTCCTTCTGTTGCAATATCTCCTCAAGTAAAAGGTAAATATCACTTTTCAGCCCAGCCGATAGCTTTGTAAGACTTTTAATAGTCACAACGGGAAATGATTCGAGTTTTTCAAGCAATAGAATCAGTAGCTCTCCTGTCACATAGGCATCGCTATCCGCCTGATGTGGCCGGTCATGTGTAAGCCCCTCTTTGGCCGCTATATCTGAAAGTTTATAGCTGTCTGCTGTAGGAAATAAAATTCTAGCTAGTTCTACTGTATCAAGTACGGATCCGTAGAAACCTTCAAAACCCGCCATTTGCAGTTCTTCCTGAAGAAACCCGAGGTCAAAGAGTACATTGTGAGCAACAAAGAAGGCCTCATCAAGTAGTTCTATTATCTCTCCAGCAATTTCTGAAAAGGAGGGGGCACTCGACACCATTTCATCATTAATCCCAGTCAATTCCTCAATAAAAGCGGGAATGGGTCTTCCAGGATTAACTAGCGAGGAGTATTTTTCGGTAATTTTTCCATCTTCAATGATAACCGCTCCAATTTGAATAATGCGGTCCCCTTTTCTAGGGGAGTTTCCTGTAGTTTCTAAATCAACGACAACAAATTTATTGCCCATTATGTAACACCTCAATATCCAGTCATATAACGGTATCATAAAAGTAGAAAATAAAAAAGTTATTTATAGAAAAGCGGAGGCGACTGTCCAGGGACGACAAGCATAAGACGCGCCCTGAAAGAAGGTGTTCTTTACCTTCTTACAGGGAGTGGCTTATGTCTCGAGTCCCTAGGAGCCGCAGCTAGACAATTTGAAAAGCGGAAGCGCCTTGCCCAGGGGCGACAGGCATAAGACGAGCCGGCCAGAAGGTTGTTCTTTAACCTTCTTGACGGATTGGCTTATGACCCGAGCCCCTAGGCGCTCGAGCTAGACATTCCCCAAAGTTCAATCCTTTATCATTGACTATTAAGAAAAGCTTCCGCAAAAGCGGAAGCTTAAAGGACCGTCCTCTCTGGCTCTGCGTGGAGCATTTCAACAATCCGGTTATGTTCATCCATGATTGCTACTTTTGGTTGATGATATGGGACCTTATCTTCCGCTACGAGCGCATAAGAGATAATAATTACTACATCCCCTTCTTGTACCAGCCGAGCTGCTGCACCATTCAAACAGACGACTCCACTGCCTCGTTGACCAGGGATTATATACGTTTCAAAGCGAGCACCATTATTATTATTAACAATTTGCACCTTTTCATTTGCAACTAAACCAACAGCATCAAGAATATCTGAGTCTATTGTAATGCTACCAACATAATTAAGGTTGGCTTCCGTTACACGAGCCCGGTGGATTTTAGCATTCATCATCGTTCGAAACATTAGCTCTTTCCTCCTATTATACGATTTCAAGGATTATATTATCAATTAGACGTGCTTTCGAAAATTTTACCGCTACCGCTATTATAACTTTTCCGACGATGGTATCTACCGGTCGTAATTGGGGGTATGAACGGAGTTCAACATAATCAATAGCCGCATCACAAGTCTTTAATATATATGCTTTTACCAATTGCTCAATTGCCTCAGGATTCCTTTCACCCTGTTCAATCCTTCTCTTGGCAAGCTGTAAGCCTTGGTACAATTCCCTAGCCTGATCTCTCTCCAACGATGAGAGGTACACATTTCTTGAACTTTTTGCTAGCCCATCCTGTTCTCTCACGGTCGGAACTGCTACAAGTTCGATAGGAAAGTTGAAATCATGAATTAACCCATCAACCACAGCAACTTGTTGTGCATCCTTTAAACCAAAATAGACGCGATTGGGCAAAACAATATTGAATAATTTTGTTACTACCGTGGCAACACCATCAAAGTGTCCTGGTCGAGATTTGCCACATAATCCATCTGTTCGGTCCTCAACTATCACTTTAACAGTGGAACTCCTCGGGTACATCTCATTCACAGCTGGGTTAAACAGGATGTCTACCCCTTCTTCTTCCGCAATTATGCTATCTCTTTCAAAATTTCGGGGGTAGGCTTCAAGGTCTTCCCCAGCTCCAAACTGGAGTGGATTAACAAAAATGCTTACTACAAGAATGTCATTTTCCTTTCTTGCTTGCTTCATGAGGGTCTGATGACCCTCATGAAGGTATCCCATTGTTGGCACAAACCCAACTTTTTTCCCTGAATTTTTTAAGCTTGTGATTACTTGCTGCATTTCCTTAATATTTTGAATGACGTTCATACTTTCCCTCCGTAGAGCACTTGGAGTTCTTCTTCTTTCATCGTAAAACTGTGCTTATCCTCTGGAAACTCTCCATTCCTAACTTCATAAACATAGGTATCCAATGCCCTAGCCATCTGGTCGTTGACGTCTGTATATTGTTTAACGAATTTTGGCACACGTACAACTCCATAAGTGAGGATGTCGTGATAAACCAATACTTGTCCATCTGCATCCACACCAGCGCCTATCCCAATCGTCGGGATGGACAACAGGTTGGAAATTTCACCAGCCAATTGCTTGGGAACGCATTCTAGCACAAGAGCAAAGGCACCTGCCTCTTGACACTTTTTAGCGTCCTCGATTAACTTTCTAGCGGAGTCAGCATTTTTTCCTTGCACTTTATAACCACCTAGTACGGCTGCAGACTGAGGGGTTAAGCCTAAGTGACCAACAACAGGAATCCCCGCTTTTACAAGCGCTTTTATATGATCAATAACCTCGTCTCCACCTTCAACCTTAACAGCGTGAGCACCTGTTTCCTGAATAATTTTAGCAGCATTGATTAACGTATCTTTAATAGAAAGGTGATAACTCATAAACGGCATATCAACAACAATAAATGTATTAACCGCCCCTCTTTTGACAGCTTTTGCATGATGAATCATGTCTCCCATTGTAACAGGGACTGTTGAATCATAGCCAAGAACCACCATTCCAAGCGAATCTCCTACCAAAATCATGTCCACACCAGCTTGCTCGGCTTGTTTAGCTGCAGGATAGTCGTAGGCTGTCACCATGACAATTTTACTCTTGTTCTTTTTCATCTTAAGAAAATCTGTTGTCTGTTTCATTCTTTTTCCTCCTTGTTTACAGGAGAGGTGATAAAACAACTTCGTTCATGATGTACACAAAAAGGATCCTTCTAATAGGCAGAAGGATCCCGTTACGTCCAAACTTGTTTCATCCCTCTGTCCCGGTCCGGTTTCGGATCTAGGCAGAACCTTTTAGATTTTTCGGCAATTCACAAAGGTGCGGTTCTTGCGATACCGCCCAAAAAAATTATAACAAAATTCTAATATTAATGCTACTAACCTTTTACTTATTCATTTATGAAAATATCAGCGGAATAGACTTGCCGAATCTCCCCATCAGCTTGTTGGATATTTAAGACACCATCCTCTGTGATGCCTAGAGCCTTTCCGTATATGTCACCCGTTACTGTCCTTGCAATAATTTCTTTACCTATACTTAAGGCATAGCTCTCCCATAATAACTTGATAGGAAAAAAGCCATCCTTTAAGTAGGTTTGATAAAGTTTTTCTAAACGTGCGAAAACCTCTTGCATTAATCTTGCCCTTGAAATATTCTGTCCAGATTCAGCAGCTAATGAAGTTGCAATCTGTTGAATTTCTTCAGGAAAATCATCTCGCTTTTGATTTACATTAATACCAATACCAACGATAATAGCGTTTATTCGATCTGCATCCGCCTGCATTTCTGTTAAGATACCAGTCACTTTTTTTCCACTTATTAATATATCATTGGGCCACTTTATTTGAGGGAGGAGACCTGTGACCTCTTCAATTGCTTGTACCACTGCCACAGCGGTTACTAGCGTTAGCTGAGGTGCCTTTTGCATCGGAAGGTTGGGCCTTAAGATGATACTCATCCATATACCTGAGTACTTAGGGGAATGCCATTTTCGATCTAAGCGCCCTCTCCCCAACAACTGCTCTTCAGCCACAATTACGGTCCCCTCAGCTGCACCCTCAGTAGCAAGACGATGAGCAATCTTTTGTGTAGAATCCACTTCTTCTTCATAATGGATACCACGACCAATAAAATCCGTTTTCAACCCAAAACTTATTTCATCGGCCGTAACATTTTCAGGGGCTTGTACAATTTTATATCCCTTTTTTTTGACAGCTTCGAACACAAAGCCTTCTTTCCGGAGCTCCTCAATATGCTTCCAAATAGCCGTCCTTGAGCAGCCAGCTATTTCTGCAAGAAATTGGCCTGAAAGATATTCATCACCAGCATTAGTAAACGCCTCTATTAGTCTTTTTCTAATTTCTGATTGCAATTGTTTAGCCACTCCCTTATGTCCGCTTGTCCATTTGCGACCTCACCGATGATAACCTTTTCTTCAATCAATCTAAGATAGTGATTGACCCACGGGCCTGGCTTTTTTTTAAACCATGACAACAAAATAGTACCGGTCAAATCCAATTCTGACCGATTCTTTATTGGCAATTGATCATAAAATTTATGAAGCTCTGCTTCTGAAGATGTTTTAAGTCCGGTAAGGCTCTGAACCAATATTTCTGCTGAAAGCATAGTTTCTTTTCCCGCATCATAAGCGGCCAACCTTGTCCACTGGTTATCTAAGCGGTATTGTAACCATTGTAAGATTTTAAGAATCTGTTTAATCTGTTTCACAGGGAGCTTCCATTGCCTTAGAAACTCACTAGCCTCACGGTCATTTAATCCTACCTGATGGGTTAACAATGTCCACAACTCTAGCTTGGAAAGGCCCATTAAGTTACACCTTGCCATTCTATTAACACCTTCTGCATTTCCTATTAAGCCAGGCAAATAGTTAAAAAGTCCTGTTTGTACTATGATTGAAATAGCCTTGTTATTAGAAGGACCTACTAATAATTTTTCGAATTCCGTAAGTTTGCGTTCAACAGCAATGTTACCAAGTAAATGAGGCATTTGTGCGAGAGCATTTAGTGTTTCTTCCTCTATCGTAAAATTCAATTGGCTTACAAAACGTACTGCTCTCATCATTCTTAGGGCATCTTCTCCAAATCGCTCCTCGGGATTTCCAACCGTGATAATTTGTTTGGTAGCAATAGCTTGTTTCCCATTAAATGGATCAATCAATTTCCCCGTTCTATCCATTGCGATTGCATTCATAGTAAAATCTCGACGTTTTAGATCCTCTTTTAAGGACCGAATGAATTTTACTTGGTCTGGTCTCCGGTAATCACTATACCCTGATTCAGTTCTAAATGTGGTAATTTCATATGGTACCCCGTTGTAGATTACTAATATCGTTCCGTGTTCAATTCCAACATCAGCCGTATGTGGAAATATTGCCTTTAATTCTTCCGGTAAAGCGGAAGTCGCAATATCCACATCTGATATTTCCCTTCCTAACAACGAATCTCTAACAGAACCCCCAACAAAATAAGCCTCATAACCAGCAGCTTCTATCATTTCAAGCAATGGGGTTGCCTGTGTAAATGGAGCAAGCATCAATAATTCCCCTGACTAAGAACTTGATAGTAAACCTCTTCATATTCACTGACTATCTTTTCAGCACTGAATTTCTCTTTCGCCGTTTTTACTGCATTGCTAACGAAAACTTGATATAGAGAAGAATCACTAAGAAGTTTTACAGCTTTATTGGCGATACCCTGAATATCTCCTAAATCACAAATGTAACCATTCTCACCATCGGTAATGACCTCAGGAATCCCCCCTGTATTAGTACCAATGCAAGGGACACCACAAGCCATCGCCTCAAGTGCTACTAAACCAAAGCTCTCTTTTTCTGAAAGAAGTAACATTACATCACTAATTGCATAGAGTTCTTCTAAATTTTCCTGCTTCCCTAGAAATAAAACTTTCTCACGGATTCCTAGCTCATTCACTAGGTTAGACACTACTTTCATTTCTGGCCCATCCCCAACCAGTAGGAGCTTTGCAGATAGTTCTGTAGCAACCTTCGCAAAAGCGTGTACAACATCAGGAACTCGTTTAACAGATCGGAAGTTGGAAACATGAATAAGCACTTTTTCATGTGTTTCTATCTGATAACCTTTGCGTAAATTACTTGAGCCGTATTGATAGACACGGTCATCCACAAAGTTATAAATACATTTAATGGCTTTGTCAGGTTTAATTAAATCATATGTTTGTGCAACCAATGAATTAGAAACAGCTGTTACAGCATCAGACTTTTCAATTCCAAACCGAATCGCATCGCTTAAGGATGAATCATAACCTAAAACAGTTATATCTGTTCCATGCAAGGTTGTTACTATTTTCAAATCACGTCCGCTCATCTCTCTAGCTAAAATCGCACAAACGGCATGTGGAATTGCATAATGTACATGTAGCAAATCTAAATTCTCTCGGACAGCTACTTCGGCTATTTTACTCGCAAGCGCAATATCATATGGAGCATATTGGAAGACGGAATATTGATTAACCTCAACCTGATGATAGTAAATATTATGATACATTTTATTTAAGCGAAATGGCAGGCTTGAGGTAATAAAATGGATTTCATGGCCCTTTTCCGCTAAAAGCTTTCCTAGTTCTGTAGCAACGATACCCGAACCGCCAACAGTTGGATAACAGGTTATACCAATTTTCAATTTTTTCATTATTTTTCTCCTAACAAATCACCAATAACCAGTGGAGTTTTAGTCTTGAAGCCTTCTGCAAAGGCTACACCCGCATCCTTACCAAACAATCTTTCCCGAGCTTCCACGTACTCGATATACCCATTTACAAGTGGGGTATCATAACTAGAATCACTTTTTACAAACTGACTTACGTACGCTTGAAGGGACATCTTCTTCTTTTCCATATGGTTACTAATATCAATTAAAAAATCAGGCTTATGGAAGCCATTGATCATATAATAATAAGTGCTTTCAACCCGATGCGGCAAAAGCCCATCCCCAGTATCAAATTTCCTAATCCCTGCAGAAAAAACCGCCTCTTCGACCAGTCGTGCACAATTCCCATGGTCCGGATGACGGTCTTCAAAATAAGGAACAAACAGCAGTTTTGGACGATATTGTCGAATCACACTCGCTACTTTTTTTATGTATTCTTCTTTTATGTATAGGCCACGATCAGGCAAATCCAAGGTTTCCCTAACAGAAACACCCAGTATCTCTGCAGCCTTGGCTGCTTCCTGTAAGCGCAGTCCAACCGTCCCATTTGTGGATAACTC
Organism: Mesobacillus maritimus; assembly: GCF_044803185.1. GTDB lineage: Bacteria > Bacillota > Bacilli > Bacillales > Cytobacillaceae > Mesobacillus_B > Mesobacillus_B maritimus_B. The sequence continues at coordinate 3,973,941 of NZ_CP085225.1, forward strand.
CGCTTTAGTTAAATCGCAAATCCCAATCTTTTTCCCATTCGATGTATATTTTGCAATAGTTCCTCCCATGCCAATTTCAACATCATCGGCATGGGCTCCTATTGCTAGAATATCTAACTTTGTCTTATCCATCCTTTTGGTCACTATCCTCTTTCACAATATTTCTCCAATCTAAATCCCCTCGCCCTAGCCCTCTAACTAAAACCTCAGCAGTGCCCATATTGGTAGCTAGTGGGATTGCGTAGACATCGCATAACCTTACTAGTGCTGTTACGTCCGGTTCGTGCGGTTGAGCAGTTAAAGGATCACGAAAGAAGAAAATGACATCCATTGAATTCTGGGCTACCATTGCGCCAATTTCTTGGTCTCCCCCTAGAGGTCCTGATTGGAAACGGTGGACGGGAAGCTCTGTCGCTTCCATGATTCTCAATCCAGTTGTCCCCGTGGCATAAAGTGTATGTTTTTCAAATATTGGCTTATATGCGACGGCAAAGCGCACAAGATCATCTTTTTTTCTATCATGGGCTATCAATGCTATGTTCATAATAAGGCTCCTATTCAATTATATTTTCTAGTCCATATACAAAGGTATCGTTCTTCATTACCGTATCAACCGCCAGTTTTACTCCAGACATAAATGAAGCACGATTATACGAATCATGTCGAATGGAAAGCGTTTGACCATCTGAACCAAACATTACCTGTTGATGAGCGATTAGACCAGGCAAGCGAACAGAGTGAATATGCATTCCATCATAGTTTGCTCCTCTAGCTCCTACGATTGTTTCTTTCTCATCCTCGTGTCCTTGTTGTTTTGCTTCCCGTACAGTAGAAATCATTTCTGCCGTCTTAACGGCTGTACCCGATGGCGCATCCAATTTTTGATCGTGATGGAGTTCAATAATTTCAACATCATTAAAATATTTTGCAGCCAACTGTGAAAATTTCATCATCAGCACTGCGCCAATAGCGAAATTAGGAGCAATAATACATCCAAGCCCAGTTTGCTTACACAGATCTTCAAGCTTACTCAAGTCCCCTGATGAGAAACCTGTAGTCCCAACAACTGGACGCACCCCAAATTCCAGTGCAGTAACCGTGTGCTCCATGCCAACTTCCGGTGTGGTTAAATCAACCAAAACATCTGGTTGTTGTTCTTTGAAACATTTATGTATATCTGTATAAACCAAGGCGTCCACATTTGTAAAACCTTCCAGTTCAGCAAGATTTTTACCTTCATGCCTATGGTCGAGCACTCCCACTAGTTCATAATTTTCCGTTTCCATAACGAGTTTTACCGCTTCTTTCCCCATCCGCCCACGAGGGCCGGCGATTACAATCTTTACCTTTTCCATTAGCCTTTCTCCTTTACTATTCATCAATTTTTGTCCATCTGTCTCTATCCCGAGTATTGAATTTATGCATAACCATGTCATGCGCTTCCTGTAAATCAATATTTAAGGAATTGGCAAAGCAAATCATGACGAACAACATATCCCCGATTTCTTCTTCAATTGTCTTTTCTTTTTCATTATCCTTTTTTGGCTTTTCACCATAGTAATGATTGACTTCCCTTGCCAACTCACCAAGCTCTTCGGTCATTCTAGCCGTCAATGCCAGAGGGCTAAAATACCCTTCTTTGAATTGACTTATATATGTATCGACTTCCGTCTGCATTTCTCTTAAAGTTTTTTGTTGTCCCATTCCCTATTCCTCCCTTCCAACCTAATTATAATGTTGAATTACCTCCTCTTGATGTTAGCTTACACAAGGAGATTTGACAAATATTTAATTAAGGAAACATCCATTGTTTCTTTCATTTTCCCTACAACAGCAAGGAGCGTTAAATTGTGAAAAATAGGTGATACTGTTAAAGATTGCCCTTACCTCTGTTATTTTATATAATTAGTATCGCTTCACGCAATCATCGAATTTCAGCTGGGAGGTAACAGATTGTTTTTAGGACTAAAACTAAAGAATATCTTTTTCATTTTAATTGGGTCAGCGATATTCTCTTTTGGTATTGTTCATTTTAATATGCAGAATAATCTAGCAGAAGGTGGCTTTACCGGGATTACTTTGCTTCTTTACTTCGTTTTTAGTTGGGACCCAGCAGTTACAAATTTAATTTTGAATATTCCACTTTTTTTCATTGGTTGGAAATTGTTAGGGCGGAGCGTATTTTTATATACAATTATTGGTACGCTTGGTGTTTCCTTGTTTTTAGCCATTTTTCAAAACTATCAGATTGAGATGCCCCTTTACGAAGATCTTTTTCTTGCTGCGTTATTCGCTGGAGTTTTCATCGGCATTGGTCTTGGGATTATCTTTCGTTTCGGCGGTACAACTGGCGGTGTCGATATTATCGCAAGATTAGCGCAAAAATATGCAGGCTGGACGATGGGGCGAACAATGTTCATGTTCGATTTTTGCGTCATTACGATATCTCTCATTACATACTTGAATTACCGGGAAGCTATGTACACACTCGTGGTTGTATTTATCGGAGCTAGGGTAATTGATTTCATGCAGGAAGGGGCCTATTCAGCACGAGGGGCGATGATCATATCTGAAAAAAATGAAGAAATCGCCGACAAAATCCTAAGTGAAATGGATAGGGGCGCAACGATGTTAAAAGCCACGGGGTCATTTACAAAACAAGAACGCAATGTGCTTTATTGTGTCGTGGGTAAAAACGAAATTGTTCGGCTTAAAAGCGTGATCAACTCCGTTGACCCGCATGCCTTTGTATCTGTTACCGTTGTTCATGATGTTTTAGGAGAGGGATTTACTTTGGATGAGAATAAAGTGCCAATTGAAAGGTAGCGTTGAAACTAGACTAAGCACAACTTTAATGCCTACGTATAAAAAGTAAGAGCTGCGGGAAAGCCCGCAGCTCTTACTTTTTAATATTTAGTCTTCACTCGTCATACCTGTGTAAATCAATACAAGTCGTACTAGTTCCATTACAGCAACAGCCGCCGCGGCCACATAAGTTAGAGCAGCAGCATTTAGAACTTTCTTTGTTTCACGCTCTTCATCGTTTCGGATGATTCCAGCGCTCACAACCTGTTCCATCGCTCGATTAGAAGCATTGAATTCGACTGGTAGGGTGATTAATTGGAACACGACACCCGCTGCCATAAAAATAATCCCTAGTAGAAGCATATTACTCATTTGAGCAAAAATCCCGACTAAAATGAAAATCCAGGAGAAATTAGATCCGAGGTTTGCAACAGGAACTAAAGCATGACGGAACCGTAAAAAGGAATAATCCTCTTGGTCTTGTATGGCATGCCCAACTTCATGAGCGGCGATTGCTGCAGCTGCAACAGAATGTCCATGGTAGTTATCAGATGATAGACGAACAGTTTTTGACCTAGGATCATAATGGTCACTGAGTACGCCTCTTGTTTCTTCTACCCCGACGTGATGAAGTCCATTATCATCGAGGATTTTTCTTGCAACTTCAGCGCCACGCATATGGGAGGATGAAGCTACTTGAGAGTACTTTTTGTACGCGCTTTTCACCCGCATCTGTGCCCATATAGGGACAATAATAAGAATTGCAAAGTAGATAAGTATACTCAACCGCAAAGCCCTCCTAAAATAATTCTAGCTGATACTTCTATTTTATTCATGAAATGAAAGAGTGTCAATTTTTTCGTTCTTTCATACGGTTTTTCCGCCTTTCCATATCTGCCTGATATTTTTTCCAGCCTACATAAGACAAGGTCATAATGATGATGCTTCCTGTCGAAATAATCACCCACCAAAGCGATGGGTCAGCTTCATCTTCAGTCATGTCATCAAAGATATTCATTAAGTCAGCTTCTAAGGCATCCAACTGAGCTTGGCTGGTCGGTTTATTTAGGATTTCGGGACGATATTGGTCAATGTACGTTACGCGAGCATTAAGCTTTTGAATTCTCTCCGCTGTCACATCAATCCTTAAACTTGGATAAATAACCTCATACAAAGATAAAAACGAGTCAAGATTCGCATAAAAATCCTCATTATCCCCATTGTAAGCAGCAGACTTCATTCCATTAAACACGGTCATGATTGGCTCTTCCATTTCAGTCCATAGAGGTTGATGCATCGACTGTAGTGCATCCATTACAAGGCGAAATCTAGTAACTTTATGGATACGCTCTTCGTGATCCATTGTTTTACTTTCAGCTGCCACCGCCTTTAATGCAGCTTCATGAGCAGTGGTGACAATTCTAAGCTCGTCCATTGAGAATAAATGTCCTCTTCTCGTTGTCTTTATAAATTCCCCTTCGAAATGCTCAAGCATCTTTTTTGCATCTTCGTACCGATAAATCTTGACCATTTGTAAGGCTTCATCTGAAATGTCGTCTAACTTTTTAATCGAAGGGTCTATTTCAGCGTTTGCAACTACAGGTGTTAATAGCAGCAGCAACGATAAGATTAGAACTATTCCTTTCCCTGGCTTCATTACCGTCCCCCCTTAAATACTAAAATGTATGAAAGAGTGGACAAGGTTAGACCAAATTTATAAAAGGGAGGTGTTTATGGAATGGATAATGGACCAATGTTTCACCAAATCGCAATCACCTTGGTAATTTCATATCGAAAGTTACGCGGTTTTTTCGCAACCCAAGATAGTAGGCTATCCCAATAGATAATATACTTAGCCAAAAGGTAAAGTATCCAATTTCATTACGGAATAAGTCCAGCTGCTGATAGTTCGGCATCATCATAAATACATAATCAATCATTTCATTGTGTAAGGCAACGATAGCCGCAACGATTAAATGCCATAACTTAAATCGATAATACGGTGCGTATAACATCCCTTCTACTGCCATTGCAAAATGGGAAGCCATTAACATATAACCCGACCAGTGTAGGTTTCCTGTAACATTCAGGACGAGAATATTCATGATAACAGCCCAGATACCATATTTAAAAAGAGTGACGATAGCCAGTGCTTCCATAAGTGGCCAATTCGTTTTGAGCAAAAAAGCGATTAATACGAAAACAAAGAACAAGCTTGCAGTGGGACTGTCTGGTACAAAAGGTAGGAAGATAGCTGGGGTATTGACTAGCTGCGGAACATACCAATAATAGCCATAGACTGTTCCAAAAACATTAATCACTAATAGCATCCATAAAAACTGTTTGTTGCCTAATATCGCATAAAGTTTCGAAATCAATGGAACTGCTCCTCTCCTATGTATGAACAAAAGTGCTTATTTGTAAATAAAAGGCTGGCGGGTTTCATCCCGCCAGCCTGATTCCACTATTCTAAGTTAGCTATAAATTCAGCCATTATTTGAAGTTCTTCTTCTGTTCCTTTAAAGATGTCTGCAGGCATAGCCCCTTGACCATTAACAGCAATACCAGCAATTTCTTCTGCTGTTAATCCAGTACCGACTAAGCTTGGTCCACTTGCGCCTCCAAGCTCTCCTCCATGACAGCTAAGACAAGTGTTTGCTTCAGCAATTTGATAACCATCGGATGCTTTATCAATTTCAACCTCTGAAATGGCACCTGCTTTATTAAATGCCTCCCAGTCTGTTTGGTGTGCGGACTCCCAAGTTAAATAGAAGATCCCAGCAATAGCTAGAAGCATAAATCCAGTTGCCATTGGTCTTTTTGCTGGTCGGCGTTCTGGACCGCGATCGATAAATGGAGCTAAAAGTAATGCGCCAAAAGCTAGCCCAGGAATAACTAAGGCACCAATAACTGTATATGGTCCAGCTGCATATTGATATTTCAATAATTGGTATAAAAACAAGAAATACCAGTCAGGCAGCGGAATAAATGATGTATCAGTCGGATCCGCAACCCGCATAAGCGGTGACGGATGTGCAGCAGTCAAAACTAAGAACCCAACAAGGAAAACGGCACCAACTAACCATTCTTTTAAAAGAAAGTTTGGCCAAAATGCTTCTGTTTTACCCGGGTATTCTGAATAATCTTTAGGAATAAAAGGCTTTCTTTCGGCAGGTATCCGTGAGTCGCCAACAAATTTCATCCCTTTACCACGATGCATCGAGCAATCCCCTCCTTTTTCGTGAAGTTGAACAGACCTTATTATCCGTACAACATTTTTTTCTAGAAGATATTTCTTCTTACAACGGACCTGAAATACCTTGCTTACGAATCATAATAAAGTGTGCTGCCATCAATCCAAACAGGACCGCTGGTAAGAAGAATACATGAATCGCAAAGAATCGAGTTAGCGTTTGAGCACCGACAATATCGGCACTACCCGCCATCAAGATTTTTAAGTATGGCCCCAATAACGGCACAGCCTCAACAATCTGCAATGTAACCTTTGTTGCAAATAGTGCTTTCATATCCCATGGTAAGAGATATCCTGTAAGACCGAGACCAAGCATTACGAAGAAAATTAAAACCCCTACAATCCAGTTCAATTCACGAGGCTTTTTATAAGCTCCTTGGAAGAAAACACGCAATGTATGTAAGAACATCATGACAATTACTAAGCTTGCTCCCCAGTGATGCATTCCACGGACAATTTGTCCAAATGCCACTTCATTTTGCAAATAATAAACAGATTCCCATGCATTTTTAATATCTGGAACGTAATACATCGTTAAGAACATCCCTGATAAAATCTGAATGACAGTAATAAAGAAAGTCAAACCGCCAAAACAGTAGACAAATGCGGAAAAATGATGTGCCGGATTCACGTGCTCCGGAACTTCATGGTCAGCAATATCACGCCACAGCGGCGTAATATCTAAACGTTCATCTACCCAATCGTAAATCTTGTTTAACAATTATTACGCCCCCTCTCGTGGTTGTGCTTTCCCTAAATAAAGGATTCCGTCTTTTTCTTGATAAGGATAGACATCTAATGGTGCCAATGGCGGAGTGCCTGGAACATTCTTTCCATCCTTTTCATAAAGACCGTAATGACATGGACAGAAGAACATATTTTGATTCTTTTCATCCGTATTCCAGTCAACTGTACAGCCTAAGTGCTTACACACTGGTGATAGAGCTACGATTTCTCCATTTTCATTTTTGTACACCCAAGCCGTTCCAGTTTCCTCAGATTCATACCAGGCATCAACCTGATCAAACTTGAAGTCAACCCGCTGAGGTTCTTCCGTAATTTCTGCAACCTTTAATTTAGTTGCAACGAAGTCACCACTCGCATTAGCTTTTAGGACAGGATCAATCGCAAAACGGGCCATTGGCATGACCATTCCGGCTGCCATGAAACCGCCTACACCCAACAGTGTATAGTTTAAGAATTGTCGTCTTGAAACGCGATCTTTACTCACGCTTTTCCCCCCTCTGTTCCCCAATTTTACGTACATCGGACATAATTTGTACACACAATTAAGACTAGGACATAATCATGATATATCAATCTCTTTATAAAATCAATATAATACTATGGTAAAAACATTTTTATCAGTGATAAATATTACTCTGTTTCTGCATCCCGCCATTTCTGAATAAACAAGTTCATTAATTGTCTAATTTGATCCTCCATTACCGATTGCCTTGCTTTCTCATCCATATGTTGCAGCGGGAGTGATGGAATCCACAACAGCGTTCCTTGCAACTGAGCTTCTTGTTGTTTCCAATCAGAATCTGATGTCACGTAGAACACATGGTTAAACTGCTTGTCCAGCAATTCTTCTTCCCAAACCTTTAGCTGTTCAACTGTGTCTAGCGTTGAGCTTTTTAAATAGGAAAAGCCAGGAATAAGCAGGATTCTACCTTGTAGCTGTCTCTCAAGCTGACTTGTAAGCAAGCTGGTAAATTCAGTCATTGCTGCCGCTTCCTTCATTCCATTAGCAAAGGACACTGGAAATAAAGGAACAACTGCTGTATCCACATATTCCGGTGACTTTTCAAATTTCTCAATATCAGCTGGTGTCCATTTCATTCTATCTTCAACTCCGTGTAATTATATTCCCTTCCATCTTACCATTAGAAATGGTCAAAAGCCCAGAAAAATCCAAACAAAAAAGCTTGCTTTTATTAGCAAGCTTTCAACGACTAGGTTCAAGCTTCTTTAATTTTTCTGTCAGCTCCACAAAGGCTTCCTTGTCTTGTCGGTCTAAGGCTTCATCAATTAAAGTTGTCAATTTTTCTTTTTGGAATTGATAAAGACTGTCGACAAGGAATTTTTCAGCAATTAGCCGATCTTTTTCATCGATATGCAGCTTTTTAGGCATAAAGGGATTTTCCTCAAGTACTGCGGCAAACTGAGGAGCCTTATTCGAGGCGTGAAAGTTTAATTGAATATAAATCTCCTCTTCGCGGTTTAAGCGGATATCATGAAAAGACTTTTCAGCATCAGTTGTCATGATGTTTTCCTTATAAAAACGGAACGGAACCTCGTCAATGCAATGTGTTGACATCACTAGTCCCCGAGGACAGAATTGGGCGTTATCAACAAAATGCACTTTCTCCATAAGCTGGTCATGACTCATTAAATAATTGAGAATCCATACACACTCTCGCCGCTTTAATTGATAATGATTTAAAAACCAACGGATAAAATCTTTCTTCTCGTTGACAGAAACAGGGGTTGTCATTTGTGAATCCCTCCTCTGCTTAGATGGTCAAATTTTAGTTTGTTTTCAGTGTTCTTCAGTAAAGCGTTCAAGAAGCTCCTGATACTCTAAATTCGTTGGATCCATCCTTACTAGTATACTTAAAATTTCGGCAGCCTCGGCTATTTTTCCTTCTTCAATTAAAAAATAACCGTAATCTGAAAGAAATTCTTTATTGTCTTTAAAAAAAGTATATGCAAGTTGATATTTGTTTAATGCCTGTGAATATTGCTCGAGATTTTGAGAAGATATGGCAGCATCCCATAAAAGCTGAGGTTCTTCCTCTTCATTTATATCACTATTGGCAATCACATCAAGTACCTCATCATATCGCTCCTGTTTTAAGAGCAATTTGTTTAAAACAAGTGCACCCTCTGTAAATCCGGGATCAATAGCCTGCGCCTCACGCAATAACCTTTCTGCCTCTTCTTCCCGATCTAATTTTAAGGCGATTTTACCTCCATAATAATACAGGTCCTTATTGAATTCATCTTGCTTAATTCCTGCTAAAATTGTATCAAAAGCTTCCTCTAGTCTTTCTTCATGTTCATAAGCATGCGAAAGGTGCAAATAAAGCGAATGGTATTCAGGATCAAGAGTTTTCAGTTCTTCAAACTTTTCAATCGCTGTTTGATTTTTCCCTGCTTGAAGCGCCGTAAAAGCATAACCGAATAAGGTATTAATCTCCAGACGCTCTTCCAATGCCTTTTCATAATAATCCAGAGCCTGTTCGAACGACCCACCTGAACTATAAGACTCGGCCAGTCTCTGATGTAAGCTAACACCGCCAACTTCTGTTCTCTCTTCTAGGACTTTTTCGTATGAATGAATCGCTTCTAAAAACCTTCCTTGGTGAGCATAGAGTTCACCTAATGCAAAGTCAATAATGACTTCATCAGGTAAGAGTTCTTTAGCTTGCAGCAACTTCTGTTCACTCACCTCAAACAACCCATTCATTTGGTACAGGTCTGCCATTAATAACAATGCCTGTGGATATTCAGAGTCTCCTGGTCGAACCTTTTCAAGAATAAGCATCGCTTTTTCTTCGGCTCCAAGTTCTAGCTCTGTTTCAGCTAAAAGTAAAAGGAGTTCCCCTTCATTCGGAAAACTTTGTAATAAGGCCTCGAGAAGTTGTTTCGTTTCGTCAAGAAAGCCAAATCGAAAGAATTCTTCTGCAAGCAAGAATTTTTCCTCTTCTGTACCTACGTTTAAAATTCTTTGATAATTTGACATTGCCTCTTCTATATTCCCATTTTCTAACAAACTAGTGATTGCTTCAATATTCATCGTTCAACCTTCCAATCTCATGTGAGGGATTGATAGAAAGATGGAGTTTTTATTTCAACATATTCCCCATATCCTGGGCGATAACTTACCTGCTTACCCGCTCTTATGATCTTTCCTTTATGCATGGTGATTAAGAGGCAAGAGTTATGTTTCGTAAATAACTCACTTTCTACCATTTTAACAGTTTCACTGTCTTTTAAATAGAAATTGTAACTCACTTCCCCACCATCATGCAAATTTGACTTCTTCGGGAAAATACCAATTTTCTCCAAAACAGTCCGATCGAGCGGATGAGACTCTTGCACTTCTTCCTTGAGGCTTGGTAAATTAGCAGAATCCATCATTTCAATCCATAATCTTTTCAGTCTTTTATCCGGATTTTGAAAGATTGGGACAAGAGGACAATTGTACGGAAACATCGCTTCCTTAACCCAACCCCAAGGAATTTTCACAAGTTCTGCGGCACTTGTTACCTCAACAAATATAACTGGTACCTTCTCACGCTTGCATTTCCTTATAAAATTGGAAGTGAGTAAAGTAGTAGGTATCTTTACCCCAATTACATAATCAAGTGGGCAGTCCAAAAGAGCAGAGTGGATTTTTTTTATTTCCGATGATAACTGTTTTTCCCTTGTAATGCGTACGCTTGTTAGGACGGTCGTACAGCCCTTCTTAATGAAATTCTCTAAATAGTAGGCCTTTCTTTGCTCAAAGGTTGAGGTTAATGGGAGGTTAAAATCAAGGAGTACATGACAAGGTGTCATAATATAATTCCCTGCATCCATTCTGAGGTGATTGTACATCTTGAATGAAGCCCTTGAAGAGGAAATTCGGTTACCCTCAATTAGAAGACATACGTCCTTCCGCTTCTCCCCCTTTAAGACATGTGCATTCTCAATGATATATGCCATAAAACCACTCCTTAACGGTCTTATGACAAGCTATGAAACAGCTTAAGGAAATATACCGAAAACAAAAGGAAAAAGCCTCTCCATCGTTTCTGGAGAGACTCAAAAAAATAATCACAAAAATAATGAATGAAGATCGGTGAAAAATTGAGGATAGGAGACAGCAACCGCTTCACTTTGTTCAAGATATACCTCACCGTTACTGATCAGAGCTGCCACAGCCAGCATCATACCAATTCTATGATCACCATGACTTGATACTGTCTCACCCTTAAGCATACCGGACCTTCCATGGATGATCATTCCATCCTCTGTTGCATCAATGTTTGCACCGAGCTTCCTCAACTCATTTACAACAGTATCAATACGGTTCGTTTCTTTGACCTTTAACTCTGCCGCATCTTTAATAACTGTCTTCCCCTCAGCTTGAGAGGCTAACAGGGCAATAATTGGAATCTCATCAATCAATCGCGGAATAAGGTCCCCAGAAAGAATCGTCCCTGTTAATGAAGATGTTCTAATGGTAATATTTCCAGCTGGCTCTCCTGATTTAGATTCATACTCTTCAATGGTCATGTCTGCACCCATCGCTTTAAGAACCTCTAGGATTCCCGTCCTTGTTGGGTTTAAACCGACATTCGTTAACTCAATAGAACTGTTGGGAACAATAGCTCCTGCAACAAGAAAAAAGGCCGCTGAAGATATGTCTCCGGGAACATTAACATGTGTGGCCGTAAGCTGTTGTCCTCCCTTAACAGTAACAACGTTACCATTGGAAGTTACCTCGCCACCGAATAATCTTATCATGTGTTCCGTATGGTCCCTTGTTTTTTCAGGTTCGATGACCGTCGTCTCTCCGCTTGCCTGCAAACCAGCTAAAAGAATCGCCGATTTTACTTGCGCACTTGCCACCGGGAGCTTATATTCAATTCCTTCTAGTGCTCCTCCAGAAAGAGAGAGTGGAGTATATTCTCCGTCCCTTCTGCCGGTTATTTTCGCCCCCATTTGTGCAAGCGGTCGGGTAACACGCGTCATCGGACGCTTCCCAATGGATTCGTCTCCCACTAACACCGAGTGAAAAGGTCTACCAGAAAGAATCCCCATTAATAAACGAATCGTCGTTCCAGAATTCCCTACATCAAGAACCGTTTCTGGCTCTTGAAGACCACTGAGGCCTTTCCCTTCCACTGTAACATCGCTTCCATCCCGATGGACTGTGACACCTAATTTTCGAAAACAAGCAATGGTACTTAAGCAGTCTTCACCAGGCAAGAAGTTTTCAATTGTCGTGGTTCCAGAAGCGATTGAACCGAACATTACGGCCCTGTGGGATATTGATTTATCTCCTGGTACCTTTATCACCCCATTAAGGGATGATTGATTGGATATCAGCTTTTTCGCTCCCATATTGAACTCCTTTAAAATTATTTAATCAAGGTTACACTACCCCAAAAATATTATCCCATGGTTGTTTCAAAACTTGTGTATTGTTGAATACATTGGTCAGCACGAGTTCGGTCATTTTCGTTTTGAAAACTAATCACAAGTACTCCATAAACATCTTCCCTTGTCTCCAGAATACGGATATTCGTAATGTTTATCTGTTCTTTTGCTAGATAACCCGTTATTTCCGAGATACTTCCTGGATAGTCGGGAACATCTACAAATAAATCATAAAAAGCTGGAATAGCTCCTTTTTCCTTTGCGGGAAGACCATCTCGAAATTTCTTGGCTTCATCAAAATATCGAAAAATCTCGTGACCATCATTAGATTCTAAAAGTGTAATGACTTTTTGCATCTCATCCTTCCATTCTAGAAGTAAATCTTGCAGAACACTCCGATTATGAAGCAAGATATCACGCCACATGGTTGGACTGCTAGAGGCAATTCTCGTAATATCTCTGAACCCCCCTGCCGCCAGTCTTCCAACAAGGCTAGAGCGTTGTTCGGCAGCAGCTGCTTGATGGACAAGGGAAGCAGCGATTACATGAGGAAAATGGCTAATTACGCCAGTAAGATAGTCATGCTCCTCAGGAGATACTGTTAAAAACTTCGCATTTGTGCCTTTAAGCCATTCTTTGAGGACCTTAATTTTTTCTGGATTTATTTCTAATGTTGGAGTGAACAAATAAAAGGCATTTTCAAATAGAATTTTTTTGGATGCCGTGACTCCACTTTTGTGGGAACCAGCCATCGGATGCCCACCGATGAAACAGACCCCTCTTTCGATCAAACAAGAAGCCTTATCAGTAATCGTTGTTTTTGTACTTCCTGTATCAGTCACAATGACTCCTGGTTTTAAAGGAATCTGAGAGAGCAATTCTATGATTCCTTCCGCTACAGTAACCGGTGTACTTATGATGATTAAATCCGCTTCCTTCGCACCTTCTTCGATGCTTTCGGTACACTCATCAATAACCCCCATCATTTTTGCTAATCTTGCTTGTTCTTCATTGATATCATATCCAATCATGATTGCATCACGATGTTCAGCTTTTATACTGAGGGACAAGGAACCTCCAATTAAGCCTAAGCCAATCACAAACACGCGGCCTTCCAAAAAATCACCTTCTTTTTTACGATTAGGCTGTTTTCGTTAAGATGGTTGTTAAAATCCTAATGCCGATTTTAACGCAAAGACAGCTAATTTGTGCGTTGAAATATAGATTACAAGCTCTCTTCTCGTAAATTACGCTATCTTGAAGTTAACCATTACTTAACCAATCAAACTTTTTAAGCTAAAGCAATAAAGTTTGAGAAAAGAGCCTACGATAAAGTTGCATTCGCCGCGAGGAATTCTCTCATCTTGCTGATTACCCCTTCGTTTTGTTCCGTTGAACCAACTGTCACTCTTACAAAGGTAGGAAATCCTAGTGGAACTCCTGAACGGACAATATATCCTCTCTCCATTAAAAACTGAAAGACTTCATTTCCATCGCATTTAAAATCAATGAGGACAAAATTCCCCTGTGAAGGAAAGTAATTTAATTGCTGCTCTTCGCAAAATTGATAGAATTGCTGCAATCCCTTTTGATTTGCCACTCGACATTCATCGACAAAAGCCTGATCTTGTATCGCCTCAACGGCGGCGGCCTGCGCGAGTGCATTGACATTAAAAGGTGGTCTTGCAGGATCTAGCACTTTGATAATCTCTTCATTCGCTATGCCATATCCTATTCTTAGGCTAGCTAATCCATATATCTTAGAAAAAGTCCGTAAAACGATTAGATTTTGATATTCCTCTACTAGGGAAAGCGAATCATAATAATCCTCTGCATAAACATACTCATAATAGGCCTCATCTAAGACAATAAGAACGTCCTTAGGAACTTTTGACAGGAAGTCATAAATATCTTCACGCTTTATGTAAACTCCTGTAGGATTATTAGGGGAACAAAGCCAGACAACACTTGTCTTTTCATCAATCGCATTCAGCATAGACGTAAGGTCATGTGCACCATTGATTAGAGGGATTTCCCTAATTTCACTTCCCTCAATCACAGCATTATGCTTGTATTGCGAAAAGGTACCTGAAGCCATCACTGTATTTGTCCCTGAATGCAGAAGTGACCTTGAAATAATTTGTATTAATTCATCGGAACCATCTCCGAAAATTAACTGTCCAGATCTTACTTCTAAGTGCTTAGAAACGGCTTCACGTAGCTTAGTGGCATAACCGTCTGGGTATAGGGATAACAGTGGAGAATATTCCCGAATCGCTGTTGCCGCCTTCGGAGAACAACCGAATGGATTTTCATTAGAAGCAAGTTTTACTATTTCCTCAAGATCGAACTGTTTTTTTACTTCCTCAATTGTCCTTCCAGGCTGATATGGTTTTAATGATAGCAACGGCTGTTTCCATTTCATTGTTTTCACCTCTATTGAACTCTTTGTGTTGTATAATTCTTATAATCTGTTATTAGATTTTAAAAGATCTGGGCGCAATGCTTTAGCTCCTTCAAGATAAATATGCTTGATATCCTCCTGACGAGCATCTGTGTTCACATGGAACATAATTCGAATACATTTTGAAAGCGAACCAGGTACAGGAATTTCCTGCATACACATTACCGGGACTAATGACCACCCTTCAATTTGACGAAGAGCTTTTGCAGGAAATCCCGCATTTACATCTTCCGTTACCGAAATAAACACGGATGCTACGGATTCAGGATTTATTCCATTCTCCTTAATTACTTCCCGTGCTAGTCTTTGAGTAGCGGAAACAATCTCCACTTCATTGTTTTCAAGAACCGTAATCGCTCCTCTAACCCCTCTAATCACTCATAGCCCCCCCTGTCTTATGGAGATTTCCAGGTTTTCTAATAAAAACCCGTCAGATATTTCACATACAGTCGGTTGACCAATGTCCTTTAGAAGCACAAAACGAACACTCTGACCGTATGATTTTTTATCTTGCTTCATCCTTCCAACTAGTCGTTCAACCGATAGCCCTTTAGGCAGCTCCGTTTGATAGCCCAATTGCTTTAACCACTGAATGAATTCTGATGTATTAAATTCAAAATTGTATACCTGTGAGCTAAGTTGAAGTGCAAAGACCATGCCAATGGCTACAGCCTCTCCATGTGTTATTTTCCCATATCCAACTTCCGCTTCAATAGCATGACCCAAAGTATGCCCAAAATTCAGATAGGCTCGTATGCCAGATTCTTTTTCATCCTTTTCTACCACTCTAGCTTTTACTTTAATTCCTTTAGTCAAAAACTCAACCATCAATGGGTTAGGAATAGCTTCCAAACTCTTGATCCTATCTAAGAGCCAATTATAGAAGGTATGATTACTTATAAGTCCATGTTTAATGACTTCAGCAAACCCTGACCGTAACTCCGTTTTAGGAAGTGATGCTAAGAAGTTCAAATCATAAAAAACACCAACAGGCTGATAAAAGGCCCCAATCATATTTTTCCCAAGTGGGTGGTTAATCGCTACCTTTCCACCTACTGCACTATCATGAGCAAGTATTGTTGTCGGAATTTGAATAAACGGTATTCCCCTCATAAAGCTCGCTGCGACAAAACCGGCTAAATCGCCAACGGCACCGCCACCAAACGACAATATCATTGATTTTCGGTCAAGTTTCTTTTCAAGTGCATAGCTCAAACAATCATAATAAACTTCAAACGTTTTGGCTTTCTCTCCAGCTGGAACAACTTTACTGTAGATTTGCTTATGCTCAACTAACTGTATTAATTCTTCTAGATACAGTTCACCAACAGTTTCATCGGTAATGATCAGAATAGAAGTAAGCTGAGGATATTGACTTTGCAAAAAAGATTGCAATTGATTCAATATCCCGTAACCAACGTGTACCGGATACGCTTGATCCCCAGCTTTAATTGTGATGGTTTCCATTAAAATTCCCTCGCATACCGGCGCTGTTCCTCAATTGCTGCTTGAAGGACATCTAGTCGATCCGAAGAGAATTGATCTACGATTGCGGCTGCAATCTCCCAAGCAATAACACTTTCTGCAACAACGGCTGCTGCAGGCACCGCACAGCTATCAGATCTCTCTATGCTTGCGGCAAAGGGTTCCTTTGTATCAATATCTACACTCTGCAATGGTTTATAAAGAGTCGGAATAGGTTTCATTACGCCTCTAACCACAATCGGCATTCCTGTTGTCATTCCACCTTCGAAACCACCTAGACGATTTGTTTTTCGGTAGTATCCTAGTTCAGGATCCCAAGCAATTTCATCGTGTACCTCACTACCTGGTTTTCTAGCAGCTTCAAATCCGATTCCAATTTCTACGCCTTTAAAAGCATTGATACTAACCATTGCCCCGGCAAGCTTTGAGTCAAGCTTCCGATCGTAATGAACGTAGCTGCCAACTCCAGCGGGCATCCCTTCAACAATGACTTCTACTATCCCACCAATTGAGTCTCCATTTTTCTTTGCATCATCAATGGCATCCATCATTTTCTGCTCAGCATTTGAATCGAAACAACGAACTGGTGATGCTTCTGTTTTTTCTTTCAACTCTTCTAATGAGGAATAAGGTATCTTTTCTGCTTGTACCCCACCAATTTCTAACACATGGCATGCAATCTTAATCCCTAGTTGTGATAGGAGTGTTTTTGCTACAGCACCTGCTGCAACTCTCACTGTCGTTTCACGAGCTGAAGAACGTTCAAGAACGTTTCTCATATCGCGGTGACCATACTTTAACGCCCCATTTAAATCCGCATGCCCAGGTCGAGCCCTGGTAATTTTTCGCTTAACTTCCTCTGACTCATCCTGATTAAGCGGTCCTTGACCCATAATTTTAGTCCAATGCGTCCAGTCTTTGTTTTCGACAACAAGTGCCACCGGAGACCCGAGTGTATAACCATGACGAATGCCCCCCATAATTTGAGCTGCATCTTTCTCAATTTGCATCCTTCGTCCTCTGCCGTGACCTTTTTGCCTTCTTGCTAGTTCAGTGTTTATATCTTCTGCCGTTAAAGGCAATCCTGCCGGAAGACCTTCAATAATTGTTGTAAGCTGTGGACCATGCGATTCACCCGCTGTTAAATATCTCATACTCTTTCCCCCTTCAACTCATTAAAGGATTTGTGGATTATGTACCAATATATCATACACGTTTAAATAAAAATAGCAAAAATTTAAAAAATAAAAAGAAAAGCGGAAGCGTCCGTTTAGCGACGTATGGACTGGAGCTCTCCAACTGAGATAAAGGAAACACGAAGAGCCGGAGGCGATTCGATGTTGACTTATCGTAGGGCGGTAAAAATCCAAAACCCGATTTTTACTCGGAGAGTGAAGGACACTAGCCGCTAGGGCGCTGGAGCTAGACAGTTCTCTAAGTTAAAACTTTTATACTTCCTCATCTTTTAAGAAAAGCAGAAGCGTCCGCTTTGCGACGTATGGACTGGAGCGCTTCGACTGAGATAAAGGAAAATGAAAAGCAGAAGCGCCTTGCCCAGGGGCGACAGGCATAAGACGAGCCGGCCAGAAGGTTGTTCTTTAACCTTCTTGACGGATTGGCTTATGTCCCGAGCCCCTAGTCGCTGGAGCTAGACAACACGAAGAGCGTTAGAAATTCGATGTTGACTTGCAGGGAGAAGAGCGAAGTCCACTAGTCGCTAGGCGCAAGAGCTGGACAATTCTCTAAATAATTCTTATTAAATCTACTTATTCTTTTACCAAAAGCGAAAGCGCCTGTTTCGCGTAGCAAATCGAGTAGGAGGGGGTGACTAACCCCCGACCTCTCACACCACCGTACGTACCGTTCGGTATACGGCGGTTCACTTAGGTATGACGTAAGTAATTGTATCTATTTACTAGACTTTTCAGCTTATGTTTTCGCCAAAATTCTAAATTAAGCGTTGTGTTTAAAATAGGACTATTAGAAATGCGCCAGTATTTCTTACGTGAATTTCCCCATTCAAAGGCTTTTTCTTTTGGAACTCCTAAAGAAATGAGCCTTTTTACTTTGGTTTTAGGTAGTTTCCATTGTTTCCACAGGCACATCCGAAGTCTTCTTCGAATTGTTTCATCTAGTTGTTTAAAGGGAGTTGGCGTATCGGCCAACGCAAAATATCCGCACCAACCTACAAGGTATTCATTTAATTTCTCAATGCGTAATTCTATTGAGATGGATTTCGACCTTGATGTCAGTTCTTTTATTTTATTTTTAGCTCTCTTTATACTCTCTTTTGCGATACGGATTTTAGGATTCCGGTGTGATGTGAAGCTAAATCCAAGAAACTTTCGTTTCCACGGTCGTTCTACTGCACTTTTCCCCTCATTCACTTTTAGCTTGAGTTTCTTCTCAATGAAGGCAGTTATAGAGCTTTTAACACGTAAACCTGCTTTCTTGGTTTTAACGTAGATATTACAGTCATCTGCGTAACGGACAAATTTATGTCCCCTTCTCTCTAGTTCCTTGTCGAGTTCATCTAGCATAATATTGGACAATAGTGGACTAAGTGGTCCACCTTGAGGAACTCCTTCTTCACTGATAATCTCCACTCCGTTTATCATAATTCCCGATTCTAAGTATTTTCTAATTAACTTTAGAAGCGTCTTATCTTTAACTCTTTTCGCCAAGAGTCCCATAAGCATATCGTGATTTACTTTGTCGAAGAACTTTTCTAAATCCATATCTATTACCCATCTATAGCCCTCTTCTATATATGTCCTTGCTTTCCTAACAGCGTCATGTGCTCTTCTTCTAGGTCTGAACCCGTAGCTATTTTCGGAAAAGGATGGGTCATAGATTGGGGTTAATATTTGGGCTATCGCTTGTTGAATCAAACGATCTGTCACGGTAGGAATTCCTAATAAACGTATGCCGCCATTCGGTTTCGGGATTTCGACACGTCTGACTGGCATAGGCTCATAAGTTCCAGTCTCTATTGAATTTCGGATTTCTTGCCAGTTTTGTAGAAGATGCGCTCGTAGGGATTTTACAGGCATTTCATCTACACCGTGGCTACCCTTATTCTTTTCGACTCGTTTTAATGCCGAAAGTAGATTTTCCCGCGACAGTAGTCGTTCCATCATTCCGATACAATCCTTTCTCGTGAATATACGTTCTGATTGTGCCACTGCTTATTCCACCCTCTTAAAGTCCCCAGTGGAATTCACCACGTCCTCCTTCAAGTAAGTCCATTAATGGATTGTCTGTATCATCATAACCAGTGAACGCCTAGTGTATATTCTTCCTAAATGTTCAGTCCTTCCTTAACTATCTATAGCTAGTCAAGTACTATGACCTCTGCTGACTTCTGACTGCTCAGCTACTCTTCTCAGAGTAGTTTACCGAGTGTGCTCGGCTTTCCAGCCAGACCTCCCCAGGTAAGAGTACAGTCTTTCCCTCCATCTATCTGCTCCATTTACTCTGTATCACCTTCGGCAGAAAGGACTTTGTTTTGTTTAGCAAACTCATCCAATGATACCTAGCCTTATATGAAGTTCGTGTTCCTCAGACCGGAGGTTTGCCGCTCGCTTCCTTCAGATTCCGCGTCACCACGGACACCCTTGCGTTAAGCTACTGCTACTTCTGCCTTCACAGTTCGGGACTTGCACCCTATAGACTGGACCCATGCTGGGCGCACTAAAAAAAGGCATCTGCTAAAGCAGACGCCTTTTTTCTCTTAATAAATCCACTCGTTGATATTTTTATTGTATTCTACCAATTCTTCTTCCTTAAAGAACAAACCGATTTCGCGGACAGCGCTTTCAGGAGAATCAGAACCATGAATAATATTTTTCCCAACCGTTAGGCCGAAGTCTCCACGGATTGTACCAGGAGCTGCATCTTTAGGGTTCGTTGCCCCCATCATTTGACGTGCGGTAGAAATGACATTCTCCCCTTGCCATACCATTGCAAATACAGGACCTGAAGTAATAAAGTCTACCAATTCTCCAAAGAATGGTCGTTCTTTATGCTCTCCATAATGTTGCTCTGCAAGTTCAGTTGGAATAGACATCAACTTCGCACCAGCAAGTTGAAACCCCTTTCTTTCAAAGCGGGAAACGATTTCACCAATAACATTGCGTTGAACTCCGTCAGGTTTGACCATTAGAAACGTTTTTTCCACGATACTCCACTCCTAAAAAAATCATATGTATAGTTGGCCGCTACCTTGAACAGCCATCTAAAATAGTATCATTTTTTAGAAAAATTAGCAAGTTGCTAATATTTCCGTTTCCCAATAAACTTGGCAATGTCACGCAATGTTTTTTTCGCTTTATTTTGTGGAAGCTCTTCGAGGACGTCTAGAGCTTTCGCAAGGTAACGATCACTAATATCTAGTGACTTTTCAATTGCTCCAGACTGCTTAATCATGGTGATGATTTCATCCATTTCTACCCTCGAACTATTTTCATGAACATTTATTATTTTGCTGCGGATTTCTTCATTATCCATTGCATATAAAACAGGTAGTGTAATATTCCCTTGGAGCAGGTCGCCACCAGCAGGTTTCCCTAGTTCTTGTTCTGTTCCTGTAAAATCGAGAACATCATCTGTAATCTGGAAACTCATGCCTACATAATAACCAAACCGATATAAGTTCTTATGGTCCTTCTCCTCAACTCCTGATGCTACAGCGCCTAGTTGACAGCTTGTTGCAATTAGAAGCGCGGTTTTTCGCTTAATTCTTCGGAAATAATTCCTAAGGTTTTGGTCAAAGTTATATTTATCCTTAATTTGCTCAATCTCACCTACAGAAAGTTGAACAATAGTATCAGCTAAGATTCTATGAGCCGTAGGATCTTTTATTTCACCTATTAATTCAAGTGCTCTAGCAAAAATATAATCGCCAGTATACATGGCGATCCGATTGTCCCATTTAGCCTTTATCGTCGGTTGACCTCTTCGAAGCTCGGCATCATCAATAACATCATCGTGGACAAGGGAAGCCATGTGAATAAGCTCTAAGGGCACGGCCACATTTTTTATGACATTAATGTCGTAATTGCCAAATTTCCCACCAAGTAGTACGAATACAGGTCGAATCCGCTTTCCCCCTGCGCGTAATGTATGTAGGGAAGCTTGGCGGAGCAACGGAGATTGAGCTTCAATCGTTGATTCAAGCTCTCTCTCAATTGTGTTTATATCTGAATTTAAATATGAATACATCATCTTTAATTTCATCATTTCCACCCAGCACTATTTTTTATGTCCAAAATGGACAGCTGCTACGCCACCGGTGTAAGGTTTGTATTGCACATTAACAAAACCGGCCTTTTCAAACATCTTAGCAAGCTCCTTCATGCCAGGGAAACTCCGCGCAGATTCCTGAAGCCATGAATATTCTTTATAACTTTTAGCAAAAAGCTTTCCAAAAACAGGCATAATAAATCGGAAATAGAAATAGTAAACCTGCTTAAACCCAAACATTTCAGGTTGAGAGGTCTCAAGACACACGCCTATTCCCCCAGGCTTAAGAACACGATTCATCTCTTTTAATACTTGCAAATAGTCAGGGACATTTCGTAGACCAAAGCCGATTGTTACATAATCAAAGCTATTATCTTCAAATGGAAGTTCCATTGCATTTCCATGAACAAGAGTAACTTGTTTAAGATTTCGTTGTTTGACTTTTTCTTCGCCAATTTTCAACATATTTCTACTGAAATCTAAACCAACGACTTTCCCTTCCGGACCAACCTCATCAGCAAGCGCAATCGTCCAATCGGCTGTTCCACAACATAAGTCCAGTGCACTCTTACCAGGTTGGACATCCATCTTTTTCATTGTATCTTTACGCCATCTAATATGCTGTTTAAAGCTAATGACGGAGTTCATTTGATCATAATTTTTATAGATGCTTTCAAATACACCGTGAACGCGTTCCTCTTTTGACTGCCCCATGTTCACCCTTCTTCCAACGTTTTTTTAGTAATCGATCGGTTCTGGCCAAGAATCTCATCCAGACGTTCTTTCGTGAGATTTTCCATGGCAGGCAGCTTTTTCATAGCCGCTTCAATGATGTTGATGGAAAAATCTATATAGCGTTCACAAATGGAAAGCAGATATTTCTGTTGTTCAGAAGAGATTTTAGCCAATTCCTGATTATTTCTCGGAAATGATAGCTTTTTAAGCCCATCAAAAACTATGGATGATCCAGATTGTAGAAATCGATTTTCCTCCTCAATCATCCGTTTTACAAACATAACATTGATAAGAAGATCCTTCCATACCAAAGCCCCAAATTGATCTGCTACCCGAGAAAACAGCGAAGATTCAACCAGTTTAACACTATTCATTAGTTTATCTATTGCATCCGAGTCCTTACGATACACGGAAATTTTATGTTCATTAACCTCTTTAACACCTGCAGCAAGTGTTGTAATCATCTCAATGTCTTTTGCATGTGCAAGTTGTTGATAAAATAAGCCACTATAGTAGGTACCCGCCAATACGGTTAGTTGTCGAGTTTTTAATCCAGATGGTTCTTCTTCAGGCATGGAATTCTGGACATTTTCATGAGTATCAAGGGCTATTTGCAAAAGCATTGTAGTGACACTATAATTATCTATCTCATCCTTCGATAGTCCAAGTTGATGAAGAAACGAAACAAAAAGCAGGAGTTTGTCCTCATCCACCACTGGTGCTTCAATATTCTGAAACAAGTACGAATGAAATAACTTTCTCGATAATTGATCCCTTACGCGCTCTATTGTTGTGTGGAAGTCTTGCAAATGAATCACCCTTGTCCTGAAGTTGGCTTGACTAGCAGTATCGCTAGGTTACCCAATATCGCATCTATTTGTTGGTTCTCTTTATAAAAATTATCCATACTATAAAGCAGTCACAATTATATCATAAATAACAGTTAACTTGGGGAATGAAATACAAATAAAAGGTGATTACCAATATTTCAGATCCGAAACTGTAACAAATTTGTTTGATTTTAAGGCTCTTTTCTCATACTTTGTTACTTTTGACTATAAAATAGAATTGAATAAACGATGTTTCATCAGAAAATCGCTTTGAATTACGAGAAAAGAGCTTGCAAATTTAATTTCAACGCACAAAATGGCTTTTCTTACGTTAAAATCGGCTTTAGGTAGTAAAAATCGGCTTTAAGATTTTTACAATTTTAACAACACTCTTTACAAAAACAGCCATTTTTTAAAACCTATTATTTTTTATCGCTAGTGATTTCACCATAGGAGGTCAAAATACTAGCATTTCCGCGAATCTTTATTGCTGAGGTGTGCTCGGTAAACTGGGCAATCATGACTTCACCTTGGTCAAGCTTTTCAGAGTGATGAAACCTCGTATCTGTCCCACGTGTAAGGCCAATTACATTAACCCCATCTTCATTCGCCTTGATAACGACATAATCTGTGTTTTGCACAGGTTTTTTTTCCATTCTCATCACCCTTATTCTTTAATTAACGCCAAGATCTCAGCACGGGCACTCACGTCTTCAGCAAGAGTTCCTCTTACAGCAGAGGTAACCGTTTTTGAACCTGGCTTCTTGACTCCTCGCATCGTCATACACATATGCTCAGCTTCAACGACGACCATAACTCCATGGGGTTCAAGCTTATTCATAATTGAATTGGCAATGGTTGAAGTAATTCTCTCTTGTAATTGCGGTCTTTTTGCCACCGCTTCAACTGCACGAGCTAGTTTACTTAATCCGGTAACCTTCCCACCTTTAGGAATATAGGCAACATGTGCTTTTCCATAAAAAGGGACTAGGTGGTGTTCACACATCGAGTAGAACGGGATATCTTTAACAAGAACTAATTCCTCATGGTCTTCCCCAAAAATGGTTTCAAAATATTCCTCAGGATCTTGGTTTAGCCCAGCGAAAACTTCTTCGTACATCCTCGCAACCCGTTTTGGTGTGTCTAGAAGACCCTCTCGGTTTGGATTTTCCCCTACAGCTTCTAATAATAAACGCACCGCATCCTCAATTTGGGCGTGATTTACCTTGGCCATTCCTTTTCCTCCTAAAAAATACACAAGATTTTCTTTATACTACTTTAATCATATCATTTCCATCTTAGCATAATTTTTTGTATGCAAGCAAAATTATAAAAAGTGGAAGGTTATTTCTGGTTAAAAGGTTTTCCCATAAGAAAAAGGCCGCTTGATTCGCGGCCTTTTCTCAAAGTATGCTTTAGGATATCTATATGTAATTATTTTACTGCATCCTTAAGAGCTTTACCTGGTTTAAAAGCTGGCACCTTGCTCGCAGAGATTTCGATTTCATCCCCTGTTTGTGGGTTGCGTCCTTTACGGGCAGCACGCTCACGAACTTCAAAGTTACCAAAACCAATTAATTGTACTTTATCACCATTTGCTAAAGCATTTAAGATTGAATCAAAAACAGCGTCAACTGCTTTTGTTGCGTCCTTCTTAGAAAGTTCTCCAGCTTCTGCAACAGCATTGATTAGTTCTGTCTTGTTCATGCCATTCACCTCCTCCCAAAAATCCTTTAATAGTGCTCAGAAATAAACCTATTATTACATTTCTAAACAAAACTACGGGATTCTATACGTTGCTAGAACATTTTTCTTACAATGTTTGTCATTTAGTTGTTTGAAAAATGAAATTACCGACTAAACCCAGATATAACAAGGGTTTGCGGGCCTGCAACGTTAATCTGTTAAAAGATTATCACAATCATTTAGGGTTATCAAGATAAATCCAAGAAATAATGGTAATCTTTTCATTCAAGCTATAGAATTGTGCTTAATCTACCAGTTTTTATATATTTTTTCCATATCCATGACAAATAGAAACAAAAAAGACTCCAAATAGGAGTCTGAAATTTTACAATATAATTGCAATTAAGCCGCCTGAACCCTCGTTTATAATGCGTTCTAACGTTTCTTTTAATTTGTAGCGGGCATTTTCCGGCATTAGTGAAAGTTTTGCGGAAATCCCTTCTCTAACAATTGAACTTAAGCTTCGGCCGAAAATATCTGAATTCCAAATGGATAGTGGATCATCCTCAAAGTCCTGCATCAAGTACCGTACAAGTTCCTCACTTTGCTTTTCAGTGCCAATTATCGGCGAAAACTCCGACTCGACGTCTACTTTAATCATATGAATGGATGGAGCCACCGCTTTCAAACGAACACCAAACCTTGAGCCTTGCCTGATAATCTCTGGTTCTTCCAGACTCATATCTGTTAATGATGGAGAAGCAATTCCATAACCTGTTTGCTTTACCATTTTTAACGCATCCGCAACCTGGTCATACTCTGCTTTTGCATATGCGAAATCCTGCATTAATTCGAGAAGATGATCCTTCCCGCGAATTTCTACCCCTACAATTTCTTTTAGGATATCGTCATATAGATCATCTGGGGCAAACAAATCAATTTCGGCTACCCCTTGCCCCATCTCAATTCCAGCTAATCCAGCATTGTCAATGAACTCATAATCACTAAATTGCTGGACTACCCTATCTACATCACGTAATCTTTTAATATCTTTTACAGTCTCTTTGACTGCTTCCTGATAGCTCTCACGAAGCCAATGGTTTTCCCTAAGTACCATAACCCAGCTTGGTAGGTTCACATTTACTTCAAGTACAGGGAATTCATATAATGCCTCACGAAGAACCGTTAATACGTCACTTTCACGCATACTTTCAACACTCATGGAGATAACAGGGATATCATACTTTTCTGCCAACTGTGTTCTAAGGGTTTCGGTGTTCGGGTGATGAGGTTGGGCGCTGTTAACCACCATGATGAATGGTTTTCCTACCTCTTTTAGCTCCTCAATAACCCTTTCCTCTGCTTCGATATAATCCATCCGAGGAATATCCCCGATCGTGCCATCTGATGTAATAACAACACCAATGGTGGAGTGTTCTTGGATAACCTTTCTTGTGCCAATTTCCGCTGCTTCATGGAAAGGTATCGGTTCTTCATACCATGGGGTATTAATCATCCTTGGGCCATTTTCGTCTTCATAACCTTTTGCACCAGGTACTGTATATCCTACACAATCTACTAGCCTAATGTTTACATCTAGACCTTCATCTACGTGAATGGAAGCTGCCTGATTTGGAACAAACTTTGGTTCTGTTGTCATAATTGTTTTACCCGCAGCACTCTGTGGCAGCTCATCCTGACAGCGGGCCCTATCCGCTTCATTGTCTATATTTGGTAAAACAACAAGCTCCATGAACTTCTTGATGAATGTGGATTTGCCCGTTCTTACTGCACCGACAACTCCCAAATATATATCGCCGCCCGTTCTCTCGGCAATATCTTTAAAAATATCTACCTTTTCCAAGTGATCCCCTCCCGATCATAGAGTTAGTGGGAAAAAATATCATCCTTATTGGTAATCTGGGACAATATATACTTATGATGTTGTCCTATACCTCTATGACATTTTTTTTATTTTTTTAGCGTTATTCTATCCCACGGTATGTGTGGGTTCAATTCCCCACTACCACTCCCTGAAGGAAAAAAAACCCTTCTTCCACAATATATTTTGTAGAAGAAGGGTTATGCCTAATTATCTAAAAAGATTGGCTCGCTATTGGAAGAATCAACTGTATAAGGTAGAGAATAAGCAGGGACAAACATAGAGTCCTCTGTAAGGATATAGCGGATATCCTCCCCAGGGGTAGTGTTTTGTTCACTTTCTTTAAGGATATGATAAAGGTCACTACGATAATCCACGTAAATTTCTCCTTCACCAGAAATAACGAAAGGAAGATTTGCTCCAGTGTAAGGACTAATGGCTACAGGAGCCTCTGAAAAACCAAGTTTTGTAAAGTCAAGAGTGAAAACATTTTTAGAAACCTGGTCTTTAAACGGTGGATATTTATTTGTGCTTAATCTTATATTTATTTCTCTAATGGTCTCAGCCACCCTTAAATCTAATAATTTAACAGTTGGGTTTGTTTCAACATCAATAAGGACATATTGAAAAATGCCCCCGTTTTCAAAAGCATTCCCAGGTATTTCCGGTATGTACCCCGGGACAATTTTTTTAAAATCAATTAAATATTTCTGATAAATAGGAGTCGATGCATCTTTTGTTTTAATGGGTAATATACCATCATTGGCCTCTTGGTATCGTTCCACCGCGTTTTGTACCGATTCTATTTGGGCTTCGTACGGAATTTTATTTTGTGCTAAATTTTCATCCGGATACATACATCCCGATAGAAGCATTAAAACGAGTAGAAGACTAGGCCCTATTTTCTTCAGATTGTTCATAGAATTTTCCTACTCTCATTTCCAATATACCTCAACCACTAGTCGGTCCGCTAAATACAACTAAAAAGATAATTATGCCTGCTGCAGCCATAAAGAAATAAGCAATGAAAGCAGTTATAAATTTGAAAAACCCCTTAAGTTTATATCGACTAAAATAAAGTATAATGAGCGATAAAAACATAAAAGCCATCCCAGCAAAGGACACATACATTTTTAATAAAGCTGGCGACAATGTAGACCACTCCCCTTTTCCGAGTTGTATTATAACATAAAATACGGCAACTTGGACAAATGCGTGCTCTTTTCAACACAAAAAAAGCTGAGATAAAGAAGGGGCAGATTCTTTATCTCAGTCAAAACGTGACTAAATTACCCAAACACCCGGTTCAAACCACCAGTTGCTTCGTTGCATTGTATGCAACGTCTCAACTACTCGCATCCTCGAATGCCTATATTTACAAATTAAATCTTATTTAGCAGAATTTGAATCAAGAATATTCGCCAGATCCTCTACTTCATGAGTTTTTTCTCTACTCATCAATCCGTCAACAGCATCTTTTGGATTAACACCATTAAATAAAATTCCATTTAACGCAGCAGTAATCGGCATTTTCACATTAAATTTTTCTGCTAACTGATAGGCAGCTTTCGTTGTCCTTACTCCTTCAACCACCATCCCCATTTTATCTAACACCTCTTGGAGTTGATGGCCTTTCCCCAACATATTCCCAGCTCGCCAGTTTCGTGAATGTACACTTGTACATGTAACAATTAAATCACCGATTCCGGTTAAACCAGAAAAGGTCAATGGACTGGCCCCCATTTTCACCCCGAGTCGAGCAATTTCTGCTAACCCACGTGTGATTAAGGCCGCTTTCGCATTATCCCCATATCCAAGACCATCTGAAATTCCAGCAGCAAGAGCAATAATATTTTTCAATGCACCGCCTATTTCCACCCCAATTACATCTGGGTTGGTATACACCCGAAAATTCTGGTTAATAAATAAATCTTGAATTCGCTCTGCCGCAACCATATCCTTTGCACTAACAGTCACTGTTGTTGGATGCCTAAGGCTTACCTCCTCAGCATGGCTCGGTCCAGATAATACAACAACCTCACTTAACAACTCTGAAGGCATTTCTTCTTCAATCATTTCAGAAATTCTTAATAACGTATCAGGTTCAATGCCTTTACTTACGTGAACAATGGTGAGTGGTTCTTTTTGAAATTGAACTATTTTTTTCAGTACTTCTCTAATCGCTTTTGTTGGTACCGCTAGAATAATCGTTTCCACACCGGCTAGGGCATCAGGCAAATTAGTATACCCCTTAACTATTTCCGGGAGGACGATATCTGGAAGATATTTCTCGTTGGTATGAGTTGTATTGATTTCTTCAATTTGGCTAGGGTTATGGCCCCACAACCTTGTATGGTGGCCATTATCCGCCAATACCATCGCTAAGGCTGTTCCCCAGCTTCCAGCCCCAATTACAGACACTTCCTCTTGTTTCTGTTCCACTCTCATCACAACCTTTTTTAACAAAAAGTTTTAACTACGTTCCCTAGCAAAAATCTTAATTGGAGTTCCTTCAAATCCAAATGCATCGCGAATACGGTTTTCTAGGAACCTCTGATAAGAAAAATGCATAAGCTCAGGATCATTGACAAAGACAACAAACACCGGAGGCTTCACAGCGACTTGGGTGGTGTAATAAACCTTTAGGCGCTTACCTTTATCAGTAGGTGCAGGGTTCATCGCTATTGCATCCATAATTACCTCGTTTAGAATGGTTGTCTGAACTCTTCTAGAATGATTTTCACTAGCCACATCAATCATTGGCATCAAGGTATGGATACGTTTTTTCGTTTTCGCAGATAAAAAGACAATTGGTGCATAACTAAGAAATAGGAAATGTTCACGGATATTTTGTTCAAATTCCTTCATTGTCTTTTCGTCCTTCTCAACGGCATCCCATTTATTTACGACAATGATGACAGCTCTTCCTGCTTCATGTGCATAGCCCGCAATATGTTTATCTTGTTCAATGATACCCTCTTCACCATCGAGGACGACAAGGACCACATCTGAACGTTCAATGGCTCTCAACGCTCGCAATACACTATACTTTTCTGTTGTCTCATACACTTTTCCTTTTTTTCTCATCCCAGCAGTGTCGATAATCACATAATCTTGTCCATTGTACTTGAAGTTTGAGTCAATCGCATCCCTTGTTGTACCAGCGATTGAGCTAACAATCACTCTGTCTTCGCCAAGGATGGCATTCGTTAAGGATGACTTTCCCACATTCGGACGTCCAATTAAAGAGAACTTAATTATATCTTCATCATAATCCTTTGCATCCGATTTAGGAAAGTGTTTTGCAGCCTCATCAAGCAAGTCCCCAATTCCTAAACCATGTGATCCTGAAATAGGGATAGGTTCTCCAAACCCTAATGCATAAAAATCATAAATCTCACTGCGCATTTCTGGGTTATCAATTTTATTTACCCCTAGAACAACAGCCTTTTTGGACTTGTATAGAATTTTTGCCACTTCTTCGTCAGCTGCAGTGACGCCTTCTCTACCATTGACTAAAAAGATAATAACATCCGCTTCTTCAATGGCAATTTCCGCCTGTAGACGAATCTGCTCAAGAAACGGTTCGTCACCAATTTCAATCCCGCCTGTATCAATGATATTAAAGTCGTAAGCAAGCCATTCAGCTGAACTATAGATTCTGTCCCTTGTTACCCCCGGTATGTCTTCCACTATAGAAATGCGTTCACCAACAATTCGGTTAAAGATCGTCGACTTCCCTACGTTTGGACGCCCAACAATAGCTACCACTGGTTTCGCCATATATTTCACCCTTTCAAATACACAATTGATAGGACCTTGAAAAGTCCAAATTTTCACTTTTAGACAATTTACTTCCTACAAGCTGTGATAAAATAAAACCCTTCTTTTTATAGAAGGGCCTAACTTACTTATTCTATCAAAAATGTTCCAATACAGGCAACGAAAACCTTTTTAATGCTTGACGATGATGTAAAGATCCTCAGATAGCCCATGAGCGATCCCATCTAATATCGCTTCTAAATTTGCCGTAACGGTTTCCATTTCCTGTTTTGAATCACAATAGAAGACACCTGTTCCTGCTGCTACCTTATTTTTATTTGTTGTAATAACAGCCAATATATATTTTTCAAGATCCATTCTTCATCCCAACTTTCTCAGTGGACATTCTTATTGCATTTTCAAGAGTCGGCACATCCCCAATCACTTTTATCGCCTTCTCAATATCCCTTTCCTGAGGAAGAACAAATACTCCAACACGTCCATCATCAAGGTCACGCTTGGCGAGCGGAACAAGTGCAGGAGTCCCTGAATCACGATAAACCCCTAAAGCTGTCGATACATCATGTAGAATCGCCTGTCTTTGCCCTAAATTCGCAATAGTAGCTCTTGCGTTAAAGGTCTTGGGTTTCAATACAAACCCCATCCCATAACGAAGTACCTCTTTTTGTCTTTCAGGTAAACCTATATTCATAATATAGATATTGTCTACATACAATCCAACGCCATCAAATCTGGGCTCAACATACTCGACGTCTACAATTTCTTTTAATTTCCCACCTGACATCAAAAAATGAGAGAGGAACATTGATGCTATGGCCGCAATGATTCCAATCCATACGTTAAATAAAAGATAAGCAAGGGTACTTACAAGTGCAGTAAAAATAACTAAATAATTACGACTTTCAAAAGCGATTGCGATTCCTTCAATATAGGTTTTACCTCTAGTAACGAGTTCATAATTATCTAGTTCGGTCAATGTATTCCTTTCCATATTCCTTACTTCTCGGAACTGAGAAGCAGCAACAGTGAGAAACGTGATGGCTGTAAACTCTTCCTTAATAATAGCGGGTCCAAAAACAGCACCTAATCCTGCAGCAATGAAACCCAAAGCCACATGGATTATTTTTCCATGTAAATATGTAGGGTATTGCCGATAATCCGTCCGAAGCATAAATAATCTAGATAATGTTCCTGTTAGTATTCCAAATGCTATCGGAAGCGTGAACTCTGTCATGACGATTTTTGTTTCCCCCTTCCTTGATTCATAAAACTCCCTACCAAATCAGCAAAGTATTGAATGGACACCCATACTCCTAGAATAATGGTCGCTAACGATACAACATCTAGGAATGCTGGAGAGGCAACTGGGTAAGGAAAGGCTAATCTATTCATAGTAAAGGAGAACAAAAATTCCCCAATTAGCATCCCCATTCCAACTGACAATATTTGCAAGTACTTTTCCGTTTGCAGGACTGTAGCTAATAAAAGTAGGCTAATTGAGATTAACCATTTGCGGTCAAAAATGACCCATACCGGATCAAATAATTCAAAAAGCAAAAAACTAACATAACCAAGCATGATAATAAACGACGTAACGAATACACTAAAAAATATTCTATTTCTTAGCTTTGCAGTTTCTATCAAAAAGAAAGTCATAAGTACGATTGCTGGTATGTATACCTCAACCCCCAGAATTACCATTTTATAGGGAGAGGCAATAATCAGAATGAGTAGCAAGAAGGCAATGTTAAATCTGTATTTATTTTGTTTTTCCATAAAAAAGGTGGTCCATACCCAGCCAAGCCATGTAAACCAGTAAAATAATGCCCCTTCCATTGCGTCCCCTCCTATCATTTCCATTATGTCTGCATCCTATGTACTTTAATCTTTCTTGTATAAACTTTTTTACTAGTTCCATGTTAAGAGGAGGAGGTGAAAAAATGGGACGCGATAGACAGGAAAGAAAATTAAGAAAAAGTGGACATGTTGAGTCTGATCGAGATCAAGCACTTCATTATCCTGGGGCTTCAAAACTACAAAGCCCTGAAGAAGCACACAGGCTCAATGACGGTAAACAAAGTGAATAAATAAAGACTTATAGCTTAAATCCATAACCTTTTATAATCCTAAACGACAAAAAAATAAGCCTCTGCCACAAGGCAGAAGCTTATTTTTTCCTAATACTATATTTCTTTGTATCGATTCCTCTTTGAGTAAGCCAGTGCCATGTTTCCCCAGAAATAATCAAGGGCGTATCATGCAATTCCTTCACTGTATTCGTCCCTAGAGCTGTCATAATCATCGTAAGCTCTTGTTTCATCTTATTAATTTCTTCAACTAGTTTCTCAGGTCCACTGTCGGTGAGTATTTTTAATATATACCCAGCAAGTGCTACCGCATTTGCACCTAAGGCAATTCCCTTGGCGATATCTAAACTAGTTTGTATCCCACCAGAGGCAATGATGGGATGGGTTG
Organism: Mesobacillus maritimus; assembly: GCF_044803185.1. Taxonomy (GTDB): domain Bacteria; phylum Bacillota; class Bacilli; order Bacillales; family Cytobacillaceae; genus Mesobacillus_B; species Mesobacillus_B maritimus_B. The sequence continues at coordinate 4,006,739 of NZ_CP085225.1, forward strand.
GACTCATATGTCTAGCCTCAGCGATTGAAACCGCTGTTGGTATCCCCCAGCCCTCAAAAAAGGATAGTTTAGTTAACCTACGCTGATTTTCGATCGCAGCAAAATTCGTCCCACCAAATCCACCTACATCGATAGCAGATACTCCTAAAGAAAAGAGTTTCTCAATCGTTTCTTGCCCCATACCAAAACCTGTTTCCTTTACAATAATAGGAACATTTACTTCATTAACTATCTTATCAATCCGCAAAAGCATACCACGGAAGTCACGGTCGCCTTCTGGCATTGCTAACTCCTGGACAACATTTAAGTGAATTTGTAAAGCATCTGCTTGAACCATCTCTACTGCAGCTTTAGCTTGACCAACGTCGGCCTCACTCCCCAGGTTAGCAAAAATAGTCCCGTTCGGGTACTCCTTACGAACCACTTCAAATGTACGCCTTTCTTCTTGATTCCTTAAAGCTGACATTTGGGAACCCACGGCAATGCCAATATCTGTTTCTTTCGCCACCTGCGCAAGGTTCCGATTGATTTCGAGAGTCTTTTCTCCGCCTCCACCTGTCATTGCATTTATAAAAATTGGCGAACTTAATACAAGTTCGCCAATTTCTGTTTTTAAATTAATGGAGTTAAGTGAAGACTCAGGAATACTTTGATGAACAAAAGTAATGTCATCTAAACCTGTTTTGCGCAGCTGACCAGTCTCAAGGGCAAGCCTTATATGATCTGTTTTTCGTTCACTTCTTGACACTATACATCACCATTATTGTTTTAAATTCTTAAGCTTATCTCCAATCATTTCACCCAACTGAAATCCTTTTGATTCTTCTGGTAGTTCATATTCTGAAGCATCTGGTTCTTCTTTCGGTTCAAATTCCTTCATACTTAGAGATAAACGTTCATCTGCCTTATTTACATCAAGAACCTTAACCTTCACTTCTTGACCTTCTTGCAAGACTTCATGAGGCGTTCCGATATGGCGGTGGGAGATTTGAGAAATATGAACAAGACCCTCAACACCAGGGAACACTTCAACAAATGCCCCATAAGAAACCAAACGTCTAACTACACCTTCCAACGTACTTCCCTTCGGAGCCTTTTCTTCAATATCTGCCCAAGGCCCAGGAAGTGTTTCTTTTATTGAAAGTGAAATTCTTTCATTATCGCTGTCAACACTCAAAACCTTAACCTGTACTTTTTGTCCTTCTTGGACAACATCTGAAGGCTTCTCAACATGCTCATGAGATAGTTGAGAAATATGAACTAGCCCGTCAACCCCGCCGATATCCACAAATGCACCAAAATCAGTAATACGCTGAACCGTTCCTTCAATTACTTGTCCAGCTTCTAGGGACTCAAGAAGACCCTGTTTTTTCTTACTTTGCTCTTGTTCCACAACAGCACGATGGGATAAAATTAAGCGATTTTTTTCCTTATCGAATTCTACAATTTTAAATGTTAGATTTTTTCCCTTGTAATCGGAAAAGTCCTCCACAAAATGGGCTTCTACCAAGGAAGCAGGTACAAATCCACGAACTCCAAGGTCTACTACAAGACCACCTTTGACAACGTCCTTGACCTCTGCTTCAAACACTTCTCCACTTTCAAATCTAGCTTGTAGTTCGTCCCAAGCCTTCTCTGCATCAACCTTTCGCTTTGACAGAATTAATGCATCTTCTTCAACCTTGAGCACTTCTAAATCAAGCTCATCGCCTTCCTTGACGGCATCCTCTGCTTTTTCAATATGAAGGCTTGAAAGCTCACTAATCGGGATAATCCCGTCTAACTTACTATTTTCAATATTGACAATAACTTGCTTTTCTTCTACTTTGGTTACTTGACCTTTAACTCGATCACCAGTATCGAAACTTTTTACCTCAATTTGATTCATTTCTTCTGACATATGTACTCCTCCTTAATCCATGGACTACTCTAAAATATCGAGATGAATTCATCCCATTGAAAATATTAGATAGAGAATATTCTAAAAAAGTCTCTTTTCATTAACTTCTTATAAATCCTCTTTTTTGTCAAGCGATAAAGCACAACTCACACTAGCGGCAATGCTGTTCACTTGTGAAATGCTTATTTGTATTCGTTTAATAGTTTACGGATTTCTCCCATAATTAATTCAGTTGCTTGTTCAGCATTTCCCTTATTTTCTTTGATTATTGCCATATTAATCGGTTTTCCATAGACCACCTTTAATTTGCGCAATGGCCGGTATGGACCGATAACTGCACAGGGAACAATCTGGGCTTCTGTTCTAAGTGCAAAAAAGCCTGCCCCTGCTAGGCCTTTCCCCAGCTCACCGTTCTTACTTCTAGTACCCTCTGGAAATAATCCTAAGACCTTCCCATCTTTTAAGATTGCTAGGCCTTTTCGAAGAGCGTCCCGGTCACTCATTCCTCGTTTGACCGGGAATGCATTTAAATGCGGGACCATTTTCCCTAGAATGGGTACTTTGAAAAGCTCTTCTTTTGCCATAAAGTAAACGGGCCTAGGAGCCATCATTCCAACAATAATCGGGTCGAAATTGTCAATATGGTTCGAACAGAGTAGCACCCCTCCTTCGGCAGGGATATTCTCCCTCCCAATGACCTCAACCCGGTAGAGGGGTTTGAATACACCGTATACAACCGATCTAGCGAAGTCATAAAAAGTCACGATTATCCAATCCTTTCGAGGGCAAGCTTCATTATTTGATCAACGACCTGCTGAATGGATAACGATGTTGTATCGATTTCTACTGCATCTTTAGCCTTTTTCAATGGTGCTACCTCACGCTCTGAATCAAACTTGTCCCGCTGTGCAATCTCTTGCTTCAAGATTTCAAGATCGGATGGGTACCCTTTTTGAATATTTTCAGCGTGCCTTCGCTGTGCTCTTTCTTCGACGCTAGCAAGTAAAAAAACCTTTACCTCGGCGTTAGGTAATACATGGGTACCTATATCTCTCCCATCCATAACGACCCCACCTCTTTCGGCAAAACGCTGCTGTCTTTTTACCATTTCTATCCTAACAGCCTCATGTGCTGCGACAACAGATACATTATTTGTCACTTCTGAGGTTCTTATATCGTTTGTCACATCAGTACCATCTAATAATACAATCTGGCCTGCTTGCCCTGGTAATAAATCAATAGTGGAATCATTAAGGATTTCCATCAGAGCCGCTTCATTTTTGATATCAGTCTGATTCTTGATTGCCTTATATGTGAGCGCCCTGTACATCGCACCTGTATCTATGTATATGTATTCCAGTCCTTCAGCTACGATTTTAGCAACGGTACTTTTACCAGCTGCAGCTGGACCATCAATAGCGATTGAAATTCTCTTATTCATAATGCCTCCTATAACCCGACGGTGTAAATAACATTTCTCTTTATTTTAACACAAGACAAGCAAGTGCAACCAAGAAAAAAAGAAAGCAGGTCATTTCCCTGCTTTCTGATTTTCCCATATCGTTTCTACCGATTCAGTATTTTTTTCTTTCACAACCCCTTCATATTGGGTAATGACCTTAAGTTCGGGCAAAACATTCAACTGATGGAAGAAAAGCTGAGTAATGAACAGAAAAGCAAACTGAATGATAACCAATTTAATTAATATTCTTTCAAACGTTTTCAACCCTATCCCGCTCCTTCCCATTTATTATGGGAAGATTTGTCTCAATTTAATCATAAGGACTTTGTAAGAGGAAAAGCGTGGCTTTTCCTTACACTACGTCTTCGTAAATTTGTTCTGCATTATCCAGTTTTTCTACCTTCTCTTCAATACCACTTTCAGCATTAATATAGATTCTGTACGTGTCGTCCCCTAATACTCCTGTAAACTCGTAGCATAGCACTTCTTTACTTAAGTCATTAAGGATAACACCTAGACCCTCTTCCATAATGTCAACATTTGGATTCACCTGTTTCTTTGCTTCATCAGCAGAAATGGTCGGTTCTGGGATCTCTCTTTCATGATGAGATTTTAAATAATCTTCAGCTGAAAAACCAACGATGTCTCCATTATCTAAAGCGACCTTCACTCTCATGGCATCAGGATAAATTCTGACATCATTCTTTTTCCCAACAAAAGAGAAAACCCCCATATTTTCATACTGCGCACTTTCAAAGAGGTCAAGGTCTGTAAATTCATGATCCTTTAAAAAGGCAATGGCCTTTTCTGCCGCATCATTTAAACTAATTGTTTGTTCCTTGACATCTCGAGAAGAAAGGTACCAGATTGGATATCCTCCCTTTTTGGTAATATCCATTGAAGAATGGGTGTTATTTTTTTTATCCTCGAGGTAGACGCTGAAAAAGCCATAGTCTGCGCCTTCTCCATTCTCAGTTACCTTAATCTCTACCCCATCATTGGGGTTAGCCCATTTCTTCGCTATTTCCTTGGCTTCATTTTTATTTATCTTTTTGCCCTTTAAGTATTTAAAGTTATCATCTTCTTGTTTCATTGTAACCATTCCAGCGCCAAACTCAGTTTCTGAGTAGCTTTCTACGGTTTTCTCTACTGTTTTGAAACCATCAATAATGGTATTATCCTTAGGTGCTCCCTCTGTAGCAAGTGCTAGCTCAACATCCATCCAAGTAAGATGATTTTCAAGCACCATATGTTGAACCTTCCTAAGATCATTTTGGATTTTAGCAGATTCTTGATACAAGGATTTCAACTGATTATATTCCTTATCAGTTAAGGGCTCCTTATCTAAGTCTCGAACTGCTGTTTTGTAAGCAAAATCCCCTACATTTGCTAGAAATTCTTCTGTTTTATTAAAAGGTACTAGCGTCAATGGTAGTTGCCCAACGTCATTGTGCGCTTGGGAAGTAATCTTCCAAACTTCTGCTAGAGCAGGAGAGAGTGAACTTCGGGAATTCATCGCTAATGAAGTTCCAATCTTGTCGTTCAATAGGTCCATCTGAAACGATAGATCATGAAAGGCTCTTTGATAATTATTTTCCGCGTTTTGAAGAATTGCGTTTTTTTCTTGGTGTTCTTGGTAGCCCCAAAAAGCTGCCCCAGCAACGCCTATAGCAAGAACCGTAATTAAGATGCCTCTTAGCAAAATTCCTCACCTCTATTTACAAAAAATATGTTTACCAATCTTCTTAATTTGTGGTCGACCCCAAATCCAGCTGCTTGTCGCTGTATCTGGATTAAAGTAATAGGTTGCTTCTCCCGTCGGGTCCATTCCATTAATTGCATCAAGGACAGCTTTCTTTGCTGTTTCATTCGGAGTTAGCCAAATCTGCCCATCAGCAACCGCTGTAAATGCAAGTGGTTCAAATATAACGCCAGATACCGTATTAGGAAAAGTAGCACTCTCTAGTCTATTGATAATGACTGCAGCCACGGCTACCTGACCTTCATATGGTTCTCCCCGAGCCTCACCATAAACAGCATTTGCCATTAATTGAATATCATTTTGTGAAAATCCGTTTGGCGTATTTGCAGCTGTCACCTTAGACTGATTGTTATTATTTTGTTGCGGTGCCGCTTGGTTTCCTTGTGCTTCAGATTGTCCATTTTTGTTCTCCTGACCACTAGGTTGCTGCTTAGCTTGGCCTTGTGTACCTGATTGATTATTTCCCTTTGCTCCAGTTTGGTTCTTTGCAGGGGCCTTAGAACCACCTTGTTTATTAATGTCTGTTCCACCATAATGGGTAAATTTATTTCCTTCGCGAATTTGTTTTTTTACATGATCCTCATGGTATTTTGAGGCTTTAACAAGTTTCGCTTTTGTCTCTTCTCCAGCCAATCCGTCCACTTTCATTCCAAATTCATATTGAAAATTTCTAAGTGCCCAATAGGTGCCCCAACCAAATACTCCGTCAATTTTGCCGTTGTAAAAGCCGAGGTACTGGAGCCTTGACTGCAATTCAAGGACATCATCACCGACAGCTCCTTGCCTAATCACTTGATTTGAAAACGCCTCAGCACGTTGTTCAAAGTTGCTACAAGGAATCAGAGTGATGATTAAAACGAGTACTGTAACCATTTTTAATAACGACTTGATTTTCACGAACAACCCCCCTGATGTATACTAGTAACATTTAAGATTAACCCTATTTTTTGTAACAATTGTGCTTTTATGCAAGAAAATAGAAAAAACCCCTCATTTTCCTGAAATGAAGGGTTTTTCATAAATTATTTGTTGATTAAAATGCTTGTCACTCATTAGGCGTGCCTTTTTCACTTTTTTCAATCCTAAATACCAAAGGAAAATCATAAATGGAATCATCATGACCAGCCAATCCTCTAGAGTAATTAAGATATAATTATAACTTCCATGAAGGATGACAGGAATCAATAAGGATAAAAACAACCATTTGTGCTTGGAACCTGGTGAAAATTTGCTTTTGCCAAAATAGTACCCCATTATGACACCAAATAATGCATGACTAGAAACTGGAAGAAGCGCACGTCCGAAGGCATATTCAAGTCCATTGGCAAAAAGGTAAAAAATATTTTCAATCGTAGCAAAGCCTAGTGAAACAGATGCACCGTAGACAATGCCGTCATAGGGCTCATCAAATGATACATGCTGATAAATTGTATAATACAAAATAAACCATTTAAAAAACTCTTCCAATAACCCCATTGAAATGAAGGGTTCATAGAATAAGCCTTGTAAAACGTTTTCCACATTAAGGACGTATTGAATGAACATAATCGGAAAAACGAGTAGGGCGCCAAAAATAAATGTCTTAAAAACAATCGCAAACGGCTCGGAACCATATTGGTCTTTCAAATAAAAATAACTCATAAGTGCCAAGCCTGGAGCAATTCCAGCGGTTACAATTCCAAGCATTAGCTATCCTCTTTTCAAATTGTTTTAATAATCGTATCATGATATGGGTAGAAAGAAAATGAATACTTCTAAATCTACCAGAAGGGAGGTTCTAATTTTTGAAAAAAACAATCTTACTAATACATACAGGCGGAACCATTTCAATGAGCGAGGATACAAGGGGAGCCGTTAAACCCGGGGCTAAAAACCCTCTAACAGAAGAAGGTCAGATTCTCAGCAGTTTAGCTAACTTAATTGTAGAAGAGCCTTTTAATCTGCCTTCACCCCATATCACGATGAAAAATATGATGGAGCTTAAACAACTTCTTGAACGGTACAATCAGAGTACGGAAATTGATGGCGCCGTGATAACTCATGGTACCGATACGCTAGAGGAAACGGCGTATTTCTTAGACCTAAGTGTACAGGCTAATTTCCCCATTGTGGTAACCGGTGCGATGCGTTCAAGCAATGAAATTGGATCTGATGGTCTGTATAATTTAATTTCTTCTATTAGGGTGGCTTCTAGTAAAGAGGCACATAACAAAGGGGTTCTCGTTGTTTTAAATGATGAAATTCATACAGCAGAAAATGTAACTAAGACGCATACTAGTAATGTTTCTACCTTTCAAAGTCCTCAATTTGGACCAATTGGAATTGTTACCAAACAAGGTATCTTCTTCCATCATATGCCCTCCTATCGAGAGAATTACACTATTTCTGATTTATCAAAACAGGTTGTTCTCATTAAAGCCCATACTGGAATGGATGCCTCACTCTTCTATGCTGTAAGGGACTTAAAGATTAATGGAGTAGTCATTGAGGCTCTTGGCCAAGGAAATATGCCCCCTGCTACCGTACCAGGTATCAAAGCTTTACTAGACCATAACATTCCAGTTGTCGTTGTTTCACGGGCATTTAATGGGATTGTTCAGGATGTATATGCCTACGAAGGCGGCGGTAAACACCTAAAGGAAATGGGAGTCATATTTTCAAATGGTCTTAATGGTCAAAAAGCAAGGATAAAGCTTTTGGTTGCTCTAGCTAGAACAAACGACCTGAACGAAATAGCAGAAATGTTTAGACTGTAAGAAAAGCGCAAGCGCCCTGGTCAGCGGCGTATGGCCTGGAGCTCTCCAACTGAGATAAAGGAAACACGAAGAGCCGGAGGCGATTCGATGTTGACTTATCGTAGGGCGGAGAGCGAAGGACACTAGCCGCTAGGGCGCTGGAGCTGGACAATAGAAAAGCGCAAGCGCCCTGGTCAGCGGCGTATGGCCTGGAGCTCTCCAACTGAGATAAAGGAAAGTGAAAAGCGGAGGCGGCTTGTTCAACTCCGACTGGCATAAGACAACCCGGAATAGAAGGTGCTCTTTGCCTTCAATTCCGGGTTGGCTTATGACCTGAGGAGTTAGCCGCAGCAGCTAGACAACACGAAGAGCCGGAGGCGCATTCGTGCTTGACGCAATCGTAGGGCGGTAAAAATCCAAAACCCAAATTTTACTCGGAGAGCGAAGGACACTAGCCGCTAGGGCGCTGGAGCTAGACTATTCTCTATGTTAAAACTTTTATTACTTTCTTGCCGTTTGAAAAAAGCAGGCTGTAAGAAACCTAACGGGTTCTGTTTTGAAGTACAAAATACGAATTAACATTGCTTTTCGTAATAGTAATGCGCACTTGAATTAAAAAGCAATTCGGCAAGTAAATGATAAAAAATGGTTGGAGACATATGCTCCAACCATTTTTTATCCAAAGATAAGCACGGTTCAGCGATTTCCAAATCTTCAAGAATTGCTAGGAAATAAGCTACTAAAATAAGTGGAGAAATTCCCCTTATTAAGGAAATAGCACAAAAAATAGATTAAATAGAGGGAAAGATTCCGCCTATTTAATCGTAAAACATGAAAATGGACCATTTTGGTTTGCCTTAACGGGAAAAACTCCCCTTATATCCCCCGAACCGAGCCCTATTCTGCAGGCTAAAGGGAAAAACTCCCCTTATTTAAACAAGCAGAGGTTACTCAATTAAGGATAAGAAAGAATGTCTGCTTCATTTATCTGCCTCTCAGACATCCCCCCTCCCGCACACCAATTGGTATAACAATTAGCATGCGAATTTTCATGCTGACAAAAACTTATGACACCATGTTATAAGGGGTTCGAAATTCAGGGCGGATTTACCGTTCATTTTATTAAACCCCATATATATCAACAAAAGAAGCAGTCTAATTCAGTTGCGAATAGGACTGCTAATTGGGGTGCTAAATTAGTTTTTGTATTCGAAATCCGAATCCGTTATAAGAAACCGGCCTGCTTTTGCTTTTTATTTAACCTGCTCTTTTTCCTGGATTGCGATAGCAATTTGATCACCATGAAAGCGACCATTCTCAATGAAAATCTCATTGGCATTATTCCCAGCTGCAATTACTCCTGCAATAAAAATTCCAGAAACATTCGTTTCCATTGTATCTGGGTTAAAATTCGGTCGTCCCGTATAGTCATCGATTTCAACCTTCATTTTTTTCAGAAAACCATGGTCCGGGTGATAACCGGTCATCGCAAAAACAAAATCGTTTTTAATTGTTTTCCGACTATCTTCTTGTTCATAGTCAAGCTCTTTTTCTCTTATTTCCGTTACTTGAGCATTGAATTCCATCTTGATCACCTCATTACGAACTAGTGCTTCAAACTCAGGGAGAATCCAAGGCTTAATACTACTCGAATATTCCTTTCCTCGATACAATACTGTTACCCTGGCACCTGCTTTTACAAGCTCAAGGGCTGCATCCACACTAGAGTTTTTTCCCCCTATCACGGCTACATCCATATCGAAAAAGGGGTGTGCCTCTTTAAAATAATGAAAAACTTTAGGCAAGTCTTCTCCTGTAATCCCCATATAATTTGGATGGTCATAATACCCTGTTGCGACTACAACATAATTGGCGCTATATTCTTGTTTATTAGAAATAATTTTAAATTTCCCATCAACAGTCTTGTCAACACTTTCCACCTTTTCAAAAGCATGGATTCGAAGGTCCTCTCGTTTAACAACTTCACGATAATAAACTAGGGCCTGATTTCGTTTTGGTTTGTGTTCTTCGGTTATAAATGGAACATTACCAATTGATAACTTTTCACTACTACTAAAGAAGGTTTGATGTGTTGGATAATGATAAATGGCGTTGACGATGTTTCCTTTCTCGATGATTAGAGGATTTTTCCCCATTTTCTTTAGAGCAATCCCCGCAGCTAGACCACAAGGGCCTCCGCCAATAATAATAATATCTTCATTTGACATTTTTCATGGCACTCCTTCTCTTGACCCGTTAACCACTGTTGTATTTTATAGAGTATTTTATCAAAAAAAAATCTCCTATCTTAAATGATAGGAGATTTTACGTTAAGATTCAATCTGTTCGCTTAAATCCAGCCTCTAAATCTACTTGCCTCAGCCATTTTTCGCACACCTACCATGTAGGCAGCTAAACGCATGTCGACACGCCTACTCTGGGCGGTATTAAAGATATTATCAAAGGACTTAACCATTACCTTTTCTAACTTAGATTCTACCTCTTCTTCCGTCCAGTAATAGCCTTGGTTATTCTGAACCCATTCAAAATAGGATACGGTGACACCACCAGCTGAAGCCAATACATCTGGTACAAGCAGGATTCCTCGATCTGTAAGAATTTGTGTTGCTTCTAATGTAGTCGGTCCATTTGCTGCTTCGACAACGATACTTGCTCTAATATTATGAGCATTTTCTTCGGTAATTTGATTTTCAATCGCAGCAGGTACAAGGATGTCACAGTCAAGTTCAAGTAGCTCTTTATTTGAAATTGTATTATTAAAAAGCTTTGTAACGGTGCCAAAACTATCACGTCTGTCAAGCAAATAATCAATATCAAGGCCTTCGGGATCATAGAGAGCACCATATGCGTCAGAAATCCCTACAACCTTAGCACCAGCATCATGCATGAATTTAGAAAGGAAACTTCCTGCATTGCCGAAACCTTGAACGACTACTCTCGCTCCTTCTAATTCAATGCCCTTCTTCTTCGCTGCTTCACGAATACAAATCGTAACACCTTTCGCAGTAGCTGATTCTCTTCCATGTGAACCACCAAGAACCAATGGTTTACCTGTAATAAATCCAGGGGAATTGAATTCATCAATTCTACTATATTCGTCCATCATCCACGCCATAATTTGGGAATTAGTAAAAACATCTGGAGCAGGGATATCTTTTGTTGGACCAACAATTTGGCTTATAGCCCGAACATACCCACGACTTAATCTCTCTAATTCCCGGAAACTCATATCACGCGGGTCACAGACAATTCCACCTTTACCGCCACCATATGGCAAGTCTACGATTCCACATTTTAAACTCATCCATATTGATAGCGCTTTCACTTCTTTTTCCGTTACATTTGGGTGAAAACGAATGCCACCCTTTGTTGGACCAACTGCATCATTATGCTGAGCCCTATATCCAGTAAAGACTTTTACAGTACCATCGTCCATCCTAACTGGAATTTTGACTGTCATCATTCTTAACGGTTCTTTTAGTAACTCATAGACTTCGTCCGGATATCCTAGCTTCTCTAAAGCCTTATGAATAACAGTTTGCGTAGAACGCAGGACGTCAAGCTTTTCTTCTGTATTTGCATTTCCGTCATTTTGTGCGGCCACCATTCTTGAAATCCTCCTAAAATTGCAATTGCAGTTATAGACGCTTTCATGACATAGTATTACACTTTTAGAAAGTTAATGCAAGAATAATAAACGGTTCTTATTATTGTTTAAAACTAACAGCAGTCAAAAAAGACTGCTGTTTTAAAAAAAGTGATAAACCATTGTATCAACTGCATTTTCATCAATGATTTCCCTACCATATTCGATTAAACGATGGATGCTAAAAATCGATGGATTTCCATATTCCGCTAGCAAAGAAACCGTTTTATCAGGATCAGGTTGTAACCCATTCATTGATAAATAGTAAGTATCATTTAAAAAGTATAAGCTTCCTCCACCAATCCCAGCATCATATAATCGTTTGGACAGCTGGATCACATCTTCAATGTTGGCAAATTCAAAAAGAATAATTTCACGGCCTTCCATTGTAACCTGCATCTCAATAAAGCCCTCATCATCAAAGGGTACCTCATCTTGCTCCTGTTCTTCAACAGTCACAATCATAACCATGCCCTGGGCCTGCAATGAAAAAACTTCTACCGCAACTGTTCCAAGTATTTCAAGCCCCAATTCGTCACTTGCTTCTTCGAGCATATCATGAAATAACTGATTCCACTTCATCGAGTCTTTCCAAATATCTTCCTTGGATAACCCTCGATCCGAAAGGTCATCAGTCGTTAAAAATATTTTAATTTTATTATATGTTAACCTCTCTAAGCGCATATTCGTGCCCCCTGCCGTTAACGAAGCTCTTGTTTATAGTGTATGAGATAATTCTCGGAAGGTGAGTTTTTTTCTTTAGATACCTACTAACTATCTTGCCATCTTACAATCTCATCATCAACTTGGGAGCGCGAATTTGTGATCGTAATTAAATGCGTTTCTGCTTTTGCACCTAATCTTAATGGGAGAGTAGTCGTCCCATACCCATTGCTTACAAATAAAAGGGTATTCCCAACTCTTTTGATTCCTCCCTTTTCATACGGTCCAAAACCAAAAATTCGTATCTGACCACCATGGGTATGCCCACTAAGAACTAACTGGATTTGATGTTCCGGAGTAATCGAATGTATGATATCTGGATTATGACTAACTAATATTCTAAATGAGGATTCGTTTGAACCTTTAATTGCACCCTCAAGGTCACTTTGCCCCACAGTAGTATCATCTACACCAAGGAGAGCAACCATCGCTTGTTTACGACTTTTTATATAGAAAGCGGTATTTTCTAGAATCGTAACTTCCATCTTACCCATTAGTTCCCTAAGCTTATTAGTGTTAATTTCGTAGTCATTATTCCCCCAAACAAAATAAACAGGACCAATTTGCTTAAGACGCTCTAGATTCTCTTTGACTCGGTTTAAACGAACCCCTTTTTCTGCTAGGTCTCCCCCTATTATCACAAGTTCAGCCTTTCCCTTGGCATTTTCTACTATGGTGTCAGCAACTTTTCTTCTGTGAATATCAGAAATAAAAAAGATTGTTAACTTTTCAAAATCAAAGGGTAATTCTTGAAAATCTAAATGATGAGTCAGCGTTCTATCCGCATGGGCTTCTTGAAACATATGATAAATAAGGATACAAGCAACAATAATAATAACCAACATCATGCTTAAAAGGTATTCCATGTCTTTACCCTTTCTTATTAAAATAAAAACCTCTCATACAAAGTATAAGAGGAATTGAATTAGTTCTAGACTAGCATGAATCTTAAACAATTTCCAGAAACTGTTTGCTAGAGAAATGAGAATATTTCAGCATTCTTACTTATTCTCATGATATAAGTTAATATCAAATTTTTCTTTCATCATCTCAAAAACGATATGACGACTTTTCCATTCATGTTCTTTTTTCCATAAATCCTTACTCTTATCGATAATTTCACATCTCAAGGCATGAAATTCTTTTTCTGCTTTGTCACGTTTTTCTCTAAGAAGATTCATCAACCCAAAGAGACCTCCAGTTAAAATAAATAAATATAAATTACCTGAGTGACTGAAAAATGCCGAAAAAACTTCGTAAAAAGAATACGAGTAGGGTTTTATTGTCGTTTGATAAAGGTACAGAAGGAATAGTAAAGCCATACCCATTGTTAGTATCATTACAATTAAATGTTTCCTCTTAAAATCATCATACTTTCGCTTCCTCTTTACTACATTATTCAGCATTTGTTTTGTAGCCTGATCTGTACGGTCATCAAGGTGTATGATTGAATGCTCCATATCCACCCCTCCTCAAAAGGAATATATGACCTTGTCCTAATAAATATGTAAGTAGAGAATTTAAAAATAAGCCGGAGAAACCGACTTATTTTTAATTATCTAACGGAATTTTCAATATTTGTCCTAATTGAACCTCATCCCCCTGAAGGTTATTTGCATTCCGGATAATTTCCATTCCGTGTTGTGAGTTAAAGTAGGTAAGTGAAATTCTAAACAGATTATCCCCTTCCTTGACGGTATGATAGACAATCTTCTCCTCGGTCTGTACCACTTCTGAATTTGAGTCTCTAGTCTCTTGTTCTTGTTTAGAATCTAAATCTTGAGGTTTCTTAGCCTCAGCTGGGGAAACTTTATTGGAAACCTGTGTTTTTGGGGCAACAGTAGGGGGATTTTTACTGTCGGCTGGCGAAGGGACAGAATCCTTTGCTAATGGTGCAGGTTCAATAGATGATTTTTCCTCTGCCTCTATATCCTTCTCTTCAAAACTAACAGGTAGTGAGGGTTCTGTTTCCTTATTATTGCTATTTTTTTCGATACTAATTTTCTCATAGCCTCCGGACTTAATACCCCCATTTTCCCCGTGCCCGTCATGGTTATTTAAATAACTATAGGCGCTAAAAATGGAAATCGGCAATAATATAAAAAATAAAGCGAGGAGTCTAATAACTGGGTATTTTAATTTCCACTTATTTTTATTTCTCTTTGGTCTATGTAGTTTACTTCTAGGTGGTAATTCCTCCATTTCCGGACTAGCATTGTTACCTTTAGTCCGCACTATTTTTTTTCGGGTACGTTCTGCTTGATCACGGTAAGGCGCTTCCTTATTCATTTAATATCCCTTCCTGTTCCTGCTTATTTCTTACACTTATAGATAGACCCAGGAGAAAATCAATAATGAAATGCATCGTAATGGTTACGGCTAGATTCCCAGTCTTCATGTATATAAACCCAATAATAAAACTTAGAAAGATAATATTTAAAAATAAGAACCAATTAAATAAGTAACGATAGTGGACAAGAGCAAAAATAACACTTGAAACAATTAAACCAGTATGTGTTTGAATGATCCCACGGAATAAAATTTCCTCACTGAATGCAACCAATGCTGTGATAACAGCGATTTGAAGCACATTTTTATTACGGAAAATCCTTTCATTCAATCCCCCATCATCATAGAGCGACGGGGGGAGAAATTTCATCAGCGTTAAATCTGCTATCACTACTGCTACACCAGCCGTCGCTCCAACTTGCCAAATTAGCGGGTCAATCCATTGGATAAGTTCAAGGAAATCATCTAAGCCATCAAATAAAAATATGCCTAAAATAAGTGATACTCCTAACAACAAACCTTGCGTTAAGAAAAGATGGAACGACAACTCTTTATCTGATAAACCCCTTATAAGTTCTCTATACTGATCTCTTTTCATCTATAATCGCCTACTTAATAGCATCGTGGCCAGTTCTTGTTTCCAGTTAAAATTTTTATTAGTGTTATTTAAGCCTGTATTTTTCCTAAAATCACTTAAATTTAATCCACAAGAACTGCAACAATTTACCTTATCTACTGAAGCCTTTTCTTTGAAATAATTCAGGATAAACGTACGTTTGCAGCCTCTATGTTGAAGATACTCTAACACCATAGCAATTTTTTCTTTTTTAATTCGCAATCTGTCTGTTATATAATGGTAAAACTCCTCCTTAACGTCAGATGGGTTCACCCTTTCACGACTAGCAATATAGTTCGCCACTATTCTCCATTGAGTCTCGCTAAAGCCGCAAGACCGAATGAGCAAATCCTCATTCTCGGTTATATTCATTAAACTAAGCTGGTGATGCTGAATCACATTAAAAAGCATGTTAATTTGTTCTTTATCCGGGATTTCCCCTTCAGCTAGTTGTATGCTTAACTGTTCATCCCCTGGAGTATAAAGTAGAACAGCTAAACTGTTTTTGCCATCTCTCCCAGCCCTTCCAATTTCTTGTAGGTAGGATTCTAATTGAAGTGGCATATGATAATGAATGATATACCGGACGTTTTCTTTGTTAATCCCCATTCCGAATGCACTTGTTGCACATACAATGTTAAGTTGACCATGAATGAACTGCTGTTGAATTAGGATCCTCGCTTCTTGGTCAATACCTCCGTGGTAAGCCATTACTTGTTCCCCTCGACCGCGAAGCTTTGATGCCATTTGTTCTGCGATTTTTTTACTAGAAAAATAAATGATCCCTGGGCCTTCCAGATTTTCAACTAACTCGAATATCCTTTTTTGTTTTTCCTGCTGACCAACGATTTCAACTCCAATAGAAATCTCTGGTCGATCAACCGAAAATACGAATTCCTTCCAATTCTCCAGCTTAAGATACTTTGCTATATCCTTTCTGACCTCTTCAGTAGCCGTAGCGGTTAAAGCAATTGTCAATGGACTATTTAAAGCTTCCCTAACTTCACCAATCTTTAAATAATCAGGTCTAAAATCATATCCCCATTGTGAAATGCAATGAGCCTCATCGATAACCAAAAGGGCCACTTTTAATTCCCTCAATTTATTCACGATAAGTTCTGTCCTAAGCATTTCTGGAGAAACAAATATAAATTTATAGCTATTAAGTTGTTTTAGAATTTGTTTTTTCTCAAAAGGTGTTAAAAAGGAATTAATGGCTACTGCACGTTTTTCACCCAACGCCTTCATTTGCTCCACTTGATCTTGCATCAATGAAAGAAGGGGCGAAATAATAATCACTTTACCGTTTAACATATAGCCCGGTAACTGATAACAAAGTGATTTACCTGTGCCTGTAGGCAACATCGCGATAGTATCCTGTCCTCTAAGAACAGATTCAATTACTTCACGTTGACCTTTGCGAAAGGAGTTAAATTGAAAGTAATGGTGTAACGCCTGTTCTAATTCCACTTTTGACCACCATTTCTAGCTAATACAAGCCTAATTTCAAAATAATTCACATCATCCACCTGATCACGGATTTGTTTCAGCTTTTTCGCTGAAGTTTTTTTTGCAGCGTCCATAATTCTCTTTTGTTTATCAGGTTTGACGTATCCATTTAATTCAAATTCCTTTATATGGAGAGCTATTTCTACTATATGGTCTTCAATTGTGCTCATTTTAAGATTCCTCATTGCTGCTATTTCGTTCGGTAAGTACCCTTTCTGAAGAAGCTGGAAGGTTTTTTCCGTTGATAAAGTTAACGGAACTTCCTTTTGGACATCTTGAACCAAACTACTTAAAAGAGGAAAAGCGTTTTTAGTTAGGGAAACCGTATTGATCATATAATGCAGAATATTTAGGAATTCTAGTTGATAATGAGGATTGGTCATCTCAAGCTTCTCAGCTGCTTGTTCTGAGGTTAAACCTATCCTATTATGTCCAGTCAACCTGAGTACGAGTACAGCAGGATCAATGCTCTTTTCCTGTTGCAAACACTCTGTAAGTTCAGTGTAGAGCTGCTCAGCCAATTCATACCTATTTGTGTTTTGCCTTTTCAAGAAGCTTTTTAACCACTCTTTTGTTTCTTGTTTATTTTGAATTGGAATAAAACCTTTGTTTTGGTTAATTAAATTTGAAGATACTTGTACAAAAATAGATAACCGCTCCCAAAATAAAGTGGTAAGGTGATGGTACCTCCAACCCTCAAGAAACCTTGGGGGCATAGTTACATCTTTTTGAAACTCGTGAAGCTCCCTTTCACCCTCTTCTGTTAACCGATAATTTTCGCTAGACATTTGCTCAAGGAATCCCCTGCTTTGAATTTCCTTTATGATGGTTTCCATCTCATTTCTAGTGAGAAAGGGTAAGGCACGAAAAAAAGCAGTAAGGTTATATAAATGTGCATCCTGAATTGTCTGGGATGACTTTTTCCCTTGAAATAAGTGAAAAAGTGAATAAATGGACCGTTCATCTTTTATTTGGTTTAAACAATATAGAAAAACTGCATCCCTATAAGAAATTGCCATTTGATCACCCAAACCTGTGCTGTGTCTAAATTTCATTCATTAAGCAAATACTAAGTTCCTACCTTCATTTTAGCATGAATCGACAATTAATGACGAAAACTTCTTATATGTTTGGACGAGAATATTCAACGAAAATTATTCTCAATCTTTTTTTGTATTGAAAAGTTGGTGATACAGTTTTACAATAAACATGAGGCTGACGTTTTCATAAAACATTATTTCGAAAACGATACCAAACTGTTTAAAATACGGGAGGTTTTTTTCATGGCAAAGTATACGATTGTTGACAAAGAAACTTGCATCGCTTGTGGTGCTTGTGGCGCAGCAGCTCCAGACATCTACGATTACGACGATGAGGGCATTGCGTTTGTAACACTTGATGATAACGAAGGAATCGTTGAGATTCCAGACGTATTATTAGATGACATGATGGACGCTTTTGAAGGTTGTCCAACAGACTCAATTAAAGTAGCTGACGAGCCATTCGATGGTGACGCTTTAAAATTCGAATAGTAGTTTGCTATTAATAGAACCTCTGCTAATTCAAGCAGAGGTTTTATTTATCCATTTCTACTAATACAAAGGCTTTGTTAAAGTATATTGTTGATTTATCAGACGTTGATTGGAGCGGAAGGCAAGAAGACTCCTCGAAAATGAACTGCACATTTTCTCGTGCGTGGGCATATTCAAGGATGTAATTCAGTGTCCTGCGGGAGTACGGGGCAGGGGAGACCCCACAGGCACTCTAGCGCCGAGGAAATAAGCGGAAGCGCCTTTAGCAGCCCCGACAAGCGCTGGAAGGCTGACAGATGAAGTCGTTCTTTTACTTCAACTGACGGACTGAAGCGACTCGAGGGCTAGGCGCTGGATCTGGCCAGGCTCCACGGCATGCCCGCGAACCGCTCGTGCCTCGAGTGGAAATCAACAGGTACGTTTAACAGAACCAATACAAAAAAAGCAGCGGCTATGTCACCGCTGCTTTTTTCTTAAGCACTTTTATATTGTTGCCTACTAATCCAAGTAGACATTCTCGAAAACAATAACATGAATACCAATGAAATTAGTAAACCTTTAAAAATATTAAAAGGCAAGATACCTGTAACAATCATCGTTTTTAGTTCAGGGGCAGCCATAGCAGGCATATTTAGGAACAGAGTATAAGCTGGCATGATTACATAGTAATTTAGCACACTCATAACAATACTCATTACCACTGTCGCTATTACTAGAGCAAGCGTCATCCCTTTTTTAGTTTTTAATTTGTTATAAATATAATATGCCGGTAAAACAAACAAGATGCCAGCTACGAAATTAGCAATATGCCCCACTGGTACCCCAGTAGCACTTCCTGTCATAAAGTAATCTAATATATTTTTGAACAGTTCAACCAGCACTCCCGCAGCAGGTCCAAAGATTAACGCAGCTATTAACGCAGGTATGTCGCTAAAATCAATCATTAAAAAGTTTGGGAAGGCGGTATTGGAAAATTTAATAACATTAATACATAAGAAATACTGCTCAACATTCCAATTGAAACCAACGCCTTGACACTAAATTTTTTCATTTTCTTCCTCTCTCCTTTTTGAGATCCACCTCAAAGAAGAAAGGTTCAGCAAACCAAATGCACCTAGGAATTGAAAAACCCTCAAACCAAAGGCTTGAGGGAGATTATCCAAAGGAAGGTACACCTAATAAACATTCAAAAAATATAGCATTTTTTGAATGCCTGCAGAACCTCCACCTTCTCCCATCCAGACTTTACTGTCGGCTTTGGAATCGCACCAAATCCTGCCTTTCGGCTCGCGGGCTTAGAGTTTTCACTCATCACCGCCGGTCGGGAATTTCACCACGCCCCGAAGATAGATCATATTTTTTTATACAAATCTATTATACTTTAAGACCAAAAATTTGGAAAGCTTTATGTATGTGTCTTATTTATGACAAATCAACAATACTACAACATTGTTGATGGTCTGAAAGTACAAAAAGAACGAGCCTCGTTTCGCACTCGTTCCTATTTGTAAATTGGTTTCCTAATCAATTACTAACACTTGTTTAGGTTTTATGACATTAGAATCAAGTTTATTTTTCTTGATAATTTCCTTTACACTTGTACCTGTTTTCCTAGAGATTGAACTTAAGGTATCGCCTTTAGATACTATATAATGTTTCTCCTCGAACTTAGAGTAATTTTTTTCAATAAAGAGTTTTTGTCCAACTTTTATATTATTCCCTTCAATTTTATTAAGGGTTGCAAGGGTTTCAACTGTTGAATGATATTTTTGGGCAATAGACCATAATGTCTCACGAGGCTGGACTTGATGGGTGGTAAATTGTAACGAGTCCGCCCCTTCTTGAGAGCCCCTTATATTCTGTGGTGAGTGTAATTTCTGTGTGTTTTCTTCTGACTGGGCTTGACTAGAAGTTTCAATTGACCCACCCGGATTTGCCCTACTTTGTGCAACTACTGCCTGTCCTATTTCGGTCAATCCTAATGCACGATCAGGATCGATTACATTTTCTTTACTGTATGTCCATTCATCTTGATGAACTTCAAAATGCAAATGCACTCCTGAGGAATCACCTGTATTTCCCATTTCACCAATTTGTGTACCTTGCCGGACGCTGTCCCCTTCTTCCACATTTCTTTTATGTAAGTGTGCGTATACCGTCTCATAGTCATTCTGGTGCTTTATGAAAACGACATGACCGTATGTATCAGAGTAGTAAGATTTACTAACCACTCCGCCATCTACAGCATATATAGGGGTATTTAAATCCGCCGCTATGTCAATACCCATGTGCATTCCATTTCTTGTCCCAAAAGTGTCTGTAATCTCTCCATCCGCTGGCCAAATCCAATGCTCAGTTTGAACGGTCACACCTTCTGCTTTAGGACTCTTTCCCCCTAGAAAGAGTAAACTAATACAGAGTGCAATCAATCCCGCTATTAGAAGACGCCTAATATAGTCTCTCATTATGATCCTCCCTGATTTTGTACACTACTACCTCATACCGTATGAAAGCCTGTCCCAAAATAGAACCTTTTATCCATACACGAGGTATGCATAACAAACATGGAGTTATTATTTGGTAATCAACTGCAACTTTATGCAAATTTAGATAAAAAAAGAGCCTGAATTCTATTCAGACTTAGTTTAGTTCGATAAGTTTTTTGTTTGGCCCAACTGGTAATGGAATATCCTCAGCTAGGTGGAACGGTCCAATTTGCTCTATCCCTTGTCCTTCAACTCTTATTTTCTCGTATCCAAAGCTTTTAGCCGTTAGCATGATAGCCTCAAAATGATATAAAAATTGATTATTATGTGCCGTTTCGCCCGCTACTTTAACTCTAAGAGTTTGAGTATCGTCCTCTGCGGTAGAAATTTCTAACTCGGTATCTGTTGGAATTGAGGCTTGCAGACCAAGTTCAGCCTCTCCGACCTCCATTGCCGAATAAGCTTCCAAAATAGTATCAAATTCCTGCTCTGATGGAATCATATATGGACGAGGGTCACTAGCTAAATAAGAAAAATAGTAAGCACGGTTCTTGGATTCTTCTGTTTTAAGCTCATATATTTCACCATAATTACCTAAAACAATACCTTTTTCTCCTTCAGTAGTAAACCTAATGGTTTTAACCTTCCCAGTCGGGAATGATTCCTTTAAGGTTTTAGTGAAGGTCGTTTCAGCAGCTGAACCTAATCCATATTGGTGATTAGCCGGGACATCGACAATGACCGTTTCACTCGTTTGGTCATAGCTTAGATTTGCATCCAGTGGAAAGTATTCCGCCAGCCCCCATTTTTCTTCTGTTAACTTTGGCATCACCTCTTCAAACAGTTCAAACCATGTTTTATTGTCGATCCGCTCTAAAAGCACAGTTACAGGCACAGTTAATAAAGCATTTGGGTCAGGTATAGAAATGGTGAATGACTGATAACCATTTAAGTCACCGGGGTATACAGCACTTGGCTCTTCCATCAGCATTGTGTTAGGCACATTAACTTGTGATTCTTTATCCTCGGAAATCTCTATCTCTTCTGTAGCATACTCACTATCGGCAGCCTTGTTTTCAATCTCGGTGGCCTCTTCTATCATGGCTTCATTTTCGATGCCAGCCGATGAATCATTTCGACTCCTATCGCTAGCTGTATCTTGCAACCCTGTCAACTGTGGGGTAAGAATAAAAATCAGAATAAGAACAATCCCTGTTGCAAACCCAGGTATAAGCCATGTAGGCAAGCTTCTTTTCTCTTTTTTTTGTGATATTTTACGGTAAATTTCACGTGGATGACGATCATCACTAACCTTTGGTAACTCTCTTAGTAGGTCTTCAAGGTCTTTATCACTTAATCTCGATTTTCCCACTAGGCATCACCTCCTTATCCAGGTCTTCCATTTTCTTACGCAGTGTTTTAATTGCTCTATGTTGAGTTGTTTTCACTTTACTTTCTGTCCAAGTTAGCGACTCTGCTGTCTCACTTATCGATAATTCATGAATATACCTAAGAATGATTACCATTTTTTGGTCCATCGTACATTCATCTAAACACTGATAAATCAACTTTATCTCTTCCCGTTGTTGAGCAATCTCCTCTGGCAAAGGGACATCGTCGCTTATCTGTGTAGCTGAAAAGTCCATTTTATCAATCAGCCATCTTTTCCAGCCTTTTTGCTTACGAAAATGATCAATTGCCACATTTTTTGCAATCGAAAATAACCAAGTTTTTTCACTGCTATTCCCTTCAAAACGATCGTAAGCTTTGAGAACTCTGATATATACTTCTTGTACTAAGTCCTCAGCTAATTCTTTGTTTTTTACCATATAAAATAAAAACCGGTACAGGTCTTGGTGGTATTTTTGATATAAAACATCAAAAACGGAGTCCATCTCTTCTCCCCTCCGTATCACTAAATTAGTCGTTATTTATGTATAAAAAGTTTCAGTTTAACTATATTCTTTTAAACTGGAAATTGGAAGGATGAATTTTTTCCGTTCTTAAAAATCTTAGATATGGGAAACGTGGCTGTTGATTTCCACTCCAGGCACGAGCGGTTCGCGGGCAGTCCGGAAGCCTCCTCGTCGCTTTGCTCCTGCGGGGTCTTCCCTGGCCTTGCACTCCCGCAGGAGCCTTCGTGCCTTCCGCTCCAATCAACAATATAAAATCGACAATGACCAATAACACTGCCTAATTTTTAAGCAATACAAAAACCCCCTGCTAATAGTAGAGGGGGATAATTTGATAAATTTTTGTTCCTTGTGAATCAAGATAAGTCGGCAAGATTTTTACAGCAGTTCATTATTTCGTGGAATAAAAAAGGAAAATGTCGTTCCTTGTCCCAATTTGCTTCGCGCAGAAATATTGCCTTTATGTGCTTCAATGATATTGCGTGCGATAGCCAGACCAAGTCCCGTACCAGAACGGCCTCTCGTCCTAGACTTATCTCCTTTGTAAAAACGTTCAAATAAAAATGGGAGGTCCTCTTCATGAATACCTGGTCCATTATCACTTACTTCAAATAAAAGCTCTGGTCCCATTGATTTTACTGTCACTGTAATTACCCCAGACATTTGGATATGTCTAATTGCATTATCAAGAAGATTTGTAAGCACTTGTTCAATTCGATCAGGATCAAAAGGAAATTCTGCTGTTTCTGTTTCTATTACGGTATTAAGCTGAACATCCTTATCCTTTGCCAAGGTTTGAAACTTACGGGTAATCCTGTTAATATATGATTTCAGTTCCACATCCTGCAACTCTAGTTGAATATGACCTGCTTGCATACGAGCCAAATCCAATAGTTCATTTACAAGTCGCCCCATTCTCAGGGACTCGTCATAGATGATTTGAGCCATTTCCTGTTTTTCTTCATGTGTTTCCGCTATACCGTCCACAATCGCTTCACTATAGCCTTGCAACATCGATATAGGTGTCCGCAGTTCATGTGAAACATTTGCAATGAAGTCATCACGCAACTTATCGACTTTCCGCTCTTCCGTCATATCACGAACAACGGCCACTGCTCCACGAATTGTTTTCTTATTGAACAAAGGACTAATAATAATTACAAATGAACGCCCTTGAAGGGTAATCTCTCCTACCTGCTCATGTACTGTATTAACGGCAAGTTGGAAAAGCTCCATCACTTTAGAAGGTACAGCGTCTGTATTTTCTGAGGCACCCTGTTCGTAATACCAATATCGTAAGAATTGTTCTGCTGGTGGATTCGTTATCAGAATTGTCCCATCCCGATTGAAGGTTATCACACCATCTGCCATACTACTTAGAATGCTTGAGAGCTGCTCTTTTTCTTGACTCAGAGCATTCATATTAAATTTTAATTGTCGCCCCATTTGATTAAAGGCTGTTGCCAACTCACCTATTTCATCATTGGTGAGAATTGGTACCTTTGTATCAAACTTTCCTCGAGCAACCTCAAACGCGGCCTCGCGCATTTTACGAAGGGGTGCGTTAATTCTTGTTGATAGAAAGAAAGCAAAAATGGTCGTTAGGACCAGTCCCACACCAGCAGAAATAAGAATAATCTGCGTGGTCTGTTGCATTGTTTTTTCCATTACCTCAAGTGATTGGTATACGAATACTGCCCCATCACCGCCCTCAAAGTCGTGAAGCGGCACACCAATAATTAAAAATTGAGTTTCTGTTTGATTGTCTGAGGGGAAGGTAATAATTTTGTCGATTCTTTTATCTTCTACAAACACAGACAGCATTTCCTCATCCTCTAAAAAATAGGAGATTGGGATCCGCCGTGTTTCATCTGCCTCTGGAGAATAATAGTAGGTGGTCTCATCCTTAATCACAGCTGCATTCGTTACTTCATCTAAGAGACCCCAGGTTATCTCAAGCCCTATCCCAAGTTCATCTCCACCATGCTGCTGAAGATTTGTTGAAATCTTTTCAGCTGTATACGTTAAATCTTGCCTTGATTCATTGATGTTATAGTTTTCAAAAAACTCGAGCAGTAAAACGGTTAAGATGAACAGTACAAAGGATACTAGCAAAAGAATGGTAAACCATAACTTACCTACAACACTTCGCCAGAACATCATTCATTGACAACCTCGAATTTATATCCGACACCCCAAACTGTTACAATCATTTTTGCAGCTTGCTCGGATACCTTATTTAGTTTTTCGCGAAGTCGCTTAACATGGGTATCGACTGTTCTCAAATCACCAAAGAATTCATAATGCCAGACTTCTTTTAATAACTGTTCACGATCAAAAACTTTATCTGGTGCTTTTGCAAGAAAATACAATAATTCATATTCCTTAGGTGTTAAGCTAACCTCTTTGCCATCAGCAGTTACCCGATGAGCATCATTATCAATCGTTAAATGAGGGAAAACAATAACATCCTTTGTAGTTGTCTCTGTTTGCAAATAACTTGTACTTGACGAACGGCGAAGCATCGCTTTTACCCTTAATACAACTTCTCTTGGGCTAAACGGTTTTACGATATAATCATCTGTTCCTACCTCAAAGCCTTGAACTCGATTCACTTCTTCGCCCTTAGCAGTGAGCATAATTACAGGAGTTGACTTTTTCTCCCTTAAATCACGACATACTTCTATCCCATCTTTACCGGGCATCATCAAATCAAGCAGGATGACATCATAATCATTCGTGAGAGCTTTGTTCAGTGCCTCATTACCGTCTTCTGCTTCGTCAATGATGAAGTTTTCACGCTCTAAGTACATCTTTAGTAACCTTCTAATTCTTTCCTCATCGTCTACTACTAAAACTTTAATATCCTTCTCCATTTGATTAATCCCTCCTGTGAATAATTTTACTTAATGATTTACCATGTTGCTATCGTTTTTTATCTTATTCATAATGTTAACCTGTTCCTTTGCCTTAAAATAGACATATTTTCTGTATTGTATGTAGTTCCTTAGTCCATTTTATATTTATTAAAAAGAAACTGTTTAAACTTAAATGGTGGTTTCCGCTCCAATCCACGAGTGAAAAATCAACAATATACTTTAACGCAGTCTTTATAAAAAAGCCTTCACTAAAATTTATAGTGAAGGCTCCAGAAGGTCTCGGCATTAAGAGCCTGCATAGGAGTGCAATCCGGCTATCACTAGGTTAACGACGATTAGGTTAAACATAATGATAAAGAAACCGATGATGGCAAGCCATGCTGATTTTTCTCCATGCCAACCTTTAGACAAGCGGAGATGTAAGAAAGCCGCATAAAATAGCCAAGTGATTAAAGCCCAAACCTCTTTTGGATCCCAACCCCAGAACCTTGTCCAGGCGATCTGTGCCCATATCATGGCAAAGATAAGGGCACCGAGTGTAAACACAGGGAAACCTATCAAAACCGAACGGTAGCTAATTTCATCCACTAAATCTAAGTTGATGTTTTTTACAAGCGGTTGTAAAGATGCCGCTATACGCTTGCGTAAAACTAACCTTAAAAGCCAATAAAGAACCAGTCCGCCTACTAATGACCAGATGACCGTATTTAATTTTACAGAATCGATGATTGCAGGTGTTTCGATGAGTGGCTCAAACCTGCCCTCTGTTATCAACTCACCCTCATTCGGTCCAATTAACGCAGGAATTTTATATTCATATACTCCTGCAGCACCATTTTTATCAATATAGTTAAATGTTGCTTCATAATTAACCATTGAAAATCCGGTTGTAATCAAAATAAAAGCTACAACACTTACTAGTGAATACATAATCGTTTCGAGCCAAAAAGTTCGCTTGCTGCTTACAGTCTGCTCGACTGCTTTCACTAAGTAAATAATACCTGCCGCAAAGGAAATAGCTAGGATAGCTTGGCCCAGCGCAGCTGTTGTAACGTGAATATGAAGCCAATCACTTTGTAGTGCTGGGATAAGCGGCGAAATTTCACGCGGAAACATACTTGCGTAGGCAATAATAAGAATGGCTACTGGAAGAGTGAATACCCCGAGCCAAGGTGTTTTGTATATATAATAGATAAAGATAAATGCTCCTACTAAGCACATCCCGAAAAACGTTGTAAACTCGAAAAGGTTACTTACTGGTGCATGTCCAGCTGCAATCCATCTTGTAATAAAATAGCCTAATTGAGCAACAAAACCGATTATCGTGATAAGGATTGCCAGTTTTGCCCATTTATTATTACCTTCAATTTTTTGGCCCTCTTTTTTTGCTTTAATCGATCCTCCAAAAAAAGCTGTTGCAACCAAGTAACAAACAAAAGCGATATAAAGTAAATTTCCGCTTAATTCAACCATGTTTCTCCCCCTTAACTTAACCTTCCATCTTCATCCTGCTGTTGGTCCATTGGCACATTTAGACCTGTGCCCTCGAATATAACTTCAATTTCCCTTTTTAGACCATGCCAGTTTTTATTGGTATGTCCTGCAACCCAAACTTTGTCTCCCATCCGTCTAATCCATATACGACGATGGTTCCAATAAGAACCTTGAGCGACACCAATCATAAAGATTATCCCACCTAGACCAAGAAACCATAGGGTTGAATCTTTTCTAACTGTTAACCCAGAGACATTCTTCGTTTCGACTGCTTTAAAGGCCATTTTATACTTATTGTCCCCTAGTGGTTCTATTGTCTCTTGAATCGCAACAAAACTTACCTCCCCTTCAGGCTTATCTGGTGCGGTCATTTCAAAGACAAAAGCTGGATTATTGGGCACTCTTGATTTGGTTGATGGCTCGCCATCTTCATTAAATTCAAAATCCGGGAAATAGCTTTTAACTTCTACAGAATATCCGTCTCCAAGGTCATACTGCTTTTCTGGATTATTTAAATCAATTTGAATTTCCCCAAACTCCTCTTCCGTCTCTTTGCTTTGCAGAGTAAAAGTCATTTTATGAAGTTCGTTCAATTTATAATCCACTTGATACAGCGCTAGTCCATCTATTTTTAGAGGTTCATTTACCCGTATCTCTGCGTCTCTAACTTTCTCAAGCTCTGGTTGTTCTCCAGGTACAGACTCCCCCTGCTTCTCATATAGAGTAACATTGGCCTGATACGTCTTTACCACCCCACCTGCCCGGTCCAGAGCTTGTCCAAACACCTCTCCATCCTTTTCCTTATCATACAACTCAACAATAAATTGATTGTTTTCTAGATAATATTGTCCGTCGGTAGCTGGGATTGTTTTGGTTTCCCCTTCTCTTAACCACAAGGTCTCATCGACATACATTCCAGGCACGAAACGAAGCATTCCACCTAGGAGGAAAATAATAAGACCAATATGATTTATATAGGGACCCCATCTGGCAAACCTGTTCTTTTCAGCAAGGATGTTACCATTTTCCTCACGGATTTTATACCGTTTTGATTTCATGTTTTCAATAAGAGTAGCAACCATTTCTTGATTTTGCGGAGCTTCAGAAATGCCATATAGTCGCTGACGTTTCAGAAAACCCTCATGCCTAGCAACCCGCTGATTATTCAGTGCTCGATACAATGGAATTACACGATCTAGGCTACAGATAACAAGTGAAACTCCAATTAGTGCAATCAGCAATAAATACCACCATGAACTGTATAAATCGTGAAAGCCAAGCTCATAGTAAAGTCTCCCAAACCATCCATATTCATTTTCGTAATGTTGGATCGCTGGTATATTTTGCGGAATATACATTACCTGAGGTAGGATGGTCCCAAATATCGAGGCCAACAAAGTAATAACAATTAACCAAACACCGACTTTAACGGAAGAGAAAAAGTTCCATATTTTATCGATAATTGTTTTATTATACGTTTGTGACCTTCGTGCACTCCCTTCATATCTCATATCCAGAAGCTTCTTATCTTTTTCTTTTTCTTCTAGTACCTTCCCACATGATTCACAAAGGACAGTCCCATGTGGATTCACGTGACCGCATTCGCATTTTACATTCATCTCCCAAAACTCCCCGTTTTCACTGGTTAGATAAAAAATATAATCTTAGGTTTTGTCTATATTCAGCGCTTCCGCTTTTCGTGTTTGTCCAGCTACAGCGCCTAGGGGCTCGGGTCATAAGCCAATCCGTCCAGAAGGTTAAAGATCAACCTTCTAGCCGGCTCGTCTTATGCCTGTCGCCCCTGAGCAAGGCGCTTCCGCTTTTCGTGTTTGTCCAGCTACAGCGCCCAGCGACTAGTGGACTTCGCTCTTCTCCGCAACGATTGCGTCAACATCGAATCACTAGCGCTCTTCGTGTTTCCTTTATCTCAGTCGAAGGGCTCCAGTCCATACGTCGCTGAACGGGCGCTTCCGCTTTCCGTGTTTATGGTTGGATTTCCTCCATAAATTCATTGACTTTAGCTTGAGTTAGTTCACCTGTATGTGAACGCACTACTTCCCCGTCCTTATTAATTAAGAAAGTTATCGGAAGTGGATTAATACCATAGGCTTCTTGGACTTGTCCTTTATCAATCATCACTGGAAAGGTAAGGTTATGCCGTTGGATAAAATTATTAACTGCCAAGTCTGACTCCCCAACATCTACGGTAAGTACCTTTACTCCCTTATCCTTAAACTCATTGTAGGACTTCTCTATATAAGGCATTTCCCGCTCACACGGCTTACACCATGTTGCCCAAAAGTTAAGGAAGACACCTTCCCC
Organism: Mesobacillus maritimus; assembly: GCF_044803185.1. Classification (GTDB taxonomy): domain Bacteria; phylum Bacillota; class Bacilli; order Bacillales; family Cytobacillaceae; genus Mesobacillus_B; species Mesobacillus_B maritimus_B. Next base: position 4,036,028 of record NZ_CP085225.1, read on the forward strand.
ACGATAATCAGATAGTCTATGTTTTTCCCCATTCATATCCACCAATGCAAAGTCAGGTGCCGTTTTCCCGATCGCAACCTTTTGAACGGCGTCCTTAGTAAAGTTTGCGTAGAGTGTGTAACCAACCGCTGCGGCAAGAATCACTAGTATAACCGTACGAATGACTAGTCTTCTCTTTTTCATTCTCTCTCCTCCCCAATCTCAAAACATTATATCATTTGCTATAAAAATGGGACGAAATTATTTATTCTTTTTTTTCATTGCTAATACCCTTAATTGTTTGACCTCATGCGGAGTCAACTCCTTTGCTTCTCCTGCATTTAATCCATGTAGCGTCAATGTCCCGTAGCGTTCTCGTTTTAGTTTCATGACAGGGTGACCAATCGCCTCAAACATTCTTCTTACTTGGCGGTTTCTACCTTCATGAATTGTCAACTCAACAATTGATGTCTCAGCCTTCTTATCAAATGAAATTAGTTTTACTTTTGCTGGGGCTGTTTTTCCATCCTCCAGACGAATTCCTTTTTCTAGGCTTCGCAATTTTTCCTTTGAAGGAATGCCTTTTATTTTCGCTACATAGACCTTTTCAACTTCACTACTAGGATGCATCAATAAATTGGCGAACTCACCATCATTGGTCAAAAGAAGTACTCCTGAAGTATCATAGTCTAATCTTCCCACTGGATAAATTCTCTGTTCGATATGTGCAAAATAATCGGTAACTACTTTTCTACCCTTGTCATCACTTACGCTAGAAATGACTCCTCTCGGTTTATAAAGCAAGAAATAAACAGGTTCCTCTCGTTCCAACGGAACACCATTGACAGAAATTTTGTCAGATGAACCTACCTTAACACCTAACTCTTTTACTACACTTCCATTCACCGAAACTTTTCCCTCAAGAATCAATTCTTCCGCTTTTCTTCTTGAAGCAATTCCTGCATGTGCGATTACCTTCTGCAGCCTTTCCATGCTGATCACTCCTATATCATATCGACATTTTTTGATTATTTTCCTACCATAGCTATCCTTAAGAATTATGACACAAATTCCCCTGTTTTCAAAGTAACGAACCCTAACAAAGTGAAACAAAAAGAAGATACCCTTGAAAAAGGATATCTTTGGTGTTTTTTTACATTCCAAATATTAATGTTACAACAACAATTGCCGCTGCGAAACCAGCTAAATCAGCGAGCAATCCCACTTTTAGCGCATCGCCCATCTTCTTGATGCCAACCGCCCCAAAATAAACCGTTAGTACATAAAAAGTAGTGTCTGTACTCCCTTGAAGAGTAGACGCAAGTCTTCCGATAAAAGAGTCAGGACCATAGGTTGCAATTATATCACTTGTCATTCCTAAAGCAGCAGTTCCCGAAATAGGCCTGATAATAGCAAGTGGGATAATGTCTGCTGGAATACCGACCTTCTCTAACCCCGGACGCATTATGTCAATCATAGCATCAAGCGCTCCAGAGGCACGAAAAATGGAAATAGCCACCATCATCCCTACTAAAAAGGGGATAATGGAAACAGCCATTTTAATACCTTCTTTCCCACCCTCAACAAATGTTTCATAAGTTGGAACCTTTTTTATCGTCCCGTAAAGGAGGATAAATCCAATTAAAACTGGAATAAACCAAAGGGAGATTACCGAGATAATTTGCATAGGGCTGTCATCCTTTTCTACTTCTTCGATAATAAAAATACCTATCTATTGAAATAGCAGCAATAGTAGAAATGCATGTTGCGATTAAGGTTGGACCAACGATTTCGGTCGGAGATGCTGAATCATACGTAATCCTAATAGCAATGACTGTTGTCGGAATAAGCGTAATGCTCGAAGTATTTATCGCCAAGAAAGTAATCATCGACCGACTAGCAGAATCCTTGCCGCCATTTATTTTTTTCAATTCTTCCATTGCCTTAATTCCCAAAGGGGTTGCTGCATTTCCAAGACCAAATACATTCGCCATCATATTTGAAAGGATATACCCCATTGCTGGGTGTCCAGGTGGAATTTCCGGAAATAATCTCGTGATGAGAGGTCTAAATAAATTTGCTAGTTTCTCTAAAAGGCCCGCATTTTCAGCTATCCGCATCATACCAAGCCAAAAAACTAAAATGCTAATTAAACCAATACATAATGTAACGGCTTCCTGAGCCCCTTTAAAGACTGCCTCATTGACCTCCGACATTGTTCCATTCACAGCCGCAAATACCAAGCCAATTATCGTCATTCCTACCCAAATATAATTAACCATTGTCCTTCAAACCTATAACTGTAGTAAACATATTTCTGAAGAATTCAAAGAACGACTTTTTCTCTTCCTCAGGCTGATGCTTATAGTAGACTGGTAATTCTTTAATCTTTTCGTCCCCTAGATAAATCTCTGCTTTGCCGACTACATCTGGAATTTCTCTTTCATCTCCCTCCTGGGGCTTGAGCAACTTATACTCTACCTTGACCTCCTCCTCTTCATCAGAGGTCAAGGGATACACAAAAGCATGATCAAGATAAACCTTCCCTTTATAGAAGGAATCTTTTATTTCCTTAATGTTCCCCTCAGACACAATTTCCGCGATATCATATTGATCAAACCCACCTTCGAACATATAGATATGGTCATTCCAATCGTCAGGACCATTCAATGTGACAGCTATTAATTCAAAGTCGTCCTTTGCAGCTGTAGAAACAAGAGTTCTTTTCGCCCTTTTGGTATAGCCTGTTTTCCCACCTGTGGAGTGTTTATATAGTCCGGTTAAAAGTCTATTCTTATTCTTCCAAACCCTATCCCAGGATTCATTTGGATTTGGGGCACGGTGAACCTTCGTACCAGCAATTGTCCTGTACGTATCATTATTCATGGCATATCTAGTTAACAACGCCATATCATACGCAGTGGAATAATGGTCTTCGTGATCATCTAACCCATGTGGATTGGCAAAGTGACTGTTTTCCATCCCAATCTCCTCTGCCTTTTGATTCATTAAAAATACAAATCCATCAAGGCTCCCTCCTACATGTTCCGCAATTGCAACAGCCGCATCATTTCCAGATCGAAGCATCAATCCATAAACTAGATCTTCCAGCAGAACTTTTTCCCCTAATTGAAGATACAAGGAAGAACCCTCCGTACCTACTGCCCGTTCACTTATCTTAACTTGTTCCTTCATCTTCCCAGATTCAATAGCCAATATTGCGGTCATTATTTTGGTTATGCTTGCAATACGTTCAGGTTTATGGGCACTTTTCTCATAAAGCACGCGTCCGCTTTGCTGTTCCATTAGAATAGCGTTTCTCGCGCTAACTGAACCTACAGCATCTGCAGATACAGGAAAATGATTTAATAGTAAAATACTTAGTAAAAATACAATTATCCATTTCCTCTTCATTGAACAGACCTCGTCTCTCTTTGGCAGTTTGTACAAGTTTATGCAGGACAAGGGTGGTTATGACTCCAAAATAGATTAAAAAAGAATGATTAGAAAAACAAAAAAAGAACGGCGGGTAGCCGTTCTTTCCTATTTAGAATGTAGCATCTTTGTTCGATAATCCGTCTCATAATACTCAAGCTCTTCTCTGATTCGCTGAAAATCCCCTTCAACTGAACGGATTAATTCCTTAATACTCATTGGGACATTTTCTCTAAATTTTATCGAGTTTTTCCCTGTATAGGCTGACCTGCTATCTTCATACCAGACATCACTTTTCGGCGAAAAGAACTCTTCTATACAATGATTGTATATGCTATAAAGGGTCCTTTCAGCTGCTGCCTTCGAAAAAGGTTTTGCCTTGTCAATGACCTGGCAAGCCTCTAATCCTTCCTCACAGAACACCGTTAGCTTGCGGATGGTTGAAAGGACTCTCTTATAATATTCAGCCGTTCCTGCCTCTTCCTCTTCTAACCCTTTTATGGTCGTGGAATTTAGAAACCCTTCTAAACCTGTCACAGTTTGTCCAAGAAATTCCTTAACATCCTGTATTTGATTTTCAAGTAGCTTATTTCCCATAAAAACACACCCCCAAAATTTAAAAACGACAAACCCTTATGCTGGTTGAATCATAAATTCCATTGAAGACCGGATTTCGTACTCCTTTTGTTGTTCAATATAGGTGAAAATTTCCCCTATTTTATTGAAATCAAGTCCTTGAAGAACGGAAGCAAACTCTTTTTCCGAATTTAGATATACTCGTTTGCGATTACGCAATTCTGGATTTTTCAACAAACAGGCAAGGGCAACGATATCTTTAAAATAAATGTCACGGGTTCCTGCTTTATAAATAGGATCTTGCTGAAAGGGTGTGAAAGTACTAATCATTTCATCAAAATAACGCAAATATAATACGTAAAGTGTTTTTTCTTCACCTTCTGTAATATAGGTGACCTCACTACGATTGAAAAAGTCTTCAGATGTATTCGATTTTTCTTTTTCTAGTTCATACCCACTACAGTGTTTAATAAACATACTTATCCTCCCTGTTAGTCTGGAGGCCCACAAGGTACCTCTATTATGATAAATATGCGAAACGCCTTACTAAAGCACATCAAGCTTTTGGTAATAATATTCTAATTTTATCATATTCTCTGAACTTTGTCTTAATTAAAATATACTACTAAAATCCTATAGTTCATTAAATTTCTCAAAAAATAAATCAGCCTCATCTTGAACTTCCTCATCATCTATCTTTTCTGGAAGTGGTGGCAACTCAGCAATATTTTTTAATCCAAAGTAATCCAAAAACTCTTTTGTTGTCCCATACAAATAAGCACGGCCAGCTCCTTCTGCACGTCCCACTTCCTTTATTAAGGCCCTTGAGGCTAAGGTTTGTATTGGACGTTCCGTTTTTACACCGCGAATTTCTTCAATTTCTATTCTAGTTATTGGCTGTTTATAAGCAATAATTGCGAGCGTTTCGAGAGCCGCCTGTGAGAGATGAGTTGTTCCCGGTGATTCTACAAGACGTTTTAAATAATCAGCGTGTTCTTTCTTTGTTACAAGCTGAAAAACTCCTGCTATTTGTACAAGGAGAATTCCTCGGTTTTTATCTTTTTCATAGTCAAGCTGCATTTCACTAATAATTTCTTTTGCCTTTATTTCATCAACCTCTAGAACAGTGGCGATTTGCTTTAAGGATAACCCCTCGTCTCCGGCAGCAAATAAGACACTTTCAAGTATGCCTTTCCAATTAATGATTTCCAACCTTACCTGCTCCCTTCTGTGATGTAACGAAAATCTCTGCAAAATTCTGCTCTTGTTCAACAATAATCTCCTGGCGTTTCATTAGCTCCAAAACTGCAAGAAAAGTTACCACAATATGACTGCGATCATGCACAGGGAAAAGGTCTTGAAACCTCTTCCGTTCGCCTGTCCCAAGTTGTTCAATGATTTCAACCATCCTTTTCTCAATTGGAATTTCCTGCCTAGTAACCCTTGTCGCCAAAGGTTTTTGAAGTTTCTTTCTCCTCATTAGCTTTTGAAAGGCAGCAAGCATATCATAGATGCTCACATTCATATCCGTTTTCTCAACTAGTGTTTCTTTTGTATACTCAGATAAATCACTAGGTGGTTTTGAATACATTAAACCACGATCCTTTTCAAGGGACTTAAATTCTATAGCCGCTTCCTTAAACTTTTTATACTCGATTAATCTTCCGACCAGCTCATCCCGTGGATCTTCTTCATCCTCAAAACCAAAAACTTCTTCCGATTCATCCTCGTGCTTTGGGAGAAGCATTTTACTTTTAATAGCTAGTAAGGTTGCCGCCATTACGAGGTATTCACTAGCAATATCTAACTTAAGCTCTTTCATTGCATGGATATAAAATAGATACTGTTCAGTAATCTCTGCAACGGGAATATCATAAATATCAATTTCAAGTCTATTTATCAAATGAAGAAGCAAATCAAGTGGTCCCTCAAACGCTTCTATTTTGACATTGTATTCATTATGTTCCATTGTTTCCTCACCAAATCTGTAGTAGTTTGTTTTTTTCATTATGTATTTCTTACTTAGTATAGAGGATTGGCAAGGTCATAGCCATAAAATATTGTGCATGACTTCTGTTCCTTTTACGTAATTATGTTATCCTATAGGTAATTTTCGAAAAGGGGGATGGAGATGATTCCAAAGGCTTTTATTCAATATCTTGTCCATTTTCATGGTGACCGGGATTATTTTGAATGTCATGAAGTCCTAGAAGAGTATTGGAAGGAAGTGGACCCAGGAAATAAGGAATCCATTTGGGTTGGTTTTATTCAGTTAGCCGTTTCATCCTATCATTACAGACGCGCAAATTTTTCTGGAGCGTTAAGAACACATAATAAATCAGCGGCAATTTTGAACAATCATCCACAAAAATGCACAGAGCTGGGAATTGATTATCCTGAATTAATGAAGCTGATTGAAGAAAGAAAAGCTAGAGTTATTTCCCATCAGCCCTACAGGAGCATTCACTTGCCAATCGATAATCAGGACCTGTTAGCGCAATGCTTGAAAGAATGTGAAAAACAAAATCTAGTTTGGGGAGAGGTTAGCGATACACTCGATAAAAGTCTGGTTAATAAACACTCTATGAGAGACAGGACCGACGTTATCATAGAGAGAAAAAAGGCAATTGAAGAACGAAAGTATAAGAAAAGGCAGTGATTCAATTAATCACTGCCCAGTTCGTTTTCTTTACTTCGTAGCGCCCCGCACTTTTCAATAAATCCTGCTGTTTCTGCATTTGGGACAACCATTTTATCAGCATATAGTTCCTGCAATGCACAGACCATTCTTTTTCCTATCCCTTGATGTCGATGAGAAGGATTTACGGAAATATGCTGAATTTGCAGTGAGTCATCGCTCACAAACTGGATACCAAGCAGACCAGTTATATCTTCTTCTTTCCATAAAAATAACTGCCAGCGATCATCTGATTCATATTGCTTTACCGTTTGCTGGAGTTTCTTTAGTTCCTTCTCACTAGGCATGAATGAAAGAAGACCCATTGCTATTTTCTCAAATGCCTTTTTATAACGAATCAACATATTAATCCCTCATTATTGAACTATACATAAAATAAACTTTAATAAGCCAAAAATTTTTAATTATAACAAATTCAGTTTTCCCACAACCGGATGATTTTAAACCTTATGTAGCTTATGCATGAACTTGATAGCAGGTTCACTAAATGGGATAAATTCCCTCATCCAGGTTAACCATATAATTTATTGATTAGGTACGATAACAAACCAGTAAAAAACTCCCCAAACTACTGTGAAAATCAGCAGGAGTACAAATAACAGCCAATTATTCCTTTTCATCTGTCAGACCTCCCACAGATATTCTACCGCAACATGATTGAAAAGCCAATTATAATAAATAATAACACTAGAGCAGAAATTCAAAAAATATAGGTATACGTAGCTGTTAATTTCCTCTACCCAACGGGGCAGAAAAAAATAAAGCCACCATTACGGCAGCTTATTAATAATCTCTTTTAGCGGTAAATCAAGTCGAACCATATCTTCGTATGATTCACGCTTTACTACAAGTCTTGCTTTCCCATTTTCAACAAAAACAACGGGTGGTCTTGGGATTCGGTTATAATTATTTGCCATGGAATACCCATATGCACCTGTACAAAAAACGGCTAGAATATCAGCGCTTTCTGATTTAGGTAATGGCAAATCCCAAATCAGCATATCCCCAGATTCACAGCATTTCCCTGCTATAGATACCGTTTCTTCTGGTTCTACGAGTGCCTTATTAGCAAGGATTGCTTCATACTTCGCCTGATATAGTGCAGGTCGTAGATTATCACTCATCCCACCATCGACAGCTAAATACTGCCTCACACTTGGGACTTCTTTTCTTGATCCGACACGATACAAGGTGGTGCCAGCGTCTCCAACCATTGAACGTCCAGGCTCAATCCAAATTTCTGGCATACTCATTTGATAGCGGTCTGCATGCTTTCTTACCTCATCAATAATTTCCTCAACATACTGGGAGGCTGGGATTGGGTCGTCTTCTTTCGTATAGCGAATCCCAAAACCACCACCAAGATTTAACACTTTGGCTTCAAAGGATTTTTCATCTTTCCATTGCTTTAGTTTTTCGAATATCTTTTTAGCAGCAACAAGAAAACCGGTCGTTTCAAATATTTGTGAACCGATATGACAATGGACGCCAAGAAGGTTCAAATTCTTCGAGTTCAACCCAATACTAATTGCTTCATCCGCCTGGCCATTTAGCAAACCAAATCCGAATTTTGAGTCATCTTGTCCTGTTAAAATATAGTCATGAGTATGGGCTTCAATTCCTGGGGTGACACGAAGGAGAATGTTCACTACCTTTTCTCTAGACCTGCAGAGTTCATCTAATAGTTCCAGCTCATAAAAATTATCGACGACAAAACAGCCAATCTCTTTTTCAATCGCCATATCTAACTCTTCAAGACTCTTGTTATTTCCATGAAAATGTATTTTATCTGCTGGAAAACCTGCAGCTATCGCTGTATAAAGTTCCCCACCTGAGACCACATCAAGTGACAGCCCCTCTTCGTCTGCAAGTTGAACCATAGCCACAGTAGAAAAAGCCTTACTGGCATAAGCCACCTGAGCTTTTACCCCTAATGCTTCAAACGTTTTTTTAAAGCTCTGAGCGCGTTCCCGAATTAACGCAACATCATAAACATACAATGGAGTTCCGTATTGTTCTACAAGAGCTACCGTGTCCATGCCGCCTATTTCGAGATGTCCACGGTCGTTTACCTTTGCTGTCCCGTGCAATTGCATGTATCTCCCTCATTTCCTTCTCCCTAAATTAAGAATCATGAATAGTGATGTTATTCTCCTATTCATGATTCTTGTTATGGCTACTTCGTAAAAATTAAAATTACTTTACCATAGTTTTAGGGAACACGCAATTGAAGCTATATTAGTTTTTTGCCGGCTGTCTAGACCGATTTTGCGCATGAACGATGCTCGGGCGGATTTTGGCACCTGGAACAGCTCGTCGGATAAGGATTTGCATAAATGCTTTCGGTGCAAACGGCAAAAACGGCCATAAGTATGGAGTGTTTAAAGATCTGATACTTGCTAGTAATAATAACCAAACCGTTATTCCTGCAACGAACCCTGGAACACGGAAAATTGCCGTCACAATAAGTAAAAACAATCTTCCAATTTTATTCGCCATACTTAATTCATAACTTGGTGTAGCATAAGTCCCAATCGCTGCCAATGACACATAAAGAATAACTTCTGGTACAAATAACCCAACATCAATCGCTATTTGTCCAATTAAAACTGCAGCAATTAATCCCATTGCCGTAGAAAGGGGCGTTGGGGTATGTATCGCAGCTAGCCTTAAAAATTCAATTCCAATATCCGCAAAAAAAATCTGTAACAGAATAGGAATATTTGATTTTTCATTCGGACCTATAAAAGACAAAGCTTCTGGCAAAAGATCAGGATTTTGCACAAATAAATACCAAAATGGCAATAAAAGTAACGAAGCAGCTACACCTAAAAAACGAATCCACCTAACTAAGGTTCCAACACCTGGAGATTGCCTGTATTCCTCGGCATGCTGTAAATGGTGAAAGTAAGTAGTTGGTGTAATGATGACACTCGGGGATGTATCAACATATATCAAAACATGCCCCTCTAAAAGGTGAGTTGCAGCAACATCCGCTCTTTCTGTATACCTTACTAACGGGAAAGGATTGTATCCCTGTTTAACTAGGAATTCTTCCACTGTTTTATCTGCCATCGGAATACCATCTATTTCCATTGCGTTTAATTCTTTTTTAATGACATTTACTAAATCAGGGTTTGCAACATCTTCAATATATCCAAGTGCTACATCTGTCTTCGATCGCTCTCCGACTTTCATCATTTCAAAACGAAGACGTTCATCCCTTATCCTTCTTCTTGTTAGGGCAGTGTTCACAATAATATTTTCAACAAAACCATCTCTCGAACCGCGGACAACTTTTTCTGTATCGGGCTCTTGCGGCTGACGTCCTGGATAGCTTCTAACATCCACAACCAGACCTATTCCTTCACCTTCAACTAGGACGACAACTAAGCCCGATAATACTTGGTCTACTACTTCATCCATCGTCTTTACTTGCTCGACAGATTGATGTACAATCCGATTTTCTACAATGCTTTGTAATTGTAGGGAAATCTTTTCCCGGTTATTTATACCGACCAGTTCTTTTACAATTTGTACAATGGGTTGAGTATCACATAATCCATTAACATAATAGAAATGGACACCTTTTTTGAGGATAGTTAATTTTCTTACGCCTAAGTCAAAACTATCACCTAACCCAACTCGATTTTTCATATAGGATTCGACTTCTGATAACTCTTTGGGAATTGGCAACTTATTGTTCGTTTTATTCACTACACTCCACTCCTTTCAAGGACATCTCACCTTTTTTGAGCACTTGCCATCGTTTGTTTCTCTATTGGTCGACAAAATAAATCCACTGAAAAAGGGAGCCAACTATCTTACCAATCACAATGGCCATGATAAGAATTACGATTCTATCCTCGATTCGAACACGCTTTGCGAGAATCGGAAAAACATTTAGTGCTTCTGTTAACCCCGCCGCAAGCATCCCAACAAATGTTCCAGCGGCAAGGCCAATCGGAACTGTGATAAATACTGTAATATGAAAAATAGGATCCCAAAGACTGCCCGCCGTTCCCCCTACTGCTCCTAAGACAACTGCCCATTCATAAAAGTGAATCATCTTCATGGTTTTTGTAAGCTGTGTCAACCTCGGTATAACTCCAAGGACGGCAAGAAAAGCAACAAAGCCCGCTCCCACTGCAAGCCCGCCTGCGAGCCCAACTAGAAAAACAAGGAGAATACTAATCGTCATCTAGACGCTTCAGACTTTCCTTGTTTTCATTTAAAATGACATATTGATCAAGAGATTGCTGATATTTAAACATTTCAACCTCCAGTGGGCTAGGTTCTTCATTGATTCTTTTCTTAAAAAAGTGATTGAAAAATAAAATCATCCCTAGACCTAACCCAAATGAATACGGTATTTGAAGTAGGAGCGGTTTGCTTTCTTGTTTTCCAGTAATCATTGTATAAATGCGTTGATGAACAGCCTGCATACTTACATCCTCATGAAAGTTCATGATTGTAATCGCCGAACCAATAAAAAGGAGGAACCACACTACTAAAAAAAGTGAATAAGATACTGGCTTCTTCTTTAACATCACTTCGATAATGGTTTGAGTCGGACCAATCGCCTGTACATCGACAGTTGGAAACTGTTTTGTAATCATCCTAACGACCATCATGACATCAATAATAATGATATTATTGTCCTCTGGTGAAACCTTGTGAACTGGAAGTTTCTCCAGTGTAGAATGGATTTCTTCCCTTGAGATGATTTGAGCAATATCTTTTAGGAAGATGGACTCATTCGGTTTCACCTGAACACGGTTTCGCATACGAATGTAGACTGTATTTTCCATCCCGTTCACTTCCAACACATTGTTTTACTTGTATAACTAGTATTGGTTGGTGCGCAATTTTCATGAAGTCCAAAAAATGGATACATACAAATAGTGACCAATGTCAGAATATCAATGAAAAACCTACTAAAATGCACAAAAAAAACCCGCATGGATTATTGGTCCATACGAGTTTTCATTTGTTGTAAAATTTTCTTTTCTAAACGTGAGACCTGTACTTGGGATATCCCTAATCTCGCAGCTACTTCTGATTGCGTCTGATCTTTGTAATAGCGAAGATAGACAATGAGTTTCTCTCTTTCATCCAGTTCCATAATTGCCTCTTTTAAGGCAATTTTATCAAACCATCTACCTTCTTCTCCATTATCAATCTGGTCGAGTAAAGTAATTGGGTCCCCGTCGTTTTCATAAACCGTTTCGTGGATAGATGACGGAAGGCGACTAGCTTCTTGAGCAAGAATGATTTCTTCAGGAGATAGTTCTAAGAATTCTGCCAATTCGTTTACTGTAGGAATTCTCCCAAAGTTTTTAGATAACTCATCCTTCGCTTTTCGAATTTTATTAGCCATTTCTTTCAAAGACCGACTAACTTTTACCGTCCCATCATCTCTGATAAAACGCTGAATTTCTCCAATAATCATTGGTACTGCATAAGTAGAAAATTTTACATCATAAGAAAGGTCGAATTTATCAACGGATTTAAGGAGACCGATGCTCCCTATTTGAAACAGGTCATCCGGCTCATAGCCCCGATTTAAAAATCGTTGCACCACTGACCAGACAAGACGCATATTCTTCTGAACAATTAAATCTCTAGCATCTTGGTCTCCCTCATGACTCCGCTTAATCAGTTCCTTGACTTCATGGTCCTTCAAATAGGCTTGACTGCTATCGTTTTTTACCTCAACATCCATAAGCAGGACTCCTTAATTGCACAGTGCTTTACTTTTTAGTAAGTGTTTTTTCATACGAATTTCAGTACCGAAGCTAGGCTCTGATCGGACTTCTACTTCATCCATGAAATTTTCCATGATGGTAAATCCCATGCCTGATCTCTCAAGTTCTGGCTTAGATGTATATAATGGCTGTCGTGCTTCCTCAATATCACGAATACCTACACCCTTATCCCTTATAACCAATTCCACCGTACTCTCCTCCAGCAACACAGAGATATAGACCATGCCATCGGAATTATTCTCGTATCCATGGATGATAGAGTTTGTAACAGCTTCTGAAACTACCGTTTTTATCTCTGTTAGTTCATCCATAGTAGGATCAAGTTGAGCGATGAATGAAGCAACGGTGACTCGAGCAAAAGACTCATTTTGGCTTAAAGCGCTAAATTGAAGATTCATTTCATTTTTCATCTCTGTCACGCAACCCCCAATCTTTCTAAAGCAAATTCTTCTGACTCCTCAAGCCGTACAATTTTAAATAGGCCTGACATATCAAATAGCCTTTTGATTGGAGGGGAGACAGCACATACAATCATTTCTCCATGTAGCTGCTTTATGTGCTTATATCTTCCTAAAATGACCCCGAGACCCGAGCTATCCATAAAGGTCAAGTGTTCTAGGTTAAGAACAATATGACGCACATTTTGTTCCTCAAGAGCACTTGTTGCTCGCTGACGTAATTCATCGGCTGCATGGTGGTCCAATTCACCGCTCAGACGAATGCATAAGACGTCATTTCTGATTTCCATATTAATGTTAAGACTCACGGATTCATTGCCTCCTTATCTGGTATAAGGAGTCAAATTCGCCATAGTAGAACGAATTCCTTCTCTACGGACAAAACTAGTTACTATTCGCTAAAACTAGTTGCTAGTTTTGTCTTTTCGACATTATTATTCAAAAATACGGTAAACAGATGCCTACTCTCCTGTTCTCGTAAACATTCCAAATGCACGTTTATATAGTTGCCACCAGCTAGCTTTTTCAACAGATTCACTGGCTACAAGCTTTGTTTTCACGAGAGTTTTTCCGTCCTGAACAAGCTTTAACGTTCCAACTTCATCGCCTTTTTGAATAGGCGCTTTTAGGTTTTCTTTTAAAGTGACCTTTTCCTCAATCTTTTTAATATCTTCTCCTTTTTTCGTCAGTAAGGAAATTCTTTCAGATGTAACAGCTTCTATATTCTTTTCGCTACCTTTGCTGATTTCCGCCTTTCCAAGCACACGCCCTTTCTCATACATTGGGTGTGACTCATATTGACTAAAAGCATAATCTAGCATCTTTGTTACCTGAGCATTCCTAGACTTTGAAGTAGGGGCACCGAATACTACGGCAACTACTCGCATCCCTTCTTTTTCAGCTGTAGCGGTTAAGCAGTATTTCGCCTCATTGGTAAAGCCTGTCTTCAAGCCGTCAACCCCTGGATAAAACCTTACAAGGCGATTTGTATTCACTAACCAGAATTTCTTGTCGGAATCCTCACGAAGATAATCCTCATATTTACCTGTGAATTTAGTGATTGTTTCGTATTTTAAAAGTTCTTTTGCCATGACCGCCATATCATTTGCTGTGCTGTAATGATCTTCTGTTGGAAGACCAGTTGCATTTCTAAATGCGGTATCCTTAAGGCCGAGTTCCTTTACTTTTGCATTCATTAGCTTTACAAACTCTTCCTCTGAACCAGCTAATCTTTCTGCCATTGCAACAGAAGCGTCGTTTGCTGATCCGATTGCAATTCCTCTAAGCATTTCTTCGACTGTCATTTCTTCCCCTGGTTCAAGGAAAATTTGCGACCCACCCATTGATGCAGCATATTCACTGGTGCGAATCTTTTCATCCATCTTGAGTCTACCCTCATCTAAGGCTTCCATGATTAAAAGCATTGTCATGATTTTAGTCATGCTAGCCGGTGGTAGTTGTTCATTGCTGTTTTTCTCATAAAGAACCTTGCCCGTGTCCCGTTCAATTAAAATTGCAGAGAGGGAGTCATCAGCAAGCTGTACCCCATTTTCATTTGCAAATGCTGTTGGTGCGAACATTGATGTAATCAAAACGGAAACGATTATCAGACTAAATATACCTTTACGTCTCATGGCCATAAACCTCCTATCTTTATAAGGACTATTTTTTCCATGAAAACCATTTTTATACAAATAAATGGAATAAAGTACAACTTCCTTTAACTGACGTAAAAAAAGACAAAAAAAAAGAAGCGGAGACAGTTCTCCACTTCTTTTTTCAATTATCCAGCTCCAGGCCATACGCCGCAGACCAGGGCGCTTATGCTTTTCTTCTTATTCTGTTATCTCTTCATGGATGAGGATAGGTGCTTCCACCAATTCCTTTGAAAGTCGAATATTCTTATACAAGATTTCCTTCACTTCTTGAACATCCTCGAAATTACTATGAATGGTCAGAAGCGATTCTCCTTTTTCCACTTTATCACCGATTTTCTTGCGTAACACAAGACCAACAGCCAAATCAATTTCAGATTCCTTTGTTGCTCTTCCTGCCCCTAAAAGCATGGCAGCTGTTCCAATCTCATCGGCTACGATTTCAGAAACGTATCCTTCTTCTTTTGCTTCTAGCTCGATTTTGTATTTTGCCTGCGGTAGTCTTGCCTTATCATCAACAACCGAAGCGTCTCCACCTTGTGAGCTTAAAAATACTTTAAAAGACTCAAGGGCAGAGCCATCAGCAATGGCTTTTTCAAGCAATCCTCTTGCTTCTTTCAACGTTTCTGCTTTCTTGGCTAGGAATACCATATGACTTCCAAGCGTTAAACATAACTCAGTTAAGTCTTCTGGTCCTTCTCCTCTTAATGTATCAATCGCTTCTTGAACTTCGAGAGCATTTCCAATCGCAAATCCAAGCGGCTGACTCATATCGGAAATAACAGCCATCGTATTTCGGCCAACATTATTTCCTATCTGAACCATCGCTTTCGCCAATCTACGAGAGTCTTCGAGTGTCTTCATAAAAGCACCCGCACCCGTTTTCACATCAAGCACAATGGCATCTGCTCCTGCCGCAATCTTTTTACTCATGATGGAGCTGGCAATTAACGGAATACTGTCAACCGTTGCCGTAACATCACGAAGGGCATAAAGCTTTTTATCAGCGGGCGTTAAATTTCCACTTTGACCAATAACAGCAATTTTATTTTTATTCACAAGTTGGATGAACTCACTATTATCAATTTCTACGTGGAAGCCTTCTACGGCCTCAAGTTTATCAATTGTACCACCTGTATGACCAAGACCTCTTCCTGACATTTTGGCGACAGGAACCCCTACTGCTGCAACTAGCGGTCCCAAAACTAATGTAGTGGTATCTCCAACTCCACCTGTGGAATGTTTATCGACTTTTATTCCCTCAATTTTCGAAAGATCAATCTGATCACCCGACTCAACCATTGCCATTGTTAAGGTGGCCCGTTCATTTTCAGTCATTCCTTTGAAGTAAATCGCCATTGTCAGTGCGCTCATTTGGTAATCAGGAATAGAACCATCTGTATAGCCTTTAATAATATAATTTACTTCCTCTGAAGTAAGCTCTAAGCCATCACGCTTTTTCTCTATTAAATCAACCATTCTCATTCTTATCACCACTTACTAAGTATTTTGTTCCTAAGAGTTAAGCTTTTCCAATTTCTTGTACAAGTTCTTTCACATATAACAGGAAGGTTGCTTTTACTTTTTCAGTTGTTTCAATTACTTCATCATGAGATAGTGGCTGATCAAGAATCCCAGCCGCCATATTCGAGATACATGAAATGCCTAACACCTTCATACCAGAGTGTCGTGCCACAATAACCTCCGGAACAGTTGACATTCCAACAGCGTCTCCGCCGAGAATACGGAGCATGCGAACTTCTGCAGGAGTTTCATAGACCGGACCTGAGTTTCCTACATATACCCCTTCTTGAACAGCGATATCTAAACGGCTAGCAGTATCCCGGGCTAATTTTCGTAAATCTTTGGAGTATGCTTCACTTAAGTCAGGAAAACGCGGCCCTAACTCCGCATCATTCGGTCCTACTAGTGGGTTTGTTCCCATATTGTTGATATGGTCTGAAATAAGCATCAAATCCCCTGGTGAAAAGCTTTCATTTACGCCTCCAGCAGCATTTGTAACAATTAAATGCTCAATTCCTAGCTCCTTCATTACCCGAACCGGGAACGTTACTTTATCCATGCTATAGCCTTCATAAAAATGGAAACGCCCCTGCATCGCCGCAACTACGACTCCGTTTAAGGTTCCAAACACTAATTGTCCTGCATGTCCTTCAACAGTTGAAACCGGGAAGTCCGGGATATCGCTATAGGGAATCTTTACTGGGTTTTCAATTTCATCAGCTAAAATCCCTAGACCGGATCCCAGAATCAAACCAATTTGAACGGGTTGATTAAACTTATCTTTTAAAAATTCAGCTGCATTTTTAATTTTGCCTTTTTCCATTTTTTCCACCTCTTACTTAATATCTTTTAAAAAACTTGTACCGTGATCTGGCATTTTGACTTGGAAGTTTTCCGCAACCGCGGCCCCAATATCCGCAAAAGTCTTGCGAAGAGGAAGTTCTTTTCCTTCACTCATTCCCTTTGAATAAACGAGAAGTGGTACATATTCACGAGTATGGTCTGTTCCATGATGCACAGGGTCATTCCCATGATCTGCCGTAATAATAAGGAGATCCTCTTCCTTTAGTTTTTCTAATACTTCTGTGAGCCTTGCATCGTATTCCTCCAATGCCTTTCCATAGCCAATCGGGTCACGGCGATGGCCAAATAACGCATCGAAATCGACAAGATTTAAGAAACTTAGCCCTGTAAAATCCATATTGATGGTCTCTAGCAACTTATCCATACCATCCATGTTAGAGACGGTTCGCAGTGACTGAGTTACCCCTTCCCCATCATAGATATCTGAAATTTTCCCTATTGCAAGCACGTCTAAGCCAGCATCCTTCAATTCATTCATCACTGTACGCCCAAATGGTTTTAAGGCATAATCATGACGATTGGCTGTTCTTTTAAAGTTCCCTGGTGAACCTAAGAATGGGCGCGCAATCACACGACCAACCATATATTTTTCATCAAGAGTTAATTCTCTAGCTATTTCACAAATTTTATAAAGTTCTTCAATTGGAACAACCTCTTCATGTGCCGCAATTTGTAAAACTGAGTCTGCAGAGGTATAGACAATCAATGAACCTGTTTCCATCTGCTCTGCACCTAATTCATCAAGAATTTCAGTACCACTTGCCGGCTTGTTCCCGATAACTTTCCTCCCTGTCCGAGACTCAATTTCTGATATTAATTCTTGAGGAAATCCTTCTGGAAAAACCTGAAAAGGAGTATCAATGTTCAAACCCATTATTTCCCAATGGCCAGTCATTGTGTCTTTCCCTACTGAAGCCTCTTGCATTTTCGTATAATACGCTAGCGGTTTTGCCGCTTTTTCGATACCTTTAATTTCGCTAATATTACTTAAACCGAGCTCCGCCATATTAGGCATATTTAACCCATTCATTCGTTCGGCAATATGACCTAGCGTATTAGAGCCTAAATCGCCAAATTGTTCTGCATCAGGGGCCTCGCCAATTCCGACGGAGTCCATAACAACCAAAAAGACCCTTTTATATGTATATGACATTTGAATCTCCTCCTTAGAAGGTTTTGGTACCAATAATTTGAAACTCTTTGATAAAACCTCATTTTATAATGCCCAATTATGAAATTAATAACAGAACTATCGCCCTGTATAAGTCAGAAGTCTGACAACTAAATCTTACTAATCTTCTCTCAAAAAAACAAGAAAAAGCTACCTTTTCTTTATGGCAGCTTTTCGAACTTTTCGACCTCTTCCGATTGATTCTATATCAACAGCAAAAAATATGGCCTGTTTTCCTATTAAACTATTAAGCTCGCGGATGAAATTTGCTATAAACATCTTTTAACCTTGTTTTTGTTACGTGCGTATATATTTGGGTTGTAGAGATATCAGCATGTCCCAACATCTCTTGTACTGCTCGCAAATCGGCCCCATTTTCAAGTAAATGTGTTGCAAAGGAATGTCGCAATGTATGTGGTGTCAAATCTTTTTCGATATTTGCTTCCTTGGCAAGCCGCTTTAAAATTTTCCAAAAACCCTGTCTTGTTAATCTCTTTCCATGATGATTCAGAAAGAATGCCTCGTCTTTATGCCCTTTTGATACGAGTTTCGGGCGGCCTTTTGCAAGGTACTGTTCCAAGGCCGTTGTAGCCGTTCTTCCTAACGGGATAATTCTTTCCTTATTTCCTTTTCCAATACAGCGGATAAAACCCATGGTTAAATGGATATCGTCCATATTTAGACCTATTAGTTCACTAACCCTGATACCAGTGGCATAAAGTAATTCGAGCATCGCCTTGTCTCGATACCCATAATGATCAACAAGCCTCGGAGACTCTAAGAGAATCTCAACCTCTTGAAGGTTTAACACCTTTGGTAAGTTTCGTTCCAACTGTGGACTCTCGATATGGACGGTTGGATCTTGCCCAACTACTTTTTCACGTAATAAAAATTGATGAAAAGCACGCAAAGAAGCGACATGTCGAGCAATGGTTTTTGCAGACTTGCCACTGTCTTTCAAGTGAGCTAAAAAATGGATAATATGGCTCCGTTGAATTGTATCTAAATCAGTCAATTTTTCAATACTTTGCTGGAAGCTGAGATAGCTTTTCAAATCACGTTCATAAGAAACTATTGTATTTCTTGATAGTCCTTTTTCAACCACCAAGAAATGAATAAAATCTTTGAGATGCTCATTCATAATGATTACTCTCCATTCAAATAAAACAAAATCAGCCGGTCAATCATTCCGGTCTCTTCAGAAGAATTCCCACCCGAAACCTTTATTGCCGCCCCTTCTGGTTCATCGTAACGATGATAGTTCTGATATTCTTCATTTACCCACATAATACCATAATAAAAGAGTATCGTGCACCCTGTGAAAAATACAAACACCTTACCCGCATGTAGTATGATTGAAATCAATTTCATATAAATGCCCCCGGATTGCTTAATAGTACAAGATATGCCAAGGGAGGCAAATTATATACATAAAAAGAAAAAGAAAGGGCACACTGAGTCAAAAATAAAGGCTGTTTTCGTAAAGATTGTTGTTCAAATTGTAAAAATCTTAAAGCCGATTTTAACGCAAGGTAAGGGATTACGTACGTTATAGTAAGTTTGCAAGCTCTTTTCTCAAAAATAAATAGCTATATTGCGTGAAACAAAGCTTTATCTATCCTATTTTGTATCTAAAAACAACAAAGTTTGAGAAAAGAGCCAAAATAAAAAACCCTTCCCCGGTTTGAGAAAGAGTTTGTAATTTATGCTTGTTCAGCTTTTTCGTTAAGTTCGTCTTGTGTTTCATTGTCTTTTGCTTGGCATCGGTGACAAATACCGTGGAAGGTCAAACGGTGATCTTTTATTTTAAATTTCCAGTCCCGTTCTACAATCTCCTCAACATCATCAAGCAAATCTTCTTGGATTTCATCCACTGCACCACACTCAATACAGACAAGATGGTGGTGAAAATGGGCTGCTCCTTCTCTGCGAAGATCATATCTAGAAACGCCGTCACCAAAGTTAATTTTATCAACAATTTTCAATTCTGTTAAAAGTTCAAGAGTCCGATACACCGTCGCAAGACCAATTTCAGGGGATTTTTCTTTTACAAGTAGATAGACATCCTCTGCACTTAAATGGTCTTCTTCATTTTCCAAAAGGACACGTACAGTTGCTTCACGTTGCGGTGTTAATTTATAGCTGGACGAATGCAGCTGCTTTTTAATTCTTTCAATTCTATTTTCCATTTAGATAGTCTTCACTCCCCCGCCCACTGTCATATATATTATAGCAGAATGAAAAGGAGATGCATAATAAAATTATTACAAACTAGATAACACAATCATTCTCACTTTAAAATGATTATTAACTAACGGAGAGAATGACTGCTTTAAGCAATGCCGGAGAGATTAACGCCTCGATCCCCGCAGCACCAGCAACGACAATTATTGCCCCCAAGAAAGAGAAAACGTACCTAAAAAACAGTGGCAAAACCGGTTGACTTATCTTTTTCATAAACTGATTTCGTATCATTCTCAACGAAAACATCACACTCAGTGCGGCCATAATAATGAAAACAGGAATGATAATCAGATTCTGTGGCAAGATCGAAACAAATGAAAGCAAAAAGCCATTCCATCCCATTTGATTAACAAGGAAGCCGACTGTAAAGCCAACTGTTACTCCCTTTATAAATAACATAATAAGGATAATCGGAAGTCCAATAATTGAAATCCCTAAAATCCAAATTAAACCAATAAATTTACTATTATGAAAAAAACTTTGGAGAAACAAATCTCGTGCTGCGTTGACTTCTCCTTTGGCTGCCTGTCCAAAAAATTGGGAGAGATAATAGAATAAATCTTCTTTTTGCGTAAAGCTAAGACTATTGACAATAACAGCTCCAAAAATAACTCCCATCAAAAATAACACGACAACAAACAGATAAATAGAGGAATATTCACGGAGATGATTTGCTGCGACGTTTTGATATTTTCTTTTCTTCATAGCTTTTTTCCTCCTGCACGATTGGATATTAGATTTTATGCAGAAGATGGGGTTCTATGACTAGCATTTAAAGATGTTACTAGAAAACTTTACTAGAAGGTGGCCTTTGGTCCTTCTTTCGCTCATCGGATCATTCCTGAATGATTTTCCCGTATTTTCCACCGCCCCCAGCATGGACTTTTAGCTCTCCACTACGGGCTTTAACAATGAGATTCGCTATTTTTTCAGGAACTGTCTCCTTCAAGGCTGAATGAGGTACCTCGTGTAAAACTGCCATTTCTGTCCCAAAATGATCCATTAGCTTTTCTAGTAGTTTTGGTCCTAAGCCAGGAATAAACTCCAGAGGAACCTGATGGACATAAGGCGGTCTGATGGCTTGTTGGTGATCCACTGATTTAAGCTCAGAGATTCGATCTGCAACCCCTTTTATAAATCTACTATGTCCACATTCTTGACAAGCCAATCCTTCCGAGAGCGGAACAAGACAATTCGCACACACGGTTCGATGATACTTCCCTAATAGTGGATCCAGCCCATAATTGGTTAAAACCTTTCTCCCCTCCTCAACTTTTAATGCTTTAGTAAATTCTTTGAACGAAACCTCTTCCAGTTTGATTTTCTGATATTCCCTCGCAATTTTCGCAAGGGAATGGGCGTCTGAATTGGTTAAGAATGTATAATCTTTTAACTCAGCTAATTGTTGTGCCATAGAAGTATCTGAACTTAGTCCAAGCTCTACAGCATCAATTTGATTGGGATCAAAAACTTCTGTTAGAGAACGCTTCACGCCTTTTCCATACAAACTCTTAAAAGGTGTGAACACATGGGCCGGAATAAATAAACCATCTAATTCTTTTGTTTTCACTTGCAGTTCTTTTCCAGTGACATACACACGCTGAGAGCTTAAATGAACATTTTTCAAATGAAGCTTTAACCAATCCGAAAATACTCGCATTGTCTTAAGATATGGAAAAAAGCAGAGTACATGGATTGGCCCTGTTGTTTCCTCACTATTGATTTCCAACTCTGACCCGAGGAAAATACCTAATGTACCGTACATTAAACCCCCATCAGGGTGTTCTGTAATCTCCCCAGCGGCTAGTAAGTCTTCTAATTCAGCGATTACTTCAGGGGAGTGACAGTCGATGATTCCTACTATATCTAATCCTTTTATATCCCTCGCATGACGAATAATGTTTGTTAAGGTTAAGGTCCTTGATCCAGTAATTTTCACGGCCCTACCTGAATTTGTCCTTCCGATATGGATATGTAAATCAGCGTAAAATTCACTCATTTTATTTAAGCGCATCCTTTAACTGCAAATATTGAACGGCAAAGGCGGTTTTTGCGTCATATATCTTTTGATCCTTCATCAGCTCTACGGCCTCACCGAGAGATACTTCTACAACGTTTACAAATTCATCTTCGTCAAGTGCCGCCGCATCTATCTTTTTTTTCAAGCCTGTAGCCACATATAGGTGCACTAATTCATCTGCAAACCCAGGTGATGTATAGAATGATATCAACCAATCAATGTTTTGGCATTCGTAGCCTGTTTCTTCTTCTAATTCACGGATGGCACATCCTTTAGGCTCCTCGTCTTTTTCAAGCTTCCCAGCAGGAATTTCAATGATAGTTCGTTCCAGAGCCTTTCGATATTGCTCGACCATGACAATTTTCTCATCATCGGTTATAGCAATGACCGCCACTGCACCTGGATGCTTAATAATTTCCCGTTTCGAGGTCTTTCCGTTTGGAAGCTCAACTTCTTCCACCTGAAGACTGATTACTCTCCCTGAAAAAATTTGTTCTGTATGTAATGTCTTCTCTTCTAATGATTTCATTTTTCCACTCCTGTTCTATTCCGATACTAAATGCTCATACATTTTATCATACTCGCATATAAGGTGGGATGGAGATGAAGGTTTACGTTTATGAGAATGGGTTTATGATGGCCGGCAAGGCCTGGGAAATTAAACAGAAATTAAAAGACTATGGCAAAGAATACGTTCTAGTGAAAGATTGGATAGAATCAGTCTCTAAGAGCGTACCCCGTTCACAAAGGTTGTAGTCATCCTGTTTTCTTCGATAGAATAAAGGAAACCTCTAGTAATTAGATTTGAGGAAAACGAAAGACAGGGTGTGTAGAAATGAAGAAAGTGCAATTAGGAAATTCTGATTTGACTGTTAGCGAAATAGGTCTTGGTTGTATGTCGCTTGGGACCAATGAAAAGAAAGCGCAGGAAATCATAGAAGCAGCCCTTGAAGAGGGCATCAATTATTTTGATACTGCTGATTTATATGATTTTGGCGAAAATGAAAAAATAGTGGGGCAGGCTTTAAAAAATGTTCGCGACGATATCATCATTGCAACAAAAGTGGGCAACCGTTGGAACGAATCAAAAGATGGCTGGAGTTGGGACCCATCGAAGGATTATATTAAAGAGGCTGTTAAACAAAGCCTTCATCGTCTACAGACTGATTATATCGACCTTTATCAGCTACATGGAGGCACAATTGATGA
Source organism: Mesobacillus maritimus (assembly GCF_044803185.1). GTDB lineage: Bacteria > Bacillota > Bacilli > Bacillales > Cytobacillaceae > Mesobacillus_B > Mesobacillus_B maritimus_B. Next base: position 4,059,629 of record NZ_CP085225.1, read on the forward strand.
TCCAATTGATGAAACCATTCAAGCCTTTGAGGAGTTAAAAACAGAAGGACTTATTCGCCACTACGGAATCTCTTCCATCCGACCAAATGTTATTCGGGAATATACAAAAGAATCAAATATTGTAACGGTAATGATGCAATATAGCATGTTGGATAGGCGACCTGAAGAGGCGGCTCTTCCTCTACTCGAACAAAATGGAATCAGTGCCGTCACTAGAGGATCCGTTGCAAAAGGATTGTTAAGTGATCAATTTCGTAATAAGCTGTCCGAAAAAGGTTTTCTAGACTACACACAAGAGGAATTGAAAGATATTCTTCCCTTGTTAAAAGAAAAACTTGCCTCTTCTAGATCTCTTGAGGAAGTCGCCCTGCAATATAATTTAGCCCATCCAGCTGTTGCCTCGGTTGTGACCGGGGCAAGCTCTGTAGAGCAGGTGCGGGCTAATGCGCGCGCAGTTAACCAACAGTCCCTTTCTCGAGAGGAAGTTGCTTTGATTCAAAAGTTAACCAAAGCAAATCAGTATAGCGATCACCGGTAGCAAAAACACAAGCAAAAAGTTAGAAAAAGGCAGCGATGGCTGCCTTTTTAATGGTATGGTCTCCATTTGTATGCCTGTTTCTCTAGTTCTTTTATGATGGGCTCTTTCTCTACCATATATGACTCAATATCATAAGGATTGCTTGCTGCTGCCCGTTGCTTAACTTCTGCATATTTTGCCGCTTGCTTCGGATGGGTTCGTAAATAATCACGGAACACTAGATGGCGGTTGATTTCTTGATTTCCTTTTTCAAAAGCATGAACATGATAAAGTCGCACCCCATTTTCGTTGCTTTTTAGAAAAAAACGGCGACCGTCAATTCCGTTCTCCCCCTTAGCTTCGTAACCCGCTCTTTCAATATCCCCCGTGACGAAATCAATGAACTCCAAGTTTTCCGCCTCAATCAAGATATCGATGATTGGTTTAGCACTTAAACCAAGGACTGAGGTACTGCCAATATGATAAATCCCAACCTCAATCTTTCCAAACAGATCCTTTAATAGAGCCTTTTCACTGTTAAAAAGATTCTCCCAATCCGGAGAATAGGGGACAACTTCAACCTTACGTTTTGTCATTATTTATATTTTTCCCAATTCATATCGCTTTTTTCCAACAGTTCCTCAAATGTCATGTTCTTCTCTCTTCTGCGTTGTTCTTCTCGCTTCTTCTTCGCTTCCAGCTCTTTTTGCTCTCGCTTTTGTTTTTCTTCTACTTCCTTTAGCTCTTTTTGTTTTGCTTTCAGCTGTGACATAAGGTCATTGTTCAGTCTATCGCCCAAAGTAACGGGCTTATCTTCTTTTTTTACCTGTTGTCTTGTTTGCTTTTTCTTCTTCATGCTGTTTCCCCTCTTTTTCTTTTTTTGGTTGATATTAAAATTATAACAAGCCAAATAAAAAATAGAAACGCCCCACAAGAGACGTTTCCATTTAATAATTGATATCGTTTTCAAAAAAGAGCGTTAAAAGCTTATGCAAGTTCTACGACTGTTGCAACTCCTTGACCGCCACCGATACATAGGGTTGCTAGCCCAGTCTTTGCCTTTTGACGTTGCATTTCATGGATTAATGTAACAAGAATTCTTGCTCCACTGGCACCAATTGGATGTCCTAAAGCAATTGCCCCACCATTGACATTTAACTTTTCTTTATTAAAATTCAGTTCGCGGTCCACAGCGAGGGATTGCGCTGCAAAAGCTTCATTTGCTTCAACTAGCTCAATATCCTCTAGTGTCATTCCCGCCTTTGTCAGGGCCTTTTTCACTGCAGTTACCGGTCCAATCCCCATAATACTTGGATCCACACCAGCATTGGCATTTGCTTTTATGGTGACAAGTGGCTTGATTCCTAGTTCTTCCGCTTTCTTTCTACTCATTACAACCAATACAGCGGCTCCATCGTTTATTCCAGAAGCATTTCCCGCTGTGACACTTCCATCCTTTTTAAAGGCTGGACGAAGCTTAGATAGCTTTTCAGCTGTTGTACCTTGTTTAGGGTACTCATCTGTATCAAAAACGATCGGATCGCCTTTACGTTGTGGGATACTGATTGGAATAATCTCTTCTTTAAACTTCCCCGCTTCAATCGCTTGTACTGCTTTCTGCTGACTTTGTGCAGAAAACTCATCTTGTTCCGCACGGGTGATTTCGTATTTATCACAAAGATTTTCAGCTGTTAGCCCCATATGGTAATCATTAAATGCACACCATAATCCATCGACAATCATGCTGTCAATAAGCTTCTGGTCGCCCATTTTAAAACCTTCACGTGCGTTATTCAATAGATATGGGGCTTGGCTCATGTTCTCCATCCCACCCGCCACAATAACTTCAGCATCTCCTGCAACGATGGCCTGCATGGCAAGGTGGACCGCCTTTAAGCCCGAACCACAAACTTTATTAATTGTCATAGCAGATACGGTTTCTGGAAAGCCTGCCTTTATGGCAGCTTGCCTTGCTGGATTCTGACCTAAGCCTGCCTGTAGGACATTTCCTAAGATGACTTCATCTACTTGATTCGCTTGTAGTCCTACCTTTTCCAAAGCGCCCTTCATTACAGTTGCTCCAAGTTCTGGTGCAGAAACATTTTTCAAGCTTCCGTTAAAACTTCCAATTGCTGACCTTGCTGCACTTACAATGACTACATCATTTTGTGACATGATTTCCCTTCCCCTCTTTGCCTTTTTATTCTTACTATTTCTACTACATCTTCCTTTTTCCCTTTCAGATTTAGTAGAAAGTTTATTTTCCTCTAGATTCTCATAAGTGGACAGGAAGGCTCTCTATGTAATTCATATGCATAAGCAGGCTACTAGAAGCCATCTTATTAGTGAATGCATTTTATTGAAGGGGGTTCTTATATTGAGCAGAAAACGAGACAAGGGCTACAGCCAGTCAGGCAAACCCAACGCTGATAATGTTAAACAAAAGATTGCTGCTGAAGAGCTTGACCGAGCGATTCATCCGACCAACCGTCAGAGCAGAAGTGAAGGATTTGGAAGACCAAATATATAAGAACAACAGCACGTTATAAGCCGCCCACTAGGAGCGGCTTTTTATCTATTCAAATGATAAAATGGAAATAAAAAGCTGTTTCCGGAGGTTACGATGAAAAGAGTGTTTCGTTATATCCTTTCTTTTTTAACTTTAATCACAGCAATTGGGATTTATTTTACGAATCGAATCATGTTTATTAAACAGAAACAGGAGGAAGAAATTCTTAAGCGTGATGAAGAGGCTGGGTTCTTGAAGCCAACTGAATTCGAAGCCCTCCCTAAAAGAGAGGTCGTCATTTCATCCCCTTTTGGTTATTCCCTTAAAGCCATCGTCATTGAACCTTGGGAAACCAATCGGTACATGATCTTCTGCCATGGGGTGACGGAAAATAAAATGTCTTCGGTCAAGTATATGAACCTCTTTATTGAAAGGGGATTTAACGCGATCATTTATGACCAACGTCGACATGGTGATTCAGGTGGCAATACAACTAGCTATGGTTTCTATGAAAAATTCGACCTGAAGGCCGTAGTCGACTGGCTTAGAGAAGATAAGGGTATAAAACTTTTCTTTGGTATCCACGGGGAATCGATGGGAGCAGCAACGGTGCTGCAATACGCGGGCATGCTCGAAGATAGTGCAGATTTTTACGTCGCCGACTGTGCCTATTCAAACTTCGAAGAACAGTTAGCCTATCGTGTAAAAGAAGAGGTAAAATTACCTCCGCAGCTGATGCTTCCAATTGCTCGGCTATTTTTAAAAATCCGTGATCGCTATCCGCTCAAAGAGGTATCACCGATTTCTGCTGTTGAACAGATTGAAAAACCTATTTTGTTCATCCATAGTAAGAAAGATGACTATATTTTACCGGACATGACTGAAAGGCTTTTTATGCGCAAAAAAGGCCCAAAACATCTATTCCTTGCTGAAAATGGTGTTCATGCTAGGTCCCTAACTGAAAATCGTGAAGAATACGCACAAGTTCTGGATGACTTCCTTCAAAACCTTGTCTATAAAGATAATCACTAATCCAAAAGTGGGCCTCACTAGAGACCCACTTTTATATTTACCCTTTAATTGTTTTGTCAATTAAACTCATGTTAGGATTGAAATATTGATTTGAGCTTTTCAACTGAAAGCAACCCCTGTTTGCGACGTAATCAATCGTCATGTTTTCATCAAAGAAGACTGTCTTTGATTTTTCTATATAAACAGGTAGCCCATTTGTCTGCACCCTTTTGTCTAAGTCACTTGGTTGATCAATAAACCAAAGCATTGCCGTTCCGCTGACAGAACAACAGTTTTCTGTATCATATTCTATTTTAAAGATTCCTTGTTTTTCAGCTGTTCTTTCTATTAATTTTTTTTTAGCTGCTTCTGTAACGATTATCTCCATTGCTAACCCACCCTTTTGTGTTCATTGTTTTATTTTAACATGAGATTGTATATAAATCCTTATAATGCACTTGCATTTTGTTCTATTCGATTTTACCATTAAAGAACGTACAAAATGGAAATTAAAGGGAGGATTTTATGTCTAAGGTTCAAATTAAGGTGAATGATAATGGCTCGCTTAGGGTTACAGGAGATGTTGAATTGATTGATGGTGAGGGGAATGTGTTTGAAACGAAGCCAACCTTTTCGCTATGTCGCTGTGGAATGAGCAACAATAAGCCATTTTGTGATGGTACCCATAAAGGAAAGTTTCAATCGACTGTCCGCGCCTCGAAATAATATTAAACGTAACATGTGAGCAATGGTTCTGCCATTGCTCTTTTCCTATGGCTCTTTTCTCAAACTTGTTGCTTATTAGATACAAAATAGAATCGATTAAGCTTTGTTCGCTGCAAATAGCTTTTAAACCATGAGAAAAGAGCTTGCAAACTTACTATAACGTACAAAATCGCTTATCTTGCGTTAAAATCAGCTTTAGGTAGTAAAAATCGGCTTTAAGATTTTTACAATTTTAACAACAATCCTTACGAAAACAGCCTTTCCTTATTCATCCACCGCTCTAACGTCTGCAATACTTGAAATTCCAATACGGTGAAGCTCTGCAAAGCGGTCCACAATATGAAGCTTGTTTGCAAGCGGGTCCCAATAATGAATTTTACCTATGACAATTTCATATTTCTGTTGCCGATAATGTGTAATCGCCACCAGCTGGTTTAACTCCATTGCTTCAAGGATGATTTCATTCATCACTTCAAGCTGTTGCTCATCCAGCTCCTTCTCCTTTTCGTTTTTATCTTCTTTCGTCCAGTCTCTAAGCATTTTCACATGTTCAGGTAACATCATTGATGTCCATTTTATCCTACCTCGGTCACGAATCATTCGCTTCCCTCCATCCTATTATGAATTGAAAAGTCTCAAAAAAGCGTAGCACCTTCGTCAACCCTTATGACCTCCAACTAGTTTTGCTCTGTGTAACGCTGTGCCTGCCGCAGTATAAGAAACAGCCCGAAGCAGTGCCATCGAACCGTGCCGGGCGCGAATTTGGTCCATTGTGTAGCCTAACTTATGTCTCCTCCAACCATCCGGATCAAAAAGATCGAGTTGAAATTGAGTATCTTGAGTAAGGTTTCCAAGTGAGATTGAAATGCTCCGCACCGTCTTTCCAGTGTAGTATTTTGAAAATAAATCGAGACACACTTCATAAAGCTCCATGGTAATATTGGTCGGTTTTTCAATTGTTTTGGAACGGTGAAAACCTCCGCCGAATTCATCCTGACTATACCCTATGCCAAAACTTACTGTCCGACCGGCTTTTCCGTGACTTCTTGCTCGACGAGCAACCTCCTCACATATTTCGAGAATGACGTGTTTAATTTCCTCTTTGTCTTTGTAATCCCGAAGAAGAATTTGACTTTTCCCGAAGCTAATCTGTCCCTCGATGATTGGAGCGCCAATTTCTGAGAAATCAATTCCCCAAGCATGGTGGTACAATTGATTTCCCATAATCCCAAATTTTTTCTCTAGTTTTTCAAGGTCATACCTTGCAAGCTGTCCAACTGTGAATATTCCCATACCGTTTAGTGTTTTTTCCACACGTCGGCCAATTCCCCACATCTCTCGTAGTGGCGACACCTTCCAGAGCGTCTTTTCGACATCCTCATAGGTCCATTCCGCAATTCCGTGCTTTTTCGCTTCAAGATCAAGGCAAAGTTTGGCCATCAACATATTAGGACCAATGCCCACAGCACATGGGAGCTGAAATTCTCGTTCAATATCAGACCTGATTTTTTTTGCAATCGTCTGGGCTCCACCAAAGAGCTTTGCTGTTCCATCTACTTTTATAAAGCTTTCATCCACACTATAAGTATGAATCGCTTCCTTGGGAGCATAGCGATTGAATACCTTAGAAATTTCAGTTGAAATTCTTAAATAGGTTGACATTTTGGGATCAACAATTTGAATCCGAGGATCTTTTGGGATTTCGAATAGTCTTGAACCCGTTTTAATGCCAAACTCTTTTTTCAATCGGGGCGAAGCAGCGAGAACGACACTACCAGAACGGTCAGTGTTGCCGACAACAGCCAGATAGCAGTCCAGAGGGTCAAGCCCAAGCATTACCGCAGAGCAACTTGCATAAAAGCTCTTCATATCCACACATAGAATTTGATTTTGCGGCATATTGCTGTAATCAAACATTTCTCTGACTCCTCTCTGATGTTTTCTCGCAAACCCCTCTAAAGGAACATTTGTTCTAATGTTATTATACTCATTATATTAAGCGAATATGCGTTCGGTTTCAACGGGAAATTTCACCCAATAAGAAAAGCGTAAGCGCCCTGGTCAGCGGCGTATGGCCTGAAGCGCTCCAACAGATATAGGAAACACGAAGAGCCGGAGGCGATTCGATGTTGACTTATCGTTGGGAGGAGTGCAAAAAGCATAGCAATTCACAAAAGAAAAAGCAGGGCAAATTCCAATATGGTTGCCCTGCTCTTTTCGTTATTCTTTGACACTCAACAATAATAGAGGGAAAAATTCCGCTTATTTTGTAAAAAGCATTGAATTTAGCTTAAATAAGCGGAGAAATTCCCGCTATTAACTCGAAAAACGTGAAAATGGAGGATTTTTATTTAAATAACGGGAGAATCTCCCCTTATATCTCCCGAAATGAGCTCCATTCTGAAATTAACGGGAAAATCTCCGCTTATTTTACTTTCGCTAGTTATTCAATTAAGGACAAGCCTTCTTATTATTTCTTCTAATGTAATGTTGACAGTAGATCAAAAATTGAAGTGCTAGAATCGTTGAGATTTAGCACCTAATTTATCGTGAAATTTGTTATTGCACCGTTACGAGAACCCGTTAGTTACCTCCAGCTGGTTTTCCTTTCCTATTTTTGATTAAACGCACGTTTTCCGAGACGTTCAAACATACGGGGAAAAAGCGCGTAGATCACGCTGCCGGCATTCATCCAACGCGGCAAATTAATTTCCCTTGTATTGGTCATCATCCGCTCCACAATCTGTTCGGCCACATATTCTGGCTGCAGCATAAACCTTTTGATGTTTTTAACATATGTACCTTGCTCATCGGCAATTTCAAAGAAATTGGTTGCAATTGGTCCAGGGTTGACAGCTGTGACAAAAATACCCACCTCACGAAGCTCCATGCGAAGGCTATTCGTGTAGCCTAGGACAGCATGTTTAGTCGCCGAATAAACACTAGATTTTGGTGTTGCAATTTTACCAGCTTGTGAAGCAATATTGATAATGTGCCCACTGCCTCTCCTCCGCATGCTAGGAAGCGCTAGCGATGTGCATGCCATCAATCCGATTACATTCACCTCAAACATCGCCTTGATTTCGTCCAAGTCTGCTTCGTGAGCATGGCGGAAAACACCAAACCCGGCGTTATTAACAAGAATATCAACATGGCCGATTTCAGCCAAAACTTCAGTAAAAACTTCACGAATAGCTTCGGTGTTAGCAACATCAAGACTTTTCACGATAATCGAAACTCTATATGATTGTTCAAGTTCTATTTTTAAACTCTGAAGCCTATCCATGCTACGAGCAAGAAGAACAAGATTAGCACCTTGCTTAGCAGCAAGACGTGCCATCTCCGCTCCTATTCCCCCAGAAGCTCCAGTGATTATAATATTCTTCCCTTGCAAGCGATTCTTCACCAAAAAACTTCACCTCATTTTGCAACATAGAGGAGCGTCGTGCCTTCCTCTACTACGGCAATTTCTTCAAGAGACAGTAAATAATCTAGCTGTGCAGCCGTTTCTGATATCGTCAAATTTAGCTCCTTCTGATAAACTTTCGGGAAGAGATTCTGGCAAATTTCAAAAGCGGTCTTCGGTTTCTCTTCGACCATAGATTTCACCTTCATGGCTCGGTCATGCTGTCGAGATAGCCTGTTATCTATTAAAGGCCTGGTGTCAGTAAAGTCTTGACCATGCCCAGCATGAACAAGTGAAATTGGGTACTCTTGTAGCTTCTTTAAGGTTTGATTGTATTGAAGCTGTGGTTTAGGACGTTCCGTTTCTCCCGGGTAAGGCGGTTCTAATAAGGGATTTGGCGAGATGTGGGCAAGCAATACATCTCCACCAATTAATACCCCATCGTCTTCACGCCAAAGAGCGATATGTCCTTGGGCATGACCATGGGTCTCAAGCACCCTCCACCCTTCAAGGCCAGAAGGAACATCATTTTCAAGCAAGTGACCAGCTAGAGAACACTCACTAGAATAACGAAGATTTTTTTTCATTTCATTAATCGTTGGAGCAAGACATTCCTGTGGAACGCCAAATTGTTGGTACAGCCTCGAGTAGAAATCATCGTGCTCCGATGAAAAGCTCTCGGTCCGCTTTAACCATCGTTCATTTAACGGATGAGCGTGAACCTCAAGCCTAGTAGGAAGGTATTGAAGCAGCCCAACGTGATCGGGATGATGATGAGTTAAAATGACTTGCTCAATATCCTCAGGTGTTAGTTTAAGCTCTGCTAATTGCGCTGTTAACGCTTCCCATGCTTCCTCGGTCTTGACACCAGCATCCACAAGAGTCAGCCTATCGCCCTTAATCAAATAACAATGGACATCACCAACCGCAAACGGAGTCGGTACTGTCAATTTTGCAATTCCATTTTTCCACTTTTCCATAAATATACTCCTTACTATTATAATTACATAAGACTTTTCTTATCATACACGTCAGAATAATCAGCAAAAACAAGTTTAACGAAAAAACCGTTCACTGTCATTATTTTAACAAAATATTTTCTGAAAAAACAAATAATTAATCTAGCCATCTTGACAGATCTCCGGTTTTTCGAGCAAACTAAGTAATTATCCCAACAAAATTCTGGAGGAAACCAAATGAAAAAGCTCGTGTTTATCGGAGCTGGTTCAATGGCAGAAGCCATAATGGCTGGAATCATTGAAAATAAGCTCATCAACCGTGAACAAATCTGGATGACCAATCGAAACAATCAACAGAAACTTGACCACCTAAAAAAGACATATGGAGTAAATGGCTCTTACAATTATGAGGAACTATTTACAGATGTCGAAGCAGTCATCCTTGCGATGAAGCCTAAGGATGCTGTTGCGGCTATAGGAGAGATTAAATCATTCCTTAATAAAGAAATCCTCGTTATATCTGTCTTGGCAGGGGTGTCAATCGAAACAATTGAGGCAGCTGCTGGTAAACAACTAGCAGTCATAAGGACGATGCCAAATACATCGGCTGCTATCAACCAATCCGCAACAGCGATTGCTGTGAACGATCGAGTAACTCGATCACAAAAGCAACTCGCTAAAGACCTATTTGAAACGGTTGGATTTACAGCTTTTGTAAATGAGGAACAGCTTGACGCCGTTACGGGGATATCTGGGAGCGGACCTGCCTATATTTATTATCTTGTAGAGGCAGTGGAAAAAAGTGCTGCGGAAATTGGACTGGAGCCAAAGTTGGCAAAAGATTTATTTATCCAAACGTTACTCGGTGCAGCTTCGATGCTAGCGAGTTCGGAAAAATCACCGGAACAGCTTCGCATGGAGGTTACGAGCCCAGGAGGAACAACTGAAGCCGGTATTTCAATGCTCCAAAAACACGAGGTACAAAAAGCCTTCATTTCATGTATAAAAGCAGCAACAGCACACTCTGAACAAATGGGAAAGGCACTTTCCCTAGAGTTAACAGTTACTAAACAGCCATAAACTATCTCAAAAGAATATAAACTATATAGTCTTTTCATCTAGAAAAAACACAGCAGACAAGGTAGGAAACCTAGTCTGCTGTGTTTTTTCTTAGGGGTATATTTACCTCTAAAAAATCTTCCGCTATGATGGTCTCGGGGAAAACCGTTCTCGCCTCTTGAGCAAGATGTTCCCACAGTTCCGGATTATAGCGGGAACTAATGTGGGTGATACATAGTTTCTTCACCTTCGCATTCCGTGCAGCTTCCCCTGCCTGAAGCGTTGTTGAGTGAAAATATTCATGAGCAAGCTCCGAATCCTCTCCTGAAAAGGTCGCCTCATGGATGAGCAAATCAGCATCAGCTGCAAGAGAATGTACAGCATCACATGATCTTGTATCGCCAAGAACAGTTACAACCCTTCCTTGTTGAGGATGGCCTAGAAATTCATTTGCTTCAACCCTTCGACCATCATGTAAAACGACCGGTTCACCGTCCTTAATTCTTTTATAAATTGGCCCTGGTGGAATGCCTAAGGCCTGCAACTTATCAACTTGCAATGTTCCAGGACGGTCCTTCTCCACAATCCTGTACCCAAAAGATGGGACACCATGCTCCAACAGCTTGGACTCGACAGTAAACTGATTGTCATCAAAAATAATGCCTTCTTCAATTTCAACGATGTTTAGCGAGTACTTCAAATAGGTTTTACTTACTTTCAGACTGACTTCAATAAATTCCTTAAGCCCTTTAGGACCATAAACCGTAACAGGCGATTCTCCACCCTGAAATGAACGACTAGCCAAGAGTCCTGGCAAACCATAAATATGGTCACCATGCAAGTGGGTAATAAAGATTTTCTCAATCCTGCGTGGCTTAATACTAGTATGTAAAATTTGGTGCTGGGTAGCCTCCCCACAATCAAATAACCAGATAGATCCTCGTTCCTCAAGAAGTTTTAAAGCAATGGCCGTCACATTCCTGAGCTTTGCAGGGATTCCAGCCCCTGTTCCTAAAAAAAACACTTCCATCTCAATAACTCCTTTTAATCTAGGCACTCTTTTCTACAACTCAAATTTATGCTTTTACTATAACACAATTGAACGGATAAATAAGAACAACTAGATGAAAACTAAATTTATCGTTTGCTAATTTAAAGCAAAAAAGCTAAAATTTTATACTTGTATGATACATTTTACATAACATATCAATTACAGAAAAAAGCGAGGTTCTTGACTTTGGCACAAAATAAAAAGCCTACAGCATTAATCATGATTTTCGGCGCAACTGGAGACTTGGCAAAACGCAAACTATTTCCTTCCCTCTATCGGTTATTCGATAAGGACAAACTCGGTGATTTTGCAGTCATCGGTGTTGCTAGAAGGTCGTTAACGAATGAAGAATTTAAAGCAAGTGTTGCTAAATCCGTTCATTCTGAGGCAGACGTAAACGGTAAAAAAGACGAATTTGTATCAAAATTTTACTATCACTCTCATGATGTAACGGATTCAGATTCCTATTCTTCCTTGAACACCCTAGCTGAAGAGCTGGACAGCCGTTATAATCTAAACGGAAACAGGGTGTTTTATCTAGCAATGGCTCCTGAATTCTTTGGAACCATTGCCGAGCACTTAAAAACGGATGGATTAACAGATACACACGGGTTTAAAAGATTAGTAATCGAAAAACCTTTTGGGCACGATCTTGAATCTGCAAAAAAATTAAATAGTCAAATTCGCACTGCCTTTACTGAAGATGAAATTTACCGAATTGACCACTATCTCGGGAAAGAAATGGTCCAAAATATTGAAGTCATCCGCTTTGCAAATGCCATATTTGAACCCCTTTGGAACAGCCGGTTCATCTCAAACATCCAAATCACATCAAGTGAAACACTAGGTGTTGAGGAGAGAGGGCGCTACTACGAAAAAAGTGGTGCGTTACGAGATATGGTACAAAACCATATGCTTCAAATGGTTTCCCTCCTAGCAATGGAGCCGCCAATTAACTTAACAACGGATGAAGTTCGTTCTGAAAAAGTAAGGGTCTTCCGAGCTTTGAGACCGATTAAAGGAAACGAGGTCAATGACTTCTTTGTCCGGGGTCAGTACGGTAAGGGAGTCATCACTGAGAATGAAGTTCCAGGCTACCGCGAAGAAGATATGGTTGATCAAGAATCTAATACTGAAACATTTGTTGCAGGTAAGCTTCTGATTGACAACTTCCGCTGGGCAGGAGTTCCTTTCTACATTCGAACCGGAAAACGGATGGAAGTAAAAACCACAAAGATTGTCGTAGAATTTAAAGATATCCCGATGGACTTATACAACAGGCAAGAGGGGTCGGTTCGCCCCAACCTCCTTGTTATCCATATTCAGCCAGAGGAAGGCATCACCCTCTATTTAAACGCAAAAAAGGCTGGTCAGGATATGAATTCAACCCCAGTAAAGCTAAGTTATGCAAACAAAGGAATCGATGGCCTTAACACGCCTGAAGCCTATGAGAAACTAATCTATGATTGCCTTAGAGGAGATGCAACAAACTTTACTCATTGGGATGAAGTTGCCCTATCATGGAGTTTTGTCGACAATATTTCAGAAGTATGGGAAAACGAAAAAGAGCAAAACTTTCCTAACTATGAATCAGGCTCAATGGGACCAAAGGCCTCCGACGCACTGCTAGAGAAGGATGGATTCTTCTGGTGGCCAGTGACCAACTTAGATGTTGAGAAATGTTAAAACAAATCCGGACGGACAGCCGTCCGGGCTTTCAGTCATAATAGAAAAACAGCGGACAGAATAGCCTGTCCGCTGTTTTTTCTTTTTCTGATTATTTTAACCACTCTGTGTGGAATACTCCCTCTTTGTCTACACGTTGATACGTATGGGCGCCAAAATAGTCTCGTTGGGCCTGTAGTAGGTTTGCAGGAAGAGTTTCAGTACGGTAGCTATCATAATATGCTAAAGCAGACGCTGTACAAGGAACAGGAATCCCTTGCTGAGCTGCAATGGCAACAATTTCCCTTAATGCCCCCTGATAGCTCTCAACAATCTCTTTAAAATAAGGATCTAACAATAAGTTTTTCAGTCCAGGTTCACGATCGTAAGCATCCTTAATCTTTTGTAGGAACTGTGCTCTGATAATACATCCACCTCGGAAAATCATCGCAATATCACCGTAACGTAAATCCCAATCAAATTCATCTGATGCCGCCCTCATTTGCGCAAAGCCTTGCGCGTACGAGCAAATTTTACTCATATACAGTGCCTTACGAATCGATTCAATAAATGCTTCTCGATCTCCAGTAAACGGTTGTAATTCCGGACCACGGAGCATCTTACTGGCAGTGACACGCTCGTCCTTTAACGCTGATATAAAGCGCGCAAACACAGATTCTGTAATCAGAGGCAGTGGAACTCCTAGGTCTAATGCGTTTTGACTTGTCCATTTCCCTGTGCCTTTTTGACCTGCAGTATCTAAGATCAAATCAACTAACGGCTTTCCAGTTTCTTCATCTGTTTTAGTGAAGATATCCGCGGTAATTTCGATTAAATAACTGTCAAGTTCCCCTTTATTCCACTCAGAAAACACTTGATGAAGCTCTTGTGCGGATAAACCTAAAACATTTTTAAGTAAGAAATAAGCTTCGGAAATTAATTGCATATCTCCATATTCAATTCCATTATGTACCATTTTCACGAAATGGCCTGCACCGTCAGGACCAATATAGGTCGTACATGGCTCATTATTTACTTTTGCAGAGATATCCTTGAAAATTGGAGCAACTAAATCGTAGGCTTCTTTCTGGCCTCCAGGCATAATGGAAGGACCTTTAAGCGCACCTTCTTCACCACCAGAAACCCCTGTACCAATAAAATGCAACCCTAATTCGCTTAATTCTCGGTTTCTTCGTTGAGTATCAGTGAAAAGCGTATTTCCTCCATCAATCAAGATATCGCCTTTATCTAAATAAGGTTTTAACTCTTCAATCGTTGCATCGGTTGGAGCTCCTGCTTTAACCATCAGCATGATTTTACGTGGCTTTTCCAAAGAGTTTACGAATTCCTCAATAGAAAAAGTACCGAAAATATTCTTTCCTTCTGATTCGTTTAGCATTTCGTCAGTCTTTTGGCGGGAACGGTTATATACGGACACAGAATACCCTTTACTTTCCATGTTCCAAGCTAGATTTTTCCCCATGACTGCAAGCCCAACGACACCAATTTGCTGTTTTGCCATTCTACTACGTCCCTTCTATACAATCGATTCGATTAGTGGATAAGCAAACTCTAATTTAGCAGTTAAAAGGTAAGTTTGCAAACATATGATTCTTCTCTTCTTATTTTTTGACTCTTCGCTAAAAAAATACCCTTTGGTTAGTCTTTTTTATGTAAACCTTTTGATTTCCTTTCTTGAAGAAAATCTTTATTAAAACTAGTGCCATGACCTTTATCAGTCAGTAAAGGTTTCTGATTCAACCGACTGCTCGCACTGCCAATAATATTTTTCCCGAATTTATCTTTCAACTTAGACATCGTATTCAATAGCGGCTCCTTCTCTGCTTCTTTTTCATAAGAAAACAGATCAAGTTGTTTGACAGCCGTATCAAGCTCCTCCAAACCTGTTGCAGTGACCCCGAGGAGCCTTACAGGGTTCCCCTCCCAATGCCGTTCAAACAAGCGCTTTGCAGCCTCAAAGATTTCATTTTTCCGTGCAATTGGGTTATCAAGCTTCTGGCTCCTAGTAATCGTTTGCCTATTTTTGTAGCGTATGGTAATCCCAATAATGGTTGCTACGACTTGTTTCCGATTCATTCTTGTTGCAACTTGTTCAGCAAGCTTTTCAAGTACCCCAACTAACTCTCTCTGATTGGAGATATCTCTCGGTAATGTCGTCGAATTACCAATACTTTTAAAATCATAAACCGAGTCAGGATCAACAGACCTCTTGTCTATGCCATTCGCTCTTTCTCTAAGTCTTACTCCATTAATACCAAGCAACGCCTTTACCTGTATTTCGTTTGATTTTGCTAGGTCTCCAATTGTAGAAATGCCAATTCCCTTGAGTTTTTCTGCTGTCTTTTTGCCAACACCATGCATCTCTTCAACATCTAGCGGCCAGAGGATTTTAGAAACATCACGTTTCCTCAAAATGGTAATTCCCATTGGTTTCTTCATATCAGAGGCTGTCTTCGCAAGAAATTTATTTGGAGCAATGCCGATACTACAAGGTAAATCAAGCATATCAAGGATGCGCTTCTGAATCATTTCAGCAATGAGAGGTGGTGAACCTAACTCTTGACTGTCAGTAATGTCGACATAGCCCTCGTCAATGGACACGGGTTCAACTAAACTTGAGAATTGTCTGAGTAAATCAAACATCGCAGCAGAGACTGTACGATACCTCTCGAAGTTCGGAGTTTTTATGATTAAATCAGGACATAACTTTCTCGCTTCCCAAAGCGGCATCGTCGTTTTGACCCCAAGCTTTCTGGCTTCATAGCTACAAGTGATGATAATCCCTCGCCGCTCCTCTGGATTCCCAGCAATCGCCAACGGTTTTCCCTTTAATGAAGCATCATAGGCCATTTCAACGGAGGCATAAAAGCTATTCATATCGACATGAAGAATCACTTTTCCGTTTTTAGGATACATCTCGTTTATTTTCACCACGTCCCTAAATATGTTCGAGGTTATTTTACCATTAAAAAATAAAAAAGACCCGCATCACTGTAACGGGTTCTGTTTTGAAATACAAAATACGAATTAACATTGCTTTTCGTATAGTAATTCGCACTAGAATTAAAAAGCAATTTGGCAAGTAAATCAGAAAAGAAAAATGGTTGGAGACATATGCTCCAACCATTTTTTATCCCAAGATAAGCACCGGTTCAGCGATTTCCAAATTGCCAGGAAATAAGCTACTAAAATAAGTGGAGAAATTCCCCTTATTAAGGAAATAGCACAAAAAATAGATTAAATAGAGGGAAAGATTCCGCCTATTTAATCGAAAAACATGAAAATGGACCATTTTGGTTTGCCTTAACGGGAAAAACTCCCCTAATATCCCCCGAACCGAGCCCTATTCTGCAGGCTAACGGGAAAAACTCCCCTTATTTAAACAATCAGAGGTTACTCAATTAAGGATAAGAAAGAATGTCTGCTTCATTTATCTGCCTCTCAGACATCAACATCCACCCCCTGCTAGTTAAATATCATTTGTAGCACACCAATTGGTCTACCAATTAGCATGCGAATTTTCATGTCGACAAAAACTTATGACACCATGTTAAAAGGGTTCGAAATT
This sequence comes from Mesobacillus maritimus, assembly GCF_044803185.1. Taxonomy (GTDB): domain Bacteria; phylum Bacillota; class Bacilli; order Bacillales; family Cytobacillaceae; genus Mesobacillus_B; species Mesobacillus_B maritimus_B. The sequence goes on from NZ_CP085225.1 coordinate 4,076,121, forward strand.
CAGGGCGGATTTACCGTTTATTTTATTAAACCCCATATATATCTACAAAAAAGAAGCAGTCTAATTCAGTTGCGAATAGGACTGCTAATTGGTGTGCTAATTTAGTTTTTGTATTCGAAATCCGAACCCTTTAACATCACTGCGAGTCGTTTAGTTCTTATATAGTTACGGTGCCTTTTGCCATTTCTTTCGCAGCTTCTACTGCCTGTTCTTTGGCTTTTGCCATGATTTCAGGAATTTGCTTAGGGAAATGGTCCATTCCTTCTGCTACGATTGTGTCCATGACATCCATTCCTAAGAAGGTAAGAGCCTTTCTTACATATTGATCGCCCATTTCAAAATCGACCATTGGTCCAGTTGAGTAAATTCCCCCACGTGTTTGGATGTGGATAGCTTTTCTATTTGTAAGCAACCCTTTTGGACCATCTTCGGTTGTAACAAACGTTTTATTTATCAGGAACATATTATCCATAAACTCTTTTAAAATCCCTGGTGCACCTAGGTTCCAAATCGGGGTAACAAACACATAATAATCAGCTGCAATAAAGCGATCAGCTAGCGCATGCATCGCAGTGAATTTTTCTCTTTCAGCATCTGAAAGTTGGCCAAATGTGTACCCCATGAAAGATAGCTTAGCACGTGCGTACAAAAGGTCCATATCAATACGTGGGATATCCATATCGTATAAGTGCATTCTTTCAATTTCTACTTCCGGTTGTTCTTTTTGGAAGCTTTCAAGAAATACCTCACCAATTTGTGCCCCTTTAGAAAGACGCACTTCTTTTTTTGGATTGACTGTTATATAGAGTAGCTTTTTCGACATTTTAGCATCCCTTTCCATGTAGATATGATTAACCTACTCTAATTTTACTTAAAACATCCATGTGCAGGGTTGAACAAACAGTGAAAATCATGAACAATTTGTGACGGATAACGGAATACAAAGAGAGCATCTAAAAAGATGCTCTCAAGCTGTCGAGAAACCCTAGACAGGCCACGTAAATTATTAATAGATAGTCTATTATGAAAAGAGGCTGTTGATTTGCGCTCCAAGGCGCTTCCGCTTTTCTATCTCCTCGCCGCCTTTGGCGCCTTTGGGGTCTCCCCTGCCCCGTACTCCCGCAGGACACTGAATTACAACCTTGAATTTGCCCACGAACGAGAAAATGTGCAGTTCATTTTCGAGGAGTCTTCGCTCCTTCAGCTCCAATCAACAGAGTTTGTTTAATGGAAATTGACCCACACAATCTGTACGGGTCAAAAATAAGGTAAATTCGTAATAAGAAATGTGTGGTAGAACCATAAAAAAAGTCAATTGTTTATCTAAATCAGGAAAATGCACTTGGTACCGTTTCTCTGATTTCAATTGCAATTTGGTCACATTGAAACCGTCAATGTGACCGGTTCTCGGATTTCAATTGTAGTTGGTCACATTGAAGTAATGAATTAGCCAATACCCTCTTCAAAAGGTAGATGAAACCGAATTACCCAAAAATCCCCCAAAAAAACCAATTAATAAGGCCGTACTTATCTCTGATTGGAATTAGGTGGATATTCACTGTTTCAGTGGTCTCAGTGATCTCAGTGATCTCAGTGCAAAGCCAAGGGAAACCCCACAAGCGCTTGAAGCGCCCATGAGCTCCCCGCGGAAAGCGAGTGCCCAAAGAGGAAATCACCAGGTTCACTTACCAGTGCGCATCATTTAATTATGAAAATCGGTAATTTAGATTATGCCAATATAAAAAATTGCCGAGAAAGATATACTTTCTCGACAATCTGAGAGCATCTTAAAGATTCTCTGCTCTTCCTTATTGTGCTGCTACTTCTTCAATAATTGCAATGACCATTTCTCCAAGCTTTTCGAGCTCTTCAATCGGCATCTTTTCATTCGTTGTATGGATATCTTCATAGCCAACAGCTAGATTAACAGTTGGAATGCCAAAACCAGCAATCACATTGGCGTCACTACCGCCTCCACTTTTTAGCAGCTCACAACTGCGGCCGATTTTCCCAGCAGCTTTGCGCGCAATCTCAACGACAAGATCGCCTTCGCCGTATTTAAATCCAGGATACATAACATCGATATCGACATCAGCTTTCCCACCCATTTGTTCGGCAACGGATTCAAAAGCTTCCTTCATTTTAGCAACTTGCGCTTCCATCTTGTCTGGCACAAGGGAGCGTGCTTCAGCCAAAATCTCAACATGGTCGCAAACAATATTCGTTTGGGTTCCACCTTGGAAACGACCGATATTCGCTGTTGTTTCTTCGTCAATTCGTCCAAGTGGCATTTTAGCAATGGCCTTAGCTGCAATTGTAATGGCAGAAACGCCTTTTTCCGGTGCTACACCAGCATGAGCTGTTTTGCCATGAATGACGGTCGATACCTTTGCTTGTGTTGGCGCAGCAACGACGATGTTCCCGACCTTCCCATCACTATCTAAAGCATAGCCATATTTTGCAATTAAGCGAGATGGGTCCAGAACCTTTGCCCCTACTAAGCCTGACTCTTCTCCAACTGTAATAATAAATTGAATCGTTCCATGCGGAATTTGCTGTTCTTTTAAAACACGCACAGTTTCCAGCATAACAGCAAGGCCTGCCTTATCATCTGCACCAAGAATGGTCGTTCCATCCGTCACAACATACCCATCTTTAATTGAGGGTTTTACCCCGCGAGCGGGAACAACTGTATCCATATGAGAGGTAAAATAGATTGGATCTACTCCCTCTTTTGTTGCTTGAAGCGTACAAATTAAATTGCCTGCACCATGGCCGGTTTGTTCTTTTGTATCATCCTCAAATACTTCAACACCAAGGTCTCTAAATTTCTGCTTTAACACCTTGGCAATTTCCGTTTCGTACTTAGTTTCTGAATCTACTTGAACCAACTCAAGAAATTCATTCAACATGCGTTCGTTATTTATCATCTATGAGACCTCCAAGTTTATGTATATACCATAACAGTATACATTTGTAACTTTCACCTAAGCAAACTTTAGATATGAATCAGTTACAATGGAATGTTCCCATGTTTTTTCTTTGGACGGCTTTCTTTTTTCGTACGTAACATCTCAAGGGATTGAATAATTTTAATTCTTGTTTCTCTTGGATCAATTACGTCATCGACCATCCCTCTACTCGCAGCCACATACGGGTTCGCAAACTTTTCGCGATACTCATCGATTTTTTGTTGTCTGGTTGCTTCTGGGTCAGCACTATTTTGGATTTCCTTAGCAAAGATAATATTGGCTGCTCCTTGAGGACCCATAACGGCAATTTCTGCATTTGGCCAAGCAAACACTAGGTCAGCTCCAATCGATTTACTGTTTAAGGCCACATAAGCACCGCCATAAGCCTTTCTCAAAATGATGGTCAGCTTTGGAACGGTTGCCTCTGAATAAGCATAGAGAATTTTTGCACCATGACGAATAATACCACCATGCTCCTGCTTAATCCCTGGGAAAAATCCAGTGACGTCTTCAAAGGTAATGATTGGGATATTGAAAGAGTCACAAAAACGAATAAATCGAGAAGCCTTATCGGAGGAATCGATATCAAGACCACCTGCCATAAATTTCGGCTGGTTGCAAACAAGACCCACCACTTCTCCTTTTACTCGCGCAAGACCAATTACAATATTTCGTGCAAAATCTTTTTGGATTTCCATAAAAGAATTGGCATCAACCACTTGTTCAATTACAATCCGAACATCATAGGGTCTGACGGCATCGAATGGAATTTGATCTGTCAAATCAGGGCGATAATCATCCTCATTGTCAACTTCAAGTCTAGGTGGTTTTTCCTCCTGACTCTGCGGCAAATAACTTAGAAGTGCTCGAACCATTTCTAAAATCTCAGGCTCGGTTTCTGCTCGAAAATGGGCATTGCCACTTACCGTGTTATGTACCTTTGCTCCACCAAGGTCCTCAGCAGATATTTTTTCACCTGTCACGGTTTCAATTACCTTTGGACCTGTTATGAACATCTGGCTTGTTTTTTCAACCATGAAAACAAAGTCTGTAATCGCTGGCGAATAAACCGCACCACCTGCACAAGGCCCCATAATAACAGATATCTGCGGAATAACTCCCGAGTAAATTGAATTTCGGTAAAAGATTTGTCCGTAACCATCTAGAGAAACAACGCCCTCTTGAATTCTTGCCCCTCCAGAGTCATTTAACCCAACAAAGGGCGCTCCGTTTTTAGCAGCAAGGTCCATCACTGTGGCAATTTTATGGGCATGCATTTCTCCTAGAGCACCACCAAACACAGTGAAATCCTGAGAGAATAAATAAATAGGACGACCATTGACTTTTCCATATCCGGTTACAACACCATCTCCTGGACCCTTTTGATTTTCTAGTCCAAAGTCAACAGACCGATGCTCGATAAATGGATTTAATTCAACAAAACTACCAGGATCGACTAGCAAATCAATTCTTTCTCTGGCGGTTAGTTTTCCCTTTTCATGTTGCTTATCAATCCGCTCATCTCCACCGCCAAGTTCAATTTCCCGTCTACGGTCATAAAGCTCATTTATTTTTTCATAGATGTCCGTCATTTTATTATTCCTTCCTTTCCCTTCTTTTCACAAAGCTCAACGAGAACGCCTCCAGCCGACTTAGGATGCATGAATGCAACCAATGCATTGCCCGCTCCTGTTTTTGGCTTTTCCTGGATCATTCTTACCCCTTTTTCTTTCATTTCATTGATTCTCTCCTGAATGGAGTCCACTCCAACGGCCACATGATGAATGCCTTCGCCCCGTTTTTCAATATAGCGCGCTACCGTGCTCTCCTCAGAAGTGGGTTCAAGCAATTCAATTTTTGATTCACCAATCTTTAAAAAAGCTACACGAATCATCTCGCTTTCAACCTCTTCAATCCCTAATAAAGGCAGCTGCAAGACTTCCGTATAAAAAGGAAGGGCTTGTTCAAGGGATTTAACCGCTATACCAATATGGTCAATCTTTTTAATCATCTAGTTCCCTCCATCTATGAAAAGTGAATTTACTCAATACTCTCTATATTCGCTATAAATCGTCATATTCCTGCAAAATAAGGTGTTGAACAAACTGTCATTCAGATGTAGTATAGTAACTAGAACGATGAGCAATTTTCGAAAGGAGAATGACACTTGGGTAAAAGAAAAACCCGTAAGATCATCATTTACGTCATGCTATTTGCGATGCTTGCCTCTACACTCTTTACGGGGATAGCAGCTTTTCTATAATCAAATTTAAGATCTAAATTATATTCTACTAATAAGAAAGGACTGTTCCGTGGGGAACAGTCCTTTTTGCTATTCAATCGCTCCATATTCTGTTGCTAACTGTTGAAAACTCTTGTTGGTAGTGATAACAAGTATTTTCGTACCAATAGGAATATAATCAAACAAAGATACTACCGCTTCATTTTGCAATCTAATGCATCCTTGCGAAATATACTTCCCGATAGAGGTTGGATCGTTCGTACCATGAATACCGTATATTCGCCCATCAGTATCCTTTGCATCAAAACCGATCCATCGTTTCCCCAATGGATTACGAGGATCTCCACCTGGAATATCTTTTTTTCTATAATAAGGATTAACCGCTTTAACCGTAACAGTGAACAAACCTTCAGGCGTCATTTCCCCTGTCTTCCCAGTAGCAGCACTTACAACAGTTTGAACTCGGTTTTCATTAATAAAAGCTACTTCATTTGTTTTTTTATTTATGATTAGAAATGGGTCTCCAGGGAGGGGGGTAGAACCTAATGGCCATATTGGTGAAACAACTAAGAGAATGGCGACGATAAGACCTTTCAACCGTATCACCTTCCTGCTTTTCCCTTAGTTTACTACCTCACTAGCATTCTGATTCGTTTCCTCTGGATTTTTTAATCCCTTAAACGAACGTTTTAACAGCAGATATTGTTCCATTTCATTAACAAAATGCAGAAGAGCCGCCCGAGCTTCAAACTCTTCCCTTGTTTTTGGTAGTGACATCCCTTCAAATTCGGTCCTCATCCTGTACAATTTTTCAAGATAATAAATGACAGTATTCCCTGGTTTAACCGCCTTGGAAAGTTGCTCTACAAACTCTGCAATCAAATGACCTTGTTCCACCTGATGAGGAATTGACGTAACCGATGGAAGCACTCTTTCGATGATTTCAAATTGTTTTTCACGAATCTTAAAATATTGATAATATAAATTTTCATTACGCAATAAATTATTCTCAACATCTTGTGATGCAAGTGCTTTTGCCTTCTCTAACCATGCAGCCGTTTCTGTCAACTCCTCTCCTCCCCAGTTACTTTCACCATTACGTAAAAAAACAGCGATTTCGGTGAAGATTTTTTTGAAGTTATCTTCAATCTTTATCTGGTACTCTTCTAGCTTTGCATCAGCACTTGGCATATATAGATTCATCATAAGTGCGATTCCAATCCCTATAAGTACTATCCCTAGCTCGTTTAATAACAAACTAGAAGTAACCTGTCCGGCGGAATAAATATGTAGCATAATAACACTGCTAGAAACAATCCCATCTTCTGCCCTGGCCATAACGGCAACCGGAATGAAGACAAGAAGCAGGAGTCCAATAACAAAAGGATGATAACCAATGAGTTCGAAAAATACAGATGAAAAAAACATCGCAATCAGGCAGGCTAGAATACGATCCCATGAAGCACGTAATGACCTTTTTTTAGTCACTTTAATACAAAGGATGGTTAATATCCCTGCGGATGTGAAATTTTGCAGTCCTAAATACTGAGCTAAAATAATGGCAAGAGCTGTTCCCAAAGCAGTTTTAAGGGTACGGTAACCAATTTTAAAATTCATTTGCTTATATTCTCCCAAAAATAAAAAGATGATTTTAGATAATCATCTTTTTATTCTAACAGAAATTTTATTTAGTTGGCTAAATCCTTAAACTTCTTCACAATATTGTTCGAAAGCTTGCTGAAGCTTCTGAACAACGGCCATTGGGTCATGCCCTTCAATATCATGACGTTCAATCATCGTCACAATTTCTCCGTCTTTTAGCAGGGCAAAAGATGGAGAGGATGGTGGATAACCGGTGAAAAAGCTACGTGCTTTTTCAGTTGCTTCTTTATCCTGCCCCGCAAACACCGTAACGAGTTGGTCTGGGCGTTTATCATAATGCAAAGCATGAGCTGCTGCAGGACGAGCGATTCCACCTGCACAACCACACACTGAATTCACCATAACTAGTGTTGTCCCTTTTTTCGTAAGAGTTTCCTCCACTTCTTCCGGTGTCGTTAACTCTTTATATCCTGTAGCACTAATTTCTTGACGTGCTTGGCGAACAACATCATTCATAAAAAAATTAAAGTCCATACTCACCAATTATCACTCCTTCTAGTAGGTTTATGTTATAAACATACTTATATCATACCAAGATACAGATGATTTTTTCAAACTCTAAACTTTTTTTTGAAAAAGAAGTTTACCTTTTCCAGATTCGGGAATAGTAACATTACAGCTAGATCCATACCCCTAAACTCCCTAGATGAAAGACAGCGCATGTTGCGCTGTCCTTTTTTTGTTTTAGCTATAGTTGATAGCTCACAGTCTGCTGGTCTATTCGAAAACTCAGAGGATGATTACTCTAAAGAAAAACATGTCGTTTTGTCCTAGAGCGGTGCTCTCAAGGACACTTTCTTTCCTTTTCCCAGTTGTTTTGTCCTTGAGCGGTGCTCTCAAGGACACTTTCTTTCCTTTTCCATGTCATTTTGTCCTTGAGCGGTGCTCTCATGGACATTTTCTTTCCTTTTCCCAGTTGTTTTGTCCTTGAGCGGTGCTCTCATAGACACTTTCTTTCCTTTCCCTAGTTGTTTTGTCCTTGAGCGGGGGTCTCATGGACACTTTCTTTCCTTTTCCCAGTTGTTTTGTCCTTGAGCCGTGCTCTCATAGACACTTTCTTTCCTTTCCCTAGTTGTTTTGTCCTTGAGCGGGGGTCTCATGGACACTTTCTTTCCTTTTCACAGTTGTTTTGTCCTTGAGCAGGGGTCTCATGAACACTTTCTTTCCTTTTCCTAGTTGTTTTGTCCTTGAGCGTTGCTCTCATGGACATTTTCTTTCCTTTTCCTAATTGTTTTGTCCTTGAGCCGGGGTCTCATGGACACTTTCTTTCCTTTTCCATGTCATTTTGTCCTTGAGCGGCGCTCTCAAGGACACTTTCTTTCCTTTTCCATGTCGTTTTGTCCTTGAGCGGTGCTCTCAAGGACACTTTCTTTCCTTTTCCATGTCATTTTGTCCTTGAGCGGTGCTCTCATAGACACTTTCTTTCCTTTTCCTAGTTGTTTGGTCCTTGAGCGTTGCTCTCATAGACACTTTCTTTCCTTTTCACAGTTGTTTTGTCCTTGAGCGTTGCTCTCATGGACATTTTCTTTCCTTTTCCTAATTGTTTTGTCCTTGAGCAGGGGTCTCATGGACATTTTCTTTCCTTTTCCCAGTTGTTTTGTCCTTGAGCCGTGCTCTCATAGACACTTTCTTTCCTTTCCCTAGTTGTTTTGTCCTTGAGCGGGGGTCTCATGGACACTTTCTTTCCTTTTCCCAGTTGTTTTGTCCTTGAGCCGTGCTCTCAACAATATGTAAGCCAAACACATTTCTATTTTATAGAAAAAAACAAGCGTGAACCCCAAAGGAATTCACGCCCGAAGTAAAGATAAATTAACGATTTAATTCTGCAGTTATTTTCATACCAGAAATTACAGTAGTTAGTTCAAGAGAACTGATCAACGCCTCTCACTACAATACATTTTTATTATACTAATCCCTTTGATGATAAACATTGAACAGCTCGTCCACAGCTGCTGCCACGGCTCTACTTCCGGATATCACTTCATTTTCAATTTTCGGGAGCAGACTTTTGATTCTTGCATCATGAAAGAAGCTCATTTGCAATTGATCGACAATCATGGAATGAATCCATTCTTTCATTTGCAGTCGCCTGCGATCTAAAAAGACACCTGAATCCTTTGTGGTTCTTTCAAACGTTAAGATCAATTCCCATATTTCTGAAATCCCGGTTTCTTTAAGTGAGGAACAGGTTAACGCCTTTGTTTCCCAGCCCTTTGTAGCGGGTTGTAGAAAATGGAGGATTCGATTATATTCCCCTTTGGTCTTCTTAGCTGCAACCTCATTAGCTCCATCTGCTTTATTAATAATGACCGCATCCGCCAATTCCATAATGCCCTTCTTCATACCTTGGAGTTCATCACCTGCACCAGTTAAAACAAGGAGCATAAAAAAGTCAACCATATCTCTGACAATGACTTCACTCTGGCCGACACCAACGGTTTCGACTAAAATAACATCAAAACCAGCTGCCTCGCACAAGAGCATGGTTTCTCTCGTTTTACGGTGAACACCGCCTAACTTCCCTCCAGATGGAGATGGCCGAATAAATGCTTTAGGATTTCTTGCTAACCTTTCCATTCGGGTTTTATCTCCCAAGATGCTACCCCCAGTCAAACTAGAGGTTGGATCTACAGCAAGTACAGCAACCTTTAAACCTTTGCTGCAAAGAAAGCTACCAAAGGCTTCAATAAAGGTGCTTTTCCCTGCACCTGGAACACCAGTAATTCCGATTCGGATTGCCCTTCCAGTTTGCGGCAGTACCTTTTCAAGCATTTTTTGTGCTTCGTGGAAATGATGCTCTGAATTACTTTCTACAAGCGTAATACCACGCGCCAAGGATATTCTATTTCCTTCAAGAATATCCTCAGCAAGCGCCATTGCATCAACGTCTCTACGGTTTGTTTTTTTTATAAACCTTCCCATTTAAGGAGTCACTTCCTCATACCCTAACCGTTCGTAAATAGATTTAATAACTTTTTGGGCCGAAACTGGTATAACCGTTCCTGGACCAAATATCGCGCTAGCCCCTTGGTCATAAAGGTATTGGTAATCCTTCGCTGGAATGACACCGCCTACAACGATTAAAATATCTTCACGTCCTAACTTCTTCAACTCGTTAACAAGCTGAGGAACAAGCGTTTTGTGCCCAGCTGCTAATGAGCTGATTCCAATAACATGGACATCATTTTCTACCGCTTGCAAGGCTGTTTCTTCAGGTGTTTGAAACAGTGGGCCAATATCGACATCAAAGCCAAGGTCTGCAAATGCCGTTGCGACGACTTTAGCACCACGGTCATGACCATCCTGTCCCATTTTGGCAATTAAGATTCTCGGTCTTCTTCCTTCATTCTCGAGGAACTCTTCGGTCATTTGTTTAACGACAGCCATTTCATCCTCATTGGAATAGGAGGAGCTATAAACCCCCGTGATTGAGCGAATAGTGGCTTTGTGCCTTCCAGCCGCTTTCTCAACCGCATCAGAAATTTCACCTAAAGTGGCTCTAACCCTGGCTGCTTGAACAGCAAGCTCTAAAAGGTTCCCTTTCCCAGACTCTGCTGCTGCAGTAAGTGCTTCTAATGCGTCTTTAACTTTATCTTGGTCACGAGTTGCCTTTAATTGTTCTAATCTTTCAATTTGCTTTAATCGAACGGCGGTATTATCAATATCCAGAATTTCCAATGGTTCCTCTTCAGTAGTTTGATATTGGTTAACCCCGATAATCGTTTCTTTTCCGGAATCAATTTGTGCCTGACGACGCGCTGCAGCCTCTTCAATTTTCATTTTTGGAAGCCCTGTCTCGATTGCCTTCGCCATTCCACCTAGCTCTTCAATTTCTTCAATATGACTCCAGGCACGGTCCACTAATTCTTTTGTTAAGGACTCAACATAATAACTTCCGCCCCATGGATCAATAACATTTGTAATGCCTGATTCTTCTTGTAAAAACAACTGGGTATTACGAGCAATGCGCGCTGAGAAATCCGTTGGCAAAGCAATTGCCTCATCAAGAGCATTCGTGTGGAGAGATTGTGTATGCCCCATTGCTGCAGCATGTGCTTCAACTAAGGTACGAATAACATTATTATATGGATCTTGTTCTGTCAGACTCCAACCAGACGTTTGCGAGTGAGTTCGCAGTGCCATAGATTTTGGATTCTTCGGATTAAAAGATTTCATCATCTTCGCCCATATTTGGCGAGCTGCCCGCATTTTTGCAACTTCCATGAAATAATTCATCCCAACAGCCCAGAAGAACGACAATCTAGGCGCAAAGGAATCAATATCGATACCGGCCTTTAAACCTGTTCTGACATATTCAAGACCATCCGCAAGCGTATAAGCAAGCTCAATATCAGCTGGAGCTCCTGCTTCTTGCATATGATAACCTGAAATACTAATGCTGTTGAACTTTGGCATATAGTTGGAAGTGTATTCAAAAATATCTGCAATAATTTTCATCGACATCTCTGGTGGGTAAATGTACGTATTTCTTACCATATATTCTTTTAAAATATCGTTTTGAATCGTTCCTGACAATTTTTCTTGTGAGACTCCCTGTTCTTCGGCTGTTACGATATAAAAGGCCATAATCGGAAGAACAGCCCCATTCATCGTCATCGAAACAGACATCTGATCGAGTGGAATCCCATCAAATAAAATCTTCATATCTAAAATGGAGTCAATCGCTACTCCTGCTTTTCCAACATCACCAACAACTCGAGGATGATCAGAATCATATCCACGGTGTGTTGCTAAATCAAAGGCAACGGATAGACCCTTTTGCCCCATCGCAAGGTTTCGACGATAGAAGGCATTGCTTTCCTCTGCTGTTGAGAATCCGGCATATTGCCTCACCGTCCAAGGTCGATTTACATACATCGTTGGGTAGGGCCCACGTGTATACGGAGACAAGCCCGGCTTGTCATCTACATGGGTTATGCCTTCCAGATCTTCTTTCGTATAAAGCGGCTTCAACTTAATTCCCTCGTTTGTATCAAAGAGCAGTTCATCAATGGACTGACTAATTTCTGCCTCTACTTTGCTCTTCAAATCCTCTGTGGACAATGGCTTTTCTTCTGCAAAAAGAGAGACTGTGCTAAAATCAGGCTTTTTCGACACCGAGAGCCACCTCCATTTCATTCAATAGATTAGCAAGAATTTCATAGTTATTGCTACGAAGATGATAAAATTGTTGAATCCCAGCTTCGGAAAGTTCCTCACTCATTGCTGCATCGGGTTTGCCAGCAAGACTAAGACCAATTTCAGGAAATTTCAATTTTATTTCTCTCACAAGGGTTACTCCAAATTCTGCATACTGACTATTATCCCCACATATACAGTACTGTTTTAAACCAGTTGACTTAATAAACTCAATGACAGCCTCAGAACCCTTTAATTCATCACTTCTAGAGGCTTCAATTCCACCTGCTGCCAAAAATCCATGAATGAAATCTGCACGAGCCTTATGGTTTTTTAAGTCTCCAAGACAGATTAAGCCAACTGCTGGATGGGCTCCGCTTTTCTCACCTATTTCCCAAGCTTTATTGCGGAGAAGTTCGTAAGGTTCTGCAATTCTCTTAGTCTCAAGTCTTTCGAACGTTTCTGAGGATGGAACCACTCGACTTTTACCAATCAAACTTGCCTTTTCGGCAACATTCGCATATACATTTGTACCAATGATACTTTGTTTCCTCATAAACACATCTTTTTCCCTTTGAGCTCTCACTTCAGAGATGTTCTTTTGTAAGCGGTTCGCTTTTAACTCTTCCACAATTCCTCCATGGTTATCTAGTTCAAGGAAAAGTCCCCACGCTTTTTTAGCTATTTCCTTAGTGAGAGTCTCAACATAATAGGAACCCCCAGCTGGGTCAGCGACTTTTTCGAGGTGAGCTTCTGCTCTAAGAATTAACTGTGTATTACGAGCGATTCGCTCTGAAAAAGCTGAGCTTTCTCCGGCTGCCTCATCAAGTGTGCCTACGCTCAAATACTGAACCCCACCTAGGACAGCAGAAAAAGCTTCATTTCCAGCACGTAGCAAGTTTACATATGGGTCATAAACAGTTTTGGTCAATTGGGAGGTTTCTGCGGAAATCACCATTTTCCGTAACTCCACATCAGCTCCATAGGCTTCCATAGCCTTATCCCATAGAATCCGCGCTGCCCTAAGCTTAGCAGTCTCCATGAAAAAGTTTGCGCCAACAGCAAAATGAAAGACGATTTTTTTTAGAGCTTTCTCTAATTCCCAGCCGTGATCAAGTAGCTTTTGTACATAGAAAACACCTGTCGCAAGCGCAATGCCCAATTCCTGAACAGCATTAGCACCACTATTCTGATAGGGAGTCGTATCAACCAGGATTGTTTTGACATCTGGCAACGATGAATCCGCTTTCTCAATGACTTCAATCCATTGTTGAAAGGTCTCTTTCTCTCCCAGATTAAAACTGCCTTTAGTTGCTGCCTCCGCAATAGGGTCAGAACCAAGAAAACCAGTCATCCTTCTTGTTTCATTTTGTAATTCTAAGACTACATCCAAAAAAGGACCGAAAAATTCTTTTGTATGAATACTCACTGGTCCTAAATCGGCAAATTCTTTAAGAAGCTCTTTTAAGCTAGCTCTATCTGAAAACAATTCCTCTGTTACGTCAAATGCTAGAGCATTTTGTCCTGCTGAAAAAGCCACTCGAGATTTTTCTATTAGCTGGTTAAGGTTTTTATAGGGTAATTTATTCGCAATATACCAGCTTTTCCGTTTGTACCTCACTCTTTCAATTCCTCGACTATAGTTGGACTCTCCTGGAAATTGGGATAAACCGTTCGGGTCCATATCCTCCTTTGTATAGAGGGGCTTAATTAGAATATTCTCATATGTAGCTTTGTAAAGGGTTTCAATACTTTTGCCCTTTAAAGACTCTTCCGCTTTATTAGCCCAGTCATTCGTGGTGCTAATTGGGAATGATATTTCTTTCATATTCTCAAGTTTCATAAGAGCTACTGCCCCCTTAAAAAAGGACAGTATGTCCCTCCTCTCTTTTATGGGAATAATAAATAAAAAAATTCTAACTATTCTACATTCATTTTAGTATACATACGCTAAACTGGCAATAAAGCTATTCTACTGGGTGAATGTGAAGGTTGATTTCCGCTCCAATCAACGCGTCAAATCAACAACTATCTTTAACACAGTCAAAAAAAGCACTACTTACACAATAGCTTATAAAGGGAATGGATCTCTCTTATAAGCTATTGTATAATGTAATGCTTTACTTCCTTAATAGATTGGGGTCTTGTCTTTTGAAGTGCCTTCTAAAATTTCCTTTACACGCTGTAGGAAGCGGCCACACACTAGCCCATCTAGAATGCGATGGTCAAGAGACATGCAAAGGTTTACCATATCTCTGACGGCAATCATCCCATTATTAACCACGATAGGTCGTTTAACAATCGATTCTACTTGCAAAATTGCAGCCTGTGGATAATTAATGATGCCCATGGACTGAACAGATCCAAAAGACCCTGTGTTGTTGACCGTAAACGTTCCACCCTGCATATCTTCTGAACGAAGTTTACCTGACCGAACCTTTTCAGCAAGTTCCGTAATCTCGCGGGCAATCCCTTTAATAGTTTTCTCGTCAGCATTTTTTATCACCGGAACGAACAGAGCATTATCGGTTGCCACGGCAATGGAGATATTAATATCTCTCTTCTGAATAATTTTATCTCCAGCCCACATCGAGTTTATTTCTGGGAACTCTTTTAGAGCTTGTGCTGCTGCTTTTACAAAAAAAGCAAAGAAAGTGAGGTTGAAGCCTTCCTTCTGTTTAAAAGAATCCTTTAAACTATTACGATATTCTACTAGGTTGGTTACGTCTACCTCAACCATTGTCCATGCATGGGGAACCTCTTGCTTACTCCTCATCATGTTTGTCGCGATAGCCTTCCTTATACCAGTTACTGGTATTTCAATATCACCAGTTCCAACTGGGATAGCGGCTGTTTGTGTTTGGGGTGGAGTTGTAGTAGTTGGCGATTCAGATTTATCCACCTTAACGGTCTGTGTCTCTTTTTCAGGTTCTCGTTTTGATTCACCCGGAGTAGCCCTAGGAATACTATCAGATTCAATGATTTTCATTAAATCTTTTCTCGTAATTCTTCCTCCTGCTCCACTTCCATCGACAAGAGAAAGGTCGATTCCATGCTCTTGCGAAAGCTTAAGAACAGCAGGTGAATACCTTCCACTATTAACCCCTTTGTTCCTACTCCTTTGTGTTTCATTTGCAGAGGTAGCTTCCAATGTATTTTCTTTATTTTCAACAGTCATTACTTGCTCTGTTTCACGAGTTACATTGTCGCTACCTTCTACCTCAATCAGTAAAATCACTTCACCAACTGACAACGTATCTCCTTCGTTCGCGATTAATTCTTTAATCGTTCCTGAGAAGGAGGAAGGAATCTCCGCATTTACCTTATCTGTCATGACCTCCGCTAATGGGTCATATTTCTTTACTTTATCACCTGGTCCAACAAGCCACTTACTAATGGTCCCTTCCGTTACACTTTCCCCAAGCTGAGGCATCGTGATTTGTTCAACTGCCAATGGATCGTCCTCCTCACTATCAGAATTCTGCAAGCTCTCTCATTGCTTTTTCAACTTTATCAGGATTAACCATAAAGAATTTTTCCATGGTCGGTGCATACGGCATGGCCGGAACATCCGGTCCTGCTAGTCGCTTAATTGGGGCATCTAACTCAAATAAGCAATTTTCTGCAATAATAGCAGAAACCTCACTCATGATGCTCCCTTCTTTATTATCCTCTGTTAAAAGTAGGACCTTACCCGTCTTTGAAGCAGCCTCGATAATGGCCTCTTTATCCAAAGGATAAACCGTTCGGAGATCAAGAATATGGGCGGAGATCCCGTCTTTTGCTAGTCTCTCGGCAGCTTGCAGGGCAAAATGAACACATAAACCGTAAGTGATCACGGTAATATCCTCCCCTTTTCGCTTTACATCTGCCTTTCCAATTGGAAGAACATAATCATCACTTGGAACTTCCCCCTTGATTAAGCGGTAAGCTCGCTTGTGCTCAAAAAACAATACAGGATCATCGTCTCGAATCGCTGCCTTTAGCAAGCCCTTAACATCATAAGGAGTGGAAGGCATAACAATTTTTAATCCTGGTTGATTGGCAAATATCGCCTCTACCGACTGCGAATGATACAATGCACCATGAATTCCTCCACCATAAGGAGCCCTTATCACCATTGGACAATTCCAGTCATTATTAGAACGGTAGCGAATTCTTGCCGCTTCAGAAATAATTTGGTTGACCGCAGGCATGATAAAATCAGCAAATTGCATCTCCGCAATGGGCCTCATTCCATACATCGCTGCCCCAATACCGACACCTGCAATAGCGGATTCCGCTAAGGGGGTATCAATGACACGTTGTTCACCAAATTTTTCATAGAGTCCTGCCGTTGCCTTAAAAACGCCACCCTTTTTACCCACGTCTTCTCCGAGGACAAAAACCTTTGAATCTCTTTCCATTTCTTCCCTAATTGCCTGTGTGACTGCCTCTATATAAGAAATGACCGCCATATTCGTTCCCCCTTACTCTTCAGCGTAAACATATTTTAATGCTAGCTCCGGTTCCGCATACGGTGCATTCTCCGCATAATCAGTTGCCTCGTTAACCAGTTCCATTATTTTCTCATCAACTTCTTTTTCCTTCTCATCATCTAGTACCCCGGTCTCCTTCAAATAAGCTGCAAAGGTGATGAGAGGGTCCTTCGTTTTAGCCTGTGCCACTTCATCTGGTGCGCGATAACTCCGGTCATCATCGTCTGAGGAATGAGGTGTTAATCGGTAGGAGATTGTTTCAATTAATGTAGGCCCTTCTCCTCTCCGTCCACGTTCAGCAGCCTCTTTCACAGCTTTATAAACCTCAAGAGGGTCATTCCCATCGACTGTAAAGCCCGGCATCCCATAACCAATGGCTCGGTCAGAAACCTTTTCGCATGCTAGTTGCTTTTCAAGTGGCACTGAGATTGCGTATTTATTGTTTTCGCACATAAAAATAACAGGCAATTTATGCACACCAGCAAAGTTTGCTCCTTCATGAAAATCTCCCTGGTTGGAAGAGCCTTCTCCAAAACTAGTATAAGCAACTATATTTTCCCCCTGCATTTTACCTGCTAACGCCACCCCAACAGCGTGTGGAACCTGCGTGGTTACCGGGGAAGAACCAGTAACGATTCGATTCTTTTTCTGACCAAAGTGACCTGGCATTTGCCTTCCACCAGAGTTAGGGTCTTCTGCTTTCGCAAATCCTGACAACATAATTTCTTTAGGTGTCATTCCAAAGGCTAAAACAACACCTAGGTCACGATAATAAGGAAGAACATAATCTTTTTCACGGTCCAGGGCGAAAGCAGCACCAATCTGGGCCGCCTCCTGTCCTTGACAGGAAATCACAAAAGGAATTTTCCCTGCACGGTTTAAAAGCCACATCCGCTCATCAATCCGGCGGGCAAGAAGCATTGTTTCATACATTTCCAACACCTGGTCATCACTTAAACCAAGTATCCGATGACGGTTTTCAACCATTCTTTTACCTCCCTAATATCAGTCCATTTTATCTACCAATCACCAATAAACGATGGAACTTATGCGTGTATTGCTTTCCCATCTACTGCTAAGGCCGCCTCGCCTATCGCTTCAGATAGGGTAGGGTGTGGGTGAATCGTTTTTGCGATTTCCCAAGGTGTGGCGTCTAAAACCTTTGCAAGTCCTGCTTCTGAAATCATATCTGTAACATGAGGTCCAATCATATGTACCCCAAGAAGATCATCTGTCTCTTTGTCAGCCACTATCTTTACAAATCCATTTGACTCCCCAAACACGAGTGCCTTGCCAATCGCTTTAAATGGAAACTTTCCTGTCTTTACCTGAAAGCCTTTTTCCTTCGCTTCTTCTTCCGTTAGCCCTACACTTGATGCTTCTGGAGAACTGTATATACATTTTGGTACGAGCGAATAATTGATTGGATGAGGATTGTTTCCGGCAATATGCTCAACGGCACAAATCCCCTCATGGGATGCAACATGTGCCAGCTGTAACCCTCCAATACAATCACCAATCGCATATATATGAGATTCTTTTGTCTGATAAAATTCATTTGTTACGATGGTGCCTTTCTCAACCTGGATTTCAGTATTTTCCATACCAATCCCCTCGACATTCGCCTGGCGTCCCACCGATACCAATAGTCTCTCCGCTCGAAACTCCTTCTCGCCACTAGCAAGCTCTGCCCGAATGCTGACATCATTCCCTTTTTGGAGAGTTTCTGGCAGTACCTTCGCACCAGTAATAATTTTTATTCCCTTTTTCTTCAGCAAACGTTGCATTTCACGTGATATATCCTTATCTTCAGTTGGGAGAATGCGGTCTGCATATTCAATAACCGTAACTTCAACCCCAAAGTCACACATCATTGAGGCCCATTCAATCCCGATAACTCCACCGCCAACAATGAGTATGGATTTAGGCAATTGCTCTAGGACCAGTGCTTCATCCGAAGTAAGGATTAATTTCCCATCCACCTCAAGGCCAGGCAGTGTCCTTGGTCTTGAGCCTGTTGCGATGATAACATTTTTAGGGATAAGCATCTCGTTATCCTGACCATTGTTCATTTCAACTGAAATAGTCCCTGGCATAGGTGAGAAAATGGAGGGACCTAGAATCCTTCCTAATCCTTGATACACATCTATTTTCCCTTGTTTCATTAAATGCTGTACGCCTTTATGCAATTGCTCAACAATTCGATTTTTCCGCTCTTGAACTTTATCAAACTGAACTTTCACTTCACCAGTAACAATCCCAAACTCTTCACTATGTTTTGCTGTTGAAAATACTTCCGCACTTCGGAGAAGAGCTTTACTCGGGATACACCCCTGATGTAGACAAGTACCACCTAGTTTCGCTTTTTCCACAATTGCTGTTTTTAACCCAAGTTGTGAAGCCCTGATTGCTGCAACATAGCCGCCCGTGCCACCACCTAAAACTACTAAGTCATATTCTTCAGCCATAATGTCCTCCTATTATAAGCATTTCATTCTAACCCGGGTAATTTTTCCCTTCCTCTTCTCCACGTAACACCCGTAATGCTCCTTCTGCAAGTGCCTGCAATTCATTTTCCCCGGGGTGAGCAATGACATCGGCAATCCAATTGACTCGTTCGGATATTTCATTCACAAATTCTTTTCCAAATGCAAGCCCCCCCGTTAGAACGATTGCATCAACTTTTCCATAGATAACTGCACTAGCAGCACCAATTTCCTTCGCAACCTGATAGGCCATAGCAGAATAAACGAGCCTCGCTTCTTCATTTCCATTTCGAATCATTTGTTCAACCTTGATGGCGTCGTTTGTCCCTAGATAACCGACAAGCCCCCCTTGCCCAACTAGTTTCTTTAGGATTTCGTCACGGTAGTATTCTCCAGAAAAACATAAGTTTACAAGATCTCCGGCCGGAACTGTCCCTGCTCGCTCTGGACTGAAAGGTCCGTCTCCATTAAGCCCATTGTTAACATCAATGACTCGACCATTTTTATGAACACCCACCGTAATACCTCCACCCAAATGAGCAATAATCAGATTTAGTTCATCATATTTTCTTCCTAATTCACTGGCCACACGACGGGCAACAGCTTTTTGATTAAGCGCATGAAAAATGCTTTTTCGTTTAATTAGGGAGAAACCAGAGACCCTTGCAATTTCGTCCAGTTCATCCACGACGACCGGGTCAACAATATAGGATGGGATATTTAAGGCGCTTGCAATTTCATAAGCTAGAATCCCCCCTAAATTGGAGGCATGTTGTCCAGAGTAACCCATTTCAAGGTCATCTAACATGGCTGCATTTACAGCATATGTCCCACCTTGTATGGGACGCAGAAGGCCCCCGCGTCCACACACAGCATTTAACTTTGAAACATTGATCCCCTGAGTATCGAGTGTTTCTAATATTGTGGCTTTACGAAACTCATATTGATCAATGATGTTTTCAAACGTGTTTATGGTTTCACTATCATGACGAATTGTTTGTTCGAAAAGCGGTACTTCGTTCGTAAATACTCCAATCTTTGTTGATGTTGACCCAGGATTAATAGCAAGGATTCGATACTCCATATGATGCAATTTATTAAACCTCCAGTTGAATTAACAAGGTAAGACTCCTTACCCTAGCGAATTAAAAGGGATGAAATATTAGATTAAACCCATTTATAGCAGCAAAAATTAACGTCGACTTAAGATGTGATGACCATTTTGTAAGAACTGACTGCGTGAGTTACGCATTCTCGCAATTCTTTCCTCAGCCATTCTGTCTGCAGCCATGTAAGTCGGGATTTGGTCCCGCTTGGCAATTTCAATAACCTTTGCAATATTTGTGTATATCTGCTCTACCTTCTTAAGGGCACGTTCTTGGTTATACCCATATAGTTCATCCGCTACATTAATTACTCCACCAGCATTTATGACATAATCCGGGGCATAAACAATCCCCATCTCATGAATAACATCACCATGTTTTGTATCTTTTAGCTGATTATTAGCGGCACCAGCAATAACCTTTGCTTTGATTTGTGGAATCGTCTCATCATTAATAACAGCCCCAAGTGCACACGGAGCATAGATATCACAATTAACGCCATAGATTTCATCTGGGTTAACAACTGTAGCACCGAATTCCTCTGCAGCCCTCTGAACTGCTTCTTTATTAATATCGGTTACAATTAGCTGCGCACCTTCTTCATGTAAATGGCGGCATAGATTATAAGCAACATTTCCTACGCCCTGTACGGCGATCACTTTGCCTTCTAGACTATCAGTTCCAAAGGCTTCTTTTGCAGCCGCCTTCATCCCGCGATAAACACCATAAGCCGTTACAGGGGACGGATTCCCTGAAGACCCGAACGCTGGGGAAATTCCTGTTACATAGTCTGTTTCCTCGTGAATTAGATCCATATCAGCAACAGTTGTACCAACATCTTCAGCAGTAATATATCGTCCATTTAGGCCTTGAATATAACGTCCAAACGCCCGGAACATTTCCTCATTTTTATCCTTTCGCGGATCGCCAATGATAACCGTTTTACCGCCACCTAGATTTAATCCTGCAGCAGCATTTTTATAAGTCATCCCCTTTGCGAGGCGAAGGGCATCTTCAATTGCAGCTTCCTCTGAAGCATAAGTCCACATACGGGTCCCTCCAAGAGCAGGGCCTAATGTTGTATCATGAATAGCAATAATCGCTTTCAAACCTGACTGTTTATCCTGACAAAAAACTAATTGTTCATAATCGTACTGTTCAAGGTAAGTAAAAATTTCCATATGATTCCCTCCCAAAATTATCCTAAGTCATCAATGTTAGACACAGATTCAATAGCAAGCGCAAGAGAATATAACTTACTTTCTGCTGAATCAGTTCTTGACGTTAAAACAATAGGCGCAGCCGCACCAGCTAGCACCGCTCCCACCTTGGCGTTTGCAAAGTAAACAAGAGACTTATATAAGACATTTCCTACTTCAATTGCCGGGACTAATAAAATATCGGCATCCCCCGCTATCTCCCCTTTAACGCCTTTATGTTTTGCAGCTAAGGCTGAAATGGCATTATCGAGTGCGAGCGGACCATCCACGATACAATTTGCAATTTGGCCCCTTCTATTCATTTGGGTCAAAACAGCAGCATCAATAGTAGCACTCATGGCTGGATTGACCAGCTCAACAGCTGCAAGCGGCGCAACCTTTGGTGTATTAATCCCAATTGCGTTGGCAACTGACACCGCATTCCGAATAATTTCTGCCTTTTGTTCGAGGTCAGGAGCAATATTCATGGCAGCATCCGTCAATAAAATCCATTTTTTATAATTGGGTATTTCAAATACCGCAACATGTGATAGTACTTTCCCCGACCTTAACCCAATTTCCTTATTTAAAACCGCTTTCAATATAATAGAGGTCGCAAGATTGCCCTTCATTAACACCTGTGCTTTTTTCTCGCGAACAGATTTAACAGCAAAGAATGCCGCTTCTTCATCTGATTCTATATGGATAATTTCAATCCCCGGATTTTCAATTAAACCTGGATGAATCTCTTTTAGAATGCTTTCAATTTCTGGTTTGTTTCCAACTAAAAGAAAATCAGCCAATCCTACCTCAATAGCCTTCGCTACAGCCTCCAATATGTCGGGTGCTGTAGCTGCAGCAATCGCAATTGTCTGTTTGTTCTTTTTTTGGGTTGCTTCTTCAATAAGTTGATCAAAATTCATTTACACTGTTTCAACCCTTTCCTACCTGTGCCGAAGCTCAATATAACTAATGCAAGAAGTGTGCCAAATTAAATGAACCATAATGTCTTATCCATATAAATAAATTCCTGCAATATTTTTCTCACTGCGCAATATACTGCATGCCAAATTATTCATACCCTAACTTTTCCAGTTTGTAATATAGACTTCTCACAGAGATACCTAGATACTTCGCTGCAAGTGTTTTATTTCCATTCACCTTTAACAAAGTATCCTTTATTATATTCATTTCATGTTTGTTCAATTGGTTCGCAAGTGTTTCGACCTGAGATAGATCGGTCGAGACATCTTGATTAGATTCTAAATGTCCTCCAACAAATTCAGGGAGATGGTATTCCTGAATTTCAAGCTCATGATAGTTCATAAAAATAATCGCTCTTCCTAAAACATTTTCTAATTCCCGAACATTCCCTGGCCAGTTGTAACTTAATAATTTTCGAACCGCACTGTTAGAGACATTTTCAATATTTCTTCCATAATCTTGATTGATTTTATGAATAAGACGATTACATAAAAGGGGGATATCCTCCTTTCTCATTCGTAGCGGCGGGATATGAATCGGCATCCGATTTAGTCGATAATATAAATCCTCTCTAAATGTTCCATTCGCTATTGCTTTTTCTAAATTAATATTTGTCGCTGCAATTACACGCACATTAATCGGAAAAGCCTTTGTCCCACCAACTCGAACAATTTCTTTTTCCTGTAGAACACGAAGTAGCTTCGCTTGAGTATTCGCTGGAAGTTCCCCGATTTCATCTAAGAAAATACTGCCGTTATTTGCTTCTTCAAAAAATCCCCTTTTTCCGCCACGCTTTGCACCTGAAAAAGCACCTTCTTCATAGCCAAACAGTTCACTTTCAAGTAACGATTCTGTTATGGCGGCACAATTGACTCGGATAAATTTATTAAACTTACGGTCACTTTCATTATGTATAGCATGAGCAAACAGCTCTTTACCTGTTCCCGATTCCCCTCTAAGAAGAACGGTCGCTGGTGTTTTTGCACCCAGGCGTGCTTGTTCAATCGCAAGATTCATTTCTTCCGATTTGCCAATGATATCCTCAAAGGTATATTTTGCCTCTAGCGTTCGAATGATTTGCCTTGCCTTAACTAACTCACGATTCAAGCTTTGTATCTCGGACATGTCATGGATTACCCCGACACTTCCTTTTAGTTTCCCATCAACAATGATTGGTGCTACATTAACAATCACTTCTTTTCGCTTTGGACCCACCCGCATCGCAACACCTCGAACGGGTCTTCTTGTCTCAAGAACCTTCATATGCATGCTTTCACCCTCGTATATATCAGCTGTTGCAGGCTTTCCTATCACTTCCTCTTCCGTCAATCCTGTAATCCGACTATAAGCACGATTTATAAGTATTCCCCTACCATTTTCATCTACAACTGAGATTGCCTCTTCACTTGATTGAATGATTGCCTCGAGCATCGTTTGAATTTCCTTTAAATTCGTGATTTCACCAGCAAGCCGAACTACTTCAGTGATTTCTTTAAACACAGCAAACGCACCAATCACACAGTCATTCTCATCAATCATCGGAATACGAGTAGTAATCACTTTTGGTCCATTCTCTAGAGTTAATTCCTGGTTGGTTTCAATTGCCCCCGTTTTCATAATGTAGGGAAGACGACTCTGAGGAATTACATCATGAATATGTTTTCCGATTGCCTCCTCAGGAGTTATGCCAGTGATTTTTGAAGCACTACGGTTAAAGAGAGTAATCTTCCCAGCTTTATTAACGACAATCATTCCATCGCCGCTGGAATTAAAAATAAGGTCATGCTTATAGGTTTCATTTTTAAGTTGGTGAATCAACTCTTCCCGTTCTTCCATTAAATTAGAAATCATATAAGCAACACTACCAGGCACAATAATCGTATTCTTTCCTCGAGCTTCACTAATACTCTTAAATACCTCGATATCGCCAGTAACATCTATTACTAAATCAATCTTTTCTGTTAAAAAGTCTTGCCAATTTACGCCTGTTGGAATCCCCATTTCTTTCGCGCGTTGTATGCCTGGGGCATTAGGGTTATGGTCAATAACAGCAATAATTTTGGTGGTTTGCTGTAACATTCCTAGAATCGCTAACCCACCTGTTCCTGCTCCCACAATTAAAATCTTCTGCATATTCCCACCCCTCTACTAAGAATTTTTTTGCATATCTATCCTTATACGTACGCAACATTCTGCACACAACCATTCTATTCCAATTTCAAGCTCTTGACAAATCTCTTCAATGTTTTATGATACTTTTGAAGGTAATACTTTTATTTGAAGGGAATCACTATGATTAGAATAATTGCACTTATTATAATGATAATACCTGGGGCCCTTGCAGCCTACGGGGTCAAACTTATGCGTGATATGGTGTTCGGTATTTTACAACCCCCCTTTCCCATTCTGTGGCTTCAATTTATTATCGGACTTTTCCTCTTTCTAGCCGGACTAGCTTTTATCGCTGGATTCATTTTGAGGCGTGACCGAAAACGGAATAAAGTCCAAGCACGATTCCGCATCCCTACAGGAACGGACACAACAAAAGGTCGTGACGAATAGTCACGACCTTTTCATGATTTCCATTCTTTTCTTTACGCCTTTTAAAGGATCATCTGTAATAATCGCAGAGCAACCAACTTTTATTAACCTTTCCATTTCTGTTTCTTTATTCACTGTATAAGGCCGAACAGCAATCCCTGCTTCAATGGCCTGTTTAATGATTTGATCGGGCGCCGCACGATAATGCGGGTGAAAGCCACTAGAACGGATAGATTTAGCATATATCCAAGGCATATAAAGGCCTTCAGCTAATAATGGTGCCGTCTCAATTTCTGGAGCCAAGCTTGTCGAGTGAACCACACTGTAATGGTTAAAAGAAGATAAAACAATTCGATTCTCAAGCTGATATTGCCTAACAAGAGCAATCACTTTCTCCTCCATCCCTTTATAGGGAAATAACCCGTTCTTAAACTCCACATTGCACACCATTGTATTTCCCATTAGCCATTCGAATACTTCTTCTAACAACGGAATCTTTTCTCTCTTGGCGAGTGATTTATACTGATGCCCAGCATCAAGCTTTCTTAATTCCTCTGCAGTGAAGTCTTTAATAAAACCCTTTCCATCCGTAGTTCGATTTACCTTTTCATCATGGATTACCACGAGTTCACCATCTTTTGTCATCTGTACGTCTAGTTCCAATCCATCCGCTCCTACAGATTCCGCCTCAACAAAAGCGAGCATCGTGTTTTCTGGGTAGTTGGCAGAATAACCACGGTGTGCCAGAATAAGCGTCAAAAGACCACATCCTTAAAAGAAATATCACGCTCAGCGAAATAACCGAAACGGGTTAGATTACGGTACCACTGTGTCACTACTCCTGAACTATCCCTATTTAAGAAAGGCTGTTTTCGTAAAGATTGTTGTTAAAATTGTAAAAATCTTAAAGCCGATTTTTACTACCTAAATCCGATTTTAACGCAAGGTAAGGGATTACGTACGTTATAGTAAGTTTGCAAGCCCTTTTCTCAAAAATAAATAGCTATTTTGCATGAACAAAGCTTCATCTATCCTATTTTGTATCCAAAAACAACAAAGTTTGAGAAAAGAGCCTTAAGAAAAAATAAAGAAACATCCTTCTGCAGCCTAAATTAGAGAAGGATGTTTTTATATTTTATCATACGAACTAGATATTATTTTATTCCTCGCCCTCTCAGGAAGCCTTATGCTCTAAGCGAAGTTTATCGGCAACCATCGCAATAAATTCGCTATTGGTTGGTTTTGCTTTAGACATACTGACCGTATATCCAAATAAAGAAGAAATCGATTCAATATTTCCTCTACTCCATGCAACCTCGATAGCATGACGAATCGCTCGCTCAACACGACTAGCAGTAGTATTGTATTTTTTTGCAATATCAGGGTATAAAACCTTTGTGATTGAACCAAGAAGCTCAATATCATTAAAGACCATAGAAATGGCTTCACGCAAATATAGATAGCCTTTAATATGTGCCGGAACACCTATTTCATGAATAATACTTGTAATGCTTGCATCTAGATTCTTCGGTTTTTGCTCCGGAGCGGCCTTATAGCTAGTTAGTGGCTTACGTGCATTCCCTTTTGCTTTACCGCTTACCTGACGGATATGATTCCCTAGGTTTTCCATATCAAATGGCTTTAAAATAAAATAGGATGCACCAAGGTCCACCGCGTTTTTCGTAACATCTTCCTGTCCAAAAGCAGTTAGCATTATAACATGTAAATTGTTTCTACCCATCTCACGAAGCTTTTCAAGAACGGCTAAACCATCAAGATGAGGCATAATGATATCTAAAAGTAAGACATCAGGATCGGCATCACTCAGCATTTCTAGGCAATCCTGCCCATTGTGAGCCACTCCAACAACTTCCATATCTTCCTGAGAAGAAATATATTCTTCTAACAATCCTACTAGTTCCCGATTATCGTCTACGACGCAAACTTTAATTTTATTCACTTCCTTGGTTCCTCCTCTGTCCCAAATGTTCTCTCGTCTGTCCTATTAACTATTCTAAATGACTAATTCGACAATGCAACAGGAAATCCTTTTATTTTTTATATTTTCTTAAAAAAGGAAGAAATTCTAGTAAATCCTCTTGTTTCCTCCGTATTTCGACTTATTTCGCTTGTTGACAAATTACCCATTGAGATTTTGTCGAATAATCTTTGCATTTCTCATAAAAAGCGCCTTGCCCCAAAAGGACAAGGCGCTTTATCCAAGTTTATTTTACCTGTTTCTGCTCACTTAGTCACTATCTTTTATCAATTAACTCGCATTTTCGCGAGGTTTTTCATAAATATTAATTCCAGCTTCGTTAAGCATCCATTCGATGTGAACCCCATAGCCACTTGTTGGGTCGTTAACGAATACATGGGTGACAGCCCCAATGACCTTTCCATCCTGGATAATTGGGCTACCGCTCATCCCCTGAACAATGCCTCCAGTTTTAGCTAAAAGCTTAGGATCGGTCACTTTGATAACCATTCCCTTCGTAGCAGGAAACTTTTGCGGGATTGTGCTAACAATTTCTATGTCAAAAAGGTTTACCTTATCGTTTTCAACTACAGTTAAGATTTGCGCAGGACCTTCCTTTACTTGATGCGAAAGAGCAATTGGCATTGGTTTATCAAGAATGCCATTCTGTATATCATCATTTAGTTCCCCAAAAATTCCATAGGGGCTATTTCGTGTGATGTTTCCAATGATCTTACGATCTGATGAAAAACGAGCTAGTTTTTCGCCTGGATCACCATTTGCACCTTTTTCAATAGAAGTCACCGTCGAACGAACAATTTGTCCATCCTCAACGACGATTGGCTTCTTTGTATCCATATCGGAGATGACATGTCCAAGTGCACCGTATTTGCGTGAATCAGGGTGGTAGAACGTCATTGTACCAATTCCTGCAGCAGAATCACGAATGTAAAGGCCCAGCTTGAAAGTATTTTCATGTTCATCCTTCTTTGGTTCTAGAGTAGTCTCAATTTTTTCTGTTTCTCGTTTGAGCACGATTTTCATTGGCTTACCTGTTTTTCCTGATTCTTGAACAAAAGGGCCTACATCGGCCATTTTTTCAATTCGCTTTCCATTAATTTCTGTGATGATGTCACCGACTTTTATACCGGCAGTTTCCCCTGGGGAAACTTTTCCTTCTAGAGTTTGTACCTGATGATGTCCCACTACTAGAACACCTACTGTATTCAGTTTAACACCAATGGACTGTCCCCCTGGCATCACTCTGAAATCCTTCAATACATTAACATCTACCTTTTTTATCGGCAGACCTGCCAGTTCCAGAACCAATTCATCTTTACCTTGATCTACAGCTTTAATCGATATCGAATCATCATCTTGCTCTGTATTAATTTGTTTACTATTTGAATCAACACTTGCCAAGGCGGGGAGGGAGTTGGTAAGAGCGAACTCCTGACCTTCAAATAAAGTTATTTCCTTAGGGATTGAGATATAATCCTGTACAGGTTTCGAAAAACCCATAACGATTAATGAAACAAGGAGAATTCCACCAATAACTCTTCTGAGAAATTCTTTTTTCAATCTTTTCACTCTCCTCGCTTCTAGTTCACACACATCTTATGGCTACAGTCTTAATTTTGCCTTGACGCCTATCATTTATAACCGGAAGAAAATAAAAAAGCTATCCAATAATTGATAGCTTTCATTTTGCGGTCTTCATAAATTGAGCCATGTTAAGCAATTCCTCTGCATGCTGCCTAGTTAAATCCGTGATTTCAACGCCTGAAATCATCCTGCCAATTTCACGAATTTTTTCTAAATCGGTCAGAGGTGATACAGAAGTCCTAGTACGGCCATCCTGAATTTCCTTATTAATATACAAATGTGTATCAGACATTGCTGCCACCTGAGGCAAATGTGAAATACACAAAACCTGCGAATTTCTAGCTACCTTATAGATCTTTTCAGCAATCGCTTGAGCCACTCTTCCACTTACACCGGTATCGACCTCATCGAAAATAATGGAGGTGACTCCCTGATGTTTGGAGAAAATACTTTTTAACGCTAGCATGATCCTCGATAATTCCCCACCGGAAGCGATTTTGGATAATGGTTTTAATGGTTCTCCAGGATTTGTTGAAATATAAAATTCTACCTTGTCCCTACCATTTTTCAAGAACTGATTCCCATGGTTATCGATCCTAACTTCAAATAAAGTCTTTTCCATATAGAGCTCTTTTAATTCCTGATGGATAAGGCTCGTCAGTTTTTTTGCCCACTTTTCCCTTGCCTTGGTAAGATTTAACGCTTCTACTTCTAGATCCTTCTTCAAGGAAGCAAGTTCCTTTTCCATTTGCCCAATGTGGACTTCTTTGTTTTGAAGGGTTTCGATTTCTTCCTCAATTCGTGCTGCATATTCCAAAATATCAGAGATTGTTTGTCCATATTTCCGTTTCAATTGATTTATTTCTGTCAGTCTGTCCTCAATGTCATTTAAGCGCCGAGGATCAAATTCTAGTATGTCCAATTCACTTCGTAATACCCTAGCAGCATCCTCAAGTAGATAGAAACAATTGGTAACTGATTCATGTAACTCCTTATATTCCGGATTAATATCAGCTGCAGTTTCGAGATGATCCATTACCATCCCAATCCAATCAAGACCTCTTTGATCTCCTTTTAATGAAGTATAGCCCGATTGAATACTTTCGAAGATTTTCTCAAAATTATTCAGTTTTCTTTTTTCTTCTGTTAGTTCTTCATCCTCATTCAGCTTTAATTGAGCGGACTGAATCTCTTCATATTGAAATTGAATTAGGTCGAGTCGATGAGCGATTTGTTGCTCATTTTCGCTGAGGTTTTTTAACTTTTTCAAGGTTTGTTCATAGGATTTAAAGACCATTTGATATTCAGAAAGGGCTGGATAGATGTCCTTTGAGCCAAATTGATCTAATAAATTGATATGTTTTGTCTCATCCATGAGTTCCTGGTGTTCATGTTGACCATGAATGTCAATTAGAGTTGAACCAATCTCACGCAATATTGCGATTGTCACGAGCTTTCCGTTGACTCTACAGATACTTTTTCCACTTTTAGAAATATCTCGACGTAAAACAACCATTCCATCCTCGATTTCAATCCCAAATTCCTTTCCTTTGGCATAGCAAGGATGACTCTCGGAATCAAGAAAAAATAATCCTTCAATTTCTGCCTTATCTTCCCCGTGACGAACAAATTCCGCTGAACCGCGTCCTCCCACAAGAAGATGGACGGCGTCAATAATAATTGACTTCCCTGCGCCAGTTTCCCCCGTTAAAACCGTTAATCCCTTTCGAAAAGAAATAGAGAGAGACTCAATAATAGCAAAATTCCTAATTGATAATTCGCTTAGCAAACAATGTCACCTCTTCTTAGAGCATTTCGAGAAAACGATTTTTTATTAATTCAGTATCTTCAGGATTTCGACAAATAATAAGAATCGTATCGTCACCACAAATGGTTCCGAGTATTTCTTCCCAGTCAAGTTTATCTATTAAAGCTCCTATCGCGTTTGCATTCCCAGGCATGGTTTTCATTACTAGCTGGTTCGAAGCATTATCAATCCGAACAAATGCATCCATTAGAGATCGTTTTAATTTTTGGAGTGGGTTAAAACGTTGATCCGCTGGAAGACTATACTTATATCTCCCATCAATGAGAGGCACCTTCACCAAATGCAATTCTTTTATATCCCGTGAAACCGTTGCTTGAGTTACATTGAACCCATCTTGCTTTAGACGGTCAACAAGCTCGTCTTGAGTTTCAATATCCTCATTCGCAATTAGTTCACGAATTTTAATATGACGCTGTCCTTTATTCACCAATATCACCTCTAGTAATACGAAAACATTATATATAAACTACTTCTTATGTTATCCGATTTTCCGACAATGTACAATCATTCGTTTGGTCATTCTACAAAAGTCAACAACTGACAATGCAATAACTATATAAGAATAATTACTGCTATTATTGTTGAAGTTAGTGAATAAAACAAAAGGCTGTCGAGGTTCTCGACAGCCTAAGAACAGGGCTAGTCCTGTTCCTCTGTACGTTTTGTTTTCAGTTCACTGTGAGCTTGAGCAACAACCTGTGAAGGTTCAATAGTTAGTTGTTGGTCTCCCGTTCCCTCAGGGGATTTAAGATTTAAATGAAGCAAAAACTCTATGTTCCCATCTCCGCCCGTTATAGGGGAAAATGAAAGGTTTTTTACATTAAAACCTGATTTCAAAGAGAGATCAATGATATTTTCCAGAACGGACAGATGGACTTTAGGGTCTCGCACAATTCCCTTTTTTCCAACTTGGTCACGACCTGCCTCAAATTGTGGTTTTACCAATGCCACCACATTCCCACCTTGAATCAGCAAGTTTTTAAGTACTGGCAAGATTAATTTTAAGGAAATAAAGCTCACATCAATGGATGCAAACTCTGGCATCCCATAAGGCAAATCCGCTGCTGTTACATAACGAAAATTCGTCCGTTCCATGACAACCACACGCTCATCCTGCCGTAATTTCCATGCAAGTTGATTATAACCTACATCCAAAGCGTACGACATTTTTGCTCCATTCTGTAAAGCACAATCAGTAAAGCCACCGGTAGAGGCACCTATATCTAACATAATCTTATCTTTTACATCAAGATTAAATACCTTTAAAGCCTTTTCTAGCTTTAGGCCACCTCTACTAACATAGGGCAGGACATTCCCCTTTACGGTTAGTTGGATATCAGCATTCACTTTCTCTCCTGCCTTTTCCAAGCGCTCCTCGTTTGAATAGACAAGTCCAGCCATTATGGCTCGTTTTGCCTTCTCACGCGTCTCCACAAGTCCTCTTTCTACAAGTAGCACATCTAAACGTTCTTTTCTAATTTTCATTCGTTACGCCCTTTTTTCTTTTTGCCTAGCAAGCTTTGTCACTTTATCAACAACGGCTTTCGTCGTTAGATTGATTTCCTCTAGTAGTTCATTTACATTCCCATGTTCAATAAATTTATCTGGAATTCCAATACGGTCAATTCGGGTATCATGATACCCCAGTTCATTTACCGTTTCGATAATAAAACTCCCAAAACCACCTTGAAGCACAGCCTCTTCAATCGTCAGTATTGGCATTTTTCTTTCAAGAATTTTAGTAAGCATAGGAAGGTCTAATGGCTTCAGGAATCGGCAATTAATCACCTTAACGGATGTTCCTTGTTTTTCTAACAGCTCGGCGGCTTCTAACGCCATGGGGATTGTAGTCCCGAAGGTTAGAATTGCTGCATCTTCTCCATCTCTAAGTTCTTCCCACGAACCAATTGGAATGTCTTTCAACTCTTTATCCATTGGGACACCTAAGCCGTTACCGCGTGGAAACCGAAGTGCAATTGGACCATCATCATATTTTAATGCTGTATGAACAAGATGCTGTCCTTCATTCTCATCCTTCGGCATCATAAGAACAAGATTTGGAAGGTTTCTAAGGAAGGCAATATCGAAGACCCCTTGATGGGTCTCTCCATCAGCACCGACCAATCCGGCACGGTCGATTCCAATAAAAACATTTAAGTTTTGGCGGCATATATCATGGACAACCTGATCATAGGCCCGTTGCAGGAATGTCGAATAAATGGCTAAAAATGGTTTCATTTTTTGCGTGGCAAGTCCCGCAGCAAAGGTTGCGGCATGCTGTTCAGCAATTCCGACATCAAACATGCGGTCAGGAAATTCCTTTGCAAACCCTTCTAATTTAGAACCAACAGGCATTGCCGGAGTAATGGCAACTACCCGTTTATCTTCCCTTGCCACTCTTCGAACAGTTTCACTTACTAGTGAACTCCATGCTGGTGCAGTATTTCCAGATTTCACAAAATCACCGGTTTCGGTTTTATAAGGGCCTGTTCCGTGCCAAGTTCCAATTTTATCATTTTCTGCAGGACGGTAGCCCTTCCCTTTTTTAGTTAGAACATGAAGCAGAACCGGACCATCATATTTTTTTGCATATGCTAGGTTTTCTAGTAAATCCTCATAATTATGACCATCTACCGGACCCAGATAAGTAAATCCTAGCTCTTCAAAAAACATTCCAGGGACTAACATATACTTAAATGTATCTTTAATCCTCTCAGCGGTACCCACAAGTTGATTCCCAACTGCGGGAATTTTTTTCAAGAGTAATTCAAGTTCATCCTTGGCTTTATTATATTTCCCTGCGGTCCGCAGACGCCCTAAGACATTATGGATTGCCCCAACATTCGGAGCGATTGACATTTCATTATCGTTTAGAATAACAATCATTTTTTCTTTTTCATGTCCAATATGGTTTAGAGCCTCTAAGGCCATTCCGCCCGTGAGCGCACCATCTCCAATAATAGGAACAATATGAGACTTTTCTCCCTTTAGGTTCCTAGCCACAGCCATCCCCATCGCAGCAGACAGAGAGGTTGAGCTATGACCAGTTTCCCAAACATCATGTTCACTTTCAATCATTTTTGGAAAGCCACAAAGACCTTTATACTTTCGTAATGTGTCAAATTGACATGCCCGTCCAGTAAGAATTTTATGCACATAAGACTGATGTCCTACATCCCAAATAAGTTTATCCTTCGGACTATCAAAGCACTTATGCAAAGCAATTGTAAGTTCAACAACACCTAGATTGGGACCAATATGGCCTCCTGTTGTAGACAGCTTTTCAATTAAAAATGTTCTGATATCTTTACTTAGTGATTCCAACTCTTTGGTGGAGAGATTTTTTAAGAACGAAGGGTCTTTTATCGATAAAAGATCCATTCCGGATCACTCACTTTCATTTCTGACTTAATAGCACGTTCATTTAGGTAATCAGGATGGATTATAGCATAATCAGCCTTATGGCTCAATGCCTCCCCTATTTTATGAATTCCTCAGACCGATAAGATCGGTTATTTGTTCTAGAAGAGTCGTATCCAGTCCGGTAGTTGATAGAGCTTGCTTCGCCTGGCTAATATGTTCTGTTAGTGCCTTCTTAGCTCCCTCGAGCGATAGTAGCGATGGATAGGTGTTTTTTTCATTCTCGGTGTCACTGCCTATCGGCTTACCAATCTGCTCTTCAGTACCCTCTAAGTCTAGGATATCGTCCCTAATTTGGAAAGCAAGTCCTATATGATGAGCAAATTGGGACAATTTATCCTTAACACTTTGGTTCGCTTGAGCTATTTCTGCTCCGGCTAAAACGCTATAAGCAAGTAAACGACCTGTTTTATTGATATGGATATACTCTAATTCCTTTAGCGTAAGCTTTTCCCCTTCGCCCTCCATATCAGCTACTTGGCCACCCACCATTCCTTCTGCCCCTGCAGCTTTTGAGAGGGTATTAATTAAAGCAAGCTTTACGTTTGCATCAGCAGTTTCCGGATCAATACTTCCAACCATCTTAAACGCTAAAGTTAATAGGGCATCTCCAGCAAGGATTGCTGTTGCCTCTCCGTAAACTTTATGGTTTGTTGGCTTTCCCCTACGTAGGTCATCGTCATCCATGCTTGGAAGATCATCATGAATCAAGGAATATGTATGTATCATCTCAATCGCAGCTGCCGTGTCAACACCCATTTCTGGTTTATATCCAAACGCCTTTAAAGTGGCAAACAATAGCAACGGTCTAATCCGTTTTCCACCCGCTTGAAGAGAATAGAGCATTGAGTTTTTTAATGACTCCGGTGCCTCTAACTGAGTAACAGCATTTTCAAGTCGATTCTCAACTAACGGTTTATAGTGACTTATGAACGTATCAAGTGGGTCGATTCGCAAGCTTATTCCTCCTCATCTATGGAGAAGTCAACAACCTGCCCATCATCCGTTAGAATCTGCGTAAGCTGTCCCTCTACATGTTTTAACTTATTATGACATAGCTTTGAAAGCTCCATCCCTTCTTTATAGAAAGAAATGGCTTCCTCAAGGGGGACGTCGCCTTCCTCTAGCTTTTCAACAATTACTTCTAACTTTTCCATGGCTTCTTCAAATGTTAAACCCTTTTCACTAGCCATTTCCTTCACTCTCCTCGACGTTTCTGACTATGCAGTTGATTTGTCCATCCGATAATTGGACTCGGATTGCATCATCCTTTTTAACCTGTGAGACATTTTTAATTAAACTTCCATTTTCTGAGTACGAGAGACTATAACCCCGCTCCATAATTCTTAATGGGCTCAAAGCCTCAAGCGTAGCAATCACTCCAGTAAATTCCTTTTGTTTTTCTGAAAGAATTCCTGTCATGGCTCTATCAAGTCTTTTCGTTAGGCGTAAGTGGCTATCCTTTGAGATTCTTACTAGTTCCTCAGGATGTCTTCGCTCAAGTCTTTTTGTTAATTGTAAATGTTGCTCTGCTTTTGTTCCCGACAACTTACTTGCATTTCGTACTAGTGATTCGGTTAAACGATCGACTTGTTCTAATTTTTGTTCATAAAGCCTCCGAGGATATCGAAAGGCGTAGGATTTTCTCAGTCGATTGTATCTGTCCTGTTGAGCAGACACTTTCTCTTTCATTGACCGAATCAACCTTCCTTGTCGATTCAAGACTTTTTCCATTAAATCATCTATATGTGGAACGGCAAGTTCTGCTGCGGCAGTTGGAGTTGGTGCTCGCATATCCGCAACAAAATCAGCAATCGTAAAATCGGTCTCATGCCCTACCGCAGAGATAATGGGAATATCGGAAGCGAAAATAGCCCTCGCCACAGCCTCTTCATTAAAGGTCCATAATTCCTCAATAGACCCACCACCGCGACCTACAATTAAAACATCGATTTCTTTGTTTTTGTTGGCGGCTCCAATTGACTTTACAACTGAAAATGCCCCTTGTTCTCCCTGAACAAGTGCTGGGAGTATTAAGATATTTGCAATCGGGTATCTCCGCTTAATCGTTGTAATGACATCACGAATCGCCGCACCTGTTGGTGAAGTAATGACACCGATGGTTTGAGGAAACTTAGGGAGCTCTTTTTTATATTGATGTGAAAAGAGCCCTTCCTTTTCAAGCCGTTCCTTAAGTTGCTCATAGGCTAAAAATAAATCCCCTATGCCTTCAGGAGACATTTCTTTCACATAAATTTGGTATTGACCACTCGGCTCATAGACCGTAATATCACCTCTGATTAATACCTTCATGCCGTTTTCCGGGCGAAACTTCATCGATCGACTATAGCTCGAGAACATCACAGCTAAAATTCGGGCTTTTTCATCCTTAAGGGTAAAATACATATGACCACTTGAATGTTGCTTAAAGTTTGAAATCTCGCCTTTTACATAGACCCCCTGTAGATGCGGGTCTGCATCAAACTTTCTTTTTATGTACTTTGTTAATGCAAATACAGTTAAATGACGTTGTTCTTTCATATAAAACCCCTGCCTATCGCTAAGTGCTGGCTGGTGCTGCCTATGGTATCACACATAAATATATCTTCATGCAGTAAAAAACTGCCTATATCTATTATAAGTTTTGCAGCTCCATTCGTCACTATCTAGTAGAAAGGAGTACACAAACTTGCCAGATATAGGCAGTATTATTAACTATTTGTTCTCTGGAGTTTGGTGAGGGAATTCCGTGCAGACTTTAATGTATTATACATTAGCATCGTTATGGTCATCGGTCCTACACCACCTGGTACAGGAGTAATATATCCTGCCTGTTCCTGCACCTCATCAAAAGCGACATCTCCACATAATTTCCCTTCGGAATTGCGGTTTATCCCTACATCTATAACAACTGCACCTTGTTTTACATGGTTTTTCGTAATAAACCCTGCTTTACCGACAGCAGCAATAATAATATCAGCTGACTGTGTTAGTTTCTCAAGTTCCTTTGTTCTAGAGTGACAATATGTAACTGTCGCATTTTCATTAAGTAATAATTGGCCAACAGGCTTTCCAACAATATTACTCCGGCCAACGACGACCACATGCTTACCTTCAAGTTCAACCCCCGTTTCCTTTAGTAAAACGAGAATTCCATAAGGAGTACAAGAGAGAAATGCTTCCTGCCCAATCATCATTCTCCCAATATTTACAGGATGAAACCCATCTACATCCTTTTCTGGTG
The DNA here is from genome assembly GCF_044803185.1 of Mesobacillus maritimus. Lineage (GTDB taxonomy): Bacteria > Bacillota > Bacilli > Bacillales > Cytobacillaceae > Mesobacillus_B > Mesobacillus_B maritimus_B. The sequence continues at coordinate 4,113,005 of NZ_CP085225.1, forward strand.
AAATGGTTTCAATGACTTTCATTTCACTTATATGCCCTGGGAGAGGAAGCTGAACAAGAATTCCATGAATAGAATCATCAACATTTAACTGTCCAATTTTACTGAGAAGTTCTTCTTCACTTACAGACTCGTTGTATTCAATCAAGACAGAATGCATCCCAAGTTCCTTACAGGTTTTCTGCTTGCTTCTAACATAGGTTTGGGATGCCTGGTTATTCCCTACTAGAATTACAGCCAACCCTGGAGTCACTCCAGATTTCTTTAACTCTTCAACCTCTACAGAAATTTCCTGTTTTTTTCTTTTAGCAATTTCTTTTCCATCAATGATTTGTGCCGTCATGTCCATCCCCCTTATTCCCTTTTAAGGCGTCCAGCTCTAGAATTTGGAGCATTTATACAGCCTGTTTGACTTTTGAAAGTACCCCATTGATAAATCTACTAGACTGGTCATCCCCGTAAATTTTTGCTATCTCAATCGCCTCATCCAAAACAACATTTGCTGGTACTTCTTCTTTACAGTACATTAATTCATATACGGCAAGACGTAATAAGCTTCTGTCCACATGAGCGAGACGTTCGATCGTCCATTTTTCTAAATACTCTTTGATTATAGTGTCAATCTCTTCTTGATGTTGAATAACTCCTTCGACGAGCCTTGTTAAATAGGTATCGTTTGGTTGATCTTCAAGGACATGTTGTATCGCCTCGTTTGATTCAACTTTACTAATATCGATTTGAAACAAGGCCTGCAATGCCTTTTCTCTTGCTGTTCTTCTTTTCATTATGTTCAAAACTCCTTTATGGTGTCAGCGCTCACTAACAAGATAATAGCATACCATTGGCCTTATGCGAATGGCTTCACTATTATTTTTACTATTATTAAGGAACTTAATCAGCTTGATTACAATCTGCCGAAATTTTTAAACAAAAAACCAAAGACAGAGAGACTCTGTCTTTGGTCTTCCTTTTACATATCTACTTCGACTTCACCTTCAGGTTTTTGATTTTCAAATTGTATTCCTACAACATGAATATTTACTTCTGACGCTTCAAGAGCGGTCATGTTTAGAAGAGCCTGACGAATATTATCTTGAATCTTTTGGGCAACGGTTGGGATGGATAATCCAAACTTCATCATACAGTAAACATCTACCTTGATGCCATCCTCTGCAAGTTCCACCCTAACCCCTTTACCATGATTCTTTTTACCAAGGCGCTCAACGACACCTGCTGCAAAGCTTCCACGCATTTGTGATACACCTTCAACCTCTGACGCGGCAATCCCTGCAATTACTTCAATTACTTCAGGAGCAATTTCAACTTTTCCAAGACTATTATCACCCTGATTCATTTCTAGCACACGCTGTTCACTCATTGCTTGCACCTCCAAAATTATTCTTCAGCCATCACATCATACATTTCTAAAAACTTCGTATTAAACTGCCCATCAACAAATTGCTCATGACTAAGCAATTTCAAATGAAAAGGAATCGTGGTATGAATTCCTTCAATCACAAATTCGGACAGCGCTCGCTTCATTCGGCTGATCGCTTCCTCACGGGTGCTACCGTGAACGATAACCTTTGCAATCATCGAATCATAGTACGGTGGGATTGAATAACCCGGATATGCAGCAGAATCAACACGGACACCAAGGCCTCCTGGCGGAAGATACATTTTAATTTTACCAGCTGACGGCATAAAATTTTTGGCCGGATTTTCAGCATTGATACGGCATTCGATTGCCCAACCATTAAATGTGACTTCTTCCTGTTTTAAGTTAAGCCTCTCTCCGGATGCCACTTTTATCTGTTCCTTAATGAGGTCGACTCCTGTTACCATCTCAGTTACAGGGTGCTCCACTTGGATTCGGGTATTCATTTCCATAAAATAAAACTGACGATTGCGGTAATCATATATAAATTCTACCGTGCCAGCGCCTGTATAAGCAACAGCTTTTGCTGCTTTTACGGCTGCATTTCCCATTTCTTCTCGAGTTTCCCCGTCCAAAGCGGGAGATGGGGTTTCTTCAAGGAGTTTTTGTAGTCTCCTTTGAATCGAACAATCTCTTTCTCCCAGATGAATGGTATGCCCGTAATTATCGGCCAACACTTGAATTTCCACATGGCGGAAGTCCTCGATATATTTTTCAATATATACTCCAGGGTTTCCGAAAGCGGTGTTTGCTTCCTGTTGAGTAATATTAATCCCTTTTATAAGTTCTTGTTCTGTTCTGGCAACACGAATTCCTTTACCGCCGCCTCCAGCAGTCGCCTTAATGATTACAGGATAGCCAATTTCGCCAGCGAGCTCAACTGCTTCGTCCGTATTGTTGATGATTCCTCTAGAACCTGGGACAATCGGGACATTCGCTTCACGCATTGTTTCTCGCGCTACGTCTTTTGTACCCATCTTCTGAATAGCCTCTGGAGTAGGGCCAACAAAAATAATATTAACCTCTCTACATAGCTCTGCGAAATCAGCGTTTTCAGCCAAAAATCCGTACCCAGGATGGATTGCATCACAGTCCGTTAATTTTGCGACACTGACAATGTTTGTAAAATTTAAATAGCTATCCTTCGAGGCTTTTGGTCCAATGCAGTATGCCTCATCCGCTAACTGTACATGAAGGGATTCTTTATCGGCTTCAGAATAAACCGCAACAGATTCAATGCCAAGCTCACGACAAGCACGGATAATACGAACAGCAATTTCTCCTCGGTTAGCAATCAATAGTTTTTTTATCACGCCATTCACGCTCCTTATTCAGGCTTTACCAGGAATAAAGGCTGGCCATATTCCACAAGCTGTCCGTCCTTTACTAGTACCTCGACAATTTCTCCATTAACTTCTGCTTCAATTTCATTGAATAGTTTCATTGCTTCGACAATACATACAATTGAATCCTTGCTTACTTTAGAGCCAGGTTTTACATATACATCGGCATCTGGTGATGGTGATTCGTAAAAGGTTCCCACCATTGGAGAAGTGATCTTATGTAAATTTGTTTCCTGAACATTTTCCTCTTTTGCAGTTTGTTTTGGCTCGTCTACCTGAACTGCAGGAGCTGCAGTAGGAGTTGGAACAGGTTGGATTGGCGCTGGTGTTTCAGCTACAACCTTTGCTGGCTCAACCAATACTTGCTGACCAGCACTCTTCTTTTTCATTTTAATCTTTGAGCCTTCAATCTCGTAACTGAATTCATCAATGCTTGATTGATCAACTAGCTTAATTATTTCTCTGATTTCCTGAACTTTTAACATTTCAAACACCCCTTGGTTATTTTTTAGTAAACAAAAGTATTGAGTACAAGTCTAAACGGTGTAATTTTGATTCGTTTTAAAAAGAAGGCTTTGTTAAACTTGGATGTTGATATTCCGCTCTAGACACTTCGCTTACGCTTTTCACGTAAAAGCAACTGCTTCACTCTACCTTTTTATGACTAGATACTAATACTATACGATAATACCATGTTAAAATTCAATATGTTACGATTGTGATTCTATACTTAATGATAATTCAGACTATTACTTCCATTTTAAACCTCTCTTGAAGAAAAGTGAAATTATCTGTAAATCTTTTTATTTGGCTCTTTTCTCAAACTTTGTTGCTTTTTGGATACAAAATAAAATCGATTAAGCTTTGTTCGCTGCAAATAGCTTTTTAACCATGAGAAAAGAGCTTGCAAACTTACTATAACGTACAAAATCGCTTATCTTGCGTTAAAATCGGCTTTAGGTAGTAAAAATCGGCTTTAAGATTTTTACAATTTTAACAACAATCCTTACGAAAACTGCCTTTTATTTTCATCTGCAATCTGCACAGAAAAAGGCCGGGTGTTCACGACTACCCGGCCATTTTAGTCCCTTATTTTTCAGGTTGGAACGTTACTGCAACCGCCTGTAACGAGCCTAATTCATTCCTAACCATTTGAATAATTTCGTTTGCTTCTGTAGCAGTATGTTCTTTCGCTTTAACAGTAACACGGACTTTGTCTCCGTCTGCTCTTACAAGTGCATCATCATAGCCCATTGTTTTAATCAATGTTTCAAGTGTTCCTTCTTTTTGCGAAATGCTATCTAATTCCTGCATTTTTTCATATGCGTTATTTCTTTGTTCTACAGGTAAATCAGTAGAGGCTAAAATTTCCTGATATTCTTCCTTCATTTCACTTCGCGCAACTTCAAGGTCTAAACGTAGAGCTTCAAACTGCTCGTCACTTGCAATGCCAGAGATAATCGTCTCACCATCTTCAGATTCAACTTCTTCCACAGCCTCTTCATTGACAGCATTTTCTTCTTGTTCTTCGACTGAAGCTAGATTTCCCTGATTTGGTTCAGGAGAAGTAATATAATAGACTGATAATACAACGACCAAACTTAGCATTGTCAATAACCAAACTGTCTGTTTCTTTAATAACATTCGTTAATCCCCCTTAGATTTTTTAGGTAACACTGAAACTCGGTGACTTGGGACATCAAGTGTTCTAGTAACCGCTTCAGTGATCCATTTTTGGACCTGTACATTTTCTGCTCCTTTTGCGACAACAAGAACTCCTCTAATTGTAGGTTTCTTTGTTTCTAGGACAATCGGAGTTTCATTTTCTCCCTCACGAATGATGACGAGTTGTTCATCCTTTGAGAGATCCTCAACTCCTCGTTTCCCACCCTCCCGATCAGTTTCCTCGGTTGTTTGAGATTGGGTAACGGTATTTTTCTCTAACACCTTTTTTTCGGTTGCATCAACGTTCACGATTACCGTGACCTCATCTACACCAGCAATTGTCTCTAAGGCATCCTTTAACTCTCTTTCATATTCATCCTCATAATCAGCAATCATGTTATTTTCAGCTGTTTTCTTTTGGCCGAAGGCTGGCTCATCTTCTTGGCTAGCATTATTATTAAAGGCAGGAATACCATTTGTTTCGGTCGTGTCTCGTGAAAATAAATTGCCTACCAGCATGATGGCAACCCCGAATAATACTACAATTAGTAAATAAGGGTATTTGGCGGCCTTTTTATCTTGTGAGTCTTCATTTTTGAACAGCTGGTTTTTTATCCATTTTATTGGCCCTTTATCATTGCCCATCGCGACTTTATGTCCCCCCTTCTATGACAATTTCAATTGACGCTTTTGGAACATTCCACTTCTCTGCAAGAAAAGCATTGATTTCTTCCGTGTTTTGCGAGTTTGGTTCTGATGGAAGGGGCTCGGCAGTATCAATTTTTATTTCTTTAACTACAGCGACTGCGTCTTCCTTATCCCCTTGCTTAGCAATCTGAACTGTAATAGATTGCAAGCTTTCCGGAGAAAGGTTTTCGTCCATTTCCTCTGCTTCTACTTGGATCTCTGCAATTTCCATACCGTACTGTTCCATCAACTCCTCTTTTGCGTCCAGCTTTAATTGGACAGCCGTTTGTTCTAAAATATATGCATGTTGGGAGGCTTGTATTTCTTTTTTCTGCAATTCTATTAAATTTTCCATTTTTTCTTCATCTACTTCGCTATTAAAATTGGAAATAGAAGCAATTGCTGACTCAAAATCACTCGAGAATATTTTCATAATCGGAGATAATATAATTGAAATCAGTAGTAAACTGATGACCACTTTCACGTATTTTTGCAAGCTCGAATTGGGCAAGAGCATATCGATGACAGTTGCTAGCAAGATAAAAATGATTATATTTGTGATCCACTCTGTTAAAAAATCCAAAACTCGCTCCTCCTATCGGACCATCATCGTTAAATTTCCAGCAGCAACTATCACGGTTATGCACAGGAAAAACATGAGTGAGACGATTGAAAGTGCTGCAAATACATAAATGATGCTTTTTGAGATGACATCAAGACAGGCTATAACTGGACCACCCCCTAGAGGTTGGAGGATGGCAGCTGCAAATTTATAAGTAAAAGCAATCAACAGAATTTTCACAGCCGGAAAAGCCGCTATTAATAGGACAATGGCTACTCCTGCAATCCCAACCGTGTTCTTTAACAATAAGGAAGCACTGATGACTGTGTCTGTAGCATCTGTGAAAAATCTGCCAATCACTGGAATAAAGTTACTTGTCATGAATTTTGCTGTTCTTAATGTCACTCCATCTGTAACAGCTGTCGCTGCCCCTTGAACCGAAATAACCCCTAGAAAGACCGTTAAAAACATTCCTAAAAGGCCTATGCTCCAGTTCCTTAGTAAACCAGCAAGCTGTGTGACCTTATAATGATCCGTTAAAATACTGACAATGCTGAGTAAAGCAGACAGCATTAGCAGGGGAAGTACAATATATTGAATGAACATCCCGCTCGTATTCATTAAAAATAGAATAACTGGATGGAAAAAGGCTGCAGAAACAAAACCACCGGATGAAACAATTAATGCCAACAAAAGTGGGATTAACCCTAGGATAAAATGTATCATCTTCGCAATTGTTTCATTTGTATAATCAAGGACGATGTGAAAACTGTTTAAAGCAATGATGATTAATACCATAAACACAATTGAGTACGCTACCTTACTGATAGTGCTTTTTTCAAAAGAGTTTTGTAGAGTTTGTAAAAAGATACTAAAAATCGTTAACAACACGAGCGATCCTAGTAGTTTTCCATTAGCAAGGAATTCATGGAACATAAATTGTAAGATTCCTTTTAGCCATTCCTTCAAACTAAACTCTTTCTCTCCACTTATAAAATCGTATAAGCTTCCCTTTTGGCTTTCGGGTAAGAAACCTCCATACTCCGTTAGGATATCCTCCCAAAACCTTTGAAGCTCGTCTATATTTAAGGCATCAAGTTGCTCTTTAGCTATTCCCTCTGTTTGGATGAGACCTTCTTGCTTGTCCTCCTCTGTATTAGCTTGTACACCTGTACAGGATAAGAAAAAAAGGACAAGTACGATACTAAAAGTTAGCTGCATCTTTTGCTTCATTTTTTCCCCCAACATGATTAGCTCCTCCTCCCTGTTTATCCAGGGATTAACTGAATAATCGTCTCAATCATCACAGTTAAAATTGGAATGGCTGTAGCAAGGATAAGTATTTTTCCCCCTAGCTCAATTTTTGAAGCAATCGACCCTTGCCCAGCATCCTTGGTAATTTGTGCGGCAAATTCCGCGATATAAGCGATGCCAATAATTTTTAATATCGTTTCGACATAAATGAGGTTTACCTTTGCGTTTGTAGCCAGTTGCTCAATCATATTAATAATTAAATAAATCTGATCGACAAGAAAAAGGAAGATGGCACAACCCGTGAATACAATCAGTAAAAATGCAAAATTAGGCTTTTGTTCCTTTAGGATAAGGGCAAGAAAGGTAGCGACTAGAGCAACCCCAGTAATCTGTATGATTTCAATCTCTAAGCCCTCCCTTATCCTTGGAATAGAAACACAGATTTAATTTTTTCAAAGAGGTCATCTACAACTGATGCGACCATAAAAAGGATATATATAAAGCCGAATAACGTTACCCATTGGGCATATTCTTTTTTCCCCATCTGATCAAGAATCGTATGCAGAAATGCCACAACAATGCCTACACCGGCGATTTTGAAAATAATATCAACATCCAAACCCATCTCGTCTGCCCCCTAATCGTTACATCAGTAAAATAATTAGCAGTAACCCAGATAAAAAACCTAGACTTTTCACCATTTTTTCATATTTCAATTGCCGATCGTAGGCATCGCCTTCCTCTCTTTCAAGATGCGTAATGGCCAGGTTGATTTGTTTTTGCTGGGAATACTTATCATGACGCCCAAGCGTTTCCCCAAACTGCCGAAGTATTTCATACTCACCCTGTTTAAGAGCTGTCTTTTTCCATATTTTATTTAAACTTTCCTCCCATGCCTTCCTCACCGTTGTCTCTGACTCCATAAGGTTTTCAGCAAAGTATTCAAAGAGCAACGCTATAGGTTTAGATAACTGGGATGCAAGCTTTCGTGCGGCCTCATGAAGGGGAGTATGCCCGTACATAATTTCAGCCTCTAACGATTGCAGCGCAGCTTTTAGATGGCGTAATTGCTTAGGACGCTCACTTAGTTGCTTGGCTGCCTCCATGCCTGTCCAAGATGTTGCAACAATAATAAGTGCTGCTCCGATTAATTTCATCATTCAAGTCACGCTCACTTTTCGGGCGATTTCATGACCCTTTTCATTTTTAATACAAGAAATTGTACCAGGACCAAGTGATCTAGATAGTTCAACAAATCTTGTGAATATCCCCATATCAATGATTGGCTGTAACGAAGGGCGTTTCCTAATATCTGCTAACGTATTTCCGTGGGTTGTCATCATTAATTTGATGCCCGCATTAACGGCTTCCATGATGGCTGCAGCATCCTCTTCTCTTCCAATTTCATCAACAACTAAAACATCTGGACTCATAGAACGGATTAACATCATCATCCCTTCCGCTTTTGGACATGCATCGAGAACATCTACTCTCGGTCCAAAAGTTAGTTGTGGAATTCCATGTACACACCCCGCAATTTCCGATCGTTCATCAACAATCCCAACCTTCATGGGAGGGACGTTCTCCTTTTCTATCCCTGAAGATATCACCCTGGCGACATCACGAAGTAGCGTTGTTTTTCCAGTTTGTGGTGGACCGATGATAATGGTATGTTGCCATTCTTCCGTATATATGAAGGGAAGCAATTTCTCTGCTATGCCGATTTTCTCTCTAGCAATTCGGATATTAAATGATGAGATATCGCGTATTGCCTTTACCTTCCCTGCCTCAAGGATGACCTTCCCTGCTAGCCCCACCCGGTGGCCTCCAGCAATCGTGATGTAACCTCTTTTCAATTCCTCTTCAAGGGTATACATCGAAAAGTTACCTAGTTTATTTAAGAGTTGAACCCCGTCTTCGGGAGTAACAAAATAAGGTAAGAAACTTGCAAAACCTTCTGCAACGACTTCCAGAGGTCGGCCAATCCTAACTCTAATTTCTTCAACCCTATCCTCTTGAACTTGAGGAATTGCTTCCAGAGCTTCCACAATCCGTTTTGGTAAAAAAGACAGAATCTCCTGCATATCTACTCCTCCTGAATAATCCCTCTCACTACTTAAAATGTATGCTGGCTTGGACACATTATGACTTACAAGTGAGAAAGAGGAGACAATAAAAAAAATCCTTCCTATAGGGAGGATTACACAATACTTAGGAAACAAAAAAATAACGGGTAAAGGAAAAAGGAGGAATACTGATGGTAAACGATCACAAACGCTTCCAAGAAGAACAAAGAGACTTGAAAAATCGGTATATCGGAGATGACCATAACAACAAAACAAAAGGCTTAGATCCAAAATATAATAATGGTAGAGATACTGATAAGTCACCAGGGGCAACTGGTAGAGAAATCTAAAAAACGAGACCCAAGGAAATTCTTGGGTCTCGTTTTTTAAAGGTAATCTACTACTAAATTATATAAATCCTCCTTGGTTAAAGGACCTTTATAGTGTTCTCTAATAACTCCTTCTTTATCGATAACAAAGGTTTCAGGTTGTCCGGTAACACCAAACTGGTCTTTTATATCCATTTTATAATCGAATAGGTATGTGGAAGTAGTATTATGCTTTTCAATAAACTTTTTCACTCTATCCCTTGTTTCTCCTAAATCTAAAATCAACAACTTTGCCTTATCTCCATATTCCTGTTCAAAGGCTTCTAGTTCTGGTGCTTCGTCTACACATGGACCACACCAAGTTGCAAAGAAATTGATGACGACTACCTGACCCTTATAATCAGAAAGACTTTGTAAATTTCCGTCGATGTCTTCTAGTTGAAAGTCGATGGCTTTTTCACCAAGTCCAGTTGTCTCGGCCTTGTCTAAATTTAAGATAAAGTAAGTGAACGCACCAATCACAAGGAGCATAACAATGATTCGCGAAACCTTATTTTTCATCTGTTCTCCCCCTTATTCAACAAAACGGCTGAGATTTTGCTTTACCTGGACAAGGTGTTGTTTATAAGCTGATAGTTTTGCAAGGTATTCTTCCTCTTCAAGTTTGCCATCCGCATTGGTTTCTTCAAGTTCAATAATTTTGTCCATAATAGCATTCTGCCGGGCGACTAGTTGTTTAAATTCCGTTTCCTCTTTATCAAGTCCTAGCTGTTGCTCTAGTAGACGATTCTTCCATCTAAAATAGGAATAATACCCCACTCCTGCAACTAGGATGACCGCTAGAACAATCATTAAAATATGAGGATCAAACTTCTTTAGTGGCGACTGATACCACATCCGTAAATGTCCTGGGTTATGGAATTCTGGTGCGGTCCTTGTTACAGCACTAGTGCTATTCTGTTCTTTGCTTTCTTCCACCTGAACCTCGGTCTTTGATGGTGCAGCGATAGCATCAGCAACTGGTTGTGTGTCTTTAAGATACGCGAAATTAATTTCCATATCTGCACTTATATTAACGACATTATACATCCAGTAGGTTTTACTATCGATTTGCATCTGCTGGGGACCTGCTACTTCAGGCTCGGAAAATTGCAGGCTCCCTTTTCCTTCTGGAATTAAAACCTGGAGAACCTCTAGCGGATAATCAAGAGAAAACACAACAGGCACGCCAGATGGAATTTGATAGCTGTAAGAAATAATTTGCGATTCCTGCGCTGGAATCGGCAACGATGTTGTAAACCCTGTTTTTGTTACCTGCATCCCAAGGTTTTCATCTTGAACCTGTAAATCAAGTGCCCCAGTTGGAAGGGAAATGGCTAGAACACCTTCTTCTTCCACTTCCCCTTTGTAATCCTCAGTTCCAGTGTTTGAGTAGTTCGCCATATGCTGGATATTTAGAATCCCATCTTCCCCTGGGTCGACGACAATATAATGCATATCCACTTTTACCGTCTCTGTTAGAGCATTTACACTTACAAAAGGAATCAATAGTAAGGAAAACAGGAGTATTGCTACTTTTCTCATCTAGCTCTCTCCCTTTTGTTTCCGATAATTTCGTGTGGCTTCCGCTATCTCACGTTCAACCTCCGCCATTAAGTCATCGTCGATTTTTGCATTTGAAGATCGTTCTTCTTCTTTCATAATCTTCGTTACTTGGATTTCATATTGTTTTTTCAACTGATGGTAATCTGTATCTGAAAGCTTATCCATTTTATGTTCAAATTCTAGCTCATTCAAAGTAGTTAATAATACCTCTTTTGAATTGACAGGAATCTCACCCACTGCTTCATCATTGAATAACCCACTCCAAGTAAAATATGGTGCAGCTACAAGAAACAAACAGACAAGAGCAAGAATGGCTGTTAGTATCATCGAGATGATTGAAATCTCTGGCATTATGTTCACATCCTAAAGGTACTTTTTACGTTCTTCCTCGATCATGGACGAGATAATTTCTTCTTCTACCTCGTCTTTTAATGTTCCTTCCACTTCCGAAACCTCCACTTCCCCTGGTCTTCTCGTCCATTTACGAACAAGAAAGAATACACCGGTTCCTGCTCCACCTAAGGCGACAAATGGAAGTACCCACGCTGTCAGGCTAAATCCTTTCTTTTCGGGCGCACTTAGAATTTCCTCTCCTAAAGTTTGGACATAATACTCTCGGATTTCATCCTTATCCATCCCTTTATTTAACATTTCGACGAGGTCTTCCTTGAATGATTCTGTGTTCTTACACCCTGCCATATCACAGGCATAATGATCCTGGCCACACCCACAGGTACACATGAATTGTGAGGCAACTTCTTTAAACTCTGCAGACTTATAGTCGTATTCTTTGTTTACTTCCGAGGCGTTTGTTTTTAATAAAAACGATTGAAACCCAAACAAAAGAATAAGTATTCCAATAGCAAGCTTCTTATTCACTTAGGCCACCTCTTTCATAACCCCAGTGTATTTAGGCGTTACATTTTGATATCTTCCACTCCAAATAGCAAACATCGAGCCAATGACTACCATAATGCTCCCAATCCATAACCAGCTGATCATCGGGTTGATTTTAATAATAAATGTTGCTGTCCCATTCTCATCCCAAGTACTTAAAACCATATACAAATCTTCTACAATCGAACTATGCAATGCTACTTCTGTAGAAGGTTCATCCCAGTTCCCATAAAAAATTTTCTCTGGTTGGAAAGTTCCAACCCTTTTCCCATTCTTGAAAACGGTTAAATCAGCGTAAACAATATCGTTAATCCCTTCGGCACGTTGATCAAGACGCTCGTAGGTTATTCGGTAATCATTTACATCAATGGATTCTCCAATTTTAAGTGTTTTCATTGTTTCAGTATCGTAGTTTTGTGAACCAATAATCCCCATTGCGATAAACGCAATTCCTATATGAACGATGTAGCCACCATAACGCCGTCTATTTTTAATCATCAGCTTATATAATGCGATTAGCACAGGCTCTTTTGTCATCCTTCTGCGAGCCCTAACTCCTCGGTAAAATTCAAGATAATGAGTAACAAATAGGAAGATGATGACTCCATAGCCGATTACTGCCCATGCCTTCTGGATACCTAGAGTTACCATTAAAACCATTCCAATGACACTAAGGGCTGCTGGGAGTAAAAAGTTCTTTTTCAAGTTCTTTTTAGAAGAGCGTTGCCATGCGAGCAATGGACATACTGCCATTACAAACATCATCGATAAAAGGATTGGAGCTTGGACGGTATTAAAAAACGGGATTCCAACGGTAACTTTTGTTCCTCTAACTGCTTCTGAGACAAGCGGGAAAATCGTCCCCCAAAACACTGCAAATGCTGCACCAACGAGTAGTAAATTGTTAACCAAGAAACTGCTTTCTTTCGATATATAGGAAGTGAATTCGCCAGCACTCCTTTTAAGTAGTTGATAGCGACTCATAAGGATATAAAGAGCAGCCACAACAATCACAGCCATAAAAATTAAGAAGTACATTCCTAAGTTTGAATCTCCAAATGCATGAACTGAAGTCAAGACACCACTTCGGACCAGGAAAGTTCCAAATAGCGTCAACGCATAGGACAGGATAATCAACGAGATATTCCATACCTTTAACATGTTTTTCCGTTCTTGAATCATGACAGAATGTAGGAACGCAGTCGCGGTTAACCATGGCATAAAGGAAGCATTTTCGACTGGGTCCCAAGCCCAGTAACCACCCCAACCTAACTCAACATAAGCCCACTGACCACCCAGGACATTCCCTAGGGTTAAAAACAACCAAGCAATGATTGTCCATCTTCTTGTCATTTTAATCCAAAAGTCATCTACATTTTTTAGAATTAGTGCCGCCATCGCAAATGCAAACGGCACGGCAAGTCCAACATAACCTAGATACAATGTTACCGGATGGACAATCATTCCCGGGTTTTGGAGCATCGGGTTCAATCCTCTTCCTTCGGTCGGAATTGCATCAAGAAGAGCAAATGGCTTTGCAACAAAGCCAAGAATGATGAAAAAGAACAAGGTGTTTACAAGCAAAATTGCTGAAATATACGGAACCATCGGATTCCCTTTCATTTTTCGTGAAAGAACAATCATGGCTGTATACATTGTTAAAAAGAAACTCCATAGGAGCAGCGAACCTGAATTACCAGCCCATAATGCTGCTAGCTTATAACCTATTGGTAGCTCACTACTTGTATAATTACTGACATATTCATATTGAAATTGCGAGGTGCCTAAAAGATAGAGAAGGACAGCAACAGCAGTAGCTGTACAGATAAATACAGCGATGACGCCACCTTTCCCACTATTGATTAAGCTTTGTTTTTTTGTTTTTATCCCAACTACAAGGATAATGAATGAATAGATTGCTAGAGCTAGACCAATATAAATGGATGCGGTTCCTAGTAAGTACATATTGTCACCTTCTTATTGTCGTTAGCCGTTTACTCTTCACTTGAAGGTTCATTCAGCTTTTCTTTATGGAATTCAGGATCATAATTTTCCATGTCTTCACCTTCATATTTGGAAGGACATCTTGTTTGCACGGATTCAGCAATGAAACTATCCTTTTCACCTAAATATCCTTGTAAAATGGCAATAACTCCTTCTGAGAAGTTATCTGGTTTCACCCCATTATAGACAACATGTAATGTGTTGCCTTCTTCGTCCTGCACATCAAATTTCAACTCTATTTTATCTGCATCCCATTCTATCGAATCTTCAATCAGTAACCCCTCAACTGTTACAAAATCATCCTGATGTTTCTCCTGATTTTCTAGAAGTTCTTTTAAAGGAAGTTCTACCCCACTTGAAGCTGGTGTAGCAGCCATTAACAGAATCAAAATCGCAGCAGCTATTGCCAGACCAGCCATCGTCATAATTGTGTTTTTCTTCATTCCATTCACCCTCTTTATATTAGTTTTTTCATTTTTTCCTCATAGGTCTTTTCATCAATCTTCCCATTCATAAGCTTATTTCTTAGTTGTTTCTTTTCATCATTGAGATTTTTTACTGGGGTTCTAGAGGTTGGCCCCCTTTTCTTGCTAGAGTTACTGTAATGTTTTTGATTGGAGTTTGATTTGGTCCCTTTAATTCCAAAAAAGACAAAAGCTCCTGCAATGATGATTGAGATGCCTATAATTATCGCACCCGCAATCCCAATGATTGGTTGTTGACCAGTTATTGATGAATTAGTTGCCGTTGTTCCACTATTGTTGTCATCTTCAGGAGGTAATTTACTGATAATCGATAGAGTAGACTCATTTCCCTCTTTTTGATAGGAAGTAGCATATTGAACAGCTTCTCCCTTTTTCACGTCCGTATATTGGTAAAAGTGAAGTTCTTGTCCATAATCAGTAGCTGAAACATTTTGTGCAGTTGGTTCAAGGCTAAAATTTTTAGAATTCAGCGGATTATAGAAAACCACATCTAGTTTTTCAACATTCGCTTCAGGTGTGAACTGAAAATCAAAATTCTTCTCTTCCCCTTTTGCTGATATTGGGTTTGAATAATACTCAATTACGAATTCATAGGTAGCATCTTTCTTTATCGTTTCTGTTGGCTCCCATGTTAAGGTTTCATTTTCCTTGTTTAGTTTATAAGGCCTTTGCACTTCCGACTGTTTTCCAGCAGGAAACTCGGCAACAAGGTATACTTTAAATTCCTTATCGTCTAATGGGACCGGGAATTCAAGTTCTCCTTTAAAATCCTGGCCACTTTTATTCGTAATTGTTCCGTAGTAAGCATTTAATAAACTTGGCTTTTCTTCTGGCCAGCCTTCCGGGTAATCAAACTCCGGCATTACCTGAATACTTAATTCAGAGTAAGGGAAGTCCTCTGCAATAAATTTATCTTCCGCCTGTACATTGTTAGAAATAAAGCCTCCACTAATAAATACTGCCATAATGGTTGCCAGCCACTTTTTAACCATGATGATCCTCCTTATATACACTTTTTCCTATAAATACTCTTCTGCTAATTTTTACTATAGACGGATATCCCCTATTAGCGCTTGTTTAGTTTTGAACATTTTGTTACCCCAAAGGATTCTTAAATTATTTGTCATAAATTCCACAAAAAGTGGTCAAATTTACTAAATAAATAACATCCAAACAGTGTTTTCTCATTGATAAACAATCGCCATAGAATCTCCATATTCTTTTAGTCATGAATAAGGTAAAATACCTATAGACGTATCAACAGGAGGCTATAAGATAATGAAAAAATATATCGCTTTATTCCTAGTCTTAATCGTTTCTCTAACTGGGTGCATGAGTGGAACATATCAAGATGTATCTGTAGAGGAAGCCATAAAAATGGTCGCAAATGGTGAAGTACATGTGATCGACGTCCGAACACCGGAGGAATTCTCGACTGGGCATATCCCTGATGCAGAGCTAATCCCACTTCAAGTAATTGAAGGAATGCTTGATGAGTTGGATAAGGAGGAAAGCTACTTAATTGTTTGCAGAAGCGGCAACCGTTCCTCAGAGGCTAGTGCTATCCTTGCAGAAAACGGATTTACTAGCATTTATAATATGACCGGTGGTATGAATCAATGGAACGGTGAAGTCCAGAATTAGTATTTAACCCTTGTACGTGGCATAAGCTAGACTAAAAAAAGAGCAATCCATTAGCTGGATTGCTCTTCTTCATTCCTACTATTTTCTTCTCCCTGTACCGGGTGTTGGTGTTTATCCTCATTAGGGTTGTATTTAAACCCTAATTCTTTACGAATATAGGAAACAATATCGGTGATTTGCTGTTCGCTTAGCTGTCTAACACCACTTAGCCCTTTCAATGATGGACCCATCCGTGTTTCCTCACGTCCATTGGCGGCTGAAATCCAAATTTGTTCATCTGTTGTGTGTCTTTGAAAATCAGGATTACCTAGGGCAATAGCTGTTCCGTTCAGCCCACTTCCAGTTATACCATGACAGTTTGCGCAGTATAAATCATATAGTTTTCCTCCATTTAATGGGTCTCCATCAAACGCAGTCGGCGCTTCTAACTTTAGTGTCTCAGTTTGCCAGCTCCGTATAAAAGAAACAAGCTGATTGATTTCGGTTTCAGATAGAATTGAGCCATATTCTGGCATCCTAGCCTCAAATCTGCCATCCTTAATCTGATTATAAAGGTCTCCATCTGCATAGGTATTTAAAAAATGTTGATTATTAAGGGCTGTACCCGGCAATTCCCCCTCCCCTTTCCCATTTTCACCATGACAGGCTAGACAAAGTTGATTATAAAGCTTTTCACCGTTTTCAATGAAAGCTTGTTCTTCCTTAGATGGCTTGTCAAAATTCAGTCCAATCATAAGTACTATAATGAAAAGGACTATTGCCCCGAAAGCTACTAATGTTTTTTTCATCCTTGTCAGCATCCTCTATAGCGGAGCAGGTGTTGGTGTTGGTACTCCGTAATTTTCATATTTCTTAGTTATTAATCGATATATTTCCTTCATATCTTTTCCGTCCTTATTCATTTCAACCGCCTCCCGGGCGATTTCTACACAAATGTCTCAGGCTATTCCATGAGGATCCCATTCATTTACACTATTGTCTGGACCCATTTCTTTCACAAAGCATTCCAAATTATTCATGTGTCCCGCTGATTCATTACAATTACAATAGCATGGAACAGATGCAAGGACTTCTGGATAGTTTGCGGCCATCAAGTAGGTCTCCTGAACAATCGGCGAAGAATTTATCACATAATCTGGCATCGATGTATGCTTAGAATCTAGTACCAATTGAGTTTCTTCATTTCCTGAACTACAACCTGTTGCTATACCTATTGTTAAAATTCCTGTAAAAACAAGAGCTGCAAGGCGTTTCAAGTTAAATTCACCCCTCTAAAAAGTGATAATCTATCATGTTTATATTAGCAAATAACTCCTACCTTCATAGGGGATAAATATTACTATTTCGTGAAACAGGATTAGCTTGTCACAAAATAATGCACAATCCCTTATTTTAGCAATATATACTAGTGGCTAGGCATTAAAGCGGCCGAAGAAAGAAAAAACCTGCTTCACATTATGTGAGCAGGTCCTTTTGGTTAAGCACGTGAAACATATGAACTATCTGTTGTGTTGATGATTAAACGGTCTCCCTGATTTACAAAGAATGGAACGTTAACCGTTAAGCCTGTTTCAAGAGTAGCAGGTTTTGTACCACCAGAAGCAGTATCACCTTTTATACCTGGCTCTGTCTCAGTAACTTCGAGTTCCACTGTATTTGGAAGCTCAACCCCTAGAGTCTCCCCGTGATACATCATAATTTGAACTTCCATGTTTTCTTTTAGGAATTTCAATTCATATTCAATAGCCGATGCAGGTAATTCAATTTGCTCGTATGATTCATTGTCCATGAATACATGTTGGTCGCCACTTGCATAAAGATACTGCATTCTGCGGTTATCAATTTGCGCTTTACCAACTTTTTCACCTGCACGAAATGTCTTTTCTTGAACTGCACCAGTACGAAGATTGCGTAGCTTAGAACGTACAAATGCAGCGCCTTTTCCTGGCTTAACATGTTGGAAATCCATAACACGCCAAATGCCATTGTCTACTTCAATTGTTAAACCTGTGCGAAAATCATTAACTGAAATCATAAAATAAATCCTCCTAGCCTTTATTAAAGAATGATTAGCTCTTTAGGTGAATGGGTTAGCCTTTCATTATGGGTCTCTGTGAGGATGATATCGTCCTCTATTCTTACACCGCCAAGGCCAGGTATGTATATTCCAGGTTCAACTGTTACAGCCATTCCCTTTTCCAGCACAATATCTGATTTCACAGATAAACCAGGACCTTCATGAACCTCTAGTCCAATGCCATGTCCTGTGGAATGACCAAAATATTCCCCATATCCTTTTTCGGTAATATAGTCTCTTGTCAATGCATCCGCTTCTTTTCCAGTTAGTCCTGGTTTAATCCCATTAACTCCACGCAGTTGAGCTTCCAGAACAATCTCATAAATTTCTTTAAGCTTATCTGTTGGCTGTCCTACAGCAATTGTTCTCGTAATATCCGAAACGTACCCTTTATAATAAGCCCCAAAATCTAGGGTTACAAAATCGCCTGTTTCAATTACTTTATCACTTGCTACTCCGTGAGGGAGGGCCGAACGATAACCCGAAGCAACGATGATATCAAAAGAAGAGGAACTAGCTCCCAAAGATCTCATAAAGAACTCTAATTCATTCGACACTTGCAATTCTGTTTTCCCAGGACGAATGAAATCGAGAATATGCTTAAACGCAGCATCAGCGATGCCTGCTGCTTCCTTTAATATCTTAATCTCTGTCCCATCCTTTATCAAGCGTAACTTTTCAATTTCACCTGAAACAGGAATAAGTTCAGCTTCAATTTCCTTTTCAAACACCTTGTAAGCGGAAAATGTGACATGGTCTTCCTCAAATCCAATCTTTTTCAAGCCTAAATCTTTAACTTGCAAGGCCACTTCTGCTGCGATGCTCCCACTCTGCTTCACTACTTCGTACCCTGTACACTGTTTTTCTGCCTGCTCCGTATAGCGGAAGTCGGTAATAAAGAGCCCTTTTTCCGCCGTAATTAACACAGCACCTGCTGTACCAGTAAATCCAGTCATATATCTACGGTTGTAGTTACTAGTGAGTAGTAACCCGTCTAACCCCAATTCTTCTATCCGCTTTTGAATTTTTTGTAATTTCACCATTATGTATCCCCTCTCCTCACACTTCAAAAAAGAATGTTCATTAAGAACATTCTACCATAACTATTTTCGTTCCCACTACCTCTAGAATTATGCGGGGCTTTCCTTTGGTTTTTCGTCACTCGCATTCCGTTCAGCTTCTTCAAATGAAATGGAGTAGCCTATAAAAACTCCATACAAAATATAAATACAACCCGTGGTAATCAATGTATTTCTTGATAACTTCCAAAATGAATCAATACCTGGAAAAATTGGATTTAGTACATAAAAGACAAGTAGGAATAGTCCAGCACCATAAAGCAAGCCAACCCAAAGATTATTGAACCTTCTTAATAGCGCATAATAAATTAAGGATGCCCCAATCGATAAAACTCCAATGACTACAATAGAAAATATAGTGCCAATCCAACCTTTTTTCCAATCACCAAGAGCCCATGGCTCAAGAATTAAATTTGGACGCACATCTGTAAAGTTAAATACGTAAGCGAGTAATGCGATGGAACTCCATAAGATACCCCCAAATAAACCTGTTATTACTACCATAGTAATAAAGGACATGGGCTTTTCATGTTTATTTTGTTCAAGTCGCTTTTGATCTTCTGCCATTACTAGCACCTCCGTTTGTTATTATGCCCATCACTCCTTATTCCTTACATTGTTTTCCCAGATATTTTGCGTTGTGGACAATCAATTAGACTAGAGAATTAAGCTTTTATTTGGTAAAATATAGATAGGATGAATATAGTTAACATTTGATAAAAATTTAATTTTCACAAATAATTTCTTTACCCGAATATCAGGCAGGAAAATATCGGGAGACTGAAGAAATTGTATAAAAATAATTATTCGACCAAGTTTAAAAGTGAAAAAAAATGCTCATGATGCTTTTAGGGAGGTGGCTTTTTTGAAAAATCAAACTTCATTTTATATAATCTTGGGTTTAATAGTCTTGGCAGCAATTGGAATCATTTCAAAGCTCGTTTCAGACCCAGGTGGTTTTATTAAAATGATTGCAGGGATGGCATTAATTGTCGGAGTAATCTATTTCTTATTTAGACGATTTTCACAAGCTAGCCCTTCACAGAACCATGAGCAAAGGGCATTTAAAAAAGCAGCTAAACGTTCAAAGAAACGCTTTCAAACTAAGGAGCAATCAACTCCTTCTAAACGTCCGTCAATCGGATCACTTTCAGCTGCAAGAAAAAAAAGAAAAGATACCTCGCACCTAACCGTAATCGAAGGAAAAAAAGGAAAGAAAAAAAATCGGGCCTCGTTTTGAGTCCGATTTTTTTAATACCCCCAGCTCTTAAGAAACCGATTCGCATTATTCCATCCTACCTGTATTAACGCCTGCTTTTTTTCGTCAGTTAATTCAAACTCCGTTGTCAAAATTCCATCCGTTGGAATAAAGATAATGTTCCTCTCGTGCTTTCGTGATATATATCTGGCATCATGTGCATCTTTCATTGTTTCAAACAACGCCTCAAACATATGAATAGCGTTGTTAATTTTATGACGAGGATGTTCACTTAAATGATGACTAAGTTTCACACCAAGTACCGGCCTTACCTTTTTTACATTCTCTTTATCAAACAACCACATTGGGAAATTGCTTAGGACACCACCGTCCACAATGACAATTGAACCTTGATAATCTTTGATTTTAACCGGTTCAAAGAAGAAAGGGAGGCTACAACTCATCCTAATTGCTTTCGCGATTGGAAAAGAATGTGGATTAATGCCATACTTCGGTAAATCATCGGGTATGACCATCATCGTGCCATTGGTTAAGTCTGAAGCAATAACTCGCAAACTTTCAGGAGGAAGATCCCCAAATCTTCTTAACCCTTTAGCAGCAAGCTTTTCCTCAAGCCAGCGTTCTAACTCTTTCCCTTTGTACAGCCCCAATCTCCAATAGATAAACAACCATTTTGCTAACGCGGATGGAAGAAAGGTATTCCGGGAATCCAAAAAAGACTTCAATTCTAATTCATCAACTAGCTGGGCCATCTCTTTACTCGTATAACCCGCGGCAATAAATGCAGCCACGATGGAGCCCGCACTCGTACCTGCAACCCGTTTAAAACGTAATCCCTTTTCCTCAACTGCTTGACAAGCCCCAATAAGAGAGAACGCCTTAATTCCTCCCCCTGAAAAAACACCGTCTATATACATACAAGTCCACTCCAATCAGTAACTTGCTTGATACATTTTTAATCGACTTGTGTGTAAAATAGTACGGCGTACAAGCAAAAATTTCTATTAAGTGAAATATTGAATTTCTGCTTTTGGGAAGAAATGATGGATTGATTCTCGAATGGACGTCTCCATTTCCTTGGCTTCATCGGTTTGGTACACATATTTACCAATTCCGTAACGACCCCATTTATATTTTCGTTTTTCTTCATCCATTTCCAATTTAGTTTTTGGGTAACGCTTCATAATCACTTTCTTCGCTGGCTTGGTAAAACGATGTTGAATCAGTTCAAACGTTAAGTTCTCTAAGTCGATACCTTCTAACGAATGATGAAGGCGCTCAAACAATTCATGATATCCTTCCTCCCACCCTTCATGCCGGTAGATGGGTGCAACGATAAAACCGAGCGGATATCCTGCGCCTGCCACCTTCCTTGCGGCCTCTAAGCGTTCGTCGAAAGAGGAGGTGCCGGGTTCAAAGTGTTTTATGACATATCTGGAATTGATGCTAAACCGAAAACGGGTTTTTCCATTATGTTTAGCATCAAGTAAATGGTCGACATGATGAAATTTAGTTACGAATCGGAGTTGACCATATTCTTTATCAGCAAAATACTCGATTGTTTTCTTTAGAGAATGAGTCAAATGATCAATTCCAACGATATCAGATGTACATGCGGCTTCAAACCTTGTGATTTCAGGCTTTCTTTCCTCCATATACTTTTCAGCTTGTTCGAAAATTTCATCAAGATTAACATACGTCCGTATATAAGGCTTACTGCCTAGGGTTGTTTGCAGGTAACAATAATGGCAATGTCCCATACAACCGGTTGCTAGGGGAATTGCATATTCTGCCGATGGTTTGGAGGTATCAAACTTAAGCGTCTTCCTTATCCCTACAACGAGAGTAGATTTTGCATTTCGATATTGTTGCAGTTCATTGTCCCCAGGTATTCCTCTAACTTGGTTGTGAGATGTGGTTTCCCTTATTTCTAACCCCATCTTTTCAAACTTCTCCTTTAACTCTCGACCGAGAGGATATTCTAACGCCCGTGGTTCAATATATACTAGCTGTGGTTTAAATGGCTCCATGTTTCTTTATCCCTCATTTCTCCGTTCTTCTGTACAGTTAGTATGAGCTAGAAATGAGAAAAGAGGATGGAAAATTATTTCCATCCTCTAGGTTTAGATTATTTTTTTATAGGCCACATTTTAACTGGGCGTTACAGTTTGTACATGTATTACAGCCACCAATACCTTTAACTTCCCCTTTTCGGCAAACAGGGCATGTATCCCCTACCTCTGAGCCGATTGTAACATTTGTCGAGCGAAGTTCGTTAATGGTATCTACTAGTACGACATGCTGTTTTGATCTTTCTTTCTTTTCTACCTTATCTTCCTCAAAGCTATTTTCTTCAGCTTTTAAGGTTAGGACCTGCGAATCACGGGAACCGTCAACATAGACTGTTCCTCCCTTTGCTCCCCCTTTATAAAGGCGCTCGTACACTTTTTCAACCTGTTCAACACTGTACCCTTTTGGTGCGTTAACGGTTTTACTAATGGAGCTGTCAATCCAACGCTGAATAATACATTGAACATCCGCGTGGGCTTCTGGAGCTAATTCCATTGCCGCAACAAACCAGTTTGGCAGATTCTCTGCATCAGCTTCTGGATTTGCATCTAGGTATTCCTGAACGATATCTGCTTTAACTTCAATAAATTTACCAAGACGGCCGCTTCGGAAGTAAGAGAAAGAGAAGTACGGCTCAAGTCCTGTAGAGACGCCAACCATTGTCCCAGTGGATCCCGTCGGAGCAACAGTTAGCAAATGTGAATTACGAATTCCATTTTCAAGTATGGATTTACGTACATCTTCAGGCATTTTTTTCATAAATCCTGTGTTGATGAACGCGTTCCTTAAACGATTTGTATCTTCAGCAGTTTCCCCATCCAAGAACGGGAAGCTACCCTTTTCTTTTGCAAGCTCAACAGAAGCACGATAAGCAGTTGTTGCAATGGTTTCAAAAACCTTATCAACAAGTTCATTTCCTTTTTCTGAACCATATTCTGTTTCACAGTAGATGAGAAGATCGTGAAGTCCCATAACACCAAGACCAACTCGACGCTCACCAAGAGCTTGCTTTTTATTTTCAGCTAGGAAGTATGGAGTGGCATCGATGACATTATCCTGCATCCTTACTCCTACTTCTACTGTGCGTTTTAACTTCTCAAAGTTAACAGTCTTTGTTTCCTTATCAGCCATTTCCGCAAGGTTAACCGCTGCAAGGTTACACACACTGTATGGTGCAAGGGGTTGCTCCCCACAAGGGTTAGTTGCTACAACCTTTTGACCATAAGCTTGGGCATTGGTCATGTCATTGGCATTGTCGATAAAGAAAATGCCTGGTTCTGCGGAGTATGTCGCACAGATATTAACAAGATTCCAAAGCTCTTTTGCTTTGATTTTCTTATATGTGCGCACCTTATATCCGAGCTTTTCCCATTCGCGTACATCGCCTACTTTATGCCATTCTTCATTGTAGATTTTCATCGTTTCAGCATCGTAGGACTCAACATCTGGAAAGCGCAATTCGAATTCCGCATCGTTCTCAACAGCTTCCATAAATTCCTTTGTTAACGTAATCGAGATGTTAGCACCTGTAAGGAACTCTGAATTGTGGACAGTATAATTACCGCCTGTCTCAAGCTTTTCTTCAGCTGCTCTAATAATATCTGCACTGAAACCGCCAAACCCAGGAATATTTTTATAATTAACAATCCCTTGGTACATTGCTTCTTCTTGCAATGTCAATGGAGTGAATTTTAGTTTTTCTTTCGCATGCTTTTTTATCGTTTCGTCTTGAGTATTTTCAATCAAGAAACGAAGAATTCTTGGATTTTGCATTTTAGAAATAATGAATTCAATGATGTCTGGATGCCACGTACCTACCGTTCCTTTCGGAATATTTCGCTGCGCATAAACAGCAGCCGGACTAGACTATATCATCACCCTCAGCTTGATCTGTTAGGGGTCGGGCGCTTATGAGAGTTTATTGTTGGGACTCACTCTCTAGTCGTTTAACCTTCGCCATCACCTATGCCCAATGACGCTTGGCTGCAGATTGTCCAATGCTAGCAATTTTTATAGCCGTCACGCCCACCGTTTCCAGTCACGTTGTGGCTTGCTAGCCTCTAAGGATTTTCCCGCAATTCACCCGATTTACTAATTGCTCATTGTCTGAACAATGCGGACTAGTGCACCTTTTAATCCGCTAACATTATCATTTGAGCGCCACGCTTATTGTTACTAGCTAAGCTTTTAGCCGGCTAGGTCATTTCTGCCTAGCTCTCATACTTTCATATGAGATCAGACTATATCATCAAAGAAGAATCAACTATGGTGGTACTGTATGATTGTAGTCATTAATTCTTCCTTGTCTCGTGCCCCATAAGGTTGTCTCCTACTCTTATGGTTTACTCTCACCTTAGGATCCATATCCCTTAGGTGATTTCAATAGTCGTTGAACGTTCACCTTCGTTTCCAAAGATGCTTCGCTGCTGATTGCCCAATCCATATCATTTTCGAACCATCACGCTCACTGTTACCAGTCACGTTGTGGTTGATTTGGCTCTAAGGGTGTTCCAGCAATTCACGAGATTTTAATCCCGCCATGGCGTATTTAACGGGATCCACCCTGCTCAACAAGATGTGTTAACTTGGCAATATCATCTAACCAAGATACAGATCCGGATGATTTTCCGTTTACACCCTTAGCAAGCGTATTTCGTGGTCTAAGCGTGGAACCGTTCGTTCCGACTCCGCCACCGCGGCTCATGATTTCCATGACTTGCTTTCGGTGCTCAGAAATCCCTTCACGAGAATCCTGTACAAACGGCATGACGTAACAGTTAAAATACGTTACATCCGTATCTGCTCCGGCTCCGTATAGTACTCGTCCCGCTGGGATAAAGTTCAAGCTTGATAGTTCTTGATAAAACTTCTCAAACCATTCCTTCCGCTTTTCCTCTGTTTTTTCAACTGAAGCTAAGCCCGTTGCGTTTCGTTTAGCAATCTGCTCATAGAACACTTCTAGAGGCTTCTCAATAACATCTAGTGATTTTTTTATAATTCCAGTTTTTGCTTCTTCAGGGTCATCAAGGACACCACGAAACTCTTCATCAACCAATACGGTCGCCATCTTTGATTCCCAATCGAGATCAAGGATAAATCCAAGTCCACGGGCAGGAAATTTCGGGTCTTCCTTAATCGTAAGCACGACAAAATCCCCTTTGCCTAGTGTTACCTTCTCGGTATCCTTAAACGTATAGCGATCCAGCATAACAAGGCGTGATACCCCTTTATGGGTTGTTTTCATATCAGGGGTAATTGGATGAACTTGAGGAAACAACTGGATGTCCTTGTTCAGATTTTCAATGTTAATATTCATTTTTTGGCCTAGCTCAACAGACATGTTCACATCTCCTTCTAGTAAAATTCAGAAATTCCGTCCAGTTTTACAAGGCTGATAGATTTTAGCGTTGATTCTGGATGTACTTTCGAATTACTTTATACGTTATCATATAGAAACACCCTAAATCAATATATAGTGTATATTTAATTTTCGACAACACAACATATTGATTTTAATTCTGACGAAATAGAATTTGTCAAACTTAAAATTACGTATAAGAGTGAGAGAAAAAGAGAGAAAAGACGAATTCTCCCATAAAATGATATATTTCAACAAATTTCATCACTTGCATTTTTTCCTGACAGGAAAATAAAAGATAGGAAAGCATTTCTCGCTTTCCTACCTCTTAAAATTCCATTCATCACTCTCGTATTTTGATTTTGCAAGGTTGTGGACATATTCTAATTGTTCGTCTGTAAGAGTATAAGGCTCCAATTCAATATTAAGTCCCTCTGCAAACCCTTCCTTAAAAGCAGCTTTCGCTTCCTCCATACTCACTGTGCGCCCGCTAATCTCTTTGATCGTCACTGCCTTTGTTTTGAATGCTTTTTGCATCCGTTCTTTTACCCGTTCATTTGGATATTTAAACAAACTGAAAAGCTTGTCCTCATCTAAATCAAGTAAAATGGCTCCATGCTGAAGAATAACTCCTTTTTGTCTCGTTTGCGCACTTCCTGCCACTTTCCTGCCCTCTACAACGAGCTCATACCAGCTCGGAGCATCGAAGCATACAGCAGATCGTGGACTCTTCAGGGCATTTCTTTCTTCATCTGTCCGTGGGACAGCAAAATAAGCATCCAAACCTAGCTTCTGAAATCCTCTCAAAACACCTTCTGAGATAACCCGATAGGCTTCTGTTACAGTCTGTGGCATTTCTGGATGTTCTTCTGAAACAATCACACTATATGTAAGCTCATGCTCATGGAGGACTCCTCGACCTCCTGTTGGTCGGCGGACAAAGCCAAGTTCATGCCTTTTAACGGCCTCCAAATCAATTTCTTTTTCTATTTTTTGAAAGTAACCAATCGATAAACTCGCAGGATCCCATCCATAAAATCGGATGATTGGAGGGGTTTTCCCCTCACTATGCCAATCAAGTAGCGCTTCATCGAGCGCCATATTAAAAGCAGGTGATCCATTACCTGAATCAATATATCTCCATACCTCTTTATTCATTATCTAACCCCATTTTTACTTTTCTAATTGTATATCAACGTATATGTAAAATTGGCATTTCGCACTTTCACTAGTCTATCAAAATTGTCTCACAAATCAAAGTAGAGTGCACCGTGTATACAATCGTGAAGGTTACAAATAAATTCCTTTGCCCAAATACCAAATCACTTATATAATAGAGAAGGTCTACTTAGCTCGAAAGGAGAAGGAACATTGGAAGCATTATATTTTTTACTTGCCGTAATCGGTGTGTTCATTGCTTATGCAGCTTTTAATTATTTCTATCAACGCCGGTTTTTGAAAACATTAACAGAAGAAGAATTTAAAGCAGGATATCGCAAAGCCCAATTAATTGATGTTCGTGAACCAAACGAATTCAATGCTGGTCATATTTTAGGAGCAAGAAATATCCCTGTTTCGCAGCTAAAAATGCGGATGAAGGAAATTCGACCGGACAAGCCTGTATATCTATACTGCCAGAGCGGTGCAAGAAGTGCTCGAGCAGCCCAAATGCTACACCGTAAAGGCTACCAGGAGCTCTCACATCTACAAGGCGGTTTTAAAAAATGGTCTGGTAAAATTAAAGCAAAATAATCGATCCATAAATAAACGAAGCCCCCTTGGGACAGAACCAAGGGGTTTCATTTGTTAAGCTTTTTGGTAGCGAAGGATAGGCTTCCTTGCTGCGGTTGCCTCATCTACTCTTCCAATCACTGTTGTATGTGGTGCTTCTTGAACAATCTCCGGATTTTCCTCTGCTTCCTTAGCAATTTGGATCATTGCATCGATAAATTCATCAAGCGTTTCCTTCGATTCTGTTTCGGTTGGTTCTACCATTATACATTCCTCTACATTTAATGGGAAGTAAATGGTTGGTGGATGGTAACCGAAATCAAGTAGTCGCTTAGCGATGTCAAGAGTCCTTACCCCCAGCTTTTTCTGACGCTTACCACTTAAAACAAACTCATGCTTACAGTGTTTATCAAACGGAAGGTCATAATATTCCGCTAGTCTCCTCATCATGTAATTCGCATTTAATACGGCATTTTCAGTGACGGCTTTTAAACCATCAGGACCCATGCTCCGAATATACGTATAAGCACGAACATTGATTCCAAAGTTCCCATAAAAAGGCTTTACGCGACCAATTGACTGTGGGCGATCATAATCAAAAATATAACTCTCCCCGCGTTTAGTCACAATTGGTTTTGGTAGGAATGGGATTAGATCATTTTTAACACCTACAGGACCTGAACCTGGGCCACCACCGCCATGGGGACCAGTAAAGGTTTTATGCAGATTTAAATGCACTACATCAAATCCCATATCTCCTGGACGCGCTTTCGATAATACTGCATTTAGATTAGCTCCATCGTAATAGAGCTTGCCACCAGCACCATGAACAATTTCAGCCATTTCAACAATATTTTCTTCAAAAAGACCAAGTGTGTTCGGGTTCGTTAACATCAACGCAGCGGTATCTGATCCAACAACTCTTCTTAAATCGTCTAAATCAACCAGACCTTGCGCGTTTGATTTCACCGTGATGGTATCAAATCCGGCAACAGTTGCTGAAGCAGGATTAGTCCCATGCGCAGAGTCAGGAACGATTACCTTTGTCCGCCCACTATCGCCATTCGCTTCATGGAATGCTCGAATCATCATTAATCCAGTCCATTCCCCATGTGCACCAGCAGCTGGCTGTAAAGTGACTTCGTCCATCCCAGTAATCTCAATAAGATGCTGCTGAAGATCATACATTAATTCTAACGCACCCTGAACAGAGCTCTCATCTTGAAGTGGATGGATATGAGCAAATCCGTTAAAACGGGCCACATTTTCATTAATTTTAGGATTATATTTCATCGTACATGAACCAAGTGGATAAAATCCTGAGTCGACTCCATGGTTCCGCTTCGACAAAGCGGTATAATGGCGCATAATATCAAGCTCAGATACCTCAGGAAGTTCCGCTTTTTCCTCGCGCAGGTATCCTTCAGGAAGTAATTCTGCTATATCGATTTCCGGTACATCCATTTCGGGCAGGCTATAGCCAATTCGGCCTGGGCTACTAACTTCAAAAATGAGCGGCATATCTTCCTTATGCATGGCAATCCCCCAATTCTTGCACTAATGTATCAATTTCTTCCTTTGTCCTTTGCTCGGTAACCGCAATAAGCATATGCTGGTCTAGCTCAGGGTAATCCCTGCCTAAATCGTATCCACCGATAATTCCCTTTGATAAAAGTTGCTCATTAATCGCTTTTACCGGTTTGTTCAATTTCACGATAAACTCATTAAAAGAAGATCCCTCAAACACAACATCAAATCCATTTTCTTTAAAAGCCTTTTTTGCATAATGAGCTTTCTGGATATTGGCAACCGCCATTTCTTTTACCCCATTCTTCCCAAGTGCTGTCATGGCTACCGATGCTGCAAGCGCATTTAGTGCTTGGTTCGAACAGATATTAGATGTTGCTTTGTCTCGACGAATATGCTGTTCACGTGCTTGTAGAGTTAAAACAAAACCGCGGCGACCTTGGTCATCCTTTGACTGACCCACAAGGCGGCCAGGCGTTTTCCGCATCAATTTTGAAGTCACAGCAAAGTATCCGCAATGTGGACCGCCAAATGCTGTTGGTATCCCAAATGGTTGGGCATCTCCAACTACAATATCAGCCCCAAATTTTCCAGGAGGAGTTAAAGCCCCAAGCGCCAACGGATTACTAGAAACGACAAACAAAGATTTATGTTCATGAGCAATTTTTTCCAACTCCACCATTGGTTCAATTCGTCCAAAGAAGTTTGGATATTGAACAATCACGGCTGCTACACTGCTATCGGCAAGTTCCGCAAGGGCCTCCAGGTCTGTTACCCCATCTTTATATGGAACTTCAACCACTTCAATATATTGACCCTTAGCATAGGTTTTAACGACTTCCTTTGCCTCGGGATGAACCGTTGCCGAAATCAGAACCTTTTTTCGCTTCGTCTGACCAGCACTAAGCATGGCTGCTTCAGCAAGAGCTGTTGGGCCATCATACATCGACGAATTCGCTACTTCCATTCCTGTTAACTCACAAATCATTGTCTGAAATTCAAAAATGGCTTGCAATTCTCCTTGAGAGATTTCAGGTTGATATGGAGTGTAGGCCGTATAGAATTCCGATCTTGAAATAACATGATCAACAATCACTGGCATATAGTGGTCATAAACACCTGCGCCAAGGAAAGAGGAATATGTTTTTAAATCAGCATTTTTCCCGGCCATGCGTGTAAGTTCCTTCATCAAGGCAGGCTCTGATTTGGCTTGCTTAATATTGTATTCACCTGAAAACCGTACTTTTTCTGGTATATCACTGAATAGTTCATCAATTGATTCGACACCAATGGTTTTAAGCATGGATTGCTTATCACTCTCAGTCAGCGGTAGATAACGATGCTTCATGCTACTTCCCCTCTCTATTCCTTACTTCTCTCTTTTATAAAATGGTGTTTGAACAACAACAGCTTTTAATTTTTTTCCACGGATTTCAACCTCTAATTCGGTTCCAACCGCTTTGTGCTCGACATCCAACAAGGCTAGACCCACATTCCGTTTAAGGGTTGGCGACTGAGTTCCTGTCGTTACATTCCCAATCTCCTTGCCATCCTTATAGACAGGATAACCGTGGCGCGGAATCCCACGATCAATCATTTCAATCCCTACAAGATTCCTTTTTAAGCCCGTTTCTTTCTGTTTAATTAAAGCGGCCTTCCCGATAAAATCTACTTCCTTGTTTAGCTTAACGGCAAACCCAATCCCTGCCTCTAACGGGGAAATCTCTGGCGAAAGTTCTTGACCATATAGCGCAAGGTTCGCCTCAAAGCGAAGGGTGTCTCTAGCTCCTAGCCCACAAGGACGAATTCCCTCAGGTTGGCCAACTTCTAAAATCTCTTTCCATAGACTAACCGCATCGTCTGGTTTGCAGTATATTTCAAAACCATCTTCTCCTGTATACCCAGTTCTCGAGATTAACGCGGTTTTTCCATTTAATTGAACTGCTTTATGAAATTTAAAAAAGCCAATATTCTTAAGGTCAAAATCATCAGTTAATTTTTGTAAAATAGTTTCAGCAACCGGGCCTTGGATGGCAAGTTGAGCTATATCTTCAGAAATGTTAGTTAATTCCACATCTCCTTCTAGATGTTCCTCAAGCCATTTAAAGTCCTTTTCAATATTGGACGCATTAACCACCAGTAGATAATGATTCTCCTCCAACTTATAGATGATCAAATCATCGATCGTACCACCATTTTCATAACACATCGCTGTATACTGTGCACCGTGAATTTTCATCTTTGAAACATCGTTTGTCATCATTTTTTGAAGAAAGGCTAAGCTATCTTTTCCTTTAAGTTCAAACTCGCCCATATGAGAAACGTCAAAAAGACCCGCCTTCGTTCGTACAGCCTCATGTTCTTCCTTAATGCTTGAGAAATGTACTGGAAGCTCCCATCCACCAAAATCCACGGTTTTTCCTCCATATTCCTTATAGACAGGAAAGAGTGGAGTTCGTTTTAAATCCCCCATGTATTTACCCCCTTCAAATAGACTGGCTTTCGCTGATAGTTTTCATTAGCTTCCTCAAACCAATTAAACAAAAAAGGACAGAGTACCCCCTTTTTAAAAAAGAAGGTCTCTGTCCTTTCACCTGAAAGTTTACCTTTTACAAGGCTTTCCCCTTTGGTGGCTCCCTTGTGGGAACACTCTCCAGAGCTGCGTCAAACAAGTGTTCTTTTGCCTGAGAGATTCACATTTCTGCTTGCTCCTTCGGCGCTACTATCGTAGTCTCTCCCCTTGTCATCATCCGCTATTATAAAATTCTCATTGTGAGGGCATGCTATAAGATAAACACCAATTATCAGCTATTTCCATTTTACTATTGTAGTAAATTTCAAAACATTCAAATCTACTCCCATCCTACCATTATTAAGCTAGTTTCGGCAATATATTTTATCTTTTAAAGGAGTGGACAATTTGACGGTTCAAATTACCTTTGATTCCTCGTGGCAGGATGAACTCATAAACAGAATCACAAATGACGGTCCTTGGGGGAACTGGGAGCTTTATAAGCTTGCGAATGAGGTTGAAAAACATACGCTCATTCCGCAATTTGAAGGCTTACAGGCCCCCAAGCACCTTTCACAACTGACCCCTTTACCCCATCAACTTGAAGTAGCAAAACAAGTCGTTGAAAATATGAATGGGAAAGCGATTCTAGCGGACGAAGTTGGACTTGGTAAAACCATTGAGGCCGGTCTCGTTTTAAAGGAATACATGATTCGAGGTCTTGTAAAAAAAGCACTGATTCTTGTACCCGCTTCTCTGGTTTCTCAATGGGAGATGGAACTAAACACGAAATTTTTCATTCCCGCGGTTGCTCAGAGAAAGAGTTATGTGTGGGAACAATGTGACGTTGTTGTCTCATCCATTGACACAGCTAAGCGGAATCCGCATCGTGATATTATTTTTCAACAAAGCTATGATATGGTCATCATTGATGAGGCCCATAAGTTAAAAAACAGCAAAACTAAAAACTATGAATTTGTCCAAAGCTTAAAGAAGAAATTTTGCCTTTTGCTTACAGCTACCCCCATTCAGAATCGGGTATCTGAAATTTTCAACCTCGTTAGCTTATTGAAGCCGGGCCACTTAGGAAGTGAATCAGCCTTTTATGGAAAATATAAAAAAGATGCACGTTCAATTGATGATGATAAGCATTTACGGGAACTCGTAAACAAAGTAATGATTCGTAACAGGCGTGAAGATACGGGGATAGAATGGACAAAACGCCATGTAGAAACCATCCCCATTAAATTTACAAATGAAGAGCAGGAATTATACGATAGTATTCATTTGCTTAAGGACAATTCAAACGGTACGGTTTCAAGTCCGTTTTCAGTCATGACCTTACAACGAGAAGCCTGCAGCAGTAGAGAGGCCGTTTACTACACATTAAAAAATATGTTAAAACGTCAAGAAACTCCATCTGCTCTATTTGAACAGAAGGTCGCCTCGATAATAAAAAAAGTAGAGGCGGTAACTTCAAACTCAAAAGCTGAAAAGACGTTGGAATTAATTAAAAAAATTAATGATAAGGTCATTGTTTTTACCGAGTATAGAGCCACGCAATTGTACCTGCAATGGTTCTTGCAGCAGCATGGAATTTCTTCGGTTCCTTTTAGAGGGGGCTTTAAACGAGGGAAAAAAGACTGGATGAGAGAGCTGTTTGAGAAGAAGGCACAGGTCTTGATTGCCACTGAAGCTGGCGGAGAAGGGATTAACCTTCAATTCTGTAACCATATCATTAATTTTGATTTACCTTGGAATCCTATGCGACTTGAACAAAGGATAGGTCGTATTCATCGACTTGGACAAGAAAAAGATGTGATGATTTACAATTTCGCCATTAAAGATACTGTTGAAGATCATATCCTCAAGCTTCTATATGAAAAAATCAATCTTTTCGAAAAGGTCATTGGGGATTTGGACGATATTCTAACCAAACTCGACTTTGGAAAAGTTGAAGATCATCTTGTAGATATTTTCAGTCAATCTTCCTCTGAAGGGGAAATGAAGATTAAGATGGAAAATTTCACCTCGATGATACAGTTTGCCGAAGAAATGAGAGAAGGGGATGGACATGCAGCAACAGGAAATTCATGATTTTCTTCTAAGGTACTTTCAGGCTAATAACTGTGAACTAGTAGATACAAGTCCTAGTTACATGACCGTTCAGTTAACAGAGGAAATGGATAAAGAACTAATGAACCGGCCTTTTTACTGGCACTATTTAGAAAAGACTGGCGGGGTTCCAAACCCCATGAAACTTACATTGATAACTAATCAACAGCAAGTTCCTAACGACCTTAAAGGGGAGAATATTCATTTCGGTTCCCCAAGGTTACATCAGATTTTCTCGTCGACAAAGGAACTTGCCGGCTACATTCGGTTATATGAGAATTACCAGGGAGCTCCTGGGAGGCAGACTCCACTGCTCCCTTGGTTATGTTTAAATACAAAAATTTCATACCAATGTGACCGAAAACGTGATGTATACCAATCCATCGGGCTTCAGTTAATTAATGGGCGAATGGTTACCGAGTTTCACGATCGTCTATTACAAATACCATTGACCCCAAAAATACCAGACTATGCTTTTACTCTCTCACCCATTATCATGCCAAAGAGCGGTGTAACGAGGATTGAAAACCTCATTCGAGCCAACCTTAGCGAAGAGGATCACACTTGGGCAGAGGAAGCAAGAAAACGATGGAACAAAGACCTGCAGTTATTAGAGCATTTTTACAAGGATGTAGTGGAAGATACCGAAAGCTATGAAATTGAAAAACAAGCACTACGAGAGCAGTTTGAACCAAAAATCAATATTTCTGTTATTAACGGCGGAATCTTTTACCTAACAGATCAAGCAATCTGAACGAAAGAAAAAAACCCGGCTAAGCCGGGTTTCCATTTAATGTTTACGACGCTTTAACAATAGCATAAATGCATAAGGGATAATTCCGAACCAACGGAATATAAACGGAGATTTCTCCGATTTCTTCTCTACCTTAATCTTGACTCGTTCTTCCTTTGGCTGTTCAGCATATTTTACAACAGTCTGCGTTAAATACTTAACATAATCATTTGTTTTCATATTTGACACCTACCTTCTCACCTTACAAGTCTTTCCCAAATCCCTCCATTTAAACCCGCTACAGAGCGGCGATTAATTTTTCTCAACCCATTTTACTATTTTTTTCTTCCCCTGATCATATTGAGCCATCCC
The DNA here is from genome assembly GCF_044803185.1 of Mesobacillus maritimus. Taxonomy (GTDB): domain Bacteria; phylum Bacillota; class Bacilli; order Bacillales; family Cytobacillaceae; genus Mesobacillus_B; species Mesobacillus_B maritimus_B. Next base: position 4,147,774 of record NZ_CP085225.1, read on the forward strand.
AATCCATTGTTCACCTGTATCCAACATCAGAGTAAAGGTTACCTCCTCCACTCCCTGGCGTAAAATTCTACGGCTGAATCTTACCTCTCCATCTCGATACTCAAACTTCCCTGTCTGCTCAAGTTCCTCTGTGTTTAAAAGCTGTTCGGCCTCTACTACTGCAGCTTGGATATAATATTCAACCAATAAAATCTTCTCCGTCTCATTGAAAAATCTCCTCTCCATAACATTTTGTTCAACCAGAATCAAAAGAAACAGACTAAAGAAGACCAATACACTAAGTGACAAAGGGTAAGTAAAGCCTTGTTCTCCCACTTGTCACTTCACCTCCAGACTGATAAACGACCTAATAGTAGCACTATACTCAATTTGCTCGAGGTCTTGAACGTAAATACTAAAGCCACCAGTAGTTTTTATAAACCTTACAGAAGCAACATTTTGCAATAGCGTCTCATGTCCCGTGTAGTTAACTCTCCTTCTCAAATTTGACCCATATTTTTCGTATAAAATCGTATCGCCATTTTTTTGGAGGAGCAACTTATCACCTAAAACCGTAACTTGACTTGATAATCTAGTTTCTTTTTTTACTTGGCTGAGAAATACTTCCCACTCAAGCCTTTGATTTCTCTGGTCAAGGTACTTATGAGAAGCTACCGTCTGAATGGCAAGCGGAAAAAACGAGGCAAGCATGCAAAAAGCCATAAAGGCAATGAGCATTTCCACTAAAGTAAAACCTTTCTCATTCTGTAAAGGCACATTTTGATCGTTTCTCGGAAAAATAACCATTATACTCGACGCACACCTCCATCACTGATTCAGATTCGTGATGAACGATCTTATAATTAAAAACCGCTCCATTCTTCTCAACGGTATCTATTCCTGTTGGTGGAGTCCCCAACTTAATTTCTTGCAAGCGCTCGTAGAGTAAATGTAAAGCATCTGTTCCATGACGAAGGTCGATAGACTGACCAATCAGGTATATGGCAAGCGGAAGCAAAATAGTTGTTGCGATTAACCATGCCGATAGAGACAAGAGTAGATCGGTGAGAAAAAAACCATCATTACTCTTCCACCACATAAAATCGCCCTCTCCCAATTAATAACGTCATCCTATACCGCCTGTTGCCAATTTCAATAAAAAACGAGCCGAATTTATTTGTATTTCCGTCTGCCATAAACTGAAAATACAACTTAAGACTCCCTTCCCTTACTTTAATCTCTGGAGAATAGGTTCTTTCAACCAGCACAGGGCCATTGAATCTTGTTCGAACATAGTAATAATTTGATTCTGGCATAATGTGTACAGTAACCTCCTCCTGATGGGCAATAGCATATTGTTGAGCAAAAAGCAGATCTGATCTAAGTTGCGAGAAGAATAATTGGCTTTGAAGAAAATGATGAGTAGGTTTTAAGAGAAGAAAAGAAGAAAATGACATAATCAGAAACGCAGATAGGACAATGAGTGTTTCAATTAGTGTGAACCCATTGCTCTTAGGAGCCATTAATTTGGTGTTGTCGGTTCTACAGCTGTTACAACTCCTCCAGCTGTTAAGGTTATCTGCCGACCATCTGAACACGAAGTTTCACCAGATTTTAAGTACCCTGTGCTAACCAGTTCTTCAATTGAGGATGGGAGTCTTTTTTTATCAATATTAAAAGCTTGTACCTGCCCCTCAACCATTTTGACAAACGCATCGCAGCCCTTCGTATTTATTGTCGTGTTATGCTGGGTAATATTCGGAACCGTTATGATTAGAAGCACCGAAATAACCATTAAGACAATCATCATTTCAATTAAGGTAAACCCTTTTTCATTTTTCATGTAATCAACCCTTTTCATTAAGATTAAATTCCTTGGATAAGTTGAAACATTGGCAGTAATATAGCCAAATAAAGCGAGACAATAAGAATACCGATAACGCTAAACAACAATGGCTGGACAATTTTCATAGACCTTTCCGTTTTTTCCTCTAATTTCAAAAGACAATGTCGACTATAAAAAAACAATTCCTGATCTAGCTTTCCATTTTCTTGACCATGCTTAATAATTCGCCCCAACTCGTCCTCAAAAAAGGAGTAGGAAGATATCGCAATATCCAAATCCATTCCAGTAGAAAGACAAACCTTTATTTCTTGACCTAGTTCTACTGAAAATGGCTCATGGCTGTTTTTTTCAAAGACCAGTAAAGCGTCAATAACCGACATCCCTCCAGATAATAGATAGCTCAACTGAGTTGAAAAGTAATGAGAATAAAGCAGTTTGAAAAACATACCCATCCAAGGTATACGGATGAGCCTTTTCCTTTGATCTAGAATTCGATATTTTTTAAAAACCATTAAATAATAGATACCAGTAACAAACAGTAGGAGAAGGATAAAATAGAAAACGAGAGTGATAAATGTACCGAAGGTAATAATGATGCTACTAAAAAAGGTGGCCTCCACTTCCATGTTTTGATAAAGCGTCAAAAATCGTGGGAGCAATGCATTCTCTACAAAATAGAATAGAAATACTGTCAAAAAGACTAAAAAGACTGGATAACTTAATAAACTTTTCAACCTTTTATAGTCGGAGTCTCGTTTGAGAACCATTGTACTCCCTTCTATAATCGCATTAGCCAAGCCACCATGCTGTTCCGCAAAGTATACATAACTAACCAAATCCTTGTTAAAGTTTAAATCTGCCAAAACACGAAAAAACGGATATCCCTCTTTTAAGCTGGCAAGACACTCCCTTATCTCCAGCTTTTTCTTATTGTCTAAATAAAGTGAAATTGAATCTATTGCTTCTGCAATTGGATAGCCCCGCGATAATAAATCACCAACACGCTTTAAAAACTGGGCCTGCTCCTGCACAGGCCATTTAACTTTCTGATTCATCCATAATCCACCTCTTAAACTCTTCCTCCTTAATAAATCCTAGTGCAATCCCCTTCCTCAAGGCATCCCTTAACGTTTGATACTGAATCTTTTCCTTCATCCCCTTCGATTCTCTCAGTACAGCATTTAATGAACTACCACTCAAAATTTCAAATATACTCCCCCTTTTTCCACGACCTGCTGAATAGCAATAGGGTGGACATTCACTTTCACAATAAGGGCATACTAGCTCCACTAAGCGCTGTGCGGTTACGGCAATTAAGGTCTGTTCAATTTCTAACCAGTTAATTCCGAATTCTAGAAGACGATAAATCGCTCCCTTTGCATCTCGAGTATGCATCGTTGTCAATACAAGATGACCGGTTAGTGCCGCGCGCACAGCAATTTCTGCTGTTTCTTGGTCACGGATTTCTCCAACCATAATAATATCCGGGTCATGACGAAGAATGGCTTTTAATCCGGAACCATAAGAGATTCCAGCCTTTTCGTTCACCTGAATTTGGAGCATGTTATCGCTCTGCATTTCAATGGGGTCTTCAAGCGTTATGACATGTCTGTTGATGACCTGTGAGGCTTCTGAAAGAAGAGAATACAAAGTGGTTGACTTTCCACTTCCGGTTGGACCGGTGAGGATAACCAATCCATGGGCATGCTTCATAAGAGAAATGAGTTTATTTGATGTGTCTGGGAATAGAGAAAGTTTGTAAAAGGGAATTTGGTTTTGCTGGGGTAGTAAGCGGATGACCATACTTTCAAGTTTGGCTGCAGGAAGGGTTGAAATTCTTAGACCAACCTCAATACCTTGATAACAGTAGGAGTGCGCTCCACTTTGCGGACGCCTTTTATCGCCAATATCCATGGAAGAAATAAATTTAAAATGCGATATGAGTCGTTCGCATACGTCCTTTTCGAGATGATACCTTTGCAGGAGTTGGTTGCCGAGGCGTAACTTTATTACCGTATTTTTCCCTAAAGGGATGATATGGATGTCAGAAGCGCCTTTTTGCAATGCATCTGTCAAAATTCGATTTGCTAATGCTTGAATAGATTGTTCAATTTTAAACACCTCCTATTTTTTATAAGGATATGAATTCTGCAATTCCTGGCCCTTTCCTTCAACCCTTTTCAAAAATATATGTATAAATTGTGACAGTCACATAGAGCCTAGCAAACTAGTTTTCTTCGTTCATGAATTCGCCATTTAGTTGTGAACATTTTCTAAACATATAGTGTAAACAGTGTTAACCCGATTACAAAAGACTTCCAGCTGTATTATAATAAAAGAAAAATTCAGCAGTATGAGGTGAAGCAGAGTGGAACAAACATTAAAAATAACAAGTGTTTTATCTGATCCCACGCGCTACTATATTTATCAATACATTACGAAACGTCATAAAGATGTGACCGTGCAAGAAATTGCCGATAATTTTGAAATACACCCAAATGTTGCGAGACTTCATTTATCAAAATTAGAAGATGTTAACATGCTTGTATCTGAAACAAAGAAAACTGGGAAAGGCGGTCGACCTAGCAGGCTTTACCGTTTGTCTGAGGACGTTATCCAGTTGAATTTCCCATACCGCGATTACCAATTACTCTCGAAAATCGCCATGATTACGATGATGTCTTTAGGGGAAGAAGGAAAGAAGGCGTTATACCTTACAGGCAAGCGACTAGGCACAGAGTTAATTGAGCAAGAGATGGCAGGACATCATCAACATGTGGAATACCTAACATTTGAGCAAAAGTTAAATATCGTTAAGGGGGCAGCTACTATCGCTGGTTTTTACCCAGAATTTGAATCGAATGAAGAGCAAACCAAAATATTCTTCCAAATTTTTAACTGCCCGTTCAAGGAAGTCGCAATGGAGCATCCGGAGACAGTCTGTAATATGCACGTAGAGTTTTTACGAGGCATGTTTGAATCACTATTCGGAGATATTGAATTGATTGAAAAAGAGAACCTTATTGCTGGTTGTGAATCCTGCACATACCAGGCTTTAGTAACCGTTTAAACAATGCTTATTTACTTTTCCCTCCTCTTTACTTTATAATTGGAATGTGATGGACTTGATTGGTAAAAAGGAGGGGTGGCTATGGATCGGATGTACAGAGTTTTAGGATTCTGGACAGGTATTTTCGCAGTCATGTTTTTAGTAGGGGATATGTATACAGCATCCTTGCTTTTCTTTGGGCAAACTGGGTTTTTCTTGCTTTTAAGTTATTTAAAATTATCCGAACGTATGTATATTTACATATTCGGAGCGTACTTAACGATTTTCTTTGCAGGATTTACTTACTACACCACATTCTTAATGGTACCTGGTGCAGGACATTAATGCCCAAGCTGCACTAAAAAGCGATGGAATTTTCCATCGCTTTTTTCAATGCGCCTAAACTATTCTCTTTTGCTTGAATCACAGCCTTTTTCCTGAATGATGACGTGAAAGGCGCTACTCATGCCCCCAGGTAAAATAAGACTTTTTATTGCTCTATTAAGTTTACTTTGTTCTGAAAAAGGATTTGGGTCATAGCTGTCAGCTAACTCATCAAGGATCCCCGCTGATAGTAAAAATTCATCCTGTCTTTGTTTCGCTTTAAACCTTAAGCCATTTTCTTCCCCAGAACGAATGAGCGCATCAAAATGAACATGGCTGGTAATATCCATCATCCCAGGAAACTGTAAAACATCTTCATACATTTGTTGACGATAATATCCTCTTAGGCTCCCATTTTTCCTTTCCGGATGTTGCCACTCTTCTTTCGTGTAACCATAATCGACGCTAATAACGATTCCACAAGTAAGTCGTTCACTAATCGATTTCACCATTTCTTCCATTTCTAATGGAATTTCAATCCGCTGTTCTTCATTTAAGGAGACGCCATGTTGATCAATAAATCTCAAAATCTCCATGTTCTCAAGAGGCACGAGGACTTCCTTGAGTCCATGCTCACTTGAAGTAATCATCACCTCGTATAATTCGCCCCCCTTCTTTTCAATAACATGTACGGGAAGGGCATCAAAAAGTTCGTTAGAAAAGATTAAGCCTGTAAAATTTCGGAGCTGGCTTATGTTTTGGTACTGTGTAAAATTATTAAAACCAACTAGCGTTTCTGCCTGTAATTGTTGATGATACGGACTTGATTCAACTAGAAAATACGTTAACGGAACGGAAGTATACTGCCCCCAGCCTTCCAAGAACGCCTTTGCAAACCGGCCTGTTCCACCGCCAATTTCGCAAATTGCTGCAGGAAGATGATATTTTAAATGGTTTTCAGCGTACCACTTCGCTATGATTTTCCCGTATATATGTGAAACATTGCTGGTTGTGATAAAATCTCCTGATCGCCCTATTTTTATATCATTTTTCATGTAATAGCCTTTTTCAGGGTGATAAAGGGCAGCTCTTATAAACTCTGCATAGGTAATCCTTTTATTTGCACTGTTATGAATCATTTCCTCAATGTAGGTATTCATAGTTTCTCCTTGGTCGTTTACACTATTGACGTAGTGGTTTCATTATTGTATTCTACAATTAGTAACAAAGAAATAACCTTCCCTTATTTTAAAACAGCAAAATCCCTAAAAAACCCTTCTTGCCCGAAGGGTTTTTTATTTTTGCTTGTTAAACGTGGTTGTTGATTTCCGCTCCAGGTACTTCGCTTCAATCAACGGTATATGAAACCAACAGTGTACTTTTTTAAAGCAGCCTATTTTTTTAAAATCCATTTAAAAACGGATTGGAGTCCATTTCTTGACCAATTGTTGTGGCGGGTCCATGGCCTGGTAGAACCACGGTTTCTTCAGGGAGCACGAGTAGCTTCTTATGGATGCTTTCCAATAACTGATTATGGTTTCCTCCCGGAAGATCTGTTCGTCCAATACTAGCTTGGAATAAAGCATCTCCAGAGGCAACTATTCCAGCCTGTTTAAAGTAAAAGGATATGCTTCCAGGAGAATGTCCCGGAGTCTCAAATACTTCAAAGGAAAAACCTTCAAATTCCATAGTCTTTTCATTCGATATAATATGGTCAGCTTCCTTCGCAATGATCTTTTGGCCTGGTAAAAAGAACTGTGAACCATTTAGTGATGGGTCTGAAAGCCAAGTTTCTTCTTTCTTGTGAATATACACTGGGATTTCGTATTTTTCCCTAATTGCATCGACAGCTCCAATATGATCAAAATGAGCATGGGTCAATAAAATGGCTTTAGGATAAAGCTTTTTACTACTTATGTATTGAATGATTTTATTAGGCTCTTCCCCTGGGTCAATAATTAAACTACTACCATCCTTTTGTGATAGGATATAGCAGTTTGTTTGTAAAGGTCCGAGCGGTAATGGGAACCAGTTCATTCATTGCACCTCCATAGTTGATTTTCTCACTATTTCTATTTTACACTATTACTAGCTTATATTTAAGTAGGATAAGAAAAGGACGGAGCTGGTTTGCTAGTAAATAGCCTTGCGCGCCAGACAATTCTCTAAGTTCTCTTATACATTTCTTTCTAAAAAGGAGGATTTCCCGCCATGGACTTTGCTTATGGTGTTGAGGTTAACCCTCTTATTACGGATATTCCAGAGTTTGCATCTTTGTTAAGCTACAATTTAAAGCTTATCGAAACTTTAGACTGTACATATATCTACGAAGATGAAAACGACGCAAACAGTGCTATGTCATTACTAAAAGAAGCTGAACTTTTTGAAGCCTTACACCCTCTTATCGTACTCGAGAGTGGATTCATAGGCGATTGTTTTTTCGACAACGGTTTTAAAGGCCAAACAAGGACATACTTATATAAAGAACTACTGACAGCCTTTTTTCTAACAGGGGAAAATCAGCAATTGGAAATGGCTAAAATTCAGGTTGATGAACATCTCGTTTACAAAACCAGTAAAGGCCATTCTGAAGTGTTCTTTGTTGAACAACAGTTTTCCACCTTAATGGCAGGGATTGCAGCAGCATATAATTGTAGGCTCAGCTTTTTAGACCTCGACAAATGGTAGAAAAAGCTATAAAATAGTATCGAATATAAGGTAGAGTCTACATAAGGCCTATGCCTACATCGTTAATGATGCTTATTAACTATATTTAAAGGGGGATATGTATGGGACTGGTTATTATTTTTTCATTAGTAACAATTTTGGCTGCATACGGAACTTTTTCAGCTTTGAAAAACAAGAATCTACTCGGGATCGTTTTTGGTGGAGGTTCTCTTCTTGTGTTTGGTTGGTTTACAATTATGACAGTTATTCACAGTGGTTACCCTGTAGCCCATTAATTAAGATGATAAAAAGGGCCGCAAATAGCGCGGTCCTTTTTTCTTTATTCAAGTAAACTCCGTACCTTTTCAACCTTATCTTCCATTTTCCTTGAAACATCACGGCGGTCATCAATTCTTATGTTTGTACAAACCCGTAGAATCCCTTTAGAAAAAGGGGCCTCATGCATTTCCTGAATGACTTCAAATAGGATCGGAAGCTCCCCCTCAATAATCGTATTCATTGGAGTTAACTGAAATCGTATTTTCCCTTGTTTTTCATAATTGGTGAGAAGCTTCTGAATTTCCGCCACGTATGCACTTACACTAGGCGATTGAGTTCCTACTGGAATCACGGTTACATCTACAATTGCCATTTTATTTACTCTCTCCTTTTTTCCTTTTCCTATTGCTGAACCAAACTTATTATTTCCTTTTCAGTCAAATCAATTATCTTTTCAAATTGATAACCGTAAAGGCACAATGTCCCATTCGGGGAACAAGAAATCGGTTCATTCTCAAGCTGCTCTAACAGTTGCTTTCCTTTATTTTTTTCAAAAGAATACTCTGTGAGCACAAATCCTTCATCGTATAAATCTGCCTCTCCACTCCGAAGGGGTTGAAGATAAATTAATTTTTTCTCACGGTCAATGAAATCATAAAAGGGCACTAACCAACTTGAAAAAGCGGTTAAATGGGGAACCTCGAACTCTGAAGTCTTTACAAACTCTGTGTTCATAATACTATAAATCGACTGCATAGAATCTTGTTCGCCCGTAGAGATAGCCAATATATACTCCTTAGAGGAATCAACGTGATGTACAGAGGTCATTAAGGTATCTTCTTTTTCATTGTCTAAGTTTCTTTTTTTTAGAGGAGCGTTGAGATTTGGAGCATTTTTGTCCCAATTTAAATAAAGCAGCTCACTTTCTTTCGGCCAAACAACAAATGGTTCCGGTAGGCTTACTTCCGTTAAGTTGTCTTCATGGATATTCAGAATATAGGTATTAAAGCTCCAATCCTCGTTAAATGCCGACACTAATACCTCTTCCTCATTTCCATGGTTCCATTCATAGGCTAATTCAAAAGAATCAATTTTGGTTTCTGAAAGAGTCTCACCGTTAATATCTTTAATGATAACCTCAGCTTGATAACTTGTTGGTGCTGTATGAATGAGTATTTTATCCCTCAACGGACTTATTTCTGTGCTAACTACCGGGTTATCACTTTGGAAAAACAATGAACTAACACCTGTTGTTAAATGATAAGTGTAAAGATTTGATCCTGTATTGAAATTCGTTATGTAAAGGATGGTGTCTTCTTTAAGCCATCCAGCAACTTCAGAGAAACTGCCCTCTACCTCCGATATTGGCATGACCTTTTCTCCAAAAAAAGAAACCCTGGGCTTTTCTTTTCTAAAGGGATTATGGCTTAAACCTTCATGTGGCTGGGAAATATGATTGTTCGAGCAGCCCACAACAATACCTGTGATAGCAAATAAGAAAGCAGAAAAAAAAAGGAATTTCGTTATTCTTTTCTTATTAAAATACCCAATCAAGTCTCCCCCACCTTTCTGTACATAAAACATTACGTATTGATTCAAAAAATGTTTCAGACTTTTTAAAAAACCCACGCTTTTTTTGCGTAGGTTTTAGGCTGAACACATTATATGGTTAATTTGTTCGAAGCGGTTGTCCATAAAATCTGAGAAGGTCACCATAAATAATTTGATCAGAGTATCCTAGTTCAGTTTTAGCTTTTTCCAGATAAGGATTACACAAGGCCTTTTCTACCTGCTCGCCAGTTTTACTACTATAGCATGTATTTCTTGTAAATAGATAGTCTTTAGTGATAAAACTGCCGTCACGAAGCACAGCAATATCCATTCTTTCTTGACTAAATAAATCAGAACCAAACTGCATATCTGCCTTAGTCTCAATTCCTAGAAGGTGAAGGATTGTGGGTTTTAAATCAATTTGCCCACCTATTGAAGAAAGTGTGTGCCCCTTCATCCCAGGAATATGAACAATTAATGGAACTCGTTGAAGTTGCGTACTCACATATGGTGTAATGTCCTCTGCAAGGAACTCTTCCATTGCTTTATTGTGGTTCTCTGAAATCCCATAATGGTCTCCGTACAGGATGATGATGGAGTTTTCATATAATCCGACACTTTTTAATTCATTAATGAAGGTTTTAAGTGCCTCATCTAAATAGCGAACAGTTAAAAAATATTGATTAACCGTTTTATCGTTTGAAGTAAAGGGTTTAACATAGCGGTCCTGCTCATCTAATTCAAACGGGAAATGGTTTGTCAGCGTAATGAACTTTGCATAGAAGGGCTTAGGGACATCTTTTAAATGCTGCACTGACTGTTGAAAAAAGTCTATATCTTTCAATCCCCAACCAACAGAATTTTCCTTGCTAATCTCATAATCGGAATAGGAGAAAAAACGGTCATAGCCAAGCGATTTGTACATAATATCCCGATTCCAAAAACTTTTATTGTTCGCATGTAACGAAGCCGTATAATAGCCATGATTGTCAAGAACTTCAGGGATTGCGTGATATTCATTTGCTGAGTGTGTAAAAAATACCGCCCCTCTACTTAAAGGATACAAAGAATTATCAACAATAAATTCAGAGTCAGACGTTTTTCCTTGTCCTGTTTGATGATAGAAATGGTCGAAATAAAAACTATCCTCTATAAACTCATTCAAAAATGGAGTTATTTCTTCATCGTTTACCTTTGCATTGATGACAAAGTTTTGCACGGATTCCATTGAAATCAGAATAACATTTTTATTTTGGGCTATTCCAAACAACTCTTTTTTTGGTGGGATATAATTTGCACGTACATAGTTTTCAATATCTGCTAATTTGCTGCCATCAGCTAACGCACGCTGTGCAGAAGATTTGGATTGGAGAAAAATATCGTAAATATGGTAATGATAGGTACCAATATTTTTCACTAGAATCTCCCGGTCAAAGGTCCTAGTTAGCAACTGTGGGCGCTCTGACTCCGCTAAGCCAAGATTAAAAAAGGTCATCGCTAAAGATAATAGCATAAATGCTCGCTGTTGTAAGGTAGTAAAACCCAAGTTATTCACTGGCCTAGCACGAAACTTTATAAGATAGAAGAGCAAAAAGCAATCACTAAAGTAAAGCAAATCTGTGATGGTGATTAATTCAGTAACACTACTCCCCAAATCACTCATATTGCTAGTCTGAAAAAGAACTGGAACCGTCAGAAAGTCATTAAAAAACCTGTAGTAAACGACATTAGCATATAATATCAATGAAATGATAAGACTTGTGGCGACAATGTAACCTGTCCGATTCTTTGGATTAATCCAAAAGCTTATCCCAAAGATAAGCATTAGGAAGCTTAGCGGATTTATAAATAAAATGATTTCTTGTGTGTAGTTTTCAATATTGATATCAAAGCTAGTTTTATAGACAATATATGTCTTAATCCAAAGTAGGAAGACTGCCATTGTGACGAATGAGATATTCATACTCCCTTTCATTTTCATACGGGCTACCTCCTGTTAAAACGAACAGCGATGGAACTTTTTCCTATACAGAATACAAAGACCATCCTAAATGCTTATTATGAAAAAGCAAACTCACTTTTATTCTTCCCACTTTCATTTTATTATTTATATCCTTTATTATTCCTGTTATGAATATGGACACATTCCTATTTACTAACTAGAGCAGAGTTATTCGCATAAAAAATGTGCCCATTATAGAATGGACACGTTTTTGTTAATTAATTGTTTTTGGGGCTTTATTTTTCACAATCCAGGCAGCTCCGATAACTCCTGCATCATTCCCTAATGTTGCAAGGGCAATTTCGGTTGATTTTGCAACTCTCGGAAAAGAGTATTGTAAAAAGTTTTCTTTAACCGGGTCAAGTAACACAGAACCAGCCTTAGATACCCCTCCACCTAGAACTATTTTTTCAGGATTTAAGGTATTCGCGATGTTAGCAAGGGCTAATCCAAGCTGAAAAGAGACTTCTTTTATAACATTTTTAGCAATTTCGTCTCCTTCTCTTGCTGTATCAAATATGTCTTTCGCAGTTACTTGTCCTACTTGACGGAATATTGAGCCTAGTGCTCCCTGTTGATCAGCCTTTTTCAGTCCCTCCACTGCTAAACGAACAATTCCAGTAGCTGAAGCAATTGTTTCAAGGCAGCCACTTTTACCACAATTACAAGGTGCTCCACCTTCTGCAACTGAAGTGATATGACCCAATTCCCCAGCTGCACCACTTTTTCCGTGGACAATATCCCCATTGGTAATCACTCCACCGCCAACCCCTGTTCCAAGGGTTACACATACAATATCTTTGGCGCCGTTCCCGGCCCCTTTCCACATTTCTCCTAAGGCAGCACAGTTCGCATCATTATCAACAACGACTGGTAATGAGGTTTCCACTTCGAGCAAATCTTGTAATGGATACTCATCCCTCCATCCAAGATTAACAGCCTCGTAAATCCCACCGGTATTTAGATTTACTGGGCCAGGTGCACCTATCCCAATTCCTAGAACATTGCTTTTAGAACGCCCGAGTTCATCGAGTTTACCATCAATTGCTTTTGCAATATCTGTAGTAATATTCTTGCCTTCATTTGATACATCCGTCGGTATTTCCCACTTATGTAGAATTTCTCCATAAAAGTTGAAAAAAGCAATTTTCGTTGTGGTACCACCTAAATCCACACCGATAAGCCATTTTTCCGCCATCTCTCTCACCTAGTTTCTGCTTTTCTTTTTTTCTCTTTCCAGTCTAATCTCATGTCTTAACAGCATAATAGCAGACTGAAATTCAGCTGTTTCAATTAATTGTGAGCTATAGAGTTCTTTAATTTCAGTTTCCATTAGCTCAAGGTCTGCGATTCTGTCTCCAACATAGATATAAGATCCAAACCTTTTTAATAATTGCTGGATATCATAGATTGTCTTCAATGTAATCCCTCATATGTGAATAAATTTACATTAAATAAGTATAATCGATACCAGCAGGCTTCTCAAGTAGGAAACATTTATGACATACCGAAGTTTTTACCTATCTGGGTCTTTTGGATGCATTACTTGTGGGCGCTTATTCTTTAATGGCATAGGTGCACGCACGATTACATCGCGGAAGGCCCTGAAGTTAAATGGAATAAATGGCCACAAATATGGAATTCCAAAAGAATTCATCCGAACAAGGTAGATAACTAAGAGAACCGTTCCCACTACTAATCCTGGAGTAGCAAATGCAGCAGTAACTATTAGTAAGAAGATTCTTGCAAGACGATTTGCCAGACTCATCTCATAACTTGGTGTTGCAAATGTTCCAATCGCAGCAATTGAAAAATATAAAATTACTTCATTTGTCAGTAAGCCCACTTCAATGGCGACCTGTCCAATCATAAGAGCTGCAACAAGCCCCAGTGCAGTAGCGAGTGATGTTGGTGTATGAATTGCTGCCATTCTTAAGCCATCTAGACCAACTTCAATAATCATAAATTGAACAAACAGTGGAATCTGACCAGGATCATTAATTCCTATATAAGAAAATTTCTCAGGCAATAGTTCTGGATGAGACGCAAGCAAATACCAAAGTGGCAGAAGAAAGACTGATGCCCAGACTAAAATAAACCGGATCATCCTCAAATAAGCTCCTACAAGCGGTTTATTGCGATACTCTTCTGCATGCTGCATGTGATGCCAATAAGTCGTAGGTGTAATCATTACACTTGGGGATCCATCAACGATAATACAAACATGTCCTTCATATAAATGGACAGCAGCTGTGTCCGGCCTTTCCGTGTACCGCACGGTAGGAAATGGATTCCAATGCCTCCCTGAGATAAATTCTTCAACGGTTTTCTCGCCCATAGGGAGACCATCTGTATCAATTTTTGATATTGCTTCCTTTACCTTTTTAACCATTTTTGGATCAGCGATATCCTCGATATAACTCACAACAATATCTGTTTTGGACCTTCGACCTACCTGCATATACTCCATTCTTAATGTACGATCTCTAACCCTTCTTCTAGTCAGAGCAGTATTAAAAACAATCGTTTCTACATACCCGTCCCGGGCTCCTCTAACCACTCTCTCTGTGTCAGGCTCTTCCGGGCCTCTAACTGGATAAGTACGGGCATCAATTACAATGGCTTGGTTTAAGCCATCAACGAGTAGAACTGTAGGTCCAGCCAGTACCTTATCCGTTACCTCATCCAAGTCATCCGATGTTTCCACCTCAACGTATGGAATATATGTACGGAGAAGCTTGTGCAATGTATCATCCTGAAGAGTTTCTGGCTTTTGGTTAGCCAAGAATTTCATGATAAGATGCAGAATGTCGTCTTTTGCAAATCCATCTATTAAAAAGAAGGCCATTTCCTTTTCTGCATATTCTACATCGAGCTGAATTACGTCAAAACTTTTATCAACTCCCAATGACTCTTTTAAATAAGCGATATTTTCCTTGATATCTGCTTGAACAGGATGTTTTATTTTTTGCTCCATAATCCACCTCGAAAATCTTCTCTCTGAAATATTTATTAATCCATTATTTTCCTAATCACTTTCCCATCATTGCCACACCAAAAAAAAATCATACTCAGGGAATGTAAGTAAGCAAAAAAATTAGTTTTTAAATAGACAGTAATTGATATACTTTTTTCAGGCTTTCATATAGAAGTGGTACCAATACAGAAAAAACGGTGTAATCAGCCAATTACACCGTTTCCCGTTTCAAATATGGAATTTTATAGCCGGTCATAACTAGAACGATGTTTTTATGTGTCCGACATTTTCATATAAGATGAAATATTCTCTAGCAAGTCCTTGTATTCCTTTTTATCAGCGTTAAGCCCCAATGCATGTTCTGCATGTATTTTTGCCTCTTCAAAGGATCCTTGTTCTAAATAAACTAATGAGAGATTGTAATGAGCTTCATGAAACTTAGGATCAAGTTCAATAACCCGGAGAAGATAGGACTTGGCATTTTCTATGTTATCTCTTTTTATCTCCGTAAAAGATAGGAGAAATAAAATTTCAGGAGAGTCTCCATCCTTAGCACGATAATCATCAAGCAGTCGATAAGCCTGATCAAATTCTTCATTCTTAATATAATCCTGTGCAAGAATTAAAATAGACTGTCTATCCACTACCGAAGCAGAGTCGCTATAGCCGTATTGAAGCATCCCAACAATTAAAGCAGCCGTCGCAGCAAGGAAGATTGCTTGTGAACCTAGTCTTTTTTTTCTAGGAAAACGTAATATCCCGGCTGCAGCAAAGCCCCCCAGTAGTCCGCCAATATGACCTGCATTATCGATACCGGGAATGGTAAAGCCGAACACTAGATTAATGGCAAGAACAATAAGGATATTAAATCCTAATGATCGCATAAAAAGCCGTGGAAAGATGACCCCGAAATAGAGTAAGGCACCAAAGCAACCAAAAATAGCACCACTTGCTCCTGCAGACAAGTTTGCACTAAATAAAAAACTGGCTAAAACTCCAGCAAACCCAGCAAATAGATATAGGAATAAAAATCGAACATTCCCATATATACGTTCGACCATGGGACCCAAATAGTATAATGCCAATGAATTCATCACGAGGTGGAGAAAACCAATATGTAAAAACATCGGAGTAAAGAACCGCCACCACTCTCCCTCAAGGATAAGAGGGTTAAATTTAGCTCCAAAATTTATCAAAGTAGAGGAATCGGTACTCCCCCCTTTAAATTCCATTAGCAAGAAAACAATCAACTGAATTGCGATTAAGATATATGTAAAAAATGGAATGCCAGAGTGAAATATTGCTTGCTCCGCCTTCGCTCTCGTTGATGCGTCTGACAAAGCTTGTTTTCTAATATTTTGTATTTCTTCCTCAATAAAATCATTATGTAAGTCTAGGGTAACTTGCTCCCCTAATAGCTGTTTGAGTGTTTTCTGAGAACTAGATAAATTCCTACTATCAAGAACGAAGCTAGTTACTTTCACTCGACCTTTACCAGGGCTATACTTTGGTTGAGTAAGAAGATACTCATAATCATCAACAGGAGGTAAAGGCATAAAATAAAGATTAGTAATCGTTAAATGCCCTCTAACTAACTTATTCCGAACTTTACTGCCATTACCGACAACTAGCCCAATATCTCGTTGTAGCAAATGGCTCCAATCTAAGCTTGTGCAAAGGAGCCTATATATTTGCGAGCTCTTATTTTCTACTTTTTCTAACCAAATCTCCTGTCGATCTTTAGATATTTGTAAAATCCTATAATGTTCATTAACAATTAGGAGGTTCGCTGTTTTCCAAAATAGATACTCCGCAGTCATGTTCAATTTTGTCTCACTCTCCCCTCAATTTTATGACTGTATCACTATACTATTATAAACGAATCCTCTAGAGGACAGGTAGGCAGACAAAGAAAATGGTGTTTTCGTAAAAATTATTGTTAAAATTGTAAAAATCTTAAAGCCGATTTTTACTACCTAAAGCCGATTTTAACGCAAGCTAAGCTATTTGGTACGTTATAGTAAGTTTGCAAGCTCTTTTCCCATTATTTAAAAGCTATTATGAATTGAAACAAAGCTTAACCCTTTCTATTTTGAGTCCAAAAGCAACAAAGTTTGAGAAAAGAGCCAAGAAAAAAAGACCCTAAAGGCCTTTTTACCTGATTTCTGATGGACCGGAAAAAACAGATTGGAAAATCTTCTGGCGAATACCAGGGATCCCCATAAGAGAGCTTACCGCAAATCGTCTAAGGATTGTGTTGCCTAAAACCCTGTTCATCAACCTATAACGATTTTGGTATACAAAATACCCCGTGATACTTAACAGAAAGACCGATAACAGTTTATTCAGCATATACATCCCTCCATCTATATTTTGTAGCAATTTAGAGGCTTTTATCCAACTAGATGTGACAGAAAAAAAATAAACCGCCTAAAGGGAATAGGCGGCAACTTGATTTAGGATGGAAAGACAGATTCTTTTATTTTCTTTAAAACATTTGCAGAGTGACTGAATTTCTCATTTTCTTCCTCAGACAATGAAAGCTCTAATACTTCCCGAATACCATTCCTATTTACGATAGCAGGGACACCAATATAGAGGTCCTTGTGATTGTACTCTCCATCAATATACGCTGATACGGTCAAAATAGAATTTTCATTTTGTAAGATAGCTTTTGTTAATCGGACGAGCCCCATTGCAATCCCATAGTATGTTGCTCCTTTACGCTCAATGATATGGTAAGCAGCATCCCGAACATTTATAAAAATTTGTTCAAGATCTTCCAGATTATACTGCTCCTGTTCATCAATAATCGTTTTAATCGGCTTGCCACCTATGTCTGCATGGCTCCAAACTGGTAGTTCTGTATCTCCGTGCTCGCCAATAATATAAGCGTGAACGTTTCGGGTATCAATATCGAAATAATCGCCTAAGAGGAAACGAAAACGAGCTGTATCAAGAATGGTCCCCGAGCCAATTACGCGTTCTTTCGGTAACCCCGAAAATTTCCAAACTGCGTAGGTTAGAATATCAACTGGGTTCGTTGCAACGATAAATATTCCATCGAATCCACTTGCCATTACTTCCTCTACGATTCCCTTGAAAATTTTCGTATTTTTCTCAACCAGATCGAGTCTTGTTTCTCCAGGTTTTTGGTTTGCGCCCGCACAAATGACAACAATATCCGCATGTTGGCACTCATCGTATCCTCCGTACCATATTTTCGTAGGAGCTGGAGCAAATGGCATCCCATGATTTAAATCCATCGCATCCCCTTCAGATTTCTCCCTATTTAAATCGATCAGAACAAGCTCTTCTGCCACCCCTTGGTTTAACATGGCAAACGAATAGCTTGATCCTACAAATCCGGTACCTATTAAAACAACCCGATTTACACGTTTTTTCATTTCTAGTCCCCCTTAATCATTGCATATTTTTTAATTTCCCCTATTTCGAGACTTTCATTTGCTTAGTGAACATATTAATTTAATACCCACTAAAGAAGACTAACCCCAATACGACAGCACTCAAACTTGAAATAAAATTAACGGTGTCATTCCGTATCCAGCTACGCCCTTTACACAGCACAGCTTCCTCATGACAATGAATTGGCTTTTCAATATGTAAACCACACTTTGAACAAATGTACTCCGCCTGCAGATAGGCACCCAAAATGGTATCAATAAGCATCCCTAAAAAGCCAAAGAGAAGAATGGCAAAGAAGATTTCGAAGCTTAGTTGAAAGAGTAAGGTTGCGACCACAGCTAACAGCAGACTCCCAACAAACCCAGCTATTGTCCCCCAAAAAGATACAGCTCCAGATGTACCCGTAGCAACTCTTTTTAAGCCTCTAATTGAGATTGGGGGACGTCTACTCATCGTTCCTAGTTCTGAAGCCCACGTATCTGAATTGGCACTTGCAAGCGATATTCCCAATGCGAGGATAAAGAGTGGAGTCGGCCAAATAAAGGCGGCTAAGCCGAAAGCCGCTGCGAGCCCACCATTTGCTAGCACTTGGACCCAATCCCGAGTTGACCCCTTTTCATGAATATCTACCAATGAACTTTTTTTCTTCCTATTCAGTTTTGATAACACGCTCGAACTAATAAAAAAAGTTCCAAGTAATACGATGCCTTCGATTCCAAACCCAAGTGCTATACAACATCCAACAAAGATGGCCATAATCGCCCCTGAAAGGGTAAGCATTCTAGATTTCCATGCCAATACTGCTCCAATTACAATAAAGGCAAAGACCCCTATGTAATCAGCATTCACAAACAATCACTTCCTCTTCCGTGATAATCTTGGATACCGGAAGATCGTGGGATTCAACCGGGAGCTTCGCCACCAACTGTTGGGTAAAAGCTAAACTAATCGTTTGTGCTTTATTTTCCCCTAAGTAACGATCATAATAACCGCCCCCAAACCCAAGCCTGAACCCCTTTCTTGTAAAAGCTAACCCTGGAACAATAAGTAAATCTAAATCATCAGAGGTGACTTCCTTTGTCATTGAAACGATCGGTTCATAAAGACCTGAGTATACCATTTCAAGCTCAGAAAACCTTGTAAAGGTGCGAAATACAAGTTCTCTCGTTCGTGGATTACATTTTGGAATGGCTACCTGTTTTCCCAGTTCCCATGCTTTTCGGATTATCTGCAAGGTATCGACCTCTGGTGCCCTAGAGATTGTAATACCTATTGACTTAGCCTCCAGCCAATCTTCGTCCTTAAACAGTTGACCAGCTATACGATACGAGAGATCCTCATATAGTGGAAAGCTAAGTTTCTCTAGGTTACTTTTCATTGAAATTCGAAGTTGTTTCTTCTCCTCCACTTATAAACCTCCTTTATATTATTTTATATGTAATTAGTAATGGTTTACTAGGATGATGGACAACGAATTTAGATCTGAATATAAAAAAAGCAGTCGGGATAATTCCCGCTGCTCTTATTTTGTTTCACGATGTGCAGTTGCACGCTTTTCTCTTGGGCAATATTTTTTAAGCTCAAGACGATCTGGGTTATTACGTTTATTTTTTTTAGAAATATAGTTACGGTCTCCGCACTCTGTGCACGCTAACGTAATATTTACACGCATATTTTTTCCCTCCAAACATACCTGTTTCGTTCATACGACTTTTCTATAATAGCACTTTTCACACGGAAATGCTAGTGGGTTTTTAATTATTTAAATCATAACGTTTCCCCTTAACCTGATAGAAAACATTTTCGGCTATATTCGTAGTATGGTCAGCCGCTCTTTCCAGGTAACGGCATATAAACAAGAGCTGAGTAATTTGGGAAGATTGGTTCGAATGGGTTACATTTAGCTGTAATAAATCCCTTATTGTCTGCCCGTATAAATCATCTACTTCATCATCCATCTCCGCAATTTTTCTCGCTTTGGTTAAATCTCCTTCCCCAAAAGCCTCCAAGGAAAGTGATAGCATTGTTAATGTTAATCTATGCATTTGCTTGATATGCTCAATAGGCTTTACAAGAGGCTCTCTCCCAATTCGAATCGCCGACTTCGCAATGTTTACCGCAAAATCAGCAATACGTTCAATGTCATTTGCAATTTTAATAGCCACAATAATCCGTCGCAGGTCAACGGCAACTGGAGACTGTTTAGCTATTAGTAGAATGGCAAAATCATTGATTTCCTCCTCGAGAATATTAACCCGTGCATCATCGTCCATAATTTTTAATGCTAATTCTATATCCCCGTTTTCTAGAGCTTCCAATGACTTTGTTAACGCACTTGAAGCCAGATTCCCAAGTGCTATCAATTTTTGTTGCAACTGGTTTAATTCTTCTTCGAACTTTTCTCTTACAACCATCTTTATAAGCTCCCTTCAATTATACTTTTTTCTATTCTGTAAACATTTGATTTTGTTGTATAACAAGGTAAGCGTATTAACCAAACCGACCAGTAATATAATCTTCCGTCCGTTTATCAGATGGATTAGAAAAAATCTTGTCTGTACCTGCAAACTCAACCACTTCACCGCTTAGGAAGAAAGCTGTTTTATCAGAAATCCGAGCAGCTTGCTGCATATTATGTGTGACAATAATAATACTAAAATCCTTCTTTAACTCTTGCACAAGTTCCTCTACCTTCAGTGTAGAAATAGGATCAAGTGCTGAGGTTGGTTCGTCCATTAAAATAACATCTGGCTCAATCGCCAATGCCCGAGCAATACACAAACGTTGTTGTTGGCCTCCAGATAGGCCATAAGCATTTTCGTTGAGTCGGTCTTTTACTTCGTCCCAGATAGCGGCGCCTTTTAAACTTTTCTCAACAATTTCATCCAGGGTTTTCTTATCGCGGATTCCGTGAATTTTAGGACCGTACGCTACATTCTCATAAATAGACTTTGGAAATGGATTAGGTTTTTGGAAAACCATGCCTACTTTTGTTCGTAAATCCTCTACTTTATAGGAGTGATTAAGGATATTTTTTTCACGATACAGGATTTCACCGGAAATCCGAACAACCGGAATCATTTCGACCATTCTGTTTAACGTTTTGATATAGGTGGATTTCCCACACCCTGATGGTCCAATAATCGCGGTAACTTCATTTTCATAGATAGAGAGATTAATATTCTTTAATGCGTGATCATCACCATACCAAAGATTTAAATCCTTTGTATCATAAACAACCTTTTTCGACGTCACGGTTTTTGTAGCCTCCTCCATGGATGTAACCACTTGAATCTGTTTGTTTTCAGCTAATACCGGCATGATTGTAAACCTCCTAGATTAAAATCTTTGTTGGAACTTATTGCGAATATAAATGGCCACTGAATTCATAAGGAACAAGACAACCAATAAAATCACAATGGTAGCAGCTGCTAAATTGGCATACTCTGCAACCAGTGCGGAATCAAGTGTCCAGTAATAAATTTGAACAGGGAGAATCGTAAACTTGTCAAAAATTCCATCTGGCAGGGGAATTAATAACGCTGGAATCCCAATAACAACAAGTGGTGCCGTTTCACCGATTGCCCGCGAAAGAGCTAAAATTGTCCCAGTCAATATTCCTGGCAGTGAAGCTGGTAACACTACGTTTTTAATTGTTTGCCATTTTGTTGCTCCCATTCCGTAAGATGCTTCTCTCAAAAAGCCAGGCACAGCACGTATCGCTTCTTGAGCAGATACCACAACTACTGGAAGAACAAGAAGTGCCATCGTTAATCCACCTGCTAGAACGATGTTCCCTAGGTCTAGTCCTCTAACAAACACGGTCAAACCAAGGAGACCAAAAACGACAGATGGAACTCCAGCTAGGTTTGAGATATTGGTTTGAATGATCGATTGTAACTTGCCTTTTTTTGCATATTCTTCTAAATAGATAGCTGTACCAATTCCAAGGATCATCGTGACAGGGGCAACCACCAGCATTAGCCAAAAGGTTCCGAGAATGGCTCCCATGATACCGGCCTTTTCAGCGTCTGTTGATAATTTATTGCTTAGAAAGTCAAAATCAATCCAAGCTGATCCATCTCTGATGACTCGATAAATAAGGATAATCAATACTAATAGTCCAAAGAGTGTCGCGAGCATAAAAAAGAGTTTCGCAAGCTTATTTCGGAGTAATCGTAATCCCATTTTTTTCTGAACTAAGTTGTTATCAATATACTTCATATTAATATTCCTCCCTGAATCTACGAGAAATATATTGTGCTATCATATTCATGACAAGTGTAAATACAAATAAAGTAAAGGCTACGGCATAAAGGCTATGATACAGGGTTGTCCCGGCAGCAGCTTCGCCACCAGATACTTCAACAATGTAAGCTGTCATCGTTTGCATCGATTGTGTTACATCGTAAGTGAAATTTTTCGAACTTCCGCTAGCGATTGTTACAATCATCGTTTCCCCAATTGCACGGGAAATCCCAAGCACAAAGGAAGCAATGATTCCAGAAATTGCTGCAGGGAGAACCACTTTAAACGTAACCTCTAGTTTTGTCGATCCTAGAGCTAAAGCACCCTCTCTCATTGCATTGGGAACAGAGCTCATCGCATCCTCAGATAGTGATGCGACCATTGGAATAATCATGATCCCCATTACAATCCCGGGACTAAGGATATTTGTTGGCTCTAATCCAGGGATAAATGATCTTAATAATGGAGTAACAAAAGTAAATGCAAAGAATCCATAAACGATTGTTGGAATACCTGCAAGAATTTCAAGGATTGGCTTTAAAATTCTCCGAGCTTTTTCAGATGCATATTCGCTTAAATAGATGGCTGTCATCAAACCTATAGGAATTGCTACAAGCATAGCAATCACTGTGGAAATCAAGGTTCCGGTTAACAGAGGCAGCACACCAAAAACAGCATTTTCTCCTAAAGGTTTTAATTCCGTCCCCGTGAAAAAGTCTATAATTGAAACTTCTTTGAAAAAGAGGAACGTTTCAGTAATAAGAGTTAACAAAATCCCAATTGTCGTAAAAATTGAAACACCTGCTATGGCTAATAAAATACTTGGCACGAGTTTTTCTATTGTTCTTCCTACGCTCTTTGTTTTTTTCTTTTCTTCTATAAGAGCACGGATATTCGTATTGTTTTGACCTGCTGTGTTTTGCAAAGTGAGTTCTCCTTTCACTTACTAATTATGCTCTGTTTAACGTGGTGGGGTGATTTCCACTCCAATCACCCCTGTGAAAAGCGACAATATTCTTTATAGCCTTTTATGAAGAAGGGGGAAAGTTTTAAAACAGGGAAAAGATGAGAAGAAGTCTTCTCATCTTTTAAACAGATTGAAATTATTTCAATCCATTTAGTGTATCAACTGCAGCTTGAATTTCTTCTTCAGGAAGCGGTGCAAACCCAGTTTCTTGAGCTACAGTGTTAGCATTTTCCATCGTATAGATTGCATAATCTAATACTTGAGGCTTTTCTTTCGCATGATTCACATTTAGGTAACTGAATACTGGGCGAGTAAATGGTGCATATTCACCATCTTCAGCAATCGTATCTACTGATGGTTCAACTGGACCACTTCCAAAGTCGACTTTTACAGCAGTTAACTTATCTGTGTTCGATGCATAATACCCATATCCAAAGAATGCAATGGCGTTTTTATCTTTTGAAACCAAGTCAACTAGTACAGAGTAGTCTTGCTGTAAGTTGATTCCGTCAACTAAATCTTGTTCTTCGAGAATATTTTCAAACATAAACTCGTATGTTCCATGGTTTTCATTTGGTCCGTAAGTTTTGATTTCTTCATCTGGGAAGTCTGCACGAACATCAGACCATTTCTGTTTTCCACCACTTGCAAGGAAGATATTGATGATTTCCTCTTGAGTTAATTCTGTTGCCCAATCGTTTTCTTTGTTCACAACAAAGGTTAATCCATCTAAGGCAACTTTTAATTCTTGAACTTCAATTCCTAATTCATCAGCTGTTGCCGACTCTTCTTCTTTAATTGAACGTGATGCATCATTAAAGTCTGTTCCATCTTCGACTAAGAATTTTTGGAAACCAGCAGAAGTTCCAGCTCGACTTACTTCAACCGATACGTTTTCTTGTTCATTTGTCATATAATTTTCAGCCATTTTCGCCATAAAGGGATAAACAGTTCCGGATCCGTCAATTACTACGCTACCTTCTAGTTCTGTGGATTCTTCAGTGTTAGCATCTGAGCCACCACTTGACCCTTCGCCACCTCCACACGCTGCGATAAACATCATCACTGCAGCAACTAATGCTAATAAGCTTAATTTTTTAAGACTTTTCATTCCGTTATTCCCCCTAAGAAATATCTTTTGTTTTGTCCTACAAGTAACAGAATACAGACCTTTTTTTAAGGTTGTTTAAATGGAATGTAAAGGTTTTGTAAATTTACACAAAATGTGTGTATATCTGTCGAAAAAAAGGGAATTCTAGAAGGTTTTTTAATAAATCAACTAGATTTCTTAATACAACCGCAAAAAAAAGACTGCCCTATTGGACAGTCTCACAACTTATTCATCCGAATCTTCTTCAGAGGATTCTTCGTCTTTTTTATCTGTTTGTTTGTTTTGGCGATTTTCTTTTAATTCAAAATAGGTATCCATCACCCTACGACCAATGGCACTATTTGCAGTATGTCCACTGTTTCCTTCATAAGCCCATGGAACCATTACAGCCATAGCTACTTCTGGATTGTCATATGGAGCATACCCTACGAGACTTAAGTTCATGACACCAGGAGCCTCATCAAATTTGCTACGCTCTGGTCCGTCATAGAATGCTTGAGCCGTCCCTGTTTTCCCTGCTGGTTTATAGCTAGCACTTCCAAAACTTCCATAAGCAGTTCCACCTGAAACCTGCATAACACGGCGGAACCCTTCCTGCACGCCTGCAATCCATTCCGGCTCAGCGTCTACCTTATTAAGAACCACAGGCTCAAAAGTTTTTAACACTGGACCTATTTCTTCATTATCCATAACTGGCTCCCGAATCTCCCTAACAATCTGCGGCTTGATTCGATTCCCCCCATTCGCAATGGTTGAAACATATTGCGCAAGTTGCATAGTTGTGTAGGTATCATACTGACCGATAGAGAAATCAAGCAAAAGACCTGGTCCACGGTCAATCCCTTTAAACCCAGCCATTTCGTTTGGAAGGTCAATTCCAGTCCTTATCCCGAGTCCAAACTGAGCAAATGAATTCCTAAATGTGTCAAATGCTTTCGGGTTGATTGAAAGAGGTTGATTGTATCGATATACGCCTCCACCAACATTGATAGCGGTCCTATACATATATACGTTTGAAGATACTTTGAGAGCATTTTTATAATCAAGAGTACCTAGACCAGCTCTCCATGAACTTTTAGGTTTTGTGTCTTTAATGACAATCGGAGTATCATGGAAAGTCGTACCTGGGGAAATCGCACCCGTATTTAATCCAGTTAGCACGGTGGCACCTTTAACAGACGAGCCAACAGTGTAGGATGTGGTGATATTCCCTAGAGCAAAATCCCTCATGGTGTTTGCCCCTGTTTCTTCATCTTTTACAATTTGCTTACCCGCCATTGTCAATACTTCTCCTGTAAAGGGATCCATTAAAACGACAAAGGCTCGATCTAAAAATCTTGTTCTTGGCTGTTGCTTTGCCTTAGCCAATTCTTCTTCAATGATTTTTTCAACTGCAATTTGCAAATCCATATCAATCGAAAGGACTAGGTCTTTCCCTCTTTCCCCTTCGGTAATAGGCACGGTCTCCAAAACATTCCCTGCTTTATCGGTTATGTTTTTAACTTTCGCCTTTTGTCCGTGTAGAACATCTTCATATTGAAGCTCTAAATAACTTTTACCTACTCGGTCATTTCGACTGTAATCTCTGGATAAATAGTACTCCAATTTTTCTCTAGGCAAACCCTCATTAGAGTCAGTAATCCTACCGAGAACAGTTGCTAACGTTGGCTCAAGCGGATATTCTCGATCCCAGTCTGTGGTCGTGTCTACACCCGGAAGCTGCTCAAGATTTTCACTTACAGCGGCATACTCTTTTGCCGTTACGTTTTTCTTAACAATTTGTGGAGTCAGCGCATAACCACCGCTAAACTCACGGAAGATTGCAATTATCTCCATGTCTTTGTCCGTTAGTTTATTTAACTCTTTTTCCGTAATTCGCTCGAGCTGAAGATTATAGATGTCTGTGTTATCCAGTGATTCTTGATAAAATAAATCCCATTCATCTTCAGTTATCTTCTCTTCTGCTAGTTCAGGATTTCTAAATAACCAATAATCCTTCTTATCCCGTTCCCTAACCTCTTTAACATCCTTATCAATAAGGTTGGCAAGTTTCTCGGCAACCTCAATCATCTCTGCTGTTCCCGTACCTTGACTTTTTGTATAAGTAATCGCATTACTAGCGGAGTTATCAACAATTGTGGTCATGTTTCGGTCATACATTTTCCCCCGCGGTACTGGACTATTCACCGTAATATCTTCAGTCCGCTCAATTTCTCGCTTGTAATCTTCCCCATAAACAATCTGTACGATTCCTAACCTTAAAATTAACAATGAAAATAAAACAAACACCGTAAAAAACACTAAATTCAACCGAAGGGAAACTTGTTTCTTTTTCTTTTTCCCCATATCCCCCCACCTTCCTAAACAATAAAGGTTTCTATGCATTACCTTTTATTTTATAGGAAAAGCAGGTAGATTTCTATTGGGAAATTTCACTACCCTTATTTTTATTCGTGCCTTAGGCGCAAGAAAATTTTACTTTACGAATAAAAAGGTAGATCAAGGTATGGCCACTTCCGATAATTAGAAGCAAGATTGGAATACTTTTTTCTTGATTGAAAAACTTTATCGCCAATAAGAAAAGAGTAATAGATATAATCCTTCCGATATTTAAGAACACTTCTTTTACCACTATGTATTCAATTCTCATTTCTGCGGCCTTCCAGCCTCTTCCAATAACATCATACGTCAGTGAGGCGTACGGAACTAGCAATAGTGGATAGGCTACTGCAATGATGGCAGCATAGAAAAGAAGCTTCGTATAAGTTAAATCAAAGACAAGCAGGAAAATAACCAAATATAACAGGATCCCTCCAATGAGAATGGCCTTTTTCCGATTGTCCTTTTTTAACATTCTTGAGACAAAAAAGTAAGTGACAAAGGAAATGCCTGAATTAATAAGCCCAAAAGTTCCTAAGGCCATTTCACTCCCAGTCGAAATGAACACAAATACAGAAACAATAAAAGCAAAGGTACCTTCTCTTAACCCTTGGAAGATGTGCGCATTCGTTACCATCCGCCAGTTCAGACTTTGCTTCCTTTCCTGCCAAATGCGTGCAAACCAATACTTTCCTTCAGCCGGTCGTCGTTTCAAAAAGAAACTTAGAAATACTGCTACTGAAAATAAAACTAATGATATTCCAAAAATAATCGTATATCCAGTAAACTTCTCCAACCTTGAGATAATAAAACCAGCAGCAAACGGTCCAATCATCCCGCCTGCAGATGAAAGTATTCCTAAAAAGCCATTGAAAAAGTCCCTTGTTTCGGGTTCTGTTATTTCAAAAGTGAGGACATTGAAGGCTAACCAATAAAAACCATAACCTATCCCAAGAAGACCACCTAGCACCAATAAAAATTCTGATGCCCTTGCCCCAGCAAATAGCACTGCAAGGTAAAAGGACGCTAAAAAAATGACACCAATTCTGAGGACGATTACCCTATCAATTTTTTTGGCCCATCTCCCTGCTAATATAAAGGTTAGAAGTTGCATAATGACTGTGGCTAAATTATATAGACCAAGGTCCATAAACTCTCCAGACTGCTTCCATAAATAGATGTTAACAAAAGTGTTGGACAAGGCAACACTCAGTGAATACAACCCGCCAATCAACAAAAGAAGCATGAGGTCTTTTGTGAGTTCCACATCACCTATCAGTTTTTTAAATTTACTCATTAAGAAACTCCCCTTTTCTTCTGAGTAGTTTCTAACAATCCCTACTGACTTATGCATCAATTAACGGATGCTCTTTATGAGAATAAAAAAAAGACAGGCGAAGTTCGCCTGTCTTTTTTAAACCCTTAATTATTTTGCAGCGTTGTAACGCTTATTTACTTCATCCCAGTTTACTACGTTCCAGAATGCACCAATATAATCAGGTCTTCTGTTTTGATAGTTTAAGTAGTATGCATGCTCCCAAACATCAAGTCCAAGAACTGGAGTCTTACCTTCCATTAATGGAGAGTCTTGGTTTGGCGTGCTAGTTACTTCAAGTTCACCGTTATTAACGGCAAGCCATGCCCAACCAGAACCAAAGCGAGTAGTAGCAGCTTTAGCAAACTCTTCTTTAAATGCATCGAAGCTTCCAAATTTGTTAGTGATAGCTTCAGCAATCTCACCAGTTGGCTCGCCGCCACCATTTGGTGAAAGGATCTGCCAGAATAGAGAGTGGTTAGCATGTCCACCACCATTGTTACGGACAGCTGTACGTGCAGCTTCAGGTACCGCATCAAGGTTAGCGATTACTTCCTCAACAGACTTGGAAAGAAGCTCCTCATTTCCAGCTAGAGCATTGTTTAGATTTGTAACATATGTGTTGTGATGCTTCGTATGATGGATATTCATTGTTTCTTTATCAATGTGTGGTTCAAGTGCATCATATGCATAAGGTAATTGTGGTAGTTCAAAAGCCATTTTTAACATCCTCCTATGTATCGTATGATTTCCCTCTGAAACATTTCCAATATTAATTATTTAAATATTGGAAGCATTCACAAGGCTCTAGCAATAGATTACCAAACAACGGTAATTGAATCAAATAAAACGCTTAACTAAACGCAACTAAGTTTGTGCTCAGGTTCCTCACTTTATTCATGTTCATATAAATAAACATATAAAATAATAAATTTCGAAAAATCGTCAAAATTACTCAATCCTTAATCTGTCAACGATTTATATCGCACCAAAGCAAACCTTCTACCATTTTATACCAAAACACTATTGACATAGTACCTACAATTCTTTTAAATCAATGGTATAAAGGCTTTTTATAGGGAGTGACCCTCGTGGAAAAAAATATTTCCTTGTACAGTTTAATCTTACAAAACTTTATTGATAAAGAATCCATTCAGAAAGTTCCGGCAGATACAATTCTCTTCCAAGAAGATGATCCAGTTGAAAATATTTATCTTGTGCTCAGTGGAACAATCTCGATTGGCCGCGTTCATATGAAAGGCAAAGAATTCATCATGAAACTATTAAATGGTGAGGAAATGATTATTGAGTATGAAATGTTTAAACATAATCCCCATTATCATTTTACAGCCAAGGCGTTAACAAATTGCGATATTATCATGATCAAAAAAGAAGCTTTTGAAGAATTTGTCTTAAATAATAAAACAGCGATGAATTCACTTCTAAATTGGTTGAGTACTCGCTATTTAAAAGCTCAGATGAAGTGTCAGGATTTAATCATGAACGGAAAAAAAGGCGGACTTTATTCAATCTTAATAAGATTATGCAACAGTTACGGTGTTAGGACAGATGAAGGCATTCTTATCGACCTTCCCCTTACTCACCAGGAGCTCGCAAATCTAACTTATGGGACGAGAGAAGTAATCCAACGAATGTTAAAAGAGCTTCGTGAACAAGACATTATCACTTATGATCAGCTCAAGTTCACCGTTAAAGATGTAGGCTTCTTAAAGCGTGAAGTCGATTGTCAAAACTGTTCGTTTGAGATATGTGGATTAAACTAGTTTTCAAAAAAAAATCGTGCTATAAGCATGATTTTTTTTATAGGCTCTTTTCTCAAACTTTGTTGCTCTTGAATATAAAATAGGTTGGTTGAAGCTTTGTTTCCCTACAGAATAGCCTTTAAATTATGAGAAAAGAGCGTGCAAACTTCCTATAACGTACAAAATAGCTTATCTTGCATTAAAATCGGCTTTAGGTAGTAAAAAATCGGCTTTAAGATTTTTACAATTTTAACAACAATCTTTACGAAAATAGCCTTTTTATATAACAAAAAAGAAGTAAAGCAACATAAGCACTTGGATAATTCCCTTAGTAATGACACTGCTAACAAAACCTACCACTGACCCAAAACCAATTTGGACAGACTCTTTTATATTTCTTTTATGAATGATTAGCTCTGCTGCCATCGCACCTAAGAAAGGCCCTATCAGTATCCCGACAACCGGAATGACAAACGGGCCAATAATCAACCCTATTGTACTTCCCCAAACACCAGCCTTTGAACCTCCATACTTTTTTACACCAATCATATTCGCTGCATAGTCAGCACCGAGCAGTAGAAGGAAAAACAAAACTTGAATAGCCCAAAATAACCAATTAAAGGGTTCAAAGGTATAAAACACGCCGTATAGAAGAAAACCACCAAATAAGAAAACGACACTTGGAATCACTGGGTAGACTAACCCAATAAAAGCCACAACAAACAATAAAATGATAATGCCCCAATATACGTAATCCAACATTATACTCCCCCTTTCAAAAAAAAGCAAGGGAATAATCCCCTTGCCATTTTATCATTGATGATTTTCACCTAAAACATATTCGGCAATATTTACAGCATGGTCACCAATTCTTTCAAGATTGCTGACAATATCAACAAAAACAATACCTGCTTGCCCTGAACAGCTACCTTCGCTTATTCGGAGGATATGCTGTTTCCGTAACGATCTTTCCATTTTATCAATTTCTTCTTCTTTTCTTACAACTTTTTCAGCAATGGTACGATCGTTCTGATCTAATGCTTGAAGCGCATTATTCACTGTTGATATGGTTAAAGTGAACATTGTTTCTAGGTCATCCATAGCTGTATTGGTCATTTTCACTTTATTTGCCTGCTGATATTCTACAAGCTCAATAATATTTTCAAAATGATCGCCAATACGCTCGATATCTCGGACTGTATCCATTAAATTTCCATGTTCTTCAGATTCCAATTTGGACAAGGAGGCAGTCGAGAGCAACACTAAATAGTCCGTAATTTTTCTGTCAAGATTATTAATAGCATCTTCTAACTGATAAGCAGTAACAGAATGCTTTGTATTCTTCGTTTTCAGAAATTCATTCGTTTCTTCTAGACCTTGAACAGCGAATTTCCCCATACGCAGCACCTCTTCTTTCGCCTGCCCAAGTGCAATAGAAGGAGATTGTTCTACAAAGATTGGGTCTAAATGCTGAGCTTTGTATTCAATAAGAGAATCTTGTCCAGGAATAAGTTTCGTTACTATATAAGCCAACACTGCAATAAATGGCAACTGAATAAGAGTATTCGTTGTGTTAAATATCCCATGAGCAAAGGCAATTGTCATTTCGGGATTTAAATTCATTCCATCTGCTATGAGAATAATTAAACTCGTAAATGGCTTGATTAGAATAACAAATATAAGTGTACCGATTATGTTAAATAGCACGTGGGTAGCGGCAGCGCGACGAGCAGCAACAGACGTCCCAATCGCTGCAAGGATGGCTGTAATTGTCGTACCAATATTATCCCCAAAAAGAATTGGCAAGGCAGCTTGTAGCGATACCAACCCCTCTCCATACAACTCTTGGAGAATCCCAATTGTTGCACTAGAACTCTGAACGATGACAGTAAATAATGTCCCAACAACAACCCCTAAAATAGGATTAGTACTCATTTGCACTGTCAATTCATGAAAAGCCTCCACACCACGAAGAGGTTTCATCCCATCGCCCATTAGTTCAAGACCATAAAATAAAGCACCAAACCCGAAGACTAATTGACCGATATTATGAATTTTCTTATTCTTAAAGAAGAACAACAGGATAGAGCCTGCAGCAATTATCGGTAAAGCATATGCACCAATATCGATACCAATGATAAATGCGGTAACAGTCGTACCAATATTTGCGCCCATAATTACCCCGATAGCCTGACGGAGCGTCATGAACCCTGCACTTACCAACCCGACGGTAATGGCGGTAGTTCCACTACTCGTTTGCAGCAATATTGTCACAAAAATACCCGCTAATACACCCATTAAAGGATTTGTGGTAAAACGGTCTAATATATCTCTTAAGCGGTCGCCGGCAGATTTTTGTAGCCCGTCCCCCATGTATTTTATTCCAAACAGGAAAATACCAAGGCCTCCCAAAAATTCAAACAGCATTACTTGTACGTTTATTTCCATCGTTTCAACAACCCCTAGATTATTATTCGACTAAATTCAACAAACCTCTCCAATTATGTAAGATAGGTGAGGCAATTGTAAATATCTTTTATATTAAATTTACAATACCTTAACATTTGTGCCTAATGTTACAGGAATGTTACAAAGGAAAGGAAATAACTTGTGATTCCCTTATGTTCAAGATACAATAATACCCGTTAATAAGACGAAGGGTGTGAGTTTCATCAATATTTTTAAACAATTTTACAAAAGCCTGTATTCACCAAAAGACATCGCTTCTTTTAGGGTTCAAGGGATAGGTAAAACAATCCTATATGTTTTTCTCCTAACCATATTATCCGTCTTACCTACTATTTATTATACAAATTCAACAATCAATGAAGCGGTTCAGGTTGTTGAAGAAACCATTAAGGAGGATCTCCCAGACTTCCAAATTAAAAATGGTGTTCTTACCTCCTCAGAAGACCAGCCGATTACAATTAGCAAAGGGAATTTTTCTATTATTTTTGATTCAACCGGCGCAATGGATGTAGGGAATATCTCCAACACGGGTGACACTCTCGCTCTCCTTCAGCGAGAAATGGTATTAAGCTCTGGTGGTGAAGCAAATACTGTTCCTTATTCGATGATGGCAATGGATACAATTACTAAACAAGATATCATTACATTTATTGAAAATTCAGATACGGCACTAGCCTTTATTTTACCAATCTTTTCAATCATCATTTTTCTTTTTAGTAGCGGGCTAAGATTCATCGAAATCTCCGTTCTCGCCTTAATAGGAATCTTACTCAAGAACATCGTCCGAAAAGATTTGCAATACCGCCACTTGTGGCGAATGACAGCTTACAGCGTGACTCTCCCAACTGTGTTCTTTACCATTATGGGATTATTTCAAACCCATGTCCCATTTGGGTCACTTATTAACTGGTTTGTTAGCCTGACTATATTACTGTTGGCCATACAAGAGATACCCACCTCAAATGAACCAACTACCATTAACAACGACTAAATTCGGACTGCGCTCACAATTGAGTGCAGTTTTTTGTTCTTTTCTTGTCATTTCGTGCATATAAATGGACAAACCTTTAACATGGAGGATTGTCCAATGAAAAAGCTAGCCGGATTCCTATTTATTGTTCTTGCCGTTTATTCCATTTACAACGACCTAACCCACGGAAGTCTTCCAACTCCTGTTAGTACAAATAAAATTGAAGCAAAAACAGTCAGCCAAGATACTACACCTTATTTTGAACAGGAAATTCATCCTGGCGATACAGTGCTATCGATATTAGAACGAACTCTAGATGGTTCGCTACCCGTTTCAATTACAGAAGCTGTAGCAGATTTCCAAGAGTTAAATAACGGGACCCCTCCAGAAGAAATCATTATTGGAAACTCCTATAAGTTTCCAAATTACCGGCAATCACAATAACATACGTTTACGATAGAGAACTTTCCTTGTCATTTTTCCTATCATCCTGATAAAATGGATATGTCTACAAAAGATAGAAGATGAATTTCTTTTTATAAAAAGGAGCGAATCACTGTTGAGTGAATTAATACATCGTACTAAAACACGTCCTGTTCGCGTTGGTAATTTAACGATTGGTGGCAACAATGAAGTTGTTATCCAAAGTATGACTACCACTAAGACGCATGATGTTGAAGCAACTGTCGCAGAAATCAAGCGCCTTGAAGAAGCAGGTTGCCAAATTGTCCGCGTTGCCTGCCCGGATGAGCGAGCAGCTAATGCAATACCAGAAATAAAAAAACAAATAAACATACCTTTAGTCGTTGATATCCATTTTGATTATAAGCTTGCGCTTAAAGCGATTGAAGGTGGCGCAGATAAAATAAGAATCAACCCAGGAAATATTGGGAAAAAGGAAAAAGTTGAAGCCGTAGTAAAAGCAGCAAAAGAACGTGGAATTCCAATTCGAATTGGCGTTAACGCTGGTTCACTTGAAAGAAGGATTCTTGAAAAGTATGGGTATCCAACAGCAGATGGTATGGTCGAGAGCGCACTACACCACATCAAAATTCTTGAGGATTTAGATTTCCACGATATCATTGTCTCAATGAAGGCTTCTGATGTAAATCTTGCCATTGAGGCCTATACGAAAGCAGCTCAAGCATTTGATTATCCCCTCCATCTAGGGATTACTGAATCCGGAACTCTGTTCGCGGGAACAGTTAAAAGTGCAGCGGGACTTGGAGCCATTCTTAGCAAAGGGATTGGAAACACTGTTCGTATTTCATTAAGTGCTGATCCTGTCGAAGAAGTAAAAGTTGCCAGAGAATTATTAAAATCATTCGGCCTTGCAGCAAATGCTGCAACTCTTATTTCCTGTCCGACTTGTGGGCGAATTGAAATTGACTTAATTTCTATAGCCAATGAAGTGGAAGAATATATTTCCAAAATCAAAGCTCCAATTAAAGTTGCGGTTCTAGGATGCGCTGTTAATGGTCCTGGTGAGGCTCGAGAAGCCGACATTGGAATTGCCGGTGCTCGTGGTGAAGGATTGCTATTCCGCCACGGAAAAACCGTCCGTAAAGTACCTGAGGATCAATTAGTTGAGGAATTAAAAAAGGAAATTGATAAAATAGCCGAAGAAAAACTTAACGAGATGGCAAAACAAAAATAAGCAAACAGTTGGTAGCAGTATACATGACTGTTTCAGAATAGAAAGAACTAAATCAAAAGGCCCGGTATAAGCACCGGGCCTTTTTTTATGCTCCTAAAGAATACCTCAATAAAACGGCAATACAAACATACCAATGATAATCGAGATAGCTCCAATTCCGATTGCCCAATTAGCAAGTCCCTTAGCTCCACCGCGTCTTCTAGCAACGAAACCAAGCACAACTCCCGTGATACCAAGAATAACCGGCAATACAAACAGTGAAAGAATTGATATAGCAAGAGCTGACATACCCATTATACCTGCACTTGCTTTTGACTCCTGTTCTTGCCCTGATGCATTTGTGTCTCGATTAAGATTTAGGTTGACCGGAGCTGCAATTTCTGCTGCCGTTTCCTCTCTATAGGTAGGTTCTGACGATATAGTCGCTCCAGTGGTGTTTGAAGCTTCTGAATTTTGCGAGGACTCAGTCGAGCTGGTAGCCCCAGGTGTTCCTGAAGATTCCTTCATTCGCGTTGACTCATTTAGCCCATTTGCACCTGAAAATCCCGTCATTTGCGAGGAACCTGTTGACTCGTATGCTCCAGTTTGACCTGAAGACCCCGTCATTTGTGAAGAACCTGTTGACTCGTATGCTACAGCTTGACCTGAAGATCCCTTCATTTGTGAGGAACCTGTTGATTCATATGCTCCAGCTTGACCTGAAGTTCCCTTCATTTGTGAGGAACCTGTTGATTCATATGCTCCAGTTTGACCTGTAGATTCCGTCATTTGCGAGGACCCTGTTGAGTATGCCCCCGTTGTTTCGGATGCATCTATTAATTGAGCGGAGCCTATTGATTGATATGCTCCAAATTGCGCTGCCCCCGCCGACTGAGAAGGTCTACTTGATTCTCCAGCCATTTGTGCTTGAGACCCGGTATCCATTCCTGATACTTGGTTATAATCAACATTATTTTCGCTTGGCAAGGCCGCTGGGGTTGAGCCTATTGAGCTTCCAGCATTTGTGTCACTTAATAAAGAACTTTGTTCTTGCTCATTTAGATACTCGGGTTTATCCTGGTTACGTTTTTCGTCTGCCATCATAATCCCTCGCTTTCTTAGTGGAGCACTATTATTGTTCACGAGAAAAGCAAGTTTTACGATGTCAATATTTGTCTAAAAAAAGAAGATATTTCTTCTATCCCTCCTTATCATTTGATAAGATAACATGTAAAGAAATTGATAAGGAGTCTTTAGCATGAAAAAAAGATTTGGTATTGATATAGACGGAACCGTTACATGCCCTTCTTCAATGGTTCCTTATTTAAATGAAGCGTTTGATTTGAACATTACCCTTAAAGACATCAAACAATATGATTTAATGCCGCTAATCCCCACTAGTGAGGAAGAATTTGCCGAATGGTTCACTACAAATGAACCAAGAATATATTCGAATTCTCCTTTAGCAAAGGGAGCAAAAGATATATTGAGCAATTGGACCGTTGAACATGAATTATTTTTTATTAGCGCCAGAAGAAATCACCTTCTTGATATTACAAAAAACTGGTTTAATAAGCATCAGATTGACTTTGACCATGTAGAATTAATTGGTAGCCATGATAAATTAGCCGCTGCAAAAAAATTCAAAGTAGATATCTTTTTCGAGGATAAACATGATAATGCAGTAATGATACATGAAGAATGTGGTATACCAGTGGTTCTATTCGATACACCCTATAACCAAGATCCAATCCCTAAAGGGGTTATACGTGTAAAGAATTGGTATGAGGCAAATCAGTGGGTCCAGAAATGGAATCAATAGAAAAGCGGAAGCGCCCTGTTCAGCGGCGTATGGCCTGGAGCGCTCCAACCGAGATAAAGGAAACACGAAGAGCGATAGCGATTCGATGTTGACGCAATCGTTGCGGCGGTAAAAATCCAAAAGCCGATTTTTACTCGGAGAGCGAAGGACACTAGCCGCTAGGGCGCTGGAGCTGGACAATTCTCTAAGTTAAACTCTATTTATTATCTTTAAATAAAAAATGGCACATCCTTTGGATGGGCCATTTTTAATGCAGACACTCTGGACACTTACCGTAAATTTCAAACTTATGACCTGAAACATCATATCCCTGTAAGCTTTCATTAATCGTATTCATTGGGCAGGTTTCGATTTCTTTCGTTTTCCCACAATCCAAACAAATAAAATGATGATGATGAGTTTGTTTCGAACACGCAAACCGAAAATGTTTCTCACCCGATAACTCCGTGGTTTCGAGTATCCCTAACTCAACAAAAATAGACAGGTTTCGGTAGATCGTATCAAAGCTTAAGCCTGGATATTGATTTTTCAGCTGCTCAAGTACATCGCGAGCCGTTAGGTACTTTTCATTATCCGAAAAAAGCTGGAGCATCTCTTCTCTTTTTCCCGTATGTTTGTAACCGGAATCTTTCAAAAGATTCATTGCTTCATTTACATTCATCTAAACACCCCATTTAAACAGATCTTCCAGAAGCCAGCTTTTTAAGTAAAACTGTAATAATTAAAATTACTACAGCAAGCATAACAATCGTGCCACCTGGTGCCAAGTCTAAATAATAAGAAAGAAATAACCCGCCAAGAACCGACGCTTCTCCAAAAATGACTGAGAAAAAGATGGTTTGCTTAAACCCACGTGCAATCCTAATACTTGCAGCAACAGGTAGGGTCATCAAAGAGGAAACAAGGAGAATTCCAACAATTCTCATTGAAGCAGCAATGACAAGCGCGACCATAACAATAAAGATAAAATGAATGGATTTGGCAGCAATTCCTGTAGCTTTTGCATACTCCTCATCAAAAGAAAGTAAGAATAATTCCTTATAAATCAATGCAATTGTAAGCACAACAAATAGACTGATGACAATAATTGTCCATAAATCTGTTCGACTCACAGCACTAACACTTCCAAATAAATAACTAAATAAGTCCGTATTGAAGCCATCTGCTAAAGAGATAAAAATAACACCTAAACCAATTCCACCCGAAAGGATGATTGGAATCGCTAACTCCTGATAATGTTTATAAACGGTTCGAAGCTTTTCAATTAATACCGCACCGCCTACTGAGAAAGCCATTCCCATATACATCGGGTTTAATCCTAAGAAAAAAGGAGAATATTTTCCAAGAAATAAACTCGCAGCGATTCCAGCAAGAGTTACGTGACTCAAAGCATCAGCGATAAGAGAAAGCCTTCGGACAACGATAAAAACACCTAACAAAGGTGCAATTGCTCCAATAATAATGCCTGAAAAAAAGGCGTTTTGCAAAAACTCGTACTGTAGGATTCCCGTAATCATGTATGTGCCTCCTCATGATGATGATCATGAGACAATAAATGTACATCGTGACCATAAATCTCGGAAATCCCTTTGATTTTTTGTTCTTCAAATTCACTTGAAGTCCCATGAAAGAACAAACCTTTATTTAAACAAGCAACATTAGTCACTTTATCTGAAATAGCACCGATATCATGGGTAACCAATAACAATGTAATTCCTGCTTGATTAAGCCCTGATAACATGTCGTAAAATGATTGGACATTTTCTGCATCAACCCCAACAGTCGGTTCATCAAGGATTAATAACTCTGGTTCACTAACAAGTGCCCTTGCAATAAAAACCCTTTGTTGTTGTCCACCAGAAAGTTCTCCAATATTCCTGTTCATGTATTGTTCCATCCCGACCGACTTGATTACCTTGACGATTTTATCTTCATCTTGCTTTTTAAGAAAACGAAACAAACCCAGTTTTTTTGTCAATCCACTAGCAACAACTTCATATACTGTTGCAGGGAAGCCAGAGTTAAAAGAATTTGCTTTTTGGGAGACAAAACCGATCTTTTGTTGGTCTTTGAAATGCTTAATTTCTTCACCAAATAGCTTTATGGTCCCTTTTTGGGGTTTAATCAATCCGAGAATCAGTTTGAGCAAAGTAGATTTCCCCGAACCGTTTGGACCCACTATTCCAAGAAATGCCCCCTTTTCTATTTTCAAACTCACATCCTCTAGAACATTTTCCCGATCATATCGATAATATATATGGTTTAGTTCAATAACTGGAAGATTATTCTTCACCTTTACCACCTTCAAAAATAAGAATCATTCCGATTTACTCACGTAGTATAACCCATGGTGATGAAATTGTAAACAATGTTACCTTGTTAAATATTTTTTGACTATTTTAAAGTCACGATTGCGAATGTGTCCTCATACCTTACAAAGAGGAGTGATGAGAATGAAAATATTTGAAAACATCGTGAATCACAAAATCAACAATATCACTAGTGAAGAACTCTTGAAATATGCCGAACCGTTTAAATTGGATATTAATAAGGCACAAGCCGATAAAATTGCTCAATACTTACGAAGCAAAAAGGTCAATATCTTTAATGACAAGGAACGTGTTAGCTTGATTAAAGAAATTGCCAAAGTCACTGGACCCGAAACTGCAAAGGAAGTAAATAAGCTTTTTGTTCTTTTTATAAAAGATAAATAAAGTCAAAGCCGAAGCGCCCGTTTAGCAACGTATGAAAAAAAGCTGTGACGAATAGCGTCGCAGCTTTTTCATGCAGATTACCCCATCATTATGTGTTCTAACAATTTTTCCTCAAATTGTTTGTTTTTTAGCATTTCAATTTCATGGCGATAAGGTGCTTTTTTACTATTTTTATCTTCCCCTACAAATGGGGTTTCCAAAATCTTTGGTATGTCCGCTAACTGTGGATGATGAACGATATAATTCAATGCTTCAAACCCAATATGGCCAAAGCCGATATTTTCATGACGATCTTTACTAGCCCCACGCGGGTTTTTACTATCATTGATATGAAGGACCCGTAGACGGTCAATACCAATGATTTTATCGAAGTCGTTTAAAACACCATCAAAATCCTCAATTATATTATAGCCTGCATCATGGGTATGACAGGTATCAAAACAAACCGATAATTTATCATTATGGACTACACCTTCCATAATCATTGCAAGTTCTTCAAATGACCTTCCACACTCTGAACCTTTTCCCGCCATTGTTTCTAAAGCTATTTGAAGGTTTTCCTTTCCGGTAAGAACTTCATTTAAACCTTCAACTATTTTTTTAATTCCTTCTTCAGCACCTGCCCCAACATGTGCGCCGGGATGCAAAACGATCTGCTTTGCCCCAATAGCTTCTGTCCGTTCAATCTCACTTCTTAGAAAGCGCACGCCCAAATCAAACGTATCAGGATTTGTACTGTTCCCAATATTGATAATGTATGGCGCATGGACCACAATTTCTTCAATCCCGTTGTCCTCCATGTGCTGGCGACCGACCTCAATATTCAAGTCTTCAATTTTTTTTCGTCTTGTATTTTGAGGTGCTCCAGTATAAATCATAAATGTGTTAGCACCATATGAAACAGCCTCTTCACTCGCTGCTAGTAAC
This sequence comes from Mesobacillus maritimus, assembly GCF_044803185.1. GTDB lineage: Bacteria > Bacillota > Bacilli > Bacillales > Cytobacillaceae > Mesobacillus_B > Mesobacillus_B maritimus_B. The sequence goes on from NZ_CP085225.1 coordinate 4,188,195, forward strand.
ATTTTTTTCCCACTCATGGAAACATGTGAACCAATCTTTAACATTCTCATTTCCCCTCGCTACACTAATCTATTTTTTTCTTTTCTCAATTCTATGAGCTCGTTTTTTTAATTTATCAATATCCGCCTGCATCTTTTTCTTATAACCTGGTTTCACCTTTTGCGGTTTCTTCACCATTGATTTTGCTTTAACATCAACTTCATTTTCTTTTTTCTGTCGTTTCTTCCGCTTATTCCGCTCAGAAATTTCGATTATTTCGCCATTAGACAGATCCACATTTTTAAAACTTAAACCTAACTTTTCTAATCGATTTAGTGCATCCTCATCTGAAGACTCATAGACGGTCAACGCAATGCCAGAATACCCCGCACGTGCTGTTCTTCCCACACGATGGATGTAAAAGTCTAGGTCAGTCGGAAGCTCATAGTTAATGACATGACTTACCCCTTCAATATCAATGCCCCGGGCAGCTAAGTCTGTAGCTACGATATATTGGTACTCTAAGTCCTTTACTTGCTTCATAACTCTCTTACGTTCACGTGGCGTTAAATCCCCATGGATACGACCTACTTTTGCTCCTTGAGCAATTAATCCATCTGCCACCTCATCTGCTTTTTTCTTTGTATTGGTGAAAACAATTGCTAAATATGGATTAAAGGCAACGAGCGCAGAATGAACGAGACTGACTTTATTCCGATGTTTCGCAGGCATCAACATGTGTTCAATATTTTCAGCTGTTGCTTTCTTAGGATCTATCTGGACATATTTTGGATTTTCCATGTATTTTTTCATAAAAGGTTTTAGTTTCTCAGGAATAGTCGCAGAGAATACAAGCATTTGTAATTTTTCTGGCATTCTTCCTGCGAATTGATCGACATCTTGGATAAAGCCCATATCGAGCATTAAATCTGCTTCATCAATAACAAGAATTCCAGCTTTATGTACATGCAAAGCATTTTCTTTTACTAGGTCATTGATTCTGCCTGGCGTCCCAACAACGATTTGTGGTTGCGTTTTTAGTTTCTCAATAGCTCTTAGCTTATCTGTTCCACCTATGAAAGAGCGAGCAGTATACCCTTCCTCAGCGTGTTCGATTACTTTCATTACTTCTTGATAGATCTGGTTGGCAAGCTCCCTTGTCGGGGCAGTGATTACAGCTTGTACCTCATTTAAGTTAGGGTTTATCTTTTCAATGATTGGAAGGATATACGCATGTGTTTTTCCCGTACCTGTTTGGGATTGCCCAATGGCACTTTCACCTTTTTCAATAATTGGTATTAATCTTTCTTGTATTTCAGTCGGCTCAGAAAAGCCTAATTTGTTAATTGCCTCAAGTATAAACGGCTTAAAATTATATCTCTCGAAATTGGTTGAATTCATTAAAAAGCTCCTTTTTTCTAGCTACTTATTCTGGAATTTACATTAGCCCGAGTCTAATCGGCAACATGTCCATCCTGTTATTATAATAGACAATCAAAAAAATCTCCATTTAAGCTTATTTTAACCAAACTTAACTTAAATTTTTCGATATCCTCACGAAATTAAGATTAATCCAAACCAAAAGATGCTGAATGCATATTCTAATAATGAGAGTAATTTGTAAAGGAGGCCATATTATGTTTCCAGGACCAGGTGCCCCATATCATGGAAGGGGAATGAGAATGATGGGGCCAGGACCTACAAGACAGGGACACAGTCCCTTCGGGGGTTCTTTCATGGGGCCTAGGGGACCATCACATCCTCGAATGAATCCAATGATGGGAGCTCGTCAGCCCGCTAAACAGGGCGGCATTCTCGCCAGAATCTTAGGAAAAGGACAGGGAGCAACGGGATTCCCGGGTTTTGGAGCTTCCGCTCAAGGTGCGACAAGAGCGGCCGGAGGAGGAGGAGGGCTACTTAACGCACTTACGAATCCAAGCTCAATTAATGGATTTTTAAACAATACGCAGCAGGTGCTAAAAACAGCCCATCAAGTAGGCCCAATGATTCAACAATACGGTCCACTTGTAAAAAACCTTCCCGCAATGTGGAAGCTTTACCGTGGTTTAAAAGATCTTCCTGACCAAGAAGAAGAGGTTGAAACAACCTCGAACGAAAGCAAACCATCAACTGAAACGAGTAGAAAATCCATATCCACAGAAAAAACCAAGAGAAAAAATACAGCATCCACATCTTCATCACCAAAAGAATCGAGACCAAAGCCTGTCACAAGAGATTCTAGACCAAAGTTATTTATATAGTTTAGAAATAAATTACCCCTGTTGGAAAAAAACTATTTTTGTAATCTGTTATTAAGTTTACTATAATAGAGAAATAGAAATAGAGCTTTCTGCAGGAGGATGACTGACTTGAAAGTAATGAAAATTTCACCGCGAGGCTACTGCTATGGTGTTGTGGATGCCATGGTTATCGCCCGAAATGCGGCTCTCGATAAAAATTTACCCAGACCTATTTATATTCTAGGGATGATTGTCCATAACAAGCACGTAACAGATGCGTTTGCTGAGGAAGGAATCATCACTTTAGACGGAAGTAACCGGAGAGAAATCTTGGAAAAAGTGGACGGTGGTACTGTTATTTTTACAGCACACGGCATTTCTCCAGAGGTGCGCGAACTTGCTACCCAAAAGGGGCTTGTCACGATTGATGCAACCTGCCCTGATGTAACTAGAACTCATGATTTAATTGCAGAAAAAGTTCAGGAGGGGTTCCAGGTAATTTACATTGGAAAAAAAGGCCATCCTGAACCTGAAGGTGCAGTAGGCGTTGCTCCTGGTTTTGTTCATCTTGTTGAAACTGAGGCAGATGTTGAAGCCCTGGAGCTATCTCAAGACAAAATTATTGTGACGAACCAAACAACGATGAGTCAATGGGATGTCGCTGATATCATGAAGAAAGTCCAGGAGAAGTTTCCAACTGTCGAGGTTCATAGAGAAATTTGTATGGCGACTCAAGTTCGCCAAGAAGCAGTTGCAGAGCAGGCAAAAGAGGCAGATGTCCTTATTGTCGTCGGGGATCCGATGAGTAATAACTCAAACCGGTTAGCTCAAGTTTCCCAAGAAATTGCGTCTACAAAGGCTTATAGGATAGCCGATGTATCTGAACTCGACCTTGAGTGGCTTAAAGGTGCAGAGACTGTTGCTGTGACCGCAGGTGCCTCTACCCCTACCCCAATTACAAAAGAGGTTATTGCATTCTTAGAACAATATAATCCAGAAGATGAACAAACTTGGAACAGGGAAAAGAAGGTTCCGTTGCATAAAATACTTCCAAAAGTTAAAAGAACCACTTAGGACAAAAAGAAAGTGTCTTATTATAATAGACACTTTCTTTTTTTGGCTCAAACAAGACCCAATCCATTTTGGATTGGGTCTTAGATTAAATAAAAATAAAAGGATCTGTTTGGACCTCCGATGGGATAAACTCTACCTCAAGTCCCTTTTCCTGACATCTTTTTTTCATTATTTTTGCTACACCAGATTTCATAACTTTTTCGACATTATGACCAGGGTCGATCATGTTTAGTCCTGCCATCCATGCATCATGTGCCGTATGATAATAAAGATCCCCGGTGATATAGACATCAGCACCGCGGAATTTTGCGGTAGAAAAATATTTATTGCCGTCCCCACCTAGAACTGCAACCTTTTTAATCCTAGCCTCTAAATCTCCCACAACTCGAACTGTCTTCACATCAAGAACCCTTTTCACATGTTCGGCAAATTCTTTTAGTGACATTTCATTAACCGTTCCGATTCGACCCAGTCCTAACTCCTCTCCCTTGTTTTCTAAAGGATAGAGGTCATAGGCAACTTCCTCATAGGGGTGTGCTTTTACCATGGCGGCAATCACTTGTTTTTCAAGGCTTTTTGGGAAAATGGTTTCAATTCTCGTCTCTCCTACCTCTTCAAGACGCCCCTGCTCGCCGATATGAGGATTGGTTCCGTCTCCAGGAAGAAAACGCCCTGTGCCATTAACACTAAAAGAACAATGACTATAGTCGCCAATTGCTCCTGCGCCAGCATTCCCTAAGGCTTGCCGAACATTTTCTGCATCTTCTTCAGGTACGTACACTGCAAGCTTTATTAATTTATCCTCAAAGGTAGGTACTAACACCTTCGCATTGCTTAGTCCTAATGCTTCAGCGAGAAGATCATTCACGCCACCCTTTGCAACATCTAAGTTAGTATGAGCGGCATAGACAGCAATATCGTGTTTTAATAATCTTGTAATGATCCGACCAGAAGCTGTATCTTCTGTTATTTTCCCCATTGGTTTAAAGATAGGCGGATGATGAGCTATGATTAATTGTACACCTTTCTCAATTGCTTCATCGACAACTTCTTCTAGCACATCCAATGCAACCATCACCTTGGTCACCTGTTTATTTAACCTGCCTACTTGTAACCCAATTTTATCTCCCTCCAAAGCAAACGACTTTGGAGAAAACTGTTCAAATACCTGAATCACTTCATGACCATTCACTTTTTTCAAGAAAGAACCTCCTTTACCATTTTGAGTTTCTTTTCTAATTCTCTCTTCTTTTCCAATGTTGAATCATTTTGCTCGGCATGTTCTAATTGATTTAAAATCCTTTGCCAGTTCCTCTTTTCAAGTTCCCACTTTTCTCGAAAGGCTTCATTTTTCTCTTTCAATAAATATGGACCAAATAATAATTCTAATTCATCAACATCACTGTCAACAGCTTCACCTATGCCATTTTGTGCCACAAGTACTTCATAAATTTTCCCATCTTCTTTTAGAATACTTTCCGAAACTAATTTCCAGTGATGTTCGCTCAACCATCTTCTGATTGCATGTGCACCAACATTTGGTTGTAGGATTAGCCTTTCGACATTCACAAGCTTATCTTTGCCTGCTTCCAGAATACTGGTAATCAAGGTGCCTCCCATTCCTGCGATGGTGATACACTCCACTTCTCCAGCCTCTATCACCTCAAGTCCATCTCCCTTGCGAACAACAATGCTCTCTGTAAGGCCCTCGAGCTGCACCTGTTTAAGCGCAGACTGATATGGGCCTTCTGCTACCTCCCCTGCAATTGCGTATCGTACAGCCCCTTTTTTGACCATATGACAGGGTAAGTAAGCATGGTCTGAACCAATATCAGCGATCCTACTTCCTTTAGGTATGTAATTTGCAACTGTCGCCAGCCTATCTGACAGTTTATCTGTATTCATCTATTCACCTACTAAATTTATTTATGATGCCAAGCAGCCTTCGCTATTTTTTGCCCTGCACCGGCTTCTAGCCCTTCTTACACTAGTATAAAAAAAGTCCTTTGCAGATGCAAAGGACTAGCTGGTACAATTATTTCATTTCTGCAAGCCATTGAGCCATTTTTTCTTCATTTCCTGGCACTAAGCCTCCAGGCATTCCACCAGGTGTTCCATTGGTAAGAATATCCTGAATTTCTTCCGGTGAAAATTTACTTCCAACTGTTGTCAATGCTGGGCCAGATACACCTTGGTATTGATCACCATGGCAACCGATACAACTTTGTTGATAAAGTTCTTCAGGACTTGCATCCGCCACTTCTTCAGTATGGTCCCCGCCTTCACTTTCCTTAGCAATTTGTTCTGCATCCCCTAGACCTTTGAAAGAAAGGAAAAACATCAGGCCAATACCAAATACCATAATCAACACAAATGGAATAATTGGATTCCGGTTCATAATATACCCCTCCTTATGTATAAGTTATAAATTCTTATAACTATTGCAAACAACTTTATTTTACTTGAAAAATGTTCTTAGATAAAGTAAAAAAGCAAACTTTATCACACTAATCCACAAAATAGACACATTTTAAGTTTCTATAAAAAAAATAATCCACCATTTTCATCACCCATTTATGGAAAATAATCCTAACGGCATTTGCAAAGTGAGAGACAATTCAGTAAAATAACTGTAGATAGTGTTAATTAAGAAAATCCTGAGAGCCCGTTTAGCGAAGTTTATGGTTGTTATAGCTGACAATGTAGACCTTTAAATCCTTAATAAACCACTGGGCCATGAAATTGAAACAAAAACCCCTTGCAATAAAAAAAGGAATAATTTACCCTAGAGTAAATTATTCCCAGAAGTTTATTCTAAAAAGTCTTTTAGACGTTTACTACGGCTAGGGTGCCTTAACTTCCTGAGTGCTTTTGCCTCAATCTGACGAATACGCTCACGAGTTACACCGAATACTTTGCCAACTTCTTCAAGCGTTCTCGTGCGACCATCATCAAGACCAAATCGGAGTCTCAATACATTTTCTTCTCGGTCTGTTAAGGTATCCAATACATCCTCAAGCTGCTCTTTAAGCAATTCATAAGCGGCATGCTCTGAAGGGGATGTTGCGTCCTGATCTTCGATAAAGTCGCCTAAATGTGAATCGTCTTCTTCACCAATTGGTGTTTCCAGCGATACAGGTTCTTGAGCAATTTTAAGAATTTCACGAACCTTTTCAGGTGTTAAATCCATATCTTCAGCTATTTCCTCAGGAGTAGGTTCACGGCCTAGATCCTGTAATAATTGCCGTTGCACACGAATGAGCTTATTGATTGTTTCAACCATGTGAACTGGGATACGGATGGTTCTTGCTTGGTCTGCAATTGCTCTTGTAATGGCCTGGCGAATCCACCAAGTTGCATACGTACTAAATTTAAAACCTTTACGGTAGTCGAATTTTTCAACAGCTTTAATAAGACCCATGTTTCCTTCTTGAATCAAATCTAGGAACAGCATGCCTCGCCCAACGTATCGCTTTGCAATACTGACTACAAGACGAAGGTTTGCTTCCGCAAGGCGTCTTTTAGCCTCTTCGTCACCTTGTTCAATTCTAGTGGCAAGATTGATTTCTTCTTCAGCAGAAAGTAAATCAACACGCCCAATTTCTTTTAAGTACATCCTTACTGGGTCGTTTATTTTAACACCAGGTGGAACACTAAGATCGTTTAAATCAAATTCTTCATCACTTTCTTTAGCAAGTTCTTTTACAGCAGGATCTTCTTCAGCATCTTCACTATCACCTACGATTTCAACACCTTGGTCACCGAGAAATTCATAAAATTCATCCATTTGGTCAGAATCTAATTCATAACTTGATAATCTTTCTGCAATATCATCGTAAGCGAGGACACCGGTTTTTTTACCCAGTGCGGTTAATTGGTCTTTCACTTGTTCTAAGGTAACTTCTGGCTCAACCTCTTTAGAACGGGCCGACTTTTCAGCCATATGTACCCCTCCTTCCAAAATCACAAACACTTAATGCAAATTTATAGATTTTCGCAGCTGGATAATCTCCATTGCGATTGCGGCTGCACGTAAATAATCGCTTTGGCGTTCAGCTTCTTTTTGTTCGACTTCTTTAGCTTTTATTTTTAACATCTTTTGATAATTCAACACCTGCTTGATATAATCAGTTAACTCCTGATCACCGAGCTCTTCGTTGAGTGAAATCATTCCGATGTCTGCTACAATCCTTTTTAGCTTATTATCTTGGAGATAATTTAAGAACCCATTCAAATCAGGCTCATAGCCTTTTTCATAAAAACCCAATAAATAAGTAATAATAGCTTGATGTTCATCTACGTTTAAGGTGTTACCCTGTAGCATTTCATGGACCTTATAGGCAATCTCACTGTCTTTAAGCATATGTGAAATTAGTCGTCTTTCAGCCTCGTAATAAGCAGGCTTTAGACCACCTTGCCTTACCACAAAAGATTTTGCTTCTAGGCTTTTGGCTTTTTCCTTTTTCGGTTGCGGTGTTGATTTAGTTGTTTGGCTTACTTGCTGCTTTAATGCTTCCAATGAAAGTGAAAACTCATTGGCTAGTTGCCGTAAATAAAAATCTTTTTCGACGGCCTTATCAAGCCGACTAATCTCCTCTAATACTTCTTCGATATATTGAAGGCGATCTCCTTCATTCTGAAGGTTTTTCCTCCGTCGATAGTAAAGCATTTTAAAGGCCATATGTGTTAAACTTGACCCAATTACATCTGTTCTAAACTTCTCTTCGCCATATTGCTGAATATAGTCATCAGGATCAAGACCGTTAGGCATATTCGCAACCTTCACGATACAACCAGCTTCATCAAGCATGGCTGCAGCTCGGTTTGCTGCCTCAATCCCGGCATTATCTGAATCATAGCAAATGGTGATCGTTTGAGCGTTTTTTTTAAGAACCGATATATGCTCTGCTGTTAAAGATGTTCCCATTGTGGCAACACCGTTTTCAATCCCTGCTCTGTCAGCGGCAATCACATCAGCAAATCCTTCAAATAAAACAACATGATGCTGTTTCCGGATTGCAGAGCGAGCTTGATTGAAATGATAAAGAATTTTACTTTTATTAAAGATTGGTGTTTCCGGGCTGTTTAAATATTTTGGTTCATCGTCTCCTAAGGCCCTTCCAGAAAACGCAATCGTATTGCCTTGGTGATCAAAGATTGGAAACATAATCCTATTACGGAATCGATCAAAGTAAGTCTCATCTCTCTCCCGCTTAATGATTAGCCCAGCTTTTTCCATTTGCACCGGTGTAAACCCTCGTTTTTGTAGGAGGCTACTCGCAAATTCCCAATTTGGGAGAGCATATCCAATCTGAAATTTTTCAATGGATTCCTTTGAAAACCCTCTGTTGGTAAGATATTCTAAGGCATGTTGCCCTTCGTCCGTATTCATCAATAAATGATGATAAAACTTTCGGAGCAATTCATGTGCTTCTACCATCTGTCGGAAATGTTCAGGAACTGCTTTCCTTTTCAAGGAAGTGGAAGCATCAAATTCTAGCTCAATATTTGCATATTCAGCTAATTTTAATGCGGCTTCTTGAAAGGACAGTCCGTCAATATCCATGAGAAAGGAAAATACATTTCCTCCCGCCCCACAACCAAAGCAATGGTAAATTTGTTTATCAGGTGATACGGAAAACGATGGAGAATTTTCACCATGAAAAGGGCAAAGGCCGAAGTAATTGCGCCCCTGCTTTTTTAGCTGGACATAATCGCCAATGACATCGGCGATATCTACCGCCTGACGGATCTCGTTAATTTTTTCTTCGGCAATCCTTTCCGCCATGTACATTACTCCATTTAATTTCTCTCTTGAAAATTCGACAAAAGCCTTGTCAATTCCTTCATGAAATTTTCTCTATCTTTTTCACTGAATGGTTTAGGGCCTTTTCCATATAGCCCGCATTTCCTTGCTTTTGTTAACAAACACCCATCTTTCAGAGGAAGAAAATTTTTCATATGTGCATATGAAGCGACAAAAACCAATTCAACTGGAAAAGACGAAGTAAGTTGAATGATTTCCTTTTTAACTGGACGGAATCTGCATCGACAAAAACTGTCAAATAATCCGATTCATAACTAGTAATTCTACATCACTCCGCATATTCCTTCTTTACAAGAGGATTTTTTCAAAATCAGTTTTTGTCGAATTTTTCTTCACCCAATACCTTGACATGTAACAATAAATAGTTTATTCGTAAATAGTCAAGTCTAAACCTAAAGTTGGATATTTTTATCACAATTTTTTATTATAGTACAAGAAATGCAATTTCGCCATTGTTTTTTTCAAAAAAATTTAGATGCAAAAAAAAGGATAGCACATAACCATATGTGCTATTTGACATAGGTGGTTCTTATTTTTGGCTATTTTCTCAAACTTTGATGCTTTTGGATACAAAATAGGATTGATTAAGCTTTTTTCCACTGCAAAATAGCTTTTTAATAATGAGAAAAGAGCTTTCAAACTTACTATTACGTACAAAATAGCTTATCTTGCTTAAGATTTTTACAATTTTAACAACAATCTTTACGAAAACAGCCTTAAGAAAACAGCCTATTTTTTATATCCAGACATAGAATTGCTTTTCTTTAACATAATATTCATAATAACATTGGCACTTTCTTCGACGGCTTTATTGGTGACATCAATAATTGGGCAGCCAATTTTTTCAACAACCGAATCAAAATACTCAATTTCTTCTTCAATACGGTTTATGTTGGCATAAATAGCCTTTTCGTTAAGGCCCAACGAAATTAAACGTTCTTGCCGAATCTGATTCAGCTTTTCCGATGAAATGCGAAGGCCAAAACATTTTTCTTTTGGAACCAATAATAGCTCTTCAGGTGGATCGATTTCGGGAACAATTGGGACATTGGCTACTTTAAACCGTTTATGAGCAAGATACTGAGATAGTGGAGTTTTTGAAGTTCTTGAGACACCAATTAGAACTACATCTGCCTTAAGTATCCCCCGCGGATCGCGTCCGTCATCGTACTTAACTGCAAATTCAATGGCCTCAATTTTTTTAAAATAATCCTCGTCTAATTTATGCACAAGTCCCGGTTCATATAACGGAGTTTCTCCACACTGATCTTGAATTTGGCCAATTAGCGGGCCGAGAATGTCGCAAATGATGATCCCTTCCCTGGCTGCGACCTGCTTCATATAATTGCTTATCTCCGGTTTAACTAACGTATAAGCAATCATACCTCCATCTTGCTTTGCTAAAGATACTACCTCATCAACATTTGATAAATCTTCAACAAACGGGAAACGTTTAATGGTCATATCTGTATTTTTAAATTGACTAACTGCTGCTTTCGTAACTAATTCTGCCGTCTCCCCTACTGAATCGGAGACAACATAGATTATCGGCATCTTATCCATTGAAATACCAACTCCTAAGTTTTATCCTAATCCTCTTGTGCTAAGGCTACAAAGGCCTTTGTGATATTTGTCTTTGTCAGTCTTCCGACAATCTCAAGCCCTAAATCCGATTCCTTAACGATTGGCAATGCATCTATTTGCTTTTCAATTAGCTTCTTGGCTGCTTCAATTAATAAGTCGTCTTTCTTGCATACGGTGATATTTGGCATTCTTGTCATGATAATATTCACCGGGACCGCCGTCAGCTCTTGTTTCCCAATACTCGCTCTTAAGAGATCTTTTCTTGATAAAACACCCGCTAGTAATCCATCATGATCAGATACGAATAATGTACCAACATCTTCAAGAAACATCGTGACAATCGCATCATATACGGATACATTTTCAGAGATAACAACAGGTATTGATTGATATTCTCTCACATGAATTTTTTTCAGACTATCTGTTAGCAGCTGTGTACCAGATTTTCCTGTATAAAAATAACCAACCCTTGGTCTCGCATCAAGGAAACCGGCCATCGTTAATATTGCTAAATCTGGCCTTAGTGTAGCCCTTGTAAGACTCAATTTATCAGCAATTTGTTCCCCAGTTATCGGGCCACTGTCCTTAACAATTTCTAGTATCCGTTCTTGGCGCTTATTCAGTTCGATTTTACTCACCGCCTACCTGAACCCGTTATAAAATTCAAAAGCACAAGCGCCCATTTAGCATATTACAATGCCGCTGGGCGCCGGAGCTTGACATCATAATCTTTGCTATAAGGTTCCACACAGTACGGAACCTTCAGCATGAAAGCAACTTTCCCTAGAAACTATTTAACGTTAATATCGTTAACCTTAGCGAATTTCCTAATTAAGGTAGCAAGCATGGCCATTTGATTCAGTCGGTTTTCGCGGACTTCCTGACGGTCGGCCATCACCATCGTATGTTCAAAATAATGATTGATCTCAGTTTTTAAGGAAACGAGCAACTGATAGAACGCTTCAGCCGAAATCCCCTCTTCTTCCTGCTTGGCTGCTTCTAAAAATTTTCCATAGAGAAGCTTTTCCTGTTCATTTTCAAAGAGGGCTTCGTTAATATCCCCAACTAACTCAGCCTTGCTAGCAATATTCAACACACGGCTTAGGGCTTCGATACCTTCTTTGAAACCGGCCACATCCTTTTTCTCCTGCAAAACGTTAGCTTTTTCTAATAAACCTGGGATATCTCTTAAACCACTGCCTAAAATAGCATCGATTAAGTCATAGCGGATTCCCTGCTCCTGAAGGACATATTTTACCCTCAGTCCAAAGAAGTGTGAAAGGTCTTGGTAAACCTCCTCACTAGACCTTTTTAAGATACCTGCTTCATCGACAAGGTTGAGTGAAAGACCGACTAACAGTTCAAGTGATAGCGTCCATTTTTTGTTTACCAGTGTTTGGACAATCCCTGTTGCCTGTCTTCTTAATGCATACGGGTCTTGGGAACCGCTTGGGATAACCCCAATAGCAAAAAACGAACAGATAGTATCTAATTTTTCCGCGATTGCGACAACTGCACCAGCATCGCTTTCTGCTGTTCCATCCTCGGCATTTCTAGGCATATAATGCTCATTGATTGCTTTTGCTACAGCTGGAGTCTCCCCTTTTTGCAATGCGTATTTCTCACCCATTATCCCTTGTAATTCTGGGAACTCATAAACCATTTGCGTCACCAAATCGAATTTATTTATTTCCGCGGTGCGATCAACGGTTGTTTGGGTTTCCACGTCTAGTTCAAGACGTTCACTAATTAACTTTGCAAGCTTTCTAACACGGCTTGATTTCTCTGCAACTGTTCCAATTTCCTCATGGTAAACAATTGCTTTCAATTTAGCTAAGGCAGCGTCTATCCCCAGTTTCTGATCTTCTTTATAGAAAAATGCTGCATCTGCTAGTCGTGCTCTTAGAACTTTTTCGTTTCCTCGCGAAACCTTTTCTAAGTGCTGATGATCACCATTTCGCACAGTTACAAAATAGGGAAGTAACTCTCCGTCTTTTGACTTAACCGGAAAATAACGCTGATGTTCCTTCATAGAGGTGATTAATACCTCTTCAGGGATTTCAAGAAATTCTTCTTCAAAGCGTCCATAAAGCGCCGTTGGGTACTCAACTAAGTTTGTGACCTCATCAAGCAATTCTTCATCTATTGGAATGACCCAACCATTTTCCTGTTCAATGTTTTCTAACTGCGTCTTAATGGCATTTTTTCTTTTATTAGAATCTACAATGACATATTGATTGAGTAATTCTTCTTCATAGTTATCCGGTGAGCCAAGTACAAACTCTGTCCCTAAGAATCGATGTCCTCTAGTTTGATTACCTGTCTCAACCCCTGTAATTGAAAAAGGAATCACATCATTTCCAAACATAGCGATGAGCCATTTTATCGGGCGAACATATCGTAGCTCTTCATTTGCCCAACGCATATTTTTAGGAAAAGTTAAGCCTGTAATAATACTTTTCAATTCTGGCAGTAAATTAGCGGTCTCTTGGCCTTCAATAAATTTCTTAACATGGGCATATTCTACCCCATTGATTTCTTTGAAATAAATATCTTCAACCGACATTCCCTGGCCACGAGTGAAACCTTGAGCTGCTTTAGACCATGTGCCATCCTCGCCAAGGGCAATTTTTTTTGCAGGCCCTTTTGCTTCTTCATGACTATCTTCTTGACTCTCAGCTACATCTGTAACAAGAATAGCCAACCTACGCGGTGTAGAGAACATTTTTAGCTCACTGTAATCAATATTTTTGTTTGAAAACCAAGCACCGACTTTATCAGCAAGCTGGTTAATGGAATCATTAATAAATCTCGCAGGCATCTCTTCAAGACCAATTTCAAGCAACAAATTACGTTTACTCATGTCCTAGTTTCTCCTTTCGCTCTAAAATTGGGAAGCCCAATTTTTCTCTCTCTTCATAGAACGTTTTAGCCACTTTTCGTGCAAGATTCCGGCATCTTCCGATATATCCAGTTCTTTCAGTAACAGAAATCGCACCCCTAGCATCCAGGATATTAAAAACATGAGAGCACTTTAATACATAATCATAGGCCGGATGCACTAAGCCTGCCTCCATTTGTCTATGAGCCTCTTTCTCATAAATAGTAAATAAGTTAAAGAGCATATCGGGGTCAGAGGTCTCGAACGTATATTTACTATGCTCAAATTCAGGTTGTCCGAAAATATCCCTAACTGTAAAACCATCCGTCCATTCAAGTTCAAACACATTTTCTTTATCTTGAATATACGAAGCCAAGCGCTCAATACCATAAGTGATTTCAACAGAGACCGGCTTACACTCAAGACCACCAACCTGCTGAAAATAAGTAAACTGAGTAATCTCCATACCATCAAGCCAAACTTCCCATCCAAGTCCAGCACAGCCAAGTGATGGATTTTCCCAGTTATCCTCAACAAATCGAATATCATGCTCAAGAGGGTTAATTCCAAGCGCCTTCAGAGAATCTAAGTACAATTCTTGAATATTATCTGGTGAAGGCTTCATAATGACCTGGAATTGATGATGTTGGTACAAACGGTTCGGGTTTTCTCCATATCGACCATCTGCAGGTCGTCTGGAAGGCTCAACATACGCCACATTCCAAGGTTCAGGACCAATTGCCCTTAAGAAGGTATACGGGCTCATTGTACCGGCACCCTTTTCGACATCATATGCCTGCATCAAGATACAGCCTTGTTCAGACCAGTGTTTCTGCAGCGTTAAAATCATATTTTGGATATTCATAAAAAGAAAACACCTCCAAATTTTTTAAACTCTAAAGGCACAGGCCAGAGCATACAAAAAACTCTCGCCACTATGCCTAAAGAAATGGCATAGGGACGAGAGTTACCCGCGGTTCCACCCTAATTGCTGCAAACGCAGCCTCTTTAAGAAAAGTCGCTCCAGAACGCCATTCTCTAAATCTCCGCACCTCGGCTCACACCATCCCGAGTTCGCTTTTACAGAGGAATTTAGATACTCCTTTCCTTCACAGCAACATATGTAAGTAATTTATTAAGAATCATAACTAAAACAAAATGAGTTGTCAATATTTATAGCTTGTCTTTAAAGCTATCAAGCTGATTAAGGAATTTTTTCGTTTTCAGGTGAAGACCAGAGTATTCTTCATAATAAGCATTAATAATCTTTTTTAACTCTGCCTTTGTTTCAGTCTTAACTGAAATATTTCCAAGTCTTGAGAGGTCTAGTAAATAAAATAGCCTTAACAAGCGAACCGTAGCAGGAGAAACCTTGTAATGATAGGGATCTCTTTGGATGCATTGTTGACAAAGGAGACCCCCTTCTCGTATTGAAAAAGCAAAGTTCCCTTCTGTCCTGCCGCAACTAGTACATTGGTCAAGAACCGGATAAAGTCCAATAACGTTTAACATCTTCATTTCATAGATATTCACTAAAATATCTAAGTCATAGCCTTCGTTCATGTATTGCAAAGTCTGTAAGAGAAGTTCGAATAGGAAAGGATTAGGCTTCTTTTCTTCAGTGCTTTTGTCTGTTAAGTCAATGACATAACTAGCATATGCAGTTAAGAAAATATCTTCGCGAATACTTCTCATTGATGAGATTAATTCACCTTGTTGTAGGCCACCGAGCCCTCTACCACGTTGTATTAGAAAATAACCATAAGTAAAAGGCTGGGTGACAGCCGTAAGGCGACTGTTTGGTTTCTTCGCCCCTCTTGCCATCACTCCAACCTTACCCCATTCTCGTGTAAATAAGGTTACAATCTTATTCGTTTCAGCATAATCAGTTGTTCGTATAACGATGCCTTCGCATTTTTCCAGCACCATTCTTCACCATCCAATTAGGAGACAAACCTATGAGATGGGAAAATCAATTTCTGCTAGATCTTCCTCCTGATTATCGGGTATTTCTCGTCTTTCCAGCTCCAATTCCTTGAAGAGGAGATAAGTGTCAATATTACCTGTTTGTGAAAAGACCTTCCAGGTAAAATCCAACATGCGAAAACCCCACCTTTCATTAATCGATACTAGCAATTTCAATCCCGAATCCTTAACAATATCATAGCCTGTCAGTCTGTTTTTCATGTGACACAAAATTTGTAAATCGGTTGTATGCATAAAACATGTCTGCACCTAATACATTAATTAGGGCTTTTCAAAATGAGTAATTTGTTTAATATTCATCTTCCCTAAACCCATAGTCACGGAGGTGTGAAGCTCGATTCCTCCAGTCTTTTTGAACCTTAACCCATAACTCAAGAAACACTTTGCTTCCCAATAGATTCTCAATATCGAGTCTTGCTCGCTTACCTACTTCCTTTAGCATACTCCCTTGTTTCCCGATAACGATACCCTTTTGAGAATCTCGTTCAACAATGATCGTTGCCATGACGTGAACCGTTCCCTTTTCTTCGTTACGTTCCATCTTTTCGATGATAACTGCTAAGGAGTGCGGAATCTCTTCACGTGTTAAATGAAGCGCTTTCTCCCTTATTAATTCCGAGACAATGAAACGCTCAGGATGATCAGTCACTTGGTCAGCAGGGTAATACTGAGGCCCCTCTGGTAAATAAACCTTAATTTGCTCTAAAAGCTTTTCAATATTATTTCCTTCTAGCGCTGAGATTGGCACAATCTCTTTAAAATTAAATTTCTCCTGGTACCCATCTATCATCTTCAAAAGTTGGTCCGGGTGAACTAAGTCAATTTTATTGATGATGAGAAATACGGGTGTATGAATGGATTGAAGCTTTTCAATAATGAATTCTTCGCCCCGTCCATAGCCTTCCTCTGCATTCACCATAAATAAAACAAGGTCAACTTCCTTAAGTGTATTTTGTGCAACTTTCATCATAAAATCCCCAAGTCTGTGCTTAGGTTTATGAATACCTGGGGTATCAATGAACACCATTTGTGCATCATCAAGAGTTAATACACCCTGAACCTTGTTTCTAGTGGTTTGAGGTTTATCGCTCATGATCGCAATTTTTTGACCTACTACTCTGTTAAGGAAGGTCGATTTACCGACATTCGGTCTGCCAATTATGGAAATAAAGCCTGATTTGTATCCTGTATCCCTATTCATGTAAATCCTCCGGTGAAAACGCGCCTGGAAGTAATTCCTCAACGGTTATTTCTAATGTATTTCCTTTTAAGTTTGTCAAAGTGACCTTCATATCTTTTGGACATAATTCCGAAATAACCTGGCGACACGCTCCGCATGGAGAAACCGGCCGCTCTGTATCCGCAATGACGGCAAGAGCTTTAAAGTTTCTATCCCCATGAGCATAGGCACTAAAGATTGCCGTCCGCTCAGCACAGTTACACATACTGTATGCCGCATTTTCAATATTACATCCATGATAAACCTTACCATCCTCAGTAAGTAATGCTGCCCCAACCTGAAATTTAGAGTATGGAACATAGGCTTTCTCCATTGCTATTTTTGCTTCATCAATTAATGCTGTGTTATTCATCGATGATCTTCCTTTCCACTATTTTACCTTATATTGATGTTAATTTCACTGAAAATTACATAAAAAAGTTAAAAATTTTAAATTTTCAGTAAATATATATATTTTATAATCAAACTTAGTATTTACAAAATTAAATAGTACAATCATATAATGATTAAGAGGAATGAAAAGCTGCCTTTATAGGCAGCTAGAGAGGCAAGATGCTTAAGATTCTTGGACCAAAAATAATCATTCCAACCACTAGTGAGGTGATTGCAAACAGCAAAACAGCCCCCGCCGCGATATCCTTAGCCTGTTTTGCCAGTGGATGATAGTCCTCAGTTGCTAAATCCACGACTCTTTCAATTGCGCTATTCATTAACTCCGAGCATAACATCCCGCCAAGAACCAATACAATAATTAACCATTCTATGCTAGTAATTGAAAAAGCAAAGCCTAGAAAAATCACCAACAAAGAAAGTATCAGATGAATTCTTAAATTTCGTTCAGACTTAATAGCCGAAGAAATCCCACTGATGGCGTAATAGAAAGAACGTATAAGGGTGATTTTTTTCTTATGATTCCTATCTGGTGAGCCCATACTCATCTAAAATTTCCCTTTGTCTTGAAAACATTCTTTTCTCATCTTCTTCATTTTCATGGTCATAGCCAAGTAGATGAAGAAAGCCATGGACGGCAAGGAACCCCAGTTCTCGCATCACCGAGTGATTATATTCAACTGCTTGTTCTCTGGCTTTATCAGTCGAAATGATTATATCACCAAGGACACGTGGAATATCTGTACCTACAATTTCCATTTCACCTTCACCCATTTCTTCTAACGCAAATGAAATGACATCTGTAGGCCGATCCTTATCCCGATACTCACGGTTTATCTCATGGATTTTCTCACTTGAAACAAAGGTCACCGAAACCTCACTTCCTGGCTCAACCTTCTCTTTCGTGGCAGCAAAATTTAGTAACTTTTCAATTTCCATTAATTCGTCTTGAGAAAGCTCATCTACTTCATCAAAAATATCAATTTCCAAACTCATGCCTGCTTCACCTTCTGTTTTGTCGTTTCTGGGTATTCAATCCGGGAATGGAAAATGCCTTTTAGCGTTTCACAGAATGATTCCCCAACTACATTTAGTTCCTTAAGAGTAATATCACAATCATTTAACTGTCCATCCTGAAGCCTATCCGAAATAATACTCTTTACAAGATTTTCAATTTGTTCATGGGTAGGGTTTGACATTGAACGAACAGCAGCTTCAACACTATCAGCAATACCAATGATTGCACTTTCCTTTGTTTTCGCTTTTGGACCTGGATAACGATAATCAGCTTCTTTTACTTCACTGCCATTCTGTTTTGCCTTATGGTAAAAGAATTTTAATAACGTCGTTCCATGATGTTGCTCTGCAATGTCAATAATTTCTTTTGGCATCTTATGCTTCCTAAGCATTTCGGCACCATCTGTTGCATGGGCAATAATAATATTCTTACTTGTCATTGGCGGTAATTTATCATGCGGATTTTCAATATTAATCTGGTTCTCAATAAAAAATTGTGGCCGTTTCGTTTTCCCAATATCGTGGTAATAACAACCAACCCGAGCTAACAGCCCGTTTGCCCCAACTGCCTCACAAGCTGATTCAGCGAGGTTCGCTACCATGACACTATGATGATAGGTTCCAGGTGCTTCTGTCAAAATTTTACGTAATAAAGGATGATTAGGATTTGACAACTCTATTAGCTTCATGGTTGATAACACTCCAAAACCCGCCTCGAAGAACGGTAAGAGACCAATCGTCAATACGGCCGAAGAAATGCCCGACAAAAATGCTACTAATAAGTTTATCCCATATTCTAAGCCTGAATATTGGCTGTTACGTAACAATACAAGTGCAATGATAACAAAAAGATTGACCAGCGAAACAAATAATCCTGCTTGAAGGATTTTAGATCTTTGATTTTGATGTCGGAGGTACAGGATACCAGCTAAGCCACTTGCGATAATATAAATGGCTACAGTTACATTTAAAGTTCCAGTAATTCCTTGGTTAAAAAGAATACTGCCCGAAATCCCAAGTATAACGGTTTGAAAAATGGCCAAACGCTCATTAATAAGAACTTTGATTAGCATCGGTCCCATAGCTGCAGGAAATACATAGCCAATCTCCGAGTATTTATACTCAGTAAAGAGACTTAACAATTTCATGATTAACAACACAATGATAAAAATCAAACTAAAAATTAACAGCTGATTCTGATTGCTTCCTGTTGCTCGCATTTCATCAAAAATAAAGAAGACCGTGCATAATATAATAAAAATCATCATAGCAAGACCCACAAAAGGTCTCAGAGAATTTTCATTATCCAAAAGTCCAGCTAACTCCAATTTATGATAGACATCTCTGCTGATTAGTTGGCCTTCCTCAACAATGATTTGACCTTCTAAAATCTTTACAGGCTCAACCCCATCACTAGCTTGCTGACGCAAATCCTCAGTAGCTCTCGGGTCATAAAATTCGTTCTGAATAATGGCATAGCGCCCCATTTCTATAATGGCCGCCTTTAAACCAGAATTAAGACTCGTATATTTTAATTCTTCTTCAACACGTTTCTTTGAATTTTCAACTCCATCAGCAGGAATCCGATTGCTCATTACATTGTTGACAGCGGTCACAGTTAAATCCCTTGCTATTGATAAATCGTCAGTTGGGGCATTTAACATTGCCGTAAAGGATTCGTTTGAAATCGCATCTGTAACTTCAGATGTCAACATCGCCTTAACCCTTGTAAGCTTTTCATTCAGTACTTGAGCAGGTGTTTTACTACCCTCGGTTTCTTCGTCAACTGGGGCTTTCTCCAACTCCCCTTCCATTTCACTATTCACTTCGGTAATTGAGTCAAAGATTGACGTTATTAAATCCACTTGATTTTGAGTGTATTCTTTTTTTACCGTGTACACATCTTGAACCTGGTCAACGGCCTCCTGTTTTTTCCTCTCAGTATTGGTCTTATCTTCAACGGTAATCGGGGAACGGATTGTTTGACCGGCAATCGAAAACAGGGTTAGGTTAAGTTTTTCCGGTTTAACATTGCTATACATGGATAAAAACATCACAATCCCAAGGATGAGAAACAATAAAACACGGAACAGCCTAATGTTCAATAAATTAAGGATAGAATTTAACGAATGCTGTAGCTTTTCCATTCCATACCTCCTTTCCCGTCTTCCTAGCTAGAATTACGATGATTGGTAAATTTATCTTCATTATTTTACATCATACCAGTTTTTTTGCTAACTTTCATCTTTCATTTAGAACGCTGTGTTAAAGTGGTTGTTGATTTCCGCTCCACTCAACTGTATGTATGTAAAATCAACAATCGAACCAAAAGTAAAAAGTCTGTCCGGAGGGACAGACTATTTCTGTTCGTCATTTTTTTCGTAGGCACGAATAATTCGAGCTACTAGTGGATGCCTCACTACATCTGTTTGCTCCAAATGTATAAACTCGATTCCCGCTACTTGTGAGAGGATTTCCTCCGCCATAATCAGTCCAGACTTTACCCCTCTTGGTAAGTCAATTTGGGTTTGATCTCCAGTAATGACCATTTTGGAACCAAAACCGAGTCGGGTAAGGAACATTTTCATTTGTGCCTGTGTGGTATTCTGTGCTTCATCCAGAATGACAAAAGCATCATCGAGTGTTCTTCCTCTCATATACGCAAGCGGGGCTATCTCAATGGTTCCACGTTCAATTAGGCGTTGCGTATGCTCCATGCCTAGAATATCGTGTAAAGCATCATACAGTGGACGTAAATAAGGATCTACCTTCTCCTTTAAATCTCCAGGAAGGAACCCTAGGCTTTCCCCTGCTTCAACAGCAGGTCGGGTCAAAATAATCTTGTTAACATTTCCATTTTTCAAGGCACTTACAGCCATGACAACTGCAAGATAGGTTTTACCGGTCCCAGCAGGACCAATTCCGAAAACAAGGTCATTCTTTTTAATTGCATTGATATAATACCTTTGTCCAAGTGTTTTAGCCCGAATCGGCTTTCCTTTGGAGTTCTTCGCAACTTCTTCATTATAGAGATCTTCAAAATAGTCAAGGGTCCCTTTTTCAGCTAGTTGAATAGCATAAATGACATCCCTTTCGCTGATATTAATCCCCTTTCTAACAACGGCAAGCAACTTTTCAAGTACTTCCCGTGCTAATTCAACCTTTTCAGGTTCACCTGAAAGATTGACTGATTCTCCTCTAGTAACAATTGAGATGCTTAACTCCTTCTCCACCGCTTTAAGGTTGGCATCAGAGTTTCCAAACAATGCAATTGCTTCTTCATGATTAACTAGTTGGATTTCCATTGTTTTCAAATCTTGAGTCATCTTCGTCTCCTTGGATAATTGGTTGGCCTTCTGCAATATCTTCTATTACTTGAAATAATATGGATAGTTTTACTTTACCATTCTTTATTGACTGATGTAAAATTTCTTCCCCTTTAATAGTAGCATCTTCAGGTAGCTGGTTTTTTATATCCTTTCTTGCCAAATCAGATGCTCTTTTTATTGCTTCCTTTTCAGTATAAGTACGATTAACCTCTTCCCTTTCGCGAATTGTCTCGGTTTTGAAGGTCACTGGGAGCTCCCATTTAAGCAATTTTAACACATGATCTCTAGTCTCATTTTCAAATTCTTTGTATTTATGTTCCCCGAATCCCCAAATTGGAATAGTAGTCCCAGCGAGATTTAGATAATACTTCCGTTTTTCTTCCCCACTAAATACTTGGAAGGTTGAATTCAGCGGCAGTTCAACCTGGGACTTATACCAAGTTTCTCCTAGAATCTCTCCTCTTGCAGCAACAGGCTGTTTCTCATCCTCTTTCCCAATTAACCCAGAGACAAGTAGCTGTCCAGGTTTTACATTATCGTTTAGCTCGACAACCTGCTCTCCTTCTTCAACAAACATTTGGACAATTGTAGCTTTCTTCGTTGCAATGAGATTCTGGGCATTATATAACTTAGGTTTCTCGGGTTCCGCCTTTTCAACGACCTGGAAATGGTAGGTTGTCCCCTGTAATTCCACACCTACCCATGTCAATACCTTTACCTTATCGGTAAGTTCGCGTTGAATAACATCGACATTATCCATGCTAAATTGGGATTTACCAATTTTCACACCCATCTCATCTAACTCTTTCCGAATTTGATATTCAGTAGCTGGACTTGCTCCTTTTATTTCGATTCCCCAGACCATGTTCGAAAGGATTAAAATAAGCGCAAGAAAGGCAACTGCACCTAAGACAAACCCACTGTTTGTCCATAATCTTTGTAAAAAGAAAGGGCCACCTGCCCTCTCAATAAATCGAACTTTACATTCACTTTCTCTGGCAGGTCCACGAAGTTTTTTTATATCATTTAACCTTATCTGAAAGGTAATGGCTTGTGTTCCGTGCCTTTTTACATTCCATATAAGAATTTCGTTTCTCGTCAATTGATTTAAGAATCGTTCTACCCCTCTGCCAGTTACTTTTACTCGGACGATACCAATCCAACCGCTTATCCACTGATTTTTCATGCCGTTCCTCCTGAATCATTCATTGATATATATCACCTGGTCGATTTTTCCTTCAAGTAAGATTTCTTCTGGCAAAATCGTTTTTATTACAAACGCTTTCCCCTTTACAAGAAGCTGTCCTTGCTCAAGCAACAGCCGAACCTCCCTATCGGAGAAAGCAAGTAAGCCACGGTGGTTCTCAATATAGATATGGATTTGACCAACCATTGTAATTCGGGGGAGATCCATCATGACATCGGGTGGAAGATCCATTGTCTGGGTCATCCAATTACGTATAAGCTGGCTCCATTTTTTTGCCATAAAAAAAAGAACCCCCTTTCATCTCATATGTATGAGCTGAAATAGGGTTCTAGCACTTCTTTTTGACTTCCTAGTCGAGCTTTAACTGACTACTTATTTTCGCCTCATCGTCCGATGCGGATTCCGTGACCTCGGCTCCCCGAGAACCTGTGCCCACGCAATGCCCTCAATTACCCGGTCTGGCTCTGGGCTTAAGTCTACTGAGACTCCTTGCACCGACTGATCCTTTACTTGAATCGTTGGGACAACTGTCCGGCTCTGTAAATTGTTGGGCCGAGGTGATTGTTTATTCTCATTCTCACGGCGTCTTTCCTCGTACTTTTTTTGGATATCCAAGAACGGATTTTCCGGTACACCACCGAATTCCCTCTTCTCTTCTAAACGTTCATCAATAGAAGGTTGGGTCCTCATTGGTTTAAGAGGTTCCGGTTCCGCAGGCATCTGATCCTCTGAATTCCAAGTAGGTCCTTGTTGTTCGGGACGCACCGGCCTTTTAGGCTGTTGCTCTTGCTCCCCTTTTACCCTTTTAAACAAGCTTGATATAATACCAATCAAGATAAAGATAAATAGGGGATTTTCAAATAGGAACTCCATCTAAGGTACCTCCTTTAAAGCCGGAATTCATTAGTCATTCTTTTTATCGTCTTTTTTACCACCTGAAAGCTTACCAAATGAGTCTCTCATATCTGTGTCAGCAGAGATATTTTGGATGTTCATGTAATCCATTACACCGATATTTCCCGATTTTAACGCTTCAGCCATGGCCAATGGAACAGTTGCTTCTGATTCAACCACTTTTGCTCTCATTTCTTCTACGCGAGCCTTCATTTCCTGTTCTTGAGCTACAGCCATTGCTCTGCGTTCTTCGGCCTTAGCCTGAGCGATTTTCTTATCTGCCTCAGCCTGTTCTGTTTGCAACTCTGCACCAATGTTTTTACCGATATCAACATCCGCAATATCTATCGAGAGGATTTCAAATGCTGTACCTGCATCAAGTCCTTTGGATAAGACCGTCTGTGAAATCATATCTGGGTTTTCCAACACTTTTTTGTGATTACTTGAAGAACCAATTGTCGAGACAATTCCTTCACCGACACGGGCTACAATGGTATCTTCACCTGCACCACCAACAAGACGTTCGATATTCGCTCGTACTGTTATGCGGGCTTTCGCTTTTACTTCGATTCCATCCATTGCAACCCCAGCAATAAACGGAGTTTCAATCACTTTTGGGTTAACGCTCATCTGTACGGCTTCAAGTACATCACGACCTGCAAGGTCAATTGCAGCTGCTCTTTCAAATGTGAGCTCAATGTTTGCACGGTGAGCAGCGATTAACGCATTTACCACACGGTCTACATTTCCCCCTGCAAGATAGTGGCTCTCTAACTGGTTGGTTGTTACTCCAAGTCCAGCTTTATGGGCCTTAATTAATGGGTTAATTACTCGACTTGGAATAACTCGACGTAACCTCATCCCAATCAATGTAAAGATGCTTACTTTTACCCCTGCAGCCAATGCTGAAATCCACAGCATAACTGGTACGAAAGTAAATAAAACGCTTAGCAGTATTAAACCTATTACAACTGCAACTAAAACAAAAATAGTACTAGTAGTCATTACCATAATCTTTCCTCCAATCAATGTATTACTCTGCTATTTCTCGAACGACAATCCTTGATCCTTCAGCTTTTACTATTTTAACCTTCTTATCCTTTTGGATATAGCCACCTTCACTAACAACATCTATTCGTTCATCTCCAACCTCAACTGTACCAGCAGGTCTCAATGCAGTAATCGTAACTCCTTCTATTCCAACCAAATCATTACGAGTCTTATTTGAGACATAGCCACTCTCGGTACTTGTTGAATCCGTCAGTACGATTTTTCTAAAGAATTTCACTTTTTTCCCCAACACCTTTATCATCAGGATAGAAACAAGAACTGAAAGGATAAGAGCAATCAAGAGGGATAATCCCATATGAACAATATTTCCTGATGCCAAGAAGAAGCTGCCGATAACGGCAATAAATCCAATAATCCCTGCTATTCCTCCTGGCACAAAGAGCTCGAGGACAATTAAACCGAGACCAATGACAAAAAGGATAATGGCCTCATATCCTGCTAACCCTGCAACTAAATGCCCATAAAAGAATAGAAGTAACGAAGATATCCCCATGAAACCAGGTATGCCGAATCCTGGAGAGTACAACTCAAGCACTAGGCCTAGACTGCCAATAGATAATAGAATAGGGACCACAACAGGATGCGTAATAAATCTTGCTAACTTTTCAGCAAAACTTTCTTCAACATTTTTTATTACTGGATCCTGAAATCCTAATGTTTCAATTAAATCTGCTAAATTGGTTACGGTACCATCAGAGTAGCCAACCTCTAATGCCTGATCCGTTGTAAGCGTCAAGAGTTCACCTTTTCCCGCGCCATACTCTGGCAAATCCACATCAACATTTGCCATTGCCTCTGCATAGATTGGATCACGGCCCGACTCCTCCGCAGCACTCCGCATCGCAGCTAACCAATAGGACTGAGCTTTTTTATCAGCTGCATTCCCACTTTGGTCGATGACCGCAGCAGAGCCCATTACAGCGCCGGGCACCATGTAAATTTCATCTGCATTCAATGAAATAAAAGCTCCCGCAGATAAGGCTTGCTTATTTACAAAGGCAATTGTACGGATATTTGTTGTTGTAAACAATTTCCCAATCTCTCCAGCAGCATCAACAGCTCCACCAGGTGTATTGACGTCAAAAATAATAGCGGAAGCACCATCGTTTTCAGCTTCTTTAACAGCCCTTTCTAAAAAAGCAAATAAGCCCTTTTCTACTGTCTTCTCCACCGGTACTACATAGATGGTTTCTCCTTGTGCTGACGTCCCAACAGGAAAGACCGAATAAATAAGGCCAATTACTAATGAAAACAAAATCACAAATCGACTTACGCGCAAATTCCACCCCCCTTTCAACTTTTTTTGCGGCTCCCTGTATTACGTTTATCATACCCTGATAGTTTCATTTCCTTTAATAGAATTTATCATTAAAAGCGTTTAAAGGAACCTTATGACCATTTAGGGCTTATTACTGAAAAAAACCATGTATCCTATGTATAGTCTTATCGTACCATATGTATCCATGTTATGTACCTTTTAATGAGCATAATTAAAGCCGTAAGCAAAATGCTTACGGCCGGTGCTCATTTTTTTTATGAAAGGTGTTGTTGTACAAGTTTATTAACAAGTGATCCATCTGCCTTACCCTTAACTTTAGGCATGAGAGCAGCCATCACTTTTCCCATGTCAGCTTTAGACGATGCCCCAATCACTGCGATAGTCTCTGAAATTATAGTCATCAACTCTTCTTCACTGAGTTGCTTCGGCATATATGCTTTAACATAGGATAGTTCCATTCGCAATTTTTCAACAAGGTCATCACGACCTGCTTTATCAAATTCCTGGAGGGAATCTTTGCGTTGTTTCATTTCGCGAGAAAGTACAGTCAACTCTTCCTCTTCGGACAATTCCTGCTTCCCGAGCTTAATTGCTTCGTTTTGCAAGGAAGACTTTAACATCCGAAATGTCGTGAGTTTGTCTTTTTCCTTGTTCTTCATCGCTTGTATTATATCTTTATTTAAACGCTCGAGAAGACTCAATTGATTCCACCCTCTCTTAGAACTTGCGTTTTCTAGCAGCTTCAGACTTTTTCTTACGCTTTACACTAGGCTTTTCATAGAATTCGCGCTTTCTAGCTTCTTGAATTGTACCTGATTTCGATACAGTTTTTTTGAAGCGTCGAAGAGCATCTTCAAGCGATTCGTTTTTGCGAACAACAGTTTTAGACATTCTCTTTCCCTCCCTCCGAACACAACACACTTACATGAAAACACATGGATACCATGTACTTTGCAATTATAATATAACAGCGTTGATAGGTCAACTGAATTTAAAGCTTATATTTAATAATAATGATATTGTCCATATATACGAAAATATAAGACATGTCCATCCTTTGTTTTCATAGATATAGAATGAAAGGGTGGGGGTCGATGGTCTATTTAGCCTTGTTTATTTTATTTGTTGCTGTCTTCCTTTTAGGGATGATGGTCCTTAGAAAGGGCCTGTTTAGTCTATCCGCTGATTCAATGAAAAAATGGATTGTGAGGATGACGGGTACGCCACTAAAAGGTCTTATAGCGGGTGCGATTGTTACTGCAATTCTCCATAGCAGTTCAGCTGTAATGGTGATCACAATTGGATTGATAAGCGCAGGCATTCTCACCTTCCGCCAATCAATCGGAATTATCCTTGGTTCTAATATTGGAACTACGTTCACACTTGAAATGATCACAATCAATATTGATATTTTTATTGTTCCGCTTGCAGTGATTGGAGCGTTCATGATGGTAACGAAGGCTTCACGATATCAAAATATTGGTAGAATCCTTTTTGGAATGGCAGCTGTATTCGCGGCAATGCGTGGTTTTTCATATTTAGCCGATCCCTTAACGACTCTCCCTGTCATTGAACATACACTAAACCAGATGAATACAAATTTATTTATGAGCCTAGCAGCTGGTACAGTGTTAACAGCTATTATTCAATCAAGTACGGCAATGTCAGGCATCCTGATGGGGTTTCTATCAGAAGGTACGATTGAATTTGCATCTGCGCTTGCTGCTATTCTGGGAGCGAATATCGGAACCTGCGCGACAGCCCTCTTAGCGGCTACAGGGGCAGGGAAAGAAGCAAGACTAACAGCTTATGCTCATTTTTGGTTGAATTTTGCAGGTATGCTTGTGTTCTTCCCTTTGGTCGATGATTATGCCCGGATTGCCCCGCTTACTGCAGAGCGAATGGAAGTGCAACTTGCCCATGCTAGCGTTTTATATAATGTTATCTCTTCCCTGCTTGTCCTACCATTTGCAGATCGGTTTGGGAAGATGATTATTTACTTTCATGGGCGGAAAAAGCTGCAATAATGACTGATTAGCTTTTTGTCCTTGGGATAGACATTAGACGAGGACAAAACACGTTCTTCTTCTATCCAACTTTTGTCCTTGAGTCCTTGAGGTGGACTCTCATGGACAAAATTCTCTTTTTACTTCCGCTTTTTGTCCTTGAGACAGCCTCTCATGGACAAAACCCTCTTCTTTCTTCCGCTTTTTGTCCTTGAGACAGCCTCTCATGGACAAAATACTCTTTTTCATACCGCTTTTTGTCCTTGAGACAGCCCCTCATGGACAAAATTCTCTTCTTTCTTCCGCTTTTTGTCCTTGAGACAGCCCCTCATGGACAAAATTCTCTTCTTTCTTCCGCTTTTTGTCCTTGAGACAGCCCCTCATGGACAAAATTCTCTTATTCCTTCCGCTTTTTGTCCTTGAGGCAGCCTCTCATGGACAAAACCCTCTTCTTTCTTCCGCTTTTTGTCCTTGAGACAGCCTCTCATGGACAAAATTCTCTTTTTCATACCGCTTTTTGTCCTTGAGACAGCCTCTCATGGACAAAACCCTCTTCTTTCTTCCGCTTTTTGTCCTTGAGACAGCCTCTCATGGACAAAATACTCTTTTTCCTTCCGCTTTTTGTCCTTGAATAGGCATAAAAATCTCGGAAAAGGTCCTTTTAAAAATGATTATAAAACAATCGAGTAGGAGGGGGTGACTAACCCCCGACCTCTCACACCACCGTACGTACCGTTCGGTATACGGCGGTTCACTTAGGTATGACGTAAGTAATTGTATCTATTTACTAGACTTTTCAGCTTATGTTTTCGCCAAAATTCTAAATTAAGCGTTGTGTTTAAAATAGGACTATTAGAAATGCGCCAGTATTTCTTACGTGAATTTCCCCATTCAAAGGCTTTTTCTTTTGGAACTCCTAAAGAAATGAGCCTTTTTACTTTGGTTTTAGGTAGTTTCCATTGTTTCCACAGGCACATCCGAAGTCTTCTTCGAATTGTTTCATCTAGTTGTTTAAAGGGAGTTGGCGTATCGGCCAACGCAAAATATCCGCACCAACCTACAAGGTATTCATTTAATTTCTCAATGCGTAATTCTATTGAGATGGATTTCGACCTTGATGTCAGTTCTTTTATTTTATTTTTAGCTCTCTTTATACTCTCTTTTGCGATACGGATTTTAGGATTCCGGTGTGATGTGAAGCTAAATCCAAGAAACTTTCGTTTCCACGGTCGTTCTACTGCACTTTTCCCCTCATTCACTTTTAGCTTGAGTTTCTTCTCAATGAAGGCAGTTATAGAGCTTTTAACACGTAAACCTGCTTTCTTGGTTTTAACGTAGATATTACAGTCATCTGCGTAACGGACAAATTTATGTCCCCTTCTCTCTAGTTCCTTGTCGAGTTCATCTAGCATAATATTGGACAATAGTGGACTAAGTGGTCCACCTTGAGGAACTCCTTCTTCACTGATAATCTCCACTCCGTTTATCATAATTCCCGATTCTAAGTATTTTCTAATTAACTTTAGAAGCGTCTTATCTTTAACTCTTTTCGCCAAGAGTCCCATAAGCATATCGTGATTTACTTTGTCGAAGAACTTTTCTAAATCCATATCTATTACCCATCTATAGCCCTCTTCTATATATGTCCTTGCTTTCCTAACAGCGTCATGTGCTCTTCTTCTAGGTCTGAACCCGTAGCTATTTTCGGAAAAGGATGGGTCATAGATTGGGGTTAATATTTGGGCTATCGCTTGTTGAATCAAACGATCTGTCACGGTAGGAATTCCTAATAAACGTATGCCGCCATTCGGTTTCGGGATTTCGACACGTCTGACTGGCATAGGCTCATAAGTTCCAGTCTCTATTGAATTTCGGATTTCTTGCCAGTTTTGTAGAAGATGCGCTCGTAGGGATTTTACAGGCATTTCATCTACACCGTGGCTACCCTTATTCTTTTCGACTCGTTTTAATGCCGAAAGTAGATTTTCCCGCGACAGTAGTCGTTCCATCATTCCGATACAATCCTTTCTCGTGAATATACGTTCTGATTGTGCCACTGCTTATTCCACCCTCTTAAAGTCCCCAGTGGAATTCACCACGTCCTCCTTCAAGTAAGTCCATTAATGGATTGTCTGTATCATCATAACCAGTGAACGCCTAGTGTATATTCTTCCTAAATGTTCAGTCCTTCCTTAACTATCTATAGCTAGTCAAGTACTATGACCTCTGCTGACTTCTGACTGCTCAGCTACTCTTCTCAGAGTAGTTTACCGAGTGTGCTCGGCTTTCCAGCCAGACCTCCCCAGGTAAGAGTACAGTCTTTCCCTCCATCTATCTGCTCCATTTACTCTGTATCACCTTCGGCAGAAAGGACTTTGTTTTGTTTAGCAAACTCATCCAATGATACCTAGCCTTATATGAAGTTCGTGTTCCTCAGACCGGAGGTTTGCCGCTCGCTTCCTTCAGATTCCGCGTCACCACGGACACCCTTGCGTTAAGCTACTGCTACTTCTGCCTTCACAGTTCGGGACTTGCACCCTATAGACTGGACCCATGCTGGGCGCACTAAAAAAAACCTAAATCACTAAGGATTTAGGTTTCAAATTGGTAGTTCTTTTGTGCTTTTAAACCGTTATGGAACTACATACCAAGTACAAATTCCTATTTTTTATATCGCTGCTTTTTCAGTAACTGTGTCTTCGTCCATAACACGGACAAACTGGCCTTCATTATATGGATAACCGGCCTTTGTAAGTTTCACTTTTACAAGTTTACCAATCAGGTCTTCTGTTGCAGGAAGAAGAACTTTAAGATAGTTATCAGTATAACCAACTAAATAGCCGTCGTTCTCCTTAGATTCCTCTTCAGGAATAATCTCAAGTACTTCATTTTCAAATTGAGAAGCGTACTCTTTTGCCAACTGGTCGGAAAGAGCAATGAGTCTGTGTACTCGCTCATTCTTTACCTCTTCATCCACTTGATCATCCATACGCGCTGCTGGTGTACCAGTACGTTTTGAATATGGGAAAACATGAAGCTCAGAGAATTTATGTTCTTTGATAAAATTGTAGGTTTCCATAAACTCTTCTTCAGTTTCACCTGGGAAGCCGACAATAACATCAGAGGTAACTGCTAATCCAGGAAGTACTTCCTTCAAACGATTGATGCGCTCTCCGAAAAACTCCATTGTATATTTCCTGCGCATTCTTTTTAACACCGTATCAGAACCAGATTGAAGTGGAATATGCAGATGTCGAACAACAATATTCGATTTTGCAATCACATCAATCACTTCATCGGTAATCTGACTAGCCTCAATGGAAGAAATTCTGAGGCGCTTTAAGCCACTGACGTTCGCTTCAAGATCAGCGAGGAGTTTAGCTAAATTATAGTCCTTCATATCCTCACCATAGCCACCTGTATGAATGCCCGTTAGGACAATTTCCTTATAACCAGCATCTACTAACTGTTGTGCTTGGTGGATGACTTCTTGTGGGTCACGAGATCTCATTAAGCCACGTGCCCAAGGAATTATACAAAATGTACAAAAGTTATTGCAGCCTTCTTGAATTTTAAGTGAAGCTCTTGTACGGTCAGTAAACGCAGGAACATCCAATTCTTCATAAACACGGTTTTTCATAATATTACGGACACCGTTAATAGGCTCACGCTCTGTTTTATATTGTTCAATATACTCAAGCATTTTCACCCTGTCCTGAGTTCCTACAACAATATCTACACCTGGAATTGCCATAATTTCTGCTGGCGATGTTTGGGCATAACAACCAGTCACACAAATAACAGCGTCAGGATTTTTTCGGACTGCACGACGAATCACCTGTCTACTCTTTTTGTCCCCAGTATTGGTGACTGTACAGGTATTAATCACATAAACATCCGCTGTTGTTTCAAATTCAACACGGTCGTAATTTTGTTCTTTAAATAATTGCCAGATTGCCTCTGTTTCATAATGATTTACTTTACAACCAAGTGTATGAAAAGCAACTGTAGGCATAATCTTCACCTCATTAATTCAAAATGATAGGACGCAGCGGATAGTAAATAGAGCGGCGCTGTTTCTGTCCTTAAAATTCGTGGTCCTAATCCACAGGATTGAAAACCATTTTCCTGGAGCATTGCTACTTCCTTTTCTGTTAGTCCGCCCTCAGGACCAAACACAATAATCAGGGATTCCTTTGGTCGCATTTTATTCAACACTTCAAAAAGCACCGAAGTCTCACCTTGTTTAGCCTCTTCTTCATAAGCAATTAATTTATAGTCAAAATCCTCTGCTTCCTTTACTAAATTAGAAAAAGTTATAGGGGATGCGACCTCTGGAACATGGCTACGGTGTGACTGTTCAGCAGCCTCTTTTGAAATTTTTTGCCAGCGATCTACTTTTTTGCTACTTTTCTTCTCGTCCCATTTGACAATAGAGCGAGCTGCAACAAAAGGGACAAAACCAAAGGCTCCGAGTTCCGTCCCTTTTTGGATGATTAACTCAAGTTTATCCCCTTTGGGCAATCCGCTCGCAATTGTAATTTGAATAGGAAGCTCTGAGGAATCCACATTCCATTGTACAATGTCCGCTACTGCTTGTTCACCGGTAATTTCTGCAATTTCACAAATTGCACTTTCTCCGTTTGGTGAAAC
The DNA here is from genome assembly GCF_044803185.1 of Mesobacillus maritimus. Taxonomy (GTDB): domain Bacteria; phylum Bacillota; class Bacilli; order Bacillales; family Cytobacillaceae; genus Mesobacillus_B; species Mesobacillus_B maritimus_B. The sequence continues at coordinate 4,220,852 of NZ_CP085225.1, forward strand.
ACAAATAATTTGATCGCCTTGCTTCATACGCATGACCCTGACAATATGATGATAATCCTCACCCTCGATATAAAACCTACTGTCTTTTGAGGGACCATTCACAAAATAGCGCTGCATAGGCTGCACCTTCCCTTGTCGTTTAAAAATCAGCCTGATAAAGTATTTTTTCCAATAGAAAAAAGGGGATTAAGGAAAACCCCTTTTTTCTCAATTTACTTCTTTGCAATAATTGAAACCCAGTCTTCCATCGTGATGATTTCTTCGATTGTGAAGCCTGCCTTAAGAATTGCTTCTTTTACATCGTCTTTCTTTTGCTGAATAATACCAGATGAAATGAAATATCCATCCTTTTTCACAAGGCGATATGCGTCATCTACAAACCGAAGAATAACCTCGGCAAGGATATTCGCAACGATAATATCTGCCTCTCCTTCCACCCCATCAAGAAGATTGTTTTGACGAACCTTCACCACATCATCGACCTTATTTAGCGTTATATTCGATTTTGCCACATTAACAGCTACTTCATCTAGGTCTAAAGCCTCTACTCTTGTCGCTCCCAGTTTCGCTGCTGCAATGCTCAGGACTCCAGAACCTGTACCGACATCCACGATGCGGTCTCCCGGTCTTACGGTCCGTTCAAGTGACTGAATACAAAGCACAGTGGTTGGATGAGTACCAGTTCCAAAGGCCATTCCTGGGTCGAGTTCAATAATTAACTCATCACTGTGAACTGGACTATAGTCCTCCCATGTCGGCACAATTGTGAACTTATCGGAGATCTTCACTGGATGATAATATTGTTTCCAAGCTGTCGCCCACTCTTCTTCACGAACCTCACTTAAGGTAACTTTATTCAGGCCAATATCGATATTGTAAAGAATGAGATTATTAATCGCTAACTTAATTTCTTCTACCGTTTCTCCTAGAAAGCTATTTACAGGAAGATAGGCTTTTACAATAACCCCTTCATCAGGGTAATCTTGAGGATCGAGCTGATAGATTTCTCCGAACTGGTCTTCCCTCTCTTTTACAAGATCAAATGGGTCCTCTATGACAACCCCGCTTGCACCTGCTTCATGTAATATATTAGAGATTGGTTCAATCGCTTCATTTGTTGTTAAAATGCCGATTTCAGACCACTTCATTAAAATCCCGCTCCTTTATTATTCACCCTTAAAGGCTCTTTTCACTTTAGCAAAAAACCCTTCTTCATGCTCTCCTAGAGGAGATTGACCGCTTATATCAGCAAACTCTCTAAGAAGCTGCTTTTGTTTATCCGAAAGTTTCGTTGGCGTTACAACTTTTACGATGATATGTTGGTCACCCGTTCCATACCCTCTGACATTCGGTACACCTTTGCCTTTTAAGCGGAACCTCGTCCCAGTTTGTGTTCCCGCTGGAACCTTCAATTTCACTTTTCCATGTACAGTAGGTACTTCGATTTCATCCCCAAGTGCAGACTGTACAAAGGTAATAGGCATTTCGCAGTAAATATCGTCCCCATCGCGTTCAAAGAACTCATGAGAACGGACATGGAACACAATGTATAAGTCCCCGGCAGGTCCGCCATTTACCCCTGGTTCACCTTTGCCAGCTACTCGTAGTTGTTGACCATCATCAACACCCGCAGGAATTTTAACATGGATCTTATGGCGATTTTTCACTTTACCTGCCCCAGAACATGTACGGCACTTTTCTTTGATTTCCTTACCTGTTCCACTACAGTATGAACAAACCCTACGATTCACAATCCTACCAAATGGAGTGTTTTGCTGGATGTTTAATTCACCTGTACCTTTACAGTGACTACAAGTATCTACTTTTGTACCAGGTTTTGCACCTGATCCCTTACAAGTGTCACAAGTCTCTTCACGCGGAATTTCAATGTCCGTTTCTTTTCCGAATACAGCTTCATCAAAAGAAAGGGTCATTGAAAACTGTAAGTCCGCACCTTGTCTTGGTGCATTTGGATCTCTCCTTCTTCCACCGCCGCCGAAGAAGGAATTGAAGATATCCTCAAACCCACCAAATCCGCCGCCAAAATCTCCTCCACCAAAGCCTTGGTTAGGATCTGTATGGCCAAACTGGTCGTAATGAGCTTTTTTCTGGTCATCACTTAGTACTTCATATGCTTCCTTTACTTCCTTAAACTTTTCATCTGCATCAGGCTCTTTATTGATGTCTGGATGATATTTTTTAGATAATTTTCGATAGGCTTTTTTAATTTCGTCCTTGGATGCCCCTTTGCTAACGCCAAGGACTTCGTAGTAATCCCGTTTACTCATTTTTAACACTCCCGATTCTTTTCACATAAAGGTAATTTTACCATTCACAGCTCAAAGAGTGCAATATATTAAAACCGCTATTGCTACCTATAAGCCTGGCGGTCTATTCCACCTGCTTTTCACCAAGTCAAAGATTTCTTGTAAAATTGGCCGTTGATTTCCGCTCCAGGCACGAGCGGTTCGCGGGCAGTCCGGGAGCCTGTCTAGCTCTAGCGCCTAGCCCCTCGAGACGCTTCGGTCTGTCAGTTGAAGTCAAAGAACGACTTCATCTGCCGGCCCTCCAGCGCTTGTCAGGGCTGAACAAGGCGATTCCGCTTTTCTATCTCCTCGTCGCTTCGCTCCTACGGAGTCTCCCTTGGCCTTGCACTCCCGCATGAGTCTTCGTGCCTTCCGCTCCAATCAAGTATTTGGAAGTTAACAATTTACTTTAGCCTTTAATAAAGAACCTTTGAACTATGGAATGAAAGTCACTACGTTTACAATCTTAATCAAATAAAAAGCCAAAGCCAAGAAAGACCTGACTTTGACTTTAGGGTGACGATGCTTACTTCTTATCGTCTACTTCTTCGAATTCAGCATCGACAACATTGTCATCCTTGGCTGAATCAGTTTGGCCTTCAGCACCCTGCCCCGCCTGAGCTTGTTGTGCAGCTTGTTCATAAAGCTTAGTTGTTAGAGCTTGAACGATTTCCTGCAATGCATCCTTCTTCGCACGAATCTCTTCAAGATCATTTTTCTCGATAGCGGCTTTTAGTTCATCCTTCGCTTCATTCGCTTTCGTAACTTCCGCCTCATCTACTTTACCTTCAAGATCTTTAAGAGTCTTTTCAGTCGTAAACACTAGCTGATCCGCTTCATTGCGAAGGTCAACTTCTTCCTTACGCTTTTTATCCGCATCAGCATTTTCTTCAGCTTCTCTTACCATCTTGTCAATTTCTTCATCTGATAGTCCAGTAGAAGATTTGATTGTAATCGCTTGTTCTTTATTTGTTCCAAGGTCTTTCGCACGAACATTAACGATTCCGTTCTTATCAATATCAAAGCTCACTTCAATTTGTGGTACACCACGTGGTGCTGGCGGAATATCAGCCAACTGGAAGCGACCTAAAGTTTTATTATCAGCAGCCATCGGACGTTCACCTTGTAGAACATGAATGTCTACAGCTGTTTGGTTATCTGCAGCAGTTGAGAATACCTGCGATTTAGAAGTTGGAATGGTTGTATTACGTTCAATTAACTTTGTGAATACGCCACCCATTGTTTCGATACCAAGAGAAAGTGGTGTAACATCAAGCAACACAACATCCTTGACATCTCCAGTAATGACGCCACCCTGAATGGCAGCACCCATTGCGACAACTTCATCTGGATTTACACCTCTATGAGGCTCTTTGCCAGTTTCTTTCTTAATTGCTTCCTGAACCGCTGGAATACGAGTGGATCCCCCAACAAGGATAACTTTGTCTATTTCAGATGCACTTAACCCAGCATCTTTTAATGCTTGACGAGTTGGCCCCATTGTACGTTCAACAAGACTTGAAGAAAGCTCATCAAATTTCGCACGAGTTAAGTTTACTTCCAAGTGAAGTGGGCCAGCTTCGCCAGCAGTGATGAACGGCAATGAAATTTGCGTAGAAGTTACACCAGAAAGGTCTTTCTTCGCCTTTTCTGCAGCATCCTTTAAACGCTGAGCTGCCATTTTGTCTTTAGAAAGGTCAATGCCGTTTTCTTTTTTAAACTCAGCAACTAAATAATCAATGATAACTTGGTCAAAATCGTCACCACCAAGACGGTTGTCTCCAGCAGTAGATTTCACCTCAAATACACCATCGCCTAGTTCAAGAATGGAAACGTCAAATGTTCCACCACCAAGGTCATAAACAAGAATCGTTTGGTCTTCATCTGTTTTATCCATACCGTAGGCAAGAGCCGCAGCTGTTGGCTCATTGATAATCCGTTCAACTTCTAGACCAGCAATTTTCCCTGCATCTTTAGTAGCTTGACGTTCAGCATCATTAAAATAAGCAGGAACAGTCACAACCGCTTTTGTAACAGTCTCACCAAGATAGTCTTCAGCATATGATTTTAAGTATTGAAGAATAATAGCTGATACTTCCTGTGGTGTATACTTCTTGCCTTCGATTTCTTCTGTATGAGATGTTCCCATATGACGTTTAACAGACATAATCGTATTTGGGTTCGTAATGCTTTGGCGTTTCGCCACTTCACCAACTTGGCGCTCCCCGTTTTTAAACGCTACGACAGATGGTGTTGTTCTATTTCCCTCCGGGTTCGGGATAACCTTTGCTTCACCGCCTTCTAAAACGGCAACACAAGAGTTTGTTGTCCCTAAATCAATTCCAATAACTTTGCTCATGGAAATTTACCTCCCCACATAATATGTAAAAATCTATTGATTCACTTTCACCATTGAAGGACGGATAACTCTGTCCTTTAACATATAACCTTTTTGCAATTCAGCCACGACGATGTTAGATCCGTAATTTTCATCATTGTCTTGCATCACTGCCTGATGGCGGTGCGGATCAAACTCTTGTCCAACTGACTCGATTTGCTCAACACCTTCTTTTTTAAGGGCGCCTAGCAAACTCTGGTAAACCATATCCATCCCTTTTAAAAGGGATTTAGCTTGCTCATTATCTGTTTCCAATTGCATAGCTCTTTCAAAGTTATCAATAGCTGGCAATAAATCAGTCACAAGACTTTGAGCTCTATATTTTGCGCTTGCTTCAAGGTCCAACCTCGAACGGCGACGGAAATTATCAAAATCCGCTTGTAAACGTAAGTAGCGATTTTCCGCTTCTTCAAGCTTTGCTTCTAACTCAGCAACTTTCGAACTATCTGCAACTTCCTGGTTCTCTTCATTCAGGGGAGCACTTTGTTCATTCTGTTGTTTGTCAGCCTGTTCTTCAGCAAAGACTTCTTCTACAACCTCTTGCTGATTTTGTTCAGACTGTTCCATTTCTGATGTCATGTTGTTTTTCTGTTCCATGTTCCTACTCACCTCCCTTAAATAATGTTATATATCGATCTGTTAACCTTTTTGACATGGTAAGGGGATGGAACAGCTAGTTCCACCCTTAACAATATTTCCATGCTCATTTATTTTGATACAAATTTGTCAGAACCTTTGATAAATCGGCACTGAAAAAGTCTAGTAAGCTAATAACCCTAGAGTATTCCATCCTCGTTGGTCCAAGGACCGCAATTGTTCCTAGCTTTTCATCTCCAATAGAATAAGTTGCAGTAATTAGACTACAATTATCCATGGCTGAATTATTATTTTCCCTACCAATTTTCACATTGATCCCCTTTGGATTTCTCCGTATGAGTTGGGAAATCCCTTCTTCCTGTTCAATCATAGCCATCAGGCTGCGAATTTTATCAATGTCATTAAACTCTGGTTGGTTTAACATGTTCGTTTTTCCACCAAAGAACACTTTTTCGCTTGCCGGTATTGAAAGAGTTTCAGTAATCGACCCCATCAACACGTCATAACTCTTGATATGCTGTCTGAGAATGGCTGCAACCTCTTTATAGATACTGGCATTTAAATGAATGAGCGGGATTCCAGATAGTCTCTCATTTAATATATTTACCATCTTTTCAACATCACTAGGGTCAACACTAGCAGGAAAATGGAACATTCGGTTTTCAACATGACCCGTATCCGTAACGATAATGGCAATCGCAGTATCCTGATTTAATGGAACAATTTGGATTTTTTTAAGCTTATTGTCATTTACAGTCGGCCCAAGAACAATCGAGGTATAACTAGTTAGTTCGGATAAAATTTTTGCTGATTTCTGAACAATTTTCTCTAATTCATAAATTTGTTCTGCAAAAATCGACCTAACCGTTTGAATCTCGGAGCGATCTAGCTTCTGTGGTAGCAGTAAATGGTCAACATAATATCGATACCCCTTCTCAGAAGGAACCCTTCCTGATGAGGTGTGTGTTTTTTCAATAAAACCGAGCTCTTCCAAATCGGCCATCTCATTACGAATCGTTGCCGAGCTGAATAAAATCTCTTCTTTTTTCGACAAGCTTCTCGATCCCACTGGCTGTGCAGTGCGGATAAAGTCATCAACAATTACCTGTAAAATCAATACTTGTCGGTCTGTTAACAACACTCATCACCTCTGTTAGCACTCTTTCATAACGAGTGCTAAATCTAATAATAAATTATCAATAAATAGCGTTGATGTCAATCATTAGATATCCCAAGAAACGATTGAAATACCTCGTTCCCTAGTAAGCGCCCCTTCCTAGTTAAAACAATTCGGTCATCACTCTGCTCAATCAGCTTGTTCGCTTGATGTTCTCTTAGTTCCCTTTTGAATAATTCTAAAGGATTAACACCAAATTTTTCAATAAAGCGAGAAATTGAAACGCCCTCTGTTTTACGCAGCCCAAGAAACATTTCTTCTTCCATCTGTTCTGCCTTCGTTGCCGGATGGTTTTCCAAAAATGGTAAGCTACCGATTTCTAGCGGTTCCATATATTTTTTTATTGGACCATGATTTGATCTCCGATATCCATTCACATAGCTATGCGCACCAGCACCGAAACCAAAATATTCTTCATTACTCCAATAAGTTAGGTTGTGCTTGCTTTCGAAACCAGGCTGGGCGAAATTACTAATTTCATACTGCTTTAAGCCCTTCTTTTCCATTGAGTCCATTAGTAATTCATACATTTGAGCTTCAATTTCTTCACCTGGTAGATGGAGTTTTCCCCGATTCATTAAGTTATAGAATACAGTCTTCGGCTCAATGATGAGTGAGTAGCCCGAGTAATGCACTAAATCTAAATCAAGCGCTGTTGTTAAAGTCGATTTAAAGTCCTCTAAGGTTTGCCCCGGCAAACTATAAATTAGATCGACACTGATGTTTTCAAATCCAATATCTTGAGCGGCACGAATCGATTTAAAGACATCCGCTGCACGGTGCGATCTCCCAATCTTTTGAAGCAGCTCATCGTTAAACGACTGCACTCCAAAGCTCAACCGGTTAACACCTGCATCTTTTAGAATTCTCAGCTTTTCCTTCGATAAATCCCCGGGATTCGCTTCAAAGGTATACTCAGTTTGTGCATCATATGGCAAAGTCTCCCCTATCGCTTGCACAAGGATCCCCAATTGCTTCTCGTCTAAAGCGGTCGGCGTCCCACCACCTACAAAGATGGACTGAAGGGCGGGAACAGGACTCTCCTTTATCGTGATATTCATTTCTTTTTCAAGGCTAGATAGGTACTCACCAACGGGTTGCCTATCCATAAACACCTTATTAAAATCACAATAATGGCAGATATGGTGACAAAACGGGATATGAATGTATGCTGCTTTAATCAAGGTTATCACTTCTTTCTTGGAAAAGCGCAAGCGCCCTGTTCAGCGGCGTATGGCCTGGAGCCCTCCAACTGAGATATAGGAAACACGAAGAGCCGGAGGCGCATTCGTGCTTGACGCAATCGTTGCGGCGGAGAGCGAAGGACACTAGCCACTAGGGCGCTGGAGCTGGACAATTCTTTAAGTTAAAACTGTTACTTCCTTACTTTTAAAAAAAGAGGCTAGACCCGGCTGGTGTTGATTCATGCCGGTCTAACCTCCTCCAAAAATCGCTATTTTTTAGAGCTGTTGTCATCCATCTTCAACACAGCCATGAAGGCTTCTTGCGGAACTTCTACAGAACCAACCTGTTTCATCCGCTTTTTACCTTCTTTTTGTTTTTCTAACAATTTTCTTTTACGTGAAATGTCGCCACCATAACATTTTGCAAGAACGTTTTTACGCATTGCTTTAATCGATGAACGCGCGACAATTTTTGTTCCAATCGCTGCTTGGATAGGTACTTCGAATTGTTGCCTCGGGATAAGTTCCTTCAGTTTTTCAACAATTACTTTTCCACGTTCGTAGGCAAAGTCTCTATGGACAATGAAGCTTAAAGCATCAACTTGCTCCCCATTTAGAAGAATGTCCATTTTAACAAGCTTAGATTGTTTATAGCCTATTAATTCATAGTCAAAAGAGGCATAACCTTTTGTACTAGATTTTAGCTGATCAAAGAAATCATAAACGATTTCTGATAGCGGAATTTCATAAACAATGCTGACACGGGTTTCATCGAGATATTGCATATCGATAAAATTACCACGCTTTTCCTGACAAATTTCCATAATTGGACCAACATAATCATTCGGTGCCATCATCGTCGCTTTTACGTATGGCTCTTCTACTCGATCAATTTTTTGTGGGTCAGGCATATTAGATGGGTTGTCGACCTTAATTTCCGTACCATCTGTCATAACAACGTGATAGATAACACTCGGAGCTGTTGTAATTAAATCAATTTTAAACTCTCGCTCAATCCGCTCCTGAATGATTTCCATATGAAGCAATCCAAGGAAACCACAACGGAAGCCAAATCCTAATGCCTGAGACGTCTCAGGTTCGAATTGTAAGGCAGAATCATTTAATTCAAGCTTTTCGAGCGCTTCCCTTAAATCATTAAATTTTGCTGTATCAATTGGATAGAGACCACAGTAAACCATCGGGTTTAATTTACGGTAACCAGGTAGGGCTTCAGTGGTCCCATTTTTAGCATTGGTGATGGTATCCCCCACACGTGTATCGCCAACGTTTTTAATAGCTGCCGTGAGGAAACCAACATCTCCGACTGATAACTCTTCAACAAGGATAGGCTTGGGGTTAAATACCCCCACCTCAGTTACTTCGAATTCCTTCCCTGTTGCCATCATTTTAATTTTGTCGCCAGCCTTGACTGTCCCTTCTACCACTCGGATATAAGCAACAACCCCACGATAAGCATCGTATAAGGAGTCAAAGATGAGCGCTTTTAAAGGGGCATCAGGATCGCCTTCTGGGGCTGGAATTTTCTCAACGATCTGTTCGAGGATTTCCTCAATCCCAATCCCTGCTTTCGCTGAGGCAAGCACAGCTTCCGACGCATCAAGGCCGATAACATCCTCTATTTCTCCTCTTACTCGCTCAGGATCAGCACTAGGAAGATCGATTTTGTTGATAACCGGGACAATTTCCAAATCATTATCAAGTGCTAAGTAGACGTTCGCTAATGTTTGAGCTTCAATCCCTTGGGCAGCATCAACGACAAGAATTGCACCTTCACAGGCCGCAAGACTTCGAGATACCTCATAAGTAAAATCGACATGACCAGGTGTATCGATAAGGTGGAAGGTGTAAATCTCTCCATCCCTAGCCTTGTATTTCAATTGAACTGAATTCAGTTTGATTGTGATTCCTCGTTCTCGCTCTAAGTCCATCGAGTCTAGCAACTGATCTTTCATTTCCCTCGCAGTCAACGAATTCGTTTTTTCAAGGATACGGTCAGCTAGCGTCGATTTACCATGATCGATATGAGCGATAATCGAAAAGTTACGTATTTTAGATTGTCTGTTAAGTTTTTCTTCTCTATTCATTGGTGCTTCACTCCTACTTTTCTCGCGCATACACACTATTTTTTGATTATAGCAGTAGGGGGATGAAGATTCAATTATTATTGAAGACTTGTGCAGAATCGTGTAGAGAGGTTGGATTAATTTAGAAATCTATCAGTTACTACTTGGGTAATTTTCAACCCCCTATGGGCAATTAGAGTTTCTCTATTTTACCGTTCAACACTTTTTCAACTCGTTTCGGGTAATTAGAGACCTTCTATTTTACCGTTCAACACTTTTCCAACCCGTTTCGGGTAATTAGAGACCTTCTATTTTACCGTTCAACACTTTTCCAACCCGTTTCGGGCAATTAGAGACCTTCTATTTTACCGTTCAACACTTTTCCAACTCGTTTCAGGTAATTAGAGACCTTCTATTTTACCGTTCAACACTTTTCCAACTCGTTTCGGGCAATTAGAGAACTTCTATTTTACCGTTCAACACTTTTCCAACCCGTTTCGGCTAATATAGAGACCTCCTATTTTACCGTTCAACACTTTTCCAACTCGTTTCGGATAATTAGAAACCCTCTACTCATATCCTACTAAGAAACTGGCATCCCCCTCAACACCCGAACTATTCATAATCCATAGTAAGGAAAAGTAAAAGAAACGGGATGCCCCGTTTCTTTCACTTTTCCTTATTTGTAATCAATTCTAGCGATTTTTCAACGCCTGCTCCAAGTCCATCTGCTAGTTTTTTGCCCATCGAAGAAAACAGGTTAAAGGTTTCCATCTTTTCAAGCTGCTCCTTCTTTTTCTGAAGGTCATGACTAGAAACATCGTTCCCAAGGATCGCTGTTTCAACCTTCCCTTCATCATTTTCTTTTACCGTAAAAGCAGACTTGAATTTAGGGTCTTCGAACCCCTTCATATCATGAATCCCTTTGTTGGCAAGCTGCATTCCTGTTAATACACAGATGAACATGATGCAAACTAATAAGAAGGCTTTTAGCATAAACATCTTCATCGATATAACCACCTTGGATTGTCTTAATTATCCGCTTGTCCATTCACTTCTTCAGCCTGCCAATAAACATCACCGAATACATCCGCTAAGGCGTCTGCTGACCGATATAGTTCCTCGAAAGTATTATCGACACCACCGAATTCGATTAACACCGCGTTTTCAGACAGGTCCTGATTATATACTCCATTAAAGCCAGCCCCTTTGTTTTCAATAATTCCGCGGCTTAGCCCTTTATATTTCTGCTGAAGCTTCTCATGAAGCTCATTAGCAAGTTTTAAGTTTTTCTCATAATTTTTGTTGTTTCCACCGATGACAAAAGCAAGTTTTGCATAAGATTCTCCATTTATGTTAATCGTCGTATCCTTTTTGCGTCTTGAATCACGATGGATATCAATAAAATACGTTAAATTTTCATTTGAAGCCATCGCACTTTGAACCACATTTCTTGACTCTTGATAAGATTGACCAAAGGTTAACCCCTTTTGGTTCAATTTAGCATGCACATCTGTTTTATCGACCGTGGTACCAATTCCCTTACCTTCTAGAGTCTTCTTTAAGCGGTCACCGATTTGGGTTACATTCACTTTTGAATGATAAGCCAGATTTGGATCTGTTACTCCTTCTAAATAAGGCAAATAAGATTCACGATTATGAGAGAAATATACATAAACCACTTTACGGTCACCCGTCGTATTAGGAGGGGCTGGTTTATTCTCGCTGTCACTTGTTTTTTCAATATCCTCTGTATTTTGAAGAGCCGCTTCTTGCTCAGCTTTAAGGACTTCAATAGGTGGCGGCGATTCCATAGGCATATTCGTATAGTTTGTTCCTTCACCAGCAACTAGTATTTTCCCATCAAATAGATCAAACCCTGGGAGTTCTCTACCAAGGAAACTTCTTGGATCATCGAGGCTAATATTGGTTGAGAGTTTAAAGACAAGATTCGAAAGGTTAACAGAATCCTCCTTTTCAGGCAGGGATTGCAGAAACTGATGATTTTCCCAGCCCATTAATCTGTAAAGCATCTCACCATTAATATTGTTTGCTGCCTGGTTGATGGAAGTTGAAGTGATGCGAAACTCTGGCTTCAATGATGTCATCAAACCACTAAATGTAAAAACGGATATAAGAAAAAACATAAAAGCCAGTACCACTTTAAACAGGCTTGTCCCTTGAACAGTTACAATCATCCCTGGTCCTTTTAAACGTTTCACGGTTCCACCTCTTTTAGCAAGTCTAGTAAATCTTATGACATTGCTAGAAAAGATAGAACCTCATTTTTGCCAAAAACTATCTAATCGGAACTCATTAATGAGTATAAGTCCCGACATTATCTTGATTTACTTTCGTATGGAGGGCTGAATTTAGACCACTTGCAATTAAGTTCGCCATATCGTCAATAAACACATCGACTTCTTTTGGAGTCACCATTAAATTATGCCCTAGCGGAGCCAATACCTCGTAAATAAGCTTTCGCTTTTCTTCTTCTTCAAGAGTGCCAATCATTCCCAAGAACGTTTGGCGATGCTGCTCCTCTGGTAAATCCTCTTCTGTTAACTTCTTTTTCTTTCCAAAAGTCATTCCTGCAGGTACTAAAGAACGTGATGGGCGATCTCCTTCACGGAGCTCTTTTCCAAAGTGTTTTAATATAAAGTCTATCGCGTCACTTGTAATCGAAACTGCATCAACGACGGTCGGCACCCCAATGGCGATAACTGGAATCCCTAATGTTTCTTGACTTAATTCCTTGCGCTTATTCCCGACACCTGAGCCAGGATGAATTCCTGTATCGGAAATCTGGATGGTACTGTTTACTCTTTCAATTGATCGAGAAGCAAGTGCGTCAATGGCAATAACAAAATCCGGCTTTATTTTTTCTACTACACCAAAGATAATATCGCTTGTTTCAATCCCTGTAAGTCCCATTACTCCCGGGGCAAGTGCACTCACAGGACGATACCCTTCTTCAACATGCTCAGGTTGCAGTTCAAATAAATGTCTCGTAACCAATAAATTTTCACAAACCAATGGTCCGAGTGCATCAGGAGTAACATTCCAATTGCCTAGTCCAACAATCAGACAGGAGGCATCTTCCCCCAGTCCCTTTTGCTTAAGAAATCTAGAGAACTCGCCAGCGAATACACCCTCTACCTTCTGTTGAAGCTCGCTATCCTTCTGACGAATGCCTTGGACCTCAATCGTCAAATACTGCCCTTGCTTTTTGCCAATTGCTTTTTCTCCTTCTGCCGTCACTTCGACTAGAGAAATTTTTATATCATTTTCTTCCTTTTCCTTTATAATAACGCCTTCAAGTTTTGACTGATTGGTTTCATCGTGTACGGTTTTCACTCTTTCGGCAATCGCCATTTCACGAGCCTCCACAGCGAGGTCTGTCCGTACAGAATACATACTTAAATCGATTGAATCTGCCATGTACTAGAATCCTCCTTAACCTTCAATAATTCCTATCTTTACCAACATAAGAAAAAAACATTCAATTTGACCACTGAGAATTGAAGATAGAGGTATTGCATTATTGACGGGCGTTTGATAAAATATCACTTGTTCTTAATAAATAAGAAAACGTATTGGGATGTCGAGTTCCATTAAATTCTCGACGCTTTTTAGGAGGTGAACGGAATGCCAAACATTAAATCTGCAATCAAGCGTGTAAAAGTTAGTGAAAAAAATAGAGCACATAACATAACTGTTAAATCTTCTATGCGTACAGCTGTTAAAAAAGCTGAAGCAGCTATCGTAAACAACGACAGCGAAGCAAAAACTGCTTTCGCAGCTGCGGCTAGCAAGCTTGACAAGTCTGCTGCAAAAGGTCTTATCCACAAAAATGCAGCTGCTCGTAAAAAATCCCGCATGATGAAAAAATTAAACGCTAACGGCTAATTTTTTCTTACGCAAAAAAACGACCCAAAAAGGTCGTTTTTTTTATTTAGCTCTATTTAAATTAAATAAAATCATTTCAATCAGTAGTTCTTTTTTCATTCCACCGGTTTTCATTTGATAATCGGCATTGGCAACCATTTTCATAATTCTTGACAATTCTTCATCCGAAAAATACCTTGCCTGTCCAGCTGCTAGCTTGACCCGGTATGGATGGGTTTTTAGCACCCCAGCAATTTGTTGCTGCCCATAGCCTTTTCGAGAGAGCTCTTTGACCTGGTAAATCAGGCGGAATTGTCCGGCCAGCAATGCTAGAATTTTAATCGGCTCCTCATTTTGTTTTAAGAGATCATAATAAATTCGAAGCGCCTCATCAATTTTCCGCTGAACTACTTTCTCTATTAAAACAAAGATATTTTGCTCAAGAGACCTAGCAACTAATCTTTCTACCATACTTGAATCAACTCTTCTAGCCTCGCCTGCATATAATGAAAGTTTATCTACTTCACTCGCTAGCATAAATAGATTCGTTCCTGCAAGAGTTATCATTAAATCAATCGCACTCTCCTCTATTTGGACGCCATTACCAGCCGCTCTTTCCTTAATCCACGCTTTTAAATCGTGCTCATTTAGCCTTTTCGCTTCTCCTACTGCTGCTTTGCGCTTCAATTCTTTGGTAAGTTTTTTTCGTTCATCAAGTTTCTCATATGGTGCTGAAAAGACAACCACAGAGTAGGGTGCTGGCTCAGCTAAATAGGCTTCGAGTCTTGAAAGATTATGCTCCACTATTTTTCCTTTTTGTTTTTCTGAAGTTAGAAAGGTAGGGTTTTGGAGAATGATTAGCCTTTTCTCCCCCATAAACGGAAAAGTCTCTGCATCCTCAATGGCCGCCTCGACAGGTGTTTCTTCCAAATCATATGTTGAAAAGTTAAAATCGATTTCCTCATCACTTAGCACACTTTGAATGAGAAGTTGTTTTGTCTCATTTATTAAAAAAGATTCAGTTCCATAGAGTAAGTATATCGGCTCTACTTTATTTTTTTTGAGTTGTTTCCATATATCTAAAACCAAATATTTTCGCCCCGTTCACTCCAAATTATTCCCTTTAATCCTAAAGAAGCTTGTCCAATTTGGCAAGTCAAAATTGGAATCGCTATGTTCACCTAGCGATTCCGTTATATGGTAAACGCCGCCATGCAAGACCCGGGATACTTACATAGCAACGGTGTATCATATGGTGAGAGAAACATATTACTAGGCTGGCTTTTTTATATGAAATCGTCTATACTGAAAAAAGATTAAGGGGGGATGGACTGTGAATAAGTTTGAAGAAAATATTACAAACAAACGTCATGATGTAATCGACGCAGGTGTTGGATTTGTTGTTTCGTTTGGTTTCTTTGCAACGATGTTCATCATTGCGACAGTCGTTCAAGTTATTGGAAGATAAAGTTACATAGCTTGATGTTAGACAGGGATTGCTTCTGGCAGTCTCTTTTCTTTTTGCCTAATTTCTCCCAATCAACACTTTTTTATATCCTATGGAATCCAGGTTCGAAAGGTTCCTGTTTTTCCATTAAAGTTGTAAATAACAGCTCCATGCGTATCTGTTCTGAAAAGTTTCACTTTGCGATCTTCCAACCCCTCTAGGACCTCAGCATGTGGATGACCATACCGATTTCCTTCCCCCGCTGAAATGACAGCTATCTCAGGTTGAATAGAATCAAGAAATACTTCCGAACTCGATGTCTTGCTTCCATGGTGGCCAACCTTCAATACATCTACATTCATTCGCGAATATTGTTTTACTAGTTCTGTTTCTCCGCTCTCTCCAAGGTCGCCGGTAAAAAGCCATCTTTTCCCTCCAAAACTTGCGTACAAGACAATTGAACCTTCGTTTTTATCTTCGAGATTTTCTAACGGGCTAATGACTTGAAATAGGTCCTGACGTACTTCCCAACGGGCACCAGCGCCAACAATCCTGACCTTAGCTTGTTTTGTTTCAGCGATCCCCATGACTTTCCTCTCCATTTCACTCCGCTCGAGGGAAATAGGAATTAGAATCTCCTCAATACGTAAATTTGACAATATGGCGGGGGCCCCTCCAATATGATCCATATCTCCATGTGTCAAAATTAGCTTATCCAACTTCCTTACCCCCTCACTTTTTAAAAAGGGCACCAAAATATCTTCTCCTGTTTCAAATTGATTCCTTCGTTGTTCCCAGTCTTCTTTATGGTAAGAAATAGTTCCGCCTGTATCAATTAAGTAATTAGCACGATTATATGGAAGTCGAATCAAAATACTATCCCCCTGTCCAACATCAATAAAGACCACTTTTCCATAAGGAGAGAGATAAGGAAGTACAACTTGAAAAAGTACTGGAATGATCGGCAAGAGCAAAAGAGCGAAGGTTTTCTTCCCCTTTCCTTTCTCCCAGCTAATAAAGAATACCAGATAGGCCACTAAATAAAGGAGCAAAATAAAAGGACTTGGCTTTCCGATTACTAAAGATGAAAACGGGAAAGAAGCTAACGATACTGAAACATTATTGGCAAACGAGACAAAGATGGCCACCAAATATAAAAAGAAGTCTGACACAAAAGGAAAGAATATACCTGCTAAATACGTAACAAGAACAAGCGGGAGGATGACAACCGAAAATAGCGGAACAAACAAAAGATTTGTCATAACAGATATGAGAGAGATTTCGTAGAAATAACTTAATAGAATCGGAATGCTAGCAAGTTGGGCGACAAATGATACTACAATCAATTTTAATATGTAAGATTGAAATTGATTAATAATTTTAGTCGAGGATAGTACCAACGCTAAGCTCACACCAAAGGATAGCTGAAAACCAGGTTCATAAATCGTAAAAGGAGAAAAAATCACTAAGAATAGGAAGGCGATCGAGATGGCATCAAGTGGAGTGATTTGGCATTTTAATCTGCGTGCAACTAACACCAACATGAGCATTAGGACGGCACGGTTTACAGAAGGAGCCAAACCCGTTAAAACAGCGTAAAAAGGGAGCATCATGATGAGCATCAACTCTGCTTTTTCCCTTGTCACCCCTAATCGAAGGAGACAGGCAAAACACATACCGGTTAAGAGGGCAACATGAAGTCCTGAGATAGCTAGTAAATGGACGGTTCCTGTTTTTGCATAAGCTTCCTCCATTTCAGGTTTCATTAGATTTCTGTCCCCAAATAAAAGCGCCGCAAAAATTGCTGCAAGTTCTTCATCCATCTTCTCTTCTAATTTATCGACTTCTTTTTGCCTAACCCTTTTCAGTATTGTAATTAGGTTTCCTTGAGGTTGTGTACATAATGAAGGAGATATTTCATTTGGCTGAAGGATCCAGAAAATCTCTTTTCGCTTTAGATACAATTGATAATCAAAACTATTAGGATTCTTTGCCTGATTTGGTTTTGTGAGGGTTCCCGTAACTTTACAGCTAACCCCAGGATAAATCATCTTTTGAAGCATCGCCTTTTCCTGAGGAGAACGAAGTCGGTAATTCATAATTATTCGTTCTCCACCAGGAGTAACTTCCGCAATAGCCGATAAACGGTTCCCATCATAGTTAATGTCATCAATAAAATAAAGAGTGAAGTTTGTTTCATCGCCCTCCAATAGGCCTACTTGCGACGAAACTGTAAGAGCTCCCAATAGGATGAAAGAAAAATACACCGCTACAGGGATTATTAAAGAATTTCCAATAAATTTTTTTGAAAGATAGAAGTAAAAGAAAATTAGTAGTGAAATTGATGCGAAAAGGAGAGTATCGACAAAAACACTCAACAATGCAAATAAGGCAATAATCGCTACATATACTAGTTTCCCTTTCATTATCAGTCTTTTAGGATAACTTGACGACAGTTTACCTGCTCTGTTTTCACACCTGCTCGATTAAATAATTCAATTGCATATGGATGATTCTTGTAGTCCTCAGCATAATAAACCGTCTTTATGCCAGCTTGAATAAGGGCTTTACAGCACTGTAAACAAGGAAAATGCGTTACATAAATTTCCGCATCTGCTGTGGGGACACCAAATTTTGCGCACTGTAAAAGTGCATTCATTTCCGCATGTATCGTGCGTATGCAATGATTATCGACAACATAGCAACCTTCATCAATACAATGATCCCCACCAGCAATTGAACCATTGTATCCACCTGCAATAATTCGCTTATCTCTCACAATGGTTGCACCAACCGTTAATCTAGTACACGTACTTCTTAAAGCCAGCAACTGGCTTTGGGCCATAAAATATTCATTCCAAGATATTCTTTCCATGATGATTCCCCTTCTTTTAAATTCTTTACTTCAGTTTAAAGGTTTACCGACTTGTCTGCAATTTCTTATTTGACTGTAATAAGGTCTTTTAGTTTTTCAAAGGTTTTTTCACCAATCCCTGAGATAGACTTCAAATCCTCGATTGTTTTAAAAGCTCCATTACTCTCCCTATATTCAAGGATAGCTGAGGACTTTGCCGGACCTATCCCTGGCAAGGTTTCTAATTCACTCGTTGTTGCAGTGTTCAAATTCACTTTTCCAGCTCCAGGACCTGTCGAACTAGCCTGCTGATTCAATCCGACTACTCCCCCTTCCCCAAGACCTTCTTCTCCTTTTTTAGGAATATAAACAACCATTTCATCACTTACTTTCAGGGCAAAATTTACAGCTGAAGGATCGGCATCTTCTTGTAAACCGCCTGCTTTTTCGATAAGGTTGATAATTCGTTCACCATTATTCACTTCGTAAACTCCTGGTTTTTTAACTGCCCCCTTAATATCGGCCATCATGGTAATCGGGACTTCAGTCTCCTCTTCCGCTGTTGCTTCACTTGCTAAGCTATTCACACTCAAGTCATTCTCTGGTAGCCAATTTTCCTCAGATAACACTTCTTCCTTAGGCATAGAATTTGAAAAATAAGCATAGGAAAAGAAAAGGACTAATACAGCGCCAACTAATAAATAAAGCTTACGTTCTTTTAACCACTCAATCATTCATAACACCTTTCTTTCTTAGGTTATATTTTGTTAAATGGACACATAAATTCTTAGGAGTAAGGGACCCGAATTGCAAGAAGGAGGGAAGGGATTTGAAAATAGGGATTATTGGCACCGGAAATATGGGGAGAATTTTGGCTGAAGCCCTGATTGATGGGAATGCCGTTTCCCCTTCTTCGATGATCGTTACCAATAGAACATTGTTGAAAGCGGCCGAGTTAAAAAAGGCGTTTCCGGGGATAACAGTTGAAGCAAGTGCAGTGGAGGTAGCTGAGCAAACTGATGCCATTTTTGTATGCGTAAAGCCTCACGATGTATATCCATTATTACAGGAGTTAGAATCCGTGTTAACAAAGGATAAATGCATTATTTCGATTACAAGTCCAATCAGCGTGGCACAGTTAGAAAGCGCGGTACCCTGTTCAGTTGCAAGAGCCATACCGAGTATAACAAACAGAGCCCTTGCGGGAGTTTCACTCGTATCCTACGGATCAAGGTGTGGCGATACTTGGAAAAAGGAACTTGCTTCATTATTCGATACAATTTCTACACCTGTTGAAATAGATTCCTCGGTTACGAGGGTAGCTTCTGACATCGTGAGCTGTGGCCCAGCGTTCTTTAGCTACTTGTCACAACAGTTTATCCTAGCGGCTGTAAAGAAAACGGATATTGACTATGATACGGCGACGAAATTGACTAGTGAGATGCTGATTGGTCTTGGAGAACTTTTGAGAAAAGAATTTTATACATTGCCTACTCTGCAGGAAAAAGTCTGTGTTAAAGGCGGAATAACTGGTGAGGGTATTAAGGTTCTGGAAAGCGAGCTTGGTGATATTTTCGAGCATTTATTCGAAGCAACACATCGCAAGTTCGAGGACGACTTGAACATAACAAGGGATCAGTTTGGCATAGATTAAATTTCGACATTAATCTACTCATTCCTTCTTTATTTTAAAAAAAACCCAAGTGCACTGCTAAGCAGCACTTGGGTTTTTAGTTGAATACGTCATTCGCGGGTCCACTTACGTAATGATTTTAAGTTCTCTTCCTTGCTACGAATAAAATTCGCTCTGATTCAGGTCCTGATTCTCCCTGTTGGAAATCAGCTATTGATTCAAGAAATTCGAAACCTGCCTCTTGGAGCAGTTCGATATATTGATTTATTTCATATGTACGTTGATAGTGATATTCTTCTACGCGGTCATATTGTCCGGTTGACTCGTCGAGGACAAAAAAAGTAAGTTCATGTTCCACGCTATGTGGGGCCTCACCGGGAAAACAGTTCCATATATACGAGATTTCTTCATCATTATACGTAAAGGGTCCTTCTTGAAAGATAACATCCGTTTTGTAAATGGAGTGAACATCAAATAAAAATAATCCCCCTGGCTCTAAATGCTCAAACACCTTAGCAAAGGTTTGCTGCACATCTGCGATTTCTTGAAGATAATTGAGAGAATCGCAAAAGATCCCGATAAGGTTAAATTCCCCTAGGCCATTCAGCTCTGTCATGTCCTGATGGTAAAAAGGAATGGATAATCCATTCCTACCAGCCTTTGTCTGGGCAACTGCGAGCATATCTTCAGATAAGTCGATACCAGTCACATGAAAGCCAGCTTTGGCAAATCGAACGGAGAGTTCACCAGTTCCACATGCCAAGTCCATCATTCTTTTCCCATTCACATTATATTTTCCAGTCAGATTCGTCACCCATTCTACCCACTCATCGTAGGGAACATCCTCCATTAAGGTGTCATATAGATAGGCAAACCTCTGATAGGTCATGGAGTGAGCTCACTCTCAATGTTTTCGAGTGGAGCATCTCCCCAAAGGCGTTCAAGATTATAATAGCCTCTTTCATCACGATGGAATACGTGTGCAATGATGTCACCTAAATCAATTAAAATCCATCTTGCTTCGTCAAAACCTTCCATGCGTTTAATATCATAACCAGCTTCTTCGGCCTTGTCTTTAATCTCGCGTGCAATAGCCTGTACCTGCTTATCTGAATTTCCGTGGCAGATCATGAAAAAATCAGCTACTAATGAAATTCCTTTCATATTTAGTACTAAAATATCTTCTGCTCTTTTATCATCTGCAGCTTTTACTGCTGTTTGTAACAACTCTCGTTCGTTCATTCAATCAATCCTCCCTAAGTTTCACTAAATCATTATACGTGTAAATCGTGTCCGGATATACTGGCTGATTTTTTTTCATTAAAAACTGAATGGAATTTTTTATTGCCTGGACTAACGCTTGGTTAAGATTAGCCTTTGCAAATTCTCTTACTTCATCCACGCCAGGAAACCGTCTGCCAGGTTCTATGTAATCTGCCAAATAAATCACTTTATCGAGCAAACTCATGCCAACCCTTCCTGAAGTATGATAGCGAATGGCGTCCAGAATCTCTTCGTCATTTAGTCCAACTTCCTTTTCAACGAGAAAAGCTCCTACAGGTGCATGCCAAAGTTCACTATTAAACACTAGTAATTGCTGTTCCATCCCTTGGTCAAGAATAATCTGCTTCATTTCGTCTTTCGGACGGAATTTGGCATAATCATGAAAGATGGCTGCAAGCTCTGCCTTTTTTACATCGGCGCCATATCTTTCAGCAAGAACAATCGCTGTTTCCATGACCCCAATGGTATGTTGATAGCGATGATCCGTTAAATGTTCCTTTACAGTTTGTAACGCTCCTTCACGGTCCATATAATCCATTCTCCTCTATATAATCCCGGACCAAATCGGGCACTAAGTACCGGATTGTTCCGCCAGAATCTCTTCTCTGTCTAATCATACTGGACGACAAATCAATCGACGGTGAGTCGATTAATAGGACTTCATATTCCGTTTTATTGCTGTATCGCGGACGATTAACTCCTACAAATTTAACAAGATGTTGCAACTCATCAATTTTATGCCACTTTGGAAGGTATTCAATCATGTCCCCGCCAATGATAAAATAAAACTCATGATTCTTATGTCTATCTGTTAGGATTTTCATTGTCTCATATGTGTACGATGGCCCTTGCCGTTCCAATTCAAGCGGTTCAACAGAAAAATGAGGGTGGCCATGAATCGCTAATTCAAGCAATTGCAAACGTTGCTCATTAGAAACGTTGCCTTCTTTCTTTTTATGGGGCGGCTCTTGGTTTGGCATAAACCAGATTTCTTTTAACTCTAGCGCATGAAGCACTTCATTTGCAATGATAAGATGGCCTGCGTGCGGCGGGTTAAAAGTGCCTCCAAGAATCCCAATCTTTCCCATAGACACCTCTCCTTCCAATTAGCGAGGGAGTTCGATTTGTTTATTTTCTCGTGATTCCTTATAAAGGACAATTGTATTTCCTATCACTTGAACAAGTTCAGCCCTTGCCCCTTTTGATAATTGCTCAGCCACTGTGTCTCGGTCTTCATCACAGTTCTGTAGGATACTAATCTTTATCAATTCGCGAGCTTCTAATACATCGGAAATTTGAGCAATCATATTCTCATTGACTCCACCCTTTCCCACTTGAAAGATTGGATTCAAATGATGAGCCTTCGCCCTTAAAAACCTTTTTTGTTTTCCTGTTAGCATGAAAATCCTCCTAGTTGTTTCAAAACGTTTTCTCTCATCCGCTCGGTGTCCGGGAATATACCCGTCCATATTTCAAATGCCAGTGCTCCTTGATAGACAAACATTTCAATACCATTTTGAGTACGTGCTCCGGCGGATGATGCCTCTCTCAAAAATTTTGTTTCAAGAGGGTTGTAAATGATGTCACTTACAAAACTATCTGGTTTCAATCCTTTTAACGATAAAGGAGTCCCCTCAATTTTCGGGGCCATTCCAATTAAAGTTGTTTGGATGAGTAAGTCGTACTGTGGTAAAAGTTCTTCAGCTTTTTTTATATCAAAGACTTCAGTCTTAACAGGGAAGGGACAGGTCCTCATTAATTCTGTAGCTTTGGATGGCGTCCTGTTGCATATGTCGATTCTCTCCACACCAGCTTCAGCCATAGAAAAATAGATGCCCCTTGCTGCACCTCCTGCCCCAATCATTAGGACAGTTTGACCAGTAAGAGAGGAGATTTCCTCTTTTAACCCACGGACATACCCTCTACCATCCGTGTTATAACCAATCATCCTACCATCTTTATTTACGACAGTATTTACAGCCCCTATCGCCTTGGCCATTGGATCAATCTCATCTAGGAAAGGCATAATTTCCGTCTTATGTGGAACCGTGACATTAAAACCAACTACACCAAGTGCTTTAAGCCCATTAACTGCAGCTTCCAAGCCGTCTGAACTTACATGAAAGGGCATATAGGTTGCATCTATCCCATAAAGATCAAACAAATCGTTAATCATCACTGGAGACATCGAATGAGCGATTGGATCTCCAATTACCCCATAAAGCTTTTTCATTCCCTCTCCCCCTAAGTAATTCCATGCACCATTAGATGACACCAGATTCCACCTATTATAAGAGCGATAAAATTACTTTTTATCATATTTCTTTCTAATCTTGAGACTATGTTACTCGGCTGTTACTTTCCATCCAGGCAACGATTTGAAAAAAACATCAAATACTTTAGATTAATGATTTACGCAACATGACCTGAACACCTTTTGGCACATGAGCGGCGACCTTTGCGCCTGCTTCATTCACAGTCATCCAACCAAGACCTGAAAAAACAATATCGGTTTTAGGTTCTTTGATGTTGAATTCATATCTTACGAGTTCAGGAAACTCAGTTAACTGTTCTTCCCTTGGAGGAGTTAACATTTCCCCAACGTGGTTTTTATAAAGTTCATTCGCCTTCTCTAGCTTGGTTCGATGAATATTTAGTTCATTTGATAAGTAACAAGTAAATGACCTTCTACCACCGCTTAAATAGTCGAAGCGAGCCAATCCACCGAAAAAGAGGGTTTGTTCCTCATTTAACTGATAAACTTTCGGTTTAATCTCCTTTTTCGGAGTTATAAACTTTAAGTCCCGTTTATCTACAAAATGTGCCATCTGATGATGATTGATAATTCCTGGAGTATCGATTAGAGACTTCCCATCATCTAATGGTATTTGTATCGTATCTAGTGTCGTGCCAGGAAAATGAGAAGTTGTAATCACATCTCCCTCACCTGTTACTTCTTTAATAATTCGGTTGATAAAAGTTGATTTTCCAACATTGGTACAACCGACCACATAAACATCCTTGCCATTCCTATATTCATCGATAGCAGCTGCAGCTTCACTAATGTTCTTTCCTTTTGCTGCGCTAACTAGAAAAACATCCTTCGGTACCAAGCCCAAATCCTTAGACTCTTTTTTCATCCAATCAATCAGCTTATTCTGATTAACTGATTTCGGAAGGATGTCGGCTTTATTGCCAATTAAAATAACTGGGTTATTACCGGCAAACCTTTGGATACCTGGTAGCCAGCTCCCGTTAAAATCAAAGATATCAACAATTTTTACAATTAATGCATCTTTCTCGCCAATCCCATTTAGGATTTTTAGGAAATCGTCGTCTGTTAAACTAACATCTTGTACTTCATTATAATGTTTTAGTCGGAAACAACGTTGACATACAACAACCTCTTTTTCCAATGAGGATGAGGGTGCATAACCTAAATGTTCTGGTTCATCTGTTTGAATCTTTACGCCACAGCCTGTACATACTATTTGCTGGTCACTCAATACTTAATCCTCCCAATTCAGTTTCCCTTGTTTTCTGAATATATTCAAAAGCCTTCTTTCAATGGCACGGTTAAACTTAGTTGCTAACCCGTCCGTTTGAGCCACAGGGACAACAAGAATGGTATGAAAACCACCCCTATTCCCCCCAAACACGTCTGTCATTAATTGATCTCCAATTACGACAGTTTCCTCTTTCTTCAATCCCATATCTGCTACAGCTTTGTTAAAGGCTATAGTCATCGGCTTCTTCGCACGGTAGATATAAGGGGTAACAAGTGGGTCCGCAAATAACTTAACCCGTTCCTCATTGTTGTTTGAAACAATGGTGACAAGAATATTGTGTTTCTTCATATTTTCAAACCATTCAATGAGTCTAGGCGTGGCAGATGGACGGTCCCACTCTACAAGAGTATTGTCCAAATCGGTGATAATCCCTTTTACCCCCTTTTCTTTTAAGCTTTCCGGGGTGATTTCAAATATACTTTTTACATGCTGATCTGGCAAAAAAAGCTTTAGCACTGTATTACACCTCATTATAAATAATTGCGATTATATCATAACTAATTTTTTCCCTTGTATCAAAAATATATTAGATATAAGTAGAAATTTTTCGACATTTTTCAACTTTTTCCAAGGGTGTGGATAACTTTACTCACAATATACCGCTTGAAAGTCATATAATTTTTAATCTTATGAACAACTTAATCACAAGTTATCCACCGCTTACTGTGGATAATTAGAACGGTTGTTCTACGAGTTTAAATCTGATAGAGTAAGGGTACAAATTAATTAATAACCTACTAGTATATGTACATTAGACCTTTATTATACATTCATTTTCGGGGGTGAATGACGTAAATGCGAAAGCTTTCGGATGAATTGTTGATCGAATCTTATTACAAGGCTAGAGAACTTAAACTCAACAAAGAGTTTATTCTGTTAATAGAAACAGAAATTAAGCGTCGGTCATTAGCTCACAAAATTCGAGTTTCTTCTTAGAAACGTCCAATTGGACGTTTTTTGTTTTAATCCAAATTCTTACCTTTCGAAAGGACCTTTTAGTAGATAAGAACAAATTGGCACAGACTCCTCTCTGTGCCAATGTTCACTTCCTAGCGATTTAAGGTACCAAGCGATTCTCCCACTTTAATCGGTTTTGGAAGGTTTATCTTTTCAGCTAGATTTAAAGCGTCCTTTTCAAACAAAAGAACAACCGTTGACCCAAAGGAAAAATAGGCTATTTCTTGTCCTTTATGGAGCTCGTCTCCTTTGTGTACAGGTTCAATCGAATTGACAAACATCGCCCCTACCTTTACAACCGCTAACCTGCGATTCTCATATCCAATCTCTGTAATCGTTCGAAAATTCTTTGCAAGGGTAGCTTTCCCGTATTTAAGTCCTAGACGATTTACAGGGTAGGAACGGGTACCTAAAGTCCATTGCTTAAGCACTGTTCCAGTTACCGGGCTGTGAATCCGATGATAGTGACTAGGACTTAAGTAGAGAACCATATACTTCCCTTCTTGATAATGTTCCGCTGCTTCCCGTGAACCAAGCATTTCTGCTATCGAATACACTTTCCCTTTTACGATAATCTCATGATTAGGTTCAATTAAGCCTATGTCTTCTATTACCGCATCTACTGGACTAACAACAACATCGCTCTGCTCGGCAATTGGTCTCACACCTGGCTTAAGTCTGCGAATAAAAAAATCATGCAAGGTTGTGTAATCTTGCAATTCTTTTTCCATTTCTTCTTGATTGATGCTATAGATCTTCGCAAACGAGGGAACAACCCTTTTACTCACTCGTGAACGTGCAAATCCGCGTATCAGTGTCGAAGACCATTTTCGATTTGTTAATTCAATAAATAAACGATATAAGCTTTGAATCAAAGCAATAACCTCCGGGGTAGTAGCCCAAAATAGGAGCTAGTTTCACAAAATCCACCTTAATTTCATGAATGCCATTATATCATTTATATGGATGAGCAGACAATCATTGACTTTATTTATCGTTCGTTAGTTCAAGGAATTCCTCAACATCATTCACACACAGCTTAACAGCCTTCTCCCAGAACTCCTTTTCCGTTAAATTGACATTTAAATGCTTTTGAGCCAATTCTTCTACGGTCATTGAAGCGGTATCCTTAAGAAGCTCGATATATTTTTCCTCATAACCATCACCTGCTTCCAACGCTTGAGCATAAATGCCCAATGAAAACAAATAACCAAATGTATATGGGAAGTTGTAAAATGGAACACCCGTGATAAAAAAGTGTAGTTTGGAGGCCCAAAACAGTGGATGATAGTTTTCTAACGCTCCACCATATGCCTCAACCTGTGCATCCTCCATCAATTGATTAAGTCTTTCAACACTGATGACTCCGCTTTTTCTCTCTTCATAAAAACGTGTTTCAAACAAGAACCGCGCATGAATATTCATTAACAATGCAACAGAGCGCTGAATTTTATCCTCTAGAAGGGCAATTTTTTCTTCCTTGGTTTTAGCCTTTTTTACGGCAGCATCTGAAACAATCATCTCCGCAAAGGTTGAAGCCGTTTCCGCAACATTCATTGCATAATTACGATTGAGTAAATGTAAATCTCTCATCGCATAGGTATGGAACCCATGTCCTAATTCATGAGCAAGAGTCGATACGTTTGAAGGAGTCCCTGAATAGGTCATAAAAATCCGCGATTGACTGCTTTCCGGAAAGAATGTATGAAATCCACCAGGCGCCTTTCCTTCACGGTCTTCCGCTTCAATCCAACCTTCTTCAAAGGCCATTTGAGCAAAATCGGCCATTTGCGGGCCAAACTTTGAAAAATGGTCAATGATAAATTCTGCTCCTTCTTGATAGGTCATTTTCGTTGACGATTTTCCAAGGGGAGCATCAAGATCATACCAACTTAATTTATTCAAACCTAACAAACTGGCCTTACGCTCCAAAAATTGAACGAAAGGTTGCTTTTGATCTGAAATGGCCGACCACATGCTATCAAGTGTTTCTTTGTTCATACGGTTCATGTCTAACGGTTCCTTTAACACATCTTCCCAACCACGGTGCTTATATGTATTCAAGCGGAAGCCTGCTAAGTGATTTAAGGTTTTAGCGAAAAAGTCAGCTTTTGCACCCCAGGCTTTTTCCCATTCAAGGAACGTCTCTTGTCGAACCTTTCGATCTCCATTGGAAAATTGGTTCGCTGCCTGACCAACGGAAAGCTGCTTCACTTCGCCGTTCTCATTAAAAGAGATTTTTACCGAACTTACTAGTAGGTCATACATTTGACTCCAGCCATGGTAACCATCCGTGCTAAGAGAAGTGATCAACGCTTCCTCTTCCGCTGGTCGTTTCTCTGCAGCTCTCTCTCTTCTTTCATCCAGAACATACTGTAGTTCTTTTAGGAATGGATTTTCCATTAACTTGGACCATTCTACTTTATCGATTTTCGTTAGTCTTATATCAAATTCCAATAAAACTGTTTGGAAGTTCGCACTAAGCTCAGTAATTTTTGCTTTAAGCTCTGTGGCCTTTTTATCCTTGGTATTTTGTGCTTGTAAACAGCTTACAAATGCTCCAGCCTGCCTCAGCTGTTTTGCGGCCCTCTCAAACCCATTGATTAAGTTACTTAATTCGGTTGCTCCATTTGGTGAATTCTCAGGGTTCCACGAGCTTACAGCCTTGCGAAAACCGTCAATGTTCTTCACCGTCTCATCAAGGTGATTTTTAAACGCTTCAGAGTGACTTCCTGCCTGAAAGAAAACCTCAAGGTTCCAATTGTCTGAATATGTATGGACCATGTTCATATTTCCCCCTTTCATTTCCTATACATTATAGAGCTATTTTTTCGTCAGTGCTATATATATTCAATCCATAGTAAAGGCTGACCCTACTATCACGGATCAGCCCTTTTTTGTGCCCTTATGTCTACGCCCATCGTTCCCTATCCTGTTTATTAGGAATGCAGAAGTTTAATGCATTGTTTCTTCAAAAAAAGATTCCCATTATGATTTTGAATTTTTCCTTTTTTCCTTTTCGGCTCGGTAAAATTCATGGAACATCTTCATCAGTGCACGTTTTTCAATTCTCGAAACATAGCTTCTTGAAATCCCTAATTCTTTGGCAATTTCACGCTGTGTTTTTTCTTTTTTTAAGTCCAACCCAAACCGCCCAACAATAACCTCTTTTTCCCTTTCATCCAATACATCAATATACTGTTTGACTTTTTCAAGCTCCATATTTAGTTGAATGGTATCAAAAACATCTTCGGACTCAGACTTTAACACGTCAATGAGTGAAATTTCATTTCCCTCTTTATCCTGTCCGATGGGGTCATGAAGAGAAACATCTTTTTTCGTTTTTTTCAAAGCCCTTAGATGCATGAGGATCTCGTTTTCAATACATCTGGCCGCATAGGTTGCAAGCTTTGTTCCTTTCCCTTCTGAATAGCTTTCAATCGCTTTAATCAACCCGATTGTCCCGATTGATATTAAGTCTTCCGAGTCTTCCCCAGTGTTTTCGAACTTTTTAACTATATGCGCAACTAGCCTTAAATTGTGTTCAATTAGCATGTTACGAGCATGTGCATCTCCTTCGGCCATTAACCTTAAGTACTTTCGTTCATCTGCTGATGATAACGGTTGGGGAAATGCATTATTTTTAACGTAAGAAACAAGGAAAACAATTTCCTTTACTAAATATCCAAGTGCTGCTAATATTCCCGACACTTTTCCACCCCCCGCATATTTAGGCTTTTGCCTATAATAGATTCCTATGAAGGAAGTGTCAGGTTCGTGTATGTCCCATTAAAATCTTTTAGGATGAAATTATTCCCAATCACGAGAAGCAATAAATAAAAACAATCTTTTCCTAATAGGTTGGTTGAACAAGGTTGTTGAATTCCGGTCCAAATCAACATTAGGAAAAAGAAAAAAAGCATTAACCTTTTAGGCTAATGCTCGTTAACAATTATTTGAATCGGTAGATTTTATAGTCTTTGGTGAACCTTAGTTACCTACTCAACGCTGACTTCTGCAGCGATGATGCTCCCAATAGCACCGCATATAATCAGTCCCATTACCATTGAAAACATATTCTCCACCCCTTTATATTTCCACTTTATTCGCTATCAGTTTACCGCATTTCCAGTGTGTAAAAAGGGTTAGGGTGTGAACAAATTTTAACAATTCGTACGGTTGGTTTTTTTTCTAAAAGGCTCTTTTCTCAAACTTTGCCGATTTGGTTAATAAAGTTTAATTGGCTGTGCTATGTTTTTACCTCAAAACAGCTTAATTTGCGAGAAAATAGCTTGTAAAATATATCTTAACGCACAAATTAGCTTTACTTACGTTAAAATCGGCATTAGGATTTTAACAACATTTTTTTCGAAAACAGCCTTCTAAAAACAAGTGTTAATAGCAGTACATGCAGCGACATGAATTATCCCTCCTAATCTGGTTAGGTGGTATCCTTCTCCACCCATAACACTTCTTGACGTCTTTGCATTAAATAAATCATTGTCATTCCCACCTTTCTGTTTTTTTAATGAAAGTAAAATTAATACGGCCTAATATATTTTGCTACTCGGTCTTTATTTTCTTCATACATCTTTTCAACCACTTCATCGTGAACTGCTTCTTCTAATGAGATTTCTCGTTTTTTTATCGTAATGGTGAAAAACAGGATATTTAAAGTCATTCCATTTCACCTCCTGTCATTAACGCTGGTCATCTGTCCACTAATGCTTCCTTTATTTTCTTAACTGAGATTATCATTTTCATCCCGCCTTCCTTAAGTATGGTAAAAATATAAATTAAAGTTGACTCATATAAGAATTGATTTTTCTTTTGTTATCTTCGTATAAGTTTTCTACGACTTGATTATGCAATTCCTCTTCAAGTGTCAATTCACGCTTTTTAAGCGTAATCGTGAAAAATAAAAGATTTAAGGTCATTCTGTTTCACCTCCTAACAGCAAGAACTGTCATTGTCCACCTCTATTGCCTGCAAACCTTCAGCTAAAAAAATCATCTTCTCCACCGCCTTTCTTCTCAATTGGGTTAACTACAATATTAGAGGGGATTCTTCATTGTATAAGAGCAAACATGGCTCCTATTTTCTTCATATAAGTTTTTAACGACTTGGTTGTGCACTTCTTCTTCAAGTGAATGTTCACGTTTTTTAAGGGTTATTGTAAAAAACAAAATATTCAAGGTCATCTCGTATCACCTCCTTTTGTATATCCAAAAAATGTAAAAAAAGCCGCAGGAGAGTCCCCCTACGGCTAAAAATAGGCACAAAAATGCCGCAGGGCACGATTCTCCCTGCGGCACGGATATACTTAGTCACGAAAAAATAAACTTAAGCGATCCATTCCGATCTGGTCGAATGCGTGGATTGTTCATTTGCAATTGTCATTACTGTTCCAGCTACCGTAAATACTTCTACCCATGCGATTGTCTTCATCATTTCATTCGACCTCCTTAAGTTTGTTTTTCTTACAATGGTAATTATATCCACTGCTAAGGTATTTGTAAACCTGTTTTTTGCCTAATTTTCAAAATTGTTTTTTCACTATTTTTCTAGAATAAAAAAAACGCCCCATTAGGGACGTTTTTGATTCATTAAATATTCCTGGCCTTCTTCCGTTTGTATTAGTTTGTTTCGATAGCTTTTTGATAAGGCAAAAAAGATGATTGAGATTACTAAAAAAACAGAAGATGCAACTGTAGATATATATTTATCAACCATTACTTGTCCATCAGAAGGAATAATACTACCAATAAAGAAGAGGGACCCTACGGCAAGTAACACTATACCAAAGTTTCGGTAATCGCTCATTCTTTCAAACATTTGCTTTAAACTCAATATTCCTCACCCCTAATAGCTAGTAATCTATTATATTGTTTTACTATAATAATTTAACATAAAATTTAATTTTGCAGGACATGTAAATAGTGGAGAAAATAATACCCTTACTCGTAACAGCCACCTTAAGGACATTTTCATGGTATTGCTCAATCGTTTTTTCTTTGAGAGGTGGTCTCATGGATTTTCCTGCATGACCGAATTAGAGGTCATGTGGGGTAAATGGGCACGGTGGATTTTCCTTTCATTTCCTTTCGGCCTTTTTCCCTTGAGCGGTGGGCTCATGGACACTTTCTTCCATTCTCCAGTCGTTTTTGTCCTTGAGCGGTGCTCTCATGGACACTTTAATCCATTCTCCAATCGTTTTTGTCCTTGAGAGGTGCTCTCATAGACACTTTCATCCATTCTCCAATCGTTTTTGTCCTTGAGAGGCCCTCTCATGGACACTTTCTTTCTATTTCTCGACCGCTTTGTCCTTGAGAAGTAATGGAGAATAATAGGCCCTACGAAGTCCTTAAAAATATCGCTTCATTTCTCCAGTTTTACACCATTTTATAACAAAAAAGCGTGAACCCGAAAGGAATTCACGCCCCAAATAAAAGCTAAATTAACTATTTAAAGCCGATGTTATTTTCATCACGAGTGTGGCTGAGTTGACTGCCGCTGTATCAAGGAACTGGTCAAAAGAAACGTCCGATTCCTTCCCAGCGATATCAGATAGAGAACGAATGATCACAAAAGGAGTACCAAATTGGTAGGCCACTTGAGCAATCGCAGCTGCTTCCATCTCTACCGCCTGGAGATTAGTGAATTTTGATTTAATAAACTCACTCTGCTCAGGCTTACTAATAAAAGAATCTCCAGTAGTAATTAATCCTTTTACCACTTGGATACCTTCGATTTCCTTTGCACAAGTCTCTGCTACCTTCACAAGGCTAGCTTCTGCTTCAAATGCTGCCGGCAATTGGGGAACTTGGCCATATTCATAGCCAAAGGCCGTTACATCGACATCGTGATGACGGACATCTGTCGAAATGACCACATCCCCGACGTTTAATTCAGGATTTAATCCACCAGCCGATCCAGTATTAATTACATAGGTTGGCTTAAAGCGTTCTAAGAGGATTGCAGTGGACATCGCCGCATTCACCTTACCGATACCAGAACGCAGCAGAACAACATCATTGCCTTCAAGCGTACCGGATGTAAATTCAAAGCCTGCGATTGTTTCCTGGACTTTATTGTCGATTTTCTCTCTTAATAAGATTACTTCCTCATCCATTGCACCAATAATTGCGATTTTCATTGTCGTATCCTTTCTATCTTGTTGTTCCGTTAAGGATAGCTCTACGGAACAATGATCCTATTTATTCTGGTTTTAACTCCTCGACTTTAACAGGTTTCCAGCCCTCGCCGTCCACCCATTCAATCGCTACCC
Organism: Mesobacillus maritimus; assembly: GCF_044803185.1. Taxonomy (GTDB): domain Bacteria; phylum Bacillota; class Bacilli; order Bacillales; family Cytobacillaceae; genus Mesobacillus_B; species Mesobacillus_B maritimus_B. The sequence goes on from NZ_CP085225.1 coordinate 4,253,518, forward strand.
TATACTTCGGGCCTCCACCTTTATCAGAAACGGTACCTGCCGCGCTTTGCGGACCACCATTGTTTCCTAGGAACCAAACTGTCATATTTTCAACATCAATTTCAGTTGCATAAGAAATTGCCTTTAACATTTCTTGCCAATCAACAGATGCACTATCATATACAGCCTGGTGCTCACCTGTTTGGGTTGTACCTACCGGCTGCCAATCAGAATTAACAATTGTTTGTTTCACATCTGGACTGCTTCCACCCTCAGTAATAGTTGGCTCACTTACTTCTTCTTCAAGATCCTCATTCTCAGACTCCTCTTCTAAGTCTGAGGCGTCTTTCTTTTCTTCTTCCACTTTTGCTTCTTCTTCATCCTTATTGCCAGAGTCAACATCGGCTTTTTCACTATCCAATTGTTTATCTACCACAACTGCATCTGACTTTTCAGCCTCACTCTGGCCATCACCAAAAAAAATCTTTACTGTTACAAAGACAATTAACAATAAGACGATTGTAATTAAACTGTTTAGGACAAGGTTTGTCTTTCTTCTTTTAGCAAGTTTTCTCGCTCTAGAAGCCTCATCGTTTTCAAAATTACCCATTCTCCTTCACTCCCTCATTCACCGACAGTAAACCTCAAACTGATGGGTTCTTTAAAATTTAAGACTGACAACATTCTATCATGACTTTTCAGAAACATGAAGGATTTTTATCATCTCTCCTTCAGGACGGAGAACGATTGTCACCAAATAGTTAGTTCTCTTGGTCGAAGGTATAGACTTCTTTTACCATATCTGCAAATAGAGGGTTAATCCCCCCTTCGTCTGAGTGTACGCCTAGATTAACAGTGACGAGTGCATATTTGGGATTTTCATATGGAAAATATCCTGCGAACCATTTGTTATGGTTTTGCTTTTCATCCTTCATAATTCCTGTTTCTGCTGTTCCAGATTTACCTGCCACAGAGTAAGGTAATTCCTTAAACCACCGCCCAGTTCCTTCTTCATCGACGACTACCTCTCGAAGCAATTTTTGCAATTTTTGCGCGGTAAAGGGAGAAATAGAATCTCCAGGTAATTTGTTCTCATCAAACCCAAACACCTTTGATCCATTTTGATATTCCACAGATTCTACGGCCCTTACCATTTGTTTACCCCCACCGCGGGCAATCGTAGCCATCATATTGGCTATCGCAAGTGGAGTCACTCTCACTTCATGCTGCCCGATGGCGGAAAGAGCCACATAATTATTATCATCCCTAGCTTCCTCATTCTTAAAAACTCGTCCAAAGTCCTCATCTGGCAACTGTCGAAATTTCTCTGTATGAAAAACGGTACCTGTCCAGCCCACGCTTCCGGTTAAGGAAAGTTTTGCAGCATAGTCTTCAATGATTTTAGCGTCCTTTGCTTTTAACTCCTTAGCTAAATCCGCAAAGGTCCGGTTACAGCTCTTCGCAAAGCTTTGGGTAAAATTCAACTCCCCATGTTGAAAGTTCGGATCCTCTTTCCCATAAATATTTTCATTGCAATTGAACGTTCTTGACGGGAGCGTTAGACCATGATCAATGGCAGCGGCTGCTACGACCGTTTTAAAAACTGAACCTGGGATATGTTGTTTAAGCATCTGATTCTCCACGCCCAAATCCCCAAATGGATTCTTTCGATTAAGATGCGGCCTCGATACCATTGCAAGGATGTTATTGGATTCAATATCAAGTAAAACCAAGCCACCATTCTCTATCTGGTGCTTATCAACTAGATTTTCTGCCCTCTCTTGGAGGTCTTTATCAATGGTTGTTTTTATATTAATTGGATAAAAGGGATTGGCCGGTTCTGAATACTTCACGTTAATACCAAATAAAGGTGAACCGATACCGTCCACATGATATACAAGCTTTGATTTTCCTTCCCCAACTAAAAATTCATCAAAACTTTCCTCGAGTCCAGAGAGTCCTACTAGAGTTCGTGCAGAAAATTCTTTCTCACCATACCGCTCCTCTAGAAGCTTAGAATTTTCACCGGTAATTCCAATTAACTGTTCGGCTTGTGTATTTGATAGCGGATATTTTCTTTCTACCGCAAACACACCAGGAATCTTCAGTTCGTTAATGGCCGTCATTTCGCGTTCTGACAGAAGATAAGGCTCAGGATTGCCAAATGCTATTGGACCATCAGCACCCTCTATGCTTTCAAGGATCTCTCGTTCTGAAACCCCAATTGCTGAAGCCACTTCCTCTACTGGCCATTCTAAATAGTTTAAGAAAGGAAAAAGAATTAAAACAGGAATTCTTTCATAGATTAAAGGCTTTCCTGAACGGTCAAGAAAATTTCCTCTCCCGTTGTCAATGACCATTTCCTGAGTCCTCTGGCTTACACTTCCTTCAAGCAAATTAATGCCATACTTTGAAAATGACTCTGTTGAAATAAGCTGAATTTGTGCCAATCTCGCCACAAGGACCATGATACCAACCATACATATGACTAACCATACCCTTAACCTTCGCCTTTGCATAAAAAAACACCTCGTCAAAAGTGTTGACGAGGTTAGGGTTTTTCAAACAGGTTCTATTCGATTATTACTTGATAGAAGTAATCTTTACAGCCATTTCGCCACCAGGAGTTTGGACAGTTACTTCGTCCCCAACTTTTTTCCCAAGCAGGCTTTTGGCAATAGGAGAATCATTTGAGATTTTTCCTTCGAAAGGATCCGCTTCTGCACTACCGACAATGGAATAAGATTCTTCTTCCCCATCAGGCAATTCGATAAAAGTAACAGTACTTCCAAGGTTCACTTCATCAACGCTTGTCTCATCTTCTTTAATAATTTTAGCGTTACGAATCATATTCTCAATCGTCGTGATTCGTCCTTCAACAAAGGCTTGTTCTTCCTTTGCGGAATCATACTCTGAGTTTTCGGAAAGGTCTCCAAAACTGCGAGCAATCTTTATTCTTTCAACCACTTCTTTACGTTTAACCGTTTTCAATTGTTCTAATTCTTGTTCTAATTTTTGCTTTCCGGCTAATGTCATCGGAAAAACTTTCTCTGCTGCCATAATCCTTCACTCCTTCTAATCTTTCGCAAATTCCCCAATTAATTTTAATATAGTATGTAGGGTCTTTTTTAAATATACAGTAGCGCGTCCTTAAAATAAGGGCGCGCACTTTACATTATATAATCTTTTATCTGCTATTGTGTCACAAAAACGATTTTTGTTCAAGAATTGTTTGGATTTTTGTTACCATTAAATCAATTGCAACGTAGTTATGCCCACCCTCTGGGATAATGATATCCGCATATCGCTTTGTTGGCTCTATGAATTGGTTATGCATCGGCCGAACTACATTCACATACTGCTCAATAACAGAATCCATTGACCGCCCACGCTCTTTGATATCACGGAGCAATCTGCGGACAATTCGTAAATCTGCATCTGTATCGACAAACAACTTGATATCCATTAAGTCCCGAAGGCGCTCATCCTCAAGAATAAGAATGCCTTCAAGTATAATGACATCCTTTGGTTCAACGTGAATCGTCTCCGATGAGCGCGTATGCATTGTATAATCATAAACAGGCTTCTCCACTGGTTCATATTGAAGCAGTGCATGTAAATGTTCAATTAGTAAGTCGTTATCAAAGGCTAGTGGATGATCATAATTTGTTTTCAATCGTTCTTCTAGGGGAAGATGACTCTGATCTTTGTAATAATAATCTTGTTCAAGCATCAAAATCGAATGCCCTTTGAAGGTCTCATAAATTGACTTCGTTACACTAGTTTTTCCAGAGCCTGAACCTCCGGCAACCCCAATTACAACAGGCTTGCGTGTCATTATTTAGTTCTCCTTTCGCATCATGTTGTAAGGGTAGACAGGCTTGTCCATCTTAAACTTGACAATCTGAAGTGGGTGGCGGGCCGCATCAAGCTCATTTCCATCTTCGTCCCAAATTTTTTCAATCACATAATTAAAGTTTTCAATCTCAGGACCGAAGAACTCCACTTCATCTCCAGGCTTGAAATAGTTTCTTTGCTGCAAAGTAACAATATTCGTTTCTGCATCATAGTCGAGAACCATTCCGACAAAATCAAAGGTTGTCTTTTTGCTATGGTTTCCAAACATTTGCTCTTTATACCCAGGAACTCCCTCGAAGAAGGCTGTTGCCGTTTCGCGGTTCGCACACTTATCTAATTCTTCTAACCATTCCTGTTTAATTTTAAAATTATCTGGGTCGGCACAATATGCGTCAATTACCTTCCGATATACACTAACAACCGTTGCAATATAATGAATCGATTTCATTCGGCCTTCAACCTTAAGGCTATCAATACCAATTTCAATCATGCGTGGGATCGATTCAATTAATTTTAGGTCTTTCGGGCTCATTGCAAATGGAGCATCTTCTTCACCGGTTAACGGTGTTTCTGATGCACCGTCAAGCTGGTATAGGTCATAATCCCAACGGCAAGATTGACAGCAACCTCCGCGGTTTGAATCACGAGCTGTCATGTGGTTACTTAACGTACAGCGTCCTGAATAGGCAATACACATGGCACCGTGAACAAAGGTTTCGATTTCGATATCAACTTTTTCTTTCATTTCCTGGATTTCCTCGGCGCTTGTTTCTCGAGCTAGAACGACCCTTTCAAGTCCTTCTTCCTTCCAAAACTTTACCGCTTTCCAGTTTGATAGAGATTGCTGTGTACTTAGATGGACCTCAATTTCAGGGGCTACTCTACGACAAGTTTCAATAATAAGCGGGTCAGCAACAATAATCCCATGCACTCCTGCTTCTTTTAAACCTAGTAGGTAGTCATCTAAGCCATCAATGTTTTCGTTATGAGCAAAGATATTGGTTGTAACATAAATTTTGGCTCCGTATTGTTTTGCGAACTCTACGCCTTCTTTCATTTCTTCAAACGTAAAGTTATCTGCATTTGAACGAAGTCCATATTCTTGTCCGCCAATAAAAACAGCATCCGCACCATAGCGGACTGCGATTTTTAATTTTTCAAGATTACCGGCTGGAGCTAATAGTTCCGGCTTTTTAACAATGACACGCTTACCGTTCACAATTTGTGAAATACTCTCTTTCACTGCTGTCATCGCGTTTCCTCCTTTAACCATGCTTCAAGGCACGGTGCTTTTTATAAAATAAGAAAATATAAAGTTTTAACTTAGAGAATTGTCCAGCTCCAGCGCCCTAGCGGCTAGTGTCCTTCGCTCTCCAAGTAAAAATCGGCTTTTGGATTTTTACCGCCCTACGATTGCGTCAACATCGAATCGCCTCCGGCTCTTCGTGTTGTCTAGCTGCAGCGGCTAACTCCTCAGGTCATAAGCCACCCCGGAATTGAACAAGCCGCTTCCGCTTTTCATTTTCCTTTATCTCAGTTGGAGCGCTCCAGGCCATACACCGCTGAACAGGGCACTTCCGCTTTTCTTAATAGACTGTTTCTTTAAAGAAAAACCCTGTATCTAATGGACGGTTTTCAGGTTGAAGTTCTTCCGCTTCCGCGAGCAAATCGTCCTTCACATCGTCATACTGGTCTGGATCTTCGACTGCAAGGTCAATTGTTTTTCGGTATAGTGCTGTAACAGCAACTAAATAATCGATGTCTTTCAAAATCCCATCAATTTTAAAGGAATCCACCCCGGCCTCAATCATTTCCTGAAGCTCATCAATAATACAAATATCATTAGGGCTCATAATATGTGTTCCGTTTTCATCTTCAAAGATTGGGTATTTATTACTACGCTCTTCGTCATGAAGGAACATATTTCGTTGTTCTTTTCTGTTTTCAATTTCCAGAGCCTTGCCTTGGTATTCAAAATAATTCCCAAGAAGCGAACGTTTTGATTGAAACATACAAGTCATTCCATGAACCTGTACTTCAATTTCCACTTCAGCGTTCTCTTTGATTTCCACGATTGCGTCCATGCTGAGTTCACGTGCAAGCACAGCACGCTTGGCACCCTTTCTTCCCCAGTAATTGCAGGTATACCAGTTTGTAGCTGTTGTCTCTGTATTCCAGTGAAGCTTCATATCCGGAGCTGTTTCTCGGGCAGCCATAAGGACAGCCGGGTCTCCAAAGACAATCCCATCCGCATTCACTTCTTTTAAAAACGCAATATAATCATTCAATAGTTCAATTTTTTCATTGTGGAAAATTGCATTCATCGCAACATAAACTTTTTTCCCTTTTGAATGCGCTAGTTCAATGGTCTTTTTCACATCATCAGCATTAAACTCACCAGCTAAACGGAGACCGAATTTTTGTTCTCCAATTATAAAAGCATCCGCACCAGCTTCAATTAAAGGAAGGATATCTTCAACCTTTGTTGGTGTTACTAATAATTCTGGTTTCTTCACCCTATTTCACCTCTTCACACTAATTGCTACACCATCGCCCACAGGGAGAATGACTGTGTCATAATCCGGATTGCTCATGAGCCATTTATTAAAGTCATCGATTTTTTTTACAAGATTACGGATTCGTTTATTGGGCGAGTCCTGTGTGGCTACAAGCCCTTTAAAAAGAACATTATCCGTGACTACAATTCCACCAGGCTTTAGAAAAGCTGAGTACATTTCAAAAAAGCGTTTATATTGGCCTTTGGCTGCATCAATAAAGATGGCATCATATGGCCCGTGCTGACTAGCTTGCTTCTCAGTCTCAAGTGCATCACCGAAAATGATTGAAATCTGTGACCCTTTTCCGGCCTTCTCAATATAAACCATTGCTTTCGCCAGACGTTCTTCATCTCGTTCAATTGTGACAATTTTTGCATTTGGGAGCGCATAAGCCATTCTTAGCGCAGAATAACCGATTGCGGTGCCAACCTCTAGGATGGTTTCTGCTTTTTGAATTTTTAAAATTTGTAGCATTGCTTCAATTCCAGCGGCTTCCATGATGGGAACTTGATGCTCTTTTGCATACTCTTCCATCTCAGCCAAAACACCCGAACGAGCGGGAATAAGCAAATCAATATATTCCTGCAGCTGTTCATTTATCACGCTGCAAATCACCTCTATTCATAGAGCACTCTTCCTTTATTCTCTGTCTAAACATGAAAAAATAGCGTTAACAGCTAGAAGAAGAAAACAATGGCAAACCCGTGCCGTCTAGTTCATCCTCCACACACTGTAAAATACGCTATTACTACGCCTATGAAAAACACTTGAACTATTTTAACATAAAGAACGGAGAAATGCTAATCCCTTGCATTCCCCCGTACATTGTTAATTATTGGTTTGTAATATGCTCCGCTTTTTTACGATTATGCTCGTCGAGCGTATCAGAGAAAAGAACATCTCCCGAAGGAGTAGCAAGAAAGTACAATGAATCAATATCAGCAGGATTTAAAGCAGCTTCAATCGACATTGTCCCTGAATTCGCAATTGGTCCTGGTGGTAAACCATAGATTTGGTACGTGTTATATGGTGAATCAATCTCTAAGTCCTTATAATACACTCTATCCTTATGTTCCCCGTGTGCATAGAGAACAGTCGGGTCTGTTTGTAGCTTCATTCCCGTTTCAATTCGATTATAGAATACACTAGAAATTTGCGCTCGATCGACGCTCTCGGTTGCCTCTTCTTCAATTAACGAAGATAATGTCAACAATTCATGAACGCTAAGTCCTTTTTCTTCTGCTTGTGGAACATACTCCAAAATGACAGAACGTGTTTTATCAAGCATAGCTGTAACAATCTCTTCTAGCGAAGGATTCTCTTCATAAAAAGGATAGGTTGCAGGGAATAAATAGCCCTCAAGTGGATACTTCACTTGTTCATCTACTATCTTTTCAGTTAAAATATCTGGATATTTTTCCATTAAAGTCGCTAAAAACTCTTGATCATTCAGTTCCTCTAGAACTTTTTCTTGCTCCCGATTGGTTTTTTCAGCAATAATTTGCGCAATTTGCGTTAGTTGTTTTCCTTCTGGAATGGTAATTTGAAAGACAACTTCCTGCATGACACTTCCTGTTTTAATTGCTTCAATAACCTCCGCTAAGGTCATTGATGGTTTTAGATTATATTCACCAGCCATAAAGCCAGATTCATTTTTAAATTTTACATAATACTTAAAGACATTCGCATCACGGATAATTCCATTGTCCTCAAGAATCTGACCAATCCCTGTTGCAGTAGAGCCAATCGGAATCTCAACTTTGACTTCTTCTTTGCTTGTTTCATCAACAGGCAATAAAGCATTTTTAATATAAAAATAGCCTCCGCCAGCTAGGCCGGCAAACAAGAGGACCAATACAATCGTTAAAACAAAGACAATCCTACGCACGACCTTAGCCTCACTAAGTTGTTCTGCTAATTTTTCATTTATCATCTTTTTTCTTTCGCTTTTGTCCAGACTTTGGTTGTTCTTTTTTTCCTTAGTCATCGTTTCCCCCCTGGGTGACTTCTTAGCTAATGTAATATCTCGGATTATTATACTATATTTCGCCTATCAAGTCGCAAAAAACCACAAGAAAACTCTTTTTTCGGCAAAATTCTTTAAAATCAACAAGAAAAAACCAGGATTTCTTCATCCTGGTTTTTTCTATCATAAATAAAATGTTCTGTTTTTATTCTTCGTCTTGCTCTGCAAGGAAGGTTTCGAGCATTTCTTCGATCATATCCCACTCTTCGTCGGATTCGATTGGCATTAACTCTCCATCTTGTCCATCCTCTGTAGGTGTGAAGGAAGAAGCATGAATTTCAATTTCTTCTTCATCGTCTTCTTCTGCACCAATTGGGTAATATAAAACATACGACTTTCCAAATTCTTCTGAGTCAAAGGTAAACAGCACTTCACAAAGCTGTTCATTTCCGTTTTCATCTACTACTGTAATATTGTTTTCACCATGATCCATTTTATCACCTCATTGAACTATTAAGATAGCCTTGCAGGATCATCACTGCAGCCATCTTGTCGATCACTTGCTTTCGTTTCTTCCTACTTACATCTGCTTCAAGTAAAACTCGTTCTGCAGCCATTGTTGTTAGACGCTCGTCCCAAAGAATGGTAGGAACACCGAATAGATTCTCAATTTCTGTTGCATATTTCTGACATGCCTCACCACGCGGTCCAATTGTTCCATTCATATTTTTAGGAAGCCCGACAACCACTTTGTCTACATTATACTCTTTTATCAGGTTGCCTAATCGTTCAAAACCAAACTCATTTTTATCTTCATTGATTTTAAGCGTTTCAAGACCTTGTGCCGTCCAACCAAGTTCATCACTCAAGGCAATCCCGACTGTCTTGGTTCCGACATCCAATCCCATTATGCGCATTTATTGTCCCTCTCGAGAACGTTTTAAATAAGACTTTACTAGCTCTTCAATGATTTCGTCACGTTCTAGCTTTCTGATGATATTCCGGGCATCACGATGGCGAGGAATATAAGCCGGATCACCAGATAAGAGATAGCCAACGATTTGGTTAATCGGGTTGTACCCTTTTTCCTGAAGTGCTTCGTACACCTCGAAAAGCACGTCATTTACATCATGCTCAAACGGCTCTTCAGGGAAATTAAATTTCATCGTTTTATCGAAAGAACTCATCGAATGCACCTCACTTTTTTCGTTAAAGGTAAAAATAATAGCTTGTTACCTACCATTCTACACTACTTGACCTTTATATCAAATTGATTTCACCCAATCTTCAACAATTTGCAAAGCATTGTCGAGTTTTGCTGGATCCTTACCGCCCGCTTGGGCCATATCCGGACGGCCACCGCCGCCACCGCCACAAACGCTAGCTGCTTCTTTCACCAATTTGCCAGCATGGAATCCTTTTTCAATTAAATCTTTGGTCACGCCTGCTATCAAATTCACCTTACCATTGTCTGCACTACCAAGCAAGATTACCGCAGAACCTAGCTTTTGCTTCAAATCATCTGCCATATTTCTTAGGCTATTCATATCTGCCGCTTGAACCCTCGCAGCAATTACAGGGACTCCATTGATTTCCTTAACCTTCGATGCAAGGCTTCCTGCTTCAATATTACCCAATTTCGCTGCCAACGATTCATTTTCACGCTGCAAGTGTTTAGCTTCAGCTAAAATCGTGTCAATTCTAGAAGGTACATCCTTTGGTGATGTCTTCAACTTTAAAGCAGCACTCTTAAGGATCGCAAGTTGGTCATTTAAAGCTTTATAAGCCGCTTCACCTGTGACGGCTTCAATCCTTCTAGTACCTGCACCAATCCCACTCTCAGAGGCGATTTTAAACAAACCAATTACGGAAGTATTTGGTACATGACAGCCTCCACAAAGCTCTAGACTATAGTCCCCTACTTGAACAACCCGGACAATGTCTCCGTATTTTTCTCCAAAGAGAGCCATGGCCCCCATCGCTTTTGCCTCAGCAATTGGCTTGAAATCAGTATTAACCGCAATACTTTGCCAGATTTTTTCATTCACAATTGCTTCAATCTTTTCTAGTTCTTCTTCGGTAATCTGCCCAAAGTGTGAGAAGTCAAAGCGTAGACGGTCAGGCTCTACTAGTGATCCAGCTTGATTGACATGTGTTCCGAGAACATCCTTTAATGCTTGATGCAAAAGGTGAGTAGCTGTGTGATTCTTGATAATTTGTGTGCGGTTGTTAGCATCGACCTTAGCGATAATACTAGAGTCTTGTGTAAAAGTACCGGTCTCAACCACAGCATGGTGCAGATTCTGTCCATTTGGCGCTTTTTGGACATCCTTTACAGCAATCCTTAAGCCTTCCGCTTCAATCGTCCCTTTGTCTGCAATTTGTCCACCACTTTCAGCATAGAAAGGTGTTTCATCAAGAATAAAATGGAATTCTTCCCCAGCAGTTGCTTGTTGTGCTAACTGACCATCCTTAATAATTGCGACAACACTCGCTTTTGTTTCAAGGGTGTCATATCCGACAAATTTACTAGGTGCAGTAATCTCACCAAGAATACCACCTTGTACCTGCATCGAACCGACATCTTGACGTGCAGAACGGGCACGCTCACGCTGAAGCTCCATCTCTTTCTCAAATCCTTGATGGTCGACCTTCATTCCTTCATCTGCTGCATATTCTTCTGTTAATTCCACAGGGAATCCATACGTGTCATACAAACGGAAGATGTCAGCACCTTGTACAGTATCACTTCCTTTTGCTTTCTCGTTCTTAATTAGCTCAGACAAGATAGCAAGCCCTTCATGAAGCGTTTCATGGAAACGGTCTTCCTCATTCTTGATGACCTTTGCAATAAATTCCTCTTTCTCTTTTACTTGTGGGTAAAAATCTTGCATGATTTCGCCAACAACCGGAACAAGTTCAAACATAAATGGACGGTTAATATTTAACTTCTTTGCATATCGTACTGCACGACGGAGTAATCGACGAAGGACATATCCTCGGCCTTCGTTAGAAGGTAAAGCACCATCTCCAACAGCAAAAGCAACGGTACGAATATGGTCAGCAATGACCTTAAATGCAGTATCTTTATCATTTGTAACGCGATATTTTTCACCAGAGATTTCCTCAGTAGCCTTTATGATTGGCATGAAGAGGTCGGTATCAAAGTTTGTTGGTACACCTTGGATGACTGAAGCCATCCGTTCAAGCCCCATACCGGTATCAATGTTTTTCTTTGGAAGTGGAGTATATGTACCGTCCGGATTATGATTAAACTCAGAAAACACCAAGTTCCAAACTTCTAGATAGCGATCGTTTTCTCCACCAGGATAAAGCTCAGGATCCTCTGGGTTATCCCCATATTCTGGTCCGCGATCATAAAATATTTCTGTATTTGGTCCACTTGGGCCTTCCCCGATATCCCAGAAGTTCCCTTCAAGACGAATAATACGTTCTGCCGGAATCCCAATTTTTTTCCTCCAAATGTCATATGCTTCTTCATCTTCTGGGTGGATGGTTACGGAAAGCTTGTCTTTTTCAAAGCCAATCCATTTTTCATCTGTTAAAAACTCCCATGCCCACTCGATTGCTTCTACCTTAAAATAATCACCGATGGAGAAGTTTCCAAGCATTTCAAAGAATGTGTGATGGCGCGCAGTCTTTCCAACGTTTTCAATATCATTGGTACGGATGGACTTTTGCGCATTAGTAATCCGTGGATTTTCAGGGATGACACGACCATCAAAATATTTCTTTAAGGTCGCTACCCCGCTGTTGATCCATAATAATGTTGGGTCATCATGGGGAACAAGTGGTGCACTTGGCTCCACGGCATGACCTTTTTCTTTAAAAAAATCTAAAAACAATTTCCGAACTTCTGAGCCAGTAAGCTGTTTCATATATATCCTCCTTCATGTATTTAAAAATATAGTTTTAGGTTTGAAGGCAAACAAAAAAGCCCCCATCCCTGGACAGGGACGAGAGCTAACTCGCGGTACCACCCTGATTATGAACGTAAAAATACACATTCATCTCTCAAATTGCCTTAACGCGGCATTACGGCAGTGTTTAGCTGCACTCCAGATTAGCCTTCTGTTGCTCTTCACAGTGAATTCCTTTCAGCCAAGGGAATCCCTCTCTTTGACAGTGGGCTGCAACATACTCGATCTTTCAACATTTTCTACATTTTCAATCTATAGCCAAAATTATATAAAAGCAATATTCCTTTTGTCAAATAACATCTCACCGCAAAGGTTGTCTTTTCATTCGAATAACATGTTCCTTCGCATGTACAATAGCTGTTTTTAAAACAACTAACACTGGAACGGCAAGAACCAACCCGATAATACCACCGACTTCTCCGCCACCAATAAGAGCAAACATAATGACAAGAGGATGCATATGGAGGCTTTTGCCTACTATAATCGGTGAGAGTATATTTCCTTCGAGAAATTGTAAGGAAAACACGATAATTAAACAGATAATAACCATTTTCATTGAGATTGTAGCAGCGATAATGACAGCCGGTACTGCTCCAATAATCGGACCAAAATAAGGGATAACATTTGTAATCCCAACAATGATTCCTAACAAAAGCGAGTAGGGCATACCAGCAAAGAAAAATAACAATGTCGACAAAACCCCAATGACAAGACAAACTAATAATTGACCACGAATATAGCTACCCAAGGATTTATCTACATCACGTAGAAATAATTTACCTTGATCCCGCCAACGGGAAGGAGTCATGTACCATGCTGCTCGTTTCATTAGGGTAAAGTCTTTTAGCATATAGAATGCAATAAAAGGGATAATTGCAAGTGTCACAACTGAATTAAGAAAACCCTTTAGAATGTCCAAGATAACAGTCAAAATTCCTTCTAAATAGGCTTCAACGGCAAGAATACTATTATCGATTCGTTCTTTTACCGCAGGTGGCCAACGGGACGTTTCATTCTGGATTCCATCCACCCACTCCTGATAATAGGCAGCAAAAACAGGAGCATTTTCACCAAGGTCATGTAACTGGTTAACAAAGGTGGGGATTCCACGGTAAATCGCAAAGCCCACGCCACCAAAAAACAACGTATAAATAATAAACACAGCCAAACCTCTATGTAATCCTCGACTATGGAGATTTTCAATCACTGGATGGAGAAGATAAGTGATAAAGGCGCCTACTGCAAAAGGAATCAACAATGTAATGAATATATCAAGGAATGGAGCCCATACCATCTGTAATTTAAAAAAGATATAGACAACAATGAACAAAAGTAAAAGAAAGCCTAGACGGTAAAACCACTTCATTGGTATATCCACAATAGATCACCACCCTACACCTATTTTTCAGATGTAGAGGAGAGATTATGCATAGGACTAGAAAAGTGTTAGTTCTTGCAAAGAATTTTTGAAGCTTTTGTTCGTTATACTTGGCTGTTAATGTATGACACGGTCATTCAAAAAATCCCCTGTATAAAAACAGGGGATCAAGTCTTAGAAAATCGCTTTTGTAATCTTCTTTTGAAGTCGTTTCATTTGACGTCGATCCATCATGTCGTTTTTCTGCATATAATTCATTGCAGCCATTCCGGCACCTACTACTAATACTGAGGTTAACATTCTATTCATCGTCGCTTCACCTCTTACGTTTATTTCGCGTGGCCGTGAGTGTCAAATACCAAACATGCGCTCTTCCTCGTCAAATAGATCGTCAAGGGAGCTCAAGGATCCGTCTTCTTCCACCTGATGGGTATGAATAATGCCTTTGGACAGGGTTAATTCAATAAAGCAACTCCAGCAATAGTATTGATTGATTCCAATTTTTCCGATATCTTTACTCTGGCAGTTGGGGCACGTCAACATCAATGCTCACCTCGTTAACTAAATTATCTACGTTAACAACGATGGCATCTTTTCCTATTGCAGGGGGGTCTACGGCTTTGATCACACGCTTTCCATCTGTAATATCTGAAAAAAAGCCATCCGTTAATTCGTACCCTACAATCGTGCCCACTTCTTCCAGAAAATATACGTCCTGCAGAAGCCCTAGTTCGTCCCCGTCCTGTGAGAGCATCATTCTCCCGCTTAGGCGCTCGTGATGTTCAAAGGTAAACTCGGGGGGAGTTTGGTCCTGCTCGAGAACATGTGCGTCCTCTATCATAACCCCGTCCCCTCCGTAGGAATGGACATTCTCAACTCTCAGTAGAAATGTCTTCTTAAATAGGTTGCCTCGTTTAACGATCAACCCTTTTACGCTTCCATTCCCTGTTACACTCAAATCAGAGACTTCCCCTATTTTTGTCCCACTTTTCACCTCTATGACAGGAAGACCCTTTAATAATGAAAATGTCCGCAAAGCGAGCCCACCTTTCCGAACATTTCTAGTTTCCGCCATTCTCCATGAAATCATAAGGGGTAAGGTTTTCCATCCCAATCATCGGGTCGGCTGACATTAGCAATGCGACAGGATCTTTTTGGTCTTCCGCGTCTTCCTCATGTTCTTTTAAGGTCTGCACAGCCCTTAGGCTCTTATCTGTTCCTTCAGAAACTGATGGTTTGTTTCCATCTCCTACTTCTGGAAGAGTTTCCGAAAGCTTGAAAGCAAGAGTGGTATTCCGCTTCGTATCATCCGCTCGATCAATCCCAAGTCGGAAGGCATCCTCTTCGCCACAAAGAATTAGAAACTGCTGACTTCTGGTAATTGCTGTATAAAGAAGATTTCTTCTAAGCATACGATAATAGCTTTTCACAACTGGTAAAATAACGATTGGAAATTCACTACCTTGCGATTTATGGACAGAACAACAATACGCATGGGTAATTTGCGAGAGATCCTGTTTTACATAGGTAACTTCGTTGCCCTCATAAGAGACAATAATTTGATCCTGTTTTTCTGTATTTTCCTTCGCATAAAAAATCGCAACAATTTCCCCCATATCGCCGTTAAAAACATTAGCCTCTGGCTGGTTAACGAGTTGCAGCACCTTATCTCCTACTCGATATTTTACATCGCCATAAGCAATTTCTTTGCGACTGCCATCGGGATTCGGGTTGAAAATCTCCTGCATAAGCAGATTTAAGCGGTCAATCCCCGCTGGACCTCGATACATCGGGGCCAGTACTTGAATATCTTTTGCTGTATAGCCTTTTTTCTTTGCATTTAAAACTACCTTCTCGACAACCTGAGAAATTTGTCCAGGGCCACAGCGAAGAAAGGATCGATCAGGCTGTGGGGACGCTAAATCTTGTGGCAATGCTCCCTTTTTTATCTGATGGGCGAGTTCGATAATCGACGACCCCTCCGCTTGGCGATAAATATCGGTTAGTCGCACTGTCGGGATTCTTTTAGAATCAAGAAAATCCTTGAGAACTTGTCCAGGACCAACTGAGGGGAGCTGGTCTTCATCTCCTACAAGAATGACCTGGATGTTATTTGGCAAAGCCTTAAACAATTGATGAGCCAACCATATATCAACCATTGAAGTTTCATCGACAATTAAGATTTTCCCTTCCAATTGACGGTCCTCATCATGATCAAAACCATCTGCTCCATTCCAGCGTAGCAAGCGGTGAATCGTGACTGCTGGAAGACCTGTCGATTCTGCCATCCGTTTCGCTGCTCTGCCTGTAGGAGCACATAATAAAAATGGAAAAGGCTCGTCTTGTTTATAATCATTGATTTCGAGCGAACAACCGTGAAGTTCAGCATAAAGCTCAACGATCCCTTTAATGACCGTCGTTTTTCCTGTACCTGGACCACCAGTTAAAATCATCATCGGTGACATTAATGCTGTTTGAATTGCTTCCTTTTGCGTCGGTCCATATTGGACTCCGGTCCGTTCTTCTAGCTCTCCAAGCGCAAGCAGAAATTCGGATTCAGGAAACTGGTCCTCATAATCTTTTTGATCGAGGATTCGCTCAATATTAGTCACTAAGCCTTTTTCTGAAAAGTAAAGAGAAGGTAGGTAAACTCGCTTGTCTTCAACCATCACCTTTCCTTCTTCTCCGAGCTTAATAAGCCCATTCGAAATTTCGGTAAACTCAATTTTTTGTGGCTCGTTCTGTTCAAGAATGCCTTTTACTTGTTGTAGTAAATCCTCTGCCTCCATATAAACATGCCCTGCCTGTACACTGGAAGATTCCAAAATATATAGGCAAGCCGCTTTTATTCGATCAGGATGACTGCCGGTAATCCCTAGCTGGCGCCCCAGTTCATCTGCACGGCCAAACCCGATCCCTTCAATGTCCTCGACTAGCTTAAATGGATTTCCTTGGATTACTTCAATCGCTTGTTCACGGTAGGCTTGATAAATTTTCATTGATAGCTGTGGACCAAATCCATATTGATTCAAGCCGACCATCACTTGTTCAAGGCCTTGGTGCTCCATCAAAGTATCATATAGCAATTTCGCCTTTTCAGAACTAAGCTTTGGCACAGTATCAAGCACTGAGGGGTTTTCCATAATCCTTGAAATCGCTTTTTCTCCTAACGATTCAACAATCCTCTCCGCAATCTTCTTCCCAATCCCTTTGAACATATCACTCGACAAATAAGCAATGATTCCTTGTTTTGATTGCGGCAAATCCTTTTGGAAATGAGTTACTTGAAACTGAAGACCAAATTTAGGGTGATCGGTAAACGCACCATAGAAAACATAGGTTTCTTGTTCGTGGATTTTAGGGAAATAACCTGTAACGACAGCCTCATTATCATCATACTCATCGTTGGTTTCATCAACCCGAATCCGCATAACAGTATATAAGTTTTGCTCATTATGAAAAATCGTGACGATAGGTCTTCCTTTTATGTATTTCCCTTGTTCTGAAAACAAATCAAAACCCTCTTGTTTGTTGTCCATCGGCTATCCCCCTAACCCTTCCTATCTAAGAATTGCTATGCTTTCTCTATCAACTTTTTACCATGACCAGCAAGCAAATGATCCGGCTGCACTTCTAGCGCCTTTTCAAACATTTCCAACGCCTTGTTTGCATCTTCCTTAAAACCATAAGCTACACCTAGATTATAAAAAGCATCGGCATGGGTTGGATCAATTGAGACACTTTTTTCTAATTGAGTAATAGCTTCATCAATATACTCTGCTTGCGCCAGACATAAACCATATTGGAAAAAGGCTTCAGCATCATGATCTAAAAGTTCAGTACTTCGCTGAAGAAAAGGCAGTGCAAGTCGCCCTTGCTCGAGTTGAACTAGTGTCATCCCCAGCATGAAATAATTATCTCCAGACTCTAGACCCTTTTTCATTGCTAGTTCAAAGTTTTGCTTAGCTTCCTCAAATTGCTCCATTTCGTAAAATAGGTTTCCCTTACTGTAATAGGCCGCTACTGCTTCAGAATCAAGCTCAATCGCGCGATTGTAAAACTTCAATGCTTTCTCCGTTTCACCAACGGCTGTTAATACATTTCCAAAATTGATATGAGCAACAGCGTTATTTGGCTCTTCTTCAATCGCTTCCATGAACGACCGAGCAGCTTCCTCCCATTTTCCCTGTTGCATATACTCAATGCCAGCTTGATTTTTATCCATTCTTACACGCTCCATTCTCTATTGATAAAAGTATATCATAATCATTTATAATCCAATTAGAAAATCCCCGGCTACCGTATAGGAGCCGGGGACTAAGACATCAGCCGACATAAGTCAGTTTGCTGCCACCTTTAAACACTTCGTCAATCGTACCTCCACCTAGACACTCATCACCATTATAAAACACAACTGCCTGTCCTGGTGTGACCGCTCTAATTGGCTCCTTGAACACAACCGTAACATTTCCATCTTCAAGGATTTGAACAGTGACTGGATTGTCTGCTTGGCGATAGCGGAATTTAGCGGTGCATTCGAATTCCTTCTGCATTGGCTTGTCCGATACCCAGCTTACTTGTACAGCGGAAATCGAGTCAGAGTACAATTTTTCATTTTCAAAGCCCTGACCTACATAAAGGATATTCTCCTTTAAATTTTTCCCAACAACAAACCAAGGGTCACCTGATCCACCAATTCCAAGACCGTGTCTTTGACCAATGGTGTAGTACATCAACCCATCATGCTTACCCTTTACTTCGCCATCTAGGGTTTCCATTCGACCAGGCTGTGCTGGAAGGTAATTACTCAAGAACTCTTTGAAATCACGTTCTCCTATGAAGCAAATTCCGGTGCTATCTTTTTTCGTTGCCGTTGCTAGGTTCGCTTCTTTAGCGATTTCACGTACTTTTGATTTCTCAAGACTTCCAATAGGGAACATTACGCGCTTCAATTGATCCTGAGTTAACTGGTTCAAGAAATAGGTTTGGTCCTTATTTTCATCAAGGCCCCGTAGCATTTTGTATTCCCCATCTCGATACTCCACCTGAGCATAATGCCCTGTTGCCAAATAATCGGCTCCAAGGTTTAAGGCATGTTCAAGGAATGCTTTAAATTTAATTTCTTTATTGCACATAACATCAGGGTTTGGCGTACGACCTGCCTTATATTCATCAAGGAAATAGGTAAATACCTTATCCCAATATTGCTTTTCAAAATTTACTGCATAATATGGAATTCCAATTTGGTTACAGACACGAATGACATCATTGTAATCTTCTGTTGCGGTACAAACGCCGTTTTCATCGGTGTCGTCCCAGTTTTTCATGAAAATACCAATGACATCGTACCCTTGTTGTTTTAATAGCAAAGCCGCTACAGACGAATCCACGCCTCCGGACATGCCGACAACCACTCTGGTATCTTTAGGTGACTTTTCCATAATTATGACTCACCTCACTTGTTGTATTTCTCTTTCCGGTTCCTTTTTACCGATTCAGTCTCATGACCACTTTCGCTGTTTCTTCGGCAGCTTTTTCAACTTGCTCTTTCGTGTTATTCAAACCGAAACTGAAACGAACCGAGTTGGTTAAACGCTCAGAATTCTTGCCAAACATCGCCACTAGCACATGGGATGGCTCAATTGATCCAGCGGTACAGGCTGATCCGCTTGAGACTGCGACCCCGGCAAGGTCAAGATTGACAAGCATCGCCTCAACATTCGTTCCCGGAAAGCTTAAGTTTAAGACATGAGGTAAGCTTTTATCAAGCAAACCGTTCAGGCCAAAGGAAATATTGTTCTTTTTAAGCGTTTCAATAAAAATATTTTTAAAATCCTTATAAAGCTTTTGCTTCTCCTCGATTTCGCCAAGGGCTATTTTTACGGCCTCACGAAAACCTGCAATCGCAGGGACATTTTCAGTTCCAGCTCGGCGTTTCCTTTCCTGCTCTCCCCCAAAAGCTCTTGGTGATAGGGATATTCCGTCGCGGACATAAAGAAAACCGACACCCTTTGGCCCGTTAATTTTATGGGCAGAAACAGAGAGCATATCAACCTTTAATTCTTGTACATCGAGGTTTTCAACACCATAAGCCTGAACAGCATCTGTGTGAAAAACCGCCTGATGCTCAATGAGAACTTCACCAATTTCCCTTATAGGCTGAATGGTACCAACTTCATTGTTCCCATACATGATGGATACAAGAATGGTATCATCCCTTAATGCCGCTTGAAAGGCATCAATTGAAATACACCCGTCTTCATTAACAGGCAAATACGTAACCTCAAAGCCTCGTTTTTCTAGTTCCTGGCAGCTATGGAGAATGGCGTGATGTTCAATCTGTGTCGTAATTATATGCTTACCAAGATGTTGATTCTTTTCAGCATAACCAATGACAGCTAAATTATCTGCCTCTGTGCCACCACTAGTTAAAATAATATTATTGCCTTTAGCATTGATACTTACAGCCAGTTCCTCTCTCGTCTCGTCTAAAATTTGTCTCGTCTCACGCCCAAAGGAATGAATGCTAGACGGATTACCAAATTGACTTTCCATGACCTCCATCATTCTACGAATAACCAGCGGATGAATCGGTGAAGTCGCAGCATGATCCAAATAAATTCTTTCCAAATTGACACCTTCTTTAGTTAAGGCTCTTTTCTCACACCTTTGTTGCTTTTGAAAATAAATGTAAATAATTGAGCTATGTTTCACTGTTAAAACACATTTTATTGCGAGAAAAGAGCTTGCAAAATAATTTTATAGCACAAAATAATTTTATCACGTTAAAATCGGCATTAGGATTTTAACAACAATCTTTACGAAAACAGTCTCAGATAACTAGTTGTTAATTATATATAAAACATATAGGCATCTGAAATCCCATTGTCTTCTTCTGTATGATTCGCTAGATCCTCAATAGTTGTATGATCAAGCACTCTCTTAATTGCATCTCTAATTCTTATCCAAAGCTCCCTTTGAGCAGGCGCTTCATTTTCAATTCCTTCGACGAGAACAATTGGTCCTTCTAGCACGCGAATGATATCTCCTGCCGTAATTTTCGATGGCTCATCTGTCAACACATAACCACCGTACGCTCCCCTAATACTTCTCACAAGACCGGCATTACGAAGTGGCGCTACAAGCTGCTCTAAATAGTGTTCCGATAAATCATGAGCCTGAGCAATTGATTTTAGTGAAACCGGACCTTCGCCATGATTTTTAGCTAGCTCAATCATAATCGTCATCCCGTAGCGTCCCTTTGTTGATATTTTCATAAAACAGCACCCCTATTCGTTTTTTCTTCTCCCAAATGTTTGCTTTCGTTTTTATCTTTTAATTTACCGAGCCAAAAATCGGTAAACCTTTTACATTGAGGCAAGGCAAATCCGGAAATAGGACCGATGCTTATACTAAAGACAATCGTTCCCCAGAAGACTGGACCCCCAAGTCTCCAACCCACAAAAAGAGCCACAAGCTCAATTACACTTCGAACTGAACGGATACTCCAGCCAGTTCGGTCTGCAACAGCTATCATCAAACTATCACGTGGTCCTGCCCCAAACTGTGCTGAGATATAGAGCCCCATTCCATAGCCTAAAAGCAATAATCCAACACCAAACATAATGATTCTACCAATCAAATGATTAGGAGTAACAAGAAAAGGAAGGAAAAAGTACAAATCAATAAATGTCCCAACCAAAAGCATATTTGTAAAAGCACCAATTTGCGGGATTTCTTTTGCAATAATGGCTGAGAGGGTTAAGATGACGACCCCCGCTAGAATTGACCATGACCCTATTGTTAAACCAAAATTATAATATAACCCTACGTGAAGGACATCCCATGGGGGACTTCCTAAATTACTTTTAAGCAGAAAAACGACCCCAAGAGCCATCACTAAAAGTCCAACTAAATAGATAACGATTCTCGGGAACACTTGCCCTCTTTTTTTTAACAATATTGTCACCAGCATTTCAAAGTATTTATATCGGCATTAGCCATTATAACATATCTTTGAAGCCATATACATTTGCCTACTCTGGAAGGTATGGTACAGTAAAATCATATTTGATTTACTGATGGAGTGAGGATTCATGAGCATTAAGCCACTTGCATTCAGAATGAGGCCGCGGACGATTGATGAGGTTATCGGTCAAAGTCATCTTGTTGGCGAAGGAAAAATGATTCACCGTATGGTCAAGGCACGGCAACTAAGCTCGATGATTTTATACGGGCCCCCTGGAATTGGAAAAACCTCGATTGCCTCGGCCATTGCGGGAAGTACACAATATGCGTTTCGAACCTTGAATGCAGTAACAAATAATAAAAAGGATATGGAGATTGTTGCGGCTGAAGCAAAGATGTCTGGAAAAGTAATCTTGCTCCTTGATGAAGTCCACCGTCTTGACAAAGCGAAACAAGATTTCTTATTGCCTTATTTAGAGAATGGAATGATCACTTTAATAGGTGCCACCACGAGCAATCCCTATCATGCAATTAATCCCGCAATTCGAAGCCGGTGTCAGATTTTTGAATTAAAGCCACTTGAACCTGAGGATATCCAGATTGCTTTGAAGCGGGCACTCGCAGATAAGGAAAGAGGCTTAGGAGAATACGAGGTTGAGTTAAGCGATGAAGCAATGGAACATTTTGCTACAGCTTCAAACGGAGATGTACGTAGTTCATTAAATGCCCTTGAGTTAGCAGTATTGTCTACTGAAGCAAATGAAGAAGGGAAAGTTGTGATTGGCTTAAATACAGCGGAAGAATGCATGCAGAAAAAGAGCCTCGCCCACGACAAAGATGGAGATGCTCATTATGATGTCCTCTCCGGATTTCAAAAATCCATCCGTGGTAGTGATGTAAACGCTGCTTTGCATTATTTAGGAAGGTTGATTGAAGCGGGCGATTTGATTAGCATCAGTAGGAGAATGCTTGTCATCGCTTATGAGGATATTGGTCTCGCTAACCCACAAGCTGGGGCACGGACGCTCGCAGCGATTGAAACAGCCGAGCGAGTCGGTTTTCCTGAAGCAAGGATTCCGTTAGCCAACGCTGTCATCGAACTCTGTTTATCACCTAAATCCAATTCAGCCATTGTGGCAATCGACTCCGCCTTGGCCGACATTCGTGCAGGAAAAAGCGGGGAAGTTCCCGATCATTTACGAGACGCTCATTATAAAAGCGCCAAAGAGCTCGGCCGCGGAATTGGCTATAAATATCCACACGATTATGAAGGTGGTTGGGTAAAGCAGCAGTATCTTCCTGATAAATTAAAAGGAAAAGTGTATTTTAAACCGAAAAAGACTGGGAAATTTGAACAAGCCTTAGCTGTGGTGTATGAAAAGATTATGGGTATGAGGAAATAGGTGCTGGTGGATTTTTTCTCCTTCTATTTCGTAACGTATTATTATAAATGGTCTTCATGGATTCTTCATGAGACCATTTTTCGTTAAATCCACTTACAAACGGGCTCCATGAACTCTCCATAAGACCATTTTTCGTTGAATCCACTTACAAACAGGCTCCATGAACTCTCCATAAGACCATTTTTCTTTGAATCCACCCTCGAACAGGCTCCATGAACTTTTCATAAGACCACTTTTCGTTGAATCCATCCTCAAATGGGCTCCATGAACTTTTCATAAGACCACTTTTCGTTGAATCCACCCTCAAACAGGCTCCATGAACTCTTCATAAGACCATTTTTCGTTGAATCCACCCTCAAACGGGCTCCATGAACTCTTCATAAGACCATTTTTCGTTGAATCCACCCTCAAACGGGCTCCATGAACTCTTCATAAGACCATTTTTCTTTGAATCCATCCTCAAACGGGCTCCATGAACTCTTCATAAGACCATTTTTCGTTGAATCCATCCTCAAACGGGCTCCATAAACTCTTCATAAGACCACTTTTCGTTGAATCCATCCTCAAACGGCTCCATGGTGCCTTAAAGAGAAAAAAGAGACCCAAATTTGGATCTCCATTTCCTAATCGTTCACACGATGAATTTTAATATCTTTCAATAATTGTCGCACAACATAGCTAGCCATAATTAACCCGCATGCCGACGGAACGAAGGCATTGGAGGATGGTGGCATCTTTGCTTTGCGGATAGGGGCATCTTGTTTCCCTACCACTTTGTTGACCTCATCTAAGGTTACAATCGGGCTTTCATCGGAGAACACAACGGTTACACCTTTGTGAATCCCTTCTTTCCGCAGGCGAGTCCGAATCACCTTTGCCAATGGATCGGTATGTGTCTTCGAAATATCCGCAATTTGAAAGCGAGTCGGATCCATTTTATTGGCTGCACCCATGCTTGAAATAATCGGAATTCCGCGCTTTAGACATTCCTTTGCTAAATGAATTTTATAGGAAATCGTATCAGATGCATCTACAACAAAATCTAGACCATGGCTGAAAAATTGTTCATAGGTTTCCTCAGTATAAAACATTTTTAACGCAATAACTTCACAATCAGGATTGATATCGCGAATCCGCTCTTCCATCAGTTCAACCTTTGGTCTGCCAACAGTTGACAACAAGGCAATAAGCTGACGGTTCACGTTTGTAATATCAACATCATCTTTATCCACGAGGATTAGTCTCCCCACTCCAGAACGGGCAAGGGCTTCAGCGGCAAACGAGCCAACTCCGCCAATCCCGAGGACAGCAACCGTACTATTTTTCATAATATCGAGGCCTTCAGTACCAATGGCCAATTCATTTCTTGAAAATTGATGAAGCATATATTCTCACTCCAAACTAGGATCATTTCCACATATTTTCGTCTATTATTCTTATTCCCGCTAAACAATATATCATACTTTATTTCAAAAACAAGTAATTATATAGGATTAATGTTCAAAAAAGATATTTAAGGCTAATGCCATATTATTTAAGACACAAATCGAGTAGGAGGGGGTGACTAACCCCCGACCTCTCACACCACCGTACGTACCGTTCGGTATACGGCGGTTCACTTAGGTATGACGTAAGTAATTGTATCTATTTACTAGACTTTTCAGCTTATGTTTTCGCCAAAATTCTAAATTAAGCGTTGTGTTTAAAATAGGACTATTAGAAATGCGCCAGTATTTCTTACGTGAATTTCCCCATTCAAAGGCTTTTTCTTTTGGAACTCCTAAAGAAATGAGCCTTTTTACTTTGGTTTTAGGTAGTTTCCATTGTTTCCACAGGCACATCCGAAGTCTTCTTCGAATTGTTTCATCTAGTTGTTTAAAGGGAGTTGGCGTATCGGCCAACGCAAAATATCCGCACCAACCTACAAGGTATTCATTTAATTTCTCAATGCGTAATTCTATTGAGATGGATTTCGACCTTGATGTCAGTTCTTTTATTTTATTTTTAGCTCTCTTTATACTCTCTTTTGCGATACGGATTTTAGGATTCCGGTGTGATGTGAAGCTAAATCCAAGAAACTTTCGTTTCCACGGTCGTTCTACTGCACTTTTCCCCTCATTCACTTTTAGCTTGAGTTTCTTCTCAATGAAGGCAGTTATAGAGCTTTTAACACGTAAACCTGCTTTCTTGGTTTTAACGTAGATATTACAGTCATCTGCGTAACGGACAAATTTATGTCCCCTTCTCTCTAGTTCCTTGTCGAGTTCATCTAGCATAATATTGGACAATAGTGGACTAAGTGGTCCACCTTGAGGAACTCCTTCTTCACTGATAATCTCCACTCCGTTTATCATAATTCCCGATTCTAAGTATTTTCTAATTAACTTTAGAAGCGTCTTATCTTTAACTCTTTTCGCCAAGAGTCCCATAAGCATATCGTGATTTACTTTGTCGAAGAACTTTTCTAAATCCATATCTATTACCCATCTATAGCCCTCTTCTATATATGTCCTTGCTTTCCTAACAGCGTCATGTGCTCTTCTTCTAGGTCTGAACCCGTAGCTATTTTCGGAAAAGGATGGGTCATAGATTGGGGTTAATATTTGGGCTATCGCTTGTTGAATCAAACGATCTGTCACGGTAGGAATTCCTAATAAACGTATGCCGCCATTCGGTTTCGGGATTTCGACACGTCTGACTGGCATAGGCTCATAAGTTCCAGTCTCTATTGAATTTCGGATTTCTTGCCAGTTTTGTAGAAGATGCGCTCGTAGGGATTTTACAGGCATTTCATCTACACCGTGGCTACCCTTATTCTTTTCGACTCGTTTTAATGCCGAAAGTAGATTTTCCCGCGACAGTAGTCGTTCCATCATTCCGATACAATCCTTTCTCGTGAATATACGTTCTGATTGTGCCACTGCTTATTCCACCCTCTTAAAGTCCCCAGTGGAATTCACCACGTCCTCCTTCAAGTAAGTCCATTAATGGATTGTCTGTATCATCATAACCAGTGAACGCCTAGTGTATATTCTTCCTAAATGTTCAGTCCTTCCTTAACTATCTATAGCTAGTCAAGTACTATGACCTCTGCTGACTTCTGACTGCTCAGCTACTCTTCTCAGAGTAGTTTACCGAGTGTGCTCGGCTTTCCAGCCAGACCTCCCCAGGTAAGAGTACAGTCTTTCCCTCCATCTATCTGCTCCATTTACTCTGTATCACCTTCGGCAGAAAGGACTTTGTTTTGTTTAGCAAACTCATCCAATGATACCTAGCCTTATATGAAGTTCGTGTTCCTCAGACCGGAGGTTTGCCGCTCGCTTCCTTCAGATTCCGCGTCACCACGGACACCCTTGCGTTAAGCTACTGCTACTTCTGCCTTCACAGTTCGGGACTTGCACCCTATAGACTGGACCCATGCTGGGCGCACTAAAAAACTCCATGTATATTTTACATGGAGTTGATGTCGTATGTTGGTAAGAGCCCCGATTATGCCGTTGCGTTGGTTGCCTTCGTTTTGATCCCGCTCTGAGCAGGTGGGTGCCCTGTCCCAAACTTTGCAAGTCCTCTATTCCAAGAGGCATTTGCTTTGTTTAGAGAACCCCGGGCTCCCGAAGGTAGAAATGTTCGGTCAAAACTTTAGGTTATACAACGAACACATCAGGAACTCTTATCTTTAATAAAAATATATCATATGGACAGGCAAAGTTCAAGCTACAGCCGTTCCACTTTATTCCATTTCTTTGGTAACTTTTAATGACAAATTCAGCTCATCTAATTGTTGCTCACTAACTTCCCCTGGAGCGTTTGTTAACAAGCAGCTTGCACTTGCTGTCTTCGGAAAGGCAATTGTATCACGAAGGTTGGTTCTGCCAGCCAGTAACATCACCATACGGTCCAGACCAAGGGCAATTCCACCATGTGGCGGTGTGCCATATTCGAAGGCTTCCATCAAAAACCCGAATTGCTCATTGGCTTGTTCTTTCGTGAAACCAAGTACCTCGAACATTTTCTCTTGGATTTCCCGCTCAAATATACGCAAGGAACCTCCACCTAACTCATAGCCGTTCAATACTAAGTCATAAGCTTGTGCGCGTACGCGACTTGGGTCGGTATCAAGCAAGCTTAGGTCTTCACGAACTGGCATGGTAAATGGATGGTGGGCCGCATAGTAACGACCTTCTTCCTCATCATACTCTAAAAGTGGCCAGTCAGTGATCCATAGGAAGTTGAATTTTGACTCGTCAATCAACTCTAGTTCTTTGCCTAGCTTTAATCGCAACGCACCAAGAGCATCGGCAACGACTTTCTTTTTATCAGCTACGAAAAGGATTAAATCGCCCGTTTCCGCCTGTAACAAGGACTTGATTGCTTCTTGAACCTCATCATTTAAAAACTTCGAAATTGGTCCCTTCAGACCTTCATCCTCGGCTTTTAACCACGCTAAGCCTTTTGCTCCGTAGATTGCTACGAATTCAGTTAAGCCATCAATATCCTTACGAGAATATCTGGAAGCCGCCCCTTTAACATTGATTGCTTTTACTTGTCCGCCATTTTCAACAGCTGCAGTAAATACCTTAAATCCTGCATCTTTCACAGCTTCAGAAAGGTCAACAAGTTCAAGGCCAAAGCGAGTATCTGGTTTATCCGAACCAAATCGGCTCATCGCATCATCATAAGACATACGGTTGAATGGAACTTCCACTTCAAGTCCTTTTACTTCTTTCATAACCTTTTGCATCATCTGTTCAGCTAATGACAAAATGTCTTCTTGACTCATAAAACTTGTTTCAATGTCAATCTGTGTAAACTCAGGCTGACGATCGGCTCGAAGGTCCTCATCCCGGAAACAACGGGCAATTTGATAATAACGTTCAACGCCACCAACCATTAATAGCTGTTTAAAGATTTGTGGTGATTGTGGGAGTGCATAGAATTCACCTGGATGCACACGGCTTGGAACAAGATAATCTCTCGCTCCTTCTGGAGTACTCTTCGTTAAAATTGGTGTTTCAACGTCTAGGAAGCCTTCGCTGTCAAGATATTCACGAATCGATTTAGTTGTTTGATGGCGCATCTTAAGTGTTTCAGCCATCACAGGACGACGCATATCCAAATAGCGATATTTCAAACGAAGGTCCTCAGAAACATCTGTTTTATCAGCAATCGTAAATGGAGGTGTTTTCGCTTCATTAATAATCGTAATATCCTCGGCTACTACTTCCACTTTTCCAGTCTTTAGATTTTCGTTAACCGTTCCCTCGGCTCTTTCCACGACTTTCCCTGTAATACTTAGAACGTACTCGGAACGAACTTTGTCAGCAATGGCTAATGCTTCTTTTGATACATCTGGATTAAACACGATTTGTACAATTCCCGTACGGTCCCTTAGGTCAATAAAAATTAATCCACCTAAATCACGACGTTTCTGAACCCATCCCTTTAATGTAACGGATTCACCAATGGCTTGCTCCGTCACTTCCCCGCAAAAATACGATCTACCAAACATGATGTTTCCCCCTTTATTTACATAGTTCTTTAAATTTTTCTAAAAAGGAGTCTAGCGGCAATTCTGTTTGTCCGCCGTCTTCCATTGACTTCAAGGAAATCTTGTTCTCTGCAAGCTCATCATCGCCTAAAACGGCAACGTATTTCGCATGAAAGCGGTCAGCCGCCTTAAACTGTGCTTTAATTTTCCGGTCAAGATAATCTCTTTCTGCCGAAAAACCTGCACTTCTTAGCTGGTGAAGAAGACCAACAGTATAATCCTTGGCCCTTTCACCAAGTGAAACCACATAGCAGTCAATTTTATTGGCAACTGGAAGCTCTACTCCTTCTGCATCCAATGCTGCCAGTAGACGTTCAATACTAAGAGCAAAACCGATTCCAGGCGTTTCTGGTCCGCCAATCTCTTCAACTAATCCGTTATAGCGCCCGCCACCACAAAGGGTCGTAATCGCACCAAAGCCTTCTGCGTCACTCATAATTTCAAAAGCTGTATGATTGTAGTAATCTAAACCACGAACAAGGTTTGCATCCACTTCGTATTCAATTCCAACATTCGTTAAATATTGCTTTACCTTTGAAAAATACTCACTTGAATCCTCATTTAAGAAATCAATAATCGATGGTGCCGATTTCATCAGCTCGTGGTCACGGTCTGCCTTACAGTCAAGAATTCGCATTGGATTTTTTTTAAGACGGTTCTGACAGTCGCTGCAAAACTCTCCGATTCGTGGTTGGAAATGTTCGATAAGTGCATCGCGGTGCGCTTTTCGACTCTCTTTATCACCAAGGCTATTAATGATAAGCTTCAATTTCTTTAACCCAAGCTTTTGATATAGGGACATCGCAAGAGAAATCACTTCTGCATCAATCGCCGGGTCATTGCTTCCAAGTGCTTCTACCCCGAATTGAACAAACTGACGATATCGACCTGCCTGTGGACGCTCATAGCGGAACATTGGTCCCATATAGTACAACTTTACTGGCTGACTAGGTAAACCAAACATTTTGTGCTCGACAAACGATCTTACGGTCGAAGCCGTACCTTCAGGTCTTAATGTCACTTCTCTTCCTCCACGGTCAGTGAAAGAATACATTTCTTTCTGAACAATATCGGTCGTATCTCCTACTCCACGCAGGAATAATTCTGTATGTTCAAAAATTGGAGTTCGTATTTCTTTGTATTGATAGTTCTCACAAATCTCTCTTGCTGTATTTTCGATATACTGCCATTTTTCTGTTTCCCCTGGCAAAATATCCTGTGTCCCGCGCGGTATTTGAATCTGTTTTGACATGCCGGACAACCTCCTTCATCTTCAGTTCATTTCTTGTTCTTTGGCTTTTAAACGTGGGTGTTGATTTCCGCTCCAGGCACTTCGCTTTCCGCGGGCGTCCGGGGAGCCTCCTCGGCGCTTATGCGCCTGTGGGGTCTCCCCTGCCCCGTACTCCCGCAGGAGTCTTCGTGCCTTCCACTCCAATCAACGTGTGAAAAATCAACAATGTAAATAAACGCAGCCATTTTTATATGTAAATAAAAAAAGCCCCCGTCTCCTTGTTATAAAACAAGGGACGAGAGCTTTTGCTTCCCGTGGTGCCACCCTAATTGAAGGCAATCTTCTGCCTTCCACTTTTACAGTTAACGCCTGTAACGTCCCTTCCTACTAATGGGTATCCCATTTTCAGAATGGAGCCTTCGAGGTGTTCATTCATCAAGTCATCATGTGGAAAAGCTTTCAGCCCAGGACTTTTCCTCTCTTTTCATGTGGATCTTCATTACTATTCCCCATCAACGGCAATCTTTCAATATGACATTATATTTGTTTATAATACGGAGGAAAAATCCCCTTGTCAAGAACGTTCTAGCTGTTTTTTCAGTTTTTTTACATCTCGAAGCGAAAGTCCAAATTCTGAAGCTAGTTCAATCATGTTTGAGCTTTGCTCTTTCTGAATAAAATCATGAAGGTCCACACTTAAAACTTGGTTCTCTCCAAGATGTGCCATATTCGCGTTCGCACTATGTCGCATACAATCACCTTCCATACTGTTATGTTTCCTATTGTTCCCATGAAGACAAAAATATTTCATTGCTCTCAACCTTTTTAAAAAAGATTACATTGTGGGAAACTTCGTGATTTTGGTAAAATAATCCGTTAGAATGAATATAAAGAAAATTTTAACAGGGAGAGTGAGAATGTTTGCTGAATAACAAAATGGCCGCCATTTTTTTATGCCTGTTGCTTATTGTCACAGGTAGCATCCAGAAGGCCTGGCCAGCTGAGGCCAATAATGGATTTGTGACCATTACAGCATCGAACTTAAATGTCAGAGGAGGGCCGGGGCTGAGCTATTCAGTAGTTAGCAAGGTCAACAAAGGGGAAAAATATCCAATTCTCAAACAAGAAGGAGATTGGATTAAAATTGGTTTATCTGCCGGTAGAGAAGGCTGGGTGGCTGAATGGTTTACTTCAAAGGAAGCAGCAAGTAATGACGTTAATCCAAGCGCAACAACTGGCATCGTGACCGCTGACAGCCTTAGAGTACGCACAGGTCCTGGGACAAGCTATTCACTAGCTGGATCGTTAGGTAATGGGCAGACTGTCACAATCATCGAAGCAACAGGAAGTTGGCTGAAAATCAAGGTTGCTTCACTGGAAGGCTGGGTTTCAAAAGAATACATAAGAACTGGTGCTAGCCCGACGATGAGCCAGCCAAAAACACAACAAACAGAAGCAGTTGTCACATCGGGGTTAAATGTTCGAACAAGTCCTTCCTTGTCAGGCCAACTGGTTGGCAGCCTCGTTAAAGGGTCACGAGTTGCCGTCATCTCGCAATCAAATGGGTGGGCACAGATTCAATTTAATGGGACAAACTCTTGGGTCAGTAGTGAGTATTTAGATTTTGCAAATCAGAGTCAAAATAACCCAACAAATGCGTCACTGCCTCAAGCAACGGTAACGGCTTCGACTCTATCTGTTAGAGACAGTGGGAGCCTTAATGGAAAATTAGTTGGACAAGTCCTCAAGGGGCAGAAATTTACCATTCTTGAAGAATCGAATAAATGGGTGAAAATTGAGTACCAGACAGGTAAGACAGGCTGGGCAGCAGGTTGGTTTTTTGAGAAAAGCCAAAATTATGCTCCCGTATCACAAAATTCCCTTAAAGGGCAAACCATTACGGTTTTGAGCAACGGAACCAATATTCGTAGTGAAGCAGGCGTGCACGGGTCTGTTGTCCAAAGAGCGAACAACGGGGACAGCTTTGAAGTTATTGATCTCAGCGGCGAATGGTATGAGATTCGTCTTAAAGGTGGGAAAACCGGCTATGTTGCCGGTTGGATCGTTTCTTTATCTGGATCCAGCCAACAGATTGCAAAACCCGATGCAGGTGTCCACACCAAGAACAAAAAAATTGTCATTGATCCCGGGCATGGGGGGAATGATAGTGGCACCATCGGGACAAGAGGAACGCTAGAAAAGGAATTAACTCTTAGCACAGCTAAGCTGTTGTACAATCGACTAAAGTCATCTGGTGCAGATGTTTATATGACGAGGTTCTCGGATACGTATGTTTCATTAGCTTCAAGAGTCGCTACCTCTCATCAGCAAAATGCCGATGCCTTTATCTCAATTCACTATGATAGCATTGAAGACAGAAATGTCAGAGGAATGACAACCTATTATTACAGCAACCCAAACCTAGCAAAAGAGCTGCATTCTAGTATTATTAATAAAACAAAGCTAAAAAATAGAGATGTGCGCTATGGAAACTATTATGTTCTAAGAGAAAACAGACAAAATAGTGCACTTCTCGAACTCGGTTATTTAAGCAATCCAACAGAAGAAATACTAGTCACCTCAAAGCAATATCAACGAGCCGTCGCAGATGGACTGTTTGAAGGGTTGGCGAGGTATTTGAAAACTTTTTAACCTATTTATATTGGTAGGGTTATAGTGAATATTAGTTCTTTCGTTCTCGTCGCCATTAAAATAACCTATTTGAGAAATAGCCTAAGTCGTTTAGCGATTTTAGGCTGTTTTTTAATTATAAGGCTGTTATTATACGTGGCTGTTGAGTCCTGCTCTAGGCAACCGTTTGAAAAAACAACGTTGTACATTAACACAGCCAATTATTAATAGGTTTTTTATATTAAAGGACGCTAGTTGGAGGTATTGATTAGGGGGGAGCAAACGTCTCAAGGACGGTTTTGACCATGAGAGAATCTCTAAAGGACAGTTTCACCGGTCCTGATGACTGTTTTGTCCTTGAGAACCTCGCTCATGGACAGTTTCACCGGTCCCGATGTCTGTTTTGTCCTTGAGACCCTCGCTCATGGACAGTTTCACCGGTCCTGATGACTGTTTTGTCCTTGAGAACCTCGCTCATGGACAGTTTCATCGTTCCCCATGACTGTTTTGTCCTTGAGAACCTCGCTCATGGACAGTTTCACCGGTCCCGATGACTGTTTTGTCCTTGAGAACCTCGCTCATGGACAGTTTCACCGGTCCCCATGACTGTTTTGTCCTTGAGAACCTCGCTCATGGACAGTTTCACCGGTCCCCATGACTGTTTTGTCCTTGAGAACCTCGCTCATGGACAGTTTCATCGTTCCCCATGTCTGTTTTGTCCTTGAGAACCTCGCTCATGGACAGTTTCACCGGTCCCGATGTCTGTTTTGTCCTTGAGAACCTCGCTCATGGACAGTTTCACCGGTCCCGATGTCTGTTTTGTCCTTGAGACCCTCGCTCATGGACAGTTTCACCGGTCCTGATGACTGTTTTGTCCTTGAAGCGCACTCCCAACCTTTTTTAAGCTTTTAACATAATAAAAAAACGCTTGAATAAAAATATCCAAGCGCACCCGAACTTCTCCCTAAGGACTATCAATAATTAATGTTACCGGTCCGTCGTTTGTGAGCTGGACATCCATCATCGCTCCAAATACTCCAGTCTCGACTTTTACACCTTTTTCGCGAAGCTTGGAGTTGAACAGTTCATAGATTTCATTTGCATGATCAGGTCTGGCCGCCTCCATAAAATTTGGGCGTCTTCCTTTTCGGCAATCACCGTATAAGGTAAATTGGGAAACAGATAAAACCTCCCCAGCTACATCAAGCAATGATAAATTCATTTTCCCATTATCGTCTTCAAAAACGCGTAGATTGGCTACCTTTTCAGCAAGAAAAGCGGCATCCTTTTCTTGATCATCATGTGTGACGCCAACAAGGACAACAAAACCTTTCGTGATGGAACCAGATACCTTTCCCTCCACCGTTACCTTTGCTTCCTTACTACGCTGAACAACAACGCGCATAGCAAAAAACTCCTTAAATAAGTGCCTGTCCCCCAGCATAGTACCACGTTAAAGCACTGGGGGTCAGGCACCTTTAGTTTGTTAGTTTAGGCTCTTTTCTCAAAATTTGTTTTTTTAGAGAACAAACGTTTTCGACGTTCCCTTTGCTGTAGTTAAGCTTACATTATTAAGAAAAGAGCTTGTAAACTTACTTTAACGTACAAAATAACTTATCCTACGTTAAAATCGGCTTTAGGTAGTAAAAATCGGCTTTAGGTAGTAAAAATCGGCTTTAAGATTTTTACAATTTTAACAACAAGCATCCGAAAATAGGCTTAGTTTAATACCCTTCTGACTGAGTAGACGTCAGGGATTTGTTTGATTCGGTCGACCACTTTTTGGAGATGGCTGACGTTTGTGATTGAGATGGACATGTTAATGGTCGCAACCTTGTTACGGTCAGACTTTCCAGAAACGGCGGATATATTTGTTTTCGTTTCATTTACAGCCTGAAGAACTTCATTAAGCAGCCCTCTGCGATCATAGCCACTAATCTCGATATCTACATTGTATTCTTTCCGGTCATTTAGAGCTGATTCCCATTCAACCGGAATCAACCGTGCTTGAGCATCATCTGTGTGGATGTTGGTACAGTCTCCACGGTGAACCGAGACTCCCCTACCTTTTGTGATAAACCCCACGATATCATCACCTGGGATTGGGTTACAGCAGCGCGATAACCGGATTAACAAGTTATCAATCCCTGAAACTCTAACACCCGATTCGCGTTTTTTCACCGATGGGAGCGACTTAAGTTCTGACACTGCAACGGCAAGATCCTTCTCCTGCTCTTTATCCCGCTTCTTACGCCATTTCTCCGTTAACCGGTTGGCAACCTGCAGCGCAGTGACACCACCATAGCCTACCGCAGCATACATATCCTCTTCGGTTGAAAAATTGAATTTATCTGCAACCTGTTTCAAGTTTTCAGTTGTAAGGATTTCTTTTAAATCAAAGTCCATCGCTTTGATTTCTTTTTCAACGAGCTCACGGCCTTTATCGACATTTTCATCTTTCCGCTGCTTTTTGAAGAACTGACGGATTTTATTTTTAGCCTGAGACGTTTGCGCAAGCTTTAGCCAATCTTGACTTGGGCCATACGAATGCTTGGACGTAAGAATTTCAATGATATCCCCCGTTTTCAGCTTATAGTCCAGCGTGACCATTTTTCCGTTCACTTTAGCGCCAATTGTTTTATTGCCAATCTCCGAATGAATTCGGTAGGCAAAATCAATTGGAACTGAACCTGATGGCAGCTCAATGACATCGGCTTTTGGCGTAAACACAAAGACCATATCTGAAAACAAATCAATTTTTAAGGATTCCATAAATTCTTCAGCATCTGCTGTTTCATTTTGGAATTCAAGGATTTCACGGAACCATGTTAGCTTCTTATCTAAAGTAAGACCTTCCTCGACAGGCTTGCCTTCTTTATAAGCCCAGTGAGCGGCTACCCCGAATTCAGCAATTCGATGCATGTCCGTTGTGCGGATTTGCACCTCAAGAGGATCACCCTTTGGACCAATCACTGTTGTATGAAGCGACTGATACATATTCGGCTTTGGCATCGCAATATAGTCTTTAAATCGACCTGGCATCGGTTTCCAACAAGTATGAATAATTCCAAGAACCGCATAACAGTCTTTTATGCTGTTAACAATAATTCTCACTGCTAACAAATCGTATATCTCAGTAAACTGCTTGTTCTGCAAGGCCATTTTTCGATAAATGCTATAAATATGCTTTGGTCTGCCGTTAAGTTCGGCCTTAATATTGACATCCTTTAATTGATTCCGGACTTCAACAATGACCTCTTCTAAATACTGTTCACGCTCCGCCCGCTTTTTCTTCATTAAATTGACAATGCGATAATATTGCTGTGGATTGAGATACCTTAAGGCTGTGTCCTCAAGCTCCCACTTAATTTTGGATATTCCGAGCCGGTGTGCAAGTGGAGCAAAGATTTCAAGTGTTTCATTAGAAATTCTGCGCTGTTTTTCTGGAGGAAGATGCTTAAGAGTTCTCATGTTGTGGAGACGATCAGCGAGTTTGATTAAAATGACCCTAATATCCTGAGCCATCGCTACAAACATTTTCCGATGATTTTCCGCTTGTTGCTCTTCCTGAGATTTATACTTGATTTTACCGAGCTTTGTTACTCCGTCGACAAGCATTGCCACCTCAGAATTAAAGGCTTCCTCAATATCCTCAAGGGTTACTTCAGTATCCTCGACGACATCATGAAGAAAACCAGCTGCCACGGTCGCAGGGTCCATCTCTAAATCAGCCAAAATCCCGGCAACCTGGATGGGATGAATGATATAAGGTTCGCCTGATTTCCGATACTGGTCATGATGAGCCGATTTGGCAAAATGGTAAGCTTTCTCAACCATTTTGACATGCTCATCATTCAAATATTCACTTGTCATTTTAATAACTTGCTCGGCGGTTAATACTTCATCATTCGCCATGAAAATCACCTTTTATCATAAAAAATCTGGAGGATTTTGCAATGTCTCCAGCGGCCATTGTATAAAATAAAATGGTTTCCTAACCATCTTCCTAATTCTAAAGTATCGAATGGATTGTTATTATTATCAAAGAAAAATTCCAATATGTAAAGGAAAGAATACAATTTCGGCTGAAAAATACAAAATCTGTCGAAAAATTTTTCCTGTTTTATATGGAAAAGGCACCTCAGACGAAGTGCCTACCCTCTAATATTCCAATAAAGTTAAAACATCGTAGTTATCTAATTTGCTGCGACCATCAAGGTAGGTTAATTCAATTAGGAAAGCAATCCCCGCAACTACCCCACCGAGTTCTTCTACTAATTTAATCGTAGCTTCAATTGTACCACCTGTAGCAAGCAAATCGTCAGTAATTAATACTCTCTGACCTGGTTTAATCGCATCTCTATGAATGGTTAATGTATCTTTTCCATATTCAAGGCCGTAATCAACTTTAACCGTTTCACGTGGCAGTTTTCCTTCCTTACGAACCGGAGCAAAGCCTACTCCAAGTGAATAAGCGACTGGACAGCCAATAATAAAACCGCGAGCTTCAGGTCCTACGATAACCTCAGCTTCTCGCTCACGTGCATAAGTGACAATTTGATCGGTTGCATATTTATATGCTTCTCCATTAGCCATTAATGGGGTGATATCCTTAAATTTGATACCCGGTTTTGGCCAATCGGGTACGATAGCTACGTATTGCTTTAAATCCATGTTGAAATTGCCTCCTCATTTTGCACCGACCCTTGAATGACTTGGTCGAACCAACTCTTCAACTGCTCAAAAGATGAATAAAGCAGTTCATTTTCAAGAGTAAATGTTGCCTGTTTTTTCTGATAGGTTTTAGATTCAGATAAGTCCCTTTTCGGAACATTCTTTTCTAAGGAAATAAATCCATTGTTTATTTTAACAAACTCTAGGTCAAAAAACACCTGTGACATAAATTCTACCGTTTCTTTTGTCCATCCACGGTATTTTGCTAACTCTTCACCATGTCGCTTTAAGTCAAAGGCACCCCTTTTTGCCAAGAAAGCATAGAACCATTTAAAATGCTCCCTTGTAGGCATCGTACTAAAGAAATCACTTTCCTCTTTATGAAAATGAACATAAATTCTCGCCGGTTGCTTGCCTGAGACGAGCTTTTCTAACACTTCCATTGATGGTGGTAAATCAAGGAGCACAATGTTTTTTTGGCCGATATCTGCCAGGGTAGCTGCTTCCTCATTTTCAACCTTCAAAAGGTTATTTTGACAATAGCGTTGGAAAGCTGCTTCATTGCCATTATCAAATAAGATCCATTTTGTATTTTCTGCAGGAATCATATCCAACAGCTTTTCATGGCGTCTCAACCCACGAATATCAAAGAGCTGCCAGCTGTGAACAGCAAGATCCTGCAAGAAAATTTGTGGTTTTCTTATATTATTCCATTCATTAATCGACAGCTCGCCAATGGCGGATAACGACGATATCGGGGATATTTCTTCGTGAAGTGG
The DNA here is from genome assembly GCF_044803185.1 of Mesobacillus maritimus. Taxonomy (GTDB): domain Bacteria; phylum Bacillota; class Bacilli; order Bacillales; family Cytobacillaceae; genus Mesobacillus_B; species Mesobacillus_B maritimus_B. The sequence goes on from NZ_CP085225.1 coordinate 4,291,432, forward strand.
TCCAAGACTAAAGCCAATTCCATCTAGTGAAGCACCCTCATTAGCTAGTGTAACCTTTAAGTGGTTCTGATTTGCACCAATTTTACGCATAGAAGCAATTTGGGCTTCCTTAATGAGCACCTTTGGTTTCGGATTGTCGACCCCGTAAGGCGCAAGCTGGCCCATTTCTCCAATTGAATCTAGTGAGATTTCGTTTAGCGAGACTTCAAGGTCCACTTGGGTAACAGGAATTAAATCAGACTCTGTTAGCTGCTCAGTTGCAAGAGCATTTAGTCTTTGTCTAAGTAGATCCACATCCTCAAGCTTCAGCGTCATTCCCGCTGCCATTGGATGCCCTCCAAAGTGTGGCAGAATATCTCGACAGGTGGATAGATTTTTAAACAAATCAAAACCTTGAATACTCCGTGCTGAACCTTTAGCCAACCCTTTTTCTTTATCAAAGCTAAGGACAATGGTTGGTCTGTAAAATTTTTCAACAAGGCGCGAAGCAACAATCCCAATCACACCGGGATTCCAGCCTTCTTTGCCAATGACGAGTACATGATTCTCTTTAATCGGATAATGATTTTCCACTTCAGCAATGGCTTCCTCTGAAATTGACGCCACTAGCGTTTGCCGTTCTTTGTTTAATCCATCTATTTCTTCAGCCAACATCATGGCTTCATCACGATCGCTTGTTAACAAAAGTTGCACCGCAGGGTCGGCGCTGCCTAGTCGTCCTGCCGCATTTATCCGTGGGCCAATGACAAACCCAACCGTCTCTTCACTGATAGATGGCAACTCGGTTTTCGTCATGGAAAGCAAGGCTCTTAGACCGAGGTTTTCCGTTCTTTTCATTTGCTGGATCCCTTTTTTCGCAATCAGACGATTTTCACCTGTTAATGAAACCAGGTCAGCGATTGTCCCAATTGAGGCAATTTCTAACAAATCTTCTGGAACAAATCCATAAAGGGCATGAGCGACTTTAAAAGCGACGCCAACACCAGCTAGATCCCTGAATGGATAAACACTATCTTCAAGTTTAGGATGGATGATCGCAAATGCATCTGGAAGCGTCGGCCCAGGTTCATGGTGATCGGTAATGATTAAATCAATCCCGAGTTCCTTCGCAACATCGGCTTCATGTAGCGCTGATATCCCCGTATCGACGGTAATAATCAACTTGACTCCATTCTCTGCTGCTTGTCTAAAAGCAGGCTCATTAGGGCCGTAGCCTTCTGTGAAGCGGTTCGGAATATAGTAGTCTACATTCGCACCTAAATCTACTAACACTCTCATCATCACCGTTGTAGAACTCACACCATCCGCATCGTAGTCACCGAATATTAGAATCGGCTCTTGATGTTCAATAGCTTGTTTCACTCTATCAACTAATATATCCATATCTTTTAATAAAAATGGATCATGAAAGGATTGATTTTCTTCAAATAAAAAATACCGGGCAGTTTCCACGGTATCAATTCCGCGATTGACAAGCAAGCTTGCAGTCAAAGGAGCAATATTTAATGCAACTGCCAATTCTTCCGCTTTTAATCGGTCGGTTTCTTTAACAACCCACCTAGTCCTGGATTTTAACATACGTTCACCCCTCAACCTTTTCATTATACAGAAGCAGCGTCATTGTTTCAATCCGTGGAAAACTAAGGTAATGATTACTCAAATACAGAAAAAACCCACAGGACTAATTTCTAACGGGTTCTTTTCAGATACAATTACTAAAATAGCACACCAATTAGTAGTCCTATCCGCACGCACCTAAAATAGACTGCTTTTATTTGAGGAACCACTGGTAATTTAAATAAAGGGAGTTTTTCCCGTTAACCTGCAGAATAGAGCTAGGTTTGGGAGATATAAGGGGAGTTTTTCCCGTTAAGGTCAAGAATCATGGTCCAATTTCATGTTTTCCGTATAAATAGGGGGAATTTCTCCCTCTATTTAATCTGTTTTTGGTGCTATTCTCTCATTTAAGAGGAATTTCTCCCCTTATTTTAGTCGCTTATCTCCAGCTCTCCTTAAAGATTTGTAAATCACAGAACCGGTGCTTATCTTGAATAAAAAATGCTTGGAGCATATATACGTCTCCAAGCATTTTTTCTGATTTACTTGCTGAATTGCTATTTAATTCACGTACGAATTACTATACGAAAAGCAATGTTAATTCGTATTTTGTACTTCAAATCAGAACCCGTTAGACTAATTGCCTACGGGGTTTCTATTAAAAATTAAACTTGTGGTTCATCAGAAATCTTACGTTTTTCCTTGTAAGTAGTAATTGTGCCTTTTTTCTTTAGTTCTTGCACTTTAAGGACGTAATATAACTGGGCCGCAATGAAGATGGAAGAATACGTACCAGCAATAAGTCCGATTAGCAAAGCTAAAGAGAAGTTCCAAATTGATTGACTACCGAAAATCAACAACGCCACAACGGTCAATACTACAGTCAAAATCGTATTAACCGAGCGACCTAATGTTTGGCGTAAACTTTGGTTGACGACCTCGGAAATATCTTCTGGGGTCTTCAGCTTTCTCTTCCGCCTTAAATTCTCACGAATACGGTCAAAGGTAACGATGGTATCGTTGATTGAGTAACCGATAATTGTTAGAACAGCTGCAATAAAGGTCAAATCAACCTCTAGCCTTAGCAAGCTGAACACCGCAATGATAAAGAACGCATCGTGAAGCAGGGCGACAATCGCTGGCACAGCCATGCGAAGTTCAAATCGAACCGTTACGTATAACACGATGCCAATAGAAGCAAGAATGACTGCGATAAAGGCATTTTTCGCCAGTTCTTTTCCTATCATTGGAGACACCGTACTAACATTAGGTTCTGCACCGTACACTTCTTTTAATTCTGCTTTTAAATCGGCAATTTCATCTTTTGATAGAACGTCCTTATAGCGAGCTACTCCTATTTCATTATTCTCTCCAGAAATAACAATGTCGTCTGTTTCTATACCAGAGTCGGCTAGTCTCTCTTTTAATTCATCCGTAGCTACAGCCTGATTAGAGAGAACTTCAATTCGCGTCCCACTTGAAAAATCAATTCCAAGATTTAAACGGAAAATGACTATAACAATTAAACCAGCTGCCAGTAGGGCCCCAGAGATCGTAAAGAACAGCTTTCGGGACTTAATGAAATCAAATCGATCAAATCTTGTTTTTAAATCAAGAGTATCAACATTCTCAGCAATATTATGAATTTCATTCTTCTTAACGCCAAACCAGCCTGGTTTTTTGTTTAAAAATCCACTGTTTACCCAAAGTCCAAGGAATACCCTTGATCCGAATACAGCTGTTACGAAGCTCATCACAATACTCAAAATGAGCATCGTTGCAAAGCCTTTTACGGAGCTTGTCCCATAGATAAATAGGACGAGTGCTGCAATTAGAGTAGTAAAGTTCGCATCCAGAATCGTCGATAAAGAGTTTTTACTACCTGCAGCAAATGCCGCCTTTGTGTTGCGTCCAACTTTTATTTCTTCTTTTATCCGTTCATAGGTGATGATATTAGCATCAACGGCCATCCCAACCCCAAGGATTAAGGCTGCAATTCCAGGAAGCGTGAGCACCCCATTCATCCAATCAAACACCAACAAAATAAGATAAACATAAATCGATAAGGTAACGACTGCAATGAAGCCTGGAAAACGATAAAACGCAATCATAAAGATGAAGATTGCAATAATCCCAATAATCCCTGCTAAAATTGTTTCATTTAGTGCTTGCTCTCCAAACTTAGCCCCAACTGAAGTCGAGTATTGTTCTTCAAGCTCAACTGGCAACGCACCAGCATTTAAGAGATTCGCTAGCTCTTTTGCTTCATCAACTGTAAAATTACCGGTAATTTGCACCGTGTTGGTAGCCAAAACTTGTGTAACATTCGGTGCAGAAAGGAATTTCGGCGCTGGCTTCATTCTTTCTTCCTTAAAAGAGTCAACACCCTCTTCATGATCGAGCCAAATAACAAGCTGGTTTTCAGGTGCCATCGCAAGGATTTCTTGCGTGATTTTTCCGAACTGTTCACCGCTCTTTAATGTGAGCGAAACACTAGGTGCATTGTTTTCATCAAAGCTTTGAGATGCTCCATTTTCCGCTAAATCTGTTCCACTCATCATTAGACGGTCATTTGCATCACGGAAGCTTAGATTCGCTTCTGTTGAGAGAATTTCTCGAGCCTTCGCCTGGTCCGTAACACCTGCAAGCTGGACCCGAATCCGGTCCTCACCTTCAATTTGAATATTTGGTTCGCTTACGCCGAGAACATTGACACGGCGATCAAGAGCTTCAACGGTACTCACCAAAGTCTCTCTGTCTAATACTTGGCCTTTCTCTGCAGGTTTGACTTCATAAAGAACTTCAAACCCACCTTGAAGGTCGAGACCAAGCTTAATATTCCCTAAAATATTCTGTGTTGTGAATCCCATTGCACTTCCAATCAAAATGACGACAAGGAAGAAAGCAACGAGACGGCTGCGTTTTACCATTATGTATAAGTCCTCCTAACAATTTGCCCCCAAAATAAAAGTTCTCATCGACGTTTTCTCAATGAAAACTTTGCAAAAAATTACAATTTAATTATGAACTTGCAGACTTCTACTGTCAATTTACCAAGGCTCTTTTCTAAAACTTTGTTGTTTAGACTATAAAATGAAATTGAATAAACGTGTTTCATCGCAAAAATACCTTTAACACTAGAAAAGAGCTTGCAATCCTAATTTCAACGCACAAAATGGCTTATCTTACGTTAAAATCGGCATTAGGATTTTAACAACTATTTTTATGAAAACAGCCTTAACCAATGACATATAATAATTAAGGTTCACGATTTATTTTAATAGTTCCCTCCGTTCCTCTTCATCTGAAAGACTGAGGCTACTTTGCTTGAAGGCTTCAACTGTAGCAAAATTCATATATTCACCGGGTTTGACCGCTAAAATATCGGCAACTATTTCATACAAACGGGTATTTTCTTTGGGCTTTTTCCATCTTTTATTGATTAAATATTCCCACATTTCTTTTTCAGTGACTGCTCCATACCCGAGCATCTCTAGTTCCTCAAGTTTGCTTTTAATTGCGGGACGAACATTCTTCCTAAATTGCTCGTACATATGGTCGTGCTTCATGCACTCCGCCTCCCTGGCTGCTCTATGAATTTTTAAAAATCTTAATACCTGTCATGCTTTGTCCACTCATGTGCATATAGATATTGTATCTGAAATTAGCATTTTTGAGAAGGCGGGAGCAGGATGTCAAAGTTTTTAAAAGGAACAATGATCTTACTAGTTGCAGGATTTGTCACAAGAATCCTTGGTTTTATTAATCGAATTGTACTAGCCCGTTTTATCGGCGAGGAAGGTGTCGGCCTTTATATGATGGCCTTCCCGACTTTCATCCTTGTCGTCACCATCACTCAACTTGGACTACCTGTCGCCATTTCAAAACATGTTGCTGAGGCGGAAGCACAGGGAGATTTCAAGAAAATCAAGAAAATTCTCGTTGTCTCACTAGCGACAACTATTTCTCTATCTTTAATCTTTACGCCAGCGTTATTTTTCTTGGCACCACAGCTCTCGCAAATTTTGTTTACCGATGAACGGACCCTTCTGCCTTTACTAGCGATAACTCCGATTATTCCAATCGTGGCCGTTTCGGCCGTTTTAAGGGGATACTTCCAAGGAAGACAAAACATGAAGCCTGGGGCCATCTCCCAAGTCATCGAACAGGTTGTCCGTATTGCCTTAATTGCCGTACTCACAAAGACTTTCCTACCTTATGGGATTGAATACGCAGCCGCAGCCGCAATGGTTTCAGCTGTCATTGGCGAACTAGCTTCGCTTCTCTATATGGTCACTACTTTTAAAATTAAAAAGAAATTTCGACTACGAAGAAACTTTTTTCAATTCGTTCAATCAGGGAATAAAACGTTTAAGGAATTAATGAGCATTGCCTTGCCGACAACTGGGAGTCGGATGATTGGGTCGATTTCCTGGTTCTTTGAACCAATCGTCGTCGCACACAGTTTAGCAATAGCCGGTGTTGCAGCCGCTGCGGCCACAAAACAGTATGGAGCACTAACAGGATTTGCCCTGCCTCTGTTAATGCTACCTTCATTTGTCATGAATTCTCTTTCAACCTCTCTCGTCCCGGCTATCAGTGAAGCACATTCAAAAAAGGATTTTAAGATGATTGAACATCGCCTGCAGCAATCACTAAGATTTTCATTCTTAACCGGTGGATTGTCGATTATCATTCTGTATGTTCTAGCTGAGCCACTCATGCGTGTCATGTATGGAACGGATACTGGTACGGAGTTTATTTTATTAATGGCACCGTTCTTTTTGTTTTACTATTTCCAAGCACCGCTACAGGCCACTTTACAGGCATTGGATCTAGCAAGAGCTGCGATGATCAATAGCTTAATTGGAAATGTCGCTAAAATTGCAGTGATATTTATGCTCGCAAGTCAGCCAGCCTTCGGAATAAAAGGAGCAGCACTTGGGTTAACAATGGGATTTGTCTTAACCACTTCGCTTCATTTTGCAACCGTCCTAAAAGCTGTATCTTTCACCTTTCATATTCGGGAATACGTGAAAACCTTCGGTGTTATAGCATTATCCATCTATCTCGGATTTTTAATCTGGAACAATCTTGGAACAGATATGGCTTTGTCCATTAGAGTGTTAATTTCAACAAGCATCATTACCGTCATTTATAGCTCTGCCGTCCTATTAACAGGTTTAATCAGAAAAGAAGAACTCATTAGAATTCCTGTAATAGGAAGGCCTTTATCAACCCTAGCGTTTACCACCAGGAAAAAGTAATAACGCACCAGGATTTTCAAGTCCTGGCGCGTTATTTTTCATCCTTTATATCGACGTAAAACTTATTTTTATTTTCATTATAATTACAAAATGAAATTTGATCGATTTCAGGGTAGCCTTTCTTGGTTAACTGGTCATAAAGCCACGCCTTACTTTTACCGATGACATCTAAATTTTCTTTTTGGACGGCTCCATCAATAATAAGGGTTAACGCTAAATTCGATTTTACCCCCTTTTTAAAAATAGAAAGTTTCCCTGAGGTCTCTAAAATAGCATAGTCGACATCCTCAATATCGGAAACACCCTCTTCCCTTAATTGAAGAAGCAAATCATCAAAATTATAGCGCTGCTTTCTCATCTCGTGCTCATCAATCTTTCCCTTATTTATAATGATACTAGGCTTTCCATCAACCAATAATCGGAAGCGTTTACTCTTTAGGGAAATATAGGCAAGGATAAACTGCACGCCTACAAGTAATAGCATTGGCACCAAGGATTTAATGAGTGGTTCGTCATTTTTTTCAATCGCGATGGCCGCCATTTCAGCAATCATCATGAAAACGACTAAATCTAATAAACTTAACTCCCCAATTTCCCTTTTCCCCATTACTCGGAAGATTGTTAAAATGACGGCATAAAGGATTAAGGTCCTAAAAATAATCGATGCATACTCTTCCATTTCGAATCACCCTCCGAATCACATGGCATTAGGTTATAGGATTCGGCAATAGGTAAAAAATTATTACACCTATTCTAAAACTGATTCTTGAAAAATCCGGTAAATTTTAATTCTAATTTTGCTTCTTCAGAATATGCTTGTACTAAGCGAATCTAGGCGGCATTGGTCAAAAGCCAGTGTAGGAAGGGGAGAAAAAAGATGGAATCAAGGAGTTTGGGAATTGCTGTGCTCCACGGGGTAATTGCAATATTTGTATTGGCTATTCTAAGTAGTTTAGTCTTTTCACTATTGTTAGGCTTTACGTCAGTTCAAGAGTCATCCTTGAAGTATGTCGTAACAACCGTTTCATTCCTCTCGTTATTTATCGGCGGGTTTATTACTGGAAAGAATGGCAAGCAAAAAGGATGGCTTATTGGTGGTGCAACAGGGCTTATTTATTCAATCATCATTTTCCTATTTCAATATCTTGGACATGATAGCCTATTTTCATCAGAACAAATCATCTATCATACATGTTATATCCTAACAGCGATGATGGGAGCTATTCTTGGTGTGAATATGAGCTCATCAAACTCTAGGAGTTAAAAATGAAGATAAAAAAAGCAGGTGCATAAAAAGCACCTGCTTTTTTGTTCTATTCACTAATGACGTCGCGGATTGCGTTACGGTCATAAGTTAGACGGCTTCCGTCTCCACACTTGATGACAACAGTTCCTTCGTCAAGTGCATCTACAAAACCATGTAGTCCACCGATGGTGATGATGCGGTCCCCTTTTTTAAGGTCACTCTGCATCTGCTGTACTGCTTTTTGCTTCTTCTGTTGAGGACGAATCAACAAGAAGTAGAATAGCACGAACATAAGAATCAGTGGGAATACTGTACCTAATAAACCTTCCATTCTTTCTCCTCCTTTCACAAACTCAAGTCAGCTGCTTATTAAAAGTTTTTCGCATCTGGCTTATTGAAGCCATACCGCTCAAAAAATTCTTCTCTGAAATCTCCTAATCGGTCTTCCATGATTGCTTGTCTGACTTGCTCCATTAATTTTAACAGAAAATGTAGGTTATGATAAGTAGTAAGCCTAATTCCGAAAGTTTCATCGCTTTTAATTAAATGGCGAATATAGGCACGTGAATAATTCCTACATGTATAGCAATCACATTCAGGGTCAATTGGACCAAAATCGCGAGCAAACTTCGCATTTTTAACCACTAAACGACCTTGACTAGTCATCAACGTTCCATTTCGAGCAATCCTTGTTGGAAGAACACAATCGAACATATCAATTCCACGTATAGAACCGTCAATTAATGAATCTGGTGAGCCAACTCCCATTAAATATCTTGGCTTATTTGTTGGCAATAATGGCGTTGTAAACTCGAGCGCACGGTTCATCACATCTTTTGGTTCGCCAACGGAAAGACCGCCAACAGCATAACCTGGAAAGTCAAGGGACACAAGATCCTTCGCACTTTGTTTCCGTAACTCCTCGAACTCCCCACCCTGGACGATTCCAAACAACCCTTGGTCCTCTGGACGCTTATGAGCTTTTAAGCAGCGCTCTGCCCATCTCGAGGTCCGCTCGACAGAAGATTTCATATAATCATATGTAGCCGGATAAGGTGGACATTCATCAAAAGCCATCATGATATCTGAACCAAGGGCGTTTTGAATTTCCATCGCTTTTTCAGGAGAAAGGAAAAGCTTGTCCCCATTCAGATGGTTGCGAAAATGAACCCCTTCTTCCTCAATTTTACGGAACTCACTTAAACTGAATACCTGGAACCCGCCAGAATCAGTAAGGATTGCGCGGTCCCAGTTCATAAATTTATGGAGGCCGCCAGCCTCTTTAATAATTTCATGACCAGGACGAAGCCATAAATGATAGGTATTGCTTAAAATAATGCCGGCACCCATCTCTTTCAATTCCTCTGGTGCCATTGTTTTAACCGTTGCAAGTGTTCCAACAGGCATGAACGCTGGCGTGTCAAACGATCCATGTGGGGTGTGAACACGGCCAAGCCTCGCGCCGGTTTGCTTACAAGTTTTGATTAATTCATATGTGATTGCAGACAATTGTCTTGCTCCTTCCATGTTTTAAATCCTAGCTGTTTATAAAAGCAAAGTTTAATCTCATAGCATTTAGAGGATTAGCATCGCATCACCAAAGCTGAAGAAACGATATTTTTCCTTTACTGCTGTATTATAGGCGTTTAGGACATGCTCACGCCCAGCGAGGGCACTAACCAACATAATCAATGTAGATTTCGGAAGATGAAAATTGGTAATCATCCCGTCAATCGCTTTAAACTCATAGCCCGGGAAAATAAAAATTTCTGTCCACCCACTTGAGGCAACAAACTTGCCATCATTTGCTGAGGCAATCGTCTCCAAGGTCCTTGTTGAGGTTGTGCCTACGGAAATAATCCGACCACCTTGTTCACGTACTTCATTAAGAAGGCGTGCGGTCCCTTCTGACATGATGTAAAACTCAGCGTGCATTTCATGGTCTTCAATAGTATCTGCACTAACAGGTCTAAACGTCCCTAATCCGACATGGAGGGTAATGAACGTGATATGAACACCCTTTGCTTTTATTTCCTCGAGCAAATCCTCTGTAAAATGAAGTCCTGCCGTTGGCGCAGCCGCCGAGCCGCGTTCTTTCGCATAAACCGTTTGATAGCGATCCTGGTCATCTAGTTGTTCTTTTATATAAGGAGGCAACGGCATTTCACCAAGTTCATCGAGAACTTCGTAAAAAATCCCTTCATAAGAAAACTCAAGCTCCCGGCCACCATGATCAGATTCACCGGTACAAACAGCGGTCAAAAGGCCGTCTCCAAAGACGATTTTCGTCCCTTTCTTGACGCGCTTTCCTGGTTTAACAAGTGTCTCCCACTTATCCCCTTCTACCTGTTTGAGAAGAAGAACTTCAATCTTTGCTCCTGTATCTTCCTTGATGCCAAATAATCTCGCAGGCAGGACCCGGGTGTCGTTGAGAACAAGACAATCCCCTGGACGGAAGTATTCTAATATATTTTTAAAAATATCATGCTGCAACTCTCCGGTCTTCTTATCTAAAACCATCAATCTGCTTTCTGAACGGTTCGCTAGAGGAACTTGAGCAATCAATTCCTCTGGCAAATGAAAATCAAATAAATCTACTTTCATGTTATAAGTCACCTATATTCTTTTTATGTATGGCTCTTTTCTCAACTATGTTGCTCTTCGAGATAAAATGTGATTGTTCGAGCTAGGTTCCACTGCAAAACAGCCTTAATTTGTAAGAAAAGAGCTTGAAAACTTATTATAGTGCGCAAACTAGCTTTTTCTGCGTTAAAATCGGCATTTGGATTTTAACAACATTCTTTACAAGAACAGCCTTATGTATTAACGAAAACGCCCAATGAAGTAAAAGATTAACGACAGGAGGATGCTAACGACAATGGAGGTTACGATTGGAAAATAAAATGTCGTCCCACCCTTTTTAATGACGATATCGCCTGGTAGCTTTCCAAGGTTAAAAAAGTGCACAAGAAAACCAGCGATGAAAATCACCGCCCCAAGAATCATTAAAAGCTTACCCATTCCCGTCATTCAGAAGGCACCTCCATTTGAAAGTGTCGGTAAACTGCGTGTGTGACGACTCTACCACGTGGTGTTCGTTGCAGGAATCCGATTTGTAGTAAATACGGCTCATATACATCCTCAATCGTATGAGATTCTTCCCCAATGGTTGCCGCAATCGTTTCCAAACCGACCGGTCCCCCACGGAATTTCTCGATAATCCCTTTAAGTAATTTATGGTCAATATGGTCGAGTCCTAAACGGTCAACCTGCATCAACTCAAGTGCCTCATTGGCCAGTTCGATATCAACGGAACCATCGCTGCGAACCTGAGCAAAGTCACGGACACGGCGAAGCAAACGATTAGCAATCCTAGGCGTTCCCCGTGAGCGCCGGGCGATTTCAACGGCCGCACTCATATCAATTTCGGTATCAAGCAATTCCGCTGTCCGTAAAACAATCTCTCGTAAATCTTCCTCTTTATAATACTCTAAACGGCTTAACACACCAAATCGGTCCCTTAATGGGGCAGATAATGAACCTGCTCGAGTTGTGGCACCAACAAGCGTAAATGGCGGCAAATCCAGCCGAACAGAACGTGCCGACGGCCCTTTTCCAATCACAATATCAAGACAGAAATCCTCCATTGCCGGATATAATACTTCCTCAATGGCTCGAGGCAGTCGATGGATTTCATCAATGAATAACACATCACCCGGTTCAAGCGCGGTCAAAATAGCTGCTAAATCTCCTGGTCGCTCGATCGCTGGACCAGAGGTAGTGCGCATGTTCACGCCCATCTCATTGGCAATAATCGCTGCCAGCGTTGTTTTCCCTAAGCCTGGAGGTCCATACAAAAGCACATGATCCAAAGTTTCCTGCCTGAATTTTGCTGCCTTTATGAACACCTCAAGATTTTCTTTCACCTTATCCTGCCCAATGTACTGTGTTAAAGTTTGAGGGCGCAAGCTTTGTTCAAAGGAAAGCTCCTGCTCGCCTGCTTCTGTGGAGATGATCCGTTCGTCCATATATTCATCACCCTTTAAATCTAGTTTCCGTGAAACAAGTGAACATCATTCGTTACCTTAGGCTCTTTTCTCAACCTTTGTTGCTTTTTAAAAGAAAAATGTGTTTGGACAATCTTTTACTGTAGTTTAGCCCACATTCATGAGAAAAGAGCTTGCAAATTTTCTTTAACTTACAAAATAGCTTATCCGCCGTTAAAATCGGCTTTAGGTAGTAAAAATCGGCTTTAAGATTTTTACAATTTTAACAACAACCGTTACAGAAAAAAAGCCTATCTTAATAACTTCTGCAATGCCTTTTTAATATATTGGTCGGTTGTCAGTTTTTCTTTCTTCAGCTCAGGGGTAATTTTCTTCAATTCTTTTTCAGAATAACCAAGAGCTTTCAATGCTAGGACAGCCTCATCAAATTCAGTTGATAGATCCTCCACCACTGTTTCTTCAGTGAACAGATTTGGAAAGAAATCAGGAACAATATCCTGAAGCTTGCCTTTCAAGTCGAGAATCATCTGCCTCGCTGTCTTTTTCCCAACGCCTGGGAACTTGACAAGGAAGGCCTCATCCTCATTTTCGATTGCCTGAACGACCTGCTGTGGTTCACCAGAAGCTAAAATGGCCAGTGCACCTTTTGGTCCAATTCCAGTTACATTGAGTAGCCTAATGAAAAGAGCTTTTTCTTCCCGAGACTGAAATCCGTATAAAGCCATTAAATCTTCCCGTACATAATGAAATGTGAAAATCTGTATCTCTGAACCCATCTGCTTTGTAAAAGCAAAAGGATTTGGCGTGTGGATTTGGTACCCTACGCCACCGTTGTCTACTACGATGTACTCTGGACTAATAAAGTCCAGTTTCCCTTTTATATATTCAAACACGTATCTTTCGCTCCTCTATTTTGCTGTACCCCATTTTATCACACTATCTAACTAGGAACGAAGAAATTTAATCTACTCTCACACAAATAAGGACCGGTACGGACCGGTCCTGTTCATTTTATTGCATTTGCTCTCTAGTATAAGGCTTAAAGGCTTCAATCACTTTTTCATATTGATCCTTTGTCTTGATAGGAATTCCCTTTTTCAATTGCAGGCGTTCACGACTTTCTAGCTTGCCAACATCAATTTGAAAGAAGGATTGAATGATTCTTGATTCGTCAGGGCGCCCATTGAAGATGGTTAACACCCCATCTTCGGTTAGACCAAAATAGCCATTTGCTTTTAATAAGGGCGATATATCGTCAACATTTTGTTTAAAAACAACTGTATCTTCGTCCATTGAAATAAATTGCCATCCATCATACCGTAACCAGAGATCCTCCAACGACAAGACTTTCTCCTCTACCTTTTCTTCACTAATTTCACCGTCAAGGTAGACTCTCTCCAAAATGACCGTTATACCCAATGGGACTGCCTTCTCTTCATTTAACTGATTAGGCTGAGCTGCGAACACAATCCCACTACTTAGTGAGAAACCAAGGCCAAAAAAAGCAAATACTACGCTAAGCGTCTTGACAACAGACTTGAATCCCATTGCCGGTCACCTCACTTTTTAAATTCATTACTAGTATGACCAATATATTCATATTTATTAAAGGCTGTTTTCTTAAAGGTTGTTGTTAAAATTGTAAAAATCTTAAAGCCGATTTTTACTACCTAAAGCCGATTTTAACGTAAGTGAAACTATTTGGTGCGCTAAAATATAGTTTATAAGCTCTTTTCTCCCAGAATACGCAATTTTGAAGTGAAAACATAGCTCAACTAACCATTACTTTATAAGCTAGAGCAACAAAGTTTGAGAAAAGAGCCTTATTAAAACAAAAGCTCTATTAAGAGTTGCTGTTGATTTCCGCTCCAGGCACTTTGCTTCCATGGGCAGTCCGGTAGCCTGGCCTGTCTAGCAGCAGCGCCTAGCAGGAGTCTTCTATCCTTCAGTTTCAACCAACGATACTAAATTCAACCTTGTGTTTTAATATAGCCAAAACAAAAAGAAAGCAGTCTAGTGACTGCTTTTAAGAAGTAATTTTATTTTCAAGACTCTCAATAAAGGCTTTTCTATCATTGAATTGGGAAACCGTTAGCTCCACCAATGGTGCTACCCTAGCCGGGTTATAGTAACTATTTAATTTGATAATCCGATTCCATTCTCGAAAAATATCGGATGGATACATTAATCCATAAAGAAATGAGTTGTCATGAAGATGGTCAGCTAGCCCCTCCATTTTAGACAATGATTCTAGTGACCAATTCATAAACGGTAGAATTCGATTAGAATATTGAAGAAGGTCATAACTTGCTGGTCCAATGGAAACGAGATCAAAATCAATTAAATAAAGGTCACTAGACTTTGAACGAATAAAGTTATGATGAGCAACATCTCCATGGAGAATTACCGGAGCACGAGACTCAAAATCTGCTTTATGTTTTTCCATTCCAGCTAAAGCCACTTCTGCCCATTCTAAAAGTTCTGTTGTCATTTGTTTTGGCACATAATAGTTTACGATTGCTCGATTTATTTTAAAGCGCTGCAAACGGTCTCTCCACTTTTTCAGCAAATTCTGTTTGGGTATTACTCCTTTATAGGTGGGGACGAGCCTTTTGGTTGTTGAATGAAAGGTTGTGAGTAAGTGGAGACCTTCTTCACGCTCTACTTGTGATTGATACGTAAAGTGGTTCCTATTTTGGGCAATATAACCGATGCAGCCATAATAGCGGTTTTCGAAAAACAGCGGGGTATCAGTAAACTGATAAAACTCGTAGGTCTCATTAAAGCCTGCGCTTTTAAGTGAGGCAGTCAAATCCTGCTGCACTCTGAGCTTGGGCAGGTTCTGATACCCTTTTAAGATAAAAAGATTATTGTTTGTCTCTAACAGAAATACATTGTTTCGTATTTGCTTTAGTTGAAGAATTTCCAATGGCAGTGTACTGGTTAAATAGGAGAAGAGACGATCGATAAAATCGTCCCTTCCGGGGTGAAAATTAATATTCATTGCTTTCGTCTTCATCATTTCGTGGCATTCCATATGGATCTCCAGGCATTTGTTGAGCTGGATCAAATCCTGCCATCGGACCATGGCCCATTTGTGGGTCGAATCCTGGTTGTGGGGCAAATCCCGGTTGACCTCCAAAACCTGGCTGTGGATCGAATCCTGGTTGGCCTCCGAACCCTGGCTGCGGTCCGAATCCTGGTTGACCTCCGAACCCTGGCTGTGGTCCGAATCCTGGTTGACCTCCGAATCCTGGCTGTGGTGCAAATCCTGGTTGACCTCCAAACCCTGGCTGTGGTGCAAATCCCGGTTGACCTCCGAATCCTGGCTGTGGTCCGAATCCTGGTTGACCTCCGAACCCTGGCTGTGGACCGAATCCTGGTTGGCCTCCGAACCCTGGCTGTGGACCGAATCCTGGTTGGCCTCCGAACCCTGGCTGTGGACCGAATCCTGGTTGGCCTCCGAACCCTGGCTGTGGACCGAATCCTGGTTGACCTCCGAACCCTGGGTGATGACCGAATCCTGGTTGAGGGCCATACCCTCCACCACCTCCGCAGCCACAATCATTCATCATCGGTGCTTGTTGTGGCATCATTGGCATATTCATATTCATGTTCATATCAGGAGAATCGTAATCCTCTACTCCTTGAACCTGTGGCATTAACGGCATTTGTTCATCCATAGCTCCTTGTACTTGGGGCATCAATGGCATTTGTGCATCCATAGCTCCTTGCACCTGCGGCATCATACCGTGTGGCATTTGCGCATCCATTGCACCTTGTACCTGCGGCATCATACCGTATGGCATTTGCGCATCCATTGCACCTTGTACCTGTGGCATCATTCCAGGATGATGGAAGCCGTATGGTTCGCAAAGACCTGAACCTGGAAGGACTGGTGAAATTGGCATCGGCGGTGGGCAAGGATAATTCATTGCTGGTGCCGTTTGATATGGCATTGGCGCTTGCATATTTTCTACACCTTCAACTGCCTGATGAGGCATATTGGGCATATGCGGCATGTTTGGCATATGACCATACGCTGAAGATTCTGGGCTTTCTACACCTGGCATTGAATATCCAGGCATTTGTGCACCTTGAACTTGTGGATATGGCATTTGTTGCTGACCTGGGTACCCTGGACCCTGCATGCCTGGTGACATTGGAAATTGATGTGGATATGGAATCATAGAATCTTGGAAACCTCCTTGATTGATTGGAATAATTGAGGAAGACTCATCCCCAAATCCATCTGTGTTGTAATTTGGCATTGCTTCTTGTTTTACACCTGGGAAAATGTTTTTTGGTTTGGGTGGTAACTGTGGTCCACCTTGCATTGGCATTTGTTGCGGCGGCGGTGCCATATTAGCCATATTTTGAGTGTAGAATTGACTTAGTTCAGCCTCTGGAATCATGGTCTGAGGCATTTTAGGCGCAAATGGTTGTTTCGGTGTTTCCTTTATTGCTTCTTGTTTCGGTAGCTGCTTTGGTTTTGGCATCTCCGAAATCGGCTTAGGCATTGGTTTTGGTGCCGGTTTTGGTGTTTCCATAATCGGTTTCGGTGCCGGTTTTGGCTTTGGTGCTGGTTTTGGTGCCTCCATAATTGGCTTTGGAGCCGGCTTCGGCTTTGGTGCTGGTTTTGGCTTCGGTTCTTCCATTATCGGTGCGATATCTTTCGGCGACTCTTCTACCGGTAGAGGCATCTGCTCTTCCTTTACTGGTAGTTCCTTTTGTTTTTCTTTTATAATGGGATGTTCCTTCTTTGGCATCTCTTTTTTACTACCCCAATTGATTTTTGCCTTTCCGTCAGAGATGGGCGCTTCTTTTTTTATCGTCCCCCCTGTAGTCGGAACTTTTATTTTCATACCGGGCATTATCATATCAGGGTTGCTGAGCTGAGTATTCATCTGCTTCAGCTCTTCAAAGTTCACGCCGTACTTCTTGGCGATCTTCCAAAGAGTATCCCCTTTCTGTACGATATGGATCTTCATGATTTCCCTCCTATGGCATAAGTCCATATAGTCTATGTTTGTGTAGGCAAATTGCCATTAATCTTCAAAAAAACTTATGCTTCTCTTCCCATGTATATGTAACCAACCTAAAATTAAAGCTTTTCCATTGAAATTGGATAAGCCCAAATCATATTTGATATTTCTATTCACGTGTTTTGTGGTTCTATTTGCGGAAATCCTTTGTCTATTTGCAGTTTTCCTCATTCTATTTGCAACTTTCTGTACCCTATTTGCGGATAAAACACCTTTCTATTTGCATCGGCTTTTTCTATTCACGTAATTTGCGGTTCTATTCACTTATTTTCCGGTTCTATTCACTTATTTTCCGGTTCTATTCTCACAAATCCCCGGTCTATTCTCGCGGTTCTGACTTCTATTCACGCAAATCATCTTCCTATTCTCACGGGCCACTCCTATTCACGCTTTTTTAGGTTCTATTCTCACAAATCCCCGGTCTATTCTCGGGGTCCTGACTTCTATTCACGCAAATCACCTTTCTATTCTCACGGGCCACTCCTATTCACGCTTTTTTAGGTTCTATTCTCACAAATTCCCGGTCTATTCTCGCGGTTCTGACTTCTATTCACGCAAATCATCTTCCTATTCTCACCGCCCCATTTTTTACTCACCAAAATAAAAAAGTGCCCCAGCAAACCCCCGGGACACCTTCATTATTATGATTGTTCGAGCATTCGATTTAGTGCTTTTCTTGCATTTTCGGCTACGACCTCGTCTACTTCGATGACATTATGTCCTTCTCCTTGTTCAATCGAATCTAGGCACCACACTAGATGTGGCAAATCGATTCGATTCATTGTCAAACAAGGACACATATGAGGATTTAATGAAAGGATGTGTTTATCTGGATGCTCTTGAATGATTCGCTTGACCAGATTCATTTCTGTTCCGATTGCCCAGGCTGAGCCAGGAGGGGAGGCATTGATTGCTTCTATAATATAATTCGTTGAACCAGCTAAATCCGACAGAGCGACAACCTCGCGACGGCACTCAGGATGAACAATAATCTTCATATCAGGATACGTCTCACGAACTTGATGAATATTTTCAACCGTGAAATTCTCATGAACGGAACAATGACCTTTCCACAGAATCACCTTTACCTTTTCAATTGGACCTTCGAATTCCAACTCGTCTTTAAGCGGATTCCAGATTGCCATTTCATCAAGACCAATACCAATATTAAAAGCAGTGTTTCGCCCCAGATGTTGATCAGGTAAAAACAGTAGTCGCTCTTTCTGTTCGAACGCCCAGCGAACCATTTTTTCAGCATTGGAAGAAGTAACCGTTGCCCCTCCATGCTCACCAACAAAGGATTTAATCGCAGCAGTCGAATTGACATACGTAAGTGGCAAGATGGTTTCGCCAAACATCTCGATAAGTTTGCCCCATGCGCGTTCTGTCTGATAAATATCAGCCATATCGGCCATCGAACAGCCTGCACGCATATCCGGTAAATATACTTTCTGATCTTTCTTTGTTAAAATATCAGCTGTTTCAGCCATAAAATGAACTCCGCAAAACACGATATGCTCGGCATCACGGTTATCTGCAGATAGCTGCGCCAACTTTAATGAGTCCCCCGTCGCATCCGCAAATTGAATGACTTCATCTTTTTGATAATGATGTCCGGGAATATAGAGTTTGTTGCCGAGTTTTTCTTTAATTTCACGTACTCTCTCTTCAAGTTCCTCAGGCGTCATATTCCGATACTGCTCAGGTAGTTCTAGCGGTCGGGACCCGATTACATTAAGCAAATCCATTCTTTCTCCCCCTTGTTTACATATTCACTTTTACACTGATATCTAAAGCTTTTACCGTATGGGTTAGGAATCCTAAGGAAATATAGTCAACACCTGTATCTCGGTAGGTTGGTAAGGTTTCCATTGAGATTCCACCTGACGCTTCGGTTGTAATTCCTGAAGGAACAAGTTTAATCAATTCCTTGATTTCTTCTGGTGAGCGGTTGTCAAACATGATACAGTCAACTTTTGATTCCACAGCTTCTAGGACTTGCTCTTTCGTCTCAGTTTCGACTTCAATTTTAACCATATGGCTAATCTGCCTACGGACCTCATTGACCGCATTCGTAATTCCACCAGCAAAACTGATATGATTGTCTTTAATCATGACCGCATCATAAAGTCCGTAACGATGGTTAAACCCTCCGCCACAACGGACTGCATACTTTTCAAGCATTCTTAAACCTGGTGTCGTTTTTCTGGTATCACAAATTCTAGTATGAGAGCTTGCCAACGCCTCAACGGCTTCCTTTGTTTTAGTAGCAATCCCTGACATACGCTGAACAAGATTAAGTACCACTCTTTCTCCTTTTAAAAGATCAGAAATATTACCCTTTACGATCGCTAGCTTTTGACCAACTTCAACAGGCTCGCCGTCAGCGGTCATCATTTCAACCACCGCATTTGGATCAAGCAAATGGAACCCCGTACGAATGATTTCTTCGCCACAAAACACACCGGACGCTTTCGCGATAAACACAATCTCACCGGTTCCGGCCTTTCCAAAAATTAAATCACTGGAAACATCTCTGTCACCGATATCTTCAAGAAAAAACTGTTCAAGTTGTAAGCGCAGTTTTAATTTGTTCACGTTGACCACCCTTTTTTGTTTTTCTTTTATAGACGATTTGTTTCTTCAGCCAATTTGCATTATCTTCACCAGGGTAATCTGCTCGGTAATGCCCACCCCTGCTTTCTGACCGGGCTAAGGCTGCATCTGTCACCAACCACGCGGTAATCAGCATAAACACATCGTTGATTTCTTCGATTGAATAATCATCTAGCGAAGTTTCCAACCAATCCGCTAAACAGAAGGATTCAAGCCAACTTTTTTGCATCATTAAAGCGCCATTCTGCCGGACAATCCCCGTCCGGTCCATCATCGTTTGCTGTAAAACATGTTTATCTGGGAGAGAAAGACTCTTCTTTTCTGCAGGTTTTGATAGTACAGACACTTCGAAGTCATAATTTGATTTTTCTTTTAACCCAGATTGGTCATTAAGCCAATTTCCAAGTCGTCTTCCATAAACCAATCCTTCTAATAAAGAATTGCTGGCAAGACGGTTGGCACCATGAACACCAGTACAAGCTACCTCGCCAATCGCATAAAGACCTGCTATATTCGTTCGTCCTAAGCGATCTGTTTTAACTCCTCCCATTAAAAAATGACTTCCGGGAGCAACTGGCAAACGGCCTGTTTCAAGCTTGACCCCTGATTCGCGACAGATAGCCGAGACCGTTGGGAATCGCTCAGTAAAATTTTCAATCGTACTGATATCTAAATAAATGGGTTCCCCCATTTTTAAGTATTCATAGATGGTTTGCGACACAACATGACGCGGCGCAAGGTCCTTAAGCGGATGCACGCCCTCCATAATGAAAGTGCCATCTTCCGTCACGAGCCTTGCCCCTTCCCCGCGGACAGCTTCGGAAATCAAGCCTTTCGTTTGTCCGTCTACATAAAGGAGCGTAGGATGAAACTGAATGAACTCCATGTCGACTAGCTCTGCTCCAGCCAGATAGGCAAGCGCTAAACCGTCTCCTGTCACACTTTCCGAATTCGAAGTAAAGTGATACAACTGCCCGCAACCACCAGTCGCAAGCACAACATGCTCTGCATAATAAACTTCATTCGTTCCGTCTGGATGCTTTGCCTTCACGCCCCTACATTGATTGTCGTCGCTCATGATTAGCTCATAAACAAAGACATCTTCCTGAACCGTGATATGGCTACCTAATTGGGAAACTAGAAATTCAACGAGGCCTTTTCCTGTCGCATCCCCGCCGCTATGGACGATTCTCTTTTCGGAATGAGCTCCTTCCATCCCAAGCTTCAAATCTCCCTTTTTATTAAAATCAAACTGACAACCTGCTTGTGAAAGCCCGTTGATGATTCCCGGGGCTTCTTTCGTTAACTCCTTTACTGCTTCGGAATCATTGTGGTTTCTGCCTGCCTCAAGTGTGTCAAGAAAATGTAAATTCGGATGATCCTTTACACCCAATGCCGCAGCGACACCACCTTGGGCCATATATGAATTTCCTTTTGTCGTTGAATTTTTTGTGAGAACCATCACATTTAAGTCCTGTTTTAGGGTTGCTGCTAACTGTAAAGCAGCGATGCCACTGCCCACAATCAGTACATTCGCTATTTTCATCATTGTTTTCCTCCTGATTTTACAGGTGTCTTGACACCTATATTTACATAGATTTAAACTAATGACAAGATATTTTTATATTTTAGGAGACTGATGATGAAATATTTTGATTATGCTGCTAGCAGCCCGCTGGATCAAGAAGCCGCAGAATTGTACGTAAAAGCGGCTACAGAATACTATGGAAACAGCCAAAGTCTCCATGATATTGGGTATCAAGCAACCACCCTATTGGAGAACGCGCGAACCGAAATCGCCAAGTTATTCGCGGTTGAGGCAGACGGGATCTTTTTTACATCAGGAGGATCGGAAAGTAATCTTCTTGGGATACGTGCCTTACTATCAGCAAAGCTTAAGGAAGGTCGTCATATCATTACCGGGATCGCCGAACATGATTCCGTTTATCTTGTTATGAAAATGCTTGAAAAGGAAGGCTATGAGGTGACCTATCTTCCTTTTAACTCAGAGGGAAGGATTGAGGTTGCTGCCGTTGAAGAGGCGATGCGGGATGATACCATCCTAGTTTCCATTCAACATACTAATCCTGAAATCGGAACCTTGCAGCCAATTAAGGAAATTAGCTCTTTATGTAAAAAAAATCAGGTTCTGCTCCATAGTGATTGTGTACAGTCTTTCGGGAAAACCCCGATTCAAGAAATCGCTGCAGCAGTTGATACTCTCTCTATTTCGGGACATAAATTTTACGGTCCAAAAGGTACAGGCATTGCTTACGTGAATCCCCGGGTAGCTTGGAGGCCACAGATTGAAGGTGTGGCTCATGAAAAAGGACTTCGCGCAGGGACTGTCAATGTTCCCGGGATTCTGGCGATGACTTTAGCCGCACAGAAGGCTGTTTCGGGACTTGACGAGGAGATGAATCGTTTATCAATTTTACGGGACGTGTTTACAAATCACTTTACCTTTTTAGGAAATGAAGTGACCATTTACCCGTCACAGCTTCCCGGGCTGATTGGAATGCGTCTCCACGACCATGAAGGACAGTGGGTGATGCTTGAGTGCAATCGAAGAGGTTTTGCCATCTCCACTGGCACAGCTTGTCACATCGGGCTGTTAGCACCTTCTAAAACGATGGCAGCAATCGGAGTAACCGGTAAAGCAGCGAAGGAATTTATTAGAATCTCATTTGGAAGGCAGACCACTGAAGAAGATGTCCATAGTCTTGGTGAGTTTTTAGCTGAACTAGCTCAGCAACCTGAGATAAATGAACTTCACCGCCTGAGGTATGGTACAATTTTGAAGGGAAGTTAGATAAGGAGAGTAACAAATATGAAAAAAATATTAGGTGAAGAGCGACGAGCGCTTTTATTGGATATTTTAAAATCAAGTGCAGAACCGATTACAGGCGGAGAGCTTGCGGCCCAAACGAACGTTAGTCGACAGGTAATTGTCGGGGACATCACGCTGTTAAAGGCGCGGAACGAGCCAATTATCGCGACCAGTCAAGGGTATCTATACATGAATACGGGTTCGCCAGCGGCTCTTGCCGAACGAACGATTGCTTGTAGCCATTCTCCTGAGGCAACCGAGGAAGAGCTGAACATCCTCGTCGACCAAGGTGTCACGGTAAAGGATGTCCGAATTGAGCATCCTGTTTACGGAGATTTAACAGCCTCAATCATGGTTTCAAACCGCCGAGAAGTGAAGCAGTTTATGGAGAAAATCAAAAGGACAAATGCCGGGTATTTATCCGAATTAACAGAAGGCATCCATATCCACACCATCGCCGCCCAAAGCGAACGCGCATTGGACGAAGCCGAAGCTGCCATGAAAAAAGCAGGTTATCTGATTGATTTATCTGATTAAAAAATAGAGGCTACACTCTTGGAGGCTCTTTTGGAGCGCTGCTTTGAGTGTAGCCTTTTTACTTTGAGGTTCTATTTTACCGTTTAGCCACTTTCAAACTTGTTTCGGGTAATTAGAGGCCCTCTATTTTACCGTTCCCTCACTTTTCAACCTGCTTCGGGTAATTAGAGGCCTTCTATTTTACCATTCAGCCGGTTTCCAACCTGCTTCGGGTAATTAGAGGCCCTCTATTTTACCGTTCTGCCACTTTTCAACTAGCTTCGGGTAATTAGAGGCCCTCTATTTTACCGTTCTGCCGCTTTTCAACTAGCTTCGGGTAATTAGAGGCCCTCTATTTTACCGTTTAGCCATTTTCAAATCTATTTCGGGTAATTAGAGGCCTTCTATTTTACCGTTCGACTCATTTTCAACCTGCTACGGGCAATTAGAACCTACCTTTTACAACCCTATAGTTTAAAAGAAGGATAACTTCCTAGTACTTTCACGGAACAGCCGAGTGCTTCGAGTTCGGCCATGGCTCCTGGGATGAGGACTTCGTCCATTGGCTGTTCGATGTCGATAATGAAGAAGTAATTTCCAAGTCCTGTCTTTGTCGGTCTAGACTCAATTTTCGATAAATTCAGGTTACGCCATGAGAAGGCCGATAGCACTTGGTGAAGTGCTCCAGTACGGTCGGAAGGCAAGGTAACAACCAAAGTTGTTTTCGAGCCTTTGCTTACAAGTTCAGATGGTGGCAATGCTTGATCTTCCTTTGACAACACCACGAATCTAGTATGATTATGATCATAATCATGAATGTTTTCCCTCACGATAGTCAATCCATATTCCAATGCCGCTAGGCCGTTTGCAATCGCAGCAATATTTCTCTCAGGATGCTCCTGGACATATTGAGCGGCTGCAGCTGTTGACGTCATTCGTTCACTTGCGATTCCCTTCATTTCACGGTGAAGAAATTTATGGCATTGTGCAAGTGCGTGCGAGTGGCTTAAAATCAATTCCGCCTCTTGCCAACGACCTTCATTCTCTGGATGCACCATCAAATGCTGCTGAATTGGCGCTGTTGCCTCGCCTATAATAAATAATGGTACCTCATGAATTAAATAGTCTAAGGTAATATTAACAGAGCCTTCAAGCGCATTTTCAATCGGAACAACCGTGAAATCACAAAGTCCCTCTTCAACCGAATCAATGCATTCAGGGATCGTCACAAACGGGGTAGCTTCCTCCCTAGGAAATAAATGACGAACTGCCAAATCTGTAAACGTAGCACGCGGACCCAAATAACCAATCTTCATTGTTTCTCCCTCACTCCCCTTGTTGTTAAAAGGTGCAGAAGGACTAAGTCCCGCCGCACCACAATTAAGCATTCATTTTTATATGTAAGGATCTGAATCCTTAAAAGCTAAGCACCAGATCCAAGTACTTCTACTTTTTCAACAAATTCAAGCTGGCGAAGCCTTGTCAGCAATTCATCCATCTCAACCCTCATATCACCAATGTTTAAACTCAAGGTAACATTGGCTCGTCCCTGTAACGGAATGGTTTGGTGAATGGTCAGCACATTGCAACCACTCTTTGCGACAAGACTTAACAGCTCGGACAAAGTTCCAGAACGGTCCTCAAGATGGAAAAACAAGCTGATGATCCGCTCTTTTACAACAGTATGAAACGGGTAAACAGTATCGCGATATTTATAATAAGCACTTCTGCTTAAATCAACCTTCTGGACCGCATCCCAAACGGAATCGGCCTTTCCCCGTTCAATCATTTCCTTGGCATCTAATGTCTTTTTCATTGCCTCCGGAAGCACATCTTCTCTCACAAGATAAAATTTCTTATCGAAATGGTTCAGCTTCATTTCTCCACCCCGTGGTTCATTCAACTATTCAACAAATTCGAATTCATATTTCAGGATACGAACGGTATCGCCATCCTTCGCTCCTCGTTCACGAAGAGCATCATCAATCCCCATACCACGCATCTGACGCGCAAACTTACGAGTGGATTCTTCACTAGCAAAGTTTGTCATCTTAAATAGCTTTTCAATTGTTTCACCAGAAATGATAAACGTTCCATCTGGGTCCCTTGTAATCGTAAACTTGTCAGTGTCCTCTTCATGTCTGTAGATAACACGATTTTCACCTGGGTTGTCCTCCACTTCTTCAAGTAGCGGGAACTCTGGTGTTTTTTCGATGGTATCAGCAATTGAGAACAACAAATCACGCAAGCCTTCCCTTGTAAAAGCAGAAATCGGGAACACAGGATGATCATCGGTTAGCTTTTCTTTAAAAGCAGCAAGATTTTCAGCCGCTTCTGGCATGTCCATTTTATTCGCAACGATGATTTGTGGGCGCTCTGTTAAACGAAGATTATACTCTTCAAGTTCCTTATTGATGATTAAATAATCCTCATAAGGGTCGCGACCTTCAACGGCTGCCATATCAATCACATGAACAATAACTCTTGTTCTTTCAATATGGCGTAAAAATTGATGACCAAGTCCGACACCTGAATGGGCGCCTTCGATAAGTCCTGGTAAATCCGCCATAACAAAACTGCGATTGTCTTCCGTCTCGACCATTCCTAGATTCGGAACAATCGTCGTAAAATGGTACTCAGCGATTTTCGGACGCGCTGCAGAAACAACCGATAATAAAGTTGATTTTCCAACGCTCGGGAAGCCAACAAGGCCGACATCAGCAAGCAATTTCAGCTCAAGGATAACGTCTCTCTCTTGACCCGGTTCTCCGTTTTCGGATAATTCTGGTGCAGGATTCGCGGGTGTAGCAAAGCGACTATTTCCACGTCCGCCGCGACCACCTTTGGCAATCACAGCGCGTTGGCCATGCTCGGTAAGGTCCGCAATGACTTCCTCCGTCGCAGCATCTGACACGACTGTACCCGGTGGAACCTTAACGATCATGTCCTGAGCACCTCGACCGTGCTGATTCTTTGACATCCCGTGTTCTCCACGAGGCGCCTTAAAATGACGCTTATAGCGGAAATCCATTAATGTGCGTAATCCTTCTTCAACTTCAAAGATTACGTTGGCTCCTCTACCGCCATCGCCACCGGCTGGGCCACCATTTGGTACGTATTTTTCTCTGCGGAAGGCGACCATTCCGTTTCCGCCATCGCCGCCCTTAACATAAATTTTTACCTGATCGACAAACATTTTATTAAATTACCACCTGTCTTGAGTTAATTTTTATGGATGATTTCAGTATTATCATACCCGTTGTGAAGGAATCGTAAAAATCTCAAACGATACTTCTTCTTCTGAAACAGCACTTACCTCGATTTTCATCGTTGAACCCACGGGCTCTTCTAAAAAACGAAGGAAAGAGCTTTTATCAGTTAGTATTCCGCTGAAATCAAAAAAGAAACGGGTCTCCTTCTCGTCCGCCTGAATACTCACGGATAGATGGTTTTCCTGAAATTTTTCAATACATGCATCTAACGTCTCGAATAGCTTACTTGTCCAATTGGCAAGCAGTTGGTCATCAAGATGGTGGATATTGAGCGTTTTGGTCACTTCATAATCTAGTTGAAAAGAATGTTGATCCCAATTGCAGGTTAACAGCGAAGAAGCAAATTGAGGGAGGTTCAGATTGGTTAGGTTGGATTCCTGCCTAGCTTCGACAATAATCTCTTCGATGATATCTTTCACCCTGTCCACTTTATTTAAAGATAAGTTCCCTTTTATCAATTGGATCTTGTTCAGCCAATCATGGCGCGCATGCTTTAATACCTCTAAGGTATCCCAATCTTTTTTCATTAAAAAATTACCCCTAATCGTAGAAAACTGTCTTTTGTTAGTATAACAAAAAAGTAGGAAAAGGTAAGCAAATTTAGGTTGGAACTGCAAGATTTGGTAATTTCAATAGATAAAAAAGGGTTGTTTTAACTTAGTTGTTAATTTCCACTCCAGGCACGAGCGGTTCGCGGGCGTGCCGGAGAGCCTGGCCAGCTCCAGCGCCTAGCCCCTCGAGTCGCTTCTTGTCTAGCTCCTCGTCACTTCGCTCCTGCGGGGTCTCCCTTGGCCTTACACTCCCGCAGGAGTCTTCGTGCCTTCCGCTCCAATCAACCTGTGTACATATCAGCATTACCTTTTACACAGACAATAAAAAAAAGAAAACCCTAACCACATAGGCTAGGGTTTTCCTGGTTTACTTAAGCTTCTTGAGCTGCTGGGTAAACACTTACTTGCTTCTTGTCACGGCCTAGGCGCTCGAACTTAACAACGCCATCAACCTTCGCGAATAGTGTATCGTCGCCACCTTTACCCACGTTTACACCTGGGTAAATTTTTGTTCCGCGTTGACGGTAAAGGATAGAACCACCAGATACAAACTGACCATCTGCACGCTTAGCACCTAGGCGCTTAGCTTGAGAGTCACGTCCGTTCTTTGTAGAACCTACTCCCTTTTTGGAAGCGAACAATTGAAGATCCAATTTCAATAACATGTATTCCACCTCCTACTTTTTGAAGGTAATTTTTATGTGTTCTCGATAATTTTCCTCAATCGTCTGCAATGAGACAACCATTCCTTCGAGAAGAAGTTGTACTTTCTCATTTACACTCTCCGAAAGGTTTTTCGGTAAAGCACAGCGGAGAAAGCCGTCCTCATCATGAGTAATCTCAGGAGTGATGCCCGTTAAGGCATGCACGGCATTGATTGCGCCAACAGATACAGCAGATACGCCTGCACAGACGATATCTTGACCCCGTTCAGCAAAAAATGCATGGCCGCTAATGGCAAAGGATTGAATGGCACCGGATTGTGTACGATAAATCACAGCGTCAATCATTGAGAGCCAACCTTAAGCGTTGATTTTTTCAATAACAACTTTAGTGTATGGCTGACGATGACCTTGCTTTTTACGATAGTTCTTCTTCGCTTTGTATTTGAAAACGATGATTTTCTTTTGACGGCCCTGCTTTTCAACTTTAGCAGAAACAGAAGCACCCTCAACAACTGGGCTTCCAACCTTCACGTTTTCTCCACCAACAAAAAGAACTTTGTCAAAAGTTACTGTTTCACCAGCTTCAGCGTTAAGCTTTTCGATGAAGATCGCTTGTCCTTCTTCAACACGAATTTGCTTACCGCCAGTTTCGATAATTGCGTACATTCCACTGCACCTCCTCTTAGACTCAGACTCGCCATCCGCAGGCGTTTGCTCATGAGCAAAGCTTATTGACCTGGTCTGTGCGGTTGTAGCACGGGTGCGCTACAAACATAACATGAAAATACTATCATAGGATGCTATCTCTGTCAATCCTAATCTGTACCTCAGTTAATCCATCCCTTACTTTATCATAGATTATTGAATGTGGGAATACCCAACTGATGGGATTCAGTATTTTATTTATTTCCCTTCGTTGAAATCTCAATAACCGTGCCAAGCTGACGGATATGATAGTCAGGCTTAGGTGAATGTAATGGAGCAAAAAAGATTTTCATCCCTATCGCATCCTCTACTCGCAATCGATGAACATCATTTTCGCCTGAGAATACCTCAATTACTTCGGCTGTTGCCTCAATAAAAGCAGCTTCATAGTCTGATTGACGATGCTCCCACAACTCTCGTTCAAGACGGAAAGCCATCGTTTCTGCACTTAACACTTTCCCAGTGCCACTGCACACCTTGCAATGAGTGGTCATCGCTTCAGATATCGTCAGTTTCGTCTTTTTCCTTGTCAGCTGCAAGATTCCGAGCTCAGT
Source organism: Mesobacillus maritimus (assembly GCF_044803185.1). Taxonomy (GTDB): domain Bacteria; phylum Bacillota; class Bacilli; order Bacillales; family Cytobacillaceae; genus Mesobacillus_B; species Mesobacillus_B maritimus_B. The sequence continues at coordinate 4,320,263 of NZ_CP085225.1, forward strand.
TAATCCGGCTATTCTGGTTCGCCGACCGTCTTCAGCAAGCGCTGCTTCTAACACCTTAATCACAGCTTCCTTATCCTCAGCATTCTTCATATCGATAAAATCAATCAGAATCATCCCGCCAAGATCTCGAAGCCTAAGTTGACGCGCAATCTCGACTGCGGCAAGCTTATTCGTCGCAACCACCGTTTCCCTTAAGTCATTTTTACTAGAAAACCTTCCTGTGTTCACATCAATAATCGTTAGTGCTTCGGCTACATCAAAAATCAAATAGGCCCCGTTATCAAGCCAGACGACCCTTTTTAACAGCCTTTCAATTTCTTTTTCCACTTCATAAGCAGCAAAAACGTTTTCTGCTTGTTGATGATAGCGAATATCTAAGCTATCATTTTCTGCACTCCCCTCAAGCCTTTTCTTTAGCGACTGGTCATCCGCAATGACTTCTCCTGACTTGAGACTACTCATCATGGACAACAACTCTTCGTAAAAGAAATCCTTCGCCAGCACAATTCCTGGTTTTTTCTTCTTTTTAACCTGAAGCGCTAGTTCCTGATAGTCCTGGCGCAATCGTTCGAACTCTTCCTTCAGCGTTTCCTCTGCTTGCGAAACGGCAGACGTTCGAAAAATGATGCCCTCTTCCTCGGTCTTCAATTGCTCACCAAAGGCACGCCACTTTTTCTTAACCTCAGCTTCTGCTATCTTTTTCGAGACGGCGGTGTATTTTCCTGCAGGCATATAAATTAAATGGTCACCCTGAATCTCAATGATGGCGGTTAGTCTTGCACCCTTGGTCCCAGCAGCATCCTTTTCAACTTGAACAAGCAATTTCTCGCCTTGATGAAGATAACTTGAAATGCTTCTATTGGCTTTCTCTTCCTTGCTCCGCGAGTCAAGGACAAAGGACGGCAATTTATCACGAAATAGAAACCCACTTTTTTCTTCGCCAAAATTGACAAATGCGGCATTCATTCCTGGCACTACTTTTTCAACGATCCCAAGATAAATATTACCGACCAAAGACTGTTGGTCCGGTTGTTCTATGTAAAGACGTTCAAGGTTTTCATTTTTCAGAAACGCAAACCGTTTTTCTCTTGTTAACGCATTGATGATTAATCGATTCAATATAGTTCCCCACTTTTTATAATAAAAATAAGCAGGAATATATAAATCCCTGCTTATCCATTATGCTATTTTTTATAAAAAGAAAGCAAATTCTCTCGCCACTAATAGATGTAAACCAAATCACCCATTTTACCTTGGAGATTTTTTTCAGCAAAATAAGCATGAAGGAGTTCATTTTCATCAAGCGCCGCCTCTGTCCCGTCTTTTTTCTTGACGATCACCCGATGCTTGCAGCCCCGTTGAAAGTGTTCAAGAACAGAAGTAATTTCCTCCTCCTCAGATACTTCAATCGGCATTAGCTGCCTGAACTCCCCTTGATTTCCATAATACCTTTCCATCAGAAAGCGAATGAAAACGTAGCGCCGCTGCTTCCATTCATAAAACAGAGAAAACGCGAGAAATCCGATAATGATGATGACATTTAGCGTAAAAGGACCAATCAGCAGCATCGATATAGCAAAGATTGCAAGAACTGCTGCCGAGAAAAAGATGGTCTGAACATGCGCTCGCGGGAACGCTTTACGGAGGCTTAATAGTAAAAAGACCAGCTTGCCACCGTCAAGCGGCCATACAGGCAAAAGATTGAACAATAAGACCATTAGGTTAAATTCCGTAAACCGGTCATACCAATATTCAGGGATAACTCCCATTGAAAAGAGACCATAAGCGAGAGCCGCCATCCAAAGATGCTGAATTGGCCCAGCACTAACGACTATAGTCTCTTGATATAGAGAGCGATTGCCATGCTCATCCATCTCGGCCACACCACCGAACGGCAACAAGGAAATCTTTTTAATTCTCCACGAAAAAAAAGAAGCTGCCGCTGCGTGGCCCATCTCATGAATAAAAATGATTAGCAGCAATAAAGACAGCTCGATAAAATGGGCCGTTAAAATTGCCACAGCAACAACAACCCAAAGCAGCGGATGGATATGGATTTTTGAAAAAAGGCTAATCGCTTTATTCAAATTTGATCACCTCAATGGGATCAATAAAATCATCGCCTTTTTTTATCGCAAAATAAAAGGAACCTTTTTCTTCGTTGGCAGCTGGCGAAGCTTTGCCGACCGAAACTCCTGAGCTGATATACTCATAAACATTTACATCAAAATCAGCTAGATTTCCATACCATGATTCGCTCTTGTCCGCATGCTGGATGATGACTGTCTTTCCGAACCCTTCTTTCGTGCCCACAAAACGGACAAGTCCCTCATTCATTGCTTCAACTGGAGCGTCCTTGCCTGTTTCAATTGTAATCCTTTGCCCATTATCGCCAAAGTCCTCGAGGATTTTTCCCGAAGCCGGCAGCGCATAATGAGTGTTGCTACTGCTGTCAGGAACCTTTGCCTCCTGCTCTTTCATCGGGAGGAGGGCAAGCGGCTTCCCAAATTGCTCTTGATACCAATCAGAGACAGCAGCAAATTGAAAATCTGTTTCCATTGTGTTCGTCACAAAGTTTTTAATCGGCTCCGCCCGCTCCGTATCACTACGAAACAGGATTGCCACAATCAGGACGAGACAAGCAGAAGCAAGAATTTTTAGCATAAAAACTTCCTTCTTAAACAATGGATGATTGCCGTCCCCTGGACCTGCATCATACGACGGGAGCTTGTCAAACCCATAAAGCTCCTCTGTTTCAGGCAGACTCGTCCGAGTCACCGGATTGGACCTTTTCTCCATCCGATCTCTTTCCCGCTTGCGTTTTTCAATTCTCTTCCGGATATCATCAGCTCTTGACCCCATGTTACCCCACCATTCCTTTGATTGGACAGTTTGTACAATATATGAGGGTGGAAGGACAAGTATGCCAAAATTAATGAGTGGCGATTGGAAGGATTGTTAGTAGAGGAGGTGAGTGATGGGAAGTTTAATAGAGGGAAGCATAGGAATGGCTTATTAGTTACCTTTCCCAGGGGTTCCCTCAGGACTTAGGGGCACCAATGGCACCTATTAATGCTTTTTCTGAATATCGGTCATTAGCATTTAAGAACTTTTCCATCACTCCAATGGCATACTTTAGTATTAACCCATACTATGGTCAACTAGCGCAATCCTCATTAAATAACTATACTCTTCTTCCTTCCTCAACTATGGGCATTGAAGTGAGCTCTCAGTTCCCATACTCTTCTTCACTCCTCCACTATGAGCATTGAGGAGTACCTTCAGTTCCCATACTCCTCTTCACTCCTCGACTATGAGCATTGAGGAGTACCTTCAGTTCCCATACTCTTCTTCACTCCTCGACTATGGGCATTGAGGAGCACCTTCAGTTCCCATACTCCTCTTCAATCCTCGACTATGGGCATTGAGGAGTACCTTCAGTTCCCATACTCCTCTTCCCTCCTCGACTATGGGCATTGAGGAGTACCCTCAGTTCCCATACTCCTCTTCCCTCCTCGACTATGGGTATTGAGGAGTACCTTCAGTTCCCATACTCTTCCTCCCTCCTCGACTATGGGCATTGAGGAGTACCTTCAGTTCCCATACTCTTCCTCCCTCCTCCACTACGGGCATTGAGGAGTACTCTCAGTTCCCATACTCCTCTTCCCTCCTCGACTATGGGCATTGAGGAGTACTCTCAGTTCCCATACTCTTCTTCCCTCCTCGAGACTATGGGCATTAAGGAGTACCCTCAGTTCCCATACTCTTCTTCACTCCTCGACTATGGGCATTGAGGAGTACCTTCAGTTCCCATACTCTTCCTCCCTCCTCCACTATGGGCATTGAGGAGTACTCTCAGTTCCCATACTCTTCTTCCCTCCTCGACTATGGGCATTAAGGAGTACCCTCAGTTCCCATACTCTTCTTCCCGCCTCGACTATGGGCATTGAGGAGTACCCTCAGTTCCCATACTCATCTTCTTCATCCTATCATGGGCATTGAGCGGTTTTCCTGATTACATTTAGTAATAGAAAACAACAAAAAACCCCAGAAATAACTCTCCAGGGTTTAATCAATTCAAATCTATAAATAACACTCTTAACGCACTCCAAAGAATCGCTTGATCTTTGTAAACATGCCTTTTTCTTGATTATCCAAATGCTGCAATGGCACGGATTCACCGAGAATTCGGCGGGCGATGTTGCGGTAGGCGATGGATGCTTTGTTGTCTGGATTTAAGGCAATTGGCTGTCCATGGTTTGAAGCTTTAATGACTTCATCATCATCAGCGACAATCCCAATCAAATCAATTGATAGATGCGTTGTAACTTCATCGATATCCATCATGCCTTTTGATTCTATCATATGGCTACGAATTCGATTGATGACTAGCTTCGGTGGTTCAATGCCCTCTTCTTTTTCTAGAAGACCAATAATTCGGTCTGCATCACGCACAGCCGATGCCTCAGGCGTTGTTACCACAATCGCCTTATCTGCACCAGCAACGGCATTCTTATAGCCTTGCTCAATTCCCGCTGGGCAATCAATAATAATATAATCATAATCTTGTTTTAAATCGTCAATCAGCTTTTTCATTTGTTCTGGCTCAACGGCTGTTTTATCCGTCGTTTGCGCAGCAGGCAGCAAATAAAGCTTGTCCTCGAAACGCTTATCCTTAACAAGTGCTTGATGGATTTTGCATCTACCCTGAATCACATCAACCAAATCATAGATAATCCGGTTCTCGAGTCCCATCACTACGTCTAAGTTACGTAGGCCTATATCAGTATCAACAAGACAGACTCTTTTACCTTGAAGGGCCAAAGCTGTCCCAATATTGGCTGAAGTTGTTGTCTTACCTACCCCGCCTTTTCCAGATGTTATTACAATTGCTTCTCCCACTCTAGCGGCCTCCTTCGAATCTAGTTAAATTTGGTCTTTGCTGGATCAATGCTTGTAATCTATCAACAATTATTTGGTGATTTTCGGATATATACGCACACTCCATTGACTTTCCATCCTCATCGGAGTTTTGGTCTGGAGCACGATTAATGCAGTCACTAATTCGCAGCTGAGATGGTTTCATGACCGACGCTGCAATAACGGCCTCGTCATTCCCCTCACAACCTGCATGGGCTATACCCTTTAAAGTACCCATAACAAAAATATTCCCACTCGCTTTTATGGTACCACCAGGATTTACATCGCCAATTAAAAGCAAATCACCTAATACTTCAACCACCTGACCTGAACGGATTACCCGTGCGATGGAGACAATTTCTCCCTCTCGCTTCGCCCGTTCCGCCTCTTCCTTTGTTAGGACATTTGTCTCAATATCATCAACAATAAGGTTTCGCTTCTGGCGGACTAAATCCTTTAGCTCCTCCTTCTGCTCTTCAGACAAGTAGCGATTGCCGACTTTTACCTTTACGGTTAGTAGTTTATTTTCCTCCTGGACTCGGCTCGAGTTGGATAGCTTACGATCTAACTCCTGTTTCAGCTCCGTATAAGAGCATGTATCATCGAGATGGAGTGTCAATCCGTCTTTAGTTCCTTTAATTGTCACATTTTGTGTCTTTTTCATACAAGATGTTCACCTCAATGATAAAAGAAATTCGACATCGGCTTGCAAATTCCTTTTTTAGAATAACGGCAGAATGATTTTTCTATTAAAAAACTCGTTAGGACCATCGTCTTGGGCCCGCGATAATTACATCAATATTCACAGTAACTATGGCCTATCAATCATTCCGTAAAGCCTCAGCAAATCTTTCAAATTGTCGTTTAAGCGGATACGCAGCAAGTATGACAAGGATAAGATTCAATGCTAGGGTTGGAACAAGGCGAATTTCCGTAAAGCTAGAATAATTTATACTAGTAATATGAATCAACAGGTTCATCACGTAAACAGCGGCCTCAAGAAAAGCAACACAGATCAAACTGACAAGCGAAACAAACACAATATTCGTTTGAATAACCTTCATCATTTTCCAAAATAGAAAAGCAGATAATGGAAAAAGAAAGAAATAAATGCCGATAATTTCAGTATACACCATATCAAACAGCAACCCGAACACGAATCCATAAATAATTCCATGTTTTACACTGCCATAGATCGTTAGAAAAAAGATGGCGATAATCAAAATCCTTGGGACAAAGATATAATTTCCATTAAAAATATCAGCCGGGAATAGTTGGGTAAATAATCCTTCAAGGACGAACAGAAATGCAAGAAGAAGGGGAACTAAAAACCGTTTCACAGGTCATCCCCCTCACTTTCTTCATCTACTGTTTCTTCTTCTACCTCTTTTGGAATCGTCATGCCTCTCGTTAAAATCATCACATGACTGATATTATAAAAATCAGCTTCTGGTTTTATATAGGCGGTTTGATTCAATCCAAATTGGTCGGGAACAACTTCAATAACCTTTCCAATTGGCACATCGCCAGGAAAGACGCCACCAAGCCCGGAAGTTACGACCATTTCCTCTTCTTTTATATCTGCATCGACAGGCAAACCTTTTAATAAAAGCCATTCATTTTCTTTATCATAGCCTTCAATCGTACCAAAGAGCTTCTTATCTCCCTGTAAGGCTGCAGAAATACGATTTGTTGGATCAAGCGCACTCAAAAGTTGAATGGTTGATGTAAATGGTGTGGTACTTTTGACCTTCCCGATTAATCCACGTGCCGTCATCACGGCCATATTTTTTTCTACCCCGTGAGACGAACCCTTATTCACAATCACCATCTCATGCCAAAGCCGGTCAGGGCTTCGTGATATCACTGTCGCCTGCATCGGATCATAATCGCCAATCGATCCTTCTATTTCCAAAATCTCGGTAAGCTCAGCGTTCTCTTGTTCAAGTGCGTACACCTGAGCCTCAAGACGTGCCATGTCTTCGAGATGTTTCTTCAATTCTTTGTTTTCTTCATATGTATTTTGCAAGTCTTTAATGCTCTCAAAAATACCGACTACATATTGTGTCGGCGTTGCAACGAGTGACTGAACCCAGCCAGTCGTATCTTTCACAAATTTCTCCGGCCAGCTCAAATTCGCTCGGTCTCTTATCGAAAATCCAATCAATGCCACGAGGATAATAATGCTCACAAGCAAGATGATCAGGCGTTTATTCAGAAAAAACTGTGGCATCCGTTACACCCCAAATTTCTATAAAAAATAAAATCAATTTCATAATTAGGAGGAAATGCCTTGTCCAACCAGAAGATGTCAAGGCACTTCCTTCAATATTTATTGTCTAGCTCCAGCCCCCAGCAACTAGTGGACTTCGCTTTTCGTGTTGTCCAGCTCCAGCGCCTAGGGGCTCGGGTCATAAGCCCCTGGACAAGGCGCTTCCGCTTTTCTAGTTATCTAGATTCTTTTGCTCTGTTTTTAAATAATGCGATATTATCAAGTGCTTTACCTGTACCAATTGCGACGCAGTCTAGTGGATCTTCGGCAATGAGGACAGGCATTTTTGTTTCTTCGGCAATGACTTTGTCTAGGTTACGAAGCAATGCTCCACCACCTGTTAAGACAATCCCACGGTCCATAATATCGGCCGCAAGTTCAGGTGGAGTGTTTTCAAGTGTCAATTTAACCGCATCAACAATGGAGTACACCGTATCATGAAGGGCTCCCATAATCTCTTCAGCAGTAATCTCAATTGTTTTCGGTAGACCGGTTAATAAATCGCGACCTCGGATTTCCATGTTCTCAATGCCTTCCGGGTCACCAGCAGCACCTACTTCCATTTTGATGGCTTCTGCGGTGCGCTCCCCAATCATTAAATTATAGTTTTTACGAATATAGTTAATGATTGCATCATCCATTTCATCGCCAGCGACTCGAATGGATTGTGAAGTGACAATTCCTCCTAGGGAAATAATCGCGACTTCGGTTGTTCCTCCACCAATGTCAACAACCATGCTTCCTGTTGGCTCCCATACTGGGAGGTTGGCACCAATCGCTGCCGCAAACGGTTCTTCAATGGTAAACGCATCGCGGGCACCAGCTTGACGAGTTGCGTCAACAACGGCACGCTCTTCAACCGCAGTAATTCCTGATGGCACACAAACCATAACGTATGGCTTGCCGGCGAACCAGCCTTTATTTCTCGTTGCTTGCTTAATGTAATACTTCATCATCGTTTCCGTTGTTTCATAATCAGCGATGACGCCGTCTTTCATTGGGCGAAGGGCAACAACATTCCCCGGGGTACGGCCAATCATGTTTTTCGCGTCATTCCCCACGGCAACAATCGATTTTGTATCCGTTTGGAATGCCACAACAGATGGCTCCCTTAGGACGATTCCTTTTCCTTTTACATAAATCAGTGTATTAGCGGTCCCTAGGTCAATTCCTAGGTCTCTAGTCCCAATTCCTAGCATGGTTGTATCTCCCTTTCTTAACAAAAATGCATTTAAAAATCATTTTATCTATGTTCACAATGATGTCGTATTTTAGGCCATTTTTAGATGAACACACTCATCCTCTAGTAAAAACCATAAGATATATTATAGCGTAACGGTAATTAAAATCCTAGTCTCAAACATAGCCTTTTTCCTTGAGACTAACAAATTTATTATCACCAATAATTAAGTGGTCTAGCAGATCAATTCCCAGCATTTTTCCACATTCAACAAGACGCTTCGTCACTTCAATATCTTCTCGACTTGGCGAAGCGTCACCGCTAGGATGATTATGTGCACAAATAATCGAAGCAGCCGAACGACGAACTGCTTCGCGATAAACCTCCCTGGGGTGGACGATTGAGGCATTTAAGCTACCGATAAAAATGGTCTGGCGATGAAAGATTTGATTCTTCGTATTCAAATACAGGCATACAAAGTGTTCTTGTGAGAGATACTTCATATCATTCATTAAATATTTCGCGCCGTCCTCAGGTGAGCGAATCACATACCGATCTTCATGGGTATGGCTAGCAAGTCGTCTTCCAATTTCGACAGCTGCTAGAAGGTGAATCGCTTTCGCACGGCCAATTCCCTTAATCGCGGTTAGCTCTTCTAGCGTTGCATCTTTTAATAATCGTAAGCCCTCAAACTCTGCTAGCAGTCTGTTAGCAAGCTGCAACACTGATTCCTCTTTCGTTCCGGTTCCTAAAAGAATCGCAACAAGTTCATGATTCGATAAACTTTGCGCCCCGTTGAGAATAAACCTTTCTCGAGGGCGCTCATTTTGCGGATAATCCTTAATCATAATTGAAGTAGTTTGCAAACAACTTTCCTCCCTATATGGCGACAGGGAACAGTTTTTAGAAGAAGGATGTGATTGGAAAGTAGGTTAATACGGAAGGACGTACCCAGCGTGTCGTAGTTCACGGACGGTTCTAGCTACAGGCAAGCCGACGACGGAGAAATAATCTCCTTTTATTTCGCGGACAAGAAAGCTTCCAAAGCCCTGTATCCCATAACCACCTGCTTTATCGAACGGTTCCCCACTGCTTATGTAGGCGTCCATTTCTTCATGTGACAGCTCCCAGAAGACCACGTCTGTTTTTTCATAAAACTGAATTTCTCGCTCTGGGCTAATAATACTAACTCCGGTAAAAACGGAATGCGTTTGCCCGGAAAGCTTCTTCAACATATATAAAGCCTCTTCCCGGTCATTTGGTTTCCCAAGGATGTCACCGTTATGAACCACAACCGTATCAGAACCAATGACAAATGCATTCGGCTCCTTTTTGGCAACAAAGCTTGCTTTTCGCGATGCCAATTCCTTCACGGCTTCTTCAGGTGTCAAATCAGGACTGAAACTCTCATCAACATTACTGCTGGAAATTTCAAAAGTTAAGTGGAGATTTTCAAGAAGTTCTCTTCGTCGTGGAGAGGATGAGGCTAAAATAAGTCGTTGCATAACATCACCTTTCATTTTCTTTGCATTTTTGGGAGAGATACAAGTTTATCGTATCAAATCTCCGCACTTCTCACAATCTTTAGTACATAAAAGAAGACAAAAAATTCAGGGTCTGTCGAATAGGAAGACAGACCCTGTTATTATGTTGTATTTCCCAGAAAATATACCTAGGAACACGACGGTAATTGTAAGTTTTTGTCACTATTTCCCAAGTGATTGCCAAGAAGCAAGAAATGCTAGACTCTCTTTTTGAACTCCAGCGTTATCCTTTGCTAGAAACGCAGTTGCTCCCTGTTCTAGATGTTCCTTAGCGGCCATAATCTCCTTATTGCCGATTTTAGCTTTATCAATCTTTTTTAGGTTAGCAAGTTGACCCTCAACAGCAGCCGGGTTGCTAAAGTCTCCACCTGAAAGGGTAGCGAACAGCTCTGGTGCGATCTTCAGCACACCACTTTCTTCTTTCGTTAGCCCCTCCATGCTGAAACCACCAAGCTCAAGTGGTTTTGAGAACACCTCTGCGCCTTTGCTTTCGAGATCAGTACCAACCGCTTTAGCGTCTTCAAGAGAACTAGCCATTCCTAGTAGCAACGCATACTGACCATTCACGGCAACAGCTTGTGCATTAATCCCTTTTCCTTCAAGCTCTTTCACAGCAGTATTGGCGGAATCTTTACTAGAAAAAACTCCCCCCTGGACAACGAAGGTCGAAAGTGCAGGGAGTTCCAAACTCTCTGAGCCGGTTCCGGTTCCGGTTCCACTTCCACCCTCAGATGGTTTATCCTTTGCAGGTGCAGTGTTTGCAGGTACTACTGTCTCTAGCGTATCTGGCTTTACCGTATTAAGGATGATCATCCCAAACCCCAGTCCCAATGCTACAGCTAACAGTACATTCAAGGCAATCCGCGAGAAAATTGGCGATGAGTTCCGACGATTCTTATTAGGAGGTTGAGGTAATCCCGGCAAGCGAAAACCTCTCTGTTTGTTTTCCTTTGACTTTGGAACGACCTTAAAGTCCTTTTCATCCTCTTCTGATAGTTCTGGTAGGACCCAGTCAAACGAATCTTCCGCTGATTCCTTCGCTGCTGCTGTTTCGTTCCAAGCTTTGATTTTAGGTTTAGCTTCTGAACCAGTACTAGCTTGTGCTTGTTTCTCACTCTTAGGCTTTTCATCTTTATGTGAGCGTTCCTTGCCGTTAATCTTTATCGTAATGGTTTTATGCTTGTCCAAATATCAGCCCTCCCGATTCATGCACATAAAATTGGTTTAATCCTATCATATGCATAAAAAAAAAGAACAAGACTTTTGTCGTCTCGTTCGGGAAGTATTTCGTCAAATTTTTTACTAGAATCGGATTATCTAATTCAGCAGCAGCTTCTCCTATTACATCAGGAGAGCTAGCAAATGGATTGGTTTTATTGCTAGGAGCTGGCACTTCAAGCTCTGGAAGCTGATCCTCTAAGTCTTCAAGCGTTGGGATGTAGAACGCTGAAAGAGTAATAGAGTAGGTAAACTCCTGATTTTCTTCCTCAACATTCGTTAATTCAGTGGAACCAGAAAAAGCGACAGACTCAATCATCACTCGTCGATTCAACCCTTCCAAAGCACCGAGGAAATCCATCAAGTCCTTATAACTAGGGGAAGTGACGGATAGATTGACATTCAGCTTTTTGATTCCTTCTGGTAGAGGAAGAGGTTGGTACTGCTCTTCAGTCTCAGCCGTCTCAGGATTTGTTGTAGCTTCAGGGGCTTGAGCTTCAGTTTCTCCGCTGGTATTATCTGTGGCTTCTTGAGCATTCTCCGCACCTGCATCTTCTAGAGTTCTTGCTGCTACATCTCCTTCAGAAAAAGACATATTGGTGATAAAGCTATTTGCCCTGACCTCAGCTTGATTTAAATCAAGGATTAACTGCTCAAGCTGTTGTTTTACCGGCACCTTCTTTTGAAGTTCCGCAACCGTCCCTTCTAAAGGTGCAGTATTTCCAGAAAACTTTGTTTGAATCGCAGCAAGTAATTGTTCTTCTGTCTCTAGCTGGGTCTGCTTATCAGCCACTTCTTGTTTCTTCGGATTCAGATAAAGATAATAAACACCAAGTACAAAGGCTACTACGACAACAACAGCGGCAAGAAGAATCAATAGCTCTTTCTTAGCTAATTTAAGGCTCATGATTCTTCCCCTCCTTCAGTGGCAGCTACTTTGTCAGCACCATTTTGTTGGGCATTGATATAGTCCCGGCTAAGCTGAAGCTGAAACTGCCCAATGTAACGCGGAACAAGGTCTTTCTCCGGTTCAACTACAGTTGTTTCATTTTCCTTAGGCGTTTCAGTTTGAAGCTGCACCTGTGTCACTGTCCCATCCGGCTGAATCAAATAGGCTTTGCCTTCCTGTGACTCTGATGTTCCCTCTTGCTCTGGATTCTCTTGCTGTTCAGTCTGACTGTCTGTACTCTCGGTTTCTAATTCACTCGTTGAGACTGAGCTTAATTTTACTTCTGAGAACCATTCAGAATCTAACAATGTCTTTAAATAATAGGCCGCTTCTCGACTTGTATCAAATTGAACAGTCATGGTAATGGAGCCTGTTTCAGCATAAGAGATATTTTGAATAAATCCACGATGAGGGAGGAGTGCCGTAACATGTTCAATAATAGGAACCGTTTTAAGTGGGTCTTCACTTGCCCATAAGACAGCAGATTCAAGCACAGATACCGATCCTGACACCTGGCCTTCCATCACCTTTGCCTGTTCAAGTTGGGCGATTTGTTGTGTTGTCGAGATTTGATTGTCTAGTGTAGAAATTTCTTGATTATAGCTTTTTCCCTGCCAAAAAAGAACGAATCCCGCTACTATCATGATGAAAAGGGCCGCAAGCAGTATCGTAATCAGTTTATAATTTTTCTGTTCTTTTTTCGGTAACAGGTTGATTTCGACAAGCATAGCTTACACCTCTTTTAAAGCAAGTCCCAAAGCTAGATAATGCGAGGATGGCAATGGTCTGTTTTTTTCTGTTGATATTTGACTACTGGAATCGAGAATGTCGATTGGGAAGTCAAATTGCTTTTGCAGTTCTTCCTGTATCGTCCCTAAAAATGGATGGTCACCAGTTACAAGAATTTTCGTCAATTCATTTTTCCCTTGATTCAGCGAAAATTGGTAGAAATCAATCATCATATTAATCTCTTTTGTCACTTCATCAAGTTGGACAGTTAATTCCTTCATGTCGCCTTTATAGGTCAATTGTTGGAAACCAGACCGACCTACAGTTGTATCCCATAGATTGGGATCAAACGAGATATCTTGATGGCGGGTGAAGAATGGTATTTCATTCTCAAAAATACTCATATTAACATGGTCAAGGTCAAATTGAATAATTAATAGATTTTCAGTTTCTGGCTTTTCTGTTAAATGATGATATAGCCGGTAAAGTGCCAATGAAGATAAATCAGCAGCTACTGGCGTTAATTTAACACTTGAAAAAAGTTCAGAATAGGCGGTTACATGCTCACGGTGAGCAGCAAATAGAAGAATCTCACGTTTTTCCTCCTGCTGCGGAAGCACAATAAAATCAAAAACGGGCTCTTCAAAAGGAAGATGGATGGTGTCGCCAATCTCCATATATAAATAGCCTTGGATTTCATCTATATTAAGGTCAGCAGGAATCGGTAGCTTCCGAATAGTTACAGATGGATTCGGGACAAGAAACCGAACCTTGCGTCGCTTAATTTTCCAAACGTCAATGCATTCCTCAAGAATGATGCTTAGTGACTCACGATCAACGATTTTCCCTTCTTTAACAATCCCAGGGGGCAAATAACGTTCGCCCCACTTATAGGGAATGGGCTCGTCGGAATTCTTTAATTCGATGTAACGGATTGAATGGTCATTCACCACGATCTCAACCGGACGGGTTTTGAACGAAAGGAGGGCTGAAGCCATTTGTGTACCCCCTTCATTAACTGAAGAATAATGTTAAGTATGCTTGTACAAGTGTGTCACCGAAATAGTAGGCAATTAAAGTGCCTACAGCAATAAACGGCCCAAACGGAATCGGTTTACCCTTTTTAACTAAACCAAGACTCATACCAATAAGGCCAATGACTGCACCTAGTAGAGTTGAAAAGAAGAATGATAATAATAGTGTCTTTGTACCGACGACAAAGCCAATTAATGCAAACAGCTTGATATCGCCGCCACCCATGCCGCCTTTGCTAACCAGGGCAATCACGAGTAAAAGTACGAAACCAACCACCGCTCCTAGAAAGCTATCCCACCAAGGTGTCAGGGGAATAAAAATTCGCTCCAACAAAAAAATGCCTGCAAACACAAGCAGCACTTTATCAGGAATAATCATATAAGCAATATCGGATACAAAGATAATAACAAACAATGATATAAGTGTCAGCGCTATAATCAGTTCCATACTCCAACCAACAACAAGTAGTGCTGTCGCAAAAAGAACGCCTGTCAAAAACTCAATACTTGGATAAATAGGAGAAATCCGCGACTGACAGCCGCGGCATTTTCCCCTTTGTAATAAATAGGATAGAACTGGTATTAGTTCACAGGCTCTAAGCCTATGGCCACAGGATGGACATGATGAACCAGGATAAACAATTGATTTCCCTTCTGGAACACGGAGACCAACTACGTTGTAGAAGGAGCCAAGTGTAATTCCGTATACAAATAGTACAATAATAATTATCAAAAGGTTACCTCGCTGTTTATTAAGCTATTAACTAATTTTTACTGGAGCATTAGCATCAGCATCATCGTCAGTAGTATCGTTTTTAATATCATCTAGTGTTGCTGCTTTTAATGTAATAGTTTTGTCATTATTAGTAATTGTGCCGGTAAGCTTAATTACTTTACCACCACCGGTAGTAGCATCTTCAACACTAATAGCAGTAATTCCCGCTATATCAACATTGTCCACATAGGAATTTAACTCAGCGCCAGTAATTGCAGTTCCGTCATAACCTTCAGCTGCAATATACAGATTAGCAGCATTTATTACTTGAATTGCATCAGACTTAACAGCGTCCACTTTTGACTTATCTATAACGTTCATAATACTTGGTACAGCAATCGCAGCAATAATCCCTAAAATTACAATAACTGCTAAAAGCTCGATTAATGTTAAACCACGCTGATCTTTAAGACGATTTTTGACCTTTTGTAACATTTCTTTCTCTCCCTTTTAAAAATATTTTATTTTTTTGTTCAATATATTGAACTTAGTTCTATTATACTATGACTTTTTGCCAATTAAAAAGCATTTTTTACAAAATCCAACAAATTCCTAACCGACATGATTGAACATATCAAACATTGGTGTCATAATCGCCAAAACGATGACTCCAACAATCCCAGCCAAGAATACAATCATTAATGGCTCTATTAAAGATTTGAGTTTATCCGTACTATTATCGACTTCTTTTTCATAGAATTCAGCTACTTTTGAGAGCATAGCGTCTAAAGACCCAGTTTCTTCACCAATAGAGATCATTTGCGTTGTCAAAGGTGGAAACGCCCAATGTTCCTTCATTGGACCAGTTAAAGAACGTCCCCTAGCTAAGTCTTCTCGTGACGCTTTAATAACACGAGAAATGACTTCATTTTCAACGACGCTCTCGACAATTGAAAGTGCGTTTAAGATAGGCACACCTGATGAAAATAATGAGCTTAGCGTTCTAGTCAT
Source organism: Mesobacillus maritimus (assembly GCF_044803185.1). Lineage (GTDB taxonomy): Bacteria > Bacillota > Bacilli > Bacillales > Cytobacillaceae > Mesobacillus_B > Mesobacillus_B maritimus_B. Next base: position 4,335,835 of record NZ_CP085225.1, read on the forward strand.
TCTCGCTAATGCGGCTTTTTGTAGCATCTTTCCAAATATCGGCATCTTAAGTTTGATTAAATCCATATAATATTTTGTTTTCTTTCCATTGTTTAATAGATTTAATCCCACAGCAAAGGCTATTGCTAAGAGTAAAATTAACCACCAGTAGACTTGCATGAATTCACTTGCATTCAAAACAAATTGCGTGATTGCAGGTAAATCCGCACCAAAGTCAGCGAACATACCTACAAAGGTTGGTACAACGGATACAAGCATAAAAATTACAACTGCAACTGCAATAATCCCGACAACAACAGGATAGGCCATTGCCGACTTAATCTTTTGCCTTGTATTATGTTGTTTTTCAAAATGCTCCGCTAATCTCTCTAACGTTTCTTCCATGTTTCCACCGGCTTCACCGGCACGAACCATATTAATAAACATCGGTTCAAAAATTTTTTTGTGTTTCTCAGCTGCATCAGAAAATGGTTGTCCCTGTCGGAGCTCAGTTTCTATCTCTTTTAAAGCTGCTGATAGTTTCTTACTATCTGTTTGCATTGCAAGAATATTCGTAGCATCAACAATGGTAACCCCTGCTTTGATTAATGTGGCAAACTGTCGTAAATAAATGACAATATCCTGAAGCTTGACCGGGTTACCTATTGATAGGTCTTTTGTCATCATTGTTTCAGGAACTTCACTAATTTCGACTACTTTTATCCCGTCACCACGAAGCTGAAGAATTGCCTCCCGCTTGGAAGCTGCACTAATCGTCCCCGATTTTTTTCCTTTACGATTTCGGCCAGAATATTTAAACCTTGCCATTTTAGCTCACCGTCTCTTTTAAGAACGGTTGACCGGCCTCTTTACTAATGACTCCCGTTTGAATCAGATCTTTAATACTGGTTTCAAGCGTAACCATCCCCTGATTTCTTGATGTTTGAATGACGGTTTCGATTTGGTGGATTTTATCATTACGAATCAAGTTGGCGATTGCAGCATTATTCATCATAATTTCTGTTGCCGCTCGTCGACCAGAGTTATCAATTGTTTTAAACAAACGTTGCGAGATAATCGCTAATAAAACCCCAGCAAGTTGAGTCCGAACCTGTGGCTGCTGTCCTGGATCGAAGACGTCAATCATCCGTTCCACTGATGCTGGAGCACTTTGTGTATGCAATGTACCAAACACTAAGTGGCCCGTTTCCGCAGCGGTAATTGCTGTTTGAATCGTCTCAAGGTCACGCATTTCCCCGACAAGAATTGCATCAGGATCTTGACGTAAAGCTGCTCTTAAAGCATTCGCAAAGCTTTTTGTATCAGCACCGATTTCACGTTGGTCAATAATGCTATTGCCGTGCTTATGCAAGTACTCAATCGGGTCTTCTAGTGTGATGATATGCTTTCGCATATTCTGGTTCATATGTCCGATCATTGCTGCTAAAGTGGTTGATTTCCCACTACCCGTTGGACCAGTAACAAGTACTAGCCCTTGCGGTTTTTCGGTTATATGCTTTAATACTGCGGGCATTTTTAAATCATCAAGGTTAGGAATGCTTGTTGAGATAACCCTGATTGCGATTGCAACAGCAGAACGCTGGGTAAAAGCGTTAACCCTGAATCTAGATACTCCAGGTACTGCATAACTAAGGTCAAGCTCACCCATGTCTTTAAACACTTCCCATTTGTCCTCTGGGATAATGCTTTTAGCCATGCCTTCTGTATCATCAGGTAGTAAAATCTCTTTGCCGTATCTCCTCAGTTCTCCATTGATACGAAACATCGGTGGAACCCCGACAGTTATGTGAATATCTGATGCCTTTAACTCATAGGCTGCTCTTAGAATCTTATCTATTCTTTCTTTCACGTAATCACACCTCTACTCCGGAATCGCAACCCGTAATACTTCCTCTGTGGTTGTCAGTCCTTGTTTTACTTTTAATAATCCATCATCAACTAAAAAAATTGTTTTATTCTGGATAGCGATTTGTCTAAGTTTCGCAACAGATTCACCGTTCATAATTAAACGTCTAATTTCATCATCAACAACAACCACTTCCTGAATCGCAACCCTGCCCTTGTAACCAGACATACTGCAGGAAGCACATCCCTTGCCACGCATGATTTTCTCAATTTTCAACCCTCGTTTGGCAAACATCTCAAGTTCCCGCTTTGATGGTTCATGACCCTCAGCACAATCACGGCATACCTTCCTAACTAAACGTTGTGCAACTACTCCAGTAAGTGCCGTTGCTACTAGAAACGGTTCCACACCCATGTCAATCAAACGGTTAATACTACTAATTGCATCATTCGTATGCAAGGTACTTAAGACGAGGTGACCTGTTAATGATGCACGAACTGCTGTTTCAGCTGTTTCACGGTCACGGATTTCCCCAACCATGACAATATCAGGGTCTTGTCGTAAAATCGCACGAAGTCCTGCGGCAAAGGTCATGCCCACATTAGAATTCACCTGAATTTGACTGATACCTTCAAGGCGATACTCAACCGGATCCTCAACTGTAATTATGTTTACACTTTCACTGTTTAATTTATTTAACGCCGCATATAGTGTCGAGGATTTACCGGAACCAGTTGGACCTGTTATTAGGACAATCCCATTTGGTTTTTCAATTAGTTGATTGAATCTTGTTAAATTAACCTTATTGAAACTTAGTTTGTTTAAATCCGTTAAACTACTTGAAAGATCCAAGATACGCATAACGACCTTTTCACCATAAACCGTTGGTAGTGTGGAAACACGTAAATCGATTGGGTAATACTCTACGTTTATTTTAATCCTTCCATCTTGGGGGACACGATGTTCCGTGATATCAAGATTTGCTAGGATCTTAATTCTCGCCGTTAACACATTTTGCATATTTTTTGGCAAAGACCTTTCAACCCTAAGAATCCCGTCTACACGATAACGAACAACGACCTTTGTCTCCTGTGGATCGATATGGATATCACTTGCTTTTTGGGTAACAGCACTTAAAAGGATTTGGTTTACTAGTTTTACAATCGGTGATGACTCATCCGTTAAGCTTTCTTCTTGATCGTTTTCGCCGGACTTTGTGCTTCCAACTAGCTCTTCAAAGTCCTCGTCCATATCATAGTACTTATTGATGGTCCGAATAATATCGTCTTTTGTCGCGATCACTTTTTCAATCTGAAACCCAGTTGATAAACGTAAATCGTCAATAGCAAAGAAGTCCATCGGATCAGACATCGCAACTAGAAGCTTGTCCCCTTCTTTTCTCAAAGGAACAACCTGATTACGAGAAGCTGTGTCCTTAGAAATAAGCGAGAAAAGGTTCGTATCAAATGGATACCCATATAAGCTAATATGTGGAATTCCAAGCTGGACCTCTAGCACTTCAATCAATTGTTGCTCGGTAATAAATCCTTTATGCAAGAGTGCTTCACCGAGTTTAAGACTATTTGATTTGTCCATCAATGTTTCTTGAAGCTGTTCTTCTGTGATCAAGCCTGCTTCAACAATTAAATCACCGAGTCGTTTTCTAGTTTGCTTCATACAGATTCACCGCTTCACTTAATTATTTTTCTTTTTCGTTTGGTTTGCCGTATATGATTTCTTTATCCTTCCCCTTTGTTTCCTGAGTTGTGCTTTCTTCTGATGGATTAGCAGGGGTTTGTGTTCCATTCTCGCCTTCTACTGGTATAGCAGTATCACTAGTAGTTGTTGTGGTAGATTTTAAGCCATGAACTTCAACCCGTTCAACAGGCGCATAATAATCCTCAGATATTAATTCTTCACTAACGAATTCATCATTTTCTCCGTACACCTTACGAAGAACCTTGGTAAACAAGCCATTCCGACCTGTTTCCTTCACTGTTTTCTGTGATGGATAAAGCTGTGGACTGTATTGAATAATCGTCTTTGGTTTGAATTCCTTTTTATCGGTCGCTTCAACAACGTATTTGTATAACAGAGGGTCTCCCTTTAACTGAACAGTAAGGGTAGGATGTTCCCATTTAAATTCAAGTGTGTATTCCAATTCATTCGAATTGGTAAAAGCCAAATCAAGATTGTTGTTTTTGTTGATTTTCGCTTCAAAACCTAAGTCGGTATATTTAGGCAATTCTTGGCCAATATGTCTCTGCAAGATCACAAAGTTAGTTGGTAAAATCGTTTCGTAAATTCCTGTAGCAATCATACTTTGAGCTGCCGCTGGCATAGAAGCTAGCTTTTTCTCCTCAATAACCTTTAGGAACGAAAACTGTGATTCCGCAGGGATGCTAATTGGCGATAATCCAGTTACCCAATCCATCATCGCAACGCTTGCTTCATCGAGTTGTAAAACCGTTTCACTAATGACTTCATCAGTTACACTAGATTCAAGTAATTTCTCAATTGAAACCTTATGCTCGCCAATATTTAAATTGTTTGCATAAGAAACAAGCTCGTTATTTAACCTTGTAAGTTCTTCATCCTCAAGTTGTAGCTTTGGAGACAATTGAGTTAATAAAGTCTTTATCCCTTGTGGGTCTATTGATACAAGCGCTGCATTACTGTGACCATTCTGAGCTTGAGTAACTGACCCTTGTATGTCAAATTGATAAATTTCTAGATTTACTGCTATTGTTTTTTCTTTGTATTTTAAATTAATTTTTGTACCATTCTGCCACTGTTGAAGTCTATCAGTCACGGCTATGAGCGCGTCGTCCCTAGTTGTGCCTGCGACATCTACTGATCCAATACTTGTACCTTGTAAGAACAAGTCATCTTCAGTCGTCATCGCATTATAAGTCAAGGCACCAAAATGAGAGAAACTATAAATAAATAAGGTACTGACTAATAGGACAACAAACAGTTTTAATCCTTGTTGATTCTTCACCTTCGTTTCCTCCCAGGAAAGCTGTCTTACTCTTATTAACTCTTTTATTTTAGTAGAATCCATGTTTAAAAGACATCGGGAATAAAAGGAAGATAAGACCGCTTTTTGAATATATGATTATTTTACGTTTACTAACTTCCCTTTCTTTTCTTCAAGCACTTCCAATTCTTCATCTTCTAGCAGATTACTCCAAAAGTCTTCATCTAGATTTGCTTTTTTCGATTCGTCTTCATTAACTAAGTCATCGTTAAAATCTAGCTCTGGGAGATCATCTAATTCATCAAAGGTACTTTTTTCATCCATTCCCTGTTCCTCATGTGCATCAAGTTCCAATTCTTCTTGCACAGTTGAGCTTTTTTCAGCGGTATCTTCCTCTTCAGTTTCCACAAACAATGTCTCTTCCATATCTCCAAGGTAAGAATGACCAAGAACTAGATCATCAGCTGGTTGTTCACTAGTTGCCGCGACTTCATTCAAAGATATAAATTCCATCTCTATATCGTCCGTATCTTCCTCGTCACTATGCCTAGCAAAAAGTGAAGGAGTTTTTTGTCTGCTGGTCTGTCTCATTGCTTTTTCTACCAGGCTCTCGGTGACATGAATATCCGAATCGTTTGTGGCTAAGTCAGAACTGGCGATATAACTATATACATCCGGTACATCACCTAACACTGGTTCGTTCACTTGATTTAAATCAATAGGACTTTCTTCCTCAATAGATTCTCCTAGCACTGGTATCTTTCCGTTCATCAAATAAGTAGAAACACCAATCAGCAATACAACAATCAAACCCGATTGCCATAATGACAAGATTGGTGTCGCGAGCAATCCTACTACTGAAATCATTAAGGACGCAGCTATAATCAACAACTTTCCCCGAAAAGAAAAGCCAAGTGGTAAAAAGTACATGATAGGAATCATAATTAGCAATGCAATACTAGCAAAAATTAAACTCTCCACTTCTACACCCCTAATAAGTTATATATATTTCATCTTTTTTCTATTATATTCAACAAATTTAGACAGTCTTTATACCCATTGTATAATATTGAAAAATAATTGAAAAGAACATTTAATATTAAAGTAATGGTAAATCTGCACAAGTGCAGATTTATCTTCCGGTCTTTTTACCTAGTTATCCACTTACTATTTGGGAGAAAAATGGTATGATAGAATTACAATAAATCTAATATATCGAACGAAAGGATTGGAGAGAGTGAAGACAATCCGTAATGAAAGAGGGATTACTTTAATAGAAGTATTAGCTGCAATGGCTATACTGTCCATTATTCTCATATCTATTATGAACTTCTTTCCACAAATGGGAATGATTAATAATCATAATAAAGAAAAGGCACAAGCAATCAATACTGCAAAGCTATTATTAAATGAATGGAAACTAGATTCTAATTTAATTGCAGCTCTCAAGAAGGAAGAACCGCAACCAGCAGATTGGCCAGGAACAATTCCTACAGAAGATATAGATGGTGATGGGGATGAATTCTATCTTTTCACAACTGAAAATCCAAGGGCAGAAATAAAAATTTGGAAAGAACCTCCTAATAATGCAGTTGTAGAAGTACCTGCACATGAGATCCAAATTAGAATCTTAAATGATACAGGGAAACCTATTTCAGAAACGTATGGCTATATAGTTGTAAAATAGGAGGGAGTAAATTGGTTAACAACCAAAGAGGAGTAACCTTAACTGAGTTGTTAGTAACACTAGCAATTTTATCTTTCGCTGGAATTCTTATTTGGAGTATTTTTTTTCAAGGTTATAAATTCTCCGAGACGGCAACAACCAAAAATAGGCTAAATCAAGAAGCAAATATTGTCATTGCTAACCTTACTAACATCCACCAAACCTCAGAGTATTATAAAATTTATAACACCACACCTTGTGAAATATATGTCGAGATTACTAATACAGCAGAAAGTGCTACAGTTCAAACAATGGAATTTAAGGATAGCGAACTGTGCTTCGAGTCTAATTCTGACAGAGAGACACCTATTTTAATTACAACACCAGACGAAACTGTAGTTAATCAAGATCCCTTTTATAATGACTTAGAGATAGAAATAGTGGTTTCTGATAAAATGAATCCAACTAATAAGGTAACCGTCGACACAGTTTTATATCGCGTTAAGGATGGTGGGGTTTAGTGTCTAGATTTATGAATGAACGTGGATATGCATTGCTTACAGTACTACTTACGATAGTCCTTTTTATGATTTTATTCTTAGCATTTATGGGACAAGCTTTTAGTAGTGTAAAGCAAAATCAGCAAATCGAGAAAAACTCGAAAGCAGTTGCCTTGGCTGAGGCTGGTATTACCTACTATCATACTGAAATACAAAGTATTTATGAAGCTAAACAAAATGTAGTAGCTGAAAGACTAAAACTTGAAATGGAATCAGATCCTCTTGTAAGAGATTTAGAAACTTATGATGAAACATCAACACAATATAAAGAAGTTGAGGCTAAATATAAACAGCTTGCAGCAGACTATATGCTAGAAGAACTAGAATCAGCTATTATTGAAAATAAGACTGTACCTATAGAGGGAAGGTCAGATGAGCCAATTCAGATAGTGGTAGATAAAAGTAATATTGGATTCGATACTACTAGAGACGAAATTAACATAAATTATACGAGTACTGGTACAGAGGATAGCAAACCTGTAACTTTAACCGGTCAATTAACCATCCACATTGGAAATCCAAATCTTAATGATGCGGAGTCTGGTCCAATTATTTCATTTTCGCCACCAAGATTTGATGTTATTGATAAACCGGATGTTTCCCAACCTGAATGTATAGATCCTAGTTCACTTTCAGCCATCTTAGGTAATGGTAGTCAAATAGGTTGTACAAAAGTTCTAATTGAAGGAGTACCCCCCCCCTACGATGAAAACCTGAATAACTTAGATAATAAGTTAATTTACGCTGTAAATGACCTAACAATTAATAAAAATGGTAATAGCGCAGTTAATCTTAAAATATTCTCAAAAAATCTTACTATTGGCCAAAATGTCAATAACCTAGAAACATCAACGATCGAAACAGAGAATGATGCTGTTTTTAACAACAACCTTACAATACATTATTCAAAGTTATATGTTGGCGGTAATTTAAAAGTAAACGGAGAACAATTTGCATTAGAAAATAGCGGAAATAATAGTAACAATAAGCACGAGCAGAAAGAAAGTAGCTTGGCTTATGTTCGAGGAAATGTAATTCTACCAAAAGCTACAATTGCAGAAGGAACAACTATGTGTGTAAAGGGAGATTTAAATGCTCAAACACTAGACTTAAGTGGTCATTTATATATTCAAGGTGACTTATATATAAATGGGGTCCTCCATACTCTATATACTAATATGACAAAAGTACCTCCAGATGCTCAGAATATTTATAAAACAGAATGCGGAGAAACTTTTGCTCCTCCAGAACTTTTTATTGGCTGGGGTGATAGTGTAAAAAATAATGTCATTTATAATTAAGTTGGAGTCTAATGATTTCCACTTACAATAATAAATACGTTTACAAAAAGTACTTTTATTCTTTATGTTTCATGGCTCATAAATTGGGGGTGTTTCACAACTCTTCAATTTATGAGCTTTTTTATTCGCCCCTAATATACCATATCGGTGCACTCAGAATGCTTGTAAATCAAACAGTAAGAAGGGTAATAAACCCTTCCGAAAACATGACACTAAACTTAAATATAATTTAAATAGAAACCTTGTCATTATACAAAACTCTTTGCAAAAACGGTTTAACTTGAGAAATAAAATAAAGTGAGCCCGTAATAACTAACAACTCATCTGATTTTAATCTATTTATCTCATCCTCGAGGAATGCGCTCCAATCAGTGACTGCTAGCTTATTTTTAGACGCGCTTAACATTAATAAATCTTCCGCTGCAGCTGCACGTTGAAAATCAAATGAAACAAAGGTCAATTGACTGGCTATCTGATCTAGCTGGGTAATCATCTTATCAAGCTTTTTATCCTTCAGTGCAGCAAATACTACCTGTATAGTACGGTCCTTATACCGTTTTGAAATTTCTTGTACAAGCGCTGCAATTCCTTCATCATTATGAGCCCCATCAATAATGACTAAAGGGTTTTCTGAGAGCATTTCGAGTCTGCCTGGCCAGTATGCATGCTTTAATCCAGATCGAATTCCCTGCTCTGTAATATGGTAAGAACCTGTTTCATTTAAATATTGAGCTACTTCCACTGCGAGGCTCGCATTTTCTGTTTGGTGTTTTCCAAGCATCTGGATTTCAAGCTCTTTTATTGTGTAATTCGCTGACTCAATAGTAAATAACTCGCCTTTCGCTACTGAACGATGCTCCAAAATAGAAAACTCTTGGATTAACCGATAGATAGGTGCTTGATTAAGCTTTGCCTGTTCCTCAATTACCTTTAATGCATCTGGTTGCTGTACTGCAGTAAAAACAGGTGTATGATTCTTAATAATTCCCGCTTTTTCATACGCAATTTCTTCGTAGCTGTCCCCTAATATGCTCGTGTGATCTAAGCCAATGTTTGTAATCACAGAAGCCTTTGGCTGAAGAATGTTCGTTGAATCAAATCTACCTCCAAGACCAACCTCAAATAATACAATATCCACCGGATAAAGTTCCGCAAAATAATAAAAAGCCATAGCAGTTATAACCTCGAACTCGGTTGGGCCACCTAGGTCTGTTTCCTCGAGTTCGTTTGCTAGTGGTCGAATGATATTGGTCAGCATTAATATTTCTTGATCACTAATTGGTGATCCATTTACACTTATCCGCTCGTTAAACTGTTCAATATATGGAGAAGTAAACGTCCCTACTGTATATCCGCTTGCTTCCAAAATCGAGCGAAGAAACGTCACCGTCGAGCCTTTTCCATTTGTGCCACCAATATGAATCGCCTTTATTTTCTTCTCTGGTGCGCCCAGCCTCTCCATCATCCATTCCATTCGTTTTAGGCCTGGTTTTATTCCTAGCCTTAACCTTCCATGGATCCAATCAAGGGCTTCTTTATAGGTTGTAAACATTTAGGACACCCCAAACTCATTTTAATAAAAGGAAGACGAATCCATTCACGGAATCGTCTCCCTTATTATAACTCACTTTTTATCCTTTTAGTTCTTGAATACGTGCTTCAACTGCAGCCCGCTTTTCAGTATAATCTTTTTCTTTCGCACGTTCTTCTTCAATTACCTTCTCTGGTGCTTTTTTTACAAAACCTTCATTGCTAAGCTTCTTCTGAACGCGTTCGACTTCTTTATTTAGCTTCTCACGCTCTTTTTCGAGGCGAGCAATTTCTTCCTCGATATTGATTAAGCCTTCTAATGGAAGGATAATTTCAAGACCAGTGATAACGGCCGTCATCGCTTTGTCTGGCGCTTCAACGTTGATGCCCATTTCTAAGGTTTCTGGATTACAGAAACGCTCAATATAGGCACTGTTCTTTTCAACAATTGCCAGAACTTGTTCGTCTTTGGCTTTTAAGAACATCTTAATTTTTTTACTTAGTGGTGTATTCACTTCCGCACGGATATTTCTTACGGAACGAATGACTTCCACTAGCAGTTTCATTTCAGCTGCCGCTGCTTCATCTGTCAGACTCTTATCAACCTTCGGCCATTGAGAAACAGTAATTGACTCACCTGAATGCGGTAGGTTTTGCCAGATTTCCTCTGTAATGAATGGCATGAATGGATTCAATAAACGCATCGTGTTATCCAAGACATAAGCTAGGATTGATCTAGTTGTATTCTTCGCTGCTTCATCTTCACCGTATAATGGAAGTTTTGCCATTTCGATATACCAGTCACAGAAATCATCCCAGATGAAGTTGTAAAGGACACGACCAACTTCGCCAAATTCATAGCGGTCGGATAGACGAGTAACAGTTTCAATGGTCTCGTTTAGTCTTGTTAAGATCCACTTATCAGCAACAGACTTTTCACCTGTGAGATCAATTTCTTCGTATTTGAGGCCGTTCATGTTCATTAATGCAAAACGTGAAGCGTTCCAAATTTTATTGGCAAAGTTCCAGGTGGATTCTACTTTCTCGATGGAGAAACGTAAATCTTGCCCGGGTGAGCTCCCGGTTGATAGGAAATAACGTAATGAGTCAGCACCGTATTGAGCAATAACATCCATTGGATCAACGCCGTTACCAAGTGATTTACTCATTTTACGACCTTCGGCATCACGAACAAGTCCATGGATGAGAACATCTTTAAACGGACGCTCTCCTGTAAACTCAATGCCTTGGAAAATCATCCGAGATACCCAGAAGAAAATAATATCATAGCCAGTTACGAGTGCTGCCGTTGGATAGTAACGTTTGAAATCGGATGATTCGCTATCAGGCCAACCCATTGTTGAAAATGGCCAAAGCGCTGAACTGAACCATGTATCCAAGACGTCTTTGTCTTGCTCCCAGTTTTCAATATCTGCTGGTGGTTCATGATCTACATAAACTTCGCCAGTTTCTTTATGGTACCAAGCAGGGATACGGTGTCCCCACCATAGCTGTCTTGAAATACACCAATCACGAATGTTTTCCATCCAGCGAAGGTATGTCTTCTCAAAGCGATCTGGAACAAAGTTTACTTTATTTTCTTTTTCTTGTAGTGCGATGGCTTCATCAGCAAGTGGCTGCATTTTGACGAACCATTGTGTAGATAGATATGGTTCAACTACGGCCCCACTGCGCTCTGAATGCCCAACAGAGTGCATATGCTCTTCAATTTTAAAGAGAACGTCTTGCTCTTGAAGGTCTTTGACAATTTGCTTTCGGCATTCGAAACGGTCCATCCCTTGGTATTTCCCAGCTTTGGCGTTCATAGTACCATCTTCGTTCATCACAAGAACTCTTTCAAGATTATGACGGTTCCCAATTTCAAAGTCGTTCGGGTCGTGTGCAGGCGTAATTTTTACTGCCCCAGACCCAAACTCCATATCAACATAATCATCGCCAACGATTTTAATTTCACGGCCAACGATTGGGAGGATAACAGTTTTCCCGATTAAGTGCTTGTAGCGCTCATCTTCTGGATGGACAGCTACCGCCGTGTCACCTAGCATTGTTTCTGGACGAGTTGTTGCTACTTCAATATAACCTGATCCGTCTGCAAGAGGATATCTCATATGATAGAAAGCACCTTGAACGTCTTTATAAATAACCTCGATATCTGATAATGCTGTTTTCGTGGATGGATCCCAGTTTATGATGTATTCACCGCGGTAGATTAAGTCCTTTTTATACAAGGAAACGAAAACTTCACGAACGGCTTTTGATAAGCCTTCATCAAGCGTAAAGCGCTCGCGGCTGTAATCGAGTCCTAAACCAAGTTTTGACCACTGCTGACGAATATGACCTGCGTACTCTTCTTTCCACTTCCATGTTTCTTCAACGAAAGCCTCACGACCAAGGTCATAACGGCTTTTACCTTCTTCTTTTAGCTTTGCTTCTACTTTTGCCTGCGTCGCGATTCCTGCGTGGTCCATTCCTGGTAGCCAGAGTACATCATAGCCTTGCATTCTTTTCATTCGCGTTAAAATATCTTGTAACGTTGTATCCCAAGCATGACCTAGGTGCAACTTACCCGTTACGTTTGGCGGCGGAATAACAATCGTGTAGGGTTGTTTTTCAGCATCATCTTTCGCTTCAAAGAATTTACCGTCAATCCACCAGTCATAACGACCCTTTTCAATGGACGCCGGATCATATTTCGTTGGCATCGTTAAATTATCTTCCATGGTTCTTTCCTCCTGACGGGGTTTTGCATTAATAAAAATAAAAAAACTCCATTTATCCTAATAAAAGGACGAATGGAGTATTATTCGCGGTACCACCTTTTTTCCAGTACGGAATTAGACTTTTCCTGACTGGCTCTCAACAAGATAACGGGCTTTCCCGTCTCCAATTAATAGGACAATGGTCCGTTCGCTGGAGAAGCTCGAGGGCGACCTTCCAATGTACCACACTTAGAAAACCTCTCAGCAACCGGTTCTCCTCTCTTAAAGCGGGTTTCCACTGTACTCTTCCCTGTCTTAGCTTGAAGTATTTATTATTTATAATAGATATACTACCCAAAAAAGGTTCTAGACGTCAATAATGATATCCAAAATATTTTTATCTTATACTCTATTTTGGTTTTCTAAAACTAGCGCAAGGGTTTATCAATTTTAAGCAATTTGATCTTTTTCATGAAAGTCTCTATCTTCATCGAGTGAATTTTCTTCAAGTTGCCTTTTTATTATACTTGATGACTTAAATAATGTAATTCCAAGAACTGCCCAGAATATCGGAGCAACAGGGACAGTACTAATATTAAAAAACGCTTGTACCAGATAACCCCCAATCGTACCAATTAATCCATACATAAGGATTCTTTCTCTACCGTAGGTTACTTTGGCAGCTTTAAATGCCTTCAATAAAATAAAAATAAGAAAAAGTAAGTATGTCAGAAGTGCGGGTGTGCCCAGCGTTATTGCCAGTTGTAAGTATTCATTATGTGCTTTATCAACATTTATACTTGATGTACCGAAGTATCGCTGACGTTCATCCGACGTTGATTTAAAAATAAATGGAAATGTATCTGGACCAGAACCGAACCAAAAATAATCCTTTATTAGAGGAAGCGAATTTTGCCATATGAATAAACGGGATGATCCCTCGTGTCCTGTGCCTTGGTTAGTAGCAACACTATATGATTCTGTAACAACAGAACTAATTCTATTGAAATAATGTCCTTTTTCAGTAATGTTAATTAATATTAATATGAGAGCTAAAGTTGCAAATAATCTTGTCCACTTTCTCCAAAGGTCTCTTTGCTTAAGGACAACAAACACAGAAACAAAGACTACACCAAAAAACACTCCCAAATAACCGCTTCTCGTATTTGAAAATATTAGAGAAATAAATGCCAAAGTAATAGCAGAAAAATATAAAGTTTCGTATTTTTTGTTTTTAGCAGTCAAGAATAGTGGAACAGTTATTAATAGGGCTAGAACAAGATATGAGCCGAAAAAATTAGGATTATCAAAGAAAGTATAAGTCCCTGTATAATTTCTCAATGAACTATTCCTAGGTAGAAAATCTAGAGAGTAATGCTGTAAAATCCCATAAATCGAAACAAAAATAGAGACTATTGCCATACCCGATAAAACCTTATCTAACCGCTTTTCATCCATAAAGCGATACGAGAAAAGAAAGATACTACAATAAGAGAAAAACGATATTAACCCTTCCTTCCGATCAACTAAACCGTGTATAGAAGTATATGTATAATTAGAAATCACTACAGAAATTTCAACTAAAAATAAAAATAGTATTAATAAACCAATTTCAACCTTGGAATCATCTTTTCTTGGGATAAGGTTTCGATATTTCCTTGTAAATAATAAGTATATCCAAGCTAATAAAACAAATATATACAAGTAATTAGCCTTAGTTGTTGTATAATATGGATCAAACCCCCAAGGATAAATCATTAAAGGAAATAGTATTATAAACCAATACATATGTATGTGCTCCTTTTGCAGTCTTTCTCATTGCTGTAATTTTGGGTATAAGTTACCAGTTTTCTATGACTTTTTTATTATGTCATTACTCCTAGAACAATTCAATATGCAATTGGGAATCCTTTGGGATTGATTCATAGTTTGGCAGATTAGGCACATTTCCTCCATTTGTCTCATAAACTAAAAAAAAAGCATCCGAGGAGGATACTAATTTTGAGGAAACGGTATAATCCCTACACTTATCCGCGGTGGTTGAAGAATCTGAGGGCAGCTTGTGCGCAGTTTATGATTCCGATTTGTGTGTTTCAGACGATCCGAACGCTGATTTTTCCGACTGGCTTTGATATTCTTTTACTTGCGGTTATCATTTTCCTAGCGGTCGCGATTCATATGCAAATCATTTAAAAGAGCCCAAGCTGCTAATCAACTTTGGGCTCCTTCTTGTTCTGCCTGTTGTTTTGCTTGTTGGATTGCTGCTTGTTTCTGGCGTTCAATTTCCTCGAGTCTCATTGCGACATATTCGGTATTTTTTAAATGCCAAAATTGCCTTTGAAGCTTTTGAACTGCTTTTCGCTCATCCTGTTTTGTCTTTTGCATAAAATAGGCCTCCGCTGTTCGTAGCATTCCCGTTGGGTAAGCAAGATAGCTTAGAAACAGCAGGCGTTCATCCTCCTTCATCGGAAAATAGTTTAAATACGTGCTAATCCATTCAACCGCTTCATCTGCCCGTTTCGGCCTTGTTTTTAAATAACGAGACAAGTAGGGCAAGAGATCTTGAATCGGGGAGCCAATTCTCGAGCTTTCAAAATTGGTGAAATAGCCATAGCCTTTTTCATCATAAAGAAAATGCTCTGTTGAGAGATTGCCATGGAGCTGCACCATACGCGCTTTCTTTTGGTCCTTCGTTTTCTCCCTCCAGCTTTCAAGTTTCTGCTTCGCAAACCCCATCGCCTGACGGATATTGTTGTAATACAAGCAAAATGTTAGTTGGAAGGGAGACATATACCATTCTTCTTCACTGGCTTCAATAAATCCTTCTAAAAACTCTTCATCTTTTTCATATTGTTTAATGGTTTTTTCGTAATGCTCCTCGCGCGCTTCCTGGCTTATTTCAAGTTCACGAGCGGACAAGGTATGCATCCGTGCTAACTCACGAAACATCTGTACCGGGCGTTCATCTCGATTTTCTTTTTCATCATTGGCAAGCCAAGGCATTAAATAATACAATCGATTCTGTGCATAAACCGCATAGCGCCCATCCCCTGTCGGAAAGATAGGAACAATCCGGTTGTAGCCTTTTTGATACAGGAATTGCACTTGGCGGATAAAATCAATTCCCTTATGCGGGTCAATCTGTTTAAGCGCATACGTTCCCGAGTTGGCATAAACCTTTTTAATTTTGCCATAGTCCTCAACATAATAAGGCTTTATTCCATAGTCTTTAAGGATACCTGCTATTTCCGGAAGTGCATGATCGTTATCCATTTATTTCACTCACTTTCACATCGAAAAGCGTAAACGCCCGTTTTACGAAGTCCATTAATCGCTGGGCGCTTATTTTAAAAATAAGATTTAAGTGCCAGTTTCTAAAAAAAGATGTGAGCAGGTTCAGAAAACCTGCTCTACATCTACTATATTTCTAGCTTACCGTTCTATTGCAAATCCACTAGGAACGTATAAGACCTGGCCTTCTGTTACATCCTGATCCAAACCTAAGTGATTGTGGTTGATGATTTGTTGTACGGACACATCATAGCGTTCAGCAATTTCTTCAATGGTGTCACCTTGTTGAACGATACACACCCGCAGCTTTGCGACTTCTGTTTCTTCTTTTCGTGCTAAAAACTCGGCAATCGAAAGGCCCTTTTTCTTAGAAATCTTCTTCTTCTTTTTAGGTTTTTCTTCCTCAGAAGAAGACGAGGAGCTCGAGCTTTCTTCTTCTACCTCCATCACTTCTTCAGGTTGTGCTTTTTCATTAATAATTGGAACCTGTTGGACCTCAGGCTGTTCAGCTTCAGCCCGTGCTAACTCCAGCTCACTTTCCTGTTCCGCCGAAGCAGCTGTTGGAAATTCCGTCACATTCGAATGTACTGTTGCCGGGTTTTCGTTTGCCTCAACAGAAGAAGCACTTGTTGTCTCCTGTGATGATAACGATGCAGATTCTCTTGCCGGCTCCTGACTAGTTTCCTCATCTTGACGAGAAAGCACTGGTTCTTTATTCTTTTCTCCCACGCTTGGTGGCTCCTTTCTAGCCTCCGCTCTGAAAGGCTCATAGAGTCCAGCAGATTCCTGGGTGTCCTTGTTCTCTTGAGTTTCCGGCCGAGGAACAAAGGAAAAGTCCTTGTATTCCGATACTTCTGGTTCTGTCTGGTTATTCACCGCTTGGAATGAGGTTGGGACCTCAACAGGCCGCTCTGGTGGTGTTTCGACCTCTGCTTCTGCAGTCGCAGAATGACGATACAGTGGCTCTAAATCAGGAACCTCCACTGGTGAAGCAGTGTCTTCTAACTCACCTTCTTCACTTCCATGCTGCTGTTCACCGTATAAGCCGGTAATAGCAAGATCCGCTGTCAGCTTCATGCTGTTTTTTTCTGGAAAGTCATAATCGAAGGACTCGACCTGAATGTCGATATCATAAATGCTTTCGATTCGGTTTTGAGGGATGGTGATATCGACCGGGAATTGATGAAGGAACTCTAGGATTCCTTCTTCTTCCTCACGCTCATTCACTGAGTGAATCTGTCTTCCAGCGAATTTAGGCGCTTCCTCTCCCTCTTCTACCTGTTCTGGGCATTTATATTCGCCGGTCAGCTCCAGCGAACCTTTAATCGTCACATATTGATCGTTTTCTTGGATGGTGATATCTGGGTCTAGCGAAATGGAGATAAGCTCTGCGACTTCCTGTCCTCTTTGGAACCACACCGATTCCTCAAGGGAAAACCGCAGGCACGATTGATTTCCCGTAGACAAAGCGACTCCTCCTTTCGTTTCACAAGCGTAAAATCACTATGTCAATTACACTTTATGACTTGAGGTTATCGTTTATGATAAAAATGCATGTTACTGGAGAATTCTAGACGGAAATTTTATTAGATTTAAAAGTAAATGGTGGACTAGTTTTAATAATAGCTTCAAAGAAGTACACTTTGTGTTTACAACCGTTGATTGGAGCGGAAGGCACGAAGACTCCTGCGGGAGTGCAAGGCCAAGGGAGACCCCGAAGGAGCATAGCGACGCGGGGGCTTCCGGACTGCCCGCGGAAAGCGAAGTGCCTGGAGTGGAAATCAATATCCACGTATTACAGCCAAAACAAAAAACCCACATTCCTAAATAGAAATGTGAGTCTAAGTATAAAAATATTAACCTTTAAGCTTCGAAAATGCTTTTTCTGCTGCTGCAATGGTTTTTTGAATATCTTCATCAGAGTGTTCTGTAGACAAGAACAAGCCTTCGAATTGAGATGGTGGTAAGAATACTCCTTCATTGGCCATTTCACGGTAATAGCTCGCGAAATAATCAAGATTAGACGTTTTCGCTACATCATAGTTGATGACATCTTCGTTTGTGAAGAAGAAACCAATCATTGAACCAGCACGGTTAAATGAAACTGGAATATCATACTTTTCAGCTGCTGCTTTGATGCCTGCCTCAAGCATATCTGCCTTTTTCTTAAAACCTTCATAGGATTCAGGAGTAAGCTGGCTCAATGTCTCATAACCTGCTGTCATAGCTAGTGGATTTCCTGAAAGAGTTCCAGCTTGGTAAATTGGACCGCTTGGTGCGATTTGCTCCATGATTTCTCTTTTACCGCCATAAGCGCCAACTGGAAGACCACCGCCAATTACCTTTCCTAGACATGTCAGGTCCGGTGTAACACCGAAATGACCTTGTGCACAATTGTAGCCGACACGGAAGCCTGTCATAACCTCATCAAAGATCAATAACGAGCCATATTCACTCGTTACATCACGCAAGCCCTCAAGGAAGCCTGGTAGTGGTGGCACGACACCCATATTTCCAGCAACCGGTTCAACGATGACACAGGCAATATCGTCGCCAAACTGTTCAAACGCATAGCGAACACTTTCTAAGTCATTGTAAGCGACCGTGATTGTGTTTTTAGCAACACTTTCAGGAACACCAGGGCTATCAGGCAAACCAAGTGTAGCGACGCCAGAACCTGCTTTAATGAGCAAGGAATCGCCATGGCCATGGTAACAGCCTTCAAACTTAAGAATCTTGTTGCGGCCAGTGTACCCACGTGCAAGACGTAGCGCACTCATCGTTGCTTCTGTCCCAGACGATACCATTCGGACCACTTCGATTGATGGCACACGCTCGATGACAAGCTCGGCCATTTTGTTTTCCATCTCAGTTGGCGCACCAAAGCTTGTCCCCATTTCAGCGACTTTTTTAAGTGCTTCAACCACACGGTCGTTGCTATGACCAAGAATTAATGGACCCCAAGAAAGAACATAGTCGATATATTCGTTGCCATCGATATCATAAATTTTTGAACCCTTGCCGCTCTCCATAAAAATCGGGTCCATATTGACTGATTTAAACGCACGAACAGGGCTGTTAACGCCACCAGGCATTAAGCTTTTTGCTTTATCAAATGCTGCAATTGATTTTTCATAAGATCGCATCAGAATATCCCTCGCTTTAGGTGTAATCGGATTTTACGGATAGTACTTCCCCACTTCAAGATATCGGGGATATATATTTGAAAAGAAGTGGGGGATTGAGCCCCCACTGTAAAAATTACCTTTTATTGTTCCTTAAGCCAACGGGCGGCATCCTTTGCATGGTAGGTGATGATTAAATCAGCACCCGCACGCTTCATACCTGTTAGCATTTCCATCACGATTCGCTCTTCATCAATCCAATCGTTTGCGGCAGCCGCTTTGACCATTGAGTACTCTCCGCTAACATTATAAATCACAACTGGTACGTTGAAATGATTCTTCACATCACGAACAATATCAAGGTACGGCATACCTGGTTTTACAATCAGGAAGTCTGCCCCTTCATCAACATCTGACTCCGCTTCACGCATTGCTTCAAGGCGATTTGCTGGATCCATTTGATACGTTTTACGGTCACCAAATTGTGGCGTGCTGTCTGCAGCGTCACGGAATGGTCCGTAAAATGCAGAAGCATATTTTACCGCATAGCTCATGATTGGAATGTTGTGAAAGCCTGCTTCATCAAGCCCGGCACGAATCGCGGCAACAAAGCCGTCCATCATATTTGATGGCGCGATAATATCAGCACCGGCTTGGGCCTGGCTAACAGCGGTTTGTACCAATAGCTCAAGAGACGAATCATTGTCAACATCACCGTTTTCAATTAGGCCACAGTGACCGTGGCTTGTATATTCACAAAGGCAAGTATCGGCTACAACAATAACCTCTGGATAGTGTTCTTTGATAAAACGAGTGGCAACCTGGACAATTCCGTGGTCATGGTAGGCTTGTGTTCCGCATTCGTCTTTTTCATCAGGAACACCGAATAATAATACAGACTTAATGCCTAGACCAACTACTTCGTCCATTTCAGCCTTTAGGTTATCCATTGATAGCTGATAAACACCAGGCATAGACTTTACTTCATTTTTTTTATTTTCTCCCTCAAGGATAAACAACGGATAAATAAAATCTTCTGTACGAAGATGGGTTTCACGAACGAGCGATCTTAATGTCGCACTACTTCGTAAGCGACGATGACGAGAAAATTGGAGATCTTTCATTCTAGCTCCTCCTATTCATTCTTCAAATATTCAACAACACTATTCATCATTTCTTCAACGGTATATGTTTTTGGACAAGCATGGACCGTCAAACCGTACTCTTCTGCTTTACGCTTCGAAATCGGGCCAATGCAAGCCACAATACAGTCTTCTATTTTAGCTTCTAATTGATAGTCTCTTACTGTTTCCATAAAATGATCGATGGTAGACGGGCTCGTAAATGCGAGAATATCGAGCGTCTCTTCAGACACCATTTGCGCGAGCCTGCTGCGGCTTTCTTCGGGCATATAGGTTTCATAGATTATCAATTCATCTACCAAAACACCATGTTTTTTTAGCGAAGAAGAGATATACTCTCTCGCTAGATTTCCCTTTGGAATCAATACCCGCATCCCTTCGCTTACGTATGGAAGGAATTCCTCAACAAACCCTTCAGCTACATACTCGTTTGGGGTAAAGCTTGCTTGATAATTCATTTCTTCAAGCACTTCTCTAGTTTTTGAGCCAATCACAGCAATTTTTGGAAAAGGCTCTCCACTGTTTTGGTAGTAGGAAAAGAACGTTTCAACTGTGACATTACTAGTAAAAACAATCCAGTCGTATTTATGTACTTCTTTTAATATGTAAAATAACTCTTCAGACGCAGCAACAGGGCGAAAAGCAATCAGAGGGATTTCAGCAGGAATCCCTCCAAGCCTTTCTACCAATTCTGAAAAAGCTCTCGCCTGTTTTGCTCCTCTAGGAATCATGACGTGTTTATTTTGCAGAGGAGGCGCGGAAATCATTCCGAATCTAACTCCGCTTTAACAGAATCAATTAATTCTTTAGCACCTTGACTGATTAACTGATCAGCGGCACGGTTTCCTACTTCAACAGGATTTGTTCCTGTCACCATTTCTTTGTAGATGACCTTCCCATCTGGTGAGCCAACAAGAGCAGTCAACACAACCTCAGCATTGTCACTGATTGTAGCATAGCCCGCAATCGGTACCTGACAGCCACCCTCCATTTTCGCAAGGAAAGCACGTTCAGCAATAACTGCATCAGCCGTTTTCGTACAAGTGAATTTTCCTAACCACTCTAGAAGCTCTTTATCGTCCTCCCGGCACTCAATTGAAAGCGCGCCTTGACCAACAGCAGGAACACAGATGTCTTGGTCGATGAACTCTGTTACCGTTTCTTCTGCCCAGCCCATACGTTTCAAACCAGAAGCAGCAAGAATAATGCCATCATACTCACCAGACTCTAGCTTCGCCATACGTGTATCAATGTTTCCTCGAATCCATTTAATCTCTAAATCAGGGCGTCTAGCAAGAATTTGTGCACTTCGGCGAAGGCTACTCGTACCAATCACAGCGCCACTTGGAAGATCATTTAAAAGAACATTCCCTTTGGAAATTAAAACATCACGTGGATCTTCACGTTCTGGGATTGAACCGATAACAAGTCCTTCTGGTAGAACAGCGGGCATATCCTTCATGCTGTGGACCGCCATATCAATTCTTTTATCATACATAGCTTGTTCAATCTCTTTTACGAATAACCCTTTGCCGCCAACTTTAGAAAGAGTCACATCGAGAATTTTATCCCCTTTTGTGACGATTTCTTCAACGCGGAACTCAAACGGTGCCCCAAGTTCTTTTAGTTGATTGATGACCCAGTTTGTTTGTGTTAATGCTAACTTGCTTCGTCTTGATCCTACTACGATTGTTCTCATGAAGATCCTCCTTATTACTCATACCAGAAATGGAAAGATGATAGTTGACCAGATAAGAAAAAGTTTATTAATACGATTAAAAACGAGCCTATATTCCAAAGTGCGAGTGACCTTCCATGTTTCCCAAGACCCACTCGCAAATATAGATAAATGCTAAAACCAGCTAAAACAATAAACGAGCCGATGACCTTTGAATCAAACCAAACAAAGTCGTTTATTTTAATCCAAGCCCACTGCAATCCTAGGATCAGACTAAGAAGTAAAAGTGGGACCCCAATCACATTTAAAACATAGGACATTTTCTCTAATTTCGTTAAATCGGCAATTCTCCAAAGAAGCTTCACCCATTTCTTCCGCTTCAGCAATTCGTATTGCAATAAATAAAGCATCGAAAAAACGAAAGAGATGGAAAACGCACCATAAGATAAAATCGCCAAGACAATATGGATGAGCAGCAATTCAGATACCAGCTGTTCCGACATCAGATTAGATTCATACTGCGGTGGAGCGAAGGTATGAATCGCCATAATAATAAAACCCAATATATTGGTGAAAAAGACGATAAAATCGACTTGCATTAACCGATTAATCATTAATGATAAGGAAACAAGTACCCATGCATAAAAGTATAACCCCTCGAACAAGGTCAGTACTGGGAATCGCCCTGTTTCACGCATATATAAAAATAGAAAAAGCGTTTGCAAAACCCATACAAATGCAAGTAACCAGAAGGCAATTTGGTTTGCCTTCCGGTTACGGTTAAGGAAGTCAATAAAATATAAAAGGACGCTTGCGCAATAAACCAAAATCGTCAGCTCATGCAAGCGGGCCATAAAAAGTTCAGACATGGCGAAGACCTCGCTCACGATTGAAAGGAAGCCTGAGGGACCTTAACGACGGTCTGTTTTGTTTCGGCCGTTTTCAATCCTTTTTGTTCAGCAACTTGCTCTTCAATATTAAAGATTTTCACAAAAAGATCCAATGCTTCATCGGCGTCCTTTCGTGAAGGAATCTCTTTTGCTTGTAAAATTGGATCCTTAAGAAGCTGATTAATGATACTCTTCGTATGTTTATTTAGAACCTTGATTTCCCGCTCAGTTAGATGCGGAAGCTTCCGTTCAATGCTGCTCATCGTCTCTTGTTGGATTTCAAGTGCTTTTACGCGTAACGCTGAGATAACTGGAACAACACCAAGAGTATTAAGCCATTGTTTGAAGAGAACGATTTCCTCTTCAATATTTAGCATAATCTTCTCTGCAGCTTTTTTTCGTTCCTGAAGGTTTGCTTCGACAATCCCTTCAAGGTCATCAATATCATAAAGAAACATATTTTCAAGCTCGCCAATCCCTGGATCAAGGTCACGCGGGACAGCGATGTCTACCATAAACAAAGGCTTGCCTTTTCTAAGGCCACTAACCATGTTCATCATTTCTTTCGTGACGACAAAGTCCTTCGCCCCTGTGGAACTAATCAGAATGTCGGCATCGACTAGCGCACATTGAAGTTCTTTTAACGTTTTCGCAACACCAGAAAAACGGTTTGCAAGGTCCTCCGCCTTTTGATAAGTACGGTTAATAACCGTTACTTTCTTCGCACCATTGGCATGAAGGTTTTGAATCGCCAGCTCACCCATTTTCCCCGCACCAAGAATCAAGACATGCTTGTTTTCTAATGAGCCGAAAATCTTTTTAGCTAGCTCCACGGCAGCATAACTGATGGAAACCGCATTGGCACCAATATCCGTCTCAGAATGGGCACGCTTTGCTACGGTGATAGCTTGTTTGAAAAGATGATTAAAGACCGTTCCAGTTGTATTTTCTTCTTGCCCAATAAGGAAACTTGTTCGGACTTGTCCAAGAATTTGAGTTTCCCCTAAAACCATTGAATCTAAGCCACAAGCTACTTTAAAGAGGTGTTCAACTGCTCCGTCCTGTTCATATACAAATAGGTAAGGAGAAAACTCATTCTGTTCCATTCCGAACCAATCTGCTAAAAATTCTTTTATATAATATCGGCCTGTATGAAGTTGGTCGACCACAGCATAAATCTCTGTTCGGTTACAGGTAGATATGATGATATTTTCAAGGATGCTCTTTTTGTTTTGAAGGCTTTGCATGGCATCCCTTAAATTATTCTCATCAAACGTTAACCGTTCGCGAATTTCGACAGGTGCTGTTCGATAGTTTAGGCCCACGACCATGATATGCATTGTTTCCTTACACCTCCAAACAAAATTACACCTAAGCTCTTTACCTACGGTTTATTATAACATCTTAAAATTTAATAAACTTTTAAGAATGTGAACATCCATTGAAAATCTACTATGGGGAAAAACTACTAGTTCTAGCCCCTAACTTCCAATGAAACCCAATATGAAAAATCATTGCCAGAAAAGCCATTATTCTGTTTAAATAATAAGATAAGTACATGAATAAAACTATAATCTCCTTATGTACCGTACCAAAAATTCGACATAAATTCAAGTAAGCCTTACTGAAGGTGGGAAATTATGAAAAATCAGAACATAATACCGGGAATTATCCTCATCGGTTTCGGAATTTATTATTATTTGCTGCAAATCAATCTGGTCCTATTTGACCAATTTTTCACGTGGCCGACGTTAATGGCCATAGTTGGAATCGCCTTTTTGGTTCAAGGGTATCGTGGCAAGGACTATGACTCCATTCTCCCAGGTGTCATTCTGTTCGGTTTCGGGTGCCATCTACATATCGTTGGCCGTCTGGATATTTGGCCAGACCATTTAGGTGCCTTTATTTTGATCATTGCTCTCGCCTTTTTGCTTCGTTATCAAAAAACAGGCACGGGACTATTTCACGGTATTCTCTTTCTTATTCTAGCCGCACTACTGTTATTTTATGACCAAATTACCATTTGGCTGGGAACGATTGAAAGCGGCCTTGCAACCGTATGGAAGTTTTGGCCGATTGCCCTCGTTTTAATTGGGATTTATTTGTTGTTTTTTAACAAAGGCAGACGCTAAGTCTGTCTTTGTTTTATTTGAATGGTTTTTTCTTGAGGGGGGGCTTTCCTCGAGGACATTGGTGTGGTGTTACTTTGATGGCGGATCTTTTCTTGAGGGCCTGCTCATGGACAGTTTTCGGGTTTTCGAACAGGTTTTTGTCCTTGAGAGCCTTGCTCATGGACACTTTTTGGGTTTTCGAACAGGTTTTTGTCCTTGAGAGCCTTGCTCATGGACACTTTTTGGGTTTTCCAACTGATTTTGTCCTTGAGGGTCCCTCTCATGGACACTTTTCGGGGTTTCGAACAGGTTTTTGTCCTTGAGAGCCCCTTTCATGGACAGTTTTCGGGTTTTCGAACAGGTTTTTGTCCTTGAGAGCCCTGCTCATGGACACTTTCGGGGTTTTCAAACAGGTTTTTGTCCTTGAGAGCCCCTTTCATGGACAGTTTTCGGGTTTTCGAACAGGTTTTTGTCCTTAAGAGCCCTGCTCATGGACACTTTCGGGGTTTTCGAACAGTTTTTTGTCCTTAAGAGCCCTGCTCATGGACACTTTCCGGGTTTTCAAACTGGCTTTTGTCTTTGAGGAATTCTCTAGGGTCTAACTAAGTATCGCTTGCCAATACACTAGCTTTACTGTCGCCTTATTTTAAAAATAGGCAATAAAAAAAACGCTCATGTGAGCGTTTTTTTTACTTTTTCATATAAGCTTGGAGAACGCTCCATGCTTGATCTTTTCCTTCCCCTGTTTCGGAAGAGAAAAGAATCATCGTATCCTGTGGATCAAACTCTAGTGTCTCTTTGGCAATTTTGATATGCTTTTGCCATTTTGACTTCGGGATTTTATCGGCCTTCGTTGCCACAACAATTACAGGGATCTCATAATATTTTAGAAAATCATACATCGTTCGATCATCCACTGATGGTGGGTGACGAAGATCAACAAGGAGAATGACGGCTTTTAGCTGCTCTCTTGAGGTGATGTAGGTTTCAATCATTTTGCCCCATGCTTCACGTTCTTTTTTAGACACTTTAGCGTATCCATAGCCTGGAACGTCAACAAAATACAAAATTTCATTAATTAGGAAAAAGTTTAACGTTTGTGTTTTCCCCGGCTTTGAAGACGTTCTTGCCAACGCTTTCCGATTCAACATTTTGTTGATGAATGATGACTTGCCGACATTTGATCGGCCGGCAAGCGCAAACTCGGGTAAGTCCCCTTCAGGATACTGGGCGGGTCTTACCGCACTGATGACGATTTCTGCGGAATTTACTTTCATTAGCGATTTTCCTCTGCAAGGGCATGGTTTAAAACTTCATCTACATGAGAGACAAGCACAAACTCTAGCTGCTCGCGTACACTTTCTGGGATATCATCTATATCCTTCTCATTGTCTTTCGGACAAATAATCTTCGTTAATCCTGCACGGTGAGCACTTAACGTTTTCTCTTTTAATCCACCAATTGGTAGAACTCGACCACGCAGCGTGATTTCACCGGTCATCCCCACTTCACGGCGAATTGGTCTTCCTGAGAGAGCTGACACAAGCGCTGTAGCAATTGTAATCCCTGCTGACGGACCGTCCTTCGGTGTTGCTCCTTCCGGAACGTGGATGTGAATATCCAGTTTTTCATGGAAGTCTTCATCGATTCCAAGTTCCTTCGTTTTCGAGCGAACATAGCTGAACGCCGCCTGAGCGGATTCCTTCATCACATCGCCTAATTTCCCTGTTAAAACAAGCTTGCCTTTACCCGGAGATAGCGAGACTTCAATTTGTAAAGTATCTCCACCTACCGTTGTATAAGCAAGTCCAGTGGCTACTCCGACTTGATCCTCTAGTTCAGCTTCTCCATACCGGAATTTCGGCTTTCCTAAGAAATCGACGACATTCTTGTCATCGATGACAACTTGTTTTTCAGAATCAGTCACAATAATTCTTGCGGTTTTCCGGCAAATGGTTGCGAGTTGGCGTTCAAGCGAGCGCACTCCCGCCTCACGTGTATAATGGCGGATAATCTCCAAGAGTCCTTCATCGCTTATTTGAAGCTGTGTCTCGGATAAGCCATGGTCCTTAATTTGCCTACGAAGCAAATGGTCTTTGGCAATATGAACTTTTTCAAGCTCTGTATAACCAGCAATCGTAATGATTTCCATCCGGTCTAGCAATGGACCTGGTACAGTTCCGAGGTTGTTTGCTGTCGCAACAAACATGACCTTCGATAAATCATAAGTTTCTTCTATATAATGATCACTGAAGCTATGATTTTGTTCTGGGTCTAAGACTTCCAGCATCGCAGAAGATGGGTCTCCACGGAAGTCACTCGACATTTTATCGATCTCATCTAGTAAAAAGACCGGGTTGATCGTGCCAGCTTTTTTCATACCTTGAATGACACGACCAGGCATGGCCCCTACATAGGTGCGGCGATGTCCACGAATTTCGGACTCATCACGAACCCCACCTAAGGATACCCTGACAAAGTTACGATTTAATGATTTGGCAATGGAACGAGCAAGACTTGTTTTCCCCACTCCTGGAGGACCAGCAAGACAGAGAATCGGTCCTTTTAAGCTGTTTGTTAACTTTTGGACGGCAAGGTATTCAAGAACACGCTCTTTAACCTTTTCAAGTCCATAATGATCCTCGTTTAAAACCGTTTCCGCTTTTTTAATATCGAGGTCATCCTCTGTTGCCTTTGTCCATGGTAAAGCCACAAGCCAATCGATGTAATTGCGAATGACTGCACTTTCAGCAGAAGTAGACGGAACCTTTTCATAACGATCCAATTCCTTCAGTGCGGTTGCCTTCACATGTTCAGGCATTCCTGCTTTCTCGATTTTATCTGTCAGCTCCGAAACTTCCCCGGTTTTGCCTTCTTTATCGCCGAGTTCCTTCTGGATTGCCTTCATTTGCTCACGAAGATAATATTCCTTCTGCGTTCTCTCCATCGAGCGTTTGACGCGTTGGCCAATTTTTTTCTCGAGATTCAGCACTTCTTTTTCATTATGAATGATTTCAATTACACGGTTCATCCGCTCTTTTTCATCAAGTGTTTCTAAGATTTCCTGCTTCTCTTTCAGCTTTAAAGGCAAATGTGAGGAGATGATATCAGCCATGCGGCCAGGCTCCTCAATATCGGTTACCGATGTGTGAGTTTCAGCTGAAATTTTCTTTGAAAGCTTTATGTACTGTTCAAAATACTCGAGCATCGTTCTCATTAATGCTTCGTCTTCTACATCCTTTGTATCCCGATCCTCGTATGTTTTTAGGCTGGCAGAAAAATGGCTTTCGTCATCATAAAACTCAACGATTTCCGCTCGCTTTAGCCCTTCTACTAGCACTCGGATTGTTCCGTTTGGAAGTTTAAGCATTTGCTTTACCTTAGTGAGTGTCCCCATTCGGTAAAGTTCATCTTCTGTTGGCTCGTCTATTGAGACGTCTTTTTGTGTTGTGAGAAAGATCAAATGATCCTCCACCATCGCCTTTTCGAGCGCCTGCACGGATTTTTCTCGACCTACGTCAAGATGTAGCACCATTGTTGGATATACCAACAGGCCCCGAAGCGGTAATAATGGGACGGTTAACTGTTCCCCCATGTTATGCACCTCCACATGTATCTAAGTAGTACATGGATTCTTTGTTCAATTTTATCTTATTTGCCTTCGAGTGTCTAATAACACGAGTCTTAAGGACTATTAGATAAAAGTATTCACCTCTTATTAGTATCCTAAATGGGAAGGAAAATATGTTAGCAATTCGGGTTTTAGCGTAGAAAAAATGGGTTGGGTGGTGTTGTTCGATATGCTTTTTGTGCACGTTTAGGCTTCCACCAGTCTAGAAAGAGCCTAAAGGTAGAAATGAAGCGCGCCTATTTGACCGAACTGCTCCGGAAAAGGGAAGTTCGGGGAATTAGAAGCACTCTATTTAACCGTACTACTCCGGAAAAGGGCTGTTCGGGGAATTAGAAGCGCTAACTGCCCGAGCGGACCCAAGAAATAGTTAATTGTTACCTTTTCCTAATCCACTAAACAAAACAAAAAGCCCCAACCGAGGTCGGAACTTTTCTCTCTGTTGTTAGATGCTTTCTTTCTTATCCATCTCAATCTCTGAAGCTGCTGATAGCATTCTGTTTCTGTGCTCGAGCTCTGCAGCGGCAATGATTTCTTCTTTATTGGAGGGCTCTCTGACAAGCGCATGGTCAAATACTTCTGTTAAATGGCTGACAGGGATGATTTCAATGCCTTTAATCTCTTGGAGGATCGACTGGAGATTGTCCTTCGGAATGATGACGCGCTCTGCCCCTGCTTTTTTCGCAGCTTCTACCTTGGCATAAACGCCGCCAATCGGCTTCACGTTTCCGTGGATGCTAATTTCACCAGTCATTGCAACGGTATGATCTGTAGGAATTTTATAGATAGCAGAATAAATTCCCGTTGCCATTGCGATGCCGGCTGATGGCCCATCAATCGGAACACCACCAGGAAAATTCACGTGAATATCGTATTCGTCTGCGGGCACGCCCATTGAACGCAATACAGTAATAACGTTTTCAATCGAACCTCTTGCCATACTCTTTCTGCGAATCGATTTCCCTTGGCCGCCAATGCTTTCTTCCTCAACAATTCCAGTAATATTAATACTACCTTTTTCTTTCGCCTTGATGACGGTAACCTCAATTTCAAGAAGCGACCCTGTATTTGGACCGTAAACCGCTAATCCATTAACAAGGCCTACAGCTGCTTTTTCATTGATTTTGCGTTCCATTCTTGGCGAAAGCTGACTAGAGTGGACCACCCATTCAATTTCTTCTTCTTTAATGTGGTCCCGACCTTCGGTAATCGCCAAACCTGCAGCAATTTGTACCATATTGACTGCTTCACGGCCATTGCGACAGTATGAGGCTAACACACGGATGGCTTCTTCACTCATATTGAGATTCACTTTATCAGCAGCGTTTCTCGCTACTTCCGATATCTCTTCCTGTGTAAGTTCTCTAAAGAACACTTCCATACATCTCGAGCGGATGGCTGGAGGAATTTCACTTGGGGTACGTGTTGTTGCACCGACTAGGCGGAAATCGGCAGGTAAACCATTTTTAAAAATATCATGGATATGCGTGGGGATTTGAGTGTTTTCCTCATTGTAATAGGCACTTTCGAGAAACACTTTACGATCCTCAAGCACTTTTAAAAGTTTATTCATTTGAATATGATGGAGCTCTCCGATTTCATCGATAAACAGAACCCCACCGTGTGCGTTGGTAACAGCACCTTGCTTTGGCTGAGGAATCCCAGCTTGTCCCATTGCCCCTGCACCTTGATAAATCGGATCATGAACGGAGCCTATCAAGGGGTCGGCAATTCCTCGTTCATCAAATCTAGCTGTTGTGGCATCCAACTCAACAAAAACAGAAGACTGTTTAAATGGGGATTTTTCATTTTTCTTTGATTCCTCTAATACAAGTCTCGCTGCGGCTGTTTTACCGACCCCAGGGGGTCCATAGATAATGACATGCTGAGGGTTCGGGCCACATAATGCTGCCTTAAGAGCCTTTATACCATCTTCTTGCCCAACAATATCTTTAAAACTTGCAGGTCTCACTTTTTCAGAAAGTGGTTCACTGAGAGAGATTGATCGCATTTTTCTCAACTGTTCCATTTCTTTTTTAGACTCACGGTCTATTGACACTTTTTGTGTACGCTGACTTTTTAATAAGTTCCAGAAGTACAGCCCGATGATTATCCCAAAGAAAAGCTGTACGAATATCGCGATCCCCGTCCAACTCAAAGCAGATTCCCTCCTGACTTAATGCTTATGCTCCTCTTAGTATCTCCTGCAAAGAGTTGGAATAAACAAGAATTCAAGTCAAAAATAACTTTAATAATCGTGGAGTAGCTTCAAATGACGCAAAAAAACCTAACAGCAAAAGCTGCTAGGTTTTTTAGTCAGTCGTTAAATAATCATGCAGAGTTTCGTTCACCTTTGTCAATGGACCCATCTTCAAGCAAAAGCTGTGGTGGGCTTGATTGGAGAACAGTTTCCTTCGTGATGATACATTTTACGATATCTTCTCTTGAAGGAAGGTCGAACATGACATCAAGCATGATTCCCTCAATAATCGAGCGGAGACCACGTGCGCCTGTTTTACGTTCAATGGCTTTATTAGCAATTTCGCGTAAAGCATCTTCTTCAAATTCAAGTTCAACATTGTCGAGCTCAAGCATTTTTTGATATTGCTTCACCAAGGCATTCTTCGGCTTTGTTAAAATTTCCACTAGAGCCTCTTCATCTAATTGAGTTAGGCTCGCAGTGACTGGTAGACGTCCGATAAACTCAGGAATCAAACCAAATCTCAACAAATCTTCAGGAAGAACTTTTTGTAGCAATTGCTTTGAATCGATGTCGTCTTTCTTAGTATCAGAACCAAAGCCAATCACTTTCTGGCCTAGGCGGCGTTTGATAATAGATTCAATACCATCAAAGGCTCCACCACAAATGAACAAGATATTTCCTGTATCAATTTGGATGAATTCTTGATGTGGATGTTTTCTGCCACCTTGTGGCGGCACGCTTGCCACCGTACCCTCAAGGATTTTCAGTAGTGCTTGCTGTACGCCTTCACCTGAAACATCTCTTGTAATTGACGGGTTTTCTGATTTTCTGGCAATTTTATCAATCTCATCGATGTAGATAATGCCCTTTTCGGCTTTTTCTACATCATAATCTGCTGCTTGGATAAGCTTTAGAAGGATGTTTTCAACATCTTCCCCTACATAACCAGCTTCTGTTAACGAGGTTGCATCTGCAATCGCAAATGGTACGTTTAGAATACGAGCTAGTGTTTGCGCAAGAAGGGTTTTCCCGCTACCAGTTGGTCCAATCATTACAATATTACTTTTCGCTAGCTCAACATCGTCGATTTTGCTATTGGAGTTGATACGCTTGTAGTGATTGTAAACGGCTACAGAAAGATTTTTCTTTGCCTGTTCTTGACCAATAACATACTCGCCAAGGATTTCGCGAATTTCACGTGGCTTAGGTACGTCTTTGAATTCAACTTCTTCTTCAGTGCCTAGTTCTTCTTCAACAATTTCAGTACAAAGCTCGATACACTCATCACATATATAAACTCCTGGTCCTGCAACGAGTTTACGGACTTGATCCTGGGTCTTGCCGCAGAAAGAACATTTGAGTTGCCCTTTTTCATCATTAAATTTGAACACTTTTTTCACCCCTTGGAAAACTTCTAACATACAAAGTGGCGGATCATATGCGAACATTCATTTTGGTTAATTTGTAAACGGATTAAAACGGGTATGTACTGCATTGTATCACATTTTTCCAGTTAGCAGGAAATGATAACACTCAGCAAGATAAGATGGTAAAACTGATCCGCAAAAGAATATGTACTCAACTAAGCTTAACCAAAATGCCGATAATTCAATCGGTTGTTCACGAATTACCAATGAATTTCAAGACCTGACCTCCGCTAGTCATGTCTTTCATTATATGTAAAAAAATGCCCTAAGATGGTAGAAAACAAGGCACGAATGATTCGCGCCTTGTTTCTTATCTTGTTACTTCTATTATGCAACAGTTTTACTGTTTTCCACAAGGAATTCGACTGCTTTTTTTATTTGAAGATCAGCTTTAACAGTTTCAAGGTTTCCACCAAGTGCTGCTTTGATTTGATCAACAGTCATGTTGTATTGAGTAGACATTGTTTCAAGCTCTTTATTCACATCTTCTTCTGTTACTTCGATGTTTTCAGCTTTAGCAATTGCCTCAAGAGTAAGGTTCACACGAACACGCTTAGCAGCATCTTCTTTCATTTGGCCACGTAGGGCAGCTTCATCTTGACCAGAGAACTGGAAGTAAAGCTCAAGGTTCATTCCTTGCATTTGAAGGCGTTGTTCGAATTCTTGTAGCATACGGTCTACTTCGTTTTCAACCATGATTTCAGGAACATCGATTTCAGCATTTTCTGCTGCTTTTTCCACGATTGTATCTTGGATATGATGTTCTTTCTGATGCTCTTTATCATGCTTCAAACGGTTCTTTGTTTTTTCACGAAGAGCTTCAATTGTTTCAGCTTCTTCGTCAACATCCTTCGCGAATTCATCATCTAACTCAGGAAGTTCTTTACCTTTGATTTCGTGTACTTTTACTTTGAATACTGCAGGCTTTCCAGCAAGCTCAGCTGCATGGTATTCTTCAGGGAAAGTGACTTCAACGTCTTTTTCTTCTCCTGCTTTTACACCAACAAGCTGCTCTTCAAAGCCAGGGATGAAGCTTCCAGAACCAAGTTCAAGTGAATGGTTGTCAGCTTGTCCACCTTCGAATGCTACTCCATCAACGAAGCCTTCAAAGTCAAGTACAACTGTGTCGCCGTTTTCTGCTGGAGCATCTTCTTTCACAACAAGCTCAGCATGACGCTCTTGTAAAGTTTTTAATTCTGCTTCAACTTCTTCGTCAGTTACTTCTGTATCAAAGGCTTCAACTTCAAGACCTTTGTAGTCGCCAAGCTTTACTTCAGGCTTTACTGTTACAGTAGCCTTGAAAACTAAGCTTTGACCTTTCTCAACTTGTTCCACATCAATTTCAGGACGATCTACTGGCTCAATTCCAGCTTCATCGATTGCATTTGAATATGCTTCTGGAAGAAGAATATCAATTGCATCCTGATATAATGATTCTACACCAAAACGCTTTTCAAACATTTGGCGAGGCATTTTTCCTTTACGGAATCCAGGAACGTTAATTGTTTTCACAACTTTTTTGAATGCAGCGTCTAAACCTTCGTTAAACTTCTCTGCATCCACTTCAAATGTAAGAACCCCTTGGTTCCCTTCTTGTTTTTCCCATTTTGCAGACATACATTTCCCTCCAACAAATCTATTATCATGACCTTTCGGCGATGAATATCTCTTGAACATGCAAGCAAATATTCCAGTTTAAATGTAAAATAGATTAATTTTTACATAATACAACCACTACATTATAACACAGGATTCTTTCGTTTCAACAGCCTGCTAGATGATAGGGTAAGAAATTTCTTCTATCCTCTTGATGAATTCCATTGCATCTGCTGTTTCTTCCTCGGTTGCACCGTATCGAACAGCATAATCTTCTATCGTTCCATCAAGGCCAAAATACCCATTTGCTAGGTAATGATAGGCCGCAGCCCATGCTTCAACACTATTTGGCTGAGGTTCAAAAGGATAGAGTAAAAAGAAGTTTCGTTCCACTAGGCTTTTAATATTTTCAAACAATACTGGATCTTCGCTTTCAAGGCTCGACTCCAGAAGTTTCGACACCTCAAGCAACTTTTGGACTTCTTGAAGCTCAGGGAGTTCAGCAGGAATAAAGACTTCCTTCATCCCAAGCTTCTCGACTTCCACTTCCTTGTCGTATTCCTGTTCCCTTAAAATATTCAGCAACATTGATTTCTGAAACGGGTGACCTTCCGTTGATTCTAGGTATAGGTTAATTTCATGTATGTATGGTCGAACATTTTCCTTGGCGAGCCTTGCGGCAATTTGCATTTGGTCCTTAGGGTCCTGATAGGAAAACAAACTTAGTCGTTCATTTCCTCGGTCTTGGACAGGTGGTTCCACGTCTTGCAGGTCTTGCTGCCCTTCTGCCATCTTTCGGCTAAAATGAAGCATCTTAGAGAAGTGTTCAAACTTTTCCTTTGGTACTTCCTTATCTTCAAGCAAAGCCTCAATCGTGGTAATGATTTCTTCATATTGATTCAACTGGACCATAATCATGATGTATAGGTCCATTACTTGAATATAGTTTCCAATGCCCTCCTTGAGCATTTCCGCTGCAATGACCTTTGCTTCTTGAGGGTGGCCTGACTCGAAATGTGCAAGAACTAAGCCGGTATACACCTCACTATTATGTGCATCAAGCGTACGAGCCTGTTCCAAATATTCGATAGCCTGTCGATACTTTTTTGCGTGGAGATATTCCACCCCTTTTTCTAACAGACGCCGCTCTAGGCCCGGAAACAAAACAATATTATCTTTTTCCGAATTCTGTTTCTTCATGCCTTACCGCCTCTTTTTATTCATCAACTACTAGCACCTACGCAACCTGAGTATCTTTTCGAAAACTCGCTCTAACATCACGTTAAACCTTGTCTAGCCGTGCCTTTAAGTGCTCCGTCTTTGATTATAATCGTTAGTTTAGCACGGATTGTTCCAAAAACAAAAAGATTCACAGCCGTGGCCGTGAATCTTTTTAAATGAGTGACTCTTCATAAGCTAGGATTCGGTCTTCTAATTGTAGAGTCAGTTCGATTTCGTCCCAGCCATTTATCAGCATTGTTTGCCAGTAAGTTGAAATTGGAAACTCTGCCTGAAAACCTTCAGAGTCCTTCACCGTCTTGTCTTCCAATGAAACAGTCAGCTCGTATTTTTCATCCTTGGCCTTTTCAAGTAAATAGCGTACTTCCTCATCCTTCAAAACAACCGGAAGCATTCCATTCTTCAAGCAGTTCTGGTGAAAAATATCGGCGAACGATGGAGCGATAACAATTTTAATACCATAATCGAGCAAGGCCCACGGTGCATGCTCCCTTGAAGATCCGCAACCGAAATTTTCATTTGCTACAAGAATTTCCGCTCCGTTATTTTCCGGACGATTCAATTCAAATTCAGGATTCGCTGTACCATCTGCTTGAAAACGCCAATCGTAAAAGAGGTATTGTCCAAAACCTGTTTTTTCTGTTCGTTTCAAAAACTGCTTTGGAATAATTTGATCGGTATCAACATTCACTCGATCCATTCCAGCTACTTTGCCACGAAATGTCTTTAGCCCTGCCATCTCACCTTCTCCTTTCCATTTCCTGCTTGCTATTTAATGAACGGCTTCAGCACTCTCCATTGTTCTTACATCAACGAAACAGCCATGAACAGCTGCTGCTGCCGCCATTGCTGGGCTGACAAGATGAGTTCGTGCTCCCGCGCCCTGACGTCCTTCAAAGTTACGATTTGAAGTTGATGCACAATGCTCTCCAGCAGGAACAATATCAGCATTCATACTGAGGCACATGCTACAACCAGATTCACGCCATTCAAAGCCTGCATTAAGGAAAATTTTATCAAGACCTTCTGCCTCAGCTAAGATTTTCACATTTTGAGATCCAGGTACAACGATTGCCTCAACGTCAGGATGAACTTTTCTCCCTTTTGCTACTTCTGCAGCCAAGCGTAAATCCTCTAGACGCGAGTTTGTACAGGATCCAATAAATACTTTTTGTATTTTAATATCGCCTATTTTTTGACCTTCTGTAAAGTTCATATACTTAAGCGCACTTGCTACAGAACGCTTTTCATTTTCTGTGTCACACTCATCTAAGAAAGGAACTCTTCCTGTAACAGGAGCTGTCTGGGATGGATTGGTTCCCCAGCTAACCATTGGCGCAATTTCACTTGCCTCAATGTAGATTTCCTTATCGTAAGTAGCGCCTTCATCAGAAGCAAGGGCCTTCCACTGTTCCGCTAACTTTTCAAACTCTTGACCTACTGGAACATATTTACGGCCGCGCAAGTATTCAATCGTTGTGTCATCCGGGGCGACGAGACCGGCACGAGCTCCACCTTCGATTGACATATTGCAGACGGTCATCCGCTCTTCCATCGTCATATTTTCAATCACATCACCACAATACTCGATGATATGACCTGTTCCAAAATTCACTCCATATTTGGATAACACATATAAAATGACATCTTTGGCTAGCACGCCTTTTCCAAGCTTCCCATCAATTTGGACTTTAAGCGATTTAGGCTTAGACTGCCACAAGGTTTGCGTTGCCAGCGTATGTTCAACCTCACTGGTGCCAATTCCAAATGCTAAGGAACCAAATGCACCATGTGTAGAGGTATGGCTGTCACCACAGACAATCGTCATTCCTGGTTGAGTTAACCCTAGTTCAGGACCAATTACATGGACGATACCTTGCTCTGGACTATTGATGTCTGCTAAAGAAATCCCAAATTCTTTACAGTTGTTTCGCAATGTTTCCATCTGGTTTTTCGCAACAGGGTCGGTAATGTTAAACCGATTTACCGTTGGCACATTATGGTCGACGGTTGCAAAGGTGCGGTCCGGGCGTCTAACTTTGCGGTTTTTCAATTTTAACCCTGAAAATGCTTGGGGTGAGGTTACTTCATGGACGAGATGAAGATCAATATAGAGAAGGTCTGGTTTCCCCTCTTCCCGATGGACAATATGTTTATCCCAAAGTTTATCGATAATTGTTTTTGCCATTTTTCACCCTCCTTTTTTAATAATAGCGTGGTACGAGTTGATTTCCGCTCCAGGCACTTCGCTTTCCGCGGGCAGTCCGGGAGTCTTCGTGCCTTCCGCTCCAATCAACTTGTTCCATCGTCAATAAGCTTTTAATAAAAATTAAGAATAGCAGTTCATAATATTTAAGATTGCTTGGTTGTCGAGGATGGTTGCTTTGATTTCTTCAATCATTTCAGCTGTCCCGACGGTTGGTTGGCCCTTCTTAGCGATATCACTAGTTTTTGAGCCGGATTCTAGTACTTGCTCGACTGCTTTTTCTACTGCAGCTGCCTCTTCTTCAAGGCCGAATGAGGTACGAAGCATCATGGCTGCTGATAAAATCATCGCTACTGGGTTGGCAATGTTTTTACCTTCGATATCTGGTGCAGATCCATGGATTGGTTCATAAAGGTGTGCACCATCTGATGAAATACTAGCAGACGGGAGCATTCCTAATGAACCTGTTAAGACGGATGCTTCATCACTTAAAATATCGCCAAACATGTTCTCGGTAACTAGAACATCAAATTGCTTTGGATTTTTAATCAACTGCATCGCCGCATTGTCGACAAGCATATGCTCTAACTTTACTTCAGGGAAATCCTTTGCGACTTCCTCTGCTGTTTCGCGCCATACGCGGCTTGATTCGAGAACATTTGCTTTATCTACCGATGTCACTTTCTTGCTACGATTTTCTGCTAGTTCGAAAGCTAGACGAATGATACGCTCAATCTCTGATTTTTTATAAAAAAGTGTATCGACAACAGAATCTTCGCCGTCTGTTTTCGTTCTTTCACTTGGCTTTCCAAAGTAAAGACCGCCTGTCAACTCTCTTACTACTAACATATCTGCCCCTTCAATGACTTCTGGGCGAAGTGGTGAGTTTTCAGCTGTTGCAGCATAATAGCTGACCGGTCTTAAGTTAGCATAGAGGTTCAACTCTTTTCTAATGCGAAGTAGACCTTTCTCTGGACGAAGATGTCCAGGAAGGGTTTCCCATTTCGGACCGCCTACTGCTCCGAGAAGGACGGCATCGCTTTTCTTGCAGAGTTCAATGGTCTCTTCAGGAAGCGGAGTACCGAGCGCATCGATCGCTCCTCCGCCAATACTTCCATAAGTGAAAGTAAATTGATGCCCAAAGCGCTCCCCAATTGCTTGAAGGACGCTCACTGCACCACCTGCTACCTCCTTGCCAATACCGTCTCCAGGCAGGACTGCGATCGTCTTTTTCATGAGTTTCCCCTCCATTTTTTTATAAAAATATTAACTGTTAACCACTGGCTCTGCAGTTTCTCTCATATATAAAACGCGGTTTACTGCGTTTAGGTATGCTTTTGCGGATGCTTCGAGAACGTCTTGTGCAAGCCCTCTGCCGCTTGTTTCTTTTCCTGCATATTTCATTTTTACGTATACCTGGGCAAGGGCATCTCTCCCTGCACCCACGGATTGAATTCGATAATCTAATAGATTAATAGTTTCATTCATGCATTTTTCTAACGTATTATAAAGAGCTTCGATACTACCTGCTCCGGTAGCTGCTTCTTGAATTTCTTCATTATTAGCACCCGACAAACTTACCGTTGCAGTTGGTACCTGATTGGTTCCATATTGAACTTGAATCGATTTTAAGTGATAGAAGCTTTCATCTTTTGAAAGTCTTTCTTCAAGAACAATTGCGACTAAGTCTTCGTCGGTCATCTCTTTTTTACGATCAGCCATTTCTTTGAAGACACCGAACAAGCGCTTAATATCTTCTTCTGGTACCGCTAGGCCCAATTCCTGCAGGCGATTGCGGAATGCGTGTCTGCCGGAATGCTTTCCAAGTACCAAGGAATTATTTTGAACACCTACTAATTCAGGAGAAATGATTTCGTAGGTCGTCTTCTCCTTCAATACTCCATCCTGATGAATGCCTGATTCATGTGCGAAAGCATTACGTCCAACGACTGCTTTGTTCGGTGGAACTTGAATCCCCGTTAATTTCGATATTAGACTAGATGAACGGCTAATTTCTTGTAAGTTCATCCCAGTTCCTACATTATAGAAATCTTTACGGATATGAAGTGCAACCGCTAGTTCCTCAAGCGAAGTATTACCGGCGCGCTCGCCAATCCCGTTGATGGTCCCTTCGACTTGTCTTGCGCCATGCTGGACAGCTGCAAGAGAATTCGCCACCGCAAGCCCTAAATCATCATGACAGTGCGTCGATAATTCAACTTTTCCAATAGAAGGAACATGGTTGAACAAGTAATCGAATAGTGCACCGTACTCTTCAGGAGACGTATATCCGACTGTATCTGGAATGTTGATGACACGCGCTCCTGCTTGAATCACTTTTTCAATGATTTCTGCTAAAAATGGGAGCTCGGTACGAGTTGCATCTTCAGCAGACCATTGAACCACAGAAAACTTTGAAGCAGCATATTTCACCGTTTGTACGGCTGTTTCAACCACTTGTTCTTTTGTTTGCTTTAATTTATATTGGCGGTGAATCGGTGAAGTTGCGATAAAAGTGTGCAATCTTGGTTCTGCCCCATCCTTAAGAGCTTCCCAAGCAGCGTCGATATCAGAAATGACTGCACGTGCAAGCCCTGTAACTGAAGCACCTTTAATCGTTCTGGCAATCTCTTTAACCGATGCTAGATCTCCAGGAGAAGCAGCTGGAAAGCCTGCTTCAATAATGTCAACATTTAATCTTTCCAGCTGTCGAGCAATTTCTAGCTTCTCGGACTTATTAAGATTAACCCCGGCCGACTGTTCCCCGTCTCTTAGCGTCGTGTCAAAAATTTTAACCTTTTGCAACTGCTGCCACCTTCTTTTTATCTTTATTTACAAACGGCATCATCGCTCTTAACTCTCTACCAACTACTTCAATTGGATGCTGTTTTTCATTTTCATTGATTGCAGTGAATTCTGGACGGTTTGCTTGGTTTTCTAGGATCCAACCTTTTGCAAAACGACCTTCTTGGATATCTTTTAATACTTCTTTCATTTCTGCTTTCACAGCTGGAGTAACGATGCGTGGTCCGCTAACAAAATCTCCCCATTGAGCTGTGTCGGAGATGGAATAACGCATTCCTTCAAGACCACCTTCGTACATAAGGTCAACGATTAATTTTAATTCGTGTAGACACTCAAAGTATGCAAGTTCTGGCTGGTAACCAGCTTCTGTTAATGTTTCGAAACCAGCTTTTACTAGTGCAGAAACTCCTCCACATAGAACTGCTTGCTCACCGAATAGGTCTGTTTCTGTTTCTTCTTTAAAAGTAGTTTCTAATGCACCCGCACGTAGGGATCCGATTCCGTATGCATAAGAAAGGGCAAGTTCTCTTGCTTCTCCAGTAACATCTTGGTAAACCGCGAATAATGCAGGTACCCCAGCGCCTTCTGTATATACACGACGAACAAGGTGACCAGGACCTTTAGGAGCTACTAATAAAACATCACTTTCTTTCGGTGCTTTGATTTGGTTAAAGTGAACATTGAAACCATGTGCAAACATTAATGCTTGGTTTGTTAGGTTTGGTTCGATTTCATTTTTATAAACAGTTGGTTGCAATTCATCTGGAAGAAGAATCATGACTACATCTGCTTGAGCTGTTGCTTCCCCTACTGTGTAAACTTGGAATCCATCTTCTACCGCTTTATCCCAAGATCCGCCTGGACGAAGACCGATGACAACTTCAACACCGCTGTCACGTAGGTTTTGTGAATGAGCATGACCTTGTGATCCATATCCGATTACGGCTACTTTCTTTCCTTGTAGGTACTGTGGGTTTGCGTCTCCGTTATAATACATTTTTGCCATTTTAAAATCTCTCCCTTTATGGTTATAGTTTTTGTTTTTAATTGTGTTCGTTGCGTGATTTAGACAATCGAATAATTTGTTTTATGAGTTGAACGTTGGCTGCTACGTGGGAAAGCTGTTGTTCCAGTGCGTGCTAACTCTTTGATTCCATAAGGCTTAATCAACTCAATAAAAGCTTCAATCTTCTCTGATTCACCGGTGATTTGGATAATCAAGCTGTCTTTTCCAACATCGATGACCGATGCCCGGAACGGCTCAATCAGCGAATAAATCTCGTTGCGGTTTTGCGGAGTGGACTGCACTTTGATCAGTGCGAGTTCACGGGCCACAACAGCCTGATCACTAATATCCGCTACCTTTAATACATCAATTTGCTTGTTTAGTTGTTTCGTAATTTGCTCAATGATGCGGTCGTTATCGACATTGACTACACAAGTGATTCTTGAAACTCCTTCTTGCTCTGTCTCGCCAACTGAAATACTCTCAATATTGTAATTCCGCTTCGAAAACAAGTTTGTGATTCGATTCAAGACACCTGGTCGGTTTAGGACGGTTAGAGTAATAATTCGTTTCATTTTTTCACCCCTACCATTTCATGAAGCCCTTTTCCTGGAGCAATCATTGGATAAACATTTTCATTTTCAGCTACTCTGAAGTCTAGTAAAACTGGCTCGTTGTCATTCATCACTTCTGCTAGAATCGTTTCTGCTTCACTTTCCGATGTGATTTCATATGCTTTGATTCCATATGCATCAGCTAGTTTCACAAAAGAAGGCTGTGAAGGGATTTTGCTATGAGAGTATCTTTCTTCATAGAAAATTTCCTGCCACTGTCGGACCATTCCAAGCGAACGATTATTGAAGATTGCGATTTTAATAGGTAGATTCATTTCTCTGATAACCGCTAGTTCCTGTGTTGACATTTGGAAGCCGGCATCTCCTAAGATGGCAACTACTGTCGCGGATGGATCCGCAATTTGTGCACCAATCGCAGCGGGAAGTCCAAAGCCCATCGTACCAAGCCCACCAGACGTTACCCAGCGATCTGGATTTTTAAATTGATAATACTGAGCAGCCCACATCTGATGCTGACCAACATCGGTAACGACAATTCCTTCGCCGTTTGTCTTTTCATATAACATCTCTGTGACACGCTGCGGCTTGAGTGGTGAGTCCGAATTCTCATACCAGTATGGGTTTTCTTTCTTCCACTCATTTAATGTCTGAATCCATTCGCTAATTTCCGGTGCCTTGCCATTTTGCTTCACTAACATGCTAAGCGCCACTTTTGCATCGCCAACGACCGGAATCGCAGTTGGAACATTTTTACCAATTTCAGCTGGGTCAATATCGATATGAGCAACTGTTGCTTTTGGAGCAAAATGCTTCAAGTTACCTGTTAAGCGGTCATCAAATCGAGCCCCAATGTTAATGAGTAAATCACATTCGGATAAAGCCATATTAGCTGTGTAACAACCATGCATACCACCAAGACCCATAAACAATGGGTGATTAGCTGGAAAGCCGCCTAATCCAAGGAGTGTGTGGACAATTGGGATATTTTGTTGTTCCGCATACTCGAGCAATAGCTCGGATGCCTTGGAGAAAAGAATTCCAGCTCCTGCAAGAATAACTGGCTTCTTGGCCCCACTTACTGCTTCTGTTAGCTTTCGAATTTGTAAATAGTTTGGTTCGATTGTCGGTTGATAGCCTGGTAAATCGATTTCTGCTTCAGCTGGCCGTTCAACTAAGCCTGCAGCAATATCCTTTGGAAAATCGATTAGAACTGGACCAGGTCGGCCAGTTGTTGCGATATGGAAAGCTTCCTTGATAATTCTCGGAATGTCTTCAATATTGCGAACTTGACAATTATGTTTCGTTATCGGAGTGGTAATTCCTAAAATATCTGCTTCTTGGAAGGCGTCAGTCCCGATGACGCCTGTAGCAACTTGCCCGGTAAAAACAACGAGTGGCAAGGAATCCATCATGGCATCCGCTAAACCTGTGACAATATTTGTTGCCCCTGGGCCTGAGGTCGCAATCACGACACCTGCATTTCCGCTAATCCTTGCATACCCTTCTGCTGCATGAATCCCGCCTTGTTCATGGCGAGGAAGAACATGAAGAATGTCGCAGTCATAGATTTTGTCGTAAATCGGAAGAACTGCTCCTCCTGGGTATCCAAAAATGACTTCTACTTTTTCCTTTTTGAGAGCCTCTATTAAGAGATCCGCGCCAGTTACAGTTTTCTTCTCAGCTTCTACGTTGGTAAAAGCAGTTTCTTGCAGCATCATTCCAGCCTCCTATCAATTGAAAAACTTTAGCCTGCTATTCTTTATTTATTTCCGAAAGCGTTTGGCCCATTTTTTTACAATAAAAAATAGCCCTCCCCATCGCCAAATGCCTGCGCAACAAAAATTGTCAGGCAAAGGGATGAAAAAGGCTATTGTTAACCTGTTCCACGGTACCACCCTCATTCACACAGATTAAAAACCTGCGTGCACTCTAGGACTATGTTCAGTCCGTTTTGATAACGGGTGACTGACACCCGACCGGTTCTACTCGCTATCCTTTCAAACCGGCGCTCCGAGGTGAGTTCATTCTTTGCGCCAACACCGGTTCACAGCACTACCGGCTCTCTGAAGATGGCATGCAAGGAATTACTTGTCCTCGTCCACACTTTCTCTTAATAATTAACTAACATTTGATTCGTTCTTTAAGGAGTACACTTTAACTCCTTCACTTATGACTCTTTTTCTAAATTCTTCTAAAATTTTATTTGTATGAATACCAGGTTTGCCGTCGCCAATCACTCTGCCATCTACTTTCACAACAGCTATGACCTCAGCGGCTGTTCCGGTTAAAAACACTTCATCCGCGGTATACACATCATGTCTTGTAAAAGGTTCTTCTTTCATTACATAGCCTAAATCATTCGCAATATCCATGACGGCATTCCTTGTAATTCCTTCTAGTGCCCCAACATAACCTGGAGGTGTATAGAAGGTACTCCCTTTAACAATAAACACATTATCAGCGGAGCCCTCAGCTACATATCCTTGATCATTCAGCATCAATGCTTCATTGACATTGGCTAACTGAGCTTCCATTCTAACTAATATGTTGTTAAGGTAATTTAATGACTTCACTTTCGGACTTAAGACATCTGGGCGATTTCGCCTTGTTGCGACTGTCACAATTTCAAGTCCTGTTTCATATAGTTCTTTAGGGAAGATTGATAGTGGTTCAACAATGATGACCACATTTGCACCATGGCAGTTTCTTGGATCTAAACCAAGATCTCCAGGTCCCCTTGATACGACTGCCCGAATATAGGCGTTTTCTAGCTGGTTTTTTTCTACTGTTTCAGCAATTAAGTTTGTAAGTTCTTCCTGGCTATGGGGAATTTCTAGCATGATCGACTTTGCTGATCTGTACAAGCGATCCATATGCTCTTCCATTCTGAAAATATTGCCGCCGTATACGCGAATTCCTTCGAATACACCGTCCCCATATAGGAACCCATGGTCATAAACGGAAATTTTTGCATTTTCCTTCGTGACGAATTCACCGTTTAAATAAATCCATTGATCGGGCACCGAAAAACATCTCCTTCTGTTCATTAAACGCGTTAAACAATTAAAATTAAAAGGTACAAAAGATTCTGACAAATAAAATCAACCTTTAATTTCGCTTCCCCGTTTGGTAGATTATCTGACTAACAAAATCATTTAATTGAAGACTATCTTACGCCCTTTCCAAGCCTTCGTCAACGGGTTTTAGTGAAATTTTTGATAATTTTGATTTATCCTATTTTCTGTATCCGCTTCCAATGTTGTTATCTTTGGATTTTTCAGTTAAAAGTTTTTTTTGAAGAGTAGGTTTATTCTATAGATTGGAATTTTAAGGTAGC
Organism: Mesobacillus maritimus; assembly: GCF_044803185.1. Taxonomy (GTDB): domain Bacteria; phylum Bacillota; class Bacilli; order Bacillales; family Cytobacillaceae; genus Mesobacillus_B; species Mesobacillus_B maritimus_B. The sequence continues at coordinate 4,380,697 of NZ_CP085225.1, forward strand.
TACGCTTGAGTTTAGAATACATAACTGTCCGATCCAACTAACAAATTGTGGAGGTGGTTTTGGTTTTGGTGTGGTCAATGTAATTGTTTTTCGAGGTTGGAGTGATAGTTCGTTTTAACAGACAATAGCTCCATTTTTGGACAATAAAAAAACTCACCTTGGTGAAGGTGAGTTAATATGTAGGATAATGGCGTCCCAGGAGAGATTCGAACTCCCGACCGACGGCTTAGAAGGCCGTTGCTCTATCCTGCTGAGCTACTGGGACATTTATTAATTATTCAGGTGTCTTTCAAAGGGTTTTGTTTTTCGAAGACAAGATTTATTATATTAGGCTAACGATTAAAAGTCAACAGCTATTTTAGATTTTTTTTACTAGAGGAAGAAAATTTAATCTTCCTCCAGTTATTATATACTGACTGGCTCTATTTTGAAACAGAAAACTCCTGTGTTAAAGAGCCCATTTCTCCAAGGTCAAAATCATAAACACGAAGGTCGGCTTTCCCATCTTTTAGCTCAAGAATAACGTAAGTTCTTTCGTGACGCCCCCTCGGCAGTCTAATGCTGCCGGGATTAATAAAAAGTACATCTTGAATTTTCTCAGCCCCTAGGAGATGGGAGTGCCCAAAGCAAACAATATTAGCACCCGCCTCCTCAGCTCGGTACGAAAGGCTTAGCAAACTTGATTTAACAGAATACAAATGGCCATGAACGACTAATATTTTATAGCCATCCACTTCAACCAACGCTTCCTCCGGAAAATCACCGTAAAAGTCACAATTCCCCTTCACGCTCGTAAATCCGCTAATCGATTCATTGTCCTCAGAAAGCTCGGAATCTCCACAATGAATCATTTGATCGACTTCACTAGCATGCTTGGCTTTAATAGCATCAAGTAACTCCGTTGAACCATGGCTATCGCTCACAATTAAAATCTTGCTCATGACTCTGCCCCGTTGTTTGGCGTAAAATTCTCTTCCAGCTTTTTAATCGCCATGGCACGATGACTAATTTTATTTTTCTCTTCAGGATTTAACTCCGCCATCGCCTTTTGTTTTGCCTCAACAAAAAAGATGGGATCATAGCCAAAACCATTTGTCCCTCTACGTTCGGTTAAAATAAGTCCCTCACATGCACCTGCAAAGGTTACAGTTTTTTTACCAGGCTGCGAAACGGCCAACACACAGCGAAATCTTCCGGTTCGTTCGTTATTGGGAATACCTTTTAATTCTGTTAGTACTTTATCGATATTATCTTCATCGTTTTTTTGCTGTCCAGCATACCGTGCAGAATACACCCCTGGGCGCCCATCGAGGGCATCGATTTCTAGCCCAGAGTCATCTGCGATTACCATTTTGCCTAAAAGATTTGCAATTGTTTCAGACTTAATTTTCGCATTCTCTTCAAATGTCGTTCCTGTTTCTTCCACATCTTCTATTTCTGGAAAATCAAGGAGTGTTTTTACTTGAATTCCCTTTGCTTGGAAAATTCGCTCAAACTCCTTCGCTTTCCCGCTGTTTTTGGTTGCAATAATGACTTCTTCCATGGTTTATTCTCCTATCTTTTTTTCGCATTGGTGATGAGCCCTGAAAGCTCTTCTCCAAGTGCCTGCTTTTGATAGTCAAACAACTCTACTAAACCTTCCTGCGCGCCTTTTAAAAGCTCTTGCAGTTGATTGTAGGAAAACGTAGCTTCCTCCCCTGTTCCCTGGAGCTCAACGAACTCGCCGTTGCCAGTCATCACCACATTCATATCGACTTGCGCTGCAGAATCTTCCACATAATTGAGATCGACGACCACTTTTCCATCCTTTAAAATTCCCACACTTGTCGCTGCTAAAAAGTCGGTTATAGGGAGAGTTTTGATTTTTTTATTTTTATAAAGCTTATTAAAAGCGTGCGCCATCGCCACAAATGCACCTGTAATGGATGCTGTGCGCGTTCCACCATCTGCTTGAATGACATCGCAATCAATCCAAACCGTACGTTCACCCATTGCCTCTAGGTTTACCACTGCTCGTAAAGCTCGTCCAATTAAGCGTTGAATTTCCATCGTTCTTCCGGTTACTTTTCCTTTTGAAGATTCACGGATATTCCGTGTTTCAGTAGCCCTCGGAAGCATGGAATACTCTGCAGTAATCCAGCCTTTCCCTTGTCCGCGCATAAAAGGAGGCACTTTGTCCTCAATGCTAGCGGAGCAAATAACCTTTGTATCTCCCACTGTAATTAGTACTGAACCCTCTGGGTGCTTTAAATAATCAACTTCAATATGTACAGGCCTTAATTGCTGCGGTTCACGTCCATCATAACGCATAGCCCTATTCCTCCTTCAATCGTTAACTTCATCGTGTCGTTTAAAAACAATAAAGAAGAGGCAGCATATTGCCTGCCTCTTTACCATTCAGTATTAGTATAACAAATTTCTCCAATTAAAAACTACCAGTGTTGACTTTTTGCGGACGAGTAACTGGTTCAGTTAAGTCTCCGCCATCTTCCGTTTTAAGTCCCGCTTCCCCATTCACTGTAACAGCTACGCTTTCAATTTCTTTTTGCTCAGTAAGAGAAAGGACCAATGTGTTTAAAACATGCTCGGATACCATTTTCTCTTCGAAGCTTCCATAAATGGATTCATTAAAATCAAGCGTGACCTTTCCATCCTCAATTTTAGGATCTTCTAGTAGCTTTACACCTGTCTGGAACTGAGAAAGCAATCCTGTGCCATGTCCAGGTCCTGCTGCGAGTTCCTTAATGGTTGCTTCAATCACATTTGCACCATCATTACTTACCCGCTTTGTTACCGGCACGTAGTAGTAGTTTTCAGCTTCTCCACCAATGTAATAAACGGTAATTGGCGATGTATTCATGATATCAACGGCTCCAGCCGTATTCAGATTGATTCCATCTGCTCGAGTTAGCTCATCGCTAATCGGTGTACCCCCAACAGGCATGCTGTCTAGTTCTTTTCCATTTAATTGGATTTTCACCTTATTAATCGCATCAAACTGCGTTAAGGTCCATGTAACGGATTCAAGAATTCGTTGCTCATCTTCCTCGTTATAAGTCGCGAACTCATTGGAGAAATCGACTGTTGCTGTACCGTCTTTAATGTTGACGGTCATTTCCGTATCTGCTGGCAATACGGCTCTAAAATCATTTGGAAGCATTTGACTGATTGGACCATTTACCACAAGGTACTCTAGCGCTTGCTTAGCGACCCCTTCCGTTTTCGGAAGATCCATTGTCTGCGATACTACGTATCCATTTTTATCAATGAGATAGAGTTCGGTTGGCACCGTTGTTTCAACAGCTTCCTCCGTTCCCTCTGTTTCTGTGTCTGCCCCCACTGATTCTTCAACCATTTCCATTTCACTTTCCTCTAGGTAGGAGGCACTCTGCGGCGGGTCAATTTGCTTTTTCTCTTCTCCCCCAAACAAACCACAGCCCGAAAGTAATACCGCGGTCGCCAATGCCGATGCCGTCACCAAAGTTGTTTTTCTATTTTTAGACATATAATCCCCTCCATAAGACAGTTTGTACTATCATTTATACGAGCCTATTTTAAAATTAGACCGAGCTTGTAAAATTTTTTTAATGAATTGGACAACTTCTCACTAAAGCATTGACAAATTCATAAAAAGTTTGCTTGTATGTTGGGAAAATCTGAAATTATATTAAAAGTCATAAAAAGTTTGCTTGTATGCGAGATAAATCTGGAATTATATTGAAGGGAGAAAGGAGTGATAGCTTGATATTGAAACCTAGGCAAGTGTCAGATGAATTAAAGCTTATGCGAATACTAAATGCTAGGATGGAGTTAACGGAAAAGGACAAACAAAATTATCTAAACCTTGAGAAAGGATTTGAGGGAGAGCTGAAGTTTGATGCATTAATGGAAAACCTTCAGCAAGAAAGATTGATATTAAATGACTTGTTGCTTGAGAAAAACACCACAAAATTTCAAATAGACTCTTTCCATATTGCGGAAAAAACGGTTTTTCATTTTGAAGTGAAATACTTTGAGGGAGATTATTATATTGAGAATGATCGATTTTTCACCTATTCCGGGAAGGAAATCCTCAATCCACTGCATCAACTAAGGCGAAGCGAAACCCTCCTAAGGCAGTTACTTCAACAATTTGGATATTCCATTCCGCTTGAATCATACCTGGTTTTTGTTAACCCCTCGTTCACTTTATATCAGGCCCCAAAAGATCCATCTATTATTTTTCCAACTCAATTAGAACGATTTTTACTGAAGATAAATCGAGTGCCATCTTCGAATCTTACTACAAGGCATAGTAGGCTGGCTGAGCAGCTATTAGGGGTTCATCAGATTGATGATCTTTATAAGCGGTTGCCGGGGTATAGCTTTGAGGGGATGCGGAAGGGGATGTGTTGTGCAAATTGCGGTTCATTCGATTTATCAGTAGGAAAACAAATCATTGTTTGTAAGGTTTGCGGCAAGAAAGAAGCAGTAGAACAAGCTGTAATTAGGGCTATTATGGAGTACAAATTATTGTTCCCTAACAGTAAGTTAACCACGGTCGTGGTGTACAATTGGTGTAATATTATTTCTCTTAAGACAATAAGAAGAGTTCTCGGTAACAACTTTAAACAAACTGGTAAAAGCAGAGGGATATTTTACAATAATCTTAAATAACCAGAAGAATAGAATTTATAGTTATTTTGTTAGTAAATATTGGCTTGTGAGACCCGCTCTGTTTCCATACTTGAGCTTCCATCTCTGACTATGGGCATTGAGTGACTCGTTCTGTTCCCATACTTTGCTTCCGTCTTTGACTATGAGCACTGGGGGACTCTTTCTGTACCCATACTTGGCTTCCGTCTTTGACTATGGGCACTGGGGGACTCGTTCTCTTCCCATACTTGGCTTCCGTCTTTGACTATGGGCACTGAGGGACTCGTTCTCTTCCCATACTTGGCTTCCGTCTTTGACTATGGGCACTGGGGGACTCGTTCTGTTCCCATACTTGGCTTCCGTCTTTGACTATGGGCACTGAGGGACTCGTTCTGTTCCCATACTTGGCTTCCGTCTTTGACTATGGGCACTGAGGAACTCGTTCTCTTCCCATACTTGGCTTCCGTCTTTGACTATGGGCACTGAGAGGCCCGCTCAGTTCCCGTACTTAGCTGCTACCTCTGAACTAAATCATAGAAAATAGCAATAGGTTCTACACCTATTGCTTTTTTGTCGTTATCACTATAAGTATACTGTCTACATCTATTCACAATAGACATCCAAGACCATACAACTAGTATTTATAACTTCACCATCTCAATATTCGTAATTGGCCTTTCGAGCCATTGGGAAGCAATTTCGGAAAAGATTTTTTTGGAACCGGTTGTATAGAATTCGTGGTTGGGTTCTTCTCCAGTCGTATTCAAAATGCCGTTATGATGGAGGATTGTACTTACTTCCCGCGCAGTTTCTTCACCGGAACTAATAACATTAACACTATCCCCCATGAACCGTTTAATGAGCGGTTCTAGCAAAGGGTAATGGGTGCATCCTAGAATAAGTGTGTCTAGCTCCTGATTTTTAAGGGGCGCCAGTGTTTCTGCAACGACTCTTTCAGCAACTAGACCATCATACTCGCCGCTTTCAACAAGTGGCACAAATTTGGGGCAGGCCAAACTAACGACATTTGTTTTACGATAAATCGATTTTAGTGCCTGCTCATAGGCTCCACTTTTAACCGTTCCCTCGGTTCCAATAATGCCTATTTGGTAATTAACAGTATTCTTAATTGCCGTACGAGCTCCGGGATGAATAACGCCCAAGACAGGTATCCTTAGCTCTGAGCGGATTTCCTCTAAGGCAACGGCTGTAGCGGTGTTGCAGGCAATTACTAGCATTTTAATTTGCTTTTCCATTAAAAACTGAGTAATTTCCCAGGTGAATCTAAGAACTTCTTCTGGAGTTCTAGGGCCATACGGACAGCGGGCGGTATCCCCTAGATAGACAATTTGTTCATGCGGCAATTGTCGCATGACTTCCTTTGCCACCGTTAAGCCGCCTACTCCTGAATCGATGATTCCAATCGGTCTGTTCAACTATCTCGCCTCATTCTTTGCGCATTTCATGATGTAATTTCGCTAAATTTTCTTTTAGTATGACGATTTCTTCATCCGAGAAATTCACTAAAACGTCCTGTAAGTACAGTTGACGTTTTTTAATGACCTCATCGATAATCCGTTTTCCCTCATCAAGAAGGTGGATTTGCACCACGCGGCGGTCGTTTGGATTTTTCACCCTGACGACCAGCTCATTTTTTTCCATTCGGTCAACAAGATCCGTTGTGGTACTAAATGCCAAATACATTTTATTGGACAGTTCGCCAATCGTCATATCGCCCTCTTCGAACAGCCACTGCAAGGCAATGAACTGCGGCGGGGTAATGGTGTAATTGCTTAAAATCTCGCGGCCTTTTTGTTTAATAATACCTGAAATATACCGTAAGTCTTTCTCAATATCGGCAACCTGTTCTAAATTACTATTATTACGAGCATCCTCGAGTTCCATTCGGCTACACTCCTAAACTCTATCAGTGCTCTTATTTTCTATGATTTTCAGGATAATTTCAAGAAAGAAATGCAGCCAGTCATTTTAGGACAGGCTGCATTTCTTTCTTGATAAAATTGATAACCGGCCTTCCTAAGTGGTTGGCCGGTCTAAATCAAAGTTCTAGCTCCCCCATCCGAAGGAGCTCTACAACAGCTTGGGAACGCCCCTTTACGCCTAGCTTTTGCATAGCGTTAGAAATATGATTTCGAACCGTTTTTTCGCTAATAAACAATTCGCCAGCTATTTCCTTTGTTGTTTTATCTTGTACTAACAGTTCGAATACTTCTCTTTCTCGTTTGGTGAGTAATGGCTTGTGAATAAATTCATTCTCCTTCAAGTATAGTAACCCTCCTTGCCTTCGCCAGCTGTGAACTGCGGGGTGGGTATATTTTTAGTCACCATATCTTATGTAAAGGCAGGAGACAGAGTGACTACAATTCCTGAAAGGAGTGACATTTTCGTGAAATATGGGCATTTTATTTGTGAACAACCTCTCTATCTACTTGAAAAAGATTTTTCGTTTCACCTGTCCACGGAACACTTTTGCCCGTTTTTTTCGAGATTTGCACAATTGTGCTCCTTCCAGTAAGACAGATTTCTCCTTTTCCATTTTTCACCATGTAGTGAAGATCCACTGAGGAGTTCCCAACATCATCTGCTTTCACAAAAACCTTTAATTCCTCGTCAAAGAATACCTGCTTAAGAAAATCACATTGCAAGTCAGCTACCACCGGAATATTTTCACTGTCAGCATGTAGCCAGCTCTGCATTAGACCTTTACTTTTAAGATAATCAATCCTTGCCTGTTCAAAATAGATAAACGGCACTGTATTGTTCAAATGACCAAACATATCGGTTTCTGAAAAACGAACCTTTAGCGGATAAAAAAAAGTAAATTCTTCTTCCCATCTCACTATATGTTAATGTACTCTAACTTCCCCATCTTCGTTCCTCCATTTTATTTTTCTATCAAAAAAACCAGGCAATTATGATCTCGACCTGGCTCAAGAATCCACTCTTTTGGCGTAAATGATATATCGGTCTGGTGCATCCCCAATATAACTGAAAGGATAGCAGGTTGTTAAAATCAATTCCTCTTCATCATTTTGCAAAGTTATGATACTTGTATCATCTGCGTCTACGATTTTTGTATGGGTAATTTCATACTTGTAGCTTCCATATGACATTTGGACTTCCAAGATATCAGCTAATTTTAACTCTCCTAGTTTTCGAAATACGGTATCACGATGTCCAGACAAAACGATTTGTCCGTTTTCATCTGGATAATAGGAATCCTTATAGTGGCCGACCCCTTTTTCTAAGTCGTCTGGATCGGTGCCTTCAACAATCGCCAACTCGGCATTAATTTTTGGGATATGTAGCAATCCGGTTGTTTCTCCCTCATCAGGTAACAACCGCCCTTCTGGTTTCGTTGGCAAGTATGCTTTGTCCTCGCTTTGAGGTTGAACGATGGCCTTTGCTTCCTTTAGAGACTGAATGGTTTGAACCTTACTATTGATAAATTGTGATAAACCCATCCCAATAAAAACAACGCCAATCGCAATAATGAAAAATGGGAGTATATTTTTCTTCAAAAGATCAACTCCGTTAGATTCTACTTCTACTCTATTATACCAAGGTATGCATCCACAAAAAAACTTCTTATCCGACTTTGATAGTAGAAGTTTTTTCAAAAAAAGACTCCTTTCGCAGTTGGAAAGAAGCCTTCTTTGTGTTCCTATATTTGATCGCTTCCGAAGAAGTTTTTAAAAGCTTGAATGCTTGTATCGCGGTTTAACGCAGCAATAGACGTTGTTAACGGGATACCTTTCGGACATGATTGGACACAGTTTTGTGAGTTACCACAGTTGGTAAGTCCTCCATCTCCCATAATCGCTTCAAGACGTTCTGCTTTGTTCATTTCACCCGTTGGATGGGCGTTGAATAAACGTACTTGTGAAAGTGGTGCAGGGCCAATGAAGTCAGATTTGCTGTTTACATTCGGACATGCTTCTAGACAAACCCCACAAGTCATACATTTGGATAGCTCATATGCCCATTGACGCTTTCTCTCAGGCATACGTGGTCCTGGTCCTAAATCGTATGTTCCATCGATTGGAATCCATGCTTTTACGCGCTTGAGAGAGTCGAACATTCTACTTCTATCCACTTGAAGGTCGCGGATAATTGGAAACGTGCTCATAGGTGCTAGTCTAATAGGTTGCTCTAGTTGATCAACCAAGGATGAACAAGACTGGCGTGGCTTTCCATTTATGTTCATTGAACAAGCTCCACAAACTTCTTCAAGACAGTTCATATCCCATGAAATCGGCGTTGTTTTTTCCCCTTTAGCATTAACGGGATTTCTACGAATCTCCATTAAAGCTGAAATCACGTTCATACCAGGACGATAGTCTAAGACGAACTCTTCCTCATAAGAGGCTGAATCTGGTGTATCCTGACGGGTGATGATAAAACGTACTGTTTTATTTTCAGCCATGCCTTCTTACTCCCCTTTCTAATGTTTCTTTGTATAGTCACGCTTACGCGGTTTGATTAGTGAAACATCAATCTCTTCATAATGGAAAGCTGGTGCTGAGTTTGCATCAACAAACTTTGCCATTGTTGTTTTCAAGAAGTCCTCATCATTACGTTCTGGGAATTCAGGTTTATAGTGAGCTCCACGGCTCTCGTTACGGTTATAAGCACCAATGGTAATAACACGAGCAAGCTGAAGCATGTTTTGAAGCTGTCGAGTGAACGTAGCTCCTTGGTTGCTCCATTTAGCTGTGTCATTGATATTGATGTTTTTGTAACGCTCCATCAATTCAACAATTTTTTCATCCGTTTTCAAAAGACGATCATTGTAACGTACAACGGTTACGTTGTCTGTCATCCATTCGCCAAGCTCTTTATGAAGGATGTACGCATTTTCCGTACCATTCAAGGACATGATGTTATTCCATTTTTCTTCTTCCTGCTTAACATAACCTTCGAATACGGAGGAAGAAATGGCATCAGAACTCTTTTCAAGTCCATTGATGTATTTAACCGCATTTGGACCAGCTACCATACCGCCATAAATTGCGGATAGCAGGGAGTTTGCACCGAGACGGTTTGCACCGTGCTGAGAGTAATCACACTCACCAGCTGCAAATAATCCAGGAATATTGGTCATCTGATCATAATCAACCCATAATCCGCCCATTGAGTAATGAACAGCTGGGAAGATTTTCATTGGAACTTTACGTGGGTCATCCCCAACGAATTTTTCGTAGATTTCAATAATACCGCCAAGCTTAATATCAAGTTCTTTAGGATCTTTATGTGAAAGATCGAGGAATACCATGTTTTCCCCATTGATTCCAAGTTTCTGATTTACACACACATCGAATATTTCACGTGTTGCAATATCACGAGGTACTAGGTTTCCATAAGCCGGATATTTTTCTTCAAGGAAATACCAAGGCTTACCATCTTTATACGTCCAAACTCGTCCACCTTCACCACGAGCCGATTCACTCATCAAGCGTAGTTTATCGTCTCCAGGGATAGCGGTAGGGTGAATCTGAATCATTTCTCCGTTCGCATAGTAAGCACCTTGCTGATACACGATAGATGCAGCAGACCCAGTGTTGATAACGGAGTTAGTAGATTTACCGAAAATAATACCAGGACCACCTGATGCCATGATAACGGCATCTGCAGGGAATGATTTTATTTCCATTGTTTTTAAGTCTTGAGCAACGATTCCACGACAAACACCGTCGTCATCGATAACTGTACCTAAAAACTCCCAGCCTTCATATTTAGTGACAAGTCCGGCCACTTCATGGCGACGAACCTGCTCGTCCAATGCATAAAGCAACTGCTGTCCAGTTGTGGCACCAGCGAATGCAGTACGGTGATGCTGTGTACCACCAAAGCGACGGAAATCAAGCAGTCCCTCTGGCGTACGGTTAAACATAACACCCATACGGTCTAGCAAGTGGATGATTCCAGGTGCGGCTTCACACATTGCTTTAACCGGTGGCTGGTTGGCTAAGAAGTCTCCGCCATAAACGGTGTCATCAAAGTGAATCCAAGGCGAGTCACCCTCACCTTTTGTATTAACTGCTCCATTCATACCACCCTGGGCACAAACTGAATGGGAACGTTTAACTGGAACTAGAGAAAATAGTTCGACCGATTTCCCTGCTTCCGCAATTTTAATCGCTGACATCAAGCCTGCTAGGCCTCCGCCAACTACAATAATATTTCCTTTACCCATCGTGACTCACTCCTTAATCCTAAGTCAACTTCTAGTAGTTCTGTAATTTGATAGATTCGTAATTAGATAAATGCAACGAGCGCACGAATTGCGATAGTTGAAACAATAACAAACACACCAATTGAAAAGTATGTTGCAATAACTTGAGATCTTGGAGAAACAGTGATTCCCCAGCTAACAAGGAAGGACCAAAGTCCATTTGCAAAGTGAAAAATTGCACTAAGTACTCCGACCACATAGAAAGCAAACATAAATGGAGAAGCCAAAATGTTCGCCATCATGTCAAAGTTCACTTCAGCTCCAAATGCTTTTGCAATACGAGTTTCCCACATATGCCAAGCAATGAATATTAAAGTGATAACCCCTGTCCATCTCTGTAACTTAAACATCCAGTTACGGAAATATCCGAATCTACTAGTATTGTTTTTCGCAGTAAAAGCGATGTAAATACCGTAAATCGCATGAAATAAAAGTGGTAAGTAAATAATAAATACCTCTAAAAAAATAAGGAATGGAAGACTCTCAACAAAATGTGCTGCATTGTTAAATGCCTCCGGTCCCTTTGTGGCGAAATGGTTAATCACAAGGTGCTGAATCATAAATAATCCAATCGGAATAACCCCTAGCAATGAATGCAATCTCCGCCAAACAAACTCTCGATTTTGTGCCATTATGTATACCCCCCTTTGATAATTAAAAATGATGTCTAGGTTGAACACGCTATTAAGGGTTTCGAACCTTTACATCGTTGTAAAAATAGTAAACATTTCTTACAATATTGTGACAAGTCCATTTTACTCTGATAAAGTTGGACCGTCAAGAAAACGGATACAGAAAAAATACTTATATGGAAAAAATTTTGAATTAATTTAAGTGTCAATATAATGGATACAAAACAAGCGTCTATTTCCATTTTCTTATATACCAGGATAATATTTACTCAAAAGGAACAAACTTAATCTATTTTTAATAGTTAGCGAACGCATACATAAACAACCGAAAAGGCAATAATAATCAAGCTAGATAATCGGATAAATTACACTAAAAACATTCCCAAATCCATAGTTCATTTACTTAAAAAAATGTATATAATAGAGTCATAGAAAGAGGGGGAAAGCATTTGAGTGAATTACCGGTTTCTGATAAGTATAGTCCTAGTCAACAGCCTTCTGTTTCCCTTTTTGGGTATGAATTAATTAGAGATGATCTGATTTCAGAGTTACTCGGAAAAGATGAACCAGAGATCCTCTACTGGGCTGGAAAAAAACTTGCTCGTAAATACCCTTTATATAGCATTGAAGAAATCATTGCCTTTTTTCATGAAGCTGATTGGGGTATTTTATCGGTTAAAGAAGAGAAACGCAAAGAATTATGCCTTTCTCTAACAGGAGAGTTGGTGTCCAATCGCTTAAAAAAAGATAAGAACTCTACTTTCCAGCTTGAGGCTGGCTTTTTAGCACAACAAATTGAGTGGCAAAAAAAGGTGGTTGCTGAAGCATTTGAACATCCAAATAAACGTTCAAACATCACCCAATTCACCATTAAATGGGATAGTCATGACCCGGTTTAGAATCGGTCAAGGCCACTCTAGACAAAAAGCTTTCAAGGTCTAATCCATTGAAAGCTTTTTGTCTTTTATTTAACTATTATGCTTGCACAGGTACGTTTGAAAGCTCAAAGGCATCATGCAGAGCTTCTACGGCCTTAACCATCAATTGCTCTGTCACAACCGTTGACACCTTTATTTCGGAGGTACTAACCATCTTTACCTGTACTCCCTCAGCGGCAAGCACTTCAAACATCTTTGCAGCAACACCAGGATTTGAAATCATCCCAGCACCCACTATTGATACCTTTGACAAACCAGTTTCTGATTCAACTGCCTCATAATTCAATACTTCTTTGTTTTTTTCCAGTACCTCTAATGTTTCCTTCAAGTCACTGCTTTTTATTGAAAACGAAATATTTGCCTTATCTGTTCCAGTACCGCTTTGAATAATGATATCAACGTTAATGTGATTTTTAGCTAGTGTTGTAAAAATAGTTGGTAAGCTTGTAATTGAATTATCGAGACCAATAATCGACACTCTTGTTATTTGATCTTCAAACGCGATCCCGCGTACAACTAAATTTTGTTCCATTGCAATCTCCTCCTCGATAACCGTTCCACGTTCCTTTTCCATGCTTGAGCGAACTTCTAGTGTGACGCCAAAGTTTTTAGCAAATTCTACGGCACGAGGATGAAGCACTCCTGCTCCTAGATTCGCTAGTTCCAACATTTCATCATAAGAAACTCCTAGCAGTTTCCTTGCGCCTTTTACATAGCGTGGATCTGTCGTATAGACTCCGGTTACATCTGTATAAATATCACATTTGTCAGCATTAAGTGTCGCTGCAAGGGCTACAGCTGTGGTATCTGAACCTCCACGACCTAATGTCGTAATCTCACCGCTATCGGTAACTCCTTGGAAGCCTGCAACAACTACCACTCTACCTGCTGCTAAATCTTCTTTAATTTTATTTGGGTCAATATCCAAAATCCTCGCATTCCCATGCACAGATTCGGTTAAAATCCCAGCCTGCCAGCCAGTGTAGGAAACTGCATCTAGTCCTTTTTCCTTAAGAGCTAGCGCTAAAAGCGAAATCGTCACTTGTTCCCCTGTCGTAAGGAGCATATCCATTTCCCGTTTGCTTGGGGAAGATGATAGTTCATTTGCCATCTCCACTAGCTTATCAGTCGTTTTCCCCATGGCAGAGACCACTACAACCACGTCGTTACCATTCTGTTTTTCTTCAGCAACACGCCCAGCAACATTTTGAATCTTTTCAACGTCTCCTACCGAAGTCCCACCAAATTTTTGCACAATCAGTCCCATTCTAATCCCCTCTTCCTGTTGTTGATGGCTGCTCATGCGTCTTTATGTACATCGGCTTTTTTCCAGAAAACAGAAAAAAGCAATGAGAATATCTCATTGCTGTGGTTACGTAATCTATATACGCTTACACAGTGAGATAGCCCTCCAAGACACAGTCATCTTGACAATTCAGCATTTATTCAATGCAGAACCAGCAAGGAAAGCTATGAGCCTCTCCCCACTTCGGCGAACATCCCTTTCAAAGCCCTTCAAAGAATCTCATTATTCTCCAGACTTTTACTCTTGAGGCCCGCACCTCTATCTTCACTTTAACGCTCTAAAGTGATTTGTATGAATTTTCATCATTATAGCACAAGAAATTTCAAACTGACAACACTATTCCGCTAGTTTTTTTTGTAGTTCCTCGGCAACTTTAGCTGGTAACCCTGCTGCCTTTAGCTCTTCCAAGCTTGCTTCGCGCATCTTTTTGACTGAACCAAAATGTTTAAGCAGCATTTTTTTTCGCTTTTCGCCAATCCCATCAATGTCATCGAGCAAAGATTGAAAAGCATTTTTTCCTCTAAGCTGTCGGTGAAACGTAATCGCAAAGCGGTGGACTTCATCCTGAATTCGTTGTAGCAAATAAAATTCCTGACTGTTGCGCGGAAGATTGATGATTTCAAGCGGATTTCCATAAAGGAGCTGGGATGTCCTGTGTTTCTCATCTTTTGCTAGACCTGCAATTGGAACGTCTAGCCCTAGTTCATTTTCTAGTACATCTCTTGCCGCTTCGATATGGCCCTTCCCACCATCAATGATAATCAAATCTGCGAGCGGAAGCCCCTCTTTCAATACCCTTGAGTATCTTCTTCTAACCACTTCGCGCATGGATTCGTAATCATCCGGACCTGTCACTGATTTTATTTTGTATTTTCGATATTCTCTTTTTTCAGGCTTCCCATCGATAAAGACAATCATGGCCGAAACAGGGTCCGTTCCTTGAATATTCGAGTTATCATAAGCCTCAATTCGGTGGGGGGTAAAAATGCCCATTTGTTTACCTAGGCTCTCCACTGCTTTTATTGTTCTCTCTTCATCTCGCTCAATAAGCGAGAACTTTTCCTTTAAGGCAATTTTGGCATTTTTATAAGCAAGCTTAACAAGCTCTTTTTTCTGTCCCCGTTGTGGGATTAACACCCTTACTGATAATAATTGCTCCACCATTTCTGCGTCCACTGTGTCTGGGACAAGAATCTCCTTCGGTTTAAAATGCTCAGCAATGGAATAAAATTGCCCAAGAAAAGTCAATATTTCCTCTTCCGGTTCGTTGTGAATCGGAAACATCGAAACTTCACGCTCAATTAATTTGCCCTGACGGATAAAGAACACTTGGACACACATCCAGCCTTTGTCGACCGCATAGCCAAATACATCGCGATCAGTAAAATCATTCATGGTGATTTTCTGTTTTTCCATCGTTGCTTCTATATGAGCAATTTTATCTCGGAACTCTTTAGCCCGTTCAAAATCCAACTCTTCTGCAGCGGTTGTCATTTTCTCAGCTAGGTCCTTCTTAATTTCTTTATAGCCACCATTTAAAAATCGCGTGATTTCATCGGTCATCGTTTTATATTCTTGTTCCCCGACCTCATTCACACATGGAGCGAGGCACTGTCCTAAATGATAATAAAGACAAACTCTGTCAGGAAGAGTAGCACATTTGCGGAGGGGATAAATTCGGTCGAGGAGTTTCTTCGTTTCATTGGCAGCTTGCACATTGGGATAAGGCCCAAAATATTTGCCACCATCTTTTTTCACTTTTCGCGTAATGATGAGACGTGGATGCTGTTCAGCAGTCAGTTTTATAAACGGATAGCTTTTATCATCCTTTAACATGACATTGTATTTAGGGTTGTGTTTTTTTATTAAGTTGATTTCTAACAGCAAGGCTTCCATGTTTGAGGACGTAACAATATACTCGAAATCCTCGATTTCATTGACGAGCCTAAGAGTCTTTCCGTCATGTGATCCGGTAAAATATGAGCGCACTCGGTTTTTTAAAATTTTTGCCTTGCCAACATAAATAATCGTTCCTTGCCTGTCCTTCATTAAATAACATCCGGGTTGCCCAGGCAGGAGCGACAGTTTATTCTTGATTGTTTGATTCATGCTGTGCACCCCCCATTTAAAAACATTCGACTAATCATTCTGTTTGTCCGATACTTCTATTTTACCATTTCGGCTTTCATTTCAACCTTTTGGGTAATTAGTGGCATTTCTATTTTACCGCTCCTGCCTTTTTCAACCTCGTTCGGGTAATTAGAGCCGCTCTATTTTACCGTTCTAGACTCTTTCTACCCCGTTCGGGCAATTAGAACCGCTCTATTTTACCGTTCTTACCCTTTTCAACCTCGTTCGGGCAATTAGAGCAGCTCTATTTTACCGTTCTTACCCTTTTCAACCTCGTTCGGGCAATTAGAGCAGCTCTATTTTACCGTTCCTACCCTTTTCAACTTCGTTCGGGCAATTAGAGCAGCTCTATTTTACCGTTCCTACCCTTTTCAACTTCGTTCGGGCAATTAGAACCGCTCTATTTTACCGTTCCTACCCTTTTCAACCTCGTTCGGGTAATTAGAACCGCTCTATTTTACCGTTCTAGACTCTTTCTACCTCGTTCGGGCAATTAGAACCGCTCTATTTTACCGTTCCACCTTTTTTCAACCCCGTTCGGGCAATTAGGAGTTTCTCCGATTTTAATCAGACATTTAGAAATTGCAGGCAGAAACCCTGACTTCATAAAAAACACCGGCGGGATTCCTCCCACCGGCCAGATTAAGCTTAAGTTTATGTTAAACGTGTTTATTAAGAAGTTCAGCTAACGCTTCTTTTGGCTGATAGCCAACCGCTTTATCAACTACTTCTCCATCTTTTAAAACTAGCAGTGTTGGAATGCTCATGATTCCAAACTTTCCTGCTGTTTCTTGGTTTTCGTCAACGTCAACCTTGACGATTTTCACTTTGTCACCCATATCTGCATCTAATTCCTCAAGAACAGGGGCGATCATTTTACATGGTCCGCACCATGTTGCCCAAAAGTCAACTAAGACTGTACCTGATTCTGTTTCATTCGTGAAACTTTGGTCAGTTGCATGCGTAATAGCCATATTAAATTCCTCCTAAATAACGATACTATCGTCAGTATATCACCGTTTACAAAGTGATGCTATTTTTTTGTTTCGCTTCTATTTTACCCGCTTTGAAATTTATGTATCCCCTAAAAAAAGCAAAGGAGTGGGCCATTTTAATATGCCCACCCTTGTTTTTACCCCTTAGTATGTTGACCGCTTTAATTAGGAATGTACCTTTAATTTTTTGAATTCTTCCGTAAGCATCGGAACAACTTCAAATAAATCGCCTACGATTCCGTAATCCGCTACTTTAAAGATATTTGCCTCAGGGTCTTTGTTAATGGCAACAATAACTTTTGAGTTTGACATACCGGCAAGGTGCTGGATTGCTCCTGAGATTCCACATGCAATATAAAGGTCAGGAGTTACCACTTTACCTGTTTGACCAATCTGAAGGGAATAATCGCAATATTCCGCGTCACAAGCACCACGGGATGCACCAACAGCTCCACCAAGCACGGTAGCAAGTTCTTTCAGTGGCTCAAAGCCTTCTTCACTTTTCACACCACGTCCACCAGCGATAACGACTTTCGCTTCAGAAAGATCCACACCTTCAGTTGCTTTACGCACAACTTCTTTAATCACTGTACGAAGATCTTTAATGTCAACAGCTAGAGTTGATACATCACCGGAACGGCTTTCATCTTTCTCTAGTGGTGCGATATTGTTCGGACGAACTGTAGCGAAAACTAGTCCATCAGTCACAATTTTCTTCTCAAAAGCTTTACCGGAGTAAATTGGACGAGTAAAAACAAGATTTCCTCCTGCTTCTTCAACTGCAGTTGCGTCAGAAATTAGCCCAGAGTCTAATTTGCTCGCAATTTTTGGTGCAAGGTCTTTTCCAAGTGCAGTATGACCAAGAATTAGCCCTTCTGGATTTTCTTCGCCAATGACCGCCATTAACGCTTGAGAATATCCATCTGTTGTATATTGAGCTAATTTGTCACTTTCAACAGCAACAACTCTGTCCGCTCCATATTGTACTAGCTCAGCTCCAAGCGAGCTTACATTTTCACCAAGTAATACTCCAACTACTTCTCCGCCTTCTGCTACTGTTTTAGCTGCAGATACCGCTTCAAAAGATACATTTCGCAGTGAACCATCGCGAACCTCACCTAATACCAATACTTTTCTACCCATTTGAATTACCTCCTGCGTATATTCTCGTTCATCCGAAATTTAGAATCAGAAAGTTAGTTTTTCAAGTATGATGATGCCTAGCTCTGGCACCCAGTCCCTAAAGTCGTCTTGATTAGACAACTTTGGCTTCGGAGTGAAGCAATTGGACTAGTTCTTTTACCTGATCCGCTAATTCACCTTCAAGTACTCTTCCTGCTTCTTTCTGAGGCGGAAGGTAAATCTCAATTGTCTTTGTTTTTGCCTCGACATCATCTTCATCAAGGTCTAAATCATCTAACTCAAGCTCTTCAAGCGGCTTTTTCTTTGCCTTCATAATTCCTGGAAGAGATGGATAACGTGGCTCATTTAGGCCTTGTTGAGCAGTAACTAAAAGTGGAAGGCTAGTTTCGATAACTTCAGAATCTCCTTCAACATCTCTCGTTACAGTTGCAGTTGTTCCATCGATTTCTAGTTTCGTAATCGTGGTAACATAAGGAATATCTAGGGCGTCTGCTACGCGTGGACCAACTTGTCCGGAACCGCCATCAATCGCAACATTACCAGCAAGAATCAAGTCTACTTCTTTATCTTTTAGGTATTCAGCAATAATTTTTGCAGTTGTATATTGATCGCCTTCTTCAACATCGTCCTCAGTATTAATTAAAACAGCTTTATCTGCTCCCATAGCAAGTGCAGTACGAAGTTGTTTTTCTCCTTCTTCAGTGCCAACTGTAATGACGGTTACTTCTCCACCGTTCGCATCGCGAACCTGGATTGCTTCCTCAATCGCATATTCATCATAAGGGTTGATGATAAACTCAGCGCCCTCTTCATTAATCTTTCCGCCGGAAATGCTAATCTTTTCCTCAGTGTCAAAGGTTCTTTTCATCAAAACGTAGATGTTCATTATTTCCCCTCCTAAGAATTCTAACTTTCATTTAGTTCCAAAGATTGAAAAAAATCAGGTTAAAAAAATATATTGAAAAAATAAGCCGTTTATCTTCCTTTAAATTCAGGCTTACGTTTCTCCAGAAATGCGGTAATACCTTCTTTGGCGTCTTCAGAAACAAACACTTCTCCAAATAGTTGTGCTTCTTTCTTAACACCCTCATAAAATTGACCAGTTTTTGCATAGTTTAATAGATTAAGAGTTGCCTTAACAGAAATTGGGCTCTTTTGAGCCATTTTCTTCGCCAATATGTAGGCGTTTTCAAGAAGGTCTTCATCAGAGTATGCATGATTTGCAAGACCATATTGAACAGCTTCAAGTCCTGTGATTGGTTCACTAGTAATCATCATCTCAGCAGCTCGAGCGGTCCCTACATATCGAGGGAGTCTTTGCGTGCCGGCAAACCCTGGAATCAACCCTAGTTGAAGTTCAGGAAGTCCTAATTTTGCATTTTCCGTGACAAGACGGATATGGCAGGCCATTGCAAGCTCAAGCCCACCGCCTAATGCAGCCCCATGGATTGCAGCGATGATTGGCTTTGGAAATGTCTCCATTCTCTCGAAAACGTTTTGACCATTTTCAGAAAGATTTTCAAATCCATCCCCTTGAATGGTCGTAAATTCTTTAATATCCGCACCTGCAGAGAAGAATTTCCCTTCTCCATGAATCAGGACAACCCTTACTTCATCATTGTCTTCAACCTGATCCAACACAGCCGCAAGATCCTTAATTAAACCAGAAGAAAGTGCATTGGCAGGAGGTCGGGTGATCGTGATTGTTGCTACCCTTTCCTCAATTGCCCATTTTAGATTTTCCACATGTTCCCCTCCTTTTCCCCTGCTTTTATTACCTTTGGCAGAAGAATACATTATGTGTTATTCAACTGCTGTTTGGTAGCCACATCCGTTTACAAGCATTTGATGTAACGGCCCTGCTAAGGATAGGAGATCATATTTCGTATCGCTCATTACCCAAGTTGTTACCGTTTCATCTATTGTTCCGAAGATCATCTGTCTTGCAAGTCGTACATCAAGATTACTGCGAAACTCGTTTCGCTCGATGCCCTCGACGACAATCTTATCAATCAGCTTAAGATATCCTTTAAGAACTTCATTAATCTTAAGTCGCAAGTCCTTGTTAGATTGTCTTAATTCAAGCTGAGTTACGATGGCAAGATGACTATCCTCGGCCACCCATTCAAGATGTGATTCTACCAACATTAACAACTTCTCCACTGCGGTTGTTTTTCCTGCTATTTTACCTTCAATTAATTCAATAAAGTTACCCATTTTTTCCTGGAAGAGAGAGATTAAGATATCTTCTTTATTCCTAAAATATAAGTAAATGGTGCCATCAGCTACCCCAGCTTGTTTCGCAATCTTTGAAACTTGTGCTTGGTGATAGCCTTTTTCAGCAATAACAACTACGGCTGCATCAATGATTTGCATATACTTTGGTCTATTCTTTTTCATCTTCTCACCCCTCTCTAACCAGGAAAAATTTACGTTTATTGAGGATTATTTGTCCTCATCGTTATTAGACTTCGTTAATGAATGAATCGTCATTCATATTTTTATAATATTATTAACGTTCATATCTGTCAAGAAAATATAGCCTTCTTTTCAAAGGCTAATCCAAATTTTCTATAGAAAAAGCCAAATTGGCTTTTCATTATGCCTGCTTTTTATCATCCATATTTTGTTTTGCTTTTTCCTCTTCCACTAATGATCTACGCAGAATTTTTCCAACTGCTGTTTTTGGAAGCTCTTTACGGAATTCATAATACCTTGGAACTTTATAGGCTGCAAGGTGTTTACGTGCAAATTCATTTAATTCTTCCTCTGTTACATTATGCCCCTCTTTTAAAACAATATAGGCTTTAACTGTTTCTCCACGATAAGCATCAGGAATACCTGCAACAGCCGCTTCCATTACTGCTGGATGTTCATATAAAATTTCTTCTACTTCACGTGGATAGATATTGAATCCACCTGCAATAATCATATCTTTTTTACGATCAACAATATAAAAATATCCTTCCTCATCCATATAACCTACGTCACCCGTAAGGAGCCAGCCATCCTTTAGGACCTCTTCGGTTTCTTCAGGTCGGTTCCAATACCCTCTCATCACTTGAGGGCCGCACACTGCTAATTCGCCAATTTCTCCTTGCGGAAGTGCTTCTCCTGTTTCTAAAGACAAAATTTTAGCATCTGTGGATGGGTACGGCACCCCTATGCTCCCTGCTACAGGTTTTTTATCCCAAAGGAAGTTAGAGTGGGTAACTGGTGAAGCTTCCGTTAAACCATATCCTTCGACTAGACTTCCGCCGGTCAATTCCTCAAATTTTTGCTGTACTTCAACCGGAAGTGGAGCAGATCCACTAATACAGGCATTTATTGACGATAGGTCATATTTCATTAAATCCGGATGGTTTAATAGACCGATATACATGGTTGGTGCACCTGGAAATAGCGTCGGGCGTTGTTTTTCAATTGTTTTTAAAATGGTATCTACATCGAATTTAGGGATCAGCACCATCTTTTGCGCCTGCAAGACTGATAGTATCATTACTGTTGTCATACCGTACACATGAAAGAACGGAAGTACTCCTAGGACAATCTCTTGACCAGGTTTAGATTTATAAAGCCATGCGACACACATCGCCGCATTGGACACAAGGTTTTTATGTGTAATCATTACCCCTTTTGGAAAACCGGTCGTACCTCCAGTATATTGCAATAAAGCTAGGTCCTCATTAAAGTCGAACTCATGCACAGTCAACCTTTTTTGAGGTTGCTTTAAAATCTCAGTAAGCAAATGATTGCTTCCTTCATGCTTTACATTTACAACAATTCCATTCTGCTTTTTTTGGATAAAAGGATAAATTAAATTTTTTGGGAAAGGTAGGAAGTCTTTAATAGCGGTTACAATTATGTGTTCTAAGTTTGTTTTTCCTTTAATTTTAGAGACACGTGGATATAGCAGATCAAAAGCAATAATGGCTTTTGCACCTGAATCTTTCATTTGATATTCTAATTCACGCTCCGTATAAAGAGGGTTCGTTTGCACGACAATCCCACCCGCGATTAAAACTCCAAAATAACTAATGACGCCTGCAGGCATATTCGGAAGCATAATCGCCACCCGGTCACCTTTTTCTATCCCAAGCGATTGCAGGTAGGCTGCTACTTTGTTGGCAGATTCATAGAGCTGTCGATAGCTCATTTCTTTTCCCATAAAATGTATCGCTGTTTTATCAGGAAAATCTCTTGCTGTTCTGATTAGGTATTCCTGTACAGGAATTCCTTCAATTTCAAGAGTAGCAGGAATCTCAGGTGGGTATTGCGCTAACCACGGTTTCTCTGACATAATAAATCCCCCTTTTCAATATTATTCAGAATATTTATATGTTTCTTTTTCATTATAATATGCAGGGTATTTATTGACAATTAGAATAATTGGAACTTTCGCGTTATGCTTGGATATTAAAAGAGGCAACCTATCTGGCCGCCTCTTTTTTGAAAGATATTAATATAGTTTTTAAGTGACATTTCGAATTAAGCAATAAACAAAATATAAATTAACCCCAATAACACAAACAATCCTGATAGCACCATTAGAACTTTTGCTAATTTTTCCAAAACATTCTCCCCTTATTACATGCCTGCTCCAATCACATAGCTTAAACCAACTGAAATAATTAATGAGATTAGACCAACTGCTCGGTTGTCTTCTTTGATTTCTTCATCAATATTAAATTTCGGGGTCAAAAATTCAAATATAAAATAACCAATCAACAGGAGAATAAACCCAAATACTCCCCAGCTAATCATATTGATTAAGGAATCATGCTGGGCAATTGAGTGGCGGAAAATATTTGCTACCCCAAATATTTTCCCACCTGTCGCCATTGCCACGGACAGATTTCCATTTTTAATTTCTTCCCAGTTGCGATACTTCGTCACAATTTCAAATATAGCCAGAAAGACAATGGTGCAAAGTATGACCACACTGTAATAACCAGCTGTCATGACATAATCATTTTCCCAAAATTGATCCATTGAACTCCCCACCTATCATTTAAATTCGACGATGGTGACCCCAGTACCACCTTCACCCGCTTCCCCAAAGCGAGCCTTTTTTACAGAACGGTGGTTTTTTAAATACTCCTGGACGCCACGCATCAAAGCACCGGTCCCTTTTCCATGGATAATCGATACTCTAGGATATCCAGCAAGTAGGGCATCGTCGATATACTTTTCCACTCTCATTAATGCTGCTTCATAACGCTCACCACGTAAATCTAACTCAAGTCCAACATGAGAGTCTCTTCCTTTTACCATTGCAACCTGTCTTACTTCTTTTGGTTTAGGAGTTTCGATATATTCCAAATCGCTCTCTTTTACCTTCATTTTCAAGATACCAATTTGCACTTGCCATTCTTGGTCTGAACTCTTTTTAATTAAATGCCCTTTTTGGCCAAAGGTTGTTACCTTTACTTCATCTCCAGGTTGGAAATCATGTTTTGGTGCCTTTGCCTTACTAGCTTTCTTAATCGTTTTTTCAGGAGCTGCTTCGGCAAGCCGCCTTCTTGCATCAATGAGTTCGTGCTCTTTAACTTCAGCACTCTTTTCAAGCCTCAGTTTTCTTAAGTCCCGAATCACATCTTCGGCTTCTTCTCTCGCCTGTTCAACGATTACAGCTGCTTTTTCCTTCGCTTTTTCAACTAGTTCATCTTTGCGTTCATAATAAGCAACCATTTGTTTTTGTAAATCTTTATGCAGCAATTCTGCCGCCTTCAGGAGCTCATGTGCTTCTTCCGCTTCTCTTTCAGCGAGGCGTTTACTTGTTTCAAGCGAAGCAATCATCGTTTCGACTTGATTACTATCTGCACTTATATATCCTTTTGCTTTTTCAATTACGGAATCATTTAAACCTAAGCGCTTGGAAATTTCAAAGGCGTTACTTCTCCCAGGAACACCAATTAACAATTTATATGTCGGGCTAAGCGTTTCAACATCGAACTCAACGCTTGCATTGATCACACCTTCACGGTTATACCCATAAGCCTTCAATTCTGGGTAATGTGTTGTTGCAATAACCCTGGCACCACGTTGGTACACCTCATCCAGAATGGAGATTGCAAGTGCAGCACCTTCCTGCGGATCAGTTCCTGCCCCTAGTTCGTCAAATAACACTAAGCTGTTAAAATCAACTCGTTTTAAAATGTCAACAATATTGACCATATGCGAAGAGAAGGTACTTAAACTTTGCTCAATCGATTGTTCGTCGCCAATATCAGCATAAACAGCATCAAAAACGGCAATCTCTGAACCATCTAGTGCTGGAATTTGCAATCCTGCCTGGGCCATAAGCGTACACAAACCCAGCGTTTTAAGAGTGACTGTTTTCCCACCAGTATTGGGACCCGTTATGACAATCGTTGTATAGTCCTCCCCAAGAGTAATGGTATTCGGCACGATTTCATCCCTGGGAATCAACGGGTGGCGAGCCTGAAACAGTTTAATAATCCCTTTGTCATTTACACTTGGTTTCGTTCCCTTGATTTTATGGCTATAGCGCGCTTTAGCAAACATAAAATCGAGGTCAGCAAGTATTTTCACAATACTGAGGAGGTCATAATGATACTCCCCTACTAGGAGCGAAAGCTCAATCAGAATTCGTTCAATCTCTTGATGCTCTTTTATCCGAATTTCTTGTAACTCATTGTTCAGTTGGACAACTGTTTGCGGTTCGATGAATAATGTCTGTCCTGATGAACTTTGGTCATGAACAATCCCACCATAATGGCCACGATATTCTTGTTTCACCGGAATAACGTAACGATCATTACGGATGGTAATAATCGCATCAGAGAGCATTTTCTGCGCGTTCGAGGAACGAATCATGCTTTCGAGCCGTTCGCGCACTCTAGCTTCTCGGGTCCGAAGTTGTTGACGGAGTGTACGAAGCGCATCACTTGCACTATCTAGGACCTCTCCACTTTCGTCAATCGCTAGCTTAATTTTATCTTCAACCTCTGCTAGGACGGTGATTTCTTCAGCAAACCCTGTTAAAATTGGCAAGTCTGTTTCTTCGGCCATATCATTGATGAATCGTTTCATTTGTCTGCTTGCGTGCACGGTACTGGCCGTTTGGACGAGCTCATGTGGACTTAACATTCCACCAATAACAGCCCTTTTCACATGGGGACGGATATCGTAAATCCCACCAAGCGGCACATTTCCTTTTAATCGGAGGACCTTTGCACTTTCGTCTGTTTCTTCCTGTAATCTTAAAACTTCTTCATAGTCAGTTGATGGGACCAGATTTCTCGCCTTTTCTTGTCCCAATGGGGACGAGACATGGTCAAGCATCTGCTCTCGAATTTTATCAAATTCAAGTGTTTTTAACACTCTTTGCTGCAATGGTATAGCCTCCTTTTTTGCGAGGGCTCGGCTTTAGTTGTTACGATGATGAAGAAAATCAAGCAAATCCTTTAAGTCCATTGCATTTAAAACGGAACTTTCTTTGATCCATCCTTTTCTCGCTGCCGATACCCCAATACTCATATGTTCAAGTGTTTCCATCTTATGAGCATCTGTATTTATTACGATTTTAACTCCTGCTTCTTGAGCTTTGCGAAGATGTTCTGAAGCAAGATCAAGCCTATTTGGATTCGCATTTAATTCTAATGCGGTATTACTTTCCTTTGCTAACTGAATCAGCATTTCTATATCCACATCATAACCATCTCGTCTGCCAATAAGCCGGCCAGTCGGATGGGCAATGATATCAACATGAGGGTTTGTTAACGCATTTCGTAAACGTTCCATTATTTTTTCTCTCGGTTGTGAAAAAGACGAATGGATAGACGCGATTACCAAATCTAAATCCGCTAACAATTCATCGTCGAAATCTAAACTTCCATCTGGTAAAATATCCATCTCAATTCCAGTTAGAATCGTAAAATCCTCATACTTTGCATTCAGCTTCCGTACTTCATCGATTTGTTTACGAATACGCTCAGGCGTAAGTCCATTTGCTACTTTTAAATACTGGGAGTGGTCCGTTATCGCCATATACCGGTATCCACGTGCACGGCATGCTTCTGCCATATCCTCTAGCGAATGGGCACCATCACTCCAAGCTGAGTGTATATGCAAATCACCCTTTATCGCTGGTAAGGTGATTAAATTTAAGTCCTCTTTATAGTGCTCTACTTCGCTGCCATCCTCACGTAACTCAGGTGGAATAAAAGGTAAGTTGAAATGGTGATAAAAGACTTCCTCTGATTCAAAGGTAAGGACTTCCCCCGTCTCTACGTTCTCAACACCGTACTCACTAATCTTTTCACCTTTTTCCTTTGCGAGCTGTCGCATCCGGACATTATGATCCTTTGACCCTGTAAAATGGTGAAGCGCGGTACTATACTCTTCTGGTTGGACAAGGCGAAAGTCTACACTTACATCATAATCGAGTGCAAACGTAAGCGAAACCTTTGTGTCTCCAGCAGCAATAATTTCTTTAATTTTTGGCAGTTCTTCTAGCTGCTTCTTTACTTTGGTCGCATCATTCACAGCCAAGATAAAATCAAGATCTTTAATGGTTTCGCGTTGGCGACGTAGGCTCCCCGCTCGCGAATATTTTTCAATTCCATCCATCTTATCTAAATAGAGTTCAAGCTGCTCGGCTATTGGTAGCATATAGGCTAACGGCAAACGCTCTGGCCGCGTGCCAATATTGGCTAGCGCAGCGAGAATCTTTTCTTCTGATTTTTTCCCGAATCCGGCAAGCTCGCGAATTTTCCCTTCCTCACATGCCTGCTTAAGGCCATCTGCATCTTCAATTGCTAATTCCTTATGTAATTTGGAGATTTTCTTACCCCCAAGTCCTGGTACTTGAAGCAATGCGACTAGACCTTTTGGTACTTCGTCCTGAAGTTCTTTTAAAACGGTAGACGTTCCTTCTGTCATATATTCATCAATGACTGCAGCTGTCCCTTTTCCGATCCCGGGTAGGGCCGTTACTTCACCGATTTCTGCTAAACTGCGGTCATCTAATTCTAAAGCATTTGCGGCTTTTCTAAACGCAGATACTTTAAAAGGATTTTCTCCCTTTAGCTCCATATAGATCGCAATGGTTTCTAGTAGTTTGACTACATCCTTTTTATTTACTACTGACATTTTACGCACCTGCCTTTATTATTGGCTGTTAATCACTAGGATGTTGATTTCCGCTCCAGGCACGAGCGGTTCGCGGGCAGTCCGGAAGCCTCCTCGTCGCCTCGCTCCTGCGGAGTCTCCCTTGGCCTGCACTCCCGCTGGAGTCTTCGTGCCTTCCGCTCCAATCAACCGTGTTTATATATGATGGTCAAGGTACCACAGCCTTACTAGTAAAATCACTAAATCAACTCTTCATATATTTTATAGAAAATCAGCGATAAATGAAATTCAAAAGAAAAACTTCTCCACTTGAGAGAAGTTAGATTGCTTCGAACCACCATTGTTTTAGTTGTTCCGATAGTATTGGGGTATGTTTAATGATTCCACTGGCAATGATTGAGTCATTGAGTGGTCCCTGAATCATTTCAATTGGCAATAATGCCACAATATATAATAGAATAAACAGGGATAGGTATACTTCGACGATACCGAGTATGCCACCAGCCCAAACATTCAAAGTCTTTAAAACTGGTAAATTGGCAACAAAGTCAAACATGGTCCCGATAATTTGAAGGAAAATTCTTACCGCAAAAAAAATCGCGACAAATGCGATGGCGCGGTAATAAGCATCCTCTGTATTGGGATTGTCGAATATCATTTGCATATTTCCGCTTCCGAAGGTAGGATATGGAATCCACAGGGTCAGTTTTGGAGCAATCTGGTCATAATAAATATAAGCTATAATGAGAGCAATAATAAAACCAGTCATATGAATGGCTTGAAGGATAAAGCCCCTTTTTAACCCAATAAAAAAGCCAATTACTAATAAAAATAGAATAGCAAGATCAAGCATTATCGTTTCATTCCTTTAACCGTTGAATTTCTGCTTCAAGTCGTTCTACACGATCTTTCACCTTCAGATAGTCATTAACCGCGTTAACTGCTGTCAGAACAGCTAATTTATTTATATCAAGGATAGGATTCATGATGCTTATTTCCCGCATTTTATCATCAACTAAAGAGGCGACTAGCCTTACATGACTAGTACTTTCCGTTCCAACTATTGTGTATTGCTGACCATATATGTCAACAGTTGTACGCGTTTTTTTGGTGTCTGACAACATTTCCGCCTCCATTCGTAAGAATCCTATTCTATACTATAACACGAAGGAAAAAAGCTGGAAAGTCGGAAGCTGTCATTTTACGTCAAGTTTTTTGTTCTTATCTTGTTCTTGGGTTATATCCGTTCATAATTTAAAGGAGGTTCATTAATTGGGGAATTCTGTTATCAAGGCAACCACTATTGAAATCAATAAAATGAAGGAATACTATAGTCGCTTTCTAAGCGAAAAAGTGCCCCCAGGTGGGGTGTTTACTGCCAAAACACCTTCTTGTGCAATAACGGCCTATAAATCTGGAAAGGTACTATTTCAGGGAAAAGACGGCGAGATTGAGGCTGCTAAATGGGGCTCTCCAGCTGCATCTTCACAAAAGGTTGAGAAAAAAGCAGTAGCCTCCAATTTACCAGCAAACTTTCGTTCATTGTCCGTAATCGGTTCGGATGAGGTTGGAACAGGTGATTTCTTTGGGCCGATTACCGTTGTAGCAGCTTATGTGAGAAAAGAGGATATTGAGCTTTTAAAGGAACTTGGCGTTCAGGATAGTAAAAATTTGAAGGACGATAAAATCATTGAGGTGGCTAAACAACTAGTTAAATTTGTCCCTTATAGTTTACTAACCTTACATAACCCTAAATACAACAAAATGCAGGGCTCAGGCATGTCTCAGGGGAAACTAAAGGCATTGCTGCACAATCAGGCAATTCAGCATGTTTTAGATAAAATCGCTCCCGAAAAACCCGAGGCCATTCTTATTGATCAATTTGCAAAGGAAGAAATCTATTATAATTATTTAAAGGGACAACGGACGGTAGTACGCGACAAGGTCTTTTTTAGTACAAAGGGGGAGACTGTCCATTTGGCCGTTGCAGCAGCTTCCATGATTGCTCGCTATGCTTTCGTTCAACATATGGATAAATTAGGGCAAAAGGCTGGATTTGTGTTACCAAAAGGAGCAGGAGCCCAAGTAGATGTTGCCGCAGCTCGGTTAATTAAGAGCAAAGGGGCCGATTGTTTACCTGAGTTTGTAAAACTTCACTTTGCCAACACGGATAAAGCGATGAAATTGGCTAAAAAGGGCTAAAAAAGAGGGCGAACTCAAACTTTGAGTTCGCCCTCTTTCAACTAGTTTAACCCCTCAATACTGCTCCAGCCTGTTCTTCAACAGCTTTCAACACTTTTTCATGGGTTTTGGTTACATCTTCGTCTGTAAGAGTTCTTTCCGGATCGAAGTATTTCAATGAGAAGGCAATGGATTTTTTACCTGCTTCCATTCGCTCTCCTTCATACAAGTCAAACACATAAACGTCTTTCAACAGCTTGCCGCCTGTTTCTACAATGATCGATTGTAACTCAGCAGCGGATTTATTTTTATCGACCACAAGCGCAATATCTCTTGTGATTGATGGGAAACGTGGAATTGACTCATACTGAAGTGGCGCAGTGCCTGCTTCTAAAACAGTCTTCAAGTTCAATTCAAACACATAGGTTTCTTTTAAATCCATATCTTTTTGAACAGTTGGATGTACCTGCCCTACAAAACCAATTGCTGCTCCATTTAGAGTAAGCTCAGCTGTCCGTCCTGGATGCATCCCTTCTCTTTCAGCAGCACTGAAACTAATTTTATCTGCCAAGCCTAGCTTCGCAAAAAGTCCTTCGAGAATTCCTTTGATAACGTAGAAATCAACTGGCTTCTTTTCACCTTGCCACTGATGGTTTTCCCATAATCCTGTGATGGCAGCCGCTAAGTGCTCTTCTTCCTCTGGAAGATCTTCTCCATCATTTTTCAAGAACACCGCACCTGTTTCATAAACGGCTAAGCTATCATTCTGGCGTGCTGTATTATATTTCAACACCTCGAGCAATTGTGGAACAATACTTAGGCGAAGCAGGCTACGATCTTCACTCATCGGCATTGCCAACTCAACTGGCTCACGCTTCTCTAACGCAAATTGTGTTGCTTTCTCTTGGTTTGTCAGGGAATACGTAATCGCTTGGTAAAGACCAGCTCCTTCAAGATAGCGACGAACTAGACGACGCTTTAGCTGATACTCTGACAAATGACCTGGAGTTGCAGCCCCTTGCGGCAACGTTTTTGGTACATTGTCATACCCATAAAGACGAGCGACTTCCTCAATCAAGTCTTCTTCAATTGTAATGTCACCACGGCGTGTTGGAACGGTAACCGTAATAGTGCCATTATCAACTGTTGATTCAAACTGAAGACGCGTAAAAATAGCTTCTACTTCCTGCATAGTTAACTCTGTTCCAATCACACGGTTGATTTTCTCAAGCGTAACGGAAACAACTGCTGGTTCGAGTGTTAAGCTATCTGCTGTAGCTGCGCCTTCTAGAACCTCTCCACCTGCATACAAGGCCATCAATTCTGCCGCTCTCTCAGCTGCTGGACGTACGCGCGCAGGGTCGACACCTTTTTCATAACGAGAGCTTGCTTCGCTTCGTAGTCCATGGTCTTTAGATGCTTTACGAATCACTGGTCCAGTGAAATACGCTGATTCAAGTAAAACCGTTGTTGTATCTGCGTTCACCTCAGAGGTTGCTCCACCCATTACTCCTGCCAACGCAACAGGCACACTGCCATTTGTAATTACAAGATGATCTTCCGTCAACGTACGCTTAGCATCATCAAGAGTCGTGATTTCTTCCCCTTGTTTCGCACGGCGGACGAGAATTTCTTTTGAACCAAGAAGGTCATAATCAAATGCATGTAGCGGCTGACCGTATTCAAGCAAAATGTAGTTGGTAATATCCACGACATTATTATGAGGACGGATTCCAGCTGCCATTAATATTGTTTGCATCCAAAGTGGAGATGGTCCGATTTTTACATTCTTAATTACTTTAGCCGTATAAAGCGGATTATCTTCTTTGGCATCGACCATTACTTTAATGTAGTCTTCAGCCTTTTCAGTAGCAGAAGCTGTCTTTGGCTCTGGTAATTTTACGTCCCTCTCAAGGATTGCCGCTACCTCGTAGCCAACGCCAAGCATGCTTAGGCAGTCCGCACGGTTTGGTGTTAAGCCAAGCTCAAGAATTTGATCGTCCCTTCCAAGTAAAGCCAAGGCATCTTGACCAACCTCGGTATCCTCAGGGAAGTTAAAGATTCCTTCAGAGAATTCCTTTGCCACTAGCTTCGCTTCGATCCCAAGTTCTTGGAGTGAGCAAATCATCCCGTTTGATGCTTCCCCGCGAAGCTTTGCTTTTTTGATTTTAAAATTGCCCGGAAGTACGGCACCAACAGTTGCAACAGCAACCTTTTGTCCCTTCGCGACATTCGGCGCACCACAGATGATTTGAACAGGCTCTTCTTCGCCAATATCGACAAGTGTTTTGTTTAGCTTTTCTGCGTTTGGATGCTTTTCACATTCAAGCACATGGCCAACAACAATTCCTTTTAGGCCTTCGTTTAGTGTTTCGACGCCTTCAACTTCAATCCCGCTTTTGGTAATTTTCTCTCCCAATTCTTCAGCTGAAACGCCTGTTAAATCGACGTATTCCTGTAGCCATTTATATGATACAAGCATTGTTATTCCTCCTAATCCCTATTCAGTTACCGAAAATTGCTTTAAGAAACGGATGTCATTTGTATAGAAGTGGCGAATATCATCGACGCCGTATTTTAGCATCGCAATTCGTTCAGGTCCCATTCCAAATGCAAATCCTTTGTATTTTTTCGAATCGTAGCCGGCCATTTCCAATACATTTGGATGAACCATTCCTGCACCAAGAATTTCAATCCAGCCTGTTCCTTTACATGTGCTGCAGCCGTGTCCACCACACATTTTACAAGAGATATCCATTTCTACAGATGGCTCTGTGAAAGGGAAAAAGCTTGGGCGAAGACGAATTTCACGATCAGCACCGAACATTTTCTTCGCAAATACATCAAGTGTTCCTTTAAGGTCACTTAGGCGAATGTTCTCATCAATCACAAGACCTTCAATTTGCGTAAACTGGTGGGAATGCGTCGCGTCGTCATTATCGCGGCGATAAACCTTTCCTGGGCAAATGATTTTAATTGGTCCTTTGCCTTGACGTTGTTCCATCGTTCTTGCCTGTACAGGTGAAGTATGGGTACGAAGTAAAATTTCTTCTGTGATATAGAAAGAGTCTTGCATATCACGAGCCGGATGACCTTTTGGAAGGTTAAGCGCTTCGAAGTTATAATAGTCCTTCTCTACCTCTGGTCCTTCAGCAACTGTATAACCCATTCCGATAAAAAGGTCTTCAATTTCCTCAATGATTCTAGTAAGTGGGTGATGATTGCCTTCTTTTACAGGTCTGCCTGGTAAGGTTACATCAATTTTTTCAGCAGCTAGCTTTTGCTCAACAGCCGCTTTTTCAAGCGCAATTTGCTTTTCTTCAATTGAACCGGTAATCATATCGCGAACTTCATTCGCAAGCGCACCCATTTTCGGTCTTTCTTCAGGAGATAATTTCCCCATCCCCTTTAACACTTCCGTAATCGGACCTTTTTTCCCAAGATAGGAAACGCGAATATCGTTTAGTTCTTTCAAGTTCGCAGCTTGGGTAACTTTTTCAAGTGCTTCAGCCTGCAGTTCTTTTAATCGCTCCTGCATGTTTAAATCCTCCTTCAATTTTAGGCAAAATAAAAAGACTCCATCCCCAATAAAGGGACGAAGTCTGGTTTCGCGGTACCACCCTTTTTAACAGGCAATACAAATATGTATGGTCTGCTCACTTCATTCGGATAACGGCATATGCCGGTGCATCTTTACATTCCATTTGAATGGTCCCGATGCCAGCTCTGGAGGTGAATTCACATATCTGTACCATAAAAATGCTTCCAGTCTGATGGCATTTTCTCCCTTTAATGGCCTTGGACAGCTACTCTTCTCCGTCAACGCTTTTAATCATTTTTGCGTTTATTATAGTATATTCTTTCCATTGTGGCAAACCAATTCTAATAAAATTGTACTATTTAGGCGATTTTTAAATAATAAAGCAATACCCCTGTCGCAACAGCAACATTTAATGACTCACTTTTACCCAAAATCGGGATATAAAGGTTACGATCCGTTTTTTCCAACAACTCAGGGCTTACACCGCTTCCTTCATTGCCAACAAGCAAAGCAAATGCTCCACCTGCTTGTACTTCCTGAAAGGATGTTGCGTTTTCAAGTGCTGTGCCATAAATCGGCGTTGCTTGTTCCTTCAGTTTATCCACCCACACATGAAGATCATCGCTTATTACCGGTAGATGAAAATGACTTCCCTGTGCCGACCGGAGCACTTTAGGATTGTAAATATCCACGCTTCCTTTTCCTACGATGACTGCATCGACTCCAGCGGCATCTGCAGTTCGAATCATCGTACCAAGATTACCTGGGTCCTGAACAGAATCGATTAAGAGAAAGGTCTTTCCTTCTGGATTTGCAGATGATGGTTGCTGGCATACAGCAAACACTCCCTGAGTTGTTTCGGTATCAGCTAATGAACGTACAATTTCTTCGCTCACTTTAATAACAGGTACGGAACCATAGTCTAGTCCTGGAGGCAAGTCAACACTTTCCGCTAAAATGATGGTTTCAACCTCAGCCTTATTCTTCAATGCTTCTTCAACAAGATGAAAACCCTCTATTATAAAAGTTTTCGATTTATCTCGTTCTTTTTTCGTCAGTAGCTTCTTCCATTGTTTTACCTGCGGATTTGTTGCAGATTGGATGTACTTCAAACAATGACACTCCTCTTCTTTTTCATCAATTTTTTTATTATAACGTAATTTTTTTACATAATAAAAGTAATTCTGTAAATCCTATATTTAGATTAAGGTTTAGAAAGGAGTTTTTATACATGAATTTGAATTTACGCAATGCGATTATTGAAAATGTTTCTGGTAATACACAAGACGAACTAAAGGGTACAATTGTTGACGCGATTCAAAATGGGGAGGAAAAGATGCTTCCAGGTCTTGGCGTTTTGTTTGAAGTGATTTGGCAAAATGCATCCCAAGAAGATCAGCAGGAAATGCTGTCAACATTGGAGAATGGGTTAAAAAAATAGTTAAACTGTTCGCTTCCCTCGACTTTTGCCGGGGGATTTTTTATTGGGTAATGTGCGTTAAACGTGGTAGTTGATTTCCGCTCCAGGCACTTCGCTTTCCGCGGGCAGTCCAGTATCCCGGCCAGCTTAGCGCCTAGCCCTGGATACTTTAATGTGACCAAACTACAATTGAACTCAGAAAAACGGTCACATTGACGGCTTCAACGCTGTTTTTCTCCTTGACTTTATCTTGATTCACTAGTCCAGCTCCAAGCAACAGTATGTAACAACAATGTACTTTATTCAACCAATAAATACTAAAAGGGAGCCTACACTAAGCTCCCTTTTTCTATTAATCAAAGGTAATTTTATCGACTGTATCCTGATCCAAACGTTTGATGACTTCTACAATCAGCTTGACGGCATTTTCATAGTCATCGCGATGAAGAATTGCTGCATGAGAGTGAATATAGCGAGTTGCGATTGTAATCGATAGTGACGGAACTCCACGATGGGTAGTGTGGATTGCACCTGAATCTGTTCCGCCTCCAGGTATCGCATCAAATTGGTACGGGATATTAAGTTCATCTGCAACGTTTGTTACAAACTCACGTAGACCTTTATGGGATACCATACTTGCATCGTACAGAATGATTTGTGGGCCATCCCCCATTTTACTATTTGCTTCTTTTTCAGAGATACCTGGAGTGTCTCCCGCGATCCCGACATCGACTCCAAACGCAATATCTGGCTGAATCGCTTGTGCAGAAGTACGAGCTCCGCGAAGACCGACTTCCTCTTGAATCGTGCCGACTCCATAAACTGTGTTATTTAGGTTTTCATCCTTTAACTGTTTCATGACATCAATAGCTATCGCACAACCGATGCGGTTATCCCAAGCTTTTGCAAGGAGCATTTTTTCGTTGTTCATCACCGTAAATTCGAAGTAAGGAACAACCATATCTCCAGGAGTTACGCCCCAGCTCTCTGCTTCTTCACGGCTTGAAGCACCGATATCAATAAACATATCTTTAATTTCAACCGGCTTTTTCCGTGCTTCAGCAGGAAGGATATGAGGAGGCTTTGATCCAATGACGCCTGTAACGTCGCCTTTGCTAGTTACGATTGTCACGCGTTGTGCCAGCATGACTTGTGACCACCAGCCACCGACTGTCTGGAAGCGAACAAATCCTTTGTCATCAATGCGTGTGACCATGAAACCGACTTCATCTAAATGGCCAGCAACCATGATTTTAGGGCCTGTTTGACCCTTCCTTGCAATTAAGCTTCCTAGACCGTCAACGGTCAATTCATCTGCATAAGGTGCTATGTATTTGCTCATAACCTCGCGAACTTCACGCTCGTTGCCGGGAATTCCTCTGGCGTCGGTTAAATCTTTAAGCATTATTAATGTTTCATCTAATTTAGCCATTATTTCGACTCCCTTAATATGTAGTTTCGATTTTTATTATACAGAAACAGAAAGGTAAAGTACAAAAGAAGCCCTAATATCCTTTTTGCTGCCTTTCATAATTTACTTCATTTTTCTCAATATATGCCTGCTCAATTTCTTTTTCAGTAAAACCGAGCATAACCGCTAAATCTAAATAATCTCTAAACAATTTTGTGTACACTTGTGAGGTCCGGTTTACTCGAAACTCATGAATGGTACCGTATATTTTTAAAAATTGTTCAGTCACGCTGCTTTCATGATTTTTTTCGGATGGATCGTCCTTGTAACGGAAACCAGATTCTAGCCCTAATGATAAAATAAAGTGGATTCCATCTACGAATTCTTCTAAAATAACGGCTTTATCGGAAGCTGGTTTAAGGCTCCAAAATTTAAAACACCTTGTTTCATTCGCGAGTTCGCCTAGTTCCACTAATAGAGCCAGCATTTTTCGGTCAAATAAATCCTCTTCCTTTAACCCATGTTTTTCTTCAATATGTGTATCAAGAGCGTCTTGCATGTGATAAAGCTTTTCTACATTCATGTTGTTCCTCCTTTTCAAAAAAAGTATATAGGAAATTTGCGTTTAAATGAAACTATTCTACATGTAGATTCGTAAATAAGGAAAATGAGTAGTGGAGGAACATTTATGTTATGGATTTTTCGACTTCTTCTATTTGCCGCAATTATCTTCCTTCTATATAGTACAGTTCGATATTTGGTGCACCCTAAAAGGAAACTAGAGCTCGCACATGAGCAGAAGCGCTTTTATTTCCATGATGATCCCGAGAATGTCAGGAAAAATTTTCATATCACCTACAAAGGGGTTCTATTTGAAGGTGAAAAATATTTAGGAACAACCGAATATGCCTTTGAAGTCGTTTCGGTTCACCTTTGGCCAAAGAGTAATAATGCTTTAAAGGGTCTAGCCTACGAAGATTTTATTTTTATCGAGGATCAAATCCTTGAGGTCTACCCGAATGCAGAAATTAACTGGAAAAGCCCTGTGAAGGAATTCATGGACAAAAAACCAGATATGGATTAAATTCAATCACACAAAATCGTTCAGCATGTATGTAACCGCGGATTTCGAATACAAAAACTAAATTATCGCACCAATTAGCAGTCCTATTCCCAACTGATTAGACTGCTTCTTTTTTGTTGATATATATAGGGGTTCTATCTCATCCTTAATTGAGTAACCTCTGATTGTTTAAATAAGGGGAGTTTTTACCGTTAAAGCAAAGCAAAATGGTCCATTTTCATGTTTTTCGAGTAAATAGGGGGAATTTTTCCCTCTATTTACTCTATTTTTCTTGCTTTTTATTAAATAAGAGTAATTTCTCCCCTTATTTTCATGGCTTATACACTGGCAATTCTTGAAGGTTTGGAAATCATCGCTAACCCGTGCTTATCTTAGGATAAAAATGCTTGGAGCAGTTCAATGTCTCCAAGCATTTTTCTTTACTTATTTACTTTGGTGCGAATAACTACTTCAAAACAGAGCCCGTTAGCTTTTAAGCAGACGGTTTTTTCTATGCTATTGAGTCAATATATACTACCCCTATTAAATGAAGAAACACAATCAAAGGCAATCCATATTTAAACTGCAGATGTTTCGTTTTGTGACGAAAGTATAGCATTCCTGCTGTTACGCCAACAGATCCACCAAAGATAGCCAACATCCACAGTGTTCTTTCACTAATGCGATACTGCCTCTTTCTCGCTTTGCTTTTATCTACACCCATTATAATAAATCCTACTAGATTTATAGTTAAAAGGAACACCACAAACTCTAACCTCATCCCAAACATCCCCCATGAGAAAAAGCCATCCCGATGGAATGGCTTTTTACATTCTTACTTATTGTATTGAGCTTTTGCAACATCAGCTAATTGAGTAAATGCTTTTTCATCAGAAATAGCAAGCTCAGCTAGCATTTTACGGTTTACTTCAACACCTGCAAGCTTAAGACCGTGCATTAAACGGCTATAAGAAAGACCGTTCAAACGAGCAGCTGCATTGATACGAGTAATCCATAGCTTACGGAAATCGCGCTTCTTCTGGCGACGATCACGATAAGCATATTGTAATGATTTCATTACCTGCTGATTTGCAACTTTATATAATGTATGTTTTGAACCGTAATAACCTTTTGCTAATTTAAGAACCTTTTTACGACGCTTGCGCGTAACTGTACCGCCTTTAACACGTGGCATGTAATTTCCCTCCTATATAAATCGAGCTGTCTCGATGATTACTTAATGTTGTCTAATAGGTGACGGATACGTTTGAAATCACCTTTTGAAACCATTGCACCCTTGCGAAGCTTACGCTTTTGCTTTTGGGATTTGTTTGCGAACATATGGCTAGTAAAAGCGTGGGAACGCTTGAGTTTGCCTGATCCTGTCTTCTTGAAACGCTTTGCAGCGCCACGGTGAGTTTTCATTTTTGGCATTAGGGACTTCCTCCTTGTTACTTTTCGTTTTTAGGGGCTAAAACCAGAAACATGCTGCGTCCGTCCATCTTTGGATGGGACTCGACTGTAGCAACATCCTTGCATGCTTGAGAGAAACGATCTAAAACACGCTGACCAATTTCTTTGTGAGTAATTGCACGACCTTTGAATCGAATCGATGCTTTTACTTTATCGCCTTTTTCCAAGAATTTGATTGCATTACGTAACTTAGTGTTAAAGTCATGCTCATCAATTGTTGGGCTCAGACGCACTTCTTTAGTGGTAATGATTTTTTGATTTTTACGTGCTTCTTTGTCTTTCTTTTGTTGCTCGAATTTAAATTTACCATAGTCCATGATCCGGGCTACAGGTGGTTTCGCATTCGGTGCCACAAGGACAACATCAAGATTTACACGAGAAGCAATTTCCAGTGCTTCAATTTTACTTTTGATTCCTAGCTGATCGCCATTTTGGTCAATAAGACGAAGTTCACGGGCACGGATGCCCTCGTTTAACAGCATATCTTTGCTAATAGTTAGCCACCTCCAGGTTTTATCGGAATACATAGTTTGGGCAAAGAATAATCGCATGGGCTATAGTCAGGCTCCAAGCGCTAACCGACTGAAGCATTTTTTGCAAATAAAAAAGTGCGGGTGAAACACCCACACTTTACGAAATCACACTAAATGACAGTTGTTAACGTAAAACCTGTCAACTGCCTCATTAGCGTCAATCAGGTGAGAAGCGGGTGCCTCTTCTTTCCACAAACCGTATTCAATTATACCTTTGTAACTATATCATAACGTTGATATCGTGTCAACGAATTGCTAGTTATTGTTGCAACGTTTAGTATTGTAACAAATTAAATCGATAGATGCAATCTTTTTTTAATTTGCTTATTATTAAAACCTTTTCGCCTCTTGGCGGAAAGTGTCAAGGAATGTTTCAAAGCTGATTGTCTCTGACTTCTGTTCTCCATATTTACGAACATTAACGGCGTTTTCTTCGATTTCTTTATCACCGACAACGAGCATATACGGAATTTTTTGCATTTGTGCTTCGCGGATTTTATAGCCGATTTTCTCTTCACGGGCGTCTAATTCAACGCGGAAGCCTGCTGATTTTAATTTCTCTTGAACCTGCTTCGCGTAGTCGAAGTGAACATCTGGAGAAACCGGAATCACTTGTGCTTGAATCGGTGCAAGCCATGTTGGGAATGCACCTTTGTATTCTTCAATTAAGAAGGCAACAAAGCGCTCCATTGTGGATACAACCCCACGGTGAATAACAACTGGGCGGTGATGCTTACCATCTTCGCCAATATAAGTTAAATCAAAGCGTTCTGGAAGTAAGAAATCAAGCTGGACAGTTGAAAGAGTCTCCTCTTTTCCAAGTGCTGTTTTTACCTGTACATCAAGTTTTGGACCGTAGAATGCTGCTTCACCTTCAGCTTCATAATAGTCATGACCCATCTCATCCATTGCTTCTTTCAACATGCTTTGTGCTTTTTCCCACATCTCATCATCATCAAAATATTTCTCAGTATCTTGTGGATCACGGTATGATAACCGGAAGGAATAGTCATTAAGATCGAAATCCTTATACACTGCAAGAATTAATTCCACAACCCGCTTGAATTCTTCCTTGATTTGGTCAGGACGGACAAACACATGGGCATCATTTAAAGTCATGCCACGAACACGCTGAAGACCAGAAAGTGCTCCTGACATTTCATAGCGGTGCATTGTTCCTAGCTCAGCAATTCGAATTGGCAATTCGCGATAGCTGTGCATGCTGTTTTTATAAACCATCATATGGTGTGGGCAGTTCATTGGTCTAAGAACTAACTGCTCGTTGTCCATATCCATTGTCGGGAACATATCTTCATGGTAGTGATCCCAGTGACCAGAAGTTTTATAAAGCTCAACGTTTGCCATGATTGGAGTATATACATGGTCATAGCCAAGGCTTACTTCTTTATCGACAATATAGCGCTCGATAATGCGGCGAATGGTTGCTCCTTTTGGTAACCAAAGTGGCAGACCTTGACCGACTTTTTGGGAGTTCGTAAAGAGACCAAGCTCTTTCCCTAGCTTACGATGATCGCGTTCTTTCGCTTCTTCTAAAAGGCGTAAGTGTTCAGCAAGGTCTTCTTTTTTGAAGAATGCTGTTCCATAAATACGCTGAAGCATTTTATTATCACTGTCACCGCGCCAGTAAGCACCCGCAATGCTAAGAAGTTTGAATTCTTTCAATTTCCCTGTTGACGGAACATGAACGCCACGGCAAAGGTCAAAGAAGTCACCTTGTTCATAGATTGTAACCTTTTCATCCGCTGGAATTGCTTCAATCAACTCTAGTTTATATTCATCACCAATTTCTTTGTAGCGCTGGATTGCTTCGTCGCGACTGACTTCATTACGGACAATTTCAATATTCTCATTGATGATTTTCTTCATTTCTTTTTCAATTAACGGCAGGTCTTCAGGAGTTAAGGATTCCTCAAGATCCATATCGTAGTAGAAGCCACCTTCAATAACAGGACCGACACCAAGCTTTACATTTTTATATAAACGCTTGATTGCTTGCGCCATTAAATGTGCTGTACTATGGCGAAGAACTTCAAGTGCTTCTGCGCGGTCTGTTGTAATGATTTCAATTGCTCCGTCTGCCTCAATTGGACGACGCAAATCAAACATCTCTCCATCAACTTTACCAGCGAGTGCTTTTTTCTTAAGTCCCGGACTAATGGAAGCTGCAACATCTTCAATCGTCGTACCGGCAGAAAACTCCTTTACTGCTCCATCTGGAAATGTCAATTTAATCATGTCTGCCATAATGTTTTACCTCCTAATTTTTTAAGCAAAAGCTCTAAGAGTTTCCATTTTCTTCCACTTTATGAAAATAAAAAAACCCATCCCTATAAAAAAGGGACGAGTTTGATATCGTGGTTCCACCCATTTTCCCGTTAATGGCATCACTACCCAAAAACGGCTCTGGTTTAGATAACGGCTACTACCGTCAGCAACTACTAACATATGCGTTCGTAACTGAAGTTCAGAGGTGGTAAGCTATTTCTCTTGTGTTAGGAAGGTTTCAGCCTTGCCTTCCCTCTCTGCAAACCATTAAAGATTAGCCCATGTCCTCATCGATACTTTTGCTTTGATTCCTATTATGTAGGTTATTATAGTTTGTAATCTTTTCAAAATCAAGAGGACTACTGGACTTTTTCGTTTTGGAGCTGTTTATTTTTTAAAAAAGCGGTTACTGGGCTGATTTTTACACGTTCTTCAAAGATATTTCTAATGGTTCGGACCAATGGTTGCTCTGGTTGGTTCGTATAAAGGTAAATATTCGACGGAGCCATTGATAGTAAAGGAGCAATTGTGACGGAATCAACATAAATTGGATGATTCCCGAGCAACTTACGATCGATTCCTTTAATAAGTTCATTCCGTTTCATTTCAATAAAATTATAATTATAAAAGGCCGTTTCCTCGTCGAGAATCAAGTGGATTGTCTCTTGCTGAGCTGGCCTTCCTAGCAAGAATTCCCTTAGGGTTTGTACAAACATTTGGTATTCTTGCTCTAATTTGTATTCGTCGATAGCCACCTCAACATAGTTTTGTAACTTATCAAAAAATGGCTTCAATCGAAAGACGACAAACGAATCAAATGAAAAACTGACACTCCCTTTAAAGAACTCATCAATGGCTTGGAATACATATTTCTTTTCATCTGTTTCTTGTAAAAAGTTGGCTAGATCCTCCCTACTTCCCTCAATCACGGAGTAAATAATCTCAAGAATCTGCTCTTGTTCATTGGGGTCTGTGTAAAAAAATCGCTCAGATAAAATCTCTCTGAACCAATCGTCACGTTTTTTTAATGCGATAAATTCATATACGCTTTCCTTAATCGTATGAAAAGCCGTTTTTGGCATATTTTTTGTAAGAATTTTAATGATTTTTCGGTCTTTATCTATTTGGATTATTCCATTTTCGAGTTGGACTTCTGGTAATTGTCCAATTATATGCCCGTACATTCGCCGGGCATCATGATCTTTTTGGAAGATGATTTCAATCAACCATATCCCCCCTTTTGTTAAAATCTCCTGATTTAATATATGGGGGACATGTTCAATTTAGAAGCATCTAAATGAACCCATTGCATTTTTCCTTTGTTTTTTTTAAAAATGGGTTTGGGATGGTGGTGTGGGTTGCTTTTGAAAGAGTGATGAAAGGATTATTTTGTACTTTTAGCTAACAGTAACCGTCCAGCCTTGTTTTTCCACTGCATAAGTAACCAAAGCACATGTTGGTTACCCCCCTGCCTTTCCTTCTTCTTACTTAGGGCACCAATTCACTGCAAAAAAAAAGAAACCACAATCAAGTGGTTTCAAATCACAAGTTATACTCGTCGATTCTTCCCTTCTACCCTTACTGGAGCAGCTAGGTATCGAATTCTTTCAATAATTCTTGCCGCCTTTAACTGTTCAACTTCACCACGTTGACTGTAGGTTAAATGGTGAGCCAAACCTTCGATATCAAAATTTGAGGTAAAGAAGGTCGGTAGGTTTTCAGACATTCTAAATTGGAGAATAGGCCCTAAAATTTCATCCCGCGCCCAGCTGCTCATCGTCTCGGCTCCGATATCATCGAGCATAAGAATAGCTGCTTTTTTAATGACTTCAAGCTTTTCATTAACTGAGTTATCTCCAATTGAATTTTTCATTTCACGGAATAGTTCTGGCACATAGACTAGCATTGAACTTATGTGCCTATTAGCTAGTTCATTCGCAATCGCACCAAGTAGGTATGATTTTCCGGTACCAAATGGACCATGCAGATAAAGCCCTTTTTGCTTTTCACCAGGATTATAATTTTTAATAAAATCTTTTGCCATTTTTATCGCCATAAGCCGACCAGGATCATCAAGGTCAATATCACCTAGAGAGGCTTTTAGGATTTCTTTGGGCACATATAGACTAGAAATTAAGCGCTCATTTTTTTTCTTTTCATCATGCATGATTTTTTTCTGACAGCGGTCATACTTCACATCAATAAATTTACCATTAAACACAAGAATTGGTTCATAGCCTTGAATCATATTTTTACAATTATCAAGACTGCTACACTTGCTACAGCCTT
This sequence comes from Mesobacillus maritimus, assembly GCF_044803185.1. Lineage (GTDB taxonomy): Bacteria > Bacillota > Bacilli > Bacillales > Cytobacillaceae > Mesobacillus_B > Mesobacillus_B maritimus_B. Next base: position 4,424,025 of record NZ_CP085225.1, read on the forward strand.
TGCTTTGATTGATAAACTCATGAAGCTTCATCAGACTTTTATCGACCATGCTTCTTGTTATTTCTCCTTGATGTTGTCTTAAAAAGTCCTTTACTAGAGGGTCACTCAATACTTCTTCCTTAAGAGCCTCATAACGTTGTTGAAAGTTCTGGTTATTGGCTAGCTTTCTTAACGAATCATTAATGTTTTGCACGCCTCTCACCTCCCTGATTTAAATTCCTTTAGTTCTTCTTCGAGAAGTTTCTTTTCCTTTTCAAAATCAAAGTCTTCTTGTTTCTTATCTATTTTACCTTCTTGATTTCCCTCAAACCAGTCCGGCAGCACTTCTTTTCGTATCGTTTTTTTCTGTTGTGTCTGAGCAGGTCGAGATTTTTTCTCTTCTGCCCAATCCATGTATTGTTTGTGTTCTTTCTTCGCCAAATCCATCGCTTCTTTGACACTTTTGATTTGCTTCCGCGCCCAATGTCCAGCAATTTTTTCCATATAAGCCTTGTTCAACTTCATGTCCGTTCTGAGCATAACATACTCAATTAAAACATTCACCACACCAGGCTGGAGTTTTTGCTTAAACATAATGTCTTCAATGATCTGTAAGTCGGCTTTTGATGGAGTTGCCCCAGCAGAGATTTGAATCAATAATTCCCTCGGAGAAGTCCGTTCAAAATATTGCATGAGCTTGTCTTCTTGTGTGACAGGGTTCGTGATCCCAGATTGAAATTCAGCAGGTTGCTTTCGATCAAGAAGTTGTGGCAGTTGGTCTTGATTCTCGAACTGATACCAGTCTCTTGCAGCTTTGCGCAAATCCTCAATATCAACTTCATTATCCGCCGTCAGGGCACTTAGGATAATATTCTTCATTTGAATTGAGTCGATTCCATATAAAAAGGAAAGATTGCTAATGGCTTCTTTCACTTTATTCGTTAACGCCTGCTTCGGAACAAGTGATTCCTTCAAGCCTGCAGTCAGAAGGTCAAAGTCAAAAGTAGCTGGGTCAATCTGGATTCCGACTGGATCTTGACGACCAATAAATTGCTGGTCCTCCTGTGGTTCAAGTTCTTCGGGTGAATCATTGTGGTAGCGTAAAGCGTCTGGAGAAACCGAAACAAAGACATCCTGAAACTCTCTTGTTACCTCCGAATACTTTTCCTGTTTACTCACTGCTTTGTCTGTAAAAAACCGTTTCATTCTGAAAAACTGGTTTTTGCCTACTTTACGATATAAATAAATATTTAAAAGACCATCTAAAAAGAATTGTTCAGGTGTTAAAGGAGGCTGAAGTTCATAAATGAATGAGCGTTCGTCATCCTCATTCCTCACGTAAGTCTTCAGAAGGCCGATTCCCTCAAGCTTTAGACGAGCATGGTAAATATCCTTCAGATTTAAACCAAGAAGACTCATCAAACTATGATGAGAAGAAGTGGCCGACCAGAGGCGACTTTCTTCAAGCTCTGCCCAAAGCGTCATATATAAACTCAGACAAACCGGTCCGATTAAAGGCTGATACAAGAATGTCAGCACTTTCCGGTCATATTCATGCAACAACCCATTTGATGCAACGACGTATTGGTCAACAGGCAATAACTCTTGCCAATGTGCCATACTCATCCCCCCCGATGATAAAAAAAGAGCCAAGGATTTCCCCTTCAGCTCGATTATGACTGTTCTTTCTTAATGAGTTCCTTCAATTCATCTATAAAGACATTGATATCTTTAAATTGGCGGTAAACAGATGCAAATCTGACGTACGCTACCTCATCGACCTTTGCCAACCTATCCATGACCATTTCTCCAATTAGTTCACTCTTCACCTCTGAAATTCCGTTGCTACGAAGTTCTTTTTCAACCTCTGAGACTAGATCTTCCAATTGTTTTAAAGCAACAGGGCGCTTTTCACAGGCTTTGATTAACCCTCTTAATAGCTTTTCCCTATTAAACTCTTCTCGAGTCCCCTCTTTTTTGACAACAATCAACGGGGATTCCTCTACTTTTTCAAAGGTAGTAAATCGATATGAACAAGCTTCGCATTCCCTTCGCCGACGAATGGACTTCCCCTCGTCAATCGGACGGGAATCAAGGACACGACTGTTATTATTGTGGCAGGCTGGACATTTCATATCAATCTCAACTCCGGATTTATAAATATGTAACCGTGTATCATTATGCTTTAATTATATCTTAATAAAAAGAAATTGTCTGTACAACTCATTTATTCGTTCTTGGTGTGTTAAACTAGGCTGTTGATTTTCGCTCTAGGCACGAGCGGTTCGCGGGCAGTCCGGGAGCCTGGCCCTTCCACTCCAATCCGCGTTTGAACAATCAAAAATGTATATAACCATAGCCTAAAATCAAAAAAGAGGTGTATCGCTACACCTCCCTGCTATTTTTATTATTATTGTGCTTTCATCTGAGCCTGTTTTAATTGTACAGGACCCATTCCACGTGGCACTTCGATATTTTCACGAGTTTGGGCTCCCAGAGCTTCAGCAATGTATTCTGCTGCTACATTTGGGTTTAAATCGCCGCAAGTATAAACATCAATGCTAGCGTATCCATGTTCCGGGAAGCTATGAATGGTAAGATGCGATTCAGAAATGATAACCACTCCACTTACACCTTGTGGCGCAAATTTATGAAACGCCACCTCGCGTATCTCTGCACCAGACTTTAATGCTGCCCCAACAAAAGTTCTTTCAATAAAATCGATATCGTTCAATTTTTCAAAATCGCAACCCCATAATTCTGAGATTACATGACGACCCATTGTTTCCATATTCAGTTTCCCCCTCTAACTAGTTTCACTACATGAAGTTCTCATTTTCATTGGTACTTAACTACCACGGGGGAAAGTTAGTCCAGAGAGGTCCTAACCCTTTAAGTAGTTAATTATTACCTTAATGAGGAAGTTCACGATGACTAGTATACTTCGTTTATATTGTTTTTGCAACAGAAGGAGCGAAAATTCCACTCCGGACTTTTCACTTGAAATTAGGCACAACAAACAAGGGAGTTTCATAAAATAACAGGTGTTTTCCACAAGAAAAAAACCTGCCACAAATTGTTGGCAGGCCAATTTTGTTATCGCTTTACAAGGTTCAACTTACTTTCATTTTAGATAATTGATGCAACTCTTTAGCAACGTATTTTGCAAGGTCAACAACTCGGCAAGAATAACCCCATTCATTGTCGTACCATGCCAGTACCTTTACTTTATTGGCGCCTATTACCATTGTTGAAAGCCCATCAATAATCGCGGAGTGGTCATTTGTATTAAAATCGATTGAAACAAGCGGTTCGTCAGTAAACTCAAGAATGCCTTTTAATGAACCACGAGAGGCACACACGAATGCTTCATTGATTTCATCTATTGTAACTTCTCGCTTTAAATCTACCACAAGGTCAACAAGAGAGACATTTGGAGTTGGCACTCTTAAAGCCATCCCATGAAGTTTTCCCTTTAATTGCGGTAGAACAAGCGAAAGGGCTTTAGCAGCTCCAGTTGATGTTGGAATAATCGATTGGCCACACGATCGAGCGCGGCGCAAATCCTTATGCGGATTATCGATGTTCTTTTGATCATTTGTATAGGAATGAACGGTTGTCATCAAGCCATTTTCAATGCCGAATTCGGAATCTAATACCTTGGCAACTGGTGCTAGACAATTCGTTGTACATGATGCATTTGAAATCACATCATGTTTTTCAAGATTTAACTCCCCTTCATTTACCCCCATCACAATCGTAATATCTTCATTTTTCCCAGGTGCTGTTAGGATGACTTTTTTAGCTCCCGCGTCAAGATGGAGGCTTGCTTTATCTCTTGAGTTGAATTTACCAGTAGCCTCTATGACAATATCAATCTCTAACTCTTTCCAAGGTAGCAATTCCGGATTACGGTTGCTTAGGAGCTTAATTCGCTTGCCATTGACGATTAATGCATCGTCATCTGCTTTTACATCTGCTTCGAATTTTCCATGATTAGAATCATATTTTATTAAGTGCGCCAATGTTTCAGCCGGATAGCTGGCATTTATCGCCACAACTTCAAGATTATGATCAAGAACGGCCTTCCTAAACACCATTCTTCCAATTCTCCCAAAACCATTAATTGCAATTTTAGCCTTCATTATACGGCTCCTTCCACATTAATGTTATACTTTAATACCCCGTATTTGCTAATAGTATAACATATTAATTTCTTTTTGTGATAATTAAAAGCGTACATTTTTAAATATAATGTAACTCTTAAAGGTATTTATTAGAAAATAGGAAAGGCAGCAGATATTTCAGGGCGTTAATCCATCTTTTTCCACAAAAAAAAGGAAACCTATTTAGGCTTCCTTACATTCCCCATTGGACTAGTATTTCCTCTAGTTGTTGCTTTGTTTCGGCAATCGTACCGTTATTATCAATGACTTTATCGGCGTGTTTAACTTTTTCTCCAATTGGCATCTGTGATTTGATTCTCGCTAGAGCTTCTTCTTTACTATACTGATTGCGTTCCATTAACCTCTGAAGTTGTGTTTCTTCATTAACATAAACCAGCAAAATTTTATCAGCCATATATTGTAGATTCCCTTCAATTAAAAGGGGGATATCAAGAACAATCGCTTTTTCACTGTTCTGCTTCGCCCTTTCAACTTTCGCTAGCATCCTCTCGCGAACCGCAGGATGCACAAAGGAGTTTAGGGCCTTTCGCTTTTCTTCATCATGAAAGACAATGGAACCAAGCTTTTCTCTGTTAATATTCCCATCTTGATCAAGGATGTCCTCCCCAAAGTAACGGACAATGTCATTATAAGCTGTTTCTCCTCGTTCAACTGCAAGCCTCGCTTCGATGTCTGCATCAATGACTGGAATCCCCAGATCTGTCAGCATCTTAGACACCGTGCTTTTTCCACTTGCAATACCACCAGTTAATCCGATTGTTAACGACATATTCAAGGTCCTTTCTAGTCTAGAGTTTAAAAATTCCAACAATTATCAACAGTAATCCTGGTAGAAAACTAATTTTCTGGACCCAGCTGTAACCTGATAAAAAGATTCCCGCTTTCATCCCTGCGAATACAAAGGTAGAACTCATAATCGCTGCCGCTATTGCGAGGGCAAAGGGAGAAAAACCGAGCATAGCTGCTCCTATTCCGGCTCCAAACGCGTCCAACGAAAGGGCCATACCAAGCATAATTGCTTCAATTCCAGTAATCGTCCCCGAACGGTCGAAGTCGGCCGACATAGGCTTTTTCAAAATATTGATGACAATCCCCAAAGATTGAATCTCAAGATTAATCAAGGTTTTCTCATCGTCGTTTGGTAATTCCGTTTGTTCCGGGCGGAAGAATTGATATAAAATCCACGCACCCAGCAGGATTAAAATAAAGCCACCAAGTTTCCCTGCTATCGCTTCTGGGAGAACCTCTCCTAGAACTTCACCAATCGTCATAGCCACGATTAAGACACCAGCGGAACATATGGCAATGGTGATAATTGACTTTAAAGGAATCTTCACTTTTCTTAATCCATAAGTAAATCCTACACTAAAACTGTCAAGACTGACAGCGAAAGCAAGCAAAAGTAACGAGACAATCTGAACCATGGAAAAGCCTCCTCCTGTCAATCGCTACATTAGTATATGGAGTAGGCTAATCCAAGGTTAAACCAAAACTGATTATAGAACGTCACTTCAAAACATTATGCGTCCTCAAAAATAAAAAGTCATTTTTCACTTAGTTTTTGACACTTCGGACAGAAGTGGGTTCCACGCCCACCTACCACTGTCTTTTCTAATGCAGTCCCGCATTTTTTACAAGGTTCGTTTTGGCGTCCATAAACATATAATTCAAGCTGAAACATTCCAATCTGACCCTGAGAATTGATATAAGAACGAATCGTACTGCCGCCTTTTTCAACAGCCTCTGATAACGTATTGATGATTTCTTTATGCAGTGTCGCAATCTCTTTCTCACTTAACGAGGAAGAAATTCGTTCCGGGTGAATATTAGAGCGGAACAACGCCTCGTCTACATAGATGTTACCGAGACCGACTAAAACCTTTTGATCAAGCAAAGCGGGCTTAACTTTACGTGTTGTCTTCGCCAACTTTTCCTTTAATCCCTCAAGGGTAAAATCTTCTGAAAAGGGTTCAGGTCCTAGACCAATTAAAGGTGGTTCCTTGAACTCGGAACCTTTGAGATAAAGGTGAAAAGTTCCAAATTTACGTACATCCTTATAACGCATCTCGCTTCCATCTGTAAACGTAAAGATGGCGTGTGTATGCTTTTCTATTGGCAAATCACTAGAATATACACCGTATTTACCTTCCATCCTCAAATGGGAAATCATTGCGAAATCCTCGGTATAGAAAATAAGGAATTTACCTCTTCTTCCTATTTCCAAAATATGTTGACCTCGAAGAGCATCAGTAAATTGTTCGACCTCGATAGGATGTTTCACCATTTTGGGCCAATAAATGGAAACATCCTTAATTTCCTTCCCAATAACGAGTGATTCTAAAGTTTTTCTAACGGTTTCTACTTCTGGAAGCTCTGGCAAGTCTTTTCCCTCCGTTATTACTTTGCGTCAAACCAGGTTGGACCGTAAGCATAATCTACTTTCAATGGAACTTTAAGTTCAACTGCATTCTCCATGACATCAGGAACAATATTCTTCAATATTTCCACTTCTTCTACTGGTGCTTCAAAGATTAGTTCATCGTGCACCTGCAACAACAACCGTGACTGAAGCTTTTCTTGTTTAAGACGATCTGCCATTTCAACCATGGCTTTTTTAATGATATCAGCGGCGCTGCCTTGGATAGGGGTATTCATGGCAGTACGTTCAGCAAAGCTTCTAATATTAAAATTACGGCTGGTGATTTCAGGTAAGTACCGTCGGCGATGGAGGAGGGTTGTTACATATCCCTTCTCTTTTGCATCAAGCACGATTTCTTCCATATACTCCTTAACACCAGGATAACTCGTTAAATATCGATCAATAAATTGACCTGCCTCTTTTCTTGTAATAGCTAGACTTTGGGATAAACCGTAGTCACTAATGCCATAAACAATGCCAAAATTAACGGCTTTTGCATGACGACGCATATTATCTGTAACTTGATCTGCCTCAACATGGAAGACCTCCATAGCGGTTTTTGTATGAATATCATGGCCTTCTTTGAACGCTTCAATTAGCTTTTCATCCCCGGCTATATGGGCAAGTACTCTTAATTCAATTTGTGAATAGTCCGCCGCAAACATCACCCAGCCTTCTTCAGATGGAACAAAAGCCTGGCGGATTTTTCTCCCTTCCTCCAATCGGATTGGGATATTTTGTAAGTTAGGGTCTGTTGAACTTAACCGACCTGTTTGAGTGAGTGCTTGGTTAAAGCGCGTATGTACCTTTTCCGTTTTTTTATTTACAACCTTTTGTAGCCCCTCGATATACGTGGACTGTAACTTCCCAAGTTGACGATAATGCAATATTTCCTGAATGATCTCATGTTTCGGCGCCAATTGCTCAAGTACGTCGGCACTGGTTGAGTAGCCTGTCTTTGTTTTCTTTAACGGTGGCAGACCGAGCTTCTCGAACAGAATAACCCCTAGTTGTTTTGGTGAGTTAATATTAAACGCCTCACCAGCATGACGGAAAACTTCTTTTTCAAGGTCATCTACCTTCTGACCGATTTCCACTCCCATATTTGTAAGCCGATCCATATCCAGCTTAACTCCTTGATATTCCATGTCGGCTAGAACGAGAGAAAGTGGCATTTCAAGCTCATTAAAAAGCTCATCCTGTTCGTTTTGATGTAACTCTTTAGCAAGTCGACCCTTTAATTCAAAAATAGCCTCGGCCTTACGAGCCAAATGTTCAGACAAGTTGGCCTCTTCGGGAATTCTTCGTTTTGCACCCTTGCCATAAACAACTGTGTCCGGTTGAACGTGAGGGTACCCATGGAGCTTTGCCACGGCTGCAAGATCATCAGTCGACTCAGAAGGATTAATAAGATAGGAAGCAAGGAAGATGTCAAATTCCACTCCAACTAGATGAATTCCATGATGACGTAACGAGACCTCCGATCTCTTCGCATCAAATACGGTCTTTTTCCTCGTTTCATCCTCAGCCCAGCGCTTAAACACTTCCGATTGGATCGCCTTTTCTGCTGGAATATAAAAACTCCCCTTTTCATTGGCAACGGAAAAGCCAATGATGTCTGCATAATGGTAATTATCCTCGAGGATTTCTACATAAAAAGCATTGTCTTCCGTAAATAAGTCATCGGTTATTTCTTCGGGAATAGTAAATTCAATATCCATAAGTTCAGTGCTTTCAGGAAAATCTTCCCCGCCCACTTTTTCTATAAGAGAATTAAATCCTAACTCTTTGAATAATTTTACAAGCTCTTCTTTTTGATAGCCTTCATATTCAAGCTCACTAAGCTCTAGCTTTACTGGAGCTTCTTTTGTAATTGTTGCTAGTTGCTTACTCATAATGGCTTGCTCCTTAAATTCTTGGAGCTTTTCCTGAAGCTTTTTCCCACTAACCTTTTCAACGGACCCTAGTAGATTTTCTAGTGTGTCAAATTCTTTGAGCAGTTTAATGGCCGTCTTTTCACCAACTCCAGGTACACCTGGAATATTGTCTGAGGCATCCCCCATTAAGCCTTTCATATCTACTATTTGCTCCGCACTCAGCCCGTACTTTTCTTTAATATGTTGAGGGGTATATTCCTCAATTTCAGTAATCCCTTTTTTCGTAATACTCACAGTGGTTTTATCTGAGCTGAGCTGGGTTAAGTCTTTGTCCCCTGAGATGATTTTGACTTCAAAACCATCGCGCTCGGCAACAGTTGACAGTGTACCGATAATATCATCTGCTTCATAATTCACAAGTTCATATTGAGGAATACTATAAGCCTTTAATAGCTCGCGAATAAATGGGAACTGCTCGGATAACTCGGGTGGCGTCTTTTGCCTGCCACCTTTATATTCAGTAAAAGTTGAGTGTCTAAAAGTTGTCTTTCCTGCATCAAATGCAACTAAAATATGTGATGGCTTCTCGTCTTCGAGAATCCTCATTAGCATCATTGTAAAGCCATAAACGGCATTCGTATGTACACCTTTATCATTATTTAGCAATGGAAGCGCAAAAAAAGCGCGATAGGCAATGCTGTTTCCATCGATAAGGACCAGCTTCTTGGCCATAATTCCTCCTCCTTCTATTCCCGAAAAGATCAACAGTATGGAAAACCGTACTTAACACAGCCTCAAACAAAAAAGGCCGTTCATTTTTCCTTCTTTATTCTATCATGAGCTAGAATAGAAAGAAAAATAACGGCCTTTCAATTTCGAAAAAAAAGTGCTATGAGATTAATCGATATATCCCGTTAAAATCCGCGCATATGGCGAGTCAGACGGAAGGATGATAACAGTGTCATCTCCAATAGTTTTCTTGTAAGATTCAAGTGTTCGATAAAGTGAGTAGAACTCAGGGTCTTTTGAAAAGGCAGTATTGTAGACCTTAGCTGCTTCTGCTTCCCCCTCACTTCGAATCTCCTCTGCATCCGCTTTTGCTTTTGCCAGCATTTCATTTACTTCCTTATCTGTTTCGGCCTCAATTCGGTTTTTCCTGGCATCACCTTGTGACAAATAATCTTGAGCAGTTGAGTGACGCTCAGAAATCATACGCGTAAAAACAGATAATTCATTTTCTTCAGGAAGGTCGGTGCGCTTCATTCTAACGTCGGTTACACTAATCCCATAGTTATCTCTAACTAGGAGTTCATTTACCTGCTCCGTAATTCGATCATTCAAGGAACCCCTTGATGATTTTTCATCATTGATGATTTCATCATAATTTAATTGCCCGAGTTCCGTTCTAGTCACGGAATAGATAAATTCCTCCATCCGTGATTCAGCTGCCTCTAGTGTACGAGCATTGGCAATCATTTTTTTCGGATCCTCAATTCTCCAAATTGCATAATTATCTATCAAAATACGCTTTTTATCCCTAGTATTAATTTCAGCTTGTGAAACGTCATACGTCATTTGATATTTTGGAAGCGTTGTTACACTTTGAATAAATGGAATTTTATAGGACAACCCTGGCTCACTATCAATTCTTACTACCTCTCCGAACTGCCGAATGACCTTATATTCTCCCTCTTTTACGACAAATAAATTATTAAAAATAAAAACTAATAATACAAGTAATACTACGATAAAAAGACCGAATTTGGTATACTTATTCCACCCATTCATTTTTCCTGAGCGTTCATTCATATCAATGATATTATCATCAGCCATTATTTTCTTCGCTCCCTTCTACAGTGGGCTTCGGCTGTTCTCCTTCAAGTGGACGTATCGGGAAATATTTTAATGTATTGCCATCATCATTCATAATATAAATCTCAGCACCTGGAAGAACCTGTTCAAGAGTTTCAATAACTAGTCGTTCCCTTGTAATCTCAGGATTCCCTTTATATTCACCATATAAAGCATTGAATACGGCTACGTCTCCACGCGCCCCCTCAATTCTAGCAGCCTTTTCCCCTTGTGCTCTTGAAATGAGAGCATCCTTCTCCCCTTCAGCTTCATTGATTTTTTGATTTCGGTATTTATTTGCTTCATTGATTTTGGTATTCATTGTTTCACGAGCATCGGTTACATCTGTAAACGCTTTTCGAACATCATCATTAGGTAATTCGACATCTTGAAGCTTTACAGCAAGAACCGAAACACCAATATCATATTTTTCTACGAGACTAGATAAAAGGTCACGAACCTCTGCTTCAATTTCCGCTTTCCCAGATGTAAGTGCATCATCTATTTTTGAATTTCCGATGATACTCCTTACCGACGCAGACGTTGCATCGTATAAAACTTCTTTTGGAGAATCAGAATTAAATAAATATTTTTCAGGGTTTGTAATTTTCCATTGCACGACAAGGTCAGCAAGGACTATATTTTCATCCCCTGTAATCATTTTGGTTTCATCAGGAAAGTCTTGAATTTCTCCATTCTTTTCCTCATAACCAAATTGTAGACTAAACGTTTCCTTTGAAAGGGTTTCAACTGATTGGATCGGCCAAGGTAATTTAAAATGAAGACCTGGCTCACTAATCCCTTCTTCAACTTCCCCAAATGTTAAGATAACTGCTTGCTCTGATTCATCTACCGTATACCAGCTTGTTAGAGCGACAAGCACTAACAATGCGGCAAGAATAACAGCACCGGTTAATACATATAGTTTCCTTAAGCTCACCTATCTCTCCCCCTTCTTTATCTATAATTGTTATTACGTTCCTACTGCCCATTAGGTTTCAGTTTTCTCTTCAAATATTATCCATTTCTTTTTTTAATTTGAGGGTAAATACTGTTCCTTCTCCTACTTTGCTTTGTACTTCAATCGTGCCTTTATGAGCTTCCATGATATGTTTAACAATTGCTAGTCCAAGACCGGTTCCACCTGAATTCCTGCTCCTCGCTTTATCTACGCGATAAAATCGTTCGAAGATTCTAGGTATCTCATTCTTGTCCATGCCAATTCCAGTATCTTTCACAAGAACAATTGCTTCCTCGGCTTGATTAATGATTTCAACCGAAACGGAACCACCATTTGGTGTGTAGGCCACCGCATTAGTCAATAAATTAATGAATACCTGCTTCAGCCTATATACATCTCCTGAGATTATGGTACTGGAGCAATTGGCTTTCAAATCAAGGGTAATATTTTTCTCTGAAGCACTCGCTTTTACCATCGTAACTGCTTCTGAGATTTGTTTATTTAAATCAAGATTTTCTACCATTAATTTAAAGCCATGTTGTTCAATTCTTGAAAGTTCTAGTAAGTCTTCAACAAGCGACTGCAGTCGATCACTTTCTTTTAAAATGATGGTTAAAAACGCCTCGAGTGCCTGCTTATCCTCCATTGCTCCATCAAGCAAGGTTTCAGAGAACCCCTTAATTGAGGTAATTGGTGTTTTCAACTCATGTGAAACATTGGCAACAAAGTCCTTACGTACCTGCTCCAATTTCTTTAGCCCAGTTATTTCATGGAAAACGAGTAAAACACCCTTCCAAACATTATTGGAACTAATGATTGGTACACCGTATACCTCGAAATAGCGTCTTTCTATACTAAGTGGAAGAACCACTTGTCTTTTTATCTTTTTTTCGGTCATAAAGATTTCTTCTACTAGTGAACTAATTTCTTTATGTTCAATTACCTCATGATAAAGCCTGTAAAGATACTCTCCCGTGTCCACTTGAAAGGTTTCTTTGTAGGTTTTATTAATTAAATTGATATACCCCCGTTTATCAATGAGGATAAGACCGCTTCCCATATTTTCAATCAATGTGCTAAGCCGATCCTGTTGCATTTCTTGTGACTTCATTAATTCTTGTAAGTTGCGAGCAAGGATATTAATAGAGGCACTAAGCATGCCTGTTTCATCAATATGATCCTCATAGGTTCTTGCGCGATAATTCCCCTTAGCCAACTCAATCGCAACATTTGTTGCCGATTCAATTGGCTTTGTGTACCTTGAAGTGATTTTTGAACCAAGCAGAATGATTACTAATAATGCTAGACCTAGAATTACACTTAAAACCCACCACAACTGGCTATAGGCTTCGTTCATTTCATTAACCTTCGTGGAAAGAAAAGTATGCCCTTCTATTTGCCCGTTTCGTTCGATAGTTTTCCAAAAGTACTGTATTTGAGTACCATAAGAATAGTTCCCTTCCCTCTCATTTTGTCCCTTACTAGCGAGCACCTCTTTAATTATATCAACGTGCCTCGACTTCTCTGTTTTATCTGATTCAGTATCAAACAGAATCCTACCCTTAGAGTCAACAATTGTAACTCGAGTTTTCAACAATACTCCAATCTCTTCAATCTTATTTGCTTCTAAGGAAGGAATCCCGCCATTTTCCTCTATAAAGTATGAAATAATATTAATCTCATTTTTTAGCCGCTCATTCACAGTATTTAAGTACTGGTTTTTATAAAGCTGACCTAAAACAATGCCCAAGCCTAGTAGAACAACTATGATGAGGGTGATTAGTGCAACCAGAAGCCGGGATCGGTATTTCGTCATGCCTTCTTTGGTTCCTCCAGCTTGTACCCTAGGCCACGAATCGTTTTAATATATATCGGCTTTTTAGTATTTTGTTCGATTTTATCTCTTAAATGACTAATATGTACATCGACAATCCGTGAATCACCCGCAAAATCATACTTCCAAACTGCACTTAATAGCTGATCTCTTGTTAGTACTCGTCCCTTGTTCTTCGCTAAGTAAACCAGCAATTCAAATTCTTTAGGCGTTAACTCAAGAAGGTTCTCCTTAAAATAGGCTTCATAGTTTTCTACTAGGATTTTCAATTCCCCAATACGGATTTGATTATTTTCTTCCTCTTGATCCTTCTGAGTTTCTGGCATCAACTTCGAACGCCTCAGTATTGCTTTCACTCGTGCGACCACTTCTCGTGGACTGAAAGGTTTTGTCATGTAATCGTCCGCGCCCAGTTCAAGACCAAGAATTTTATCAAATTCGTCATCCTTTGCGGTCAGCATTAAAATTGGGGTCATCACTCTTTGCTGGCGAAGACGTTTACAGACTTCAATGCCATCAAGTTTAGGCAACATTAGGTCAAGAATAATTAACTCAGGCTCTTTCTCCAATGCCAAAAGTTCTCCTGCTTCTCCATCCATTGCGGTTAACACTTCATATCCTGATTGCTCAAGATTATATTGAAGCAATGTTAAGATTGATTGTTCATCATCGACTACAAGTACCCTTGTCATAATGCCCTCCAATAAATAAGTTTTAGAATCAAGTTTAATTATAAACCTTATAAAACATCTTCATAAAGAGAAATACTTCACAAATAGAAATTAGCCAATAAAAAAAAGATGCATTTATAGCATCTTCAAAAATTCTCCAGCGCATGCCCTTCATCTGGTTGAGGCGGATATGGTGGGCATACGGTTAATTTTCCTTTTAATACTTCAACCTCTTCTTCATTTGTGGCATTGACCGTTATTTCCACAGAGTGGCCATCACGGTTAATTTGGGTAACCTCAAATAAAAACTGTATGGTACCGTAATGGTAAACTGGAGCTACATACTCCATTTCTTGTTTTAAAATATAACTACCTGGCCCTGGTAAATATTTTGATATCGCTGAAGTGATAATCCCATTTAACATAATAGCAGGTACAACCGGTTTCTTGTGCGGGGTCTGAGATGCATAGTCATGCTGAATGTATAAAGGGTTCGAATCATTCGTTAAGCCTAAAAATAACAAAAGATCCTTATCCTCAATCTTTTCTGTGAGGCTAAGTTTTTCTCCGACGGAGATATCTTCAATCGTTCTCCCAAGCTTTCGCTTTTTTCCTAGCAACATAGCAGGTCATCCCCCTAAAAAAATCAATATATCTACTATTATTTGCAAAAAAACCGGGGAACATTCCCCGATTTTTTCTTTTGACCATACTGTGTTATACGTGGTTGTTGATTTCCGCTCCAGGCACGAGCGGTTCGCGGGCGTGCCGGGGAGCCTGGGCAGCTCCAGCGCCTAGCCCCTCGAGTCGCTTCGGTCCGTCAGTTGAAGTCAAAGAACGACTTCATCTGCCTGCCCTCCAGCGCTTGTCGGGGCTGAACAAGGCGCTTCCGCTTTTCTATCTCCTCGGCGCTTAAGCGCCTATGGGGTTAATTGGTCCCTCACTCGGACCAATTCAACCTAGGTCTCCCCTGCCCCGTACTCCGCAGGACACTGAATTACATCCTTGAATTTGCCCACGCACGAGAAAATGTGTAGTTCATTTTCGAGGAGTCTTCGTGCCTTCCGCTCCAATCAACAGTGCGAAACAAACAATGGCCTTATCACAGCATTGTTTAGAAAAATACTAAGCTAATACTTTCATTACATTGCGAACTGCTTCGGCTGATTTATCAAGTGCTTCTTTTTCATCCGCCGTAAGTTCCAGCTCAATGACTTGTTCAATTCCATTTGCACCGAGAATGGTTGGTACACCTAGGTAAATACCATCATACCCATATTCCCCTTCAAGATAGGCGATAGAAGGAAGTACGCGGCGTTGATCTTTTACAATTGCTTCAACCATTTCAACAAGGGAAGCTGCTGGTGCATAATAGGCACTGCCGTTTCCGAGAAGGTTAACGATTTCCCCGCCACCCTTCCGAGTCCGTTCAACAATTGCTTCTAGGCGCTCCTTAGGTATTAATGTCTCAAGCGGAATCCCACCCGCATAGGAGTACCGTACAAGAGGCACCATGTCGTCACCATGGCCACCTAATACGAAACCAGTGATGTCTTTGACTGAAAGGTTAAGTTCCTGGGCGACAAAGGTGCGGAAACGCGCAGTATCAAGAACACCTGACTGGCCGATGATACGATTTTTAGGAAAGCCAGATTCTTTAAATACTGTGTAGGTCATTGCATCAACTGGATTTGTTAATACAAGAATATGACAGTTTGGAGAATATTTGACTATTTCTTTTGTTACCGCTTTCATAACTTTTTGGTTTGTTTGAACCAAATCATCACGGCTCATTCCTGGCTTACGTGCTATCCCAGCTGTAATGACAACAACGTCAGATTCCTTTGTATCCTCATAATTAGAAGTTCCGATAATGTTTGCATCAAATCCTTGCACAGGACCAGCCTCCAACATATCTAAGGCTTTACCCTTTGTAGGATTTTCTGCTTGTGGAATGTCGACCAGTACAACATCACCCAGCTCTTTTTGAGCAAGAATGAATGCAGTAGTAGCTCCCGTAAATCCCGCACCTATTACAGATATCTTTTTACGTTTTAAAGACATAAAGAAACCTCCCGGAAACATTATTTTGAATCTTCCAACTTCTTTGTTTATTTTTAAAGAGGGGCTCCTTCCAGAATCCCCTCTTTAATTAACCTAATTATTCCATATTCTTGATTAGCTCATCGCCGAACTCAGAGCACTTAACCTCAGTAGCTCCATCCATTAAACGAGCGAAGTCGTATGTTACAACTTTAGAAGCGATTGTGTTTTCCATTGATTTCAAAATCATGTTTGCTGCTTCAGTCCATCCTAAATGTTCAAGCATTAATACACCTGATAGAATTACTGAAGAAGGGTTAACCTTATCTAATCCTGCATATTTAGGAGCAGTACCATGTGTTGCTTCGAAGATTGCATGACCTGTTTCATAGTTGATGTTTGCTCCAGGAGCAATTCCAATTCCACCAACCTGTGCAGCAAGTGCATCGGAAATATAATCTCCGTTAAGGTTCATTGTTGCAACAACATCAAATTCTTTTGGACGAGTAAGGATTTGTTGTAGGAAGATATCAGCGATTGCATCTTTAACGATGATCTTTCCAGCAGCTTCAGCATCAGATTGAGCTTTGTTCGCAGCATCAGTTCCGTGCTCATCTTTAATACGATCATACTCTGCCCAAGTGAATACCTTATCACCGTATTCTCTTTCAGCAAGCTCATAGCCCCAGTTCTTGAATGCTCCTTCAGTGAACTTCATGATATTGCCTTTATGTACCAATGTTAAGGATTTACGTCCTTCTTTAATTGCATATTCAATAGCAGCACGTACTAAACGGCTTGTTCCTTCTTCAGATACTGGCTTAATTCCAAGGCCAGAAGTCTCAGGGAAACGAATTTTATTTACTCCTAGTTCATCTTGAAGGAAGGAAATTAATTTCTTTACTTCGTCTGAACCTTTTTGGTATTCAATTCCAGCGTAGATATCTTCTGTGTTTTCACGGAAAATAACCATATCTGTATCTTGAGGACGTTTTACTGGAGAAGGTACTCCTTCAAACCAACGAACTGGACGTAAGCATACGAATAGATCTAATTCTTGACGTAATGCCACGTTAAGAGAACGAATTCCTCCACCGATAGGAGTTGTTAATGGCCCTTTAATAGCAATTAGATACTCATCAATAGCTTCTAGAGTTTCCTTTGGTAGCCACTCTCCAGTTTGATTGAACGCTTTTTCACCTGCTAGAACTTCTTTCCAAACAAGCTTGCGCTCTCCTTTGTATGCTTTCTCAACAGCAGCATCTAAAACTCTGCTAGCAGATGCCCAAATGTCAGGACCTGTGCCGTCACCTTCAATAAATGGAACAATTGGATTATTTGGTACGTTTAATACTCCGTCTTTAACTGCGATTTTTTCACCTTGTTGTGTCATGTTATAAATCTCCCTCCAAATTATTCGCTAGAATAGAAGGCTAAATAGCCTTCTATTCTAATTTAAAGAAATGGAACTATTACAAACTGTTTTTTTATATTGTCGTAACAGCCACATCTCTTTTTCACACTTTTAATTAGAACAATTTTCTGGCAATAAGTAAATACTAACCTCTAAGTTCAATTGAAACATATTTCTGCATACCAGGTCCAGTGTACTCAGCACGCGGACGAATTAAGCGGTTGTTTGAGTACTGTTCAAGGATATGTGCTAACCATCCGGAAACACGGCTGACCGCAAAAATCGGCGTGAATAAATCATGGTCAATTCCAAGGCTGTGATAGACAGAAGCAGAATAGAAGTCCACGTTTGGTGGCAGTTTTTTCTCGCCAGTGACAATTTTTTCAATTTGAGTAGACATTTGATACCAGTGTGGTTCTCCTGTTAACTCTGTTAACTTAGCAGACATTTCACGTAAGTGCTTCGCACGTGGATCACCTTGGCGGTATACACGATGTCCGAATCCCATGATTTTCTCTTTATTTTCTAGTTTTTGACGAATGGCAGGTTCAACGTTTTCTAACGTCCCGATTTCTGTCAACATTTTCATAACGGCCTCATTGGCACCACCATGAAGTGGTCCTTTTAATGCGCCTATTGCTGCAGTTACTCCTGAATATACATCAGACAAAGTGGCCACACATACGCGAGCTGTAAAAGTCGATGCGTTTAACTCATGGTCAGCATGTAAGACGAGTGCCTTATTAAAGGCTTCGATTGCAATAGGTTCTGGTTCTTTCCCAGTCAGCATATATAAAAAGTTTGCCGCAAAGCTTAAATCAGTTCGAGGAGCAATCGGCTCTAAGCCTTTACGAATCCGTGCAAAAGCAGTAACAATTGCTGGCATTTTCGCTTGAAGACGGATTGCTTTTCGGTAATTTGCTTCTTCGTCCATCACATCTGATTCTTCATCGTGTAAGCCCAAAAGCGAAACCGCTGTTCGAAGTCCACCCATCGGATGAATCTTATCGATTGGATACAACTTGAAGTGTTCTAACACTTCTTTCGGCAATGCCATATTTTCTGCTAATTGATTTTTTAACTCATCAAGTTCAGGAGCTAACGGCAGTCTGCCATGCCACAATAAATAAATAACTTCCTCAAAGCTTGCATTATCTGCAAGATCATCAATGTTGTACCCTACATAAGTAAGTGTGTCATCAATAATTGAGCTGATGGAAGATGTTGTTGCCACTACCCCTTCAAGACCACGTGTTACTGTCATACTGAATCTCTCCTTCTCTTGGTAATTTTCCCCACATCGTATTTGTCTTTAATTTACCTACTGGAGTCATAGAATAATAGCTATCAGAATAAAAGAATTCCCTAACACCTGACAAATGCACAGTCAACCTTTCCATTCTCCAGTATCACTATAGACCGAGCGCTTGCTCAGAAATAGACCAAAAAAGAAAATGCTTACATTATCCTTTAATGAAAAACCCATTTAACTGGGTTTTACGACAATGAAAGGAAGAGCAAGTATAATTACAAGTCCTATTATAAACAATTCTCTGACTTTTGTGAACGAAAAGTACTTAAATCGTTAAAAATTTGTTATTTCACAAAGCTGTTTTCGAAAGTATGTTGTTAAAATCCTAAAGCTGATTTTAACGCAAGTTAAGTTATTTGGTGCGTTATAGTATGTTTGCAAGCACTTTTCTCATGATTAGAAAGTTATTTTTGCGGTAAAAATAAAGCTTAAACTATCACAGTTAACAAAAAGGTACCAAAGTTTGAGAAAAGAACCTTAACAAAAGACTATTTAAAAAACTCAAAAAACCTCATTGCTGCGTAAGCAATCCCTGCACCAATTAAAGGACCAACAGCGACTCCTTTGAAAATCGAAACAGCCAATATGGTTCCAAGTACTAGCGCTGTCGTAATATGCGGATCTGAAGCAAGTAAAATAACCCCTCCTTTGGCAAGAAGTGCCACAAGGATCCCTGAAATAAGTGCAATCCAAGCGTATGGGGTTTTGAAAGCACCCGTTAAATCTTTAAAGCCAATATCACCACTTGCAATTGGAGCTAATACCGCGATTGTAATAATGGTTACTCCCCAATTGATGCCTTTTCCTTGAATATATGAAAAAATTTTCGAATCAAACCCTAAAAGTTTTAGGACAAAAAGGACACCAACTGCAATAATCAAGGATTGATTTTTTGCAACCAAAGCAATGACGAGCAGTAAGCCCAAAAAGAGAAATGGTTCATATACCAATTAATTCGCCCCTTCCGAGGTATTTACTATTGTAACATAGTTTATTCAGTTTCATCAAAATTTTCTTTTTTTTTACTCCTCCTCCACATTACTCCCTAGCCAAATAGGGGAGGATTTCCAAATTATTTGGCGAATCCTTGAAATATGAAAATAAATTGTGAGAGGGGATATCCTTGAATCCAATCTATGTAAATAGAACCTTAAGATTTTTGTTAGTAGCAGTACTTATTATTGTCTTCCTAGTCTCTTTCTATTATGTATCCAAAATCACCTATCCATTTATAATCGGATTTTTAATTGCTTTTTCAATCAACCCAATTGTTAATTTTTTCGAGAAAAAAGCAAGGTTGCCGAGAGGCTTTGCTGTTTTTGTGTCTTTACTATTAATCTTCTCCGTGTTTGCTGGACTGATTACTTTGTTGGTAGTGGAAATTGTCGCCGGAGCTGAATACCTTTCTAAAGTAGTACCTACTCATGTTCAAACCCTAATTACCTATATAGAGGTATTCTTCGCTGCCCAAGTGATTCCACTATACAATCAGCTTTCAGGTCTTTTTATGAACCTAGAAACTGGGCAGCAGGATACGATACTCGAGAATATTCAAAATGTCGGAACCCAGGTCGGTACGACTTTAGGCAACTTCATCCAAGGTTTTTTTGAAAACATCCCCACTATATTAGGTTGGTTTCCAAGCGCAGCAACAGTCATCATTTTTTCTCTTCTCGGGACCTTTTTTATTAGTAAAGATTGGTACAGACTTTCTAAAATCGGTAATCGTTTGTTGCCAGGTAAAGCTAAGACTAGTGGAAAAACAGTTTTTGTTGATTTAAAGAAAGCATTGTTTGGCTTTATTACTGCACAAGCCACACTTGTCTCCCTAACAACTGTTACAATCTTAATCGGATTATTAATCTTAAAGGTCGATTACGCCATTACAATAGCCCTTGTGACTGGCCTTGTGGACATTGTTCCTTATTTAGGAACGGGGGCCATATTTGTACCCTGGATTATTTTTGAAGCAGTGTCTGGCGAGATGCACCTTGCCATCGGTCTCGGGGTGTTATATTTAGTTGTTTTAGTCCAGCGGCAGCTTATGGAGCCAAAAATCCTTTCTTCAAACATCGGGATTGATCCGTTAGCTACCTTAATCGCTTTATTCGTCGGCTATAAATTAATAGGCTTTATTGGTTTAATTGTTGGTCCAGTAGTGCTTGTAATCATCAATACACTCCACCGTGCCAATGTGTTTCACGACCTTTGGGCTTTCATTAAAGGAAATGAAAGCCGCGATGTTTGACAGATATAGAAATGTAAGTTGATTCAACGAATAATCGTAATCGTTCCTCTGTCCATTCTATTTTTGAAAAATTTCATTAACCAAATTTTAAAGTATTTCCTAGAAGCTGGGACTAACAATAAAAATCCAATTAAATCTGTCACAAAGCCAGGTGTAAGCAATAGTGTGCCGCCTACCAATATACATACCCCATCCAATAGTGCGTCTCCAGGCATGGTGCCCCTTTGGAACCGGTCTTGAACATCTCGAATGGTGGCCAAACCCTGTTGTTTCGTCAAATAGGCACCAACTATACCAGTCAAGAGAATTAATGCAAAGGTAGGAAATATTCCTATCGTTTGTCCGGCTAGCAATAATAAGGCTATTTCTATCGCAGGAACAAGAACAATAGCTAAAAAAAGATACCTCATAGATTTCACCCCTCAATGCTTGTCTTTTTCTATTATATGCTTAAAATATGCCCTAAACACAATTTATACCAACCCGAGGTTATTGCAAAAAGGAACGGGGTGTCTGGCCCCGTTCCTTTTTTACATGTTATTATAGAACATTAGCATGTCCGTTATAGACAACGCCTCTTTGTGCATCTACAGTAATTTCCTGACCGTCTTTAAAAATTTCCATTGCATTTTCAACACCAACAATTACTGGAATTCCCACATTCAAGCCTACAACAGCTGCATGGCTAGTTAGGCCACCCTCTTGAGTAATTAAGGCTGCGCATTTTTCGATTGCTGGAACCATTTCACGATCTGAACCGACCGTCACAAGAATACTACCTTCTTGGACCTTACTTAAAGCCTCTTCTGCATTATTAGCAAGAACAACTTTTCCGAAAGCAGTCTTCCGACCAATTCCTTGTGCCTTTACAATGATATCTCCAACAACATGGATTTTCATGATATTTGTTGTACCTGACTCACCCACTGGTACGCCCGCAGTGATGACAACCAAGTCACTATGTTTTACAAAACCACTGTTCGTGCTATCCTCAACCGCATTGGCAAGCATCTCATCTGTGGTATTGGCTGCTTTACCAAGCTGTGGATAGACACCCCAAACTAAAGCCAGACGACGCTGAACATAATCATTTGAAGTTACGGCAATAATTGGTGCTTTTGTACGGTATTTTGAAATCATTCTCGCTGTATGTCCACTCTCAGTCGGAGTAATGATTGCCTTCACATCTAGGTTTAAAGCCGTATAAGCAACAGATTGTCCAATTGCATCCGTAATACTATGCTCCGTTGTTTTACTACGAAGTGATAGAAGATTTTTGTGATTTAAAGCTGTTTCCGCGCGAGAAGCAATATTATGCATCGTTTGTACTGCTTCAATTGGATATTGTCCAGCAGCTGTCTCCCCTGAAAGCATGATTGCATCGGTACCATCAAATATCGCATTAGCTACATCACTTGCTTCTGCACGTGTAGGTCTTGGGTTCCGCTGCATGGAATCAAGCATTTGTGTAGCTGTGATAACCGGCTTGCCAAGTGTATTACACTTCTTGATTAAGTCCTTTTGTACTAGTGGAACTTCTTCCGCAGGAATTTCTACCCCTAAGTCTCCACGAGCAACCATTAGTCCGTCTGAAACTTCAAGAATTTCATCGATATTGTCGACACCTTCTTGGTTTTCAATCTTAGGAATAATGTTTATATATGTAGCATTGTTTTCTTTTAGTAATTCGCGAATTTCTAGTACATCCGAACCTCTACGGACAAATGAAGCTGCGATAAAATCAACGCCTTGTTCAATTCCGAACAGTATATCCTGAGCGTCTTTTTCAGTGATTCCTGGTAGCTGAACAGATACGCCAGGTACATTAACACCTTTTTTGTTCTTTAGAGTTCCACTATTTAAAATCTTGGTTTTGATTTCGCCATTTGCCTTATCTAGTTCAAGGACTTCAAGCCCAATTAAACCGTCATCAAGTAAAATCTTATCCCCAGGATTTACATCATCAATCAGTTGTTCGTAAGTAATTGAGAACTTCTCTGTAGTACCTAAAACCTCAGTCATTGAAACAATAATTTCTTTCCCTGCTTCAAGTTCAAGTGCGCCGTCAGTCATATTGTTTGTCCGAATTTCAGGGCCCTTTGTATCAAGCAGGATGGCAACGTTCTTGCCTGTTTTTTGTGCTGCTTCGCGAATATTTATAATCCTTTGGCCATGTTCCTCATGATCTCCATGAGAAAAGTTAAGTCTAGCGACATTCATGCCTGCTTCCATTAACTGAGTTAAGTTCTCAACGCTTTCACTAGCCGGTCCAATGGTACATACAATCTTAGTTTTACGCATAAATAGTGTGACCTCCTGATTTAACTGTTGCTATTATATTGATAATTCTTTAGAAAGCTTATACAAATCCATATCAACATTGTGGGGCATTGCTAGTGCCTCAATGATATCATAATCAACTAACTGATTCTTCTCGATTCCAACAGCTCGACCGCCTTTATCTTCCAATAAAAGCTCTACTGCCCTCGCGCCAAGTCTACTGGCTAGTACGCGGTCTGTAACAGTAGGTGACCCTCCCCGTTGGACATGACCTAATACGGTCACCCTTGTATCCATGTCTGTTTCCTGCTTAATTTGTTTACCCGCCTCATAGCCACTCATTACACCTTCAGCTACGATAATAATACTGTGTTTTTTTCCGCGCTCCTGACCACTTTTCAGACGCTGAGCAATCTCTTTGATATCTTGCTCCGCTTCCGGAATCAGTATCGTTTCAGCACCACCTGCAAGCCCTGACCATAAAGCAATATCTCCAGCATTTCTTCCCATTACTTCAATGATAAATGTTCGTTCATGGGAAGAAGCGGTATCCCTAATCTTATCAATTGCATCGATAACAGTATTCAAGGCAGTATCGAACCCAATCGTAAATTCAGTTCCTGGAATATCATTGTCAATTGTTCCTGGAACCCCAACACAAGGGAAACCCTGTTCTGTTAAAGCTTTTGCACCTCGGTACGAGCCATCTCCACCGATTACGACCAGGCCATCAATTCCATGTTTCTTTAATTGTTCAATTCCTTTTTGCTGTCCTTCTTTGGTCTTAAACTCTTCACTACGGGCAGATTGAAGGAAGGTTCCGCCACGATGAATAATATCTCCTACCGAACCTAGCTCTAGCTGTTTAATATTTCCACTCATCAAACCTGCATACCCACCAATAACACCATAGATTTCGATATCATGGTAAATAGCCTTTCTGACTACTGCACGTACTGCTGCATTCATTCCAGGGGCATCTCCGCCACTTGTTAGGACACCAATTCGTTTCATAGTCTATCACCTCTTTACTTTTATGTATTTTCAACTGTGAATAATTACCAATCCAACTTTATTTTTGGTATCGATTCACACACCAATATTTTTAAAATACCATGAAGAATAGCCTATCACAACATTTGACTTAAAATACTCATAAAGACAGAATTATAAAACTAATGGAAACGCTTTATATACCAATAACTCTTTCTATATGGATATAGGAAGAAAAAGAACGTGCGATTGCACGTTCTTAATTTACCCCGATATACTCATTTAATGACGAATAATGTCCAATCAATTTATACTTTTTATATCGGTGGTCAACTAACTCCTCTTCCGATAGACCGGAGAGTTGCTTTAATGAAGCTTTCAGAACCTTATTGATTTCCTCCGCTTGTTGATTTACATCG
The DNA here is from genome assembly GCF_044803185.1 of Mesobacillus maritimus. Lineage (GTDB taxonomy): Bacteria > Bacillota > Bacilli > Bacillales > Cytobacillaceae > Mesobacillus_B > Mesobacillus_B maritimus_B. The sequence goes on from NZ_CP085225.1 coordinate 4,448,513, forward strand.
CGGTGTGCACCACCACGTGTTTCAGAAATAATTTCATCAATGATCCCAAGCTGCTTCAAATCTGGGGCTGTTATTTTCATCGTCTCAGCTGCTTTTTTTGCAAGCGAAGCATCGCGCCAAAGAATAGAAGCCGCACCTTCAGGGGAGATTACAGAATAGGTAGAGTTCTCAAGCATATGAATATGGTTTCCAACTCCAAGGGCAAGTGCCCCACCACTTCCACCTTCGCCAATCACAATACAAATCACTGGTACTTTCAATCCGGCCATCTCAAACAGATTACGTGCAATGGCCTCACTTTGTCCTCTTTCCTCTGCTGCTTTTCCTGGATATGCTCCTTTAGTATCGATAAAGCAAACAATTGGGCGTCTAAATTTTTCGGCCTGCTTCATAAGCCGTAAAGCCTTTCGGTATCCCTCTGGATGAGGCATCCCAAAGTTACGGCGAATATTTTCCTTCGTATCTTTACCCCTTTGGTGGCCAATCACTGTGATGGGTAAATCATGAAACTTCGCAATCCCACCGACAATCGCTTCATCGTCTCCAAATAAACGATCTCCATGACACTCAAAAAAGTCAGTAAAAAGGCGTGAAATATAATCGAGTGTTGTTGGACGCTCAGGATGACGCGCGATTGATACACGATCCCAAGGTTTTATATTTTCATATATTTCCCTTTCTAATTTCTCTAGTCGAGCCTCAAGTTTTTCAATTTCTGATGACAAATCCATATCAGTGCTCTTTGTATATTCCCTTAGCTCATTAATCTTTTTCTTTAATTCTATAACTGGTTTTTCAAACTCTAAATCTCCTGCCAACTGATACTCCTCCCCGGCTGATGAATTTCCAAAATGGATATGATGCTATCTTTTAATTCTTGTCTTGTAATAACTGCATCAAGTTGACCGTGCTTTAAAAGAAATTCCGCTGTTTGGAAATCTTCGGGTAGTTCTTCTCTTATCGTTTGTTCAATAATCCGTCTTCCAGCAAACCCAATCAATGCCCCTGGTTCGGCAAAATTATAATCACCAAGGGACGCAAAGCTCGCGGAAACACCACCAGTAGTTGGGTGGGTCATAATCGAAATAATTAACCCTCCGTTATCACTAAACCTTTTTAAGGCTACACTCGTCTTTGCCATTTGCATTAGGCTTAATACACCTTCTTGCATTCTAGCACCGCCTGAAGCAGTAAAGATGATGAATGGCACTTTTAGCTCGTCTGCTTTTTCAATTGCCAAAGTGATTTTTTCTCCGACAACAGACCCCATACTCCCCATGCGGAAAGAGGCATCCATAATTGCGACAACGACTCCCATGCCATTTATTTGAGCAACTCCTGTTACAACTGCTTCATTTAAATGGGTTTTCTGACGGTCCTTTTCAAGTTTCTCTTGATAATCAGGAAAGTTAAGGGGATTCTCTGAAACCATCCCTTTATTTAATTCCTGAAAACTTCCCGAGTCAACAAAGCTTTGAATTCGTTCCTTAGAATTCATTTGGTGATGGTACCCGCAATGAAAACATACCTTTAGGTTTTTCACTAGTTCCTTCGTGTACATAATCTTCTTGCAGTTTGGACACTTTGTCATGATCCCTTCAGGGACGTCCTGTTTTGCTGTTTCTGAAGGGATGGTGGCATATTTCTTTTTCTTTGTTTTTGTAAATAACTCTTTTAGCAAGGTGAAACCTCCCTTAATTTTTAAAGGCTTTGTTAAAGTGGGCTGTTGATTTCCGCTCCAGGCATTTCCGCTCGCGGGTAGTCCCGCATGAGTCTTCCTGCCTTTCGCTCCAATCAACAGTATGAAAAAACAAGAATGTCCTTTTTTCTACAGCCTTTTTAAAAGAATGACCCATTCCCCAAAAAGGTGGCCAGACCACTAAAGAATACATAATCATACCCGAAATTCCGTTTTTATAAGTCTGTCCTTTACTATAAAACACCCGGGAGGTGAATTCTGTTGAATATTGTCATGATTCATCCGACAATTTACGTAATTTCCTGTATGAAACGAGCACCAATTCTTCATCGCCCTTCTCTAAGGCTTCTGCGAGGTCAAGAAATCGCTCTTTTGCCGGCTTGTCCTGTTCATTCCTATCTAGAGACCGATAATAGTCTATTAATACCTGCCAAATTCTGTAAATTAAATGATTGTCTGCGAATTCAATGATTTTCGTAAAAAAATCAATATCTTCAACGTTATGTTCAATCGTCCATTGTTTTAAACGTTGAAAATCATTTTTACTTCTTTTGGATAGTGCTAGTTGCATGCAGTCGAGTTCAATCATGTGCTTGGTTTCAACTACATCCTGAATCGCTTTTTGATCTTGCAAAATAAAGGTGCTTAGTAACTGAACAAGTTGATTACCACGGAAATCCCTGATATAAGTGCCCTCGCCACGCCTTGTTTCAATCAATCCTAGTAATTCCAAGGCACGTAAGGCCTCCCGAACAGAGGAGCGTCCCGCATTGAGACGCTCCGATAATTCCCGTTCTGAAGGAATCTTGTCACCAGCTTTTAATCCATCTTTCTCGATGATGTTACGCAACTGTTTGACAATTTCTATATATACTTTTGTTGACTGCTCATTTTGGCCCATCGCCATCTATCACTCACTTTTTTCAATAATCGAGAGCCTTCTTGTCCGTTGCTTAACTTCCTCAGGATCAATCTTTATTCTTGCCACACCTGTTTCCATCGCAGCCTTTGCTACGGCAGAAGCAACTTCCGGTGCTACTCTCGGGTCGAAAGGTCCAGGAATGACATATTCACTTGACAATTCTTCCTCGCTAATCAATCCTGCTATTGCCTCGACTGCAGCAACCTTCATCTTTTCATTAATATGTGTGGCTCGAGCGTCTAAAGCCCCACGGAAAATACCAGGGAAAGCTAAAACATTATTCACTTGGTTAGGGAAGTCAGATCGACCTGTTCCAATTACTTTAACCCCTGCAGCCTTAGCCTCATCAGGCATAATCTCAGGGTTCGGGTTCGCCATAGCAAATACAATTGGCTCAGAGTTCATGGTCTTGATCATTTCAGCTGTTAATGCTCCAGCTGCTGAAACACCAATAAATACATCTGCTCCCACTATTGCATCGGCCAGGCTACCCTGTACATTGTTTCTGTTTGTATATTTAGCTACTTCGGCTTTGATGTTATTCATTCCTTGAGGACGTCCCTCATAGATAGCGCCCTTGGTGTCACACATAATAATGTCACGGACACCATAGGAATAAAGCAACTTAATAATCGCAATCCCAGCTGCCCCTGCGCCATTAGCAACTACCTTAATTTCGGTCATTTTCTTTCCAACAATTTTTAATGCATTTACAAGACCGGCAACAGTAACAATGGCTGTCCCATGTTGGTCATCATGAAAAACAGGTATATTTGTTTCCTTCTTCAAGCGTTCTTCTATTTCAAAACAGTTTGGAGCAGCAATATCCTCAAGATTTACTCCACCAAAAGTAGGTTCCAGCAATTTAACAGTCTCTACAATTTTATCAATATCCGTAGTGTTGAGACAGATTGGGAACGCATCTACACCAGCAAAGCTTTTAAATAATACAGCTTTTCCTTCCATAACAGGTAGTGAAGCTTCCGGTCCAATATTCCCTAATCCTAGCACTGCCGTTCCATCTGAAACAATTGCAACCATATTCCCTTTCATCGTATAGTCGTATACGGTTTCAGGCTTATCATAGATTTCCTTGCATGGCTCTGCTACTCCAGGAGAATAAGCAAGGCTTAAGTCTCTCGCCGTTTTAACAGGAACCTTTGATTTTGATTCCAATTTCCCTTTGTTCTCTCTGTGCATATGCAGTGCTTCTTCTCTTAGGTTCAACTAAGTCCACTCCCTTTTCTATTTAAAAGAGGTCCTCATTGTGCAGGTCATATTCTATAGGTGGTCAGACCACATTTTCTTTTTACCAATATAACACATTCCAGAGACTTGTAAAGGTCTATTTCTTTAGGACGACTTTTTTTTCTCCTAGAAAAATCCTTAGATCTTCTAAGCAGCTTTCTGTCCCATTAACCTTATATTCTTTACTCAATAATACTGTCTTCTCTAACTCTGCGTAGTGAAGGATGACTGGAATGGTCCCGTTATATTTTTTGAGGATTCCTTTTAGCTCATTTAACCTGTCTGCTTTTTGGTCATTTGCATCAATCTTTAAAAATAACGTCGCCGACTTTTGCCTTTTTTCCTTGGCTTCCATTTCTATGTCAAGGACAGTTTGAATGATGAATTGGCCTTTTCCGTCCCGTTCTTCCATTTTTCCATCTAATAAAACTACCTCACCTTGCTTTAAAAGAGGACCAGACCGCTTATAGACTAAAGGAAATGCAACAGCCTCTATTTCTCCACTTGGATCACTTAGTGTTAAAAACGCCATTGCTTCCCCTTTCTTTGTCCGAATCATTTTCGTTTCGGTAATATAGACGCCTATCCTAGCTTTTTCTCCTGTCCGATAGTCAGCCATATAGCGTGCTCCGGCTTCGGTTAACTCTTTTCCTTTTACGGATATCGGGTGTGTAGAAAGGTAGATTCCGAGAACTTCCTTTTCGAAGGAAAGCTTGTCTTCTACTCTTAAAGGGTCAACCATAACGTACTTGGGTTTTAGTTCGAATTCGCTATCGAAAAACAAGCCAACCTGTCCTGAATCTTCAGGAGCCATTAGTTGTGCATGTTCAGCTGCAACATCTAGTGTCGCAAGCAGGATAGCTCGATCTTGTCCAAACTCATCAAACGCTCCCGAATGAACAAGTGACTCCATCGTTTTTCTATTTATCGCTTTTTGAGGAACCCTCATACAGAAATCAAAAAGGTCTGCAAATGATTTCTGCTTCCTTGCCTGAAAGATTTCCTTCAAAGCTACCGCTCCTACCCCTTTAACCGCTGCAAGGCTATAGCGTATACACTTTCCTTCGGCTTGAAAACTAAACTGACTCTTATTAATCGAAGGCGGAAGAAGCGTAATTCCCCTATAGGTTAGTTCTCTCGCATACTGCGATATTTTTGTTTCATTCCCAATTGACGAAGTCATGAGGGCTGCATGGAAGAAGAGTGGATAATGTGCTTTAAGATAAGCGAGCTGATAAGCAATAAAGCTATAGGCAACAGCGTGACTTCGATTGAATCCATAGTTGGCAAATCGGACAATTAAATCATAGATTTGATTGGCTGTATCGCGCTCATAGCCTTTTTTTAATGCTCCCTCCACAAAATGAGTTCTCTCCTTATCTAAAACTTCCTTCTTCTTTTTGCTTACTGCTCGGCGTAGCAAATCCGCTTCACCGAGGGAAAAACCAGCCATTGTAGAAGCAATTTGCATGATTTGTTCTTGGTAAACAATGACTCCATACGTATTCTCTAAAATCCCTTTCAAATCCGGATGGGGAAATTCAATTGGCTCTATCCCGTGCTTTCTATTGATAAACAGAGGGATATTTTCCATAGGACCTGGACGATAGAGTGCATTCACCGCAACAATATCTTCAAACCTGGAGGGTTTTAACCTTAATAAAACCTTTCTCATCCCTTCAGATTCCAACTGAAAGACACCGGTAGTATCGCCGTTGCTTAACAGTTCAAAAGTTTGCTTATCCTCGAGGGGAATCCTCCGAATGTCCACTCTCCTGCCAGTTTTTCGATGGATGGACGTAAGGATGGACTCAATTAACGTTAAATTGCGCAATCCAAGAAAATCCATTTTTAATAAGCCGGCTTCCTCAAGATGCTCCATTGAATACTGGGTTAGAAGAATGTTTCCATGTCCGGTTTGGATTGGGATTAGACTAGTCAGCGGTCTTTCACTTATAACGACACCTGCCGCATGTGTTGACGTATGCCGCGGAAGACCTTCAAGCTTGATTGCGGTTTGGAATAACCTCTGATTCAAGTCTGATTCATCCACAAACTTTCGTAAGTGTTCCGATTCTTTATAAGCCTCATCAAGTGTTACTCCCAAGCGGGAAGGAATTAACCTTGAAAGCCTGTCTAATTCCTTTGTATTTAACCCAAATACCCTGCCTACATCCCTAGCAGCTGCCTTTGCTGCAAGTGTTCCAAAGGTAATGATTTGGGCAACATGTAGCTCTCCATATTTATTTGCTACATATTCAATCATTTCATCACGACGATGATCTGGAAAATCAATATCGATATCCGGCATTGAAATTCTTTCCGGATTAAGGAAGCGTTCAAATAATAACTGATGACCAATTGGATCCACATCTGTAATATACAAGACATAAGCCACTATCGACCCTGCCGCTGAGCCCCGGCCTGGCCCGGTTAAGATTCCCTTATCTCTAGCAAACTTCATGAAATCCCAAACAATTAGGAAGTAATCGCTGAATTTCATGTTTTTTATCACCGAAAGTTCATACTTTAATCGACGAATATGTTCATTTGATGGATTTTGATATCTATTCTTTAGACCAGTAAGACATAGCTGTTCCAGTAATTTGTCAGCTGTTTGGTCCTCTGAAACCGGGTATTTTGGCAAATGCTTCGTTTTTAAATCAATCATTACGTTGCAATCTTCACTTATTTTCAAAGTGTTTTCTAAAGCACTTGGGTATTCCGAAAATAACTCAATCATTTCTTCAGAGCTCTTTAAATAATATTGATTGCTCCCTAGTACACTCCGGTTATCTTCCTCAAGTTTCTGACCATTTTTCATTGCTAGTAAACACTCTTGAGCAAATGAATCTTCAGATTGAAGATAATAAACACTATTAGCGGCAATTAGTTGGAGCCCCGTCTCCTCTGAAAGACCTGCCATTTGCTGGACCAAATCATCCTGTCCAGCCACTCCTTGATTTTGCAGGGAAAGAAAAAAACGGTTTCGCCCAAAGATTCCGGCGAAAAGATCAGCCAAGATGAGCGCACGTTCTCGGTCGCCATTGAACAAACTTTGTTCAATCTCCCCTTCAATCCCAGGTGTAAAAGCGTACACTCCTTTTGCATAATGGCGCAGCCATTTAACTGGTATCCCCTCAGGTGATTTTGTTTGTATTGCACTCGTAATTTTTATGAGATTTTGAAATCCTTCATTATTTGAGGCAAGCAGGACAAGTGGTCCAACCTTCTCTTCATCTATTCCTAAAATATCAACGGTCAATCCAATAATTGGTTTAATCGAATTCCGTAAACATTCTTTATAAAAAGCAATGGTTCCATACATAACGTTTCTGTCCGTTAGAGCGATTGCGGGAAAACCCTTTTCTTTTGCAGCTTTAACAAGTTCATCTATCTTTATGGTACTTGTTAAAAGACTATAAGCACTGTGTACTTGTAAATGTAGATAGGACAAAGGAATCACCTCCTTTAAAGGTTTGTCTTCTTTTATTATAGGGGTTGAGTAAAAAAAAGAAAATATGTTCTCCTTTTTTACTACAGAGTTTAATCATATTTGGGCAAGTTTGTCCATACGATTTAATGAAGAGATTACTTCCCAAAGGGGACTATTATATGAATCAACCATTTATTTCTCACTTATTTGAGAGTTATTTCATTGCACTCGGTGTTCTACTTGGTGGATCACTTATAGGGGGACTTGCCTCTTTCCTAACAGGACAGCCTTTGCTCACGCAAGTTTCTCGGATTTCAGAATTAATTAGGATTTGGGCAATTATAGCGGCAATCGGGGGTACCTTTGACACCGTATATAGCTTTGAACGTGGCTTAATGGACGGAGAAACTAAGGACATATTTAAGCAGTTTTTACTTATTCTGTCTGCAATGGGAGGAGCTCAGACTGGAGCAACAATTATTAAATGGTTAACATTGGAGCATATATAACATGCGAATTCCACCTTATTATCGAAAGCCATCCTGGCAACGTTTCTTTTCAGGTATGGCCATCGGTGCCTGCTTAAGCTGGTGTATCTTTCTTTATATGCATGGAGTCATCTTAGAGGATAAATCAGCTGAGATTAATAAATTAAAAAGTGATCTTGAGACAGAAAAAAACAATGTTAAGATTTGGCAGGAAGATTATAAAGCTCTTAACGAGAAAAATCTTAAACAACTGACTATTCAAGATATAAAGGTTAAGATTACAAACGGCGAAAAATATGACCTTGATTCCCTCGCTGTCTACCAGGCAGAAGAAGATATTAAGGAAGATTTAAATTATTTCCTAGCTAAAGATTTGGAGTTCGTTTATAAAAGTAGAGATTTAATCTCAAAGATTATTAAGAATAAAGTGATTCGGCTCAATGGCAAACGTTATCGGCTAAAAACCACTTATACGTTTGTCTATACCACCGTCAACATTCAACTTGAGCTACAATTAGATAATTAGAAGGCCCTGCGAATACAGGGCCTTCTTTTTTTATTTACACAACTCTACTAAATCATTTACTACATCGTTTGCTTCATTCCAGGAATAAATGGAAGCCCCTGAAGCAAGTGGATGACCGCCACCGCGATATTTACGAGCCAGTACGTTTATGATAGGACCCTTAGAGCGTAATCTTACTCTTATTTGGTCCTCTTCCTCAATAAAGAATACCCACGCCTTAATCCCTTTAACGGACCCTAGTTCGCTAACAAGAAGAGACGCATCTGATGGCTTAACACGATAATCTTGTAAAAGTTCTCTATTCAAAGTAACAGAAGCTGCTCCGTTTGGAAGTACCTCAAAGTTTTGTAGGACATAGCCCTTCAGTTTCACCACATTGGTATCAAGCTCATACATTTGATCGAACAGCTCAGTTCGTGAGAAGTTATAATGAATTAATTCACCTGCATAAGAAAATGTCTTCTCAGTAGTACTTGGATAGATGAACCTTCCTGTATCTCCAACAATCCCAGCAAAAATTAATCGTGCCGCTTCATCTGATAGTTTCAGACCGCGATTTTTAAACTCTAAGTAAAACTCATAAATCATTTCACTTGTCGAACTTGCAGTTGTATCTACCCAGACAATATCCCCATAAGGATCTTCATTTGGATGATGGTCAATTTTAATAAGTTTTTCACCAAGGTTGTATCGTGTATCGCATATCCTTTCTTGGTTAGCTGTGTCACAAACAATCACAAGGGCACCTTGATAGACTTCGTCTGAAATCGTATCGAGCCTCTTCATATAATGGAGAGATGGTTCTTCTTTTCCCACGGCGTAAACCTTCTTCTCAGGGAATGATTCCTTGAGTACTTCAACAAGACCGCCTTGTGATCCGTAAGCATCTGGATCTGGACGAACATGCCTATGTACAATAATTGTGTTGTATTTTTCAATCTCGCTCAAAATTTGTTCTTTCATACTATTTCTCCTTCAAAAAAACATTATATTAAATTCAATCTAATCATAGAATTATGAAAATAAAAAGAAAAACTGATAATATAGTAATTTGAGACAAATAACGTTAAAATAAAAAGTAGATTGTATAATGGAGGAAATATATATATGCCTTTACTTGTCATGTTGATTGTTATCTCATTTGCCATGTATGTATTCTATAAAATGAAATACGTTCGAAGTTCACGACCTATTGAGAAAAAATGGTTATCTACCAAGTCGAGTATTGCTTTAGGACTTTTTGTTGCCTTGTTTGGATTGAATCAGTTATTTTTATTTCAAACAACTATAACATATATCATTTCTGGCTTATTTATTCTACTTGGAGCTTTAAATGCCTTTTCGGGATATAAGGCGTACAAACATTATCTTCCTTTTGCCATTCAAGAAGCAGACGAAGCTAATAGCCATTAATAAGGAACTCGTATTATGAAAGAAGCCGACCTAATGGTCTGGCTTCTTTTATTAATGTCGGCGTGCTCCAGTCCATACGTCGCTAAACGGGCACTTCCGCTTTTCTTATTGTCTATCTATAAGCTGACATACCATCATTGCTTTTCCGACGAGGACTCCGTCGTTGTAAACTTCTACATCTACTTTTCCGAACTTTCTTCCAACTTCAAGGACTCTTGGATAAATCTCAAGGATGCTGTCGATTTGAACTGGCTTTAAAAAATAAATGGTCATGTTTTCAACAACGAGGTCGCCTTTTTTATAGCCTCTTAAAATACGGTTTGCTGCTTCTGACACAAGGGTTGTAAATACCCCATAAGAAATCGTTCCAATATGATTAGTCATTTGCGGGGTTACAGTGCAACGAAAGCTATCTTCATCTTTCGTTTTTCCTCGAGTTACAATCATTTGACTTGTCACAGCATCATCTAACGTATCCCCTACTTGTGGTTGCCGTTGAATCATTTGAAGTGCCTTCAATACGTCCTGCCTACTGATTATTCCAATGAGACGATGTGAATCGTCAACAACAGGAAGCACCTCAATCCCTTCCCACACCATCATATGAGCTGAAGAAGCAACGCTTGTCTTGCCACTAACAGTCATTGGTTGTTTCGTCATAACCTTTTCAATCGGAGCATCAAGATTATCTCCCATGATATCTTTAGACGTAATCATACCCTGAACCTTCATATTACGATCAACAACTGGAAAGCGACTATGTCTTGTCTCGTCTTTATACCTATACCAATCGGCCACCGTATTGTCGGTCTTAAGGTAGGCTGTCTCCGTAATTGGGGTAAGAATATCTTCTACTAAAACAATTTCTTTTTTAATAAGCTGATCATAAATAGCTCTGTTGATCATCGTTGCTACTGTAAACGTATCATAACTACTAGATATGATAGGGAGTTGTAATTCATCGGCTAGCTTCTTAACACTATCTTCCGTATCAAAGCCACCGGTTATTAACACAGCTGCACCAGCTCTAAGTGCTTGTTCATGTGCTTTGTCCCGGTTCCCGACAATTAAAAGGTTACCAGCGCCCGTATATCTCATCATGGCTTCAAGCTTCATCGCACCGATTACAAATTTATTTAAGGTCTTATGTAGACCTCCCCTACCTCCTAGCACTTGGCCATCAACAATATTGACCACTTCTGCAAAGGTAAGCTTTTCAATATTCTCTTTCTTTTTCTTTTCAATCCTGATTGTGCCAACACGTTCTATAGTACTAACATAGCCTTTATTCTCGGCATCCTTAATTGCCCTGTATGCAGTTCCCTCACTTACACTCATTGCCTTGGCGATCTGACGGACCGATATTTTTTCCCCGATGGGGAGTTCATCAATATATTGTAAAATTTGTTCATGCTTAGTTGCCAAGACTTTCACCCTTTACCAAAGTAATACCGTACGAAAATAAGTTCCTTACTTTATTATAAAGTGAAAAAAGTCTTGATTCAATTGTATACTTGGCTCAACTACGCGGTTTTTCACAACTTTCCATCATAATCAGGCGAGTCCACGGCTTTTTCTTGGCTTTGACTCAACCTTCGTCCTTGCAACCTTTTGTTTTTTCGGTGTATATAGAAATGCCGAAAGATTTCCTGCAATAACAAATAACGCGAATATCAACCATGCACCAGCAAACAAACTTTCCAGACCTATAGTATCAAAAGAGATTCGTGGTAAGGCATAATAAAGCATCACCCCACATAACAACAAACATAGAAGATAGCGATTTTTATTCATAATAGTCCTCCTGTTTCTTTGGCTTGTTCTATATTTATGCGATAAGTACGAAAACATTAATCTTTACGGTAGGAATAATAAAAGATATAAAAAAACTGCTGCCTACGAAATGTACAGGCAGCAGTTCTTTATTATAATTGGATTTCTTCTCCTGGTTGGAGCACTCGGCCGTTTTGTTCTTTTAGAAGCCCAATGAATTTCTGTGGATCCTGTTTAATCGGTGGAAACGTATTAAAATGGATTGGTACCACTTGTTTAGCTTGGAGGAATTCTGCAGCAAGTGCTGCATCCTCTGGCCCCATGGTAAAATTGTCTCCAATTGGTAGGAAGGCTAGATCAATCGAGTGAAGCTCCCCAATCAGTTTCATATCTGAGAATAATCCGGTATCACCGGCATGAAAAACCGTCTTTCCTTCAGCAAATAATAAAACTCCTGCTGGCATACCTCCATAAATGATTTGTTGGTCCGCTGTTGCAAAACCAGAGCCGTGGAAGGCTTGAGTCATTTTCACTTTTCCAAAGTCAAATTCATAAGCTCCACCAATATTCATTCCATGGGTACGTACCCCTTGCCAGCTGAGATATGTAGCCAAATCAGCATTGGTAATCACTAAGGCGTCATTTTTCTTGGCGAGTTCAACTGTATCCCCAACGTGATCATTATGAGCATGCGTTAAAATGATCACATCCGCTTTAACCTCACTCACTTTAAGGTCTGTGAGTTCATTTCCCGTAATAAAGGGGTCAAAAAGGATTGTCTTGCCACCTGTTTCTACTTTTACAACGGAATGACCGTGATACGATAGTTTCAACTCCATCTCTCCTTCCATTCATCTCTTAAGTTACTTCTACAATTGTTATATAAATCCTTTTCATATATACCCAATTTTCATTGATAAAAGTTTACTTTTTCTCTTCTGGTTTGATAGTCTCTAACTAAGCCTCTCTTAACTGAGGTCATGGTTGCACTGGCTTTTAAATAATAAATGCATAACTAGGAGGGAATACTTAGTATGTTAGAACGAATCAAAAGGATATCAAGCTGGTTGGCTGAAAATGAAGTCGAAGTGGCTTTTCTTACTTCCCCTGATAATGTTTTTTACTTAAGTGGTTTTCTGAGTGACCCGCATGAGCGGTTATTAGGTGTCGCCATTTTTCAAGACGCTGAACCCTTCCTAATTTGTCCAAGTATGGAGAAGGATTCAGCTAAGCACGCGGGATGGTCATATGAGGTGATTGGTTATTCTGATACCGACAATCCCTGGGACATTGTCCAAAAAGCGATCACATCAAGGGTATCAACCGTACATACAGTGGCAATTGAAAAAGAACACATGAACGTTGAGCGCTACGAAAAACTAAACGGAATGTTCCATCGAGCAAAATTTATCTCTGCTGAAGAGAAATTAAGGAAACTACGTTTAAAGAAGGACCCACAAGAGCTCGAAAAAATAAGGGAAGCCTGTGCACTTGCGGACTATGCCATCGAGGTTGGTGTGGCTGAAATAGCAGAAGGGAAAACGGAATTGGACGTTCTTGGTGCTATTGAGTACGCCTTAAAGAAAAAAGGTGTGTTAGCAATGTCCTTTTCTACCATGGTCTTAACCGGGAAGAATGCTGCTTCCCCGCACGGAACACCTGGAGATACGAAAATTAAGAAAGGTGATTTGGTTCTTTTTGACCTTGGGGTTGTGGTTGACGGCTATTGCTCTGATATAACCAGAACGGTTGCATATCAAGACATTAACAACGAACAAGAACACATCTACCAAACAGTGCTAAAAGCTCAGTTAGAAGCTTTAAAGACCATCAGGCCTGGTGTGCCTTGTTCAGAAGTCGACATAGCCGCTCGTAATTTCATATCTTCAGCCGGTTACGGGGAGTATTTTCCGCATAGGCTTGGCCATGGATTAGGCATTAGCGTTCATGAATACCCATCTTTGACAGAGACCAACCCTCTAATTCTAGAGGAAGGCGCTGTATTCACTGTAGAGCCAGGAATTTATGTTCCCGGTTTGGCTGGAGTCCGGATTGAAGATGACATCGCAATCACAAAGTCTGGAATTGAGGTACTAACGAAGTATCCGAAGGAATTACAAATTATTAGATAAGCGGCTAACTTGAACAAAGGGTTAACATTTGTTCAAATGTGAATTTACTTTTGTTCAAGTAATTGGTATATTGTTCAATGTAGATAAAAATATTTGAAAAGAACTTATTAGTTTTTTATTTTATAGGAGGACTAAACTAAATGACAACACAACTAGCACAAATGATTGATCACACTCTACTTAAAGCCAATGCGACAGAGGCAGAGATTATTAAATTATCTGAGGAAGCCAAAGAACATAAATTCGCTTCTGTTTGTGTTAATCCTACTTGGGTGAAAACTGCAGCAGAAGTTCTAAAAGATGCTCCAGAAGTAAAGGTTTGTACTGTTATCGGCTTCCCGCTTGGAGCAAACACTTCTGATGTAAAAGCGTATGAAACGAAAAATGCGATTGAAAACGGTGCTGAGGAAGTCGATATGGTTATCAATATCGGGGCTTTAAAAAGCAAGCAATACGAAGTGGTTGAAAATGACATTAAGGCAGTAGTTGAAGCAGCCAAAGGGAAAGCTTTGACAAAGGTTATCATCGAGACCTCCCTTTTAACAGATGAAGAAAAGGAGACAGCTTGCAAACTCGCTGTTCAAGCAGGAGCTGACTTCGTAAAAACTTCTACTGGATTTTCTACTGGAGGCGCGACGAAGGAAGATATCGCTTTGATGAGAAAAGTAGTTGGTCCTTCCATTGGTGTAAAAGCATCCGGAGGAGTAAGAAGTCTTGAAGATGCACAATCGATGATTGAAGCTGGAGCTACAAGAATCGGGGCAAGCTCTGGTATTGCCATCGTAAATGGACAAACGTCTGATTCTGCTTACTAATAGTAAAGCGTAAGCGCTCGTCCCAACGACCATATCTTTTTGAAAAAAAATAAACAATCCGGCTTATATGCTGGTTTAGGCTGTCGAAAAAGTACGACAGCCTCTTTTTTATTTGGTTTACTTTAAGTATTCCTACTTGCTCTTTGACTCTTAACAAGAATAGACGGAAAAATTCCCCTTAATTAGTAAATTGCAATAAAAATAGCCTAAATAAGCGGAGAAATTCCCCTTATTAACTCGAAAAACGTGAAAATGGGAGGATTTTTATTGCATAACGGGAAAATCTCCCCTTATATCCCCCGAACCGAGCTCCATTCTGCAATTAACGGAAAAATTTCCGCTTATTTTACTTTCGCTAGTTAGGCCACATACCAATGAACATCACTTACTATGAATATTGGTTAAAATAAAAATTGCCGAGAAAGATACCCTTTCTCGACAATCCGAAACCAGCTTAAAAATGCAGGTTATTTGCTTTTTTTATCCTCTTGCAACAAGAGTATCTGTTAACACTGGTACAACTTGTTTCTTACGGGAAACGACACCTTTTAAGATTGCCGTATTGTTTTCTAAAGTAACATTAAACGCTTCTTCAACTGCACTAGACTCTTTACCCAATGCAAGCGCCGCAGAATCGTTTGTTAAGATATCAGTAATAACTAAAAGGAATAAATCTAACTCCTTTTCAGCAATCACCTTTGAAAGCACATCTTCAAGTTCTGCTTGTCGTGCTAACACCTCATTGACATCGACTGTATTTACTTGAGCGATTTCAACCTTTGAATTTCCCATTGTAAATTCTTTCGCATCAAGGGAAATCAATTCCTGAGTTGTTTTACTGCTCAAATCTGCCCCAGCTTTCAGCATTTCAAGTCCGTACTCCTCAGCATTTACACCAGCAATTTCTGCAAGTTCTTTCGCAGCGGCTACATCTTGCTCTGTGCAGGTTGGAGATTTAAATAACAGTGAATCAGAGATAATTGCTGATAGCATCAATCCAGCGGTTTGCTGATCTAGCTCCACGTCATTTTCTTTATACATTTTGTTTAGAATCGTTGCCGTACAACCAACGGGCTCAACACGGAAGTATAAAGGGTCACTTGTTTCGAAATTAGCGACACGGTGATGATCAATAACTTCAGTAATTTTGACTTTTTCAATTCCGTCTGCACTTTGCTGGCGTTCATTATGGTCAACTAGAATGACGCTTTTCGCCTCATCTGCCACACTGTCAACTAGTCGGGGCTCTTCTGCCTTAAAATAATCTAACGCATAAGCTGTTTCACCGTTGATTTGACCAAGGCGAACAGCTTCTACATTTGCTCCAAGTTTCTTTTTTAAATTTGCATATGCAAGCGCTGAGCAAATTGAATCAGTATCAGGGTTCTTATGCCCAAAAATAAGTACGTTTTCCATTGTGACACTCCTCATGATAAATAATTTGCTAAAGGTCATTGCTCTTAGGCTGTAGACCACTTTCCCACTTAACAATATACTATAAATTAACACTAATTGACATCCTTCACAATCCATAAAAAAGAAAAAGACTCAGTATATCCTGAATCTTTTCTACTACGCTAAGATTGTTGCAGCAAAGCTCGGGCATCCGAGTACGGCAAATTCTGCGCCTCAGCAACAGCTTTATACGTTACATGTCCATTAAAAGTATTAATCCCTTTTAAAATCGCTTCATTTTCTAAACAAGCTTGCTTATATCCTTTATTAGCAATTTGAGTAGCATAAGGAACTGTTACATTTGTCAGCGCAATGGTTGATGTTCTCGGAACGGCTCCAGGCATATTGGCCACAGCATAATGAACAACTCCATGTTTCTCATAAGTAGGTTGGTCGTGCGTTGTAATCCTGTCCGTGGTTTCAAAAATTCCGCCCTGGTCAATGGCAATATCAACGACAACAGATCCTGGTTTCATGGATCTAATCATTTTTTCAGTTACCAATTTAGGAGCACGTGCACCGGGTATGAGCACAGCACCAATCACTAAATCAGCGTTTTTTACAGCTTCAGCAATATTATAAGGGTTTGAGATTAGGGTGGTAATTTCATGACCAAAGATATCATCAAGCTGCCGTAAACGGTCGGGATTTAAATCGATGATTGTTACTTCAGCTCCGAGTCCAATCGCCATTTTGGCCGCATTAGTACCAGCGACACCTCCGCCAATAATGGCTACCTTTCCTCTTTGGACACCAGGGACACCTGCAAGAAGAATGCCCTTTCCCCCATGTACCTTTTCTAAAAATTGTGCTCCGACTTGAGGTGCCATCCTCCCTGCCACTTCACTCATCGGAGTTAGGAGCGGTAAACTTCCATTTTGCAGTTGGATGGTTTCGTATGCGATTCCAATAACCTTCTTCTCCATAAGCGCCTTCGTTAAGGCAGGCTCGGGCGCAAGATGTAAATATGTAAATAAAATCAACCCTTCATAAAAATATGAGAACTCTTCTGCGAGCGGCTCCTTTACTTTCATAACCATTTCCGCGCTCCATACTTCCTTAGCAGTTGGGGCGATTTTTGCTCCCGCTTGACGGAAGTCATCGTCAGTAAAACCTGATCCAAGACCAGCATCTTTCTCAATCCAAACTTCATGTCCAAACTGAGTAAGGTTTACTACCCCTGCAGGTGTCATCGCGATCCGGTTTTCATTATTTTTTATTTCCCTAGGTACACCGATACGCATTTCTCATCCCCCAATATATAAAAAAATAACCCCTTCATTCTCTCTATCTGAAGATATTTTAGATGAAAAAAAAGAGAAAAACAAGCTGAGATTTACAGCTTGTTTCTAAAAACTACTCTTCACTTCGTATTGAAATCTCAGCTTCACCAGTGGTGGAATCTATTACTCCACTATTGTATGAGTCCATAATTTGTTGAGTAACTTCCATACTTCCAGTTTCATCGTACGTATAAGATTCGCGGTCATTACGTTTAGGTTTTCCCATTATTCGCCCCCCTTCCTATCTATATTGTTCGTTAGTTTGTAACATACATACCATAAAAATTACTGTATAATTAAGGTAAAGGAGGAGGATAACAATGGGACTGACATATAAAAATGTTTTAGTTGCCGTTGATGGATCCAAAGAAGCGGCTTGGGCATTCAAAAAGGCGGTTGAAATAGCTAAAAGGAACGACGCAAAGCTTATTATGACTCATGTTATTGATTTAAGGACATTTGCCACTGTTGAGGCCTATGACCGGACCATCTCAGAACGTGCAAAAGAATTTGCTGAAGAACTCCTCGAAAACTATAAACTACAAGCAATTGACTCTGGAGTAAGAGAAGTAACCTATACAATTGATTATGGTTCTCCAAAAGTAAAAATTGCAAAAGAGATTGCTAAAAAGTACAACGTTGACCTCATCATTTGTGGAGCCACAGGTATGAATGCAGTTGAACGCTTCTTTATTGGCAGTGTATCCGAACACATTGTCCGTTACGCTCCTTGTGATGTAATGATTATCCGAACTGAGAAGGAAGAAGAATAACGTTAGAAATATTCCCTTCATAAATTTAATAAATCGAAAAAGCACGCTACCACATTGGGCCGCGTGCTTTATTTTCGTTAAGATTGGTCTGCTTCAATGAGAAGTTTTCCTTTTTTTATTTGCGCGGTTACTTCTGCAAAGCCTGTACCCCCGGCTGAATTTCTACGAACAACAGCATTATAAGGGTTTAATGCATCGTAAATATCCTCTGCAAATAAAGAACTTGATTTCTTAAATTCTTCAAAAGATAAGTCTGCTAAATAACAACCCTTTTGAATACAATGCAGCACTAGTTTTCCTACTACCTCATGTGCTTCTCTAAAAGGCATCCCCTTTGCAGCAAGGTAATCTGCTAGTTCCGTTGCATTTGAGAAATCCTTTGTTACTGATGATTCCATATTGTCTTTATTCACTGTCATGCTTTCTACCATGCCAGCAAAAATTTTCAAGGAGCCTTGAACTGTTTTTACAGTATCAAACATTCCCTCTTTATCTTCCTGCATGTCCTTATTATAGGCTAGCGGAAGTCCCTTAAGGATTGTCAGCAGGCTCATCAAACCTCCATAAACTCTCCCTGTTTTCCCTCTAATCAATTCAGCCATATCCGGATTTTTCTTTTGCGGCATAATGCTGCTGCCTGTTGCAAAGGTATCATCCAATTCAATAAAGCGGAATTCCTGGCTAGACCAAAGAATAATTTCTTCGGCAAACCTAGATAAGTGCATCATCATAATCGAGCTAGCTGACATGAATTCAAGGATAAAGTCACGGTCACTAACCGCATCAAGACTGTTTTGGTATATACCATCAAAGCCAAGCAATTCAGCACTATACTCTCGATCAATTGGAAAGGTCGTCCCTGCAAGTGCTCCTGCCCCTAGAGGACTAATATTAATACGTTCTAAGGCACTAAGGAAACGTTGCTTATCACGCTCAAGCATCCAGAAATAGGCCATTAAATGGTGCCCAAACGAAATTGGTTGCGCTCTTTGTAGATGAGTGTAGCCAGGCATAATGGTCTCAACATGCTCTCCGGCCTTCTTAAGTAACACAGCTTGAAACTCGTTGATTAATGTTCCCGTTAATTTTACTTGTTCCCGTAAATACAAATGCATATCTGTAGCCACTTGGTCATTTCGGCTTCTTGCTGTATGGAGCTTGCCGCCTACTGGACCGACAAGCTCTGTCAACAAGTGCTCCAAATTCAAGTGAATATCTTCATATTTAGTAGAGAATTCAAGCTCCTTTTTCTCCGCTTTTTCCTTTAATGTTTTTAAACCTGCAACGATTGTATTGGCTTCATCTGCTGTTAAAATTCCACATTTCGCTAACATGGTCGCATGGGCGATGCTTCCCTGGATATCTTCAAGGACTAATTCTTGATCAAAAGAGATTGATGCTCCAAATTCATCGACCCATTCTTCAGCGGAAGCCGTGAATCGGCCGCCCCATAGTTTTTTCACACATTCACCTTCTTGCCCTGTACCATACTTTGAACTTTTGTTGGAAGGCCCCATAGGTTGATAAAGCCAACCGCTGCAGCATGGTCAAATTCATCTTCCTTTGTATAAGTTGCTAATTTTTCATTGTATAAAGAATAAGGAGACTTTCTTCCTTCGATAATCGCATGTCCCTTAAACAGTTTAACCCTTACAGTCCCTGTCACATATTTCTGCGTTTCCTTTAAGAACGCTTCAAGCGCTGGGCGCAATGGTGAGAACCATAATCCTTCATAAATCATTTCGGTAATTTTCTTTTCAATAACTGGTTTGAAGTGAGCTACTTCTTTAACTAGAGTAATATCTTCTAGCTCTTTATGAGCTTTAATCAGTGTCATTGCACCTGGAACTTCATATACTTCACGAGACTTGATACCAACAAGGCGGTTTTCAACATGGTCAACGCGACCTACACCATGTTTCCCAGCAAGGATGTTCAGTTCTAGGATAAGCTGAGCTAGAGAAAAGGATTTTCCGTTCAAGGATACTGGTACACCTTGTTTAAACTCAATTTCAACGATTTCTGGTGTATCTGGCGTATCTTCAAGTTCATTTGTTAATTCAAATGCTTCCTTTGGAGGAGCAGCCCATGGGTCTTCAAGAATCCCACATTCGTTACTACGGCCCCATAGATTTTGGTCAATAGAAAATGGACTATCAAGATTGACTGGAATTGGAATATTTTTTTCAACTGCGTATTCAATCTCTTCTTCACGAGACCATTTCCAATCACGTACAGGTGCAAGAACTTCCAAGTCAGGATTTAAAGCTTTAATGGATACTTCAAAGCGAACTTGGTCATTTCCTTTTCCAGTACAACCATGTGCAACTGCAACCGCACCTTCTTTTTCAGCCACTTCCACAAGTTTCTTTGAAATAAGTGGGCGGGAAAGAGCCGATACCAATGGGTACTTCCCTTCATATAATGTATGAGCTTGAAGAGCGATAAGAGCATATTCCTGAGCATACTCTTCTTTAACATCAAGAACATATGATTTAACGGCGCCAACTTTCAATGCCTTTTCTTTAACAAAGTTTAAATCTTTTCCTTCACCAACGTCTAAACAACAAGCGATAACGTCGTAACCTTTTTCTTGAAGCCATTTTATTGCAACAGATGTATCAAGCCCGCCTGAATATGCAAGCACTATTTTTTTAGATCCAGTCATTTATGATTCTCTCCCTTTGAATATTTATACAATCTCATATATGTTTATTCATTATAATAAAACTTAACAGGTTTTGCTCCATTTTTCAATGCTTAATGGCTAAATTTTTTTAAATATTTTTTTAACAGGATGATTCTTTGTCTAATATTCATATTTAAATGGAAGCTATTTACCTATTGATGTAAAATGGAAGCAGGATTAGAGCGGGGTGAAGCTATTCATGAAGGAATATTTTAAAGAGGATAAGAGGTTAGGCATTCAACTGCCTGCTTTTAGTACAGAGTGGGATACCTTTTCTAAGGAAACTCAATATGGAATTTTACTTCATTGGGAAAAGATTCGTGGGAGCATTCCTGACCGAATTGCAGATTTGGAGGCCTTGATTAATCAAAAACAAGCGGCTTTGAACGACGAGGCAGATTTTAAACAATCCTGCAGACTAAACAGTGAAATTGCCGAACTCGCATCGATCATCAATGACCTTTGGCTCTGGTATCGGACTCATCAGGACATAACAGAAAAAGCACATGTGTAGAAAAATTGAAAAAGGATCGCTACAAATGGGAGTAAATTCCGTGATTGTAGTGATCCTTTTTGGGTGGCTATTTTAATTATAAATCTTTTTTTAACTCCCTCACAACATGGCCGATTTCAGGTAGGATTAATTTATCCATTGCCAGTCTAACCGCCCCTGTGGACCCAGGGGTTGCAAACACAGCTTTATCATTCACAACCCCAGCTGCAGAACGGGAGAGTAATGCAGCTGAGCCAATATCTTCTTGGTAGCTTAACATCCGAAAAAGCTCGCCAAAGCCAGTAATATCTTTTTCAAAAATACCCTGAACAGTTTCAATGGTCACATCCCGCTTGGCAATCCCAGTTCCGCCATTGGTCAGAACAACATCAATTTCAGGATCACTGCAGCCTTTTAAGACCTCCATTTTAATTGGCTCGGCTTCATCTTTTACTATGACATAATCGGAAATAATGTGTCCTGCGTTTTCAAGCATTTCGATCATCAATTTGCCACTTTTATCGGTATCTTTATTTCTCGTATCACTAACGGTGATGACTTTACAGTGGACTTGATTTGGCGCAGCTTGTTTATGTTCTTGTGTGCTCATTGCTACACTCCTCTATGTAAAAAATATCGCATTTGATAGTATTTATGGGCAAAATCGGTTACCTTCCTAGTCAATTGATAATTAGAACCGGCACCAATTGCCATGCTTATAACTGGGATTCCCTGCATTTTTCTCTTTCTAAACATGAGAATCAGTATGGCTTTCATGATTTGCTTTATCGGCTGTTCGACCCAGGTAATGTCCGTCAGCTCTTCTTTTCCATGATAAAAATACAAATCATCAGCCTCTGCTTGCCTTAAATCATCTCTCAG
The DNA here is from genome assembly GCF_044803185.1 of Mesobacillus maritimus. Taxonomy (GTDB): domain Bacteria; phylum Bacillota; class Bacilli; order Bacillales; family Cytobacillaceae; genus Mesobacillus_B; species Mesobacillus_B maritimus_B. The sequence goes on from NZ_CP085225.1 coordinate 4,470,540, forward strand.
CTCATTCCACCCACTGTATTGCAGCCTTTTTGGCATCATTGCCGTATGGAAAACCTTTAAAGCCGTCATCATTTCAAAGGGGGTGTTAACCTCAAATCCGTAAGACATGGCTATCAGTTGCACGGATCGTAAATTAATTACAGCCATAGCGGGAAGATCTGCACCAAGCACAAGATTTCCACCACTTCCCGACATTCCACCTTGAACAAAGGAATAAAGCCGATGCCTGGCAATCTGTTGATCGGCAATAAATTCAATTTGTTCTATAGATAAATATCTCATGTCCGTGACAGATTCCATATCAGGTTTGAATACCCGACCAGCAGACATAATTCTTTCCTTTGCGTCCATCTGTAGTTGCGAGCCTTGGATAAGAGAATGGAGATGAAACAACCAACTGTCAAATTTAGCAAAGAACTGTTCTTGTACTTCTTCAGGAAGCATTGAGAATGTCCGTTCTAAATATCTGTCATAGACCAACTCTAAATCATTTGGTACATATTCAGAAAGGGATACCTCCCAATCCTTTAACTCTTTAAGTACACTCAATTCCCTTTCCGTTAATGACATTGTGAACCCTCCAGCGATCAATTTACCTTTAGTATAGCACAATTTTTCCAGTCAAATGCTTCAGTACCTTGGGAAGAAAAAAAGGCAAAAGCGGAATGCTTTTGCCTTTTTAAAAAATTATTTTGTCAATCTTACAATATCTCTTGCAATCATGACTTCTTCGTCTGTTGGAATGACCATTACTTTTACAGGAGAATGAGGGTAACTGATAAACGACTCTTCTCCACGGATTTTGTTTAATGCGGGATCCCAGTAAACTCCCATGAACTCTAATCCTTTAAGAACACGTTCACGAATAGATGTGCTATTTTCACCAATACCGGCAGTGAAAATAATCGCATCGACACCACTCATGCGAGCTGCATATGATCCAATGTATTTATGAATTCGATTCGCAAACACTTGAAGAGCTAGTTCTGCACGCTCATTTCCTTTAGCTGATTCATCTTCGATATCACGGAGATCACTTGAAAAACCGGAAACACCCAACATGCCACTCTCTTTATTCAAGACATCTAAAACTTCATCTGCAGTCTTATTCGTTTTTTCCATTATATACGGAATAAGTGCAGGGTCAATATTTCCTGAGCGGGTTCCCATTGTAACACCAGCTAACGGGGTGAAGCCCATTGAGGTATCAATTGATTTACCCCCTTCAATTGCTGCAATACTAGCACCATTACCTAAATGGCAGGAAATCAAACGTAAATGCTCAATTGGTCTTCCTAACATTTCAGCTGCACGTTCTGAAACGTATTTATGCGATGTACCATGGAATCCATACTTACGAATTCCATATTCCTTATAGTAGTCATATGGTAAGCTGTATAAAAATGAATTCTCAGGCATCGTTTGATGGAAGGCTGTATCAAAAACGGCAACAGCTGGTATACTAGGCAATGCCTGTTGGAAGGCACGAATGCCTGTTAGGTTCGCTGGGTTATGAAGTGGAGCAAGCTCTGATAGTTTCTCAATCTTTTCTATTACTTCATCCGTAATCACAACAGAATCACTAAACTCCTCGCCACCATGAACCACCCTGTGACCAACACCTACAATCTCATCAATTGACTTAATAATTCCAAGGGTAGTTAACTTATCTAGAAGCATTTTAACTGCTACTTCATGATCTGGGATATCAAGAACATCCTTCTGCTTTTCCCCATTAACAGAAATTTGAAAAATCGAATCTTTCAGACCGATTCTTTCAACTATTCCCTTCGTAATTACTTCTTCACTTGGCATTTCAAAAAGCTGGAATTTTAGCGATGAACTACCAGCATTAATTGCAATCATTTTAGCCATATAACTTTTACGCTCCTTTATAAACAACTTGTGCCAAAACTAGTGGAACACTCTCAACTTATTCTGTGCAACAAGCCCGATTTATATCTCTCCATTCACAATTAAAGCACTCTCCATTTTACTTTTCAATTGTGTTATCGCTTACATGACTAATGAGTTTTTATTCAGATACTTTGAAAATTTAGTTAATATAAAATAACCTGTTTTATTACATAAACACCTTAACAATAAGTAAATTTCCATACAAAAAAACCGGTGATTGATCACCGATTTTCACTTCTTTTATTTTGGCTCTTTTCTCAAACTTTGTTGCTTTTGAATATAAATTATTGGGAATTAAGCATTGTTTCACTCCAGATAATCGATATCTAATGAGAAAAGAGCTTGTAAACTCACTATAACGTAAAAAATAGCTTATCTTGCGTTAAATTCGGCTTTAGGAATTTAACAACAATCTTTACGAAAACAGCCTTTATTTTTTGTTTTCGTTAAACCAGGTATCAATTTTAGCAAGGATATTGCTCATCGCCTGACCATCGGAAAGCTTTGGCAGATCAACCAATAATGCTTGCTTTGGTGGTTTAATGTTCTCAGCTTTTTTCTGTAAAATTAATATACTTTTTGCTGCTTGCTTATTTTTAAACATCGCTAATGGCAGTTGGACAATCCCTTGAATATTCAAATGATTTTTAACAAATTCATGTAAGTTGGAAGCTTGTTCACTTTCAAACATCCCGTTCGGAATAATGAAGAATAAATATCCTCCCTCTTTCGTATGTTTGGTGCTTTGTTCAATAAAAAGATGGTGGGCGTAAGTATGGCCCGTTTTTGCATGTATTTCATAATCTGCAGCTCTAACATCATTTGGATAAAATCCAATTGGCAAGTCACAAACCACTACATCCACTGGGTCGATAAACAAGCTTTCGAGACTATCTTGATTAAATAGTTCAACCTCATGCATTTGCAGGTTCGCATTTACATAAGCTAATTTAATCAGAATATCGTCAATGTCACTACCAACGGATTGAATGATTTTATCTGTCTGTTGGTTTAGGATAGTGGAAAGGAGATTTCCTGTGCCAATAGCAGGATCTAGTATACGATAGGATTGCTTATCAATAAATTTATTAACTAGATACCCAATAAACATTCCCACTGAGTCCGGGGTCATTTGGTGATTGGGCTGGATCGTTTCTTTCATTCCTTTTAGAATCGCAAGTTGAAATGCTTTACGAATTTCTTCTCTCGAGTAATCAGCAAGCTTAATTTCACTATAGGTTTTTTCAAGCCTCTTATAAGTGAGCTCACTTAGGTCGTCTTGGAGAATCTTTCCGTGAAAAAGGTTTTCTCCTGTTTCTGCAAGGGCTTCTAAATATGTACAAGATAATTCATCTTTTATCATATCCGCTGTTACGTTAAAGGCTGTAAACAACTTTTCTACAGGTACAATACTCAATTCTTTTCCTCCTGTAACTATTATTTCTTCATTTTAGCTTTCGTTTTCTTATTGGACAAGTTTAATGGTTACTAATTTTGGTATACGTGATTTCCGCTCCAATCAAAATTAAGTAAATAGTAACCCCTCATTAATAAAGACAAAAACCGCAGAAATGTTCTGCGGCTTTCTGGGAACTGGGTTTACTCTGCTTGTTTTGCGGCTTCAAGTGCAGCTTCGTAATTTGGATGATCTGTTGCTTCACTCACGTATTCGACATAAGTTACTTTATCATTTGAGTCTACTACAAAAACAGCACGTGCTAAGAGGCGTAATTCCTCAATCGCCACTCCATAGGCTTCTCCGAAAGATAACGCACGGTGGTCAGATAATGTTTGAACATTCTCGATTCCGTTCGCTCCACACCAACGCTTTTGCGCGAAAGGTAAATCCACACTAACCGTTAAAACCTTAACGTTTCCAAGACTTGAAGCTTCTTCATTAAAGCGGCGTGTCTGAGCATCACACACTCCTGTATCTAATGAAGGTACAACACTAATCAAACGTACAGAACCCTTCGAGTCCTGTAGTGTCACTGCCGATAAATCGTTCGCCAATACAGTAAAATCAGGTGCCTGGTCCCCAACCTTTACCTCGTTCCCAAGCAATGTAACGTTATTCCCCTTAAAAGTAATGTTTGCCATTATTCCTCATCCTCCTTGTCCATATATGTACAGTGTTAAATATATCTGTTATCGGTAAATTTTTCAAATATTTGCTATGGGTAGAAGAAATGAGGAAGTAGGAAGTGCGAATAAAGCCCGCTCCACTATTATTTTGATATGCAAAGAAAAAGTTAACTTTTCAATTAAGAAAAGTTAACTCCTGATGTTAAATATCTAAGTCTTGTTTTGGTCCATCATATGCACTTGGATTGCTAGGCTGTAAATCACCTTGGTTTTTATTGCTCTTATTGTTGTCTCCACCTTTTGATAGCATTTGCTGAATTTTTTCAACAGCTTGTGGAGCCACATCCATAATTTTTTCAATCAGATGTGTATTCTCATCGAGATGAAGCATTTTAACTCCTTGAGAACTCACAATTAAAAATGCAATCGGAGTAATCGAAACTCCACCACCGCTACCGCCACCAAAAGGTTGTTTGCCACCGCTATCCCCTTCGATGCTAAATTCACTTCCTCCGGCCGCAAAACCGAAACCTACTTTTGAGACGGTCATGATGACACTGCCATCAGGAGTTTCAACAGGGTCACCAATGATTGTGTTAACATCAATCATTTCCTTTAAATTTTCCATTGCAGTTGTCATAAGTCCTTGAATTGGATGATCTGACATGTTAATTCCTCCTTATGAAATCGAATTTGTTTTATTGCCAGAAAGGACAGACAATGGCTTGGTTTTAAACTTTGGCATTCCGCCTTTCCAGTATTTAACCAGTTTCATTCCTGTCCATATAGCATGCCCGACCCGAATTTGAAAGATACATTTTAACTGAATTTGGGAGGCAAATTGTTGAAAGTTTGGAGTAACAGTTAGAACAGGCCTAACGGTCAACCTCATAAAATTACTTATTAGTCCTAGAATTGCACCTTTTACTGACCAAATCGCCCCACACAAAATAGCCGTCGAGGCAGCATCTCCAATTCCAACTCCTGTATGCCACTCAAACTTTTTAATCTTTACCTTGCTTAGAAGTTTGCGAATAAGTATATGCATGCCAAATACATGTTCAAGGAGCGCTTTCGTATCATTAAGACTATTAACTAAATCCTGCTTGTCAAAGCTATTCTCCTCTGTATTCGTGGTCTCTTCTTTTGGACCCATTTTGGTTTTCTCTTTCACAACTACCTCAGGAGAATCGTCATCGATCTTAATGACTGGAATTTCTTTTTTGTACCTTATCATGCCTCCCCAAGCTTTCATCATAAAGGTCAGATGGTCATTATCTTTCCCATGATAGTAATCAATATGAATTTTTACATTGGTTAAAATTACGATAATTAAGAGTGCAATTACAACTAGTAGTATTAGGAACAGCCATTTCAAATTTGCTCACTACCTTTCAACCTACCAGTATAATCAAAAGAAAAAAAAATAAACCTGCCTAAAGGCAGGTTTATCTCTCATGAATCACAGTTGTATCTGCAAATAAATCATGTAATCCCTGCTTCTTAGGCAGGAAGGCAACGACAATATAGAGAATCAGAATCGTGCTTGAAATGAAGCGACCAATCCATTCACGGAAAAGGACCGTTCCCCAAGAAAGAGTATCACCTTTAAGGTTTATGACTTTAATGCCAAACGCCATTTTACCAAGTGTTTGCCCAAGGAATTTCGTCATCAGCACAAAGTATAGGTAGAAGGTTAGCGCCGTTAAAATGGCAATCGGGGCAAACATACTAGTTTCTGCTAATGAGAGATCGAATGCACGAAAAACCGGATAAAGTAGTAGGCGGTTTATACTGCCAATTACGACTAAGTCTAACAAATAAGCCCAGAACCTCATCCAAAAACCTGCATACCTTAAGGCGGAAATCGCGTTTGCAACCAAAGGCTGAGGCTCTTTTTCTTGAATCGTTTCTTGACCATGGTCTTTTTCTTCTTGACTAATTAACTTAGCATCCTCTTTTACTTCTGACTTGTTTTTATCATAGCCGTTTGTACTCATTTGAAACTCCCCCCTTATTCAGCATACAAGTACATGAGCCGTGGTGAATTAGGTTGAGATAGGAGCTTCATCAGACTTGCCATCTCTAAATCCTCCCCCATCACCTTTTGTGTTCCCAACCTCAACAGGGAGTTAAATCCAAAGTTTTCAGTATATTGAATAACCTGTGCATCATTAAGGTTTTCATCTTTTTTCACGTTTTCGATAACATCTTCTAAATGTCCAAAACCATCTATCAAGTTTAGTTCTAGCGCTTGACGACCATCATAGATTCTTCCATCGGCAATCCTTTTCACTTCATCTACCGTCATGCCACGACCCTCTGAGATTACCTTAACAAACCCTTCATAAGAATTATTAATCATCTCTTGGAGGATTTCTCTTTCTTCTCCAGTCATTTCCCTCGAACCACTCATGATGTCCTTATATGGACCGCTCTTTATTGTTACAAACTCAACTCCGTACTTTTCTGCTAGTCCAGAATAGTTGACTCCTTGCATAATAACTCCCAATGAACCCGTCAAAGTTTCAGGGCTAGCATAAATTTTCTTAGCTGGTGCAGCGATATAGTAGCCTCCAGAGGCAGCCATTGAACCCATGGATACATAGACTGGTTTTTTCGTTTCTTGTTGAATTTCAACAATTTTGTCATGAATCTCTGCACTCTCGACCACTCCTCCGCCAGGGGTGTTTACCCGCAGAATAACAGCCTTAACGTCATTATCATCCCTTAAATAATCGAGTTGCTCCATAAATTTACGATGACTATATCCTGCTGAGTCAAGAAATGGACTGGTGCTCCCTGTATCCTGAATGGTACCATTCACGTTCAGCACGACAATTTTATTAAAGGGATCCCCTTCTTCCAATACCTCTTCCATCATCCCCTCCTCCGATACAAACATATCGGAAAATGTTGAATCCACCTTCGAAAAAGCAAAAGATGACAAAAAGTTTACGAATACTGAGATAACAAACAATACCCCTGCAATTCCTAGTGCAGCCCACCTTTTTCCATTCATGTAACTCCTCCTTCAATTGTGTTCCAAATAAAATCAACCTTTTTTCACAATAAATTAGAATGAACCACTCCTATTTTAGCAAAATATGTGAAAGAATGGGTAATATAACAAATATTCCATAAAAGTTGGAGGAGAGAATATGCCAAATCGTCGTAACCTTTATTTTTATCATAAGCCAGATCCGGAGATGAAGGAAACCGTTGCCCCGCTTTATGAACTCGCAAAAAGATATGACTACCAGTTGGAAAAGGATTATCGCAACGCAAACATTATCGTTAGTGTCGGGGATGATGACACGTTTCTTCAAGCCGTGCGCAATACCGGTTTTAGAGACGATTGCTTGTACTTTGGAATCTCTACGAGTGGGAAACGATCTATGTATTGTGATTTCCATTCAAATGACCACTCTGCCATTATTGAGGCAATGACTAACGATAATTTAGAGGTAAGACGCTATCCAACTGTGAATGTGACGATTGATGGTGAAACAAGCTTTCAATGCTTAAATGAGTTTAGTGTACGATCATCGATTATTAGAACCTTTGTAATGGATGTATTCATTGATCAGCTCCATTTTGAAACCTTCCGTGGAAATGGATTGCTTGTATCCACACCAACAGGTAGTACAGGCTATAATAAGTCTCTCAGTGGATCAATCGTCGACCCACTGCTCCCTTGTCTACAAGTAAGCGAAATAGCGTCTCTCAATAATAATGAATATCGCACACTCGGGTCTCCGTTTATTTTAGGTGGAAACCGTAAGTTAACCTTGAAGGTTGTTCAAGATGGCAATGACTATCCGATTATGGGAATGGACAATGAGGCACTTAGTATTCAACATGTTGAGAATATTGAAGTTCAGCTTAGTGATAAGCATATTAAGACACTTAAATTGAAGGATAACTCCTTCTGGGAGAAAGTAAAAAGGAATTTTCTATAACCTTTAAAAAAGTGAAAGAGCCCAATCTTGGGCTCTTTTATTAAGGCTCTTTTCTCAAACTCTGTTCCTTTAGAATATAGATTATATTGGGAAATTAAGCTTTGTTTCACTCCAAAATAGCTTTTTTTATGAGAAAAGAGCTTCCAAACTTACTATAACGTTCAAAATAGCTTATCTTGCGTTAAATTCAGCTTTAGGAATTTAACAACGATTTTTGCGAAAACAGCCTTTATTAGATATGTGTACTTTTTTCTTTTCTCCACTTTATTTCAAAATTAGAGGCAATCTTCGACTTGGAAACTGAGTAAATAGTTAATGCCGACCATATAAAGATAAATGCTAATAAATCAGACTTTGAAAAGGTCTCATGATAAACAAAGATTCCTAGAAACAGCATAATAGTCGGAGCAATATATTGTAAGAAACCTAGCGTTGATAATGGAATCCTCTGTGCACCCTTGGCAAAGAATAATAATGGGATTGCCGTTGCGGCACCTGCTCCTATTAAAAGAAAACTTACACCCCAACCACCAGCAATGAGTGTATTTTCAGAGCCAATAAACCACCACATATAGAGGGCCGCTACTGGCGTCATGACCATGGTCTCTAGTGCCAAACCAACAGCAGAATCCATTTTTATGAGTTTTTTAGCCATCCCATACAACCCAAAGGTAAGTGCTAGGGTAATAGCAATCCATGGAAAACTTCCGTAGGACATAGTCATAATCAGCACTCCTATTGTCGCCAATAGGAAAGAGATGATTTGCGCATGCGAAAGTTTTTCTTTAAAGAAAATAACCCCTAACAAAACGGAAACAAGCGGATTGATATAATAGCCCAAACTAGTTTCAACCATCTGCTCGGTATTGACCCCCCAGATGTAAACAAACCAATTAATACTGATTAATATAGAGGCGATAAAGAGCGCTAATAACTGCTTTTTGTTTTTGGCGAATCCGTGTATCGTTTTGATGAATAATGACCATTTTTTTGACAGGAATAATAGCACAAGCATAAACAATAATGACCATAGTACACGGTTTGCTAATATTTCTTCAGCTCCTATATGATTAAGTAATTTCCAGTATAAAGGCAGAAATCCCCACAAGATATAGGCGATTACAGCAAAGATAATGCCACTTTGTTGTTCATTTTGTCCTCCCATTACCATCCCCCCTTTTCTTTCTAGACTCGAAATAATTCCATTATATCGGGGTATCAACAGGGTGACAATTCTTTTTTATTTTGACGATAAAAAAATGCAGGTCTATTTACCTGCATTTTGATGGGATTCATTTGTTTAAACCTCTTGTTCTTTTTTACGAAGCTCTACTCGACGGATTTTTCCTGAGGTTGTCTTTGGAAGTTCTTCAATAAACTCAATCTTCCTTGGGTATTTGTATGGTGCTGTTAGTGTTTTTACATGTGCTTGTAGCTCAGGGATTAGGTTTGGATTGTTTTGATCCAAAGGATTTCTTAGAACGATGTATGCCTTTACGATATGTCCCCGGACTTCATCAGGAGATGCGACGACCGCACATTCCTTTACTGCAGGGTGTTTTACTAAGGCATCCTCGACTTCAAACGGACCAATTGTATATCCCGAGCTAATAATGATATCATCACCGCGACCCTCAAACCAAAAGTACCCATCATCGTCCTTCTTGGCTTTGTCCCCAGTAACATAATAATCCCCGCGGAATTGAATTGCGGTACGTTCCGGATCTTTATAGTAATTTTTAAACAATGCAGGCGTATCGATATGAACGGCAATATCCCCAACTTCTCCAACCGAACAAACATTACCATTATCATCAATAATCTCAACTTTATTTCCTGGAGTTGGTTTCCCCATAGAGCCTTCTCTAAGCTCCATCCCTTGGGTAACTCCAACAAGTAAAGTATTTTCTGTTTGCCCGTAGCCATCACGTACATCTACATTAAAATGCTTTCTAAAAATATCTATGACTTCACGATTTAATGGCTCACCAGCAGAAACAGCACTGCGTAAGGCTGGAAGCTGATATTGATCGATAGTATCAACTTTTGCCATAATCCGATATTCTGTCGGTGTACAACACAACACATTTATTTTATAAGTCTGCAAAAGCTCAAGATACTTAGATGGCTCGAATTTTCCATTAAAGACGAAACCTGTCGCTCCCGATCCTAGGACGGAAAGAAAAGGACTCCATATCCATTTCTGCCAACCGGGTGCAGCAGTTGCCCATACTATATCGCCTTCCTCAATTCCTAGCCAATGTTTCGCGGCAGTCTTTAGGTGGGCATAGGCCCATCCATGTGTATGAACAACCCCTTTCGGATTTCCAGTTGTTCCAGATGTATAAGATAAAAACGCCATATCATCCCGATCAGTATCCGCCAACTCGAGTGTATCTGAGGCACCGTTCAGCTCGTTATCCAAATAAATCCAGCCACGTTCCTGTTCCCCAACAGAAAATTTCAAGAGGTTGTCTACTTCCGCAATCCCAGAGAATTGTTGAACAAATGGATAATAACTAATAACTGCTTTAACATCTCCGTGGGTAATCCGATATTGAAAATCTTTCGTTCGTAACATTTCCGAACTTGGAATAACCACAAGACCCATTTTCAAGGCTGCGATATAAACTTGATAAGCTTCAATGAGACGAGGGATAACAACTAAAACTACATCTCCTTTTGTTAAACCACTCGCCTTAAAAACATTTCCAATCTTGTTAGCTTTTTTAATTAACTCTTTATAAGTGATATGATTCTTATTTCCATCTTCATTTTCCCAATAAAGTGCAAGTTTCCCATCCTGTGCAGCAAAACGCTCGAATTCAGAAATTAAGTTATACTTTTGTGGTGCAATCAATTGTTCCCTCTCCATATTGCCCCTCCTTAAAAATTAGTACCTAGTAATAATATCTAATAACATTATACAGAAATCCAGTCCTTTTTGTAGCTAATTTTTAAAAAAGTGGGTTGAGGGAAAAAAAAGAAGCGGGAATTGCTTCCCGCTTCTTGTAGCCATTTTATATTTAATTATTGTTGAGAAAATCCGCTCATTTGCTGTTGAGCCATAGATACTAAACGCTTAGTGATTTCTCCCCCAACAGAACCGTTGGCACGGGAAGTAGTTTCAGCACCAAGGTTTACGCCAAATTCAGATGCAATTTCAACCTTCATTTGATTAAGAGCTTGTTCAACCCCAGGTACTAGAAGGTTGTTTGAGTTGTTTGAGTTGTTGTTTGCCATGTGATGTTCACCTCCTTGTGAGTATAGAGTGTGTAGAATCACATGAACTAATACAAATCAATTGTTGGTAATTATTCACAATTACATATAATAGCGTACATAATTACGAAGTTAAAATAAATCTTCCTCGAGTTGCTGGCCTATTCCTGGTTTCACAACAATCGTTTCAGTGTCATTTACCGCCTTTTCAATCAGAGGTTCAAAATCAAAATAGCTCTCAAAATGTTGGACTTTTTCTAGTTTTGGTTTCGTTTTAGGCGACGATGGTACAAACACTGTACAACAATCTTCATAAGGTAAATTTGAAATTTCAAGTGTTTCAATTTGCGCAGCAATATCCATGATTTCTGTTTTATCCATGGTAATCAGCGGCCTCAAAATTGGTGTGGATGTCACCTCGTTGATTGCATACATGCTTTCTAAGGTTTGACTTGCCACCTGCCCGAGACTTTCCCCGGTAATAATGGCTAATCCTTCATGTTTTTTGCGTATACGATCGGTGATTCTAAGCATGAGCCTTCTGGTTGTTGTCATTGTATAATTGGCGGGCACTTGCTTATGAATCGTTTGTTGAATCTCTGTAAAAGGAATAATATGCAAAACCATCTGCCCACTAACCTCAGCAAGCTTTTGGGTGAGATCAATTACTTTTTGTTTGGCCCGCTCACTAGTAAAAGGCGGGCTGGCAAAGTGAACACCTTCTACTTCAACCCCACGTTTCATTGAAAGGTAGCCTGCAACAGGGCTATCGATTCCACCTGATAGCATCAGCATTGCCTTCCCACTAGATCCCACTGGAAGACCTGCGGCACCACGAATGGTTTCGGCAGAAAGGTAGGCTGCCTCTTCCCGCACTTCTATTTGCAAATTGATATCTGGATTCCTGACATCAACCTTCAAACCAGAAATACGGTTTAGCAGATACCCTCCAAATTCATGATTGATGTCATTCGTATCTAACTCAAAGGATTTGTCAGATCTTTTCCCAGTAATTTTAAAAGTCTTTCCTTCACTAAATAGATCACTAACTAAATCAAATGCTGCCTGTTTCATTTTTTCTATATCCTTTTCAACCTTCATTGCTGGGCTAAACGACTGAATTCCAAAAACTTTTCTTAATCGATTAGATACCTGAATACCATCTTCACCATTTAATAATACATACATTCTATCTCTATCTGCTTTGATAACAGCGTTCGGAAAATCTTCTATCGCTTTTCTGACACTTTTTCTTAATTTATCAATAAATTTATTGCGGTTCCGTCCCTTTGTTGAGATTTCTCCATATCGAATTAAAATTCGGTCATACATCATTTATTTCATTACCTCTCTTAATCGTTTTACACTATATTTTATTGCCTCAACTAAGCGCTCTGCTTCCTGCAGTGTATTTTCGTAAGAAAGGCTGATTCGAATAGCACTCTCCGCTTGGTCCGCAGGCACCCCCATTGCAATTAGTGTTTTGCTTGGTGCATTTCTTTTTGATGAGCATGCACTTGTGGTGGAGACATATATCCCATCCTGTTCAAGCACATGAACGAAGACCTCTGCTTTGATTCCCTTTAATGAGAAATTTAAAATATGTGGAGCCTCGTTATATTCGGGAGTGTGGATGGTAACTTCAGGCACTTCCCTTAACCCGGATTTTATTGTACCCAAAATTTGCTTTAACTGATCAACTTTTTGTTTTCGAAGATCCTCTGTCATCCTTAATGCTTTGGCCATAGCAACCATTCCTGCCACATTCTCTGTACCGTTTCGTCTATTCCCTTCCTGACCACCGCCAGATAAAAGAGAGGAAATACGAACCCCTTCTTTCACAAACAAAGCTCCCGTACCTTTAAGACCATGAAACTTATGTCCTGAAATGGTACAAAGATCGATGCCACAATCATAAAAATTTAGCGGAAGCTTTCCGACACCTTGAACATGATCAACATGAAAATATATTTTTGGGAAATCCTTAAGAAGTGTTCCAATTTCATGAATCGGTTGCACAGTCCCAACCTCATTATTAATATGAATAACCGACACGAGGATTGTATCGAACCTAATAGCCCGCTCAATGTCAGATGGATTTACACGGCCGTCCCCATCTACAGGGATATAAGTAACTTCGAACCCAAGTTCTTCTAACTGTTTTACAGAGTTGCGAACAGAGTCATGTTCAATCTCAGTGGTAATAATGTGCTTTCCACGTCCTTTATGCTCCATTGCAATTCCTTTAATGGCAAGGTTATTCCCCTCAGTCCCTCCAGATGTAAACACAATTTCAGACATTTTCACTCCTAGAATCTTGGCGATTTGGGAATGTGCCTGTGATAGGAGTTTCTCTGCTTGACCACCAATTTGATGCAAAGAGGAAGGATTGCCAAAATAAGAAGAAGATACCTTGATGAACGAATCCAGTACTTCATTAAAAGGTTTTGTTGTTGCACTATTATCAAAATAAATCATAGTTCTCCTCCTCCCCTTGTTACCGCTATGCTAACAAAAAATTTTAACATACAAACCAAGGTTTGAAAATAATTGAACATTTCCATTTGAAGTGTAAACTTATCCCAATCTGTAAAAACGTAGAAAGCCTCCAACAAAATTGGAGGCTTTGATTACGCATTTGTTTCAATAAAGATATTCTCTATTTTCTTTAAAGCACCTGGCTCTACTTCTTCAATCGCAGCCGCTGCTTCTTCAAGAGCTTGGCGATAATCATAGTTCCTAAATGCTTTTTCTGCTTCCTTCAATCCCTTAGCAACAGATGGGTAGCTGCTACGATACCGATTTCCATACTGAATGAGTCGTTCCGCAAGCTTAACATTATCAACGATTTCCTCGGTGGAACTTGCCAGCTTTTCAACTGTTAATTCAGCAATTTCAAGATATTGCTGAACGGTCGGGATGTTCAGTGGTTTTTGTTCTAGCTTATCCGCTACGTTTTGGATACTTTCTTTTGTATCCTCTAGGAGGTATTTATAGCTTTGAGAAAGACCCGGTAAATTACTTTTCGTAATTAACTTTAGCATCTCTGTCGTCTTTTTCGAAAGTTCTCTTACCTTTTCTCGCGCTGCCATTTCATCTTTTCTTAGTGCATTTAGTTTTTCTTTAAACTCCTGTTGTTCAGCATTGCATGCCTCTAGCTCTTGTTTGAGCACTACCAGTTCATCACTTAAAAAACTATACGCTGTCTCTCCCTGCCCCAATCGTGCTATGAGCAACTGATACCTTTTTACTAATTGCTCAAGGTTGCCTTCAGCTAGAACATGTGCATCAAGCTCTTGGTCAGACAATTCGTAGCTTTGTTGAATATTAAAAATTTCTTCTTGAATTTTATCATTTTCATCGACAGCTGTATGGAACAACTGATTTAACTCATTTTCATTCTTTTTAATAAATTGTTTCGCTACCGCCTCTTTTTCAAGAAGGTCAAAAAGATGATCCATCTTTTCCTTTAGTTGCTCGATCCCATGCTGAATCTCTGCAACCTTCGTTTCGTCGATGAGTGCTTGAAATTTGCTAAGCTGCTTTTGAATTTCTTCTAGCTCTTCTTCAGTCCCTAGGTGGTCAAGGATATATCCCTGTTCAACCATTTCCCTACAGCCTTCTTTTAATTCATTCATCTGTGCTGGAATTCCTAGCTGACAGTCATGGATTAATTGAGGAATCAATTCCATTTTTCCAACGATTTCATCAAGATTAAGCTGAATTCCAAGGACAATCTCTCTTGCCTCAAGGTAATTACCACTCTCCGTCTTCTCATCGAATTTCTCAAATTCCTGAAGAATTTCGTTCAGTTGATCTTCTAACCCTTTTTCAGCTTTGCCAAAACTATGACGATGTGCTAACAGGTTCTTACGACAATCACGATACTGCTCTTTCAAAAGCTCAATTTCATTTCTATTCTTTTCCTCACTACCGACTAATTCATTCAATTCTTCGAGGATGTTCTTTATTTTATTTTCAATAGAGGTTAGTTTGTTATCAATGGAAGCTAAAGACTCTTTTGCCTTCCCGAAGCGAAGTTTATCTGTATAATCTTCTGCATCAAGGAGAAATTCCTCAATATCCGGTAGCTCAGAAGTGACAATATCGTCCCATTCCTTACGCCAACGCTCAAAAAGTTCTTCGGTTTGCCCTGTCATATTAAGCTTCTTTACCTTTGCCATTTCATCCAGTACTGGCCGATTCATGAGATCAATTTTCCAAGCCTCAAACCGATCCACTTCATTAAAGTATTTCCGTTTCATCAAAAATCCTATTAAAAAAAGGCACAATATGACGCCTAAACCAACTATTATATACTCCATGCTAACTAATCCCCCTGGGTTTCAGACAAAAATCAGATTCTATTGATCTATGTAAAAAAGAACTGTTTTTTTTATGTATTTATGATACCATGTAAACGACATTTTTTGACCAGTAATTTCAATTTTTTGTTTAATTTATTATCGAAGATTATCAAATTCTGTCACGATAGCTTTGGAAATGGGGGAAACGGAAGTGTTTAGAGATGGTCATGTACACACAAAGTTCTGTCCACATGGATCGAAGGATACATTTGAAAACTATATTGAACGGGCATTAGCACTTGGATATACCGAAATTTCCTTTACTGAACACGCTCCACTACCTGAACGTTTTAATGATCCCACACCTTTATCAGATAGCGCAATGCAAAAAGCGCACCTAAAAGAATATTTCAATGAAATCTCCGAACTTAAAAAGAAATACGAGAATAAAATAGCCATTAATGCCGGACTAGAAGTCGATTATATTGAAGGGTACGAAAGAGAAATTACTCAATTCTTAAATGAAATTGGTCCAAGGCTTGATGATGCCATATTATCTGTCCATTTTCTAAAGGATTCACTTGGATACTCTTGTATGGATTATAGCCCTGAGAATTTTCAAACAATGATTTCCTCTTATGGATCCCTTGAACAAGTTTACCAAAACTATTATCGGACAGTACTTAAATCGGTTGAAGCGGATTTAGGACCATACAAACCCACAAGAATTGGGCATATCACGCTTGTACATAAATTTCAGTTAAAATATCCAATAAATCGAACTTTCGATTATGAAATAGACCAACTTTTGACTGCTATAAAAGAGCAACACTACGAGCTTGATTATAATGGTGCGGGGACTGCTAAGCCACTCTGTAGAGAACCTTACCCTCCCGCTCACATTATAAAAAAAGCGAAGTCTCTGGATATCCCGCTAGTATATGGCTCGGATGCCCACCAAGCTAAAGAACTCGGCCAAGGGTATCATTTAATGGACTTTTCCTAAAAACATCCCAAATTCAAGCCTACAACTAATATGAATCACGCTAAAAACCGGCAGTTCAAATCCGCCGGTTCTTTTTTGTTTCTTAGTAATAAATGACTGAACTGCTAAGAATCTAAATCTAACCTTAGGTAAGTGGCAATTATTTTATAAAGATAAGACTCTTCTATTATCAAATGACCTTGGTGCACTTAAGACTAAATCTATCCATTGGAAAATTTCACGGCTATATTTTTCGACGAAATAGGATTCATGAGGAAGAATGTGTAATACTTCATTTACATAATGAATATTTAGAAAAGGAGTATTCAACAAACTCTTAAGCTGAAGGATAATGTAAGGAACAGAATGATTGCGAAACTCTTTTGTCCTCATACCTCGTTCAAGTACTTTCTTAAAGTAATAGCGTTCCTTGACGTGATAAGTTGACATGACTTCTCGTACCATTTGAGAATCTAGCGTCATTTCCCTTAAAATAAATCTGGTAAGTTGAATATTCTGAGACTGATATTTTAGCAAATTTACAACGGTCTGTTTCAAAGACACTTCCGCACCTTCATCAAGCAAGGCATATCCTTTTTCTAATTCCTTTAAATAATTCTCAAAATACGCTGTGAAACAATATTCTAGTAGACCATTCTTATTTTGAAAATAATAGGCAATATTGGCTGGATTAACCCCTGCTTTAGCAGCAATGTCACGAATCGAAGTGCCACTGAAGCCTTTCGTATTAAACAGAAACACAGCTGCTTCGACGATTGACTCTTTCGAATTTTTTCGCATTCTCCTTACCCGCCCCTTATTCATGTTTTTCCCTAGTCAGCCAGCAGTGAAATGAAACCTCGCTCTTTTTCTCTATATTTTTAATACTTCCTTGTAAAAGCCGATTTTCCTTTAAAAACCTATCGACAAATTCAACCATATTCCCTGCATTTCTGGTAAAATGAATAGTGCATTTTTAGAGAAAAGGGTGAAAAAACATGTTTGAGGTCGAATCGTATGATGGAAATCGCGAAGATAACTACAATTTACTTATAAAGCAGTTAACAAGCCTGTTGGAAGGTGAGACAAATACCATTGCGAACTTTAGTAATGCCTCTGCACTCCTAAACCAATTTCTAGACAGAATTAACTGGGTTGGTTTTTACTTAATGGAGGAAGGCGAACTTGTGCTAGGGCCATTTCAGGGATTACCAGCTTGTGTAAGAATCCCTGTTGGTCGAGGCGTATGTGGTACCGCAGCTGCTCAACTCGAAACGGTTCGTGTCGAGGATGTTCACCAATTCCCTGGACATATCGCTTGCGATGCAGCATCACAATCCGAAATCGTTATTCCAATGATTGACAATGGAAAACTAATCGGGGTTCTCGATATTGATTCTCCTGAGAAAAACCGTTTTGACGAATTAGACCAGCAAAAGTTGGAAGAGTTTGTCTCTGCTTTGATGACCGTGTATAAAGGCTAAATCCTAGTACAAAACAAAAAGCTGTGAACACAACTGTTCGCAGCTTTTTATTACATTAAGCCTTATCAAGTGCTTGCTTTAAATCTTGCCAAATGTCCTCCCATGCCTCTAGACCGACTGAAAGCCGAAGCATTGTATCTGATATTCCCATTTCCGTCCTAACGTCCTTAGGAACGACAGAGTGCGTCATCGTCGCTGGATGCTGAATAAGGGTCTCTGCATCACCGAGACTAACAGCAATTTTAATAAGCTCCAATCGATCTAAGAAGGTCTGGGCATCTTCCTTGGTCCCTTTGATGGTAAATGAAATCACCCCACCCGGTTTGTGCATTTGTCTTTTTGCTATATGATAGTCCCGATTGTTTGGGTCACCAGGATAAAATACTTGTTCAACCGCCGGATGTGCGGCGAGAGCTGTGGCCAGTTTCTCTGCATTCTCGCAATGACGGTCCATTCTAACAGGTAGGGTTTTTAACCCTCTTAAAAGTAACCATGCATCAAAAGGAGAAATGATGCCGCCAATATCCTTTTGAGTCGTAAGTGCAACTTTGTTGAGAAAATCTTCACTCCCTGCTACTAGACCGGCAACGACATCTCCGTGACCACAAATATATTTCGTTGCACTGTGAATCACGACATCACACCCAAGTTCAATTGGTTTTTGCAAATAAGGGGAACAGAAGGTATTATCCACCACAACAGGGATCCCTTTTTCCCGTGCTACCTCCGCCACCATTTGTAAATCCACTAATTTCATCGTTGGATTGATTGGTGTTTCAATATAGATGCAGGCGGTATTGGGCTGGAGAGCATTCCGTACATTTTCTTTTGTTTCCATCAATGAAAAATCATGCTGAATATTAAACTTTTCTTCCATTAACTGCAGCAAACCAAAAGTACAGCCGTAGACACCTTTTGAACATAAAATATGGTCTCCTGCTTTCACAAGTGAGAAAAGGACTGCTGAAACGGCTGCCATACCAGAACCAAAAGCAAGACCTTTCTCTGCTCCTTCTAAGATGGCCAGTCTTTCTTCAAGAATTTTCACTGTTGGGTTTCCGAGGCGAGAGTAGATAAATCCTTCCTCCTCTCCTGCAAACCTTCTTTCACCTTGTTTGGCATTTGAAAACGTAAACGTACTTGTTTGAAATAATGGTGGTACAAGACTATCGTGATAGTCTTCTGTATTGTAGCCTCCATGAATAACCTCAGTTTCAAACCGTTTCTTTTCCATCTTCCTCCCCCTTATTTATCGAAAAGCAATCGATTTGTTTAAACAGCAACTTCCACTTTTTATTCATCACTTTTTCCTATATGATTATGATATTGTTTTCTAGAAGAAAATGTTTTTCTGACTTTCCCTTGACTTATGCATAAAAAAAGGAATATAATACTCCTTGTGTAAAATATCGCAGCCTATGTGATACCCTTTATGAGTTTATTTTGTTCCTCAAAGTGAATATTCCTTTGATGGTGCATCGTGTAACCCGCTGCTGCTAGGGCGAAGGTGCATGAAAACAAAATATCCATAAATGAAGTCTCACAAACTGTTTTTATTTTACAAAATAAAAACTAAGGAGGAGTCATTCATGGCTCGTTATACCGGCCCAAGCTGGAAATTATCCCGCCGTCTTGGAATCTCTCTAAGCGGAACAGGTAAAGAATTAGAAAAGCGTCCTTACGCTCCTGGACAACATGGTCCAAACCAACGTAAAAAGCTTTCCGAATACGGATTGCAATTACAAGAGAAGCAAAAGCTTCGTCATATGTACGGAGTAAACGAGCGTCAATTCCGCACTCTATTTGATAGAGCTGGAAAAATGGCTGGCGTACACGGTGAAAACTTCATGGCTCTTTTAGAGTCTCGTTTAGACAATGTTGTTTACCGTCTTGGTCTTGCTCGTACTCGTCGTCAAGCACGTCAGTTAGTAAACCATGGCCACATTCTTGTTAACGGATCTCGCGTAGATATCCCATCTTTCCGCGTTGCTCCTGGTCAAACAATTGGCCTTCGTGAAAAATCACGTAACCTTGACATCGTTAAAGAAGCAGTTGAAGTGAACAACTTCGTACCTGACTACTTAACTTTCGATGCAGACAAGCTAGAAGGAACTTTCACTCGCGTACCTGAGCGTTCTGAACTTCCAGCTGAAATCAACGAAGCTCTTATCGTTGAATTCTATTCTCGTTAATAGTTCCAGTGACAAACCCTTTGCCATTATTGGCAGAGGGTTTGTTTTTTTGTTAGGATAAAACTATTAGTTTTTGAGCGTATATTTGGTTATTTATAGTTAATTGAGAGTCGTGGTAGATTTGTTTTGTTTGAAAGATACGGTACGGTGTATAGTATTTTTTCCTGTACAGGGAATATACTCGTCCAAACGGGGAATATAATGCTCGTAACAGGGAATAAAAAGACCCGTACTAGCAAAAAGGTCTAGTGAAGAGGGTATTTTATCATGTAAATCGAGGTTTAGCAGTCGATTAAGGTTAAAAATACCCACCCGAAAAGTCATTTTCTAATAAAGTCATTAGTTTTTGAGCGAAAAGGCGTATATTTTGGTTATTTAGGGTCATTTTTCAGTCGTAGTAGATCTGTTTTATTTGCATATACTATACGGTGTATAGTATTTATTCCCTGTACAGGGAATAAACTCCGCTTTCATAGCAAAAAACACCCGAGCTTTTTCGGGTGTTTCTTGAATTAGTATTTAATTAGGAAGTATTTCTTCTTCCCACGACGAATAATCGTAAATTGGTCTTCAATCCGATCCTGCTCACTTAATACATAGCCTGTATCGGTAACCCGCTCGCCATTGATGTAAACAGCACCATTGCTGATATCTTCACGCGCTTGGCGTTTTGAAGGAGAGATCTTGGCTGATACTAAAAGCTCAACAAGACCCAATTCTTCCTCAGCAGAAGCGTCAAATGATGGGACATCTTTAAAACCTTGCTTGATTTCTGCTGCAGACAAATTCCGTACCTCACCACTAAAGAGGGCTGCAGAAATCTTGATTGCTTGCTGTAAAGCATCTTCTCCATGAATCAAACGAGTCATTTCTTCAGCAAGCGCTTTTTGGGCCTTACGTAAATGTGCTTCTGTTTGAAGAGAAGCTTCAAGTGATTCAATTTCCTCTTTTGAAAGGAAGGTGAAGAATTTTAAGTATTTCACAACATCTGCATCAGCCGTGTTAATCCAGAATTGGTAGAATTCATAAGGAGAAGTCTTTTCTGAATCTAGCCAAATTGCGCCACCTTCCGTTTTACCAAATTTCGTCCCATCTGCTTTTGTTACAAGTGGAATGGTAAGTCCGTATGCTTTTGAACCCTCTGGGGCCATTTTACGAATCAACTCTAGACCTGTTGTGATGTTCCCCCATTGGTCACTTCCACCAATCTGTAGTTTACATTGATGGTTTTTATATAAATGTAGGAAATCCATTGCTTGCAGAATGGTGTAAGTGAATTCCGTAAAAGAAATTCCTGTCTCAAGCCTTGATGAGATTGTATCTTTAGCAAGCATGTAGTTTACACCAACATGTTTTCCGAAATCACGTAGGAAGCTAACCACATCTAGCTTGCTGGTCCAATCATAGTTGTTGACCATGATGGCACCATTTTCACCCTCAAAATTAAAGATTTGTTGAAGCTGCTTTTGAATACCCTGGACGTTTCTATCCACATCTTCGGTTGTTTGTAGCTTTCGCTCTTCACTTTTCCCACTTGGATCTCCAATTAAGCCTGTTGCTCCACCAACGAGAACGATTGGACGATGTCCCTGATTTTGAAAGCGTCTTAATGTTAAAAAAGGTAATAGATGACCTATATGCATACTATCCGCGGTTGGGTCGACCCCACAGTAAAGAGAGATTTTTTCACTTTCAAGTACTTTCTCTAGTCCTTCTTCATCTGTTTGCTGGTAAACCACTCCACGCCACTGTAAATCTTCTAGTAATTTCATCTTGAACTTCCTCCATCTAAAATAATCTCGAATTCATCGCATAAAAAAGCACCCCTGCAATAATGCAGGGGCGCTATTATGCGCGGTACCACCCAGCTTGAAAACACAAATGTTCGTTTTCCACTCAATAATATAACGGTTTACCCGTTCGTTGCTACTTTCAGTTCACAACGACAGCTCAGGGAGGTAATTCATCTTTCTATTTGTACCGA
The DNA here is from genome assembly GCF_044803185.1 of Mesobacillus maritimus. Taxonomy (GTDB): domain Bacteria; phylum Bacillota; class Bacilli; order Bacillales; family Cytobacillaceae; genus Mesobacillus_B; species Mesobacillus_B maritimus_B. Next base: position 4,492,678 of record NZ_CP085225.1, read on the forward strand.
CTCACATCACCCGCCGGCTTTCTGAAACAGGGATAGAAACATTACTGGGTCCCATCTTGGCCTTATTATGTAGTTATTAAAGCATTTTTACCATACTGAGTCGATAATTGTCAAATATTAAATGAAAAATTAGGAAAATGCTCCCTGTTGTGATTCCCACCCCTCTCTTTATGCTATAATGTATGTGATTTTAGGGGGAATGAGAATGAACCAAGAAAAAAAAGGATGGAAAGCGATTTTATCCTCTTTGCAGTCATTTTTTACAAATAAGAGAACAGTAAAAAGTGCTAGAATCACCTATAATGTCGTTTGGAATCTTGTTTTACTTTTTATTATTGTAATGGTCATTGGCGCTGGTTTTGCCGGTGGGGCCGCAGCCGGGTATTTTGCCTCGCTAGTTAAAGACGAGCCTATCCGGTCCTATGAGCAAATGCAAAAGGACATCTATAATTACGAGGAAACCTCTGAGTTGTATTTTGACAAGGACGTCTATCTCGGGAAACTTAGAACAGATCTTTATCGAGAAGAGGTAAAACTTGAGGATGTTTCCCAATACCTCATCGATGCTGTCGTAGCAACCGAGGATGAGTACTTTTATGAGCATGATGGAGTTGTCCCAAAAGCAATTTTAAGAGCAGTCTTCCAGGAGGTAACCAATTCTTCCATGCAATCAGGTGGAAGTACTTTAACACAACAGCTCATAAAAAATCAGATATTAACGAATGAAGTCTCCTTCGAGCGGAAAGCGAAGGAAATTTTGCTTGCCCTCCGCCTAGAGAAATTTTTTGATAAAGAAGAAATTCTTGAAGCCTACTTAAATGTTTCTACCTTCGGCCGAAATGCTGCAGGCAATAACATTGCTGGAGTCCAAGCAGCTGCAGAAGGAATCTTCGGCGTTGACGTGAAGGATTTAACACTCCCGCAAGCCGCCTTTATCGCTGGTTTGCCACAAAGTCCATTTGGTTATACACCATATAGCAGCGACAATGGCAAGCTTAAGGAAAACCTTGAACCAGGTTTAACCAGAATGAAAACGGTACTTTCCAGAATGTATACTGGAGGCGCCATAACACAAGCGGAATATAATGAAGCGATTGAGCATGATATAACAAAGGATTTCATAACAGAAACAGAGGATGGAAATACCATCGGTGAGTATCCTTGGCTAACCTTTGAAATTGAAAAACGGGCTGTTGAAGTTCTTTCCTATATTTTAGCCGAAAAAGATGGCTATGAGAAAAAAGATTTAGATGCAGATGACACCTTAAAAGGTGAATATCTAGCTCTAGCAGACCGTGACCTTCGCCAAAATGGTTATAATGTCCATACCACTATAAACAAGGATATTTATGACAAGATGCAGGATGCTGCAGCTAATTTTCAACTATATGGAAACGATAAACCAGAAGAAATTATCAATCCTGATACCGGCAAAAAGGAAAAAGTTATGGAGCCTGTTGAATTAGGAGCCATTCTAATTGAAAACAAAACAGGAAAAATCATTAGCTTCGTTGGTGGCCGCGATTTTGATCGGGAACAAATAAACCATGCAACTGTTTCGAAACGAGCGAATGGCTCAACAATGAAACCATTGCTTGTGTATGCTCCTGCAATGGAGCTTGGAACTCTACAACCAGGCTCGGTATTGCCTGATGTCGAGGCTTACTTGAATGGTCCTGGTAAACCATGGCCGAGTAACTATGATAAGAGATATAGCGGAGTAACTTCAGCTAGATATGCACTGACAAGATCTTATAATGTCCCTGCCGTTATTGCCTATAAAAATATTCTTAATCAAAGACCGACTACTTTCCTAGAAAAAATGGGTTTCACCTCTCTAGCAGAGTCTGACCATACGAATCTCTCAGCAGCACTTGGTTCTATTGAGGGGGTTACTGTCGAGGAAAACGTTAATGCTTACGGAACCTTTGCTAACGGTGGTCAATTTGTTGATGCTTATATGATTGATAAAATTACCGATAAAGATGGAAATCTGGTTTACCAACATGAAGTAAAGCCGGTTGACGTATTTAGCCCTCAAACCGCTTATTTAACCATTGATATGATGCGGGATGTTGTTAACCGAGGGACAGCAACCTCTCTTCATAATCGCTTAAAGTTTAGCTCGGACTGGGCTGGGAAAACCGGAACTGGACATAATTATTATGATTCCTGGTTCGTTGCCACCAATCCAAATGTCTCTTTCGGTGTTTGGAACGGGTACGATACGCAAAAATCTCTTGAGACCACTTATAAAGGGGTTAGCTACGGAGCAAGAAATATTTATCTATGGGCAGATTTAATGAATGCTGCCTATGATGTAGACCCTAAACTCGTTGATCCAGAAGAACGGTTTGAAATGCCTGGTGGAATCGTAAGAAGATCCTATTGTGGGGCATCTGGTTTATTGCCTTCGCAAGCCTGTTCAGATGCTGGCCTTGTTCAAACTGATTATTTTAACGCAAAATATGTTCCGACAAAGGTTGACGACACCTTGTCTTCAAGTAAATTTGTAAGGATTGGGGACAGACAATACTTTGCTCTAGATTCAACGCCAGCCGAATTCGTTGAAACGGGCGGTGTGACCTTGGACCCAAGCTATATGGAGAGCATTCTTGGACATAAAATTAGCAATCCATCGCAGCTTGTTCCAAATAGAGGAGCTTGGACAAAAACACTTGTTTCTAATTCAAAGATGGCGGAAAATGGCCGAACACCAGCTGCATTAGGAATTAGTAATGATGGGAAAAACCTTAAATGGAATACTCATCCTGACAAAGATGTAATTGGATACCGTGTTTATAATGATGGCAAGAAAGTTGGAACACTAAAAGCAGGTTCGAAGCTTTCTTACAAGGCTGGAAATGGAAACTTCTATGTAACGGCCATTGATATCGCTGGAAAGGAATCGGCTCCTTCCAATGTTATTAAAATAGGTGAGGAAAAACCTAAAGAACCAAAAGAACCTAAAAAACCTGAAACACCTGAAACACCTGAAAAGCCTGAGCAACAAGAGGCAGAAAAACCAACAAACACAGAAAACAACAATGAGTAAAACTAAAAGGAACCGCGTCTAGTATGGACGCGGTTCCTTTATTTTTTCTTTCAGTGTATCTAATTATCTTAATCTTCCATCGTTGATAAATCACCAGTTGGTAAATCAAGCTCCCATGCTTTTAAGACACGGCGCATAATTTTCCCACTTCGTGTTTTTGGAAGTTTATCACGGAAATCAATCTCTCTTGGGGCAGCGTGTGCAGCCAATCCCTGTTTTACAAACTGTCGAATTTCTTCTTTTAGCTCATCGGTTTGCTCATAGCCAGCTCTTAAGGCGATAAACGCTTTAATGATTTCACCTCTTACTGGATCTGGTTTCCCAATAACTCCTGCTTCTGCTACAGCTGGATGCTCTACAAGTTTACTCTCAACCTCAAACGGTCCAACACGCTCTCCAGAAGTCATGATTACATCGTCAATACGTCCCTGGAACCAGAAGTAGCCTTCTTCATCCATATAAGCAGAGTCACCAGAAACATACCAATCGCCCGGCATGAAATAAGACTCATATTTTTGCTCATTATTCCAGATGGTATGCATCATTGAAGGCCAACCTTTTTTGATAGCCAAATTCCCCATACGATATGGCGGCAATTCTTCTCCACGATCATCGACTATGGCAGCCTTTACGCCTGGAATTGGTTTCCCCATTGAGCCGGGCTTAATTTTCATACATGGATAGTTACAAATTAACTGGGCTCCTGTTTCTGTCATCCACCATGTGTCATGAATACGAAGATTGAACACCTTCATTCCCCAACGAACAACCTCAGGATTCAAAGGTTCCCCTACACTTAAGATATGGCGGAGGCTAGATAAATCAAACTGTTTAATCACTTCATCCCCAGCCCCCATTAACATTCTAAAGGCGGTCGGCGCACTATACCAGACGGTAACACCATATTCTTCAATCATGCCATACCAAGCTTCTGGACTAAAACGGCCACCTACAACAACATTTGATGTACCTGTTAGCCAAGGGCCAAAGATACCGTAGGAGGTTCCAGTTACCCAGCCAGGGTCAGCTGTACACCAATAAACATCCTCTTCTTTTAGGTCTAGAACCCATTTTGCTGTTTGGTATTGTTGAATCATTGCATTGTGGACATGAAGAACTCCTTTTGGCTTTCCTGTTGAACCTGAGGTATAGTGAAGAATAAGACCATCATTCTTATCTACCCATTCAATTTGAAGGGATTTACTTGCCTCAGCTAGTTTCTGATTAAAGTGAATGAACTTTCCTGATTCCTCAATATCGCTGCCCACAAGGAAAATGTGCTTTAATGCTGGTAGTTCCTCGACTGGTACCCTTTTTAATAGTTCAGGGGTTGTAACAAGAACCTTTGCTTCACTGTCTTGAAGACGATCACGTACAGCCCCTTCCATGAACGCTTCAAACAACGGGCCAACGATAGCTCCAAGCTTAATTGCTCCTAGTACAGTGAAGTATAACTCAGGAGATCTCGGCATAAAGATGAATACTCTATCCCCTTTTTCAACGTCTCCATAGGTTTTTAAAACGTTTCCCGCTTTATTTGAGAGTTCCTTCATTTCTTTAAACGTATACTTCTCTTTTCGCACTCCATCTTGGTAGTATAGGGCGATTTTATTTTTACGGGAGCTTTCCGCATGGCGATCAATTGCTTCATAGGCCATATTCACCTTTCCAGTTGCTTTCCAAGAAAAGTTCTTTTCTGCTTCTTGCCAGTCAAACTGGTTGTATGTTTCTTCATAGTTTTCTAGATTATGTGGACCTTGAATCACTGGTAGCGCTTCCACCTTCATTGAATCATCTCCTTTTCTATGTATGTTTATCGTCTATTATAGTATAGATTCTTTATTTTCACAATTTTAAAATTTTTACATTCGTCATTTTTACTATTTTCCCCTTGTTTTCAATAGTAATATACTGAAAATTTTGTGAAAACGCTTTAATTTTATAGAATTCATGTATAATAGAGAGAACATTTCTAATAGTTTGGTGGTGAACGAATGGAACATAAAAAAACATATAATGCCAAAGAATTAAAGACTGTACATGGGAGCGTGATCATTGAGGGTCCTGTCTCGCCAGAAAAGCTTGCAAAACTTGAGTTTCATCATGACTTGGTTGCCTTTCGCCCTCCAGCTCAGCAGCACAAAGCTCTGGTTGAGATTGCAGGGCTTCCAGAGGGCAGGATTATCATTGCAAGGCATAGTGATATGGTGGTAGGATATGTCACTTATCTATATCCAGATCCACTCGAACGTTGGTCCGAAGGTGGGATGGAAGAATTAATTGAGCTTGGAGCGATTGAGGTGATTCCCAAGTTTCGTGGCTGTGCCGTGGGCAAAAATCTTCTGATTGTCTCGATGATGGATGATGCGATGGAAGATTATATTATCATCACTACCGAATATTATTGGCATTGGGACCTTAAAAATACAAAGTTAAATGTATGGGACTACCGCAAGATGATGGAAAAAATGATGAATGCTGGCGGACTTACTTGGTATGCTACGGATGATCCTGAAATAAGCTCTCACCCTGCTAACTGTCTAATGGCGAGAATTGGCGCAAGGATTGGCCTTGATTCCGTCGAGAAGTTTGACCGTCTGAGATTTATGAATCGTTTCATGTATTAATGAAACCGAGAACTCACGCGAACGAGGGGGATCCACATGATTGTAGAAGAAATTATGAAGACCGAACTTACCACACTTAGTAAACATCATACCATTGAAGAAGCCTGTCGATTAATGGAAGCAAAGCGAATTAGACACCTCCCCATTGTGGATGAAGACAACCTATTAGTTGGACTAGTAACCGATCGCGATATCCGAGATGCGATGCCTTCGAGGTATCTTTACAATCCCAATCAAGAGGTCCTTAAAAATACACTTGAAAGCCTGATGACAACCGATTTAATTACCTGTCATCCACTAGATTTTGTCGAAGAGATTGCGGCCCTATTTTATGAGCATAGCATCGGGTGTCTTCCAATTGTAAAGGATCAAAAGCTCGTTGGAATTGTGACAGAAACGGATTTGCTTCATACTCTTATTGCTTTAACAGGAGCACACCAACCTGGTTCACAAATTGAAGTGAAGGTCCCTAATAAAGGTGGAATGCTTAATCAGGTTGCTTCTATTATTAGCGCTCGAAAAGCAAACATCTCTAGTGTCCTAGTTTATCCATATGAAAAAGACGAACAGTACAAAATTCTCGTTTTCCGTGTTCAAACAATGAATCCAATTAGTATGATTGAAGATCTTAAGAAAGCTGGTTTTCATGTGCTATGGCCTAATTTGCCAGGTGTTTCATCATGAGTGATCGCTCCGTCTTCGTCTATTCAGAGGATTTACTAAAGTATAAGTTTAGTAGCCATCACCCTTTTAATCAAATCCGTTTAAAGATGACACTTGATTTATTAAAAAAAGCCAATGCAATTACGGACCAAGATATTGTTCCACCTCGTCCTGCTACCGACGAGGAGCTACTTTTAATCCATGATCCTAATTATGTTGAGGCTGTTCGTCAAGCTGGAAAAGGACAACTTCGTGAGGAAACAGCGGAAGGCTATGGCCTTGGGACAGAGGATACTCCTATATTTGCCAATATGCATGAAGCAAGTTCACTTCTAGTTGGGGGTACTTTGACAGCTGTTGACCAAGTCATGAGTGGAAAAGCGGACCACGCCCTCCACCTTGGTGGTGGGTTGCATCATGGTTTCCGGGGGAAAGCTTCCGGCTTTTGTATCTATAATGATAGTTCTGTTGCAATCAAATATCTCTTGGAGAAATATAAGGTTCGGGTCCTTTATGTCGATACCGATGCTCACCATGGCGATGGAGTCCAATGGTCCTTTTATGATGAGCCCAATGTCTGTACCCTGTCAATCCATGAAACTGGCCGCTACCTGTTCCCAGGAACGGGAAATGTAAATGAGCGTGGACAGGGTAAAGGCTATGGTTATTCATTCAATGTACCGGTAGACGCCTTCACTGAGGATGAATCATGGTTACACGCCTATTCTAATGCCCTTATGGACGTTGCAGAGTTTTTTAAGCCTGATGTCATACTTACACAAAACGGTGCCGACTCGCATTACTATGACCCACTCACACATTTATCAGCGACCATGAAAATATATCGAGAGATCCCAAAACTTGCACATGAAATCGCACATAAGTATTGTAATGGTAGATGGATTGCTGTCGGCGGCGGTGGTTACGATATTTGGAGAGTCGTGCCGAGAGCATGGGCCTTAATTTGGATGGAAATGACCGAAAACTCAAATTGTTATGGCAGTTTACCGGATGATTGGGTTCAGTATTGGCAAGAAAAGAGTAATGTTACCCTTCCTCGTGAATGGGAAGATCCGGAAAATTTATATCCGCCCATTCCTCGGAAAGAGGAGATTACCGAGAAAAATAAACTCACAGTAGAGAAAGCGCTCTACCCAATTCATCAGCAAAAAAGAACTAGAGAACATATGAAAGAATAAAGAAAAAATGACCGCTTTGTTAGGCGGTCATTTTCTTAGTTTTTCGTTGAGTCACGAAACTCAATTCTATGGGGAAGAACGACGGTTTGATCATCTACTTCTTCCTTGTTCATCAATTTGGTCAAAAGCCTCATAGCCACTGCCCCAATGTCATACAATGGCTGGACGATTGTTGTTAGCTGTGGACGGACCATCAGCGCAAGCCTTGTGTTATCAGAGCTGATTACTTCAAAGTCTCCTGGTACACTATAGCCTTTATCTACCGCTCCATGAACGACTCCAAGGGCCATTTCATCAGAACCAACAATAATAGCAGTGGGCTTATCCTCCATTTCAAGCAATTTTTCAATCGCTTCAATGCCTGAATCATATGTGTAGTCGCCTTCAACCACCAAATTCTCATCAAAATCATACCCTGCTTGTTCTATTGCTTTCTTGTACCCTGAGAGCTTCTTAACTTGATTAATTGGTTCTAATAGTGGACCTACCACAAAGGCAACCCGTTTATGCCCTTTCTCAACCATTAGTTGGACGGCATCCAAAATGCCCTGTTCATAATCAATATTAACGGAAGGCACGGTTTCAGATTCCTCAATTGAACCAGCTAGTACGATTGGTACAGGTGATTTTTTAAATTCTTCAACATGTTCGGCTGTAATATTACCGCCCATAAACACAATGCCATCAACTTGTTTCCCTAGCATCGTATTCAATAAATGTAACTCTTTGTCTTTATTTTGGTCTGAGCTACTAAGAATGATATTGTATTTGTACATTGTGGCAATATCTTCAATCCCTCTAGCTAGCTCGGCAAAGAAAGTGCTTGAGATATCTGGAATGATTACCCCGACTGTAGTCGTTTTCTTACTCGCTAGTCCTCTTGCAACTGCGTTTGGTCTATATCCTAGTCGATCGATAACCTCCATTACCTTTTTACGTGTAATAGGTTTCACGTTAGGGTTTCCATTCACTACACGTGACACCGTTGCCATTGATACATTTGCTTCTCTTGCTACATCATATATTGTAATATTCATGACTTTCACTCCTTTAAGTCCGTACCAAGCTTTCTTATATTTTACAGCATAATGGGTTCATTTAAACATTTTTACGATTGTGATTGTATGTACAAGAACAATTTATTAATTAATCATACGCTATCCTGTCAATTCTCGCAATGTAGACGTGAGATAATCTTTCATTTTTCCCGTAAAAAGCCTTCCCATTACGACGGGAAGGCTAAGTTTACATGTTAAATTTGTACGAAAGCTGATGAGCGCAAGGATTGAACGAATTCATCAAACTGCTTAAGGTCCATTTGCTGAGCATTATCTGATAATGCAACCGCAGGATCTGGATGTACCTCTGCCATAACACCATCGGCACCAATTGCTAGTGCTGCCTTTGCAGTAGGAAGGAGTAGATCCCTTCTACCAGTTGAGTGTGTCACGTCTACCATAACCGGTAAATGTGTTTCTTGCTTGAGAATCGGCACAGCGGAGATGTCTAGAGTATTTCTAGTAGCTTTTTCGTATGTGCGGATGCCTCGTTCGCAAAGGATGATCTGTCCATTCCCTTGTGCCATGATGTATTCAGCTGCATTGATAAATTCTTCAATGGTTGCTGAGAGGCCACGTTTTAGTAGAACTGGCTTGTTAACCGCCCCTGCTGCTTTTAAAAGCTCAAAGTTTTGCATATTGCGTGCTCCGATTTGAATAACATCGATATAATCTATAGCTGTTTCAATATCATTCGGATGAACAATCTCACTGATTACAGCCATATCGTATTCGTCGCCGACTCTTTTAAGAATTTTCAAACCTTCCAGTCCAAGCCCTTGGAAATCATATGGAGAGGTTCTAGGCTTGTATGCACCACCACGAAGCAATTTAAAGCCTTTTTCCTTTACAGCAGCAGCAACAGTCGCTACCTGCTCATAGGATTCAACTGAACATGGTCCGAACACAAATTGTTGGCTACCATCCCCAATTTTGACCCCTTTTACTTCAATAATGGTGTTATCCGGCTTTTTCTTTCTTGAAACAAGTAGAGCCTTACGGTGATCGTCTTCTTGAAGCTCAAGGCCTGCTTTAAATATCTGTTTGAAAATATGTTCAACAGTAGAGTTTTCAAAAGGGCCGTTATTCTGTTCCTTAATTAGGTCTAGCATATGACGTTCACGAACAGGATCATAGCGATGTACACCTTGTGTTTCTTTGGCCTTTCCTATTTCCTGAACAAGTTGTGCTCTTTCGTTGATTAATGATAGCAATTGCAAGTTCAATTCATCAACACGATCTCTTAATTGATCGAGCTTAATATTCGTCATTATTCCCGCCCCTTTATTATCATTTATTCAGAATGTACTGCATTTTCTATAATTAGGATTTATTATATCTGAAATTATTTAGTTTGTCACGAAGAATTTCTTTAATAATTAAACGCTTTTAAGCGCTAAAGCGTAATGTATACCTTAGGTAGGTTTCGCAAACTCTATTGTCATTGACAAAAGATGGTTGATTTCTAAATGTTTCCTTCATTCAAGAAGAGCTATATTTATAGAAAAACACCCATGAATCTCATGGATGTTTATTTATTTTCCTCTAGGGCAGTTGCCAATGATTTTTTTGTTATTTTCCAATGAGATGCATGCCAAGCTACATCTGAGTTTTTAAAGAAAATGGCTTGTGGTGATTCATGTTTAACGTGGTAGCTCTCGGCAATATGATTTGAAAGAGGTTTCGCTTCTTGAACCGCTAGGTAATAGCAAGGTACGTCCGCATTGTTTGCAAATTGTTCAAATTCAGTAAAAGCAGCTTGGCTTATAGGGCATGTTAAGCTATGTTTAACAAAGAAGAAAGGGTCAACGCCTTCCGCAAGCTTGTTGAATTCCTCGATTGATTCTATTTTTTTCATTTCTCTCACTCCTCACTATTTTCTACAGAATAAAAAATCCTAATCTGTCTTTTATGTAATTATAAACGGTGAAGTAATCTTATCACTTCACCGTTTTATATACAAATTTAGTGATTCAGTTTCGATTCTGTCTCATCGAAAGCCCTCTGGGTTTCTTCTAGCTTTCTTTGAATTTCTTCACTACTATTTTGGAAATCAGCAGAATCTCGATCACTCTCATCGAGAACTTGTTTATCTCTCACTTTCTCTAATAACTCATGCGACTGATGTGAAACTGAATGTACAACTGAACTGGCCTTCTCCTTGGCAACATTCGCCAATTCATTACTCTTGCTTAAAGCTTTCTCTTTCACTTTATCTGTTTTTTCAAGAATATTGTTGGTTTGTCCATTAATCGTAGTTCGTAAATCCCTTCCGGACTTTGGTGCAAATAGTAAAGCTGCTGCTGCCCCTGCGAGTGCTCCAATAAAGGCCCCAACCAGAAAATCCCGTGAGTTTGTCCTTGAATCATCCTTACCATTCATTTCTCTACTTGTCATTTGATTTTCACCTCTTTTTATTGATTTGCTCTTTCTCTTTTTCTAATAAGGATTTCTTCCCCTTCTGTCTGGTATTCAACTGAAGAAGTCTTTCTTGCGTTCCACCTTTGCTTTAACTCTAAAAATACATTGCTCCACTGAACAACCTGAGAAATCTTATCCTGACTCTTGTCGATTTGTTGATCTACCATAGAAGTAATATTTTGGATTGAACTGTTAAAACGTTGTACAGAATGTCCAACATCCTTAACCGCAATCACAACTGAGTTGAGGTTTTCTGACTTTTCTTGAATATCCTCTGCAAGTGAATTTGTCTTATGTAGTAATTCTGTCGTTTCCCGGGTCACCCCATCAAGTTGCTTTTCTAGACCAGTAAGCGTGTGGGCCACACTATCAAGTGTACCTTGTAGCGATTTTAAAGTCTTTGCCAAGTATATGACAAGAACCAAAAAAGCGATGGCTGCCACTGCAGCACTTAAATAAAGAATAATTTCCAACTTCGCACCTCCATTAGCCTTATCAATCATTTTCCCTAAATAGAAGGGAAACAAACCACTCCCAATTATGTATTCCAATATAAGGCTTCCCATTTCATTTTGTCTTAATCATAGGATAACATTTCCAAGTAAATTCGGGTACAATTATGATAGGTTTTTCAGAATGAATATGGAGGGACAATGAAATGAAAGATCCGCGAATCGAAAAATTAGCAAAGAGTTTAATCAATTATTCAATCAAGTTACAAAAAGGAGAAAAGGTCCTAATCGAAAATTTTGGGCTTCAACGGGAGCTTGTTACGGCTCTTGTAAAAGAGGCTTACGCAGCAGGCGGTCATCCCTTTGTATTGCTAAAGGACAACCAAGTAGACAGAGCTCTTTTGATGGGTGCTCAAGAGGAACATTTTAATATGATGGCTGAGTTCGAAGCCAATGTCATGAGCAAGATGGATGCCTATATTGGCCTTCGCTCAGGCAATAATATCAATGAGCTTGCAGATGTCCCTGACGATAAAATGAAGATTCAAGGTCAAACCATTGGGAAGAAAGTACATAGGGAAATTAGGGTTCCGAAGACAAAATGGGTCGTACTTCGTTACCCTACATCCTCAATGGCGCAACTTGCTAAAATGAGTACAGAGGGATTTGAAGATTTTTATTTCAACGTTTGTAACCTTGATTACAGCAAAATGGATAAAGCAATGGACAATCTTGTTACTCTTATGGATAAAACCGATAAGGTCAGACTCACTGGACCGGGTACAGATTTAACTTTTTCCATAAAGGATATACCAGCTATAAAATGTGCTGGAGAGGCTAATATTCCTGATGGTGAAGTTTATACGGCTCCAGTCCGTAACTCTGTGAATGGAAAGATTACCTATAATACTCCTTCGCCTTACCAGGGCTTCACTTTTGAGAATGTCAGCCTAACATTTAAAGACGGGAAAATCGTTGAGGCATCAGCCAATGACAGTGAACGTATTAATAAAATTTTTGACACTGATGAAGGCGCAAGGTACGTTGGTGAATTTGCCATTGGCGTGAATCCTTATATTCTTCATCCTATGCAGGACATCCTGTTTGATGAAAAAATAGACGGTAGTTTCCATTTCACTCCTGGACAGGCCTACGATAATGCTTACAATGGCAACCAATCGAATATTCATTGGGATATGGTAAATATCCAACGTCCTGAATATGGTGGGGGGGAAATTTATTTTGATGATGTTCTCATCCGCAAAGACGGTCGTTTTGTACTTCCTGAATTAGAGGTTTTGAACCCCGAGAACTTGAAATAGACGATAACAAAAAGGATGCGAGCAATCTGTCGCATCCTTTTCTCTTTGTCCAGTTCAATCGTCGTTTAGCGAATAGTAATCGCTAAAACGACGTTGAAGCTGTTTAATAAAATTTTAAGTTAGCTTTTTCTCATAGGCTTCCTGAAATTTTTGAATATCTCCTGCTCCCATGAAAATAATAACTCCATTTTCATATTTCATGAGTTCCGAAGTTTCCTCTTCAGTAATAATTTCGGCGCCATTTATTTTTTCTCTAAGGTTTTCAATTGATAATTTGCCGTGATTTTCACGTGCTGATCCAAAAATCTCACATAGATAGACCTTATCTGCCTGACTTAGACTATCGGCAAACTCTTGAAGGAAGGTTTGCGTTCTTGTAAATGTATGAGGCTGGAACACAGCAACAATGTCTCTATCTGGATATTTTTGATTAGCCGCTTCAATTGTGGCCTTTATTTCCGTTGGATGGTGGGCATAATCATCAATGATCACCTGACCACCTATTTCTTTTTCGGAGAACCTTCTTTTCACACCACGGAAAGTGTTTAATTGCTCTTCGATAATCTTCGCTTCGATTCCTTCATAATTACACAGTGCGATAACTCCAAGTGCATTAAGAACATTGTGATCGCCATAGGCAGGAATCGAAAAGGTATGGTAATAAGTATTCCTCACAAACACATCAAAGGTAGTCCCATCTGTCGACTTAACCACATTTCGCGCTTGGAAATCATTCTCTTCAGCAAAACCATAAAAAACAACTGGTACCTTCGCTTGAATTTTTTGCAGTTGCTCGTCATCACCACATGCGATGATTCCTTTTTTCACCTGCAAAGACATTTCCTGAAAAGCGGAAAATACATCTTCTAAGTTAGCGAAATAATCCGGATGATCGAAATCAATATTGGTCATAATCGCATAGTCAGGAAAATAAGACAAGAAGTGTCTACGGTATTCACATGCTTCGAACACAAAATATTCTGCTTCCTTGTGGCCCTTTCCCGTCCCATCTCCGATTAAGAAAGAAGTGGGCTTTGCACCCTTAATAACATGTGCGAGGAGACCGGTAGTCGAAGTCTTGCCATGTGCCCCTGTAATGGCAACACTTGTAAAGTTCTCCATAAAATCGCCCAGGAAACGATGGTAACGAACAATAGGTAAACCAAGCTCCATTGCTCTTTGAATTTCCTCGTGTGTGTCTGGGAAAGCATTCCCAGCAATAATAGTCATTCCAGGTTGTATATTATCCTTATTGAACGGAAGGATCTTTATTCCGGATTGTTCAAGGGCAATCTGGGTAAAAAAGTGTTTCTCGACATCAGAGCCCTGGACATGATAGTCCATATCATGGAGAATCTGCGCTAGCGCGCTCATACCAGACCCCTTTATACCTACAAAATGGTAAATAGTCATATAAAGAACCTCCAACAAACGTCTGTATGTAACACAGTATATGACGGTAATCATAAATTGCTCATTATCAAGCTATCGGTAAATAGGCTTTCATTTACTCTTGAATATTGAAACATTATATCATTTTTCACTTATAAAAACTATTGCATTACCTAATATTCATTTTTGCCGCTAAAAGAATACCCTCTTTTAGGTTAAAGAGTGATTTTCTTGAAAAAAGTCTAAATCTTCAACAGAAATAAGAACATCTCTTGGTTTACTACCACGTCCCTCGGAAATAAACCCGTTTTGCTCCATCATATCAATTAATCTTGCTGCACGATTATATCCTATTTTAAACCGGCGCTGAATACTGGATGTGGATGCCCCACCTTGTTCAATTACAAATAGGCAAGCCTCGTAAAAGAGCTCATCCTCGTCTTCAGTTATTTGCGACTTTTTTATTAATTCGTCCTGCTCAAATAAATACTCTGGATCTCTTTGTTTACGAACAAACGCTACGATATCATCAATTTCTTGATCGGACACAAAAGTTCCCTGTAAACGAAATGGTTTCGACGAACCGTTTTCTAAAAACAACATGTCACCACGCCCAAGGAGTTTTTCTGCTCCACTAATGTCAATGATTGTTCTCGAGTCCACTTGAGATGATACCGAAAAAGCAACCCTTGTTGGAACATTCGCCTTGATTAACCCAGTAATAACATCAACCGATGGTCTCTGAGTAGCAATAATTAAATGAATCCCACATGCTCTAGCTTTTTGAGCAATTCGACAGATTGCTTCCTCAACATCTGCTGGAGACATCATCATTAAATCGGCAAGTTCGTCAATGACAATGACAATGTAAGGGAGTTTTTCTGAGTAACGTTTGTGTTCAAGTGCTATTTCATTAAACCTACTAATATCTCTAACACCTGTATGGGCAAAGAGTTCGTAGCGGCGTTCCATTTCCTCGACTGCCCATTTTAACGAAGCGGTCGCTGCTTTTACATCCGTTATAACAGGACTTACAAGATGCGGTATTTGATTATACGGCGCAAGCTCTACCATCTTCGGATCAATTAACAACAGCTTTACATCATCAGGGTGTGCCTTATATAAAAGACTCACGAGCATTGTATTAATACAAACACTTTTCCCTGATCCCGTAGCACCTGCAATAAGACCATGTGGCATCTTTTTTAAATCAGTCACAACAGGAGTGCCTGCAATATCAAGACCGAGTGCTACCGCAAGCGGAGAAGTGTTTTCATTAAAACCACTCGTTCGTAAAATCTCACTTATCAGCACGGGCCTACTAGATTCATTAGGGACTTCAATCCCTATCGTGTGTTTACCAGGAATAGGTGCCTCAATCCGAATATCCCTTGCCGCAAGACTTAATTTTATATCATCCGATAGATTCGTAATCTTATTGACTTTAACACCAGGCTCTGGTTGGACCTCAAATCGAGTAACAGCCGGACCTTGAGTAACATTGACTACTCGCGCTCCCACATTAAAGTTCTTTAATGTCTCATTTAATAGCAGCTCTTGGCTATGTAACCATTCTCGGCTCGTTTCAATCATTACCGGAGGCTGCAACAGGTTAAGTGGCGGAAATTCATAGTTTGATAGTTGAGATGGTTGAACCGTCTCTAAAGCCTTCGCTTCCGTTTCCACTTTTATGTCTGTATCTTTTTCTAATTTCTTTTCTGTTGCTTTATCTAAATTTTTTTCTGTTTCTTTTTCTGATGAAAAAGTACGGGTAGTTTTCACAGGATTAAATTTTTGAAGAATCGTGTCGGCGATATTTTTTTGTTCTTCTAGCTTACGCTTATCTTGCTTCAACATCAAGACATTAAATGGCAATTGTCTTTTTTTACGTTCCGGAGCAGCTTCTAATGTAGCAGCAACAGGTACATCTTCAATCGCCTCTTTTATTTTTTCATCCGAGTTTGTTTGTTTTTCCAACAATGGTTCCTGCGCCTGTTCCGCTTCCATTTCAGTTCCTGGCTCATGTAAGCCTGAAGGTTCTACTGCTGTTGCTTTCTCAAACACAACCTTCGCATCCGTTTGCTCTCGCTCCTGCCCAGTTGCTAAGTCTTGGGTTTGTTCAACCAGGTTCATCTCTGTCTGATGAACTGGCTCGTTTCTCTCGACTAGTGTTTCCTCTTGAACTAGTTCGTCTCCCTCAGCTGATGTTTCCTCTTGAATTTGTTCGGCTTCCTCAATTGGCGCTTTCTCTCGAGTTACTTCAACCTCTTCACTCAGCGCTTCCTCTTGGACTACTTCAACCTCTTCAATCGGCGCTTCCTCTCGGGCTACTTCTGCCTCTTCACTCAGCACTTTCTCTCGGACTACTTCAGCCTCTTCACTTAGCGCTTTCTCTCGGACTACTTCAGCCTCTTCACTCAGCGCTTCCTCTCGGGCTACTTCAGCCTCTTCACTCAGCGCTTTCTCTCGGGCTACTTCAGCCTCTTCACTCAGCGCTTTCTCTCGGACTACTTCAGCCTCTTCACTCAGCGCTTTCTCTCGGACTACTTCAGCCTCTTCACTCAGCGCTTCCCATTGGACTACTTCAACCTCTTTTTCAATCGGCGCCTCCTCTTTGACCTTATCTGCAATTCCTACTGGCTCTTCCTCTGATTTTTTGCTATAAGCTTCATCCGCTACATTTCGTATAAATCCATTTAATTCATATTCGATTTCGTCAGATTTAGGCCTATTAAAAGCAAAAATAGGGGAAGGAGTTTCAGTCCTTCGAAACGGCTGACGATTAGGTGTAGGTGCCTTTGGCTTAGGTGTAGACTCCACGGGTTTGTGTTCTTTTTTAACAGGCTTTTCCTTCGAAACCGGAGTGATGGTCTTACTTCTAGGTTCCGAACGGCGAACATTTTTAGGTTCTGCCTTTTTCTCGATTTCGACGTCAGGGATTAGAGGAAATTTAAATTGACCTTTCGGGTACTTATACAAAACCCGCGCCTCAACTTCCTTCTTTGGCTCTGTCTTATTTTGTTCTGTAAACTGGCGCTGCTGTCTAACACTGTTGTTGTTTGTCCTAAGAGGTTCAGATTGTTTCATTTCACCTTCTTCACCATTGAACATTTGTAAAAGCCTTTTAATCCAACTCAAAATTTATCACTCTTTCTTTAATCCTTATATCATTCCTATTTTAACAGTTATTGGCCAGTTTTCGAGATAAACTTAAAAGATAAGTCATATCGATTAATCGGAGAAGGAGGATAAGAATTCAAAAAGCCCTATTTATAGGGCTTTTAGCATGCTGCAAAAGTTGAATGTTATTTCTTTTTATTTTGACCCAGAATAAAGATAGGTTCAAGCTCCCCTTCTTCATAAAGGAAGGACAATGCCGTTATGGGGACTCGCCCACTTGCAAAGAAGCTCATAGTCATTTGCGCAAGGATATCATACCCTGTGTCATTACGAACATCTGCAACAATTAAGACATCTTGATGGGGTACCGCAATAGCAAGAGTACCTTCAACTTTGTCTTTCATCTGACCTAAAAGGCGATCATTTAATATTCTACTTGCATCATAACCATCGTTCGAATTTAAAAAATAAAACAGATTACCAGCCACCTCATCTTTCTTGAATTCTGCTGGAAGTGAACGAAGATTGAATAAAGCGGTCTCCCTTATTTGACTTTCTTCCCACCCTTCCTTTTCAATTATCCTTTTGTCGATAAGGCGGTAGGTCTTCCCCATATCAAGTGCATAGTAAATTCTAGTTTCTGCAGTATGGTCATCAAAGAAGAACGGGACTCCCTCTTCTGCTTCTGCTGGAAAGGATGTGGACCGAATGACAGGATAGATATTTCGTTCTTTTCCCGAAAGCTGAGCCTTCTCCTCCATTGCATTTAATCCTTCAACTACATAATAGACTGTCTCATCAATCGCCTTTTCTTTTTGCTCATTCCATTTAGCAATGATTCCTGGCAAAGCAACTGTAATACCTCGTCCTGTTTCTTTACTCTCTATGCGTAGGGTATCCTTTTCACGGTCAAAAATAAACTTTCTATTTGGGTGCTGAAGTTTTTCCTCCAACACTTTTCTCATTTTCTTACTATCCATATTCTAGGCTAGGCCTCCAATAAACTGTTCAATTTGTTCTTGTGTTTTGCGATCTTTACTGACGAAACGTCCCAATTCCTTCCCATCTTGGTAGGCTAAAAAGCTTGGGATGCCAAATATATCTAACTGAATGCATAGGTCAATAAACTCATCTCTATCTATATAGACAAAGGTAAACTCTGAGAACTTAGCTTCAACTTCAGGTAATATCGGATCAATAAATCGACAATCTGGGCACCAGTCTGCCGAGAACATGAATACATGTTTCCCATTTTGTTTCATTGTTTCAAATTGATCAACAGATTCAAGTTTATTCATTATTTATTTCCTCCATTCTACTTAACACTGTGTAACTATTTTAAACTTGTGGAAATAAAAAAGAAACCAAACTGATTCCTTTCATTGCTTCAAAAAAATAAGGGCGCCATCAATGTCGATGGCGCTCCCCTATTTCAATTCAACTGAGTTGGCAATTTCCATCATTGTCACAGCGTCGGACTTAAGGTTTTTTGACTCGGTTGTCAGTTTAACTCCTCCAACCCCTGTTACAATCTGGTAGTTGTCTTCTTCAAGTTGTTTTACGAGCAAATAACCAAAATCTCCGTCCTGTTCAAAGGTTATATTAGCATCCCATTCTGGATGCTGTTCTAGCGTAGACTCATAGACAACCTTACTTTCTCTTTCTTCATATTGATTATAAAATAAAATATAAGTTCGAGAGCCATTCTTAAGTAGAATATTGTTCGGTGTTTCTTCTTCCTTTTCTACTCCAAAAGGCAAGCGGTACTCTATGTCGTCATTACTTTGATTTGTTTTATCTGCTTCCTTATTAAACTCTGATTCTACAGCCGTTTTCGTTTCTTCAAGAACTTCCTCAAAAGAGGCAGAACAAGCAGTCAAACCAACAATGGCAATGAATATGAGTAAGGCCTTCACGCCGAATAATTTCATCACGATTATCCTCCTTTAGTCGGACAAGCAATCCTTTTCTATCATACCGTTACCTTTGAACTAGTGACAACCCCTATAACATAAATTCCTCTTTTTAGCATCAATATTTCAAAAAATCGCCCTAATTTAGTCTACAAAGTTCCATTAATTGCTCTGCCTTTTGAATTCATACTGTCCAAGAAGTAATTTCACAACATGTGTAAACATTTCTACACGGTCGATTTTACCATTTGTAAAAATCCCCACAGCTCCTTCTTTTTTGCGGACATTTTGTTTTTTAGCAAACTTATCCATTACTGGACCGAGTTCTTCTCCAGCTAGCAATTGAATGGCAATTTCTTCAGGTAAAAGGATTCTAGCACCACCGGCAATAATTGGTTCCATTCCCCTTGCCCTAAGTGCACCCCAATTACACAAAAACAAGCCGTGTTCTGTTTTTTGTACCCCTCCTTCAAGGCCAATCCCGATATCAGCCCCAGAAACATCAAA
Source organism: Mesobacillus maritimus (assembly GCF_044803185.1). Taxonomy (GTDB): domain Bacteria; phylum Bacillota; class Bacilli; order Bacillales; family Cytobacillaceae; genus Mesobacillus_B; species Mesobacillus_B maritimus_B. The sequence goes on from NZ_CP085225.1 coordinate 4,512,407, forward strand.
GGCCGAAACCGCACGGTTGATGGCTCCTCTAATCGTCTCCTCATCAGTTAATGGCTGTTCGCTTACTCCAGATTCTGTATCCACGGGGACTATTTCAAAAGCATAGCCTTGAAACGCCTGCTCAACTGCCGCAATCTTCGCTGGGTTTTTTGAACCGATGGAAATTAGCATATTGTTTACTCCCTTCTTCAGCAAAAAGAGGCAGCCTATCTGCCTCATTTCTGACTAACTATTTTGTTTAATCGTGTCAATTGTCGTTTGATCACATGCTTTTACAAGCTTAACCAATAGCTCTTTTGCTGCTGCGTAGTCATCCACATGGACAATGGATCCATGGGTGTGGATATAACGAGAACAAATCCCAATTACCCCACTAGGAACGCCTTGATTGGAAATATGAACGCGTCCAGCATCTGTTCCTCCTTGAGAAACGAAATATTGGTATGGAATATTATTTGATTCAGCGGTGTCTAAAATGAATTCTCTCATACCTCGATGAGTCACCATTGAGCGGTCTAAGATTCTTAGTAAGGCACCTTTGCCTAATTGTCCGAATTCATTTTTATCGCCAGTCATATCATTTGCTGGACTCGCATCAAGAGCAAAGAAGATATCAGGGTTGATCATAGTCGCTGCCGTCTGTGCTCCTCTTAGCCCAACTTCCTCCTGCACGGTGGCACCGGAATAAAGGATATTTGGCAATGTCTCTTCTTTAAGTTCTTTCAATAGCTCGATGGATAGCCCACAACCATAGCGGTTATCCCATGCTTTTGCGAGTATTTTTTTCTCATTTGCCATTGGTGTAAACGGAAGAATAGGAACAATTTGCTGACCAGGCTTAATCCCAATTTTAATTGCGTCTTCCTTATCATCCGCACCGATATCAATGAGCATATCCTTAATATCCATCGGCTTATTGCGTTTCGCATCATCAAGCAAATGCGGTGGAATGGATCCAATGACTCCGATAACCGGACCTTTATCCGTTATGATTTGAACGCGCTGGGCCAAAAGAACTTGGCTCCACCAGCCTCCAAGCGTTTGGAATCGAATCATCCCGTTTTTCGTGATTGAGGTAACCATAAAACCAACCTCGTCCATATGCCCAGCTACCATTACGGTCGGCCCTGCTGGATTTCCTCTTTTTATCCCAAAGATACTGCCTAAATTATCCTGAACCAGCTCATCAGCATACTGCTCTAATTGTTCACGCATGAACTTCCGCACAGAATGTTCAAAACCAGGTGCTCCAGGAAGCTCGGTTAGGGTTTTAAATAATTTTAGTGTTTGTTCATTCATATTCCGCAGCTCCTCTAAGTCAATATTTAGACTCTCTAATTATGTACAACATGTATTTTACAGAAATATTAGTTAGGATGCCAATAGTATTGTATCCTCACGCTTCCAAATCCAGACAATAGTTCTTTGAAGCGAATGGAATTTTTGTTATGATTAGGGAAAAGGGTGCTTTTAACAGATTATAGGAGGGTCCGCCATGAACTGGAAGTATTTTTTCCTAGGAGTTAGTGCTGGGGTTGCAGGTGCATATATCGTTAAAGAGGCAACATCCCGTAAAGAAACGGTTTCTCCTGAAGAAATTCTGAAACAGGTAAAAGAGGCTTTTAAAAAAGATGGCCCAATTAGTGGCTCATGGATCAATATGACTGCTGAGCCTTTTTTGCGGTCCCCAATACAACATCAAGTTTATAAAGGCGGAATTACCCGTACAATAGACGGTAATTCTGAGCTGTATGAATTTATTGCCGATGCAAAGACCGGAACAATTATTGAAGCCAAACCAGTAGTTTAAAAGCCTGCGTGCATGACGCAGGCTTTTGCCTTACTTTCCTCTTTTTACAGCTGAAGTGATTTCTCCATGTTCATCTAGTTTTATTGCCCGGTAGATAGCATCATGGTAAAAAGTGAACCATGCATTCCTGTCCGCAGCGAATTTCATCCATTTTTCTTTTGCCGCAATGGAGTCCATCGGATAATCATCATAGGCCATAACCCAAAGAACATTCTGGTGAGCGTGGGTTCCCATTAAATCGGCCATATGAATAACCGTTTCACCTTCCGACTCAATGATTAAAATGGAGTGCCCATTGCTATGACCACCTGTATGAACCATTTTAAAAGGAGTTTGGTTCCATTCCTCTTTGAAAGTCAAGATTTGACCTTGGATAGGCTCCCAGTTTTCTTTCCAGTATGTAGCCTTTGAGCGAATGTTTGGGTTTTTTAGTTCCTCCCACTCCACTTCGGATGTTACAATGGTCGCGTTTGGAAAGACCGAAACGAACTCACCATTAACCTCTTTCGTCAACCCATTGGCGTGATCATAATGCATATGCGTCATAAGTACATAATCAATATCCAAAGGTGTTAAGCCTAAGGCTTCCAACGATTGTTCCACTTCAGATTCTTCATCGACACCGAAGTTTCGTTTTTGCTTATCGGTTAATTTTCCATTCCCAATCCCTGACTCGACCAAATAATTTTTTCCACCTGTCTGAATTAAAATCGGGTCAGTCCGCAATTCAATTTGGTTTTTTTCATTCACCTGATACTTTCTAGACCACAATGGCTTTGGTACAACTCCGAACATCGCCCCACCATCAAGATGAGTGACCCCGCCTTTCAGCCAAGTGAACGTGATATTTGCCAATTCAAGTTTCTCCATGCACATCCCCCTTTTATTTATTTTCAGTTTATTCTAACATTTTTAGAGCCAACTTTATATATATACGACCTGCTTCACCGTGACTTTCTCCTTGTTTTCCGGATAGTGGGGTTCCTGCGTGACCTTTTGGAGCGTGCCTTCTGGTTTTGGTCACGCTGGGGTTTCCACCGGTCCCTTTTGACCGATTCTCTATCTAGTTTCGGCACACTGATTTAAGCCGTTAACAAAAAAACAAGAGGACAAAAAAAACACACGATTCAAATGAATACCGTGTGTTCTTCATTACATTCATTAGTTTCCAACTCTGAAGTTTACTCATACAGACTAATACCTTAGTTCTGATATTGCACTTCACAACGATAAATCCGGTTGCCTCTGGATGAGAACTTCTCCTCATACTCGGTCATGATATTGCCTTCATAGTCACTTTGGTGCAAATCTAAGCTTACAAATTTTAAAAGCAATCCATATTGTGAAAAGCTCATAAGTGAGTATTCAAACAGACCCTGGTTATCTGTTTTAAAATGGATTTCTCCTTTTTTACCGAGGATTTCTTCATATACAGCTAAGAAGCTTTTATAGGTTAAGCGACGCTTCTCATGCCTAGTTTTTGGCCACGGATCTGAAAAATTCAAATAAACTCTATCAACGTCTCCTGGAGCAAAATATTTCCCAAGCTCAGCAGCATCAACATTCATCAATTTACAATTTGGCAGTTCCGCCTCAATAAGCCTGTCTAGTGCAGAAACAATTACACTTTTTTGCAATTCAATCCCAATATAGTTCACATTAGGATTTGCCTTCGCCATTTCGGTTATAAATCGGCCCTTACCCGTACCTATTTCAATGTGGAGGGGCTGTTCTACTGCAAATACCTCGCTCCATTTTCCACGTTGCTGTTCAGGTTCATGGACAACATATTGGGGGCATTCCAAGAGCTTATCTTCAGCCCATGGCTTATTTCTTAATCTCATTATGACACCTCTGTAAAATTCATATCGTTCAAAACATATCATGTGTTGGTACTATTTTTCAAGCTATCTGAGGGATAGAGTATAAAGAAAAAAGGAATCCGCAAAATATAAAGGTGGATTCCTTTTTCCATTACCTTATCTGAAAGGGTGACTTTTATGCCACTTAGTTATCAAGATCAGGTTAATCTTTTAACCGATATCCTGTCAAATCAACAGACCGACTGCTGTGGCTCTGTCGCTGAATGCGAGCAAGTGGAGCGACTAGTCAAATCGTTAATGGTTAACACGAATATAGACAACAATGTAAAACCAGTACTGCAAGAAATTTATCAATACAGCCAAAACGGAAAGTATTCATCCGATTTAGATGAGCATATATTATCAAACCAAGAAAACTTAAACAATTGGGTCGATAATATTGGACAATTTTCGTAGAAAAGCGGAAGCGGCTCGTTCAGCGACGTATGGACTGGAGCTCTTCGACTGAGATAAAGGAAACACGAAGAGCGATAGCGATTCGATGTTGACTTATCGTAGGGAGAAGAGTGAAGTCCACTAGTCGCTAGCCGCTGGAGCTGGACAAGTAGAAAAGCTCAAGCGCCCTGGTCAGCGGCGTATGGCATGGGGCGCTGGAGCTGGAAAAATGAGAAAGTCAAGCACCCGCTAGTTGCTTAACGGGTGCTGCTGATGACTACTTTTCAAAGGCGTTTTTCAAAAATTCAACCCAGCTTTCCATTTCAGCAAGGCGATCTTGGTTTTTATGCCATTGAATGGACGATAAAGCCTGGGCCATCACATACCATTTCATTCGAAGCTTTAAATGGTCAGTCAATGGCAAACCATAGCGCTCAAGCCAGTCCTCCCAGTCATCTCTTGGGATATAAGAATAAAGCAGTAAACCTAAATCAATTGCAGGATCTGCAATAATTGCACCATCCCAATCAATCAAATACAACTGGTTGTCTTCGGTAAGCAACCAGTTGTTATGATTGACATCACAATGACATACAACCTTTTCATGATGATTAATATTTTCTAATTCGCTTGTTAAAAATTCTAGTGCTGCCTCAACAATTGGAAGACCCGTAACACCCTCATCTAGTTCTTCATTAAGTAGATGAAAGACGGTCCCAGGTTGAATCGGGTTTTTTCCAAGCCTAGTTAGCATGTTAAGAAGCGGTTTAGAGCGATGTATTTTATTTAACAATTTGGCAACACTATTATCAGCCATGTCAATGGACTTTAGCTCTCTCCCGTTCAACCATTGCTGGGCGGTAATGACATCACCGTTTTCCAGTCTTTTTGTCCAAACTAGCTTAGGGACGATACCTTCAGCAGATAAGACCGCAAGAAAAGGAGAAGAATTCCGTTTTAAAAACAAACGCTGTTTTTCATGTTGGGCAAAATAGGCGGTCCCAGTGGCCCCACCTGCAGGAATAATCTCCCAATCCTGTCCTAATAAATCTTCCAAAGTTGTTCACCTTCAATTTATGTCACTATCTCTATAAAGACGAGATTTCTGTTTGGTTAAATTCTAATGAATAAAAAAGACAGCTATTGAAGAGATTGACACAATAGCTATCTTAATAAATTTTATCTCCAATATGGTTACCCCGTCAAGTCCACCTTCGTTAATCTTTATTTAAATAAAGAGGCTACTAACTATTTTTTTACTTACCTTGCAGCTACTAAGAGCGAACAAGCCTCTATTTCTACGCATTTATCGCGAATTTCGCTAATCGGTGTAGCAGACGCCTGCTCATGATTAGCTAATATTTTCCAACCAACTTTTTCAGGAATAGGGACAATTCTTCTATCTATTGTGGGATTAATACAGACAATAATCTCCTGCCAGGACCCAAATATTCCCACCTCCGAAAAACGGTAGCACAGTAATGGAGCAGGTAGTGGTAAAAAGTGTAAATGCTTGCGAATAAGTGCTACCTCAGGTAAACGGAATGCCCTATGTGAATTTCTTATCGAGATTATTCCTTTAAGATAACGAACGTTTTCCAAATGAGCATCTCTACGATCCCAATCCAACCAATTGATTTCATCAGGTGACTTGTAACTATTGCCAACCCCTTTTTTCGTTCTAAAAAACTCTTGACCACTGTGAATAAACGGAATACCTTGAGCAAGAATGACCATGGCTGTTGCCAATCTATGCCTTTGTTCGATATTATCTTGTTCACAAGCTTCGAGTTTATCCCAAAGAGTGTGGTTATCATGTGACTCCACATAATTCACCGTCTGAGTTGGATTTAGAAACAACCCAGTTTTACGCCTTTCAACTCCAATACTTCCCGCTAAAACCTGCTTTGCCGCCTCTGTATATCGTTCGTTTCCTAACGCATACCCACGGTCATAAAGATTAAAGGTGCTTCCCTTAATGGTATCTCGGAACCAATCATTGAATTGGCCGATATCCGGTATTTTGTCCTGATTGCCAATGGTCGCTTTTTCATCATCTGGAATAGGAGTATTTAAATCCCACCCTTCCCCAATGATGATTGCGGAAGGATTCAGCCCTGTAACAAGCTTTTGGACAGCTTGCATCGTGGTAATATCAAGAATCCCCATTAAATCAAACCTTAGTCCGTCAATTTGAAATTCTTCCATCCAATACCTTACTGAATCAAGAATAAACTTTCTCCCCATCAACCTCTCTGACGCAAAATCGTTTCCGACACCCGTTCCATTAGACGGTAGACCATTCTCACCGTGACGGAAATAGTAGCCTGGCACGAGCTTTTCAAAAGAGGAATTCTCGCGAATATAGATATGATTGTAAACCACATCCATTATGACCCTAAGACCTTGCGAATGGATGGTGGAAATTAATTGTTTCAACTCAATGATTCTATTGTAAGGATCGCTTGGATTTGACGAATAACTACCATCAGGTGCATTAAAATGAACAGGATTATAGCCCCAGTTATATTCAGCATTGGGATTAAGCTCATCCACCCCTTCAAAATCATGAAATGGAAGAAATTCAATATGCGTAACCCCAAGGTCCTTAATATATGATAGACCAGTAAACTCCCCTGAAGGGCTTTTCGTCCCAAGCTCTGCCGCACCAAGATAGGTTCCTTTATCTTTCACACCACTAGCAGGATGGATTGTAAGGTCGCGAATATGCGTTTCATAAATGATAGCATCACAAGGATTGTCTAATTCAGGTAGTATGGGTTTGGCCAGTGTGGTTTTCTCTAAATCAACAATAACCCCCATTTGGCCGTTAATGGTTACTGCTTTCGCATAGGGATCTACCGCCTCCCGCCACTCGAGGTTGATAAGAGCAAGGTAACTATAACGATACCCCTCCAACCCTTTTTCTACTTCAACTTGCCAGATTCCCTTTGCTTCACGGTTCATCATTCGATACTCCGGACTGCTATCTTCATCTTTTGTGATTTTTACCTTCACCTGTGTTGCTGTTGGCGCCCATACTTTAAAAATTGTCTTGTTCGGTTGAAGCGAAACGCCTAAGTCTCCTCCTGGATAATAAAAAGCTTCATCAAATTCTTTCGTGCGAATAATAGCTCCAACCTGGAGGTCTGTTTCGCCTCCGTATTCATCCTTGATGTTGTATGGAGTACCCATTTTCGGTGTTATTTGACTGTGGCACACATACTTTAATGACTCGGGTAAATGAATTTTTTCATGTATCTCTAGTGCACTCGTCTCTTTTCCATCTGTTAAATAAAATGCGGAAGACTCACCCTTATGATAAGAATAAGGAAGTAAAATTGTAATCATCTTCATTTCATCTAAATAGGCATAAAATAACCGGTTAATGGCTTCCATGTGTTTATTCAGCTCCTCAGCCTGTTCCTTCTGATTTACCTGTAATGATGGTGAGAGAATCGCGAACAGCCTGAATTTTCATTGGTGTACTCCCGATTATTTCACCGTCAGCATGCACTAAAACAGGCTTTAGCGTTTGGATGGAGATGTTCTTTCCTTTAAACATCCGAACTTCTTTAAATCCCATATGTCCACCCCAGAAAACGGATATAAAAACGAATAATAATTTCCATCTTGATAAGTTATGGACAACAATTACATCTAGTAAACCATCTTTGGCTGAAGCGTTGGGGGCTATTTTCATCCCACCACCAAAATAAACTTGATTGGCAACCGTCACAAACCAAACTTGTTCATACTTTGTCTCCTGTCCATCAATGTTGATCCATATATCGGTACACTTATAGGTGAATAGCTTTTTGATGACAATGAGTGCATAGGCAAGACTTCCGAGCGATAAGAGGTTCAATTTCGCTTTTAACTTCGAGTGATTGGCCTCTTCACAAATCGCTGCGTCAAAACCAACTCCCATGTTGTTAATAAAATAACGAATCTTTTTCTCCTCAGATATTTTCCCGATATCCACAACAGCAAGATTTTCCCCTTTGAGAATTAAGTTCAAAGCTGCAATAGGGTCCTGTGGAATTCCAAAGCCTCTTGAGAAATCATTGCCAGACCCTCCAGGAATAAAACCAATTGAAAGCTTTGAAGCACCAACTGCACCGTTGATCACTTCGTGAAGAGTGCCGTCGCCACCAACCACGACAATTGTTTTAACCTCTCCCTGCATTTCCTTTTGGTTAATTATTCTAGTTAGCTCCACTGCATGCCCTGAGTATTCTGTAAAATACGCTTGATAAGGAGTTCCAGCTACGGACAAATGTTGTTCTATCTGCTCCCAAACCATACGGCAGCGTCCATTTCTAGCTTGTAAGTTTACAATAAAATACATCTGTTTCATTTGTATCCGCCTTCAAATTTCATATTATTACTAAATGTATGTTAGTGAGCTGGAAAGAAGCATCTATCTTCAGCTTTGAAGTGGAATTTTTAATACGGCCTCATACTTTGGTTCTTTCCCCAAATGAGTCTTGTACAAAACTATCTTGTTAGCATCAAACTCCAATTCTTTAATTAAAAAGGGATCTGCTTTTTGTAGCAGCTGGTTCGTGAAAAGATTTTCACCGGCCCATTTCCTCGCTAAGGTGATATGCGGTTTGAACGGTCTTGTTTCTAGCTTAAAACCTGATTCTATACATGCTTGATAAACAATCTCCCTCGCATCCTCTAGGAAAGGCTGTTGGTTCACACCTGCCCAAAAGATTCTCGGGGAGTCACTCTTTCCAAACACACCTAGGTGTTTTATTTTTAGGGAGAAGACCGGACAATCAATCCCTGACTCCAACTTCTTAATAGATTCTGTAAGCATCTTGTCAGGTGCATTCCCTAGGAAGGCAAGCGTAATATGATAATCTTGTGTGTGCACCCACCGCTTAAATGGCAGTGTCTCCTGTATATCCCTACAATGCTTCCCCAGCCTCTCCTTTGTTTCATTTGGCAATTCTAATGCATAAAAATAATGCTGACTTGACTGCGACATTTAGTAACTTCCTTTCGTAACTCTTTTATTTTATCAAAATTGCGAAGGATTGATATCTGTATTATTTCTATTAGGGTCCTGATTATGTTTCCTGAACAAAGAAAAAAGGATTGCCCTCTAGTAGCAATCCCCCTTTTTATTATCTTATAATTTTCCGCATTGAAGCTCAATTTCGCTCTTAAACAACTCTTGTAGTTTTCTAGTCAATGGTCCCGGTTTCCCTCCGCTAATAGACTTTCCGGCCAACTCCACAATAGGCATAACCTCAACTGTTGTTCCTGTCAGAAAAATTTCATCTGCTTGTGTTAATTCCTCTACTGTAAAAGGTTCCTCGATAAAAGGAATCTCTTCTCGCTTACAGATTTCGATCATTACACGTCTAGAAATCCCATTTAAAATAAAATGGTTGGCAGGGTGAGTATAGACCTTCCCACCTTTTACAATTGAAATGTTTGAATGACTTCCTTCTGTAACTCTACCTTCCCGATGTAGAACGGCTTCATCACACCCGGCTTCTGCTGCCTTCTGGTTAGCCAATAAGTTTCCTAGCAAATTTAAACTTTTAATATCACAGCGTAGCCAACGGATGTCATCTGTAATGATGGCTTTTACGCCTGACTGTAGCTTTTCGACTGGGCGTCCCACTTCCCTCGTATAGGCAACAAATGTGGGGGTAACCCCGTTAGCAGGAAAGGGATGCTTTCGTGGCGATATCCCACGAGTGAACTGTAGATACACCGTGCCTATTACCAACTGGTCTTTTTCAACAAGTAGTTTTAACTGCTCTTGCACTTCTTTCTTTGAATAAGGAATTTCAATCCCAATACTGGCGGCACTTGCCCATAATCGATCCAAATGCTCTTCTTCAGTAAACATTTTTCCGTTATAAACTCGGATAACCTCATAAACCCCGTCCCCAAATTGATATCCACGATCTTCGATATCAATTGAGGCTTTGCTTCTTTCTAACAACTCTCCATTCAATAAAACATTTTGCATCTCTACGTCCCCCTATTCTATTTTACCAGCCAACTCATAAATTGCCTGAGCATAAATGGCCGAAGCCTTGAGCATGTCCTCTATCAAGATGTACTCATCCTTTTGGTGAGCACAATCCGGTCTCCCAGGAAACAATGGACCAAATGCCACTCCTGATTTTAGAGAGCGAGCATAGGTGCCACCACCAATTGAAATGAGTTCAGCTTTCTCACCAGTTTGCTCTTCATATACTTTTTTTAACGTCTTAACGAGAAAATCATTTTCATTCACGTGATGTGGCTTTGAATCATTAAAGTTCTCAATGGAAAACCCTTCCTTGGCAACAAGGCTTTCTAAAATGGATTGCACTTCTTCAAGGTTCGTGGTAACCGGATACCTCATATTCAACCCTAGTCGTCCACCATTTTCTTGTGAAAAGCTAAGCTTGCCAACATTAACGGTTAGGTCTCCTGTAATGTCATCAGAGTAAGCGATTCCCAATTCATTCCCGCGTGATTCTTTTCCGAAATAGTTAACAACAAATTGAAAGTATTTATTTGCCTTTTCATCTAGATTGAAATCAGCCAAGAAACGTGCCATAAAAAGCCCCGCATTTTTACCATTATCCGGCTCCATCCCATGGGCAGATACACCCTCCATTGTTAGAACCAGTACCCCGTTGTCGACATGACATTCTCCACCAAGACCATGTTGTTGTTTATATTCTTCATAGCGCTGAACTACCTCTGTTTGCATGGTTGGAATATGTAAAGAAGCTGTCGCTAAATCAGGCACCATGTTATATCTCCGACCGGAGGTGAATTGTACAACCTTTACATCAGATTCCCCAGCTTCTTCCATCGTGCCACTGAAAACAAGATCAAAATCGGCAATGCCTTTCTCTGCGTAAATGATTGGGAAGTCCGCATCCGGAGCAAACCCCATCTGTGGCATTTCTTCATGTTTAAAATAATGGTCTACACAACGCCAATTGCTTTCCTCATCGGTTCCAATGATCATTCGAACGCGTCGTTTTAACGGGAGGCCAAGCTCTTTCACAATTTTCATTGCATAATAAGCTGCCATGGTCGGCCCTTTGTCATCAATTGCACCGCGAGCAAAGATTTTCCCATCCCGGATATCTGCGGCATACGGATCACTTGACCAGCCGTCCCCCTCTGGTACAACATCGACATGGCAGAGAATCCCTACAATTTCTTCCCCTTCACCGAACTCTAGGTGACCGGCTAAATTCCCGGTATTTTTAGGAGTAAATCCTTCCTCTTCACCAAGCTTCAGCATGAAGTCCAATGCTTCCTTCACTCCAGGTCCAAGCGGTGCATCAGACGTACTGTTCTCTTCATCAAGCACACTCTTAATTTGTAATAATCTTTGGGTATCCTGGATAAGTTGCTCCTTCCGTTTTTCGACTTCTTCGACCCATTGAATGTTCTTCATATTTATTCCTCCATTAAAAACTGCCTTCTGGACATATGTAATAAATGTTACTTTTATTTTATCTTATCTTACCTCTCTCCATCTGATTTTCAAACTTTTTTCCTAACTGCCTGTATATTTCTAAATTTTCAATTATTTTTACTCATAAAATCCCTACCCTATACCATATGGTAAACTAACACCAAGATTAAAGGAGGGAAATGGCGAAAAATTACTACCAAGATTCGGTAAATTTTTTGTTAATTTTGTCAATTTACTAGAATTTTAGCTTAATAAAGGGTAAAATAGGTTAAAAGAGGCCGAGTATTTATTCCTGGTGGCCTTGAAAAGGAGATGGCTAAAAGAAGAAACTACATAAGTCGCACGATTCATCTCAATGAACTGTCGGTTGTAGAAAATGTCAAGGGTTTAATTTAGGATAGGGAGTGGTTGTTTGAAACCTTCAACTAACCGGATGATAAACCGAATAAAGTCCATTTACATGTTCATTCACGAGAATGGAACTGTAACAACCCAGGACCTTGTAGAAGAATTTGGCATTACCCCAAGAACCATACAGAGGGATTTAAACGTCCTCGCCTATAATGACTTAGTAGAAAGCCCAAGCCGTGGAAAGTGGACAACAACACCAAAAAAAGTAAAAATGACATCGTAAATAGAAAAAAGTAGAACGAGCCGCTGTAGCCCGTTCTATTTTTTATTGTTTTCCCGAAAAGAACACCCGCGCAGGGCCAAGCCCGTCTTTAGACATGGGATGAATTTTCGGTAGGCGGAAGCCAAAATGATTGGATAACTCGAACACTTGTGCTATTCTAGACTTAACACAAATTGTCCTTTGAAAACTGAAGATAGGAGGTTCTAGCAGGAAGAAACGTCTGCTAGGTAAAATCTTCAACGTTAGTGCTACTAAAAGTATCCACGCAAGAAGCTTAACTGCAAAGTAGGGAGCGTAGCAAGAACAGTACAAAAGCAGTCCCTAACGCATTTGCTGATGGGATAGAGGGCGTAGTGTCCCGCCCACTAATGTTAAGCATCGTTTAAATTTGATACATTAAAAACTCGTCACTTTAGTGATGAGAGGTTCATGAGCGTTATAAATCTTTAATCACACCTCATACTTCATTAATGCTTCTACTTCTTCTTCTGTTAGTTCACGATATTCCCCGAGTTCGAGTGACTCGTCTAATGCAAGTGGGCCCATTGTGAGGCGCTGCAGGTAGACCACTCTTTTCCCGACAGACTGAAACATTCGCTTTACTTGATGAAACTTTCCTTCCGTAATCGTCAGTTCAATATCGGAACGAATACCTGATTTGAGAATTTTTAATTCCCCTGGCTTCGTTTCATAGCCATCGTCAAGCACAACTCCTTTTTTAAAGGCAAGTACATCTTCCTCTGTCACTTCGCCATCAATGACCGCAAAATAGGTTTTGGGGACGTGTTTTTTAGGAGAAAGCAGCTTGTGAGCAAGTTGGCCATCATTGGTAATTAAAAGCAGACCTTCTGTGTCCTTATCGAGTCTGCCAACAGGAAAAGGATCTAAAACGCTATCCTCTAACTCCAGTAAATCGATGACGGTTTGATCGCGATTGTCTTCAGTAGCCGAAATCACTCCTGGGGGTTTGTTCATCATTAGATAAATAAATTCACGGTATTGCACCTCTTCCCCATGAACGGTTACCGTGTCTTTCTCGCTGTCAACATGGTGACCAGAGTCTTTAATTACTTTCTGATTGACCTGAAGAGCACCATCTTTTAATAATTTTTTCACTTCTTTTCGGCTGCCAAAACCAAGATTTGACAACATTTTATCAATTCGCATATGTATCACTCCACTTTCTAATAGGCATTAGCCCACTCCCTTTTACTCTTTCCACATAGACTATTATCATGCTTTACCTGCAAAACACAAAGGAGATGAGAATTATGATGGACTTTCGTCAACAAGGGCAACCACAAGGATTCCCAGGATTTCCCGGTGGAGGATTTCCAGGTGGAGGATTCCCCGGTGGAGGTTTTCCTGGCGGCGGATTCCCTGGTGGTGGCTTTCCAGGCGGTGGCGGAAACGTTGACCGTAGACTTGACCAACTAGAGCGTCAAATTCAAAGGATTGATAGAAGATTAGACCAACTTGACCGCCGTGTCGACCGTATCGAGCGTCGTCTAGGAATGGGCTCAGGTGGTCGCCCCGAATATGATTATGGAACGTATTATTAATAATTAGGTTTTGTTTAAGTACATTGTTAATTTTCATACCGTTAAAAAACGAGCGGAAATCGACTGCCAAGTAACAAAGCAAAATTAAAGAAAATGGTCCCTACCTTGCGCAGGGACCATTTTTTTAAATCGGCAATCGCAGCTTCTTCTTCAACCGATCAACCTTATCACCAAACAAATAGTAAATCAGCTTCGTTCTAAAGCCAAGGTAGAAGTAAATTCCTGCCCCTACGAACGCACAGAGAACCACGATGATGATTGAATTGAATTTCGACATTGGAGACAGCCATAGCGTAATGCCTTGATAAACAGCGAAGGTAGCAACACCCATCACCCCAGAAAAAATAAAAATCAATAATAGTCTTCTTCCCACAAATTTAAAAGAATATCCTGCAAAAGTCTTAATGACAAACAAATTAATTAGGATCGCAGCTAAATACCCAAGTGCGGTAGCTAAAACGGCTCCATTCGTTTCGTATAACTTGATAAGTGGAATATTCAAGCTTAGTTTTACAAGGAGTCCTGTTAACAAGCTTAAAACCGTAAACCGCTGTTCATTAATGCCCTGCATGATTGCTGCAGTGACAGAAAACAACGCAAATAAAATAGCAACCGGCGCATATAGCCTTAATACCTCTGTTCCTAACTCTTTATTTTCATAAAAAATCGTAAAAGCAGGCTCTGCCAATAAAGATAGCCCTATCGTAGCTGGAACAGTTAAGTACAACAACACTTGAAAAGTCTGGTCGAGTTGTTGTCTTAAACTGTCACGGTTATTTTCAACAAACGCTTTTGTGATGCTTGGGACAAGCGTTAGGGAAAAGGCTGTGGCTAAAGAAACAGGGATAATGACCAATTTATGAGTTTGGAAGTTCAATATCGAAAAAGCGGACGTCGCTATTGTTCCACCTTGACCGATGGAGTCCATCGCTCTTGAAAAGGTAATCTGGTCAATAAATTGGAATAATGGATTCGCAATCCCCACGAAAACAAACGGAGCAGCATATACAAGGATTTCTTTGTAAATTTCTTTTAAAGAAATGTCCACTGTTCCTTTATCCTGTTTAAGCATTTCATCAAGATGTGGTTTTCGTTTAAACCAATACCATGCTAAAATCACTAAACTACCGATTGCCCCGATAAACGCTGCAAAGGTGGCAACACTTACGGCTGATACTATACTACCATCCATTACATTTAAAACAATAAAGGCACCCGCAATGACAAATACAATGCGAACAATTTGTTCAACAACTTGTGAAACAGCTGAAGGCCCCATCGATTGATGGCCTTGGAAAAAGCCTCTTATCAGGCTCATAAACGGAACAACAATTAAAGCAAAGGACACCGCTCGAATAACGGTTGTCACATCTTCCGGCTTTATATCCTCAGGATTTTTACTAGAACTCAAGGTCATTTCAGCCAAGCTTGGCGCAGTAAAGTACATAATCAGAAAGCTCACAAAACCTGTCGAAAGCATCACAACGATTCCAGATTTAAAGAGTTTCCTTCCTACCGCATATTCTTCGAGTGTATTATATTTTGAGATAAATTTCGAGACAGCTAGCGGAACACCTGCAGTCGCCACACTTATAAAGATCGTATATGGAACATAAGAAAAGGAATAGAGCGCTGTTCCTTCATCCCCAACAATGGCATAAAACGGGATGACATAAAATAAACCGAGAACCTTCGAGATGATGGTTCCGAGTGTTAGAATAAAAGTACCTCTTAACAACGTAGACGACATATAATCCCTTCCTACTTTAAAAAGCGTAACTCTGTTTTACGCCTTCTTAAATAAAAAAACTAGTTAAAGACCTCAATTTTTTATTTTATCATACTCACTCTAAATAACTACGACATTTATCATTCAGGATTGCATTTATTTAGTTTACCTTTCTTTTTCCTTGCCTGCCACTTTAACTTCTGGTTTGTTTCCCTTAATCTTGGAAATGTTTTATAATGAGAGAATCTTTTTTAGATAGGATGAAAAATGAATGAAACGAACTAAGTATGATTGTGTAGTCATTGGCGGGGGACCATCTGGCTTGATGGCAGCCATTGCCGCCGGTGAAAAAGGGGCCCGAGTTTTACTAGTGGACAAAGGGGATAAACTCGGACGAAAGCTCGCAATTTCAGGTGGCGGTCGCTGCAACGTGACGAACAGACTCCCTGTTGAAGAGATCATTAAACACATCCCTGGCAATGGCCGTTTTTTATATAGTGCCTTTTCTATTTTTAATAATGAAGATATTATCTCGTTTTTTGAGAAATTGGGGATCGAGCTGAAGGAAGAAGACCATGGCCGAATGTTCCCTACCAGTAATAAAGCTCAATCTGTTGTCGATGCCTTGTTAACGAAATTAAGTGAACTTGATGTGGAGATCAAAGTCAATTCTCCTGTGCGTGATGTTTATTATGAAGATGGTCGGGTTGTTTCTCTCAAACTTGTTAGTGGCGAAACCGTTTCGGCAGGTAGTATCGTCATCGCTGTCGGCGGAAAATCTGTCCCTCATACAGGGTCAACTGGTGACGGATATGCGTGGGCTAAAAAAGCAGGTCATACCATAACTGAATTATTTCCAACGGAAGTTCCACTCCTTTCCAACGAGCCGTTTATTAAAGAAAAAGTGTTGCAAGGATTATCACTACGCGGGGTTGATTTGAGTGTACTTAATCCTAAGGGGAAGCCTTTGGTTACTCATAAAATGGATATGATTTTTACCCATTTTGGTGTTAGTGGACCGGCTGTGCTGCGCTGCAGTCAGTTTGTCGTGAAGGCCATGAAAAAATGGAAGCTAGAGAAGGTAACCATGAATCTTGATGCCTGTCCAGATGTAAAACAAGAACAGCTTTTCCAAGACATAAATGGTCAATTAAAGGCTGAACCGAAGAAAGCCGTCAAAAATGTGCTAAAAGGATTTTTACCAGAAAGGTATCTCTTATTTTTATTAGAAAGAAGTGAGATTGACCCATCTTCCCAATGCGGTCAGCTTTCACAAGAGAAAATCCGAAGCTTCGTGAATAGCTGCAAAAACTTCCAGTTTACGGTAAACGGTACGCAACCACTCGAAAAGGCTTTTGTTACTGGTGGAGGTGTGTCAGTTAAAGAGATTGAACCACAAACCATGGCCTCCAGGCTAATGGCTGGACTGTTTTTCTGTGGGGAAATCCTCGATATCCATGGGTACACCGGTGGATACAACATCACTTCGGCTCTAGTGACCGGGCGACTTGCTGGTGGGAATGCTGCGGAGTATGTGTTGGGTGGGCGTTGAGTTGAGTTGAGTTTGATGAGAGCCTGGACAGAAATGAAAAACCGGGCGAACAATTGGACATGAACTACGTCGAGTGATTAATGTGCCCTTACATGTAGAAAGGCCTGACATTTTAGTCAGGCCTTATAAATTACCATTGCACTAAAACAATAAATTTGTTCTTCATCATCTTCCTCTTCAGCCATAGCTGCGACGTTGTATTTAATATCAACCAATTGGTCATCGTCGATTTGCTTAAGGAACCGATTCATGTCTTTTTCTAGATCCTTTTCATGCTCATGGTCAAAAACCTTTACTTGAATCATATTCTCCTCTCTCCTTTGCCTTTTTTAGCAGTATCGCCATTTATCTGAATCTTCAATCATTCGTAATTATGTTGTTAGGTAGATTTATTTTACTTAAAATAGGAATCAGAAAGGATGTGGAAATTTGATAGTAAAGCCGCGGACAAAATCACGTATATTGGCAATTTTAGAGATTCTTAATTCTCGAATGGAACTAGGCGAAGATGTAAAACAGCATTATCTAACACTGGAAAAAGGTTATCGGGGTGAACTGCTCAACGATCTTTGGGTAGAAAAATTACAGGAGGAAGTATTGGTTTTACACGACTTACTTTTTGAAATTAAAAATTCTCAGTTTCAAATAGATACATTAATTATTGCTCAAGACAGAATATATCTGCTTGATGTTAAATATCACGAAGGAGATTACATATATAAAAACGATGGATTCTATACTCTTGCAGGTAAAGAAACAAAAAATCACTTACACCAATTAAAAAGATGCGAAAACTTGCTCCGTCAATTGATTCAAACTCTTGGTTTTAATTTCCCTATTGAAAGCTACCTCATTTTTAACAATCCTGAATTCTACTTATACAATGCCCCACCGGAACTACCAATCGTTTTTCCAACACAACTAAAACGCTTTTATCAGAATCTAAATAAAAGACCATCAAAATTGAGTGAAAAACATAAAATATTAGCGAATAAACTATTAGATGAGGTTAAAGGTGAGTCTTGTTATGCGAAGCTACCAGTCTATAAGTATGAGCAACTACAGAAAGGATGTACCTGTGGAGGTTGTCGGTCATTATTAACGGTTGTTGAGAAAAGAAAAGTCGTTTGTAAAGAATGTGGACGTGTAGAAAGTTTCGAAACCGCAGTGTTGCGGAACGTTGAAGAATACAGGCTACTTTTTCCTGACAGGAAGATTACGACAATCGGGGTTTATGAGTGGTTTGGTGGGGTTGGGTCGTTGAAGGTGATTAGACAAGTCTTAATGAGTAACTATAAATCCCAAGGTCATGGAAAGTACACATTTTATGTTAGATGATATTGTTTGTACTCTATACTTCTCTAAAATGGGCATGGTGCCCGTTTCTTGCTTCTACTCATACTTTTGGGCTCCATAAACCCTTCATGGTGCCCGTTTCTTGCTTCTACTCTTCTTTTTGGACTTCATGAACTCTTCATGGTGCCCGTTTTTTTCTTATACTTATACTTTTGGGCACCATGAACTATTCATGGTGCCCGTTTCTTGCTTCTACTCTTCTTTTTGGGCTTCACGAACCCTTCATGGTGCCCGTTTTTTACTTCTACTCTTCTTTTTGGGCTTCATGAACCCTTCATGGTGCCCGTTTTTTACTTCTACTCTTCTTTTTGGGCTTCATGAACTCTCCATGGTGCCCGTTTCTTGCTTCTACTCTTCTTTTTGGGCTTCATGAACCCTTCATGGTGCCCGTTTTTTACTTCTACTCTTCTTTTTGGGCTTCATGAACCCTTCATGGTGCCCGTTTCTTGCTTCTACTCTTCTTTTTGGGCTTCATGAACCCTTCATGGTGCCCGTTGATTCTTTCTACTTATCATTTATGGCTTCATTAACCTTTTAAGGGGTACCAGCCATCCTCAACATCCAAAAATTAAACCAATACCGTTTCTTCCTCACGTTTCACAACTTTAAAGTCCTCAGCTACTTCATAATGTGCTGGTGTCATTTCTTTTAGCTGTTCTAAGGTTAACTCGTCGACCAGTTCCACTAAGTACATACGGCCCTCACGGAATTTGAAAACAGCATATTCGGTTACAATCGTATCCACTCTGTTTTTAGCAGTTAAAGGATAGTTACATTCTGGCAAAATCTTTGGTTCCCCTTTTGGAGATAAGTGGGACATCGCGGCTATGACTCTTTTTGCTCCGATTACGAGATCCATTGCGCCACCGACTCCAAGGACGGCTTTTCCTGGAACTGCCCAGCTTGCCAGATCACCAGTTTCAGATACTTGTAATGCCCCAATCACTGTTGCATCAAGATGACCGCCACGCATAATTGTAAAAGATAGTGAACTATCAAAATACGAAGCATGTGGGAGTGCGGTGATTGCTTGTACACCAGAAGCGTTAACTAAATCAATGGTTTCAGGGTCTACAACAAACTCATTTGGGTCGGGCTCTGGTCCAACACCTAGTATCCCATTTTCAGAATGAAGCGTCACCGCACCTTTCGGTAAGTAATCAGCTACTAATGTTGGAATCCCAATTCCTAGGTTTACTACCCCTGAAGTTAATTCCTGCGCACAGCGTTTCGCAATATATTGTTTAATATCTACGCCCATTATACTTCCTCCCTTTTTACAACAATGTCAACAAAGATAAATGGTGTTACGATTGAATCCGGGTCAAGTTCGCCAATTTCCACGATTTCATCCACTTCTACAATAGTCAACTTAGCTGCTGTGGCCATAGCTGGATTAAAGTTTTGAGCAGTTTTTTTATAAACAAGATTTCCTGCTTTATCAGCCTTGTGCGCTCGAATAATTGCGACATCAGCGCTCAATGACTGCTCTAGTACATGCTCGCGACCATTAATCATTCTAGTTTCTTTGCCTTCAGCCAAAACGGTGCCTGCTGCTGTCGGTGTAAAAAATGCTGGGATACCAGCTCCGCCTAGACGAATCGCCTCTGTAAACGTACCTTGTGGCAATAACTCAATTTCTACTTTGCCTTCTTGATAGGCTACCACTAACTCCTTATTTGTTGAAAAGAAACTACCAATTACTTTTTTTATACGATTTTGCTCAAAAAGGTCATTAAGAGTTGATACACTCCCAAGGCTATTCATAATCAAAGTGAGTTGGTCAAGTTCCGTTCTTCTCACTAACGCCTTAGACAAGTGCCGCGGCATACCTGGGAAGCCGAACCCCCCCACCATGATAGATGCTCCTTCAGGTATTCTTTGTATCGCCTCGTCAGCATTTAGGAATTCTACCCCTGTTTGGATCTGGTCAATCGTGCCATTCATCATCCATTCCCCCTGAGAATAATTATCTTTATACTAACTGGTTGGTATGTAGTTGCATAATAAAATAATATACCCACGGATAATTTTCTGTCAATTTAAATTTCCAGTTTTTTTCTCCATATTTTTCGCCTTAAATTCCCTAGCAGAATGATTAATAGAGTAATTTTAGGTATAAAGACTTGAATTTCAAGGATAAAGCAGAAGTTTCCCTAGACGTAACCGCTCCCTAAAAGCCTTTATTTTATAGTGTTTCTTGGCGTTTTATAAAAATTAAATTCCAGTGAAAGAGTTAATTTTCAGCAGATGAATAATCTCGAAATAGTCTGAAGATTTGGTTGACAAAATGTTCCATACATGTAGAATTAAGACTGTGAACACGATTATCAGACATCTTTTGTAATACATAAATTGTTATTCAAGAATAATTTTTACTCTATTTGAAACAAAAGAAAGGATGAAATACCGATGAAATTAGAAGATGTATCCAAACAAATGTCAACTCCACTAGATGCACCTGCTTTTCCAAAAGGACCGTACAGATTCAATAATCGAGAGTTTTTAAATATCTATTACCGCACTGATATTGAAGCGCTAAGGAAAATTGTTCCTGAACCATTAGAAGTTGATGACTCGATTGTGAAATTTGAGGTCATCAATATGCCAGACGTAAGCGGGCTTGGTTCTTATGTAGAAGTTGGGCAAGTAATTCCTGTGACCTACAATGGGGAAAAAGGGGACTATATTCACTGTATGTACCTCGACAACTTCGGGGCCATTGCTTCAGGACGTGAAATTGGCGCCTATCCTAAAAAGTTTGGTAAAGGAAATTTATTCATAGATTCCGACACACTTGTAGGAACACTAGACTATGGCTCCCTACGAGTGGCTACCGCAACGATGGGATATAAGCATGCTCCACTAGATGCTGAGGAGGCTCGTGAGGAAATTTGCAAGCCATATTTTATGCTTAAGCATCTTCGTGGTCAAAATGGGCAAGCGCGTATCTGTGAGCTTGTCCGTGGGGAAATCAAGGACGTAACCATAAAAGGGTCATGGAAGTCACCAGCACGTTTACAATTATTTGCACACGTACTTGCACCATTAGCAGATTTACCTGTACATGAGGTCGTGTATGCGTCTCATATCCTAACCGATTTGACCCTTCCGCGCACAGAAATCGTTTACGATTATCTTGCAACTGAACAACCTGTCAAAGAGAAGGAATTAGTTAGTCAAAAATAACCATAAAACTAAACTAACATACGAAGTCGCCTAAGGACTTCGTATGTTAGTTTTTAAAAAAGGCTGTTTTCGTAAAGATTGTTGTTAAAATCCTAAATCCGATTTTAACGCAAGATAAGCTATTTCGTACGTTATAGGAAGTTTGCACGCTCTTTTCTCATAAATAAAAGGCTACTTTGTAGTGAAAAAAAAGCTTAATCCAACCTATTTTGTATCCAAGAGCAACAAAGTTTGAGAAAAGAGCCTTAAAAAAAGCCAATATCAAAGATAAACTTGATATCAGCCATGGTATCTTTCTTATTCTGTTTCGCCTTGCCATTCCATCATTCCGCCAACCATATTCCGTACTTTGTAGCCTTGCTCGTGGAGGTACTGA
This sequence comes from Mesobacillus maritimus, assembly GCF_044803185.1. GTDB lineage: Bacteria > Bacillota > Bacilli > Bacillales > Cytobacillaceae > Mesobacillus_B > Mesobacillus_B maritimus_B. Next base: position 4,534,329 of record NZ_CP085225.1, read on the forward strand.
CAAACATGGCCGCTACGATTACCTGAGCGGCATATAAAAATATATTCTTTGTCCTTATTGAAGTAATCTAGATTATCTGGAATTGTGCCCATCCGGATATGTTTGGCTCCAGGAATCATCCCTGCTGCTACCTCTTCATCTTCGCGCACATCGATTAGCTCTAGTTTTTCTCCTGCCTCAAGCTTTGCTTGAAGTTCATCTGTTGTAATCTTTTCAATATGATCCAACTTACTTACCCCCTTATACTGATTAGTCACCATATAAAATAATACAGAAGCTAAAGGGTATCCGAAAGTTTGATGCCCATTTAGTTCTTAAACGTAAAACTCTCCCAATAATGCCCCTGACGATTATGTATAGATAGATGGAGCAGATTCTGCTCCACCTGTCTTTAGTTTGCTACGATATTAACAAGTTTTCCAGGAACGGCGATGACTTTTCTGATGGTTTTTCCGTCAATTTGTTCTTTTACAGAGTCGTCACCCATGGCAATTTGTTCAAGGGTTTCTCTGTTTGCATCTGCAGGAACCTTTAATTTCGCCTTAATTTTCCCGTTAATCTGAATGACGATTTCAATTTCATCGTCAACTAATTTTGCTTCGTCATATGCTGGCCACGCTTCATAACTAATAGTTTCTTGATGGCCAAGTTTCGCCCAAAGCTCTTCCGCAATATGTGGGCAAATCGGCGCTAAGATCTTCACAAAGCCTTCCACATAACTCTTCGGAATTACAGTTGCTTTATAGGCTTCATTAATAAACACCATTAATTGTGAAATGGCCGTATTAAAGCGAAGACCTTCAAAATCCTCTGTTACTTTTTTAACCGTCTGATGGTAAACCTTCTCTAAGTCACCTGTTTCAGCAACATCTTGAATCTTTTCGCTTAAGCTTCCATTTTCCTCTACAAATAATCGCCAGATTCGATCAAGGAAGCGGCGAGACCCGTCAAGGCCATTAGTTGACCAGGCAATGCTTGCATCCAATGGTCCCATGAACATTTCATATAATCTTAAAGTGTCGGCACCATGGCTCTCAACAACGGAATCAGGATTCACTACATTTCCTTTTGATTTGCTCATTTTTTCATTGTTCTCACCAAGAATCATTCCTTGGTTAAATAGTTTCTGGAACGGTTCTTTTGTTGGAACAACGCCAATATCATAAAGGAATTTATGCCAGAAACGTGCATACAGCAAGTGCAATACCGCGTGTTCTGCTCCACCAATATAAATATCAACCGGAAGCCATTCTTTTAGCTTTTCTGCATCCGCCAATGCTTCTTCATTCTTAGGGTCGATATAGCGCAAGAAATACCAGCAACTTCCCGCCCATTGCGGCATTGTATTGGTTTCGCGGCGGCCTTTTTTACCGGTTTCGGAATCCACGACATTCACCCAGTCAGCGATATTGGCAAGTGGAGACTCGCCTGTTCCTGATGGCTTAATTTCCGTTGTTTTTGGCAAAACAAGTGGAAGCTGATTGTCTGGAACAGCTGACATTGTTCCATCTTCCCAGTGAATTATCGGAATTGGCTCACCCCAGTAACGCTGGCGGCTAAACAACCAATCACGTAGACGGTAGGTTACCTTCTTGGTGCCAATCTCTTTTTCTTCGAGCCAAGCAATCATTTTACTAATGGCTTCTTCTTTATTAAGACCATTTAAAAATTCAGAGTTCACGTGTTCCCCATCGCCAGTATAAGCCTCTTCTGAAACATTCCCACCAGCGACTACTTCCTTAATCTCAAGACCGAACTTTTGAGCAAATTCATAGTCACGCTCATCATGGGCTGGAACCGCCATAATCGCACCTGTTCCATAGGTCATCAACACATAATCGGCAATCCAGATTGGCATCTTTTCACCGTTAACAGGGTTGATTGCATAAGCCCCCGTAAACACACCTGTTTTATCTTTGGCAAGATCGGTCCGTTCCAAATCACTCTTACTCTTCACTTGGTTCAGGTAAGTATCTACATCTGAACGTTGATCCTCAGATGTTATTTCTGCAACCAGTGGATGTTCAGGAGCTAATACGGCGTATGTCGCACCAAATAAGGTATCAGGACGCGTTGTAAATACCGTAAATATTCCGCTATGTCCTTCAATGTCAAAAGTTACTTCCGCACCTTCAGAACGTCCAATCCAGTGGCGCTGCATATCCTTAATACTTTCAGGCCAATCAAGCTCTTCAAGGTCATCAAGCAAGCGATCTGCATAGGCAGTAATTCTCAACATCCACTGTCTCATCGGACGACGTTCAACTGGATGACCGCCACGTTCACTTTTACCATCAATAACTTCTTCGTTTGCTAACACTGTACCAAGAGCTGGACACCAGTTAACGGCCACTTCATCAATATAGGCTAGGCCTTTTTCATATAATTTCAAAAAGATCCATTGAGTCCATTTATAATAGGAAGGATCTGTCGTATTGACTTCGCGGTCCCAATCGTAAGAGAAACCAAGAGCCTTAATTTGACGACGGAAATTATCAATATTGTGTTTTGTGAACTCTGCTGGATCGTTTCCTGTGTCAAGTGCATACTGCTCAGCAGGAAGTCCAAAAGCATCCCAGCCCATTGGGTGGAGAACATTATAGCCTTGCATTCTTTTCATTCTTGAAAGAATATCTGTTGCGGTATATCCTTCAGGGTGCCCAACATGTAACCCTGCACCAGATGGATAAGGGAACATATCAAGCGCATAAAACTTTCTTTTCCCTTCATCTTCAGTTGTTTTGAATGATTTATTTTCTTCCCAGTATTTCTGCCACTTCTTTTCAATTTCTTGATGACTAAAGCTCATTTTAACTTACCTCCTGATTCACTAACCTAAAATATACTACTATACTTTGATTAAACGTAGCTGCTGATTTCCGCTCCAATCAACGGCATGTAAAAAAAGTATTCTTTAAAACAGCTAAAAAAACAAAAAACTCCCGTCCCTATAAAAGGGACGAGAGGATATGTATGTTCTCCCGCGGTACCACCCACATTAGTGACAGAGTCACTCGCTTCATTCATCCTTAACGCGGAAAACGGCTGGCATTACTGTTAGTTCATGTCAGCGACTAAAAGGCGAGTTCATGATGGGCCAGACTGACTTGCACCTACCGTCAGCTCTCTTTTGTATCAGGCTTTACATCATTACTACTCCTTCATAAACGTCTATCAGTATGAAAATGAAAGTATATTTATTGTAAACAATTTGCGCTTTGGATGCAAGAGCTGCATTCGCTAGCTACTTGTACTTTTGAGCGCCTTATCCTTCGTACATTTTCTGGTATTCTATGCATCAAAATAGGATGGGTGATGCCTTATTCTTACTATTATAACCAATATAATGAAAAATAAAAATATGATTGAAGGATAGGGAGACATTTTTATCCTTTTTATGAAGCATTTAAGAAATTTACATGAAATCCCCTTCTTTGTTTCCTTATTTTATAGTAGTATTACTTTAAATATTCTGAAATATAACAATCACGAGTACAATGGTTTATATCCTTTTAGATATAGGGAGAGGTTGAGCGATGAAAGTTACCCTTTTTGCGACTTGTTTAGTGGACATGTTTCAAAGTGACGTCGGCAAAGCGACCGTCGAGGTCTTAGAGCGCTTGGGATGTGAAATTGATTTTCCAGATTCACAGGTATGCTGTGGACAACCTGCATATAACAGTGGCTATGTAAAAGATTCTAAAGAAGCCATGAAAAAAATGATTCAAACGTTTGAGAATGCAGAATATATTGTTTGTCCATCTGGTTCATGCGCTTTTATGTTTCATGAGTACCAGCACGTTTTTAAAGGCGACTCAGTTTGGGAGCCAAAGGCAAAAAAACTCGCAAATAAAACCTATGAATTATCTCAATTTATTGTAGATGTTTTAAAGGTAGAAGATGTTGGTGCACGTCTCGAAGGAAAAGCAACCTACCATACTTCTTGCCATATGACCAGATTGCTAGGTGTTAAAAAAGCACCTATGACTCTATTAAGCAATGTAAAAGGGTTAGAGTTTACCGAATTACCAGGAAAAGAACAATGCTGTGGATTTGGAGGTACATTCTCTGTCAAAATGTCTCAGATCTCTGAACAGATGGTCGATGAGAAAGTGCAACATGTTGAAGAAACACATGCAGAGTATTTAATTGGAGCCGATGCCGGCTGTTTAATGAATATTGGCGGTCGAATCAATCGTCAAGGAAAACCTATTAAGGTCATGCATATTGCTGAAGTTTTAAATTGCCAGTAATGGATCATTCCTTTAAACCTAGCTAGTTACCTAATATTAGATTGGAGGGGACTTTCGATGCCAATGAAAATTGGAAATGAAAATTTCAGTGAACGTGTAGGAAAAGGCATTAATAATTCCTTCATGCGCGGTGCAGTTGCTGGTGCTCAGGACAGTATCGGGGCAAGGCGATTGCTTGCGGTAGAGGAACTAGGGAATTGGGAAGAATGGCGTTCTCATGGAGAAGAAATTCGTCAGCATGTTCTTGAAAACCTAGATTACTATTTAGAGCAAGTAAGTGATAATATCGCAAAACGTGGCGGTAATGTTTATTTCGCGGCTACTCCAGAGGAAGCGAATGAGTATATTCGTGGAGTTATAAAGAAGAAGAATGCTAAAAAAGTGGTAAAGTCGAAATCCATGGTCACGGAAGAAATTAACTTAAACTCAAGTCTCGAAGAAATTGGCTGCGAAGTAATTGAAACGGACCTTGGTGAATACATCCTTCAAGTCGATGATCATGATCCTCCCTCCCATATCGTTGCCCCTGCTTTACATAAAAACAAAGAACAAGTTCGAGATGTTTTTACTGAAAAGCTCGGATATAAGAAGTCATCTGATCCAACAGAGCTTGCTTGGCATGCACGAGAAATGCTTCGCCAAGATTATTTAACAGCTGATGTTGGCATAACTGGTTGTAACTTTGCGGTAGCTGAAACAGGCTCCTTTGCGTTAGTTACAAACGAAGGGAATGCAGACCTTGTAACATCCTTACCGAAAACGCAAATTACCGTAATGGGCATGGAGCGGATTGTTCCAACCTTTGACGAGCTGGAAGTTCTCGTCAGCATGCTTACGAGGAGTGCCGTCGGCCAAAAATTACCGAGTTATGTCACCGTGCTAACTGGACCGAGAGAAGCACAGGATGTAGATGGACCGGAAGAATTCCACCTCGTTATTGTCGATAATGGCCGTTCGAAGATACTTGGAACTGAATTCCAATCAGTGCTCCAATGTATTCGTTGTGCCGCTTGTGTGAATGCTTGTCCTGTTTACCGTCATGTTGGTGGACATTCCTACGGTTCGATTTATTCTGGTCCAATTGGTGCTGTTCTGTCGCCACTTCTTGGTGGCTATGATGATTATAAAGAGCTTCCGTATGCCTCAACCCTATGTGGTGCATGTACTGAGGTTTGTCCGGTGAAAATTCCACTTCATGAATTATTGCATAAGCATCGCCAAGTCATCGTGGAAAAGGAAGGCAGAGCTCCTGTATCTGAAAAACTACTAATGAAGGCATTTGGACTAGGAGCAGCCTCGCCTACTCTCTATAAATGGGGTTCAAAACTAGCCCCTTCTGCCATGAATCCATTTACAAGCGACGATAAAATCTCTAAAGGTCCGGGACCACTAAAAGCATGGACAGATGTTCGTGATTTCCCTGCACCTAATAAAGAAAGATTCAGAGATTGGTATAAAAACCGGGAAAAAGGGGAGAGCAAATCATGACAGGAACCATCCAAAACCGGGAATCCTTTTTAAACAATATTGCAGGACAGCTTGGACGAGAGCGGCTTAAGGCCCCTCTTAAGAAACCTGAGTGGAAGTATAACCCACAAGACAAGGTACTCACTGATGCAACAGCGGATGAACTCGTTGAAGTTCTTAAAACTCATTGCGAAAAAATCAACACAACTGTTGTTACCACAACGCAAGCAGGTCTTACTGTCGCCCTGAATGAAGCCGTTAAGAATTATGGTGGCGGACCAGTCGTATCTTGGAAAGATGAGCGTTTCACGCAATGGGGACTAAAAGATCTTTTTGCCAATGAATGGCCTAATCAAGGATTGGAGTATCATGAGTGGGATTATAATGCTGGGGATGAAAATATCAAACTAGCAGAACAAGCTAATGTTGGGATAACAATCAGTGAAGTAACCTTAGCAGAATCTGCAACGGTTGTCTTATTCAGCAGTAAAGACAGAGGGAGAACAGTTAGCTTTCTTCCTAAAACCTACATCGCTTTAGTACCTAAAAGTAGCATCGTTCCACGAATGACCCAGGCTGCCAGAAAAATGCGAGAAATGCATAAGGATGGACAAACGGTACCCGCTTGTGTGAATTTCATCTCTGGACCAAGTAACTCAGCCGATATTGAATTGCAGCTAGTTGTAGGAGTCCATGGACCTTTTAAAGCAACTTATATCCTAATCGATGACCTTTAAGAGGACTGCCCTAATAGTACTAAAGCGCCTGGAGCGGAAATCAACAGCCTCCGTTAACTGGTCAAGATAAAAAAAGAGCTGATTCTTGACCCATTATATATGGTCTTGAACCAGCTCTTTTTATTTATTGGCTGTTTTCGTAAGGATTGTTGTTAAAATCCTAAAGCCGATTTTAACGCAAGATAAGCGATTTTGTACGTTATAGTAAGTTTGCAAGCTCTTTTCCCATGGTTAAAAAGCTATTTGCAGCGAACAAAGCTTAATCGATTCTATTTTGTATCCAAAAAGCAACAAAGTTTGAGAAAAGAGCCTATTTATTTAATTTGCAATATCTGTTGCTAGATCCTGTAATCCTGTTTGTTTTTTTAAAATCCGATCATAAACTGCTGTTGTCAAGAGTGCAACTACAAATAACACCATTAAGACCATAAACAAGACAGGCATCCCATGAGTATCAACTAGAAATCCACCAAGAATTGGACCAATCATTCTCCCGCCGGTTGCCGTGCTGTTAACAATTCCCTGATAAAAACCTTCCCTACCTTTAGGGGCTAGAGAGTCTGCAATTGTTGGAACCGCTGGCCATATCAGCATCTCGCCAATTGTCAGAATGATCATAGCTGTTAAGAAGCCTGAAAATTGCTGAGCTCCTGTTAATACAATAAAGGAACCAATAAAAATAACCATTCCAATTTGAATTTGAAGCTTTAGGTTTTTTTCAAACACTTTTACGATTCGATTCATGATTGGTTGCCCTAAAACAATTAGCGCACCATTTACCGTCCATAAAAGACTATACTGGCTAAGTGGAATTCCCAGTTGAACTGTATAGGCAGAGATTGTCGCTGCCCATTGCGAGTATCCGACCCAGCAAAGAAGGTAACCGAAACAAAGAATAAGCAAGGCATTTAACTTTGTACGATTACGAACAGGTCCACTTTCTTGTAGAACCGTTGAATGTGAACGAGATACATAGTTTATTCCACGGTAGCCGAAAAAGGCTATTAGAAGAAATACGGTATACAGTAGTGCATTCGCTAAGAAAATGTGTAAAAAAGAATATGAAGCCACGATGCCACCTAAAGCGGAACCAATCGCCACCCCTACATTCTGAGCAACATAAATCGCGTTGAAGGCTTTCCTGCCTCCTTCTTTCCATACAGACCCTGTCATCGCAAAGATAGAAGGAAACACAATCCCTGAGCCGAAGCCTACAATAACTAATAAAATGATATAATGTGGCCAACCATTCCAAATCGTTAGGCCAAATAATGCTATAATGGTAATCCCAATCCCAAGAATAATAGATTTATAGCCACCTATTTTATCAAATAAATATCCTCCGATTAAATTCCCTACAACTGTTGCTGCAGAATTAAGCATGAGGACGAATCCCGCAACCGTCAAAGATTTCCCGAGGTGTTCATGGATGTATATTGTATTTAAAGGCCATAAAAAGGAAGAGCCTGTCGCATTCACCGCCATCCCAATTACTAGTAGCCATAAGGCTCTAGGCATAACCATTCTCCTATCTATATTAATTTCAATAACTAAGTAATTTTAGGTGTTTTAATGGGAACTTGCAATAGGAAAGGTCACTATCAAAATAGTGAAATTTCTTCCTAATAACTCCTACAACTAGTGAGTGATTAGGAAGAATTTGAATGCACTTCTAACAGAGCGGCTACCTTGACTTGACACTAATGTACTCCTGTTTTAAACTAAAGAAAACACTGCACAAATTACTATTTGCACAGTGTTTTCCTTCTTAACTATTAGTATAGTATTTTTGTTTTTTACTTTGGCTGTTGTGCAGGGAAATAGTCGTTGATCGCCAAATCCTTCTTTTTGAAGTTGTCTGTTTCCTCGTAGACAGCCTTTTTCACTTTTTCTATTTCTTCGTCTAACTCTTCAATACTTACACCTTTTTTCACTAGCTCTTCAGTGGCAATTTTAATGGCTGCAAATGATTCCTCTGATGAAACCTTCAAAGCATCCATTGCACCTTGTGGATTGTGGAAACCTGCTGCACTTTCAGCGGCAACAATATCCCAGAACCATTGCCCTTTACGAACATGTTCCTGTGCTTCTTTAATTTTTGCTTCGCTAACACCTGATGTAATCATCTTATTGATGTAATAATGAGAAGTAATGGATACATCTTCCGCTTTGTGTAGTGCTTCCATATGAGTATCCTGAATCTTAATAACTCGCTCTTCTAGGTCTTCCACATCTCTGTTACTATGGCATGTCATACAAGACTCTTCCATTGTTTTAAGTGGTGATGTCCATTGGTGAGAACTGATTTTCTTCTTACCATCTGCACGCTCATAAGGCATATGACAATCAGAGCATGTAACGCCTGCTTCGCCATGTGGTCCCTCTATATGAGTTTCAAAGTCTGGGTGCTGAGCTTTTAAAATCGGTGTTCCCGATACATTGTGAATCCAGTCCTGGTTGAATCCTTCTTCTTTAGCTGTTGTTTCATAGTATTCGTACATATCTTCAGGCTTAAAACCGTTATCCCAAGGATAGGTTACTTCACCATTGCTTGCATCAAAGTAATACTCTACGTGACACTGTCCGCAAACGTAGTTTCGCATATCGTTTTTTGTTGGGTTAGACATATCAATTCCTTGAGCTTCCATTCCCTTAATGAAGCTTGGACGTGTTACGCGTAAGTCCATTGTTTCTGGGTCATGACAGTCAGAGCAACCGATTGGGGAATGGCCCATTGATTCCGCTTTTGGCCAAATGTCTTCATTGAAATTACCGCCCCAGTAATCGTCACCCATTTCCTCAATCATGTGGGGAACAGCTGTAGATTTACAAGTCAAGCAAGATCCAATTGACTTATCAGTAATACGAGCAATGTCTCGAACATCCTCGTTTGCATAAATATGACCACGGTCCTCATTATACTCAGTCGCAAATCCGTATCCATTAAAGAGGATTGGTAAATATGGTTCTTTATCATGATCGTATTTACTTCGTTTTACTGAACCACTGTATTTCGTATCTTCCATCTCTGCGTTTTTCTGGTAGCTGTCATATTGAAGCGGGAATAAGTCCTTAAACGCTTCATTGCTTATTTCATCTGCACTTAGTCCGGTTTTCGCTTCGGTTGCTGCTGTATCTTTCTCGCTTGAACCGCAACCCGAAAGGACTAGCATGACAGCGACTAGGAGCAAAGCTGCCCATTTAAAATTCCTAGCCATTATTCATTGTACCTCCCTTATTTTCTAAAAGCTCGCCTGGTTTTGCTGGTTTAAAGTAATCCTCAGTTTTAAAGTCACCACCGTGTGGTACCGACTGGTGGCAGCTTGAACAACTGTCTTTTGCATCATGTGCTATATTGTCCAGTGTACTTTGGTGGCAATCGATACAGTTTTGATTAACGATTTCCTGAGAATTCTCTGTTGCATGTAAGACTTGTGGGATTTTAGCCTCGCCAAGTGTATTATAGTATACATGCCCTACACCAGCTTTAGCTTTGTTCACATATTTATTTACCAATGTATCATGTGGTAAATGACAGTCACTGCAAGCTAATTCAGCATGTGTAGAACTAGCAAATGAGTCATGGACGTTGTTCATGATATGACAACTACCGCAGAACTCTGGTGAATCTGTGTAAGCAAGCCCTTTGACAGTAACCACCGACAAGATAATTCCTGTAAAAACTCCAATGAATAGAAGCATCCTTTTATCTAGCGCTAAAAACCTTTTGATTGATCTTTTAAACATCCCTTTCACCTCCCCTGGTTAAATATAAATCTATTTAAAACACTAAAGGTGTTTTAACCATGGTTAAGATGAGGCTTTTTCCTCAATTAATTCAATTAGACGGTCTTTAGTAGTTGGTCCTGTAAACCTCTCGACAACAATCCCATCCTTATTGATGATAATAGTGTCAGGCTGACCAACTACGCTATACTCATTCGATGTTTCTTCTTTTGTATCTAAAAGATAGAGAAGTTTAGAGTTGCTTTCATCAATGTATTTCTCCATTCTTTTCTTCGATTCACCTTTGGCAATGATGATTAATTTTGCATCTTCATACTCTTTTCCAAAAGCTTCAAGTTCGGGAGCTTCATCGATACATGGTTGGCACCATGTGGCGAAAAAGTTCAATACAACTGTCTGACCTTTAAAATCTGACAATTTAAATGTTTCGCCGTGGATATCCTTTAGTTCAAAATCAATTGCCTCGTCCCCGGGGTTAGCGGAAACTTTCTCACTAAGGCCATTCATGAGAAAGCCGATAACCCCGATAGCAGCAATAATGACGAAAATCGGTACAAGCTTCTTGCCCATCCTCTTCACCTGCTTTTTATAATTCTGATTTCCATTCCTCTAATTGCTGAATCTCTTTTTCAATTTGCTTTTGACGTTTTCCAAGAATTACTGTATATCCTGCAATTAAAGTAAAAATAACTGAATAGCCCATTAATAAATATGTCATGATAAGTTCCTCCTTATATTTAACTAGCATGTAGTTGTCTAGCTTAGTAGTGTCCAGCTCCGCCTCCTATCTCCTCGGGTCATAAGCCACTCCCAGGATGAAGGCAAAGTACGCCTTCTTCCTGGGCGCGTCTTATGCCTGTCGGAGATGAACAGTCGGCTCCGCTTTTCTTTGTCCAGCTCCGCCTCCTATCTCCTCGGGTCATAAGCCACTCCCAGGATGAAGGCAAAGTACGCCTTCTTCCTGGGCGCGTCTTATGCCTGTCGGAGATGAACAGTCGGCTCCGCTTTTCTTATTAGCTAGCAATCCTATTGATTACATTGCTTTTCGCTTTTTTGATGACTTCGCGCATTTTTTCAATTTGTGATCCTTTGCGTAACAAGAATACATAAAGGATGGTAATCGTGAAGATACTGAACAACATCGTAATGAGCATTTCTGGTTCCATTCCACCGCCTGATTGGTCCTTTCCTTCACCAAAGACAACTGGATGTAGCTTTGTATTCCACCAGCGAGTAGCCATGAAAACAATTGGTACATTGATAACCCCGATGATTCCAAAGACAGAGGATAGTTTTGCAATTTTTTCCCATGAGCCATCCATTTTACGAACAAACAGATAGGCAACATAGATGAACCAAAGAATTAAAGTGGTGATCAATCTAGGTTCCCATGTCCACCATGTATTCCAACTTGCTCTTCCCCAGACCATTCCCGTTAAGAGCGCAAGGGTTGTAAAGAGAACCCCAATCTCAGCTGAAATCCCAGCATAGATAAAGCGTTCCATTTTGGGTTTGATTAAGGTCAAAACACTGTAAAAACCTACGATAAAAAAGGCTAAGAATGCAACCCATGCTGTTCCTACATGGAAATAAAAGATTTTTTGGACATCGCCCATTACTCTCTCGACAGGTGACCAAACAAAAATAAGATAAAGGTTAATGAACATTGCTGGTACAAGGATATAAAACAGTATCCGGTCTATCGGACCAGAATTTTTAATTTTCAGCATCAGGATCCCTCCATAATAAATTCAAATAACAAGAGACAAGCGGCAAAGAATATTAAATCATAAGCTGACATTAACTGAAGCCAAGCAACAGCATTTTCAACCTTTTCGTTTTCAAGAGCAACTCTTGTAGCCTGAACAGCTGCAATCATTAACGGACTTAACAACGGCAGCAGGAGGACCGGGAGAAGCATTTCACTATTTTTTGCATTAGCAGACAAAGCGGATAAAAAGGTTCCAACAATGATGAATCCAAGCGTTCCTGCAAGAATAATGAGAATAAACCATAGAAAGGACCCAGTGAACCGGTAGTTGAACAAGATAAATAGTACAGGAATACTAATGGCTTGCACGATTGTCACAATCGTAAAGTTTGCTATTACTTTTCCGAGATAAATACTCGCAGCATCTATAGGTCCTGATCGCAAGCCTGTTAAACAATCATTCTCTAATTCTGAGGTGAATGAGCGGTTTAAGCCTAGGATTCCTGCGAAAATCGTGATTACCCATACTAGCCCTGGGATAACCGCTTTTACGGCATTATTCGTTGGATCGAACGCAAAGCTGAAGACAAGAATCACAAGTGCTGCAAAAATTGCCATCATGCTTATGGTTTGCTTCGTCTTGAACTCACTTCGTAAATCTTTGCCGGCAATGGTAAGGGCATCCGATAAAACCGTCATCATGCTCCCATCACCACCTTCTCATACCAGTTCTTCATCTCAGCAAGCCCCATATCCCCGTTAAGTTGAATTGTATCGACAATTATTCCTTTTTTTAGAATTGCCACTCGGTCCGCTAGGGTATGAACCTGTTCAAAATCATGAGAGATAATGAGAATGGAAGTTCCCGCCTGCTGCTTTTCTTTTATAATTCTGTTTAAAAGTGCCACAGCTTCTTGGTCAAGACCTGTATGAGGTTCATCTAGCATTAGAATTTTAGGTTCGGCCAAGAGCACTCTAGCAATCGCAAGTCTCTGCATCATCCCTCTAGAAAAAGATCGAATTGGAACATCTCGAAACAGATATAAACCTACTTCTTTTAAGAGCTCTGTTGACTTGCGGTCAATATCCCTTACTTTGTAAAGCTTCCCATAAAACTTTAAGTTTTCCAGTGGAGTCAGATTGTTGTAAAGAAAAGATTCATGTCCGAGAAAACCTATTTTTTGTTTGATGGCTGCTGACTTTTTATTAATGACCTCACCATCAAGAATGATTTCTCCACCACTTGGCTGAAGTAATCCCACAGTACATTTGAAAAATGTACTTTTCCCTGCGCCATTAGGACCAACAACGGCAAGGGTTTCGCCTTCGTTTAACGATAAGCTGATATTCCTGAGAATTAATTTGTCCCCTATCATCTTGTTTATTTTTTTAAGTTCGAGCATGGTCTCCAACTCTTTCATAAGGTAAATTGGTGTAACTCTTGCTTTGTTTGTTCGAGATGCTTTTGAAATTCTTTTAACTTCTCTTTGTATTGCTCCTCAGGGATGTTATTCTGCTCTCGACGTAGTTCCAGTTCAGCCATTTGTTTTTCAATGACATTCTTTTTCGTCAACAAATGCTTAAAACGATTTTCCTCTACATCTGGCTGCGGTACGACAACAAGTTTTCTTTTAAAATAGATGACGACTAAGAGAATGATAGCTAGGAAAAATAGGGTATAATGCGGATTTAGTTCCCGCAATCCTGGTGTTCCGAACCAGAAGCGGATAACCCATTCTGGATGATACGTGGGAAGGCCCCCCATTATATTCTTCCTTTCTGCTTTCTCAGCTTTTGAAGTTCCCGAAGCAGCTCGAGCTCGGCTTCCTCTGAGTGTGAAGCAGCATTTTCTTTGCCTTTTGGCTTGCTCTCATGCTTCATTAATTCGGCTGCAAGCAATTGATACTGTTCTTTTAATTGAAGAAAGTCTTTTTCTTTTATCTTTTTCATTAAATAATCCATTTCAAGTTCATTAACAGCCCCGTATACCGAATCAAGGGTAAGGGTTCCGTCCCATTGTTCAAATCCGGAAGCTGTTTCCCTATTTGTTGAAAAGAAAGGGGAAACTATGAAATAGAAACATGTGAGAATAATCGCAGAACCTGCTAGTAAATAAACAATTTCCATCATCCCAACAACTCCTTTTAACCTTCATGCTTGAAGGAGATCTTAAGCTTTTCCTTAAAAATGCTTCCTTCGCTCTTCCTCAAACATCTGCTCCGCAATCTCTTTTTCAGCTTCCGATTCCCATGTGACTTGAGGAGAAATTTCATCCTTTATTCCCTTGCCTTTTACTTTTTTCAGCCAAGCGGCAACAATCGCAATTCCACCGGCTAAACCAGCAAACGGCATTCCCCAAGCAACCCAACCACTCTTATCGGTAGCTGGAGTTCTTAACGCAGCCTGTCCGTATTCATCAACATACGACTGAAGTATTTCCTGTTCTGACATGCCACTGTTAAGCATTTCTACTACTTCTTCATAATAAATTTGTTTCACTTTACAACTCGACAATTCATCCTCAGCATGTCCCTGCATATCTAGCTGTTTGATGACATTTTGAAATTCCTTGGAGTTCTCTGTGAATGCAGCCGACGATGCATTCGGAAGTACGAATATGAGGATTAGGGCTCCCAGTAATATCTTTTTACCCATTTTTTATCGCCTTCCTTGTCTTAAAGCATCGGTCACACGAGAAGATGTTGGTTTACCGCCAATAAGTGCAAAAGCAGTTCCGATTACCATAATGATTCCACCAATCCATATCCAGGTGACAAATGGATTAACCTTTACTTGCAGAGTCACTTTGTCCCTGTTTTCCCATGAGCTAAGAACAACATAAAGGTCCTCTGTAAAGTTGGTTTTTATCGCCACTTCTGTTGAAGGTTCTGGCCATGTTTCATAAAATACCTTTTCTGGATGAATCGACCCAACATTTTTCCCTTTATAAACCGTTTCGAGATCTGCGGATACAATTCCATTTCCGTTCTTCGTTACTTCACTTAACCCTTTAAAGGTAAGTTCATAGTTTCCTATTGTGATGCTTTCACCAGTTTCTACTGTTTTTAATACTTCTTCAGAATAGGCATGGGAAGCAATTACTCCAATTGCAATGATGGCAATCCCGATATGGACAATGTATCCCCCATATCTTCTTTGATTTTTTCTAGTTAACTTATAAACTGCCTTTAGTACATTTTCCTTCGTAGCTTTCATCCGAGCACGAGTACCTTGGACAAATTCCTGAACATGGGTAGCAAACATGAAAACAGTGGATGCTAAACCAATGATGGCAAAGGTTCCTTTTACTCCTATTAGGATTAGAATAATCGCTGAGACAATCCCTGCTGCTAAAGGCCATATCGCATTTTTCATAAATCTATCTACGGTTGCTTTTTGCCAAGCAATTAATGGACAAACAGCCATTAACAGGATCAATAACAGTAAGATTGGCGCCATAACGGAATTAAAATAGGGTGGTCCAACATTGATTTTCGTACCTGTTACAGCTTCGGAAATGAGTGGGTACATCGATCCCCAAAAAACAGCAAATGCTCCAGTAACAAGGATCAGGTTATTTAATAAGAAAGAGCTTTCTTTTGAAAAATAGGTTTCAATTGGAATGCTGTCTTTTTTTATTAACTGATATCTAGTCGTTACAATATAAATGGACAACAGCATCATGAAAGCCATGAAAATTAGGAAGTACGTACCTAATGGACCACTTCCAAATGCGTGTACGCTTGTTAAAACTCCGCTTCGGACAAGGAAAGTCCCAAATAGCGTTAGGATATAAGAAAGGATGATCAAACTAATGTTCCAGGTTTTCAGCATTCCTTTTCGTTCCTGAATCATAACAGAATGGAGGAAGGCTGAAGCAGTCAACCATGGGAGGAAACTTGCGTTTTCAACAGGATCCCATGCCCAGTAACCTCCCCATCCAAGTTCAAGGTACGCCCACCAACCGCCAATGATATTGCCCAGAGTTAAGAATAACCAAGCTGTTATCGTCCAACGTCTTGTCAGCTTTATCCATTCGGCATCCACTCTTTTTAAAATTAAAGCTCCGATTGCAAAGGCAAATGGAATAGCCAACCCTACATAACCTAGATATAAGGTAATTGGATGAAGTACCATCCCAGGATGCTGCAACATCGGATTTAAGCCTTTACCATCTGCGGGGATTACTTCCGTCATTGCAAAGGGGTTACCTCCCAGAACCATAACTACGAAAAAGAATAAAATATTGAGCAGGAGAATAATTGATACATAGGGCATCAGTGGGTTTCTTTTTTCTTTTGAATACACTAGGATTCCGGCATAGATACAAAGTAATACAGTCCACAACAATAAGGAGCCAGCATTTCCAGCCCAGAATGCTGTAAGCTTGTACACCATTGGGAGATTCAGACTAGTGTAGGCTGCCACATATTCAAACTGAAATTGACTTGTTCCTAGAAGGTATAGAAGTAAGAAGGAAGCAAGTAACGAGACGAAGACAAGTGATAACACTCCACCTCTGGCACTTTCAATCCATTTATTGTCTTGTTTTTTTATTCCGATTATATTTGCGACAATGGCGTAAGCAGCAATCGCAATTCCTAAATAAAGTGTTATATTCCCAATCAAATACATTCGGATAACCACCCATCTGTTTTATTCCTGCGAGTCTTTGAAGATTTCCTTATGCATTTCACCATCATAATTCTCCATATCTTCCCCTTCATATTTCGAAGGACATTTCGTAAGTACTTTTTCTGCTTCAAAAACACCATTGTCACCAATAAATCCTTCAACAATGACAATCACATCATCTGTGAAATTATCTGGTTGAACTCCTTTGTAGTAGACCGGTAAGGCTAGTTCATTTTCGTCCATGATCTCAAAGCGCAGTTCAATCTTATCTGCATTCCATTGGATGGATTCCTTATTTAACAGACCCTCTGTCATAATGTAATCACCATCAAATTTATCAGCGCTATTAACAACTTGAGAAATCGTGATTTCTTTACTTCCTGCACTTGGCATCGATGAAAAGGCCATGATGAAGATGGCCACTCCCATAAGGGAAAGAGCAGTAATGATTTTTTTATTTTTTGACATTTATTTTTTACCTCCTACACTTTTAAGCAATTGATTGTATTCCTCTTCTGAAATGCTTCCATCCAGCAGCATCGCACGGAGTTTTGCCTTTTTAATGTCTGTTGAAGATTCCTTTGTCACCATTTTTCTTTTCTCAACTCTGTTTGTTGTCTTTTTCCTGAGAAAGAAAATCAGGAGCCCAGCAGCGATGACACTCACGCCTCCCACTACTGACACAATCATCCAAACCGGTATTTTTTCCTCGTTATTTGTAGAGGTTCCTTG
The DNA here is from genome assembly GCF_044803185.1 of Mesobacillus maritimus. GTDB lineage: Bacteria > Bacillota > Bacilli > Bacillales > Cytobacillaceae > Mesobacillus_B > Mesobacillus_B maritimus_B. Next base: position 4,551,611 of record NZ_CP085225.1, read on the forward strand.
TTTTGCAGTCCCCCCAGCCATTTCGTCCATAATTTCACCGGTTGTTCTTTCCTCAGCCCTGTCATATTCGAGTTTAATCGTTTTTTCCTCTCCAGGTTTCATTCCTTGTGACATATAAATGAACATATTCATGTTATAACTATTTTTTTGATGAGACTCAGCTTCGGGTTCTAGCTTAAACCTTTCAGTTTTGAGGGGTTCTACAAAAATAAGGTTCATCATCCCAATATCAGCGAAACTTTCGAAATGATACTCAAGTGTATTGCTTTCTTTCCCTTCCTTAATGCTGTCAGTGTAATATTCAATAACAAATCGGTATAGCTCTTGTGGCTGAATTTCTTCACTCGTAGTCCAAGAAATCGTTCCGGTCTCGCTATCAAGTTCATATTCAATTTCATTCATTTCAGATAAATCTTTGGAGTAATCAGCAATGAAACCAAGTTTGAAGTTTTTTTCCTCTACTGGGAGAGGGATTGCTATTTGTCCTTTTTGTGGCTGGTCACTATTGTTGATCAATGCGCCATGATAACCAATAAGTAATGGTGGGTTATCTTGCTTTTTATCATCTGGATGATGGGCGAATTCCGGCATCACCTGAATAGTTAACTCCTCCATTTGTAGCGGATTATCCGTGTTCTCTGCTGATACTATGGCTGGCATAAAGAATAGAATACTGAATATTAACGGCCAAATTCGTGCCTTATTCCTCATCATTTTTTAAACATCCTTTCAATGTTTTTACTTCGTGACAAACACGTGAACTTTTTCACAAGTGAAGGTGACTTTTTACAAGGATAATGCCTAAACCATGGGGCGTTATATATTTGGCCTGATTTACGGATTCAAAAGCATTCCCTTTTTACCTTTATGGGGCTGTTTTATAGAAGATATTCTCTACTCTATTTAAACCATTTCTGGAACCTTCCTATCTGTGACGAAAATCACGAAATAAATCTCAGATTTAGCCGTTTTGTGAACAGGACTAAAAATGGATTTTCTTACTCGATTTTTTACTTTATGTAAAAAAAAGCCTCATTTCAAATTGAAATGAGGCTTAAGCATCTAAATATTACCTAGATTGTTCTGGTTCAGGGTGGAACTTTGATTTAACCGGCTGTCCACCTGATTTTTCATATTTCCGCTTAGCTTTTTTTACTGGGTCGTGTTCGGCCGCAAATTCCATATCCTGATTGTTAATCCCGTTGCGCGTTTTTTGCTCTGGATTGTTTTGTTTGGAACGTTTTTTCATGATATCTCCCCCCTAATGATCCAACAAGATCATATTATTTTGGACTTGTTGAAGCTGGAGTCGCATCCGATGTAATTGCTCACGCTGTTGTCCATTACAGCTTAGAGCGAGCTTAGAGATATCATTAAAAGCTTGTTCTAATTGTTGCATGCTGTTTGTAAAGGAGTCATCATCATAATGTTCTTGCATGCTTGCTTTATTGTATTGCTCCTGGGCGTTTCTAATTGCATCCTCACATTGTTGGATATGTTCCTCGACTGATTGCCGCGTCGCCAATGAAAAGCCCCCCTTTTCCTTTAGGAAAAACCAGTAATGAGAAGTCTGAATGGTTTTGAACCTTCACTCAAAACGAAAGACTAGCCTAAAAATATGAAGCAAACTTGCTTCTCTTTTATTTTGTTCAGATTTGCTTATCCTATCACGCTTCCCTTTTGTATTTTGCTTCCATTCCCAAGAATGTAATTGGATAAGCCCTTTCTTCATGATACAATTCCACTTATGAAATTAAAAAACGGAGGCTCACTCACCTTGAATAACATAAATCCATTTCCATACGCTAGTGATAATAAGCGTTACCATACTTGGAACTATCATTTACGTCAGCATTTTGGGCATAAAGTTTTTAAAGTTGCTCTTGATGGTGGTTTTGATTGTCCTAACCGTGATGGCACCGTAGCTTATGGCGGCTGTACCTTTTGTAGTGCCTCTGGTTCTGGCGATTTCGCAGGGAACCGTGCGGAGGACCTAGAAGTTCAATTTCTTAAAATAAAAAATAAGATGCACACAAAATGGAAGGATGGCAAATATATGGCCTATTTCCAGGCCTTCACAAATACACATGCACCAGTCGATGTGTTGAGGGAGAAATATGAAACCGTCCTTAAGCAAGAAGGTGTTGTTGGTCTTTCGATTGCTACAAGACCTGATTGCCTGCCAGATGATGTTGTGGAGTATCTAGCAGAATTAAACGAGCGAACGTATCTCTGGGTGGAGTTAGGACTGCAAACGGTCCATCAACAAACGGCTGATCTTATCAACCGCGCCCATGATTACCAAACCTATATCGAAGGTGTCGCAAAGCTCCGCAAACATAATATTCGAATTTGTACACATGTCATTAACGGGCTACCACTCGAGACTCCCGAGATGATGATGGAAACCGTACGAGAAATTATTAAGCTAGATGTTCAAGGCATTAAGATTCATCTGTTGCATTTATTAAAAGGCACGCCTATGGTGAAGCAATATGAAAAAGGGATGCTCGAGTTTCTTTCCTTTGAAGAGTATGTAAATCTCGTTTGCGACCAACTGGAGATTTTACCGCCTGAGATGATTATCCATAGGATTACCGGAGATGGGCCTATCGATTTAATGGTTGGGCCTATGTGGAGTGTAAACAAATGGGAAGTGTTGAACGCAATTGATGCTGAGTTAAAAAAACGTGGAAGCTGGCAAGGGAAGTATTTTCCAAAAGAAATGGCAGGGGCTCAGGAATGAAGCTTGAAAGAATTCTCCCATTCGCTAGGCTATTGCTTGAGAAAGCCATAAACCCAGGAGACATTGCAATTGATGCGACAGTTGGGAATGGGCATGATACATTATTCCTATCACAACTCGTTGGCACGGACGGAAAAGTGTTTGGATTTGATATTCAGGAGCAAGCACTAGAATCTTGTTATGAAAAATTAAGGGCACAAAACGTTCAAGAGCGTGTCACTCTATTTCACAAAGGACACCAACATGTAGGTGATTGTGTTCCCCCTAGTTTTCACGGAAAAATAACAGGCGCAATTTTTAATTTAGGCTACTTACCAGGTGGAGATAAAAGTGTCGTGACTACCCCTGAGACAACGATTTCTGCGGTTAAGCAACTCCTCGAAATCCTTGCACCTGAGGGAATCATTGTGATTGTCATTTATCATGGGCACCCTGAAGGACAAATTGAGCGGGACAACTTGGTGGAGTATGTGAAAACACTTGACCAAAAAGAAGCACATGTATTGAATTATCAGTTTCTCAACCAAAAAAACAATCCGCCATTCATCATTGCAATTGAAAAACGATAAAAAAAGGAGCAGTACTTTGATTGTCAAAGCACTGCTCCTTTTTCACCTAACTCTTCGCAAGATTTCTTACTGTTGTCCACTTTTGTATTGTCCGATAAGCCTTTCCATTCAAGTAAAAGAAATAGCTGATTGGGCCACCACTTTTAATCATGGCTTTTGCTAGTTTTTTTACTTTCTTTTGTTGTTGAACTTTCTCATCGGATAAATAGATGCCCAGCAAGCCGCGATTAATTAATTGATGGAACTTTTTATGAGGAAGTTTTGCCGTATGATGGTCGGCGTGAATAAGGAAATGCTTCATCCTCTTAAATAAGGCTTCTTCATTTTCATAATAAAAACAGAAATTTAGGTCCCCTTCTTGTTTGTCTTCTTCCTGGTCAATAAAATAGTCGAGCAAAATATGAAGTCCTTGTATATAAGGAAAATATCCTTCGCGAATGCTCTCAGCAAACCCTGGTTTAAAATCCTCTCTTAATGCATAGGAGACAAGGCAGAAGATTCCAAGAGTTGAACCTGTACAAGCAGAAAACTCGAACCATTGCATTTCAGGCAATTGCTCCCGGTGGTGACTAAACCACTTTTTTAACCGAGGAACTCTTTCGTGTTGGACGACATGCTTATGTACTTGTAGATCACAATAGTAACGGCACAGTTCAAGTAAATATTCAGCGATGGCTTCATAGTTACTCATTTCCCTTAGTTCATTCCTACATGTTTGGACAAGAGCATTTAAATATCCGCCATCATCTTTATCCTCTCGCTCGCGGTAATAATCTCGAAGTACTCCATCAATACTCAAGGCATCCTCCATTGACTCATGCAACGCCGAAAAGTCAAGCGGGTCGAGTGAGGTGCTTCGATCACAAAGATTGTCAAGATAATCACTAATGGTTTGGTATGCCACGATAAATCGGATGGCCTTATGAAAGTTGCCTAGCGCAATTAGACTCATAATAGCGCCCCCTTCACAATGAAAGGTTTTCCCTTCAATACTAGCCAAAGCCTGGCTTCTTAGTTCCCTATTGGGAATGGCCTCTGCCCTTTGCTTCCAAATCGCAATCTCTTTGTGAACTTGTGGCAAAACCTTACGATAGACACGGTACATTAAACTAACTGGCATTTGCGGAATTGACATTTGGCCCTCCTTTTAATACGGCTCTTTTCTCAAACATTGTTGCTTACAGAGCTTAATAGAACTTTAATGCCATGTTTTTCATTGAAAAATAGCTTTAGCGTATGAGAAAAGAGCTGCAAACTTAGTAACGAAGCACAAAATTGCTTTTCTTGCGTTAAAATCGGCTTTAGGTAGTAAAAATCGGCTTTAAGATTTTTACAATTTTAACAACAAACTTTCCGATAACAGCCTTTAATATAGATACCCTATTGATTTCAGTTGACCAATGGCAAAATCCAGTGCATATTCAAAAACGGCTTTTCGTTCTGGTTCGTTGAAAATTTCATGATAATAACCAGGCCATTCCTTATATCGTTTTTCTGAAAGTGGAGCATGGTTAAACCATTCCTTCACAGCTTTTTTTTCAATAATTTTATCTTCTCCACTTTGCATCAGTAACATTGGGATATCCCTCGTTGTTTCAATATTTTCAAAAGCTTGTTGGATCGCTTCAAGCAATTCACTATACCATCCAACAGAAACTTTTTTTACATAGAGATTATCGTGTATATCAGCCTCTTGGACATCAATATTTCTTGTTGCCTCCTTAATCCCAAAACCTGGTTTTACGGTGTAAGTAGGCACCACGACATTCATAAAACGCAATCTGACATTTTCTAGTTTAGATGGCTTATGAACCAGGCCGAGACATGGAGAAGATAAAATCACCCCCGCCAAGTTCAATTGTTGCTCCTGTAGCATCCGAATTGATATTAGCCCGCCCATACTGTGCCCCAATAGAAAGACAGGTAGATTAAATTCGTAGGCTGCCTGAATCCATTCTCTTACTTCATGAAGGTAGTCATCAAAGGATTCAATATGACCTCGATTAGCTCTGGACGTTAACCCTTGTCCAGGTAAATCACCCATGATAACATGAAAGCCTGCTAACCGCCATTGTTCAATTAGCCAACCATATCGCCCATGATGTTCAAGTTCACCATGAACCATAACGATTACTGCTTTCGCTTCTCCATCCGCTTCCCACTTCCACATGTCCTTCCCTCCATTTTATACACTATATAGAGAACTATATTATATAATGAACAGAAAAGGGAAGCTTCAAACAACTTTCTATTTTTAGATAACTTCCCTATTTTTATAAAAAAAATTATTAATTTAGGAGCGTGCATGATGATTTACCCTTATAATGGAAAAACACCTAATATTGCTTCATCTGCTTTTATTGCCGATTATGTAACGATTACTGGAGATGTTGAGATTGGTGAAGAGTCCAGTGTTTGGTTCAATAGCTCTATCCGCGGTGACGTCGCCCCTACGATCATTGGCAGCAAAGTGAATATTCAGGATAACTCTGTTCTGCATCAAAGTCCAGGAAACCCGCTTATTCTTGAGGACGAGGTGACAGTTGGCCACCAAGTTATCTTACATAGCTGTATCATTCGTAAAAATGCCCTGATTGGAATGGGTTCGGTCATTCTTGATGGAGCAGAAATTGGTGAAGGCTCATTTATCGGTGCCGGCAGTCTTGTCCCACAAGGTAAAAAAATTCCGCCCAATTCACTCGCTTTTGGCCGCCCAGCAAAAGTAGTTCGTGAACTAAATGACGAAGATATTAAAGACATGCAACGGATCACCCGAGAATACGCGGAAAAAGCACAATATTACAAGTCATTACAGAAGAATTGGAACAGTAAATAAAAAAGGGTGTTTTCTAAAAATATCCAGGTTCTGTTTTGAAGTATAAAATATAAATTAACATTGCTTTTCGTATAGGAATTCGCACCAAAATTAAAAGACAGTTTGGCAAGTGAATCAGAAAAGAAAAATGCTTGGAGACATGCTCCAAGTATTTTTTATCCCAAGATAAGCACCGGTTAGCACTTTCCAAATCTTTAAGAATTGCCAGCAAATAATCTACTAAACTAAGGGGAGAAATTCCTCTTATTGAAGAATTAGCACGAAAATTAGATTAAATAGAGAGAAAGATTCCCCCTATTATCTCCGAAAACATGAAAATTGACCATTTTGCTTTGCCTTAGCGGGAAAAACTCCCCTTATCTCCCCCAAACAGAGCTCTATTCTGAAGGCTAACGGGAAAAACTCCCCTTAATTTAAACAATCAGAGGTGCGGAAAGCAACCACCTCTGGTTCAATAGCTAATAAGATTGCTCAAAAAGCCATAAAAAACACCCATGCTTAAGTGTTTGAATAAGCATGGGTGTTTTTTTTATTAATTTGTCTGTAGAGACTTGGTTTTCAGATATTCTTCTTCGAATGAGTATTTCTTTTCTACATAAATATCATGCCAGAGCATAAACACTAGAACCGTCCAAATTTTTCTACTATTATCCGCCTTATCTTGGCAATGGTCCTCTAATAGCTGAAGGACGTAAGATTTATTAATTAAATGGTCAGTATTGCTTTCCTTAATTAACGTTTTCGCCCAATCATTCATTTCGTTTTTAAGCCAATGACGGATTGGCACAGGGAAGCCCAGTTTTTTACGGGTTAGAACATGCTCTGGGACCACACCCTCTGCTGCTTTCCGTAAAATATATTTCGTTGTGCCATTTGCTGTTTTCAGGCTAGTTGGTATTTTAGATGCTACGTCAAAAACAGCTTTATCTAGAAACGGTACACGCAATTCCAAGGAATGTGCCATCGTCATTTTATCTGCTTTTAACAAGATATCTCCACGCATCCAAGTATGAATGTCAATATACTGCATACGATCAACAGGGTCATATCCACGGCTCTCTCCATAAAGAGGTTTCGTCACATCCGTGTAATGTAGTCCTTGCTGATAAGCATTCATTAACTGACGCTTTTCATCTTCACGGAAAATCTTCGCATTCCCAATATAGCGCTCTTCCATTGGAGTTACGCCACGCTCAATGAAGCTTTTCCCCTTCATTCCCTCAGGCATGATCCTTGCAAGTACCTTTAATAGTGATTTCAGGACAGAAGGAATTTTATTAAAGATTTCAAGATCCTGTGGTTCTCGGTAAATATTATATCCACCAAACAACTCGTCGGCTCCTTCTCCTGATAGCACAACCGTTACATGCTTACGGGCTTCACGAGCCACAAAGTAAAGTGGCACACATGCTGGGTCAGCGAGTGGATCATCCATATGCCACATAATCTTTGGCAACTCGGCCATATATTCTTCAGGTGTAATGACATAGCTTATATTTTCAAGTCCAAGCTTGTCTGCCGTTTCTTTGGCTACATCAATTTCACTGAATCCATTTTGCTCGAATCCTACTGAAAAGGTTTTGATTGCTGGATGAAACTCTTTGGCAATCGAAGCAATAATAGAAGAATCAATCCCACCTGAAAGAAATGAACCAACTGGAACATCACTACGCATATGAATCTTTACTGAATCGAATAAGACATCTCTTATTTCCTTCGTAAAGGCATCTTCGGATTTATGAACAGGCTGGAAATTTGCTTTCCAGTAGCGGTTCATTTCCATTGGCTTACCGATTTTCTTTGTGAAATAGTGACCTGGCTCAAGCTTTTGTATCCCTTTTGACATTGTATTTGGCTCAGGAACAAATTGATAAGTCAAATAGTGCTGAAGAGCTTCATAGTCAAGAACATCGTTTTCCAGTGCGAGGAGAATACTTTTCTTTTCGGAAGCAAAGTATGTTTTCTCTCCATCATCAAAATAAAAGAAAGGCTTAATCCCAAATGGATCTCTAGCCCCGTAGAGAAGCTGCTCTTGTTTATCCCAAATAATAAACGCAAACATCCCGCGAAGCTTTTCTACAGCTTTCTCTTTAAGATGGCTATATAAAGCAATAATTACTTCTGTGTCAGAATGAGTAGCAAATTCCAAGCCTTCCTTCACAAGTTCTTCACGAAGTTCAACATAATTGTAGATCTCTCCGTTAAAAATAATCCAGTAACGCTCATTTTCATAGGTCAATGGTTGTGACCCGCATTCAATATCAATGATGCTCAAACGACGAAAACCAAACTGAATATGGTCATCAAAGAAGTACCCTTCATCGTCAGGACCCCTGTGGGTAATTAAAGCATTCATATTTTTAAACAGCTGCTTTTGGTCATTGCTGTAGTTTTGTGCATTCTCATGTACACAACCGATAAAGCCACACATTATGTACGTCACCTTCTCCATTAAATTAAAATTAAATCACTCAGTTATTATAAAGATAAAAAGCTCTTTATGCATCCCTCTATATTACCACTAATTCATTTAATTTTGCATTCCCGACACGAAAAAGTTAAAAGGAAATCTTTGGTTCGTGTCAGGCACCACATGAAATATGGAAAAAGGAGTTACATTTTAGAATGCAACTCCTTCATCTCTGATTATAATTGTGCTTGCTCGTGGAGGCTTCCTGCTTTGTCTGTACGCTCCCATGGTAAATCAACATCCGTACGGCCAAAGTGTCCGTAAGCAGCGGTCTTTTTATAGATTGGTTTACGTAGGTCAAGCATTTTAATAATCCCAGCAGGACGAAGGTCAAAGTTTTTAGAGACAAGGTCAATTAAGACATCCTCACTTACTTTTCCTGTTCCAAATGTATCAACTGAGATAGAAACAGGCTTGGCCACTCCAATTGCATAGGCTAGTTGTACCTCTACTTTATCCGCAAGACCAGCAGCGACAAGGTTCTTCGCTACATAACGTGCAGCATAAGCAGCAGAACGGTCTACCTTTGTAGGATCCTTTCCAGAGAAGGCGCCCCCACCATGACGTGCATAGCCACCATAGGTGTCAACAATGATTTTACGGCCAGTTAAGCCCGCATCTCCTTGTGGTCCACCAATAACGAAACGACCTGTTGGATTAATAAAGTATTTTGTATTTTCATCAATTAGTTCTTCCGGAACAACTGGATTGATGACATGCTCTTTAAGATTCCGCTGAATCTGCTCAAGCGTCACCTCCGGATGATGTTGTGTTGAGATAACAATCGTATCGATTCTAACTGGCTTGTCGTTTTCATCATATTCCACGGTAACCTGAGTTTTGCCGTCTGGACGAAGATAAGGAAGAATCTCGTCTTTCCTTACTTTTGTCAAGCGGCGGGAAAGCTTATGTGCTAAAGAGATTGGTAGAGGCATAAGCTCTTTTGTTTCATTGCAAGCAAAGCCGAACATTAACCCTTGATCCCCTGCTCCAATCGCTTCAATCTCTTCTTCAGACATTTGACCTTCTCTTGCTTCAAGTGCCTGATCAACCCCCATTGCAATATCAGCTGACTGTTCATCAATCGCTGTTAGTACAGCACATGTCTCAGAGTCAAAACCGTACTTTGCACGAGTGTATCCAATACCTTTTACTGTGTCACGAACGATTTTTGGGATATCTACATAAGTAGAAGTAGTGATTTCTCCTGCGACTAGTACAAGACCAGTCGTAACAGATGTTTCAGCTGCTACACGGGCATTTGCATCCTTTGCTAAAATTGCATCCAAAATTGCATCAGAAATTTGGTCACAAATTTTATCAGGATGTCCTTCTGTTACTGATTCAGAAGTAAACAAACGGCGTCTTGTTGACATCTGGTTTCCTCCTAATTGTATAAAATACGTGAGCTCTATTTACAAGCTCTCGGATTGATACGGAACTCATTCCCTATGTAGTATGAAATAAACACTGAGCTTTTATGAGAAAAATACGCAAAAATAAAAACCTCTCCTGCTCTGAGGGAAAGGTTCGTTTGCTAAATTAGCGCCTTTCACTCTTATCGATCAAGGACAAATCCTTGCGTCAGGTTAGCACCTTGTTATATGAAAATTATGATCATAGCTTCACAAATAACAGGTTGCTGGGTTTCATTGGGCCTGTCCCTCCACCAGCTCGGGATAAGAGAGTATCCGTTCAAATCCCAATCATACGTAATCAAAAAATGGTTGTCAATGATTATGGTTTTTTGTTGAAAAAAGTTTTTTTTTGACAAGCCCATTTAGTCAGGATGAAAGGAATTTTTCAAATAATTAGAATAGACTATTAGAATAAATGTGTTATACTAATTATAAAGATGCGTATGCTTTCAGACCATTTAAAACCTATAAAAAGGAAGGTATTCATCAAATGAACGATTTAGAAATTAAAAATGAAGTGTCACAATTGTTAAAAGGGAATAATATTCAAATCCAACTTTCTGTTCCTCAATTAGTTGAAAAAGTACTGGCACGAAACGAAGGACAGTTAACGGCCACTGGGGCCATTTGCGCAACAACTGGTACTTATACGGGAAGGTCCCCAAAGGATAAATTTATTGTTAATGACTCCTTGGTCAGGGACAAAGTTGATTGGGGCAGTGTTAATGAGCCCATTGATGAAAAAGTGTTCACCAATCTTTATACGAAAGTTCTCAATTATTTAAAGGATCAGGATGAAGTGTACGTCTTCAAGGGGTTTGCAGGTGCAGATAAAAAACACCAACTTCCAATTCAAGTTATTAATGAATATGCATGGCATAACTTGTTTGTCCATCAGTTGTTTATCCGCCCAACAGAAGAAGAGTTGGTGGATCATCAAGCTGAATTCACCGTGATTTCTGCCCCTGGTTTTAAAGCTGACCCCAAGGTCGATGGGACGAAATCGGAAACGTTCATCATTATTTCATTTGAACAACGTGTTGTTTTAATAGGTGGCACTGAATATGCCGGGGAAATGAAGAAGTCAATCTTCTCAGTAATGAATTATTTACTTCCGGAAAACGGTATTCTTCCTATGCATTGCTCTGCTAACGTTGGTCGTGAAGGAGACGTAGCGCTTTTCTTCGGGTTATCTGGTACAGGTAAAACGACTCTTTCTGCTGACTCTAATCGCCGCTTAATTGGGGATGATGAACATGGTTGGTCTTCAAATGGCGTGTTTAATATTGAAGGTGGATGCTATGCCAAATGTATTAATCTATCAAAAGAAAAAGAACCACAAATCTTTGATGCGATTCGTTTTGGTTCAGTCCTTGAAAATGTTGTGCTTAATAAAGACAGCCGCCTTCCAGACTATGATGATGGAACACTAACCGAAAATACACGCGCTGCCTATCCAATTCAGGCAATTGATAATATTGTAGAACCAAGCATTGCTGGGCATCCAAACAGTATTGTTTTCTTAACTGCCGACGCTTTCGGTGTTTTACCACCAATTTCCAAGTTAACGAAAGAACAGGCAATGTATCATTTCTTAAGTGGATATACTTCCAAATTAGCTGGTACAGAAAGAGGAGTCACTTCTCCAGAAGCTACCTTCTCAACTTGCTTCGGGTCACCATTCCTCCCATTGCCAGCGACAACTTATGCTGAAATGCTTGGGGAGAAAATTGATGAGTACGGGGCAAGAGTATTTCTTGTTAACACGGGCTGGACAGGTGGAGAGTATGGTACTGGCAAAAGAATGAATCTTGCGTACACAAGGGCAATGGTTCAAGCTGCACTAGAAGGCGAATTAAACAACGTCGAAACCGTGAAGGATGAGATTTTCGGCCTTGAGATACCTTTACACGTTCCCGGTGTTCCCGATGAGGTTCTTCAGCCAATTAAAACCTGGGAGTCTGAGGAAGCTTACTTGGAAAAGGCTCGTGAACTTGCTGGGAAGTTCAAAGAAAATTTCTTAAAGTTCAATAATCTGTCATCAGATATTGAGGCTAAAGGCGGACCAGTTGCTTAATTAGCGTACTACAGAATTAAAGGGGCAGGGCTAATTTAGCCACTGCCTCTTTTTATGCGTAGAAAAAGATGATCTTTTAAATTCCAGTTCGCATTTACTACCAAGGTCTTGAGGTACTTTGGCTAGTTGGTAGAATTAAGCGATACCAGCTGGTAAACTAATATCGTTTTTTTCTCTGTCCATTCCATCTTTTTAATAATAGCCGTTCCACTTGTATCTCCCTCAATCGTCTTTTTTACTTCTAAAGGGATATCAATAGGGTAAAGTCTGTAACCTTCCTTTTTCAATTGGAATAGGTTTTCTTCTAATCTTTCTTCCCGGCCCTTTGTCACAATCATTGTATTAAGCTCTAATGGCATCCCCATACGAAATGCAGCTCCTTCCAGGATTCTCTCTTTATATTATCATTATTCAACTTGTTTTTTCATCCATTCAGTTAAATCTTTTACGACTAGTCTATTCACAGATGGAGGGAAATAATGGGTATATTGAGGAAAATACCAACTGGTAACAGACTTATCCAATTCCTTTAGTCTTCTCTCTAGGCGCACGGAGTGCTCAACTGAAACATTTTTATCTTGTTCCCCATGAATGATTAATACGGGTGCCTCAAGTTGCTCAAGGTTATATAAAGGGGTTCTAAACCGGTAACGCATTGGGAACTTCCCAGGTGTTCCACCAATCACCCGTTTCATCATTCTTCTTAAATCTTTCCTTTCAATATATGTTAGAGACATGTCACTAACTCCACCCCATGTCACAACAGAAGCTGCCTGAGGAAACTCAATTGCAGCCCATAAAGCCATCACACCGCCTCGTGAAAATCCAAATATGTGGATTCGTTCCACCTCAGGTAAAGACATGAGTAACTTATAGCCAGCAAAGGCATCTTGTCTATCCTGGCCTGCAAAGTCCTCATTCCCTTCCCCTCCTTGATTCCCTCGATAAAAAGGAGCAAAAACGATAAACCCTTCAGAAGCAAACTGAGCAATCCTTGCTGGTCGAACTTGACCAACATTTTTAATTCCACCACGTAAATATAAAAAACCGTCCGTAGTTTTTTTCTCAATTGGCTTCGCTAACAGCCCCTTCACCTTTAACCCTCCAGCATAATAAGTAATGATAAAAAGACTTACCTTTGGGTTCGGCGAAGGAAATTTAATCTGTGAAATAATTTTGCCATCTATCATCACGATGTCTCCTTCTTCTATAACGTTCCTCCTTTTATTATAGGCATTCACACATTTTTACGCTCATCATACGATATCGTAAAAAGATTTAGCCCAATTTGAGGAGGTTAATACAATGAAAAAGTGGATAAAACCTGGTTTAGCTCTACTGCTTAGTCTTGTTCTCATAATCCCTTTAGCTGCTTGTGGACAGGAAAAGAAGGAAACGATACGAATTGCAGAAGTAACCCGTTCCATTTTCTATGCACCACTCTACGCAGCACTTAATGAGGGATTTTTTGAAGACGAGGGGTTAGATATTGAACTAACAACCGTATGGGGCGGTGACAAAGTCATGACGTCACTTCTATCCGATGGAGCTGATATCGGTCTTGTTGGGTCTGAAACCTCCATTTACGTTTATGCTCGCGGAGCGAGTGACCCGGTCATTAACTTTGGGCAGCTTACACAAACCGATGGAACCTTCCTAGTTTCCCGAAATGAAGTAGAGGATTTCACTTGGGATCAATTAAAGGGCTCTACTTTCCTTGGTCAGCGGAAAGGTGGTATGCCTCAGATGGTTGGTGAGTTTGTTTTGAAAAAGCACGGAATTGACCCACAAAACGACCTCAACTTAATCCAGAATATTGATTTTGCAAATATTTCGAGTGCGTTTGCCAGTGGCACAGGGGAATATGTCCAATTATTTGAACCGCAAGCAAGTATTTTTGAAAGAGAAGGAAGAGGACATATTGTTGCCTCTTTTGGAACAGAATCAGGTCATGTTCCATATACAACATTTATGGCGAAACAAAGCTTCATGGATGAGAATGACGAAACAGTCGAGAAATTCACCCGGGCCTTATATAAAGCCCAACAATGGGTAGCAAACACTGATTCTAAGAAGATTGCTGAAGCCATTCAACCGTATTTTGAAGATACTGAACTCGAAATCCTTGAAATGGCAGTAGACCGCTATAAAAGTCAGGGTTCTTTTGCTACTGACCCGATTCTAGATGAAGAAGAATGGAATAATCTCCAAACTATTATGGAGGAAGCTGGCGAGTTACCAAAGGAAGTTGGTCATGATGAGCTTGTTAATACAACGATTGCAGAAAAAGTGATGAATTAAAAGGAGGACGCAGCCAATGGACTTCTTAACAATCAAAAACTTGCATCACACCTACTTTACGAAAACATCCGCAACAACTGCTCTCAGTGATATTACCCTAGATGTTAAGGAAGGTGAGTTCATTTCCTTCCTTGGCCCAAGTGGCTGCGGCAAAACCACTCTCTTATCCATTATTGCTGGATTGATTGAACCAACGGGAGGTTCGGTCCTACTAGAAAATAAACCAATTAAAACTTCTCAAAATGATATTGGATATATGCTTCAGCAGGATTATCTATTCCCATGGAAAACGATTGAAGAAAATATCCAACTTGGGCTAAAAATAAACGGAACTTTAACGAATGAAAAGAAGAAACATACATCAAATCTGTTAAAGCAGATGGGGCTTCATCATGTTGAAGCTTCTTATCCGAAACAACTTTCAGGCGGCATGCGCCAACGGGTTGCCCTTGTACGTACACTAGCCACTGAACCAAAACTGTTAATGCTCGATGAACCATTCTCTGCACTCGACTTTCAGACAAAGCTAAAACTCGAAGACCTCGTTTCTAATACGTTAAAGAATTTCAATAAAACAGCCATTCTTGTTACTCATGATATTGGTGAAGCAATTGCGATGAGTGACCGAATAATCCTTTTCTCTCCAAGTCCTGGTAGGGTTCATAAAACCTTTTTAGTCCCTGATGAGCTCATAAATCTACCACCTTTTAAAGCTAGAAATCACCCTGTGTATACCGAGCTTTTCCAGACTATATGGAAGGAGCTGGAGTCTCTTGACGAAGAATGAAATTAAAAGCCTGCATGAGCAATATTTAAATAGCCTAAGAAAAGAGAAAAGGATTGTCCGCTTTGTCCAAGTGCTCATTTTTATCTCATTTTTTTTGTTATGGGAATTGGCAAGCAAACAACATTGGATTGACCCACTTATTTTCAGTTCGCCAACTAAGATATGGGATTTGTTTATTCAAAAGTCCGTTGATGGGTCCCTTGCCGCAAATATAGGAATCACTGTAACGGAGACCATTTTAGGATTTTTAGCCGGTACCATACTAGGAACGATGTTAGCTGCTCTTCTTTGGTGGTCCCCGATTCTTTCAAAGATCCTTGACCCCTTTTTGGTCATATTGAATGCAATGCCAAAGGTAGCACTCGGTCCTATTTTAATCGTTGCTATCGGTGCAAACATGGCATCTATCGTTGCAATGGGAACACTCGTTTCAGTGATTATTACCACGATTGTTGTGTTTACATCCTTTAAGGAAGTAGACCCTAACTATATAAAAGTACTCCAAATCTTTGGAGCAACTCGTACGCAAAGCTTTAAGGAAGCCATTTTGCCGGCTTCGTTTCCAACCATCATCTCTACCTTAAAGGTGAATGTCGGGTTATCCTGGGTTGGAGTCATTGTTGGTGAGTTTCTCACATCTGCACGAGGACTTGGATATATGATTATATACGGTTTCCAGGTATTTGACTTCACGCTTGTATTCTTATCATTATTAGTAATTGCTGTATTCGCAACCATCATGTATCAGCTCGTAGAACTTCTTGAAAAAAAGCTTATCCAAGATTGAAAAGCGGAAGCACCCTGTTCAGCGGCGTATGGCCTGGAGCCCTCCAACCGAGATAAAGGAAACACGAAGAGCGATAGCGATTCGATGTTGACTTATCGCAGGGCGGAGAGCGAAGGACACTAGCCGCTAGGGTGCTGGAGCTAGACAAATTGAAAAGCGGAAGCGGCTCGTTCAACTCCGACTGGCATAAGACAAACCGGAATAGAAGGCGCCCTTTGCCTTCAATTCCGGGGTGGCTTATGTCCCGAGGAGTTAGCCGCTGGAGCTAGACAAATTGAAAAGCGGAAGCGGCTTGTTCAACTCCGACTGGCATAAAACAAACCGGAATAGAAGGCGCTCTTTGCCTTCAATTCCGGGGTGGCTTATGACCCGAGGAGTTAGCCCTGGAGCGAGACAACTCTCAAATGTAAAACTTTTATGTAGTTCGCATCCCACAAGAACGGCCGGTTTACTGTCCGGCCGTTTCTACTTTATATGCTCAAGACTAAGCCTGATAACCTCATCTTTCATGATGAAGCTATAATGCTTTTTGTGCACTTCCCTTAGAATGTCACCTTCAATAAAAACTGGTCCGTTTGTTTCAAAATAGTTTTTCTGTGGGACTATTTCTTCAAGCTCAGCGAAATAGACTCGTTTTTCAAAGGTGCCATTCTCATCCTGCACTTCATATTCTCCAATAAAATGGAGATTTTGAACTTGCCCACCTGTTTCCTCCAAGACTTCCCGAATTGCAGCTTGTTCGAGCGTCTCACCTTTTTCTCTCTTGCCTCCAGGGAACTCCCATCCCCTTTTTTTATGGTCCGTCAACACCCATTTCCCATGATATCTACAGATAATTAGTACATGATTAGGTTCAGGTCCGAAGGCATTTTCTTGAAAACTCAGTGTTACATCCGCCCCATTTATATCCTTAAAATATTTCATATTCTCCTCCACCGAATGCATATTCTTTTACTAATAATTATACAATGAATGGAGAAATAGAAAAGCGGAAGCGCACTGGT
The DNA here is from genome assembly GCF_044803185.1 of Mesobacillus maritimus. Taxonomy (GTDB): domain Bacteria; phylum Bacillota; class Bacilli; order Bacillales; family Cytobacillaceae; genus Mesobacillus_B; species Mesobacillus_B maritimus_B. The sequence continues at coordinate 4,568,606 of NZ_CP085225.1, forward strand.
CAAATAGGCAATGTTTTCAGATTCCCTATTGTTTCGGGAGAATTCCCATGCTTTCAATATGTTTTTTCGCTTCAGTGTCACCTAACTGATAGATCATTTCATAAATTCGAAGCAGGCTCCCATCCTGGGCATGGTTTTCCTTATCGTTATGGTACTCATCAAAAGGGATATGGGCTCTCAGAAAATTTTGGATACCCATATGATAATTGTAATTAAACTCTTCCCTTAATTGAGTGATTTCTTCATCGGTTGCCTCAATTTTAAAATTCCATGTTGAGGCAGAAACACTTTGAGATATTTCTCCACTGCTAAGATCAATGTAATAGGTTTTCTTACTTTCCTGCATTGAAACTCACTCCTTTGAATATGAGTTTCCCCAGCTTTCCCACTTACTAAACGAAGATAAAACTATAGTCTGAAACCGTTTCATGGTAAAATTAATGTAGGAAGTCAAATAGGGAATAATTATTCTGGTGGAGGGTATCTACTATATATAAAATAATTAATAGAAATTTGCATTAGGCCAGAAAAGCAAGGAATGGGGTGAGAAAATTGAAATTAGTTGATGAGCTATTTGAGTTGTATCGAGATAAGCTGACTGGGGATGAAGAGGATATCGATATGCTTGCATTTGCTTTTCTTGAGGAAATGAATCGAGAGGATTTAATCCATATTATTAAGGAACTTGATACGCAAGAACTTTATGATTTAATTGGGGTTTATCTAATTGAGAGCCTAAAAGGTAAGTTTGCCCAAGAGGAATATGGTCAACAACGGACTTCTTTGTTTCAATCTCGCAATATCCACTAATTTTTCTACATAATCACCAGCCCCCTGATTTTTAAAACAGGGGGTTTTTTGTTCAAATCCTCTTTAATATCCAATACCTACTAGTAGAATGTTAAAAATCCGCAAACGATTATGAATCGCTTGCGGAATATTTTCTACCCGAGGTAGGCTTTGAACATCCATAGGTGTTTTCTTACATTTTTCTTTACACCTAGAAGCATGTCGGCGGTCCCTTCGTCTTCTGCTTGTTCGGCTAGATTAATGGTTGCTTGTAGCTCATCTACTAGTTTGGCTAAATCTCCACTTAAGGTTCGAACCATGTCTTCTTCACTTTCTGTGTCACTTGCTTCTTCAACGAAAGATAGTTCCAAACACTCCTTTAGAGTGCCAACAGGCTTGCCTTCAAGTGCTAGGATTCGCTCAGCAAATTCATCAATTACCAGTGCTGCCTCATCATAAAGCTCCTCGAACTTTGCATGTAAAGTAAAGAAATGTGGACCCTTTACATTCCAATGGTAATTATGCAACTTCGTATACAGTACAGTCCAAGTTGCGACTTGTTTGTTCACAGATTGAATTAATTCGGTTGACATTGTATCATCCTCCTGTAGATTATCTTCCCCCAATAGGACAGGCTAAAACATTTTAAGTACTTTATCTGGGAAGAATGAAAAAAAACATGCTACAATCATTTTGAAGCAAAGGAGGTCTTTTTATGCTAACCGTACTTATTATTTCAATTATCATCGTCTTTATTGTTCTCATTTTAGCTGTGACAACTACATCTAAGGCCTATACTTATAAGCATACAGTCGACCCCATTGAAGATAATCCTCATCTGCAGTCAAAGTTAAATGAAGAAGAGGAACAGAAAAAAAATAACGAAGCCCAATAAGGCCTCGTTATTTTTTATGCAAACACTTGCTTTAATTCTTCTTTACTTTGCGTTAACCAGAAATTCATTAAACGTTTTGCTCCATCTAAATCATGAAGCTTTGCTTGTCCGCATTGTTTTTCGTTCGCGGCTGGAATTTCAGTGATTTCAACTGCTGTTTTCATGGTATCCTCTAATAAATCAATGATTTCCTCAACGGATGGTGTCCCACTAACAACTAAATAATATCCAGTTTGGCATCCCATCGGGGAAATATCAATAATATCAAAATGACTATACTTTTCAGCATGTTCGCGTAGATTAAACGCTAGCAAATGCTCTAAAGTATGGATTGTGTCAGGCTTCATTGCCTGTTTGTTTGGTTGGCAAAAACGAATATCATATTTATTCACGACACCGTCGCTTCCCACTTTATGGACACCACAATGTCTCACATAAGGAGCTTTGACGGCATTATGATCAAGTTCAAAACTTTCAACTGAAGGCATTTAATATTCACTCCCTTTTATATCTCATCCTATCATACACGAAATATTGAATAATTTAAATTAAGATGCACCTAATTTCCAAATTAAAACGAAGTTATGATATTGTATCTACATATATATAGGAGTGATTAAATATGGTTAAAAGAATGTTACTAGCTTTGTTTCGTTTTTATCAGGTCGTTATTTCCCCTTTAAAACCTCCAACCTGTCGTTTCTACCCGACCTGTTCACATTACGGTATTGAAGCTGTGAGCAAACATGGAGCTTTAAAAGGTGGGTGGTTAACCCTTATTCGAATTATGAAATGCCATCCTTTTCATCCAGGAGGGTTTGATGATGTACCTGAGGAATGGCCAAAAAGGGAAAAGACTAATCCTCATAACCATTGATGACCAAATCAAGCTTTCCGGTTGAAGGGTCAATCACCAAACCGTGTACTGGTATATCTTTCGCCATTAGCGGATGGTTTTTAATGACATCCACACTATGAGCTACGCTTGAATTGACATTTTCAAAACCGTGAAGCCATTCTTTCACATTGATACCAGAATAGGTCAGGGTGTCAAAGATATCATCATGAATTCCACGTTGTTTCATTTCTCCCATGATTCCTTCAGGCTTCATTCCACTCATTCCACAATCATGATGTCCAATGACTAATACTTCTTTTGCTTGTAATTGATAGACAGCAACTAACAAGCTCCGCATGATACTCCCAAAAGGATGAGTAACTAGTGCTCCCGCGTTTTTAACAATCTTTACATCGCCATTTTTCACATTTAGTGCATTCGGTAAAAGTTCCAGTAATCTTGTATCCATGCATGTTAGAATGACCATCTTTTTGTTCGGAAACTTTGTTGTTTCAAACTGCTCATACTTCTTTTCATCAACAAAGTCTTTATTATAATCTAAGATATTTTGAAGTAAACTCAATTTCCTCATCCCTCTTTCTAAAAATTATCTTTTTATTAATATACATGAATTTTCCCACAATGAAAAATCCCTTGCATTTCTGGTGAATATTCTGTAAGATACAGAAAGAATAAATCGTAATCATTACGTATTAGTTATAACAGATTTTAAGCAGAATTCAATCTGCACAGATTGATCGGAGGAACGAATTATGAAGAGATACCCTTTTTACGGAGCTATAGGACTATTAATAGCTTTGTTGCTCACCGGTTGCGCAGAAGATACAAGAGAGGAAAGTAATAACACTGATGTCCTGCAAGTTTATACAACTGTATATCCTTTACAATTCTTCACTGAAGAAATTGGTGGAGAGCATGTCGAAGTAGCTTCTATCTACCCTCCTGGTGCTGATGAACATACATTTGAACCATCACAAAAGGATATGATGAACATCGCAGATGCAGATGTATTTTTTTATGTAGGGCTTGGACTAGAAGGATTTGTTGAGAAAGTGAAAGGCACGCTTCAAAACGAGAAAGTTGTCCTTCATGGTGCTGGGGAACAAATTGATATAGATCATGACGACGCAGAGCATGAAGAGGAACATGCAGAAGAGGAAGAACATCATGACGAGGATACCCATCATTCAGAAGAGGAAGAACATGAACATGGCGGTGTAGATCCACATGTCTGGATAGACCCTTTTTATGCCAAAGAACTGGCTAAATCCATTAAGGATCAATTAACAGAGCAACTACCTGCTCACAGTGAACTCTTTGAGGAGAACTATGAGAAACTGGCTACAAATTTAGATCAATTAGACGCGCAATTTACTGAACTGGTTGAAACAGCTAAACATAAAGAAATCATCGTTGCTCATTCTGCTTATGGTTATTGGGAAACTCGGTATGGCATAAAACAAATTAGTATTTCTGGAGTGTCCACAACGAGCGAACCTTCACAAAAAGAATTGCAGACACTAATTGAACATGGAAAAGAAGCGGGCTTGAACTATGTCCTATCCGAGCAGAACTACCAGTCTAAATTAGCTGATATTGTTCAAAAGGAATTAGGAGCTCAATCCTTAACCCTCCATAACCTATCTGTTCTTACCAATGATGATATTGCTAAGGACGAAACATACTTTAGTATAATGGAAAAGAACCTTCAAACTTTGGAAAAAGCTTTGAATGAATAACCTCCTATTATTGGGAGGTTTTTGTTTTTAATTTGAGAATTGACCAGTTCATTTTAACATGCGCTTCCTAATTTTGTTTAGAATGAACCTCTCACTTTAAGCGAAAAATAAAACCGTATCAACCAAATATGAGGAGTGATACGAATGGCAAAAGATGTTCTTTGTGAAGTCAACAATTGTCAGTACTGGGCTCAAGGTAATCTGTGCAGTGCCGATCGCATCTATGTTGTCAGTCATTCCGGTGAAACCGCTGATACAACTAGAGAAACGGATTGCCACACATTTGAACCCGTTGAAGAAACATTAAGTTAAGGCGCACAGTGCAGGATTACAGTATAAACTTTGACCCAATAACCAGGCAGCTTTTTCAGCGCCTGGTTTTGGAGTTATTCTTCTAAATTTCCCATTGGGTATTGCTAACAGGTTGACTTGAGAGGTGCAAAACGGTAAATCACAGTCAAAAAAAGCAGCGGGAATCCAAAGATTTTCACACTATAATTCACATTAAAAATGGAGCATATTGATTATGTTCCTTTTACATTTTATTGATTAAGTTTATCAATGGTCAAACCCTATAGTTAATGAGTAACTAAGGGAAGTAAAATAAGCGGAGATTTTCCCTTTAAATACAGAATGGAGCCCGTTTCAGGTGATATAAGGGGAGATTTTCCCGTTATGCAGGTAAAAATCCCCTATTTACACGATTTTCGTGTAAATAGGGGGAATTTCTCCCTTTATTTAAGCTATTTCAATGCTATTTACTAAATTAAGTGGAATTTTTCCGGCTATTGTTGTTATGTATCAAAGAAGGCTAGTAGGAATAACGATTATACAGGGCAAATTCCAATATGGATGCCCTGCTATTTATGCTCTTTGGCTATTTGCACCTCAAAAGAGAGCCGTTACTAAATTGCAGATCACAACCCCTTTAATGCATGCGAAATGTTTCTTCAAATACTGTTTTTTCAATAAGTGTCTTCTTATTTATTTTGAATCCTATCCCGTGTTCCTTTGGAATCTCTATATGTCCATTTATAACGATTACTTCGGGCTCGATGATGTCTTCTTCCCAATACCTGCCCGAGCCTGATATATCACCTGGAATCGTGAACCCTGGTAAGGACGCAAGAGCAATATTATGCGCTCGAGATATTCCGAATTCAATCATACCCCCACACCAAACTGGAATTTCTTTTTCAACACATAAATCATGGATTTTTAAAGCCGTCTCAAGGCCGCCCACCCTGCCAATTTTTATATTGATAACCCTGCAACTACCAAGCTGGATGGCTTTACGAGCGTCATCTAAGGACACAATGCTTTCGTCAAGGCAAATCGGTGTTGTTAACTCATTTTGAAGAAACGAATGTTCAATAATATCGTCATGCCCGAGTGGCTGTTCAATCATTAATAATCCATACTCATCTAGAGCTTTTAACCGATTCAAGTCTTTCATCGTGTACGATGAATTTGCGTCTGCCATTAGTTCCAACGTCGGGAACCTTTTTCGGAGTTCAGATACAAATTCAATATCATTTTTGGGAGATATCTTAATTTTAACCCGCCGGTAACCCTCCGCTAAGTAGTTCTCCGTTTGTCGGATCGCATCTGGCAAGGAAGCAGTGGCAACTACGACCCCAGAGGGAATTCTGTTTACCTTTCCCCCAATGAGACTTGAGAGCGACAGTTTCTGTTCTTTTGCGTATAAATCCCATAATGCGGTTTCCAGGGCCGCCTTTGCCATATGATTCCTACGTATTCTACTGAACAATTCTGTTGCTTCAGCTGGGTGATTGATTGGGTTTTTCTCTAGGAGTGGGATAAGGAAGTCTTTTAGCATATGGTAAGAGGTTTTGACTGTCTCTTCTGTGTACCATGGTGAAGAGAATGCCACCCCTTCACCATATCCTTGCACACCGTCCCTCCCAGTAATTTCTACAATAATGGATTCACGATCAGTGACAGTTTCAAGATGGGTGGCAAAAGGGCTCTTTAACGGCATTTTAATGATAAATAGTTTAATCGATTCTATCTTCATTTTTAAGTCAGCTCCCTCTTCAGCCACTCACGGAGTTCTTTCCGTAAAAGCTTTTTCGCGGCATTGCGGGGTAGTTCCTCAACAAACCTAATAGATTTTGGCACCTTATATTTTGCTAACCTTTCTCTACAATAATTTTCTAAATCATTTTCTGAAATTGTAGCCACCTTTTTTTTCACAACAAAAGCAGCTGGAACCTGACCCCAGTTAGGATGCTCCATCCCCACAATTCCTGCATCAACTACATCTTCATGAGACAATAAAACACTCTCGATTTCCGCAGGGTAAATATTCTCACCACCCGATATAATTAAATCCGAGCGACGGTCAAGTACATAAAGAAAGCCATCCTTATCCAAATACCCTATATCCCCAGTATGGAACCAACCGTTATTCATCGTATTGTTTGTTTCTTGTTCACGGTTAAGATACCCTGGTGTTACATTCGGTCCCTTCACAAGAATTTCTCCTTCAGACCCATTGGTCAGCTCATTTCCACCTTCATCAATGATTTTTATTTGGTTAGGGAACAAAGCTTTTCCAGCTGAGCCGAGCTTCTCAATACCATATTCAGGTGCCAAGGTAGCAAATTGCGAGGCAGTTTCTGTCATCCCATAAGATTGGTAGACCGGAATACTCTTCCGTTTACAATCTTCTAAAAGTGATAATGGTGCAGGTCCCCCTCCAAGGAGCATTCCTCTAAAGGTCTCAGGCATTTGACCAACTTCTAGTATGTCGTTCATCTTCATAAGCATTGTACTGACAACAGACATCATGGTAACTCGGTTAGAAATGATTTCTTCAATTGCTTCTCTTTCTTTAAAGCTATGATGCAAGATGACCGTCATGCCGTATATTAAACTACGCATTAGAATCGAATACCCACTAATGTGGAAAATGGGTACGGCACAAAGCCAGCGCTCGCCATCGGTCAACCCTAGGTTTAGTGCTGATGCAGTCGCACTCCACCAATGATTCCCAAAGGTTTGCAACACGCCTTTAGGATTTCCAGTCGTTCCAGAAGTGTACATTATAGTCGTTACATCGTCTAAGTCATACTCTTCTTGAAGATCAGCATTTGCGCTGTTCCCCTTAAATAATTCCTCTTTTTCCAACACAACATGCTGATATGTATTTTTAATTTTTGTTACTTTTTCCATAAAGGCATTCTCATACAGTAGAACCTCCGCGTTCGAATCCTCAAGCTGCCATAGCAATTCTTTTGAAGTCAGCCTGTTATTTAAAATAACAGCCCTAACTCCTAACATCTGCAAGGCATAAAGAATCATAACCGAATCCACATGGTTAGAAATTAGTACTGCTGCGGAACTGCCCTTTTTAAGTCCAATACCCGTAAGTTGAGCAGCTACTCTAGCGGCAGACTCGAAGACTTGTTTGAAGGTATATTCATTGCCCTCAAACATAACGGCAATCCGATTTGGAGTCAATTCTGCACGTTTTTTAAGCCAATTGGGGACAATCTGTTTCATTAAAGACACTCCCATATTTATAGAAAAGAACAAGTCCCAAGGATTTAGGATTAGTGTGGTTCCCCACTACTACTCATTAAACGCTGGTACTTGCATTCTAATAGTAAACGTTCATTCTACCTCAAGATGAAAAGCAGCCTGATGGAAATCCACCAAGCTACTTTAGTTTATATACGGATTAAGGGAAACGTGGGAACTGACCAAAATCAGGCTTACGCTTTTCCTTAAAGGCATTACGCCCTTCTTTTGCTTCGTCTGTTGTATAGTAAAGCAAAGTAGCATCTCCAGCAAATTGCTGAATACCCGCAAGTCCATCTGTATCAGCGTTCATGGCTGCCTTCAAGAAACGAAGTGCAGTTGGGCTTTTCTCAAGAATTTCTTCACACCATTTAATGGTTTCCTCTTCAACTTGGTCAAGTGGTACAACCGTATTTACAAGCCCCATATCAAGTGCTTCTTGGGCATTATATTGACGGCAAAGATACCAGATTTCACGAGCCTTTTTATGGCCAATAATTCTAGCCAAATATCCAGAACCGTATCCTGCATCGAAACTACCGACCTTTGGTCCTGTTTGGCCAAAAATGGCATTATCTGCTGCAATTGTCAAATCACATACGACATGAAGGACATGTCCGCCTCCAATTGCATATCCACGGACCATCGCAATAACTGGCTTCGGAATGACGCGGATTAAGCGTTGCAAGTCTAATACATTAAGTCGAGGAATTTGGTCCTCACCTACGTAACCACCATGTCCACGAACGCTCTGATCTCCACCAGAACAAAATGCTTTATCGCCTTCACCAGTTAAAATGATAACACCAACATTAGAATCATCACGAGCACAGGCAAATGCGTCAAGCAACTCCATTACGGTTTTGGGACGAAAAGCATTTCGAACCTCTGGACGATTAATTGTAATTTTTGCGATACCATTATATGTCTCATATAAAATATCTTCGTAAGTACGTTCTGATACCCACTCAACTGCCAATTTCAAAATCCTCCTTTTATGTACTAAAAAGTGGTACAAATGTAATTAGGTCTCCCTCAACTTTCATTCGACAGAAACCCACTTACTATTGTACCAAATTTTTCAGGTTCTTCCACATGAATCGCATGCCCTGCCTTTTTAATAGACAAAAATTTTGCATTTGGAAGCTTAGAAAGCATTTCTTCACCAATTTTATAAAATTTCATATCTTGCTCTCCAGCTAGGATCAGCGTTTCAAAGGGAAAACTCTCTAGCGAACTCCACCAAGAAGGTTGCGAACCTGTTCCCATGCCAAGCAAACTATTCGCTAAGCCTGTTGCATTGTTACCTAAACGCTGCTCCCTTATCTCTGCCCTTTTCTCGGGTGATAAATTCTTTTGGGTTTGAAACAAAGGGATATTTTCCCAATAGTTCACAAAAGTCTTTACTCCATCAGTTTGGATTTTTTCAGCAAGTTTTGTATCTAGCTGAAGGCGTGCTTCACGTTCTTTTTTGGTTTTCAAACCAGGAGTTGTACTTTCAAGGACTAATTTACGCACCATTTCTGGATAAAGAGCTGCAAAGGTTATCGCCAGTCTGCCTCCCATTGAATAGCCTAAGAGGTCTACTTTATCAACAGCTAATTTGTCTAGCAATAATTTTAGGTCGGCAGCAGATTTTAAAATGTCGTATCTTTCCACTACTGGAGGGGCTTCCGTCTTCCCATGCCCAAGTAAATCAACCATAATTATTGTTGAGGTTTGTCCTAGGACAGAAGCAAGAGGATACCAAGTAGTAGATGAACCAGTAAACCCGTGAAGAAGAAGGAGCGGAAATCCTGTCCCCCTCTTTTCTACATAATAATGGACATCATTCAACTTAATGTTCATAATTTCCACTCTTTATGACTTCACTTATTTCCTGGGAAACAGATTTCCACAAATCTCGATGTTCGCTTAAGTTTCTGTCTCTATCTGTCGATATCTCCAATACCCTTAGACCACTTGCTTGAAAATCATTAGCGAACACCTGGTGATAATGGTCCCAATCATGGACTTTCTCATACGATCCACCATACATTTCAATTACGTGTTGAAAGTCCAATTCAAGCGGTGTCCCGAATAGCATCTCAAAATGCTTTGGATGTTCAGCCTGGGGTAAGAAAGAAAAGATTCCGCCCCCATTATTATTGATTAATAGGACCGTTACATTCAATTTAAATAGTTTTGCTGCAACCAAGCCATTTAAATCATGGAAAAAAGTAAGGTCTCCTAAAACCAAATATAGAGGTTGAGAAACGGTTGCTACACCTAATGCAGTGGAAACAATGCCGTCAATTCCGTTAGCTCCTCTATTCCCCATTACCTTAATTCCCTTTTTATTAGCAAAAAAGAACGAATCTAAATCTCGAATTGGCATACTATTACCGACAAACAAAGTTGCATTTTCCGGTAACATATCCGCCAATAAGTGAAAAAGCTTTCCCTCACTAAGTTCAGGAATATCCCTAATGGCAGACAATTTTAATTTCGTATGCTCATTAATGCTTTTCCACTTTTCAAGGTATACAGAATGTTCCCGAGGCTTAATATATTCACTTATAGTTCTACAAAAAAGACTTTCATCACAATGAACCATTTCAGTTGCAGCAGTCAGTGGATCACGCCATCCGCTTCCGCCATCAACAACAATTTGTGGAATATCCCGATTTTCCGTTAGAAAGGTGGATAGAGCTTTAGAAACTGGCATTGCCCCAAGTCTAATCACTACTTCCGGTTTTAAGACCTTTTTGGAATCCTCAAAACGAAGGAAAGTATCATAACCGTCAATAATTAGTTCCTGATTATGATGACCACTTCGTAGTTGTGATAAAGGATCCGCTAAGATAGGGAACTGTAGTTGGTTTGCAAAGTCTACTACGGCTTCCATAAACTCCGCATCGTCTATCGGACCACAAATAATTACACCGTTTTTCTCTGAATCCAAAGCAGATGCAAGACTTTTAAATGTTTCATTAGAAAGGGTAAGTTTTCCATCATGTATGTCGACATAACCTTTTTGCCGTTCTTGTAATTCAAAAAGTTGCCCATCCAGGTTAGGAATCAAGGGCTCACGCAGAGGAAAATTCAAATGCACTGGTCCAGCAGGGTATCGCGTTGCGGTTGCTGCCGCTCTTGCACAAACTGTCCTTGCATAGCGAATCATTGATTCTTTCCCTTCAGGGGGTGACATTTCTACGAACCACTTTACATTATGTCCATATAAATGAATCTGATCAATGGCCTGAGGTGCACCAACATCCCTTAGCTCATGGGGACGGTCAGCGGTTAGCACTATCAATGGTACCCTCGATATCGTTGCCTCGATGATGGCAGGATAGTAATTAGCTGCCGCTGTTCCTGATGTACATAGAAGCGCAACGGGTTTTTTTGTTGCTTTCGCGATGCCTAATCCAAAGAATGCAGCCGAACGTTCATCCACGTGGATATGAAGATTAAGCTCTGGATGTTCTGCCATGACTAATGCAATTGGAGTGGACCGGGATCCTGGACTTATGACAATATCCTTTACACCTGCATGAACAAGTTCCGCAACAAATGCAGCGATATAAGCTGTTAATCCTTCCTGATGGTTCATTTTCTTTTTCCTCCAAGCGCAGTCAGCATCGGGCGAAACTTGATGCTCGTCTCTATATATTCGCTCTCAGCTTCTGAATCAGCCACGACACCACAACCTGCAAAAAGCGAAGCTTCTTTTCCTTGAATTAATGCAGAACGGATGGCCACAGCAAATTCACCATTGCCCTGTGCATCCTGCCAGCCAATAGGTGCGGCATAAAAACCACGGTCAAGCTCTTCTATCTCCCTAATCTTAGTAACGGCCTGATCTTTAGGAACCCCCCCAAGTGCTGGCGTTGGATGAAGTCGATTAACGATATCAAGTAACGAAGTCCCCTCACGGCTTTGTCCAATTACAGGTGTATATAAATGTTGTATATATTTTGTTTTCATCAATTGAGGTTCGTCAGGAAGTGTTACCTTCTCACAGGTTTCTTCCATGGCTTCTTTAATCATATCGACGACATACTGATGCTCTACTAAATTCTTTTGGTCTTCAAGCAGATTTTGCCCTAATAAGCGATCTTCTTCTAATGTACTCCCTCTTGCTATCGAGCCAGCTAGACAGGTTGTCAATACTCTAGTCTCTTCTTTTTTAACCAATCGCTCAGGCGAAGCACCAATAAAGCAATCTCCATTTACTTCAAAGGCAAAAATAAAACTCTCCTTCTGTTCTTCGAGTAAATGCGTTAGCACCTTTTCAACCTGAACAGTGTTTTCAAATTGAAGCCTTAACTCCCTTGCTACAACTACCTTTTTTAGATTACTATCAGCAAATGACTCAACTAAGGAAGTAACTGATTTTTTCCATTCCTCAGCTTTTATTTCCTCCATCTTTACTATAGATGGATAAGAAAAATTCTGCTTTTGAAAAACAGCTCCTAAAAGGTCTTGCCTGTCTTTATATACTTTATCAAATAGCTCACCATCATCATGTTGTGTACAAAAAACATTCGTTGTAAAATAGAATTCACCATCAATAAAGGAAAGCATATATTTCGGTATATGAAAAAGTGATTCAGAAAACTTCGACCACAAGCCGGTCTTTTTCTTCAATGGGTCAAAAGCAAACCCACCAAAGATTGCCGGTCCTGTCCCTGGCTTAGTTTGCTCACCACATGTAACCGCATCTTTAACTAGTTGTTTCCATTCGATTTCGGTTCTGTCGAAACGCCCCGTTGCCTGATCCGATTGGACTTGTTTAACAACTCCAATTCCCACAATCACCTGATCTCCACTTGGGTCTTTCCAAAAAAATCTCTCTCCTAAGAAGCGGTTGCGGCCAGCCGCAAAAAAATTTAAAGGATCAATTCCTTTAATCTTTTGGACTTCGCTTACCATGATGGATTGAGATAATTGTTTGGACTTTTCAATCGCTGTAACGATTCCTTGCCTCAATTCAGTATCATGTATGGTAACCAAAATAATCCCCCCAATAACAGCCTCTCACCTGTTATGACACGTTTTCAAACTTATTTTAAGATACACTTCCTAATTCTCAATGTCAATCATACCGCCGTGGCCTCACCTAGTTTTATCCTTATTATATGATTCACAACTGTCGCTATATTTAAGCTTTAGGCTATCAGGGAAAAGCATCCATTATATCCTTGAAGTAGCATTTGACAGTCTTCGCTACTCGTCATACACTTTATATTGTAGGGAATATTTTAGAGAGATTTACTACCGTTTTTGACAGAATTAAGACTTTTTGATACTATAATAAGGTTTGGTCGATAAATATAATATAAAGGGAGAGAATTGGTACATGCAAACACCACTTCAGCCTAGTTCTTCTCCAATAGCAAGAGATCACGGCTTCCAAAAATGGTGGCAATTAGCACGCCCTCATACATTGACTGCTGCATTTGCACCTGTGCTTCTTGGCACGGCCCTTGCTATTGAAGTAACATCAATTGATATTTTCTTATTTTTAGCTACACTCCTTGCCTGTTTACTCATTCAAGCTGCAACCAATATGTTTAACGAATATTATGATTTTAAAAGAGGGCTCGATACCGAAGAATCAATTGGAATCGGTGGTGCAATTGTTCGCAACGGTATTAAACCATCAACAGTCCTCGGACTAGCTCTTGCATTATATGGTGTTGCCATTTTAATTGGTATTTATATTTGTATGAATACTACTTGGTGGCTTGCAGCGATTGGACTTATTGGAATGCTGGTTGGTTACCTCTACACCGGTGGTCCGCTTCCAATTGCTTATACTCCTTTTGGTGAGATTTTCGCTGGCTTTTTTATGGGACTTCTTATTATTTTAATATCTTTCTATATTCAAACTGGTTCTGTTACATCGACAAGCATCCTTGTTTCAATTCCAAGCTTTATACTTGTTGGCGGTATTTTGCTATCTAATAATATTCGTGATTTTGATGGGGATAAAGAATTTGGAAGGAAGACATTAGCCATTCTAGTTGGAAAAAAGAATGCCGTGCGCGTTTTAGCTGGGATGTTTTTCGTTTCTTATATCTGGATCCTTGCGCTAATCTTAGCTGGTGTTTCCACTCCTTGGCTTATGATCGTTGTTTTAAGTCTACCTAAAGCATTAAAAGCAGTCAAAGGCTTCAAAGTAGGAAAGAATCCACTAGAAATGATGCCTGCGATGAAAGCAACAGCACAAACGAATACAATATTCGCCTTACTTTTATCGGTTGGATTGTTTATTAGTTATATCTAAAAAGAAGAAAAGCGCTTGAGACATTAGTCCAAGCTCTTTTCTTCTTTAATTAAGTATATTTTTACCATAAAAGATTTCATCCATTTCTAGTTTAAGGCTTTCGGTAATTTCTTCACTTTCTTCAGGAGAAAGCTTGTCTTTTGTATAGCCAAATAGGTAGTTATTCAAATCAAATTCCTTCAATTTACATTTTGTATGAAAGATGTTTTCTTGATACACATTGACATCAAACATATGGAACATTTCTTTAATGTCATCAGGAATATAATTTTGAATGGAACTGATATCATGATCAATAAATAACTTATGTCCATTCTTATCCCTAGTAAACCCACGAACACGAAAGTCAATCGTCATAATGTCCGTATCAAAAGAACGTATTAAATAATTTAAGGCTTTTAATGGGGAAATTTCTCCGCATGTTGATACATCAATATCTGCTCTAAAGGTACTGATTCCTTCGTCGGGATGATATTCCGGATAAGTATGGACCGTGATATGGCTCTTGTCCAACTGGAGGACTACATTGTCAGGTAGTGGTCCTGGAGACTCTGCAAAAGATTCTGTTGGAACCTCCACAACTGGCCCTTCAGATACGAGCACCGTTACGCTCGCTCCCTGTGGAACATAGTCCTGCTTGGCAACGTTTAACACATGGGCACCAATGATATCAGAAACATTTGTGAGGATATTGGTTAACCGGTCGGCATTGTATTGTTCATCAATATATTCAATGTATGCTTCCCGTTCTTCCTTCGTTCTTGTATAGCATATATCATACATATTGAAGCTTAAAGACTTCGTTAAGTTATTAAACCCGTGCAATTCCACTCTCTGCTCATGGGTTAATTTCATCATTGTTCCCCCTTTACATCTATCCTTACAAAAAAGTACTGAAGGCATTCTTTAAATATTTTTATGATACCCATTACGGCCAATAAAAAACGGAAATTTCGACAAAAAAAGAACCGACAGCTTTGCCGGTTCAATGTGTGTATTCATTATTTTTTTGTTGTTGATTTCCGCTCCAGGCACGAGCGGTTCGCGGGCAGTCCGGGAGCCTTGCCAGCTCCAGCGCCTAGCCCCTCGAGACGCTTCCGCTTTTCTATCTCCTCGTCGCTATCGCTCCTGCGGGGTTCCCTTGGCCTTGCACTCCCGCAGGAGTCTTCGTGCCTTCCGCTCCAATCAACCCTGTAGAAAATAAACAAGGTACATAACACAGCCTATTTAATCGGTTTTATGTTCCAAATGTTATTTGCATATTCTTGAATGGTCCGGTCACTTGAGAAAAAGCCTGACTTAGCTATATTCACAAGACTCTTTTCAAGCCACTTGTCGCGGTCTCGGTATTCCTCGCTTACTCGTTCTTGAATTTGAACATAGGAGGCAAAATCCCGTAATACAAAATATTGATCATTATGGTCTAGTAGGGAATCATAAATCGCAGTAAACTCCCCTTCTGTATCAGGAAAGAAACCATTTACTAGTTGCTCTGTAACTTCACGAATTCTAGAATCATAATGATAATATTCTCGTGAGTTATACCCTCCATTTTTTTGGAAGTTTAGAACCTCCTGCGCACGTAAACCGAATAGGAAAATATTGTCCTCTCCTACCAGCTCAGTAATCTCTACATTTGCTCCATCAAGCGTTCCTACTGTCAAGGCACCATTCATCATAAACTTCATGTTACCAGTTCCAGATGCTTCCTTACTAGCAGTGGAAATTTGTTGACTGACTTCCGCTGCAGGGAAAATATCCTCAGCCAGTGATACACGATAATTTTCTAGGAACACTACTTTTAACCTATCATTTACATCTGGGTCGTGGTTAATTTTGTCTGCTACTGTGTTGATTAACTTAATCACTTTCTTCGCAAAGTAATAACCTGGAGATGCTTTTGCCCCAAAGATAAATGTTCTAGGGTACAGAGGATAGTCTGAATCTGATTTCAATCGATTATACAAGTACATGATATGTAGCACATTTAACAGCTGTCGCTTATAGGCATGCAATCGTTTTACCTGTACATCAAAGATTGAATTTGTATCAACTAATATTCCAGACTTTTCATGGATAATTTTTGCAAGTTTTTCTTTATTTGCTTGTTTAATACCCGCTAGTTCTTGTAAAAATGCTGCATCATGCCTGTACGCAAGGAGGTTTTCTAAGTTCTCTGTATCGGCAATCCATTTTGGTCCAATCGACTCTGTTATGAGATTCGATAGCTTTGGATTAGACTTTATCAGCCAGCGACGATGAGTAATGCCATTGGTTTTATTGTTGAATCTTTCAGGAAACACTTGATAAAAGTCATTCATTTCCCGTTCCTTTAAAATGTCAGTGTGTAGTTTAGCCACTCCATTGACACTATGACTTCCGACAATGGCAAGAGGAGCCATCCTCACTTCCCCATGAGCAATAATTGCCATGTTTTCAATGCGCTCCCAGTCTCCAGGATATTTATCCCAGAGTTCTTGGCAAAACCTCTCATTGATTTCCTCTATAATCATATAGATCCTTGGGAGAAGTGGTTGAAAAATTCTCATTGGCCATCTTTCTAGGGCTTCTGACAATGTTGTATGGTTCGTATAGGATAGAGTGTTAACAGTGATATACCAAGCCTCGTTCCACCCTAATCCCTCCTGATCCATAAGAATCCTCATCAATTCCGGTACAGCTATAGCTGGGTGAGTGTCGTTTATATGGATGCCTACATATTGATGAAAATCAAGGAGACTCCGCTTTTGTTTTTTGTAGGAAGAGACAATGGATTGCAAGCTAGCTGCAACAAGCAAGTATTGCTGCTTTAAACGAAGAATTTTCCCTTCGTCATGAGTATCATCTGGATAGAGAAGTTCAGAAATCGATTCCGTTTCCTTTTTATACGTTAAAATATCCGTATTGGCTGTGAATCGAGATGGCTCAGCACTCCAGAGTCGAAGGGTATTCACCGTCTCCGTTTGGTATCCAAGCACTGGAAGGTCATAGGGAACAGCTGTAACGGTTTCAGCCTGTAAATGTCTAAACATAAGCTTACCGTTCTCTTGGTAGCTCTCCACCTTTCCCCAAAATGGAATTTCTATCGAATCATCCGATTTTCGAACTTCCCAAACATGTCCATGCCTCAGCCATTGTTCAGGCAGTTCAACTTGGTAACCGTCAACAATCTTCTGCTCAAATAGTCCGTGTTTATAACGAATACCATACCCATGACCTGGTAAGTTTAACGAAGCAAGTGAATCTAGGAAACAAGCTGCTAACCGACCTAGACCTCCATTGCCTAGACCTGCATCTGCTTCAATTTCTTCCAATTCCTCTAAGTCGATACCGAGTTCCAGTAATCCTTCACTTACCACTGTTTCAATTCCAAGGTTCATTAGATTATGTCGAAGCAAACGACCTAGTAAGAACTCAATAGATAGGTAATAAACTTGTTTTTTCCCAGTAGACCGATATTGTTCATTGGTTTGAATCCAATCTGAACTAACATATTCTCGAATCATATGTCCAAGGGTTTGAAACTGTTCGCGTTTAGTACTCTCGCTAAAGCTTTTTCCGAACGTCATTTCAAATTTCTTTAAAAACGCTATTTTAAACTCTGCTTTATTTGAAAACAGGCTAATCACTCCTTGACTAGGTCAGCATATAATTGCTGGTAAATTTTCGCAGACCGAGCCCAACTAAAGTCCATCTGCATGACACTCTCAACCAACTTGTTCCACGAATCTGTTTCTTTGTAATAACTTAAGGCTCTATCAATTGTAAAAAGCATGTCATGTGCATTAAAGCTTGTAAATGTGAACCCATTGCCTTCACCAGTTTCGCCGTCAAACGACTTAACTGTATCATTCAAGCCTCCCGTTTCCCGGACAATCGGAATGGACCCATAGCGTAGAGCAATGAGTTGGCTAAGCCCGCACGGCTCAAATTTTGACGGCATTAAGAATAAATCGGCACCAGCATACACCCGGTGGGCCAGGTTTTCATCAAAACCGATAAACACCCGGCATTGATTAGGATATTGAGCGGCCATTTGGCTGAAGAAGTATTCAAATTCGCGATCACCTGTACCGAGCACAAGCAATTGAACCCCTGTCGCCATAATTTCATGAAAGACTCCACGGACTAGCTCTAGCCCTTTTTGTTTTGTCAGTCTCGTTACCATAACCATTAGCGGAGTATCTTCCTCTTCTGGCAATTCAAACTGTCTTTGAAGTTCCTTTTTATTTAATAGGCGAGCTTCGTGATCCGACGGCCCATATGTTTTGATTAAAGCTGCATCTGCTTCGGGATTGTACAAATCATTATCTATTCCATTTAAAATCCCTAAAAGGTCGGTGCTACGGTTCCGTAGCACCCCATCCAATTTTTCACCAAAGTAAGCTGTTTGTATCTCATTCATATAAGTCGGACTAACCGTAGTAATTTTATCTGCTGATATAAGTGCTGCTTTCATAAAAGATACATTCCCATGGAATTCAAGCAGATCTGGATGGTAATATCGATCATCTAAACCAAACAATTCACCTAAAATTCCCTTTGGGAATATCCCTTGGAATTGGAGATTATGAATGGTAAACACTGTCCGAATCGACTCATACCCCTCAATTTCTCGGTATTGTTCATTAAGTAAAAACGGAACCATCCCTGTATGCCAATCATGGCAATGAATGACATCGGGGTAAAAGTCAATTTCTTTTATGCTATCAAGTATAGCGCGGTTGAAATAGGCAAACTGCTCCCCTTCGTCAAAGTCCCCATACATTTGACTTCGTTTAAAATAGTATTCATTGTCAATAAAATAATAGATGACTCCATCAAGTTCCAGTTCTTCAATTCCACAATATTGATTCCGCCAACCTACAGGGACAATAAATTCCGCTATCTTTTTCATTTGTTTCTTATATTCATCAGGAATTAACTGATATTTTGGTAGGATTACTCGGACGTCAGTACCAAGTCCTTGTAACTCTTTTGGAAGTGCCCCTGCCACATCTGCGAGTCCTCCTGATTTAATGAATGGGACACATTCCGATACTGCAAACAAAATTTTCACGTATTCACACACTCTCCCTTAGCAATTGAACCTTTCCGTAAAATCTTTGGTGCATCTTTTGTTCCGGCAATGGAGACACCTGAATCTACATTTACATCTTTATCAAGAATAACATTTTCCAAAATACAATTTTCACCAATTTGTGTTTTTTGCATAATGATACTATTCTTGACAACGGCACCTTTAGCAATTTTCACGCCCCGGGCAATTATACTATTTTCAACTGTTCCCTCAATATTAGCCCCATTTGCAATCATCGAATTGTGAACCAAAGCCGACTTAGAATAGCGAGTTGGTGGTTCATCTTTTACCTTCGTTAAAATAGGTCGGTCCGTTAAAAATAGTTGCTTCCAAACCATCGGGTTCAATAACTCCATACTTGCTAAATAATAATTACTTACTGAATCAACTGTGAGGGCATAACCTTCATAAGGGTAATAACAAAGCCTATAAGGACTGTCAATATCCTTAACAACATCCCTCATATTCAAATAGCCTGTTTCTTTCCGAGTATGAATCAACTCGAGTAATAGTGAGGTTTTTACAAGGAAAATATTAAGAGATTCTCCCGCATTTCGGACTTCTGTAATGTCACAGCCCTGATCCATATGCCATTCAAGAAGCGGGTAAAAATCCATATTAAAAATCGTATTGGCACTTGCAATCAGGCAATAATCTTGAGTGCTTCTATTTAGAAAATCAATATTGGCTGCAAAGTGTTCAAATGAATCAATTCCAAAAACAGGTTTATCAAGTCGCGGAGAAGGGAAAAAGAATAATCCATCCCGTTTCCGGTTAAGATCCCAGTTCTTCCCAGACCCTAAATGGTCCATCAGGGAACGATACTCGTATTTTGGAAAGATGGCTACACTCTGTATTCCTGAGTTCACCATATTGGATAAAATAAAGTCAATGAGACGATAACGTCCACCAAAGGGAATAGCCGCTACAGAGCGGTGGGTGGTTAAATCCTTAAGGTCCTCAACATATGTGGTCGCATCTATAACACCTAATAAACGTTTTTTCAACTTTAGATACCTCCCGAACTAATTGGTGACCATTTCTTCTAAAGTTTCTTCAGAAACAAGAAGAATTTCACCATCAATTTTTGGCCGTATAACTGATCCATCTGGAATCTTTATACCAGAAGAAACAATCGCTTTTTCTATATGACACCCTTTTCCTATAACAGCATCCGGCATAATCACGGATTCTTTAACGACTGCATCTGTCTCAATCGAAACACCTTGGAACACAACTGTCCTAGAAACATTCCCTTTAATCACACATCCTTCATTGACAAGGGAGTCGGTTAACTTGGCCTCCTGGCTAATAAACTGAGGCGGTTGATTAGGGTTAACCGAATAGATTCGCCAGTTTTGGTCAAACAAGTTCAGCTCGTTGGAATCCTCCAACAAATCCATATTTGCTTCCCAAAGACTCTGTACGGTGCCAACATCTTTCCAATATCCCTTAAATGGATACGCAACAAGGTTCTTACTATCCTTTAGCATCAGTGGCAAAATGTCTTTCCCAAAATCATGGCTAGAGCTTGAATTCAAATTATCTTGTTGTAAATAGTCTTCAAGCATCTTCCAATTAAAGATATAGATACCCATCGAAGCCAGGTTGCTTTTAGGATTTTTTGGTTTCTCATCAAACTCGGTTACCCTTAATTCCTCATCTGTATTAAGGATACCGAAACGATTCGCTTCTTCCCAAGGAACTGGAATTACCGAGATTGTTACATCTGCACCCTTTTTAATATGATGTTCAAGCATCAATTCATAGTTCATTTTGTAAATATGATCTCCTGATAAAATTAAGACATAATCAGGGCTATATTGGTGTATATAGTTCAAATTCTGGTAAATGGCACTTGCTGTACCTGTATACCATTTCATCTCTGTTGAGGCCGTGTACGGAGGAAGAACTGTTACTCCCCCGTCCTTCCTATCCAGATCCCATGCACTTCCGATTCCAATATAAGAGTTCAGGATTAATGGTTGATATTGTGTTAACACCCCCACAGTATTAATTCCTGAGTTTGTGCAATTGCTTAAAGGAAAATCTATAATTCGATACTTCCCACCAAAAGGTACGGCAGGTTTAGCGAGATCTTTTGTTAATGAGTTGAGTCGACTCCCCTGTCCGCCTGCGAGGAGCATCGCTACGATTTTTTTCTTTTGCATCGGTTACTTTCCCCTTCCTTTTTTTAACTGGACGAAATATCGATACCCCAAATGGAGGGATGCTCACTTCAATAGAAAAAGGCCGTCCATGAAAACCAATTTCCTGAGCTTTAACCATCTTTTTATTTATTTCCCCAGAACCTCCAAAAGCAGAATCGTCACTATTCAAGATTTCGCGATATGTTCTAAGTTTAGGTACTCCAATTCTGTAATTTGAGTAGGATTCAGAGGTGAAATTACATACAATGACGAGAAAATCATCTGGTTTTGTCCCTTTACGTATAAACGAAAAGACAGATTGATGATGATTATTTGCATCAATCCATTCAAACCCATCTTGTGAATGATCTAATTCGTAAAAAGCTTTGTTGAGCTTATATATTTTTAACAATTCTTTAACAAAAACATTTACTTTTTCATGCATCTCGTAGCCTAGCAAATGCCAATCTAATTGTTCTTGATCTTTCCATTCAGCAAACTGGCCAAGCTCAGTTCCCATAAAAGTCAGTTTTTTTCCTGGGTGAGCTGTCATATACCCCAGTAACAGCCTTAACTGTGCAAACTTCTGCCAATAATCCCCCGGCATCTTGTTCAATAGGGACTTTTTCCCATGGACCACCTCATCATGAGAAAATGGCAAAATAAATGACTCAGAAAAGGCATATAACAAGGAGAAAGTGACGTTATTATGTTGGTGTTTCCTTTGCTCCGGACTCGTTTCCATGTACTTTAACATGTCATTCATCCAGCCCATATTCCATTTGAATGTAAATCCTAACCCTCCATCCTCTACTGGCGAGGTTACCTTTGGCCAGTCAGTTGAGTCCTCAGCAATCATGCTTGCACTAGGGAAATGAGAGGTAACAACAGAATTTAACTTTTTTAAGAACTCAATGCCATATGGATTAACTTCCTCGTTTGAATTTGGCCAATAGATTATGTTCGCTACCGCATCAACACGGAAGCCATCGATATGGTACTTTTCTAACCAAAAAAGAGCATTTGAAATAAGAAAACTCTGTACTTCTGTTTTGCCTAGGTCAAAATTGGCCGTTCCCCACACTTCATTCTCACGGTCAAGATGATTTCGATAATCATAGGCATAGCTCCCATCAAAACAATAAAGACCATGCTCATCCTTACAAAAGTGACCAGGAACCCAATCCATAATGACTCCAATTCCATTTTGATGACATTGATCAACAAAGGACATAAACTCATGAGGTGTTCCGAAACGACTTGTAACGGAGTAATAACCAGTTCCCTGGTATCCCCAGGAAATGTCGAGCGGATGCTCAGTTAGGGGCAACAATTCAATATGGGTGTATCCGTGGGATAAGACATACGGAATAAGTTCATTTGCTAATTGTTCGTAGGTAAGTAAGGAACCATCCTCAGCAAACTTCCATGACCCGAGATGGACCTCGTATATTGCCATTGCTTCTGCTCTTATCTGTTTTTTCTCCCTTTTCTTCATCCACTGGCTGTCATTCCATTTATACCCCTCTAGTGGGTATACAACTGAAGCAGTATTAGGTCTAACCTCTGAATAATAAGCATATGGGTCGGCTTTTAGCCTTTTATGGCCTGTTGGATCAGTAAATTCATATTTATAAATTGCACCAGTTAAATCTCCAGCAAATAGTAAAACCCAAACACCTTCACCGTTAGCCTTCTTAAATTCAAAACCTTCTCCATTCCAGTTATTAAAATCGCCAACCAACCTGACACTCTGAGCAGCTGGCGCCCAAACACAAAAACGAGTATATTTCTCTGAATCATTATTTATGATATGCGCTCCAAATAATTCATAGCTCTTATACAGCGAGCCTTCATGAAATAAATGGAGCTGATAATCAGTTGGATGTGCTAACATCCACACACCTGCCTTTCTACTTTTTCATTACTATTCTAGATTCCTGCTAAAATACCTTGTAAACATTGATTATTTTGTTCGCCTTATTTCGACACCAACGGATAACAGCGCTTCCATTGTTTTAATGGCGCGATTTACAATTGTGACAAAATAAAAAATTTTTTTTAGAAAATAATTTTTATAGGAAGGATAGCTATACTTTGTTTTGAATTGGGTAATCGAAGCACAACAAGATAGGGGAAAGAAGAATAAAACATGAAGCACTATTATACGTTTTTATCGTTTAAAAAAAGCATACAAAAAAGCTGTAGACAAATTGTCTACAGCTTTTTTGTATGACCCCTACGGGATTCGAACCCGTGTTACCGCCGTGAAAGGGCGGTGTCTTAACCGCTTGACCAAGGGGCCTTATGGCGGAGAAGGAGGGATTTGAACCCTCGCGCCGGTTGCCCGACCTACACCCTTAGCAGGGGCGCCTCTTCAGCCACTTGAGTACTTCCCCATATGGCTCCGCAGGTAGGATTCGAACCTACGACCGTTCGGTTAACAGCCGAATGCTCTACCACTGAGCTACTGCGGAACAGTTTAAATAACTATGGTGGGCCTAAGTGGACTCGAACCACCGACCTCACGCTTATCAGGCGTGCGCTCTAACCAGCTGAGCTATAGGCCCATAGTGGAGCGGGTGATGGGAATCGAACCCACTACATCAGCTTGGAAGGCTGAGGTTTTACCAGTAAACTACACCCGCTTAGAAAGGTGGCTCAGGACGGAATCGAACCGCCGACACATGGATTTTCAGTCCATTGCTCTACCGACTGAGCTACTGAGCCATAATAATTATTGTATCGCTTAAATGTTAGTGCATGTCCATTGCTCGAAAGACCTCCGGTCTTCCTCGCAAGTTGCCGCAGAAGCTAAATCGAAGAAGGTAGCAACTTGCTCTACCGACTGAGCTACTGAGCCATATTAAAATATTATTTCGTTTGTGCCAGTTTTTTTTAAAAATGGCGGTCCGGACGGGACTCGAACCCGCGACCTCCTGCGTGACAGGCAGGCATTCTAACCAACTGAACTACCGGACCATATTGTAAAAGCTTGTTAAAAATAAAATTGGTTGCGGGGGCAGGATTTGAACCTGCGACCTTCGGGTTATGAGCCCGACGAGCTACCGGACTGCTCCACCCCGCGATAATATTATTTTACATAGATTTAATTATGCTCTATGTTAGCACTGACTGTCCCGATTTCAGAAAGCCTAATCAAGATGCGGCTCAATCGGTACAACTCGCAGATTATTCTTAGGAGAAACGCTCGTTGCTCCACCCCGCGATAATAATATTAAAGTAAAAGTAATGGAGGAGGAAAGGGGATTCGAACCCCTGCGCGGTTTGACCCGCCTGTCGGTTTTCAAGACCGATCCCTTCAGCCGGACTTGGGTATTCCTCCGTAGTAAAAATACTAAAAGTTATTTTGCTATGCAAAAAACCATGGTGGACCTTGTAGGACTCGAACCTACGACCGGACGGTTATGAGCCGTCTGCTCTAACCAGCTGAGCTAAAGGTCCAGTAAGCCTTAAATTTGAAAATATGGTAGCGGCGGAGGGAGTCGAACCCACGACCTTTCGGGTATGAACCGAATGCTCTAGCCAGCTGAGCTACACCGCCATATTATCAATATTAGTTTATTGGTGGAGCCTAGCGGGATCGAACCGCTGACCTCCTGCGTGCAAAGCAGGCGCTCTCCCAGCTGAGCTAAGGCCCCATTAAAGATGATGGTCGGGAAGACAGGATTCGAACCTGCGACCCCTTGGTCCCAAACCAAGTGCTCTACCAAGCTGAGCTACTTCCCGTTTAAATGGCGCGCCCGAGAGGAGTCGAACCCCTAACCTTTTGATCCGTAGTCAAACGCTCTATCCAATTGAGCTACGGGCGCATAATTCCATTTAGAAAATCTTAATAGAATTAAAAGAATGTTTTTCACGATAGTGAAAAATGGTGCCGAGGACCGGAATCGAACCGGTACGGTAGTCACCTACCGCAGGATTTTAAGTCCTGTGCGTCTGCCAGTTCCGCCACCCCGGCATTTCAATGGAGCGGAAGACGGGATTCGAACCCGCGACCCCAACCTTGGCAAGGTTGTATTCTACCACTGAACTACTTCCGCAATGAGATTAAATTAAGAGAAACTTTGGTGCGGGTGAAGGGAGTCGAACCCCCACGCCTCGCGGCGCTAGATCCTAAGTCTAGTGCGTCTGCCAATTCCGCCACACCCGCATATTTCAATAGTTATCTTCTCTAAAGAGAGAAAAACAATGGTGAGCCATGAAGGACTCGAACCTTCGACCCTCTGATTAAAAGTCAGATGCTCTACCAACTGAGCTAATGGCTCTAAATGTTATTAACACATGGAACTAACTAAAAGTTTTAACTGGTAGCGCATCTACGATGCTCGAAAGACCTTACGGTCTTCCTCGCAGATTGCCTAAGAAGCAATTCAGAGAAGTGAGCAATCTGCTCTACCAACTGAGCTAATGGCTCTAAATCCTAATAATATTTATTAGTATCTAAAGATGGTGCCGGCCAGAGGACTTGAACCCCCAACCTACTGATTACAAGTCAGTTGCTCTACCAATTGAGCTAGGCCGGCATATAGAAAAGCATAGCTTGTCTAAAAATGGTGGAGGATGACGGGATCGAACCGCCGACCCTCTGCTTGTAAGGCAGATGCTCTCCCAGCTGAGCTAATCCTCCATAATTTAAGCCTGGCAACGTCCTACTCTCACAGGGGGAAACCCCCAACTACCATCGGCGCTGAGAAGCTTAACTTCCGTGTTCGGCATGGGAACGGGTGTGACCTTCTCGCTATCGCCACCAGACTATTTGTAAAAGACAATTATTATTATAATATCTTTTTCAGATTTTGCAAGAGAAATTTTTCATTCCCTCAAAACTAGATAATGTGTAAGAAGTAAAAGTAACACGATTTGTATCAAAGTTTTTTCGCATTAGCGAAAATAACTATCAAAAATTTGGTTAAGTCCTCGATCGATTAGTATCAGTCAGCTCCACACGTCACCGCGCTTCCACCTCTGACCTATCAACCTGATCATCTTTCAGGGATCTTACTAGCTTGACGCTATGGGAAATCTCATCTTGAGGGGGGCTTCATGCTTAGATGCTTTCAGCACTTATCCCGTCCGCACATAGCTACCCAGCGATGCCTTTGGCAAGACAACTGGTACACCAGCGGTGCGTCCATCCCGGTCCTCTCGTACTAAGGACAGCTCCTCTCAAATTTCCTGCGCCCACGACGGATAGGGACCGAACTGTCTCACGACGTTCTGAACCCAGCTCGCGTACCGCTTTAATGGGCGAACAGCCCAACCCTTGGGACCGACTACAGCCCCAGGATGCGATGAGCCGACATCGAGGTGCCAAACCTCCCCGTCGATGTGGACTCTTGGGGGAGATAAGCCTGTTATCCCCGGGGTAGCTTTTATCCGTTGAGCGATGGCCCTTCCATGCGGAACCACCGGATCACTAAGCCCGACTTTCGTCCCTGCTCGACTTGTAGGTCTCGCAGTCAAGCTCCCTTGTGCCTTTACACTCTGCGAATGATTTCCAACCATTCTGAGGGAACCTTTGGGCGCCTCCGTTACATTTTAGGAGGCGACCGCCCCAGTCAAACTGCCCACCTGACACTGTCTCCCACCCCGATCAGGGGTGCGGGTTAGAATTTCAATACAGCCAGGGTAGTATCCCACCGACGCCTCCACCGAAGCTGGCGCTCCGGCTTCCAAGGCTCCTACCTATCCTGTACAAGCTGTACCAAAATTCAATATCAGGCTGCAGTAAAGCTCCACGGGGTCTTTCCGTCCTGTCGCGGGTAACCTGCATCTTCACAGGTACTATAATTTCACCGAGTCTCTCGTTGAGACAGTGCCCAGATCGTTACGCCTTTCGTGCGGGTCGGAACTTACCCGACAAGGAATTTCGCTACCTTAGGACCGTTATAGTTACGGCCGCCGTTTACTGGGGCTTCGATTCAAAGCTTCGCGTGAGCTAACCTCTCCTCTTAACCTTCCAGCACCGGGCAGGCGTCAGCCCCTATACTTCGCCTTGCGGCTTCGCAGAGACCTGTGTTTTTGCTAAACAGTCGCCTGGGCCTATTCACTGCGGCTTTTCAAGGCTTTAACACCCTAAAAAGCACCCCTTCTCCCGAAGTTACGGGGTCATTTTGCCGAGTTCCTTAACGAGAGTTCTCTCGCTCACCTTAGGATTCTCTCCTCGCCTACCTGTGTCGGTTTGCGGTACGGGCACCTTTTATCTCGCTAGAGGCTTTTCTTGGCAGTGTGGAATCAGGAACTTCGGTACTATATTTCCCTCGCTATCACAGCTCAGCCTTATGTGGTAACGGGATTTGCCTCGTTACCAGCCTAACTGCTTAGACGCACATATCCAGCAGTGCGCTTACCCTATCCTCCTGCGTCCCCCCATTGCTCAAACGATAAAGAGGTGGTACAGGAATATCAACCTGTTGTCCATCGCCTACGCCTTTCGGCCTCGGCTTAGGTCCCGACTAACCCTGAGAGGACGAGCCTTCCTCAGGAAACCTTAGGCATACGGTGGATGGGATTCTCACCCATCTTTCGCTACTCATACCGGCATTCTCACTTCTAAGCGCTCCACCAGTCCTTACGGTCTAGCTTCAACGCCCTTAGAACGCTCTCCTACCGCGGACATCGTAAGATGTCCACCCACAGCTTCGGTGATACGTTTAGCCCCGGTACATTTTCGGCGCAGAGTCACTCGACCAGTGAGCTATTACGCACTCTTTAAATGGTGGCTGCTTCTAAGCCAACATCCTGGTTGTCTAAGCAACTCCACATCCTTTTCCACTTAACGTATACTTTGGGACCTTAGCTGGTGGTCTGGGCTGTTTCCCTCTTGACTACGGATCTTATCACTCGCAGTCTGACTCCCACGGATAAGTCATTGGCATTCGGAGTTTGTCTGAATTCGGTAACCCGATGAGGGCCCCTAGTCCAAACAGTGCTCTACCTCCAAGACTCTCACTTCGTGAGGCTAGCCCTAAAGCTATTTCGGAGAGAACCAGCTATCTCCAGGTTCGATTGGAATTTCTCCGCTACCCACACCTCATCCCCGCACTTTTCAACGTGCGTGGGTTCGGGCCTCCAGTAGGTGTTACCCTACCTTCACCCTGGACATGGGTAGATCACCTGGTTTCGGGTCTACAACCACATACTTATTCGCCCTATTCAGACTCGCTTTCGCTGCGGCTCCGTCTTCTCGACTTAACCTTGCATGTAATCGTAACTCGCCGGTTCATTCTACAAAAGGCACGCTATCACCCGGCATTTTCCGAAGGAAATATGCACAGGGCTCTAACTACTTGTAGGCACACGGTTTCAGGATCTCTTTCACTCCCCTTCCGGGGTGCTTTTCACCTTTCCCTCACGGTACTGGTTCACTATCGGTCACTAGGGAGTATTTAGCCTTGGGAGATGGTCCTCCCAGCTTCCGACGGGATTTCACGTGTCCCGCCGTACTCAGGATCCACTCAGGAGGGAACGAAGTTTCAACTACAGGGTTTTTACCTTCTTTGACGGGCCTTTCCAGACCACTTCATTTACCCCGTTCCTTTGTAACTCCATGTTGAGTGTCCTACAACCCCAGAAGGCAAGCCTTCTGGTTTGGGCTAATCCCGTTTCGCTCGCCGCTACTCAGGGAATCGCATTTGCTTTCTCTTCCTCCGGGTACTTAGATGTTTCAGTTCCCCGGGTCTGCCTTCAATACCCTATGAATTCAGGTAAAGATACTGTTCCATTACGAACAGTGGGTTTCCCCATTCGGAAATCTCCGGATCAAAGCTTACTTACAGCTCCCCGAAGCATATCGGTGTTAGTCCCGTCCTTCATCGGCTCCTAGTGCCAAGGCATCCACCGTGCGCCCTTTCTAACTTAACCTATGGACGAATTTATTCGTCTCTATAAGACAATCATGTCTTTGGTTTCTCTTTTAACAAAAGAGAGAAAAATTAAAAAAGCGATACAAATGTGTGTTTTACTTTTGCCTTCTTACTTACGATTATCTAGTTTTCAAGGAACAAATTAAAAAGCTTTGAGAGAATTGCACTCTCAAAACTAAACAAACAAGCTAATCAACAGTGCAAATTTTTAAATTTGCTTAGTACGAATCGAAAGATTCGCATTCCGAATGCCCTTACGGCATTATCCTTAGAAAGGAGGTGATCCAGCCGCACCTTCCGATACGGCTACCTTGTTACGACTTCACCCCAATCATCTGTCCCACCTTAGGCGGCTGGCTCACTAAAAGTGTTACCCCACCGACTTCGGGTGTTACAAACTCTCGTGGTGTGACGGGCGGTGTGTACAAGGCCCGGGAACGTATTCACCGCGGCATGCTGATCCGCGATTACTAGCGATTCCGGCTTCATGCAGGCGAGTTGCAGCCTGCAATCCGAACTGAGAATAGATTTATGGGATTTGCTTGACCTCGCGGCTTCGCTGCCCTTTGTTCTATCCATTGTAGCACGTGTGTAGCCCAGGTCATAAGGGGCATGATGATTTGACGTCATCCCCACCTTCCTCCGGTTTGTCACCGGCAGTCTCCTTAGAGTGCCCAACTGAATGCTGGCAACTAAGGACAAGGGTTGCGCTCGTTGCGGGACTTAACCCAACATCTCACGACACGAGCTGACGACAACCATGCACCACCTGTCACTCTGTCCCCCGAAGGGGAACGCTCTGTCTCCAGAGTTGTCAGAGGATGTCAAGACCTGGTAAGGTTCTTCGCGTTGCTTCGAATTAAACCACATGCTCCACCGCTTGTGCGGGCCCCCGTCAATTCCTTTGAGTTTCAGCCTTGCGGCCGTACTCCCCAGGCGGAGTGCTTAATGCGTTTGCTGCAGCACTAAAGGGCGGAAACCCTCTAACACTTAGCACTCATCGTTTACGGCGTGGACTACCAGGGTATCTAATCCTGTTCGCTCCCCACGCTTTCGCGCCTCAGCGTCAGTTACAGACCAGAGAGTCGCCTTCGCCACTGGTGTTCCTCCACATCTCTACGCATTTCACCGCTACACGTGGAATTCCACTCTCCTCTTCTGCACTCAAGTCCCCCAGTTTCCAATGACCCTCCACGGTTGAGCCGTGGGCTTTCACATCAGACTTAAAGGACCGCCTGCGCGCGCTTTACGCCCAATAATTCCGGACAACGCTTGCCACCTACGTATTACCGCGGCTGCTGGCACGTAGTTAGCCGTGGCTTTCTGGTTAGGTACCGTCAAGGTACCGGCAGTTACTCCGGTACTTGTTCTTCCCTAACAACAGAGCTTTACGACCCGAAGGCCTTCATCGCTCACGCGGCGTTGCTCCGTCAGACTTTCGTCCATTGCGGAAGATTCCCTACTGCTGCCTCCCGTAGGAGTCTGGGCCGTGTCTCAGTCCCAGTGTGGCCGATCACCCTCTCAGGTCGGCTACGCATCGTGGCCTTGGTGAGCCGTTACCTCACCAACTAGCTAATGCGCCGCGGGCCCATCTGTAAGTGACAGCCGAAACCGTCTTTCAGCATTCCCTCATGAGAGGGAATGAATTATCCGGTATTAGCCCCGGTTTCCCGGAGTTATCCCAGTCTTACAGGCAGGTTGCCCACGTGTTACTCACCCGTCCGCCGCTAATCTTTGGGAGCAAGCTCCCAAAGATCCGCTCGACTTGCATGTATTAGGCACGCCGCCAGCGTTCGTCCTGAGCCAGGATCAAACTCTCCAATAAAATGTAGAGTGATTAGCTCATAAAATAAAACGTTGGCTCATGTTCTTCTATAATAGAAGACATGATAAATATTGTTTGTTGACGCTTGTTTGTTTAGTTTTCAAAGAGCATTTTTTTAATAACCATCGCCCGAAGCGACTTTATTAATATAACATGTCGTTATCCCTCTGTCAACACTAATCGCCAATTTATTTTATATTTCTACAAACAAAATATAAAATATATCAACCAGTTGTTAACGGAGAATTTACTATACCACGGTCATAAAATGTTTGCAATATAATTTCAACATATATTACGTTATTTTTCTTATTCATTCAGGAATACTTTTAAAATCAGACTCATAATTATGGACAAGCTAATTTATTCGAAAGGGTGTGACCAATCATAGAATCAATTGCACTATATCTTTCCTTCCTAATGGCAGTTTTTTTATTTGTTTTTTCTTACATAGAAGGAATCAAATTAATGAACTCCGAAGGGAAAGTGTCTGGCGGTACTTTTATTTTTACGGTTACGTCTGCATTTCTGTTTTCAGCATTCACTTATTCTTTTATGTAAAGATCCCCTTGACCAGGGGATCTTTTTCTTTGTTAGCGAGATTCTAAATTGGGTTTTGTTTTTAGTAGTTTTACTGTACCTCTACCTTTTCTTTCGTCATATATAAAAAGACCTATCCCTAATAGCACGACCATCCCACCAATACCCTGTGAAAGATTTACGGTTTCTCCTACTACATAGTAGGCTAGTAAAGTTGCTCCAACGGGTTCAAACAAAATCGCCACAGATATCATTGATGTACTAACCCATTTTACTACCCAATTTAATAGCGTATGGCCAAGGAGAGTCGGTATAATTGCTAGCAGAAGGAAATACAGCCAGTCACTTTTAGGGTAAGGGTAAAGTGGTTCCCCTGTAGCCATTATGTAAAGAAAAAGAGCAAGGGTACTGATCACATACACTATAAAGGTATAGGTGATTATGGAAACTCTCTTACGGACAGACTGGCCAAACAAAAGATAAAAGGTAATAAAAGCACATGCAGCTAAAGCAAGAATATCCCCAAAAAGCGCTGAGCCGCTAATTTTAAAATCACCCCAACTAATAATGATACTCCCCACAACAGCAATCAGACCCGAAAAAATCGCCTTTAATGACAGGCGCTCCTTGAAAAAGAAATAGGTGCCTACAAACGCAAAAATTGGTTGCAAAGTAACCAAGACAGTTGAGCTTGCGACAGAAGTGTAGTTAAGCGATTCAAACCAGAGAATAAAGTGGAAGGCTAAAAAAATTCCCGAAACCGCAGAAAGACCCCAGTCCCTTTTGGTGATTAGCTTTAGTTCTGCTCTGTACTTAGAAATAAAGATCGGGAGCATCAATAAAACAGAGAAAAACAACCGGTAAAATGCGATGACTCCTGAAGGAGCAGTAGATACTTTTACAAAAATGGCTGAAGTGGACACAGCTATTACCCCTAGTGCTAGAACAAAATAGGGATTAATCTTTGGCTTCCCAATCATTACTCTCTCTCCTTAAAATTCTTATAATAGAAAGTCTAAACGATTTTAATCATGGAACAAGTCTTTTATTACTATAAATCAATTTTGCTCTCAACCCAGCTGTCAATTGAAAACACGGTTTTACCCTAGGAAGGAAAATAGACGAGAAATCTTGAATATGTTCATTATACACAATAGAACAAAGTCATCTAATCCAATATTGATGCCTCGATGTGGGATAAAAGATCAAAAACATAAATATCCTTAGGTTAGGGGGGACGATATGATCATCACAAACATAATTGATTCAGAAACGTTGATTAGACTAGGTATATCTGCTTTTCTTGGTCTTGTCATCGGCCTTGAACGTGAGTTAAAAAGAAAGCCCGTAGGCTTGAAGACTAGCTTAGTTATCTGTATTGTAAGCTGTCTCCTAACCATTGTCTCGATCGAATCAGCATATATGTTTCCTGGAGATGATGATGTAAACATAACAATGGACCCTCTCCGTTTAGCTGCACAAATTGTTTCTGGGATTGGGTTTCTAGGTGCAGGGGTTATTTTAAGAAGAGGGAACGATACGATATCTGGTTTAACAACAGCAGCAATGATATGGGGAGCGGCAGGAATTGGCATTGCTGTAGGGGCTGGATTTTATGTTGAAGCCATTACTGGGGTTGTTCTATTAATTTTTAGTGTCGAGTTTATGCCCTTCCTAATGGGGATAATTGGACCAAGACAGCTAAGAGAAAAAGAGCTCGCCTTGGAGTTCCACGTGCACAATAAAGAGGGGATATCTGATGTACTAGACAAATTAAAAGCGGGGAAAATGTCCATTAAGAAAGTGCGGATTAAGGATCTTGAAGAGGGAGACCAGCTCGTACAACTCGTGATAACTGTAAACTTTCGCAGGAGGACGACAGATATTTACGCTGACATCTCTTCAATAAGCGAAATAAAACGGGTTAAAATCGAAGAATTGTAGAATAAGTTTTTAAAATAGCACTTGCAAGTATACGCGTTAGCCGATATAATCTTCTTGTACAATGAATGTACGGGGGATTAGCTCAGCTGGGAGAGCGCTTGCATGGCATGCAAGAGGTCAGGGGTTCGAGCCCCCTATTCTCCATCTTAAACCTTGCTTACAAGAGCAAGGTTTTTTCTTTTAAGTGATAATTAGAGAGACCGCCTGACTATAGAAAAAACTCCTGGAATCTCCAGGAGTTTTTTCTATTATAGACTTACTTCAATTTTTCGAGTTCTTCTTTGATCTCTTCTATCGTCTTATCAAACTGTTCGCCCCAGAAATCATTGATGGTATTGAATACAAGCGCACCATCTCCATCAATTAAAGCATAGCCTCGGTACGCTGTATCGCCGTTTTTCATATCCATATGGTCAATGAATTCTAAATTCTCATCAGATACAAACGGGAGGCTTTCGCCATAATACTGTTCTAGCTGAGTATATAGCTCTAACTGATTTTCAGGTTTATCTTTGCTAATAATAAATTTCTGAACGTCTACACCTTCTAGTTTATCTAAATTTTCATGCAACTGAACTAGTTGCTGTTGACAGATACCTCAGGTATAAGAAGTAATAAAGAAGAAAACAACTGGTTCTCCTGTTGGAAACGTGACTTCCTCATTATCTTGATTTAATAAGGTAACCGGTTCATCCAACCCAGACTGTCCACATGCAGATAGGACTAGAACAGAAATTAATAATAGAGCAATGATTTTTATCTTCATATGGACTCCTTTTTATGAAAGTTTTTAGAATCTTTTCTTGTATTAGTTTATTACTACCGCTTAGGAGCGTCAAGTAAATCGTTTGGTTATTTAGGAAGGTATAGTTTAGTAAATCAAGAGAGGTTTTTATATAAATATAAATAAAAAAACAGACCCAAAAAGGGTCTGTTTGTGATTGGCAAATTAGTTTTTGCGAACGTTAGCAGCTTGTGGTCCACGAGCTCCTTGCTCAACGTCAAATGTTACATCTTGGCCTTCTTCAAGAGTTTTGAAGCCTTCGC
Source organism: Mesobacillus maritimus (assembly GCF_044803185.1). GTDB lineage: Bacteria > Bacillota > Bacilli > Bacillales > Cytobacillaceae > Mesobacillus_B > Mesobacillus_B maritimus_B. Next base: position 4,603,183 of record NZ_CP085225.1, read on the forward strand.
CTTGGATAGCTGAGAAATGAACGAATACGTCATCTCCACCTTCGCGCTCGATGAATCCGAAACCTTTTTCTGCATTAAACCATTTTACTTTACCGTTTTCCATTTTTGTTGCCTCCTAGTGTGTAATCCACACATTTTATTACTATTCTTGCTCATTGTGTATCCAGGCGAAAACCAATATTTGTTCTTCCCTTATATACCGAACAAAAATAATTCTTTTATAATATAACAGATTTTGAGAGAATTAGCAAGTCTAGCCCAAAATTGGTTTTCTACCCAGATGGTCCGACATAAAGTCGAAATCCTTTATTGTCCCTAGCAAAATTGTTAAAATACAGTTACCTTTAATAAGGTTTGGAAATCCACAGACTGAACAGACTCGAACTTCCTTCAAGTAATAAGCCGGCATATTTACATATCGCTAAGGATATCTTTATTATGTCTTCTTTCCACATTGACTACTCTTTAAATTTTCTACCAACAAATCCAGTACCTTCATATTAAATTAGCTATTTGTGGCGATATTGTTAGTAAGAAATCTTTATTTTCAGGAAAGTGAGGAGTGCACTTGAGATTTATCTTCCTATTCCTTATCGGGTTCATGTTGTACAATTTTTGGCCAGATGTTGAAGAGAAACTTGGTATTGCTCTAATTGACTCAATAAGGACTGAGTTTAATGATTTAAAAAAGAATACAGACTTATCAACCTTACCGAATAACCTAGAGGAGGATATTAACTCACTGGTCAATCGTTCATTTGACGAAGAAGAAAATCAAGTTGAGAATGAACAAACTGTTGATGTCCCCGTCTTGGACGCACCTGTAAGACAAACTTTTTCCATTGCAAATATTGAATTGGGGGAAACGAAGACAAAGGTTGAAGAAGTACTTGGAGCACCGTCCCGCTCTTCGGTAAATGAATATGGGACAGAATGGTATGCCTATCACCAGAACTACCATAATTTTATAATGATTTCTTACAATGAAAATAACAAGGTTGTGGGAATTTATACTAATCAAGACTTAATCTCTTCAACCACTAGCATCACTCATGGAACCCCTAAAGATCAAGTACTTCAACAACTCGGTAAACCTGTTGAAAAAATTCAAAAAGGGATGGTCTTTTATCAATTGCAAAAGGAAAGAGACTACGACTTATTTCAAATCGACAACAGCTATGTGTCCATCTTTTATGATAAACATGAAAATAACGTTGTCACCGCTATTCAAATTATTAGCGAGAGTATGGAGCAGCAAAGAATTGATTTCTATTCCGAAGCCAGCGAAGCACTAAAGGAAGGTTTTGAGTACCAACTGTTTGACTTGACGAATGCGACTAGAGTTGAACGGGGCCTTTCCGCTCTACAATGGGATGAACAGGTGAAAGAAACAGCACGGAAGCATAGTTCCGACATGGCCGAGAATAATTATTTTAGCCATACAAATCTTGTAGGTGAATCTCCTTTCGACCGGATGTCTAATGATGATATTCTTTTTTCAGTTGCTGGTGAAAACCTAGCCTATGGTCAAACAAGTAGTGTTTTTGCTCATGAGGGTTTAATGAATTCTCTTGGTCATCGCGAAAACATCCTTAAAGCAGAGTTTAAACAACTAGGAGTAGGAGTTGCCTTCAACTCGGACTCGCACCCTTATTACACTCAGAAATATTATACAAAAAGATAAGGACAGTGCCCGGTAGTTTTTATAGTTTTTTTCCCAAACAAAACAGGGAGACCACGTATGCGTGATCTCCCTGTTTTGTTTGTTCGATTTATTCCTTTTCCTTATAAATAAAATAGTCGAAGTCTGCATGCAACCTTTCACCTGAGGTATCCTGACATTGCATCCCTACAAATGCACCTGTAAAGAATCCTCCACCTTGAATATAGTCATCTGACAGCTTGTAAGAGTAGAACGTAACAGGAATTTGCGTCCATTCCTTGCCATCAAAAGAGTAAGAATAATGATATTCATGTAAATTTACATCTACACGAAGGTGTACATACTCAACTTCTTCAGGAATCACGATTTCATTTCCTCGAAGCGGTTGATCAAATGTAAAGTTATCACAAGTCATTAATTCTAGAATTCTTCCTTTTTCCTCATTCCAAGATATCTGACATGATGTCCAGTTTTGTGTGTTATAGTAGTTCACTAAGCCTGCAGATTGCTGGAAGGTTGTAGGATTAAACGCCACCTTTGTTTCGGCCGTGAAGTTAAAATGCTGCCAACGTCTAGCAACAAATGCTTGTGTGAACTTGGATGTAAGTGATTCTCTTCCGTAAATACGCAAATGTCCTGGGTTATCCTTAAGAGAAACAATCTCTTCTCCTAATGGAATACGTAAAGTTTGGAAGTTCAGATTTAACGTCTCAGAGTCAAAATCATCTTTTTCTGGATAATCTCTATCCCACTTCACTTCTTCAATTTTAGGTCCTTCAATTGTGACCGATGGTTGATTACCACCCACCACAAACGGCCAGCCATCTTTCCATTCTACTCGTTGAATAGCTGTTTCCCTTCCAAGTGGACAATATCCACGTGGGTCCAATAAAGGCTGCCCTTCTCTTGGAAGCGGGCGTCCTGTCAAATGAACAAGGAACCACTCATCTGTGTGTGTTTGCACAATCGATGCATGCCCTGCTTTTTGTAGCGGATTACGTGGATATGGGAAAGACGTAATCAGAGGGTTTTCAGGATACACTTCATATGGTCCTCTGAGGTCTTTTGAACGTGCAATGGTAGCCTGATGGTCGTATTTCGTACCACCTTCTGCTGTTAATAGATAATAATAATTACTAATTTTGTATAGATGAGGAGCCTCCGTTAATTTAACGTCGGTACCCTTAAAGATAATTTCCGATTTACCAACCAGCTTTTTTTCCTCAACACTATATTCCTGTAGGTTAATTCCATAAAAATTATGGTTCCCTACACGATGGTCCCATTTCATGTTTACCAAGTACTTTTTCCCATCCTCATCGTGGAATAAAGAAGGGTCAAAGCCTGAGCTATTCAAGTAAATTGGTTCTGACCATTCACCGTCAACCGTATCACAAGTGACTAAATAGTTATGGCAATCCTTCCAATGACCTTCAGTTACTTTTACATCCGTATAAATCATCCAAAATTGCCCATCACTATAAGAAAGAGCAGGCGCCCATATTCCACCAGAGTCCGGATTTCCCATCATGTTCAACTGACTTAAACGATTTAATGGTCTCGCCGCTAAACGCCAGTTTTTCAAATCCTTAGAATGATAAATTCCTACGCCCGGGAACCATTCAAAGGTGGAAACAGCGATATAATAATCCTCCCCTACACGGCAAATGCTAGGATCTGGGTTAAAGCCCGTTAATATCGGGTTTTGAATTGTAGCCATAACTAATTCCTCCTATGTAAAACGAATTATCAAAGTTTACGCTATTGCTCTGCTGACCGAATCATGGCAACGAACTAAAAATCAATCCGTTTCCCAAGCTCTATCGATTGGTAACAAGCGTCTATGACTCGCATATTTTTGGTCGTATTTTCTTCAAAAGCAGATAAGTCTAAATCTCTTATAATCGATTGAGAAATATGTGCAATTTCAGAACGGTAGATATCCCCAGAAACTTTCTCAGTTCTTTCTCCTTCAGCGTTTTGTATGAGGATAAGACCTTCTCCACCTACGACATCAGGACGAAATGCTCTAGGGACATGAATTCGCCCTTTTGTTCCAATTATCTCGTATTCATTACGAAAGGTCGTATCAAAACTGCAATCAAACGTTGCGACAGTACCATTTTCCAAAATCATACTACCAACAGAGGTTATGTCTATTCCTGTTTCTGAGTCAATGCGAGCGTTCGCATGTACACTCAACGGCTCTGATTCTAGGATGTTCCGAATAGCATGAATACAGTAGCAACCCACATCATAAATGCTTCCACCACCCATTTCCTTATTCATTCGAATATTCGTTACCCGATCGTCTAAATAAAAGGAAAAGCTTGCGCGCATTTGTTTCACTTCACCAATTGCATCTGATGCAAGAATTTCCTTCACACGGTGATGTTGTGGATGAAATTGATACATAAACGCTTCCATAAATTTCACGTTATGGCTACGACAAAACTGAATCATTTCAGCAGTTTCATCAGCAGTTAACGCTGCGGGTTTTTCACATAGTATATGCTTGCCTCGCTTAGCTGCTTCCATCACCCAGTGTTTATGAAGGTGATTCGGTAAAGGGATATAAACTGCATCAATTGAAGAATCTTCTAATAAAGCTTCGTAACTATCGTACCCCTTTGGGATGTTTAACTTGTCAGCGGCTTGCTGTGCTTTGCCACTTCTACTTGCAATCGCAACTACTTCAGTATTTTCGTATCTTTGAATCGCAGGAATGACTTGTGTTAGAGCAATATTGGCTGTACTTAAAATTCCCCAACGTACTTTGTGCATGATGAACCCCTCACTTCGCCTGTTCTTAATAAGGTCCCCTAATAGAGTCCTTCACCTCATCGCGGTAAAACTTTTCTATCGTTGCTAGCTCTTCATTGGTAAATGGCTTTTCAGTTAATGCTTGTAGATTTTGCATTACTTGCTTTTCATTTTTAAAACCTGGGATAATACAAGATATTTCTTCGTGGTCTAAGATCCATCTTAAAGCGGCAGTTGCCATAGAATTTCTACCTTCAGCAATCCACTTTAACTGCTCGGACAATTTCACACCTTTAGCAAAACCAAGTCCGGCAAAAGTTTCCCCGACGTTAAATGCTTCGCCATTTTCGTTAAATGCACGGTGGTCATCTTGTTCAAAGACATGGTCTTTTGTAAATTTCCCTGTGAGCAAACCACTAGCCAAAGGAAGTCTTACAAGAATCCCCACATTCTGTTGTTTTGCCTTCGGTAATAACTCCTCTAACGGCTTTTGACGGAACATATTGAAAATCACCTGAAGGGCACTAACATTTGGATTCTGAAGACACAATAACCCTTCTTCTACCGTTTCAACGCTTACCCCATAATGCCGAATTTTCCCTTCTTGCTTTAACTTATCAAGAACTTCAAAAACAGCTCCATCTTTTAGTATTTCTAGTGGTGGACAATGGATTTGATAAAGGTCAATTGCTTCTCGGTTTAATCGTTTTAAACTGGCTTCACAGTAGTTTCTAACAGCTTCTTCAGAATAATTTTCTTTTGAAAATATATCTCCGGAACGACAAAACTTAGTAGCAATGGAGATTTCATCTTCCTTTCCCTTGGTGGCCTTAGCAAGCAATTCTTCACTGTGACCATCACCATAAACATCAGCTGTATCAAAGAAGTTGACTCCTTCTCCAATCGCACGATCCAATGATTTCAATGCTTCCTCATCATTCGTCTTTCCCCATGCGCCACCAATCGCCCACGTACCAAAACTAACCTCGCTTACCTTAATACCGGTTTTGCCTAAGTCACGATAATTCATCTTTGCCTAGCCCCCTACTTTATAACTATCTATCTTACTTTCTAAACTCCTGAAGTTGCTCATTGAGTGATTTTGTTTGCTGATACACTTGCTTGTAAACACCAAACAATTTTTGATATCGTTCAACGTTTTCAGGTACTGGTTGATAGGTTTTTGTGGTTTCTACGAATTTCTCCGCACACTCTTGTAAAGACGGGAACCAGCCACAACCATAAGCAGCCAACATTGCCGCACCCATACCAGGTCCTTGTTCACTTGCAAGCTTCACAATATTTGCATTGAAAATGTCTGCTTGCATTTGTAACCATGTTTCATTTTTAGCCCCGCCACCAATGGATACAACTGTATCGATCGTTTTGCCATTTTCTCTAAAAATCTCAATTGTTTCATTTAACGAGAAGGTGATCCCTTCTAATACAGCACGGACAAAATCCTGTCTTTTATGTGCAGCATCCATTCCAATAAAGCTTCCACGGATAATAGAATCTGCATAAGGAGTTCTTTCACCGGCTAAATATGGCGTGTAGAGCAAACCATTTGCCCCAATCGGAACCTGGTCAACACCTTGTAGGAACGATTCAAATGCTTCTTCTTTTGCAAAGGTATCTTTAAACCAGCTCAAGCTGTAGCCTGCAGCTAAAGTTACACCCATTGTATAAAAAGCATTTTCTTCGCCATGGTTAAAATAGTGTACTTTTCCCTCGAAATCCAAGTCATTTTTTTCTTCATAAGAAAGGACAACCCCTGAGGTACCAACGCTACACAATGTTCTTCCTTCAGATAAGATTCCTGAACCTATAGCACCACAGGCATTATCCGCTCCACCAGCAAAAACTTTTGTAGCTTCAGATAAACCTGTCTGTTTAGCAACATCTGCTGTGATGGTTCCAACAAAACCATGGGATTCCACAAGCGGTGGGCATAGTTCTGGTTTGATATCGAATAAATTGCAGATTTCTGTACTCCATGTTTTCTCTGCTACATTTAATAACAGAGTGCCAGCAGCATCAGAATATTCACTATGGATTTCTCCGGTCAAACGATATCTTAAATAATCTTTCGGTAGCATAAACACACTAGCCTTAGCAAAGATTTCAGGTTCATTTTGTTTTACCCAAAGAATCTTCGGCAATGTAAACCCTTCTAGTGCTGGGTTTTTTGTAATAGATAGAAGCTTTTCTTTTCCAACTGTATCGTAAATTTGCTGGCATTGTTCTGTTGTTCTAGTATCATTCCAAAGAATTGAATTCCGAAGCACTTGATTATTTTCATCGAGTAAAACAAGACCGTGCATCTGTCCTGAGAAACTAATCCCCTCGATATCCTCGACATTGCCGTCATATTGTTGGATTAATTCTTTAAGCCCCTCGGTTGTTTTTTCAACCCACTCCTCTGGCTTCTGTTCACTATATCCCGACTTTTCTTGAATGAGTGGATATGATTTTGATACTTCTTTAGCTACTTCACCATTGCTATCTACAAGTAAAAGTTTGACTGCACTTGTCCCAAGGTCAACCCCAATAACATGTTTCACATATATCACCCTTATTAATTAGATTGGTCAATGATTGAAAAAAATGTGCTGAATAGGATACCCAGCACATTTTATTATTGTTTTATTGAAAATGCTTTATTATACAGTTACGCCAGCCATTGTTTCTACAAGATACTGGTTGATGACAGCTTTTATGCGCTCAGTACGGCCAGACTTGTTCTTGATTTCGGTAAGCTCTAATGCATACTTCTCAAGAGATTGTAGGCTTGCTTTTCCTTCAACGATTTCAAGACCAATTCCTTGTGTATAGCTGCTATAGCTATCATCAATAAAGTTGTCTAGCACTTTATCTTCGATAAGTTTGTTTGCAACTTTTAGACCAATTGCAAATGCATCCATTCCAGCGATATGTGCATGGAATAAATCTTCAGCATCAAATGAAGTTCTTCTAACCTTAGAATCGAAGTTTAATCCACCTTTTCCAAGGCCATCGTTTTTAAGGATTTCATACATTGCTAATGTAGTAGAATACAAGTCTGTTGGGAATTCATCTGTATCCCAGCCAAGTAGTGTATTTCCTTGGTTTGCATCTACAGAACCCAGCATTCCGTTTTCACGTGCAACACGTAGTTCATGCTCAAATGTATGACCCGCAAGTGTTGCGTGGTTTGCTTCAATATTGAACTTGAAATGATCAGCTAAATCATATTTTTGCAAGAATGCTAAGCTTGTAGCTACGTCAGTATCATATTGGTGTGTAGTAGGCTCTTTTGGTTTTGGTTCAATTAAGAATTGAGCGTCGAAACCAATTTCCTTCGCATAATCAATTGCCATATGATAGAAACGTGCTAAGTTATCAAGCTCTAGCTTCATGTTTGTGTTTAGTAACGTTTCGTAACCTTCACGGCCACCCCAGAATACATAGTTTTCTGCACCCAGCTCTTTACCAACTTCTAGACCTTTTTTCACGCTTGCCGCAGCATAAGCGTAAACATCTGCATTTCTTGATGTAGCAGCACCGTGTACATATCTTGGGTTCGTAAATGCATTAACTGTGTTCCAAAGAAGTTTTGTATTGCTTGTTTTCATATAGTCCTTGATCATTGCCACGATAACATCAAGGTTTTGATTAGTTTCTTTTAGCGTGCTTCCTTCAGGAGCTATGTCCACATCATGGAAAGCAAAGAATGGTGCATTTAATTTATCGAACATTTCAAAAGCAGCCTCAACACGAGCTTTTGAACGGTCTAGTCCATCAAAGCGATCCCATCCACGTACCATTGTGCTTGCACCAAATGGATCTGTTCCATCTGCATTAAATGTATGCCAGTAAGCAACAGAGAAACGAAGTAATTCCTCCATTGTTTTTCCGTTAACTAATTCGCTAGGGTTATAATACCTAAACGCAAAAGGGTTAGTTGTTTTTTGACCTTCAAATTGAATTTTTTTAATATCTGGAAAATAAGCCATGAGCAATTTCCTCCTAGAATAAATATAAAATCTTTGGTGATACCGCTTCCAAGTAGACTATAATGAGGTAGACAAAGTTGCTTGTCTTCTTGTTGTTCGGTATCTTATGAAATGATTATATCACCACAAACTTTGTTTGTCTATTGAATAAACAAAGATTATACTGTTTTATAGTAAGAATTTTTCTTTTCGACTTTTATAAATTGCGTACCTAAAGGAGATAAATATAAATATGCAAATAACTTGGAATCAACAATTAGTTAAAAAGGAAAACAAAGCCATCGTTTTGAATTTAATTATGCAAAACTCCCCCATCTCACGAGCGGATGCTGCTCAAATGTCTGGACTTAATAAAGGGACTGTCTCCTCTTTAGTATCTGAACTATTGGAAGAACAGTTAATTTATGAATCTGGACCGGGTGAATCCAGTGGGGGGAGACGTCCCGTTCTCCTTTTATTTAACCAGGAGGCAGGATATTCTATTGGAATCGACCTCGGTGTAAACTACATCTTCGGGGTACTAACAGACCTCCAGGGAAAGATTGTTGTAGAAAAAAGTGTTGTGAATAACACTCCCGAATACACCGATACTCTTGAGCAAGTAAATATGGTTATTCATTCGTTAATTGAATCAGCACCTCCGTCCCCCTATGGAGTTGTTGGGATTGGAATTGGAGCTCCAGGTGTTGTAAATAAAGAAGGAGATATTTTGTTTGCTCCAAACCTTGGTTGGAAAAACGTTTCATTAAAAAAGGATTTAGAAAGTACGTTTAATATTCCCGTTATTGTTGAAAACGAAGCCAACGCTGGTGCCTACGGTGAAAAGCGCTTTGGAGTTGGCAAGGATTTTAATAATTTAATTTATGTAAGTGCGGGCATTGGGATAGGTTCTGGAATCATTTTAAATGGGGAGTTATACAAAGGAATTAATGGCTATTCAGGCGAGGTTGGACACATGTCTATTGATGTGAATGGTCCAAGATGTCGTTGCGGAAACTACGGGTGCTGGGAGCTTTACGCCTCAGAAAAGGCACTTTTATCTAAGGCTCAAGAATTGGGTCTAGAATTAAAGGACAATCACTCACTGACAGACATCATCAATTTAGCACGAGATGAAAACCCTGAGGCACTAAAGTTATTAAAGGAGATTGGCAGAAAGCTTGGACAAGGGATGATCAACATCATCCATACCTTTAACCCACAGCAAATCATAATTGGAAACAAGCTGGCTGCTGTACAGACTTGGATTGCCCCTTATGTTCAGGAAGTAATTGACGAATATACCCTCCCCTTTCACCAGATGGATATCCAGGTGAACTATTCGGACCTAAGTCTCCCTGCCTCTGCCCTCGGTGTTGCAGCTTTTACCACCGAGAACTTTTTAAAGTCACAATTGCAGGTACAATAAATAGTAACCATGAAAAAGACTGCTTATCAGCAGTCTTTTTTCATGCGCTCATGGACACTTTCTTCAATTTTTGGATGACTTTTGTCCTTGAGAGCCTCTCTCATGGACACTTTTTTCAATTTTCGGATGACTTTTGTCCTTGAGAGCCCTTGTTCATGAATTATTATCCGTTTGAAGCCTCCATTTGTGAAACCTTTGGTTCAACAAAAGTCTTTGACAACCAGACTTTCGACCTCCAACGACGAAGCATCAACAACCCCCTGAGCCATTCATCTGAAATGAACGCAATCCAAACACCAACTAGTCCAAGGTCAAAATGTATTCCCAAAAGATAGGACAAACCGACCGCTACCCCCCACATCGAAAAGATTCCAACAATAACCGGATATTTAACATCACCAGCAGCCCTCAATGAACTAATGACCACTAAGTTAAAGGAGCGACCCGGCTCAAGAATAATCGTTAACAAGATAAGGTAACTTCCTAATTGGATGATTTCTTCATTTGAGGTGAATATCGATAACAAGTCCTTGGAAAAAACAGTCGCAATAATGGCCATAATAATACTGAAACCAATTGCCATTTTAAGACTTTTTAAACACTGTGAGTAGGCCTCTTCAAATTTCTTTGCCCCTACCATATGTCCAATTAAAATTTGAGTTCCTTGAGCGATGGCAATGCTGAAGACAAAGATAAACATCATGATATTTTGTGTGTAAATTTTAGATGTGATCGCCTCAGTACCTAGTATCGCAATAAAGGCTGTGATTACGATTTGAGAACTATTATAGGATAATTGTTCCCCTGCAGAAGGAAGCCCAATTTTTAACAAGTTTTGGATATGTTCCTTTGGGAATTTCCATAGATAAGAAAAAGGGAAGGGCCCGCCTACACGCTTAAATAAAATGATAATGGCAGCAATTGCAGCAACTGCTCTACTGATTACTGTAGAAATCGCAACCCCTTCTACCCCTAAAACCGGAAAACCAAATGGCCCAAAGATAAATAAGTAATTCCCGATTACATTTAAAATATTGGCGCCAATCGTAATGTACATCGCATCACGAGTATATCCGTAGCTACGAATAACGGCACCCACTGTCATAAATAAGGCCTGAAAGAACATGAAGCCACCGACAAGTTTTAAATACGTCCCGGCTTCTCCAAGAAGTTCCACAGGTAGATCCATTAAAAGCAATAATGGCTTACTAAAAAAAATAACTAGTACACTTAATAACAAGCCGAAGACCAAATTGGCACCTAAGGAAACCATTGCTACTTCTTTCGCTTCCTTTTCTTTTTTAGCACCTATATTTTGCGCAATTAAAATGGAAGTCCCAACCGCAACAAAACCAAACATAACAATCACTAATGATAATATTTGGTTCGAGACTCCAACAGAAGCTACAGAGTCATCAGAGTACTGCGACAACATCAAAGTATCGGCATTACCCATTAACATATGAAGCAACAATTCGATAAAAATTGGCCAAGTTAACGCAAACAAGCTTAACTTTTTCTTTGATTCTACATCCATGGAATATTATCCCCTTAATTTTGGACCGGCAAGCAATACACCGGAAAATTGAAAAGAGAGGGAACTCAATGACTGAATTCACCTCTTTCTGAAGTATGTTAACATGAAAGCTTTTCAGTTGGCATCCTTTTAGCGAACAATATCTTCTACCTTTTAGGTAAAAATGAGTTCCTTATGTTAAAAGGTGCCTAGAAGACTTTTTTCATATTCTAAAAAGCTTCTAGGCGTATTTTGTTACTCTTTTATTAGCTCCTTGAACATTGATACCACGTTCGAGACAGTAAACCCATACTCTTCCATCAACTTTTCACCTGGTGCAGACGCACCAAAATGATTAATGCCTAGGACTCTTCCTTCATCACCAGTGTATCTTTCCCAGCCAAATGGAGACGCCATTTCAATTGCAAGGCGCTTTTTCACACTCGTTGGAAGGATTGATTCTTTATATTCAGCAGACTGAGCTTCAAAACGATCCCATGAAGGCATGCTGACAACAGAAACATGAATATTTTCTGCTGCAAGTGCTGCTTGGGCCTCAACAGCTAGACTTACCTCTGACCCCGTTGCAAGAAGCAGTCCATCAGGCTGTTGTGCTTGTGCTTCAGAGACTACATAAGCACCTTTTTGGACACCTTCATAAGCACTCTGGTCTGTTCCAGATAGTGTAGGTAGGTTTTGTCTTGTAAGGACAAGAACCGTTGGTTTATCCGTTGATTCAAGGGCTGTTCTCCAAGCTGCAGAAGTTTCATTCGCATCAGCAGGACGGAGGACTGTTAAATCTGGCATTGTCCGTAAGGCTGGCAATTGTTCCACCGGCTCATGGGTTGGCCCATCTTCTCCTACAGCGATGCTATCATGGGTAAACACATAGGTTACCGGTAGCTTCATTAACGCAGCAAGGCGAATAGCTGGACGTAAATAGTCAGAGAAAACAAAGAATGTTCCTCCAAACACCTTTACACCACCATGTAGAGCCATCCCATTCAACGCTGCGCCCATAGCAAATTCACGAACACCAAACCAAATATTATGACCAGAATAATTGGTTGCAGAATAATCACCGGAATTTTTTATCATCGTTTTATTGGAACCTGCAAGGTCAGCAGAGCCACCAACAAATTGCGGTACAACCCTTGCAATCGCATTTAACACTTCACTTGATGACGCACGAGAAGCCAGACTCTTACCTTCTTCAAATACTGGTAATTCTGCTTCCCATCCCTCAGGAAGTTTACCTTGAATCGCTAATTCTAATTGCTCTCCTAGCTCAGGGTATTGATTTTTGTATGCAGCAAAGAGTTCATTCCAAGCGCTTTCCTTCTTTTGTCCCTCTACTTTTACAACACTGTGGAAGTGTGTGTAAACTTCTTCAGGAACATAAAATGCCGCTTCACTTTCCCAGCCATAAGATGCTTTCGTCAGCGTTGCTTCTTCAGCCCCTAGTGGAGCTCCATGCACACTAGAAGTTCCTGCTAGATTCGGAGAACCATAGCCAATCGTAGTCTTGACTTCAATAATAGTAGGACGCTCAAGGTCAGCTCTTCCAGCTTCAATTGCCTTGCTAATCTCTTCTAGGTTATTTCCATCTTCCACACGTAGATACTGCCAGCCATATGCCCTAAAGCGACCTTCAACTGATTCAGAGAAAGACTTATTTAAATCACCATCTAGAGAAATATCATTTGAATCGTACAGGACAACTAAGCGACCAAGCTTTAAATGTCCAGCAAGAGAGGCTGCTTCTGAAGCTACACCTTCCATTAAATCTCCGTCCCCACAAATACTGTATGTATAGTGGTCTACTACTTTATAGGTATCTCGATTATATTTTTCTGCTAAATGACGCTCGGCCATCGCCATCCCCACTGCCATGGCAATTCCTTGTCCAAGCGGACCAGTTGTTGCATCCACTCCAGCAGTATGTCCATATTCTGGATGCCCCGGAGTTTTGCTTCCCCATTGGCGGAATTCCTTAAGATCTTCTAATTGAAGATCATAGCCGCTAAGATGGAGCAAACTATACAACAGCATTGATCCATGGCCAGCGGAAAGGACAAACCGGTCTCGGTTAAACCATTGTGGGTTAGTAGGGTTATGTTCCATAAATTTCGTCCAAAGGGTATAGGCCATCGGTGCAGCTCCCATTGGCATTCCAGGATGACCAGAATTCGACTTTTCAATCGCATCAATTGATAAAGTCCTGATTGTATTTATAGCCAATTGTTCTACAACTGTTTTCTGCAGTAATGTCAAGGCTATCACACTCCTTTATGGTTATATTAAGTTCTTAAGGGTTTTGACCTCGCCATTTAGTAATGATCACTAGTTAAAAATAGGGCTTTATGAAATCTATTATACCTTCTCTCACTTAGTTTGTCCATTGAATAAACAAAGTAAAAAGTAAATAAAAAGCTTATGTAATCATTCTATAAAGAATGATTACATAAGCTCTAAATTTATTATGATACTTGTGAAGCTTTCTTTTCTGATTCCTCTGATACGTCTTTAGAAAAGAACCAGCCTCCCACTGCAATTCCAACTAAGACAACATAGAAGGTTACTTTCCATCCCGTAGAATGTGAAAACTCTTGACTTAATACTCCGAGTGCTGGATGTGAAAGAGTTAAAACCGCTAGTTTGACCCCTACCCAACCAACAATGAAAAATGCGGCCATTTCCAGACCTGGTCGTTTTTCCAGTAACTTTACAAAAAGACCTGCGGCAAAACGCATAATAATGACCCCGATCATTCCTCCGGTAAAAATAACAAGAAATTTACCTCCATCCATGCCGCCTATTTTTGGGAGTGCAGTATTTGGAAGAGTCATAGCCAGTGCAACAGCAGCTAAAATGGAATCTACCGCAAAGGCAATATCGGCTACCTCTACTTTGAACACAGTCATCCAAAAGCCACTTTTCCTTTTTTCTGGTTTACCTTCACCTTTATCAGCATCATCCTCAGCTTTCCCTTTAACCCACTTTCGAAAAATGTGGTTGAATGCCATAAATAATAGATAAAGTGCACCAATGGCCTGAACCTGCCAAATATCTACTAAATAAGAAATGATGAAAAGCGATGCAAAACGGAAAACAAAGGCTCCGGCCAAGCCGTAAAACAATGCCTTTTTTCTTTGTTCTTCTGGTAAATGCCTCACCATAATAGCCAGCACCAAAGCATTATCTGCCGCTAAGAGTCCTTCCATTAGAACAAGGACAAGGAGTACCCACCCATATTCGAGTAATAAAGCAATTTCCATAAATTGAATCCTCCTAAGTATTCGTCTGCTAGGTATGGGCAACAAAAAGCCTCTACCACAATGGTAAAGGCCAAAATAAAATAGAAAAGACCCTTACCATTGAAGTAAAGGTCTTGCTAACAACAGAATTGTTGCCAATAAAGCCGGAGAACTATGTTCTCGTCATGACGACTTTTATTGTACAGCTACTCCCCTTTAAATAGGAAAATATACGATTAATTACTATTTAAGATTATGATAGATTAAGTGTTTTGTCAATATCCTTGCGCTAGTCTAGCGATACCCTCGAGCTCTTTTAAGGTACCAACTAATAAAAAGAATTCCGATAATAACGAATAACAGATAAAAGGCATCTTTATAAATCTCAATATACCCAAGAATGACTTCCCAAGACTCACCAAGAAAAGCCCCTAGGCTTACTAAAATGGTATTCCACACAAGTGTTCCTAAAGTTGAAAAAAGGATGAAGGTGGAAAAATTCATTTTCGCCATCCCTGCTGGAATCGAAATAAGGCTACGGACAACTGGTATCAGTCGACAAAAAAAGACTGTCCAATTGCCATACCTCAAAAACCATCCTTCTGCAGTCCGGATGTCCCTTTTTGAAACCCTGAGAATATGACCCCACCGACCGACAAAGCTCTCCAAACGATTTACGTTGACCAACCTGCCGACCCAATATAAAATAACCGCCCCAAGCACAGAGCCTGCCGTCGAAGCGATTATCACACCAGGAACCGTCAGCATGGTTCGCGTTGTCATGAAGCCTCCAAACGGCAAAACGATTTCTGAAGGAATGGGTGGAAATAAATTTTCCAAGGCAATGACCGCCATAATCCCGATATAACCAAACTCCTCCATGAATGTAAATATCCAGTCTTTCATTTACTCCCTCCATATCTAGCTTTGTTGAAAAGCTCTTTTGAAAAGCGGTTCACCTTGACCGAATTCCTCTTTCCACTAACGGTTGGGCACGTTGAGGCGTTCATGGAGCACGTTCTTCATTGATTTGCTCCAAAAAGTGCTCTATGAAGTGTTCATGGAGCACGTCCTTCATTGATTTGCTCCAAAAAGTGCTCTATGAAGTGTTCATGGAGCACGTCCTTAATTGATTTGCTCCAAAAAGTGCTCTATGCAGCGTTCATGGAGCACATTCTTCATTGGTTCGCTCCAAAAAGTGCTCTATGAAGTGTTCATGGAGCACGTTCTTCATTGATTTGCTCCAAATAGTGCTCTATGAAGTGTTCATGGAGCACATTCTTCACTGGTTTGCTCCAAAAAGTGCTCTATGAAGTGTTCATGGAGCACTTTCTTCATTGGTTTGCTCCAAATAGTGCTCTATGCAGCGTTCATGGAGCACTTACTTCATAGTTTTGCACCAAAAAGTGCTCTATGAACCTTCCAGCGTGACCGAATTCACCTTTCCACCTACCATTTAGGCACGTTGGAACTTCCTCATGTGACTTCCGTCAAAACGAAGTGAAATTATCCTCGACAAACAACAACATACCATATTCAATAACTAAAAAGAACCTGTCCACTAGACATTGTATGCCTATGAACAGGTTCTTATTGATGCTATTTATTAAAACTTAGAACCAATAAAAGCCCAAAGGAAGTTTAAAGCCAAGATAAAGGACTACTATGAATAAGATGACAAAAGGAATCCAAAGATTTTTCGTATTTACAGCTTTCTTCCCTCTCACAAGTATCATTTCGAATAAACCAATTAGAACTACACCAAGTAATGACTTTAAAATATACAAAAGAGTAATTTGATACAATCCAAACAACATGACGATTCCCGTTCCGATAATCAACAGGTAGAAGACCCGTAGAATCATATGTAGGACCTTTGTATTTTTTCCTTGCTTCTGTAAAAACAATAAAACGATAAGTAATATAACTGCAACAACCCACGCGGTAATATGAGCATGCGTCATGATTTTTCCTCCTTATTCTCCCTTGAACCGGTAACCTGCCCCCCATACCGTTTCAATATAATCTGGATTCGAGGGATCTCTCTCAATTTTTTCACGTATTTTTCGGATATGAACCGTTACTGTCGTAATATCCCCGACACTATCATAGCCCCATAATTTTTCAAATAACTGAATTTTACTAAACACTTGGTTCGGGTTCATCACTAAGAATACCAAAAGGTCAAATTCTTTTGTCGTAAAATTAACCTCCTGATTATTCACAAACACCCTTCGGTCAGAACGATTAATTTGTAAACCACGGATAAATATTTCATTTACAGGCTGTAATTCTTGCCTTGTTAATAGGCGTTCGTACCTTGATAGATGGGCTTTTATTCGTGCAATTAATTCGTTCGGTGAAAAAGGCTTAACAATATAATCATCAGCTCCTAGTCCAAAGCCTCTAACCTTATCAATATCATCTTTTTTAGCGGTTACCATCATTATTGGGATATCCTTGACCGCACGAATCTTTTTGCAGATGGTAAAGCCATCGATATTCGGTAACATTAAATCCAGCAAGATTAAATCGTAATCTTTCCCTAAAGCTAGTTGAAGACCCTCATCTCCTTTCAATGCGATATCTGCCTGGTATCCATTAATCTCTAGATAATCTCTCTCAAGTTCAGCGATACTTTTTTCATCTTCAATAATTAAAACCCGTTTCATCGTGACACCTTCCTCAGAGAGATAATAATCTTTGTCCCTTTATTTAATTGGCTTTCGATCTCAATTTCACCGTTATGCTCTTCCACAATCATTCTTGCAATGGAGAGTCCCAAACCACTTCCTCCAGTTTGCTTATTCCTTGACTGCTCTGCACGATAAAACTGATGAAAAACATAAGGAAGGGCATCGCTAGCAATACCTGGGCCATTATCGGTGATTTCAATCTTAACGCAGTCCTTAATGCTCCTTAAGTTTATATCAATATTGCCATCAGCTTTGTCCATATACTTTAGGCTGTTTTCAATAATATTAGACAAAACTCGTTTTATTTTATCGCGGTCTACCTGAACAAGGAACTCTGATGATCCATCGTGAGTAAACCTGACTTTCGTTTGTGTTTTTTCAAAATCAAAGTTGAGTTCTTCTAGATAATCAGTTAAATAATCTTTCAGATCAACAATTTCAAACGTAAACGGGACCTTTTTCAAATCCAATTTTGAGTATAGGAATAGTTCATCGATTAAATGATCCAAATCATTTGATTTCTGATAGATGGTCTGAAGGTATCGTTGTAACCTCTCCGGAGAAGTGGCAACCCCATCTTGTATTCCTTCTATATAACCTTTTATTGAAGTGATTGGAGTCTTCAAGTCATGAGAAATATGTGCAATTAACTCTTTCCGATTCTCTTCATACTGTGCTTGAAGAGCAGCAGATTCCTTTAACTGCTTTCTCATATCTTCAAAGGTTTGAGCGAGTTCTGTCAGTTCATCTTTCCCTTTAATTTCAATCGCATGATTCAAATCGCCACTTTTTATTTTTCGTGCGGCATTTTTTAATGAATCAATTGGGTTGATGATACTCCGCGAAACATAATAGGTTAATGTTCCGTTTGTAATCACCAAGATTAACAGCAAGGTCACAAACAATACCGGATAAATGGTTTGCGTTAGTTTTGTTAAAATACTTGCATCTTTAATGAAGAATAATGAGGCGTTGCCAACATTAGGAATAAAGAAATCCTGCTGCTTAATTGCATAGGTCTTGTCACCAATTTTTTCAATATTATTATCGGATGAGTGGTAACCAAACTCCGGTAAATCCATTGCCGTTATATCGGCCAAATCTTTAGAAGTGTAAATGAAGTTACTTCCATGTCTAATTGCTAAAACGGCGTTAATTCTTTCAAGGTCAGCTTGTAAGGATAATAGATAATTTTCATCCAGCAACTCAAGAGGTGCCTGAAATGACTTCTCTTTCAACGAGACAAATAGCTCCGATTCCTGACTAGCAGTTTGTTTATAATTATGGCTTTCCGGTAGTAGTTTATTCAATTCCCCTAAATCACCGATAAATAAGGTTAAAATTAGGAATCCGGCAATCAAGAATAATATGATTGGGATAACGACCATTGCCATAAAAGATAGATTCAACCTCTTGCGAATAGACATATAAACACCTTCGTTATAGTTCTTTTGTATTAAAACTATAATAGCCTGCAGTCAAAAACAATGTACAAAATGAGAACAAATAGACGATACTCTTACCTAGCCACGCAAAATTCACATTTCCGCCCCATTGCTGGTACCAATCTAAATAGGCGGTTGGGAAGAGGTAGGTGGTTTGAGAAATAATTAGTGGGAATACGTACATGAATGCATAAATTAAAATCATAAACCCCAAAGCGGATGCACCATGTTTAAAGGCTTGTGAGATGAATGATGCCAAACATATAATGGCTAGCAAGGGCAAGAAGGATACCAAAAAAGCACCGAAGGTAGTTGCAATCTCCGACCAAATGAAGTTTTTTTCAGCGATGCTCATACTGAGAGAGACTAAGACCCACACAATACCTAATTGCGCAAAACAGAGAACAAATATCGCAACGATTTTAGAAATAAAGACCTCTACTCGATTGATTGGACTAACTTGAAAGAGGGAGCCTCTTTCCCATTCCCCAGCAAAAAGATCCGAGGCGGCCGTAAAAACAAACATTGGGAGGATTACCATCAAAAATACATTAAGTATGGATAAACTAATATTTAAAGATGGGAGAGTGATCATATCATTGGATTGAATCTTCACTGCCAAAATACTCAGAACAACTGGTAGGAGAACCGCTATCCAATAGTAAAACTTTATCCCACGTTTTACTGTAAGCTTTACCATTTCATTTCGTGCATTCATTCTAATGCTTTCCAGCATAGCGGTCTCCTCCCATTTTTTCTATATAAACATCTTCGATTGGTCTATCGTTCCCTAAACTACTTTTACTTCCCTTAAAGAGTAATTTTCCATCTTGTATGATAGCAAAATGGCTACATATTTCATCAAGCTCTTTGGTAAGATGGCTCGAAATAATAAACGTAACACCACTCGAAGATAGCTCCTCCACTGTCCTTCTAAATAAAAGCATTCCATCGATATCCAAGCCATTCGCTGGTTCATCAAGAATAACAAGTTTTGGTTTGGACAATAATGCAACCGCAAGACCAAGTCGTTGGGCCATTCCCATTGAAAGACTAGAAGCCTTTTCAAGTTTATATTCCAATAAGCCTACTTGTTCAAGAACCTCAACAATTCGATTGTTTGATAGCTCAGGGTAAAAGCGCAGGCGTTGTTTTAAATTCTGAATAGCACTTAAATAAGGATACACTGTACCCGGACCAATATAAGCGCCAACATGTTTCATAGCATTCTTATAATCCCTTTCTACATCATTCCCGAAAATTGTAATGTGACCACTGTCAGGCCTAGCCAACCCAGTTATACATTTCATCATTGTCGTTTTCCCGGCACCATTAGGACCAACCACTCCCATTACATTCCCTTGTTCTAGCGAAAAGTGAATATCCTGAATGCCACGCCCATTCTTAAACGCTTTGCTTACATTCGAAACTTCTAAAACCTTCTCCATCTTCAACACCACCAAGTTCTTCTTTAGAGACAACCAGCCATCTTGGGGTGATTGTCTCCCCTGACTCGGACTAACTTATTTCCCGTGACCATGTTGGAATTCTACTAGTTCTAATCCTGTGACATCCATCGGTGAAACGATTGTTTCATTTGCATTTGTAAGTTCAAGTTTGAAGGAAAACTGCAATTTCTTAGAAGTTCCAGAAGCGTCTTTTCCAGAAAATATAGCTGTAACGAATTGCTCTTCTATATAATTTCCTTCGCTTACTTTAGCTGATATCTTTATATCTTCAATTAGGATATCTTTCTTTAATTTAGGCAATTCTGGCTTCACACTGTGGAAGCTTGCTTCTGAATCATCCGCTCGATCATCAAGCATAACACCATGTTTGTACATTAAAGATGTTACTGCGTTCATAGCAATTGGTAGTTCCGAACTGGATAATTCGAGGTCAATTCGCTGGGTGCCATCTTCATTGCCTTCAACAGTGATTTTCTGTTGGTAGTTTTTCGTAAGCAAATCTACTAAATTCTCAAGGTCGTTCCTAAGCTCTTTCCCTTCATCTCCATCTAAACCTGCACCATGATTGGATCCGTTTGATTCCATGACATAAACCTTTTTATCATTCTCTTTCCGCACCAAGTATTCCCCATCTTGCTTGGTCATTTCATACGTCATTTCTTCTAGTCCATTCGATACTGTCCCCTCCATTCCAAGGGAATCCTCTAAGCGATTAGTTTTCACAATTGAGTCCATTCGGTAAATTTCCTTGTTGTTGTTATCTAAAACTAGACTCATATTCATGGTCGTACTTTCTAATTGATGCGTATTCTTCAGCGCATCCTTATACAGTTCATAACCTGATGTATTGGCTGAAATAGAGTAAACACTGCTAATCAATAATGCTCCACTAATCCCAAACGCTGCGATCATTTTCTTCTTCATCGTTAACCCTCCTATTCATCTTTTTCTTACAACTAAAGAATAGACGGGAAATGTAAATTAGGAATAAACAAATCCTTAAATAATTCTTAAATTGCATTCCTATAGAAGATTTGCCATAGAAATGTAACTTTTGCAAAGGTATCTATTGAAGTATTTTGTCTAACTTGATATAGTTTGAATATTCAAATTTAATTTAACTGTAAAAATTGGATGTTGATTTCCACTCCAGGCACGAGCGGTTCGCGGGCAGTCCGGAAGCCTCCTCGTCGCTCCGCTCCTGCGGGGTCTCCCTTGGACTTGCACTCCCGCAGGAGCCTTCGTGCCTTCCGCTCCAATCAATCGTGTGAAAAAACAACATTTATTCTTTAACAAAAACTACAAAAATAACGTTAGGAGGAACAACTAATGGCCGAGGGTTTTCGTTTTTCGCATCGCTTAAAGGTTCGATACTCAGAAATAGATGGTCAAAAAATCGTGTTTAATGCTCATTATTTAACCTATCTTGATGTTGCTATTACAGAGTATTTTCAAGAAGGCTTGGAAATGGATGTGATGTCATTAGCAGAACAAGGGGAGTTTGACTTTGTTGTTGCGAAAACTACATTAGAATATAAGGGGTCTGCTAGACTTAATGATTGGCTGAACGTTTGGTGCCGCACATCGAAAATTGGAAACAGTAGTATGACAATGGAATTTCAAATTATCAGAGAGGAAGAGTCTACTCCTTTACTTGAAGCAGAGATTATTTATGTGAGTTACAACCCTTTAACACAAATGAAACAGCCTGTCCCTGGATTTGTCCGCGAACGTATTGAAAAATTTGAGGGAAAAGAACTAACTAAATAAAAGAATACACAATAAGTAGATCGCTAAGTAAATGAAAATTAAAAAGATTGCCCCTACCCCAGCCTGAACTACTGGCTGGAGAGGACAATCTCCTTACTGATGGGCTTTTATAGCCCACCTCTTATTGTTTACTAAGCTAAATACTTTTCAAGTGTACGGCGAACGGCTCCAGGACCTGCAAGCATTTCATAGAACATACCTTCAATTTTTTCACCTAACCCAATTTCATACAAATTAACATTAAAAATGGCTTCATTGGAAAGGATCGATTTAACGTTAGATGTTTGATCACCTAAGGAAACTCCCTCCAAAGCACCTTGAAGAGTCTCGAGCAGTGGGTCCGGGCTTAGAGTGAATGCATTCCCTTCATCATCAATAGCTAAAAGATAACGGCACCATGTTGCAATTGCAAGTGGGATAGCAGTTAAATCCGCTGGGTTTAGGTCTTCTCTATCTCTGTAGGACTTTAAGGTTTCGCCAAAGCGAATTCCTACCTTTTGTGATGTATCTGAAGCAATTCGTTGAGGTGTATCTGGTATATACGGATTAGCAAAGCGCTCATTTACTACTTCGTCTAAGAATTCCTTTGGACTCAGTTGAGCAGATTATTTTTCTTAGAAGCACTTTAGAAAAGGAAATTTTCAAGGAATTAGCAGGGCAGCTCCCCTTGAAGGGGTTACATGAATTGAAAGCCAAGCGAGCATGAACAATTGGTCACCCTAATCATTAACGGGGAGAAAGACCAAATTGACGAGCTTCTTCATCATCACATTCATGCAGATATACATTCAGACTATTTCCATGCGCACTTTGCACAATTTATTAAAAAGTAAGTAAATTTGAATGAACTTAGATATTACCTAATCTGCTAAAGTCTTATTCACTGTTTCTCTTCCTTACATTTTTCAAAAAAAAACCGCTACTCGTTTGAGTAGCGGTTTATCAACCTTACATAGATTTCCCACCTGGGTGATTGATTGTAAGTTGTGCAGCACGTTTTTTATTTGTTGCGATAATATAAATGGCAATCATCGCAATGAAGGCAACAATAAAGGTACCTAGATTGAAGAGCCCTTTATCTGCGTACCAAACAATAGAGTAGCCGAGTCCTCCGAGTAGGAGCGCATAATAGACGAAAGGAAACAGAGTTTTACGAATAACATCTCCTTCTTTTCCCATTAAACCAACTACCGCTGATGCTGCAACAACATTATGAACGCAAATCATATTACCAGCTGCTCCCCCAACTGCCTGTAAGGCAACGATCCAGGTTGGATCAACCCCGATTTGGGAACCTACATCGTATTGGAATAGCGAGAACATCATATTACTAACAGTATTACTTCCAGCAATGAATGCACCAAGACCACCAATGAAGGTTGCAAAGATTGGCCAGTATTCACCAGCAAGCGCGACAACACCATTGGCCAGTTCAATCGGCATCCGCTCATAACCAGCAGCACCGCCACCGGAATTCAAAAACACTTGAACCATTGGAACAGTGAAGACTAATGCGGTTGAAGCAGCAATTGTCGTCTTCGCTGATTGAGTGAAAGCTGACTTGTATGCGCCTCCATTCATGCCATGAATGAAGAAAGTAATTAAGGACACAAGGATAAAGATGGTTCCTGGTGAATAAAGCGGTTGAAAGCTAGCTGTAATTCCTGAACCAAATATATCCTCTGCTGCTAATGTCCATGACTGTAGTAAATCTACGAATGGTAGCGATTTCAATCTTGAGATTACTAAAAAGACACCAACCAAAATATAAGGTGACCAAGCACGAACCATGCTCATAGTTCCACTCTTATGAGCGATATCTCGAATTTCTATTTTACCTGTCCACGTAGGATCCCATTTCGACTTTTCTTCAAAGTCCCAAACCTCTTCTTTAGGAGGCATAAGAAATCCTTTTTTGGCTGCAAATATCACGATTGCCAATCCTACTAACCCACCAATCATGGATGGGAATTCTGGCCCGAGGAAATTAGCTACAAGCACATATGGAATTGTCATGGAAAATGACGCAAACAGCGCAAACTTCCAAATCTTTAGGCCTTCGGTGAATGACTTATTTTTACCGAAATACCTTGTCATAATTGCCACAACGAAAAGCGGGATGAGTGCACCAGCTACCATGTGGAGGATGGCGACCTTTCCTGCAATTAAGCTAACTAGCTCGGGAAAATTATTGCTTATGCTCGGATCTGCACCCAAACCATTCCCTACCCCAACAATCATTGGGGTTCCAACGGCGCCAAATGATACTGGTGTACTCTGGATAACCATTCCTGCAACAACGGCTGCCATCGCTGGGAATCCTAATCCGACCATTAGCGGGACAGCAACAGCTGCAGGTGTTCCAAATCCTGCCGAGCCTTCAATAAACGACCCAAACAGCCAAGCAACAATAATAACCTGAACTCGCCGGTCTTCTGTAATGTCCGTAAATCCCTGACGGATGGTTTTTAACCCGCCACTTTCCTGTAAAGTATTTAATAATAAAATTGCACCAAAAATGATGTACAAGAGTGTTCCCGCCACGACTAATCCATTAATAGATGCAGCTGCAACATTTGTACCTGGAACCTTCCAGATAAATAAAGCCAAACCAATAGCCACGAGATATGAGATTGGCATTGCCTTGCTCGCAGGCATCCTCATACCAACCAGGAAAATTCCTACTGCTAAAATAGGTAAAAGTGATAAAAATGCTAGTAAACCAGTACTCAAATTGCCCCCCCCTTTTTGTTTGCGCTTACAATGTTCAACATCCCATCTGTTCCAGCGAAATGTTATATAACTAGAATAGACATGTTATATAACACTACTCTAAATTAATTATACTAAAAATTCTGTTTGTTTCAATAATTTTCACAGTATTCTTCGAAATAAAAATAAAAAGACGATTTACCACTTAACGGAAATCGTCTTTTTATTACCTTTAAATATGAATTTAAACGGCTTGTACCACTATTAATGCTGA
The DNA here is from genome assembly GCF_044803185.1 of Mesobacillus maritimus. Lineage (GTDB taxonomy): Bacteria > Bacillota > Bacilli > Bacillales > Cytobacillaceae > Mesobacillus_B > Mesobacillus_B maritimus_B. The sequence goes on from NZ_CP085225.1 coordinate 4,628,151, forward strand.
TGGAACACCATTAAGATACATGGGTTTTAGATGTTACAAACGAATTGCGAAGAGTCCCTATTCCTTTTATTTCACATTCAATACTATCACCGGCATTTACCATCTCTGCACCTAGCGGGCTCCCAGTTAGGATGACATCCCCTGGTTTTAAAGTCATCACATTCGTTAAATATGAAACCATCTTACGAAGGGAAATGATCATTAACTCAGTTGAGCTGTTTTGTTTTTCAACTCCGTTAAGCTTAGCCTCTACCATAACTGTAGATGGATCTATTTCCGTTTCAATTACTGGTCCCAGCGGGGTGAATGTATCAAACGATTTCCCAATTGTCCAATGCCCATCTTCACGGAAAAATTGTGGAGCTGTTACATCATTTCCCACTGTATAACCAAATACATAGTCTAAAACATCTTCTTCAGCTACATTTTTTGCTTCCTTCCCTATGACAACTGCCAATTCAGATTCAAACTTCACTTGGTCGATTCCTTCTGGAATGACAATATCATCCTCAGGGCCAATTACAGATGAAGTTGGCTTGAAGAAAAACACCGGAATTGCTGGAAGCTCACTTGGCAAATCTTCCTTTTTCTCAACATAATTTGCTCCAATCCCAATCACCTGATTTGGCTCAAGCGGTGCTAATAACTTTACTTCTCCAAGGGAAAAAACATTCCCTGTATACGTCCAGCTGGTAAAGATATCCCCTTTAATCTCTCTAATTGTTTCGCCCTCTACAACACCTGCATAGGAGTCTTGACCGACCATAAATCTAGTAAATTTCACTTTAAAACCTCCAAAAGATGATTTCTAAATAACACTGCATCGTAGCTTTCTATCAAAATATGTAGCAAATAATCTCTACAGGACATCAGAATGCCCTGTAGAGGTGAACTCCCGTTTAACGCTGTGTCGCGAACTTCGCTTTTGCTTCCTGACGTCGACTATGAAGAATTGGCTCAGTATATCCGTTTGGCTGTTCTAATCCCTTAAAGACTAGATCACAAGCAGCTTGGAAAGCAACAGAGTTATCATAATCAACTGCCATTGGACGGTAGGCAGGATCTCCTGCATTTTGTTCATCAACGACTTTCGCCATCCGCTTCAGCGTTTCCATCACTTGTTCTTCTGAACAAATACCATGGCGGAGCCAATTAGCCATATGCTGACTAGAGATTCTTAATGTTGCACGGTCTTCCATTAATCCAACATTATTAATGTCTGGAACCTTGGAACAACCAACACCAAGTTCAACCCAACGAACAACATAGCCAAGGATCCCTTGAGCATTGTTATCTAGCTCTTCTTGAACTTCCTCTGGTGTCCAATTAGGACTTTCAGAGACTGGAATTTGAAGAATATCATCGCGTAAGTCTTTTACTTCTCTTTTCAATTCTTCCTGAACTTCCTTCACATTTACCTGATGGTAGTGAAGGGCATGTAAAGTGGCACCAGTTGGCGAAGGAACCCAAGCTGTGTTCGCTCCAGCTCTTGGATGGCCAATCTTCTGTTGAATCATGGCAGCCATCAAATCCGGCATTGCCCACATTCCTTTACCAATTTGTGCTTTGCCTTGGAAACCAACGGACAATCCCGTGAACACATTGGAATTTTCATATCCTTGAAGCCATGTAGAAGATTTCATATCTCCCTTGCGAATCATCGGACCCGCTTCCATTGAGGTATGCATCTCATCCCCAGTACGGTCAAGGAATCCAGTATTAATGAAGACAATGCGATCTTTAACCTCTTTAATACAATTTTTCAAGTTAAGAGAGGTGCGACGTTCTTCATCCATTACACCAATTTTCAAGGTATTACGTTCTACTCCAATTAAATCCTCAATACGATCAAATAGTTCATTTGCAAAGGCTACTTCTTTAGAGCCGTGCATTTTTGGCTTAACGATATAAATAGAGCCCTTCAGTGAGTTTTGGTGTGCTCCATTGCCCAAAATCGTATGTTTCCCAATTAGACTTGTAAACACGCCGTCCAGTATTCCTTCAGGAATCTCTTGACCATTCTCATCTAGCACGACATTGGTTGTCATCAAATGACCTACATTGCGGATGAACAACATGGAACGACCCCTAAGAGTAAGCTCTCCTCCGTTAGTAGATGTATAGGTGCGGTCGGAGTTCATTGCACGTGTTAACTCCTTCCCATCTTTACGGAATGTCGAGGTTAAATCGCCTTTCATTAGACCCAACCAGTTACGATAAATAAGAGTCTTATCTTCAGCATCGACAGCAGCAACTGAATCTTCACAGTCAATAATCGTCGTGACTGCAGCCTCTAAAAGGATATCTTTCACGCCTGCTTTATCTGTCTTGCCAACAGAGTGGGCTCGATCAATCTGGATTTCGAAGTGTAGACCGTTATTTTTAATTAAGACAGCCTTTGGTTCTTCCTGACTGCCTTGATAGCCTGCAAATTTCTCAGCATCCACTAGAACAGCTTTTTCACCATTTTCAAGTGAAGCTTTCAACTCACCATTTTCGATGGCATATTGAACCACATTCTCGTGCGATGCACCTTGTAATGGCGCAGCTTGATCAAGGAAGTTCTTACCAAATTGAATAACCTTATTTCCACGAACAGGATTATAGCCGATTCCTTTTTCAGCTCCATTTTCCTCGCTGATTGCATCTGTACCGTATAATGCATCATATAAGCTTCCCCAACGAGCATTTGCTGCATTTAGTGCGTAACGAGCATTATCTCCAGGTACAACCAACTGCGGGCCGGCTTGAATCGCAACCTCATCATCGACATTGGTCGTTTGAATCTGGTAATCTTCTACTACCGGCTCTAAATAACCAATTTCTGTTAAGAAAGATTTATAGCTTTCAAAATCAGTGTCTTTACTATTTTCTTGATGCCAAGCATCGATCTTTGCTTGAAGCTCATCACGAACGGCAAGAAGTTCCTTATTTTTTGGGGTGAGATCATGGACTAGCTGACCAAACCCTTGCCAAAACGCACTTCCTTCAACCTGACTATCAGGGAGTACTTCGGAATTAATAAAATCATATAGTTCTTTTGCTACTTGAATACTACCAATTTTTACATACTCTGTCATTTGTCTGTTTCCTCCATTTCATTTCCTCATAGGGACATAATAGCACTATCAATCATGGGCCTTCAATTAATTTTCATAATATTTAAATATATTTCTGTATTAACCTAATACTGTTTAAATCTTTATGAAGTTGCTGACGCTTTCATTTCCTTTTTCACTTCAACACAACGACCTGGAGATGGGAAAAGTTTGCCGGCATTTAATAGATTCTTAGGATTAAAAACCTCTCTTACATCTGTTTGTGCTGCAATCTCTTCTTCTGTAAAAACAAAACGCATTTCTTCTCGTTTTTCTATACCCACACCATGTTCCCCTGTAATGGTTCCTCCTACGTCTGCGCATACCTTTAAGCAGGCACTTCCCGCCTCTAACGCTTTTTCGATTTCTCCGGGTACTCGTGCATCGAACAAAACGAGCGGATGCAGGTTTCCATCTCCTGCATGAAAGATATTTGCAATTCTTAAACCTGACTCTTCACTGATCTGATTGATTCTTTCTAGAACGATAGGAAGCTTGCTACGTGGAATAACTCCATCCTGAACAAGGTAATCTGGGGAGATTGCTCCCATAGCCCCGAAGCCAGTTTTTCGGTTTGCCCACCAGCGACCTCTTTCTGCCTCATCCTGAGCAACCTTTACTTCACGGACATTTCGGTTTCGGCATACCTTAAGTATTTCTTCAATCTGTTCATCAATTCCTGCAGAAATTCCATCCACTTCAATTAATAATACCGCATCTATATCCTTTGGATGTCCTACAGGGAAAGCTGCTGCCTCTACTCCCTCAATCGCGGTTTTATCCATCATTTCTAAGGCAGCTGGCACAATGCCGGAAGAGATAATGTCAGACACGGCCTGGCTTCCATCTGATACCTTATCGAAATAAGCAAGTACAGTTTGTTTTGATTCCGGGTTCTTTAAGATCCGAACAACGATTTTGGTCACAATTCCAAGTGTACCTTCTGAGCCTGTAATAAGCCCTAATAGATCATAACCTGGTTCATCGGCCACTCCATCCTTACCAATTTCAATGATATCCCCATTCGGCATGACTACTTCCAACCCAAGAATATGGTTTGTCGTAACTCCATATTTAAGGCAGTGTGCCCCCCCAGCATTTTCGGCAACATTACCGCCAATCGTGCAGCAATATTGACTCGATGGGTCCGGGGCATAATAATATCCCTTATCGGAAATGGAATTAGTCAACTTCAAATTAACAAATCCTGGTTCAACCACAGCTCGTCGATTTTCCATATCTACGCTTAAAAGCCGTTTCATTCTTACCATCGAGATAATTACTTCCTCATTTAAGGGGATTGCTCCACCACTTAAGCCTGTTCCTGCTCCACGGGCAAGGAAAGGTAAATCATTATCATGGCAGTATTTTACTAGAGCTGCTACCTCCTGGGTATCCTTAGGAAAAACAACAGCTTTTGGCAGATGTTTGTGTATCGTAAATCCATCACAATCATAAGCGAGTAAATCCTCTTTTTGGTAGAGGATTGAACGTCCTCCGCCAACAATGGTTGCAAGTTGTTGAATATGTTTATCCTTAGACTTAATTACCTTCGTTGCCGGCATTACAGATCCCCCTTCCCGTCCTCTTTTTGATAGGCCCAATCAAGTAACTGGACGGTATGGACGACTTTTTGATTCCTACCGTATTTTTGAACGCCTATGGCCATCTGCAACATGCAGCCTGGATTCCCCATTGAAATCATCTCAACATCATCAGGAACATTGGCCATTTTGTTTTCTAAAACAGCTCCAGCCATTTCTGGATTGGTAATATTATAGATTCCCGCACTACCACAGCATCGGTCTGAATTTGGCATATGAACCATTTCGACTCCAGGGATGTCTAAGAGAATATCCCGCGGCTCTTGACGAATGCCTTGACCGTGAGCAAGGTGACAAGCATCATGATAAGTAATGCGCTTGTTTAGCTCTGCCTTCGGCTTTTCATAGCCTGTATCGTGCAGATGTTTTGAAATATCTTCAACCTTTTTGGAGAATTCCTCAGCCTTCTCATGCCATTCTGGATCATCCTGGAATAACTCTGGATATTCCTTGAGCATGCAGCCACATCCAGCAGCATTCGTAATGACTTTGTCCGCATCTTTAAACGCTTCGATATTCTGTTTTGCAAGCATCCTTCCTGTATCCCTATCACCAGCATGCACGTGAAGGGCCCCACAACATCCTTGATTTTTCGGAATGGTCACTTCATTTCCATTTCGGGTAAGAACATTAATTGTTGCCTCATTAATGTCACTGAACATCACATCCATAATACATCCTGTTAAAAAGGCAACTTCCTGCTTTATTTCACCCTTTGGTTTAATCACTGTCTGGTTTTTATATCTTTCTCGAACAGGCTGCTTGATTTCAGGCATGATTGATTCCATTTCTACGAGATGCTCTGGCATAATTTTAATCAAACCTGTTTTTCTAACAGCTGTTTGCATCCCACTTTTCTGATAAAACTTTAACAAACCTCCTAACTTGTTCAGGCGAGTTTGCTTTGGAAAGATTCCTTTTAAGAAAAGCTTGCTGACCGCACCTTGCCAGCCAGTCAGAGGGATGGCTTGTCGAACTTGACCGCGGGCTTCCTCTATCAATCCACCTACATCTACATCCGCCGGACAAGCGGTTGTACATGCCCGACAATCAAGGCAGGCAAAGACAGGATCAGAGAAAAACTGGTTTAGCTCTAGCTTGCCTTCCGCTACGGACTTTATCAGGTGGACACGTCCTCTTGGAGAGTGTTGTTCTTGCCCTGTAATCTCATAGGTTGGACAGGACTCAAGGCACATCCCACAGTGAACACAATCGGCCCATTTATTTTCATCTGGATGATCCTTTGGTAGATAATTGCTTAAGCTTTTTGTTGTACAAGCTGGATCTTGGTTTAAGTCCAATTCTCTTAAACTCAAATTATATCCCCCCGATAAATCGTTTTGGATTCATGATTCCACTTGGGTCCATCTTTGCTTTTATACCTTTAAGAAGCTGGAAGTAAGATGGCTTTTCGCCCCAAACATCTACCGTACCATTCAATGATTCGGGCAGATATTTGACAATCCCATATCCACCCAATTTCACAGCATACTCTCGCAAGTGGATGATAGATTGACTTACATCCTCACTAGCCCCTCGAAGAATGACTTGAGCAATTCCCGTTCCAAGTCCACCATGTGCTTCGACCCTTACTGAATACCGATCTGACACGAGCTGACACTCTCTAGCAACGTCAAGTACACTTAAGTTGACAACCCCGACTTTCATTAAGGCTACTGTCTCGGCATTATTTTTGGTTGATGAATCTTCGTCAACACCGCTTGGAGCAACAGTGTAAACCCTCTGCCAAAAACTAGCAGCTTGGTCTTCATTGAGAATTGTGAGCTCAGCATTGTTCGGTCGCAATTTTTGAATGAACTCTTCTTGATAACGGACAGATGTTTCCACGTCCTCTAAACTTATTGCTAATGTATAAGCGTTTATATCGGCAAGCTTTTCAGCCATTGGAGGGTTTAACAACTCGAGTGCTATTGGCTCCATCATCGAATCGAGAAGTTCAACTGCAAACCTACGGACTTCATCAAGGTTCCCATTTGGAAATGAGAGCAAAATAAGACTTTCACATTTATGCAGTGGTCTCAGCTTTAGCGTGATTTCTGATATCACCCCTAACGTACCCATTGACCCGATGAAAAGCTTATTCATATCATAACCGGCTACATTTTTTACAACTCTGCCCCCAGACCTGATGACTTTACCATCGGGGTAGACCGTTCTTAAGCCAATAACACAATCCCTCGCCGTACCGTAGCCTAGCCGTTTTGGCCCACTGTCATTAGCAGCAATTACGCCACCCATAGTAGCATCCCTTTGCCAAGAAGGATCCAATGCTACCTTTTGTTTGTGCTGTGCCAAGTATTCTTGTAATTCCTCGTATCGAGTACCTGCCTTCACCGTAACCGTCATATCCCCAACCGTATGCTCGACAATTCCGCTATATTCAGAAAGTGATAGTTTAATATCTACCAGTTCATTTGAAGTATCTAACTTACTTTTCGTCCCTCCCCCAATAATGCGTAGGGTCTTTTTATGGTTTTGACAGTATTTCACAATTTCAACGATATGTTCTTCTGTGTTTGGAAACAAGGTAATCTGATTTTCCTCTGTAGCCATTTTTACTTCTGGTAAAACCGCTTTCAATTCATTGATAAGCTCTGCTGTAACCAAACGAACACCCCCTATGTTCTATGCTTTTTCTAAGACACTACTCTGTAAAAGTGCTTCCACAAAGGTTAAATGGTCCATCATTTCCTGATGAGCAACCTTAGGATTTTGATCTTTGATAGCCTGTAGAATACGGTCATGCTGCTGGTCAATCTGATTTACAATTTTTATATCTTTCTCAATATGCTTATAAAACTCAATCATGACCTTCTTCATCGCTGAAGAAATGAACCCAACTAATTGAAGCAAGATTTCATTTCCTGAACTTTTAGCTATTGCCGTATGGAAGCGATAATCTGACCCCCATCCAGATTCGGACTGGTTTGACAGAATGTCTTCCATTTCACTAATCATTTCATCGGTACGGTTTAAAGAGGCCATTTCTGCCATACCAGTTTCAAGCATTTTCCTTACCTGAAACAATTCTTGAATATCCTTTAAACTCGGCAGTAACACTTGGCTCTTAAAAAGACTTGATGAATCAAAGCCACGGATATAGGTCCCTTCTCCTTGCTTCACTTCAACGGTCCCTTTCCCCTTTAAGGTCGTAATGGCATCCCTAACCGCTGATCGGCCGACACCAAATAGTTCACAAAGTTCCCGAACAGAGGGGAGTTTTTCGCCAATCGTGAAATCCCCTGATTCAATCATTTTCTCTATTTGCTCTACTACATGGTCTGAGACCTTTTTATTCTGTATTTTCTCTACGTTCAAGTGATTCTCACCTACCTTTCAGATATCACATATCTGATAAGTTCTATCTACCCACTATTAAACCACTCAAATTATGGAATTTCAATCAGTTTTTTAAATTTATAAAAAAATCTAAATTGTTTACTTTTTAAAAATGACTTCGATTTTTCATAAGCAAAAATTGGGAAGAAAAAATTTAACTTTGCTACAATAGTAATGATACAAAAATTAGGAGGTAGATTTAGCATGATTGATATCGCTATTATTGGTGCTGGACCGGCAGGAGCTAGCGCTGCGATTTTCACTGCAAAGGCTGGCAAGAAAACTTTATTGATTGACAGTGACAAGAGCATGACCAAAAGAGCTTGGATTGAAAACCACTATGGAGTTCAAGAAGTTACTGGACCAGAATTAGTAGAGACTGGTAAACAACAAGCAACCAAACTTGGGGCAGAATTAGTTCAAACTGAAGTAACCAATATTACTAAAAGCGAAGAAGGATTTGTCCTCGAAACAGATGGTCAGGAATTTCTAGCAAAACACGTCATCCTCGCTTCAGGTGTTTCCGTGGCATTAGCTGAAAAAATCGGGGTTAACACAAAAGAAGGAACAGAACCACGCATTAAGACCGTCCTCGATGTTGATTCTGACGGAAAAACAAATGTAGAAGGTATTTGGGCAGCAGGTACATGTGCAGGCGTAAGTGTACATACCATTATCACAGCAGGTGATGGCGCTAAAGTAGCGATTAATTTGTTAAGTGAACTTAATGGCGAACGTTACGTGGACCATGACGTATTAAAATAAAAGAAAACAGCGTAGGAGAAAAAATCTCCTACGCTGTTTTTATTTATTATTATTTTGCAAAACGATGATTCCCGATTGTAACTGTTACTTGACGGGAGAAGATCCAATCACTTTTTGCTGTTTTCGGATTAAAAAAGAATAGTGAACCGCTACCTTGTCCACGGAACGCTAATGCTTCATTTACCGCTCTTTTTGCTTCCGCATCTGCAGGCTTATTAATTTCTCCATTCTGTACTGGAGTAAAAGCGTAATAACCGTTCACCTTCTCATGAACTACACCGCTCAAAGTATTCGGGAAGTCTGGACTATCAATCCTGTTCAAAATTACTGTCGCAACTGCTACTTTCCCTGCATAAGGTTCCCCTTTAGCTTCTGCATGAACAAGACGGGCCATTAAATCCTTTTCGGCTGCAGTTATACCTGTTGTGTTCGGAATTGTGAACCTTTGTCCAGGATAAATTGTATTAGAAGAGAGCTTATTTGTGGTCTTCAATTGATTAAAAGTAATCCCATATTGAGAAGCAATCTTCCATAATGTATCACCAGATTTAACCGTATGTTGCGTTGCCGCATCAACATTTGGAATAAACGCAGTAAATGCAAGTGATGCTGTTAACGTTAATGCTAGAGTTAGTTTTTTTAAAGTTTTCATATTCATACCTCCTAGTAATCTCGCTGTCTCTACTAGTAGGCTATCAGTTGTAACATAGTGAATCATTACCCAAAAAGTGGTATCTATTAATAGATTGCTAGAACCCTTATAAAGACTACCCTTTTTTGTTCATTTGAAAAATATTCCTATTCCACTCCACGCCCAAAAATAACCTCAACAGTATCATAATGGATGTATTTTTACAGTCTGAAACAGGCTTGTAATGTGCATTTGCAGTTTTCATCAAAGGCTCTTTTCTCAAACTTTGTTGTTTTTAAATACAAAATAGGATAAATGAAGCTTTATTTCACGCAATATAGCTATAAATTTTTGAGAAAAGAGCTTGCAAACTTACTATAACGTACGTAATCCCTTACCTTGCGTTAAAATCGGCTTTAGGTAGTAAAAATCGGCTTTAAGATTTTTACAATTTTAACAACAATCTTTACGAAAACAGCCTCATCAAAAAAGGACAGCCCAGGCTGCCCTTTTGTCGTACTTAATATGAAGAAACTTCGTTTTACTCAAACCTGCCTAGGAGAGACTACTTATCTTCCAAGAAACGAGTTAAGCATCCACACATGTTTCTCAAGGCTTGAATGGATTGATAATAGCAAATCACCTGTTGTTTCATCCCCTACTGATCCTGCAATCTCCATTCCCTTCTTCAATTCAGCTATCATAACTGAGAAATCTTCTACAATAGAGGCAACCATATCTGTTGCAGACTCGCCACCATTTGCTTCTTTAACAGAAGAGATTTCTAAGCATTCACGCATTGTCGCAACAGGTTTATCTCCAAGTGCTAGTAATCGCTCTGCTAGTTCATCAATATGCAATGCTGTTTCATTATATAGCTCTTCAAATTTTGCATGAAGGGTAAAAAACTCTGGTCCTGTCACATACCAATGATAATTATGTAGTTTGATGTAAAGAACGCTCCAGTTTGCAATTTGCTGATTAACCGCCAATGTTAATTCTGTCTTCAAGCGAATTCCTCCAATAACTATATTCTCATAATCATTATAGTCTATTTAGCTAATATTTCCGTTAATCACAGCCATTGTTCACAATAAGTTCAAAACCTCTATTCTTCAAGTCATCCTGTAATTTAACGACGGGCCGCTATTCACAGCTGTTGTTTTTACTTTCTTAGTCACTTTTATGTTCCGATGCTTTATTCTCAATTACAACATACGTATATCAATTATATTAGAATATCAACCTTAGTTTTTATCAATAATTTTGCAAAGAAGACGATTGAATTAATTATGATATTTGTCCTAAAAGAGGAATAAACTATTTATATATAAAACCACATCCTTAATAACATCAAGGTTTACCCCCTTTCTTTTAGGGTAAATAAATTTAATAGTAATTATAAATAGTAGAAATCTAGTTGACTTATGCACAAGCTGTATTTTATAATAATTATAAATTAAGATTTATTTTTAAATTAATCTTAATTTATTTTATATAAAACTAATGTAATAGAAAATAAAGGGAGGACGTAATACTATGAGCAAAAAGCTTACGACAAGCTGGGGTGCCCCAGTTGGTGACAATCAAAATTCCATGACGGCCGGATCACGTGGACCAACTTTAATTCAAGATGTCCATTTATTAGAAAAATTGGCCCATTTTAATCGTGAACGTGTTCCTGAACGTGTTGTTCATGCTAAAGGTGCGGGTGCACACGGCTATTTCGAAGTAACGAATGATGTAAGCAAATACACTAAAGCCGACTTTCTTTCCGAAGTAGGCAAGCGAACTCCTATGTTCATTCGTTTCTCAACTGTTGCCGGTGAGCTAGGCTCAGCTGATACAGTCCGTGACCCACGTGGTTTCGCTGTTAAGTTTTATACTGAAGAAGGAAACTATGACTTGGTAGGAAACAATACACCTGTATTCTTTATTCGTGATGCAATCAAGTTTCCTGACTTTATCCATACACAAAAAAGACACCCACAAACACATTTAAAAAATCCAAATGCGGTTTGGGACTTTTGGTCTCTTTCACCTGAATCTTTACATCAAGTAACGATTCTAATGTCTGACCGTGGTATTCCTGCTACTCTACGTCATATGCACGGCTTTGGTAGCCATACCTTCAAATGGGTAAACAATGAAGGTGAAGCGGTTTGGGTAAAATATCATTTTAAGACCAACCAAGGTGTGAAAAACTTAGCTCCAGATGTAGCCGCTAAGATTGCCGGCGAAAACCCAGACTACCATACAGAGGACCTTTTCAATGCAATTGATAAAGGCGATTTTCCGTCTTGGACGTTATATGTTCAAATCATGCCTGTTGAAGATGCGGATACATACCGCTGGGATCCGTTTGATGTAACAAAAGTATGGTCTCAAAAGGATTATCCACTTATTGAAGTTGGTAAGATGACCCTTAACAAAAATCCAGAGAACTACTTTGCTGAAGTCGAGCAAGTAACTCTATCTCCAGGAAACTTTGTGCCGGGAATTGAGGCCTCACCAGATAAAATGCTTCAAGGACGTCTGTTCGCGTATTCTGACGCACACCGTTATCGTGTAGGTGCCAACCATAATGCCCTACCAATTAACCGTCCGAAAGCGGAAGTAAATAACTATCAGCGCGATGGATTTATGCGTCCAGACAGCAACGGTGGTAGCAGTGTTTATTATGAGCCTAATAGCTTTAGTGGACCACAAGAGTCTGCAGAAGACCGTACTACTGGTTTCCCAGTCAGTGGTGTAGCTGAAAGTGTTAGCTATGATCACGATGACCACTATACACAAGCTGGTGACTTATATCGCCTGATGAGCGAAGAAGAAAGAGCTCGCCTTGTTGAGAACATTGTAGGTGCAATGAAACCAGTTGAAAGTGATGAAATTAAACTTCGTCAAATCCAACACTTCTATAAAGCAGATCCAGACTACGGAACACGTATAGCAAAAGGTCTTGGACTTGAAGTACCAGTTCAAGCTTAATGAAATAAAATGAATAAATAAAAAAGGTCGAATGTATCAGCTGATACATTCGACCTTTTTAGGTAAAATAGCAATCTATAAGAATAGCTGTTAAGAGTAGAACACACAGATTCTTTCTCGATTGATTTCCTCAATCTTGAAATCCATATCATACACTTCATTTAATACAACCGGATTGATAATTTCGTCCGTTGCTCCCTCTTTAATGACTCTTCCATCCTTCATCGCGACAATATAATCAGAATAACAAGAAGCAAAGTTGATATCATGAATGACGATGACAACAGTTTTCCCAAGCTCATCTGCAAGCCTTCTTAACGTCTTCATAATTTGTACAGAATGCTTCATATCAAGGTTGTTTAACGGTTCATCCAGAAGGACATATTCAGTATCTTGGGCAATGACCATCGCAATATAAGCACGTTGTCTTTGACCACCACTTAACTGGTCTATGTACTTATCTTGGAACTCTTCTAATTCCATGTAACGAATCGCTTCATTTACGAATTTGCGATCTTCTTTCGTTAGTCTTCCTTGGGAATATGGGAAACGTCCAAAGGAAACGAGTTCTTTAACCGTAAGTCTTACATTTATATGGTTTGACTGCTTTAGGATGGAGATTTTTTTGGCTAAGTCATTGTTCTTACAACGTGTTAGGTCCATACCATCAATATATATTTCCCCTTCATCCTTAGCAATCAAGCGGCTAATCATTGAAAGCAGTGTACTCTTACCTGCTCCGTTTGGTCCGATAAAAGAGGTAATTTTTCCTTTGGCAATTTTAACTGAGACGTCTGTGATTACATTCTTATTGTTGTACCCTTTAGAAACGTGTTTAACATCTACCATGATTTACTCTCCTTTAACAACAGATATATGAAATACACTCCACCAACGAAGTTGACAATCACACTTAGCGTGGTATCAAATGTAAAGACTCGTTCGACAATCAATTGACCGCCTACTAAAGCAATGATAGAAATAAAAATGGAACCAATAATTAAGTAGCTATGTCTATAGGTATTAAGAAATTGGTGAGCAACATTCGCCACCAACAATCCAAGAAACGTAATTGGTCCGACAAGAGCTGTTGAAATGGATACAAGAATTGCAATAACAACCAATAATCTTTTAACAACGTAATCATAGTCGACTCCAAGGTTTACTGCTTGATCCTTTCCTAATGACAAAACATCTAGGTATCTAATAAGTTTCACAGAGTAAAGTGAAACCAAAATCACCGCAATAGTAGCAATCAAAAGCAAATCCGTCTTAACATTGTTAAAACTCGCAAACATTCTATCCTGTACAACCATAAACTCATTCGGGTCAATTAATACTTGCATAAATTCTGTTATACTCCCAAAGAAGGTCCCAAAAATAATACCGACCAACAGGAGAAAGTAAATGTTTTGACCATCCCCCCGGAATAGTAATTTGTATAATAGTCCCGCAAAGATGACCATTAACCCAACCGAGATAAGGAAGTTCACATTTTCATTAGTGACGAGCAAATTCATTGAACCGAATACAAATATTAGAAAGGTCTGAATCAATAAATACAATGAATCAAGACCAATAATACTAGGTGTTAAAATCCGGTTATTTGTTATTGTCTGAAAGACTAGTGTTGAAAAGGCGATAACGCCCCCAGTTAAGATAATGGCATATACCTTTTTTAGTCTTCTTGGAAGTGCGTAATCCCAATTGTTCCCTAAGTCAATAAATATAAATGCTGCTGCCAGCAAGACAGCCACAACGGCTAATACGATCAATTTACCCTTATTACTCATATGCCTTTCTCCTCATAATCATGTAAAGAAAAATTCCGCTTCCAATTACCCCGACAGTTAGACCGATAGGTACCTCGTATGGATAGATAACAACTCGACCTAATACATCACAGGCTAACACGAAGACTGCCCCTAGTAGTGCAGTATGAGAAAGGCTTTTTTGTAAATGATCCCCACGGTACATCGTTACGATGTTGGGAATAATCAACCCTAAAAACGGAATCATTCCTACTGTCAGCACGACAATTGCCGTAATCAAGGCAACAATCATCAGACCGATGTTCATGATTTGTTTATGATTCAATCCAAGATTGACTGCGAACTCTTCTCCCATACCTGCGATTGTAAATTTATTTGCATATAGGTATGCGATAAAAATGAGTGGAATACTAATGTATAAAAGCTCGTAACGCCCTTGGATCATCATTGAAAAGTTTCCTTGTAACCAGGAAGACATATTTTGAATTAAATCTTCCTTGTAGGCAAAGAAGGTCGTTATAGAACCTACAATACTACCAAACATCATCCCCACAAGTGGAATGAAAATAGCGTCCTTGTATTTCACTTTATCTAGTAATTTCATGAAGATGAAACTTCCTAAAAGAGCAAAGAAGAAAGCAACTAGTACTCTTACAAACTGTCCAGCTCCGGAAAACAGCATCATGGAAACCAAAATACCGAAACGAGCTGAATCTTCTGTTCCTGCCGTAGTGGGAGAGACAAATTTGTTTCTTGTAAGTTGCTGCATAATCAACCCACAAATACTCATCCCAACGCCCGCCAAGATAATGGATACTAATCGCGGAAGCCTACTCACTAACAATATATGGGTTTGCTCGTCAGTTAGTTGGAACAAATCTAGTGGAGAAATATTTTGCACTCCGATAAACAACGAAGTGATCGCTAAAACAATGAAGCTGATAATTAAGTAAATAAGTTTCATAATGAGATTCCTTACTCTTTCTTTGAATGGCACCAATCTTATATGGTAAACAGATAAGGATCTTATATGTCTATCCATAAGAACATTCTATTGGATTGAATATTGCCTATAATTAAATGATAATGATTTTCAATGTCGAATGCAATGACTATTTTGTGACAGTGATAACTTTTTTGCTTCTCTACTGTAAATACAAGGAATATAGCTATAACAAAAAGCTGCCTATGAATATCATAGGCAGCTTGCTCGAGTTTTATTTAGTTCTCTGTCGCAGAACCTTTATTTGTATAATTATATTTAGATCGGTTTACAGAAGTAAAATCACCTGGTGTATAGAAACGCAATAAATCCCCATTGACAACTTTATCAGAGAGTTCTAACTGCTGTCTGACAATTTGGTTCAGCTGGTCGATCTCCTCTGTTTTCTCTAGCAATTCACCTGTTTCAGGGTCATAGTACTTTTCGTCAACAGCAGTAACAGTTGGACTAACAAAGTCGCCGTTACGGAATGCTACAAGCTCACGGTGGTCCTCAGAAAGCAAGTCAGTCCCTAAATGAACAAACTCTTCTGCTTCAACACCAAGGAGATGAAGCAATGTCGGCATTAAGTCAATTTGTCCACCATATGTGTGATTCACTCCACCCTTTAAACCAGGAGAATGAATGATAAGTGGAACTTCTTGCAACTCAGCACTAACCTCTGGCGTAACTTCTTTCCCTAATACGGTTTCCATCGCTTTATTATGGTTTTTAGAAATTCCATAATGGTCCCCATAAATCACAATAACGGAATTATCATAAATTCCTGATTCTTTCAGGTCATTGAAAAATTGATCTAATGCCTCGTCTGAATAACGAGCAGTTTGGAAGTAATTATCGACCGTTTTACTCCCAGTGTCATGTTTTTCAATCGTTGCTTGCTCTTGATCCATTGTAAAAGGATAATGGTGTGTCAGCATAATAAACTTCGAATAGAAAGGCTGTGGCAAAGACTGAAGCAACGGAATAGATTCTTTAAAAAACGGCTTATCCATTAATCCGTAATTCGTTACATTTTCCGGGCTCATATCGTAGTAGCTAGAGTCATAAAACTTGTCAATGCCAAAAGATTTATAGATTTCATCACGGTTCCAGAATGACCTTGTGTTGCCGTGAAAGACAGCAGAAGTATATCCTTTCTGTTGTGAAAGGATCGCCGGTGCAGCCTGATAAGTATTCATCCCCTTCATTGAGAAGGCAGAGCCCTGAGGCAAACCAAACAATGAATTTTCCAACATGAATTCAGCATCAGCTGTTTTTCCTTGGGCTGTTTGGTGATAGAAGTTATCAAAATAAAGTGTATTTCCATCACGAGTCAATGAATTAAGGAAAGGCATAACCTCTTCCCCATGCAATTCATAATCAATCAAGAAATTTTGAACAGATTCTAAATGAATATAGATGACATTACGGCCTTCTAACGCTCCAAAATACTCTGGATTAGGCTCAGCAAACTGAGATTGAGTGTAGTTAATCACTTCCGTTATATCATTGCTATCAGCCATAACACGCTGAGCAGAGGCTCTCGTACTTTGAACAGCGTCGTAAACGGTATAATTGTACATCCCTAAATATTTTACAATATAGTTTCTGTCGAATGTTCTTGTTAAAAGTTGTGGGCGATCAGCTTCCGCCATACCAAGATTCGCACTGAAAATAGCAAGTCCTAATAAAAAGACAGCCGCAATCTTTCGTCCGCTAATCTTAGAGGTATCGAACTTGATAAAATTAAGGCGTTTAGACGCAAGAACAGCCAACACGATAAAATCAACAAAGAAAAGAAGATCATATGGCTTAAATAAAGTATATAGACTTGAACTTACATCTCCAAAGTTCTGGGTTTGAAATAGTGTCGGTAGAGTAATAAAGTCATTGAAAAAACGATAATACAGTACATTTGCATATAATAAAAAACTAAGGACAAAATAATTAATAAGGAGCCAGCGATATTTTTTCTTGTCCTTCTTAAACATAGCAAGTCCAAGGAACAAGATTGCAGAAGCAAGTGGACTTAAGAATAATAGAAAGGACTGAATGGAATTCTCGACTCCTAGACTGAACTGTGTTACCTGAACGGCATATGTTTTAATCCAGAGAAGGAATACGGCTAAAAAGAAAAACCCCATGTAATTATTCAGACTCTGTTTTCCAAAATTAATGATGCTTTTCATTTTTTCACCTGCTTTTTAATTTAGATTTCAACGAAACTTTTCTACTATAGTTATATTATACTTTACGGTTCTTCTAAGAGAAAACTCTTGCTACAAAGAGTTAATATACTCTCTTTTCCCTAAATTGTAAAGTGGAAAATGTACTCCTATTTTTCACTACTCACTATAAATGCGCTTTCTTTCTAGGACATTTGTCACTGTTTTCAACTCTAGAAAAGCATTTTTAAAATCACCTTTTTAGTCTCGAACACTGTATAAAGCATTTACATATAGTAAATATAATAAGGTATAACTGTGAGGTGATGAAAATGGGGCTCTTGAACGCCTATCAGGATTGGAAAGACTCTAGATATCAAAAACATGTTTCTAATATGAAAGAACAAGATAAATGCCCAGATTGTTTTGGCAGAGGCTATCACATATTCCCTGCAACTGAATTTGTATATAATGTAACCCCATATGACTGCCAAGGTTGCAATGGCACAGGTACTTTCGAACAATGGACAAACCTTAATGAGACAACTTGATTTTATGAGTGAGTTGTCTTAAATATGATTATTTTTTAGACCTGTACAGTTCATGTACTGGTCTTTCATTTGTATAATAGAGATTATTAAAAGTATAGGAGGAACAAAAGTAATGAAGAATAACCATCTATTCCGCGGGTTCATAGGTACATACACAAAGGGAGAAAGTAAAGGGATATATTCCTTTCAATTAGATACACAAGGAAAAACAATCTCGAATATTGAAGTTGTTGCTGAATTAGAGAATCCAACTTATTTAACCATTACGGAGGACCAACAATTTCTGTACTCTGTTGTAAAAGAAGGGGAATCAGGAGGAGTTGCAGCTTTTAGTCTATCAGAAGATGCAGCTCAACTACGAGAATTAAATCGAACCCTTGAGAGTGGTGCATCTCCTTGCCATGTTATCACAGGACCCAATCAATCAGTCCTAGCGACAAACTATCATAAAGGCACGGTAACATACTACAAATCAAATGAAGATGGTTCGATTACGGCTCCACTATCTTTTGCAAAACATGAGGGTTCCGGTCCCGATCCTCGCCAAGAAAAAGCGCATACTCATTATTCCGGCTATACCCCAGATGGAAAATACATTGTTGTCGCAGAGCTCGGAATTGACCAGATTATTACATACCGTCTAGAAAATGGCCAATTAGTTGAAGTTACAAGGCTGGCAACAAAACCAGGCAGTGGGCCTAGACATCTTACCTTTCATCCAAGGGAGCCCTATGCGTACGTTATGACTGAGTTTAGTTCAGAATTAATTGTTTTGAAATATAACCAAAACGATGGTAGCTTTGAACAAAAGCAGGTCATTTCAGCTCTTCCGGATTCCTTTAATGAAAATAACCAAGGGAGCGCTATCCATATCACCTCAGATGGCAAATTTGTCTATGTAGCCAACCGTGGGCATGATAGTATAGCTGTATTTGAAGTGAATCAGGAAACCTATCAGCTAAGTCTCATTGAACATGTCTCCACTGAGGGGAATTGGCCACGTGATTTTATGCTGGACCCATCAGAAAACTTTCTTATTGTTGCGAATCAAAATTCTAGCAATCTTGTCCTCTATTCAAGAGAGCAAACCAATGGAAAGCTGAGTCTCCTACAAAAAGACGTAACCGTCCCCGATCCAGTATGTGTGAAGTTCTTAAATCATTCGGTTAAATGATGAAATCCAAATATAATTTATGTTTGCTGAGGAAGTTTTTCCTCAGCCCTTTTACGTTAGGAACTTTCCAAATAAAGCAAAATGGACAATTACTTTTCATAACTTTTTTACAAAAATTTGAATAACCAGAAAATTACCTTCCTTTTCCTTTTAAATCTGATATCTTAAAAGTGTAATCATTATCATCCTAAAAGGAGTGATTTTCATGATTGTCAATGCATTGAGAAAGAATAAGATTGTCGCTGGGATTCTTGCAATTGTTCGTATCTACTTGGGCTATGCATGGTTTACAGCTGGATATCATAAAATTGTTGATGGGTTCGACGCTTCTGGATATTTACAAAACGCAGCTGCAAACCCCGTAATGGGTCCTGATGGCGCACCCGTTTACGCTTGGTATACCACATTTCTCGAAGCCTTTGCTATTCCAAATGCAGAACTGTTTAACTTCTTAATTCCTTGGGGAGAAGCTGCCGTTGGCCTTGGCCTTATGCTTGGATGTTTAACAACAGCTGCCGCCTTCTTTGCTCTTGTTATGAACTTTGCCTTCTTCTTTGCTGGGACTGTTTCTCATAACCCAACTGACATACTGATGGGCTTCTTCATTGTCGTCGCTGGTTACAATGCAGGACGCTTCGGCTTAGACCGCTGGGTAATTCCATTCATCCGAAAAACTGTTTTCAACCAGACTAGTTCTACTGCTAATGAAACACTATAGTTTGAAAAAAGATCCCTTTTGTTAACTTAGGGATCTTTTTTATTTCAACTTCTGTCCTGATATGTTACGGGGAAAACGGGGTGCAAACATTGAGTTAAGCAACGTTAACAAAAAATACATACTTCTAGGTTGTTGGAGCTTAGTAATTTTATAAAATTGAGTTGACGTTTTAAAATAAAAAAAGGATGTGGACCATGCCTTATAAATCTCGTACGGAAACTAAAGAATTACAAGCACTGAAATACTTAAACACTCGGATGAATTTGTCTGTCAAAGACAAGCAGCACTACTTAAACCTTAAAAAGGGCTTTGAAGGTGAAGTAATGTTCGATTTGCTGACGGAAACACTTCAATGCGAATGCTTAATATTAAATGATTTGCTGTTTAAAGTTAATAATACTCTGTTCCAAATCGACTCACTGATTATTTGTTCAGAGACACTTTATCTTTTTGAAGTAAAAAATTACGATGGGGATTATTTATACGAATCAGATAAATTTTATACTAAAAATAATACTGAAATTATTAACCCCCTTCACCAATTAGGGAGAAATGAAGCATTATTACGCCAATTACTAGACAAACTTGGGTGTAGACTACCTATTAACTCATCAGTTGTTTTTATTAGCCCCGAATTTACCTTATACCAGGCCCCAATCGACAAACCAATTATATTCCCAACTCAAATTAATCGTTATTTGAAAACACTTAATAATACACCTTCAAAAATAAACACTAAACACAGAATGCTTGCTGATAAATTAATTTCGTTGCATCTTGTAGATTCACCTTATACCCAGTTACCTACCTATAAATACCAACAGCTGCGAAAGGGAATCAGTTGTGTAAAATGCGATTCGCTTTCAATTTCTGTCGAAGGAACGAAATGTTTTTGCAAGGAGTGCGGAGAGGAAGAATTGATTACCTATTCCGTAATGAGAAGTGTGAGAGAAATTAAACTCCTTTTCCCGGATCAAAAGATTACTACAAATATCGTCCATGATTGGTGCAAAGTGATAACTTGTAGGAAGAAAATTTCAAGGATCCTCGGAAAAAATTTAAAAGTTACAAACGTTAGACGCTGGTCCTCCTATGAGTAGCTAGTGGGGACTTACTTCTTATTTTTAGTGGATTTTTTTTTGTCCTTGGGAGACTCTCTCAAGGACTTTTGTTTTTTATGTAGCTTAGGTATTGTCCTTGAGTGGGGCTCTCATGGACACTTTTCTGGATTTCTTGCTGAGTTTTGTCCTTGAGCGGGGCTCTCATGGACACTCTTCTGGATTTCTTGCTGAGCTTTGTCCTTGAGCGAGGGTCTCATGGACACTTTTCTGGATTTCTTGCTGAGCTTTGTCCTTGAGCGGCCTTCTCATGGACACTTTTCTGGATTTCTCGCTGAGCTTTGTCCTTGAGCGAGGGTCTCATAGACACTTTTCTGGATTTCTTGCTGAGCTTTGTCCTTGAGCAAGGGTCTCATGGACACTTTTCTGGATTTCTTGCTGAGCTTTGTCCTTGAGCAAGGGTCTCATGGACACTTTTCTGGATTTCTTGCTGAGTTTTGTCCTTGAGCGGTGCTCTCATGGACACTTTTCTTGCTTTCTTACTAAGTTTTGTCCTTGAGAGGCCTTCTCATGGACACTTTTCTTGCTTTCTTGCTGAGTTTTGTACTTGAGCGGCCTTCTCATGGACACTTTTCTTGCTTTCTTACTGTTTTTTGTCCTTGAGCCTGCGCCTCTCATGGACTTTTACATGTTACTAACTACTTTTGGCCCCCACCGTGGTTTCCATGAACCTTATAAACTGGGAAATTAATTTATGCCGCTCTCTCTATGCAGAAGTGTAATCACAAATTTTGTTCCCCTACCCTTTTCACTTGTAACGGTAATTTCCCCTTGGTGTAGCTCAACGAGGCTCTTTACGATGGATAATCCTAGGCCAAAGGCTCCGTATGGATTACTCGTTCTAGATAGATCTGCTTTATAAAAACGACGCCAAATTTTTTCAATCTCTTCTGAATCTATTCCCGTTCCAGTGTCTTCAATTTCAATTACCGCTTCCTTGTCATCATTCTTTCCTCTTAGAGTAATCGTCCCGTCGCTAGTAAATTGAATACTATTTTTAGTAATATTGATTAAAATCTGCAACATCCTGTCATAGTCTGCAAACACCGTTGCTCCATCCGCTACCTCTATTTGTATCTCATTGCCCTTTTCGGTTGCTTGTTGATACAATTGTTCCTTGATGATTTCCAACAACTCTTCTAATTCAATTTCCTCTTTAGAAAGCTTTACTTGATTGGATCTAATCTTTTCATAATCAAGATTTTCATTTACTAGCCGAATCAATCGCTTTGTTTCCTTACTAACAAGGTTGATTCCCTTTTCTTTTTCAGCTTCCGGTATCATATCATTCCTTAAGCCTTCAATCACTCCACTGATTGTTGTAAGTGGTGTTCGCATTTCATGAGAAACGTCGGCCATGAATTGACGCCTACGATTTTCCAAGCTTTCAATTTCCTCCATCGAGTTGTTGATTTTATCAACCATCTGATTAAAATCCTTAGCCAACTCTCCAATTTCATCAAAGTTTGTAGAAGGCACGCTAACATTATAATTACCTGCAGACACCATTGAGGTTGCAGCTTGAATTTTTTTAATTCGATTCACATGGACCTTAGATAAGAACCAACTAAGTAGAACTGCAACCCCTAGTGCAATGAGAGCAGCATAAAAAAGGTACTGATTGATTTCACTAATCATTTCCTGGGTTCCTTGAATCGGAGAAGTGAGGAGAACCCCACCAATAAAGTTGCCACGAATGATATAGGGAACGGCAACAAAGGAAACATCCTGGTCAAACCTTTTTAAATCGTACTTACTAACAATCGTCTCCCCTGCCTGCAATCTTCGCCATTCCTTTTCAGTTAAGACAAGTGGCGGTCCTTTCCATTTGATAGGATTCAGCAAATTAATATTTTCATCGAAAACACTAAATTGAATATCTCTCCCAAACAATACATTGGCATATTGATTGATGACCTGCTCCGGCATTTTATTACCCTGTTGCAAATCTAGGAGGATGTTTTCCCCATAGTTAATCAGTTCATCGGTCTTATCCTTATAAACAAGGTTTTCAATGTATTGGGTAAACAATAAACTTAAAACGATAAAAGCCACTAAGAGTACACCCATATGACTAAATATCTGTTGATATAAATACTTTACCTTCACTTTATTCCACCGACTCATCAAATTTATATCCCACTCCCCAAACCGTATGAACAAATGGCTGCGTGGCTGTCCCTAGTTTTTTCCTCAGTCGTTTCACATGGACATCCACCGTCCGTTCATCTCCATAAAATTGATAGCCCCAGACTCTTTCTAACAGCTGTTCCCTTGTAAACACTTGACGGGGATGTTGAGCAAAATAAGCCAAGAGATCAAATTCTTTTGGAGTCAAGTTCAGAATCAAGGATCCTTCCATAAAAACTTCCCTCGAGTCCTTATCTATTTTTAAATGCTTCGTTTGGATGATGTTTTTGGCCGCCTGTTCTCCACTGTTCCGCTGATATCTCCGCGCCACCGCCTTGATTCTAGCCATTAGCGCAAGTGGACTAAACGGTTTCGTAACATAATCATCTGCACCCATTTCTAACCCCAAGACCTGATCGGATTCACTATCTTTTGCCGTTAACATAATAATCGGGATTTCACTATTTTCCAGCCGAATTTTACGGCAAAGACTGACCCCATCCATTCCGGGAAGCATCCAGTCGACAATGAGAAGATCCCATTCCCCCGTTTTAAACTCGTTATATCCCTTCAATCCATCGTGGACAAATTTTCCGTCTATCCCTTCCTTAAGAAAAAACATTTCAATCATTTCACAAACACTTTCATTATCTTCGATAACAAGAATTTTCATTGTATCCCCTCACCTTAAATGTTCCTTAACCTAAAATTAAGCTTTCACCAACGATTAATCAACTCTGTCCCAGACTATTTACAGATTCCTTCATAGTTTGTTAATCGTTTTGTAATAATTTTAATACTTAATAAAAAAACCACATCAACACTGAATGTGGTTTTAACCATTAACTTGCTGCTTGTTACGAAAGAGTAAGTATATATACAAAAGAATTGAGATTAATACAGAAATTGCCGACGTAACATAGATACTCGCGTACCCCCAAATATGACCAATCTGACCAAACACAATTGCCCCCACCCCTACTCCGAGGTCAAAAAAGGAAAAAAAGGTGGCATTGGCCATACCTTTTCGATTTGGCTTTGCCTCTTCTACTGCCCATGCCTGTAATGCCGGCTGAATTGACCCAAAACCGAGACCATAGATTGCTGCTGCGACAAACAAAATAAGGCTGTTGGGGAGCCATGCAAGTAAGACCATCGCTAAAAGAATTAACACCGCCCCAGGAATAAAAACAGCTTGATGTCCTTTACGGTCATACAGCTGTCCAGCAAAGGTTCTAGAAACCATGAGGAACAGTGCGTATATTAAAAAATACCATTCGATTCCTGCTACCCCTTTTTGAACTGAATATAAGGGAAGAAAAGTCGCAATTCCCCCAAATGTAACGGTTATAAAAAATAATAACATGGCAGGTTGCAGTGCGCTTTTTTCATAGAAGTCCCATTTTGCTTTCACAGCAGGAGTACTGCTCTTTTCTACTTCCTTATAATGAATTTTCGTGGCCATAAATAAGGCCAATAATCCTAAACCTGCACAAACAAAGAATAACGCTTTAAACGAAATAATCCCAGCTAAGGCTAGGCCAAGTGACGGTCCGAGCGCTAAGGCGATGTTCCCCGAGAGTCCGTAATAACCTAATCCCTCGCCTCTTCTACTTGATGGGACGATATCGGTTGCAATGGTACCAGAAGCTGTTGTGGAGAATCCCCACCCCACACCTTGAATAATCCTTAAGAAAAACAATAAAAACATTCCGGTTGCAAAACCAAACGACCCAACCGAGACCACAAAAACTGCTAGTCCGATTAAATAGACAAAGCGCCGTCCCTTTGATTCGAGAGCGTGTCCTGCATACGGGCGAAGAAGTAAGGCGGAAAAAGTAAATATCCCCACCACCAAGCCAATTAATTGATCGTTTCCCCCTAAATGTTCCACAAAAAGTGGGATGGTTGGTAACGTCATTTGAAAACCAAGGAAAATAAAGAAATTGGCAAAGCAAATCAAAATAAAATCCTTTGTCCATATTCTTTCCTTCTTATCTGCACACTGCCCTACAAGCTGTTTCTCCATCATATTCCTTCTCTCTAACTTGAAAATTTCTATCTTTCAAAATGGCTGTTTTCGTAAAGATTGTTGTTAAAATTGTAAAAATCTTAAAGCCGATTTTTACTACCTAAAGCCGATTTTAACGCAAGGTAAGCTATTTTGTACGTTATAGTAAGTTTACAAGCTCTTTTCACATTTTTTAAAAACCTATTTTGTAGGGAGACAAAGCTTCATCCATCCTATTTTGAATCAATAGCAATCAAGCTTGAGAAAAGAGCCTTCAAAATAAATCGCTGACCATATAGACTGATCAGCAATTGAAACACTAAATGATTAAGAGCCGTCTCTATAAATACAGTTATCCTACTAGTAAATGACTATTTTAAAAACGGTTAAACACAGACCGATAAAAAATCCACAAACAGCACCATTTACACGTATCCATTGGATATCTTTGCCGATATTATTCTCCATCATATCAATTAAGGTTTTTGTATCTAACTTATCAAGGTTTTCTTTAACAAGTATTCCTATCTTGGAATGGTTATTTTCAATAGCGGTAGCTACCTGATTATGTAGCCATGTTTCAATGGAGGACATTTTTTCATCATCTTCCTTAATGGCATTGATGTACCGGAGGACGACTGGGTTAATATAATGATCAACAAAATCTTCTTGATCAACAAACAAGAGGATGCGACCCTTTGTCGTATCTAAGAGGCTGCTAATCTGTCCTTTTAGTTCTAAATCGTTAACCAGCTTATTTTTCCAATCATTGATTTCTTCCATTAACTTTTCTCGGTTTTCGATGCCAACTAGTTCTTTCCTTATCCACTCTAGAATTAAGGTTCGGTAACGATTATCTGGATTACTTACATTTTTAATTCTGTTCAGGATGAAGGTTTGCATCATCTGTCCAATTCGCTCTTCATTCATCATTTGATTAAAAGATTGAATAGCAAATTTTAATAGACCGTCTGCTTCTGTGGTTTCAATTAGTTGCTTTCCTACCTTCCCCATCGTCTGTCTCGCCTCTTCTGTTGCCGCCCATTTTCCCGATTCCTCGAGTATATAATTGAATGCTGCTTCATCATATTTACGGTCCACAATTCCATCAGCAACAGATTTTAGGAGCCTTGAGGCGTCTACCTCCATTAAGTACCCTTTCATTTCCTTTTCCAGTAGAGGTACTAACTTACTAACGTCCATTCTCGAAAGACTGTCCCGAATGAGAGAATGGACCACTTTTTTTGTGTATTCATTCTGAATTTCCCTGCTTACTATCATTAAAATCTTATCACTGAAGTTGATTTTCCTGATTTTTTCCATAATACTCGCCACAGTAAGCCAGTCTTTTTCAAGCATCCGAACTAGAGCCTGAGTTAGCCGTTCCCGGTTTTTAGGAAGCAAGGCGGTGTGGGGGATTGGAATGCCAAGTGGATGTCGGAACAAAGCAGTGACCGCAAACCAGTCTGCTAGGCCTCCTACAAGACCAGCCTCAAATGCTCCTTGTAATAATTTTCCCGATAATGTGTCCTGAAAAGGAATTGTCAGCAAAAAACCAAAACCCATTACAGCAAGTGAAAAACCAGCTAAATATCTTGTCTTTTTATCTTTTTTATCCATAATTCTCCCTCGAACGCATATTTATAGTCTTCTTATATTATTGTATAGAATTCCAACATTTTCAAACGAACTATTTGTAACTTTTATTATAAAAATAGAGAGAACGACAAAAAAGGAACGCCGGTAGCATTATCCGAGCGTTCCTCTTAATTATTAAATAAGGCTCTTTTCTCAAACTTTGTAGCTCTTGTATACAAAATAGGTGTTGGATTAAGCCTTGTTTCACTACAAAGTAGCCTTTTTAATTATGAGAAAAGAGCGTGCAAACTTCCTATACCGTATAAAATAGCTTATCTTGCGTTAAAATCGGCTTTAAGATTTTTACAATTTTTACGAAAACAGCCTTAAATAAACAGCAAGAGACTGATGGCCATAACAGCCATTCCTCCTATGAGACCATAGATGGACATATGAGCCTCATCATATTTTTTAGCGGCCGGAAGTAATTCATCCAAGGAGATAAAGACCATAATCCCGGCTACTGCTGCGAAAATTACTCCGAACATAACATCGTTTAGAAAAGGCATTAAGAAAAGAAATGCGACAATTGCACCAACAGGCTCAGATAGACCAGATAAAAAAGATAATTTAAAAGCCTTTTTCTTATCCCCAGTTGCAAAATAAACAGGGACCGATACAGCAATTCCTTCAGGAATATTGTGGATGGCGATTGCAATGGCAATAGCAACACCTAAGGCTGGATCTTGGAGCGCTGATGTAAACGTGGCAATCCCCTCTGGAAAGTTATGGATTCCGATTGCCAATGCTGTAAATACGCCCATTTTTAGCAAAGCAGGATCTTGATCTACATTCTGCTTATTCATATCCTCGACTTTCTTAAGTTCATGGGGATTGGATTGTTTTGGGATAAACTTGTCGATTATGGCGATTAAGACCATTCCCCCAAAGAATCCTCCTACAGTGATCCAGTTCCCTAAACCATCTCCTAGCGCACCTGTAAGTGCATCTTGTGCTTTCACAAATATTTCAATCATGGAGACATAGATCATTACACCTGCCGAAAATCCCAGAGCTAATGATAAAAACCTTGTATTCGTCCTAGATGTAAAAAAGGCCAAAATACTACCAATCCCGGTGGCGAGCCCAGCCATTAATGTTAAACCAAAAGCAAATAATATATTTTCAGGCATATAAAATCCCCCATTCTTATCATGCTTAACTACTTATATTTTCAGTCTATGCACAATTCTAAGAAAGTTTCCTTTAGGAAACATTTTAACCACAGGTAAACTATCGGTCAAGAGAAAAGCGTAAGCGCCTTGAACAATCCCGACAGGCATAAGACGCAACTGAATAGAAGGACAAGAAAAAACCCTCATTCCAGTTAAGCTAGAACAAGGGCTCCATAAATGAGGGCAGCGCTAATTACATACGCCGGATGAATTTTTACCTTTTCCATTAAAACATAGGCTATGCCGCCAATGATGATTGTTTGTATGGTACCGACATCTTCATAAGAAGATCGAAAAAAATCATAAGTCATCACGCCAAGTAGCACCGCAATGACCGGTCTCACGACTATAGTCAGCCTTTTTACTCTTGGCGATTCTTTATATTTCATCAACAAACCGAGTAAACCAAGCATTAAAATGAGTGAAGGCGCAACGGTGGCAAACACTCCCACAGTTGCACCTAGGGCACCACCTTGTGTATAACCAATATATCCGGCCATTTTTGTTGCGATTGGACCTGGTAGAGCATTCCCAATGGCAAGTACCTCACTAAATTCATTCACTGTCATCCAGCCATATTCATCGACAACCTCATTTTCAATAAGTGGAATTGATGCAGGTCCCCCTCCATACCCTAGGATCCCAGGGATGAAAAAGGCCCAAAAGATTTTTATATAAATCATAAATTCTTTTGCTCCTTATTCTTTTCTTTCTCAGTGGAGTTCCCTTTAAGAAGGGCACCTGCCAATAACACAAAGATAAGAATAGCAGGATGAAGGTGTAAAACTTCTAACAAGAAAAAACTTACCAAGATTAACCCCACTGACCAACCCCATCCAAGTGGTGATTCCCCAGATTTTTTTACAAACCCCCAAGTAAGAACAGCTAGCATGACTGTAACAACAGGTACAACGGCCTCTGCCATTCCTTTCACCCAAGGTTCATTCTTATAAGCATTTAAACTGGTTAAGAGTATGACCAAAAGAATGATTGTAGGTACTACTGAAGCAATCAATGCATTGAGCATGCCAAGAACCCCACCAACCCTATAGCCAATATATCCTGCCATCTTCGTTGCCACTGGTCCTGGGAGTGCATTCCCTAACGCTAGAATGTCACTAAATTCATCGGTATTCATCCATTTGTATTTTTCAACCACTTCTTTATGCACTAAAGGGATTGAAGATGGACCACCACCGTACCCAAGTAAACCTACTCGTAAAAATGCCAAGAAAATATCTTTTTGTCTCATAAGTTCCCCTTATTGTAACTCAATTTGAAAAGGTGTATGAACCTCTTCTATAATGTATACTTTCCCCAAAACCGTTTAAAACTTCCTTCATATTCCCCCACAGCCAAAAGGCTGCCGAGTTATTATTTTCTCGGCAGCCTTTAAGTTAGATTCGCAAAATTTTCTAGATCACTGTTTTCCCCAATCACGAGTAAAATATCATCCACTTCCAATTTTTCTTCTGGATCTGGAGATATATTAATGTGGTTTTTTTCCTTTATCGCCACAACGGTTACATTGTATTTGCTCCTTAGACTGAGTTCCCGCAAATTTTTTCCCATCATACTTTTTGGTACATGAATCTCTTCTATACTATATGTTCCTGAAAGCTCAATAAAATTCAATACATTCGGGGCAGCCATTAAATAGTGAGCGACTCTTTCACCCATATCTTTTTCCGGAAAGATTACCTTATCTGCTCCAATTTTAGATAGTACCTGACCGTGGTTCTTTGTTAAGGCTTTTGCAACGACATGTTTAACGCCCATTTCTTTTAGTAAAAGCACAGCAAGTATACTTGCCTGAATATCATCGCCAATAGCCACAATTACAGTATCAAAGTTTTTTATTCCTACATCTCTCATTGTTTCCTCTTCTGTAGCATCACCAATAACAGCGTAGGAAACAAAGTCCTTGTAATCATTTATGTTTTCTTCATTTTTATCAATTGCGAGCACCTCATTGCCTTCTCTGTATAAGGTCGTAGCAACGCTTGAGCCAAACCTACCCATTCCAATGACAGCATACTGCTTTTTCATTCTAGGATTTCCTCCTAACCAATCATAATCTTGCCCGGTGGCAAACGGTAATGGTTCTCACTTTTTCTTAATAGGACCGCTAAAGCAAACGTCAATGGACCGAGCCTCCCAACATACATCGTAATGATAATAACAATCTTACCAAGGACAGATAACTCAGGTGTGAGTCCCAAGGATAACCCCACGGTTGCAAAAGCCGACGTCGCTTCAAATAGCAGCAATAATAAATCTTTCCCTGGCTCAGTAATGGTCAAAATCACCGTTACAGCGAGGACGAACATGAGAGAACTAGCAGCAACGGTCCAAGCCTTATATAATGTCTCAGGAGAGAGACTCCTACCGAAGAAGGTTACGTCTGCCTTTCCTTTAATTTGAGCTTTTATCCCACTAATTAGTACTGCGAATGTCGTCGTTTTAATTCCACCACCTGTAGATCCTGGTGAAGCCCCAATGAACATTAAGAACAGGATGACTAATATGCTGGTCTGTGTGAACTCAGAAATAATTAGTGTATTTGAACCCGCTGTTCTTGAACTAACAGACTGATAAAGTGCCCCCAATATCTTACCTTCTACTGAAAGAAGCTGCAATGATTTCGGATTTTGATACTCAAAGATAAAAAGTAGAATTGCTCCTCCTAAAATTAAACCAGCAGAAAGGGATAGAACCGTTTTTGAGTGTAGGCTAAGTTGCCGTTCCACTCTATATGAAATTAATTCTTTTAAAACAATAAAACCCAAGCCCCCACAAATAATCAAGCTCATTAAAGTGATATTCACAACAGGGTCACTAACATAGCTGGTAAATCCAGCGAACCCGCCCATTAAATCGAACCCTGCATTATTAAAATTGGAAATCGCATGAAATACCCCATAATAACTAGCTTTTCCTAATGACCAAACCTTAGCAAAACGGATAGTAAGGATAATCGCTCCTGCTATTTGAACAATCACTGTAAATAGGAGGATTTCCTTTACTAAAAGAACAATCCGCCCCATCGTAAGATTGTTCCACGATGCCTGAAGTAACAGTCTTTCTTTTAGGGTAACCTTCCTTCCCAAAATAATCGCAACCATGGTGGCTATACTCATAAACCCAAGACCACCTATTTGTATTAATCCTAGAATAACCAGTTGACCGAAGGTGGTAAACGTCTCACCCGTATCCACGACAACAAGTCCTGTGACACAGGTTGCGGAGGTTGCGGTAAATAAGGCATCTATAAATGGCATGCCTAGGCCATCTTTTGTTGCCAAGGGAAGGGATAGCAATAGTGTACCAACTAGGATTATTCCGACAAACCCCAAAGCAAGAATCTTTGGAGCATCTAGTTTAGGCTTCTTAAATGTACCCATAGCGTACTCCTTATGAGAAATTTTTTCCCATTACGCATTAGTAGATGTGGTAATTTTTATGTACTTTGTTTTATAACTTATGAGATGAGGTAATCATACTCCTGACCCCAGTGATTGTAAAGAGAATAAATTCCGACAAAAAGCAGCTCCTTTTAGATGTAAAAGAGCTGCTAAATCTATTATTCCTTTATGTTTTAAAATACGTAAAATACGGGAGTACTAATGCAATAGAAGCGAGTAGAAACACAGCTATAGCCCCGATTTTATTTTTATTCTTCCATAATGATATCGCAAAACCCATTGTATACAGAAAAACCATTATAACAGCAATGCCTATAAAAATATTCATGCTTCCTTCAATCCCTTACCCCCTCATAGCTAGGTGTTCTTGGTTGTCTGCCGAATTTCCCGAAACGAATTTCCACATCAATGTCTACCTTCATTTCAGGATAGGTTTTCATCCAGTCAAAATCCATATACTCCTGTAAGGTTTTAAATTCCCTTCTTGCATGTAATGACCAACCGAATGGCTCTGCTTTAAATTCTTCTTGACTAATTCGGACAACTTCCATTGCTTCGCTTTCCATTTTCTTTTCTAATGCATTGCGTAATTTCTCTACCTTCTGTTTACTTTCAACAGGGTTTTCCATACTTGGATCAGTTAGTATATCTAGAGTCAACGGAAGTGTTACATGGATTCGTGGTGGCTTGGCTTTCAAATCCATTTTCACCTTCGTTTTTTTTTGTTTCATGATTCTTACTGTTATATGATAGTCCTCTTTAAAGGGGTCTGGGAACACCGTCAGAACATCACGAACGGTTATCGCATCATGTAAAAACATGACAATTCTGTTTTCAACACCTGTCAGGGTACCAATCATTTTCCCTTCTAAGAAAACAGCAGAACCAAGAAACTGTGCGTTATTTGCATCTCCTTCCACTCTCAAATCGCCTGCAAGGGCATCCATCTCATTTATCCGAAATTTGTCCTTTTTAGTGCGTACTTGGGAGGTGGCATATGCGCTTAAGAATAGATTAGCATCCTCCTCAGTCACTCTAAAAAAATGATGCAGTTCCGAGTCAGGTATGACGCCTATCTCAGTGCCACGTTCAAGCATAAACTCATAGTATTTATGTGGTCGTCTTAAAAATTTCGGGTTGTTTTTTTCAAAAAAATCTTTAACCTTCTCCTTGGTCACAACTAAAGTGACATCTCGTTTTATTTCTCTATCCTTTTCGGCCGTATAAAGGAAACGAATGAATTCTTCTTCTTGCGCAAATTCTTCAGAAACAAAAATAACACTTAATAAATCATAGGAAATTTCTCTTGCAATGATCGTATTTGCGTTATTCCTCATCGAAACAAAGTCTGATGCACGCATCGTTACCGTCATTAAGGAGGGTTCATCCGTAGACCCTCCTGCTGGTGACGTGCCGACCTCCGGATTCGCAATCAAATAGGTTACATTTATCTTCCCTTTTTCTTCTGCTTTATCTATTCCGATTCCGATTACAAACACTTGCCGATCAAGTCCTTTTTGGTCCCAGCATCCTGCTAAACTCAACAAAAGGAGATACAAGAGACAGATTTTACAAATCCTTTTTAACTTCATTTTTAAAGTCCCCCCTTACCTTAGCGACAAGCCACATTAAGCAGGGTAGAATTAAGAAGATTGGGCTTAGAATTGTTAGCAGTTGCTCTCTTAAATAAGGGACAGTGTGGGTTGCGTTATTGGGAGTAATCCCAAGAAAAATAATGAGAACCACCATCACTGGGACAAGATACTCATATTCCTTAATTTTAAATATCGCCCCAAATAATACGAGAACCAGATATAAATAAAACGCAAATCGAATAAATGCTGCAATTAACCAAAAAGGCAAAAAAATACTCTCCACATTGTTTAGAAATCCAATCGAGATATAAAGAATTAACTCGTGAAAGGGATAGCTAATTACCTCTATTGAAGTAAAATCAAAGAGCATGACATAGATGATTAATGCCACGGTTATCTCTATTAAAACAACAGAAAACGCTAAAAGTGTTCCCTTCTTAAATTCTTTGAAAGTATTCACAACGGGAGCAATGATTCCTACGAAATAAAAATCAGCAAAAATCGACACTTTACTTGCGGATGTTTTGACGATTTCCGAGGCTCCTGGTCCCCATAACGGAAATATAAACTTTAAATTTCCTTTTGTAAAAGCAAGGATAAGCGCAAAAGCCAAGGTCGTTTTCAAGTAAAAAAGGGCAACCCATGCTGCTGAACCAATATGTTCAATCCCTTTTTTCGCACCATAACCACACACAATCATCAAGATGATATAGAGAGCAATTGAAGGTGTCTTTGTAAAATAGATTGTACTGATAATATTTACATATGTAGCGGTATCGAGCACTACGGCAGCGAAACCAAAAGCAAGCATGCCAACTGATAGGATGTTCCCTAGAATGTTGCCAAACAGATGAAGGTTGAGTTCATGTAAACTTTTATCCCTATGAACTGAAAACACTTTTATTATTAAAAAGATTGGTACCACAGTTAGGACACCGATTAACAACATTGAAATCCAGGCTGAATTTTTTGCCGTACTATATAATAGCGTTGGAGTATCATCTGATAGTTTCGTCCCAACTGTTAATAAAACAATCGCCACATATTCTCTTATTCCAATTTTCCCTTCTGTCTGTTTCATTTTGCAGCCCCATCACTTTTCTTTTTCAAATCGGTTGGCTTTAAATAACCAGGTCGAAACTGTTCATTTGTGATGACTCTTCTAAATATCGTATCTCCTGATGAGACATAATTAGGGGTCATTGGCGATAAATACGGGACACCGAAAGATTTTAAGGAAACTAAATAAAAAATTCCTATCGCAAACAAGGAGGTCATTCCAACAATTCCGAAAAGACCCGAAGCAAAAATAAATAAAAACCGGATTATCCTTAGTGCAAAGTTTAAGCTGACATCGCTAATGGTAAAAGAGGTTAAACCACTTAGGGCAACTACAATAATTACGATAGGACTAATAATATTTGCTTCTACTGCTGCTTGTCCCAGAATCAAAGCCCCTACAATACCGATTGTTGGACCCATCGGATTAGGAACTCTTAGTCCTGCCTCCCTGATTAGCTCGAAAGCAGCCTCCATTAGAAGAATTTCAAAAAAAACAGGAAATGGAACCTTTTCCCTAGATCCGGCGATAGCTAACAATAAATCTGGCGGAATCATTTCAGAATGATAAGAGGTAACAGCAACGTAAATTGCGGATGTAAAAATCGTAATAAACATTGCCATCGCTCTGATAAACCTAACAAAGTTTCCGAAGAAAAACCTAAGATAATGTTCCTCAGGAGTATGAAAAAAAGACCAAAAAGTAGCCGGAAGGATAAGAGCATCTGGCGAATTGTCCATTAACAAAATAATATGTCCATCTTCTAAAAAAGAGGCCGCACGATCTGGTCTCTCCGAATAAAGAATACTCGGAAAGAGGGATAATCTTCTTTCTTCGATATACTGCTCTAATAGGGAAAGGTTCTGGATCGCGTCGATATCAAGAGACTGTAGTCTCTTTTTTATATTGCCGACAAGTTCATCATCTGCAAGATTGCGAATATAAAGCATAAACACTTCATTCTTTGATCGCTCCGAAATGGTTACCGATTCCGCAATCAAACTTTCATTTTTAATCCGTTTTCGAATTAAAGATAAATTGACAATCACCTTTTCGGTGAGGGCTTCTTTCGACCCCTTTATTAACACTTCATTTTCTGCTCTTTCTACTGCTCTTCCTTGAAAATTTGCACATTCAAATGCGTAGGCTTTGGTAACGTTATCAACAAAAATGACCGCATTACCAGTATTGATATTGGTAACGGCCTCGTCAATGTCTGGAAGTGATGTTACATTTTGTGTTGAAATGATTTGATCAATTCTAGCATTCGTTTCAGTAGCTAGTAATAGTGGCTTAATTGCACTATCTTCAACTGTTCTAACATCCGTAATCGAACTGATAAAAAAGAAAGCAACACGTTTACCAGTACCGCCTATCCTAAATTCTCTAAACTTAACATCTGTATTATCAGGGAACTGATAAATCTTTTTAATTAGTTCAATATTTTCATCGATTTGGTGAGATACAGGCTGATTCTTCTGATTTGCTTGATTGCCTAGGGTATCCTTTATATTGACTCGCTTCAGTTTCTGCTTGCGCCCCGTCAGTTTTTTCAGAAGTCTAAACATGATCAGCCCTCCCCATTTCTAGCCTAAATCTAAATAATGGTACTGTAGTTAGATATTTACCAAATCCCCCTTTATTATGAATTTTATTTATAAAAGTTAGGCGAGATTGAGAGTAACATTAAAAGAATACATAAAAAAGGACTGTTGGCGTAAAGATTGTTGTTAAAATTGTAAAAATCTTAAAGCCGATTTTAACGCAAGGTAAGTTATTTTGTACTTTATAGTAAGTTTGCAGCTCTATTCTCATAATTAAAATGCTATTTTTCAGTGAAACAAAGCTTCATCCACCCTACCTTGTATCCAAAAGCAACAAAGTTTGAGAAAAGAGACTAAAAAAAGAAGGCGTTTCCGCCCTCACGCAAAAATATAAGTCAATTATCTCCAGGTTTTACTAAAGAGAGTTCTAAAGCCGATATAGAGAAGTGCAAATGAGAAAATGAGAATAACAAGGACTGCGACAATTTCTAAAAACGCAGCGAGACCTACCAATATCCCTATGGCTTTAACCCTTAAAAGGGCAAACCCTACAAGAATACACGCAAAAAAAAGAAATGCGGTATAATTCATTATTGATTCCCTCCTTTGATTTTAGATTATGCGTCTAACATCCAAATGGGTTGGGTGCTTGCACATCTTTTCTGTTGTTTCACCTTTCCTCTTTTTGGCAATAATATTTAAGTGAATCATTTATGTTTTAAAGGAGTGAAAAACTTGTGCCGCAACATCTTTATATCCGCTTTGTCAGATTACCGCTTCTTTTAAGGATTCTACTCATAACTGCTATCTTAATTTGTCTTTTCGGAGTTTTCATTCACTTATTAGAGCCGGAGAATTTCCCAACTGTTTTTGACGGGATATGGTGGGCGGTCATTACCGCTTCTACGGTTGGCTATGGGGACTACATCCCACTTAGCCTTTCGGGGAGACTGACCGCTGTGTTGTTGTTATTAGTTGGTGCAGGATTTTTATCTACCTACTTCGCTACATTGTCGAGCATTGCCGTAACCAAACAAGATGAATATCAAAAAGGGGAAGCTCATTATAAGGGGGAAGGTCATTTAATCATTATTGGTTGGAATGAGCGTTCAAAAGAAATCATTCGTTCTTTCTCAGAAACAAAACAGCCCATTATTCTGATTGATGAATCACTGAAAAGCAATCCATTGCCCTTTCACCATCTCCATTTTATAAAAGGGAAGGCATTACGAGACGAGGTGTTGATTAGAGCCAATATCGGTCAGTCCCAAAAGGTTATCATAACAGCGGATCAAAACTTAGATGAGCTTCAAGCCGATATGAATACAGTCCTTACCCTTTTAGCCATTAAAGGGCTAAATCCTGACATTCTGTGCATTGTTGAGATTTTGACTGAAGAGCAGTTAAATAACGCTAAACGTGCTGGAGCGGACGAAGTAATTAAAACAAATAAACTCACAAGTGCGATTATATTAGACAGTATTCATTCTACAGGGATGGTAAATCCACTTTCAGATTTATTATCTCAATTAAAAAGTGGGATTCAACTCAGGTATCTTCAAACGACCGGAGATACGATAGGGAAAAGCATTAGGCAAGTTAGTTTATATTTTTTAGGAAAAGAGGCCATTTTGTTAGGCATAAAAAAAGGGGAGGAAATTCATGTCCATCCCCACCCTGATATGACTGTTGAAAAAGAAGACCATCTTTTGGTTATTAGCAATAAGCCTTAAAGCAAAGTGGATTCTACTTCTTTTAGGAGAGATTGTCCAATTTCTACGTATCGAGTCGGAACGTCTCCATCTTTTTCGTCTGGTTCGGAAAATTGGTTAAAGGCGGCAGTAGTATTACTACTATGCGCATGATCATCTAAGCCTTTTTCATAGACATGGGCTAAAAGAAAAGGGCGAGATATTTCAACCCTACATCCATCAACATCTAGCTGTCCTTCTATGGCATCAAAGGGGATTCTTAAAAAGAGGTACCCATCTTTATCTGAAATTTTATAATCAAAACTACCGTGGTCATAATCCCAGTTGCCGCCAATTGTATAGCCCATCGGTTTTAACTTTTCTTCAAGTTCGGACAAGACTATTCGGTGCCCTTCAATCCTTGATGGAATTTCAATCATGTTTTTCTCCCCTTCTCTTTTTTTCTCTAGTCTTTGTCAAGCAGGAGAATTTCATCAATAAAAAAGAGTGCCATTTTTTCACTGGCACTCTTTTCGTTAGGCTCTTTTCTCAAAATTCGTTGCTTTTGAATATAAAAACAATTATTTAAGCAAATTCTATTCTGCAAAAATCTTCAATTATGAGAAAAGAGCCTGCAAATGGATATAAAACGAACTAACTAGCTGTACTTTCGTTAAAATCGGCTCTTGGATTTTAACAACACTTTACAAAAACTCCCTTTGTTATGTTGTTGAAGTATTATTTCAAGCGTTTTTCTAGCTCGGCTTTCTTTTCTTCAAAGCCTGGCTTCCCTAAGAGCGCAAACATATTCACCTTATACGCTTCTACACCAGGTTGGTCGAATGGATTCACACCAAGGAGATAACCACTCATTGCACAAGCTTTTTCAAAGAAATACACTAGATAACCAAATGTATACTCATCAAGCTGCGGAATGGAAACAATTAAATTTGGCACGCCACCATCTGTGTGAGCTAATAAAGTTCCCTCAAACGCCTTATTGTTAACAAAGTCCACTGTTTGACCAGCAAGATAATTCAAGCCATCAAGGTCATTTGCTTCCTTTTCAATTGTTAATTCATGACGTGGCTTTTCTACTTTTATAATCGTTTCGAAAAGATCTCGACGGCCTTCTTGTACATATTGGCCAAGAGAGTGTAAATCAGTCGAGAAATTAGCGGATGAAGGATAGATTCCTTTTTGGTCTTTTCCTTCACTTTCGCCAAACAATTGTTTCCACCACTCTGAAAAGTACATTAAAGACGGCTCGTAATTGATAAGCATTTCAATCGTTTTTCCCTTATTGTAAAGAACATTACGAACAGCCGCATACTGATAAGCAAGGTTATCTTCAAGCTCTGACTGGCTAAAATCTTCTCTGGCCTGAGCTGCCCCGGTCATCATGGCCTGAATATCAGCACCACCAACGGCAATTGGTAAAAGCCCTACTGCAGTCAATACTGAATAACGTCCACCCACATCATCTGGAATGACAAAACTTTCATAACCTTCTTCATCAGCTAGCGTTTTAAGCGCTCCTCTTGCCTTATCCGTTGTAGCATAAGTACGCTTTTTTGCCTCTTCAGCTCCATACTTTTCTTCAAGAAGCTTACGGAAAATCCGGAAGGCTAGCGCAGGTTCCGTCGTTGTCCCAGATTTTGAAATGACATTAATCGAAAAGTCTTTACCCTCAAGTAAATCCATTAAATCTTTCATATATGTAGAGCTAATATTGTTCCCAACAAAGATGACTTGCGGTGTTTGTCTCTTCTCTTTTGGAAGAGCATTGTAAAAGCTATGTTGTAAAAACTCCAACGCTGCACGTGCTCCTAAATAAGAACCACCAATTCCAATGACTAGCAAAATATCGGAATCACTTTTAATCTTCTCGGCTGCTTTCTGAATGCGTGCAAACTCCTCTTTGTCATAGTCCACAGGCAAATCAATCCATCCTAGAAAATCACTTCCCGCTCCTGTTTTTTCATGTAAGGAGTGGTGAGCCACTTTAACAAAATCCCTTAAATAGGTAACTTCATGCTCTCCAAAAAAGCTCAAAGCCTTTGAGTAGTCAAAAGAAATATGTGCCATTCCTGATCCTCCATATCGTTTATTCTTTTTCACTTTAACCAAAGCTGGTTCAAGAATCAAGGTGCCCTAATAAATGTAAGCGCATGCGTAATAAATTTTTACAAAACATTTTTTCTATAACGTAAGAAAATGAACTAAATATACATGATTATGGTAAACGGGATATTGATTTCGCTCCAATCACATATCAATACAAAAAATTAAAAAAGTTCCAGTATAAGTACTGGAACCCTTGAAATTCATCGTTTTATAGCGACATCTGATAAATTTTAAGAACATCCTCTTTGGTTAACTTAGTGAAATTCCCGAACTCACCATTAATCATTGCTTTATCGGCCATTACCTCTAGCTTGCTATCATCAATGTCATAATCAGCTAGGCGTGATGGTGCACCAATGCTATTCCAAAATTCTCGGAGTTTTTCAATTCCTTCTAGTCCTACTTCCTCAGCTGTTTTTCCTTCTGGGTTGACGCCAAAGACACGTATTGCTAGCTTCTTGAAGCGCTCTGGCTTCACATGTAAATTATGCTTCATCCAGTTAGGGAATAAAATCGCCAAGCCGCCACCGTGCGGAATATCATAAACGGCTGAAACTGCATGCTCAATATTATGAGTGGCCCAATCTCCTCTATATCCCATTGAAAGCATTCCATTTAAAGCCATTGTTCCAGAATAAAGAACAGTTGCTCTGTGTTCGTAGTTTTCTAAATCAGCAAGTAGTTTTGGAGCAGTCTCCATCACTGTAAGCAGTAACCCTTCACACATCCGGTCCTGAAGTTCTGTATTTTCTTCAAGATGGAAGTAATGCTCAAACACATGCGACATCATGTCGACAATCCCGTAGATCGTTTGGTTTTTAGGGACTGTATAGGTATTGACTGAATCAAGGATTGAAAATTTCGGGAAGACTGCTGGACTGCCCCAACCGTATTTCTCATTTGTTTCCCAATTGGTGATAACTGAACCAGCATTCATCTCTGAACCCGTTGCAGCAAGCGTTAGAACCGTTCCAAAAGGCAATGCTTCTTTCGCGAACGCCTTTTTGGTTACGATATCCCAAGCGTCTCCATCATACTTCGCACCTGCGGCAATTAACTTGGTACAGTCTATAACACTTCCGCCACCAACAGCAAGCAGGAATTCAATACCCTCTTCTTTACAAATCTTAACTCCCTTATGTACAGTTGCAAGACGAGGATTAGGCTCTACACCAGCTAGTTCATGCACTTGCGCTCCTATGCCACTGAGTAAATTCATGACATTATCATAGAGTCCATTTCGCTTAATGCTTCCTCCGCCGTAAACTAGAAGGACTTTTTTTCCATACTTAGGGACTTCCGTTTTCAGTTGTTCTAGTTGATCCTTTCCAAAAATAAG
This sequence comes from Mesobacillus maritimus, assembly GCF_044803185.1. Taxonomy (GTDB): domain Bacteria; phylum Bacillota; class Bacilli; order Bacillales; family Cytobacillaceae; genus Mesobacillus_B; species Mesobacillus_B maritimus_B. The sequence continues at coordinate 4,668,815 of NZ_CP085225.1, forward strand.
TTTTGTCGGATTCCAAAATGTAAAATTATCCATATAAAATCACTCCCTTATGACTATTATCTAAAAAATAATTACTCTTTGCAAAATATTACTATTCCCTAAACTTTTAGTAAATATTTTTGATTTACAAGGGTGTAGATGAATAAAAAAACTGGAGCAGAGTCATCTTAATATTGACATACTAAAAGGAGGAAACCTCATGAGTACACTACAGCGTATAGCATTAATCCTTACCATTATCGGCGCAATTAATTGGGGGCTAATCGGCTTTTTTCAATTTGATTTAGTTGCTTCACTATTCGGTGGTCAAGGTGCCGCTCTCTCAAGAATTGTCTACGGCTTAGTAGGACTTGCCGGGTTAATCAACCTGGGCTTGTTATTTGCTCCAAGCGAAGCTGCGGAAAGACAGCAGGGTACAGAGCCAAATCGGTCATAAGACCTCTAATTTTATTCTAGTGGCAAAAATCCGCTTGAAGGCGGATTTTTTACTTTCTTTATATAAGGCTTTTTTCTCAAACTTTGTTGCTCTTTGATACAAATTCGGTTAAATTAAGCTTTGTTTCCCTTCAAAGTACCCTTTTATTAATGAGAAAAGAGCGCGCAAACTTCTTATCACGTACCAAATAGCTTATCTTGCGTTAAAATCGGCTTTAGGTAGTAAAAATCGGCTCTAAGATTTTTACAATTTTAACAACAATCTTTACGAAAACAGCTTTATATAAACACAGGGTTTAAATCAACCACCAAGAAAAAGCTGCATCATAGGATGCAGCTTTTTGTTTTTAAATTAGATTTTTGATTGTGTAATCCACTCTTGAAGCTTGTCTTTTAGTGTGTTAAATCCTTGGGAATCATCATCTTGATTAATGATTGCCGCTGCACGCTTTCTAGCTTTTTTTACTTTAACAGGCTGCTCAGGAGCTTCCTGTGTTGCACGAATAGAAAGACCAATTTTACCTGCTTCTTCATCTACAGATAGAACCTTAACTTGGATTTCATCTCCAACTTTTAAGTGATCATTGATATCTTTAACAAATCCATGAGTAATTTCGGAAATATGAACTAGACCTTGTGTGTTGTCGTCTAGTGCAACGAACGCTCCATAAGGTTGAATTCCGGTCACCTTTCCCGTTAATATGCTACCTGCTTCGATTTTTTCAGTCATGAAAACACTCCTATTTTTTATGATTATACATCTCTTTTATACGCAATAAAAAATTATACCATGTTTATTAAAAAATATCAAAACATTCTTTTTTCGTAGGAAGTCTTGACCGGCCATAAATGATATTTCCCTCCTATTTTCAAACAGAAATTAACGAATTGTTCATTTAAATGAGCTATAAGATGCTCTTTTCGTGATAAAATAATAGTTAGAATATTGAATAAAGAGGTGAAGAACGATGGCTTCAATCGGTGAAATGATTAAATCTCTCAGAGAAGAACGTGGATTGAGCTTGGAAGAGTTAGCAGCAAGAACACGGGTCGGGAAGGACACGATGGAGAAATATGAATCCGGAGAAAAGGTTCCAACGAATCAAACAATTTTAAAACTGTCCACCGTTCTAGATGTCCCTGCATCCGTACTGTTAAAAGATAAGTAAAAGTTTTTTTATGGCGATCTAAAATTCCAGATCGCTTTTATTTTTTGTATAGATTTGGCAGAAATGGTTATGCTATAAGTATAAGGCTTTCTAGTATTCCCCCCCTTTTTTAAAGGGCAGCCATTTTGGCTGCCCTTCTTTTTGTATTCTTGGCTCTTTTCTCAACCTTTGTTGCTCTTGAATACAGTATGGGTTGGCTGAACCTTTGTTTCACTTCAAAGTAGCCTCTTAATTATGAGAAAAGAGCAGCAAACTTCCTATAAAGGACGAATTAGCTTATCTTGCGTTAAAATCGGCTTTAAGATTTTAACAACAATCTTTCGAAAACAGACTTAGTCTAGGAAGACGCTCGTTTCTCTAGGAAGCTGCGAATTCTCTTTATCGCTTCTTGAAGCTGTTCAATCGACGTCGCATAAGAACAGCGAATAAATCCTTCTCCACTTTCGCCGAATACACTTCCCGGTACAACAGCCACCTTTTCTTCCATTAAAAGTTGTTCAGCAAATTGGTCAGAAGTCAGTCCAGTTGACTGAATGGACGGGAAAACGTAAAAAGCACCACCTGGTGAGTGGCAGGTTAAACCTAGTTCATTGAAGGAACTAACCATGTAATTTCTCCGGCGGCGATAACTTTTCCGCATCTCTTCTACTTCGTCGCGACCGTTTTTCATGGCCTCGAGTCCTGCATATTGGGCCATTGTTGGCGCACACATCATGCCATATTGATGAACCTTAAGCATGGCAGCCGATATCTCCTCAGGGGCACAAACAAATCCAAGACGCCAGCCTGTCATCGCAAACCCTTTAGAAAATCCTGAGATCAAAATGGTTCTTTCCTTCATCCCGCTAATGGCAGCCATGCTCGTGTACGCCTCGTCATAGACAAGCTCAGCATAAATTTCATCAGAAAGGACAAGGAGGTCATACCGTTCGGCAATCTCCGCAATCTGCTGTAATTCTTCCTTGTTGAGCATCGTACCCGTTGGGTTATTTGGAGAACAAATCATGATTGCTTTCGTTTTAGAAGTAATCGCGGATTCAAGTTTTCCTGGCGAAATCTTAAATTCCTGCTCTGTTTCCGCCTGTACATGTATAGGAGTCCCTCCAGCTAAAGTGACCAAGGGACTATAAGATACAAAACAAGGTTCAACGACTATGACTTCATCCCCGGGGTCGAGGATGGACCTCAAGGCAATATCAATTGCTTGGCTTGCTCCCACCGTTACGATAATCTCACTTTCTGGTTGATACATCACGCCGAATTCGCGTGCCATATAGGCTGCGATTTCCTGTCTAAGCTCCAATAGTCCGGCATTAGCCGTATAGGAAGTGTAGCCTTGCTCAAGCGAAAGAATAGCCGCCTCTCTAACCGTCCAAGGTGTGACAAAATCTGGCTCACCTACACCAAGTGAGACAACCCCCTCCATTCCGGAGGCTAGGTCGAAGAAACGCCGAATTCCTGAAGGTTTTAAGTCATTTACAGTTTTGGACAAATAAGCATTTGTTGTTTTCATTATGGAGACACCACAATCCGTTTATCTTCTTCCTCCGGATCAAAAATCGTTCCATCATGTTTGTATTTTTTCAAAATAAAATGAGTGGTCGTTGAGATAACTGAATCAAGGGTGGAAAGCTTATTAGAAACAAATCGAGCCACCTCATTCATCGAGCGGCCTTCAATAATAACCGACAAATCGTATGCGCCTGACATCAAGTAGACAGACTTCACTTCTTTGTAGCGATAGATTCGTTTTGCAATTTCATCAAACCCTACCCCTCGTTTCGGGGTAACTTTCACATCAATCATGGCGGTTACTCCTTCATGTCCATCAATCCTAGACCAATCAACAATGGAAGTGTATCGAACAATGATTTTAAGATTTTCTAGTCTATGAAGCAGGTCTTCTGTTTCATTTACGGCAAGGCCAGTCATCGCAGCTAGGTCTTCCGTTGAAGTCCGTGAATCCTTCTCGAGAATCTCAACAATTTCTAATTCTTTTTCTGAAAGCTGCATAATATCCTCCTCAATAATAAAGGCTGTTTTCTCAAAATTTATTGCCTTCTGATATAAAATAGGTGATAAAACTTTGTTTCACGACCAAAATAGCTTGTTAATTTTGAGAAAAAAGCTTAGCACATTATATTTATAGTACCAAATAGCTTTTCTCGCGTTAAAACCGGCTTTAGGTAGTAAAAATCGGCTTTAAGATTTTTACAATTTTAACAACAATTTTTACGAAAATAGCCATATTAAATAAAGCTATTATATCAAAATTGTCTGAAACATTATATCTTATTTTCCCCCGGTTTTGCGAGAAGAAGTAAAATTTTTTTTAAAAAGGACAAACTAGCCAAAGAATGGTTATCGGGGAGGGCGATGTTACAATTATGGAGAAATCTCATTTTGCTGGAAGCAAAACTATAAACGGCATTGAGTTATACTACGAATACTACAACCATCCAACTTCTAAGGAAACCGTTGTTTTGATACACGGATTTTTATCATCTCTTTTTAGCTACAGACATTTGGTTCCATTATTAAAAGAGAGATTTTCAATTGTGTCTGTTGACCTTCCTCCATTTGGTAAAAGCGGACACTCTGCAAAATATCAATACACTTTTAAAAATATGGCCCTTACGATTGTACATCTACTGAACACACTTGGCATTACAGACTATCATTTAGTCGGTCATTCAATGGGAGGACAAATTGTCCTTAATATTCTTCACCATTATCCAACCCAAGCAAAAAAGGCTGTTTTGCTTTGTAGCTCAGGTTACTCAAAGCGAGCGAAACAATCACTCATACTTGCAAGTTACTTGCCCTTCTTCTATTTAATGATCAAAGTGTATTTAGCACGTTCGGGGATTGAGAAAAATTTAAGGAATGTTGTTTATGACCAACGATTAATCAACGATGAAATGCGGGAAGGTTATCTGAATCCGTTTTTAGAAAATAGCATCTTTAAAGGACTAACAGGCCTGCTCCGACACCGCGAAGGGGATCTCCCTCCAGAGGTACTCCACCAGATTCAAACACCTTGCCTCTTAATTTGGGGAGAGTATGATAAGGTTGTGCCCTTGCAAACTGGAAAACGATTAGCAGAAGACCTCCCCAACTCAACCTTAACGGTTCTTGAAGATACTGGGCATCTTGTCCCTGAAGAAAGACCGCAAGATGTTTATCAGCATATTAAAAACTTTATTTTCGAAGTAGCCGAAGAAGAGTAAAGGCAAAATCCATTCTACAAAAAAGTATTAACTACCTTATATATAAATTGAATTGGAGGCATCTATTTTACAGTTGGGGTTATTGCTGGATACTATGGTAATTAGAGTGGCTCTATTTTACCGTTTGACCATATTTTGACCCTCCTCGGGCAATTAGAGCCGCTCTATTTTACCGTTTGACTTATTTTGACCCTCCTCGGGCAATTAGAGCCGCTCTATTTTACCGCTTGGCCTTGTTTTGGGCCTCTTTGGGCAATTAGAGCTGCTCTATTTTACCGCTTGGCCTTGTTTTGGGCCTCTTCGGGTAATTAGAGCCGCTCTATTTTACCGTTTGACCTTGTTTTAGGCCTCTTCGGGCAATTAGAGCTGCTCTATTTTACCGTTTGACCTTATTTTGACCCTCCTCGGGCAATTAAGAGCCGCTCTATTTTACCGCTTGGCCTTGTTTTGGGCCTCTTTGGGCAATTAGAGCTGCTCTATTTTACCGCTTGGCCTTATTTTGGGCCTCTTTGGGCAATTAGAGCCGCTCTATTTTACCGTTTTACCCTGTCCTAAGCCTCCTCGGGCAATTAGAGCCGTCCTTATTTGACTGAAAATACCGAGAAAGTTACCCTTTAATTACAAATAATGGACAAACTAAAAAAACGGCAACGTTCAGATAATTGAACGTGCCGTTTTTGGCTTATAACAATCAGATTTGGCAAGACCCTTGTTCTTTTAACGCAAGTAATGTTTTTGCCAGTAGCAAACATCCTTCATAGGGAAGAAGTTCTTCAAAAGAGTACTCGTAAATTCCTTGAACGCGAATCGCAAGTTTATGAGCATCATCTGTTTCGTGGACAGCGTAAATGACATCAGCGATTTCCGGATCATATTCTCCGTCACCACAACCAAACGGATCCCATTCATTCAAGATTTTCACAAGTTGTACGTTTAGTTCCTGTGCCTCCATCGTCATCACCTATTTTTTTCTAGATTTAAAAAACTATTTTACCATTCTTAAGGGAAAAATAAAAAAGACCCTAAGATTAGGGTCCAAACAATGATTTAACTACTTTTCCCGTTCGTCTTGTAAAGTTTGTTGCGGCGCATGTTCAGCTTCTTTTTTCGAAACCTTAATAAAAAATCTCATTACAAAGATAGCTGCAATAAATGCACCAATCATCCAAATGGCGGCTGGAATATATTCAGATTTATCTTCCGGAAAATAAAGAAATAAAGATAACACAAGCCAATTCATTTCCTAGACTTCCTTTCTGCCAAGAGGCAGTCATTCATGCTCCTATTATAGCATATCTATTAGTTCATTCACTTTAAAAGCTTATCATCGCCAAATGGTTTACTGAAGGACCTCTATTTTCTCAATCACAACATCTTCTACCGGTTTGTCTCCTGCCTCTGTCTCTACAGCTGCAATCTTATCGACAACATCCATCCCTTCAATTACTTGTCCAAAGACGGTGTGATTAAAATCAAGCCATGGTGTGCCACCATTTGCTTCATAAGCATCGACAATTTGTTCAGGATATTCTTTTTCATAGCCTCCTTGGAAGATGGAGTTTTGAACGATAAAAAATTGGCTACCATTTGTATTCGGACCAGAATTAGCCATGGATAAAGCACCACGAAGATGAAATAAATTATTGGAAAACTCATCTCCAAATGGCTCACCATAAATGCTTTCTCCTCCTCTTCCAGTCCCTTCTGGGTCACCACCCTGGATCATAAACTCATTCATAACTCGATGGAATGTAACTCCCTCATAATAACCTTTTTCACTATGAGTGATAAAATTTTCTACAGCCTTTGGGGCTTGTTCCGGAAATAACTTAATTTTCATCTTTCCTAATGATGTTTGCATTTCAACGAGCCTCTCATTTTCAGCAACCTCGTTTGTTAACTGTGGAAAATAGTCACTCTCAGGGATAATCTCTTGCTCTGCTGTATTTTCACCTATTTGATCGGATTCCCCTGTTTCATTCCCATCTTCTAGAGATTCAGAGTTTGACCCACAAGCACTTAAAATCATTAAGGTTAAGGCTAATAAAATCATCAATTTTTTCTGCATCGTTTACCCTCCAATTCTCGAATTAGGTACTTTAAACACCCATTTTGTTTTTTTTCCTTATATGTTCCATAATATAAACTAAGATATTTAATAAATCCAGAGATAGGGGGAGATTTAAGTGAGTGATTTTAAAGTTGGAGACAAAGTAACAGGTATTTATAAAACTGGAAAATACGCTGGGGAAATTACCGATATTCGTCCTGAACACTATCTAGTCCGTGTTTTAGCAGTTTTGAAGCATCCTATGCAAGGAGATTTACATAGCCCGAAGGACGTTGAGGTAGGATTTTTCCACGAACGCCGTGCTTTGGCCTTTAGAGAACAAGCCAATATCCCAAAGAAAATGGTAAAATCATTTGAAAATGACATTCCCGATTACCAAACATCGCTAAAAGACGCGATTGCTCAATTCAAAGAAGCATTACAAAATGATGAATCACAATGGGCAGCTCAAAGCATCAAAAATATCGAAACACTCGAAAAGGATTATTTTAAATAAGAAAAGCGCAAGCGCCCTGTCCAGCGGCGTATGGCCTGGAGCACTCCAACTGAGATAAAGGAAACACGGAGAGCCGGAGGCGATTCGATGTTGACGCAATCGTTGCGGCGGAGAGCGAAGGACACTAGCCGCTAGGGCGCTGGAGCTAGACAAATAGAAAAGCGCAAGCGCCCTGTTCAGCCGCGTATGGCCTTTATAGAGTAAACAAAAAGCCAGTTCAACTAAACATTGACCTGGCTTTTAGGCAAATTTATTAAAAAGCTTTGATAAATCAATCCGATCCCCAATTGTCGTTGGTTTTGGCTGCTTTAAGTATTGTTTATCTTTTTCAACAAGTTTATAAATATGATAGGTTGTAAGTGCATCATCAAGAGCGCGGTGATGTCTTCCAGTACCTTCTCTTCCGTACTCTTGAACGGCCTTCCAGAGACCCGTTTGATTCTGATCCCCAAAGAAGCGCTTGTACTCCATTGAAAGGTCAACCTCTTTTCCTGAAAGCGGGAACTTTAGTCCTGCTTGTTGACAATTATGTCGAAGTACTTTCATATCCATATTTCCCCATGTGATAACAAGTCCCGGTTGCTGATTGTCCATTGATTTCAACTTATTTACGAGTTCATCTAAAGAGATGCCTCCATCTACTTGCTTCTGAGAAATGTTTAAAAACGACCTACATCGCTCAGACAGTCTTGGGAACCTTGTTGGTACGACAAAGGATGAAAATTCTTCGAGGATCTTTCCATTTTCTACAAGAACTATTCCAGCTTCAATAATCTCTTGGTAAAACCCTTTCTTTCTCCCATGTCGGTCAGGCATCGTAAATTCAAAATCAATAAAAATAGCCCGATTCTTCTTCTCCATTCTCCCCCAACTTTCTTTTGAAACTTATCTAATTTTTCTGTTTTATACATTATATTTTTACTATTATAGCATGTTTTTTAGCCCGTTTTTTTAATTTTTCTGTAATTTTATGTTTCCGTAAAAAAACTTTAACTTTTTTTCAAAAAAAGAGAACCTTTTTCTGTTTTAATCGTATAAAAAAAAGGATGAACACTTGTTCATCCTTTTTACTATCTTCCGTCAGATGAAATAATTCTGACGTATTCCCTTGGAGCAAATATTTCATACCTTTTCAATTCAAGATATGACCCGTCGCCTAATTGCTGAACCTGAACCATTCCCGGTGTCTCGTCTACGGTAGGATCGTAAAATTCACGGCTAAGCTGTCGGTCGAGGGTGATTGCACCGATTAGCAAAATGGTAAACAAGGACAGGCAAACGATGACTTTCCTCACCATAAACATCCCTCCATCAACATTAGGATGCCAATATTTACAGGGATTTATACTCACCAATGCATTGCAGTGGCTAAAGTGCATGAGGTAGTCATTTACGATATAATGAGTTTTGTGATAAAAAGGGACAGTCCCTTATCATTTGTTTGCTATTGGCGGCTTTGGTTAGAATAAGCATTGAAATGTAAAAAGTGGGTTGAAGAGTGTAACAGAAACTAATTATTTAAAGGAGGTTATACATTTGTCTTTGCTTCATCTCGCCATTATTTCACCATTGATATTGGCCATTTTTATTCCTTTAGTACATAAAGCTTTCCCAAAAATTCACACTGGCTGGTTTCTCCTGCCACTTCCAATTTTATTGTTTGTCTATTTTTTATCCTTCCTCTCCGGAGCTATAAAAGGGCAAGCAACGATGGAAACTTTATCGTGGATTCCATCACTTGGAATTGATTTCACGGCAAGGGTGGATAGTCTAGGGTTATTGTTTGCTTTGCTTATTACAGGAATTGGGGCGCTTGTTGTTCTTTATTCCATTTATTATTTATCAAAAGAAAAAGAAAAACTAAACCAATTTTACGTATATTTGCTTTTGTTCATGGGAGCGATGTTAGGGGTCGTACTTTCGGACAACCTAATCGTTTTATACGCATTCTGGGAACTAACTAGCTTTTCATCCTTTTTATTGATTGGTTATTGGAACCATCGAGAGCGGTCTCGCTACGGTGCGCAAAAGTCAATGCTCATTACGGTGTTTGGTGGCTTATCCATGTTAGGGGGAATCCTTCTCCTTTACCTAATGACGGGAACATTTAGTATTTCAGAATCAATTGGGCTTGCTGAAATGATTGTTACCCACGAATTGTTCGCTGCAGCACTGATTTGTTTTTTACTGGGTGCATTTACAAAATCAGCTCAGTTTCCATTTCATATTTGGTTACCGGACGCGATGGAAGCACCAACACCTGTTAGTGCTTACTTACACTCTGCAACAATGGTTAAGGCGGGGATTTATTTAGTTGCCCGTTTAACTCCAATCTTTGCTTTTTCTGGACTTTGGATTTGGCTTATAGCTGGAATCGGGATTATCACCTTATTCTGGGGCTCATTCTCTGCTGTTAGACATACCGACTTAAAGGGGATATTAGCGTATTCGACCATTAGTCAGCTAGGGCTCATAATGTCGCTATTAGGAATCGGGGCGGCAGCACTCCATTATCCAAGTATCGATGCTGGTTTTTATACCGCAGCCGTAACTGCAGCTGTCTTCCATTTACTAAACCATGCTACATTTAAAGGCAGTCTGTTTATGATGGTCGGAATTGTAGACCATGAAACAGGTACACGAGACATCCGGAATCTTGGCGGCCTAATGACCATCATGCCAATCACCTTTACGATAGCCGTCATCGGGGCCTTTTCTATGGCAGGTCTACCGCCGTTTAATGGCTTCTTAAGTAAGGAAATGTTCTTTACAGGTATGCTTCGTGCACAGGAAATTGGCTTTTTCAATATGGATACGTTTGGCCTCATATTCCCAATTTTGGCTTGGGTAGCTAGCGTATTTACTTTCATTTACAGTATGATTATTGTGTTCAAGACCTTCACAGGTAAATTCCAACCTGAAAAATTAAAAGTAAAGCCTCATGAGGCACCAATCGGAATGCTAATTTCTCCTGTTATTCTCGTTTCATTAGTTGTGCTTATTGGGCTTTTCCCTAACACGGTTGCTCCATTAATTAAGGGGGTAATGGGTTCGATATTGCCACAACTTATTGATGAAGGTTTGGAATTTGATGTTCACATTTACCATTGGCATGGGTTCGATTCAACCGAACTTTGGATGACGATTGGCGTAGTGATTGTAGGGGTTCTTCTATATAAATACATGTCAAAATGGACAGGTGTTTATACAAGAATGCCGGAAAGGTTCTCTTTTAACGCCGCCTACGATAATGGATTGGCCATGATTCAAAGGGGAGCCAATTCATTTACCAATGCCTATATGACGAATTCAATTCGCACCTATCTAATGTATATCTTTGCGTTTTTCATACTCAGTCTTGGTACTACCTTAGTGGTTAAAAACGCATTCATACTCGATACATCGACTGTTGCGGAAATCCGAGCTTTTGAGGTTGTATTAGTGGCAATAATTGCAATCGGTTCGATTTCTATTCTCTTTGCCAAATCACGGATGACCTCCATCATTTTACTAGGAGCGGTTGGTTATTCGGTATCACTGTTCTATGCGATATTCAGGGCACCAGACTTAGCCTTAACGCAGTTAGTTATTGAAACCGTATCGGTTGCCCTCTTCCTTCTCGCTTTCTACCACTTACCGAAGATAAGCAGACACGAAGAGAAAAGAACATTTAAAATTGGCAATGCCATCATTTCTGTTGGAGTCGGAATCGTCGTAACCTTAATTGCTCTATCTGCACACAGCAGTAAAGCATTTGATTCGATTTCTCAATACTATATTGAAAATACGTATAAAAAGGCTGGCGGAGAAAACATGGTGAACGTAATCCTTGTGGACTTCCGGGGCTTTGATACCTTGTTTGAAATTGCGGTTCTCGGAATTGCTGCCCTTGGAATCTTCTCCTTGATCAAACTGCGGCTAACAAGGGGGAAAGAACAGGGATGAAAACAAATAATGTCATTTTACAAACAGCAACAAAGGTGATTGTATTCATCATCCTTTTATTTTCGGTTTATATGTTTTTTGCCGGTCACTACGAACCTGGCGGAGGATTTATAGGGGGCCTAATGGCATCGGGTGCAATTGTTTTACTGCTCATCGCTTATGACATTAACACGGTCAAACAGATCCTTCCGTTTAACTTTATTAAGGTTACGGCAATAGGGCTTCTGTTTTCAGCAGGGACCGCAGCAGGGGGACTCTTTTTTGATAAACCAATGTTAACCCACTGGTTTACCTACGTTCATCCCCCATTGTTAGGGAAAATGTCCCTTCATACAGCCGTTCTTTTTGATATAGGAGTCTTTTTAGTCGTCGTTGGCGTGACGATGACCATTATTCAAACGATTGGAGAGAGCGAATAATGGAAATTTTAATGGCATTTCTTGTTGGAATTATCTTTATGTCAGCCACATATCTTATGCTTTCCAAAAGCTTACTCAGAATTATTGTTGGAACTGGCTTGCTAAGTCATGGGGTTCACTTGCTTTTATTAACGATGGGTGGCTTAAAAACCGGGGCTGCTCCCCTTCTTGGGCAGCATGCTGAAGCCTATACAGATCCACTTCCACAAGCTTTAATTTTGACAGCCATTGTTATTAGCTTCGGAATCACTGCATTATTTTTGGTTGTTGCCTATCGGAGCTACCAAGAGCTTGGTACCGACAATATGGAACTCATGAGAGGAAAGGAAGGAAATGAATAGTTTAATCACATTACCGTTACTCATACCATTTTTCACAGCGATTATCCTCATCTTTTTTGCGAAGAATGTACCCGTTCAACGCTGGATTGCGACAATAGGTTCTGTCTTAACGATAATCGCTGCTGTTACTCTAGCTGCAACTGTTTATACAACTGGAATCCAAACGATGCATTTAAGCAACTGGGAAGCACCGTTTGGAATCACACTCGTTTCAGATATGCTGTCATCACTTCTTGTCCTGACCACAAGCTTAATTGCCTTTGTATGTCTGCTATACTCCTTCAGATCGATTGGAAAAGAACGGGAGGAGCACTATTATTATCCTGTATTCTTCTTCTTGATTCTGGGTGTTAATGGGGCATTTACAACCGGTGATATCTTCAATATGTTCGTCTTCTTCGAGGTCATGTTGATGGCATCCTATGTTCTCTTAGTATTGGGTGGAACGAAAATTCAGCTTAGAGAGACGGTCAAATACTTACTTGTGAATATCATCTCTTCTGGATTGTTCGTCGCCGGTGTTGCTTATCTTTATTCAATCGTTGGTACCCTGAACATGGCTCATATTTCATTGAGACTTCATGAGTTGGGTCAATCCGGAATTGTCACAGTCATCGCCGTATTGTTTTTAGTTGTATTTGGGATTAAGGGAGCTATTTTCCCGCTTTATTTCTGGCTCCCTGGCGCCTACTACGCACCTCCAGCCCCTATAATGGCATTGTTTGGTGCTTTGTTAACTAAGGTAGGGGTTTATTCCATTACAAGAACCTATACCCTGTTTTTCACACAAGATGTGGGCTATACACATGGATTACTTGAAATTCTATCCATCATTACCGTTGTCATCGGTGTAATCGGGGCAATCGCTTACTCTGATGTTAAGAAAATCATCATTTACAACATAATCGTTGCTGTTGGGGTTATTCTTTTTGGAGTATCAACCTTTACACAAGAGGCCCTTACAGGCTCAATCTTTTATCTTATTCATGACATGATCATTAAAGCGGCTTTATTCCTGCTAATCGGTATCATGATTAAAATCGCTGGTACTAGCAATTTGAAAGAAATGGGTGGCATGATTCACCGTTATCCTGGACTTGCTTGGACTTTCTTTATTGCTGCACTTACTTTAGGTGGGATTCCCCCACTTAGTGGTTTTATCGGTAAGGTTTTGATTGTGCGCTCTGGGTTTGAAGCAGGGAATTATTGGGGGGCAGGCATCGTTCTGCTATCGAGTCTATTCGTTCTCTTTTCTGTCATGAAAATCTTTATTAATGGCTTTTGGGGAGAAGCTCGTGAGTATACACCAAAAGAGAAACTGCCTGTAAGATGGTTGCTAACTGCTCCTGTGATTCTAACTATTTGCGCCGTTCTTTATGGACTCGGGACAGAGGCCATATATCCAATCATTTCGACTGCTGCCGAGACACTAAGTAATCCGGAAATCTATATTAAAGCAGTTTTAAAGGAGTAGTGGACTATGGCATTTCAGATGTTACTTAATTTTTTTCTAGCATTTTTATGGATGTTCTTTAAAACAAGCTTTACCCCAGCGGCATTTGTGGTCGGTTATTTTTGGGGTCTAGTTATCCTTTTCATTTTTAGAAGCTACTTTCCTGATCGGTTTTATCTTCACCGCGTTTGGTCTGTGATCAAATTGTTTTTCCTTTTTATAAAGGAACTTCTATTATCAAATTTGAATGTTTTAAAGCATGTGTTGAAGCCAAAGATGGATATAAAACCTGGAATATTCGCTCTTCCTACGGTTTTACAAAAGGATTGGGAGATTATGTTGCTAGGGAATCTCATCACCCTAACACCAGGAACATTGACGGTCGAAGTATCAGACGACAATAAAGTCCTCTATATTCATGCCATTAATATTGATGATGTTAAGGATTCAGTTGATGGTATTAAGAATACATTTGAAAAAGCGATCATGGAGGTGAGCAGGTAATGTTTACTTTTGTACTCTACATCGCTCTACTTTGTATTTCCATCGCTATGGTCGGTCTTGTTTACCGTGTCATCAAAGGGCCCACCACACCTGATCGAGTGATTGCTCTTGACGGTCTTGGAATAAATCTTATCGGGATAATCGCGATTTTATCCATTATCCTAAGAACCAGTGCATTTCTTGACATCTTGATACTAATCGGAATTCTTGCCTTCATCGGTACTGTTGCCTTTGCCAAGTATCTTGAGAAGGGAGTGATTTTGGAACGTGACAGGAATATTTGAGTTTATTGTAGGACTGTTTATCATTATCGGGGCTATCATAAGTCTAGTTGCGACAATTGGAGCCATTAGATTTCCTGATGTTTATACCCGAAATCATGCAATATCAAAAAGCACAACTCTGGGGGTATTAACGATACTCCTCGGAACATTATTATATTTTATGTTTTTTGAGGGTCAATTTAATTCCCGGCTAGTACTTGCGATGCTATTTGTCTTTATGACAGCACCAGTAAGCGGTCACTTGATTGGCCGCGCTGCCTATAACTCTGGGATTAAGTTAGCTGATCAAAGTGTTACTGACGAATTAGAAAGAGATCGAAAAAAAATGAAACAAAGCAAATCGATCTAACAAAGAGCCACTAATCATTGATTAGTGGCTTTCTTTGTTAACGAATTATGACATTTAAAGGAAATGACTTGATTTTATTGCGTGTTCGAATTTTATCCATATCCCCGATTATCTTCCGTATCGTATAGTTAGATTAGTGAATGTCCTGAGGGGAGAGTCTACAATGTCGTGTGAAAGAGTTATTATAATTGGTGGTGGTATTAGCGGATTATGCTCGGCTTTGATTTTACAGAAAATTGGAATTAATGTTAAGGTTTTTGAACAGGAAGATGCCCCTTGCACTTCAGAAACAGGGATGATTCTTGGTGGCAATGCCTTAAAAGCTCTTGATTATATCGGGGTCGGTGATCGGATTAGAAAGACCGCGATTAGCTCTAACAACTGTACGATTTTATCAGAATCAGGGAAAACCATTGTAGATTTTTCTTATCATTCGCGACATGATTTTTCAAATTTTCTTTTTATTCTTCATCAAGATTTTTATAAAATCCTAGCCGATTCCCTGGATTCCGAAACCTTGCACTATGCAAAAAAATTGGTTCATTTTAAACAATCCAAGCATAATATCCAATTATCATTTCTTGATGGGACGACAATCGAAACGGATTATCTGATTGCATGTGATGGTTGCTACTCTTTTATAAGGTCGCAACTTTCATCATCAAATATAGCCATTTCCAACCAAACCTACTGGCAAGGATTATTGGAGGTTGATGAAGATATTAGCGATCTCGGGTATAGCGAAACCTGGGGACCACGGGGGAGATTTGGAATCGCTCCTATGCCTAATAAAAAGCTTTATTGGTATGCAGTTAAAAATTCAGATGGAAAGAAAGATCCGTACGAGAAATGGGCTTCATTGGATCTCCTCTTTAACTTCTTCTCTTATCATGAACCCATCCAATTGATTTTGGAAAAAGTCAAAGATGAAAACATCATTCGAAAGGAGTTAGTTGAGCTAAAGCCTTTACAGCAATATCTATATGGTAGGGTCCTACTACTAGGGGATTCTGCACATATTGTTCCTAGCCATTTAGGTCAAGGAGCATCCCAAGCAATTGAAGACGCGATGTACCTAGCCATGTGTATGAAAAGCGGGAAACCCTTTCATGAAAGTCTTATAAAATATGAACGACAGCGATTAATTCGCACAAAAACAGTGTCAACAGAAATGAAAAGACTACAAAGTATTGCCCAAATTGATAAACCTGCCCTATGTTCGATTCGTAATCATTTTTTAAAGCTTGTACCTGCCAGTTTTCATGAAAATAAGTTAAAAGGACTCCTTGACATTCAATTGATAGGTTAGGAATCAAGAGCTTTAAGGGCCCATAAAAAAACACGGGTATCACCCGTGTTTTTTTGTTAACGATTAAGTTTAATGACGGCAATTGTACATCGTGAAATACATACTAGCTTGCCATCTTCGTCCGCGATTTTTATTTCCCAAACCATTGTTGTTCTTCCTTGATGAAGAACAGTCCCTGTTGCTGTAACTAAACCGTCACGTTTGGCGCGAATATGGTTTGCATTTATTTCAAGACCCACTACCGCTTCGGTTGATTGGTCAACAAGCTCATAAGCACCTACACTTGCTACCGTTTCAGCTAGCGCTACGGACGCCCCGCCGTGGAGCAAGCCAAACGGTTGTCTTGTCCGGTCATCAACTGGCATAGTTGCGATGACTTTCCCCTTTTGTAGTTCAACAATTTCGATTCCTAGAGAATTTAACAGTGTTTTTTCCACCTTCATTTTCTCTTCTCCCTTCTACAATTGTTTCTTGTCAACACTCTTCATAGTGATAATTATCATTTCGGTATATTTTACAAATTTCCTCTTTCATTTTACAAGTTCTACAGAATTCGGACAAAAAACGAGGATCTCGACTAAGAAATTTGTTTCTAAAGAAAAAAAACAGCCCCTATGAAATTAACGGGTTCGGATTTCGAATACAAAAACTAATTTAGCATACCAATTAGCAGTCCTGTTCGCAACTGAATTACACTGCTTCTTTTTTGTTGATATATATGGGGTTTAATAAAATAAACGGTAAATCCGCCCTGAATTTCGAACCCCTTTAACAAGGTGTCATAAGTTTTTGTCGGCATTAAAATTCGCATGCTAATTGTTGTACCAATTGGTGTGCTACAAATGATATTAACTAGCAGAGTGTGGGTGTTGATGTCTGAGAGGCAGATACATGAAGCAGATATTCTTTCTTATCCTTAATTGAGTAACCACTGATTGTTTAAATAAGGGGAGTTTTTCCCGTTAACCTGCAGAATAGGGCTCGGTTCGGGGGATATAAGGGGAGTTTTCCCGTTAAGGGAGACCAAAATGGTCCATTTTCATGTTTTTCGAGTAAATAGCGGGAATCTTTCCCTCTATTTCATCTATTTTTCGTGTAATTTCCTAAATAAGAGGAATTTCTCCCCTTATTTTAATAGCTTATCGCCTGGCAATTCTTGAAGATTTGGAAATCGATGAACCGGTGCTTATTTGGGATAAAAAATGCTTGGAGCATTTAATTTGTCTCCAAGCATTTTTCTTTGCTGATTTACTTGCCAAATTGCTTTTTAATTCTAGTGCGAATTACGATTCGAAAAGCAATGTTAATTCATACTTTGTACTTCAAAACAGAATCCGTTACTATGAAATCGGCTGCTTTCAATATTTTTATATTCATCTGTAAGGGTAAGGGCCATAGCCGTAGCCGTATCCATATGGATATGGTGGATAGACTGGAACTGGTGGATAAATTGGGTATGGTCGAGGTCTTATTATAGCACTTCCTAATAATCCCCCTAAGACTCCACCAATAAACGGTCCTCCAAATAAAAATGGTGCGCCAATAAATCGATTGTGCGGGTTTCTCATACCGTACATAGGCTTACCTCCTTCTGTAGTTACAATGCCTTCCCTATTTCATATGCAAATGACCTAGCTTATGAGTGGGCATACAACTAGCAAAAAGGAGAAACTCCAATTTTGACCACTTTATAAAAGGCTCTTTTCTCAAACTTTGTTGCTTTGGGATTCAAAAGGGATGGATGAAGCTTTGTTTCACTGCAAAGTAGTTTTTAAATTATGAGAAAAGAGCAGCAAACCTACTAAAACGTACAAAATATGTTACCTTGCGTTAAAATCAGCTTTAGGATTTTAACAATCAATCTTTACGGAAACAGCCTTATAAGATCATCGCTGCAATCCAACCAAAAAGGATGAGCGCGAAATTATAATGTGTAAAGGTTGGAACACATGTGTCCCATATATGGTTGTGCTGTCCATCTACGTTTAACCCTGCTGTGGGTCCAAGTGTACTATCAGATGCTGGTGAACCAGCGTCTCCAAGTGCAGCAGCAGTTCCCACGATTGCAATCGTCGCCATCGGGCTAAATCCAAGCTCCATACAAAGGGGAACAAAGATGGTCGCAATGACTGGGATAGTCGAGAACGAGGAACCAATCCCCATTGTCACGAGCAAACCAACAACAAGCATCATGAAAGCTCCTAAAGCTTTATTATTGCCAATGGTACCCGCAGCCCACTCAACAAGCCCTGCAACATGTCCTGTCTCTTTTAATACATCGGCAAAACCAAAAGCCGCAAGCATGACAAAACCAATATAAGCCATCATTTTCATGCCTTCTGTAAGAAGATTATCAGCCTCACGCCATTCAATCGTCCCACTTATATAGATAACCACAATTCCAACCAATGCTCCAATAATCATAGACTCAGTGATTAATTGTAAAGCAAGGGCAGCGATAATCGCCAAGATTGAAAAGATGATTCCTTTTTTTGTATAAGACCCCTTTTTTACTTCCATTTTATTACTTTGGACGTACGTTCTTGGCTTCCGATAGGAAATAAAGACCGCTACTAGTAATCCAACCAACATCCCCACAGCTGGAAGGAGCATCGCTGTCGGGATGTCACTTGCCGCAATCTCTAACCCACTGTCTGCAATATTTGTTTGGAGGATCCCATGGAAAATCGCACCGAATCCAGCTGGAAGCAAAATATACGGCGTGACTAAGCCAAAAGTTAACACAGAAGCAATTAGTCTTCTATCGATATTTAACTCATTAAAGATAAACAGTAACGGTGGAATTAGGATTGGAATAAAAGCAATATGAATTGGGATTAAGTTCTGTGAAAAAATGGCCATTAATAAAATAAACGAAATGATCATGATTTTAGAATAGGTTTTCGCCTTCTGTTGCCCATTTTTGGCCACTACACCGAGCATCCAATCAACAAGTGCATTTGGCAAACCTGCAGCCGATATCGCAACTGCAAAACCACCAAGTAAGGCATAACTTAATGCCACTTCTGCACTTCCCCCTAGACCGTTCGCAAAAACCTCAATCGTTTTTTCTAGCCCTAATCCTCCCGTCAATCCCCCTATAAGCGAACCGACAATAAGGGATAAAACGACATTAACTCGTAATAAGCTTAAAACAAGCATAACACCAACAGCAATAATTACAGCGTTCATAGTTGTCTCCTCATAAGATGCTTTGCTAGCAAATTAGTAATTTATATCCTTTAGTTTGGTAAAATGGTAGAGAACTAAAATACATGTATTAAAATAGCATACCTTTATTGAAAGTGTCAATTGGTTTTTACCATAAAAAAAGCAAGGGGCGTTTCTTGTGCTTCCAATTAGGAGGCAAGAGAAACGTTCCTTGCTTTTATGAAATAGGTTCAAATCTTTCTACTAGTAAAGCTAGTGTTCTTGCCATAACGCCTGTTGCTCCTACTGGACCAAGGTCATGGTCTTTCCTTGTTCCTGATGTTCCTGCGATGTCCAGGTGAACCCAAGGGGTTGATTCTGCAAATTCACCAACGAAGGCAGCTCCCATTATGGCATGGCCTTCACTTCCTGGAGAATTATTTAAATCAGCAATTTTACTACCACGTACTCTCTCTTTGTCCTTCTCAAATATAGGTAACCTCCACATTGGTTCACCAGCTTCATAGGAGGCTTCCAAAACTTGTTCAAACCAAGCTTCATTATTGGTAAAAGCTCCCGTTGTATCAAGACCGAGTGCAGTAATCACACCCCCAGTTAGTGTCGCCACATCAACTAGAAAATTGGCTCCATGATGCTTAGCGTAAGTGACAGCATCTGCAAGCACAAGACGGCCTTCTGCATCTGTATTTAACACTTCAATCGTCTTTCCACTCATCGAAGTAATCACATCATCGGGTTTAAATGCCTTTCCACTTACCATGTTATCAGTAGAAGGAATCACAGCTACTACGTTCTGCTCTGGCTTTAGCTCACCAATGATCTCCATTGCCCCGAGAACTGCTGCAGCACCACCCATATCGGTTTTCATTCCAACTATCCCTGTCTTCGTCTTTAAAGAATAACCACGTGTATCAAAGGTTATCCCCTTCCCAACAAGGCCAATAACATCCTTCCACTCTTCTTTGCCTTGATATTTCAAGACAATCATTTTTGGTGGCTCCTCTGACCCTTGGTTTACGGCCAGTAGCGCGCCCATACCAAGATTTTCAATTTCTGCTTTATCAAGAATTTCTACATCAAATCCATACTTTTCACCAAGGTTCGTAGCATAGTCAGCCATATCCGTTGCGGTCAGCATATTGCCAGGCAAGTTAACAAGCGTCCGTGCAGAGTTGACCCCTTGGCCGTACACATAGCCTACCGAAAGGGCAGCGCCTACTTCATTTTCATCGAGCATCGAAGAGTAAATCGTAAGCTGTTCAATTTTCTTTTCAGGTTCATTAGATTTTTGCTTATACCCTTCAAATTGATACGTTGCCATTGCACACGCTTCCCCTAACGCATGTGCAGCATCTAGCGTCTCAACCTTCTCACCAGTGAAGGTATCGAGAACAAAAGCCGCTTCTGTCCACTTTTCCGCTTTGGATGACTTGAATAAACGTCCAAATGCTTCGCGTAGTAGTTCAAACGAAAATTCTTTTTCTGTACCTAGACCAACAAAGTAGAGCCTTTTTGCACCGATTTTATTTAATGTATGTACTTTAGAGATTGCTTTTTTCTTCGTAGAAATATCTCCGCTTTTAAGCAAATTGATGATATTTCCATCAAACCGTTGATCCAACTCTTGTAGAATCCCATTTAAACTCGTCGTCTTGTGAAATACACCAATCACTAGACATTCATGAGTTGTGTTTAAATCGACCTCATTTTTCACATTAAACAAATGATTCACCTCCAAATAGATACTCCTATTATATCTGACCTAGAAAAATATTTCGAGTTACTAATCATCTTCTAAATATAAGAATAATGGTCGCAAAGCTGGCAGTCGTTCAATTTCAGAAAAAGAAACTTTATCTACATCATCTGGTATAATAAAGAGGCAGTATTCGATATACTCTATAACTGTCTCAAGATCAAGACCCCAGTGTTTTGGTCGGTAGGGTTGCAAATATTCATGAGCCACTCTCATCATTAGCCTGGTTCCTTTAACGTTTCCATAGCTATAGTGGTGAATAGCAACACTCATTTGCAGAAGCCCTTTTAAAAACAAATTACTCTTGTCCTCCATCCACATATCTTCTAAAAGGTCGTGACAAGTGTAATAATCACCCTCGTTAAACTTAATAAAAAATTGATAGTACTCAATAGGATAGTCATTTATCATGTATACACCTCCAGCACACAAAGGAATTGTCTAGAAATACTTTCACTCACTAAAAAATTTTTTAATTGAATATTAGGGGGACACAGCTATGGACTTACTAACTAATTTTCCTTTATGGGCATCTTTTGCCGCAATCTTTTTTGCACAGTTTGTTAAGGTTCCTATCCAATATATCGCCACGAGGCGAGTGGATTGGTCATTGCTAACAAGTACAGGTGGAATGCCAAGTTCTCACTCTGCGGCTGTGACCGCTCTTTCTACCGGCGTTGCTCTCGAGACGGGGCTGAATTCCCCTGTATTTGCTGTTGCAGCTATCTTTGCAGTGATTACTATGTTCGATGCCACGGGCGTTCGTAGACAAGCCGGTGAGCAAGCTATTGTTTTAAACCAGCTTGTCGCCGATTTTAACCGCATCATTGATGATGCCAAAGATTGGCCAAATAAGCCTGAGCGGGAAAAACGGAAAGAACTCAAGGAACTGCTCGGACATAAACCGATTGAAGTTCTTTTTGGTGGATTAACTGGTATTTTTCTTACCTTACTACTTCACTATATTTTATAGAGAAGAGGCGAATTTATGAGAGTGGTTTCCTTATGTCCCAGTAATACAGAAGTGATTGCTTACTTGGGGCTTGAAGATTTACTAGTTGGAGTGGACGATTTTTCTGATTGGCCTAGCATCGTACAAAGGCTTCCTAAACTCGGTCCGGATTTATCAATTGATTTAGATTTAGTCGAAGCACTACAGCCTGATCTTGTGCTAGCCTCTCTCAGTGTTCCAGGAATGGAAAGAAACATTGAAGGTCTTCAAAAGAGAGGAATCCCACATCTGATTTTGAATCCGCAATCCTTGGAGGATATCAAAAATGATTTAATCCTTACCGCTGACCGTCTCGGTTACCCCAAGAGAGGAAAAGAAGCCGCGAAACAATTTCAAGAAAGACTTGAAAAAGTCCGTTTGGCTAACAAGAGCGACTTCCCAATCCCCTCTCTTTACTGGGAATGGTGGCCCAAGCCTATATTTAGCCCCGGAAAGATTAATTGGCTGACTGAGATATCTGAAATAGCCGGTGCCAAAAACGTATTTGCTGACATCAATAAGGCCAGTGTACAGACAGATTGGGAAGATGTATTGTCACGTAAACCTGATTTTATTTGTTTGGCGTGGGTCGGGGTCAGACATGAAAAAGTCAATCCAACACTGGTGATGAAGCGCCCTGGATGGCGGGAATTACAAGCCGAAAATAAGGGCAAAGTTATCGTCTTGGAAGAAGAGCTGTACTGTCGACCATCACCTAGACTACTTGATGGTCTTGAAAAGCTAAGCAAAATCCTCATAAACCTTCGTTACACTAAATAATAGCAAAAGGCAAACCTCATTTGGTTTGCCTTTTTGAACATTTACTGTTTGCCATGCATTAGGATTTCTTTTCGCCTACATATTGCTGACGAAATACCTGTAGAGTTTCATCTTCATTCATCGCCTGTAATTCTTCTTCTGTCAATTGCCCATTGCCCATCTTTACGATTGAAACCTCAACAGTCTTTTTCCCCCATTCCTCGTAAACCTCTTCAACTGTATCATAATAAAGGTCTAACTTATCCCCCTTTATCGCTCCACCCTTGTCCGCCACGACACCATAGCCATAGCCGGGTATAAACAATACGGTTCCAATAGGGAAAACACTTAAGTCCGCTGCAATCGTCGAGAAGAGATCTCGCTTTACCTTTACTCCCGAATACGTTATTCCATATTCAGGATGGTTAGGCTCCTTTCCTGTTGATTCAATACCAGCAGTATAGCCTGTTGCCACAATGGTTTTCTTAGGATATTCAGACCAATCAAGGTCCTCCAATGCCGGTTGCACTTCCCCAACTACCGCTGTACTTGCACCTATTTGATTTCTTTCACTAGTATTATTCTGTATAATTCCTTCAGCAAAACCGATTGCTCTTTTAATATGATTTTCATATATTTGGTTTCCAAAATTATATCCACTACTTTGATTAAAATAAAGATTTAGATGATTTGCGCCTATTCCTGTAATTGAATATAACGTCGTCATTAGGGCGACTAAAAATAAGATAATCATGATTGAACGCTTGGTCCACTTCTTTACATTATTCATGTAAATCTTTCACTCCTCCCAAAATTATTCATTTCCTATGACAAAAGGAAATATTCATTTTGGGAGGAAAATTTAAAGCACGAGAAAATACAAATAAAAAAACCTTCATGGTTGAATGAAGGTTTTTAAAACATTTGATATCCATTTTTCCTTAAAAGTTTGATGACAAATCCAGCCGCTATTGCACCAGCAAGTCCTGAAATTAAGATAATTAAGTCCGCAGGTGCTAGATTAATGAAATTTGTCCCTAACCCTTGAAACGCTTCTCCACTGTTCGTGAAATATTCAATGAATCGGACATCATCCACAATAAAAATGACAATAATTGGATATATGATTGCCATAATCCATGACATTCTTAGCAACATATTTAATAAAAAACCGATACCGAAAAATAAAACAAAAAACAGCAGCATAGATATGATGAGCATTACGATTGTCACTACTATTCCCCCTATTACCTATCAACAATAGTGTACTGATATCCTCATAGGGAGTCAATAAAATAAACTCTATTGCTACTTAACAATAAGTGGTTGATTTCCGCTCCAGGATGCTCCAATTAACCGGTTTTTACCTAAGGTTTCATTGACAAAACCTATGCAACAACAATTTTTTAGAAAACAGCTCAAATAAAAACGACCTTGGAGATACAAGGTCGTTTCCCTATTCCTTTTCTTTTCCTGAGCCCTCACAGCAATAACATGTTTCTGACCCACCTAATAATAATTGAAAGTAGCCTTTCCCTGAGCAATAAGGGCATCCTTTTGTTTCTGTCTTTGTCTGTGTCATCAGAATCTCCCTCTCTTTAGTGGTATAACTGAATTTTCTGATAATATACCAGGTTAAACAAAAAAAGAAAAGGAGCATTTTTGTAAAGATCCCTAACATGAAAGCGCATACAGATAACTCATTCTACCTATAGCTTCTTTTTTCTTAGTCTTTCAAATTTCTGTAGATGGCACAAAAAAAAAGCAGGTCGGCTGACCCACTTTTTGCTTGCTTTAATTTAAAAAATGTTAAACTTTCCTTTTTTGAAGACCAATGAAGGACCGCCGATCATGAACAGGGAACGGTTATCGATTACCTTTTTTAATAATGCGGCTTTTCCACCGATTACCTTTTTACCAAAAGCTGTCCCAATTGCTTCGTCTTCACCAAGAGAGCATACTGTTCCTTTGTTATGAAATTCAAAGGTTTCCAGTTCAGTTTTACCACGAACCAACGCAGCTAAATTTCTTGCACAAACTTCACCCTGCTGCATAGCAATTTGCGCTGTTGGTGGATATGGACGATTAATTTCTTCGTTAATGACTAACGAACAATCACCAACAATGAAGACATTGTCCTTTCCTGGAACTCTTAAATCATGTGCCACTTTCACGCGG
Source organism: Mesobacillus maritimus (assembly GCF_044803185.1). Lineage (GTDB taxonomy): Bacteria > Bacillota > Bacilli > Bacillales > Cytobacillaceae > Mesobacillus_B > Mesobacillus_B maritimus_B. The sequence continues at coordinate 4,693,675 of NZ_CP085225.1, forward strand.
CCACGCATTGCTTCCAAGCCAGAGTTTTCGATAACAGAATTTCCACGTACACCTGCTGCCCAAACAACAGTCTCTGCTTTTATTTCCTCTACTTCTTCTTCGCCTTTTGCGACAATGATTCCACCCGGAATGCCTTCTTTAATAGCTGTACCAATCCTAAATTCTACACCCTTCTTTTCAAGGTAGGAAACGGCATAGTTCACTAACTCCGGATCAAAGCCAGGAAGAACCGTAGGTGCAGCCTCAACACAAATCAGTTTTACTTTATGATAATCTACATCGTACTCCTTGCAAAGTTCTGGAATACGGTTTGCTAGTTCCCCAAGGAATTCAATACCCGTAAAGCCTGCTCCACCAACGACAATGCTTAAACGTTCATCTTTCTTTTCTTTTTCAGTGTTATAAGTGGCGAACTGGTATTCAATATGTTCACGGATTTGGCGTGCAGCATTCACATTTACAATTGTAAAAGCATGTTCTTTGAGACCCTTAATTCCAAATGTTTCAGCCTCTGCACCTAGGGCAATCACAAGATAGTCATAAGAAATCTCGCCATTATCAAGGATAACAGTATTTTCTTCCGTTTTAATTTCTTCTACCGATGCCTGAACGAACTCAACCTTATGAGTATCGATAACCTCACGAATATCATAGCGAACACGATCGTGATGCAAAGTTCCAGCAGACGCTTCATGTAACCACGTTGTCTCATAGTGATAATCATTTTTATTGACTAGGATGATATCGGCCTCATTGACTCCGATTTGCTTTTGTAGTCTTGTGGCTGTCATCAATCCACCATAACCTGCTCCTAGAATGACGATTTTTGGCTTTCTCAAGTTCATCACTTCCACCTTTTGATTGTATTTTATTATTATCTTTTCTCTTAACATTTACTTATAAATTTTAATAATAACTAAAAGCTAGGAAAAAACTTTGTGATTTTCTTCACTAACATGGACAAAAAAATGTTAGTTAAATGTCACAAAAAGTTAACATTCTGTTTACGCATATTAAATAATATTCCTTTTCACCTTGTTTTTCAAGTCAAATTCACTACAAAATAACAATTTTGACTTTTCACAAAAATACTAAATAGAAAATGTATGAATATAATATAACTGTTATTTCAACCTTTAGAATAAGGTAAGCGCTTTTTATTTGGCGAGAGTTTTATGGCTCGGTTTATGGTATGATAAATAATGGAATAATTCTGTACATAACGAGGTGGAGTTACATGAAAGAGGATAAAAAATTGTACGACATCACTATTATTGGTGGGGGCCCCATCGGAATGTTTACTGCCTTTTACGGAGGGATGAGACAGGCTTCGGTTAAAATCATTGAAAGCCTTCCGCAGCTTGGGGGGCAATTATCTGCACTATACCCCGAGAAATACATATATGATGTCGCTGGATTTCCAAAGGTCCGTGCCCAAGAGTTGGTCAACAACCTGAAAGAACAAATGGCTAAGTTTGAGCCAACAATTGTCCTAGAACAATCAGTACAAAACCTAGATAAACAGGATGACGGGAACATCAAGCTAGTAACAGACAAGGAAACACATTATACAAAAACCGTGATTATCACTGCCGGAAATGGGGCTTTTCAACCGCGGCGACTTGAGCTAGATAGCGCTTCTAAATATGAGGGTAAAAACCTCCACTATTTTATCGATGACTTAAATCAGTTTGCTGGGCATAGAGTAGCCGTGTTAGGTGGAGGCGATTCCGCCGTTGATTGGGCTTTAATGCTCGAGCCGATTGCCGACAAAGTCAGTATCATCCACCGACGTGATAAGTTTCGCGCGCATGAACATAGCGTGGAGAACCTTGAAAAATCCAAAGTGGATATTAAAACCCCTTATGTTCCACTCGATATTGTTGGTGATGGTTCTAAAATTAATCAACTCATCCTTAAGGAAGCGAATGGAGAAAACAAACTAACTCTTGATGTTGATGCCGTTATTTGCAACTTCGGATTTGTTTCTTCTCTTGGCCCGATAAAAGAATGGGGATTGGATATTGAAAAGAATTCAATCGTCGTGAATTCTAAAATGGAAACCAATATTCCTGGTGTTTATGCTGCTGGCGATATTTGCACCTATGACGGAAAAGTTAAACTAATTGCATCAGGTTTTGGAGAAGCTCCGACAGCCGTTAACAACGCCAAGGCATACATGGATCCTAAAGCAAAGGTTCAACCATTGCATAGTTCCTCCATGTTTAAATAGCATCAAATACCAACTAACTACGTGTTAGTATAATATATTCATAAAAAAAGCAAGGTGAACGAAATTGCGCATTCACCTTGCTTTTTACTTTTTATACTCAGCTTAACAGTCTTCAGGTGTACCTTCGTTTGTTGCTGTTTTAAATGATGAACCACAACCACATGATGCAATTGCGTTAGGATTATCAATCGTAAATCCGCCGCCCATCATTGATTGCTTGTAATTAATAACCGTCCCTTTAAGGATGGGGATACTATCCTTATCTACTAGCACTTTAATTCCGTGCTGCTCAAGTTCCTGGTCACCATCCTCAACCTCATGGGCAAATCCCATGCCGTAAGAAAGACCACTGCAGCCGCCGCCTTTCACTCCAACACGAAGAAACGCACCCTCTTCTTCATTCTGTTTCATCATATCCTTTATCTGCAGTGCAGCTTCTTCAGTAATGTTAATGATTTGTTCCATTTTAAAACCTCCAGTCATAGAAGAATCCTTCTCACCTTATTATATACAGTCTATTCCTGCTCCTCAACCAATCGGTTTTATTTAGGCTCTTTTCTCAATCTTTTTTGCTTATGGATACAAAATAGGATAGATGAAACTTTGTAGCACTGCAAAATAGCATTTTTATTATGGGAAAAGAGCTTGCAAACTTACTATAACCTACAAACTAGCTTACCTTCCGTTTACAATTTTAACAACATCTTTACGAAACCAGCCTATTATGATTTCCCATTTTAACAAAACTCCATAATTTATGATTAAAATAATGGATTTTCATCCAAATGCTGATAGATTTTTTCAACTAATTCATCAGGGCTGTCCGCGCTAACTGGTTCTCCATTTACTAATGCATATAAAGACCTTGCACATTTTCCGCAATAGCTAAGACAACCATACTCAATAATATCTAAGTTTGGGTCGCGCTCTAATTGCTCTAGTGCCCTTTGTGCCCCATTAGCCAAGTTGCTGATACAAAACTCAATAATCGGCCTCATCCTGATTTCACCTCTTCATTAATTGTTAATCCTACCTTTTTTCTTAAAATCAGTCAATTTCGACTATATAAATCCACCGTTTTTTCCCGATTAAAATTGTTGTTATTTTGTCACAATTTCGTTATAATTCATTTGGAACATAAAGTATACATTATTTCACAATATTTTTTCCTTTGACTGTGTAAACCTTGGCTGTTGATTTCCTCTCAAGGCACTTCGCTTCAATCAACGCTGCAAAAAATTACAATTCATTTTAACACAGCATTTCTTTTAAAAATGTAAACGGTTCAGTATGAAAAGTGGATGAAAACAAAGGGACTGTATTCAAGAGGACGGAAAAGGGGATATTTAAATGAAAAATCTCGTGATTCTTGGGGGCGGTTATGGCGGTATGAGAATTCTGCAACGCCTATTACCAAATGATTTGCCCGAAGATGTAACCATCACCTTAATTGACCGTGTACCATACCATTGTTTAAAGACAGAATATTACGCTCTTGCCGCTGGGACAATTTCTGATCAACATGTGCGTGTTAGTTTTCCTGAACACCCTAGGCTTAGTCTAAAATATGCAGAGATAACGGAAATCCAGCTAGAAAAACAACAGGTATGTCTCCAAAATGGGGAAACAGTTCATTATGATGAACTCATTATCGGACTTGGGTGCGAGGATAAGTACCACAATGTACCAGGTGCAAAAGAATTTACTTATAGTATTCAGTCGATTGAAAAGGCTAGGGACACTTATCAAAGATTAAATAATTTACCTGCCGGTTCGACAGTAGGAATTGTAGGAGCTGGATTAAGCGGAGTTGAGCTTGCAAGTGAGCTAAATGAAAGCAGAAGTGATTTGAATATTAAGCTATTCGATCGCAGCAACTATATTTTGTCAGCTTTCCCTGAACGACTAAGTATTTATGTCGAGAATTGGTTTGACACGAATTCAGTGGAGATTATCAATAATGCCAATATTACTAGAGTAGAAGAAGGCGTTTTGTATAATCATGATGAACCTATTTCCGTAGATGCCGTTGTTTGGACAGCTGGAATCCAAGCGAACAAACTTGTTCGTGAACTGCCGATAGAGAAGGATAACATGGGACGTGCGGTGATTACCCCAAGGCATCACTTACCAGAATACGAGAATGTATTTATCCTTGGTGACTGCGCAAGCCTGCCTCATGCGCCAAGTGCTCAACTAGCAGAAGGACAAGCAGAACAAATCGTCGAAGTCATGATCAAACGTTGGAAAGGCGAGGAGCCACCCGAATCCTTCCCAACCATTAAATTAAAAGGGATTCTTGGATCACTCGGAAAAAAACACGGATTCGGCATGATTGGGGAACGATCCATCACTGGACGGGTAGCTAGAATATTGAAATCTGGAATTCTATGGGTTTATAAATATCATAACGGATAAGGGCGCACACTGCGCCTTTTTTTATTTTTATTAGATTTTTAAGCTAAGGACAAAAAAAAGAAAACGGCCTTGCCCATGGCAACACCGTTTAAAAGTCATACTATTTAAGTTTAGAATACTTGTTCAACTTCAACAACACCAGGAACCTCTTCTAAAAGAGCACGCTCAATCCCAGCCTTTAAAGTAATCGTTGAACTAGGACAGCTCCCACATGCGCCAAGTAAACGTAATTTAACTATACCTTCGTCCACGTCGACAAGTTCACAGTCACCGCCGTCACGAAGAAGAAATGGACGCAATTTATCTAGTACTTCCTGGACTGATTCAAACATTTGTTGTTCAGACATGTAAAATCGACTCCTTTCATACTCCTATTATAATCACATCCACCCGAAAAATCTATTGTTTAAACCAAAATCCAATATACAACAGTTATTTTTAGGAGAAATGTTCTCTATATTGTAAAGTGAAACTTCCATCAGTGGAGGCGCTTTTCCTCCAATGATGGTTAGTTGAACCAATCGGGCCTTTACGTGCCGTTATCCCCCCACAAAACTCTTCAAAAGCAAAAAAACTAAGTGGGGGTATTACGGCACGTTAATCTGCGATAAAATAAAGATAAAAAGAACGGAGGGATCTAGAATGCCTCAAAAACCCGTAGAAATCGTCGTATATGGTGCGGACCAGCTTTGCCCAAGTTGTGTTCATCTGCCTTCTTCAAAGGAGACCTTTGAATGGTTAGAAGCCGCCATTAGCAGGAAATATACCAATCAGCCCTATACCATCACCTATGTGGATATTTATAATCCCCCGAATGAAGATGATAAAAGTAGGTTTGCTGAACGGGTCATCGACGAAGATATGTTCTATCCTGTTGTCTTGCTTGAAGGCAATATTGTCGGGGAAGGAAGTCCTAGACTAAAAACTATATTCGCAGAAATGGAAAAATTCGGGTACCAATCGGCAAACTAAAAAGAGCCCTAAATTGGGCTCTTTTTTGTTTCTGAAGCTTCTACGTATGCCAGACTCCCAGCACGATCGATTTCTAATTCGACAACGTGCATGGATGATAGGGACCTTTCAAGTTTGGCTGCCACTGCCTTTCCTTTCCCTGGTTGTACTAAACAAAGAATGGTTGGACCAGCACCACTAAGGGCTGTGCCAAACGCACCAGCTTCGATGGAAAGTTTCTCAACTTCTTCCCACCACGGGATTAGCGCCCTCCGATAAGGCTGATGAAATCGATCACAACTCATCATTTTTCCAGCTAGCTCCCAGTTTTCAGTGAAAAGTGCTGCTAACAATTGATTCGAGACAGCGCTCGCCTCAACCGCCTTTGAAAAAGGAAGACTTTCAGGAAGTACAGCTCGAGCGGACTCTGTGAGGAGTTCCTCTTCAGGAATAACAGCGACGACATCCATATGAACCGTTTGAACGACCGTTAAATCAATATCGGACCCCAACTGACTCCCCACGATAAGACCACCATAAATGGACGCCCCGACATTATCTGGATGACCTTCAATTCCTGCAGAAATATCTAAAATATCCTTGCGCGAAAGGTCCATTTGACAAAAATAATTGGCAAGTTCAATTCCAGCAATAATCGCCGCGGCACTTGAACCTAACCCACGTGTAAGTGGAATCTCACTGCTGACAGCTAAACGACAAGGAGGCATTTCCTTTCCATACTGTTTCGCTGTCTCCTGTGCCATTTTTACAATAAAATGTCTTTCATCACTTGGAAAAATAGACAGTTCCTTTGTTAGCGGGATGACCTCCCAGCTTTCTGCCCTTTCTGCTTCAACAGTAAGATATAGATTTACCGCCAATCCTATAGAATCAAAGCCTGGACCTAAATTAGCAGAACTTGCCGGTACTCTTACCGTTAACATACCATCGCTTTTCATCGGTGAACAACTCCACGAATATGTTCGCTCACCTTCTCTTCATCATTCGGAAGTACCACAGGCTTAATGGTGCTACAATCTATAGCAGTTTGTGGATCCTTTAGACCATTTCCAGTTAACACTGCAACAACCTTTGATCCAGGAGGGATTGCCCCCTTCTTCACCATTTTATAAACCCCAGCAATTGAAGCACAAGATCCAGGCTCAGCAAAGACGCCTTCGGTCCTTGTTATTTTCTGATAAGCTTCTAAAATTTCTTCATCAGAAACCTCATCAATGGTTCCCCCAGATTCATCCCTTGCGTTAACTGCTAGCTGCCAGCTTGCGGGATTCCCAATTCGAATCGCTGTCGCTACGGTTTCCGGATTTTCAAATACGCGATCATGAACAATCGCAGCCGCCCCTTCCGCCTCAAAGCCAAACATTTTCGGATGGCCTTTTCCGTATTCTTTAAATCCTTTCCAGTAGGCACTGATGTTTCCAGCATTCCCTACTGGAATTGCCAAGATATCTGGCGCTCCTCCTAGCTGGTCACAAATTTCAAACGCAGCTGTTTTCTGACCTTCTAAGCGGTATGGATTTACAGAGTTTACAAGCGCTACAGGCTCTGTTTTACTAATATTTCTTACCATTTTCAGAGCTTCATCAAAATTGCCTTCAATTGAAATAATCTCCGCTCCGTACATAACGGCTTGAGCAAGTTTTCCCATTGCGATTTTCCCTTCAGGAATAACGACAATACACCGCATCCCAGCACGAGCAGCATAAGCGGCAGCAGCTGCAGATGTATTTCCTGTTGAAGCACAAATGACTGTGTCACTGCCTTCTTCTTTCGCTTTGGCAACCGCCATGACCATTCCTCTATCTTTAAAAGAACCTGTAGGGTTCGTTCCTTCAGTTTTTACATATAAGTCAATTCCCCACTCCTTAGAAAGGTGATCAAGCCGGATTAGCGGTGTATTCCCTTCATTAAGTGTGAGTAACGGGGTTTTTTCTGTTACCGGTAAGTATTCTTTGTATTCTTCTATAAGGCCTCTCCATCTCATGCGTTCGCACTTCCTTCCACTCTATAGGAACTCTTAATCTCTTTTATCGCATTAAGGTCCCTTAGCTGCATTAAAATTTCTTCGTAGCTTTTTAGTGATGCTTTATGGGTTACAACGACTATTTCAGCTAATCCTTTTTCCTTGACTGGAAGCTGAAGAATCTTTTCAAAGCTTACTCCATGTTGTGTGAACACAGATGTGATTTCCGAAAAGACTCCCACTTCGTCTTTCGCGTGAATACGAAGGAAGTATTTTGAATATATTTCTTCTGGAGCCTTTAAACTTTTCTGATGCTGCGGTGCAACAGCATAGCTCCCATTAATCCCAAGTCGCATATTTTTCACAACGGCAACGAGGTCTGAAACAATGGAGGTTGCGGTTGGTAAGCTCCCAGCACCTGGGCCATAAAACATCGTCTCCCCAACAGCCTCACCGTAAACATATACAGCGTTATATTCATTGCTAACAGACGCTAACGGATGTGCTTTTGGTAAGAGCGTAGGCTGGACACTTACCTCTACCTTATCGTCACCATCACGGTGCGCAATGCCAAGTAATTTCATGGTATACCCAAGCTGCTTGGCATAATGAAGGTCTTCTTCGTTTACCATTGTAATCCCTGTAGTTTTTACATCAGCCAAGTCCACTTTCATTGAGAACCCAAGAGTAGCCAAAATAACCATCTTCCTTGCAGCATCAAGACCCTCTACATCTGATGCAGGGTTCGCTTCAGCATACCCTAATTCTTGGGCCTCTCTTAACACGTCCTCATAAGCAAGCCCTTCTTCGGTCATCTTGGTTAAAATAAAATTTGTTGTACCATTCACTATTCCCATTAGCTTCTTGATTCGGTCAGAGGAAAGACCATCTACAAGACTCCTAATGATTGGAATCCCACCAGCTACGCTTGCTTCATAAAACAAATCACAGCCATTTTCAGAGGCCGCAGTTAAAAGCTCTCCACCATGAACAGCCATCAAGTCTTTATTCGCTGTAACAATATGTTTTTTATTCCGAATAGCCTGAAGCAAATGTTCTCTAGTTTGCTCTACGCCACCCATTACTTCAATGATTACATCGATGTCTGGATTATTTATGACATCCTCAACATTTGTAGTTAAAATGGCAGGGTCAATTGCAACAGCCCTTGCCTTTCCTAGTTCTTTTACGAGTACTTTTTTTACTTTTATCGGGCAACCAACCTGGTGAATCAGCTTATCTTGGTGGTTTTCAATAATCTTGATAACACCACTTCCTACAGTCCCAAGTCCAAGTAGTCCAATCGATATCGGCTTCATAGATGTTCCCTCACTTCCTGTTCTCCACTCAAGCACATCTGTCTTTGTATAGTAGACATTATAAGTTCTGTTTCAGCTATTTACAAGGATTATTTATCATGAAATAGTAATGAAAACGGTTAATTCGTTAAAAATTTCGAATCTTTATTATCTCAATACATATAGAGATGGACTTTTAAGCAATATGTAAACAAAGGGGGCTCCCTCATTACATATACCGCTCAACATTTATTGAGTATGAGAAACGAGGTGCACTCTCACTCCCCATACTGCTCAACGTTTATTTAGTATGGGGAGTGAACGGCTCTCTCAGTGCCCATACTGCTCAACATTTATTGAGTATGGGAAGTGAACGACTCTCTGAATGCCCATACTGTTCAACATTTATTGAGTATGGGGAGTGAACGACTCTCTCAATGCCCATACTGCTCAACATTTACTGAGTATGGGGAGTGAACGACTCTCTCAATGCCCATACTGCTAAACGTTTATTGAGTATGGGGAGTGAACGGCTCTCTCAGTGCCCATACTGCTAAACGTTTATTGAGTATGGGGAGTGAACGGCTCTCTCAGTGCCCATACTGCTCAACATTTATTGAGTATGGGGAGTGAACGACTCTCTCAGTGCCCATACTGCTCAACATTTATTGAGTATGGGGAGTGAACGACTCTCTCAATGCCCATACTACTCAACATTTATTGAGTATGGGGAACGAGGTGCACTTTCAATGGCCACAATATCCTATTTTCAGGCATTATGGTAAACAACACATACTACTTTCAATGAATCTAATAATTCCCGTTAAAAATATATTATTTCGTTTCAAGTAACGACGTATTTACTAAGGTCTTCGGTCTCTCTCCTGATAAAATCCGTTTAATATTTTCTACACAAATATGTATCATTCCCATCCTGGTATCGATACTTGAGCTACCTATATGTGGGAGTGCCGTTACATTCTGCAGCTTTAGCAGTGGGTGATCCGCTGTAATCGGTTCGACCTCAAAGACATCAAGTCCCGCTCCAGCAATTTCTTTCTGCTCTAGCGCTTCGTAAAGTGCACCCTCATCCGCAACTGCTCCACGTGATGTATTGATAAAAATGGCAGTGGACTTCATTTTTTGAAATACTTCTGCATTAAACATATGCCGAGTTTCATTTGTCAGGGGTGCCATCGACACCACAAAATCGGACTGGCCAATTAGACTATCAAAAGAGCAGTACTTCGCACCGATTTCCTTTTCCGCCTCCGGCTTTCTTGTACGGTTATGGTAGAGAATCTCCATCCCAAATCCTTTGGCTCTCCGTGCAACGGCTTCGCCAATTTTCCCCATGCCACAAATCCCAATTGTCTTGTGATGTACATCATGACCGGCGAGGAGGAAAGGGCTCCAACTCTGCCATTTCCCTTCTTTTGTGAACTGGTCAGCTTCTACAACCCTTCGTGCGGTAGCGAGTAACAAGGCAAAGGTAAGGTCAGCAGTAGTCTCCGTTAATACATCTGGAGTATTGCAAACGTAAATCCCTCTTCTTGTTGCAGCTTCTACATCGATATTGTCATATCCGACAGCCATATTGGCTACCACCTTTAAATTTCTTCCCACTGATAACAATTCATCGGTAACAGGGTCAGACACTACCGTTAACAATGCATCTGCCTTTTCAACCTCTGAAAATAATACATCTTGTGGGACTGCTATCTCTTCACTCTCCCACATCTTCACGTTGAATGTCTCTTTTAATTCTGCAATACAAACGTCTGGAAGTTTTCTAGTTATATAAATAGATGGTTTCATTTTTCCCCTTCTCTCAAAAGAGTTTTCGTAATTATTTTAACATACTGATCATTTGTTTTGGACTATTTCATTAACCATTTAATTGCAGGCAATTTATAGGAACGAACTGGAGCATCAACAAGCTGATAAAAACCAGCTAGAAAACGCTCTTGCTCGGCAGAATAAGTTAAATATTTTTGCAACCTTTCCTCAAGCGCAAGCTTTTCTTGCTCAGAGGTGGTGATATAATAATTTTCAACACACTCAAAATAATGAAGTGGGAACAAAAGTCTTGAGTATAATAGCCTCCAGGAAAACGCAGATAGCTTACTAATCTGTTGGTAATCACCTAGAAAATTCCTTACGTCGGGTTGGTATGTTTGAGGATTATAGAAATATCGTTCTCTTACCCACTCAGCTAAATCCCTTGAAGCATGATCAAATACCCAATCATATGGGTTTTTAACTAAATTCTCCTTCCCCCAGCTTCCTCTTTTAAAACGTTCGTGACAGACCGTCCCATTGTCCATCTCTAAAGGCGTAGAATCTAATTCTGTATCAGTTAAGTATTGGATCGAATTCTCTGCAAGCCCCATATAATACGGAAAAGAGTCAAAAAACATTTTCTCAAATTCATTTTCGGGGCTTTGATTTAACTTGCTATTCCAAAACCCTTCCATTTGGTCTAGTCGCTTTTCCCACAGCTGTTTCCACTGTCCAATTCGATTTATGTTCTTCACTTGAAAGGGCATATACCTTCCCCGATGATGAAATCGAGCTAATTTTTTTCCAGTTTTTTTTTCAATTAGTGGTTTTGGTTCACGGTATTGTAATAAACTGTAATAACCCCCTTCCCACTCACAGATTTCTGCACCTTCTTTTGTTGGTAGAAAGCTTGGCATATCTTGGTCACCAAACGTACGGAGTTGTTCTGAGATTTTCTTAATCTCGCTTATTTCTTGCTCTTTCCTCCCTTTTACATTCATAATCAAATAAAGCGATGCATTTTGTTTAAAGGCACGATATCTTTCAAAATCAAGTTCATAACCATCTTTGATCCCGTACTTTTCTTTCAACATTTTTTCAAACATATAACCATCCCACCTCAAGATGAACTTTTTAGTACTATATGAGACGATGTTGGAAAACTTGTTAACAATGAAGGGGCACCCTTGCGTTTTTAGGCTATCTTGTAAAAGAGTGTAGGAAGAAACATGGGTTTCGTGTTTATTTTAGTTAGCAAATGTAGAAAATAAGGAAATATAGAAAGAAGGGTGAAAATTTTATGTTAGAAAAAAATAAAGCAATTAAACTTACCGAGGAAACAGCCCGGGAATGGCTCAAAAAACGTGGGGTTGAGGTTGAGGATATCGCGCAACTTGTTTATTACCTCCAAGAAAAGTATCACCCGGCATTAGCGATTGAAGATTGTTTAGAAAACGTTGAACGGGTCTTATCAAAACGTGAAGTACAAAATGCCATTTTAACTGGCATCCAGCTAGATATTCTTGCTGAACAAAAAAAACTTGAAGAACCCCTACAGTCTATTATTTCAGTCGATGAAGGTTTATATGGAGTCGATGAAATTCTGGCCTTTTCCATCGTCAATATTTATGGATCTATCGGTTTTACGAATTATGGCTATATCGACAAGCAGAAGCCTGGAATTCTACAAAAACTCAACGACAAATCCACTGGCCAATGTCATACATTCCTTGACGATATTGTCGGCGCCATTGCAGCTGCAGCTTCAAGCCGCCTAGCACACCGCGCTGCAGATATAGAATAAGTTTTACTTTATAAAAAAAGGAGGGCCGAAGCATTTTGCTAACGGGTACTCTTTAACGGTGTAAAATAATAAATTTTACGATAAATTAGAGTGCTAAATCTCAAAGATTTTAGCACTTTAATTTTTGTTATAATGTCAACTTTAGCGGAACGAAATCGGAGGGCAACTTATTAATTAGTAATCAAGGCCATCTGTTTCTAACCAAATAACCGGGGATATTCCGGTTAGATGCAAGAATGGAGCTCGTTTCGGGGATATAAGGGAAGATTTTCCGCTTATTCGCAAGAATGGAGTTCGTATCGAGGGATATAAGGGAAGATTTTCCGCTTATTGCAAATAAAAATCCCCCATTCTCACGTTTTCCGAGTAAATAAAGGGAATCTCTCCGCTTATTTAGGGTATTTTCACCGCTATTTACTAAATTAAGCGGAATTTTTCCCTCTATTTTTGTTAAGTATCATAGAAGGCAAGTAGGAATAATGATAAAAGCAGGGCAAATTCCAAAATGGTTGCCCTGCTTTTTCTTGGTGTATTGCTATACTATTTTTGCTTTTTGCACTTCAAAAGAGAATCCGTTAGCATTATGCAACGTCCCTCTTATCAATGGAACATATAAAAGTTTAACGAAGAGAAGTCCACCTCTAAGTGCTACGCCGTTGAAAAGGGAACTTACGCTTTTTCTTAATGAATCTCCCACTGATCAAGTGTATTTACAGTATAGGTTGGTTGTACGTCATAACTACGAAGATGCTTTGTGGTCGTAACGCCTGTATGAACGAGGAGCGTATCCATCCCTGCGTTTATTCCTGCAAGAATATCTGTATCATAATTATCCCCTACCATCAACGTCTCTGCCCTTTCAGTACCCAACACCTTTAAAGCTTGCTCCATGATGATCGATTCTGGTTTTCCAATAAAAATGGGCGTAGTCTGAGTTGAAACGGCCACCACGGAGGTTAACGAACCATTCCCTGGGACCAACCCCCGTTCGGTTGGAATGGCAATATCCCCGTTTGTAGAGATAAATGTTGCGCCATTCCGAACCGCTAAACATGCTACCGATAATTTCTCGTATGTAATATCCCGATCTATGCCCATCACCACATAGTCAGCGGCTTCACCACTCTCTTTAAATCCCTTTTCCCTAAGAGCAGTCTGAAGGCCTTCCTCACCAATCATATAGACGGTTGCAGCGCTGTTTTTTTCATAAATATAATTGGCTGTTGCTTGGCTCGTAGTAAAGACTTGCTGTTCGTTTGCAGGTATATTAAAGTCGCGAAGCTTTGCAGCAACCTGTGCTGGAGTACGCGCTGAATTATTCGTAACAAACAAATAAGGAATATCCTTCTCATTTAGCCTTTTTATGAAATCAAATGCTTCAGCAATTTGTTCTGATCCTCGATACATGGTTCCATCCAAATCAATTAAATAACCTTTGTAGTTTTTCATCTCTACGCCCCCTTGTCCATTTTTTAGTATACCTCTAATTATGAGAATAAAAAAAGACCATGAGTATGATTCACAGTCTAATGTTCAGCTATTTTTTAAAAGCAGAAACCGGTCCAAGTTCATTCGTTAAGTAATCGCGGACATTTCCAGAAAAGAGTTCTAAAACGGGTAGAGCTTTTGAGAAGGCTTGGTTTAATCCCTCGTGGTCCACTTTAGTATATTGTTGTACAGTCATCTTTCGATATTGAATCAAGTCAATAAAACTTTGATGCATTTCCTTCGTTATCACTTTCTCATCCTCAAGAATGTCAATAATATCTTCATAACTCCCAGGGTCACGCATAATAAAGCCATCAATCATCATATTTCCTACGTCAAGAATGGCTTCTAAAATAGTGTGGGTCAATCTTTCCAAGGCAGCTTTTTCAATTTCTGTGTTCCACTGACCATGACTTTTAAATAGATCAAGTTGTCTATCAAGGAAAACAAGAGTTTCCTCAATTGAGTCTCTGTCAACAAAGTACATATGTATTCCTCCGTTACGCCGTATTTCCCTGCATTAATTAGCAAAGTATCTACACACTATTGTACCATAATGAAAAGGGATACAGGACGGCTGTGACAGTTCTAATTGGAAAAGTTAAATACCTTATCATGTTTCATGCAGAGTCCTCAGCTTTTTGATAAGATGTATAAGATAGCTAGGCAATTGGCTCGAACTTAGGGAGGAATTTAAATATGACAGAACGTTTTTTCTTATATGATGACTTAGTTAACACGAAAACCCGCTTTGTTAGTTTCATGGGGGAAAACCAACGATTTGATTTGGCCATTATCCAATCCGATCGGTACTACGGTAAAAACATTGTCCTTGATATTCAAGGAAGTAGATATGCCATCATTGGTCCAGATGACCTCGATGAAGAAGGGTATCTTGAATATGCTTTTAATTTATCTGATGAGGATGCAGAGGAACTCCGGTCGTTTTTACGCGAAACTGTTTAACTTTTTTCCCGATTCGTTTTGTTATTCTTAAGAACAAGTACAAATACTAAGAACAAAACGAGAAAAGGGGGTAACAAACTTGGCCAATAAAGACTCTGAAGTATATTCAGATGTTTCCAACGTAGAAAAAAGCAAGAACTTTTTAACAGCTGAGGAGTTTCCAGAGGGTCCATTTGGATCACCGCGTGGCAAAGAGGAACCTGTCGAAAATAAAAGTTCAGAATGGAAAGAAGGGCAAAGACCCTATAGTGCGTTTAACTATGAAAATAAATCACTCCACCAGGAGCTACCGCGACAAATGGAGGGCGCTCACCCAACCCATGATGACCCTGACAAAGACGTACAGGAACCTTATACTCCATAAAGGTAGGATAGTTACTAATATTGAATTTGGACAACTGTAAAAAAATTGACTTTGTAAAATTGAATTATTAAGATTTCACACCGTTGATTGGAGTGTAAGGCACGTAGACTCCTGCGGGAGTGCAAGGCCAAGGGAGACCTAGGTTGAATTGGTCCGCGTGATGGACCAATTCAACCCCGCAGGAGCGAAGCGACGAGGGGGCTTCCGGACTGCCTGCGGAAAGCGAAGTGCCTGGAATGGAAATCAACGGCCAATTATAATCAGCAAAAATAAGAAAAAGGCCATTCGGCCTTTTTCTTATTTTTTCACCTTTTTTACAATAAAGTAAGCACAACCAAAATTACAAAACTCATATAGGTACTCACTTACTGTGCTAATTTTCGTATCAAATGTCGCTTTCTGGCTTTGATCTTCAAAAAATCCCTTTAACCTCAGCTGCCCATAGCCCCAATCCCCTACAATATAGTCATATCTCGTTAAAATATCGCTATATCGCGAACGAAACGCTTCCTCATTAAAAGCTTCCTTGTAGTCATCAATGACTTCATAACAAATATTATTGATGCAAATCATACTTTCACCTCTTTTAGCAAATTCCTATCTATCTGGACATTATGTAATTCTGTAATGTTCTGCCTGTTTAAATTATAACTGATTCTCCAGCAATTACTAAGAAAAAAAAGAAAATGATGGGTCATTCTAATCAATAGGGGGTGTTGTGCAGATGATAAAAAAAGGAATCACCATATTGGGGATTTGTGGCTTTGCTCTTGCGGGATGTGCTGGAAATGCAGCCAATCAAGGTCAAAATGGCAATGAAGAAGCTGGCATATATAATGAAAGTGGTAGTCAATTGCATACTAATAACCATGAACCTGACTTCTACAACGCCGATATGAATGGCGACGATACTACCTTTGGTTATGTACGCTATAAGCGGGCTGGAGTTATGGGTGCAGATGATCAACCAAAATATGAGATTGACCGCGAACAGCTCGCAAATATGATTTCAAAGCTGGGAGCGCAAGTACCAAATGTAGATGATGTTTCGACACTTGTAACAGATGAAGAAGTTTTAATGGTCTATGAGTCCGATTCAGACAAACCAAGTGAAACAGCCGAACAAGTGAAAAAAATGGCAATGTCCGTGGTGCCTGGTTGGTTCCATATTTATGTAACGGACGATACCGATTTGAGACAAAATGTCGAGAACTATGCTACACTCAACACAAATAGTCGTGACGTCGATAGCTTGATTGACAAGTTAATTAAGCAAATGGAGAAATCTCAACAAGGACAGGATACAGCTGATTCTACTTATGATAATATTCAAAGGGAATCTGAAGGAAATAATATGAACACTCAACAATAAACAGACATTGAAGAAAAAGAGTTCAGCCTGTGCTGAACTCTTTTTCTAGTAGTAGTAGTAGTAGTAGTTACGCTTCCTTAGCTTCTTTATCGTCGCCAAGCATTTGCTTATGCTTTGCAGCCTCATTTACCTGTTCATCGGCATGATATGACGAGCGAACAAGTGGACCAGCCTCACAATGACTGAAACCTTTTTCTAAAGCAATTTCCTTTAACTCATTAAACTCATCAGGGTGGTAGTATTTTACAACCTTTAAATGCTTTTTCGATGGTTGCAAATACTGTCCAATCGTCAAGATTTCAACATTGTTTTCACGAAGATCATCCATCGCTTCAATAATTTCTTCTTTCGTTTCTCCAAGCCCAATCATGATGCTTGATTTCGTCGGAACAGAGGGTTGCATTTCTTTCGCTCGACGTAAAAATTCAAGTGAGCGTTCATAGGTCGCTCTAGCCCTAATTCTCGGAGTTAGTCGTTTCACAGTCTCAATATTATGGTTTAAAATATCTGGCTTGGCATCCATTAAGGTTTGTAAATTCTCAATCTTTCCACCCATATCTGATGGTAAAACTTCAATCGAAGTAAAAGGATTTTTCCGTCGGATTGCTCTTACCGTTTCAGCAAAAACGGCAGCTCCACCATCCTTAAGGTCATCCCGAGCAACCGCTGTAACAACAACATGCTTCAAATTCATGGTAACAACAGAATCTGCTACTCTTTCCGGCTCTTTCAAATCAAGCTCTGTTGGAAGACCAGTCTTTACAGCACAGAAACGACAAGCGCGAGTGCAAGTATCACCAAGAATCATAAAGGTGGCTGTCCGTCTGACTGCCCAACACTCATGGATATTCGGACAACGAGCCTCCTCGCACACTGTATGTAGACTTTGCTCGCGCATCATTTTCTTTAAACCGGTATAATTTTCATTTGTATTTAATTTAATTTTAAGCCATTCAGGCTTTCTAAGTACTTCCTCTTTATTAGACATCGTGTCACTCCATTTCCTCAAAAATTCCTCTAGTGTCAAGGAATCCTTCCTTAGTCACTTTAACATATATCAAAAACTTAGTACAAGTACGATACTTTTTTGCTTTCCAAATATTGCTCACTATGAATTCGCTTGTTTCTCATAAACTAAAGCCATAAACACGTGAATTTTTTTCTACGCACTTAAATGATAGAGCTCAATGAATAATTGGCGTGTTGGAAATCCAAACTTTAAAAGGAAAGTATTTTTTAATTCTGAAACAAAGCGGAAGGAGGATTCCTAAGTGAGGTATCTTCTTGCATTTATTGTTTTATCACTCCTCTTCACTTTTCCTTTTAATGTAGCAGCTAATGAAAAGCAAGAGGATATTTATGAAAAGCGGATGGAGCTATATAAAAGAGTTGAGTCTGTTACTCAAATACCGTGGTACTACTTAGCTGCGGTTGACCAGTATGAACGAAGCATTCGGAAGGCAAGAAAAGATCTCCCCGCCGCAGAAGGTCTTACAGGGATTTATTTTAAACCTGAAGTTTGGTCAGGGTTGCTGAACCCTAATCCAAACGATACGAATCCCCAGCGAATTCAATTTTTTGAAGGAGTAGGCATCGATGGAAATGGAGATGGAAAAGCCGATTTCGCGAATGATGAAGATGTTCTTCACGCCTTTGCTCAATTGCTTCTTACTTATGGAACGGACCATGATAATCTTAAAATTGGTCTCTGGGAGTACTATAAGCGTGATAAAACGGTAGGAATTATCATTGGTAAAGCAAAAATCTATCAAAAGTTCGGACGCCTAAATTTAGATGAACATTCATTCCCAGTTCCTCTAAGAAGTAACCATAGCTACAAAAATACTTGGGGTGACGCCCGAGGTTGGGGTGGCAGAAGAATTCATGAGGGGACGGATATATTTGCAAATTATGGTGTACCTGTCCGTGCCACTGGGTATGGAATCGTCGAAATGAAAGGCTGGAACCGCTATGGTGGGTGGAGAGTTGGCATACGAGACATTAACAATACCTACCATTATTTTGCCCATTTAAGTGGTTTCGCTAAAGATTTAACTATCGGGCAAATTGTTGAACCGGGACAGGTTATTGGTGGTGTTGGGAGCTCTGGATACGGACCTCCTGGAACCTCTGGTAAATTCCCACCTCATTTACACTATGGAATGTATAAAGACAATGGCTATACAGAATGGTCCTTTGACCCTTATCCACATTTAAGATTATGGTCCAAAGAAGAACGTGCTAGAATTAAGAATAAATAAAAGCCAGCCTCATAATCGAGGCTGGCTTTTCATATTTATTGTCGAGATTTTCTTACGGCATGCACAACACTAGCTGCAAGCCCCCCCCAGATAATCACCATTCCAACAACCATCATCGCAACTGCACTTGCTTCCATTATTTAGAAACCCCCTTATCTTTTGGGATATCATAAAGAGTAGAGTCCCACTTTTTCGCATAAGCGAAAAGGATTCCAACAATAATAACTGCGATAGATACCAGCCAACCAAAGTAGAAGTTGAAGCTAACTGGATACCCTCCATAGCTCGTTTCTAGGTCGGTCATGATATTCATGACCATCATGATTCCAAGAACAACTGGAGTGATGTACTTCAAACAAATGGTCCACCAGCTTCCAAGTCCAATATCTGAAATTCCGTTAGCATGGTCTTTAAGGTTATTTAGTTCCTTAGCGACCCAAGCGACGATAATAATTTCAACAAGTCCTGCAAAGGCTACACCATAGTTATTAATGAAAGCATCAACGGTATCTAAGAAATTCAGACCACCTTGAGTTGCATATAAAATCGAAATTAACGCCGAGAGCCCACCACCGATTGCAACCGCTTTGGTACGTGATACTTTAAACTTTTCTTGAACACCAGCTACATAGGTTTCTACAATTGAGATGAGTGAAGACAAACCAGCTAGAGTTAAGCATAAGAAGAACAAGACACCGAATGCCCCACTGAATGCAGGCAACTCATTAATAATTTGTGGGAACACTGCAAAGGCCAAGATAACCCCTTTGCTTACAACCTCATCAATCGGCGCACCTTGTTGCATGGCCATAAATCCTAATGCTGCGAAAACCCCAATACCTGCTAGTAGCTCAAAGGAAGAATTCGCAAAACCTGTAATAAACGCATTATTGGTAATATCTGATTTCTTTGGTAAGTAGCTTGAATAAGTAATCATAATCGCAAAGGCAATCGATAAACTAAAAAAGATTTGTCCGTAAGCTGCAACCCAAACCTTCCCATTCATGATTTGACTCCAGTCAGGCTTAAAGAATGCATTTACACCATCAATTGCTCCTTCAAGTGTCAAAGCGCGCACAACAATGATAAAGAATAATAGTACGAGTGCTGGAATAAAAATTTTGTTAGCGACCTCGATTCCTTTCTTAACTCCCTTAAACAGGATACCAAGTGCGATGACCCAGACGATGACTAATGGTAAAAATACACCTGGAACAAGACTTCCGACCTGTCCTGCGTCTACGACTTTTAAATAGTCCCCTACTAAAAATGATAGCGGATCTTCTCCCCATTGCTTGCCAATAGAAAAATACCCGTAAGACATCGCCCAGGCGATAATAACGGCATAATAAGTGGATATTACAAACGAAATTCCTAATTGCCACCAACCTAACCATTCAGCACCCTTTTTCATCTTAAAGAAGCTTAATGGTGCCGAACCTCTATATTTGTGGCCAATCGTAAATTCTAGGATTAGCAACGGAATACCTGCAGTTAATAATGCAAACAAGTAAGGAAGAAAAAAGGCTCCTCCTCCATTTTCGTAAGCTACTCCTGGAAAGCGCCAGATATTCCCTAAACCAACAGCTGAACCAACTGCAGCAAGGATGAAACCGGCCCTAGTCCCCCATTGCGGACGATTCTCCATAATCATATACCCCCTAATTTTCTTCAATTGCCCTCGAGTTAAAAGAACAATTTAAACTTTTTTTATTTTCTGATATTTCACTTGTGAATAGTATAGCTTGTATTTTTTCTTTTGTCAAAATAATAATTATAATTTTCTTTTTATTTTTTTTCAAATTAAAATCCTCCTAGAAAACTGAGGATATCCCTTTTCCAGTCTGTTTGGATAAAGCTGTCCAGAGTGAATGGACAGCTTTAATATTATTGCTATCTTATAATAAATCCTAAAACCTTCCAATATTTATGGATTTGTTGGTAACTCAATTGCCGGTGCACCACCTCCACCATTATTAAAAAATTGTGGTACTTCCCCTTCGTGTAGGAATGTGCCAATTGGAATATCTTCCTGGATGGTTGCAACCTTTGTGGCGAATGGAATAATAATTTGAACATTCACAATCACTCTAATGGATGCCTCTATCCAAGTATTATTGATTCCAAGCGGTTTTTGGTTCCAAACTACGTCCGTAACCACATCACCTATTGCCGTAAATTGTACTGGAATATTTGGTCCTTGGTTTGCGAGTAGTACATTGTTTGTTGCTTGACCTAAAGGAATATAATAGACAAGTCCTTTTTTAGAGTCTACAGCTTCTGAGTCAAATTCTACATCGGCCAATGATTCTAATGCCTTCACATTCCCTTTTTCTGCTTCATTAATATTTGCCTGAACAAGGCTTACGGTTTCGGCTTTAATTTTGTTGAGTACTTCAGCGTTATACTGAATAACAGTCCTTTTGCCTTCACTAATCGGAACATATTCGATTAAGTCAGTGGTGTTCATACCGCTAACAACTTGTTCATTAATGGCTTTGTTAATAACAAGAGTCGCAATTTTCGTCGTCTGGGATTCAGCATAGCGCATCAAAGTCGGTTCAATTTTCTTATCAATAATCCACAGACCACCCACTGTTGAAAGAATAAAAAATAGGATCGTTAGCAAAAGAACGTACTTGAACGGTAAGGGTCCTTTTTTACGTCGCAGCCGGAGGCCCGATCTCGCCAAAATAAAATCCCCCCTTTACAAGCATATGTATGCTGTAAAGGGGGGACATAGCCTAAAAAGTATTTAATTATTGTTTACATTGTTTTCATCTTTGAGTTGTAAGTGAAAAACAATCTAAACAAATCCCTTTAGACCATTTTTCCAAGCGCTTCCTTCCCAGACATGCCTGCGGTGATTCCTAAGTTTTCAGCCTCGATTGTGACCGATTCCAATGGAGCTTCAAGCAGTTGTTCAATCGTTTTGACCCCAACGGCTCTCCCGGCAATCACCTTTCGATCTTTTAATTTCTCATTTAAAAGAGCGACGTCTAGTGCACCACACATAATATATCCTTTATCGCTTGTCACAACAAGCAGGTTCGTTTTTGGCAGTCTGACAGAAATGCTTAAGAAGGTATGGCCGTTTAATTCGATTGGCGACATTTCAATCATTAATCAGCTCCCCTTTCTTACTTACAAGTTATGCCTGAGTAAGAAAAATGTGAGCCTAGCTATTACTTATATAACTCTTTTAATTTCTCCCTTAGTAAATCCCTTAGAAATTCTGGAACAAAGTAATTTTTCGTTTGGGAACGAAAAATCTCCGGAAAGAATCGACCAAAAGTAAACATATCTGGAATGGCAACCGTGTAGATTTTTTTCGGATGGATTGGCTTATTTTCAATCAAAATTTCCTTTGTATGCTCTTTTACTCTTTTAAATTCAATCCCTTCATAAACAAAATTCCCCATGACCGTTCCGCGAAAACCAAGGCCTTTAATTTGAAGATGTGGCCATTTTTCATCCCTAGTTTGTAGGAGAACTTCTTTTAACTCTGCACCAGTTAGCTTCACTGTACAAGGATTAATCGGGTGAGGACAAATGGATAATAAGTCGTATTCAGTCACTCTCCCCTTGTCCAAACCTCTTAAAAGGAGACCTGAATTTAAAAAAGCACAATCGGCACTACACCAATCTTTTAAGGTTTTACACAACAGGCTTGCTAATGGAGATTCTTCAAAATTCTTTGCAATTAACGGGTGTGGCAAATCTACTACGGGTACTTCTAGCAGACCTTTTCCCTTTGCATAGAGGTTTTCAATCATCTCATTTTCATTTTCTACTGGTTTCCATTCATTCATATCATATAAACTGGCCTTTTTAGCAAGGACTTTCTTTGTCTCTTCATCTATTTCCACTATCACATGTCCAGTAAATTGCCCGTATTTTCCTGCAGCAGCAAGGAGTGAATTCTGAACCAACTTTCCTTCATGTAATATATGATGAGTATGACCGCCAAGCACCACATCAACCTCAGGAAACATCGTACCTATGCGTTCATCATCATGAATGCCAAGGTGGGACAGCAAAACTATAATATCTGTTTTTCCTTTTAATTCTTTTAAGCATGCTTCCAGTTCCTCCAACGGATCGGTTACTTTCCAACCTAAAAGATTATAAATATGATTAAAATTAACGGTCAGACCAATCGCTCCAATTTTCGTTCCAGCTTTGGTTGTAAAAATTTTATAAGGCTGAAGCCACTCTGGCCTTGTCCCATCTTCCCTATACAAATTGGCTGCTAGAACTGGGAATTGCCTGCTCTCATACATACTGTCTAAATCTTCATAGGATTGGGTAATTCCCTCGTTATTTCCAAATGTTACTGCATCATAACTGGCATTATTCAAGAGTTCAACGATTCCCCTACCTCTTGTAGCATCTGCCAGGGGGTGCCAGCGATCCATATGATCCCCAATATCAAACAGGAGATACTCATCTCCCTCCTGCTCATGCCACTTCCTTCGCTGTGTTACAAGCTGGTGAATCCTAGGCCAGTGTTCAAAATGACTATGTAAATCGTTTGTATGATAAATATGAAGAACTTCCAATCAATCTCATCCCTTTTTTTAAGGCTCTTTTCCCAAACTTTGTTGCTTTTGAAATGAAAACTAAGTGCTATGGCTAGCTTTATAATGTAAACAGCCGATTTAGAAAAGAGCTTGCAAATTTACTATTAGCGTACAAAATAACTTTTCTTACGTTAAAATCGGCTTTAAGTAGTAAAAATCGGCTTTAAGATTTTTACAATTTTAACAACAATCTTTTTGAAAACAACCTTTTTTTAAAATAAACCTAGTTGTCGTGGATTTAAGTCCCTGTATTCAATATTTAATAATTCCAACAACTGAAGAGCATTATCAGCCGCATCTCCTCCAGAGTTATTATTAAATAAGACATAAACATTTTTGGTTTTTTTCTTAAGTTCGGTTAGTTGGGTTGCCCACTCTTTTAATTCTTTTTCATTATACCTATATAAATAACGAACTTCTCGCCAATTATCACCAGCGGTGCTTCGGTTCCAGCCAGCGATATTTCGACCATGAAACCGAACAAGGACATTCTCTCCAGAAGTAGGCTTAAGGACAATTGGGACCGACCCATTTCCCGCTTGCGGTTCATCACAAATGCTGTGAATCCAGTTTTCTTGTTTCATAAACTGTAGCGTCTTATCAATAAGCTCATCGGTAAACCATGTGCGATTCCTAAATTCAAGAGCGCATGGGATATCCCCCATTTTATCCCGACACCAGCGTAAATAATCGACATTAGATCGCTTACAGTCAAACCATGGCGGAAATTGAAATAACACCATCGCCAGCTTGCCTGCTTCCCTATACGGGCGAAGCGAATCACAAAACGCCTCAAACATCTCGGTTTGATCCTGGAACGGGCTTTCACCTCGTTGATGTCCTGTCATACCTTGATAGGCTTTCACAATAAATTTGAAGGAAGCAGGCGTATCTTTGACCCAACGTTCTGCATTTTTGATAGGTTGTATCGCATAAAAGGAAGTGTCCACTTCCACAACTGGAAAATAACTTGAATACTCTTTTAACTTTTCCCGGGCTGGGGTTCTACTACCATATAGACTGTCATGGTCTCCCCAGCCTGTCAATCCAACTGAGATCATAACACCCCTCCAATATGTACATGATAGCATATCTTGATTGTTGGTTCTCTTTTCTCAACTTGTCCACGGGTTCCTCAGTTCCCATACTTCGCCTTGCCCCCTCAGTATGGGCATTGAAACGACTCCTCAGTTCCCTTACTTCGCCCAGCCTCATGAGTATGGGCATTGAAACACCCCCTCAGTTTCCATACTTCGCCCAGCCTCATGAGTATGGGTATTGAAACGCCCCCTCAGTTTCCATACTTCGCCTTGCCTCATGAGTATGGGCATTGAAACGACTCCTCCAGTTCCCATACTTCGCCTCGACTCATGAGTATGGGCATTGAGACAACACCGGGGCCCCATAGAAAAAGCCGCTTACAATTAAAGTAAGCGGCTTTTGTATAAGGTATTAACCGATTGAACCTTCCATCTCGAACTTAATCAAGCGGTTCATTTCAACGGCATATTCCATTGGTAATTCTTTTGTAAATGGCTCGATGAAGCCCATTACGATCATTTCAGTTGCTTCTTCTTCAGAAACTCCGCGGCTCATCAGATAGAAGAGCTGCTCTTCGGAAACTTTAGACACCTTCGCTTCATGCTCAAGCGAGATATTGTCATTTAAAATTTCGTTGTAAGGAATGGTATCAGAAGTAGAGCTATTATCCATAATTAAAGTATCACATTCAATATTAGAACGAGCACCTGTTGCTTTACGTCCAAAGTGAACAACACCACGATAGGTTACCTTACCACCTTGCTTCGAAATTGACTTCGAAACAATTGTAGAAGAAGTATTTGGTGCAAGGTGAATCATTTTCGCGCCAGCATCCTGATGCTGACCTTTACCTGCTATAGCGATAGAAAGAGTCATTCCTCTTGCGCCTTCGCCTTTTAAAATAACAGCAGGGTATTTCATTGTTAGCTTAGAGCCGATGTTCCCATCAATCCATTCCATTGTTGCATTTGCATCACAAGTGGCACGCTTTGTAACAAGGTTATAGACATTGTTAGCCCAGTTTTGAATCGTTGTATAACGGCAGTAAGCATCCTTCTTAATGATGATTTCAACAACCGCGCTGTGAAGGGAGTTAGTTGTGTATACAGGTGCTGTACATCCTTCAACATAGTGAACATGTGCGCCTTCATCAACGATAATTAATGTTCGCTCAAATTGCCCCATGTTCTCAGAGTTAATACGGAAGTAAGCTTGTAAAGGTGTTTCAACCTTGATTCCTTTTGGAACATAGATAAAGGAACCACCAGACCATACAGCTGAGTTTAATGCAGAAAACTTGTTATCTGTCGGTGGGATTACCTTTCCAAAGTGCTCACGGAAAAGATCTTCATTTTCTCTTAAAGCAGAGTCTGTATCCTTGAAGACAATTCCCTGATCTTCTAGTTCTTCCTTCATATTATGATAAACAACCTCAGATTCGTATTGAGCAGATACCCCAGCTAAATACTTCTGTTCTGCTTCAGGAATACCAAGTTTATCGAAAGTACGCTTAATTTCTTCAGGTACTTCATCCCATGATTTTTCTGATTTCTCAGATGGTTTTACATAATAAGTGATTTCATCAAAGTCTAATGAACCTAAATCTCCGCCCCACTGTGGCATTGGCATTTTATAAAAATGCTCAAGTGACTTCAAACGGAAATCAAGCATCCATTGAGGCTCATCCTTCATTTTGGAAATCTCTTCAACGATTTCACGAGTCAACCCTCGCTTAGATCGGAAGATGGAAACGTCTTTATCGGAAAAGCCATATTTATAATCACCGATCTCTGGCGCTTTTTTAGCCATCGTCGAATTCCTCCATTCCTAGGAGAGGAAAAACTCATCCTTCTCCGTTTTAATATCGTTTGTTGCAAACAACCTTATTCCTGGTTATCTTCGTTCAAGCCTTTTTCCATAGCCTTCCATGCAAGTGTCGCACATTTAATCCTTGCTGGGAATTTTGCTACCCCTTGCAGAGCTTCAATGTCCCCTAAGTCTATGCTATCATCTTCATCATATTCTTTTCCTTGCATCATATCTGAAAAGATTTTTGATAACTTTAACGCTTCTTCAATCTTTTTCCCTTTAATTGCTTGGGTCATCATTGAAGCGGATGACATGGAAATGGAACATCCTTCCCCGTCGAACCTTGATTCGGTTACAATGCCATCTTCGACATTCATCGTTAACTGAATCCGATCTCCACATGTTGGGTTATTCATGTTCACCGTTAGACTTCCATCTTCAAGTACCCCTTTATTACGAGGGTTCTTATAGTGGTCCATGATTACTTGACGGTATAGAGTATCGAGGTTATTAAAAGACATCGCTGAAATACTCCTTTGTTTTGATAAGACCGGAAACCAACTTATCGATCTCATCTTCTGTATTATACAGATAGAAGCTTGCACGTGCCGTTGAGGAAACGTTCAACCATTTCATCAGCGGTTGTGCACAATGATGCCCTGCTCGAACTGCAATTCCATCTGCATCGAGAACAGTGGCAACATCATGTGGATGCACATCATTCAAATTGAATGTGACAACACCCGCTCGCTGAGAAGAATCTCGTGGGCCATAAATTGTAAGACCCTCGATGGTTGACATTTTTTCCATCGCATAGGCAGCCAGCTTATGCTCGTGAGCTTCAATATTTTCTAATCCAACTTCTTGTAGGAAGTCAATAGCAGCACCCAGACCAATTGCCCCAGCAATAATCGGTGTTCCGCCTTCAAACTTCCATGGGAGTTCTTTCCATGTTGATTCGTATAAGCCTACAAAATCAATCATTTCGCCACCAAATTCAATTGGCTCCATTTTTTCTAGCAGGTGCTTCTTTCCGTAAAGAGCACCAATACCTGTTGGACCACACATTTTATGCCCTGATAAAGCAAAAAAGTCACAATCTAGGTCTTGAACATCTATTTTAACATGTGGTGCACTTTGAGCTCCATCTACAACCATTATCGCGCCATTTTCATGGGCAATCTTAGTGATTTCTTTGATGGGGTTGATAACACCTAGTACATTCGACACATGCATAATAGAAACGATTTTCGTATTAGCATTTACGGTTGCCTTTACGTCCTCAAGTGAGATGCTTCCATCTTCTTGAAGCGGTAGATATTTTAAAGTAGCGCCGGTCGCCTTAGCGACCTGCTGCCATGGAATAATATTACTATGGTGTTCCATATAAGAGATAACAATTTCATCGCCTTCACTTAAGTTTGCACGGCCATAACTGGCTGCAACTGTGTTAAGTGCAGTTGTTGTCCCTCTAGTAAAAATCACTTCTTCAATCGACTTTGCATTTATGAACTTCCGAACCTTTTCACGAGCTCCTTCGTACCCATCCGTTGCTCGTGTACCAAGCGTATGAACCCCACGGTGTACATTGGAATTATACTCACGGTAGTAACGATCCACTGCCTCGATGACCTGAACAGGTTTTTGGGACGTCGCCGCACTATCAAGGTAGACTAACGGATTCCCGTTTACTTCCTGATGCAAGATTGGAAACAATTCCCGAATTTCTTGGACGTTCATTATTTTACTTTCCTTTCGATGACTTCAACTAGTTGCTTTCTAACACCTTCGATTGGAAGCTGATTTACAACTGGAGCTAAGAAGCCATGAATAACGAGACGCTCAGCCTCTACTTGAGGAATTCCACGGCTCATCAAATAGTAAAGCTGAACAGGATCCACGCGACCTACAGAAGCAGCATGACCTGCTGTTACATCATCTTCGTCAATAAGTAAAATTGGATTCGCGTCTCCACGAGCCTTTTCACTTAGCATTAAAACACGAGATTCTTGTTCTGCATTGGCTTTAGTAGCACCATGTTCAATCTTACCGATTCCATTAAATATGGAGCTAGCGCTATCCTTCATAACACCATGCTTAAGGATATAGCCCTCGGAGTTTTTACCAAAGTGAACAACAGCTGTTGTAAAGTTCTGGATTTGCTCTCCACGACCAACAACCACTGTTTTCGTATCGCCAAATGATCCATCGCCAATTAGATTGGTTGTGTTTTCTGAGATGGTATTCCCGTCATTCATCAGTCCAAGAGACCACTCAATTTTCGCATCTCTTCCTGCGATTCCGCGACGGTTTACATAGGTTGTTGTATCCTTCGCCAATGTGTCTACAGCGCCATACTGGATTGTAGCATTTGCATTCGCAACAACTTCAGAAACGATGTTGAATTTACTTTCAGCTGTATCTACTGTTGAAATGTAGTTTTCAACATAAACGACACTACTATTGTCTTCAGCCACAACTAATACGTGATTAAAAACATTCGCTTCCGCATCATCATGGATGAAAATAGCTTGTATTGGTTCAGTAATTTCTACATTTTTTGGTACATATAAGAAGGCTCCGCCATTTGCAAATGCAGCATGAAACGCTGTTAGGCGATGTTCGTCTGTTTTCACTGCTGTCATGTAATACTTCTTCAACAAGTCACCGTGTTCACGGGCTGCTGTGAAAATATCAGTAAAAATGACCCCTTTTTCTTGTAGCTCTTGTGTTACAGACAAATAAGCAGGCTTATTGTTCCGTTGCACATAAAGACTGTTTTCCTTTGCTTCGTTCCCAACAAGTAGTTTAACTTCTTCTGGGAGCTCATCAAGATTTTTATAAGCTTCACTTTTAACGAGAAGCTTCTCAAATTGGGTAAAGTTCCAATTGGTAATTTTCGTTTTATCCGGTCTTGGCATTGGAAGCGTGTCAGCTAGTTCTAGAGCTTGCACACGTAATTCAGTTAACCATTCCGGCTCGTTCATTTCTTTTGAAAAGGAAGTAATATATTCCTGATCAAACGGCAGCTTTGTTTCAGTAGTCATATTGATCCTCCCCTAGTGCTTACGCTTCTTGCCCAACTGTTTCGTCTTCAATCCCAAGTTCTTGTTTAATCCAGTCATATCCTTCTGCTTCTAGACGTTGAGCAAGCTCTGGTCCACCAGATTTTACAACGCGTCCTTGCATCATGACATGGACATGGTCAGGAGTGATGTAATTCAATAAACGCTGATAGTGAGTAATGATTAGGCAACCAAAGTCTTCGCCACGCATTTTGTTAATTCCATTAGAAACTACCTTTAATGCATCGATATCAAGACCTGAGTCAATTTCATCAAGGATCGCAATTTTTGGTTCAATCATCATCATTTGAAGAATTTCATTGCGTTTCTTTTCACCACCAGAAAAACCTTCGTTCAAGTAGCGTTGTGCCATATTTGGATCCATTTCAAGGAATTCCATTTGCTTATCCATGGTGCGGATAAATTTCATCAATGAAATTTCTTGTCCTTCTTCACGACGGCTATTGATTGCAGAGCGTAGGAAGTCGGCATTTGTTACACCGCTAATTTCACTAGGATATTGCATCGCAAGGAACAATCCTGCACGTGCTCTCTCATCTACTTCCATCTCAAGAACGTTTTCACCATCTAAAGTAACGCTTCCGCTTGTAACTACATACTTAGGATGACCCATGATTGCGGAAGATAATGTTGATTTACCTGTTCCGTTAGGTCCCATGATTGCATGGATTTCGCCACCCTTGATTTCAAGGTTGACACCCTTTAAAATTTCTTTGCCCTCAATCTCAACATGAAGGTCCTTAATTGATAATACAGATCCACCCATAATTGCTACCTCCGTTAGTAAATAAAAATATTAACCGATTTGCATCGGATAATCGATCTATTCTCATTCTATTCTCATTACAATCTTATAACAAATTAAAACTGTGTGCAACTGTTTAACAAGCGGTTATTATATTACAAAAGCTCGGAGTGACTCCCATTATTTTTTACAAAGCAAAACCCTTTCATGTATTGAGGTTTTGAGGATAGTACTCGTCCAAACCAGTGGACATGATACCATCAATAAAAAGGCTTCATTATAAAGTAAATCACACTTGTTATGTATATACAAAAGTTGAGACCAGTGTTCAATCAACACTGGTCTCATTATACACTTAAAATTCAACCTTAAGCATGGACTTTTCTATCAAAATCAGCTACGATTCTTTGACTTTTTATATAATCTTGATCGCGCCTTCTTTCAACATTCATCCTTAATTTATGCTTCATGCAGTAGACCTGATAGCCAATTCCATGTGCGCTGTGCATTGCTTTATCCATGACAGCCGTATAATTCATTTGAAGCTGAGTAATGTATAACCCATCCCTTCATTTGTTTTCTTTATTTTGTGACAATGTAATCGTAACACTTTTACATAAGTCTACTCAAAGCCAAAAAAACCGACAATTTGGGGATGACAAGGGATATAAGTGCCTCAGCTCGCAATAGCCCTATCAGTCTCACTATTCTTTCTAATTCTTTGCAACTTTTAGTTTTCTTTATTATTTTGATTAAAATCGGTTAAAGTATCTTGAACAAGGGTAACAGCCTGACTCATAGCAGCTCCGCCACCAAACGCAGCGGTCACACCGACTGCTTCAAGAATTTCGTCTTCAGATGCACCTTGGTCAAGACAGCCTTTAATATGATAAATGATGCAATATTCATCTTGAGCGAAAAGCGCTATTCCCAGAGCAATGAGCTGTTTTTCTTTTTGAGAAAGAGCCCCTTCCTTAAAACAAGCTTCCGTGAAGGCGTTATAATGTTCAGCAATCTTAGGCATTTTCTTCGTAAATACCCCTAATCCTTCCTTATATTCGAGTATAGCAGCCTCAGACATATTATTCGGTTCATGTTGATGTTCCATTATAATCACTCCATTCATATATAATCAGAGTTATTATGTTTGAAACTGTCAATGGTTATTCTTTTAAAATAAATAAGCTCTTGAGAATTCGTTGCCTTTTAATGAGAAAATAACATGGGCAGCTGATTTCAATAAAAAAATGCCCGAAAGCTATACTCTCGGGCAATCTTTTCTATCCTTTCCTATTCCGCTAATAATACGGCGCCTGAATAGGTCTCTTCAATAAATTGTCTAATTTCATCAGACTTTAAAACTTCAACCAGAGCCTGAATTTCTTCGCGGTCTTTATCTTCAGAACGAACAACTATCAAGTTTGGTGGAACAACGTCACTGCCTTCAAAGGCAATTCCGTCTTCTTCAATTTTGATTCCACCTTCAAGTGCGTAGTTTCCGTTAATTACAACCGCATCTCCTTCGCCACTTTCAAAGGAAGAAGCCAATAATCTCGCTTCAATTAGAGTTGAAAAGTCTAGATTTTTTGGATTTTCAACAATGTCTTCTACTCGAGCGTTCTCACCAACACCCTCTTTAAGCTTAATTAAGCCTTCTTTTTCGAAGATTGGTAAGATTCGACCATGGTCACTTAAAGAATCACTCATAATGATTTTTGCACCTTCAGGAAGATCCTCTAGGCTGTCGTATTCTTTTGAATAAATTCCAATTGGTTCTTGGTGGATTTCACCCACACTAACAAAATCGAAATCTTCATTCTCTTCCATTTGAAGCGCAAGGTATCCTGGCGTCTGGAAGTAGTTAGCATCGATTTCCTTACTATCTAAAGCAACATTTGGCAAAATATAATCTGTAAACTCTTGAATTTCAAGGTCAATACCTTTTTCTTTTAGTAGAGGAACAGCTGCTTCTAATACTTCAGCATGTGGAATTACCGATGCACCTACCACTAATTTTTTGTTGCCTTCTTCTTCTCCACCTGTAGCACCCTCATCATTGGCTTCGTTCCCACCGCCACAAGCAGCAAGTGCTAGAACCAATAAAGATAAAATCATGAAACTTAGAAATTTTTTCATTTTTTTCTCCTCCTGTTGTTGTTAACGTTTGTCGGTTGTTTTTGTAAAATAATCTCCAATTATTTGGATTATAAATACCAGAATTAAAATAGCAATCGTTGCGACGAGCGTGATCATTGGTCTATTTCGCTGAAAACCTTCGAGATAAGCGAAGTGTCCCAAGCCACCAGCACCAATCACGCCAGCCATTGCTGTGAAGCTTACAAGTGAAATAGCTGTTACAGTTAGACCAGAGATAAGTGCTGGCAAGGACTCTGGAATGAGAACTTTAAAGATAATCTGAAAATGGTTGGCCCCCATTGATTGAGCAGCCTCAATAACACCCTTATCAATTTCCCTTAATGCAATCTCGACCATTCTCGCGTAAAACGGTGCAGCACCAATAATTAACGCGGGCAAGGCCGCATTCGCCCCAAGCATAGAGCCCACCAATACCTTAGTAAAAGGAATTAGTAAGACAATCAGGATGATAAAAGGGATAGAGCGAAAAATATTAACAAAGGCAGCGATAACAAAGTTCACTCCTCGATTTTCCCACAGACTTCCTTTATTGGTTAGAAATAAGAGTAGTCCCAGGAGCATCCCCAAAATAAAGGTGGCGAGTACAGATATGCTAGTCATGTAAATGGTTTCTTGAGTTGCTCCAATTAACTTTTCCCATTTAATATCAGTAAGAAATTCATCCATTGCTTATCACCTCCATGCCCACTCCTTGTGAAGAGATATAGGAAAGAGCCTTTTGGAGGTCTTCTTCTTCACCATCAAGGTGTATAAATAGCGTCCCGTAGGAACCATTTTGCGTTTGTGAGATTTTCCCTTGAAGGATATTGACCGTTATCGGAAACTGCCGGATTAAATTAGTGATGAGCGGCTGTTCAGCCCCCTCCCCTACAAAGGTGAGTTGGATAACTTGTCCATGTGGATATCGGGAAAGTAAATGTTCAATGGTATCCTTCGTTTCCTCTGGTTCCGTTACTTGCTGGACAAATCTCTTTGTTATCTGCTGCTTCGGGTTTTTAAAGACTTGCAGAACAGGGCCTGTTTCCACGATGTTTCCACCTTCCATGACAGCAACACGATGACAGATTTTCCTGATAACATGCATTTCATGGGTAATTAGAACAATCGTAAGACCTAACCTTTTATTTATATCTACCAATAGCTCCAGAATCGAATCTGTTGTTTGCGGATCGAGCGCAGAGGTTGCTTCATCACATAACAACACTTTGGGGTTGTTTGCGAGCGCCCTTGCGATTCCGACTCTTTGCTTTTGACCACCACTTAATTGAGAAGGGTAAGCATTCTCGCGTCCATCAAGTCCCACCAGGCTGATTAGCTCCTTGACACGTTGCATTCTTTTTTTCTTAGGAACCCCTGCAATTTCAAGTGGGAAAGCGATGTTATCAGTAACAGTCCTTGACCAGAGTAAATTAAAATGCTGGAATATCATCGAGATTTCCTGGCGAGCTTTTCGAAGTTTAGCACCTTTAATGTGCGAAATTTCCCTTCCGGCTACCTTAATTGAACCATCCGTTGGAATCTCAAGACCATTGAGCATTCGTATTAGGGTACTTTTACCGGCGCCACTGTACCCAATAACCCCGAAGATTTCTCCATCATTTATATCGATGTTAACATTATCAACTGCCTTGACTGCCCCCTGCTTTGAGCCATAGGTTTTGGTTACATTTTTAATGGTAATCAATCAGATTCTCACCCTCTCTTGTTCCACAATCATCTTTCCCGCATATTAATAAAATTCATTTTTTATAAAAAAAGTCCCACACATAATAATGTGTATTGATAGCTTTTGTTTCCTAATGAGAAAACATTCAGCTTTATAGTATAAAAGCCTTCCTGCATGAGCAGAAAGGCTTCGTAAAAAACTATTCCTTTCTCTCATCTTTCAAAGCCAAAATGACTTTGAGTGAATTGGCACCATTTCAATAGGATTCCTATTGACGGTTGCCGGGTTTCAACGGGCACTTCCCTCCACCTCTCTTGATAAGAGCAACATATGAATTTTTTAATTTAGCGGTTTAGTCAACGAAAGTGATTTTATCATGGAATAAAATTAAGTGTCAATCATAAAGTTTCATTTTTGTAAATATTCACTTATGCTCTTACAGGGGCAGGAATACCCGTTGCTTGGAGAATGGCTTGATCAAGATCCTCGATTAAGTCCTCCACATTTTCTATTCCAATTGAAAGACGAATTAAATCTTCAGGAACACCAGCAGCTTTAAGACCTTCGGCATCTAGTTGTTGGTGAGTTGTGGTTGCTGGATGGATGATTAAACTTTTTGCATCCCCAACATTCGCAAGATGTGACCACAGTTCGATTGAATTGATGAGCTTGGCACCAGCTTCTCTACCGCCTTCAATCCCGAATACGATAACAGCACCTGCACCTTTAGGTAGATACTTATCAGCAAGAGATTTATCCGGATGTGATGCATGACCAGGATAAGAAATCCAACTAACAGCTGGATGAGCTTCTAGATACTCAACAACCTTTTGTGTGTTGGCGATATGTTCCTTCATCCTTACATGAAGCGTTTCTAACCCCAGCGTAAACTGGAAAGCATTCTGCGGACTAAGCGCAGGACCCATATCACGTAAAAGCTGTACTCGTGCTTTTGCAATGTAAGCCGCTGCCCCAAGTGCTTCACTATAAACTAAATCATGGTAACTAGCATCAGGAGTAGTAAAGCCAGGGAACTTAGGTGAATTCCAGTCGAATTTCCCTCCATCTACGATAATTCCCCCTAGTGTTGTTCCATTACCAAGGAGCCATTTGGTAGCTGAATGAATCACAATATCTGCCTCATGTTCGATTGGACGGCATAAATAAGGAGTAGCAAAGGTGTTATCAATGATTAAAGGGATACCAGCCTCATGAGCAATCTCAGCTGTTCGCTCAATATCAAGTACCCTCAGGCTTGGATTTCCGATAGTTTCTGCAAAAATGGCTTTCGTGTTATCCGTAATGGCTGCTTTGAAGTTTTCCGGATTGGAAGAGTCCACAAACTTTACCTTGATTCCATACTTCGGTAGCGTTACAGCAAAGAGATTATAGGTCCCTCCATATAATTGGGAAGCAGCTACAATTTCGTCCCCAGCATGAGCAAGGTTCATGATTGCTAACGTTATTGCTGCCATCCCACTTGAAACAGCAAGTGCACCAATTCCGCCCTCAAGTAGGGCAACACGCTCTTCGAAAACGGTTACAGTCGGATTATGAATTCGACTATATATGTATCCATCTTCTTTCAAGGCAAATAGGTCAGCTGCATGATCTGTATTTTTAAACTGATAGGCATTGGACATATAAATTGGCAAAGCTCTTGCTCCAGTTGCTGGGTCAGCCGTTAAGCCTCCATGTACTCCTAATGTTTCTAAACGATAATTTTTCTTTTCGGCCATTTTTCATCTCTCCCCAAACTCTTTTTATAATAAAAAAAAACCGCTTCCATAAGAAGAGGCTTTATTCTCTTCTTATCTTTCAGAGTATCACTCCGATGGATTTAGCACCGTGTGTTAAACCGGTTGCTGGGCTTCACAGGGCCAGTCCCTCCGCCTCTCTTGATAAGAAATACCTATTAAATTAAGTTGATGATAGCACCCTACGAAGTCCACGTCAATTATTATTAGACAATTTCAAAAAATCTTCACAACCTGATTTACCTGCTAAATAAAACACACTCTCCAGGAGTAATGTATGACGAAAGCTTCCAACAACTTGTAATTGATTCCTGATAGTTCCCTCCCTAAGCTTTAAACTTCCATTAAGCAATGAGGAAATAGCCTCTGTATTACCTTTAATTTCCACCCTAATTGAACTTGTCCCCATGTCAGTAGGGGACATCGAAACCATTCCATCATTGATAAAAACCGAACAGTTCTCCTGATTATTTCCAATAGTCAGGACTAGTTTGACTGTGTTAAACAATTCAAAAATATGTTCTTTTCGCTCTAGGTTTTTTACAAAAAACTCTACTAACTCTTTCACACTGAACGCCCCCTATTACTAGGTGAGTTCTGCATGACAAAAAGGAATCCTTTAATTATCATTCGACATTAACCTATGTATTCCTACTCTCTCCTACATAAAAATAGACAATACCCTAATAAGTATGGTATTGTCTAAAAATTTCCCGAGAAATATGTCAGAATTTTAGAGGTAGTGTTGGGGAGATTAAACTAGATGGGATTTAATTTTCTCATGTAAATAGGGGACAGACTGGAAGGCAAAGATTTTTTCCATTACCTGACCATGATGAATAATGAGCAAGCACGGAACACTTTTCACTTCAAATTGTTCGGCCATTTCGGGAATATAATTAAGATCAGCTTTGCCCATTTTCATGTTGGGGAATAATTTAGCGATTACCTCCAACATTTTCCCAGCCATTTGGCATGTCCCACATATAGGGGTATAAAAATAGACAAGTCCTGTCTCTTTGTTTCGAAGAAAAATTTCTATGTCATTCTTGGACCAATCATTCATTTCTAGTCATCCTTTTTCCAAATACTCTGCATGAACATCAATATTTGCTCCTAATAAAACGGTCGCAAGATGCTTTTCAGGAGCAGTAGCAACTTCCCTATAGGTTTTATCGATATATAAATGACTTGCTTCGGGGAATTCTCGCTTAAACTGCTTTCTTAATTTCTCTCCAGAATCATCAGCATCAACAAGAATGTAAACATCTTTAAAAAACAAGTCTTCAATTAATTCATCAAGCTTTGAAACCCCAATGGTTCCATTAGTGCAAATAATATCTACCGGTTCATTCAATATGCTTTGAATTTTCTTCTTGTCTGATGAACCTTCCACAATGATTACTTTACTCCATTCATCCATCATATAACCACCGCCAAACTGCATTTCTTTATTCTATTTTCATCATTGCAAAAGAGATTGTGCATTTAAACTAACTTTATACCTATTTTCACTTTTTTAGAACAAGAATGCAAAACATATGTCCTAAAATTGGAAAAGTTCATCCTGACATATTGTTTGGTGTCCGAACGTTTTTTTTTCGTACGCTGTTAACCATTAAGCAAAAACAGCGGATGGATTCCGCTGTTTTCACTAACACCAGCCTCCTTCATCACAGTCCGTATATCGTGGTTCTGTCTGCCCAGGTACTGAGACATGCTGATATATTTTTTGTTGGTCTGTTTCAAAATGGTGTTCTAATTGTATTTGACTGCCTTCCGGCAGGGATATCTTGCCAACTCTGTTATTTTCAAGATATAATTCGATTTCCCCATTTTTAAGTTTTCCTGTTATTCGATCCGTTACATCTAGTTTTTTCGACTCTAATGTCATCTTTTTCACCTCACCTTTTGCTGTATGTTTATTCTGTCCGATAAATGGTTTAGGAAAAATGGTAATTACCGGAGAAAGATAATTGGTAAGAAAAAACAGCATCCCTGTGAAGGATGCTGTTCTCACCATTTATTCTTTAATCATTTTTTCGTATTCTTCAGCGGACATAAGTTTTTCTACCTCGCCTGCATCTGTTGGCTCAACAACCACCATCCATGCCTTTTCGTATGGAGACTCATTGACAAATTCAGGGCTATCATTCAATTCTTCATTTACTTCAACCACTTTACCACTTACAGGAGCGTAAAGTTCTGAAACGGTTTTGACAGATTCAACGCTACCGAATGGCTCGTTCGCAGTTAATTCGTCACCAACTTCAGGTAGTTCAACAAAGACAATATCACCTAGCTCTGATTGAGCAAACTCTGTAATC
This sequence comes from Mesobacillus maritimus, assembly GCF_044803185.1. Lineage (GTDB taxonomy): Bacteria > Bacillota > Bacilli > Bacillales > Cytobacillaceae > Mesobacillus_B > Mesobacillus_B maritimus_B. Next base: position 4,731,767 of record NZ_CP085225.1, read on the forward strand.
CCAATTCGTAGTTTGTCGCCTTCTGTTTTTACCCATTCATGCTCTTCTGAGTAACGTAGTTCTTTTGGTGTTGCCATAACTAAATCCCTCCATTTTGTATGTATGTATATCTTACTTTCCTAGGGTGAGTGGAAACCTACTCCTCTCAACCAAGGGTAGTTACGAAACACGAAACAAAAGCCTATTTATTAAGCCAAGCCAGTTCATATGCGTCTTCCTTAAAACCAACGGTTACCTGCTCGCCGTCTGTTAATAAAGGCCGTTTAATTAACATTCCATCAGAAGCTAAGAGTTCTAAGAGCTCAGAATCGCTTGCTGTTTTAATCTTGTCCTTTAGCCCCAGTTCCCGGTATTTTTGGCCACTTGTGTTAAAGAACTTTTTTAACTCTAGCCCGCTCTTTTTATAAAGGTCTTCTAGCTCAGCCTTTGATGGAGGGTTTTCAACAATATGTACTTCCTTGTATTCCAATTCCTTGGAGTCCAACCACTTCTTTGCATTTCGGCATGTCCCGCATTTAGGATACCAATAAAACGTCAATGCCATTCTTTCCACCACCCGATTTTATCATATCCTTAAATCAACCCTCTAAACGGATATTACCATAGACTAGCACTGGAATTCTATCGTTGCGTGTCATTTTTACGGGAAAATTCTTTCTATTCTTTTTAAAGAAACAAGTTCAAGCCCCTCCTATTGCTGGCAGGGGCTTGATTGACAGACTTTTTTTCTCATACACCACTGTAGGTGGTAAGGGATAACTTTAAACGATAAAACGATCTGCTTCAATTAACTTATCAGCTGCTTCACGCTTCTTCGGAATCACATTGATTGGCGTGTAGCGAGTAAGTTTACGGAATGCAGATAACAGCATACGGAGAGTATCTCCTTCTTCAGCTGCAACAAGTGTTTCCTTTGCATCCTGTTCAATTTTAATGAAAGCTTCTTGACAGAAAATTTCTGTGTAAAGAACCTTCTGCTTGCTCTTTTCAAGACCTTCCTTTTGAATGGCCTTTTCAGTACGAAGCACAACAGATTCCATTGCATACGTTTGGGAAACGATATCTGCAATATTCACAAGAATTTCTTGCTCTTTATCAAGCGCTTTGCCGAATTTCTGAGCAGCTAATCCCATTGCAAGTAAAGCAATTTTCTTAGCATTAGCTACAAGATGTTTCTCTTGTGCTAGTGGCTCAGTGCCTGGCTCTTCTGGCATCATCATCATTAACTCTTCTTGTAGTTGCTGTGCTTTTTGGAACAATGGCAATTCGCCTTTAAATGCTTTACGCATGTAGGTTCCTGGAACTAACAAACGGTTAATTTCATTTGTTCCTTCAAAAATACGGTTGATACGCGCATCACGGTAAGCACGTTCAATTTCATATTCCTGCATAAAGCCGTATCCACCGTGAATCTGAACGCCTTCATCTACAACATGATCAAGTGTTTCAGAAGCAAACACCTTATTTAGTGAACATTCAATTGCATACTCTGCTACAGCAGCAGCAACTTTATGACCATCGTTTAGCTCTTCTGCACTCATCTGACCCATGCTGTCTTCATAAAGACCGACTGTACGATATACGGAGCTTTCAGTTGCATAAATCTCTGAAGCAAGAGTCGCTAGCTTTTCTTTTGTCAGGTTAAATTGAGCAATTGGGGTCTTAAACTGTTGACGCTGATTTGCGTATTTAACAGTAAGATTAAACGCCTTTTTAGATCCACCGATCCCACCAACACCTAGCTTATAACGGCCAATATTTAAAATGTTGAAGGCAATCATATGCCCCTTTCCAGGTTCGAAAAGAAGGTTTTCTACTGGAACCGGAACATCTTCAAGAATCAATGTACGTGTAGAAGAGCTCTTGATTCCCATTTTCTTTTCTTCTGCACCTGTAGAAACGCCTGGGAATTCGCGTTCAACGATGAAAGCAGTAAAATGTTCTCCATCAATTTTTGCGTAAACAACAAATACATCAGCAAATCCTGCGTTTGTAATCCATTGCTTTTCCCCATTTAAAATATAGTGAGTACCTTCTGCATTTAACTTAGCCGTTGTTCTTGCTCCAAGTGCATCGGAACCTGAGCCTGGCTCTGTTAGAGCATAAGCAGCAATTTTTTCACCTGTTGCAAGTTCTGGTAGGTACTTTGCCTTCTGTTCCTTACTTCCGAATAGGACGATTGGTAAGGACCCAATCCCTACGTGGGCTCCGTGAGATAGGGAGAATCCACCTGATCCAGACATTTTTTCTGTAATAAGCGATGAACTGATTTTATCAAGTTCTAGGCCACCATATTCTTCAGGAACATCGGCACCAAGCAAACCAAGTTCACCAGCTTGCTTTAGGAGTTTGACTGTACGGTCAAATTCATGGTTTTCAAGATGTTCGATTTGTGGACGGACTTCGCCTTCAACAAAATCCTCTGTTGTCTTGGCAATCATAATTTGCTCATCAGTATAATCTTCCGGAGTAAAGATTTGATCCGGTGATACTTCCTCAATTAAGAAACTTCCACCTTTAAGAACTTTCTTTTCTGCTGGATTTGCCATTTGTAAATTCCTCCAATTCATTTATTAAAGAATTTTATACAAGCTCAAATACTCCTGCTGCACCCATTCCTCCACCAATACACATCGTTACAACCCCAAACTGAACATTACGACGCTTCATCTCGTGGATAAGGGACAATGTCAGCTTGGCACCTGAACAGCCTAGCGGATGTCCTAATGCGATTGCTCCACCGTTTACATTGACGATTTCCTCATCAAGACCAAGATGACGGATAACTTGAATTGATTGAGAAGCAAATGCTTCATTTAGTTCAAACAACCCAACATCGGAAAGTTCTAGACCTGCAAGCTTTAATGCCTTTGGAATCGCCACAATTGGTCCAATTCCCATTACTTCAGGTGGTACACCACCAAGAGCAAATGAACGGAATTTTGCCATAGGAGCTAATCCTAATGAATCTGCCTTTTCTCGATCCATGACCATTACGGCAGCTGCTCCATCACTTGTTTGTGATGAGTTTCCAGCTGTTACAGAACCAGTTAATGAGAAGGCTGGACGTAATTTGCCAAGTACATCAATAGTTGTACCTGGACGAACCCCTTCATCCTGTGTAAACTGGAAGCTTTTTTCAACCAGTTTGTTGTCTGTACCGACAGACCGATGTGTTACATCGACAGGGACAATTTCATCAACAAACTTGCCTTCCTGAAGGGCTTTAGCTGCCCGTTGATGACTTCTAACAGCAAAGGCATCTTGCTCTTCGCGAGTAATTCCGTACTTTTTTGCTACAGCTTCTGCGGTATGCCCCATTCCCATATAGTACTCTGGTGCTGTTTCGGCAAGCTTAGAGTTTGGACGCATAACATGACCTGTCATCGGGATCATACTCATTGATTCGGCTCCACCAGCTATAATCGTATCAGCATGCCCAAGCATAATTTTTTCTGCTCCGGTTGCGATTGTTTGAAGTCCTGATGAACAGAATCGGTTCACTGTCATGGCCGGCACCTCATAAGATAATCCAGCAAGTGCCCCAATGTTACGTGCCATGTTCAAACCTTGCTCTGCTTCTGGCATTGCACAACCGATAATTAAATCATCTATATTTCCATCATAATTGCCTGCTCGCTTTAGAGTTTCCTTAACAACAAGCGCCCCCAGATCATCTGGACGAACATTGGCTAACGACCCCTTCTTTGCTCTTCCGACCGGGGTTCGAGCTCCGGCAACAATTACCGCTTCTCTCATTCTATTCCCTCCAATTCGTATTAATAAGTTGATTTATATAAACTGCCTTAAATCTAGTAAACTCAAAAACTGTTAGTTACGAAGTGGCTTCCCCTTAACGAGCATATGTTGCATACGCTGTTGAGTCTTCGGCTTAGCTACTAAGTTTATAAATGCTTCTCTTTCAAGGTTAAGTAGATAATCTTCATCCACTTCTGTACCATATGGAACCTTACCACCTGATATGACATAAGCAACTTGCTTAGCGATTTCAAAGTCATGGTCCGAGATAAACCCTGATAGACGCATACCATCAGCACCTAGTAAAAGAGTCGCATATCCTGGTTCACCAACAACAGGAACTTTTTTACGTGCAGGTGCAGTATACCCACTGTTATATAGGTGCAAGACTGCTTGTTTCGCATCATATAACAAGTGATCTCCATTAACACTTACACCATCGGACTTGCCTAGGAAGTTATTATCACGTGCTTCTTCACCTGATGTTGAAGTTTTGGCCATTGCAATGGTTTCAAACACTTTGTTTGCTACCTGCTGAAGGTCAAAGTTCACTCCATTTGGAAGTCCTTCAAGATGTTTGATGTATAGTTCTTTATTACCGCCCCCACCCGGAAGGAGACCGACACCAACTTCAACTAGACCCATATAGGTTTCCATCGAAGCTTGGATATGAGCTGCTGGGAGACATACCTCCGCTCCACCGCCAAGGGACATTCCATGTGGTGCTGCAACAACTGGTTTTGGGCTATATTTGATATTCATCATCGCCTGTTGGAATTGGCGTACAGTCATATCTAATTCAAAATAATTATCGTCTTGAGCTTCCATCAGCATCATCGCCAGGTTTGCACCTACGCAGAAGTTCTTTCCTTGGTTTCCGATGACAAGCCCTTTATAGTTTTTAGCCACTTCATCAATGGAATAATTGATCATTTGAATGACATCAAGACCAATAGAATTATTCGGTGAATGGAACTCAAGTAAAGCGACTCCATCACCAATATCAATTAGGCTAGCACCAGCATTCTTTTTAATAACGCCTTTTTCAGCCTTCACTTGTTTTAGGTCAATGATTTTTGGATTGACTTCGATTGCCTTATATTCGCCATTGCTATAGAACGACTTAACACCATCTTCCAATTTATAGAAAGAAGTGTGACCGTTCGCGAGCATCTCTTTGACCCATGCAGGAACAACGGTACCCTCTGCTTCCATTTTTGCGACAGATTTTTCAAGACCGATTGCATCCCATGATTCAAAAGGTCCCATTTCCCAACCGAATCCCCACTTCATTGCATTATCAATGGAGACAATATCATCGGCAATCGTACCTAATAATTCAGCGGAGTAAATGAATACAGGACTGAATACGTTCCATAATAGCTGACCAGCACGATCATCTGCGTATACAAGCGCTTTCATTTTATTGGCTGTGCCTTTTTGTTGTTTACTTGCTTCAACAGCAGCCGTCTTTAACTTTTTACGAGGGCCATATTCAAGTGTAGTTGGATCAAGCTCGAGAATTTCTTTTCCTTGCTTTTTGAAAAATCCTTGACCAGACTTACTACCGAGCCAGCCGCGGTTAACCATTTCTTTAAGGAATTCTGGAACTTCGAACACTTCTTTTTCTGCGCCATCAACTTGCTCATACACATTGTTCGCAACATGATAGAAAGTATCTAGTCCGACGACATCTAAGGTACGGAATGTTGCACTCTTTGCACGGCCAATGAGTGGTCCAGTCACAGAGTCAACTTCCCCAACGCTGTAGCCACCTTTTAACATTTCACGAGCAGTTACGAGTAAACCATAGGTTCCAATGCGGTTTCCAATAAAATTCGGTGTGTCTTTTGCTTCAACTACACCTTTACCTAGGCGATCTTCTCCGAACGTTTTAATGAACGATAGAACCTCAGGGTCTGTATCCTTTGTCGGAATCACTTCTAGTAGTTTTAAATAACGTGGTGGGTTAAAGAAGTGAGTACCTAAGAAATTCTTTCTAAAATCCTCAGATCTGCCTTCCGCCATTGCTTCCACTGAAATACCTGATGTATTTGAACTAACAATACTACCTTGTTTTCTATACTGATCAACATCTGCAAAAACCTTTTTCTTAATATCAAGGTTTTCAACAACTACTTCAATAATCCAATCCACTTCACTCAATCTTTGCATATCGTCTTCAAAGTTCCCTGCCTCAATTAAGGCTAAGTTCTTTTTAGAAGCAAGTGGTGCAGGCTTTTGTTTCAAAAGGTTTTTAACTGCTGCCTCACTAATACGATTACGCACTTGCTTATTTTCTAATGTCATTCCCTTTGCCTTTTCTGCCTCAGTCAATTCACGCGGTACAATATCGAGAAGTAAAGTTGGTATTCCGATATTCGCCAAGTGTGCAGCAATCCCGGACCCCATTACCCCTGAGCCTAAAACAGCTGCTTTTTGGATTTGTCGCATCAAATCTGTCTCCCCCTTTGACAAATGGTTTGAATGAATACTCATTCATTTTTGGGCGAAAAAAAATATCCCTGAATGAGTTCTGCTATTACTACTATAAAATATTTGAAAAATTTACGCAATAAGTACATACCTAAAAAGATAAAATTTTTTGATTTTTATTTTTAGAATTGTAATTTTACTTGAAATGATTCTGAATGGATATGCTATAAATGGGGGTGAGAAGATGGCTAGATTGAAGAAGGATCCTTCAAAAAGAGGCGTAAGTGCAGCTAGTGTAAAAGGAAATGCTGGACCAACTGTCGAGAATGATGGCGGCGGCAAGGTAAATAGCCAAAACAATCAGTATAAAAAATAGCGAGAGATACATTTGAGTAAAATAATATTAACAGGCTGGCAGCGACCACCAGCCTGTTTTTCCTGTTTAGAATTTAAACAGACCTTTTAGTAAAAATTGAAGGTTTGCTGGTCTTTCTGCCAGTCTCCTCATAAAATAACCAAACCAATCTGTGCCATAAGGAACATAAACCCTCATCGTATAGCCTTCATCTTTAAGCTTCTCGTGGCACTCTGGCCGGATTCCATAGAGCATCTGAAACTCAAATTGTTCAAAAGGGATATCATGTTCTTTTACTACCTTCTTTGTATACTCGATGATTTTGTCATCATGGCTAGCTACTGCCGTATAGTGACCGCTTAGCAAGTGAATTTTTATAAGTTTTTTTAATTGATCATCAACATCTTTTTTGTTTTGGTAAGCTACCTCTACCGATTCCTTATACGCACCTTTAACTAATCGAAAGTGTGGTTCGTATTCATGTAACTCTCGTAAATCCTGTTCCGCTCGGTAAAGATAAGCTTGGAGTACAGTCCCAATATGTTCTGATTCACTTCGCAATTGTTTAAAGATATTTAACGTCTTCTCATACCGAGAGTAGTCTTCCATATCAATGGTGACGAACACATCATTCCACTTCGCAATCCGGAGTATACGTCGCATATTCTCTAATACGAGGTCTTCAGATATATCTAACCCCATTGATGTTAGTTTCACACTTAATTGTGCATCTAAGTTCTCACGGCGAATGAACTCTATTGCTTTTATTGACTGATTGACGCGGTCCCTGGCTTCACCCTCGGATTCAACAAATTCTCCTAGAAAGTCAAGAGTTACCGCGAGACCTTTCTTGTTTAACTCTTTAATGACGATAACAGCTTCTTCAATATTCTTTCCTGCAACAAAACGAGATGCTCCCAAATGAAATCCATATTTTTTAGCTAATCTTGTTATCATCCGATTATTGGACAGAAAAAGAAAAAAGTTCCTCAACCATCTTTCCATTGTCCACACTCCTTTTAGCAAAAATAGCTTAATTGAAGCGCTTACATTTAACTGTGCCTGCGGTTATGAACAATTCCCCCCACTCTTTAGAACGCTACTGCTGTTAATTAGTCCTTCTCTATATACATATAAATATCGCCTGTTTATTGTTCTTTGTTTTCTAAAATTGAAATGCGAGTGATTGTACTTCTATTCCTACTAAATACTTTGAGAGTGGGCTATTTACCGTTTGGCATTTTTCGTGACATATTCGGGCAATTAGAATAGCTCTATTTTACCGTGCTCTATTTTACCGTGCTCTATCTTCCCTGACCTGTTCGGGAAATTAGAGCTGCTCTATTTTACCGTTCTGCCTCTTTCTTGGCCGGTTCGGGCAATTAGAGCCGCTCTATTTTACCGTTCTGCCTCCTTCTTGACCGGTTCGGGCAATTAGAAACGCTCTATTTTACCGTTCCACATCTTTGCTAGACTGTTCGGTCAATTAGAGGCAAACAATCATAAAAAAAAACCATCGCAAATGATGGTTTATTTCTTTCGGTTTAATTCATTCAGTTCTTTTATTTCTTTAATCACCTGCATGATGTTTTCTTTCGCATCTGGATAGCTTTGATTCCAGTGTTGTGCAAGTGGTGGCATTGATTTTGCTATGTGGTTGTAAATAATCCAGGCCTTTACTTTTTCTTTATTTTCACTTGAAGTATCTCCTATTAGTAAGTCAGCGTACTTTTCTAATAATCCATCAAGTTGTTCCTGTAAATTAGCATTCACGTCAATTCCTCTTCCCCGTGTTAAATTGCTTGCAGTATAACGGACATGTATTGCAGTAGGTCCGTTTTGCTCCAAGCTGATATGTAAAACAACAAGTTTTTCTGATCCGAATGGTCTCTTTTAATTCAGATAAATAAACTGGTTCAGCAGTAAATCTCTCTAAAGGGTTCCGCTCATAGGGTCCAAATACCTTACCAGGCGCGTGGTTGACAATATAATCATAATCTTCAAAAGCAAGCGATCCCTGCTCATGATCGAGAACCTTCTCATACAACCAATGTAAATATACAGCGATGTTCTCCCACAAAATGTACTTGGAAATCTTCGCTTCTTTAGTTAAGGTATTTAAAATCGGAAAAATAATATCCTTGAACAAATATTGAATGGCTTGATTTCGCCACTTATCCCTATTTTCACCTGTAAATTCTTCTCCCGACAAATCTTTAATATAGTATTCTGGAAGCCAGTTTCCGTCCTTCTGAGAACTTCGGAGATACAAAGAGTCTAAAGTAAAATGGAGACGTTTGTTCCAAGAAGATAAAGCATATAAGTAGATGACAACAACAAATGCGTAGCGTTTCATGAACACAGAAGCAGCTACTTTTAAATCGGGTGCTTGAATCTCTACTTCGACCTCTTTAAGAAAAGCTTGCATTTGCTCCTGATACACAAGACTGCTAATCGGCGTTGCTGAGCTTTCTTGTTCTAGTATCGGGGTATACCTGAACCTTAATAGCTCAGCAGCCTCCTTCTCAGATAATTTAGCGTACATAGGCGATTTCACCCTTTGCACTCTTTGGTAATATACGACGTCCTTTGCCATAAGGGATACAAAGAGGCGTTCCAAATAACGGATCTAGGGTGACCTTACATTCCATTCCAAACACATTTCGAACGAGTGTATCAGTAATAACAAGCTCTGGTGGACCTTGATCATAAATCTTCTGGTCCTTAATGGCGACGATATGATGGGCATAACGGCAGGCAAGGTTCAAATCATGAAGCACCATTAAAATGGTTCTCCCTTCCTGCTCATTCAGTTCAAATAAGAGATCGAGAATTTCTATTTGGTGGGTCATATCTAAGTAAGTGGTTGGTTCATCCAAAAGGATGATATCGGTATCCTGTGCAAGAGTCATCGCGATCCAAGCGCGCTGTCGTTGTCCACCTGAAAGGGAGTCCACGCTTCGATCCTTTAATTGTTCAATCCCAGTTGCCTTTAAAGCAGCATTTACCTTTTTTTCATCATCTTCAGACCATTGCTTGAGCCAATTTTGATAAGGATAACGACCTTGTTTTACAAGTTGCAGAACCGTTAACCCTTCAGGGGCTGTAGGTGATTGTGGTAGAATGGCCATTTTTTGCGCCACTTCCTTTGTTGAAAGCTTGGAAATGGCTTCTCCTTCAAGCAAAATTGAACCCTTTTGTGGCTTTAACAACCGCGCAATAGAGCGGAGTAATGTAGACTTCCCACAACCATTCCCACCAATAAAAACAGTTATTTCCCCTTTAGGAATCGATAAATCAAGTTCATTTATAATGATTGAACTTCCATATGATAGTGTCAAGTCCCTAGTTTCAATCGCTTGATACATCGCCTTTATCCCCCCTTAGTTTTTAGTATCTATTGGTTTCTTGTTTTAAATAACAGGTAAATAAAATAAGGTGCACCAATGGCAGCAGTAAAGACGCCCGCAGGAACCTCAAGTGGAGAAAATAGCGTGCGTCCAATTAAATCAGCCAACATCACTAATATTCCCCCGATTAAAGCTGAGACTGGGAGCAAAGCTCCAAAAGCAGAGCCAACAAGCCTTCTTGCCATATGTGGTGCCATTAAGCCGACAAAGCCAATGCCACCCGCAAAGGCAACCGAGCTCCCAATCAATGCAGTACTAATCATTAACAAAATAAATCGCTGACGTTGGACACGGCCACCAACACCAGTGGCAATTTCATCTCCAAGCTCTTGGATATTCACCGTCCTTGCCATGATAAACGCACAGAAAACAAGGACAAGGATCAAGGGGACGAGAATCTTAACTTCATTCCAACTCGATCCGTGGACTGTCCCGGTAATCCAAATATTTGCCTGACTGGCACGATAAATCGGACCAAGAATCATTAATAATGTCGTTAAAGCCTGCATTAAGGTGGAAATACCAATTCCAATTAACACGAGTCGAATCGGGGAAACTCCATTCTTCCAAGCAAGGATATAAACAAGCAGAGCAACAACCGCTGCCCCTATAAATGCGGCAACCGGCATCCATTTAATACTTACTAACAAAGCATTGTCTTCATCACTAAAGATTGCAAGGAAGCCAACAACAGCGACTGCTGCTCCCCCTGTTATTCCAAGAATGTCAGGAGAAGCAAGAGGATTTCGAATCATCCCCTGCAATAAACCACCCGCAACCGCTAGACCTATTCCAACCATTAAAGCAACGATAATTCGTGGCACACGGAAGGACTGGACGACCAACCTCTCCATATCCGTTCCCCCACCGAAAATAACTTGGACCACTGAAAGGGGACTAATTTTCATCTCACCGAGACCCGCACTCAGGACGAACAATATCGCAGCTATGGCCAATAGAACTAGCACTGTTTTCATAGCCTTTTGATCAATTAAAAAAGATATTTTACCATTCATTAGGCGAATACTTCGAAATTTACTCATTTCCCACTGAACCCCTTTCTGGCAATATAAATAAAGAAAGGAGTTCCAATTACGGCTGTCATAACCCCAACTGGGACTTCCTGGGGCATAATCACGTAACGCGCAGCGATATCAGCACCAATCAAGAGCATTCCTCCAAAGAGCCCCGCAAAAGGAAGAACCCATCGATGATCAATTCCGACAACGGCTCTCGCAACATGCGGGACAACAATGCCAATAAACCCAATTGGTCCAGCTACAGCAACCGCCCCACCAGAGAGGAGAATAATAATCACACCTGCTCCGAGCTTCACGGCTCCCGTTTTTAACCCTAAGCCTTTGGCTACATCTTCTCCCATTGACAAAACATTCATTTTGGTGGATAGAAGCATCGAAGCTGTCCAGCCAACTAATAGGTAAGGCAGAACACTTATTAAAGTTTCAAGCTTTCTCCCCTGTACAGAGCCAGCTAACCAAAATAGCACTTGTTCAAGAGCTGCTTCATTCAAAACGAGTAAACCTTGAGTAAAGGAAGAAAACATCGCAGCGATGGCGGCACCGGCTAGAGTGAGTTTCATCGGTGTAAGTCCTTCTCTCCCGACCGAACCAATCACATAAACGCTAATAGCTGCAATAGCTGCTCCTAAAAACGCAATCCAGGTATAAGCTTGCAAGCTTCCTACCGAAACCATTGTCACAGCCACAACAACAGCAAATCCTGCTCCAGCATTAACGCCAAAAATTCCAGGGGAGGCTAGGGGGTTTTTCGTTAATGTTTGCATCAGTACTCCTGCCATCGCAAGGCTTGCTCCAACAGCTACTGCAATTAAGGCTCTAGGTAGACGTACGGACTGGATGATAATATGTTCATTGGACCCATCAAAGTTAGTAAACGCCCCATACGCAACTTTCCAGCTCGTATCTGTATATCCGTAAACAATACTTGCACAAACTAATAGTAACAAGGCGATAATGGACATCGTTAATCCAAACCATCTTTGGCTAGATGTTTTTAACAGCATAATGATTTACCTTTCTACCAAGAGAAATTTGTTTTAGGTTTTAAATACTTTTAGTCTATTGCACCTAATATAACGTGTCAATGAGTATGAGAATCAATTTCATTTCATTCAGGATTTTTTGAAAAATGAATAACTTTTTTACTAGAATTTGTTGACACCACCCATATAGTCAATTTATCATAAAGGAGCACTAAATGAAAATGATTATCATTAACAATTAGAAAATAGGAGGACAAGTAAAAATGAAACTATCAAAATTTGCCCTATCGCTCTTCATGGTTCTCTTGCTCTTGATGTTAGCAGCCTGCGGAGGAGAGAAGAACGATGACTCGGTAGATACAAAAGAGCCAAATACTACTCAAGAAGAAGATACAAGCTATACTGTTGAAAATGCAATGGAACCTATAACACTTGAAAAAACACCTGAAAAAGTCGTGATTTTAACAAATGAAGGAACAGAGGCGCTCCTCGCACTTGGTGTTACTCCCGTTGGTGCCGTACAGTCTTGGACCGGAGACCCTTGGTATGATCATATCGCTTCTGATATGGAGGGTGTTGAAGTCGTTGGTGTTGAAAGTCAAGTGAACGTTGAAGCTGTGGCAGCGCTCCAACCAGATTTGATTATTGGTAATAAAATGCGCCACGAAGACATTTATGAACAGTTAAAGGCAATTGCTCCTACGGTTTATGCCGAAACTCTTCGAGGAAACTGGAAAGAGAACTTTGAATTATACGCGAAAGCTGTTAATAAAGAAGAAGAAGGAAATCAAATCCTTGCTGATTACGATGAACGCATCGAGGAATTAAAGGCCGAACTTGGCGAAGATCTAAACAAGGAAGTATCCATGGTTCGCTTCATGGCTGGGGATGTTCGGATTTACCATAAAGACAGTTTTTCCGGGGTTATTCTTGAACAACTTGGCTTTGCCAGACCAGAAAGTCAAAATGTTGATGATTTTGCTGAAAAGAATGTTACAAAAGAAAGAATCCCAGCAATGGATGGTGATGTCCTCTTCTACTTCACTTATGAGGTTGGAGATGGTGAGGCTTCTGAATTAGAGAAGGAATGGATTGAAGACCCTCTCTTCAAAAACCTTGAAGTTGCCAAGAATGGACAAGTTTACAAGGTTGACGATGCCATTTGGAACACTGCTGGAGGGGTAATTGCCGCCAATTTAATGCTTGATGATATTGAAACTTACTTTTTGAAATAAACACCAACCTGCAGCCTAAAGCTGCAGGTTTTTTTATTTCCTTTTGCCTCACCAACATAAAAATAACAAGTTTGGTAAAAATAAGGGCAAACTTTCGAAGTGGTGAGGGATATGAGCAATTTTTTTAAACTTAGGAAACGAAGACTTCAGAAAGAGCTGGATAACAATGAACAGAAGAACAAGAAGAACCAGGAGAACCAGCAAAGCTCTAAGGGACAAAACCAAAAAACAGATAACCCATATGAAGATTGGGAAAAAGAACTCGCCAAATCCTCTGATTATAAAAAAAAGGATTTTATCAATCGAAAAACAGGAAAAAAGTTTATTTTCACCTTTATTCCTACACTTGTAGAGGAGAAGGTATTAGACAATAATGCTCTTCCTCCTTTACTTGAGGAAGAGTTCCTTAAAATCACGGATGTTAAGAAGCTACTCCCCATTGCTGATGTAGAAGTTTCAAGCGATACAAAAAAAATAGCCCAAAAGTTAATTGAAGGATATGTCATGCTGACACTTGAGGGAGACACAAGTGGATTCGCCTTCTTTTCTGCCCAAAAAACTGTAGTAAGATCTGTTTCCGCTCCCGAGATTGAATTTAGTGTCATTGGACCGAAGGAAGCGTTTGTTGAATCAATCGGCGATAACTTGAACATGGTTCGCAAGCGTTTGCCTATTAAAGAGTTGATTTCTGAAGAATTCATTATCGGGAAATTATCGAGAACAACAATTGCCGTTATTCATATCGATGGTATTACAAATATGGAAATCGTCAATACCGTTAAACAACGAATTGACGATATTGAAAAAGATGAAATTGCGGACAGTTCGTATTTTACCCAACTGATTGCAGATAATGGAAATTCTCCATTTCCACAACTGCTTGATTCGGAAAGACCGGACCGCGTTGCGGCTAGTCTTGCAGAAGGAAAAGTGGCAATCATTGTGGACGGTTCTCCGCACGTCTTAATAGGTCCTACTTCTTTGACGGAGTTTTTCAATGCGTTTGAAGATTATTTCCTAAACTGGATCCTTGCTACTTTTATCAGAATGGTCCGCTTGTTTGCCGTCGTTTTCTCGATAATGATTACACCCCTTTATGTGGCAATTGTTACCTATCACTATGAATTGATACCAAAAGACTTATTGGTTACCTTGGTTACCTCAAGGCGGGTCGTTCCTTTCCCTCCAATTCTTGAAGCGTTGTTTTTAGAAATAACAATTGAGCTTTTAAGGGAGGCAGGAGCCAGACTTCCTACAAAGGTCGGTCAGACCATCGGTATCGTAGGCGGTATTGTCATTGGAACTGCATCGGTTGAAGCTGGACTTACGAGCAATGTTCTTTTAATCTTTATTGCGCTCTCTGCTCTTGCCTCTTTTACTACACCTGTCTATCAAATGAGTAATACGATTCGTTTATTACGCTTTCCCTTTCTTTTTATGGCGGAGGCATGGGGGATACTTGGAATGACAATTGCCTTTAGTTTTTTAATTACCCATTTGCTACGGCTTACATCACTAGGACTTCCTTATATGGAGCCTGTTTTTCCTCTAAGGCTTCAGGACTTTAAAGATGCATTATTTCGCTTGCCCTTTAAAAGTCAGGCTAAGCGTCCAACATTTCTCAGAACAGATGATTCTAGCCGGTTTAGTAAAGACAAGGCCCATCAGAAGAAGGACATTGATGAATAATTTTAGAAGGCAGGAGAAGATTTCATGCAGCAGTCCATTCCAGAGAGTATAAAGATCTCCCCATTTATGGCGGCATTTGTTGTTGTTTCTATGCAAATAGGAATTGGTGTGCTTGGATTTCAACGCCTAATCACAGAAGATGCTGGATACGATGCCTGGATTTCTGTTATTGGAGCAGGTTTAACCGTTAACATCATTGTATGGCTTATGTATAAAATATGCGAAGCAGTTGATGGGGATGTGATGACTGCCAATGTTTTTGTATTTGGAAAAATCATTGGCAACAGTATCAATACATTTTTTATATTGTATTTTTCAATGACTTGCATAACTTTACTTGCTGGTTTAATGGAGGTAATTCGTACATGGATGTTTCTCACTCTGAACCCGTTTTTTTTTGCTACGACCTATTTAATTTTAGGAATCTATATTGTGAATGGTGGATTCAGAACGGTGGTAGGGACATCCTTGTTTGGGATTGTTGTTCCTGCTTACTTGCTGTTGTCTTTCCTTGCCCCAATTAGGTATGGTGATTTTACTAACTTGTTGCCGATTTTAGACCATAACCCAGTTCAATTGATCAAGGGTGCTTATAACATGACCCTAACATACCTTGGTTACGGTGTTCTGTTATTTATTTACCCTTTTATTAAAGAACCTAAAAAGTCAAAAAAGTGGGTTCATATTGGGCTATTTACGACGACGTTTTTTTATACCTTTTTAGCCGTCGTTACTTTCGCCTATTTCCCTATCGCATTGCTGCAAAAATCGATTTGGGCAACATTAGAAATGTGGAAGATTGTTAAGCTCCCTTTTATTGAGAGATTCGAGTATTTGGGACTTGCTAATTGGGCGTTAATCATTCTCCCTAATATTGCGATTTCTTTATGGGTCGCTAGTCGTGTAGTTAAACGAGTCTATCATATCAAACAACGAAAAGCGGTTCTTTTTATTGCTGCAGTCGTCTTGATGTTTGTTTTATTTTTAGATTCACGAGAAAGGATGAATACGTTCTTTGACATTCAGGCAAAAACTGGTTTCACCCTGGCTTATTTATATACTCCCTTCCTATATATTTCACTGTTTATTAAAAAGAAGGTGAAAGCAAGTTGAGAAAAGTCCAGTTATTCATAAACCTAACCTTATGTATTTTGCTCCTCGCTGGTTGTACCCAAAGAAAGGTCATTGATGATATAAATATTGCCACTGGTATCGGAATTGATAAGAGCGACGATCAATTGCATGGGAGCATCATGATTCCTGTTTTCAAACCAGACAAGTCGATTGAAAATTTCCTCTTTACAGCAAAAGGAACGATTATGAGAGATGTGGCTGCGCAAATGCAGCAAAAGGCTTCCCAGCCGATTTTAAGTGGAAGCTTGGATGTTGCTTTATTCGAAGAAGAAGTGGCACGGGATGGAATCGTACAGGTTCTGGATGTTTTTTTGCGTGATCCTAGCGTCGGCGCAAGAGTTCATTTAGCGGTAGTCGATGGAAAAGCACAAGAGGTTTTTGAAGGCGAGTATGGAGATCGTGGCAATGGTCAATATTTAAAAGAGCTCATTGAGCATAACATGAAGGGTGGAAATTTGCCTGTAGCCAATCTTCACCGATTTTTGTTTGATTATTACCAACAAGGAAAAGATCCTTATTTACCTTATCTCAGAAAAGATAGCCAAGATTTAGTTACCCTTGCAGGTGTCGCCCTTTTTAAAAATGAGAAAGTGGTTGATCTTCTCCATGAAAATAAATTGTTTTATTTCAAGCTTCTTGTTGACCGATTCACCATGGGGCAAGTAAAGGTGAAAGAAGAACATGGAGAAGCCACTATTAAGAGTATAACATCAGACACAAAAATGAAATTAACCAGAAGAGACCCGTATGAAATTACCTTCAAGATTACTTTAAAAGGGATCCTTACAGAACACCAAGGGATTCGTTTAGAAAAAGACGAAGTCGGTAAAATTGAAAAAGCGTTGGAAAAGCAAATTAACAATAACTGCATGCAATTGCTTGAGGAATTTCGTAAACAAGAGGTTGACCCCATTGGACTAGGCCACTTTGTCAAAACAAAGACTCGCAATTTTAATTTTGACAAATGGAGTACCGACTACGAAAATGTCACATTCAAGGTTTCTACAAATGTAAGGATTCTTGAGGTTGGGGTTGTAGAGTGAGTTAGTGAAATTGAAACACTCAACTAAAACAGCAAAGAGCAACGGTTGCCTCACCATTGCTCTTTCTTGTGCTCTTTAATCTGACGTGGAAAACATATATTTTTTGTAATGATAACGCATTGAGAAAATCAGGCTGATTGCTAACATATTCCCCATCAGTGAGCTTCCTCCGTAGCTAACAAATGGGAGTGGAATTCCCGTGATCGGTAAAAGCCCAATCGTCATTCCAATATTTTGGAAAACATGGAATGTAATCATACTGATTACGCCCACACAAAGGTAGGAATAGAAATCATTCTTTGTTTCCATGCCTACTTTTGTGATTTGATAGATGAGCAAGAAAAATAAACTTATCAAAATACTTGCGCCAACGAACCCAAACTCTTCTCCGACTACACTGAAGATAAAGTCGGTATGGCTTTCTGGCAAATAGACATCCCTTACTCCGTATCCCTTACCTGTTGTTTCTCCTGAACCAATTGCAAGCAACGACCTCGTCAACTGAAATCCAGTAGTACTCTGGTAGTTATAAGGATCAAGCCAAGAATAGATTCGCGCAAATTGATACTCTCTCACTCCAAGATACTTCTCAAGGACCTCTGGGTGCCATAAAACAAAGTAAAAAATAGCCCCAACCAATGAAACTCCTGTCGTAAAAATTGGTAAAAGGATTTTCCACGAAATCCCGGAAATGAAAATCATCCCGAACATAATCGCAATGAAAACGAGCGCTGTTCCTAAGTCTTCTCGAATAACTAGGGCTAAAGGTAACATGGTTACGAGACCGATTTTAATTAACAACCAAAAGTCCGTTCCTAACGTTTTCAATGTATTTTTCTGGTGGTGATCATAGATAATTCTGGATAACCCCAAAATGATAAATACTTTAACGAACTCTGAAGGCTGAATCGAACCTATCCCAGGAAAAACAAACCAGTTTTTTGCCCCATTGATCACTGGTGCAATACTAGCTGGGGCAACAATTAGAAATCCGAGTGCGGCAATTCCTAACCCATATACGTACCACGTCAATTTTTTTAGTTGGTCAGAATCAAGTCTTATGACAACAGTAATAATACCTGTTCCAACCACATACCAGACAATTTGTTTTGCTAGAAAGTTTTCAAGATATTGTCCAGTAGATTGAGCACTGTAAATGGCAATGCAACTCGCTAAAAATAGTAAAAACAATATCAATACGAGGCCATAATCGACCCTAGAATTATTATTTTTTTGATTGGAAGTCATTATTTTTTTCCCCTTTAATAAGGCTCTTTTCTCAAACCTTGCTGCGTTTCGAGCGTAACAGGATTTAATAGCTATTTTTTTATTGTAAGATATCTCTAGTTAAGAGAAAAGAGCTTGCGGACTTACTATAACGTACAAAATAGCTTATCTTGCGTTAAAAATCGGCTTTAGGTAGTAAAAATCGGTTTTATGATTTTTACAATTTTAACAACACTCTTAAAAAAACAGTCCTTAATGAAGAACTGTACAATACTTCATTATATTTTTTCTGAACAGAAATAACAACTTCTAGTTTAGGATTGGTTATATTTCACTAGATCTTAAAAAAACTCTCTTAAGCGATTATAAAGGATAAATTTGTCTAAATCGTGAACGACCTCTTACGAAACTTAACGAAACTTAACGTTTTTTGATAATTGTCACACTTTTTTTATTCAATTTCGTTTATTTTAGTATTATATCATCAAAGGTGGTGAACTAAATGCACGAGATTACATATACGCCAGATGAAATTGCTTCGATGTTTAAAATATCAAAGCACACAGTTTATGAGTTGATTAAGCGCGGAGATTTAAACGCATTTAAGGTTGGCAATAAAATGCGAATTGATCATGCCGAGGTAGAGCGATATAAACAATCGAAGGCATCCTCACCAAGTATCGGGAGCAATCAAGTCTCATCAGGTCAATCTTTAACCTATACATTAAAGCTTGCCGGAAGCCATGACTTTCTTGTTGAGCATCTCGTCAAGTATGCCGCAAATGAATCGGCTGGGGTTTCGATTCAACCAAGTTATATTGGTAGCCTTGAAGGTTTGATGATGGTTTATCGAGGTAGCTCAGATTTGGCGGCGATTCATTTACTGGACCCAACATCGCAAGAATACAATCTTCCTTTTATTCGGCAATTGTTTGTGCACGAGCCCATCACCGTGATTCGATTAGCTTCACGGGAACAAGGATTGATTGTAGCGAAAGGAAATCCGAAGAATATTGCGAGCGTAGAGGATTTTCCTCGGAGTGATGTCACGATTGTTAATCGGCAAAAAGGAGCTGGGACTCGGTTTTTACTCGATTCCTTCCTCGCCGAAAAAAACATTAGTCCTGAGTCCATTAAAGGCTATGAAAATGAAGAGTGGAATCACCTTGGAGCTGCCTCTCATATAAGCCGCGGTTCAGCAGATGTGGCTTTTGGCGTTAAATATGCTGCTCGTCAGCTTGGACTTGATTTTATTCCAATGACGAGTGAAAAGTTTGACTTAGTCCTTCGATGGACAGAGGAAAACAAGTCTGCACTTGAACATTTGCTTGATTTAATTCATTTCACCACTTTTAAAGATAGTATCCTTGAACTTGAAGGCTATGATGCTAGGGAGCTCGGAAAAATCATTTACAATCATCGATAACTGGAGGAATTGCAAACATGAAAAACAAATTTTTATTTATTATGTTTATTTTATTTTTTGCAATGATAACAGCATGTTCCAATTCTGATACGGAAAAGGCTGAAAATACAGCAAACGAACCGGAAACCACGGAAGTAGAAATAAGTGATTTAATTCTTGCAACAACGACGAGTACTCAAGATAGTGGATTACTAGATGTATTGATTCCTATGTTTGAAAATGAAAATCCTTATAATGTGAAAACCATTGCTATTGGGACTGGACAAGCACTTGAAATGGGCGTAAATGGCGAAGCCGACACACTACTTACCCATGCTCCAGATTCTGAAAAAGAGCTTGTTGATAGCGGCGATGTCCTTAACTACCAACAGGTTATGTATAATGATTTTATCATTGTCGGTCCAACCGCTGATCCTGCGGGCATTAAGGGATTATCAACAGAGGAAGCTTTCACAAAAATCTTCGAATCAAAGTCTGCCTTTGTCTCACGTGGTGATGACTCCGGTACACATAAAAAAGAGCTACAGTTATGGGAAAGCGCTGGTCTAACCCCCTCTGAAAATGAAGCCTATCTCGAAACAGGACAAGGAATGGGAAGCAGCCTTCAAGTAGCCGCTGAGAAGCAAGGGTATATTTTAACAGATCGTGCTACCTACCTAGCTCAAAAAGATACTCTTGGAGATTTCGAAGTTCTAGTTGAAGGAGACGACAATCTTCTAAATATCTATCATGTAATGGAAGTTAATGCAGAAAAAAATGATATGATTAATGCCGAAGGTGCAAAAGCCTTTGTTGAGTTCATGACTGATGAAGAAACACAAAGCACGATTGCTGAATTTGGGGTAGAAGAATACGGTGAACCGCTTTTCTTCCTCTTTGAATAAGTTCCTAAAAAAGAAACTAACAAAGAAAGTTTGATTGCAGATGGATCTCTTAATTGAAGGATTAAAAAAAGCCATTGAATTGATACTTGCTGGTGATCCTATTATTGCGGAAATCACCTTAAGGACCTTGAAGGTATCCATGACGGCGATTATCATCAGCACGATTGTTGGCATCCCCGCTGGTATGTTGTTAGGTCTGACTCGATTCCCTGGAAGAAGGATTATTCTAGCGCTTGTAAATATCGGGATGGGCTTACCACCAGTAGTTGCAGGTCTTTGGATTACCCTACTTTTATGGCGTTCAGGTCCTTTAGGGGAATATTCCTTACTCTATACGGAAACTGCCATTGTTCTTGCGCAGCTATTAGTCTCCTTACCTATCGTTACTGCCTTGACGGCAACAGCGTTTCAGCAGATTAGTGAAAAGATGATTCTCCAGGTGAAGGCCCTAGGTGCAACCCGCCTGCAATTAGTGTGGATCTTGATGAAAGAAAGCAAACTTGCCATCCTCGCAGCCGTTATTGCAGGCTTCGGCAGAGTCATTGCCGAGGTCGGTGCGGCAATGATGGTAGGTGGAAATATAAGTGGTGAAACGAGAATACTCACAACTTCTATCGTGATGGAAGTATCGAAGGGGAATTTTGATATTGCGTTGGCCTTGAGTTTTATTTTGATGACTCTTGCCTTCTTCATTACCTTTAGTCTTACTTATTTACAACAAAGGAAGCGATTCAATGGATAACCCTATGATTACTTTGGAGAATATTGATGTAAAAGCACGGGATAAAAGCATTTTATCGATTCCCTCCTTTGAACTCCAAAAGGGGGAAATTCTTGGTGTAATGGGCCCCAATGGTGCTGGCAAAAGTACTTTATTAAAGATATTAGCCTTGCTGGAACCACCGCAAGCTGGTTCAATTCAGTTCCAAGGACAGACCGTTTCTGATCGTACAGCACTTGCTGCGCGGCGAAAGATTGCGGTCGCTCTCCAGCAATCCCTGCTACTCGATACAAGCGTTTACCAAAACGTTGCCGCAGGTCTAAAAATTCGGAACATACCACGAAAAGAAATTAAAAACCAAGTCGCTTACTGGCTAGAGGTTTTTAAAATAAGTCACCTGGCAAAAAAGCATGCCTATCATCTTTCAGGTGGTGAGGCACAGCGTGTAAATCTAGCACGAGCAATGATTTTACAACCTGAAGTACTCTTTCTTGACGAACCGTTTTCAGCACTAGATTTCCCTACAAAAGTTCAACTTTTAAAGGATATAAAAAACGTTGTCAAGGAAACCAACACAACGACGGTTTTTATTAGTCATGATTTAATGGAAATCAAATATTTTACGAACCGCCTCGCCATCTTAATTGGCGGTGAAATAAAGCAACATGGTCCAACAGAAGAAGTGTTATCCTTCCCAAATAGCGCTTCTTCCACCTTCATTGGTGAATGGAACCACCTCTTATCTTAGATATCCCTTTTTAAGTGCTCAGAATGTTGAGGAGCACTTTTTTTTGTCTGAAAAATTTTATGTTTTTCTATGTTTATGCTTCAATGAAACTAATAGAATGAAATATGGAGGGATGACGATGAAGTATGCGATTATCACAGGTTCGTCGAGGGGCCTTGGCGCGGCTATTGCCAAAAGGATGCTTGAAGAAAATGTGAGTGTCATTGGTGTTTCAAGGAGCCAGAATGAAGAATTAAAAGATTTGTCTAGTAAAAATGGAGTCAATTATCACTTTTATACATGCAACCTAGCCTCCTCAACGGAGATTAGTTCCGTCTTCCAAGAAATTTCAGAACTAGTTTTTAATAAGCAAACGGATCAAGTCTATCTAATCAATAACGCCGGAATCATTGAACCAATCGAAACAGCCGGTCTCTTTGATGATCAAGCGATGATAACAAATATTCAAGTTAATCTAACCGCACCTATTCAAATTTGCAATCTCTTTTTAAAAAGGGCAAAGGAATCCAATGTTCCACTCAGTATTGCCAACGTCACCTCAGGTGCGGCTGAACGTCCTGTCCATGGCTGGAGCCTTTACTGCAGTACAAAGGCCGGATTGAATATGTTTACCCAGACCACTGGCTTAGAGCTAGACAACCAACAAAGCCCGTTTAAAGTGATTGGTTACAGCCCGGGTATAATGGATACTGAAATGCAAAGCACCATCCGTTCCTCTTCTGAAGAGGCCTTTGCTGAACTTGATAAGTTTAAGGATTTCAAAGAAAAGGGGATGCTAAAATCCCCAACGGTTGTCGCAAACGCCCTCGTCAAACTGGTTTTAGAGGGACAAGTTGAAAACGGCAAAATCTATTATGTTAATGACTTACTTTAACACGGCACCACACTGGGGGTCAGGCACCGCCAACTCGTGGGAAAAGTATGGTAAATGCGGTGCCCTTTCCTAGTTCGCTTTCAACATGAATGGTTCCTTTATGAGCTTCAACCAGAGCCTTTACAATGGATAACCCAATTCCAACGCCTCCCGTCTTGCGATCGCGTGATTTATCTCCACGGAAAAAGCGCTCAAAGATGTGCGGGAGGTCTTGCTCTGAAATCCCGGCGCCCTCATCCTCAATCAGAAAACCAACCATATCGTCTTCAAAAACATTTGACAACCTCACGTTTTCTCCACTCGGTGTATATTTCAGTGCATTATTTACGACATTGGTTAAAATTTGTACGAGCTTATCGCGGTCGCCTTTAAAGAGAAGAGGTTGATCTTCATGATTAACGATTAATACTACCTGTTTTTCTTTAAAAGCCGGCGTGAATAAATCACGCATAGAACTTAACAGCTCTCGGGCATCCAACTGTGTTTCCTCAAGCCTAATTTGTGGGTTTTCTGCTGCTAGGAGCTTTTCCAGTTCATTGACAAGACGAACGAGTCTCATCATTTCGTTATGACTTTGCTTCAATCGCTCAGGAGTAGGTTCCCAGATTCCGTCTTGAAACGCCTCAATTTGGCTTCGCAATGTTGCTAGTGGGGTTCGTAGTTCATGTGCAAGGTCCCCGGTAAATTCCTTGCGCAATCGTTCTTCTTTCTCCAGTGATATCGCTAAGTCGTTAAAGGCCAATCCTAGTCTTTTCATTTCTAATGACAAATCATCAAGAGGAACTCTTACCCCTTTTTTATGTTTCGTTAACTCTTCCACTGCTTTTGACAGACTATTAAGCCCTGCTGTTAGACGTTTAGAAAATAGCATGCTGAAGAAGAGCGCCAATAATACGGTAATAATAACAGCCGTTAGTAGATACTTTTTAATGGTCTGTAAGAACACATATTCACTATCAATAAAGCCCTTTGGATAATACACTTTAAGGACGGCTAGCGTTTTGCCTTCAAGTTTGATCGGTTCTGTTGAGGATAACCAGCTATTTTCTTCATAAGGATTATTCCTCATCCCCATTCCTTCCATAACCCCTCTAATAGCAGTTGAATCCATTAAGAGAATTTCATTTGGCGTATAGAGCTTATAATAGAGAGAATCTGTCATCGCATGCTCGTAAAACAGGTTTGACACTCGTTCCCCTGTGAAAGCACCCCGCTCCTTAAATTCGAGTTTGAGGGCGTTCGTAAGCTGGGAGACTCGCTGTGTCCGATTTTCATTAATATAATGATTAAAACTTGCCTCGAAGCCCCATTGGAGACTAAAACTAACCACAAGAATTCCCGAAAGAGACACAAGCAAGAAGTAGAATAAGATTTTAGAGCGAAGCGTTTTTAGCATCCAGCGCTCCTCCAAACTTATACCCCATCCCAAAAACGGTCAGAATATATCTTGGTTCCCGAGCATCTGTCTCAATCTTTTTACGAATGTTTTTTATATGAGTATCAATGCTGCGTTCATAGCCTTCATAGGAGAAACCATCTTCTTGAATTTTATCTAATAAATCCATGCGGCTGTATACTCGTCCAGGATTTCTTGCCATATTTATAAGGAGCTTATATTCAATAGGAGTGACACTAATATTTTCACCTTGCCAGGATACTTCCTTTTTAAATAGATCAATCACAAGTTCGTGGTTGTTAAAGCTTAACTGTTCAGTTTGTGAATCTTCAACCCTTCTCGCCCTTCGTAAAATTGCTTGGATTCTCACGACCACTTCTCTTGGACTAAAAGGCTTAGTCACATAGTCATCTGCACCTAGCACAATGCCATTGATCTTTTCATCTTCCCCGGATTTTGCAGTTAGCATTAAAATGGGGACATCTGATTCTTTCCGGAGCAGACGGCAAATTTCCTCTCCAGAGATGTCTGGTAGCATCAAATCTAGTACAATTAAATCCGGCTTCAACGTATCGGCTTTTCTTAACGCATCCAAGCCATTGCCTGATGTATAAACTTCATATCCATCCTTCCGCAAATAAGCTTCTAAAACCTCGGTAATCATCGGCTCATCGTCAACTAACATGATTTTCTGACCCATGTATCTCTCTCCTTCTCATCAACTCGTAATCTTCACAACTTCCACATAAGTTCTCCATAACATCTTCATACCTACTTATTATTATAAAGACAAGAAGACAGCAGAGAGTTAACGAAAAAGGAACAATTAGTTACACATCTTTCGTTGGCAAGCTGTTTACACTTTTAACTACTTTCATTGAATATAGGGATCGGAAAAATCCCTGTACTGAAAATCGACAAATTTTAAGGAACTCGATTTTCAGAAAAGTATGCTCATGGCTTTATATGTTTTACAAACTTCCCTTTTAATTTAATACCTGGTTTAAAAGAACTTCCCTTATTGAAAGGCTGGACTCGTTTCCAGCCTCTTTTTTTTGGATATTTTTTCATTGACGAGAAAAACTAAATAAGAAGTATGTTACGAGGGGGTTTTTTTGATGACAAAGAAGGTTAATAAAGGTAGTAAAAACCAAAATTCACCGAAAACTCAGCATCAAATGGCTGAATTTTCACAAGAGCTAATGACGAGCGGCGACAACAGCAAGGGCAATAAGCGCAATAAAGATCAAAGCGATAAAACCGACAGAGATTGATTACTGTGGATAAAAAGAACCGACATCACAAGATGCCGGTTCTTTTTTCTTGGCTCTTTTCTCAAATTTTGTTGCTTTTGGATACAAAATAGGTTGGATTAAGCTTTGTTTCACTGCAAAATAGCTTTTTATTATGAGAAAAGAGCTTACAAACTAACTATGACGTACAAAATCCCTTACCTTGCGTTAAAATCGGCTTTAGGTAGTAAAAATCGGCTTTAAGATTTTTACAATTTTAACAACAATCTCTACAAAAACAGCCTTTTCCTTCATAGTTGTGAATAGTGTGAATAATTTGTTAGTAACTCCTGATTAACCACATGTTTTTGTGGATAACTACTTCTTAGCTCCCTGAATACTGTGCATAATACTTCCTTGCTTGAGTAATATCATCCACACCATGAACAAGGACTCGGCCATCTTTGAAAAAGACCATTGAAACTTGATCATCTGGGGAAAACCGCAATAAAAATGAATTACTCTTTACCTTCCCTTTGCCACTTTGTACTAATCTTTTTGCAAGTGCAGGTAAGTCAAATTGCTGCACATTCCTCGGGTTGATTTGGACAGTATCCCGACCACATAAAACAGCATAAGCTGTTTGCTTATCTGAGGATCTATCGAGAAATTCATACTCATGATGAACACAAGTGGGACACTCTGGGTTCCTTCCTTCAGTAATATCCATCTGTAAAGAAGATGCAAACCAAATATCAAGCTGTTCAAGGTTTGGATTATGCTCAGCGCCTACCAATAGTTTGATAGCCTCAACCGCTTCAAAGGAACCAATAATATCGGTTAGTGGAGACAGCACTCCAATGGTATCACAGGTTTCCCCTAGACCAGTTGGAACTTCCGGAAAAAGACATCGATAGCAAGGGGTTGTCCCAGGCTTAATAACTGCATACATCCCCCTCGAAGAAACCGCTCCTCCATATATCCAAGGTATACCTAATTTCACTGAGATATCATTGATCACATATCGAGTTGAAAAATTATCTGTTCCATCGACAATCACATCAAACCCTGTTAAAAGTTCTTCTGCATTGTCCAAGTTCAGATCGGCAATAATCGGTTCTACTTTTACTGTCGAGTTAATTTTCTTGAGTTTCTTTTCGGCGGCAATCACTTTCGGGAGGTTTGCTGCGGCATCCTCTTCATCATAAAGCGACTGGCGCTGTAAATTAGAGAGCTCCACCAAATCCCGATCAATCATACGGACGTAGCCAACACCTGAGCGGACCAGATGGTTTGCAATAATCGTTCCTAGTGCCCCCATCCCAACAATAACGGCACGACTATTTAAAAGCTTTCGCTGGCCATCTTCCCCTATTGGCTTAAAAAGAACCTGCCGCGAATACCGATTCAAATCGTTCATTGTATCCCTCTTTTCTATGATTCTACATAAAAGTACAACTTTTTCATTGATTTCGTTTCCCCTCCTTATTTTACAATAAAAATTATTTGAATTATTTAAAATAAGCAAGAAATTTCCTTAGATACCATATATAATTAAATATAGTCATAGTTTTTTAAATAAATAGAAAGAGGTGGCAAAATCAATGAATCTTGGCGGATTTATGAACAAAGAAGTTTTAGTAGACCTAACGAATGGGAACGTTAGCTACAGAGAGCTCCATGAAGAGGATGCTAGAAAATACATTGGTGCTCGTGGTCTCGGGGTTAAATACCTTTTAGACAATGGTCCAGAAGTAGAGCCCTTTTCTGAAGAGAATCTATTGTGCTTCATGACAGGTCCTGTTACTGGTTCGCGCTCTTCAATGAGTGGTCGGATGGCTGTTGTGACAAAATCCCCTCTTACCCAAACAGCAACTGACTCTCATATTGGTGGTTGGACAGCGGCTCGCTTAAAATGGGCTGGTGTTGATAACATCATTGTAAAAGGGAAAAGTGATAAGCCTGTCTATCTGTACATAGAGAATGGCCAGGCAGAGCTTCGTGATGCTGCTCACCTATGGGGAAAAGGCACCAGAGAAACCGTTAAATTAATGAAGGATGAACACGGCGAAGATAACCTAAGCGTTTTAGCTATTGGTCAAGGTGGCGAAAACAAGGTTCGTTTCGCAGCATTTATCAACGAGCATGACCGATCCGCAGGTCGCGGTGGTACGGCTGCTGTAGCTGGATATAAAATGTTGAAAGCCGTTGTCATTAAGGCGGAGCAAAAAGGGAATATGCCAGTTCCTAAACTGAAGGATGAATATAATAAGGCCAACCGTAAGGCGGTAAAGGCGATTCTTGAAGGCGGATTGACAGCCCCTAAAAAAGGTGGTTTATCTGTCTACGGTACGAATGTTCTAACAAACGTAATCAATGAAGTGGGAGCGCTCCCAACAAAGAACTCTCAATTAACTCATTGGGATCAAGCTGAATATCATAGTGGTGAATACGTGAACAAGCACTTGCTTGTTTCTAACAATGCCTGCCATGCTTGCCCTGTTGGCTGTAAAATCGAAGTTGAAGTAAAAGATGGCAAATATAAAACAAGAGTTGAAAGCTTTGAATTTGAATCTTCCTGGTCACTTGGTTCGAACTGTTTAGTGAGTGACGCAGAAGCAATTGCCTATCTCATCGATCAATGTAACGAGTACGGCTTAGATACCATTGAACTGGGTCACTGTTTCTCCGTTTCAATGGAGGCATATGAAAAAGGGATTATCGAAGAACCTCTTAAATGGGGCGACAAGGATGCCATGATTGAATTGACGAAGAAAATTGCGTTCCGTGAAGGCTTTGGTGGCGTGCTTGCTGAAGGTCCAGCTCGTGCTACGGCGGAATGGGGAGCACCAGAACTTTCAATGTCCGTTAAAGGTCAGTCCATCCCAGCTTACGACCCACGTGGAATTCAAGGTATTGGTCTTGGCTATGCAACAAGTAACCGTGGGGCCTGTCATTTACGCGGATATACAGTTGCGAGTGAAATCGCTGGTATTCCTGAACCAACAGATCGCCTGAAGGCTGAAGGTAAAGGCGCATTGCTTAAAACCTTCCAGGATATGCTAGCTTTCGGTGATTCTATGGATATTTGTAAGTTCTCTTCTTTCTCTGAAAATGCTGAGCACTATGCAGAGCAGTACAGCACCATGACTGGTATCCCAATGACAGCAGACGATGTTATGCTGGCCGGAGAACGAATCTATAACCTCGAGCGTTATTATAATAATCTTGCTGGTTTCGATAAGCGCGAAGATGACTTCCTTCCAAAGCGCTTCACAGAAGAGCCTGCCTCTGGAAACAGTACAGGTTCTGTCAGCCGCATGGACATCATGCTTGAAGAATACTACCAAGTTCGTGGCTGGCAAGATGGAGTAGTTCCAGCTGAAAAGCTTCGCGAATTAGGTATTCTTGTAGGAGAGAATACAGCTCCGACTGAAAAGCAGTAAATAGATTCTAGTTAGTTACAAAGGGCTGAGAAATAGATTACACACAGAAACACACTGGGTAATTCCCAGTGTGTTTTTCATGTCTTAAATGTTGGGGATGCAGGTTAATTAATTGTCTTTTTTGACGATTGGATTGGGCCGTTTGGTCATGAGACAGACTCTCATGGACACTTTTGTTGTTGGGGCCTGCTTTTTTGTCCTTGAGACGCACTCTCATGGACACTTTCGTTGTTGCGGCCTGCTTTTTTGTCCTTGAGACAGGCTCTAATGGACACTTTTGTTGTTCATTCCTGCTTTTTTGTCCTTGAGACAGGCTCTCATGGACACTTTCGTTGTTGTGGCCTGCTTTTTTGTCCTTGAGACAGGCTCTCATAGACACTTTCGTTGTTGTGGCCTGCTTTTTTGTCCTTGAGACGGACTCTCATGGACATATTCTGTATTGGGAACCCCTTTTTTGTCCTTGAGACAAGCTCTCATGGACAATCTAAATTGATATCAGGGGTTTAGTGCTTGTTTTTATTACTCATAAACTTAATCTAGTCCAATATAATAAAAATTGCCGATAACGAGAGCTCACTTGGAGATACTCATCATCGACAATCAATAAATATCCCTGTTCCTACCCACCAACTCTGGTAGTTTTATGCCGGTAAAGTTTAATCAATTCTTCGAGTTTTGATTCTGATTCCGCTGTAAATCTTATATGAACTGCATTTACTTTAAAGACCTTTGTAAATTCGAGTTCATCTTCTCTAAAAATTTCCCCAATCCATCCGTCACCCTTATAGACAAAAGGAAATGTCTCAGTTTGAGATTTTCCACCAAGCTCTTCAAAATACATCCCAAGATGTTTTCTATTGATTCCCCGAAATTCAAGTTCACAACTCTCCATCTCAACCACCTGCAACTGGAGGAAACAAGGCAAATTGGTCCTGCTCCTTCACCATTGTCTCTAAATCATCCAAATGGATAATATTTTTTCCATTTATGTAAACGTGAACGAATGGTTTTAACTTTTTTTCATCTGTAAAAATCTCCTCTTCGATATCAGGAAACATTTCCACCATTTTATCAAGAATATCAATCACTCGATCGCCATCTGGCTTTACTTCTACACTTATCCCGCCACAGATTTCTCGGAGATTGGCGAATACCTTTACCTTCATGGACTAGCCCTCCTCTACCTCTTTACTCAATCTTAAGCGGAAAACCAAGCTTTGTCACTATTCCAGAATGAAAAAACCCTCTTCTTCACAACATAGTAATGAAAGCTTTACACTAGTGGGTACTAAAGTGTCATAAATATAAAGAGGAGGGTTCACAATGAAGGCTGTCACTTTCCAAGGTGCAAAGGATATCCAGGTAAAAAAGGTAGACGACCCGAGAATCGAAAAAAGCGATGATGTTATTGTCCGTATTACGTCAACAGCTATATGTGGTTCAGACCTTCATATTTATCTCGGTGGAATCCCAACACGCCCCGGTTTTATTATCGGTCATGAACCTATGGGGATTGTAGAAGAAGTTGGACCAGATGTTAAAAAAGTGAAAAAAGGCGACAGAGTGATTCTTCCCTTTACTATTGCTTGTGGGCACTGCTTTTATTGTCAGCATGATATGGAAAGCCAGTGTGACAATTCTAACGATAACCCTGACATAGACTCCGGAGCTTATTTTGGCTATACCGAGCGCTATGGGAATTACCCTGGCGGACAAGCAGAATTTCTTCGCGTTCCGTACGGCAATTTTATGCCCTTTAAAGTCCCAGAATCTTGTGAACTCGAGGATGAAGCGTTACTATTCATTTCTGACGTGCTCCCGACAGCCTACTGGAGTGTTGAGCATGCAGGTGTAAAACCAAACGACACAGTTGTCGTGCTTGGCTGTGGTCCTGTCGGGTTGATGACACAAAAATTCGCATGGATGAAAGGAGCCAAACGAGTCATTGCAATTGATAACCTCCATTATCGGCTCCGACATGCAAAAATGAAAAACAATGTTGAAGTATTTAATTTTGAGGATTTTGATGATACCGGGGCGCATATTAGAGAAATTACCCAGGGTGGCGCTGATGTAGTTATTGATTGTGTCGGCATGGACGGAAAAAAATCTGTTGTAGAAAAGGTCGAGCAGAAGTTAAAAATTCAAGGTGGAACATTAAGCGCCATTCAAATTGCTAAAAATTCAGTTCGAAAATTTGGTACGATACAACTTACAGGTGTATACGGTTCGATGTATAATATGTTCCCGCTTGGAAATATCTTCGAACGAAATGTCACATTGAAAACAGGACAAGCGCCCGTCATCCATTATATGCCGAAGCTTTATGACATGATTGTTAAAGGTGAAATTGACCCCACAGAAATCATTACCCATAAGGTCCCCCTTGATCAGGCTAGTGACGCTTATAAAATCTTTAGCGAGCATGAAGATGAGGTTATTAAGGTGGTTTTGAAACCGTAAGATTAAGGTTCAACATTCACTTTACTTTTAATCAAAAAAGTCTCCCCATCAATTTTAAATGGGGAGATTTTTATTACTATCGTTCATCAGCTGGGTACTGCACGCCAATTTGTCGTCGGCACTCATCAATAATTTCCATCACTTGTAAGGAATGGGCTAGAGAATTAACCTTTGACTCCTTTTGACCACTCTCAATTAACTGAATAAATTCCTCTACCTCATAATACATCGACTCGTACGGTTGAGATTGAGTGAGATCCTCACAGGAACCATCACGGTAGCGAATTTCCACCTTTTCTGGAACATTTATTTTATCAATCACAATATTACCATCTTCACCTTGAATTTCCGATGGTATTGACGAATCAGTGATTTTTGAATACAACACAACGGCATCCATGTCTTTATAGGTTAAAAGAATGCTGCCTTCACCATCTACTCCCGAATCTAGCATGACACCGGTAGCCTGAACCTTCTCCGGTTTTCCAAAAAGCACAATCAATGGGTAAAGACAATAAATCCCGATGTCCATCAAGGCACCATTTGAAAACTCTGGCTTAAAAGCGTTTAGAATTGTTCCTTCTTTATAGGCATCATAGCGAGATGAATATTGACAATAGCTTGCAAAATATCGACGAACCTTCCCTATCTTATGTATATTAGTAGCCAATTGCTTAAAATTTGGTACCAAGGTGGCTTTCAACGCCTCCATTAAAACAACCTCATGCTCTTTGGCCACCGTTATCATCTGCTTTAGTTCGCTAGCATTCGAGGCAATCGGCTTCTCACATAAGACATGCTTGCCTTGTTCAAGAAAGATGGTCGCTTGCTGAGCATGCAAGGAATTCGGGCTAGCGATATAGACAGCATCAATTTCATCGCTCATGGCCATACTTTGTAAATCCGTAAAAAGCGATTCAGCCCCATACTGACCAGCAAATTCACGAGCCTTCTCCTCTGTTCTAGAATACACTGCTGTTAATGTAAACCTAGGATGCTGCTTGGCCGCTTCAATAAATTTACTAGTGATCCAATTGGTGCCAATGATTCCAAATCGTATCATCTCTATTCCGCCTTTCTGTTTATCATCCTTATTGTACTTTAAACAATTTTATTAAAATCAACAACCCTGAAGAAGTCCAAAAAAAAATAGCCTCCCCGAAGGCAAGCTATATTCTAAAACCTCTTAGTCATCGTAGCGGTCGTCATCATCATCGTCATCGTCTAAATCATCTATATCTTTTTGTACGATTCTTCCTGCTCTGGCATCTATTTCATATTCGATTTTTTTCGTTTCTGTAAGGATTTCAATTTCATATTCGCCGTCATCATAGTCAACTTCGACTACTTTTCCCGGGGTTTCTTTTGTAGCAATCGCAATTGCCTCATCTTTGGTGATTCGTTGCTTTGCGGCCTGAGCATTTATATCCTGAGTACTTCCTTTAGTTGCGCTACTAACGGCGTCATCATCCTGACTACTCTTAATGGAATGAGTAGCAACAGTATCTGTTTTCACTTTTTTATCATCACCGTCATCGTCACGATCTACCTTGATGACCTTTCCAGTGGTAGCATCAATATCAACGTCAATATCATCGTTTCCGTGTTGGTCACGGATATCGATTTCATACTTTACTTTTCCATCATCCTTTTCTAACTCTACACTTTCAATTGTCCCTTCCACTTCAGCAAGAGCGATTTCTTCTGCTTTCTTCATAGAAATGAAATGATTCTCTTTTACTTGGGTTGTCTCTGAAAATGCCCCTACGCCTAGTGCTCCTCCTAATAAAACGACACCTGTCACACCAATCATCAATAAATTTTTTTTCATTTTACGTTCCTCCTTTGTTGGTATATCTACACTATAGACAACCAAAATGAGGAGACATGAATAAGAAAATGAGAAATTGATGAGAAATGAAGAAGAGGCTTCTTTTTCTTTTAGGAGGGATAAATATAGCTGTAGATTTCCTGTTAGGCACTATGCTTTATCACTACGACTTTATTTGCCAATCACTCATTAATCCTCCCAGAAGACAGACATCACTTCTCCTGAAATCGCATTGATTTGAATTGTGGCCTCTGCCTCTTCTCCTTCTCGTTCAATTTCAACTAAGTAATAGGTGTGCCCTCCGGATTGTTCAAGCTCCACGTCGTCGACCTCACCATTCAATTGATTTAATGCAATCTCAATGGCTTCCTGTTCCGTTATTTGCCTCGGTGTCTCCGGTTTTGCATTTGAGTTATCATCAGCTGGTGGTGTTCCTTGATTTTCTGGAGTCTTGTCTTTCCCACCTTGTTCAGAAGGCTCTTCTTCTTGTCTAGTGTTAGGAGGAGTTTCAGCTTGCTCTTCCTCAGTTGCTTCTTTCTGAGCTCCTTCGTTGCTTGCGACCCCTTTTTTGGTCCTTGTCATGCTAGCTATATCCCCAGATTCACGGTCAATTTCAATCTCATAGGTGCCTGTGTCCTCTAACACAATCGTAATGAGATAAAGGTCCGTTCTTTCCTTGACACTAACGATGTCTCCTGCATAAAGTTCCTGAACCTTTTGTGTGGCTTCCTCTGCCGTAAGTGGTTGTGCCGAAGTCATAACCCTCGATACCTGCCAAACAGCAAACATGACTACCAAAAACACCCCTGCTCCAACGAGTATTTTTTTCCCTTTGCTCATTTGCTTCACTCCAATTTTTTCATTCCCTTTATTCTACGCTACTAATATGAGAAATTAATGAGAATTTGTAAGAGGCAAGCTTATTTTAGCTGTTGTTCCGAGCCCTTCAACGCTTTCTAATTTAATAGTTGCCCCCATGGCATCAGCAATTTCCTGAGCAAGGGACAAACCAAGGCCGAAGCCACCGGTCTTTCTTGAGCGAGCTTTATCTACTCGATAAAATCGGTCAAATACCTTTTCTAAATCACGCGCTGGGATTCCTATCCCATGGTCAATGACTGCGACCACAGCTTGGTCCTTTGCTTTGCTAATTTTTACAACAATCTTTTCTTCACTATATTTTCGTGCATTATCCATTAAAATAAAGAACAATTGCTTAAACCTTTGTAAATCAGTATTTATCATAACCTCAGTTTCTTGCTTTAGTTCAACCTCACGATTATAGGCTTTTTTAAAAGATTGCACGGCTTCCTCGACCACTTCGTTTAAGTTGATTCCGACACTTTCCAGTAACCAATGTTGCTCATTCCTGGCCAGCAGAAGCAATTGCTGGGTCAAATCCTTCATGCGTATGGCTTCAGAATGGATGGCCTGAATGGACTCATCAAAAAGCTCTGGTTGGTCTTTTCCTCTTCTTTTTAATAAGGATGCATACGATTCAATCACTGTAAGTGGCGTTTTTAATTCATGGGAAGCATTTGAGATAAATTGGCCTTGTTTTTCATAGTTCACTTCTAAAAGCTCAATCATATTATTAAACGTTTCGCCCATTTGGTAGAGTTCATCTTTTGATCGTTTAGGCAGGGGGATCCTTTTAAATTGACCACTTCCCTTGATATCACGCATGGTTGCAATCATCGAGGTAATCGGTCGGGTAATAAAATTACTAAGAAGTCTAGATGAAATCAACACAGGAATCGTGGTAATGAAGGTAACGATGATAAGCACAAGCTTAAGAGTATTGAGCATCTCGGCCGTTGCTCCTAGGTTTTCCGTTACTTGAAGCTCAACTACCTCACCCTCACGCGAAATCATTGGAATGGAAACAAAGGCATGAGGAATATTATTGTACTCAACAACTGTTTGAACTTCCTTTTGATGATAGCGAACAGGTATCTCCCAAAGGGTCTGTTGACTTGGAACAGCCACTCCTGCTCCTGCTTTCCCCTCTGTATCAACAATCTGCATCATTCCATTAACGGGAACATAGGCAAGGAGAATATCCTGCAATTCTACCGTTGAATTGACTTGATTGATTCCATTAATGGCTTGTTTCGCTTCGGCAACGGTACGCTCCACTTCACCGGCCAACATCATTTTGCTAAAAGAAAGATAAATAGACAGATTCACTAAGATTAATAAAACGATGAACAAAACGCTCGTAAATAGATTAATTTTATTCCGAAGCTTCATTTTGACTCCTTCAGTACATAACCGACCCCTCGGACTGTATGGATATAAGGTGTTCCGTAAGGCTTATCTATTTTATTACGCAAATAACGAATATACACATCGACAACATTGGTGTCCCCGTAGTAATCGTAGCCCCAAACACTGTTTAATAATTGCTCACGGTTTAATACATGACGGGAATTTCTCATTAAATAAGCCAATAAATCAAACTCACGGGGAGTTAGCTCAATCACCGTCTCGCCCCGCATGACTTCATGGATACCCTCGCTTAGTTTTAAGTCTCCAACGATGAGCCAATCCTGGTTAACTTCCTCTGTCATTGGTTTTCGTTGTAATCGCAGGCTAGCGCGAATACGTGCAAGAAGTTCTTCAATCTGAAAAGGCTTTGTCACATAGTCATTAGCTCCAAGATCGAGGCCCGATACTTTATCCTCAACAGAGTCTTTTGCTGTTAGCATGATAACTGGAGTGTCAGCGTCACTGGATCGAATTCTTCGCAACACCTCAATCCCACTAATCCCCGGGAGCATAACATCAAGCAGGATTAAATCCCATTCGCCTTGCTGAAACAGCTGGAACCCCACTAAACCGTCTAAAGCCTTTTCAACTTCGTAGCCTTCATATGTTAGCTCCAGCTCAAGAACACGGGCAATTTTTTCTTCATCTTCAATCACTAATATTCTGGGCTTATTCATGATTACCTCACAATTAACTGAATTTTAGCTTCATTTTACCATAAAATTTAAAAACTTTAGTGTAAGAGGATATGGAACAAAAGCGCAAGCGCCCGTTAAGCGAAGTATGGACTGGAGCACACCGACTGAGATAAAGGAAACACGAAGAGCGTAGCGCATTCGTGCTTGACGCAATCATTGCGGAGGTAAAAATCCAAAAGCCCAATTTTTACTCGGTGGGCGAAGTACACTAGTCGCTGGGCGCTGGAGCTGGATGCAGACAACGCATATAATTATCCACAACCTGGAACTTTTATAATTTCCTTAACCACAAAAAAAGAGCATGACCATAGTCATACTCTTTCCTCATTCACAAATTAACAAATTGAATCGGTTGATTTTGGATTCTTTAGTCCAAATAATGGCCGGATAAACAACGCTAGATACGTACCAAGCATGGCCATGATGGCCCAAACCCATCCATGAAGACTAAAGGAAGCAATTCCACTGAAATACGCACCAATATTGCAGCCAAATGCTAAACGGGCTCCATACCCCATCATTAGTCCACCGATGATTGCTGCACCGGCAACTCCTGGCTTAATTTTACCAGGCTTAAAGGTACCTTGAGCAGCTGCAGATAAGAATGCTCCCAGTATAATCCCAAAGTTCATGACACTTGTTCCATCCATTAGAACAGAACTCGTCAGCTTATCTGAACCTGCAAAATAATCCCAAGAACCAACATCTACACCCATAGCCATCAAGGCTTTTCCGCCCCATAGTGTAAAGCCTGACGTGATCCCCCATGGGCTTCCTTTCACCATTAAAGTTAACGCATTTAACAATGCAAGCACGATGGCAGCTCCGAATAATGGCCAGGCACCACGTAGAACTTTCTTCCACCCTTGCGTTGTTGGCAAAGGCTTCATCATTGGCGGGTTTTTCTTTTTAGCAAATTTCACGCATAGCCAGTAGATAAGTGCAAACACTGCAAGCTGAACAATCCAAGCACCGAAGTAGCCTAGCCCCGTTGACTCCGCTAAAGAAACGGCTGGGAACGACGGCATATCTTCCATCCAAAAAGTGATGTGATAAGCACCCAAGGCTGACCCAGCTATAAAGGCAATTAAGGTTAGTATCATCGACGAAGAACCCCCGCCGACATTGTAGAGCGTTCCTGAAGCACAGCCATTTCCTAGCTGCATGCCGATTCCAAATAGAAAAGCCCCGACAACTACACTTACACCAATTGGATTTACATTCCCAGAAGGGGTAGCTCCCGTAAAACTAAAACCTGTGCTTAAAATAATGGCAAATAGAGTAGATGCAACAGCTAGCATAAGCATATGCGCCTGCAAGCCTTGAACATTTCCGACAGAAACTAGCCGTCTAAAAGCTGATGTAAAACCGAAACGGGCATACAATAAAGCTGCTCCTAGGGCTAGACCGATAATATATAAGGTACCTTGTGTCCAACCGGCTACTGTTACAATACTAATATATAAAATAATTGCGGCAATGATCCCTAGTACCACATATGGCTTCTGCATAGGACTTATTTCTGAAACCACTGTAGTTGATCTTCCATCCCAATTCGTTGCTAATGATGTTTGTGCCACTTTATTCACCTCATATTCTCATAAAAATAGTTGGAATTAACTTTTATTATAGTATCCTAATATTTTCAACTTGTAAACATTTAAAATATCTACTAGAGCTGACATACCTATACAATTCTCGTATATTAATGCTCTTTAGGAATCGTGTAAAAAAATGGCACTTGTTATTCCTCTTGGAGAATGGTATATTAATTAAGCGATGAGCTGAGTTGGATAAGTCGACGGACACTCCTTTTAGGAAATGCACGATGTGGCGTGCAGTCCGTCGCCCCAATACGCAAGACGCCTGCTATGCAGGCGTCTTTTTTATTTATCTCAAAGCATTTAAACAAAGAGAGAGCCATTTTATTGAATGGAGTTTTGACACTTAGCTGTGTCTTTTTTCCATAACGGAGGAACCTTCAAATAGATAGCCATTCGCCAAATCCATTCTAATGGTCCAAAGCGGAAATAGTGCAACCATATCATACTGAAAGCTAACTGGATGATGTTAATACCGAAACAGATTATCAACGTTTGTAAAAAGGTCAGCTGACCGTATAAACCTAATAAAGAATTTGCGATTAAAATAAACACGGTTTGGAATATATAATTGGTTAAAGCCATGCGACCATAGTATTTTAGCGGTGTTAATAGTTTTTTCATAATGGGTATTTGTAATAAAACAAGAAGCAATCCTACATAAAAGGCCGAGATAATCGGACCAATCATAATTCCCACATGGTAAAACCAATACAATTCTAGGCTTCCCTCCCTACT
Source organism: Mesobacillus maritimus (assembly GCF_044803185.1). Classification (GTDB taxonomy): domain Bacteria; phylum Bacillota; class Bacilli; order Bacillales; family Cytobacillaceae; genus Mesobacillus_B; species Mesobacillus_B maritimus_B. Next base: position 4,770,407 of record NZ_CP085225.1, read on the forward strand.
AGGTAAGGGGGCTTGTTTAGCTTGATAATATAGTGCTATGACTGTAAACAGGAAGAAAATGCTTGTAAACCAATTCAACTGCTTCCTTTTCTCTACTATATTTTCAAATAGGCGATATTGACCAGCTGTGAGCCCTAGTAAAATAAGCGCAATGGGGAGCAACGGTTTAATGGCCACCCAACTAAAAGCAAAAAGCAAAATCAACCCAATCACTAGATTAAGCTCTTTTTTTAGCTTATATAAAGGCAAGATCAGCAATCCACATACTGCATAAACACTTAAAGCCTCACCAGGATGATACATGGAATGGAGCAATCCGAAGCTGAACATGACAAGGAGTCGTCGTAAAAAAAAGATGGTCCCATTCTTCCCCTTCGCATTCGCACGGGATATAAATAGGTAAAATCCCACTCCAAAAAGAAACGAGAAAATCGTATAGAATCTACCTTCGACAAATAGATATAAGAACTTCCAATAGACGGCATCTGGGGTATTCGGAGCTGGCATATTAGCCGACAAAAGGAAAACAATGTTAATCAGAATAATTCCTAAAAGGCCAAATCCCCTTAAATAATCAAGCTCGTCAATTCGATTTGTCGTATCAACTGGATTCACTTATTCACCTCCATTAAAAAGAAACACTCCCTTTCATAGGAGTGTGACAGTATCATTCTAGTTAAATTGTTGCATAATTTTCCCTTTTAGGCAAAGCTCAAGTGGGAGTGCTCCTAAAAAAAGAAGTAGGCTTGAAGGAGTTAAGTATCCTCGTTACCTACTTCTTTTTTAACTCTAGACAAAGTCTCTTTGTATCATACTTTCTGAAGCTGTCTTAATCTATCTAATAGCTTACCCGCGTCATCTGCGGCAATGAACTCACCATTTACGAATGCATAAGGAGATAATTTACACTCCTCACACATACTTTGGCATTTATATTCTTTATATGTGATATTTTTTTTATTAAAGAATGCTTCATACTCTGGAAAGTAATCTGCGGTAACAAACCTGTCGAGGTTTTTTTCACAGAAATCAATCTGAAGCTTTCTTTCTTTAGAAAAGAGTTTTGCCAACAAGCTCATAAATCTTGCTCTCCTTTGCCGAGGGTTCCTTCTATTATTATGATAAACCTCGTGGAGGATAAAGCAAGTGAAGAGTTTTACCAAAGACAATGAAGCAGCTAGTTTAAACATGATGAAGCGGGATTTTTAAATTCCTTGATCAATTTCGGGTTCTGATGAAGCGGGTTTCCTTTCTCTTGACCGGCTTCTGCGTAAATCACCGGATGAATATCCAAGCTATTCCTTTTTAAAATCAATGGTACTTCTTACTGTGTCAATTGGACGAACCATTCTCTCGATTTGTTCACGTTTTGATTCTAAAAACGGTGGTAGGGATAATTTCTCGCCGAGCGTTTCATAAGACTCGTCTCCCATAAACCCTGGTCCATCTGTTGCAAACTCAAACAAAATTTGCGGAGCAACTCTGGCATAAAGTGAGCCAAAGAAGAATCGATCAACAAAGCCAGACGTTTGGAAACCAAAACTTCGCATATGCTGATCCCAATCCTCTAGAACAGAACGATCATCGACTCGGAAAGCCGCGTGGTGAACGGTTCCATAGCCTTGTTGTGCCTGTGGAAGTATACTATTATGCTCAGCGATAACCTGCGCTCCATTGCCACCCTCACCAACTTCAAACAAATGCAAAGAACCTTCATGGTCTATTTCCTTAAAAAGCAGAACCTTTTCCATCATTTCTTTAAAATAATCAAATTGAGCGATTCGGACATGAATCGGTCCTAAACCTGTTATCGCATACTCAAGTGGAATTGGACCTTTTTGCCAAGGAGTTCCTGCGGGTACACCTTGATTGTTCTCATCTGATACAAGCTGATATTGTTGATCATCAAAGTCAACAAAGGAGACTGTCTTCTTTCCGAACTGTTCTTTGATCCCTGTATGCTTTACCTCTAGGCGGTCAAACCGCTTTACCCAATAATCCAGCGCAGCGTCAGTTGGCACACGGAAAGCCGTTTTATAAATTTCATTCGTCCCATGCTGCCCTTTTGGGATGCCAGGAAAGTCAAAAAAGGTCATATCTGTGCCTGGGCTTCCTGTGTCATCGGCAAAAAACAGATGGTAGGTTTGAATATCATCTTGATTCACGGTTTTCTTTACTAATCGCATTCCTAATATATAAGTGAAGAATTCATAGTTTTTTTCAGCACTGCTGGTAATGGCAGTAACATGGTGTATTCCTTTTAGCCCCTTCATTTCAATACCTCCAGTAATTGTGTACTTACTATATTTACCCTAACTTTGAATATCTTTAATTCGAGATAAATATACCACGAATTCACTTCCAGCGTCAAACATGGGGGCTTAATCCCCAGTGGAATTCAAATTCCTTTATCTTCACAATACTCATCAATCAACTGTTCAATTTGGTCCATCTCGGGGAATTTCCCTTTAAAATCAAACTGTAGTTCCTCAACAAATTCACCTTGTTTATACACATGAATCGCTCCATTTTGTTCAATTACACTAAATTCTGGTTCAAAGCGATAGCCGTTACGTTCTACTGCACCCATTTCCGTTCACCATCCTAATTTATCTTGTTTTATTATCTGTAAGTCGTAAAAACCTATACCATCAAAAATATATTTCGGAAAAACGAGAACAAATGTTCTAATTTGTGGTATAATTAAAACAATACAGGAGGTGTTTTTTATGAGAAGTATTTTCCGAGTAGAGGTTTACGAAGATATACGAAAATTAACCAAACATCAAATCGGAGAATTATTAAATTTAACTCAAAAGGAAGTAGTCAGTACCAAAAAAGACGAGCTTTTATCAACTCTAACTAAAGAGTTGAAAGATAACGACCTACTTATCGAGAAGATCTATAAAAATTTTTCGTTTGATTTAGGCATTCACCCCAATAAAGTAGAAAAGTATTTAAATATCACAAAAACAGAACGCTTTAGATGGACCGAACAGAAAAAGTTAAGAGTGGTCAGATACTCCAGTTTTAACAAATGGGGAAAAACACTTGATTATCCTATCTATGATACGTATCAAATTAAAAATATCTCCCAAGAACAAATTGAAACATGGAGACAAGAGCACAAAAAAGAGGTTGAAGAAAATAGGAAAAAGGCAGTTCAAAAAGCATTAATAACTAGAAAATTAAATAACAAGAAAAATAAGGACTTTTACGAAAACCGGTGGAAGAAACTTTTGAAGGATTGGTATTCCAATGACAATAGGTTAGGTGCTAGCCTACAACTAGCCTACTGGACAATGTGGGTTAGTCGCTGGGCAAAAGAATTCCAGCTCCTTGCAGTAGATGCAAGAGTCAATAAAGATAAATATATAGAAAAAAAAGAACTCTTCTATGAAATGAAAAACGTTGCTATCCAACGATTAATCTCTTCCCCTTATACAAAAATTTCATTCTACCAACCACAGGCTGCAGATAAAATAACCCACCTAGAGTTTTGCCCTGACCATTTTCAATTGTGGCTTCAAGAAAGAGAATTTGATTATGTTTCAAAACAAGAGTTTTATTATTCCTATATAAAAGAAATCCATAAATGCGCATCATGTGAGCTTGATATTGAAAAAAATTACTACTCTTTGTATTTTATCTCCATTCTATTCGATGAATATCACTTTTCCTTTCATACACCTTACCCAATTGGAAAATCCTATCTTCCACCCAAAGACTCCTTACCACTAATTTTACACGAAGAGCGAGAAGGACTGTTCCGATTTGGACGATCCTTAATCGGTGAAGAAAAAATTATTTTTAAAGAAAAAGAGGTAATTAAATATTTCAACGAAGCCCTTACAAAGTTTGAGTTATATATTAATGCTGAGGATTTAATTTTGGAGGAGTTGAGATGAAAGACTGGGATGCTGCTTACATAGCTGGAATTATTGATGGAGAAGGAACCATTACGTTAACTAGAATGCACCGAAATGAGCATCGAAGGCCTTGCATTACAATTGCATCGACAGACAAAGAATTGTTGCTATTTGTTCAAACTCTATCTGGAGGAATTATAGCTGATAAAAGGAATTACAAACCTAAAATTCATAAAAATTCATTTAAATTAAATATCAAGAAAAAAGAAAGTGTCTTAATAGTATTGCAAGCGATATCAAAGTATCTAAGGGTAGACAAAAAAATGAAGTGAGCTTTATGGATCCTTAAGTATTATGAAAGAGCTACACTACGGAATGGTAAATATACACCTGAAACACTTAAAAAGAAAATTGATTTTGAAAAACAGTTTTTTAAATTATAAAAAAGACCAGCTAATCGCTGGTCTTGTTATCCACCTTATGTATGGTGGAGACGGTGGGACGTGATTTTCCATGCTTTCGTCATGGCACTGACTATATCTTGAACCTGTATAAACAGGTCCTCCGGCGTCTTATGCGAATCATATATTTACCTTTTATAGGTTGAAATTCGCATCCTAGTACTACCATGAAGGCAGCCTATAAGTCGATACACGGCTGTTGGATTGCTCCACATACCGCTCGGCATTGCCCTATCGCTTCAATGAGCGACTTAGGTTTCACCGATAAAGCCGGATTTTCACTTGTATGTTGCCATACAAGGCGACTAATTACTAATCGAACCCACGTCCAGAAGCAACGGCACTTAAGCTTCTACGAGTGTAGTCGACATATTCGCGTTTCGCTGAGCCTTTTGCCTGCCGACAGGCGGCCGGTCAGCTAGTCTGGTTATTCTCTTCCTTCTCCCTCAGACGGTGAGATCCGGCGTAGCCCACTAAGAGTGAGTCCGCTACCCTACCACATGGGCGATGGAGGGGCGAACAGCTATGCAGTTATTACGCTGCGAAAGCTAAGTTGTTGTTAGTTTTGCCAGTTATAGGCGTTGACGTTTTAACGAGGCCGATCCCCTCGACTCGCAACCTAAGCTCGAACTACCCCTGTCGAATCCGTAGCGTCCCCATTATAAAATAACAGACGTTAGGATACTCGGTGTTGTTCCGAGCAAAAAGCTGTTTGCCACTCGTGGTGACAAGACTTATTATAGCATACTGACGAAATGTTTCAACTGGAAATGATTATCCAGTTTTAACAACCCTTTCTAAATTCCACTTGAATTTGATGTTACATTTTTTGGCGATCACGAAAAGCACGCTCAATCTCACGTTTCGCTTCTTTCTTCTTCAAGTCCTCACGCTTATCATACTTCTTTTTACCCCGAGCTAGACCGAGTAAAACCTTGGCATAACCATTTTTCAAGTAAACCTTTAACGGAACTAGAGCATATCCGGTTTCCTTCGTTTCACCAATCAGTTTGTTAATCTCACGACGGTGTAATAATAGCTTTCGCTCACGAAGCGGATCATGGTTGTAACGATTTCCCTGTTCATATGGGCTTACATGCATCCCATAGAGAAATACTTCGCCATTTTGGACACGTGCATAGGAATCTTTTAAGTTTACACGACCAGCACGAATGGACTTGATTTCTGTGCCTTGAAGAACGATTCCTGTTTCAAATGTTTCTTCTACAAAATAATCATGGTAGGCTTTTTTGTTTTGTGCTACCGTTTTGCCAGCACCTTTAGGCATACTGTCTCCCCCTTTACACTCCTTTATTTTACCATAAAGGCAAGTGCCTGACCTAGTCTTGAGGTCAGGCACCACATCCACTTTCCCCCTTCACCGCACTGGGGGTCAGGCACTTAAGCGGCTTTTAGCGTTTTTTAGGTTTCCGTTTTGCTTTTGGTGCATTTTCGAAAAACTTTCGCTTTTTGCCTTTTTTCTTTGGTCCTTCGCCACGGCCAATTGACTTACTAGGAGAGTCTTGCGTTTTCCCCTGTCTTGGCTTTCGTTCACTACTCCCCGTTTTAAACACTTTCGGCGTTGACGTGCGCTCGCGCGGAGTGCCTTTCATGCCAACAATTTCAAAGTCAATCGAACGTTCATCTTTGTTTACATTGACAACACGAACAGTAATCTCGTCTCCAATGCGGAAGACATTCCCCGTCCGTTCACCAATCATCGCATAATGGCGCTCATCATAACGATAATAATCGTCCGTCATATAGCTAACATGAACGAGACCTTCAATCGTATTCGGAAGCTCAACGAATAAACCAAAATTTGTGACCGAGCTGATGATGCCATCGTACTCGACACCAATCTTATCTTCCATATATTCTGCTTTCTTCAGCTCATCTGTTTCACGTTCAGCCTCAACCGCCCGACGCTCCATATCAGATGAATGCTTAGCAATTTCCGGTAGCTGAGCATTCCATTTTTCACGCGTAGCCTGATCCAACTTCCCTTCAACTAAATAGGTTCGGATTAACCTGTGAACAATCGTATCAGGATATCGACGGATTGGCGAAGTGAAGTGCGTATAATAATCGGTTGACAACCCGTAGTGTCCTAGACTTTCCTCATAGTACTTGGCTTTTTGCATGGAACGAAGCATCACTGTTGAGACAACCATTTCCTCTGGTTTCCCTTGGACCTCTTCAATAATTTCCTGAAGAGCACGCGGATGAACAGCGTTTGCGGTTCCTTTTACGATATAACCAAAGTTTGTAATAAACTCGAAGAACCTTCTTAGCTTGTCTTCCTTCGGGTCTTCATGGATACGGTAAATAAACGGAACATCCATCCAGTGGAAATGTTCAGCTACCGTTTCATTAGCCACAAGCATGAATTCCTCAATTAAACGCTCAGCAACTGAACGCTCACGTAAAACCACATCTGATGGATGGCCATTTTCATCGACTAAAACCTTTGATTCTTTAAAATCAAAATCAATTGCCCCACGACCCATCCGTTTATTTCGAAGAATCGCAGCCAAATCTTCCATCATCTCAAACATCGGGACAAGTGCCTCATAGCGTTTGCGTACTTCTTCATCTTTTTCAACTAGTATCAAATTCACATCATGATAAGTCATTCGTTCTGTTGTCTTGATAACACTTTGGAAGATTTCATGTTCAACCACTTCGCCAGTTGGAGAAATCTCCATTGTACAACTTAATGTTAAGCGGTTCACCTTCGGATTTAATGAACATATCCCGTTAGATAAACGATGCGGAATCATCGGAATCACTCGATCAACCAAATAAACACTCGTCGCACGGTCTTCGGCTTCGCGATCAATAGGCGAACCCTCTTCAACATAATAACTGACATCAGCAATATGAACGCCAAGCTTATAATTACCATTCTCTAGCTTTGTAACGGTTACGGCATCATCTAAATCCTTGGCGTCAGCTCCATCGATTGTAACAATAACTTCATCGCGGAGATCACGTCGATTAGCTATTTCACTCTCATCGATTTCATCTGGGGTCTCATTCGCCTGCTCCAGCACATCTGCTGGAAATTCCATCGGCAGGCCATGCTTATGAATGACGGATAAAATATCTACTCCAGGGTCATTTTTATGCCCAAGAATAGAGACAACCTCACCCTCAGCTGATTTGCGTCCATCCGGATAACTAGTCAGTTTTACAACGACTTTGTGTCCTTCAACTGCTCCGCCACTAGCTTCTTTTGGTATAAAAATATCACTAGCAAACTTTTTATCATCTGGAATTACAAACCCGAAATGTCTGCTCTCTGTATAAGTACCGACAATCTGCTGAACTCCACGCTCAACAATTCTCACAACGGTCCCTTCGCGGCGCTGTCCAGAGCTCGTAGATGAAACACGTGCGAGTACGATATCTCCGTGCATGGCATTGTTCGTTTCATTTGGTGGGATAAAAATATCATCCATTCCCGGTTCTTCCGGTATTACAAACGCAAAGCCTTTTGCATGACCTGTCAGTTTCCCGCGAATAAGGTTCATTTTATCTGGCAAGCCATACCGGTTGCTCCGTGTCCGAACGACAAGTCCTCTTTCCTCCATCACGACTAGTGCTTTTACAAATTCCTTAAAGGTTCCAGAGTCCTCAATTCCAAACGCTTGTTCAAGCTCCTGGACAGTTAGTGGCTTATAGGCCTCATCCTTCATATAATGAAGCAATTGGTCAATATGGCCTTGAATACTTTCTTCCATATGTAAATCCCTCCTTTAATTGTGGGTATCCTGTGTATAAAGTTAGTAGTTACAATTACACTTCTAATTATTCTTTCCAATTTAAGCTCTCGAGAAACGCATAAACATCCTCATGCAGCTGGTCACGCTCTTTATCAAAAGTAATAACATGTCCAGATTCTTCATACCATTTCATTTCTTTTTGAATCGACTCTACTTCATTATAAATGATATTGGCACTTTCTGTATTAATCATCCGATCATGTCGACCTTGAACAACAAAGACTGGGGCATAAACCATATCAATGTTGTTTCGTACATCAGCAATTAATTCCCGCAATGCTGTTAAAGTCTTCATTGGTGTCTTTTCGAACTCATTCATTTCATTTTCGATGACTTCATCAGATTTCCCTTCTAGCTTCTTATATTCCTTAGCATACGCTAAAACACCCTTGTACATAACTTCTTCGCTTTTCATTTCCATCGGTGCACACATTGGGACAATTCCCTTTACTGGGACTGTATACCCTAGTTTTAAGGAAAATACACCTCCAAGTGAAAGTCCAACTACAGCAATCTCTTCATACCCCTCTTTTTTCAAGAACTCATATGCATTTGTCACGTCCTGCCACCAATCCTCTGGACCTGTGTGGACCAGTTCCTCTGGCGGCACCCCGTGGCCCTTATAAATTGGAGCATGGCATGTATAGCCCTTCTCTTGTAGAAATCTTCCCATCATGCGGACATCGGCGGAATTCCCAGTAAAACCATGCAGCATTAATACCGCTCGTTTCCCCGCTTTGAATGTAAATGGTTTTGGTACTAACTTTTTCATTTAGAATACTCCCTTGTCTCTTTTTAAAATGAATGATGCAAAACTTTACCGTTCATCCTTCTTAATCAAACGTTTGATTAAATTCGTCTAATTGGCTATGTTGGGCATTCAGCCATGGTTAATCAAATTATTTTTAGTCCTATATAGTTTTAACAAACCGCTCGGCAACAATCCAGAGATACGCTCCCTTTTGAAGGTACATTAAAAAACCCAGCCTCATCTGAGACTGGGTTTGCTTGTTTATTTTAAACATCAAAATAAGTAACAAGGATTGTAAGAACGAAAAACAAGACAGACAACACAATCGTGATACGGTGCAGCACAAGGTCAATTCCTCTAGCCTTTTGCTTGCCGAACAATGTTTCAGCACCGCCTGAAATCGCACCAGAAAGGCCTGCGCTTTTACTAGATTGAAGGAGAACAACTGCAATCAGACTGATACAAACGATAACCAATAGAATAATTAAAAATGTATGCATAAAGCAACCTCCTGAAAACCTGCGTATAACAATAGTATAAATTTATCATATTTTTAGGATTGAAACAATACTTGTCTTGGCGAAGTATTGAAACTTTCGAATTTCCCTGTGACTTTTTGGAAGCTTGGAAGCTTGGAACCTGTTTTCAGAAGTGGTGTTATATAATTACCAAATTCACATACAAGACCTCCATGGAGTGTTCATGGTGACCATTTTCAGATTCGAGACCTTGTTTTGGGCTCCATGGAGGGTTCATGGTGACCATTTTCGGATTTAAGACCTTGATTTGGGCTCCATGGAGGGTTCATGGTGACCATTTTCAGATTCGAGACCTTGATTTGGGCTCCATGGAGGGTTCATGGTGACCATTTTCAGATTCGAGACCTTGATTTGGGCTCCATGAAGTGTTCATGGTGACCATTTTCGGATTTGAGACCTTGATTTGGGCTCCATGGAGGGTTCATGGTGACCATTTTCAGATTCGAGACCTTGATTTGGGCTCCATGAAGTGTTCATGGTGACCATTTTCGGGTTTGAGACCTTGATTTGGGCTCCATGGAGTGTTCATGGTGATCATTTTCGGATTTGAGACCTTGATTTGGGCTCCATGGAGGGTTCATGGTGACCATTTTCGGATTCGAGACCTTGGTTTGGGCTCCATGGAGTGTGACAAAATTTAAATTCAAGACCTCGATTTAGGTCCTATAGAGGTTACCTGAACACTAAATCAACTAAAAGCCTGCTAACTGACTCACACACTTATTTTTACCTCCTAAAAAAAACGCTGGCAACCGCCAGCGTTTTCTCCGTTCTTTTATCCAAATTAGTTCTTAAGGTTGTAGAAAGATTTGATGCCGTTGAACTGTGCTGTGTCACCAAGTTGATCTTCGATACGAAGAAGTTGGTTGTATTTTGCCACACGGTCAGTACGTGATGGTGCACCAGTTTTGATTTGGCCAGCATTTGTTGCAACTGCGATATCAGCGATTGTTGAATCTTCTGTTTCACCAGAACGGTGAGAGATAACGGCAGTATAACCTGCACGCTTCGCCATTTCGATAGCGTCAAACGTTTCAGTTAGTGTACCAATTTGGTTCACTTTGATTAGGATGGAGTTGCCAACACCCTGCTCGATACCTTGAGATAATTTCTTTGTATTTGTAACAAATAGGTCGTCTCCAACTAGCTGTACTTTACCGCCTAAGCGCTCAGTTAATAGCTTGTGGCCTTCCCAGTCGTTTTCATCTAGACCATCTTCAATTGAGATGATTGGATATTTATTAACCATTTCTTCGTACCAATCAACCATTTCTGCAGATGTTTTAACAACACCTTCACCAGAAAGATGGTATTTACCGTCTTCTTTGTTGTAGAACTCAGAAGATGCAGCATCCATTGCAAGACGTACTTGCTCGCCTGGCTTGTATCCTGCTTTTTCAATCGCTGTAACGATTGTTTGAAGAGCTTCTTCGTTAGAACCAAGGTTTGGAGCAAATCCACCTTCGTCACCAACAGCAGTGTTTAAGCCTTTTTCTTGTAATACTGCTTTAAGAGCATGGAAGATTTCTGTGCCCATGCGTAGAGCTTCACGGAAGTTTTCAGCACCGACAGGCATAACCATGAATTCTTGAATGTCCACGTTGTTGTCAGCATGCTCTCCACCGTTAACGATGTTCATCATTGGAACTGGTAGCTGCTTAGAGTTGAATCCTCCAAGGTATTGATATAGAGGAAGGTCTAGATAGTCAGCAGCCGCACGTGCTACAGCCATAGAAACACCAAGGATAGCGTTCGCTCCTAGCTTCCCTTTGTTTTCAGTTCCATCTAATTCGATTAAAGCTTGGTCAAGTGTAACTTGATCAAGGACATTGAACTCTTCGCCAACCAAGTATGGTGCGATGATTTCATTTACGTTTTCAACTGCTTTTAAAACACCTTTTCCAAGGTAACGGCTCTTATCTCCGTCACGAAGTTCAACTGCTTCGTATTCACCAGTAGAAGCACCACTTGGAACTAGTGCGCGTCCGAATGCTCCAGATTCTGTGTAAACTTCCACCTCAACTGTAGGGTTCCCGCGGGAATCAAGTACTTCACGTGCATAAACATCTGTAATAAATGGCATCGTATTCTCTCCTTAAAATTAAATTACCGAACGAATCGGCCTAGCATGAAAGCAATTATAAGTATATCAGTTCTACCACCAATAAAAGGTAGCTATAAAACGAACTATTTCTTAATTAAAGAATTCCCAGTCATTTCAGCTGGCTTTTCAACCTGTAATAATTCAAGCATCGTAGGTGCTAAATCACCAAGAATTCCGTCTTCACGAAGTTCAACACCAGGCTTCGTTACAATGACTGGAACAGGGTTTGTCGTATGCGCCGTCATTGGTGTTCCTTCAACTGTCAGAACTTCGTCAGCATTCCCATGGTCTGCTGTTATGATAGCCGTTCCGCCTTTTGAAATAATCAAGTCAACGATTTTCCCTAAGCACTCATCCACAGTCTCGACCGCTTTAATTGTTGGTTCAAGCATACCAGAATGGCCGACCATATCAGGGTTTGCAAAGTTTAAAAGAATTGCATCATGTTTATCTGCTTCGATTTCTTTTAACAAAGCGTCCGTTACCTCATAGGCACTCATTTCAGGCTGTAAGTCATAGGTTGCAACCTTAGGTGAATTGATCAACAGTCTCGTTTCTCCAGGGAACTCATTCTCGCGCCCGCCGCTCATAAAGAATGTCACATGTGGGTACTTTTCCGTTTCCGCAATACGCAATTGCGTCATATTGTTTTGCGAAATCACTTCCCCTAAAGTGTTGTCTAGGTTCGTTGGTTGGAAAGCAACGAAACCGTCGACAGTTTCACTAAAGTGAGTTAGGCAGACAAAGAATAAATTCTCCGGATGCTTCTCGCCACGGTCAAAGGAACGGAAATCTTTGTTCGTGAAGGTATTCGAAATTTGAATTGCACGGTCTGGACGGAAGTTGTAGAAAATAACCGCATCATCATTCTCAACCGTAGCCACTGGAGTTCCATCCTCCTTCGTAATCACAGAAGGAAGAACGAATTCGTCATAGATTCCATTTTTATAGTTATCTTCAATCAACTCTAATGGATCTGTATAGGTAGGACCTTCTCCATAAACCATGGAACGGTACGATTTCTCTACTCGCTCCCAGCGCTTATCACGGTCCATAGAATAGTATCGCCCAGAAATCGTAGCAAATTCACCCACACCGATTTCTTTCATTTTCGCTAGCGTTTGTTTCACATATCCAGGAGCGGTTTGTGGACCCACATCCCGTCCATCAAGAAAGGCATGAACATATACTTTCTCTAGACCTTGATCAGCCGCTAGTTGTAGCAGAGCAAACATATGCTCAATATGGCTATGTACACCACCGTCGGATAAAAGACCGAAGAGATGTAAAGCAGTTCCTTTTTCTTTCACATGCTTAATCGCATTTAGAAAGGTTTCATTCTGTTCAAACTCTCCCTCACGGATCGAGAGGTTCACTCTTGTTAGGCTTTGATAAACAATACGTCCGGCGCCAATGTTTAAGTGCCCTACCTCTGAGTTCCCCATCTGACCTTCTGGAAGTCCGACAGCTTCTCCACTTGCAGTTAACTGTGCATGTGGATATGAACTCCAATAACGATCAAAGTTAGGCTTTTTTGCTTGAGCTACAGCATTTCCCTGCTGCTCGCCACGACAAGCAAAGCCATCAAGAATAATTAAAGCTGTAGGTGATGTCTTGCTCATTGTCCTGCCTCCAATAACTGTAGGAAGGAATCTGTCTCAAGACTCGCTCCACCAACCAATGCTCCGTCGATATCGGATTGTGCCATATATTCTTTGATGTTTCCAGGCTTCACACTACCACCATACTGAATACGGATAGCCTCTGCAACTTCTGTTGAGAAACGTTCTGCTAGTACTTTGCGTATATGTGCACAAGTTTCATTTGCATCTTCAGCTGTTGAAGATTTTCCTGTACCGATTGCCCAAATAGGCTCATAAGCAATGACAGTTTGTTTTAATTGTTCTTCTGATAAGCCTTCAAGCGCTTTTGTTACCTGTGAGCCAACAAGCTCATTTGTTTCGCCATTTTCACGCTGTTCAAGCGTTTCGCCACAGCATACAATTGGAGTCAAATTGTACTTAAATGCAGCAAGCGTTTTTTTATTGACTGTTTCATCTGTTTCATTAAACATTTCGCGGCGCTCTGAATGACCGATGATCACATAATTTACGCCGATGTCTTCCAATGCTTTCGGACTAATTTCACCAGTAAAAGCACCGCTTTCTTCGAAATGCATGTTTTGCGCACCAATTTTCAGATCATGATTTCTGGCCGCTTCGACAAGCTGACCTAAAAATAATGCCGGCGCGCATACTACAGATTCAACCTTATCATTAGATGGAACGAGACCATTCACATCCTCAATAAATTTTTTCGCTTCTGGTAGTGTTTTATGCATTTTCCAGTTTCCTGCTATAATTGGCTTTCGCATGGACGGCACTTCCTTTCAAGACTTTTTAATAACTGTTGAATCGGAGCCTAGTTCCGAAGCGTTCGAAAGGGTCTGAAAGCTTCAGAACCTAGTTCCGAAATTAGTTCTATGATAGATAACGATTAAACTCGTTTAGATTATTTATCCTTACTTGTCGTTCAAAGCCACAACACCAGGAAGAACTTTTCCCTCCATAAATTCAAGAGATGCTCCACCACCAGTTGAAATATGGCTCATTTTATCAGCTAGATTAAATTTCTCAACAGCTGCGGCAGAGTCTCCTCCACCGATTACTGAGTATGTATCAGTAGCATCAGCTAGCGCTTGAGCAACAGATTTCGTTCCCTTTGCGAAGGTTTCCAATTCGAATACACCCATTGGCCCATTCCAAATAACTAGCTTAGAGTTTTTAATAACATCCTGATAGATTTCTGCTGTCTTTGGACCAATATCAAGTGCTTCCCAATCAGCTGGGATTTCCTCAATGGAGACAACCTTTGTATTTGCTTGCTCAGAGAAGTCGTCAGCGACAATTACGTCAACAGGCATGTAGAAGTTTACACCCTTTTCTTTCGCTTTCGCAATGAAAGAATTGGCAAGATCGATTTTATCTTCTTCTAATAGCGATTTTCCTACTTCATGACCTTGAGCTTTTACAAAGGTATAAGCTAAGCCGCCACCGATGATCAGGTTATCCACTTTTTCAAGTAGATTATCAATAACACCAATTTTATCTTTAACTTTCGCACCACCAATGATCGCTGTGAAAGGACGCTCAGGGTTAGAAAGTGCTTTTCCTAGTACATCAAGCTCTTTTTCCATAAGGAGACCTGAAACGGCAGGAAGATGATGAGCAATTCCTTCTGTAGATGCATGGGCACGATGGGCTGCACCAAACGCGTCATTGACATAGACATCGGCTAACTCAGCAAAGGATTTAGCAAGCTCTGCATCATTTTTTTCTTCGCCTGGATAAAAGCGAACATTTTCAAGCAATAAGACATCGCCATCGTTCATTGTTCCGATTTCAGTTTTAACAGCATCCCCGTAAGCTTCGTCCGTCTTCTTAACATCTTTGCCGAGAAGCTCGGATAAGCGTTTTGCTACAGGTGTTAGACGCAATTCTTCCACTGCTTGACCTTTCGGACGTCCAAGATGGCTAGCTAAAATAACTTTGGCCCCTTGTTCGCTCAAGTACTGAATAGTAGGTAATGCTGCACGAATTCTCGTTTCATCCGTCACTTGACCGTCCTTCATTGGAACATTGAAATCAACACGGCAAAAAACACGTTTCCCTTTTACATCAATATCTTTAACAGATTTTTTGTTCAAGGCTGAAACCTCCTAATTAATTTAACAGCGCTAGCGTCAATGAGCTAAGTTGATTACTCACGGGCGCAACTGTTGAGAAAAAACAAAGCAAATCTTATCTCCATATCTAACAAAGAAGGGGAAGGGGACAGGCCCCACTCCCCTTTTTCCCACTAGATTTTCAACCTTTATGGGTATTATCTATTGCGTTTTAAATTATAGACCTTTTTGTGCGATGTAATCAACTAGATCAACTACACGGTTAGAGTAGCCTGACTCGTTGTCATACCAAGAAATAACTTTTACCATGTTGCCTTCCATTACCATTGTAGAAAGAGCATCGATAGTAGAAGAATGTGCATCGCCATTGTAATCAGTAGATACAAGTGGTAATTCGCTGTAGCCAAGAATTCCTTTTAAATCGCCTTCTGCTGCTTCTCTTAGCGCTGCGTTAACTTCTTCAACAGTTACGTCTTTACCAAGCTCAGCTACAAGGTCAACCATTGAAACGTTTGGAGTTGGAACACGAACTGCTCCACCGTTTAATTTGCCTTTAAGTTCAGGCAATACAAGAGCTACTGCTTTTGCTGCACCAGTAGTTGTTGGGATCATGTTTTCTGCAGCTGCACGAGCACGACGGTAGTCTTTATGTGGCAAATCAAGGATTTGCTGGTCATTTGTATAAGAGTGAATGGTTGTCATCATTCCACGCTTGATTTCAAACTTGTCATTAAGAACTTTAGCGAAAGGAGCTAAACAGTTTGTCGTACAAGATGCGTTTGAAATAACGTGATGGTTTGCAGGATCATATTGCTCATGGTTTACACCCATAACAATAGTGATATCCTCTTCGTTAGCTGGTGCAGAAATAATTACTTTCTTCGCTCCACCTTCTAAGTGTTTCGCAGCGTCAGAACGCTTTGTGAAACGTCCAGTAGATTCTACTACAACTTCTGCTCCAAGCTCACCCCAAGGGATTAGTGCTGGGTCTCTTTCAGCTGTAACTTTAATACGCTGTCCTGCAACTACTAAGTACTCACCGTCTACAGATACTTCTTCTTGAAGTCTTCCGTGAACGGAATCATATTTTAAAAGATGTGCCAACATGTTAGCATCTGTTAAATCGTTAACTGCTACTACCTCAACATTAGGGTTATTTAACGCTGCACGGAAAACAACACGTCCGATACGTCCAAAACCGTTAATACCAATTTTTACTGCCATGATTATTTCCTCCTTTAATTCGTTCATCCTTTTTCACGCTAATAGGATAGTATAAACACTCTTGATTTATACATTCCTTACACACCTCATATCCCGCCTTACTAAGGGGGCAGTGGTATGTATTTTTATATATTAAAGGCAATGACCATCTAACAGATTCTATCTGAATCCCATCAAGCTAGATTAGCCTTTAACTAAAAGTTTTGCGGCACCTTCATCCGTAATCAGAATGGTCGAGGGTGGTGCTTGTTTCATATAAGCTTTGATTGCCTTCGCTTTCGATGCCCCTCCTGCAACAGCAATCACATGATTGGCTCCATGTAAATCCTCTAGTTGCAATCCAATCGTTTGTACCTTATGAACAATATCCCCATATTCATTGAAATAGTAGCCAAAGGCTTCTCCGACTGCATTTCCTTTAATGAGCTTGTCCATAACCTCTGCGGTAGTGTTTCGGCGTTTCGCCATTGTAATAGCTTCCCCAATTCCATGTAAAACCATGTTGGCGGATTTAATGAGGTGAAGCATTTCATAAATCTGCGGTTCCTTAATAAAGGACTCATAAATCACACTGCTAACCTGGTCAGGTACATAAAACACGCGATGGTGGGAATTCGTTTTGTCTGCCATGATCGCACTTACTGTATTTGCTTGGTTCGTAACATCAAGTCCAAGCCCGCCCCTTGCTGGCACGAACAATAAGTTCTTCTTCCCAATTTCAGAAGGAAGCATCTCAGCGACAGCAGCCATCGTAGTTCCTCCAGTTACAGCAATGATATTGTCTGCTTTAACGCGTTGTTTCATGCAATTCACACAAGCTTTTCCAAGTTCTCGCTTGACCCAAGGGGATTGGTCATTATCACCAGGGACAACAATTGCCTTTGCAACCCCAAGTTTCTTTTGTAATTGCTTTTCTAGGTGGCTTGTGCCTGAAAGGTCTTGCATAATCCCTTCAAGACTTTCCAGTATATCTTTTCCTTCAACCGTCAAGCTCATTCCTAGAGTAGACATTTGAACTAAATTTTGTTCTTTTAAAAACTCGACCTCACTACGCAAAACCCTCTCTGTAAAACCAAGACTTACAGCTAAGTTTCGACGTCCAACAGGCTGCATCGTATGTATGTTTTGTAAGATCAAATAACGCTTATGCATAACTTCTATCAGATCAGGCAATATTCTCTTTTGAATATCTAGCAAAACTTGCATGATGGATTTTTCCCCTTTTAGAATAGAGTGGGCTTTTCATGTCCCGCAGTGACATATTATGTCCCACTTGCTTCAAAAAAAATCACCCCTGATTCCTTTTTCATTTTAACAGGAGTGATAAACTAGTTCAACTAATAATATTCACGTTTTTTCGTGTAAGCGCTTCGATTATGGATTTTTTATGAATAATGCCTGCTTGTACCTCTTCCCCATCTAGTTCAATAACAGGAATAATGATTCCATATTGCTCAACAAGTCGATCATCTTGGTCAATATCCACTTCGACAATTTCAAAATTCCAACTTTGCTGAAGATCTTCAAGCATCCCTTTTGCATCCTCACATAAATGGCATCGCTGCCTCATGTAAAGCTTCACAGTACTTTTTTTCATCTATTTCACCCTTTACTAGAAAAGCACAAGCGCCCTGCTCAGCGGCGTATGGCCTGGAGCGCTCCAACTGAGATATAGGAAACACGAAGAGCGATAGCGATTCGATGTTGACGCAATCGTTGCGGCGGTAAAAATCCAAAAGCCGATTTTTACTCGGAGAGCGAAGGACACTAACCGCTAGTGCGCTTGCGCTAGATAATTCTCTAAGTTAAAACTTATAAACTTATCTTAAGACAAAGCAACTCCCCTTTATTCAAATCGTTTCCGCTTTGAAGAGGAGGCAATTCCTAATTGCTCACGGTATTTAGCAACTGTTCGCCTTGATATTTTAATCCCTGAACGGTCTTCTAACATATGAACAATTTCTTGATCGGACAATGGTTTCTGCTTATTTTCATTTTTTATTAAAAGTTCTATTGCTGCTTTTGCGTGGTTGGAGGATGTTTGGTCCTGTTCTGTTGTTTGAATGGAACTAGAGAATAAGGTTTTCATTTCATAGGTTCCCGTCGGCGTTTGAATATATTTTTCCCGCACAGCCCTACTGACTGTTGACTCATGGATATCTAGTTCCTCAGAAATCTCACGCATCGTCATAGGCTTTAAGAACGAAAGCCCTTGATAGAAAAACTCACGCTGTTTCTCGACGATTTTAAGTGCTACCTTCATCAAAGTTTCCCGACGCTGTTCTAGGCTTTTATGGATCCACTGAAAGTCATTTTGTTTTTCTTGCAGGAACCGCCCAACCTCCGCATCTTTGTATGCAGCAAGCTCCTGAAAATAAGATTCATTAAATGTTACTTTTGGGATTGTATCATCAAACAACCCAACTGTTAACTCGTCATTTTCAATTTTCACAATAACATCGGGTACGACATAAGCTGCTTTTTCTACTTGAAAGGTTGCACCTGGCCTAGGATTCAGTGTTTGAACATAGTCGAAGGCTTTTTGAATTTCCCTTAAATCCATCTTTAAAAGCTTAGCAATTGACTTCCACTTTTTTTCGGCA
Source organism: Mesobacillus maritimus (assembly GCF_044803185.1). Lineage (GTDB taxonomy): Bacteria > Bacillota > Bacilli > Bacillales > Cytobacillaceae > Mesobacillus_B > Mesobacillus_B maritimus_B. The sequence continues at coordinate 4,789,431 of NZ_CP085225.1, forward strand.
AAAAGGATAAAATGTTCACTAAGAATGACCTTAAGCAATTCTATCGGGGAACGTTCCGCGGCGTCCTTATCTACAGTATCCTCTATTTTAATATCGACATTGAAGGTATTATTGTTTACCTGCAACAATAAGCATTCCTGTAAGCTTCTGGCGCCAACACCGATTGGGTCAAGACTTTGTAGGATGGTCAGACAACGTTCAACCTCTGCTTCTACTATTCCAAACTTGCTGCATGTTTCATCTATGCCGACCCCTAAGTAACCGTTTTCATCAATTGTATCAATAAAATAGTGAACGATTTTCCGTTCTTGGTCCGTTAACCTTAACAGGTTTATTTGAAAGAAAAGGTGTTCCCGTAGAGAACCTGATTTCTCGGCAATCTGTTCAATCCAGTTTTGAGTCTCCCGGTTTTGAGAACTAGTTGAACGAGACTTTTTCTTGAAATCTCTTGTTCGATCAAGTGAACGGATATTTTTCTGTTCCACCTGTAAAAGAGGGTTTTCGATTGCCTTTTCTTCCAAAAAAGTAACAAGCTCTTGCGAGGAATATTGTAACAAAGCAATCGCTTGCGTTAATTCCTGAGTCATTGCTAGCTTCATTGTTTGCTTTTGCCACAATCCGGGCTTTAAGTCCATGCCAATCCCTCCCTGTTATCATTTTACATGATATGTTGGGTTTACGGAATGGACGATTTCACCCAAAATAAAAAACTCCTGCTCAGAAAACTGATCAGGAGTTTATAGCGCCCTCGGAGGGAATCGAACCCCCATTTTAAGAACCGGAATCTTACGTGCTATCCGTTGCACCACGAGGGCATCGTGTATGGTATTAGCAGTACGAATTCTTATTATAAAGGAATTTTCTTAAGAGCGCAAGAGGATTTTTGTTTGAAAAAGGAAAATAGCGGGTATGATGAATATAGTGAAAACTGGTAAGATAATACATGAATATTGTCGAATATTTCATCTATTGGTCAAGGGTGATTCGTTTGACCTTAATTGACCATTCGTGTATCATTAAAAATACATAGAACTCATGGTTCAGCATTGATTTTTAGTCTTGCTGCCCTAGAGAAAACCTTGTAAAAGGAGGAACAAAAATGAACTTAATTCCTACAGTCATTGAACAAACAAACCGCGGGGAACGTGCATATGATATTTATTCCCGCCTTTTAAAGGACCGTATTATCATGTTAGGAAGTGCAATTGATGATAATGTTGCTAATTCAATTGTCGCTCAGCTTCTTTTCCTAGAGGCGGAAAATCCTGAAAAAGACATCTCCCTTTATATTAACAGCCCAGGCGGAAGTATCACAGCTGGTATGGCCATTTATGATACAATGCAATTCATTAAGGCTCCAGTTCATACCATTTGTATCGGGATGGCAGCTTCAATGGGTGCATTCCTATTAGCAGCAGGGGAAAAAGGGAAACGTTATGCCCTACCAAACGCTGAAGTAATGATTCACCAACCACTAGGTGGTGCACAAGGTCAAGCTACCGAAATTGATATTGCTGCAAAGCGTATCCTATTCTTGCGTGACAAGTTAAATGGCATTCTTTCAGATCGTACAGGACAGCCACTTGAAGTCATCGAGCGTGACACTGAGCGTGACAACTTCATGACTGCTGAACGTGCCAAGGAATACGGACTAATTGACGAAATCGTTACCCGTAATCCTGAAAAGAAGTAATAAGAAAAGCGCAAGCGCCCTGTTCAGCGAAGTCCACTAGTCGATAGCCGCTGGAGCTGGACAAATAGAAAAGCGTAAGCGGCTCGTTCAGCGACGTATGGACTGGAGCTCTTCGACTGAGATAAAGGAAACACGAAGAGCGATAGCGATTCGATGTTGACTTATCGCAGGGAGAAGAGCGAAGTCCACTAGCCGCTGGAGCTGGACAACTCACAAAGTCAAAACTTCATTCTTAACTTTTATAAAAAAACTCGCTCCGACTTGGGAGCGAGTTTTTTTAGCTTTCTTGTTGAATATAGTCACTAAGAGTGGAAATGGCAGCTTCCTCATCTTTCCCTTCTACAATCAGGTTAACGGTAGAACCTACGCCAATTGCAAGACTCATTAGCCCCATAATGCTTTTCGCATTAACCTTCTTCCCATCTTTTTCAAGAAAAATTTCTGAAGAAAAACGATTTGCTTCCTGTACGAACAATGCTGCTGGACGAGCCTGCAAACCTGTTTTTAATTTAACGATTACTTGTTTTTCTACCATTCTCGGTATCTCTCCCTTATTTAGCTTTTTATTTTTGACCAATAGTTTCGCCTGCACGCAACTTGTCGGCTAATTCATCAATCTTGCGTAGACGATGATTGATTCCTGATTTACTAATACTTCCACCAGACACCATTTCACCTAATTCTTTTAAGGTTACATCTTGGTATGCTACTCGCAGTTCCGCAATTTCACGTAGTTTTCCAGGTAGAACCTCTAGGCCAACTGTATTTTCAATAAACTTAATATTTTCAACCTGCCTTAAAGCCGCACCAATGGTTTTATTTAAATTAGCTGTTTCACAATTAACAAGCCGGTTAACAGAGTTTCGCATATCTCGTACAATCCGAATATCCTCAAAACGCAGAAGCGAGTTATGAGCCCCCACAATATTTAGAAACTCGGTAATTTTTTCGGCTTCTTTCAAATAAGTAATAAATCCTTTTTTTCGCTCTAATGTTTTACTATTTAATCCGAACTTATTCATGAGTTCACATAATGATTGATTATGCTCTTGATACATTGAGGCGATTTCCAAATGATACGAAGAAGTTTCTGGATTATTCACAGATCCCCCAGCTAGAAATGCTCCCCTTAAATAAGACCGCTTACAACACTTTTTCTTTATTAATTCCTCCGAAATATCTTGGACGAATGAAAATCCTTCTGCAATAATTTTCAGATCTTCTAGAATCGTTTTAGCAGATTCCTTTAAGCGAACGATATAAACATTATTCTTTTTTAGCCGCATCTTCTTCCGCACTAGAAGCTCTACCTGAATTTGATAATTCATTTTAATTAAGGTATAAATCCGTCGCGCAATAGCTGCGTTTTCTGTCTGAATGTCTACAATCAGCTCGCGGTTTGAAAAGGACAGTGAACCATTCATTCGGATTAAGGCCGAGAGCTCAGCTTTGCTACAACAGCCCTTTATCTCGAGATTGGTTAGTTCCTTCTTTGTAACCGAAGCGAAAGACATCCCCCTCACCTCCTACATTTACAGCCAGCATCATCATCTAGGACGTTTCAGCTTAGCAGCATAATCTTGCGAATAGACTTGTTCACCTGTATCTTATTACGCACTATCTTCCTTTTGGTTTCATTTTAAAAGGAGTGAATATAAAATTTCAGCCACTTTTCGTGTATCATGACGAATCACATTCCCCTCAAGGTTCGCAATTTTCTCTTGAACGACGCTAATTCCAAGCTCACTAAGCTTCTCAAAATCAAATTGGACCGGCTTTGCAAGCTCTTCCTTGTAGCGAAGCTCGATTTCAGGGGGAATTTCCTCATTATTAATTAAAATCATGTCCATGAAAGCACAATCCATATGATCATATATCGCTTTAACGTGGTCACTAGCAGTGAAGTTAAGCGTTTCTCCTGCTTGGGTCATCAAATTACAAATATAAACCTTTTTGGCTTTCGCCTCACAAACAGCCTGACCCAACTCCTTTACCAGCAAATTTGGCAGGATGCTAGTATAGAGACTTCCAGGACCGATTACAATCAAATCCGCTTGTCTAATTTCTTGTATTGTTTCAGGGAGCGGCTGGACATTTTCAGGATTGAGATAAACCCGTTTAATTTTTTTCCCTGAGAACGGAATTTTCGACTCCCCGCTTACAATACTACCATCCTCCATTTCCGCATTTAAAATAACACTGCGGTTTGCGGCTGGTAACACCTTTCCACGTACGTTCAGCACTCGGCTCATCTCTTGAATCGCATGGGAGAAGTTCCCTGTAATCGAGGTCATTGCCGCTAAAATGAGATTCCCAAGTGAATGACCTGAAAGTTCATTCGCAGTCTTAAAACGATGTTGGAACATCTCCTCGACTAACGGCTCAACATCCGACAAGGCGGCCAGCACATTTCGAATGTCTCCAGGTGGTGGAATTTGCATCTCATTACGTAAGCGTCCTGAACTGCCCCCATCGTCGGCGACAGTTACAATCGCGGTGATGTCAACATCATATTTTTTCAAGCCGCGAAGTAAGACAGGTAAACCTGTTCCTCCTCCGATGATGACGATTCTAGGCTGAGTTTGGATGGTCATTTCGCCGATTCCTTCCTCTTTTCAATATCACGATGGGTGACTTGAGTATGATAATCCTCTTCGAAGTGTCTTGATATCTGCTCAGCTAATGCCACTGAACGGTGTTGACCACCCGTACAGCCAATCGCAACAATCAATTGTGCCTTTCCCTCTCGCTTGTAATGAGGGAGCATGAACGTTAGCAAATCTAGAACTTTTTCAAGGAATTTATGTGTTTCATTCCATTTGAGAACATAGGTTGAAACATCCTCATCCAAACCCGTTCTCGGTCGCATATGTTCAATATAGTGCGGGTTCGGTAAAAAACGAACATCGAACACTAAGTCGGCATCAATGGGAATCCCATGCTTAAAACCAAAAGACATAACATTCACCGTGAAGGTTGATTTTTTATTAATCGAAAACTCTTCATGGATTTTTTCACGCAATTCCTTAGGCTTCAACATTGAGGTATTGTAAATCAATTGCGCTCGCCCTTTAAGTTCCTCTAACAATTCACGCTCTAATCTAATCCCCTCTAACGGGCGACCCTTGCGTGCTAATGGATGAAAACGCCTCGTCTCCTTATAACGACGTACAAGCGTTTCATCATCTGCATCGAGAAATAGGATTTTCGGTGCGACCCATGAAGATTCAGAAAGATCATCTAACGCTTTAAAAAGTGAATCAAAAAATTCTCTTCCTCTTAAATCCATTCCCAAAGCGACTTTATTCATTTTATTACCAGATTCCTTCATTAATTCAAGGAATTTCGGAAGCAGGGTAGGCGGGAGGTTGTCGACACAAAAGAAGCCCAAATCTTCAAAGCTCTGGATGGCAACTGTTTTTCCCGCACCTGACATTCCAGTAATAATCACCAATTGGCTGTCGTTCGTCGAACCGGTACTCATTCCTATTCCTCCCAAATTTTTTATCGATATTGAAGATTAACCAAACTATTAGTATCGTGTCGTTTAGCTTTATCCTTGCCTGTTGTATTACGAATTAAAGATTTAAAATGAATGACTTTACCAGCTTAATTCGGGTCGAGTCGGTAATGAAGCAGTTCCATATCAGGAGTGTAGGTAAATGTACCGTAAATAATTCCTTGACCATGTACCATATAATCTAGAATATGATAGTCACCTGCAGCCATCGGAAGGTTCTTAATTTCTTCCGTGTCATGCCAGGCAAGATCTCCTTCCTCTGATCTCTCGAGATGAACGCCAGTCGATTCTGTAGCATTAAAGGTAAACATCATCCACTCGTTCACCACCTGATCGCCGTCTTTTATAATAAAAGTAAAAATTCCCTTGATTTTAGGATTCAATAAGTAGATACCTGTCTCCTCGCGGAATTCTCGGATGCAAGATTCTTTAGCGGTTTCCCCTGGCTCCATCTTCCCACCAGGAGCCACCCACCAACCACGACGAGGCTTCTGAAGCAATAACACTTTGTTCTCTTTTACTAGAAGACAATTTGCCACCCGTTGCATTGTTTCACCTTCTTTTACACTATTATAATTAAATGTCCGGTTATTTTGTGTTGAAAATAAAACAGGACTCCGAACTTTTCATTATTTTCATTATACTATTTTTAGAAACCACTCACAATGAATCGAAAACCGTTAATTTTGTCAATAAATCCCCCAGTAAAACTAGGACGAATGAAATGGTGTTATATACCCATTAAACAAGCTGTACTATATGTAAGACAAAAAAAATAGCACAGGCAGAGCCTGTGCATCAACAAGTATATTTTTAAAAGGGGGTCAATTTGTAACTTCATTGTACCAGATAAATATTTCACTACTGTTACAGTAGAGTTAATTAAAAATTACGTTATTGTGCAGATAAAACGAAGACGAACATTGACGAACCTATTCAAACTCCTAAGGGATGCAATAACCTTAAGCTTTTGCTTTCAGTTCCTCTTTGAGCTCCTCAACAAAATGCTGTGCCTGCTGCGCAGCAATACTTCCATCACCTGTTGCCGTTACAATTTGGCGCAACGTTTTTTCACGGATATCTCCCGCCGCAAAAATACCAGGAACCTTCGTTTCCATATTTTCATTGGTCTCAATGTAACCATTGCTATTTGTAATTCCTAGTCCTTCAAATGGCTTTGTCAATGGAACCATGCCAATGTAAATAAATACACCATCTGCCTTAAATTCCATTTCTTTGCTATCGTTCGTGGATACGAGAGTCAAGCTGCCAACTTTTCCATCTTTTTCATGGATTTCCTTAACTGTGTGGTTCCAAATAAAATCAATTTTCTCATTTGCAAACGCACGGTCTTGAAGGATCTTTTGTGCGCGCAATTCGTCACGTCGGTGTACAATGGTTACTTTCGACGCAAAACGTGTTAAGTAAACACCTTCCTCTACCGCTGAATCTCCTCCACCAACAACGACTAGCTCTTTGCCCTTGAAGAAAGCCCCGTCACAAACGGCACAATAAGAAACCCCACGGCCACCTAGTTCTTGTTCGCCAGGTACGCCAATCTTCTTATACTCTGCACCAGCAGAAATAATAATGGAATGAGCCTTATATTGTTTGGAACCTGCAACAATGGTTTTGTATTCCTTACCATCAATGATTTCCTTTACATCACCATAAGCATACTCAGCACCGAATTTCTTTGCATGGTCAAACATCTTCGTTGAAAGTTCTGGTCCTAAGATACTATCAAATCCTGGATAATTTTCAACATCTTCGGTATTGGCCATTTGCCCGCCTGGAACTCCACGCTCAAGCATAAGCGTAGAAAGATTTGCACGTGATGTATAAACAGCTGCTGTCATTCCCGCTGGACCTGCTCCAATGATAATAACATCATAAATTTTTTCTTCAGACATGTAACTCCACTCCTTTATATAGCAGTATATCCTTGTAAAACAATTACGATAATAGTTAGTATCTGCTACCTATCCTTATCCTATAAAACAAATAAGAAAGAGTCCAAAAATTTGCTTACATGAAAAGCGGAGGTGCCCTGGTCAGCGACGTACGGACTAGAGTAACCTGTCTATTTTAAGCAACCAAAAAAAAGTGACAGGACCAATCCAATTTGGATGGTACCTGTCACCTTATCTTAATCTAAGCATTCGCCAACTAGATCGATGTATTTATTTAAGGTAGAAACGGAAAGTCCGTACTTTTTAGCTAATGCGATTTTGGTGATTTTTCCTTCACGTAGCTTTTCCCAAACAAACTCGACGGCAGCCGCCCAAGCCTTTTTATTTTTAAAATTAAACCCAACTTTGACTGCCTTATCAAACACAGCAAACCAAACTAAATAAATACCAGCTTCCTCATGGTCAATCGGTTGATGGAAATCATATAGGACGAGAGCCGTTTCGTGTGCTCCGATTACAGGTTCCATCCCTGGATTGAATTTTCCAGATTGAACATAAGAAAGATAACTTTTTTCAAGCCCCGTCAAGTTTTCGGCAATTTTATTAGCAGAAAGAATCTCTTCCTTCTGGTTAGAAACTGACGTTAAAAACAATGCAAAAAGGCGCTCTTCAGGATGCTCACTTTGGAACCTTTTGATAATCGTTTTGACCTGAGTATCTAGGCCAAGTTCCTGGTTCCCCCAAGGCTCATGCCCCGCTTTTTCAGGACTATACTCTAGTACTTTTTTCCAATGATTTCTAGCCGCTTGTTCTCGACCAGTATGATAGGAAGAATGTGCGAGCCAATAATAAAAAGCCCCATCTCCATCATGGCCGTATTTCCTTAAGCGGTTCAACCATTTGTAGCCAAGCTCATATTCACCGATCAACGAGAAGGTCGCTCCAAGCTTAAACTGCTGCTCCGCTAAAAGCGGCTGGATTTTAGCCAGAGTAGCAACCAAGTTTTGAACATCCTTATTCCGATTTTGATAATAAGCAAAAACTAGCTTATTACATAGTGCATGTAGGTTCCCAGGGTTTTGGGTAAGCACTTGATCGAGAATCTCATTGGCTTTGACTTGATGACCAAGATAAAAGTTGGCCAACGCCAGGTTATTATAAGCAGACCAATATTCAGGGTATTCCTCGATAAGCTCCTCGAAAATCTCTACCGCCCGCGGAAATTCACCCGCTTCAAGTAGGGACCTAGCCTCTTCTTGTTTAACTATGAGACTATCCTCTTCAAAAAGAGCTTCCTCCAAATCGTCTGCCTCTAGCATAATCAGTTCGAGAAGTTCCTCAGCGTCATCGCTGAACTCCCCGTCACGTGTTAACTCCAAGTAAAGGTTGGCATAATGATATGCATCTTTAAATAAGCCCAAATGAGCATAATTATTTGCTAAAAAATAATGGCACTCTACCATTTCTTCATCCAATTCTTCAAGGATCATTTTTAATAAGCTGATTGACTGTTGGTATTCCCCAAGCTCGGTTGAGACAATCGCGAGCTGACAGATAATCATCGGTTCGCCTGGCTCTAGTTCCATGGCACGACTAAAATATTTATGCGCCCGTAACAAATCCCGGCGTTGATACGCTTTGACCCCTTTGGTGAAATAATACTCACCTGTCGGGACAAATGACAGTAGTTGCCCTTTTTGATTTAATGCTTTAGAGTCTTCTCCCATTTTGTCCTCCACAAAAGGTTTTTTAACCAAATAAGTATAACATAATCGAAGGGGTTGGGTGAAGGTTAAATTTGGCGGGGATTATTGTGATTAAAAAGATGTCCGCGATATGCACTCCACCGGCTCTTACTATTATCGGTCATTGGTTATTTAAACGTTTGTAGCGTGATTTCTAGTGGTTCCTATACCCCGACTTATAAATGCGGATTTCCATTCTAATATGAGGTATTTTTGGGGGATTGAGTCTCAGTCTGGGGGATTGGACGAGGTTTTATATACAAATTTAAGGTTTTATAGAAGAATACGGCAATAAAGAGGGAATTTCCTTCATGAAATTGCTAGATATTTTGATATACTCGTAACATCATAGGGGGTAGGGGTACTTTTTATTCCCCTAGGGAGAATAAAATTAATCGAATTTCTGGCTAGCTGCATTATATTCCCCCTGACAGACGTTATATTCCCCTAGAGGGAATAAAAATCACACAAGCCTAGCTAGAACTAAAGAAACCAACCAGAAATCATTCCTGGTCGGCTCATAAAACTATTTCTTTTCCATATGACGCTTGTCTAGGACAGCTAATATCTCTTTAAACGGTAGCTCTTGTTCACGAAGCAGGACGAGTAAATGGTAGAGCAGGTCTGCTGACTCCCATTTTAATTCTTCCTGGTCGCGATTTTTTGCGGCGATGATGACTTCTGATGCCTCTTCGCCAACCTTTTTTAAAATTTTATCGACACCTTTTTCGAACAAGTAGGTGGTGTAAGCACCCTCTGGACGCTCACGTTCACGGTCAGCGATAACTTGTTCTAGCGCTAGTAAGATTCGATAATCAGAGAGGGTTGCAGCTTCAGTAGCCGGAGTTCCTTCTTGTAAAAGGCTTTCGTTAAAACAGCTAACAGAACCTGTATGACAAGCTGGCCCAGCCGGTTCAACGAGAACCACTAGCGCATCTCCATCACAATCATACTTCATATCTACGATTCTTTGGGTATTGCCACTTGTCTCGCCTTTATGCCAAAGTTCTTGGCGGGAGCGGCTATAAAACCATGTTTCTCGCGTTTCAAGCGACTTTCCCAGTGACTCTTTGTTCATATAAGCAACTGTTAAAACTTCACGGGTGACAGCATCCTGGACAACTGCTGTGATTAAACCATTATCATCAAACTTTAGGTCATCTATATTCATCGAACTTCGACTCCTTTTTCACGGAGGTATGTTTTTACTTCTGCCACCGAGGTTTCTTTATAGTGAAAAATAGAAGCTGCTAACGCGGCGTCGGCTTTGCCTTCAACGAATGCATCAACAAAATGTTCAGCATTCCCCGCTCCACCCGAAGCAATAACTGGGACAGAAACGGCTTCGCTGACCGCTTTTGTCAGCTTCAGATCAAAGCCTTTCTTTTCACCATCACTGTCCATGCTCGTAAGAAGGATTTCTCCCGCCCCAAGGCGCACTGCCTCACGAGCCCATTCAATCACTTCACGATCTGTTGCGGTTCTGCCGCCATGTGTATAAACACGCCATGAACCTAACTCCGGATCGTATTTTGCATCAATCGCCACGACGATACACTGCGTACCGAAAAAGTCGGCTCCTTCAGTAATCAAGCTAGGATTTAAAACTGCTGCGGTATTGAGGCTCACCTTATCTGCCCCTGAACGCAAAATCCGTTTCATGTCTTCTAACGAGTTGATTCCACCACCAACTGTAAAAGGAATCGCAAGCTCTGAAGCAACAGCCTTAACGACTTCAACCATGGTTTTCCGGCCTTCATTTGAAGCCGAAATATCTAGAAAAACGAGCTCATCTGCTCCTTGCTCATCGTAAAAGCGAGCCAGTTCAACTGGGTCACCCGCATCGCGAAGCTGAACAAACTTAATCCCTTTCACAACACGACCATCTTTTACATCTAAGCACGGAATAATTCTTTTTGTTAACATGATTCCGTCACCGCTTTCAACGCTTCCTTTACACTAAACCGACCTTCATAAAGGGCTTTGCCTACAATCGCCCCGCTTACTCCGACGGACTGCAATTCTTTCAATGCAAGCAAATCACCAAGCTGGCTGACACCACCAGAAGCAATGACGCTTTTCCCTGTTTCTTCAGCCAGTAATTGGATTGCCTGTACATTCGGCCCTGAGAGCATTCCATCTGTGGCAATATCGGTAAAAATAAACGTTTCTGCACCGGCTTCGGCAAAACGTTTTCCTAAATCGACTGCCTTTACTTCTGAGGTTGCTAACCAACCATGTGTGGCTACATAACCGTCTTTCGCATCAAGGCCAATCGCAATTTTACCAGGGTACTTTCTTACCATCTCTTCGGCAAACTCTGGATTCGAAACCGCAATACTGCCAATGATAACCCTTGAAACGCCGTTATCTAGGTAATGAGCAATGTCGGCTTCAGTGCGAATTCCCCCACCGATTTGTACCTTGGCGTTTAGCTCTTTGGCCGCCTTTATTACATATGTATCATTGACCCTTTTTCCATCTCGAGCACCATCGAGGTCCACCATATGAATCCACTCAGCCCCAGATTCAGCAAAAGATTTTGCCATGTCAAACGGGGAATCTCCATAAACCGTTTCTTTTCCGTAATCTCCCTGAAGAAGTCGGACACATTTGCCGCCCCTCATATCAATTGCTGGATATACGATAAAACTCATAGTAGCCCTCCTCTCTTTTATTTAGTTCTCCGTCTACTAGCTTAACGTACTATTGTGCTAAACGAGTGAAATTGCTTAGCAATTCCATTCCTAATCGACTGCTTTTTTCAGGATGAAACTGCATTCCAAATACATTCTTTCGGCCAACAACAGCAGGAACTTCAACATCATAATCACTGACTGCAATCAGGACGTCTTTGTCCTCAGTTGCTACATAATAAGAATGAACAAAATATACATGTCCTGGCTCAACAGCGTCGGTTAGTGGCGATGCATTTGTAAACCGTAGCTTGTTCCAGCCCATATGAGGGACTTTATACGACTCACCCTCTGCTGTCTGGCCTGGAAAACGCTCAACAGTTCCAGGCAACAATCCTAGCCCCTTGGTCACACCGTTTTCCTTGCTATCCTCAAATAAAAGCTGCATGCCTAGACAAATGCCCAGAACTGGCTTACCTGTTGCCGCATACTCGCGTATCATATCAGAAAGTCCTAATTCATTTAGCCGTTGCATTGCATCTGGAAACGCACCGACTCCAGGGACCAACAAGGCGTCTGCCTTCCGCAGTTCCTCTGGATTTTCCGAAATGAAATATGCTGCATCAAGCCGTTCCAGGGCTTTGCTGACACTGAACAAATTCCCCATTCCATAATCGACAATTCCAATCATTTACAGCATTCCCTTCGAGGATGGAATTCCTTTTACCCGTGGATCGATGGTTGTTGCTTCATCAAGCGCACGCGCTAATGCCTTAAAAACAGCCTCAATCATATGGTGAGTGTTGTGACCGTAATGAACGATGACATGTAGGTTCATCCTTGCCTCAAGGGCCAATTTCCATAAAAATTCATGGACTAATTCCGTATCAAAGGTACCCACCTTCTGAGAAGGAAATTCACCGCGCAACTCTAGATGAGGACGATTGCTTAAATCGACGACTACTTGGGCCAATGCTTCATCCATCGGTACAAATGCGTTTCCATATCTTTTAATACCGCGCTTATCACCAAGTGCTTCACGCAACGCTTGTCCAAGGCAAATTCCAATATCCTCGGTTGTATGATGATCATCGACCTCAATATCCCCTTTAGCATGAACACTTAAATCAAACTGTCCATGTTTGGCAAACAAATCAAGCATATGGGTTAAAAAAGGGACTCCTGTTTCAAGCTCTGAAAAACCCTCTCCGTCAATTGCCAGGCTTAGCTGAATATTGGTCTCATTCGTTTTCCGGTCGACCGTTGCCACTCTCTCCATCCTTCATTCCTCCAATGTGTATCTCATCCATTTTTATTAATTAAATTTTTTCAATCTCGTTTCAACTGCACGAGCATGGGCTTCAAGGCCCTCAAGTCTTGCAAATTGAGCAATCTTCGCACCATTTTCACGTAGGGCGCCTTCACTATAGGCAATGATGCTTGATTTTTTTTGAAAATCCTCGACACTAAGCGGACTTGAGAAACGTGCAGTTCCGTTTGTTGGGAGGACATGATTGGGTCCAGCGAAATAATCGCCAACAGGCTCTGAACTATAACGCCCTATAAAAATCGCACCTGCATGACGAATTTGCCCGAGCAGTTCCATGGCGTTCTCTGTAACTATTTCTAGATGCTCTGGCGCCAATTGGTTCACTACCTCTATCGCTTCCTTTAAATCACGAGCCAAATAGATGGCACCAAAGTCTTCAATCGACTTTTCAGCGATTTCCCTTCTCGGAAGGCTTGCGAGTTGTGCCGTTACTTCCCGTTGAACTTCCTCTGCCAAGACGGACGAAGTTGTGACAAGGACAGAGCTTGCGCGCATGTCATGTTCAGCTTGCGATAAAAGATCAGCGGCAATTTCATCCGCCTTTGCACTTTCATCTGCAAGGACAGCGATTTCACTCGGGCCGGCAATCATATCAATATCCACATCCCCAAACACTTCACGTTTAGCTAAAGCTACGTAAATATTTCCGGGACCGGTAATTTTATCAACAGGTTGAATACTTTCAGTTCCATAAGCTAAAGCTGCGATTGCTTGGGCTCCACCAATTTTATAGATTTCTTCCACACCGGCAATATCGGCGGCAACAAGAACGCCTGCAGGCAGCTTGCCGTCTTCACCAGGAGGCGAGACCATCACGATCCGCTTCACTCCTGCTACCTTTGCGGGGATCACATTCATCAGCACAGAGGACGGGTATGCGGCTGTTCCACCTGGCACGTAAACGCCAGCTGAATCTAACGGAGTTACCTTTTGTCCTAGTATCGTCCCGTTCTCTTCAGTCGTAATCCAAGAAGCCTTTTGTTGCTTTGCATGATAGCTCTGGATATTATTTGCCGCCTCTTGAATAATACTTACTAAACTATCGCTAATTTCTTTATAAGCTTCCTCGATTTCCGACCGTTCTACCTTAAGCGAGGAAAGCTTCACTTTATCGAACCTTTCAGTATAGGCAATAACCGCTGCGTCCCCAGAGCGCCGAACGTCACCAATAATTTTTTTAGCTGCTTCTCGCTGCTCCTCTGTCCCACTGTCGACCGATCTCTTAATCGAGACGTCACCACTAACTTTTACAATCTTCAACTCCATCATCCTTTCAACATAGGACCGACTATTTAAAAGTAAATTATCTGCTCCAATCAACGTCTAAAAAACACCATAGCTATTAAATCACTTCACTTAATGCTTCAACAATCCCCGTAATTCGTTCATCTTTGATACGATAGCTTACTGGGTTGACAATCAATCTTGAAGTAATCGGAGTGATTGTTTCGTATTCAACGAGGCCGTTTTCCTTTAATGTCTGTCCTGTTGAGACAATGTCAACAATCCTATCAGAAAGACCAATGAGCGGCGCGAGTTCGATTGACCCATTTAGCTTAATGATTTCGACTTGTTCCCCTTGCTCGCGAAAGAAGGCGGCAGTAACATTCGGGTATTTCGTTGCAATTTTCGGTGCAACATCGTTCATTTTCGTGTTTGGCAAACCCGCTACAGCTAAATAACAACCGCTTATTTTTAAATCGAGAAGCTCATATACATCTCGTTCTTCTTCAAGCAAAACATCTTTCCCTGCAATACCAAGGTCCGCCACTCCATGCTCAACATATGTAGCCACATCCATTGGTTTTGATAAAATAAACCGAAAATTCTCTTCCTCAACATCTATAATGAGCTTCCGTGAATCATCGAATTCAGGTGGGAGCTGGTAGCCTGCTTTACGAAGCAATTCAGCAGCTTCCTCGAAAATACGCCCCTTCGGCATGGCAATCGTTAATGGTTCCTTTACAGTCATTTCACCGGCTCCTTCCCTGCTTTTCCAACTAAAAACGTTACGTCTGAATATTTATTGGTACAAGCATCTAGGTCTTTGACCCCACTGATGTCTTGAAGGACAACCTGTTTGCCTGCTAACCTGCGTTCTTTCGCCAATCCGCATGCTTCTTTTCGACGCTCTGGACTAAACAAGATGCATTCAACTGGAGCCGTTTCATCAATTTCTCCTAATGCTTCAATGAGTCGATCGAGGCGAATGGCAAAGCCTGTTGCGCCTGTTGACTTGCCAAACTTTTCTAGCAAGCCATCGTACCGGCCACCGTTCCCAATTGGAAAGCCTACATTGCCGGCATAAACCTCAAATAAAATGCCAGTGTAATAACTCATATGGCTCACAAGCGTTAAGTCAAATTTAACATGTTTTGCGACATCATAATCACTGACGATGTCCCATAATTCCTGAAGTTCTAGAATGGCTTCTTTGCCTTTTTCATTTTCAATTAAATCTAATGCCTTGCCGATTACTTCCATCCCCCCACGAAGATTGAGGAAAGCTAGAAGCCGCTGGCTGTCAATCGAAGACAAAGGCAAGGATTTCACATGCTCCCGGTAACCAACATAATTCTTTTCATATAAAAACTTCGTCAATTCTTGGGCTCGTTCTTCATTTCCAAGGATTTGCACAAATAATTCTTTTACAAAACCTGAATGTCCAATCGATAATTGGAAATCCTTCAGACCCGCTTCTTTCAGTGCCGAAACAGCTAGAGCAATCATTTCTCCATCTGCACTGACAGTTCCATCCCCAATACATTCGAAACCAACTTGCTCAAATTCAGCCGGACGACCACCTTCGCGTTGCTGGGCACGAAATACATTAGCAGAATACGCAAGTCTGATTGGTAAGTTTTCATTTAAAAGCTTTGAAGCGGCAACTCTCGCAATCGGTGCCGTCATATCAGGCCGTAACACCAGTGTATGACCTTCTTGATCTAGAAGCTTAAACAGTTGCTGGTCGAGAATCGCCGAAGCCGTTCCGACCGTCTCATAATATTCAAGCGCTGGGGTAGCAATAAACTGGTATCCCCACCGTTTCATTTCTGTTTCAAGTGCAGAGCGCACATGCTGCTTCGTTTCATATAAGTTCGGTAACGTATCCCTCATTCCAAGAGGCTTCTCAAACATGAATAATCGACTCATTCTTTTCACCCTTTTCAATTGGCTATCGTTCCATTTTCCGTTCAAAACCATTTTTTTATATTTCATATGTAAACCAAAATGCTTTAGTTCGCTAATATGGTAATGAAATAAAGTTATAAGTAGTTTACCGCTTTGTAAAAAAAACGTCAAGATAAAAAGACGAAGTAATCCTGTTCCCCTTCAGAAGAAAATCTAAAACTATCGTATTATTTAGAATTGGCTATTTTTCGGGAAATTCCTCTATAATTCGGCAATTTCCCAAAAAACATCCGTTTTCCTCTCGTTTAGAGACTTTTACTCCGCATCTTGAAAGTTGTTTTAATACAGATTATTTTGTTAGGATAGTATTAAGAAGGGAGGGTTTGTTCGCAAAAGTAAGAATTCAGGTCATAGGCTAAAAAAAGGAATTATTTTTCCTACTTTCACAATGTGTTTTCTTTGCTAAAAAGAAGGGGACTTCTTAAGCAAAACGATGAATGGGTTCTTTTAGGTTTTCGCACCTAATAAGACTCCATGTAAAGAGGACGGTTAAATTGTGATTCTAGGAAAACGAATTCCCGCCATATCTAACCACATTAGATAACCTTACAAAACATCAATCTATCTAACCTTTTAGTGGTGACCCCCTTCGTTCTTACTTTCTTAAATTTTTTCATTTGCGGAAAAAAAGTTTCTGGAAAGGGAGAGTTGATGTTTAACAACAATAAATTAAACAGTGTTTTTTGGATATCGGCCATTACGTTAGGAGTTTTCGTGCTGGTTGGTGCTTTATTTCCTACTACATTTGCTAAAGGAGCAAATGCCGCTTTAAGCTTTACTACCTCATCTTTTGGCTGGCTCTATCTAGTAGCTATCTTTATTTTTACTGTTTTTCTCATTTACCTTGCATTCAGTAAATATGGAAACATTCGTCTTGGTGGACAAGATGAAAAACCTGCCTATTCGATTTTCACATGGATCGGAATGTTATTTTCAGCTGGTTTTGGAATCGCGCTGGTCTTTTATGGTGTCGGCGAACCGATGACCCATTTTAACCATACTCCAATCTCTGGAGTGGAACCGCTATCAGAACAGGCTGCACGAGTGGCAATGGGTTATTCCTTTTTCCACTATGGTGTGAGTCAATGGACGGTTTTTGCGATAGTCGGTTTAATCATGGCTTATTTCCAATTTAGGAAAAAACAAAATGGTTTAGTTTCAACTTCTTTAACACCGCTTATTGGTAACCGACCAAAGCTGAAGAACGGGATTGATATCTTGGCTGTTGTGGCAACTGTGATGGGAGTAGCTACCTCATTAGGGATGGGCATTATGCAAATCAATGGTGGGTTAAATACAGTGTTGGGGATCCCAACTGGAATTTGGCCGCAACTAGGGATTGTCGCCGTGATGACCGGATTATTTTTACTTTCATCCTCAACTGGTTTGGATAAAGGAATCAAATGGTTAAGTAATATTAACCTTGGTGTAGCACTATTGCTCATGCTATTTGTTTTTGTTACTGGTCCGACCGTATTTATTTTAGATACATTTATCGTGGGAATCGGTGACTACCTGACAAACTTTGTGAATTATAGCTTCCGTCTAAATCCATATACAGAGAATAATTGGTCACGAGAATGGACCGTGTTTTACTGGGCTTGGGCGATTGCCTGGTCACCCTTTGTCGGTGCCTTCGTTGCCCGAGTTTCACGAGGTCGAACGGTTCGCGAGTTTATTCTGGGTGTAATGGTTGCGCCTCCGGTTGTAGCGTTAATGTGGATTGCTGTATTCGGTGGAACCGCCCTTCACATGGACTTGTTCGGGGGAGCAAATATTGCCGCAGCCGTTGATAATGACATCACTAGCGCTTTATTTACTCTATTTGAGCAATTGCCGTTATCTTTCTTAGTTTCAATCCTGACGATGATGTTGATTCTTACCTTCTTGGTAACATCAGCAGACTCGGCTGTTTTCATCCTAAGCAGTATGACGACAGGAGGAAGCTTGAATCCACCTGTACGAGTAAGAATCATTTGGGGTGTATTGATGAGTTCGATTGCCACGGTTCTCCTTGTATCCAGTGGGTTAACGGGACTACAAACGGCCTCCATTGTCGCCGCTCTTCCGTTTACAATCATTCTCTTGGCGATGACCTTTACGCTATTTAAAGTGTTAAAAGCAGATGCCACATTGGTTCAGCCAGTACAATCTGAAAAAAAGGTTGCGAAGAAGAAGAACACAGCTTGATGGGATTTTATAAAAGAACGGCAGCGGAGTTTTTTGCTTCGCTGCCGTTTTTGTTTGTATGTGGGTAGCTAGTTGATGTTGATTTTGAAAGCTTAGGGGAATGGAGTGTTATTGGTTACCTTACTTTCTACTATTCTCTCTAGGTGGGGGATCACTGGGACTGATTGGTGATCTTTCTTCCTGCTCTCCTCCCTAGTTAGGGTACCAATCATCCTTATTGGCAAACTATTTTACCGTTCAACTGCTTTCGCAACTCGTTCGGGTAATTTAGTAGCCTTCTATTTTACCATTCCACCGCTTCTTCGACCCGTTCGGGTAATTAGAAGCCTTCTATTTTACCGTTCCTACACTTTCCCGACCCGTTCGGGTAATTAGAGAGCCTCTATTTTACCGTTCCTACACTTTTCCGACCTGTTTGGGCAATTAGAGGCCTTCTATTTTACCGTTCCTTCGCTTTCCCACTCCGTTCGGGCAATTAGAGGTCTTCATTTAGGTAAAAAAAAATAAACCTACAGCTGCAGGTTTATTTTTTACCATATATCGGATCATCGGCCCAGCGTTTCGCTAGTTCTTCTTTTGTGTATACGACTCTCATCGGATTTCCGCCAACGAAAGCTCCTGCTGGAACGTCTTTATGAACGACGGTTCCGGCTGAGACGAAGGCGCCATCCCCGATGACAACACCTGGTAGAATCGTTGAATTCGCACCAATCATTACTTCGTCGCCGATGATAACGTCACCGAGGCGGTATTCTTTTATGAGATACTCATGTGCTAGAATCGTTGTGTTATAGCCAATTACAGTGTTGCGGCCAACGCTAATTTTTTCAGGAAACATCACATCTAACATGACCATAAGAGCGAAAGATGTTTGGTCACCGACTTTCATCTTTAAAAAAGTCCGGTACAGCCAATTTTTCATTGATAGAAACGGAGTGTACCTGGCCAACTGAATGACAATAAAGTTTTTAACGACCTTTAAAAAAGGGACCGTTTTATAGACATGCCAAAGGGAATTGGCTCCTTCGACTTGGTGCCGTACTGTGTTCCTCATTATCTCACCTCAAGGATGGACAAGAGGTCAGGCATTTGGTCGAGCATATAGTCTGGGTCGTATGCCGCAAGATGCTCCCTTCCTTTTAATGTCCAAGAAACACCGGCCGTCTTTGTCCCAGCATTTTTACCTGCAAGCACATCATGGTGATTATCCCCAACCATCATGGCGGACTCTGGCTTGGATCCCAGAATATCTAATGCTTTATAAATTGGTTCAGGATCTGGCTTTGCCTTTTCAACATCATCAAGAGCGATGAGCACTTGGAAATACTGATCGAGACCTGTTAGCTTCAAGCCCATTTTCGCGACATCGGCAAGCTTAGTCGTTACGACTGCAAGCTTATAGCCATTTTCACTTAAAGAACGGATTGTTTCGTTTACACCTTCAAACTCTGTCACCAATCGGTCATGATTAGATAAGTTGTATTCACGGTAGGTGCGAATCATTTCATCTGCTCTTGTTGAATCAATTCCTTCAAAAACATCTCTTAAGGCTGGACCCATGAATGGCAAAACGTCTTGCCGCTGAAATTGCCCTGGAAGGTAATGGTCTAATGTGTGCAAATAAGATGAGACAATTAGCTCATTGGTATCAATTAACGTTCCATCTAAATCAAATAAAACAGTATCGATTTTATTGTTCATATACAGCTTCCTTTCGTTTTGCAATCCCTACTCGGTTCCAAATAAACGCTACAGTGATCGTCAGTAAAATTGCGATAACGATACGAATGAGTAGCAATGGAAGGACAGGAATCCCCAGTGGGATAAAAATCAGTGTATCTTCTATCACTGCATGGCAGGCGACAAGAAAGATGAATGCAATTGTTGCGTCTTTTTTAGATACGCCGTCTTCCTTAACCGCCTGGATCATTACGCCTGCTCCCATTGCTAAGCCTATTAAAAGGCCAGTTGCGAGAGTCATAGACGTGTTTTCCTTCATTCCAAGCATTCTCGTAAACGGAGAAATCCAGCGAGAGACAACATCAAGCCACTTCAGGTCCTTTAAAATTTGAATGGCAATCATTAGCGGAATAACAATCAAAGCCACCTGGAAAATCCCCATTCCAGCTTTTTCAATTCCTTCGAGGATGATGGCAAACCAGCCAGTAGGCTGCTCTTGCTGAACAGGAATCATCCCGTACTTTGCGATTTCCGAACCACCTTGCCATATAAGGTTAATCACAATCGCCGAAATAAAGGCCAATCCCAGACGGACCACGAGGATTACCCAAAGCTTAACCCCAACCTTTAGGGCCACACCTGTTTCAATAAACAAATTATGCGAAAAGCTCAACATCACAGCGATAATGAAAACTTCTTTTACCGTTAATTCGAGAGTTAAGATGGCACCAATGGCCGCGTACAAGTTGAGAAAATTCCCTAATACAAGTGGAATGGCTGCATCCCCCGACAATCCAAACAACGCCATCAATGGCGTAATTACATCAATTACCCAAGGTAATACTGGTGTAAATTGAAGAATCGTGATGATCAACGTCACCGGAAAAATGATTTTCCCCAAAGTCCATACAGTTTGTAAGCCAACCAGACTCCCCTTTTTTAATGAAGATACCATCGGAGCACCTCCCCCCCTATTCATAAAAAAACTTCTATTTCTTGCTTCCCTTCTTTTGTTTCTTTGATTGCTTCGCGTTCTCATCATCCAAATAACGGATGGAAGCATAGCCCTGCACTCTTCGGTAAATCCATAAGACTACTGCAAGAAGAATGAGACCAATTGAAATAACTTGGGCTATTCGTAGAAAGTCTGTCAACATCAAACTATCTGTCCGCAACCCTTCGACAAAGAAACGACCAATTGAATACCAAATCACATAGCTGAGGAAAAGCTCTCCTCTGCCTAGGTTAACCCTTCTAAGACCCATCAACAAAGCAAAACCTAGGATGTTCCAAACCGATTCATACAGGAAGGTTGGATGGTAGTAAACACCATTGATATACATTTGATTAATAATAAACTCTGGCAGCATTAAGTTTTCAAGGAACGCCCGTGTAACCTCACCACCATGAGCTTCTTGATTGATAAAGTTTCCCCAGCGTCCAATTGCTTGCCCTAGTATGATGCTGGGTGCGGCAATATCAGCCACTTTCCAAAAGGAAACATTTCTTTTTTTAGTAAAAATATAAGCCGTTACGACTGCCCCAATGAGCGCACCGTGAATGGCAATCCCGCCATTCCAAATCGCCAGAATTTCCGAAGGATGTTGTGCATAATACTCCCATTGGAAAATAACGTAGTAAATTCTAGCACTTAAAATGGCGATGGGGATTGCCCATAACATTAAGTCGGCGAAAAGGTCCTTGTCTAATCCACGCTTTTCCCCTTCGCGCATAGCCAACCATAGCGCGAGCGCGATTCCTAACCCGATAATGACTCCATACCAATGAACTTGAATAGGTCCTAATGAGATGGCAATCGGATCAATCGGTTGAAAGTTTTCTTCCATATCCATTCTCCTTTGTTATTCTATCTATTTTTTAAAACTTTTTAGGAGTAATAAGATCTTACCGTTTCTAAATATCGTCATGATCCCCATCTTCAATAACATCTGCAAGTCGGTTCGAGAATTGCTCCGCCGCATTCATTCCCATCCTTTTTAGGCGGAAATTCATTGCTGCTACTTCAATAATAACGGCAAGGTTTCGTCCAGGGCGGACGGGTACCGTTAACTTGGTAATATGTGAATCAATAATTTTCAGCTTATCCTCTTCTAAGCCAAGCCGATCATAGGTTTTATTTTTATCCCAAAGCTCTAAATCAATATTTAACGAAATGCGTTTATGTGTGCGAATGGCTCCGGCCCCAAATAAGGTCATGACATTGATGATTCCAAGGCCGCGAATCTCGAGGAGATGCTCAATCAACTCAGGCGAAGTACCCACAAGATTATCCTGGTCTTCTTGACGAATTTCCACACAGTCATCCGCAACGAGGCGATGTCCACGCTTCACAAGCTCAAGTGCCGTTTCACTTTTACCGACCCCACTCTTACCAGTAATAAGCACCCCAATCCCATAAATGTCAACAAGGACACCATGGACAGCCGTAGTCGGAGCAAGCTTGCTTTCAAGGTAATTGGTCAAATGACTCGATAAACGTGTTGTCTTATGATTTGACCTCATAACTGGGACAGATTCTCGTTCAGAAGCTTCGATTAACTCTGCAGGGATTTCCATGTCCCTGGTAACAATGATTCCTGGCGTAAGATCTGTGCAAAGTTGACTTAATCTGTGCTCTCTGTCTTTATCACTCAATTTTTCGATGAAGGTTAGCTCTGTTTTCCCAAGCAATTGCATACGCTCTGCTGGGTAATATTCGAAAAATCCAGCCATTTCAAGTGCTGGGCGCGATAAATCACTAATTGTAATTGGACGGTTAATCCCATCTTCCCCACTAATGAGTTCAAGGTTGAATTTTTTTATAATATCTTTTGTTCTGACTTTAGGCAAAGAGGAATCCTCCTTCAAATTTTTAATAAAAAATCAATACTATATATTTTAGCATTATTTCGATAAGAACAAAACGAAGGATATCCTAAACATGATAGATAATTGTAAAAGCAAGGTGTTTAGCCCGATTTAGCCCTAGAAGGTATAATGTAGAAAAAGAAAAGGTGGGTAAAACGAATGAGTGAAAAACGGTTTGAGTTATCAAAAAGTACAAAAGAAGAAATGGCAGCTGAGATTCAAAAATATTTCATGGAGGAACGTGGTGAAGAACTCGGGGATTTAGCGGCGCGTTTGATGCTTGATTTTATTACAGAAAAACTGGGTCCGCATTTTTACAATCTAGGTGTACAAGATTCCTACCGGTTTATGTCACAAAAACTGGAGGATTTATTTGAGATTGAAAAAAAGTAACTCATTTAGTCGAAATACCTACAGATAACCATGTCCGTATCTGCTCTACCTTCATATTATAACAGTGTATAACTATTATAATGGAAGGAGTGATAGGATGAAAATCATGCTTGATGCAGGCCATGGGTATAATACACCGGGAAAACGCAGTCCAGATGGCCTGAGAGAGTACGAGTTTAACAGGGCGGTAGCTAATTATGCTAGGGATTTATTTCGGAATTATGAAAATGTGACGGTCTATTTTGCTCATTCAGACGATCGGGATGTCCCATTGCAGGAAAGAACAAATAGAGCAAACAGCCTAAATGTTGATGCTTATGTCTCGATTCACGCGAATGCGTTTGGAAGTGGAGGATGGACTAGTCCAAGTGGAATTGAGACCTATGTTTATCCATCTAGACCCCCGGTTGCGTACCAGCTTGCACAGAAAATCCAGCGAAATCTTGTTGTGGAAACAGGGCTCCCCGATCGAGGTATTAAAACAGCCGACTTCCATGTTCTAAGGGAAACGAAAATGGATGCGGTCCTTGCTGAATGTGGGTTCTTGACAAGCAAAAACGATATCAAGCTCCTTCGTTCTGAGGAATATCGGAAAACAGTAGCAGAGGCGATTGTAAAGGCCGTTGCCGATCAATTTAACCTCAAAAGGAGTAGCAATCCACCCCCACCTAATACATCTGGTTTGTACAAGGTACAAGCAGGAGCTTTTCAAGAGAAAAAAAATGCGGATGATTTAGGTGCAAAATTGCGAAGTGATGGTTATACTCCGTATGTTTATCAAGATAATGGATTATATAAGGTCCAGGTTGGCGCTTTTGAAAAAAAACAAAACGCAAATTCGCTTGTTTCCAAATTGCGAAGTGACGGATATGAGACATTTATATACCTGGATTAAGCTAGTCATCAGTAACAAATGCCCCCAAAAAGAACATTGAAAAGCCGGGCTCCCTATTGAAGACCGGCGATTTTATTGTTCTTTTTTCTTGGCTCTTTTCTCAAACTTTGTTGCTCTTGGATACAAAATAGGGTGGGTTAAGCTTTGTTTCACTACAAATGAGCCTATTAATTATGAGAAAAGAGCGCGCAAACTTCCTATAACGTACAAAATAGCATATCATGCGTTAAAATTGGCTTTAGGTAGTAAAAATCGGCTTTAAGATTTTTACAATTTTAACAACAATCTTTACGAAAACAGCCTTTTCTTATTCTTTTTTTAAAATGGTATTTTGCAGGATGATGTTAACCAGCGACATCAACACGGTTGTTAGAAGCGCCATGCCAAAGCCTTCAATTTCAAACGAACTTCCCATTAGGGAATCCGTAAGCAAAAGTGTGATGGCATTAATTACAAACAGAAATAGCCCTAAGGTCACCAATGTAACTGGGAGAGTCAAGATAATGAGAATGGGTCGAACCAAAATGTTTAGAATGGAAAGCAAAAAGCTAGCTCCTAATGCCGCACCAAAGCTCGACAAATAGAATGACTCAAAATAGCCAGCAATCGCAATAAAGATGACGGCATTAATGACAATTCCAATCAACCATTTCATAGAGTTTTTCTAAGCGAAATGGAACCTGTCTTTGATTCGGCGTATATTCTCAACGGATTGCTACTTTCTTCTCTCGTCGCAAACCGCATCGATTTTTGAACCATTTCACTCTTATCCTCCATGATTTCTACCCCATCAAGCTCTACCTTGAAGTTCCCCAAATTCGATTTAAGCTCTCCTTTAACGGGAGTTCCCACCGGAACAAAAAGGTCAACAGCGCCTGTTCCAGACGAGGCCTCAAGGTGCTCACATGCTTGATTTCTAAGGGTGCAGCTTATGCTTCCACTAAAGGATTGAAGGTCAGCACGCTGGAAGGAACCATCCGCTCTAATGGAACCATTGATTGTTTCTGCTTCCAGTTCATAAATGTGACTCTCAGACACTTGAATCGCTCCGTTTGCCGTTTCTGTTTCAAGCTTTTTACACACTAAATTTTCAAACTTTATTTTTCCATTAGCGGTCTTCGCTTTTAGGTCATTTGCTTTTAAATTCGTCCCTGTAATGGCACCATTAAATAGTCTGACTCTTACCTTATCATAGTCTAATCGAGGAATGTACATGGTCACATCGACTTTCATCCATTTTTGCTGGTTTGAGAAAATCAACTTTTGACCATCAATTGAAAACAATACCTCTTCAAGTAATTTTTGTCTTGCTTGGTCTTGATTTTCAACTCGGTAAACTTTCGCTGCGCATTCTACTCGGACATCACCTTGATCCCAAGGGATTACTTCAACAGAACCATTTGCAAGGTCAACATCCACCTGTGTTAAATTTGTAACGCCCTGTTGAAAAATATGAGTAATGTCTACGGACTGGCCGAAGTTTAAATCTAGGTCAAAGTCTTTGATTTTTTTGAAAGCCGAATCCACAAAGTCCATGATTTTATCAACGGTCGATTGAAGCTTTGGACCAGAGGATTCTTCCTTTTTGAAATGACCGTTATTGTAGGAATCATCCTGCTTTACTGTCGTTGACAGCTCAGTAATCAGCTCTGCTTTTTTGTCTTCCATCGTTTTTTCTTTTTTCTCAAGCTCTTCGATTAGGAACAAGGCTTCTTCAACGGTCAGCCTGCCTTCCTCAACCATTTTCAATATTTTCTTTCGCTCTTCTTGCATATAAATACCTCCCCGCACTCTCAATATATTCTCATTTTCCAAACTTAAAACATTGTGCAATTAATTATGAGGCTCTATAAGTAATACGTAGGTACAACAATAGAAGTTTCAATCCACTTTATTCATTTCTAGAGTTTGGTAAAAAAGCATGCCTGATTCAAGCAGAGAAAAAGAATTTTTTGTGAAATTTTTATGTTTGTTTAGGGACTGAATTGATGCATCTTTTACCGTCATAGATAAATATCATGACTTGAGGAGTTGTGAGGGCTTGTCTTTTCCCATATTTATTGGGATTCGAGGACAATAGGTATTAGGAAGACTCCTCGTTTCCCATACTCATTGTGATTCGCTCACTATGGGCACTGAGACGGCTCCTCGCTTCCCATACTCATTGGGATTCGCTCACTATGGGCACTGAGACGGCTCCTCGCTTCCCATACTCAATGAGATTCGCTCACTATGGGCACTGAGACGGCTCCTCACTTCCCATACTCATTGGGATTCGCTCACTATGGGCACTGAGACGGCTCCTCGCTTCCCATACTCATTGTGATTCGCTCACTATGGGCACTGAGACGGCTCCTCGCTTCCCATACTCATTGTGATTCGCTCACTATGGGCACTGAGACAGCTCCTCACTTCCCATACTCATTAAGGTTCGAACACTATGGGCACTGAGACGGCTCCTCGCTTCCCATACTCAATGAGATTCGCTCACTATGGGCACTAAGACGGCTCCCTGCTTCCCATACCCAATAAGATTCTAGTATTAAGGGCATTGAGAAGGATTGTCATATCGGTATTCTCCGCCCCTATATAAAACCGATAAAGAAAAAACGCAACTCGAGTAAAAAAGTCGAGAGCGTTTTTCGATTACTCAGGTCATGTAGAGCTGATGCTTTCTTTTTCCAAAACCTGTTGTTTCATACGTAAGCGATCACGTTCAAGAATAGGTTTTAAGTACTTGCCTGTAAAGGACTCTGACACCTCTGCTACTTGTTCTGGTGTTCCGATGGCGACGATTGTCCCCCCACGATCTCCACCTTCTGGTCCGAGGTCAATGATATGGTCTGCTGCCTTGATGACATCTAAGTTATGCTCGATGACAAGCACGGTATCACCATTGTCCACAAGGCGCTGAAGAACTAGTAATAAACGAGAGATATCATCAACATGCAAGCCTGTTGTCGGTTCATCTAAGATATAAAGAGAACGCCCTTGTGAGCGGCGATGCAGTTCGGATGCAAGCTTAACACGCTGAGCTTCCCCTCCAGATAGAGTTGTGGCTGGCTGACCAAGGGTAATATAGCCTAAGCCAACATCAGCAATGGTTTGAAGCTTTCGTTTAATTTTCGGGATATTGCTAAAAAACTCTACCGCGTCCTCAACGGTCATATCGAGGATATCGGAAATGTTCTTCCCTTTATACTGCACTTCTAGCGTTTCACGGTTATAGCGTTTCCCATGACAGACTTCGCACGGTACATAAACATCCGGGAGAAAATGCATTTCAATTTTGATAATCCCGTCTCCGCGGCAAGCTTCACAACGACCACCTTTCACATTAAAGCTAAAGCGGCCTTTTTTATAACCTCGGACTTTTGCTTCATTTGTAGACGTAAAGACATCACGAATATCATCAAAAACCCCGGTGTAGGTGGCTGGATTGGATCTTGGTGTTCGACCTATAGGTGCCTGGTCTATATCAATGACCTTTTCTAGGTGTTCTATACCCTTTATTTCACGAAACTCGCCTGGTCTGCTTTTCGCACGATGAAGATTCATCGCAAGTGATTTATGCAAGATTTCGTTGATTAATGTACTTTTACCTGAGCCGGATACGCCCGTTACCGCAATGAACGTTCCAAGCGGAAACTTCACATTGATGTTTTTCAGGTTATTTTCCTTAGCACCTTTTATTTCGATAAAACGGCCGTCCGCTTTACGGCGTTCAATTGGTAAAGGAATGAATTTTTCTCCTGAGAGATATTGTCCTGTCAACGACCTTGGGTCCTTCATGACCTCTTGTGGAGTTCCCGCTGACACAATCTCCCCCCCATGAACCCCTGCGCCAGGGCCAACATCGATTAAGTAATCTGCCGCTAGCATCGTGTCTTCATCATGTTCAACGACAATCAGCGTATTCCCAATGTCCCTCATATTTTTAAGCGTATCGATTAAACGATCATTGTCTCGCTGATGAAGACCAATGGAAGGTTCATCGAGTATATAGAGAACCCCTGTAAGACTTGAGCCAATTTGTGTTGCAAGCCTAATCCGTTGCGCCTCTCCCCCTGATAACGTTCCAGCAGCTCGGCTTAAGGTAAGATAATCGAGACCGACATTTTTCAAAAATCCAAGTCGTTCTTTGATTTCTCTTAGAATTAATTTTGCAATCTGAATTTCTGTTTCTGAAAGCTGTAGATTTTCAAAGAGCTGGTAGGCTTCTTCAACTGAAAGGGCCGTTACCGTCCCGATGTGCTGATTATCAATTAGCACGGCAAGGCTCTCCGGTCTAAGCCTATTCCCCTTACAAGATGGACAAGGATTTTCAGCCATATATTTTTCCATTTGGTCGCGAATAAAGTCGGAGCTTGTCTCGCTATATCTCCGTGCAACGTTACGAAGTACGCCTTCAAATTGAATATAGTTTTCTCTGATTTGTCCAAAGTCACTTTCATAACGGAAATAGATACGATCAGTTTCTGATCCGTAAAGGATCTTATCCAGCTGGTCCTTGGGTAAGTCTTTAACAGGGGTATCTAAATCGATTCCATAATGGTTACAAACGGCTTCAAGCAGCTGCGGGTAGTATTGTGAACTCGTCGGCTCCCAAGGGGCAATCGCATGCTTTCTTAGGCTTAAATCTTTATTTGGTATGACAAGATCGATATCCACCTTCTTCTTAAAGCCTAGGCCATCACATTCTGGACACGCTCCATAAGGGGTGTTAAAGGAAAACATTCTTGGCTCCAATTCGCCAATCGCAAAGCCACAAAACGGGCAAGCATGATTCTCGCTAAACAGCAGCTCTTCCTCACCAATGACATCAATTAAGACTTTTCCTTCCCCTAGCCTTAAGGCCGTTTCAAGAGAGTCAGCAATCCTGGCGGCGATTCCCTCTTTCACAACAATACGGTCCACCACTACTTCGATTGAATGTTTCTTATTTTTATCTAACTCAATCTCATCACTAACGTCATGCATTTCTCCGTCAATTCGCACACGGACAAACCCTTGCTTTTTTATATCCTCAAGCACCTTCACATGCTGGCCTTTTCTACCGGATATAATTGGCGCCAGGATTTGCATCTTTGTCCGCTCAGGAAATTCAAGAAGCCGGTCAACCATTTGTTCTATGGTCTGAGAAGATATTTCGATATTATGTATTGGACAAACTGGCCTTCCAACACGCGCATATAACAAACGCATATAGTCATAGATTTCTGTTACGGTTGCCACGGTTGAACGAGGGTTATTGCTTGTCGTTTTTTGATCAATTGAAATCGCTGGAGAGAGTCCTTCAATTGAATCAACATCTGGCTTGTCCATCTGCCCGAGAAATTGACGCGCATAAGCCGATAAGGATTCAACATACCTTCGTTGACCTTCTGCATAGATTGTATCAAAAGCGAGCGAGGACTTTCCTGAACCGGAAAGCCCTGTTAATACAACAAGCTTGTCTCTCGGAATGGTGACATCAATATTCTTTAAATTATGGGCTCTGGCGCCTTTTACGATTAATTTTTCCATCGCCATGGTACTGTCATCCTTCCGCTTTTAACTCAAGTATAAGATCACGCAACTCGGCAGCTCGTTCGAAATTGAGTGCTTTTGCTGCTTCCTTCATTTCTTTTTCCATATTTACGATTACTTCTTCGCGCTCTTTCTTTGTAAGCTTCTTTAGGCCTGTTGCTGGTTTGTATTCTTCCTGCTCCTCTGCTGCAACCGTCGCACGAATTGAATCGCGAATATCCTTTTGAATGGTCTGAGGCGTAACGCCATGTTGCTCATTGTACTCCTCTTGAATTGAACGGCGGCGTTTCGTTTCGCTAATCGCCATCTCCATCGAATGTGTCATCTTATCTGCATACATAATCACGTGACCGTTGGCATTTCGTGCAGCACGGCCAATGGTTTGAATTAAGGAACGCTCCGAACGCAAGAACCCTTCCTTATCCGCATCTAAAATGGTCACCAAGGATACCTCCGGAATATCAAGTCCTTCCCTTAGGAGGTTGATTCCAACCAACACATCATATTTTCCTAGACGAAGCTCGCGGATGATTTCGATCCGGTCCAAGGTTTTCACTTCTGAGTGGAGATATTGGACTTTAATCCCGATTTCCTTTAAGTAATCTGTTAAATCCTCGGACATTTTCTTCGTCAGGGTTGTCACAAGGACGCGTTCATTCCGCTTAACTCGCTCTTGAATTTCACCGATTAAATCATCAATTTGTCCTTCGATTGGGCGAACATCAATGGTTGGGTCTAATAGTCCCGTTGGACGAATAATTTGTTCAACCATTTCACGGGTATGCTCAATTTCATAAGGTCCCGGGGTGGCTGAAACATAAATAGCGTTTGTGATGTGCTTCTCAAACTCTTCAAAAGTAAGAGGGCGGTTATCAAGAGCTGAAGGCAAACGGAAGCCATGGTCAACCAGTACATTTTTCCTAGCTTGGTCTCCATTATACATTCCTCTAACCTGTGGTAAGGTAACATGCGACTCATCAATGATCAGCAAAAAGTCCTCTGGAAAATAATCAAGCAAAGTATAAGGCGTAGAACCTGGTGGTCTCAAAGTTAAATGTCGGGAGTAGTTCTCAATCCCTGAACAAAATCCCATTTCGCGCATCATTTCTAAGTCATAGCGGGTTCGCTGTTCGAGTCGCTGGGCTTCGAGTAGTTTATCATTTTCACGCAATTCAGCTAAACGCTCTTCTAATTCTTTTTCAATATTTTCAACGGCCACTCTCATCTTTTCTTCACGTGTAACGAAGTGAGAAGCTGGAAAGATTGCCACATGTTCACGTTCCCCAAGAATTTCACCAGTTAAGGCATCCACCTCACGGATTCGGTCAATTTCGTCACCAAAAAATTCAATCCGAATGCAATGCTCATCCCGTGAAGCAGGGAAGATTTCCACCACGTCGCCACGAACACGGAAAGTCCCACGCTTAAAGTCGATGTCATTTCGTTCATACTGAACATCAACGAGCCTATGTAAAAGCTGATTCCGTTCAATCTCCATTCCTGTCCTGAGAGACACCACTAACTCCCTATATTCTTCAGGAGAACCGAGGCCATAAATACAGCTGACACTGGCAATGATGATGACATCTTGTCTTTCAAAGAGTGAAGAGGTTGCTGAGTGACGAAGTTTATCAATTTCATCATTGATACTTGCATCTTTTTCAATAAATGTATCCGTTTGTGGCACGTACGCTTCTGGTTGGTAGTAATCATAATAGCTGACAAAGTATTCAACCGCGTTATTAGGGAAAAACTCCTTAAACTCACTATAAAGCTGCCCAGCCAATGTTTTATTATGGGCAATGACTAACGTTGGTTTGTTAATCTCTTTAATGACATTGGAAACAGTAAATGTTTTCCCTGTACCCGTAGCCCCTAGCAGCGTTTGGTGCTGCTTATTTTCCTTGATCCCCTGAACCAGTTGTTTAATTGCTTCCGGCTGATCACCTTGTGGGGAGTATTTTGAAACTAATTCAAACTGGTCCACACCAAATCCTCCTGTTAACTTTTTTCATTCTCTTTCCGTACTAACTAGATTTCCATTATGTACTTATCCTGAAGTTTCCAAATTCTATATCATTATTCTACCACAAAGCAGAGGAAACTAACCAGCAAAACGCAAACAGGCGTTCTACAACTTTGAGGGAAGATATCAACTAGAGTCGACTTGCCGCGAATAATGGTTAATCAACGTTTAATTAACGAAGGAAAACTCTTATGTTTCCTGTCCTCAATCTATTTTTAATCAATCGTTTGATTAGTATTAGAATTCGACAAAAGCCTACCTTTTTGCCCTGTCTTTTTTAATATTTTACCCGATTGCCGTAATTATCAGACCGCTCTGGGTAAACACTTCATGCAAATGGAAGCAAATGCCTACACACTTATAGAATTCCTCAAGTAGACTTCAATGAAACTACCTTTGAAAATACTCAAAAAGATTACATAAATAGTTCAATAGTGTGATGTGGACAACAGTTTTTTATGAAGATTTATTTTAAAATGGAAGGGTAATGGTAGAAAGGAAGTGATTTGATTGTTTTACGAAGAAATGGACCGCTTTTTTTATCTTCCTGTCGGTCTGTGGCTGATTCAAATACTGATGATCTTATTTACTACTTTATTTTATCAGTCTTATTTCAAAAGAAAATTCCAATCTAAACCCCAGCGAAAACTTGGGCTCATCATCATTTATGGACTATCGATTCTCACCTGTATGGCCTTCCCAGTTTCAATTAACGAGGGCTTTATGTTGGATTTTAGATATATCCCACTAATCCTTGGTTTCCTATATGGTGGTTACCAGGTTGGTTTCCCGCTACTAGGCGTTGTGGTTATTTTTCGATTTATCATTGGTGGTCCTGGCATCTACCTGACGATTCTCATTTGTGTCGTGCTTCTAGCTATCTTCCATTTCACCCTTCATAAATATGAGAAATATGATTCACATGGGAAAAGAACTTACGCCATGTCTTTATTGGTCATCGCGATTATGGTATTTGGATTTGGCACACAATTTTTTGATGATCAAGTACTCTCTGGAAGAGAATTCTTTTTATGGATTGTATTTGCATTCTTAAATATTATCACCATGCTCGCAACACGCCATATTCATGAATCACTTTTAGAATTAGATAAAATTAACTTTGAAGTCATTGAGTATGAACGAATGCATCTTCTAAGCCAGTTCTCGGTTAGTATCGCCCATAAGCTTCAGAGACCGATTGGTAAGATTCAGGATTCAGTTGATGTCCTGCAAACCATCGAAATTCCTGGTAACAAGCGGTATGTGGTAAATGAAATGAGTAACGAACTCGAAACGGCCAAACACATTATTAATGACTATCTTGTTTTAGCAAAAGAACAAAAAAAACAGAAGGTCATCTTAAATGTTCACACTGAACTAGAAGCCATCATCCATTCAATCCAGTCGTACGCCCAAATGCATGATGTGGAATTGAAGTTCTTCCCTGCTATTGATCGAAGACTATCGGTGAAGGGAGATCCCTCTCAGCTTCGCTATGCTTTATTAAACCTTATAAAAAATGGTATTGAAGCGATAGAAAAAGATGGTGTAGTGGAAATCGCTGTCCATGAAATGCTTGATTCCATATATATTTTACTTGAGGACAATGGAAAAGGAATGAGTAATGAAGAAGTAAACAATATTGGTGCCCCTACTAATTCAAAAAAGAAAAATGGTACAGGTCTTGGTACCTTGGTTGCTTTTAACATTCTTAAATCGATGGCAGGTAAAATTGAGGTAACAAGCCAAGTTGGAAAAGGAACAACCTTTTCGATCATTCTCCCGAAAGCAAATGGGTGAGGAAACTTAATATAAAAGCTTCTAACTGTGCTGGACCAATATCCAGCACAGTTATTTTTTCGGTCGATTTCGCTGAACCAACTTATTGGCAAAATAAAATCCAACGGTCATTGAGAATGCATCAATGATGATTAATGGCATGGTATCCGTATAACCTCTATAGACAGATGCGGCAATTAAAGCCACTGCCAACACGAGCCCGAGGTAATGATTATAAACAACTCTAGTAAAAAATACGACTATAATTCCTGGTAACAGCAACGCTAGTAAATATTTCATTTCTACTATGCACCTTTCCCTGACCGTACTGTCTACTCTTAAAGAACGATCTTTGTTACCATTTAGCATAGCCGTTTTCTTTTTACCAGACAAGAAGTTAATCTTGAAAATAGGTGGGGAACCAGTCTAGATTCGTTCATA
Organism: Mesobacillus maritimus; assembly: GCF_044803185.1. GTDB lineage: Bacteria > Bacillota > Bacilli > Bacillales > Cytobacillaceae > Mesobacillus_B > Mesobacillus_B maritimus_B. The sequence continues at coordinate 4,823,261 of NZ_CP085225.1, forward strand.
GCAAACAGATGCAACTGAGCCTGCTATAAAAATGGTTAAAGTTGAAAAGAGCAAACTTTCAAGCCCTAGGGTTGGATATCCCATTAGGACAATCACCCCATCAATTAAGAAGATTAGTAGTCCAATATTTAATGGAGTGGCTTTCGAAATAAAATAGGCTAATAAATCCGTGCCCCCCGTGCTTGTCTTATATCGGAGCATTAAGCCTACCCCTACACCGCTAATTGCCCCTCCTAGCACTGCACTCAACCAAATGGGGAGGGAAAATTGGTACTCTAACGGAGCTAATACATCAATAAAGAAAGCTGTCACAATCATCCCTTGAAAGCTACCATAAAACTGCCGTCGATCATTAAACCATGCGTAAATGCTTAATGGTATGCTAAGAATAGCGGTCCATAAACCTGTCCGAAATTCAAAATAGTAATGGAGGATTAAGGCAATGCCAACAATTCCCCCATCCAGTAGATGGTGAGGTACCAAAAAGCCATTAATGGCTGTCCCAATTAAAACACTACCTGTAATCATAGCCGCAAGTTTAACAAAGATTTTAACACCCCATTCCGATAAGAAAAGCGTAAGCGTCCTGTTCAGCGGCGTATGGCCTGGAGCGCTCCAACTGAGATAAAGGAAACACGAAGAGCGATAGCGATTCGATGTTGACGCAATCGTTGCGGTGGAGAGCGAAGGACACTAGCCGCTAGGGCGCTGGAGCTAGACAATTCTCTAAGTAGAAAATTTCATACTTTTTTCTTTCGCACAAAAAAGCTACCATTATACATATGGTAGCTGTCCAAAAAATATTCATTGTGGCTTGGCTAGCAGCCACTAAACCATTTATGTAGTGGGCTTGAGAGCTGCATAGTAGTTTTCTAAGGCAATAATCGCACTACCCATCCGTTCTACTTCTGGTACGACGACCCTCTCAATTCCTTCATCCCTTAAAGCCGCGGCCGTCACCTTACCGACTGCAACGGCTACGACATCGTTAGCGAATGCTTCTAAGACGGCGTCAAGCTGTCCTGATTCGCGAGCAAATGAAAACAGGAACCTTGCCTGCGGTGTACTCGTAAAGTTAACCGCATCCACTTCCCCAGTCGTTATTTCCTGTACCAATTGTTCAAGTACTTCTTGCTTAGGTGGAATATGCTGATAAGGAAGGATTTCCTTGTATTCCGCTTGCTGTTCTTCTAGAAAGGAAATCAATTTTGGGGCTGGGTCTCCATGCAATTGTAGCGCAACCTTCGACTTTTTAGATAGATGCGAAGATAAGGCGCGAACTAATCCAGCCGTGCTCCCATCATCATCTCGAACAACAGGGGTGATTCCTAAGTTTTTTAGCATATTTACTGTTTTATACCCTCGGGCAGCAACTTTTGCTTGGCTAACGGTTTGAAGAAACTCTTCGCCTAACCCCATTTTCTCAGCTGTTTTATATAATGTTTCGGTTCCAATACCGGTCGTAAAAATAAACCAATCATACTTTCCGGCTACTAGCTCTCGAAGATCATCCTCAAGTCCCGTATCATCAAGAAAAACGGTTCCTTGTGCCGGGCGTACCAGTGGAGTACCACCTAAATTGCTAATGATCTTACTAATTTCCTCAAGTTTACGCGAACCCGCTAAAGCAATCACTTTCCCTTCTAGCCTTTTCATTTTCCTTCCCCCATTCTGATATCTTTTTTATTACTATAGCATTTTTAGTGAAAATCTTCTTTTTATTGAATGGCTCTGTTAAACGTGGCTGTTGATTTCCACTTCAGGCACGAGCGGTTCGCGGGCGTGCCGGAGAGCCTCCTCGGCGCTTAAGCGCCTGTGGGGTTAATTGGGCCCTTTATGCGGGCCAATTCAACCTAGGTCTCCCCTGCCCCGTACTCCCGCAGGAGTCTTCGTGCCTTCCGCTACAATCAACGTGTAAAAAATGACCAATGTACATTCATACCCTACCGAATAAAAAAGTGAAAAACCGACTCCCAATATGATGGAAATCGGCTTTTTGCCTGAAGCTATTAAAGAGAAGTTTCGCCCTTCACTCCATTAATAGAATAACTTGCTGTGATGTTTGCGCTTAAGGAGTGAGAAACAGAGCAATATTTATCCTTAGATAACTGAATCGCTCGAACCACTTTATCCTCTGGTAAATCCCCTTCTAAACTATAGTGAATATGTATATCGGTAAATTTTTTCGGGTGATCATCAGCACGGTCTCCATGCACTTCCATTTTAAAAGAAGATGGTTCTAACCTCATTTTCGTAAGGATGGAGATAATATCAATTCCTGTACAACCAGCTACTGCATTTAGAAGCAATTCCGTTGGTCTCGGACCTGTATTCTCGCCACCAATCTCTTGAGCAGCATCCATTTTTATCTCATGGCCGGAATCAGTTTCGCATGAAAAGGCCATTTTATTGTTCCAATTAATGGTTAAATCCATTCTAAAGCCAACTCCTTTCGATTATCTATTTTCCCACTATAACTGTTTTTCATGTAAACAGAAGCTGATAAACTAAGGGAAGATTCTTCCCCCTATTATTACCCTTAACCAGGGAATAAATCAGAGGATAGATACCGTTCACCAGTATCAGGAGCTAAGGCAAGAACCCTTGCCGATGCTGGTAATTTCTTAGCAATCTCTACAGCAAAATGAGCAGATGCTGCTCCTGATGCTCCAACGAAGATCCCTTCTTCAGCAGCTAAACGCCGAGCCATCGTTTGGGCGTCTTCATCTTTTATATGTAGGATTTCATCGTAAATTTCACGGTTTAAAATTTTTGGGATAAACCCAGGGCCTGTACCTGGTATTTTATGTGGTCCTGGTTGACCTCCAGATAAAACAGGGGAACCAAGTGGCTCTACCACATAAATTTTAAGATTAGGGATGTGTTTTTTTAATTCTTCCCCTACTCCTGTAACAGTACCACCCGTTCCAGCGGTTAAAACTAGGGCATCCAATTTCCCTTCAAACGCTTCTAAAATTTCCACAGCTGTTGTTTCACGATGGGCATCTGCATTCGCTTGGTTTTCGAACTGCATAGGAATAAAGCTGTCCGGGATTTCTTCGGCAAAACGGTTTGCTTGGTCAATCGCTCCTTGCATCCGTAGATCCGCAGGAGTTAGATGCACTTCCGCTCCATATGCCTTTAATATTTTTACTCGCTCAGCCGTTGCATTCGCTGGCATCGTGATGATACACCGATAGCCTTTTACAGCACAAACCATGGCAATCCCAATCCCTGTATTCCCAGAAGTTGGCTCAATCACTGTGCTCTTTCCTGGAATAAGCTTTCCTTCTGCTTCAGCAGTTTCAATCATATTAATTGAAGCTCGGTCCTTCACACTTCCCCCCGGATTAAAAGATTCCAGCTTTACATATACTTCCCCACCAGTCGGTTCGGGAATTCTATTCATTTTTACGATTGGAGTTTTCCCAATTAAATCTAAAATAGAGCTATATAGTTTCATCTTTTTCCAACCTTTCAATCATTTATATAGGGTAAAATCCCCCATAATAGAGCCGTTTACTCACGACGCTTATCTATTCCTTTTCACACAGTTTTTCATAAATGGTTCTATTTTTCAAAGAAAATGCCCGTCGCCTTTGCAGAGCGTTTCTTAGGCAAACCACTTAATGTATACACCGACCGCAACAAATGAGATAAGGATTACCACAACATAAATAAGTGTTAAATTAGTTGTATTCCTTTTCGTGGCATTACGATAACCTTCGTCTCCTTTTCCAGCGAGAAGTAACGTACCCACGGTGGCAATAAGCAGAATAATAAGGACGATTATGATTGATAAACTCATGCTCTCCCCTCCAGAATATGGTTATACCAGGGAAATTGACTCCCTTGTCTCCATTAGTAATCCGTTTCTTTCTTTGTTTGGCCAATGAACTTTAAAAGTCTTAACGGCAAGGCCATATGTTCTTCGTTTACATTAATTAACATCGCTTCTTCTTCGAGCTGATCCTTTTCCTTGAAGATATTAATATCTTTGTTTATTCGCTCCATCTTCACATCCAGTTCAGCAGCAGTTGTCGCTGCTTCTTTCAATTCAGTTAGCAGGCTTTGCGGAACCTCTTTATTATATTTATAAAAGATTTTATGCTCGAGACTTGCCCAGAAATCCATCGCGATGGTCCGAATTTGGATTTCAACAGGAATGAGTTGTTCCCCATCAGACATAAACACAGGGATTTCTAGGATGAGATGGAGGCTCCGGTACCCGTTTGGCTTTGGGTTTTTAATATAGTCCTTACAATCCAATAGTTTTATATCTTTTTGCTTCTGGAGCATCTCACTAATTTTATAGATGTCCGAAACAAACGAGCAGGTAACCCTAATTCCGGCAATGTCCTTAATTTCATCTTGTATCGAATCCAATGAAAGGTCGAGGTTTTTTCGCTGCACTTTCTTCAAGATGCTTTCAGGTGATTTCACCCGTGATTTGACATGCTCGATTGGATTGTAGTCATGAATATAATTAAACTCATCCTTCAGGATATTAATTTTTGTGTTCATTTCATCTAAAGCAAATTTATAGGCCATCATAAAGCGAGTTAATTCAACCTTTAGAGCCTTCATGTCAGTTAGACTTACGTTTCTCTTCAAGTAATACATCTTCTTTCTCTGTTGGGTTATGATCTTCTTCTATCGGCTGCTTTGATCTTTTTTTATTACGAAAAACTCTCCTGATTCCTAGAAATAGAGTAATGGAAAGAAACAAAATCATCCCTATTTCATATTCATTCAAATTTATTGACAAAATACCTGCTGGAATAAGGGAGAGGACGATAAAGAAAAGGAAGTTTCCTAACATCGTTCCGTATAAAAAATGCCTAAAACGAATCGCTGTTACCCCTGCTAAAATATTGATTAAACTGGTTGGTACAAACGGAAAAATTCGTGCATGAAACACATAGGTGAACCCTTGTTTCTCAATATTTGTAATGTTTTCAGAGCGAAAGCGGTTGAGTAACCGGTCCTTAAATAGGTATCGTACCGACATAAAAACTAATATAGCCGCAACGATACTGGTCAGCCAACTCCACAAAAATCCATATACGACACCAAATAGAGTGATGTTAATGGTAATGACTAAGATGAGGGGGATAATTGTAAAGCTGTTTTGAATTACCATAATGACTAACATAATCAAATACGCTTTTAGGGAGTTATCCGCGAAATCGGCCCTGATCGTGTCAATATCCCCTTCAAGTATTAAATGGAATAAGTCCCGATTTAAAATAAATAACAAGAAAAAGGTCAACAACAGGGTAATCGCAAATACAAATCTCAGTTTCACCTTGTTCCCCTTTGTAAAAGTTAGCTTGCCCCATTTATTATTCATAATCACCCTATTCTCCATCTTAAAAATGATGTTCTTCCCAATACGAGGCCTTTAACATAGAATTTCCCTAACCTTTAAGCTGAGTAGAAAATTATTAGAGGAAGTTAGTAGTTGCGTTAAGTAAATGGATTTGTGGCAATACTCAAAAATTCAAACTATCTAAATAATTATCTCACTAAACAAAGTAGAAGGGCAAGGGAATTCCCATAATAGACTAGCTAAAAAGGAAGGACATCCGGTTGCCCTTCCTCTATGTTGATTGCATTAATTATGTTTTATAAATAGTGGTTAAAAGTTGATTTTATACCACTTTTCAGCAGCATCCACTTCTCCAAAGGTTAATTGATGCCCATGGTTTTCCCAATGCAGTTGCACCGATGCATTCGCTTTTTCCAATAACGATTTTAGCTCTTCAGATTCCTGTGCTGGGCAAATCGGATCATTGGTCCCTGCCCCAATAAAGACGGGTTTCCCGCAAAGGTCTGGTAACTCGATGCCCCGGCGCGGTACCATTGGATGGTGTAAGATGGCTCCACGTAAAGCATCCTGAAAATGAAACATAAGACTACCTGCTATATTCGCTCCGTTAGAGTAGCCAATTGCCATGATGTTTTGCCTGTCAAACTTGTATTCTTCTGCGGCTTGATCAAGAAACTCATTTAATTCATTCGTACGAAAAACTAAATCCTCCTCATCGAAAATCCCTTCAGCTAAGCGTCTAAAGAACCTCGGCATCCCGTTCTCAAGCACATTTCCCCGCACACTGAGTACTGCTGCTTTTTCGTCGATTCTTCCCGCAAGAGGCAGTAGATCCTGTTCATTCCCACCTGTCCCGTGAAGCAATAATAATGTCGGTCTTGACGGATCAGTACCTTCCTGAAAAATATGTTTCATCTCAATTCCTCCCATCCTCCATTAGAGGCTCTTTTTATTTCGGTCTTGTTATCGTAAAGATTTCACCAATTTTGGCATAGTCATTGCCTGCTAATCGGCTGACCGCAGCTAGACCATTAGGGTCAATCCTTCCTTGTTCGTAAATAGCTTCGTCAATATGGAACTGAACGATTCTCCCTATAATCAGGTCAGTCGTGCCACCTACTTCTAGAGCCTGCTCTAAGACGCATTCCATTCTGACCTTTGATTCCATGACACCAGGTACGGAAATTTCTGTACTCGGTACAGGTGACAGCTTGGCCAAGTCGATTTCACTTTCTTCAGGCGGGAGACTTGCTGCTGTTTCGTTAATTTGATTCACATTGTCGTCATCCACAATGTGAATGACGAATTCCTTCGTCTCAAGAATATTTCGCGCCGTATCCTTTTGGTTACCACCTGAACGCTGAACCGCTACCGAGACCATCGGTGGATTCGCAGAAACAATATTAAAATAACTGAAAGGTGCACCATTTAAGACACCTGCTTTTGACAAGGTCGTTACAAATGCAATCGGTCTAGGAATGATACTTCCAATTAACAGTTTATAATTTTCTCTTTCGGTATTATTTATAGGGTTAATCGAAAGCAAGCTAAACGCCTCCTATTTTTCCTTATATTCTCTCATTTCAATTCAAATTAGTATATTATTTAGCTTCCGTTGAGATGCCTCGTACTGAGTAGGTAGTTTCCAACCACGTGAAAAAAGCCAAGAGCTTATAATCACAGCCTCGACTTAGGTAAATTATTACTGTTTTAACCATCAATCTGTACGGTTCTTTATACCAACTAAGTAATTCATCGCTTGTTTTACAGTGTTAAAGGTGGTGGCATTAACGTGAAGACCTTGATGGACCATCATTTTAACTAAATTAACCGAAAAGCCAGTATAAATGACTTCTGCACCCAACAACCTTAGTGCACTTGCTAGTGAATTGATTTCACTTAAGACAAACCCTTCATCTACCTCTGTCATCCCAGTAAAATCAATTAAGACATACTCCGCACTCTTTTCTGAGGCCATTTGTAATGTCTTATCCCTCATTTTTCGGATGCGATGTTCTGTTAAAACTCCGGTTATCGGGATTAATAAAACATGGTCCATATGCATCTCAATAATTGGGGTATACATTCCCTCCATGATTGCCTGAGTCTCTTCATATTTTGTAACATCTTTCCAAGTCAAAACATACCCAATTCTATTGCCAAGCAGCTCCAATGGATTAACAACAATTTTAGCACGATAGCGATTAAAAAGGTTTATTTTGGTACTATAAGGAAACGGGCCATTTTGCATTATCTCAATCTGCTTTTTCGCCTCATTCCGATGGAATTCACTAATATTGCGACCATATAGGTCTTCTTTCCTATCAACCTCAATATAAGACCCAATTTTCTTTATCAGTTCATTAGCATAATCATTGACCCATACAATATCAAAATTTGTATCCGCTACAAATATATTTTCCCCTACTGCATTCAAGCTCTGGATTGTTTCATTGGACTCAAAGAAGTTCATCTCTTTTGCTCTCCTCTTATTAAAACAATATTCTATTTTTGGGTTCTCTATTAGCAAAGATGCCATTTATCCTAATTATACAGTTTGGGGTATCTTATTTTAAGAAACTTTTTTCCTATTTCCAACTATATAAATTTTTTACAATAAACCGCTATCACTTTGCCTTTTTATGGAAAACAAAAAAACATCCACGTAAAAGTGAATGTTTTTTTGAACCATCTATTATCTGATTGTTTTTAGCGCCGTGCTCCAAGTAACAACCTCTTCAAGCATGTTATTAACGTTATCGAGGTGTAATTCTTGTGGTTTGAACTCTGACATATTTTCAAAGTCTGTGAACAATGACAGTGTTGGATGTGTACGAACGTCAGCAACCTTCACCTCACCAAGGATTCCACGTAAATGTTCAGCAGCGCGTGCTCCACCAGTTGAACCGTAACTAACGATTCCAGCAGCTTTGTCGTACCAAGCCTCACGAGCAAAATCAATCGCGTTCTTCAGAGCACCAGTAATACTGTGGTTATATTCCTGAACGATAAAGATAAAGCCATCTAAGCTTGCAAGCTTTTCATTCCAAGCAGCAATACCTGGCTCTGTACCATCCGTTGTTCCTAAGAATGGAAGATTATAATCGGCGATGTCCACGATTTCAAACTCGGCATCTGTTCGCTGATCTGCGATTCCTTTCACCCATTCACCGACTTGTGGGCTAACACGGCCTTGACGAGTACTACCTAAAATAATTCCTACCTTTAACATAGAAAAATCCTCCTTTATCTTCAATCAATAATATTTTAATTCGAGATATATAATTATATATTTCCGGCACAAGTACATGCACAATGTAACTATATGACCTTATAAAAATCTCGAATTCAAAATAATTGTAAAACAAAAACAACTTCCCTGTCAAAGAAGAAGATTGAGCGCAAGGATTAAATTGGGGTTAAAAAGGAAAGATTGATTGATTAGTTGATTGGTTGATTGCTTGTCATAACGGGTTCTTCTTTAGAGTGACAAATTATATAAAAAATAAGTCATGCATCAAGCTCTCTAATGGACAGTTTTGGCTTCTTGGAGGGATTATTGTCCATGAAAAGTTCTCTCATAGACACTTTTAGCACCTTGGAGGGGAGTTTTGTCCATGACAGGCTCTCTCATGGACAGTTTTGGCTTCTTGGAGGGGATTTTTGTCCATGACAACCTCTCTCATAGACACTTTTAGCATTTTGAAGATGAGTTTTGTCCATGACAGGCTCTCTCATGGACAGTTTTGGCTTCTTGAGGGGGCTTCTTGTCCATGACAATTTCTCTCACAGACAGTTGGTATAATCTCATTTTATATTTGACCTTTGGGCACCCATACCCTATAGACTAAACGGACTCAGACCTGGACAATAAAAAAAGACTTAGTTCTGAAAAACAGAAACTAAGTCTTTTTTTAAAATTCTTTAACTACACCGCTGCACTATCCCATTTCTTTTCATCCTGAACAAACAGGATTCCTAGTTGGTGATGATCGCCTTCATATAAAGCACGCTGGACGAAGCGGATTTGACCGTTTGTATCTAGAACCTCAAGCTTACAGTGGGCTGCATTGCGTTGAATCGCTTCATAAAAGCTTTTCTCGTCCTTCACTTGATTTCCGTTCACCTTTGTTACGAGTTCACCAACCTGCAGTTCCATTTTGGCCGCTGGAGACTGAGGAAGTACACCGAGAATCATTACACCTTGATTTTGCTTAGAGAAGTAAAAAGGACGATTTTCATCCCTAACTCGCTGAACCAAATAAATCAATTCTCTACCAAGCATGGCAAGGACAACTGCGGCAATGGATGCCAACGGGAACCAATATCCCCCAGCTGCAACCACCAGGACGAGAATCCCTAATCCTACTACCCGGCCTCCATGCATACGGATTGCTTCCTTGGGCAAATTCCCTTGAATCTGTTGCTGTAGTCCAACCGCAAATGGCACAAGCATAAGAGAATAGAATTGATCGCCCATTGCAAATACTGGCCACCATGAAAACGGCGGCTCTAACACCTCACCAGGGATTAACAAAAAAACGGGAAGCATCCATAGTCGTTTAACCTCATGAACGCCGACGGTTTGTCCGCGTCGACTCTTAGTTAGCTTTGGCGAGGATCCCTTTACGCCATTGGTTCGAATTAAAATTCCCTCACCAATCACAAGGAGTGCTAGGAGAATGGCGACAGAGGGGTAAATTTTATCCTCAATGGACTCAAAGTACTTTCCGATGACAGGAATTCCCCAATCTTGTCCAGCGGTAAAAATAAGAATAAAAAACCCACTACCTACGGCATAAACGGGAGATAGCAACCTCGCTCTGACAGGTAAGCTTAGTAATAGGGTCATAACCGCGATTAAGATAACCACCGCAAACGGAATAACAAGTCCCAAAACGATTGTGATAACTGAAAGAACCAACCCTATGATTAGTCCAGTCGGCACTAGCTGCCGCAGTTCAAAAAAGGCATCTTCCGCACGAGTATGGAAGTTCTTCCGCTCGCGCTTTACTCGAGAAACTCCTAAAAATGCTGCAATAAAAAAGAAATAATAGAACAAAGGGTGAAGTAATAATTTCCCTGTTCCTTTTAGCAACTCCATTAACCAGACGAACGTCACCCAATGTCACCAGCCTTTATAATATGATTAATACTTTCATTGATATAGTCAGTTACATCTATTTTATCAAAACTTACTGTTAAAACATATTACTAGTTTTTTAAAATACTATAGTTGTGACCATTGGAGCAGATATGAATTGTTTTCATAAAAAAACAAACCAGCCCATCTCTGGACTGGTTAAAATTACTGATTTCACCTATAAAATCGGAACAATTATATTCCTATCTTACTAAAAGCTTTATAGCCGTACGAAGCTGGGCGTCGTTCTCTTCTTTTTTCATTTCTTCACGAGCTGCTTCTTCAAGAGCCGAGGCGGTTTTAGCATCAATGACGCCTGTTACGTCCATATCCATTTTACGTTGGAAGGCTTTCACAGCCATTTCTGTTTTATCATTAAAATAGCCATCTGTTCTTCCCGGAACATAACCAATGCCTTCTAAAATCTCTTGCGCATTTCTCACTTGCTCGTTATTCATATCGAGTTTTAACGGTTGTTCTATTTGAATTGGATGCGTGTGATAAATCATTGGTTGCTCAACTGGAACGGTTGGCTCAATGCCGTTTTGGTGGATCCAATTTCCATCTGGTGTTAACCATTTAAATAAAGTCAGCTTAATGTTGCTGCCATCCCCCATAGGCACTGCCTGCTGAACGGTGCCTTTGCCAAAGGTTTTCTCGCCAACCACAGGATAACCAGCGGCCTCTTTTAACGCGCCAGCGAGTATCTCTGATGCAGATGCACTGCCGTTATCTGTTAGGACAACAATCGGATAACTCTTCGCATTCTTTAATGATGAGAAATAGCGTGTTTTCTCCCCGTCTCGTTGCTCGATTTGATAAAGCGGCTTTTCATCAGGCACTAACCCTTTCAAAATTTCTTGGACACTTGATAGGAAGCCACCTGGGTTGCCTCGGACATCAATAATAAGTCCTTTCATTTTTTGTTTCTCTAGCTTTTCTAGCTCTTCTTGAAACTCTTTAGCTGTATCTTCAGAAAAAGAAGTGATTTCCAAATACCCAATATTTTCGCCAGTTTGCTGTTTCATATCAGCATGAACTGTTATTTGCGGGATTTCATCTCTTTTCACATTAATTTTTAAAGGTTCCTTTAATCCCTTACGTTGAATTTCAAGTTTGACTGACGTCCCTTTTTCCCCTCTAATTTTCATCGTTGCTTCATATAGATCCAGTCCTTCAACGCTTTCTCCGTCTACTTTTAATATTTGGTCATTAGGCTTCAGACCTGCCTTTTCTGCTGGGGAATTTTTAAAAGGAGAGACAATCACGATTTTATTATCAACCATGCTCACCTCAGCACCAATGCCCTCAAAGGACGACTCTAACGTTTCATTAAACTGCCTTGCAGTGTCAGCATCCATATAGACCGAATAAGGGTCCTCGAGGGTTGTGAGCATGCCCTGAATCGCACCTTCAATCAATTTTTCCTGCTCTACCTTTTCAACATAGTTACTTAAAATCAGACTGTATGCCCGCTCCACCTTTTCAAGCCCATCTGTGCTAATTGCCTGTGGCTGTTCTCCATCCGTGCTTTCAAATCTTATTCCTGTATTGTTATCGGTCACTCCTGCCCATTTGAATCCAGCATATGTTCCTCCTGCGCCTATCAGCAAGGAACTTGTCATCAAAAGAGCAATCCACTTTCGTTTCATTTGCGTCCTCCTCGCCTCTCTGCCCTGACTATTTTCTATTGGACTTGCTTTCCATTATATGATGAGATAGGACGAGTTATGAAGCATTAATTGTAGACACGTTGATTGAATCATATTATTTTCATGTACATAAGTCCCTGCCTACTAAAGATATGAATTCTTCTATTTCGCAAGTATTTTATTGTAATGCGCATACTAAGGAAAACAACAGGAGGAAACGAAATGGCGAGAAGAAATCGACGACCACTTATTCCAGAGGCCCGTGAGGCATTAAATCAATTAAAAGTAGATGTAATGAAAAGGCAAGGCTACCAAGTGAATGAGAATCAGCCAGATGAAGTTAAATACGAAGTAGCCCATGAAGTGAATGTCCCCCTTCAGCATGGCTATAATGGCAAGCTAACCTCAGAGGAAGCCGGAAAAGTCGGCGGCCCAATCGGCGGGAACATGGTGAAGGAATTAGTCCGTATGGCGCAAGAGCAAATGACAAGAAAACAATAAGAATAAGGAGCATACCGCTGCGGTGTGCTCCTTGTTCTTATTCGACGGTAATCTTCTTTTAAAAACAAACATTTACCCAAGTTTTCTTGTCCAAGCAAATAGTAATGAAGGTTCATATAATATAGTAACTTCCTCCGATATTTGACGGTAAGTTTACATTCAGAGTCGGCAAGTCGAAATGAAGATTTGTTTGGGCTAGCGATAGATGGTTTCTACGGAAATCATGCATTCAATTTTCATGCAAACATTCCTACAGGAGGTGAGAAGAATGGATTTATTACTGGAATTCCTCAATCAAAATTATTATATGATGGTACCAGCCCTATGGGTGATAGGTTACGGCTTAAAACATACACCGAGGATTCCCGATTGGACAATCATTTGGATTTTATTAGTGATCTCCATAAGCTTTGGAAGCTTTGCTTTTGGCTTTTCAACTGAAGGTATTTTAAATGGAGTCATTGCAGCAGGCGTTTCCGTACTTGGACATCAAATGTTTAAACAAACAATGGGCTCAAAAAGAAATAAAAAACTAAAAGTTGAAAAGAGAGTAGAGAACAACGGGGATAAAAAGAAAGAAAGTATATAAAGAAGAACTAACCATTGAAAAAGAGGATGAGGATCCATCTTGTTAATTTAAAAAATAGGCTATTACACTTTGGATACAACAATACTCAACAACATCTAGCAAGTTTAAACAAATCACTTTTAGGGAACAAAAAAAAGGAGAGAACAACGTCTCTCCTTTTATATTTTTTAAGGTAAATAGGATAAAGGATTAACAGCGTTTGATTTCGCGCCATTCCATTGACCTTTATGAAGTTCAAAATGCAAGTGCTGGCCATAAGATTGTCCAGTATTGCCCATTGTGCCAATTCGGTCGCCTTTTCTGACGACAGCTCCATTACCAACTGATCGGCTGCTCAAATGTGCGTAAACAGTCGTAAAGACTTGTCCATTAATGCTGTGTGAAATAAAAATAGCATTTCCATAGCTTGGAGAGTAATAGGATTTAATGACCACTCCGTCAGCAGCAGCTACAATTGGAACATTAGGACCTCTTTTGGCAATATCGATTCCATGATGATTTGCTCTTGACCCACGAAAACCAGATGAGACAATACCAGAAGCTGGCCAAGTAAAGGAACCGCCAGAGACTGGTGGAAGTGATGCTGCTTGTACCGTATTAGAATCTCCCCCACTGCTTTGTTGAGTTGAGGTACTAGTAGAGGTACTAGTAGAAGCACTAGCAGCAGCGGCAGCGGCCGCAGCAGCTTCTGCCCTTTGTCTCTCAAGCTCGGCTTGTCTTGCTTGTTCGAGATTAATCGCTTTTTGAATAGCTGCAGCTTGAGCAGCCAAAACAGCATTTTCCTCTTCGTCAGCAATTATTTCAGCATGCATCTCTTTTTCATCTTGCCTAAGATTTTCCATCAACGCTTCCTTTTCCTTACGCTGACTGTCGAGGTTTGCTTTTAACGTTTCAAGTTCTGCCTTCATTTCCTCTAAGTCTGCAAGCTTAAGTTCAACTTCCGCTTGCTTTGTTTCAAGATCCGTTTTATCCTTTTGGTGCTGTTCAAGGATATCCTTATCTGCTTGAACAAGGGTTGCAACCGCACCCACGCGGTCAATAAAATCACTGAAGCTTTGAGCTCCAAAGAGTACGTCTAAATAGCTTATGTTCCCGCCACTTTCCTGATAGGAAGCAGCACGATCCTTTAGCAACTCATTTCTTTTTTCAATCCGCTCTGTAAGAACGACAATCTCAGCTTCTAATTCCTTTATTTCCTCTTGAGTTTTACTAATTTGCGCATTCTTTTCTTCGAGCTTGTTTGTTGCATCTTCGACTGCAAGATCTAGTCTTTTAATTTCAGAATCAATAGAAGCCTGTTCGCTTTTTATCTCATTGATCTTTGATTCCTTTTCCTCAATCTCGGCATTTAAGCTTGATTTCTTTTTATTAATCTCTTCATGCTGTTGTTGTAATGATGATATGTCATCGGCACTGGCCTGATTCACCATCATCGGGCTAAGCAGGGTGCTTAAACTTAATGTACTTACTACTGCTAGTGAGAGTAATTGCTTTTTCACTTTTGTTGTACCCCTCTCTCTCATCTTTTTAATTGTAGCGTCGCTACTCTATCAATCTCGTGTTATGTAAAAAGTAAGAGGAAAAATCCCCCTACTTTTCCTTACACCTTTAAAAATTTCCTTACAGACATCAAACTACCCCAAATTCCAATTGCCGCTCCCATTAAAATTAAGATAGCGGATAACTGGTAGACAAATGGGTTGAATTCAAGTAGTTTAATAAAATTATCAGCTGCTAGTTTCGACTGAATCAAGTCATATAAATAATAATAAGCAGCGGACACGGCTGCGATAGGGATAATCGCACCGAGAATCCCTAGCCATAGGCCTTCTAAAAAGAACGGCCAGCGAATAAAAGAATTTGTCGCTCCAACAAGTCTCATAATTTCGATTTCTCGTTTACGAGCCATAATCGTAATCTTAATGGTATTAGAGATGAGGAACATAGCCGTAAATAACAATCCAATGATTAAAATCAACCCAACATTGCGGCTTATATCAATGAATTTAAATAGCGACTCTACTGTTCCCTGTCCGTATTTCACACTCGAAACATAATTCAATTGTTCAATATCTTTAGCCGTATTCATGGTGTCGGCTGGATTCTTCGTCTTTACGATGAACACATCTTTTAAAGGATTTTCCTGTTCAACAAGTTTAAATGCTTCTCCTTCATCACCGAAACTGTCAATTAAACTATTAAGTTCTTGTTCCTTGGGAGAATATTCAATACTATCGACGGCTGGTATCCTATTAAGTTCTTGTTCCAATAATTCTTTATCTTGCTCGTTCGCCGCAACATCAATATGAACACGGATTTCAACATCCTTTTCAATTGACGTAGCCACGCTATTCAGATTCATCATAATGACGAAAAAGACACCGACTAACAATAAGGTCACCGTTACAGAGCTGACAGACGCCAATGTCATCCAGTTGTTTCGGGCTAAACTCTTAAAGCTTTCTTTAACATGACGGCGGAATGTTCTAGCCTTCATATCCATACTCACCCTTCTGCTGGTCTCGTGTAATTTTGCCGCCTTCTACCGCAATGACACGATGCTTAATCCCATTAACAATATCTTTATTATGAGTAGCCATCACAATGGTTGTCCCTCTTAAATTGATTTCTTCAAAGATTTTCATGATGCCCCAAGATGTATCGGGATCAAGGTTCCCGGTAGGCTCATCGGCAATAACCACTTTTGGAGAATTTACAATCGATCTTGCGATGGAAACACGTTGCTGTTCTCCACCAGATAATTCAGTTGGTAACATTCTAGCCTTATGCTTTAAACCTACAAGATCAAGCGTTTCTAGCACTCGCTTTCTGATTACACTAGGCTGTTCTTCAATCACTTCCATAGCAAAAGCAACATTATCATAAACCGACACAGCATTTAACAACTTAAAGTCTTGGAAAACAACCCCAATATTGCGTCGGAATAGTGGCACATGTTTATTTTTTAAGGTAGAAAGATTTATTCCATTTACAGTAATACTTCCAGTTGTAGCTTTTTCTTCGCGGTACATCATTTTAATGAATGTAGATTTACCTGCACCACTTGGTCCAACTACATAAACAAACTCACCTGCGCCAATATATACATTAATCCCGTTTGCAGCTGTAACTCCATTCGGGTACTTTTTATAAACGTCCTTCATTTCTATCATAATTAGAATCACCTTTGATAGTATTTTCCCTACTGGCTAGCATTCGACATATTTTGTAACAGACCTATTATATCATCTAGCCCCCCCATTGAAACCCATAAAAATATTACAGTTTCTTTTCAAGTAGCATCTTTATTGCCATAATCTCCAGAAAGTGGGGGAAATCGTAAAAATCTGTTAGCAGAATTGCCTGCACGTAAGCGAGGAAACTGTAAGGACGGGGCTTTATCAACAGAAAACAAACAATTCAATTTTATTTCATTCTAATTACAAATCCTTGGACAAATTGTGTAAGTAAGGTATTCATTTATACTTAAAGAGGCTAGTAGAACTTTGTCGATTCTCCTAAGGTTTATAGACATATTTTTAGGGGTTTCTACTATTTTCTTCATTATAATAGTAAAATCCATTAACCTTACCTAGAGGAAATTCCTAACGGGTTCGGATTTTGAATACAAAAACTAAATTAGCACACCAATTAGCAGTCCTATTCGCAACTGAATGAGATGGGGTTTAATAAAATAAACGGTAAATCCGCCCTGAAATTCGAACCCCTTTTAACATGGTGTCATAAGATTTTTGTCGGGATGATAATTCGCATGCTAATTGTTATACCAATCGGTGTGTTACAATTGATATTTAATTAGCAGGGGGGTGTCTGAGAGGCGGATTAATGAAACAGACATTCATTCTTCTTATCCTTAATTGAGTAACCACTAATCGTTTAAATAAGGGGATTTTTTCCCGTTACCTGCAGAAAAGGGCTCGATTCAGGGGATATAAGGGGAGTTTTTCCCGTTAAGGCAAAGCAAAATGGTCCATTTTCATGTTTTTCGAGTAAATAGGCGGAATCTTTCCCGCTATTTAATCTATTTTTCGTGCTTTTACCTCAATAAGAGGAATTTCTCCCTTTATTTTAGTGGCTTATTGCTGGCAATTCTTGAAGATTTGGAAATCGCTAACCGGTGCTTATCTTGGGATAAAAAAATGCTTGGAGCATATATATGTCTCCAAGCATTTTTCTTTTTTTATTTACTTTTTAGCAGCAAGCCATTCAGCAACCGCTGATGCTTTTTCACCTTCAAGTAATTTCGGTGGCATTGTGCCCTGTCCGTTTGCAATGATGTTTTCAATTTCTTCTTGAGAATATTTTGCCCCAATTGCAGCTAACTCGGGACCTGCTCCCCCTTGTAAGTCCCCACCATGACAGCCAGCACAACTTTGGGCATATAAGGTTTCTCCATTGGCGCTAGCCGTATCGCCGTCGCCACCACCTTCATCTCCACCGCCACCACATGCAGCTAGTGCAAGAGATGCCCCCATTAATAATGAGAATAATAATTTCTTTTTCACAAAAGAACCCCCTTAAGAAAATTTTCCCTACACACCTATAATATACCAGGCTTACTCTCTTTTAAAACCTTCACCTAATACCTCCGAAGCGTCAGTAACGATGACAAACGCACTAGGGTCAATGGATTTCACAATTTGTTTCAATTTTGTGAACTCCGATTGATCCACGACACACATCAAGATTGGCCGCTCTTGATCTGTATACCCACCATATGCTGTTAGTTTTGTCATCCCCCGGTCAATTTTATTCAGAATTGCTTCACGTACTTCTTCTTGTTTTGAAGTAATCACCATTGTCATTTTTGACCTACCGATTCCAACCTGGACAAGATCAATCGTTTTGCTTGTTACATAAAGTCCTATCAAGGCATAAAGTCCTCGTTCAATATCGAAAATCATTGCAGCCCCAAGGACGATTACCCCATCAATGAGTGCAATCGAGGTACCTAATGAGATACCGGTGTATTTATTAAGGATTTGCGCGGCAAGGTCCGTGCCCCCAGTAGACCCTTTTCCACGAAACACAATCCCTAAGCCTAATCCGGCGCCGATTCCTCCGAATAGAGCTGCCAAAAGTGGATCCGTTGTCCAAGGTTCTATATCTTTTGTAAGATATACGACAAATGGAAGAAACGCTGTTCCGACAAGTGTCTTTAGCCCATATTGCCGGCCTCCAAGAAGCAGCACGCCCGCAATGAATAGAGGAATATTAAAAGACCATTGAACAAACGCTGGTTCCCAACCCAGAACATTAGCCAAGATAATACTAATTCCACTCACACCACCAGAAGCAACCTGATTTGGAAGCAAAAATAGGTTAAAGGCCAATGCGATAAAAGAAGCACCAATTAATGTATATATGTACTCCATTGCTTTTTGGAAGTTTGGATGTTGCCTTCGCTTTTTCATAAATTAAAACCCCTTAGTTGATTTTTCCAGCAGTGAGTATAACATGAGGGTTCTGAACTGTAAATAACAGTCGACTACCGTGTTAAAGGGGTAAACTGGGTATTAGTAGTATTCATATAGTGCGAACCTTATTATACGCGTTTGAAAAGCAATTGTTATATAGAATACTTATTGCCTACTACTAACACCCTCAAGGAAGTAAGAGGAAGAGGAAGAAGTCTTTTTAAAAATCCAGAAACATGAGAAAGAGTAAAAAGAAAATCCCTCCGATTTGTTGGAGGGATTTATTTATTGGCTCGTTCGCTTTGGAGCATGGGCAGCCTCGATGAAGGATTGAGATGACCCACCGTGGCAGCTAGCACATGATTGGTTTTCTTCTTGGTGACCCGATGAGAGGGTTGGGTCAGGAATTGTTCCCGTTACACCATAAATTGCTGTTGAACCATTATGGCAAGATAAACAGAAACTACGTTCTTTACTAACGTCCCACTCTCCGGTTGATAAAGTAAACTCTGAAGGATTTTCATGACCGATTTTTTCTTTCAATTGCTTAACATTATTCGAGCCATGTGTATCATGGCAATCTGCGCATGGGATATGACCTGCTAGTGGGCTTCCATCCTCGGCTTTGATGATGTGGCCTGAGAAAGCTTTTTCCTCAGTCTGGTCCCTATCGGCAAAAGATGTTTGTTCTGTTTCTTCATATTGCTTTTTGATTTCTTCCGTTATGTTATTAAAGAATTGAGCGATATCCGCAATGTCCGGAGACTTTTCCTTGAAGTTTGCATTATGGCAACGTAAGCAAAGCTCGTAGTCTTCATATAGTCCAACTGATGTATTCCATTTATTATATTGAAAGATACGATAATCAACCCGGGGGTCGGTCATTCTAGCGATATTATCTGTTTCATGACAAGATTCGCATAACTGCTCTTTGCTACTATTAGGGATTTCTCTATTTTCATTTTTCGCAACAGCTTCCTCTGAATGTTCATAAGTAAAATGATCCTGAATAAGGTTAGGATTCGTTTCTGACCATTCTATATGAGGGTTGTGACAGCTTGCACATGAGTTTTTGGTTTGTGAACCATCAATACTGACTCCATAATTATGACTATGTGAACTAGTTGCATTATCAGGTATCGGAGCTCCAACCGTACCATCGTGACAGGCATTACAGTAATTTCCGATATTCGTATCTGTAAGGGGGGTCGAATCCGATAAAAGCTTTCCATTGTCGGCTACATGGGTACTATGGCAATTGTTGCAAGTATTAACATTGTTTTGATACATTCCGTGCGGGTTTTCGCCATATGGATTATTTTCTAAGCGAACTTGGTCCCCAATTGTCGTAAACGACCAAAACCTCGGACGCCCAATGTTTCCGGCCATATCTTTATAAAATGGATTAATGGAAACTAAATACTTTTCCCCAGGCTGTAGTTCTGTTTCCGCATTGAAGGTTATGTGGCCAGTTTCAGAATTATAATCCGTTAGGTTAACAGGAATGTTTTCACCATTATGGGATAACGTGATTACTTCATTTGTTATTGAAGCAGCGTCTAAACCTAGATTATCAGAAATCATAAAAGTAAAAGATGTATCTAAAGGGACATGGGTCATATCGTGCTTCGGCTGAACGCTTGGTAGTACAACAGGTCTAGTTTTATCATAGGTAAATTTAAGATGTGTATAATCACTCTCGTTACCTGCAGGATCGATGGCTAGGAGATAAATGGTGTGTTCACCCTCAGGTAACTCTGTGTCTTCATGTTCCCATTCACCAAATTCATTGGCTAATAAGGTTGTCCATTCCCCGGTGATAGTTCCTTCAGTGTCCTCTAAACATTGCAGACAAATTTTCACTTTGGAATTTGTTTCTGTAGTTCCTGATAAAATCGGTTCGGTAATATATGCCCCTTCAACCGGACTGTTCAAAGAAATAAACGGTGAGGTTAAATCAATGATGATGTTTACTGGCTCAGTAGTGGCTAAGTTTCCTAAAGAATCTTTGGCAACTGCGTAGACTGAATAAGTGCCTTCTAGGAGAGTAACTGAAACTAACCAAGTTCCATCCTCCTCAACAGTAGCTGTACCTATTAGATTATCTACAGAAAAAAGCTCGACCGTGACATCTGTTGGAGTCTCAAATAAGGTTACATTACCGATAAAGTCAATGTTACTAGTATTAAATACTGCACCATCCTCAGGCAAGGTAATGGAAATGGAGACTTCAGGTTCCTCTACTTCGGATGATTCAGCTTCTACAGGTTGGGGCTCAGTCTGAATTTCATCAGTATTACTGTTATCTTCACCTGTATCAGAAGTGATGAGCTCGGTGGCACCAACTTGAACCACATTAAGAAATTGAGTAGGATTGATTAGGTGTATGCATATAATTAGAAGGATCACAAATCGGAATCTATTATGATGTAGTAAGTTTCTCCTATAGTTCATCCTTAACCCTCATTTCTATTTCACTTTCAAAAATAACTAGATTCTTCCTATTACTATTTTAATCCTTAGACAAAGGAGGGACTAGTAGATTCGTTGGAAATTCAATAAATATACATATAAAAAATGTTGGAATGTCACAAATGCATTTTTTAATAACGGAATGTTATAGATACCACATATCCCGAAAAATGTGACGGAGTAAACAGTTAATATATTTTATGTGTTGTAACTTGAGATAAAAGTTAATTTAAGTCCGGAAGATGAAATTGACAAGGGCCTTAATTAAATAGAAAATGGTTGATAAAAGAGAAATAAGGTATTGTGCCAAGGCACAATACCTTAATCCGTCACATTTTTTCTTTCGGCTAACGATTAGTTGCAGCTAATTGTTAGCTTTTTTAGCGTTGGATAGATTTAATTGTTCCGCCAAAATCAACATCAGTTTTAGGCATACCGTTTGGATGATCTTCTGGACGGTTAGTGTTCTTGATTGTTGTAGCCTTAGAGCTGTTGTGACAAGCCCAACATACGGTCATGTTCGTGAACTTTTTAAGTGCTGATGATGGGTTGGTGTCTGTCATATATTCAAGAGCTGATGGTTTATTTCCTTCAAATTTACCGTCAGTAGCTGTTAAGTCAGCGACTGTTTCACCTTGAGCATCCATCATAATTTCAGCGTCAGTACCATGAGCAAAGTGACAGCGCACGCAAGTGTAGCTAGCATTGTTTGTAGTATGACGGTAAGCTTTTTCAAACGTACCTGATTTTATACCTGAGGAAGAACTTGATTTTGCAATGTAATCTGTGTGACAAGAAGCACAGTACTCAGACATCGCAACACCTTGTCCCACGAAATCTTTAGTTGTACCTGTGTTATTAAGGGTCTTTTCGGTCCAGTAAGCAGACTGGTTATTCTTATAAATCTTTAAGCCGTCAATATCTTGTACTTCTTGAAGATCCATTTTAACTACATAAGCCAAAGAAACTTGTCCTTTTAGCGAAGTTGAGCCTGTTAGAATTTCATTACCTTTTTTAGTTAGTGCTTTAAAGTACCCATGTTCGTTGCTGAAATAAATATCTGCATTTCCATACTCAATACGACCAGTACCATGGGTTGGATGAGTATACGCTAAGTGAGTGAAATGTGGCTGACCATGACTACCATAACCGTAAAGCATTGGAACTTCTTGTTTAGTAGTACCCTTATATAGGTAAACTTTTACAGCAAATTCATCAGCATCTGAAACTTTTTCAGTAGTGGAGGTTTCTTTTACTAAAGCGTAAACCCCAGCAGCAGGTTTAGTGGTTGTAACATCATGTAATACAATTTGTTTTCCGCCTGTTAGCGCATCTTCACCATCCTTAATAGGGGTAGTTGCCATACCATTTGGATTGTAGTGTAATAAACGGTCACTATAAGATCCGTGTGGCGCGTGACAGCTTGCACAGCTAAATGATGCTCCCCATGTTTTTGCATCTGCAGAAGACTTGTTGCCACCAGGAGCAGCTTTAACCTGAACAGTGTCATTAGACTGGTGAATACTCATGTTATTAGCATGACTTCCACCGAAAGTACCAGCACCGTCTAAGTCAGCATTTTCACCAGATTCAAAGACGTTATAGAATCCTAAGGTACCATCGTGACAAGAAGCACAAGTCTGATAAGTTGTGTCAGCAAATAATAATTGCTTACCTTTAGATGTATGCGTTTGGTGACAGCTTGCACAAGAGTTGGTGTTGTTTTGGTATTCACCGTGTGTCTTATGGCCATCTACGTTTTTGATAACTTCTGCCATCTCTCCTTCTATAGGTGCTTCTTCAGCATCAGCACCTACACCAGTATCGTTAGCATTATCAATTGTTGGTTCAACAGTAATAGGAGTAGTGTTTGGTGTATTGTAATCTTCTGCAGAAGCAGCGAATGTAAAAATACCAAACAGCATAATTACAAAAAGCAAACTAAAACTAAATTTTTTCAAGCTAAAAACCTCCCTTAATTAAATCTTTCTCTCTGTTTTTTTCTAAATTCCCTATGAGTTACCTATGCTCAGGCCTCGTTCCACAAACCACCTCCTTTAAGGTTCTCATGTTTAATGTGTCATTTAGTTGGTCCGAACATTTCCTTTTAATTAAAAACAGAGACTCTTAAATTAAGGGTGTCGGTAATAAGAACGTTATCTTCTTCATCGATGAATAGGCCATTAGGGAGGTAGAACTGGCCGTTTGATTCACCCATGGATCCGAATGTAAACTTCTGTTCGCCTTCTTTTGTAAACCCATAGACCATATGAGTTAAATTACTGACAACATAAACAAACCCTCTGCTATCAATACCAATACCTCTAGGGTTTACAAAGACCGACTCGCCTTTACCGTCTTTTGAGCCATTAATAATTCGTTGGAAATTTCCTTCTTTATCAAAAATTTGAACACGCTGGTTCCCAGTATCAACAACGTAAATATTTCCTTCCTCATCCGCGGTAATTGCATTTGGAGCTATGAATTCCCCATCGTCTTTTCCTGGTTGTCCTATTTCAAGAAGAAGTTCTCCTTCCATGTTAAAGACAAACACCTTGTTCTGCTGTATATCTGTCACATATACTTTCTCGTCAACAATTCGCAACCCGCCCGGAGAGCTAATTGTTTTGTCCTTGCTATATTCATGGGCAAAGTATTCAACAAATTCCCCTTTCTCATCATGAATGGATATTGTCCCGTTGTATAAATCGGCCACATATACCCGACCTTCTGCATCAACTGTGATCCCATAAGGAAATTTGAATTGACCCGGTTGGTTTCCTTCTTCCCCAAAATGGTAGAGAAGAGAACCTGCAAGATCAAAAACCATGATCCTTTTATTATTTGTGTCAGAAACAAAGGTAAAAGAGCTTGAAGAGGCAACATCCATTGGCTTATCTAATGAATTTTCAAAGTCTCCAATCAATTGATGACTATACTGTGGAGCTCCGTCCGGATTAATCACATCTACTAACCCAGTTGGGATTGCCCTAGCCTGATTCATAAACAAGATTGTAAATACAGCTGCCGTTACCAATGAAACCATTGCCATTGAAATATACGTATTACGTCTTTTCATGTCATTCACCTTCTGTATCTTTCTCGGTTACTCGTTCAAGTGCAGTTGCCGCTTCTTCAAAAAGTGGGTCATATTGGAGTGCATCTTTGAAGATATCCATGGCAATTTTAATTTCTCCTTGATCTTCTGCAACTAGGCCAATTTGATAAATAATGTCTGAGTTAGCGGGATTAAGTTGGTTTGCTACTTCAAGTGCTTCCATAGCTTCTTCAAACATTCCAAGGTTTCTATATGTTATGCCCATTTGTACGTGACCCTTAAAGTCTTTAGGAGCAATGTTTACTGTCTTGTCAAACATAAGAAGTGCTTCGTTATAACGTTCCTCATCTAAAAAAACTAGTCCCATATTGTAATAGGCATCGTAGTAATTTTTATCTTGGTCAATAACATAATCAAATTGCTTTATAGCTTCCTCGTTCTGACCTTTTAAGTAGTGGGTATATCCTAGAATAATCCGATTTTCCAAATTAGCAGGATCTTTCCTTACTTCCTCTTGATAATACGCTAGCTGTTCGTTCACCCTCTTCATATCAATATCATTCCAAAAGTAGAAGTGGCCGAGAGCGTATCCTGCACCTGATGTAACCGCAAATGAAAGAAAAATCAGGAGGAATGCTTGAACCTTAGTGAAGAATTTTGGCTGTTTCCTAGGTTTCTCCTCGACTTCCTGGGTTATTTTTTCTGTTTCCATGGTTATTCCCCTCTCGGTTTCTTATTGGTCATTTCGTTTTCCGTCTAAACTATGGCATTTTGTACATGTCGATTCGACATGACATTGTAAGCAACTTCGATCAAATTTCTGACTGTCGCTAAGTGGAACAGGATGTCTTGATTTCCATTCACCAGGATGCATACTTGGGTGACAAGAAGCACAGGCAACATTGGTTACTGGTGCATCACTGACAATGCGGTTATCGTGACAGGTGAAACAATTGTTATTGTCCTTTGAAAGCATCCCATGATTCATCAAAAATAATGACTGTTTATGACTCTCGGGACGGATTCCATGGCAATCCTTACAAAACGTATTGGTTTTAGCATATTGTGAGACTTCTGGATTGTTTAAATCCTCATGTGGATTCTCTTTATCTTTATTTAAAAACTTCGTATAGCTAGCTGATTCTTTAAATAAGTCGTATGACTCAGTAGACATATACGAATGACATTTTTCACAGTTTTGAAGTTCAGCTGGCTCTATTTTTCCATGCCCTCCAACTTTGAATTCCTTTGTTTTGTGATTATCTGGCAGCATCGTCGTTTCATGACAAGCTTGACATTCAAGTGGAGCATTACGGACACGGTGACAATCCATGCATGTCTGCATTTGAGGTTTCGTGTACTTCGTATCAGTCATTAATAACTTCCCTTGAGTCTCAGACCATTTATCATAATCACTTTTATAAGTAACCCTTCTGTCTGAAATCTTTCCATGCGCAACACCACTATGACATTGAACACATGTGATTCCCTCTGTTTTATGTTTATCATGTGGGATAATTAAATCTCCTGAAGGAGTAAAATTTCTAGTGTTAATGTTATGACATTTCTCACAAGACTCATCAGGGATTTCAGATGGCATTGTGATTGGTGCGATATAAGTCTCGGTATATTTTTTATAGACCTCTTCAACATTGCCCACTTTTGACTTTAATTGGCTTTCTAGTCCTGGCTCAACGTGGCAGGCAACACAGTCAACTTCACTATGAGTAGAGGCTTCCCACGTATAATATTGTGGTTTCATTTCATGACATGAGACACAATACTTTGAGCTTGACGACCCTTCAAGGCCCGCATAACTAATCGAGAAGAAAATCACCAAGAATAAAAGTGTAAGTGAGGCTACTTTCCATTTACCGCTAAAGCGGGGAGGGGTCCGTTGTTCCTCGTTATGATCATTCACTTAGATCCCTCCTTGAAAATGTTAATCTATTATTTGCTTTTAAATCCTGTTCTGTGACATTGTTCACAATATACATCCGTTGGTGCAGTTAATTTCGTGTTTTCTAAAGTTTTGGATTGATCATGACAGACATAGCATTCTTCCTTCTGTTGTTTAGTTTCCGCTTTGTCAGCATGTGCAGTTAACCAAACATCGGATTCTACGTGTCCTTCAGGACGGTAACTATGACAAGAGCTACAGAAATTATTTTCACGCGAGTCTGTTTTTACAATCGATAGATCAGGATTGTATTTTGTTCTTGAAGCACCAGCATCAATTAAGCTAACAATGTCTTGTTTTTCAAAATGCTTAATCCATTTCGAATCCTGGTGACAATCAATACATTCATCCAAGGTGTTAATAGCTGCATTGCCGTGATTTTGATTCCAGTCGATTGCTTTATGGTTTTTAGGAGTACTTACCTCTAAGTGACATGTTGAACATTCCATAGAAATCTTAACATCCTCTACCTGCTTACCAAGTGCTTGGAAGATAATTCCTTGGGCTTTTTTCTTTGCTACAGCAGCTTTATCTTCTGCTGATAGATTTGTAGTTGCTGCCTCAGCATGTCCATCTTCATCATCCTGCTTGCCATGGCCGTCTTTATGCGGATTTTCAGGGAGACTGTATTGAATATCTTCCCAAGGCTTATCGCCTTTATTGACCTTATCGTGACAGTCGATACAAGTTCCCATATTGGGTCTCATATACGTATCGTTCACTAGCTTATCGGCATTTTCCATGGTCCAGTAATCCATATCTTTTTGGTAGTTAATGCCGCGCTCGACCACTTTCGCATGAGCAACTCCGCTATGGCAGGTTACACAAGGTATATCTTCTTGAATATGTTCACTATGGTTGACGATTAAGTCCCCAGTAGCTGAAACAAGACGGTTTTCTGAGTGACAGGTCATACAGCTCTCATTTGTAACTGCTATTGTTTGAACAATCGGGTCAGGAACACCGACTATATGGTAGTAAACTTCCTTAAGAGAGTGAACTTTGTGTGTGACCATGTTTACCGCACCAGGCTCTATATGACATTGAGTACATTTAATTTCACTATGTGCACTAACTTCAAATGTTACATATTCCGGTGCCATTTCATGACACCAAGAACAGAATGATGGATTAGATGTAAATGCAATTGCTCCCCATAAAAATCCTGAAAAGCCTACAACTGCAAATAAACTAGCAAATAACAACTTCCAGCGATTCACTGGGTTTTTCCAGTCTATCCCACGGAACTTGCGCCACATTCTTCTAAATAAACCTGGTTTTTTCTCTGTTTCTTCTGTCTGGATTTTCTCTTTTTTCTTCCAGAACCTCATTATGCTCTCCCCCTTTACGAGATGAATGGCTTTTTATGTTTTTTTAGGTGTTCTTCCCTATAACAAAGTATCCGATATTCCTAAACTTTTTCCAATGTACATTCTGTGAATAAAATTACATTATTAACTAAAAAATTAATCGTTCACATTTTAGTCTAAAAACCGACATAAATGCTGTTTTAAAAGGATTTTTAAGGTGTTTACAGTGCTAAAGTGTGCAACCGAAGAGTTGAATAAATATGTAAATAACCTTATAAACTTGTAAACTAGTAAAACCTATAGCACCATATATTTTTCCTCTATCAAATAGGAATTTATTAATAAAAGGATGCATTTTATTCTTTTGGGCAAAAACCGGGAAGAGGGATAAATCCATTTGCTTTGGAAAAGGAATTTCTGTGTGAATTAGCTTCTATTAAAATGATTCGTATTTGCCATTAGTTGTCACTCCAAATAGTAAGTGGTAAAATTAGTAGGAATAGTACGGATTTTTCAAGGATTCGTTGCTTTTTTAGCGAATCCTTTTCATTTGGAAATATCCTCTTGGGAATGAATTGATAAAAGGAGCGTCAGTATGGGGATTTTAAATAAAATTTTCGACCAGAATAAGCGCGATTTGAAACGTCTAACAAGGCTTGCCGACCAAATTGATGCCTTGAGCGGCGATATGGAAAAATTTTCGGACGATGAGTTAAGAGGGAAAACAAAAGAGTTTCAGGAACGCTATCAACAAGGTGAATCGACTGATGACCTGTTAGTTGAGGCCTTTGCGGTTGTTCGTGAAGGAGCGCGCCGTGTACTTGGTCTTTATCCTTATAAGGTACAGTTGATGGGTGGTATTTCTCTTCACGAAGGAAATATCTCTGAGATGAAAACAGGTGAAGGTAAAACACTTACGGCCACAATGCCTGTTTACCTCAACGCGATTACAGGAAAAGGCGTCCATGTTGTAACTGTCAACGAATACCTAGCTAGTCGCGATGCCAATGAAATGGGACAGCTATACGAGTTCCTCGGCTTATCTGTTGGCTTAAACTTAAATGGAATGAATAATGAAGAAAAGCAAGCTGCCTATGCTGCTGATATTACTTACGGGACTAATAATGAGTTCGGGTTTGACTATCTGCGTGACAATATGGTGCTATACAGCCATCAGAAAGTACAACGTCCGCTTCATTATGCTGTCATCGATGAAGTAGATTCGATTTTAATCGACGAGGCTCGGACCCCGTTAATCATTTCAGGATCAGCTCAAAAGAGTGCAGCTCTTTATATTCAAGCGAATGCCTTTGTAAGAATGCTGAAAAAAGACGAAGATTATACGTATGATGAAAAAACAAAAGGGGTTCAGTTGACCGAAGAAGGAATTACCAAAGCAGAGAAGGCTTTTGGAATTGAAAACCTATTCGATATCTCTCATGTCACTTTGAATCATCATATTAATCAGGCGTTAAAAGCAAACGCTAGTATGCACCTTGACGTGGATTATGTTGTCCAAGATGGCGAGATTGTCATCGTTGACCAGTTTACAGGGCGTCTAATGAAAGGACGTCGTTACAGCGATGGTTTACATCAAGCGATTGAAGCGAAGGAAGGCCTAGAAGTTCAAAATGAAAGCATGACGCTTGCGACGATTACCTTCCAGAACCTTTTCAGAATGTACGAAAAGCTTGCTGGGATGACTGGTACTGCGAAAACAGAGGAAGAAGAATTCCGCAATATTTACAATATGAATGTAGTCGTTATTCCTACAAACCGCCCGATCATCCGTGATGACCGAGCAGATCTTATCTTTGCTTCAATGGATGGAAAATTCCGAGCGGTTGTTGAGGATATCGCTCAGCGCAATGCATTAGGACAACCTGTGCTTGTAGGCACCGTAGCGATTGAGACCTCTGAAATCATCTCAAGATATTTGACTAAAAAGGGCGTTAAACACAATATCCTAAATGCAAAGAATCATGAGCGCGAGGCAGAGATCATTTTAGAAGCTGGTCAACGGGGTGCCGTTACCATCGCTACCAATATGGCTGGTCGTGGTACGGATATCAAGTTAGGGGAAGGCGTTAAAGAACTTGGTGGTCTAGCGGTTATTGGTACGGAACGTCACGAAAGCCGACGGATTGATAATCAGCTCCGTGGTCGTTCAGGGCGTCAAGGTGACCCAGGACTTACACAGTTCTACTTGTCGATGGAAGATGAACTAATGCGTCGCTTTGGTTCAGACAATATGAAAAACATGATGAGTCGCCTTGGAATGGATGATACTCAACCAATTCAAAGTAAAATGGTGACACGCGCTGTAGAATCAGCACAGAAACGTGTAGAAGGCAATAACTTTGATGCTCGTAAGCAATTGCTTCAATACGATGATGTTCTTCGCCAGCAGCGTGAAATTATTTATAAGCAACGTGATGAGGTCCTTGAGTCTGAAAACCTCCGTAATATTGTTGAAACGATGATTCGTTCTTCCATTGAACGAAATGTCTTTGCTCACACCGTAGAGGATTCGGATGAGTGGAAGCTAGACGCTATTATTGACTATGTGAACGGGAATCTTCTCCGCGAGGGAGAATTAACGATAGCGGACCTAGAAGGGAAAACTCGCGAGCTAATCGTTGATATTATTTTTGATAAGGTCAAGCAACGTTATAATGAAAAAGAAGAGCAAATGGAACCAGACCAAATGCGTGAGTTCGAGAAAGTTATCGTTCTCCGTAGTGTGGATTCGAAGTGGATGGATCATATTGACCAAATGGAGCATCTCCGTCAAGGTATTCATTTACGTGCATACGGACAAATTGACCCACTTCGTGAATACCAAACAGAAGGTTTTGCAATGTTTGAAAGCATGGTAGAAGCCATCGAGGCAGATGTTGCTCGTTACATCATGAAGGCTGAAATCCGCAATAACCTTCAACGTCAAGAAGTCGTAAAAGGACATGCGGTGAATCCAAAAGAAGAAGGCGGAGAAAAGCCAAAGAAAAAGCCTGTTGTGAAGCAAATGGACATCGGTCGAAACGACCCTTGTTATTGCGGAAGTGGGAAGAAGTATAAAAACTGCCATGGAAAACATGAGTAATCTGCAATAGGTCATAATGACTACCGCCAATGAAGTGGCATATATTGTTAAAGAAAATTTTTGTGGGGTCGGCGAAAATATTTCGCCGCCTCTTTTTTCCTATCGAACAAAAAATCAGCTATAATAGTAATTATCTATTTTTTAGGCTCTTTTCTCAAAGTTTGTTGCTTTTGGTTAATAAATAAGATGGATTCACTGCAAAACAGCTTTTTAATAATGAGAAAAGAGCTTGCAAACTTACTATAACGTAGGAAATAACTTATCTTGCGTTAAAATCGGCTTTAGGTAGTAAAAATCTGCTTTAAGATTTTTACAATTTTAACAACAATCTTTGCAAAAACAACCATTTTTTAAGAGGTGAACGAGATGGAATTAGCGGATATTCGGAATGAACTCGAAAAAACAGCTAAGAAATTAGCGGACTTTAGGGGGTCTCTTTGACCTAGAAACAAAGGAAGCAAGGATTGCAGAACTAGATGAATTCATGCTTGCTCCTGATTTTTGGGATGATCAACAAAAGGCTCAAACCTTTATTAATGAATCGAATGCTTTAAAAGACCAGGTTCATGTTTTCCATGATATGTTTGAAACATTTGAAAACCTAGAGGTCTCTTATGAACTAGTAAAGGAAGAAAGTGACGCAGAGCTACAAGCTGAACTTGAAGCCGAATTAGTTGAGTTATCACAGCGCTTAAATGATTTTGAGCTAGAGCTCCTATTAAGCGAAGAATATGATAAAAGCAATGCCATTCTTGAGCTCCATCCAGGAGCAGGTGGTACAGAGTCGCAGGACTGGGGCTCAATGTTACTGCGCATGTACACAAGATGGGCGGAGAAAAAGGGCTTTAAGGTAGAAACCCTTGACTACCTTCCTGGTGATGAAGCTGGAATTAAAAGCGTAACACTATCGATCAAGGGGCATAATGCCTATGGATATTTGAAGGCTGAAAAAGGCGTACATCGCCTCGTCCGAATCTCTCCATTCGATTCCTCGGGTCGTCGACACACTTCCTTTGTGTCTTGTGAAGTGATGCCAGAATTAAGCGATGATGTTGAAATTGAAATCCGAACTGAGGATTTAAAGATTGATACTTACCGAGCAAGTGGTGCAGGGGGTCAGCATATCAATACAACAGACTCTGCCGTAAGGATTACCCACACTCCCACAGGTGTAGTAGTAACTTGTCAGACTGAACGTTCACAAATTAAAAACCGCGAGCGAGCGATGACAATGCTAAAGGCAAAGCTTTACCAACGACAAATTGAGGAAAAAGAAAAGCAACTTGCTGAAATTCGCGGAGAACAAAAAGAGATTGGCTGGGGAAGCCAGATTCGCTCTTATGTCTTTCATCCGTACTCAATGGTCAAGGACCATCGTACCAACGTTGAGTCTGGGAATGTTCAAGGCGTGATGGATGGCGACCTCGATCCGTTTATTGATGCATACTTGCGCTCGAAGATTTCATAAGAAAAGCAGCAGGCGAACTTTGGCATAGAGCTAGTTCTTGCCATGCTGCATAATAACAAAAAACAAGGCTGACGAGAGTATCTTCTCAACAGCCTTGTTTTTTTCTGACTTGTTTGGATGAGCCTGTCTAATCCTTTTGGTCACAAAACCCTCACCCCAGCCGCTTTTTAGCTGAAAATGGTGATTTTTTATTCCTTGTACGGGAAATATATAAGGTACCCAGTACCGTATACACCTTGAACACTGAGCTTCTTAAACTATAATCTAACTCTTAATCCAAGAATTTGCGCTATCCCACTTCAAAACCTAATGACTTATACTAGTAAAAGACTTTGTGGGAGGGTATTTTCATCCTAGATTCACCTTTTAAATGCCTTTTGGCCGCTTTAATACCCCCACCCTAGTCGGTTTTTCTGAAAAAAGTGATTTATATTCCCCGTTACGAGCATTATATTCCCCGTTTTAAGTCGTATATTCCCTGCACGAAAATAAATACCCTACACCGTACGGTATACCCAACAAACACTTCCGCCTTTTTTTTACTAGTAAAGTTGTCTGAAAAGTTTTACTGCCCCTTCATAAACGCCAGCACTTCCAAATCAATCTTCCCGGCTTCCTGCTCACGTTCCTCAAAGTTTTCTGTATGTAAATAGGCCGTAAATGCTTTGTGCAGCACTTCTTCGTTCTCTGGCTCACTGTTTAAGTAACCGAGGCGTCTCAGCTGCGCAACGACTTCCTCTCTCACCTCTCCTTCAATCTCCACTACATTCTCCGGCTTAGATTTTGAGAAATACAGCTGTTGCAGGCCGTAGATTCGAATGAGTTCTTTAATCGGCTCAGGATGATCATCGACACGCAAATCGATGTAACGGTCATTATAGCCACCGTAGCCACCCGCCTCCTTAACGACAAGAAGCGCGGCAGACTGTTGCCCTCTGCTGTCTCCTCCTGCCTCTTGACCCGCGTTTAAAGCCGCAAGCAACCGTTCAGCTAAGCTACCGCTTGTTTCCGTAAAGGTCTGTGCCATCGCCTGAACAGTCCCGTCGATAAGGATATTTCCTTGGGCAGCAAAATATTCACCAGTGATACCGCCAGCCCAATCATAACAATAGGTACCAGTAAAAGTAGCAGGATTTCCACTAGCATCAATCAAACCAACTTGACGCATCTCCTTATCAGGATCATCCTTCGTAATGATTTCTAACGCCTCGGCAGCGGTCTTCCCTTCTGCCATTAACTCTAGCGCTTGTGGCCCATAAGCCGTGTTGGCATAGGATTGAGTCGCCACCGCCCCGACACCAGCCTTTGCAAACGGTACAACGGCTCCGACACCTAGAAACTTCGACTGAACCGCAATCCCCCACTCTTTTTCTTTCGGATCGTACCCAACAATTGAAAAAGTCAAAATCATTTCCTCCATTTCATTTTTAAAATGATAAAACCCGCAGCCATGGACGGCTGCGGGCTAATTCCCACTAATTTATTACTGAGCTTCTATCAAGCCATAGCGACCATCTTTACGCTTGTACACAACGTTTGTGTTGTTGGTATCAGCATTATGGAAAACGTAGAAGCTATGTCCCAGTAGGTTCATCTGAAGAATCGCTTCCTCGCTATCCATTGGTTTTAAATCAAAGCTCTTTGTACGAACCAATTCTAGTTCGTCTTCATCGCCATTAACATCAATTTCATTGAAAATTGGCGCCACATCTTTGATGCTATCTTGGCCACGGAATTTACGGTTAACTTTTGTTTTATGTTTACGAATTTGTCGTTCTAATTTATCAGTAATCAGGTCAATTGCCGCGTACATATCTTCATGAAGTTCTTCTGCACGGAGGACAAGATTTTTCATTGGAATGGTAATTTCCACTTTTGATTTTTTGTCCTGATACACTTTTAGGTTTACGCTTACGCTGGCATTTGGTGTCTCATTGAAATAACGCTCCAACTTGCTGACCTTCTTTTCAATGTACTCTCTAATTGCTGGAGTTACCTCGATGTTTTCACCACGAATGTTATAGTTCATAAGCGATACTCCTCCTTTAAAATGACTATGTATCTATACTTCTATTTTACCCCAAAGAACTCCTGCTTTAACAGAGAAAAGATTGACGAAATAATGACGTTTTCTTCGTCATCATAGTAAAAACGATGAAAAACGCTCTATAATTCCACTCGGAGTCTGTCGCAATTTCTGGGAAAATGTTGATTCGATAAACCTCCATTTTCTACCGTGCGAGTGTAAGGGAACTCACACTTCTAGCTCCATGCCCTAATAAAACCTTAGCCGCATGTCTTAAGGTTGAGCCTGTTGTATAAATATCATCTACAAGCAGAATATTTTTTCCTTCTAAAGATATCTGTATCTCACTATCCAGTTGAAACACCTGTGAAAGATGAATCCGGTCAGAACGCGATTTTTTGGATTGCTTTTCTGTATGGATTCGAGTCAGCAGATGGCTAGGCTTAAAACCAGCCTCAATAATCAGTGCCTCAGCTTGGTTAAAGCCCCTCTCATACAACCTTTCCTGACTCAAGGGAATGGGAGTTAGGGCGTCAAAGTTCATGGAAGTTAGTTCTTTTTTTATCCTGCTTCTAAAAGCACGCGCAAGAATATAGTCGCCCCGATACTTAAATTTGGCAATCACTTCTTTTAGAAAATCGTTGTACTCATACAGCGAGATATTCTGACTAAGAGCCCCACTCCAATCAGAGTCCTGCTCCCAACGGACACAATCATAACAAAGGTTCTCATTTCTATAATCAGCAGCTAAAACACGGCTACAAATGCTACATCTTTCTCCGACAAGGAGCTTAAGCTTGCTTTGACAATCCTCACAAGTCCATTGTTCTTCAGTATCTAGAAATACATTAGTCCAACTTATAACAGGGGTTAGGATTCCATTACAAACCAGGCAATATTCATCTAAAAACAGCTTCATACATCCAACAGCCCCTTTTTAAAACCTTCAGTGTTCATCCTCATAATTTGCTTTTGCGCACTGACCATCGCCTCTGTTTTCCCATAATGAAAGAAACTTACCTCACCTTTAGGAAATTGAGCACTCCTGCCCGCACGTCCGGCGATCTGCACTAGAGCACTCTCCGTAAAGATTGAGTCCTCCGCTCCTAAAACAGCAACATCAATATTCGGGAAAGTGACGCCTCGTTCTAGAATCGTCGTCGTTAATAAAATCAAAAGTTCTTTATTGCGCATACAGGTCACTTTTTCTTTCCGATTCGGGTCCTCAGCATGGACTGCTTCAACCTTTGGATGGAGTTTACGAAGTATAGGTAGGATGAGTTCCATTGAGGCAATTTTAGGAGCAAAAAGAAGTGCTTGCTTGTTATTTTCAATTCTTTGATTGAGCCAATAGACAAGATTGTCTGGAAGAGCTTTGTTCGCTAAACGTTTTTGCCAATTGCCGCACCAAACGAACTGCGGGACAGGTAGTGGGTGACGATGGTATCGGGCTGGAATCGTGACATATTCTCGCTTGCCTAGACGACATTCTCGTTGCCAAGAAGCACTCGGTGTTGCTGTTAGGTAAACCATGGTGGAACCAGGTTTCCTTGCTTGCTGAACCGCAAACTGAAGGGTTTGATCGACAGAGTAAGGAAATGCATCCACCTCATCCACGATGATAGTATCAAAGGCTTGGTAAAAACGCAGGAGTTGATGAGTGGTCGAGATGGTCAACCGAGCATATTTATGACGGTCCTCACTGCCACCATATAACGATGCAACCTCTACATCTGGGAAAACAGCTTTTAATCGGGGCGTAAGCTCTAAAACAACATCGGTCCGAGGGGTCGCAATACAAACACGCCCTCCCTGTTGGAGCGCTTGTTCAATGCCTTTAAACAACACTTCGGTTTTCCCTGCCCCACAAACGGCCCAAACAAGCAGCTCGTTTTGGTTGTGTACGGCATGGACTACAAGGTTTGATGCGTGCTGTTGTCCTGCTGATAATGCCCCTGTCCACTGTAATAGCCCCTGGTCCTTCTCACTTCCCTTTATCTCTGGGACAGGTCCAGCCCAGCTAATAAGTGGCGTACAGCTACTTACACGCCCCATCATCAAACATTGCCGACAGTAAACGCAGTTCTCGCTGCATCGTGCACAAGGAAAGGTAGAAAACCACCGCGGCTCCTTCGTCCCACAACGGAGGCATTCATGTTGTCTACCATGTTGAAGAAGTGCCTTTCGATAAACGAGATAACCATTTTGATAATGCTGTTGGATTTCTTCTAATGAAAAGGGGATATCTTCAAGTAGCAACTGTTTCCCAGAAAGATAGTGTTGAAGGTCATGATTAAAAGAAAAAGAAGGTTGAAGGGGGATATGAGGCAGCGTTTCGATTTGAGAGATCGTGTTGGTTTTTTGCGAGGTTTTGAGTAATGATTCAGGAATCAATTGGTTGTGTTCAATCGCAAACCTCATGCAGAAACATTCCTTTGGGCTACAGTCTTCATGGTTTCCCTCCGCATTGATTAAAAGTTAGAAAACGCCACTTCCAAGCTATTTTGAACTCTAACCTAGAAATGACGCTCATTGAAATATAAATGTACTATTTGAGCCATGGAGGCAAGTACAAAAGATTACTTTTTGTACCAGCCCATCCCAAGCGACCCTTCTCCTAAATGTGTTCCGATGACAGGACCGAAATAACTAATGGAGAACTCTACATTTGGGTATTTTGCCTCGAGCTCAGCCTTCCAATTGTTCGCTTCGTCCTCACGATTGGCATGGATAATGACAGCTCGATATTCAACACCATTTGCTACAGCCTCTCCTAAAAGGTCTGAAACACGGTTAAGGGCTCTTTTCTTCGTGCGAACCTTTTCGTATGGTTCAATTTTTTTATCAACAAAATGAAGGAGCGGTTTGACCTGCAGTAAGCTGCCAATAAACGCCTGTGCATTGGAAAGCCTTCCTCCACGCTGTAAATGGCTTAAATCATCAACAATAAAGTATGCACGCATGGATTCTTTCATTTCATTTAAGCGTGCGATAATTTCGTCTGCACTCTTGCCTTGTCCTGCTAACTCAGCTGCTTCCAACGCATAAAAACCTTGGACCATGCAGGCCGTTTCCGAATCAAAAGGATATACTTGAATCCCTTCTACCATTGAACCAGCAGTAACGGCTCCTTGAAAGGTTCCACTAATTCCACTGGAAAGATGAACGGAAATAACCGCATCATATTCCTTTGCCAAGCGTTCAAACAACTCCACAAACTGCCCGATAGGAGGTTGCGAAGTAGTTGGTAGTTCGCTGTCTTTTACCTTTTCGTAAAATTCTCCTGCCGTTAAATCAATTTCTTCACGAAGAGATTCATTCCCAAAAATGACGCTTAAAGGGATCATATGGATATTCAATTTCTCTCGTAATTCTTTCGGGATGTACGCGGTACTATCCGTGACAACAGCCGTTTTCATGTATAGAATTACCTACCTTTTTTATCGCTGATTAACGAGTAGTTTCCCCCGTTTGAGACTTGACGTATACGAGAATGGGTATATAGAGGATAAACAACCCGAAATGCTCGATTCATTCTACTTCCTTCTATGAAAGGAACCCCATTACATTGGGAAGTTTCACTACATCTAGCATTGTGCCTATTACTCATTTTATATGAATTCAATTTAAATTGCATTATTTTGTGAGAAAAGATAAAGACATACTTACCAATAGGTCAAGTATGTCTTTAAGTTACTAGTATTGAGTTCACCTTATTGCATTTTTATCTAAACATTCCTAGTGAGAAAAAGAGCTGGTCGTTAAACCTACTTAACCTCAACCCACCCATTTTTAATAGCCACTACAACAGCCTGCGTACGGTCGTTTACATTCATTTTTTGCAAGATATTACTTACATGATTTTTCACTGTTTTTTCACTGATATAGAGGGAATCGCCAATTGCACGGTTGCTTTTCCCGTCAGCCAATAGCTGAAGGACTTCACATTCACGTCTTGTGAGCAAATGAAGCGGTCGGCGGATTTCGACCCGTGCAATGGTTTGAACACTAGATTCGCCTTCTTGAATGGAAAGTCTTCTAAATTCTTTTACAAGATTATGAGTCACCTTTGGATGAAGATAGGAACCACCTTCAGCTACCACTTTCACTGCGCTAATCAAGGCGTCGGCATCCATTTCTTTCAAAAGATACCCAGTTGCTCCTGTCTTCAAGGCGTGAGTCACGTAATTTTCATCATCATGAATCGAAAGAATGATGACCTTAGCCTGTGGATGCTTGGCAATTAATTGCTGGGTAGCATCAATCCCATTAATATTCGGCATGTTAATATCCATAATAATGACATCTGGCTGATGAAGTTCAAACAAATTCATCACTTCACTGCCGTCGTCCCCTTCAGCCACAACCTCAAATGAGTGTTCAAAGTCTAGAATTCGTTTAACCCCTTCTCTAAATAGCTGATGATCATCAATAATAATAATTTTCGTTCCCATCTCTTCGCCCTCCCTGTCTAATCATGCTTTCTGTCTTTTGTATTGATCGCAGGCGAAACGTCCCCTTACCCGCTAGCTTTTGATTCCTTTTTCTACCCTATCACGGGTATCCTTGTCCATTTTTTAATGGACACTTTTAAATTTGACTCTCTAATGGTACGTGTATGACTAC
Organism: Mesobacillus maritimus; assembly: GCF_044803185.1. GTDB lineage: Bacteria > Bacillota > Bacilli > Bacillales > Cytobacillaceae > Mesobacillus_B > Mesobacillus_B maritimus_B. The sequence continues at coordinate 4,861,939 of NZ_CP085225.1, forward strand.
TTTAGTCCCATTACCGATGGCTGAATCAATAAAGATTTCTCCATCTAGCAAATCAACCCGTTCTTTCATTCCGAGTATACCAAAGGACTGCATTTTAGTTTGGTTCAGATCAAAGCCTTGGCCATCATCTTTAATGGTTACCTTGGCCATTACTTTTGTGATATCTAATTCTACGTTAATAATTGAGGCTTTCGCATGCTTCAATGCATTCTGAACCGATTCCTGTATCAGTCTAAACAGCGCAACTTCATATTTCGCCGGTAGCCTATTCACTTCACAGCTATGACAAAAATGTATTTTTACTGTCTTATGATACTCTTCGGTTGTAACCAGATATTTTTTGAGGGTAGGCACTAAACCTAAATCATCAAGTGCCATTGGACGCAGATCATAAATAATTCTTCTAACCTCATACAAAGCCGAGCGAACAATAACCTTCAAATCGCGAATTTCCGCTATCGCTTCCTCGCCGCTTCGCTCTTTGTAAATTTTCTCAATGAGATCAGAGCGCATCATAACATTGGCAAGCATCTGCGCCGGACCATCATGAATCTCCCGGGACAATCGCTTTCGTTCTTCTTCTTGCGCTTCAATAATTTTCAGACCAAAGTCCTGCTTTTGTTTCGCTGTTTCTAAGGCTTCACCCATTTGCCGGATATCGCTCATCATATAATTCATGACAACTGAAATTTGCGATGATAGGTCTCCCGCCCGTTCAATCGTATTGGTAAGACCAGACAACCGATGTTCGAGGTCGTTTCGTCTTTCTTTTAGCTGTTTTTCAAGTTGCCGCTTCATCGTTAGTTCCATTTGCAGACCATGGGCAACTTCATAAGCCTCTTTGACTTCAGCTTCAGAATAGTCTTTGAAATGCTTGCTTACATCAGATAATCGTTTTCTTGCTGAACGAACCTTAAGCTCAAGCTCGTCCCCATCTTCGACAATCTTCTTCCCAAGCGTTTTAACTTCCTTTACCTCGTTTACAATCGATTCATAGTCTTGGCGACATTGTTCTCCAATGCTAAAGACTTCATTTTTACTATCTGTAACGGTGTCAATCATGGTTTCAAGAATATGATCAAGGGTTTTCGTTTCGATTTTTTTTAATACCATCGCAATTCCTCCGGCGATTTCTTCTGCGTTATAAGTAGCCGTTGATTTCCGCTCCAGGCAAAATCAGCAATTTCCGTAAACACAGCATTATCTTAAAATAAACATCCTACAAATTGCTTATGAAGGGCCGATGTATTAACAAGGTTTTCTTTACAGAAGATTACTCTAAAAGATATTACCCCATAATAATCATCATACCGTGAATATATTAAAAACATCTACAAATAGATTCCGTCAAAAATCGGGACCTTTTGATAATAAGTACTATTATACCATCCTATCATTTTACGAACATTAAAGTTTATTTACATTCTTGACTCAATTTGTCGCATTGCCTTTGTCGATTTATAATAGAGGGAAGAGATCAACAGAGAAAGGAGCAATTTACCATGCTGCCCCGCTATAAAACAGTTAAAGGCTACGGTGAACACGAAATTAATATTCAAAGATCAAGATTTATTGCCTATATCGAACGCGCTGAAACAGAGGAACAAGCGCAAGAATTCATCCAAACCATAAAAAAGAAAAACTGGGATGCAACACATAATTGTTCTGCCTACCTAATCGGCGAGCAAGACCATATCCAAAAAGCCAATGATGACGGAGAACCTAGCGGCACAGCAGGAGTTCCCATCCTAGAAGTCCTTAAAAAGAAAAACCTAAAAGACTCCGTCGTCGTTGTCACCCGCTACTTCGGAGGGACCAAACTCGGTGCCGGTGGGCTCATTCGCGCTTATGGAAAAGCAACCTCTGAAGGTCTAAATGCCACTGGAATCGTCGAAAGAAAGCTTATGCGGGTCATGCATACGACGATTGATTATACCCTTTTAGGAAAGGTAGAGAATGAGTTAAGATCTTCCGTTTATACACTAAAAGACATTCACTACCTAGAAAAGGTCGAACTTGAAACATTTGTCGAAGAAGGAGAGAAAGATAACTTTTCTGCTTGGATGGTGGAACTGACGAATGGGCAGGGAGAACTAGTTGAAGGGGAAATGCTTTATTTAGAGGAAGCGTTAATCTGATAAACTATAACAAATTTAGCAACATGCGGAACCAGAACTTATATTAGTACTATATCAAAGCTTTTCTGGACTAAAGTCCTAGAAAAATGACTTTTACCAAAATATACGATTTACGAAAAACCAAATAAATTGTAAAATGAAAGATAGGTTAAAAAGGAAACAAACTTTAAAGTCCTTATAAATTCTTAATATAAATAGAAAAGGAGATTTATATGTCAGAAATTAGACGCGGTGATCTTCACTATAAACCCAAGAAGAAAAGAAAAAGAATAGTCCGTTGGATTATGTTGCCCCTTCTCCTTATTCTTGTAAGTGGTGTTGCCTATGGTGCACATTTATATAGCAAAGCAGAAACGGTTATGAAGGATTCTTATCAACCAGTTGAACGGGACAGTAAACGCGCTTATGTCAACCCTTTTGAGGAGAATATCTCCGTATTATTTATTGGAGTAGACGATAGTGAAAAACGCCAGTTTGATTCTAACTCTCGTACAGATGCATTAATGCTTGCTACTTTTAATAAAGATGAAAAGTCAGTGAAATTATTAAGCATTCCGCGTGACTCTTACGTCTATATTCCTGACAAAGGATTCTCTGATAAAATCAACCATGCCCATGCCTATGGTGGCGTAGAGTATACACTTGAAACGGTGGAGAACCTTCTAGATATTCCAGTCGATTATTATGTAAAAATGAATTTTAATGCCTTTATTGACGTTATTGATGCACTCAATGGGATCGAAGTAGAAGTACCTTATACCTTTACTGAACAAGATTCAAAGGATAAAGCAGGTGCTATTACATTACAGGAAGGGCTACAAACCTTAAATGGTGAAGAAGCCTTGGCTCTAGCGAGAACTCGTAAGCTAGATAGTGACATTGAACGTGGAAAACGTCAGCAAGAAATCATAAAAGCAGTGATTAAAAAAGCAGCATCCGTTAAGTCCCTAAAAAATCATACAGACGTAATCGAGGCTATTGGGGATAATATGAAGACAGATTTAAGATTTGAAGAAATGACGTCCTTTATCAATTATGCAGTTGCAGGTACTAGCTTAAATGCAGAAACGCTAAACTTAGCTGGGAGCGACTCCAGGATTAACGGAATCTACTACTACCAACTTGATGAGCTGGCATTAGCTGAAACCATAACTACCTTACAAAGACACCTTGACTTGATTCCGGAAACGGACTTAGTTAACGAAACAGATTCGAGCACTGACACAACGAATGAAGTTACAGCCCCTTCTTATTAGAGGGGTTTTTTTATTTCTTAATATACCCTGTAAATGTAAAATAAAACAAAACTCACTCTTCAAGGAAATTCTTTTTATAATTTCACAATAAAAAACCCAGTCAACTGACTGGGTTTTTATCTGTTTTTTACATATTTACGTCCTTGTAACATGTTTAATAACGGACGATAATTCTTATCCACTAGCCCAACACTTTCAACGATCAGTTCAATGGACAGTAAAATAATCGTGATGAGCAACAAGGATCCCCACATCGTTGTAAGCGAGAAAATAAATGCTGCTAAGCCAAACAAAGCGCTGATCGCATAAATCATTAAAACCGTTTGTCTATGAGTAAAACCAAGGTTAAGAAAGCAATGGTGTAAGTGTGACTTATCAGGTGCAGATAACGGTGTTTTTTTGACAAGACGTCGTACGATTGCAAAGATTGTATCCGTCATTGGTACACCTAAAATAATGATTGGAATGATAAAGGAAATGAAGGTTACGCCCTTAAAGCCGAGTAAGGAAAGAACGGCAATCATATAGCCGAGAAATAACGCCCCTGTATCACCCATAAAGATTTTCGCGGGATAGAAGTTGTACACGAGAAAGCCCAGTGTACTTACCAGTAGGAGAAACCCTACTGTCATAACATAGCCATCCCCCATAATAATTGCCATACCAGAAATTGAAATCAGAGCAATTGAAGAAACACCCGCTGCTAACCCATCAAGACCATCGATTAAGTTAATCGCATTGGTTACCCCGACAATCCACAGAAGGGTAATCACAAAACTAAATGCTCCGAATTCAAGCATTCCCCCGAAAGGAAGATTGATGAAACTGACCTGAACCCCGCCCCATAAAATTGCAAGTAACGCAGCAGCAATTTGAGTCACTAACTTTACTCGTGCTGAAAGCTCGTAGATGTCATCAAGGATTCCTGTTAAAACAATGACAAGCCCACCTGCCATGATTCCGTAATGATGGGGACTATCTGGATTCATAATAAAAAGACCAATCATAAAGCTAAAATAAATGACTAAACCGCCCAAACGCGGCATAATTTTCTGATGAACTTTCCGATCATTTGGTCGATCGGTGGCTCCTAATCTAAACGCCAACTTTTTAACAAGTGGTGTAATAAGGATGGAGCACATAAAGCATAATATTAAGGTCATGTAAAACATATTGACCCTCCTTGTGATTAGGATGCCCCTAGAAGTAAGAATAAAACAGGCATTTTTGATTTTCTCTTTAGCCGAAGCTAATTATAGCACAAACAAAAGACAAGCGAATGGTTTTTCATAGTTTAGTAATATTTTAGTAATATATAATAAATCCCTTTTTCGCAATGATCCGTTAGTAAAAGGCGATTTATTTATTATCAATGCATAGTAACTTTCTGCGCTCTAATATATGGACGAATAAATCAGCGGAAAGTTTCAGAGGGGAAAATTTTATTCCCCTTTGGGCTTGAACTTAATTTTAAACACTTCAAAAACAAACTCCGGTAGTGCCAGCATTCTTCTCCATCGCGAAGGCTGTTTAAATAGCCTATACAGCCACTCCACCCTTAATGTCTGCCAGATTTTAGGTGCGCGTTTAACCGTACCAGCCAATACATCAATACTACCTCCGACCCCGATGAAGATTCCATGATTGAATTGATTAATATGCTTCGCAATCCATAGCTCTTGTCGTGGGACTCCTAGTGCAACAAGGACAATATCAGGCTGAAGCCTATGGATGTCGGCAGGGATTCCCCCTTCCTGCCAATCAAAAAAGCCATGATGTCTACCAACAAGCTGCAGAAGAGGATATCGTTTCTCAATATTCTTAGCAGCCGCAGCATTAACCTCTTCTCTTCCACCTAGAAGATAAACTTTCCAGTTATTTTGATTTGCTAACTCCAATAATCGAATAGTCAAATCGTAGCCGGTCACGCGCTCTGGAATTGGGTTATTTAGAATTTTAGACGCTAGGATTATTCCATGGCCATCTGGGACAATATAATCAGCACCATTTACTGCTTCCATATAAGCTTCATCTTTTTTTGCGTGCATGACGATTTCAGGATTGGCTGTGACAATGAATGTTTTTTGTTGATTTAAAATCCTGATTGTCAATTTCTTTACCATCTCTTCAAATGTTGATGTAATAAAAGTTAACTTTAAAATCTCTATGTATCTAGATTTCATACTCTGTCCTCTTCATAAAATATTTTTGAAGTTCATTAATATAGGAACTGTTTTTTCTCCTCGCTTTTATGTAAAAACCTCCAGGTGGCCCCAGAGGTTTATGTTTCCTATTTATGAAATATTTCCTCAACCACTCGCTTAGAAGCATCCCCATCCTCAAGAGAACAAAACTTTTGATAAAACAGGGTGAAATTCTCTGAAAAAGTATACTCATTTGATTCCATTTGTTTGATAATCGATACTACTTCTTCCGTTGTTTTCACTAAAGGGCCCGGTGCTTCCTTTTCAAAATCAAAGTAAAAACCTCTTAGATTATCCCGATAACTCTCTAAATCATATACGTAAAAAATCATTGGTCGTTTTAAATTGGCATAATCAAAGAATACGGACGAATAATCAGTTATCAACAAATCAGAAATAAGATAAAGTTCTCTTATATCTTCGTGGGATGAAACGTCATAGGCAAAACCCACATAAGTGGATAGGTCCAAATTCTCCGCAATCAAATAATGCATTCTCAAAAGAATAATGTAATTGTTACCCAATTGTTCTTTCATGTTCTGTAAATCTAATTTTAAATTGAATTTATATTTACCTTTTTGATGGTACTCGTTATCCCTCCATGTAGGGGCATAAAGGATAACCTTTTTCCCTTCAGGTAGTTGTAATTTCCGCTTTAATTCACCTATTTTAGCCTCATTATTTTCATTTATTAGAAAATCATTTCGCGGGTACCCTGATTCAATCATTTCCTTTTTAAAGTCAAATGCTCTTCTAAAAATTTCTGTAGAGTAATGATTAGGGGATATTAAGTAATCCCACCTACTAGATTCTTCTAAAAAATTTCTTTTATATTTCTCGGTGGTTGTGCCAGGCATAAGTACTTGATCCATATCGGCTGCAAGCCTTTTTAAAGGCGTTCCATGCCATGTCTGCAGATAGGTTGTATGCTTAGGTTTTGGGATCCATAGCGGCAATCGACTGTTAGAAACCCAATATTTAGCACGAGCCATTAAAATTAACCATTTTAGTGAAAAACGATTTATGGTAACTACATCTTTCCCTGAAAATGCTGATCCAAAGCGCGGGTCAATACTCCAATACATTTTATATTCAGGGTTTGTCTTTAAAAGGTATTCATAAATAGCCCGAGGGTTATCACTGTATTGTTTCCCCAAGTAACTTTCGAAAATAATCAATTTTGAATTAGAAGGGAGAGTACCAACGACTCTAAAAAATATTTTATAAACAGCCTTTGCAAAATTACTGTTTTTAAGTCTCGAAATTAATCTTTTCATTATGACAGTATCCTTTTAGTTATTTTTAACTCAGCATTTATAGAATAACATTGAGGGCCTTTTTTTATCAAAGGAAAATTAAACTTGTAACTTTCTTACTACTATATTGCTTCACAGTGTAACCTTTAACATTCAACATCGTCCATTAATACTGAATGGTTTTGCCCCTTTAATCTTAACTCTAAGTTACTTTATCCATTACTGTGAATAATTAACATCTACAAACTCTCAGCTTCGTTGAGCGTCTTCTTGCAATACATGTCGGTTTACCTTAGAATTATTAAGTATGTTTACTGAATTGCAAAGAGCAAACAAATTTCATCATTTAACTTAACAATAAGATGACTAATTAAATGAATATATATTGGGAGGTTTTCAGCTTGAAAAAGGTTCTCACTTACGGAACATTTGATTTACTCCACAACGGACATATTAATCTATTAAAGAGAGCAAAAGACTTAGGAGATCATTTAACAGTAGCGGTATCTACTGATGAATTTAATGCAATTAAAAATAAGAAGGCTTACCATTCTTTTGAGAACAGAAAGTTGATTTTAGAATCCATCCGTTACGTCGATAAAGTCATCCCTGAAAATGACTGGGATCAAAAGGTACAGGATGTTATTGAGAATGATATTGATATTTTTGTGATGGGTGATGACTGGGAAGGAAAATTCGATTTCTTAAAGGAATATTGTGAAGTAGTATACCTCCCAAGAACTGTTGGGATTTCTACAAGTAAAATTAAGGATGACCTTTTTAAAGTTACGAATGGCTAGGGAATTTGGGATATTTCTTTATCTTCGGTTCATTGCACTAATATTTTCTTTTTACCGCCCTTTTCCGGTAAAAAGAAAAGTGGTTATGGTCGTATCCTTTGCCGAAAACAACCTAGAAATATATAAGGAAATGAAAAAACATTCTATTTCATACAATACTGTTTTTTTAACCCCCAAAAAGGAGTATCCTAGCTTTAGTAAATTTAACGAAGCTACTACCTTATTATTCGATATTAGATACTTTTTTCAATTCCTACGTGCGATGTATCATTTATCAACAGCAAAGGTCATTTTAGTTGATAATTATTACGGCTTCCTTGCTTCAGCACGATTTAAAAAAGGGGTGAAATGCATCCAGTTATGGCATGCAAACGGGGCAATAAAAAAATTTGGTCTTGAGGATCACTCCATCCATACCCGAACTAAGAGTGCGAAGATGAGATTTAAAAAGGTATATGATAAATTTGACCATGTCATTGTAGGCTCAGATGCAATGGGTGAAATATTTAAGCATGCATTTGGTATCGATGAAACGAGAATTTTAAAAACAGGATTCCCTAGAACTGATGTATTCTTAAAAGAAGATGAGCAAGAAAAGGCTATAGAAAAAGTGTATACAGTATATCCTGAATTGCAAACGAAAAAGGTCCTCCTCTATGCACCAACCTATAGGGATGAGGAGCTTCATTCATTTGAGCTTAAACTAAACCTTGAAGCTTTAAAAATGGAATTAGGCAATGATTATGTCCTAGTACTAAGGCTCCACCCTGCTGTAATTAATGACATTGGGTTAGACAATAAATTAGATGGATTTGTTGTCAACTGTTCCAATTATCCTAACCTTAATGATTTACTCTTTATTACAGATATCTTGATTACTGATTATTCTTCCATTCCATTTGAGTATTCATTTTTTTCTAAACCAATGATCTTTTATCCCTATGATTTAAGTGATTATACTAAATCAAGAGGACTCTGGGAAAATTATGAGAAATTAGTTCCTGGACCAATTGTATATTCAACCGAAGAATTGATTTCAATAATAAAAGAAGATGATTTTGATTACGCCCGTTTAGTTGAGTTCCATCTTAAATGGAACCAATATTCTCAAGGGGAATCTAGTAAGAACATAGTAACATTCCTTACTAATTACCTGGAAGGAAAGGGAAAGAAAATTTATTCATCCTAGTAAACCAATTTAAGTAAAAAAGGCCCTTATTACTAAGGGCTTCTTTCTTTTTACTTTTCTGTTAAGAAACTTACAAGTCCATTATAGCACTACTTTTATCTGTTTTCTTTGGTTATAATAATTACTGGTAAGGTTCTAGTAGACAAATTACTACAAAAACTGATAACTTTTGAAATAGTATTGTATCCAATTCTCGAGTTTAGTACGAGATTCAGAAACCCTAAATAATTTTATCGTTTTCTGAAATATACGGGCTTAACGTTCGAAAGGTCCCCCTATTGTTCAACTTAAGAGAGCTTTTTCAGGATACATACTCACAAAAAACCATAAACTTGAGCATATCCATTGCTTAACAGCCAATGGACTGAAGGAGAAAAATATATGTTTAGTATATACAAGGAGATGTGGGAACGGCGCTGGATGCTCCGCACTTTATCCTTACATGAAATGAAACGGGAATATGCAGGTACTCTTTTAGGATTTATTTGGGGACTAGTTAACCCCTTAATGCGTATAGCAGTATTTTGGTTTGTCTTTAGTATTGGTGCACGGGCTGGTAGCCCAGTCAATGGTGCCCCTTATTTTGCTTGGCTAGCTGTTGGAATGATATCCTGGTTTTTATTAAATGACGGGTTTAGGCTATCGCAAAAGTCTTTTCGAAGTAAAAGAGGTCTCATTAAAAATACTCCTTTTCCTATAGCAATTTTGCCGGCAGTTCAAATACTATTTTCTTATTATACACATCTTATTTTACTTGCTGTTATTCTACTTGTAATGGCCTTTACACTTGATACTTTCTCTGCTTACTGGCTACAAATCATCTATTACGATTTTGCAGCCCTAATGCTATTACTTGGACTTGGAACGGTCACAGCTCCTCTTGTTGCAGTCAGTAAAGATTTTGGTCGATTTTTAGATACGATTATGGTATTTCTCTTCTGGATGACACCAGTTTTCTGGTCAATTGATAATCTTGGCTCCCTTGCAACTGTAATAAAACTGAACCCTTTTCACTACATCGTCCAAGGCTATCGAGATTCAATATTGTTCCAAATAGGATTTTGGGAGCAACCTATTTATACATTGTACTTTTGGATTTTAGTTATAGTCCTTTTAATACTCGGAAATTATTTGTATAAGCGAATGAAACCTATATTCCTTGATATAATGTAGCTTTTAATCGCGAAAGGCGGTTTAACCATGAATATTGCGGTCAGCGTTGAACATCTGACTAAAAAATATAAATTATATGAAGATAAATGGGGGCCCATAAAGGAAGTTATATCAAAAAAGAAACTTCATAAGGATTTTCTTGCTTTAAAGGACATCTCCCTCGACTTTCCTAAGGGCGAGGCAATTGGTGTGCTCGGTAAAAACGGATCTGGCAAATCAACTTTATTAAAGATTATTACCGGTATCGCTGATCCAACTGCCGGAAAGATTACCGTAAATGGGTCTCTTGTGTTCCTGGATGTGAGTTCTGGCATTGACTCAGAATTAACAGGATACGAGAACATATTTATGAAAGGAACTTTACTTGGTTATTCAAAAGAAGAAATGCTGACAAAAGTAGATGATATCATTGAGTTTTCAGAATTAGGAGAGTTTATTAACCAACCGGTTAAAAATTATTCTTCCGGAATGAGATCAAAACTAGGATTTGCAATTTCTGTTAATGTTGAGCCCGATATACTTATTGTGGATGAGGCCTTGGCAGTAGGCGATTCTGCTTTCAGACAAAAATGCATGAATAAAATGAATCAATTTAAGGAATTAGGCAAGACAATCATATTTGTTAGTCATGACCATCATGCTGTAGAGTCATTTTGCTCAAAGGCAGCATGGATTCATCAGGGGGAGTTAATTACTTATGGTGACTCCAAGTTAGTTGGTTCAATATACAATGACTTTATGGCTGGAAGAAAAACGTTAGAAACCGTAAAATCTGAGCTACTATTCAGCCATGCGATTGAGTCTGTTTCACCTTGCATAACTGAAAAAGGGCATTTTTCTACTGAACTCAAAGGCTATTTATACCAAACCGATACGAACGAAGCACCTCCTTTTGAATTGGTTCTTAGAGATAAACGGACCGGAGAATATAGAAGCAAAGCGATTACCTTAACAGACTATAGTGGGGATTCTTCCCTGCCTGAAAAGATTAGAAACAAGGCTGGTCTCAACATTCTCTTAAGTGAAGAAGACTTCCCTAACTTTTTTAAGCCGGGGAATTACCTTTTAGCGGTTCGCTATAAAAACAATCACGATGAGTGGATTGAGTTTCCTTTAAGAGCAGGCAGCTTTACAAAGATAAATATCGAGGAACCTGTAGACAGTCTAAATGGACGTTTCAAATACAAAGTTAATATAAACAATAACCAGTTTATATTGAAGATTGAAAATCGGGATACTGTACAACAGCAGGTTAACAAAATCTGGTTTGAAGATAAAAAATTGCATATAGAAGGGGTCGCCTTTGTAAGAGGATATGAAACCCCAAAAGCAAACGATATCTCAATCAATTTACAGCTGGTGAATTTGGAAACCTTTGAAAAAAGGGAATATCCTGCGGACATAAGGGAAACCGAAGAAATAACTGAAAATCCATCCTTTAATCCACAAGGGAAAAATTATAATTTTTCAGAATTCAAGGTCGAAATTGAGCTTGAAGAACTTAATTTTGGAAAATATGAAGGTAAGTTAACATATCGAATGAACCAACATCCCTACTATGAATTGATCATATTAGTATGGGCTTCCAAGCGAAATGAATATCCTTCAGAGCCTCACCTAATTGCTGAACGAGAAATAAGAGTTCAAACTGAGACGAAATATCTACAATTAGAGGTAAAGAAGCCTGGACATGAGGAGTAGTTAATAAATGCCTAATAGGAATATCGTTTTTGTACTAAATGAATATAATGGCCATGGCGGTGCCCAACGTGTGGCATCAATCCTTGCTGATGAATTTGTTCAAGACGGACATAATGTTGCCGTTTTAAGTATTAATGAGCAGCAAAACCAACCAAGTTATTTCTCAGATAAGGTCAAAGTCCATGTATTACACAAGGATGGATATCGTGCACCAATTGCAAAGGAGATTTCATCTAATCTTAAAGCATTGAAGTTAAAAGCAGTACTTGCAGAATTAAAAAGACGTACTCAATTAAAGAAAAGAAGGAAAGATGTTGAAAAGATCTTTTCAACATATGGAGATAGTGAGGTTTTTGTAATTGTTATCCAAGTCTGGGGGATGCAATGGATTGAACCCTTACTATATAGACCAAATATAAAAATCATTGGTCAAAGTCACGAAAGTCATATAGCCTCAAAAGGGTCACATCGCTATAAGAGACTTTTAAAATATTATAGACAGGTGTCAAAATTCCTCCTTTTATCTAAAAAGGACGCAGAACACTTTGAAAATCAAGGTTTTATTAATACAGATGTAATGTATAATCCTAGTCCTTTTCGAGAATATACACCCCCAAATGAGTTGTATTCAAATAAAAAAATTGTTTCTACTGGGAGGCTAATCGAAGATAAAGGGTTTGATGTATTAATTGAGGCATTTGCTAAGGTAGCTCCAGATATTCCTGAATGGAGTTTACATATATATGGAGAAGGTCCTGCTAAAAAACAGTTACAATCATTAATCAAAGCATTAGGAATGGAACAACGAATTGTTTTAGAGGGACCAACATCGGAAGTTAAATCTATACTAAGAAATTCTAGTTTTTTCGTTCTAACTTCAAAAGCAGAAGGTTTACCTATGTCCCTAATTGAAGCTCAATCCTGTGGACTTCCATGTATATCAACGGATTGTGCACCGGGTATACGTGAGATTGTTAACGAATATAACAATGGGTATATTGCTCCGATAGGGGATGTGCCTGTTATATCAAGGCAGATAAAGCGAATTGCTTCTGACCCTAACTTGTTCAACTCCCTTAGTATAAATGCATTTAATGACAGTGCAAAATTTGAAAAAGAGGAAATCAAAAACCAATGGTATAGCCTTTTTGAAGAACTGGGAGGAAGTCAACATGGAAAGTAATATGAAAGTTCATAAGCACCCCAAACTCTCGGTGGTTGTCATTGCCTATAATAATGAACTGTATATTGAAGAAGCTCTTGAATCCTTACATGAACAAACATATAAAAATATAGAAGTAGTGGTAGTCAATGATTTTTCTACCGATCGTACTGGCGAATTAATTGATCGCTTTATTGAAGGAAAACCAAAATTTAAAGCCATTCACCGTAATCAAAATAGCGGTGGATGTAGTACTCCCCGAAACATCGGTATTGAAAATACCACCGGTGAGTATGTCATGTTTCTAGACGGTGATGATTGGTATACAATGGATGCATGCGAAAAGATGGTTGCTGCCATTGAAAGGACAAAATCGGACTTTGTGGCCGGACAAGCAATCCGAACCAATAACTATCAAATCTGGTATTATAATCAGATTTACTCGGTTGAGCGAACAAATATTAATATTCGCGAATTTAACATGTTACTATTTGACAGTCTGTCTGTTAATAAAATTTACCAACGCTCATTTTTAGAAAAGCATAAGCTTCGCTTCCCAGAAGGAATTCATTACGAGGATGTTGTTTTTACGGGACAGGCTTATTTTTTAGCAAACTCGGTTAGTATTATTCCAGAGCTAATTTATTACTGGCGGGTAGTAGAAAATGCTGATGTCAAATCCATTTCAAATCGTCGGTTTGAGTTTGACAACTTTAAAAATCGTATTATATCACATCGGCTTTATGATAAATTCCTAAGAGAAAGTGGAAATATCCTTTACCAAGGTCATAAAAATAATCGATTCTTACGCCATGATCTGAAGTTATATACCAATGACTATTTGCTTTTTGATGAGGACTATAAAGAAAAATTCCATCATTTGATTTATGAGTACTTACATGAGGTTATGGACGAATATGCCTTTCTCAACCTTCCAGAGAAAGAACGGATTATGTTTTATCTACTATATATAGGAGATAAAGAAGCCTTTCAAGATTATGTATCCTATATAAACGGACATCCAACGAACTCCAACAGAATTTATGCTGTAGGATCTAAGTATTATTTTAAGGCGTCTGTTCAAGGACCAAATAATGAGAAGTTTCTCCGAATTAGTCGATTAGAAGTTGATTTTACGATTCGTGATATTCTATTAAAAAACGATGAGTTATCTTTCAAGGCTGATGTAGATGTCTATTCAATTGAGCCATCGGATCTATCCCATTATTGGGAACTTAAAAACAGACATACAAAAGCTATAATCCAATCGAATCGTACAAAGGATGGACGTATCAGCTTCGATTTAGGAAATACTACTCCTGGTAATTACTACTTGTCTTTGTTTGTTAGACATAAGGGAAATCGACATAAGGAACTTGTAAAAGCCACAAAAATCTCTAACTTGCCGAATTTGAAAGTTGAAGATCGAGTTTTATCTAAGGCTCTATTTATCAATAACAAAAATTCATTTGCAGTAAAAGTATTACCTTTAAAGAAAATAGATAAAATTAAATGGGTGTTCCAGAAGAGAAACTTGCCTAAAAAGAAAAAAATGGGTCGTTTTCAAACTACCCTAACCAGGTATTCAAAAGGATTATTTAAAAGGCTACCTGTACGTTCAAACTGGGTTCTTTTTGAAAGCCATATGGGCAAGCAGTATAGTGATAGTCCAAAGTATATATATGAGGAAATGTATGAGACAAAAAAGAATTATAAATACATTTGGTCTTTTGAAAAACCTGAATCGGTCGATATCCCCGGTCCAGCCATTAAGGTTGAAAGGAATACACTTAAGCACTATTATTACCTTGTCCGTTCTAAATTTTGGGTCGATAATCAGGGAATTGCTCACCTAGCCCCGAAGAAGAAGAAGAAGCAAGTATACTTACAAACCTGGCATGGGACACCATTGAAAAAAATGGGATATGATCAAAAGAAGTTACCTAGCCCAACTGAACTAAAAAGGCTTAAAATTCAAACCAAAGCCTGGGATTATTTTATTTCCCCTAACCCATATAGTACGGATATTTTCAAAAGATCATTTAGATATGATGGGGACATAATAGAATCTGGTTATCCACGAAACGATATTTTAATTAACCAACCTGAAACGGCTGTTCAAAAAGCAATTGAGTATTTTGTAATACCATCAGGGAAGAAAATTATTTTATTTGCTCCGACATTCAGAGATTGGGATCCAAACTCGTTTCAGAAAACACTGAATGATATACATTATTTAAGTAAAGAAATCGGAAATGAATCAATCCTATTATTACGACTTCATTACTTATTATTAAACAGGCTGAACGAAAGCGACCTACCGGAAAATGTTATAAACGCATCAACCTACCATGATATTCAAGAACTATATCTGATATCGGATATCCTTATTACCGATTACTCTTCGGTAATGTTTGATTATGCTCTACTTAGACGACCAATTATTCTCTATTGCTACGACCTACAGGAATACGTATCTCGTAGGGGAACATACTTTGACCTTCAGGAAAAGGCCCCTGGCCCTGTTTGCAATACGATTGAAAATGTTCTTTACTATCTCAAACACCCTGAGTCCTTAAAAGAATACAATCACGTATTAGAGGGCTTCTCTCAAGAATTCGGCGGTATTGAAGATGGAACGGCCACACGTAAAGTCATAGAGCGTGTCTTTAATTAAGAGTAGTAAAAGAGTTGCAATATGCAGCTCTTTTTCCTTTAATATGTTGATTAGAGGTGAATCAATTGTCTGTACTTGTTTCAGTTATTATACCCGTCTATAATTCTTCCCCTTATCTTGAGTCGTGTTTACAATCGGTACTAAACCAAAGCTATCAACAAATAGAGGTAATAGTCATTAATGACGGGTCTACTGACAATAGTCAAGAAATCATTGAACAATTTATCAAAAAAGATAACCGCATAAAAGGGCTCACGCAAGAGAATCATGGATTGGGCTATACGCGCAACAGAGGGATTCTCCAAAGCAAAGGTAAGTATCTTTTCTTCCTAGATTCTGATGACGAATTACCGGTAAATGCCATTAATACATTAGTAAGCTCAGCATTAAAATATGATGCAGATTACGCAGTCGGAAAGGTACTCCGTTTCAACACGAATCGTCGGTACATCCCACTAAGACATAAAGAATTTAATTTGTATGATAAAAACGGAGCGGCAACACTGCTCGAAAAAAAAGAATTACTCCAGGACAGTATTGCCTGCAATAAGCTATGGAAAAAGACATTTATCACCAACGAGCAGCTGTTATTTACAGAGGGCAAATATTATGAGGATATGGTGATGACCTTAAAAGCTGCTGTCCTTGCAAAAAAGATTGCTATAGTCAAAGAAACGGTTTATCTTTGGCGGGTTCGAGATAATGAAGATAACCCTTCTATTACTCAGCAGCAAATGAAGCTTGATAACACAAGTGACCGACTGAATGCACTTGAAGCGAACCGAAATTGGTTGATAAGGGAAGGGATTTCCGATGATATTGTTGCAGAACATGATTTAAAAGCATTGCTCGATATTATCAGACTACATGTCCTTAAATTCTCACTGATTGATGCGGTAGATATAAAGGAATGGAAAAATAGAATCATATCCTTCCTTAAACAAATTCCGAAGGAGGTGCCCCAAAAGCTCCCGAGTAAGGAAAAAAGACTGTATAATCTTTTAATGAATGAACAATATTCTGATCTTGAGTTATTCTCCCAAATGTATACAAACACAGAAATGTATCCGATTGTCAAACAGCAAGGGATACAATTTTTCATTCATGGTGAGAGTCAAACCTATGATGTAACTTACGATCTTAAACCGACAATGATAATGAGGGAAATTAATAACAATGGTGGATACCAGCAACTGATGGGCGAAGTGATTATTCCTAAAGCCAGTATTCAAACCTCAGGCCATTTTTATGCAGTAAATAGGGATACTAAAGAGGTCGTTAAACTTGGTCCCATAGAGTTTGAATCTAAAGGGATCAATCAGATTTATAGCTATGAAAATCAACTAGTTAAGATTACATTGAACCCTCACGATTTCCCAAAGGCAATGGTACAAGGAGAATCTATCTACGATTTTTATTTCCGGTTATCGTGGAATGATCAACAGCATCGACCAACAAGAGTAAGAGTAGACATATCGGCAACATTCCCAGTTTCATTTACTTTGAAGCAGTTATATCTTTCTTTTTACCGAACAAATAACGGCAACCTGAGTATGAAGGTTACTAGAGCAAGCTTAAAGACAAGGCTTAAAAGTCTGCTAAAAAAGTCACTTTAGTTCAAGATGTTCGCCAATCAAAAAAACCCTCTACTCCTTATAAAATGGAGTAAAGGGTTTTTTCTCTATCTATAATTTGGGACATCATAATAAAGTGTATAATTGTCTAACAAATTATATAAATTATAG
The DNA here is from genome assembly GCF_044803185.1 of Mesobacillus maritimus. Classification (GTDB taxonomy): domain Bacteria; phylum Bacillota; class Bacilli; order Bacillales; family Cytobacillaceae; genus Mesobacillus_B; species Mesobacillus_B maritimus_B. The sequence continues at coordinate 4,879,240 of NZ_CP085225.1, forward strand.
ATAGAATCTACTTGCTTATATGCCCAGCCTATATCCGTTGCATATTGGTGCCATGGGTTTACAGGATTCCATCTCATTTTGTATAAAGTATCCTGTTGGAAAGTGTCATTATAGATATAGCCATTGCTAATAAATTTTGCACCGCCAACGATGGCTGCTTCAGGTGTAAACCAGCCATTTTCATAAGCTGTTTTTGCACCACAGGTAAGCGGGCAAGAATCATAAGCTCCATATCCATACATATTGTAGACGACACTACCGTTATATTCTACACCCTGTGCTAGAGTGGATGTACCATTCCCTGTTTCTAACAATGCATGAGAAATAAGGTAAAGTTCGTTAATATTATTCTCGTGAGCTGCATCAATGAATGCTTTTCCTTCTCCAGCCAAAATCCCTTTTCCTTTTAGGATTTTCTCATTTACTTCAGTTGATGTTAGGTTGGCTGGCTTGGACAATTTCAAAAATTGGAAGTACTCTTTACTATCCATTGAGAAATTATTTGGATTTAAATAAGATTGTACGTCTGTTGATGTTGCATTTTGCCAAGTCATTCTTACTTCTACCCAATCCTCCGTTTTCCGGATAACCAAAACATTAGTGCCTTTATTTACCCGCTGGGAGATGGAACTAGTTGCCGATGGACCTGTTCTTACATTCACATTATCACCAGTAACTATTTGCTTTTCCAAGTCTACATAGTCTACGTGAATATATCGAGGTTCATTTCGGTATTTATCTGTCTGAGGACTCATTTGCATTTGTTTATTGAGCATTTCATTAAAAGTTTGAAGGTAATCGGTATACATAACTTGTGGTCCGGTTTTTACCTTAACTGCCTTTGCATCCCAACCAAATTTGTTTTCGATTCTGTTAATGGCATTAACAACAGTATCGTACCCAGTAAACTCCTGTGTGACAATTTGATAGGAAAACTGATCTAATGTATGGGCATTAGCAGTCCATTGCTTACTCTTAAAATACTCAAGACCCTTATTCATTAAATCCTCGCCTGCCACAGGCTCAGTTTTAATATTGAACTTGTTATAGCCTTTTTTACCAGTTGCTTCATACTTTGCTGCGAGATTGTTTTTCTTAAAGTACTCAAGACCCTCATTTATTTTGGTCATTCCTACTAATGGTTCGGATACAATCTGGTATTTATCACCACTTTGTCCTCCAACCGTTTTATAAGTTACTGACCAGTTCTGCCTATTAAAAAATTCAAGACCCTTATAAAGATCTGATCCCTTAACTGGATCTGAGTGAATTTGAAACTTTGTATAACCCGTTTGCTTTGTCTTCTGGGACTCTACGTTCCACCTGTTTTGCTTAAAAAAGGCTAAACCTGTATTTAACTTGGATTTCCCTATGATTGGCTCAGACACTACTTGGAATTTGGTATAGCCTTTATCTCCAGTTGCCTGATGATTTACCTTCCATCTCTTTTGGTTAAAAAAGGCTTTAGCTGCATTTAGCTTGGAATTCCCTAGGACTGGCTCAGAAACAATATGGAACTTGGTATACCCTTTATCTCCAGTTGTCTGATGCTCTACCTTCCATTTCCTTTGATTAAAGAAGGCCTTACCTGCATTTAACTCAGCCTTACCTAGGACTGGCTCGGAAACCACCTGAAATTTTGTATATCCTGTTTTCCCAGTTTTCTGGTGTTCTATATTCCAATTTTTCTTTTTGAAAAATGCTTGACCTGCATTGAGCTGAGACTCCCCTAGGACCGGCTCGGATACCACCTGAAATTTTGTATATCCTGTTTCCCCAGTTTCCTGGTACTCTGCGTTTAAACTTTTCTGTTTAAAAAACTCTAAACCTACATTTAGTTGTGAATTTCCTAGTATAGGTTTTGATACAAGCTGGAATCTTCCATTGCCAAGTGACTTATAACCTGCCTGAAGCCCTGTTGCTGCTTCAAACTGCTGTACCATCTGCTTTACGGTTACTTCGCTATTATAAAATCCACTTGTTAGTTGATAATAATTTTCCGGGTCTCCCCAACCTTTATAGGTACCTTTTATTCCAGTAGCTGATTCTAACTGACGAAGGACCTCTTTTACAGCTGCATGTCCATTATAAAAGCCACTTGTTAGCTGGTAGTAATCTTCTGGGTCTCCCCAGCCTTCGTACGTCCCTTTTATTCCAGTAGCTGATTCTAACTGGCGAAGGACTTCTTTTACAGCTGATTCACCATTGTAAAAGCCACTTGTTAGCTGGTAATAGTCTTCCGGGTCTCCCCAGCCTTCGTACTTCCCTTTTATTCCAGTAGCTGATTCTAACTGGCGAAGGGCTCCACTTACAGCCGATATACCATTAAAATAGCCACTTGTTAGTTGATAATAATTTTCTGGGTCTCCCCAACCTTTGTATTCACCTTTTATACCAGTAGCTGATTCCAACTGACGAAGGACCTCTTTTACAGACCCTTCACCATTATAGTAGCCACTGGATAGTTGGTAATAATTTTCTGGGTCTCCCCAACCTTCATATTTCCCTGTAATACCAGTACTTACCTCTAATTGTTGAAGAGCCTTTTTGACTGATTCTTCACCATTAAAATAGCCACTTGTTAGTTGGAAGTTGGTATCAGGGTCTACCCATTTTTCGTAATCCCCTTTTATTCCAGTGGATGATTCAAATTTTTCTAGTACTTCCCTTACGTTTACTTCACTATTGTAAGCACCGCTTATAATTTGAAAACTATCCTCTGGATCTCCCCAACCTTCATAATTTCCTTTTATTCCCGTTTTCGCCTCTAATTGCTGCAGTACTTCCTGCGCTGTATTTTCGCCATTGAAATACCCGCTCACAATTTGATAGTGATTTACTTTTTGATACTCTCCTGTCCAGCCAGTTTCAGTTTTCAACTGATTTAAAGCATTAATTACTTCACTTTCATTCTTGAATGGCTGAATTTCAATATTATAAGTAGAAAGATCTGTATAGGCGACGGATTTCTGTGGAAAAACAGCTATAGATGAAACTAATAGAGTTGTAGTGACTAGCTTAGTCCATAACCTAGACTTCAAGCATTATCTCCCCCTTATCTCTTATTTATCGACACTATTATACATTCTATCTATAAATCTCATATTTCTCAATGCTAAATTTAGACATTATTTTTGTTTTTCTATTTTAAGCTAGACCTAATGTACTTTTATGATAAAGGTACTATTTAGATTATTTTTCAAAAAACCAAAAGGTGGCAATCACTTATGAATTGCCACCTTTTTTCCTTAATATGAAATTGCCCTCTTGCTTTGATTGCTCCAAATTTTATTAAAATCACTTTTAGCCATTTTAACTTCTTTTTTGCCTGTCCAAGGATCATTAAAGTAATAGCTATGTTGATCGTACCCAGTTAGGACCAAAGCATGTACAGAAAAGCCATGCATTGGAGATACCCAAACTACGACAGGTTTGTTATTAAATAAATATTTTTCAATACTAGCATTACTTTTACCAGTAAGGATTTCAGCACTTCCTGCATATTTTTTTACTAGTCCTGTTAATGCTGAAGGATAAATGGTCCATCCTCTTTTCGTAAAAGGGTCGCCCACATATCCATAATTAGGATCCCAAGGATGTCTTGGCATTTCTTTCGCCAATTTTACCTTATCGGCTTTAGCGCCTTTATACTGTAACATCATGGTAACAGCAGTTATTTCACAACCTGTAGGTAATTCAGGCAACTGACTTACTAGTGGTACATTTAGTTTTACTCCTGAAATTCGAGATCCGTGGTTTCCATAACTAGTATTTGAATAATACTCATACGTTGTAAGGATTTGTTGTGTCCCTTTTTCTCGTTTACTAGCCTTTGTTATAGCCCCCGTTGCTCCATTTAGATTGAAAAGAAACTTTATGTTTTTCCCATGTGAGCCGTAAGTTGTACCTGGGTAATATTCATAAATGGAAAGTATCCGTTGGGAGCCTTTTTCCCGTAGACTAGCATTCGTCAGATACCCAGAATGAGGTGTAAGATTGAATAAAAACTTAATGTTCTTTCCATGGGATCCATAAGACGTATTTGGGTAATACTCATATACCGTAAGAACTCGCTGTGTCCCTTTTTCACGCAGACTAGCGTTTGTTAAAGCCCCCGTGCGATTTAGATTAAACAAATACTTTATATTTTTTCCATGTGTCCCATAAGATGTATTTGAGTAATATTCATAAATCGTTAGAACTCGCTGCGTAGCATTCTCTCGCATACTTGCACTAGTTAAGTCCCCCGAATCATTTAGGTTAAATTGAAACTTAATATTTTTCCCATGTGGTCCGTAAGAAGTATTTGGATAATACTCATAAACCGATAGGATACGCTGTGTCCCTTTTTCACGCAGACTTGCATTCGTCAAATAACCGGAACGGTGATTTAGATTGAATAAATACTTGATGTTATTCCCATGTTCTCCATAGACAGTTTGAGGATAATATTCATAATGCTTATTTATCCTTTGGGTTTGTTCATCAAGCTGTGAAGCACTTACTATATAACCGTTACTATCTAGTTTAAAACGATATTTTATCTTTTTATCGGCATCTTCAATAGAACTATTTGAATAGTATTCCCTAATTTCTAGCAGATTGCCCCCTGAGTATACTTCAGCGTAAACAAGTTGGTTCTCGTTGTTTAGGTAAAACTTTGTATCCTCATTAACAACTACACTTTCCGAAGAACTAGTTAGCATCGTCACCTCTTCAGAATTTGTACCTACGTCCCTTCCTTCAGGTTCAGAAAACTGCTCCTCAGTTTGATTCTCTACATCCAAACTATTACTCTCAATTTTTCGCTCATTCACACTTTGCGGCTCTATTTCTTCTTTATCATCAGGGATTACCTGTTCTTCTTTTTGTTCACCTAAGGTTTCCTCCTTAGGTGGGTAGGAATCTTTATCTTCAATTACTGTCGTTTCTTCTTTATCAGTATTTTCTTCTATCTCAATTATTATATTTTCATTGTTTTCTTCTTGAGATTCGCCTATAACACTAACTTGACCATTAGTAGAGTCATAATTCCCCTCTGCTTGTACAACATTGCTTAATGGCGTGATAATTAGCGAAAAACTAATCAATGCAAAACCAAGTTTTTTCTTTGCCATGCCTTCTCCCTTCTTTATCTACCAAAACCTTTTTTTCGTAGACCCTCGCTTTTTATTTTGTGACTTCTGAAATGAAATGTTAATAGGATACTAGTTCCTACTATAAAACAGCTTATTGCTTCCACTCAACTAAGTTTACAGCACAAATATTATTATAAACTATTTCATATGTAACGAATTGATTATTATATTAAAATTCTTTCGAAGTTCATCAGCAGCTTAAGAGATATGAAGGACATTAAGGATCCCGAGTGTTATAAGTCTTTAGGGGTTATAATTCAGGTTATAGTGTGCGCTGTAGCGATTGGTTTCACTTCGGAGATGGAAGGGAGCTGTATTGCCAGAACTCGGAATGGATTAGTATATTCCAACGAAACCTATCATGTTAATATTAAGAATTAGGGGAAGCCAAAGTAGGTTGCGGGCTTCCCCTTTCTTTGCGCCATTATTTCCATCAGATAATGGATAAAGAACTTCATTTGTAACTTCGCTATATAGTGAATACCTTCCGAATATCAATCTTTAAATCTTCTAATAGACGCTCAACGGTGATCTCCTTATCAAAATTCCCTTTTTCATACGTTTTTTTCAGCAAATCAAAAAACTTGTCTTGATTAGGTTGTATTTCAGAATTTTGCTTATCCAACTGTCTTGGCCCCCAATACATTAATGACATTATTCTAGTAGATTCGCTATAATTTGTAAATCTTTAGCCAATGGTAATAGTTTCATAAATGGGATGGGTGCGTTAATATATCGGGTTGGGGACAGGGGTAGATGCGTGTGAAGAATTGAAATGTTCTAGATAAACAAAAACAATTACAAGACAAAAAAAAATACTTTTGATTCTGTAATTGCTGCCAATACTGGTTATTTCCACCTTATCCTCTTGGAATTGTTTAAAACCGGCTATTATAAATTCTATAGATTACGCCGTTGAGTTAGTTGGAGAGATATTGATAGGTAATAATCACCTTTTATCTGGAGATTTATTATTCTATAAGCATCCTAAGATATAACTCCATTATAATAAGCTTGTCTCATCTGGCATAAGGCATTTAGCCGGTAAACTATCAAAGTAATCTTCTTGTTTTTTCAAAATAAATGTGCGCCTATTTCACGCACTACTCCTATAGAACATAGAACATTACGAGAAAATCCAAGAATTACTCCATGATTATACCTTTTTTCCCACATGGAAAGAAGGTCGGCATTCAACACCATACAATACTTATTTGTATTAAGTTTACTACTTACTACCATTCTTTTATCTATCAACATTCAACAAATTCTGGGGCGTCACTGTTCACTATACTATTCTTTTCCCGCAGACTAGCGCAGCACCTCACATGAGTGGGGTCTAAACCCCACAAGCTTGAAAGAAAAGTTTATGTCGGAATTGGTTCCAACTTAACCTAAACATCTGATGCCCATATGATACCGAAATAACTAAAAGGCTCATTAAACGTCGTTACATTTGTATCAGATTCGATTGGTTTATTTGCCGTAGAGTTGGTAGTATTGCAAATATGAGCTGTTATAGTTGAGCCATGATTGATAAATAAGTCTTTCCCACCTGAACCTGAGACAGTTGCGTTTGATACGTTAACATGTGAACCGTAATCGCAGACAACTCCATGACCTACCTTTGCCGTCACAGTTCCAGTAACTGTTGACATGTTCGCATCAACTCTCGAACCACTTGTAACTTCAATTCCTCTGCTAATACAACCAATTGCCGAACCCATATAAAATTCAACTGAACTTCCTCTATCGGCTTTGACACCAATCTCAGAACCGTCAACAATAGCCTCCCGACCATTTATTGTGCCAAGCTGTGAAGCAAAAAGCCCCGCAGTTCCACAATTTTTCGCACTAACCGAATAAGCATTCACAACGCTACCTGAAAGAGAATAAACACCGTAAACTCCACAATCGTTAACTTGCGCTCCTCTGCCGTCAACAATACCGCTATTTGTCCCTCTTATTCCGTGACGGCCACAATTATTAGCTATCCCACCTCTGAATGATACCTTGCCACCATGAGCTCCCTGTACTCCATAAGTGAGTGAGTTACTAACATCTGAACCTTCAGCAAATACTTGACCACCCCAGGCAAAAATGCCAGCTCCGCCACTTTCAGAACTGCCATCTTGTGAAGCGTCAGTGAATATCCCGCCTTCTGCATGTACAACAGATCCACCTGTAACGTATAGATTAGTAGTTCCTGCATGGGTGAATCCGCAACCCGCTTCAACATGCCCTGTGCTTCCGTTATCTAAATACCACCCATTGGTACACTTACCCTGTCCGTTAATGATGGTTGCAAGAATAGGTGCTCGGCAGTTATTAAATTTTGCAAAAATGACCTTAGGAAAAGTTTCACTTAATAAAACCTCGTTGTCTGTACTAACGATTCGAAAGTGGCTATAATCCCCGTTACGTAAAGACAAAGCTTCCTTAATTTGATACCCACTCTCTATATTCAATAGAATAGTAACACCATGTTTGACTTTCTTTTCGCTTAATTTTGTAATAGCCTTTTGTAAGTTTGGAAAATCAGTTGGTATGTTAAAAGTAATGGTTTCAAATTGCACTCTTTGGGCCAACTGTTCATTTATATTTCTAATTTTATCAGAGATATTCTTCCCATCTATATCCAAAACCATCCTTGCATCTGTCTTTAATAAATTAACGCTTTCTCCTTCCCTTTTGACCGAGTATCCAAAAAAGAAAGCTAGAATCCAAATTAATATATTTACCAGGAATCTCCTTCGAAACAAAATAATCACCTCTCATTTACTATACTTCAATTCTTGTTTCCAGATAAAGCCCCAGATAAAACTATTGAAACAACCTCAATTTCTTTTAGTAACTTATTAGCGTTAAATAAAACAATTGTAACCCCGTTGGGATTTGGCAATGTGTCTGAGTACCCTGCTAATCTAGCAATCTTTGCTACCTGACACCTTTAGTCATTCGGTCCCTTTCTACAATAAGTACATCCTATAATAAAATTTGCAAGTTAAATGCGGCTTTCTGTCCTATTTACAAATTATTTCAAGTCACAAAGTGGAGAAAAATAACAAAAAACGCTTAATTAATACCATTCTCAACCATTACATAACAACGATTGAAATAGCATAATCACAGAGTTTTTATTTTAAGAGCGTATCAGAAAAAAATCAAACCCCTACCTACAGTTTAAGAAACTCATGGCTTTCGGTTAACTGTAACCTTGCTACTTTATCTACAGGCGTCCACTGTTTTCCTTCCCTTTCATCTACTTGAACAATGAAAAAAGGTAAGAGAATGTATATGTTGAATGTAGATAAGAGACAAAAATAGTGGGAAGTCTGACTGTAGCAGTCGCACTTGGGATGCTCCTTACAACCAATGGTACATTTTGATCTTCCTCCGCAATATTTATTACCTCCCACTAGTGTGTCTTAAAGATTTGTTAATTAAAGTTTAACCCTAAAGTTAATATATTTTATGCTATAATTCAAATGGTTTATCAATACAATACAGGAGGATCTAAAATGAAAGGAAAATTAGTCGCTCTATTATTAGTAGTATCTTTGATTGTTATATCTGGTTGTAGTAATGAAACAGCTAAAAATGAAGAATCACAAGAAAATTCGAATAGTACTGAGGAAAAGACCGAACCAGAAAAAAGCACAAATAGTATTGAACCCAAGTTTGTTAACGTAATGATTGAAAAAGTAGATAGTTCAAATTTTTATGTAGTTACTACCGCAGATGGCGAAGAATTGAGTTATGCATATTATGTATCGAAAGATGGAGAGATAATTGATAAATTCGAGTACAAACGGGATGCCCATTTTTCATACACTGTAAAGGAGCCAGGTTCATATAAAGTAACGGTGTACATTAAAGATCGAAATGGCAATACAGCTAAAAGCTATTCAACTGAAGTTCAGATGGAGATGTAGGGATATCACCTATTTACTATCAATAGAAATTATTAATTAAGAGCCGAGAGATATCTCGGTTTTTTATTTCCTTTTTAATTTATATGTTTCCTTAGGTTGATACCCAAAATTTACACATGTTTGTTTAGTCACTTTCTTCTAATTGATATTGTAACAAAGCTATAACTGTAATAAACTTTCATTATGCCAATTTAATGTAGAAGGGATTAGTTACGATGATAATTAACGAAAACATATACAGAGATAAACGAAATGTAAAGTATTTGTTTTATAAATCCGCTAAACCAAACCCGAATTTAGCAATTGTTTTTTCTGGCATGCCACCCGTAGGAAAAAAACCTGCGTACAATTATATTAGAACTTTAAATGGTTATGATATCAATCGCCTATATATTTTGGATGACTTTGGTTGCAGAGCAAGTTATTATTTATGCGAAAATAAGGATTATTCAATAGAAGAATCAGTTATTAATTTAATAGATAAAATTAAAGAAGAAAATAATATTAAAAATATTATTTCATGTGGATCTAGTAAGGGTGGGTATGCAGCTCTATATTATGGAATTAAATATGGATTTAATCATGTAATAGCTGGTTCCCCACAAACTTTATTGGGTGAATACCTATTAAATAGAACAAACTCCGAGAACATTGCTACATTTATTTCTGGTGGAGCATCAAACGAACACTCAAATTACTTAGATAGAATATTATTTAAGATAATAGATGAATCTCAGCATAAGCCAAACGTATTTATTCATGTTGGAAAAGAAGAATACCATTATCATGTTCATGTAAAACCCTTAATTAAATTATTAAACGATAAAAAAATTAATAATACATTAGACCTTGGAGATTATAGTGAACATAATGACGTAGGAAAATTCTTTCCAAATATTTTAAAAGAAGAAATAAGCAAAAGTTCAAAAACTCCTTTCATTAAATCTTTTACTAAGACTGAAATGAATAATGAAAGTCAAATTTCTTTTGCTGTCGAGACAGATTCACTAGAAAATCAACTAGCTTGGTATGTCTTCAGAGGAAAGCTAAAGGTTGCTACAATTCCATATTCAAAGATGGATAAGCTGACTTTTGAGTTTAAGGAGAATGGTAATTATCGTGTCAAAGCGTATGTTTTAAATAATTATAAAAACAAAGTAAGTGAAGAAATACAATTTAAAATCTCCCATCCTGAGTTTTCAGTTGAAAATGGTGAAGAATTGTATTTCCTCGAAGAATTTTCAAATTAGGAGTAATGCAATGGAGTCTTTTGACAAGCTAAAATATAACAGAGGATATCTAATAACGACTGAAGATGTAAAGCCACCCCAAGACCATTGGAAGTCTCTTGATATTAAGGAATATAGAATATTCTATGATCCTTTGAATGAAATTAGTTGGAATTTTTCAGGATCAAATTGGGTTTTTATTCTTGGAAATATTCTCGATTTAAAAAATTTCACATCTGAGAAATCACTGATTGTTAAAGAATTATTAAGATCGTTGGAAACTTCCCAGGATCACTTTTTTGATTATATTGATGAACTATCGGGGAGATTTTTGATTTTATATGGCAATGACACCACCGCACGAATTCTTTCTGATGCGACTGGAATGAGAACTATTTTTTATTCGAAAAGTAAAGCTTTCCTTGGTTCGCACTGTGCTTTAGTTCAAGAATATGTGAATTCTCCAGAATCAACTACAGTACAGAGAGAGTGGCTAGGAAAATACACGAGTCAGTTTCTTCCTGGTCATTTCACTCCTTTTGAAGATATTGTATTTTTAACCCCAAATACATTGCTTGATATTAAAAGTACACAGGTTAAAAGGTTCTTTCCAAGAGAGGATATTAAAGAACTCCCAACTGAGACTGTGGTTGAAGAAATTAGTGTATTAGCAAAAAAACAAGTTGAATTATTATCCCAGAAATTTAAATTGTTGCTTTCTTTAACTGCTGGATTAGATAGTAGAACCACTTTATCCTTACTTGGGGATTATAAAGAGCGGTTTGAGTTTTTCACGTATACTAGGAGTACATTTAACGAGTCACTTGACATAGACCAAGAAATAGCAAAGGAAATGGCTGAGAATTTAGGATTGAACCATCATTTTATTATGATTGATCAAGATATGAAAGATAAAGAATTTATTGAACTTACAAAGGTATTAAGAAGAAATACTTTCTCCTCTCACGCATTTAAGTTAGCAAGGATATATCTCTCAAAATTCTCTAAAAAAGAGCATTTGCATATAAGGTCTAACCTTTATGAAATTGGTCGAATGTATTTTAAGAACAATATCAGAAATTTACCTAAAGAATTAACTCCGGAAAGTATGAGTAAGATCTATTCTGTGAAATCTGTAGAAGATCAGAAGGTTATTGAAGCTTTTAACCAATACTATAACCATGTGCAAATGGATAAGATCTTTAACTATGACCCTTATGATTTGTTCTATTGGGAGTATCGAATGGGAACTTGGCATGCTCAGTTATTGTTAGAGAGTGATATTGCCCATGATACTTTTATATTATTTAATTCCAGAAAAATATTGAAGCTACTATTGGCTGTTCCTGAAACAGCTAAAAAAGAGAATACTGTTTTTTACCAATTAATAAGTAAAAATTGGTCGGTGTTAGATTTTTGGAAAATAAATTCTCGTACAAAACTAACTGATTACTATGATAATGAATTTGATGAGTTTGGCCAGATACTTAAGGATATCGAATTTAATAGTGGCTCAGAAGAAAACCCAAATCGCATTGTCCCTTTTAAAACTAAAGTTTTCCCAACAAGGCTTAAATTCCATATTGACTTAGGAGCTCCAAAGAAGGGCGACTATGCAGAAGTGAATATTCCATTAAAGGTTAAAAAGGATGAAACAAATTATTGTATATTGCAAATAAGGTCGCCTTATGAACGAAGAAAAAACCTGGGAAGAATTCACTATGAAGTGTTATTTGATAATCAATTATTATTAAGAGAAGATATTGCTAGTTGGAAAGAGAGCAATCAAATCATTATTAATTGGGTTCCGAAAAGTCCTTCCTGTTCACTAACCATTCGAATAGTAGCAGATAGAAACTGTGAAGATTGGAATTGGGGAAAAATTGCCACTCTACTTATTGAACGAGTAACAACTGGGGTAGCACAAGTTGAAAATAATTTTGAAGTTACTACTTCGAGTCCTTATTCACAGGTATATAGTGATCAAGAAATATTTCAACCGAGTTTTACAATAAATCCAGAATAAGCGTGATAATTAAATCACCTATATTCTTGACCACATTATATGCAAATCACAAGTTTAACTTAGATTTATGTGGGAGGGTTCTGTATTAATACCTAACCCTTTTAAAACTTCACTTAAGATTGCTTTAAAAATCACATATATTATCTTACCTAGTTAGGAATATAAAGGAGCTTTTCAATTAAGTACCCAACAGGGGTGTGATAGTGAGTCGCACATAACCCTAGTTAAAAAAGTAAAAAATTAGTGATAAATTTGTTCTCTACAAGGGCATTGCCTCAATTGGAAATGCCCTCTTTTCTAATCCCTCTTAAATGTAATTATACCCATTATGAAGTAGGCCCCCATTCAACAATGCATATTAACATGCAGTATCTCCTGTTAAAAAACTTAAATAAAAATTAACCAATGTCCCCGTTACGTCCCCCCCAGATAGCAAGAGTTAATTTACAACCAATTCATCAGTAGATTATTCCATAAGCATGCATAATTAAAACGGAAAACGCTTAAATATCTATGACGACGTAGAAGAGCGCATTATCCAAACGGTCATAAGGGAGTTGAAACATCTTTGAAACACAATTTTACAAGTGTGAAAAATATCTACATCATTTAGTGGAAGGACTGATGGGCTTGCCACACCGATTCAAGATTCTTTTGGTCTGGTGGTCTAAATCCGGATGGTGATTCAATTCCCCTATTTTCTGGCTGGAGTAAAAGTTTGTATTTTGATGATGATGGCTTCGCCATGTGTTTTTGAAAACCTTAAATTAATGCAATCCTTCCAAATGTCATTGGTCGAAAAAAATTGTTATTTTCGGTCAGCAAAGCAGGTGTAAAAGCAAATGCCATCTGTTTGAGTATCGCAGAAACCGCCAAAAGTAACGGTGTCGATCTCTTGTATTTGTCAATCGAAAAATCCCCCACTTAAGCATTTAAAATTCCTCCACCTAATTTTTCCAAATAGGCAGAGGAACCTACTTTTTAAAAGGGTAGAACACCCAACGATTCTTCTAATGCAGCTTTTTCCTTTTCCAATTTCTCTATTTCCTTTTTGAGTTCAATAACTTCTTCAAAAAGGCGGTCCATTTTTGTTTGATCATCAATTCCATCTTCATAAGCAGTTCCTTTCCATCTGCACCAATCATTGAAAGTATAGAGGTAATCTTCGTTAATCTGTTCATTGAAGATGGTTGTATTTGATTTGTTTTTTTCCTCGTCTAGCCAGGTTTTATCCAGTTCTTCATCACATTTCAACCCGTATGATTGAAAGTAAAGGGTTACTTCCTCGACCGAAACAATATTCATCTAGTAATCTCCTTTTCCATTTTGCATCTATCTCTTCGAGATGAATCTACATTAATTTTTGCGTCTCAAGCCATTCTTTCGTTTGCTTCATACGATACGAATTACCATTCATATTGACAAGATAGGCCTGATGAGTCAGTCGGTCAATCATAGCTGCTGTCATAACTGGATCTTGAAAGATTTCTTCCCATCTTTCAAACGATAAATTTGTTGTGATAATAGTTGATTTTTGACCTGCCCGAAGGGAAAGATGAGTAAACAATAATTCAGCTCCCTCTTTATCAAACGATATGTAACCCATCTCATCAGCGATCACCAAATCATACTTCTCAAAACGATTTTGGAATGCTCTTAGAGTCTTTTCTGAACGACATTCCTTTAGTTGATTAATTAATAAGGGGACGGTTGTAAACCAAACCTTGTAGCCCTCCTCACAGGCTTTCATACCTAAACCAATTGCCATGTGCGATTTTCCGGTGCCTGGACTTCCTGCTAAAATTAGATTTCTGCCTTCCTTTATAAATTCTAGCGTCCTAAGCTGTTTATATTTTTTTTGAGCATCTTCCGGTAATTCGTATATCAATAAATCTTCCAAGTGCTTTTTATAAGGAAATTCTGCCCGACGGATACGATTATATTGGGCAGTTTCTTGCCGATAGTCCCACTCTTTTTGTAATAATAAAGCCAAAAATTCTTCATAACTGGCATCTTTTTGAGAAGCCTCTTTTATTTGCTCTTGAACGCATTGACGAATAATAGGCAGCTTCAAATCCTTACTAAAGTTAAATATATCTTCTATCCAATCCTTTGGCTTACTCATGCGATGGCCTCCTCTTTTCCTACTGCTTCTGTCTGAAATAACTCATCATACAATTTGAGATTCGACTTGGCATAATCTTTAATATCCTTTGTTTCTTTTGATTTAGGAACAGAGGAGAGCACTTTATTCTTGTTTTTAGCACATAAGATTTTGATTTTATCGGTTGTCACATGGCTTGGATGTATCTTTCTAAGTTCTTCAATACACTGCTCAATTTCACTAAGCGTAGTTTCATCTTTTAAATACTGCATTAACTCTATAAATTCTTTTGTGTGACTGTTATAATAGGTTTCATAAATTGTTTTTATTTTTTTGTCTGCCTGTTGTAATGCTGTGCTACCAGCTAATGCACCAGGCTTTTTCTTTAGCGTTTCTATGTAATGTTCTAGTTGTAAGCTCCATTCATGACAGCCGGTTAGACGAATATGCTCAGCTACTTTTTTCTCTTCATAGAAACATAGAATACGATTTGAGTAGATTTTCACCTTTATAATTTCGCCAACCAAATGATCTGGGACCGAGTAGTGGCTTTGATCAATGACTACCGTTGAATACTTGTCGACTCGCACGTTTTGGATTCGTGCTGCATCAAACGGATGGGGAAGATGGAGGAAGTTTTTGTGTTCCTGTTTTAAACACTCCTCGGCAGTCTGGTTTTGTTGGGATGGCTGTGGTTTTCGGTTACGCTTCTTACAAATCTCAAGCAAGTATTGGTTTGCTTCCTCTAAAGTTTCAAATGTATCACGAAAAGCGAATGCTTTTCTACGAATCACTTCCACGCTACGCTCTACATGGCCTTTTTCATTTCCACGACGTACATTACAGAAACGGTATCCAAATCCATAGTATATAGAAAGCTTTAATAAACCTTCTGTAGGTTCCTTTTCTGTACCAACAAATCGTTTAACAGCTACTTTCATATTGTCATAGACCATTGTTTTATACACACCACCAACCTCATTAAAAAACAAAGCGTGTGCCTCTTGAAAACATTCCATTTTCTGTTTGTTAAATAAAAATGCCATTCTGTAATTTCCAAAAGCTGAAGTAAATAATGCCATTTGGAGTTTTGTCCACTTTCCGTTTATCTTAAGTTTCACTTCACCCCAATCAAACTCGCATATGTCCCCAGGATCGTATGATCCTTTTACATAAGCCTCTTTGGTTGTTTTTTCAATTTTCCTAATGGTCCGTAGGACTGTACTGTAACTGACTTCCACACCTTCTGCTTCTAAAGCTTCAAAAATATCAATTGGTTTCTTTAGCTGTTTTCGGAGACCTTTCCTACGCTTTTCATCATTGGCCTGAAGATGACCGATAACCTTTAATTCTATTTCCTTTGTCATTACTCGCTTTGGTCGAATGCCAACTTTATATTTAGGCGCTTCTACGAGTTCTTGAATTAGTTCCCCTGTAGGTACACTATCATTGGATTGTTCAATTTCTTGCTGCTTACTTTCATATTCTTTGATATATTTACTGTTTTTGACACCCTTAAATAACCGAAAGTTGACGGTATTGCCTGTCCAGAAGTAGTCGATTATAATGTCCGTATATGATTCGAAAAATTTCGACATTTTATTCTGGAGAAAGGAAAAGACGCCTCCCATAATGTATAACTGCGCCAACAGTTATACGGGAGACGTCCCACCAAAAAGTATATGATTATTGTATCAGATTATCAGCTGATTGAAAACATACTTACTGGAGTTTTTAGTTAGGGGTGCGGGTAGGATTCCTTCTCCATGTTGTGGGAAAGTCATGTTGGTTATAGGAACTAAGAATAGAAAAGCCATGGATCATTCAGGACAGAGTAAGACCTATAACATCCGGAGGCTGAGGTGCACTAACTGCTGTACCATTCATCATGAACTGCCGGATTTATTGGTTCCTTATAAACGCTATGAATCCGAATGTATTGAAAGCGTTCTTACGAACCCATCCAACCACACTATTCCAGCCGATGATTCTACTATTTCGAGGTGGAATGGCTGGTTTCATGAGTTTGTGGATTATTGGGTTGGTTGCTTAACTTCCATCATGATTAGAACCAGTCAAGGAAACATCCCCCAGGATCTTACGTCCAAAGGTTCAGGGACTGCACTTCAAAGGCTAGGACGCTTGGCAGGAGATGCCAATGGATGGCTGACAAGAATTGTCCGCCCTATTGTAAATATTAATTTTTGGGTACATACCCGTTCTGCATTCATTGTCCAATAACCCCTGATTTACACTCATGTTAGAAACATAAAGGAGAGAGTATTCATGAGAAATCATAAGAAATCAGAGGAGTTGGCAGTGCAGCGTTTTCAGCTGACATCCCCTTTATTGGCAGCGGGGCTTGATGCTGGAAAAGTAAAGGAGCTAAAAGACCAGATAGCGAAGGCAAGCGGTCTTTCAGAAAGAACCATTAGGCGATATCTGGCTCAATTTCGTGAAGAGGGATTTGGAGGATTGAAGCCACAAGGGAGAAAAGTTTCTCGGAAGTCAGAAGCTATTCCTTCTCATATATTGGAACAGGCAATCCTTCTTCGAAAGGAAGTGCCAAACCGTAGTGTGGCGCAGATCATCCAGATTCTAGAATGGGAAGGATTAACTGAACCAGGACAAATCAAAAGGTCTACTCTTCAAGAAAAACTAACGGAAAAAGGTTACAGTACACGACATATGCGTCTCTATTCTCAATCCGGAGTAGCTGCCCGAAGATTTCAGAAACGGCATCGGAACCAACTTTGGCAATCAGATATTAAATACGGTCCTTATTTGCCTATTGGTCCAAATGGGATCAAGAAACAGGTTTACCTAGTCGCTTTTATTGATGATGCAACCAGGTTAGTGGTTCATGCAGCCTTCTATCCGACTCTGGATTCAAGAATCATTGAAGATGCCTTCCGGCAGGCAATCCAAAAGTACGGTGTTCCAGAAGCCGTTTATTTTGATAATGGAAAGCAGTATCGAACCAAATGGATGTCCCGTACATGTTCTAAAATAGGCACCCGCCTTTCTTACACTAAGCCGTATGCAGCTGAATCCAAGGGTAAAATTGAAAGGTTTAATAGAGTTATAGATTCATTTATCAGTGAAGCTGTCATTGAGAAACCAAACACTTTAGATCGTCTGAATGAACTTTTTCAGGTGTGGCTGACAGAGTGCTATCAGAATAAACCTCACTCTGCACTTGAAGAGAAAATCAGCCCGGAAACGGCTTTCCGTTCCGATAGAAAAGCGATTCGCTTTATTGGTGAGGAAACGTTAAGCAATGCATTTCTTCACTGTGAAACAAGGAAGGTTGATAAATCAGGGTGTATCAGTTTCATGGATCAAAAATATGAGGTGGGCTTGGCATTCATTGGACGAAAGGTTGATGTAGTTTATGACCCTGCAAATATCGAAGAGCTTACCATTGAGTTCGAGGATTATACTCCTTGGAAGGCCAAGGAGCTTGTCATTGGGGAAAGAGCTGGGAAACGTCCTGAATTACCTGAGCACCTGCAGGTGCAGAGTGTTGAATCTTCAAGACTACTAAAAGCAGCTGAACGAAAGAACCAGGATCGTCAAATCGAACAGAAACCTGCCGTAACCTTCCGTGCCGTCTGGAAGGAGGATGACTCTCGTGTTTGAAGCATTCTATGAAATGGAAAATACCCCGTTCACACGGGATTTGCCAACGAATCAGCTTTACGATTCTTCCATGATGCAAGAAATCCTTGGAAGGCTTAAATATGCAGCTGAAAGACAGCTTTTTGCAGTCCTAAGTGGGGATAGTGGTACTGGAAAGACAACGACAATCCGTAGGTTTGTAGATAGGTTGGACAAAGGAAAGTTCCACGTCCTTTATTTATCCGACTCCAAATTAACACCTCGTCATTTTTACAAAGGTCTTTTAGAACAACTAGGTTCAGAAGCAAAGTTTTATCGGGGAGATGCGAAACGACAGCTTCATCGAGAAATTGAATTGATGAAAGGCATACGAGGGCTACAGCCTGTAGTGGTAGTGGATGAAGCTCACCTTTTGGACCGGGAAATGCTTGAAGAAGTTAGATTCTTACTAAACTTCAAAATGGATTCGCAAAGTCCGATGGCGCTAATTCTAGTCGGTCAAAGTGAATTGTGGGATCGACTACGCCTCCAGTCATACGCGGCGATACGCCAAAGAATCGATATCCAATTCCAGTTAGGACATCTCGACCGTGCTCAGGTTGAGGAGTATGTTTCCAGGCATCTTCGTTATGCAGGTGTTGAACAACCCATCTTTTCTGATGGGGCGCTTGACGAAATCCATCGGTTCTCTGGTGGTGCCGCAAGGCTCATTAATAAACTCTGTACACATAGCCTTCTGTATGGCTCACAAAATGGCCGAAGAATCATTGATGATCACATGATTAAGCAAGTCATCCAGGGGGAACTTTCATGAAAAGCCGCTGGAAAGAAATGAACTACAATGAAAAGCTGGATTGTTGGGTTGTGATTTGGGGAGATAATTCAGGTTATAAAATGCACTGTGGTGAATGGTTTGATCTTCATCTAGGAAATGGAAAGATTCTTTCTTGCCGTTTGGAACTGGGCAGAGACTGGTACATTCTTACCGGTCGAAATGATGTTAGGTTTTACCTTAAGAAAAATGAAACCTATATGGTTGATTTGTAAAATAATTGGGGAAGCAAAGGGCTGCTTCCCCATCTTGGACAGTGAGTCCGTCAGTTTTAGGACAATTAATAACGTCAAATTCACGACATTATAGAACGTCATTAACAATTTACTTACTGTTTTCCGATCAATTCCAGTTACTCTTGCTATCTCTCTTTGAGATTTCCCCTCCCTTAGGTACATTAGTAATACATCTTGTTTCTTATTCAAATCTATCATCGCCCCAGTCTCCCCACGTTGAAATAACAGTATTTCGTCATGGGTTATTATAAACCAGGTGGGGGAGTTTTCAATGACTACGGTGGCCCACTTTTAGATTATCAAATACATCTCTACCACTACATACAGAAACTTTTGACGTATCTCCCAAAACTGGGCATCCATCAAAACCCTGAAATTTTAAATTAATACATGACCTGGTCAAAAATGATATAAATGGAATGTAGTGGATATAAAAATTAGCCGTTTAATCGATGAGAAAAATTCGTGAAATACGGTTATTCGATGCGTACCGGTTAGGACGCTTATATTTTATTGTTAAGGCTTACCATGTAGCCATAAAAACATCCACAATGACAAAAAGGATCATACTAAGGGTAAAGTGACCTTAGTATAATCCTTTTTGGTTGAAAAATCATTGAGTAAATCTTTCCTAATGTTGACCCTTTTGTTGAAGCTGACTTTCTTCCCCTTCGAAAAACTCTGGTGCTTCTTCTGTATTGCCATAATGATGAAGAATGGCTTGTACAATTCATTAAAGAGTCTTTTCCATCCAGAGTTCGATACCTTAGCCATCTTTCATACTTTTCTGGATTCGTAAGAAATGTTTTACACATTATTGATAAATGTTCTCTTCTTCAGTACCTGCAAGCCCCAAAGTACCTGCTCAACTCCCTCTGGTGGGTTTCGGGACGGTGAAAACTTATTGCAAATACGTAGACCAGCTCAACGTGACCAACTGAGACATGATTGCAAAAAGCAACAGTACTTGCCATAACAGTAGTAGACTTATCCCATGAACTAAACCAAAATTCATTTTTACTTATTTCATAATTTCGTCAAACCTTCTACCACCCTAGCCGTTACTACCGTATGTCAAATTCCGGTTGGATGGGACCTCCCGAAGATATTCATGATTTTACTATGTTATCAATACATATTTCTCTTTTTAAGTATAGTTATAACCCTACAACTTATCTAAATCCCTAAACCTGCTAAAGATATTATTGCTATGTCCTGATTTGTATCGACTATTATTTCATAATCCTCCATTAAGAAATAATAATAACAATCATCCTCTGATTGCAAAGAAGCCCCTTCCTTTAATTCATTCCATTGATCCTCATCAGTAGCAAAGTTTCTAACTGTAATGGAATTGGCTATTTTGTCTTGATTGATATTATATTCTGCGCTGTAGGTTGAATAAGTAAGCGTCTCCCTGCCATCTTCAAATACCTCCTCATCGGATAAACCGATGAGGGTAGACCTGACCATATCAGCTTCTGCATTTAAAAACGTACGGAAATATTCATTCGCATTGGCAAACCGCTCAGGAAATAATGGGAGGAAATCATTCATATCTATATCAGATTCCGGTATTGCTAACTCCTCATCCTCTAGTTTTACATTATCTTGACTAACGTATCCTATTAATTCATCTTTTTGAACTTTATAGGAATTTTCTACTTGCTCAAGTACCTTTACTTCTTCTGCAAATAAGAGTTCCCCTATTGAATTTTTCAATTGGTATTCTTCGAATACCATTGTTTGCCCTTCAATAACAAAACCATTTGTATTCACTTCCGTTGCAATTATCTCAACCGGAGCTACTTCATCTCTAAAAGCTTTTTCGCTTTCCTTAGAAGTTTTACCCGTTTTTACAGGTTCAAGGTACTTTTCAAGACTTTGTACTGGTTTTAATCCAAACATAAAAGAAGCACTTATGATTGCCCCAAGCAATAAAAAAATTACTTGAGTAGTAAACCACTTGTTCTCTTTAGTTGATGATACATCCTTCTTCCTTTTTACCCGTTGTGCGTTTCTTCCTAATGGGTTAAATTCATTCGAAGTAGGCTCATCACTATTCTGGGAATCCAGCATTTTTTTTCTATAGTCTTTTTTCTCGCTCTCACTTAAAGAGTTAAAGTCTTTAATAAATTGTTTGTATTTCTTTATTACAATGTTTGCTTCATCAAACAGTTCAATCTTACCAAAATGAACCCACATTACTCGGTTACAAAAGGCCTCAATTTGTGATAACGAGTGACTAATGAATATAATGGTCTTCCCTTGGCTTTTAAATTCATTCATCTTATTAAGACACTTCTGATAAAACGTTTGGTCTCCAACTGATAAAGCTTCATCCACAATAAGAATATCTGGATTTGTATGAATCGATATAGCAAAACCTAAGCGAGATTTCATCCCACTTGAGTAATTTTTCACAGGTTGATCAATAAACTTCCCAATATCAGCAAACTCGATGATCTCAGACTTAAGTCTTTTTATCTCTTCTTTCTTTAGGCCGTGCATTAAACACTTCTGTTCAATATTCTCAAGCCCTGATAATTGATTATTTAACCCAACTGAGATTGCAATTAGGGAAGTCTCTCCATTAATTTCAATAGACCCTGAGGTCGGTGGGATAATTTGGGCAAGTAAGTTCGATAAGGTAGATTTTCCTGAACCATTCAACCCCACTATCCCTATTGCCTCCCCTTCATAAATTTCAAAGGATAGATTTCTAAGTGCATGAAAATCATGTTTTTCTTTCTTGAAGGAGAGGACCTCTAACAACTTATCTGATTGTTTTTTATATAAGTTAAAGCTTTTTGAAACATTAGAAAAACTAATTTTCGGCCTCATTAAATAAGCCTCCGAACTAAATGTAGTCAACGAACTTATGACGGAACTTTATGTGGACTTTTGATCCTATAAGTAAAATAAGAATCGTGATAATCCAAAAATATAGCGTATAGGCAAAATCATCAAAGAACCAGGCCCCGCCAATTAAAGAGTTTCTGAATCCTTCTATAATATAGAAAAACGGATTCAATTTTAGAATATTTAAAAATATAGCAGGTAGGGAATTAACATTCCAAAGAATCGGAAGTAAGAACATCATCATTCTTACAATTGATTGTAGCATCGTTTGAATATCTCTAATAATCATCGTTAGTGTAGATAGTAATAAAGTTAGACCATATAACAAAAGGTATAAACACACTAGATAATAGGGTAATTGTATTAAATAGAGCCCTGAGAAAATGCCGTTAAATAGTAAAATACCTGTTGTAACAAATAGCATGATAAAAAAGGAAAATGAGTTCCCAACAATTTTAATTGACGGTAACACACTGACTGGAAACTTCATCTTTGAAACAAGGTTAATCTTTGTATGGACACTGTTCGCTCCTTGAGTTAATGTAGGCGCTATAAACAACCAAGGTACTAGACCAACTATTAACCATAGGAAAAATGGGGTCTCTCCAACAGGAGATCCCCCTCTGATTCCTATTCCAAAGATAAACCAGTAAATACCTATTTGAAATAGGGGATTCAATATTTGCCATAATGCACCCAAATAATGCATTTTATATTTACTTCTTATTTCATAAAACCCAAGTCTGAAAATCAAATTCAAACTCTGAAGTTGTTCCTTCAATACTTGCCAGACTAAATTCATACAAGGCTAGCTTCCCTCTTTAGATATTCATATAGATTTCCATAGTTCATATACTCAATTTCACCAGTAACTGTTTTAACTACATTTTTTGTATCAAAGATTCTCTTATTATTCATCTTGCTAAGTCCAGCAGCATCAAAAGCTTTAAACTCATTATGGTCTGATAGAATTAGTACTAAATCGGAACCAGATACCGCCTCTTCCATATCTTGAATAACCCAGTCCAATTGAACATGTGGGTCATGTGCTCTTACTTTATATTTATTTTGCTCTTTCAACATTTCTAGAATTTCCATTGCTGGACTTTCACGAATATCATCGACATTTCCTTTGTAAGTTAAACCAAATACCGTTACAACCTTACCATCTACATTTTCCATTAATTTATTCACGTTTTCTACTACATACTCTGGCATAGAAACATTAATTGAACGTGATAGGTCGATTAATTGTGCTGTTTCAGGAGCTTTAGCTACAATAAAGTATGGGTCAACTGCTAAACAGTGTCCACCAACTCCTGGTCCTGGAGTATGAAGATTTACTCGTGGATGTTTATTGGCCATATCAATTACATCCAATGCATTTATTTCAAGTTCATTACAAACCTTAGCTAGTTCATTTGCTAATGCAATGTTTACGTCTCTAAATGTATTTTCCATTAACTTAGACATTTCAGCTGTCTTTGCATTCGTTTTAATGATTTCACCTTTTACAAATGTGCTGTAAACCATCGCTCCAGCCTCTGTACATGCAGGTGTAATCCCGCCGACAATACGGTTGTTATAAATCAATTCATGCATAATTTGTCCTGGTAATACTCTTTCTGGACAATGAACAAGGAAGATATCTTGTCCAACAACAAATCCTGCTTCCTCAACTAATGGTTTCACAACATCATCCATGCTGCGTGGTCCAATTGTTGATTCAACAATAATAACATTACCTTTTTCTACATACGGTAACACTGTTTTCACTGCACTTTCAACGTATGTCAGATCACAAGATTTATATTGGTCGTCATTATTTGGAGTTGGAACGGAAATGATGAAGGCATTCGCTTTTTCCGGCTGCATTGACGCTCTAAAAGTTCCCTTTTCGATTACTTCTTCTAATGCTTCCTGTAATCCTGGTTCTTCAATATGGATCTTTCCGCCGTTCAATGAATCAATTACTTCTTGCTTAACATCTACACCTACAACCTCAACATTGTGCTTTGCAAACATAATTGATGTTGGTAATCCGATGTATCCTAGTCCAATTGTACATAATTTCATAATAAATTCCTCCTAATATATTATTATTTAAATATAAATATTAAATTGCTCTCCATTTGCATTAATTGTTACTAAACCACTTTTTTCATTGATTGAAGCACTCTTGAAGTTTTTTACCGCACTCTCACCTAACTTAACAACTGTTAAAAGATGGCCTTCCTTTTTCTCGGTTGTATACTCTAACTGGTTGGTTTTAATTACTTTTCCAAACTGTTTTGCAATAACTGCCTTAGGTACCTCTTCCGATCCATTATGGACTTCAAAAGATCCCTCAGGTAATATTTGTTCAATCTCAATTATTTCATCGTCAGACTTGATCTTGGCTCTCTCATTCTTATAGTCTAGAATTTCAATATGAGGAGCTAGATTAAATAGTTGGGAGATTGGGTTCGAAGTCTCATTATTAAAGGAATCTAAGATTACTAAAATATTGGGTTTAATAAATATTAAAGTCCTCTCTAGTTTTACTCCGTCATATCCCATATTAATGCCCTTAACCATATCTACTCTGTTTGTAGTTAAAAAACTTGAAGTATATATATTCTTAAAGTCATTATCAATTTTATCTAAATTATATCTTTTATTCTTAATAAAAAGAGTATTATGTGCTGAAGGAGAAACCACATAAGACCTTACCTTAGAGCTTCCATAGCCGTATTTGCCAGAATCTACGAATATATCCTTACCCTTATAGAAAAGCGTAAAAGATAAATCATCATAATGCTTATGCGCTGTAGTTCCATAGCCACAAACAAAGGAAACCCATGTCGATAAGTCCTTGTCTTGCTTATCTTTAGACTGAAGGATCGTTATCCCCGCTGTTTGGTCATAGAAGCTTTCAAATTCTTTATTTTCCTTAGACGAAAATAACTCACCTGAATCTCCTAGCATTGGGATTGATCCATCCGGTTTAGAGAGATAAGAGAAGTACCTTTCCGACTTAGATAATATCGCTAATAGATCTTCACCTAATGTAAGGTTATTCTGTTCTAAAAACGCCTCTGTTGATTTATAAAGGTTAGATACAATTCTATGATACTCTGGCGAATTTCCAAGATGAACACCATTAGAACTATAACTAGAGTAGAATGTATCTTTTAATCTCCAAATTCCCTTCTCGATCCAATGAGAGGATTCAGGATGTTCCAAAAGCATACCTAATAATATCAAAGCTCTATCCATCATAATTCCGTGGTTATTCTTTCGATAGGAACCATCCGACCATAGATAATCGGCGTGTTGTTCAATAAGAGAAATATATTTCTTTTCATCAAAATCCAATTTATATTTCTTGGCTAGAAGCATATAATAAACAAGGTTATGAGCTCGATATGCTATCGTGTGATCGTACCAAACCATAGTGTTATTTGGTTTAGTACTTTGATAGTCATACCAAGACTCTACTATTTCCTTTGCCTTATAAAGATAACTAATATCGTCTGTTGCTTCAACTGCATTTAATAGGAAACTGATGGGATTTAACGCTTGTAAATAAAGCTGATAAGTCTGGGGATTCGTGTGATGCTGATAATCCCAATTGAACCCATTAGAGAAATCTATTAGGTCTAAACTAGCAAAGAGATAGATTTGATTTTGCATAATCTTATTCGCTATATCAATCGTTTCATGACTTTTATTTGAGATCTTTATAATCTTAGAAGTTTCCAATTGCTTTATTGTTACATCGGACTGATTGACTCCGCTAAATTCACTCAAATATTTTAGGGTCACGCTCTTATCTAACGGATTATGCCCCTGCTCTTCATTATGATAATATTCGAATCTAATTCGTGAAATATCTACCTTTCCTCTTAGTTTTTCTAGGCTATTCTGAAATGGAAGTAGATGATTCTGAACATCATGCTTACAAGCTAAGTTTTGTAAATAGTAAATATCGGGAATATAATTAATACTTTTATAGAATTCAGCAACATCTAAACGCTCAATATATTTATCTTCAATATTACTTTGTTCAAGTCCAGGATAGGAGTAACTATACATTTTCTTCACATGTGATGGATAATACTTATGAACTGCGGTTTGGGGATTATTTACCAACGCCTTTGAACCCCTAATTAGCCCCGCCAAGTATAACGACTGAAACCCACCGGCTGAGCTGCCATAAAATAGTACATTCGTATTGTCAATCCCAAGATGGGATATTAGTTTGGTTATTATTTGTGACAGATCCTTAATATAGAATCTCTCTGTTGTCCCTTGACCCCATCCTAGGTTCATTTTACCTAAATATAATGTAGGGTCATTGTAAACAATCACTGATTCATTTATTTCATTGGCCCATGAGTGTCTTTGGAAAACGGGCAAAGACATCTTTTCACTATCATAGGCGCCATTTCCAAAGAACATAATCTTATTCGATGTACTTTTTAAACTTATATAGAAGTCAAAGTTTACATCCTCCCATGTTACCGTTAAAAAATATGGGCTATCAAAAGTAAACTCTAAGTTATCAATATCTGAGATATTTGCTTTTATTTTTGGGATATCATCAAACAACAATCGTCACACCCTTTATTCAGCTATTACGAATAATTATATTTTACTAAAGTAGGTTACAATTTGCTCATACATCTGTTTTTCATATAATCTTGCGAATTCCTCAATATCCTTATCTCTAGTTGTTATATATTGCTTGTAAAGGGAATATATTTTATAAAGAGTATCGATTGATTCCTTTTGATCCTCTTTGCTAATTTTGTTTATTCTTTTTAGATACCAGTTTTTAAAATAAAAATTAAATCGATTATCCATATACACATCTAAAAGCTCATTTTTCACTAAGAACGGGAATCTTTCTAATTCTATTGTATGGAATTTAGTAAAGAATTTTTTCGTTATCGTGTTCGTAACGGATCCCGTAACAGCAGCGTAATAAATGTGCACAACCTTATTTATGACAGAGGTACGTTTTGAGTTCAATAGTAACTCTTGGAAGAATAGAGTATCCTGCCCACCTGCGTTTTCCACCATTTTCAGTTGATTTTCAGTAATTATTTCTTTCTTCACTAATAATGCTTGAATACTTTGAGCTCTTAAATTCGTATCAATTAATAATTGTCTAGGGTTATCAATTACTTTGCCGCCCACTGTATTGGTAACAATTTTAGAGTAATTAAAAGCGCCTTTTTTCACGTTATCAAGTTTGGTCATATTCCCAATAACCATATCAAGACTTTCATCTTTCTTAAGAACCTCTAATAAATGAGCATATCCATCATTTACAGCCTCATTATCAGGGTCTAAATATGTGATGTAACCGGTCGTTGAAAGCTCTACTCCCTTATTTCTTGGTCGAGAGGCACTTCCACTTCCTCCATCCGTATAGAAGTAGCTCTTAACATTCGTGTGTTCTTCAACAATTCGATTAATGGTTGCAATGGTCTTAGGATCTGTTGACCCATCATCAATCATAATAATTTCCATCTTATTAAAAATACTACTTCTTTTTAAACTATTAAAACACTTGTTTAATAAATACTTTCCATTATTATAAACAGGGATAATGACGGAAACTTCATACTTTTCGTTTAAAAAGTCCTTTTTAATTTCTCTGGAGACATTGAATTCAAAATGATCAATACTATATCCATTTTTGATTTCTGCCCCATTATCCATATTCAATAATTCATTAGCTGTAAATGATTCTGACCAGTAAACCGTCTTATACTTGTTATCTACCCTGCTGATATAATTATGTTCAATTCCACTGACAATTTCTGTTCCATTATAATACCCATCTTTAGTGATAAAATCAGAATCAGTATACTTAAACCCATTAACCATATCTTCAAGGTAGTATTCTCTATAGTGATAGTTTGAATTGAAAAATGCCACCATAGTATATTGACTTTTAATTTCCTCAGTTAAATTCTTTTCTAGGATTAAGGTTTTATGTTCATAGGTTTGCTTATCAAAACACATTTTCACGTGTTCATCTATTACATCCGCTACTACTAGAACCTTTTTAGGGTCTAATCTTCTTTCTTCCCCAATACACTCTAAAAGATAGTCAAATCGATCAAACGTTGTATGAGAGGACATAACATTTCTTATTCCTAAAACCTGGTGGTTATATATCTCTTCTTTAGTAAAGCCATTCATAATGTCTTTTATTTCTTGACTATCATTTATAATAAATACATTTGGAAATTTGTCATTCACACCAACACTATAATTAGATAGTATGATATTTCCAATTGCCTGGAGTTCATATATCCTATTCGCAAACATCGTGCTGCTAAACTTGACAGAGTTTAAATTCAGTCCCCAATCATATAGTTTGTGTATTTTTTGTAAATACTGATGCTCAATTGCTGGTGAGATATATTTTAGATATTTTTGTGGAAAAAAGTAATCAGGATGATTCAGCGAGAAGTTTCTATCTATAATCTTCAAGTTCCTTCCAGCATTTATCACACCATCAAATAAATCTATCGTTTCTTTCTGCCTATCCGGGTATTTATTAAGCCATGAACCCGCAAAGAACACATCATCAAATTTAGGAGCATTCCTTAATCCAATAGGGTTATGATAAATGGGATTTATACCGAATTCTAAAACGTATACTTTATCATTTTTACAATATTTTTTATAATCCTCTACTTTTTCCTGTGCTGTTGTAAAGATAAAGTCGCATTTAGTTGCTATATCAACAAATTTCTCATAGTTAACCGGATCTTCTTTTGAGTAAAATACAACTTTCACTTGTTGTTCTTTGAAGAAGTCAATTATTTTATATAGCTCTTTTCTTAATTTCCCATCCGGGTTGGCTACGCCTCTCCATTCCTTCTCTAACCCTCTCCAAGTCGTTGCGACAAAGAATAAATCTAATTTACCTTTATAATCCTCATAATTCTTCGGAGTTATATAATGGAAGTTCGCAACATCCTTATACGATTGATACAAAAATTCATCCGCAATAATCCCAACATTGAGGTCAAACTTATGAAAATATCTACTTCCATTACTTTCTGGAATATCTTCCAGTAATTTCTTTACTTTACTAAAGTAATTTATATCTGATACTTTCTCTCTATATTTTAAATAGCTTTCTGTATCGTTTGTTTTGTTCGCTTCATGATCCACACTGATGGATTTAAGTGCATTGTAGCCTTTGTTATTTTCTACTTCGGATAAAATTATTTCAATCTGATTTTTCTCTAATTGAATTTTATTTCTAATACTTTGTTTGCCTTTTTTTATATTTGCTAATCGCTTATCTATATTAATTATATCCACTATTTTTTCCCTCGCTTAAACTGCTTTACAAATCTCCAGTAGGCAATGGTCAGTTTTCCTAACTTCGAGTTACTAAGGGCCTGATATTTCATAATTAATTTTCGATGTGACTTTAACAACTTTTCTTCTTTTTCATACATACTATTTACTTCTTCAAGAACCTTAATTTTAGCCCTTTTTTCCTCAACTAATTGTTTCTTCATTTTTTCTACTTCGAGTTTATAAAGCGACAGTTTATTGTTTAGTTCATTAATCTGTTTTTGATTTTCTCTGTTTTGTTCAACGAGGGAGTTAAGTCCCGACATTTCTTGTCCAAACTTACGTAAAAGTACATTTGACTCGTAAATTTCTTTAGAGATATCACTTACTTTACTCTGTTGGCTTTTTAGGAGCTCTACCGACTCCCTTAAATCTACCTTGTCCACATCAGTCTTTCGAGAGTTATCACTTCCATCTTGGTGTCTCTTTACAGTAGATGAATGATTTTCTAGGAAGATTATGCTATCCTCACTAGGTGCACTTCTCACATCTTCACTCTCTAGATGAGAATCTTCAAACCTTTTTAATAGGTCTTCATATAGTTTAATTGTTTTGAAATCAGCATTTTGTTCGAGTGCGATCCAAGCTTGATTTCGATTTATTTCAATTGTAGTTAATTTTAGCGAACCCGTAGCCAAGCTTAACAAATCTGCTAATTTCATCATCTCTACTTGTGTAGAGCTTAAGGAAAAATTAATAATCACTTTTCCTTTCCCTCGAAGTAAACCAACTGCTTTATTTACATATTTTTTAAGAAAATTTACTCCTCCAACTACATCATTTATGATAACCGTATCATACTTTTCGTTCCACACATTAAAAGTTAAGAAGTCAATATTCCGGAACTCAACATTTCTTTTAATGGACGGGGATTCACCTTTCAAAATATCCTTCGCTCTGTTAACAAATTTGTCAGAAGTGTCAATGCCTAAAACGCGCTTTCCCTTACGTCCTATACGAATAGCTGCGTCATGCTGTTTTAATCCTATGTTTAATACTTTATTACCTTTTACTTGCTTAAGTATCCACTGAATTCCAATGTCGGAGATTTCCTCGAGTGAGTTTCTCTTTTCATCGATAATTGGCTCAGCTAAAAAACCATCAAAAATTTTCAAGCTTAACACTCCTACTTTTACAAATTATTAACCTACCTCGATAAAATCAGTCTTTAAGCTCAGTAATTTACTTTGTTCACCTTTTTTACGAATAAAATATTGAATTTGATATTTGCCTGGACTTTCAACAGGAAATTTTATTTCCCTATCTGAAATATACATAATTTTATTTATTACCTTTTTATTTTTTCGAATATAATAGGCGAACTCTAGCTCAGCTGAATCCTCAATATCAATAACAAAATTCAACGTATTTCCATCTATAACTGAGAGATCCGTATCTTTCAATACAAACTCATTACCGATAAATATTTCATCTAATGGTACTGTAAGTAGATCAACGGAGTTTCTAATCATTCCCACTTCAAATTTGACCAACTTTGGATCGTCAACTAATTCTTTCAGTTCACTATGCGGGATTATTAATTCTCGTTCTACCTTGTATTCTTTTAGTATCTTCTCATCATCAGATAATCTTAATCGAATTTCATTTTTTTCTAACCACTTTATATTATCAGATTCGATTTTCACTCTACAGTTCCCAGAGAAATTCTTATCAAAGATCACTTTTTTTATATCAATCTTTTCGACAATTTTAGTAAGTTGCATCGTTAGATACTTCAGAAAAACATCCTTAATTCCATTAAAGCTTTGAACTTCTTTACTTTTATATAATTCATAGTCAATATTTTTCTTTAAAAGCTCTTGAACTAACTCATCTGAATGTTTACTTATTTCCAAATTATCACCAATTATTACATTTATTTCAGATATAATGTTTTTACTTAGTTGGCTTATGATTAACTTGTTTAATTTTTCTACTTTAAATTTACTAGGTTTATATCCTAATAAATACTCTGCAGTTTCTTTTGCGTGTTTTAATAGATAGTCTGCTATATTTATATGTGGATTTCCAGCTATAATATGTCCAAAGTTATATTTCAGACCATAGTAAAGAGCAGCACTGCCGCCTTTGTTTGCCCCAACTGTAATTATATTTTTATTCGATACATTGCTTATACTTGCTATATAACTAATCAGTGAAACAACTGAAGTTTCAATCTCAAAATTCAAATCAGGTCCTAAATAATAACAACCCTTTGGCCCATAATTATCAAGAATGAAAAGCTTATTACAATCAAATGTCTTTAATTCTTCTAGATAGTCATACCCTTCTAGAGCGGTAAATCCCTGTTCGTTAAAATCGGAAAAAACAATAATTAGGTTCTCTTTATTTACTTTTCCCTTCTCAAAAACATACTTTATGGGTATATTCGACTCATATATTTCCTCTACTAAACTTGTCATGTCTGTATATCTCCTTACTCAACAATTAAATTTCTGTAAATATCAAGAAAAGCAAATTGTTCTTCTTCCCAATTATATTTACTGCTAGCCTCTATACTGTTCATACTTAGATTTAGATATAGCTCGCTTTCCTCTAGCAATTGATTAACTGCTTGCGCTATCTCCATTGGTTTGTGAGAATCAATACAAATACCTGTAGCATCTCCCTCTACAACTCTTTTAATCTCAGGAAAATCACATGCTACGACGGGTACACCCGCCATCATATATTCGAATAGTTTATTAGACGAAGCAGAGTAATGGTTAAAACAAACATTATTTAATACTTGGAAGCCTAGATAGGCGTTTCGTGTGTATTTAGGCAGATCGCTTAATGGTACTTTCGGAATGAACTTGACCTTATCATGCAATTTCATTTCATCGACCATTTGGAGCAACTGTGGTTTAATTTTTCCGTCTCCTATTAGAACAAGTGTACCTTCTTTGAAATGTGGAGTAGCCTGAATCAATTTGTCCAAACCTCTTCCAGTTTGAATTCCACCCTGGTAAAGAAGAATCTTTTCATCTTTTGGTAATCCTAGTATTTTATGAATGTTCACTTTTTCAAAAGTTTCTTTAGTTTGTTTAAAAGGATAGTTATGAACTACATTTGGGTAAAACCCGTATAACTCTTCGTTATATTTTGCTCTGGTATGGTTTTCAACAATCATTGAATTAATTTTTTTCACTAAAGTCTTTTCCATCAATCCATATACCGGTGAATTGTAACCCGTCCGACTGGTTTGGACCTCATGAGAATCATAGATTAATGTTTTCTTCTTAAACCTCCATTTTGCGCAAATATACCCTTGCGGGAGTGTGTTTAGGTCATTTGAATGGTAGAAGCCATAATTTTTTCTGTACCCTCTTAGAATCATTCTTATAATAATACTACCTTTAACAACAAGTCCTTTAATTCTAGTTTTCAAGATTAAAAACGCTAATATTGTTACAGGTATTAGGACATGAGGTAAAAGATACGTTAAAAATGCCCATGCCAAAAATGACAATGCTCCAATTGCCTTAAACTTAAGGCAATAGCTATAAACTCTTTGAAGTAAAGTTAATAGTCCGAGGTATCTCCTTACTCTATAGACGTGAAAGTTTTCACATTTTTCTTCAACATAAGGCATATTTTCTACTTTTGGATCGTGAATACAAATAAGATCTACGTTATACCCGTTTTCTGCCAAAGCCGTACATTCTCTTAAGACTCTGGCATCGTTGGTAAAATGGTTCCATACAAACATGCACACATTTTTGTTCTTCATTCTACTACACCTGACACTGTATTATTTTGTTTATAATTAATTTCCTCAAATATATTTGTTAGTACATTAATATTGTCTTCCCAAAGAAATTTTTCCATAATATATCGCCCTTCGTTTTCTGCCATTTGCTTGCGGAGATCTGGATGTTTAGAAAGATGAAGGATATAATTTATAATCTCCTTGCTATTTCGGGACTCTGATACAAACCCTACTTTTTCTTCCTCAATTACTTTTTTTGCATACCCCGACACAGATGCTACAATTGGTAGCCTACATGTCATATAGTCCACAATTTTCCCTGGCAAGACAGTATTAAATACTTCTTGTTCATTTAAACTGACAAAACCGATATCGTGATTCATATTTATTTTAAAGCACTCAAGTCTCGTAACCGGAGAGTAAAAGTGTACATTAGTTAGTTGATTCAATTTAACAAATTCGACAAGTTCCGGCTTTTTCATTCCATAACCGACAATACTTAAATCTATATTCTCTTTTCTTAGCTGCAATGCTAACTCTTTTAAGACATCAATATCTTGCGCAAGACCAATATTACCTGTGTAAATAACCTTGATTTTACCGTCCCTGGATACTGATTGTTTATCTGGTATTTCTCCTAGTCTTGCTGAGTTGGGCATGAACCCAATTTTGCTGGGTAAAACACTAGTATTTTTGCAAATATATTCCTTAAACTCCAAGCTATTAACAATAATATAATCGGAATATCTATATAATCCCTTTTCTAGCAGACTAAAGAAACCTATAATTATTTTATAATTAAAAACTCCTACACCTTTAAGCGATTCGGGCCATAAGTCTCTAATATCAAGTATAAGTTTCCTTTTATATCGTATCTTTGCTATTAAACCGACAAATCCCACAAAAATCGGGGGAGATGATACTAGTATAAAATCATATTTTTCCTTGTCTTTAATAATAAAGAAAAGCAATCTAA
This sequence comes from Mesobacillus maritimus, assembly GCF_044803185.1. GTDB lineage: Bacteria > Bacillota > Bacilli > Bacillales > Cytobacillaceae > Mesobacillus_B > Mesobacillus_B maritimus_B. The sequence goes on from NZ_CP085225.1 coordinate 4,913,285, forward strand.
TCGCCATTTCCATATAATAAATGAGCCTGTTAAAAATACTTGTTGAATACTTTCTATTTTTTATTTTTACTCTTTTAATAGAAGGATTATTATTTAAGGCCTCTTCGTTCCAAAATTTCTCATCCCTATAAAGGTTTTTATTAGGATAAGTTGGTTCTGTGGTTAGTGCCTCCACTTCATAACCTTCAAGTTGCAAAAGTTGAAAAATATTTTTCATCCGGTTTCCCGCACTACCAATCTCAGGGTAAAATCCTTGAGAAATCAAGAGCACTTTTTTTTTCATTTTTAATGGCTCCCCCTGACCATAAATCAATAGCTAGCAATCCATAAAATTAACTTTAATTGAATTTTTGTATTGTTACTGTAACACTTGACGATTTCAATCGTAACACAACATAAATTCCATTTACACTCCTTTTTATTGGAAATTAAATGGATATAGTTTGTTTTATATTTACAAGAAAAGACAATAACCTCGTGTCTAATAAGAAAGTTATTGTCTTTTCTTCACTTAAAAATCACCCTTTTAAATTATTATTGTTCACTTATAATTGGAACGCCCCTGGTTTAGGATGATTATTATCAAAATGATGTAGGATCGCTTGCACAATTCGATAAGAGGCCTTGCCGTCACCATAAGGATTCGATGCTTTAGACATTTTATCATATTCTTCCTTATTATTTAGAAGTTCGTTAGCCAATTTATATATGATTTCTTCATCAGTTCCTGCTAGTTTTAACGTCCCCGCTTCAATTCCTTCTGGACGCTCAGTTGTATCTCTGAGCACTAATACAGGTACACCAAGAGATGGGGCCTCTTCTTGAACACCACCGGAATCTGTTAAGATTATATGAGCCCTTGAAGCAAAGTTATGGAAATCCAGTACCCCAAGAGGCTCAATAAGATGAATTCTTTTATCTTCTCCTAAGATTTCATTTGCGACTTCACGAACTGCTGGGTTCATATGTACTGGGTACACCACTTGAACATCCTCATGCTCATCTACTAACCGCTTGATAGCACGGAACATGTTTCTCATTGGCTCGCCTAGGTTTTCACGACGATGGGCTGTTAACAAGATTAATCTAGAGTTACCAACCCTTTCAAGAACTTCATGGTTATAAGAATCTGTTACTGTTGTTTGTAGAGCATCAATAGCGGTATTACCTGTGATATAAATTGTTTCTACATTTTTATTTTCTTGCGCAAGGTTTTCAAAGGATTTTTTTGTAGGTGCAAAATGTAAGTCTGCAATCACACCTGTAATTTGCCGGTTAATCTCTTCTGGATATGGAGAGTATTTATTCCAAGTACGTAACCCTGCTTCGACATGTCCAACAGATATTTGGTTATATAGTGCAGCAAGACTAGCTACAAAAGTTGTCGTTGTATCCCCGTGTACCAAAACAATGTCAGGTTTAACCTCTTTCATTGTTTTATTTAGCCCCTCAAGGGCTCTTGTAGTCACATCAATTAGTGTTTGACGGTCCTTCATAACATTTAAATCATAATCAGGTTCTATATTAAAGATTTTAAGGACTTGATCTAACATTTCCCTATGCTGAGCAGTTACTGTCACAATGGATTCAATTCTTTCTGGATATTTATCTAATTCTAAAACGAGCGGAGCCATTTTAATCGCCTCAGGTCTGGTTCCAAAAATGGTCATAACTTTAATTCTTTTCGACAAACATACTTCCCCCTAGTAATAAAATGATAGGTAAATTTTACCGTTACCTTTAAATACTATCAAATAAAAGGATTAGCAACCATCCATTAGTCGACAAAAATTTTAATGGTTTCCCTTTTTTAACTCAAGTTTTTTCTTATTAATATGTAATTTAATAACTTTTTCAACTTCCTCAAGTTGTTCGATTGAATTAACATCTTGATTTATATACCTTAGCGTCTTTTTTACTGACTTCGGAAATTTATCAAATTCCTTTATCTTATCCTCATTCCTCATACCATTTAATCACCACTTTAAAATATTACCTTAATAAAGACTTCCTTCATTATATGCCGTATTATTAAGTTTGCCAAAATAATTGTCGATATTCACCATAATTTCCTACTGATTTACTATTTCTTCTATATTCAATTCAACCGTTTTTTGGTATCCTATATTTTGTACGCAAATTTTGTAAAACTATGGAGGAAACACATGAGGGCTAAACAAAAAAAGAAGAAGAAGTGGCTCCGAATTACAGGCATCATTGTTTTATTATTATTGATTTCATTAGGAACTTATCTTTTTACAGTATATAGATCTTTAACTACCGCAGTTGATACAATGCATGAACCGGTTCAAAGGGAGCAACGGAAAGTCGAACCTAAGCCGGTTACCTTCGAAAAAGAGGAACCCTTTGCTGTATTAATGTTAGGAGTTGATGAGCGTACAGGAGATAAAGGTCGCTCAGATACGATTATTACCCTAGCAGTGAATCCAGCAAAAAACTCTATTAAGATGCTAAGCATTCCACGTGATACTCGAACGGAAATTGTTGGTCGCGGCACGCAGGATAAAATTAATCATGCTTATGCCTTTGGTGGCGTAGAAATGTCGATGGACACTGTTGAAAGCTTTCTTGATATTCCAATTGAATATTATGTAAAAGTGAATATGGAAGGATTCCAGGATATTGTCGATGCTGTTGGCGGGGTTACGGTTAATAACGAATTCGAATTCACCCAAGACAAAGTTCATTTCGCTGAGGGAACCCTTAATCTTAATGGAGAGAAAGCTCTGGCATATGTAAGAATGAGAAAACAGGATCCTTCAGGTGACTTTGGTCGTCAAAAGCGTCAACGTCAGGTTATCCAGGGTGTTATCAATAAAGGGGCAAGCTTGGGATCGTTAACTAAGTTTGATAATATTTTTAATGCACTTGGTAATAATGTAAAAACAAATATTACCTTTGATGAAATGGTTGATATTCAAGGGAATTACCGAGAAGCTGCGGGGAATATTGAACAAATGAAGCTTGATGTCAGTGGGCAATACATCGGCGGTATTTCTTATCAGCTTGTTTCCGCAGAAGAACAACAAAGAGTGCAGAAAGAACTGAGAGAGCATTTAGAACTAAACAATTAATAGATATTGTAAATCACATGGAGGCCAGGATACTTATCCTGGCCTTCTTTTTTACCATTGGCTCCTTTTCCTAAAAGGTTGTTGTTTACTATTAGTTCCAATGTCAGAGGTGGGTATACGGATTCCATTGTCAAAGAGTTTTATTTATTATGGGCAACCTTTTGTAAGATTAGGAAACCATTCACTGCTCTATCCTCACATGCATAAAATAAACAAAAAGTCTTTTGCAAAGAGAGGAGAGTAGGCTATTTATGCCAGGTAGACATGACAAGCCAAAGTATCAGAAAAAACCTGAGCCCTTTGGAGATTGGTTTAAGTCAGTGAATCATTTCTTACAGGAACCTCCTGTTCGAGGTTTTCTCGAGAGTATCGATGATTTTTTTAGGCAACCGCTATTTCCACAGGCTTCCTTTCATGTTGAGGTGCGAGAGCAGAGTGATAAACATATTGTTACTGCAGAGCTACCAGGAGTAAATAAAGAGCAAATCGGAATTGATATTCTAGGGGATACCCTATCCATCTCTGTAAAAAAACAAAATATTTTTACTGAAGAAGATGACCGGAGTAAGGTTTATCGCCATAGTGAGTCGTTGCAACGTTCTAGTCGGACCATCACCTTTCCTTACCCGATTGATGAGAAAAGGGTTAAAGCCTCTTATCGGAACGGACTACTTGAAATTACAGTTCCGAAGGTAAAAGGCAAAACGATTGATATTAATGAATAGAAACAAGCAGGAAATGGAATCCTGCTTGTTTATTTGTATTTTAAAAAGATGTCTCAGCAGCAGTTTATTCTTTCTCCATTAAGTTCTGAAAAAAGGATACATTTTGTTTTAATTTAAATATAAATACACATCCTATACATATAAGAAGTTTTACCCCGCCGGTTGACATTTTTAGGAGGAGTTAGGATTGAAAAAGGTAATCACCTACGGCACATTTGACTTGCTTCATTGGGGTCATATCAATATTTTAAAACGGGCAAGGGAACTTGGAGATCATTTAACGGTGGCTCTATCTACTGATAAGTTTAATGAGCTTAAAAATAAAAAGACATATCACAGCTACGAAAACCGAAAAGTAATTCTTGAATCGATTCGATATGTAGATAAAGTAATCCCTGAAACAAGATGGGAACAAAAGATTGATGATGTCGTGAATCATCATATCGATCTCTTTGTAATGGGCGATGACTGGGAAGGGGAATTTGACTTTCTTAAAGATTATTGTGAAGTCGTATATTTACCGCGAACTGTAGGGATTTCTACGACAAAAATTAAAACGGATCTTTATAAAGTGCCAAAAGGATAATGGTTTTTCCTTTTATCTAAATTCTTAATGGGAAAACAAAAGCCAGAGAGCCCCCCCTGGCTTTTGTTTTTACACTTTTAATTATCCCTGAGATTCATTCTGTTCATGAACCAACGCACGATAAAAGGTATCCATTGCAAGATTGTTGTATTTCTTATAATCAAATCTTTCAGTTTGTAACTCGTTCTCCTTATTGATAATGGAGTACATCCCTTTTTCAAGACCGCTAATACTATTCTCAATCAACAAGCCATATTTCCCGTTTTCTAAAACCGTACGATTGGCGACAATATCTGTTGCCACGATATCCATCCCTAGGGTCATTGCTTCTAATAGAACCATCGGTTGTCCCTCATAATGGGAAGAAAGTACAAAACAGTCACATTTCTGCATAAATACAAAAGGGTTTTCTAGTTGCCCCATAAGGTGCGCGGACTCAGTCAATCCTAATTCCTCTATTAAAGCTTGAAGTTTATCCTTTAAGGGACCCTTTCCTAAAATGTAGAGCTGGCTATTCGGGTATTCCTTATGAACAGTTGCGAACGCACGGATTAAATTATCTTGGCCTTTTTCTGGAGACAACCTTCCCATATTCACAAATTGGATATAACCTCTATCTGATTTTGGAAGAATATTACCGGTCAATTCCTCCGCAAACTCTGTTTGAAATTGATTAAATTTCGGGAATTCCTTTTTTACTTTAAACACATTAGAATCTAACCAGCCGATTTCCTTATTATCAATTGAAAACTGATAAAAGGTTCCTTCTATTGTTTTATTAATCCTAGTGATTTTAGCGATTTTCCCTTTAAATTCTTTTGCATCAGAAACAAGCTTGGCTTTAAAGCTCTTATAAGGCTTTGTCCATACGGAATGACTCCCAGGTGCGGCTATTTCTGCGAATAGTGGAGGATCTAATTGTAGTTCTTCTTGTGTCCGATGTTCTAGGTGATCCATAAAAAGCTTATTTATCCTATGGTTGATTATACGAACTGCTTTTCTTTTCATAGCTGTTTTCAACTTGGGTAGACTTTTCATGTCATCATGAATTGTACAATATTCATAATAAACTAGCGCCGCTTGATTGACCCACCCTATAAAGGTTCCATTGATGTTAATCCGACTGTATATGCCTTGAAGCGTGTCGGTCTCCTTATCTACCTCAAATATAATGCCCTCGCAGTAGGAGCTAGTAGAAATTGTATGACATCCTGGAACATTGTATGGCTTTGACCAAATACGGTTTCCAACAGGATTCACTAACCTAGCCAACTTCTTTACCTTCTTTTCGTTTACAACTTCGTCCGGTAAGATTTCCAGCGCCCTCTCATCAATCCAGCCAATGATTTGATGATTGTGACTAAATTTATAGTAAGTGTTGTTTTTATCTTCCATTTTCCTAAAAACAACCACTTCAGCACCCTCGAACAATTCCTCTAATTGATGCTGATTTGCATTGACATGTCCAGGGAAAAAACTCCAAACAGGATAACTTTTACTATCCGTTAAAATCGCTTTACTGTGAATAGGTTCTGTATGAAGGGGAATCTCTTGGTCCATCTCTCCCCTTTCATCTATAGCGGTAGAATCCTGAAGTATTTTGTCTGGGTTAATTGAATTCATGACATAGTCAAATTTATTAAAATCGGCATATTTCAATAGGTTTTTGCGATTGAGTTCCATGGTTCCTTTTGAGACACTAACAAGTTTATCAAATCGGTTATAAACAGAGAAAATTCCCCTTAAATTAATTCTGTGTGGTTTTTTTCCATTAACGGTTCTCTCACTATCTGAGAGAAGGTCATTATGCAAATAGCAGATTTTCTTTTTGGCATCTGCTGCTAAAAGAAGTTTAGCCCAATAAAGACTGTAGCCACTAAAATCAATGACATAGTCAAATTTACTTTTTCCGAATAGGCGGGTGTGTTCTCTAACATAGGCTTGTTCGGGATAAAGCCCCTTGCCTAATACCCCTCCTGCCCCTTTGAAATGCACAAATCTATCCCTATATACTTCCCAAAGCTGATAAATGGGAATCCCTGGTACGAATATAAACCGGACATTCTTATTTACCTTCTTAATATTTTTTAGAGTTTCATCCTCTACGGGTTCCTTCGTGAAACAACTGACATCATATCGATTGTAATCGATATTATTCATCAAATTGATAAAAGAAGTTGTGATCCCGTTATCCCTCATCATCCCGGGGTAAATCAGGATTTTTTGCTTATGACTTGATAAACCTGTGACCGCATGAACATTCTGATTCTTTTTACCAAAGATATATTGTGTTACACGCTCCGTTACCCTACCATCCTCATACAGAGTAAATTGTTGTTGCATCTTTTTGTAACGCCCACAGTAGGTTGACTTCACTTCTTCAATATTCTTAATGCTTTCAACTAATTCACGAGAATTAAATACAATCGGTCCAGGAAGAACATCATTAGGTAGATATTGTCCTCTTTCATCAATATATACATCTGCGTCCCAAGTATAAAAGAGGATTGGCTTACCTGTTACAAGATAGTCAAAAAAGATACTAGAGTAATCCGTAATAAGTATATCAACCGTGGCCAATAATTCATTCGTATCTACAAAGTCAGGAACTAACTGACCCTTAATTTCTGGGTGCTCTAAAGCCTGCTTATATAGAAAAGGGTGCACCTTTATGAGGATATTATATTGGTCTCCAACCTGTTGTTTTAGATAGTTAAGATCACCAATGATTTGAAGCATATCATTGTTCGCTTTACTAACATTTTTCCCTTTCCATGTTGGAGCGTAGAGAATATTCTCTTTCTGTTCATTTATTTCTAATCCTAAGTTTCTTAACTCATCCTTGAATAGTTCAGAATTGGTTTGAAGCGTTAAATCAATCCTTGGATACCCCTCTTCAATAATGGTTCCTTCGTAAACCCCGTCTAATTTATAACTATCCGTAAACATCTTCGTCGTATGCTGATTGGGACTGATAAGATAGTCGGTACACAAAAAGTTACGCAATACATTTTGCGATTGAGCAGGATTTCCAGGAATGTCATATCCCATTTTTTTCAGAGGAGTACCGTGCCATGTATTAATATAAATTTGTTCCTTTTTAGGAGTAAAGTAGGGTTGGAAGGTAGAGTTATTAATTAGATATTTACTGGATGCTAAATATCTTAAATACTCTTTAGAATTTCGTTTTACAAAATGCACATTTGATCTCTCTTTATATTTGTCAATCATATAGGAAAGGGCATTGTAGTCAGAAATCGACCAAATATGCTTGAACTCCTTAAAATCCGGGTGTTCAACCATATACTTGAATATGGCGTATGGGCTATCTGTCATACTGTTTCCGTCTCGACTTTCATACAAAATAGCCTTTTCATCCAATTTTAAACCTTCGTAGAACTTCACATATTGTGATACGATTCTATACCGTTCTCTCAAAAAGTAATTAATGACTGGTTTGACGACCAAACCGACTCCCTTTTTTAATACCCTAGTTTTCACTTAAAAAGCATCCTTTTCAGACAGATTTTCGGGACAAGGGGACAGGTTCACTGTCCCACCTTGTTCAAAATTGTGGGACAAGGGACCTGTCCCCTTGTCCCTTAGAAGAATTAACATGATGCCCTGTTTTTATACGTTTTTTGGTTTTCAAAGTGTCTAGTGGCAAGGGTGGTAGTTTTGTCGAAAAGTATTTTTTTATATCCACTATTTCCCTACTATTCAACTACGGTTCGACATTATATAATCTTCTAGAATATGTAAATATACTTATGGAGGAATGGGAATGAGGCGTATCGGCCGGTTGGTTTTAGGTTTGATTTTGATCATGAGTTTGATGCCTTCTGTCAGTTTTGCTTTTAGCGACCAAGAACTGGCAAACTTCTTAAAAACAGAAAAAATAACTGAGGAACAATTAAACGATCATTTGCAGCGGTTTTATGAAATGAGTGTTGAGGATTTTGAAACAATTGAAGAAATTGAGTATATGCTTGGTGACAAAATTACCACAGAGAATCTAGCAGAACTTTTAGAGGGTTATGAATTGGCAAGCGAAGAAGAATTAAAAGCATTATTGGTTGAAAACGGTGAAATGCAAGCTACCGATACTATCCGCAATGTTTTTATCTATATCGATGCATTATATATGACCGTGGATTCGAACACTGGTACTCCTATTACTCCTGAAAACCTCCAGCAATTGCTAGATGAAAATGGTTTAACGATTGAGGAGCTTACAACCATTTTTACGGATAACGAGGATTCCATTGAAAGCTATAGATTTATTGAAGACCTTGAGGATATGCTCTACGTGTATGGACGCCCCTTAAATGATCAAACACTGCAACTATTATTAAGCGATTATGGACTTACGTTAGAACAATTGAATGGGATTTTAGCAGAGAATGGTGATTCTCTCGAAAACTATGATTCTATTGATGATCTTGAGTATGCGTTACTAGACTACGGAATGCCGATTACCGAGAGCAACTTGCAGGATCTTTTAGATACTTATGAACTAACTAGAGAAGAACTAAATCAGTTATTAGCTAAATATGATGATGCTCTTGAGAACTATGAAACGATTGATGAGCTTTATTTCAACCTTATTTTTTATATGATTTTAGAAGAAGATTCTGGTGAATTGTTAAATGACCTGGGCATCGGTCTGGATAAACAAGAACTTGTGAATTTGGTCAAGCACTTCATGACAATTGATTTTATGGATTCTGATTTTATGGAGCGACTAACCGAGATTGAAACTCGCTTAGGTGACTTTGATGAGTTCGAGAGTGCTAATGATTTAACGCCAGAGCAAATGAATGAAATGATCACTCTTTATCACGAGATGATGAATCTATTTGGATTTGAAGCGAAGTACTATCTTGTTAAAAGGGATGACAGGATTGCCCTTTCTGAACAAGAAGCTTTAACACTTGAAAACACAAACGGCTACGATTTGTTAATTGAACTCTATAATCTAGATGGAGATTTCCTAGCAGACATCATTCTTACAGCAGACCTTTTCGGTTCTGAGTTAATCGATAAAATTGGTGATAAGCTTGATGTCGTAAAAACGGCTCCAAAAGAGGCTGCAGTTAGTAACGAGGTAGTGAAGACTGTCAACGGAGGAAAGCTACCTAATACAGCAGGAAATTATACGGAAGGCCTTCTTGCCGGTTTAGCTCTTATGCTCATTGGTGCATTTTGGTTCCGTAAACGAACTGTGAAGCAATCATGATAAAAAGATTAGGGCTGGTTGTTCCAATCGCTCTAATTGGAATTGGCTTGTGGGTATTTATCGGGAATCTTACCCCCATGTTTGCGGGAAGTGGCTCTACTAGAGTTGATAAAGTCGAGTCACCTGTTCAAGAGAAAACCGTCACCGCTCCCCAAAAGCGCGATTCCCAAAACCAAGTTCTCTATCCGGTACGTCCTAAAATAGGAGAAGAAATGGGCGAACTTTACATTCCTAAACTGGATGCTACCCTCCCTATTTTTCATGGAACGGACGAGGACGAGCTTGAAAAAGGAGTCGGGCATTTTGCTGGTAGCGTCCTTCCGGGAGAAAACGATAATTCGGTTTTGTCCGGACACCGAGATACCGTGTTCCGAAGGCTTGGTGAAGTGGGCGAAGGAAATTTACTAGTCGTACGCACGACGGCAGGAGAGTTTATCTATAAAGTACGGGAAGTCCGAATTGTTGATGCCGACGATCGGACGGTGATTGTACCGATGCCGAAAGCAACTTTGACTGTGACGACCTGCTACCCCTTCCAATTTATTGGCGATGCGCCAGAACGTTATATTTTAGTGGCGGACTTGATAAAAGATAATAAGAAGGGCTAAGGCAATTTTTAAAAAGGAAATGGCATCCAATAAACCCGACATGTTGTTTAGGACGTGTCGGGTTTTCTATGTATTGGTAGAACTGCGTTCGTAGGTTAACGACGCTATGAAAAAAAAGGAAACAAAAACCTACTTTACCGATTCCCCTTCCCCAATGATAATAGATTCAAAGAGAGAAAATTTTATTGTGTTTTTATAATAGATAAATAGAAGAGGGGTCAATGGATGAGGAGTTTAAAAAGGGGCTTTTTACTTTGTTTGGTTATGATGTTGCTTTTACCGGTCCTATCAAACATACCGGTTCAAGCATCTGGGGAGCCAGTATTACAGATAGCATTAAAAAACTATCTTGGGAACGTGAAGGAAATTACTTTATATCCCGAAGTAGACTACTCTACTAATTTAGGAGAAACAAAGCTTGTGGCGAATCAAACGTACAAGCTCATCATTAAGAACGGAAGCATTGTTCTTCTACATGGGACAAAGGAGTTAGGGAACTCGACGACGCTTGAGGTGAAACCGCTACAAGGAAATGGGCCAATCTCGATTAATACTCGCCCATATCTAGGCACGTTCAAGTTTGTCATCGACTCTGGAAATCTTCGACCTATTAACTCTATTGGACTAGAAGATTATTTAAAGGGTGTTGTGCCTGCAGAAATGCCAGCATTATGGCAAATGGAAGCTTTAAAGGCTCAGGCGGTGACCGCGCGAACGTATGCAATGGGTTATCCTAACCGAGTGATTGATGATACTCAAGGTTATCAGGTTTACGGTGGATATACATGGCATACACGCTCAACTGAAGCTGTTCAAGCCACGCAAGGCCAAGTGATTACCTATGGTGGCAAAGCAATTGGAAGTGCTGCTTTATTTTCATCTAGCAATGGTGGGAAAACAGAGTCCAATGTAAATGCCTGGGGTACCTCCCCACTCCCGTACTTGGTCATTAAAGAGGATTCATATGATCCGAAAACAGCTTGGAGCTTTCCTGTAAAAAAACAACAGATTGATGTGGCGAAGCTTGATCTCGCAAAGGCCGATTTATGGTGGAACACTGTTAAAGAAGCAGATCAAACGGCTGTTATAAACAATATGAAACTATGGTTGAAAGCGAATGGCTATGCAGGAAAAGACATCAAGATTACTGCAGTCCCTACCCTTTCCTTGCATGCGCTAGGTTCTGGCGGAAGAGTGAGTAAAGGTAGCATCACGATTGAATTTTTAGTAAAGGAACAAGGGAAAGCAACCTTAAATCGTCTTGAGATTATCGATGGCTCAGCATCAAGAGTTCGTTCAATCGTTGGAACAACATTGATGAAGAGCTATCTAGTTAACAAGGTGGATTCAGCTGGGGATACAATCCAAGTTTCTGGTGCTGGATTTGGACATGGAATCGGCTTAAGCCAATACGGTGCAAAAAAGGCCGGAGAATTGGGCAAAACGTATAGGGAAATTATCGGATTTTATTTTGATAAAACAAGTGTAACGACAGTCTATCAAGTTGCTCCTATAAAAGTTGAAGTTACACCTGACCCGGCACCTGTTGTGCCTGCACCTACTCCGGTTGAAGAAACACCAACTCCAGTTGATTCGGTACCGGTAGAAGTGACTCCAGTGGTTGAGTCAGTCCATGTACCAGAGAAAACAGAGGATACGCAAGCGCCGATTATCGGGAGTGTGAACACTTCATTTGACTCAAAGACCAATCAGGTGAAGCTGAATTTCTCAACTAACGAGGCATCGAAGGTAACGGTTTATGTAAAAGATTCAAAAGGAACTATTCTGAGCTATCTGTTGAAAGATACTCAAAAGCCTGCTGGGGCTCAATCCGTCACATGGGATGTTTCCAAATTGAATGATGGAAGTTACAGCTTTGGTGTGATTGCGATTGATAGTAGCAATAATCGAGGTTCAGCATTGGTTCCTTATACTTTGAGTAAACCAAAGGCGGCTGTTGCTAAACCAGTAGCAAAGGATACTAAGGCTCCAACTATCAAAACCATTAAAACATCCTTTGACTCTAAAAAGAACCAAGTAAAGCTGAGTTTTACTACAAACGAAAAAGCGAAGGTTACGGTACTTGTAAAAGACGCTAAAGGAAAAGTAGTGGGGACTCTTTTAAAAGACGTGCAGAAGTCTCAAGGTACTCAGTCTGTAGTCTGGAATGTGAGCAAAGTGAATAACGGAAAGTATTCTTTTGTCATTACAGCAGTGGATGGTAGCAAGAATAAAGGATCTGCTTCTAGTACGTATACATTGAATAAACCGAAGCCTGCTCCTAAAAAAATGACAGGGAAAGTGAAAGCGACCACTTTAAATGTCCGTGCATCTGCATCCACAAAGGCAAAGATTATTGGAACAGTCAAAAAGAATCAAACCGTGACGGTCCTACAAAAGACCGGTTCCTGGTATAAGATTCAATATGGCAAGAAGACTGGATTTGTGGCGGCACAGTATTTGACGAATGTTAAGTAATTTTGGAACCGGCGTCTGGGTACGCTGGTTTTTTTATTCATGGAAAGGGGACATTTTTATAGAAACATAAACAATACTGCTTGTTCATATACTTTTTAACATACATCTCAGGTTAGGGGGAGCTAGAATGCGAAGACGACGAGTCCCTCCCATTGTTATTCCCGCAATCGTCCTTTTAGTAATTGTTTTACTTCTCTTCGGAATAGGATCTTGGTTGTTTTCGAGTAACTGGGGCGTCCAAGATGTGGTGGAAGACTTTTATGCATATGAAGCAGACGGGGATTTTTCCGGATCATGGGAATTGTTACATCCTTATATGCACGAGCGATTTTCGAAGACTTCCTACATGCAGGACCGCACACATGTCTTCATTGGCCATTTCGGGGCTGAAACCTTTACATACACAATTGGAGAGGCCGAAGAAGTCGAGGGGTGGAAAATGGAAGAAGGACGAGAACCGTTCGAAATAGCTTACAAATATCTCGTAACCCTACATTATCAAGGGAAATATGGAAAGTTTAATTTTCAGCAAGAAGTGTATGTCGTAGAACACGAAGATGAGTGGAAAATTGTATGGGATTACAATGAGTAAAGAACAAAAGCGCAGAAAAAAGTGCCTGACCCCCAGCGCGTTAAAGCGTCACAGGGGCAGGCACTTTTATTATGATTGTTAATCAAACGTTTGATTAATAACGTTTTTTTATTGAACTATTCTTTCTGAAGCTATTGGGCTGTTTCCTTTTTTCATAATAATTCGCTTGGAGGCAGAGATAAGGAGAACAAGTACAATGGAGCAGAGCACGGCCGCACCGATCATCGTTCCTCCATTCACAATCAAGGAATACATAAACGCTGATGTGCCTTCCGGTGCATAGTCTCCCCAGTAGATTACGCCGGCAACAAAATGCCAGAAATATCTTGCAAGGCTACCAACAAAAACGGCTAGAACCACCCAAGTTGCTACAGACAGCTTACTTCCCTGCTGCAAGGCCTTTTGAATAACGGTATGAAAAAGACCAGCAAAGCCGACGAAAGCAAAGGCGATAAAGTACTCAATTAAAAATTGATCTAATGATAAAAAGTAAATATCCCCTGTTACTACCTGCAATAATCCCCATAGAAAGCCGGAAATGAAACTAACCCTAAATCCCCAGCGGAACGCAAGGATGAAAATGGGTACCATCGCAAACGAAATCGAAACGGCTGGTGTAACGTGAATTGCTGGCAATAAATCCAATACCATCGCAATGGCCGCGAAAAAGGCTGCCTCAATCAACGCGACTAACTTAATTTTTTTCATAAAAAATACTCCCCCTGTTTTGGACTAAGCAAACCTCAAGGGGAGTACATTCTTCTGCTATAAAACAACGAATGAACTCATAATAATTCCACATCCCTGCGCTAGCATTAACTAACAGGTTCAAAGGGTCTAAACAGTTTCTAGAACTGTTTACTCTCAGCGTAAAGCTCCCCTTGTGGTTTTGCTCGTATTCGATTTAATTTCTTTCATCATTTTATCCTAATCATTCCTACTAGGCAACAGTGAATTACTGTTTTACACTTTACCCTATTATCGTTGCGGGGGTCAGGCCCCAACTAAAATAATTTTACATCGTAGGCTTCTAATATGCTTCTTGGAACAAAGAATCTTGCGGTCATTAATGGGTCTACGATTTGCGAGACTTGTACCTGCCCTGCTGCGCTAAAAAGCATGGTTAGCTCTGCTATTGTGAGGTCCGTATGCGGAAGCAAGGTATCAACGAAAATTTCAACCGCTGCTTTTGCTGCTTCATCAAGCGTTTCTTTTGAGACAATGACCGCTATCCCCTCGTCGTTTTCCACGAATGGATAGGGAATGCTCTTCTCTTTAATCACTTCGAGAGTGACGGTCACTTTACCAGGGATTTCAATCCCAGAGACACCGATTTCCCCATCCCCCATTGCTGCATGCAGGTCGCCAAGACCGAATAAAGCTCCTTCTTGGAAAACTGGGAAGTACAGGGTAGCACCTGTTGTAATCAAGGTTGTATCCATGTTTCCGCCATGTGCTCCTGGGGTTCCATTATTAACGGGAGCATCTTCTGGTGCCACTCCGATAACGCCGATCATTGGGTTTAGTGGCAATTGAATACGCTCGTTAAATACAGCTTTTCCATCGACAATAGGAATCATTTTTACAGTGAATTTCTCGATACGGTGCCCCATAACCCCCAAACCAGGCCCTGTTGATAGCAGTCCTTGGTCTGCCAATTCGATGTAATCAATTTTCACTTTTAAAATATCTCCTGGCTGCGCATCTTCGATAAAAATTGGACCTGTTGCGGGATTGATTTGGTTCCAGTCTACGGTATTAAATGGTGTATCTTGTGATTGTATTTGGTTTTGAAAACAATCAAATGTCTCGATGACAACCGTTGATCCGGACGGAACTTTCAGGGCCGCTTGATTATTTTTACTAAACGCATAGAAAAACTTCTCGGTGGTTACTACATTCCCCATACACAACACCCACTTTTAAAAGAATATGAAATTTATTACAGTTTATCATATTTCACTGAGTTTGCTTTATTTGGAGGGGTTTTCTGGTAGAATGGGGGAAGGTTTTTAAAAGGAGTTTGTGCATGTTTTCATTAATTGAATTTAAAGGCAAGAAACTTGTGATAGCATTCAGCTATTTTTTGTTTCTTCTATACATTGGAATTGCTTCCATTCTATTGTTTTTTAGCTCTTATCGACAGGCAGTGAGGTTCGGCAAGAACGCATCTTTTACCGAATATAACCTGGTCCCTTTCCACACGATTATGAACTATATCAACGCAACTGGATACATCAATACGAGCATTGTCATTACCAATCTAGCTGGGAATATCCTAGCTTTTATGCCGCTTGGATTTTTTCTACCATTGTTATTTAAAAGATACTTGAAGTTCAGAAAAACGATTTTGGTTGTGATTGCTTCTACCTTTACGGTTGAGTGTTTGCAGTATATTTTCCGGGTTGGAAGCTTTGATGTGGATGATCTAATTTTGAACACGGTTGGTGGGGGTTTAGGGTTTGTCATTTTTAAGGTGATATCACTATTATTACAGGTTAATCCTCTCGCAAAGAAAAACAACTAGCAAAAGGACAAAACAGATGTAACTGCTACTGAACAGACAACCTCTCATTCAATTGGGAGGCTTCTATAATGTTTTCAATATCAATTTTTTTTTGACCATTGAGGTCCGCAATGGTTCTTGCAAGACGAATAACCTTTACTTCCCTCCGGTTACTCCATTGATTTCTAAGTGAAAAATCCTTAATAAATTGTCGCATATTATCAGCTAAAGGGCTTGTTCTAAGTAATATTTCGTATGGTACTCTACTATTACAAATTTCAATTCCATAACGATTCCATTGCATTTCCCTTGCCATTACAACTCTCTTTCGAACAGTTTCGGATGTCTCCCTTACCTCATTAATTTTAGCTGTCATATTTATTGAATGTAAGGCAAGGTGGATGTCAAATCTATCTTGAATTGGGCCAGAAATACGGTTTTGGTAAGCATTTATCTGTTTCGGCGTGCATGTGCAATAATGAGAAGTTGAGCCATGATGCCCACATGGACAAGTATTGGTTGCACCTATTAATGTAAATAAGGCAGGATAGGTAATGGTTGATTTAACACGACTGATGGTTACTGTACCTGTTTCCAAAGGTTGCCTTAACATTTCTAGCGTTTTCTTAGGAAACTCTGCTAACTCATCTAAAAACAAAACTCCATGATGGGATAAGGAAATCTCACCTGGTCTTGGGTTTTGCCCCCCACCCACAATGGAAATTCCTGAGGCAGTATGATGTGGATTCCGATATGGTGGGTACATTGAATTCACGTAAGGCATTCCATTCAACTGATAAATACTAAGAACCTCTAACCAATTCTCTTTTGTTAACGGTGGGAAAATGGAAGGAAAACTTTCAGCTAACATGCTCTTACCGCACCCTGGAGGACCAGACAAAAGGAGATGGTGACCTCCCGCTGCTGCAATTTCGAGTGCATGTTTTGCATCCTGATGACCAATAATTTCATGAAAATCAGAGAAATTATTTTGTTGTTCCTCTATTGAATTCATTAGAGGATATATTGTAGGGATCGACTCACCCGATAGGTGTTTAATAACATCCAATAAAGAAGATACATAAATAAGTTGGAGATCCTTAATATCAATACTTGGGATATTTTCATCATATGGAAGATAAAGCTTTCTCAGTCCTAACTTTCTGGCTGCTAGGACCGCAGGCAACATACCACCAACTGGTTCGACGCCCCCATCGAGGGATAATGCTCCAAGAAAGCCAGTATCATCAGATATATCTACAAGGATATCCTGCATACTTATCAATATGCCAATGGCAATAGGTAAATCGAATAACGGTCCGTTCTTCTTTTGTTCAGGAGGGGATAAATTAATAATGACTTTTTTATGAAAGAGACGGTAACCTAATGAATGGAAAGCGGCAGTTATTCTTTCTTTGGATTCTTTCACAGATGCATCAGGTAATCCTACGATGGTAATGGTGTTTATTCCTTCCATTGCCTGGACTTCGACCTTAACACGATATCCCTCTAACCCTTTTAAACCAACGCTCATTATCTTGGTACCCAAATCAACTCGTCCTCCTTTGTTTCATTTTCAACATACAAACGGTATTGTTCATGAACAGGATTTTTAAAATAGGAATAAGTTCTTGTTGGATCAATATGAGGATTCTTCTTGTTGTGTATATAGGACGAGTAGCTGCTCCAGGGGTATTCAGCCATATTTATAATCATATTGGCCTCAAGAGGGTTTCTGTGGATATACCGACTTACAGTTAAAAAGTAATGAATAGATTCAATAACCTTCGAGCCATAGCGACCTTGAAAAACATGGCCGTCAAAATCATACTTATGGTTAAAATAGATAGCATAACGGGCATGAATCTCTTTCATGATGTGAGAAATTGGTGATGTGATGGTTTCAATTTGAAGATGAAGGTGATTCGTCATAAAACAATAGGAGTGTAGTATAAATGGGTATTTACTGCGGACGCTCTCGAGGGTCTTTAAGTAGTAATGGTAATCGGAATCTTCATAAAAAATTGCCCCACGACGGTTCCCTCGTGCATGGATGTGATAGGTTGCTCCAGGGTAACAAATCCTGTATTTACGCGACAATAATATCCCTCCACTTAAAATAAGAATGATGTTCATGCCAATTCTAGTTCTTTCACCCAATTCCGTCAACAATTTATAGAAAAAAAAAGCCTGACCCCTTCAACGCATTAACGCATCGGGGGTCAGGCCCCAAAAGAGATTATTCTCCTTTAATTTCAAGCAACTTCTGTCTCAGTTCGTTTTCCATGTTGGCTAGTTCGTGCTCGGCTTGGCGGCGTTTGTTGCGGCCTTCTTGTTGGATGCGCATGGTTTCTTCTAGTGTGGTAATTAGGTTTTCTTGTGTTTTCTTTAGGGTTTCGATGTCTACTAGGCCGCGTTCATTTTCTTTGGCCGTCTCAATCGTATTGCTTTTGAGCATTTCAGCGTTCTTTAGCAACAGCTCATTGGTTGTTTTCGAAACTTGCTTCTGAGCCTCAACGGCATGTCGCTGCCGAATTAGAGTTAACGCAATCGCCACTTGGTTTTTCCATAAAGGAATCGCGGTCATAATCGATGATTGAATTTTTTCAACAAGCGCTTGGTTGGTGTTTTGAATCAAGCGAATTTGCGGCGCACTTTGAATGGTGATCTCGCGGCTTAATTTTAAATCATGAAGTCGTTTGTCTAGGCGGTCAGCAAACTGAATCATGTCATTCACTTCTTGGAACTTCATTTGGTCATTTGTTGCCTGCGCAGCACGTTTCAAATCTGGAATGGTTTTATTATTCAATTCCTCTAGCTTTATTTCGCCGGCCGCAATATAAATATTTAAGGCATTGAAGTATTCTTTATTGTTTTCATAGAGCTTTTCTAGCATACCGATGTCTGATAAAAGTACGTTTTTGCTACGGTCTAGTTTTACGCTAATCCGGTCAATTTGGGCGCTAGTTTTCTGGTATTTCGAAAGGACTTCTTGAACCGATTTTGAGATCTTTCCGAATACCCTTCCGAAGAAAGATGTTTTCTCCTGTTTTAAATCATCCGGTGTGACTTCTTGGAGACGTTTCATCAAGTCATTAATGATGTCGCCGACTTCCCCGACATCCTGCTTTTGCACATGCTCTAGCATTGTATGCGAGAACGTTAACAGCTTTCCTTGCGCTTGAGTCCCATAAGAAATCATCGCTTGGTGGTTTTTCGGGTCAATTTGTTCCGCAAGTTGGATGGCCTTTGCCTTGTTTTCTTCGGGAATCACATCAATCAGGCGAACCGGCCTTGCATCCTCTGATTGTTTCGCAGGCTGTGGTTGTAGCTGTAGCTCCGGACTATTATCCCCAAACGGATTCGCAAGAAGATCATCCATGACGTAATCGGTTTTTTTTAATAGATCTGGATTCTTTTCACTCATTCTTTAAACCTCCTATCATTGTCCTTATATCTAGTTTCACGGCTTACTGGGACCTTTATTTCTTCTTTTTCATCGATTTTTGTATTGATAAAATATCTTGGACCAGAGGATTCTGTTTTTTCGGATTCTGAATCAGACTTCCCCTCTAATTTGGGATTCCGATCCTCAGGAGACACCGCTTGTTCCGACTTTAACATATTGCCCGCTAGCTCCTCTTTTGAACCTTTCCCAGTGTTGATGGAATATTTGGCAACATCAATTTCAAAGTTGAGATTGTCAATATCATTTTCTAACACATGGTAAAGATCCTTTTCGACTAGTTTGCTCATCTCTGATAAAGTAGCACGAGTTTCAGCCAAAGACCATTCAATTTCACGGTTTCTCTTTGGTTGGGTAGAAAGGAATGCGTACTTTTCAGTCAGTTCAAGCACTGAATCCAAATGTGAAAAATAAAAGCGCTCTGCTTGGTAAAATCGTTTTGGTTCTCGTTTTGTCATATTGTAGATTTTTCGAATGACGCGAAGGAGTTCGACTCTTTCTTTTAAAGAAGGAAGATGCCTGATGGAAAATAGTGATTTATGCAAACGTGAAATTTTTTGCTTTGCTTCATCAAGGTTTTTCTTTATATAACGGTATTCTTTCCGGGTGAGTCCATTTTTCTTGAGAAATTGGGAACCTGTATATAGAGAGGCTATCCCAAAAATAAGCGCGCCACCTACCAAAGAAATTCCTGAAGAAACCCAAAATGTATTGTTTAAACTAAAAAAGCTTATAATCCAAATCATGATTGCAGACGGTATGGTAACCGCGGATCGAACCAGAAAAGAAAGAAAGGGATTCATGAGTATCTACTCCTTACATATGTTCCTTTGTATTCA
Organism: Mesobacillus maritimus; assembly: GCF_044803185.1. GTDB lineage: Bacteria > Bacillota > Bacilli > Bacillales > Cytobacillaceae > Mesobacillus_B > Mesobacillus_B maritimus_B. Next base: position 4,933,419 of record NZ_CP085225.1, read on the forward strand.
TACGAATGATAAAGGGGTATTGTTTCGTTTATAGAGGTTTTTTTAAAAAAGGCCTTACCCTTAAATTCAACAATACACCATAATTCCCCTCTTTTCCACCGGCTAAAACGGTACGCTACTCTCAGTCTTAAGACCGAGATGAACCCTGGTGATCATCAATTTTAGTTTGGTACTATTTTCCTGTTTTTGCTTGTTTTTAGAAAATTCATTGTATTAAAAGGAATATCTGCCTATTATTAATATAAGTACGTCAACCGGGACTGGCTTAATGAAGTGCTGAAATACTTGTTTCCTAACACTAATACATCAATAGGTAAAACACAGTCTAGAATGATCTTAGTGATTCGTTCCCCACCTCAATATGTCAAGGAGGCGATTTACAGTGAAAATGGTTCAAAAAGCTAAAGATGTGAATGTTACTAGGATTGTCATCAATTCGATTATAATTGTTTCATCTATCATGATCGTGACAAGAGGATACAAAATATGGGATATTGCCCTATAGACGTTGAAACTGGAGAAGTTAGAAATAACTTCTCCTTACTAATCTTATAGCGAGTGATTCTGATGCATTTAAAGAAAAACTATTTAAATCTATATATTCTTTCTATTTCGATACTAGGAACCGTAGCCTTTATTTGGTCATTTTCCCTAGTAAGTTATTCCAGGCCCACTTGGCTCATGATTCTTGCCTTAACCACTGCAGTAACTCTGCTCAACCATTTCCACATACAACTTCCTCCGAAGGGGAACACGCTCTCGATGGATTCTGCTATATTTTTAGCAAGCCTTTTTTTATTTGGTCTTAACATCACTTTATTGGTCTTATTTTTTAATTCAATTATTATCGCCTTTTCGCAGAAAGATAGTGCCTGGTGGAAACATGTGCTTAATTTTTCTAATTATACTTTAATGATTGTGCTGGCGTATTATAGTTTTATTTTTACAGGCGGCGAGATTGGGAGTGGTTCCCTCACCACTCTTTCCCCCTATATTGTTTCTTTGACTACTTATTTGCTAACCAATATCTTGTTGGTCGCTGTTTTTTTCCTATTATCAGAATCTAATCGGATTGTACCGATATTAAAAGGCATGTTTAAAGACACGATTACTACTTATGTTTGTACTTTATTTTTATCAATGATTCTCGTTATTCTTATTCATGCACAGAGCTTTTTCGGTTTATTTCTGTTTAGTTGTATCACTCTCCTGTTAGCACAAACGTTTAGACAAAATTTCAAATTGTACAAGGCTGTTTCACACAAAGCGAATATCGATGAGCTGACTGGATTGAATAATCATGGATATTTTAAAGAGCTTTTAGAAATAGAACTCCTCGTTGCCAAGGATACCGAAGCAGCTTTATGCATCGCCATCCTTGATATTGATGATTTTAAAAAATATAATGATTTGCATGGCCATATTCAAGGGGATGTATTACTGAACGAGTTTGGAGCCTTGTTGAAAACGGAGTGTGAAAAGAAAAAGTTTAGTGTAGCTAGGTATGGAGGAGAAGAATTTTCCATCATCATGCCAAATACTCTTTTAGAGGATGCATTCGATTTCATCGATGATCTTCGAAGATTAACCAATGATACGCCGCTTGATGGAGTAGAAGTATTGCCATACGGGTGTTTATCCTTTTCAGCTGGAATTGCCGAATGGGAGAAAAAAATGTATAACAGTGCAGAGTTATTAAATAAAGCGGATCAGGCCTTATATAAAGCAAAAAATCTGGGAAAGAACCATGTTCGATACTACAATCAGCATTCGGAATATCCCACCATTCAACAGTCCACCGCCACCTAATACGGAATCGGAAAGCCATTCAATTTTATACAAAGTTATTTCATTGAAATGGGCGAAATGAATGATAGTATTAGAGAGAGTTTAAAAAATATTGGCTGACTGATACTATTATGCGGTTAGCAAACATTGTAGGGAGTGTACATAAGTTGAGCTGGACAGGAAATAAATCCACTACACAAAAAATCAATCGCTATGAAATCGTTGTAGACAATGTGTCTCTTCCAAATGGAGAAGAAAAGACTTTCTCTTATCTCCAAGGTACAAATGGCGTCTGTATTCTGCCTATTACTGATGATCACCACATTCTGTGCTTGAAGCAATATCGCCATCCTTTTACCGGCATGCAATGGGAGCTTCCTACGGGGGCTATTGTGGAAAATGATGCTTCCCCACTCGATGCCGCAAAGCGTAAACTCGAAGAGGAAACTGGCTATCTTGCTGAGCACTGGTTAGATTTAGGGAGCTTTTACCCTTCACCTGGATCGACAAGTGAGGAAATCTTCTTATTTGCAGCTGCTGGATTACGTGCTTCTGATCAACATGCAGAAACCAGCGAGCCAGTAGAGCTTGAAAAAGTTAGCATGGAGACGCTAAAAACTTTAATCACAGATGGAGAGTTTAACCACGGAGCTGGTCTAGCCACGGTGTTGAGGTATAAGTTTAAAACAGATTAATCGAAAAGCGGAAGCGCTAGAGCTCAAAGTGCAGACTCTATAACTTACTAACACAAAAAGCCTCTAAAAGTCGTACCCGACTCTTAGAGGCTTTTTTCTTTTAAATATCTACCGACTTCGAATACTGGTCAATCTTTGTTTGCATAAATTTTAACAGTTCGTCTCGTAGGTCTGGTCTTTGTAACGCAAACTCAATCGTTGTTTCGATAAATCCTTGCTTTTCCCCTACGTCGTAGCGGTTGCCTTCAAATTCATAGGCAAATACACGTTGAATTTTATTCAGCTTTTGAATCGCGTCGGTTAATTGAATCTCATTTCCAGCCCCAAGTTCCTGCTTCTCTAAAAACATAAAAATCTCTGGATTTAATATGTATCTTCCAATAATCGCTAAGTTAGACGGAGCTGTACCTGGTGCAGGCTTTTCAATAAAATTGTTTACCTGAAAGGTGCGACCTTCTGATTCAAGTGGGTCAATGATTCCGTAGCGGTGTGTTTCTGAATCCGGTACCCTCTTTACCCCAATGACTGAGGAAAAACGTTGATTATATTCCTCCATCAGTTGAGCAAGGCATGGCTTTTCAGCCTGAACAATATCGTCCCCTAATAAAACAGCGAAAGGCTCTTCACCGATGAACTTACGTGCACATAGGATGGCATGTCCTAACCCCTTCGGCTCTTTTTGGCGAATATAATGAATATCAATCATATTAGAGATGCTTTGTACCGTTTCGAGCAACTCATACTTTTGCTTTTCAACCAAATTGTTTTCAAGCTCAGTTGCATGGTCGAAATGGTCCTCAATCGAACGCTTGCCTTTACCTGTTACAATGATAATATCTTCAATTCCTGAGGCAACGGCTTCCTCGACGATATACTGGATTGTCGGCTTATCGACGATTGGCAGCATTTCTTTCGGCATTGCCTTAGTTGCCGGCAGGAATCTTGTCCCCAATCCAGCAGCAGGAATAATCGCTTTTCTAACCTTATTCATTTTCACTTCTCCTTTGCATAAAGTCTATACTGTAAGTACGTATATCCCGACATTATTGTAGCAAAGATCATATGGAAAAAGATAGCTTCCCTGTGAACAATCAATAGAAATAGTAAGATTTTAGGAAAAGGAAAAGGAGGTTTATATGGGAATCTTTGATATTTTTCGTACAAAATGTGTAATTTGTAAGTGCAAGATAAAACCTTTAAGAACTTATATAGATGATGGAAACAGGGAAATAAAAGTCTGTGTACCTTGCTCAGAATATGCTGAACGCCGAGCTTACAAAGTAAAAAAATAGCGTATTTAGACGGATTCGGTCTTATTAGTGCTAATGCTGTGGCCTAGTCCGTCCTCATCCATTCAAACTCTTCCTCACAGTTTTGACCATCTCAAGGATTTGAATCATTAAGAATGAGCAAACCACCCCAATAACAACTCCAATTCCATCAATCCAAACATCAAAGAGCCTCCCTCCCCTATTAAAAAACAACTGAACGAATTCAGTAAGGAAACCAAAAAGGAAACTGATAAAAAATGCATTCCAGATGGAATGATAGGCTATGACAAACAGAACTGAAAGAAGAAAGAATACAAGAATATGTCCAACTTTTCGAATCACAAACTCCTCTGTTAAGGCTGGCATTGGGTCTATAAACTCACTCATATCTGGTTCTGACTGCCATTCAAAAAGGTTCGAATAATGAGTTACATTCCCCCTTGGAATCGAAACCGAGGTCATCAGTAATATAGCCCCCATCCATATAAAAAGCAGCATTTTCTTTCCCATAGTCCGTTCACCTTCCTTTATCCGCCAGTATGAACGATTTATTAAAAGGATAATCGCGTATATGCCTTTTGTCGTATTTTGTTGAAATAAATAATTCTAAATTTTCTATTAATATGGTAAAATATAGGGAATCTATACTAGGAGGATACAATCATGCCTCTCATTCATATGAAAGAAATTTTCACTCCACTGAAATTTATTGGAATCAAACTCTTTCTTTCCAAGGAAGGACAGGTCTTTATTAAGCTTGGGAAAAAGCCTCGTAAACGAATTTTTGGTGGAAATAAAAATTTAACAGGGTGAACGGTCAAATGTCTTTATAATGACAAACATTTACTTTCGTAAAAAGATACATAACCTTTTTGAAAGGATCCCCTCTAGGATCCTTCTTTATTTTAATGTTAGAGGTACACACTTAATCTAAAAATTCGGTAGTCGTTTGGCAATTCTCCTAAACTATAAAATTTATAGGAGTTTTGGCCTCTAAATCAATGTAATGCAAAAGTCCCAAAATGTTCATTTCTATAAACAGGAAAATTATATCAGTTGGTGAATTTAACCTACTAGTGTTTAAAATAAAGGAGGAATAAGGATGCCCAGCCAGCAAAGTATCATGATTCGCCAAATGTTGAAAGCAAGTATGGCAGCTCAAAAACCAAATTCATCTATTGAAGAAGTAAGAAAGGGATTAGAAATGCTAGCTGCATTTAATCCCCTAGCTCCAGATATTAAGGTAGAAAAACTTACAGTTGAGGGGATGCCTGCCGAGTGGGTCAGTGCACCGAATGCAGTGAGTAACCGCGTTTTCCTTTATTTACATGGTGGAGCCTACATAATGGGAAGCTGCAACACCCACCGAGACTTAGCGTCAAAAATTTCCCGCTCATCAGGATGTCGTGTGTTGGTGGTTGAATATCGCCTTGCGCCTGAAAACCAATATCCAGCTGCCGTGGAAGATGCACTAGCAGCCTATCGTTGGCTACTCTCCTCTGGTGTTTCTCCTGAACAATTAGTTGTCGGTGGAGATTCAGCTGGTGGTGGACTCACCCTTGCCTTGCTTTTATCATTAAAAGAAGCTGGCGAAGCTTTGCCATCCGCAGCTGTTCTGCTTTCTCCTTGGACAGATATTGAAGGAACCGGAGCTTCAATGGAAACCCGTGCTGAAGTTGATCCTTGGTTAAACCCAGAACAATCGCGACAGGCACCACTTTTATATATCGGTAACCTAGATCGCCGCCATCCACATGTATCCCCCATTTTTGGAGATTTACAAGGTCTTCCACCAATGCTTGTTCACGTTGGCAATGATGAGATTCTACTAGACGATTCTGTTCGCTTAGTGGACCGTGCACGTGAAGCAGGTGTCGATGTCACCTTTAAAATTTGGGAAGACATGTGGCATGTGTTCCAGCAGTTTAATCTGCCAGAGGCTGCTCAGGCTATTGAAGAGATTGGACAATTCGTTAAGCTACAGCTTGAACAGTCAAGCACTAGTACGGTGGAATAATGAACAAGAGTCCGCTCATGGAGTACGTAAGGTGCCGAAGGAGCTGACTCTTTTTTGTTTCCTATTCCGGCTAAATTTGAATAGATCCTCCTATTTTCGTCGAAGCTAGCAAGTAGTTTTTAATCTCTTACTATAGATGGATTTTAGGAGCGGAAGTCATGCTAAATATATCCAAGTTTATTGATTCAATCCGTTCTCAATCGAAGCAGGCTACCCCTAAGTATCCTTATAACGCGCAAGGATATTATGTGGTTGATAATAAGTTTGAACAGAACCGCCCCAATTCGAGAGTTACGGTCATTACACCCGTTTATAATGCAGAAAAATTTCTAAGGAAGACCATTGATTCTGTTATCAATCAGTCTCTTGGAATGGAGTCAATTGAATATATCTTGGTTGATGACCACTCAACTGATTCAACGAGGGATATCTTACTAGAGTACTCTTCGAAATTTGAGAACATCATTGCTATTTTTATGAAGAATAATTCAGGGACACCAGGCCGTCCCCGCAACATCGGCATGGAACACGCTACGTCTCCCTATATTACCTTTTTAGATGCTGACGATTGGCTAGAGCCCCACGGTCTCGAGGTCCTCCACCGAATCCTTGAAGAGACTGGGGATGATTATGTCGTTGGGAAAACAATAAAGGTAGAAAGAAAAAAAACGAGTACAATTGGAGAACATGAGTCTTGCAAAGAGCGAAGAAGCGTCTCTCCCTTTTCAATTCCTCATATCTTTAATCATTTGGGACCAAGAGCTAGGATGTTTCGAACTACTATTGTTCGAGAAAATCACATACAATTTCCGGAAATGAAATTTGCAGAGGATAAGCAGTTTTTTATTGATATCCTCATTCATAGCAAAAGTATATCTACAACAAAGGTACCGATTTACTACCTTAATCGTTTAGACAATAGCCAAACCAGGCTTACAAACCAAACAAATATTTTGCAAAAAACAGATTGTAATTTAAAAGTCATCCGTTATATTTTGGATAAGGATATTGATATCAATAAAAAGAAGCTGATTTTAAACCGATTATATGAGTTCGATTCAATTAATCGTTTCTTTATGACTCCTCATTATGAAAAGACGAAGCTAAAACGCTTGTATTATACGAAATTCAATAAAGTGATCAAAACGACGCAGAGTCTTGAATACGAAATTGCGGATGAATTCATGATCCCAACAAACAAGGTAAAGTATGATCTGCTTCGCACTAAAAAATACCGAGATTTAGAAAAGCTCGTTATATGGGAGAAGAACGAAAAGGTCAAAGAGGTTTACATACGAGATCAGCTCCCTTATAACGTTGCTCCCATAACGAATGAAAACAATAAATATATTCGAATTCCAATGTACGCCACCTTGTTAGATGATTCATTTAACATGGATATGTATTCTTTGAAATTCAAGGTGTACGGTGACCATCTAGACAACATAACCGATATCCTATTCCAAAAGTGGAACGATGCACATGTAGAGTTTACAGTACCCGTAAACGTTGATTCAGATGGGAATGGCTTGTTAAAGGTAAGCCTTGAACAATTGTCTAAGTTTCCGGCTTCTAGCTACTCCGTATTTCTAAGGTATAACGACTATATGAAAACGAATATTAGAAAAACCGATCAAACACCTTTGATTCATCAGTATAATGATTTGGAATTTAGTCTCATTCAGACGTCTTTTTCGAATATTGCTTTGAAAATTTCAACTAAAAAAAGCACCTATCTTTAAGCGTTTTTTACCGCTGGGAAGTAGGTGTTTTTTTGATAATTAGGTCTATCATTCCACCATAAAATTTTCAACAATAATATGATAGACCCCCTTTGGAAATTGTCGGAATATGTCATAATTCCGAATGTTATCCAGAAGTAGTGCAGAACACATATAGAAATGATAATATCTTCTTAGGAATTTTTTACTTTTTATGAAAACGTTTACATTATATCCTGTGGATGAGGTGCTTGGTTGGTTATTTTAAGACGTTATATTATTAAGGAAAAAATGCGGTTTTTGGTCGATATCTCAAGAGGATCTAAAGGCTATACCTTGGTTTCTGAAGGAAAAAGGGAGTTTCTTGTAGAGAAATCTCCTGAACAAATCATTGAAGAAACATGTAATTATTACGGATTTGATTTCCCAGGCGCCTTAAAAGCAGCTGCAAAAATACTTGAGGACGATAGACCAGGAGCATTTATCGTGAATCCAAATGAAACTGTATGTCTATTATCATCAAGATCACCCCTGAGGGCGGACAGCTATTTTATAAACGTCCAACAGATTCAATTTCTTGAAGGGATTGGATATGAGACTAAAGTATTTTTCGATGCAGAACATATCGTGACCATTCCTACTAGAAAAGTCCACCTACTTACCAGGAAAAACGCGGCGGAAAAACTCCGAAGAGTTATTTTAGAAAGAAATATAGGCAGCAAAAGTATTTTCAATAGACCCTATAGTGAATATTACTTCTGTAGGGAAACAGGGATTTATATGTTAAATGATGATGAATATGAGGAATAGGAGATTATGAGTCAACAACCCATGACTGAAGTCACATGGGTTCTTGACTCATTCCTAAAGGGGAGTGTCTTGGAAAACAAGGCGCACCCTTTTTTCTGAAAATGGAGATCATCACAATAGGCCAATAGGTCTGATTACAAGAACACTTCCACCTTTGAAAAATAGGTCGTTTTTCACTTTAACAAAATCTGACAAGGACTATTTGTTCAAAAATTGTAAAAATATTATTAATTAATAGAATTTGGGTAGAAGAATGATGAATTTTGTCCTAAAATTAGTGAGGCTTCAACTGATTTTGTTGAGATAGAATGAGTGTTTTAAAGGCGCTAGTATTCTACTTTTCAGCTCATGTAGATAACTTCAACCATTCTAAAAATCAACTAGATCAAAATCTATTAAAAGGAGATATGGGAAAATGAACATTCTTAAAAAGAAGTGGTTTATTCTTACTGCTGTTTTCACCCTGCTTGTTGGCTATGTTACGCCCTTAGCACAGGTTGTTGGTGCTGAAGATGGCTACATCACTGTTGAAGAGGCGATTGCCAATAACAGTGGAGTAGCAGTCGTAAAGGGGTATATTGTTGGCACAACCAAAAGCGGTGGCAATTATCAACATGAAGGTACTTTTTCACCAGCAACGAATATCGCCATTGCCGATGATGCAAATGAAAGAGATCCAGCTAAGATTCTTCCCGTACAACTTCCAACAGGGGCTGTCCGGACAGCATTAAACTTAGTTGACAACCCTGAACTTTTAGGTAAAGAAGTTTACTTAACAGGTACACTTGAAGCATATTTCAGCACACCTGGACTGAAAAACGTATCTGAATACAGCTTTGATGGGGTTCCCGAAAAGCCACCGATTGAAGGAATCGAAGGCCTGAAAATTAACGAAATTCAAGGCGAAGGTCATAACTCTCCTTTTAAAGGCCAGAATGTAATAGGTGTTGAAGGTATCGTTACTTATGTAGACGATGCAAGTAATTTTTATATCCAAGATCCGAATCCGGACGATAACGCTAACACATCTGAAGGAATTCTTATCTATAAAAGGAACCATGGCGTTAGTGTTGGCGACCACGTCAGTGTAGATGGACTTGTTAAAGAATGGATTCTTGAAGGCTATAGTGATATGTTGCAAACGGACTTAGCTACAACTGAAATCGATGCAAATATCGGCTCGGTTACGGTTATTGCTAGCAACCAAGATGTTCCTTCACCAGTTGTTATTGGAAAAGACATTTTCCCACCAACTGACATCGTTGATAATGATCAATTCTCCGAGTTCGACCCAGAGCAAGATGCAATTGATTTTTATGAAAGTATTGAAGGCATGCATGTAGCAGTTGAAAATCCGATTGCAGTTGGTCCCCAGAAATATGGAGAAATTCCAGTTATAACTGAAAGAGTAGAGAATAAAGTTTACACAGCTCCTGGTGGTCTACCACTTCAAGCTGATAATACAAACCCAGAAAGATTACATCTCTTGTTTGACGACCGTGACTATGTTGCCAAAGTTGGAGACAGCTTTAACGGTACCGTTACAGGTGTTGTAACTTATACATTCCAAAACTATAAAATTTTAACAGATGAATTACCTGAACTAGTTGAAGGTGATTTTCAGCCAAAACCTACTGATATCGATAAAGACGAATCAAAGTTAACGGTTGCAAATTACAATATGGAAAACTATGTCGGAACAAATGCTAACAAGACACAAAAAATAGCAAAATCAATGGTGGAAAAGCTAAATTCTCCTGACATTATTGGATTGGTTGAGGTTCAGGACAATGATGGTCCAACGGATAGTGGCACTGTAGATGCGTCTGCTAACTATGAAACTCTGATTGATGCCATTGAAGCAAACGGTGGTCCAACTTACGAGTGGACTGATATTGCTCCTGAAAATAAAGTAGATGGTGGACAACCTGGCGGGAATATTCGTGTAGGATTCCTTTATAACCCGGAAAGAGTCACTCTCTCTGAAGGAGAAAAAGGTGGCGCAACAGACGCAGTTCGTTATGAAAATGGTTCATTAACCCTAAACCCAGGCAGAGTTGAGCCAACAAATCCTGCATTTGAGAGCAGCCGTAAACCACTTGCTGCACAATTTGAGTTTAATGGCGAAGAAGTTATTGTCATCAATAACCACTTTAATTCAAAAGGTGGCGACCAGCCAATCTTTGGTAAAAATCAACCTCCATTCCTTGGAAGTGAAGCACAGCGGGTAGAAATTGCTACCATTATCAACAATTTTGTACAAGAAATCCAAACTGAGAATCCTGATGCAAATGTAGTCGTTATGGGTGACCTAAATGACTTTGAATTCTCTAACCCTATTCAAACACTAAAAGGCAGCGAATTAACAAACCTAATCGAAATGGTCCCTGCTGCTGAAAGATTTACTTATAACTATCAAGGAAATTCGCAGGTACTTGATCATATTCTTGTGACAAACAATCTTGCTGCTGGTGCAGAGGTTGATATTGTTCACATCAACTCTGCATTCATGGAAGCCCACGGACGTGCTAGTGATCATGATCCTGTCCTAGCCCAACTAGATTTGACAGGGGAAGAAGATGGACCATTCTCACTGTCACTTATGCACGTAAATGACACACATGCAAATGTAGAAAAGTATCCAAGACTTTATACTGCGGTTAATGAAGTTCGTGCTGAAAATCCAAATGCATTGCTTGTCGATGCTGGGGATGTATTCTCTGGAACTCTATATTTCAATCAGTATCTTGGTCTAGCGGACCTTTGGTTCATGAATGAAATCGGTTATGATGCAATGACATTTGGAAACCATGAATTTGATAAAGACTCTTCTGTCCTTGCAGATTTTATCAAAGAAATGAGATTTCCAATGGTAAGCGCAAACGTAAATGTTAGTGCTGACGCTGACCTTGCACCATTATTTAAAAATGAAATCACAAATGCTCCTGAAGCTGGAAGCATCTACCCTGCTATCATCAAAGAAATTGATGGCGAAAAAGTAGCGATTTTCGGATTAACAACTCCTGATACAGAAATTCTAGCTAGTCCTTCTGAGGATGTTGTGTTCGAAGATGAAGTTTTAAAATCGACTGAAACTGTTGAAGCTCTTGAAGCTGAAGGGGTTAATAAAATTGTCGTACTTTCCCATTTAGGGTATGGTCCAGATAAAAACTTGGCAGTTGAAGTAGATGGAATTGATGTCATTGTTGGCGGACATTCTCATACAATGCTTACTGCGCCAGAGGTAATCCAAAAGGATGAACCTACTGTCATTCTTCAAGCAAACGAATACCTGAAATACCTTGGTTTAGCAGACATCACTTTTGATGAGAATGGTGTTGTTACGGCTAGTGAAGGTCAACTTCTTAAACTAGCAGATTATGCTGCAGATGAAACCATGCTAGCAAAAGTTGAAGAGTTCAAAGGCCCTCTAGATGAAATAAAACAAACGGTTGTCGGATATACGGATGTTGTACTAGATGGAGAGCGCGCTAACGTAAGAACGAAAGAAACAAACTTAGGAAACCTAATTACAGATGCGATGCTTGAAAGAGCAAAAACAATGGTTCCTTCAACAACTATTGCCCTGCAAAATGGCGGTGGAATTCGTGCTTCTATAGACGAAGGTGAAATCACACTTGGTGAAGTTTTAACTGTACAACCATTTGCCAACTTGCTCGTCACTCTTGACCTAACTGGAGAAGAAATTCTTGCTGCTCTTGAGCACAGTGTGAGCAATGTTGAAAATGCTGCTGGTGCATTTTTACAGGTATCCGGACTTCAATTCAAGTATGACCCTGCAAAACCTGCATATGACAGAGTATGGTCTGTAGAAGTTCAAACTGAAAATGGCTTTGAAGCACTTGACCTTACAAAGACCTATACTGTTGCAACGAATGCATTCACTGCTGACGGCGGTGACGGTTATGGAATGTTTAAAGCTGCTAAGGACGAGGGTCGTATCAACGAATTGTTGATTGTCGATTATGAAATCTTAGCTGAACACGTTGAAAAGAACAGTCCAATTTCTCCTGTTGTCGAAGGTAGAATTATTGCTAGCGAAGAGCAACAGCCTGAACCACCAAAAACAGTTGAAGATGTTTTGGTTGATTTAGAGGAATCGATGGATGAGTATGCAACAACTGAAGAACTCACAGGTCCACTGCTTTCTCAACTATCTAATACTCATAAACAAGCAGAGCATCATTGGAATAAAGGCTCAGTAAAGAATAGCCTTAAGTTCATGAACAAATATTTAGAGCAACTTAATCATAAAACAAAACAGAAAAATATTTCTGAAGAAGCTAAAAAGGCATTATCAGAAAAAGCAGAATTATTGGTTGAGATGTTAGAAGCTAACGGAAAGTAAAACGAAACAAGCACTCCTTCTCGTTTTTTGAGGAAGGGTGCTTGTTTTTTTATGGTGCAAGCTAATGGTACGCTCCAACAAAAAACAGCATTTCCCGGGAAAATTCTTCATGGTGTTTGCCATGCCCCCACGAAATAATTAAATAGTATGTAGAGATTTGCTGACTTCTGTTGTGTAATGACTTTTAAAGAGGTATTTAGAACTAGAAAAATTTAACTTCCCATAGCCTAGTTTCCCCTAGGTAACCCTCTTCTTTTATAAAACAGCGTCAAAAACTCATAGAATACTTTGTTAGATTTTTAAATAGAATTCGCAATGTCATATTTTAATAGATTTTGGAGTTTTAATAGTGTTGAGTAATTTGTCAGAATATTGCATTATTTAATTGATACTAGAAAGGAGTGATTGTCTTTGAAGAAAACTGTTCTTGCACTAACATTAGGGGCCTCTTTAATCTTTACTGGGTCCGTTGCCTTTGCTGCCCCACCTTCTGGAGGAAAAGGTGCTTCACAAAAGGTGCAAAACCAAGCAACGATTCCTTATTATGTTGATGAGTCCAAATTGCCGTTTGATGCTTTAGAAGGCTATGAGACGGACCGGTATTGGGGTGTACATAAGGGAGCTGGATATCGAATTGAGGTCCCGAAAAATTGGAATGGTGAGCTTGTTTTATATGCACATGGTTTTCGTGGGACTGGTCTTGAGTTGACTGTAGAGCCTCCTGAAAGACTTAGACCTTATCTCCTGGAAAATGGCTACGCTTGGGCTGCTTCAAGTTATAGCACAAACGGCTATGATGTTACTCAGGGTGTTAAGGATACGCATGCACTCGGTTCTCTTTTTAACGGGAAAGTTGGAAAGCCTTCTCGTACATATGTAACTGGCCACTCAATGGGCGGACATATTACAGCAGTACTTGCCGAGCAATACAGCAACTCCTATGATGGTGCATTGCCAATGTGCGGGGTAACCGGGGATACAGAGTTGTTTGATTTCTTTACGGATTATAATGTGGTAGCGCAGTCACTTGCGGGGATTGAGAAAGAGGATCAGAAGACGATTCTTGATGCTGAGTATGCGGAAATTACCGTTCCTAATATTAAACAAAACCTTGGAATAAACGGTAAATTAACAGATGAAGGCCAAGATTTGAAAGCGGTAACAATGAACCTGACCGGTGGCCAGCGTCCACTGTTTGAGACTGCCTTTGCGACCTATAAAAATTTTCTCTTTGACCAATTACCTCCTCAGGGTGACTATGGTGTTGCCGCAGGCAATGTGGTTAACACAACGGATTCGGTTTACCAATTTGATGAGGATATGAGTAGTTTATCCGATGAAGAAATAGCTCTTAATGACGCTGTAGTGCGAGTTGTCAGTGACCCACAGACCAAGCAACAAGGGTTGACAGGTGTACCAAAGGTCAACGGTGCACACAAGATTCCAATGGTTTCTATGCACAATGTCGGAGATTTATTTGTTCCATTCCATATGCAGCAGCTTCATGCAGAGAGAGCGGAAGCTAATGGGAATGAGGAATTATTAGTTACCCGTGTTATTCGTGCGGTTGGACATTGTGACTTTAATGCAGATGAAGAGAGCGAAGCGTTTGCTGACCTTGCGAAATGGGTTGAAGAAGGCAAGAAGCCTACCGGTGATGACATTTTAAATCCAGAGGTTGTGGCTGATGAGCATTTTGGTACAGAATTTACACGTGGTTATAGAACCTATGATCCTGAAAGGTATCATACTCATGAATAATATCTGTTAACATATAAAAGTGCCTGACTCCCAGCGCTTTAAAGCAGCGGGGGTCAGGCACCATATCATTTCGAGTGAAAATTCATCAACGCATCATGAATCAAATACGCAGCCAGAGTAACTGTTTTATTATCTACATCATAAAGGGGATTCACTTCAGATAGATCAAAGGATAGGAGTTTTTTACTTGATGCGATATATCTTATGAGTGACCGGACTAGCTTTGGTTCAAGCCCAAATGGTGATGGCGCGCTGACTCCTGGTGCATAGGCGGAAGAGATAGCATCGGCACACAATGTAAGCATTATGTAATCCTGCCTTGCCGCAAATGCACAGATCTGTCCTTGAATCCGCTCCATATCTCCGAATGTCAGTTCCTCTTCTAAAATATAGTGGACTCTTTGCTTTTTAGCTGTTTCGAGTAATGATAAGGTGTTCCCAGCTTGCTGGATTCCTGCAACAAAATAACTCGAATTTGGCTCATTGTCTAGGATCTGTTTGAACATGGTCCCTGATGAAGATTGTTCGTCATAGGGTCTCATATCGAAGTGCGCATCAATATTGATGATTCCTAATTTGGCTTCTGGACCAATTGACTCCCTCACTCCAAGATAGTGTCCGTATAAAGTTTCATGTCCTCCACCTAAAATGATTGGAGTTACCTTCTTTTCAAGAAGCTTTCCTACCGCCTTCCCTAACTCTTGTTGGGCTTCTTCCATTCTTCCTTCTTCGCACTTGATGTTTCCAACATCGTAGAGGTTAGCGCTTGCAGATAAATGCCATGGCAGCTTTGCTAAGGCCATTTTAATTTTATCTGGAGCTTCTACTGCCCCACTCCTGCCATTATTTCGCTTAACCCCTTCATCACATTGATACCCTATGATGGCAAAGGATTTGGTAGTACTTTTATCTATCGTCATGTTGTTTAGGTCTGCTAAACGAACATTTTGATGATACCGAAAGCTTAAAGGATCCGTTATCGAGTCAATTCTTCCCCGCCAATTCTTTTTAGATGGATGAATGTACATGGCTCCTCCTTAAACAATCGCCTTTTAATAAAAGTATACTTGTGCGAAAGAAATTTACCAATACCTCAATACCCACATTTAAATTTAATCAAACGTTTGATTAAATTTAATTTTAGGCTCACCTAGCACAGAGATGTCACCAAAACTGGGTTCCTGTATAAACTGGAATAAAGGTGTTAAAGGAGTGGGAAGAATGCTACTTGAGTTAACCCTTTACCTTATCATTGGATTCTTTTGTTTATTGTTGACAAAGTCAACTTCGCCAAAAGAAATATTGAAGAACGTGCTATTTGTTTTGTTCTGGCCATATTTTGTCTTACTGAAATATGTAGAGTTCATTGACAAAGCAAAACAGGGTAGTCGAAAGAAATGATCCGCTTGGAAGCCAATCCGTTTAAAAACAAAAAGAAGAACACAATCTATGTTGATGAGATGTGTTCTTTTTGTTGTGAAGGATATTAAACTGTAGCATTTGATGGTTTAGGTACTTTGATGGCCTTTACCTCGTATAGTGCACCTTCAGAGCTAATGATATATTCAGGTTTTGGTTTACCAAGTTTCGCCTTATGACCAGCGATATGGGCATCACTTTTTTCCCATTGCTTCCAATGTTCCTCTGATTCCCAACGTGTCTGAATGACAACCTCTTCATCTCCACGACGAACTTTCTTTACCATTACAGTTGTATCAATGAAACCTTCTTGCTTTTCGACTAGCCCTTCTCCGCCAAATCGCTGTACAACTTTATCAGAGTTTTCCTCTGTAACAACCATTTTTCTCATTTGAACAAACATTTGCTATCGCTCCTCTGAAAGTGATTCTTTATCTTTTTATTTTAACTGAAAATGATTATCATTACCATTTATTTTTTTAAAAAAAGTATGGCTATCATATGGGGATGCTAGATACCCGAATTCACTGTGTTTTAGGGATTAGGGCATCTCCTCGATTCCCATACTGCTCCGCTTTTCCTGAGTATCGGAATTGAGACGTCTCCTCGGTGCCCATACTCTTCCACTTTTCCTGAGTATCGGCATTGAAACGTCCACTCGGTGCCCATACTCTTCCACTTTTCCTTAGTATCGGCATTGAAACGCCCACTCCGGTGCCCATACTCTTCCACTTTTCCTGAGTATCGGCATTGAAACGCCCACTCGGTGCCCATACTGCTCTGCTTTTCCTGAGTATCGGCATTGAAACGCCCACTCGGTGCCCATACTCCTCCGCTTTTCCTGAGTATCGGCATTGAAACGCCCACTCGGTGCCCATACTCCTCCACTTTTCCTGAGTATCGGCACTAAGGCATCATCTCGCTTGTCGAAGTTCAGATCAACGACTATTCGTGCGGTAATGCACAGTTTAGGCATGTTAAACCTTTTTCATATACAATCACTTTTTTAAAAAAATAAAGCCGAAATTAGTGGGGGAACTAATTTCGGCTTTTTATCAATTTTACAAATTCCTGGAAGTGCCAAGTTTTTGGGAATTAGGCAACTTTACTGACAGTTGTATCGGCTTTTTTATTGAATGTTTTACGTAAGAATGGAACCACCCAACGGTCTAAACCGTAACGTCCTGCGTTGAAGCCAGCGAACAGAAGGATGAATCCAAAGAAGATGTCTGTTGGGTTATGAGATACAGTTCCTGCTAAGAAGAAGCTGAAGTTCATCACTAGACCGAAGAACATTGCCGCTGTTGTTAAGCAACCAAGGATTAAGCCAAGACCTACTAGGAATTCTCCTAATGGAACGATGAAGTTGAACAACTCAATGTTTGGTAGTGCAAAGCTTTCTAAGAAGTTGACATACCAGCTATAAACGGGTGCTCCATCTGGTCCAGTTACTGGATTTGCTACTGCATTATTTAGATATCCAGAAGCATCAAAACCTCCAGTTAATTTTCCCCAGCCTGCTGTCATCCAAGCATATCCTAACCAGATACGGATAACTGCTAATATACCTGCTGCAATTTTGTTTTCTCTTAAAATATTTGCGAACATAATGATCGCTTCCTTTCGTTTTTCAATTTTTTATTTTGGTTTATAAGTGATGTTATTTAGTACACTTTGAATATATCAGATTCGAATATAAAATAAGTGCCGCAGTGATAAAGTTCACAGTTTAGTAAAAACATTATGACGAACATGTGAATCTGGTAAATGTCAGTAGCATTTGGCAAAAATTAGAATAGTGTGTGTTAGTTATTTACAGTTGCTGCTGCCTTTTTATTAAATGTTTTGCTTAAGAACGGAACCACCCAGCGGTCTAAACCGTAACGTCCTGCATTGTATCCAGCGAATAGGATGATGGCTCCAAAGAAAATGTCTGTTGGGTTATGAGAGACTGTTCCTGCTAAGAAGAAGCTGAAGTTCATCATTAGGCCAAAGAACATTGCGGCTGTTGTTAAGCAACCAAGGATCAAGCCAAGGCCTACTAGAAATTCACCTAATGGAACGATAAAGTTGAACAATTCAATGTTTGGTAATGCAAAGCTTTCTAGGAAGTTCACATACCAGCTATAAACAGGCGCTCCATCTGGTCCCACGACCGGATTCGCTACTGCGTTATTTAAATAACCTGACGCATCAAAGCCTCCAGTTAATTTTCCCCAACCTGCTGTCATCCAGGCGTATCCAAGCCAGATACGGATAACAGTTAAAATACCTGCGGCAATTTTGTTTTCTCTTAAAATATTTGCGAACATAAGGATCGCTTCCCTTCGAATAAATGATTTAATTGATTACACTCATAATATATCAGAATTCACGGTGAAAATGCTGAGTACGTGAACAAGTTCACAATTTGTTAATAACATCTTGTCAGAATTGTGGCAATGACAAAAATCACTGTCACCATCTGTTTTCCCAAAGTTTATTTTTATAGAATTGAATGTGTTTAGTGCAATGTTTGTTCAATATATTCGTTGTTTAATGGGACAACTTTCACCTTTTGACAAGCTCAAATTTAATTGATAGTTTAATGGTCAAAAGAGTCCTTGAGAGAGCCTGTCATGGACAAAAATCCCCTTCGAGATGCCAAAACTGTCCTTGAGCGAGCTTGTCATGGACAAAAACCCCCTTTAAGTTGCCAAAAGTGTCCATGAGAGGGCTTGTCATGGACAAAAACCCCCTTTAAAACGCCAAAACTGTCCTTGAGAGAGCCTGTCATGGACAAAAATCCCCTTTAAGTTGCCAAAACTGTCCTTGAGCGAGCTTGTCATGGACAAAAATCCCCTTTAAAACGCCAAAACTGTCCTTGAGAGAGCTTGTCATGGACAAAAACCCCCTTTAAAACGCCAAAACTGTCCTTGAGAGGGCCTGTCATGGACAAAAACCCCCTTCGAGATGCCAAAACTGTCCTTGAGAGAGCTTGTCATGGACAAAAATCCCCTTCGAGATGCCAAAACTGTCCTTGAGAGAGCCTGTCATGGACAAAAACCCCCTTTAAAACGCAAAAACTGTCCTTGAGAGAGCCTGTCATGAACAAAAACCCCCTTTAAAACGCAAAAACTGTCCTTGAGAGAGCTTGTCATGGGTAGCGCCCTTTGGAGTACGAATTAAGTCATTTTTTTAGAGAATGGTTTTTTTCTCACAAAATTCAAAGTATAGTGGAGGTATACATACCTATAGGAGTGATTAGATGAAAGCATTGTTTCATGAAGGAATTGCTGGCATGGAAGGTTTGACTTACGGGGACATGACCGAAGTGAACCCCGGCCCCGGTGAAGTAAGAGTAAAATTGAAGGCAGCTGGTTTGAATCACCGAGATTTGTTTGTTCTCCATCGTCACCAACCCACTGACCCAGCTTTGATTGTTGGATCTGATGGAGCAGGAGTGATTGATGCAGTTGGAGAAGGTGTTGTCGGGGTTGAAGTTGGAACTGAAGTGATTATTAATCCTGGACTTGGTTGGAAGAACGTTAGCGATGCACCTCCGGAAGGCTTTGAAATCGTTGGGCTCCCTTTTCACGGGACCTTTGCTGAGCAAATCATCGTTCCGGCAGAAAATGCTGTGGCAAAACCAGAGCATTTATCATGGGAAGAAGCTGGTGTATTGTCATTGGCTGCTTTAACTGCATATCGAGCATTAGTGACGAGAGGTCAAGTTCGCCAAGGGATGAATGTGTTTATTCCTGGCATTGGTGGCGGGGTTGCAACGTTTTTATTACAGTTTGCCATTGCAGCTGGTGCAAATGTTTATGTGACATCTCGGTCTGAGGAGAAACGAGCAAAAGCACTGGAACTTGGGGCTAAAGCAGCAATTGATAGCCATGAGGACTGGACTGATGCACTTAGTGGAGTGAAAATGGATCTTGTGATTGAGAGCGTTGGAGCTGCAACGATTAATCAATCACTGAAACAACTACGACGTGGTGGGACGATTGTGATCTTCGGCTCCTCGACTGGAGACCTTGTTGAGTTAAATTTACGTGAATTTTTCTATGGACAATATAATCTTCTCGGGTCGACAATGGGAAGTGCAGAAGAACTTAAGGATATGCTCGAATTTATCTCTCAACATAAAATAAAGCCTATAATGGACAAAATGTACCCACTTGACCAATTTGCAGATGCCTTTAAGAGATTGGAAGAAGCTAAGCAGTTAGGTAAAATCGGTTTTTATGTAGAGTAATTATATCTAAAAACAACAAGGCACCATCCGAAGCTGATGGTGTCTTCTATTCATATACTCTATTTGCCTCTGATTAGCTGCATTCGTTGGTTAAATAGAATTGGATATGACAGATACCCGAGCATAGTGCTAGTGACGGCGGCGGTCGTTAGGAGCAGAAAGAGTATAAGCAACTGAAATTGCACTGCTTGGATTGGGTCGGCTCCGGCAATGATTTGCCCGCTCATCATCCCTGGCAGTTGGACGAGTCCCATCGTTTTCTGGCTTTCAATCGTCGGAATCATACTCGCTTTAATTGCCTGCTTTAGCTGGCTATGAACGGCTTGCTTCGGGGTTCCTCCGAGTGACAGAATCAGCTCTGTTTCATCCTGTCTTGCCTCCAACTCAGCTGTGAATCGATTTAAAAAGAGAATCGCAAGTACCATCGAGTTCCCGATTACCATCCCACTGATTGAGATAATATATTGTGCTGTTGGCGGTGTTATTCTGAATCCGAGCAGAATACTTTGCGTTAGAATTTCAACAAACACCAGCGTAGCCGCAACCTTCCAGGTAATCCCCCGAATAGCTGCGCCTTTTTTTCGTGCATTTAAGGTCGCCGTCACAATCATAAGCGTGACCATCAGAAAAATAAAAAGAAAATTTTCAGTATCAAATACAAACTGAAGCACATACCCGATAGCCAACAACTGGATAATTGAACGAACGGTGGCAATAATGGTGTCCCTTTCTAACCCAAGGTTCAGCGTTTTCGATAAAACAAGAGGGATAAGGACAAAAATCAAAGTGATGGACAAAGTTAGATAACTCATTCTTCCCCTTCTCCCTTCACAAAGCGCTGGACCTTTTCATTTTCAGGAGACTTTAGCAGTTCACTTTCTCCTGTTTCGACCACTTCCCCCTCCATCATGACCCACGTATAATCTCCAACTTGGATGGCCTGCTGCAAATTATGAGTAATCCAAATGATGGTCACCCCGTATTTCTGATTGATTTTTACAATAAGCTCTTCAATATCTTGAGTCGAAGTTCGATCAAGCGAGGAGGTGATTTCATCCAGTAATAAAATCTGCGGGCGGTTAACAAGTGTGCGCGCAATCGAAACCTTTTGGCGCTGTCCTCCCGATAAATCCTTGATACTACGATGTAAGAAGTCTGCCCCTAACCCAACATCCTCCAATAATTCTGCTGCCTCCTGCTCTGGTAAGGTCTGCCCTTGTAGCTCCATTGGCAAAGCCATATTGTTCATGACCGTCCCTCTGACCATCGGAGCACTTTGGAGCGCAATCCCTACAAGCCTCCTTAGCTGAACAGGTTCATAGCTGTTAATATTTTTATTTTTAATAAAAATCTCCCCTGAATCTGCCGATAACAAGCCATTGCACAACTTCAGTAAGGTTGATTTTCCTGCACCTGAGGGCCCGACTAATGTGGTAATTCGGCCTTCCGGAAAGGAACCGGTAATTTCTTTTAAAATATGTACATCCTCAACAGAATAATGAACATGTTGAAAATGGATTGCCGGGATATATCCCTCATCCACCACTGCTTTTCACTTCCCTTTTTTCACATATTTCTAGTTATGTGTTTTAGCTTCCACTGTTATCTATTCTAATTTTCACTTTAGATGGATGCAAATAATCTGGTATGGTGGAGGTTTTCGGGGTAAAAGTCTCCACAAAATAAAAAGCCGAAATTAGTAGGGGGGTACTAATTTCGGCGTCAATTTATATAAATTTAGGGGGATTCCTTTCAAGTTTATGCTACTTTGTTTGCTGTTGGCGCTTCTGCCTTTTTGTTAAACGACTTGCGTAAGAATGGAACTACCCAACGGTCTAAGCCGTAGCGGCCTGCGTTGTAGCCTGCGAACAGAAGGATGAATCCAAAGAAAATGTCTGTTGGGTTATGAGATACAGTTCCTGCTAAGAAGAAACTGAAGTTCATCACTAGGCCGAAGAATGCTGCAGCTGTTGTTAAGCAACCAAGGATTAAGCCAAGACCTATTAGGAACTCACCTAATGGAACGATGAAGTTGAATAATTCGATGTTTGGCAATGCAAAGCTTTCCAGGAAGTTAACATACCAGCTATATACTGGCGCTCCGTCTGGGCCCATGACTGGGTTCGCTACTGCATTATTTAGATATCCAGAAGCATCAAAGCCGCCTCCAGTTAATTTTCCCCATCCTGCTGTCATCCAAGCATATCCAAGCCAGATACGGATAACGGCTAGGATACCTGCTGCAATTTTGTTTTCTCTTAAAATATTTGCGAACATGAAGATCGCTTCCCTTCACTGATAAAATTTATAAGTTATTTAGTACACTTTGAATATACCAGAATCCACGGTAAAAAACGTGCATATGTGAAATAGTTCACAATTTGTTAAAAGCATTATGGCAAACTTGTGAATAGGGTTTTAGAACTATCTAAAATCAGGACCAAAAAAGCATGCAGAGAGCTTTATGCACTCTGCATGCTTTTTTCATGGGTATGCATTTAGTTCTTAACTGGGTCCGCTTTTCCATTAAAACTACGACGCATATAAGGAATCACCCAACGATCTAAACCATAGCGGCCAGCGTTGTAGCCTGCAAATAAGATTATTCCACCTAAAAAGATATCCGTCGGATTATGTGAAACTGTACCTGCTAGGAAGAACGAAAAGTTCATAAGCAGAGCGAAAAATGCAGCTGCAGTGGTTAGGCAACCAAGGAGTAAACCGAGGCCAACTAGGAACTCACCTAATGGAATAAGGAAATTAAAAATTCCGATATTGGGAATGGCAAACGTCTCTAGGAATGAAACATACCACCCGTATACCGGTGCACCATCTGGCCCCATTACAGGATTAGCTACGGCATTTTGTAAATAACCAGTAGCATCAAACCCTCCTGTTAACTTCCCCCAACCTGCCATCAACCAATTATATCCAAGGTAAATGCGAATAATCGCTAAAATAATAGCCGCACTGGTGCTCTCTCTTAACCATCTAGCAAACAATATGATGACACTCCTCTCGAAAATAATTCATCATTAATTTGTCCTATGGGGTCAGATTTATGAATAAAGCTTGAAATCATAGGTATCATCATCTGATTCCTATGAGGGCACAAAAAATCCGGATGAAAGCATCCGGATTTTTTTATCATTATACTAATTTTGCACTTACCTTTTTCTCTGTTTGTTGCTCTTCCATTGGATCCTCGGCAGGTGTAGCGCGGCGGATAAAGAAGGCGAGGACAAAAGCAAGACCAGCAATAAAGGTTGCAATGAAGAAAGCATCGTTAATTCCCTCTAGCATGGCCATCAATTCTATTTGTTGCTGCATTTCTGCAAGTGCTGCCTCTGTTGGTTGAGCCGTTGCATTTTTCATCGCGTCAGCGGCCATCTGAGTACCATGCGTTTCAGCGCGTGTTGACATGACCGTAACCAATAATGCGGTACCGATAGCTCCTGAAACTTGATTTAAGGTATTGTTCATCGCTGTACCATGTGGATAGAAGCGTCTTGGTAACTGATTTAAGCCATTTGTCGAAACTGGCATCATCACCATCGACATCCCGAACATCCGCACTGCATTTAAAATCATTAAGTAATTATAAGTCGTTTCAAGGGTTAATTGACTGAAGAAATAGGTGGTAACGACCGTAATCGCTAAACCTGAAATGGCTAGAACACGGCCACCAAACTTATCAAATAATCTCCCTGTAATTGGGGACATAATGGCCATTAATAAGGCGCCTGGCAACATTAAAAGTCCCGCATCCATTGGGGAGATCCCACGGATGGTTTGCACATAAATAGGAAGCAGGAGCATCCCCGAAAACATGGCCATATTTAAAACCATTGTAATTGAAGATGATAAAGCAAACATTGGATATCTGAAAACGCCGAAGTTTAACATAGGTCGATTTAGTCTTGATTGACGTAAAATAAACGTAACTAATGCGACGAACCCAACTAGTATAGTCGCATAGACATGTGGGCTATCCCAGCCTCTATTTCCTGCAGAACTAAATCCATATAGCAATCCACCGAAACCAATACTTGATAACACAAGTGAAAAATAATCCAAGCTAATATTCACTTTTTCTTTTTTATCTTTTAGTAGGAAGAAGCCCATGATGAAGATGGTCGCTGCGATTGGTGTAACGAAGTGGAAAAGCATTCTCCAATCATAATGCTCGACAATCCAGCCTGATAAAGTTGGCCCAATGGCTGGTGCTGCCATTAATATTAACCCAAATACCCCCATTGCTGCTCCTCGTTTTTCAACTGGGAAGCTCACCAACATCACATTCATTAATAATGGCATCATAATGGCTGTACCCGAGGCTTGAACCATTCTTCCTGCCAATAAAATCGGAAATATATGAGCAACCCCAGCAAGAATCGTTCCCGCTGTAAACAAGCCCATTGACACTAAAAATAAGCGCCGAACCGAGTATTTTTCAATTAAGAATGCCGTAGCTGGAATCATTACCCCACTTACTAACATGAAACCAGTCGTCATCCATTGAACCGTCGCTGCATCAATATTTAGGTCGTTCATAATAGACGGAAGAGCGATATTTAATAAGGTATTATTTAAAAAAGATATAAAAGCCCCGACCATCAAAACGGCTAAAATTCCGTATGGTGGACGAGGAGAATGATTTATATTTTGTTCCATTGTCTTTCCCCCTTAGACGTTAAGTTCAAATTATTGAACCTCCATTTCACATAGACAATATCTTATACCATGAGTTCAAATTTTGCAATTCTAAATTATACCTATTTTATAAAGGAGTTTGTATACAGAGTAAAAATCATGTACTATAATTTTAGACCAACAGTACAAGGAAATGATAGGTGATGAAATGAACGACAGGAAACAGCATGTCCTTAATATGGCCCACCAATTATTTATTGAAAAAGGCTTTCAAAACACATCCATACAAGATATTTTGGATTATAGCGGAATTTCAAAGGGGACATTTTATAATTATTTTTCATCTAAAAATGAATTACTAATCGCTCTCTTTAAGACTCTGTACAAAAAACTAGAAAGAGAACGGAATGAATTGTTGATTGGACAAGACCCATCAGACATTCAAATCTTTACCCAACAAATTGAACTGCAGATGAGAGCGAATCGAAAAAATAACTTGCTGACGTTATTTGAAGAGGTATATGTTTCGAATGATGCCGATTTGAAGGACTTTTTAAAGCAGAGTCATTTACGTGTGATTCGTTGGTTTTACCTACGTTTCATTGATATCTTTGGCGAAGAAAAGCAACCCTACTTATTAGATTGCGCCATCATGTTCTCGGCCATGTTAAATCACAACATTAAATTCCATGCTTCGGTTTATCAAGCTAATACAAGCATTCATAAAGTTGTTTCTTACACGGTGTCAAGGATTGCGAAAATGGTAGATGAGGTGGCTGAATCAGGAGAACAACTCATTTCCCCTGACCTTTTAAATAGCTGGTTCTCAGATGAAAGTAATACGATGGCCTTTCGCGAGCAGCTTAAAAATTCGGTTTTATTAGTGAGAAAGAAGGTAAAACAGTTAGAGGAAGAAGCTCGTTACCTCGAGTTGTTGATGTTTATTGAAGATGAGCTGATACACTCCCATCACCCACGGAAATTTTTGATTGAAAGTGCACTGGCTTCATTAAAAGCACAACCAAGTTTAGCGAAGGATAGCAGTATCAAAAACTTAGAACAAATCATTAACGATTACTATAAACAATAGGTGCAAGGCGAAACCATCATGTCGATGATTCTGCCTTGCACCTGTTTTTATATTCAAATCCGATTATTCACTAGTCCCAAATGACGCTGGGCGCTGCTCTGCTTTCCCATAATAATGTAATATAGCTTGAACAATTCGTTGGGAAGCCTTGCCGTCTCCATATGGGTTGGAGGCCTTTGACATTTTCTCGTACTCGCTTGGGTTTGTTAACAATTCTTTCGCCAATGTGTAAATCGTGTCCTCATTGGTACCTGCGAGTTTTAAGGTACCTGCTTCAATCCCTTCAGGCCGTTCTGTTGTGTCACGAAGGACAAGAACTGGCACACCTAATGATGGCGCTTCTTCTTGCACACCGCCTGAATCCGTTAATATGAGATAGGCCCTTGAGGCAAAATTATGGAAATCCACAACGCCAAGAGGTTCAATCAAATGAATTCTCTCATCGTCTCCGAGAATTTCATCGGCCACTTCCCTAACTGCGGGATTTAAATGAACAGGGTATACGACTTGAATATCGTTGTGCTCGGTAACCAATCTTTTAATAGCCTTAAACATTTGCCTCATTGGTTCTCCAAGGTTTTCGCGTCGATGGGCAGTTAGGAGAATCATTTTATCACTGCCTAATTTTTCAAGTATTGGGTGATTGTATGTATCAGAAACCGTTGTTGATAGTGCGTCAATCGCGGTGTTTCCTGTAACAAAGATCGAATCAGCCTTTTTATTTTCCTTCAATAAGTTTTCTTGCGACTTAACAGTTGGTGAGAAATGCAAATCGGCAATTACACCGGTCAACTGCCTGTTCATTTCCTCTGGGAACGGGGAATATTTATTCCAAGTCCGTAAACCCGCTTCCACATGTCCGACAGAAATTTGATTGTAAAAGGCAGCTAAGCTTGCGACAAAGGTGGTTGACGTGTCTCCATGTACAAGGACTAAGTTTGGGTTTACTTCCTTCATTACTTTGTCCAGACCTTCCAGTGCTCGAGTCGTCACATCCATAAGCGTTTGGCGATCTTTCATGATATTCAAATCAAAATCCGGGTGTACATTGAATACTTCTAGTACCTGATCAAGCATTTGGCGGTGCTGGGCCGTAACAGTCACAATGGATTCAATTGTTTCAGGGTGTTTTTCTAATTCTAAAACCAACGGTGCCATTTTGATTGCTTCAGGTCGAGTCCCGAAAATGGTCATGACTTTAATTTTACTCATAGTAGATTCCTCTTTCTATTTTCTCTTCTCTATTGTTCATCATAACCGACTAAAATCCTTTTATCTCTTTAGAAACATTACCTCAGGTTTATTTTAACAGAAGTAATAGAGAACTCAATGAACGTGGGATGGTATAACGGTGCAATCAAATGCATTGTACATGGCATAATGTGGATGGGAGTCAAAGATGGTTTCTGGGTATGTTATGGATAACCATTTACGATATGGAGGGAACCGAATGAAGCACTTTTGGGCATTATTGATTAAATTCGCTGCGATTGGAACGGTGCTGTTCTCTTTTTTGAGTATATTTAATACCGCATCCTTACCAGCCATTCTATTCATTTCGGTTGTAACGACAGCCATCTCTTATTTTGTTGGAGATTTGTATATCCTGCCTAAGTTTGGAAACTTTATTGCGACGGTTGCGGATTTTGGGCTAAGCTTTGTGCTAATTTGGTTATTAAGCGCTCTCATGATTAATTCTACCGGAAGTATGCTTGCGACTACCTTTTTTATTGCGCTAACCATCGCTGTCGTTGAAGCTCTCTTCCACTTATATGTAAACACTCATGTGAATTCAAACTCTGCTGAAAGCGTTATTCCAGGAGTTTATAAAGGGGACGCAATGATGACCGAGTTCTCCGAGGAGTTTGATAATAAACAGGCAAAGGGAAAATCCAATTCTAGCTCGAGTAAGGACCCGTCGCAGAAAAACTAACTGTTAGATAGGAGGCTTTAACATGCCTAGAGGTAAGGAATTAGAACAACTGCCAATGAGCAACACCCTTCCCGGAATGGGGGAAGACAGAAGCAAATACAACCGCGAAGTGTTGGGAACCATTGTCACGGGTGAACAACCACAACCCGCTAAGGTGAAAAACGCTAAAAAACAATAAACAGAACAACAAGGCAGTATTCCCTATGAGTACTGCCTTCGTTATTTCTTGAGACTGCCTCATGTAAAAATAACCCGGACCTCTCCATGTCTAAAAGTAGTGTTCTTCCCCCCGTACAGGTTAAAATAGGAGAATCAGAGCACGTCTTGAATGGAGTGAACGTGATGGAAACGACAGGTAAATCAGCCTTACTCGTAGGTGCAACCGGGTTAGTCGGCAGTGAGGTAGTAAAGATTTTATTACAGTCTACAAAGTATCAATCCGTAACGGTGCTCACTAGAAGACTACTCCCTCTCAATCACCCAAAACTAGAGCAGGTCATCACTGATTTTGACCAACTTGATCAATACAAACAACATGTTCAAGTCGATGATGTTTATTGTTGCTTAGGAACCACAATTAAAACAGCTGGCTCGCAGGAAGCATTTAAGAAAGTCGATTTCACCTATCCTCTCGAATTGGCTCAGTTTACAAAGGCAGCCGGGGCTCAAAATTTCTTCATCATCACCGCTATGGGCGCTGATCCTAATTCCAAGGTTTTTTATAGCCGCGTGAAAGGTGAAGTGGAAGCTGAATTGAAGAAGATAGGATTTCCTACACTTCACATCTTCCGCCCTTCCCTCTTACTTGGAGAGCGAAAAGAATTTCGCCTAGGAGAAAAGATTGGTGTCATCCTAAGCCCTGTTCTATCCTTTCTCATGGTTGGTTATCTAAAAAAATACAAACCCATCCATGCTAAAGACGTCGCCATGGCGATGTATCAAGCAAGTCAACGACCGGGGAGCGGCAGTTTCACACATGAATCGGATGAAATTTATAATTTAGGCAGCGTTACGAAAATTTAATTTCTTCGATAGAAAAACATCCAGTTATCGTATCTGGATGTTTATTTCATAGGATCTATCCTGTTATTGTGATTATCCAGTAAAAGTAAGTAAAATAGGAGTTTGTGTAGGGGATAACTGAGGAATTCCTGAGGATTTGTTGTACTTAAAAAGAGTACAGTTACCTTTTTTCATTTCTTTCTTTGAAAAAAGAATAATAAAAAATGAGGATAAACGCATAGCCAACACAGAATAAATATAGAGTATTCAGCAAATAATTCATACAACTTGCCCCCAATCAGAAAGTTTGACGGTTTACCCTTGGTTCCATCATTTAGCTGTCTGAGCATGAGTACCGGATCAATCTATATCTTAATCATAACCGGCTAACAACAAGGGAGGATTAAGGTGGTATTAACTTTTTGTAAAGATAGGTAGACTCGAGGACCAAATCATTTCTAAACGTGATTATAGCCCTCGACACAATACGAACATGAGAGACAACGCCTTTATCCTGTAAAGCCATCATTATTTAATCTTCCTTTTGGCTATTGGAAGCACAGTTTTACTTTCTTTTCGGACCGTTTTGGAAACAGCATGGCAAGTTTCTACCATTTCTTTAAAAATAACATTCCAGTCTTTCCTTTTTGCTAACTCCTGGCGTCTCATTGTCTGTTCTTTGGAATCTTTACTTTCTACAAAGCGCTCACAGGCGTTAAGGAAGTCTGAAGGATGACTAGTTTCTAAATGCGTGTAACTATCTACTTCCACACAATTTTTCGTTGATGGCAAATGGACCCCGACCACTGGCTTCCCTGCTGCTAAAAACTCAAACAACTTCAACGGAAAAACCGCGGCGTTATAAGGTGATTTTTTATAAGGCATCATGCCAATATCGATTAAGTTCATATACTTAGGAACCTCATTTGCCGGTACACTCCCCGTCCACAGTACATTCTTCAATGCTAATAGTTCTTGGAACTGTGAATGTTTCCCAGTGCCATCAGGTCCTACAAATAAAAACAACCAATCAGGGCGTTGCTTTGCTACTTCAGCAATTAAAGAAAAATCCAACTTTGGTTTAATCCCACCAATAAAGCCCAATACGCTACCAGTGAAATCTTTAGGAAGTACGTCGCTTGCCTTTTCTTCTTCCTGTGCAAAAAGAGAAAACTCTACGCCATTTTCAAATACATAAACTTGATCGGTGTTCCCTCGCTTTTCGACTACCTTTTCTCGTAAAAACTCCGAGGTGCAAAAAATCACATCTGCCTTCTGGATGATTCGATTCTCTGCCCCAGAAATAATCCTTTGTCTTAACGAAGAAAGTGCCGAGTTCCTCCCACTCATTGGAGAGGACCATAAATCACTGCAATCGTAGATAACCTGATCCCACGGAAAAAGGTCGACTAATAACGGGAAGCCTGGGAACGTATACCATAGTTGTATTCGGTTGTCTCTTTCACCTTGTTTTAAATAAAAGAGCAGCGAACGAAGTTTACTTTGATAAAATACATCCATATAACGACCAAAACGAAAAATTTTATGTGGCATAATATCGGTAATCGTTACTTGACGAATCCCATTAGGCAAGCTCGAATAGGCATCCTCGGTAATATGCGGACTTGGGCATAGCCAAACGACGTCTTTTGTTTCAGGTTGCTTTTGTAAATACTCTGCCAATCGATGACGTCGATATCGGAGTCCATCTCGCCCCCACTCACCTGCGGCCACAATAACATGAACGGTCTTCCGTTTAGACGCACCATTACCAGGAAGCTTCCTTTCTTTTTCCCCTGAATCAGTCTGGTTTCCGGCGTCTTCACCCTCACTTGTTAGATCCCATACCATATTCCCATCCCCCTTTTTAATAGACTCCAGTTAAAGTCTTTTGGCGACAGCATGAAAAGCATAATGAGAAAAACACCAAAATGCTTTTGCCACATTCAAGTTTTCGACCTTCCGATACACAAACCAATTCATTTTTAATGCCTTCCATTTATTTTTAGAAATAGATGGGTTTCCCGTACGATACTCGGCTAAAACCTCGTTCATTCCATAGGCGGTATAGCCTTTTTTCAACAAGAGTAGCCATGTTGCTAAATCCTGACGGGTACGAAGATTCGGCATCTTAAACGGCCCAGTTTGATTCCGGTCAATCATGACTGTTAAACAACCAATGACCGTATTCTTTAGTAAATCATGATAATCCATCCTGGCTGGCGCTGACACCTGCTTATCCAACCTCCTGCCTTCATGGCTCATGACTTCATAGGCGGTAAATGTGAAGGCATAATTGTTCTCCTGCATAAACCGTAGTTGTTTTTCGAGTTTTTCAGGTTTCCAGCAATCATCGCTGTCGAGAAAAGCGACATATCTCCCCGTCGCAAACTGTAATGCGTGATTCCGTGCAACCGCTGCTCCGCTATTTTCCTCTAGTTCAATCAGGTGGATACGGCCATCCTTGGCTGAATGTCTTTTTACCTTATCCCTTGTATCATCTGTCGAACAATCATCAACGATCACCATTTCCCAATTTGTAAAAGTCTGCCTGATAACCGAAGCAATGGTTTGATCAATATACTCACTTGCATTAAAAGCTGGAGTAATAATAGACACCACAGGTTGCATTCCAGTCATGATTGGACCTCCTCCATTTAGAGTCTCAAAAGGAGCTTTCAGCTCAATGTTCTTACGCTTTCCTCACCACTTCCGGCAGAACGATAATTAGAAAAGCGATGCATACGCCAATGAGGACACCTAATACAGCTCGGTCCCTTGAACTTAAGTTTTGGCTTTCCACTACAAGGTCGCTTGGGCGAGCTTCTCTTAAAAGCGTGGCATGCTTTAATCCAAGTTGGGCTGTTTCTAACTCATATAAAAATCGTTTCTGATCAACCTTGGCATCCTCGCTAACCTGTTCTTGCTCTGTAGCCGCAATCGAATCATCAATGATGCGCTTTTTATCAGCAAATTTCTGTTGATCGATAGCCAGAAACGCTTGAGCGATTTCATTCACCGTATTGGCTGCCTGTTGTGCTGACGAGTCAGAATAGACGAGTTTTACCATCTGTTCATTTACAGCTGAAACGGTTAGCTGACTTGGAACCCCGTTTTCTTCAACTAAATGGGCAAGGTTTTCCTGATAAAATGGAGCATGCGATAACAGCGTGACCACTTTTTTAGCCTGATTAAAGTCTTCATTTTGATAGTTTCCTAGTGAAATTGTTGCTTCTGCTCGGATAATGGATGGCTCTTTGCCAACAGGCAACGACCAACCAATTCCTCCTAGTAAAATTGGGATGACAAGGAGCATCCACAAAAACTTTCTGCTCCTTCCTGCAATCCTTCGAACCATGACTTCCATCCATGTTCTCCTTTGTTCTTTTTCCATAGTGACTAATTTCCCAATACGTCTAGTAGGGTTTATCATGAATCTGCTGTTGCTCTTTCATCTTAAAAACAGAGACTGTTGCGATGACAAAGCCTAGAAAAACCCAATGAAAGTACAGGTTGCTTACAGAACTCGGGCTAATGCTTGCTACCAGAAAGGCAATGAGGGCAGTCATCAAAGCTTCAAATAATGCTCTATGCTGCTCCCTTTCCCTATAAATCTTGTAAAGACTCAAGAACAGGTACCCATACATCGTTAGATATCCTAAAAGAACCAGCACCCCAAAGTTCCCAATAATCTCAGCGAGCCAATTGTGGACTTCAAAAACAGCATTGGTATCATAAACAGGTTCATGTTCCAAATAGAAAGGCAGATTCCCAACTCCCACACCAAACCCAAAGGTATCCAAGACGTAATGGAATGTGGTTTTAAGAAGATTGACTCTCACGACATTGGAAGAAGAGCTATCAAAGTCATCCCCGCTTGCTGGCATGTTTACGAACATGACGAGAGCCAAGCCCAACCCCACTAAACCGACCCCAATGATTACCTTTTTATATAAAGCCGGTAGTAAAATAAACGTATAGCCGGCCAAACCAACAACTACCGCTAATAGGCTGGCTCTTGATTCTGTCAAACTGATGATATAAATACATAAACCACCTAGGAAAAGACAGCTGGTCTTGATCCACATGTGCTTACTATTTTTAGCTGCTGCAAGATAAAAGAAGAACGAGATTGTTAGAAACGTAGCAAAGTCATTCTGATTGTAAAAAACAGCTGTTGGATAGCCTAGCTTGTGTTCTGAAGCTCCGTAAAGCGTTGAAGTTGGGAGCTGAATATGGCCATAATGATTGATTAACCCAACCATGAGCAGGATAATCGTCATGATCATCCAAATCGCATAGAACCCATACAAGCGGGTCACCTTTGTAAAGGTAAAAACAGCTAAAAACACAAACAATATCCCTAGTCCTAATAAAAATAAATATTTAATTCCATCCATAAATGACCTGGCCCAAAGCAACGAAACGACCCCATATCCAATCCATAACATAAGGAAGAGGAGCACCCCTTTTGCGTTCACCTGGTCCCAGTAGTCTGCTAGTTTCTTCTCTTTTGCCAGGGTGACGACAAAGAAGAAGGCCGCCACCATTAAAACCAATCTGTATAAAAATAATGTAAAAAAGCCGATATCAACTTGCAGGATAGACTGATTCAGAAACGTGACTACAACCAACACGTACATGGTTCCTGTAAACAGCCCTTCATAGGAGACATATCGGTTTTTTAAAAGAGCTGCGACACTCATACCACAAAATCCCCACATTCTACTTCAGTTAGTGTTTGCCTCAGCTGGCATGGAAAGGGAGAAACAACGTTTACAATCCTTTTGTTGCAAGGGATGCTTGCTTGACAATCGGGCGCCCAACGGAAAGGTAGGTAAAGCCTAGCTGTTCCATTGTTTCTAATTCAAAGAGATTCCGACCATCTACAAGAATAGGTTGTTTCATGATCTGCTTGACCTTTGTTAAATCGATCTGCCTTACCTGTTGCCAATCCGTTAAAACCAAACATGCATCGGCATTTTCAATGGTTTTATAGAGATTCTCAGAATAGGTACATTGGTAGCCTAATCGTTTTTTCACTTCTGAAACTGCAATCGGATCATACGCTCGAACTTCGGCTCCCATAGTTACTAACTGAGGGATAATGTCTAAAGCTGGCGAGGAGCGAACATCATCCGTATTCGGCTTAAACGCCAAACCGAGCACACTAATCGTCTTCCCTTCTAGCGTCCCAAGAGCCGAAACCAGCTTATTCACCATATGGACTCGTTGCTGTTCATTTGTTTCCATGACCGCTTCAATCAATTTAAAATTGTAGCCAACATTTTGGGAAATATGCCGTAGAGCTGCGGTGTCCTTTGGAAAGCAAGATCCTCCAAACCCGACTCCTGCCTGTAGAAAACTCTGACCAATTCGACTATCAAGTCCAATGCCTTCTGAAACCTTGGTGACATCTGCATCAACACGCTCACAAATATTGGCGATATCATTGATAAAAGAAATCTTTGTTGCCAAAAAAGCATTCGCCGCATATTTAATTAGTTCAGCTGTTTCAACCGAGGTTTTGACGATTTTCGATGTAAATGGTCGGTGAAGGTCCGCGATGAGTTGCCAGGCGTTTTCGCTTGTCGCACCAATTACTGCTCGCTCCATATTTAGACAATCCTTAATGGCCACCCCTTCTCGTAAAAATTCAGGATTCGATACGAGATCAAACGGTGTATCTGTCTGCTCCTTGATGATTGAAGCAATAAGCTTTCCAGTTCCGACCGGTACCGTACTTTTCGTTACAATCACTTTGTATTCGTTTAAATGCTCCCCAATGGTCTTTGCAACCTGCTTAATATAGGTTAAATCAGCCTCACCTGTTACGGTCATCGGGGTCCCGACCGCAATGTAAATGATCTCTGCATGTGAGATTGCTTGGGGAATTTCACTCGTAAACTGGAGAGTTCCTTTTTTGAGATTTTTCGTTACAAGCTCTGTTAATCCAGGTTCATAAATTGGCATGCTCCCTTGAAGAAGCTTAGCAATTTTATCTTGGTCAATATCGCAACAAGTGACCTCATTTCCAGCGTCTGCAAAGCAGGTCCCTGATACAAGACCGACATATCCAGTTCCAATCATCGCGATTTTCTTCATGTTTCCACTCTCCTTCATGTTTGCGAATCCGTTTCCTGCGCGAGATTCTTTACCCGTGTAAACTTGTTGCCTCTTGTGCTTTTTGATAAGGCTCTTTTCTCAAAGTTTGTTGCTTTTTAAGATGAAAACTAAGTGTTTGGGCCATCTTTAAATGGCAAACAGCCAACAATTATGAGAAAAGAACTTGCAAATTTACTTTTAACGTACAAAATAGCTTTTCTCACGTTAAAATCGGCTTTAGGTAGTAAAAATCGGCTTTAAGATTTTTACAATTTTAACAACAATCTTTCCGAAAACAGCCTTTGATAATAATCCAACAATTCCAGAGCATTTCGGTTCACATCATAGTTTTCATGTATCAGACCATATAGCTCCTCACGAACCTCAGAAGGGTAGCCTTGCCTGTATAACACTTCATGGATTCTGTCTACCAGGGACGAAACCGATTTTGGTTCAATGAGTAGCTGCTGATGTTTTCCAAATAGGTCGGGGACGCTCCCTACCTTCGTACAAATCACAGGAAGTTCAAGCGCCAACGCCTCAACTACAACCGTTGGCAATCCTTCTGTATACGATGGCAAAACAAAGGCATCGCTAGCACCTAGGTAATCTTTTACTCTTGCATTCTCTACTTGGCCTGCTAAAAAGAGCCGGGTATTAAAGTCAGGATGCTGTCGAAGCGTTTCCTGTGCTGGGCCCTCACCCACAAACACTACGGCCACTTCCTTAGGCAGTTGATTCATCGCTTCTACCAGTTCAAAAACGCCTTTCGCCTCCGTCAACCTTCCAACAAAGGTGATTACTGTTTTATCCTGAGGAAGCTGAAGTAGTTTCCTTAGAAGTTGCTTCGGCTGTTCTGGTCGATGAAATCTAGCCAAGTCCACACCAATTGGCAGGACTGTACACGTTCTTCCTGTCAGAGCTTTTGTTTTATGTTGAAGGCTTTCCCCTACTGCGATCACTTGATTTGCTCCTTGCACCGCTCGAATAAACGCTCTTTTCGCACTTGGACTATAATGCGGATAGATATTGACATCACTACCATGTAGCGTTAACACCCACGGTAATCTGTGCTCATTTGCCACCCATCGCGCTGCCCCTCCAGACGGCATTGCAAAATGGGCATGAATCAAATCCGGCTTTAGCTTTTGTGCCTTCATTGTTTGCAAGATAACGGATGCGATTCGCTTATCCGGCTGCGACCATCTAAGCTGACCAGGAAGTGCCGTATAGCGAGGTCGGTAAACAACGATTCCCTTTCGCTTGTAGACAAATGGAATATTTTCATGGAGCTGGTATTGCTTTTTTACGGACCGGAGTACCGCTGGATTCCGTGGTACCGGGCAAATCACCGTGACTTCCACCCCTAGTCGTGCCAACGCCTGAACCTGTGTTTCATGAAACACCCCAGCCCCAGGCTGCTCATCACTTGGATAGGTACTCGTTATCCATAAAACGTTCATTGCCCTATTGCTTCTCTGTTGAATCATGAATGAACCGCTCCCTTTGATTTAGATCAGCTGAGAATTTGCCCGCGCTTGTTTCACCCTTGGGACGTTTCGCAATTCATACTTCTTCTCTTGGCTCTCACCATTTTTGTAAAGATAAATGGATAAGAAATTCGTAATAAACCCATATAAACCATTGCTCCCCCGCCCACTGCTATGAAAAGATGCCAGAACGCTTCAATTGGTAGAAAGTAAATACTGGTTTCTTTTATCAAAAAAGCAATGATGGTCATGATAAGGGATAAGACGAATGGTTTGGAAATGGTTTTCGCATACTCTTTCAGCGGCAAGTGAATCAGCCATGAAAGCAGCCACCTCCCGATAAAAAAGTTCACGAGGCTGACCATTACATACGTCCACGCTACCGCCTCTATATCGCCCGTCCTGACAGCAAACAGGAGAGCTATGCCATATAAAATTAGAACGCCAGTGTCCCAATAAAAGGTGATATCAGCCTTGCCCTTCGCAAGGAGAACCGATCCATTTGGATTCATGAGGACTCTAAGCAATCCGACCATCGCCATTATTTGAAGGACAGGCACCGCTTCCAACCACTTCTCGCCGAAAATCGTTCCGATGAAGACATCGGCTACAGCCACCAGCCCCATCAATAACGGAAAGGCTACTATCCCTAATAACTTTGTGATATGAAGAAAGCCGTCTTTTATCGAAGCGTGATCATGTTGATTTTTCGAAAATAACGGAAACGCGACCCGTGTTAAAATGGGGTTGATTTTTAAAACTGGAATCGTGACAATCTGATTGGCTAAATGGTAAAGGCCAAGAGCCTCAGCCCCCATAAACCGCCCTATCAAAAGAACATCAAGATTGGCGCCTATTCGATTAACCAGCCTTGAAGCTAGCTGATAACCCCCAAACGATAAGATTTCTCTACATTCTCCCAAATGAAAGACAAGTCCCGGCCGCCACGTCTTCAGATAAAAGGCAAAATAGAGCAAGCCTTTCAAGCCATAAAAAAGAACCTGCGACAGCACATAGGCATGAATGGGACTAATGGCAAAAACAAGGCCAATTAAGACCAAAAAGGATAACAGCGTTGCAAGCATTTCAATGAAAGCTAATTCATTAAAACGGAGCTCTTTCTGAAGCATGTATTGACTTTGTTGTCCTAGTGGTGCAACTAGAAACATGACCGAGAGCAAGCGAATCAAATCTATTAGTTGTTCTTCGCGAAACATACTAGCGATTAGAGGACTTGCGGTCATGAGAAGGACAAACAATATCAATCCAGCAAGCATATTGATCCAAAATAACGTAGACAGCATTCTTTTCGTGACTTGCTCCTTTTGGATAACTGCAGAGCCAAATCCTAAGTCAAGTAGTATTTGTGCAAAGATGACAATGGTGGTCAGCATGCCAACTAGTCCAAACTCGGAAACACCCATGACATTTGCTAAGAGCGCAAACTGGACGATTTGGAGGACTGTAATGAACAGTGTTGAAATTCCTGTCCATTTCATCCCTCTATGTAATTGATTTCTAATAGCTGACACATGCTTTCCCTGCCTTTTACTAACGTGCTCCTTCTCCTGTTAAAATGACTTTTATCGTTTTCAAGAGAATCTTCACCTCAAGCACGAATGATAGATTTTGAATATAGTCGAGATCGTACTTCAGTTTCTCTTGAGGGGAGATATCATATCCCCCACAAACCTGCGCCAAACCAGTTAGACCTGGTTTAACTAGCAAACGGTTTTCGAACCCTTGTATTTCCTTGTTAAATTGTTCAGCAAACATCGGTCTTTCTGGCCGTGGGCCTACAATCGACATATCTCCTTTTAAGACCGATAGCAGTTGTGGCAGCTCATCAATTCTTGTTTTCCGAATAATTGCTCCTACCTTTGTTACCCTGGTATCATTTACCTCGGCCCATTTCGCTCCATCTTTTTCAGCATCTTTTTTCATGGATCGAAGCTTAATAATAAGAAAACGCGAACCATTTTTCCCTACTCTTTCTTGGATATAAAAGGGAGATCCAGGTGTCTCGATCACAATTAAAATCGCAAACACCACGATAATTGGGGTTGCAATAATGATCCCGACAAGGGACAATACAAGGTCCATCACTCTTTTAAAATAGCGATACTGCTCTGCTTGCTTTGATAGCGTGAGGGTAGTCGATTTTGTAGCATTAGTAATCGGGTAATTCTGGTAAAGGTTATAGCTCTTTCCAGCACTCAGAACAAACCACCTCCTAGGTTGTAGTATAAGGACAGACTTTGAAGGCAGTGTTGATTCCAAATAAAGATACTTTTAAGTTTGTAAATATTCTGTAAATTAAGTAAACATTTGTTAAGTTTTTTACAAAATACAGGTAGAAGGGCTTATTGGTTATTAAGAAAAATATTCATAATGCCTAGAATAAGGCTTTTAATAATTTTCCTTATCGTCACTGGGCAACTTTCAAAAAACGTTCATGTTTGGGTCTAAGTATTCAAGTTACCCACTTTATAATCTTAATAGGAAGGATTAAGCTAACCCTTTCATTACATAGAGACCCTTTAAAACTTCTTTCATATTCTAAGTAGATATCAGTAGTAGAAGGACGCAACGGTGATAGAGAGATGACAGAGGAGGAACGAACATGAAACAACTATTATTTGCAGCGGCATGTTGCCTTATATTTTTAGCAGGCTGTGGTTCAGATGCACCCGAAACAGCATCTTCTGATCCAGAAGTATTATATCAACAGGCTTGTGCTGCCTGCCATGGAGTAGATTTACAAGGCGCATCAGGGCCTCCTGTAACCAATATGGAAAGCAAATACACAGCTGAAGAAGTAAAAGCAATGATTGTCGATGGAAAAGGCATGATGCCTGGGAAGACATTGAGCGATGAACAGGCAGGAATTGTTACGGAGTGGTTGATGGGGAAATAGAAAATACAAAAGGAACCTAACTTAGGTTCCTTTTGTATTTTATTTTTTTGTTTTTTAGTGGGTGTGGTCGTCAATTGGAGCTATATAACCAAATGATATGATGGACCCAGACATGAATCCGAAAGCTGCACCTACTTCTATCCCACCTTCATCTAAAAAGACGACTTGATAAACCACCACAGATGGAGCAAATTCCCTCACCTCAATGGCACCAGCGCCTTGCCATACATAGCCTTGTTTCTCTAACTCAATTTTCTCTTCCTTAAACACATCACTTTTTAATAAATTCGCAACGATTTTATTCCTTTCGGCCCCTGTAAGAACCGTGCCAGGACATTCACATGGTGTTTCCTCTGCCTGTACAGCATTTCCTGGCGATAAAAACATCAAAATTAAAACTAAACTTCCACATACCAATGATATAAAACGCTTCATCTTTGTTGCCTCCTCATTATCAAATCCCTTCATTTTTCTCTATAAAAAGACAAAATCCTTCAAGAGCCTTGAAATATTCTTCGTTTTGTAACAATTTTCTACAAAATATGAAATAAAGGGGGAAATTAAATTGTGGTTTATAAGTTAATTGCTGAGTTAGTTACAGATATGTAAAGGTATTATTTACGAGGAATATGGTGGTTTATCTTTCTTTGTCATTTTCTCTAAAAAAAGAATAATAGAAGATGGCAGCAAAGGAAGCAAGAACGCTGAATAAATAAAAACTATTAAACAGGATATCCGTTTATCTCACCCCCATTGACTTACGATTCTAATCAGAAGGCATTGGTCACTTACTTATTCTCTATACTGCCAAACAGAAATTAAGGGTGGGTTAACTTGAGGTAAAAGGTTTGTAACTATTTTGTGTGATTGCTACTATCGATTGCCTTTAATTGAGGTAGCAGCTGATCAAATAAGGTGGAGCTTACCTAGGATGAAACAGTCCTTCCTTTCTATTATATGTCTGTATTTTACATATTATGGGTTGAACCTCAATTGATCTAGTTAATGAAAAATCGGTGGGGGTTCTTGTTGACTCTGACTATTCTTGTTCACGCTCCACTCTCCTTTTAAGTTGACGGTTGCATAAAAGACGGTTGCGACCTTATCCACACCATTCATTTTTAGTTCCTTTAGAAGCCATTCCTCATTGCGGTTCAATCTCCGCAAGACTTCTTTATCAATTTGTCCATCTAGGATAACCGGTATTTCATGGTTTGCCTCTTTGACCTGTAGTCCTAATTCAGGAGCCGTTACCGGTTGACCCTCAGGTTTTAAGGCAACCGATAGTCTCCCACTCGCTTCGACAATTGCAAGCTCAACCTCACTTACTTGAAACACATCTTTTTCTCGTAACATCTGTAAAACATTATCGATGGAGTAATTAATTTTTTTCATATTTTCTGAGAGGAATTCTCCTTTATAGACGACTATGGTTGGTTCGAAGGTAATCCAATGTCCAAACTTTCGATATTTTAATTTTAATACCGTGATAAACCTATGTAATAAACCTATGGCAATTACTGCAATAAAGGTGTGGATATGGCCGATTTTCGGATCTGCTATGTCCGCACCTACGACCGCTCCTAAAACAATAATGACGAGGACATCAAAAACTGGCAATTCGCCAATCGAACGTTTTCCCATATATAGTCCAATCGCCAGCATAAATGGTAGCACCGTCACAATCCGACCAATCACCTTAATCCCATCAATAAGCACATCCACCTTCAACCACCTCCTGGTTTTACAATATAAAGTCTGGGACAAGGGGACAGGTTCATTGTCCCTCAGTGAAAAATCGGAGGAACGCCCTGCTTCAGATGCCCCTTTAAAGTCAGACTTAGATCTCCTTTGGAATTCACCGCAGCATAAAATACATTCGACTTATCATTAACATGCTTGGCTGCTAGCTCCTTATCCAGCCAAGCATGGGTCTTGTTAATCCTTTGCAAAGCCTCGTTCTGGACTAGGCCGTCTAATATAAGCGGAATATCATACTCCACTTCTTTAGCCGGTATGTTCATATCAGATAGGGTAACCGTCTTTTTATCTGGAGTTAAACTTACCGACAGCCTTCCATTTCCTTCAACAATCGCCATCTCTACATCCTTCAATTGAAAGACGTCTTTCTCTCGAAGCATTTGCAAAACATTATCAATCGAGTAATTGATTCTTTTTAAATTGTTCGTTAAAAACTCACCCTTATAAACGACAATCGTCGGCTCAAAGGTGACGAGATGCCCAAATTTTCGGTAGCGGAGCTTCAGATAAATGATAAACTTTTGTAAAAGTGCAATCGCCAGCATCGCAACGACTGTGTGAATGTGGTCAATACTCGGATCCGCAATGTCAGCACCAACAACAGATCCCAGCACAAGGACAACCAAAAAATCAAAAACAGGGATCTCCCCAATTGAACGTTTTCCCATGTAAAGCCCTATAAACAATAATAACGGTAAAATGGTAATGATTCGTCCAAGTACTTTAATACTGTCCATAAGTACATCCATTGCGTATCCTCCGTTTAAAACTTTTTTAAATAGATGGTGCATCGTCTTTCTCTGGATGAACTAGTCTAACCGATAACCTCGGTACCTCTATAGTTTCTAGTTCGAGTCGTTATAAGCTCTCTCCAGTGGTTTTCAAGCCTACAGTCTATATCCCATCAGTTCGGCAATGATTTTTGGTATGTCTGTGTTATCGAGGACGCCTTCAAATTTTTCAGAACCCGCTCCGTAGGCAAATACAGGGACAAGGTTTCCCGTGTGTCCACCGGTACTACTTAAGGACCGTGTTGGACTATTCAACGTGCCTCCATGATAATGGTCGGCGATGACGCTTCCAATTTCCCAACCAACTTGGCGAGAACTGTAGACCTTCCCTCTGCTTCCCTTTAACTTCTGATTAAACTGATTGATTTCTTCATCAGATAAGTCAATATTGGCATACGTTTTAAATACCTTTTTGACGCTCTCGGGCGTATATTCCCCCGTCCGCTCTACTGTTTTTAGCTGATTGGCCATAAATTCATGCGATACGCTGATCTTTTTTAAGGCATTGATATCCATCGCATCTGTCGCAGATACCCCCATTGTTTCGTGATCTGCCACAACGACAACTAGCGTGTTTCCATGTTCCCTTGCCCAGTTGGTTGCATATTTAACGGACTCATCAAAATCAATGGTTTCCTTCCAAATACTTGTCAAATCAGCGGCATGGGAGGCATGGTCTATCCTTGCTCCTTCCACCATCATAAAGAACCCTTTATCCCCTTTTGATAAAACCTCGATGCCCTTCTCCGTCATTTCCTTAAGTGAAGGCTCTTGACTTTTCAGTTCGTCCCGGTCAAGTGTGAAGTTTAGGTGGTCATCGTTAAAAAGGCCAAGAAGCTTATTTCCCTTTGCCTTTTTCAATTCATTACGGTCTGCCGCAAAGCTATAACCTTTTTCTTTGAACTTTTCAATTAGATTAAAACCATTATGACTCTCGGGCTCAAAGTAACTACTACCTCCACCAAGAATGACGTCTAGCTCTCCATTAAATTGTTGTCGGGCAATTTCAGCCTGATCCGCCCAGCGGTTTGCTACATTGGCGGTAAAGGCAGCCGGAGTGGCATCCGTGACTTTATGTGTGGTGACTATCCCCACCCTATTTCCAGCTTGTTTAAACTTTTTTAAAATGCTCGTTATTTCTTTTTTATCAGGAGAAACGGCAATCATCTCGTTATTCGTTTTCTTTCCCGTGGACAGAGCCGTTCCACCAGCGGCTGAATCTGTTACAGGATTATTTGCGGAATAAGTATGTGCGAGCGCTACATTTGGGAGGGTCTCTATAAACAAACGCCCATCTTTTCCATGTTCGAACTGACGTGCAATTTCCATCTGACCAATCCCCATGCCATCGCCAATCATGAAAATAACATTTTTCGGAGTGGCCCCCTCAGGTTGATTCTCATTGGAATTTCCATCTTTCTGAAAAGGCGGGTCAGGGTTTGGAAAGAGCGCTAGTAGATCAGGTGACATGTTCGTTTTACTAAATGCCACCATTCCACTTGCAGTGTATCCAGGTAAAAAAAGAATAAGTGCAGCAAGGATGAACAGGATCCTTCGGTTTCGCATGATAATATCCTCCTTAAATAGGTT
This sequence comes from Mesobacillus maritimus, assembly GCF_044803185.1. Lineage (GTDB taxonomy): Bacteria > Bacillota > Bacilli > Bacillales > Cytobacillaceae > Mesobacillus_B > Mesobacillus_B maritimus_B. The sequence goes on from NZ_CP085225.1 coordinate 4,976,842, forward strand.
CCATTTCCTATTATTTGAAGGAAAACCAGGCAGAACTCAGGAAGTTTTTTCCACCCATTATATTTGTTCTTAAATCTAATGGAATAAGCGGGAGGAATTACAGAACTCTCCGAACGGGAAAGCTCGCTCCTTCAGGTGTGGGCGTATCAGTATTTAGTTCATATCTAGCAATAACTTTTATGAATTAAGTTCCCTTCATTTTTTACAAACCCTTAATAAACTTCCAAGTCTCTTAAAAGAAAAATAGGACAACAAACCTACTCCCCACGCCCCACGACCAATTGAATTTTAAATAATCCATTGTTTTTTTCGAGATATTTTACATTAATTACCTTTTATCTAAGTAAAAAGAACAGGTTCATATCCCGTCTTTGTAGTTTTACAAAGCATTACAAGACCTTAACACTGGGTTAAGAATAGTCTGATAAATTGTTCAGTGGAGATGGCAATCGAAGACAAGCATCCAAAAACGAAGCTGGAGGTAGGAGAAATGAGATCTAGCAATAGTGGCATGAACAGACGCGATTTTTTAAAAGTAGGTGGAGCGAGTACGTTAGCAGTAGCACTAGGAGCATCGGGTGTTTATTCCTTTGGAGGGATTACGACGGCATCAGCAGCTAAACCCAATAATCCAACGAGCGGGTTTGGCGGGTATGGTCCGCTAGTTAAGGATCCAAATGGAATTCTAGACCTTCCACAGGGCTTTCACTATAAAATCATTTCGAAAACCGGCGACCAAATGTCAAATGGAGACCTCGTTCCGGCGATGTTAGATGGAATGGCTGCCTATAAAGGAGAGAAAAATACCACCATCCTTGTACGGAACCATGAAAACAGCACGAATTCCCAATATCCCGTGAACGGAAAGAATCCTTGGAGCAAAGGGGCCGCTGGGGGTACGACGGCATTGGTAGTAGATCCAAATCGTGAGGTCATTAAGGAATATGTAGCAAGTTCAGGTACAATCCGCAACTGTGCTGGCGGTGCTTCAACCTGGGGCACTTGGTTAACCTGTGAGGAAACCCGGAATATGGGGCATGGATTTGTATTTGAAGTCAATCCACTTGACCCTGAAAATGAAATGTCAAAAACCCCTATCCGTGACATGGGTTATTTTTCACATGAAGCCTGTGCGGTTGATCCAGCGACAGGGATTTGGTACTTAACTGAAGATGCTAGTCCTAGCTTCCTTTATCGCTTTACCCCACATGACCGTAGCCAGACGCTTGGCTCGTTACAAAAGGGTGGAATTTTGGAAGCAGCGGCAATTGATGAACTGCCAACTACCTCTGCAAGTACGTTCCATTCCGGGAAGAAGTTTGGCGTTGTGTGGAAGAAAGTGAACCCAGAGCGTGCTCAGCAAGATGCCATGGATAAGGGCTGCATCCGCTTCAGCCGCTTAGAAGGAGCATTTTTCACAGCTGGTGTTTTCTGGTTTGATGATACGAGTGCGGGCAGTGGTAATCTAGGTCGAGTTTACCGGTACTTCCCGTCAACCAATACATTAGAACTTTTCTATGAATCTACTGATAAAAATAGTTTAGAGATGCCAGATAATATTGCGATGGCGCCTTGGGGTGACCTATGGATTGCTGAAGATGGAGGTGGGAATGACCGGATTATCGGGATGACTCCAGAAGGAACTGTTTATACCTTTGCTGAGAACACCTTAAACGGTTCTGAGTTTGCCGGACCAACCTTCTCTCCTGATGGCAATACATTCTTTGTGAATATCCAAACCCCTGGAATCACCTTCGCTATCTGGGGACCATTTGCACGCAGAAACTCTGCACGTCAGCGTGCCATGGGACATGCCGCCCCACCGGCAAACTTAGGTCCAGTCGTGTCAGACAAACTTGTTGCATTGGCTGAAGAACAAGGCATGAGCCTGTTGGAGGTCGCTGCATTAGAGCGCCACGGGATGCCGATTGTCTAGAGCTTCCAAGTCTATGTGGCTAGGAAATGGAACGTACCCCCTAGTCGGTGTTTAGACTTTGGTGAAAACGTTTGGGCAATTGTTGCAAATACGAACTGGCTGGTGTCAGGCACCAGCCATATGACAAAAACGAATGTAGGAGGTTAGTAGATGCTGCAGAATATTGGAGTTCCAGGGCTTATTCTGATTCTCGTGATTGCTTTGATTATTTTTGGGCCGTCAAAGCTACCTGAGATTGGACGGGCTTTCGGGAATACGTTAAAGGAATTCAAAAAGGCAACCCACGACTTGGTGAACGGAGAGGTGAACGGAGAGGCCAATGATGAAGCAAAGCCAGCCGAAGACAAAACGCACCTGAAACCAGTGGAGGATTCACAAAGCAAGACTGGAAGCTAAGTAGACTATCCGGATAACTGAGTGTGAATTTGGATAACTCCACTCACTTACCCTATTCAAGCGATGTAAGCTCCCCCTATGCCTACATCGTTCTAATTAAAAGATTACCCCACCCGAATTTATCTCAGGCGTGTTGGTGATCTTTCCGATGTTGCTTTTATATGAGTTAAGCATCACCTTAAGCAAAATAAGGAAAAAGAGCGTAATAGAAACAGGTTTTGCGCCAAATGAGAAAGGGGCTTAGTTATGGTGACCACAAGTCCAATCAAACCAACTGATAGTTTGAGGATAACCAAACAGAACGAAACCACCTGTAAAAAGTGTCAGTCCTGCCGCCTCTGTAAACAAGGAAATAAGAAAAGCGCAAGCGCCCTGTTCAGCGGCGTATGGCCTGGAGCGCTCCAACTTCGTTCGGGCAATTAGTACTCTTTTTTCTCTGGATTTCTCCAAAAAGTGCTCTATGAGGCTTTCATAAAGCACTTTTTTCTCTGAATTTTCCCGAAAAGTGCTCTATAACGACTTCATGAAGCACTTTTTTCACTGGATTTTCCCAAAAAGTGCTCTATGACGACTTCATGAAGCACTTTTTTCTCTGAATTTTCCCAAAAAGTGCTCTATGACGACTTCATGAAGCACTTTTTTCTCTGGATTTCTCCTAAAAGTGCTCTATGACAATTTCATGAAGCACTTTTTTCTCTCGATTTCTCCTAAAAGTGCTCTATGAAGCTTTCTTAATTAACCCGTTCAACCTTTCCTCGGCTTCGTTCGGGCAATTAGAGACCATTTATTTGTTATTTTTAGTTAGAGCTCGAATCAGGGGCATTGGTGACCCTTCTTTTTGTTTTCCATCTAGTTTAAGTAATTATTTAATTCTGGATGTACAAAAAAACCAGCTCCCGATAGGAAACTGGCTTGGCTTAGGTATGTACAGCCGCATTTGCCGTAATGTTAGATAAGAAAGTTTTAAACCACCACTCCTCAAAGTGGGTGTTCGCAGAAACCATCCTGCCTGTCCTCTTTGTCATATAGACGGAGGCCTGTCATTCCAGTTCCAATGTAAAACTCCCTATTACAGCATAAAGGTTAAAACTTAAATACGATTACGAACAACGCAGCTTATGTTTATATATTACCTAATACAGAACGTTTAATCAATGGTAATATCTTCGTGTATTAGCCCTTTTTTATTTCCTTGACAACTCCTCTTTTAATAGGACGATTCTCAACCCCTAATCCCCCTTTTCTAAAACACACAAAAAAACCAGCTCCGCTTCAGGAACTGGTTCATTTTACGTTATGTACAGCCGCATTTGCCGTAACATTAGATAAGAAAGTTTTAAACCACCACTCCTCAAAGTGGGTGTTCGCAGAAACTATCCTGCCTGTCCTCTTTGTCATATAGACGGAGGCTTGTCATTTCAGTTTCAATGTAAAACTCCCTATTACAGCATAAAGGTTAAAACTTAAATACGATTACGAACAACGCAGCTTATGTTTATATATTACCTAAAACAGTACTGTTATTCAATGTAATTTAGTGGAAATAGACTTAAATTCGTTCTTCAAATATCGACAGTTTCTCAAAACCCCCTCACCGTCTTTTAAAGCGAATTTCTCCGCCTCTTTTCAATTGGGCTACCTTCCATAGATCTGCTTGGGCAATTTTTCCGATGGTGGCATAGCCTCCAATCGTTTGCGCATCGGCCATTAAAATAATAGGCTGGCCGCTATTAGGTACTTGGATTGTACCGAATTGAGTGGCTTCCGACAGGATATCACTGCTATGAACGAAGTCTAGTTTAGGTCCATCTAAAAGATACCCCATCCTGTCCCCCATTTTTAGCGTGTAGGACGACTGAAAGAACTCCTCCACGGCCTCTTCCTTAAACAGGTCTAAATGAGGACTACGCCACACCTTTACCCAAATTTGCTGGGAATACGTCGGAATTTCAGAACGGCATAACCCTGTTTGGAAGCCACCACCACTCTCTCGCTTTGCATAGAGGATCCTATCTTTCCTAAGAGGTGTCCCAAGCAAACCCTTTGGGTAGACAGATGCACTTCCCAACAGTAGCTCCGCCTCAAAGCCCCCTTCTGGTATCACATAAGCAATGCTTCCTTCTATCGGTCGGGTAAAGCTCAATACCTGGCCTTTAAAAATATCGAAGGTTTTCCAAGTTGGAACGGGTTGGCCATCAAGCATTGCTCCCAGATCAGCACCAGTAATAACAATTCGATGGTCACTGAGTACCTCAAACTCCTGACCACCTAAAAATATCTCAAGCGAGGGACTATTTTCATCATTTCCCATGATGTATTGCCCTAATTGATGGGCCTTAAAATCCATCGGGCCTGAGACAGGGACCCCAAATCGTTGATAGCCAAAGCGCCCTTTATCCTGAACCGACCCGTAGGTTCCTGCTTTTTTTACCTTAAATAGAGGAACCATCTGTGATCCCTACCTGAAGGACTTGGACTCCTTCTTTTTCCAACGCTTCACGAACTAGGGCGGTATGATGTGCAACATTTTGACCATCCCCATGGAAGCAAATCGTATCCGCCTTTAAGCTAACCCAGTTCCCAGACGCTGTTTTCACCCGCTGGCGAAAGACGATTTCCCTTACCTGATCGAGGATTTCCTCATAGGTTTTCAACACCGCATTCGGCATGAGCCTCGAGGTTAATTTCCCCTCATCGGTATACCGTCGATCAGCAAAAGCCTCAGAAGCCGTTTTTAAGCCAAGTTTTTTCCCTGCCTCAACCAGTTCACTATTGCACAATCCAAATAAAATCGAATCCGGCGCAGCATCATGAACCGCCTTTGCTACTGCTTCAGCAACCGTTTGGTTTTCAGCTGCTGCATTATAAAGCGCACCGTGAGGTTTCACATGCTGAAGGGGCACGCCATGAATCTTACAAAACTGTTTTAATGCCCCAATTTGATAGACAATCGAGTTATAGATTTCCGACGGTGTCATTTTTAACTCTCTGCGTCCAAACCCTTGGAGGTCTGGGTAGCCCGGATGAGCACCAACTGCAATCCCGTGTTTCTTCGCGCGTTTAACCGTTGTTTGCATGACATTGAAATCCCCGGCATGAAAGCCGCAGGCAATATTGGCTGACGTGATATTCAAGAATAGCTTCTCATCTTCACCGATTGTAAACGTTCCAAAACTCTCGCCAACGTCTGCATTTAAATCAATTCTCATAAAAGCACACCCCTCCTGATTTCTTCCCCTAAAAGCTCAGGGATGCTTGGTTGGTCACAATGGACAAAGTAAAAATTCAATCAGTGTTTTTCAAACCTCAGGCATAGTGATAAACTCCCTAATTGTTTCTGGGTGTTTATCCATCTGACCCCTGATTTCAGCATACTCCTCTTTGGTGATTGGAGAAAATCCTAGCTGATCTCCTGCTTGAATAAAAAAGGGTTCATTTCTGTCTGGACGATAAAGGTCCAGCGGGGTTTTCCCTATGATATTCCATCCACCAGGACTATCCAAAGGGTAAATCCCCGTTTGGTGGCCCCCGATACCGACTGTTCCCTTTTCCACCTTAAATCTTGGCGTATGAAGCCTCGGCGTCGCCAATTGCTCATCCAACTTCCCTAAGTATGGGAATCCCGGTAAAAACCCTATCATATAGACAGTGTAAATCGGCTTGCAGTGAAGGGAAATGATGTCGTTCGCCGTCAAGTTTGTATGAGCCATGACTCGTTCCATGTCTAGGCTGAATTCTTCGTCATAACAAACAGGAATCGTTAATTTTCGTACAGATAGACCGCTCTCCGTCTCCTCACACTTCTGCCATTTGGATAAAAGCTGATCAACGATTTCTTCCGGGTTTCTCGGTTCTTTTTTTAAATAAACGGTAACCGTGTTATAGCTTGGGACGATTTCCTCTAAAAGATAAAAACCGTCTTGTTCGACCATTTTCGAAAACCGCATTACCTGAAGATACGTTTCCTGGTCCACCTGATTGCCAAACTTGAAGCGAATGCTCTTCTCACTTGTCACCATCGCTTCCGGTTGCCATTTTCGCTGCTTACTCATTTTCCGACAACACTTGAATACAAGTGATGATTCCCTTTTTCAAATCCTCATGGGACCAGCTTGGGATTTTCCCGTGCTGAATCGCCAGTTCATGAGAAGCAGGGATATGAATGAAGCCAGAAGGGGTCTTTTTCCCTTGCATTTTCGCGTAATGCAAGCCCTGATACATCACATGATTACACAAATACGTTCCCGCTGTATTAGATATCTCAGCAGGTAAACCCTGTTCTTGCAAACGATTAATCATCGAACGAACTGGCAATGTCGATAAATAACCGTCCGCTCCCTCCGACTGAATCACCTCGTCAACCGGGGCGTTTCCAAAATTATCACGGTCCCCATCATTAACATTGATGGCAATGCGCTCTGGAGTGATTTTATATCGTCCACCAGCCAGTCCTAACGAAATGACTGCATCCGGCTGGATTTTCTCTAAATGCTCAATCAGTTGCTTTCCTGATTCGCGGAAGTTAACCGTTAAGATTTCACCATGAACCTTATAACCGCCAATTTCCATGCCATTCAGGTCTTCAACAATCCGCATGGTTGGATTAATTGTAAAATCTAAAAACGGTTCAAAACCGGTCAATAGAAGTGTTTTCATATATCAACCATTCCTTTCATCAAGTTTAATTGGACGAATTCGCTCGAGTGATAGCCCAGGTACACGGATGCGCTCCGATTCAACCTTTGTATGTAAAAGCACATCGATAATCGCTAAATCAAATTCAATATGGGCATCGATACAGCTTTGCAGTGCTTCTCCATATACGACCTCATCGGCCGCTTCCGAAATAATATCGGCGGCTATCCAGTCAGGATATCTCGTAATTCCCACCGAAGCGTAGTTTGGAGTCACAAAGGTTTGACGATAAAAATGAATTCCAGGCGCCTCTTCAATTGGAAAAACATCCGGTAACCACTGGTTGCCATATTTGATAAAGCGTTCTTTCCAATAGTTATTTTCTGATTCAATCGAAGTTCCAATTAAATACTTACTTACACTAGAGACAATTTCTTCTAGGTTTTCTTCGTGAAACTTCCGGTAGGTTTCATCTGTTGAAACCCTTCCAATTCCATAAATATGTGCACTCGGTATGAAATACGAGACCGGAAACCTTGGCGGACTATTGTAGCCTGCAAATGGCTGAACCCATTCATGCGCTGGGATGCCATGATCATCAATAATGATGTCAGGCGCCCACCTTCGAAGAATTTCAGGATAAATATTCGCTTCGCCAAACACCGTTTCTTGAAAACGGACATGAGCAAATTCCAAACCTACCGCATTAAATCTTGCCGCATGATGCTTCCATTCAGGATGCTCGTTCGTAAGTTTCGTTAATAACTGGTAGCCATCAGGATTAGCTAATGGAATGAACACAACATTCATGTGCTTCAACCAATCACCAAATCGTTCCCCTGCCTCCTCCATTAGAGCCAGAACAGCAGGGGTACTAGACACCTCATTCGAGTGATGGCCCGCTTCAATAAACAACGTCTTCTTGAACACTGACATTTTTAATGGCGAATAGAACTCTTCACCTGCATCTAAAAAACATTCGACAACAGGTATGGCATGTCCACCATAAGAATAATCAGGATACATGATGCGATACCTTGTTCCGGTTTCCATCCATTGTTGAACATCTGGATGAATTTGCTCAGATGGCTGTTCGAAAGGCTCAATGGGAAGTTTGAACTCTCGCTCCCCATCACTCACGATGGCTTCAGCCAAAGCTCCTTCTGGGTGAAACACGAGTGCCTTGGTGATCAATTGTTCAACCGATTTTTCTTCCCAGCCGTAAACTTTGATCTGGGCTTCCGGTTTCTCTCCCGTTCTTATATGCATAAAGGGATGAACACCACCAGGAGCAGAAAATGGCTTCCCTTCCACTTCTTCTCCCATCTGGGCGAAATAATCCAATGTGTTAAAGTACAAATCCTCATGCAATGCTTCAAGGGAGGAAACACGCTCTTTATCCACTTGAAGACTTTTTTCTTCCTCACTCATCCATACATCGATTTCAATTCGGTCAAAGAGCGGACGGGTGTGTCCCTGCCCTGGCTGGTAGTCGGATACTTCACGCCATAGCTTTGGAAGGACCTCCTCGACATAAAAACGGTAAAACCGTTCCCTGTCTGTTTGAATAAGATGCTCCTCAACCATAGTACCGTGATGAATCCGCACCGCACTAGAGACGGGATAAACCATATGCTGACCATCCACATAGGGAAGGCTTGAAACCGGCACGTCCAAATGGCTAAGGAAAAATTTATCCCCTTGCTCATCAATCCCATAAATTTCATACGTATGATTGAGGTCCTCTTCAAGCTTAAAATAAACCTGACCTGCCTTTAAGCCCATCAGTTCCTCGATGCAGCGATCGATTGGATACAACTCTTGAATCCAACGAATTGGCAGCTCCAATCCTTTTTCTCCGGTTTCTTTTTGGACCTTTATCTCAATCCCATGTATGTGTCGATTCGATGCTTGCCACTCAGGCAGAACTTCTTCCATCATCCAATGCAGACCTGTTTTAAAAGCGGAGCGAATGACCAACGAGTGTATTCCCGGGAACTTACCCTTCCACTCTTGTTCAAGCTGCTGACGGATCTCGAATGGTTCCGATAAAAACACTTCCACATCGGCCCCATCAAGACTCTCAGATTCTGTTAAAATCTGAAACGCTAAGTCTACTTCACAATTATCCTTCCAAGCCATCTCAAACAGGAGGGGTGCCTCTGATTTCTGGGATAATTGCTGCTTCTTTTCCCAATATCCAAATGAACCACCTTCACTCCAGTGTTTGGATCTAGCAAGCTGGGACATTGCAGAAGGGAGCATCTCTCTCGAACCTTTAAGAGATAAGACATTTGAGTCTAATAGCTCTAAAATAGGGCCCACTAGGTTCTGGTATTCTCCTAATCCTGAGCCAGCCCCTGGTCCCTCCCCAATAACAATCTGCAAACTGGCATCCGGTTCTCCAGTGACTGGAAAGGAGATCCTCGTCGAATACATCGCACTTCTTGCAGCAAAGTAGCATAATTCTCGTAAAAGCGCTGTCGTTAACAGGGACTCTTCTACTTCAATGTTCATGCTTAAAGATTTCCCTGGGCTCGCTTCTTTATTTTTACCAACACCAGAAAAACTCCATAATTCACTTAGGTTATCGATAACAGGATGGCTCTCATCACTTTGTGTTTGACCAGAAACAACTGAAAGAGCGACTCGGCCAGCATAGGGCTTTCCGTCCCGTAATTCAATTGCGATGCAACCATCACAATCCTGTTCATCATCGATTGAAGCCAATAATTTTAAAAACATGGAGAGCTCTGCTTCATTTTTATAATGAACCAAAAGCTTTCCCGCCTCGATTCTAATATCCGTTTTGAAATCCGACTTTTCAAAGCCTACTTCAACCGTGCCCTCCCTTGGTTCAAAAAAATTAAAGGATAAGGAGGTCGTCTCAAACCCAAGTCTGGCACAGAAATCAATTAACCCCTCCGGAGCAAGATGTTCCGGGAGATTGATAAAAACATTTGTCCCGTCAATGACACCATCGCCGTTCTGGTCCCGCAGCAAGCCATCCTTCGTCCACATTTCCAGAAGATTCTTCAATGGTCGTCACCTACACTTTCATATTTGGATCCAATTTATCGCGCAGCCAATCTCCAAGTAGATTAAAGCCTAATACAGTAATCATAATTGCCACACCTGGAAATACAGCTGTCCACCAAGCACTAGTTATATAATTTCGACTATCAGCAAGCATTCCACCCCAAGACGGAATCGTCGGATCGACACCCAAACCAAGGAATGTCAGCGAAGCTTCTAATAAAATAAACTCAGCAATATACATCGTTCCTAGAACTAGAATCGAAGACAATACATTTGGTAGAATATGCTTGCGAATAATTTTAAAATTCGTTCCACCAATCGCCCTAGCAGCCTGAATATATTCTTGTTCTTTTAATGAAATCACCTGTCCACGAATTAGGCGGGCAAAGCCAACCCAATAAGTTAACCCTAAGATGATAATAATTTTCCAAATCCCCGTGCCAAGCACACTCATGATGACGATTGCAAATAAAATGAATGGGAAGGCTAACTGAATATCGGCTACACGCATGATGACATCATCAAGCCATTTCCCGAAGTAACCTGAAATCAACCCCAGAATCGTTCCAATCACCATCGCAATTAGGACACCGAAAATTCCTACCATCAAGGAAATTCTCGCCCCGTATATGATTCGACTCAATAAATCCCGGCCAACCTGGTCCGCACCAAGGAAGAAAGCTGATTCACCCGTTGGATCTGCCCAAGAAGGAGGGGCCAACCTTGATGATAGACTCGCCTTTGACGGATCAAATGGTGTGATAAACGGAGCAAACAGGGCACAAGAAACACTGAGTGCTACGAGGATTAACCCGATGAATCCAACAGGATTCTTTTTAATAAAACGCCAAACCTTTTTAAGAGGGGATTTTCTCGGAGGATTAACCGGCACTGTTTTTTCAAGCTCTACAGATGTCATGATTTACTCCCTCCTACTTTCACTCTTGGATCAATTAGTGAGTAACTTAAATCGACGATTAAATTGACTAACACCATGATGATGGCTAAGTAAATAACCCCACCCTGAATGACAGGATAATCTCTCTGGTTGATGGCATCAATGATCAAACGACCAACGCCAGGCCAAGAAAAGATTTGCTCAACAATGACGGTTCCGCCTAGTAGCGATCCAAATTGAAGCCCGATAAATGTTACGGTTGGTAATAAAGCATTACGGAAAGCGTGTTTAATGATAACCGTCCATTCACTGATCCCTTTCGATTTAGCCGTTGACACATATTGTTGATTCATCACTTCAAGCATCGATGACCGGACAAGTCTAGCTAGAATCCCAGACAAGATTAAACCCAGTGTAATCGAAGGCAAAATCAAGTGCTTGAAGCCTTCAAAACCGGAAACTGGTAGCCACTGAAGGGTCACCGAAAAAACAAGGATAAGCATAATCCCTAACCAGAAATTCGGGAAAGAGATTCCTAATAGAGAAAAGATACGACCAAAAAAATCGACTGCGGTATCACGTTTCACCGCGGACAAAATCCCAACTGGGAAGGCAATGATAATCGCTACTGCCATGCCACCTAAAGCAAGTGCAAGCGTGGCACCAATTCGTTCATTGATTAAGTCCATGACTGGCATCCCACTTCGAAACGATTCGCCAAAATCAAAAGTGAAAATACCTTTTAGAAAGATTCCATATTGTACATATAGTGGTTCGTCTAAACCTAGATTGCTTCTTACCTCGGCAATTGCTTCTTTCGTTGGCTCCCCTGCTGAAAACATTACGGATACAGGGTCACCTGTCAGACGAATTGAAAAAAAGACAATCAATGAAATCCCGAGTACGACTAAAATCGTGTGTAGCAATCTTCGAATCACATAAGCTATCATGTTTGTTCCCCCTTAATACCAGCAGTGATCAACTGAAAGAAGTTTTTAGTGAAGACAATCAAATCCATCGCTCCTAGATGGATTCTCAAAGAGTTCGAAATCTGACTTCATCCTTATGGATGAGTGTTGCAAGACTGACCCCTTCGTTTTTTAAAAGAAAGAGATAGCATGAGGTTCATACTATCTCCTTCTGACTGTTACATCAAAACTGACGTTTACTTAACGGTAACTTCTTCTAGACGCATTCTATCATCATGAGGCGGCTGGAAGTTTTCCAAACGGCTATTTGCTGCGTATAAATCAACAGCTTGGTAGAGATTTAGTTCTGGTGCCAATTCGTGTAGCAGCTCTGTTAACTCCATGAAAATTGCTTCACGCTCTTCTTGGTCCACTGTTGCACGCTGTGCAGCAAGCAATTCTTCTACTTTTTCATCTTTAAATGATGGGTTCCATTGCTCCCCTTCGTGGTACATTAGGTAAGCCGTGTTATCAAAGTCCAGAGTCCATCCACCCCAGCCTTGACGGTACATATGGCCAGCTTTTCCGTTTGGTACTAACTCGGAGATTAGGGTAGTGTTATCAACACTGTTAATGTTCATTTTTAAGCCAACTTCTTCTAGGTAGAAAGCTACCGCTTGAGTAATCTCTTTGAAGTTTCCATCATTCCCTGGAATGTAGACATCTAATGTTGTCCCTTCAGCTACTCCTGCTTCCGCTAACAACTCTTTCGCTTTTTCTGGGTCATATGGATATGGCTTTAAGTCAGGGTTGTTACCAAATGAAAGCTCACTTTGGTAAGTGCTAATTTGATGACCATAGCCGCTTAAGATTTCATCAATAATCGCTTGCTTATCCACTGCATAATTAATAGCTTGTCTTACAAGTTTATTGTCCATTGGCTTTTGTCCTGGATCAAAACGAAGGGAGAATACAGTTGGCGTACCAACATCAATCAATTCTAAGAAGCTAGATTCTTTCACCGTTTCAGCTTGAGCGACTTCGACACGCTTCATCACGTCAATGTTTCCAGTTTGAAGTTCTGCTAATCTAGTAGAAGCTTCCGGAATCACTTTAAACGTTACTTTATCCAGCTTTGGCAGTCCCTCTTTCCAGTAATCAGGGTTCTTTTCTAACACAATTTCCTGGTCACGCTTATAACCTGTCATTTTGAAAGGCCCAGTACCAACAGGGTTATTATTGAAAAACTCATCGTCATTTTCCTGAACGTATTGTGGAGGAACAATGACTGCCCCATAACCTGCAAGCTTTGTTAAAAGAACAGGGTCAGCAGTATTCAAATGAAACTTAACAGTAAATTCATCGACCACTTCTACACTGTCAATTGAAGTATAGTTTGAATATTGAGGTCCCTTTTGACCTTCTTCCCCTAGCAAGCGATCAAACGTAAATTTTACAGCGTCGGCGTTAAATGGTTCTCCGTTATGGAATTGAACCCCTTGGCGAAGCTTAAATTCTAATGTTTGATCATCAAGATACTCCCAGCTCTCAGCTAAACCTGGCTGAATCTCTAAATCCAAAGTTCGGTCCACTAGTCCCTCAAATACAGAGGTTGCAACCGTACTCCAGTCTAACAAGAAGGTATCGATTGGATCCCAGTTTTGTGGCTCGCTTGAAACTCCAACAACAATTTCATTTCCACGATCTTTAGCAGGGTTTTCCCCACTGTCGCCCTTTTCATTTTTGCTCGATTCTTCTCCTCCGCCAGAACATGCCGCTAAAACGAGCGTAAAAGCAAGCATGAGCGAAAACAATGATAGCCATTTTTTCTTCATAATCTGTTTTCCTCCTTTTGATGTTGTTTAAAATTTCCACCATATGGATATGGTTGGGTATAACCAAGTTTTTTTGAGATTTCAGCAGCTGCTTCCCATAAGGGGCCTACAAAGAGGGCAACCTTTTCTCTTGGCAACGAGGTTGAAAATCCCGCCATACTAATCGAGTACGGGACGGTTCCAAAGCGGTCAAAGATAGGTACCGCTATTGATACACTTCCTTCCTCAAGCTCAGAATCACTATAAGCAAACCCAGATGCCCTTGTCTGTTCAACCAATTCTAAGATTTCCTCCTTGGATGTGGGTGTCTGACTTGCATATCTAGTCAAGGGTATTTCTAAAATTCTATCAATCTCATCATCTGGCAAATAGGTTAGAAGTATACGCGTACATGCACCCGCATATAAGGGTGCATATCGTCCAACTCTTGTATAAAGCCTTACTGGTCTAGTGCTATCAATCTTTTCAATATAGATTCCTTGATTTTGCTCCCGCATGACAATTTGGACGGCTTCATTAAATTGCATCTGAATCTTTTTCATATAAGGATAAGCAATTTGCCGAATATCCAACCTTCCTGCTACCCGTTCACCTAGTTCAAGAAATTTGGTTCCTAACCCATAGACCTCACCGTCTATCACCAAATCATCCTGCTGGAAGGAAATCTTCTGTAAATACCCAAACTGCACAAACTTCTTCAACAGCCGGTAAGCAGTGGGTTTTGGAATATCCGTAAATTTTGAGATTTCATCCAAGCGCCAATACGGTTTTTCTTCGGTGAAAATCTCAAGCAGTTGAAGTGCTTTTTCTACCGTTTTACTCATATAGACACTCCTGTTGGTTCAGCTTCCTTTTTAGCTTCTGTATAAAGATGGCAGGAAACATCATGTTGATCGCGAACCGTCTGTAGAGACGGTGCATCCGTTTTACAAATCTCCATGCAGGACGAACATCTAGGATGGAACGTGCACCCACTTGGAGGATTTGAAGGGCTTGGTACATCGCCTTTTAGGATAATGCGTTCTTTCTTTTTTAGCGGGTGAGGACTAGGGAGTGCTGATAGCAAGGCTTTCGCATATGGATGAAGTGGTTCATCATACAACCGGTTCTTTTCGGCTACTTCCACCATCTTCCCGAGATACATAACCCCTATTCGATCACAGAAATGTTTTACAACACTTAAATCATGCGAGATAAAAATGTAGGTAAGTCCAAATTCCTTCTGCAAATCTCTCATTAGGTTCAATACTTGTGATTGGATGGAAACATCGAGGGCGGAAACGGGCTCATCGGCAATAATCAATTTCGGTTTAGAAATTAATGCTCGTGCGATCCCAATCCTTTGGCGCTGCCCACCTGAAAATTCATGTGGAAACCGCGAAAGCTGGGCGACTGTTAAACCAACCTGGTCGGCAACCTCTAGTACCCGTTTTTCCCTTTCGGATCGATCTTTCACATCAAAGTTGATAAGAGGTTCCTCAATAATATCGTTCACTCGCATCCGCGGATTGAGTGAGGCAAAAGGGTCCTGAAAGACAATTTGGATGTCCTTTCGCAGCTTCCTCATTTCGGTTTTATTGAGTTCTGCGATATTTCGCCCTTGGAAATAAATGTTTCCACTGGTTGGTTCGAGGAGTCGAAGAATCGTGCGGCCCGTGGTACTTTTCCCACAACCTGATTCACCAACAATCCCAAACGTTTCCCCTTCCTTAACGTCAAAGGAAACTCCATCGACTGCTTTTACTTGATTGAGAGTTTTATTACCGAAGATTCCCCCTTTAACCGGGAAGTGTTTCTGTAGATTTTCAACCTTCAGTAAAACATTTTGCTGTTCTGTCACACTTTCACCTCCGCTTCCACCTGCTCATATAACCAGCATTTCACTCGAGAACCATTCTCCATTTCAAATAGTGGCGGAATTTCGTTACAACGGTCATGCGCCTGCGGGCATCGCTCTGCGAACCGGCAGCCACTTGGCATATTGCCCGGTGCTGGAACAACCCCCGGAATCGAGGAGAGATATTCCTTTTGCTCGTTGATATCAGGGAGTGAGGCTAATAAGCCTTTTGTATAGGGATGCTTTGGATTGTCAAATAGCTCGACAACCAACGATTCCTCCACGACCTCACCTGCATACATCACAATGACACGGTCACACATTTCTGCGACAACACCGAGATCATGGGTAATCAACATAATCGACATATTCATTTGGTTCTGGAGTTTCTTCATCAACTCTAAGATTTGCGCTTGAATGGTCACATCTAGTGCAGTCGTAGGCTCGTCCGCCACAAGAATTTCTGGGTTGCAGGAAAGCGCAATCGCAATCATTACCCTTTGGCGCATCCCCCCTGAAAGTTGGTATGGATATTCATCCAAGACTTGTTCAGGCCTAGGAATTCCAACAAGCTGAAGCATCTCTAGCGCTCTCGCTCTTGCTTCCTTCTTAGTCATCTGTTCGTGGTTCAAAACCATCTCCATGATCTGATTTCCAATGGTATGTACCGGGTTTAACGAACTCATCGGCTCTTGGAAAATCATCGCGATTCGTTTCCCACGAATCTTACGCCAATCCTTTTTACTAAAATCTTTAAATTGAAGACGATCTAAGCGAACATCGCCACCCAAATACTCTACTCCTGGCGGTAACAGTCCCATTAATGACAGGGATGTCATGCTTTTCCCACAACCTGATTCCCCAACTATTCCAAGCGTTTCCCCTTTATAAAGGTCAAAGCTAACACCATTTACAATATTGATTTTCTTTCCTTCATCATTTATGCCCACTTTAAGTTCATCGACTTCTAATACTTTTTGAACCATTATGACACCCCTAACGGTTTCATATTTTGAAATCAAGTTTCATTTTTTGTATTTTAAATACTACATAATAATTAGAATATTATCAATAATATTTTTACTAAAATATACTGAAAAATTTTTACAATTCCTCAGAAACCGTATCATATCAACAAGTTATCCGAATAAAAAGTATGTAAGATTTGCTCACAATCCATCAAATAGTATTCCAAGGATGGTTTGGTGCTAGGCACCTTACCTACTTTTGTTATCGCATCATAACGGGTTCTCTTAAACCGCGGAAAACTTAAGAAGGCTTTTCCTTAATTGAGTAACTAGTGAAAGTAAAATAAGGGGAGATTTTCCGCTTAATTTCAGAATGGAGCTCGTTTTGGGGGATATAAGGGGAGATTTTACCGTTATTCTAATAAAAATCCACCATTTTCACGTTTTTCGAGTGAATAGCGGGAATTTCTCCCCTTATTTAAGCCATTTTTAATGCAATTCACTAAATAAGCGGAATTTTTCCCTCTATTCTTGTTAAGTTTCACAGAAGGCAATAGGAATAACGAAAAAAGCAGGGCCAACCAATATGGTTTCCCTGCTTTTTTTACTTTTTTACCTCAAAAGAGACACCTCCGCTTTTGACCTTAAGCTTCGGCTTCTTCTGCTTTCCGGCGTTTTTTTCTACGACCAGTAATCCAACCTGTTAAATCATCAAACATCGTGTAGATGACCGGTACAAGGAATAATGTAAACAGTGTTGATACGCTTAATCCGAAGATGATGGTAATCGCGAGTGGCTGTTGCATTTCAGCACCTTCTCCTAGTGCTAGCCCTAATGGAATCATTGCCAAAACTGTAGTTAACGTCGTCATCAAGATTGGACGTAGTCGGCTACGACCAGCCTCAATAATTGCCTCATTCCGTTCCATTCCACGACCTCTTAGAATGTTGATATAGTCAACCAAAACAATGGAGTTATTAACAACAATCCCCGCCAACATGATAATTCCAATGAATCCCGGTACACTTAACGGCACACCAGCGATAAACAAACCACCAAGAACACCAACTACAGACGTCGGCAAGGCGAACATGATGATAAACGGATAGAGGAAATTCTCAAACTGGATGGCCATGACAGCGTACACCAAGAAGATCGAGAAGGCCAAGGCTATTGCAAGGTCAACGAAGGCCTCTGCCATATCAGCAGCCTCCCCACCCATCGTATAACTATAGCCTTCCGGGAAATTCATCGCGCCCAGTCTCGCCTCGATATCCGCAGAAATCCCACCAAGATCACGACCAGTAATACCCGTGGTCACATTCATTTGCGCCTGTTGATTCTGCCTTTGTAGCGCTACCGGGCCTTGCGTTTCACTAAATTCAGCAAGTTCATCTAAAGGAAGCACAGTCCCTGTGGACGTTTGAATTTTAATATCGTGTAGATGATTGATTGTGCTTCGTTCATCCTCTGGATACACGAGCACAACACTCATCTCTTGGCCTTCCTCACGATAGCGTGTCGCCGTTTGGCCCATAAAGTGCATTTGGACTTGACTCATAATTTGTTCCTGGGTTAACCCATAGGCAGCCGCTTTTCCTTCATCAATGTTGATGCTCATCTGCGGCACACCTTCCAAGGCACCAGTTGTTGGATTTGAAACTCCATCAATCGTAGCAATTTCGTCCACGACTTGTGTCGCTAGCTCCCGTAACACTTCATGCTCTGGTCCATTCAATTGAATCTGAATGGGGTCCCCCGTACTTAGACTAGCATCCGTCGCACTTGCTGTGATCTCAGCCCCAGCAATCGACTGCAGACTTTCGTTCATTTCATGCATGATGTCTTTCGTTGAACGGTCCCTTTCAGAAACGGGAATAAGCTGGAGTGTATAGCTTGCCTGGTTAGCAGAGCTTGGTCCCATCATTCCCATGCCACCATTGCTGATTGTGACATAGCTAACTTCTATCACGTCTTTATAGTCAGTAATCGTTTGATTTACTTGCTCGACAATGTTTAGCATATAGTCCGAATTTGTTCCTGCCTGGGTCTCAATGTTAATCTGTGCCTGACCTTGGTCAGCAGCAGGCATGAGCTCTGCCCCAATCAATGGAATCAACGCTAAACTGCCTGCAATTGCTAAAACTGTGACAAGCACAGTCGTTTTTCTGAACTTCAATACTCTTTTTAACCCACCGCTATACCTAGCACGAACCTTATCAAGGAAAGTGTCAAACCAATATCTACGTCCATCCTTCTCCATTGCTTTTGACAGCAACTTCGATGAAAGCATTGGTACTAATGTAATTGCAACCACTAGCGAAGCCACTAGCGAGAATGCTACCGCTAAGCCCAGTGGCATAAACAAATCAGATGCTATCCCCTCAACAAAGACCATTGGTAAAAATACGATGATGGTTGTGGTAGTTGACGCAATAACGGCTGGCGCCAATTCTGAAGCTCCTTTAACTGCCGCTTCTTTTAAGCTATAACCCTGCTTACGATAAGAATAGATATTTTCTAAAATAACGATTGAGCTGTCGACCATCATCCCGATTCCAAGTGCTAATCCACCTAGCGTCAGAACATTTAGTGTCTGACCGGTAAAATACATCAACGCAAAGGTGGAAATCAAAGCAATTGGTATCGAAAGACCGATAACGAGTGTTGCTCGAATACTGTTTAAAAATAACAGCAAGACGAAGACAGAAATAGCTCCACCAATTAGGATATTTTGAACGACCGAGTCGATACTCATCGTGATAAATTCTGATGTATCAATTAGGACTTCCAATTGAACATCAGAGCCTAGTTCTGCTTGTAAATCCTCAAGGCTATCCTGAATATTTCCCGCTACCTCAACCGTATTGGCATCGGTTTGCTTCATCATCGATAAAACAAGGGAATGCTCCCCATTTACAAAAGCAGTTGAAGTGAAAGCGTTAAATGTATCGTGAACTTCTGCAACATCTTTTAAAAGAATGGTTGCACCTGTTGGTGTTTGGATAATCGTTTCGCCGATTTCATCAACCGACTGGAATTCACCGGTTACCCTTAACTGTAGATTTTGATTGCCCTTTTCAATCGTACCAACGGAGCCTGAGCGATTCGTGCTGTTAAGGGCTTGAACGATAGATTGTGCGCTAATGCCGTATTGTTGCAACTTCCCCTGACTTAGCTCAATTTGAATCTCCCGCTCCTTGGCCCCCTCCACTGTGACGGAGGCTACGCCGCCCTGGCGCTCAATATAAGGAACCACTTGCTCATTGGCAATCTCCGTTAACTTCACGGCATCCTTGCCTGTTAAGCCTACATACATAACTGGCATCGCTTCCGGACTAAATCTTAAAATCGTTGGATCGCCTGCTTGTTCAGGAAGCATGGCCTTTACTTGGTCCACCTTTTCCCTGACATCAAGTAAAGCTTGATCTAAATCAACGTCGTTTTTAAACATCATCACAACAAGCGAGGAACCCGCTTGCGAGCGAGATTGTAGTGTATCAATCCCCTCAACCGTACTAACGGCCCCTTCTATCGTACGACTAATTAAATTCTCGACATCCTCTGGTGCAGCATCCTGATAACTGGTCGCAACGACCGCAATAGGTAGATCAATTTTAGGAAAAAGATCCACTGCGAGGTTTCGAACTGAGACAATCCCGAGGGCAATGATTGCGAGTACAATCATGATTACGCCGACAGGACGTTTAACAGATGTATTGACTAGTTTCAAAGTTTATTCCCCTTTCACAACGTTCACCTGAACGCCATCTGAAAGTGTAAGCTGACCAGTAACAATGACGGAATCGCCGATTTGAATGTCGCCTTCGATTGCAGTTTCAGCAGACTGCGTTTCAACGACGGTAATAGCTTGTTTGATCGCTTGATTGTCTTTCACCACATAGACGAAACTTTCATCGTCTTCTTCATTAATGGCTGCTGTCGGTACGATGATTGCATCTTTAATTTGTTGCTCAGGAACAGACAATTTCGCCACCATTCCTGGTAAAATTGCCCGGTCTTCGTTATCCACTTTTGCTTCTACAGGGTACAAGCCTGTATCATCTGGCATGGTGCTAACAGACGTAATTGTTGCTTCATATTGCTCGTTTTCAATCGTCACTGTCATTTTTTTATCAACAGCTATGAGCTTGTGTACATCTGCCGTGACCGTGAAATTCAGCTTGATTGTTGCCAAATCTGCAATAAGCGTAAACGGTTCTTCATTGGAAACAGAGTCCCCTTCTGCTGCTTTTAAGTTCGCCACTTCCCCATCTTTCGGTGCACGAATGTTTTGCTTGCCCATAGGAGTTGAAACTTTCGCAATGATATCATCTTCTTCCACTTGTTCGCCGTTTTCCACTTCTAAAGAATCTACTTCTCCTGGCGATTGTAAAAGAATTGGAGTCGTGCTATTAGGAGCCGTACGGCCAAAGATTGAGCGTTCAAGGGTTAGATCTCCTTCAACGGCCTTTGCTACCTCTACGGCCGCAACCCTTTCCTCAACGTCTCCAGTTTCTCCCTCAGACTCTGTCTGGGAACAGGCTGCAACGGAGGATAATAAGAAAATAGCAGCTGCACTTAAAAGTATTTTTTTCATTAGAGATCTCCTTTCAAGATCGGTTTATCGTAGTTTAATTGTTGGTTTTAGTATTCGTTTCATGCCTATTTGTACACATGCCTAAGATAATAGCTCTACATCCAGTAAACGAGCTAAGTCCTGACACTCTGCCTCTATCTCCGAAATCGGTTTGAAGTGAGCTAATAAGCCTTGGACGACCACTGGCTGCCATTCCTTTTTTGAAAGTTCCGTTTCGAGGACTTCCATTACTGCTTGTAGTTGGTCTATTTTTTCAGAGGGAAGAGCTAACGCCTGTACCTTTCTTTTCAGGGAGAGTAGGATTTCTGGGATACTACGACATGCTTGTCTGTGAGCTTCATAATCCATAGAAAGCTCGTCAAAAGAGATGAGCGGGGCTTCCTGTCGCTCTTGCATCCCCTTGACAAGGTCATCCAACCGCCTTACGAGAAACGGTCCGACTTGATTGACTTCAAGGTTGACATCATCAACAATTTTCCACTTGGTGTACGAATGTAACAACCCTTCCATTTGAATCACCAAATCAAATAGAATAGGCTTGATTTCTTGCTTCCCATGGATGTTCTCGATGTTTTCGCGCATCCAATGATAGCTGTCTACCTTGATTTCCTTTGCCCATTCATCCACGCTACCCGCAATTGAGATATTCTCCTTCATATGAAGGATGATAAAATCCTTATGCTCATAGATATACTGGAGCCACACAGTAATTTGTTTCGCTAGGCTTTCTCTCGGAGAAAGGTTCTCTACCTTCACGCGTTCAATTTTTTCCTTAATCCGCGTATAAAAATATTGATAGGCTGTGAGCATAAACTCTTCTTTCGATTGAAAATAAACATAAAAGGACCCCTTAGAGACCCCAGCCTCACTCGTAATCTCTTGAACTGAAGTTCGATGGTAGCCCTTGGTCGCAAACAATTTCATTCCCGACTCAATTAACTTCATCTGCTTTTCATTCATTCTTATCAACACCTGTTTCGTAATACGTATTTAATTAATCAATGGTTTCATTTTTTGACCAGGTGGTCATTAATGACTTACCGGTCAGTCATACAACTTCAGAATAAAACCTGTACCCGATTTATTTTATACATTTCGCAAATGATATACAAGCAGGACGAGTGTCAAGATAGTGAACGAACAGTCATGATGGAAATAGGTATCTCGTTCGTATGCATCTTCGAAATTGAATTTAATCAAACGTTTGATTAAAAATGCCTTACCATGACTGGGCTTAGCGGCTCTTAGGTGGAAGTAAACTCAAAATTGGTCTATATTTTCTTAGTGAAGAGTTTAAAAAAGAGAAGGAAAAGACCTTCCCTTTTTATCATGCTATGGAAAGAAGCATGTTAGATCTGGATAGCGAACTCATCCAAGCTTAAATCTTATTCCATTTTAAAAGTCGCTTCGCCCACTCCTAAGGTTGTTTTAAGGTTGATCACGACATCAGCATCCTCATAGGCATCATTAACATAAACACCATCACCTTGTGAAATAAACCCTACAAGATTCGATTTCCCAATCCCTTTTGAAGCTTCAATCTTTACCCCTACTTCAGAAGGAAGGATAATCGTGGATTCGCCAACCCCCATATCCAAACTAGCCTCAAAGCTTTCCTTCCAATCTCCACCAAGGTCAATCGTGATATCGCCAACACCGGCATTTACTTCGAGGTTATTTAGTTGCAACCCTTTTAAATCTAACATTGTGTCTGAAGCCCCCGAGTTGATGATTAAATCCATTGGAATTCCGTCATTTAAACGTAGGTCCCAATGATTGTCAATCTCTCCGATGTTTATTTTATCAAAAAACCCATTCTTTCCCTGCTCAATCACTGCGACTCCTTTATCCCCTTTTACCTTATAGGAAACCTCCGGCTCCAATTTATCGTAATTATAATCAATGGTTCCCTCGACCCATTCTGTTGCACCCGATTCAACATTCAATTCTCCCGCGCCAATTTTTAATTCAAGCAGCATTTCCTTAGCCCGATCCTTTTCAACCTCTATCTCGGTGCTCTCTTCATTCCCACTAACATGCAGCATACAACCTGAGAGAACGAACAACATGAAAACACTCAGGACCCCTAATCCCTTTTTCATTTTAATTCCTCCGTTTCTTGACTATGATTTCATCTTATCGAAACAAATCATGTTGTAAAAACGGCTCTGGCTTTAATTGCTCCTCAGACTAAAGACTTACTGCACCTAAGCTTTTAAGTAAATATTCTCAGTTCTATTTTACTACGAAGCTCATGGAACGAACATTCAAAACCTCTGAGAACCATGAAATGATTGGATACAGCACCGTTTTACCAGAAGCTAATTTCCATAAACCGGTCCCTAATGTTCTAGCGATAAAAAATAATCTAAAATTTACTAAAAACCCATTGACGTCATCAAAAAACCTATGGTATCATTATTAATTTGCTTAAAATTATGTTCTATGTTATGCTTATTTGTGTACTTACTACGGAGGTGGATGAATGTTTCAAATTGGTGATCAAATTGTTTATCCGATGCATGGGGCTGGGACTATTGAGGCCATTGAGGACAGAGAGATTCAAGGGAAAATCCAGCAATATTATGTGATTAAGATGGCAAGCAATATGCAGGTCATGATTCCCGTTGACAAAATGATTCATTCTAGCGTCCGTTCCGTAACAGATAAGGTCGATTTAGAGAAGGTGCTGGACGTTTTCCATCACGAAGAGCCAGATCATACGCTAACATGGAAACAGCGTTTTACCTCAAACATGGAAAAGGTGAAATCAGGGAATATGCTTGAAGGAGCCGAAGTTGTCCGTGATTTGATGATTCGCAATGAAGAAAAAAAGTTAAACTCAAGTGAAAGACAAATGTTATACAACGCCAAGAAAATCCTCGTTAGTGAACTTGGATTAGCAAATGGAATAACTGAAAACCAGGCCAGCGACCTATTGGATGAAAAAATGTTAGGTGCCATGGCCAAAGTTGATTAAAGCCCTTAAAAGGCTTTTTTTCTTTTATAAAGCTCTTTTCTCAAATTTTGTTGCTTTAGCTGATAAGTTTGATTGGTTGAGCTATGTTTTCATAAAATAACATGGTTTGCGAGAAAAGAGCTTGCAAACTATATATTAACGCACAAAATAGCTTTCCTTACGTTAAAATCGGAATTAGGATTTTAACAACAATCTTTACGAAAACAACTTTTAGAAGGTGAATGGGTTATTATCCCATTGCATTTTTTTGGTATTCCTGTTATATTTAGAAAGAATTATTTTTGTTTGTTCGAAAAGATCGTTAAGTGAATCTGCTTTCTGTCTCTTATAAGCAAGGATAGTAACACAATGTGTGCTTAGCACACGAGGAGGATACACAAATGGAACAAGGTAAAGTGAAATGGTTTAACGCAGAAAAAGGATTCGGATTCATCGAACGCGAAGCTGGAGACGACGTATTCGTTCACTTCTCAGCAATTCAAGGAGAAGGCTTCAAATCTTTAGACGAAGGCCAAGACGTGACTTTTGAAGTTGAACAAGGTCAACGCGGACCACAAGCGACTAACGTACGTAAAGCATAATTATAATTGAATCGACATATATAAAAGACTCTCGTTGGAGAGTCTTTTTTTATTTGGTTATTTTTCATGATGAGTTTTGGAGGATGGTAGGGAGTGGCACTCAGTTCCCATACTTTCGGCTTTTTGTTGAGTATGGGCATTGAGACGGCTCTTCATTTCCCATACTTTCGGCTTTCTGTTGAGTATGGGCATTGAGACGGCTCTTCATTTCCCATACTTTCGGCTTTCTGTTGAGTATGGGCATTGAGACGGCTCTTCATTTCCCATACTTTCGGCTTTCTGTTGAGTATGGGCATTGAGACGGCTCCTCGCTTCCCATACTCTCCGCTTCTTGTTGAGTATGGGCATTGAGACGGCTTCTCGCTTCCCATACTCTCGGCTTTCTATAAGGTATGGGCAATGAGAGCAGAGTTTTTTAATAAATAGTTCCTAATTACCCGTTCAGGGTTAAACAAGATGCAAACCGGCAATTAGAAAGGCTCTATTTACCCGTTCGACCCCAAAAATAACACAAACGGTAAAATAGTTTTCACGCCCTCCCCTTCCGCACCCAAAAACCAAACCAATCAACAAAATCCCTGTTCCAGAAAAGAACAGGGATCCATCCTCAATCTAAATACCTCAACGAAATCAATCCTCAAACGTAAAATCAACCCATTCCTTCACCCTTGGGATTGCTATATGCTGGTTATAGGATTGATCTTTTACATAAACTCGAAGTGATTCGCCACTAAGCGTGTCTAATACTTCTGGTTTGTCATCAAAATAGTAATCAAGCTTTAAATTGCGAATAATGTCCACTTTCTCGGAATCCTTCATTCCGTAGAAAAAGCGCTCCTTCTGAACAGGAAAGCCATTTTCCAGCATCCATTTCATTGTTCGCTCCCCATGTTCTTTCGGTCTCGAGGTAATGTAATAGACCTCATGCCCCTTATCCACCAAGTCATTTAGCAGCTCCACAGCACCTGTAAAAGAGGGACAAGAAGTGTAATAGATATCTTCTAGCGAGGAATTCCACATATGCTTCCCCTCTTCATCTGTTAGACCAAAAGGCTCATGAATTTCCACTCTTTTAAGCTCTCGGAAGGCCTTTAAATCTATATTTTTATTTAACTTCTGATTATAAAGATGAAAAGCATGCTCCCGCAAATTAATCAATGTATCATCAATATCAAACCCAAATTTCATTTAAAAACACTCCTAACCACAAATGGATGGCGCTTAGCACCATCCAGAATTTTTAGCGAACACAGTCGTCTTAAAACACCGCCAACTAAACCTACGCCATATGTCCAGACTTGTTCATTTTTGTCTGCAAGTAACGTTCATTGTACTCTGAGACATCGCCCCATAACGGCGTTCTGCCTGAAACGGGCAAGCCAGCTGCCTTTAAGGCTTCTAGTTTTTTCGGATTATTTGTAATCAGGGTTACAGGCTTTGCTCTTAACGCCTTTAACACCTGAATCGCTTCATCATAATTTCGTGTATCATCTGCGAAACCTAGTGCTTGATTGGCCTCAACGGTATCAAAGCCATTTTCTTGGAGGATATATGCCATTGCCTTGCTGAACAAGCCAATGCCACGCCCTTCATGATTGGCCAAATAAAAGAGTGCCCCTGAACCATGTTCAACCATCATTTTCATCGACTGCTTCAACTGAAAGCCGCAATCGCAGCGCTTGCTACCGAAGATATCTCCCGTATGACAGATGGAGTGCATGCGAATTAACGCATCGTCGCTATAGTCAAAATCGCCATATACTAGAACGCTAGATTGTTGGGACTCAGCCAATCGTGCTGACGATAATCGGTTGATTACTTCCTGAAAGTCCTCAATCACATCGTCTGTTTGCAACCAGCTATACCACTTAAACTCGACGGTTTCTCCGTGTAGATTTACCGGTAGTTTAATAGGTCCTACTAAATAAATCGCACCTTCATCATGCTGAATGAGCTTTATTTTATCTTCCAACACAGATAGACTGTTTGATTTCACCTGTAATTCTTGCATTGTATACCCCTCCAACCCCAAACCTTCGCGTCTCCCTGCTTTAGGAAAGCACCGGAACCACGAACGCTTCTTTAAAGTTCGCTTCTCTTATTAATTGCTGTTTTTGTTGTGCTTCCACCCAAGTCCGACGATGCAGCTCATATTTTTTTAATTGCTCGGCACTCGCATCCCCATGAACAAGTGCTTCAACGAGGACTTCACTTAACACCTTTGCGTCCACCAGGGCAGCATTGATTCCAAACGCACCGGTTGGACTCATCGTATGGGCTGCATCCCCCATGATCGCTAGCCCGTCCATTACCCACGTCTCACATTTACAGCTATGAACCTTCAATAATATAAAATCATTCCATGATTGAATATGCTGATTAACACTTGTCGTCAACTCTGGAAATGTAGCTGTTACCTGATTGATAAACGGTACAAAGGATTGCTTTTTCAAGCGAGGAAATGAACCTTCTTCAATATTCCATCCTATTTGAACGAACCCGCCCGCCTGAGTAAATAAAGCAAATTGATGATCATCCACAAGGGCCTGACGAATAGTCGGCTCCCAGCCTAGGGGACTCGGAATTTTCGCCCAAAGCAAGTCATAGCCATGGTTTACAGTTGAAAACGGAATCTGAGCCAGTTTCCGAACCGTGGAAAACCGTCCGTCAGCCCCGATGACAACGGAGCTTTTTATTGTAATAGGTTGATCGCCTTTTTTGGCTTTTATTCCCGTTACCGATCCATTCTCGTTCAACATAATCTCTGTTACCTTTGTGCCCATCATTAATTGGTGGTTTGAAAACCGCTCCGATTCACGAAACAACACACTAAGTAAATTTCGTTGCGGAACATGAATCCCTACATGTTTTTCCCCCGCTGCCGGCCATACCGTTTTCAACACTTCGCCTCGCTGCCAATATTCGACTCGGTCCATAAGCAGGAGCCCTTCTTCTTCCACCTTTTCATATAGACCAAATGCTCGTAAAACCTCTTCACCCTCGGCATTCAGGTGTTCACCGCGAAATTCTTTATCGTATGTTTCGTGCTGTTCCAGAACAATCGTAGACAGATTGTTTTTCGCCAGTAAATATCCGAGCAGTGCTCCCCCGGGACCAGCCCCAACTATACAAACATCCGCTTCAAGTATCATGTTAAAACCACCTAATTTTATATCATACATACACATAGTCGCGCATCTTATTTAACTTAATCGTACTGAAAATATTGTTTTTTACCATGAGCCCTTAAATCGTAACGCTCAAGTATAACGGCATCCACTCAATACAGATGCCGGCTAACGCTACTTTTTGGGACTGCCAGAATGTTGATTACGCCTTAATCAACTTTTGGGACTGCCAGAATGATTACGCCTCAATCAACTTTTTAGTATTACCAAACGGTTTTTAGCACGCTTTTTCTATCCTATCTTAAAAGTAGGACCTCGCCAAGACTCTTTTCACTTCCAATTTAAACCCTTAATTCAATGGAGTTTCCAGAAGGGTCTTTGGTGAAAAGTGCGCCCTGCTCTTCAGTCAACACAGCACCAAGAGTCGATAACCGTGTAACGGCCTCATTGCGGGCTGTTTCATTTGGAAAAACCACACGATACGAACTCATTCCGACACTGTTTTCCGCAGGAGTCGGAGCTCCAACACCATTCCAAGTATTGAGGCCAATATGGTGGTGATATCCACCCGTAGAAATAAACAGAGCCTGGCCGCCGTATCGACAAACAATTTCGAACCCAAGGCCCTCACAGTAAAACTGTTCTGTTTTTTTAAATTCGGCAACATGCAAATGGATATGACCCATGATTGTGCCAGCAGGGAGACCGTTCCACGGTTGGCCATCGTCTTCTTTTAAAATACCTTCCACATCCATCGGCTCAGTTGTCATTACAACCTCGCCGCCTTCCCATTTCCAGGTGGACGCTGGACGGTCATGGTAAATCTCAATTCCATTGCCATCTGGATCAGCTAGGTACAACGCTTCACTCACAAGATGGTCAGACCCTCCTTGGATAGGATATTGGGTTTTGATCATATGAAGGATGACCTTCGCTAAGTCCGCTCGGCTAGCAAGCAACAATGCATAATGATACAAACCCGTTGTTCGCTGTTGTTTCGGACTGATATCCTTTGGCTGTTCGATTGTCAGTAAGGTTGTTTTCCCATCGGCCGTTAATTCCACCCTGCGCTCCTGTTGTTCTAACACCTTCAAACCAATGATGTTTTGATAAAATTCTAGTGAACGCTCGAGGTCTTGAACCTTTAGCTGAACTTGGGAAACAAACGTGCTCGGTGCTTGATGAAAAGTCATTTCTCATCCTCCAATTTGGTTATAGGTTATTTATTTCAATAAGTTTAGTTAGTTACTTTATGTAAGTAATTATATTTTTAATATTAACTTGTGTCAAGTGTGTGAATGTTGTATTGTAATTATATAGTTATCTATAATTAAGATGTCATATAAATATAGATAGAGGTGATAACCCATAGATACTTCCATCATTTGCCCTCGATTTGAAAAAGCAATGAGTTTGCTAAGCCAGCGGTGGACCGGGTTAGTGATTTACCAACTACTTACAGGGCCAAAACGCTTCTGCACTTTAGAATCGTCAATGGGAATTAGCGGTCGCGTCCTATCAGAGCGACTAAAGGATCTTGAGACTCAAGGCATAGTCAAACGCGAGGTATATCCCGAAACTCCTGTACGTATTGAGTATTCCCTCACCGAGAAGGGCTTAGCCCTAGAGCCGCTCATGAAGGAACTCGAAAAGTGGTCCCAGAATTGGGTAGAGGCCGAAGGAAAGAGTGACTCAGAACAGTAAAAGCCGGTTGTCAACAGACAACCGGCTTTTACTGTTCTTCTATTGTAAGAACTTGTATCAGATTTTTTAAGAAAATAAAAAAACCCTGCTCAGTAAATGAGCAGGGAACATGAATCGGAAAACGGTAGACAAAGTATACCATAAGAACTTCATAATCCCTAATTTTTTTATTTTTCCATATTTCTAGGTCGAATTTATTCAAAACGGAAGGCTCAAGATAACATCCATTTCTCCTTTGGCAGTTGGGTTAAAAATCAAACTTCTGTACAAATTGGCAACCTTGACAAGCCCTACCTATTTGTTTTCTAGATGTGGTATCTATATAGTAAACCTCATCAAACCCACAAATTGAGCATTCTAATACATGGAGAATCTCTCTCTCTCCAAACAGGGCATTTAATAGATTTTCAAAATACATTCTGTCACCCCTCTAGCGTTTTTTTTAAAATACCAAATGGCGCATACAAAACTACAGGAAATTTGTCATC
Organism: Mesobacillus maritimus; assembly: GCF_044803185.1. GTDB lineage: Bacteria > Bacillota > Bacilli > Bacillales > Cytobacillaceae > Mesobacillus_B > Mesobacillus_B maritimus_B. Next base: position 5,006,776 of record NZ_CP085225.1, read on the forward strand.
AGCTATTTCTTTTCTTTCGACATACTTCTCCACTCGTCCGTGGGTTACAACAAGATAACAATTTTTTTACATAACCCTACATGACTAGTAAATGTGATACAATGACGTCATTGGATTGAGAGGAGAGGTTTTTTTGTTTAATAAAACATCTAAATGGTTTATTTTATTAGGAATTGTCACGTTAATCCTAGGAGCTTGTAGCGGGGGCAACTCTTCAGAGGTTGTTGCAACTGTAAATGGCGAAGAAATCTTGAAGACTGACTACGAAACTGAACTAGAAAATACGAAGAATATGTACACTCAACAAGGCATGAACTTAGACGAGCTTGATGATGAAATGAAGGAACAAATCGAATTGTCGGTTCTAAATCAACTCGTAAATACAAAGCTTGTTCTTCAGACCGCTCAAGAAGATGGCGTTGCGATTGAACAAAGCGAAGTGGATACAGAATTAGAGGCGATTAAAGGACAATTTGAAGATGATAAAGGCTTTGAAGAGACATTGAAAAAAAATAAAATCACCGAAGATGAATTAAAGGTGAAAGTTAAAGATCAACTTACAATCACAAAGTATTTAGACACTACGATTGGTAAAATTGATGTTACGGAAGATGAAGTAACAGTCAAATACGACGAATATAAAGAAGCTCTCGCGAGTCAAGAGCAAGAAGCAGAAGACCTCGAAACAATAAAACCTCAATTAGAACAACAAATCATGGCCGAAAAGAAAAGTGAAAAGGTTAATGAACTGATTGAAGAATTACGGACAGCAAATGAAAAAAACATTGAAATTACACTTTAATTGGTAAGACGATCGCCTCCTTCCCCTAAAACGGTAAGGAGGTTTTTTGTATGTTTTGAAAGTTGCTTCCTTCCAGCACTTGTCTCATGAAAAGATTCCTAGTAGACTGGAACTAACTTAGTGCATTACTTAAACTAAGTAAAATAGAGCAAATATGTACAGAATAAACTGAATCGACAAAGGCAATATTCTGTTATAGGCTGGTTGCAAATTATTCTAAAAAAAGAAGCGTTTAAGCGCTTCATTTCAAACTAACTATCTAGGTGGAATGGAACATGAACATTCAAACAAAAGAAATTTTAAGTAGTTGGAAGGAATTTACTTTAACCAATGACAAGCAAATGTCGGTTAGTGTTCTTAATTATGGCGGGATTATTACGAAAATACTCGTACCTGACCGTAATGGCGTGCTTGAAAATGTTGCTCTCGGGATGAAAGAATACCAAGATTATGAGGCAAACCCTCCTTTCTTGGGCGCACTTATTGGCCGAGTTGCTGGACGGATTCAAGGTTCATCGTTCGAGTTGAATGGTGAAAAATATAACTTGGAAGCTAATGACGGAGAGAATCATCTACATGGTGGGTCAGAAGGATTCCATCAGGTCATTTGGGAGGTTACGCCGTTTCAGACTGGCGGGACTGTTGGGTTAACTCTTACTCATAAAAGTGCCGATGGCGAGGGAGGATACCCAGGGAACGTTGAGGTCACAGTCACTTATACACTAAATAATGAAAATCAACTTTCGCTTGCTTATGAAGCAACTAGTGACCAAACGACAGCTTTGACGCTAACAAACCATTGTTATTTTAATTTGAGTGGTGATTTAAAAAACACTGTTGAAGACCATCACGTAACGATTGATAGTCGCCAGTTTGTTGAATTGGATGAGAACTTAATTCCTACTGGATCAAAGCTTCAAGTTGAGGGGACATCGTTTGATTTCCGTCAAGGTCGTAGGCTTGGGGATGGATTTAATGGTGAGTTCGAGCAAAATAAAATTGCTGGCAACGGATATGACCATTATTTTATCTTTGACCATTCAACGACGCAGCAAGCAATTGTTCGTGAGCCAAACAGCGGCCGCGTAATGTCAGTTAAAACGAATCAGCCTGGTATGGTGATGTACTCAGGAAATAGTTTAGATGATCAAATGCAATTGGCTGAGGCAAAGTCTCAGAAATACCTTGGCGTTTGCTTTGAGACTCAGGCTTCCCCTGCGTCGTTACATCACGAGGGATTTCCAGATGTACGGTTGAATGCTGGTGAGAAGTATGAGAAAGAGACTGTTTTTACGTTTGGGGTAGAGTAAGATTCTAAACCTAATCATGTATAGAGGTTTTTCTGATTGAGGAATTGAGATTTAGGTCCATGGGGATGTTCATGGTAGATCTAGTTTTGAATTCGAAAGCAAATTGGGGTCCCATTAGGCGTTCATGAGACCCTTTTTCTGCTTCCGGAAGCAGATTTGGGCTCCATGAAGCGTTTATGAGACTCTTTTTCTGCTTCCGGAAGCAAGTTTGGGCTCCATGAAGCTTTCATGGGACCCTTTTTCTGCTTCCGGAAGCAAGTTTGGGCTCCATGAAGCTTTCATGGGACCCTTTTTCTGCTTCCGGAAGCAAGTTTGGGCTCCATGAAGCTTTCATGGGACCCTTTTTCTAATTCCTGAAGCTATTTTGGGCTCCATGAAGTGTTCATGGGACCCTTTTTCTGCTTCCGGAAGCAAGTTTGGGCTCCATGAAGCTTTCATGAGACCCTTTTTCTGCTTCCGGAAGCAAGTTTGGGCTCCATGAAGCTTTCATGAGACCCTTTTTCTAATTCCTGAAGCTATTTTGGGCTCCATGAAGTGTTCATGAGACCCTTTCGCTGCTTCCGGCATCAAATTTGTGCTCCATGAAGATTCATGGTGCCCTTTTGCCACATTCAAGAAGCTAATTTGGGCTCCATGGAGAGATCCATGGAGCCCAATTTCTGCTTTTCGGAATAACTACCACTACCCCTGCGTTGTTAACCCTTCTGTCCTAAGCTCCTGTTTTTTAACGAAGCCGACCAATAGATACACAACTGGCGTTAGGAGGATGGAAGCGAGGAACTTGAAAACATATTGTGTAAAAATCAGGCCTCCAAGTACCGCCAATGGCATGGTTCCGTAAAACGCTATCGCTATAAAAATCGTCGTATCGATTAATTGACTAGTCATGGTTGATGCATTGTTGCGCAACCACAGCTTCCTCTGGCCATGTTTGGCCTTTAACTGCCCAAACACAAACACATCGAGGTTCTGGCTGATCATATAAGAAATCAAGCTTGCAACGACTACTCGGAAGCTCCCACTTAAAATGGTCTCAAATGAGGCTTGCTCTCCAAAAACAGGTGCAGCAGGTAAAGAGATCGTAATCGCGATGAAAATAAGAGCCAAAACCTGTGTAATGAAGCCCGCACGAACGGTCCGCTGCGCTTCTTTTTTACCATAAACTTCGACAATCACATCCGTAATTGGAAAGGTAAAAATATAAATAACCACTGCTGCAGGTAACATCGCCCACGTTCCGATACTAAACAGCTTCACAGCAACGATATTTGATAATATTAGTAAGCCAACAAAAATTCCATTTAGATATAAAAGCATTTATAGCTTCCTTCCTCATTTTGATTCACTCTTGGTTCTTTCACGTGAGACCTCAATTTCCAACTTAACGATTGTCGACCTTCTCAGGGTATAGGTCATGATTCATCAACCTGAAGTGAGCCATTTCTTCGTATTTGCTACCTGGCTTGCCATAATTGCACCAAGGGTCAATTGAAATCCCGCCACGCGGGGTAAACTTGCCCCAAACCTCGATATAACGAGGGTCAAGTAGCTTGATTAAATCATTCATGATGATGTTGACACAATCTTCGTGGAAATCCCCATGATTTCTGAAACTAAACAAATATAATTTTAATGACTTGCTTTCAACAATTTTTTTATCAGGAATATAGGAAATATACATGGTTGCAAAATCAGGCTGACCAGTAATTGGGCAAAGACTTGTAAACTCAGGACAATTGAACTTTACAAAATAATCTCGATTTGAATGCAAGCTATCCACAGCCTCCAACACCTCAGGTGCATAATCGGATGAATATTGTGTATGTTGATTTCCAAGCAATGTTAGATCCTTTAAACCTTGTTCTTCTTTACGTCCAGACATAAAAAAACCTCCCAATATCGTGTACCCACACGCGTAACAGGGAGGTTTTCATAGCTAAATATCAAAAGGAGGATGCAAAAAGCCACATCCGGGTATGGATATGGCTTCTATAGTCATATATCCATAGTTTTTTATAGAGGGTTTCCGCTATGAACCTCTCCCGTCCGAGCACGGGTATTAAATTCTTTCCCTATCATAATGAATACGCGTCGAATCGTCAATAGAAAGTTTTACCTCAATAATCTTTCCGGTATGATCAGTAATACTAAAATTCAACAATAGGATAGGTTTACATCCTATCAATAAGCAATCCTATTAATTTTACATTTTAATGGAGCCGAAAGACAGGGAAATTTCCGTGGGTTTTTCGTATAAAAAGAACAAAAGCGCAAGCGCCCGTTAAGCGACGTATGGACTGGAGCACACCGACTAAGATAAAGGAAACACGAAGAGCGTAGCGCATTCTTGCTTGAAGCAATCGTTGCGGAGGTAAAAATCCAAAAGCCGATTTTTACTCGGTGGACGAAGTACACTAGTCGCTGGGCGCTGGAGCTGGATGCAGACAACGCATACAATTATCCACACCCTGGAACTTTTTTAAATTCCTTAACCACTGGAAAAAGCCAGGATTACTCCTGACTCTACTTCAGATTTCTCCTTATGTGATAATGGCCGGTCGTCCGATTGGGTAGTACTCAATGTTTTTGCAACTGTGAATCTTCTCTTCATCAAAACAGTTGCGCCCATCAAAGACGATCACTTTCTTCATCACTTTCCCCAGCAGAGCGATATCCAACTGTTTAATTTCCTGCCACTCTGTTACCACAAACACAGCATCCGCATCCGTTATCGCCTCAAGAAGGTTATCAGCGTAGGTGATTTTTTCTCCAATCACTCTTTTCGCATTGCTAGTTGCAACCGGATCGTAGGCGACCACTTGAGCCCCATGTTTGTTCAGTTCTTGCGAAATTTTTATCGACGGTGCCTCCCTCATATCGTCCGTATCCGGCTTAAATGAAAGACCCAACAGCGCTATTTTTTTTCCTGATAGATGCCCGTCAAAGCGCTTTAGAGCCTTTTTCACCAACAGGACCTGCTGCTCATCATTCACCCTCATCGTTTCAGCAAGCACCCCAAAATCTACGTCATGTTTCCTAGTTGTATGCCACAAGGCTTTCACATCCTTCGGAAAGCAAGAGCCACCATAGCCAATCCCGGCCTGTAGAAAATGGTTCCCAATCCGTTTATCCATCCCCATTCCCTTTGCGACATCTGTGACATCGGCTCCGACGGCTTCACACAAGTTGGCAACCGCATTTATAAAACTAATTTTCGTGGCTAAAAATGCATTTGATGCGTATTTAATCATCTCTGCACTTCTAATACTTGTCATCATACACGGAACCTTTAATGGACTGTACATCTCTTTTACCTTGCTCGCAGCTTGTTGATTTTCACTTCCAATGATGATTCGGTCGGCCTCTAACGTATCCTTTAATGCTGAGCCTTGTCTTAAAAACTCCGGATTCGCTACCATTTCTACCGAAACATCTTCATGGCAATTTGTTTCAATAATCTTTCTGATTTCATCATTCGTCCCAACTGGCACCGTACTCTTGATTACTACAATCGTACCCTGGATGAGGTGGGCAGCCAAATCTTTTGCAGCTTCCTCTAGATACGTTAAATCCGCACTACCGTCGTCTCGTTGAGGGGTTCCAACTGCAAGAATCACAATTTCGGCCCCAGCTAAGCCCTCACGATGTGACGTGGTAAAACGCAGTTTGCCTGCGGCGATATTTCTTGCTAGAAATTCTTCCATACCTGGCTCATATATCGGGGAAATTCCTTGTTGTAATAGGCTAATCTTCCCTTCATCCACATCGATACAGCACACATGATGGCCGATTTCAGATAACGATACACCTGTCGACAATCCCACATAACCTGTACCTAAGATTGCAACCTTCATTCTGCTCCACCCTCAGTCTCTCGCGGCAGAGTTTGGTCTGACTTACTCTTTAAAAATGTTAAAACCTCTTCGCGGAGGTCTTCTCGTTGCAATGCAAAATCAATGGTCGCTTTGATAAAGCCAAGCTTATCACCGATATCATAACGTTTCCCCGCAAATTCATAAGCGAAGACCGCCTGCTTTTTTGCCAACTCATTGATAGCATCGGTTAACTGTAGCTCATCCCCAGCACCAATAGGGGTTTCTTCAAGAACATCAAAAATATCTGGTCTCAGCACATAGCGGCCCATGATGGCGTATTGTGATGGCGCTTCTTTTGGCTTTGGCTTTTCAACCAAGGACTGTACCAAGTGAAGCTTGGATGTGTGGAGTGTGCCATTCGTCTTGACGATTCCGTATTTACTAACATCTTTCTTCGCAACCTTCTGGACCGCTACAACCGAACTGTTGCTATATTCAAACGCATCTGTTAATTGCTTTAGGCATGGGGTCTCTGACATGACAATGTCATCGCCAAGTAAGACGGCAAAAGGTTCATTGCCAATAAACTTTCTCGCACATAACACCGCATCCCCCAAGCCGTTTGGCTCCTGTTGATAAAGATAATAGATATTGACCAAACTGGATAGTTTCTGGATATCTTCTAAAATGTCCATCTTCTGTTTCTTTAACAGCAGATCTTCTAATTGGTGGGATTTCGTAAAATGATGCTCAATCGACCGTTTGCCTCTACCAGTAATGATAAGGATTTCTTCAATCCCTGAAGCGAGTGCTTCTTCGACGATATATTGTATGGTTGGTTTATCGACAATCGGAAGCATTTCCTTTGCCTGTGCTTTCGTTGCTGGCAAAAAACGCGTACCAAGGCCCGCTGCTGGGATAATTGCTTTCCTAATTTTCATATGTGTCCCTCCTTGATTCACAAAATCTGTTCATACAAGCGGGCACATTCTGGTCACCTTGGTAGTCTAGTAATCTTTAAACCTTGTGAACCAGCCCTCAATCAATGATTTATGATGACCATGTGAAAGGTCTCAACCGTTTTCTGTTTTTAATGGCTGGTAGACTTTTTTTATAAACCGCTCGATTAGCTTTGGCAATACCTTATGCCGGCGATAAAGAAGCGAGGTCACAATGGCCTTTCGTTCTTCTTTTGAAACACCCCATTCGTCGGGAATAAGAGTGACGATTTCTTCGATTAATAAAATCGGAATCGTCTGGATGACCTCAAGTTGCTTATAAAATTCTTCCTCACTTTCAATAAAGGATGCCATTATCTTATGGGCCATACTTTTCACAATCCCATCTGATAAACCTTCAAGGTCAGCCAGTTGCCAATTAAAACCGCCGAGAATCTCAGCATGATCGATTATCCATAAATGATAGATTCCTTGGTCTTGGTCTTGGTCTTGACCTTGTGCTTGTTCCTGCGCTTGAAACAAAATATTTTTCCGCGTCCGGTCTTGATTGCCTACCCAATAATCAAATAATATAATGTTCGCTAAGCTAGCGGAATTGGTGATAGTATTGATATCTGCAACCTCATGACCGTTAACACAATCGGCTACATATAAAGAGGCAAATTGGTAGGGCACGTCGCTTAGTTGAGAAAAATCTGGTACTTCTGTAGCCCCTTCTCCCTTCTTTTGGTCCTGTACATTTTTAAAAAAGTCGCTTGGGATATCGACAATCCGACCATACGGGACAGGCATTTGCAGGTACCTAGCGAGGCAATAGCCAATCCACTCATTGGGCAAGGTCTTTTCAAAACCAGGCTGAAAAAATTTCACCACATAGTCGTTCCCATCACTAAAGGTGATTAGACGAGCATTCGACTTACCTTCTAGTTTTTTATGGTAAGCAACAGGTTCAATCATCTAGCTTCACCTCTCCCTCAGCTGCATCCGTTTGTAACAGTCTTTTTAATAGCTCGACATATTGCTCTGCCACGGCTTCAATTGAAAAGTTGTCTTGAACATGCTTGATCGCAGCGGTGGACATTTTTTGATGCATGTCCGGATGATCGAGAATGGTATAAATTTGGTTAACAGCGTCATCGACATTTTGCCCCCGGTACAGCAATCCTGTCTCACCTTCTTTTACAAGCTCTGTTACAGGCATCATCCTTGATGCAACAACCGGAACACCTGACACCATGGATTCAATAAACGTATTGCCGTATGACTCAGATTTCGTTGTTGCTAATGTACATCCCCCTGATTCGCGGACCTTTGCATACATATGTGGCATTTGCTGATAGGGAATGACCGGGAACCATTTGACGATATCCGTCAGTTGCTGTGCCTTCCATTCTGTTGCAAATTCCTCCCGCTGGACACTTTGCGCTCCACCAATGATCCAAAACTCAACATCGTCACGCTCCTGTTTCGCCCGCTTGGCAATTTCAAGGAGCATCGGCCAATTTTTCCGCTTATCCAAACGGCCAATATAAGCAACGATTTTTTTATTATTAGGAAGGAACGGCTCGCTGTTAAAATCAATTTCATCAGATTTTAACGCCCGGAAAAATTTCGTATCGACGCCGTTGTAGATCACATTAATAGGGATTTCGTCGGTTAGGATTGAAACCAACCGCTTTTGATAGGAAGAAGGAACGATGATCGTTTCCGGAGAGTACCCTCTGAATGATTTTAAATGAGGGGTGAGCTTAATAAGCTCGGGTGTCCTCGCTTCGACAATAACTGGTCCCTGATAGTTTGCCTCCCGAAGCCATTTATAAGCTTTACCTGTATCAACGACTATAACAGCTTCATAATGATTGTCCCGGATAATTTTAACGATTTCATCTTCATCCTTAGTTAAATATATCGGGGCTACATCCGCCATAATATGCATGCCCCCATGGTCAGTTGTGTACAGGAATTCCGTCTCAATTCCATGCTGTTTAAAATAAATCGCTCGGTTCCTCCACCCGGCATTCACCCCACCAACTGTGAGCAGCCGCCAGATTATTAGCACTTTCATTTTGGTCTCTCCTCGCTTTCATTTTGGGGATTCCCCAAGTTTAGACACTGCGCGTCGATCACTTCTATATCAAGCCAAAGGTCAACCATTTGCTGTATTTCCCTTTACTTTTCTTAGATTTGTCCTTATCTCGTTTACTAGCATCTTTTCCTTTGTTCTTCGATTTGACGTTTCCAGACTTTTTGCCTTTTGTAGCCTTCTCCGTTTGCTCCCACTTTCTTCTGGGTCTAGGCTGTTCTTTTTTCGAATCCTTTGCTTTTTTGGCTTTCCCAGGATTGTCGTCATCCCAGTCACGATCATTGTCGCGATACTCTGAATCTTTTAGCGCTTTAAATTCACGCTTATGAGCATCCCAATGTTTATCCACCTTTTCGATGACCTTATCAGGGTCAACCCCGCGCGCAAGCATTGTTTTCACCCACTGCTCTTTGAAAACCTTATGCATCAACCCTGCCATCAGGACTACATATCGTTCTTCATCATTCGTTGTCAACAGTTTGTCACTAAGAGCCTTTACCATGTCTTCCTTTTCTTTCGGAGATTCCAGCAATACCTGATAGATTTCACAAGAAATCTCCTCCATGCGGATGTAATGAAGCCATTCGTTATACAATGTCGGCGCTAACTCCTGAACATGAGCCGAAAACACTTCCTTATTGTCTTTGCCCAGAGAATTTAATAGCTTACGAGGATAGGGATAAACCCTGTCCCTCCATACTGTTCTTGCCACATCGATAACTTTGAGGCTGCCGTCCTCTTGTAAGTAGATTTGTCGTTTATGATGGTCAATCCTCTCATAGCCGATTTCTTTAAACGTGATCAACATCTCAATCAACTTCACCGAAAGCTCCTTTGACAGCGGTTGAGATTGTAGATATTCGCGCAAGTCAACTCCTCGAATGATTTCCATTGCGATATGAAGCGGTCCTTTATGATAAAGCTTCGGAAAAAGGTTCGTATCCTGCCCAAGTGAAAGCGCATAATATTCTCGCTCACAATCCTCCGTATTCCCAAACACTTTCACGCAGATGTCATCGGTAACTTGAAAAACAGCTCCTTGACGCCCCTTACCAATCATCGACAACGGCGATTCATTCTCGACCTCGACATCTTCATTCACTAAATTCCGGACCTTAATCTTGGCGACACATTGTTCCAAATAATTAGTATCCATAATCAAACTCCCTTCACTAATTTTCACCTTTTACATATTTGGTCAAATAACTTTCTAGACCCCATTAATATAGTTAATTCAAAGAGGAACAAAAAGGTACGGACGAGTATCCTATATGGTGAAAAATATACTCTCCCTAGTCGTAAAACGGAAACCGTATGTTACCTTCGAAATCAGAACGCTAGGATTTTATAATAAAGATGGCTGTGCTTAAGTATATTGTCGATTTTCACACCGTTGATTGGAGCGGAAGGCACGAAGACTCCTCGAAAATGAACTACACATTTTCTCGTGCGTGGGCCTATTCAAGGATGTAATTCAGTGTCCTGCGGGAGTACGGGGCAGTGGAGACCTGGGTTGAAATGGTCCACGTGAGGGGCCAATTAACCCCACAGGCGCTAAGGCGCCGGGGAGATAGGAAAGCGGAAGGACCTTGGTCAGCCCCGACAAGCTCTGGAGGGCCGACAGATGAAGTCGTTCTTTGACTTCAACTGTCGGACCATGAAAAGCGGAGGCGACTGCCCAGGTTTTTTTTACCTTCTAACAGGGAGTGGCTTATGACTCGAGTCCCTAGGAGCCGGAGCTAGACAAGAAGCGACTCGAGGGGCTAGGCGTGGAAGCTCGCCGGCACGCCCGCGAACCGCTCGTGCCTGGAGCGGAAATCAACAGCCAACGTTATCACAACAAAAAAGAGAGAAGTGTTGGTAGCACTCCTCTCCATGCACCCTACTTAAAGTAGGGGTGTGATATGATTTTTTGTGAGATCACCCTTTTGCTTCCGACGGCGTGGGGTGGTTTTCTTTATTAGTGGGATTATAAAAACCTCTCACAAAGTTCATCCCTTTCTTCTTTGCAATTCAGCCAACACAGTTGGATACACCTTGTCGAGTTTGAACATGAGCATGATAACCAATTGTAATACCCCTAAAGCAATTGGAATGTAAATGTTTAGGGCCAAAATCATTTGCAGTGTTAAACCTGATTGTTCAGCTGCTCCACCAACATATCCCCCAAATCCTAGCAACCAACCGATTAACGCAAGGCCAAGACCTGTTCCAACTTTTATCCCAAAGCTCGCGCCACTGTTGACAAGTCCCTCTGTACGAATACCAGTCTTGTACTCACCATATTCCACAGTGTCATTAATCATCGCAAACAATAAGGCGATTGGAGGAATCGCACCAATTCCAGCCAAACCAGAGCTTCCCAAGAATAAGACAACATTGGTTGGGTCAATCAATTTTAACGATTGCGCAACAACGTAAATAATCGCACCCACAACAGCAATATTGCGCTTTCCATATCTTTTTACAAGCGGCGTTAAGAAGAACATCCCGAGTAGCATCGGCACGGAAACAGCTAGTCCATAGAATGGAAAGTAGCCTATATTCCCTAAAATATATTGAGCATAATACAACGCTGCCCCTTGTGTAAGCGCCGTTGTCGCGTAGAAAACCAAACAATAGGCTGTAATCATGATCCAGTATTTATTTTTTGTTAACGCTTTAAATCCGTCTTTCGTGGATACCTTCTCAGCATGATTCACATAGGAGGAACTTCTTTCTTTTACAACACGGAAGGTCACATAAAGCGAAGCAAACGTAACAACACCGTAAATGACAGCTAACATCGTCCAACCAATCGCACCCACCAAAGGCTGTGTTAACGTCATAACGACTAAAGTTCCTGTCATAATAAAAATACCAGCATAAACGTTTGCCGTTGAACGGCTGTTCTGATCCTGGGTCATAACACCTAATAAAGTTTTATAAGGAATCGAGACCGCGGTATAAAGCAAGATAAACAATAGATAAGTTGCATATGCATAGACAATCTTACCGGTATCACTAATGTTTGGAACTGAGAATAATAGGACCGTTGTGATAGCGAGTGGAAAAGACATCCAAAGCAACCAAGGCCGTGCTTTCCCGTGTTTAGATTTTGTGGCATCAACAATGGTGCCCATTCCAAAATCAGTCACTCCGTCGAAAAGCCTTGAAATCAGCATCAAGGTTCCTACTGTTGCTGCCCCAATCCCCGCTACGTCCGTGTAATAATAAGTTAAGAATGCCCCAATTAATGTCCAAACCGTAAAAATGCCAAAGCTTCCTAGCCCATACGTCCACATTTCCTTCTGGCCAGGCTTTTCTACTTGTGTTTTCACTTTAGTGCTCAATAAGTCATGTTTCAACTGTTTAGCTAGCATTTTCTTTGCTCCTTTTATTAAAAAATAGAAAGATTAATTCATAGAAAGTGAATAGAAAACACGGTTGATCGCTGTAAAAATTATTATTCAAAAACCAACACACAAGCTCATATTTTCACTAATTTCCCTACTAAATAACCGGTTAGTATCTTGGGATAATACTAGTAAAAATAGCTTTAGAGTTATCCCCTCCTACACCATCCTATCGCTTAAAACCCTCATTAGACGGGGTTTCGACACCTTTTTTAATTTCCAAATTTATGTACTCCTTAAATATATTGGATGACCATTTACTTGTCAAACATAATTTCAAAATTATTTAAATATTAACTCTTAACTATATTAATATAATGAATTTGTGTGAGTTACACCTGAACACTAATCCCCTATAAAGAAATCCTCCCTACACCGATATAAATAAAAACTAATATTATAGGAAGAAACAAGGATAACTCTTTGGACAGGTTGGATTTTTATATCACTCAATCCAATGAACAAAAGACAAAATCCACCACTCCATTTTCTTCACGACGTTTTTTCAAAATAATGTACTACCTCTTCCTCTTAAAACTCTATTGTTAAATTGAATAGTATTCCTACTGTGAATTCACTAGTTTCCCTAATGAAAATTGGCAGGTATAACACCCGATACTGGTTGATCCTGGCGACCAGCTGATTTCTGTTAAAAAGAAGAACTGTAACACAATAACATCTTTTTCACCATATTTCCCGTATTTGCCTCTGAATTGTTAAAAATTATTGAACATTCTAAAACTTTACGACAAATTTCGATAAGATTCACATGTTGACTAACGGGAAAAACCGCAAAAACTAAGGAATCCTAAAAAGGAAGTTCGATTTATTGGAGGATTATGTCGACAATCAAGCGTTTACAAATTTTCATTTTATTTCAATAATTGTGGATGAGTACTCCCTATATTTATCCAAATATAACAATTCTAATTCACTTTCTAGGAGGTTAATAGTATGGTCTATCGTTCGAAACCTTGGTTAAAATGGTATGAGTCAAAGATTGATGAACATGTAAGTGTCAAATATGAGTCTCTTTATGATTTCTTAGAGGATGCTGTTGGTAGATTCGGCAACAAGCCTGCATTTACTTTTTATGGAAAACAGTTTAGTTTTAATGAAACAAAAGCAATTGTTGATCGACTTTCCGTTCATTTACATAATCAAGGCTTTCAAAAGGGCGACCGCGTAGCTGTTATGCTTCCTAATACTCCACATTATATTTTCGCCCTATTCGCTATCTTCCGTTTGGGTGGAATTGCTGTCCAAGTAAATCCAATGTATGTTGAGAGAGAGATTGCTTTTGTATTAGAAGATTCTGGTGCGAAGTATATGTTTGCTTTCGATGCTTTTTACCCAAAAATCAAGAAGGTACAAGCTGACACATACTTAAAGCATATTGTAGCAATCGGGCTTGGCGAAAAAGCAGAGCTTGCTAGTGGCGATGTTTATTTCGAACAAGCTGTCCAAGCCGTTGGGGAAATCGATGAATGCTCCATTAACCCTTTTGAGGATGTAGCGATTTTACAATACACAGGTGGAACAACTGGTGTGCCTAAAGGCGTTATGCTAACACACAACAACCTCCTTGCAAACTTCAACCAAGTTTGTGATGCAATTTATAAGCCACTTGAAAATAAACCTGAGGACTTCAAAATGATTACGGTCCTTCCAATGTTCCATGTATATGGACTTTCAAGTGTTGCCCTTTGCGGAATTAGAGAAGGTGCGAACCAAATTGTGTTACCTAGATTTGATGTCCAAGAAGTAATCGAGACTGTAAAACGTGAAAAGCCATTCCTATTTGCGGCTGTTCCTACGATGTATTTCGGACTTAACAGCCAACCAGAATTATTAAAAGATGCTGGCTTTGATCAACTTCATTTTGTAGGAAGCGGCGGAGCTCCACTACCGGTTGAGCAAGCGAAGGCATTCAAAAAAATTACTGGTGCTCAAATAAATGATGGATACGGCCTATCCGAGGCAGCACCAACCGTTATTTTTACCCCTCCATTCCTTCCAGCTAAAGAAGGAAGTATCGGAATTCCAGTTCAAAGCACCATCGTGCGCATCGTTCGTGAGGAAAATGGCGAGTATGTTGATGTTCCTGTTGGTGAAGCAGGTGAACTGATTGTGAAAGGTCCACAAGTCATGAAAGGCTACTGGAACCGTCCGAAGGATACAGAACAAGCTCTTAAAGATGGTTGGTTGCATACAGGTGACATTGCAAAAATGGACGAGGATGGATACTTCTACATTCTTGACCGTAGCAAAGATATGATTATTGCAAGCGGCTACAATGTTTACCCACGTGAAGTCGAAGAAGTTCTTTACGGCCTAGAAGGGGTCGAAGAAGCAATTGTCATCGGCCTTCCAGATGAGTATCGTGGGGAAACTGTTAAAGCATTTGTAAAGTTAAAAGCAGGTTCTACCCTTACTGTAGAAGAGATTCTTGCGTTTGGGAAAGAGAATCTTGCTCCTTACAAAGCGCCAAAAGCAGTCGAAATCTTGGACGAGCTTCCAAAATCTGCAGTTGGTAAACTGCTAAGAAGAGAGCTTCGTGACCTGGAATTAAAGAAAGTTCAAGCTTAATATAGTTAGTCTTGACCACCCCTTCGGTTCGAATGGGTGGTTTTTTCTTTTACCGTTTTTTCCGAAAACAAATATCTCACCATAAAAAGCTGCCCATTTTCCATGGCAGCCTTTTATGGTTATCTTAATAGCTATAATGCTGTTCTGGTAAATTGTCGTACACTCCAGGGTCTACTGTCTTAATCGATCCGTCGGCAATTGCGTTCGCAGTTGCATCCATCGCTTGGAAGGCTTGTTTAATAATATAGCCATTTGATTTTTGACCAAGTACATAGGGTTCATATGAATGGTCCGCCATTCCACGCATTTCAAAGAGAATAACTGGAATGTCATATTGGAGCGCCATCGCATTTGAAGCGACTGCAGCATTGGTCGTTGGCTCATCAAATTTTAGAATAAACGCCCATCCAAAAGAATCGACTCCCTGATGTAATACCGAAGCAAGCTTTCGTGAATTCAGCTGCACTTCAGGGTCCACCCCCGGACTCTGGGGCGTTAATAGAGCTCCCGTTGTCAGCTTGCCGAAATAATCCTCCTGCGTTCCTTGATGATGGAAGTCAATCATATAGTCGATTTTATACTTTTGTAATACATTTTCGTGCAAGGCCTGTGTTTCTGGAGCTACTTTATTGACATGATCACGATTCAAATCGATTCTGTCCGCATTATAGCGCGTGAGATGACGTCCACTCGCCATATAATTATCCAGCGAGAAGTTTACATCTCCCATCGCCCCATCCACATTAAGCATCGGCACAATCAAGATGTTTACATTTTTGAGCATTTCCTGCGTCTTCTTGCTGTTTGCACCAAGGTGACGGATATAATCCAGTGCCCCTTCTGTTGTCATTGCCTCATTCCCATGCTGCTGGGTTAAAAATAAAATCGTTGGATTATCTGGATTTGTTATGTACTTGGCAAGAAAGAGGTCCCTTCCCTTTACGCTTTGGCCAATAACCTCTAGCTCCATATGCTCCTGGTTCGCTGCTTGCTTTTGCAGAAAATCCGCCATTTCTTCGTAAGTCGTTAGCATGGAAGTTTGTACATTCTGATTCCCATTAACATCCGGACCATTCCCCGCTGCTAGTACTGGTGTAAAAGCAAACCCTGAGGTCGCAATAGCAGCTGACAATGATAGTGTTAGCAATTTTTTCTTCATTCCATTCCCTCCCTAATTATCAGAAAAATGTAAAAAGTACCTCCATTATAATTTGGAAGTACTTAGCAGTTCCACTGAATACTAGAGTTCAAGATGATTTTGAAACAATATACCTACGAAATGAAGAATGATTGGGCCATAAGGCTTCTGATAAAAGACCCACAATTTATTGGAGAGTGCTAAATACTAGAAAAGTCTAGCCTCTTTAATTCACGTCCGCAGTCTCTGATTTATTTTTAATAGAAAGGTAGCACAGTATAATAAAAACAAATACCATTAGGGCTGTGATAAACAGCCACCCTGTAGCAAAACTTCCAGTTTGATCGACCAATAAGCCGTAAATAGGTGGAATCAACACCACGCCAATCGAGCCAAATGTCAGACTCACTCCGCTAGAGACTCCAGATTGTTCGCGCGGAACGATTTCAGTAGCAAGGTTCATCCAGATTCCGTTAAAGCCAGAGATTGAAAAACCAAATACGACAACAATCGGAACCATCACCCAGAACGACGCATTCGAGGTGAAGGCAACGGTCAAGCTCGAGATGGCTGTTAGGATCGAAATCATAATTAAAATAATGATTCGGTTACTATTAAACAAAAAGTCACTGACCATCCCCCACGCGATCCTCCCCAATGAACCACTTACTTCGGAGATAACTAGGAGAATTCCCGAAAGAAATAATGAGATTCCTAGCTTTTCATGTGCATATAAAACAATATAGGTATTCAAGCACATTTGTGAACCACTGAGACCAAACGCACTTAAGCTTACTAACATGAGGGATTTATTCTTCATCAGCTTAAACATTGATTTATAGAAGGAAGCAAGATTCTCCTGACTGGCTGCTAGTGTTTGTTCTGGTGGGTCGCGATATAGGAAATACGAAAGAACCCCGCTTAGGATTAAGAGCACACAGGCTCCTAGTAAAACTGGGCGCCACCCATATTCCGCTCCTAACGGCAGCAAGATTAAACCTGCCAGTGCTGCACCGGCCGTTACTCCGGTCTGCTTAATCCCCATGGCTGTCCCTCGCTGTTTCGTTGAAAACCAATAGAGAATCCCCTTATTCGTAATCGGATGCATGCTTCCATAACCGAGACCCCCTAAGGCTACAAAGAACAGCACTGCCCCGAAATGGGTAATAAAGGTCATAACTAGAAAACCGGCGCCAAGACAAAAGGCTGCTATCATCAACAATTTCCGTGAACCATATTTATCGGTTAACATCCCTGCCGGAACAGCTGCGACCATTTGCCCCAAAAATAGCGCTGCAGGCAGCATCCCAATTTGGGATTTTGTTAATGCTAAATCTTCACCAATCAGGACGCCAAGCGGCCCCACACTCCGGCCAACAAACGCCACCAATAGTTGAGCCAACAGTAAAAACAACAACATCCGCCAAGGCTCAGCAACAGAGCCAAACCGATGTTTTGTAATTGAATCACTCATTCTTATTCGCCTCTTTTTCGGCCATTATTGTTGATAACCTAAAATAGAAATACGATGATTTAATAATTTCCATCATATCACAAATTGGTTGAGGATATGGGGGAAGACCAGCTCCGCCCTATGGGAGGTTAAAGCTTTTTAATCAATCGTTTGATTAAATTTGTCTTGATAGATCAAGGGTGAGTGGGGTTTAGGTCGAAGTAAACGTTGATTTGGCAAGAGTGGGGTTCTATTTTACCGTTCTGCCACTTTTTAGCTTCGTTTGGGTAATTAGAGGGCTTCTATTTTACCGTTTTTCTACTTCCTAGCTTCGTTCGGGTAATTAGAGGGCTTCTATTTTACCGATTGACTACTTTTCAGCCCCGTTCGGGTAATTAGAAGGCTTCTATTTTACCGTTTGGCTACTTTTCAGCCCCGTTCGGGTAATTAGAAGGCTTCTATTTTACCGTTCTGCCACTTTTAGCTTCGTTTGGGTAATTAGAGGGCTTCTATTTTACCGATCAGTTCCCATACTGCCCCCTATCTCTTGAGTTTGGGCACTGAAACACCTCCTCCGTTCCCATACTGCCTCCTATCTCTTGAGTTTGGGCACTGAAACACCTCCTCCGTTCCCATACTGCCCCATGTCTCTTGAGTTTGGGCACTGAAACACTTCCTCCGTTCCCATACCTGCCCCCTATCTCTTGAGTTTGGGCACTGAAACACCTCCTCCGTTCCCATACTGCCCCCTATCTCTTGAGTTTGGGCATTGAGACGGCTTCTCGGTTCTCATACTGCCTCCTGTCTCTTCAGTTTTAGCACGAGACGGCTTCTGGTTCGTGTAATTTGGGAACTTCTTTTACCTTAGGCAGTTTCGGCTGAAATTGGGGTAAATAATACCCTAGCATGAACAAAAAAGAGAGATGTGCTGATTTGCACGTCTCCCTCACAACACTAGCCTTTAAACAAAAGCGATAAGCTCTACTTCTCTGCTAACACATTAATGAATTCCCTTAAGTAATCCGGCAAATCAGGTGGGCGGCGGCTTGATACTAGATGTCCATCCGTGACAACTGGCTCATCAAACCAAACAGCTCCCGCATTTTCCATATCATCTCGAATGCCCGGAGTGCTTGTCACCTTTTTCCCTTGAAGGATTTTCGCTGAAATCAGCACCCAGCCTGCATGACAAATCTCCCCAATAGGCTTCTTGTCTTGATCCATTTTTCGAAGTAAAGCTAGTACCTCTGGAAAACGACGAATTTTGTCTGGTGCCCATCCTCCTGGAACAAGAATGGCATCATAGTCCTCTGCTTTTACCTCGGAGTAAGCCATATCAGACTCAGCTGGAACACCATACTTTCCAATATATTTTACCCTCGCTTCTTCCCCAGCAAGGTCGACAATAGCTCCTTCTTCCCGGAGGCGTAAAATTGGATACCAAAGCTCCAAATCCTCAAAGTCATGATGAACAAGGCTAAGAACCTTTTTACCTGTTAAACGCAAAACCTTCACTTCCCTTCATTCGTTTAAATAAGTATACTGCCACGATTATAACCTGAAGGAATTGGTTTCCCAAATCATACGATTTACCGGCGGTGGATCTTAGATTTTTAAGAGTAGTCGCTGGCCTTTACAACCGTTTCTCTATCCATTCTGCAATATCCTGATAGACTTCCGCTTTGTTCGTCTCATTTAAAATCTCATGCCTGGCGCCTGGATAGAATTTGTAAGAAACATCTTCCAAGCCAACAGATTCGAGCTGACGGTAATTTTGTAGCACACCTTTTGTATTTTTCCCTACAGGGTCCTTGTCCCCCGAAAAAAATGTAACCGGTAAATCCTTAGGGATACGAGCATCCTCTTCATAAAGAGATAGCAACCCTTTTAAAAAGTCTTCAAAGAAGCCTGCAGTAAACACACCCCCACAGAGAGGATCTGTGATATAAGTATCCACTTCTTTCTCGTCTCTTGTAAGCCAATCAAACTCGGTTCTAGTCGGGCTAAATGCCTTATTATAGCTACCGAATGTTAAACTGTTCATCCGTGGGCTTGGCGCGCGCCTCCCGAGTTTCCGAGCTTCTCGTGCAGCTAAATAATGGCCAATTTTCCCTACAAGACCTGGATGGCTGCCCGTGCCGGTAAAAATCGTTCCATCAAGCTGCTCGCCATATTGTTGAATATATCCTCTCGCAAGGAAGGACCCCATACTATGCCCTAGCATAAAAACAGGTACTGCCGGGTAGTCATCCTTGATGACATCCGTCAGCAGCTTCATATCCGCTACGACTGTTTCATAGCCATTTTCATCAGCATAATATCCACGGTCTTCATCCAGCTCTTCCGTATGCCCGTGACCTCGATGGTCATTTCCATACACATAGATCCCTTGTTGAACTAGGAAATAAGCAAAGTCCTCATAGCGACCAATATGCTCTGCCATCCCATGTGCTATTTGCAGAATTGCCTTTGGCTCGCCATCCGCAAACCACTTTCTCGCAAAAATACGTTTCCCATCATGACTATGAAAATAAAAAGTATTAGTTTCCACTTTTTATTCCTCCCTTGGTTTGATTTTTATTTTATTCGTTGAACCTTTCAAGTAAGTCTACTTTTCTACAAGTCTAGAATCTATAAGTTCTACATCATTTCGACAGTCTCTTCTGCTTCGGTTATCGAGGGATGTCGCAATTTGTAATATAACCGTAATTTTTCTGTTACCTATCTGTAAACGCTTACAGAGTATACTAGATTTATCAAATTAGGAACTGGGGGCAACTACCTTGTTTAAGAGAATACTAGCCGTACTATTATTACTTCTATTAATAGCAACCGTTGTGCCATCAATCGATCAAGCATCTGCATCAGGTACCCCATATTATGTAAAAATTAATAACGGAACTTTAAATATGCGTAAAACAGCGTCTACCAAATCTGGCATCGTTACGAAGCTTGCAAATGGAACAACAGTGACTGTCCACAGCCAAGCAAACGGTTGGGCAAAGGTAACTGCAAATAAAAAACAAGGATTTGTCAGTTCAAACTATATCGCTCCTAAAAAAGCGGTAACTACTAAGCCAACTGCTACTAAAAATACAGCAACCGTCCAACCCACAGACTATCGTACAAAAGCCATTTCAGTTGCTAAAAGCAATAAAGGCGTAAAATATAAATGGGGCGGAACAACACCAGCAGGCTTTGACTGCTCTGGCTTGGTCTCCTACGCCTACAAACAAGCTGGCATCACACTTCCGCGAACAGCCGCGGAAATGTACAAAAAAGGCACCTCTGTTAAAGCGTTAGCACCTGGAGACTTAGTGTTCTATGCAACCAGTGGTGGCAATAAGGTCTCCCACGTGGCCATTTACATTGGCGATGGACAAGTCATCCACTCGACAACCTCCGTTGGTGTTAGCATTACTAGTATGAATAACTCTTATTGGAAAGCAAGATATGTTGGAGCAAAACGCATCTAAAAAGTGGCCGAATAGGCCGCTTTTTTTTATCTAAAAGCGGATAAATTCCCCTATTTGGCATCACCTTAAGGGACAAGGGGACAGGTTCATTGTCCCACCCTTAAGATAGAGGTGAAACGATGAAAAAATATACAGAAGTCGGAACAGATATTGAAAAGGTCAAACAGCAAAATGCTAATTCTGGGATGTCCTACAATGAAGTGAAGGAGTACTTAGCAAAGACGATGGCCCAATATCCCCCTTCCCCAGATAGTATGGAAAAACACAGAAAATAATGCTGATAGCTACTCGTAAAAGACGGTCAACCATTCAAAATGTGGTTGACCACTTTTCTTTATTGTGCCGCATTATCTTAATCCCCCCATGTTCTCTGTCTTTTTTTACAATCCTTGTCTACACTTTCTTCAAAAAAAGGTCGATTCCTCCTAGAGAAATGACCTTTTAGTTAGAGGTTTATAACCTTAAATGGAACGGCTGGTTCAACTAGAAAGAGCTCCTCTTACGGCAACTCATGATCAAGCCGGTCAAAGTCAGCTAATAAAGCGGAAACAGGAACAAGGTCTGCTTGTTTTTTATATTCTGGAATGTAGGTTTTAAGTGCATCAACCATCTTTTCACCCGTTATTCCCACATGCCCAATCGCAATCAGTTGGTCGCTGTCCTCTAACTGTTTTGCTAGTAAGGAGGCCTTTCGCTGAATATGACTTGCAGAATACACATGATCAAAAAACAAATTATTTTCTAAGTACGGAACCCCTAATTCCTTTGCTATCTTTGGAATCACACTGTTCCCGGTGGTTTTACTATCTAGATAAAAAAAGCCCTTCTCTCGACAAACCTCTAAAATAATTCTCATGACACGCTCATCTTCAGTCACCTTGGACCCCATGTGATGATTCATCCCGACTGCAAAAGGAACTTCAGCGATTGCCTGCTCCACCCTTTTTCTAATTTCCTCATCAGTTAAATCCGTTGTAATCGCTCCTGGTCCCAGCCAGCTTTTCTTTCCCCTTTTTGGTTCCATCGGCAAATGGACGATGACCTCATGGCCCTTTTCATGGGCATGCTTCGCATCCTTTGCTGTTGTCGACAAAAAGGGCATGACGGCTACCGTAAGGGGTACTGGGAGATTAAGCATTTCTTCAGTCCCCTTCATTCCGTTTCCAAAATCATCAATGACAATTGCCAATTCTTTAATAGGGGTAGGCTGTTCTTCAGCATGAACTCGTATGGTTGCTGACATACAGGTTAAGCTAAGCAGCATCGCAGCTAAAAACATTCTCATCGCCATCACTCCTTTTTTCTTTAAGATGCACAGAAATGGAGGATTCATCCAAGTATATTTGTGTTTTTAACAGAGAAAAGAGCCCGTCTAAATTGTCGGACTCGATTACTTCCTCACAATAGAAAACTTAAAACTAAAATAACAACCAACGGGCCTAGCACAATCAAATAGCCTTTTGGATTGGCAAAATTCAATGTCATGCCGACACCAAAGCGTTTTTCAACGAAGATTGATGGGTCATTTTTATTAAAATAAAACAAGCCACCCTTCCAGTATTGATCCTCATCTAAATCAGTCACTCCTACCACAGGGTCGGGACTGACATCCTCTCCGGCTCTTCCTACCCTGATGGCAAACACCATCGTTCCCCCTAATACAACTAACAGGAATAATAATGGAATCGCCAACATCATGCTTTCCCCAAACATCCCTTCATGAATTACGGATAGCTGCAAAAAGGCGAACAGCATCGTAATGAGGATACTCGTTAAAAACATAAACCAGCTTGTATACTTTCTTAAAGTTAACTGACGAATCCGTGAGGCAGCTGTACTTGTTATACTTAATTTAATACCAGAACGCTTAGTGCTTTCGTTGATTATCAGAAACATTCCTTGCATCACCAATAAAATGAGTGGTAACGAGATGACCGAAGCTGGGCTTTTTGTTGTAAAGGCATCCGGCTGACCACTTGGTCCCCAATGCGTTGGAATCTGTTCTGGCAGTGATGGATAATGAAGTACAGTATAAATGATCACACCTAGGGTCACGAGCATCGGAAAGAGGTACATATACCACGGAAGCATTTCATCCTGTGAACGCACCGACAAATCAGTGATTTTCACTTGTTTGACATCTTCTCCCCATTTTTCCGCTCTTTTTAACTGAATGGTTCTTGCATGAAAATAAACATAACTAGCTAAACTTATGAACATAATCGCAAATGGAATGGCCATTCCCACTAAAAAGAGTTGCTCTTCGGCAGGACTTCCTTGAGTTCCCCACACTAAAAAGCCAAATAGAACCACTAGTGAAAAACAGAAAACAATTATAGAATATCGTTTCTTAAAGCCAGATAACCTTGGGTCCTTCGTATATCCTTCGGGTATCGTGACACCAAAAACGACTGTACGTTTGATTAAATATGGAATGGCCGTTTCCATAATTGCCAAAAACAAACTCACAATAAAAAGGATCATCATCGCCATAAAAACCCCTCCAATCTTAAACTAACGACTTTATTTTGAATGCAACCATAAATGCGCATTTTACCTAAACTTAATTGCTCCCCGAACTTCCTTTTAAATCCTGAATGATGGAGGTTACAAGATCTTCTAGCTGTTCGGCCTCAATTCCTAATACAAGTGCTTCAGCAATGACTGTTTTCAGGTCCCCGCTAATATGCTCATATTGTGGACTATCTTTGGTTACTCGCACCGGTGATTGAATCACCGCCCCTGATTTAGGAATTATTCGAATGATGCCTCGTTTCTCTAGTTCATGGTAACTTTTATTAACGGTATGCATATTGACCCCAAGGTCTCCCGCTAATGCTCTCACCGAAGGGAGTGAATCCCCCGGACGCATGGCCCCTCGCGCGATTCCCTCAATGATTTGGTTGGTCAACTGTGTATAGATTGGCGTATCAGCTTGAGGCTCAATGTGAATAATCATTTTACCCCCTCCATTCTGTTATACTTTTATTATAACAAAATTGTTCTATAATGTGTATAACAATTAGAATATTTCCTAGTTATTTAGCCAATCAAACTTCTGTACTGACTCAGAACCATTTGTTTTCCTACTCAACAAACAGCCAATTTCCTCCTAAAAACATGCGAATACAAGCGTGACCAGGCACGGTTATAGTTGTCCAATTCATAATAATAATTAAAACTGAGGAGGTTTATCCAATATGCATTATAATCCCTATCATTATCACTATCAGAACCCCTACCCGCACCAATATTTCTATCCATCATTCCCGCAACCCTATGCCTATCGGCAATACCCAGAAGTAAATGACACGATGTTTCTCAAATCAGTTGAGGCCTTTCAGACGATTACTAAAGAAGCAAGTGTAATCCTTAATACATTATCCCACTCTGACTTTGCCCACAAATTAATGACGGCTGCCCAACAAGGGAATCAACAGGAAGTAGACAGATTAATGAAGTCAATTGGAATTAACACCCCTATTTCCACAAATTACACGCCTTCAGGATTAGAATTAAAAATCCACGCAGATGTCCAAGGATCCCAATGCTGTACGTTAACGATGTACCTTAAATGGGGAAATTAACGAGCAGTGGGCAAATAAAAAGCGGCTTGACCCAGTTAAGGTCAAACCGCTTTTTTATATTGAATCTATACAAACTGGGACATGGTGCCTGTCCCCTATGTCCCTATTCGACAAGTACCACCTTTATTTCCCAGGAAACGACTCCTTTGGTGTTATTTCAAATGCACACACCTTACATCCACCCGAAACCTTTTTCCACTTTATCCGTATTAGAAAGGGATAGTAGTTTGGCCACTAGAGCTTGAAGTTAGAAAGATTTATATTAAATCTATTAAAGGTGTGTGCGTATGAGAAAATTGAAGGCTTTGCTAGTAGTTTCGTTGTTCATGTTATTAAGTGGTTGTTCTTTTTTAGGGGAAATAAATGAGTCCATTGACTACGTCAATGAAGCTACCACCCATATCAATACGTTAAATACCTTTGCGGAGGATGCTCCACAATTAGTACAGGAAGCGATTAGTGATCCTGTGGCAAAGGAGAATCTAGAAGCACAACTTGTTTCACTTAAACAGGATATCGAAGAATTTATTAGCCTGAATGAGGTGCCTGCAATCGCGGAGAACATTCATCAAGAACTAGTCGATAAAAACGAGCTTCTCCTTACCGAGATTAATAAGGTATTGGAAGACGGGCAGGTAGCCGTGGAAAAACTGGAAAGCTCACAGCTATTTCAGACTGTAAATGAAATAACCGATTTAATGAATCAAATTGAGAACCTTGGCCAATAAGAGTCGCTTTGACAGGGCTCTTTTTTTTGGCATAAAATAAAGCCCGTAATGACGGGCTTTACATCTTTTATTTCATATTTTGAGTCTAAAACCACCTTAATTCGGACCAAAGTTCTTATATTTCACCTCAAACAAGTCCCTGCGGCGGTCATACAGTTGTCTCACCGTTCCAGACCTTCTCTGCCTTCTGAGAATTTCTAGGTCGACATCCCCAACCACAACGGTTTCAATATTTGGCGGACACTCGCCGACAATGCCATCACGGGCAAATTCAAAATCAGAAGGGGTAAATATACCTGATTGCGCATATTGAATATCCATGTTTTCCACTTGTGTTAAGTTGCCCACTGTCCCAGCAATTACAGTGTACACTTGGTTTTCAACCGCACGAGCCTGCGCACAGTAACGGACACGAAGATAACCTTGGCGGTCGTCTGTACAGAACGGAACAAAAATGATATTCGCGCCTTGGTCAACTGCATACCTCGATAGCTCTGGGAACTGAATATCATAGCAAATCTGAATGGCAATTTTCCCACAATCGGTATCAAATACTTTAACGGAGTCACCTGGTTGGATTCCCCACCACCTTTTTTCATTAGGGGTGACGTGAATTTTATATTGCTTTTCAATCGTCCCATCTCTGCGGAAGAGATAAGCAATATTGTAAATATGGTCATCTTCTTCAACGAAATGCGAGCCGCCAATGATATTGACATTGTAGCGGACGGCTAATTTTGTAAACAGTTCGATATATTCCTCGGTATACTCGGACAATTTTCTTATGGCTTTAGCTGGTACCTTTTCCTCTAAAAAGGACATCAATTGGGTAGTGAAAATCTCCGGAAATACGGCAAAATCACTTCCGAAATCATAAGCGACATCCACATAATACTCGACTTGCTTCGCAAATTCCTCAAAGGATTCAATGTTTTTCATCATATACTGAATGACCGTAATCCGTACAGGATACGCCGTTTTAAAGTGACGCTTCGTCTTCGGATGGTAATCAATATTATTCCATTCCATTAATGTCGCATATTTTAACGACTGCCGATCATCCGGTAAATAGCCAGGATTGATTCGCATCAGATTAAACCCATTCATAATCTGGAACGTTAACACAGGGTCATAAATGTTTTGACTGCTAACCTCCTCGACATATTCACGAGGTGAATATTGATCTTTATATTTATGGTAATTGGGGATTCGGCCGCCAATAATAATGCTCTTTAAATTAAGCTCTCTTGCCAGTTCCTTACGAGCCTCGTACAATCTTTTCCCAATTTTCATTCCTCGAAAGTTCGGGTCGACCATAACCTCAATGCCATAAAGGTTAAAACCTTCAGGGTTATGGTTGGTGATATAGCCACCATCGGTAATGTCATCCCAAGTATGCTTGTCATCGTACTCATCAAAATTGACAATCAAACTCGAGCAACTCCCAATAATCTCGCCATCGTACTCGACGCAAAACTGTCCTTCAGGGAAGATTTTTAAATGACTTTCCAACTGCTCCCGCTTCCATGGCACCATATTAGGGAAGCAAACCTTCTGCATTTCTAAAATTTGATCGATATCGTGCTTCGTTATATTTCGAACCTCAAGCTTTTTTTCAAAGTTTGATAAATCCAGCTTCTTCGACATACTGTGTTCCGTCCTTTCAATATTCATTCAAGTATAGATTAGTGTTACCAAAAACTGGTGATAGCTTGCAGCATCTAAGCGGCAAACTAATATTATCTTTGAACAAAAAGGGGTCCAATCGCCGGTACTTGGACCAGACCCCTCTCAGTGAGACGACCGTCCAGGATAAATACCTTTATCCTCATCTTAGAGAATTCAAACTTTTTTCACAAATAAAAACGTTTCTTACCTAAGTAAGAAACGAGAAATTATTTGTATTCATTATAATAAAGTGTGATTCCTTATTTCTTTTTATCAAACCGGTAAAAAGTACCGGATGTCCTGCATAGTAACTCGCCTTCTTCGTTTTTCACTTCTGCTTCCATGAAACAGATTTTGTAGCCTTCCTTGACGTAACGGGCGGTCGCGATTAGAGTTCCGGCTGTTGTCGCTTTGAAGAATGAGGTTTTTAGCTCGAGCGATACATACGGCGCATCCTTCAAGCGGAAATTTAAATGCCCCATCGCCGTGTCGGCAATAAAGGTGAAAATCCCACCATGCACAATGCCCGCTGGGTTATACATAATATCCGTAACCGGACAGGTAATTGTGCACGTCTTCGCTTCTTCATCATAATCAAAATTGAAGTCTAGCATTTTGAACATAAAAATACTTTCAGGTTTCATCTCAAACGTATCATAGGCCTCTTCCACCCTGGCCATAAACTCTTGCTTGTCCATGAAAAATCCCCCTACATATGTAATAATTCTCTCACTATCATAACATAGTATTTGGAATTTTAAGATAATAAAATATATGGAACAAGAGAAATCGCCCAATAATAGGCAAAATGGCTTTATGAAGGTTTTTTAGGATCTTTTATGTGGAGGTCAAGTCATAAGACCTTTTTATGGGGAAATCTAACAAAAAAGCGCTCCATGAAAGAAAGCATTCCTCCCTTTTTGATGAACTGAGCTATAGTTTGGGGGCGCGCTGGGATTTCCAACGTGCCCTTTCCCATTGACTATTTCATTTTCAGTCACAACAAAGCCTTCACTAAACTCCATTATATTATCTTCTTAACGGCCTGTTGCTTTTACCCTAATTCCCATTTGTATAGGTGTTTTAACTTTATGGAACTATCTGCAAAGAATTTAATTCCATTTGCTTGTTCAGTAGGAAAGATCCGGGCGCTCATGACCTTTTCTCCACCGTTTATGAACACCTCTACAGATGATTTGTCGATGAATATCTGTAGGTGAAGGTTGTCCATGCTTTTAAGTTCGGCTTGACGAGTTCCGCCTGGCCCTTGACCCGACTGGTTTCGATCAAGAGTTACGACGTTTGCTTGTTTAATAAAGTGCAAGACGGTCTCTTGATTAGTAGCTTCGTCTACTCTAAACTTCAAGCCAAATTGCGTGGCTTCTTGGCTATCGATGACCATCTCCAATTCGAGACAATCACCTGAAACATCTTTTATAGATATTTCACCGTCAATTGTGAAGTCCTTGTAATGAACTTCATTTTGACGAAGCTCCTTCAACTCTGGTACCGGTGTTGTGTATAGTCGGTCGTTCTTCATTGTCACAAGCCTCGGTATCGTCATCGCCCCTGCATAACCAAACTTCTGTGTTGGCATCTCACTTTCCCACATATCCATCCATGCGACTAATATTCGCCTACCTTGTTCGTCTTCCATCGTTTGCGGAGCATAAAAATCAAAGCCAAAATCTAATAAGTGTAAAGGACCATGCTTAAAATTACCCGTTTTATAATCTACCTCCCCCATCACATAGCCTGATTGATGGAGATTATGGTAGAGGATACCTTCAGGCTTGACTCCTTGAGGAGACATCACCAAGACATCCTTCCC
Source organism: Mesobacillus maritimus (assembly GCF_044803185.1). Lineage (GTDB taxonomy): Bacteria > Bacillota > Bacilli > Bacillales > Cytobacillaceae > Mesobacillus_B > Mesobacillus_B maritimus_B. The sequence continues at coordinate 5,035,610 of NZ_CP085225.1, forward strand.
ACTTAGCTCAAACAAATCCGGACACTCCCACATGTAGCCGAGGTTTCCCTCCCCCTTCGCTATGACAGAAATAAACTGCCAGTCAAAAAGATCTTCTGAGGAATAAAGCAGCACCTGACCAACATTGTCCTTCGTCTTTGAGCCCAAAACCATATAATAGCTGTTCCCACGTTTCCAAACCTTTGGGTCACGAAAGTGAAAAGTATTAATATCCCCCCCGGGGATTTCACTAATAACAGGATTGCCTACTACCTTTTCAAAATGGATTCCATCTTCACTCACCGCGAGGGCTTGTACCTGTTTTAAGTCTTCATCCAGCGGACCATCAACCCAAACGTTACCTGTATAAACAAGATAGAGCTTTCCGTCTTTTTCAATCGCACTACCTGAAAAACAGCCATCTTTGTCAAAGTTTTCACTAGGCGCCAAAGCAATCGGCAGCTCCTCCCAGTGGACAAGGTCCTTACTTTTCACATGACCCCAGTACATCGGTCCCCACTCAGGGCTAAACGGATGATGCTGGTAAAACAAATGATACTCTCCATTAAAGAACGAAAAACCATTCGGGTCATTCATCCAACCCGCCGGCGGCATCACATGATACTTCAAACGCCATTGGTGGTGACTTATTTTATCCTTTAGTTGAGAAACAACTTGATTCGCTTTTTTGAGATTCTTTTTGTGGATTACCATATGGATTACACTCCTTTCATTAATAATAAAAAAACGGCTCCCTTGCGTTCCCAGTGGGAGTTAAGCAAAGAAACCGTCGAAATTACTTCACTCCAAAACGATACACTCTCGCCTCATAAGGACGTAATGTAATCGTCGTAATGTCTTCGTCCGATTGTAGTGGGTAGTTGCTGCTGCAAAGTTCTGCTTCTTCAGCTTTTAAACTTGTTGGGAATGTAAATTCTGCTTCTTCTGGGAACAAGTTTGTGATGATAAGGAATGTTTCATCCTGTAAAGTCCGAGTGTACGCATAAATCTGATCATGGTCTTTTAGAACAATGTCATAGTTTCCATAAACGAGTGTTTCATTTTCTTTTCGAAGTTCAATTAATTTTTTGTAAAAATGATAGATGGAATCAGGGTCTTTCAAAGCATTTTCGACATTGATTTCTTTATGGTTCGGGTTTACTTTTAACCAAGGGCTACCTGTCGTGAAACCTGCTTGAACCCCATCGTTCCACTGCATTGGCGTTCTTGAGTTATCACGGCCATTCTTCCAAATGATTTCCATGACTTCCTCATGAGACTTGCCTTCTTCTCGTTCAATTTTATAAAGATTTTTAATGGAGACATCGTTATAATCCTCGATGGAGTCAAATTGAACATTTGTCATCCCAATTTCCTGCCCTTGATAGATAAACGGAGTGCCTTGCATTAAAAAGTACATCGTCGCTAAGCACTTGGCGGATTTGTCTCGCAATTCTTCATCATTGCCCCAAGTCGAAACCGAGCGTGGTTGATCATGGTTTTCAAGGAATAGTGCATTCCAACCCATGCCTTCCAGCCCTTTTTGCCATTTGGTTAGAGTTTTCTTTAAAGCGTGGATGTCGAGGCCACCTTCCGTGCTTTTCCCCCAGAGATCCAAATGCTCAAACTGGAAAATCATATTGAACTTACCGTTTTCCTCGCCTACCCATTCATCTGCTTGTTCAATCGTCACACCATTGGCCTCTCCGACCGTCATGATATCGTATTTCGCGAAGGTTTCACGCTTTAACTCTTCAAGATACACTTGAATTCCATCGCGATTCATATGTCCTTTCATAGAAGGAACATATTTTTTCTTATCAGGATTCGGTAAATCAGGGAACCCTGGAACTTTTTTAATATGAGAAATCGCATCAACACGGAAGCCGTCGATTCCCTTGTCTAGCCACCAATTGACCATTTCATATAACTCCCCGCGAACCTTTGGGTTTTCCCAGTTCAAGTCCGGTTGCTTGCGTGAGAAAACATGCATGAAGTATTCCTTCGTGTTCTCATCATACTCCCAAGCAGAGCCTCCAAAAATAGATTCCCAGTTATTCGGCTCTTTGCCTTTCTTTCCAGAATGCCAAATATAATAATCTCGGTATGGGTTATTCTTAGAAGAACGTGATTCGATAAACCATGGATGCTCATCTGACGTATGATTGATCACCAAATCCATGATGAGCTTCATCCCACGCCCGTGGACTTCTGCTAACAGCTGATCAAAGTCCTCCATCGTTCCGAACTCATCCATAATTCCTTTATAATCACTGATATCATAGCCGTTATCATCATTTGGTGATGAGTAAATCGGACTCATCCAAATGACATCGATTCCGAGGTCCTTTAAGTAATCTAATTTAGAGATGACGCCTTGAATATCACCAATTCCGTCTCCGTTAGAATCCATAAAACTACGCGGGTAGACCTGATACGCTACCGCTTCTTTCCACCATATCTTATTCACAAAACTAACCTCCTAAATTTTAAAATGGCACCTGACATCTGCCAAAATTCTCCTACCTGTGTATGAAGAAATCTATTCCCTATGTATATAGAGATTCATGATGATTTATATTTCTTATTTTGTTACTTTTAATTAGGCTCTTTTCTCAAACTTTGTCACTTTAGGCTGATGAAGTTTGATTGGTTAAGCTATGTTTTCAGTTCTAAATACCGTAATTTGCGAGAAAAGAGCTTGTAAACTATATTTTAACGCACAAAATAACTTCACCTACGTTAAAATCGGCATTAGGTAGTAAAAATCGGTTTTAAGATTTTTACAATTTTAACAACAATCTTTACGAAAGCAGCCTTAAGTATAGTCGGTAAAAGGCCGAAAAGGACAAAAAGGCAATCAAGGATCCGGAGAAAAACAACAGAAGAAACAATGGTCCCTTGATGCTTGCATATAACAAGACTATTCCACTAAATAAAACAGCGAACAGAAGCACCGGACTCCCTACCGTGATAAAAAATGCATTCTTCAGCAATCCGCGTAGCTTCATATCATAATGGGCATTGACTGAGAAAAAGTTCATTGTAATGACGTATAAAATCAGTCCAAATACGATAAAAACAAAGGCTAGTATCATACTGAAATCTTTTAAAAAGATAAAATCCACGATTAAAATGACCCATAACCCAGTAATAATGAAGCCGCCGAGAAGGCTTTTTTTATAATTCTGTTTGTAGTAATTCACATATGAAACGAAAATGGAAGGTCCCTCGTATTCAATGATCCAGTCTCTTGCCGAAGCAAACATCGCCGCCGTTGCTGGGAAGAAGACAAACGGTGCGAACACAGCCGTCATGGTGGCGAATAAAATCATTTCACCTTGCCCTCCAGCTAACAGGAGATTCCCCGTAGAAAAGACGATTGGAAGATTAAACAATAGCCACAACAAATTGATGACCGCAAACCTCATAACCCACTCACTCACCGTATACAAGCCACCCATGATGTTGTTCATGACTTTACCTCCTAATCGTCTTATTCATCAAAAAAACTATTCAACGGGATTCTCAAAAGCTTATCACTATACGCTGCACCATGATGCGCTCTCAGTTCTACTAGTACAACTCTCTTTAACCACTCATTGTGCACCACGAGAGAAATCGTTTGCGCAATCCTCCAAAAAAAATTGCATTGGCCCTTAAACTGCCTTCGCAACGTTTTTTTATTTAGGCTCTTTTCTCAAACTTTGTTGCTTTTCAGCACAAAATAGGATGGATGAAGCTTTTTTTTACTGCAAAATAGCTTTTATTATGAGAAAAGTGCTTACAAACTTACTATAACGTACAAAATCTCTTACCTTACGTTAAAATCGGCTTTAGGTAGTAAAAATCGGTTTTATGATTTTTACAATTTTAACAACAATCTTTACGAAAACAGCCTTTATTTAACTAACAAGGATTTACAGGATTCTCGCTCAACAATAATCGTTGGGATGATGACACTCTTTTTAAACATGGAAGGATTCTTAATCTCCTCTATTAAGCATTTAGCCGACTCGTACCCCAACTGATAAATCTGTGTATCAATCGATGTTAACGGCGGCGTTGCTAGCTGGGCAATAAAGGTATTATTGAAACTGATGATACTTACATCGTCAGGAACTTTAATGTTTTTTTCACGCAAACATAACAATAAATTTAAACCGGTAATATCATCTGTGACCACAAATCCTGTTGGCGAATTAGGTAGGTCCATGACCTCGTCAACGGTTTCCTTCATCAGCACCGTTTTATCTAAACTCTTGGTATAAGCGGGCTCAATCTCAATATCATTCAGGCGAAGAGCCTCCATATACCCTGTTCTTCTCGCTGCTGCCACCTCAAACTGCGGTTGTTCACCGATAAAAGCAATTTTTTTATGACCTAGCTGAATTAAAAACTCTGTTGCCTCTCTTGCTGCGCGAACGTTATCATTATCCACACTCATGATTTCATTGGCTTTGCCAATTGGTTTCCCCACAACCACAAAGGGAATACCGCTTTTCACTAGGAAAGGAACGACTTTATCGTCCTTTTTTGAGTATGACACGATCAGCCCATCCACTCGTTTTCCCTGAACCATTTTTACGACATCTTGAAAAATAGCTTCCTCTGACTCACCAGTCGTGATGCTAATATTAAACTCTTGTTGATGGCAGAGTGCGCTAATTCCTCTTAGAACTTCCGGGAAAAAGGGATCATGTAACGAAGCACTTGTCGAGTTCTTCATGACGATGCCAATCGTTTGCGTGGTTTTCTGGACGAGAACACGAGCATTATGATTAAGATAATAGCCCATTTCTTCCATTACCTTGCGCACTTTTCGTTTCGTTTTCTCGCTGATTCTCGGACTGTCCGAAATGACACGTGAAACGGTAGAGGGTGCAACATTTGCCTCACGCGCAACATCTTTAATTGTGACTGCCATTTTTTCCACCTTCTTTCCCTTTCAGGAGTCATAGCCAGACTCTTTTCCTTCATTTTAAAATAAAACAGCCGAAAGCTCTATAGCTTTTTATGAACGTTATTTAACGGCCCCTTCAGAAACACCTTCAATAATTTGCTTTTGCGCAAAGAAGTACGCCACAATAACCGGGATAATCGCAATTGTTAATCCAGCAAGTGCTAAATGCCATTGCTTTGTGTATTGTCCAAAGAAGTAAAACATTTTCAACGGAATCGTTGCATTGTTTTCACTTAAAATTAACGATGGCAATAGATAGTCATTCCAAATCCAAATTACATTTAGTATCGCAACTGTCACGGAAATTGGTTTTAGCAATGGGAAAATGATACGCGTAAACGTCTGGAAGCGGTTCGCTCCGTCAATCGTTGCTGCCTCATCCAGTGATTGTGAAATTCCTGTCATCGCACCGTGATACAAGAAGATGGATAAACTGCTACCAAACCCTAAGTACATAAAAATCAAACCTGCTTGATTCAGCATATCCGCTTTTCCAAATAGGGAAACAAGTGGAATCATCACAGATTGGAAAGGAATCAACATCGCGGCAACAAACAGCAAGAGAATTCCACCACTTAATTTGCTTTTATTTCGTGATAGAGCGTAACCTGCCATTGAGGAAAACAGGATAATAACCACGACACTGACAACTGTGATCAAGACTGAATTCCAAAGAGAGTTAACAAAGTCTAAGTCAATAAACGCTTCGACAAAGTTGTCAAACGACCATGCTTCTGGAAGTCCGAGAACGCCCATAAAAATTTCTTTCTTTGATTTAAACGCGTTGACAATCATCAAATAAAACGGAGATAACCATAATAGCCCGAGCAAAATGCCAAAGCCTCCGATTAGATAATTTTTCAATTTGCTCTCCATTATAGGTCAACCTCCCGCTTCTTGTTGTAATAAACTTGTGTTAAGGCAATTGCCGCAACCATGATGAAGAACACAACGGCCTTTGCCTGTCCATAAGCCATTTCATTGGCGCTGAACGCCGTTTTAACAATTTCCATTGCGACCATTTGCGTCGATTCGTACGGTCCACCATTTGTTAATGATAAGTTTTGATCGTAAATTTTAAAGGAATTGGACAATGTTAAAAACATACTAACTGTAAACGCTGGTGCCACAAGTGGAAACGTAATATTTTTAAAACGTTGGAAGCTATTCGCTCCATCCATTTTCGCCGCTTCGACGAGCTCTCCGGGAATATTCTGTAGGTAGGCAATATAGATGATCATGATATAACCAGCCATCTGCCAGCAAGTCAGAATGACAAGACCCCAGAAACCGGTAGTAGTTGTCGATAACCAGCCTTGTAGTCCTGCAAAGCCCAGCGCTTCGCCAACATCACTAAACACATTGATAAAAATAAACTGCCAGATGAAACCTAAAATCAAGCCACCAATCATGTTTGGCATGAAGAAAACCGTTCTTAATAGATTGCTCGTTTTCAACTTTTGCGTAACAAGCAGGGCAAAACCTAACCCAATCACGTTGAGTAGGATAATCGTGACAAACGAGAACTTAATCGTAAACCAAATTGAATTTAAAAATGCTTTATCTTGGAATAGTTTTATATAATGCTCAAATCCTACAAACTGCGATGCAGTTAGTCCATTCCAATCAGTGAATGAATAGTAGGTACCGTAGATTAATGGAACAATGACGACGAGTCCTAAAGCGACTAAAACTGGTGTGAGAAAAAGCCAGAATGATAGACTTCGATTTCCCATGATGTGACCCCCTATATATCTTTGAAAAATAAAGCTAACAAATCAGCTTAGTAGCTGCTTTGTTAGCTTATTAGTTTTGTCAATTATTTACGCTTTTCTTCCCATTGCTTGATGGAGTCTGCCTCAACTTCATCCCAAGTCATTTTACCGTCAATGTATTGTTGCATATTCGGACCAGCTACGCCTGTTCCCCATGGGTTGCTAGGGTAACCAGCGAAGATCCAACCAATGGTCTTTCCTTCTGAAGCATAACGATAAACATCTTGTGAAAGTGGGTCAGAAATTTTATCTGTATCATAGCCATCATAAGCAGGAATAAATTTGAATTCAGTTAAAACGGCTTCTTTACCAGTTTCAGATGTGTACATCCAGTCTAAGAAGTCTTTAGCAGCTTGTACTTCTGCATCATCTGATTTCGAATTGACAGCCCAGTAACTTGATACACCAACAGGAATGCTACCTTCATAGCCTTCTACAGGAATCGGTAGAATTCCAATGTTTTCAGCTAATTCAGGATCCATTTGCTCAACAGAAGCATAAACCCAGTTCCCTTGTTGAATCATCGCGACTCTTCCTAATGAGAAGTACTCTTCAACTTGTTGGGAGTAATCAAGGCTTAGAACTGGTTGAATAGAGTAATCATTCTGTAAATCTAGGAATCTTTGCATTTCCTTCCCTTTTTCAAACTTTACTGTATCCGCATTAAATGATTCAGTAACAGAGTGGTTGAATTCATCTGCTAAATACGCATTCGCTAAGTGGTCACCAAGAACCCAAGCTTCTTTCCCTGGAAGAGCAAATACTGCTTCTAGTTCTAGCTCATCCTTCTTGCTATCTAGAGTTTTAACCGCATTTTCTAAATCCTCGTAAGAAAGGATTGTGCTTGGATCAATACCTGCTTTTTCAAAAACCGCTTTGTTGTAAACCAAACCGTAGCCTTCTTGGTTAACTGGTAATCCAAGAATTTCTTCGCCTTGTTGTACGGTAGCTAATGTACCGTCTAATGCCGCCTCAGCAGCTGCAGTATCCGAAAGGTCTGTTAAATAATCTTTATAGTCAAGAACGTCTTGTGGTCCAACAAGGTTGAAGATATCAATGTTTTCCCCTGATGAAAATGAAGACTTAAGGACTGGTGCATAATCCGTACCGCCACCAACTGTTTTCACATTAATTTTAACTTCTGGATGTTCTTCTTCATATTGAGCAACCAATTCTTCAAATTGGGTCTTAAACTCTACTTTATTTTGGAAAATATCGATAGTTACTTTATCTTTGGATGCTGTTTCTTGACTGCCTTCATCTGCTGATCCACAACCTGCTAGTAACAAACCTGATAACGCTAAAGCTGAAGCTGCTTTTACATAAAACTTCATCTAAATACACTCTCCCTATCCATCATTAATGATTTCTTGTGAATTCGTTTGCACAAAAGATTAAAATAAAAAAGTGTCCTTTTTACTCAATATAAGCGCTTCCAAACTTATCCATAAAAAAATTCACTTGAAGATGATTATGTAATCTAGCATCGTTTTCTGTAATGAAGGAAAACGTTTGCACTGATTAACTAAGTTGATAGTATCATAGACAAATCAGGAGAGCAAGTAAAAAAGTTTTATTTTTATATTCCAAGGGTCGGTCCTTACACTTTTCCTCCACCTAAAAATGTAACTGCTTTCATTTTTGTAGTATACTATAATCTAGCCAAGTAATCTAGGAGCAAGCTGTGGGGACAATTTTTAAAAAGATCGTCCACCTGCTTACTGAAAGGATGTTCTTAAATGACAAAAATAATGAATCCAGTCTTGCCAGGATACCACCCTGATCCATCTATTCTTAGGGTTGAGGATGATTATTATATTGCTGTCTCGACGTTTGAATGGTTTCCAGGCGTACAAATCTACCATTCGAGGGATATGGTGAATTGGCAACTTTTTACCTATCCATTAACGCGTTCATCGCAACTCGATATGATTGGAAACCCGAACTCTGGCGGTATTTGGGCGCCTTGCTTGAGCCATTCAGACGGTCTTTTTTATCTAATCTATACAGATGTAAAAAGTAGAATGGGTGCGTTTAAGGATACGCATAACTACTTGGTCACAGCCAAAAACATTGAAGGTCCTTGGTCGGAACCGATTTATTTAAATAGCAGCGGGTTTGACCCTTCCCTTTTCCATGATGATGATGGGAAGAAATGGTTAGTGAATATGATTTGGGATTTCCGTAAAGGAACCAACTCGTTTGCGGGGATTGCACTCCAGGAATATTCCGTGGAGGAAAAGAAACTTGTTGGTCCGATTCGCAATATTTTTAAGGGCTCTGAGCTTGGGCTAACTGAAGCACCGCATCTCTATAAATGGAATGGCTATTATTATTTGCTGACGGCTGAGGGTGGTACTTGGTACACACATGCCGCAACAATGGCTCGTTCTCAATCGCTTTTTGGACCATATGAGATCGACCCAACCAATCCTATCCTTACTTCCGACCAAACCGATCTAAGCCAACTACAAAAGGCCGGTCATGGAAGTTTGGTAGAAACACAAAGCGGGGAATGGTATATGGCGCACTTATGCGGACGTCCCGTGGTTGATAAAAAATGTATCCTCGGACGGGAAACTGCGATCCAAAAAGTTTACTGGACCGAAGACGGGTGGCTCCGTGTTGAGGGTGGAAATCATCCACAGTTAGAAGTCGATGCGCCAGAATTGCCAGCTTATCCTTTTGAACACGAAAGTAATTTTGATGATTTTAAGGAAACGAGCTATAAAAAATATTGGAACTCACTAAGAAGACCGTTTACGGAGGATTGGATTTCGCTCACTGAGCGACCAGGCTATCTCACCCTCAAGGGGGGAGAATCGATGAGCTCCCTACACCGTCAAAGTCTAGTAGCCAGAAGGCTGGAAAGCTTCCGTACGGAGGTTGAAACTGAAATAGAGTTCACTCCGGACACCTTCCAACAAATGGCGGGGTTGATAGTTTACTACGATACCGATGATCATGTATATTTACGCGTCACTCATCATGAGGAGCTAGGAACCTGCCTAGGAATCATTGAAACAAAGCATGGAAAATACGATGAATTATTAGCATGCGATGTTTCACTCCCAGAAGGTTCTAGTTGCAAATTGAAAGCAACCATTGAAAATCAATGGCTACAATTCGCCTATTCTCTTGATGGCGATACATGGTTTGAGATTGGTGATAGAATTGACTTTAGTCACCTTTCCGATGACGATGCTGATTATATTCGTTTCACAGGTACATTTGTTGGCTTATGTGCCCAAGATTTAAGCGGACAAGCAAAGCCAAGTTATTTTAAGTACTTTGATTACAAAGAGCTTTAATAAAGCTCGATGTAGTTTGTGCCAGACACAGTGTCTGGCACTTTTTTTTTGAATAAGGGGCGGTTCTTTTCCCCCTCCATACGTGTAGAAGCAGGAAAAACGTCCCCTTGTTTCAACCAACTAGGTAGTTAGAATCATATTCTGCAATAATATTAACATCCTGTTATATTCGTAAATGAATTAATATCTCCCTGTTCTTTTTCTGTAAGACTACTATGTTAAGCTAGTCCACAAGATAAAAGAGCCATGGGAGGCAAATGAGAATGAAAAAAAAATTCGTATCATTAGTGGCAACAGCGGCAATCATTACGTCAGCCGCAACGACTGTACAAGCAGAAGAAGTCACTGTTCAGAAGGGTGACACACTTTGGGGGTTTTCACAGGATTATGGTGTATCAGTGGAATCTATAAAAAAATGGAACAATCTTTCTAGTGATTTAATTCATCCCGAGGATGTGCTAACTGTTTCCCCTTATATTACAGTAACGGTAAAAAAGGGCGACACACTTTGGGAGATTGCGCAAGCAAATAAAGTTTCCGTCGAGAATCTAAAGAATTGGAACAACCTAACATCAGATCTTATTCATCCTGGTTTGAATGTCAAAGTTTATACAAATAAAGGACATGTGACAAAGGGTCAAACGAAAAAAACAAAGGTTCAAGGAACCGTAACAAATAAGGGACAAGCCATCCAGAACACCAAAACTGAGCCCGCAACCACTACACCACCAAAAGAAGAGGGTTCACAAGCTGTCTCAGTCAAAACAGAGGCTAAAACCGTTGAAGAACCAAAGCAGGTGGCCGAAGCTAGCAAAGCCCCTGAAGTAAAAGAAGAAGCAAGCAAGGTGATTACAGTAGAAGCAACGGCATACACAGCTAGTTGCGAAGGCTGTTCAGGTATTACCAGCACAGGGATCAACCTAAAAGAAAACCCAGATGCAAAAGTCATCTCCGTTGACCCATCCGTGATTCCGCTTGGTTCAAAGGTTCATGTAGAAGGATACGGCTACGCAACCGCAGGAGATACAGGCGGAGCGATCAAGGGCAACAAAATTGATGTATTCATTCCAGATTATGATGACGCAGTGCAGTATGGTAGACAGCAAGTGAAAGTGGAAATTATTGAGTAATGGAAGCGCAAGCGGCTCGTTCAGCGACTTATAGACTGGAGTCGTTCCAACTAAGATAAAAAAGGAACGCTTATCAGCTGATAGGCGTTCCTACGTATGCTCAAACTTTCATGACGCGCTTGTCATGGACACTTCTGCCGTTTCTGAACTGGTTTTTGTCCTTGAGAGCCCCTGTCATGGACACTTTTGCGGTTTCTGAACCGGTTTTTGTCCTTGAGAGTCCCTGTCATGGACACTTTTGCCGTTTCTGAACTGGTTTTTGTCCTTGAGAGCCCCTGTCATGGACACTTTTGCGGTTTCTGAACTGGTTTTTGTCCTTGAGAGCCCCTGTCATGGACACTTTTGCGGTTTCTGAACTGGTTTTTGTCCTTGAGAGCCCCTGTCATGGACACTTTTGCGGTTTCTGAACTGGTTTTTGTCCTTGAGAGCCCCTGTCATGGACACTTTTGCGGTTTCTGAAGTGGTTTTTGTCCTTTAGAGCGCTTGTCACGGACAAAAGTTCCCTTCACAAGGCTAAAACTGTCCTTGATCGCTGGTCATGACCAAAAATCTCCTGATTAAAACGTTTATTAAAAGAGGAACCCGTTATTATCGTAATAAGGGTTCCTTTTTTATTTTCTAAAAGCCTTTAAAAGTTCTTCCGCCGTCAATTCAAGTATAGACTGATATCATATATCCCGAAGAAAATGCCTTTCCTATTATTAGGAGTTAGAGCCTACTGTTGCAAAGTGGTATCCATTCCCATCAACAACTGCCTCAATTTCTTCGATAACAGTGTAATTGCGGAACCAAGAACTAGATACTTCAGGCAGTTGCTTATATTCGGTAAGAGCTTCCTCATACTCTTCTTCTGAAATCACGCGAATCCCGACTTGGAAAGTTGTCTTTAACCCTGCCTGATAAACAGCTTTTAGAGCCTCCTCAAATTGCTCACCTGTTACATTCGCATTTTCTTTCACAATCATATGGGCTGAGAAATAACCAGGTTTGTAGGTTGTAACATATTCTTCTAACGAAATGTCTGGGTTGGTCTCTGTAGAGCTATCTGCCTTCATCACGAATGTGGATGTTTCACTCTCAATCCCTACTGTTTGTAATTCCTTTTTTAAAATTTGATTGAAGGATTGGCTAATGAGTGTAGGAATATAACTATCCGAGACTAAGCTGCCATCCTTAGCCGTGATCGCTTTAAATACCAACTCCTCTTGATTTGCAGGATGAATAAATGTCGTAACGGTATCATTAGTGGCCGTTCCGTATCGACCGCCAATATGGGTAACCTTAAATTCCTGATTGTATTTTTTCTGCAATTCTTTTTCAACATCTGCTGTTTGCTTCTTATCAATAGCACTACAACCCAGTATGCTAAAAGTTGATATTAATATGAAGGTTATAATACTTTTAAATAATCTCATCACCATATAACCCCCTGTTTTCCTTGAACAGAAAATTACAGCCAACAACCAAGTTAACTGTATTTTCGATAATTTTTCGATCTGAGGTGATGAACACGAAAGCCTTGTACGAGTTCAGCTTGAAAGCCGCTTCAGTAAGCCTAATGAACCTTCGTACTATTCGTTAGCGCCTGCTTGTAAAATATGATAGCCCTTATCATCGATATATACCTTCATTTCATCTACCACGTTATAATTGGTAAACCACGAGTCCGAAACCTCGGCAAGCTGTTGAAATTCTGCCGACACCGTTTCATACTCCTCTACTGCAATCACATGAATATGCACTTGGAAGTTTGTATGTAAACCTGCTTGATACACGGATTGTAATGCTTGTTCAAACTGCTCTGCTGTGAAGTTCGGCGTTTCCTTCACAATCATATCAGCAGAAAAATATCCTGGTTTGTAGGTTTTCACATACTTCTCTAACGTAATATCTGGATTTTTCTCTGCAGAACTATCGGCTTTCATTATGACAGCCATCGTTTTACTCTCTATCCCCTCACTCTGTAATTCCTGCCTTAAGACCTGGTTCAATGAATCGCTAATGATACGAGGAATATAACTATCAGCCATAAGCTCACCATCCTTAGTCATCACTGCTTTAAACGATATGCCTTCATTTTCGGCAGGATGTACATAGGTTGTCACCGTATCATTACTAGCCGTTCCATAGCGACCACCAATGCTTCTGACTGTAAATTCTTGACCATACTTTTCTTCTAGTAATTGCTCAACTTCCACCGCTTGATTTTTATCGCTAATAGTACAACCTAGTAAACTAATCATTAGTATAACAATGAAGGTCCAGCTGATATTTTTAAGTATATTCCTAACCATATTAACCCCTACTTTCATCGAGACAAACTACACCAACCATCACTTTAGCGTACTTTTCTCCCATTTGTCGATATGAAATTTGGAGGAATTTAGTAATTCTCAATGGCTCTATTCTCAAACATTGGTACTTTTCTTGGTCTTAAATGAACTTTAATGAATTGTTTAAATAAGGGGAGTTTTTCCCTTTAAGGCAAAATAAAATGGTCCATTTTCATGTTTTTTGAGTAAATAGGGGGGATTTTTCCCTCTTTTTACTCTATTTTTCGTATTATTTCCTCGATAAGGGGAATTTCTCCCCTTATTTTAGTAGCTTATTTGCTGGCAATTCTTGTCGAATTGGAAATCACTAACCGGTGCTGATCTTGGAATAAAAAATGCTTGGAGCATATATATGACTCCAAGCATTTTTCTTTTCTGATTTACTTGCCAAATTGCTTATAAATATTGGTGCGAATTACTATACGAAAAGCAATGTTAATTCATATTTTGTACTTCAAAACAGAACCCGTTACCTGCTTAGGGAACTTTTCTTTACCTTTCAATTACAACTTCATCGCCTTCTACTTCTCTTTCGTAAGAAAGCTGGAATATCAAGAGAATCCTCTTGCAAACCTTGTTGTTGGACATATTCTCCTGTTTCAGGGTAGCCACTGGTTTCACGTTGGTATTGGTTTTGGTTTTGATTTACCTGTACTTGCTGACTCCGATTTTGCGCTACCCCTTCATTTAATGGGCTCTGTACTGTTTTTAACGATGGTTCTTCTCCATTATTGAATCCAGTCGCTATCACCGTAACCATAATTTCTTTGGTTAATTTTTCATTGATGACAGATCCAAAGATCATATTTAACTGATCGTCCGTCGCGGATGCAACAATATCTGCTGCCTCCTGTACCTCAAATAGACTTAGGTTCGTGCCACCCGTGATATTCATTAATACCCCTTGAGCTCCATCGATAGATGTTTCAAGTAACGGACTGGAAATCGCCATCTTTGCCGCTGCAACAGCGCGACCTTCACCTGAAGCAACTCCTATGCCCATTAACGCCGTTCCTTTATTAGACATAATGGTTTTCACGTCAGCAAAATCAAGGTTAATCAACCCTGGTACGGCAATTAAATCGGAAATACCCTGAACCCCCTGGCGAAGCACACTATCAGCCTCACGGAAAGCTTCGAGCATTGGTGTTCTCTTGTCCACGATTTGCAATAAACGCTCGTTAGGGATAATGATTAGCGTGTTAACAGCCTTTTTCATCTCCTCAATTCCCGAAGCAGCGTTGACCGCACGCTTCCGTCCTTCGAATGCGAATGGCCGCGTGACCACCCCAATGGTCAGAGCACCAAGTTCACGAGCGATATGAGCGATCGCAGGTGCAGCCCCCGTTCCCGTACCACCGCCCATTCCAGCGGTCACGAACACCATGTCTGCGCCTTGTAATAATTCTTGGAGCTGTGACCTGCTTTCCTCGACAGCCTTCCGACCAATCTCAGGATTTGCACCTGCTCCTAGTCCTCTTGTTAAGGTTTCACCAATCTGCATCGTCACATCTGCCTTTGATAGATTTAGCGCTTGGGCGTCTGTGTTGACCGCAATAAATTCGACCCCCTGAACCCCATCATCAATCATTCGGTTAACGGCATTGTTCCCACCGCCACCAACTCCAATTACCTTTATCTTTGCAAACTGATCTATGTTCGTTTCGAATTCTAGCATATTAGTTCCTCCCCCATTCATTTCTATCCCTGAAACTCTCTCATTTTATCTACGTGTCTATTATATAAACCAATTCGCCATAAAAAGGAGATTTTCTCTTATTCCAATTGATTTTTAATTTTTGTAATATTGTTGTAATAAAATGCTCTCTAATCAGAAGGGAGTTTTCCCTTTCCTCTGATTTTTCATAAAAGGGATGAAGTAATTTGTTTAAAAAGTACTTAAGATTTAAATGGATCCTATCACCATTATACATGTTTTTAGGGCTTGGTTTTATCATTGGGTTTATGCTAACTGCTGAAAAAGATGCTAGGCTTTCTTCTTTTAATGGACATATTACCTAAGTAAATGGGCATCTGGGCATAAAAAAAGCAAAGGAGCATCCCCTTGCTTTCTGAGCACTATTTATTTTCTGAATCAGAGGAACCATCCTTTTGGCTTTCTTCCGGTGCGTCTGGAGCAGACGGACTGTCCACATGCTTCACTTCTGGAAAATTGACATGGATGTTGTCGCCTCTGGTTTTGGTAGCATAAGACTTTAGCAGTTCTCCAATATCAATCCCCGTCATTTCTTTCAATGGTTCTTGCATATCGACCATCGTTTTGGTAATACTTCTTCCGTAAGAAGGGATCCCTTGGCCATTGCCAGAATCAATGATTTTGACAGAGTCGATATTATTAAGCGGCTGGGCAATCTTTTCAGCAAAGACAGGCAGCATTTCGATTAGCTTCTCGGTGATGATGACATCGCCATGTTTTTCCATCGCTTCTGCTAATAGTTTACGAGCTTCTGCTTCGGCTTTACCGCGCTCACGAATAACATCGGCTTCCGCAGAACCTTCCTCTCTGCGAATTTTCGCTTTTGCTTCCCCATCGATTTGCGCTTTCCGAGCTTCTGCCTCCGCTTTACGTGTCGTTTCATAATATTCGGCGTCCGCTTTGGTTTTACGAACCTTGCTTTCCTCTTCCTCTAACTTAACCGCACGTTCGCGTTCTAAGAATTTAAGACGTAATTCCTCTTCTTTTACTTCCTTTGCAAGCTTTGCTCTTTCTAGCTCATAAGACTGCTCTGATTTCGCGCGAGCACGTTCTGTTTCTTCCATAAAAGCAGCATCCTGTAGATCCTTTTCTTTTTTAGATTCGGCGACAGAAATTTGACGCTTATATTCTTCCTCTTTTGCTTCTTGCTCATTTTTAGCTCGGTGAATACGAGTTTCACGCTCACTATTGGCTTCAGCGATTTCCGCTTGCTTGCGAACTTCAGCAATCCTTGGACGACCAAGGTTCTCTAAGTAACCATTTTCTTCATCAGCATCACGAATATCCGTAAGACCTAAGGACGTAATTTTAAAGCCCATTAAATCTAATTGCTTTTGCGCAATTTCCGAGACATCATGATTAAATTTCTCACGATCACTATTTATATCCTCAACCGTCATCTTTGAAAGAATTGCACGAAGGTTACTTCCGAGGACTTCAATGATTTCATCTTCAATCTCATTTTGTTTTTTCCCTAAAAACTGTTCAGCGTAGTTAGCAATTCCATTTAATGTATCGGCAACCTTGACCATTGCCACCGCATCCGCGACAATCGGCACTCCACCGTTTGTATAAACTCTTGGCGTCGATAACTTCAATTGAAACGAGGTAAGATTAACAGGCGTTGAGGTTTGAAATCGTCTTAGAAGATATCCGCCACCTCGGATGATTTTCATTGAACGTCCCTCTGAATCTGTAAAGATATTAGTCTCTTTTTCAGGATCACCTAACTTAGGACCAGTGATAATCAACGCTTCATTTGACTTCGCAGTCCGATAACGAATACGCACCCAAAAGAAATACCCGATACCCGCAAGCGCAGCAACAATTAAAATCGGAATTAAAATAAAAATAACACTAAGAAATCCTGCCATTCTCTCTATTCCCCCTAAGTATTTTGGGACAGAGGGACAGGTTCATCGTCCCACTAGTGGCCGAGAAGCGACATGGTTTCCCGTCCCTCTGCCCCACTAAATATTTTCTTACTTTCGTTACTATATAACTAGTTATAATAGTTAATACGATTACAGTAACATAAAGTTCCATAAAATTCTAATTAGTGTAAATTTGTTAATCAATTGGGGCTGGCACCTTGTCCCAAATTACGTGTTGTGAAGGAAACCCACCACGAATGGCGAATAAATATTATAGGAGAAAATTTAATTTGATTCTTATTTGGAATTAGACAGAGAATTTCTAAGGGGTGATATAAAAATGGGCTCATCAACTAGTAGTTTTCTCTACCTTCCATATGCCGAAAAATTGGCAGACATCAAAAAAGCAGGCATAGACTTGGATGTTGTTGAAAGAATTGTGGTAAAAAAGAAAACTAATGAAGAAGTAGCGTTTAAACAAACAATGAATTTTATTGAAGATACTTCATGTCGCGGATGTGGGGGAAAAGTAGAATCTCTGGACGTAGTCGTCCTCGATTCAGTCTTCTATCTATGGCATAATCGCTGTTATCAAGAAACCGGGGAACACGCAAAAGAAGTCGGTACCTACAACGAGGTGTCCAGTAGGTTTGGAGTTTTCAGAAGAGGGACAGAGGGACAGGTACATTGTCTCACTGCAACCAAACGGGACATGGTGCCTGTCCCTCTGTCCCACTCACCTTAGATGGCTTTCAAGCAGCTCCTTAATAATGGCATTTAAATCCCGGGCTTTCTGGTTTTTTAGCCATTCTACTTGATTAATAGGGAGATTTAATTTCAATGTGACTTTTTCATTTGGCATTTCTACTTTTCTAATGTCTTCTAATGTAATACCTGTTTCAATATCGGGAAATTCGGAGTCGCTTTCGCTGACAATATCGAGACCCGAATACTCGTCTGGGTCTTCGATATCACAGAATAAATTGAGTTGGGGAAGCCCACCTGGCACTGTTTTTAGATGCATGATGGAGCTTATAATTCTACCATCTTCCAATTCCACCTCAATGATAAGTTGCTCCTCAGTTTTATACCGGTTGACCACCACTTCGCTCACGATGACATCCAGCTGCAAAGTGTAACACATACTAGATTCAAAGATATAAATCGCGCTATTAAAAATATAAATGCTCTCGCCGTCGACTTTTACTGATCTAACGCTAACCAAGTTCCTTCCCCCCTTCGCTGTCTCTTTTATAGGTAAGTTGCTCAGTTCCATTTCTCTTTCCGAAACTTATTCTTTCTATTTATTATAAAGATTTCCCCATTTTAGTAAAACATTTTTGAAACGATTGCCCTCCACACACTTTTTACTATTTAAACACATAAAAAAACATAGGGAAGCTCCAAGATACTAGAACTGCCCTATGTTCTTTTACTATTCTAAAGGGAGGCTAGTTTCCACTCCACTTTGAACGATGACGACGTTGTCCACTTCTTGGGATCCTGCTTTATCAAGTTCAAAGACAAATGTTCTTGGTGTTGCATCATCAGTGCATGCACCTTTTGGTTCCGACAAACGTACTGTTAAAGTCTTTTTATCGGCGCTTATGTCACTAGATTGTACCTCGTAGGGACAACTACCAGATTCTTGAACTCCTATGAACAAAACTTCCTTCTCATTCAAGTTTACTTTCGGCAATCGACTTGTAAATTCAAAAAGGCTCCAGGTTTCTTCAAATGCGGACTGACTGCTGGCCTTCTTCACCAAATACTGAAAGAAGGGAGCTGTTTCCCTCTCGAATGCAATTTCATGAAAATTAGCTGGTAAACTTTTTTCACTAGCGATCAATTTTGACTCAGTTTCATCTTTGTCATAATTGCAACCGAAAAGGAATAAGGACGAGAATATAAACAGTGGAAGGAATGAGTGAAGTATTTTCATTCCATATCCCTCCTTTCTATATAGATTAGTAGTACTCTTTTAAAATCTAACCTAGTTTTTTATCCCAGCTAGGAAGCGTTTGCCAACAATGGAAATAACCTAGTAAAACCGGACTAGCGATGATAAAATGAAGCTTTTAAGCCATTAACACCATTGGAGGAATCCATCATGACAACTGTCCAAAACTTACCCGAATACGCTATGGTTGATTCAAATCTGCTTAGCGGAGCAGACAAAGGAATGACCGCTGACCTTGAACATGCACTGAAAACCTTTGTTGAAAAAAGAGACATCGTTGTTCCATTTTTAACTCCTGAAAACATTTCAAAATTGAAAGCGCTTGATTTAAATATTCTCTTCGACTACACAGCCATACGCGCTGCGGGAAGAGAATCCAAGTACATTCATAAAGAATATAAAGTGTTTCTTATCCAGTTACCTATCAACTAGGTTTCTTATATAAAGAGCTTTTTCCAAATGAATTTATGGGAAATGTGATAATGAAGAAAATGAGCCAAATTAGAACAAAAGACCTTCAATTCGAAACGAAAGTATTAGATAGCTTTGTAAAAGAGGCCATTAAACAGGTCAAGATTCCTATAGTAAATACAGAAGAAAGCGACCGCGTTTATCCTTGGAATCCTGCCGTCATCGAGCTGTTCCTCCAAGACTTGGTCTATCTAGGTAACTTGTATTCTAAGACCTTCGATTAGTTAGCAAAATAAACTAGCGGGACGGTTCTTTTGCTTGCCTAAAAAGGAAGCGGAGAATCGTCCCTTTGTTTGTTCGAGCCTAGTCTCTTGCCTATGAACATTTTGGGCTTCATGGCGACTGGTTTTCCTTGATTCCCATCATTTTGGGCTTCATGAACTCTTCATGGTGACCGTTCTGACTTGTTACTCATCATTTTGGGCTTCATGAAGGCTTCATGGTGACCATTCTTCCTTGCTTTCCATCATTTTGGGCTTCATGAAAGTTTCATGGTGACCGTTCTTCCTTGCTTTCCATCATTTTGGGCTTCATGAACTCTTCATGGTGACCGTTCTTCCTTGCTTCCCATCATTTTGGGCTTCATGAAAGTTTCATGGTGACCGTTCTTCCTTGCTTTCCATCATTTTGGGCTTCATGAACTCTTCATGGTGACCGTTCTTCCTTGCTTCCCATCATTTTGGGCTTCATGAAGGCTTCATGGTGACCGTTCTTCCTTGCTTCCCATCATTTTGGGCTTCATGAAGGCTTCATGGTGACCGTTTTTCCTTACTTTCCATCATTTTGGGCTTCATGAAGGCTTCATGGTGACCGTTCTTCCTTGCTTCCCATCATTTTGGGCTTCATGAAGGCTTCATGGTGACCGTTCTTCCTTGCTTCCCATCATTTTGGGCTTCATGAAAGTTTCATAGCGATCGATTGTTTTTCCTGCCGCGTCTTCAGTCAGGTAACTTTGATTTTTACCAATGTTTGCTTTCGAAAGAAATCACTAGAATACATCCCTTAATTTCTATTCCACCGTAAACTCCTTTGTTGCCTTATACTTTTGCCCATCCATTGGTGTCAACCAGGCAGACAGCACATAGTCGCCCTTTTGCAATTCTAGGTCATGAAGGTCTATTTCGTAGGTTAATGATTCTCCTTGCTTAACGTTCTCCTCCCCAATAACCTGTAGGAATGACGCAACACTGGAAAATAGGAAAATCTCCTTGCCATCCTTAGTTTGGACAGAATAATCAAATCTCTGGGAGCTTGAGAACTCAAGCTTCATTTCCTCCTCGGTTTGATTTTTCACTTCATACTGAAACACAAACGGACTTTTCTCTGTTAAACTAGCTTCCATTTCTCCTGCCACAATCCCACTTCCTTCTGCTTCTACCTTAGTGTCTGGTTCATTGCTTAGTGACTCACCCTTAGTCCCACAGCCCGCAACCAAAATACCTAGGAGCAAAACCAACCAAAGTTTTCTCATTATTTAACCCCATTTCTGGTAATATTATTTTTTATTTATATCTTTCATTATATATGTCGTGATTGGCTCGTAAACGTTTCATCCAAAACATGGAGATTACTCAAAATCCTTCCCATGCCCTGCGGATTGCTGCCCAAATAAAAAAGAGGACCCATCCTAAAATATAACGGGTTCTCTTTGAGGTGCGAAAGGCCAAAAAGCAGGGCAACCATAATGGAATTTGCCCTGCTCTTATCGTTATTTCAGTTTTCCTTCTTTGACACTTAACAATAATAGCGGGAAAAATTACGCTTAATTAGCAAATAGCATGAAAAATAGCCTAAATAAGGGGAGAGATTCCCTTTACTAACCCGAAAAACGGGGGAATGAGGGCTTTTTACTTTGTATAACGGGAAAATCTCCCCTTATCGTGATATGTGTTAAAGAGAACCCGTTCATCCTAAAATAAAATGAATCCTCTAAGTTTTTATCCCAAGTGCTTGCGTTGATACTCCGCAATGCTTTCATACTCAGTTTGGAATAATCTTGAAAGCCTAATATAAATCGGTAACAACTCTTCATAAATTTTCGCATGGTCTTCATTTGGTTCATGCTTATGTGTTGCTCCGACCATCTCAGAAACAACCGTTAAATCGTCAATTTCTCCCAATGCATATAATCCGAGAATAACAGCACCGAGACAAGAGCTTTCATAGCTTTCAGGAACAATTACTTCTTGATTAAAAATATCCGCCATTAGCTGTCGCCATAATTCCGAACGCGCGAAGCCGCCTGTTGCTTGAATACGCTTCGGTTCGCCAGTTAATTCCTCTAGCGCCAATAAAACCGTATATAAATTATAAACGACACCCTCTAAAACGGACCGAATCATATGCTCTTTTTTATGATGCATCCCTAGACCAAAGAACGATCCACGAGCATTTGCATCCCAAAGCGGCGCGCGCTCCCCAGCCATATAAGGATGGAAAATCAGGCCGTCCGCACCAGGGTTCACTCCTGAAGCAATTCGCGTTAACACATCATAAGGATCAATTCCTAGACGTTTCGCTGTTTCGACTTCAGAGGCAGCAAACTCATCTCGTACCCAACGGAAAATCATTCCGCCATTATTGACCGGTCCCCCGACGACCCAATGATTTTCAGTTAAGGCATAGCAGAAAATCCGACCTTTAGGATCAGTGACCGGTTTATCCGTAACGGTTCTAATCGCACCACTTGTTCCAATCGTGACCGCGACAACACCTGGCTCAATAGCATTCACGCCAAGATTCGAAAGCACGCCATCACTAGCACCCACGACAAATGGAGTATTTTCATCAAGTCCTGTTAAACGATGGAACTCTTCTTTTAGACCTTTTAGCATAAAAGTAGTCGGTACTGGCTTTGAAAGTTTATCTTCTGTTATTCCCGCAAGCTCCAATGCTGGAGTGTCCCATGCTAAGTCATGTATGTTAAACATCCCGGTTGCTGAGGCAATCGAATGATCGATAACATACTCGCCAAATAACTTAAAGAAAACATACTCCTTAATAGAAATAAACTTTGCTGTTTGCTCAAACAAATCGCTTTGCTCATTTTTTAACCAAACCAATTTGGAAAGCGGGGACATTGGATGAATCGGCGTACCTGTACGCAAATAAATCTCATGACCATTCCACTCATGCTTAATTTTCTCTGCCCATTTCGCACTGCGGTTATCCGCCCAGGTGATGCTGTTTGTCAGTGGATTTCCCTCTGTATCCACCGCAATCACACTGTGCATCGCTGAGCTGAAAGAAACACATGCAATATCCGTGGATTGCAACCCACTCTTTTTCATACAACCATCAATACTGTTCAAAACCGCCTGAAAGATTTCCTCTGGATCTTGTTCGGCCGTCGAAGGGTTCGGGGTGTGTAAAGGATATCCAACCGAATGGTGGGCAACCACTTTCCCTTTTTTCGTAAACAGAACTGCTTTGGTACTTGTTGTACCAATATCGACACCAATTAAATGACTCATGATAATACCTCCTGAAACATGACGAGAGGAAGCGGCTATAACCTCGCCCCCTCCGTCTATCTGTAACTTTTTTTTTAAAATAAGTGTTAGCTAATAAAGAATCCGATTACAAAGACTACCGCGAATCCGACCAAGGCAATCAACGTCTCCATGACTGTCCAGGATTTTAACGTATCCTTCACATCTAAACCGAAGTAACGGTTCACTAACCAGAATCCGGAATCATTCACGTGAGAGAAGATGGTCGCACCGGCAGCAATCGAGATAACAATCAGTCCCAATACCGGACCTTCCATTCCTAGTGTTTCAATTAATGGCGTAATTAATCCAGCGGCTGTCACCATCGCAACCGTTGCCGAACCTTGAGCAACACGAACAACTGTTGAAATTAAGAAAGCTAAAAGGATTGGTGGCAGTGCAGAAGAGGCCATCATTTCTCCTAAAACTTCCCCAACACCAGAATCAATCAATACTTGCTTGAATACACCACCGGCACCTGTTACTAAAATAATAATCCCAGCAGGCTCTAAAGCTTTTGTTGCAATTTCTTGGACTTCCTGACGTGTATATCCTCGTCTTGTTCCAAGGAAATAGAACGTAAGCAAAGTAGCCAATGTTAATGCTACGAATGGATGTCCCATAAAGGTGAAAAACGAACGAATTCCATTTCCTTCTTCTAAAACCGCACCTGAAACCGTATTTAAAAGAATCAAGACAAGTGGAACGAAAATGATGCTCGCAATCATCGCAAAGCTTGGCAATTCTCGATCATACTCTTTTTCTTCAACGAGCATATAGTCTGGAGTCGTTACATGAATCTTTTTCGCAATATACTTACCAAAGATTGGTCCTGCGACAATCGCAGCTGGAATACCTGCCGCGAAACCGAATAAAATAACCCAACCTAGCTCCGCTCCAATTAATTCTGCTACAGCCATTGGTCCTGGAGTTGGCGGAATAAAGCTGTGCGTAACCGCTAGACCAGCCAATAACGGAATTCCGTAGTAAAGCAAAGACTTCCCTGTTTTCTTAGCCAAACCGTAAACAATCGGGACAAGTATAATAAAACCAACATCAAAGAATACTGGAATCGCAACAATAAAACCTGTAATCACAAGTGCCCACTGCGCACGTTCCTGACCAAATTTCTTCACTAATGTTTGCGCCAATCGCTCGGCTCCACCGGAAACCTCAAGCATGCGACCAAACATTGCCCCTAAACCAACAACAACCGCCACGAACCCGAGGGTTCCTCCCATTCCGTTTTGCATCGATGTAATAACGCCATTGAGCGGCATCCCCGCTGCAATTCCGACAAGCAAACTGACTAGCAACAAAGCTACAAAAGCATGAAGTTTTGTACGAATAACCAAGAATAATAATAAGAAGATACCCGCTAATGCTACTAAAATTAATGTCGAAGCTGACATGTTATTTCCCCCTTGTTTCTAAACGCTTTCATTTTTTTACTTTTATAGGGACCTAGACAGGTCCTTATAAAAGATCTATAAACTATTTCTTTTCAACAGCATGGCCGCCGAATTCATTTCTCAATGCGGCAACTACTTTTCCAGAGAACGTATCCTGTTCAAGTGAACGGTAGCGCATCATTAAGGACATCGTGATAACAGGTGCAGCCGCTTGAAGGTCAAGAGCTGTTTCAACTGTCCATTTCCCTTCTCCTGATGAATGCATAACACCTTTTAACTCATCAAGTTTTGCATCTTTAGAGAATGCACTCTCCGTTAGCTCCATTAACCATGAGCGAATAACAGAGCCATTGTTCCATACTCTCGCTACTTTTTCGTAATCAAAATCAAATGAGCTTTTCTCGAGGATATCAAATCCCTCTGCAATTGCTTGCATCATTCCGTATTCGACGCCGTTATGTACCATTTTCAAGAAATGGCCACTTCCACTTTTACCAGCATACAAATACCCATTATCAACGGTAATGTCTTTAAAGAGGGGCTCAATCACTTTAAATACTTCCTCGTCGCCACCAATCATGGTGCAGGCGCCATTGCGTGCCCCTTCCATTCCACCGCTTGTCCCGCAGTCAAAGAAATAAATTCCTTTTTCCGCTAACTGTTCTGCGCGGCGGACCGATTCTTTATAGTTGGAATTTCCCCCATCTATTAAAATATCGCCAGCTTCAAGTAGCCCTGCAGTTTCATTGATGACACCTTCAGTAATCTCTCCAGCTGGGACCATCAACCAGATAACTCGTGGTTTCGGTAGAGTCTGAACAAGTGCTTCAATCGAAGAAACACCGTTAATGCCTTCAGCCTGAATTTTTTCGACTGAGGTATTGTCCTTATCAAAAGCCGTAACTGTATGGTTATGTTCTTTGAGATTAAGAGCTAAATTGAAGCCCATTTTTCCCAAACCTATCATTCCAATATGCATGAATATCCTCCTTGGAGAAGAATTTTTTTTCTTAGCAAGTCTTATTATACAAAATATTTTTCTTTACGCAACCGTTTTCAAAAAAATTATTTTCATTTATACTATATTTATATAAAATTATTTTCATAGGGAGGGTTGAATCATGAGCCATGATAACCTTTATTGTTTAGCTCGTATTAAAACCCATTACGCCAAGTTTAGTGATAAAGAAAAAATGATTGCTGATTATATAGTAGAAAATCCTGATAAGATTGTTCATACCTCGATTAACCAGTTTGCTGAAGATCTAGGCATTGCTGATTCAACCGTTTTTCGTTTCTGCAAGCGAATAGGTTTTAAAGGCTATCAAGCAATGAAAATCGCTTTAGCTTCCGAAATTGTCACGCCAATCAAAGATATTCACGAAACTATTAATGAAGAAGACGATATTCGGACCGTTTCAGAAAAGGTTTTCCGGACCAATATCAAAACACTGGAAGATACCTTGCAACTCCTAGGTGGCGGCGGGTTTGAAAAAGCAGTCGATGCCCTTATTAAGGCAAACCGAGTGGAGTTTTTCGGAAGTGGTGGCTCTGGAATCATTGCCATGGATGCGTATCATAAATTTATTCGTACTGGGATTCCGGTTCTTTTTAATAGTGATTCCCATATCCAGCTCATGTCGGCTTCCCAACTTACTGAGAATGACGTCGCAGTCCTTATCTCTCATTCAGGCACGACAAAGGATATCATCCATGTGCTTAGAATTTTAAAAGAAAATGGTGTCAAAACAATCGGGATTACGAACTTTGCGAAATCACCATTAAGTGAAAAAGTCGACATCGCCCTTTATACCGTAGCCGAGGAAACCGACTATCGTTCCGAAGCCCTTTCCTCCCGGATTGCGCAACTAAGCATCATCGACTCTCTTTATGTCAATGTTATGATTGCCAGAAAAGAAGCAAGCAAGGAAAGCCTGCATAAAATGCGAAACGCTATTTCGGTCAAGAGGATTTAGGAGCAACAAAAGTCTTCTTAAAACAAAAAAAGGAAGCAGAGAACCGTCCGTCCTCTGCTTCCTTTTAATCACTAGCCTTTATGATACCCCTCAGGATTGTTCTCCTGCCATCTCCAAGAATCCTGACACATTTCTTGAATTCCTCTTTTCGCAGTCCAGCCTAGTTCAGACTTTGCTTTCGTTGGGTCTGCGTAACAAACCCCTATATCTCCTGGCCTTCTAGCTGCGATGCGATGTGGAACCTTTTTGCCGGAGGCTTGTTCGAACGCTGAGACTGTTTCTAAAACACTATACCCTGTTCCAGTTCCTAGGTTATAGGCATCTACGCCTTTTGAAGACATGACTTTTTCTAGTGCTTTTAAATGACCTTGAGCCAAGTCAACAACATGGATATAATCTCGAACCCCTGTCCCATCATTGGTTTCGTAGTCATTGCCAAACACCTGGAGCTCTTTCAGTTTTCCAACTGCAACCTGCGTGATATACGGCATTAGGTTATTTGGAATTCCATTTGGATCCTCTCCGATTCGGCCACTCTCATGTGCTCCGATTGGATTAAAATAACGCAATAGCGCGATGCTCCAGTTTTCATCTGAAACGTGAACATCTCTTAAAATTTCCTCAATCATCAATTTTGTCCGACCATAAGGATTTGTCGCACTTAGAGGGAAGTCCTCAGAAATCGGCACCCGATCTGGCATCCCATAAACCGTTGCAGATGAACTGAAAACAAGATTTTTCACACCATATTTTTGCATCACTTCACACAATACCAAGGTTCCAGTGATATTATTGTGATAATAATGAAGAGGGATCGATACAGATTCTCCGACCGCTTTTAAACCGGCAAAATGAATAACAGCCTCAATTTGATTCGATGCAAACACTTCATCCAATGCAGCACGGTCAAGCAGGTCCACCTCGTAAAACTTAAAATCCTTCCCTGTAATCTCTTTTACTCGCTTTAATGATTCAGGTTTACTATTCGATAAATTATCCACGATGATAATCTCATAACCAGCATTCAATAATTCAACACTTGTGTGGCTACCGATATAACCAGCACCACCTGTTACTAAGATTGACATATGTAAGAGACACCCCTACCTAGTTAAATTTCATATCATTTGTAACCATTGTCCATTATACCCTACTATTTTAACCCACTTTCTAACATTTTTAAATCCAACGATTCTGTGAAGACCAATTTCTTAAACACTCCCAAATTGTCGCGGCTACAGATACATGCTATCTTGAAGATGGAAGCAGAAGAAATCCCTCTGCTTCCGCTAGAGAGGAGATTAAACTAAATGGTGATTTCGAATGCTTATAGATTAAATCTTGATTCAGTTACAGGGAAGACAGCCATTATTACTGGTGCTAATAGTGGAATTGGATTGGAAGCAGCGAAAGTTCTTGCTCAAAAAGGGGCACGTGTGGTTATGGCCGTTCGCAACGAAGAGAAAGGCAAAGCTGCCCGCAATGAGATTTTAAAGGACCATAAGAATGCTGAAATTCAGGTAATGAAGCTTGATTTAGCAGACTTAGAAAGTGTCCGAGCGTTCGCTAACGACTTTTCAAGTCAGTATGCTTCACTCGACTTATTACTAAACAACGCTGGCGTAATGACGCCACCTTATTCTAAAACAAAAGATGGATTTGAGCTTCAGTTCGGAAGCAATCATCTTGGACATTTTGCCTTAACCGGGCTTCTATTGCCTCTATTAAAAGCAACCCCAAACTCGCGAGTGGTCACAGTCAGCAGTATAGCCCATAGAGGTGCTGCGATTTTATTCGATAATCTCGACGCTTCAAAAGGATACAGAGCTATGAAGTTTTATGGGCAAAGCAAGCTAGCCAATTTACTATTTGCGAAGGAATTGGATAAAAGGCTGAAGGAGCATGGCATCCAAACCATCAGCCTAGCCTGCCACCCTGGTGTTTCTGCGACCAACCTATTTAAATTTGGCAGAAGTGAAACCCCTAGATTACTCAAAGGAGTTATGAACCATTTTCTCCAACCTGCTGAAATGGGCGCTCTTCCTACCCTCTACGCGGCAACGGAACCATCCCTAACAGGTGGTGAATACATCGGCCCGAATAGTCCTGGGCGTTTTAGAGGCTACCCTGCCTTAGAAACACCCCATTTCGTCGCGAATGACGAAGCAACCATGAAAAAACTCTGGGAACTAAGCGAAAAACTTACAGGAGTGGAGTTTGATTTTACAAGATAGTAAAGCTAGGGGACAGTCCGATACCACTGAAAAACGTTCACTTTGAGACCTTCAAAGTGACCGTTTTTCTGATTTCGCTTGCAGTTTGGGCACTATGAGAGCCTCAATGTAACCGTTTTTCTGATTTCGCTTGCAGTTTGGGCACTATGAACTCTTCAATGTGACCATTTTTCTGATTTCGCTTGCAGTTTGGGCACTATGAGAGCCTCAATGTGACCGTTTTTCTGATTTCACTTGAAGTTTGGGCACTATGAACCCTTCAATGTGACCGTTTTTCTGATTTCACTTGCAGTTTGGGCACTATGAACTCTTCAATGTGACCGTTTTTCTGATTTCGCTTGCAGTTTGGGCACTATGAACCCTTCAATGTGACCGTTTTTCTGATTTTACTTGCAGTTGGTCACTTTGAGAGCTTCAATGTGACCGTTTTCTCTGAATTCGCTTATAGTTTGGGCACTTTGAAACAGGAAACGCCAGAACCCCGCTTCATAGGGGTGATGATACCAAAATTAAGCAGGGAATCACCCGAAAACCGCTACGCCAGACCGTTATTGTATTTTGGATAAGACCCTATTTTCACTGGAAGTCGAACTGTTCTTTCGCTTCCTTAACCATAGAAACGCAAATAAGGGGGCATTTAATATTTGCCCCCTCCAATCTTGGTTTACTAGAGTCCTACCCTCTCAACAATCAATTGAAATTTTACAAATATCATTAATCTACAAGTGCCACAACTGGTGGCTTATTTAAAAATTCCATAATATTTCTTAAATCACCCTGAACTGCTTGAAACTCAGGTGTTGCTAGTGACTTGGTTAAGATCTCGGGGGTTTCGAACTCAAGCTCCGCAATTAAATAAAGGGCTTGCTCGCTGTTCATTGTTTGCAAAACACGATGTACTCCAGCACTCTTCAAATTCGGAACCTTCTCCGCTAACGGAATATGTACTTCATGATAATACTTATCAAATCCCTCTTTATCTTTAGGATGGTCGTACATTACGATCATTTTCGCCATTTTTCTTCCCCCTTAATAAATTTTCAGAATTCTCCCTTCATTATAAAAGACAGGTTGTCATTAAAGTAGGAAAATCCTTCGACAAAAATCGTGGAGGAGTTTAGCTGTGGAGTTCATACTAGGGTTTTCCTCAAACATCTATCAGCTTACGTTTTATCCATTTTTACCATCACCGCTATCATGCCTTTTTGCAACCAAATGATTAGTGAAACTCACAGATAACAGATATACTATTGAGAGACTTAATCACTGGAGGGATACAAATGCACATTGAAATGTGGACCGACTTTGCTTGACCATTTTGCTATATTGGCAAGAGGCGTCTGGAGGACGCTCTTAAGAAAATAGATCATCCTATTGAAGTAACATATCGCTGTTTTGAACTGGATCCAAACAAACCTCGTGATGTGAACAAAAATATCTATGAATCCTTAGCTCAAAAGTATGGCATGAGCATCGAGCAAGCGAAAGCCAACACGCAAAATATGGTGAAGATGGCGGAGGAATCTGGCTTAGAGTACAACATGGATACCCTTATTCAAACCAACACCTTTGACGCTCACCGTTTGACGATGTTTGCGAAGAAGCACGGCTTAATGAAGGAAATGACTGAGCGAATTTTACACGCTTATTTTACCGAGTCAAAGCATATTGGCGACCACGAAACTTTGACGGAGTTGGCGGTTGAAGTTGGGTTGGACAGTGAAGCAGTTGCAAATATGCTCGCAAGCGATGAAATGAGTGACGAAGTTCGTGCCGATGAACAAACGGCAAAACAGTATAATATAACAGGAGTTCCCTTCTACCTGATCAATAAAAAATACGCCCTAACTGGAGCGCAACCTACAGAAACATTTGTCCAAGCATTGCAGAAGGTGATTGCGGAGGATGAAATCAAAGTTTTAAACGTGGAGCAAGATGGCGTGGTTTGTGATGACGATGGTTGTGAAATTCCGAAGAAATAAAACGAAATGGTCTAGTAAATAACACAGATGAAAAAGAACCTGTCTAGTCCCAGTTACGGGACATTGGACAGGTTTTTTTTCATAAATGCAATTTATTTTTAGTTGCAAATAACTTTTCGGAAGTTTGTTCAACCAATGTACAAAGTATTTTGCATCTGTTATACTAAGTGTGTTATTTTCACGAGAAAGCGTTACCATAACATACTACATTAAATGGAGAATCGATATGACAAATACACCAAAACAAAATGAACCAATTGTAAAGCATATTTACACGGCAGACCCGTCTGCTCATGTTTTTGAAGGAAAACTTTATATTTACCCGTCACATGATCTTGAACATGATGGCCCTGACAATGACAATGGCGATCAGTATGCTATGGAAGATTACCATGTTCTTTCAATGGATGATTTTAATTCACCAGTTGTGGACCATGGGGAAGCTCTTCACGTAAAAGATGTTCCTTGGGCTAGCAAGCAAATGTGGGCACCGGATGCGGCATATAAAAACGACACATACTATTTATTCTTCCCTGCTAGAGATCATGACGGTATTTTTAGAATTGGGGTTGCTACAAGCAAGAGGCCAGAAGGTCCGTTCACAGCAAAAGAAAGCTATATCCCTGGAAGCTTCAGTATTGACCCAGCTGTGTTAGTGGATGACGATAATAAAGCATATTGCTACTTTGGCGGCCTTTGGGGCGGACAATTGGAAAAGTGGCAAACAGGCACGTTTGTTGAGGATGCAGAAGGTCCTGCTGAAACAGCACCAGCTCTAGGTCCAGTCATAGCCGAACTAAGTGACGACATGCTTACTTTTAAGAGCGAACCACAGGATATTTCAATTGTTGATGAGAATGGGAATCCCCTTCTTGCTGGTGACGAGGAGCGCAGATTCTTCGAGGGTGCTTGGGTTCACAAATACAATGGTTTATACTACCTTTCCTATTCAACAGGAACAACCCATAGCCTAGTCTATGCGGTGAGCGAAAATCCTCAAGGACCGTTTGAATATAAAGGGAAAATTCTTACCCCTGTTCTTGGTTGGACAACCCATCATTCCATTGTTCAGTTCCAAGACAAATGGTATTTATTCTATCATGACGCATCTCTGTCTGGTGGCGTCAATCACAAGCGCAGCGTTAAATTCACTGAGTTAACATACAATGAAGATGGTACAATTCAGACAATTGAATATCAGGAATAGAAAAAAGGCTGACGCTCATCGTCAGCCTTTTCTCTATTATTCATTCAGTTGTGAAACCTTACCTAGCACATATCATCTTACAATAGGAAGCAAAGAACCTTCCCCTTGCCTCCCGAAATCCAGCCTGGAAGCAAAGGTTTGTTCCCTAGCTTACGAAAACAATTCCTTCAATCGTGCCCAGAATCCTTTTGATTCTTCTTCTGGCTTCTCAGGAGTTTCTTGTTCTTCTAGTAAGATGCTTTCTGTTTTGATGACGAATTGGACGGAGTTGATCTTTTCATTTTTATCCGAGACGAAGGATACGGCTTCGAAGTCAGATTTGTCGTATTCGGATATCATACGGTCTATTTCGTCTTTCATTTGGTCAGGTAAATTGTTCGTAGAATCATATAAGGTTTGAGTACCATTATTAAGCTGCCCCACTCCATCTTCTAGCTCATTCGTACCGCCAGACAAGTCAACGATTCCAGAATGTAGCTTATTGTAAGAGCTAGATAATTTGCCCACACCTTGTGTGTAGCCTACTAATCCTGAATGAAAGGCTTGGTAACTAGCTGAAAATTCATCCATTCCTTCTTGTAATTGAGTGATGGAATCCACCACATTTACATTCTCAAGCGCAGAAATGACTTGTTGAACGGTACCAAGCGTCTTTTCTATTTCTACAATCGCGCCATTCACTTCTGCTAATCTTCCATCTACAGCTTGAAAGGCTTCCTTGGCAGAGTCGAAGATGTCTTTTGCCTGATGGGCTGCCGAATAGGTCGCAAACAATTGGTCGACCACTTCCCGGTCTGCACCGCTCGCATACAATTGTTCGATATCAGCATTTGTAATTTCATATTCAGGGATATTCTTCATGGCCTCTTCGATTTTACCATAGGCATCAGAGTAGTTCTCACGCAAGTAGGCGAAACCCTCCGCCGCTTCATCGAGACCAGCTGCAATTTCCGGTAATCTTGCTTGTAACTTTTCGAGTTCGCCTAGATCAATTTGTTCAAAGTTTCCTTTAATACTAGAACTTACCGTAGCGAGGCCATTATTAATCGCACTAGAGCCTTCTACAAGTTGAGAGGATGCTTGATTTACATCGTT
This sequence comes from Mesobacillus maritimus, assembly GCF_044803185.1. Taxonomy (GTDB): domain Bacteria; phylum Bacillota; class Bacilli; order Bacillales; family Cytobacillaceae; genus Mesobacillus_B; species Mesobacillus_B maritimus_B. The sequence continues at coordinate 5,068,520 of NZ_CP085225.1, forward strand.
CATCCCTTTTTTGAATTGTGCGGAACCATCGCGTAGGCTTGCCACACCGTTGTTCAACTCAGAAACACCGTTCTTTAAGTCGCCAACACCATTGTTGATTTGGGCAATCGCATCCGTTAACGATTCCATGTCTCCAGTCATCCCATCGATATCTGGCGCATCAATGCTCATAGACGATGGGACTGCGGCAATTTCAATGCCTTGAAGCTCAAAATTAACGACATCGGCTTCGAGACTCAGTTCACCATCTTTCTCAGGCATGACGGTATACGTGATTTGCTTGTTTTTACCCGCATTTGCCACCATACCGTCCTCCGACGCCTTGATATTGCTATAAATATCAGGGTCAAGGGTAAGGGTAACCTGCAATAGATAGTTTTCATAAAAGGTAGGGTCAACCTTTTCGTTGGCAGACGTGTAAATATCTAATTGAAAATGACCCTCTTTTCCCGCAAGTTCCGCGGGAGAGATTCGCTTTCCGTCTAGTCGATACGCAATTCTAATATTCCAAGGTAACGCTTCGTCTTTCATATTCCCTTGATAATAAAATTTCCCTTTTGGTGCAGCGAACTCCACCTTTTTATTTTTAAATTGAATGTCCGATAGGTCGGTTAAGTTTTTCAAACTAGTATACGGACCATAATCAACAAGCTTTCCTTCTTTCAACACTTCGAAAATGTTCACCACATAGATTTCTTGCTGAACACCGGCAGGACTTAATGTCGCATACACGACCTCATCCTTTGAACGATATTGTCCGGGATTCTTTACTGTTTCTTCCTCTTTTGTGTTCTCATTGGAGGAAGCGTGCACTAGAAATGACGGCAAGATCAGGACAAAGGTCATCAGTAAAAGAAAAATTCGTTTTCTCATCATCATTTCTCCTTATAGAAATTTGCTTTCCAGCTTGTTTTATCAATGAATTTATCGAAGACAAGTAGCAATGCTGGAAGGAAACAAACGACCAAGATAAAGGCCAGCAAGGCTCCCCTTCCGAGTAGCAACCCGATAGATGAAACGATTGGGTTGGAGGATGTAATCCATAAAATAAACCCGACGCTTGATAAAATCGAAGCCGAAATCGCAATCGAAAAGATTTTTTCATCAATGGTTTTCTTAATAGCATTCAATGCTGACATTTCCTTACGATTCTCCTTATAATCTTCCGTGAAAAGAATCGCATAATCGACTGTCGCGGCAAGCTGGACGGTACTAATAATCAGGTATCCAACGTACACCAACGAGGAATCGGTAAAGTACGGAACCGATAAATTGATCCAAACCGCTGCCTGAATGGTCAGGAGCAGCACGACTGGAATCGAAATTGATTTAAAAGTGAACAGCAGAACAATTGCAATCGCGATAACCGTAAGCAGATTCACCATCACATTATCCTTTTCGACTGTTGTTTTAATATCATATAAGGTCACGCTTTCCCCAAGAACGTGGACGTCCTTCTCATAATAAGTGTGTGCCTTATTCTCGACAGTTTCCACTAAAGCAAACGCCTCATTGCCCTCGTTTCCAGTGTTGGTATGGAGAATAATCCGACTATAATGCTCCGAGTAAAATTGTTTTGTGACTGATTCCTCAAGATACTCTGGGGGAATCACCGGGCTGACAAGATTGGTATAAGCCAGAACACTTGTCACCGGAGCAAGCTTTTCTAATTCCTGAACCAACTTTTCTTCCTTAACAACATCCCCTCTTGGGACGAGTAACACCATCGGAGTATATCCACCGAAGGTCTCTTCAATTTTCGCCACATCCTGACCAGCACGTGTGGTCTCTGGATGCTCCCCAATTCCATAGGTAAAATCGGTTTTACCCTGACCTAGAAAAGCAGGGATAATCAATAGAAAGACAAGTAATAAGCTAGGGAATCTAATTTTAACCACTCTGCTGCCTATTTTCTTAAAGTTCCCGATTAGCGGTTTATGCTGAGTTTTATCAATCCATTTATAAAACAAAAGCGTTAACGCTGGTAAAAAGACGATTACACTGATAAAGCTTAATAAAATTCCTTTTACGAGATTAAGACCTAAATCGGAGCCAATCTCGAATTTCATAAAGGATAAGGCAATAAAACCAAAGAAAGTCGTTGCTGCGCTCGCTGCAATTGCCGGGAAAGATTTTTTAATCGCGAGTCGCATTGCCTCTTCGGGATCCTCGATCGTCTTGCGATAATCCGAAAAGCTGTGTAGGAGGAATATCGCGTAATCCAACGAAACTGCCAGCTGCAATATCGGTGCAACCGACTGCGTCACAAAGGATACTTCTCCAATAAATATGTTCGTGCCCAGGTTGATAAGGACCGAAACACCAATCGCTGTCAGGAAAAACACCGGCTCCATCCAGGAATTGGTCGAAAGAACTAAAATCAAAATGATCATTGGGACCAATAATGCCGCGGCATACATGGATTCCGTGCCCGCCATTTTTTGTGAGGTTGCGGTATCAAGCGCCTCTCCTGACATCGCATTTTCTTCGCCAATTAGTTCATAAATCTCATCTGTGATGGCAACCTCTTCCCCGTCGCGGATGGTAAAGGAAAACAAGGCTTTATTATCCTTGTAGTAAGATTCCACCGTGTCCTGATCCGCTATTTCCACAGGTGTTTTGATGTCAATAGCATCATCTAACCATGTTACATCTGAGACACCATCGATACTAGCAAGCTGTTCCTTGAAAATCAGTGCTTCCTGTATCGAAACATCATTGATCATGACTCGTGTATTTTGAACAGAGCCGTCAAACTCTTGCTCCATAATTTCCATTGCTTTGGTCGATTGTGCGTCCTCTGGCAGATAATCCACCATATTGTAATTAACAGACACAAAAAACTGTGCAATCGTACCGATGGCAGCGATGATGCCAAATATAATGACAATGGATTTCTTATGCTTTAAAATTCGTGCTGCGATGTCGATTGAAACCATCTCCTTCTTGCATCTGTTTCCCTGTAACATTATAATGGACATTGTGTTGGTTTATCAACAAACAGTTTATTATTTTATGTTAGATACACAACATATCACTTTTATGTGTTGGATATGTGCAAGAAAGGTGTGTTTTTTTTATGAGTTCTAAAATAGACAGACGAATCAAGTATACGAGATTGATGCTAAAAGAAAGCTTAATGAAATTGTTAAAGGAAAAGTCAATTTCTAGTATAACGGTCAAAGAACTTTGTGCGCTTGCTGATATCAATCGCTCCACCTTCTACTCCCACTATTCAGATCAATATGACCTTCTCACGCAAGTAGAAGAAGAAATCATTCAAGATATGAATGAAACCTTGATGAGTTACAATCTCGGACAAGATGACGAAGCCTTACAAATGATTGAGAAAATTGTGGAGTACGTGGCAGCAAACAGCGACATTTGCGAAACACTTTTCAGCGAGCATGGCGACCCAAGCTTTAAAAAGCGAGTCATGATGGTCGCACATGACTATACCGTAAAAAACTGGATGGACACTTACCCAGTCGATGATCCGAAAATCTCCGAGTATGTCAGCCTTTTTGCGATAAGCGGCAGCATCCATATCCTCGAAATCTGGCTCAAAAACGGAATGGACAAAACCCCAAAAGAAATGGCTGAAATCATCAACAATCTCACCAATAAAGGACTTTCTTCATTACGCTAGGAACTGTCCCCTTGCCTCAAAGGTGCCTGACCCCCAACGCTTTAAAGCGCTGGGGGTCAGGCACCTTTTTTTACTTTTTCCATTGTGAAAAAATTATTTTTGAAGTTTTCACAAAGTTGTCATTGACAAATGATACTGAAAATCATTATCATTTAGTTATCAAATAACATTCCTGAGGTGGAAAATAAATGAAGAAAAAATGGCAAGCAATTATCCTTATTTTAATAGTGGCACTCTTTGCCACTGCGTGTGGTACAGATTCAGCAAGCAATGCAAGTGAGACAGAAAAAGAAAAAGAAGCGGAAACAATGACCATAACCCATCAGCTAGGTGAAACGACGGTCGAGAAAAATCCACAATCTGTGGTTGTTTTTGATTATGGGGTTCTTGATTCCTTAGATAAGCTCGGAGTAGAAATTACTGGTACACCGAAACAAACTCTACCTGCTTATCTTGAAAAATACAATGACGAGAAATACCTTGATGCTGGTGGACTGAAAGAGCCTGATTTTGAAGCGATTAATGACATGGCTCCAGATTTAATTATCATTTCTGGAAGACAACAAGATTCATATGAAGAATTAAGTGAGATTGCTCCAACCATCTTTATGGGCCTTGATACCACAAAATACATGGATTCTTACAAAGAGAATGCTAAATTACTTGGAGAAATTTTCGGCAAGGAATCAGAAGTAGAAACAGAGATTGCGAAGGTAGAAGAAGCGATTTCTGCATTAAATGAAAAAGCATCAGCTAGCAGCGAAAATGGTTTAATCATCCTTGCAAATGAAGGAAACATCAGTGCTTATGGTTCGGGTTCTAGATTTGGTCTGCTTCATGATGTCTTTGGAGTAAAACCGGTAGACGAAAATATCGAAGTTTCGACTCATGGACAGAATATTTCATTTGAATATTTAGTCGAGAAAGATCCAGATTACCTATTTATCGTTGACCGCGGATCCGTTGTCGAAGGCGGAAAATCGTCAGCAACCTCCATTGTTGAAAACAAGCTTGTAGAAAATATTAAAGCAGTGAAAAACGACAATGTCGTTTACCTTAACGCAGATTTCTGGTATCTATCTGGCGGTGGACTTACATCCGTTGCGGAAATGGTCAAAGAAGTAGAAGCTGCCCTCAAATAATTAGAAGTAATGGCCGTGACTCCCCCCTGTCACGGTCATTTTTTATTTTGGAGGTAAGGGGACCAGTGAAAATAAGTGCTTATGAAAGATTTATAGAACCTTTTTTGGAGCAAAATTGTGTTGAATGTGCTCCATGAACTCTTCATAGAGCACTTTTTGGTGATATCCTGGCGAAAATGCGCTCCATTAAAGCTTCATTGCAAATTAATTCGGGACGGTCTCTCTGCCTCTTCCTCGGATGGTAGATACACACAGTCTCCTATTGCTGTAAAGTGCCACATTATTCATTTATCTTTCCATGAATAATGTGCCGCTTAGTACATTTCTCCTAAAATTTGTTAATTTTTACAATATCCCACTATACCTTTTAAAAAAGTAGTTTAATAGAGTAGAGAACCTTATAAAATTCTTCCTGAAGGTGGATACCATGAGACAAAAACAAGTTTACAAAAGCCCCATTGCAGCCATGCTGTGGTCCATTGCACTCCCAGGTCTAGGTCAACTCTATAATAGAGATTATATCACCGCTTTCCTTCTATTATCCTTAGAATTTCTTATCAATCTTTACTCAAATCTAAATCTCGCCATTATTTATTCTTTTAATGGCGACTATCGACTAGCCCATGAAATAATCAACTATGAATGGGGGCTATGGGCTATTCTATCCCGCTATTTATGGTTTTGCGGTTTGGCAAGCTTATAACCACGCTAAAATGGTAAATCACCGATCAGACGGGAATAGAGCACCTAAAAAGACCTACTTTACTGGCTGGTTCTTCGGCATGGTCATCGGAATGGACCTCGGTCTCTTTTGGCACAATCTGGAGGTTTTTGAGAAGGTACAATTTCTAGCCTATCTACACTTCCCTGTGCAAAACGGTCTAGTCTTCGGATTAGTAGGAGCCCTATTTGGAACTGTAATCGAAAATATATATAAAAGAAAACAGCCTAAAAAAGAAGTAAGAGGACGCTAATTCCATTTCAACAGCACTCCCGCTTGCTCCTCTCCATAAAAAAAGAAGCTGGCCAAATGGCCAGCTTTTCAATAGGAGGTTTTAAAAAATTCTTGTTCCAAAACTAAAATTCATCAGCTTACTTCTTGTGTTTCCGTTTTAGAAAATCGAGGTCCCTTAATTTTTCGACCTTCTAGAGTTAGGGTTTTCCGGCCCTGATTATATAAAACTAATAGTTTATTAGGTTACGAAGAGTGATGTTTGAGCTTGCAATACCTTTTGTTCTTCTTGAATACATCATACTAATTACATATGTAGTTCTTATGGAGAACTTATGTGAAAGTTGTGAGGGTTATAAGCGGAACCCTTTTCAAAGGATAGTTTTTCTCCTTCTCCCCCCCCCCTCCTAGCTAGAATTAGTTACCAACTATATCTAGATAACAATCATGTTACAATAACTAAGTTCCTACTATAATAATTAGGGGGATTCTATTCTATGAAAAAGGTCTTAATTATTTTTATAACCTTATGCTTGTTTTCGATGTTTTCCCCACCGTTGTAAGTATTAGAATACCTCAATAATCGGAAGCAAGAAAACCCTTTCTTTGCTGCTATGCCTTGCAGATCTTTTCTGCAAGGCTTTTTTGTTTTTTGCTCGTTTAAATATTTTCAAAAATTCCCAACATTTAGCTTTACAAGTAATCTAGTTAGAACGTATAATCAGGTTTATAGTTTTCGATTATTCTATTTAGGTATAATATTTAGAATTTAAAAAAACAAACATATTTAGGGGGAAACAGAATTGAAGCTTAAAAATTGGTTATTATTTTTAGCATTGAGTTTGGTGCTAAGTGTTGGCTTAGTGGCTTGCTCCGGCGATGAGCCTGCTAGTAATGAAGGCTCAGAGGATGAAGGAAAAACAGAAGAAACTGCAGGAGAAAAGGTTCTTAGCTTTACAAACCCTGAAGAGATTCCTAGCATGGATCCTTCATTAGCTACAGATGAATCTTCATTTGTCTATCTTGCTGCAACAACGGAAGGTCTATACCGTTTAGACGAAGATACACAACCAGCTGACGGAATTGCGACTGACCATGAAGTGAGTGAAGATGGTCTTACTTGGACTTTTACATTACGTGAAGATGCTGTTTGGTCCAATGGTGACCCAGTTACCGCTCATGACTTTGTCTATTCATGGCAACGTGCCGTGAATCCTGATACAGGATCAGAATATGGCCCGTACATGATGAATGGCGTAATCAAAAACGCAACAGCAGTAAGCTCTGGTGATGCGCCAGTTGAAGAACTTGGAGTAAAAGCAGACGGTGACTTCAAACTAGTAGTAGAATTAGAAAATCCAACACCATATTTTGAAACATTAACGACTTTCGGTACATTCCTTCCATTGAATCAAAAGTTTGTGGAAGAACAAGGCGATCAATTCGCACTTAGCGCAGACAGCCTTTTAGCGAATGGACCATATAAAATGGCAAATTGGGACAGCACAAGCAACTCTTGGGATCTTGTGAAGAACGAAGATTATTGGGATGCAGAAACTGTTCAAATGGACAAACTGAACTTCCAAGTTGTAAAAGACCCACAAACAGCTCTAGCATTATATGAAGAAGGTACCGTTCAACGAATTGATTTAACTTCTGACCTTGTCGATCAATATTCTACAGATGATGACTACCTAGTATCAGCAGATACATTCGTGTATTTCTTGAAATTTAACCAAGAATCTTCTGATGCTTTAGCAAATAAAAATGTTCGTGCTGCCCTCAGTCGCGCATTTGACAAAGAAGCTTTAGTAGGTGAAATCTTAAACAACGGATCCATCGCGGCAAACGGACTAGTACCAAAAGACTTTACACCAATGCCAGAAACTGGTGAAGATTTCCGTGAAGTGAGTGGTGACCTTTCCGCTTATGACCTTGAAGCGGCAAAAGAATTCTGGGCTAAAGGCCTTGAAGAGCTAGGTACAGATGCAGTTGAACTAGAGTTCCTTGCAGATGATGACGAAACAACAGCAACACTCGTTCAATATGTAGCAAACCAGCTTTCAACGAATCTAGAAGGTTTAACTGTAAACATCAAACAAGTACCGAAAAAGCAACGTCTTGATTTAGACGACAGCATGGAATATGAGCTTCAGCTTACAAGATGGGGCCCTGACTTCCTTGATCCATTCACTTATATGAACCTATTTACAACAGATAGTGGTAACAACTGGACTGGTTATTCTAGTGAAACATATGACAAATTAGTCTTTGACACAGCTTCCACTCTTGCATCAGACAATGTAGCTCGTTACAACAACTTCCTAGAGGCTGAAAAAGTACTATTTGAAGATGCAGTAATTGCTCCTGTTTACCAGGCTTCAAGAGCACAATTAGTTTCACCAACAGTCGAAGGAGTATTTGTAAACCCATTCGGTGCAACATACGAGTACAAATGGGCGAATGTAGCAGAATAAAGAAATCAAATATAGTAAAAAGAGAGGGAGAAACGCCAATAGGGCGTTCTCCCTCTCTTTTGTCATCTAATCCAAAAAATCTTCCCGTTTCGGGGTGAAAACGTCTAAAATGATGGAGTTATCTTCAAGTGCGATTGTTCCGTGGAGAGTATTGGGCGGGATGTAAATACTATCTCCCCTACTCACCCTTTTGATTTCACCATTCAAATTGAATTCAAAACTACCTTGGACGATATAACTAATCTGTTCATGGGGATGCGAATGGCTTTTTCCTGCTGCACCTTTCTCGAAGGTTACTTCTGCCATCATTAAGCTTCCACCAAATCCTAATAATTTTCGTTCCACACCTTTATCAGCTAATACCGGCTCTACTTGATTTCCAAAAGAAAACATTCTCTTCACTCCTTATTGTCATTATTTCGGAACTTCGATTAAATATAGATTACAGGTTCCCTCTCGGTCAGATGTAAATAAAACCATCTCGTTGCTCCAGCTGAAGGTTGGATGACAATGCGTTTGCTGGGTATTCCAGCTCGTATTATGTGTACAGAGGGTCTTCATTGTTGCTTTTTCACCACTTATATCTATTAATAGGAGGTCTTCCACTTCATCCCCAACCAATACGGTATTTTCTTTATTGCTATGATAGTGATTGCAGTAAAATGGAAGGTCAATCTTCCTAATCAATTCTCCATTTTCATCTGCTAAACCGACAAACGGGATTTGTCCTGATTCACTTGGCTGTTGGATTGTTGCTTGAGTTTTATCAACGGTAATCGTCCCGTCATGTCCTTTTCGGCGATTATCGAAAAAGACCTTGCCGTCATTTGTCCAGAACTCATGGCCGATGCAATCGTCTTCTCCTTGTCTAAATAACGGTTGAGGAGAACGTGAGCGAATATCAAGAAGCCACATGCGTTGATGAACTAAATTCCACGGGCCTTCATGACAGTAAGTGGCCAAGCTGCTGTTCGTTGGTGAAAACTGAAAATGCCCTAACCAATGGGTGTCTTCAACCACATCGAACACTTCTCGACCATCGAGACTAATTAGCGTAATCCAGCCTTTTTTCGTCGCATACATCGTTTCTTTAAATCCTCTATAATTGGCACCTCGTTCAATCGGAACATGTTCATTTCTCGCCATGCCGATATATTTTTTATCTGCTGAAATATGAGGGTGTCCAAGCTGAACCCCTGATTTTTCTTCATATAATACGGTCGTATCCAGTGTGGCGACATCTAATTTTTTCAGTTGATTTCCCGCTACATACACAACCACATCGCTCTCAGGTGTTTTCGTATGAAAGCTAGGCGCGATGCCTTCTCGTTCATCCGTCAATTGAACGAATCTCCCTGTTTCCAAATTCATCTTGAAGAGATTGTAAATAGTAGAGGCGTTAGAGGAACGATCAGATAAAAAGTAAATTTCTTTGTCATCAAGTGAAAATGAATTATCGGTAAAATAAAAATGGTAATTATTCGAGCCATCAGAGGTTAATTGTTTAACGACGTTACCCGTTTTTGAGTCTATATATTCCCTCATTTCTGAGGCAAACTCCCTTCCAATCATCCACATCCCCTGCCTTTTCCTAAAAATTAGATAGCCTGTCTAACCCGCCTCTTTGCCTACCGTAAAACAAACCTGCCATCATAAAATCTTATTCAGTGTTGTTTCGGTACATGCCTTTAAGTTTGGATTGTGGGGATAACAATGGACATAAAAGTGGATAGACGAGGGAATAGGAACAAAAAAAACGGTAGGCACTAACGCAGTGCCTACCGTTTTTACGATTATTCTATAAGGCTCTTTTCTCAAACTTTGTTGCTCTTGAATAAATAGGTTGGTTGAAGATTTGTTTCACTACGGAATAGCCTTTAAATTATGAGAAAAGAGCGTGCAAACTTCCTATAACGTACAAAATTGCTTATCTTGCGTTAAAATCGGATTTGAGATTTTAACAACAATCTTTATGAATACAGCCTTCTATAAAGTTACTCCTGTTTTAAAGATGGCAATTTCTCTAAAATCATTCTTCTCATTGTTCACCAATTCGCCGCTGGCAACCTTAATGATATACTCCGTGAAATCACCTAAAACCACTTCTGGCTCCTGCTCCAATAAAACGCCTGCATTGTAGTCAATCCAATGCGGTTTCGCTTCATAAAGAGGCGTATTGGTGGAGACTTTCATGGTTGGCACGAAGGCTCCAAACGGAGTTCCACGCCCCGTTGTAAACAACACCAATTGACAGCCTGCCGCCGCTAGTGCAGAGGAAGCGACTAAGTCATTTCCTGGCGAACTTAATAGATTTAACCCTTTATGTTCTAGTCGTTCGCCATATTTCAAGACATCAACAACCGTTGAGGTACCTGCTTTTTGTGTACAGCCAAGCGACTTATCTTCTAAAGTGGTAATTCCGCCATCTTTGTTTCCAGGAGACGGATTTTCATAGACTGGTTGTTTATTGTCAATAAAGTATTCTTTGAATTCATTGATCAAACTAACGGTTTTGCCGAATACTTCGCCATCGGCTGCGCGCTCCATCAGGATGGTTTCTGCGCCAAACATTTCTGGTACTTCTGTTAAAACAGTTGTTCCACCTTGAGCGACTAGGAAATCAGAGAATCTTCCTAATAATGGGTTGGCGGTAATTCCAGAGAATCCGTCAGAGCCTCCGCATTTTAAACCAATCTTTAACTCCGCAAGTGGCACGGTTTCACGCTTGTCATTTTTCGCATTTTCATAGATTTCTTTTAATAATTGTACGCCCGCCTCAATTTCATCTGTTACTTCTTGAGAGACAAGGAACTTGATGCGGTCTTCATCGTACTCGCCTAAGCTTTCCTTAAATTCATATAGATTGTTATTTTCACAGCCTAGCCCTAGAACCAGTACGCCACCTGCATTTGGGTGTAACGCTGCATCTTTTAATATTTTACGGGTGTTTTCATGGTCGTCACCAAGCTGTGAGCAGCCATAATTATGCTTAAGCACAAGAATATTTTCAAACGGGCTAATATCGCCTACTTCTTTTTCAAATAGCTTAATCATTCTTTCGGCAACGCCGTTGACACAGCCGACTGTTGGCACAATCCACAGCTCATTGCGGATGCCAACGTCGCCGTTTTTCCTGCGGTAGCCTTGGAAAGTTAGATCCTCTTGCTGATAGGGGTTGGACGTAAGCTTTTGATTAAATTGGTACTCTTGGATTCCATCCAAGTTCGTTTTCGTATTGTGGGTATGAACATGCTCGCCCATGGCCACTTCTTTGATGGCGTGCCCGATAGGATAGCCGTATTTTACGACATTTTCATTTTCACGAATATCTGTAATCGCCACTTTATGTCCTCTTTTAACTCCGTCTGTAAGCTGGATGTCTTTGCCTTGAACCGTAATCGTGTGTCCTGGTGGTAAATCTTTTAATGCAACGACGACATTATCATTTTCATTTAGTTGAATGGTATCTAACATGAAAATCCCCCTTAATTTGCTGCCTTTTGGCCTAAAATCGCTTCAACCGCTTGCTTCATTCCCTTTGTTTCGATTTCATAAAGATCGTTTGTAACAGCTTCTGTTAAGCCTGGAACTTCGTTTAAATTCATTTCCCAGTTCTTTTCGTAGCCTAATACGTTTGTAACGATCCCTCTTACACTTTCAACGCTGCCATCAAACTGGCTCCATTGCTGGTTGAACAGTTCAAGAATATCTTGATCGTCTGAAAGCTTGATTTCCTCTTCGCCACGCTTTCCTTTATAAAAAGCAATTAGAGCTGCTAGCGAGAAAACAAGTTTTCTTGGCAATTCTTGTTTACGGTTGTAGTACTCAAGTAAAGACGGCAAATCTCTCGTCTTAAATTTGGACATTGAATTCAACGAGATGCTTAGTAAGAAATGCTGAATAAATGGATTTTGGAATCGTTCTAGTACCGCATGTGCAAAAGATTGCAGTTCATCAAGCGGTAGATCAAGAGTTGGAATGATCTCATCGTAAATCAGTTCTTTTACAAACGGTCCCATAACGTCATGCTCCACCGTTTCAGCCACCGTATCTAAGCCATATAAGTAGGAAACAGGCGTTAGAGCTGTATGAGCACCGTTTAAGATTCGTACTTTTCTTGTTCTGTAAGGAGTCATATCCTCGACAAACAAAGTATTGAGTCCTGCCTTATGCGCTGGGAATTCCTCGCGGATCCATTGTGGGCCTTCAATCACCCATAGATGGAATTGCTCGCCAACGACCACTAAATTATCTTTATAGCCAAGCTCTTCCGTGATTTCGTCAATATTGTCGCGCGGATAGCCAGGAACAATTCGGTCAACAAGGCTACAACAGAACGTATTTGCTTCTTCCAGCCAATGAACAAACTCCTCTTCAAGCTTCCAAAGTGCCGCGTACTGAAGAACAATTTCCTTTAACTTTTCACCATTACGATCAATCAGTTCACAAGGGACAATGATGAACCCTTTATCTTTAGCACCATTAAACGCTTGAAAGCGATGATATAAGAATGCCGTTAACTTACCAGGGAAACTGCGCTGTGGACGGTCGGATAAGCGGTCATTTTCATCAAAGGCAATTCCTGCTTCGGTTGTATTCGAAAAGATAAAGCGCATCTCAGGATTTTCTGCTAGTTTCTTGTATTCGTCATATTGTGTGTAAAGATTGATGCCTCGGCTGACAGAATCAATAATGGTATGCTCTTTAACAGCTTTTCCTTCCTTCATCCCCTGCATATAGAGTGTGTACAACGCATCTTGCTCGTTTAACATATCAACCATTCCTTGCTCAAGTGGCTGAACTACAACAACACTGCCATTAAAATCAGTTGTTTTATTCATGACATCAATTTGCCAATCTACAAACGCTCGCATAAAATTTCCTTCGCCAAACTGCAGCACTTTCTCTGGGTATTGCTTCGCATCTTTCGCTACGTTTCTCGATAACTTTTCCATGAGGAATCCTCCTATATTTGGTTTGTGCACACGTTTACATTTTTACAAATTATATTGTTCGAGGAGTCTTCGTGCCTTCCGCTCCAATCAACGATGTGAGAATGAAAGTACCTTAACGACGCCAATAGTTAAATGACATAACCAACTTTTCACAAACCGCTGTTTAACGAACAGCTAGTTCGCTTTCTTGAAACTTGAAGTACTCTTTGGCGTTGGTATAGGAGATGCCTTGAACGATTTCGCCTAAGAACTCAAGGTCATTGGGCACTTCGCCATTTTCTACCCAATCAGCGACGAACGAACATACTAGTCTTCTAAAATACTCATGTCTTGTGTAGGAAAGGAAGCTCCGAGAGTCTGTTAGCATCCCAATAAAGCGAGTGAACAAGCCTAAATTGGCTAAGGATTGCATTTGCTCAAGCATGCCGCTTTTATTATCGTTAAACCACCAAGCTGTTCCAAACTGAATCTTCCCTGGTACTCCGCCACCCTGGAACGAACCGATCATGGTACCAATGACGTTGTTGTCGCTCGGGTTCAAGGAATAAATAATGGTTTTCGGTAGGCTGCTTTCTTGGTCAATACTATCTAGTAAACGAGCGAGTGGTTTTGCAATTTTGTCATCATTCATTGAATCATAACCAGTGTCTGGTCCAAGTGTGTTGAACATTCTCGTGTTATTATTTCGGAGCGCATTGATGTGGAACTGCATCGCCCAATTCAACTCCGAGTACAAGCTTCCTAAAAATCTCAGTGTATAGGTTTTGTATTTGGCCTCTTCTTCACGGGAAACCTTCTTTCCTGCTAACGCTTGTTGGAAAATCTCAGCCGCTTCCTCTTTCGTTGTGTCTGCATACATCATGGTATCGATTGCGTGGTCGGAAACTCTTCCGCCAACGGAATGGAAGAAGCGTACTCTTGCTTCAAGTGCGGTTAACAAGTGATCGTAGGCTGTAATTTCAGTACCGGAAACTTCTTGAAGCTTTTGAATCCAGTCCAGATAGCCATCACGATTGATTTCCAAGCCTTTATCAGGACGGAAGCTAGGTAGGACTTGAACATCAAAGTCGCCTTCTGCTTTTAACTTGATATGGTACTCAAGGGAATCCACCGGGTCATCGGTTGTACAAACCACTTGAACATTTGATTTCTTAATTAAATCTCTAGCGCCAAAACCTTCACTGTTAAGCTGGGCATTCACCTTTTCCCAAATTTCCGGAGCGGTTTTTTTATTTAAAATTTCATTGATGCCAAAGAAACGTTGTAGCTCAAGGTGTGTCCAGTTATATAACGGGTTCCCCATTGTCATTGGTACAGTTTGCGCCCAAGCAAGGAATTTATCATAATCACTCGCGTTCCCAGTAATCTTTTCCTCTTCTATTCCATTGCTTCTCATTGCGCGCCACTTGTAATGATCGCCATACAGCCAGATTTCCGTGATATTTTTAAACGATTTATTTTCATAAATTTCCTGCGGGCTCAAATGGCAATGATAATCGATAATTGGCATTTCCTTCGCATAATCGTGGTACAATTTGATGGCTGTTTCGCTTGTTAAAAGAAAATTTTCATCCATAAAATTTCGCACAGTAGCACCAGCTTTCTTTTAAGATTGGTTATGGTTGTTATCGCACGATGTTCACGTGAACATCCCAGTATAAAAAAAATCGATTGATTGTTATATCTATTACTATTTGTGATTATGCCTTTTCATACTTTTCCTGCAAGAAGGCAATGCTGTTGGTGATATGTGGCTCCTTGGTGCTCTCTAATAAAATATTTACAAACGGTTTTTGTTTTTTTATATAACTGAAAACCGCATCATAATTTAATAGACCGGTACCCACTGGCACCATCTTGATCCAGTTATCCTCAATTACGATGTCTTTCGCATGTAAAATGACGATGCGATCGCCGAACAATTCAAAAGCCTCGGCAAAAACCTGCTCTTGTTCTAGATAGTTATCAGGTGTTAGGTAGTTGGCTGGGTCAAAAATAACTTGAAGATTGTTGGAGTTAATGTCATCCAACAAGCGTTTCATGCGCTGCGGCGTGTGAATTGGGTGGTTAATGCCCCCTTCAATGCCAACAATGACACCATGCTTCTCCGCTTCCTCAACAAGTTCACGTACACTTTCAACCACTTCCTGATACGGTTTTTCAGTGAAGTTTTCTTCGGTGTACACAATATCCGCGTTTACATTTCCTGTTTCAGTTCCAACGATGCCGCAGCCAAAATCGCGGGCAAAGCGAATATGCTCTTTGAAACGATCTAATGACTTTCGGCGTTCTTTTTGATCAGGATGAATCATGTTGATATAACAGCCTAATAAGGCAATTTGAAGGTTTTCATTGCGGAATGCTCTTCCGATATGATGGGCCAATCCCGGACTTAAGCTACCCAAACCTGTTTGAAACTGGTCACCAAATGACTTTGCTAGCGCCAACTGAACCGACGATAACCCTTTACTTGAGATTTCTTTTACCAACTGCTCCAATGGAAGAGGTTCAATGTCATGTGCTCGAATCCCAATATTTGCTTTCATCGCTTTCCTCCGGTGATTTTAAGTTTTGTTGTGTTTATAGGAAAAAATAGCCGTATCACTTTCCCTTCATGATACGGCTAACCGAGACTACCTTATCTTGCTAACCATCCGCCATCAACTGCTAGGATATGGCCGTTCATGTAATCAGAAGCACGGCTTGATAAGAACACAACTGCTCCCATTAAATCGGCCGGGCTCGCCCAGCGTGCAGCTGGGATACGAGAAAGAATTTCTTTGTTGCGCTGTTCATCAGCACGAATTGGCGCCGTATTCGCAGTTGCAACATAGCCAGGTGCAATTGCATTGATTTGCAGGCCATACTCCGCTAATTCGTTCGCGAAAGATTTTGTCACTCCAGCTACGGCATGCTTACTTGCTGTGTACGGAGGTACGAACTTTCCACCTTGGTATGAAAGCATCGATGCAATGTTGATAATTTTTCCACTCTTTTGTTCAACCATTACTTTTGCTACCTCTTGGCTCAGGAAGTAAACAGCGTTTAAGTTAATTTCCATAACCGCATCCCAATCTTCTTGCTTATACTCAAGAAGTGGAGCACGGCGAATTGTACCGGCATTGTTCACGAGGATGTCAATATGCCCATAAGCCTCTTTACATACTGTAACGACATTTTTAATCGCTTCTCTATTTGTTAAGTCAGCCTGGAAGAATTCAACACGGCGTCCTTCTTGCTCAATTAGTTCACGAGTTTCATTCCAATTATCATCATGCGTTACAACGAAAAGATCCGCTCCCGCTTTCGCAAGTGCTACTGCATAGCCTTGACCTAATCCAGTGTTTCCACCTGTAACCATCGCTACTTTTCCTGCTAATGAAAAGAAATCTAATGAAAAGTCATTTAGTTGAGTTGTCATATTATTTACCCCCATAGGTATAATTTTTGTTTTATTTAGGCTCTTTTCTCAAACTTTGTTGCTTTGGATATAAAATAAGATAGATGCAGCTATGTTTCACTGCAAAATAGCTTTTTATTTATGAGAAAAGAGCTTGCAAACTTACTATAACGTACAAAATAGTTTACCTTGCGTTAAAATCGGCTTTAGGTAGTAAAAATCGGCTTTAAGATTTTTACAATTTTAACAACAACCTTTACGAAAAGAGCCTTAATTTAAGAGCAGGGAACCTTTATTTCTACAAGGTTCCCTGATAATTTTTTCTAGAATGGCCCCGAGAGCATATTCTTTTATTGCTATAAAAGTTTATTTTTAACGTAATTCTTCCATTTTCACATGATCCATGTCATGGTACGTAATGTTCTCTCCGCACATTCCCCAAATGAATGTGTAGTTGCTTGTTGCTGTTCCTGTGTGGATGGACCAGCTTGGGGAAATCGCTGCTTGTTCGTTTTTCATCACCAAATGTCTTGTTTCATCTGGTTTGCCCATGAAATGGAATACGCGTGTTTCCGGCTCCATATCAAAGTACAAGTACACTTCCATACGACGCTCATGCGTATGACAAGGCATTGTGTTCCAGACGCTTCCTGGTGACAGCATAGTTAAGCCCATTTGTAGCTGGCAGCTTTCACATACGTTTGGATGTACATATTGGTAGATTTTACGTTCATTTAACGTTCCAGGCTCACCAGCTTCAAGAGGTGTAATCTTGTTAATATCAATTTTCACCGTTGGGTACGTGTGGTGCGCTGGCGTAGAATTGATATAGAATTTCGCTGGATTGCTTGGATCAACCGAGCGGAAGTACACTTCCTTTGTGCCTTTTCCAACATATAGACCATCACGGCGCTGCATATCATATTCAACACCGTCTAAAATAACCGCACCGTCGCCACCGATATTGATGATACCAAGTTCACGACGCTCTAAGAAATATTCAACCCCAAGCTCTTTATCAAGCTTAATGGTTAACTGCTCTTCTGCTGGAGTCACTCCACCGAAA
The DNA here is from genome assembly GCF_044803185.1 of Mesobacillus maritimus. Lineage (GTDB taxonomy): Bacteria > Bacillota > Bacilli > Bacillales > Cytobacillaceae > Mesobacillus_B > Mesobacillus_B maritimus_B. Next base: position 5,086,161 of record NZ_CP085225.1, read on the forward strand.
ATCATCCGATCCACATGTGTATAAGTTAAATGAACCTTTCCTGTTTCAAAAAGAGTCTCAACGAGGAAATGCTCCCGTAATTCGTCCGTATTGTACCGTTTAATTTCTTCTGGGTGATTCGCATAACGAGTTTCCATGTTTTATAAATTCCTCCTTCAAATCTATGTGAATAGTTACCTAACAATCTTGCCAGGAGCACTGCTTGCAAATTGTTCGATCTCTTCTTCGGTGAAAACATTACAATCTCCGTAGACTGTATGTTTTAGCACCGATGCGGCTGTTGCAAAGGAAGCAATGTCGTCTGGATTCCATCCTTTTAGTATTCCGTGAAGGATACCAGCTGCAAAGGCATCACCGCCACCTACACGGTCAACGATTTGGTCAATGTTGTAGACTTTTGACTGGTACAACACGCCACCCTGATAAACGTTTCCTTGCAAGGTGTTTGTTGAAGCCGACACTACACCGCGGAACGTTGAGCTCATCCAACGAATATTTGGGTACATTTGCTGGATTTTATCGTAGTAGTATTGGAGCTTCTCACTAGGTTCTAAAGCATCATCAGCCTTCTGAATTCCTAATAAATAAAGCGCATCCAATTCTCCGCAAGAGCAAATATCAACATATGAAAGATACAATTTAATAGCTTCAGCCGCTTCCTGCTGACTCCACAGCTTTGCTCGATAGTTAAAATCAAAGCTTGTCGTCACTCCAAATTCCTTAGCCTTTTTTAAGGAAAGCAGAACCAGTTCTCTCATACTTGGAGCGAGAGCAGCGGTTATGCCTGAAACATGATAAAGGGAAGCACCTGCAAACACTTCCTCAAAATCCACCTCATCAAGTGCTAGCTGTGAAATACTAGAATACTTACGATCATAGGTGACTTGCGGACTTCTAGGTCCTACACCAGATTCAACATAATAGGTTCCTAGTCGTTCGCCGCCTTTTAGTAAAAAGTTCGTGTGAACTCCGTGTGATTTTAGATGTTTTTCTACTTCGTTCCCAAGTGGGTTATTCGGCACCTTGCTGACAAAATAGACATCATGTCCGAAGCGTGCTAGTGATACTGCCACATTGGCTTCGGCCCCGCCGAAATGTGTATGAATCTGTTGAGATTGGAATAGACGCTCTCCTGCATTGCTTGAAAATCTCAGTAAAATCTCGCCAAATGTAACGACTTTTTTCATTATCTTACGCCTCTCTTGCGGCTTGAACTTTTTCTACATAGGCTTGAGCAAGCTCAGTAATTTTATCAAACTCGCCCGTTTTCGCAGGGGCAACTAGATTTCCGCCGACACCTACTGCCACGCAACCATTTTTGATCCATTGATCGACATTTTCTAAACTCACACCGCCTGTTGGCATGATGTTAACCTGTGGAAGCGGCCCTTTCACTGCTTTGATAAAATCAGGTCCAAAGGCATTTCCAGGGAACAATTTAACAATATCGACACCTGCTTCTAGAGCGCGTGTCATTTCTGTAATCGTCATGCAACCAGGCAGGTAAGGAATTTGGTAGCGGTTACACAACTTAGCTGTTTCTTCATCAAAGCAAGGACTCACAACATACTGTGCACCAGCTAAGATGGCAATTCTAGCAGTAGTGGCATCCAGCACAGTTCCAGCACCAATAACGACTTCGTTACTATCCTTGTACTGCTGAGTCAATTCTTTAATGACCTCGTCGGCACCGTCCACGGTGAACGTCACTTCGATTCCATAGATTCCGCCTTTCACACATGCTTCTGAGATTTTAGCAGCTTCTTCTTTAGAATCAGCTCTCACAACGGCTACGACACCACATTGGGTTAGTTTATTGAGTGTTTGCAATTTCTTCATACGATCACTCCAAAAGCTATTATTGTATATAAATAGAGTTAATGATTGGTGGATACTTACAACTTGATTATATCGGTCCATTAAGGAGAGTTAAACCTTTGGTGGGAAACCCCTTAACAAATTAAACTTATATCTTAAAAAATTTAACATTTCCTCAATGTTTCTTACGATACTCAGCTGGAGTATAGCCTGTATATTTTTTAAAGCAAATACTAAAGTACTGAGGATTGCTATAGCCAACTTGTTCGGAAACCTCATATGTTTTTAAGTTTACATCTCCGAGAATCTCCATCGCCTTTTTCATTCGCAGCTCCAATAAGCAATCACCAAAGTTAAAGCCCTTTTCAACTTTGAATAGGTTGCTTAAATAAGGAGAGCTCACATGGATATGGTTGGCTACCTTTTGTAGAGTTAACCCAGTTTCGTGGAATGTATCTTTCATATACTCAATGGCTTGGTCGACAAGGGTATAGCGACTATTTTGCTTGCTTTTATTCATGAGCGAGGACCATTCTTGAACTAAGCGCTGCAGTATCTCAAACATTTCATTTAACGAGGTTAATTTCATAATATCTTCATAGTATTTTGATGAATTGAACCCTTTTACTTCCTCTTTCCTCCACTTTTCAATTTCATAAAAGAGCATCGAACTATATTTAACTGCCAGTGTTTTCATTTCCAATAATGTGCTTTTTCGGCTTTCAAAAATGGCTACATTTAATTGAGCTAGAGTTTCGCTCACTTTTTCCGGCAAGCCTAATTTGATTTGATTTTCTAACTTTCGATCAAGTTCCTTTACGTTTTCTTCACTTTGCTTACAGTTTGAGGAGATATCATCAAGCCGATAGATTTTTCCTGGTCCCATGATATGCCGCATGTCCATAGCTAAACGACAGTCAATGTACGAGTGACCTAGCTCAAATACATTGTCATATACCCGCCCATAAGTAATCGTTAGCTGCTGTTTGCCTTCATCTTGAAGCTGAAGCAGGTCCTTGGCCAAGATTTCAATTTTATTACTTTGATTGGTTTCTAACGATAGAAAGACAGCTATTTCATTTTCACCTGCATTCAAAACTGCACCTTCACAGGATGTCAGGAAGTCGGAAATCCTTTTTGTAGCATTATCTTTGAAACGCTCATTGTCCTCTTTATTGCTACTATCAAAATGGATGAGCAGTGAGGAAAAGAAGGGTCCATCTAAATGGATATCAAGGGCAAGGAGCTCTGCCTCAATATCCACCCGTTTTGCTTCTTGCCTCGTAAGATTTTGCAGGAAGTTTTGTTGCAATAACGGCATCGAGTCTAGGATTCTCTTTTCATTCACTCGATCATTTTCCCATTCGGTGGCAGCCTCTATCACCTTCTGGAGTAGCTGCTCAGAATCAACAGGCTTCAACAAGTAGTCATAAGCTCTTACCTTTATTGCTTGTTGTGCGTAGCTAAAATCTTCATATCCTGTTAGAAAGATAATCTTTGTTGCAGGACTTTTTTCTTTGACCAGCTTGGCCATTTCCAGTCCATTCATAAAAGGCATATTGATATCAGACACCACAACCTGTGGCTGTTCTTTCTCAATTAATTCAATCGCGACCTCCCCGTCGCCAGCCTCTCCTGCCACGTAAAAACCATTCTGTTCCCAAGGAATTGCCTGACACAATCCACGACGAATAATCCGATCATCTTCTACAATCATCACTTTATGCATTATCATTGCTCCCCTCTTATTTTGGGAATAGTAATTGTTATTCTCGTGCCGATTCCAAGCTCACTTTCAATCAAAATTCCGTATTGTCTTCCAAAATGGATTTTGATTCGCTCATTTACACTTTGCAAACCAACGCCGATAAACTGTTTCTTTTCACCGTATGCTGCATTAATTTCCTTTTTAATATCGTTTAACTTATCAGCATCGATCCCGTTTCCATTATCGAGTACTTCTAGATGAATGATGTCATCTTTTTCGTAGCCATTGATTTGAATCTTTCCTTGACCACGCTTCTGCTTCACGCCATGATAGATAGCATTTTCGAGCAGAGGCTGCAGGGATAGTTTAATAATGTTGTAGTCTAGAATCTCTTTTTCTACGTTAATTTCATAGGAAAAGTCGTCGCCGTAGCGCATTTCTTGGATAAATAAATAATGCTGGATATGTTCGACTTCCTCTTTGATTGAAATGATTTCTTTCCCTTTGCTAATTCCGATACGGAAAAAGCTCGAAAGTGCCGTAACCATTTTACTCGCATCCTTATTCAACCCCATATCACTCAAGCCTTTAATGGAGTAAAGCGTATTATAGAGAAAATGAGGGTTTATTTGCGCATGCATAACAGCAAATTCTAACTGTCGTTTCTCCTCTTGCTCTAGCCGAACCTGGTCCATTAAGCCATCTATGCGGATATTCAGCTCTTTGAAACCATGATGAAGAATTTTCATTTCTTCAGGACCAGACATTTCAAAATCAAGGTGAGGATGATTAGACTCTACCTTTTTCATTTGTTTCGCTAACTTTTCAAAAGGATTAGAGATAACCCGCCCGACAAAGTTTGATAGAAAGATCGCAATCACGCTCATAACTGCGATAATCGATAAGGTCACATACTTGATATAATTCACTCGGTTAAGGATTTCGCTTTGTGGAATAACAGAAACCAGTTTCCACTTATTGACGCCAATGGTATCGTATAAAGCAATCATTGTTTCGTTGTTAGCGTTTTCAAAAGACAGTCTCCCAACCTCCTGATCAACACTTTGCAAGTAAGTAATCATATTCTGGTCTAGCTGATATTCTTCTGGGACCTCTTTTGATGCAAAATGTCCATCCGGACTAATGAGCGTCAAATATCCATTCCCGTCAATAAGGGACTTATCTAAAATCTGTTTAAAGAAATCCTCGCGAAAATTAAAAAGAATAATTCCTTCTGTAGAAGTTTCTATATCTTCAATTAATTTAAAAACTGAAACGACGTTATTTCCTTCATTGAACACTGGATCAACATGAAGGTTTCGCCAGTAGTACGATTCCTTGTTTCCTTGATATACCTCAAAATATTCTTCATAATACATGGACGGAAAATTGTGGTCACTATTACGATAAAGCGTAAATTCTCCATGATTGATATCAATTAAAATCGATTCGAGCATGACATTGAAGTGACTATAAATCACTTGTAATTTATTATCAAACGCTACATATGTCTCTGGACTTACTTCGCCTTCCTCGCTCGTATTTAACGACAAAAGCTTTGGATCATTCGACAGTGCTACCAATTGTTGAAAGGCATCCGACAGCATGTATTCTAAGTAATTTTTCGTTTGATAAACCGTATCGTTCATACTATTGTAGGCATTTTCCTCAATTTGTTCGGTCGCAAGTAATGTCGAAACCCAACCAGTAATGAAAATAAAGACAATAATAATCGGAAGATAGAGCGTATTAATCGTTGATTTTATCGAAAAAAGAAAATATTTTTGAATGATTTTTTTAATCTTTTCATAAATCATCTCGGGTGCTCCTTGTAAAAATAAGGGTGTGTGCTCTTTCATATTACCAAACCAATAGACAAAGATAAATAGACCTATTTTAACAATCTACGACATTCTTCTGCCGTAATCGGGAATCTCTACAATAATTGAAGCCCTCTCTTTATCTTTTGAGCTTGTCTAGTCGCTGGTATGGACTGTTTTTCATTGATAAAACTAGAAGAAGATTGCCAAGGGAGAAATCATATGCTATCTCCCTTGGCAATCTATGAAACTGTAAAAATTTGTTCAATAAATCTAGTTAATTATTCTTAGATTTAGCTTGTTCACTAACTGATTTTCCAGGAATAAGATGAACTGTTTCGCTTGGCCCAAAGCCACTCCATCTGTACCCAGTCACTTTAACCAAACCATTCGGAACCACATCAGCGAGTCGTTCTCGTTTTGAATATTTGGTTCCCTCTCCTACTGCCTCTACCTTAAAGCTGTATTTCTTCCCAGGTTTAAGATCGGTTACGGTATAATTTGTCTCTGCTGTTGTCATCTCCGCATTAATTGGCGTGAAGGCAGTATCGCCTGCGTTAATTGGCTGTCCATTTACATAGACACGATAACCAATTACCTCTTGGTTTGTTGCACTTGCTTCGTTCCAAGAAAGCGCTACGCTTCTTCCATCCTGGCCGATGACCGTTGTGAGTCCTCCATCAAACATTGGGGCACCGATTGCATATGCAGGAGCCGTTTCGACTTCAAGGGAACTGCCGTATGCAGTTGTGTTTCCAGCAAGGTCAACTGCTTCTACTTCTACATCATAGGTGGTGCCTGGTTGGAGATTTGATAAGGTATATTTGTTTGACGAGGCAAATCCTTGTAATTCGCCATTTGCATACACATTGTAACCAGCAATTCTGGTATCATCATTTGCTGCATCCCATGTAACGGAAGCCCATGTAAAGCCAGGATACACCACTTCAACTGCTTTGCCGCTAAACGTATTGCTAGCCGGTATTTTCGTTGTCGGCTGTTTGATGCTTGTATTAGCAGGAAGCACAGGTGCTGTTTCATCGGCAGTACCTTCTGTTGTTACGGTTACTTCAGGACCATCTGATGTACGATTTCCGGTTGCATCAGCTGCTTCTACTTTAAAAGAGTACTCCTTCGCTGGAGTTAGTCCGGTTACAGTGAAGCTTGTTTTGTTTGTACTTGTATAGTTGTTGCCTAATTTTTCACCATTTTGATAGAGGGTGTACCCTGCAACACCGACATTATCTGTAGCTGCGTCCCAAGTTAGTGTTACACTCTTGCCATCAGCTGAAGATGTCGCTTGAACAGCTGCTGTTTCTAACCAATCTGGCTGTTGAACCGCATCCTCAGGTGCTATTGTGTTCTCAAATACAAGTTCAGATGAGTTTTTAATTCTCCAAGGATTTCCGCCATTATCTTTAATGTTTGTAAACTCAACATTGATAAACTTAAAGCCCTTTGCATAATTCATATTGGCAGAAAACACATTATCAAATTTTACATCTTTAAAGATAATGTTTTCATGATAAACTTCGCCAACATCGTTATTCCCGTTTACAAGGATAGATTGTTTATTGCTTCCACCTTGATTGCGTACGGTTGTATTCACAATCTCCATGTCTTTAAACTGCGAGATTTCTTGAGCCGGCTCATATACGATCGCTGCATTTGCATCAGTATAAGCGGATGTAAACACAAACGGACCATCGCCGTCGATGCCTTCTAACGCATTATCTCGAAATAAGATATTTCTAGCACCACCGCCCATTGGAGTGTTGGTTTTACTGCGTAACCCAACATCTGTTTTATACATGATATTATCTTCAACTAAAAAATCTTGAATCCAGCCGCCGGTATGACTTCCGGTTACGACGCCACCGTGGCCTTCACGAATATAGTTATTGAAAATCCATGCATTCCCAGTTGGTTCTTTTCCATCAGCCGCTTGTCCCATACCGGCTGCAAAGTTAATGGCGTCATCTCCGGTATCGATATAGTTGTTAAAAACCATGATGTTTTGCGAATCACCGAACTCATAACCATCCGCATTATTGCCATCGTAGGTTTTAGAGATGGTTCCATTTACAACAATATTCTTGCTGTGAAGGTTTACAATTCCGTGGAAGGCAGGATTCAATTGGGTAATGCCTTCATAATACATCCCGTCAACACCACGCACTGTAATCAAGCTGGAGCGAGTAGAGTAAGCGGATTTCACATCCATGCCCATTTCTTGAGCCGCGTACGACTGAGTTGCTCCTAAAATGCCAAGCGTGTCTGGGGAATCCAAATCTAACGGACTCATCTTTCCATTTTCGACTTTTACATTGCCTGTTACTTTTGAGTTATTTCCTGCAACTAAGCGCGGCAGCTCATTGCCCATTTCATCGATTGTCGGATGGCTTTTGTCATACTTCCAGCCATTGCCGTCGATGATGCCGTTTCCTACGATTCGAATGTTTTTAAGGCTGCCATAATCGTATGTATGAGCATTGATTAACGAGTAAGAACGCTCATCCGTCGAATAATCGTACAGCCAAAAGCCCATGCTGTAGTCTTCAGGATCGGCAGAACCAAGCAAATAACCGTCTACTTGTAACGTCATGTCGGATTTAAGCCATAGCTCCCCAGAGATAAATTCCCCCTCTGGAATGACGACTTTCGCCCCTGTAGTGGCTGCATCAATGGCTGCTTGAATCGCCTCTGTATCTTTTGAGTCATCATCTGGGGTCGCCCCAAAATCGACAACATTGAACACTTCAGGCACAGGAGTCGTTTTTCCAGTAATTTTATTAGAAGGATTAGATTCTACACCATCTGCATTGACAGATGTTACATAAAATTCATAAGACTTGTTTGGCTTTAGATTTTCAACGGTGAAATTATGAATGAGAATATCGGTATGAAAATCATCTTTATCGATATTTTCATAGAAGTTATCGATATAGGCCTTAGCAGGACCACCATTATCTTTTAAAGCGCTCCCAATTTTCTTGTTATTCATATAGACATTAAAATCAACGATTTCACTGTAATTCTCAGGCTTTTCCCACACAAGGGTAATGCTGTCCTCGTCAAAAGCAAGGCTTGGAATTTGTAAATTAACCGGAGATGCCGGTGCAGAAGCTTGGGTATTTGTTTGAGCTGCTACCCCAAAACTACTAAAAACTAGTAACAATACCATAAAGATTGAAATACGAACTTTAAGTCTCTTCAACTCTTTTACCACCTTTCACACGTCATTTTGAAGCTAATTGGCTCATAGATAATGAAACAAACCTCCTTCCCCCAAAAATATATAGAAACCTTTTCCTATGCCCACAAAATTGCAGCATAAGAAAAGGTTTATATCGTCGTTTCGTGTGGAAGCTTCCTCTAGGTGATAAGTGTAGTTGGTGCCTAGACCTTATTTGGCAAGGTCATAAACCGCCATACTAGCCAAAATAAATGCGCCCATTCCATGTAAATCATTTTCTGATGTTGGGCGTCCGACATAATAATCGTACGTACCAGCGGAGGTACCAATACAAATACCGCTAAGTGTTAGTGTTGACTCATCTTCTTCAACCATTTTTTCTACCAATCCCTTGAACCCTTTATCTACAATTGTGCGGTAGGATTCATCTACATAGCCATGTTTGACGGCTTTTGCAATAAAATACAAGAATAACGACGAGCAAGAAGACTCTAACCAGTTGTCTGGACGATCGCCTTTATCGACGATTTGGTACCAAAGGCCAGATTTTTCGTCCTGATGGGCAACAATCGCTGGAATAAAGCTTTGAAGCGATTCAATTAATTCCTCTTGTCCGCGTTTCTTGTCACCTAAAAGCTCTAGCAAATCAATCAGAGCCGTACCATACCAACCGACAGAACGTCCCCAGAATTCCGGTGAACAGCCCGTTTCAGGATCTGACCATGGTTGAACTTTCTTCTCATCCCACGCATGGTACAGTAAGCCTGATTTGCTGTCTGTCATATTTTTCCTCATTAGCTTTTCTTGACGAAGAACCGTTTGGATGAGCTCCTCTTCCTGGAAATGTTCGCTATACATCAACATGAACGGTCCAGCCATGAATAGTCCATCTAACCACATTTGGTATGGATATTTATCCTTGTGCCAGAAACCACCTTCTGAGGTGCGATTGATTGTATCTAAAAGACTTCGAAGCTTCTTCGCTGCGACCATATACTTTGGATGCTTTGTTTTTTCATATAAAGGGAATAATAGAATACCAGCCTGAACGGAGTCCAGCTCATCTCTCGCAAAATAAAGGTTTCCTTCTTCATCAATCAAGCTATCAATATATGCCTTCATATATTCGAAGTACTCTTCCTTGCCGGTTGCTTCCCAAACACGCAGCATTCCATATAAGAAGACTCCCTGATGATAGTGGAAGGAGTTTGCTGGTGGCAATTCCTCTGGTGTATAGGTGTTCATAATAGCCTGACATGCTTTTTCTGCTAAAACCAATGCTGTTTGATTGATTGTTACTTGTTCGCTACTCATGTTTGTCTTCCCCTTTCATTCCTAGCTATAAGTCAAACGGGGTGTCAAGAAACTCAACACCCCGTTCCTATTTAATTACTTCTTAAATGCCTTATCGTATTGAGCTTGTGAATCCTCAATTGCTTTTGCCCACTCATCTAAAAATTCCTGTGCAGTCATCTTTCCACTCATAACAGACTGAGTACCAGGGTCTACAATACCGTCAAGGATGGAGCGGTAATCAGGTAAGTAGAACGGTGGTTGGTAAAGAACTGTTTCTGGATTGTTGTAAACTTCAAACGCTGTTTTGATATGTTGGCTGTTTTGTACCCATTCATCATCTAAAACATCAGAGTTTGTAGGAATTTGTCCAACGATTTCGTTCCAATAACTTTGTGCTTCAGCTGAATTGATGAACTCAGCGAATTTCCAAGCGGCATCTGGGTTTTCAGAAGTCTTGAATACCGCCATATTGATTGCGTTTCCACCTTCAGCTACATATTTGCCATCTTCAGTTGTTGGTAGTGGAATCGCTTTGTATTGACCATCTTCTAATGATTTGCTGTGTTCACCGTATGAACCGATGTTATGGTGTACCATTGCTACAACACCTGTATCAAAACCTGCTACCATTTCTTTGTAGCCATTTGTGATATCACTCTTTGGCGTGAACTTTTCGTAGTTTGCTAGATATCTTTCCACGAATTCAACATGCTTAGGATCATTGATGGTTGGTTTACCATTTGCATCAAAGTAGCTATCAATTCCACTGTAGGCAAACATTGAACGTTGTAATTGGAAAGATCCGCCTGCGCCGCCACGAATCGTGTATCCGTAACGATTTTTATCTTTATCCGTCATTTTTTCAATGGCTGCAAAGAACTCATCCCAAGTTTCAGGATCTTTCACACCAGCTTCTTCAAACCAGTCTGCACGGATCCAAAGAATATCTAAGTTTTGTGTGTATGGAATACCATAAAGCTTGCCATCTTGAGTGATGTTCTTGTTAAATTCAACAGCACCTGCGTTAATTAAATCTTTTAGTTCGGACTCTTCAAAATATGAATCTAGTGGAAGTAGTGCTTCACGAATCGCAAATTCAGGTAACCAGCTTGTCTGGACGGATCCTACATCCGGCATATCATCTGCGGCAATTGCTGCATCGTATTTTGATTTTGCTGATTTATTTGGAATTCCGACATACTCTACATCGATATTCTTATTTTCAGCTTCAAATCTATTGATCAACTCTTCCCAAATTGGGGTACGCTCAGGACCAGCATTCTCATCCCAAAAAGTAATTTTGACCGGTTCATCTGATTTAGCTGGCGTTTTTTCGGTTGATGCTTCTTCTCCTCCACCACAACCTGCGAGTAATAAACCTGTTGTCATCGCTAGTGTTAGAAAGGATTTTGTCGCCTTCTTGTACATGTTTCAAACCCCCTATATATTTGTTTTTTTTTTTATATTAACCTTTCACAGCTCCACCCATGCCATTGACAAGGTGCTTTTGTGCGTAGGCAAATAACAGTACCGCTGGAATTAAAGCGATTACACTACCTGCTGCCAATGCTCCATAGTTGACGTTAAACTCGCCCAACATCGAACTTAAGCCGACCGGTAGGGTGAACATCGATTGTTGATTTGTCAGCATAAGTGCAATTAAGAACTCGTTCCATGTGTAGATAAAGGTAAATACGGCTGTTGCCACAATTCCTGGAAGCAATAATGGCAGTACTACGTAACGAATCGATTGAAGCTTACTACATCCATCGATTTGGGCCGCTTCTTCTAATTCTTTAGGTACATTCGAGATAAAGCCCGTCATCAAGATGGTGGTAAACGGAATCTCGATCGCTGTATAGGTAATAATTAGTGATAGCGGATTACTGATAAGGCCAAGGTTTTTAAAGATGATAAACAAAGGAATAATCATCATTGCTCTTGGAATAAACTGTGTACACAAAAGCATTAATAGAAAGCTCTTTTTCCCTTTAAAATTATATCTACTTAGCGCATATCCAGATAAAGTGGATAATACGATAACAACGATTACCGTGCTTATTCCAACAATCAAGCTATTCTTGAAGTATGTTGCAAAACCAATGTTCGTCCATGCTGTAACAAAGTTTTCAACCGTTGGTGCTAACGGGAGATATTCTAATGGACGCTTCATTATATCCCCTTCGGCTTTAAACGCTGTGTTAATGGTCCAGTAGATTGGAAATACCGTGAAACTCAACATCATGGTTAATGGAAGGTATAAAAAGAGAAATTTATCCATTAACTTTTTATTTGTTAACATAACTGAACTCACTCCCTTTCATAACGAGACAATTTAAGATAGACAACTGCGAAGATGAATAAAATTCCGAAAGATATAACGGTTAAGGCTGATCCATATCCGAAGTTACTTCCATGGACTGCAAGATCCGCAATATACATGGTAAGTGTTGTTGTGGAGTGTGCAGGTCCACCGCCTGTTAAGTTAAAGATTAGGTCAACGTTATTAAACTCCCAAACGACCCTTAGTAGCGTAGTTAAGATAATCGTATTTTTTAATTGTGGAAGAGTAACAAACGCAAATGATTTCCATCTGCCTGCTCCATCCACCTTTGCTGCTTCGTATAATTCGCTCGGGATACTTTGTAGCGCCGCTAACAGCGTAATCGCAAAGAATGGAATTCCTCTCCATAACTCTGCAATGACTACGGATGCAAAAGCAGTGGATGTACTTGCTAGGAATGCTTGTGGTTCACTAATGAGTCCAACCTTCATGAGCAAATCATTCAACACGCCCATATGCTCGTTGAACATCAACGACCACATAACAGAGGCGAGTACTCCTGAAATGGCCCAAGGGATAAAGGCAATCGCCCTCACAAATCCTCTTAGTTTAAACGTTTGGTTTAATAGTAAGGCTAGGATCATACCGAATGATAACTGTAGACCAACCTCGGTAACTACCCATTTCACACTGTTCCAAAGACTTGGTAAGAAATGTTTATCGTTTGTAAAAATATTTACAAAATTCTCAAGGCCAGCAAATCCATTGTAGTATGGGGCAGATACGTCATAATGCTGGACACTATAATAGAAAACTGTTGCAATTGGATAAAATAGAAAACCCATTATGACAAGGAAGGATGGCAATAAGAACAGATAAGGGACCATGGCCTCTTTCTTTATTTTCCTCTTCTTCACCATCTTTTTCTTTTTATAGGCGTTTTCAACTACTTCCTGTGGGACACTCATTCTTTCTCCTCCTTTCATGTTTTTATTATAAGTGAAACCGTTTTCAGTAATAATTAAAGATTTTTAGATGTTTGATTAAAATTTTAAGATATTTTAGTCTTTTTTTTGACAGTAGTAACTTTAGAGATTTTTCTGCCTTTCTTCTTATTTAATTGTTTTGGTAATCTGGGGTGTTGATTTCCGCTCCAATCATGGACACTTTTCTGGATTTCTTGCTGGTTTTTGTCCTTGAGCGGCGCTCTCATGGACACTTTTCTGGATTTTTGCTGGTTTTTGTCCTTGAGTGGGGCTCTCATGGACACTTTTCTGGATTTCTTACCGGATTTTGTCCTTGAGCGGCCTTCTCATGGACACTTTTCTGGCTTTCTTGCTGGTTTTTGTCCTTGAGCGGCCTTCAACGGTGTGAAAATTAATAATGTGCTTTACCAAAGCCAAAAAAACTTCAAGACTTTTCAAAAGCCTTGAAGGTGAGGTGAGTCTATGAACTATACATGTGTTTTCTGTTGTTTTAATAGAGTTTCAATATGAATGGACTTCTTTTCTTTTACAGATCGCCAGACGGCTTCGCCAACTGCGATTGAGTAGGCTCCCGCTTCTGCACCTGCTTGAATCTCGTATGGACGCAATGGATCTGGGCCGAGGAAGATGTCTTCTAATAAAATTGGGTCTCCTCCTCCGTGGCCTCCAGGATTTTTGACTAGTTCTATGGTTTCTTTTCCGCCGAATAAAGGATAATAATCGATTGTTTGTTCTGGATACGCAAACGGAATTCTTGATGGTTCATGATATTCAGTTGTTTCAATTCTTCCTTTTGTTCCGTTGATGGCCAAACGATATCCTTCATAAGGGGCCGAAAAATTAATCGAATAGCTCAACAAACTTCCACCGTCGTATCTGACGGTTGCCACATAGGTATCTTCAATGTCAATTTCTTCGTCAAAAATACAAGCATCTGGTCGATAATCAGTATACGGTATTTTTTCAAAGACTCCTGCCATCAGATGATCGTCACGAACAGTAGATGCGCCGCTTCGTGGATTCCAGCGTGTATAATAGGTGCAATCACTTTTAACTTCACATGTTCCACAATGACGATTGTTTTCTTTACGAGGATTCATTTCTCCGTCCGGTCCATAATAATTTAATTGACCAAAGGCAAACACCTCTTCAGGTTTTTGATCTAGCCACCAATTGACTAGGTCAAAATGGTGAGTAGATTTATGAACAGACAAACCGCCTGACAATTCACGATCACGATTCCATCTTCTAAAATAACTAGCTCCGTGGAAGGTATCAATATACCAATTTAAATCCACCGACGTGACTCGGCCAATTTTCCCTTCAAGAATCATTTCTTTTATTTTTCGATGAAAAGGACTGTAGCGATAGTTAAAGGTGACAATAACCTTTCCTTCACTCTTGGCCTCCGCTTGCATAACCTTATAGGCATCAGCAGCATTCGTTACCATTGGCTTTTCAGTAATCACATTGATGCCCTTATGTAATGACCGTAAAATATAATCAATATGAGTATCGTCTCGACCCGCGATAATGACATAATCCGGTTTTGTATCGTCAATCATCGCTTCGAATTGTTCTGGAGAAAAGGTTGGAACTAGTTCTAGTTGAGGAAATTGGTTTTTGCATACTGTGAAACGAAGTGGATCAGAGTCTAGTAACCCAACAATCTCATTTTCTTTTGAGAATTCATTTAATAGTGGACCAATAAACATTTGTAATGCCCGGTTACTAACTCCACAGATGACATATTTTTTCATCGTAATGCCTCCTTTTTATGTTAGGCTCTTTTCTCAAAGTTTGTTACTTTTGGATACAAAATAGGATCGATGAAGCTTTGTTTCACTGTAAAATAACTTTTTAATTATGAGAAAGGAGCTTGCAAACTAACTGTAACGTACAAAATAGCTTATCTTTCGTTAAAATCGGCTTTAGGTAGTAAAAATCGGTTTTATGATTTTTACAATTTTAACAACAATCCTTACGAAAATAGCATCATGTTAACGTTAACATGATGTTGTATGAATAAACTTGCCCTGCGTTCTCACGATGTTAACGCTGTCAATAAACCCTACTTCTACTACCATTCAATCTCTTCAGATTTAATGATTCCTTGTTCGTTATTTCTTACGGATGGTTTCCGTTTTGATCATGGATAAACCGCCTAACGTGAAGACGACGGTTTATCGATCCTTTGTATATCGTTTATGTGCTTCTTCTACTGCATTTGCCCATTCAGCTAATAAGTCTTCTACCGTCATTTCTCCACTTAAAACCTTCTGAATAGAAGAATCAACCATAGAGTTAAGAATCGAACGATATTCCGGCAAGTAAAACGCGGGCTCAATAAAAATCGTTTCAGGGTCATCATAAACCTTAGCCGCCATCTGAGCATGAGGCGCTTCCAATAGCCACTTTTCACTAAGCACGCTAGTATTAGTAGGGAGTTGACCAACCGTTTTATTCCAATAACTTTGCGCTTCCGCTGAATTTAAAAAGCGAACAAGCTTCCAGGCTTCATTTGGGTGGTCGGTTTCTTGAAAAATGCTAAGCCCAATCGTATTACCTCCCTCAGCTACATGCACACCCTCTATAGATTTCGGCAGTGGAATGGCCTGATATTGATGGGGTTTTAAAAAGTCTCGATGTTCACCATAGGAGCCGAGATTATGCTGGATCATTGCAATTTTCCCCGTATCAAATCCAGCTAACATCGTTCGATAATTATTGGCGACATCGCCCTTAGGAGTATAGTTTTGATACAAAGCAAAATACCTTTTTAAAAACTCAATATGCTTCGGGTCATTGATGGTACTTTTCCCATCCTTAATATAATCTTGTATGCCAGAATAGGCATACATCATCCGTTGTAATTGGAAAGAGCCACCCACTCCACCTCGAATTGAATACCCATAACGATCTTTCGATTCGTCCGTTAGTGTTTCAACAGCATGAAAAAAATCGTCCCAAGTTTCCGGAGCCTTTACCTCTTCTTCCTCAAACCAATCTTTTCGAATCCAAAGAACATCAAGATTTTGTGTATAAGGAATCCCATATAATTTTTGATCCTTTACGATCGTACGATTAAAATCAATCTCTTTTTCGAGGATCATATTCTTTTCTGACCAGAGATCAAAATAATAATCTAAAGGAAGCAACGCCTCACGCTCTGCAAATTCCGGAAGCCAGCTAGTGTAAATACTAGCAACATCAGGTGTATTATTGGCAGCAATCGCTGCGTCTAGCTTCGACTTTGCCGAATCTTTGTTCAATCCGACATACACAACATCAATCTGGGGATTTTGTTTCTCAAACCGTTCGATAAGCTCTTCCCATATAGGAGTTCGCTGGGGTCCTGCATTGTCATCCCAGAACGTAATTTGGACCTCTTCTTCATTTTCCATCGCATTTCCATTGAAAATGGAGTCGCCCCTACCACATCCTGTAAGCAGCAATCCCATTGCCATTGTCAAAGCTAGTATAGAGGTTGTTAGTTTCTTCGAAAACATGCGATTTCCTCCATAATGATTTTAACTAATGCTGAATCTTTTTATTGGCTCTCTTTCTCAAACTTTGTTGCTCTAGGATACAATTTGGTGAAATTTAGCTTTGTTTCACTACAAAGTAGCCTTTTAATAATGAGAAAAGAGCGCGCAAACTTCTTATCACGTACCAAATATCTTACCTTGCGTTAAAATCGGCTTTAGGTAGTAAAAATCGGCTTTAAGATTTTTACAATTTTAACAACAATCTTTACGAAAACACCTTTTTATATTAATGGGTCTGTTAAACATGGCTATTGATTTCCGCTCCAATCAACATGTGAAAAGTCAACAATATCCATGAACACATCCATTTCAATAGTAAAACTAATTCTGTATCCTCGATTTATTTAGAGTACGTCGTCTTTCCATAGTATCTGTTCATATTGTAAATGATAGCGTTTTATTAATTAATAAAAATTCTTTAGATTTTTGGGTAAATCCTTAACCACTTGGGACAAGGGACCTGTCCCTTAGTCCCGCTGTTTGATCCATTGTAGGATGGTGCCGAAAACGGTTTCTAGTTGTTTTCCGGCGGGGGTTAGTTCGTATTCTACTTTCTTTTGCGAAGGCACAAGGACTTTTTTTATGATTAACCCTTCTTTTTCTAATTCTCGTAGGCGCTCGGTTAATAAACGGTCAGAGATACCTGGAATGCTCTCGGCTAGTTCAGAAAACCGTTTGGGCCCTTTTAATAGATGATGAATGATGACACCCATCCATCGCTTACCAATAAATTCGATTGTGCTATGGAAATCATGACAGATTTTCTCGATATCTTGCTGGTTGTGGTTGCAGTTTTTTCTGTTCGATTCGTTCATCTCATTACTTCACCGCTTCTTCGTAAATACTGATATATTCAAGATTATATCACAGTTTTTTTTCTTGACTCTTTAACTTACTAATAGTAAGCTTAACTCCATACTTACTATTAGTAAGTTAAATAGATTTAGGAGGAAAACAGCATGTCAACGACAACAATCCCAACCTTAAATGATATCATCAGAGATCGTCACTCTGTTCGAAAATATGATCCTACTTTTAAAATTGCTCGAGAGGAAATAGAAGAAATCCTCACTGAGGCTACTCTAGCTCCTTCATCTAGCAATCTACAACCTTGGCGTTTTATCGTTATTGATGATCAAGAGACAAAGAAAGAACTCCGTCAGATTGCCTACAATCAAGAACCAGTTGAAACGTCTTCGAGCGTGATTGCTGTTCTCGGGGATAAAGAAATGCATAAAAACATCGAAAAGGTGTACCGAAGCAGTTTTGAAGCGGGCTTTATGGATGAAGCCAATATGAATCGGTTAATTGAGAGTGCAAACAACGCTTACCCGAATGCACCGGAAGAAATCCGGACGAACATCGCTTCCTTCGATGCTGGCTTAGTTTCCATGCAGCTGATGTTACTTGCAAAAGCGAAAGGCTATGACACAGTTACAATGGGCGGCTTCGATAAACAGAAATTCATCGAAAAATTCCAAGTATCCGACCGCTATATGCCAATCGTATTAATTGCACTAGGAAAAGCAGCAGCTCCCGCATTCAAAACAACGCGTATCCCCGTAAAGGATCTTGTTGAATTCGTATAGGGGACTAGGGAACGGGACAAGGGGACAAGGTCCCTTGTCCCAAAATTACTTGCTAAAACACCGAGAGACACGGGGAAATGGTGAGGCTGGCCCCTTGTGTCCTTCGGGACACGGTGCCTGTCCCTCTGTCCCACCCCTAAGAATTACCTCCTCCGATTTCTTCTAATTAAGTGTATAATAGAGTTTCTAAACTTTTATTCTTCTAAAGAAAAAATTTCATGTAACGTATAACTTTCCGCCAACCTAACAAAACGAGGGAGAAATGGGATGAAAGAATTTATTTTGCTCCTTGCTGAGATTATCAACACGCTGCACGATTTTATCTTTGCAGTCACTAGACAGGCTGGGTGGAATCTAACCGATAAGGATTTGCATCTTTGGGTGTTTGGAATTGTGGGGATCTTAGCCTTTTTAGCCGTGAATGTTGTGTTTAAATATTTGGCTCAATACAGCATCACAGCCATTTCATTTATTTATACTTTTACGGTACTGCTCGTGATTGTCTTCGCGATTGAGATACAACAAAAAATCACCGGCCGTGGAAACATGGAATTTCATGATGCTGTTATTAGTTTATGGGGCTTTATTTTGTTCTTTGCGGGCTACTTAGTGATTAAAGGAATCCTTTATTTTATTAAAAAGCTCTTCCGTAAAAATAGTAAAAGAGAGTAAATGGACTTGTATATCCATTTACTCTCTTTTTTAATGAGTATGTCTTCTTTAATCTATCTTATTTTTATCAACGGTTGCCAGGATATTGGTACTCGTTCCCCTAGAATCTTCCTATGATTATCTATATCCCTCATAGCATATAGACGCCAGATAACCCGCAATTAAAATCGTAATTGATGAGAATACGACGCTCTGAAGGCCCAGTGTCTGAAAACCTAGCAAAACGATGAACACATCCATTATGGCAATTAACAATCCTATATTTAAAGGGGTTGCTTTCGCTATGAAATAAGCGATTAAGTCGGTGCCCCCTGTGCTTGTCTTATATCGTAGCATTAAGCCAACCCCGATCCCGCAAAGGGCTCCTCCTAAAATAGCACTCAGCCAAATCGGCAGGGAAAACTGATATGGTGCTAGTAAATCAATAAATATCGCCGTCACAATCATCCCATAAATACTACCGTGAAACTGAGCGCGATCCTTTACCCAAGCATAAAGAATCAATGGAATACTCAATAAAGCCGACCATAGCCCCGCCTGAAAATCAAAATAATAATGTAGAAGCAATGCCAGTCCAATAATTCCCCCCTCAAGCAATTGATGAGGAACCAAAAACCCATTAATCCCAATTCCCAGCAGAATACTCCCAATAATTAAAGCCGCAACCCTAGCAAACATTCCACCACCCCATTTCCCCAACCATAATCGGCCTCTCTAATCCTTATGATGGTTGTCCTAGGAATATACGTGGGACATGGGGGTTGCGTGGGACGCAGGGACAGGTTCCTTGTCCCAGAGAGTTACTTAGCTGAGTCATATATTAATCTGGGACAAGGTGCCTGTCCCTCTGTCCCAACTCTGGGACAAGGCGCTGTTCCTATCCAAAAAATTTCCTCTTTACAAAACAGCTTGTCCTAGACTAGACTATAAATCGTAATGATTACGATTATATTCAACTACTAATCATTTACATATAAAAAACTAATAAAGATTGGAGTGCTTATAGATGAATTTTAAAAAATGGATGACCACCTCTCTTTTGTCCTCAAGCTTGCTGCTTTCGGCTTGTGGGACGACAGATAACACTACTACAGAGGAAGAGCACAAAGACACTGAAACGTTGAAGGTTGTTACAACGATTTATCCTCTTGAGGATTTTACGAAGAAAATTGGCGGTGACTTTGTTGAAGTAAGTAGTATTTACCCTCCAAACGCAGATGCTCATTCGTTTGAACCTTCTACAAAAGACATGGTTGCTCTTGCAGAATCTGATTTATTTATTTACTCCGGAGTTGGGGTCGAGGGTTTTGCTGAAAGAGCTGCAGAGGCGTTAAAAAACGAGGACTTGATCCTTTTAGCCGCAGGAAATGGACTCACCCTTTTAGAATTGGATGAAGACGAACATCAGCATGAGGATGAGACCCACCAGGAACACGAGGGTGATCATGCCCATGATGAAGAAAATCACCAAGAACATGAGGATGATCATGCCCATGATGAAGAGACTCACCAGGAACACCAGGATGACCAAGCTCATGATGAAGAAAGCCATGCCCACGATGAACATGCCGATGACGAAGGTTCCGATCAGCATGAACATCAGGAGGATTCCTCAAATCCAGATGAGGAGCACCAGCATGAACATGAAGAAGAAGAGGTAGATTCGGAAAATACCAATCAGGAGCATGAGGAACACAATCATAATCACGGCGATGTGGACCCCCATGTTTGGTTGGACCCTATTCTTTCAATCCAACTTGCTGAAAACATTAAAGACTCTTTAATTGAGTTAATGCCAGAACATGTAAAACAATTTGAAGAAAATTTCACTTCATTAAAAATAGACTTAGAGAAACTTGACGAAGAGTTTCGAACAACGATTCAACAGGCAAACACGAAACATTTATTAGTAGCACACTCAGCTTATGGATATTGGGAAGCACGATATGGAATCGAACAAATCGCCATTTCTGGCTTATCCCCTACACAGGAACCATCACAAAAAAGCTTGCAAAACATCATCGAAGAGTCAAACGAACACCAAATTTCATACGTGATTTTTGACCAAAACCTTACAGGAAAAGTCGCCGAAACCATTCAAAAAGAGATAGGAGCTGAATCTCTAACTCTTCACAATCTGGAATCGGTCACCGACGAAAACATTGAGAAGAATGAGGATTACTTCAGCATCATGCGGGCCAATCTAAAAACCATTGAGACTGCATTAAACTAAAGCAAGGGCAAGTTCTTCCGCTTTAATACTAGCTACTATGAAAGCAAGGGAATGGTTCCTCCGCTTCCATACAATTATGGAATCAGAGGAACCATCCCTTTATAATGGAGGTATTCATGAATCGCGTTTTTCGTTCAAATATTATTGATTTTACAGGCATTCTTCTTATCGCCTTTTTGTTATTTGTCTTATCGTTTAGTTCAGGATTTGGAGGTGCGTGGGAATTTCCCCCTTCCATTTTAAATTTAAATACAATTTTTATTAGTATTTTAATAGAGGCTTTGCCGTTTGTTTTAATCGGGGTCTTGATTGCGGGGATCATTCAAATCTTTGTTACGGAAGAACATATCCAAAGGTGGATTCCTAAAAATAAAGCAATGGCTGTTATCATGAGTTGTGTCGTGGGAGCCTTCTTCCCTGCTTGCGAATGCGGAATTGTCCCGATCATTCGCCGCCTCGTCTCCAAAGGGGTACCCATATACGCTGCGGTGGGATTTATGCTGACAGGGCCACTCATCAACCCTATCGTGATTGCCTCTACCTATATGGCTTTTGGGAATGATTTAAAAATTGCTGCACTACGAATGGGATTAGGTTTTTTGATTGCGGTTTTTGTGGCCTTCCTAGTTAGTTGGTTTTTCAAAGGCACGCAATTTAATCAAGCAAACGTCCATATTCAGCCTAATAATCCAGGGAAAAGTCAACCTTTCCTAAATAAGTTTTGGTCAATGCTCACACACTCGATTGATGAGTTTTTTGATATGGCCAAGTTTTTAATCCTTGGTGCTTTTCTTGCCGCCGTTGTTCAAACTTATATGCCAGCCAAAGCCTTACTGGAAGCAGGCAGTGGGCCTGTTTCTTCCTTATTCGTGATGATGGGACTAGCCTATGTCCTTTCCTTATGCTCTGAGGCAGATGCATTTATCGGTGCTTCCTTCAGCAGTATCTTTCCTACTTCTGCGATTCTTGGTTTCTTGATTTATGGACCAATGATTGATTTAAAAAACACGTTAATCATGCTGAGTGTGTTTAGGGTAAAGTTCGTGCTTGGCGTACTTGCACTGGTAACCGCAACCGTTTTTGTCACGCTGTTATCCTTGCAGAGTTTCCTATAAGGAGGAAAGAACATGAATTTCCATTTTCAACAGGCTCTTAGAGCATTGATATTGCTAGCTTTTATGGCATTAATTTTAAAATTACACCTATCAGATGAAATTACAAAATTCATTAATCCTAAATATATTCGTTTAAGCCAGGTAGCATCTGTTTTATTTTTAATCTTATTTCTCATCCAGATTACAAGGATATGGACGACTAAACAGGAACACCATCATACTTGCAACCATGAACCGGGCGAAGATAGTTGTCATCATCACCATGACCATGGCGATAGCCCTTTTACCATGCGGAAGTTCATTTCCTACTCAATTGTTGTATTTCCTTTATTAACAGGCTTCTTTCTCCCCGCGAAGGTGTTGGATGCCTCCATTGTTGATAAAAAAGGGGGAATGGCCGTTTTGGCTAATCAAAAACAAAAGGCTAACGGAGACGAAGATCGCACTTCAGTAGGTGATAGCGCTGTTTTACCAGAGGATTCTTCGCAAACTAGTGAAGAAGAGCCAATCGAGGACTATTCCTATATCGAGGAAAATGCAGTACTAGAACTTGAATATGAGAATCTGATGTCTAAGGAAGAGTATGATCAATTGATTCATGATTTAAAACAAAGCAATAAAATCGATATGGAAGATTCTGTGTTTGCAGCTTTTTATGATGAGATAGCGAGTGACCTTGACCATTATAAAGGGAAGGAAATAGAGTTGACCGGTATGGTTTATAAAGAGGACGGACTTGAACAGAATCAGCTTGTCCTTTCACGATTCTTGATTACCCATTGTGTAGCAGACGCAAGCATTATCGGCTTTCTTTCTGAGATACCCGAATCTACAAGCATTGACCAAGATACGTGGATTCAGGCAAAGGGGGTTCTAGATGTGACTACCTTTAATGGAGTCGAACTCCCGATTATCAAAGTAACCAATTGGAAAGAAGTCGAAGAACCAAAAGAACCTTATCTATACCCCATTTCGATAAAAATATTGTAAGACCGGACACGGGGCCCCTCGTCCCAAAGTTTTTCATTGACGGGACACGGGGACAGGTTCCTTGTCCCAAAACTACCCTCTGAAACATCTATTGTTCGGGCGGGACACGGGGACAGGTTCCTTGTCCCAAAGTTCTTCCCTGAAACACCTATTGTTCGGGGGATCGGTAAACTGGGACAAGGTGCCTGTCCCTCTGTCCCTATCCCCGTATTTCCGCTTTATCGTGAGGATCTGAGAGTTATATTAAGTAAATGTCTTCGGCAACCCTTCTCAACATGGTATGTTCGGCTAGAGCGTTAAATAAGCCGTTTTATCGCATATGCTTGCTTCGGCGTTTTTTGTTATAGTTAAAGTATTCCCCTAAAAACGCCTGTAAACAATCCATACATTAATACCTCTGCAGTATTCAATCTAATTATCCAAACCCAAACAGATTGACAATGGGATTTTTATGAGATTTAGAATGTCGTAGTTTAGAGTAAATGAATTAACGCAATTTTTAAGGGTTAAGTTTCATATTACTTCATTAAAAAATTTCTTTTATCATGTGGTTTTGCATTTTATATGTTCACCAATCGAAGTAAACCCTCTGCGAATAGATCAAAGATGGGAGTTAAAATTTAATATGAAAAATGCTTCAACCGTTTTTTATGTATCATTAGCAATCGTGACGGGTCTTGTTTTAATGGGAATCACGATGCCCGAAACGCTAGAACAAATCACGAGTAGCGCACAAGGGGTTATTACGGATTCATTCGGGTGGTATTACCTTGTGGTTGTTTCGTTGTTTGTGTTTGTGTGCTTCTATTTATTATTAAGTCCAGTTGGTCGGATTAAGCTCGGGAAACAGGAGGATAAGCCTGAGTTTTCACGTCCAACTTGGCTTGCGATGCTTTTTAGTGCAGGTGTGGGGATCGGGTTGATTTTTTACGGTACAGCTGAACCTATTAGCCATTACATGGTTAGTTCTCCTACAGGACAAGAGGGCACGGATCAAGGAATAAAGGATGCCATGAGGTTTACTTTCTTCCACTGGGGGATTCATGCTTGGGCCATCTACGGTTCGGTTGCGATGGTTCTGGCTTATTTTACCTTCAGAAAAGGGGAACTGAACTTAATTAGCCGAACTTTACGACCGCTAATTGGGAAACATGCCGATGGAGCTGTCGGGAAGGCGATTGATGTCATTGCGGTCATTTCGACCGTAATTGGGGTTGCTACCACTTTAGGATTCGGTGCGATGCAAATTAACGGTGGACTGTCCTACCTATTTGATGTACCTAGTACGATGACAAGTCAAACCGTTATCATTCTTGTTTTGACCGTGTTATTTATGATTTCGGCCTTAACGGGTCTAAGCAAGGGGATTAAAATCCTAAGTAACTTGAATATGGGGCTTACGGCTGTCCTCTTTTTAGTTGTCTTTATTTTCGGCCCGACTCTGTTTATTCTTAACTTATTTACTGATACGGTAGGGGCTTATTTGCAAAATTTCATTAACATGAGTTTTCGGATTGCTCCCCTGAACGAAGGCGGCCGCGAATGGATTAATGGATGGACAATTTTTTATTGGGCATGGTGGATTGCCTGGGCTCCATTTGTTGGGGTATTTATTGCGAGGATTTCAAAGGGACGAACGATTCGTGAGTTTGTTATCTGTGTTTTACTCGTTCCGTCGGTTATTGGCTTCCTTTGGTTTACAACATTTGGAAGTGCAGCCATCGTCACAGAAACTACAGGGCTGCTTTCGATTTCGTCCTTAGCTGCTGAGGAATCTCTTTTCGGCGTGTTAGAAGGGTTCCCACTTAGCATGGCGTTATCACTATTAGCCATTTTGATTATTGTGACGTTCTTTGTCACGTCAGCGGATTCTGGTACATTCGTTCTCGGAATGATGACAACGAATGGCTCGCAAAACCCAAGCTCAGCCATTAAAGTCACTTGGGGTGTCTATCTCTCAACGACTGCTTTAATTCTCCTATACTCTGGAGGCCTGCAAGCACTTGAGAACACCATGATTATTGCAGCTCTCCCATTTTCAGCCATTATGGTGTTAATGGTCATCAGCTTCCTGAAATCTTTAAAACAAGAAGCAAAAGAGCTTGGAATTGGTCAGTTTCCACTGGCTCAAAAGAAAGCAATGGCTGCCCAAAGCAAAAAGGATGTTAAGGAAGCAGGATAATAACAATAGCAAACTATTTAAAAAAACAACGTCCCAATTTCGGTTGGGGCGTTGTTTTTTTGGGACGAGGGGCCTGTCCTCTGTCTCGCTTTTTCTATTTGAAGATTTCCCACTTCTATTTCCAGAATTCCTCTGTCCATTTGCAGATTGGGTACTTTTATTTGCACTTTCCCAGGTTCTATTTGCACATCACTTTTCTATTTGAAGGTTCCTCACTTCTACTTCACTTTTCCAGGTTCCACGGGACTATATTTCACATAAGAACTCATCCCACTCAAGTGGTTTGATTTCTACATACGCAAAACAGGGACGATCCATTCTAGACCGACCCTGTTTATCTACATATCTGCTGGGACACGGGACCTGTCCCTCCTTTAGACAAACAACAATGCGATCTGCGGGAGGAAGGTTACGAGTAGGAGGATGATGATCATGGTTCCAATGTATGGGAGGGCCGCTTTTGATAACTGCCCCATTGGGACACCGGAAATACTTGATCCAACAAATAAGTTTACGCCTACTGGAGGCGTAAAATAGCCAATGGCTAAGTTAATAATCATCAACACGCCAAAATGTATGGGATCATAGCCTACTTGAGTCACGACTGGCAATAGAATCGGTGTTAATATAATGATCGCGGCGATTGGATCCATGACCATTCCGACAAATAAGAGCAACACCATAATAAGTAAGATAATGACAGTTGGATTACTCGAAATGGTCATTAACCAATTCGCGATTTTATTTGGAATCTGTTCGATGGTTAATAGCCGTCCAAAAGCATTGGCAGCACCGACGATAATCAAAACCGTGGCTGTTGTAAGGGCTGATTGATAGATCACTTTCGGTAGATCTTTGAACGATAGCTCGCGATATAAAACCATTGCTGCAAATAAACCGTACACCACGGCCACTACAGCGGCTTCGGTTGGAGTAAAGATCCCTCCATAAATACCACCTAAAATAATGATTGGAATCAATAAGGCCCACTTTGCATCCCAAATAGCCTGAACAATTTTCTTTAACGAAGTCTTCTCTGCTAAGCCTTTGTAGCCCATTTTCTTCGAATAATACCAAGCCCAAAACATCATTGCGAGTCCGATTAACACACCTGGAATAATCCCCGAAAGGAATAAGTCTCCAACAGATGCACTTGCGGTTACGCCAAACATGACCATTGGAATACTAGGTGGAATAATAATTCCAATCGAACCGGCAGCTGCCACCGTCGCGGTAGCAAATCCTCGATCATAGCCCTCTTGAACCATGAACGGAATCATCACCCCACCAATAGCGGCAACAGTCGCAGGACCAGAACCGGAAATAGCGGCAAAGAACATACAGGTAATGATCGTCGCAATTGCCAATCCGCCTGTTTTGTT
The DNA here is from genome assembly GCF_044803185.1 of Mesobacillus maritimus. Lineage (GTDB taxonomy): Bacteria > Bacillota > Bacilli > Bacillales > Cytobacillaceae > Mesobacillus_B > Mesobacillus_B maritimus_B. The sequence continues at coordinate 5,112,980 of NZ_CP085225.1, forward strand.
CCCGACCATGGCACTCGCGACCCCGAACAATCTTTTGGAAATTCCGCCTTTGCCCATAATTTCTCCTGCAAGTATAAAGAACGGTACAGCCAATAATGGAAAGGAATCAACCGAAGTGACCAATTCTTTTGCTAAAAATTGCAGCGGCATCGTGCCGGAAAAGGCAATCGTAATAAGAGTGGCTAGCGCTAGGGCAATCCCAATTGGTACAGTTAACACTAATAACGCGGCAAAGCTGCCAAATAAGATTGCCGTTGTCATGAGGTGATCCTCCTCTCTTTATTTTCAGAAATAGTTTCTCTATTCGAATGAGTGACCTCACTCTTATCCATGAATGTACGAATTAATTTGATTTGATTCTGAACCAAGCGAATCAAGGTCAGCCCCATTCCAAATGGGGTAGCCATATAGACAAAGCCCATTGGAATCTGATTCGCAGGGGATTTTTGCCCAAATTGCAATAATTGATTGGCCAACTCATACCCAAATATCAACACATAGAGTGCAAATGCCATAAAGAAAAGATTCGCGATGAAATGAAGGAGAGCCTGACCCTTTTTATTTAAGAAAACCAGTAAAGCATCTATTTTTACATGCTTTTGTTCTTTAACACCAAAGCTGATTCCAATATAAATCAGCCAAATAAAACAATAACGGGCTAGTTCTTCCGACCAGGATAGCGAATGGTCCAACTGCCTCATGACGACCTGCAAAAAGATGACAGCTACCATGATGACGGAAAAGAACACTAAAAAGACTTTTTCAATATGTTCATCAAGCCAACAGATTATCTTCATCATAATTCTCCTTTACAAAATGAAGGATGAAAAAAGACTTTGAGAAAACATCCTCTCCCAAAGTCTTTCTTTACTTTTAACATGAAAGTTTGATGCTTACTCTACATTTTGAATTCGTTCAATGTAATCTCCATAACTGTCTGCATGCTTTTCATAAACAGATTCAACCGCTTGACGGAATCCATCGATATCTATTTCTTCAGCCGGGATAATCTCCACTCCATCAGCAACTAAGTTCTGTTTGTATTCTTCCATTAAATCTTGATTGATTTGGCGCTGCTTTGCTGCATACTCTTTACCAAGATCCACGATTACTTTTTGAACATCTTCAGGCATGGAGTCAAAAAGCTCTTGATTGATTACTAGAGTCGCAGATGCATAATAAAGTGGGACTTCTGAGAAGTGCTTCGACTGCTCGTACACCTTTGTTGTATAGTACACACCTGTTGAGAAGTCTGAACCGTCAATCACACCTTGCTGTAAACCGTTGTATACTTCAGGAAAAGCCATTGGCGTTGCATTGGTACCCAGCGCACTATACATGTCTAGCAATAGTTCACTTTCAATCGTTCTCATTTTTAACCCTTTTAAATCTTCCACGGCTTTGACTGGTCGCTGGCTGTTGGCGACATAACGCTCACCGTTTTCCCAAAAGGCAATTCCTTTTAGATTGGATTCAGACATTTTGTCTAGCAATTCTTGTCCGATTTCACCATCTAGTGTTTTATACGTATGGTCTAAATCTCTAAATAAAAACGGAAACTCAATCACAGCCACTTCCGGAACAAAGTTTGTCACCACACCAGTTGTAATCAAACTCATATCCAATGTTCCTAATTGTACACCTTCAAGCAATTCCCGCTCGCCACCTAAGGCACCATTTCCAAAAATCTCAAATTGAACCTTACCGTCTGTCGCTTCCTCCACCGCTTCCGCATACTCCTTAAACCCAATCGCGTATGCTTGATCATCCGGCGAGATATGACCTACTTTAATCTTAATAACATCGCTATCATTTTCACTTTCCCCTTGCTCCGTAGAGGCATTCTTTTCCCCTCCACCACAAGCACTCAGCACCAAAAGGCTTAATACTACAGCCATCATCATCAATAACTTAAGTCGTTTCAAAACAAATTACCCCTTTATATGATTATTTTAATATGTCGTACTTTAACGCTTAAAAGCGTATACGCACTAAAGTTATTGTTATTATAAACGAAAATTATTCAAATAGCATTAATAGTTTACTATTTTCCTAAAATTATTAATTATCAGGATGCACATTCGTGGTGGGACGCGGGGACAGGTCTCTTGTCTCACTCGATTCGCGCTTTTCTCCGATCTATTAGCATATCACCTTTCTAGTTGCAGATACCCTCTCTATTCGCACTCTTCCTCATTTTATTAGCACTTCCTAAACCTGAAACCAAAATAAAGAAACACAAGGGCGGTTATGGACCTCCCTTGTGTTCCTTTCATATTCTTTGGGACACGGAACCTGTCCCACTGTCCCTACCCCTACCGCATTTTCCTCTCATGCAATTCCTTAAGAATTTGCGGGTATTGCTTATCTAGCTTGTACATCCACATTAAGATGGCTTGGAAGACAGCTAAGCCTAATGGGAGGTAGATGTTCAAGGCAATAATCATTGTTGTCGCACTGGCGGTTTGTTCGGCCGCTGCTCCGACATAGCCTCCGAATGCCAGTAGCCAACCGATGAGTGCTCCTCCAAGTCCTGCCCCTACTTTCATTCCGAAGCTTGCCGCACTGTTGACCAAGCCTTGTGTTCTAAACCCAAATTTCCATTCGCCATATTCAGCGGTATCATTGATCATGGCATAAATGAACATGATCGTCGGCACTAAACCGAACCCTTGAATAACTGTTCCTGTTAGAAAGATTGGAAGACTAGTTGGATCGATAAGCTTAATGATTGGCCCGAAAATACCAATAACCGAAACAACCAAAGCAATGTTGCGTTTTCCAAAGTTATCGGTTAATTTTGCAGCGAAAAAGAATCCAATCATCGATGGAACAAACAGCAATAAGCTAGCAATGGAGAAATAGGCCGCATTTCCAAGGATATACGTTGTATAATATAAGCCAGCTCCTGTGACAAGAGCGTTTAACGTATAGGTAACGACACAGTATAAAGTCATAATGAGCCAATACTTATTCATGAACAACGCTTTTAAGCCCACTTTTAGTTCGACGTTGTCCTTTTTAGCTGCAGTGGATTGACCGACTCTCTCCTTCGTAGAGCGGAAAGCGAGATAACTCGTAAGAATGATGGTGGCCCCACTGACCCCGGCAACCACTGCCCACCCTGTTTTGCCGCCAATAGCACTTGCCACCGGTTGTGCTAAAATGGTAATCACAAGAGTCGCTAACATTGTGAAAATTCCTGTGTAAATGTTTAAAACTGACCGCCCCTGCGGTTCTTGCGTCATGTAACCAAGCAAGGTTTTATAAGGAATCGACATGGCTGTATACACTAAAATTAAAAGAATATAGGTGACGTAAGCATAAACAATCTTACCACCCTCCCCGATGTCTGGCACCGAGAATAATAATAAGGTAACAACACCAAGCGGAATCCCCATCCACAAAATCCAAGGTCGAGCCTTCCCGTGTTTGGACTTTGTGCGGTCGACTAGCGTACCCATCCCGATATCTGTTACCCCATCAAATAAACGAGCCACAAGCATCAAGGTTCCAACTACTCCTGCAGAAATCCCTGCTACATCTGTGTAATAAAAAGTCAGAAACGTTCCAACCAATGTCCAGGTAAGGATTACCCCAAAGAATCCTAACCCGTAATTCAACATCTCCTTATGCCCCGGTCTCTCTACCTGGACATGACTACTCTGAGTAACTTGCTGCTTTTCCGCTAACATCCTTCATCCCCCTAAACTAAATTCCCCTTGTTAAAAATTATTCCGGTAACATACCGACCGTTCAGTACAGTAAGTATAACCTATAATTTTAGATAATTCTATGTATTCTTTCAATTTTTGGAGAAAGCAAGGGTTTTACCTATGCTGCTTCCGGACGCGGGGACAGGTCCCTTGTCCCAAGGATACATGCTGAGAAGTTTATTTACGCAGAGAAATGGGCCACGCGAAACATTCATACTCTGGGACAAGGAACCTGTCCCTTTGTCCCATTGAGAAAAGCGATTAGTAGACATAGGTGATATTGATTATTTGAATTTATATTTCGAGTGCTCTGGTAGTTATTGTGCGTACATATGGGGCGACTTTAACAGGTCACTGCTCCTTCCAAAGTGTACCGGAAGAGGCAGTCAAGCATGGCTACGAGCTCGTCACTGTTCAGTAGCCCCGACTTTCATAGAAGCTAACGCTCCAATATGATTCGCATAGCTAGTATATTCCAACACCTGTTTAAAAGTAGGATTCTCATTTTCGTAAAACCTTCCAATCAGAGTGGCCATAAAGGCATCCCCTGCACCTGTCGTATCGACAGCTTGAACCTTTTCACCTGGTACATGAGCACTCTTGCCTTCAACCACTACATAGGCGCCCTCACTCCCTACCGTAATAAAAAGATAGCGTATCCCCAACTTTGCAAAAGCTTCAATCCCTTCTGCCACCGAATCAGTCTTCGTAAGGAATCTCAATTCGTCTTCCGCTAGTTTCACGACATCGGCTTTCCCAACAAACGACATGACCGTTTCCCGACATTGCTCCTCACTCTCCCAGCGCCTTTGACGCAAGTTTGCATCAAATGCGACCATACACTTGGATTTCTGAGCATAACCGAGAGCCACTTTTGTTGTCTCTAAAGCAGTAGGGTGAAACAAGGTTCCTGAACCAAAGTAAAACACTCGAGCCTTTTTAAATAAACTTTTTTCAAGCTGCTCGGCTGTCAATACCTCATCTGGGGTTTGATTGATGTAAGAGTGAAACTCCCTCTCACCTTTTTCCGTTATATGTACATACACTCCGCAAATCTGTTTAGTTGGTGTTCGTACGCAATAGTCTGTAGAAACCCCCACTCTATGCAATTCTTCTTCTACAAACCGACTCTTCTCATCCGTTCCTAATTTGCACAAATAATAGGAAGCGATCCCAAGCCGACTAACCCCCACCGCAACATTCACCGTAGCCCCACCTAAAAACGGTTGGTACTTCGTGTTCGTCCTGTCAGTTGCAATGTAATCGACAAACGCTTCTCCAAGCGAAATAATCCCCTGTTTTTCCAAACTCATGCCCCCCCAAAAGTCTGCCCATTTTTAGCGCAGAAGTTATTTCATTATTATATAGAAATAAAACACCGAGTAAAGTTCTTACAACTTCTTTGCTTCTTTTGGGCTTGCTTGCGTAGGGGGATAGGTTCATTTGTCCAGGCAACGGTTTGCGCCGGGACAATGAACCTGTCCCTCTGTCCCACCCGGAACAATGAACCTGTCCCCAATTTATTAAACGCTATCTTTTTGAATCAAAAGGGACGATTCTCCACTTCCCATATTTGTATGGAAGCAAGAGAATCGTCCTTTTGCTTTTTATTTCCACTTCCGCTTAAACCTAAACGTCTCCTGCACATACCCATAAACGGATATAGGCGACATAATCATTTGATAGCCGAGAATATAGAACAGAAGGCCGAATTTATTTTTACGAATGCGGAGATTTAATGGGTTAAAAACGTATTTCCGTTGATAGAAAAAGAGAATTGAATAACTTAAGATTGTAAGTGGTAGAACGAATAAGGTCATGGGTCCGACAATCCAGAAATAACCGAAGAATGCTAAAATCAGTCCAGGAATCCAGAAGAATGTATAGGTGAAATCTAGATAGGGCATCGCCAGGTTGACGCCAGTGAGGTATTTTACGTAAAGTTGTGGCTGTTTCCATGGCTTTACTTCATTTAACCCTTCAATCATGCCCCTTGCCCACCTTGCTCTTTGACGAATAAAATGTTTCAGAGTTGATGGAACTTCGGTAAACGACACAGCCAGTGGTTCAAAATAAACCTTCCAATTTTTCTGTAGCAAGCGCCAGGTTAAAACTATGTCCTCCCCTATTGCATCCGGCCAACCGCCAACCTCCTTTAAACAATCCGTTTTATAGAGGCTATACGCACCTTGCGCCACCAAGGTCCCTTGATACAAACCTTGGAGTCTTTTAATCGAAGCAATCCCTAAGAAATAGTCCCATTCCTGAAGCTTCGTCCATAAATTCTCTCTACTGTTTTTTACCAAAACTGAACCAGCCACAGCAGCTACCTCTTCAGGGCTAGACTTCATGCGCGCAACAAGATATCGTATCGACGACGGATGAAGCAAAGTATCGGCATCTAACGTAATCACATAAGGAGTTTTCACAGCTTGTAACCCTAAGTTCAAAGCATGAAACTTTCCTTGTTTATCCTCGTGCATTAATTCAATCGGAAATGAAAGTTCCTTCATGGCCCTTTCAACCTCAGCAACCGTACGATCCTTAGAACCATTATTGATTACAATTGCCTGCATCTTCCCCTGATAATCCTGTTTATCAAGATAACTCAAAGTTTCAAAAATCTGCTCCTCTTCATTATAAGCAGCGATTAGCACCGTCACCTGCTCAGTAGGAAACTCATTTTTAAAAGCAGGCTGTTTATCTAAAATCAAGCTTAGTAACAGAAACGCATTCATATAACCAGGCAAATAAGAAATCCCTCCGATTATGAGAATCGCAAGGGGAAGCGAAACAATTTCCGCTAACTGATGCAACCACGGAAGAGACAGATAAAAAGAAAAACACAACCATAGAAGAGCAAACAAATGGCTAAACCAAAACTTAGCTATGACTGGAACATACCGTTCCTTCCGTTTCACTTCGAACGGTGTAGGATTTGAATGAATTCCGGGTTTCATAGAAGCACCTACTCTCTACATTAAGCAATATACTACTCTAAGATAAAGTAGCATATCCTTTACAAAATTAATAGAACCACTTATTGCCGTTTTATAGAGCTAAAACAGGATGGATTAACCTTCCAGCTACAAATAGCATCATTAATCATTCGACAAAAATTTACAAAACCCTTCACCCTTGAAAAGTTTTTTCTTTGGAAGCAATTGGGACGGTTCTGCTTCTCTTTTTGAACGTCCTTCGGTTCTGTAGACGCAATCAGAAACCTATGACAAAGTCAACAAAAGGAAGGAGAATCAACTAAAAAGTGATTCTCCTTCCCTTACCAATTCTATTATTCTCATTGGACCATTCTAGATGGGCTTGCGGACTCAAATTTCTACTGGTCTACAGATGAGAAGAAAGTGTCACATTCGTAGAAGAAGCCGATAGTCCCCTGGATATCCGTCGTCCACGATTAAGATATACTAATCAAACGTTTGGTTAAACTCGCCTTGCCACATCAACGTTTATTGGCACTGGTTCGAAAGTAACTGGTCTAAAATCCCTTCTCATTCGCGAGTAAATTCCACTCGTTTTTACTTACCCATGAACCTTCTCCACGTTGTTACAAGCACCACGAAGCCCAAACCGAATACCATGGGTGATAAAGGAGGAATAACGATGACGGTCACCTTCCCCGCCCAAATGAGAACACTGAAAGTCAGCAATGGACCTGACCAACAGTTTTTTTACCCAAGAGTAATTGGAATAAGGAACACAAGATTGGAACAGTTGATCAATCGTTCCATTGTCGGTCAAACTCAACAACTCATCAATCTACAAGTCAATCAATCTCCTTCAACCGTTGTCGAAATGTTGGGCACGTACGAAGTGAAGAATAATCAACGAGATGTCCTAAGCTTTTCGTTTTCTAATTATACCTACCACCATCAAGCAGCCCATGGGATGACGTATATCAAATCTTTAACCTTTGATTTAAAACAAGGCAAACGGGTGCGGCTGAAAGACTTATTTAAACCAGATAGTGATTATATCAACAGAATTTCCAGCTTAATCCAATCGCAAATTACAGAACGGGAAATTCCGCTTCTGGAAGAGTTCACAACCATTAAACCTGACCAGGATTTTTACCTTGCTGACAAAACACTTGTCATCTATTTTCAGCTATACGACCTCACTCCATATGTTTTCGGATTTCCAATGTTCCCTCTTTCTGTCTATGATTTACAGGATATCATCGTTGAAGATGGTCCACTCGGGAGACTTGCACAGAACAACTAATGCTTGGGACACGGGGACAGGTCCCTTGTCCCAAGCATCAGGGATGCTCCCTGGGACAAGGTGCCTGTCCCTTTGTCCCACCTCATTTGCTCACATAAGGGATTTCATCCCTTGGCAATGATTCAGGTCCATTCTCAATGGTCTCTTTTGTTAGCCCAAGATATACAGCCCTCTCCATCCAACTAATATCTGTTATCCACTCTGGTGAAAAGAGGACGTGTTTTCCTGGCCAAAAGTTTTTGGTATCAACCTCAACGGAACGAACGGCCCATGTCCGATCACAAATGATAAAGTCTTCTGCATGACCAATCCTTCCATCTTTGGCATGGATGTGATATCCTGACACCTCTTCTAAACTTCGTAAATGGGATTCCTCATTGGTATCGACTTGGACTCTAACGTTTTCATGTGTATTTTGCACCAATTCACTTGGGCTTGAGTAAAGACCCCAAAGGCCATTCTCTGCAGTCCAGTAAGGTGCATAGCCATAGTAATTTCCAAAATCAAGTTCATACTGCCTAGATATCGGTTGATCTTCATCCAATCCAGGACTATTTTTAATCTCTGCTTGTGTTAAATTGAGCTCGATACATCCTTCTAAATCATTCACTGTCAGAATCGACATGGGCGAAATAAGCACTTTCTTTCCTGGTAACCACTTGCGTGTATCAACGACCAAATAACGTGTTGTCCATTGCTTTTCGTCTATTAAGAGATCATGTACCGTTCCAATATTCCCGTCCTTCGCACGGATATCATATTTCTTTATCTCTTTTCCTTTATAAAAAATAAATATCTTCCTCCTCTACAAGTTGAAAGTGGTAGTAAACTCTCCCTCCCAACGTTTAAATATGTTAGGGGGATTGATTGCTACAATTGCGTTAAAGCCTCAAATCACTCGACATGCCTTCAATACCAATCGTTTATGGAGGTAATGAACTCTTTTTCTATCTTAATTAAAACTTCTTCTAGTTTCCTCTTGTAATGCTTGTCCTAATTTGGGAGTCGTGAGTAACGCGGTTGCTCCACAAACAGGAACATCTACAAGATTCTTAAAAACTTCCATTACTATCAACTCTCCTTTCAATGTGTATACTAGACTCTAACCTTTTTTACTAGCAATTAAACTACCATTTCTATCCAAGTGGGACAAGGGGACAGGTTCATTGTCCCAGCTCCTTCAGAGATACATGATCATTATCCAGGGAGGAAGTATGCTCTCCGGGACACGGTGCCTGTCCCCTTGTCCCACAAAACACTAAGAAAATCTTAAGAATTGTGTTCAGTGTTTGTTAAGATTTGATTGATATGATTCCCTTAGAGCAAATACTAAAGGGGTGATAGAAGTGTTGAACACCACATTTAGGAGTGAATTTTCATGAATATATTGGTTTGTGATGATGACAAAGCCATTGTCGATGCGATAGGAATTTATTTAGAGAACGAAGGCTATGCCGTATTCAAGGCTTTCAATGGATTAGAGGCGATTGAAGGAATCAGAGTGCATGAGATCCATCTCATTATCATGGATATTATGATGCCGAAGATGGACGGGATTAGAGCGACCATGGAGATTAGAAAAGAGAATAATATCCCTTTAATCATGCTTTCGGCCAAATCCGAGGATTATGACAAAATATTAGGACTGAATATCGGTGCAGATGACTATATCATCAAGCCATTTAACCCCTTGGAATTGATTGCTAGGGTAAAATCCCAGCTGAGAAGGTATACAACCTTAGGCGGTCTTGAAACCAGGAGCAATGTCTATCAGACTGGGGGACTTATGATCGATGATGAAACTAGAACGATTACCATCGATGGCGAAGCTGTCCATCTTACACCTGTACAATATAAAATTTTAAGGCTATTAACGGCGAACGCCGGAAAAGTATTCACGATTGAGGAGATCTATGAAAAGGTATGGAACGAAACATCCTTTAATCCGGAGAATACCGTAACCGTTCATATTAGAAAAATTAGAGAAAAAATAGAAATCAATCCGAAAGAACCAAAATATTTAAAGGTGGTGTGGGGAGTTGGATATAAAGTGGAAAAGCTATAGCCATTCCATCATAACGAAAATCATTGTTTTTATAATGACAATCTTGTGTTTTACAGGCATGGTTCAAGCCTTTGTTGAGGTGGAGATTGTAAATGATGGTGAGTTTGGCAGCATAACAGAGGAAAGTTACTTAGAGAGCAGGGCCTATGTACAGGAAAGTGAGAATCTGATCAGTGACCTCACAAGACTTTTAGGGGAGTATAAAAATGAAGAACATATTAAAAGCGGCAAAACGATTACTGAGGATGAATGGAGAAGTGTCGAAGAAACCTTATTTTACTCAGAATTTCAACATTCTAGAAGTTATAATCCTGAGCTAGGCGAAGAAAAGAACTTAGAAAATTTTAAAGTAGAATATGCAGATGAACTCACTGAAACTAAGGAACAGATGATCAAGGATGATTTAAGAGAGTTTCACGTACTCGTACAAAATCTCGAAGATTATAAGCCAGTGTTTTATGCCAGTGATGGGACCAATGAGTTTGCAAATAGTTCAAAGAAATCAAAGGAACAGTTTGAATCCTACCCTGCTTATATGATGTTTGAGGAATATCAACGAGAGTTTTATCCAAAGGAAACGGATGAAAATGAACATTTACATGTGATAACCGGACAAATAGATGAAATAGACTTGGAAAACACCGTTGTTTACGTAGCATTCACGGAATCATTTTTAAATGAAAAAACGGAAGCGTGGCAAGAAGGAAAAGCGATTGCGACAACAAACCTTTATAGATTATTAGGATATTTGACAGGATTTATTCTTTCATTTCTTTATCTCGTTCTTGTAGTTGGAAGAAAGTCATTTAAGGATCAAAAGTTACATTTCCGTCCGGTAGATAAACTATATAATGACATCAATATCGGATTATGGTTTGTTCTGTTAGGGTTCTGGGTTGTATTAGTGGATGATGTATTTGAAAATATTGATAAGATGATTATAGCAATTACGGTTCCTATTGCCACCTTAGGATTAATACTTATTCTGTCACTTGTGAAGCATATTAAAAATAGAACGCTGATCAAGCATACATTGATTTTTACCTTGATCTACAAATTAGTAAAATTCATTGGCGATGTATATAAGAGCGGAAGCGTTGGCGTAAAGACAGTACTAATCGTAGTTGGCTACCCGATTTTAGTGGCGCTAACGTTTTTCATGTTCCCAATCACGATTGGTTTGGCAGCCTGGTTTGCCTATAAAAAGGTCAAGTCCTTTCAGACGATCAAAGAAGGAATCGAGGTCATTAAGGATGGCAACCTTTATCATCGGATTGAAGTAGATGGAAAAGGTGAATTCGCCGGACTTTCCGAGAATATAAACAGCATCACCGACGGGTTGAAAAAAGCAGTGGATAGTGAATTAAAAAGTGAGCGGTTAAAAACGGAGCTGATTACCAATGTATCCCATGATATTAGAAACCCGTTAACTTCGATTATCACCTATGTGGATCTATTGAAAAATGAAAAAGACCAAACAAAGGTCGCCGAATATATCGAAGTACTTGATCAAAAATCACAAAGGCTCAAACTTTTAACAGATGATTTATTTGAAGCATCAAAGGCATCCAGCGGAAATATTCCCGTTCATTTCGAGAAAATTGCCATCGTGTCGTTAATCACCCAGGGGCTTGGAGAATTGAATGACAAGATTGAAGCGCATGGCTTAGAAATGAAGCTGAATTATCCACAAGATAAGGTGTATGTTACAGCCGATGGTAAATTATTGTGGAGATCCATAGAGAACTTATTATCGAATATTTTTAACTATGCACTCGAACGTTCAAGGGTCTATATAGACATTGAAGATTTGGGTGAAGAAATACTACTCAGCTTTAAAAACATCTCTGCCTATGAGTTAAATATCTCTGCAGACGAATTAATGGAGCGTTTCAAAAGAGGCGATGAATCCAGAACCAGCCAAGGAAGTGGATTAGGACTATCAATTGCAAAAAACCTTATTGAAATTCAAAAAGGTACATTTACCATTCACGTCGATGGCGATTTATTTAAGGCCATGATTTACCTGCCGAAACATCAATCTAATAATGAGTAAAAGCGGAAGAATAGGATATCGAGGGATGTCCTATTCTTTTTTTGGGTGGGACAAGGGGACAGGTTCATTGTCCCAGAACAAGAGTGCCTTCTCCTTTTCACCCAAATCTTCCGTACCGCGGAACAAGGTGCTTATTCCAATTTTCCGACCTCACATAATCACCAACGCAACAATCGAGATAATCGGAATAGCAGACATCAATGCTCCCCCAAGAAAACACAAGGTATTGACGATATTTTTAAGTTCCGTTGATGTCTCGCCAAACCCTAACGTATTCCTACGAATGTTAACGACTTGGAATAGGGCAAAAATAAGGACGGCCAGGACCAAGAGCAAAGGTATGAAGATATGTTGGTCTTTTGAAGAATCCATTGAAATAAAGCCAAATACAATCAATATTAACGGGACTGACTCACTCAATGCGACCTTAACGAAGAACTGCCCCTGCTTCTTTTGAAGCGATTGCATACTGATTTCCTCGTTCGCCTCAATTTTTTGCTTTACATACGCCATTAGGTTTTTAAATGCAGCCAAAATCCCGAATACAGCGATGATGGCAGCTAGGACAAATAGCCATGCCGGATTTACCATTAGAACCCTCCTTCTGTTTTTTCTCTAAGAGTACCCGGTTTTATAAAGGTTATCAACTGTGGGACACGGGGACAGGTTCACTGTCCCAGAAAGGAGTTAGGTAGTTCACTCACTCAATTTACGCGAAACATCAGGGATACGTTGCCTCTCCTAGAAAATGAACTAGCTTCTCCTTTCCATCCATTTAAGCCAGCCCCCTGGGACAAGGAACCTGTCCCTTTGTCCCGAAAATATTCCACTTCTATTTCCTATGAGTGCTGTGATATGATTATTCATTGTTCATCAATTGATAAATTAATAGGAGATGTATTGATTTGAAATTAAAATCTTTATTTCAAGATAAATGGGGAGTTTTGGGGATTGCGGTTATTTGTACGTTATTATGGGGCAGTGCTTTCCCGGTCCTAAAAATAAGTAATGTGGAATTGCAGCTCCCTGCAAATGACCCGATTGCCCAAATTGTCTTTGCTGGTATGCGGTTTTTATTGGCTGGACTGCTTTTGCTAACCTTCCTCTTCATCACAAACCGCAGACAATTACTGGTCAAACGGTCACATCTATTCATTTTAATTTTGTTTGGCATCATTCAAACAGCTGTACAATATTATTTCTTTTATATCGGATTGTCTAATGTATCTGGCATGCAAGGGGCGATTTTATCATCGAGTGGAATCTTTCTTGCCGTCATCATCGCGCACTTTTTCTATAAAAATGACCGGATGAGTTGGAAAAAATCAATTGGAATATTAGCTGGTTTCGTTGGAATTATCATCGCCAATTGGGGCAAAGAGTTTCAGTTCGATTTTCAACTAATGGGAGAAGGGTTCATGATTTTGGCTGGCTTGACCAGTGCGGTGGCAACAATCATGACAAAAGAGTTGGCGACAGACATCTCACCTGTTACCTTAACCGGTTGGCAATTAACCATCGGCGCCATCTTGTTGCTCATTATAGGAGTTCCCCAACTTAGTGAAAATGCGATTACCTTTACAGGGTATGGCTGGGGACTGCTGATTTATGCGGCCTTCCTTTCTTCAGTCGCATTTGCTCTTTGGACAACCGTTTTAAAATACAATAAAGCAGGCGAAGTGAGCATCTATAACTTCCTCACCCCTGTCTTTGGGACAATCTTATCCGCATGGCTAGTTCCAGGTGAAAGTTTAAACCTCATGATCCTAGCCGCCATCGGATTTGTCGCCTTCGGAATCATCATCATGAACTACTCTAGAAAAGAGCGGGACAAGGGGACAGGTTCACTGTCCCAGAAAAAGATTAGTTAGTTTCCTTTTTCGCCCAATTTTACCGCATTATGGTGGGACAGGGTGCCTGTCCCTCTGTCCCGACCCAGTTGATCGGAATATTTTTTTCTCTTCGGTCTTCCCTTCCAATATAAAAACTAGCTCCTTACTCGTAACACGTAGGTTAACTTGGTAAATGTTTACTGAAAAACACAAACCAAATCAGAGCTATAATACGAGAAGAGCTAGTTACTAAAAGTATAGCCAAAAAAATTAATTTTCAAACGGTACATGGGGACAGGATCACTGTCCCAGGACTAACAGTCCCCCCGTTTTCCCCACCTTGTCCCTATCACCTGAGACAAGGTAGTACCTGTCCCTTTATCCCTTTCTATAGTAAAATATTAAGATATGTTTAAAACGGGACACGGGGACAGGTTCACTGTCCCGGGACTACCAGTTCCCTGTTTCACCTACCTTACCGTATCAACTGGGACAAGGTGCCTGTCCCCCTGTCCCACAGGAAGGAGTTCAATTTACATGTCATATAAAATGATTGTTTTAGATTTAGATGATACGTTGCTTCGGGATGATCATTCGATTTCTGGTCGGACGAAGGAAGCGTTGATGATGGCTCAGGAAAAAGGGGTTAAGGTGGTCCTTGCCTCTGGTCGTCCAACGTTTGGAATGATTCCAATTGCTGAAGAGCTATCTTTAGCGCAATACGGAAGCTTCATCCTTTCTTTTAACGGAGGAAAAATCATTAATTTTAAGACAAAAGAGGAATTGTTTAGTAGCACTTTGTCTTTAAGTGCCGTTAAAAGGCTTTATGAATTAAGCCAGCGTGAAGGTGTAGGGATCCATACGTATGTGGGGGATGAAATTATTACAGAAGTAGACAACCCCTATACAAGGAAAGAGTCCCAACTAACAAAATTACCAATTAAACTAGTAAATAGTTTTGTTGAGGGTGTAAAAGAAGAAGTCGTGAAAGCGTTAATGCTTGGCGCCCCTGAAAAATTAAAGGCTGTTGAGGCAAAGCTTCAAGTCGAATTAGCTGAAGACTTTAGTGTGATGCGTTCCAAACCTTACTTTCTAGAATTTACGGAAAAAGGCGTTACTAAAGGGACAAGCCTGAACCATCTAATTAAAGAACTAGGAATCAAACGGGAAGAGGTAATTGCGATTGGGGATAGCTATAACGACCAGGAAATGATAGAATTCGCAGGTCTTGGCGTTGCCATGGGAAATGCTCCTGACGATATTAAAGAAATAGCTGACCACGTAACAGATACCAATATGAATGACGGTGTAGCTAAAGTTGTTGAGGAATTTGTGTTGCGCGATTTGGTAACAATTTAATGTAGGAAACAGGGACAGTTCATTTCACTGTCCCTTTATTTATATTCCCAAGATGGGACAAGGGGACAGGTTCACTGTCCCACGATTTATGAGCTTCAAAAACCTCCGGGTCTAGGGGGGAGGCTGGGACAAGGTGCCTGTCCCCTTGTCCCACTTGAAAGGAGAAATTGTGATGATCAGTCAGTTAATGAAGTTGTTGGAAGAACGTGAGGATGAGATGGTTGCCATCCGGCGTTAAAGAGGTAGAAACGGCAGCCTATATCGCAGATTTTTATAGTGGAAAAGATGTTGAACTAGTAACGGATGTAGGAAATGGCCATGGCATTGTTGTAACAATCCAAGGGAAACAGCCAGGGAAAACCGTGGCACTTCGAGCTGATTTTGACGCTCTCCCTATAAAAGAAGAAACCGATGTTCCTTTTAAGTCAAAAAATGAAGGGGTTATGCATGCTTGTGGTCATGATGCGCATACTACGTACCTTCTAGTTTTGGCAGACTGCCTCATCCAATTAAAAGATCAGCTTCAGGGCACCGTTAAAATCATTCATCAACATGCAGAAGAAGTTCCTCCTGGTGGAGCAAAAAGCATTATCGAGGCAGGGTTTCTAGAAGATGTCGACGCCATCTTTGGCATTCATGTTTTACCGATGGCTCCTGCTGGAACCGTTGGTTACCATAGTGGTTATTCTTTTAATGGCCGCGCTTATTTTAAACTTAAGGTACAGGCGAGTGGTGGACACGGTTCTTCGCCACATAAGGCGAATGATGCGATTGTGGCAGGTGCGTATTTTGTAACAGCTGCCCAAACGATTGTTAGTCGCAGAGTGAATCCATTAAACGCGGGTGTCGTGACCATTGGTTCTTTTGACGGCAAAGGAAGTTTTAATGTTATCAAAGATAGCATTGAGATTGAAGGAGATATCCGCTATTCAAATGACGAAACCAAGGAAGTCATCAGCAAGGAACTTCATCGAATGGTGAACGGGCTCGAAGAATTATTTGCTGTAAGCTGTGAACTCACGTAGGAACCCGACTATCCACCTCTCTATAATGATCCCGAATTGACATCATTTGTAGGCAACATCTTAAAAGAAGTTGAGGATAAAAATATTACACAAGTAAAGGAATTTCCAAAACTATCACCATCAGATGACTTTGCGTATTATCTAGAAAAGGTCCCCGGCTGTTATTTTTATATCGGGTGCACGCCAAAGGGAGTAAAAGAACCTTACTTCAATCACCATCCTAAATTTGATCTTGATGAGGATGCCATGCTTGTCGCCGCCAAATCAGTGGGATATGTTGTTTGCCATTATTTAAGCGGGACATAACTGTCTGGGATGGGACATGGGGACAGGTTCACTGTCCCGGGGTAAAAGCCTCCTGATTCATCCAAATCTATCGTACAATCTGGGACAGGGTGCCTGTCCCCTTGTATCCACCGCTCTCCTTGTACCCAAAGAAAGGAAGCAAGAGGCCCGTCCCCTTGCTTCCTTCAGACTATTTGCGCCAGGCTTTTTCTATATGATCAAGTTCACTCCATAATGGTTGGAGGCCATGTTGGTTCATGTATTCATCAAAGCGAAGACAGGTTTCTTCTTTGATTTCATCCCCATCTAACCAAATTGTATCGCACTCATCGCAAATATAGATGGTACGAGCTAATTTTTTGACCTCTGCTTTGCAGATAATCCCTTGACCCTCACAATAAGGGCATTCTACCACTTAACTACACCGCCTTTTACTTATTCAACGGGAAAAGATGTGATTGATAATTTTGGATGTGTCTTTTTTACTAAAATTATTCGGATTGTCGTTACTCCTTGAGTACCAACTATTCTACCCACTGAAATATTATACACTTCATTTCCGTTTCTTTGTACAATTGGAGGTACTCCTGACCTTACATTCCACGCTTCATCTATTAAACATAAAAGTCTATTCTGTTGTGCCACATTAAAGACAGAATGTCTAGGGTTAGAGGGTCGTACTACATCATTTTTCTTTCCTAAAAACAATAAACCATCTGTTGCAGGAACATCCTAAAACCAATTAAAAAGGAAGCAAGAAAACCTCCCTTGCTTCCTTAAAAATAACGACTGGGATCAATTTGATCCATTGCTGAACGTTTTGGTATATCTTTGGATGAGTCGAATTCTGTTAACTCTCGTTCTGATGCGGTATGATCCATTGGCTTTGTTAAGGGCCTGTTGTTCTGTCTTTCCACTATAACAAGTATCTTCTCTTGTTGCATTTCCTGTTCATAACGATTGGCTTCTTCTTCGGGAATGCCTAATCCAATAAGGGCCCCCGTTATACCGCCAACCCCAATTCCCGCCGATCCACCAACGAATGCCGCGGCAATCGGTCCTGCTGCAAGAATAGGTCCAATTCCAGGAAACGTAAACGCCCCAAACCCGGCTAGGAGTCCAGCCAAGCCTCCTATTAGACTACCTGTTGCAGCACCGGTCTTTGCACCTTCATTCATCTTTGAACGAGTGGGTTCCTCAATTCCGAGTTTTTCTAGCATTTCCTTGTTATTTGTAATCATTGAAATATCTTCCTGAGCATATCCTTGTTTTTTTAATTCCTCCACCGCTTGGACTGCCTTAGCTTCGCTATCATATATCCCTACTATTTGAATAACATTTTCACTAGTCATGCTACTCCTCCTCTAAGAAGTCATTTATATGTAGATACCCTTAGGGGAGGGAAGTAAACAAACGGGACAGGGGGACAGGTTTACTGTCCCGGGAGTAAAGGCATCCTTCTTTACCCAAAACAGGCCTTTCAAACCGGGACAAGGGACCTGTCCCCGTTGTCCCTCTCAACTCGGGCAAGGAACCTTGGCCCTACCTCCGCTGGTCTAGTAGTCTCTTTTCTTTTCTGTTTAGGCTTCCGGGGGTTACTTTTTTTAGTACGGGGGTGACACGAATGATGTCTTGTACTTTTGTAACTAAGGTTGCGCTTAAGGGCTGGTTTGTTTCAACTGATATTTCAAGGATGTCTTGCTCGCGGTCCTTTGTAACAATCGCTTGAAAATGGGGGTATCCGACTTGCTCTAATACTTGGGCAAGCTGCTTTTCGCGGACAAACATTCCTTTTACCTTTACCCCGTCGCTTACTCGTCCAAGGACTCCTTTTATCCTTTTTCCTTCATGCCCTTCAACCCATGCGGATAAATCTCCTGTGCCAAAGCGGATTAAAGGATAGCTTCTATCAAAAAGGGTGACAACAATTTCCCCTTCACCGGAATCAACTTCCCTGCCAGTCAAAGGATCACAAATTTGTACGATCGCTGAACTTGTCAATTTTAACCCTGCCCCTTGTTTATCTTCGAATGCGAGGCACCCGCAATCAGCAGTACCATATCCTTCATATACAGCAATTCCATTTTCTTCGCATCGATTTCTCAACGCAGCAGGCAGCATTTCCGCGGTGAAAAATACTTTTTCAATGGAAAAGTCCCTATCCCCGACCAGCCTTTTTCTTCAATCGCGTCGAGTAAAATCGAAAAGAAGCTCGGGGTTCCGACATATCCGGTTACGCCCAGATCCTTCATCACTTGAATTTGTAACTCGCGATTTCCTGTTCCTGCCGGGATAACCGTGGCGCCGATTTCTCTCAGCGCCGAGTCAAACATAAAGCCCGCAGGGGAGAGATGATAGGAAAACGTGTTTTGCACAATATCGCGAGCGGTGAATCCTGCAGTACGAAGCGCCTCTGCGAATCTCCAAAAATCGTTTTCATGTGTTTGCGGGTCATAGATGGGACCTGGAGACATGAAGATTCGTGCCATTTCCTTCGAATCTACTGTAGTTAAGTTGGCAAATGGTTTATCATCCGACTGTAACTCAGGTAACCGATCTTTTTTCAGTACCGGTATCTTCGCAAGATCCTCCACTGTCGAAATATCAGCTGGCCGAACTCCTGCCTCATTCATGTGGTTTTTAAAGCCCATCGCATGATCGTATCCGTATTGAATGAGTTCACCTAGACGATCCATTATAACCACCGCTTTCTTCTTTTATAAGATTTAATATTTTTATAGCTTTTCCTGCCTTTTTCACCCATCCCTAGATAAAATTCGCGGACATCTTGATTGGATAGTAGTTTATCGACAGGTCCATCCATGACAATTCTGCCGTTCTCCATGATGTAGCCGTAGTCAGCAATCGATAAAGCAATATTGGCATTTTGCTCGACGACCAAAATGGTGGTCCCTTCTTCTTCATTAATTTTTTTAATAATAGCAAAGATCTCTTTGACTAAAAGCGGAGCTAGACCGAGCGATGGCTCATCTAAAAGTAGAACCTTCGGCTTCGCCATAATTCCGCGCCCAATCGCGAGCATTTGCTGTTCCCCTCCTGACAAATAACCCGCTTGTCGAGACTTAAGCATTTCTAGCTTCGGAAAGTAGTGATAAACCTTTTGGATATCCTGTTTAATCTGTTTCCGATCCTTCCTTGTATGAGCCCCCGCCAGTAAATTTTCCTCCACGGATAGATACTCAAACACCCTTCTCCCTTCCATACACTGAAAAATGCCCTTTTTCACAATCGCTTCCGCATCACGAACATCAATCCGCTCCCCGTCCATTTCAATATACCCGTCGGTCACCTCGCCATTCTCACTCTTTAATAACCCTGAGATGGCTTTCAAGGTCGTCGTTTTCCCAGCTCCGTTGCTCCCCAATAATGGCGACAATTTTCCCTTTTGGGACCTGCATTGACATTCCCTTTAATACTAAAATCACCCGGTCATACATGACTTCAACATTGTTAATGATTAGCAATCATAGCCCCTCCTCTTTTTACTTAAGGCTCTGTTAAAGGTGGCTTGTTGATTTTCGCTCCAGGCACGAGCGGTTCGCGGGCGTGCCGGGGAGCCTGGCTAGCTGCAGCGCCTAGCCCCTCGAGTCGCTTCGGTCCGTCAGTTGAAGTCAAAGAACGACTTCAGCTGCCTGACCTCCAGCGCTTGCCGGGGCTGTCCAAGGCGCTTCCGCTTTTCTAACTCCTCGGCGCTTAAGCACCTGTGAAGTCTCCACTAAGTCTCCACTGCCCCGTACTCCCGCAGGACACTGAATTTACATCCTTGAATTTGCCCACGCACGCGAAAATGTGCAGTTCATTTTCGAGGATCCTGCTAGGCTCCCTTATTTAAATTACAAAAAGGCCCGTCAGGTATTTTTCCTGACGGGCCTTTCACTTACATAGTTTTTCATTGGAATCCGACCAACAACCCTAACAACATTCTTGACTTGGCTACTCTATCTAGCACTCTCAAAAATTAATCCTCGGCAAACTTTGAATGATTGTACAGCACGTATCGACTATAGTCCGCATAAACTCTGATTCATAAATAGGCTGGGACACAGTGCCTGTGTCCCACAAAAAATATTACAAGTAGATAGTGACCTCTGCCTCTTTACGCAATCCCTCAACAATCGTTTGTGCGGCTTCTTGCTCTTTTTGCATTTTTAATTGTTCGGCCAACTCTGGTTTTAACTCCTCAAAAGATGGGAGCTCTCCTGCGTCTGCACCCATTTGCTCTTGCTGGGCTTTTGTTTGATCGTAAAACTCTTGTAACTCTTCTTCTGTTGGTTCCAAGTCTCCTGACTCTTCAACAATCAGCTGACTTACTTTTACTTCAGTTTCAACCTGAGACCTGACTTCTTCTTCTGACATGCCTTGCTCTTCAAAGGCTGCAAACAGAGCCTCTTTCGATTCAAGTGCATTTAGTTCGGCAATTTCATCCAATGTTGCCTCTATATCTGCTTCAGTTGCGGTTATATTCCGGCTTTCCGCCTCCTGGATTAGAAGTTTTGAACTGACCATGCTCTCAGCTATCTGTTCTTTTAATAAATCTTGGTCTAACTCTTGTCCAGACATCTGATATTGTATAGCAATTTGCTGGAATTGCCCTGAATAATTTTCTTCAAATTCTTCACTAGTAATTTCTTCCCCATTTACTTCAGCGACAACATCAGGAATCCCTTCCAAATCAGGCTGAGGCATTTCCGCTTGTTCTGTGCCTTCTTGTGTATTTTCTTGCTGGTCTGGCTCTTCTGCTCCATCATTACCATTTCCACTGCATGCAGCAATCACAAATAAAGATACGACAAGGATTAAAATTCCCAACCATTTTTTTCTCAATATCATTCTCCTCTATCATAAAAGTTGTGTGTAAGTGTAACATATGAAAATCGATTCTGTAAAATCATCTGGGATGGGACACAGGGACAGGTCCACTGTCCCTAGGTACCATATCCTCTACGAACAACTGGGACAAGGTGCCTGTCCCCTTGTCTTTCCATGGCTTATTTTAGTAAGTTTGGCAGCCACAGGACCATTTCGGGCCAGTAGGTGATGATGGCTAGGGCGATAAAGGCGGCTGCTAAGAACGGAAGGATGGCTCTAGATAATGATTCTAGTTTGACATTTCCTAGTGCGGAGGCGATATATAGGCCCGTTCCGACAGGAGGAGTCAACAATCCGATGGTTAGGTTAATACAGATAATAACCCCAAAATGGACTGGGTCGATCCCATAAGAGGCAATGATTGGGATGAAAATGGGAACGAGAATGATTAAAGCTGCAATTCCATCCATAAACATGCCGACGATCAGGAGAAAGATGTTTACGATCAATAGAAACACGATTGGATTATCTGATAACGAGGTCATCCAGGTCGCAATCGTATGCGGAACTTTTTCGAATGACAGCATCCAGCCAAATAGATTGGCCATCGCAATTAGCATCGTAATTGTTGCCGTTGAAATCGTCGTATTAATCATAACCCCTGGCAAGTCTTTAATCTTTAACTCTTTATAAAAGAAGAAACCTACAATCAGAGCAACAATACAGGCGAATGCAGCAGACTCTGTCGGTGTAAACGCGCCGCTTAAAATCCCAGCGATAATGATGATTGGAACAAGCAGGGCTGGGAGCACTTTTACAAAAGAAGTACTCATTTCTGTAAATGTTGCTTTCTTACTTGTTGGCCATTTTTGTTTCCACCCCATATAGCCAATCAAGATAATAAACGCTAAAGCGAGGATGATTCCTGCAAGGACTCCCGCGAGAAACATCGAACCTATCGAGGCACCGGAACCGACTCCATAAATAATAAATAACTTACTCGGTGAGATAATCGGTCCAAGCAAACCAGCCGTTGCTGTTGTTGCGGAACTGAACTCTTTTGGGTAGCCTTCTTTTTCCATCGAAGGCACCATAACTCGGCTCATCAGTGCAA
The DNA here is from genome assembly GCF_044803185.1 of Mesobacillus maritimus. Classification (GTDB taxonomy): domain Bacteria; phylum Bacillota; class Bacilli; order Bacillales; family Cytobacillaceae; genus Mesobacillus_B; species Mesobacillus_B maritimus_B. Next base: position 5,135,504 of record NZ_CP085225.1, read on the forward strand.
TTTGCGCAGTTGATGAGCCAATAATGGATGCCAGCAACATATTTCGCAAGAGTTTCCAGGCGATTTTCTACAATAGATGAATATTTCATAAAGTAGAATAGGGTATCAACAAGTGCTCTTTTCCTATCTAAGAACAATTGATTGGATCTATCGCGGGACAAGGTGCCTGTCCCTCTGTCCCACTATCTACTCGGTCAATTACACTTTTGGATATTCCTGTTATTCTAGCAATCTGCCTGACTGACACACCTTTTAATTCTTTTAGGCTAGCCAAGATAGCATCTCTCTCTTCTTTTTCCATTTGCTGGAGCTTATTCTTTTCCATATATCCTCTAGTTCGTAGGTAGTCTTGCACCTGGCTATCGGATATCTTCGGTCTTGCTCGGTCTTCTAAAAATCTCTCATCGTTTTCTTCCGCCATGTAGACCGTAAATTGCTTCAAGGCTATCTTTCTGTCTTCATGGAAGTGGCTCAGCCCGGTATCAATTGTAATAAAATGGGCTTTACCTAGATATTCCTGTATACTGGTCCATTTGGAATCAAACACCGTTTTAGCCAGCCCTGCCTTTAATGGGTTTTGATGAATGTACCTAAGAACTCTTAAAAAGGAAAACTTCGTTTCTATCTTTTCACTCTTGAATCGATCCTGAAACAAATGTCCACACCGTTCATATTTGGTATTGTACCAATAGACATAGCTCGAACTGATTCTTTTAATGGAAATCGAAATGCTCTCTTCCTTCTCCCTAATTAACAAATGGATATGATTGTCCATCAAACAATAAGCATACAAATCAAATTTACTAATCTCTTTATACTTTTTTAGCGTCTCTAAAAACTTCCTCTTGTCCTCATCCTCTTCAAAAATGGTCTGTTTATTAATTCCTCTCAACATAACATGATAAATACCCGTACAGCTTTTAGCCCTTGCTACTCGTGGCAAATAAAATCACCTCATTTATTTGTTAGTCGGGACAAGGGGACAGGTTCACTGTCCCAGTATTGGCCCAGTATAAATATGCTCAATCCTTAACCTGAGATTGAGCCCTGGGACACAGTGCCTGTCCCTCTGTCCCGCTTGGAAGAGTAAATAATGTACTAATTGAAGAAGGATAAGATGATTTGAAAATAACTTAACGTAGTGAATAGAAAACAGGGGTAAGACAACGCAAAATGAAAGATACCTAAAGGAGAGTAGAAAGAAAAAACGAAGAGATTCACAAGGCTATATTCAACAAAAACATTAAAATTCCTGCAACCGTACTCTAAATAATTTGGGATATAGGTTCACAGGTTCACTGTCCCAGTTCTGTTAATAATACTTAAGTCTAAAATGACCGCTATAAACAGAAGTGGGACACGGTGCCTGTCCCCTTGTCCCGCCTCTCACCCATCCAGCGCGCGTAGGGTTTTTTCGCGGATTTGGATGCGGTTGAGGTAGTCTTTGGCGACGAGTTCGGTGTAGATGAGGTCGAAGAATAGGAAGAGCGGCAAGGTTGGGGAGATGTTTTGGCCCATATGCATATTGGTTTTGCTCATCACATTCATGATTAAATCCGCTAACTGAGCGAGTTCGGACGTTTTTTCACTGGTAATGGCCAGAATGGTTGCACCTTGTTGCTTCGCAATTTTCACCGCATCGATGACTTCTCTCGTCTGCCCGGAAACTGATATGCCGATGATCAAACTATCTTCTGTTGCTAGCGCCGCATCCATTACCGCTTGGTGCGGGTCGGTAATCGACTCGACATTGACGCCTATCCGGAAAAACTTCCATTTAAACTCTTGCGCAGCGATGCCAGAGTTGCCAATCCCATAAACGTGGACCTTCTTTGCGGCGTTCAAAAGTGAAACTACCTCCTGCAAAACGGGATATGTGATATTCCGAAATGTCCCTTCAATTATCTCGAGATGATTCTGATACAACTTAGAGAAATAATCAATTTCCTTGATATCACTTGTCTTCGTCGGTCTATTTTTTAAATCAATGTACCGCTTTAATTCATGCTTAAATTCATTAAATCCCGAGAAAGAAAGCTTTTGACAGAAACGGGTGATGGTTGCTGGCGAAAGATGATTCTTTTTCGCGATTTGACTAATCGACAATTGACTGATTTCTTCGGGGTGGGCAATGATGTAGTTGGCCAATTCAGCCTCGGAGCTCGTGAATTTCTCCATACTACACTCTATTCCATGAAGCAGATTCTCACCAAGATACTCCATATATGTACTCCTCTTTTAAGTTAATCCATCTCTTCCATTATAAACGATTTAGTTCTATTCTTCGTTAAACGACTGAAAACTATCACACACTGCTAAGTCAAAAAAAAGGCTGTTTTCGTAAAGAATGTTGTTAAAATCCAAAAGCCGATTTTAACGCAGAAAAAGCTAATTAGTGCGTCTTAACTAAGTCTGCAGCTCTTTTCTCATACTCAAAAAGCGATCTTTCAATGAAAAACATAGCATTCAAGTACTATTTAGGCTCCGAAAGCCAGAATGTTTGAGAAAAGAGCCTAAAAAAATAACCCAAAGCCCAATTAAGGCCCAGGGTTACTTTTAGCAAACGACTTAGTTCTTTAACGCGTCGGCAAATTTCTTTGTAATTAGTTGCGGTCTTGTAATCGCACCACCAACGACGACCGCATGAACGCCAATATTTAAAACGGACTTCGCAATTTCTGGTGTCGACACATTTCCCTCTGCTAAAACCTTTGCGTTCTTGACTTGTTTGACAATCTCGCTAATCACCGCATATTCATGATCGTCGATTTTCAAGCCATTTGTTTCTTCTGTATAGCCATATAAAGTGGGTGCGACGATATCAAACCCTAACTCATCGGCAAACATCGCTTCTTCGACCGTAGAGACATCGGCCATCAATAAAAGGTGGGGGTACTTGGAACGAACTTCTTTATAAAATGTTTCCAAATTACTGCCGTCCGGACGAATGCGGTTTGTTGCATCGGTCGCAATAATCTCCGCACCACTTTCGGCCAATGCATCGATTTCCTTCATCGTTGGCGTGATAAACACCGGGTGGTCACCGTACACTTGTTTAATGATGCCAATCACAGGTAAGTCGACTTGTTTTTTAATTTCGACGATATCTTCAACGGAGTTAGCCCGTATCCCAACCGCTCCGCCTTCTTTAGCAGCTAAAGCCATTCGTCCCATAATGAACGAGCTATGCAAAGGCTCTCCTTCTAATGCTTGACAGGAAACAATTAATCCTTTTTTTATCTGTTCTAGCACCTGATGCAATGGAAACACTTCCTTATCTAGAGATTTAATTTCCTAAATACTCTTCGACTTCGTTTTTCACAATCGTAACTTGAGGTCCGTAGATGATTTGCACGCCAGTTCCCTTTTTCACGATTCCTTTTGAACCCGTTGTTTTAAGCACATCATCCTGAACCAAGTTTTCGTCCTTAATCGTGACACGTAGACGTGTAGCACAGCAATCAACAATCTCAATGTTCTCGCTTCCGCCTAAACCTTTCACGATTGTTTTGGCACGGTCTGTTGCAGCAACTTGTGCGGAATCAACAGTTTCTTCTTTGTCTTCACGGCCAATCACTTTGAAGTTCTTTTTACGAATTAAGAACTTAAAAGTGAAGTAGTAAAGGAAGAACCAAGGAATCCCGACAAGTAATACATACGGCCAGTTTGTTTTATCCACACCCTGAAGAACTCCAAAAAGAATAAAATCAATAAATCCACCAGAGAAAGTTTGTCCAACCGTAATATTAAAAATGTCTGCCATCATAAACGCAAATCCATCAAAAATCGCATGAACAAGATATAAAAGTGGCGCAACAAACAAGAAACTAAATTCTAATGGCTCGGTGATCCCTGTTAAGAAAGAAGTTAATGCTGCTGATAAAAGGATCCCCGCAACCACTTTACGATTTTCCTTTTTCGCACAGTGATAGATGGCTAAAGCTGCACCAGGTAAACCAAACATCATTGTAATAAAACGACCAGACATGAATCTTGATACGCCTTCGTAATACTGAGTCGTTGAAGGGTCTGCCAATTGGGCAAAGAAGATATTTTGCGTACCCGAGATCAATTTATCACTAATTTCCATCGTACCACCAAGGGCTGTTTGCCAGAATGGAAGATAGAAGATGTGGTGTAAGCCCATTGGTCCAAGCATACGTAAAATGAATCCATATAATAATGTTCCGATTTCGCCAGTACCTGTAACAAGTGTTCCTAACTGATTAATGAACAATTGGAAGTATGGCCAAATCACAAACAGCGCGGCACCGACAAAAATCGAAGCAAAAGAAACTACAATCGGAATAAAACGAGAACCACCAAAGAATCCTAACACTTGTGGCAACTGAATTTTATTGTATTTATTGTGCAAGGCAGCTGCGACAATCCCGACGACAATCCCGCCAAATACACCGGTTTCTAATGTTTGAATTCCAACGGCCATTCCCTGCCCTGCGCCGGCTAAATTATCTTCGGCAAGTTTTCCGGTTATGCCGAGCAACGCACCAATGGCACTGTTCATCACGAAATAACCAATCATTGCGGCCAAACCAGCCGTTCCTTTATCCGAACGAGCTAGACCAACAGCAACACCGACTGCAAAGATAATCGGTAAGTTTGCGAACACAATATTCCCTGCCGCACTCATGATGGTAAAGATCGCTTGAAGCCATGCAATATCTAAAAACGGATAAGCTGCAACCGTATTTGGGTTGGAGAGCGCTCCGCCAATACCTAATAACAAACCAGCAGCCGGCAATACGGCAATTGGAAGCATAAACGATTTTCCAAATTGCTGGGCTTTTTCAAAAGCCTTTTTCATTGATGACAACCTCCCTTGTGATTCAAATGTTTTTGGTTGGGAACTTACACTTGCATCATAACCCCCGAATAACCGGATTTCAATGGAGTTGCAATCGTTTTCAAGGTTTTTCATCCTTTTGCAGGTTTTCATGAAAATGTTTTCAAAGCTTGCACTGGTAGTTTTCCATTCTGTCAAATATGCCTGTGTTAAAGAACACTGTTAATTTTTCATCCCTTTGATTAGAGCGGAAATCAACATCCAGCTTAAACACTGCCTTAAAGATCTCCTCCCCATGGCCTCACGCACTTTCACTTCTTCTTGAATTGAATAGAATAACATTATAGTTGTATATACCAATTAGGTTTAAAGCCCTTTGTTTTACGATATATAGTAAGCTTTTCGAAGAAATATCCACAATAATTGGTATAGACAACTAGAAAACACCATGCTAAGATAAAGTCGTCAATGAAAGGGAGGATGAACAATGAGCCCTACAACGAAGACCATACTATTAAAAGGAATGCAACTCTATGCGGAAGGCGAAAAAGTCGAAAATGGCTACCTTCAAATCAAGGGGGAGAAAATCATCGCTTATGGATCCCTCGAGAACTTAGAATCAACAGAAGACTTTGAGGTCGTGGAGGTTCCGGCTACTTTTAAAGCCATTCCTGGTCTCATTGATATTCATATCCATGGTGTAAATGGTGCAGACGTGATGGATGCTACCCCAGAGGCACTAAAAACGATGTCCAACGCGCTCCCGAAAGAAGGAACAACCAGCTTTTTAGCGACTACGATGACGCAAAGCACTGAAGCGATTGAAACCGCACTGAAGAACGCGGGGAATGTAATCGCACAAGGACAGGAGCCAGGACAGGCGGAGATTCTCGGGGTTCATTTAGAAGGACCTTTTGTGAATCAAAAACGAGCCGGTGCCCAACCTGTTCAACATATTGTCAATTCCAACCTCGAGCTGTTTAAAAAGTGGAATGCAATCACGAACCAAACGATTCGAGTGGTTACGATCGCACCTGAACAACCAGGTGGATTGGAACTTGTGGCCTATTTGAAGGAAAACGGCATTATTGCTTCGATTGGTCATTCGGATGCGACGTATGAGGAAGTGGTTGAAGCGATTAACGCGGGTGCCAGCCAAGTCACCCATTTGTTCAATCAAATGCGCGGCTTACATCACCGGGAACCTGGTGTCGTCGGGGCAGCGTTTTTACATGACGAATTAACAGCGGAAATCATTGCGGATGGGATTCACGTTCGTCCGGAAATGGTTAAGCTTGCATATAAAAATAAAGGCAAAGACCGAATCCTTTTAATTACTGACTCAATGCGGGCGAAATGCTTAAAAAACGGCGTTTATGACTTGGGAGGACAAGCGGTCACGGTGGCAGATGGAAAAGCGCTTTTACATGACGGAACCCTTGCGGGAAGCATTTTAAAGCTCAGCCATGGGGTGAAAAACATGGTGAAATTCGCAGATTGCTCACTTGAAGATACCATTCAAATGGCCTCCACCAACGCTGCCAAACAATTAAACATCTACGACCGAAAAGGGAGCATTGCGGTGGGAAAAGACGCAGACATCGTCATTTTAGACAAAGACTTAAATGTGTTCATGACATTCTGCCGCGGGAAGCTTGCTTATCATCAGGAAGGAGAGGAAAAATGAACATAATAAAGGTGAAAAATTATGATGAGATGAGTCGCAAAGCCGCTGAGATGATCATTGAAAAAGTACGACGCACCCCTAGCATTAACCTTGGGCTGGCTACGGGCGGAACTCCAGTTGGGCTATATGGTCAGCTCGTCCAAGACCACCAAAAGAATGGGACATCTTATAAAAAAGTCCAAACGTTTAATTTGGATGAATACATTGGGCTTTCTTATGACAACCCAAATAGCTATCGTTATTTTATGAACGAACAGTTATTTAACTTTATCGATATCTGCCCAGGGAATACGCATGTTCCGCTCGGCAATACCAAAGACCCACAACAAGAGTGTGCAGATTATGAAGCCCTATTGAAAAAACATGGCGGTGTCGACCTGCAAATTCTCGGCATCGGCAGCAATGGCCACATTGGTTTTAATGAACCAGGTACGTCGTTTCAGTCGGAAACGCATATCATCGAATTAACGGAGTCGACGCGCGAAGCCAATGCACGCTTTTTCAACAGTATGGATGAAGTTCCCACCCATGCGATTACGATGGGGATTGCGAGCATCATGCGGAGCAAGGAAATCCTGTTACTGATTTCTGGTGAAAAGAAAAGCGATGCTCTAACGCAGCTGCTTCAGGGCGAAGTTAACGAAAACTTCCCTGCCTCTATTTTAAAAACACACCCTTGTGTTACAATTATTGCGGATGAAGCCGCTTTAGGGAAAGTGGCTGGTTAACTCTAGTTCTTAATGTGAGAAGGGTAAGAAGATGATCAATAAAAATTCACCGATTCCGATCTATTATCAATTGGCCGAATCGATTCAAAAACAAATCGACAGCGGTGACTTACAACCCGGAGAATCGCTCCCCTCAGAACGAGAATATGCGGAGAAGTTTGAAATTAGCCGGATGACGGCTAGACAAGCCTTAAACCAACTCGTCAACAATGGGTACTTATACCGAGTTCAAGGAAAAGGAACCTTTGTGGCCGATAAAAAAATTGAAAAACCGCTGGTTGGCATCACTAGTTTTACAGAGGACATGCTTGCTCGCGGGATGAAACCGAGCAGTGAGCTGCTCCATTTCGAACTCATACCTGCCACTGAGCATATAGCCAATCAGTTGCAAATAAAAGAACACCGCCCAGTTTATGAAATTAAACGGATTCGCTTAGCGGACGATGTACCGATGGCGATTGAAACGAATTATATTTCGGCAAACCTTGTAAAGGGCCTGACCGAACAAATTGTCAACCACTCGATTTACGCCTATATGGAAAACCAACTTGGCTTAAGGATTGAACAAGCCACGCAAACCATCGAGTCTTCTATTGCTGAGCCAATCGAAGCCCAATCCTTGCAAATCAAACCAGGCGTACCCGTCATGCGAATCCAACGTATCGCCTACCTCCATGACGGCACCCCCGCCGAATACGTCATCAGCTCCTACCGAGCCGATCGATATAAGTTTATGGTGCAGATGCACAGGAAATGAAAGCAGCGTCGAAAGCTCAGCTCAGCAACTGAGTTTTGGGACAGAGGGACAGGTCCACTGTCCCAGGTTTGTCGAAGATACAAGTCTAAACTTTCTGCTATAAAGCACTAAAAAGCCGGTTGGGGACCCCCCAACCGGCCTTGCTTCTATAAACCAACAATCAAATTCCTCCGGGGACAAGGGACCTGTTCACTGTCCCAATGTGCATGAGACCTTCAAGGCAGCAGAAGATGCATAGTTCCACAATACTTTCTACCCGGAAGGATAAGGGCATTATTTAATCACTACATAATCCAAGTCTACAAGTTTAGCATAAGAAACAATTTGGTCTGTTGTTAAGTTCAATGAAACGACTGTATGGTGGCCACCGCCATTTTCAATCCAAGCTCGAACTCCATCTTGGAAGTTTGGCTTCACTTCCCATATCACACGGGCCACTGGAAGATTTGGTGCTGGAACGGTTGGTTCAAATGCAGAAACTTCATTAATTAATAGTTTGTAGTGTGTACCAAAGTCTGCCATCGAAACAACGACGCCCTCTCCAGCTTTACCGTCGAATACTAAGCGCGCTGGATCTTCGCGATCACCAATCCCTAATGGAGAGACAACAATTTTTGGTTTGTTGCTTGCTAAAGTTGGGTCGACTTCAAGCATATGGGATTGAAGGATTGATTCTTGCCCGGCAGCTAACTCATAGGTGTAATCTTCCATAAAACCTGTTGATTGATTATGGCTCATCACTTTCAGTAAACGATCAAGTGCAGCAGTCTTCCAATCTCCTTCACCCGCGAAGCCATAACCTTGGGCCATCAAACGTTGGACCGCAAGACCTGGAAGCTGTTTCATTCCATGTAGATCTTCGAAGTTACTTGTAAAAGCCGTGTAGCCACCCTCATCTAGGAAACGCTTGATCGCAATTTCATAGCTTATTTGTACTTTTACGCTCTTCTCCCAATCTTCCTTACTGTACGTACCATAATCAAACTCATAAAGGTCGGCGTACTCCGTAAATAAATCATTCACTTCTTCATTCGTAACCGCATTTATGTATTGCACGAGATCTCCAACCCCAAAGTAATCCACGGTCCAGCCGAATTGAATTTGCGCTTCTACCTTGTCCCCTTCGGTCACGGCCACATTACGCATGTTGTCACCAAAACGAGCTACTTTAATGCTGAAGCTTTCGTTATACGCAACCGCCACATCCATCCAGTCTGCAATTTGCTGTTGCACTTGAGGGCGCTCCCAATAACCGACAACAATTTTATTTTGCTTTTTCAAACGAGCATTGATAAAACCATACTCACGGTCACCATGAGCCGCTTGGTTCAGGTTCATAAAGTCCATATCAATCGTTGCCCAAGGAATACTCTCATTGTATTGTGTCGCTAAGTGAAGCAATGGTTTTTGTAATATTTTTGTGCCGCGAATCCACATTTTTGCAGGGGAAAACGTATGCATCCAAGTAATCACACCCGCTACTTCATCACGATAGTTTACTTCTTTCATCACGTTTGTGATTTTATCTGCACTAACAGCTAAATCCTGCAATACAAGTGGATATGGTAAAACACCGCTTTCATTTAATGCATCCGTCATCTTTTGTGCATGTGCTTTCACTTCCGCTAACGCTTCTTCCCCATAAAGATGCTGCGAACCAACAACAAACCAAAACTCTTTACTTCCAGTTGTTAACATATTCATCCTCTTTTCCTTGGGACGAGGGACCTGTCCCCTTGTCCCAGATTGTTTTTATCGGGTTGATAGACTTGGCTTTACAATCTATCAATCTATAGACTCCAGCTTACCTTTGACCGTAATATGCATACTTACCATGTTTCCGGAAATAATGTTTATCTAAAATACCTTGTGGGAACTCTTTGGCAAAATGATTTAATTCTCGTGTATATAAATTCATTTTTGCAACCTCGTCCAACACCACACTGTTTAATACTGCTGATTTTGCGTCTTTGCCCCAAGTAAAGGGACCATGACCCTGAAGTAAGACACCCGGAACAGCTAAAACATCTAACCCCCGCTCTTCAAAGGTTTCGATGATGACCTTCCCTGTTTCCACTTCGTACCCACGATCGATTTCCTCTTGAGTTAAGTAGCGCGCACATGGGACGGAACCATAGAAGGTGTCAGCATGCGTCGTGCCCATGGCTGGCACGTCAAGGCCTGCTTGAGCCCAGATAGTTGCCCAAGTGGAGTGCGTATGTACAATACCGCCGATTTCTTGGTAATGCTTATAAAGGACAGCGTGAGTGGCTGTATCAGATGAAGGCCTCATCTCTCCTTCAACCACATTGCCATCTAAATCAACCACCACCATATCACTAGGCTTCATCGTTTCATAATCAACACCACTGGGCTTGATCACGAATAAACCAGTTTCACGGTCAATGGCACTTGCATTACCCCAGGTATATTTTACAAGGCCATATTTAGGCAAATCTAAATTTGCTTGATAGACTTCTTCTTTCAACTGTTCTAACACGTCAATCCCTCCCGTTTTCCAATCAGACAATCAAATGATCAACAGCCGCCTGCTCTATCACTAATCCTTTTTTATATCGATCGATAAATGATTCAAATCCTTTCACATCCATCGCATCCGGGTAAATTTCTTGCCCATCAACACCTGCAAAGACCTTGTTTTCGAGGAAGTCTTCTAGGCTTTCTAGTTGATCTTTGTTGATCATGTAAGATGCTAAAATGGCCATTCCCCACGCACCACCTTCTCCTGCTGTTGACATCACAGATACTGGAGTATTCATGGCAGCAGCAACCATTTTTTGTCCAACAAGAGGGGTTTTAAATAAACCACCGTGAGCTAAAATGCGATCAATGTCAACTTGTTCTTCCCTCGTCAGAATATCCATGCCCATTTTCAAAGCACCAAAAGCTGTGAAAAGATGTGCCCTCATGAAGTTTGCCAAATTGAAACGACTTTCAGGCGAGCGGACAAATAAGGGCCGACCGTATTCTAAACCTGTAATATTTTCACCTGAGTAATAGCCGTAACTAAGCAAACCACCACCATCTGGTTCCGCTTCCAAAGCTTTATTCAACAGCACTTCAAATAATTTATTGGTATCAACCTTTTCTCCCATCGCTTCATAAAATTCACGGAATAACCCCAACCAAGCATTGAGATCACTTGAACAGTTATTCGCATGAACCATAGCTACTGGACTACCGTTTGGCGTGGTGACCAAGTCAATTTCGGGATATACCTTGGAAAGTTCTTTCTCTAAAACGATCATCGCAAAAACGGAAGTTCCCACTGAGACGTTTCCCGTACGTTTCCTCACACTATTCGTCGCAACCATTCCCGTACCAGCATCGCCTTCAGGCGGACAAACTAGAATGCCAGATTGTAAGTTTTGCGACTGATCAAGAATTCTCGCGCCAACTTCGGTCAACCCACCTGCTTGCTCGCCTGAAGTGTAGACTTCAGGAAGTATCTCTTTTAGCTTCCATGGGAAGCCTTTGTCGGCAATTAAATCATCAAACTGCTTGATCATGGATTCGTTGTAATCTTGCGTGGATTCATCAACGGGGAACATTCCCGAAGCGTCACCAATGCCAATGGCTTTTTTACCTGTTAATAACCAATGGATAAATCCTGATAAAGTGGTGATAAAATCAACCCGTGGCAGATGCTTCTCTTCGTTCAAAATTGCTTGATACAGGTGGGCAATGCTCCACCGTTCTGGAATATTGAATTGGAATTGCTCCGTTAATTCTTTTGCTGCCACACTGGTTGTTGAGTTACGCCAGGTTCGAAACGGAACAAGAAGCTCCCCGGTATGGTCAAAAGCCAAATACCCATGCATCATGGCCGATATTCCAATCGAACCAATTGTTCGAATAGTGACTCCATATTGTCGTTCAACTTCATTTCTCAATTCACTGTAAGCAGATTGCAGCCCAGTGATAATATCCACTAAGTTGTACGTCCAATATCCATCAACTAGAAGGTTCTCCCACTCATAACTTCCAGATGCGATGGTTTGAAACTCCTTATTAATTAAAATTGCTTTAATGCGTGTGGATCCTAATTCAATTCCTAATGAGGTTTCTCCCTTGATAATTGCCTGTTTAATCCTTCCTGTATCCGTTTTCACTTTTAATCCCCTCTTAATTAGTGGTTTTTATATATTTCTGAGAATGATAAGGAGGTGCTTTTTAAATTTATTCACAACACTAGTATATTTACTTGTACGTACATTTGTCAACAATAAACCTATATATTCGGACAAGTTTAACAGGAATAAATCTATCCTTATACGTCATATAAAAATCACTATAAAAAGACACGTAATAGAAATACGGATATAATCAATTACCCCTTATTTCAAGAGTGATACCAACTACTGAACCCTAGTGTGTTTACAGGATAAATTAGTAAGGTGGAGATTTCTCACCCTACTAATAAGAGTTTTAAGTTGTACGTACACTAGGCACTTATCGTCACCTAAATTCTAAACCATACAAAAATAACCCACTCTACAAAACTCTCATTTAATGTAAAGTGGATTATTTATGTTTATCACATTATAAATTTTCATTTTTCTTTAGACGAATCATATTCCATGACAGTTTAGGCAATACCGCAGTTAAATTGCCATTTTCGATATAAGACTTATTACTAGTGTGTGGTTTTACTTGCTCTTTAGCAATGGTATTGATTGCTTTAGGATTTTCATTTTCGAGAACGACATGTTCGACTAACTCATATCCTTCAAATGATCGAATATCAACATCCACTAACAATTGATTCTCGAGATTTCGATTGACAGCAAAAATGACTAATTCATCGTTTTCTTCATTATAAACAACAGATTGATCCAAATATGGTACATCTGTAAAGTCTTTACTATCATACTTAGGAGAATCCACAATCGAATGTAGTGCAGTTCCGCGTCCATATACAGATGTATAGTAGTATGGATAGAAGATTGTTTGCTTCCAGATCCCACCACCTGTTTCGGTCATAATTGGGGCAATCACATTGACTAATTGTGCCATACAAGCCATTTTTACTCGATCTGAATGTTTTAGTAATGTATTTAGCATGCTACCTACAAGAAGGGCATCTTCAAATGTGTATATATCCTCTAATAACGGCGGTGCCACAGACCAAGGCTCAACCTGCTTGTCTTGGTCATTAGAGTGGAACCAGACATTCCATTCATCAAAACTTAAATTCATAGTTTTTTTACTGCGTTTCTTTGCTTTCATATAATCACACGTAGCAATGACCGTTTTAATAAAATTATCCATATCTAAGCTGTTAGCTAAGTAATTCGCTGTATCATTATCTCGATTCCCATAATATTGATGAAGAGAGATATAATCAGCATACTCGTACGTATGATCTAGTGTTTCCGCTTCCCATTCAGGGAATGTTGCCATGCCAGAACCTGAGCTTCCACAAGTAACCAATTCAATTGAAGGATCTACTAGCTTCATTGCCTTAGCCGTTTCAGCAGCAAGCCGGCCATATTCATAGGCCGTTTTCATCCCAATTTGCCAAGGACCGTCCATTTCATTCCCTAAACACCAAACTTTTATTTGATGAGGATCATGGAAGCCATGAGTTTTTCTCAAATCACTCCAGTATGTACCACCAGGATGATTACAATATTCAAGTAAATTTCGTGCAGCATCTATTCCACGAGTACCTAGATTCACGGCCATCATGACTTCAGCATTGACTTTCTTTGCCCAAGTTACAAACTCATTCGTGCCGACTTCATTCGTTTCAAGTGATCCCCACGCCAAATCTAACCGCTTAGGTCTCAACTCTTTTGGTCCAACTCCATCTTCCCAGTTATAGGCCGAAACCATATTGCCCCCAGGATAACGAATAATGGGCACGTTTAATTCTTTTACTAGTTTGATAACATCTTGACGGAAACCGTCCTCATCCGCAGTGGCGTGAGTAGGTTCATAAACTCCACCGTATACCGCACGACCCAATTGTTCGATAAAAGACCCGTATATCCGCGGATTAACTTCAGCTATTTTAAACGACTTATCTATAATCATCTTTGCTTTGTAAGTAGTATTCGAAGTCATTAAGTTCACCTTTCTAACAATCATTTTCATTTAGTCTATTAGTTTTATATTCGTCTTCTGAAATACATTCATAGAAATCCATATCCAACCATACGTACCTATACTTATTGTGAAAAAAGGGAGAATACCTGGAAACTTTAACGAAACATACAATACGATAAAAATATATACCATTATCGCAAGTGTATAGTGGAACCGACCAAAGCCCAATATGATAGCATTCTTAAAAAAATGTTTAACCTTCCCATTATAATGTGCTAATTGTGGGAAAGACCATATCACTAAATTCAAATAGAATAGAATCAATAGATAAAACGCAACAAGAAATACAATGTTCGTATCGCCCATACTTTTAATGACTAAGTAATTCAGATAAAGAATAACCCCTGCCATCGTAAGGATCCAGCCAACTACGTTCGATTTAATAAATTCTTTACGGTATTCTTGTTTAAAGGTACCCCAAATTGAAAATTCATCCTCTCCCATGATCCACTTTCGAAAAATTTTTAGAACCGACACTGTAGCCGGGAAAATCCCACCAACGATTAGTCCAATCAATGTATAAAGAATCCACAAGACATTTATGACGACCAAACGCGTGATCCATGTGAAGATTCTGTCTAGAGTATTAACAATTTGCTGGCTTTTCATCCTTTAAACACCTTTCTTGTAACTCCCTTAAATTATCCTTTTACACTACCTGAAGCTAAACCTGCAACAAAATATCGCTGGAAGAAAATAAAGAGAATAATGATTGGTATGACGGTCATTACTGCCCCAGCAATTAATGTATCATAGTTATTTCCATAAGGTGTTAATAAAGTGGCCAATCCAATTGGCAATGTAAATAAATCATTTGAACGGATAACAAGGAGCGGCCATAAGAAATTATTCCAACTGTGTAATCCTTGTAGGATGGCCATAGCTGAGAAAGAAGGCAACATCAATGGTGCCATGATTTTAAAATAAATCCCATATTCTGTACACCCATCAATTCTTGCAGCGTCCATCAATTCAGCAGGAAGCCCCAATGCATATTGTCTAAAGAAAAACACAGCAGTTGGTGCCACAATTAACGGCAACATCACACCGGTATAAGTATTGATTAAATTGATATTAATCATTAATTGATAAAGTGGCAGCATTAAGACTTCAAACGGAATCATAATGATGACTAGAACACATAAGAAAAGTAAATTTCTACCCTTAAAGTCATATAATGCCATTGCATAGCCAACCATAGAAGAGAAAAATAAGGATAATACAATGGTTAATGTGGAAATGATCAAACTATTCCCGTACCATTCCCAGTAGGAAGGAGATTGTGTAAATATATGAATGTAATTGTATAGAGAGAGCTCACTCCAATTGATTGAAAAGGTAATCCCGTTTCTCATTAGCTCTGATGATGGACGAAACGAGGAGACAATAAGGCTTAATAATGGAAACAACGCAATGAACGATACCACGATAAAAAATATATTTACAATCCACTTTGTTAAGGTTTTGTTTTTTTTCATACTACTCGTCACCTCTTTTAAATGCACCTGTCAGCAACAAATAAATAATACTTACTACAAATATAAGAAGTAGGAGCACTACCCCAATCGCAGCACCAAACCCCATATCATTTTGTTGAATACCCTGCTGATACAATAATCCAACAAGTGTCAAACCAATATTTCCTGGTGAGTTTCCTTCCCAAATAACATAACTTTCTTCAAACACTCGAAAACCACCAATAATGCTTATTGTCGTAACAAAAATAATAATTGGTTTTAGAAAGGGAAGAGTAACGTGTCTAAACTTATGAAACATATTCGCCCCATCCATTTCAGCTGATTCATATAATTCCTTAGGAATACTCTGTAAACCAGCCAAAAAGTATAAGACATTGACTCCCATCCATCTCCAAGCAGCCATAAAAACCATCAAAAGCATCCCTGACCATGCGTTGAATTGCCAGCTTATCGCTTCAAAACCAAAGAACCCGATGATTTGGTTCAAAATCGCAAACTCTGATTCCGATGAAACCAATCGAAAAATAACACCAGCTACTACGATTGAGGTTAATGCCGGAATAAACAATGCAGAACGAAAGAACGTTTTGAATCGAACTAACTTAGAATCTAACAGCATCGCTAAAATAATAGGTATCGTGACTAAAATCAAAACAGTAAGAAGCATATAGACGGTAGAATTCGTTAACGCCTTGTAAAAAGCCGGATTCAAGATCCTTTGATAGTTTTGCAAACCAATAAATTCAATTTGACCAGGTAAAATCCTCTGAAAGCTCATAATAATCGCTTGAATCGTAGGATATAAAGTAAGGATTGCAAAGGAAACAATAAATGGTAACACAAAAATGTATGGCACTACCTTTTTTGAATTTAAGAATTTCAGTACTCTATTTGGCTTTTTTTCTTTTCCCAAAGGCAAAGTGGTACTCCTGTTATTTGCTTTTAATTCGGCCATTTTATCCCTTCTTACATTTTAAATTAGATATTATGGACAGGATAAACCTGTCCATAATCATCTTTATTCTTTATTATTTACTCCCAGCTTTCTGCCTTACAGTATCTGCTGATTGTTTCAATGCTTCTTCTGGAGTAAGATTCTGTTCTCTAAGTACGCTGTGCATAATATTAGAATCTATCTCTGTTAAAACGTCAGGTGTAAACTCATTTAATTGAATAGGAGCTATATTTTCTCTTATATCTAGTAAGATATCAAAAATATCATCGTGGAAGTACTGATAATACTCGTTATCTTCTCTCATTTGCGGATCTTCCCAAACATCCCAACGTGGAGGGTCAAATCCCAATTCTTTCCACAACTGGATATTCCCTTCTTTAGACAATTTTGCAAAGTATAAAAATTCTTTCGCTAGCTCAACGTGTTCTGATTGATTCGTTACAGCAGTACCTGTCCCACCCATTGTTACGGATTGGAATTCAGAATCAGACCATTTTGGCATAGGACGGATTTGCATTTTGCCTTTAAGGTCAGGCATGTACGTTGTGAAATCCTTCATGTAATACATTGGAATAACTAATGATGCTTGGGTACCTTCATTCATGGCTCCGTAGAATTCCTCAGAATGATATTGGCCACCTGGGGCGATTTTTGCAATTTTATGTTCGTTAACTAGATCATCAATAAATTGTAATGTTTCAATATTTTTTTCGCTGTCTAATGTAATTTCTCCGTTTTCGTCAAAGAAGTCAGATCCTCTTTGTGCAACAAAAGGCCAAATTCCATACCAGTTTGTCGCGATTGTCGTCATCGGCTTTCCTGTTGCTTCAACTACTTTTTTCCCAGCTTCTACATAATCATCCCAAGTAATGATAGAGTCAATATCTACACCAGCTTGTTCCATGATTTCGGTATTATAGTAAACAACTGAAGCGCCTAAGTGCGTTGGAGCTCCATAATAGTTTCCATCTTTTGAATAGATACTGATTCTTTCAGTAAACTTATCTAATTCAGGCTCAATCAAATCATTAAGAGGTTCTAACTGGATATCCCCTTTTAAGAAGTTTGGAAATTTAGCTAACTCGATATCAACTAAATCGGGTGCGCCAGATCCTGATTGTAATGCCATCAGTAAATTATTATGCATTTGATCAAACGGATAATTTTCAACCTTTAATTTGATAGGTTTATCCTTATGTTGTTCATTCCATCTTTCAGCCGCATTTACATAAAAATCAGCGTGTGTTCCCGCAAAGGTCCAAAAACTTAATTCTGTTGCATTTTCAATATCTGAACCCGCAGTTTTTGTATCTTCAGAATTCGCAGGTTCCGAACTGTTCCCTCCACTACATGCTGTCATTACAAGCACCAAAGATATTAGCAGAGCACTAAAAATTGTACGAACTTTTCTACTCATTTAATTCCCACCTTTACATTATTCGTTCAGTGAACAAACTAACAATCTAGCAAATTATAACAGCTGTAAGAATCACTCCTTAATTTTTATGTATAAATGCATCCTATTGAAAACGCATTCACCTTTTATTGATATTTTAATTAACATATACGTACCTGTCAATAAGAAATAAGCAAATCAAACCAATGTTGTTAATTTTATAAAAAGTACACTCATATTGTGCGTACAAGATGTAAACGAATTCTAGTTTGTTTTTCTCAATGACTATTACTTTTTTGTTATTTTTTTATGTGTGCTATATAAAAGGAAAACCTCAGAATTGGTATCTGAGGTTTTCCTTTTATATAGTTTTCATTTGTCATTCAAACCTTAACCTATCTAGTTAGGGCAGGCAATATTCCTAACTCTGCCAAAGTTTAAAGACGACTAATTTGAAAAAGAAACCAACTTGTTGGTTATTTCTTTTGTCGAACTTCTATGAACAATTACTGGTTCAAACAGAAATGATTCGTAATTTTTGTCATTCGCATTTTGATTATTTTTATTTTTAATGAGCTCAATAATTTTTTTCGCTGCCACTTCACCTAATTCACTTTTTGGATGCCTTACAGTGGTTAATTTTACCTCTGAAATATCAGCAAAAAAGGAATCATCAAATCCTATAATAGAAATGTCATCAGGTACACGTAGATTATTTTGTCTAAGCACATCTATTAACTTCATGGCAAGTTGATCGTTATAACAAACAATACCAGTCGGGATCTCTGTTGATTCCTTTATTATATTTTCTAACACCTCAACAGGTTTACTTACTTTATCATCTGTTGTATAAGTGACAATACTTTTCGGATTGATGGGAACTCTATTTTCACGCTGAGCCTTTAAATACCCCTTCATCCTTTTTAATCCTTGTAAATCGTCAGTTTTAAAGAAACCTAGTATATTACGATGACCTAAACCAATTAAATGCTCGGTCTGAATATATCCTCCCTTTTCATCATCTAACACAACACTTATTGGTTCTAACTCATCATAAGCAGCATTAATCATCACATACGGAATGTTTAATGCTTCCAAATTTAAATAATAAATAATATTGGGATTAGAAATGGCACTTTTGGTAGGTTCAACAATAACACCATCAAATTTTTGTTCGATGATTGTTTCTAATATTTTTCTTTCATTGTCATGATCATTATTTGTACTAAATAGACTCACTTGGTACCCTTCTTGGCTTAATACACTCTCTGCTCCACGAATAATAGAAGGGAAGATATAATCAGAAATATAGGTTACAATAATTGCGATACTTTTTTTATTCGTCGTATTGGAAGTGGTGATATCATTGTCTGTTCGTTCAGAGACATATGTCCCGGCGCCTTGCTCCTTATAAAGCCAACCTTCACTCACCAATTCACCTAATGCTAGCCGAATTGTATGTCTGCTAAAACTAAACTGTTCCATTAACTCAGTTTCTGATGGAATCTTTTGTTTTGGCACAAAAGTACCATCCAAAATATTAGACTTTATCCAATTTTTCACCTTGCCGTATTTTGTTTCATTCACACAGTAACACTCCATCCGTCCAACAGAAATAAATTTGTTCGTACAAGTATAATACCATATATTGATTCTTAGTATAATAGGATTCCCTTTTCTAGGTCCAATTGTACATAATATTTTTTCATACGTAACTCAAACTTTAATAGTCCTTTCTCTTCAAAATACCTTTTTTTCGGAATGTACCTAGTAAATAACCATTATTATTTGTTGGTTTTAACAACTTCCAAACTTACTTTTAGAATATGTTTACGTAGAAAGAGGTTCTAACGCTGTTGAGGTTAACTAGTGCGTACAACTTGCCTTAGGAGGTTTTTGAGTCATTTTCAATCGTATACCATAAGTTTCACCTTTAACCGTTTCTGAGAAGGTTGATTTGGGTTAGTCTTAGTGAATGATTATTTGTCTTTAAACAAGCTGCTTCCGTTTGCCCACCTGGGACAGGCACCATGTCCCGCAGCCTGCTCTAGGAGTCTTTCACAAATCTACTATTTAATGTTTGCCTTTGAAAAGTCACGCCTATTGATACTACAGTAAGCAAACCGGTTGGGTTCCCCCAACCGGTCTTTCTATTCTTAGATT
The DNA here is from genome assembly GCF_044803185.1 of Mesobacillus maritimus. Lineage (GTDB taxonomy): Bacteria > Bacillota > Bacilli > Bacillales > Cytobacillaceae > Mesobacillus_B > Mesobacillus_B maritimus_B. Next base: position 5,155,604 of record NZ_CP085225.1, read on the forward strand.
GAAGGCCTTCGTGATGCCCCAACCCAAACCTTAGAGAAGTTTTTATCCTACAAAATAAACTGGGACAAGGTGCCTGTCCCTCTGTCCCGCAGCCTTATTGTAAAAACCGTTCCTTCTCCTTCCTCACTCTCCACCTGAATGCTTCCGCCATGGGCTTCTACATAGCCTTTTGCGATGGAGAGACCGAGGCCCGTGCCGCCAGTGCTTGTTAGGTCATTGCGGGACCTTGATTGATCTCGCTTATAAAATCGGTCGAATATGAATGGGAGTGCGTCTGCTGGGATCCCTGGACCGTTGTCGGCCACCTTTAACAACACAGCGGCTTCGTCCGTTTCTACCGTTACTCTCACGCTCCCCTTTTCTGGTGTATGACGTAGCGCATTCCCCACTAAATTAACAATGACCTGCGTCATCCGGTCCTGATCGATTTCCAACTGTAAGTCATCTGGGACAGTGTCATACTGCAAGTGAATGTCCTTTTCATCCGCAAGCCATTGCAAATGGCCACAGACCCGATCAATGAGCGGCTTGATAAAAACCGGCTGGATGTTAAGCGGCAGCTTGCCCGCTTCCGCTAGGCATAGTTGTTGCAAATCATTGACCAAACGATTCAACCGGTAGACTTCATCTGTTAGCTCAAGGACAACTTCTTCGCTTGGTTGGATTGCCTCTTCTTGCATCGCCTCAAGCTTTCCTTGAAGAATAGCGAGAGGTGTCCGGAGTTCATGAGCGACATCGGCGACTAGAGCTTGCCTGACTTCCTCATTCCTTGCCAACTTCTCTGCCATCTCGTTAAACGCTTCCCCTAGCTGGTTAAACTCATCCTTTGTGTGAATGTAGACCTGCTCTCCCCTTTCCCCGCTAGCAATCTTTTTCGTTGCCCCAACCAGCTTCCGTAACGGGTTGGTAATTTTACGTGAAATCCATAGACTGACTAACACAGCCATTGCAGCCGCCGCCAAGCTACTAATTGTAATCGCTAGATTCGAAGACCGAATGAATTCCTCTTCAAGGCTTTGCAGTCCATTTTGAAAAAGAAGAAGTGTCCCTTGCTTCTCCCCATCCACAATCAGGTCTTCTGCTTTTCCTGTAAAATCAAGGCCACTCGTCCCGATTCTTGTTCCAGTACTATCCGCAATCACTACTCCATTCAAATCTAGTAAAAGCAGATCGACATTGGCCATCATCGCATTCATCCCCATGCCGCGCATCATCCCACTGCCCGGACCCATATCAGCATTATTTTTAAAATAAAGTTCTTGAACATGTTCCCAGGAACCAGTTTCTTCATAATAAAGTACAAGAGTATCCTTCATTCGCTCCATGAAGCCGAAATGGGTTTGCTCTAAATAAGTTTCAAAGGTTGATTGGATTCTTGATTGTAAAAAGAAAGACTGACTTATCGCCATCATCAGCACGATTGCCACAAACGCCACGAATAATTTCAGCTGCAGTTTCATTTTTTATCACCAAAGCGATAACCAATTCCGTATACCGTATGGATATACTCTGGGTTGGCTGGGTCCTTCTCGACCTTTTTCCTCAGATTGCTGACATGGGTGTCAATCGAACGCTCATAATGGAGGAACGCCTCGCCCATCACACTGTTTAAAAGCTGAAGTCTGCTATAAACACGGCCAGGCTTTTGCGCTAGCGTGATCAAAATTTTATATTCGGTCGGGGTTAGCTGGATGGGGGTATGATTTATTTTTACCTCATAGGTGGTTAAATTAATTTCTATATTCCCTTGCTTCAAAATTTCATCCATCTCTACCTGTTCTTCGTCCGGTGTACATCTTCGTAAAACTGTCTTGATTCTCGCAACAAGTTCGCGCATGCTAAACGGTTTCGTCAGATAATCATCAGCCCCCATTTCAAGGCCCAAAAGTTTATCGATTTCTTCTGACTTTGCCGTTAGCATGATGACAGGCATCTTTCTACTGAGTGAGCGGATTTCCCGCAATGCCGCCAATCCGTCCTTGTTCGGCATCATCACATCCAACAGCACAAGATCTACTGCTTGATTTTCGACCAAGCGTACTGCTCCATCCCCTTCCTCCGCCTCAACGGTGGCAAAACCTTCATTATGTAAATAGGAGGCAATCATCTCCCGAATCTTCTGTTCATCATCCACTACCGCGATTACCTTCGTCATCTTGCACTCCTCCTTATCGCTATTATACCAACGGTCTGAACCCCCATTCTCGTAAAATATGAAGGCTTGGTTAAGTTTTGGGACGACTTGTCCCGCTTGCGGTGGTGGTGGGACAGAGGGACAGGCACCTTGTCCCGCCCTCTGCAAGGGCCTGGGACACGGTGCCTGTCCCTAGTGTCCCGCAGAAAAAAAACTGAAGCTGTGTACTCCAGGGGTTAAGCTTATAATCTGACCATAATTTCGTGGGGACCAGCTTACAAGGATTGGTTGGTCGGACTCGCTTCATTATTTGTTTGACCTTGTCCCATACACTTGCCAGGGCCTCCCCCACGACCGTTCATCGGGCCAACCATGCCACGTTCAACGGCATTCTCCATCATCGCCTCCATATTCGCCAGCATCGTTTTCATTTGTGTTTGTGTAAGCGTGCCGTCCTTTACAAGTTGTTCTAGTTCTACCTTTCTAGCTTCAACCATTTTAGCAACGAGTTCCTCTACAGCGATGCCTTTTTCTCCGGCAAGATCGGCGACTGATTTGCCTTCGCTAGTAGCTGTTTGAAGTTCATCCATTGTTAGGCCAAGTGCATCCGCGATGAGCTCTGGCATGGTCATTAAAAATTGAGCTCCCACGGCGGCACCGTTCCCCATGCCTTGACCTCGCCCCATTTGCTCACCTGTATTCGGGCAGATGTACCCTTCTGTCTCTTGGTTTTGCGTTTCCGTCGAATTGTCTGCGGTTTGAACAACTTGATAGCTCAGTCCTGCACCTTGCGCATCCTCATTTGCAGCTGGTTCCCCAATTGGCGAAAACATCGCTCCTAATAAAAACACTCCCGCAAACGCACCACCTACCAAAAACTTCTTCCCAGTCATCTCAATCAGCTCCTTTTCTATCTCTCACAATGATCATACAAAATAACCATCAAGAACCTTTCAGGAGAATGTTAAGATTTTGTCAAGATGCAGGGACGGAAATGCTAGAGTATGGAAATTCGCGGTAAAAATCTTGATAACCCCTGCATTTTTCCCAACCTCATAAAAAAACATGGCCCTCCTGCCGCAAAGCAAATGGACGATTAATATAGTTAACACGATTCTTGTATTCTAAAAATCTTGACAAAATCCAGGTGGTGAACACAGGCACCGTTCTCTACGGGAGAGGGCCGGGACACGGTGCCTGTCCCCCTTGTCCCTCCCCCATCCGAAAAAAAGGGATATTTTTTCAGTAGTATGTCGCTACCTGTCCCCTTGTCCCTACCGCCTCTCCCCTCTATACTAAAGGAAGTAGAAAACCTATTAGGACCAGAATAAAAATGGAACCGCTCTCTTAAGTGAAGATTCATTCGTACAACATATTGTAAGAACCAATGAAGGAGATTTTTCTAATGAAGTCACGAAAGCGCTTTTTTAAAATGGGACAAGGAACCTGTCCCCTTGTCCCTCAAGGGACCCTTGTCCCGATATTTATCATTGTGTTGGTTGTTTCTGTGATTCTTACGTTTTATTTTTTTAAGGAGACGATTCATATTGAAACGCCTATGGGTAATAATCAGATTGCTGAGCGGAATGATAAGCATTTTGTTTTAATTATACAGGAGTTGGAAAACCCTTATTTGCAGGATCTTTATGCGGGGGCGAAGGCGGCTGCTGGGGAAAATGATGTGACGATTGAATACTGGGGTACGGCACAAACAAATGTGGATGATCTTATTAAGCTAATTGAAATGGCCATTGCTTCGAAGGTGGATGGGATCTTAACACAGGGCCTGACTCAGGAGTTTGAGCCTGTTATTAATAAAGCAGTGGAAAGAGGGATTCCTGTTATCTTTGTAGATTCTGATTTAGAAAATAATGATGAGTGGACATATGTTGGGACCGACAATTATCAGGCCGGTTATGAAATGGGGTTAACCGTGCTTGATGAAACCTCTGGTAAAACAAAAGTTGGGATTTTGAACGGAAATTTAATTAATATTAATTTAGAAGAAAGAGTACAAGGCTTCCTTGATGCGATAAGTACAGATAATAGAATGGAAGTTGTCGCGGTTGAAAGTTCCAATCTGAGCAAAATTCAAGGAGCTGAAAAAACCTATCAAATGTTGAAGAACCACCCGGACATTTCCATCTTGTATGGGACAAGTGCATTAGACAGCTTTGGCATTGTTGAGGGGATTAAAAAGGCGAAACCTTCCTCAAATATACGAGTTTACGCATTTGATGTATTTGAAGAAACGTTTGATTTATTAAAATCAGGTGAAATTCATACTGCACTAAAGCAGGAACCTTATCAAATGGGGTATACAGGTGTAAATTTATTAATTGACCTTGGTCAAGGGAAAGCGATCGAGAAGAATATCTATACGCCAATAACGCTTTTAACGAAAGAGGATGTTGAGAATGACAAGGACTAATTTATCCATTCCCATCAGAACGAAGTTCATCGTCTTTTTCATCATCTTATTTTTAACCATGATTAGCTTTTCCTTGTTTGTCGTTTACAATAATAATCAGACAATCCAGCAATATACCAATATTCAGGAACGGTTTTTTATGCTGAACGATGTTTCACAAAAGTCAGCAAAGACGTATGAAGCGTTGGAAACCTTTTTAATCAGGCAGCTACCAACCGATTTAGATGAATACCAGGCTAGTCGCCAAGAACTTATGGATGCAAAGAGATTATTAGAAACAAACTTTCAAAATGAAGCCAACTTTATCGACACGAAAAATTACCAGAATATCATTGATAGCTTTATTGAAGAAAGTGATTCTGCAGTGAATTCGTTATTAGCGGATGACATCGGGGCTTATTCTGCAAGCCAAAAAGAAGCCTTCATGCTGATTGGTTTCATTCAGGATCAAACCTTAACTCTATTAAATGATGACTTGTCTATGTTTCAGACCTATTATAATGCTATTAATAAAAGAAATGACTATGTGCAGTTAACCTTGGTGTTTATGACCATCGCCGCACTGTCTTTTGGTTTAATGATCACGTATTTGTTCAGTCAAAACATTACTCGTCCAATCTATCAATTAACACGAGCCGCCCGCGAAGTGGCTAGGGGAAAATTAGATGGGCCCCCCCTTCCTGAATCGAACGACGAGATTGGTTTTTTATCGAAAACCTTTAATAAAATGCGCACAGATTTAGATGATAATGTACGTCAATTAAAGGAAAAATCGGAACAAGAGAAACTTTTAAAAGAAATGGAATTGAAAAGTCTTCAAAGTCAAATCAACCCACATTTCCTATTTAATACACTGAATACGATTTCAAAGTATGCCCTGATTAATGGGTCAGAACAAATCTATAAGCTTATTAACTCAATCTCAAAATTACTAAGATATAATCTTGGGTCGATGGACAAACCTGTCACTCTGTCAGATGAAATCAGTGTGGTTCAAGAGTACTTTTACATTCAAAAAACAAGATTCCAGGACCGGGTCGATTTCACTGTAAACGTTTCCGAAGAATGCTTGTCTCTAAAGCTGCCGATTCTTACCCTACAGCCTTTGGTAGAAAATGCGTTTATTCACGGAATTGAACCTTATGAGCAAAGAGGAATGATTGAAATTGAAGGTTACGCCCAAGGGGAACTAATCGTTCTGAAAATACGAGATAATGGAATTGGGATGGATCAAGAGAAAATAAATATGCTTTTAGATAAGTCTACGAATACCACCAAGTCGACTGGACATTCCACAGGTTTAGGCGTGAAAAATGTATTTAGGAGACTGGAATTATTTTATCAATCAAAAGAACGTATTTCCATTGAATCGGAGATTGGACAAGGGACCACCATTAAGTTAGAATTCCCTAAAAAAATTACATCGGAGGCTGACTAACTATGTATAGAGTATTAATCGTCGATGATGAAGCAATCGAGCGAAAAGGACTGGAAATGATCTTAACGGAAAACTTCCCCTCCATTGTAATAGATGAAGCAGACAGCGGTCGTACCGCTATCTTAAAAGCGGAAGAATTTCGTCCAGATATTATCTTTTTAGATATAAAAATGCCTGGAATTGATGGAGTAGAAGCTGCAAAGGAAATTAAGAAGCTGAATCGTAACGTAAATATTTTTATGTTAACAGCGTTTGACAAATTCGAATACGCCCGTCAGTTGGTGAAGATTGGGGTGCAGGATTACATTCTTAAACCCTATAACAGAGAAGAAATTATTGAGCCCCTAAAGAAAGCCATACAGGAAATTGAGCAGGAAAAAGCAAAACGAACAGAAGAACTCACGTTAAGGGATAATTATCGCCGTGCGTTATCCATCGTCCAGTCGCGAGTCATCACATCGATGTTAATGCAAGCTTCGAACAAACAAAATGTCATCCATCTAGATTTAGATGAAACCTTCCAGAAAGAAAGCTTTGTGATAGTCTTTGAATGGATGAAAATGAATGAGACACCCCATCACCAGGAGCCAGGAGAATTTATTTCTTTTATCCAAACAGGATTGAACCACTATTTTCCCAACCATTTTGTCGGGGAGGAAACGCTGGGGCGAATCCCTGTCCTGATTCAGGTAGATGAAAAATACAGCAATCAGAAACCAAAAGTGAAGGAGTTGGCGATGACATGTGGAAGGGAAATGATCTTTAAGCTGAGACAGGCCTTCCCTGACTTCACGTTCTCGATTGGGATTGGACGTTTATACGACGAGGTAGAAAAGTTTGTCCAGTCTTACCATGAAGCACTCTATGCACTTTCTTCTATCAAGCGCCCTTACCAGGTTCAATTTTATAGTCAACTGCTAACGGAAAAAGAGGATTCTCAAGGGATCACCTATTCGTACGATTTGGAGAAGAAATTATTGGAGGCGGTTACTTCGGGGCTCGTCGATGGCGTACCCGTTCATTATAAGAAGTATATCGATTCCCTTGTTGCCTATAGTAAAAATACAAAGGAAATGGAAGAGAAAGTCTCTGAGTTTTTAGTCCTATTAAGCCGCCAAATTATTGACTCAGGCATCTCGATTACCGTTAACAAAAATCTAGCAGAAAGTAACAGCGTATTTAAACTTCAGGAAGAACTCATGAGTATCGCCAATTACATCCATTCGATGTATTACTCACAATCCAAAGATATCATGGCCATTGCAAAGGAATACATTGCGGATCATTTCGATAAGGCCATCACACTAGAAGAAGTAGCCGAGGTCGTGAATTTAAGTCCCCAATATTTCAGTAAAACGTTTAAAGAGCGTGCCGGAAGTTCGTTCATTGATTATTTAACGGAATTAAGGGTAAAACGAGCAAAAGAACTCATTCGTTCAAGGCAGAAAAGTGTTAAAGAAGTCTGCTTTCATGTTGGCTATAAAGATCCTAATTACTTTAGTCGTGTATTTAAAAAATACACGGGCACCTCACCAAGTGATTATCGGCAATCGATTCAATAAAATAGTATTTTTTTATTTTTAATTAAAAAGTTCTAGCATTAGGCTAGAACTTTTTTGCTTTTAGTTCCAAAGTTACATTAAAAAAATGCTATTTAGTTAAAATAATCCTAAATGGGTCGAAGATTAGGACAATTTTTATTTTCATAATCTAATATTTTCAAGAAAGACATATTAATTTGCTATAGTTTAAGATTTTATTCATGCCCCTCGTAAAATACAATATTACTTGTAAGCGCATTCAAAGCAAATAATAGAGGGGGAAAATAAACATGAAGAAATTAGGTCTATTATTCATCGCAGTTTTAATAGCTGCTGTCTTAACAGCATGTGGTGGAGGCGATAAGGCTTCTACAGATGGTGGTAGTGGTGAAGCAGGATTCATTGGTGTATCAATGCCTTCTAAGTCTCTTGAAAGATGGGTTCACGATGGAGCCAATATGGAAAAAGAATTAGAAAAAATGGATTATAAAGTAGATTTACAATATGCAGAAGATGTTGTTGAAACTCAAGTGTCTCAAATCGAAAACATGATTACTAAAGGCGTTGACGTTCTCGTCGTTGCGGCCATCGATGGGGATGCATTAACAAACGTCCTTCAAATGGCAGCTGATTCTGAAATTCCTGTAATCGCTTACGACCGTTTAATCAAAGGTTCTGAGCACGTTTCTTACTATGCAACATTTGATAACTTCAAAGTAGGTGTAACACAAGGGAACTACCTTGTTGAAGCGTTAGACTTAGAAAACCAAGCAGGTCCATTTAACATCGAATTATTCGGTGGATCTCCTGACGATAACAATGCATACTTCTTCTACGATGGTGCGATGTCTGTATTACAGCCGTATATCGACGAAGGTAAATTAGTTGTGAAGAGTGGCCAAGTTGGCATGGACAAAGTGTCTACAATGACTTGGAGCGCTGCAAATGCACAAGCCAGAATGGATAACCTATTAAGCACATACTACACAGATGAAGAAGTACACGCTGTATTATCTCCAAATGACGGACTTGCAATTGGGATTATCTCTGCACTTAAAAACATTGGGTACACGGATCTGCCATATATTACTGGACAAGATGCTGAACTTCAATCATTGAAAGCAATCATCGCTGGTGATCAGTCTATGACTGTATTTAAAGACACTCGTAAATTAGCAGAAAAAGTTGTAGAAATGGTTCAAGCGATTGTTTCTGGTGAAGAGGCTGAAGTAAATGACACTGAAACTTACGATAATGGTAAAAAAGTGGTCCCTTCTTTCCTATTAGAGCCGGTATACGTAGATGCTGAAAACTATAAAGAAGTCATCCTTGACAGCGGATATTATACAGAAGATCAGCTTCAATAATTGTTAGTGAACAAAAGGATATGATGGAGTAATTAACCAGGTGGTGATTACTCCTTTTTTAGATAAGAACTACTAAAGAAATGCTAGTAAGTTTTAAAAATACTCATTCGAAAAGAATCGTAAAAACTAATAAGTTGGCTGTGTTAGACATGTATGTTGATTTCCGCTCCAATCAACATGAGAAAAATCAATAACCTACTTTAACACAGCCAACAAATTATCATTCTCTATTTTTATAAATCACTCAAATGCAAGCGGATTCAATGAACTAGGACTTTCACTGGTAATAATTATCTTACTAGTTGCGATAAATAGGACTCAAGGGTAGTAGACTACTATTTCTCATAAACAAGAGGGTGTGATGAAATGAAATCGGAATCAATCATTTTAGAAATGAAAAGCATCACAAAAGAATTCCCAGGGGTAAAAGCATTGGATAACGTGAATTTAAAAGTTGTCGAAGCTGAAATCCATGCAATTTGCGGGGAAAATGGTGCTGGTAAATCCACATTAATGAAGGTACTAAGTGGGGTCTATCCTTATGGAACGTATGATGGGGATATTCTCTTTAATGAACAACTTTGTGAATTTAAGGATATTAAACAAAGTGAAGATTTAGGAATTGTTATTATTCACCAAGAATTGGCGCTTATTCCTGAGCTTTCGATTGCTGAAAATATCTTTCTAGGGAATGAACAGGCGAAAAAAGGCGTAATTAACTGGAATGAAACCATTAGCAAGGCAAGAGATTTATTAACCAAAGTTGGCTTGCAGGAATCACCCAATACCTTAATTAAGGATATCGGTGTTGGGAAGCAGCAGTTGGTTGAAATCGCGAAAGCTTTATCAAAAAATGTAAAGCTTCTCATTTTAGATGAGCCTACCGCAGCGCTAAACGAAAATGATAGTGAGAATCTATTAGATCTATTGATGGAATTACGAAACCAGGGTATGACATCAATTATTATTTCTCATAAATTAAATGAAATTAAAAAAGTAGCGAATTCCGTTACCATCATCCGCGATGGTCAATCGATTGAAACAATCGCGACGGAGGATATCACGGAGGATCGAATTATCAGTGGGATGGTTGGTCGTAGCTTAACGAACCGTTATCCTGACAGACAACCAAACATAGGAGAAACCTTCTTTGAAGTCAAACATTGGAGTACCTTCCACCCGATCCAAAGTGAACGACAAATCGTAAAAGATGTAAATCTCCATATTAAAAAGGGAGAAATTGTTGGGATTGCTGGATTAATGGGTTCAGGAAGAACGGAACTTGCGATGAGTATCTTTGGTAAATCCTATGGCAAAAAGACAACCGGGGAAGTCTATAAAGATGGCAAACAATTAGATCTATCAAATGTGACGAAAGCGATTAATGAAGGAATTGCCTATGTGAGCGAGGATCGAAAAGAATACGGGTTAATTTTAATGAATGATATAAAAGAAAATATCTCTCTCGCAAGCTTAAAGAAGATTGCGAATAACAATGTCATCAATGACAACAAAGAGTACGTTGTTGCCGAAGACTACCGCAAGAAAATGAATATTAAAACGCCTAGCGTTACGCAAACGGTTGGGAATTTAAGTGGCGGAAATCAACAAAAGGTTGTGTTAAGTAAATGGATGTTCTCTGAACCTGACCTTCTTATTTTAGATGAACCGACGAGAGGGATTGACGTTGGAGCAAAATATGAAATTTATTCGATTATGAATGAGTTAGCGAGTCAAGGAAAAGGCATTCTCGTGATTTCATCCGAACTTCCAGAAATTATCGGCATGTGTGACCGAATATACGTCATGAGTGAAGGTCAAATCACTGGTGAAGTGGAGAAAGCCGACGCAACACAAGAAGTTCTAATGAAGTATATGACAAATAGTAGGGGGTAACTCATAATGAATTCAATAACTACTTTATTAAAAAAGAATCTAAAGCAATCTAGTATGGTTATTGCTTTAGTGTTAATCACTTTATTGTTTCAAGTTTTAACGGACGGTACTCTATTAAAGCCATTAAACATTACAAACCTTATTCTACAAAACAGTTACATTTTAATTCTAGCAGTTGGAATGGTGCTAGTGATTATCACCGGACATATTGACTTATCCGTTGGTTCGGTTGCTGCCTTTGTTGGGGCGATTTCAGCGATCTTAATGATTAATATGCAGATGAACCCAGTTCTTGCGGTCATCATCTGTCTTGCTGTTGGTGCCTTAATCGGTGCATGGCAAGGTTTCTGGGTTGCTTATGTTGGTATACCAGCCTTTATCGTAACCCTTGCTGGGATGTTACTATTCAGAGGTTTAACGTTAGTCGTATTGCAGGGGCAATCAATTGCTCCATATCCGGAGTCATTCCAAAAAATCAGTAATGGTTTCCTACCTGACTTTTTCGGTGGGACTGACATTCATATCCTTTCAATCGTCATTGGTGTTGCCGTATCCCTCATCTTGATTGGTCTAGAGATCAAAGGTCGAAACAACCAATTGAGATATAACTTTGAAGTAGGTTCTAAAGGGTTATTTTATGCAAAGCTAGTGGCCATTTTTGCTGTAGTCAATACGTTCACATACGTTTTAGCAACATATCGAGGACTTCCTAACATTCTAGTCATCTTATTTATCATCATTGTTGCGTATACGTTTGTGATGAAAAAGACGATTATTGGTCGTCATGTTTACGCTGTTGGTGGAAACTTAAAAGCTGCCTCCCTATCTGGCGTTCAAACGAAAAAAGTAACATTTGGCGTTTTCGTCAACATGGGTGTGTTAGCCGCTTTATCCGGTTTAATCTTCGCTGCTCGTCTAAATGCAGCAACTCCAAGAGCTGGTAACCTATTCGAGCTAGATGCAATCGCAGCCGTATTCATCGGTGGAGCTTCCGCTTACGGTGGTGTAGGTACAGTAGTCGGCGCCGTTATCGGTGGTCTAGTAATGGGTGTCATGAACAACGGGATGTCCATCCTAGGTCTAGGAATCGACTGGCAACAAGCAATCAAAGGCCTAGTATTACTAGCAGCCGTAGCATTTGACATTATCAATAAGAAGAAATCCTAAGGGGGCATATGTTCCTTGGGTGGGATGGGACAGAGGGACAGGCACCGTGTCCCACCCCCTGTTCTTACAAAATTCTTTCATCAAATCTACTATAAAGCTTATCATTGAGTAGACGAGCTTATTGGTACTTTACTTTAAAGCAAAAAACAAACCGGTTGGGTTCCCCCAACCGGTTTTGGTTTTTTATGATTGAAAGCTTCGCGGTGATTTAAGCCTATTTCCAGGTTAGGATTGGTGCTTAACTGAGGTGGATAGATAATATGAATCAGCAAAAATGGGTTGAAATTTTACATTTTCCATCGATTAGATTCCTTTTGGGACAAGGTGCCTGTCCCCTTGTCCCACCACCTTGAATCCGACAACGCTCGGGAAATTTTAATATTTTTTTAAGAAATTATGAAGAATGACAAGAAAATAGGCCTATTTTGTCATATGCCATTGGTATAGGAATGAGGCTATTTTTTAAACGAAGTGTTGAAATTGATTCTTTCACTACTAAAGTACTAATCCTATTTTCTCTTCTTCCTCTTAGAATCTCGCATTCTACTTTACATATATTTACATTTCATTAACAATTCCCCTCTATAATGTTTAGCAGTTAGAGATTTTAGGAGGGATACCAAATGACCAATGATCGAACTTTAGAAGAAATGATGAAGAAATTGAATGAAGGAACGTTAAACAAAAATATGGACCGCCGCAGCTTTTTTGAAACGACGGGGAAAATTGCTGGGCTTTCCCTTGGTCTAACGATTGCCCAGTCGTTAGGTGGGTTTTCCGTTGATGCTGCGCCTGAGTTCAGCAAATACCCGTTTACCTTAGGGGTGGCCTCCGGGGACCCGCTTTCAGACAGCGTCGTATTATGGACAAGATTGGCTCCAGATCCACTTAATGGTGGCGGGATGCCTGCCCATGTGGTGCCTGTTCAATGGGAGCTTGCAACGGATGAAAACTTCCGCAATGTAATCAAGCGTGGGACCGAACAGGCCTCTCCAGCTCTTGCCCATTCCGTTCACGTCGAAGTAACCGGCTTGAAGCCGAAAACCGTTTATTTTTATCGATTTAAAAGTGGGAATGAAATCAGCCCGGTTGGTAAAACAAAAACTCTTCCAGCCAAAGGCGACGCTGTTTCCAGCCTGACCTTTGCTTTTGCATCCTGCCAGCAATATGAACATGGCTATTTTACGGCCTATAAGCATATGGCCAATGAAGAGTTAGACCTCGTTTTCCATCTTGGAGATTATATCTATGAATATGGGGCAAATGAATATGTAGCATCCGGTGGCAATGTCCGCACCCATAAAGGCGAGGAAATCATCACGATTGAAGATTACCGCAACCGTTATGCACAGTATCGCTCTGATGCAGACTTGAGAGCGGCACATGCGGCATTTCCATGGATCGTGACGTGGGATGACCATGAAGTTGAAAACAACTATGCCAACGTGACACCTGAAAAAGGTCAGTCTGTGGAGGAATTCGTCAAACGCCGGGCCGCTGCCTATCAGGCATACTACGAGCATATGCCGCTTCGCAAGTCCTCCCTTCCACATGAAGGCCGCATGCAATTATATCGAGATTTCAACTATGGGGATTTAGCTTCCTTTTATGTGTTGGATACGCGCCAATACCGCGATGATCAAGCAAATGGTGATGGTAGCAAGCCACATTCTCCGGAATCATTAGATCCTAAGCGGACACTCCTTGGTACAGAACAAGAGAAGTGGCTGCTCAATCATCTTGGAAGCTCTTCCGCCCAATGGAATGTGCTCGCACAGCAAATTTTCTTTGCTCAGCGGAACTTTGGGACAAGCGATGCTCCTAGATTCAGTATGGATTCTTGGGATGGCTACCCAGCTGCTCGTGAACGAATCACCAATTTCGTCACCGAGAAAAACATAAACAACCTGATTGTGTTGACGGGAGATGTTCATGCAAGCTGGGCATCCAATCTCATGACCGATTATAATAACCCGGATGCGCCAATCTTCGGAGCGGAATTTGTGGGTACCTCAATCTCTTCTGGGGCAGACGGGTCCGACTGGCGCGCCGATACGCAGAAGACGTTAGATCAAAACCCAAATATTAGGTTCTTTAACAATTTCCGCGGCTATGTTCGCTGTCAGGTCACTCCACAACAATGGCGTGCCGACTACCGCGTGCTACCTTACGTCCAACAGCCAGGAGCGGATATTTCCACTAGAGCTTCCTTTATTTATGAAAAGAACCAAGAAGGAATACAAGAAATCGCTACTTCCACAGTCCCAATGGGGATCCAAATGTCCAGTGAGGTCGAAGAAGACCGCCATCGCGCTCACCAGCGTGCACATGAAAAACAGATGGAGAAAAAGCGACAGAAGGTAAAAAATTAATGGGACACGGGGACCCTGTCCCGCCCCTAGGCTATTTCTCAAATCAGCTATTTTAGGCTTGTCTTTGATAAGAATCTTAGACCTTCGATCATTTACCTTATAGAATTAACAAAACCGGTTGGGGAACCCAACCGGTTTTGATTTTCTATGATTCTATGATTAAAATGCTTCGTGATGCTACAACTCTATCTTCAGGTATGACTTGTAGCTTATCCGAAAAGGATTCATCATCAAAAACAGGATAAAGGCCACCGCTCCCTGCCCGGTTTAAAAGAGTTCCCCACAATTTATATGCATGTTTCATAGCCCCATAGCCCCCAGGAATAATCAATTAGGTCCTTTCCGGCGGGACAAGGTGCATGTCCCCTTGTCCCATTCAGCTCAGCGGGCGTCTGATTCCATCTCTGGTAGCTTTACTGTTATGGTTGTTCCTTTATGAAGGACACTGCTTATATCCAGTGTGCCATTCATAGTCTGAATTGTCCGGACGATGACCATTGAGCCTAATCCAGTCCCCTTTTCCTTACTGCTGTAATAAGGTTCACCAAAGCGGTTAAGCTGTTCTTTTGTCATTCCAACGCCGGAATCCTCTATTTTGATCGTTATATGTTTATTACTTACAGAAGTAATGACACGAAGCTCCCCACCTTCAGGCATCGCTTCTATCCCATTTTTAATTAAGTTTATAAAGCATTGTTTAAAATGCTGAGTATTCCCGTGGATCACCCCTGGAGTCAACTCTTCTGAAATGTGCACCGAATTCATATTGGCCCATGGTTTAATCATTTGAAGAATACTACTTATTTCACGATCGACAAAAATAGGATTGATTTGTTCAGTAGCAGGCTTCGCAAATGCTAAGTAATCACTAATAATTGATTCAGCACTTTGGAGTTCGCGATTGATATGTTCAATATACTCGTCCCTCTTATCTTGAGACAGATTTGGATCCTTTAATAAATCAATGAATCCCTTTACTACTGTTAATGGGTTTCTGACTTCATGGGATATACTTGCAGCAAGCTGGCTGACGACTTCCATTTTTTCTAGCTTCACCATTTTGGGCTTAATATTAATGGCATCTTGCAAGGTTTCAGCCAAATAGACGAACGAAAACATAATGATTGGAGGCATTATAACAAAATAAAATACATAAGCCTCCGTTACTTGGAAGAAATCAGAGAATGAAACTGCAATAAGAGTGGTCATGACTCCAACCACGAAAGAAAGCAAGGATGAGCTAAGCACTTTCCCCTTACGTTTGAACCCATTAAACTTATTGGCAAAGAGGGCTGTTGAGAAAAAAATCACGAGATAAACAATGAGCGTAAGAAAATTGAATCCAAATAGATAAAACCTTCCTAGTAATGTGATGACTAACAAAACGGCACCCACTGGCCATCCACCATAAAGGGTTCCTATGAAGAGAGGAATTTGCCTAAAATCATGAACACAATACTCATCAATATAAATAGGGAATCTCATACATAGAATGATTGGTACACTCATACAAGCAATTAAAAGTGTCTTTTTATACTGTTTCATTCTTTTCGAGTGATCGATTAAGATAAAATAAACAAAAACACTCACTAAAATATAAAACAGATTATCTAAAAAATGGTGATTAATATAAACAAACCCCATAAACGTATGTCTCCTAATCTTTTAAGTTCCGACATGATCACAAAGAACAAGGCAATAGGCAACTCCTATATTTTACATTCCGAATTATAGGGCGTAAATATTAATGTAACTTTAACACCATTTTTATATGAATAATGCGAAGTGACGGATCCTTCTTATTTTAATAATCAGTGTTAGTCAATCTATTAAAAGAACGAAGCACGGGCACATGCCCCTACCCCCTCACAACCTTCAACCTCGACAATTCTGATAAGTCCGCCATTCCCGATAAGGCAAGGGTGACTTCTGTTTCCTGCATGAATCGCTCTAGTACTTTTTCGACCCCTTGTTGCCCGCCTACAGCTAGGCCATACAAGAATGGTCGACCGATTAACACACCATTGGCTCCTAACGCCAAGGCTTTCACTGCGTCGATTCCCCGGCGTACCCCACTGTCTAGTAAAATAGGAATCTTCCCTTTTACACGCTCGGCAATGGCTGGCAGGGCATCAATGGAAGCAATCACGCCATCAAGCTGACGGCCTCCATGATTGGAGACAATAATCCCGTCAACTCCGTACTCCAAAGCCATTTCCGCGTCTTCCGGATGGAGAATCCCTTTTACTAAAACAGGCAGGCTCGTCCGCTTTTTCACCTCAGCGATCTCTTTCCAGGTTAGGGAAGGATGCTGGATATTTTCCAAGATTCCCGTAACAATCGAGTCATGGTCGTGGCTTGGCAAAGACTCCATAAACACAGGATCTTGGATATAGTTCCCTTTCCCATATCCTTGTGACAGCGGGGAGAACTGACTTCGCATATCCGTTTCCCGCCATCCTGCCATCACGGTATCAACGGTAATGATGATTGCTTCATAGCCCGCTTTTTCCGCCCTTTCCACCATGCTAAAAGAAACCTCAGGATTTACGCTAGAATAATAAAGCTGAAACCACTTCGAGCCTGTCGGAATAGCCGCAGCAATTTCCTCCAAAGAATAAGTAGACACCGTACTGACAAGAAAGGGAACCCCCATGGACGCCGCCGCTTTTGCCGTAGCCAGTTCACCTTCCTCATGGGCAAGCACCTGCATTCCAATCGGCGAAAGCAAGAATGGACTAGGGTAACGGCGTCCAAATAAGGAAATACCCATATCGACCTTGGAAACGTCATTGAGCATCCGCGGCACGATTGCCCACTTTGAAAATGCCTCCTGGTTTCTTTTCGCCGTTTCTTCCCTGCCTGCACCGCTGCTTGCATACCCGAATCCGCCCGGCATCATTTTCTCCGCCGCTTTTTGCTCCCATTCTTCAAAAGAAAGCGGAAAATCCGTTTCCTTACTTATGTTTTTCATTAAAATGTCTCGATTTGCAACCGTCATGTCAAACACCTTCTTTCTTGAAAAATAAAGCAAGGGACAGATCTGCCGCTTCCAGCCGGAAGCAGAAGAACCATCCCCTTGCCATAATCAAAAGGCTACTTAATTGTGAAAAAAGCTTATTCCAACCTATTTTGTATACAAGAGCAACAAAGTTTGAGAAAAGAGCCCTTTTAAAACACAAATAAATGAGCAATTAAAACAATAATTGGTAATGTGATAATCGTTCTTTCGATGAAAATAATAAATAGCTCGAATATGCTTAATGGAATATTGGAGCGTAGAATTAAGATTCCGATTTCCGACATATACACTAACTGCGTTAACGAAAGTCCCGCCACGATAAATCGTGTCAATTCACTCTCAATCCCACTTCCGATGACGGCCGGTAAAAACATATCGGCAAAGCCAACCAACATTGTTTTCGCTGCAGCATCTGCTTCAGGCACTTGCATCCATTCCAACACCGGAACAAACGGGTAAGAAATGGTCTGGAAAACAGGGGTGAATTCCGCAATCATCAATGCCGCGGCTCCCAAACTCATCACAAGCGGAATCAGTCCCAACCAAATATCTAAAACTGTTTTAACCCCATTGGTAAACAATTTACTTGGACTTGGCGCATTTGTAGCCTTTTCCAACGCCTGCTGCCATCCCCACTGCAAGTTGCTAACCCCTTCTGGAATGGTTTCATCAATCTGTTGACCAACCGGCTCATAATAGGTGTCCGGTTTTCTGGAAAGCGGAGGAATCCTTGGCATAATAATCGCTGCCACCACACACGCAAACGCCACCGTTAAGTAAAATGGAACAAACAAATGGCCGAGGCCAACGACATTAGCAACCACTAAACTAAAAGCAATCGAGGCAATTGAAAACGTTGTGGCAATTACCGCAGCTTCCCTTTTCGTATAGTAGCCTTCATCATATTGTTTCGTTGTGACCAACACGCCTACCGTTCCCGCTCCCATCCAGGAAGCCAACGAGTCAATCGAGGAACGCCCCGGCAACGTAAATAACGGTCTCATCACCTTCTGAAAAAGGGCTCCGATAAACTCCATCAAGCCAAACTCCACTAAAAGCGGCAGTAAAATTCCTGCAAATAAAAACCAAGCTAACAACACAGGAGCCAAGTCATAGAGAACGACTCCTCCTGTATTACGAGACCAAATCACTTCTGGACCCACTTCGAAAATCGTCAAGATTCCGATCAAGAACCCGAACACTCTCGCAGCCAATCCAAGCTTCCCAACATCAAATAACCCTTTTAAAAATGCGTCCTCCATAATAAAACTTGGCTTTAATGCCTTCGTCAAAATCGACACTCCCGCCGATAAGCCTAAAAGAAACACAATAAAAGCAGGCATATAGGCACTAAACGAACTTTTCACCTGTGAAGCCAAAATCCCTACACCAATAGTGATTTCCCCATTAAATTTGACCGGTACGAGAAATAGAAGCACCCCGATCAAAGAAGGAATAATAAACTTTAAATACCCCGTCGCAACCTTTTGTTGCGGCTCTACTCTAGCTTGAGCCTTCATCCTTTTTCCCCCTAAATGGTTTCGTTCTTTTTACGAATTACTTTATTAAGACTCTGCTTGAGCCTTCATCCCCTTACTCCCTAATTCGTTTCAATCCTTTTACAAATTACTTCACCAAGACCTTCTGCCCGATGCCTAATTCCGCTTCATATTCCGTAATGGCTTCATCAAGTAAAGAAATCCCCATATCCAAATGTTCTCTATCTACATTTAACGGAGGCATCATGCGAATAACCTCCCCTTTATTTCCGCTTAAGTAGTAAATCACGCCTTTATGAAGGCATTTTTCTAAAATGTCCATGAGGCCATCGCCATTTGGTTCCCCGGACTCAGGCTGAACAATTTCGATTCCTAACATCATGCCAATGCCACGAACATTCCCGATCACAGGATGTTTTTCCTTCAGGTCCATGAGTTTGCTTAAGGCATACTCCCCTAAGATTCTAGCATTTTCCACCATGCCTTCTTCCTTCAGGACATCAATGGTCGCACATGCCGCCGCACAAGCAATCGGATTTCCGCCAAAGGTGGTGCTATGGCTGCCAATCGCCCATTGCTCCATCAGCTCTTTGGAAGCGACCGTTGCACTTAGCGGCAATCCGCTCGCAATCCCTTTAGCAATCGCCATAATATCTGGGGTCACCCCAAAGCGATTCGCCGCGAACCAATCTCCCGTCCGGCCAAAACCGGTCTGTACCTCATCAAAGATCAACAAGATGCCGTGCTCATTACAGATTTCACGAATTTTCTCCAGCCACGCTTTGGGCGGAACGACATAACCGCCTTCCCCAAGCACCGGCTCTAAAATTACCGCAGCCACTTCATCTGGTGCTGCTTGATGATTGAATAATCGTTCAAAGTCTTTTTCAACATGCTGGGACCAATACACTTCCGGGTCTAGCCCTTCTGGTGTTTCACTCACCTGGGCATAAGGGAGCTGATACGTCATCCCTGCTCCAACAGGCAAACTTTTACGATACTTACTTTTAGAAGTCGTCAGACTCAGCGCCCCCATCGTTCTTCCATGAAACCCGCCAAGGAAAGAAACAACATATGGCCTTTTCGTCACATGCCTTGCCAGTTTCACGGCCCCTTCAATCGCCTCGGCGCCGCTATTCCCAAAGAAGAAGCAATTTAATGGATCTGGTAAAATCGTCTGCAGTTTCTTAGCTAATAGCATAATAGATTCGTAATTAATAATTCCGATAGGACCATGAACCAAATGGTCCACTTGGTCCTTAATCGCTGCAATCACCTTTGGATGGCGATGTCCGGTATTTTCCGTCGCAATCCCTGATGTAAAATCTAAATATTTTTTCCCATCTACTCCAATGTAAAAAAGTCCTTCCGATTTGACGACTGGTAGATTTGGAAAATCTTTTGCCATCGTCGGTGCAAGCAAACCTTCTTCATTAATCGTGTTCCAATCTATCATAAATACATCTCCTATTATCGCAATGAATATTTATGAATTTCTCACAGTATGCATTATCAGTCAACTGCAAACCATAAGAATTCTATATAGTAAAATAAACCAAACAGGATGTGTTATCTACGTAGGAACCTATTGAAATGTGGATTTATAGGAGAATTATTTTAAAAATCAACCACAAATCTCAGTAAGAAACGAGCATAACTATTAAAAAAATTTATGAATCATTATGTTAGTTGGTGAATATTTATGAATTTTAATCCCCTACCCTTCCATAATCTAGCATTAGTGAGGCACCAATAGTCCTATGCTATAATAGGATTGCATTATTTTTATTATGAAAATCCAATAACTCGAATAGATATACTCTCCTATATAGAATAAAAAAGGAAATGGGGTGTTCCATTGGAACTGCGGAATTTAAAAACCTTTCAAGTAGTGGCCGAGGAATTGAATCTCACAAAAGCGGCCAAAAGATTGGGATATACTCAACCGACGCTTACCTTGCAAATTCAATCTCTAGAAAAAGAGCTGAATCATACGCTTTTGACGAGAATTGGCAAAAAGACCTTATTAACGGTCGCCGGAAAAAAGCTGAAAGGCCATGTTGATCAAATATTTGGTCTTATCGAAGAAATGGAAAAAGAGATGGAGGAGTTGCATGGGCCTTCTGGTATTCTGACGATTGCTGCATCGGAATACTACTGCAGGCACCATCTGTTGCCGTTAATCAACACCTATATGGAAATGTATCCTCACGTGCGAGTATGTCTACTGCCGCTCAATAGTGTACATGCAATCCAAAGTGTAAAGGATCATGTAGCAGACATTGCGGTCATTGCCAGTGATTGTAATGAAATGGATATCAAACAAACGTTTTTAGAGGAAGAACAAACCCTATTAGTCGTATCATCGGATATTTACAAAGAACAAAGCCCTGAAGAAATCTTTAGCCAATATCCGTTTATCTCCTATGACAAAGATTGTAGCTTTAGTACGATCATTGACCAATATTTTAGAAAAAGAGAACAACAACCCCAATCCATGATCGTGGTTGGCGGAAGTGATGAGACCATCAAAAGAGCGGTCCTAAACGGCAACGGCTATGCCATATTGGGCGAAAATGTCATCAAAAAAGAATTAACCGACGGTTCCATCACCATCCTGCAACAAGTACCAGAACCCATCACCACCTCCGCCATCAATCTAAAAGTACGCACAGAAGAACCCAACATCCAAACATTCAACACATTCCTACAGAAAGCTTGGGGAGGGACAGAGGGACAGGTTCACTGTCCCTAGGGAGACAGGTCCCTTGTCTCCCCAAAAAACTGGGAAAGCCAGGGGGACCCTTGTCCCTAAAAAACCGGGAAAGTCAGTGGGACCCTTGTCCCTAAAAAACTGGAGTCACCCCCTTGTTCCTCCACTCTCTTAGAATACCTTTCCCCAACTCGACTGATCAAAAGTTTGATCAAAACCGACTTGATTTAACAAGCTTCCAGGACTTCACCCATAAGCTATACTAATCATTGATGAGGTCATCCCGTCGGTTTTGCTATTTTATTATAAGAAACTAATCCTCTACGTTGCTTTTTCTCTATCCTACCGGGACATTGGGCCTGTCCCACCTCCTACTCTTTCAACCCTATTTTCAGGTAAGACTTGGCGCTTAACTGAGGTGGATAGATAAACATTAGTCAGCAACTTTACATCTTTCTCTATTCCTCAAGAAAAACCAATCTCTCATTCTATAAATCCCGGCAAAACTTGGGTGATGACAGGCATCATTCCCTTGAGAGTTCTGGGACACAGTGCCTGTCCCCTTGTATCAACCGCCACCGGGAGAGACTGGGACAAGGTGCCTGTCCCCTTGTCCCAAAAACTATTTAGTTGTTGAATAAATTATAAAAGTATGCCACTATAGTTATAGGGTCATCTGATGACCTGATTATCTTATTCTATTTGTAAACGCTTAAAAACCATTAAACTATTAGAAAACTAGGGGGAAGGTTTTTGATGTTATTGCTGGTTGCATTGAGTGCGATTATTGCTCCGTTTCTCTTTCTTGTCCTGTTAAGGATGCCGGCTGCTAAGGGAATGGCGTTGAGTTCAGCCATTGTTATTTTGTTAGCGCTTACGGTTTGGGGGATGGAAGGACAAGTTGTACTCTCATCTGTTTTTCAAGGAATACATAAAACACTGACGATTCTATGGATTTTATTTGGAGCATTGGTTCTTTTGAATACACTCCGTAATACTGGAGCGGTGGTTCGGATCAACCAAGGTTTCCAAAGCATTTCAGGAGACATGCGGGTACAAGTGATTGTGGTGGCGTTTCTATTTGGAGCGCTGATTGAAGGGGCCGCAGGATTTGGAACACCTGCGATGGTTACAGGGCCATTATTGGTGGCATTAGGGTTCCACCCCATCGCCGCGGCAACGATTGCGTTGGTTGCGGATAGTACTTCGGTAATGTTTGGGGCGGTTGGAACGCCAGTTGCGGTTGGGTTGAGCAATATTCCTGGTGCTGACACCCCTTTTTACCAAGACATTGCGGTTGCGGTGACAAGTGTTGATTTACTAGCGGGTACGTTTATCCCATTCATTTTAATGGTGATATTAACGGTGTTTTTTGGGAACGGTCTCAAAGATGCGTGGCCAATGCTTCCATGGACCATGCTGATTGGAATTGTTTATACAGGAAGTGCATTTGTGGCGGCAAGTTTATTTGGACATGAGTTCGTTTCGATTCTTGCAGCGCTGTTTACGCTTATTATTGCCACTCTCACAGCCAAGAAAGGCTTCTTGCTTCCGAAAACAGAGTGGAAACAAGCGATGCGAAAGGATTTTACGATTGCAACCGAAAAGTCAAACATGGGTATTGTGACAGCATGGTCACCCTATATCATGGTCGTTCTCTTGTTGCTGCTTACGCGAATCGTACCTCCGCTAAAAGAGTTCACGACGAAGGCCATCGATTTGACTTGGCGCAATATTTTAGGTGTCGAAGGAGTTACATCTTCTTGGGAATTCCTTTATTCACCAGGAACGATATTAACGCTTGCAGCGATTTTAGCGTTTTTATTCCAACGGAAGTCCCATCAAACCTTTGTAAAAGCTTCAAAAGAATCGTTATCAACGATGAAAATGACAGCGATTTCCCTGATTGCCACGCTTTCAATGGTGCAGGTTTTCGTAAACTCGGGGCTAAACCTTAATGACTTATTAAGTATGCCGCAGTTTATTGCTGAATCATTTGCGAGTTCGCTCGGGTCTGTGTGGATCTTCGTTGCGCCGTTCCTTGGGGAATTAGGTTCGTTTATTACCGGAAGTGCAACCGTTTCAACGTTAACGTTCTCGCCCATTCAGTACAATGTCGCGAACTCGGTTGGATTAGAGGCCAATATTGTCTTAGCCGTTCAACTCATTGGTGCTGCGGCGGGGAACATGATTTGTGTTCATAATGTCGTTGCGGCCAGCGCCGTTGTTGGCTTGTCCGGTAAGGAAGGCGAAATTATCCGCAAAACATTAGGACCTGCTATTCTTTACGGACTGCTTGCAGGTATTGCAGGGTTTATCTTTTTAAATCTTCTTTAATTTTTTTAAAATAGCGAACATCTTTTGAGTAAAAAAAATCTCTGTATAATAGAGAAGATAGATGGGAGCTGAAACGTTATGCCATATAAACGTGTTCGTGTGAAAAAGGTTTATGAACAAGTTGCAGACTCATTAATTGAGTTAATTAAAACTGGTGAATTAAAGCCAGGTGATAAATTAGATTCGGTCGAAAAGTTAGCGAAAAGCTTTGAAGTTGGGAGCTCGACGATCCGTGAGGCATTAAGCGGGCTCCGAACGATGGGGCTGGTGGAAATGAGGCATGGTGAAGGAACCTATGTGAATTCCTTTGATCCGACCAAATTCCAGTTGCCCGTAACGAGTGCTTTTTTAATGAAGCTAGAGGATGTCAAGGAGCTATACGAGGTCCGTAAAATTTTAGAAATGGGCACGGCCGCGCAAGCAGCTTGTGTTCGCGAAGAAGAAGATTTGCTTGCGATTGAAAAAGCGCTGATTGTGATGGAGCATGCAGATGGAAATGAGGAATTAGCATCGACTGCGGATCTCGATTTTCACGTTGCGATTGCGAATGCGACTCATAATAAGCTACTGATGAATTTGATGAGCAGTGTCTCTGCATTAACCTCCGAAACGATTCAAGAAACGCGAAAAGTGCTGTTGTATTCGGAGAATCAAGTTGAGGATTTGCAAATTGAGCATAGGCGAATTTTTGAAGCCATTAAAATGAAACAGCCAGAACAAGCGCGTCAAGCGATGTTGGAGCATTTACAAAATGTCCAAGAACGGCTATTTAAATACGTTGAGTAATGTCGTTATTTTTTAAAAGATAATTTGAGTAGATTGCTAGGTCGTTATATTTAAAAAGAGGTGAAAAAACATGAAAGTTTCCTTATTTAGTACTTGTTTGAGCGATATTCTCTTTGCCAATGTGGCAAAAGATACGCTTGAAATTTTAGAAAGAGTTGGTTGTGAAGTCGATTATCCGATGGAACAAACTTGTTGTGGACAACCTGCCTATAATAGTGGGTATTTGCAAGAAGCGAAGCAATCGATGAAGCAGATGATGAAGGCGTTCAAGCATTCCGAATATGTGGTCGGCCCATCTGGGTCTTGCGTGGGGATGTTAAAGGAATATCCGAAGATTTTTGCTGGCGACCCTGAGTGGGAAGAAGAAGCAAAGGCTTTTGGTGCCAAATGTTACGAGATTACCCAATTTCTTGTGGATGTAATGGGGATTACGGATGTGGGCTCTACTTTTAAAGGGAAAGTGACGTTCCATTCCTCTTGTCATATGAAGCGAATTCTTGGGGTGAAAGAGCAGCCTAAGACGTTGTTGCGCAATGTGAAAGGCGTTGAGTTGGTGGACCTGCCAATGGAAGAAGATTGCTGCGGGTTCGGAGGGACGTTCTCGGTGAAAAACCCTGTGATTTCACAAGAAATGGTCAGTGAAAAGTCACGGCATGTGGCAGAAACGGAAGCGGAATATTTAGTGGGCGCGGATATGGGTTGTTTGATGAATATCGGTGGCAGAATGCGTCGTGAAGGGAAAAACGTAAAGATTATTCATATTACCGAAATCTTAAACACTATCTAAGACTGGAGGGGATCAAATGAGCATTAAAATTGGTGAAAAGCCCTATAAAGACAGGGTTCAAAGTGGAATTGAAGATGATTTTATGCGACAGGCCGTTTCTTCCGCACAAGGAAGATTCCGAAATGGCCGTCTATCGCAGGCAGCAGAGCTTGGGAACTGGGAGGATTGGCGCGAGTTAGGGGCTGAAATCCGCAACCATACCATGGAAAACTTGGATTATTATTTACAGCAATTGAGTGAAAACGTAGCGCGCCGTGGCGGCAAGGTGTTCTTTGCTGAAACAGCAGAAGAAGCGAATCAATATGTGAAAAGCGTAATTCAAAGGAAAAAAGCGAAAAAAGTCGTGAAAGCGAAATCGATGGTCACCGAGGAAATTGGCTTAAACAAAGCCCTCGAAGAAGTGGGCGCTGAAGTCGTGGAATCGGACCTTGGTGAGTGGATTTTGCAATTGGATGAAGATCCCCCATCCCATATCGTGACACCGGCTTTGCATAAAAATAAAGAGCAAATCCGCGAAACGTTTGCGAAGAAAAAAGGCTATACCGGTTCTGACACGCCAGAAGAATTGGCCGCTTTCGCTCGTGAGCAATTGCGTCAGGACTTTTTAGCGGCAGATGTTGGGGTTACTGGCTGTAACTTTGCGATTGCTGAGTCTGGTGCGGTGACTCTCGTTACGAATGAAGGAAATGCTGAAATGGTGACGAGCCTTCCAGATACCGTGATTTCCGTAATGGGAATGGAGCGGATTGTGCCAACTTGGGAAGAAATGGAGGTTCTGGTTGGACTGTTAACGCGTGCTGCGGTTGGGCAAAAGTTAACGAGTTATATTACGGCGATTACAGGTGCCCGTTTAGAAGGCGAAATTGATGGCCCTGAAGAATTCCACCTTGTTGTCGTTGATAATGGGCGCTCGAAGATTCTTGGAACTGAGTTTCAGTCTGCGCTTCACTGTATTCGTTGTGCTGCTTGTATCAACGTTTGTCCCGTGTATCGCCATATTGGTGGCCATGCGTATAACTCGATTTATCCAGGTCCGATTGGCGCGGTAATCACGCCGTTGTTGGAAGGTTACGATGATCATAAAGAGCTTCCGTATGCATCGACGTTATGCGCGGCGTGTACAGAAGCTTGCCCGGTCAAAATTCCGTTGCATGAGCATTTGATTCGTCATCGTCAAATTATTGTTGAAAAAGAACAAATGGCTCCGACGTCTGAAAAATTGATGATGAAAGGATTTGCCAAGTGGTCTTCAAGTCCTGCCATTTATAATATGAGTGCGAAAATGGCCAAGCCTGCACTTGGGCTATGGACAAAAGACGGCATGATTGAAAATGGACCAGGACCATTAAAGGATTGGACCGATGCTCGTGATTTTTATGCACCTCAAGGTCAATCGTTCCGTTCTTGGTTTAAGCAAAGACAGAAAGATGGTGAAAAGTCATGACAATCGAAAATCGCGAAGCATTTTTAGATAAACTGGCATCTAGACTTGGACGAGAGCGCCGAACAGAAGGCGTAGAACGCCCGAAGTGGAGCGTGACTCCGCAAGAGGAAGTGTTCAAAGGCATGAGTCAGGACGAATTGGCGGATGTGCTGGAAAAACATTGTCAGGTGATTCACACCGATTTTAAACGGACGGACCGAGACGGGTTAACGAAGGTGTTGCAGGAAACGATTGACGGATACGAAGGCAAGCTAGTGGTTACATCCAATGACAAGCGTCACCAGGAATATGGCGTAACGAAGTTCTTTGAGGAAGCTCGCGGCCAGATGGATGTCCATGTTTGGGACCCTGCGGCTGGGAAAGAAAATCAGCGGGTTGCCGAGCGCGCCGATGTGGGGCTTGTTTTCAGCGACATCACGTTGGCTGAGTCTGGTACAGTGACTTTGTTTAATGATAAAAACAATGGCCGCTCGATTAGTTTGCTGCCGCGCACGTTTATTGCAATCATTCCAAAAAGCACGTTGGTGCCACGAATGACCCAAGCAGCCCAGAGGATTCACGAAGCCCAAGCCAAAGGCGAAGACTGCGCCTCCTACGTCAGCTTCATCTCCGGCCCAAGCAACAGCGCCGACATCGAAATGAACCTCATCGTCGGAGTTCATGGACCGATTAAGGCTACTTATATTTTGGTGGATTAGGGCTGGGACATAGGGGACAGGTCCCTTGTCCCACCCTTGACCTTATTCTTAAATCTACTAAATAAGGTTTATCTTTGATAAGAACAGTTAATTGATACTTCACCGTAATTAATAGCAAACCGGTTGGGGAACCAACCGGTTTTGTTTCTCTTGGATTGAAAAGCTTCATGATGCTTCCAACCTGTCTTCATGCGAGACTTGAGGCGAGGAACCGCGAAAGATTAATCATCAAAAACAGGATAAAAGCCATAGCTTCCCCTCTATTCCTCCCTGGCGGTTTAAAGGAGTTCACTCCCATTAAATAGATGGTTGTTGCATAGGGACTCACCGGCCTCCCTGTCCCTCTAGAAACAATCGATTCGATCCCTTTCGGACAAGGTGCCTGTCCCGTTCCCCTCATGGATTAATATATTTCATTTTTTACTTTAATAATAAAAAGGTAACGTTTTAGTTAAGAATCGTATTTTCGTTTTAAATCGACAGTTTTATCTAATAAGCTTGTTTATACTAACCAAAGTAAAGGGAAAGGAATTGCATGTAGGAGAAAAATCCAGAGCTATTAAACTAACTTCTACATAATAGATTCTCATAAATATTTTAAAAAGAGGTGTCTTAATATGAACAATACACTACGATATGCGGTTCAGGTAAAAAGGGAAAAGTTGATTAATAAGATGATTCAATCGGGGATTTATAAAAAGAATAACAAACATTTATACGAATTAACTTTAACCGATTTAGAAGAAGAGTATAAAAACATGGAAAGGGACACAGGGACAGGCACCATGTCCCGCCCCGCCCCTGACCTTAATCACAACTCTACTATTTAAAGTTTGCTTTTGATAATAAGAACAGCTAATTGATACTCACCCTAAAGTATTAGCAAACCGGTTGGGGAACCAACCGGTTTAGTTTCTAGGATTGAAAAGCTTCGTGATGCTTCAACCCTATCTTCAGGTAAGACTTGGAGCTAAACCGAGAAGGTTAATCCTCAAAAACAGGATAAAAGCCATAGTTCCCCCTCTATTCCTCCCTGACGGTTTAAAGGAGTTTACTCAAAATTAATATGGATTGTTTCCTAGAGAATCACCGGTCCCTATCCCTCTAGGAATAATCGATTAGATCCCTTTTGAGACAAGGTGCCTGTCCCTCTGTCCCACTAAATAGAAGCATTACTTAATATATAAACAAAATACCAACCTATCATAATTATAGTTACAAGAACCAAACAGAAGGCTCTAAGCAATACATTTCTAACCCCAAAAGAAAAGCCAAACATTAGATAAAAGACGAATAAATTAATGATGAAATAGTATAGCGTCGTTCTAGGGGATGAAGTCCAAAATAATGGCGAAAATAACGGGCTTAATAGCATTTCGAAAGTATTAATAGTACTCTTTAAACCAATATCAAATCCATATGTACTTATCTTTAATAATAGATTAGCTAGGAAACCCAATGTGGCTAGAACAACTACCCATAAAAGGACGTTAGTTGTTTGTAAAATAGATTTTACAAACCCATTTTCTTGTTCCTTAATCATTTTTCCTAAAAATAAACTTTTCATTTGGCTAATCTCCCTTTGTTAGAAGGAGGAGATCTCTCCGACTTCTACCTTCTCCCTCCAACCTACGTTCGTTTTATGTCTGCAAACATCCAAAAAAACCAGCAACTCCCCTCTCCCGGCAATTGTTTTTCTTGCCGGGCCTTCCATCTTATCTACTTTTATATAAAATAATTCTCATCCAAACCTCTCAATATAATTAAAATATAGCCTACTACTTATGCCTTCAATCCTATTCCATGAAGTATCCTCTCATGAGCAACACGTTCTGGCTATCTTTAACTGGGTCACTGTCCCTTTGTCCCTGGACTCTCATAAATCTCAATTGGCAACCCATCTGGGTCCGCAAAAAAGGTAAACTGTTTATCCGTAAAAGGGTCGACACGGATGTCCTCTACTTCGACGCCTTGCTCCAATAAAGAACGCACCGCCTCCTCTATGTTCTCAACCGCAAAGGCCAAATGCCTTAAGCCCGCTGCCTCAGGATAACTTGGCCGCACTGGTGGACTTGGGAAGGAAAACAACTCAATCTGGTACTGACCATTAACTTCTAAGTCAAGCTTGTAAGAATCCCTCTCCTCCCGATAAACCTCCCTAATCGGGGTCAGCCCGAGGATTCGCACATAAAAATCTTTTGATTTCTCGTAATCTGAACAAATAATTGCTATGTGGTGGATGTTCAATAATTTCATTAGATTTTCATTCCTTTTTAAATTATTAAAAAAACGACCTGATTATATAAGGTAAATCTTAACATAAAACCTTAATTAGGTTGATAGTGGAAGGAGGTCATAAGGGAATGCCTCTCCGCTCAAAACGTAAAGAATCCCTATCAATCTCTTATCCTGTTGTGTACTCTTTCGGGGTAGTGTATAACCTAGGCACCCTTCCCAAAAAAGAGTTATGAATACTCGGGTGGTGACAATCATAGTTCCATAAGACCGAGAATTTTCCTAGATTACGGGATTACTCTCAAGAGCAACACACCCAAGCTATCTTTAACTGGGACAGGAACCCCTGGGACAAGGTACCTGTCCCCCTGTCCCGACTGGGACGGGGCCTATGGTGCCGCCGCCGCCCCTGTCCCGTTCTAATAGACCTGCAAAATACATATCCTTTTTGTAAAACCAGTATGAAGGGGTGTTATGGGGTTTGGTAAAAGTTAAGGTTGGTTTGCGACCTGTTGTGAGCATGATCAATTTACCCACGGTTATTAAAACGGCTGTCCTTCCGGGGGATTCGGTGGAAAGCCTATTTGTTGCCACCCAGGTGGGGGAAATTTTCTACATACGAAACGGTGGGACAAGGGGACAGGCACCTTGTCCCACCTAACTTTCAGGGATAACCTAACCTTCCAATGGGGGGATTAGAACACTGCCTGCACCTCTGGCCCTCGGCCAAACCTCAACCCGAAAAGTCATGTGCCCCGCCAGTTATGTCAAAGAAGACCACGGCACACAGCTGTGGTCTTTTCTTGTAGGGGGAAAAAGAGAAAAGGGCGCTAGCCCCTTGTGCTCTTCCGGGACAAGGTGCCTGTCCCTCTGTCCCACCCGGGACATGGTGCCCCCCTACTACTTCCCTTCTACTTCCCTTCTACTACTTCCCTTCTAATACTTCTACGACTTCTTTTAGTGTGTCTTTTGTTCCGACGTTGCCTGGGAAGACGACATAGGATGTGTGTGGGAATTTGCTTTCATCGCCTGTTTTCCAAACTGGTATACCTGGTGCGACTTGACCGGATACTTCTGCGCGCTTAACGGACAACCCGACTGTACCGATGCTAGAAGAGGTAATTCCACCTTTAGCAATAATGTATTTTGGCTTTACTTTTAAATCATGGACGATGCTTGTGACGGCGTCCGAAATTTTAACGGAAAGCTTCAACTCTTCTTCCGCACGTCCTTCACCTAAGTCTAAGCGCTCACGACGTGTGTAATAGACAACAGATTTTCCTGCTGTGATGAGCTCTTCACAAGTGGTGCGAACACGGGCCACTTCCTCTTGGAACTTCTCATCATCTAACACTAAGTGAACATCGAACTCAACTGGAGTGACGAGTCCGCTATCTAAAAGCGCATATAGTTGTTCTGTTGTCTTTTGCACGTGTGATCCAACTGCTACAAGACCGCCGTTTGTCGTTTCTTCCGTAATCAATTCATCTCTTGTTAACAACGGTTTGTCGGCAATACCACCGATGACCTTTGTTAGCGCAGCGGCACTACGGCAGATAAATGTCTTGCCTTCCTTCATTGCTTGAATGAACGCTGTCACAAACACTTCGACATCGACATAGTCAACGGCATTGACAACCACTTTATTAAAGTTTGTAACACCCATCAACTGTTCTTTAATCCCTGAAACATTCAAGGAGCGAAGATCTTCTAAGCGAATGTAAGTAGTACCTTCTTTTGTATATTCCCCATTTGTTTTCTCTTCCACCCATTCGCCTAAATGAGAGGATTTATAACCGAAAGTACGGTCTTTTGCGAATTCCGTTTCGCCCGCTGGAACCAGCTCTTCTCCGTATTGAACATAATGAACATTGTTAATGGTTATACGGCCGCCCTCTTTAAAAAACGGAATGATGATTTCGCCATCAAAAGAAACATCAGAAATGCTTTCAATTGTATTTTTCATTGTTACCGTTTCAAGCGGGTAATGCCCACGCAATGTGGAATCCCCACGGCTAATGATGACATACGGAATTCCTTCTTGCTGAGAAACCTCGTGAACACGACGTGCGATATCCTGGTGGACTTCAGTCGTTTCTTTAGCGGTAAAACTACGCGAATTCGTTAATAGGAAGAAAATGCTTTTGTCTTCGCGGAAGCCTTGCTCGATGCTTTCTTTTGTCCAATCGGTGTATACGGACACGCCGTGAACGGTTTGAACACCGGTTGGGTCATCATCAAGGACAACAATTTTATAGGTAAAATTCTTTCGCTCTTCTGCTAGGTTTGCTTGGACTTCTTGGCGATTGATGTCTTGAAGGTTTGCTAAAAGATCAGTTGCTTTTGCCATTTTATTGCTCCTTTCCACCGACTACTACATTTGCTAGTTTCTCATAATGTTGCACAATACTTGCATGATCCAACGCTTCTTTTCCATCCGCTTTTAAACTATGGAAGATTTCAAGCAATTGCGCGGATAATGGCAGTGGAACAGCTAGTTCATGCGCTGTGTTCATCACATTCGTCAAATCTTTCATATTGATATCAACGCGGCCACCGGCCTTGAAGTTGCGGTCAATGATCATTGGAATTTTCGCATCCATGACCGTGCTTCCTGCCAATCCACCACGGATCGCTTGGTACATTTTCCCGACATCAATTCCTGCTTTTTCAGCAAGCACAAGCGCTTCGGAAACAGCGGCAATATTTAAGTTTACGATGATTTGATTAGCTAGCTTCGCTGTTGTTCCACAGCCAGACTCCCCAACAAGCACAATGTCACTGCCCATATCAGCTAAGACGCCTTTTACATCTTCAAACACTTCTGCATTTCCACCAACCATAATCGCAAGCGTTCCATCGATTGCTTTTGGTTCTCCTCCACTTACTGGGGCATCAAGGAAATGAACGCCTTTTTCAGCAGCAAGGCTAGCCATTTCTTTTGATTCAACTGGGGAAACCGAACTCATGTCGATGACAACCAACCCTTCGCGCGCACCTTCCATCACTCCATTTTTACCGAAAACGGCTTGGTGCACATGCACGCCTTTAGGTAACATCGTGATGACGACATCACTTGCTAGTGCGACTTCTTTCCCGGACGATGCAGGATTCGCTCCCTCGCTTGCTAACGTATCAACAGCTGCTTGGTTTAAATCGAATACCGTAACTTCATTCCCATTTTTTAATAGGTTGCGTACCATCGGTGATCCCATAATTCCAAGTCCAATAAATCCAACACGTTTTTTCATACAATCTCCATCTCCATTCTAGTAGTCTCTAAGTTTGATAAAATTCTCGCAAATGACCATCCGTAATCCTTTGTTCGGATCTAGCAATTAAAAAGGAACACGAGTGGCATACTCTCCACTCGCCCCTATGATTCTAACAATCTTCCTTTTTACAATCCTGGTAAAATACCTGTAAACATGCTCAAAATATACACAGCTACGAGCGCTGTCACACCGGAGGCGAATCCACCGATCGACCATACTTTTAACGTTTCCGTCATGGATAAACGACCAAACTTACTTACTACCCAGAAACCAGAGTCGTTTGGTAAAGATAATCCAATTCCACCGGCACAGATCGCTAGTCCTAATAACACTGGTGATACGCCAAGTTCAACCGCCATCGGCCCCATGATCGCAGAAGTTGTGACAAGCGCAACCGTCGCTGAACCTAGGGATGCACGAAGGATTTGTGCGAACAAGAATGCTAAAAGTAAAGCTGGCATGCTTAAACCTTGCATTAAGTTAATGATTAAATCACCAATTCCTGTTTCTTGAACCACTTTCCCGAACGCTCCACCAGCACCTGTAATTAAAATAACCATTCCACTTTGATTGAATGCATCCGCAAAGATGGTTTTACTATCTTCTTGAATGTATGGCTTTAAAACAAACATCGCAACGATGACACTGATTAAGAGCGCAACGTTTTTATCTCCGATTGTAGAGAAAAACGTGTTAACGATATGGTCTGGATTTTCCTTGAATAGTAAGCCAACAACCGTGTTTGATAAAATCAATACAATCGGTAGCGCTAACATTCCAAATGAAAGGCCAGTTGAAATTTCTTTTCTGTTTGGATCTTTTACTTCTTCTAGGTCAACGACTTCGGAAGCATCAAGTCGACCTTCGTTTGTAATCTTCTTCCCGATAAACTTCCCATAGATTACCCCACCAACAAGTACAGCAGGAATGGCCACAAGTAAGCCGTAAAGGAAGAAAATTCCGATGTCTGAACCTGTTTGGTCTGCAACAACCAATGGTCCTGGGGTCGGGATGATTAAACTATGCGCAGTAATCAATCCAATGGCTAAAATCGTCACGAAAGTAGATAAAGAGATTTTTGTTTTTATGGATAAGTTTTGAATTAGTTTGTGTAAAATAATGAACGCTGCGTCAAAGAATACCGGAATCGAAACGGTGATTGACGTAGCAGCCATTGCGTAGGGTGACTTTTTTACCCCAAAGGCATGGAGCATACCGCTCGCGATTTTACTAATCGCACCGGATGAAGCTAGGAATTGACCAAAGATAATTCCAAGTCCAATCAAAATCCCAACACCGGTTAATGTACTACCAAAACCACCGGCCATAATGCCTGGGACTTCTTTAGCCGGAATACTTGTAACCAAGCCAAGTCCAAGGGCAATAATTAATAATGATATAAATGCATCCCACTTGAATTTAATAATAAGAACAAAAAGCAGGATTAAACTGACGACGAAGCCTACAATAAGGGCATTTCCTGTTAACATGTGGTGTTCCTCCTCGAAGTGTACGTTTTATAACGTTTTCATTTTTTATGTGTTTTCTCTAAGCTCTTTTCTCAAACTTTGTTGCTCTTGAATATAAATTAGGTTGGTTGAAGCTTTGTTTCACTACAGAATAGCCTTTAAATTATGAGAAAAGAGCGTGCAAACTTCCTATAACGTACAAAATAGCTTATCTTGCGTTAAAATCGGCTTTAGGTAGTAAAAATCGGCTTTAAGATTTTTACAATTTTAACAACAATCCTTACAAAAAGCCTTTCTCTATAGCGCTTCCATTTTATTGAAAGTTTTTATTTTTTCATGCGTGTAACCGCTAGTCGTGACTGATTAACCGCTTTCTTTATGTCGCTTCCACCGGCAATTTCTACGCGTGTATAAAGTGTATCAATTAGAGCTAGTTGTACTAAACGACTGATCATCGCATCTGAGCGATTTTCTGTTTCTTGTGCTTGCGTCAGCAATAAGATATCTGCCATTTTAGCGAGCGTTGTATTGGCATTTGAAGTAATAATGATGCATGTTGCCCCACTCTTTTTACTCATATCTACGACCTCAATAATGTTAACGGTTTCTCCTGAGTGCGAAATCGCAATCACAACATCTTCTTCAGTCATATGACTTGCATAAATCGCTTGATAGTGAGGATCTTTCACTGCAAGGGTTGTCCCGCCAATTCTCATGAATTTATGAGCACCATCTTCAGCAATCGTTCCTGAAAGTCCTTGCCCAAAGAAGAAGAGCCTAGCCGCTTTCGCAATTTTTTCCACAGCCTCTTCCATTTGATCGACATTCAACTTGTCTTTTGTCATCACCATCGCGCTTGAAAGTTGGTCAGCGATTTTTTCAAATACGACATCTGCTTTGTCTGCCTCTTTTATCTCATTCCCGTCGGAAGAGAAAGAAGGAACATTTCCAGCATGTTCTTGTGCGAGCGCTACCTTTAGTTCTTGGTAACTCGCATAGCCTAACTTTCGATACAAGCGGACGACACTGGGCTCACTAACATTGCTTAAATTTGAAAGTTCATTCATTGATAGTAAAAACGGTTTTTCGTGTTTCTCTAATTGCTCAATGATTTTTTTCTCAGAAGCTGTTAACGTTTCACTTTTATCATTCACACGTTCAAGAAAACTTGGCATGTGGTTCAACACCTCCTCGCTTCTGTAGTAATATTACTACATGAGTAGCGCTTTCACAAGTGTTTTTTCACATAAACTACATATTTTCGACAAGGAATCGACAAAAACCAGTTGTTTTCTTGTAGTTTTACCCATAATATTGAAAATAAAGTGTAGTTTACTTACACAAAACAAAGGAGAATTTTGTATGATTACTACAACGAAAGAATTGCTACAATCAGCAGAAGAAACCAATAGCGCGATTGCCGCTTTTAATTGTTACAATGCAGAGACTGTCCAGGCAGCGATTGCTGCAGGCGAAAAAGCAAATAAAGGCGTCATCATTGCTTACGGAGAGCGTTACCAAGATTATATGAACATTGAAGCATTTGCGGCGTTTACTTTAGAAGCGGCTCGTCAGGCCACTGTCCCTGTAGCGCTTCATCTTGATCACAGCTATCAATTGGAAACGGTTAAACGCGCGATTGCTTGTGGATTTTCATCTGTTATGTATGATGGCTCAGCTTTACCAATGGAAGAAAACGTAAAGACGACGAAGCATGTTGTTGAACTTGCTCACGCTGCGGGTGTATTTGTAGAAGCCGAAATCGGCTCGATGGCAAAAGGCGACTTTTCAGACGAAGAAGAAGGCGATGGCCGCCTAACCGACCCAGAGGAAGCAGCATGGTTCGTGCGCGAGACAAACGTGGACTTTTTAGCGGCTTCGATTGGAACCGTTCACGGAATGTACAAAGGGGAACCCAATCTGCAGTTGGAGTTGCTAGAGAAGATTGCCGACGCCATTCAAATTCCGCTTGTGCTCCATGGCGGCTCAGGCACACCAGAAGATCAAGTATTAAAAGCGATTGATCGCGGGATTCGTAAAATCAACGTTAATACCGAAATCTCTCTGGCAGCAGTAGAGGAAATCGCGAAACAAGTAAATGCGAACCCTCAAATTCACCTTAGTAATTTAATGACAGCAGCACAGGAAGTCATGACTGAGCGAATGGTTAAGATAATTGAGGTTTATAAAAATAATTGATTTCGGGACAAGGGGACAGGTCCCTTGTCCCACCCTGGCCATAACCCAACCCGAATAGCCCAAATGATGACAAAGAAGACCACGGCACAGCCGTGGTCTTTTCTTGTAGGGACAAAGGAAAAGTCCACTTATCCCTTTTGTGCTCTTCCCCTCTTCTGGGACAGGGTGCCTGTCCCCCTGTCCCGCCGCCCCTGTCCCGTTCTAATAGACCTGCAAAAAACATATCCTTTTTGTAAAACCTGTATGAAGGGGTGTTATGGGGATTGATGAAGGTTAAGGTTGGTTTGCGACCTGTTGTGAGTATGATTAATTTACCCACTGTTATTAAAACGGCTTTCCTTCCGGGTGATTCGATGGAAAGCTTATTTGTTGCCACCCAGGTGGGGGAAATTTTCTACATACGAAACGGAAGTGTAAGGACTTTTTTAGATATTCGTTCGCGGGTGATAGAGCTTGGTGCTTCTGGTGGCTATGATGAACGAGGGTTGCTGGGGCTCGCATTTCATCCTGAATTTTATGGTAACAGTCTGTTTTACCTTCATTATTCCGTAGCCGGAACACAAGGTCCAGGTGCACTTCCTGAGGATTTCACGCCGAACCCGTGTGATCCTGATACGTTAAACCTAAAGTGGAGAAACCGAGAAAGTGATTATGATCATATTGATACAGTAGAAGAATGGATGGTCCAAGCGAATGGTCAACCCCAAAAGCGCCGGACGCTCCTTAACTTAAGGCGCCCCTTTTTCAATCATAACGGGGTCAATAGTCTAAACTTTTCACCTGAGACGGGAAAACTGGTCGTGACCACCGGGGATGGTGGGTCTGGCTTTGATCCATTTAACTTAGCTCAGAACGATTTAGAAATCGCTGGTAAAATCATTGAAATCGATGTCAGTAAAAATACAGCCATCCCTCAGCCACCGATTGTGACCCGTTTTAATGAACTTCCGAGAGCCATTCAGGAAACGCTCACGGTCATGGCCAAAGGCGTTCGCAACATCCCGGGAATTTCATTTCAAAAGTTTTATCACCAGTATTTAAAATATACCGGAAATGTCGGTCAGGCATTGGTCGAATCGATTTACTCATTTGGGTTTTATAACCCACTACCTGTTACTCAGCTTGTTCAAGCTGCTTCATTGAATTCCAATCTTGTTCAACATGGATTAATTAACCTTGGCTGGCGAGGATGGGAGGGTGATTTTCCAACCCCGGTAGTCAATAGCTGCAATGAAAATTCAAATTTGGATGAAAAAACTGTGGTATTTTACAACGAAGCAGTTACACTATCAGGTAGCCGTCTTCACCCATTAACTAATTATTTTCATAGCGACCCCAGACCTGATAAGTTTACCGGAACTGCTCTGACTGGCGTGCAAGCCTATAGCGGGAATAGAATCCCCGGTCTAAACGGAAGCGTTCTGTTTACCGATCTTGCCAGGAAAGGTTCTGAACCTCAGCGAGGGGCTTTAGCTTATACCACGGTAAGACCTAATGGCATACCAAATGATTTTAATGTAATCGAAACCGATTATGATTTTGGAACGCAATCCGCCTATTATGTTAGTTTGGGAGCGAATCTCAATCAAACAAAGTTATTTTTAGGGGTTTATGGGTCGATGAGAGTAACGGATTTCAACAAAGGTACGGTGTTTGAAGTGGTTCCATGAAGGGATTGATTGATTTCAGTGAACAGTTTCAGGTACACCGTAGTAAAAACGAACGATTCCTTACGTGATAATGGGCTTCAATTTTTTAAAAAAGAATAAAGCAATCTCAATCCATACCAAACTATAAAAAAAAGAAAATGCAAAAATACCTGCTGCAGCTAGGAACGAAAAAGGCCCAGATACTGCTGGACCAAGTACTGGAAAGTGGAATAGATATAGGAGACTTAGGATTCCGACAGTTAAAAGGCTGGCGCCCATTATCATAATGCTTAACTTCTTTTTAAGAAAAGAAAAACCAGCCCCGATTCCTACCCCTAACAGCCCTGTTGTAAATGGAAAGATGAATAGTTCACTTGGAACCAGAATGAAAAGCAATAGGATGGTGAGAAAGTAAGAAAGCACTCCCATCCTAGGGGAAAACATTGCACTAATTAAAATCGGTAATGTGGCAAAGGGGCTGATAAAATAGCCAATACCAGGTAAATAACCACCGGCCGCTTGAAGAACAGCAGCCATACAAGCAAGAAAAGATCCCAAAACAAGCCTCTTCCCTTTTGTCTGCTTACTAAACTCAACTTGTGCCAATCGAATATCATCTGAAACACGCTTAAAAAAGAACACCAGACCACCTCAACGGGACACAGGGACAGGTTCACTGTCCCAGTTGCGCCAAAAATTTGAAATAGAGCCCTCTGTGCCCCTTCAATCCGGGGCAAGCGATTTTCTTCCCAAGCCTTTCATCTTTCAACTTATGCATAACAGAACATCCTATTCCAAATCTATCAGAAATAGAACGATATTTTGTTTTGAGAGACCGTGCACGCAGTCCAATCCCTTTTTGTATCGATACGGATTATCTTGCAAGGCACACATTTAAGCTATCCTTAACTGGGACAAGGAACCTGTCCCTCCATTCTTCTAGAATACTTTTCCCAAACTCTACTAATCAAACGTTTGATCAAAAACGACTTCGTATAACAAGCCTTCCAGGACTTCACCCCGAAGTTAATAAAATAACCGGTGAGGCTGTCTCACCGGTTTTGCTATTCTATAATAAGAAACTGAACCTGTCCGGTACTTTCTCCCTATACACCTGGGACAAGGAACCTGTCCCCTTGTCCCACACCTCTTTCTAAGTTATAGTAATACCGATACGTATATAAGAAAAATATAACCTTTGTATAAGGTGGTGTGGGATTGTACAACATTAAGGCTGTTTCTAAAATGGTGGATATGCCAACGGTGACGATTCGTTCTTGGGAACAGCGTTATAGGGCTGTTGTTCCGGAGCGAACGGAGTCGGGTCACCGGGTCTATACTGAAGCTCAAGTAAAGGACTTAAAATGGTTAAAAAAACAAGTTCAGGAAAATGGGATTGCCGTTAGTCAGGCTGTGAAAATGCTACAGTCGAAGAAGAGCGAAGAATCTTTGCCTGGTAAACAGGCTGGACTTGAACAGGACCAACAATTCGAAACCCAAATTAACGAGTTGTTTCGAGCAGTAAGGATGATGGACGGCAATCAATGCAATTTTTTATTAGATCTCTATTTTTCACAATTTCATTATAAGACAGTGTTTTTCTCGATTATTGTCCCGCTCATGTACAGAGTTGGCGATGCTTGGGAAAAAGGCGAGCTGCACGTTGCCAAAGAACATATGATTAGCAATCTGATTTTACAGCGAGCGATGACGTTTTTTCATTTGTTCCGCACATCCGACAACTTGCCAAACGTGATGGCAATCTGCCCTGAAGGAGAACACCATCAACTTGGTTTAATCCTTTTCACCTTGTCATTACGTGAGCAAAATTATCCGGTCTGTTATATCGGCGCAGATACACCGCTCGACGGACTCAGTGACTTGATTAATGAAAAAGAGATCGAGATTGTTGCCATCTCAACCTCCCGTGAGAGCGATGAAAAGATCATTTCTCAATATATAGAAACATTAACAGCTGAAAATCCAAACCTGAAATTTATCGTGGGCGGATTGGCCTTAAATGAAAGCAAAGCCACCCCACCAAGGTGGGACATCTCCCCTACCGATCAAAATTGGCTACAAACATTGTCTCCTGTTTTAAGCAGAACCTAGTTGGATGAACTAGGTTCTTTTGTTTGCCTCAAATCCACAAAAGTTATATATTAATTATACAATAATTATACAAATAACTAAGGAAGTGAATCCATGTTTCTGGCTTGGAATGAAATTAAAAACAATAAACTCCGGTTTATGTTGATTATCGGAGTATTAACCTTAGTTTCGTACCTAGTATTCTTTTTATCAGGATTGGCAAATGGGTTAGAAAACTTGAATAAAGAAGCTGTTGTGAAATGGGATGCAGACGGGATTATTTTAACAGAGGAATCGGATGTCAATCTCCCGCAATCGAGCTTGAAACTGGAAGATTATGACGGTCAAGGCGCCGACGAATATGCTGTCTTAGGGCAAATGAATGCCATTGCCACCTCTGGAGAACTGAAGTCCAATGTTTCTATTTTCGGGATCAAAGAAGAGGAATTTATTATGCCCGACGTCACCGAAGGCACAGCTTTTACAGCTACTGGGGAAGTGATTGCCGATGATTCATTAAAAGAGGAAGGGTTCCAAATTGGCGATGAATTACAGCTATCAGCAACAGACGAAACGTTGACGATTACCGGTTTTACCGAGGATGCTAAGTTCAACGCCGCACCTGTATTATACGGAAGTCTTGAAACGTTAAAACAGTTACGTATGAATGATACAGTGAATGGCTTTGTCATCCGCACTGATAACATCCAGGACGTGACCGTTAATGAGGAACTGCAAGTCATTCCGACGCAAAGCTTTATTGAAAACATGCCTGGGTACTCCGAACAGAGCTTGACTTTAACGTTTATGATTTATTTCTTGTTTATCATTTCCGCTGTCATTCTAGCCATCTTCCTATATGTTTTAACCATCCAGAAGATTAGTATTTTCGGAGTGATGAAGGCGCAGGGAATTTCAAGCGGCTATCTGGCCAAATCGGTCGTCGCACAGACCTTTTTATTAGCTTTAGCTGGGGTCATCATTGGCCTTGTGCTGACCATTACAACTGGTTTCTTTTTACCAGCTGCTGTTCCTGTCGCGTTTAACTATCTTGATCTATTCGTTTATGGAATGGTGCTCGTCGCCGTTTCCGTGCTAGGGGCATTATTCTCGGTCCAAACGATTGTAAAAATTGATCCTTTAAAAGCGATAGGAGGTTAAACCATGGCATTGATTCAACTTAAGAACATCAATAAGGTTTTCCCTTCAGGAAAGACCGAAATCGAAGCATTAAAACCAACGAATTTTACCGGAGAAGCTGGAGAGCTGATTGCGATTATCGGTCCCTCCGGTTCAGGGAAAAGTACCTTTTTAACGATTGCCGGTGGTCTTCAAGCACCTAGTAACGGAGAAGTCATCATTAACGGAAAAGACATTACTCGCTTAAAAGAGAAACAGCGTGCCAAAATCCGCCTAGAGGAAATCGGCTTTGTGCTTCAATCTTCTAATCTCGTTCCGTTTTTATCCGTTAAGCAACAAATGCACTTACTGGATCAAGTTAAAAAGAACAATCTCTCACCTGAAAAGCGGGAACAAGTCTATCATTCTTTGGGCATCCAAGATTTGATGACTAGCTTCCCATCCGAGTTGTCTGGTGGACAGCGCCAGCGCGTTGCTATTGCCAAAGCTTTGTATACCGATCCAAGCATTATTTTAGCAGATGAACCGACCGCTTCGCTCGATTCTGACCGTGCCTTTGAAGTGATGGAAATGCTGCGAAAAGTAACCACGGATAACAATAAAACAACCATTGTCGTCACCCACGATACCCGCCTGATTGATTATTGCGACAAGGTGTACCGCATTACTGATGGAAGATTACAAGAAGAAATGGCAAGCTTACCATCATAAAAACAACGTTTGGCTTGTATATACAAAGGGAATAGAGGAATAGAAAGATGCTAGATTTGCAGAGGGCACCTTAGAAATTTGCAGGCATTTAGGGAATTTTTTTAACAGAGGGGATGGCTAAAAAATTTAGGAGGGAATGGATGTTACTTCTAAAAGACCATGAATTGCTCAACGCCTACAAGAAAGCAGTAGAGATGAACTTAGAAGAGGACTTCCTCAAGTTATTAGCCACTGAGTTAAAACGGAGAAGAATTGAATTTTCACTGGAGCGTCGTGAACTTACATTTGTGTCGAAATAAGAAGGAAGCACAGCGATTGTGCTTCCTTTTTTTGTTAGTTTCACTACGACATGACAAGCGGGGGTTTCCCCCACGTTTACGCCAGCACCCGCTACTATATAACGGTGGTGGGCCAATGTTCAACTAGGACCCCTCCCCTGCTTGGTCTTGGGACACGGTGCCTGTCCCTCTGTCCCACCCCGATTACGCCAGCACCCACTAATATATAGCGGTGGTGAGCCAGAGGCTCAACCAGGATCCACCCCTTTGCTTGGGCCTGGGACACAGTGCCTGTTCCCGCCTCCTAGGAATAATTGATTTGGCCCTTTTTGGGACTAGGTGCCTGTCCCTCTGTCCCTACTCTGTCGAAACTTCCATGTTTCTCTTGAACGAGGAGAAGGGCTAGTCCGCCGATCATGCTGGGAATGGCGAATGCCATGAATGCCTGTTGTGGCGCGAGTTTGGTTGCCAGTAGGAGGCCGATGATGAGAGGAGCCATGATCGCTCCGATTCGACCGATGCCGACTGTTACACTAAGGCCTGTTGTGCGGATTTCCCGCGGGTAAAATTCCGAAATATATGGATTCACGAGGTTTTGCGTACCGCCGGTGCAGGCACCGCCGATGGCGATTAATACGTACAACAACAGCGCATTGGTCGTTACACTTAAAGACACAAAGCAGAAAGCTCCGATTAGAAACATGTACATAAGCACTTTTCGATGCCCCAATCGTTCCACCAAGTACCCCCCTAGCAATGAACCGCCAATTTGGCCAACCCCCAGTACTAAACTAAAAGATAAACTGGAAGAGATCCCATATCCTGAGCCCTGCATGATTTTAGGAAGCCATGTATTGAGGCCATAGATCATTAAAAGACAGCTGAACACGACTGCCCAAAATGCCAGCGTACTGACGGCACGATTGTCGGAAAACAGTTTTTTGGCAGGAAAGCCTTTTGTGTTCTCCTTCACACTAGCATATTCAAAATCGTCTGTTGCCTGATAATTCCCTTTAGGATTGATTTTGTTCAGGATCCCAGCAATCTTTTCACCTTGATTCCGGAGAATGTGAAAAGACAGCGATTCTGGGAAGTATTTTAGGAAAAACGGCAGAGTAAAGAGCGGGATAATCCCGATCCAATATAAAAATCTCCATCCCAGGCTTTCCATTAGGTACATTCCTATGAGTGAAGCCAGGATTGCCCCGATGGAGTAGCCGGTATACATGGCCGCGACAATCAGCGCCCGGTTTTTTTTAGGCGAATATTCGGTCATTACCGCAATGACAGCTGGCATTAAGCCACCCATTCCCAGAGCGGCAATAAAACGCATAATCGTAAAAGTGAGCGCATTTGGTGCGAGCCCAGCTAAAAGGGAAAAGACACTGAATATCCCCATGCAAATGGCTAAGATTCTTTTGCGACCAATAACATCGGCAAGCG
This sequence comes from Mesobacillus maritimus, assembly GCF_044803185.1. Classification (GTDB taxonomy): domain Bacteria; phylum Bacillota; class Bacilli; order Bacillales; family Cytobacillaceae; genus Mesobacillus_B; species Mesobacillus_B maritimus_B. Next base: position 5,199,726 of record NZ_CP085225.1, read on the forward strand.
AACCAAGCAGAAAGGAACCAAGCATCATCCCAATCAGCGTATAACTGCCAATAGCACCCGCTTCTACAACAGTTAAATGAAAATCCTCCATCATCATCGGCAACCCGATGCCGTACAGGGCAATATCATACCCATCAAAAGCAATGGCGTAAAAGCACCATAGAAAAACTACTAGATGGAATCTATTAAACTTACTATCCGCGATCACCTGAGAGGTTTGAACAACACGCATTGGCTTCCTCCTTACCTTGCTTGTATTCTTAAAGTTTTTATTTCCAGACATCCTTAGAGATTTCTACAACATGCTGAAGCTTCGCCCATTGCTGTTCCTCTGTTAGCAAGTTTCCTTCTTCGGTAGAGGCAAACCCGCATTGAGGACTGAGAGCCAGCTGGTTCAAATCAACATATTGTGATGCTTCTTCAATTCTCTTTTTAATTACATCTTTATTTTCCAGTTCGCCGAATTTTGAAGTAACAAGGCCTAAAACAATGCTTAAATCAGGTCTGTTTACAAAGCGAAGCGGTTCAAAGCCGCCTGCGCGATCATTGTCATATTCGAGGAAGAAGCCGTCGATATTTAAGTGCCCGAATAATTGTTCCGCAACCGGTTCGTAACCACCAGAAGAAATCCAAGTGGAGCGGAAATTCCCGCGGCAGATATGCATCGTAATCTTTAAATCATCTGGACGGTCCGCTACCGCTTTGTTCAGTGTATCCAGGTACATTTTAATTAAATAATCAGGATTCAATCCTTTGGCGCGAAGTTGTTGTTTTTGTTCTTCAGAACATAAATAAGCCCAGGCTGTATCATCAAGCTGCAGGTAACGGCAACCAGCATCGTAAAAAGCTTGAATACCTTTTTTATAGGTCTGTGCTAAATCATTGAAGAATTCTTCTTCATCTTGATAGACGGACTGATCAATCTCTCCGCGAAAATGGAGCATGCTCGGACTTGGAATCGTGAATTTAGCTGTATGATCACCGGCTGCTTGCTGTAGAAACTTAAAATCTTCCAGCATCGGATGATTTTCAAAATCTAGTTTGCTAGTGACTTTAATCGCGCGAGATTTTGTTTGTTTTTGCTGGAATTGAATTCCGTTCCCTGTCCAATAGCCCTCCACACCGACCAAGTTTTCAAGGAAGTCAAAATGCCACCAGGCTCTGCGGAATTCGCCATCCGTCACCGCTTGGAGACCCACTTCTTTCTGTTTCTCCACAATTCTTGAAATTTCAGCATCTTCAACCTGACGAAGCTGAGCTGCAGAGATTTTCCCTTCCACCCTTTGCAAGCGTGCATCCTTAATTGCATCTGATCGTAATAGACTTCCAACCTGATCGGCACGGAAAATTGATTGACTTACTGTTTTCATAAAAATCCCTCTTTCCTTTATGTAAATGCTATTGTTGTATCCTACCATGAATAAAGAGTTATAGCGTAACTGATAAAAGCAATAAGTCGTTATAGTTAAAAACTATAACGGTGGGACAAGGTGCCTGTCCCAGATACCAGAGTTCTCTATAGGTCTGAGACAAGGGACCTGCCCCCCCCTGTCCCTTTTGAATTAAAAAAGGTTGGAGAAACTCTCGCTGGTCAATATCCAATAGTTGCGGGAATCGATACATAAACAGAAAATACACTACCTTTATGAATCATACGGAAGGGTGATTATAGAGGGGGGTAAAGAGGAGCTCAAAGCCGGTGACATTCACCGAGGTATCGAAATCAAGTTTTGAAAAATGCTATAATTAGTTTTCTATAATAAAATAGAAGAAAATACGATAAAAAGGGAATGAGAGCTTCAAACAATGAAATCGAATGAAAAAAGCAAATTGAGAGATCAAATTCACCAACTTGTCGTTGATAAGAGGTTCCAGCAGATTTTGATTGGGATTATTCTATTAAATGGAATCATTATCGTCGCGGAAACCTATTTCATTGGAAATCGTCTATTACTCACGCTAGATTTAGTGATTGTTTGGATTTTTGTCGCGGAGCTGATTCTTAAAATCACCGGTTTAGGCTTCAAAGGCTACTTTTCTGATCGATGGAATATTTTTGATTTCTTAATTGTTGGCGCAAGCCTACTCTTTTATACCACGCCTTTTGTGAGTGTATTGCGATTAATACGGGTATTGCGGTTATTAAGAATGATTCCCGCCATACCGGCCTTACGGAAAATAATCGACTCCTTAATGAAATCCATTCCTGCTTTAACAGGAATTCTCGGTTTATCGATGTTGATTTTCTCCATTTACGCGATTATCGGAACTACATTCTTTAGTGAAGTCCTTCCAGCTGAATTTTTTGGAAGCTTCCATACCTCCCTGTTCACTTTATTACAAGTCGTCACCTTTGAATCGTGGGCTAGTCAGGTTGCACGACCCGTAATGGATGCAATCCCCTGGTCATGGGCTTATTTCGTTTCCTTTATCATCATTGGCTCCCTCGTCATCCTAAACCTTGTTGTAGCCGTAATCTTAAGCTATTTGGGCCAAGAAGACGAAGACAATCGGGACGAACAAATGCAGCAACTATTCAAAGAAAATCAAGAACTAAAGAAGGACATTCAAGACATTAAAGAATTACTACTTAAAATGAAATAAAGAAGGGACACAGGGACAGGTTCTACTGTCCCGCCCCTGCTCTTATTAAATTCTTTCATAAGGTTTGCTTATCTTTAATGAGACATGATTATAGCTATATCGCACAAAACCGGTTGGGGCAACCCAACCGGTTTTGGTTTCTCTGCGAGGGAAAGAGAGACAGGTTCATCACTGACCCAAGTTTCCAGTCCACCTTTGGGACAAGGTGCCTGTCCCTGTGTCCCACTATCGGAGGAGTTGGGTTAGGTGGGTTCGCTGGTGGTCTGGGATGATGAAGTGGATGCCGTACTGGAATTGGTCATTTGGTAATTCATCATTCCATAGGACTACACCGGCAACTTGGACGTCTTCCTTTAATTTTTCTGGCTTAAAAGAATAAATCATCTCTTGACCAACGATTAATTTTAGATTGGATTGAATCCTCAAACCTCCGGGGCCAATGTTTTCGATAAGTACGTTTGTTTCTTCGTCCTTTTCTTTTCTGTCAAGATAGTCGATTAAGATTATTTCCGCTTGGAATGGGGTATTTACCGGAATACGATAGGTATTTTTCTCATCATTTATCATTTCCTTTTGAATGGGGCTAATCTGTCCCTTTTTCAAGACTAGCTCAAAATCTTGAACCGAACATGGCCTGCCAAATAGATAGCCTTGCAATTGATTGCAATTTAGTTCTTGTAAATACTGCAGCTCTTCCACAGTCTCTATTCCTTCTGCAATCACATTAATATGTAGATTATGACCGATTTCAATCAAAGCAGAAGTAATGACGGCATTTTCAGGCTTCCACGAGATATCATGAATAAAGGAACGATCAATTTTTATTCCATCTAATCGAAAGGAATTCAAATAAGAAAGCGAAGAATGTCCATTTCCAAAATGATCAATATAGACTTTAATTCCTAACTCTTTTAATTCTTCTAAGGACTCAATAATAAAATGTTCGTTTTTCATTAAAGAGGTTTCAGAAATCTCAAAGGCTAGCAAGCTTCCATCCAATTGATAATAATCCAACAACTCCCTCACCTCATGGGTAAAATCTTGTTGTGAAAGTTGCTGTGCACCGATATTAATACTAATCGGAATGAGCGGAATCCCCTTTTCTCTCCATAAAACAAACTGTCCACAGATTTGTCTTATTACCCATTTACCAATTGGAATGATAAGACCTGTTTCTTCTGCTAGTTTGATAAAATGAGAAGGAGTCACGATTCCCAACTCAGGGTGATCCCATCTGATGAGTGCCTCGGCACTGACAACCTTATACGTTTTTGCATCCACTACAGGCTGATAATAAATCATAAATTGTTCCCCTAATAACGCTCGACGTAGGTTTAGCGTTTGCCTAGCTCCATTCTCCTTAGCAGTGATAAAATCATTAGAAATCACTATTCTCTCCCCCAGCAATCAAAGTTGTTTTCAATTGTAATGATTTCTAGGTTAGTCAAAATGAACGACAATCATTACTTAACTTTTAAAACCACACTCTCTATACCTATTTATTAACGGCAATTTCCCAAAGAACTTTCACTTTTTACCCGAATTTTAAATAGTATGACCATTTAAAAGCATGCTCCTTCTTTTCTCGCAAAGACACGACTTTTCACTAAACTTTTTTAAAAATAAACCGATGAAATAAATAAAGACTAGTTTAAAATTTTTATGGCAACATAGAGGTGTAGAAGTGAACAATCTACTTAAATATAGTGTTAGTATAATCATTCTACTTGCTGGAATTTTGATAGATATCCGGGGCCTGCCAGTAGAGGAAAAAGCAGTTGCTACACCGTATCAGAAGGAGAAAATCGCGGAAGAAATCCAATTAGATGTACCATTAATCAACCAGATGGATGCACCGAGATTATATAATGGCTGCGAAGTAACGAGCTTAGCCATGATGCTTCAATTTTGGAAGATTGAAGTGACTAAGAATGAACTGGCAGAACAAATCCCTCGAGTGCCCTTACAATACAAGGATGGCAAATATGGAAATCCGAATAAAGGCTTTGTCGGCAATATGGAAGATGGACCAGGATTAGGCGTTTACCATGGCCCGATTTTTCAATTGGCACAATCCTATCTGAACAAAGACCTCAAGATAATCGATTTAACAAATCACCCTTTTGAAACTCTTATCGAAAAAGTGAGTCAAGGGTTGCCTGTTTGGGTCATTACTACGACGAACTCAACTCCTGTCTCGACCATTCAATCATGGTTAACACCACAAGGACCCGTTGACATTACCTACAATATGCATAGCGTTGTGATTACTGGCTATGATCAAGGAAACATTTATATAAATGATCCCTATGGCACTAAAAATAAAAAAATAAATAAAACAAGTTTTATCAACGCTTGGCAGCAAATGGGTTCCCAGGCAATTGTGATTGAGCCTGCCAAACGATGAAAACGAGCAAAACTCCTTCTAAAATAAACCCCAAAAAACAGAGTGAGATGAGAAACTCACTCTGTTTTTGATTCCGTCAATCCCCCGTCCTATGCGTACGGAGACAGGCTTTTCATAATCTTTTGCACATAGTTTTGGGTCTCTTTAAAGGGTGGAATCCCATTATGCTTATCGACATTTCCAGGCCCGGCATTATAGGCCGCCAAGGCTAAGGGAACCTTTTCGTACCGGTCCAGCATTTGCTTAAGATAACGAACCCCGCCATCAATATTCTGCTTGATATCAAAGGAATTGCTAACACCCAATGATTTAGCTGTCGCTGGCATGAGCTGCATTAACCCCTGCGCTCCAGCATGAGACTCAGCCCGCGGATTAAAGCCGCTTTCCGCATCGATAATCGAACGAATCAATGCAACCGGAACCCCGTACTGTTCGGAAGCCTCCCGAATCGTAGCATGAATCTCCATCATGCTTGATTGATTTCCACTGGTCAGGTTCAAATTGAGTGGTAGTGTTCGGGCTATGGACGCTGCTTGTGGTGCAGGTGAACTGGGTGTCAATGAGGGGTCTCCTCCCGAAGTTTTTGGGTTTTCTAAAAGACTCCGAAAGATTTCAAAAAAAACCGGCTCATTCGCTATATTAGGAATAAGTTGCTCAATCAGTCGAGGATTTTTTTGGATGGCATCCGCCAAGAAAGAGGTTCCAGCCCCAATTGGAGGTAGATTCAAAGTTTCACACCTTCTTCAAATGATTTCTTTTTTTATTTTACTAAAAACCTAGTAACGAAAAATTCTTGTTTCACTCTCCTTGAACTAAGTACCGTATTAGCAAATTAGCCTCACTAACACGGCATATCTATTATATATATATCGGTAAGATCTCCCTTTTATTTAGTCCTTTATCATGATAACCCGTAAATCCGTTTAACCCATTTTTCGCCTCAATAAAAGTAACCGTTGATGAGGGCACCAACGGTTATTTTAAAATCCGAGTATTTATTTAACTGTAACAGTGGTACTAGCAATAACCATTTGTCCATTAACCATCCCGCGGAACTCTACGAAAACTTCCCCTTTGTTCCAGTCAAAATCTTCACGGTTAAATTTAAACATTCCTTGAGCTGCTTGCTGCACTGAACCTTTTCCTTTATCAACAGCTGCCACTCCATTTAAAGTCGCACTTGAAAGGTCCAAGTCAGCTTCTAAACCATCAGGTAAAGTTACCCTTGCAGTAAACACACCTTTATTTATTTTAATGATGCCTGGAGTGATTTCCAAGTCTCCTAGAATGTAGACAGCAAATGTCTTTTCTACTGTTGTTTCCCATCCAGCGTTGTCTGTTACGGTTACTTGGATGTTGTACTCGCCAGGTTGGTCGACCGGAATCGTATCCCCTTTTGTAACAACTTCCCCATTAACCGTTACTTTTTCAACAGCAACCCCTGAAAGTGTATCGTTTGCTTCGTAAGCAATCGTTAGGTTTGTTCCTAGAGCATATTGTTCTTCAAGATCCCAAGACAATTGAGGAGCCGTTTTATCGATTTTTACTTCAGCTGTTTTGGCCTCTTCGACGTTTCCAGCGTGATCAATGCTGTAGAAGGATACATTGTGGATTCCTTCTTCACTTACCTCAAAGCTCGTCCCTTCAACGAATTCAGAACCATTTACAGAGTAATACGTTTTCGCCACGCCACTGAGGTCATCCGTTGCGGTTAATTCAACGGTAAACGCCTCTGTTAGCCAGCCTTCCTTCACGTTGGATTCCGTTTCTGGAGCGGCTTTATCAATCTTTACTTCTACTATTTTAGCTTCTTCTTCGTTGCCCGCGTTATCGACACTGTAAAACTTCACTTCGTGCACGCCTACTTCTGCTAACTCGAAGCTTGTTCCTTCAACATATTCTCCATTGTTGATAGAGTAGTAGGTTTTCGCTACGCCACTGAGGTCATCCGTTGCTGTTAATTCTACGGTGAAGGCTTGGTTTAACCAGGCATCCGTTACATTTGAAGTCGTTTCTGGTACTGTTTTATCAATTTTCACTTCAACCGTTTTTACTTCTTCTACATTTCCCGATTTATCGATGCTGTAGAAGTAAACCTTGTGAATACCTTCATCTGTGATGGTAAATTCAGTACCTTCTACAGAACCCTTGCCATTAATAGAATAGAACGTTTTGTCTACTCCACTTTTATCATCAGTTGCTGTCAACTGAACAGTGAAATCGTCATTAATCCACTCATCACTAACATTAGAGGTTGTAACTGGAGGGGTTGTATCAAGGTCTTCCACTGTAACGGTTACAGTTGTGGATTCTGTTCCCTCTAATCCTGACTCGCTAACAGGTACAATTTCATACTCGTGATTGCCTGTTTCAAGATCTTCTAATGTAAAAGCTGTATCGACTGTATTTCCAACCGGTATGCGTTCACCATCAACAATTTCATAGACATTATAGGAGTCTGCTCCTTGAACAGGTTCCCAAGAGAGCTTGATAGAGTCTCCTTCAATTACCGCAACTGGAGCTACTGGCGCTTCCAGATCTGGTTCAATAGTAGCTGTTACCTCATTCGAATACGATGAATCCCCATATTTACTAATCGCTTGGACCACGTATACATATTTGCCTTCGGCCATGTCTCTAAACTGTGTACGTGTATTAGGCGTATTGACGATAAATTCATATTCTCCATTCACTATTCGATACACATTATAAGAAGTTGCGTATTCTACTTCATCCCACCATAATGCAATTGACTTATAATCTTGGTTAACGGCTGCTTGAAGATTTTGTGGTGCTTTTATTTCAGGAAAAACAACTTCTGCTTCAACATGGGAAGCAAGCGCAGATTCACCAAAGCGATCACTATAGGAGGTAATTTCATACTCATATGGACCCTCAGACAAATTAGCAATCGATAGGAAGGTGTTGACCGTATCCCCAACTAATATTCGCTCCCCATCAACCACTTGATAAACCTTATATCCAACTGCATAATCAGATTTATTCCATTTCAAATAAATGTTGTTAACATTTAAAACATAGCTTTCAACACCTGAAGGCGGCTGCATTTCTGGATGAACTAGCTCATACTCTATTCGTGCTGTAGGAGACTCACCAAAACGGCTGCTATACACACTTACTTCATAGACATAATTTCCCTCAGGCAAGTTATCAAACGAAATTTGGCGGTTCGGCGTGTGTTTTAGTAAAACCTTTTCACCATTGATAACCTGATAAACCTTATAAGTATCAACAAAATCAGCCTTATCCCAAGTTAATGTTCCATCATTTCCATTTAAAATAGAAAGAGTAAGATTAGTTGGTGCGTTCATTTTAGGATAAGAGATAGGAAAGGTAACTTGTGCGGCCGTTTTGGATTCTTTTTTATATGCAAGACTATAGGATGTTACTTCAAATACCTGGTCACCTTCTGGCACATTACTAAAAACAATATTCAAATTGCTTGTGGAGGCAACGACCTCTCGATTTCCATTTACTACTTTATAAATATTATATTTATTTGCATATTTTGCACTTTGCCATGTAAGTGCTACATCACTACCATTCTGAATGGTGTAAGTTAAATTAGTCGGTGGTAGCATTTCTGGATAAACGATTGTTGCCTCAATTTGCGAAGCCTCTTTCGATTCACCAAACCGAGTACTATAGGAGGTCACTTCATACAAAAAATCCCCTTCCGGTAATGATGTAAGGGTAAAATTTGTGTTCGGTGTTGTTGTAACTAACTCTCTTTTTCCATTCACTACCTTATAGATTTTATAGTAGCTCACATACTCAGAAGCATTCCAGCTTAAGGTTAAATCATAGAACCTTTCGACAGAGGCCTTTAAATTACTAGGTGGAAGCATTTCTGGGAATTTAATCTCCAATGTGAATGGGGATGAAAGTTGAGATTCTGTTCCATTCGCGATGGCAGAAACCGCAAAAGTATAGGTTCCTTCTTGGACGTTTATAAACGCTTTGTTACTTGTCACCTGGGTTAAAAAAGTTTTTGTTTCCCCATCTAATTTATAAACCTTATAACTTGCCACAGATGGAACAGCATCCCACTCTAATGCGACATTTCCAGGATAGCGCTCATATCCTCGTACATTGGTGGGTGCTTGCAATTCAGCAGCAAAGGCACCAATAATCGGGAATAAGAGCTGTACCACTAATAAAATACTCAGAAACAATGAAAACTTGCTAGTTCTTTTCAAAGAAACAGCCTCCCTTTACATAACTTTGTTTAAACTAAAAGGGATCTAAGAATCCTAGATTCCGATCCCTCTCTTTTTATTCTATTGATTAACGAAGTAACTGAAGGACAGCTTGAGGCTGTTGGTTTGCTTGTGCAAGCATTGATTGAGCTGCTTGAGATAGAATGTTATTCTTTGTAAAGGCCATCATTTCTTTTGCCATATCTACGTCACGAATACGAGACTCTGCAGCTGTTAAGTTCTCGGCTGTTGTGCTTAAGCTGTTCGTAGTGAATTGTAAACGGTTTTGGACTGCCCCCATTTTAGAACGCTCAGCAGAAACCGTTTCAATCGCAGAATTAATCTTAGAAATTGCTTTATTGGCACTATCTTGTGATGAGATATCAATTCCACCAACTTTAAGAGTATCACCATCTGTTAGTCCAACTGTAGCAGCAAATACTTTAGTACCGTCTGCACCTTTGAAAGTGACTCCATCTGTATCTAAGCGAGCTACTACATCTCCATTTACATCTTCTAGAACTCCATCCGTACCATTAAATGTGTAAGTTCCTGCTTCAAGTCCAGTATTTGTAAATTCAGCAGTAGCTTTGACAGCAGTTGTATTAGCCGTACCTGTTGTACCATCATAAGTTACCGTTCCAGATGTAACAGCTTGACTAAAAGTAAATGAGTCATCCCCTGTTCCACCATCAAACGCTTTAGTAGTATAAGTTAAACCACCGTCCGTACTTGTTGCAACAACTTTTCCGTTATCATCTTTCATATCATGATTACCAGCAGCATTTTCGGAAACGCTGTAGGCGCCCGCAACTAGAGAATCACCTGTTGTACCTGTTCCAGCCGTATAAGCAGAAGTAACCTCTAACTTGACCCCTCCTGTTACACCTAAGCTAAATGATTGGGCATCCCCAAGCTTGACACTAATATTTTGGTTTTCATTTGCACCAATTTGGAATGTGGCATCTAAAGAACCATTTAACAGTTTTTTTCCGTTAAACTCAGTAGAAGATCCAATACGTGCAACCTCTTCTGCAAGAGCATCAATTTCACCTTGAAGCTTTTCACGATCAGAAGTGGTGTTCGTATCATTTGCAGACTGAACAGACAGTTCACGCATACGCTGTAGAATTGAATGTGTCTCATTTAATGCACCTTCAGCTGTTTGAAGCATAGAAACACCATCTTGTGCGTTTTTCTGTGCCATTTCAAGACCGCGGATTTGCCCACGCATTTTTTCAGAGATGGCTAGACCTGCTGCATCATCTGCTGCCTTGTTAATCCGTTGACCTGAAGACAACTTCTCCATTGATGATGAAGTACCATTTGCTGCTGTATTCATCATTCGGTACGTATTGAGTGCTGGGATATTGTTGTTGATAATCATGTAAATCTACCTCCGTGTAATAAGAATTTTGTATTTTGAAAGAGAACCAAATCCGTTTGGAACTACCTTTCACTATTAATATCGGAGCTGTGTCCGAAAAGTTTAATAGATTCTAAAACTTTTTTTAGGCTCTGTTAAACGTCGCTGTTGAGTTCAGCTCCAATCAATGTGTGAAAAATCAACAATGTATAGGAACACAGCCTATAAATAGCTCAATTTGGGTTCTTTCCTGCATGAAGTCATTAAAAATCTTCTTTATCTCACCTCACATTCAGTAAGGAGGCTTGATCCTAATTAGCCTGCTAGCAAAAGTAAAAATAAGCGGAATTTCCCCCTCTATTGTTGTTAAGTGTCAAAGAAGATAGGAAGGAATAACAAAAAGAGCAGGGCAATTCCAATCTGATTGCCCTGCTTTTTCACCTAAAAAAAGAGACCATAGCCACAGGTCCCCTCAAATTTCATCACTTCTTTATCTTCAAAAGCTCACTCAAATCCAATTCACTAGTCGTCGCCAATTTATTCTCTTCCTGGATTTCTAAATAAATTTCCTTCCGATGAATCGCAATATGCCTTGGCGCAGTGATTCCCAATTTGACCGTGTCGCCTTCAATCGCTGTAATCGTAATCTCGATGTGATCATCGATCACGATTGATTCGCCTTTTTTCCTACCAAGCACTAGCATTTGTTACACCTGCCCTACTGTAGCCTTTTGATTATTATTGAACAAAGGCTGCTTAATCATGTAGTCACGGTTGTCCAGAACGATTTGCATCCCAACCTGCTTCGGATAGTTGATGACTAGCGGTGCTTTTAAATTGGTTGTCGCCTGCTTCAGCTCTCCCTGAACCGTCACCGTGGTTAGCACAATCACATCATCAGGACTTCCAATCTCCAGCTTCTCAACAACGGAATCATCTAAATTCACATCATACTTAGCAAAAAAAGCAAACGCATCAAGCAGCAAGAAACTAACTTCAGCTGTTTCAACGGATTGCAGAAAGAAGAATGGGGATTCACCTGTTTCATCTGCAGGCAGCAAAATGTATTGTTTATCTTCATCAAATCCTGGAATCCCCTTAAGAAAGGTAATCAAGCGGCTTTCATCCACTTCGATTTCCCTAAAACGAACCGTTTGAATCTTCATAAAATGCCCCTCTTTTCATCTCTACTAAAAAACACACGGCGATAGCATTCCCCATCTAAACGTGTGTTTTACTTTTAACCTTAATGATCTCCTTTTCGTCGCTGACGAATTTGATAAAAATTCAATTGTTGAAATAAGGTAGAAGCCGTTTCCTGGTCGATTTCAAACTCCACACCGTACTCGGTATAATTCAGCTTAATCGACTTACGAACTATCACCCCTTTAATGAGAAAAGAGCGTTCTAAAATCGTAAATCGGCACTCTACCTTTTCATGCATGAAAAATTGGGCTTCTGAAACAAAACTCATGCCCCCAACACTGATATTATCAATCTTAATCCGCGTAAACGCTCCTCCTTCAATGGAAATTTCTCCATTGATCAAATGGTCAAATGCGACCCGAAAAAATTCACGACGATTGTCACTCATTCCGCTTTCCCCCACTACATGTATAAATTAATGAGTAAGCCCTTGATTTCTCCAATTAAGCCAAGAACTTCCAGTCCATGTTTTTCATTATTCATGACTTCATCTTGGAGTTCAAGCAATTTTTGGTCGACGATTTCAACAAGTTGATGAGTTTTCATATGGCCATTCGGGTGTTGGCTTTGTTTCTCGGATAATTGCAAACCACCATTCATCACTTCGCCAATAAACTCTTGAACAATTTTCTTATAATCTCGTAGATTTTCGATTGTTCGATGTTGAACGAGTAGTTGGCCTTGTTTTTCCAGACGGCCTAGGGTTTGTTCAAGCTGCAGCTTAGTCTGGGATTGGCTCATCATTCTGAAAAAGGAGCTAGCTGGTTTGCTTTCCACTGGCCCTTTTTGGAGCTGACCGACCGGAAAGCTCGTCTGCCTTTCAATTCGCACGAGAAGCACCTCATTTTATCTAGGGAGTATCTGTCGTTTTTTCAACAAATTGATGATCAGCTCAACTTCGCCATCTTCCATTTGCAAGACCTTGGCGATTTGTCGGGGTGAAAAACCTTGTTTAAATAACTGCTGGACGCTTTCTTCATCCTGAATCTGATTGCTTGGTAAACTAGCATGTGGCGGAAGTTCGCCCTTTTGATCATCAGAAGGCCCTTCAAATTCCAGCTTTTCTTCCAATAAACGAATTTTCTCTTCCAATATTGGAATTCTTCCATCTGCACCATGTTGGTTTGTTTTTACATAGTGAACGATCTTTTGATAAAGGTTATCATTTTCGGTTTCTATTTTTAATATAAAATGTTCTACACTTTGCTGAATGGTTTGTACATCTTTCTCCGTATCGGAATCATTTCTCTTTTTGCTCTGGATCAGCATCAGGAGTGAAAGAATATTTAATAAAATGCTCAATCCGATACTTACCGAAATCCAATCCATGCTGTTCACCTACACCTTTTTCAAATCTTCCTAAGTTAATAGTTTTCCTGAATCGATAAAATCGCCGAATTTAACCGGAGAATCGCTTTTGAATGCAGCTGCGAGATGCGGGAAACACTCAAACCTAGAACTTCGGCAATTTCCGTTAATTTTAATTCTTCAAAATAACAAAGGGTCACAATCAACTTTTCCTTTTCTGGCAAACGGTCAATCGCTTTTGCCAAGGCCTCTTTCAATAGTTGTTCGTATAAATGAGCTTCTGGCGATTCTGCCTGCTCATTTTTAATCGCATTGGATCTTCTTACTAGGTCATTTTCACCGTCCTGAACCGTCTCATCCGTGGAAATCATCGTCGACAAAGCCGCTTCGGATACCGTTTTGTTCAATTCCGCTTTCGTGATTCCTAAATGTTGACACACATCTTCATCGGTAACAGACCTTCCATTCTGTTGTGCTAAAACCGCATAGGCCTTTTCAACCTTTTTCACTTTTTCTCTCACAGACCTAGGAAGCCAGTCACTTTGCCTGAGACCATCAATGATGGCCCCTTTCACTCTCCAGTTTGCATAGGTTTCAAATTTGAAATCCCCATCCAAATGGAACTTATCAATCGCATCCAGTAAGCCTTCATAAGCATAACTTCGGATGTCATCCTTATGGACCGTTTTCGGCAGGCTAATCATAAAGCGCTGGATGACATAGTCCAACACATGATGGTATTTCTTGACTAAATAATCCCCCGCCTCTGGATTGCGCTCGGCCTTCCACATTTTCCATTGTCTGAGGTCTTCTTTTGACAGGTTATTTTTCAAAAGGGCTTCACCACCTCTGATAAAATATGGCTGCAACACGCTTGTTTAAGCAGGTTGATGAAAGACGGAGCCACCGCCGCTAAAACCGATTATATAGATAGCATTTTTAATAAGAACCCTTTTACCCCAAGCTTAAAAGGAACAGGTAGCTGCAGATATTCATAGGTTACTTGTTCAACAGCTTTTGAGGCAGGGCAGTTCGGAAAGGCGAGGAAGAACGGCATTTGTTTTTTAACCGAACTTGTGACATGGGCATCACTCGGGATAAAGCCAAGGTGTTCAATCCGTTTATTTAAAAACTGCTCCGTTACTCTTTTAAAATTATCAGCTGTTTGAATGCCTTCCTTTTCACTGGTGCATTGATTCACCATCAGTTTTATATGAATATTTCGGTCTCTCGCGTAAACCATTTTGACAACCGCATAAGCATCCGTAATCGCGGTTGGTTCCGGCGTAGTCACCAAAATGACATCATCTGCAGCCATGATAAACCGCAAATTTTCAACAGAGAGTCCTGCGCCAGTATCAAGAATAATATAGTCGACATGACCTTGAAGCGAGCTCAATTGTGTAAAAAAGGTATTCAGTTTTGCTTCATCTAAACGAAACATGTCATGAAACCCGGTACCCCCTGAAATGAACCATAAGCCGTTCGGCCCCTCCTCGATAATGTCCCAAACAGACAGCTCCTTCTCAAGCATCGTCGCAATGCTTTCCTTTGCTGACCGACCTAATAAGACATCAACATTGGCAAAGCCTAAGTCCACATCAAAGAGCAGGACCTTCTTGTTTTGCTTCACCAGACTTAACGCGAAATTTAACGCAAAGTTGGATTTTCCGACGCCACCTTTTCCACTTGTAACAGCAATAATCCTTGTCTTTCTTTGCTCCTTTACCGGTTTCGATTGGCGGACCCTTTCTCTCAACCGTTTTGCTTGATCCATCATTCTAAACCGTCTCCCAATAAGAAGTTTGTAAGTAGCGCAGGTGTAACCTCAACAATATCATCGGGGACATTTTGACCAGTGGTGATATAACGCAAGGGAATCGAGTATTCGTACATTACATTGACAATCGCTCCAAAGGAACTTGTCTCATCCCTTTTCGTTAAAATCAGCTGGTCAATTTTGACCGATTGAAAACTTTCAATGATTTTCTTCATGTCACCGTATTTAGAAGTCAGGCTTAGTACTAAATTGGTTTGGATTTTCCCTTGATCAGAAAGAAGCAATTCCAGTTCGTTCATATACTGTTGTTGCTGATAATTCCGCCCGGCCGTATCCATTAAAATCACATCGCAGGAATTCAGGGCAGACATCGCTTGCTTCATATCAGCAGGAGTCTGGACCACTTGAATCGGGATATTTAATATCCCAGCATATGTTTTTAATTGTTCTACCGCAGCAATGCGATAGGTGTCCGACGTAATGAGACCGACCTTTTTGTTCTCGTTTAAAAGATAATCCGCGGCAATTTTAGCGATGGTCGTGGTTTTACCGACCCCAGTCGGCCCGACGAAACAAATGATTTCGCTTCTTTTTGTTTCAGGCATCTTTTGATGAGCATAAATAAACTTGACGACTTCATTCCTTGCCAAATGATTCACTTGTTGTCGGGTATATTCGGGATTCTGACTCACCATTACCATCAACTTGCCCAACAACTCCGAACGGATTTCTGGAGTGAGTTCCTGACGGACGAATTGCGTATGAATGGTTTGGACAGCTTCTGGCAGCCTGTCTTCCTCTATTACCTGGACCATCATTTTCTTCAGATCTTTTAGCTCATTCATGAGTTCACTCGTCAAATGCTTATCCTCTTTAGTTTGAGGATGATGGACCTTGGCGCTCATCACCATTTCTCTGTCTTCTGATAATTGATCTTTCAGACTCACCTGCTCACGAACAAGCGAAGAACGTACGCCCTCTCCCTGTACTTTCTGTTCTGGCTGTCGTTCGCGAACCATTGGCTTCGTTTCAATCGCCGCAATAATTTCGAGTTTTTCTTTCCTAAAAAACCCTAAAAAGCCGCGTGTTTTCACTTTTTTTGTATTTAAAATCAGCGCGTCCTCTCCTAGGTCTTTTTTGATTTGCAGCATCCCTTCAGGCAGGGTGTTAACCGTATATGTTTTTAACCTCATTTTATAGATTCACCACTCCGACACTTTGAATTTCAATATCTGGTTCTAATTCATTGTAAGAAAGGATGGTAAGGTCCGGCAGATAGCGCTCTAAGAATTGACGGACATACATGCGAATCGCAGGGGATGTCAGCAATACTGGCTGAACACCAGAGGCTTGGAGCTGGCCAGCCTGTTCGGCAATTTTTTGATAGATGATCTGTGAGGTTTCAGGATCAAAAGATAAATAGGTTCCCTGCTCCGAGCGGTGTACAGATTCCGCCACTTTCTTTTCGAAGCTAGCACCGGCTGTCATCACCTGTAATGCCTGATTTTGATTGGCATATTGCAAGGTAATCTGTCTTGAAAGAGCCTGTCTCACGTATTCAGTCAATACATCAATATCTTTCGTTTGCGGGGCATAATCCGCCAACGTTTCTAAAATCACAACCAAGTTGCGAATCGATACCTTTTCTCTCAGAAGCTTCATTAATACTTTTTGGACTTCGCCGATGGTCATCATTTGTGGAATTAACTCTTCAACAACCGCTGGTGAGTGTTCCCGGACATGTTCGATCAATGCTTTCACTTCTTGTCTGCCAATTAATTCCTGAGCATGGCGCTTAATGACCTCCGTTAAATGCGTGGACACGACAGAAGGCGGGTCGACAATGGCATAGCCGGATAGCTCCGCTTCTTCTTTCATTTCTTCGTTTACCCACAGTGCTGGCATCCCAAATGCTGGTTCAACGGTCTCGATTCCAATAATCGCCTCGTCATCAATGCCAGGGCTAATGGCTAAATAATGATCAAGCATGATCTCCCCGGATGCCACTTTGTTTCCTTTTATTTTAATGGTGTATTCATTTGGTTGAAGCTGAATATTGTCACGGATGCGAATGACTGGAACAACAATCCCCAATTCAAGCGCCATTTGTCTTCGAATCATAATCACGCGGTCTAATAAATCTCCGCCTTGATTTTTATCGGCAATCGGAATTAACCCATAGCCAAATTCGAATTCAATATAATCCACTTGTAGAAGGTCCATCACGCTTTCAGGACTTTTTAGTTTTTCAAGCTCTTGGGTTTCGTTGACGGTTTCAGTCTTTTCCGTTTCCTCTGAGCTAAGCGACTGCTGCATTTTATACCCGCCGAAAGCGACTAGACCCGCAATCGGTAAGATCAAAAATAGATTGATTGGGGTAAAGACCGCTAGTAAAACAAGGGTTCCAGCAACGATATACAAAAGCTTTGGGTAGGCAAAAAGCTGGTTGGTGATGTCCGTCCCTAAATTGCCATCAGAAGCTGCTCTGGTGACAACAATTCCTGTCGCCGTGGAAATTAACAAGGCTGGAATCTGGCTGACCAAACCATCTCCTATCGATAGAAGCGTAAACAGGTTTGCCGCTTCACCAAATGACATTTGATGAACGACTATCCCAATCAATAATCCTCCGAGAATATTAATTAGCGTAATGATAATCGACGCAATGGCATCTCCCTTAACAAACTTACTGGCACCATCCATCGCTCCATAAAAATCAGCTTCCCGACTAACCTTCTCTCTTCGTTTTCTCGCTTCGACTTCAGAAATCATTCCTGCACCAAGGTCTGCATCAATACTCATTTGCTTTCCTGGCATCGAATCGAGGGTAAAGCGCGCGGCGACCTCAGCGACACGTTCCGATCCTTTGGTGATGACTAGAAACTGAATAATCACCAGAATCAAGAAAACCATCAACCCAATAATCGGACTGCCCCCAACTACAAAACTCCCAAAGGTTGCAACCACCTCGCCTGCTGTTTGATTGGTCAAGATGGACCGGGTGGTTGAAACATTAAGTCCCAGTCGAAACAAGGTCGTTAACAGCAACAACGACGGAAAGATGGAAAACTGCAGCGCCTCTTTTGTATTCATGGCCACAAGAATAATCGTTAACGAAAGGCTGATATTAATCAAAATTAAGAGATCCAATAAAAGTGGTGGAAGAGGAATGACCATCATAACGACAATCATAATGACCGCCAGTAAGACGGACAGATCTTTCATTTTCAAAGCAACTTACTCCTCCCTAACGAATTTTTCCTTTTAGTCGATACACATATGCTAAAACCTCTGCGACCGCCTGGAACAATTCCTCTGGAACAGAATCCCCAATATCGACTTGATGATATAGTGCACGGGCAAGTGGTTTATTTTCCATCATCACAATATTTAATTCTTTCGCTTTTTCTTTTATTTTTAAGGCTAGATGATCCTTCCCCATTGCAATCACCATCGGAGCCTCCATCGTTTCGGCATCATATTGAATCGCAATCGCATAATGGGTCGGGTTGGTAATCAGAACATCTGCTTTTGGTAAGTCCTGAATCATTCGATTCATACTCATTTGGCGTTGTTTTTCTTTTATCTTTGATTTAATAAGAGGATCTCCCTCCGACTTTTTCATTTCATCTTTAATATCCTGTTTGGACATACGAATGCTTTTTTCGAATTCAAATTTTTGATACAAATAATCCAGTATCGATAAGAATAATAGAATCATAGCAACAGCTAGCCCCATCTGAACCGTAAGACCAGCCAAATAGGCTAGTGAGTGACCAATACTTTTTTGCGAAAGCAAGAACAACTCATCTAATCCCCGCCACAAGACTACAAAAGTGGCTGAAGCAACAATAACAACCTTTAATAACGATTTAAGTAATTCGACTAAACTGCGAAGCGAGAAAATTCGCTTGGCACCTGAAATTGGATTAATCTTTTCGAGCTTCATTTTTAACGGCTCTGCCGTAAACAGCGAACCAATTTGAACATAATTCCCCAGAACACCAAACACGAGGGCAACCACCGCAATCGGCAGCATCAGCTTAAAGCTCTCAAAGGTGACCAGTTCAAACAAATTTTGAATGCTTTGCGGCGTCAGCTCCAAGCCGATGGACTGTTGGAAATGATGCCGAAACATCGCTAGAACTCTTTCAAGCATTCCTTCCCCCATAAAAGAGAGCAATAAAAATCCCCCAAGCATAATCAGCGCTGATGGTACTTCCGCGCTTTTTGCCACTTGACCTTTTTTCTTTGAATCTTGCCGCCTCTGGGGGGTTGCTTTTTCTGATTTTTCACCTGCCATGTTTTACGCCCCTAATAACTTGATTAACTCTGCCATACTGACAATGATCTTTTCAAATAAGCTTTGCAATATAAAGAAGAAAAACGGCATAACCAGTAGTAACATAATAAACCCGGCAAAAATTTTGACTGGAAAACCAACCGCAAAGATATTTAATTGTGGAACCGTTTTGGCTAAAATCCCAAGCGCAACATCGATTAAAAAAACCGCTCCGACCACCGGCAAGGCGATTTGTACCGCAATCAAGAACATTTGTAAAAATAAAGTGCTCATAAAGCGAGCCATTTCACCGCTTTCGAGTGAGAACGAGACCGTTTCTATCGGGACAAATTGAAAGCTCCTCATCACACCATCCAACATGAGATGATGTCCGTCGACAATGAGTAAAAATAACAAAGCTAGCGTGTATTTAAAATGACCAATCATCGGAACCTGTGCACCTGTTTGCGGGTCCATCACATTGGCAAGGGCAAAGCCCATTTGGAAATCAATAAATGCCCCCGCAACCTGAACGGCATATAAGAGCAAGGCTGCCGTAAACCCCAGCGCAACCCCAATGAATACCTCTTTTGCAATCAAAAACAGATAATATCCATCAATTAAAATAACCGCTTCACTCGTACTGGCTGAAATAGCAAACAAAGTCAGAAAGAAAGCAAGACCGATTTTAAACTGAGTTGGAACGCCCCTCATCGAAAACACCGGAGCAATTAGGAAAAACGAAGTCACCCGAACGAGCATTAGGAGAAAATATGGCAGCATCTCAAGAATGATAGTCATGCCGACTTCACTACCCAATTAAATGTGGAAGGCTTTGGAACAAGTCCCTCGTGTAGTCCAATAAAATCGTTAACATCCACGGGCCAAAGACAACAATGGAAATAAAGACGGCTAAGATTTTCGGTATAAAGGCAAGGGTTTGTTCCTGGATTTGGGTCATCGCTTGAAACACACTGACAAGCAGTCCTACTGCCAGTGCAATCAAAAGCATAGGAGCAGCGATGATGATAATGGTATAAATCGATTGTTCGGCGAGGTGAATGACCAAATCTGGCGTCATACGGGTTCCATCCCTTCATTTAAAAGCTGACAAGCAGCGATTCTACAATTAGGTACCATCCGTCCACAAGGACAAATAATAAAATTTTAAACGGCAGCGAAATCATGACCGGAGGAAGCATCATCATCCCCATGGCCATCAATGTACTAGCCACTACCATATCAATGACTAAAAACGGAATAAAAATGACAAAGCCAATTTGGAAAGCCGTTTTCAACTCACTAATGGCGAATGCCGGAATCAAGGCTGTCAACGGAATATCATCGATACTGTCAGGCTTTTCTAACTCGCCATATTTAAAGAACAAAGCCAAATCCTTTTCCCTTGTATGCTTTGCCATAAATCCCTTAATGGGCATAATCGCTGTATCAAGTGCATCATCCTGGGCCATCTCCCCAGCTAAATAAGGCTGCAAGGCCGTTTCATTGACTTCCGAAAAAACGGGAGCCATCACAAAAAAGGTTAAAAACAGCGCGAGCCCAATCAGCACCTGATTTGGCGGCATCGACTGCGTTCCTAACGCTGTCCGCACGAACGACAAGACAATGACAATCCGTGTGAAACACGTGAGCATAATTAAAATTCCCGGAGCGAGCGACAAAATCGTTAACAAGAACAATAACTGTAGCGTCACACCAACACCTTCAGGAGCATCTGTCCCAAGATTGATTCCAGGAATCATAAGGGAAAGCAGAAGTTCGTCCATCATCTATCCCTGCCCTCCCGATCGTTTTCAAACAGATCATGCTCTACTTGATGTTGTTTTTCCTTTTGTTTCTTCAAGCTTGTTTGAAACAACTGCTCGAATCCCTGACCGGGGCTCTGGTTTGCTGGTTGTTTCGCCGAGCCAAATATGGAACTGGAGAAAAACACTGGTTTTTTCTGCTCGGCATCGAAGGAGCCAAGTTCCTCCTCATTTGAAAACTCTTTAATTAACGTGATTTGATCGGCAACTCCAAGCAAATACACGTTTCCACCCACTTTTACCAGCTGCAACGACTTATTGTTTCCTAAGGCCGTTCCGCCAATCAACTGGATGGCTTGATTAGGTTGCAGTTTCTTTTGTCTTGATGCCAAAAATTTAATTAGCGCATAAATCATGACAACAATGAGGAGGGTATAAAAGAGGAGCTGTCCGATTAACAAGATTGGACTCTTTGCTTTCCCATCGTTCCGTTCTGAATTACTTATAGGATCTGTTTCGACTGGTTGTCCATCAAGCTGCTCCTCATTAAGCCAGTCCAATACATTCGGCTCTTCAGCTTCCACTGAAATGGAGCTGCCGACAAATAGGAACCAGCAAATCGCGAAACCAACTATAACTGCTTTTCGAATCAAACTTGATGCACTCCTTAGCAAGTCCATTACCGAAGCTTGGAGATTCGATCCATAGGGCTTAAAATATCCGTTACCCTTACCCCGAAATTGTCATCAATGACCACGACTTCTCCAACCGCAATTAACTTATTGTTTATTAAAATATCCACGGGTTCACCCGATAGTTTATCAAGCTCAATAATCGATCCTGGAGAAACCTCCAAAATCTCTTTCACCATTTTCTTTGTACGTCCTAGTTCGACCGTTACCTGAAGAGGAATATCTAGCAAAAGATCGATATTATTCGGTTCTGTCTGTTGGGATGGACTCTCATCAAATGATGAAAATTGGACAGATTGTATATTTAGGTTTGGTGTTTGGTTTTGGCTCATTGTTGGTAACTCCACCTCCTTATTCGTCTCATTCATCGAACCGGTTACAACTTCTACGATTTCTTCGGCTGTTTCAACTGGAAGACAAATCGTAAAGCCTAGATTTTCTTGGCTGCTGGTTAGGATTGAAAAGGATGCATGAACAAATGCTTCCGCTTCGGAAAACTTTCCAACTGAAAGTTCATCCTCGCTGCCTTCAATTAAATCTACTCTAGATAAGGTATGGGCAAGATCCAATTCCAATATGGACGACATCGAATCACTGATTGCCGCGAATACTTTCCCAAACACTTCTTGAACAACCTGAAAAAGAGACTGGTTTTCTTCTTCAGCTAAAGGGACATTCATCTTTCGAGCAATGTTCACAACTGTTTCTTTATGAATAAAAAGAAACTGACGTCCATTCACTTCTCCTGAATAGTTCCCTACTCCTATAAAAGACGGATATCTAATCTCTGCTTTCTGTTTAACGGAAAGCTCTGGCCCCGAAATCGATACTTGTTCATCAAAAAGGCTTGTCAGCACACCTGATGCACTTCCAAATGAAACACTGAAGATTTCCGCTAAAACTTCCGTTTCATACGAAGACAAGGTTGGAACCGAAACATTCTCGCCTTCGCGCTTTTGTGGACCTAATAAGCCACTTATTTCATCCGGAGATAGTCCTTTAATGGTCATTCGAAATCATCTCCCTCGTCCATAACATCGGTAACTTGTACAGCCACTCTACCTTTTGAAATCCCAGGCTGAGCGAAAAACTTTCTTTTCTGATCAACGAACACCGTAATCGGCGCTTGGAAGGTTTCATTCAAACGGATGACATCATCTTTTTTAAGTTGAAGAAACTCACTAATATCAATCGATGACTGGCCGAGAATCGCTTTCACTTCCAGCTTTGTTCGTTGTAATTTTCGTTCTAATACTTCTACTTCATGGCTTTCGGCCGCCTTTTTCTGTGTTGCCAACCAATGACGGGCCGATAACTTGGGAAGAACCTGTTCCAACACGACATGCGGCAAGCAAATATGCATGGTTCCGGCCTCTTCCCCAATAATGGTATGGAGCGAAACGGATATGACGGTCTCATTAGGCGGTACCATTGTTAGAAACTGGGGATTGACTTCAATCTCTGTCAACTCAGGAATTACCTTCTCCACCGAATCCCAAGCTTCCTGAAAGCTATTTAAGGCTCTCATAAAAACTCTGCGAATCACCCCGATTTCAATTTCCGTTAAATCAGGGTGATGTGCCGCAACCTTGCCTTGACCACCAAGCAATCGATCAAGCATGGTATAGGATATAGTGGGCGGAACGACCATGACCATGTTCCCTTCAAGCGGCGGTGCTTTAAAAATACCTAAAATCGATTTTTTTTCGACATTCTGAATGAATTCCTCATAAGTACACTGGACCACTTCAGAAACAGAAATTTGGACAAATGTCCGAAGCTGAGTTGAAAAATAGGATGTTAACAGCCTGGCACAGTTTTCATGAATTCTAGTTAACGTCCGAATCTGATCTTGCGAAAAGCGCATCGCATTTTTAAAGTCATACGTTGTGACTTTTTTTCCTGTTCGAACTCCATCCTGTTTGATTGCAACAGGTGAGCGAAGGAGTTCCCCATTCGATGTGGAATGAAAGTTATTCAAGACTTACCTACCCCCTCATTCATTCCGATTTGGTTCTTGCAGACTAGATAGAAGGTTTATTTTTTGATAAAAATCCGTCACTTTACGAGTCACTTCAGCAGAAGTTTCCAGGACATGCACCTTCTTGCCTGATAGTAAAGTGATCACTGTATCTGGGGTTGATTCAATTCTTTCAATATAAATGGCATTTAAGGTCAAGGTTGATTGATTTAATCTTGTTAATTGGATCATGTTATGAAGAGACGAGCGGGAAGAATCCCACTCCGTCTTCCCCTCCTATTTTTATCGTTTCAAGTTCACAACTTCTTGCAGGATTTCATCGGATGTCGTAATAATTCGGGAATTGGCCTGGAAGCCACGTTGAGCCACAATTAGTTCTGTGAATTCTTCGGTGAGGTCCACATTGGACATTTCTAACTGACCAGAAACAACTTCTGTATTGGCCGTTTTCGCCGTCATAAGATCGGTGTTGTCAATGACCCCATTTTCATCCGCACTCATCGTCATCTCATATAAAGACCCACCCACTTTACTAAGGCCGGCTGGATTTTCTGGTTTGACAATGGCTAGTGTCGCAATGAGTTCCTCTTGCCAGGTTGTTGAATTTTTCCCGTAAATCTCACCTGCACGGTTAATGGTGTAAGAATCGAATTGTTCTGGATCAATCGTGATTGGTCCGAATGTATTATCATTTGCTCTTAGACCCACCACATTGTAGCCCTGCGTGGTGAGCAGCTGACCACCTTTATCCACCACAAGGTTACCTGCACGCGTTAAATACGATTCAGGAGCTCCATCGTCTTGTCCTTTTTGAACAACAAAGAATCCATCGCCCATGATTGAGACATCGCTATTGACTCCTGTTGTCATCAGGGAGCCTGGGGTATGGAGAACATCAATGGAAGAAGTCGTGTTCCCTAGCCCAACCTGCATCGGGTTTACGCTGCTATTCGATAAATTTTGACTTAACAAATCTTGAAAGTTGATGCGGCTTTTCTTATATCCGACCGTATTCACATTGGCAATATTGTTCCCGATCACATCTAGTTTCGTTTGAAACCCTTTCATCCCTGACACACCTGAATACATGGAACGAAGCATATTTATTTCCCCTTTCGTTTTTACTAATCCGTTATGGGGATTAGATTACGTCATTTTCTTTCCTGTCTTGTTCAATCCGCTGAATATGAGCGATAGGAACACCAGTGTCATGATTCTCAAGCTCCACCGTCAGCTCCCCATTTTTAAGGGCCAACGCTTTTACAATGCCCTCGCCTGACTGAACCTGCCCATTGATTATTTGCTCCCAATAGACGGTTGTCCCGAGTAAATCCGCATGGTCGGTTAATTTCTGATTTCCTTGTAGTCCAATCAACTGATTCATCGATTGATTTAAATTCGTTAATTGTTCCAAACTGGTAAACTGGGCCATTTGCCCAATAAATTCGGTATCTTTTAATGGTTCCATCGGATCTTGATTTTTTAATTGAGTAACTAAAATTTTAAGGAAGGCATCTTTGCCAAGGCCGTTTTGTGACTCTGTTTGCTTGGAAGCCGCAACATTTTGACTTGTTCCTGCGCTTACACCACTTACGTTCATAAGGCCATCTCCTTTCAAGCTAGATTGTATAATTCACTTGCACAGACCCATCCGCAAAAGGCTGACGATCTGTAGCGGCTTCTTCCTCCGTCAAAAGATAGGCATTTCCATTCCGTGGTGAAATACCCTGCCTATGCTGTTGTTGAGAGAACCGCTGTTCAGGATGGGCATGCTGCTGTCCAAAGGATTGTTGTGATGGTTGGTGCGCAATTTCAATTTTCTCAACGGGAACCCCCTGCTGGATAAGCGAATTCCGCAGCTGTTGAACTTGAAGGTCCAAAGCCTCCTTTGCCGTGAGGCTAGCTGTGAAAATTTGCGCTGTGATCTTCCCATCAATGGAGGTCAACCGAATATCTAGGTGTCCTAGATGCTCCGGAAAGATATTTACCCTTAACTGAGTACCCTCAAGTGTGGAATGCAAACGATACGTTCCTCCAAAGATTTCGCTTAAATCCTCAATGAAATGGCTGAACCGGACAAAGGATGATTGGGGACTCGATTCTACCCTTTGCGCCACTTGACTGCCTTGAGCACCCTGTACAGCACTTACGGTGATTCCTTGACTATTCGGTTGGTCTGGATTTTGCTCGAGCGTGAGCAAGCTATTTCCGCGCTGAAGTTGCCCATGGGCTTCTCCTAACGGCAGAGAAAATTCTATTTTTAAGGGTTGTCCAGTCATTTGTTCTTGTTCGATTCCTTGAGCCATGTCCTCCATCAGAAAGGTTAACCGCTGAAAAAGCGTTACGATGGATTCACCTTGCTTAAAAGGAACCGTCTGCTGAACTCTTTCAAGCTGTGTCTTTACTAGATTGATTGCCTGTTCAAAATCACGATTAAATTTATTTAAAAAGTTTTTTTCATCTACCCCCATAAAAGGAAGAGGCTCTGCGAATTCTTTAGTTGAAAAAGCGATTAATGCGTTACGTTCACTCTCAAGCTGTTGGGTGTTTGTCTCAGAAGACTGGTTTTCTAGCTGCTGAACAAGGAGATCTGATATTTTTTGAGATAGTAGTTGTAGCACCGATGAGAGCATTCCCATCTCTTCGGCTGACAAAGAATCTTTTGGCTGTTCTTGTAAAACGTTCAAGGCTTCTTCGGTCGCTTTCAGGACTTCCTCTAACTCGTCTCTATTGACCTTTTCCTGGTCAGAAGAGGTAGAGTGAAAAACCTTAGAAAAAGCAGACTCCTCATTTGTTTGCTGGACAACGTTTTTAGATTGGAACGAATTCTTCGCTTGGCGAACTGGCGCTTGGAAAGAGATGCTTACTGTGTCTATGGATTTCACCCTCTTTCGGTCGATAATGCCCGGTAAAATCGATTGGCGGCCATCTCGTCAAATAAGGCCTGTTCTGATTGTTTCATTTCCTGGTCAAACTGCTTTCGCCGTTGATTCTTTAAATTAAGCCAGGTTTTTTCTTCTTGGACTTTGACGCACAAATGGCTCTGTGTCTGAACCACATGGGTATCTAGTCGTTCAAGATCACGTTCCGCAGATAAGAGCTGGTTTTTCAACTGATCGATGTAATTTTCTAGCATTCTTAATTCAAAGATATTGACACCATCTAGTTGTTTTTGATTTTTTTCATTCTCGACTTCGATGATTTTTTGATAGATTTCTTGGTTTTTGCGGAGACTTTCCTCCTGCTTTTTAATGGCCTCAGCCATTTGGATTTGTGCAAAATCTTTTTCATTCTCTTTTAAATCTAGGATTCTTTGAAATGGATAATGAAAAGTGGCCACGTTTATCCTCCAAACTGCTGGATTAATAGGTTGATATTTTCGTCAAACTTCGTATGTTCATACATATCTTGTTGTAAGTACTTTTTGATGAGCGGATAAAAACGAATCGCATCATCGATTTCCTTGTTTGTTCCGCTTTTATACGCGCCAATATGAATCAGGTCCTCAGAGGTTTCATAGGAAGCGAGCAGTTTTTTAAACTGAACGGCAGCCTTTTGGTGATCTTCCGGAATCAGATCATGCATGACACGACTGACACTTGAAAGCAGATTAATCGCTGGAAACTGTCCTTTTTGAGCAATTTTCCGATCTAGGACAACATGACCGTCGAGGATGCCCCGAACAGCATCGGCAATCGGTTCATTCATGTCATCGCCATCAACCAAGACAGTATAAAAAGCGGTAATCGAACCATGGGTAGATGTCCCAGAGCGTTCCAACAGCTTAGGCAGCAAGGCAAAAACACTTGGGGTATAGCCTTTGCTTGTAGGAGGCTCACCGACTGCGAGACCGACTTCGCGCTGGGCCATGGCAAATCGGGTGACAGAGTCCATCATCAGCATGACGTTTTTTCCTTGATCTCGAAAATATTCAGCAATCGATGTGGCAGTCAAAGCAGCTTTTATTCGTTGCAGCGGCGGTTGGTCGGAAGTAGCGACCACTAGCACGGATTTTTTTAAGCCTTCCGGGCCTAAATCCCGTTCGATAAAATCACGGACTTCCCGTCCCCGTTCGCCAACCAGAGCGATGACGTTCACATCTGCTTCTGTATTACGGGCAATCATGCCCATCAATGTACTTTTGCCAACACCACTGCCAGCAAACACGCCAATGCGCTGACCTTGTCCGACCGTCAGCAACCCGTCAATGGCTCGGATGCCAACCTCTAAAGGCTTTGTGATTCTAGGTCTTTTCAAAGGATTTGGCGGTTGATTATTGGTTGAGTAGTTCTTTAAACCCTTTGGAAGTTGACTTTCATCTAATGGGTTTCCTGTTCCATCAAGAACCTTCCCTAAGATGGACGGCCCTACTTTGATTTGCAGGGGAACTCCTGTTGCGACCACTAGGCACCCTGGTCCAACTTGTGCTAAATCCCTTAACGGCATCAGCAAAATTTTATTATCCCGGAAGCCGACCACTTCCGCTTCAATTGGCCTGCCAGTTTCGGTTGGATAGAGCAAGCAAAGTTCGCCGATTTTCGCTTTCGGCCCCTTTGATTCAATGGTCAACCCAATCACTTGCGTCACTTTTCCATGTTTTTTAATTGGTTGGATCTCCTCTAATAACGGGAGATACTCATCTTTCTCCAGGATCATGAGTTTGTCTTCTCCTCACAATAAGCCAGTAAGTGCTGTTTGATTTCTTCAAGCTGGCTTGTTACCGTGACATCATAGGACCCGCTCTCTGTGTGAATCATGCAGCCGCCTTTTGTGAAATGGGGAACCGGAATCACTTTTAACTCGGAATCAGGACCAACATATGGTTTTAATTCATCCATAAACGGAAGCAGAACCGGATAATCTTCAGGAGCCATCTGAATCACAACATCTTCTTTCTCTTCGACTTGCTTTAACGCTTGTTTGACCAGGTTCAGCAATTGTTCGTTATGCTGTTTTAATTCTCCCTTGATGACCTTCTCAGCAATTTTTACGCTTAGCGACAAGAGAAACAATTCGGATTGTTGGATAATTTGATTTCTTTCTTCATAGGCTGTTTCAAGCAATTGCTGCATTTCCTGCCGTTTTTGTTGGAATTCCGCTTCCGCTTGAAGCATTCCCTGTTGAAACCCTTCTTGGTACCCTTGCTCTGAAGCCTCGTCTCCTAGTCTCTTTGCCTCAAGCTGTGCTTCTTCTTGTTTCGTCAGCCACCAATGTTCAATTTCAGCTTTGGCCTGGGCTCGCTCTGTTTCTAATTGAGTCTGCAATTGTTGAGATTGTTCTTGTAAAGCCACAATCTCCTGTTGTAAAAACTGTTTCTGTTGAATGGGACTCAGTTCATTCGGTGAATCTGTTGTGATCTTCACTTCAATCTTCTTTGTCCCAATTATTCTTTTTTCAACCTGCTCTCGGTGAGGAATGCGAAAGATATTAGACAATCACATCATCTCCCCCGCCTCGGGATACAACAATTTCTCCTTTTTCTTCTAGACTGCGAATCATCGTAACAATACGTGCCTGCGCATCTTCAACGTCTTTTAATTTCACAGGACCCATAAAGGCAATTTCCTCGCGGAGTGTTTCTGCTCGTCTTGTTGACATATTGCGGTAGAGGACATTTTGGACTTCCTCGCTAGCAACTTTCAACGCATAGGTCAAATCGGAATCCTCGATTTCTCGAAGAACACGCTGTATCGAGCGAGTATCAAGAGAAACAATATCCTCAAAGACAAACATGCGTTTCTTAATTTCTTCCACCAACTCGGGATCTTCTGATTCAAGCTCTGTAAGAATCGCCTTTTCCGTGCCGCGATCCACTTTGCTTAATACTTGAACAACTG
The DNA here is from genome assembly GCF_044803185.1 of Mesobacillus maritimus. Taxonomy (GTDB): domain Bacteria; phylum Bacillota; class Bacilli; order Bacillales; family Cytobacillaceae; genus Mesobacillus_B; species Mesobacillus_B maritimus_B. The sequence continues at coordinate 5,229,175 of NZ_CP085225.1, forward strand.
CCTCAACCCCACCAGTGGAGGTGTAGTCGCGGCTACCTGTCGCAGTAAGCTTGCGTTCAAGGATTTGTTCAACCTGGTTAATGATTTCCGGCGATGTACTTTCCATTAACGCGATTCTTCGTGCCACTTCCGCCTGCTTTTCGGGGGGGAGCTGGGAAAGAATTTGCGATGATTGCCCTGCATCCAAGTACGATAAAACAAGCGCAATCGTTTGGGCATTTTCATGCTGTAAGATGTTTAAAAGTTGGTTTGGATCCGATCTTCTTGCTAAATTGAACGGTTTCACTTGTAAACGGGAGGTTAATCGTCCAATTGCCTCGATTGCTTTGTCTTTCCCTAACGCTTTTTCTAAAATGTCTTTGGCATAATCCAGCCCGCCTTCACTTATGAAGTCTTGTGCCAGAATCATTTCATAAAACTCATTCAATACTTGTTCGGTTTGGCTGCTGCTTAACTTTCGCACATTGGCAATTTCCATTGTTAAATGATCAATTTCTTGTTCAGATAATTGTTTAAAGACTTCGACCGAAACTTCTGGACCTAACGAAACTAACAGCACGGCTACTTTTTGAATGCCATTTAACTCTCTAATCCTTTTAGCCATGAGCAACACTCCTAATCTTGAGCCATCCAAGATCGCAACAATTTAGCAAAATCTTCAGGTCGTTCTTTTGCCAGCTTTTCAATGGTTTTTCGTTTTGGATTTGTTTTTGACGATAACTCAGATAAATCAATTTCCTCTTCTTCGGCCTGGTTCACTTGTGCCATTGGCTCTTCATACAAATCGAGCAGGAATTCCTCCTCCTCTTTCTTTCGTTTTCTTCTACGAAGGAAACCAGCAATCATCAAAATAATGAGCAATACAGCAATCCCTGCCCCAATCATCATTGGAACGTTCGAAAGCTGATCAAATAACGGTGGTTCCGTTTCTTCCACCACAACTTGCTTCCCTTGGAATTCTGTGGCAAAGACGGAAATGCGATTTTGAAGATCCTCATCTGTCATCAATGCACCATTCATGCTCAACGAATTACTCACAACATTGGTCAATAGATTTCGAATATCATCCATATTTTGCTGGGTTAAGCTTGCTGGGGTATTTGGGATCGGTGGTTCAACGCCGACATTAATGGTCAGGTCATCAATGACATAAGGGCTTAATTCAATTTGTCGATGGATTCGATTGACTTCACGGTTAATCCGCTCTTCTGTTCTTTCCGATTCGCTGTTTCCTACTCCATCCACACCCGGATAGTTTGCGATATCCGTGTTCCCTGTACTTGTTGCATCATTAACGACTCCACCTTCACTTGAGTAGGACTCGATAATTCGTTCCACACTTATATCAATGCCTTGATTGTTTTCATCGATAACCGGCTCAACTAGTTGTTCTTCCCGTTTTTCTTTTGTAAAGTCAACGCTAGCCATAACCGATACGACGACTTTATCACGGCCAAGAAGCAAGCCGAGCATTTGCTGCAATTCACGCTGAATATCTTGTTCGATATCCTTGCGAATTTCGCGCTGTTCTTGATATACCGAAAACGTTGTATCCGCTGGACCTTCATCTTGCATCGCATAGATTTGACCGTTTTGACCCATAATTACAATCTCATCCGTTGGTAAGTTGGGCACACTTTTACTGATTAAATGGTAAAGCCCATTGACTTGCTTTTGCTCCAATTGAAAAGATGGCTCTCCTTTGATGACAACCGAAGCGGTTGCCACTTGGGCTTCATCTGTAATCCAAATATTTTCCTTTGGCAGCGTAATCATTACATTGGCTTCACTGACACCAGCAATTTGTTTAATTAAGGTTGCAAGTTCATTTTGCATCGCATCCCGTTCGACCACATCAAATTGGCGATCGGTCATGCCCAATCCCATATTTTCGCTGAAAATGCTGTAATTGACATTTCCGCTCTTTGGAATTCCTTCAGCCGCTAAGGCTACCTTTAAATTGGACACTTGTTCATTCGGAACACTAATCGATTTTCCGTCTGGTGAAACTTCCACCATAATTCCCCGTTCTTCAATGGCTGCTTTGATTTCACCCGCCTCAGAAGGAGATAAACCCGAATAGAGCGGGGTAAGATTTGGTTTCGAAGCCATATAAACAAAGACACTTAAAATCACAAGGGTCACAACAAATGTCCCTACCAGTGACCATTTTGTTTTTCCTGAGAAACTGCTCCACGTCTCTACTGCTTTACTTTTAAATCTAAGTAATTTTTCTTTCATCTTTTCATCATCCTAATCAAGAGAATCAAACTTGCATTCTCATAATTTCTTGATAGGCTTCCACCACTTTATTCCGCGTTTGCACGGTCAGCTGCAACGACAGATTGGACTTTTGCCCAGCAATCATCACTTCATGAATATCTGTGCCTTCCCCCATGACCAACTGCTGGGTTTTCATTTGTGATTCCTTCTGAGCGGTATCCACCTCTTGCAGCGCTTTTTTAAATAAATCACCGAAACCGTCTACCTTCCTATCAGCCGCTGCTTTGGGAATCGCTTGACTTTGAATAAACGGGGTTTGAATGCTGCTTACATGATTCATCTCTTAACCTCCTGATGGCCCTCCTACTGGTGGAGCCGGTCTTTTCTAATTTTTCACCCAATAAATAAACTATCTCCCAATCTCTAAGGCTTTCATAAACATATTCTTTGAAGAATTTAAAGCCGTAACATTTGCTTCATACGAGCGGGTTGCCGACATGAGGTCAACCATTTCTTTTATTGGGTCGACGTTAGGTAGGCGGACATACCCATTTTCATCCGCATCAGGATGGGTTGGATCATATGTAAGCGGAAAGGGGGTTGGGTCTTTTTTAATCTGCGAAACCGCTACACCATTCCCTTTATTCATCGCCGTTTGTAGCTTTTGTTCAAATGGAGAAACACCTGTTTGTGTTAGCTCAACCGACTTTCTTCGGTAAGGTACCCATTCTCCATTTACAAGCTGAGCACGTGTTGTATTCGCATTGGCAATATTGGAAGAAACAACATCCATCCTCAAGCGATTGGCTGTCAAACCTGAAGCGCTAATATGAAAGCTATTGAATATACTCATCCCTTTTACCTCCCTTCATTGATCACTGTTCGTAAACTATTAAAATGGCCGTTCACCCGGTCGGTTACTGCGTTATACCATAATTGGTTCTTGGCCAACTGGGCCATTTCGTAATCCATATCCACATTATTTCCGTTCGGTTTAAACTTCGTTTCGTTGTTTGTGTTTATTTTGGGGTTAAATGCGGAATGTTCACTGCTAAACGGCAAATGCTTTTCGTTTGTTTTATAGCTCGTTACGGATTGATTCTCTAGGGCTTGTTGAAGTGTAGCTTGAAAGTCAACCGATTTACTCTTGTAATTAGGGGTGTCAACATTAGCGATATTCGAAGCGATTACTTTCTGTTTTAAAGTCGCGGCGGATAAAGCTTGCTCCAATTGCTGAAAAGATTGAGGAAAAATATTCATCTATGAACCTCCTTATTTGAAATGCGTAAGCGGCTCGTCCAACTCCGACAGGCATAAAACGCACCTGAAAAGAAGGCGCTCTTTGCCTTCCTTTCAGGGGTGGCTTATGACCCGAGGAGTTAGCCGCTGGAGCTGGACAATTGAAATGCGTAAGCGCCCTGCTCAGCGGCGTATGGCCTGGAGCTCTCCAACTGAGATAAAGGAAACACGAAGAGCCGGAGGCGCATTCGTGCTTGACTTATCGTAGAGCGAAGGGCGCTGGAGCTGGACAATTCTCTGAGTTCAAAGTTTTGTAGGTTTTAAGCACATAAAAAAGTCCACCCCGAAAAAGGGTGGACTGACAGAAAAATCCTACCATCTTTTCGGCAACCCGGCTACCATGTTCAAGTGAATGTAGGCCCGTGGCTTTGCGTCCTTCCCTTTCGAAGAAGTTTGCTATTATCGTGACGATCATATATAGTTTTTTCAAAATCTGCTAAATTTCGCTATTATTCGACAACTTTCTTATCAAGATTACCATCGCTGTAGAAAATTGTAAACTTTTTTTAATGAGATTGTAACATGCCTTTTGTACTAGTAATGAAGTCTTTTTTGTGACAGAAGCTAAAGTTTCTGAATCTCTTACCGATATATAAAGATAGAACCGTTATTTCGAAGGGAAGAAAACGAAATGTTTCGAGGTCTATATACGGCAACATCAGGAATGATGGCCCATAACAGAAAACAACAAGTTTTGACAAATAATCTGGCAAACGCCAATACACCCGGATTTAAACAGGATCAAACGGCTTTGCGTGCCTTTCCTGCTCAATTGATTCGGGCTATACAAACGGGCTCCTCTGACCACAATGGTCCCAAGAGCCCTTACATCGGAACCCTCCATACTGGTGTATATACCCAGGAAGGAATCCCTGCTTTTATGTCAGGTCCATTAAAAGAAACTGGAAATTCTACGGACTTGGCTCTGCTTGATGAAGCATTGCCAATGAATCCGGAAAAGGGAACACTGGTCTTTGCGGTGAATGCTTCAGACAACCAAATCCGTTATACCAAAAATGGACAGTTTACCGTTAATCAGGACGGAATCCTGACAACAAGTGAAGGGAATCCTGTCCTCAATCAAAACTTGCAACCCATTCAAGTCAATACTAAGGAATTTAAGGTAGTGGATGACGGTCAAATTCTCCTGCCCGACGGGACTAGGAACGGTCGAATTTGGATTGGATATACCGAAGAAACCAGACAATTCGTCAAAGAAGGGCATGGATTGTTACGGTGGGAAGGAAACCCGGAAGCTGGACCTCAAGCTGTTGACGAGATAGAAGGTTTAAACAACATCCGTACGCTTGTCAAACAAGGATTTATTGAACAATCGAATGTCGATGTAACCCAAACGATGTCTGAAATGATCACGACGTATCGCGGCTTCGAGTCAAACCAAAAAGTCATCCAGGCTTATGACCGCAGCATGGAAAAAACGGTAAATGATATTGGCCGGATTTAATAAGGGGGCCCATTAAATGAGCATTCAAATGAACACGGCAGCCAATACGATGCGTGAGCTGCAAAAAAAGATTGATGTTATTGCCAATAATATCTCGAATGTCAATACAACAGGCTATAAGCGCCAAGAGGCCAACTTTTCGGATACTCTTGTGCAATCCATGGAAAGACAAGCTCTTCTTAGGCACGAAGTCGGACGATCGACACCATACGGACTTCGTATTGGCACCGGGGCAAAACTCGCTCAAACAAGTCTCCACTCAGAACAAGGATCACTCAAGCAAACGGATCGGCCTCTTGATTTCATGATTCAAGGCAGCTCGGGCTTCTTTCGAGTGGCTTCAGAAGGAACGACGCTGTACACCAGAGATGGCTCCTTTCAATTGCAGCCTGTCTTAAATTCTGAGCAAGTGCGGCTTGTTACATCCTCGGGAGCTTCCGTACTCGATAGTAATCATCAGCCAATCGTGTTCGATGGAGACTATGACAGTATCAAGGTAAATAAAAATGGTGCGATGGACATTACCTTTACAAATCCAGCAAAACAACCTGCAGCCTTTCAGTTAAGCATCGTAAAAGTGGACCGGCCCAATCTGCTTGAGAAGGTTGGCGACAATCTCTATCAGCTTCCCGGAAATGAAGCCGAACAGATGGCGAATGGAACGTTACAAATCCTCAATTTAGCGGAGCAGACGGATGAATCTATTCAAGTTCGACAAGGTGCTTTGGAAATGTCTAATGTAGATATGGCAGAAGAAATGACCGAATTGATTGCAACCCAACGGTTAATTCAGTCTCAAGGAAGAGCGATATCTTTTGCAGATGATATGATGGGGCAGGTGAATACTCTGAGGGGGTAATAGCCTTCTGAAAGGAGCAGATCCTAAACAACGGGACCTGCTCCTCTCCTTTTATCTTATAAAATCTATTAAACTTGTCTGAATGATTTTCGCAGTGACGGATAGACTTGCCTGGTAGACACTTTCTTCACTTTTTAACTTGGTGATAGCCTCAGCATAATCCAAATCTTCGATTTTTGATAACATCGATTTCAATTGTATGTTGCTGTCTTTTAAGCGATTTCCAACGGCTTCTATACGCTCTGTGACAGCACCGACTTCAGCCCAAGTCGTTAAGATTCGATTCAAGCCTTTATCCAGGCCTTCAAGCGGCACGGGCTCCCCTGTACGGAGTGAAGCGGCCAAATTCTCCATTATTTTAAATAGATTCGAGTCATCTTCTACCGTTCCAAACAGCTTATCGGCCGTCACATTGACTTGAAAGGTGCTACCCTCCGCAATTGCAAAGGTCACAGGACCGGTATCAAACGAATTCGTCTGGTAAGAACCCTGCTCCGGATAAGGAGGTTGATCTGTTTTTTGACCGTTAAACAAATACTTCCCATTCACCTGTGAGTTTGCGAATTGACGAATCTGCTCTGATAGCTGTTCAACTTCCTTTGCCATAATGCTCTGGTCTTGTTCAGACAAAGTCTCACTGTTTCCTCGGACCGCTAATTCCCGTGCCCGATGGAGGATGTTTACCGTTTGATTGATCACTCGGTCCGTCTCATCGAGCCACATGGCAGCGTTGGTGGCATTCCGCTCATATTGCTCATTCGCTGCCATTGCACTTTTCAGATTCATAGACTTTGAGACAGCTACCGGGTCATCAGATGGGCGCAGAAGCTGTTTCCCGGTCGATACTTGCTGACTGATTTTATCAAAACGATTCAAATTCTGGTTCATCTGGCGAACGGAGCTTTGATGGAGCATCTGCTGTGTAATTCTCATTCAGTTTCCCTCCTATTCCCTACTGGTTAACGTGCTGCCATTCGATTAATGATGGTATCGAGCAGTTCGTCTGTGGTCGTTACAACCCTTGCAGCTGCATTATACGCATGTTGATACTTGATTAAGTTGACCATTTCCTCATCAAGGGAAACCCCAGTTGTCGATTGACGACGGTTATCGATGGCCATCAAAGCCGCTTCCTGATTCGCCATCGAACGGTTTGCTGCTTGGCTTTGGGAACCAAGCTCGCTCACCATCGATTCGAAAAACCGCTGAATGTTATGGGAATCCCCGGCGATTGTCACCTCTTGACCACGCAGTTTTCCAATCAGCTGGGCCAAATCGCCATTCCCACTGATGACCTTTTGTTGACCATTGATGGATTCACTGTTAAGCGAAGAAGCAATAAGAAGAACATCCTCTTTTACGGCCGGATTAACGGAAATCGAAGCGATTGAGAAATGATCTTCATCCCCTAAGAACAACGCAGCTCCGGGCTGTGCATGACCGCTTTCATCCTCCTTTAACGACCAACCTAATTGGTGCAGACCATTGATGCCCTTTACGGTTACTTGACTAGTCTGCCCAGCAGGTACGATCGTTCCATCTGCCAAAACACTGCCTGCTGGAACATCGACGGTCATTTCCCCAAAGACAAATCCCTCTACCAACTCAGTCAATTTCTGCTGGTAAGAGTCGACTGTCTTAAGCGATTCAATTGTCCCCAAAAGGCGACCTCCACTATTATTGCTGTGGACATCAAGCATTGAACCGATGTTTCCTCCCTCAACGAGAGCTGTACCATCAGAAGGTAATTTGATGTTGTACATTCCGTTTGCTTGCTCTTCAACCTCAATCGAAACCAGTTTCGAAAGCTCCTCCACGTATAAATCGCGTTGATCGAGCAAGTCATTCGCCTGGACACCTATTCGTTGAATACGTTGATTGATGTCAGCAATTTGCTTTAAATAATCGTTTGCTTCCTTTATATTTGCTGTTAATTGATCGCTTAAGTCGGTTTTTAACTGGGTCATTGATCGGTCGATGGACTGAGCTGTGTCGACAAAAGCTTGTGCCCTTTCTTTGACGACAGCACGTGCGGACAGACTATCTGGCTCACTCGCTAAGTCTTGCCATGCTCCCCAAAACTGATCCATCGCAGACCGAAGCCCGGTTTCGCTCGGTTCTTGGATAATGGTTTCAAGCTTTGCGAATGTATCCTGTTTAACCGACCATTCTCCATGTGTTGCCGATTGTTCGCGATATTGCCGGTCCAAAAAGCGGTCCCGAACGCGCGAAATCGACTCGACCGATACCCCTGAACCAAGCTGGCCAGGATTCACTTCACCGCTTGTCCAAACATTAAGAGAAGGTGAATTGGTTAATTGGACCTGTTGGCGTGAATAGCCTTTTGTATTCGCATTGGCCATATTATTCCCTGCTGTCGTTACCCCTGTTTGCCCGGCAAATAACCCGCGCTTCCCAAGTTCTAAACTATGAAAAGTTGAAACCATAAATTTCCCTTCCTTTTTAGCTCAAAGCTCAGCTTTTTCTATAAGGCTCTTTTCTCAAACTTGTTGCTTTTGAATATAAATTATTTGGAATACCTTCTATAACAATCGAAATAAAATTTCTAAAAAACACAACTGTTTTTTCTATCAAGCTTTTGTATCAAAAAAGCCGTGGCCTGTTGTGTGTGTATTCTGAGGACTTAGTGGGGATTGATAATTGAAATGACGTTGCTTTGAATGTGTCAAATGGTCAATCATATATTGGGCAAAGTTCAGGGAGTCCTTCAGAAGCTGCTCATTTCCTCTGTTTTTTGCTTGCAACTCCACTGAAAGCTTGCGCAGAGTATCGAGTTGGGAGGAAAGTTTTCTGCTTCTTTCATCGTCTTGAAGGGTCTCAATAAACTGGCTAAAGCTTAGAGATGGGTGCTCTTGTAAGGCCATCTCGACCTGTTGTTTTCGCTCATGTTCAACTAGTCCGAGCTGCTTCACCAACTTTGCTTCTTCTTGAATGATCGGGTTTAACTCAGCCACTTTCCTCTCGATTAAGACCGTTTTCTTTTGTTCGCTGTAGTTGATTAGCTGTTTTTGAATGTTGATCATTTCTTCAAGCGTATGGCCGATTAAATCAAGCAACAGAAATCCTCCTTTATAAAAAACAGAAAACTATTTTTTAAACCAAAAATCGTGAACCTTATTCGCTACTTGCTCCGCACTTACTGAATAGTCTCCAGCTTCAATCTGAGCTTTTAACTGCTTGATTTTTTCTTGTCTGGCTGGATCCATCGCCTTCTTTTCAAACATCTCTTTTGCCTGAAGAGATATTTGCAGCTGATCTTCATTTTGTACTGGTTTAGTCTTGGCGACCTTCGCAACTTGAGTTTGTTTTTGGTACGATTGAATAAAGAATGGGCCTGTCGATTTATCAATATTCATCTTTTCACCACCATCTCCACATCGTTATTTTCCTTGTTTTAACCGCCAATAGTGTGACTCCTTCAAAGAGGATCGCTGATTCTTAAGAATTTGATTCACATACTCTTCTTTTTCTAGCGAATGACTGATATCAAAAGATAAATGGTCAAAGCAGCTGTTACAAAGAATTTGCTTTTTAATTAATTTCCCACAGTATGCACAGGGATAACCTAGGTTCGGAAAATCCTCCGCATAAATCCGACCTTCGCGGATAAAATGGGCAATTCGTTTAGCTGAAACCGTTGTACACATACTTACCTTTTCGACCGTTGCATCACGATTTTGCTCACTTTTTAAAAATAGCTTTACCCGATCAAAATCAAGTTCCATTTCTTTATAGCATTCCAAACAATAATCCGTATGTTGTTTTAGGAATAATCTGCCACAAATTCTGCAATTATCTAGCTGGGCCGATTGCATAAAATCACCTAGTTTCTTACTTATTATATCGGCATTTTGGACCAAAGGTTTAGTAAAATGTCTTCATTATTGTACTTTAAACTCTGTCACTAAAACTCGCTCGAGCTGTCCTGATTCCAGGATGACATCTAGTTTTGAAAATAGCTCCTCTTCCAAGTTGGCAATGCCTTCTCTCCCCGTTAGCTGGTTTTTCGTAAAACCAGCTAGAATGGATATCACTGCCGCTCTAACTTCTGGCTTTCGCTTTTCCAATTCAATCTTCGCTTCCTTGCTATCTAATAAAATATTAAATTGGACAACAGCAAAGTGATTGGAAGCTAGATTGGTCGTGATTACATCGGTATCAATACTTAACTCAATAATGTCTTCGACCGTCAGTCCTTTTTCTTTTTCATTCCCAAAGCCAAATGCATCCTTTTCAAAAAAGAGAAGCGCTCCAGAACCAAGAACGACCACTAGAACAACGACGAGAAAAAGATTTAATTTCCCCATAAGTCACCTCAAATTATTCATTCGTCTGTTGTGAATAAGGCATGATTAACACCTCAACACGGCGATTTTCCGCTCTACCTTCTGCTGTGTCATTGGTCTCAATCGGCTGATATTCACCATAGCCTGTTGCACTAAATTTCGTAGGATCTAATTTCTCATTTTCAAGTAAAATTTTCATAAAGTTAATCGCTCTAGAAGAACTGAGTTCCCAGTTCGAAGGGTATTCCAATGTCTGAATCGGCTGATTATCGGTATGTCCTTCAATCATGATTTGCCTTGCCGGGTCGGATATAAGCATATTCGCCATTTCAGCAACAAATTGTCTGGATTCTCCAACCACTTCTGCACTCCCTGAGGAAAATAAAACCCCTTCCGTAATCGTAAGAAGTAAACCTTGTGTGGTTAGTTCTGTTTGCAACCTGGATGAGAGTCCTTTTTCCTGAATATATCCTTCTATGGCATACTGTAGGTCCTCAAGTTCCTTTTGATCTCGCTCTGGCGTCATTTCGCCTGTGTCTTGTTCGGATGTCCTTTCGTTTGGATCACCTATTGATGGAATGGACTCCTCCCGGTTCGTGGTTTGGCTCGTTTCATCGATGGGTTCAATGGATGACTCAAATTCTAGAACAGCTTTTCCCCCTACCATCGCACTGTTAAACGACTCTGCAATGGCTTCAAACTTTTTGGCATCCACTTCACTGGAAGCAAACAGCACAATAAAAAGGGCGAGCAAAAGGGTTAAAATATCCGCATAAGGGATTAACCATGACTCATCCACATGGTCATCCTGTTTTCTAGAACGCCTCAACCCGGGCACCTTCCTCTCTTTCTACCTCTAGAATGCGCTCATTCGCTGGAAGATACGTCAACAATTTCTCTTCTACTAAACGGGATGACACTCCTTCTTGAACGGCCAACAATCCTTCGACCATAATCTGTTTGATTTTAGCTTCTTCTTGCGATTTCCGTTTTAATTTATTGGCAAATGGATGCCATAGCACATAGCCGGTGAAAATCCCAAATAATGTGGCAATGAACGCTGCGGCAATCGATTTTCCAAGCAAAGCAACATCTTCCAAATGACCAAGGGCAGCAACCAGTCCTATGACGGCACCGAGGACCCCCAATGTCGGTGCATATGTACCTGCTTGTGAGAAAATTTTCGCACCAACCTCATGGCGATCCTCCATTGCCGCAATTTCCTCTTCCAGCATGTCGCGAACCATTTCTGGCGACTGGCCATCGACGATCATTTGCAACCCTCTTTGTAAAAAAGGATCCTCCACTTCTTCTGCTTTTGCTTCTAATGCCAGAAGACCCTCTCTTCTCGCAACACTCGCCCATTCCGTAAAAATTGGAATCAGTTCTTTTATACTGATGAGTTTTTGCGAGGTAAACAGAACCTTAAACAAAGCAGGGATTTTTTTGATTTCATAAAACGGAAATGCATTTAAAAGTGCAGCAACGGTCCCACCTAGAATGATCAAAAGCGCAGCTGGATTCACCAATGCTGCAGGTTCTGAACCTTTTAAAACCATTCCGCCGACTAACACGACGATACCAAGGATAATCCCTACTAATGATGTTTTATCCACACCATTCCCTCTTTTCAATTTAAAATGATAAGCTAGATAAGATTATGTCCCGAGCCCTTAAAGCTTTAGTAGACAATTCTTAAAAGTTCGCACAGCTACACTTCCAAAAAGTGTTTGGTTTGTTCGTATAAAATATGAATGATAAAGAATGCTTGTCCAAGTGATTTACCTTTTCACAAGCTCCATTGCCTGCTTCCATGTATCTCGAAATTCCACCACAAATCCCTCTACTTCTACTAATGTTTCAAGATCATTTTTAAGATTCGCTTCAATCAATCGATTGTACATATACTCATATAGCTGCCCTATGCTTTTTGACAGTTCAATGTCAGGATTTAAGGTGATTTGAAGCTCTTGAACAATCTTTTGAGCCTTAATGATATGGGTGTTTTTCTCTTCGAATTTCTTTTCGACCATCGCTTTTTTTGCTAGTCTAATAAACTTCAAACACCCATTATAAAGCATCAGTGTGAGCTCCTGTGGGGAAGCGGCCATGACTGAATTTTGTTGATACGTTTGATAAGGATTATTACTAGACATGGAAATCCTCCTAAAATTACTTCCTTTTATCGAAAAATGCTCCATCTGTTGCTGTTTGTTGGGAAACAGCTAGATATTTGTACGAAACATTTTTCGTTTGCTGAATTCGGTCCATTTGTTTTGAAAAAGACTGATGCAAAAGGTTCATCCGTTGTTGAAGGGGTTGCTCTACCGTTTTCAAATTCCGGATGATTTCCTGGTCTTCTTTTGTCCATCGAGCATTCTGTACGCTTAAAATGGCAGCTAACGATTGAATAACTGCCTCTCGTTTCCTAAAAAGAGATTGGATGTTTTCCAGATACTCAGGTTCATTCTCCTTCATATTTAGCTGAATAGTGCTTGCTTGTTCCATGATTTCTTCCGTTCTTAGAAGCAGCTCGGCTAATAAACTTTGTTGATCGTTCATTACTTGCCACCAAATAGACTTTGCTGCATCCACAAACTTTGCTGATTCATCTGGTTCATCGCTTTTTCCATCGCGGTAAATTGCGTCCAATATCGATTTTCCACCCTACCTAACCGATCTTGCCAGGTGCGAATCTCGTCATTCATCTCTCTGATTCGTTTTGATAGTGCACTATTATCAACTAATGTTCCTGGAGTACCGGCACGATCGCCAAGACGCTTAATGGAAGTTTGTAGTTCCTTGTATAGGCGGTCGCCTACTCCACTTCCACTTACAGTATTTTTTGTAAATAAATTCATGACCTCATCCGGCTTATCCTGAAGGGCCTGTTTTAGCTTTGTTTCATCAATGAATAATTTACCGCCTTGTCTGTAGTCGCCAGTGTTGATCCCAATTTGGGATAACAATTGAATCTCCCCATTGGCAATCCCCTGAACAGGATCCATCAATGCCTGTCTTAAGCTGTTCAGCGTGTTTTGCAACATTTGGTCGCCGCGAAGCAAACCGCTCATCGCCTTTTCTTCCCATAACTCAATTTCCTTCTCCGACATCGCTTCTTTTTGCTCGTCTGTCAACGGAGGAAAGTCCCGATATTGCGGCTCTGTTATTTTGGTTTGGATTTTTTCAATCACCTCGTTATATTTTTCAACAAACCCTTTAATGGCCGTAAACGTTGACTCTGTGTCACTTTGGATAGTGAAGTTCACCGTGGTACCCGGCTCTGCCTTCATTAGGTTTATATTCATTCCATTTATCGGGACAACATTCGAAGCGAAGCCCATGATTGGAATATTGTTTCCATCACTGCCCTTTAAGTCTAGCTGAGCATCCTTTCCCTGAGCGGAATAGCTTCCTGCTGTACCGCCCATCAGGTGATCCGCTAAACCTCCTGAGATGTCAATCTTTGTATTGGGCCCTATTTCCTTCGTAGAAAGAAAAAAGCGGCTAGTCGTCTGATCAAAATTGGCCCGAAGCCCTAATGACTCCCCGTTGCTATTCACAGCACCAGCGATTTTTTTAGCCAAATCTGCATAGGTTTCTTTGCCATCTGTCGTAATCGTTGCGGTTCCTTTTTCCGTTGTAATCGTTAATGACCCAGCCTGAACTAGATCCGTTGACTGTTTTCCAAGGCTGCTGACAGAATTCAACTTTGCCGAATCCGCTAGCTGCTTTACCGTGATCGAATAATTCCCCGGTGTTGCATTTGCCGTCGCCGTTCCCGTCGCAATTTCCGGATTCGAGGAAGTAATGCTATACGGATTATAAGACGATTGAAACCGTAAATTTGAGGCACTTGTCCGTAATTCAGACAACAGTAAATTGAGATCACGATAACTATCCTTCTGCCACTCCGTCCACTGCTTTTTTTGTGTCAATTTATCTAAAGGCATTCTCTCAGCCTTCATCAAATTCGACACCAAGCTATCAATATCCATCCCAGAAGCTAATCCACCAATCCTCAACCATCATCACTCCGATCTATTACTCATACATCTAATATCGGCATATTCTTTCAGAACTTTAGAGAAAAATTGTGGGACAGAGGGACAGGCACCTTGTCCCACTTTGTCGAAAGTATTTTGTCATTAGTGACACCCTTCAACTTTTTCTCCACTTCATTTCTGCTATTATTTTAAACAACCATGCTAAATGAATATAAATCGTTCAAGGAAAACTTCAATCATTGTTACAGAGGGGTGTTTACATGGAGAATCATGATAATTTCTTTATAGGTTTTCTATGGGGAACATCCTTAAGTATCCCACTTTGGATCGCATGTTTCGGATGGCTTAAAATCATAATAGGCTGGTTATCCTAACGTACTGGTTCCCTCCTAAAAGAAAAAAAGCACCTAATGATTAGGCGCTTAACTTTGATTGGTGATAATGAATTTTTCGGGTTATCTTCCCTTTAAGTTCCTCGGACAAACAATCCTCAATAATAGTCGAATAGTACGCAACAAAAAATTTGTGAATGAATTTCATTTTATCTCCTCCAGGTAAACGTTTATTTCGCACGGAGGCCGTTATTCGGCAACTGGCTGGCATAATCTTATAGACCTTAGCCCCTATAGCTTTGCGTCATCGTTTTTCAACGACTTTGCCATTTCGTACGATTTTGATGTATCTACATTATGTTCAAACCCTAAAGGATATGCAAGTAAGATTTACCAATTTGTCAGATAACTTTATGGAGAAGGGACAGGGGGACAGGCACCTTGTCCCAGAATGGAAGAGTCTTTAGCAAGTTCAAAACTTCAGTGATTTATGAGGTCAGACCCCTCATCCAATCTATCATAGACGCACCTTTCCTAAGGTCGTGTCTAGGCTATGTCTTGTCCCCCTCTCTCCCTCAAACCTCGTAAAATAGCATTTCCCAAAATTCTCCTAATCAAACGTACGATTAAAATTGCCTTGACTTAACAGGCGTCCCTGGTCTTCATCCCATAGTAAACTAAAAACCGGTGAGAATGTCCAACCGGTTTTTGCCATTCTAGGATAAGAAACACAATCCAAATTTGATGCTCTAATCAAGTGCTCTGGGACACGGTGCCTGTCCCTCTGTCCCATCTCCCTCCGTCTTCGCACCGAATCCACGTCCCTCTTCTCATCAAATTCTCATGCTTCTCACCATACCCCCTCATTGTCAACAGGTAATATAAGGATGTGGATGTAAAGAAAAGAGAAAGAGTGGGAGGAACAACGAGATGGCTTTAGAAGTGTTTAGTCGCCGAGAACAAAAGTATTTGATTACACGCCAGCAATATGATTTGTTGGTCGAGATGATGGGTCCGTATATGCGCTACGATAAGTTTGGGAATCAAGGAAGGTATACGGTGACAAGTCTGTATGTCGAGAATCCGGAGCATAAAATTTATTATGAAGTTAAAAATAAATTAAAGTTTCGCCAAAAGCTAAGGCTACGAATCTATAATGATACCGATCTAAGTGGAACTGCTTTTTTTGAAGTCAAGCAAAAGCATAATAATGTCGTCAATAAAAGAAGAACGGCCATTCCATTAATCCAGGCCTATCACTACCTGGACTCGTCATATGAACAGGCATCACCGATTTATTATGATGTCTCCAATCCGCAAATCATGAAGGAGATTGACTATTTTCGAGAATACTATGATTTAAGTCCAGAAATGGTCGTTAGCTATGATCGCCATGCGTTTCATTGCATCACGGACCCCGATTTACGTGTGACCTTTGACTTGAATTTGCGGTGCCGGAACGAGGACCTTAGGATTGAAAATGGGGCGTACGGTCAGAACTTTATTGACCCAGATCTCGTCGTCCTTGAGGTAAAAGTAACACACAGTGTTCCACTATGGTTGGCGCGAATTTTGCAATCACTAGAATGCGAGCAACGTAGTGCCTCGAAGTTCTGCACAAGCTTGGAGCTATTAAAAGGGGAAATCCTCCCTGTTCAAAATGATGGAATAAAAGAAGCCGTATTAGTAGGAGGAAGATAACAATGAATGAATTACTAACTTTTGGTTCTGCTGGGGAACAAACTTTATGGATGAGTTTTTTGGCGATGATTGCAGCCACTGGATTAAGTTTGATTATTACGAAGGTGTACCAAATCACCTTTACAGGGGAACATTATTCCCAGTCCTTTGTTCACACGATTGTAATGATGAGTGTTGTCGTTTCTGTCGTTATGAACGTTGTAAGTGGAAACGCAGGAGTCGCGTTCGGTTTATTTGCCGTCTTTTCACTGATTCGCTTTCGTAGTGCCGTGACCGACGCGAAGGACATTGCCTATATATTCTTTGGTTTATGTGTCGGGATGACTTGCGGTTTGTTTCAAATCGACCTGGCCATCATGTTAACTGTTATGGCAAGTTTGGTTTTTTACCTGCTCTATAAATTCGATTATGGCAAAGGCAGAGATACTCAAGTTTTAAAAGTAACAGTCCCCGAGAATTTGAACCACGAAAATTTGTTTGATGACATTCTTGTGGCCCATACGAATAGCTATGTTCTTCGCCAAGTAGAAACAACCAACCTTGGCACAATGATTCGTTATACATTCGATATTCGATGTAAAAATGAAACAAAGGATAAAGATTTGCTAGATTTCATCCGGGAACGCAATGCAAATCTGCAAGTTTCACTTTCATACTTGCAGAAGAAGTATTAAGTTTGGAACGGGATCTTGTTCCTGTCGGATGTAGTCAGTCCCTCAAAAGCTAATAGGGTGTCACAAAAGTATAACTTTTAGGGACACCCCTTTTTGGGCGCGGATAGTACCTAGGCACTGGTTCCCCTTTATATTTTTGAGAATCAGCCTATGCTTTGCGAAGCCGTTTGGTGGTTTTCTTGTTTTCAGAACACTTTTTCGTAAGAAATAGGCTGTGAACTCAAGTAAAATTCCTTTCAAAACCTCACGAAAAAGATTAGAAGACAAATAATCTATCATTCCACGATAACATTAGGGTCGTCATGTGGTGGCAAGCACTGTTCCCTAAACTCTATTCGGCTAGTGAGAGTGGCGCCAACCCCCACTACGCCCAAGAAAACTAAAAAAAGAGAAGGAACTCAACCACCGCTCTCCTCCCTTTCTTGGACACTCAGTGAAACAAAGATTTTCCAGGACCTGACAGCACCCCAAACAGGCTATTTTCAACTGGGACAAGGTGCCTGTCCCTAGTGCCCCATGGTTTCGCTTCCGTCGTCGAGGCCGTCTTTTGTGACTTTCAAGATGGCGACTGCGCCTTTTGTTGCGTGGTTGAACTGGTGAGTGACAAATGCGTAGCTGCCTTCCTTGGTGACGGTGAATTCAACGACTGCGCCACCGCTTGCTGGAAGCATGACTGTTTGCAAACCTTTCATAAGGTTAAACGGATTTCCGTCGATATAGACGTTATCAAAGATGGTGCCGACCACATGGAAGCTGCTCACTTCATTCGGCCCCATATTGTTTAAATAGAGTCTGACTTTATCGCCGACTTTAGCGAGGAGTGGGGTTTCGACAAGGGCACCGACTGTACCGTTTGTATTTACATCGCCCTCTGTTAAAGCTTTAGCTGAAAAGACAACATTGCTCGGTACTCCATTGGTGAAATCATTTAAGTCGTTGTACTTATACCATTCATTTTGAATGATGACAAATTCACGGTCGATTTCAGAATCAGTTGGATAGCCGTCTTTCGGTTTGACAATAATGGTGCCGTGCATGCCATTGGCAATATGCGAGAGAACGGGCTTTGTTCCACAATGGTACATGAATACGCCTGGATTGTTGGCTGGATAGGTGAAGGTACCGGTTTCGTTAGGCATTACATCTGCAAAATCGCTAGATGGAGATGCATGAACGGCGTGGAAGTCCATGCTGTGTGGGATGGCTGGGTCGATGTTTTTTAAGGTAAAATTGATCAGGTCTCCTTCATTGACGACAATCACCGGTCCTGGTGCTTCCCCGTTAAACGTCCATGCTTTGTAAAGATTGCCTTTGGATATTTCGATGTCGGTGATCTGGGACGTCATTTCAATGTTTACTTCATGCTCGCCGACGCGTTCAACTTTTACCGGAATGGGTTCTTGATTAATGTCTTGATGTGGTTTAAACACTTGTGGTTCCGCCGCATGCACGATATTCTGATCCTCTTGCTGTTCCAATGAATTGTTTCCAGTAGTACAAGCACTTAACACCATGACAGAAGTGACCATTATAGCAGCAATATACCTTCTTTTACCCATCAACATCTCCTCCATTTTTCCCTTTTATTGAACAACTACACCTATAGGTAGCGCTTACATAAAAATTTAACGGCGAGGTCTATTTATTGAATACACTCTCATTCTAACTTTTGGAAAAATACCCCTAGTGATTTGAATCACTTATTTTTCAGATACTTTTGAACAATTTGTGAATCGATGAGCAATAAGCAATGTTACTACGTTGTTAAAATAATTTACATAGCTTTTAAGTGATAGGGACACAGGGACAGGTTCATTGTCCCAGAAAAGTTTCGATTCATTCTCCAAAACATCTTCCCCACCCCCACTAATCACACGTATGATTAGAATGGCCTTAACATCTAAGGCTTTCCTGGAACTTCTACCTTGAGTAATATAAAAACTTCCCTCCCAGTTTTCTTTTATAAAAAGTAATTGGGCTCAAATCATATCATCTCTCTGGGACAAGGTGCCTGTCCCCTTGTCCCTCATCAAGAAACCCCCACTTCAAATTTTCGAATAGAAAATGAAGTGGGGGAGTATTCCTCATGGGAGAATTAGTAAGATATTCTCTTTGTTAATTTACTACTTTAAAAAGCTCATAAAGTTAGAGAATGCAGATACTAAGTCTTGATAGTATCCAATCACTTTATCCTTTATCGTGTTTTGGTCAGTCTGTTCTATTTCTGCTGGAGCATCTTGAATTGCTTGCTCAGTGTCAGCATCTGCAGATACTTTTTCTATTACTGGTTGAACTGGTTCTTGTAAATTGTTATCTGCTGCTTTTTGATCAATTTGTTCTTGGTCAGTCGCTGCCTCTTCTTCTGAGGACTGCTCTGTTTCTGCTGGAGCATCTTGAATTACTGGCTCTATGTCAACATTTACAGATCCTTCTACAGCTACTGGTTGAACTGAGTCTTGTAGATCGAATTCCGCTGTTTCTTGCTCCGGTTGTTCCTGGTCAGTCGCCGCCTCTTCTTCTGAAGTCTGCTCTGCTACATCCACTTGATTTTCAACTTCAGCATTAACAGTTGAATCCTCTTCAGTCACATCAATGGATCCATCTGCTGCTAAATCAGTTGAGGCGTTTTCAGATTCACCATTTTGTTGATTAAAATATTGAT
The DNA here is from genome assembly GCF_044803185.1 of Mesobacillus maritimus. Classification (GTDB taxonomy): domain Bacteria; phylum Bacillota; class Bacilli; order Bacillales; family Cytobacillaceae; genus Mesobacillus_B; species Mesobacillus_B maritimus_B. The sequence goes on from NZ_CP085225.1 coordinate 5,248,704, forward strand.
TAATTAGAGTTTGATAGTAGTCAATCAGGCTTTGGTAGTTATCGCCAATTTGTTCATAAGCTTCGTCTACCCATGTATTGACTACCGTTTCTTCTTCATCAGATGCTGGAACTTCAGCGTCTTCCTCTGCCGTTGCTTCATCTGTTTCTTCTGCTACATCATCGCCAGCCTCTTCTTCATTTCCTGATTCTTCAGGGGTTTCAGCTGGAGCTTCTGCTTCTGCATCTTCCTCTGGCGCTGCTTCATCTGTTTCTTCTGCTACATCACCGCCAGCTGGTTCTTCACTTCCTGATTCTTCAGGAGTTTCGACTGGAGCTTCTGCATCTTCCTCTGCTTTATTTTTTGCTAACTCACTAACAAGCTTGCCTTTTTCAGGGGACCCTGGAAGACTTTTGGCTAATTCGGACACTTCCTGGCCATGGTTTTTATATGCTGCATCGTCACCAGTTGTTTCTTCACTTCCTGATTCTTCAGGAGTTTCAGCTGGAGCTTCTGCATCTTCCTCTGCCGCTTCATCTGTTTCTTCTACTACATCGTCACCAGTTGCTTCTTCATTTCCTGACTCTTCAGGAGTTTCGACTGCAGCTTCTGCATCTTCCTCTACCGCTTCTTCTGCTGTTTCATCTACTTCATCATCGCCAGTTGCTTCTTCACTTCCTGATTCCTCAGGAGTATCAGCTGGAGCTTCTGCATCTTCCTCTGCCGCTGCTTCATCTGTTTCTTCTACTACTATATCATCGCCAGTTGCTTCTTCACTTCCCGACTCTTCAGGAGTTTCAGCTGGAGCTTCTGCGTCTCCCTCTGTCTCAGAATCTTCACTTACTTCGCTATCTTGAGAATCATCATCATTTGTATTATCCAAATCCTCATCTGAAACGTCGGTAGATTTACTTTTTGCTAATTCACTAACAAGCTGTCCTTTTTCAGGGGATCCTGGGAGACTCTTTGCTAATTCAGACACTTCCTGACCATGATTTTTAACTTGTTCAATAACCTCGGGTTGGACTCCTTTTTTATCAAGCTCCGCTGCAGATATTGGCGCACCAGCTACTAATAAGCTGGCAGCGATCATGGACGTCGACATGACCAGTGGAGTCACCTTTTTGGATAACGTATTATTTCCTTTGTTAGAATTCATCTGTTTTTTAGTCATTTGCATCATCTCCTATTTCGTAAAATTCTACTGGTAGGATGGATTTTCTTTCAAATCCTTGAATTAGCAAGTGCACCTCCCGATCACCATTTAAATTTCGGCAGCACCATCCTCTGCCCACGTCTAACTATATCGAATCGCTATTACGATTAAGTTTTAATAGAGTTAAAAATAAAGACGAATTAATTACATAAATGTAGAAATTTGAAAGATAAGTCATCTGGTAATAGGAGAAAATAACAAGAATCCATCTTCAACAGACAGCGCTTCCATTTGCAACCTCACAGTTCTTCCTTGGTTTTCCTCAACAACCAAATCCTACCTAAAATGATCATCCTTACTCTTTACAAACATCAACTTGACGTAAACATTATGTTTATCTGATTAAAGAACATAACAAAATTTTCATAGATTGCTTGCTTTTTTGCAAAAATCGTTATATTAGATTAATAAATTGACGCTTCCCTAATGATCAAGGCAACAAGAGGATAGGTACAGCCCAACAAAAAAAACCATCTGGAAAAGATGTCGAATGCACTCTCTTAAAATTACATATGTTTAGGAAACTTATACCCTTATAAAAATAAATACGGTAAAATTATATATGTAAATAATGGAAACTACTAAGGAGGGGGAAAAATGCTAGAAAGACTTCGGAAGAAAAAGCCAGGAAGGCCAGAATATGAAGAGGTACAAGAAGAAATTCAACTAGAAGACTTAACATTAGAAGAAACACAGGTGGAGAAATTAAAGCTAGAAGCAGAAAGTATGGAAGAAGAAACAATTAAAATTCATGAGCAACACTTTTCGAATGAAGGGCTATGGAATAAAATTCAAAGGTATTCTAAGAAAGCTGGTTCAACAGTCATTTATGCCGTTTTACTCCTTTATTATACTTTACAAAAGCCAGAGATTCCTTTAAAAGTAAAAGCTACTATTGCAGGTGCATTGGGATATTTTATTTTACCAATAGATTTAATTCCAGATATAGCTGCGGGAGTAGGCTATGTTGATGATTTAAGTGTAGTTACAGTAGCTTTAATTCAAGTGGCTATGTATATTGATGAGGATATCAAACAAAAAGCAAAGAAAAAGCTTGCAGATTGGTTTGGAGAGGATATAGATACTTCTGATATAGACGATAAGCTGTGATCTTCTGGGGTCACTCCAACGGGAGTATCCAATTCTAGCAGTATATGGACATTCCCGTTTTAACATTATAAAGTCTATGTAACCATTTTGAAGTGCGACTGGCACCAAAACTTTTTCCTAACTCTGTCCTTCCACTATTTCATAACAATCCTTACACAATAACTTTCTCTCCATCAACTGTTTTATGTTTTACCCCAATCTTTTCCCCGCAGTTATCACAAAGACAGTTTTCGGTCTTGGGACCTTCATCACCCTCTGAACCGTCGGAATCAGTGTCGTTTTCCACCTCCACATAGGAAGTATCTGTTTCACTTACAACAGTACCATCTGATTGTAGGGCTTCCCTTCCCTTTCCTTTTCATTAACATTGTCCTGTGTCGTAACGTCGCCCTCAGCACTTGTATCGATTTCTGTAAGGAAAGGGTTATTATAGATAAAGTTAACATTAGGAATAAACAACTCATTATTATTAGGTTCCTTTACCTTCTCGTTTTTTCCTTTTTCAGACCCTTGAAGGCGATCCTGGGTTAGTCGATCCCTCTCCATTACACAGTCCAGCTCCAGCTGAAAATCATTTTTCAACGTATTTGTTTTTTCGATTTTCTTTTCTGGTGGATTCCAGTTCGGTCCTTTAGGCCCCGTTCCGTTGGTCCACTTGGCCCTTCAATCATAAAAGAAACCTCCTACTTACTAAGGTGTAACACCTTGATTTCACCTACTAATAGTTACATTTATTATATGACATTTTTACTATGTAGGTTGCAATCCCCCCCTTTTTTCTCGCTCCGAATCAACCTTAAAGTTATCAGGGGGACAGGTCCCTTGTCCCAGAACGGAAGGGTCTTTGGCAAGTTCAAACCATCAGTAAGTCATGAGTACATGTCCCTCACCTAATCCATCTATAGACGGCGGACCTTTCCTACGGTGGCTAGACTATGTATTTGCACCCCTCCCACAATTGCTCGTAAAATATCATCCCCAAATTCTACTAATCAAAAGTACGATTAAAGTTGCCTTGAAATCACAGGCATCCCAGTTCTTCATCTGCTAGTAAACTAAAAACCGGTGGGAATGTTCCACCGGTTTTTCTAGTATAAGAAACTAATCCATTTTAATTGCTCTAATCAAAACCCTTTGGGACAAGGTGCCTGTCCCTCTGTCCCTCTCCCTCCCAAGCTAAAAAGCCCGGCAAGCATTTTTCTTGTCTAACCTTTCAGCTTGTCTACTTATGTATAATGGTACATCCTTGGTCCAAACCTCACAATTTATAACCTATCTCCTGTTTTGGAGTACAGTTCCTACCCTTCCATCTCTTGTAGTCATGTTCATTGCTGGAAATGCTCTCAAGAGGAACAAATTCTGACTATCTTCAACTAGGACAAGGAACCTGTCCCTTTGTCCCTAGCGCTTTCGAGCCATTTTTGAAAGCCATAGTTCATAAGAGCAAGAGAATACGCAATAAGAAAAATTACTTTGGAGTTAAACTTTTTTAATTTATAATGCCCCATTTTTTGAAAAGCTGCATTTAATGGATAGGCAAAAATAAAATCTATTATTAAATTACAAAATGCATATAAAGAAAACTTTCCATATGTAAAATGGAACACCCATAAATTTGTTGTAAAAAATGGCCCGAAAATAAAGGCTACGGCATCAAATACCATGTATTTGGTCCCTCCTTTCACCTTCCACCATTTGAAAATTATATTTAAGAGTGTCTCTATTAGTAAAATGCATGAGCAAAATAATGTAACTGGCAAAAATTTTTTTAAGGATTGTTTTGGAAGATAAAATATTACAATAGACCACAAAACAATCGGGGTTAATATTCTAGAAAAGATAGCGATCAACGTAAGCACCCCTATTAATTTTTTTTTAGGTTTGCCCATTTCAAATAAAGTATGCAGGGACAGGTACACTGTCTCAAGTTCCCCTAACAAAACTTCAAAAAATATGAGGCAAGGTGTTCCCCCGAAGCTATAAGACCCGGCAAGCGCATTTCTTGCCGGGTCTTTCGCTTGTCTATTTATGTATAATGGAACATCCTTGATCCAAACCTCACAATTTATAGCCTATCTCCTGTTTTGAAGTATGTGCCTACACTTTCACCTCTTGTAGTAGTCTTCATTACTGAAAATGCTCTCAAGAGGAACAAATTTTGACTATCTTCAACTGGGACGAGGAACCTGTCCCCTTGTCCCAACAAGGAACCTGCCTATGTCCCAAAACACGAACAATACAAACTATACCACAATAATTATTCGTCTTTTGTGTTGACACGGCTTATTTTCAATGTTTTACTAATATATAGTTCGTACTATTTGAAACACAATGGAAATGGGAGGACATATGTTACTCAAACAAAATTATGCTGAAATTAAAAGAATAGCTGATAGCATTTACGCTAATCCTGAACTTGGTTACAAAGAATGGCAGACCAAAGAGACAGTCATTGACTTTCTGAAACAAAAAGACCCCTCTATTGAAATATGTGAATTTAGTACAACTGGATTTAAATTCCAGTTAGGCAACGGTAAGCCCTTAAACCTTGGTTTCATTGCTGAGTTGGATGCGGTATATGCACCAACACATATGTACGCAGACAAAGGCACCGGTGCCGCTCATAATTGTGGGCACTACACACAGGTAGCGATTGCTCTTGCTCTTTATACGTATCTACTAGAATCAGAGCTTTATAAAACGTTCGATTATAGCATTACCTTTATCTTCGTTCCTGCGGAAGAATACTTAGATTTGGCCTATCGTGACGAACTTATCGCGCAAAACAAAATCACTCATTATGGCGGGAAACCAGAGGCGATGAAGCTTGGAGTGTTTGATGATATTGATTTTGCCATATGTGTACATGCGATGGGAGGCGAATTTCCCGAGCGAACCATTGAAGTCAATTGTGATTTAGCTGGATTCCTTTACAAAAAGTATAAATTTTTAGGGAAGGCCACCCATGCTGGCTTTGATCCATTTTCTTCAAAAAATGCTTATAATATGTCCACGCTTTTTAATGTGGCATTAGGGTTAAGTAGACAACAATTGAAGGATGATGAACACGTTAGGATCAATCCAATTGTTATGGAATCAGATATGTCTACAAACGTGATTCCCAACCATATAACAGTCGGAACGGACTTGCGCACCAAAACAATCGGTTATATGAAAGAAGTTGCGAAAAAAATTGATGACGCAGCAAAAGGGAGCAGCCAGGCATTACAAGGAGAAGTGGAGATTAAAACCCAAATGGGCTACTTACCCTTTGTCCAGGATCGATACCTTTCAGACTTCGTGATTGAAGCGTTTAAAGAAAACGACGAAATTACCGGCATTTCTAAAAATAATGCGATTAGTGCAGCAGGAGATATCGGAGACCTTTCTTATATCCTCCCTTGCATCCAGATTGGCTACAGCGGGTTTACTGGGACCATCCATGGGGATGATTTCATCGATATCGACCCGGAATATATATACGAAGTATTTCCTAGATTCCTAGTACAAGTTCTCGAGAAAATGAACGGAAAGATTGATCCATCTCGACTTCACAAGAAATCCTATCCTGAGTACGTCTCATTGATTAACTCGATTGTCGAGTAAAAATAACAGAATTGGGGAGAAACGATGAAGAATAACTTTATCTATTTACTAATCTTTTCACTCGTTGTGATTACAGTAGCTGAAATGATCGGTTTTCAGTTTATACCAATTGGATCCTTTACCCTCACGTTATTGCCTTTAGTTTTTGCCATCATCCTTACAATGGTATTAGGGATACAATTTTTAAGAAAAGGAATCCTCAAAAAAGTTTACAGCAAAGAAAATGTTAGCTTTTCTAGTAAATATCTAATCTTTATTATGCTTCCATTAATGGCGAGATATGGAGCAGATGTGGCTCCTAAACTAGAAGAAATTCTAAGCATCGGATGGGTTTTCATCATTCAAGAATTAGGTAATCTCGGTACGGTGTTAATAGGCCTTCCAATTGCGATCCTACTTGGACTTAGACGAGAAGCGATTGGTGCAACACTCGGAATTGGTCGCGAAGGGGAACTTGCTTATATCTCTGAGAAATACACCCTTGAATCAAAAGAAGGAAGAGGCGTTCTATCTATTTACATTATCGGAACCCTCTTTGGAGCTATCTTCTTTAGTCTTTTTGCACCGATTTTATTAAGCCTTGGATTTGACGTTAGGGCGTTGGCGATGGCTTCAGGCGTAGGTTCTGGTAGCATGATGACAGCCGCATCATCTACATTAGTAGCAACAGTTCCAGAAATGGAAAGCACCATTTTAGCCTATGCCTCAGCAAGTCAATTACTAACTAGTTTTCTAGGTACGTTCACGATGGTATTTTTAGCAGCGCCATTACAGCAAGTCATGTACAAATTGATGGTTAGGAGTGATGATAAATGGAACAATCAAAAACAATCAACAAATATGTAAAATACGGCCTTGTATTATTGCTTAGTGTCGGTCTGATTCTTTTTACTCAAGAAATAAAATTATTAAAAAATCCTGAATCCACTCCAATTTCACTTATGACCATTTATGGTTTAATCGTTCTTTGGGTCTTCTCCCTCATTGGAATTGGCATTTCCGATTTAGTACAGAAGGTTCCTGTGAAATTTATTCGTGACTTTCCCATTTTAGGTTGGGTTTCCATTACATCATTAGTATTATGTATGGCTTCAGACTTCTTTGTACAAGCCATTCAAGCAGTCGACTTTCTTTCCATCACCACTCCGATTCTTACCTTTGCTGGTATATCCGTTGCAGATCGACTAGTAGATTTAAGAAAAACCTCATGGAAAGTAGCCATTGTTGCCGTATTTGTTTTTACAGGGACGTATATCGGAAGCGCCCTCTTGGCACAACTAGGGCTAACACTCGCTGGTAACTAAATGGGACACGGGGACAGGTTCACTGTCCCAGTGCCCCTAGCAATCCAAACGAAAGAGACCGTCAACAGATGACGGTCTCTTTCGTTATTTGGATCCGTTATTTTATTTCTTCTTCAGTAGAGGAATCATTTGAATCTAATTCACTATCGGTCGGAGCCTCAGAGTCAAATTCACTGCTGCTTGAATCTTCTGTATTCATTTCAGTGTCCATATTCTCGTCTGCTGGTTCTTCTGTATTCATTTCAGTGTCCACGCTTCCGTCCGCTGGTTCTTCTGTATTCATTTCAGAGTCCATATTCCCGTCCGCTGGTTCTTGTGGAATCATTTCATTTTCAGAAGGAGCAGAATCTGCTGGTTGCTCAGAATTGATATCTCCATCAACAGGCACATCCTCTATGTTTTCAGCATTTCCACAGGCCGTTGCCCCAATCGTAATAAATGATAGAACCACTAGTTTCCCAATATGTTTTTTGATCATATGAATTCCTCCTTCTGTTTAGTAAAAAATGGTTTGTTCAAATGGTTTTCAGAATTACCTCCCTTTCAACTCCTCCCTGAAAACTAACGTCAGTATAAACAAGCCTTTTTAAAAAGAATGTCGATTGCTCCCATAATTACAACGGTTTAATCAATTTGTTAATCGCTATTAATAATAGTAAAAATCCACTGTTTACAAGTGGTGAACCAAAAGTTTTAGCCATTTTGACTCATTCAAGACGATAGATGTTTCGTCTCGTTGGTCTTTGGGCAAGTATTTGCTTAAAAGTGGATAAAAACTAGGATAATAGGCAGTTCAATAAAAATAGAAAAACCATTTTCTACATTGCAAATATTACAGTGGTTTGCACTTGAATAACTGTGGTTTTTCTCCTGATTTAGTAACACTAACGTAGATGATGTTGATTTGATTCTCAGAACAAAAAAACTGTTCATCCACCCATTCATTTCCTGCCAGAAGAGCACGAACAGGAGGCGTCACTGTGACGGGTACCTAAGGTGAAAGGCCCGACAAGCGCTGCCGGGCCTTTTATCTTCTCAACTTATGTATAAATAGAACACCCTTATCCATACCTCTCGATATAAAAAAACATACCCTATTTCCTGTTTTTGCCTACACTCCTACCCCTTGCGTTATTGAGATTTACTGGAAATTACCTCACAAAAAACAAATTCTAGCTATCTTCAACCGAGACAAAGTACACTACACTGTCCCCTTGTCCTTTCAAACTGTGTTGATAGGCACTGTCTCAAATAAAAATGAGAACAGAAATACTTATTTCTGTTCTCTTAGTCATCTTCTGACATGTCGATATCTATGAAAAAATTTACACTTTCTGCTTTTAGGTAATATTTAGAGTAGTGGACGGGTACGTCATTCTCTTCACTTATTACCTTTCTTATTTGAATGACTGGTTCTACTTTTGCAATTTCAAGGAGCGTACTCACTTCTTGTGTAGGTTTTGTGACTTCAATGTCCTTTTTTGCTTTTCTGAACTTAATTCCATACACATCATGAATTAATTTAAAAGTAGAGACATTATCCTTAACTTTTTCAGAAATCCCTGGGTAAATATCCGTCGGCAAATATGCGTAGTCCACGCTAAATAATGCGTTTTCATCTTTAATCAGGCGAATTAATTTCAACACTTCAAAAGGTTCATTGCGCTTAAAGATTTCCATAAGCTCCTCATCGGCTGTTTCGACTTTTTTCACCAATACCTCTTTGGTGAAATGTTGCTCTCCTATGGCCAATCCTTCTGTGAATCCCTTAAGGTTGAGGATATGTAATTGTTGTTTGATACTTTTAACGAATGTGCCTTTCCCATGGATAATTTCAATAACTCCCTCGTTTTCGAGCTCTTTCAAAGCTCTGCGAATCGTAATTCTGCTCGTTTCGAAAGTATCACATAGTTCTTTCTCGTTTGGTAGCTTGGTACCTGGAGCAAGCTCCCCTGTAGCAATCATCTCTTTTATACGGATTTTTACCTGATCATATAAAAATAATGGACTTTCTGCATCGATTGAATTGTTTTTATCCATAGTATACCTCTTCTTCATGCTTCTTTTTTTATGCTTAATCTTACTATACTCCAAAATGAATGATAATTAAAAATTTTAAAACTTTACAATATTACCCATTATTGACCAAGTTTATATTGCTTGTATGGGATTGCACCGAAATCAGGATGATTGCATCCATAACCAAGGGCGAATTGTTCCAAAATCAGGGGTGCATTGCTCCAAAACCAGGCTTCTTTCTCTAGATCGTAGTTCATCGCTCCAAAACCAGGCTCCTTTCTCTAGGTCGTAGTTCATCGCTCTATAGCCTCGTGCAACCACCATTATCCATAAACATTCCGTCTGCGTTAAGGGAGCTATTTGGAAGGATGATATTCCATTTCCTTTGGGTATCCGAATCCTCCATAATATCCGCAAGTGATGCTCGCTCTTTTCGCAGCGAATTCCAGTGCAGACTCCATTCCCGCTTGATTTGTAAACGCCGTCAAGAAACCCGCGATAAAGCTATCCCCTGCCCCCATCGTATCGATAATGTCCGTCTCCACTACCTCTTTGTAGTAGCGATTTCCATTGTTAATAAAAAGAGCCGGTTTTGCACCTCGGGTAATCCCAATTACTTCCAATTCATACTTTCCAAGCTCTGCAATCAACGCTTCTAGCTCTTCCTCGCTTAAATGGGCGCCAGAGAAAAAGCCGTGAGAAATGAAGGGGCAAACTTTTCCCAAATATTCCGGTGTATACTTATCTGAAAAATCGAAAGATATCTTAATATGTTTGGATAGTCCCGGTAACTCTTCTTCAAAAGAAGAATAACAACTTGTATGGCATAAATCAAAGTTTTTAATATAGTCATAATCCTCTTGTATAAGCTTTAATTTGACAATATGTTGAACCGTATTCTTTGGCCCACCTACAAATACACGATCGCCTTCTTTTGTTAAATTCACTTGCGGTGAACCGCTGATTCCTTCCACGACCCTTGATCTACTGTAATCGACTTGTTCTTGATCTAGGGCGTATTTTATATGAGCTGCCTTCCCATCTGTCGCGAAGATTCCAATATAGCTTACATCCTCTGCTCCCGACCGCTTGCAGTTTACTGCCACATTAACGCAATTGCCTCCAGGGTAAAACTTCTCTTGATCCAGATAACAATCCACCACATTATCACCAATAGCTATCATTTTCATCTGTTCCTTCTCCTTCCTTATTATCCTTTTACCGACCCTTCGGATAGTCCTCTTACCAAATATTTCTGAAGCGCAATCAGCAGTGCAATCATCGGCAATGAGGCAATGACCATCCCCGCGAGTAGAACTCCCCAATCTGTTCGCAGTGCATCTCTAAAATTCATTAACCCAGAAGGAATCGTCTTCAACGCATCGGAGTCAATAAAGATAGTAGCAAATAGAAACTCATTCCATGCAAAGAATGAAGTCAAAACAACTGTCGTAATGAGGATTGGGACGGAAATAGGAAGATAAATTCTTCGATAAATACCGAATTCACTGCACCCATCCAAGATTGCTGATTCTTCAAGTTCCTTAGGGATACTTAAGAAATAAGCACGAATTAATAGGATCGAAAGTGGCAAGCGGTATGCGATATAAGTGAGAATAAGAGCCCATCTCGTATTAATTAAATCCAAAGCACTAAGAATATTAAACAATGGAATTAAGGCAACTTGCGGGTTCATCATCATTCCACCGATAATGAAAATGAGAGCCACATCAATCCAACGTGACCGGTAGCGGGCCAAAGCGAATGCAGCCATCGAACCGATAATAACCACTGCCACAACTGTGATGCCTGTAACAAAGACACTATTGATAAAATAGCTTGATATCCCTTTTGACCAAGCCAGCGCATAGTTTTCTACAAGCCAAATGCTCGGTAGACCCCACACATCACTATAAATTTCTTTATAGCTCTTCATGGATGAAATAACCATCCAAATGAGAGGGTAGATAATCACAAGTGCGTATACAACTAATCCCAGCATAAGCAACCAATTTGCTGCGCCACCATCCCGAAATTTAGCAGATGACCGTTTTTTTATTTTCATTTTAATCATCCTTTCCAGTTCGAGATATTCGTATTTGAATAAGTGCAAGAACAGCTGTAAGTATAAAGATCATCACCGCTAATGTAGATGCATACCCCATGTTATCTTTTACAAAGCCCTGTTGGTACATATGGACGGACATCGTAATCGAACTATAGCCAGGTCCACCATTTGTAAGGATATAAGGCTCATTGAAGACGAGCATTGATCCAGTAACAGTAATAAGCGTATTGACAAATATCGCTTCTTTCACATTTGGAACCGTTATGCTAAAAAACTTCCTTATATTTCCTGCGCCATCAATATCCGCTGCTTCGTATAATTCATTCGGGATTTTTTGAATCGCAACAATAAACAGCATCATGATAAACCCAATACTCTGCCATTGAGACATGGCGATAACCGCATAAATGGCCGTATCTGCATTTCCAAGCCAAGCCTTTGCCACGCTCTCCAAACCGATCAATTCTAGGAAACTATTTAAAAGCCCCATTTGTGGGTTATAAACAAATCCAAAAAGCAAGGCAATGACGGAAATTGAAATCATGACTGGCATGAAGTAAACGACTCGGAAGAATGGAGCAACCTTACGAAAAAATTTATTTTCCAATATATAGGCCAGAACTAATGCGAAGCCAACCTGTAATGCTACCGAGATGATTGCGTATAAAAATACATTGATTAACGCAACAGGTACCACCTTGTCCGATAAAAGTACCTTGAAATTTTCCAATCCTACAAATGTCTTTTCGGGTGAAAATACGGAGAAGTCAAAGAAGCTATTGTAAAAGTTTTGTACAAGTGGAATATAGACAAATGTGACTAGAAATAAGATACTTGGAAGCAAGAATAGTATAGGGATAATTCTAATTTTCTTCCTAAGCATTTGCTGCACCCCCTATATCTTTATTAAATCAAGATTCAGGGAGGAGTTCCCCCCTGAATCTTAGTAAAACATTATTTCAAACGTGCTGCTTCTGCTTGAACTTCCTCCATGATTTCTTCTGGAGTTATCTGATCGGTTGCTAAGGACTGTCCACCTCTCATGAACACGTCTGCAACATTAATATTCACTGCATTATCAAACCAAGGAGCCGGGGAAGAGGCATCTAAGACAACCTGATAAGCTTCCATGATAGTAGGAGATGTATTATCCTCTGTAACTGCACCTTCAATCGCAGTTAATTGACCATCAACCTCCGTAAATTCATAAGCTGTTTCCTCAGATGTCAAGAATTTCAAGAATTCTACCGCTTCAGGTGGCGCATTCTTGCTTAACATCCATCCCTCTGGTGCACCAGTAAGTGCGTTAGGATCTCCTTTTCCTCCTTCAATTGCAGGGAAGTTAAAGAATCCAAATTCCGCTCCGCCCATTTCTTCCACCATTTTGACTTCAGCGAACTGCATGTAAACAATCGGCACTTCACCAGCACCAAACATATTTCTAGCCGCTTCATGGTCGATTGCTGTAGAGACATCGCCCATGTATTTTGTAAGCTCTTGGAATATTTCCAATCCACGTACATATCCTGGGTCTGTAAATTTACCAGTACCGTCGACATAGTCAACTGCGGTTACTGCAGGATCAACGACACGTTGGAAAATAGTTCCTAGGTAGTGAGAAATCGCCCAAGTGTTTGTCAATCCTTCTACTAAAGGAGTTTCATACCCAGCTGCTTGAAGCTGATCTAGTACATCAATAAACTCATCGTATGTTTTAGGAGCTTCGATGTTGTTCTCTTCAAAAATCTGCTTATTGTAGAAGAAGGCTTTTCCATCAATCGTAAATGGAACACCATATGTCACATCGTCAAAGGTAAAGCCACCAAATTGGGATTCCATAATTTTACCTGACCACTCTTTGTCAGCCTCAAGAACGTCATTAAGAGGCATAATTCTTTCGGAGGATACAAGATTTAAGGCAAAAGAGTCGGACCAAGAGGTGAAGACATCTGGAAGGTCATCACTTGAAACAAGCACTTTGATCTTTTCTTTATAAGAATCGTTTAAAACAGAATCCACATTAATCTTTACGTTCGGATTCGCTTCCATGAACTCTTTGATTTTTTGATCATAGAAGGATTTCCGTGGCTCATTCGGCCATCTGTGGAAGAAATCGATTTCAACAACATCTCCCTCAGATTTACCACTATCTTCTTCTGCATTGTCAACACTGGATGAACAAGCAGCGATGATTGGTAAAAGAAAAAGAAACAGAACCAAAACAGCAAATGACTTTTTCATACTCTTTTTTCCCCCTTTTTTATCTTGCTTTTTATTGGCAAATGGCGAGGGTTCCACTCGTAGTTTCCCCCTGCCAAAGTCAAAATGAGCCAAAATTCCGAAAAATCAATCGATACCACGTTCACATTCTATTAAGCTGTAAAGAACTGATTGTTCGTCCCTCACTATGACCAATTATTTTCTAAAAAGTTGGATTTTTAACTATTTTATAATAGAATTATCCAATCTACTAGAATAATTTTTTCATAGTACAAATGGCTCCCGTGGATCAAATATTGGATTAATACTCCATTTTCCACATATAACGTCTTACAGATAGTGGGTGGCCAGTATGCTCCGCTAATCCATCTGCATATTGTCTTAAGACAACTCCCGCAATAGCAGGCCCAAAGTACTCTTTAAGATCCTCATCGATTCCTTCATAATCAAACTCTGCCACGTCTACTACTTCAACCTTGTCACTGAACTTCTGAGCAAAAGTAATTGCTCTCTCATCTAAAGGTCTGGTAGGCCCTTCTCCCTTGATAATAAGGAACGGAACATCATAATCCGTAATTTCAAATGGTCCGTGGAAGTATTCCCCTGTATGAATCGCATTGGAATGAATCCATAGCATTTCCATTAACAGACAGCTTGTAAACGAATAGGCCTGATGATAATAGGCACCGCTTCCCATTGTGTAGATAATCTTTTCTCTTTTGTTTTCACTACCAAATTGGAAGGCTCTTTCCAAAGTCTCCTTTTTATTACGTTCGAAAACACTTTCCAACTGATTCAACTGACTTAACACTCTATCATATTTTTCATTTGGAGAAACCGTATTTAGGATATTGAAGATTAAGCTATAATACACTCCGATTTCCCCATCGATAGCATCGGAACCATCTTTGTAGTTGTAATGAACCGTATATTCCGCTTCCTTACAAAGTGGAGATTCTACATCCATCGAAATGGCAATCGTCACAGCACCTTTTTCTCTCGCAAACTTAGCAGCCTCAACAGTTTCTGGGGTTGTACCAGAATGAGAACGAAGAATGACAACGCTTTCAATTCCTAGCCCCTTAGGGTTGCTATGTACAAATTCATTGGATGTATAGACCCTGCTAGGGATATCAATCTCACAATCTAAGAAGAAATCCCCAGTAGATAACGCCGCCATCGATCCTCCACAAGCCACAAAATAAAAGTTCTTTACATTCCTTTCGCTAACAGCTTTTACAGCAGCAGCAATTTGATTTACGTGTTCGATTTTCATTAACTACACCTCCTGAGATATTATGACATCATATGAGGTCATATCTAAATAATAAAACCTGCATTATAATTTGTCAAACACTTTTGAAAAATTTGTTTTTTTTATTTTAATAACATTTTTATTATTCTATTAATAGTTTTGGCGGGACAGAGGGACAGGTTCCTTGTCCCAGAAACCAAAGATTCCTTTATCTTCAGCTATGGTGCTTCCCCTATATTCTAAGTATTCCAGGACTAGCCAAGAACTGTCCCTTTCCCGGGGTGAGTCCATTATCTTTCGAAGTTTATATATTGAAAATGCGCGAATAAAAAAGAGAAGTGCGCTAACACTTCTCCCTGTAACCAGTTTTATTGATTCATTCCAATACAAACTTAATTTGACACTCCCACCGCTGAAGCAGTGGGCTTTCCCATTCGTGAAGTTCGGTAAAAGCTAATACAGCAAGAAAACAAGACTCCCCCACTCTGGGCCATGATCCTTATCCCTGTTTCCTGGCCAAGACTAAAGAACTCGTTTGATTACCTATTATAACTCATTTATTCTATACCCGGGACAAGGTACTTCTATCACCAAGATAGACCCTTGCAACACTGTAAATTGTCCAATTTGTTTTTTGGGACAAAGCTCCACATACGACCATCCCTGGCTGCATCAGTGAAAGGGGTTCTTTTCGGACCTTAGTTTTATACACTTGTCCAGCGGTTTCATCGATCTTGACAAGATTTACATACGAGGCAGTGACGGATTTTATGAGAAAGCAACCTTCCAGTATTTGACCCGGCACTTCCCCATTTTCAAAAATTCGGCGAAATTCTCCTACATTACTGCTGAATTCGTATCTTCTTTCGTGATAAGGCGTATAAGCATCTAGAATAGTGATTGCATCTAAAACAAGAGTTTCCAATTCCTTCACAAGCTGCTTTACGACAGACCCATAAGCTGTCCTATGTCTTTTGTCGAGCCAAGCCGCAAAGCTTTTGACCATCGTCATAAATCCCTTTGCCTGATTGGCCGTTGCATCCTGGTTAAAATGTAGATAATAATAGCCAATCAGCTTCTCCCATTGCTCTGGAAGAATCTCCGTAGGACGTTGAATCGCTTCCTCTTCAAAGAAATAGGAGATCACCTGCACACCAAGTCGGTATTTATAAAAGGTATTAGGGGATTTTCCAGCTCCTTTTTCCTGAAAAAACTCCAAAAGGTCACGGGCATATTCGCTCTTAATTTCATCAACAGATAAGCCCATCTCATCCCATAACTCCAGTTCTTCTCGTTTCCAGTCCTCCACATGACTTAGCGGGTTTTCCAACAAGACGAGAGACGACTCTCGACGCTCTTGAAGTGTGGTAAATGGAGAAGGCGGCCTATTCAAAGCTTTCCTTACCGAATTAAAATCGGCTGTCCACTTTTCCTTTGTTTGATTTTTTGTGTTCCGATAACTTCCATATTCAATCTCCCGGAGCCACTGTTCAAGTTCAGCATGCTTGTCCAATGCCACCATCTCAGCCGGTGTTTTCCCATTAAACAGCGGCAGTGGTAAGTGCAGGTCTCGGGTGAGCAAGGCCTGTTGGGCAAAGCTGGCGAAAACAGGTGGCACCTCCTTTTCTAATGACACACTAAAGGAGTTAGCTTGAACTTTCCCCGGCACTTTCCGGCTATCTTTCTCTTCCTGGGTTAACACAGCCTGCGGAATATCCACTAGAATCCTTTTGAACTTTTCTGTGACTGCTTGATCAAAAGATTGGTACGTCAGTTGATTTCCTTCAATTTCAAGAATCGCTTCAATTTCATTTAAAAAGACTGCACCACTCGCCAAATTATCATCATAGCGGTAGCGATTTTTTACGAGACTAGCCTTGCCACTACGTCCATCCCACTCATCTATTTCGAGGCATCCAGTTTGGTGGACCGCTGTCATCACTTCGTTCACGTCAGTCATCGAATACACGAGGGTTATGTGCGCCAACTCGCTCTCCTCTTTATCTCGCCATTCCACCTCCTGAAGCAAGGCACCCGTCATTTCTGGAAAAACATCAAACGCCGCTTTTTCATACGAATCGCCCGTTTCCTCCAGATGGCTTTTAAAAAGCCTCTCTGCTGCCTTCAATTTTCTCGGGCCTACGATGGCAGCCACGCCATTCATGTAATAACTGCCATTCCATTCTTCTAATAGACATAATGCCCCTGCCCAAGGTTGTGGTTCCGGTAATGTTTCACAATAAGGCATATGAAACCGTTCATTTGAGAATAAATCTTCGACAAGAACCCCTTGTTCATTAAAATCAACATGTTGAATCAAACGCGGCACAAGCGACTCCCAACTATGCGCCATACGCTGCAATGCCGGTTCATCCCGTCGGCCTTTCTTCCGGTTATACCATTCAATGCCTCGTAATCCCCCAAATGCCGGGTGGCGATAAAAGAACATTAACCAATAACGGACAAACTCTTCCTTTATATCTCGAACACTCGTTCGCTCCTTAAATTCTTTCATGAGCGACTGATACCCCGAGAAAGTATATGACCCAAGCACATCCTCCATTAATCGTTCAGTCAGCCGATGCTTCAACTGAAAAAAATGGTCCCGCTTTGCCTGCCCCAGTTCAACCACTTTCGCTTTCTTTAAACAGCACTGCTTGTACTTCTTGCCGCTACCGCAAGGACAAGGTTCATTCCTCCCAATCGTCATTCCAATTCCTCCGAATCTTTTTTTAAATTTTACCACGAAGAGGGACAGAGGGACAGGTTCACTGTCCCAGCTCCTGCTCATATATAAAACACTTTCACAAGGTTTGTCTTAACTAAGACAAGCTTACTGCTGTAACACCACAAAACCAATTGGGAAAACAACCCAACCGGTTTTGGTTTCTCTCTGAGGGATAGTCAGCCATGCTTACGATTACCAGTGCCCGTCTGAGATCAATTGTTTAAATCCCGCTCTGAAACAGAGTGCCTGTCCCTGTGCCCACCCGGGGGGTGACAGTCACCCGAATCCTTGGCTATAATATAGGCCCGGCAAGCGCTTTTCTTGCCGGGCCTTAGGCTTACCGACTTATTTATAAATGAATCCCCTCGTCTAAACCTCTCATACCGGGTCTATCACTAAACGGGGCAATGTATGACCATATCATCCACCTTCAACTGGGACAAGGAACCTGTCCCTCCGTCCCGGAAAAAACACCCCAAATCTGTCTTAAATCGTTAAAATTGCGATTAAAAGTCAAATTTGACCTCAATAAATCCATTTTAAGTCCTTTCTAGGCATGAAATGGGATTTGTCCTCGTTCGTTGCTCATCGTCTTTCTCGTTATCGTAAAGGTACCCGGGAATCACATTGTGAAGCGCGCTTTCTGAAGGGAAACCAAATGGAAAGCTTTGAACAAGTTCAGGAGCAATACACACCGATGATCCATTGCATCATTCGCAAACTATCAATCTACACGAACAAAGACGAATTCTTTCAGATTGGACTCATTGCGCTGTGGGAAGCCCACCGGCGGTTCAATCCGGAGAAAGGTTTGTTTTCGAACTACGCTTATACGTATATAAAAGGTTCGATGATGCAGGAATTAACCAAAAGGAAGAAGGACGAAGAACATACCTTTTATGCGGATGGGGAATTTTTCGAGGTATTCGAAGATAGCAATGAGAAGCTCCCAGATGAAGAAAGTATTCTCTTGAACATTTGTAGACAATATCAGCTGACCGAAAACCAAACGAAATGGGTCCTTTACAACGTTTATAAAGGGCTTAAAAATACAAAAATTGCCTCAATTGAAAACGTGAGTGTCTCCGCGGTCAAAGCATGGCGTGCCGGAGCAATTAGAAAGCTAAAACAAGATTCACTAAAAGACCTCAGCGATTGGTTTGAATAATGGGACACAGGCACCATGTCCCGCCCTTTCTCATAGCAAACTCTTTCACAAATCCACTATTGAAAGTTTCGTTTTGTTAAGGACAAGCTTATCGATAACTTCACTTTTAAGTAAAGCAAACCGGTTGGGTTCCCCAACCGGTTTGCTTCTCTGCATCGAACACCTTTGCGATGCTGCAACCCTATCCTTTTCTAACTAAAAACCTTTGGCTACTAATTTTGCTGCAAGGAATCTGGGACAGTGTTCCTGTCCCACCTCTAAAACTCGATTTTAATCTTTTGTGATTCACTGATTTTTTTCTGTTCTTGGTCAAATACGTCACTTGTTGTTATTTCTATCCATTCGATTGGTTCTTCTTTATCATTCTGGTGCTTTTCGTCATGACTTTCTTCTTGTTGATCATCGTTATGCTCATCTTGATGGCTGTCTGATGCATTGACAATAAACCCAAGGTTACCAAACTTTGTATGGTTTCCTTTCAATTCACCGTTTAACTCTTCAAGGTAAATATCTTTTTCCCAGTCAAGTGTCTCACCGGTGTTCGTTTTAATTAAAGCAATCGGAGCAAAATTCACATTCTCAGCGGAAGTATTTTTGATTTCAACGAACACCTTAACAAAATCAAATTCCTCATCATGAGTTAACACATGAAAATAATCAATCATGCTATAATCCGGTCTCAAGTGAATCCATTTCAACTCTTTTACTATTAATTCAATTGGTCCAACGGTATAGGTTTGATTGACATCCTTATATGCTTTTAGAGTGGCCTCCCCTTTTCCATCCGCATAAATGTCACCAACTTTTTGCAACGATCTGTCGTCGGTTACTTGGGGATTAGGCTGATACTTGTCAAATAAATCCTGATCTGTTTGCGGAGTCGGTTCATCATTTTTTTCACTCGTAATGTTTTCTGATTGAGCTTTATCACCATTTGTTTTTTCTCCGTCATCAGGTGCAGCGCCAGCTGAACAGCCCGCCAGCAGTAGGGTTAAAAATCCAATAGCAAGAAACCGATTCATGGTGAAACCTCCCTATAAATGTGTTCTTCTTCAAAAAAGTTCCCGCTGCTTTTTTTAAAAGCAACGGGATCCTCCTATTTTATAAAACTACTTATCTTCGATTTTAATGTCGTATTTTAAAGCATCAAATACATTTTTAGCAATATCAGTATTATCAATTTGTCCAGCAAATTTATCACTCTGCGGTCCAAATGCATATACAGGTACGTCTTCACCTGTATGTCCGCCTGTAGTCCAACCAGTGTGAGAACGCTTATTGAAAATGTCCTCAATCGCATTGTCAATGTCGACAACTTTTTTATCCGCAACATCTTTAACAGATTGAATTTCTTCTGCCGTTAACGCAAGAATGTTTTGGTCAATATACGTCTTCAATGTTTCTTCAACATCTGCACCGTTAGCAATTTCTGCTGCCATGAAATCAGGTGTACGTTTAGCAGCTTTGATTGGCTCGCCGAACCAGTTGTAAATACCGTCAGCACCGATAGAATAGCCGCCAGTTGAATGATCAGCCGTTGCAACCACTAGAGTATGCTTGTCCTTTTTCGCAAATTCAATCGCTGCGTTAAAAGCCTTTTCGAAATCTTCCATTTCACTCATCGCGCCAACAATATCATTGTCATGCCCTGCCCAGTCGATTTGGCTTCCCTCAACCATTAGGAAAAAACCATCCTTATCCTTGCTTAAACGAGAGATTGCCGCATTTGTCATTTCTTCAAGAGATGGAGTTTCTTCTGGACGGTCGATCATCTTTGGAAGTCCACCAGATGCAAACAATCCAAGAATTTGATCAGTTTTATCATTTAATAGTTCTTCTTTATTGGTTACATAGCTGTATCCAGCTTGTTGGAATTCTTCGGTTAAATCTCGATCTTTACGATCAAAGTTCCTTAAGCCTCCACCAAGAAGAACGTCTACTTTATGCTCGCCATTCATCAAATCATCAAAATAGTCATCAGCAATGGCATCCATGTTTTTACGGCTATGATCATGTGAACCAAACGAAGCTGGTGTGGCATGGGTAATTTCTGAAGTTGCCACAAGCCCTGTCGCCTTTCCTTGTTCTTTAGCCGCTTCAAGGACGGTTTTCACTTCCGATCCATCGTTATCCACTGCAATAGCATTGTTATATGTTTTAATCCCTGCAGACATCGCTGTTGCAGCTGAAGCAGAATCTGTTACGTTTTGTTCAGGGTCTTCCGGATAAGTCATTTGTTGTCCAACAAGATATTGGTCAAGCGCTGTTTTTTCCGCCGTTTTAGTAGATGGATCATTTTTCAAGTAACGATGGGCAGAAGTATAAGAAACTCCCATGCCGTCACCAATTAAAACAATAACATTTTTGATTTCAGCGTTTGTGTTCACTTCGTTTTTACTTGCCTCAGCATTCGTGAATCCACCAACTAATCCACCAAATGCTACTGTAGAGAGAACCGCAACTGGTAATAATTTTTTAATTAATTTCTTCTTATTCAACAATGTCTTTTCCTCCTATATTTCGGTTTAGGTGTTTGACACTAACCATATTAATAGGAAATTATTAATCTAGCATTAATACACTGTAAACATTAGATTAACTACATTAAAACACTGTAAACTCAAATTACCCTCCGTCCCTGCTCGTGGCGTCACTGTGACTCTATCAACGTTTTCCCCAGTACTTTTAATGAATTTTTGCTGATATTTTCATAGGCGTCTAGTGCGTATAGCTCGATTTCATACATGGTATTGGGGTTCAAACCGTCTACTGTTACTGTAAGTGGATTAGGCACCGGGTCTTTATAAAACTCAGAAAAGGCGAGACGCTCACTCACAATTTCGCCTGAATCAGCCTCTTTTGTGACAACTTTATAATCATGAACGAGAAGGTCATCCTTCGCTTGCGTAAACATAATCGCCAAGCTCATTGCGGTTGTCTCATGATGAACAATCGACATCATCGCCTCTTTCCCAAAAAATGGCGCCTTTTTATCTCGGTCTTCTGTATAGGTGAAATTCTTTTTATTCGCGGGGTAGTTGACCTCAAACGCATCGCCTGTCCAATCATTATGATGGATATCCCGTCGTTTAATGATGACTTTATTGTGATACACCTCTACGATAAGGGCTTGGTTGAGCAAGCTTGCTCCTTCCGGGACTTCTCCTTGTATTCTTCCATCATCTAACCATAAATAGGCCCCTGTCGAAGTACCAATCGAGGTAAAATCCTTTTGGTGAATGATCTTTGGGTCATCCAATGGATAATGCGTGTGTCCGGAAAATGAAATCACCTGCGGATACATTGCTAATGTTTGATAAAATAAATCCCGGTTCTCGTTGAATCCCCATTCACTTCCGTAAACAGTATCCTTAATTGGCTGATGATGGAAGACAAAAATTGGTTTTTTCTTATCGTCGTTTTCGGCAATTTTTAACTGTTCCGCTAACCAAGCGATTTGTTTCACTGAAAACGTTCCTTCTGTCAATCCGTCCTCCGTCCCCAGTACAATAAAGTGGTACCCATTTATCACTTGATGATAATAGATTGCCTCCATCCCGGTTTTTTCAAGGAACCGTTTTTGCGCATCCGCAACGGAGAGTCCGTTCCAGTAATCATGGTTCCCGATGGCGAACATCGGTTTCGCTTGTGGGTGTTTATTTGCTTTGAAAGCAGCCATAAGATCATCGTATTCTTTTACATGGCCATAATCCGTTAAATCGCCCACAACCATAAACGCATCTTGCTGGGGACAAACTTCATTCAGCTGCTTAAGCGTAGTCACGAATTTCTCTAGATTACGAGAATGGTTCGATTTAATATGAATATCACTAATCACCGGAAAAACGAGTTGAGGTTTCGCTCCAGTTACGTTTTCAACCGAAGCACTCGATACCGCCCCTACAGGCAGGCTCGCTAATGAGCCCACAAACGATAACCCGATCGCTGCAGTGGCTAGCTTCGTTGTTCCTCCCAAGAAAGTACGACGATCCATCCCCTTATTCAACCCATTCCCATTCTGTTCCTTCACCATGCATTTCCCCTCTCTGTTTTCTTAAAATATCAAGACAGCAACATTACTCAAACACCAGCCACTCCGCTTCCGACCACCTGGGACACGGTGCCTGTCCCCTTGTCCCACACGGTGCCTTGTCCCACTTACCCGTTGACTTTGAGCTTTTTTTTGAATCTGATGGCTAGGATTTCGAGGAGGATGGCGATGGCTAGGATGAAATAGGTGATGGCTCCGATTTCTCTGATGTCTAGATAGAAGTTGCTGGCCATGAACATGTCAAAGCCGATGCCGCCTGCACCTGCTGCTGCTCCCATCGCGATGGCTACTGCAAAGTTAATTTCAAACCGCAGGAATGTCCAAGAAATCATATACGTAAGCGAGGATGGGATGACTGCTTGAAAGATGATCTGCCACCAACTAGCTCCGCTCGCTTGCAGGGCTTCGATGACTCCGTTGTCTAGTTCTTCAAAGGATTCGGAATACGCCTTGACTAAATAGCTTACCGAATGGAATGTCATCCCGAGGACAGCGGCTACACTCCCAAGTCCTGCCGCTACTGCAAAGATTAACACCCATAAAACCGTCGGAACCGCTCGAATAAACGCTACAAGTCCTTTGATGATGGCAGAAACCCGTTTATTGGTTAGATTTTCAGCCGCAAGAAGCCCTAAAAATACCGCGATAACCGCACCAAACAACGTGGTTAAAAATGCCAGACCTAACGTGACGAAAACTTGATAGAGCGCATGGGTAAACGTAAAATGTGCAAGATGAGGTTCTAAAAACATCGCCTTTAGATTCGCAAAAGTGGCCAGAACCGCTTCCCCAATATCAAGCTCTTTGTAATCAAAGCTGAAAAAGGCGTAAACCGTCAGAAGCGCCAGGGTGAAAAGGGTGCTTCGAATGACCACCGTCGATTTCGTCAGCGTTTTGATTCTGATTGGCTTTTGCAGGTTCAGGAATTGTTTCGCTGAAGTCATTTGTTCCTTTGCTTCCATTACAAAATCACCCTTCTTACGTAATTTGATACAAATTCAATGAATAAGATGGCCACAATAATGACAATTACCACCAATGAGGCAACATCGTAATGTAGACTTTTATAATACAGGTTAAAAGTAAAGCCAATTCCAGAGCCGGTCAGCAGCCCAATCAAGGTGGCACTCCTGATATTGGTTTCAATCATAAACAAGATCCAGCTAATCATTTGTGGAAGGCTTGATGGAATCACCGACTGAAAGATGATCGAAAAATAACCTGCACCAGTCGCTTTTAATGCTTCAACTGCGCCTCCACTGACCTCATCAATCGTTTCGACAAAAGCGCGTGTTAAAAAACCAAACGAACCAAAAAACAAGGCAAAATAACCTGTCAATGAACTTTGACCAAATGAGAATAGTAGAATCATTGCCCATGCGGCCACATCGATGTTACGAAAAATGGTGGCGATCCCTCTGCTCACGCTCCCAAAAAAGGCGTTGACTCTCGTCGTATTCGAGCCCAAAATCGCAAACAGGATCGCGACGACAGCCCCCACCGTTGTGGCTGCAACGGAAACCAATAGAGTTTCAATCAGCTTATCGAAAATATCCGGAAGCTTAGTTAATGATTCTTGTGTTGGGTAAAAATTGGCCACTCCCCATTCAACCGCTTTCGGAAGGGAAGCAAAGCCCTTGGCCACATTGTACTCGGTGATGATGATGGCTAGGAACGTGACAGCTCCTAACAGGAAAACAAATCCCAGTGCGTTCCGTCTCTTTTTGACAAAGTAATCAGCTTGCATGGATGCCTCCTACATCAAAAATAAGGTCTTCAGCTTCCGATCCGTAAATTCGCTGAATATCTTCTTTTGTTATGTTTTTAGGCGAGCCATTGTAAACGACTTGACCATGGTTAATTCCAATGATTTTATCCGAGTACTTCAAAGCCACATCCACTTGGTGCAAATTCACGAGAACGGTAATGCCCATCGTCGTGGAAATGTTTCGCAAGTGATCCATAATAATCTTGGCAGAGCTAGGATCGAGGGAGGCAATCGGTTCGTCGCACAAAAGCATCCGTGGATTTTGGATCAGAGCTCGGGCGATGCCAACCCGCTGCTTTTGACCGCCGCTCAATTGATCTGCACGCTTATAAATATGTTCATCTAATCCGAGAACATGGAGAATGTTCATAGCCTGTTCCTTTTCTTTTTGACTATAAAGGCCAAGCACTCCAGCCAATGCAGATTTTTTTCCTAAATTGCCATGAAGCGTATTTTCAATTACACTCAAGCGATTGACTAAATTATAGTGCTGAAAAATCATTCCGATTTTAGTACGGAGCGTTTTCAAGTCCTTTTTCTTCAGATTCATCACGTTCATGTTATCAAACGTAATTTCTCCGCTGCTGGCATCAATCATTCGATTGATACAGCGAAGGAGAGTCGATTTCCCCGCTCCGGATGGACCGATGATTGAAACAAACTCTCCTTCTTGGACGGAGAAGTGAACATCCGATAACGCCAACGCATCCTTACCAAATTGTTTGGACACATGATTCACTTCTAATAAGGCTGTCATAGATTATTCCCTCTCCTTGCTAGTTGGGTTAAATTAATTCGAAAGCTCACGAATTGGGTTGAACCATGCATCGTCTACTTCTACTAAACGCTCATCTGCCGATTTCTTAAACAACCCTGAAAACTCGGAATCCTCAGGAACAAAGACTTTTTCGTTGTTCGTAATGTCATCGGAAGTCATCACTTCTAGAAGCTGTGCTTGAAGATCCTCATCTACATTCTCTGTATTGATTACAAATGGTGCATTTAGGACTGGAGTAACCGAGATGAGAGAAAATTCTTTTCCTACAACCGTGTTAAATGGCTCCGCTGCATCTTCTTTTACTTGATAAACCGCACCAGGTCGGTTCAGTTCCCCATCTGCCAGTTCGACATAATTATTCACACAGGTATCACAGAAAGCCGCTACATCCGCTTTTCCTGATAAAAGATTAACCGCAGAGCCTTGGTGAGAGCCTCCGTATAAAACTTCACTAAAGAATTGACCTTCGCCACCTTCAAGCAAATCTTCTGCCGTTAACTTCATGTCTCCCTCTTGATTGAAATACTCAACAATCCCAGTTGAAGGAACTTTAAACCCTGATGTAGAACTATTGGAAACAAATGAGAATTTCTTGCCTTGAATCGGATCAATCCCAAACTCATCGCCATTCTTGTATGAATCGGCATCTGCTTTATTTACGGCTAACCAGCTATAATAAACGGCATCTTCTAAAGTGCCAGACGCACCAGAAGGAACAACCAATGGAAGCACTTTTTCATTTTTATTATGCGCTTCGATGTATCCTTGAGCTCCTAAGAAAGCCATATCAGCGTTTCCATTGGCCACTGCTTCGATTGCCACAATGTAATCAGTAGTTGTTTGATGCTCAACCTTTTTCCCTGTTTTCTCTTCGATTACTTTTCCAATTTCATCTCGAGCTTCCGTCAGATCTGCCCCAGATTCATTTGGGAGCCAAGCAATGGTGAGTGTATCCCCATCTCCTCCTCCTGCAGAAGATGAACAACCAGCAAATACGACTAACATCATCAAAAAAAGTAAAGATAAGAACGTCTTTTTCATCATCAAACCCCTCACTCTATTTATTAAAAAATTTGGCTACTTCCATACTGTATCAGCGAATTGTCAAGGGCTTGTTAACCTTGTATAAAGAATTGTTAAGGGGTGGTAAAATTGGTAGAATGAGAGAAACTACCATTTTGCATGTTGTACTCGTGATCACATAGATGATTCATAAATTCAAGGTCATGAAAGATTCCAAGCATCGTCGTTCCTTCCTTCATCAGCTGTTCAATGAGCTCCTTGACTTTCATTTTAGAGTCATAATCCAAGCTTGCGGTCGGTTCGTCTAACAGCAATAGCCTCGGTTTTTTCACCATCGCACGGGCGATGTTCAGCCTCAGCTTTTCCCCTCCGGAAAAAGTGGTTGGATAGCTGTCCCATAATTCACGATCCAATTCAAAATGCGCAAGAATCTTCTCCGTTTCTTTTTCCGCCAACTCACAATCGTCCCCCATTTCTAGGATGGCTTGTTTCACAAGTTGCCTGGCCGTCGTCCTTGGCATCACATTCAAAAATTGGGATACATAGCCAATCTCATGCTTTCTTAAATAAAGGAGCTCGCGATCGGTTGCTTCAGCCAAATTGATTCTCCCTAATGTCTTCGAGTGGTACCAAATACTCCCTTGCTGAATGCGATATGTTCCGTAAATGCATTTTAAAATCGTTGACTTGCCGCTTCCGCTCTTGCCCGTAATCCCGACAAACTCTCCTTCTTTTAGCTGAATATCCACATGGCTTATCGCTCGAATCTGTTTGCCCAAATGATGGAGGTCAAACATTTTGGTTAAATCCCTAATCTCAAGGAGGGTTTCCACCCGCTCACCCGCTTTCTGAAATGTTCATAGGTTAGATACGATAATTGGTCTTTTGAATCAGCTTTCCGTCTACAAATACGCCCGTAATCACTGGGAAGTCATCCGAAATCTTTTCGATAATAAGCAAATCCGCTTTCTTTCCCTCGCGAATTGAGCCAATTTCATCGTCCATTTTGACCGCTTTTGCGGGGTTAATGGTGACAAGCTTCATCATTTCGACTAAGTCCATGCCGTACTTTTCAACCAACTCAAAGATCGAATGGAGCATCGCGGCTGGATAGTAATCACTGCACAAAATATCAATCGATTCGTTTAAAATCGCTTGGGCTGCCCCCAAGTTTCCGCTATGTGAGCCGCCTAGTAGGACATTGGGTGCACCGGCAATCGTAAACATCCCCAGTTCCTTCGCCCTTTGCGCCACCTCCATGGTAATTGGAAATTCACTAATGGTTGTTCCGAGACAATGAACAAGATCGAGTTTTTCAAGGGTATCGTCATCATGGGAAGCCACCGCAACATCGTGGTCATGAGCGAGCTCAGCGATTTCCTTCATGTCCTCAATCGACAGCTTTTCTTTCGTTTGGTGATTCCGAATGAGAACATCAATCGAGGCATCGCTCATATTGTTATAGCTTTTGACCGTATTCCGATAGATTTCAAGGTGACGATACTGCCCCTGCCCAGGAGTATGATCCATAAAAGAAACCAGATGAACTTTGTTCTCGGCAATATAACTCTTGAGATTCTCCATTTCTTCTACATTATCAATCTCAAACCTTGCATGGAATCGGTGGCGAACAAGGTGCTTCGTACTGTGGGTCTGGTCAATTAAGTCAATCAATTTTCGAACATTTTCGGGCTCTCGAATCGGTTTATACTCATAATCGCTCCCTTTGAATAAGGAAAGCGAATGGAACATCGTCGTAATGCCATGCGAGATCAGCTGTTTCTCCGTTTCTCTTAAGCTCAATTCAAAATTCATGAGGGAAGTGGGTCTAGGCGCGGCCATATGCTCGATATAGTCCGAGTGGATATCAATAAATCCAGGTGTCACATACCCTCCAGCCGCATCAATAACCTCGAGGTGTTCCTCAAATTTAATCTCACCTCTTGGAGCGATTTTCGTGATTTTATCCTCTTCTATTAACAGATCATACCCATATAAAACGACTTCTTCGGTGATCAACCTTCCATTTGTTATCACAAACATAATCATTCCCCCTCCTATCAAAATGGTCATCGGAAATGCCCAGCCTCGGCCTGCTACAGAGTGGCTGGCGCATTCCCTGCAACACTTACAGCAACGAATGTACGAGTTGCTGAGTATATCGATGTTGCGGGTCCTCGAGGATTTGGTCGGTTACCCCTTGCTCGATGACCTTCCCCTCCAACATCACGATTGTACGGTCTGCCAGCATACGGATGACCCCTAGATCATGTGAAACGAGGACAATGCTAATGTTTAACTCACGCTGCAGACTTTTAATCAAATCAAGGACGCTTGCTTGGACAGAGAGATCCAATCCAGTCGTCACTTCATCGAGCAAAAGAAGCGGAGGACGATTGGAAAGCGCTTTTGCGATTTGTACCCGCTGCTGCATTCCCCCAGAAAAGTTTTTCGGTGCTTCTTTGCGGCGATGGACAGGGATGTTGACTTTATCAAGGAGCTCTGTCCCCCTGCTCTCCATCAAGCCCACATGTTGATGACCTGCGGCAATGAGCTTTTCAGCAATATTTCCAATCGAGGAAAAGTTCATTTTCAACCCCAATAAAGGATTTTGATAGACTTTCCCCATGATGTTGTTGCGTATATAGCGCTGCTGCTGAGAAGATTCCTGAAAAAGGTTTTTCTCGCCATTTTCATAATCTGCGAGATAGGCCCCGCCACCGGTTACCTCCTGATCAAAATAAAGGCATTGCATCAAGGTCGACTTTCCGCTGCCACTTTCTCCAACAATCCCAAGAACCTCTCCTGGAAAAACATCAAAGGATACATCCCGGCATGCATAGACCGTTCCGCAAACCTGGCAGTAATTTTTAACCAGTGAAGGAGATTCCCCGTTTTGACAATGCGTACATCCAGGACCATATTGTTTTTGTAAGTTTTTAATCGATAAAACTGGAACTTCAAATTCAGCCATTTATTTCACTCCAAATGGTTCGACTTCATTTAATGTTTCAATACAATAGCTTGTATCATTGCATTGATACACTGTTTCATTTGTTTCCTCATCTACGAGTTCATCTAAAAATACCCCCGTTGACCCACATAAACGGCAATGCTTGTCTTCAAAGGACTCAGGCTCAAACGGATAATCTTCAAAATCAAGCGATACAACTTTTGTATACGGTGGGACCGCGTACACCTTCTTTTCACGGCCCGCCCCTAATAGAATAAGGGCTTCACTTTCATGCATTTTCGGATTATCAAAACGCGGAATCGGGCTCGGTGCCATCACATAGCGACCATGAACCATGACCGGGTGATCTGCCCCAGTGGTCATGCTTCCATATTTCATAATCTGTTCAAACAGCATGAGCCAAGCGCCACTATATTCTTTCTCCGCATGAAGCCTTTTCGTTTCATTCTCGCTTGGCTCATAAGATCGGAGCGGCTCTGGGAGCGGCACCTGCAAAATGAGGATCTGATCCTCGTTAAGCGGAACTTCAGGAATTCGATGTCTTGACTGAATCAAGCTTGCCTCTGCTGTATGATCGGTGATTTCCACGCCGGTCGTATCCGAAACGAGCTTTTTGATATTAACAGCGTTCACTGACTCATCTGACCCTTGGTCAATCACCTTCAGAACATCGGACTTGCCAATCAACGATAACGTGATTTGCAAACCGCCAGTTCCCCAGCCCCTACCAATCGGCATTTCCCTTGAGGCAAAAGGCACCTGGTAACCGGGAATTGCGATTGCTTTTAGGGTGGCCCTACGAATCTCTCTTTTTGACCCTTCGTCAAAAAAAGCAAAGTTATAGGCTGTATTCATCCGCTTTTCACCTCTTGTCCGTTTTTCATCCCTTCCTTTTTCGTTTTCCGCACGCTATCAAGCTTAGACTGGAAGGTCACATAATGAGGCATTTTTAAGTGTGAGATGAAGCCCGTCGATTCGACTGAATCAATATGATACAGCACAAATTCTTCATTATGGCTTGGGAATTCAGAATCGGGATGTTCAAGACAATTATCTAAAATGCCCATGGCAATCGCCTTTGTTTCATTTTGGCCAAACACCAGGCCATAGCCGATTTCAAACTCCATTTCCTTTTTTCCGTATTCTTTTTCTGCAGAAAAAGGCATGAGCATCTCCACTTCGGTAACTTTGATTTCACCAATATAAAACGCGTCATCCTCGTCCCCAACCTCTGTTGGATGATCAACCGTAACCGGTAAAGTGCCAACTCGAAGCTCACCGACGGTTGGATGCAGTGCTCCATAGCCGCGAATAACCGCATAGGCAAGGGACGTAACCGCACCTGTCTCTCCTCTAGTTAACACTTGAAGCCTCTGGCTTCTGCTTGAAGGAAACCCCAGACTTTCCCTCGTTACATCATCTGGTTCAAGGTTGTTCTTTTCACGAGGAGGAATCAGCCCTTCTTTCCGTAAATAATCGAGCACCTTTGGGAACGTAGGGGCTTTTTTATTGAGACAGTTTTCCGTTTGGTTTGGCTGTAGCTCTTCTACCGGACAGTTTTCCATTTGATAACGATGCAGCCACTCCTGGATCACTTGATCGGTTTCCTTCATTAACTCAAAGTCAAGCAAACGATGGGTATAATCGGTTGTGGCTCCGAGAATTTGACCTCCTGGAATGTCTTTAAAACTTGCCGAAATCCGTCGCTCCACCTTCATTTGATCCGATTCAATCACCCTCGAATAGTGCTTGCGAGGGACCGTCGAGCGATAAGCCCTTAAAAGAAAGACGGCTTCCTCCGGATTTCCTTCCGCTTGCTTGATCGCAAGGGCGGCCAACGTCTCATTATAAAGACTGCTTTCTGACATCACCTGGTCAATCAAACCGCGCATCCCCGCTTTGATTCTGTCGACTTCGAGCGTTTGTCCTTGATGAACTCTTTCATATTTCAACCGCTTGATCGATTCTTCAATCGCGCGCGTTCCACCTTTAACGGCTACATATCCCATTCAACACTCACCCTATTTCTAGTAATTTGTGTGGTCCTAGGCAGTGATAAAAGCTGATGCTGTTGATC
This sequence comes from Mesobacillus maritimus, assembly GCF_044803185.1. Classification (GTDB taxonomy): domain Bacteria; phylum Bacillota; class Bacilli; order Bacillales; family Cytobacillaceae; genus Mesobacillus_B; species Mesobacillus_B maritimus_B. The sequence continues at coordinate 5,280,048 of NZ_CP085225.1, forward strand.
AATCAACATCAAATCAATCCCCAGCGGGTATTCCTTGTTTTTATTCTGGCGACATTGAACCCATTCTTCTTGGGTATCCACATAAGCGGACTCCATTGTTTGGATGCCCGGTCCTTTTAACAAATGAACTTCCCCACTTGTCACAGAATTTGTTTCAACGATTATGAGGGCAGCATCATGTGGGTTATTGAGTGTTCCAGATTTGGACTTTCGAATCGCTTCCTCAAGCGAGCCTTTTTCTGCATCTTGAAGGACTAGAAGATAATCTGCTTGCTCTGTTGTGGTCGGTTTGGAATAGGTGAGTTGATTGATCAGTTTCGAAACCGCTTCTGCTTGCGCGGAGAAAACCTTAAACGTCACTTCCTGATCCAATAAGGTCAACGCCACCAATAAAAGCGATGTCGGGCACCCTTTTTGATTCTCTACCTCTACTAAAGCTGCCTCTTTGCTCAAATCAGAAATGAGCCCAGGCCTTGAAGTGGAGTCGACCATTTTTCGATAAACAGATTGAAGATCGTGAACGATATCTAACTTCAAACTCTTTTCCTCCCTATTAAACATCCATTGTTTCGAAGTCTACTTTTGTTTTTAAAATCGTGTGGCTGGCCGCGGCTCTTTGCTCTAGAATCAGTTTTTCCTCGTTCTCAAGCAATCGGACCCACCCTATCGTTTCAGGCAGCTTTGCCTCAAAGGCAGCGTCAATCACAGCAAGATTATACGCCAGCTCAGGCTGATCGCCTGTGACAATGCCAATTCCAATGGTTCCTTTGATTTGAACCTTACATTCCGTTACGAGCACTTCCCCAGGATAAAATAAGCTATTTTGGGAAGTCTCGCGGACTTTCACCATCACTAAACCACTTTCTGGCTCCTGAATGACCTTCACCTGATAGTGTTCATCGATCACATGGACCATGTCTTCTGTCCGTTTTTGAGAGCCATTGATTAAAATCTCTGTTCTTCGTCTTCTCTTCATCTATAGGCCTCCGTCTGTCTTTGTTCTACATGCTTAACTCTACCTTGTTGCCAAGTGAGCGAATGTAAAAGAACAATGAAGTTTGTATCGTTTTTGTAAAGGCCATATGAAAATAAACAGTGACAAAGCGACGCTTCTTCCGTCCCAAGTGGTCCGTCCCAGAAAACAAAAAAATCGACCTCCTGGTGGCCGATTTCCTCAGATCCTATTCTTATATATTTCCGGTAACAATCGATTAAATCACATAGGTAAAACAATCACTGCGATACATAATCTTTGAGTATTCTAGTACTTTCCCGGTTGTTTTATCGGTACATCCGGATTCTAGCAGAATAAGGGGGACTAGGCTGGGACATTTTAATAAATCTCGCTCTACTTTTATTGGAAAGTTGACGCTGAGTCGGCTCTTCATGGGCTCAAATTCCGTGTACCCTTGCTGTCGATAATAATGAAAAATGGAGTCAATTTCCTTGCCTTCCCTTTCAATATTTTCAAAAAGGGATTGAGGCAAAAACGAGGTATGTACCGCAATTGGACAGTCTTCCACGATCCGCAATCGACTAATTTTAAACACGGCCTCTTCACGCTCTGCTCTTAATGTATGATAAATGGTAGAATCATATGGAATTCTTTCACAAGATAGATTGACTGTACGAAATTCATACTTTAACTCCTGCATTTTTTCAGTAAAACTAACATCTCCTGTTAAGATAAGCGGAATTTGGAGTTTCTGGATTTGGACATAGCTCCCTTTCCCTTGCTTTGAAAAGATATAACCGAGCTCCTGCAAACGCTCATAAACCTTCCGAATCACCATTCTAGGTACTTGATACAAGTCAGCTAGCTCATTTTCCGAAGGTAACTTTTCATTCGGTTTATATTTCCCTTCCCGTATTTCCGAAATCAGCCGATCGACCAACAATGCTTTTTCAGACATCCAGGCTCTGCCCCTTTCGAAACCTAATCTATATCCATTTTACTGTTTGAATATAAAGAAATTGTTAAATTCAGGTAAAGTTTTCTCACCGGCGGAATCCTACTTCTGCTTTTACCCGTCAACAACCCATGACTGAAGTCGTGGGTTCTTGCCTACTTCCTAAAAAAAGACCTAATCTAAGACTAGGACTCATGAAACAAGATTATCCATGATTTTTAAGAAACGTTTCTAAATCGTTTAATTCCTCAAAATGGGCTTCCAGTTTTTCTCTTGGCCAATCCCACCAGGCAATCTCAAGCAATTGATTCGCTACTTCTTTAGAAAACCTTCTTTTGATTGGCCTTGCAGGAACACCGACAACAATCGTATAGGGCTCCACGTCTTTTGTTACGACAGCCCCCGCCCCCACGACAGCCCCAGTACCAATCTCAACGCCCTTCATAATAGTTGCCCCATGACCGATCCAGACATCATGGCCAATTTTCACGCTATGGGTCCGCCGCCAATCAAAAAGGGCTTCGTCATCTTCCTTCGCAAACTGATAGGCCACTTTTCGATACGTCATATGGTGTTGGCTCACTCGGTCCATCGGATGCTGGACCGGGTTTATGCATACATGGGACGCAATCGAACAAAATTTGCCTATTTCTGCATAATTCACCGTTACATCGTCCATTGTGTAGGTATACTTGCCAAAGATGGATTCAATGATATGATTATTTTCCCCAATCGCGGTCCACTCCCCTGCATGGCTATTGATGACTTGACTCGATTCGGCAATGCTCGGGGTGGATGATAGCTTCCTCGCTTTTTTTGGCTGATAGATAAGTGGCATGTTGGATGGCTCAGCTCCTTTAGTCCATTATTTCGATTTTGCAGTCAGGTCTCTTCTTGCTTTTAATGCCTTTAGAGTCTCGATACCTGGGCTTTTGCTCCCAATCTGTACAGGCTGTTCCCCATACGCGCCGTGAAAATCCGATCCCCCTGTCATGATCAGGTCATATTGACTTGCAAGCCTTTTGGCCTCCTCTTCATATGCCTCATGATGCAATGGATGCCAAACCTCGATTCCCTGCAAGCCCGCCTCGACTAATGCCGGGACCATTTCAAAGTTGCCATACTGCCCTGGATGAGCCAGCACTGGTACCCCACCGGCAAGACGGATCGCTTTCACAGCTGTTATTGCATCCATATATTCCATTGGAATAAACGCAATCCCCGGTGCTTCTCCATTTTTACCGCGATTAAATAATTTTTTATAAAGGGGACCATAAATCGAATCGGTATATCCGGCTTCGATCAATGCATGCATGATATGCTGCTTGTAAACCCCCGTTCCTCCGTGGGCGATTTCCAAACAGCGCTCCCAAGTAATCTCATACCCTGCAGCGATCAATCTCTCAACCATTTCCTCAGAAGCTTTATGCCTTTTGGTAACAAGTGGCTGACATATGGTCTCAATCGCCTCATGTCCAGGTTCAATAAAATATCCTAGAATATGTACGCGCCGGCCTCTTGCAAAATCAAACCCTGATACCTCAATCCCTGGAATGACTTCAATGCCGTATCTCTCCCCCGTTTCAACCGCCTCTACAAGACCTTTCGTCGTATCATGATTCGTAATCGCTAAATGAGTAACACCTTGAACAAGAGCCAACTCCACGACCTCAACAATAGACAGTGGACAATCCGAAATATTCGTATGACAATGCAATTCAACCTTCATCCAAGTCCCTCCTTTCCCTTTGCTTTAAGGATAACTTGGTACCAAGTGAACAATGTTAACCGTAAGTAAATTGTTTGTAAAAAGAGACACAGGGACAGGTTCACTGTCTCTAAATCCCAAAACTCCAAAATCTATGGACGGACAAGGTTTCCCCTCCAAGTTGAAAGGCCAGGCAAGCGCTTTTTTCTTGCAGGGCCTTTCATCTTATCAACTTATGTATAATAGAACAGCCTTATCCAAACCTCTCAATTTATAAGAATATAGCCTATCTCCTGTTAAGGGATTCAATGCCTACACTCCTATCTCTTATAGCATTGTTAATGACGGGAAATGCTCACCGACCAATAAATTCTACCTATTTTTATTTGAGACAAGATACCTGTCCCTCTCGCACAAAATAACTTTTTGTTACAAACTTATAACCCAGTAATCAAACGTTTGTACAAATTAACATTAATACAATAGGTTCCCGATCCTCTCACCCCTATGTAAAATCAAAACCAATCTCGATGCTATAGCTCAGTTTGCTTTTCCGGAATAATAGAATCATCAAACGCAATGGCTTCTAAAACCTAAGACAATGTACCTGTCCCCCTGTCCTTTTTTTGACTTTTTGGCTATATAGAGAGTGAAAGGAGGTGAGCGACATGGCACAAGCAATGTTAAAGGATTCACGTATCACATTGGTGTTTGAGACAGGCTTGAATGAAAAGGGTGAACCCATTTTTAAAGGGAAGTCTTATGCAAACGTTCGTAAAGAGGCAACTGCTGACCAGCTTCATCAAGCTGCAACGGCCCTTGGAGGTCTTAGTTCATATCCACTAAGCTCCGTGGAACGAACAGACAATCACGACATTATCTAATCTACCTTTAAAAATGGAAGGAGGTGAACAGAATGGCTAAAACATTGGAACTTCAGTTTATGACTGATCTTGGGAAAGTCGCTCGCCTAACCGTCGACAATCCTGTTGAACCTGTTGACACTGCTGCTGTAAAGCTGGCAATGGAAAGCATCGTTGCATCCAACGCCTTTTTCTCCAGCTATGGGAATCTAGCAGGCGTCAGTGGCGCACGCGTCGTCGAACGGAATGTCACTGAATATGAAATCATCTAATAAGAGTAAAGCCGGTTTCCGCAAAGGGACCGGCTTTTCTACTAAACTTTTAAAAAAGGAGGAACTGACATGCAAGAGCTCATCCCACTAATTAGTGAAGTAGGGTTCCCCGTCGTCGTTACATTGTACTTGCTTTACAGAATTGAAGCCAAGCTAGACAATGTCGTAGAGTCGATTCAGAGCCTGCCCGAGCGAATGAGAGAACGGGCTTGAGGAGTTAGGGACACGGTGTTTTCCTTGTCCCTTTCTTTCAGAAACACTTTTTACATTTTTTAAAATTCATTGGAATATAAAAATTTCTATAGGAAAGTTCTGCATCACTGATGGATTCAAACTGGTACCAGCCACCATCCCTCAAGTTTCGTTCAATTCTTTTAGTACTAGTTTCATTAGATAAGATATATGAACAAGAGTCAGTATGTACTGTGCAACATTTATCGGGGTAATCCACATTCAACCAAACCATTTTAGTATCCACCTTCCCATGAAATTCTATCACCAATCATTTCCCCTTATTCTATGATCCATTAGAATGGCAAATAAGTATGAAGGCGCTTGAAGTCTTTGCAGTGGAACAGTGTTTTCTAATGGTACATATTTTAGGGCTTCAGCAAAAATGCTTTTTGAAACCATACGATTCGTTCTGTTTAGTTGGATGACATTCCCTTTTACACGATAGGTAAATTCTCCACCTCTAATTTGTTTAAATACTTGCCCTTCATGTTCAAGTACTCGATTCCAAATGATTTCTATCATAAAAATCAGCCCTTCCAATTTTAAGAATAAAAAGGGATCTCACAATGATTTACGGAGAGTATTATCTGGTAATCTATTTCTTCACTTGAACCAAAATACCTCCAATTCCTAATATAAAAATGAGTTATCACCCCTTCTTTAATACCATGCAATCTGCTTTCCTCATAAAAAAGCATTCTTAATATAGGGTCCGTTTCCTATTACTTAAAGAACTGGCATCCCAATCCAAGAACCTTATCGCCTCACCCTATTAGAGGTAGAAAGAAAAATAAAGCGAGTTGGCCTCATCCACTGTTCCCCACTAGCTGGGACAACGAACCTGTCCCCTTGTCTCTTTTTTGAAAATTTGATTCTAATCACGGAAAATAATGAGGATGTGTCTTACTATAGTACTAACGGACATAGTGGGGCAAGGATAAACCCCATTTTGCGCACACAAAAAACTATAGGATAAAGGAGACGAAGCATCATGAAAAAGCTTGGATTATTTTTAATCACTAGCGCATTAACATTAGGCTTAGCAGCTTGCGGCGGATCAGAGGAAGAAGTGAGTACGCCAGCGAGCGAAGAAACACCTGCTACTCAGCAAGAAGAAACAAGCACTGACACACCCACAACAGCAGCAGATGCTGATTCATTTACCATTACTGCAACGAACTGGGATTTCACTTCAGATAATGAGTTGGTAATCAAGAAAGGCTCAACAGTTGAATTGAATTTAGTCAACAAAGAAGGCTTTCATACAGTAGGAAATGAAGAATTAGGAATCGAACTTACCGCTGACGCACCTGTAGAATTCACAGCAGATGCCGTAGGCGAATACGAATTAATTTGTTCAACTATTTGCGGCGCGATGGAAGACCACGAAGCCATGACCATTACACTTAAAGTAGTCGAATAAGGGAAAAATTAAGCTAGGAGTCCCCTTCCCTTCCGGAAGTTGACCGCTAGCTTTTTTTCATCAAATCCCTCTACCTTAAAACATGTGGACGGTTCCTCCGTCCCACAGAAGCTATAACATTGTTGTAAGGGCATTAAGTTCCTTCTTGCAGCACACAATAATTTTTGTTAGTTATACCTTTGAGGACATCGGGACGGTTCTAATGTCCATTCAAATCTCGACAGAACTGGGTGGTGGAACCGTCCCCGTGTTTCGGGATGATCGGGGGTCTCGTATACGTATGAAAGAGAGAAGCTAGAGTATCGATTTAAAAATGAAGACATAGAAATAGTCAATGAATAACTTTAGGGGGACATAGGTTCTTTGTCCCACCCATTCTTCTAGAATAGATTTCTCTAATTCCACTAATCAAACGTTTGAATAGTTTCGACTTGGTGTGACAAGCTTCTTCGGACTTCACCCCCATGTAGAACTAAAAACCGGTGAGCAGACCTCTCCGGTTTTACTATTTTATTATAAGGAACGCAACCCCATTCACTTACACCATCTTTTTATCCTGGGACAAGGTGCCTGTCCCTCTGCCCCTGTCCAGACTGGGACAAGGAACCTGTCCCCTTGTCCCGCTGTAGGTCTTTTTTCCTGAATTTTCATGATTTACAAAATCCTCAAACTCTATTAACACTGGGTTAATGTTTGTTCTCTAGAATTCCAAATGTAGGTTGTTATTTACAATTTTCAACAAAAACAATCAAATCATTATAAAAAGGGAGCGATGAATACATGGATCGTCGTAGTTTTTTAACGTATATGGGAACAGGTACTGCCGCAGTTGTAGCTGCAACTTCAGGTTTGGATGCGTTTGTTCCTAAAGCAAGTGCCGCAACAGCCAACCATCTAATGGATGGACAACCAAAGGGAGGGAAAGGCAAGCCTCTAACTGTACCATTTAAAGAAATCAACCGTTCATGGGAAAATGAACTCCTTCTCCCTAAAGGCTACAACTACAATATCATTGCTTCTTATGGCGATGTCATCAATTCAAAAGGCGAGAAATTCGGAGATGCCGCTGACTTAACGGTTTACTTTCCAATCGATAGTTTAGAAGGTGGAAACAACTCTGAAGATGGTCTTATCTGGGTTAACCATGAGTTCCCTGAACCAGACAATTACATGCAAATCCTCGGCATCAATCCGGATACATATAATAAAAAAGATCTAGCGAAGTACCCTGCATTTTTAAAGATGCAGAAAGAAGCCGTTGGCGGTTCTGTCATCCATGTTAAAAAAGAAAAAGGCAAGTGGACCCTGGTTCAGGATGACAAGTACAACCGTCGTGTTGATGGGACAACTCCAATTCAATTGACCGGTCCTGCTGCGGGAAGTTCTGCTGTAAAAGGAGCAAAAGTGGTTGAAGGTTCACTTGGAAACTGCAGCGGTGGACTTACACTTTGGAACACAGCCCTTTCTTGTGAGGAAAATACGGAGTATGGCGACGATTACGGTTGGCCAAACTTTACGGACGAGCACTACGGCTGGGTCATGGAAGTGAATCCATTCGACGCCAACGCACCGGTTCGTAAACACACTGCGCTTGGCCGCTTTGCTCACGAAAATGCGGCAATGGGTCAAACAAAGGACGGCCGAGTGGTCGTATATATGGGCGATGACTCCCGCGGCGAATGTTTTTACAAGTTTGTTAGTAAAAAGAAATTCAATCCAAACAATCGTGAAGCAAACTTCTCTCTTTTAGAAGAAGGAACTTTGTATGTAGCTGACCTTGGCAAGCAAACTTGGGTTGCACTCGATTACGATACCAATACAAAACTACAAAACTATGAAAAAGACGGCAAAAAATTCTTTACCAGCCAAGCTGATGTCTTAACCTATGCACGTGAAGCTGCAGCCGCTGTTGGCGGAACGAAGCTTGACCGTCCGGAAGATGTTGAAATTCATCCAATTGACGGAAGTGTCTTCTTAGCGTTAACCAATAACTCCAATCACGGGAACTTCCATGGCCAGATCTATCGTTTTGTTCCAGCAAACGGGGACCATGCGAGCGAAACTTTTACATTCGAAGTCTTTATTTCCGGTGGACAGCAAAGCGGAATTACTTGCCCAGACAACCTACACTTTGACAGCAAAGGGAATCTTTGGGTGGTCGAGGACTTTGGTGCGACAGAGGACAATCAATATGCTCAATATAAAAACTGTGGCGTGTTTATGGTGCCAACCGATGGCAAAAACTATGGCGATCCATTCCAATTCGCATCAGGCCCTCAAGGTTGTGAGGTTACCGGGCCATGGTTGACTCCAGATGAGCGCACGTTGTTTGTCGATGTCCAACATCCAAGCACATGGAACCAACACCCAGGTCAGAAGTTCGGCCGCTCTTGCCTAGTTGCGATTCAAGGTGGATCTTTTAAATAAGAAAAGCAAAGCACTGGTAAAAAATGAAGGTGTAAACCACTTAAGGTTTACACCTTCCTTATAAGAGAGGAGTCTTTGTCGTGATTATCGTGTGCAAACAGCATGTCAATCAAGGATTGAAAATGATTTTCCTCCCCCATATTCACCCGATCAGCTATGAGGAAAAACGGACTGGAGAAGTAAAATGCCAAGTCTGCGCACAGAACGCCGACTACAAATTGTACAACTTTGAACGTCAACACCAACACAAGCAAGCGATATAAAAAGGAGGAAACGTGATGCTACAAAATATCGGAATCCCTGGGTTAATCCTCATCCTTGTCATTGCCCTCGTGATTTTCGGACCGAAAAAATTACCGGAAATCGGCCGTGCCTTCGGAAGCACCTTGAAGGAATTTAAAAAGTCCACTCGCGAGCTAGTTTCAGAGGACGAAACGACTCCGCAAGCAGCAGAGGCAAAAGCAGATGCTAAGGACGAAACAGCGGCAGATGCTAAGGAAAAGGAAGCGAAGAACCAAAAGGCCGTATAAACCAGAAAGGATGGGCCTTGAAGAATCGAATGGGTAAAAGTTGAACATGTGGAAGGCTTCATTCCTGCTTTTACCTATGAAATTCGGCGATCGAAGCCAGATATTGAATTTGAAGAGATAGAAGATGTAGGTAGCGTTCTATGACTTGCATCTTTTTTCATGAAAAGAGGTGTATTGATGGAGAGTCAGGAATTGAATATGGTTGATCATTTAAGCGAACTACGGAAGCGCCTGTTTATCATCCTTGGGAGCTTTATGCTGTTGTTTATTGTTGCGTTTATCTATGTAGAGGAGATTTACCATTATCTGTTGCAGGATTCAGAAATCCAACTAGCCATCCTAGGTCCTAGCGACATCATTTGGGTTTATTTTATGCTCGCAGGAGTCGTTGCAATTGCCGGCATCATCCCCATTGCCGCACACCAAATTTGGCTGTTCGTCAAACCGGCGTTGTCGGTCAGTGAACGGAAAGTCACGTTGGCCTATATTCCGGCGTTGTTTATCTTATTTATCGTTGGAATCAGTTTTGGCTATTTTATCATTTTCCCGATTGTCTTTGACTTTTTGCTCAGTTTAGCCGGTGACCTGTTCATGAGCTTTTTCACCGCTGATAAATACTTTCGGTTTATGATGAACATCGTCCTTCCATTCGGCTGTTTGTTCGAGCTCCCGGTCATTATCATGTTCCTAACAAGCATCGGCGTGCTGAATCCATACCGCCTGGCAAAAATGAGAAAGTACTCGTACTTCGGCCTCATTGTCACAGCCGTCCTCATCACGCCACCGGACATTGTCTCAGATATACTCGTCATCATCCCACTGCTGTTCCTATACGAATGCAGCGTGATGCTATCCAAAATCGTCTACCGAAAAAAACAAAAACAAGAACTCGCACTAAACTAAATGGACAGGGGAACGGGACAGGGGGACAGGTTCCTTGTCCCGCTCCTCTGCCAGGGACTGGGACACGGTGCCTGTCCCTAGTGTCCCGCTGGGGGATGGCCAAAGCCTCCCCTTTTTCGTGTTGGTTCGAAAATACCGAGGCATCCCTGTGGCTTTTCGATAAAGTTGACCTAAATTCTTTAATGATTTGTAAATCTATGTAAAGTTCTTATGAAATCTGTTAACCTGGGAATCTCACAAATCCAGATCCTTCGAACTAATTTTAAGAGATGATTCCCCTTCTCTCTTCCTGTCAAGAAACGATTCTCTTAAAAAAATTCTATTTCCCCTTCTTTCTACCCAAGACCAACTTATTGTTTTCTCCTGCCTTTTCACTCGGACATTCATACTCTTTACATCTTCTTAACAGTTTTAATAAAACCCTTACGTGTAAGTCATCGGTTTTTTAAGAATATTTACTAAACTGCATATGAATAAACGAAAATAGGAAGGGGAATGATTATGCATCATAAACAAAAAAGAACACAAATCAAATTAAAATGCTTAACCGCCGTGGCGGCACTTGGAATGGCCCTTACAGTTGGAAGTCCAGCTTCATCGGTCCTTGCGAAGGCTGAGGAAAAGCCGAAATTTGAATTTGGAATTATTCCAGATATACAGTATTGCGACTGTGAGATTAACGGTACGCGTCATTACCGTGAATCGGTGGACAAGCTTAAGGATGCTGCACATACGCTGAATAAAGAGGATGTAGCGTTCACGGTTCAAACAGGAGATTTAATCGATCGTAACCTTTCAAGCTTCTCGACCATTCTGCCAGTCTTCAACACAATCGAAAGTCCGAAATATCATGTCCTAGGCAATCATGACTTCCCTGTTCCTACAGACGAGGTCGTCGACATTCTCGATATGCCAAACCAGTACTATGATTTTAAATACAAGAACTGGCGCTTTATTGTCCTTGATACGAATGACCTTAGTCTTTATGCCAATCCGGAAGGGTCTGAAAAGTACAAGGAAGCTCAAAACATGTACGATGCAATTAAAAACAACAATGAAATCAACGCACAAACTTGGAATGGCGGGGTCAGCGAGGAACAACTCTCATGGCTTAGCGGCGTCCTTGATCAAGCCGCACAAAGGCAAGAAAAAGTCGTCGTTTTCTCGCATATGCCAGTCGCACCTGAAAACAATCACAATGTCTGGAACGATGAGGCTGTTGTGAAGGAATTGGAAGCACACGGAAATGTCGTTGCTTATTTTAACGGTCATAATCACGTTGGAAACTATCAATTAAAGAACGGTATTCACTACGTAAACCTTGAAGGAATGGTCGAAACCGCTGACACCACTTCCTATTCCATTGTCCGTGTTTTCAAGGATCACTTAGAAATCGATGGCTTTGGCCGTGAAGCGGATCGTGTATTAAAAATTCAATAAGATGGAAAGAGACCTCTCTTCAAATGAACCGAGGGCCTTCCTGCAATGAGAGAATTGGATCCAACAGTATTAAAAAAGGTAACTAATTTTTCAGAAAAACCGGGGCATCCACTGTGCCGCCCCGGTTTTTGCCCTTATGATATCTTCCATTCCCTTTATCCCACGTGTTCATTTAGTTCATTTTATCGATTCAAAAACTCTGCCACAGCCGCTGCCACTTCAAATCGATCTTTTCCGGTTAAAGAAATAATTTTATCTGCTTGTAAACCACTCGCTGAACCGCCAACCACATACAATTCCTTGGCAATCTTGCCGTTTGGCAGTGCCGCTCTTGTATAAATCGGCGCTTTTAAGCGGGCAGCCAACATTTCAGCTGACGCAAAGTCAGGAAAACCACCAATCACAATGGCTTTATCCATCAAAGCGGATCCCCCCTTATCTGGTTGTGTGGGTGTCGGCTTAGTAGGGGCTGGTTTTGGAGTTGGGCTTGGCGCCGGTTTTGCTACCGCCTTTTTTCTTAAACCATACGCTTTGACCACACCATTTACATGCCCCTGAGCAATTTTATTAAGAATGGAAGCCTGTTTAAGTTTCGCTACATCACCGGAGTTGTCAATGAACAAATTCTCAGTTAAAATTGCATCCATTTTACTTTCACGGAGCATAAAAAAGTCTGCCCTTTTCTTTCCGCGATCACGCACACCATCTAATTCCTTCATCACTTCCGCATGGAGGATATCTTGGTTTCTTTTCGTCACCCCACCAACACCGGGATAAATAAACGTCTCAAACCCAGTTCCTCCTCCGGCGTTGATGTGAACCGATATTAAAAAGTCAGCATTCCAATTATTCGCCATATCTGTCCGCTGCCGAAGAGACATAGTTTTGTCTGTTTCACGACTTAACCTTACTTGAACATTTTCATATGTTAGCAACAGTTGTTGCATCTTTTTTGCAATCTGCAACGTTAAATTCTTTTCCTGCAGCCCACTTCCCACAGCACCTGAATCTGTACCGCCATGGCCAGGGTCAATAAAAATCTTCACCATATCAGCATCGACTCCTTCCATTCATAACTATGTAGAAGGAAAGATTGAGTCGTGGGCTTTTAATTGAAACCCAAGAATTACCACTACCGAAACATGGGGATGGTTCCTGTCCCTCTGACTTTCACATCGGTGGATTATTATTTTTAAAAAAAACAAAAGAAAAAAGAGCTGCTTTAAACAGCTCTAAAAACGGTGAGGATAACTCGGGTGGTGACAGTGAAACGCACCCCATCTTAATAATCAGTTAAATATCCCACAGCATCGTAAGCAGGGATATCGTACCAACGACTTTCATCCACTGTAAACACTTCACCAGAAGCAAGTCCGTAAAGAATTGATTTCAATCCTAAATAGTTCTGCTTTGTTAAATATCCATTCGACTTTTGACCTAAGCTATTATCTCTTGAATTCCCTTTTGTTTCAAAAAAGATTGCTGGATTACTATGTTTTGTTGGATTAATTCCGTCATAATTTAATCCCAACATCATTGCTGAAACGACGCCACCTTTTATATCAATGAAGTATTTTTCATCACCGCCAACTTGGTATCGATCAATATGTGTGTAACCATAATCCTTTAGGTCTTCGTATACATACGAAACCATTTGTTTTGTAACTGTATTGTATGACCCATCTTTAATTCCAGGTAGTGTTGGACCGTCTGGAGCTAATGAGATTCCCAAAGAAAAAGAAGTAGATTCATTTGTCCCAGCTACAGTTTTAAATCCTTGATGGTGAAGATCAATCGCATAGTCGGGTTTAACATCTGCCCAGTATTTGTATACAACTAACGATTCTGCTCCTTTAAAACCGCCGAGTGTCCAATCACGGTTCAAGTCAATACCATTAATATTTCCTCGTGTATTCGCAATGGATCCGTCAGGATTATACATCGGAATTACATAAATGGTTAACTCCTGTAAGATTGTCTCTACATCCGAACTTTTACTCTTACTTAAGTTCTTTAATAATTGTAAAGCTGCTTCTGTTACAAGCTTTTCATCTCCGTGAATTTGAGCCTGAACCCATACTTTTGTTTCCCCACTACCTATAGTAGCTGCGTAAATACTTCTTCCTTTTTCCGTTGTGCCATAGTCATCCAAAGTAAATACATTAACCTTTCCTTTGCTTGTATGCTCAATATCGCCTAATATCTTAATCATATCCTCATAGGTTACAATGCTACTAATCGTGTCATTTCCGTTTGTTGAAGGTCCATTAGGTATCGTTTTTTCCGCAAAAGCAGTTGGAGTAAACATCATACAAGCAATCATAATCATTACAGTTACACAATAAAACGGTTTCCTCTTCATCTTTACATCCCCTTTGTTTCTTCATAGAAACGTTTGTTAGTTTCATTTTTAAAATTTAGAACCTATTAAAATCCCCCCATAATAACTTTAGTTTTATGTATGACTCTAAGCTGTTTTAATTATTGGAATATTGTTTAATATATTAACAGCTTCGACAAAACTTCTGATATAGTTTCAATTTAATAGAGTTTTCGACAAAAAGGGACATGCCCCTTTTTAGGCCGGAGGACAAAGGGTCAAAGGTTCCTTGTTCCATCGGGGCGTAACTGTGACGGGAACCAACAAATTTCATGTATTTACAGCAAAACACTTCCATTATTTGTAATAAATTTCTATATAATAGAATTTAGATAGGGTGCTACAATGTACCTGCGGTGATCCATTTCTATTGAAAAATGATGGGGGAGAAACATTCATGTCTGATGATAATGAGGTTTTATTGGATAAAGGAAATACTTTTTTCCTGTAGCAAAACCATTGAGGCGTTTTGGAAAATGACCATGGGTTATACTAATTTATCATTCGACAAAACTCGGGTGGCGACAGTTTTTAATTGCGCCCGAACCTAAAGAAAAAAGAGCTGCTTTAAACAGCTCCTTAAACGGTGAGGATTTACTTTTTATTATTAATCTGTGAGATATACTGTTTCACTACTTCGTACACATATTCTTGGTTTGCGGCTGCAGTATCTGGGTTATATTGACCGCCATTCGTTTTATTATTAGATAGAATTCGAATAACCAATGAAGGTACCTCATACTGTGTAGCGATTTGGGCTGCTGATGCGCCTTCCATTTCTTCTACGGATGTACCATAATTCTCATGGAACCATTTAATGCGATCGACTTCATTATTCCAAACGTCTGCAGAACCGATGGTCCCTTCGACGATTTTCCCCTTCGTGTACTTATCCTTTACTGCATGAGCTGCTGCAAGCAAGTCCTTATCGCCTTCGTAGTAACGAATGTTTTCAGCATCAGGATCTTCTCCGGCACTTCCCTCGGAAGCCATTAAGTCCATTGGAATCCAATTCGTTGGTTCGATTCCTTCGTTTTCACCCAAACTTCCTGTTTTTAATGAACCGATGTTTGTTACCTTTTTACCTAAAACAATATCAAACACGTTTAAACTTGGGTCATGTCCGCCAGATGTTCCTTGGTTGATGATGGCGATTGGGTCATATTTTTCAATAGCTAAAGCAGTCGCTGCCGCTGTATTTTCCATTCCCTTACCTGTTTTGACCACGATAACTGGATAGTTGTCCACTTTCCCTTTGTAAAATACAAATGTTCCTGACTTTTCCACTTTCACTTTGTCTAATCTTTCTGCAAAGTTTTCCGCTTCGATTGGCATTGGACCTTGAATAATGATTGGCCTCTGTGCACTTTCGACTACCGTTTCCACTTGAGAATTAGCACTGCAACCTGAAAGCAACAATACAGCAATAGCTGCAAATGCAATAAACTTTTTCAACATAAAATCTCTCCTTTTTATTGTTGTTTGATACACTCGGAGAATTTGGCCAAAACAAAAAGGTTTAGACAGGTACCCTTCTAAACCTACGAAAGTTAAAGTATAGCGAATGCTAAAAAAAGCCATATACTTTAACTCGTAGTCTAGTTCTTTCATTGGGAACCAGGTAGAAACGCTCAGACCATATTACCGAGCATATACGAGTCGTGCTATTAAAGATTATCACTCTTACTACTATGCAAATATAACAAACTCAAATTAAAATTTCAACAAAAAGGTGAACTTTATTTTTAAAAAATCGTATTAACGTTCGTGTTTTGCGTTTAAATATGAAATATCCCGGGTGTAATTCCCTTTTTAAAAACCAAACTACTGAAACTCTAGTGATTTCAGTAGTTTGGTTTTTATTATTTGTTTTTTGGTAGTTTTCCGTAAACGGCTCTAGCGTGAGGGTCTGGCCCAATGGCCAAAAACAACCTACAGTGCATACAATCCAGAATGGGACATGAGAACCGCCCCCAAGTCCTTCCCTACTACATCTTCGACGGAAGGTACAACACCAATTCTGGAAATAAGATGAGCAAGAACACTACAAATAAGAGAACGCCTATAAACGGGATGGACCCTTGAAGTACCTTTTTGATGCTCACACCCGATTGCTGACTTGTGATATATAAGTTGATTCCTACTGGTGGGGTAACTAGGCCAATCTCTAGTACAAGTACGACGACAATCCCAAACCAGATTGGATCATATCCCATGCTAGTAATCAACGGAAATACTAGCGGAAGGGTTAATAGCATTGAGCCAAACAAATCTAAGAATAAACCTAATATTAAGTACATTAAAATAACCAATAATAGTACGCCTATTGGGGAAAGATTAGTAGATTCAATATAACTGATCAATGAGTTCCCTAGTCGGCTAAAGGCAATGAAATAGGAGAATAAAGTGGCTCCTACTAGAATCACAAAAATCATACAGGTTTGTTTCACTGTCTCCACTAATGCCTCTACCATGAGTTTGACATTCAATCGTTTGATAAGGAAGCCAATAACAAGTGCACCAAACGCACCAAAGGCAGCTGCTTCTGTTGACGTTCCAATACCTGTATAAATCGCAATAATGACGATGAAGATAAGGAGCAAGACAGGCCAAATATGTTTAATAGAAGCTAGTCTTTCATTCCAACTTGACCTCTCTACAACACTTCCATTCTTGATCGCAACAGCAACTACCACAATACACAATAAAAAGGCTAGCAAGAGTCCTGGAATAATCCCGGAAATTAATAAACTGCCAATAGATGTTTCAGTTTGAATTGCGTAAACGATTAGCGGTACACTAGGTGGAATTAAGGCGGCCAACGTTCCACTAGAAGAGGCAACCAATCCTGCTGAAAAGGACTCTGAGTATTTAGAACGAATCATTTGCGGAACGGCCACTTTGGACATAATTGAAGTGGAGGCAATACTAGAACCAGAAAGAGCACCGAATGCGGCACTTGAGAATACAGTAGCGACACCCACTCCTCCCGGCTTATGTCCAATCCATTTTAAGATACAATCAAATAAATCCTCCGCAATTCGGCTCTTTGAAATAAAATTCGCCATTAAAATAAACATCGGAATCGTCGTATAACTAAAGCCATTCACACTTCGATAGGCTGTGGTCCCCATGATTCCCATCAAAGCATCCCAACCAGACACCAACCAAACCCCTGCTGTACCAATAATTAACAAGACAAAAGCAATGGGCATCCCAATAAATATAAAGATAAGCAGCAAAGCCGTTAAAATTGCAACTGTCAAAATCTTCACCTCACTTCGATATGTATAAAAATACTTTATTTAGCCTTTTACCTGCTCCTTTGTATCCTTTGATGAGATAAAAAGGGAAAGTATGAGCCTTAAGGACATGACAAAAGACCCTAAGGATATGACAAATACAGCTGGAGCGAGGGGATATGCGACACTACTAATCGAACGAATATCTTGATTTAAATGTCGTGTAAATAATAAGAAAGAAGTATAAGTAAGGACGAGGAATATACTTACAGATAGAATCTTAACGAGAAGGTCCAATATGAACTTTCCCTTATCAGGCAACATACGTTCAAGAATGGTAACCTTAACGTGGCCACCTTCCTTTTGCGTAAAACTCATCGCAAGAAAAACAACAAAAACCATTAAATATTCTCCTGTAAACTCGATAACCCCGGCAATTGGTTTATCGAAGAAATATCGAGTAATCACATTTGTAAAAATGAGAAGCATCATAATAAATAGGGCAAAGCTTGCAATATAAACAAACAGCTGATCCAACTTATTTAATAGCCTTAACATAGTCCACCTCCACTAGTTCATTCTTGATTGAAAGGGTATCCATCAACAGATGAATACCCATTCCTTTATGTCATTTTCCTATTGTGCTAGTAGTTCTTCATATTGGGCTAATACTTCCCCGATCTTAGACCCACTTGCTTTTTGTTCTTCGACATAGCTACTATTAAATTCATCAAACATTTCTTTCCATGCATTCTTTTCACTATCTGTTAATGCCTTAATCTCCATATTCTTCGACCATTCTGCAAGAATTTTTTCATTCTGCTCATCATCGGCCTTACTTCCGCTATCTGCCACTTCTTTTCCTGCCTGCAACATTGCTTGCTGTACATTTTCAGGAAGGGACTGCCACACATTTTCGTTTATAATGAATCCACAGCTTCCTGCCCCAAAGCTAACACCTTGTGTTCCGTATTCAATCAATTCTCCTAAACCAAAGGAATCAAGAGTGGTAGAATATTGAGCAACTTGATCAACAATCCCCTTTTCCATTCCCTCGTATAATTCAGGTGTTGCAATGGTGACTGGAGTTCCTCCAAAATGTTCAATTAATGCACTCATAAAGGCACCAGAGCTTCTTACTTGTTGTCCTTTCAGATCCTCAGGAGCAGTAACTAATCCCTTTGTACTGAAAAGATCATATGGGTTGGTTACATATCCGACTAAAGGGCGTACTCCATTTTTCAAGTAATCCTCTTCAAGTATTGGATCCTGTTGAATAAGTTCATGGAACGCTTTTGAACCATGATTACTTGATGAAATTAATCCAGGAAAACTTGCAATCGAACCACTATACGGCATCCGATCCGATGTATAAGAAGGGATGAAAAATGCAATATCCGTTACACCTTGGGAAGTTAAGTCCAAATAATCACTCACATTCCCTAGCTGTTGGGAAGGATAAAATTCAAACTCAACCTGTCCTTCTGTCAGTTCCTCAACTCTTTCCATAAATGGAACAGTAACTGTACTAGAGAAAAAGGCCTCCGGTGCTTCATGGGTAGCAAGCTTTAACACAATTTTTTCTTTCGAGTCATTTGACTTGTCTCCTTCTCCACTACCCTCGGATGAAGAACCACTTGTTGAATCCGTTCCACCACTACAGGCTGCAAGAAGCATCATGATACAGATGAACCAGAATGAATTTTTAAGAATCTTTTTCATTAATAACCCTCCTCATTTTTAAATATCGAATTATTCAGAACTCTATTGTTAGACTTTAGCAGAAAGATATTTTTCTTGTAGTTCCTCAATTTCTTTAAATCCAATAATCTCTTTAAACTCGTTTAGAGTCATCATATCTCCTTGGATTTCCTTGGTCTTTCTGGTTGTGACAACCTCATTTAGACCCTTCTGAATTGCCGCACTTGTAAGCAGTAGGGAAACTAGTGGGAAATGCACAAACTTACAATTCATTTCTCTTAGTAATTCTTCTGGTAGACCATTCTCTGCATATTTAATCATCTGTAATGAAATCGGAGCCTTAATGCTCTTTCCAAATTTGACTAGACCATACTCATCCCCGTTCACATATGACAATGGTTGAATGAAGTCCGCTCCAGCCTCAATATAGGCATTGGCTCTTTCGACAGCCTCGTCTCCCTCAGCATCTGTTCTGCCAATGATGACAAAGTCAGGGTCTGTTCTCGCGTCAACTGCTGCTTTAATCTTGGCTATCCCTTCTTCAATTGGAATCAATTCTGGCTTGGTTGTAATCCCTAGTGGGCACCTTTTTGGGACAAGTTGATCCTCTAACGTAATCCCTGCAATCCCTGCATTCTCAAATGACCTGACTGTTCTCATTACATTGATTGCATTTCCATATCCAGTATCTGCATCTGCAATAACAGGAACATCAACTGCATTGGAAATATTTTGAACAACCATTAAATTTTCAGTAGCTGTATAAAGCTCTGCATCGGGTAAACCTAGGAAACTAGCAGAAACACCGAAACCCGTTGTAAAAACCGCATCAAATCCAGCTCTCTCAATCATTTTTCCACTTAAAGCATCGTAAGCACCAGCAGTATAGATGAATTCCTTTTCCTCAATCATTCTTCTTAACGCAGTTGTTTTCCTCATGCCTCTTCCCCCTTTATCCATTCAGTTGTTCTGCTGCAAATCGTTTTTTCAAATACTCTATATGGCCACCTAGTTCAATGATGTTTTTATCTGATGGCGGAATAGGCTTATAGATTATTTCTTTTTGAGTAGACTCATTGATAATCGTATTTTCATTCCAGTTAACAGTGAGTTGATCAAATCGTTTCACCTTACCCAATATTCCTTCACACGTTATCAACGGAACCCCATCAGCTACTTGACCACGGTAAAAACCTGGAGAAAAGGATTCGGCAATAATACCTGCTAGCCCAAGATGTCGAAGAACGAGCATGGGTGGTTTATGGGGGTGCCCATATCCAAAGTTTCTGCCCCCTAGAATCCAATCCCCTTTTTGAATCTTCTGTGCAAAATCAGGTTCATAGGAGGTCATACAAACCTTCACTAAGTTATCCATATTTGTTTCTTTAATATTTTCAATTCCAATGACACGGTCAATATCATAATGGGACTCATCAAAAACCCATATGGCACGTCCTTTTAGCTGGTTATCCATTCCACTCACCCCTTACTCTCGATTAAGGAATCTGACCCCATATATTTTCTAGGGTCTGTAATCACCCCGTCAATTGCAGACGCAGCAACAGTGGCTGAACTAACCAAGTAGATATCAGCATCCGGACTTCCCATCCGGCCAGGGACATTCAGAGTGGCGGTTGACAATGCCTTTTGCCCTGCTGAAATGGTTCCACTCCTACCAAAGCAAAAGTCACAACTAGGCGCAGAAATAAAAGCCCCAGCTTGTAAAAAGATTGATAATAGTCCTTCTTCGGAGGCCTGATGCATTAAGTCGTTAGAAGATGGAATAATATTCAATTTAAAAGTAGAGGCGACTTTTCTCCCTTTTAGAATTTCTGCCGCCACCCTCATGTCATCAATCGTCCCCCCTACACAAGAGCCAATATAGCCTTGATCAATCTTCGTTCCAGCCACTTGGCTCAATGGAGCTACATTTGCTGGTGAAGGTGGTAAGACCACTAGGGGCTCAAGATCCGTTAAATCAATGACATACTCGTTCTCATACTTCGCGTCAGAATCAGGCTTAACCATTTCAAACTCGTTCAAGGCACGGTCCTTTAAATACTCTTCTACCTGGTGGTCTGGTACAACAATGGCACTTACCGCCCCGACAAACATTGCTAAACCACAAATAATCGCACGCGCATCGATGCTTAAATGCGCTACCGCTGGTCCATCAATTTCAAGTACATTTGACAAACATCCATCTGGTCCAATTTTAGATTGTATATAGTTATAAATATCCCTTGCCGTAACACCCAGTCTCGGCTTACCTGTTAAAGTAATCTTAACACTCCCAGGGACTTGCACCATAACCTTCTCCGAGAAATAAGCCTCAAATAAATATCTACGGTTCCCGATGGCCAACGCCCCCAAAGAACCTAAAGCGCTTACATGACCATCATAATGGAATAAAAACGAGCCTGGTGTAGCATAGCCTAATTCACGAGAAAGTTGATGTCCAATTCCTTTTCGTTCATATAGGGTAATCCCCTGTTCCTCTGCAAAACGGCGGGTTTGTTCATGAAATGCTTCCTCTTTTGCTGTAATCGTCGGTGTCATATGGTCAATAAACAAAACAAATTTTTCTGGATTCTTCACCTTTTGAATTCCAAACTCTTCTTTCATTTGTTTTTCAATCCGGTCAGTATAACCTGGAAAGTCATAAGCCAACACATAATCAGGAGATACCATTACTTCCTCACCTGGTTTGACAGCCTCGTTCCCGGATACTCGAGCAAGTATTTTTTCCGACAGTGTCATTCCCATAAAATCCACCTCCACTTATTTTGACCATGGTCACTGACCGTGGTCATTGTTTTTCTAAATTATATTATGTATAATCAAGTTAAGTCAATCGAATTTTCAGAATTCAATAAAATATAAGTGGAGGACGAAATGAATCAGAGACAATTAAATGCCTTACAGACTAGAGAAAGCATCTTTAAAGTGGCCTTAGAACTATTTATTCAAAACGGCTTTGAAAACGTATCCATTACAGATATTACCCAAAAGGCTGGTACAGCAAAAGGAACCTTCTACACACACTTCAAATCAAAGGACCAAGTCATTGTTGAGCATTTTAAAGGAATTGACCGTTACTATGAAGAAGTGCTAGAAAAGCTCACAGATGAAGGGTCCAACTACGAAAAAATCATCACAATTTTAAGAGAAGGATTTTTATATACTGAAAATATAGGGAAAGAATTATTAAAAGTAGTTTTAATCAATCAAATAAGCGGTAATGAAGAAATTCCTTATGTTATGGACAAAACGAGAAGAATTTATCGGATAGTGTTGAAGCTAATTGTGGATGGGCAAAAAAGTGGGGAGTTTGTTCCTGACAGGGACCCCGACGAACTAGTAATGGCGATTTTACAACACTACAGCGGCATTTATATGCGTTGGTGCTTGTTGGAGGAAAACGAAACACTATCAGAGCTTGGCATTAAATCCTTAAAAATGTTAATTGATAGTTTCAAAGCTTAATACTTTTTCAGGTATACTGCTGCTCTAGATAAAAAGAGAGCACTCTACGCTTTTCCTCCTACGGTGAGAGGTGGTTTTCTTGTTTACACCGTCTTTGGGACACAGTACCTGTCTGAAACCAATAAGAAAGTGCCCTAGACTGCTTTGGTTATCGTAAAAAAATCGAAACCCTGAGTCCTCGTACGACTCAGGGTTATACCAATTTATGTTTCATAAATCTCGATAAAACTCGGGTCGTGACAGGCACCCGTTGGTTATTCCTCTCACAAGCAATCTATCTTCAACCGGGACAAGGAACCTGTCCCTCCGTCCCTTTCCAAAGGAGACCTAACCACTTGACCATTCAAAACCACTACCTCATCGCCCCGCAATTTATGTACATGATGGGTCATTATGACCGTTGTGGGAAGCTTTGCACCCAAATTACTGATACAAAAGGAACCTTCATCGTTGACAAATCCCCTATTGAAATCCTGAATGAAAGCATAAAATGCATCGGTTTTGACTTACGAGGAGCCCTAGAGACATCTAGATGGTTGCTTGGAGAAGTCCACATGTGTCCAATTATGATCAATCCGATTCATCGAATCGTCCTATTCCCTACTCGTTCCTATAAGCACGAAGAGACCATCTGGTTTAACCCCCAACACATCAAAAGAACCACAAGCTTCAACCGAAAGACCATGATCCTATTCAACAATGGCAAAACCCTAATCGTACCAATCCATTTATCCTCCTTCAATACCAAGCTCCAAAACGCCGAGCAATTAGAAAAAATGACTTTCGGAATTTCTACGGACCTTACATTCGTTCTAAATCCTGTGACAAGGTCCGTTAAGAACAAGGGATAAGGCTACTATCATTGTTCATGTATTAAAAAAACAAAATGGCCCCTTTGCTACTCTGCAAGAGGACCTTCAATATCCTTTTATACCAAACTCTCATTCTACATATATCGACAAAACTAAGCACCGTCCCTATAGAAAAATCCTCCCGGGTGGTGACTGACGCCTGCCCCCAAAGATAAAACTCTTGTATAATCTATAAAAATATTGTCCATGCTAGAACTATAGTTAATAGTTTTGGTATATAGGAGAAATGTTTATTGATATATAGGAGGGTTAACTGTGGGCAAAGAAGAACTGAATAAGATTATAGCCATAAAAAAGATGGATTTAGAGGAGTGCCAGCTGGAGCTTAATAGTCGTTATTATCCAACTATAGTTAGAGTCGCCATGATGAATTATATATCCATTCTACAAGAACAATTAGAACAGTATAACGAACTTATTAAAAGAGAAGAAATTGCTTAACTGCAGCGGGCACCTAACTTAAAGAAAAGGGGTATCTTTCTACCCCTTCAACAACCTTTTTCATATTATAACTTTCGTTTTTTTAAGTTGCTGAAGGGGTATTTTTCTTTTTGTGTAAAATTAACGAACATGTTTTCAGCGACCCTAGCATTCTACAAACCACGACAAAACTCGGTTGGTGACAGGAACTGTTCCCCAAGAGGAAAGGGCAAACGGGACTTGAGAACCGTCCCCAAGTCCACGGGTGGTGACCAGCACCTGAACTTTCGCTTACACTTTTTTAGAAATGGTCTTTTCCTCTGTCCAAAACAGAGAGGTATTGTTAATCCAATTCATATAATCGTTGAAAGCCTCTTCAATTCCATATTGAGGGTAGTAACCTCCGTCTTGTTGAAGACGATCAATGGTTAATCCGCTGGCATCCTTCGGACCGAAGAAATCGATGTTGGCTTCGTCAGGATTGTCAACTAAACGATAGCTGAAATTCGGATACTCTTTTTCAAGTAGTTTACACCAATCCTCCACAGTCCACGACTGACCTCGACTAATATTAAATAAGTCGAAAGTTAATTCGTTCTTTTGCATCAGATGTACGATTGCATTGGCAACATCGCGACTGTAAACCCAATCTCGAATGCCAGGCCGAGGCAACAACACTTCCTGATTTAATAACGCAAGTCTAGTTGCTTGAAAAGGTCCTGAAAGGGTGTGTCGAACACCCGTATAACGCTCCCACGGTCCAAAAACATAACCGATGCGAACGACTAATGTTGGTAATTCAAATAATTCTTTATACCGAAGCACCGTTCTCTCTGCAGCATACTTCGTAATTGAATACAAAGACCTTGGCAAGGGGTTGGAGGTACTTTCAGACATCCTGTTTTCTGTAAAAGCGGTGTCTCCGTACACGGCCTCTGAACTTAAATAGACAAACTTTTCAATTCCGTGTCTCCGCGCCGCCTCCAATACTTCGACGGTACCCATATAATTGACTTGAATGACATCCTTACTCGATTGTTGTTCTCTTTTAAAATCGGGCGTCATCGCTGCCCCATGAATGATGGTCTTAATATGATATTTTTCAATAACGGAATCTAGTAGGCTTCTATCTAAAACATTGCCTTCAATATATTCATATTTTCCAAGACGCCCCTCTAAGGATGGAATAGCTTCATCCGGTACAGGGAGGGTTGCATAATTTACTACATTTATATTTTCATCTAAAAGCCGTTCAGTAATATTAATTCCCACAAACCCTGAACCCCCCGTTAGTAAAACAGTCATGAAAACCACCCTTTCCCTTCTATTACTCTAGTTAAAATTAGACTAGTAACTCAAAGCCATCTAATGATGTTCCCTCTCCCCAACCTTTGATGACTCAACTAAGTAAAGCAGTGCGTTCAAATCAGCCGAGGCTTTATCTATTAATCGTTCTGGACAATGTTCTTTTGCCGATTCTGGATAACGATTGATTTGTTGGAGGTATATTCAAGGTGCTCATACATGGCATCATAAGCTGCATCCGCATCCTGGTCACGAATCGCATGAAAGATTTTAATATGGTAGTTTGCTGATATTTCATTTTCACCTGGCTCTGTAAAGAGTATGTTCCTCGTTTTTCGAATTCCATGTTTCATCAGTTCCTGCACAATCGCGATAAAACTATTAAGAGTTGGGTTTTTAGCAGCCTTTAACACGCTTGCATGGAAGTTAATATCCGCCTGGATTACCTTTTCTAATTCATTGGTTTCCTTAATTTCGTAAGCATATTTTCCAATGGCTTGCAGATCCTCTTCTGTTCTCCTAAGGGCAGCTAACCGAGCAATTCCGGATTCCAACAATGTTCTTGTTTCAAAAAGATTACTGTGACTTTCCGTATCTTCCTGTAAAAACATCAGTAAAGGCGCAATAATCCCATTCATGGTCGGTTTTTTAAGAAACGTACCTTCTCCCGGCTTTACATACACCACATCAAGCGCTTCCAAAATACGTAATGCTTCTCGAACTGAGGTCCTACTTACATTTAGCTCCTCTGCAAGCTTACGTTCAGGCAAAATCAAGTCACCTGGCTTTAACCTTCCATCAGCAATTAATAAATGCAATTGTTCTATGACAAGTTCATAGTTTCGTTTACTTTTTTCAACTGGTTTAAACATTTAATCCCCCTACCTATAACCGTTATCAACCTCAAATTTTGCTACTTTTCCAGTTGTTTTACACCGTCCCCATGTCTCACAAAAATTGAAGCACCTCTAGAAGAGGCGCCACAAATGAGATGAATCCCTCAGTTCTTCGCTTCAACAGCAGGCGGATTTACCGATATCCAGTCCGCTTCCACCTGTTCATATTTCTTTTCAACCCCTAACTTTTTAAGAGCCAAATAGACAACAAATCCTGTCGGAAGACCAACTAACCAAGCAATCTCGAGCAGCCAGAAAGAAACGACGGCACCGACAAACATCGCAATATAGGCAACAGGACTATATCCCTTCCAATAGCTGTACACCCCTGTGCTTTGTTCATAGATCGCTTTCATATTCACCTTCTGCCTTCTAACAAACCAATAGTCTGCAAGCATGATTCCTAAAATCGGACCAAGGAAGGAAGAATAAACATTTTGGAAGGTAAAAAACATTTCACTGGTGAATAACAACCATGGCATGGTAACAAAAGAAAGAATTCCTGTGATGATAACGCCATTCTTCCATTTCGTTTTAAATAAATCCTGAAAAACTAACGCTGGTGGCAGAATGTTCAAAGTAAGATTGGAGGTCACCTGTGCCAACACGATAAAGATTAAGAGAACAATTCCAAAAAACGGTGTCGGCGATAAGGTAACCAAAGCGGTGATCGGATCATCACTACCCGTACCCATAAAAATGATCATCCCTGAGAAGACCATATAGAGCCATGGCGGAATAATTCCCCCCAAGTTAGCAGTAAAACTAGCCTTTTGTGTCGCTGGTTTAATATGACGAATTAAATCGGAACTATTGAGCATTACCGTAGAGAAGTTTGCCACGGCACCGGCAACACCGGCCCAGAAAAGGAACCCCCATGAACCTGGGACTTCAGTATACTGACCAAAATTTATTTTCCCATTGGTAAATACATGCCACATGAAATACGTCAACATGACAAAGATAATGATGGACATAGCGGAGTCAAACCAAGCAATAGACTCGATTCCCTTGATCGCGATAATGGTTTGAAGGATGATTAGGAGAGTAAAATAGAGATATTTCAGATCAGGTAAATCAAATAACATCGTCATAACTGTATTGATTGAGAGGGCCCCTATCCATGTTCCAATTCCATACCAAGCAATGGCAGGGATGGAACGAAGGATATGTGGAAGCTTTGCCCCTCTATAGCCAAAGCTGGAACGAGCCTGAATCGTAAAAGGAATTCCGTATTTCAAGCCAGCTGCTCCATTCAGCGTCATAAAAACACCTACCAGTAAAGCTGAAACAATCCCGACACCAATCGTCTGATAGAGATTTAATCCACCCTGTAACAGGAAGGAACCAATCACCATGACCTGGACGATAATCGCGGAGGACCACATGACCATCATATACGAGAGAGGACTCATGGTCCGCTGATCGAGCGGGATGGGATTTAACCCATCCAAATCGACTGTTTTATTTTCAACTGGAGCTTTACTCATTTGACCCAACCCCTTCATTGGCTAATTGATAGAGCGTGTTTGTCAAAACCTGAACTCCACTTGCCACCTGCTTAAATTCGGTCCATTCCCTTGCATCGTGACTAATTCCATCACGGCTTGGAATAAAAATCATCCCAAATGGAACAATTTTGGACATGATCATCGAGTCGTGATAGGCTCCACTTGCCAACACTTGGTGATCCATTTTTAATTCTTCACAAACCTTTTTAATCGTGTTCGTGATGAGACTGTCAGCTTGAGCAGGCTGATCATGGGTTTTTACCTCTAGTTCATAGGAAACGCCCCGTTTAGCACATACAGCTTGAATGACCTCGTTTAAAAGGGCCATAAATTTCTCTTTGTTTTCTCCATCCGCATCTCGGCTATCAATCGTCATCACAACCTCATTAGGTATAACATTGCTAGCCCCTGGAAATACCTTCAAATCGCCAACGGTAAAAACAGTATGAGCTTTTGTGGAATCTTTAGCCCATGTTTCCAATGTTAAAAGAATCTCCGCAGCCGCCGGCATCGGGTCCTTTCGTAAGTTCATTGGAGTGGACCCTGCATGGCGCTGTTCCCCTTTTATCGTCAGTTTGACTTCTGTTGGAGCGGCAATAACGTTGACAATTCCAATTTCCTTTTGATTAGTTTCAAGTACAGGGCCCTGTTCAATATGCAGCTCGACAAACATCCCAATTTCACCTTGTTTAATGCGAACTTGCTCCAATTTGTCTGGTCGGTAGTTTGCCCGTTTCATTGCTTCATAGAGAGAAATTCCGTCCTTATCCTTGAGTTTCACTAGGTCTTCACTAGAAAGCTGGTTTGTCATCGCGCGACTACCTAAACAGCCCATCCCAAAGCGTGTCGGTTCCTCGGAAACAAAGATAACAGCAACCAAGTCACGTTCATGTTTTAGCCCACTTTCTTTTATCAAACGCAAGGCCTCAATCGCCCCAAGTACCCCGACAATTCCATCAAACATTCCACTGTTCAAAGGGGCATCCAAATGGGAGCCGCTCCAAACTGGCGGAAGATCCGAATTACTTCCGGGAAGCTTCCCAAAGATATTCCCCATCACATCCTCGGACACTTCCAATCCAATTTCTTTCATATATTCCTTTACATAATGCTTTGCCGCCAAATCACGGTTTGTGTAGACAATTCTCGTAATCCCATGCTCCGGAGTTTCATTGAATTCAGCCAGTTCGTAAAGCTGCGCTTTTAAGCGTTCAAGCGACTGGTCAAATAGTACTTTTCTGTTTAGATCTAGCATCTGCAGAACCCCCTAGTAAGGAAGAATGAAACGCTCGACGGTACTGGTATTTTCCTCTACCTAACTCTCCAGTAAATTTTCCTTCCTTCGCAATCACGTCGCCTCGTGAGAGAACATGGGTTAAAACACCTTGAATCTCTCTACCTTCATATGCGTTATAATCTAGGTTTTGATATTGTGTCTCAGCCGTAATCGTTCGAGTGCGATTCGGGTCTACAAGGACGAGATCGGCATCAAATCCCACCGCAACACTTCCTTTATTTGGATAAAGACCAAAGAGCTTAGCTGGTGCCGTACTGGTGATTTCTACAAATTTCTGCAGCGAGATGCGTCCTTCTTGAACACCATATTGGAAGGCGATGGAGTACAGATCCTCGATTCCAGGCACACCGTTTGGAATCTTTGAAAAGTTGTTTCTTCCCATTGTCTTTTGCCCTTCAAAACGGAATGGACAATGATCAGAACCTAGCGTTGAAAGTGAGCCTGAAGCCAATCCCGCCCAAAGCACCTCTTGGTTCGATTTATCCCTTAATGGTGGCGAGCAGACGTACTTCCCTCCTTCAAAGTCCGGTAAAGCAAGATAGCTTTCATCTAAAACTAAATATTGAGGACAAGTCTCCGCAAAAGCTGTGACTCCTCTTTTTTTAGCCATTTCGACCTTTTCAAGAGCTTCCTTACAACTAACATGAACAATATAGACCGGGGCATTCGCTACTTCAGCAATCGAAAGTGCTCGTGCTGTTGCTTCCGCTTCCAGTTCAGCCGGACGAGTATAGGCGTGATAGATGGGATCGGTATTGCCTTTTGAGATCGCCTCAGCAACCATATCGTCGATAATATCGCCATTTTCAGCATGGACATTGGTCACAATTCCATGTTCGCCGGCTTTTTTCATGATTTTATACATCTCTAAATCATTCACCATGAGTTCGCCTTTATAAGCCATAAACAGCTTAATCGATGTAACCCCTTCTTCCTTCGCTAACACTGGCAACTCTTCTAAAATTTCATCGCTATATTCATTGATAATGGAGTGAAAGCCATAATCGATCGCAGAGATTTTCGCTTTCTCCTTCCATTCTCGCAGATTTTCAATTAGCGTCTGGTTTTTACCGGGGTTGGTGAAATTGATGATCGAGGTAATGCCTCCAACCGCTGCAGCCTTTGACCCGCTTTCGAAATCATCTGCCGTCCCCGTACTTTGGAATGGCCAAGCAAGATGAGTATGAACATCAATACCGCCTGGCATGATGTATTGCCCACGGGCATCAATCACCTCAGCCCCAGCAGAAGGAAGAATCTCCTCCGCGATCTCAACAATCTTTTCCCCCTTCACTCGAATATCCGCCTGATACACATCCGTCGCCGTCACAATCGTCCCGTTTTTAATCACCTTTTCCAACCAACATCATCCCCCTATTCCCTAGTCTTCAAATTGGTTTATTGGTCCACTGGTCTAACCAGTAAATTCTATAAAGTATATTCCTTGTACTTTTCTGATTATTCCAATAAGTCGAGATTAAATTTTGACATCCTTTGCCTAATCCACCCCTCAAACGTCTCGCATAAAAAAAGCCCAGCTAGCAGATACTGCCAGTTGGGCTTTTTAGACTTATTCATCTATGCGATAAAACCGGCTGCCCTTTAGGGGGAAATAGGTTCTTGATCCCGCACATTTTTCTAAAATAGATTTCTCTAATTCCACTAATCAAACGTTTGTATAAGTTCGACTTGGTGTGACAAGCTTCTTCGGACTTCCCCTCCATGTAGAACAAAAAACCGGTGAGCGGATCTCACCGGTTTTGCTATCTTATTATAAGAAACTACCCCATATTCACTGACACCATCTTATTATTCTGGGACAAGGAACCTGTCCCCTTGTCCCGCATTAGTACTTATAAGACTGTCCGCCATCAATTGGAATAACGGTTGCGTTGATGAAGTTGGCTTGGTCAGATAATAGGAATGCGGCGAGGTATCCTACTTCTTCTGGCTTTCCAAAGCGCTTCATTGGGTTTGGTTGCACAAATTGTTTTCCTACTTCTTCCCAGTTGTCTGGATCCATTTGTTTTAGTGAACCTTCGACCATTGGCGTCATGATTGCCCCTGGTGCAATCGCTTTGACACTGACTCCGTATTGGCCATATTCGATTCCAGAGTTCCTCGTTAATCCGACAACACCATGTTTACTTGCAGCATAACCCGATTGGTTCCCAACCCCACGGATTCCACCAACAGAAGCGGTATTGACGACAGAACCATATCCTTGTTCCTTCATCACCTTCAGCACATATTTCATACCATAGAACACACCGTTTAAGTTAACATTGACAACTTTTTGGAATTCCTCAATACCAAAATCCTCTGTGAGGTTTTGCTTTCCTTCGATTCCCGCATTATTGAAGAAACTATCAATCTTACCGAACGTTTCAACCGTCTGATTCACGTAGTTTTCAACCGCTTTTTCATCTGCCACATTTGCCGTAATCAGTAACACTTCTGCGTTAGGTGCCAATTCTAAAACTTTCTGTTTTGTTTCTTCTAATGCTGCCTGATTTAAATCAACAAGCACAAGCTTTGCTCCCTCTTTTGCCACTTGCAGGGCCGCAGCTTGGCCTAGGCCAGAGCCTCCCCCAGTAATTAAAACGACTTTGCCATCAAAACGATTGTTCATGCTAGTTTCCTCCTATGATTTCAAAGGGAAAGTTCTTCCCCTTGTAAAATATTTTTAAGTCAAACATCTCTATTTAAAGATACACATTTAGAGATTTCTACTAAAATTTTTATCAGACACCAATTGTAACCAGCCTTTACTAGATTGCCCGATTACTGAGCCGTATATCCACCATCAACAGTCAAAGTATTTCCTGTCATGAACGACGAATCATCTGATGCCATGAACAGGACCGCTTTGGCCATTTCCCCCGCTTTTCCTAGACGCTTCATAGGAGTCGCAGCCGCCAACACTTGCTTGCTTTCCTCTGGGATAATCGGTGTATCGATGAATCCTGGGCATAATGCGTTCACGCGAATATTTTGTTCTGCATATTCAAGGGCTAGCGAACGTGTTAGGTTGATGACGCCACCTTTTGCGGCATTGTAGGCTGCTGACCCCGGCGAACCAACCCAACCGTACATCGATGCTGTATTCACAATTGTACCGCCGCCCGCTTTTAACATTTCCCGGATCGCTTCACGTGCGACCAAGAAAACGCCATCCAAGTCTACATTTACGGTGTTTCGCCATTCTGAGTACTCTAATTCATGTGAAGGTTGAACACGGCCAATTCCAGCGTTGTTAAAAACAATATCCACCTTGCCGAACGCTTCCACGGTTTGCTTAAATAAGTCCGCAACCTCTTCCTCACTCGTAATATTGGCTTTGATAAACAGAGCTTCTGCTTTAAGCGCTTTCAATTCCGCTTCAAAAGCCTTCCCCTTTTCTTCATTTAAATCCACAAGCACCACTTTGGCACCTTCTGAAACGAATAAACGTGCAGTCTCTGCGCCAATTCCAGATGCACCACCGGTAATCACAGCGACTTTATCTTGTAATTTTTTCATCATACATACCCCCTGTTCTGATGTCAGCGACAAAAACACACAATCTATCAGGAAAGTCACACTTTATTCAGTAAATTGTGCTATTTTGTTCACACTTTAATTGTCGCTCTTTTATTTTCTTTTCACAATCAGTAAGATATCAGTAAGTGTCTAGTTAATAGACACTTACTGAGACTTTGTCTACTTTCAAGGGAGCACAGGGACGTACCGAGACCACTGAAAAAGTAAATTTCAGCTAATTAACGTCATACAGCACTTTTTCTTTCTTCCTGGCCATTTTGGTGCGTCATGAAACTTTCATACAGCACTTTTTCCTTCTCCTCAGCCATTTTGGCGCGCTATGAAGCTTTCATACAGCACTTTTTCTTTCTCCTCGGCCATTTTGGTGCGCTATGAAGCTTTCATACAGCACTTTTTCTTTCTCCTCAGCCATTTTGGCGCGCTATGAAGCTTTCATACAGCACTTTTTCCTTCCTCTCAGTCATTTTGGCGCGCTATGAAGCTTTCATACAGCACTTTTTCTTTCTCCCCAGCCATTTTGGCGCGCTATGAAGCTTTCATACAGCACTTTTTCTTTCTCCTCGGCCATTTTGGTGCGCTATAAAGCTTTCATACAGCACTTTTTCCTTCCTCTCGGACGTACCCAGTGCTTCATTTGATATAATGACTCTGATGGAAGCAATGGGGCCGTCCCTCTGCCTCTACTTCTACTTCTACTTCTACTTATATCCAGGGAGGGTTTTCTGTGAAAATGGACCAAAACTCCGTATCTCCTCGAAAAAATCGAACAAAGGAACATTTAAAACTTGCCTTGATCGACCTAATTAAAGAAAAGGGATACCACTCCGTTTCAGTAAAAGACATCGTTGATCGGGCTGCCTATAATCGGAGCACGTTCTATATCCATTTTCTTGATAAAATGGAACTAGCAGAGGACTTGCTTGTTTCCATGCTTCAAGGGTTAGAGGAGGCTGTCGCTGAACCGTATGCCCCTGGTCAAAAAGTGTACACCTCAAAACTCAACCCGCCAGCGTTTAATATCATTTCCTATATCTATAAGCAGCGGAACTTTTTCGAGCTGATCAATTGTGATGACACCTTACCCGGCTTACACCTGAAATTTCCGCGGACCATTTTAAAGATTTATCAGGAAAAATTCACGTTCGAAACCATCAATCACATGCCAGTAAATATGGATTATTTCAAACGATACACGGCCTACGGCTTTTACGGACTCATCCAAAATTGGATTACAGGCGGCTTCAAAGAAACCCAAGAAGAATTCATCCGCGAAATCATTGATCTATCAAAAACACATATTTATTCAGTAAAATATATCGGGGAATAACGGGGAAGAAGGGAAGCACTGCTCCTCCTATCCCCAAAAAAGAAAAAGCCCCCTTAATAAGGGGACCTTCTCTAAAATGTACAGGGACTATACACCTGAAACCTCAACCTGACCTGAAACATGGGGACGGTTCTTCTGTCCCACATAAATACATTTGTTCATCGCAATCCAGCCAAGCAATAAATGATGAAATAAAGAAATGCCACCAATGACATTTAAATTTTCAGCCACAGTGGATCATTAATATCAAAAGTAAAAAGGACTAAAAAGATGCGTAAAGCCACACTCCTTCTATCCCTTTACTTCGACTCCCGAATGGGACCTGAGAACCGTCCCCATGTCTAGGACCCGGTGACACTCCATTCACATAGATGTTATGTTTTGACATTTCTAAGGCAAGGTGCCTCGTCAAATAATCAACCCCTGCCTTAGAGGCTCCGTAGGACGGTGCTGCATTTTTGTGACCGGATTTAGCTGTAGAGGAACTGACATTCACAATTTTCCCATACTTTTGTTCAATCATATAAGGCAAAACAGCTTTGCTAAAATATATATTTCCATTCAAATTGACATCCAGAACTTTATACCAATCTTCCAAGTTCATATCTAGCGTGGAACTGCGCATATTTATACCAGCATTATTGACTAAAATATCGATTTTACCGAAAAAACTCTTCGTCTTCTTAGCTGTCACTGTCGCTGTCTCTGGATTCGTTACATCTCCTAAATGAACAATACACTGCCTTCCCATGGATTGAACTTCGTCAGCCACCTCGTTCAATAACATAGCATTTGTCCCAATTATGACAAGGGATGCACCGTTTTTCGCTAACGTTAAAGCAATGCTCTTTCCAATGCCTCTACTAGCCCCTGAAACAATTGCTACTTTCCCTTCCAATAACATCCAAACACCCTCCTCCAGACATAGGAACGGTTCCGTCCCACATAAACACATATTTTCCGCTACAAGATCGTTGTAGAGGAGAGACACAGGGACAGGTTCATTGTCCCAGTCCCTATAGCCACTACTGACTAGTGACAAAACTGGGACACGGTGCCTGTCCCCTTGTCCCTACTACAGTCTGTTTTTTAAAAACTGATAGGCCATTTGATCAGCTTCATGTCCCATCGATGGGCCATGATTAGCCTGGGAAGATGATAAATACATCGCGTCCGCATTAGAAGACACTAGGGCTTTATAAAGACTCTCGCTCTGATCAATAGGCACTAGAGGGTCCTTGCCACCGTGCAAAATCATCATCGGTGGACAATCTGCACTTACATATGTAATAGGACTACATTTTTTTGCTAATTCTATATACTTCCAATCAGGGTCACCCGTATCGCAGCTTTCTAGCACTTGATTCAAATCTACTAACGATTTTCCAGGTTCAGTATATCCAAGAATTTGGGTGATCACATCATCCATGGATTTGCCTGCATGATCGACTTCTGTTCCAGACAGATTCTTTATTGCTTCATTCGCGTTGCTCCTGAGGAGTGCTACTAGGTCGGATGGAGCATAAAAAATGGTTGCTGCCTTGACTGCACTCGTATATTCTTGGTTACCGCCGACATCCCCTTCCATTTCACTGCAATTTGCGCTCATTGCGACCATTGCGGCTAGATGTCCGCCAGCAGAATTCCCCAACACACCAATCCGTTCGGGATCGATATGATATTTCTCTGAATTTGCTTTTAGGAACCGCACTACTCCCTTGCAGTCATGGATACACGCTGGGAAAACAGACTGACTAGCCAACCGGTAGGATGGGGATACAACAGTAAATCCTTGCTCTACCAATCTTATAAGTTCCCGGCAATAGACTGCTTTTTGAGTAACCTGCTTGTATTCTCCATACATCCATCCACCTCCGAAATAGTAAATGATGCATGGTCCTGGCGTTTTCTGGTTAAGATCTTGATAGATATCCATTTTCAGCGTGTATGGCTCCCCATTATCCAGGGTTACCTCCGCAAAGGGAACATCTTCGTAGCGCGGCGGGCGCCCAGGTGGACATAAAGGTTTTACTTTAGGTAGTAGTTGTTCCATACAAGTTTCCTCCCTATATTCTATTACTTTTAGACTCACAATCTACTTGTAATAGACTAAAACATGGGGACGGTTCTTCTGTCCCACACGACTCCATAATGGGACCTGAGAACCGTCCCCATGTCTACCGGACCTGAGAACCGTCCCCATGTCTACCGACTTCATTCTTCTAAAAAAACCCCTGCTTCTAGGAAAAGGGAAACTGTCAGCAAGGGGGATCTTTTTCTTTTTAACTCAATACTTTTAAACCACCTGTTTTGATTTCTCTTTTTCATCACTTACACTTTTCATTACTACCACTTTATTTTCCTTTAGTTTCCCCGCAATAATAACCCCTGCAACGACCACTAGTTCGAATCCATATTTAATGAAAGGGTTTGTGAAATATCCTTTTAAGAAAGGTTCACCTACGATCATTTTCGATGCTGTCCAAGCTAAGATTCCTGATCCAATTGTAATAATGACAGGGAATCGTTCAATCCATTTCAAGATTAATGTACTTCCCCACATCACAACAGGTACAGAAATAAGTAGTCCAAGAATAACAAGCAAAGTATTACCGTGCGCAGCACCTGCTACCGCTAATACATTATCTAATCCCATTAATGCATCGGCTATAATGACCGTTCGGATGGCTGCCCAAAAATTGTCTCCAGCTTTAATATCATCATGTTTGTCATCATCAACTAGTAGTTTATATGCAATAATAACTAGAAGAAGACCCCCTACTAAATGCAATCCCGGTATATTCAAAAGCCATACGACTGCAAGAGTTGCAATTGTCCGAATAATAATGGCTCCAATTGATCCCCATAAAATTACTTTCTTTTGTTGATGTACGGGCAGCTTCCTTGCTGCAAGCCCAATTAGTATGGCATTATCGCCCGCTAATACCAAATCAATGGCAATGATCATAAATAGTGCTGTTAAAAATTCCATTTCCATTTATATTCCTCCCTTAATAAAAGGCTCTTTTCGTAAAGATTGTTGTTAAAATTGTAAAAATCATAAAACCGATTTTTACTACCTAAAGCCGATTTTAACGTAATATAAGCTATTTACTACGTTATAGTAAGTTTGCAAGCTCTTTTCTCAAATAATAATAGCTATTTTGGCATGTAACAAAGCTTAATTCATTCAATTCTATTTCTAAAAGCAACAAAGTTTGAGAAAAGAGCCTAATAAAAAGTAAAAATAAAGAGACCTTTGCCATTTAATTAGGCAAAGGTCTCGCTAAGCATGGTTATATGCCAACAAAGCCGATGGAGTAATCCATGTATTGACGACTTTGTTTCAGGTTCCCCTGACGCTACTCCCCTTCACAAGGATTCATGTTGCCCCTCTAGGAATTGCAAAGGAAGGGAACCCCTCCCTACTATATGTTCAATTTCTACAGCTCGTCCCACTTAATTCAACTGTTCCTTCTATCACTTTATTAGTTTACAGGGAACATCACGATAGCACCTACACATAGTGCAAAAATACGGATCAGGTACATAGGTACTGAGAACAACCAGAACTGTGGAAGCTTATATTTACCCATACCTAGAATCATTGCAGGCATCCCATCGATTGGCATGAACCCGCCGTTCCATCCAGATATTACAACCGCAGTTGCGGCAGCAACAGGATTAAGTCCCAAACTCATGCTAGTAGCAATAGCGATTGGCGCAAAGATGAATACAGAACCCATATTTGAACCAGTAAAAGTCGCACAGGTACTAGTTAGAAGTGCGAAGATGAAGATAAGAAGGAATGGATTGATATCCGTACCCAATGCATTCGCAACAGCATCTCCAATCATAGCTGTAAATCCAGAGTTAGCCAGAGCGTCAGCAACGCCAATAACACCAGCCATCATAATAATTACAGGTGCACCCATATTATCTCGAACTTCCTTGAAGTCAAGTACGTTGATCATTAGTATGAATGCTCCCATAAGGCCAGGGATGACAAAGGCAGCATTGCCCAACACATTCATAAGCATCATTCCAACAACACTGACCATAAATGCAGCGATGGTGCTGTATTCTTTCCATGCAGGCATAGCCCCCATTTCAGTCGTAGCTGCCACCTCATCAAATGCAGAACCACCTTCTGTTATTGAATGATCTGGTAGAAGACGATAAGCAACCAAAGCCCATACTAAGAAACCAAGAGCCAGGATGAAATTTACTACAGCAAATTTCGACATAGACAGTCCGCCGGTATAACCTGCCGTTTCCAGTACGCTAACCGTAACCCCATAGAAGAGTGCTACATTGAAAGGAATTAAAGGGTGGTTCGTAGCGAACCCCAAAGGCATCATCAGTTTGGACGTAGGCATTTTTTTATTGTAAGGGATCGTAGAGATCAAAGATAGAATCAGTACATAGTAACCAGTGGCACCGGCACCTGGAAAACTGGCACCAAGCATAACGACCACGAGCAAAAGAGCATAGCTCTTGTAACCGCCCTTTTTTACCAAACCAAGCATAGAGGACTGAACCTTACCAATTAATCTAGTCTTCATTAGTCCGGCCATCACAACCATAAAGCCTGCGACCATGACAACGCTTGGGTTAATAAAGCCTGCGAACGCCTCCTGAACAGTGGACAGACCGACAACGACTAGCAAAAGGCAGGCCAGGATTGGTGGTGCGCCGAAGGCCATTTTGTCTGTCATGATTAGTACAATCATCAGAACCAAGATACCTAGGGCAAGAATCATTTCCATTGTCATTTTTGTTTCTCCTCTCTCTTAGGGGATGACACTTTGCTATCATATTTTAGAGACTGTCAAGGTCTCTTAGTGAGCCTAAGCAGCTGTTTGGTTATAGAGACCTACTCTCTTTTCTTTATAATAATGTGACAACTTACTATCTAACCTATTTCTCCAGATGTAGGGTTGTACACACCTTCATTTTCGCGTTTTTCACCATAAATATCTTCAACTGAAAAACTGGTATATTTTACACATATTCTATTCTTATAGGCATATACTAAATGTAAAAGTCCTTCCGCATCTTGGTAAATAGTAGGATATTCAAATTGTGAATTATTCGTTTTATTTTCTGCTCCAATGAAACCTTCAGCGTGTTCAATAATTCGACCGATTGGCCAAGTATTTCCGCCATCTTCAGACACTGAAACCACTACCGGGTTTCTTAATCCAGGCCATGCTACTTTTCCAAATTCAGGATTGTTGGCAGCGTTTGCATTATAGGCAATCGCAATCGCATTGTTATCCAGTTTAATTGCACTGATACTTGCATTATTATTTGGTAGAGTTGTTGGCTGAGGCACTGTCCAAGAATCTCCATTATCCGTTGACTCGCTTCTATAAATAGAATCTGCAAATCTACTTCTCATAAAAGCCACTAAATGGCCATCTTCTAATTCGATCACATTGGCATGTACTCGTCCATTACTTTCAGGCATGCGTACTTCTTT
Source organism: Mesobacillus maritimus (assembly GCF_044803185.1). Taxonomy (GTDB): domain Bacteria; phylum Bacillota; class Bacilli; order Bacillales; family Cytobacillaceae; genus Mesobacillus_B; species Mesobacillus_B maritimus_B. The sequence continues at coordinate 5,319,223 of NZ_CP085225.1, forward strand.
CCATGTTTGTCCTTCATCATCTGATACTTGAAATACGGTAGGATCGTTTGTAAGACCGAATTCCGAATCCTCACATACCCACGTACTAAAAATCCATCTTCCATTGCTTAATACTTGAATACTTTGGCGCGCAAATGTACCAGGCTGGCTAAATAATACTTCTGGTTCCGTCCAATTTTCACCATTGTCGTAAGTTTTCTGATATTTAATAATCGACGTAAACTGCATATTATCTTTATCTGGTCGTCGACCTTCCTGAGAAGTATAGAGTAACCATACTGATTGATCAGGTGCGTGGAAAAATGATGGGTTTTGCTCACTACGCGTCTCATCCTGCGAGACAATTTTCGGTTCATTCCACTCCCCCGATTCATGATTAAATTTTGATAATACAATTGAAATATCGGGACTGCCTTCAAATGAACCTGCAAACCATGCACACAATAAATCCCCATTGTCTAACTTCGTAATCGTTGGTGCATGTGCGGTTGGAAAAGGACCAGATGGAATTAACGAAAAATCAATATTTGTATAAGCATCATGATATAATTTACCGTTTGGAATAGACTCGTTAATGACTATTTTATTACTCATATTAATCACTCTAATCACCTTATCTTTCTAATTAAATTTCGATCTTAATGACCGCTTTCTTGTATTTCGTCGCTTGATTTATATATTTTAACGCTTTATGTCCATCGTGAGGCAGGCAAATATAGGCCATCCCTTTAGTGATTTTCATGGTTTCTTTCGGACTACCGTTTAGTCGAACTACATCCTTTTCCGGGTTGTATTCAACTTCAACTACTAATTGATTAATGGGTGCCCACGCTACATATTCCGAACCATCCAAAACAATTTGAACATCCATATATTTTTTATGTGCTTCAAATGTTCCTTCATCTATAGGAGTCGTAGTTCCTTCCTGAAAGAATAAATACCCACCATCAAAATCAAATCGCTTGGTATAATCTAGTTCGACTTCGTTTAATTTCTCTAAACCATTAGCAATTCTAGGATTTAACGACCTATATTCGCCTAAATTTTCTGTTAAATCAATGATCATACGATTGACTGCGTTTCTTTATTCGCATTATTTGCTAGCTGTACCGCGTAATCAATAGCATTTTCAAGACTAATTTCACTCGCAGTCATACTACCCGCTTGATCGAATGCTGTTCCATGATCAACTGAGGTTCGGATAATGGGTAATCCCAATGTAATATTAACTCCAGAAACCTCTTTCCATTTATTTTGTTCTTTATCATATACAAACCCTAATAGTTTTAATGGGATATGTCCTTGGTCATGGTACATGACCACAACGATATCATACATCCCTCCACGCGCTTTTGAGAATACTGTATCTGCTGGTAAAGGTCCGATTGCATTGATCCCTTCACTTTTAGCTACTTCAATAGCAGGGATGATCTCATCAATTTCTTCCGTACCAAACAATCCATTTTCTCCACAATGTGGATTTAATCCCGCCACAGCAATCCTTGGATTTTCAATCCCCAAGTTTACACAAGCTTGATGGGCAATTTTTATGACATCCAATACTCTCTCTTTTTTCACTAAATCGCAGGCTTGTCTTAAAGAAACATGCGTTGAAACGTGAACCACCCTTAAATCACCATCAGCTAACATCATCGAGAATTTACTAGTATTTGTAAGCTCTCCATAAATTTCAGTATGACCAGCAAAGTGGTGTCCAGCTAAGTTTAACGCTTCTTTATTCAATGGATTCGTAACGGTTGCGTCTACTTTCCCCTCAAGTGCTAATTCAATGACTTTTTCAACATAGAGATAGGCCGCATTTCCGGCTTCTTTAGACACTTCACCAATCGGTAATTCATTTGCATCTACAGAACCTAAGTCAATGACATCCATTGTTCCCCATTCATACAATCCATCTTCTGGTGTAGTAATGACATTTACTTTAATTTTGAACTCTGGGAATTTCTCTAAATAGCTTTCTATAATACTTTTATCTCCAATGAGTAAGGGGTTACATTTTTCATATAAGCTTTTCTTTTGAAAAGCTTTGATTGAGATCTCGGGTCCGATACCTGCAGGATCTCCCATTGTTATTCCGATAATTTTTTTCATAATGTCCTCCTAACTACTTCATCCCTGCTTCACTATTTTCATTTAGTACTGATTTTAATGCTGCAATTCCTTCATCAGACACTTGATTGAATGGTGCACGGCACTTCCCAACCGGATAGCCAAGTAGTTCAACCGCAGTTTTTACCACAGTATTTGGATTCGCAAATTTAAAACAATCTCTAAAACTTCTGATAGAATCTTGATAGTTACGAGCTTCTTCAATTTGACCCTTTACAAATTGTTCATATATTTGAGCCATCGTAAACGGGTACACATTCGAACATCCTGCAATACCGCCTGTTCCCCCAGCAAGTAACGTCCATAATATTAAGGAATCATTCCCTGATAGCACAGAAAAATCTTCTCTATTTCTAGTTCGTTCAATATATTGAAGAATATTATCAAAGTTCCCACTACTATCTTTAACTCCAACAATATTGTCAATGCGACTTAGTTTTTCAACCGTCGCAGGTTGAATCGTATTCCCTGTTCTAGCTGGAATATTGTATAAAACAATTGGCATATCCACCGCTTCAGCAACAGTTTTAAAATGATGATAAATCTCTTCTTGGGTTGCTGCTGCAAAATATGGTGTGATGATGGATAGGTAGTCTACACCAACACGCTTTGCTTCTAGAGACAAGCGAATGGTATCTTGTGTTCCGACTAACCCGGTTGATGCATATACCGGAACTCTTCCCGCTACTGTAGCAACGACTGTTTCCATGATATGCACTTTTTCTTCTTCACTTAAAATATAGCCTTCTCCATTCGTACCGAACGTAAAAATACCATGAACACCATTCTCAATGACTCTATTCACTTGATTGACGAGTTCGTCATAGTTCACTTCTTCATTGTCATCCATTGGGGTAACAATTGGTGCGATAATTCCTTGTAGTTTGTTTTGCACGCTCTTCACTCCTACATAATTTCTAGATAAATTTTACGAGCATCTTCTGGTGTTACTTCTCTCATATTATTCACAAGTAATCTTTGAACTTGCATTCCAGCCTCGACCAATCCTTCTAGATCTTCCTCAGGCACATTGAACTCTTTTAAGCTAGTTGGAATTTCAAGTGTTTTCACAATGTTTTCTAATAAATCAATGATATATTTAGATTTTTCATCTACATTTAATTCTTCATTTGTTTGTTTTACAACTCGATCATATGCTTTAGCTAGGAGGTCTTTAATCACTGGCTCATTAAACTTCATCACTGGTGTTAGGAGAATGGCATTCGAAACACCATGAGCAATGTGATATTTCCCACCTAAAGGATAGGACAATGCATGAACAGCAGTAGTTCCTGAGGAAGTAATCGCTACCCCAGCATAGAAAGAACCTAGTAACATTTTACGCTTGGCCTCAAGTGCATCTGGATTTGTGCAAGCTTCAATGATGTTATTTAAAATTAAATCTAATGCCTCTAGTGCAAATGTGTCACTGATTGAATTCGCCTTTTTTGAAGTAAAACATTCGATCGCATGTGCTAGAGCATCAATACCTGTTGCTGCCGCAATCGGTTTAGGTAAATTCTTGATCATGTTGCTATCTAAAATAACATGGTCAGCAATTAATTCACCATTGACAATGCCAACTTTTAAATTTTTCTCAGGTACACCTACAATGCTATTGGGAGTTGCTTCAGATCCTGTACCAGCTGTGGTAGGAATCATTAAGGATGTCACTTGTTTTTTAGCTAATAACGGATTGTCTAGTAAATCTTTGACCGTATAATCATCAGTCGATAACACGGATGCTAATTTAGCGATATCCATCACACTTCCGCCACCAACTCCAATGATTAAATCAGAGTTCAATGCTTTAAAATGGTCAATAACCTCTTGAGCTTCTAGGTAAGATGGCTCTGTTGGGATATCAGATAAGATTTCGTACTCGATGTTATTTTTTTCTATCATACTGATGACTTCGTCTAGCAATCCCAGGTTAAAGATGCCTTTATCTGTAAAAATCGTGATTTTTGTTACACCGTCTTTGATGATTGTATCTAGGTTTTGCATGGCATCTGCACCTGCAAACACATTTGTTGGCATTTTTAAATTATATTGATTTAACATAATAAGCATCTCCTTTGTTACGAATCAATTCATTTAATTTAATAAATAGATCTTCATCACCTAATCCGCCAGATTTTGTAATGATATAATGATTTTCATCCTGATAATCAATACTTCCAAGAACAATTCCTGGGAATAATTCGTTCAGAGGTTTAATTTCGGTAATCCCTAATACTCTCATCGATTGATATAATGTATCTCCTCCGGTAAATAATAAAGTTCTTTTAATCCCATTTGACATAAGATTCTTTACTAAATATCCGAGAGACTGTCCGATCCTAAATCTTAGTTCATTCCTTTGATCAGATAGTGGATTTACTTTATCAGTCGATACCTTCCCATAGGTTTCGATCATTAAAGGTTGTTCAATACTTAAATAGTGGTTTATCTGTTCTTGCCCTTTTCCTGTATCCCAATATTGCTTATCCCAAAGTTGCTCAATCGTTAAAGAGATTCTTTCAAACCCATTCACTTCCGCAAATGCAATTTGTTTCTTTGTTACTGGATTCACACTTCCACAAACAATCAATAAGGGAAGTTTACTATCGGTTTGATTTACAGCCCTTTTTTTATAAATGATCGTTGCTAATGCTTTAGCAAACCCTGCACATCCGACCGTTACATTTAATGCACCATTCTTGAATAGCTCATTCGCTTGAGATAACATCTCCTCATCGGAGTGACTTTCTATTAACAAAATTCTTTCTTCATTTGGTGGAATTTTATATTCTTTCGTAATATACGTTTTTAAATCTGCTTCTTTAAGGAGAAGAGATGGGATATGGCTTTCCGTTACTGGCTCGTACGGATCTTGTCCAAAAACACTTTCACTTACTGGGATTGAATCTATATGTAAGATTCCTTCGTAACTAAAGCGATTTTGTTCTGGATAAGCCGGAATAAAAGGAATGGATACATCTTCGAAAACATCACTCAACGCTCTTAACTCAGAAGCAACATTTCCTCTTAATGCTGAATCCACTTTTTTAAATATATATTGAATATTTTCATCTTTCGCTTTTAAGGCGATCTTCTTAATCACTTCATATGCTTCACTTTTATTCAAATATCTTGTTTCAGTATTGAAGACAAGTACGTCTATTTGATCTGTAGTTTCACTAAATTCAAACTCTAAATCAGAGGTCACTACAGTATTCACACCGTAATTAGAGAACTGGACTCCGGTATCAAGTGCTCCCGTAAAGTCGTCAGCCATTATAAGTACCGTTATCATTTGTTCACCACCTTAGTACTTTATAAGTAGATTATAGGCTTATACTCTACGCGAAAAAATAAGATAATAATGGTTATTGTTACATTTTGAAACTTTTCTATAGAAAACGCTATCATAATTCTAGAATTAGTGTTAAATTGTTTAATTATGAAACACATAAGGGGAATTCATATGCAAAAGATAACAAAAATCCTTGGGATAGCACCTTACGAAGAGTTACGATACTCAATGGAAAATGTAGGATCTACTTTCACTAACATTTTGCTCCATACGTATACTGGTGATTTACAAGAAGGAAAAAATCTGGCCCTGGAGATGAGTCATCACGATTACGATATTGTCATATCAAGAGGAGGTACTGCTGACTTAATTAGGAAACATATCTCTATACCCGTTATAGATGTTTCGATATCTGTTTATGACATTTTAGGAGCAATCAAACTAGCAAATAACTACACTTCTAAATTTGCGATTGTAGGTTATTCAAGTATTACTAAAACGGCCCATCTAATTTGTGACATATTAGACTATTCTGTGGAAATCTATACGATCGATGATTCAAGTGATCACTTAGGTCTACTAAAATCGTTGGAGAAAAAAGGGGTTGAGTTAGTTCTTTGTGATGCAATCACGAATAAACTAGCACTCGAAATTTCTTTAAATACAATCCTGATTACATCAGGAAGTGAAAGTATTAAACGCACATACGAACAAGCAATCGAGTTAAATATGCATCTTCAAAAATTAAAATTACAAAATAACTTACTTACAGAGGCGATTGAGAAATTTAAAACGGACTGCTTAATTTTAACCAGTCAGTTTGAGTTGATTTATTCAAGTTTAGATAGTGAAATTAATGCCTCAATCTATCATTATTTACTTAATAAAAAAGAGACTACTCCCTTTAGTGAATCCCATACTTTTTATCATTCAGTAAACAACACTCTATATAACTTAAAAGTAAATAGTTCATATAAGGCAAATGATTTTTACTATATTGTAACTGTTCAAAAATCGGTAACACCGATCATGAATGCTAAATTCGGTGTTACATATGAAGATAAGTCAGAAGTGGAACAAAAATTAAATCAAAACTTATATAAAAATCCTATTATCACAGATGATCTTAACGATAAAATCAAACAAATTGCTTCGAATAATTCGCCAATTATCTTACTAGGAGAAAGAGGTACAGGAAAAGATATCGTCTCTCAAAGAGTATTCACCAGTCAAAATAATCACAATCATACATTGGTAACCATTAATTGTACCTTACTAAATGATGCAATGTGGAAACATCTTTTAAACACAAGCAACGGCCCTTTACTTGAAGCTGGTAATACAATCCTGTTTCATCAGTTTGATAAAATTTCAAGTGAAAACTTCGAAAAGTTACTCACGATTGTTGAATCAACTAACTTACACGTAAGTAATCGATTGATCTTTATTTGCGATAAAACTTCTGAAGGGATGACATCAGAATCTTATAAAGAATTAATGAATCGGATGAATTGTATCAGTTTTCTTCTCCCTACATTAAGAGAAAGAAGAAATGAACTATCGGCTATCTTAACGATGTTTTTAAATAAGGTTAATATTGAAAACAATACCGATATTATCGGGTACGAGCCCAATGCACTGGCTGCTCTTTCACAATATAATTGGCCAGGGAATTTCAAACAATTAAAACAAGTTCTAACCGAATTAGTCTACTTATCTAAATCGCTCTATATCACTAGTCATAATGTCAATAGTATTTTGGGCAAACAAAAAATGGTTGAAACGATTTCTCATTCAGAAGCTGGAATGAATATTTCATTTAACAGCAGCAAAACATTACATGAATTTAATTTAGATATGATCAAACTAGTACTTGACCAACATAAAGGCAACCAAACCTTAGCAGCCGAGCAGCTGGGTATCAGTCGAACAACGTTATGGAGGTACTTAAATAAATAGTGGGACAAGGGGACAGGTTCCTTGTCCCAGTACCCATGAAAAACTCCTTTATCCACCAGTTTCTCTTCACTCGCCCAGTTGAAAGGCCCGTCAAGCTTTTTGAAGGGCCTTTCAGCTTGCGATTCGCTCTATGATGAAACAAAACTCCACATAGTTCAGTTTCCGACTCTCCTACCCGAGGAATAAAATTAAACAAACACTAACTATGAACGGGATCTAGCAGGTTAGCCTTTAATACATCCCCGCATTTTGGGATAAGGTGTCTGCCTTGTGTTCATCCCAAACATAAATGAGTGGGACAAGGTACCTGTCCCTCTGTCTTACCAGAAAAAAATGGCCCTTCTGCCGTAAAGCAGTAGGGCGATCTATCTATTTAATGACTATCTTCTTTCTACGAATCTCCCAAAACTTGAGTGGTGGCATTAGATACCGTTCCACCGTTCCGTTTCCGCTCAAACCTGATAGATCCGCGCTTCATGGGGGCGTAGGGTTAGTTTTTGTAGGGATTCTTGTTGGCTGCTGTCTTGATAATTTGCCAGGACCAATTGTGCGTTTTCTGTGCTTACCTCTTCTGGGATCATGAATAAACTTTCATTATCGCTATGGTTCAGTAGCACCAACCACGTCACACCTTGATCGGTTCTTGTGTAGGCATAGACATGCTCATCCCCAGCTGATACATCTTGATAATTCCCATAAATCATCACGGGATTCTCTTTGCGTAAGCGAATTAACTTTTGATAGTAATAGAAAACAGAATCAGGGCCAGCGAGAGCCGCCTCGACATTGATTTCTTGATAATTAGGATTGACCTTGATCCACGGGGTTCCTGTTGTAAAACCAGCCTGTTCGCCCGTGTTCCACTGGATGGGAGTTCTTGAGTTATCACGGCTTAGTACTAATAAATCTTCAAATACTTCTTCCGGGTCGCGGCCTTTTTCCACTTCTTCTTTGTACTTATTCTTCATCGCAATGTCGTTATAATCTTCAATCGAGGGAAAGCGCACACCTGTCATCCCAATTTCCTCCCCTTGGTAGACGTACGGGATGCCAGGAAGGGTATGGATCATTGTTGCTAATAATTTCGCAGACTCAACGCGGTACTTTCCGTCATTTCCGTAACGAGTCACTTGCCTTGTATGGTCATGATTATTTAAAAATTGCGAGTTTGTCCCTCTGCCTTTTAACCCCTCATACCAACGGGTTTGAATCTCCTTAAACCGGGTCATATCCCATGTTGGCATATCGTCGGCGACCTCAAAGTGGAACAATGTATGCAGCTCGTTGCGATCTTCTCCGACATAGAGAACCCCATCCTCAGGGGTCACAAATGGGATTTCGCCGACGGTCATAATATCATAATGCTGAAGCACTTCTCGATTCATTTCTCGTAAATACTCATGAATCCCTGGATTATTGCCAAGATAGTTGATGTTTTGAGGATTTTCCACATCTGGGAAGCCTTTGACCTTAGCGAGGAGATTAATGACATCTAAGCGAAAACCATCAATCCCTTTGTCTAACCAGAAACGCATCATTTGGTAAATCGCCTGGCGAACTTCTTCGTTTTCCCAGTTCAAATCAGGCTGCTGGATTGCAAAGGAATGCATGTAATACTGCTCCGTTGTTGAATCATACTCCCAAACAGATGGTGTGAAATAAGAGCGCCAGTTATTCGGCTCCTTAGCATCTTTCGGATCCTTCCAAATGTACCAATCGCGCTTCGGATTGTCTTTTGAAGACCTAGACTCGAGAAACCATGGGTGTTGGTCAGATGTATGATTCAGCACAAGGTCCATAATCAATTTCATCCCACGCTTATGTACCTCAGCCAAAAGCCTTTCCCATGTGGCCATATTCCCAGCCTTATCCATAATTTGATAATAATCAGAAATATCATACCCATTATCAAAATCAGGAGACTCATAACATGGGTTGAGCCAAATCACATCCACCCCAAGTTTTTTTATATAATCCAGCTTCGCGATTACACCTTCTAAATCCCCAAACCCATCTCCATTCGTATCATAAAAGCTGCGCCAGTAGACCTGATAGACAACAGCCTCTTTCCACCATGTTTTCATATCCTCTCTCCTCCTAAGTAACATCCAAATCCGAACTAAAAAAAATGGAGAAGCCAAACAACCTTTTTAGGTGTTCAACTTCTCCAATGACAGCAAGCTTCTGACCGGAAGCGGGTTATCCCTGCACCCATGCATTTTATGAAAGTGGTTTGACACTTTCCCGCTTGATCAGCTGATGCGGGACAAACACTCTTTGATTGGTTGACTTCTTTTCCATCATTTGTTGGAGCAATAAAGCCGATTGTTTGCCAATTTCAAAGAAATCCTGCCTGACGGTTGTGAGCAGCGGCTGAGTGTATTCCGTGATGATCAACCCATCAAAGCCTGTAATCGAAATATCCTCTGGAATTCTCAAACCCGCTTCTTTCACAGCCTTCATAACACCGAAAGCCATCAAATCACTAAAGCATAAAAATGCAGTTGGCTTCTTTGTTTCAAGATACTGCTTCGCCATCGTATAGGCATCTTCTTCGGAAAAGTTCGCATGCAGAACATCCTCTTCTTGAAGCTCCAATCCATGGTCTTTGAAAGCCGCAATCACTCCAGCTAAGCGTTCCGCATTGACGACGGCCTCCACTTTCCCAGCGATCACCGCGATGTTACGGTGTTGGCTTTCAAGCAAATAGTTCGCAACCTCACGACTCGCTTCAAAGTTATCGGTCGAAACATTGCCTATCAGGCCTTTTTCGTCATTGGTCGTGATATCGATGAGCACGCATGGAATATTCGTGTCAACGAGCTCTTTGAAATACGGGTCATCGACACTAATCCCTTGCAAGATAGCCCCGCCGATATTCCGTTCTCGACAGAATTGAGCGTAACTCTTTTCTTTTTGTTTAATCGAATCGGTAAAGAAGTAAGCAAGTTCATACTGCTTATCCTCTACTGCACTATAAGCACCTTTGTACATATTAAAAAGGTTAAAATTATCTTTTCCATCCATATTGAGTAAACCAGAGGTAATAATCCCAATTGTTAGCTGCTTTTTCGATGATAAGTTTTTTGCCACAACATTGGGCGTATAATTCATTTCCTTAGCGATTTCTAATATCCTCTGCTTCGTCTTTTCACTCACATCTGGATAATTATTGAACGCCTTTGAGACGATTCCAATCGAAACACCCGCTCTTTTAGCTACATCCTTAATAGTGGCCATTTCTTTCACCTACTCCCTGCCTAACAATGTATATTCTATCCATTCACTTTCGCCGTAAATGCTTCTTGCAGCTGATCCCAAACCAATTCAGTCGTATCAGCTAAAACCAAGTCGGCTCCAGCCTTTCTCATTACTTCCACCGTACCAACACCAACAGCGTACATATTCGCCGATTGAATCGCTTCAATTCCAGCTTCTGAGTCCTCAACGCCGATACAATCTTGTGGAGAGACCCCGAGTTGTTCCGCTGCTTTGAGAAAAATGTCCGGTGCTGGCTTGCCGTTTATAACCGAATCAGGGTCGGCAATCGTATCAAAGTAGTCGGTAATTTGCAAATAGTCAAGGATAGCTGGTCCATTTTTACTTGCCGATGCTAAACCTATCTTTATATTACTTTGTTTTAAAGCATTTAGAAATTCCTTAATGCCAGGATAAATATTCTCTGGCTTTAAATGAATGAGTAACCCTTTATACTCTTCATTTTTTTTCGTTGCTAATTCCAGCTTTTCCTCTTCGGTATACTGATCAGCCACGCCTCCATGTTGGAGAATTTTATTTAAACTATCCATCCGACTGATTCCCTTTAACTCTTCGTTAAACTCCCGATTGAAATCAATCGCGATCGAGTTGGCTAGATTTTTCCATGCTTGATAATGTAATTCAGCAGTATCGGTAATCACACCATCTAAATCAAATATAACTGCTTTCACCATATATAACCCCTCTATCTGTTTTATTTTACCCCAGCGGTTTGGTCGTTTTCAGTAATAAAGTACTTATTTAACACAATGTAAAGGATGAAAATTGGAATGATTGAGAGCAGAGATCCTGCCATGATGACATCCCATTGCGTTGAGTTTTTAAACGTCTTCGATAAGGCGTTTAACCCTTGGGTAAGCATGTATTTATCCGGACTTGAAATGAAGAGCAATGGCTTCATGAATTCATTCCACACACCCATAAACACGAATACCCCTTGTGTCGCCACGGCAGCCTTTGCATTTGGAAGAACAATGCGGAGAAATGTACCAAAACGCGTGAGTCCGTCCATTTCAGCCGCTTCTTCCACATCGCGTGGAAAGTTAATAAAGAACTGCCTCATCATAAAGATGTACCCAATATTAATCATCGTCGTAAAAATGATCGACCACTGTGAGTCAACTAAACCTAAGTCTGAGATGACAATATAAAGCGGAATCATCGTGACTTGGGAAGGAACCATAATTAAGATAAGAAGAAAGCTAAATAATAATTGCCGCCCTTTAAAATTAATCCTTGCGAGCGCATAGCCGGCCATTGTATTAAAGAAAATATTAAAGATGGTCGTGATCAGTGCAACAAACAAGGAATTCATTACCCATGTTGGATATTGAGAGTCCAAGATTGTCCGATAACCATCCGTACTCCATATTTCCGGGAAAAATGTCCCGCCTCCTGCAATTTCTGCAGTAGTTTTAAAAGAGGTTAAAACACTCCAGACAAAAGGTGCTAGTGTGACTAGTGAGTAAGCAATTAATAACGTATAGACTATGATTTTCAGGGTTCGATTATTTTTTTTCATGTTTATCACCCATTCACTTCATCGGCTTTTAATAGTTTGTTCACAATGAACGTTACTGTAAAGATAATGATTCCTAGTAGAAATGCTAAGGCTGTAGCTCGTCCCATATCATTACTTGAGAATGCTAATTGATAAATATATAGGGAGAATGTGAGCGTTGAGTTTTGCGGTCCACCTGTCCCGTTTGAAATGATAAATGCCTGGTCAAAGATTTGGAAACACCCAACCAATCCCATAGTAACAACATAAAACGTAATAGGCATTAACTGTGGAACAGTTACATTGAAGAACTGCTTGACTTTATTGGCACCATCAATCGATGCGGCCTCATAAAGGCTACCTGGAATGTCTTGAAGACCTGATAGGAAGACAACCATAAAATGCGGTACCGTTGAAAAAATATTCATCACCATAATGACCGAAAGTGCTAAGTCCGGATTCGTTAAGAATTGGACTTTTGTCCCAAATACGGATTCCAATACATTTGTCACTAACCCATTGTTGTTAAACAACCACATAAAAATCAACGTCATAGCCGAAGATGATGTGAGGGTAGGAATAAACATAACCGTTAAGAAAGCCCGGTTAAACCTCACTCTACTATTTAATAAGGATGCTAGAATCATGGCAATAATGGTTTGGATCGGAACGACAACGGCTACGTACTTAATCGTATTTTCAAATGATGCCCAAAACTTTGGATCACTGAAGATTTTTTCAAAGTTACCGAATCCAACAAAGGTTCTTGCTCCAGATAAAAGATCAACTTTAAAGAACATCATGAAAAACGCATATGCAATTGGGACCACGGTAAATACAAGGATCACCAATAATGCTGGTAATAAAAAGGAATAACCTTGCAGATTGTTGTAACGTTTCTTACCCATTTTCTTTCACCTCTTATTTAGAGAAACACAAGCGTCTTATTTGTCAGACGTACATCTGAAGTACGGTATCCCACGAGGACATGGAGGTTAACCGGTATAGAAGCACATATTTCCGTCATCCGCTTCGTGTAATTGATTAAAAGAGGGGCTACTTCACTATCAATAGCCCCATTATGTTGTGTGGCAAATTACTGTTGACGTTCGATTTCATCATTTGCTTCTTTTTCCGCATCCTTCATGGCTTCTTCAACGGTTTTGTCACCGTTAATTGCTGCAAGGAATTGGTTGTCAAAGGCGTTTGCAATTACAGGAAGGTAGACACCTGAAGACCAAACTGTCCCGTATTCTGCACCAAGTACATGGGCTGCTAGAACTTCATCTTTTTCAAGTTCCATCGCTTCTGCAACCGATTGACGAGTTGGGAATGTCCCAGAAATTTCACTCCACTGCCGTTGTCCTTCACCAGTCATATAGTTTACAAACTCTGTTGCGGCTTCTTTCTTCTCTGTATCCTTCGCGATAGCATAACCAACTGTGAAGGTCATCGTTTGGTTTTCACCATATACAGTTGGTGCTTCGACGACTTCATAATTCACATCAGGATAATTTTGACGCAATGCACTAAGTACCCAGTTTCCTTCAATCATGATCACCGCTTTGTTTAAACCGAATGCTGCCCCAGCAGAATCCATTCCAAGGTCGATTGTTGGGTTTTGAAGATAGCCTGCCTCATTTCCATCTACAAGACTTTGAAGATAGTCGAATGCTTCTGGGCTAGATGTAAAGTCGGCACGGTTTTCTTCATTAACAGGATTCAATCCACTTGCAATCATGCTGCTCATATTACGCGCTAAAGTAGCATCAAAGATCATTGCTGCCTGGTCTTCTGTTAATTTAGGTTGAAGCTCTTCAGCGAAGGCTACAAGCCCTTCCCAATCTGTTGGAACATCTTCAACCGAATAGCCAGCTTGTGCTAAAAGGTCCGTATTGATATACATTCCAAGTGTAGAATAATCTTTAGGTAGAGCATAAAGCTTACCGTCTTCATCTTTGAAAGAGTCGATAAGTGGCTGATAAAAATCCTCTGGGTTATCTACGTCTTCAGTAATGTCCGCTAACACACCACTTTGGATAAATTTAGGCGCGGCAAAAGATTCTAAATAGAAAACATCTGGAGCATTATTCGCTGCGAATCGCGCTGTTAAAGCATCTTGGAAGTTATCCTGAATGATTTCTACGTTTACATCAATTCCAGACTGCTCTTCAAAGCTTGCGACTGTTTTTTCTAACCCTTCTGTTTCAGAAGGAGATGAACCCCAAACCGCTAACGTAATGGACTCTTCTGCTGCACCGCCAGCATCGCTCTTACCTTCATCTGAAGAACCGCATGCTGTCAAACCTGCTACTAACAACGCACCAGCAATAAATTTAGCCACTTTTTTCATGAGTTTTCCTCCTAAAATAAACATGATTTTATTTGTTAAGATTAATTTCTATCTGATCTTGGCACTCATACGTATTTCCGTATGTTTCAAATACAATAGTTTCCTTATTCTCCGCTTTTACAGTTAGTGAAGTTTGGGTGATTGTTAAGTTCACTGGTTGTCCCTTCCAATAAATCGTAAATTTCATATCATCCCAATGCTTTGGCAGGTTTGGATTGATTCGTAATTTGCCATCTAAAACGCGGACACCCGCAAATCCTAATACAGCAGACATCCAGATTCCGCCGATCGAAGCTGCATGCACACCATGGTCGGATGAGTGCTTTGATGGACCTAGGTCAATTTCGCATGCTCGTTTGAAGAGCGAGTATGCAAGCTCTTCTTCCTTAAGGTCATTTGCCAAAATCGCGTGAGAAGAAAGGCTTAGTGAAGAATCATGCAGCGTTCTTGGCTCATAATAATCGAAGTTCGCTTTCTTCACTTCAGCAGAAAAGGCCTGTTCTAACAGCAATTGCAGAATGACAACGTCCGCTTGCTTCGTAATTTGCATTTGGTTAACTTGCTCGAGGTTGTACTCATTGAACAAGCTGCCCACTTTTTCTTGATTTTTATATTTCGTCAAGTCGATTTCTTTCAATTGGAGGTACGTATCATCCTGAGGAATGACAAGGTCTTCTTCCCGCGGTTGTGGCAAGTATAATTTCTCCGATTTTGATTGCCATTTTGGATAAGCCGTATCGAGATGTAACCGCTCATTCAGTTCCGCAAAACGCCCTGGGTTTTCTTCTTTCAGCACATCCGCATAGTGGATGGCAAGCTGCATGTTATGATGGGCCATATGATTTGTAAACGCGTTGTTATCAACATGTTCTTTGTATTCATCTGGTCCAACTACTTGATTAATATGGTACTCTTGCTTTTCTTCATTCCACTCTAAACGACTTGCCCAGAAGATTGCCGTATCAAAGATCATCTCATACCCATATTGATCCATGAACTCATGATCCCCTGTGATGGTGTAATATTGATGAACAGCATTCGCAATATCCGCTGTAATATGTTGTTCAATGAACCCAGACCAGATTTTGGTTTGTTTTCCAGTTACAATATCAACCGCTCCCCAAACTGGCGTTACTTCACCGTCTGTTGGCCAAGCTGCTTCCCAAGGGTACATCGCACCTTCATAGCCGTTTTCAGCTGCTTTTTTACGCGCGCCTACCAAGCCAAGATAACGATATTTTAATAGAGATTTAGCAACCTTTGGATTGGCATACATGAAGAATGGTAGAATGAATACTTCTGAATCCCAGAAGGAATGACCTTTGTATCCTTCCCCACTCAATGCCTTTGCACCGATTCCCATTCTTTCGTCATGAGCTGGAGTCATGATTGTTAAGTGGTACATCGCAAAGCGAAGCGCAAGCATATCAAAGTTGTCTTTACTGTTTACTTCGAGATTATACGCATTCCAGACCTTTTGGCTCCATGCCTCTTGGTGAGCTTGGAACAGAGCTTCATATCCTTGCTCATAGCTTGTCCGCAAATCTTCTAAAGAATGTTCGCGAAGTTTGCTTAAATCGTATTCTGGATGATCAAAATCCTTATCGCGGCTTGTGTACACCGTCGTAAGTTTATCCATGGTTAATTGATCGCCTGGATCAAGGTTCGCATCAAAACTCAACCAGACTTTGCGACGATCCATGTTCATCACAGGTTCGTTTACTTCCACGCCGTTCACTGCTACTTTATGAGCTGTGTTCATCACGATATCAATTTTAGATTGTATGGTTGTTTGGATGAGCTGAACAAAACGCTTGTCAAAAATCCGACGCTCACCTTCATGGAAATGCTGTGAGCCGGAGTTGCTCATTTGTGCATTGATTCCAGAATCAAAGGAAATCGCAACTGGATGGGTTAAGCTTTCGACATCCATCTTGATTCCAATTAAATGGAGATTCTCGAGGGAAACGAATCTTCTGAAATGAAAGCGCAATGCCTTCCCTTTTGGTGAAGTCCAAGTGAAGCTTCGTGTTAGTTCGGCAGTCTTTAGGTTAAGCTGACGCACATATTCCGATGTCTCACCAAACTCTAGGCTAAAGCGTTCCCCATCGACACGAATGTCAAGGCGGGTAATATCCGCTAGATTTGGCAGCTCGGTTACTTCTTCTTCGTCAAATTTATTAAATGTACCGCTTACAAATAGATTTCTAGTTTCCTTTAAATATGGCTCTTCCGTAGTAGATCGCATTCCCATGTATCCGTTCCCAAGATACATAATCGATTCACATTTCCCAAGCGTATCCGGGGAAAATTCGACCTCTGACACGATCCAATTTGTATAATTACCTTTTCCGAGTGTGTAATTCATCATAAAACAAAAGAACTCCCTTCGAAAACGTTTTAGTTTGATTCGAAAAAAAATCACTGAAAACGTTTTAATTTTACTCTAAAAGAATAGTTTCGAAAACGTTTTAGTTTTGGCTTAAAAAAATACGTTCTCTTTTCGAAAACGTTTTAGTAGCTTGTATATACATATCATAATGGTAACGCTTTAATTAGTCAATGAAAATTTTTGGGGCAAAAACAGGGGTGGGACAAAGGGACTTAATTCCTCGCCCCTCCCATGCTCGTGAAACATTCTGTTAAACAGGTAAAGCTGGGGAATACAGTAATCGGAAACCTATGCTGAATCTAGTTATTTGTTGTCATATAATATATTCTGACTTTATGATGTAACGTACCATTATACACTACTTCTACATCTCTGCCTCAACCACCTATTTATCCAACACTGGACACTTTAAAAGTCAATGAAAAATCTTAATCCAATAGTTTCTAAGACGGTTATACATTATGTGGATTTATGGAAATAGAAAGGGAGGAGAATACACGAAAGGAACTATAGGAGAATGCAAGAGGAAAACAATCATCAAATCCATCATAAACCAAACAATTAAAATAAGCACTCATACTATTTAAGCCGACAAGATAAATATAAAAAGAGCGCCACCAATGCCACATCCATTAACCCGTTATCCACATCAGGATTATTCATATTAAAAGGAATAAGTTAAAAAGATGCATAGAGCCATACCCCCTACACATCCCCTTCCCTTGATTTAGATCCCAGAATGGGACCTGAGAGCCGTACCCATTTCATCCAATATTTGCTATTATATAAAATTAGGAGGTGTTTAGATATGAAGTTAAAGAGTTTTGTAGTTACTTTTGGATCGTTCGTATTGACCACTGCCCTACTTTACTTGATTGGTTATGTGTTCACTATTCCTCTGTTAATGTTTCATTACGAATACACAGATAACGCAAACGGCTTTTTTCTAACAACTGGTTCATTGGTTCCGATAATAATCGGCTTGGTGATAAGTTTTATTTCAGAAAGGATTTATCTATACAAACACCGAACAAGACTAAGTTAATTATCCCAAGTTTTTGCACTCTTAATTTCCCAACTGTGATGAATAAAATTTGGGTGGTGACGCCTTCCCTTGATTGAGTTCCCAGAATGAGACATAAGAACCATACCCAGAAGAGAGGGTTGTTATGTATTACAGAAGAGAAAGATACAAAGTTCTCCCCGAAAAGCTCGAGGAGTTTCAACAATTCTTTGAGCAATTTATCCTGCCGGTTCAAGTTAAAAATGGGGCCAAACTAGTTGGCAAGTGGCTAGCGGAGTCAAATGAGGTAATGGTGATATGGGAATATCCAAACCTGGAGGAATATCGTAAAATACAGCAGCGAGTCAATAAGGATGAAATGGTGAAGAAAATGCAGGAGCAAATGCATCGCTTAGGAAAACCATATATACAATCTTCCGAGGAAGTTTTAACTGCACTAGGAGATTCCGAAAGCCCAAAACAAAACGTCACGGTTAGTGGTTTTATTACAAATGAATTAGGAGAGGTCCTTTTAGTTCAAACCTATTGGAGAAATGATACATGGGAGCTTCCTGGAGGGGGAGTAGATGATGGTGAGACGCTTGACCAAGCTTTATGCCGCGAAATAAAAGAAGAAACTGGGATTATCGTGAAGCTATCCGGCATTACAGGTGTTTATTCAAACGGTAAGACCATCGCCATTGTTTTCCGCGGGAAAATGATTGGAGGGAAACTTACTACTTCCCAAGAAACTCAAGATGTTAGTTTCTTCCCCCTCGATTCAAGTAATGTTTCTACCTACATTAAAAGAGGAAAATTCATTCCTAGGGTATTGGATGGGTTGAAAGGAAAATGCATTCCATATGAAGCATTTCAAGTTCGACCTTACAAGCTAGTGAAAAGATATGATGAGGAAGATGAAAGGAAGAGAGATGAACTAGGAAATTAACTATAAGTGAAAGAAATAGGTTCCTTCTCCGAATGGAACCCCCTTACCACTAATAAACTCGGTCCATTATCTTAATCAGGGACGAGGCCAGTCCCTTTGTCCTTCTGGCATACCCCCTAAACATCCCTCTCCCTTGATTTAGAGCCCAGAATGGGAATTGAGAACCGTCCCCATTTCATCTGACCACTGCCCTACTTTACTTAATTGGTTATGTGTTCACTATTCCTCTGTAAATGTTTCATTACGAATATACAGAAAACGCAAATGGCTTTATTATTACAACTGGTTCATTCGTTCCGATAATAATCGGTTTAGTGATAAGTTTTATTTCAGAAAGGATTTATATATACAAACACCGACCAAGACTTAGTTAATTATCCAAGTTTTTGCACTCTTAATTTCTCAACTGTGATGAATGAAATTCGGGTGGTGACGCCTTCCCTTGATTTAGACCCAGAATGGGACATGAGAACCGTCCCCAAGTCCTTCCAAGTCCTTCGGTGCAATTGTGCTAGCTCGTATCAATAAAGACAATGATTCAAAATAACCTTTTCATAGGTACAACCTGTGACTCTAACCCCACTCTATGGGAAGAAACTGCTTATGAACTGGGCATACCAGGATCAGTAGATAACTAGAGGAATTGCCGACCTAAAATAATAAGCTTCTGAATTAAAAAGGTAAAAGGAAAATTCTGGTGCTCTTTCATTAAGCCTCGGACTGGTTTACTGTCCCAAGGTATTGTTGTTACACAGATTCACTAAAACCTTGGGACAAGGTGCCTGTCCCCTTGTCCCACCACCCATCCCCTTGTCCCAATTATGTCATAAATTCAACAAATGAAATTTGGGGTACCATAGATGAATTCAATCTGGTAATATAAAAGTACTTAAGATGTACAGATGAGTTTTCTTAAGTTGTACGCATAAAAAAATGAAAGGGGTCAAGTGTCGGACTAAATTCTATATCTATCTTGCAAAATGAGCATGTATGATCCAGTTTCAGGTGATGGATTTTTTTATTAACGTATTTTGTTAACGTTAACATTCCAAGACATACCATAAAAAAATGAACTGGTATCCCCTCCATAAACAATGGTAACATTTTTTGTTCCTCATTTTGTTAACGTTAACATTTTTGAGAAGAGGAAAATTTTGAGAAGTTAAAAAATGACAAGCTTTAAGGTATAAATGATGGTACATTATTTTGGAGTGTTATTGAATGTCGTAATTGTAAGCGATTCCCTTACAACGTAAACACGTTGTTAATAGACTTAAACTGTAATCAATAAGAAAACAAATTTATTCATAGAGACAACAGAATGGAGGAAAGTACAGATGAAGAATAAGAAGAAACTTGGTGTTTTAATGAGTCTACTCTTATTATTAGGGATTTTTACTGGCTGTTCGTCAATGACAGTTGCAAGTGAGAGTGAAGATAAATCCTTTGAATTTATCATTTCAAGCAATCAACCAGACTCACACCCAACCGTTGTTGCCCTAAAACAATTTGCAGAGGATCTAGAGGAAAAATCTCAAGGAACATTGAAGGGAAAAGTCTACTCAAGCGGAGTTTTAGGTTCGGACCGTGAAGTACTTGAATTGGTTCAATTCGGAGCGGTCGATATGGTTTCCACTGGGGTATCCACAATTGAATCCTATGAAAAGATGTACTCTTTGTTTAGCGTTCCTTACTTATTTAATGATAAGTCCCATTACTATCGAATGATGGACAGCGAGTATATGCAAGAAGAAATCTTCCCGCAAACGGCTGAACTGGGCTTTGTAGTCAAAACATGGTTCGATGCAGGTGCCCGCAGCTTCTATACAAGGGATATTCCAATATCAGAACCTTCTGATTTAAAAGGCTTAAAAATGCGGACACTAGCTTCTCCTACCTTGATGGAAATGGTGAGCTTAATGGGTGGTAACCCAACACCGCTTGACTGGGGAGAAGTGTATGGTGCACTCCAACAAGGAGTAATTGACGGATTAGAAAATAACGAATTAGCTTTAACGGTTAACAAACATGCGGAAGTAGCGAAAGAGTTTTCCAATACGAGACACTTATTTGCACCTGACGTATTAATTATGAATACAAACACCTTGAACAAGTTAACGAGTAACCAAAGAGATATCCTAGATGAAGCACTTCATGAATTAAGCCTAAATCAACGTGAATTATGGGCGGCTGAAACAGAAAAAGCGATCAAAGAAGCAACAGAACAAGGAGTTAATTTTACCGAACCAAATGTTCAGGCATTTATTGATAGCGTAAAACCAATGCATGAAAAGGTCGGAAAAGAATATCCAGAATTTGTAGAGGTCATTAAAAGTTTTAGTGAAGAATAATCAGTTGGACTATTAAGGAGGGTAAATCATGAACAAGGTATTAAAGTCTTTTAATAAGAGCATTGAGTATTTACTAATGCTTTTAGTAGCGTTAATGGTGATTTCCTGTGTATGGCAAGTACTGTCTAGATATATATTTGGACAAGCTAGTGCACAGACCGAGGAACTAATGCGGTACGCGATTATTTGGGTTTCTGTTATTGGAGGAGCTTATGTTTATGGAGAAAAAGGACACTTGGCCATCACTTATTTTTCAGATAAGCTGAATCAAGCGTTAGCCAAAGCGGTTTCCATCTTAATTGATGCGTCCATTTCCATCTTTTCAGCCATCGTCTTAATCTATGGAGGGTACAAGATTGTAACCGCCACCATGATTCAGATCTCCCCAGGAATGGGTTTACCTATGGGGTATATGTACATGGCCTTACCGATTGCAGGATTCATGTTTATACTTTATTCAATCCAACATATCACTGCTAAAATAAAAACCGAAGTCATCTAGCTTAATAGATTGGAGGAAAAATAGATGGATGTTGCAGTTCAAGCTGGACTTATATTATTAGTCGTATTTGCCTTTTTGTTACTCATAGGAACCCCTATTGCATTTAGTATCATTATCTCATCTGTTCTAACAGCGGTCGTGATTTTCCCAATCAATACATCGATTATTATTGCCGCTCAAAAGGCTGCCACGGGTGTTGATAAACTTTCATTGTTAGCGATTCCATTCTTTATTTTAGCTGGAATCATCATGAATAATGGTGGAATAGCCGTAAGACTTGTTAATTTTGCCAAAGTAATGGCCGGACGAGTTCCTGGTTCACTTGGACAAACAAACGTAGTCGGAAATATGCTTTTTGGTTCCATTTCCGGTTCAGCGGTTGCTTCCGCTGCTGCAATGGGCGGAATTCTTGGACCCATGCAAGAAAAAGAAGGATATGATAAAACCTTCTCTGCCACTTTAAATATCGCATCAGCACCTACTGGTTTATTGATTCCACCTAGTAATGTACTAATCACCTATTCTCTTGTGTCAGGTGGAACGTCTGTTGCAGCGTTATTTATGGCCGGATATTTACCTGGGCTACTCTGGGGTCTGTTAACGATGTTGGTTGGATTTTTCATCGCCAAAAAGAACAAATACTCAATTAGTGAAAAAATCCCAGCCATGTTAAAGCTAAAATTATTCTTAGATGCCATTCCTTCTTTACTGCTCATCGTCATTGTCATTGGCGGAATTACCGCGGGTATCTTCACCGCAACGGAAGGAGCCGCTATTGCAGTCGTTTACGCATTATTCCTAGCGATGGTTGTGTATCGCACGCTAAAGGTGAAGGATATACCGAGGATTCTAGTTGAAACTTCAAAAACGACGGCAATCATTATGTTCTTAATTGCAGGCTCAACCATTATGAGTTATGTAATGACGGTTGCAGGAATTCCACAAGCGATTAGTGAAGGCATCCTTGGCCTTACAGATAATCCAATTGCAATTTTATTAATCATGAACTTAATTTTGTTGATCATTGGTACCTTTATGGATATGACGCCAGCCATTCTAATTTTTACTCCAATTCTATTACCAATTGCGATGCAACTAGGTATGGACCCTGTTCACTTTGGGATCATGATTACAATGAACCTATGTATTGGAAGCATCACCCCACCAGTTGGGAACTGTCTGTTTATCGGCTGTAAGGTCGGAAACATTAATATTGATAAAGTCATTAAACCATTGATTCCTTATTACTTCGCGATCATTGTGGCATTATTGATTGTTACCTTTGTTCCGGAATTATCTCTTTGGATTCCGAGGTTGACGGGGAATTTATAATTTGTTTCATTTAAATGAGGTTCTCATGGATTTTTTGAAAAGCTAATTTGTCTCAATTCCTTTAAAAAAGATGTCATGTCCTTAATTGAGTACCCAGCTATATGTCCTTAATTGAGTACCCAGCTATAGAAAAATAACGGGAGATTTTTCCGTTAAATGCAGATTAGAGCTCGTTTTGGGGTAAATAGGGGGAGTTTTTCCCCTTATACAAAGCAAATTACCTATTTTCACGCTTTTCGGGCCAAATAAGAGGAATTTCTCCCTCTATTTACGCTATTTTCAGTACGATTTGCAAATTAAGGGGAATTTTTCCCCTTATTTATCAGATCAAAGTGCCTAACCTAATCCCCTAACCGATAAGAGCGAAAATTCACGGTCCCAGATCTATTTTTCACATACTTGATGGCTTGTTTTCTTTTTAAGCTTAAAAAGCAACCATGTTTGAGAAAAGAGCCAAAAATAAAGAAGGTGCTATCTTTAGTATGAGATAGCACCTTCTATTTTATATTTTGGCAGGCAACAGCAAGGAAAGCCTGTTCGATCACATTCTTCAATCCCACCCCCATTACTACCAGGAGAAACTCAAAAATGATGCCCCCCAGCATACCGGGGACCTCCCCTCACGATGGATTCACCTTTTCGTACCCTTTCTCTACGGAATCCTTTTTCAGATTGAATGACCCCTTTCCCCGTGAGCGATTTAAGGCGTGAATGATGCTGCTTACGACTACTAGCTCTGCTAGCAGACCCATGGACTGCGCGAATGCCCCTATCACTCCGTTCCACTCTGCAGCAATCCTGATTCCAACCATCAAACAGATGAACGTCACAATGAGGTTCGATGCCTGAGAGACAATCGTCACCTTGGTTTGTTTATGGACCATTAACAGACCGTTAAAATAATCAACGAATGGAAACACCAGTGCCATTAGCAAGAAAACTTTTAGCACATCTAAGCTTGCCATTAATAGTCTGCCCTCTACCCCCATGATTTCTTCTAAAAAGAACCTCCCCATAGGCGTAAAGCTAAATAAAGCAATCAGAATGAACGGAAGGAACCCGACAAGAAAGGTGAACTTCTTAACCTTTTCACTATGATCCTCATAAAAATTAATCACGATTTGGTGAGTATAGGAAAAAAAGCTAAGAAATAACTGCGTGACACTCAAGGCAACCGCATAACTGGCAATAGCAAGCTCGATATCCGAGGTTTTGCCTAAAAAGACATTGATTGCTGGCCCAATCATCACGGTAATAACAGATGAAAACATTAGAGGAAAGTAGAATCTTGAGATCACACGCTGTGACTCTACTTGCCTCTCATGCTTTTCCGGCATATGAGAAACAAGTTTCCTAGCTTCTAAGAAACTAATCAAACATTCAATCGCCATTCCGACGAGAAAAATGACCGCGCCTGTTTTTCCAGATATCTGTCCTGTATGGATAAAAACCATCGCCAATCCGTACATGACCGCAAGCCGAATGCCCATCCCAATGGTTAGCCATTTCGTTTGCCGATGATAAATAATGACTCCTTGACATAAACAACGTAACGTCGAAAAGACCGTCACAAAAATCAGAATCTGATAAATCCCTTTTATCGTAGCAACCATTTGGGCATTCACACCATAGATGGTGGCGAAAATAAAATCTCCTACTGATGTATAGGCGATGGCAACCGAGATCAGCATTAAAGTAGTAAGCAAGTAGAGGGCAAACTTTGATAGCAACTTGAAGGAATACCGGTCCCTCACTAAGGACGAACACGTTTGCCGAAGCAACACCCCTAGCCGTTCAATCATTCCAAAAAAGCTCAAGGCAATCGTATAACTAGCTATGATAAATTCAGAATTCTCTCCTCTTACCAACGTACTGTTGATGATGAGATGAGACATCGTTACAAGACTTGCTGAAAATCCTAACGGAATAAAGAACACCAACAACGTTTTATAGTCTAGTGCCTCAGTAGCTTTTTTCATCTTAGCCAACACCTTTCAGACAATCATAAAAAAAACAGGTACCTATACGGAAAAGACGAGGACCCATAAAACCGAGCCTTTCGGATAACCCAGGGAGCAATGAATGTAAAAAATTCAGTATGAAGAACATATTTTTCAAGGTTTCACTAAATGTAAGAAAAACGATAGGATGTTTCCCTATCGTTTCTCGCATGCTCCAAGACTTGATTTTATAAGGCTCTTTTCTCAAACTTTGTTGCTCTTGGATACAAAATAGGTTGGATTAAGCTTTGTTTCACAACAAAGTTGCCTTTTAATTATGAGAAAAGAGCGTGCAAACTAGCTATTACGTACGAAATAGCTTATCTTGCGTTAAAATCGGCTTTAGGTAGTAAAAATCCGTTTTATGATTTTTACAATTTTAACAACAATCTTAAACAGCCTTTTATAAAGTAACTCCCGTTTTAAAAATCGCAATTTCTCTAAACTCATTTTTCTCGTTATTCACCAGTTCTCCACTAGCAACCCTTATAATATACTCCGTAAAATCTCGTAAGACAACATCTGGTTCTTGTTCCAACAGCACTCCAGCATTGTAGTCAATCCAATGCGGTTTTGCTTCATAAAGTGGAGTATTGGTTGAAATTTTCATCGTTGGGACAAAGGCTCCAAATGGTGTACCACGTCCAGTCGTAAATAACACCAATTGACAGCCTGCAGAAGCTAAGGCCGAAGAGGCGACCAAGTCATTCCCAGGAGCACTTAATAGATTTAGCCCTTTATGCTCTAATCTTTCGCCATATTTTAGAACGTCGACTACAGTGGAGGTTCCCGCTTTTTGCGTACAGCCTAGCGATTTATCCTCTAATGTAGAAATTCCGCCATCCTTGTTTCCAGGAGAAGGATTTTCATAGACTGGTTGTTTATTTTCTATAAAGTATTCTTTGAATTCATTGATTAGGCCTACTGTTTTATCAAATACTTCCCCGTCCGCTGCACGTTCCATTAAAATGGTTTCTGCACCGAACATTTCAGGTACTTCAGTTAAAACAGTCGTTCCACCCTGAGCCACAAGGAAATCTGAGAAGCGACCCAATAGCGGATTGGCCGTAATACCAGAGAATCCATCAGATCCTCCACATTTTAATCCAACCTTCAACTCGGATAATGGTACGGTTTCACGCTTGTCACCTTTGGCATTTTCATAGATTTCTTTTAATAGTTGGACACCGGCATCAATTTCATTATTTACTTCTTGAGAAACAAGGAACTTAACACGGTCTTCATCAAACTCTCCCAAACTTTCCTTGAACTCATATAGATTATTATTCTCACAGCCTAGCCCTAGAACCAAGACACCACCAGCATTAGGGTGTAAAACGGCATCCTTTAAAATTTTCCTTGTATTTTCATGGTCGTCTCCTAGCTGAGAGCAGCCATAATTATGCTTCAAGACAAGAATGTTTTCGAATGGGTGAATATCGCCCACTTCTTTTTCAAACAGCTTAATCATTCTTTCCGCAACACCGTTGACACAGCCTACCGTCGGAACAATCCAAAGCTCATTGCGGATCCCGACATCCCCATTTTTCCGTCTATACCCTTGGAACGTTAAATCTTGTTGCTCGTATGGGTTGGAAGTCAGCTTTTGATTGAACTGATACTCCTGAATCCCATCTAAATTCGTTTTCGTATTATGGGTATGAACATGTTCACCGACTCCTACCTCTTGGATTGCATGGCCGATTGGATACCCGTATTTTACGACATTCTCGTTGACGGCAACGTCTGTAATCGCGACCTTATGTCCTCTTTTAATTCCTTCCTTAAGCTCGATTTCTTTCCCTTGAACGGCAATCGTTTGACCTGCTTGTAAATCCTTTAATGCGACAACCACATTATCCTGTTCATTGAGTTGAATGATATCTAACATTGTCTTTCCCCCTTAGTTCGCTGCCTTTTGTCCTAATACAGTCTCAAGCGCTTGCTTCATACCCTTTGTTTCAATCTCATAAAGGTCCTTTGTAACAGCTGCTGTTAAACCTGGTACCTCGTTTAAATCCATCTCCCAGTTCTTTTCATATCCTAATACATTCGTTACAATCGTTTGAACACGTTCAACCGATCCATCAAACTGGCTCCATTGCTCCTTGAATAGTTCTAAGATATCTTGGTCATCAGATAACTTGATTTCCTCTTCTCCTCTTTTCCCTTTATAAAAAGAAATCAGTGCCGCAAGAGAGAATACGAGTTTTCTAGGCAACTCCTGCTTACGATTGTAAAATTCTAATAAAGATGGCAAGTCTCTTGTCTTAAATTTTGACATCGAGTTAAGTGAAATGCTTAATAAGAAATGCTGGATAAATGGATTTTGGAATCGTTCTAAAACCGCGTGTGCAAAAGACTGCAATTCTTCGAGCGAAAGATCCAAGGTTGGAATGATTTCATCATAGATCAGTTCTTTTACATATCGACCAACCACTTCATGCTCAACTGTTTCAGCTACCGTATCCAATCCATAAAGGTAGGAAACAGGTGTTAATGCCGTATGCGCTCCATTTAATATGCGGACTTTCCGTGTTCTGTATGGAGTCATATCATCGACAAACAATGTATTTAACCCCGCCAAATGCGCTGGGAATTCCTCCCGAATCCACTGTGGTCCTTCAATCACCCATAAATGGAACTGCTCCCCAACAACCACTAGGTCATCCTTATAACCAAGCTCTTGGGTAATCTCATCAATGGTATCTCGCGGATATCCTGGAACAATACGGTCCACAAGGCTACAGCAGAATGTATTGGCCTCTTCAATCCATTGAACAAAGCTTTCTCCAAGCTCCCAAAGCGCAGCATATTGAAGCACAATCTTCTTTAATTTTTCCCCGTTCCGATCAATTAGTTCGCAAGGGATAATAATGAATCCTTTTTCTTTATCGCCATTGAACGCTTGGTAGCGGTGATATAAGAACGCCGTTAACTTTCCAGGGAAGCTACTTTGTGGGCGGTCTTCTAATCGATCATGTTCAGCAAAGGCAATCCCAGCTTCCGTTGTATTAGAAAAAATGAAGCGAAGCTCTGGATTTTCAGCTAGTTTTTTAAATTCGTCATACTGTGTATAAAGGTTCAAGCCTCTGCTGACAGAGCTAATGGTTGAATGCTCCTTCACCGCTTTCCCATCTTTTACACCTTGTAAATAAAGCGTATATAGCCCATCTTGTTCATTTATTTTTTCAACCATGCCTTGACCAAGTGGTTGAACCACGACCACACTTCCATTAAATTCGGTGGTTTTGTTCATGACATCGATTTGCCAATCTACAAATGCACGCATAAAATTTCCTTCGCCAAACTGCAGAACCTTTTCTGGATATTGGCTTGCTTCCTTCACTAGACTTCTCGATAACTTTTCCATAGGTATTCCTCCTTATTTATGCACACGTTAACAATTTTATTCAAAAGAATTACTAGTCAGATGACTAGTAACCATTAAACTTTTAAAGGTGAAACTGAACGTCTGATGACAAGTTCCGTTTCGACATAAATCTTTTCACCTGGCGCTTCTTTGTTTTCTTCTATCTCCAGCATCTCTAACATCTTTTTTGCTCCTAATGAACTGATCTGTTCAATTGGCCGTTTTACGGTTGTAAGAGATGGGTTGGTGTATCGGGCAAATTCGATGTCATCAAAGCCGACAATCGAGATATCTTTTGGTACTGTCAGACCTTTTGCGAATGCCGCGTTCAGTGCACCGATGGCCATATCATCGTTTGAACAAAAAAGGGCTGTCGGGGGATGGTCCAAAGCAAGTAACTTTTCCAACGCTTGATAACCACTTTCCATATCATAATTACCTTGAACAATGTATTCATTTTTAATAGGAATCTGATAATCAATCAGCGCTTTTAGATATCCTTCTCTTCGCTCCATTGTCGATTTAAATCCTTTAATCCCTTCGACGATCGCAATGTCCCGGTGACCATTTTTGATCAAATGCTTGACGATTTGGGTAGATCCTTCACGGTCATTCGATACAATATTCGTAAGGGTTGGGTCCCCTATATCCCTTCCTAAAACCACACATGGAATCTTTTTCTCTTTCAAGTAAGCAATAAAATCATCATCGACATCACTTTGGCTCATTAAAATAATCCCATCGAACCGTTTGTGATGAATCATCGTAAAATCGTCAAGATCTTCAATTCCTCTTACATACAAATTATATTGTTGATCGATCACGGAATTGACACCTTTTACGGTCTCAACAAAGAAACTGGAAGACGTTCCGTTCGTAATACTTGTTAGGAAAAGCCCAATCGTATGGGACTTTTGCATGACAAGACTTTTCGCGTTATAGTTCGGTGTATAGTTCAGCTGAGAGGCGAGCTCTAGTATTTTCTTTTTCGTCCCCGGTTTGATCAGCGGACTGTCATTAAGTGCCCGTGACACGGTTGTATGAGAAACATTTGCTAGTTTTGCAATGTCTTTAATGGTAACCATTGATTCCATCCTTTTCAATATTCAGTCCTTCATTTCATCATATCAAAAAAACTAGAATTTCATAGCCCCTCAGCTTGCTTTTACCTATTTTGCTGAAATCGCCGCTTTTTCAAATTGAAAATACTCCTTCGCATTGTCAAAGGAAATCCCTTGAACGATTTTACCTAGGAACTCAAGATCATTTGGTACTTCGCCATTTTCAACCCATTCCGCAATCAAAGCACAAGCAAGTCTTCTAAAATATTCATGTCTAGTATACGAAAGAAAACTTCTAGAATCCGTCAGCATTCCGATAAACCGAGTGAATAGCCCTAAATTGGCGAGTGATTTCATTTGGTCTAACATGCCGGTTTTATTATCGTTAAACCACCATGCTGTTCCAAATTGGATTTTCCCAGGAACTCCACCACTCTGGAAGCTGCCAATCATCGTGCCAATCACGTCATTGTCTTTCGCATTTAACGAATAAATAATCGTTTTCGGCAAGCCACTTTCCTGCTCAATGCTATCCAATAACCGCGCTAAAGGCTTCGCAACCTGATCATCATTGATCGAATCAAAGCCAGTATCCGGACCTAGGGTATTCAACATTCTCGTGTTATTATTTCGCAACGCATTAATATGGAACTGCATGGCCCAACCTAGTTCAGCATATAACCCACCTAAGAATTTCATCGTATACGCCTTGTATTTCTTTTCATCTTCAACGGAAACGTTCTTGCCTTGCAACGCTTCTTCAAAAATGCGCGTAACTTCCTCTTTCGTCGTTTCGGCATACATCATTGAATCAATGGCATGGTCAGAAACTCTTCCGCCTACAGCATGGAAAAAGCGAACTCGTGACTCAATGGCTTGTAAAAAAGCATCATAGGAAGTAATGTCTATAGCTGAAACGTCCTGAAGTTTTTGCACCCATTGTAGATACCCTTCACGATTTATCTCTAGTCCCTTATCTGGACGGAAACTTGGCAGAACTTGGACGTCAAAGTCTCCCTCTTCTTGTAAAAGTAAATGATACTCTAGAGAATCAACCGGATCATCTGTCGTACAAACAACCTGAACATTGGATTTCTTGATGAAATCTCTCGCGCTATAACCAGGGCTATTTAACAAGGCATTCACCTTTTCCCAGATTTGCGGCGCACTCTTTTCGTCCAACAACTCATCGATTCCAAAAAATCTTTGTAATTCTAGATGTGTCCAGTTATATAATGGATTTCCAATGGTCATTGGAACGGTCTTTGCCCATGCAAGAAATTTTTCATAATCACTTGCATCCCCCGTAATATACTTTTCCTCAATCCCATTGCTTCTCATCGCACGCCATTTATAATGATCACCGTACAACCAAATTTCTGTAATGTTCTTAAACGTTTTATTTTCGTAAATTTCCTTTGGACTTAAATGGCAATGGTAATCGATAATCGGCATATCTTTTGCAAAATCATGATATAAGCGAATTGCTGTTTCATTATTTAATAGAAAATTATCGTCCATGAAATCCTTCACTAATAGCACCAGCTTTCGAATATTTGGTAGACTAGTTGATAAATGTTTGCGCTAACATTCTTTGAGTCTCTTCATTTTCAATTGGTTTTTACTTTGTTCACGTTAACAAACTTATTTATTCAATAATGTTAACGTGAACAATTTGTAATTTTATTGTAACTCGTTACCAGGTTGTTGGCAATCTTTTTCACAAAAAATACACGTAAAGTTTTTATTAGAAAGAGTGTGTTAAACTGGGATGTTGATTTCCGCTTTAGGTACTTAGCGCACGTTCGGGTAGTCCGGGCGCCTGGGCAGCTCCAACCACCCGTGTGAGTAACCAACCATTTTCTTTAATACAGCATGAGAAATAAACGTTCCTTCTTCTTATCGAACAATTTTCCCTGGTGTACTATTGGCAAATGCATGAATTTCTTCCTCAGAGAATAGGTTGCAGTCCCCATGAACGGTATGCTTCAAGACGGATGCAGCCGTTGCAAATGATACAATTTCTTCAGGAGTCCTTTTTTCAAGGATCCCATGGAGAATGCCTGCTGCAAATGCATCGCCGCCACCTACGCGGTCAATGATGTGGTCTATCGAAAACACCTTTGACTGATAAAGCACTCCATCCGTGTATACATTTCCTTGCAGCGTATTGGTTGAAGCAGAGGTCACACCACGGAATGTAGAGCTCATCCAGCGAATATTCGGATACATTCGCTGAATCTGTTCGTAATAATAGGCCAGCTTTTCACCCTTCTCTAATGAGACATCCGCTTGTTCGATTCCTAATAAATAAAGCGCATCTAATTCCCCACATGAGCAAATATCTACATAGGGCAAATACGTTTTAATCGTTTCAGCCGCTTCTTCCTGACTCCACAATTTCGCCCGATAATTAAAGTCAAAGCTCGTTGTAACGCCAAATTCCTTTGCTTTTTTCAAAGAATATAAAACAATTTCTCTCATACCCGAAGACAGTGCAGCCGTAATACCTGTAACATGGTATAGAGAGGCTCCAGTAAAAATTTCTTCAAAATCAATTTCCTCTAAGACGACCTCCGAAATACTTGAGTACTTCCGGTCATAGGTCACTTGGGCGCTTCTTGGTCCTACTCCTGATTCAACATAATAGGTCCCTAGTCTGTCCCCACCTTTTACCAAATAGTCTGTATGAACCCCATGTAATCTTAAATGTCTCTCAACGGCCGAACCAAGTGGGTTTTTCGGCACTTTACTGACAAAATCGACCTTATGTCCAAACCTTGCTAAGGACACTGCGACATTGGCCTCCGCCCCACCAAAATGAGTATGGATCGTATCTGTTTGGAAAAGACGTTCACCGATATTCGTTGAGAATCGAAGCAGAATTTCTCCAAAAGTAACGACTTTTTTCATAGCCTTATACTCCTCTGGCAGCTTGCACTTTTTCGACGTAGGCTTGAGCAAGTTCAGTAATTTTCTCGAACTCCCCTGTTTTCGCAGGTGCCACTAAATTCCCACCGACCCCTACAGCGACACAACCATTTTTAATCCATTGATCCACATTCTCCAGGCTAACGCCACCAGTTGGCATGATGTTCACTTGCGGGAGTGGTGCTTTCACAGATTTCACAAAATCTGGTCCATAGGCATTCCCAGGGAATAGTTTTACAATATCAACCCCAGCCGCCAGTGCCTCTTTCATTTCTGTAATGGTCATGCAACCAGGCATATAAGGAATTTGGTAAAGATTACATAGCTTTGCTGTTTCCTCATCAAAACAAGGACTCACAATATACTGGGCTCCTGCTAATATCGCAATCCTCGCCGTTGTTGCATCAAGAACCGTTCCAGCACCGATCACGACCTCACTGTTTTCCTTATAGAAGGAAGTCAATTCTTTAATCACAGCATCCGCATCCTGAACTGTGAAAGTAACCTCTATCCCATAAATTCCACCTTTTACGCATGCTTCAGAGATTTTTACTGCCTCTTCCTTCGAATCGGCTCTAACAACAGCCACAACACCGCAGTCCGTTAATTTTTTCAGTGTAGCTACCTTTTTCATATCCTATCTCTCCCTATATAAATGATTTTTTTCCCTCTTTGTGTGGGTCTCTCAAGTTTTATGCACACGTTAACATTTTTGTCGATGATAAGACCGATAAAATACATATAATGAAGTGAATGAATAACAACCACTCATTGTTATTCCGCTTTTAATGTTAAAAGATTCTAGCGATGATTACAAGAGTAATAGAGGATGAAATCTGAATAATGTTTGAACAGGGACAGGTCCTGTCCCGTCCATTATCTAACGTTTAACCAAAGTCACCTTGCTTTAACATACTCCCTGGACCTTTATACCCATGTAAAATAATTTCCTATGTGGTTGTCCCACCGGGTTTTGCTAAAGGAAACACAAACCCATCTCGCTCTTTCAACCCTCTTCTTCCACATCTATACCATCGAAGTAAGCAGAAAAAACACCCCATTCCTCCCCCGGCCTGTACCGTTTTATGATTGGGTCTGTCGAGCATCGGGGGATATTGAACAGGTTAGACATATGGAGGAGGAATGTTCAAGCCCCCATCCTTCTCTAAAGGAACGGGCTCGAAAAATGTTTAATAGACACCATTTCCTCACTCCTTAGGGTCCTCTTATTTGCGAATCCGATCAATGACACTTTTGGAAACCCCTGTTATCCTAGAAATCTGCCTTATCGACACACCGTTTAATTCTTTAAGACTAATTAGGATCGCATCCCTCTCTTTTTTATCCATTTGCTGGATTTTATTTTTATTGTGACGCCTATTGAATGCAATTAATCTCTCACTTGGGACAGGTCCCATTTTCCGAGCCTCAAAAACGCCGGGATAGGTGCTCGCCTGAGACCACTAATTCGGTGCTGTGACGGGAAACACAAGAAAAACATAACCGTTGGACTGAAAAGACCCCCTTCCATTCACCGAGCTAGTTGTTGAGATAAATCCAGTTTAGGACAAATAAAAGGACTACTATTTCTATACTATACCTGTTTATAAAAAAAGACCCTTCTGCCGCAAAGCAAAAGGGTCATCAATATCACTAAATACTAATCTCTCGTTCTACAACTTTCCGCAAAACTCTGGTGGGGACAGGAACCCAATCCTTAAACCCTCAACGGGACAACGGGACATGGTGCCTGTCCCCTTGTCCCGCGAAGCTACCTTCTAAAGCTCTCAGGAAATACACTAATATCAATATTGAAAACGATTGGTAGTGCATAGTAAGCAAATAAGACAATGAGCACTGTTGCGAAAATGTTTAACCAGAAACCCGTACGGACCATTTCGATGATTTTAATCTTTCCTGTACCAAATATGATGGCATTCGGTGGTGTACCGACAGGTAGCATAAAGGCACAGTTTGCTGCAATGGCACATGAAGCCATGATGGCAAACGGGTGAATATTGATTGCTACTGCAAGAGAGGCTAAAATGGGCATAATCATGGTAGCTGTTGCTGTATTGGATGTAATCTCTGTTAATACCATGATTAATAGAGTTGCACCAGCAATAATGAATAGGATATGGAGTCCATCTAATACAGTAAGCTGTTCCCCTAACCATAAAGATAGTCCGCTTGAAGAGAAACCGGCAGCAATGGCGAGCCCACCACCAAATAACAACAAGACGCCCCACGGAATATCTTTCGAGTCTGCCCAATCGATAATCCGTGCACTCGTTTTCCCAGGAATTAAGAATAATAGGATGGTAGCAATCATGGCAATCATCCCGTCAGAAATTCCGGTCAATTGGAGAATCAGTGCGCCTTCTCCACTCCAGAAAAAGTCTTTTGTAATCCACATAAAAGCAGCAAAAACAAAGACTGCAGCGACAATCCCTTCTTCATAGGTGATTTTCCCAAGCTTTTGCCGTTCCTTTTGGATGAGCTCTTTTCCACCAGGAAGTTGCTTAAGATTAATTTTAAAAGCAACCTTTACTAAATAAAACCACGTAGAAAGGAGAATGACCAACATGATTGGTGTGGCAAACATCATCCATGATGCAAAGGAAACTTCCACGCCGAATAATTCTCGAACTTGCCCTGCGAAAATGATGGTTGGAGGAGTTCCAATCAAAGTAGCAAATCCACCAATTGTCCCTGCATAGCCCACACCAAAGAGCATGCACTTTTCAAATTTAGTTAAATCAGAACCATACTTATTTTCTTTTATAGTTCCTGCCACTTGAGCCGTAATCGCTAAGGCCATTGGCACCATCATCATAACAGCTGCCGTATTCGATACCCACATGGATAAAAATCCAGTAGATAACATAAACCCAAGCATGATTCGTTGCGTACTCGAACCGATTACAGCGATGATGAAAAGAGCGATTCTTCGATGTAAATTCCATTTCTCCATAGCAGTAGCAATAAAGAAACCGCCTAGAAATAAGAAAATAATATCGTTCCCGTAAGAAGACGCCACAGCAGGTCCTTCCATTGTACCTGTTAAGGGAAGTAATATAAGTGGCATTAGCGATGTGACTGGAATTGGAATCGCCTCGGTTATCCACCAGGTGGCAATCCATAATGTAATCGCAAGGACATATTTCCCTTCTAATGCTAAATTTTCTGGATGAAAGAATAGAAGGGTTAACGCAAATAATAACGGGCCTAATAACAAACCGATTAACTGTCCTCTTGTATAAGAAGGCTTTTCCTTTCCAGGCTTACTATTCATATCTTTTTGTATTGGTTGATCGTACTCAATAGCCTCTTTCTTTAAAGTGTTGCCGCTTTTTTCCGCATAAGCAAAGACATTAAGAGCATCTTTTGTTTTACTGTGTTGTTGCCACATTCTTCCCCAAGCAAGAGAGAAGCTCTGTTTCATCGTAACCACCCCTTTATAAAAGTATGAAAGCGTTTCCTCTATTTTTTCAATATTTGGGCAATTACGTCTAGCTTATTTAATTAAATGAAACTAGCTTTTAGAAAATGGGAGGATTCCGGTAGTGCTTTATGTTGTTGAAATGGCCTGCCAGAATTTTGGTAGATGAGCTTCGTTTCGATTAACTTTTCTGCTTCAAAAAAACGAATATACTTCCGCAAAGACACATGGGAAATGAAACACCTTTCAGAAAGTTCATTTGCCGTAAGCCAATCATTTGCATCTTTTAAACAGCGAAGCACACGAATAGCCGTTGCTTTCGTAATTCCTTTTGGGAGAGTGTAGACTTGATTTTGACCACCTTTATGTAATAATCGATCAACCTCTTGCTGCGAAAAGGTTTGATTGTTATCAAACCTGTTTGCACGGTACCGGTTTAAGGCCTCTTGAAAGCGAGTAAATGAAAAGGGTTTGATCAAATAATCGACCACGCCATAGCGGTGCCCAGTTTGAACCGTATAAGCATCATTCGCAGAAGTAATGAGGATCACATCGATATTCTTCCCTTCTGCTCGAATTTGTTTTAATAAATCAAGTCCACTCGTGTTCCCAATATAGACATCAAGCAGGAGCAAATCAGGCTGATTCTGATGAATTTGTTTTAATCCTTCCTCAAGCGAATGTGCTTCACCGATTAGTTCAAATCCATCCACTTTTTTTAAAAACAAACGGTGATATTTGCTCACATCTAAGTCATCTTCAACCATCGCAACCTTGATCATGTTGTTTACTCCTTTCTTTGGGACGGAGGGACAGGCTCCTTGTCCCCCCTGTAGCATCCTTAATTATGTTGTTTACCCCTTCCTTTAAAAGGAATGTGGACAGTAATGATGGTGCCTTTCTCTTGCTCCGATAAAATGTCTATTGTTCCGTTAAAGGGGCGAAGTTTCTGTTGGATATTAGCTAAACCATAACCACGGTCTCCCTTTTTTGTACTTTTCAACGCTTTCCCTTGTTCGTTTGATGAAAATCCAACTCCGTTATCTTCAATGACATAACGAAGTACACCCCCCACTTGTTTTAAGGTAAGGGTTATTCTTTTATCATCCTTATGCTGCATAGCTTCCCACGCATTTTCAAACGTATTGCCAATGACTGTGACCCAGACATCAATGAACTCGGCATTCATACTTGGCCAAGAGACCCCGCTCTGAAGATGAACACTGACGCCCATTTGTTCCATCCAGCTAATTTGTTTCGTTAAATAGTGAGCGATACTCACATCCTCGACAAGCTTTTCCACTTCACTAGCAGCGCTTGCAGTTTTTAGATGGTAACGGTCAGAGAGGTCTTCAATGTAGTCTTTTAATTCTAGATAGGATTCTGTCTCGACCATCGCTTGAATAATATGGAGTTTATTCATAAATTCATGTGTTTCACTTCTTAAACTATGGGCGTATACCTCTGCACCAACAAGTTGTCTCATCATATCATTTAGGTGACTTCGTTCTTTAAAAGTTGCTAGCGCTCCTACACATTCTTGATGGACATACATTGGAACACATGTGACAACCGTTTCGACATCCCCTTTTTTGACTAATTCATTGTAAAAGGCAGATGTGGTGGCTAACGCTTTTGGTAGTTTTAATTCTGGCCAAATCAGGTGGATCGGAGTGTGTTCGAAATGGCCTTGGTAACCCGTTCGTCTTAGAAATTGTTTGGCTGTATCATTAACTAAAAGGACCTCACCAGCATTATTAATCGCCAATATTCCATCATCCACAGCTTCCAGCATCGAATCGCGTTCTTGAACCGCTAATGCAATTTCTTTTGGCTCCATTCCATTCAATGTTTTCTTTAATCGATTTGCCAATAACCAAGCACCAATTAGGCCAATCATTAAACTGATTGCCGTAACCAAAATCAACATCAATTCATTTTCTAAAACGGCGTTCGCAATCGCGTCTGTTGAAATTCCAACAGAAACAGCACCGATTTGATTCCCTACATCATCCCATACTGGGTGGAAAGCACGCATCGAACGACCTAATGTCCCGACATTTTCTGAAACATATCTTTCTCCTGTAAATACACGATCAGCATCCGTTCCAACAAAGATTTGCCCAATTTGCTCACGAACTGGGTGAGTAAAACGTACTTTATCATTATCCATTACGACAATATAAAGAAGGTCATTTTCTGTTCGAATAAGCTCGATTACTTCGATTAAGGTTTGATTGGATTCTCCTGCGAGCAGCGAATCCCGGACAAGCGTGTGATTCGCAATATGATTGGCACTCATTCGAACCTTTTCAGCCAAATATTCTTTTGTTTGATTTGTTTGCTTATATCCCATAAACAAACTCAAGATCATAAGGGAAAGTAAGACAACAAGACTTGCAAATAGCATGACCTGACCTTTTAGTGTAATCTTCTCCCATAAACGTTTCATCGATTGTACCCCTTTTTCAACATTCTTGGTGTAACACGAAGGGACATGCCTGTGAACTAAACCCAGCCAAAACAAAAAAGCCCCTTAATTAAATCAGGTTGACCTTCACTCCATTACAACAAGGTTCCCTCTCTGATGATGTAGAAATAGAAACAAAAATGAAGGAATCTTGTAAATGATTCGACACAAACAAACAAAACCCTTCAGGGACACCGGGACAGGTTCACTGTCCCATTTACCGAGCCTCAAAAACGAAGGGGAAGGTGGTTGCGTGAGACCACTAATTGGGTACACTGGGACGGGAACATAAGAAAAAAGACTACTACTTCTATACCTGTTTACAAAAACCCCCTTCTGCCGCAAAGCAAAAGGGGCCATCAATATCACTTCATACCAATCTCTTTTTCTACAACTTCCCGCAAAAATTTCGGGTGGTACAGGAAACTGAATCCTTACTCCTCAACGGGACATGGTGCCTGTCCCTCTGTCCCTCTTTCCCGTTTCAACACATTCGCTTTTGAACCGGTCCTGGAAAAGATGTCCGGTCGTACAATACTTCCAATTGTAAAAACTTACATAGCTTACCCCAATCCGCTTCATGGTCGTAGCCAGTTCTTCTTCCCCTTCCTTTAAAAGCAAATGGACGTGGTTGTCCATCAGGCACCAGGCATATAGGTTGAATTTAGCGATTCCTTTATATTTTTTCAAACAATTAAGGAACTTCATACGGTCTTCATCATCATGGAAAATCTCCTGGCGGTTTGCTCCCCTTAGCATCACATGATAAACCCCGCTTGTGCTCTTCTGTCTAGCTTCCCGAGGCATCACTGCCACCTCACTTCCTATCCTACGCATCGCTAACGCTTCCTCAATGGCAACATCTGTAATCGATTGCTCGTCCATCATGTCGGAAATCGTCCTAGCCATTCGAATGATTTGATTTGCACCCTGTCGCTAAGTCCATACTTCATGGACACATTCTATATCCAATTCTGCTGGAAACCTGTTATCGGCCTGCTTCCCATCAAATGCTCAAACGATAAACTGCTATTGCAAATTTCCTTCCCCTATCTTTCGTATTTCCTTTCCCTAGCAGCTAAGACTCTTCTTCTAACGCCTTCGGATGATTCATTTTGTCTAAAACCATGCCCCTAAGATTGACGACTTTTAAGGGCAGGAGGATATCAATTCTGTCTAAAGTTGGACCTGAAACCCTGCTCTTG
This sequence comes from Mesobacillus maritimus, assembly GCF_044803185.1. Lineage (GTDB taxonomy): Bacteria > Bacillota > Bacilli > Bacillales > Cytobacillaceae > Mesobacillus_B > Mesobacillus_B maritimus_B. Next base: position 5,358,754 of record NZ_CP085225.1, read on the forward strand.
TAAGCCTTGAAACTTTTGCAGAAATACACAAACCTCCAAACAGATTAAAATAGAAAAAATGTTTAGATAGAAATAAAGAAATAGAAGCAAAAAAGAAATAGTAAACATGGTGGATTTTATGAAGAAATTCAGAAAAGGGAAAGAGTTGAGAAGACTAGCTCATTGATGTGGAAAATCACAGAAGAAATCAACACTGAAAAGAAGAATACACGAAAGAAACTAAAGGAGAATGCTAGAGGAAAACAATCATAAAATCCATCATAAACCAATCAATAAAAATAAGCACTCATAATAATTAAGTCGACAAGATAAATATAAAAAGAGCGCCACCAATGCCACATCCATTAACTCGTTATCCACATCAGGATTATTCATATTAAAAGGAATAAGTTAAAAAGATACATAGAGCCATCCCCCATACACCTACACGTCCCTCTCCCTTGATTTAGACCCCAGAATGGGACCTGAGAGCCGTACCCACTTTATCCAATATTTGGTATTATATAATTAGGAGGTGTTTAAGTATGAAGTTAAAGAGTTTTGTAGTTACTTTTGGATCTTTCGTATTGACCACTGCCCTACTTTACTTGATTGGTCATGTGTTCACTATTCCTCTGTTAATGTTTCATTATGAATACACAGATAACGCAAACGGCTTTTTTCTAACAACTGGTTCATTGGTTCCGATAATAATCGGCTTGGTGATAAGTTTTATATCAGAAAGAATTTACCTATACAAACACAAACACCGAACAAGACTTAGTTAATTATCCCCAGTCTTTGCACCCTTAATTTCCCAACTGTGATGAATAAAATTCGATGGTGACGCCTTCCCTAGATTTAGACCCAGAATGGGACATGAGAACCGTCCCCAGAAGAGAGGGTTGTTATGTATTACAAAAGAGAAAGTTTCAAAGTTCTCCCTGAAAGGGTAGAGGAGTTTCAACAATTATTCGAGCAATACCTCCTGCCGGTTCAGGTTAAAAATGGGGCCAAACTAGTTGGCAAGTGGCTAACGGAGTCAAATGAGGTAATGGTGATATGGGAATATCCAAACCAGGAGGAATATCAAAAAATACAGCAGCGAGTCAATAAGGATGAAATGATGAAGAAAATGCAGGAGCAAGTGCATCGCTTAGGAAAACCATATTTACAATCTTCCGAGGAAGTTTTGACCGCCCTAGGAGATTCCGAAAGCACAAAACAAAACGTGACAGTTAGTGGTTTTATTACAAATGAATTAGGAGAGGTCCTTTTAGTTCAAACCTATTGGAGAAATGATACATGGGAGCTTCCTGGAGGGGGAGTAGATGATGGTGAGACACTTGATCAAGCATTATGCCGCGAAATAAAAGAAGAAACTGGGATTATCGTGAAGCTATCCGGCATAACAGGTGTTTATTCAAACGGTAAGACCATCGCCATTGTTTTCCGCGGGAAAATGATTGGAGGAAAACTTACTACTTCCGAAGAGACTCAAGATGTTAGGTTCTTCCCCCTCAATCCAAGTAATGTTTCTAACTACGTTAAAAGAGGAAAATTCATTCCTAGGGTATTGGATGGGTTGAAAGGAAAATCCATTCCGTACGAAGCCTTTCAAGTTCGACCTTACAAGCTAGTGAAAAGATATGATGAGGAAGATGAAAGGAAGAGAGATGAACTAGGTAATTAACTTTATAATGAAAGAAATAGGTTCCTTCCGGTTCCTTCTCCAAAGGGGTCCCCCTTACCACGAATGAACTCGGTCAATTATTTTAATCAGGGACGAGGCCAGTCCCTATGTCCCTCTGGCCATCCCCCCACACATCCCTCTCCCTTGATTTAGACCCAGGATGGGACATGAGAACCGTCCCCTTGTTCTTACTGGGACAATGAACCTGTCCCAAAACACCCTCTGCTTGTAGACTAACTAAACTCAATTCAACTAATCAATCGTAAGATTAAAACCGTATTGATACCATAGGCTTTTCGGGGCTATGCCATGTTTCCATGTTTCCAGTTGTCTTGCCAAAGGCATCGCTGGGTAGCTATGTGCGGACGGGATAAGTGCTGAAAGCATCTAAGCATGAAGCCCCCCTCAAGATTTCACCTATCTGGGTTAAATGGGACGATGTATCACACAAGTGTATTGATTTCTACATACGAATATAGGGACGATCCATTCCGGACCGCCCCTGTTCTTCTATAAATCTACTGGGACACGGTGCCTGTCCCACTAGCTTTGCACAGGTTCCAAAAAAAGTAAATCTCAAAAAAGATGTATGTAGACAAACGCAAAAAAAGCTCCTATTGTAGAAATGTTGATGTTTGTTCCCAAAAACAAACTTTCTACAAAAGGAGCCTTAAACAGTAAGATTATGATAACCGTAAATACTGTAATACGTCAATGTTTGTCATTATTACCTACAGAATACTTAACCTGTCCTATATTAAACTATGATACGAAAAAGCTTTCAATAGATGGACTTATTAAAATTTTTGTAGCTGCCCAGTTGGGCAAATGGGAGTCTTATCCCGAATTTGATATTAAAATGCGCGCACACAAAGATCTAATGGAATATATCGGGGTAGAGAGTATTAGTTCCTCACAATTAAGCAGAAGAATTAATGATTTAGATACCGAAATACTACAAACCCTCTTCTTTAAAGTTGTAAAAGAACTTGAATCTTATACCAAAGGCTTCGTTGGTTTACCTCGGGATGTTGGCAAACTTCGCATCGTAGATGCGACACATATAAAACTTCCAGCTGTTTTATCAGAATGGGCCTATGTAACTAAAGGCTGGACAGTCGTAAAAATGCATACACGTTTGATAGTTGCATCACCAGACGTACACTACCCTGATAAGATTGTTCCTTCTAATGGTAAGGTACAAGACCATGAAGGTGGAGATCTGTTAATAGAAGAGTCTGATGCAACATATGTAATGGACCGAGGATATATGGACCTTTTTCGCATGAACGAGTGGATAAAGAAAGCGATAAAATTTGTGGTTAGATTAAGGGGAAAACTCGTTGAAAGAATCTTAGAAGAATACGAAGTACCCGAAGGGTCTAATATCCAAAGAGATGTTAAGGTGATATTAGGAGAATCGGGTAAGATGAACCCAATCAGAGTTGTGGAATTTCTTGATGAAGAGGGGAAAGTTTACAGGCTAGCTACTACTAGATGGGATTTAGATGCAACAGAGATTGCGGAAATTTATAAAAACCGCTGGATTATTGAACTGTTCTTTAAGTGGATTAAGCAATCACTTCGATATATCAAGGTCTGGAGTACAAAGCCGCAAGGAATATGGAATCAGATGTTTATAGCGATGATTGCCTACATTTTAACACTTATTGTAAAGCTAAAAACCAAATCACAGAAAAGCCTAAAATTTATCCTAACAAACATTAGAACTTACTTTGATAAAACATGGGAAGTATTTATAACGGCAATAGAATTTAAACCTAAAAAAACATCAAAAGGCCGACAAAAGATTCCAGATAAACCGAAGAAAGAAATATTCTATGGTAGTGTTGCGCTAATCGGTGAAAAAAAGAAACGCATTAAAAGGAAGATCAAGTAAAAAACGAATACCAAAAATTGGGAACAAAAGACAATCTTATTAATGATTGTCTTTTTAGCTCCCAAGACAAAAACCTAATTGTAAAAATATTACTTATTTTCAAATGAAATACAACTATACAAAGCTAGTGTGCCTGTCCCCTTGTCCCTCTCGGGTGGTGACAGGCACTTTCCCCACTATCTTCCAACTTCTGTGGATACCTGGTTGGTTGCCTGGCACCCCATATTTATTACTTTAGAAAAAGTTGTTCATAGTTAACATCTTTATTAACTTGTGATTGTAAGGATTTTAAGTCTTGAATGATTTTATCATTAGTATAACTAATATCGTTTTTTTCATAATAATCCCTTAGTAAAGCAATATAACCACTTGCCAATGCAGTAGCAATAGATGTTCCGTTCATTCTAATTTTTTCATTATCTAGTGTGAGGCTATTAATTTCGACTCCAGGAAATGCCACTACATCACTTTCAGATACGTTTGATAACTCCCATATGGTGCCTTTTTCATTCTTTGCTGCTACCGATACAACCCCCTGCAATTTTGCTGGAAAAAGTATATCTTTATTACCGTAATCTCCAGTGGAAGCAACAACAGTAATATTGTTTTGTAAAGCTGAGTATATCTTAGACTCTATATCAGAATCAGATGTAAAAGATCCAAAACTCATATTTATTATATCTACTTTTTTTGATATGGCCCAATTTATAGCCTTAGCTATGTGGAGCGGTTCTACTTGTTCTCCCTCTTCAAACGCTTTTATGATTATAATTTTGGTATTGGTTCCAATCCCCCATATACCTTCCTTCCCATTTCCACTAGCAACACTAACCATTTGTGTACCGTGTCCATGATAATCCGTTACATCTTTATTATCTTCAATACTATTATATGTATCAATTATCCTATCTCCATATAAATTCTTCGCTTCGTAAGAGATACCAGTATCAATAAATGCAATAGTTTGCGATTCTCCATCCGAATACTCCCAGATTTCCTCTAAATTTATCTCCTGGAAATAGTATTCTTTATCATTTATCGATGTGTTGCAACCAGAAAGCAGAATAATAACGATTAATAATTTACCTACAATCTTCACAGTGATTTCCTCCACTTGTCCACTTGAAATATTGAATATCTCTACTTAAAATAAAAGGTTAAAGCATTCTAAATGCTTTAACCTTTTACACTTACATAAGTATAAAATTGACTACATTAATAATAAAAATGGTTACCAGAAATCCTAATACAATTTTTTTAGCGGTAAATTTAATTTTGCCATTTTTTATTCCATTCACAACTAATATAATTGTTATTAAATTAAGCAGTAACACAGTTAAAAGGGTAGTTGTTGCCATTGTTCACCTCTATTGTCGTTCTGTCCAGTAAACCGAAGCCCATGTTACATGCATTATAATTCCTCTGTAGTGTCCAGAGTTTGCTTGAGCAATATCCAGGGCTAAGTTTGCAAAATACCAAGAAGTTAATCCACCAAAAAGAGCTGAGGTTCCTGCGCTAAAATATGAGGCAAGTACTCCTACTCCAGCAGCACCAACGGCTACTTTGTTAGCTGAATATACAAAGTCATTAGCTGACTTAGTGCTGAAATACCTTACTCTTCCGTACCATTTATATACTACCTTATCAATTCCACCTTGTACAGAGTAGCTAGTATCGTCAGCCTCGTATATAGTTTTATTGTCTGTAATGATTAATTCTCCATCATTAGCAGATTTATTCAATTCTTTAATTCCATCGGTCATTGCTTTTACATTCTTTTTCCCAAACTCATCATAAACGCTGTCTGGTATGTTCTTTATTTTTAGATTATTATTTTGAGCATATACGTATTCATCCAATGTATCTACTAGTTGTTGCGTTTTTTCCTCCGTCAGTACCTCTTCCGACTTAATTCTGCCATGTTCAGCTGCGTTAGAAGTCACTGGAACAAAATAAGTGAACATCAATACAAAGGCAATTACTAAAAAACTACATCTTTTCAACATTTAAAAACTCCTATTCTACTATTATTTTATACATTTACAAATTATACCAACCTAGCATTACCAAATATAGTAAAACCGTGCGACAAATTTCTACAATTTCCGTATCAGATATAAAAAGTTTAATAGTACTCATAAGTACAATAATATTTAGGTTTTTTCAAAACAAACCTATCATTATGGAAAATTCAAGGGCATTGCACTACCCTATTTCCAAAAACAACAAAAAAGGCCCGGTAAGTGCTTTTCTTGCCGGGCCTTTTATTATTGTCTACTTATGTACAGCCCCATCCTCATCCCTCCCTCTCAAACTATATAAAGAAACATGGGGACGTTTCTTCTGTCCCACATAAATACATATTTTTCATCGCTATACAGCCGTTAAACGGGTGGTGACTAGGCTCCATTCCCTATCCAGGCCAACTAACCTGGATGGTGCCTCAACACCCATTCTCATCAAACATATCTACATAAGGCAAGTTTCCAAGTCCCAACTTCAGCATATTGTCTAATATTGTAGCTTCCTTCATATACTCCGGTATTAGGGTTATAGGTTAAAGTTATATACTTCTCCCTTCCAGATGGTGTTTTCTTCAAACACTAAAGATTTTTTAAGAAAAGAAAAGTGAAGGACAGAAGAGATCCTTCGAGGGACTCCCCTTCTGCCTTCTGTTATCAATCTACAATTCCTACAAAACTCGGGTGATGACAGGCACCATAACCACTCCTCTTTCAACGCTTTCCTCCACTCTACAATACTCTCAATCTTCGACAAAACTCGGGTGGTGACAGGCACCACACTCCTGAGAACCGTCCCCATGTCCCTTTGCCGTGCTTCACTGGGACACGGTGCCTGTCCCCTTGTCCCTCATAAATACTGTGCGTATTGCTCAAGTAGTTGAACGGAGTGGATATCGGTTGGAAATAATGGGATGTAATGTTTTTGTTGGGACGGAAACTTCTGTTCAATCCAAGCTAAGTATTCTTTTTCGTTTTCTTTACGTTTCTGCCAAAACACCCCATCGACTTCGTCAGAAAGAACTTTATTGATAATTAGAGTATCGACAGCTAACTCGTGTTTCTTCAGCATGTCGATTGCCTTTGATGTTTCGATGATTGGAAGCCGTTCGGGATTGAGGACAAAGATAAAGCCTGTCTGCTTTTGGTCTAACAAAATTTTTCGAACGGCGGCAAACCTTGTCTTCCGAGTTTGCAGAACTTGATAAATCGGATCATCAACCGGCTCGCCATCGTTCAACAACTGGGTATAGTTTTCATTGCGTTTCTTCCGTCTTTCAAGCATCCCATCAATCCAAACGCCCATAATTTCTGGAAGTGTTAATAGCCGAAGTGTATGGCCGGTCGGGGCTGTATCAAAAACAATGCAATCATAACGCTCACGTTCATCAAGAATCAGCGAAACAATACGGTCAAACATTGCCGCTTCCTCTGCACCTGGAGAAGAGCTGGCGGCTTCAATTTGCCGGTTCACTTCTTGCTGCATTTGCGCGCTTACGACCCCTTTAATGTTTTCTTTGACCCTTTCAATATAGTTCCTTGACTCGAGCGAAGGATCAATTTCAATTGCATCCAAATTTGGGCGCACTTCAACTGCTTTATTTTTTAAAGGCTGGTGAAAAAGATCGCCAACATTATGAGCAGGGTCGGTTGAAACTAGCAATGTTTTCTTGCTGTTCTGGGCTAACGTTAGGGCAATTGCGGCCGCACTCGTGGACTTCCCGACACCACCTTTTCCACCGACGAATAGTACATTTTTCTGGTCTATCATTATCAGCGCTCCTTTACTATCGCTAAAATTAACCTCTGGTTAGCAACAACGAAATCCGGTTAATGGCGATTTTTCCATCCCCATGCGCAAATGCCACTCATGAAATTTTTCAAGCATATATGGATAAAGTTCTAAGGTGTAGTAGTACGCCGGGTTTGGCAGTCCTAATGTCTCTGACAAACAGAGAAACAAAAACAGGTCATCTTCATCACGCAATTCACGGGCAATTTCGGTTCGATGGTTGACCGAGATAATTTCTTCATAAAGCTGAACCAATTGTTTTAAGCTAAATTTTCCGTTCATAACCCTTCCCCACTTTTATAAAAGGAAAAAGGAAACCTAGTAGCAACTAGGTTCCTCTTTTACCTTTATTTATTGAGATTACTTCGTTTCGATAATTCCATCATCGCTGTCAACGTAATCCAGAGTGCAAACACGAGAATGATTGCACCGAAAACAAACAGCAGCAAGTTCATATCTGTCGCCCCGAGACCGGACCATTCAAAGACAACCTGTTGGATCATCGCCCAAACCGTCATGACGAGTAAAAATACCATCGGCACAAACGTCACTAAATAGTTCCGACCAAGTCGTTTTAGCCAAATTGAAATGAGCATTAAACTGATGGCTGCAAGCAGCTGGTTGGCGGTACCGAACAATGGCCATAACAGATAGCCACCAGAACCAAATCCGTTTGGCCCCTTTGGCAATAACACTAACGCGGCACTTGCGATAACCGCAAAACTAGTCGCAGCGTGTGTTTTCGTTAGTGGTTTGAAGTTATACTCATCTGCCAGCTCCGTGATGATATAGCGCATTAACCGGACCGACGAATCCAAAGTCGTGGCGGCAAAGCTGACGACGATAACGGAAATGATTGTCATTGCGATATCCGCTGGAATGCCGATTCCCGATGCGAGGTTAGCCCCACCGTTAATAAAGTGACCCAAACCACCGCCGTTTGCGGCACTAAAGCTTGAGTAAGCTGCGGAAAAATCACCGGCATTTGCAAACAAGGTGACAACAGCAATGATCGAAATCAGCGCGAGGAATCCTTCCCCGACAGCACCAAGATAGCCGACAAACCGGGCATCGGTTTCTTTATTCAGTTGTTTCGAAGATGTTCCCGATGACACGAGACCATGGAAACCGGAGATTGCCCCACAAGCAATCGTAATAAATAGCAATGGGAACCAAGATTTATCCGTCGCGGCCGAATTGATTGCCGGTGCGGTTACATCTGGGTTTAAAAACAATAAACCCAAATACATAATTCCTAATCCTACAACAAGTTGGTGAGAGTTGATAAAGTCACGCGGCTGAAGCAATTTCCATACTGGCAAGGTCGAAGCGATATAACAATATACCATGAGAATGACAATCCAGACGAAGAAGGCCATGGACACACCATTCAGCCCAAATAATGTAATCGCTTCCGCTCCGCCGAAATAAGAGACCAAGTCAATTTGCAAGGCAGGGACTCGGCTTGTGATGATGGCAGCTAGGTACATGACAGCCAAGGCAATCAGTGATGGAATAAGCATTTTCTTCTGCTTTTTATAGACGGCATACCCTATCCAAACTGCCAATGGGATTTGAATAAAAACTGGAATGACACTGGCTGGGAATTTTACAAATAGATTGGATATCACCCAGGCAAAGACGGCATTCACCATTAAGACAAGAATCAAAATAATAAATAAAAATAATACCTTTGCCCGCTTACCGATAAGCTTATGTGCGAGCGTTCCAACAGACTGACCTTTGTTTCTTACAGATAAGACAAGTGTGCCAAAGTCATGAACCCCGGCGGCAAACACCGTCCCGAGCACGACCCACAATAGCGCTGGCAGCCAGCCCCAATAGACAGCAATCGCTGGCCCGACAATCGGCGCAGCTCCAGCAACCGATGTAAAATGGTGGCCCCATAAGACAATTTTCTTTGTCGGAACAAAATCGATATCATCCCGAAATTCATGTGCAGGCGTCACAAAGTTCGGGTCAAGCCGATAAATCTTCTCTGCGACAAACTTTGAATAATAGCGATACCCTAATATAAAAACAACCGTACCAATTACCGCCAACCAAATGGCAGACATTCCAATCCCCTCCTATTTTTGATGTTTCTGTAGTACAGGTGGTTTTCGTGGAGCTATTAGTATGTATACTAGTCGTTGTGTTAAATTAGAATATTCAGTTAATTAAACTTACTTTTTCCACAAGGTGAATAAGGACGGTTCTGAACCTTCCCCATGTCCTCCCTCATGCCAAGCCTAGAAATCAACAAATTAAAAATGAGAGATTACAAGTGTTAATTACTACTCAGTTGGAAAATCACTGGATGGTGCCTGGCACTCATATTCTCGTCCCACAGAAACACATACCTTTCCACTATAAGATTGTTGTAGAGGAATTATTCCCTTCTATGTAGCCCACAAGGATTGGTTAGTTAACATCATTTCAATCGTTCACTGCTGGTCAAGTAATGTTCTTAATTTAATCTAGCTCCGTCTGTCCCTACCATTCCCTCACTTCCCTCCTCCTATATTTCAACTTCGAATAGGACATGAGAACTGTCCTGTCCCCATGTCCCGCAAGGAATTTTGAGTTTTTGCTGACATTCAATCTATAATACTGTCGAATTTCTACTTGATTGTTACATCAAATAGATCCAAATGCATTTTTACAACAAACCTTAACCAATAAGCTTGGCAGCATTGTACAATTACCGCCCAAAGATGAAAGGCCCGGCAAGCGTTTTCTTGCCGGGCCTTTCACCTTATCTACATTTATATCCAAAACTCTCATTAAAATAAAAAGAATCTATCAAACCTATTTTCAGAATGGGACTCGAGAACCTTCCCCATGTCTCCCACATGTCTTTCAATAACCACGAGACAAGTGAAAAAATCCCCTTGCCCCCTAGGTTTTGTGCTAATACAACCTCTATGCTAAAATTTTCTTAAAAAGAAATTAAAAGGCAACGGGTGGAACTATAAAATAAAATTGATTGGAGCGGGGAAATGAAGAATGTTTGGATAATTGGGTGCATGACCTTACTTTTGGTAGCCTGTGGACAGGATAGAGTACAGGAGGATGTTTCGTCCGAACCCAAGGGTGGAACTAGCGAAACGGAAACAAACGCCCCAAAAATGGACAATAATGAACATGAACCAGGGACCAAATCGGTTGAAGGTACAGATGAGAATGGGGAACAAATCATTGCTTATCATTTCCATGATGTGGAGTCATTACCAAGGACAGAGAGTTTCATTCAGGCAGTAGAAGCGATATTCGGTACTGATCGCTATTACTATGAATACTCTAAAGAGTCGATTTCTGAATTTAATGAGATGGTTGTCTCCGATGATAGAAAAGATTATAGGTTTAATTTTGATACTAAAAATGGAAATGTTATTAGAGATTATGCTAGTGGTTTTATTTTAGATCTAGAGCTTGACCCAACCTACGACCCAAGAATGGAAATGATTGATTTAATTCATTACTTAAAATTAAGTGATTTAATTAGAGAATTTAGCCCAACAGATGAGAACTATAATTACCAAAACGATTTCTACTACACGATTAATTTATATAACGCACGCGAACCTGGTATGAATTATGAAGAGCCAGCTGTCATATGGAAATTAAGTGGTCGAACAATAACAGAAATGGAGTTCTCCAATAAAAAGGATATTCTAGCGTCTATTCACCGCTATGGTAAATATGAAGGAATGTTTCCTCCAGTCGACTAACTTTTGGTGCATACACATTATTAGTTCAGTGTAGATAGGAAGGAACTACTTATGAATAGGGCATAGATGATACAACGAAGATTAATAGATTACTATAGAAAATTGCCGAACTAGACAACATATAACTGAATTTAAAACTTGTATACAGAAAATTAATAGTCCAGCTTGGGCTATTACCATTTTAAGTCAGAAAAACAGTTTCCCCCTCCCTTTTATAATGGATACCTGAGCTTGTTATAAGAACCAGGTTATATTAATTTATAATTCTTCAAATATCGACTAAAATCGGGTGATGACACCAGGGACCATTTCCTAAAACAAATAAGCCACCGGTTAAGGGTGGCTTATCCACGGTACTCACACGCAGGGGAACGTGTCGTTACCTATTCATCAAACTCCTGGAAGGACGTATTAGGTTGAATCAATTACATTGAACACGCGCAAACGAACGTTAATGAACCTTTTGTTTCCCATTTCCCATCACCCTCCTTTCATTATAACTGTAACGGAACGATGCTCTTGGGAGCGGGTCAGCTCCTCAGTCCTAAGACAAGAGGAGCTTTAGCATCTCTACCAAAAACCAAATAAATAATGAAGCCATCATTCCCAGTGCAAGGACCTCCAGCAATTTGTAGAAGTAGCCTTCCTGGACGCTAACATTTACTACAAAGATTCCTTGCTTATAAAGTGCAAAAGCAAGGAGTGCCAAAATAACAACCAACAACAACAAAGCCTGAGTGAATAGAATAAACATTACACATTTCCCCTTTGGATGAGTTTTTTGTCCCTTCCGAACCCACCAGCGGGGCGGGCCAGTCGGGCCCGTTAAGCAAATTTTACCATTATTGTAAAATCTCAATCAAGTAGTCTGCTTGCATTTGAGTCTTTAATAAGATGATAGGGTAACAAAAAAGCAAAGCCATGAATGCTGCGCCATTTATGGTTGAGAAATTAGGCACATGTTGTTCCCTTGTATTACAAAGTTAAATGCTCACATCTAGGGAGGAATCAAAATGAATTTGGGATTTTATACGGGGCTTTTTTCCTTGTGCCCAGGCCTATTGCCGCTGTGCTGTTCCCAATACACATAATAAAAAGCACCAAAGTAATTGAGTGCTTTCATCTCTGTTATTCAACCTTTCAAGTTGCTTCAATATCAACCAATTTTGCTTTACAACAGGTGGTGACACAGGACACAGGGACGGTTCTTCCGTCCCACAAAAATAAAGGAGCACATACATTTCCATAGTTTTACAGCTGGTTATGGAAATTTCCTGATTAGGTTCGGGTCCCAATGTCCCCAAGAATGGGACATGAGAATGAACTGCACCCCATGTCTCCCTAAAGATTAGTTAGTTAATTTGACTAGTTCCTTTGAAATTAACTTTAAATACAAAGGATAGAAAAATTTAAAAATTATAAAATAAACAGGTATTCCATACCATGTTTTCCAAGCGTTATTTTTCATATATCCAAACTGGACTAAACCTAATTCTAAGACAAAACACAAAAATGTAAAAACAAAAACATAACTCCATTTCTTTTGAGGTTTATAAAAATTAACATAGATTGTAGCAATGCTCGCAGGGACAAAGCCAATTAATAAAGCATCACTTAACTCAATGGATATTTTTTTTGCTAGATCAAATAAGTCAAATATGGACATTGAAATAGTATCAAAAGTCCAAGTCAATCCCGCGGAAAAAACAAAAGTAATAAATATGCCTACCCCTGTTAAATTTTTTTTAGGCATGATTAATACAAATAATATCGATACTATCACTAAGGTCCAGACATACCATTCACCTTTATACTCCATAAATTCCATTAAATCACCTTATTATTATTTATTTTCAAAAGAAATCTACCTAATAGGATCATCCCTCTTAGCTTATCTTGATTAAATTAGTTATAAAATATACCAATCCTCCTTAAACTAGTACCTATACACCCAAAACTTTTCATTTACTAAGCAGTAAGGCTTTCAGTTTATTTCTTTATGTTCATTCAGTCATGAGCATTCCTTTAATAATAGTAGGTATACTTGATGTAATCCCCTATTTTGAATCAAACTACCATAGAAAACTAGATTCCCACCTCTTTGATTACTTGTTTGATTCTCAAGGTTTCGTAAACTGTTTTCAGTTTCATCTCTCCTTCCTTTGTTTGGGAAGGTCTTAACAACTCGCGCAATAGGGAGAAGGGTTCGCTTACGAAGAAGTGAAAAATATAAAAAGTCCAATTTCTCAACATTAAATTTAAGAAATTGGACTTTTATCATTACTTTGGAATAGTGCCCGAATTGCTGAATAGTGGTAAAGCCGGAGACTCTCATCCCAGCATGACGACTTTGTTATTAAAGGTACTCCCCTTTGGAGGATTATGTATAGTTAAAATACGAATCATGTAATGTTAAACAGCCAACAGTCATAGAATTCATATACCCTATAGGTCTTGAATAGTTATTAGTTATTATAACAAGTTTCCGATATAAATCAATTTTGTGTAGTTCAGTTCGATATCGTAGGAGACAGGTGTTTTAAGCAAGGAGATCTGGGACCCGACGTCAAAGCGAAGGCTTATACGTTATCTTCATGCTTATTTTTAAGATTTTTCTATCAACTATGTTAGACTTAAAAAAACTTACAACCACTCAAAAAAGAAAAGAGGTAAAATATGTTTAAAAAAATCTTGAAACAAATTAAGCAACTTTCCCAAGGCAGCAGCGAACGTAGACATAACCATTATCGCCGAGGAAGTAGCAGTGACCGAAGAAAAAGTCATTATCACCGAGGGAGTAGTAGCAGCAATCGAGGGTATAAACGATCTCCGATGAGTGGAAGTAGCTACTACAAACGAAAGGGCCGGAGCAGTAGCTAATCTTCCATTCTCCGGTTCATGTATGTTTCTTTCGCTTTAAGCGCGGCATGAAGATCGGTTGAAATTTCACTAGTAGTTGAATAAGGTTCGTTAATTCCTAGGAGTCTTTTCAACAAATGAACCGTTTCCTTTTCTAAAGAAAGTTCTTCTGTCCAAGGAAGGGCTTTTTTGTTTTTGGGAGAGTACGTTGTATAAAGCAAATATAAAAGGATTTCTCCTAAATCATAGTAGTCCTGTTGTTTCATCACTAGGATATCCTTTTGATTGTTCGGTGAAGAATGAAATGAAGAGTGAGAGGAGTCAACTGTTCCTCGATGCTTGGACAAACCAAAGTCAATCAAGAAAAGCTCCTCGTTTTTTAGTAACATGTTTGGAATACGTAAATCTTGATGGTAAATGCCTTTTTTATGTAGGTCCTCTACTAAATCAAGCAGGAGAGTCAAAACTAGTAGAGACTCTTTCTCGTTAAACGTTGTTTTCCTAAAAAAAATCTGATCTTCTAGATTATCCCCTTCAATAAAACTCATGACATAAAAAAAATGTCCGTTACGTGAAAAAGCCTCATATAACATCGGCAGATTTTTATGGTTAAGCATACGCATTACTAAGATTTCATTTTCAAATAGCATAAGCTCCTTTTTATTACGGCGCTTACTTGGCCGAAGCTGCTTGATGACTCTTTTCTCCTTTGTTTTCAACTCTATGCAAAGATAAACAAGGCCATAGCTTCCAGTTCCTATCACACTCAAAACCTCGTAGCGATCATTCAAAACCGTCCCTACCTTAATCGGTCTATCTACAAAAAACTGATACATTTTTCGTATGGTACGTAACATTGAAACGTTCATCATCTCCTCTGGATTACAGGATGCTTTGATTAAATTTAATAAGCACTATACAGGATAACCCTCAAATAAATGATTTGTCTAACGGAAAATAATCCAACCTTTTGGTTTCTACTTAACAAGATATCATAATAAGTCTAAGAGTTCCTAACACAACGAGGGAGACTGTGACACGGTGCCTGTCCCCTTGTCCTGCCCGAGCGAATGAGAGAACGGGCTTGAAGGACACGGGTGTAGCCGTGTCCCTTTCCATTTCACAAAACTAATGGGACACAGGGATATATACTGTCCCTCTCGCACGAAATAACTTTTTGTTCCAATCTTTTAACCCACTAATCAAACGTTTGAACTATTTCCTCTTAATACAATAGGTTCCAAACCGTCTCACCGCTAAGGAATATCAAAACCAATCTCGATGCTATATCACCGTTTGCTTTTCCGAAATAATAGAATCATCATACGCAACGGCTTCTAAAACGTAAGACAATGTACCTGTCCCCCTGTCCTTCCCCGGGTGTTGACAGGCACCGTTCCATAGAAAAAACGAGCCCTTAGAGCTCGTTTTTTCATGAAATTCTTTTATTACTTGAAAACAGGAGCCACCCGTTTTTGAGAATGTTGCTCATATGAATAGGCTAATTCGATTAAGCGAGGTTCGCTATAAGCCATACCGGAGAAGGTAACGCCGACAGGCATTCCAATGTTGCTATAGCCAGCCGGAACGGTTATTGATGGATATCCAGCTTTGGCAGGGATTCCCGCACCACGGTTGTTCGCAAAAAGTAATGCATCAAGGTTGTTTTCCTTCATCACCTTATTAATACCTAATTCTCTTGAATACTTAAGATCGTCTGCACGTTGCTTCAAATATTCTGGATCATTGAGGCTTTCGCTGAAATTCTGTGAGTTTTCTAAGTAGGTTTGTCCGTACTTCATTCGAACTTCTGGGTCCTGTTTGTTAAATTCGATAATGTCTGCCAGAGACTTCACTGGAACTTCATCAGAAACTGTTTTTAAATAGTCATTCAAATTGTGTTTAAACTCGTAAAATAGCACATTTGATGTATATTGATACCTTGGTATCGTTACCTCTTCGATAATTGCTCCTTGCTCCTTCATCACTTCAATCGCTTCTTCTACGATTCTTCTTTGTTCTTGTGCTGCGTCAGAACTACCTGTCAGGAAACTGTAATCAATCCCAATTCTAGCACCTTTTAAGCCATCCTTTTTAAGATGTTTTGTGTAATCGGTCAATGCTTTTCCTGCACTCTCGCTAGTAACAGAATCTTTTGGGTCAACGCCTGTTAACACACCCAAAGTAATCGCTGCATCTGAAACAGTTCTTGTCATAGGACCAGCTGTATCCTGACTCATGGCAAGAGGGATAATCCCAGAACGACTAACTAAGCCAACTGTCGGTTTAATCCCAACCAAAGAATTGGCACTTGAAGGGCTAAGAATCGAACCTGAAGTTTCGGTTCCAATCCCAACGACAGCAAAGTTAGAAGCAATACCTGCTCCTGACCCAGAACTTGACCCACCGACGCTACCCGCAGCGAAGGTATCAGGACCATATGGATGTAGCACCTGTCCACCTAGACCGCTATACCCACTAGGAGCCCCACGAGTCATAAAGTATGCCCACTCACTCATATTGGCTTTTCCTAAAATAATCGCACCAGCGTCACGTAGCTTTTTCGCTACCCATGAATCTTCTTCGGAATAATTGTTTTCTAGAGCAATCGCTCCAGCTGTCGTGGGCATGTCATCTTTGGATTCAATATTGTCTTTTAAAATAACCGGAATCCCATGGAGGGGACCTTGATTTCCTTTCCCACGAATTTTGTCCATTTCAGCAGCAATCGTTAGCGCATCTGGATTGATCGTTAAAATCGAGTTGATTCTCGGTCCATTTTGGTCATAAGCTTCAATGCGATCTAGATACATCTGAATTAACTCTACGGAAGTAATTTTGTTTGTTTGTAAGGCCTTCTGAATCTCCCCAATGGTTGTTTCCTCAAGATCAAAAGTACCAATCTCCGTTGCTAATGCAGCATTAGAATTTTTTGAAACAGCCTCAGATGCTTTCATGTTTTTGGACAATGCGTTTGCAGCGTTTCCATTTGCAAAAGCCATTGTTGGTAAAAGCATGATGACTAAAACTAGAAGTGAATTTATCACTATCTTCTTAATCATTCTTCTCTCATTTTCATTCCTCAAGCCCCATCCATCTCCTCTACTAATTAATCGAACAATTTAATATTAATAGTTAGAGAGAAAGGTTGTCTTAGGTTATGTAAGGACATATAACATGAAATTTTTTCTTCCCGTTATCATTTTCTTCCACAATCTCGGCTGCTAATACGTTCCACTCTTTATATAAAATCCTCCAAAAAGTACAGGTGATTTGTGACAAATTTAAAAATAGCGTAATCTTAACCTTTCACAAAACTGTAACATCCTCTCCCCTCTCCCCCTGTCCATATTCGCACTTCCTTTCTATTTAGATAGTAAAAGGGTGGTGCATTTGTATGAATTTAAAAATAGGGAGCATTGATCAGTTTGTGGGGTATTCGCAGTTTGGTAGTTTGAAGGAGTTTAACACTCATTTTGAGTTGTGGATGTCGAAGGTAAAGAATGAGTTTTCAAAGGGGGAGCTTGTGGCGTTGAAGCGTTTGGTTCGTTTTTCTGCGAAACTTCCTGGCGTAAGCAATGCTAAGATTGGCACGATGCTTAAAGCGATTCATGAGGAATACAACGGCAATGGCATTTCTCGTTCTACCTTCAAAAGAATGATTATCAAGTCCACAGCTCTGGGCATTTTAACAGTTCATGAAACGGAACGAAAGAATGGATCACAGTCTAGCAATCTCTATGTGTTCAATCGCTTTCCTCAAAGTGAACCACCTAAAGCCAAACAAATGAACCACCAATATAAAGCTAGTATTCCTTCTAAAACAACCAATAAAGATATAAAAGAACGTAAAGAAACCAGTCTGGATGATACCTTCACTAGCAATCGAGTTCCAAAACCTTTTATTGATTTAGTGAAATACTTTTTTCCTAATGCCAAGACCATTGAGGAGTATTGGAAAATGACCATCATCGCCACCAGTCGATCAAGATTTACCCTTGATTCCGGTACGACCCTTGAAATAGCCATTCACTCTTTTAAACAGCTGATTTCTAAAATAAAATCGTCAACCTCAGTAAAAAACCACTTTGCCTATTACTATGGCATTCTTAATAAAAAGCTAGGGAGACATATTCATGAGCTGTTTGGCAATTGGTTACACTCATAAGCTATTGGATAGGTCAAAGTCTCAATGGAACTCACAGACACAGTCTTTTGCCTTTTTCAACAAAATGAAAAGAAGTTAAGGGACTCTCTCTACTCCGATAAGTCGTGAACTAGTAGCCTATTTGAATCATTTTGTAACCAAGTAGGGAGGATTTTTTGCCGTGAGCGATAAGAAAAGAAGTATTTAAACACGATACGTTCACGTGCCGTGCTACGATACGGGGGCAAAAAGAAAAAGAAAAAGAAAATAAAAAAGAAAAACAACAACAACAACTAGCCTTTTACACCAATCATGCCAAAAATCTATCTAGAGTGGGGTTACACTTGGCATTTTGGCGGTAGCATAAAGCGTTTTTAAACGACAACACAAGAAGTCCTATTATGCTATTTATCTGCTGTCCCCCTGTGCGGACTCAGGGTTATAGCAATCAACAGCTCTATATCTCCCGATAAGATCCAAGTAGGTCACCAGGAGGAGGACAAACCGTCCCCGTCTATGTCAAAAATTTTACAGAGCCACTCATTCTTTAGGTTTTTATTATGCAGCGCTATTAAATACTTCGATACTTTTTATCTAGGGAACCCGTTCATTCCATACTGAATTCACTAGATATGAATATATTTAACTCGAGCATTAGATTATCCATACCTCATTTCACCTTTTTATCATATTGAACTTAAAACGGTACGCATAGGCGTACCACCTTGAGAGAGTCGATATGATAATTTTTGAATATAAGTCTATTTGAATGGGTGTTGAGGACATTGGAAAAGGATGTACAAATCCTTATATATGAGTTAATGGAATCTCGTGGTATCCGTTCTATTAGAGAATTGGGTAGATTAACGGACATACGGCATGCTGCCCTTGTGGAGTTGGCTAATCAAAAAAGGCAAAATATTAACCTTACTCATCTAGGAAAAATTGCTGGAGCCCTTGATATTACCGATGCAAATGAAGTGATAAGGTTTGTAGATCCTGAAGAAAAGGAATAATTCGCGTCCATTCATCTACCAGCAGGGTTAGAAACCCTCCACTTTTGTTTGCATCTACCAGCACATATATCATCAAATCCACCTTTATTCAATGGAGACTTATTCTCAACTATTTTTCAAAATAATGACAGCGTTTACAGTAAATTGTTCAGTCAATCACATGACAATCCCCTACACAAAGGAGCCAACCCATTTGTTTATTGAGAACGATTATATCATCACTCCGCAGTTCCAGTACATGATGGCCTATTATGATCGCAACGGTAAGTTATGCACCCATATCACCGAAACCACTCGAACCTTCATTGTGGACAAATCCCCATTAGAAGTGATAAATGATAGCATTCGAGCCATTGGGTTTGATTTAAGAGGAGCACTAGAGACCTCCAAATGGCTTCTTGGTAATATCCATATGTGCCCCATTATGATCAACCCAATCCATCGAATCGTCTTATTCCCAACACGATCCTACAAACACGAAGAAACTATCTGGTTAAACCCTCATCAGATTAAGAGAACAACAGGCTTCAATCGAAAAACAATCATCCTATTCAACAACGACTCCACACTCACCGTTCCTATCAAACTATCATCATTCAACACAAAGCTACAAAACGCCGAACAACTAGAAAAAATCACCATCGGAATTGCCACAAGACCCTTCACCGTTGTACTCGATCCAGAGAAAAGACGTAAGATTACTGATAAGCAATAACATACCAATTTTACAAAAGCAGACAGACACTCCCCATTTAGTAAGAGGAAATTGCCTGTCTGCTATATACATACAAAACCTTTACTAAATGTACCAATCACAGGGGATGACACCGGCACCACAACCCCAGAATGGGACATGAGAACCGTCCCCAGGTCCTCGAAACCTATTTCTCTAACAGCTTGTCCAGGCTTTCCTGCACTTTCTGCCTTGAGGAGGTGAATTCTTCTAATTCAGTTTTGAAGGTACCATGAATCCGGTTGATCATACCGGCCACACCAACGGTTGTACAAAGGACAAGTATTTGCCTTGGAGTAAAATGCTCTTGTAGTCGAGCATACATTTCATCGTCAATGCGAACATCGGTAGCCAACTGCTCTGTGTATTCAAGTACCAGACGTTCTAAATCCGTATAAACCGTACTTTCTCTCCAATAACGGAGTTGTTCCACTTTTTCTTTAGATAGTCCAATGCCCCGACCGAGCATAATATGGGTCGGAACTCAATAATGACACTTGTACAAGGTCGAAGTGTAAAGATAGGCTAGTTCGGTTAATTGAATATCTACCTCTCCGGACCGATAGACCCCAAATAGAAGATTTGAGATTCCTTCTAAAACATTCGGCTGATTGCCTAACACCTTGAAAACATTCATCACATGTCCGCCGGAGGCCTCCTGAATGAAATCTAAGGATGCTTTCACCGCGGGTTCGGCCTGGTCATACTCTATCATATCGATTCGTTTCATGTTCTACCTACTCTCATCCCCATTTACTGATAGTTTATAATTTTCTGTCACAAAATTCAAATAAAATACAAGCACAAAGCAGATATAACTTAAGGCTGTTTTCGTAAAGATTGTTGTTAAAATTGTAAAAATCTTAAAGCCGATTTTTACTACCTAAAGCCGATTTTAACGCAAGATAAGCTATTTGGTACGTGATAAGAAGTTTGCGCGCTCTTTTCTCATTAATAAAAGGGTACTTTGAAGGGAAACAAAGCTTAATTCAACCGAATTTGTATCCAAGAGCAACAAAGTTTGAGAAAAGAGCCTAACTTAAAGAATATCATAAGCCCCGAACGGGTCTGTCCATTACCGGGTGGTTACACAGGCACCAGATTCAGGCCGTGGGAATGCTGTTAAGCATACGGTCAGGTTTGTTTAAAAGCAACATAAATTTACCAAAGTTGAATATTAAAAACAGTTAGGGAAAATATAAGAAAAAAAGGAGTATAAAAAATAATATGTCATTGAAAAATCAGTGGTTAATTAATATTGCAATCGTTTTACTCTCTTGGTTATCCTTATCTTTTTTCGGAAAACGTAATATAAAAAGATTTCTCCCAGCATCCGTTCTTATTGTTTTGTTAGAAGCATTTACTGTTCAAGTTGGAAAAAAACGAAAATGGTGGACTTTTTTTAATAAACCAAGCTCATATATTACAGGGGAGTTACCTTTCAACATTGGTCCTTTTCTTGTTGGCTCAATGTGGATATTAAAGTGGACATATGGGAATTTCAAACAGTTTATATTACTTAATGCCACCGTTAATGCTTTCTTCGCTTTTATTTTAATTAAGTTAATGGAAAAATTAAAAGTGGCTAAATTAGTTCGATTCAATAATTTCAATTTTTTCCTTTATTTCTTTTACAAAGCTCCTTTGTTATATGCATTACAATACACTATTGAAAGTAAAAAGAAATTTTGATCAATTTTAACTGGTGCTTTAATAATAGGTAAAACATGGGGACGGGACTCGCATTCACCTAATATCACCAATTTAACCGGCCCCCTGTTTCCGAGAACGAGGTCTTTGTCCACTATTTTTTCAAGTTTTATAAGCCTCTCTGTGTTCGAAATATTTACAGCAGATCTCACTGTTACAATTGCTATATATTTATCACCTCTATATTTAATATCTAAATCGTTAATAGCTATCCCTCATTCTATAAATCTCGACAAAACTCAACCCAGGCATCGGAACCGATCTAATATACCAGGCACGAATAAAGAGATAAAACTTTTTGTATAAGCTATGAAAATGTTGTCCATGCTTGAACTATAGTTAATAGTTTTGGAATATAGGAGAGATGTAATTTGATAAAAAAGGAGGGTTAACTGTGAGCAAAGAGGAATTGAATAAGTTTATTGCCATAAAAAAGATGGATTTAGAGGAATGCGAACTGGAGCTTAATAGTCGTTATTATCCTGCTATAGCTAGAGTCGCCATGATGAATTATATAACCATTCTACAAGAGCAATTAGAACATTATAACGAGCTTATCAAAAGAGAAGGAATTGCTTAATTGCAAGCGAGCACCTTAAATTAGAAAAGGGTTGTTCTTCTACTTCTTCAAAAATTTTTTTCATATTATAACTTTAGGTTTAAAGTTGCGTAATGCTTAAGGGATATTTTTCTTTTTGTGTTTCAGCGACCCTAGCATTCTACAAGTCTCGACAAAACTCGGGTGGTGACTGGCACCATAACCGTGAAAGGTCCGGCAAGCGCTTTTCTTGCCGGGCCTTTCATCGTATCTACTTATGTATCCAAACCTCTCAAATAAAATTGCATCCATTTAACTTACCTCCTGTTTTGGAAAACAATGCGCAATCCTATCCATATAGTTATATGTTAATTTTAGGGATTGCTCTCACGAGCACCAGCCTTCAGGATGGGACTAGAGAACCGTCCCCATGTCTTCCCCTGTATATTTATGTAAGGAAACCTCACACACTTATAGAATACCTCCCCCATCCTTTGTTACCTTTAATACAGAAAATAAACTACATAGGGAAGAAAGAGGAGATGACCATGGGGAATAGAAAGAAATTAAAAACAATCGGTTTCATCGGGGTAACTGCAGCTACTTTACTATCCGCAACACTAGTATTGAACAACCCAACGAGCGGGGCGAAGACTCAAAAGGATGAGTCCTTTAAGATTCTTCAAACCACAACAGCAGATAAGGTAGAAGGAAAATACTATCTTCCAACGTCTGTGGAAACCATGCAATGGGGGCATCTGCCAAACCGTGATAGCAAGCCGATTATGAGCATCCCTTCAGGAAGCACCATCACCGTTGATACACTATCACATGAAGGAATTCTTGAAGACCAAGGACGTAATCCAGTGGAATTCTTTAGTCAACATGGGATAAGCGAGGACCAAATTTTAGAAGAGGCGATTGAAATAACTGGCTCTGATATCGAACATGATTTTGATGCCCATGGCCCCCATATCGTTACAGGCCCGGTTGCAGTGGAAGGCGCGGAACCTGGTGATGTGTTAAAGGTAGAGGTTTTATCCTTAGCACCAAGGGTCCCATATGGCGTTATTTCGAACCGCCACTATAAAGGAGCACTTCCAGGTGAATTCCCCGAAAACGAAGGTCGCCAAGAAGGGGCTAGTGCTGAACATCCTGAGCTTTACAACAACGTCTCGAGGTTTACCCCATTAGAAGAGATCAATGGAAAATACTACGGGGTATTACCAATTGAAACAGGCGGAGAGGTACGCTTCCCTGTAAAGCCTTTTATGGGAATGATGGGGGTCGCTCCAAATACAAGCGACAAGCTTAGTTCTGTTCCTCCTATTGAAACTGGAGGCAATATTGATATCAATGAACTAGGCGTTGGATCCACTTTATACCTGCCAGTCCAAGTGAAAGATGCGCTCTTCTTCACTGGAGACCCTCACTTTTCACAGGGGGATGGCGAAGTTGCCTTAACGGCTTGGGAAGCATCTTTACGTGGTACCTTCCGTTTAACGGTATTAAAGCAGGATGACCCTTCCCTTCCGAACAACGGTGAGTTTACTCAGCCATTTGCCGAAACAGAAGATTACTGGATTCCAATCGGCCTTGATGAGGATTTAGATGAAGCGATGAAAGAAAGCGTCCGTGAAGCTGTAGGCTTTTTAAATGAAAAGCTTGGAATGGATCGGGCAACGGCCATGGCCTATATGAGTGCTGCAACCGATTATGAAGTGTCCCAAGTCGTGGATAAAACGAAAGGGATTCATGCATTAATTGAAAAAAGGCATTTCATTGATAATCTAGAATTGGATGTATATGTCGATGGAAATAAAATTGATTCTAAACTAGCAAACGATGATTTCTTTGTCTCGATTGATTCCCTAATTGAGAGCTTAGGAGGCAAAACGAAAACCAACAATAAAAAAGGTGCTGTCAATGTTACTGCAACAACTGGAGCTCAAAAAACAACATTCGTTGAGAAGTCCATTATCTATACAGTTGACGGAAAGGAACTGCAGCTTGACGCCATTCCAATTGTCATCAACGATGAGCTCCACGCCCCAATTTCCGTTATTGATGATCTGCTTGGGGTAAAAGTCAACTGGACAACCACAGGAAAGACCTTAGTTGCTAACGTTAGTTACGATACAAAGAAATAAGCCAACATTTAGACGGTTCTTTCTCAGAACCGTCTTTTCCTTTGGCGCTTTTCTCAAACCTTATTGCTTTTGGTGATCAAATAGGAGTGTCCTAGCTAATTTCCACTGGAGGGACACAGGGGACAGGCACCATGTCCCGGAGTATCGAAAAAGCTAATATCGCTATCCATGTTTACAAAAAAAATGGCCCTTTCACTACAAAGCAAAAGGGCAATCAAATCTATTTTATACCAACTTCTCAATCTACAAATCTTGACAAAATTCGGGTGGTGACAGTGCACCCAATCTTTACTACACTAGGGATACGGTGTTTTTGTTGTTGTTTTGTATAACTACTGTTCAAAACCCAGCTCACTAAGAATAACCGATTTTAGATTATCAACTTCAGGGGTTTTCAATTTTATGCACTCTCTAACAAGCAAATGAATAAATCTATCATATTTAATACCTTCTACAAATAGGTTTACAAATTCCTTTAAAATGTCTCTTCCGGGTGGAAAATCCCTCCATATATTTTCCCAGTTATCACTGATATAATTCTTTTTTTCATCTAGGTTAACAGCTATGCTACTATCACCAAGTATGTCATTTATTCGCTCTCTTTGAGCAGCTACTCGTTCTTTGAGTCTTTCCTCTAAATTTTCACCACCTACATTAAAGTTGAATTTTCTTAACTCTTCATGTAATTCAAATGCAATCCATTGGGCTATAACATCGTCTCTTTGACTATCAGCAATTTCCTTTAATTTAATATCAATCTGATTCGAATTATTGAACGTATCAAGACCTAAATTTTTTAAGACATTTATAATTGCTTCACCATTTAAAAAATAATTTTCAATATGGTACTTTGATAGGACATGGATTTTTTGGTTAAGCTTTATCCTAAGTTCCTCTATTTGTGAAGTTATCAAGAAATCTTTATCTCTAACCAAATAAAAATCAGATGCTTTACTCGCCTCGGTTAATAAATCTACTACAGCATTACTTACCCTCATTAGATTGTTTATACCAGTAGACGATTCTAATTTCCTAATCATAACGAAAACACAAAAGACATAGGCAAAAGACATAGGGACGGTTCTCCCCTCCCACAGAAATACATTTTTTCCGCTACAAGATTGTTGTAGTGGCATTAATTTCTTCTTGCAGCAACAATAATTCTCGTTAGTTAAATCATTCGCCGATTTACTGAGTTAAGGAAATTCCTTTTCCTACACCGGCTGTGCAAGGAGTGCTTCAAGATGGCTTTTGTTCTTCAGCTAACATGAAATGCCCTATGAACAAGAGTTTTCGAGACTCCCAAGATTCTTGCAATCTGTCGAATATTAATTCCTTCAATATATTTTATTTTTATAAGGTAATGATCCCTTTGCCACCCGGGTAGGCTCTTTATCTGGGCAATTTCCACTTCACCGAGTAGGCGTTTGATTTCATCCCTTGCCTGCTCGTCTGTGAGTTTTCTTCTATAGTTATCTTCGAGGCATTCGTCGTTGTTGGTTCGTTCGTTGAACGCTTTGAACTGGGTGATTGCCAATGACCGGGTTTCTCCAAACATCTCTAATACGGTATCTCGATCAAGAAGGCCCTCTGAATCATCCCCCCGGTTATAATACCCGGCGCAACTGCTCCATTTCCATTCTTCAACCTGCGAACAGATACCTGCCTTGACGGGGTTTTGGTGAATATAGCGAACGACGGTGAGGAAGTACTCTTCAGTTTCGACATTTTCGCTTTTGAACCGGTCTTGGAAAAGATGTCCTGTCGTACAATACTTCCAATTGTAAAAACCTACATAACTTACCCCGATCCGCTTCATGGTATTGGCCAGTTCTTCTTCCCCTTCCCTTAAAAGCAAATGGATGTGGTTGTCCATCAAGCACCAGGCATAGAGGGTGAAATTAGCGATTCCTTTATATTTTTTTAAACAATCAAGGAACTTGATCCGGTCTTCATCATCATGGAAAATTTCTTGCCGGTTTGCTCCTCTTAGCATCACATGATAAACACCGCTAGTGCTCTTCCGTCTTGCTTCCCTAGGCATCGCATCCACCTCACTTTCCTATCCTGCGCATCGTTAACGCTTCCTCAATAGCACGATCTGAAATCGATGGCTCGCCCCTCATGTCAGAGATCGTCCTAGCCATTCGAATGATTTTGATTTGCACCCTGTTGCTTAGTCCATACTTCATAGACAAATTCTGTAACCCATTCTGCTGGGAACTTGTTAACGGTCTGCCTCCAATCAACTGCTCAAACGGTACACTGCTATTGCAAATTTCCCTTCCGTATCTTTCGTATTGTCTTTCCCTGGCAGCCGACACTCTTCTTCTAACTTGTTCGGATGATTCATTTTGGCTAAAATCATGCCCCTTAAGATTCACGGCTTTTAAGGTAAGGAGGAGATCGATTCTGTCTAAAATTGGACCGGAAACCCGGTTCTTGTATAACTTGATCTGCTTCTCCGAACAAGTGCAGTAGTGGCTGTCCGAACCTAAATACCCACACGGACATGGGTTCATTGCCGCAATAAAAATAAACTTAGCCGGATAGGTCACAGTCGAATGGATCCGGCTGATGGTCACCTTCTCATTCTCCAAAGGCTGCCTTAGCATATCCAATGTCTTTTTCGAAAACTCACCTAATTCATCTAGGAAAAGGACACCCCGGTGGGCTAGAGAAACTTCTCCAGGTTTGGGATTGGTGCCGCCCCCGATAATCGAGACGGATGATGCGGAGTGGTGAGGATGGCGGTATGGAGGAAGAGTAAGAGAGGAATAAGGGGCACCCGCCAGCTGATACAAGCTGATTTTTTCAAGTTGAGCTTCTTTCGAAAGGGAAGGCAAGATGGTCGGAAATGTTTCAGCGAGAAGGCTCTTCCCGCAGCCAGGCGGCCCATCCATCAGCACATAATGTTCGCCACTAGCGGCAATCTCAAGTGCACGTTTTGCAAACTCGTGGCCAATAATCTGATTAAAATCCCGGCTGGCAACCTTGGGCTCCTCAATCATATCCGCCTCCGGTAGCAAAGGCAGCAATTGCTGGCCGGCCAGTAGATTCAAAACATCTTGCAGCGACTCAACGTACACCAGCTCCAAGCCATCGATTTCGATTCTTGGGATAGATGAATCAAAAGGAAGAATAAGCGTTTTTAAGTTCAATTTCTTAGCAGCGAGGATTGCAGCGATCATCCCCTCAACCGGATGAACCGTTCCATCCAGTGACAACGCACCGATAAAACCAGTTTCCACCGGAATCTTTTCCTGGATGAAACCACCACTCTTAAGGATGCAAAGTGCAATAGCTAAATCAAACAAAGGGCCGTTCTTCTTCTGCTCCGCCGGTGACAGATTGATGATTACCTTCCTCTCCACCAGCGGAAACCCAAGTGAATGCAGCGCCGCCGTCACCCTCTCCTTCGACTCCTTCACCGAAGCATCAGGTAGGCCAACAATCACAATCGACTCAAACCCCTCCTTCACCTGAACCTCAACATCAACCCGATATCCCTCAAGCCCTTTCAAACCAACACTTGAAACTTTTGCAGACATACACAAACCTCCAACCAGATTAAAATAGAGAAAATTTATAGATTGATATATAAAGGAATGGAAACAACAAATAAATAGAAAGACATTGTGAAATTTATGGAGAAAAATCAAATAAATAAAAGAAGAGTAGAAAAGACTAGCTCGAAATGGAGGAAATAAAGAAAGAACAAACTAAAAAGAAGAATACATGAAAGGAACTAAAGTAGAATACTAGAGGATAACAATCATCAAATCTATCATAAACCAAACAATAAAAATAAGCACTCATAATATTTAAAACGACAAAATAAATCTAAAATAGCAGCCACCAATGTCACATTAGGATCATTCATACTAAAAGCAATACGTTTAAAGGATGCATAGAGCCAACCCCCTACACATCCCTCTCCCTGATATAGGCCCTAAAATGGGACTTGAGAACCGTCCCCATGTCCTCCATCCCTGATTTAGGCCCTAAAATGGGACTTAAGAACCGTCCCCATGTCCTCCCCATGTCCTCCAGTTTATTTATGAGATGTATGACAAGGCAGCATTTATCCTTACATCTAATAAAGGTCCAGGGGAATGGGGAAAGTTCCTAGGAGATCCAACACTGACTACGGCTATTTTAGACCGCCTCCTTCATCGAAGTGAGATTCTTACCTTTAGTGAGGAGCAAGATAGCATTAGGATGAAATATAGAAAGGCATTATTCCATGATCAAAAAACTGAATAATAGAATAAGGGGATAAATACAATGAGTCTTTTAAACACAGAGGAAGCAATTCGTTTTTTTAACTCCTACGGGATTAGAGTAGATGAAGGATCGGTTAAGGAAGGGGTTGAGGAAAATAATAAAAGAGCAAACTCGATGGGTGAAAGCCGCCCAACCGTTGAGGATGATCTCTATAGATATAATGATTGGTGTTACGTTAAAGGGACAGCTTATGAGGAAGGCATCGATGATAAAACGAAAGTCAAGAGATTGTTAGAAGATGTATCCCTGCTTAAAAAGGAAGTTGAAAGTTTAAAAGAACAAAAACGGCATTTAGAGAATTTACTAGGAATGAACGATTTAATTTGAAAGTAAAAAATATCCCCTACCTAGGTAGGGGGTGTTCCTTAGGGCTATATAAATTAAGAACGAAGTGTTGAATCTTAATTGATGAAAACTGTTTAATCTTATTTATTAAAAACTGTTTAATTCTACTTGACGGTTACATTTGTACTTTTTATGGGGATGTTTTAGTAAACCCCTTTGAATTCGATTCTTCGCTGACTGGATTTGAAAAAGTAAAAGAACAAATCCAAGTACAGAGAGAACTCCATGGAATGAAGGCTGTTGTAATTGGGGTAGAAACCACAGGGCATTATTATGAGGATTTGGTTAGACGTTCTCACTCACAAGGTTATCATGTCAGAATCCTAAACGCAGCGACGACTGCTCAAGAAAGACAAGCCCTTTTAAACTGGTCAAAAACGGATAACTTAGACCTGATGGCAATTGTTCAATCCATGATTCATGGGAGGGGGACATCTAGTGAATTGTCCACTGGCTCTGTTCACAACCTACAAAAATTAACACGTGCGCGTCGCGAGCTAGTCGATGAAAGGACGGCAACACAAAACCACATTCGCGTACATCTAGACCATATCTTCCGTGAGTTCCAGGGGAAAAGTGTATGGGTAAATGGAAAACGTGAACACGTTCAGCCTTTTTCAACATTATTTGGTAAGGCACCTCGTTATTTAATGAGGCATCATCTCCATCCCAGTGATATTCTTTCCCTTGGAGAACAAGGCCTACGTGACATTTCTATTCGTGAGAATCTTAAGATTCGAGATAAAAGTATTGAGATATTGATAGATTTTGCACAAAACTCAATTTCTCAGCCAAAGGAATTCGTAGAGGTGAACCAATTTCTTCTTAATCAAGGGTTGGATCGTTTGGATTTATTAGATGAACAAATTAAATTACTGGAAAGGAAAATAGAGGATTTATTCGTTCAAACTGAGGGCGCTGTTATCCTTAGTGTCCAGGGAATAGGTGTAGTCACCGGTGCTGAATTATACGCTGAAATGGGCAATATTTCTGATTTCGACCATGCGGGGCAATTAATTAAAATGGCGGGAACCAATCCGATTGTAAAGCAATCTGGCGGGAGAAAACCTTCGTATTATGGTGTATCTAAGCAAGGAAGAAGGAGTTTCCGGAATGTTACGTACCAGGTTGGTAAATCCTTAGCTGTAAATAACCCTGAAATGAAAAAGAAGTATCAAGACTTAAAAGAGCGTGGAAAGCATCCTAGACAAGCGTATATTGCTTTAGGGAACAGGATGATCCGTCTAGCCTTTTCGATGATTCGTCATCAAACACTGTACCGTACAAATCAATCTAACTATGTCTTATACGATGAAATAAGCAAGAAGCTGCGTATGCCAAATGTAAAACAGTTCTTTGAGAATTTTGTAAAGCTAGCTGTTGGCCAGTCGGCTTAGAAGAATGACTCAAGTTAAAGTCAGACCTAAGGTCTGAGGATTATGTTTTCTGAATTTTGTTTGCCTAAATAAACAGTTTTAACATTATTGAACGCTTCTCAAGCAAAGTAGTTTTTAAACTTTAAATTGGGCTCCTCTAGGACGTTAGATCACATTGAATTTCGTGCCTGAGGCTTCAGACCTCGCATGCCACGTTATGGATCTTGTCCTACAAGTACGAATAATACGTGAAAATCTAAGTTTATACTTACTAGGCGGTATCCTCTGTAGGATGAAAAACACAAGATCCTTTCACGTTCTAGAGGGGCCCTATATATTTTTTTGTGATAGTTGAACCTTCAAAAAAATGGAAAATAGGGGTTTTACTTAAGGTCGGTCTTTTTTATAAATTTATTTCTATTGACTTATTTACCATTATACGCTGGCACCCTTTTTCCCTGATTTAAACCCCAAACTGGGATATGAGAACCGTCCCCAGGTCCTTTGTGAAGCGATTTCGTTCTTCAGAACAGTCCCTTTTTCCCCTTCGACTACCAAAAAGGACACGAGAACCGTCCCCAAGTCCTTTCTAGCGTCTTCTTTGTAAACTCTGCCATTTCATCAAGGAACAACACACCACGATGGGCAAGTGAGATTTCTCCTGGTCTCGGTGAAGAACCTCCCCCAATAATGGCAACGGATGATGCCGAATGATGAGGGTGGCGAAAAGGAACTTGATGATGAACCCCTCTTTTTTCTCCAGCCAATTGATAGAGGCTCATCACTTCTAGCTGCCCCTTACTTGTTAGAGACGGAAGAATAGATGGAAAGGTTTCTGCGAGAAGACTTTTTCCACACCCAGGCGGACCAGTCATTAATACATTATGTTCCCCTGCAGCTGCAATTTCTAGCGCTCGCTTTGGATACTCATGGCCAATTACATGGAGGAAATCTTTTGAATAAGGTTCAATCTTCGAAAGAGTTGGCTCTAATTGTTCAGGGGTTGGAAAAAACGAAAGACTGCTCTGACCCTCCAAATGGTTGACCACCTCTTCAATATGGTTGACAACCACACAATCCAAGCCCTCCAGCATATGAATTGGAATAAAAGGATCGTAAGGAAAGTAGACCTGCTTCAACCCAAGTTCCCTAGCGGAAACAAGTGCTGGAAGCATCCCTTCCGCTTTCTCGACCGTTCCATCAAGAGATAAAGCCCCAATAAAAGCCGTATCTCTTGGAACATCACTCTCGATCATACCCAACTCTTTTAAAGCGGCAATCCCGATCGCTAAATCAAACAGCGGGCCGTTTTTCTTCTGCTCGGAAGGAGAAAGGTTAACCACTACCTTCTGGTCAGTCACATCAGCACCAAAATGACTCAGTGCCGCAACCACCCGCTCCCGTGACTCCTTCACCGAAGCATCCGGCAACCCCACAATCGTCATCGACTCAGTCCCAGGTGATATCCGAACCTCCACTTGCACACGGTACCCCTCAAGCCCTTTAAGGCCAATACTAGACACTTTAACCGTCAAAAAAAAACCTCCAAACCTATTTAATTTTCATTACTTAAAAGGAATAAAAAAGAATAGTACAAAACGGTAGTTCAAAACAGAGGGAAGTAGAACTAGAATGGATTGATTGCTGGTAAAAAAATAAAACGAGGAATCTACCAATAACATTTCGACAGAAACAAACAATATCCTCCAAACTCTAAAAATTTATTAAATAGGCTAAGGGCAGAAGAGACCCTCTCCATGGGCATTTCCCTTCTGCCCTCTACTACATAACTCGAGTGGTGTCACAGGCACCATCCCATGGGTGGTGACAAGCACAGTTCCCGATTCTTCTCAAACAGAATATTTTCCTGTATAATGGTCATATAATAAAAAGAGAGAAGTGTTGGTAGCACTCCTCTCCCTGCAACCTCTACCGTCAGGGTGGTGGTTGTCAATAATATTTAATCCTTATCTTGAAAACCACCCTTAAGCTTGCGACGGCGTAGGGTGGTTTTCTTGTATTCTAGAACCTTTTTCCGAAAGATATATGCAGTTCCTTCCCGCACAATTCCTTTCAAGATTTCACGAATAAATTCAAGAAATGTTTCCATGGTTATCACCTCCTTTCCTAATGGAAAGAAGACTGACAACCAACCACCCTCACAATATTCAGTTGCAACTCCATTTTATCATTTACTTTCTCTCAAAAACCCTATCAACCTTCGACAAATTTCGGGTGGTGACAGGCACCTTTCCCCAATTTTTATTGGTTTTTATCTTGTAATCGGGTTATACATGCTTTGAAAAAGGAATCTGCATAGAAAGTTCTTTTGTAATAGCCTTTTTTGATATTAATTCGTGCAGATGGAACTCTTTCATCTTTAATCCTTTCAATATCTTCCACCATATCTTGGTAGGTATTTTCTAAATTTTTATATTTTTGTTCGTCTGATAAATATGCGGTACCAGGGATGTCTAATAATCCTAAGCCCATAAAATTATCAAAATATAGATGGTCATTCTGAGGGAATAATAAATTTAATTCTTCCATTCGGTCAAAACCAGTTAAGCGTGAAGTAAATTCTTCGTTTCCCTGTTTTTCGTGTACCTGCATTTGTAGCTGTATAATAATAAAAGGGAGGTTTTCGATTTCATTGTCTGAAAGATATTTTAATATTTTTGCTTCATCTGGAGTTAAATTGTTGATGATATTGATAAAACCTGGATGAGCCAAGGAACAGGTTTTTACAGAAGATGCGCTAGCCAGTAAAGTAGTAAATAAATCAACTAGGTCATCATTTTGGATATAAGTAAGTTTTTGAAGAATGGGAACTCCTAATTCTGGCGGTACTTGAGCAATTTCATGTTCATCGATTGTTTCAATTTTCTTTTTATATTGATCCATGTTTTTTTGTAAGTTAAGCTTTCTTTTCTCACTTACATTTTGTAAGGGAGCGAAAATCATTGTATAGCCGAAGTCCATAACGGTTTCTAAGGCCATCCCGACCTTTTTGACCGCAGGAGAAGCTAGATCAGTATAAATTTCTTTTAGTATTGGGGTGATTGGACTTATAATATCAGGAAGTATACTGACACTTACATTATTGGAATTGCTACTTGGATTAGCTGGGGTATTATTAGTTTCTTCAGAACTCATTTTTGACATCCTCTCTATATCTAGAAAGATAATATAATAATACTTTTTTTATACAATTTATAATCAACTTTTATTTACATGGATTCCAGCCAACAAAACGCGGATATTATACGCTAAGTAAATTTCAACCTAAAATTTTGTATCTTCGGGTGGTGACAGACACCGAACCCAAATCCTCCACTAGGGAAAAAGGGGTACCTTTTTAGTGGTCTGAACCTGTCCCTTTGTCCCCTCCAATGCGGAACCCACTATGATAAGCTCTGTGTTTATAAATCTACATACATGGCAAGTGAGCGCTTTTCGGGTGTCTCAATATAAATTAACGCTCTAGTAAAGTTCATTTCATCTGTTTTCATTTCGTAATAAATATTTCTAACTAATTCTTGAATTTCCTTTTCAGAAATATACTCAAAAATGTTGTAATACGGGTTACCGATGGTTGCCATATCATCATAAGAAAAATAATCTCTTGCTAAAGGAGTAACCATTAAACCCTCTCTAATTATCCCTCTCAGCTGTTCTGGTATTCGCGTGAGATCTTCTTGGATTGATTCCTCATCAATTCCATGAATTTTCATTAACCTATTTATGTTGTCCTCACTTTGACTAAGTCTTAAAACCATATTCTCATTATTATTCCAAGCAAGTGCCTCTACTTTCTCTTCGACTGCTAGTAATTGTGTTTGTAGTGCCTCAATTGCCATCTGTTGTTCCATAACAATTTCTTCAAGGGCTTTTTTACTTACAGCGTCAGTGTTACCTGGTGTCAATAGTATGCTCAAAGAAATAACCAGAATCACCAACATAGAATAAACTAGATACTTTTTCATTGTTAACCCCCATTTTATTAAATTGCAACACCTGAATAGATTACTAACTCCCTAATCTTACATAAGAAACTTACCGAATAAGATTTCGACAAAAAATATATTATTCCTTCAATATTATAAATTTCTCATAGCAAATAAGGGACTAAAAAGATCCTTGTAAAACAAGATACTTACAATACAAAAATCAAAACACCTGTGGAACATTCCGTAAAACAGAAAAAACGAGAAGTGATTGGCACTGTTCTGTTCAGTTATAAAAAGGATGACCAAAGAAAATGCCATCAATATCATCTCGTATCCTCCTTGCACTCTACAAATCTTTACAAAACTCGGGTGGTGAACACTGTTCCCCAAACTCGAATGACGTGCAGCTTTATTGTATGATGGAAATGAAATCAAAATATATTTATTTGGGGGAGTATTCATGAAAAAACGTTTTATATTTCTTTTATTCTTAGGTATCCTTTTTTCCATGCCATTTATGACTTCTAAGATCGCAGCACTCAGTAAGGTTGCACTTGAAGATATGGTAATGAACCATGAGTTCAGAATTGAGTCTTTAGAAAAAAACAATTCTTCTGCTGAAAAGCTTGATTCAGAGTTAAAGCAATCTTTGTTAAACGAAGCAGAGATGTATACGAGCTGGCAGTATTGGGAGAATGGGCAACTCCAAGAAATCAATATTACCGGTATAGATATAGTTGAAAGGAATGGGGAACTTACTCTTCAAATATTCACAGAAGGAAATAATGGTTGGGGTTATTATAGTATTTATTATGAAACTGAAGGAGAAATATGGCTACCTGAACCCGGTCGTGATCATTTTGAGAGTTTTATAAGGAATTTTAAAATTATAGAAGAACTCTATCAAGTTGAATTAGATTATGAGATTTATGAAAATGGAAACAAAGTTAAGTTTTCCTTATAGAACACAACTTCTAATACAGTGCATACAGACATGTAAAAGTGGCAGCTCTGCCATGTCGAGACCACCCCAGGATACGAATAGACATGCACTTTATACATGGTGGTCCGCATGATACTCTTGTTGACTTAGCCAGTATCATGAGTACTGTCCCAAATGGACCTTCTAAAACGTTAGACTTAAACTAGAATTGCCTTGGCAACTAGTTGATGCCCAATCCTTCAATAAAAGCACGAGCATAAAGATACAAAATCCAATGGCTCCAATTTTTCCTTTCCATTGCTTAAATTTACGAGTCTTAGCCAGTTCATCAAGAAAGTTGGAAGAGAAAATGCGACCAATTCATCAACAAGAGCTTTAATTCGTCTTCAAATGTTAGTTCGACCATACAAAACGCCTAACTTTCTATGGAATTAAAGAAAGGATTGGGCATTTCCTAGAAAGATGGTATCTATTTGCTTAACTTGATGGATATGGGCTGCTTCCCCTTCATTTTGTACTGTATCTCGGATGGTGACTAGGCACTGTTCCAATCGCATAGCGCATCTGTTGGTCCACAACCCCTTCAATATTAAAGTAGCTGAAGGGGTATTTTTCTATTTGTATAAAACATATCAAACATGCGACCCTAGCATTCTACAAACCTCGACAAAACTCGGGTGGTGACAGGCACCATAGCCAAAATAGCAGCCAGGCACCCTCATCAAAAACAAGTGGATGCCTGGCAAGAACTCCCAACACCCAATTACTTGAGGATGACTGTACTCCAGAACGGGACATCAGAACCGTCCCCAGGTCCTCAAAAAAAATAAGTAAAAAGGATGCATAGAGCTATTCCCCCTACACATCCCTCTCCCTTCTTTATACCCAAAACGGGACGTGAGAACCGTCCCCAAGTCCCTCCCAGGTGGTGACAGCGCACTGTTCCCAAATAACAAGGTTTAATATAGAATATATATAACCTTGTTATTTTATCTAAGGAGTCTTAAAAGCATGTCTTCTAAAACTTTCAATATATTTATCTTGCTCTATGCTACTTTCCCACTAATTCCGACCAACAAATACACCATGTCAGTAGTTTCGTTATCTTTTTCGGTTATCTTTCTATTATTAAGTATATTTGTTTACAAAGTTAAACTCCACTCGTTGTTATTGATGTTTTGGCTAAGAATAATATTTATATCAATAAGTATATTGTTCTTCACTACAGGTATTCAGCATTTCATCGAACCCATAATGAAATTTACAGGTAATGAAATGGTAGAGAAACACATAATCATTGGAATAATAGTATTCCTAATATTCTTGTTTACATATTTTATGTTTGATTATTTTTATAGGATAATTAGGCGTATATCAAATTTAGAGGAGGCAAAAAGTTTTTTAGAAAAGCTGGAGTTATACGGAATCTTGCTTTTAGCACTTATATCTCCTTTACTTTTACCTATTTTTATTTTCGGCCTTATTTATCAAATAATCTTAGGTACATTCTATAATTTTGAGTTATCAATATGGGAGTCATCTTATTTGACTTTTTTAATAAGCTATACATTACCTGTTAGTGATAATTATATTTTGAAGATAATCGAAAAAATTAACTCCGATAATTTTTTGAGAATTTTCCAATTGGTTCACATAATACTTAATAAGGTTATTGACCTTACAATAATTGCAATTATTATAAGTTATATAAAAGATCTGTTAAAAAATTAATAGAATTTAGACCATATAAATTGTTCACTTCTGAGCGGGGGTCTGACCCCAAAATACCGAAATTTCAAGGGAAATACTAATAGGCCGGAGAACTTAATCTCCGGCCTTCATTATTCCGTAAGAGATACTCATCAGATTGACCAAATGGAAAGAGTATCAACAATGTGAAACAAAATTTTCGGGGAGTCACTGTGACGGGACCTCATAGGCACACTAACCACCAAGAAATACTTGCTCATTATTTATCCACTTCATTGGAAATGGATATTGTTTATGAAACATTAAAAAGGCTAAAGAAAAAGGTTTTGAATCCATTCCATCAGGATGCAATACTTCATTCAGATCAAGGGTTCCATTATACTAGTCCACTATTTCAAAAAAAGGTTATGAAATTAGGAAATACTAATCTTCCCCTTCATATTGGACAGTGAATCCGTCAGGTTTAGGACAATTAATAACGTCAATTTCAGGACATTATGGAACGTCATTAACAGTGGAATAAAAGATAATTAATAAGGAAAGACAAAGAGAAAAAAGAGTGCTTCTTGTTCTGTAATAACAAAATGCATCTCTCTTCTAATCATTAACCCTGAGCTTGTTATAAGACTCAGGGTATACTAACATTTCATTCTACAATTCTCGACAAAACTCGGGTGGTGACAGGCACTGTTCCCCAAGAAAAAACCCTCCCTACTTTAATCATTGCAACCCTGAGCTACTAAAAGACTCAGGGTTATACTTAACATATCATTCTACAAATATCGACAAAACTCGGGTGGTGACAGGCACTGTTCCCCTACAACCCCAGAATGGGACTTGAGAACCGTCCCCGTGTACTTCTTTCCTACTCAATTGGAAAATCCCTAGATGGTGCCAGGCACCCATTTTTAATTTGTTGTACAAAACCTCCTACACATCGCCAAGCCTAAAAATCAACAAATTAAAAATGAGAGGTTACAAGTGTTAATTACTACGCAATTGGAAAATCTCTGGATGGTGCCTGGCACCCTTTTTCAATATCTGCCTCTGACAGCAAAGGCAGCAATTGCTGGCCGGCCAGTAGATTCAAAACATCCCGTAGCGACTCAACGTATACCAGCTCCAAGCCATCGATTTCAATTCTTGGGATCGATGAATCAAAAGGAAGAATAAGCGTTTTTAAGTTCAATTTCCTCGCAGCGAGGATTGCAGCAATCATCCCCTCAACCGGGTGAACCGTTCCATCCAGTGACAACGCACCAATAAAACCAGTTTCCACCGGAATCCTTTCCTGTATGAAACCACCACTCTTAAGGATGCCAAGTGCAATCGCCAGATCAAACAAAGGACCGTTCTTCTTCTGCTCCGCCGGTGACAAGTTGATGATTACCTTCTTCTCCACCAGCGGAAACCCAAGTGTGTGCAGCGCAGCCGTCACCCTCTCCTTCGACTCCTTCACCGAAGCATCAGGTAGCCCAACAATCACAACGGACTCAAACCCCTCCTTCACCTGAACCTCAACATCAACCCGGTATCCCTCAAGCCCTTTCAAACCAATGCTTAAAACTTTTGCAGACATACACAAACCTCCAAACAGATTAAAATAAAAGAAAATTTATGGATAGAAATAAATGGAGTGAAAGCAAAAAATGAATAGAAAGACATTGTGGATTTTAAAAAGACATGAAATTCAGAAATGAAAAAAGGAGAAGAAACTAGCTCAATGATGGGGAAAAATAAAGAAAAAACAACACTGAAAAGAAGAATGCACGAAAGGAACGAATGTAGAATACTAGAGGAAAACAATCACCAAATCTATCATAAACCAAACATTAAAAATAAGCACTCATAATATGTAAACCGGCAAAATAAATCTAAAAACAGTAGCCATCAATCCCACATCAGGATCATTCATACTAAAAGAAATAAGTAAAAAGGATGCATAGAGCCAGTCCCCCTACACATCCCCCCCTTAATCTAGGCCCCAAAATGGGACGTGAGAACCGTCCCCAGGTCCTTCCCTTATACCTACTTCTTAATCTACAAATCTTGACAAATCTCGGGTGGTGACAGGCACCATTTTATAATTAATACTATAAGAATAAGTAAAAAGGATGCATAGAGCCAGCCCCCTACACATCCCTCTCCCTCACTTATACCCTAAAATGGGACTTGAGAACCGTCCCCAAGTCCTCCGAATGATTTTGATTTGCACCCTGTTGCTTAGTCCATACTTCATAGACAAATTCTGTAACCCATTCTGCTGGGAACTTGTTAACGGTCTGCCTCCAATCAACTGCTCAAACGGTACACTGCTATTGCAAATTTCCCTTCCGTATCTTTCGTATTGTCTTTCCCTGGCAGCCGACACTCTTCTTCTAACTTGTTCGGATGATTCATTTTGGCTAAAATCATGCCCCTTAAGATTCACGGCTTTTAAGGTAAGGAGGAGATCGATTCTGTCTAAAATTGGACCGGAAACCCGGTTCTTGTATAACTTGATCTGCTTCTCCGAACAAGTGCAGTAGTGGCTGTCCGAACCTAAATACCCACACGGACATGGGTTCATTGCCGCAATAAAAATAAACTTAGCCGGATAGGTCACAGTCGAATGGATCCGGCTGATGGTCACCTTCTCATTCTCCAAAGGTTGTCTGAGCATATCCAATGTCTTTTTCGAAAACTCACCTAATTCATCTAGGAAAAGGACACCCCGGTGGGCTAGAGAAACTTCTCCAGGTTTGGGATTGGTGCCGCCCCCGATAATCGAGACGGATGATGCGGAGTGGTGAGGATGGCGGTATGGAGGAATAGTAAGAGAGGAATAAGGGGCACCCGCCAGCTGATACAAGCTGATTTTTTCAAGTTGAGCTTCTTTCGAAAGGGAAGGCAAGATGGTCGGAAATGTTTCAGCGAGAAGGCTCTTCCCGCAGCCAGGCGGCCCATCCATCAACACATAATGTTCGCCGCTAGCGGCAATCTCAAGTGCACGTTTTGCAAACTCATGGCCAATAATCTGATTGAAATCCCGATTGGCTACCTTGGGCTCCTCAACCCTTTCCGCCTCCGGTAGCAAAGGCAACAATTGCTGGCCGGCCAGTAGATTCAAAACATCCTGTAGCGACTCAACGTATACCAGCTCCAAGCCATCGATTTCGATTCTTGGAATCGATGAATCAAAAGGAAGAATAAGCATTTTCAAGTTCAATTTCCTCGCAGCGAGGATTGCAGCAATCATCCCCTCAACCGGATGAACCGTTCCATCCAGTGACAACGCACCGATAAAGCCAGTTTCCACCGGAATCTTTTCCTGGATGAAACCACCACTCTTAAGGATGCCAAGTGCAATGGCCAAATCAAACAAAGGGCCGTTCTTTTTCTGCTCCGCCGGTGACAGATTGATGATTACCTTCCTCTCCACCAGCGGAAACCCAAGTGAATGCAGCGCCGCCGTCACCCTCTCCTTCGACTCCTTCACTGAAGCATCAGGTAGCCCGACAATCACAATGGACTCAAACCCCTCCTTCACCTGAACCTCAACATCAACCCGATATCCCTCAAGCCCTTTCAAACCAACACTTGAAACTTTTGCAGACATACACAAACCTCCAACCAGATTAAAATAGAGAAAATTTATAGATTGATATATAAAGGAATGGAAACAACAAATAAATAGAAAGACATTGTGAAATTTATGGAGAAAAATCAAATAAATAAAAGAAGAGTAGAAAAGACTAGCTCGAAATGGAGGAAATAAAGAAAGAACAAACTAAAAAGAAGAATACATGAAAGGAACTAAAGTAGAATACTAGAGGATAACAATCATCAAATCTATCATAAACCAAACAATAAAAATAAGCACTCATAATATTTAAACCGACAAAATAAATCTAAAAGAGCAGCCACCAATGTCGCTAGGATCATTCATACTAAAAGTAATACATTTAAAGGATGCATAGAGCCAACCCCCTACACATCCCTCTCCCCAAATTTAAGCCCTAAAACGGGACATGAGAACCGTCCCCAGGTCCTTTCTGAAGATGGAATTGATGATCAAACAAAAATGGACCGCCTTTTTGAAGAAGTTATTGAACTCAAAAAGGAAATAGAGAAATTGGAAAAGGAAAAAGCTGCATTAGAAGAATCGTTGGGTGTTCTACCCTTTTAAAAAGTAGGTTCCTCTGCCTATTTGGAAAAATTAGGTGGAGGAATTTTAAATGCTTAAGTGGGGGATTTTTCGATTGACAAATACAACTCAACGTATACCAGCTCCAAGCCATCAATTTCGATTCTTGGAATCGATGAATCCAAAGGAAGAATAAGCATTTTCAAGTTCAATTTCCTAGCAGCGAGGATTGCAGCAATCATCCCCTCAACCGGTTGAACCGTTCCATCCAGTGACAACGCACCGATAAAGCCAGTTTCCACCGGAATCTTTTCCTGGATGAAACCACCACTCTTAAGGATGCCAAGTGCAATGGCCAAATCAAACAAGGGCCGTTCTTCTTCTGCTCCGCCGGTGACAGATTGATGATTACCTTCCTCTCCACCAGCGGAAACCCAAGTGTATGCAGCGCAGCCGTCACCCGCTCCTTCGACTCCTTCACTGAAGCATCAGGTAGCCCGACAATCACAATGGACTCAAACCCCTCCTTCACCTGAACCTCAACATCAACACGGTATCCCTCAAGCCCTTTCAAACCAACACTTGAAACTTTTGCAGACATACACAAACCTCCAAAAAGATTAAAATAGAAGAAAATTAATAGATTGAGATAAAAAGGTATGGAAACAACAAATAAATAGAAAGACATTGTGAAATTTATGGAGAAAAATCAAATAAAAGAAGAGTAGAAAAGACTAGCTCGAAATGGAGGAAATAAAGAAAGAACAAACTAAAAAGAAGAATACATGAAAGGAACTAAAGTAGAATACTAGAGGATAACAATCATCAAATCTATCATAAACCAAACAATAAAAATAAGCACTCATAATATTTAAACCGACAAAATAAATCTAAAAGAGCAGCCACCAATGTCGCATTAGGATCATTCATACTAAAAGAAATACGTTTAAAGGATGCAAGAGCCACCCCCCTACACATCCCTCTCCCTGATTTAAGCCCTAAAATGGGACTAGAGAACCGTCCCCAGGTCCTTCCACTTCGCTAATGAAACAGGTGTAAGTGCCGCTCACATCTCCAGGTTTCTTAGACAAATGATCGCTTCACCTCCCACGCCGGAAACAATATCAAAATTTGCAGCAAAAGCACATAATGAAGTTACATATCAAGATCTTATGGTTGCTGCTGGGCATTTAGCTAGAAAAGATGAATCGGATGAAAATAGAAATGGCGGAGTAGAGAAATACTCTCCGATGAACTTTAGAGAGCAAATGGAAGAGTTAGAGAGAAAATTCCTACAGGTTATATTGGCTGATTTATTTGAGAGGCCATTTAAATGGAGTGTAGAAAAGACTGAGGAAAGATTTAGATTCCCTGATATGGTACTTAACATAGAGCACAATGAATATAAAAGATGGTATCTAGATTTTAGACCAAGTATTCCAGGCCGGAACCACCCTTCATTCCACCCATTTCATCTTTATGGGCGGATTGCTACATTTGAATTACTTGAAACTGATAAATTTACTATAGTTGTTAATGATGAAAAGGATTTTAATTATATCATGAGGAGACTACCATTATCTCTTCGAGCTAATTTATATGTAATGCTTATTGATCTTGAGTGGGGAAAAATATTAAAAGAAGAAATGCTGTGCAAATATAGGAAGGATTAAATGTGGAGTATTATGTTATGAAGTACATGATCCTCTTTGTGGTGGGAAAAGATAAAAAGCACGACAAATAAGCCCGCCGAGCCACTTTTGGCCCAGCGGGTAATTGTAATTAGTCCTTCAAATTATAATAATCTACATACCAATCGGCAAATTTCTGAAGCCCTTCTTCAATCGAAGTCTCCGGCTTAAAGCCTACGGCTTTCTGTAATTGATCCGTCGAAGCATAAGTAGCTGGCACATCACCTGGCTTAATAGGTTCAAAGACCTTTTCAAATTGTACTTCTTTGCCTAGCGCTTTACTTAAGGCCTTTTCTAACGTTTCAATAAACACCATCAATTTTTCTGGGCTATTGTTTCCGATGTTAAAGACTTTATGTTGAACATCACCTTCAGGTGGATTACTTAGTAATCGATCAATCCCCTCAACGATGTCATCTATATAAGTAAAATCACGATAAAGGTCATTTTCAAAATCGCCATTATTAAATATCTTAATTGGTTCACCAGCAAAATATTTATTTGCAAATCCAAAATAGGCCATATCTGGTCTACCCATAGGGCCATAAACTGTAAAGAACCTAAGCCCAGTAGCTGGAATCTTATAAAGGTGGCTATACGTATGTGCCATTAATTCATTTGATTTCTTTGTAGATGCATAAAGTGATACTGGATTATCTACAAAATCTGTTTCCTCAAAAGGAACCTTTTTATTGGCCCCATAAACTGAACTAGATGATGCATACACTAGATGATCTACTGGATGATATCTACATGCCTCAAGGATATTATAAAAGCCAATGATATTACTTTGAATATAGACATCCGGGTTCTCAATTGAATACCTTACTCCTGCTTGAGCAGCTAGGTTTACTACAATGTTAGGCTTGTACTCTTCAAAGGTCTTCATTACCAAATCCTTGTCTGATATGTCACCTTTGATAAAACTAAACTTCTCATAAGGTTCCAAATTCCCTAAGCGAGTATGTTTAAGATTCACATCATAGTAGTCATTGACGTTATCAATACCAATCACCTGGCACCCTTGTTCTAGTAGTTTCCTAGATAGGTAGTATCCGATAAAACCAGCTGCTCCAGTTATTAGGTATGTTTTACTAGGATCAAGAGTTTTGTAATTCAAGGTTTTTCGACTCCTTTATTCCTTCTCTTGTTGCAGGCTTTCTTCCGATTGAGTGATACTCTACTCCAGCTTCTTGCATCTCTTCAACAAGATAAATATTTCTACCATCATATACTAGAGGAGTTCGCATTAGTTTCTTATACATTTCAGGTGTTAAAGCTTTTACTTCTCCCCATTCAGTAAAGATAAAGCAGACATTGGCCCCTTCCAAAGCATGCTCGATATTGGAAACATAAGTGATACTACCTTTGCCATCCTTACCTTCTGGGTGAACTTTAGCAAAATTCTCTGCTCCAACAGGATCAAATGCATAAATATCTGCACCTTGTTCTAATAATAAAGGTACATTTTCAAGAGATGCAGCTTCTCTCAAATCATCCGTTCCTGGCTTAAATGTCAATCCTAGCACAGCTACTTTAAGACCATTAAAGGTAATAAGCCTTTTACTAGCTTTCTTATATAGCATTGTTTTCTGCTCTTTATTAACATCAATAGCTGCTTTAACAGTTTTAAGTTCATAACCGTTCTGTTTAGCAATATATTCAAGTGCTTTAGTGTCCTTAGGGAAACATGATCCTCCAAAACCAATGCCTGCATTTAAAAACTTACTGCCGATACGTTCGTCAAAACTCATCCCTTTTGCTACATCTTGAATATCAGCACCAACTAATTCACAAAGGTTAGCAATATCATTCATATAAGAAATTTTCAGTGCAAGAAAGTCATTGGATGCGTATTTTATCATTTCAGCTGATCTTCTATTTACTGAAACAATCGGTAAATGGAATGGCTCATAAATCTTCATTAATAACTCTTCAGCCCACTTACTCTCTGTTCCGATAATTATTCTTTCTGCATGAAGTGTATCATGAACAGCAGATCCTTGAGCCAAGAACTCAGGATTCGA
This sequence comes from Mesobacillus maritimus, assembly GCF_044803185.1. Lineage (GTDB taxonomy): Bacteria > Bacillota > Bacilli > Bacillales > Cytobacillaceae > Mesobacillus_B > Mesobacillus_B maritimus_B. The sequence goes on from NZ_CP085225.1 coordinate 5,403,481, forward strand.
TGCCACTTCTACTTTTACATCGTTAACTAAAAAATCTTGGATAAATTGTTCTACTTTATCGTTTGTGCCCACAGGAACTGTCGATTTAACTACTACTAAACAATCTTTTTCTACCGATTCAGCAATTTCTCTTGCAACAGTTGCAATGTAGGAAAGATTTGCAGAACCATCAGGTTGCTCAGGTGTCCCAACACCAATAAAAATTGCATCTGCATCCTTGTAAGCTGATTTGAAGTCAGATGAATACTCGATTCTTCCAGCAGCATAATTTTTTTGCATCAACTCTTCTAAACCTGTTTCAAATATTGGAGAAACTCCAGATTTCATTAATTCTATTTTTTTTTCATCTATATCTACACAGGTTACTTGGTGACCCATTTCAGCAAAACAAACGCCAGCCACTAAGCCGACGTAACCAGTTCCTGCAACTGCTATTTTGTACATATTCATGCCTTCCTTTTCTTTAATTTTTTTCCATAATAAAATGTAAATACACATACTAAAGTGAATTTATTTTGCTTCTAAAATATCATAATGCTAATTAAGAGTTGTTTGGTAAATGTAACCAACCCCCCAATGTATCTCCAAATTCTTGTGGCCTAAATTCCCCTAGACCACTTTGATGATAGAAAGTCATTTCACCAAATAGGATTTTTTTATTTATATAATAAAAGTCAATCCTAACATGCGGAAAACCTTCAGCCAACTTTTTACTCAATTCAATCATTTCTTCTAATTTTTCCGGTTTTTTCAGTTTCATATTAAGTTCCCTAGGATAAGATATCTCTGCATCCATAAGATTCCATTCTAAATCATATAAATTTCTTCTTGTTTTAGATTTATCAGTTATACTAAAATCAACACTTATAAATTTAGGAACACCATTAAAACAAAAAAATCGATAGTCCCTTAGTTCTTTATCGTCATCTTGTTCTAGGAAACTCTCACAAATAATTTTAGGAGGGATATCTTTATATACCCACTCTCTTTTAGGATGATAAAAGTCTTGAGATAACCAGGTACTTAGTTGTTCAACCACTTTAGCCTTATCCATGGAGCCCTTGTCATTTACAATAATATTAGTACCACTAGCGTTGTTAGTCTTTAATACAAATGAATTTGGGAACTTTTCAAACGGAATCTCCTGTGGGTTATCCCCATACCATAGAAGAGGTACTAATACATCCTCGCCTATCTTTTCCTTTACAAACTCTCTTACTTTAAGTTTGTCCGCACAAATAGTCATAATCGGTTTTCGATCATACAACTTTATCCAATTTATCTTGTCATTAAAAGACTTTGGCTTTTTTAAATTCACTGATTTTCCAGTTCTTAATCTTGAATAAAGTTTTAAATAAATATTATCTGGAACCCAATTTCCATACCTCACCATAAAATTCATCATTGAGTATCTTATTTTTTTGTTATTTTTCACTAACTTCACCTTCCTTAACGATAAAGACTTAATAAGCTATATCATATAAAACTTTCTCTTCTAAACTCTTATAGCTATATCATAAACATTTTTTTAATCATTTAGCTTTATTGCTCTTCTTAAGATAAAATTCTTACTTTTTAATATTGTTATAACAATTAGAATTATATTAAGAACTCCTCCAGAAATAGCATATAGAGCTACTGCGATAATATCACTGTTAAACATATAGCCACCTACAGCAAGTGTAGCGATTCTCACTACTGTTGAAATAATAGAGAAAAACAAAAAGAACCTTTGCGCAGAAATAACTGGCAGGGTTTTAACACTCGGTATATTTATAAAAACAAAATAAGACCACAGCGCTATCCATCTAGCATATTCTCCAGCAACTATCCATTCTTCTCCAAATACTAATCCAAATAAGAACGGTCCAAAGGAAACTATTATTCCAAAAGGAATCAGTCCAACTGCAGCCATGACTAACGTTGCCTTAGTTAAAAATCCTGAAATGCTCCCACCTTCATTAGCCACTTCTGTTATACGGGGATAAAAGACATCACCAACTGAACGTCCGACTAATTGTGAAGGCAACTCCATTACTCTTTTCCCAATAGCGTAGAACCCAGCAGATGCTGGCCCGAAAAAAGTGGTAAGCATAATTATAGGAAGACCCTGTGATATAGCGTTAAAAAACATCTCAGGTGCTCGGTATACCGGAAAATCATAATATTTCTTCGCTAAGTTAAAGAGTGATCTTTTTGTTTTTCGTCTGTCCATATGTTTTTTCTTATTTGAAAAATTCAAAGATCTTCGGGCACCCCATACAAGCATTATACTATTCAATGCATTGCCTATTGTTGTGATAAAAATTAATGATGTAGCAACAGGATGGAAAAATCCGACTGCTGTTTTTGATATATTAACGAATAATGAATTAGTCACACTAACTTTTGCTGTCACTTTATAATATTTTTTTCGAATTAACCATTGCTCTGTTACCTGAAGCGTTGCTCCTAGAAACATCATTATAGGAATGAATAATAAATATGGGGCAAGCATTTCAGCATTAAATACCTTTATAATTGGGGCACTAAAAAGAATAAGAATAAATGACATTATTGTGGAAAGAATGATTGCAATATATAGTGAAAGGCGGATTAAACCTTTTGCCTCCGAATCTTCTCTTGGTAATACAATAGCAATAGGATAGGTTAATGAAGTAATAGGGCCCACTATGCCTATCATTGACATAAATAAACCAAGAATACCGAATATTTCAGGACCATACAAACGTGTGATTATTGGCGAAAATATAAGTGTAATAGCTTGTGCCGCCATAGTACCAGACGCTACAGTGAGAACATTTTTAATAAATCGCCTTTGTAATAAGCTTTTCAAAGTATATCCTGACCATTTAGTTTTGTATTGCTCACGCAAGTTCTTGCTGATGTTATCCAGCATATAGAAACTCCTTTATATCGACAATAATGTTAGTCTTCATTAGATATAATATTTACTGCTTTTTTATTAAACTTAAAAATACATCTTCATACTGTTTGACTATATTTTTTACATCAAATATATTAGATCTTCGCAATCCCGCTTTAGTAAAATGTTCTCTTCTTTTTTCATCATTCAGCAACTCGATGATTTTTTCAGCTATTGTTTTATGATCTTCAACTGGTACTAGTACTCCATATTTATTTTTATCGATTATTTCCCCAGGTCCTGAATTGCAATTTGTAGCAACTACCGGTGTTCCTACAGTCATTGCTTCAACTATTACATGGCCAAACCCTTCCCACTTTGAGGTCAAAACAAATACATCTGCTTTCTTCATATATTTATAAGGATTATCTTTAAACCCCATAAAATGGACCTTTTTTTCTATGCGTAATTCTTTGCATAAACCTTTTAGTTTATATTCATCAGCACCCTTGCCAATAATTAAAAGATTAGTATGGTATTCTCTTTGTACAATTTCAAATGCTTTTAATAATGTTGGGTAATCCTTTTGTTCGCCTAATTTCCCTACTGCAACTATTAACTTTTCATCTTTAATAAAGTCTAAATCAGACACTACTTCATCTTTAAGTAGATTAATATTGGTAATATCAACAGGATTATAAATAACCTCTATTCTATTTTCTTTAATTTTAAAGTTTTTTATTAGATCATCTTGCACTCCTTTTGAAAGGGATATTATTATGTGAGAACAGAGATTATATAAAAGAGAAGTAATAATTTTATTTTTAATAGTAACAGAACCAGACTGTGTTCTATTATTTGCTTCTCTTACAATGGTTGGAATTTTTTTAAAAGAGAATAATTTCGCCAAAAGTAAAACAATGTTATTTGTATTTAAAGTACTAAATAATAAATCTGGTTTTTCCTTTTTTATAATTTTATTTAGTTTAAAGATTATCTGCCTACGTTTTTCTGAATGTAAGAAGATTAATTTAATATCATTATTAACTAAATATAAGTAATCATTTTTATTATTTGATCCAATTACTAAAACTACTTCAAATTCACTTTTATTAATATTATTAATAATGTTCACTATTGTGCGCTCTGCACCACCACCAGCTAAATTATACATATAAATTAACAGTTTTTTTTTCAAAAGATTCCCTCCGATCCATAATGATTTTTCTACTCCTTTATGCACCATTTTTTTCATCTCAGAAAGACATAGTACAAATTTAATATCATAAATTTATATTCTCGTGATTTGTTAATGGGCAAAACTCACACCCTTTAGTACCCAAATCAAACGAAACAATTTTTGTCTAAGATTTAAATATAAAAATAACGAACTCTTATTGCGCTTTATCAGCAAGACACAAAAAGTTCGTAAGGATAGGGTTCTCATTTGTTCAGGGTCTATAACTAACTTGTTATTTTCATGTAAGAATTCTTTGTTTAATATACAAAACTCCTCAAACTTGGTCTTTAATACATTATATTTTGAAGTAGAATTAAACAAATCACTCGCTGCATAATCTAACATGGTTACATATAATTTACTTATCTCTAGAAATATTGAATCAGAATACCCTAGTTTACGAACTTCTTCAATAATATTATTGAAAATTATCATAAAACCCTTTTGTAGTTGCTTATCTTTACGCCTTACTCTTGAATTTTCAAGAACTTGATAATTATAAAGCGCCTCATTTACAACCGAAACCTTAGGTAAATGCAGCAGCAATAAATGATTAAATAATAAATCCGTACCATTAAAACTTTTCTTTAAAGAAAACCTTACTCCAGAATTTCTAATAAAGTCCAATCTATAAATTTTATTCCAAGAATCACTCATATAATACGTCTGTGCTAGTTCAGCATAGTGTTGTTCAACACTATCTTTAGTAATTTGTACAGTATCATAGGCCTTTTCGTTAATTCGAAAATACCTTACATATTTAGGATGATCTTCAGAATACACTCTTGTTTCACATACACAAATATCCGAACTCTCCTTGGATATTTTCCAAGTCATTTTTTCTATAAAATCATTATTAATATAATCATCCGAATCTACTGTACATAAATAATCTCCACTTGCTGCGTCAATTCCGGTTTGTCTTGCACTGCTTAATCCTTCGTTTTTCTTATTTATTAGTTTTACCCGGTTATCACTCTCATAACTACTACATATTTCCAAAGAAGAATCAGAAGATCCATCATTAACTAAAATTATTTCTATGTTACTGTATGTTTGATTAATAATACTATCAATACATTTGTTCAAATACCTTTCAGCATTATAAATTGGTACAACTACAGATACTAAAGGTGTATTCATTATATACTTTCCTTTCTACCAAAATTTTTTAGCTAGACATATCAGTCTAGCTAAAAAGGCAAGGTACTACTTTTTGTGTAAAAATTAATTACTTTTTAGCCCAAACAACTCTATTCACATAATCGGTATAAGAAATAATTATCCTTAGTACCTTTTCAGAAACATTGGGCATGCTATAATCTTTTACTAGTTTTAAAGTTTCTTTATTCTGACTCTCAATTACTTCAAGTCCTTGTAATATTCTTTCCTTTCCTAGCCCAACCATCATTACCGATGCTTCTTCCATAGCCTCTGGTCTTTCATGAGCTTGTCTAATGTTAAGAGCTCTAAATCCAAGTATAGAAGACTCTTCACTTATCGTGCCACTATCACTTAATACCGCTTTTGAATTTAACTGTAACTTATTATAATCATTAAACCCTAAAGGCTTCATCGTTTTCACTAAAGGATTAAATTCTACTCCTTTAGCTTCAATCATCTTTCTAGTTCTAGGATGAGTACTTACAATAACAGGCATATTATATTTTTCTGCTATTGCATTTAAGCTATCAACCATATTCAGAAAATTAGTTTCTGAATTAATATTTTCTTCTCTATGAGCTGATACAACAAAGTAGTTTCCTTTCTCAAGTTCCAATCTCTCTAACACATCTGAATTTTCAATATCATCTTTTCTAGAATTTAGCACTTCATACATTGGGCTACCCGTTTTAATAATTCGATCCGCTGGCAACCCTTCTCTTAAAAGATATTCTCTTGCAATATCACTATAAGTTAAATTGATATCTGCGGTATGGTCGACGATTTTTCTGTTCGTCTCTTCTGGTACTCTTTGGTCAAAACATCTATTACCTGCTTCCATATGGAAAATAGGAATATATCTTCTCTTTGCAGCAATCGCACATAAGCAGCTATTAGTGTCGCCTAGTACTAAAAATGCATCCGGTTTAACCTCTTCTAAAATAGGGTCAATTTTAATAAGTATTTTTCCTACCGTTTCAATTGCCGTCCCAGTAGCTGCATTAAGAAAATAGTCTGGTTTTTTCAAATTAAAATCTTTAAAGAAAACTTCATTTAATTCATAATCATAATTTTGCCCTGTATGAACAAGTGTATGCTCAATTGCATTTGATTCTTCTAATTTATTAATGACAGCTGACAATCTTATAATCTCTGGTCTAGTACCAACGACTGTCATGACTTTTAATTTCTTCATTAATTATACCTCCACGAAATAAGTGTCCGGCTTTTCCGGATTAAAGCATTCATTTGCCCACATTACTGTTACTAAATCACTATCTCCTACGTTTACAATTGAGTGTGTATATCCAGTAGGAATATCTACAACTTGTAACTTTTCTCCACTTACCCTATATTCAATAATTTCATCAGAATCTATCCTTCTAAAACGAATTACACCTTCTCCACTAACAACTAAGAATTTTTCATTTTTAGTATGATGCCAATGATTACCTTTTGTAATCCCAGGTTTTGACACATTCACCGAAACCTGTCCTCTTTCAGGTGTTCTGATAAATTCTGTAAAGGAACCTCTGTGATCACAATTCATTTTAAGATCATAAGAAAATTGATCCTCTGGTAAAAAGCTTAAATAAGTACTATAAAGTTTCTTAGTTAGTTCATCTTCCATATTAGGAATATTCAAATTTATTCTACTTTCTTTAAAACTCTTTATAAGATCCGCTAAATCTCCAAGTTTAATACTATGTGTTACAGGTACAACACAGAAATCATCCTGCATAGTTGGATTTCCTTCTAAAGCTTTTAAAAACTCTTCTAATACATCATCTATATAACAAAGATTAAGTTCTGCATCTGGATTATTTATCTGAATGCCCAAGCCTCTTGCTATATTATGGCAAAATGTAGCCACCACTGTATTATAATTAGGTTTACTCCACTTACCAAATAAATTTGGTAGTCGATATACATAAACTTTGACATCAGTCTCATAATAATAATTGAATAATAAGTCCTCTCCAGCCTTCTTACTCCTTCCATAAGGGTTGTCCTTTTCTGCTTGAATTGAAGAAGTAATAAGAACAGGAGCTTTATTATCATGTTTCTTTAATAATTCTAGTAATTGAGAAGTAAAACCAAAATTGCCATCCATAAATTCATCTTCATCTATTGGTCTGTTTACTCCAGCTAAATGAAAAATAAAATCTGCTTCCCTACAGTATTCATTTAGTAAATAAGGTTCCGATTTTCTACTATATTCAAGGATATCGTGATAGTTATTATTTCTTAATTCTGAAATTAGGTTCTTTCCAATAAAGCCGTTGGCCCCAGTAACTAGTATTTTCATACTCAAACCCACCTTTCTATTACAAAAACTATCTGAATACTTTTTTTATTTCTTCTACAAAAGACTGGGGTGTATTTCTATACATCTTTACCATTAAATCTTCTGTCGCCACTCTATGGTTTCTAGAATCTTTTATAAAGTTTTCAACTTTAACTACATTTTTATCAATCCAATTCCAATCCTCTTTCACTAGTAGAGAAAGGGGGTAATCTTTCAAATATTTTTTACTTGGTTCATCTTCAATAGGATAAGTTGATATTATTGGTTTTCCAATCGACATGTATTCAAATATCTTACTAGGTACCATTGAATTAATATTATTTCCAATATTTATTAATACGTCAGCATTTTTCAATACTTTTAGAGCTTCCTCATGGGGAATTTTATTTATAATTACTATTTTATTTTTTTTAGATTCATTTTGGTAATTTTCCAACATATTATTACATGTACTTGTACCTATTATAGTAAGTACACAATCTTTAATTCTTAGTCTTTTAAATATCTCTAGTAAATATTGGGGGTTACGTATATGGTGTGGTAGAGAACCAACGTATACCAAATTTATTTTGTCTTTTTCCAAGATTTCAGAAGTGCCCTCTACCTCATGCTTTTGGGTTAGTAAAGGAATATCAAGAAACTTTATTCGTGGGAAATATGATTCTGATTTACTGAAGACTTCATGGTGTTTTCGGCTTGATTCCATCATAATTATTTTATCCGCATATTTTAGTAACCGCCTCTCCCACTTCATCCCTCTTCTAATTGTCCAATTTCTCGAAAAAATTTTAGGCCCAATCCCTCCTGATAGTGAATCAAGAAAATAGGGTACAAATTTCACATTAGGATATTTTCTTTTAATTAAATATCCTGCAATCACAGTATCTATTTGTGTATAGACTGATATTATACAATCATATTCATTTCGAATATAAGCACTTTTGGCAGCCTTATAAAATCTATAAGAATAAAGAGGGGAAACCAAAGGCCATGTAGGAATACTTATAAATAATTTTGCTTTATTTAGTAAATATGATATCTTACTTAAAATCCTAGACATAGGTACTTTATTATTAGTGCACCACGAATCCATTCGATATGTTAAACGAGGTTTAATTCTTTTAATTTTTATTCCATTATTTTTTTCGAATTTAGGAACCTGATACTCTTGATTAGTTATTAGGTCAACCTCACATCCGTTAGATTTTAGTTCTTGCATTACCGCATCTGCACAAATCCCATTAGCTGACATGTGTTCGCCTACTAAAACTAGTACCTTTTTCATAGCTACCCTCCTTAGCGACTAACGTTTAATTGGATGGAATTATTGTCTCTGACTTTGATTTTAACATTATGGTTTGAATAACAGATAAGAGAAAGTATTAGTACAACCCAGAAACTATGAATAATTTCTGCCGATGCTGATAGCCCAAAACATAAAATAATTAACATTTTAGTATATAAGTTCTTCGCGTTAATATAAAACATTAATAGTATTCCAACAAAAAATACCAGACCTATTATTCCCGTACAATATAATAAATAGGCTAAACTTGAATACCAAATTCCTTCCGGGGTATTCCCAAAACCAGCTCCAAAAAACAAAGTGAAAATATTATCCTTTAATCCAAAAGCAAAATATCCTTCAGCTCTTGCAGCAAAAGCTGTGCCAGTTCCACTAGCTAATATTCGTGATATATTATTTTGTACAACATCACTTTGTAATATAAATGGTAAAATTACTAATAAAAGAATAGGAAAGATCATTCCAAATAATCTTTTTTGTTTTGATAGGGTATTGCTAAATAATATATAAACAGCATAGAGCACCCACAAAAATGCAGCCAAAATTAAGCCTTGTCCAGATGTTGAAATTAAAATACCAGTAGTTAAGAATATAGAAGATATAATATTCTTCATGTTAAACTTTTCTTTGTACAATAATACTACTAATCCAATAAGAGCATACTGACTGTAGTGTGCAGGTTCTAAAAAAAATGATGTTGGCCTATAAAAAAGCATGTTATATATTGAAGCATAATCATACGTTTCATAATGTGATGTATAAACTGGTATAAATGGTAAAAAACCCTTAAGAATTATTCCAAAATAGTTATAACTAATGTTTTGAATTAATATATATATAGTTGCTAAAATAGATACATTTTTAATAATTTTACTTGTATAATCTATACTAAAATATTTTTTAGATAAATAATAAATTATTAGAAGATAAAAGGTAAATCTTACAGTACGAACAAAAACATCAGCAATTTGACTTGAATCAAAGAACATAGCTATTAAGGTTGTCATTACAATAAACCATCCAAATAAAATGATTGAATTAAAATGTTTTGGATTAAATACTACTCTTCGATTTAACAATACAGAATATGCAAGGAAGGCTATCAAAAGTATTTCCCCAAGATTAACTCCAGGTATTCCAGAGGAATAAATTGATATTATCGGTAGTAACGCAATTAAGACTGAATAAACTTTTACTACTTTACTGTCAATATTAATCATTTATTATTTCATCCTATTGTTTATTTTTCCGGATTGAATCATAGGCATGAAAATGTTATTAAGTACATTTATCCCATTATTATATTCAACCATTATTTTACTTAACAGGTGATTACATTTTTGTTCAAAGATGTCCCAAGATATAGAATTATAGTAGTTATATAAGTTATCTGCAAAATCCTGATTATAAGGGTTACATTCGAATCCAACTTTATTCTTTTCAACTTGTTCTCCCATAAAAGATCCACGATTACACAATTGAGGTATATATAGTGCGATTGCATCATAGAATTTATTTGCCATTGCCGATTGCATCGTCTTATCATTATCAAACAGATTGTGTATTATATCGGTCTCTTCTGCAAATTTATATCTATCATTAGGTTTATATTCACCATGAAAATGAACATTTTGTACATCATTTATTCTACAGAACTCTTTTAGATTTTGAGCTGTTTCTTGTTCTCTGCCGTGATAGTGCAGCTCAAATCTTCCATCATTAGCAATTCTACTGATAATGGCCTTATTAATTCTTTCATGTCTAATAAACCCCCAGTATCTAATACGAATAGGTTCCCTTTTTCTTAATTTTTCTTTTCTAATACTTCTATTAGTTAACGAATCTAAGATTATATTATGTGTAGTATAAATATTCTTGTTAGCGGGTAAATAGTCCCTAAAGGCATTAGAACTAACAAATGTTGCTACTGAATTGTCTACAAGCTTATGGAGCATTTTTTTATAAAATTTTATATTTTCATAAGTTACATCCCGGTAATCTAAAATATATCTTTTGTTATAGTCTTTTATCAAAACATCATATAATAGGATACAAGGTATAGTTGTTAGGCCAATTATAAGATCAAACTGCTCATTGTCTAAAATATTTTTTACAAAATATCGGTATTTTATGAAACTCTTTACCTTTTTTGCCTTTGCAACTTCATCCTCTTGAAATAACTTAAATTCGTGATACCTTAATTCATAAGGCAGATTAATATCTTCTTTTTCATCTCTATTCCAGTATATAACATGAATTTCATTTTCTTTTTCAGTTATATTATTAAGGTAAAAATTTAGGTAGGGCATATATCCTAGTTTACTAAAACCGATTATCAAAACTTTCATTTTCCACTTCACTCCAGTTAGCTTATCGTTAAAGTGCGTTCACTCCATAGTTCAAGTTCTTTTCTTACATAGTCCAACTCTAATAATTTCCCTTTTATTTGTTCTACGGTGAGAATCTCAGTATTATCTGAGTTATATTCATTTACGTTTGTAAGCTTTTGATCTCCTTCAGCGAAGTATTTGTCATAGTTTAAGTCTCTTTGGTCTGCAGGAACTCTATAGAAACCGGGTAAATCTTCTGCCTTTACATATTCCTCTTTGGTAAGAAGAGTTTCGTAACGCTTTTCACCATGGCGGGTTCCAATAATTTTTATTTCGTTGTCTGCATTAAATAACTCTTTTACAGCTTGAGCAAGGTCTCCAATAGTGCTGGCCGGGGATTTTTGAACCATAATATCTCCTGCCTCAGCATTATGAAATGCAAACACTACTAATTCTACCGCTTCTTCTAAACTCATAAGAAATCTTGTCATATTAGGATCCGTTACTGTTAAAGGCTGACCACTTTTAATTTGTTCAATAAATAAAGGTATAACCGATCCACGTGAGGCCATCACATTGCCATATCTAGTTCCACAAATTAGTGTCCTACTCGGGTCAACAGTTTTTGATTTTGCAACAAATACTTTTTCCATCATCGCTTTTGATATTCCCATTGCGTTGATGGGATATGCTGCTTTATCTGTTGAAAGACAAATAGCCTTTTTAACTCCGTACTCAATTGCAGCGGTTAAAACATTGTCTGTACCTATAATATTAGTTTTAACAGCCTCAAGAGGAAAAAACTCACATGATGGAACTTGTTTTAATGCAGCAGCATGAAAGATATAATCAACACCATGCATAGCATTTTTAACACTTGCTAGGTCCCTTACATCGCCAAGATAAAACTTAAGTTTATCATTTTTGTATAATTTCCTCATGTCATCCTGTTTTTTCTCATCACGTGAGAAAATGCGAATTTCTCTTATATCTGTATCTAGAAATCTTTTCATTACAGCATTTCCAAAAGAACCCGTACCACCTGTAATTAATAATGTTTTATTCTTAAACATAATTTTAACCCTCCAGTATTTTTTGAATCATTTTGACATATTGTTGTGTACAATGATCCTTTGTATATTTTTCAAGGAAAACTTTCCTACAATTCTCTCCCATATAGTTAAGTTTAACTTTATCTTCCCATAGTTCTTTTATAGCACTCACAAGTTTAGAGCTCTCTCCTACCTCCATCGAATAGCCAGCATTATTTTTTGTTAAATCTTGAGCAATATCGGATTCCTTCCCCATAATTGCAATTACCGGTTTACCAGCCATCATATAACTATAAGTTTTGCTGGGTACAGCTAGTCCAGTTAAGCCATCTGCTAAGCTTACGATGAAACAATCACTGATATTGAGTGCATCTTGGAAATCTTGCCCGTGTAAGAAATCAAAGATGGTCACATTGTTTAGATTCTCTGTTTCTACAATATTTTTTAGTGTTTGCATCTTATTTCCGTGTCCAGCAAAAACAAACTGAATTCTATTATCATCTTTTAGTTCCCTTATTGCATCAGCAATAGTATCTAGATCTTGACATATCCCCATATTGCCAAAATAAGACACAACAAGGTTTCCATCTTTTTTAATTGAACTGAATAGTGTATTTTTAGATGACTCCACTTCATTTGACAATCCCTTATCCTCATACCAATTAGGAATTACTTCAATTTGCTGCTCAGATAACGATTTTCTATGTTTAAGTAGGTAAGCTTTCATTTCATTTGATAAAGCCACTACTTTATTTACATGCTTAAAAATACTTTTATTAACAATTTTCATCATTTTACTTATAATACTATCCTCTGAAATAGTGTTTGTAATATATGCCATTTCAGGGTACACATCATAACTAACAAAGATTACCTTTGTATTAAATAATTTTTTAGCAAGCGCTGCAATTAACGGTAGAACTGGTGGATTTGAATAAACAATAATTGCTTTATATTTTCTTAGTTGCCAAAATCGTAAAGCAACTGAAAATGTAAATGAGAAATAGTTTATTAATCTACCAATAAAGTTTGTACGCTTAAGTTGAATATATTTTAATCTCTTTATCTTAATATTCCCATTTGTCTCTGTCATTGGTACTTCATCAATTTGATTGTACTCTTTGGGATATCCAGACATCGCCTCAACAGTAAACCCAGATTTACTAAGAGCCAACGCAGTGTCAAATGGTAGTGTAGCAGAGGAAACATATTCAGGATAAAAGTACTGACATAAAAATAAAATATCTTTCTTCTTTTTCATTACATTTACTCCCTACCTTCAGTAAATATAATTGACTCTTCGAATGAAACAACCTCATAGTCTATTTTTTCACAAATTTTTTCAGCGCCAGGACTTCCTGAGATTTCTAAATCATAAACAAACGATCCAAATACCTTCCTCAAAGTCCCTGACAGTTTAATGCCTATTGCAACAGCCCAGTTAAAAATCTTTGATGTCTTAACGTCTTTCCCTTGAGTCTTTGCGATAAGCCTTACTAAATCAGTAGTATTCACATAATCCTTATTTTGAGGAAAATATATACCACCTTGGCTATTATTAATTATTATCCTTATAAATTCAGATAGATTATCAATGTATATCATGCTTCGCTCGTTATTTATATCCGGAAAAATTGGTAGCATTACAGCCAACTTCGCTAGCCTAGCATAGTTCCCAGGACATCCCCTTCCATATACAATCGGTGGACGTAGAATTGCCACATTAAAATCACTAGAATTGATTTCTAATAATAACTGTTCAGCTTCATATTTTGACTGCGCATAAGGGGTCTTTGGAAATGGCTCAGTATCTTTAGTAATATAGCCTGTTTCAGTGCCATAAACCCCCATAGTACTTGTAAATATGAATTGCTTAACACCTTCTTTTTTGGCTTTCTTAGCTAGGTCTACAGTTAAATCTCTATTTATTTTAAAACACTTAGCTGTATCGTTTTCTTTTACATGGACAATTGCTGCTGTATGAAAAATGACATCATATCCAGAGAATGACCTTTCCTTCCATTGGTCATCTCTTATACTAATAAAATCTACAGAATACTTATCAGGATATTGTGAAACCCATTTTTTAAATGAAGTACCTATATAACTATTAATTCCTGTTATAAGTATCTTTTTCATTTCAAAATCTTCTCCTCATTAGTAGATGCTACTTCCGCAAATCCTAAATTAATATCTACCAAATACTTGTTAACATATCTATTTTCGCCAAATAACACAACACCAACAGTCCTAATAATTATTTTTAGATCAAGTAACAAGCTATAATGCTCTACATAATAAACATCAAACTTATACCGGTCTCCTAAAGAAAGATATATATTACCACTTACTTGAGCTAATCCTGTCATACCTGGATTCATATTAAGCCTTTTTGAAATTTCATCCGTATAATCAGCAAGGGATGCTACTCGTTCGGGTCTTGGACCAACAAGGCTCATTTCACCTTTTAATACATTTAATACTTGAGGTATTTCATCTAGCTTACTTCTTCTAAGAAACTTTCCAATGGCCGTGATACGGTCATCGTCTTTCATTACTTCTTGACCTTTAACCATTTTTTCTGAACCTGGTCTCATCGTTCGAAATTTATAGACCTTAAAGATTTTCTTATTTAATCCCGGTCTATCTTGTAAGAAAAACACTGGCCCAGGAGAAGTAACTCTAATTAAAATTGCAATTAATACCCATATTGGAAGAAAAGGAATAAGAACTACTAACGAAACAACAACATCAAATATACGTTTAATTAATTTTTGAAATTTCTTATCCTCCATAACTAACTCTCGACCTCATAATCGATAGGAATTAAATACCCATCAATTAGTTTTATAGACCCGTCATTTTTATTTGTTTTAGCAGACCAAATTCTATATGATTTATCCCCATCTTTGTAAAAGGCACCTGGATAGGGATGTGTAACTGCCCTTACTAACTTATCTGCTTCATCCATAGTCATACTGTTTAAAACTTCGCCATCTTCAGGCTTTCTTCCAGGCCATTCTGTAGCTTCTACTTCATTTTGTTTCGTAAGTGTAATATTGTTATTAACGATATCTTCCCAGTGCTTTGAAATTAATGTAATGTGCATATCATCAACTTTTTGATAAAGTTGAGTTGCTGTAGTATTCTGATCTAATTTAATAACCCCTTGACCGATAATATCACCGGTATCAACACCTTCATCCAACTTAAACATAGTTACACCAGTTTCTTCTAACCCCTTGATAATTGCCCATGGTATCGCCGCTCTTCCTCTACCGATTGGTAATAAAGTAGGATGCATACCAATACAGCCATAAGTCGGTGTTTCAAGTACATCTTTCTTAGCAATTTGTGACCAACCAATAATAAACAACCAATCGATCTGATATTCCTTTAAAGCAGAAAGAACCTCTTGATCGTTGATATTATCAATCTTCAATAGAGGTGCATTGTTTTCATCTGCAATATCATCCAAATAGATTCTTCCAGACTTATTCTTCGCTTTTTCATCTTTAAGCGTAATGAGTAAATCTAGATTTCCACCAATACGATATATTTCTTCAATACAACTTAGCCCTAATTGAACACAAGTTGCAAATGCAATTCTCTTCTTCAACGTATACCATCCTCTCTACTTTCTAGAATCCGCGTCTAAATACACTCTCAAAGGCTTCTGCATAAACCATTCCTGATTGTCCACCACGGTAAGCTGCTAGTCCTTTGATTGCTTCTTTACTTCTAGGATGAGGATAATCTCTCATAACTCCACGATATTGAGCAAGAGCCTCAATTTTTTTATCCACACTCAACTCACCAACTTCAATAAATGTATTAGGTGAAAATTGATTCATGGCTTTATTTAATCCCCATTCAGTAGAGGATGGCACTTCCATGAAAAGTAGTTCTTTAAGAGGTGCTACATCATTTCTTCTTTGGAATAACCTAACTGCGGCTTGGCACGCCATAGAAGTGTGTAGGTGATCATTATTTAAGTCAGCTGGATGATGAGTAAATACAACATCAGCATTTGTTTCTAGAATTGCCGCTTCAATAAACTGAACAAGTTTTAAATGACCAGCATTATTAAACTCTATATTTGGAAAGTTACCAGTTATCACTCTATCAACACCTAATATATTCATAGAGTTGTTCACATCTTCATTAAGCTCATCGGTAGTAGGGCGGAAATTTCTTGCATTCACTTCTCCAGATAAAATGCAGACATTTACTGAATGTCCTTCTTGAGCAAGCTTATACATTGTAGCGCCTGCCCCTAAAACCTCATCATCTGGATGTGCAACAACAACTAAATATGACATATGATTTAACCTCACTTGTTTTTTATTCTCAACTCTTATAATCTATAATTAAACTCTTTATTGGCTTTTTAGTTGGTTAGGACTTAATTAGAATCTGTTATTCTCTATTCCAATCAACTACTAAACTACTAAAATTGTTATCTACTACTGATAGCCACCTCGTAATTTCTATTCAATCTACCTAACAAATACGAAATAGATATTCACTAATTAATCGCTCTTAACCGAGTTTCTTCCTATTATATAAACCATTCAATCAATCTATAATTCTCACTAAAATCGCCTCAAACCCTTATCCCGCAAGGCTTCTAGCATCTTATCTGATTACGATAGTCAGTTCCTTAACTCCATTCAATATTTTCCCATATTTTAGGGTGTCAAAAAGCCTGTCAAATCAACGTTTTCCAAAATCAAAACACCCAATTTTAGCCATTTTATCTTTATATACTAACAAAATGGTACTATGTTATATAGATAAACCCCATATATTGTATATTTTTGTGATTTCTCACTGATTTCAACACAACATATTGTAATTGTCTATTGACCATTCTGACTTCCTTAACTCCATTCAATATTTTCCCATATTTTAGGGTGTCAAAAAGCCTGTCAAATCAACGTTTTCCAAAATCAAAACACCCAATTTTAGCCATTTTATCTTTATATACTAACAAAATGGTACTATGTTATATAGATAAACCCCATATATTGTATATTTTTGTGATTTCTCACTGATTTCAACACAACATATTGTAATTGTCTATTGACCATTCTGACTTCCTTAACTCCATTCAATATTTTCCCATATTTTAGGGTGTCAAAAAGCCTGTCAAATCAACGTTTTCCAAAATCAAAACACCCAATTTTAGCCATTTTATCTTTATATACTAACAAAATGGTACTATGTTATATAGATAAACCCCATATATTGTATATTTTTGTGATTTCTCACTGATTTCAACACAACATATTGTAATTGTCTATTGACCATTCTGACTTCCTTAACTCCATTCAATATTTTTCCATATTTTAGGTTGCCAAAAAGCCCGTCAAATCAACGTTTTTCAAAGTCAAAAAACCCGATTTTAACCATTTTATCTTTATATACTGACAAAATAGTACTATGTTACATAGATAAATCCCATATATTGTATAATTTTGTGATTTTCCGCTGGATTTAACACAACATACAGTGGTTATCTCTTAACCATTCTGACTTCCCATCCCAAATTCAATCCCAAAATGAATGTTGGTTAGAAGTAACCCCTCCAACCAACATTAATGGGTTATAAAAACGGAACCTCTTCGTCGTCCTCTTGTTCATACTCATGTTCCTCAGCATTTGAATGAATACTACACTGAACTCGTCCTTCAACATAGCTAATCTCACCATGATTGGAGCCCGTGTTCTCAACATGATCCTTTAAAAACTGAGAAAATCTCATATCTGTATGATCAATACTCTCTATTGCCAAATATGTCTCATACATCCGATCAATTTCCGCAGTACTCACATGACATGCATCAGCTTCTGCCTTTTCAATCAAACGAAATACCGAGGGTATCGCAATTCCAGCAAGTATACCAAGAATAACAAGCACAGCTAACAATTCGACCAATGTAAAACCTTTTGAATCAAGTTTAACTTTCTCAACACCTAAGCACTTCTCGACCAAACCCCGTATCGATTCATCATTACTTAACAATTCATTCACCTCAGATATTTTCGTAATTTAATATCCAATATGGTCAGTGAACCTATAAGTTAAACACCATGCAATGCATACATAGCCATAATCTAACAATCCCTGTATAATCCCCAATAAAAAACCGAAAGGTTTTTATTAAAGAAATAGTTATAAAGTCAAACAACCTAGCTGCTCATTCTAATTTAGTCAATTAATTAAAAGCATCAGTTCATAAAAACTCACTTCGCAACAAGAAACCGAAGGTTTTCCCGCCTATTAGCAAGATTAACCACAAACTCCTTCAACTCACCCTCAGATAAGTCTTCAAAGTTTTTAAGTAAGTATTCAACCTCCTCATCCTGCTCATGCAACGCCTTCCCAATAAAAATCTTTGGAAAAATCGGCTCAGAATGAATCTCCTTCTCATTCAATAACTCCTCAAACATCTTCTCCCCAGGACGAAGACCCGAAAAAGAAATCCCAATCTCCTCAACAGAATAACCCGAAAGGGTTATAAGGTTCTTCGCCAAATCAACAATCTTAACAGGCTCACCCATATCAAGCACAAAAATCTCCCCACCACGAGCAAGCGAACCTGCCTGAATCACAAGCCGCGAGGCTTCCGGAATCGTCATAAAATACCGCGTCATATCAGGATGTGTAACTGTAACCGGACCACCAGCCTGAATCTGCTTCTTAAACAACGGAATCACGCTCCCACGACTCCCAAGCACATTCCCAAATCTCACCGCAACAAACTTCGTCTCACTAGTCTCCGCCAACTGCTGAATCACCATCTCCGCAATTCGCTTCGTAGACCCCATAACATTAGTTGGGTTTACGGCTTTATCAGAAGATATAAGAACGAAGTTCTTAACTCCAAATGTGTGAGCAGCCCCCGCAACATTCCGAGTCCCAAAAACATTATTCTTAACAGCTTCCCTTGGATTATACTCCATCAAAGGCACATGCTTATGAGCTGCCGCATGATAAACAACATCAGGCATATGTTGCTCCATCACCTCAAACATCCGCTCTCTATCTTGGATATCCCCAATAACAGGGATAATCTGTATAGAATCTCGATAGAGATTCCTTAACTCCATATCAATCGAATAAATACTATTCTCCCCATGCCCAACCAAAACAAGTTTCGCAGGTTCAAACAAACAAATCTGTCGACAAATCTCCGAACCAATCGATCCCCCAGCACCGGTAACAAGCACGGTTTTCCCAGACACATACTCTGAAATTCCTTCAATATCAAGCTTAATCGGCTCCCGTCCCAATAAGTCCTCTACCTCAACATCACGGAACTGACTGACTGGTACATTCCCGAGCATAACATCCTCAATATTTGGCATGATCTGCGTTTTTAGCTTTGTCTTCGAACACTCATCAAAAATCCGATTAATCTCTTTTCTACTTAATGAAGGAATCGCAATGACAATTCTCTCAATCTTGTACTTTTCAACGGCATCGACAATCCCCTTCGAAGTCCCGACAACCGGAATATCGAGGATCTGTAGTTTATACTTACGAAAGTCATCATCAATAAAAGCCGCTGGGCGTAAGCCTAGCTCTGGATTGTTTAACAGTTGCCTAGCTACAAGAGTACCACCTTGACCGGCCCCAATGATCAAGACATTTTCCATATCCTGCTTCTTTTTCATATAACGGTCACGATACATCCGCCATGCAAAACGCGAACCACCAATTAAGATAACATGCAAAGTCCAAGTCGTGAACAAAACACGCCCAAAAATCGGGATATCCATCATGTATTGAAAAATCGCTGTCCCGAGAATCGAGAATGTTACAGCTTTAACAATAATAAGTATTTCCCCAATACTCGCATACTCCCATGCCTTGTTATACAGTTGAAAAATGGAGGCAAATAAATGATGAAGGCCTAATAAAACAAGAACACTCCATAATAGACTTTCAAATCTAACCTCAACCGATGGATGAAGTAGTACATAACTAAAATAAATGGCTGTAAGCACAATCAATGTATCTAATCCTGCCAAAAACGTAACGCGATTACGATAGCTCACCCATGCTCCTCCTCTTCTCTTATTAAGTAAGTTCTGCTCATAAAGAAAGTCCAACTTCATCTAGCAATGGCTCATCACTAAATACGAGTTGAACTTATCGGATAAATACCTAATGAAAATCCATGTAGATGCTGACATACGCTTTCATTAGATATTTATCATTTAGTTTATTTAAATAATGGGCATCGAACCCACCCTCACATCATGCTCTCGACGACATAACGCGTCTAAGGCCTGCAAACTAATGCATCCCACAGCATGATCGAGTGTCCCCATATATAACGGATAGGAGACATCACCGGTCAGGAGTTAACTCTCGAAGCTGTTGTTACATAGCTAGATTTATCTATTTGAAGTTATTCTATAGCTTCAAGTCTTTATAAAACAGGGTCTTTAATCCTTAAAATATAGGAACGAAGTTCCATTATCCTAAAAAAACATTGCTACTATAGAAGAAACAAAAGTTCCTCCCCCGAATATCTCAACATCAAAATATCCCCAAAAACTTCTTCCTTTTCACCCTTTGAGGCACTTCCTTGTAAACATTCAATCCCTCAACAAGCAACTCAGCATTCTCGGTAAACAGATAAACCATATCCACTCCGTACTGTTTCTCAATCACATCATAAGCTTGTCCTAAATGAAACGCACGACTTGTCACATTATGGGCATCCGAAGCAATGAAATGAACAAGATTCGCCTCAATCAACTGCTCTGAAAAACTCTTAATCTTCTTCCCAAACCTGCCACATACACTCCCAGCAGTTAGTTGTGCTAATGCACCCTTTTCTACTAATTTGTATAGCAACTCTGGGCGCTCATGAATTTCGCTATTTCGCTCAGGATGAACAATCACCGGAATGAGCCCTTTCAATTGCAAATCATACAGCAATTTCTCTGTGTATCTCGGTACATGATTTGACGGAAGTTCGACAAACACATAATTTGTATCATTCAACGTCATAATCTGTCCACTTTCGAAATCTTCAGCTAATTCTCCCGTTATTGCAGGCTCTTGTCCAGGTAAGATTTGCAAATCTACCTTTTCCGCTTGCAATCTCTTATTTAGCTCCGCTACTTTTCCCAAGATGTCCTGTTTCGGATTCTCGTAGATTCCATTCTTATGGTGGGGGGTCGCAATGATGGTGGTGATTCCTTGCTGAACAGCTGCTCTCGCCATCGCAAGACTATCATCGTCACTTTGTGCGCCATCATCAATCCCTGGTAGTATATGACAATGCAAGTCTATCATTGCGCTCTCCCCCTCTCCATTTGTCGAAATATAAGTCTTTTAATATAGTACCACCGACCTACAATATGGGTCAAAGGGGGTATTTTGTCGCATTTTGTCGAAATGGTTATTTGGAATTATTTGGCGCCGTAATAGTAGTAATAATCTGAGTTCTCTAGCTTTTTATGATTTAACACCGCACCAAGCAATTTCCCTTTTGTATTTAAAAGTAATTCCTTCGCCTTCGTTGCTTCTTCCATTTCTGTCTTACCGCTATAAATCACCATAACGGTCCCATCACATGAGTTGGCTAGTACTTGGGCATCTGTGACCGCTAAAAGTGGCGGTGTATCAAATATGATGATGTCATAGTTTTCTTTTGCTTCTTTTAAAAATCGTGCCATGCTCTTTGAGCCCATTAACTCAGCTGGATTTGGCGGAATCGGACCACTAGTCAACACAGATAAATTGAACACATCTGTCGGATTAATGGCCTCATTCAACGGAATCTGCCCTGCAAGCACAGTCGTTAACCCAAATGTATTAGTTTGGTTAAAGGTATAGTGCATCGTCGGTTTCCGTAAATCGGCATCAACAATTAATACCTTTTTCTCTTGCTGTGCGAACGTAACCGCTAGGTTCGCTGCCGTTGTCGACTTCCCTTCTCCAGGACCAGCAGACGTCACCATGATCGTTTGAACGTCTTCATCCACAGAAGAAAATTGGATGCTTGTCCGTACAGTCCGATATTGCTCAGAAATCGGTGATTTCGGGTCAATCGAGGTCACTAGTTTTCGGCGTGTTTCGGTTGTCGGTTTCTTTGCTTTTTTCTTAAGACCCAACTGTCTCACCTCTTGCTTTTGTATTACGTGCTTGACGTCTTGCAGATGCTTCTACCATCTTCGCTTCATCAATGACTGAAATTACACCTAGGATTGGAAGCTCAAGCACTTTCTCAACATCTTGCTCATTTTTAACCGTATTGTCTAAGTACTCTAATAGGAATGCAAGTCCCACACCAGCCATTAAGCCAACAACTAAGGCAATCGCGATATTTAGCATCGGTTGTGGTTTTACTGGAGATTGTGCATCTGCAACCTCTGCTGTCCAGAGCACACTCACATTGTCGACTTCAAAAATGTCGATTACTTCTTTTGTGAACACAGAAGCAATCGTATTGGCAATGTCCACCGCTTGTTGAGGATTTTCATCTTGTACAGAAATATTCATAACCTGGGAATCATCCGTTTGCACCGTAACTTTCCCAATCAATTGTTTGCCATCCATATCTAGGTTCAATTCATTTGCAACGATATCTAAGATTCTCGGACTCGTTAATATTCTTTGATAAGTATTAATAAGCTGCATGCTCGTCTGCAGTTCATTCGAATTGTAATATAGCTGATCTTCTGATTTTTTGTTAACTAATATCTGTGTTGATGCTTGATAAATCGGCGTTAGAAAGAAAAAGCTGACTACTCCCGATATAATAACGGCTGTTAACGTAATCGCTAGGATTAAAGCCAAACGTTTTCTAAGTGTCTGCAGCAACTCTTTTAAACTAATTGTTTCTTCCATGATATCCTCCGCTCTTTTTCTACAAATCTTTTAGTATTATAGCATATCAACTTGTAATAATTGCCGTTATTTGTCATAATTTTATTAAACTTGTCATGTGCCCTTAGCACTACTTTATTTAAACATGGATTGTGACTTTTATTAAGGTATTTTAGAAACATGGCATAATTTACATTTAACTGGAAGAGAGGGTGATCTCCTTTTATGAAACGGTTCCTTGTCACACTTCTCGCACTTGGCTGCATTGCGGTTCTCATTGTCGGAAACAAACACTGGAAAGAGAAAACCTTCGTTGCAGCAGAGAAAGGCAAACAAGAAATACCACTCGAAGTAGAAGAACCTCAAGTTGATCCCGAATCATTCCTGAAGCTTACAGCAAACTGGCCTGCCCAAGCAAAGGAGAACTATCAACTTGCCCTTGAAGAAAATCGACCGTTTACGATTTTAATCGCCGGTTCCACTGATGCTCTCGGCTCAGACGAAACCGCTTGGAGTACAATCGTAAAAAAAGAACTCGAACAAACTTACGGCGAAACCGTCCAAGTGATCGTCAAAAGCTATGATCTTACCTCGAAGCAATTTAAGGATAAAGACAAACTTGAAGAGTTAATCGCCGAAAAGCCAGATGTCACACTTCTCGAACCTTTTACCTTAATGGACAATGGCAATGTCATGATTAGTGAATCCCATCAGACGATTGAGGAAATCATGACAGGATTAGCAGAGGAAAAGCCTGAACATGTTTTGCTTCTCCAGCCTCCAAACCCACTTTATCAAGCAAACTACTATCCAGTTCAAGTGGATGCCTTGCAAAAGTACGCAGACGAGGAAAAGATTCCTTATCTGAATCACTGGACAGCCTGGCCAAATCCAGACAAAAAGGAAATTCAAGCTTACTTAACAAAGGATAGCCAATCAATAACCCCTAGTGAAAAAGGACATCAAGCATGGGCAGAGTTTGTCTTGGATTACTTTATTGCAGATTAAGAAACTAATAGAAAAGGAGCGTCCAGAAATGGAACAGCTCCTTTTTTGTTGTATGGATCTTGAATTCTATAGTTGGTTCGCTAGGAATGTCACGGCTGTGCTTAAAACGGCTGTCATTAAAATGAGCGAAAAATAAAGAAGCTTCTTATCCCGTGCTTTCTTCCTCATTCTCTCCTCTGGAGTCATAAAATACGACTTGGACATGATTTTTCCCCTTTACTATTTGATGGCAACTGGCTAGCCTTGCTGAATTAGCGGAGGCCCCTATAGCTTTGCGTCATCACCTTTCAGTGATTTTGCCTTTATACACAAATCACTATTCATTATAATCCTAGGGGGAAATATATGGAAAGCTACTTTCGTAGGGTTTTGTCTAATTGTGTCGATTTTAAGGCGGGGAGGAATGACCTAGATGTTGATTTCCGCTCCATACAACCATATTCCTTTACACAGCTCCTAATAACAAAAAAAAGACGCATCTGCGCCTTATGCTATTTCGTAATGACTCTACGAATATCCACTTTTAAGTCTTCTAGCAATCTTTCAACGGTCATCTCTTTCTCTGTCATACCCTTTTCATAGGTACGCTTAAGCAAGTCGAAAAACTCATCCTGTTTTCCACTCATATCCGACATCTCAGTATTCAATAGTATAATCCTCCGTGGTAATCTGACATTATTCTATTAAAATTCGGAACATTTGTAAATCCTTTTCCAATAATTACTTCTTTTCCTAGGAAACTATGGGGAATATTGACAGAATTTAATGACCTCTATCATTTCGATATGGTAGAATATTTAGTAAGGAAAAACAATCATAGGAGTGATTTACAAATAATGAAGAAAAAAGTTGCCACCATCGCTACGGCCGCGATTCTGTCATCGGCATTCGCCTCAACTGCCTTTGCTGATACATACACCGTCAAATCAGGAGATACTCTCTCACATATTGCGAGAAACCACTCCATCACTGTTAGCAAACTAAAAAGCCTAAACGGGTTATCATCAGACCTCATCTTTCCAAATCAAAAGCTAACAGTCTCAAAAACAACTGAAGTACAACCATCTACTCCTGCACCAAGCGCACCAAGCACCACGACCAATACCGGAACAAGTACATATACCATTAAAAGTGGCGACACCTTAAGTGCCATCGCATCCAAACATAAGGTAACGGTCGCGAAACTTAAGAGCTGGAATAAGCTGACGAGTGACCTGATTTTCCCTGGCCAGAAGCTTTCTGTCTCTGATCCGGCCAAAGGAACAACCACAGCACCTGCACCAAGCGCACCACAGGCGCCAAGCACTGGCTCAACTGCACCGGCTCCATCTAATGAAACAGCCACAACGGTCTATTATAAAATTAAAGCTGGCGATACTTTAGGCAAAATCGCCCAGCAACACAAGATGACGGTTACACAGCTAAAAGCATTAAATAATCTATCCTCAGATTTAATTTATGCAGGCAAAACGCTAAAGGTTTCTGGACAAGTGACTATTAGTGAGCCCGAAAAAGAAGTTGCCGCTTCAAATAGTGCAGATCAACTCATTAAAGATGCCAAAGCCTTACTTGGAACGCCTTATGTATGGGGTGGCAGCTCAACAAAAGGCTTTGATTGCAGTGGGTTTATCAACTACGTTTATAACAAATCAGGTAAAGGGTTAGTCCGCACATCCGCAGATGGATACTTTAACCGCTCCTATTATGTCGACAAGCCACAACCCGGCGATCTTGTCTTCTTTGCCAATACGTATAAAAAAGGCATCTCACATGTAGGCATCTATCTAGGAAACAACGAATTCATCCACGCCGGCAACGATAAAGTTGAAATTTCAAGCCTAACCAACACCTATTACAAAAAGCATTTTGAGAGCTTTAAGCGATTCTATTAAACTTTGATTTTTAAGGAAGCACCTTGTTGGGTGCTTCTTTTTGCTTCAGCTAACATCGTAAGATGTCTTCCTTCCCTAATCGTTCAACTCCTTCCCTCCCACTACTATGTTCAAAAAAATGGGTCCAGGCATCCAAAACTCCACCCTGGCCACATACACTTTTTGTGTAAACGCTTACCGAGTTTCTTCTATTAAATAGGTGTTTATCTTATATTAAATTGCTGAGTTTTGGGAACAAGCCTGAGAGTATGGGGGTTCACTGGCTTGTATTTGAGTAGAACTAACAACAAAAAAGGTGGCGATACCTCGTATCTCCACCTTTTTTCCTTTTATTTCGCTTGATTGCCCTTAACCCTAATCTCTTCAGTAGCAAGGACTTCGTTTCCAGCGTTGTCGGTTGCTTTGTACGTAACTGTATAAATCCGATCCTCGTTTGCAGTTGTTTCTGCTCGAACGAGGAATGCTGTATCAGCTGTCCCTATTTCGAAGCCTTGAATGTCTTGCTCCGTGTTCCCATCCCCTGAACCGTTATCCGCTTGATTGCTTTTAATCGATACTAATTCAACCGATGCAACACCAGATAATGAATCGTCAGATACGATGGTCGATTTTATCGGAACAAGCTTGTGGTTCTTCTTCGTTATGACAGATTGATCAAAGGAAACGTGTAAAGTGGGCTTCATTTTATCGATTTTTACTTCAACATGTTGAGCTTCCTCCACGTTCCCAGCAACATTCACGCTTCTGTATTCAATCACGTTGTTCCCATCTTCTGTCACTTGAATAGGAGCTTTATACTCTGTCCATTCCCCATTATTCATTCTGTACTCTGTAAAGGCTACTCCTGAAATTTCATCGGTACCTTCTAACGTTACAGCGACGTTTTCATTTGTCCAGTTTTCAGGCACATCACTTGCGCTTGTCACAGGTGCCGTTTGATCGAATTGAATCACTTCACTCTGTTCTGCTTCTTCATTTCCGGCTTTGTCGACACTCTTATAGGCAATCGTGGTTAATCCTTCATCCTGTATGTCAAAGGGTTCTTTATATTGGATCCAATCCCCATCATTGATTTTATAAAAAGTCTTGTCTACTCCCTGGTCATCGTCGGCATTTAACGAAACCGTGACATAGGATGAATACCACTCACCGTTTTTAGGTGAAGAAGATTCGATATCCATATTCGTAACGGGCGCTTGTTGGTCAAATTCTTCAACAACAACGTCGTATTCGCTTAGATTCTTATACTCATAATCCTCATATTTCATTTCATTCTTTCGGTTTTGATACAAGTAGGAATTTCCCTGATTGTCATACAATGCAATGTATTCGATCTTCCAAGTTCCGATTGCATCGTATTGGGTAATCCCAAAGGTACCTTCGTACTTACCTGTTTCTGGATTGACGTCTAGAGGAACGTACTTATAACTTGTCCCTTCAGGGGCTTCATAGCGGACACTTACACGCTCCACTCCTGAAAAATCGTCTGTTACATCGGCTTCTATTTTTACCGTATCGCCTTTCTTGACCTGCTGCGGTGAGACCGTAAAGCTCTGCAATACTGGTGGTTCCTTGTCCTCTTCCATCTCAGAGATGACGATATCAAATTCACTTAAATCCTTGTATTCGTAATCCTCATATTTGGTTTCAGCTCTACCATTTGAATTTTGGTAAAGATAATGATTATCTTGGTGGTCATACATCGCAATGTACGCTATTGTCCAATTCCCGATTGCATCAAATTGGTCAATCTCGATGGTCCCTTCGTACATTCCTGTTTCCTGATTTAATTCTAAAGGAACGTACTTATAACTTGTCCCTTCAGGGGCTTCATAGCGGACACTCACTCGTTTCACACCTGATATATCGTCTGTTACGTCCGCCTCGATTTTTACCAGATCCCCAATCTCTACATTCGTTGGAGAAACGATAAACTTATTTAGTGTCGGTGGTTCCTTGTCCTCTTCTGTCCCCGATACGAGAACATCATATTGACTTAAATCCTTGTATTCATAATCCTTGTACTTGGTTTCATTTCCACCATTTGAATTTTGGTAAAGATAATGATTTCCTTGATGATCATACATCGCAATGTATGATATGTTCCAATGACCAGTTGCGTCATATTGGCCAATTACAAATGTCCCTTCATACTTTCCTGTTTCAGGATTTACCTCTAGAGGAACATACTTATAACCAGTTCCTTCAGGCGCTTCATAGCGGACACTTACTCGTTGCACCCCTGACAAATCATCTGTCACATCCGCCACAATCCTTACTGTATCGCCAACTGTTGCCTCTTTGGCTGAAACTGTAAAATCATGCAAGGTTGGCGCTGTTACATCAGATGCCGCGAAACTTGTTGCTGGTAAAACGACTGAAAATACCATTACCACAACAAGAAGTAGCGCTACCAAACTCTTTTTATTTTTCACAAGCCTTTTCCCCCTTCTCTCTATTTTTTTAATTTAAAAACAGTAGGGAAGCTAACTCCCTACTGTTACTCCTCTTATAGTCTAGTACAGAAAAACGGTCTTTTGGGCTAAATTGACTAATTTCCATAATCTTTTAGGGGAAAGGGGCAATTGACCTTCGATTTTCACTATTATTCTACCGTTTTATGGTCATTCGCCTTTCCCTATATCCAAAAGGGTTGCAATGATAATTCCAACTGTATAGCGGACCAAATCCACCATCAAAAACCCTTTCCCAAGAACCAGTGCTCCGAGGGCTGTACTGCGAATGAAATTGATCCATTCTGCCTGATAAAGCTGACTTAATTCAATGCCGTAACAGAATATAATGCTTAGCCAAATGGAATGGGTTGGCCTTTTATGAACTAGTAAAAAACGGAGCCCAAAATAAACCATCATCGCCCACAGCATATCCCCAGCGTTATCCGCAACAAATACCGGTAGAAACTCACCGTACCTCCTCGAGGCTAAACCTAGTAAAATACTTAGCACGACTGCTGCGAAGTAAAATATTCTACCTTTTCCATATTGCTTAATAGTTGATTTTTTAAATGCCTTCAATGAAATCACTCTTTTTATTGTATTGGCTTTGTTTAAGTACTTCTTTGTTTTTATCTACCTTTGATTGGAGCGGAAGGCACGGTGCAGGGGAAACCCACAGGCGCACAATCGCCGAGGAGATAGAAAAGCGGAAGCGCCTTGTTCAGCCCCGACGAGCGTTGGAGGGCTGACAGATGAAGTCTTACTTTGACTTGAACTGTCAGCCTGAAGCGACTCGAGGGGCTAGGAGCTATAGCTAGACAGGCTCCCCGGCACGCCCGCGGAAAGCGAAGTGCCTGGAGCGGAAATCAACATCCTCGTTTAACATAGCTACTTTTGACTTGAAAGCTCCACCGTAAACGGAGCTAATTCCTTGTTATCAATATAACTATTAAAGTCCATTCGTAACACGGTATCTGCTAACGAGAAGTTCTCGAATTTCTCTTCTCCTTTTAGATCAAAGATGGCCTGGTACTCGTGTTTCTTTTGATCGATAACCTTGACTTCGTTGCGTGAAATGCTATGGCCCTCTGGTGGGAATGGGTTTTCCGGGTCTATTTTATCGACAAAGTCTTGATCGACTAAAGTAAACGCATAGGATAGGTTATGCTGAATGATTTCGAGCTTTTGGTTGCTTAGGTCATCCGCTAGCCCTTGGAACTGATAGTCAAGAATTAGCTTGTCGCCTTCCTGCGTAACATTGTTGACCTTGATGGCTAAATCAGACCGCTCGCTTTCTAAGGTAAAACTAGTTTCATCCAGCCTTTGTTGTACGGTTGGGTCGGCAATTGTGAAAGCTGGATAGAAGGTGATGGCTTTCGTTCCTGCTGCGATTTGATCGACGGTTTTTCGGAAGGTCTGATGATAGCCATCATCTTGTTTGCTACTTGCTAGGAGCGTATCATTTTCATAATGGAATAGAACGTTTCCGTTTTCATCCTCTGCTTTATAGAGTTCGACGTTATCTCCTTCAAAGCTAGTAATGGTTTCAAAAGTAAGGGTCGACGAAGCCTTGGATTGCTTTAGTTCTGTGACCTTAATCGTGACACCGTCAGCTTCGTAGTGTTGAGAATGGTCTAGGACCAGTGCCTTACTATGTTCTTGGCTGATTGGGACATTAAATGTCCACTCCCCTTCGATGCCATTGATGTTATGAATTGAAATCGGCAGCGTGAAGTCTTCTTTTATGCTTTTATAAGGATAGTTTATCTTCCACTGAAAGTCATGGCCGTTGTCACCTTCCTGCATGTCGGTAGACATCCCGTTTAACCATGGGTCGTTGTCGCCTTTGTTGTTTTCAAAGTTCAGATCCATGCTCACTTCACCTGGTTCGTTATGCCCCTTGGACAGGTCGCCACTTACATTTCCGGTGATGCTGACAACATCGCCGTCAAAGTAGACATTGGTTAATTTTACAGTGACGCCGTTCTTGGTGACTGCTTGGGTTATTGGGGTGACTAGGTTTTGCTCTGCCAGATGCATGCCCATTTTATCGCCAAACTTTTCGTAGATTCCGCCTACTAGCGGCGTACTAGCTAACACTTGATTCATGCTTGGGTGAACAAAGCCGGAAGAGAGCGTGATCGTTAGGATGGACGCTGCTACAAGGCCGCCAACCTTCCACTTGTTTCTTTTACTAGGTCGCTTCCTTGGTGTGTGGTTTTGCTCGGCCAGCATCTCTTCTTTCGCCTGATTGACGCCCAATTTGACTCGGTTATGGAGCTCTGCTGGGATGTCAATTTTCTCTAGTTCGCTTTTAATGTGCTTGCTCATAAAAGATCCGCTCCCTTCATTTGAACCCGTAGCTTTTCTAATGCCCGATACAGCGTGGTTTTGACAGTCCCCAATGGCAGGTCCTTCAATTCCGCAATTTCTTTAAAGGTTAACTCACTGTAATACTTCAGAAAAACGAGGGTCTTTTCATGCTCGTCCAAACTTTCAAGGATTTGCTTCACGGTGATGGTCATGGACACATCGGTGTTGTCCTTGCCGATAAGCTCCATATCGGTTTGGTTCATGTAGACGACATTCTTCCGCTTCCTTAGTAAATCTGTCGCACAGCTGATGGCAATTTTGATTAACCATGTTTTTAAAAAGCGTGGTTCGCGTAAGCTTTGAATGTTTTTAAAAGCCTTATAGGCCGTCTCCTGGACCACATCAAGCGCATCGTCTTGATTCTTCACATACACAAACGCCATGCGGTATAAATCCTGCTCATATCTCTGAAACAGCTCCAAAAAGGCTTCATCATCGCCTGATTGAGCTTTATGTATCAACTCTAAAATCCTCGCCACCCCCTTAGTTGCGGACGCAAGAGGACGTTTCTCTCGCAAAAGCAGCGTCCCTCTGCATCCTCATTGATTAGACGAACATGTTGTGTGTTTGGCTTTGGTTTTTTCTAGGCTCTTTTGTTGCCCTTGGATACAAATTCGGTTGAATTAAGCTTTGTTTCCCTTCAAAGTACCATTTTATTAATGAGAAAAGAGCGCGCAAACTTCTTATTACGTACCAAATAGCTTATCTAGTAAAAATCGGCTTTAAGATTTTTACAATTTTAACAACAATCTATACGAAAACAGCCTTTTTCTATTATACTCTCAAATGAAAAAAGCCCTCGTCATTTTGAGGGCTTTCTACTTTTACATATAGTCGAAACTTAGGCTTCACCTTCTACGGGTTCTTCCCAATTGTCTTCAGGGAACGTTTCTTGTACGCCATCCTGCAAATTAAGATCCAATGTACTTACTTCTTCCCCATCTACAAAGATTCTTCCTTCACTCAAGGTGAATGGTTTATTAAAGTAATAATCACCAGAATAAAAGTCTTGGACCATAGTAATTTGGTACTCCCCGTCAGGAAGTCGCATTTGATAATTCCCACCTTGAATCCAACCTGGATAGCCAGCGCTCCAGTTGCCATCTAATGAAGCAATGGACACAAAGCCTTCGTATACCAACTCTTCGCCGTTGGTGACAGTGCCGGTTACGGTTACTGGATCAAGCGCAATGTTCAGTTGCTCTGCTTTTTCACCATTGATGTATAGTTGACCGTCAGCAATTTTAAATTCTGCACCTGAATGGAAGGCAGGACCGTCCCAAGGGTAAATATCGTAAACTTTGTACTCGCCATCTGGAAGACGGAGTTGGAAGCGACCTTGTTCATCTGATGAGGTGTGTGCCTGTAAAGGATCTTCCGCATCATACATTTCCATGATGTACAAACTTCCCATGACTGGGATTCCAGATTCCGTTAACGTTCCTGTTACCGTAACTGGTGGGACGATAATCTCTAGCCTTTCTTGAAGCTGACCATCCACATAGGTTTGACCATCTTGAACGGAAAATGCTTGATTTACATTTGCAGTAGTTCCATCTTCTAGCTGAACCTCCATCAATTGATAGTTGCCATCTGCTAAACGAAGGCTAAAGGTTCCGTCTTCGTTGATCTGCTTAAAACTGTAACCCCCATGATCTTCTGACATGATGGATACGTGCCCACTAGTTACGACTTGACTGCCATCTTTTACAAGACCGTGAACACTTACAGGAGGAATTTGCACATCTAACTTTGCTTGTTCCTGACCATCGACAACAAGCTTACCGTCGACAATCTCAAATGGAAGATAGAGGCTTAAATCTTCTCCTTCGTCAAATAAGTACCCGCCCGTTACTTGATAGCTGCCGTCTGGCAAGCGTAGCGAGTAAACCCCATTTTCATCTGTTTGTGCATGATACCATTCATAACTTTCTTCGGAAATTTGCTCAACATTAACCGCACCTTGTAGAGCCTGTCCTCCATCAACGAGCTTGCCGCTGAATGTTACTGGCGGCAGGGTGATTTTTAAGTTTGATATGATTTCGTCGTTCTGATAGATCTGTCCGTCGCGGAGTTCAAACGAGATGTTCACAGCGTTGTCGCGGTTTTGTTCGCTAATATAAGTGATGGTATAGCTGCCATCTTCTAAGCGGTATTGAAAGTTACCCGATGAATCGACTGGCATCCAATAATCGTTATACTCTCCTGATTCATTTTCTCCACCAAAGCTGATATAGGCGTTTGTCGATATTGGCTGATCGCCGTCATAGAGCGTTCCATTTAACGTTATTTCCGGTACGGTGATGCGAAAAGAATCGGTTTGGACGCCATCAACATAAATTGCGCCATCGATTACTTCAAAGGTTTGAAAGTTCCAGGAACTGAATGTGTCATGGGTCACACTTAGAGTATAGACGCCATCCGGTAGGGCACGTAGCGAGAACGCCCCTTTTTTATTCGTCATTGTCTCTTGAATAAACTCTGTTCCCTCCTCCTCACTGGCTCCCTTTTTCTCTACTATGAGGTGCGCATTGGTTAAAGGTGTTGAGGAATCAGCTACTTGGCCTGTGTAGGCATTTTTAGGAATGGTGATCGTTAGATTTGCTTGTTCCTCGCCATTGGCAACCATCTTTCCGTCTTGAACGGTAAACTGCAGTTCATGACGGTAAAACCCATCGTCCAGTTGGATTCCAAATAGAAAGTAGTTGCCATCCGGCAGTGAAGCCGCGAAGTTACCGTTGCCCTTTGTGTTAATAGTGTAAAATTCCTCTTCGTATTCGCTATAATTTGAGAGGAGAAGGGTTGCTTTTAATCCTTTGTTTCCTTCCTTTAGCACTCCGGTAAAATTGCTAGCTTGTGCTGTTGGTGTCTTGCTTTGTTTCTTTTCTGAAAGAACAATCTCGCCGTTGATTTTGCCTTTTTTGACGACAAATTGTTCATTTGTGCTAAACCATGTATCGTTCTTCCCCTTTACGGCTTTAATGGCATACGTTCCATCGGCCAGCTTGGCCTTAAATGAACCGTTCCCATCAGTTCTGGTCTGGATTAGGTTGTTGTTTCCTTGCTCGCGAATGACCACCTGGGTGTTTTGTAAACTTGTGGCCCCTTCTTTAATTTCCCCCTGCACCTCAGCAGCACTGACATGGCTAATGGCAACGCTCATGAATAAGATCATGAATAAAAGCATGTACAGCCCCTTTTTCATTGTGTTTCCCCCATCACGATTAAAAGTAAAAAATAGTCGCTTGTCCAACAAGCAAGTATTTTTTCCAATCTAATTAATTCTTCCTGATAAGTGAAATCCCCTTCCTAATTTCGACTATAATGTTTCGACAAAATTGGAAGGATATGGAGATTCCTTTTATTGAACAGAAACAAGGGACGAATCTAGATCCGTCCCTCTGCTTTCAATATCTCATTCCTTTTATATATAGCATCACCATGACGATTAAGACAAAGCCAATGAATAAAAACGGTCCTATCCCAGAACTGTACACAACATAGATTCTAAGACTGTTAAGCGTGTTGACAATCAGAAAGAGTAGCAAGGAAGCGCCCATGAACAAAATGATTGGCATGTTTCGATTTCTCCTCAAGCAACCAGCCCCTTTCGAAGCTATGTGTTCATTCATCAATATGCGGGGTAGAACTTGTTTTATTCAGAATTTGTTGGATGAAGGGTGGGGTTGAACGTTGTACGACTAGTTTAAAAGCTTAATTACCTTAATAGGAAGAGCTTTGGGCCTGCTATGCAGCACTTTTGCGTGGTATTGGGTTGGTTTTATCTGAAAAAGGGTCATTAGGGGTTCGAGTACTATGCTAGTACTCGGAGCTTTAATCCAAGTACTAGCGTTTTTTCCTATGAACCTTCTTCTCTATAATAAACACGCCAAGCACGACCAACACAGAGAGGAAGCTGATTAGGGTTTGGATGGTCTCCCCTAATGGGAGGAAGCTCTTCATAAGCATGATGAAGATGACCACTAGATAAATTTGCAGAGCATTATTTGCGATTTTTTTCATAGGCTAGTTCCCACTCTTTAGCTTGTCCACGTATTGTTTTCCCTCAGCTAATGAAAGGCCGAACTCGTTGCGCGCTTGGCGAATTGCCTCGACCTCTTTGCCGACTTTTAATAGCTGGCGGAGTTCCTTATTGATAGCTGGTTCTGGAAGCTTCACCTTGGACGTTAACTGGTCAATTGTTTTTTGCATCGCACTGATGCGGTGTTCTAACTTACTGATTTTAGTCAGTAGATAAATCACGATAATAAAAAAGACTATATCGATAATCGTAATCCCCATTTTTATGTTACCCTCACTTTCTTTTGTTGCCCTCTTACAAGTTTAACACGAACACTCACGTAGAAATCATGAAGCATGACTTTTAACTATGCTTTTCTATTGCTTCCTTGTAATCTTTAAAAATTATTATCTAAAATATAGTTTATTTTTCCCATATTTTAATGAAATTACGGCAATGGCTATTCCTCACTACCGGGTGCAAGGGCTATAGAAACAGGCCCCATGCATTCAGGGAAAAGATTTATTGAATAAACTGTGAACTTTCAGAAAAGTTATTGACGTATTCACTATCACAAGGTAGAATAAAATCATCTAATTGATAATGAATTTCATTACCAACTATACGACAAAACAAACAACAAAGGAGCAATTATTCATGATTATCTCGAAATGGATCAAACCTGTATTAGCAAGCGCACTACTAACAGTTGGACTAGCTGGCTGTGGCACAGATTCGGGCTCAGAGCCGGAAAAAACAACTGATAAAGCGGCTGAACCAGAAAGTAAAATTGTAAATGTCTATACGGCTCGACACTATGAAGCCGATGAGCAAGTGTTTAAGGACTTTACTGAGAAAACGGGCATTGAAGTAAATGTTGTCAAAGCAGAAGCGGAAGAACTTATTGAACGCTTAAAGCGTGAGGGCGAAAGCACAGAAGCCGATCTATTTATCACGGTTGATGGCGGTGTGTTAGCAAACGCAAAAAACAACGATGTTCTACAACCTGTTGAGTCTGATATTGTGAACGAACAAGTTCCTGAAAATTTAAGAGATAAAGAGAATTACTGGGTGGGAATGTCTACTAGAGCACGTGTAATTGTGTACTCAAAGGACCGTGTGAAACCGGAAGATCTTTTAACGTATGAGGATTTAACAAGTGATAAATGGCAAGGCAAAGTGCTTGCTCGTTCATCAACAAACCTTTACAACCAGTCCCTTCTTGCTTCTTTCATTGAGTTGAATGGCGAAGAGGCTGCACAAGAATGGGCAGATGGAATTGTGAAAAACTTTGCTCGTCAGCCTGATGGCGGCGACCGTGACCAAGCGAAAGCCATTGCAGCGGGTACAGGTGATGTTGCAATCATGAACACTTACTATGTTGGTCTTATGTTAAACTCTGAGGATGCAGAGGAAAAGAAAGTTGCTGAGAACATCGGTGTCTTTTATCCAAACCAAGAAACAAATGGTACTCACGTGAACATCTCTGGACTTGCTTTAACGAAGCACAGCCCTAACAAAGAAAACGCTGTTGAACTGATTGAATATATGACAAGCGTAGAAGCGCAAGAATACTTGTCTGCAAACAACTATGAATTCCCAGTGAATCCAGAAGCAGCACTACCTGAAGTCCTTTCATCATGGGGCGAGTTCAAAATGCAAGAGCTGAACTTTGATACACTTGGTGAGCATAACGCGAAGGCAATTGAAATCTTTAATAAGAGTGGTTGGAAGTAATCGGCCTAAGACAGCAGTTTATTCTGCTGTCTTTTTTGTTGTGGAAGTTCTTTCATTTGGGAGAGATTTAGAGGTGTTCTATTTTATAGATTAGGCGATGTAAAAGTAAATTGTTGATTGGAGCGGAGGGCACTCGACTCCTGTGGGATAGAGAGGTCACTGGAGACCCCGCAGGAGCTGAAAGCGCCAAGGAGGCTCCAGGAGCTCCCCACGGAAAGCGAGTGCCCGGAGCGGAAATCAACAATCCTTGTTCAGTAGCAAAAACAGCCATCTCAGTTAAACAACACTCTTTCCGACTTTGAACATTATATGAACATTCTAAAATCTTATTGACCTTAACACTATAGATAGATAGAATAAAGGTAGCAACTATTGATAATGATTATCATTTCTATCACCCCTACTAACTTTACAATCATGGGGAATATATCCAGATCCTATGGAAATTTTAAATAAGACAGGTTGGAGTTAAAATGAACCTACATCGAGTTAAGCGCTATGCACAAAAGGAGCTTAACGGTTGGTGGATCATCAGCATGATTGGGGCAGCTGTAATCCTGATGCCCATCCTGTTTGTGTTTCTCGAGCTTTTTCAGGAGCCAAATAAAAATTGGTTCCAAATTCGTGAATATTTACTACAAAACTATCTTTTTAACACGATGACCCTTGTGGTATTAACCGGGGTGCTTACATCGTTTTTGGGCATCACACTGGCATGGTTAACCACTGCCTATGAGTTTCCACTTCGGAATTTCTTCCGCTGGGGACTGATGCTTCCGCTGGCGATCCCCCCTTACATTGCGGCTTACACGTATCGCACGATGTTAAGCTATACCGGGGTCGTTCAATCCACGCTGCGGAATGAATTTGGGTACCAAGTCAACCCTGAGCTTTTATCGATCTCCTCCCTACGTGGAGCTGTGTTTATTTTTACTTTATTCTTATTCCCGTATGTGTACTTGATTTCGAAAGCGTTTCTCGAAAATCAAAGTTCATCTTATATCGAATCCGCAAGGCTACTGGGCAGAAAGCCACTAGATGTTTTTATAAAAGTAGTGCTTCCCCTCTCAAGGCCAGCCATTGTTGGCGGGGCCGCATTGGTTATCTTTGAAGTGTTAAGTGACTATGGTGTAACGAGTTATTTTGGCATTCATACAATCACAACGGCGATTTTCCAAACTTGGTTTGGGATGTATGATGTCGATACTGCGATGAGATTGGCCGCTTGGTTGATGGTGATTCTCGTTGGATTGTTTATCATTGAGCGCTTGCTCAGACAGCGTCAGCGTTATAATTTGAACAATAAATCGAAACCACTTGTTCCCATGAAGCTTACCGGCTTTAAGGCTGCTACTGCGTTTAGCTATTGTGCGCTGATTTTTCTATTAGGATTTGCGATTCCGTTGATCCAGTTGCTTTCATGGGCAGGATTGACGTTTGAAAAGGTCTGGAGCACGTCGTTCTTCACCTTGCTAAAACAGACCGTTATGGTTGCAGGGGTTTCGTCCACATTGGTGATCATCCTTGCGGTTGTCGTAGCGAATGTCAGTCGTTCGAAAACGGTCTTTTCTTACTTTTTAGCTAAAATAGTCACCGCAGGGTATTCGATTCCTGGAGCGATTATTGCCATCGGCGTTTTAGCGGTGTTCATCACGCTTGATGAAAAATTAGCACCCTTGTATTCTTCGCTAGGCTGGGGTGAGGCGCCACTTATTCTCAGCATGTCGATCTTCATGTTGATTATCGGCTACAGCATCCGGTTCATGGCCACTGGCTTCAACTCCATTGAGGTCGGGTTTGAGCGAATCGGAACGAAATACTTAGAAGCTTCAAGGTTGATGGGAAACGGAATAACAAGAACGTTTTTTAAAGTCGAATTGCCGCTCTTGAAAGGTGCACTATTAAGCGGCTTTATCCTTACATTTGTTGAAATTACGAAAGAACTGCCACTTGTGTTGCTATTACGGCCATTTAACTTTGAAACGCTCGCAACGAAGACCTACCAATTTGCCAAAGATGAAATGATTCATGAAGCCGCGATCCCGTCGCTCATGATCATTGCGATTAGTTCTTTATCTGTCGTTCTATTCTACTTAATCGATAAGAAGAGGGTGAAACAATGAAAATTTTGGATGTTGAAGGGTTAACGTTTTCCTTTAGGGGAGCGAAAAAACCGATTCTAAACGATGTTTCTTTTAAAATGAACCAGGGTGAGATTGTCGGCGTTCTCGGCCAAAGCGGTAGCGGGAAAAGTACGTTGCTTCGAGTGATTGCAGGGTTAGAGGTTCCCGAGCGCGGGACGGTTACGGTTGCGGGTAAGACGGTTGTCAATCATAAGCTGTTTGTTCAGCCTGAAAATCGAGGCATCGGAATGGTGTTCCAGGATTATGCATTGTTCCCTCATATGACGGTGAAGGATAATATTTTATTTGGGTTAAATGGCATGAGCCGCAGCGAGCGAAAGGCTCGATTGACGGAAATGCTCGAGCTTGTGCAGATGACCGAGTATGCAAAGCGTTACCCGCATGAGCTGAGCGGTGGACAGCAGCAAAGGATCGCCCTCGCACGGGCCTTGGCGCCGAAGCCGAGTTTGCTGTTAATGGATGAGCCATTCAGTAATTTGGATGCAGACTTAAAGGGCGAGATTCGCGAAGAGCTGCGTTTGATCTTAAAGGCCGCAAATATGACCTGCATGATGGTCACTCACGACCGCCACGACGTCGACGCCATCTGTGACCGGAGTATCTCGCTGACCGAAGAAAAGTCACGGGCTGTAGAGAAGGTTAAGGTGTTGGTTCACGGGTAGGTCTCCTGTTTCCTTTGTTTTTGTGATTTTCAGTAGCAAGTACATTCATTTGTAATCGATAAAGTGGGGAACTCCCACACGAACAAAGCCTGCTTCTTTAAAGGAGTGGGCTTTTTCGTTCTATAAGGGGCGGTTGTTCTGCTTTCTTTTTAGGATGATAGTTAAAGAATTACCCCTATTCAGTAAATAATGCAAAAAAAAGAGCCTTTAACAGGCACCTTATTTTCGAAAGATGGACATAAGTTTTCCCCATGTATCTTTGGGCTGTTTGTGAACCACTTCTTCAACCTTTCGATTAAGCTCATTTTGTGAACGCAATACTTTACTCTGTTCTTCCCTTAATGTTTGGATTTCCCTTTGTAAAGTGTCGTTTTTTTCTTTTTCCTGTTGCAACATTTCTTCGTAATGGGTTCGTTCTTGTTCCGCTAGTTTTTCAATTTTTAATTGAGTTTTTTGTGCGGAGTTTCGAATATTCGCCCCTAAATCATGATGGTCTTGCTGAAGCCGCGAAACCGTTACTTTCAGTTGGGACATATCGTTCGTGAGTTGGACATTCATTTCCCTTGTTGCTGCGAGCTCATTGGCTAAAAAAGTGAACATCTCTTTTAACTGATTCGGGTCTTGGAGCATATTGTCATATGTATCGGGTACAGCCACTTCGATTTCAGTTGAGCCTATTAATCTTGCTTTCTGTTGAGAAGCAAGCTCTTTCGCTTCATCTTCAAGGGGGTTGTCCGTATCGCGTAGCGCTACAAGCACTTCAATATCGGATTGAACAAAAACCCGTCGATCGCCCTCTTTTAGAAATTCATACCCATTTCTCTCTAAGATTTGGGCATACTTCCGAACAGTCGGTGTAGCAATCCCTGCTTTTTCCGCCACCTCCTTGGAAGTGAACGATAGTTCATACGGTTGGATATCGCTTCTCATATCGAACCTCCTTTCATATTAAATATGAAGGTTTTCAGCTGAATTTGCAAGAGTCATATCGCCTAGCGATACAAATAGTGTGGGGAGTTCAACCTTACTCTCAAGAATGTTTCTAACAAACATTATAGATTCGTAAATTCTTAGCTTATATATCGCTCTTCACTCCCAATCAATTGATTGGTCACCCAATCGCTGCGTTGTTTCACTCTTCAAAGTGACTTTCCGTATCGCATGGCGATACAAGACTTTTCATGATTGGAATTCCCACCTACAACCTATTTAGGTCCTTCTCATGGATGTCTGTGCCCCTTCCGATTTTTTTTGAAAAATAAGCCCCTCTTAAGGATGCACAACGTATATCGATTGCCCATATCGCATAGCGATACAAATATTGTAGGGAGTTCAACCTTACTCTCAAAGATGTTTCTAACAAACATTATAGATTCGTAAATTCTTAGCTTATATATTGCTGAAGTAGATCGCCAATAAATTTCACTCCCATTGAGTTGATTGGCCACACGATAGCCGCATGGTTTTACTCTCCAAAGTGAGCTTTCCGTATCGCATAGCGATACAACATCCTCAAAAGGCTCATAGCCTTTTCGGAGGGTCTTCCGTGTCCATATCGGATGGCGATATAATCGCTTCGATGCTAGGTTGAATGATTATCACCATTTCACCATCGGAATGCTTGTAACCTTGTTTTTTCAGAACTCAGTTACATTATTGGATGTGAATATTTATTACTAAAGCTCCCTCATATCGCCCAGCGATACGCGATCTACGAACCCAAATATCACCCCGTTCAATTCCCTAGATCAATTTAATAGAAAACCGCAACGATATTTTATTATAAATAGATTCATAGACAAAATCGGCTACATATTTCCTCGGAAATGCAAACTTCGACTATTTATATTATTTTTCTCCATAGGGTCTTTTGCAAAATCATACAATCCATTGATTTTTGTCTTTGTATCGCCCCTATGGAACAAAGCCTACCTATCCAACAGTCCCCTTGCATCCACAAAAAATGCCTGCCCTACACATCAATCATGTAGGGCAGGCATTAGGTTTATTTTATTATAATGAAAGTCTTATGCTTCGACGACTTCTGGCTTATCGTATACTTCTTGCTCGAACTCGCCCGTGATGCGGCTTGTTAAGATACCGGCTGTCATGCTGCCGCTGACGTTTAATGCGGTACGGCCCATGTCGATTAGTGGTTCTACAGAGATTAATAGACCGACAATCGCTAATGGCAGATCCATAACGGAAAGAACGATAAGAGATGCAAATGTTGCGCCACCGCCGACACCAGCTACTCCAAAGGAGCTGATCATAACGACAAGAATAAGCATTAGGATGAATGATGGATCTAATGGGTTAATTCCAACGGTTGGTGCGACCATCACCGCAAGCATTGCTGGGTAAATTCCGGCACAGCCATTTTGGCCGATGCTCAGACTGAATGGACCGGCAAAGTTGGCGATCCCTTCAGATACACCAAAGTCCTTTGTTTGTGATTTGATGTTTAATGGCAATGTTCCGGCACTAGAGCGTGACGTGAACGCAAATAGCAAGGTTGGGAAGCCTTTTTTCACATATCGAACTGGGCTTAACTTTGCAAATGCTAGTAAAATCAAATGAACAACGAACATTAAGATTAACGCGACATAGGACGCAACCACAAACTTGCCTAAGCTAACAATCGCTTCATAATTACTTGTTGCTGCGACTTTTGTGATCAACGCCAAGATTCCGTATGGAGTGAGGCGAAGAACCAAGGTGACGACTCTCATCGTGATGGCGTATAAGCTATCAACGATTTTAGCAAAAAGGGCTGCTTCTTCTGGCTGTTTCTTTCTAACCCCAAGATACGCCACACCGATGAAGGCAGCAAAGATGACGACGGCAATCGTAGAAGTTGCGCGTGAACCTGTTAAATCAGCAAACGGATTGTTTGGAATCATTTGCACAAGCTGCTGAGGAACCGTTAAGCTTTCAACCTCGCCTGCACGTTCAGCTAGCATCGCATTTCGACTTGCTTCAGCTTCTCCCTCTGTTAGCTCAACGCCATCAAGACCAAAACCTACAGTTGTTCCGATCGCGATTGCTGCTGAAACCGCGGTGGTTCCTAGTAAAATAGCAAGCACGAGGAAACTGATTTTCCCGACGTTTTTCGTTAGTTTCATTCTAGTGAATGCTCCGACGATTGAAACGAACACAAGCGGCATAACGACCATTTGCAGCAAGCGTACATAGCCCGTTCCGACAACATTTAACCACTCAATCGTGCCTGATGTGACATCCGAAGCGGATCCGTACAATAAATGAAGGATAACACCAAAAATAATACCTATACCTAAACCTGCGAATACACGCTTCGAAAATGAAATATGTTTCTTTTGCATGTAGAACAATACGCCTAGCAACACGAGAAACACAGCGATGTTGACAATAATGAGTAAACTATTCATTTCCCTTCCCCCTATCTTAGAATATGAAAATAATAAATAATCCTGTAAATAAGACTCACAAATCTTACTACTATAATTCCTATGTGTCAAGTCGGAATTATAGAACTGTGGGAGGAAGGGAATCGGCATCCTGTTCTCCTTGCTAAGTTCGTTCAAAGACCCGGTAACACAGGCATAAAAAAAGAGCAGATGCACCGCCCCTTCATAACTACTAATATCTTATTTATAGATGTTATCAAACATTGGTTCAACAATTCTGAGGTTGACATAACCAATTTCACCTAGCTTTTTTAATATGAAACGGTCCTCGGTAGTAAACACCTTGTCCACTATCACAAAGGAAGGTTCTAATACCAATCCTCTGCTTAGTGGAGAATTAATATTGTGTTCATATCGCTCTGTTCCTTCGGAAGCTCCTTGGCTTGTAATCATTAAGCACACATACTTATCATAGGTAGTATGATGTCCTTCTTTGCTTAAAACTAAAGCAGGCCTTTTCTTGCTCCCTTTCCCGTCTGTAAACGGAAAAGGAACCAAGACTACATCGCCTTTTTTATAGGTCATTGTAAACATCATCCTTTTCATTATCCCATACTTCTTTCATTGACTCATTCACTATCCCATAATATAGCTCATCTTCTTCTTCCTTCAAAAGCTTTTCTACGCCTTCCTTGATTTTCAAAAGCCGCTGAGCGTAAGTATGTTTTTCTTCTTTCGTCATGGATTTAATGAGTTCATCCATCTCACTTAGAACATCTTCTTTTTTCAATGCAGACATGAGTTTTTCACCCCATTTATTCTTTGGTTTATTATAACATCTGGCTGATATTAAAGTGAAACCTCCGTCAGTGGGATTATTCGGAAGTATGGGAATGTTTCCAAATTAGTAGATTTGTTGAACAATTGTTTCTTTGCAAGGTTTGTTCAGGTTCTGTATCGAAGGGATATAGATAGACGATTATTTGCACTCGCCCCTTCCCTGTCTCTTGCTTAAAAACAATTAGAAATGAGGGATTTATTTTGACTAGTGAACCTGTCCTTTCTCGCCACCTGGTGCATGCCGCTATGCTTCGTGCTGAATTTGACCCGAACCTCCTCCCTTTTGAAACGACCCGTGACCTTGATACTTTACCGACCGAGATGATTGGCCAACATCGCGCGAAACAAGCGATGGAGTTTGGCTTGGCGGTTGAACAATCTGGCTATAATTTGTTTGTGGTTGGGCCGTCTGGGACTGGGCGGATGACGTATACCCAGAATAGCGTTCGGAAAATGGCTGCCAAGCACGCCGTCCCGGATGATATGTGTTATGTTTACCATTTTGAGAACCCTGACCGGCCTGTGGTGAT
Source organism: Mesobacillus maritimus (assembly GCF_044803185.1). Classification (GTDB taxonomy): domain Bacteria; phylum Bacillota; class Bacilli; order Bacillales; family Cytobacillaceae; genus Mesobacillus_B; species Mesobacillus_B maritimus_B. Next base: position 5,447,654 of record NZ_CP085225.1, read on the forward strand.
TTCCTTGCCAGCTGGTGAAGGCTTGCGATTCCAACGGAAAATCGAGACGTTAGTCATTGAGATTGAACGCGAAATCCGCTCTACTTTTAAAGCGGAAGAGTTTGAGAAAAAGAAGCAAAGTGTCATGAAGCAATTTCAGAAAAAAGCGGATGAACTGTGGGCCGAGGTGGAAAACTTTGCCCTCGGATTGGACCTTCGCCTTGAACGTGCCCCAAATGGCTATGCGACCTTTCCGCTGATGAACGGGAAGCCGATTGATCGCATGGTCTATGAACAGATGCCTGAGGAGGAAAAAGAAAGGATTCTTGCGAAGGAAAAGCTGGTTGAGGAGAAAATCCGTGAAACGGTTTATCAGATTCGGACGATTGATGAGCAGCTACGCAAGACGGCCGAGCAATTTATGCGCCAAACCGCCGTTGATGCGGTTGAAGGGCTGTTTCTGCCGCTTCGCGATCACTATAAAAATCACCCAAAGGTGCTTAGCTATTTGGAGGCGTTTTTCCATGATGTCGTCGTCCACTTTTCCTTCTTTTTAGAGGAAGAGGAGCAAGTGAATCCGCTGAACGCACTCACGGCATCAAAGGAGCAGCAGCTCAACCGGTACCGCGTGAACTTACTGGTGAATCATAAAGGGCTGGAGGGCGCGCCCGTCATCTACGAAACGAATCCGACGTATCACAACTTGTTTGGCAAGGTGGAATATCATGGCTCGCTCGGGATGTGGACGACTGATTTCACGTACATCAAGCCAGGTGTCCTCCATATGGCGAACGGTGGGTATTTAATTTTACAAGCGTCAGAATTGCTGCAGCAGCCTTATGTGTGGACGTTGTTGAAACGAGCGCTGCAAACAGGAAAGCTGCAGATTGAAAACTTGAGCGAGGAGCGCGGGGTATTCCCGACGAGCGGCATCAAGCCTGAGCCGATTCCGCTCAATCTTAAAATCATCATGATTGGTTCGTATTATTTGTATGACCTCCTCTCTAGGCTAGACGAGGACTTTCATAAGCTGTTTAAGGTTAAAGTTGAATTTAATACGGTGATGCAAAAGAGTGAAGAAAACAGCCTGAAGATGGCTCACTTTGTGAAAAATTACGCTGATAATGAAGGCTTGCTTCCCTTCCACCGGCGGGCGGTTGCAAAGGTCATTGATTACAGCTCACGTCTTGTTGAGGAGCAAAGCAAGCTGTCGACGAGGTTCCATGATATTGTCAAAGTCCTCGTTGAATCCAGCTATTGGGCGAGGAAGGCTGGCGCTGAGGTTGTCGAGGACACCCATATTGCCCAGGCGCTTGCCGAGCAGGTGCATCGTTCGAATCATGTGTCTGAGCAGTACCGCGAAATGATTCATCAAGGTGTGATTATGGTGGATACCGACGGCTACCGGGTTGGCCAGATCAACGGGCTTGCCGTGATGGGGACGCGGGATTCAAGCTTTGGGATTCCGACGAAAATAACCGCCCAGACCTTTGTGGGCAAAAGCGGGTTTATGAATATTGAACGTGAAGCGGCCTTGAGTGGGCAGATTCATAATAAAGGTCATATGATCTTGAACGGCTTTCTCGCAGGGCTGTTTGCTAAAAACAATCCAATCCCGTTATCCGCGAGCATTGCTTTTGAACAAACGTATTCGCGCATTGATGGGGATAGTGCCTCAAGCACCGAGTTATATGTGCTGCTATCGTCACTTGCAGAGGTTCCGATTTATCAAGGGATTGCCGTGACCGGATCGGTTAACCAATGGGGCGAAATCCAGCCAATTGGTGGGGTGAATGAAAAGATAGAAGGCTTTTATCATATTTGCGTGGAGCAGGGCTTAACCGGGAAACAAGGTGTGATTATCCCGAAACAGAATGTCCGCAACTTGATGTTGGCTGAAGAGGTGGTTGCTGCCGTTGAGCGCGGAGAATTCCATATTTGGGAGGTTGGCCATATTGCTGAAGGGATTGAGATTTTAACAGGTGTTCCTGCAGGGAATGTGCGTGAGGACGATGGACAGTATCCTGAAGGTACTATTTTTGCTAAGGTTGAGACGCGGTTTACTTCGATGTATGAGGCGGCGAAGGAACAGCAGCGGAAAGAAGGCGCTGGAGTTGGGACTGCTTGATGAACTGCTGGGGGGTATCCCAGTTAATTTGCTTCTTTTTGGGGTTAATTGAAGGCTTATCGTGCTCTGGTTATAAGTAAAATGCTTAAAAGAAGAGCTTTTTGCTCTTCTTTTGCGTTTGGGCTTGGGTTTTAGCGTGTTGGGGTTGGGTTTTAGCTGAAAAAAGGTCATTAGATACGGTGAGGGGGTAAACTATATTCGCCCTAGGGGAATATATTGGGCGGTCTTTGGCTTTTATTCTCCCTGAGGGACGATATATTCCCCCTAAGAGACGTTATATTCCCTATTTGAGAATATAATCGAGGACCAACAGCGTTATATTCTCTGTACGGGAATATATTGGGGTTTTATTCCCCGTACGGGAATATATTTTGCCTTTTACAGAATGGAAATCTAATTTTCATTCAAGGACACGTAGGGACGTACCCTCAGATTGTCGAAAAACTTCCTTTCTAAACATCTAGTCTTTATAATGTGAGAGACTATAATAAATTACATACATTTGGATCAATGGGTCCTCTTTTAAGGAGTTTTTTGACATGGTACCTTTGAAAATGCGGTTTGAAAAACTATCCCCTTCACAATTAATTGTCTCTTTTTACTTTTTTGCTGTTTTGATTTCGGTCGCTTTGCTCAGCTTGCCGATTGCCTTGAAGCCAGGGGTGGAATGGTCGTTTATTGACGTGCTGTTTACGGCGGTGAGTGCGATTAGTGTGACAGGCCTAACGGTTGTCTCTACTCCAGATACGTTTAGCACCACGGGGATCTTTATTTTGATGTTCATCCTCCAATTTGGTGGTATTGGAATAATGACGTTGGGAACCTTTTTTTGGTTGATTTTAGGGAGAAAGATTGGCTTAAAAGAACGTCAGCTCATCAAGACGGATCAGAATCAGTCGTCTTTGTCTGGACTTGTGATCCTAATGAAAAATATTTTAATCATCATTGTTGCGATTGAGCTTGTTGGCGCTTTACTATTGGGGACTTACTTTTTAGGCTACTTCCCTACCTGGCAAGAGGCGTTTTTACAGGGGATGTTTGCTTCTGTGAGTGCCACCACCAATGCAGGCTTTGATATTACCGGACAATCGCTGATTCCCTTTGCACATGATTACTATGTGCAGACCGTTAACATCGTCCTCCTTACCTTAGGGGCGATTGGATTTCCGGTGTTGATTGAGTTAAAGGACTATTTTGCAACGAGAAAAACACGTCAGCGAACCCGTTTTTCTTTATATACGAAACTAACGACTTCCACGTTTTTTGGATTAATGATTTTTGGTACTGTTGCAATTTTACTATTAGAATTTAACCATTTCTTCGCGGATAAAACTTGGCATGAGTCGTTTTTCTACGCCTTCTTCCAATCATCGACGACGAGAAATGGTGGCTTGGCCACGGTCGATGTTAGCTTGTTTACCAATCCTACACTCCTTGTGATTAGTGGATTGATGTTCATTGGAGCTTCGCCTAGCTCTGTCGGCGGTGGCGTACGGACGACGACGGTCGCGATTATCCTGTTGTTTTTATACAGCTTTGCTCGCGGGCGGAAGTCGGTAAAAGTATTCAATCGGGAGTTTGAGCCTGAGGATATTTTAAAATCAATGGCCGTGATGTCGACGGCACTCCTGTTATGCTTTATTGCAGTCGTCACGCTTTCGATTACCGAGCCGTTTACAACGATGCAACTGATTTTCGAAGTGGCCTCGGCGTTCGGGACAACCGGTTTATCAATGGGTATCACACCTGAACTCAGTACCATTGGGAAGATTATTATTATTTTACTGATGTTTATCGGTCGGATTGGAATCCTGTCATTTATCACGATTATATCAAGACCTGGGGCAGATGATTTGTATCATTTCCCTAGGGAGAAAGTGATTATTGGATAGTATCAGGCTTGAGGGTTGGCATTTAGTTGCCCACCCTTTTTATTATTTTATAGATAGTAATGATTTTAAAACATTGAATAGATTTTCTTATCATAACTTATATAAGGAAGATATTTCCTCACTCGTTTAAGCGGCTTTAATTCATTTAATTTCGGATGAATGTACGAACTTGGAAGGTGTGTATGAGGATGCCTGACTTTAGTTTAGTGCTTTGGGGACTGCTTATCGTTGCGGCTGTGGTTGTGATGTTGATTAAGAAGGATTTTCGTGATTCAGCAGTAGCGACCATGACCTTCGTTTCTGAAAATGTGCCGCCCTTTTTCTGTCGGTTGTCTGCTATTTTTGACTCTAGCTTTAAAGTTTCCGATGTTCACGCTATCCAATTGATGATTGAACAAATGAATGAGGACAATGAAGTGAAGGATCTTGGCTGCTACTCTGTTCAATTTCAAGGAAAGAAGATGAGAATCCGTATCAAAGCGGAAATTCATCTTGATCTTGAGGACAACACTAAAGAAGTCGTGTTGTCTTTATCCAGCCGGCCTGAGTTGGTTCTGGCGATTAATCGAGTGATGAGAAGATTTGCCGAGGAATACGAGAATTAAGTGGGTCAATCAAACGTTTGGTTGAATTCGCCTTGGTGGAACAAGGATTATTGGCTCTAAGGTCGTAGTAAATAGGGAAAATGAAATTGCCTTATATGGGGTGTTCTTTCCCTATTTACTTCTGCAATATTGCCGTAGACGGGAACGAATGAATTTTTACATTGAATTGAAGGTTGAATTTCATTGATGGAAAGAAGTTCATTTGTTTTCTATATGAAAACAAGGAAGTATTTAGTAAAGCGTAGAATAGATAGAATTGCCTATAGAGTACCTAGACTCCAAAGGGAACAATCTTAATTTTTTGTGAGTTTCTCAATTTCTAATTCTGTTTTTGATACCCGTATATTCAAAGCTAGAATTTCACTTCTACTTTCATCAAACTTGACGTTTATTTGATTTAGCATTGAAGTAATATTGACTGGTTCATTTTCCTCAATCCTGGTAACTGCCGCCTCTATCCGAACTAGTCGGTCATCTACCTCGTTAAACCTCTGGTCTACTCCATCGAAGCGTTCATCCACCTCGCTAAACCTCTGGTCCACTCCATCGAAGCGTTCATCCATTGCGATAAACTTCTGGTCTACTCCATCGAAGCGTTCATCCATCTCGCTAAACCTCTGGTCTACTCCATTGAAGCGTTCATCCATCTCGCTAAACCTCTGGTCTACTCCATCGAAGCGTTCATCCATTGCGATGATCCGCTCTGTATTTTTTGCTACGAGATGAATGAGTTGCTGCATCATTTCATCCTGTTTGTTGAGTCTCTCATTCATCGTATTTTCAAGTTTTTTTATGGCGTGTATCGTACCCTTCTTCATGAGTTTTCACCTCCTTAATCAGATAGATTTATTATAGAACCGATTACCTCAAGAGACAACAAGTATCATACCTAGCCTGTTTATTTTGTCCCACTGGTGGAGATTTTTACATTTCATTAAAATTAAGGTCAGGATGGTATATGATAAAGCTATACTTTATCTCTTCAACGCAATGGGGGTCAGGCACCAAATGAAACTTATTTTTGTTGGTTTAGGTGGTTTTTTCGGGGCTATTCTGCGGTTTGCGCTTGGGGAATGGCTGCATACAGATAACGGATTTCCGATTGGGACCTTGCTGGTTAATTTACTTGGCTGCCTAGCACTTGGCTGGTTTTTGGCGTTTGCCAAGCGGCGGGCGTTTCGTGGGGAAACGGTTCTGCTAATCGGTACTGGCTTTTTAGGCTCTTTTACGACGTTTTCTACCTTTTCAGTTGAAACCGTTAACCTGTTGGTAGCTGGCCAAGTCTTGTTTGCGCTGCTTTATGTTCTTCTCTCTATTTTAGTAGGACTTCTGTTGGCGTTTCTCGGCTTTAAGCTTGCCACCAAGGGGGATGCCACTGTATGAGTTATCTCCTAATTGGCATTGGCGGTGCGCTCGGTGCGATTTGCCGATATTCTCTTGGACTCGCAGTCATGCGCAATTACAGAGGTCATTTTCCCCGCGGAACGTGGATCATCAACATAACCGGTTCATTTTTACTTGGACTACTTTTTAACTTACATACTCAAGGCTTGATACAAGATTGGGCTCTGTCCCTCTTTGGAATAGGTTTTTGTGGCGCTTATACCACATTTTCCACCTTTGGGAACGAGACTGTGCAATTGATTGTGGCTAACAAACTTAAGCTGGCGACGATTTATGTTGGAACCTCCTTCCTGCTCTCAGTTTTAGCTGCTTGGATTGGATGGGTGGTTTAGGGGAAATGCCGACAAGTAAGCTTTGTTCCCGTACCTGTTGATTGAAGTGAAGGTACAAAGACTCCTCGAAAATCAACGACGTGCGTGGGCCTATTCAAAGGGTCCTGCGGGAGTGCAAGGCCAAGGGAAACCCAACAGGAGCGAAGTGCTCGAGGAGGCATCCATATTGGAAATGCCCCGCTCTTTTCGACATTCCTACTTTCCACCTTTAACACTTAACAATAATAGGGGGAAAAATTCCCCTTAATTTGTAAATAGCGTTGAAAATAGCTGAAATAAAGGGAGAAGTTCCCGCTATTCACTAGAAAAGCGTGAAAACGGGGCATTTTTATTTGCATAAAGGGAAAATCTCCCCTTATATCCCCCGAAACGAGCTCAATACTGTATTTAAGGGGAAAATCTCCCCTTATTTCACTTTCAATAGTTACCAAATTTAGGAAGACCTTCTTTTTTAAGAGAGAGGTCAGGAATTTTAATGACTTCATAATGCTATAATCGTTGAGATTTAGAACTCTAATTATCGTGTAAAATGGTTCTTTTGCACCGTTAAAGAGGACCCCTCACTAATGGGAAGGGTCTTCTTTTATTTTGTTCTAAAACTCACCACATGAAATCCGCTTGGAAATACATAATGAGTATCAAGAATGGAAAACATGGAATATAGACTTCAAATTGGAGTGATAAATATGAGTAATGTAGGTCAGGTTCGGCTAACATCCTCTGAAATAGCCCAGCTTTGGGCACAGTACATGAATGATAGTGGAAGCATCTGTATGCTTACGTTTTTTCTAGAAAAGGCTGAAGACGAAGAAATAAAACCAATCATTGATCACGCTTTAAACATATCGAAAAGTCATATTGACAAGCTGACAAGCATTTTTAAGGAAGAGAAGCAAGTCGTACCGGATGGGTTTAGTGTGGGGACTGATGTGAATCTCCAAGCACCTAGGCTGTACTCAGACACCTATGTACTTCAATTTATCCATACTATGTCTAAAATTGGGCTAACAAATTACTCGGCCGCCGTTGCTTCGACGACAAGGGCCGATATAACCGACTATTTTATGGAATGTATGACTGAAACCATGGAGTTATATAAAATTTCCAAGGAGCTGCTGTTAGCAAAGGGGATATACATCCGCTCCCCTTACCTTCCAAACCAAACAGACGTGGATTATGTTAAAAAACAAGGGTTTGTTTTAGATGTCATCGGCGAAAAGCGTCCTTTAGTCGCCTCTGAGGTTAGCAATCTGTTCGCGAATCACCAGCGAAATGCATTGGGAGAGGCCACCATAACAGGGTTTAGTCAGGTGGCCCAGTCAAAGGACGTGAAGCAGTTCCTTGTGAAAGGCATTGGAATTGCCCAAAAGCATACAAGGTTATTTGGTGATAAACTGACAGAAAGCAACCTTCCAATTCCGTCTACATGGGCTGCGGAAGTCACGGAGAGCACCTCGACTACCTTTTCGGACAAACTGATGATGTTTTTTACATCTGGAATGATTAGTTTGAGTGTCGGCTATTATGGGACCGCGATTGCGCAAAGTCCACGTGGCGACATTGGGGTCATGTATAATCGATTATCTGTTGAGGTCCAATTGTATTCGGAAGATGGGGCCAATATCATGATTAAAAATGGCTGGATGGAGCAGCCTCCAATGGCCGCGGATCGCGATGAGTTAGTCTGGAAAAAGAAGTAGTGGGACATGGTCCCCGTGTCCCAAATCAGGCTCAACTGGAGCCTGATTCTTTATTGTTTTGAAAATCCGACGCCGATGGCTTTTACCCAATCCATCGGTTCGCCGTCCTTCAGTAATTTTAGATTGAGTCTAAGGAGGTCTAACCTGGTGATGAACGGTGCGTTTGGTTTCGCTACCCGCTCAGCGTTTTCCACAACTGTTTCACCCACTTGTAATCCGTCGATGATCTCGATTCGGTCGTCCACTTCGAGGCCCATATTGATGAACCGACGCTCTACCTTCCCGGTTCTTGTGAGGACGTACAAGTAGCTGCCGTTTTGAATTTGCTCGTCCGCAACGGTTACAGCCCCCACCCTTTGATCGGTGATGATGGTGATGTCGACATGCTGGCCGTGGACGAGGTTGGGCTCCCCCTTATTCGGTTGCAAATCATCACCGTCATTGATCGGTTGGGAGTCCCTTGATGTATCCGCTAGGTCCTCGTCCGCTAGTTCCCAAGGGTCCTCAAGTTCTGTGCCTTCGGAGTCTGCCACCATTTCTTCTGCCTCATCCATTTCCTCGGTGGAAGCTACGAGCGTCTCGCTGTCACTTGCTGGCTGCGGGTCCAATTCGATTTCAAAGCTGAACTCACTTTCTTTGCTAACGTCTGGGTCTTCCTTAGAATGGCTAGCGATTTTCGTTAGCTTGCCGGCAAGCTTGTCCTGAATGAGGTCGGAGGTGATATACGCCTCCATCCCCTCGGTAACATTGGCCAAGTCCTTTTCGGTAAAAGTCCCCTGAACCTTTGGGTCATCCGAGATGATGGTCATAATTGGATTTTTCAGGTCCAGATTGATCTCTTTTACCGTGCCATTCACCTGACTGCGGACGTCAAGTTCATTATTTCTTTCTAGGGCCGCTAGGTTGTCCTCATGGACCTCGATTTCTTTTTCAAGATTGCGGATTTCCCTTTCTTTATCGTAGATTTCCTTTTCAATCGTTACTTCGACTAGCGTCTCTAATTTTAACCCAGGCACTGGAGTTACCAAGCCATCACCACTTACCGCGACGCTATCGGACGAACTTCCGGCAGAAACGGTCTGCAAGTATTCTAGCTGCTGAACTTGGTCCTCAATCAACGCGACTTCCCTGTTCAGTTGCTTGATTTCGGTTTCTAGCCTTTGCCGATCGGCATCAACCTGTGCCGATTTATATTCATATAAAGGCGTCCCTGCCGTAACGGAATCACCCTTTTGCACATAGAATTGCTGAAAGCCGCCCTCTTCTCCATTAAAATAAATCGGATGTTCCTCGGTCGGAGTGACGACGCCCGCAGTTTGGAGCGTTTCCGTAAGGGTTTCGGCCTTCGCTTCAAACCAGCTTGTGAGAAAGTTGGTGCGGCTAACCTTGCTATCATTATGTAGAGTAAGAAACACATTCGTCGCAATGAACAATGCGCCAGTTGCTGTGAGGATTGCGGTTCGTTTTTTCATGAACATCACCTGCCGTTCTATATAACTTTCTCAAACTGAATGATGGAAAAAAACGCAGACAGTAGCCAATAAACGAGATTCAAGCCAAGTACCAATGATAAGACGATTATTCGTGATTTGTCCGTCAACGCGCGAACATAAAGGTATTGAATCACAACTACCCACACTTTAAAAAGAGAAATTCCTGCGAAGAAATTTATCATAAAGCTGTTTTCTGTTAGCGTTTGGGCAATTGGCCCGAGTGAAAATGGTGAGCTTACCTCTGGGACTCCGAGCAGGAGACTGACAGGAATCAAAACAAGCCTTTCTAGAAGGAGAACGATTAAGACAAGCAGCTGCATCACAACAAAGCGGTTCAAGTCTGTGTCGGTCATGCTCCAAAACCAGAAGGATGATATGTATAGGATGACTAGCCCGTAAAACAGCCCCCAAAGCGTTTGGCCGGCAACGAATAAGGCTTTTTGCAGCTGAAATTCTTCTATGCTAACGGTGAGAAATTTCTTCGCCAAATACTCCGACCCAATCCCGAAATAGCCGCTTAGCCCAAACACCAACCCGCTGATGAGGATCATAATCAGGGTATGGCGCCACACCTTCCCCACACTCTCGGTCGTTCTCAGTTCATACATAAAATAATTCGGGTGGCGTAATCCGCGCATCAGGCGAATTTGGAACATCATTTTCATTTCCCTCCAATTTTGTTGGACTTGTGGGTGTTATTTTGTTTTCTATGGAAAGGCTGATTATTTGTGAACATATATACATTGATATTCTTTTCGCAAAGGTGAAAATCCTCTATTGATTTCAAATAACCTCAAGACTCCTCTAAGTGGGATTTTTAGGGTATAATAAAGAAATATGGTTTTTTAGCGACGGAATGTTTTTACATAATAACCCAGATTTATTTTTAAAGGAGGAATGACGGTGACGATGGTTCCAGAGGTGCAGGTGCGGCAAGCGGCTGATGAACTAAAGAAGCTGCTGCGGCCGGAGTCTGAAGAAGATGCTAAAGTTGTCCAAAAGGGCCTGATGCTTTACCGCCAGGGCCTTGTTCATCATGTGAAATTTATCGGTGGCTCTGTGTGGGCGACGGTTCAGGATGTAACTCCGGTTCGCGTGTATGTGAGTCTCAGCAATCCCGAGGACAGTACGTGTACATGTCCGGCCTATGGATTCTGCCGTCACCGCATGGCTGCGTTTTTCCATGCCTATAGCCAGGTTGATAGTGTCTCCGATTGGGTGGAAAACTGGCGCAAGCCTGCGAAGGAAAGCCAGCAGGCCGAAGAATGGGGCATGAAAAAGGCCAAGGATTTGATGAAATCAAGGCAAAGTGACAGTCATGATTATGGTCGTTGGGTGGAGGAGTTCGTGGACAGCTTTGAGGAGATTGTTCTCGGTCAAGGCAAGCCAACGCCATACGTGATTGCAAGCCTACTGCATGCTTATATGCGCAAGGTCCGAGCTTCGGCCCCGCTTCAACAGGAGTGGAAAGCATTGTATGAGCTGGTTGGGAACTTATATGCTTTTAAGCAACTGACGATTTTAAGTGAGCAGCTTGGGCACTCGGGTGAAACGGTTGATCGCTATTACCGCTATTTATTCGATACGTTGGAAGAAGATATCGAAGACTTGGTTGCGTCGTTAGCGGTGCATAGCTTGCCGTTTGACTTTGATCCTTTTATGGAAGAGTTAAAGCTAGAGACCGCCGACTTGGTGGAGCGCGAGGACCTGTTCAATTATGAGCGGATGAATTTGTACCGGATGCTGTGGAGCCATTTGTTAAAAAAGAAAAGCTGGCGCGATGGTGAGCGCAAGCGGCTTGAAGCATTTGGTGATGGCAAGCGAACGCAGGCTGAGGAAATCGCTCTCGCCCATCAGTATTTCTTGGCCCATCAGGACCGAGATACACTTGAGCATCTTAAAAAGCTGGGAAATCACACGCTGCCGTTTACGTTTTATTGGATTGAAGAGCTGACCTCGCAAGGAGATTTTAATCGGGCTGGCGTTTTTATTGAGTATATGACCCAGCATATGCGGAATGCAGTGGTCCAGATGGGCAATTATCATCAAGCGCGCGACTTTACGCGTCATGCGTTGCGGACCTCGATGCCGTATTTCCGCTCAGGTGGACGCGAGGATCTCTATGAAAAAATGTTAGCGCAGTCTCTCCCCTACAGTTTTATTGAATATGAGGACTTTTTATTTACAAAAGGTCAGTATGACAAATGGGGCGAGCTGTTTACCTATACGAACTTCGAATCGTTGAGTGTGCCGAACGATAAGATAAAGGTTCTCCAAAAAGAGGATCCGGAGGTGCTGCTTCCGATTCTTCATCAGGCGGTTGATGGACTGATTAGTCAAAAGAACCGACCGAGCTATAAGCAAGCTGTCCGCTTGTTGAAAAAGCTCCGTGCCGTTTATAAAAAACTAAAGCGTGTACCTGAGTGGGAAACGTTTCTCGAGAAACTTCTCGACCGAAATAAACGCCTGCGTGCGTTTCATGCTGAGTGTGAGCGCGGGAAGTTGATCGAGCCGAAAGTGAAGGTGGAAGAATAAGGGCGGTGCCAGGTGTCGGCCGGATTTTAAGCGATACATACCAAGCTATTACTAACCAAGTTTCAAGCGTTACCTACCTGGCTACTACTTACCAAGTTTCAGGCGTTACCTATCTAGCTACTACTTACCAAATTTCAGGCGTTACCTACCTGGCTGCTACTAACCAAATTTCAGGCGATGCCGCCTACCTAACCACTACTAAAAGAAAGGAGCGGCTGTGATGCTGCAGATGAAACTGATTTCGATTCATATGAAGCCGTTGGAGGATGGGAGGTTTTTCCTTCATGGGATGGATGCTAATGGGCGTGATATTGAGCTGTCGTCCTGGAGGCATCTGCTGTTTAACCGTCACAAGGAAAGCTATTATGGCACGATGCTTGAAGACGGCAAGCTAAACGGGGCGGTCGGTGTGTTCATCAGCAGCTGGCAGCTTGTCACGCTCTTTGCTGAGGAAGGCTTCAACCGGATCGTCGAGTGGGAATGGGATGAGCTCTCCCACCTCTGCCTCGCTTCAGCCCTTGCGATTTACGATGCGATACATGAAAAGGATTGGCATCCAGATTTTCGGGCGCTTGACGGTGCGGGGTCTGGGGGAAACGGAGATGACACCACCGTTGGCAAGGCTGCCGCGCCCGTTACCGAGTCCCGTGCGTTCCGCTGGTTGCTTCCTGAACAAGTGAAAGATGAGTTTGGCGATAATTTTTGGGACGATACCATCCACCAGGACGGTCAATCTTGGCATGTTGAGAAGTTTATCTCCGACCTGTTTCACTACGCACTGGATTCTTATTTTAATGAAAATGAATCTCTTAAATACCTGCTTGGAGAAAAGCTTGAACTGTTGCGCAACAATCAGCTTTCTGGCAGGGAACTGGCCGCCTACTTTGATGAAACGCGTTGGCTTGAGTGGATTGGCTTAAAAGAAAACCCTGCACCGTTCCATATTGGTCTCCGCTTGGAGGAGCCTGAAGACGGCGAAGGCGACTGGAAGCTTGGATTATTTTTACGCGGCCATAATGGCATGGTGATTGACGCCAATAACTATGCGGATTATCCAGCTGACTGGGAAGGCTTTTACGATAAAATTGATGCTGAGGAACAGCGTTTGGCGAACGTATTCCCTTGGTTGTCCGAGGAAGGCGAGCGCGGTGCCGATGACATTCACCTCAAGTCCTCGTTAACCGAGGAGGATGCGTGGCAATTTTTAACCGAAACAAGCGAAACCTTGATTGCCCTTGGCATCGAGATTCTCCTCCCTTCATGGTGGGAAGCGATTCGTAACTCGCAATTAAAGGTGAAGGCGAGGTTAAAGAGCCAGGGCGGTTACCGGCGTTCGTTCGTTGGCCTCAATGCCCTGCTTGATTATGATTGGCGCTTCTCCATGAATGGCGTTGACCTTGATGAGGATGAGTTCCAGCGGCTCGTCAATGAAAAGCGGCGGCTTGTGTTTGTGCGCGGCAAATGGATTAAGCTCGACCAAGGGTTTATCCGCCAGATTCAGGATTTGATGAAAAAGGCAGACAAAGAAGGCTTACATATTCGCGATCTGCTGCAGCAGGAATTGCATGAAGAAGGCGAGGAACCGTCCGACCAGCTTGAGGATCCGCGTGCATTTGCGAAAATACAAATTGAGTTGAATCGCCATTGGAAGCAGATGATGAAGCAGTTGTCTGAAACGAAGGAAATTCCGGACCAACCGGTGCCTGATGGGCTCGAAGGTGAGCTTCGCCCTTATCAAAAACTAGGGATGAACTGGTTGTTATTTTTACGAAAATACGGATTTGGCGCGGTGTTAGCCGATGATATGGGGCTTGGGAAAACGATTCAGCTTATCTCCTACCTGTTGGCGGTCAAAGATCAGGAGTCAGACAGTGGTCCGGCGTTGATTATCTGTCCGACTTCCGTTCTTGGAAACTGGCAGAAGGAAATCGAGCGCTTTGCGCCTAGTCTTGATGTGATGTTGCATTATGGTTCGAACCGGCTGAAAGGTGAAGAATTGCTCGAGCGGACAGGGCGCGCCGACATTGTTCTCACTTCTTATGGGTTAACTCATCTTGATTTTGAAGAGCTTGAACATGTTGAATGGAGTGCGGTCGCGATTGATGAAGCGCAGAATATTAAAAATGCGGACACGAAGCAGTCCCGCGCTGTTCGCAAGTTGAAGGGCCGACATCATATTGCCCTAACCGGGACGCCAATGGAAAACCGCCTGTCTGAGCTATGGTCGATTTTTGATTTTACCAATCGTGGCTATCTTGGGAGTGCCGGTCAGTTCCAGAAGCGGTTCATTGTTCCGATTGAAAAGGACGGCGAGGTGGAACGAATCCGCCAGTTGCAAGGCTTGATTCGACCATTCTTGCTTCGTCGGACGAAGAAGGATGAAGATGTGGCCTTGAATCTTCCTGATAAAATTGAGCAGAAAGAGTATTGTCCACTGACGGCGGAACAGGCTTCGCTTTATGAGCAATTGGTGAAGGACACGTTCGGCGAGATTGAAAAATTGTCTGGATTTGAGCGCAAAGGCTTGATCCTGCAAATGCTTGGCCGCTTGAAGCAGCTGTGCAACCACCCTGCGCTTTATCTAAAAGAACCGGAGCCGGTGGAGCTTGTGACCCGCTCGGCGAAGTTAGAGAAGCTGATGGAGCTGGCCGGTGCAGTAAGGGAGCAGGATGAAAGCTGCTTGATTTTTACCCAATATATTGGCATGGGCGAAATGATTCGTAGCGTGCTGCAAAAGGAATTTGGCGTCGATGTTCCATTTTTACACGGAAGCTTGCCGAAAACGAAGCGCGATCAGATGATTGAACAGTTCCAGAATCGAGAGTTCCCATTCTTCCTGCTATCGTTGAAAGCTGGAGGAACTGGGTTGAACCTGACGGCCGCCAACCACGTGATTCATTATGATCGCTGGTGGAACCCCGCGGTCGAGAACCAGGCCACAGACCGAGCATATAGGATTGGCCAAAGCCGGTTCGTGCACGTTCACAAACTCATCGCCACCGGCACACTTGAAGAGAAAATTGACGCCATGCTTGAAAAGAAACAAACCCTAAACGACCAAATCATCCAAAGCGATACCTGGATGACCGAGCTCTCTACAGGCGAGTTAGAAGAGTTAGTAAGGTTGGGGTAAGGCGGGACAAGGGGACAGGTTCCTTGTCCCAGCGGGGGACATATGGACCTGTCCCCTTGTCTCGATTGACTCTGTGAGGTGACTTGCAGGGTCTTTTTTCTTTATTGGTGTGTTTATTTTTGGATCTACAAAGTCGGCGGGTATTTCCTCCGTGACCGAAATAGATTGAAATCAGACCTAAAGAGCAAGTTGAACGCTTCAAATTGAACCAGCTCGAGAACACCAAAAAAAAACGGTCATCATGAAACTCTCATGATGACCGAAATTGTGTGCACTATCGAAAAACGGGCTCCATGAAACTCTCATGATGACCAAAACCGGATGCATCATCGATAAACGGGCTCCATGAAGCTCTCATGATGACCGAAATCGTGTGCACCTTCGATAAACGGGCTCCATGAAACTCTCATG
This sequence comes from Mesobacillus maritimus, assembly GCF_044803185.1. Lineage (GTDB taxonomy): Bacteria > Bacillota > Bacilli > Bacillales > Cytobacillaceae > Mesobacillus_B > Mesobacillus_B maritimus_B. The sequence continues at coordinate 5,463,266 of NZ_CP085225.1, forward strand.
ATGACCAAAACCGGATGCATCTTCGATAAACGGGCTCCATGAAGCTCTCATGATGACCGAAATCGTGTGCACCTTCGATAAACGGGCTCCATGAAACTCTCATGATGACCAAAATCGGATGCACCTTCGATAAACGGGCTCCATGAAACTCTCATGGTGACCAAAACCGGATGCATCATCGATAAACGGGCTCCATGAAGCTCTCATGATGACCGAAATCGTGTGCACTATCGATAAACGGGCTCCATGAAGCTCTCATGATGACCAAAATCGGATGCATCTTCGATAAACGGGCTCCATGAAACCCTCATGGTGACCAAAATCGGATGCACCTTCGATAAACGGGCTCCATGAAGCTCTCATGATGACCGAAATCGTGTGCACTATCGATAAACGGGCTCCATGAAGCTCTCATGATGACCAAATGATAGAGTAGCTGCAAAAAACAGGCTCCATCAAGTACAAATTACCTACACACAGAAAAACCTACCCCACACCCATAATTGATGTCTAGTAACCTCTTGAACTAAATCCAGCTCTCTACCAACAAATAGATTCCGGTAAATAGCAGAATGATATACGTAAAGACGGTGAACATTTTCTGGTTGATTTTATGAAAGATTCGTTGTCCTAGTATCAAGCCTATAATCACTAATGGTAGAGCCATAGCACTGGAAACCCAGACTGTCGCATTCGTTCCGGCAAACCCCACTTGAATGACTAGGCTTACGAAATAGATAAACAAATAAAATGCTAGCGTCGTGCCTCTTAATCTTTCTTTTGGTGTATCTGTTCCGGAAAAATAGAGCAAAATCGGTGGTCCAGGCATTCCGATGCTGGTGGTCAGGGATCCTGAAATTCCGCCTATCACCAAGTCTCTCTTCTGTGTTTGCTTGATGCGAAACTGTAGCATCAACAATACCGTTAAGGCCAAGAGCAGTACACTAATTCCAAGCTTCAACTTGGTGGTTTCGGTAAACATAAAAACGATGATACCGCCTGGAAGACCGACCATCCCCCCTATGATAAATCTTTTTAAAATCGTTCGCTCGATGTCCTTTTTAATTTTAGAAAGAAGTGCCGATGAAATGACGAGAGACAAAACTAAGTTGATTTGAATCGCTTCAGCAGGCTCAAATAACAATAATAGAAAGGGCGTAGCCAGTATGGAAAACCCAAAACCTGTACTCGTTTGTAGGATTGAGGCCACTAAGATGATTAGCCCGAACAACACAATCTCCATACTCTCCCCACCTCCGAGGAACGAGGGTTCCGTGTCCTCGCTGGGACAATGAACCTGTCCCCTTGTCCCTATCTCTGTCTATACAGATCCATCGTTTTATAACCGGCTGCGAGGACGGATTCCATATCAGCTAACCGCTTTTCTTGCGTTGCTTGTCGTTTTGCACTATAAACGTAGCGGGCCCAATCCTTTTGGTAGCCATAGGTTAACTCATTGTAAATTTTTAAGGTTTCCTCTTTGTCGGCGAAGTGTTTCTTCAGGTCTTCAATATGCTCAATATAATCATCCACACATTGGCTCGCCTTCGTTGACGTCGTCTTCTTCTTTTTCTCCGGTTGCACCTTAATGCCGATGACCGTAAAAACATCATTAAAGCTGGCCATTCGTGCAAACTTCAACTGACTGCCATGAATATAGCGTTCTTCATTGTAATACTTTTCGGTATAGATGGTATCACGCTCTATGTACTGGTCATACTTTTTGTTCCCTTTTTTCGGGTAGGCAAAGTACAAATACCCATTTTCTTTTAAAAGGTTCTTATCGACAACTTGCTTCAGGTGTTGCTCATATTCTTCCATAGTAAAAATAAAAGCAAAGATGAGATCATATTGCTCCTTCTTCACCTCAACATCATAGTCAAGTTCATTAAAGTCCTCGACATCGTCAGGGATATTGAGAATTACCTTTGATGGGTATTTCGCCAGGTTCAGTTTTTCAATCACCGTCTTTTGAGAATTCACTTCATTTGCTCCTTTCTTAGGGACAAGGGGATAGGGACAAGGGGACAGGTTCATTGTCCCACCCTGGGACAATGAACCTGTCCCTTAGTCCCGAAATAACTCTGTATTTGCATAAAGCGATGGCGATCCGCCGGAATGGATGAATAACAGGGAATCTTCTTTTTTAAAGATGCCTTTGCGGATTAGGTCCATCATGCCTGCTACGGCTTTGCCGGTATAAACGGGGTCAAGCAAAATCCCTTCTGTTTTGGCCACGAGCTGCACGGCTTCGACCATTTCCGGGGTAGGCTCGGCATAGCCTGGGCCGACGTATTCTTCAAAGCAAGTGATGGCTTCCCGCTGAACGGGGTTCGGAATGCCAATATGCGCCGATGTTTCATTGACAAGCTTAAACACTTTCTCTTCTTGCTCGGGCTTTCCACGACTCACATTGATGCCAATGACGGGAATATTGCTTTGCAGCCCCTGCAGACCAGTGACCAATCCGGCATGCATCCCTCCGCTTCCGCTCACACAAACGACCGCACTTAGATTAATCTCCTGCTCAAAGGTTTGAGCGAGAATTTCATGGGCACAGGATACATATCCCTTTGCCCCGATAAAATTGCTGCCGCCAACGGGAATCATGTACGGCTGACGTCCTTCTTCTTTTAGCTGTGCCGCAATCTTCTGCATTTCCTTGTTCAAATCTGTTCCATGCGGGACAATCTTGATCTCCTCTGCCCCAAGCAGATGATAGAGAAAATAATTGCCGTTAAAATCCGGGTCCATATTCGGCGTGACGCCCTCCTCCAACACAAGAATGCATTTCATATCCTCTTTCACGGCTGCGGAAAGCGTCAAACGACAATGATTCGATTGAATTGCCCCACAAGTAATGATGGTGTCTGCCCCTTTTTTTAGAGCATCGGCAACGAGAAACTCCAACTTGCGTGTTTTATTGCCGCCTCCGGTCAAACCAAGCTGATCATCCCTTTTAAAATAAATCGATGGCCCGCCAAGCGCCTTCGTAAAATGAGGCAAATATTCGATTGGCGTAAACCCTGGTGTATACCGACGCCTCGGAAATTGTGCTAAGTTCATGCTATATCCCCTTTGTATATCGCACTATTTTTTTGATTGATATTAGCCTGCTGATATTCCGCTTGTAAGTTTAAGTTTTTAGGGACAAGGAACCTGTCCCCTTGTCTTACTTGTTAGTTTAATTTTCTAGGGACGAGGAACCTGTCCCCTTGTTCTTACTTGTTAGTTTATTTTTCTAGGGACAAGGAACCTGTCCCCTTGTCTAGTATAGCAAAATGAAACTAGAAAATGGAAAAACCCCGGGTTGGTGCCAGGGGTTTTCTACTTAACCTTGTTTATCATGCTTCATTAAATACTCGTCGATAATCGCTTTATGACTTTTCACCATTTTTGTAGGGAACTTTTCTGGTTCAAAAAACTCAAACGAAATGGACTCTTTCTCATTTACTTTTACTTTTCCCTCAAAGCACTCGGTATAATAAGCCACGGTCACAACGTAAAACTCGTCCCCGTTTTCTGCCTTGACAAAGTGATTTGCCCCTGAGTACACGTTGATTAGCTTTAAGTCCTTCACCGTTAACCCTGTCTCTTCCAAAACCTCACGCTTAGCCACCTCTTCTGTCGATTCCCCGAGCTCCATTAGACCGCCTGGAAGTCCCCATGTCTCTTTCGGAAACCTCCGTTGCTCCAATAAAATTCGACCTGCCTCATCGATGATGACCGTTACCGCACCCACTAAAATTAACGGCCGATGGCCCACTATTATTCGTAAATCCTCAATGTAACCCAATCCCTCACCCCAAACTTTTTTATCTGGGGACACAGGGACAGGTTCATTGTCCCACGCTGGGACAATGAACCTGTCCCTGTGTCCCTCCCTTTATTTTATGTATAAACTCGTACGGTGAACTGGACAAATACCACCTAACATGGAAATGAAGAACGGTCTCCTTGTTTCCTACGGTATATTTTAAAAATCATAAAAACAAGGAGGTAAAGTACCATGGAGGAAAGCAAAATGTTGATGAAAGCTCCTGTTAAAAATTGTAGGCTACCTGATTGGATGCTTCCTACGGTATCGTTTACTGCTTCTATGTACTCCACTTCTACAATCTCCTCTACCTTACTTGGGTTATCCTGGAACAGTCCGCCGACCCGATAATTTAACAAAAATAACACTGGCCAAAGTGGGGTCCCAATGATTCCCCCCATTACAGCAGCGAAGACATTCACTTTTGCTAATTTGGCAATCCCCACCGAGAGGATCGGACCGAGGCCAAATGTCGGAAACCAATTTGGGATAAAGCCTAACGTAAAGCCTAATGCAACCTGATGGGGGCTTGCCTTTAGACGAGAGAATCGAAGAAGATAATATCGAGTGCGACGCTTCAGTTTCAATTCAAGACTCCTAACATTTGACTAGTTTTACCTTTTATTTTACCAGAGAAAGGGACAAGGGGACAGGTTCCTTGTCCCACACTGGGTAAGGAACCTGTCCCCTAAATTGGGTCTGGCTCTTCTTCGCGTTTTGGTGCTTTACGCTTTTTCTTTTCAGCAGCGGACACGGCTGGGACTTCTTTTCGGAAGTCTTTTAACACGGCAAAGGACATCCCAATGAGGACGAAGGTCAGTGGAAAGGCACTGACGATGATGGCCGTTTGCATGGCATCTAGTCCGCCTGAGAGCATGAGAACCACAGCCGACGCAGATAAAAACAGTCCCCACGTAATTTTAACAAAATTCGGTGGATCCATATCCCCTCTAGTGGTTTGCATCCCCAGTACAAAGGTCGCGGAGTCTGCTGACGTAACGAAAAACGTAGAAATTAGAATCAACGTTACCACCACTAATACCCCAGATAGCGGAAGCAGATCAAACACCGCAAACAAGGCCGTTTCGAGGTTTTCACCCGCGATATTCGCTCCTTGGAAAAAGTCAAAGTAGATGGCGGTTCCCCCAAAAACACCGAACCAAAAGGCACAAACCAAGGTCGGAATCACCAGTACGGCAATCATAAACTCCCGAACGGTCCTTCCCTTTGACACCCGCGCAATAAACGTTCCAACAAAAGGCGCCCAGGCAATCCACCATGCCCAATAAAAGATTGTCCAGTCTTGAATCCAAGTCGCCCGCTCCTGATTAAAAGGTGCTAATCGCAATCCCATACTAGGTAGATTTTGAACATAGCTTCCTAATGTCGTGACAAATAGATCCAGTACGAACCCGGTTGGACCGACAAATAAAAAGGTAAACAGAAGGATAACAGCAAGCACAAGATTGGCATTGCTTAAATACTTAATTCCCTTTTGTAGACCTGTGCTAGCCGAGAGAATAAACAACACTGTAACCACCGCAATAATGATTAACTGCACGGTAAAATTATTCGGTACACCTGCCACATAGTTTAATCCTCCATTAATTTGGGCTGCCCCTAATCCAAGCGAAGCAGCAACCCCAAAAATCGTCGCGAAAACAGCCACAACATCAACCGTCGTTCCGATTGGGCCCTTTGCACGATCTCCGATGAGGGGGATAAGGGTCACACTCATTAACCCCGGCTCGTCTTTTCTAAACTTATAGTAAGCTAACACCAGCGCGATCACCGAGTAAATCGCCCATGCATGAAACCCCCAATGCAAATACGTATAGCGAAGCGCCGTTGTAGCTGCTTCTGAGGTTCCACCTTCCCCCACTGGAGGGAGCGCAAAGTGGGAAATCGGTTCGGATACACCATAAAACAACAACCCAATCCCCATGCCGGCACTAAACAGCATCGCAAACCAAGTTGGCCGCTTAAACTGTGGCTTATCATCATCTTTTCCTAATTTTATTTTTCCATATTTGCTAAAAATCAAGAAGAGTGCAAACAGCAGAAAAAAGGTCGCTGCTAATTGATAAAACCAACCGAACGTTTCTAAAAAGAAAGCCTTCGCTACACTCATCATTTCGCCTAACTGAACCGGAGCGACGACACCCCATATGACAAATACACTCGCAAACGCGAGGGAAATCCAAAAGACATTTGACACCTTGCTCACATACGCCATCTCCCTGTTGTAGATTTAAATGATTACAAGGTTATATTTCCCGAAAACATAGAAACCATGTGAAGACATGGGGACAGGTTCATTGTCCCTGCGTCCCATTCACAAAGTATTGCATTGTTTCAAGCTCATTTTCAGTCAGTTCACGTCCTAGATTTCCTTCATACGCTTGCTTTATTTTTACTGAGTCGCCTTTAAATTCTTCGGTCAAGCTCGCCATCGTCCTTAGTAAGGCAACTTCTTTTTGGTATTTTTCCTTCGATAATGTTCCCGAATGGGAGAGGACATAGGTTTCTGCTTCAAACGCCTCTAACTGGTTCAATAAATCCCGAGTCTTTTGAATCGGATAGTTTGTTTTGGGTGAAAAAATGTCAGCATAAATGCAATCCCCTAAGAAGAGAATCTTTTCTTCTTTTATGTAGATCACCACAGAGTCGGATGCATGGCCACCGCCGACATGCTGCAGAATGCAGGTCACGCCGCCAAGGTCGATTTCCATTCGCCCCTCAAAGGTCATCGTTGGCAGAGCGATGGTAATGTTCCGCTCATGAGGGAACTCCTTTTTTATGGCCGCCGCACAAAATTCAATCTCTGTTCCTGCTTCTACCCGCTCATCCAACGCCTCATCCGACCATGAGAGCGAAATGAGTTTTTCCATTGCCTCTTTCGTTTCTGTATAGGCTAACGAAATGATTCCTCCTAATGCTGGCAGTCCAAAGATGTGATCCCAGTGCCAGTGGGTTAACGCAAGAATATCAGGTTTAGGGACCTGCCTGCTTGCCAATTCATCTAAAAAATATTTAGCATGTGCTTCTGAATTTCCGGCATCAATCATTAGCGTTTTCTCGTTTCCTACCACCATTCCAAGTATTGGACGGTCGGTCTCCGAAACAGGTGTCTGGTACCAAAAACGTTCGCCTATCTTTTCAATTGTTTGCATCTTACATCCCCTTTTCCAAATTACGGGGACAACGTGTCCCTCTCTGGGACAGTGAACCTGTCCCCTTGTCCCACGCTCCATACATCAAATATATTGCCATTAATATCATAAAAAACAAAATTTTTGCCTGGATGTCCTCTGTCTTCGATTTCCCCTACCTGTACTCCTTTTTCAGTCAATTCTTGATGTAAGGACAATAAAGCCTGCATCCCATCGACCTCAAAGGTTACCGAAAACCTCTCTTTTCCATGTCTATCAATGAAGTTAGCACTCTGATTTTCAGCGGCTTTTACTAAAAAGAAGCTCAGGTTGGCAAAATTCACGATCGCCTTGTCTTCATCTTGATAGCTTACCCAAGCTTCCAGCTTCTCTACATACCACTTTGCCGAAGAAGCCACATCACTCACAGGGATGTAGATAGTCCCTACCCTTACAATTACCGTTCCCATTGTCCTACCCCTCCTAAAAAAGTTCTATCCATACATTCTCCATGTTGTAGGTTTTTCCCTTTAAAAGGGACAGGGGGACAGGTTCATTGTCCCAGCTGGGACAATGAACCTGTCCCCCTGTCCCGCCGCGTTCGTGTCGGGTCAAAAAAACACCGGCTAATTTCTTAGCCGGCTAAATGAGGGGGATATTGGAGATAGGGTTTGATTTTCTCTATTAGCGTAATGATGGTTGAAGAATTGGGAGGGTCATGCTTTTTCCAATTCTTCAGGCTTGGTTGCGTCCGCGATAAAAGAATAGACCTTTGGAAAGGATTGCTCGCTCGCGGCTACTTCGAGCTGATGGACTCGTCTGGACAGTCCATCTACCTTTTCATTCGTTTTGCCTACCATTTTGATGAGACTTTCAAGAAGCTTTTCCAATCCATCCAACTCAGAATGGGACCGGTTCAATCGGCATGACCTCCACTTCTGGTGATTGTGGTGCTCGGTTTTCGGTTGTTTTTCTGCTAAGAAATTGGACATGTTCGGCCATGACTTCGGTGACGTAAACTCGCTTTTTTTCTTGATTTTCATAAGAGCGGGTTTGAATCCTACCTGTTACGCCAATAACGGAGCCTTTTCGGCAATAGAGGGCTGTATTTTCTGCGGTTTTTCTCCAGAGGATGCATTGGACAAAGTCTGTGTCAAGCTCACCGTTTGCATTTCGAAATTGGCGGGTCACGGCTATGGTGACATTGGTGTATGCTCGTCCATCACTGGTGTGTTTCAGTTCGGGATCACGTGTCAACCGCCCTACTAGAATGACCTGATTGATCATTTGCTCTCTCCTTTCTTTTGGATAATTTCATCTTACCCCCGAATGAAATTACCGTAAAATCCACAAAATGTTTTAAAATACGACAAAACCCTCCACACTGCCTTAATTGTTGCTAGAAAATTGCGATTTGAATGACGAAACATTTTTTATATAAATTTTTCAACAGCTCTTGAAAGAATTTTCGACAAAAGAGGGATTCGCAATCCTTTTTCACAGTATGTTATAATTTTCCTAAAAGTAAGGATAGGAGGGCGCACATGAAATCATTCAGGCTAATCTCCATGCAAATTGCCGATAAAGAACAATTAACGGATATTGAATTCACTGAAGGATTGATCATCAACAAAGAAGATGATAGCGGCACTTGGCTGATTGAAGTATTTGTGGAAGAAAAGTATGTTAAATATTTTGAAGAGGCCTGCTCCGACCAAAGTGATATTATCGTGCAAGTTGTCATTACGAAGAAAGAAAATGATCCTGCTGCTTTTAAATCCAAGGTTTGCAGTGTGAGTAGAGTGAATGGCTATGCCAGCATCCTACTGATGGGAAATCTGACAAAAATACAAAATGATTATCCAGCTATGCTTCTCGAGCATTTGATTGACCAAGGGCTTTCTGGTGACGCACTATTATCTGAATTTAGAAGGAAGATCATTGCTCGACCACGAATTCTTTTGCCTAAAAAAGTGTAAAAAGAGCAGGGACAGCATCCCTGCTCTTGCTAGTTTGACCCTCTGATGATCCCTAGCCCTTAATTAACGGTCACGGTTGTCGCGATCTTCAAGGTCTAGTCTATCCTCAAGACCTTCTTCGTCACGAGTGTTTAGGTCTCTAAACATATCCCCATCGTTATCAGTGTTGGTATCATTGTTTCTTCTGTTATTATCGTTGAACAACCCAGCTCCATTGTTGCCATTGTTGTTGTAGTTGTTTAGGTTATTGTTATCTCTGCGATTATTGTCAAACATATCATTGTCACCAGTATTACGGTTGTTGTTAAAGATACGGTTGTCACGATCGTTACGATTTAAATCGTTGATCTCAGTCGTACCGTCATCTGTCCCTCCACCATCATTTGGAGGCGGGTCATTATCGTTTGCTCCACATCCAGCAAGTAGCATAGCAGTAAGGGCAGAACCCCCGATTACTTTCAACAGCTTGTTATTCATTTAATTAACCCCTTTCCTTTGATGTTTGTTACAAGGTGACCAGCAAGGGCCTGTTGTTATATTGCCCGAGTGCAGATGAGAACTTGCAGGAAAATATTATAAGAAAAGCGGAAGCGCCCTGTTCAGCGGCGTATGGCCTGGAGCGCTCCAACTGAGATAAAGGAAACACGAAGAGCGTTAGCGATTCGATGTTGACTTATCGTAGGGCGGAGAGCGAAGGACACTAGCCGATAGGGCGCTGGAGCTAGACAATTCTTTCAGTTGAAACTTTTGTACTTTTTAATCTCTTTACAAGTAAGCATAGGAATGGTCTTCTGCATCCATGCAAGCAGAAGCAATAGAAACGCCTTGAGGTGATTTTTATGTTAAAAAGAACCATTATTTTGATGGCTGCACTTATTCTCCTCGGTTGTGGTAATCCTGATATTATGGATGGGATATCTGATGAAAAAATTCTCGAAGGCAAAATCATTGAAAAAACTGGAAATGGGCTTTTTCTTGAATTAATTGGAGAGTCACAGAAGATTTCAGATAAGATCAGCGTTGAGGTTGAAGACGGCAAGTTTTTAGCTGATATTGAAGAAGGACAGACGGTAAAGGTTTGGTATGACCATATTCGCGAATCCTATCCGCCACAGACACGAGGGTTGAAAGTTGAAGTTTTAGAATAGACAAAAGACGGTCCTTCTGCCTCCATACAAGGATGGAGGCAAGAAAACCGTCCCTTAGCTTCTAAAAAAAGCATTGAGGTTACCCTCTGAGCTTCTATTTTAGCGCAAACATAATCTCCGTTTCACAAACGACTTCTCCGTCGACCGTAGCGATTCCTTTGCCTTTGCCCATTGGTCCGCGAACTTTGATCATTTCGACCTCAAGGCGGAGTTGATCGCCAGGCTTGACCTGTTTTTTAAAGCGACAGTTGTCTATTCCTGCGAAAAACGCAAGCTTTCCACGGTTCGCCTCAGGTTTTAGCATCGCTACCGCTCCTACTTGAGCAAGAGCTTCAACAATTAGAACACCTGGCATAACAGGGTAGTCAGGAAAATGACCGTTAAAAAACTCTTCATTTGCAGTCACATTTTTCAAGCCGATTGCGCGCTTTCCGTCCTCTACCTCAATGATTTTATCAATTAATAAAAATGGATATCGATGGGGAATAATTTCTTTGATTTCGTTTATATCTAACATTTCAATTAGGACCTCCTACTAATATTAGGTTATTAACCCATTGTACTAAAAGAGGCATACAAAAAGGAAGGGAATTCTCCCTTCCTTTTAAAATTTATCTAATTCTTCTCGACTAAGTCCAAAACATGAGTCCAGGTTGATTTTTCAAAGACGTCCATCGGTTCGCCATTTCCTAGTACACCATAGCCCACCGCTGCACCGAGCCCAATGCTAAGAGCAAATAATGCAATGACCACTAGAATCCGAAGCCAGATTGGAATAAGGCGCACTCGAACGCGAACTTTTTGGCGTTCTTGACTCTGCTCCTTTACCTTCTCCTTTTTCACTTGTTCTCGCGTTAATACTGCTTGTTTGCCATTCATTGCCATTCTGCTCTTCCCCTTTTAAAGAGTTCATTCAGAGTATTATTATTTTTCACTATCCCCTATTATAAAAAAAAATGCAACAAGAATCATTAGTAAATTGTAGAAATTTGCAATTTTTCTTGTTAAAAGGCCACCTTCGTAAAGATTGTTGTTAGAATTGTAAAAACCGATTTTTACTACCTAAGGCCGTTTTTAACGCAAGGTAAGAGGGTTTATACGTTATAGTATGTTTGCAAGCTCTGTTCTCCTAAGTAAAAAGCTATTTTGCAGGGGAACAAGCTTCATCCATCCTATTTTGTATCCAAGAGGAACAAAGTTTGAGAAAAGAGCCTTCGAAAAAGAGAAAAAAACCATGGCTCAGCTCTTCTGAACCATAGTTTTTTCGAAATTAAACAATCTTTCTACGACTGATTTTATCCAGGTTATCAAGCATGATGCCTGTGCCTAGTGCTACGCACTCCATTGGTTGCTCAGCAACAAGTACAGGTACTTTTAACTCTTCAGCGAGGAGAGTATCAATGCCATGAAGCAAAGCGCCACCGCCGGTTAAAATGACTCCACGGTCAATAATATCAGCAGAAAGCTCAGGTGGCGTTCTTTCCAGAACCGTTTTTGCTGCGTGAACAATCACGGCCACGGATTCTCTAAGTGCCCCTTCGATTTCTTCCGAACGAACGGTAATCGTTCTTGGTAAGCCGGACACCATGTCACGACCACGAATATCCATTTCCTCACTACGGGAGCCTGGGAAGCAAGTCCCAATATTGACTTTAATGTTTTCAGCTGTACGCTCACCAATCAACAGCTTGTACTCACGCTTAATATAATTTAAAATTTCAGCGTCAAACTTGTCCCCAGCCATTTTAATGGAAGAAGATGTTACGATGTCGCCCATTGAAAGCACAGCTACATCCGTCGTTCCGCCACCAATGTCAACGACCATATTCCCACTAGGTTGGAAGATGTCCATTCCGGCACCGATTGCCGCTACCTTTGGTTCTTCTTCAAGATATATTTTCTTGCCGCCACTTTTCTCTGCCGCTTCTTTGATTGCCTTTTGCTCAACGCTTGTAATATTCGTTGGGCAGCAAATCAAAATGCGTGGCTTAGAAAGCAGACCTTTTACGTTTAATTTGTTAATAAAGTGCTTTAGCATCGCTTCTGTTACATCAAAATCTGCAATAACCCCATCCTTCAACGGACGAATCGCAACGATGTTTCCTGGTGTACGCCCTACCATCTGACGCGCTTCTTCACCGACTGCTAAAACTCTGTTTGTATTTTTATCAATTGCCACTACAGACGGCTCATTTAATACAATCCCACGGCCTTTAACGTGTATCAACACATTCGCTGTACCAAGGTCAATTCCAATATCCCTTGCTAACATTCTTATCTTAACCTCCTTGACAAATGGCTGGCTGCGGCTGGTTCATCCTCACCTCTACCAACAACTAGACAAGGATTTCTTTATCTTTAAACAGACGCGCGGCCACTACCTTCGATCCATATTCACCTAATTTTCAATTTTACCACACCTATAGCATTAAGTGTAACAATAATCGAAGAAAATCGACACTTTTTGCAAAGCTCTTTTCTCAAACTTTGTTGCTCTTGGATACAAAATAGGTTGGATTAAGCTTTGTTTCACTACAAAGTAGCCTTTTAATTATGAGGAAAGAGCGTGCAAACTGCCTATAACGTACGAAATGGCTTATCTTGCGTTAAAATCGGCTTTAGGTAGTAAAAACGGTTTTAAGATTTTTACAATTTTAACAACACTCTTTACGAAAACAGCCTTTTGCGAATTTGGTTACGGGACCTTGGATGATTTACGGTATTCAAAACTCATTCTGTTTTATTCATCTCCACTTGATAAAGGTTTATCCGTTTTTCGGGCACACAAAAAGGCGACTGCCTAGAGGGCAACTCGCCTTTTGTCCTGCCCAGTTGAATCCTCCGGACATGCCATATTCTCCTTTGCATTTTAAAATAAAAATTGAAAAGCATCATCGATTGGAGACAGAAAGGTTATTTTACGGGCTCACCTTCCCTTTCTTCTTTTCGGTACTTTAATTTTGTTGCTTCGCCACCCCTTAAGTGCCGAATCGATTTATGATAATCGAGAATTTCTTTTACTTCATTCGCAAGTTCCGGGTTGATCTCAGGCAGTCTTTCCGTCAAGTCTTTATGGACTGTACTTTTGGATACGCCAAACTCCTTCGCGATTACGCGAACCGTTTTTTTCGTCTCCACGATATACTTTCCAATCTTGATGGTTCTCTCTTTGATGTAATCGTGCACACCACTCGCCCTCCCTAAATTGGATGTGAGAAGTGTGAAATGAGACTCGCTTTTCCTCATAGTATACTGTAACCGCACAAACCTGCTTTTGATTTTAAAAAAACTGTGCGGCAAGAAGGCCTGGCCTTCTAGACATTACTGGAAATAATCATGACTCCGGCTAAATCCCCATATTCTGCAAACGACTCCTCACCTCAAACACTCTCTTTGACAGGTTTGTAACCATTCTATTAGCTTGGATAAAGGAATATGCACGAAAAACACAATAAGGACGAGGAAACCTGTATTTTTTCAGAAAATTTAATTATTTTTGTGATTTTTAGGGTGGTTTTCTCTATGTCCCACTTTTACTTACTGACTGAATCAACTCTCCCCAGGTATTGCCGCCTCTAATTCTAAACAGATGGAGAAGTTCAGTGAAAAGAAATGCGGTAGTTAGAGCGTCCCCGATGGCACTATGGCGTTCGTACATTCTCGTACCGAACGCCCTTGCGTATCGTTCAAGATCGCGCATATCGTAAGACGGAGCAATATACCCAATTAAATCGAGCGTATCTAGGGTTTGCAGTCCTTTTAACGAGCATTTTGCTCGCTTTAACTCGTTGGTAAACACTAGGCTATCAAAGCTAACATAATGCCCCACTAAAGAAACGGCTTCTCGCTTTTTTATATAGTAAAAAAAGTCTTCAATTGCTTGCAATGCCTCCGGTGCTCTTTCGACTTTTTCCTGTGTAATCGATGTTAGTTCGATTATTTCCTGAGAAATTTGTCGTTTTGGGTTCACATAAGTCTGGAAAATATCTTCCTCGACTACTTTTAACCCTCGTATCGGTACAGCCCCGATCTCAATCAATCGATCATCTGCACCAACATTGAAGCCTGTTGTCTCCGTATCAAAGACGATAAACGTTAAATCCTCAATCGGCGTCGATAGAGGCATAGACTGAAATGAAATCGGACACGCAATTGCTTTTTTACGAAATATCATCGAGACCTCCTCTATATGGGGGGCTAGCCCTTTTTTGCTTTTTTTAATACTAGGACTTGGGATTATTCTAGTACTGGGATTAGAGTGCTTTTCACTGGGATAAAGTGCTTTTTACTAGGATTAAATTACTCCTCGTACCACGCTATTGGCCAAGATTTATACCGAAAACCTCGCAAATACCATACTTTGGAGCTCATTTAGGGTGTGGAGGCTTAACTCCAACTCATCCTTCTCCCTGGTTGATAGTGTGTTAAATGCTAGAACAGTCCCGGCACCCGCCCATCTCAATCGAATATAAATGGAAAGAATCTGCTCAACTCCAGCCTTCAACTCATCAGCAAAATCAGCTGTAAACACACCCTTTGCCTTGAGTGAATCAATCTTTTGCACCGGCGTTCCTGTTAAAACTCCATTTACAAGCCCCAAAATCTGCAAACTATGATGGTAGGGAAACAGCACCTCTTTCTTCAAATCAATATTCTTTCGGCTCCTTTTAAACAGGGCACGAATCGGTTGATCCAACTCGGGGATTTTTCCTTGGACCCTTTCAACCTGAGCCAGACGGTATAAGAAGATTTTTGACCTTCCAAGCAACTCCTCTAGCAAAATATCTAGCTTTTGAGAAACCTTCTTATCGCCAGCAACAAACCGGTACGAGAAGAAGTTCTGCGCTAACAGTAGATTTTCGTTTGTCGATTTTAGCATCCATTGTCGGACGCGCTCTTGCCACTGACTAATAGAGCCTCGCCAAGCCGACTCACTGGCCATCATCAACCCAGAACAGCGCGCATAGCCAGCTTTTTCTAACAGTCTCGTAATCTCAATTCCAAGCTTTTTAAAATAAACAGGGTCACCTGAATCTTCATAAACAAGAAAATGGTCCTGGTCGGTCAACATAAACTGCTCCCCGCGACCGCTTGAGCCCATTTGGAAGAACGCGTATCGGGGCGATTTACCTTGGGTACCTGCCCTGCCGTTCCCCACCTTTGTCTCTGCTAACTCAACCACGCGCACGACAACACGATCGTAAAGCGTCGTGACAACCTCTAATAATGAAAAAGCAGGTACTCGTTCTTTTATCAACGTTTCTGTTAACTCATAGATCGCTGCCTTTATCGACGGCAGCGACTCTTCGTCCGCCTCCTCTATGCTTTTAATCGTCTTCATGACGCTGGCATTTTTTTTACGGAACAAATCGGATAGGGTCACGATGCCGATTGTTTTTTTACTATCAACAACTGGCAAATGCTTGATACCGGTTAACAGCATTTCAGAAATGGCCTCATAATAATAGGCAAACCGGGAAATCGTAATCGGGTTGGGGGTCATAATCTCATTTGCGGTGGTTTGGTAGGACTTCCCCATGGCAACCAGACGCGAGACAATGTCACGCTCGGTGAGGATTCCCGTGAGCCGCTCATTTTCCATCACGAGCACTGAACTCGTGTGATTTGCCGACATCGTTTCAGCAATCGCTTGAACCGTTGTGTCCGGCTGGACAGTCACTAGCTTTTCAATCATGATGTCCTGAACTCTCATCATGAACGGTTCTTTTTCACCAAAATCATTCGCTAGTTTTACTTGTTCAGCAAGCGAAGCATAAACATCCCTTAACCGGACGGTCACCTGAGCAAGCAAATATTCCATCACCCGTGGTTCCTTCCACCTGTTTTCTAACACATCGAATGGAATGAACAGTGCCTCGATGTCTTCCACGGCCCTTACCTGAACCATCGCCTGTACTTCCGGCACTTGAACCTCTTTGCCAACCACCTCTGCTAAATTTGAAAATCCAATTAATTCTCCCACCTGGAGAATCTCTAGCACTTCCTCTTCAACAAACACCTCCGCCATTCCTGATAAAATCACCAATAGACCGTAGCGCGGTTCTTCGGCCTCGAGGATGATTTGTTGTTTTTTATACACCCTCTGCTCACACTTTTGTACAAGGGAAAGGGCTGTACGTTGCTCCAGCCCCTGAAATAGGGGGTGAAGTCGCACAGCCTCATATAAATTCTTATGCTTTTGTTGATCCATCTTCATTCATCCATACTTCGCCATCCTTGTAGACCATTTGCTCAGGGTAGCGCAAGTCGAGAACTTCTTCTTGGATTTTTTGCGACGGTGCTGGTGTGGCAAGCGAAACGATAATATTCGTTAAGAAAGCCGCTGCAGCTCCAAAGACACCCGCGCCAGTGTCAATGATGCCAAGAATCGTGAATCCGCCGTACTTTGCTGCAAAAATGTAGCCAAGGGTAACGCCCAGACCAACTAAAAGTCCGGCAATAACGCCCTGTGCATTCGAACGCTTCCACCAAACTCCAAGAACGAGAGCTGGGAAGAAAGTTCCTGTCGCAAGTGCGAACGCCCAAGCAACAATTTGCGTAATCGCGCCTGGAGGGTTCAAAGCAATCAATCCTGCAAATAAAGTTGCTAAAACAATCGACCAACGAGCTACAGAAAGACGAGTTTTTTCCGTTGCATTTGGCTTCCAAACGCGGTAGAAAATATCATGTGCGAAGGAAGATGAAATTGAAATCATCAAACCACCAGCAGTTGAAAGGGCCGCGGCCATCGCACCCGCTGCAACCAACCCGATGACGAATACGCCAAGATTGGCAATTTCCGGAGTCGCCATAACGACGATATCGTTGGAGATGATCAGTTCACTCCACTGCAGGACGCCATCGCCATTCCCGTCAGCAAGCTGCAGCTTACCAGTATCAATCCACGACTTCGTCCAAGCAGGAAGGTTGGTAATCTCACTTCCAGCAATCTTTGTCATTAAAATAAATCTAGAAAACGCGGCATATGCCGGTGCTGATAAATATAAAAGTCCGATAAATAGTAACGCCCAAGCTCCAGACCAACGAGCAGCCTTCATCGTTGCCACCGTGTAAAAACGAACAATTACGTGCGGCAAACCGGCCGTTCCACACATAAGCGTAAACATTAGGGCGATAAACTGCCATTTCGTTCCGTTTGTAAATGGTGCAAAGTATTCGGAAATGCCGAGCTCACGGTCAAGCTCCCCCATTTTCCCAACCAGCTCCCCGTAAGAAAGCCATGGCAATGCACTGTTTGTTAACTGCAAACTCATAAAAATAACTGGGATTAGGTAAGCAATGATCAACACAATATACTGCGCTACCTGTGTCCAGGTAATTCCCTTCATTCCACCAAAAGCCGCGTAGAATGCAATCAAGACTACGCCAATCATTGTGCCAAGCTTGGCATCAATTTCAAATAAACGGCCAATTACCACGCCTGATCCAGACAGCTGGCCGATTGAATACGTAAAGGAAATAATAATTGTACAAATCGCGGCAATAACACGAGCCGTATGGCTATCATAGCGGTCACCGATGAATTCAGGCACTGTATAGCGGCCATATTTTCGAAGCTGCGGAGCGAGTAGGAAGGTTAACAGCAGGTAACCACCGGTCCACCCCATAATATAAGCAAGCCCGTCATACCCGAGCAACATGATCGTTCCGGCCATCCCGATGAACGAAGCGGCGCTCATCCAGTCAGCACCAATCGCCATACCATTAAAAACTGGCGGAACCCCGCGGCTCGCTACATAAAAGTCCGATGTCGCCCGCGCCTTATTGTAAACAGCAATTCCGATATATAGTGCAAATGTCGCAATTATAATTGAAAATGAGACCAAAAACTGAGTATCCAAACATTTTCCCCCTCTACTTACTGACTTACGTTTTTAGTGGTCGACACTTTTCCCCGCGCTTAGCTTGATGTTTTGTTCTTCATCAATGCCGTATTTTTTATCAATCATGTCACCGACCTTGGCGTTGATAAATAACAGAATAATGAAGGTGACGACCGCTCCCTGGGCGCCCATGAAATAATGGAACGGGAATCCCCCCATAATGGTAATACCGCTAAGCGGCTCGGCTAATAGCACGCAACCGTACGATACGACGAACCAAATAATTAAATAAATGACCATATAGCGGTTCTTCTCACGAAAATACTGATCCGCAACTGCTTTCTCAATTTTCTTCACACTTCCACCCCTTTTTAAAATAAGGCTATTTTCGTAAAGATGTTGTTAAAATTGTAAAAATCTTAAAACCGATTTTAACGCAAGATAAGTTATTTCCTTCGTTATAGGAAGTTAGCACGCTCTTTTCTCATAATTAAAAGGCTACTTGTAGTGAAACAAGGCTTAATCAAACCTATTTTGTTTCCAAGAGCACCAATGATTGAGAAAAGAGCCTAAATAAAAATTGGTTCCTACTACTTATGTAAATTTCACCTCCTCCCAATTTGGCACCAATCAACTTAAGCTGAAAATAAATTTGACTGTATCAAAAAATGGCTCTGGCACCATGGCGATTTCAAATAGGAAATATAAAAAGATACTAATGAAGGGAATTGCAAGGAAGTAGGATTTCTTCTGACGCAACGCCATCACTAAAGACACCCCAGTAATGGAGATTAAGAGTATAAATACGAACAAACTAAACACCTCCTTGTAAGCGTTACCAAACTAGTCCAAGAAATGAAGCATACTAGATTACCTTTTCACACCCGTTTCAGTTTATTTAATTTTTAGAAAATTGTAATTTTTATTATCCACGCTACATAGCAACAGGTCAAGTAAAAACTAATATGAATTTTAGTAATATTCTGTCGATATCTCTCACGTATTGCTCTTCACCCTTACTAGAAACAGGATTCTGCCTCTTTATCCATGTCGAAAAAAATTTGAAGATTTTAGGAGAGGAAATTACTATTTTTGGTTAGTAGTCTAGTTTTAATAGGGGGCAGCATTCTGGCTTTCTTTTTAACTAGGGGATTTTTGGTGAGCTTTATTGGGGCGGTCTTTACTTACTGCCTGCCTAGATAGGTTTACACAATCCCCCTTCTAATTGCCCGTACTCCGCTAGAAAGTTGCCGAATGGGTAAATAGAACCCTTCTAATTGCCCGTACTGGGCTGGAAAGTTGCCCAACGGGTTAATAGAACCCTTCTAATTGCCCGTACTACGCTGGAAAGTTGCCGAACGGGTTAATAGAACCCTTCTAATTGCCCGTACTGGGCTGGAAAGTTGCCGAACGGGTTAATAGAACCCTTCTAATTGCCCGTACTGGGCTGGAAAGTTGCCCAACGGGTTAATAGAACCCTTCTAATTGCCCGTACTACGCTGGAAAGTTGCCGAACGGGTTAATAGAACCCTTCTAATTGCCCGTACTCCGCTGGAAAGTTACCGAACGGGTTAATAGAGCCCTTCTAATTGCCCGTACTACGCTGAACAACAGCCAATCGGGATTATATAACCTGATATAAGGCCACCACCCCCAAAAGACCAGTGGGCTTCCCCGCTGGTCTACTCCTACACTTTATTCCTGCTCGGCGACAAACACATTCTTGATGCGAACGGCTGCTGATTTTGAGCGGTCGATGTCTTGGACGTCTTCAATCATCATTGAGATCAATAGATTTGGGTTTTCAGGGTTATAGCCGACGAACCAACCGAGTTCACGGCCTTTTGTTCCCTGTTCAGCCTTGATTTCCGCTGTCCCCGTTTTTCCAGCAAATGGGGTGCCTTCGATTCTAGCGATATGAGCGGTCCCGTTTGGATCACTGACGACCTTTTTAAGCATCGAATTGATTCCAGAGGCATCTTCAGCGCTCACAAGTCCCTCTTCCCAAACCTGCTTTTGTTCCTCTTCGGTTAATAAAATCGGTTTGATTAAGTTCCCATTATTGACGAGTGGCGTGTAGGTTGCCGCTAAGTGGAGAATGTTCATCTCTACCTGCCCTTGACCATAACCAGAATCAGCAACAAGCATATCGCTGCTAAGCTCGCCTATTTGTGACGCCTCAAGTGGATAAGGATATTCCATCTCTTCAAAACCAAATTTCCTCAACCCGTCAGCAAAATCCTCTTTGCCAATTTCTAATGCGGTACGAGCAAAATAGATATTATCTGAGTAAATGAACGCCTTCTCGAGGTCGACCTCGCCTGCTAAATTCGTGTAGCGCGTTACTTTGTAATCTCCCCAAGATTTATCTGGCTGCCATTGTTTATCCGTAATTTCATAGGCTGAATCCAGGTTGATTTTACCGGTGTTTAATCCAATTGCTGCTGTAATCGGCTTAATCACGGATCCTGGAACATATGTCACCTTGAAACGGTTCAGATACGGTTTTAATGGATTGTCCTCTAGCGCGGTTCGTTCCGCTACCGAAATCCCTAGTGTTTCTGCATTCGGATCAAAGCCTGGGGCACTAACCAACGCCAATGTTTCTCCGGTAACCGGATTAATCGCTGCGGCTGTACCGGCCTCCCCTTTTAATTGATCATAGATTCTCTGCTGAAGAACCACGTCAATCGTAAGTTGAACATCCTCTCCATCTTCTACCGGCTTTTCAGCAAGCACTTTTTCACTGCCATCTTCTTTTATAATCGAAATTTTGACACCGTTTGTTCCTTTTAACTTCTCTTCGAAAACCTGCTCGAGGCCCCGCTTGCCGATATAATCTTGCGCAGTATAGCCTTTTCCCTCATTCTTCTCAAGGTCTTCGGCTGTTACCACTGATACGTAGCCAACTAGATGGGACACATCCTCACCATACGGGTATTCCCTTGCCCCAACTTCCATATTCGTGACGCCATCTACGGCAAATACCTTTTCCTTCAGCTCTTCGTCGGTTTTTGAGATATTTTTAAGGGGCACAAATAAATCTGGTTTTACCCAAGAAGCATTGATCGCTTTATTGATTTGCTCCTCAGACATTCCTATAATTTCACTCAGTTGTTTGACAGAGTCCTCAGTCATTTTTCCAGGAACTACGCCAATTTGTAACGCCGTTCCGTTGATTGCTAGGCCATTGCCCCTGCGGTCGAGAATGCTCCCACGGACAGCAGGCACATTGTTAAAACTAATTTTATCGCCTTCCTGCAGGTCCGGGAATATGTATGTTGTGTCCCAATTCACGTACCAATTGTTGGTTTCCTCGCGTTCCTCTTTTACTAGAACCGCAGTATGATCAAACTCAATGGGACCAGCTACACTTTCCATGCTTGCGGAATAAGCAAAATTCGCTTGTTCTTCATAGTCAGCTTCTTCTTCTGGTGGACTGAATTCAACATCAAGCTCCCCGATTTCGAGGTCCTGATAAATTTTATTATAGCGACCGACAAAGTCATCTTTTGTGATGGCGTCTCTGGATGACTGTGATAGTAGTTCATACATTTCTTCAAACTTTTGCTCATTCCAGAGACTTACATATTCTGAAAATCTCTCATCCGGCGTTGGCTCCTTGCTCGAGCACCCGGCAATCAGAATCGTTAAAAGAACTGTTATCAGGATGATTGCTTTTTTCAATGCGACTCCCCCTTCTAAACTAAATTTTAACATATTTTATGTATTGTCCATGAAAAAAAACCCACCATAATGGCGGGTTTCTTAATTCTATTACTACTGATATTAAGAGTTACTAGATTCAGTTGAGTCCGTTTCCTCTTTAGAGTCATCAGCTGGAGTTTCTTCTTCTGTGTCAGTACCTTCCTCAGCGTCAGAACCTTCTTCAGTTGGAGAGCCTTCCTCTGTACCTGCACCCTCTTCAGTTGAAGATTCTTCCTCTGTACCAGTACCTTCTTCAGTTGAAGATTCCTCATCAGTACTTGTTCCGCTTGATTCAGTTGAAGTGTCTTCATCCATATTGGCTTCTTCGCCTGCTTCAGATTTACCAGCATCGCCTTCAGTATCCATTTCTAAGTCCTGAAGAGCACTTACTGGCTTGTCCATGAAATCAAGTGGGTTTACAGGAGTACCGTCTTTGCGGATCTCAAAGTGTACATGAATACCAGCTTTTTCGTTAAACTGGCTTGTACCAGCAGTTGCGATTTGGTCACCTTGCTTAACGGTGTCGCCTGCTTTCACTTTCATATTTTTAATTGACTGATACTGTGTTACAATTCCATTGTCGTGTTCGATTTCAATTACGTTTCCTAGCAGTGAATCTTCCTTAACCATTGTTACTTCCCCGCTTAAAGATGCAACGACATCAAATTCTTTGCCTTCTTTATCAGCGATGTCGATCCCTGTGTTCGGATGATACTGGTTATTGTAGACTACTAGTGCTGCTTCTTGCTCTGCTTTGTCGCTGTTATTGTCATAGAACTGCATTTTGACAACTGCATTGTCGACATCTTCCACTGGCATTGTGAAATTTTCCAAAGACGTATTTACTTCTAGTGCTGGTTCGTCATTGAACTGTCTGCTCGGATTATCCGTCGCTTGTTCAATGTCTGTACTTTGTTCACCGCTGCCTTGGAAGTAAAGAACACCTGTTAGTATGATTGCGGCACTTGCTAAATAAATTGCTGGGTACATCCACCGCTTCTTAAAAAAGCGTTTAAAGCTCTTTTCTTGAGAAGATTTTTCCTCTCTCATTTTCATCACCTCAGCAATCATTCTGAACAGATGCGAAAAAATATATACATAGAGTGAAAAATTTTTTACTGCTTATTTTTCGACAAACCTTGCAGAATTATACATTTTATTTTTTGGAGGCTTTTTATGAAATACGTGATTAGGTTTTTGCCCGTCCTTTATATGGTGCTCATTTGGGTCCTTTCAAGCATGCCTGCCGATGCGGTTGTTGAGTTACCCGATAAGGGGATCGATGCTTTTATAAAAGAAAGTCTTCATCTAGTGGAGTTTGGAATATTGTATGTGCTGTTGTTTTTAGCGGGGCTCACGTTTACGAACTTTAAACCTTTGATGAGTTTTATTTTTATGGGAGTGGCGATTGGCTATGGGCTGGTTGATGAAATACATCAATCCTTTGTGCCCTATCGTTCCGCGACGGTTATTGACTTTGTAAAAGATACCATTGGTGTCCTAGTTGCTTCTCATTTTATGCATCATGCTTATTTTAGTGGGAAGTTTGTGCGGTTGGGGGATTGGTTGCGGAAGTTTGCTGCGTGGGTGCGGTGATTTTATTCCCTCTACGGGGAATATCCCGGTCGTTTATTCCCTCTAGGGGAATAAATTAGGTTCGATATTCTCTCTGAGGGAATATATTAAGCCCGATATTCTCTTTGAGGGAATATCTGGTCCATTTTAGGGAATATAACGTCTCTCAGAGGGAATATAATTTTGCACCCCATTATTATATTCTCCCTAAGGGTAATAAAATTTACCCCCACCCCTATAAAGTCACAAATCCTTCACAATATCTTACCGTTTCATGAAGGAAACTGCCCCACTAGTGCCGTATTTTTTTATCAAACCTAATAAGGAGGAATCCATTTGTACATAAAACCTCGCCCAATCCCTCTAAATGTGCTATTTTGCCATGCTCTCATTCCCAGACTGAGTCCCGACCATCCTAAAATACCTCAATTAGAAAGAGAAATCAGCAGCTATATGTCAGGGTATCGTGGCGAAAAGGCGACTGAATTCCATTTAACGTTCCTCGATGACAAAAAACATCTTATATTCGGAGGTTTACGTCTCCCTCACGAACAGCATTACTTCCAAATCGACACTCCTATTCTTTCGCGTAAGTATATTCTCATTCTTGAAACCAAAAACATGGGTGGCGAACTCGATTTTAGTCCCGACCAATTTAGCCAAAACTCTTATTATGGAAAAAAGGGCTATAAAAATCCAATCGTACAAGTAAACCGCCATAAGGAACAGTTACAAGATTGGCTAGAAACTCATAAACTCCCTCTAACTATTCCGTTGATCCCTCTTGTCGTTCTGAGCAACCCATCGGCCATCATCAAAACAGATGAACCAGACATTCTGCAGCAGGTCTGCAAAGTAGAGAACCTTAAAAACAAACTTACGAATCTCACTAACCCCTATACGAAGGATGTTCTAACAGATAGATTGGTTAAAAAAGTCTCCATGCTTCTCCTTCAAGACGACACACCACTTTTCCCTGATATAGAAAAAACGTACGGTCTTTCACCACAAGACGTTCTCCCTGGTGCTCTTTGTCCTAAGTGTCCCTCGACTAAATTAATCAGAAAAGACCGCATTTGGATCTGTCCCCGCTGTCTTACCCATTCCAAAGATACACACCATGACGGGATCCTTGATTACTTCCTTTTCAATAAACCAACCATAACAAACAAAGAGTTCAGAGATTATTTTGGAATAGACTGCATCAAAACAGCGAGTAGGATTCTTTTGTCGCTAAACCTGCCAAGCACCGGTGAAAATAAAGGCCGCATCTACCACCGCCCAACCGATTTTCTCGACCAGCTAGAAGCACGGTACCTTCGTTTAACGAAAAAGAGCGATAAAAAAACCCCTCAATGACCTACAATAGAAAAAACCAGAGCGTGTTAAACGCCCTGGTTCTATTTCTTCGCCGTTACTTGGGCCAAGGTGCTTTCGCCTGAGGCGATTTCGACTCCTTGGTAGTAGTGCTGGACGATGTCTTGATAGTTCTTGCCTTCGGCGGCCATGCCGTTTGCGCCGTATTGGCTCATGCCGACGCCGTGGCCATAGCCTTTCGTTTCAATCACGATGTTGTTCCCTTTCGCATACCATTTAAAATCACTGGAGTTTAACCCGAGCATATCGCGGACATCTCTCCCACTTAAGACTTTGCCGCCAATTTCTACTTTCCCGACGCGATTGCCTTCTGTCTTCTGAGTAATCTTGCCCACTTCGCTTCGGTCTGCCAGCTTAACCCCAAGCTTTTTTTCAAATTCACTGATTGGAATAATCTTTTGCTCGGTATATTTAGGGGACACTGTATCCCATGGACTTTTTACGCTTCGTAAATAAGGAATATTATTTGACCAGTAATCCTCAGAGTTTTCGGTAAAGCCATTGCTTGTTGAAAAGAATGTCGCTTCAATCGGCTCACCGTCGTAGGTTAAAATCTGACCATCCGTTGCCTGAACGGCTTCTTTTACTTTTGCGTACTTTTGGTTAAAAGCAGATCCCCATTGCTGCTGCAATTCCGTTTTATTTTTATAGACTTGATGGGCTTGGGTATCGGTGACATGCGCGCCTTCTGGTAATCCCTTTGTTGCCGTTCCCATCATTTGTTTAACGTAATAGGTCCGTGCCGTTAGCGCTTGTGCCTTCAACGCCTCTATTTCGAATTCAGCTGGCATTTCGGCCGCGACCACGCCAACTAAGTATTCATTGAGAGGCACCTTCTCCACTTGTGACTGAGCGGTACGGAAGACGGCGACTTCAACGCTTGAGTCTGCAGATGGCTCGGATGAGACCTCAACTTCTGCGGTGTTCACCTCTTCACTAAGTTCTCCAATTGCCTGTTCTCCACTAAAGGGAAGCACCAGTACTGTCGGAATTAGGAGGATAACTGTAAATAGAAGAGCTGCTAGGACGATGATTGGGTTGAATTTTTTTTTCATTGAATGGCCTCCATAACGATTGAATTATTAAACGGAGAAGTACCCGTCTCCCTTCAATCATATGGTGGAGGACAAGCATTTATGACACCAACCCTGCAAGTAAATTAGATGAAAATAACATTACAACTTATCCATTTCAGTAACTTTTTTACAATTTCAATATATTCCAGATTTTCACGAATTATTTTGTACATTTTCCCATATGGATATAAAAAATTCAAAAATGAATCGGAATAAAAGTGCAAGCTCTTATAGATACTATGCGTGGCAAACAGCTAAAAACCGCAGAATCTCGCTGGATTCTCCGGTTTTATGGGTATCTTATATAAATGTTTACCTATCTTACGCATTCAGATCGGAAATGAAGGTTTGAGTTTCTTCCATTTCCTCGACTTCATTTACGCGTTCGATGTCGGCACCTAATCCAGCGAGTTTGTCATGGAAATCAACGTAACCACGGTCTAAATGCTTTAGTTCCGTAACGCGTGTGATTCCATCTGCTACTAATCCGGTTAAAATAAGTGAGGCAGCTGCACGTAGGTCTGTTGCTGCAACCTCTGCACCTTGTAAATCAGATGGACCATTCATGATGACAGAGCGGCCATCAATTTTAATTTGTGCGTTCATCCGGCGGAATTCTTCAACATGCATGAAACGGTTCTCAAACACAGTCTCCGTAATCATACTTGTGCCTTCTGCACGAAGAAGTAACGCCATCATTTGTGATTGCATATCTGTTGGGAAACCAGGATGTGGCATTGTTTTGATATCAACAGCCTTTAGCTTCTCTGGTCCGATTACACGAATCCCTTCAGCTTCTTCTTCAATAATGACACCCATTTCTTGCATTTTGGCAATCAAGGAAGAAAGATGTTCTGGAACGGCACCTTTGACAAGTACGTTCCCGCCTGTAATTGCTGAAGCAACCATAAAGGTCCCAGCTTCAATGCGGTCAGGAATAATGTTATGATCTGCTCCAAAGAGCATTTTTACGCCTTCAATTTTAATCGTTCCAGTGCCGGCTCCTTTTACTTTCGCTCCCATTTTATTAAGGAAGTTTGCAAGGTCGACAATCTCTGGTTCTTTCGCTACGTTTTCAAT
The DNA here is from genome assembly GCF_044803185.1 of Mesobacillus maritimus. Lineage (GTDB taxonomy): Bacteria > Bacillota > Bacilli > Bacillales > Cytobacillaceae > Mesobacillus_B > Mesobacillus_B maritimus_B. The sequence continues at coordinate 5,490,022 of NZ_CP085225.1, forward strand.
CGTAGTAAGGCCATTTGCAAGTACAGCAGCCATCATGATGTTTTCTGTTGCTCCCACACTTGGGAAATCTAGATAAATCTTTGCACCGTGAAGACCTTCTGGCGCTTCTGCTTCAATAAATCCATTTCCAACCTTCACTTTTGCACCCATTGCTTCAAAACCTTTTAAGTGCTGGTCGATTGGACGGGAACCAATTGCACAGCCTCCAGGCAGAGCCACGCGTGCACGGCCATTACGGGCAAGCAAAGATCCCATTACTAAAACGGAAGCACGCATTTTCCGAACATATTCAAATGGTGCCTCAATTTTCAACTCTCGAGATGCATCGACAACTATTGTATTATTTTTAAACACCACTTCGGCGTTTAAAGATCGTAGTACCTGGTTGATCGTATATACATCGGAGAGAGTTGGCACATCACGAATAATACTTTTTCCATCACTTGCTAATAATGTTGCAGCGATAACGGGCAGTACGGCATTTTTTGCTCCCTCAACTTTAACTGTGCCGCTAAGCCTTTGTCCGCCGCGGACGATGATTTTTTCCAAATGTATTCCCCTCCGCGTCCAATTTCTCTATATTAATATTCAATCGTTATGATGGGTGTGCCAACTACGAGGGTAGTATTTCCGCCCATTCCGTCTGGTTTTCTAAGTCCAAGCTGTAAATTCATATCATGGTCTTCGCTTATCGTTCCTGAAAATAATGGAGAATAGGCAGATGTTGATAGGAAATTGTCTTCTTCTAATGCTTCAATTTCTTCTGCATCAAAAGCATCCAAAAGCCCATTCATGAAAACCGGCAAAGCCTCATCCATCTTATCACCGAACTCGCCTTTTATACAAGAAAAAGTTGAAGCCTGACCATCAAAGATGGTAAGAAGATGCTCTTGCCACTCTTTTGTCACGAAAGCTTCGGTTTTTTCATTCCACCCTTGTCCCTTAACCTCATACATGACATATGTATGCGAATGGCTAGTAATGACTTTTATTTCTTGATGGATGTTGTTTGACGAAGTTGATGTGGCCGTAGACTCATTCCAGGACCAACCTGCTAATTGGTCTTTTAGATTGGCAATCACCTGGTCTGGCTCATGATTTTCCACTATTTCCCTTGAATATAACGACCACTCTTTGACTAAAATATGTTCGTCCTGTAAGACAGAGACCAGAGTTAATAAATCTTGATCAGAGTCCGCTTCAATGGTTCTATTCCCTACCTGTAACACGATAAAACTAATAATGCCAATAACTACTAAATAAAATGACCACTTTTTCATCTCTATCTCTCCTCCCCTTACTACCATTTTTACCGATTTGGGAAGGAGCATACTTGGGAATTGTCGTCACTTTTTGACATTTTATAAATTTTGGACAACCGTACCAGGCGTTCACCTAAAATAAAAAGACTCCTACAAGTTGAAACTGTTTTTTATTGTGAGGCTTGTATAAATCAATGAGGTTACTGTATATGTGAGGTTTTCTGTGTTGTAGCATGCTACATGTTTCACAATAAAAATCAACCCAAAAACAATCTTACTCAATAATACATGATTTGGAAACATGTATTAATACCTAATTTTTTACCAAAAGCATAGGAAAACTTTACTGAAATAAAGTTGGCAATTGCTGAGACCATAACAAATAATCAAGGAAGAAATTACTTACCGTTGACCCAATCACAATGGAAAGCAATATGTACAGTACTCTAGCTTGCATCACGCGATGTGCTCGTAGAAGTTTGTCGAAATGAAGCGCCTGAAGCGCCCACCATGCTAAAGCGATAAAAGCAAGATGTGAAATAATACTAAGCAAAGATTGTGAACCAAAGTCTGAAATCACAAATCCTTCCCCCCTTTTTCCAAACCCATAGAGCAATCTACTCCTTATTATATAACGGAACCATCGCTAAAAGGTTTCATTTTATTATTTACATCCAATAAAATATCCCCATTTTTAATATGTGAACATTTTGTGACATTTGTTGAATGATGTCGAATTTCTTTCTATTTCTTATTTTATCATAAATAAAAGAAGCTGACCTCCCCCAAGGCCAGCTTCTGGTAAAACTATATCCTTTTCCCCTTTGTAAAACCAAAGTCATCCAAATCCCCCAATTTGGACGACCATTTTTAACTCATAAAATCCATAAACTGATTGAAGTTTGTTTGTAAGAAGTCAAATGCCAATTGCGGCATGACTCCAAATAATACCGTTGCCGCGGCACAAATAATGAGCACAACGGTTGTTGCTGCAGGCACCTTTAGCTTTCCTTCTGCTGCTGCAGGACGGAAGAACATTTGTGTCATGATGCCGAAATAGTAGAAATACGATACTACCGACGTGGCAATCATGATCGATGCAAGCACATAATGCGATGGGCTTACCATCAAGGCTCCAAGGAAGATATTCAGCTTCCCGATAAACCCAGCTGTTCCTGGAATTCCTGCAAGCGAGAGAATGAATACAGCCATTGTTACCGCTAAAAGTGGCGCACGGCGGTAAAGACCAGCAAAATGAGTAATATCCTCTGAACCCTCTTTTGCCGTAATCAACTGGATGATGGCAAATGCTCCAAGGTTCATGAACAGGTAGGCAAGCATATAGAACCAAATGCTGTCGAACATCACATAAGACATCGCTGTGAATGCGACCAGAAGGTACCCTGCATGCGCAATACTTGAGTAAGCAAATAGGCGTTTGATATTTCTCTGTCTAAGAGCGACCAAGTTTCCGACAATCATCGTTACAGCGGCTAGGAAGCCAATGAAGTCCTGTAAGCCAAACAGCATCGGAGTTGTCCCATCTTCCATCGGAATCGCGGAGTAAATGGATACCATGATCCGAATCATGATGACGAAACCAGCGATTTTCGAAACGACACTCAAGAAAGCTGTAACCGGTGTTGGTGCGCCTTCGTATACATCTGGCGCCCACATATGGAACGGAACAGACGCAAGCTTAAATGATAAGCCGACAAAAATCATAAAGAACGATAGACCAAGAAGATAAATATATTGCGGGTCAGTTAAGCTCACTAACGACCCAGCCATTGCCTTCAGGTTGGTTGAACCTGTGATCCCGTATAAATAGCTCATTCCGAACAAAGTAATTGCCGTGGAAATACTTCCATTAATCACATACTTCATGGCAGATTCATTCGACTTTAAGTTTTTCTTTCGCAAGCCCGCTAAAATATAGGAAGAAATTGAAAGCAACTCAAGTCCTACAAATAATGTGATCAAATCTCCACTTGAAGACATGATCATCGTTCCGAGTAGACCTGTCAAGAACAAGTAGTAAAACTCTCCGCGGTACTCGTTTAAGCCTTCTTTTGGTTGATAATCAATCGCTAACAACAGCACCAATGCTGAGCCGACAAGCAATAGCATTTTAAATGCTTTTGCAAATGAGTCTAACCTAAAGGTATCATGTAAAATCGATCCGACTTGCTCGCCCAGCAATCCACCAAGTGCAGCAATGGCAACAAGGATAGAGGCAAAAGCGACCCAGCCGAGGATTCTACGGTTGATTTTTTTCGGTAAAAATAAATCTAGCAAGGTTAATAGCACTGTGGCGATGAGAATGATGAATTCTGGTGCCATCAAACCCCAGTCAAATGATACTAATGTCTCTAAATCCATCCTTCATCACCCTCCTATCCCTAGCACGATGTTCTCTAATGGCTGACTTAACACAGCTGGATATACGCCAATTAGGATGATTAGTCCGATAAGGACAAGGACCGGTGCCCATTCATAAGAACGGAGGTCAGTAATGCCGGCATATTCGCGGTTTGACTTTCCGTACGTGATCGCAAGGACTGCACGAAGCAAGTAGACCGCCGTCATAATAATACCGAGGGCTCCAACTGCTGCTAAAATTGGCATTTCCTTAAACAAGCCAAGGAAGGCCATAAATTCACTAACAAATCCTGACATCCCTGGTAAACCAAGTGACGCCATCGCTCCCGCTAGTAAAAAGCCGGACACAATTGGCATTCCCTTCGCCAAGCCACCAAGGTTGTTGATATGCGTGGTCTGGACACGCTCATACAAGACGCTAACTAAGAAGAACAATAGAGCTGAGATTAACCCGTGGGATACAACTTGGAAGATCGCTCCCTGAACCCCTGCTTCATTGTAAGCTCCTAAGCCAATTAGGACGATTCCCATATGCGAAATCGAGGAATACGCTAGGACCATTTTAAAGTCTGTTTGAATAAAGGCTAAAAATGCACCATAAAGCAGATTCACGACTCCGAGAACGGCGATTAACACCGCTAGCTCCTGGAACTGCTCTGGGAAGATCCCCATTCCAAAACGAATGAGACCATATGCACCAATTTTCAAAAGAATCCCGGAGTGCAACATAACAATTGAAGGCGGCGCCTCAACGTGCACGCGCAACATCCAGCTATGCAATGGGAAGATTGGCAATTTGACTCCAAAGGCAATGAGTAACGCAATGAAGAGTCCCATTTTTAAAGAATCTGAGATTGGTGTTAATACTTGCTCAGGTGAATTGACTAAAACCTTTAGGGCCTCGATATTCGTTGTCCCTGTTTTTGCAAATAACACCATGATGACAATCAATAGAACAGCAGAGCCTAATCCGTTGTAGATTAAGAAGCTATAAGCTGCTTTCTCTTTGTCAAAATAACCCCATTTCCCGATTAAGAAGAACATTGGGATCAAGGTAATTTCAAAGAAGATAAAGAATAAAATCAAGTTCTCTGCGGTGAATACCCCAAGCATTCCAATTTCCAAAAGCAAGAAAAGCATGAAATAGCCTTTCCATTCTTTTTTAATATGAAAAGAGGCAATCGCCGCTAACAACGCTAGAACCGAGGTTAACACAATCATTAAGAGTGAAAAACCATCTATTGCTAGCTCATATTTGACCGTGAACAGGTTTGGATCAAGGGCACCGAAGCTGCCGAACTGAATCCAGTTCACCTTTTCAGCAAAGCTTTCTAGGCTCTTCCCACCTAAATATGCGAAGTATGCCATTAATGCAAGAATTGCTGCAGGCACTGTGCCTAACACTCCAAGCATTTTCAAGCCTTTTTCATTCGTCTTTGGCATAAAAGCCAATAATATAATGCCTAATAACGGGGAGAAAACGAGTAGGCTTAAGTAGAAACTATCCATTATAAATACCCCCCTGTTAACGCGAAGATGAGCAACAGCACAGCAAGTCCGAGAAACGCCACCGTGCTATAGGTTTGAACCTGACCACTTTGTAGCTTCGAGCCAGTCGCTCCAAGACCTTTCACGATACCTGTTACCGTTTTAACCAAGCCTTCAACAAGGAAGAGCTCGATAAAGCGTAGGAACAGACTGATCGACTTGGTCGCATACACAATTGTAGTGTTGTAGATTTCATCGATAAAGTACTTGTTTACCACAATGCTGTACAACGTTGGTGCACGGCTTGTGAACCAATCACGAGCAATACTCTTTTTGCGGTACATCAGGTAAGCTAAGTAAATTCCGGCCAATGAAACAAGAGTTGCGACAATCATAATCCAGGCTGGACCTTCGATATGGCCGTGCCCAAGCGCTTCATTGCCTTCAACAAGCCAATCGCCTAGGAATGTCCCGAACCATGGTGTGTTGACATATCCACTGACAACGGCAAGAACTCCAAGAACAATCATAGGACCTGTCATCGAGACCGGTGATTCGTGAACGTTTTTCATTTCGCTTCGTTCTTTGCCTACAAACACCATGAAGAAGAGGCGGAACATGTAAAAAGCGGTAAAGAAAGCAGCAATCACCGCTAACCAGAACAAGACATAATTTCCATTTGCCCAAGCAGCAATCAGAATTTCATCTTTACTGAAGAAGCCTGAGAATAACGGTACACCGCTAATCGCTAACGTTCCAATTAAAAATAATGGAGCCGTAAACGAAAGCTTCTTCCAAAGACCACCCATTTTCTCAATGTCCTGTGTATGAACAGCATGAATGACACTTCCTGCTGCTAAGAACAGCAACGCTTTGAAAAATGCATGAGTCATTAAGTGGAACACACCTGCTACATAGCCAGCGGCACCAAGGGCAAGCATCATATACCCGAGCTGACTGACTGTGGAGTATGCTAGTACTCTTTTAATATCTGTTTGGGTAAGACCTATTGTTGCAGCAAAGATTGCCGTGAACGCTCCTACAATGGCCACAGTGGACATCGCGGTTTCACTTGCTGCGAATAGTGGGAACATCGTTGCCACTAAATAAACACCGGCGGCAACCATTGTCGCTGCGTGGATTAAGGCCGATACAGGTGTCGGACCTTCCATCGCATCTGGAAGCCAGGTATGAAGCGGAAACTGACCGGATTTTCCGACCGCACCGATAAAAATTAAAATCGCTGTTAGTGTAATCATCGTTCCTGAAACCTCGCCAGCGTGAACACTTGCAAAGATTTCGTCATATTCAAAGCTACCCGTTTGCCAGAATAATAGGATCATCCCGATCAAAAGACCGACGTCCCCGATTCTAGTCATGATAAAGGCTTTCTTCGCTGCAGCTTTAGCACTTTCTTTATTAAAATAAAAGCCAATTAGCAGGAAGGACCCTACCCCTACAAGCTCCCAGAAAATATAGGTTTGCAAGAGGTTTGGTGAGAGAACAAGCCCGAGCATCGCAAACGTGAATAGGCCAAGATAGGCATAAAACACTGGAAAGCGCTCGTCCCCATGCATATAGCCCTTTGAATAAGTATGTACTAGAAAGCTGACTAGTGACACAATCACCAGCATCAATGCGTTTAATTGATTTACCTCAAATCCCACTGTTAATTGCAGATCTCCTATTTGTAGCCAATCAGCTTCGGCTTTAAAGGTGGCATTCGTAAAACGTCCCACCAGCACGATGACTGAAAAAACCAAAGAGGCAAGGGTCAGCAAAATCCCTACATACGCACTCGCTTCTTTCAGCTTTTTGCCAAACAGAAGGAGAACTAGAAATGATAAAAGCGGGAAAAGCGGAATGAGCCAAGCATTCTCCATGATATCACAATCCCCTTTTTTTGAACGCGCCTACCTTTTGTGACTTTGCGCGTCAGATTGTGCCCAATTTGGGGCATCGTTCTTCTTTCTAAGCGCCGCTTTAGCGGTTTTTCTTCATTAATGGTTCATTTCATTTTAAGCACCGCTTTTTGCGGCCTACATTAATGCTTCAATTCATTCATTTCATCAATATTGACCGTTCTGCGGTTGCGATATAAAGCAAGTAAGATCGCAATTCCAACAGCTACCTCCGCAGCGGCAACGGCAATGACAAAGACTGCAAAGATTTGACCAGTAATCGATGGCGCGAATCCCATTTTACTGAAAGCAATTAAATTGATGTTAACGGCATTGAGCATCAATTCAATCGAAATTAACACGATGATGGTGTTTCTTTTCGTCAACGCCCCATAAAGTCCGATACAAAATAAAATTAAGGCAAGCGCCAGATAGGCTGAAAGATTCATTCCTTCTCCGCCTCCTCTTCTTTATCCTTCTTAGAAAGAACAATTGCCCCTACAAAGGCCACTAATAGAAGGACTGACATTAACTCAAATGGAATCACATAATCGCTAAACAACGAAATCCCGATTTGCTCTGCATTGTTTTCATGAAGCGCAACCGGTGCACTGCCAAAGTCAAGATTATAAATTCCAATATAAAAGACGGCTCCAAAGGCTGTGACACCTAGCAGGAGCAGGGCTTTTCGCCACTTACCGCCTTTTTGCGTTTCCTCATCCTCATCATTATGCTTGGTCAGCATAATCCCAAAGAGCATAATGATTGAAATGGCACCAGAGTAAATTAAAATCTGGACAACCGCAAGGAACTCAGCCGACAACAGAATATAAATGCCGGCAATGCTGATAAAAGTAAAGACGAGTGCCACCACCATATGGACTACTTTGGTTAGGTTCAATAGAAGCACGCCGCCAATAATTGCTACTAAAGCAAGTGCGATAAATGCTAAAAATTCGCCAGAAAACGTCATGCCTTATTCACCTTCCGTATGTTCTCGTCATTTTCATCGAGCCATTCAAGGTTTTTAAATAAATCATCCCGACTGTATTCTGCCAATTCAAACTCATTTGTCATGATGATGGCCTCTGTCGGGCAGACCTCTGTACACAGATCACAAAGGATACAGATTTCAAAGTTGATATCATACGTATCGATGATTTTTCCCTTTTTGGTTGGATCAGGGTGTTTTTTTCCGGTTAATTGAATGCAATCTGTTGGGCAAATATTGGCGCATTGATTGCAGACAATGCACTTTTCCGGATAAAACTTCTGGATCCCCCTGAACCGGTCCGGAAGCGGCAACGGCTCATTAGGATAATCGTACGTAACCTTTTCTTTGCTCAGGTTTTTAAGGGTATAAGCTAATCCTTTCGTCCATCCTAGCACGTTTTATTTCACCCCTTGTTTGTAAAGCGGAAGCGCCTGTCTGGGACTGCCCCCGAAGGGAAAGGCGCTGCAGCAAAACATTGATTATGAATACTATTTTCGTAAAATTGTTGTTAAAATCCTAAAGCCGATTTTAACGCATAATAAGCTATTTGGTGCGTTTAAACTGAGTTTGCAAGCACTTTTCTCATAAACCATAGCTAGTTTCGCAGAGTAAACATGGTTATATAAATCCTATCCTAACTGTGAAGGCAACGAAGTTTGAGAAAAGAGCCTCTTAGAAAATATTTAGCAATTCTTTTAATAGCGCTGTTAAGAAGATGTTCGCTAATGCGACTGGAAGCAATACCTTCCAAGCAAATTCCATTAACTGGTCCGCTCTCATTCGTGGGAAAGTAGCTCGGAACCAGATCAGGATATAGATCACAAGGCTAAACTTGAGTGCAAACCACACAGCTCCAGGAATAAATCCTAGGAATTCAAATGGCGGCAGCCAGCCTCCTAAGAATAATACAGAGATGAGCGAAGCCATCGCAAACATGTACACATATTCAGATAGCATGAACATGGCCCAACGGAATCCTGAATACTCGGTATGGAAACCGGCAACAAGTTCGTTTTCAGCTTCGGCAAGGTCAAATGGAACCCTGTATAACTCGGCCGTTGCTGAGATAAAGAAGACGACAAATGCTATCGGTTGCCACAGGATGAACCAGCCTGACTCCTGTTGTTGCGCGACAATCTCATTCAGGTTCAAACTACCAGTTAAAAGAACAATTCCAAGTCCACTCATAACAAGCGGAATCTCGTAAGATACCATCTGTGCCGCAGCACGCATGCCTCCAAGCAAGGAATACTTATTGTTTGAAGCCCATGCAGCCATTAGCGTCCCGATAACTGAGATCCCAGAAATCGCGATATAGTAGAGCAAACCTACATTCAAGTCGGCAAACTGCAGCTTATCCGTAAGCGGAATGGTGGCCATAACAATAAAGGATGGCGCAAAGGCAATCACTGGTGCAATAATGAACAATGGTCGATCTGCTGCTTTAGGGATAAGGTCTTCTTTTACAAGAAGCTTTAAAACGTCCGCCACAGTCTGTAAAAGGCCCCAACGTCCACCGAGTTGGTTAGGCCCAATCCGCCCTTGCATGAAGCCTAGCACTTTCCGCTCAGCAAGGATGGCGTAAGTAACAAAGCCAAGAATTACAAATAAAAGTAATAGAGCCAGCACGAAGAAGATTCCAAAGTTGAGTATACCAGGGCTCGAATGGAGCAGATCCTGAATCATTATCCGTCAACCTCCCCAAGAACGATGTCAATGGCTCCTAAAATCGAAATAAGATTCGAGATGTTTTCCCCTACTAATAGCTTAGGGAGGATTTGTAGGTTATAGAAAGACGGTCTTCTAAACTTCAAGCGATACGGTTCTTTCTTTCCATCACTTGCAATATAACATCCGATTTCTCCTCGAGAGCCTTCAATTCGGACAAACGCTTCCCCTTTTGGTGCTTTGATGATTTTTGGCACTTTCGCCATAATCGGTCCATCTTGTGGAAATTGCTCGCATGCCTGCTCAATAATTTTAAGTGATTCCAAGATTTCCTCTAGTCGACACTCATATCGAGCAAACGCATCTCCTGCGTCGCGTGTAACGACATCAAAATCAAAGCGGTCATAAATGGAATATGACTCATCTTTCCGCAAGTCCCATTTCACGCCAGTACTTCTTAGGTTTACACCACTTAAGCTATAGTTAAGGGCATCCTCCTTCGTATAGGTACCAATGCCTTTTGTTCGGTTGAGAAAGATTTCATTTCCTGAGACTAACTCATGATAGCCTTTAAGCTGTTTTCTCATATATGGAACAAATTCTTGAACCTTTTCAATCCAACCTTCTGGTGCATCCCACTTAACGCCACCAACACGCATATAGTTGAACGTAAGACGTGCACCTGAAAGTTCATTTAGTAGATTCAGAATCATTTCCCGTTCACGGAAGGCATAGAGCAATGGGCTCGTTGCCCCGAAATCTAGGATAAATGTACCCCACCACAACAGGTGGCTAGCTACCCTGTTTAATTCCATCGCCAATACTCGTAAGTACTCGGCACGTTCTGGAATTTCCGTACCCATCATGGTTTCAACGGCATGAACCAGTACATAGTTATTAGTCATGGCTGAGACATAATCCAACCGGTCCGTATAAGGAATGATTTGGGTATATTGAAGATTTTCAGCAATTTTTTCTGTCCCGCGGTGCAAATAACCGATCACTGGTTTGGCATCCGTAATCACTTCGCCGTCAATGGTTAAAACTAGACGGAACACGCCGTGTGTACTTGGATGCTGCGGGCCAACGTTCAAGAGTATTTCTTCTGTGCGTGCCACCACCGGCTACACCTCCACATCATACGGTTCATAATCTTTTCTTAATGGGTGTCCGATCCAGTCTTCACCAAGCATGATGCGGCGCAAATCCGGATGTCCCGTAAAGCGGATTCCTAATAGGTCATAGGCTTCGCACTCTGGCCATTCGGCCCCGGCCCAAAGCTTTGCCAGTGATTCAATCTCAGGTTGATCACGGTCAATTTTAACTTTAAGGGCAACAGACTGACGGTTTTTATATGAATAAAAGTGAGCATAGACTTCCATATGTGTTTCAAAGTCTGACCCATGAATCTCTGATAAATAGTCAAAGCTAAGACTCTCGTTAAACTTGAGGAACTCGGCCACTTTATAATAGGAGTCTCTCTTCGCCACAAGCGTCGGAACATCTTTCGAAAGATTGTTAATATAGGAGTCTTCTAACACATCTTCGCCCAGATGCTTTTTAATGATTTCGACGTATTTATCGAGATATTTCTGATTTGGTGATGGTGCTTTTGCTTCCTCTGGTGTATCCGCTCCGGCGGCTTTTCCACCTTTTGCTCTAGCTGCTGCTGCAGCCTTTGCTTTGGCAGCGGCAATCGCCTTCGCTTTCGCATCGTCTCCAGAAGCTGCTCCACCTTCAGCTGCTTTCTTTTTCGCAGCTGCGGCCGCTTTTGCTTTTGCAATGGCTGCTGCTTTTTTCTTTGCTAGGTCGTCATCGCCTGCTGGTGCTTCTTCGGCTTCTGCTTCTTGACCCATTGCTTTGCGTTTTGCGGCTGCTGCAGCCTTTGCTTTGGCTACTGCGGCGGCTTTTTTCTTTGCTAGGTCGTCGTCTCCGCCTGATGGAGCTTCTTCCGCTTCTGTTTCTTGACCCATTGCTTTGCGTTTTGCGGCTGCTGCAGCCTTTGCTTTGGCTACTGCGGCGGCTTTTTTCTTTGCTAGGTCGTCGTCTCCGCCTGATGGGGCTTCTTCCGCTTCGGCTTCTTGACCCATTGCTTTACGTTTTGCGGCTGCTGCAGCCTTTGCTTTGGCTACTGCGGCGGCTTTTTTCTTTGCTAGGTCGTCGTCTCCGCCTGCGGCTTCCGCTGGTGGAGCTTCTTCTTCCTTCGCTCCACTTTCAGCTAGTTCTTTCGCTTTCCTTTTAGCAGCTGCGGCCGCTTTCGCTTTTGCTACTGCTTCAGCCTTTTGTTTCGCTAGATCATCGCCTGATGGCTCTGCTGGTGGGGCTTCTTCTTCTTTAGCTCCACTTTCAGCTAGTTCTTTCGCTTTTCTTTTAGCAGCTGCGGCCGCTTTTGCTTTGGCTACTGCTTCTTTTTTTAATTGTTCAAGATCTTTTTCCCCGCTCATCGGTTAGATCACCTTCTTCCCGGTTTTCGCCTCATAACGGATTTTCTCTTTTAATTTATTAATCCCGTAAATTAGCGCTGCCGGATTTGGCGGACAGCCTGGTATGTATACATCTACTGGGACTATCTGGTCGACTCCTTTAACAACGGAGTAGGATTTTACATAAGGACCACCTGCAGTTGCACAGGATCCCATTGCGACCACCCATTTTGGCTCTGCCATCTGATCATAAAGTCTACGAACAGTTGGAGCCATTTTTTTCGTAACGGTACCGGATACAATCATGACATCTGATTGACGCGGTGAGTTTCGGTAGAAGGTACCAAAGCGCTCAATATCGTAGTGCGCGGAGCTTGTTCCCATCATTTCGATGGCACAACAAGCAAGACCGAATGTCATCGGCCATAGCGATGCACTTCGAGCCCAACCTTTTACCTCTTCAAGTTTTCCGAAAAATACATTTCTTCTTACCTCTTCGATCTCTTCTTGTGATAAAAACTCCAAGTTTAAATCCATTTCAGCACACCCTTTTTCCAAGCATAGATGAGGCCAATCAGAAGCATCACAACAAAGATTAGCATTTCAATCAGAGCAAAGATGCCCAATTTTTCATAGGCAATCGCCCATGGGTACAAGAATACCGTCTCCACATCAAAAATAACGAACATCAGGGCAAACACATAATAGCGGACATTGAATTGTATCCGCGCATCGTGGAATGGCTCAATTCCGCTCTCGTATGTAGTGTACTTCGAGTCAATCGCCTTATATTTTGGGCGAAGAAGCTTCGCTGCAAACAAAGCAACTACTGGTAACAAAACACCGAGACATAGGAACACAAAAACAATCAAATAATTATTTTGATATACATTCAAAAGTTCCATGCCTAACCCCCCATTGTTGTAAAATAAATTCAGATTATTAAAATTGTAATCGATAACAATTATATCATTGTTACCAAAATGTGTCGATAAAGCCTTAGAAAACTGGAAAATTAAATTCACAAACTTTTAAACTATTTTTTGGGGTGAGAGCCCTTTGTTCTAAACACTATTCCTGTCCACTTTGCGGTATGCAGAATTGAGGGATTTTCGTGAATAATATTACTCTGAAGTGTTCATGAAGCCCCATTTTCACTGGTTTCCTCTTAGAATGGTTCTATGAAGTTTTTATAGAGCACTTTTTCCGCTGATTTCCTCTTAGAATGGTTCTATGAAGTTTTCATAGAACACTTTTTCCGCTGATTTCTCCTTAAAATGGCTCTATGAGGCTTTCATGGGGCACTTTTTTCACTGGTTTCATCTTATAATGGCTCTATGAAGCTTTCATGGAGCACTTTTTTTACTGGTTTCATCATATAATGGCTCTATGAAGCTTTCATGGAGCACTTTTTCCGCTGATTTCTCCTCAAAATGGCTCTATGAAGTTTTCATGGAGCACTTTTTTCACTGGTTTCCTCTTAAAATGGCTCTATGAAGCTTTCATGGAGCACTTTTTTCACTGGTTTCCTCTTAAAATGGCTCTATGAAGCTTTCATGGAGCACTTTTTTCACTGGTTTCCCCTTAAAATGGCTCTATGAGGCTTTCATGGAGCACTTTTTTCACTGGTTTCTTCCAAAACGTGCTCTATGGTGCTGTTTATTCAGGATAATCTTCTTAAACGGCTCTATGAAGCTGCCATCACAAATTGATCCCACTGGTGTTTACTCTCCCCTCCTCTTCTGCATAATAACCCTTTCAATCTCCCACTAATTCCCTTCTAATTTTAGACACATCTTCCCTCTTTACACTGTGACGAACTTCTCATTCCAGCAATTTTCCACCAGCGTCTCAAAACTTATATCCATATAACGAAAAAGAGTGCCCTGAATAAAACATTCAGGACACTCTTACATGTCAATTTTTATAATCTTCCCTGGGCAATGGAAATCCGGTTGATCGCGCGTCGAAGCGATAGCTCGGCACGTCTAAAATCAACGTTTTCCTGCTGTTTTTCACGCAGACGTTGTTCCGCACGTTCTTTCGCACGGATGGCACGTTCAACATCAATCTCTTCTGATTTCTCAGCAGTTTGAGCCAGAACCGTAACCGTGTCAGGGCGAACTTCAAGAAAACCACCACTGACCGCAACCAATTCGGTCTTCCCGTCATTTTTCATACGGACTGCACCAATTTGAAGTGGCGCAACCATTGGTATATGGCCTGGCAAAATTCCAAGCTCCCCAGTTTGAGCTTTGGTGCTGACCATTTCAACGTCAGATTCATAAACCGGTCCATCAGGAGTAACAACATTGACTTTCATCGTCTTCATTTTTTACCCTCCTGGTCCGTTATTAAACCTCTACACCCATGCTCTTTGCTTTCTCAATAACATCCTCGATACGACCAACAAGACGGAATGCATCTTCTGGAAGATGGTCATATTTGCCTGCAAGGATATCCTTGAAGCCTTTAACGGTTTCTTTAACTGGCACGTATGAACCTTTCTGTCCAGTGAACTGCTCGGCAACGTGGAAGTTTTGAGATAAGAAGAACTGGATACGACGAGCGCGGTGTACGACAAGCTTGTCCTCGTCCCCTAGCTCATCCATACCAAGGATGGCAATGATATCCTGTAATTCACGGTAACGCTGAAGCGTAGACTGTACTTGACGAGCCACTTCGTAATGTTCTTCACCCACGATTTCTCCAGAAAGTGCGCGGGAAGTAGAAGCAAGTGGATCCACCGCAGGGTAGATACCCATCTCAGAAAGCTTACGCTCAAGGTTTGTAGTTGCATCTAAGTGAGCGAACGTTGTCGCTGGAGCCGGATCCGTATAGTCATCGGCTGGTACATAGATTGCTTGGATGGAAGTAACAGAACCTACGTTTGTAGATGTGATACGTTCCTGTAATTTACCCATTTCAGTCGCAAGTGTTGGCTGGTAACCAACGGCAGATGGCATACGGCCAAGTAGGGCAGATACCTCAGAACCTGCTTGCGTGAAACGGAAGATGTTATCCATGAAGAATAGAACGTCCTGTCCTTGCTCATCACGGAAATATTCAGCCATTGTCAAACCAGTTAGGGCAACACGCATACGTGCACCTGGTGGCTCGTTCATCTGTCCGAATACCATCGCTGTTTGCTTAATAACGCCTGAGTCAGTCATTTCGTGGTAAAGGTCATTTCCTTCACGCGTACGCTCACCAACTCCAGCAAATACGGAAATCCCGCTATGCTCTTGGGCGATGTTGTTGATTAATTCCTGGATTAAAACGGTTTTACCAACACCGGCACCACCGAACAGACCGATTTTACCACCTTTGATATAAGGAGCAAGAAGGTCTACTACTTTAATACCAGTTTCAAGAATTTCAACTTCTGTTGATAATTGTTCAAATGTAGGAGCTTCCCGGTGGATAGCATCACGGCGTACATCTGCAGGAATTGCCTCATCAAGGTCAATATTTTCCCCTAGTACGTTGAATACACGACCAAGTGTCGCATCGCCAACTGGTACAGAGATAGCAGCACCTGTATCCACTACTTCGACTCCACGTTGAAGTCCATCTGTTGATGACATCGCAATTGTACGAACAGTATCATCACCTAAATGAAGGGCTACTTCAAGAGTTAAGTTGATTTGAACTTCTGTTTCATTCTGCGGTTTCGTTTCAATCCTCAATGCGTTATAGATCTCAGGAAGGTTGCCGCTTTCGAACTTAACGTCAACGACCGGACCCATAACTTGGAGAACGCGTCCTTTGTTCATCTTGTTCCCTCCTAACTAGCTTCTTTCAATGTATATACATCATGAGGGGATGTGGGGTAACTGTAACCACATCCCATTAAAGTCCTACTCTAGTGCCGCTGCACCGCCAACAATCTCAGTGATTTCCTGGGTAATTGCTGCCTGACGGGCACGGTTATAGCTAAGGCTAAGTGATTTAATCAGCTCGCCTGCGTTGTCTGTTGCATTCTTCATCGCGTTCATACGGGCAGCATGCTCACTGGCTTTACTGTCTAGTAATGAACCGAAGATTAAGCTTTCAGCATATTGAGGTAAGAGAACCTCTAAAATTTCTTCCGCATTTGGTTCAAATTCATAGGAGGTCACTTTTGATGGAACTTCAATATCCGTTAACGGGAGAAGTTTCTTCTCGGTTACTTCCTGTGAAATTGCGCTGACATAATGATTGTAATAAACAAACAGTTCGTCGAATGTACCATCTTCGAACATCCCAACTGTGCTGCTGGTAATATCGTGAATTTCGCTAAAAGAAGGTTGGTCGGCTACTCCAATGATTTCAAGGATTACGTTCATTCCTTGTTTCACGAAGAAGTCACGTCCTACCCGACCGATGGCGATGATGGCAAACTCATCATTCGACTTATGACGTTGCTGGATAGTCTGATACACTTGGCGGATGACGTTGCTGTTAAATGCACCAGCAAGCCCACGGTCCGAAGTGATGACCAGATAACCCGTCTTTTTGACCGGACGACTTTGAAGCATTGGATGATTTACATCCTTACTGCCCATCGCGATGGACGCTGTCACTTCCTGCATTTTTTCCATGTAAGGGACGAAAGCTTTTGCATTCATCACTCCACGGTTCCACTTGGAAGAGGACACCATTTCCATTGCTTTTGTAATCTGGCTTGTCTTTTTCGTCGAAGTGATCCGGTTTTTTATATCACGTAAAGATGCCATAGGTTCTCACCACCCTTTTAAAGAAATTGTTAATCTGATGAGGTCGGCCGCGCGGCGGCTGAGGACCTCGTTTTCGTTGTCCAGCTCCAGCGCCTAGACCCTCGAGTCATAAGTCAATCCCTTTCAGAAGTCAAAGAGCGACTTCTGGAATGGCTCGCCTTATGCTTGTCGGGTCTGATCAAGGCACTTCCGCTTTTCGTTTTATTCAGATACTGCGAACGTCTTTTTGAAGTCGTTGATTGCAGCAACCATATCTTCGTCCTTCGGAAGTTCCTTCGTTGTACGGATATGATCTAACACTTCTTTACGGTTGGTGTCTAACCAAGCAAGGTATTCACTTTCAAAACGGCGGATGTCCGTTAATGGAATATCATCAAGGAATCCTTTTGTTAGTGCATATAGGATCGCAACTTGCTTCTCAACTGAAAGCGGCTTGTTTAGGTCCTGCTTTAGGACTTCAACTGTACGCGCTCCACGGTTTAATTTTGCTTGAGTTGCTTTATCAAGGTCAGAACCGAACTGTGCAAATGACTCAAGCTCACGATAAGAAGCTAGGTCAAGACGCAATGTACCGGCAACCTTTTTCATTGCTTTAATCTGTGCAGATCCACCAACACGGGATACAGAAAGACCTGCGTTGATCGCCGGACGAACACCGGAGAAGAACAAGTCAGACTGAAGGAAAATCTGTCCGTCAGTGATGGAGATAACGTTTGTCGGGATATAAGCCGAAACGTCCCCTGCTTGTGTTTCAATAAATGGTAGTGCAGTAATAGAACCAGCACCTTTTGCGTCACTCAATTTAGCAGCACGCTCTAAAAGGCGGCTGTGTAGGTAGAAGACATCCCCTGGATATGCTTCACGACCTGGAGGACGACGAAGGAGCAAGGAAAGTTCACGGTATGCTGATGCTTGTTTTGTTAAGTCATCATAGATAACAAGAACATGCTTGCCTTGGTACATAAACTCTTCTGCCATGGATACACCAGCATAAGGAGCTAAGTATAAAAGTGGTGCAGGCTGTGAAGCAGCTGCAGTCACAACGATTGTGTATTCTAGTGCACCGTGCTTACGAAGTGTTTCAACTGCGTTACGTACAGTTGATTCCTTCTGACCAATTGCTACGTAGATACAGATCATATCTTGACCTTTTTGGTTCAAGATTGTATCGATTGCAACAGAAGTTTTACCTGTTTGACGGTCCCCAATGATCAACTCACGCTGACCACGGCCGATTGGAACAAGTGCATCAATCGCTTTAATACCTGTTTGCAATGGCTCATGAACGGATTTACGATCCATAACGCCTGGTGCATTGTATTCGATTGGACGACTTTTTGTTGTATTAATTGGACCCATGCCATCAACTGGCTGTCCAAGTGAATTCACGACACGACCGATTAGTTCCTCACCTACAGGAACCTCCATGATACGGCCTGTGCGGCGGACCTCATCGCCTTCACGGATTTCCGTGAAAGGTCCAAGGATAATGATACCGACGTTATTTTCTTCAAGGTTTTGCGCCATACCCATAACGCCATTTGAAAATTCAACAAGTTCTCCAGCCATAGCACTATCCAGGCCATGAACACGAGCGATACCGTCACCAACAGAGATAACTGTACCAACGTCACTTACTTGAATTTCCGCCTGATAGTTTTCAATTTGCGACTTTATCAGCGCACTAATTTCTTCAGCTTTGATGCTCATGAGTTTCACCCCTATCTACGAATCTTAGCCTAGCAATTTACGTTCAAGACGATCGAGCTTCCCGCGGAGAGAGCCGTCGAAAATACGGTTCCCAACACGTAGCTTTACGCCACCTAGTAAATTGGAATCTGTAATGTTTTCAATGCGAAGTGTTTGTTTCCCAACCTTCGGTGCAAAAGCCAATGATAGAGCTTCTTTTTGAGCATCCGTTAATGGTTGAACACTGTATACTTTTGCGTCCGCTACCCCTTTTGCATCATTGGCAAGCTCGATAAAATAATCTGCCACATGAGGAATACTATCCTCACGGTGACGCTCAACCAAGATCAAAAGAGTGTTTTGAACATACTGGCTTGCACCAGCAAAAGCAGTTGTAACTAACTCACGTTTTTTCTGCGGAGTAAGTTTAGGAGATTTCAATGTTTTGATTAAGCCTGGGTTGCTTTGAAAGACTTCTTTTACGACCCGAAGCTCGTCCTCAACGGTATCTAGCAGGTTTTGCTTACTTGCGACCTCATATAGCGCCGTAGCATAGCGTTTCGCTACTGTCGGGTTGCTCATCGGCCTTCCCCTGCCTCATTGATATACTCGTTGATTAATTTTTCTTGTTCTGTAACACTAAGTTCTTTTTCAATCACTTTCGAAGCAATCATAACAGACAATGAAGCAACCTGATCGCGAATGGCCGCAACCGCTTGGTCCTTCTGTTGTTCGATTTCAAGTTTAGCTGATTCTTTTAAACGGTCAGATTCTGTACGAGCAGTCGTAAGAATCTCTTCACGTTGGATGTCAGCTTGTTTTTTAGCGTTTTCAATAAGACCTTGAGCTTCCTGGCGTGCCTGCTTTAAAAGCTCACGCTGCTCTTCTAAATACTTTTGGGCTTCCGTACGACTCTTTTCAGCCGCATCGATTTCCCCTGCTATATGTTGTTCACGGTTTTGCATAACTCCCATTAGAGGGCCCCATGCAAACTTCTTCAATAACGCCATTAAAATTAGGAACATCGCCAATTGGAAAATGATATCTCCCGTATTTAATTGGCCTGCTGCTGCTCCTAGTGCGTATAGGTTTGTACTCACTCCAGGTTCACTCCCTTCAGTAGTCGTTCACTTTAAGAGAACCGCGATATTTAAGCCGGTTTATTTCTTCTTAAAACTTCCAAATAAAAGCGCGAAAAAAACGCTTTTCTAACTAAACATAAAGGAATGGCGAAGCTCCTGTTTATGTGATCTTCGCCATCGTTAAAATTCTTATCGTTATTGGCCAACTACCATAAACGCGATAACAACCGCCATGATAGGAATCGCCTCTACGAAGGCAACCCCGATGAACATTGTAGATTGAAGCATTCCGCGAGCCTCTGGCTGACGAGCAATACCTTCTACTGTTCTTGAAACGATCATACCGTTACCTAAACCTGCACCTAATGCTGCTAAACCAATTGCGATTGCTGCTGCTATTGCACCCATTAATTCTTCCTCCTCAAAATAATGTAGTTTGTATGGGATTTTGTTCATTAAATGAACGGTGTTTATATATTAATGGTCCTCACTAACTTTATGAGATATATAGACCATTGTTAACAATGTAAAGATAAATGCTTGGATGGAACCGATAAAAATAGAAAAGGCTTGCCATACAATTGTAGGTAATGCTGCAACTAAAATACCAGCAAAACCTGATGCTGCCAGTGAACCGGCGAGTAATGCGAGCAAGATTTCACCCGCGTAGATGTTTCCGTAAAGACGGAGACCAAGTGTCAGAGTATTTGAGAACTCCTCAATAATCTTTAATGGTAGTAGGAATCCAACGGGTTGGACAAACCCTTTTGCGTATCCCTTCATCCCCTTTAATTTAACACCATAGTAATGAGATAAAGCTGTAACCATTACCGCAAGTGTCAAGGTTATGACTGGGTCTGCTGTAGGTGACTTCCACCATAGATCGTGGCCTACTGCGATGGCAAATGGAAGACCTAACATATTTGAAATAAATATGTACATAATTAAGGTCAGACCTAAAAGATGGAATCGACCACCTGTTTTCCAGTCCATATTGCTTTTGATTAGATTCCGAACGAAGTCCATGACCCATTCGAGAAAGTTTTGAAGCCCAGTTGGTTTCATCGCAAGTTTCCTAGTGGATACTACAGCAATGATAAACACAAGTACACTGGCTACAGTGATCATTAGGACATTCGAAAGGTTAAACCAAAGGCCCATAAACTCATACATAGGAGCTTCATGATTCAAACGTATTCACCTCTCTTCCCCCGCTATTTACGTATAAGAATTGAATGTAAAAAATAATCTATCATAATGACAAGAATATATGTCATTAATCCTATAATCACACTTATAAAGTGGAATATATCCGGGTATCTTAATGCTACAATCACTGCTAATACTGCTGTGGCCATTCTTGATAGGGTACCCATTGTTCGAACGGTTGTCCCAGAAATGACCGATTGACCGAGTGTATCGGTCTTTTTTGCTAGAAGCCACATATTAAAAAAGCCCAGGCTTGTGCCAAGGATTAACCCTGCAAACACAGACTGGTATGCGGTAAAACCCCAACCAAGAACATATAAAGCTAGCAAATAGAACATGTATTTGCGGTATCGTAAAGTCATCTGCTGCAAATCTTGCATTATTGTTTGTCCCCCGAGTAGAAATAACGTATCGTGGTCAACACCGCATAAACACCTGCTGCCAGACCCGCAAAAATCCCAATTATCAGAAAAAGAGGGGCAGTCCCGAATTCCCCATCCAGCCATCTCCCCGCAAAAATTCCAACCAAGGTAGATCCAGCTAGTTGTGATAGAATCGCAGAAGTCAGTGCCATTGCTTGAAAAGGACGATTATTATTTTGACGCATAAAACTCATCCTATTCTTTGGGAAATAATTCGGCAGAGGAAGACCAATGAACCTAGTAAAACTCACGTAATTTCATTTTGAAAACCTTACCATTACATCCTTTGTAAGCATACAATAGCCATCTGTCAATGTCAATCTATTAAAGGGAAAAAGTTCACATACTTTTCATAGGAAAATTTTACAGATAAAAACCATTTTAATCAAGTAGGAAATATAAGAAAGGCAGCAGGTATTACCCAGTATTTGGATAATACCTGCTGCCTTTTATTCTTCACGCGGGACGATAAAGATTGATGTATCGATTCGGTCTTCTTGCCCTGCCTTTTTAGCAAAAACTTTAGCAAGATATCCTCCGGCTGGAGGCAAATCTTCAGGTTTTAATTCTTGCTCAAGCAGCCCCTTCTTCACTTTCCTTTTTGAATCGAGAAACCCGATAAAGCGATAATCATCTGGATCAAACAAGGCGATTCCAAATTCCTCTGCTCCGCCCGGAAGGTAAACTTCGTAACGATAATGACCTGGTTTATCAGCCGGAGCAAGTGCAAAGCCCATCACGCGTGGGTAATCTGGTTCCTCTAACACATACAAGTAAGGGATACTAATTTTATTAGAACCTTCATTCAAGGTAAGATAGCCATCGTGGATTTTCCCCTTAAAAGCTGCCGGGTCCACTAGCATGCTAATTTCAACCTTCTTCTTTTTCCCTGGCTCTAATTCGAAGCTCATTGGCATCTCCCACTCAATGCCTTCTGCTCTTTTCGGTAACGTAAAAGAATACTTTTTTGTTTTTGTACCGTGGTTTTGAACCTCAATCACGGTAGAATGACGGTGGAGCCGGTCAGCAAGCCTGAACTTGCCGAACTGTAAGGAAGCCGGTAACACAAGTGTCTCTGTCTTTACCGCTTTTTCTACTTGGATCCGACCTGCCCCTTGTTCATAGGTATGATACCCCTTGCCTTCTCGGTTTTGGATTGGTACGGAGGTATTCATTAAAGCGGCTTTGATTTGTTCTGGCCCCCAATCGGGATGTGCCTGCTTAATCAGTGCACTTGCACCAGCTACATGTGGCGCCGCCATACTCGTTCCCTGCAGGGCTAGGTAACCTCCAGGAATCGTACTGTTAATCGCAACTCCTGGAGCAACAACATCCGGCTTGATTTCCCAAGTGTTGGTCACCGGCCCACGAGAACTGAAATCCGCTAAAATATCCTTTTCTTCAACTAAGTCCATTCTCGCAAATTCCTTGGTTTTCTTGATTGCCTTTCTTAGCCTCTCTCCTTCTTCCATCGTGATGGAGGCCACCGGAATATCAAGCGATTCTTCTAGGTTTCCAAGGAATCCACCTTTCGTATTGTTAAAAATAATGACGCCGATTGCTCCTGCCTCGGCCGCATTCTTTGCTTTTTCTGTAAACGTGAGCTCACCTCTTTTGATTAAAACTAGTTTTCCCTTAGCTCCTTTTACCTGGCTTTTCCGTCCGATACCACCATCTAAGATCTCAATGCTACGGTCCAGCTTCCAACCCTCTGAACCCATCAGTGGTTCGAGTCTTATTTTATCTGGAACACCAGTAACACTAAGGTATGGAACCTGAAGCGGTGGTGTTGACGCACCAACGGAAATGGCCTTCGTTGCAGTTCCTGGCGAGCCAACCGTCCATTTATTCGGACCGGAGTTCCCTGAAGATGTGACAGCGGTAATTCCCTGTTCAACCGCCTTATTAATCGCAAGCGAGATTGGGAGGTCCGGGCCATTGATATCATTCCCGAGCGACAGGTTGAGCACATCTACTTTATCCTCAATCGCTTGGTCAATAGCAGCAAGAACCTGTTCGGTTGTTCCCATTCCTCCTGGACCGAGCGCTCGGTAGGCAATCAGTTTAGCGTCAGGGGCAACGCCAGTAATCCTTCCGTTTGCTCCAATGATCCCCGCGACATGTGTGCCATGAAGGGTGCTGCCACCGATTGTCCCCTTTGTTTCCATCGGATCATCGTCGCCGTCGACCAAATCATGGCCACCACCATAATTACGATGCAAATCTGGATGCTCATAATCAATACCGGTATCGATGACGCCAACCGTGATGCCTTTACCTGACAACCGCTGCCCATTGGTATCGAAAATACCGCGAACCTTTTCCCCACCGATCAGTTCAATGTTGGTGGCGGTGGCTTCGGCTTTATAAGATTGAACTGGTGAAACTTGCTTGGCTCCTTGAATTTTTTCTAATTCTTGAAGCGGCCCCTCAACCGAGTAACCAGGTAATGCGTGCTTGAACACTCTACGAAGTTTTATTTTAGGATGTTTGGCTAATTGTTTTTTTATGGTTGCTTCTGCTTGGAATTCATCGGTTAACACAATTGCAACCTTGTTTGCTTGCTTATCTTCTGCTGGAATTTGTGGGTGGTGTAGGTTTTTCGTGTTTGTTTCCTTAGTTGTCTCTGATTCTGTTGGCCTTCCTGTAGTTGCCTCTGTTTCTGTTGACCTTACTGTAGTTGCCTCTGAACCTGTTAACCTTACTGTCGAATCTGTTTTAATTGTCCTGACTTCTACGTTATCCGTTTCCCACGCGACGTCCGCCTCTGCATTCGTCCACGTCGGAGCCACTGTTGCCAATAGTAAAATCGTTATGTAGACGAAGTTTCGCATGCGCACACCTACTTTTTACCTTTTAGAGTAAACAAAGCATGTGCGGTCTATGCATTACTACGTCAATAGTTTTTATCGCTTTATTTATGTGGTTTATCCTTATTTTCTGTGTAATATCTTACTGAATATTCACTTTTCTTCCTATTATATATAAAAACCATTTACAATCTGAAATAAGGGGATGTACTGGAAGACAATTCTATTTTATGGACAGATTTCTATTTAGGATGTGAAAATTGTCACTATTTTAAAATTAGTTGGTTGATTTCCACTCCAGGCACTTCGCTTTCCACGGGCGTGCCGGGGAGCCTCCTCGGCGCTTAAGCGCCTGTGGGGTCTCCCCGGCCCGTACTACCGCAGGAGTCTTCGTGCCTTCCGCTCCAATCAACGGTCTAAAAAATCAAAATTGTACTTTAACATTTCCTAAAAATAAAAATCTCCCTTTTCGTTGAAAGGGAGATAATCGTATTGTTCTTATTTTGTACCGAAAAGACGGTCGCCGGCATCGCCTAGGCCTGGCACGATATAGCCATGGTCGTTTAGCTTTTCATCAAGGGCTGCGATATAGATATCAACATCCGGGTGAGCTTCCTTCAACGCGTCAACGCCTTCAGGTGCAGCGATTAGACACATAAACTTGATATGCTTTGCGCCACGAGTTTTTAAAGAGTTAATTGCTTCAATTGCTGATCCACCTGTCGCAAGCATTGGGTCGACAACGATGAAATCACGCTCTTCCACATCGCTTGGAAGCTTCACGTAATATTCAACTGGCTTTAGCGTTTGGGGATCACGGTAAAGTCCGACATGTCCAACTTTTGCTGCCGGAATCAATTTTAGGATTCCATCAACCATTCCAATTCCCGCACGTAAAATCGGAACAAGTCCTAGTTTCTTTCCAGAAAGAACCTTTGAAGTTGTCTTTTGAACTGGAGTTTCGACTTCGATGTCCTGCAATGGCATATCGCGAGTAATTTCAAATGCCATCAATGTCCCTACTTCATCAACCAATTCACGGAACTCCTTCGTCCCTGTGTTCTTATCACGAATATACGTTAACTTATGTTGGATTAGAGGGTGGTCAAACACATATACCTTTGCCATCGAATCTCTCCTTTAAAGTAGAATTTTGTCTTATTATGTAAAATAATCTCTGTTTACACTCCGTCTAATTTTACAGAAAAACAATTGTAAGAGCAACAGTCTAGAAGAGGAAAATATTGTTTGTTAAGAGAGAAGATTCAGTTAATTTATATACAAAGCGCAGTCCCTACGCTGAGGCATATGCCTTGGAACTGGACAATTCTCTTATCTCATGAGAAAAAGCGGTCCTCCCTATGAGAACCGCTTCTTCGTTGTATTTTAGTATTCAGGATAAAGAACGAACTTGCTTGATAAAGCTTCTACACGCTTGCTTGCCTCTGCAAGTTTTTCCTCATTTTCATGATTTTTAAGTGTGAATGCAATAATTGATGCAATCTCTTCCATGTCTTCAAGACCGAAGCCACGGCTTGTAACAGCAGCTGTTCCAATTCGAATTCCGCTTGTAACAAATGGACTAGCAGGGTCGAAAGGAATGGTATTTTTATTCACGGTGATGCCGACTTCATCAAGAACCTTTTCGGCAACCTTACCAGTTAGATCAAGAGAACGCGTATCGATGAGTACTAAGTGATTATCGGTTCCACCAGAAACAAGGGTAATCCCCTCTTTTTGCAGGCTCTCAGCCAAACGCTTAGCGTTCGCCACAATATTCTCAGAGTACACTTTAAAATCATCCTGAAGCGCTTCGCCAAACGCGACCGCCTTCGCGGAAATGACATGCATCAATGGACCACCTTGAATTCCAGGGAAAATCGATTTGTCGATTTTCTTCGCAAACTCCTCACGGCAAAGAATCATGCCGCCACGTGGACCGCGAAGTGTTTTATGAGTAGTGGTCGTTACAAAATCAGCGTAAGGAACTGGGTTTTGATGATGGCCAGTCGCAACAAGACCCGCAATGTGAGCCATATCGACCATTAAATATGCTCCTACTTCGTCAGCAATTTCTCTAAACTTTTTAAAATCAATTTCACGAGGATACGCACTTGCACCAGCAACGATTAGCTTCGGCTTATGCTCAAGCGCCTTTTGACGAACATCTTCGTAGTTGATTCTGTGCGTTGTCTCATCTACACCGTACTCAATGAAGTTATATTGAACTCCGCTGAAGTTTACCGGGCTACCATGTGTTAAGTGACCGCCGTGAGAAAGATTCATCCCAAGAACAGTGTCACCTTGTTCGAGAATAGTAAAATAAACCGCCATGTTCGCCTGTGCACCGGAGTGTGGCTGAACATTTACATGCTCTGCACCAAAGATTTGTTTCGCGCGGTCACGAGCAATATTCTCAACAATATCAACATACTCACAACCACCATAATAACGCTTTGCTGGGTAACCTTCTGCATATTTATTGGTTAAAACAGACCCCTGCGCTTCCATCACTGCTTCACTGACAAAGTTTTCTGAGGCAATCAATTCAATCTTTGTACGCTGACGACCTAATTCCTTCTGGATCGCCTCAAATACCTGGATATCCTGCTCCTTAAGATGGTTCATGTTTATCCCCCTTTTATATTGACTAATGTCGAAAAAAATGTAGCTCTCATCATGATTAGTGTGAAAATTCTTTTTTATTGTAGCCCAACTCGTCGGGAAAAGAAAGAAGGTTCTTTCAATGTAAACGGTTACTTGTAAAATTTTTTATAAAAATACGACCTTTTTCTCATTTTCGGGTGCTAATGTTCGGTTTTTGGATGAATTTGGGGAGTGGAATAGTAGAATTCTTATTTTTAGATTGGGAATTGATTTATTGAGTCGTTTCTATTCAGGTGGAACTTGGTTCTATTACGTGAAGTCCTGATCTATTTGTAGGGAATTATCCTATTCACGTAAATCCTCGTTCTATTCATGCATTTTCCAATTCTATTCACGCAAACTGGACTTCTATTCACGTTTAATTGTCGGCTATTCACGTTTTTCCTCACTCTATTCACGAAACCTCGTTCTATTCGCGCATTTCCCATTTCTATTCACGCAAACTGGACTCCTATTCACGTTTAATTGTCGGCTATTCACGTTTTTCCTCACTCTATTCGCGAAACCTCGTTCTATTCACGCGTTTCCCAATTCTATTCACGCAAACTGGACTTCTATTCACGTTTAATTGTCGGCTATTCACGTTTTTCCTCACTCTATTCGCGAAACCTCGTTCTATTCGCGCATTTCCCATTTCTATTCACGCAAACTGGACTCCTATTCACGTTTAATTGTCGGCTATTCGCACTTTTCCTCACTCTATTCGCGAAACCTCCCACTACTCACATTACATCTCCCCAAAAAGAAAAAAAGCCCCAACTAGGAGCTTCTCCTTTTAACAGGATTCGTTTTCGCGGTTTTTTTCGTATACTGCTCGGTTGCCGCCGATGAGCTTTGGTCTTGTTGTAGCGAGCGTCACATAGGCTTGTCCTACTGTTTTTTGCGAGACCCTTAGTGGTACCGCCACAGGTTTCAGATGCATGCCAATCAGCGTGCTGCCAATATCAATGCCTGCCTCCGCTTTAATAAACTCGACTACAACCGGGTCACTCAGATTTCCGTAAGCATATGTAGCCATTGCGCCGCCAGCTGTCCGAACGGGAATGACTGTGACTTCCTCTAACTGACGCTTTTCAGCGGTCGTACGTTCGACGACGAGTGCTCTGTTCAAATGCTCGCAGCACTGAAACGCCAGCTGTACTCCTGTGTCTACCTGCAGCTGTTTTAGCTGACGAAACACAAATGCAGCCACTTCCTCGGAACCTGCTGTGCCAATTTTTTCGCCGATAATTTCGCTCGTGCTACAACCAATCACAAGCACTTGCGCCGCACTCAATTTTACTTGATCCTTGAACTCAGAAAGGACTCTATTGAATTCCACTTCCCATTGATTAATCATCCAACCCACATCCTTTCTTCGTTTAAGGTGTTTCACTAAAAATTAGTCGCCTAGTATAACAGTCCATTCAACTTACTTATTTTCGTACTCCGTAATCTTCCCAACACGGTTTGCATGTCGGCCCCCTTCGAAGTCTGATGTTAGCCATGCTTTGGCAATCTCACGGGCTAAACCTGCGCCGATAACGCGCTCGCCCATGGCAATGATGTTGCTGTCGTTATGCTGGCGAGTAACCTTCGCACTAAAAACATCATGAACAAGTGCACAACGAATGCCCTTGACCTTGTTGGCCGCGATGCTCATCCCAATTCCTGTCCCACAAATCAGAATGCCGCGGTCAAACTCTCCGGCAGCCACTTTTTCAGCAACTGGCAATGCAAAATCGGGATAGTCGACTGATGTGTCGCATTCACAGCCAAAATCCTCATACTCAATGCCCATCTCTTCCATTTGCTGTTTAATCTCTTCACGGATATTTATGCCGCCGTGGTCGGACGCAATTGCAACCTTCATCCTTCATTCCTCCTGATCCATCGATTCTACCGTTATTTTCTCACAAACCTATCAAATTAAAAAGATTTCTCGTTGAAATTCACGATTACAACAAAGCTTAGTGTTTCCACTTTTCATCTGCCTTTTCAATCGCATCTTTAATTTCCGCAAATGCGGCACGATAGATTTCAATGCTCCCGCCATAAGGGTCGGCGATATCATAGCTGTCTTTTCCGGCAAATTCACTAAGAGTGAAGGTTTTGCCGCTTGCTGGTGGAAAATGACTTAACACCGCATCTTTATGACTTGCTGTCATAGTCAGAACAATCGTTGCCCATTCAATTTCCTTTGCCGAAAGCTGGGTTGATTGGTGATTAAAATCTATCTCATTTTCCGATAACACCTTTCCTGCATTCGTTGAGGCTGCGCTCCCTACAGCGGCAAAAACCCCCGCTGATTTTACCTCAAGACCAGGAATGTTCTTGCTTCTTAAAATCGCCTCGGCCATCGGACTACGACAGGTATTCCCCGTACATACAAATAAAATCCGTTTCATTCGCCAGCCTCCTTTATTTTTTATCCTTTGTTTTTATTATACGTATTTATGTTAAAAAACAGAAAAAAAAGACACCCAAATTCAGGTGCCTAGCAAAAAATAACACTATTTTTATATGTATGAAACATTTGAAAAATAGCTCTTTGAATGGTTTATTCTAAAATAGCAACTTCAACCCAAAAGCAAGTAGAATGCCGCCACCTAGTGCTTCACTATATTGACCTAGCCATCCTTGAACCCTTCTACCAAGAAACAGCCCGGCCCAGGTTAGGATGGTTGCGACTGCTCCAAAGCAAATCAGAACAAGGAATGTTTTCGCACCATAGATCCCTAGCGTCAAACCTGCTGAAAAACTATCCAAACTCACGCCGAAGGCAAAAAAAAGCAAGCCTTTCCCGACAGGAGCAATTAAACTTTCTTCCTCTTCCTTAAAACTGGACCGTATCATTTGGATGCCTAATAAAATCAACAGCCCTCCACCAAGATAGCTGGCGATGGCTCCGAATTGATCTGATAAAAAACGTCCGGCAATCATGCCAACGAGAGGCATCCAGACATGAAAGATTCCAATCATGATTCCTATTTTTAAAATTTGCCTTAACGAAAGCCTAAACATCCCCATGCCTAGGCCAACTGAAAAAGCATCCATTCCTAGCGCAAAGGCCATCAAGATTAGTGTTACGACTTCTCCGATTACTGCTCCCATTTTCTAGCCTCCCTGGACATACGTGGACTTGCTATATCAACATATGCACGTCCTCCAGAGTTTAGAAGCATTTCTCCTAGCCCCGCTTTTTGATGGGGGTTTCTCTAATTAAGAAATTGTTTGATCGGTTCTATTTGTCCGTTCGCACTAGTTTTAACTCCGTTCGGATAATTAGAGCCCTTCTATTTGACCGTTCTCCCTTATTTCAACCTCGTTTGGGTAATTAGAACCCTCCTATTTGACCGTTCGACCTTGTTTCACTCTCGTTCGGGTAATTAAAGACCCTCTATTTGACCGTTCATCCTCGTCTTCAACCTCGTTCGGGTAATTAGAACCCTCCTATTTGACCGTTCCACCCTGTTTTTAACCTCATTCGGGTAATTAGAGCCCTCCTATTTGACCGTTCGACCTTGTTTCAATCTCGTTCGGGTAATTAGAATCCTTCTATTTGACCGTTCATCCTCGTCTTCAACCTCGTTCGGGTAATTAGAACCCTGCTATTTGACCGTTCGACCCTGTTTCAACCTCGTTCGGGTAATTAGAACCCTTCTATTTGACCGTTCGACCCTGTTTCAACCTCGTTCGGGTAATTAGAGACCCTCTATTTGACCGTTCTCCCTTATTTCAACCTCGTTTGGGTAATTAGAACCCTCCTATTTGACCGTTCGACCTTGTTTCAATCTCGTTCGGGTAATTAGAATCCTTCTATTTGACCGTTCATCCTCGTCTTCAACCTCGTTCGGGTAATTAGAGCCCCTCTTTTTGACCGTTCATCCTCGTCTTCCACCTCGTTCGGGTAATTAGAACCCTGCTATTTGACCGTCCCTACTAGATCAAACCTCATTAAAACTATAATTACCACAAACTAAAGAAGAACTAGCATTTGCCAGTTCTTCTCTGTCTCATTAGTCATTAACAATAATCGGAAAGCCCGATGCTTTCGTCAGTCTGTTCATAATCGCCACGCCGACTCCTGTTTCGGGGAATACCTCGCCGAAAATGATGTCTACATCGCTTTCATTAAAAGCTCTTAAAGTGTCATATAGGGCTTCAGCAACGGTTTCGAGCTGAGTTCGGCGTCCACATGGAAAGATGACATCCGCACGGTAGCTTTCCACATTATCTTCGGTGGTCATGACACCGACCTTCATACCTTGAGCTCGTTTTTCATCGACAAGCCCTTGTATCTTGTTCACACCGCCCGCTACCAAATACAACGGAGCATTTGGGGCATAGTGGCGATATTTCATTCCTGGAGACTTTGGCGCTAAGGCTTCATCCGTTAAAGCTGGGTCTGTTGACACTTCCCCCACCACTTCCTCAAGCTGTTCTTTCGTGATTCCACCTGGTCGTAAAATGACGGGGATATCCCCCGTACAGTCGACCACGGTAGATTCAACCCCAACGCCTGTTGGTCCTCCGTCGACAATTCCCGCAATTCTTCCATCCAAATCATCATGGACATGTTGAGCAGTTGTAGGGCTTGGGCGACCTGATAGATTGGCACTAGGCGCCGCGATTGGTAAGTTGGCGACCTCGATAAGGGCCAAGGCAACGGGGTGATTCGGCATGCGAACGGCAACTGTGGATAACCCTGCCGTCGCCAGCTCCGACAGCTTCCCTATCTTTTTATTAAAAATAAGAGTTAACGGTCCCGGCCAAAAAGCATCCATTAACCTTTTCGCCAGTTCAGGTATTTCTTGAGCAATGTTACTTAGCTGGTTGAGATTTGCGATATGAATAATGAGCGGATTGTCACTTGGTCTTCCTTTTGCAGCAAAAATTTTCGCAACAGCTTCATCACTTTCAGCATTTCCACCAAGCCCATAAACGGTTTCGGTCGGCAGAGCTACTACCTCATTTTTCGCCAAAATCCGCGCAGCTTCGACAATTTGTGGATATGTGATTAACCTATCCACATCTTTATCCACTTTCCACATACTTGTTAACATACTTGTCCACCTTTTATTTATGAGACGATTGTCCCCAAATTAGTTCTTTTATCCCTATATTATAGGGGTTAAGGAATGCAATTTCTATGAAAGTATAAAAGAAGAACGGACCGATGACAAGTTTCTATCCACAAATTGTGCATAACATTGTTGAAATCGTGGATAACTTTTTTCGAGTTACCCACATTTTCCCCAAACTTCTCCACAAATTAGCAGTTATCCACATTTTCTACCTTCATTCCCATAATAATCGAATTGTCCACACTGGATACCTGCTCAAAGTGTGGATGATTAAAAAGAGCCGTTGGAATATCTTTTACCACATTAAAACCAATTTTATTAAAAAAAGAAACCGCACTTTCTTTATTCGTAACAAGATAAAGAGACTTGAGTTTGTTCCCTTCTGCAATTCGAATCACGCGATCAAACAACATCAAGATTTGGACCTGGGACGTTCCCTCAGATAAAACAAACGACCGTAGCATCCCAACCCCATTTACTGGTTCAATGCCAATACATGCCTTCAATGCACCACTTT
Organism: Mesobacillus maritimus; assembly: GCF_044803185.1. GTDB lineage: Bacteria > Bacillota > Bacilli > Bacillales > Cytobacillaceae > Mesobacillus_B > Mesobacillus_B maritimus_B. The sequence continues at coordinate 5,522,320 of NZ_CP085225.1, forward strand.
TGGTTTCTAGGAGAGAATAATAGTCAATAGCATCGGCAACCCCATCTGCATTTAAGTTTGCCTCTAATAGAAACGATTCTACCCTTTTAACATCCTTTTTCTCTGCCTTGCGAATGGTCTCTTCCATTTCTCCACCCCATTTTTTGAATTCTACTATATAGTTATGGGTATTGTAGAAAAGATAGAACCAAAGCGTCTATTTTTCTGTAGGAGTGACGGGACTCACTACTGTTTTTGGTAGGAAGCGTATACTAATAATAGATTCTACTAATTGGAGGGTATTTAAATGGAAAAACAAACATTGAGTCAATATCAAGAGTTTAGCGAAGAACGCTTCACGAAACGAATTGTCTTTAAAAAAGGCGATAGTACGGTGTTTTTACTAAACTTCTTACCAGGACAAGAGCTTCCACCCCATGCCCATCCAGGCAGTGAAGTGTTTATTCAAATGATGCAGGGTGAAGGAACTTTTAATGTCGACGGTGAAGATACGGTCGTTCGTCAAAATGAAGTGATTCACTGTCGAGATCAAGAAAAAATGGCGTTTAAAAATACCGGGGCCGAACCGGTTTCTCTATATGTGATGTTAAGTAAGATTCCTGATGAGCGATTCGCACAGGATCTCTAAGATACCAACCCAATCGAAAAGAGCCTGACTCAAAATTTGCTTTGAGTTCAGGCTCTTTTTTAAGGCTCTTTTCTCAAACTTTGTTGCTCATGGATACAATTAAGCATGTTTACTACAAAGTAGGCATCTAATTATGAGAAAAGAGCGTGCAAACTTCCTAAAACGTTCAAAATAGCTTATCTTGCGTTAAAATCGGCTTTAGGTAGTAAAAATCGGCTTTAAGATTTTTACAATTTTAACAACAATCTTTACGAAAACATCCTTTTTTAACCAAAAATCTTATTCCAAAGCTCCACAACGAAGAACTTTACTTCAACCGACTCTTCTTCTTGGTCTTTATAAAGCGGTGCTGTTTCTTCCGCTAGGACGTTTTCTTCTTGATCAGATTGTTCATCGGACTCTTTCGATACTTGCTCTTCAGCTGCTGCAGCTTGCTCTTCTGAATCTACTTGCTCAGTCGAACTTGCCTCAACCGCTTCTCCGTTTTCAAACCCTGGGCTTGTTGCTTCCCCATTTGAAAAATCAAGAAAGCATAATGGCGGGAACAGGACGCACCACCAGTTGGAGCCAGTTCCTTCACCAAGCGTGATTAAAACCGCTTCGTATTCTCCCGCGGGGTACAAGTACTGACCGTAAAGCTTGGTCGGAAACTTGACTTTATTAAACTCTGCTTTTACGGATTGATTGCTTCCATGTTCAGCAACGACGTCTTCCGCTATTTTCTGTAGCTCAGGAATCCCATCCTTAATCACGGTACGAGCCTCTTCAAGCGATACTAGATTCTCCACCCAACTCGTAATTTCTGCGTTCACGGCATCGCGAACCTTCCGCTTGATTTCCTGGTCTTTTGTTGAATCACTATCAGCTAGAATTCTCAACCGGATCGCTTCATTTGGGATTACCATTGGATCCTGTGTGGTTGCCTCTGTAGTCGGCATATATAAATTTAAAATAGTAGCAGCACATAATAACATAATATAAAGTTCAGCTAATCGCTTTTGTTTGATTTTCATCTTCTAGCACCATCCCTTCACTAGTCACAGTGTGGACAGATTGCTAGATTCTTAAACTAGTAAATTTAAGTTTTTTTTTGTTAAAAGAACCTTTGTTTTGTTGTAAGTTGGTTGAGTGAATTTATGAGCGCTGTATAAACCAACGTATTTAAATTAGAGATTTATGAATCCTTCATGACGTCCATTTTTAGAAGCTCAATCTGTTTTCGGGCTCCATGAACCTTTTATGACACCCGTTTTGGAGGCTCCTTTCTTTTTTCGGGCTCCATGAACCTTTCATGACCCCCGTTTTGGAGACTCCATTCTATTTTCGGGCTCCATGAACCTTTCATGACGCCCGTTTTAGAGGCTCCATTCTATTTTTGGGCTCCATGAACCTTTCATGACGCCCGTTTTGGAGGCTCCATTCTATTTTCGGGCTCCATGAACCTTTTATGACGCCCGTTTTAGAGGCTCCATTCTATTTTTGGGCTCCATGAACCTTTCATGACGCCCGTTTTGGAGACTCCATTCTATTTTCGGGCTCCATGAACCTTTCATGACGCCCGTTTTAGAGGCTTTATTCTATTTTCGGGCTCCATGAACCTTTCATGGCGCCCGTTTTGGAGGCTCCATTCTATTTTCGGGCTCCATGAACCTTTTATGACGCCCGTTTTAAAGGCTCTATTCTATTTTTGGGCTCCATGAACCTTTCATGACGCCCAATTTTATAGCTAAACCCTAATTTCGAGCCCACGAATAGCACTCAGGCATATTCTAGGCGCACATGTTGCATTCACCTAGCTAGTTATCTTTACTCCCATCCGCCATCAACGCACGCTTCTCCGCTAACAATGCTTGAAACTCCTGCTCAAGCTCTTCCGAAGGCTCGATGCTCAATCGACTCAACACTTCCGTAATCTTCGTTTCAATCAGCATCCACTTATCCTCGATAAGATTCCGGTGGTCCTGGGGTTCATAGTTTTTATATTCCTCATAAGTCCCTTCAAAAACATGAATACCCCCATTCTCAATCGCCAATATCCGCGTCCCTACCTTCTCAATAAACCGCCGATCATGCGAGACAAAGATAATACTTCCTTCGTAATCTTGCAACAGTGACTCAAGTGCCTCAACAGATTCTAAGTCAAGGAAGTTGGTCGGTTCATCTAATATTAGCGTGTTGATTTCACTCACAAATAACTTCGCCAAGGCCACCTTGATACGCTCGCCTCCACTCAGAACCCGAACAGGTTTATAGACATCCTCACGAAAGAAATGAAGTCTCGCCAATACCGTACGAATAAACGCTTCCGTTTGCGCCGAAGTGCTGCTTACGTTCTCCAAGATGCTTTTCTCCAAATCCAGTGTCTCAATTATTTGACTAAAATAGCCCACCTTAGCAGCTGGAGAAACCGATATCCCGGCATCTCTCTGAAGGATCTTTTTCACCAGTGTCGTTTTGCCACTCCCATTCGGCCCAATAATCGCAAGCTTATCGCCACCTTGCACCGTAAAACTTGCCGGCTTCCATAACACACGTTTCCCGATAACACCGCCAACGTTCTCAACCCGAAGAACAATCCGACCTTTAAACGAATCTTCATTTGGTAGATTCATCTTAATTGGGCTAATTTCTTTCACTTTTTCGACCTTCTCAAGCTTTTCTAGTCTAGTTTTAATTGCGCCGGCTGCTTTGTCTAGCTTCTTTTGTTTTTTCGCAAAATACGGCTTCGACGCACCACTTTCCATCTTCCCCACCTTTTTCGGGATTTTGGTCGCGCGAGCTGCTTTAGTCTCCTTCAGCGTTAACGCCTCTTCTAGCTGCTGCTTCTTTTTCTCGTATTTTTCATAAGCCTGTTCATGTTGGTGGCGCTCTAGTTCCTTTTGCTCGGCGTAAGCGGAGTAATTGCCTGGGTACTCCTTTACCTTCCCTTCGTGAATCTCCCAGATTTTTGTGCAGATTGCATCTAAAAATACCCGGTCATGCGAGACTATGACGAGCGCTCCCCGCCACCTAATTAGCTTCTTTTCTAGCCACTCAATATGTTCCGTATCAAGATGTGTTGTAGGTTCGTCCGCTAACAACAAATCAGACCGTCGAGCCAAGGCTGAATTGATGTATTCCTGCGTCACTTCGCCCCCACTTTTATAGGTGTCTGTCCTTTTCAACTGTGGCAACAGCTCAACACTGCCATGATGAGTGACGGTTCCCGCTTCAGGCAAGCGCACTCCAGCAAACACTTCTAACAAGGTCGTTTTCCCACTTCCATTGCGGCCAACAAGACCAATTCGGTCATCACTGCCCACCTGCAACCTCTCCAAATCGAGCAGTACCCGATCTTTTATCGATAACTTCAAGGCATTCGCTTCTAATCTAATCATTTTATCGCCCCCTATTTTCGTCAGTCACGGAGGCAAACAAAAAAGCCTCCTATCTACAATCAGAATAGGAGGCTACGATGGGTGCACGAAACTAAAGAGACCAGTCCCCTTTAGCCCAACCACCTGAAATCCAATCCTATTCTGAAAACAATCTTTAAAGGCAATATGAAATAAGAGCAGAACACTTCTCTGCTTTTAAAATGAACGCCTTTAAAATAAGTTGTTTTCGAAAAAATAGGATTAAAACTTCATCGGTATTGGGTCACCCTTCCGTTATTTGAATTAATCTAACAGTACTCTAAAGTGGGAGGAATTGTCAATAGGAGAAAATCGACGGTTCGTTTGTTTGTCTTTGGGACAGGAGAACCGTCCCCACGTCCCCGCTCTCCTAGCCGATTTCCGCAAACACCATTCGGTCTTTACCGTTGATATCGAACTCAACTTCTACCTTTGCTCTAGGAAAGGTCTGTTTCAACAAGTCTGCCACTGCTTCTCCTTGCCCAGCTCCAATTTCAAAGCCGACGAGCGCCTTCTCTTTTAACACAAGCGGGAGTTCGTTCATAAAACGGCGGTATAGGTCGAGACCGGCTTCTCCAGCAAACAAGGCCATATGTGGCTCATGGTCGGTGACGATTTCAGACATCGTCGATTGATCGGCAACTGGAATATAAGGCGGATTAGATATCACAACATCTAGCTTCTTGCCAGTACGAATAAACGGTGCTAACAAGTCGCCTTGAATGAATTCAATTCCAGCACCAAGTCTTGTTGCGTTAGCCCGCGCTGTTGCCAAGGCTTGTTCGGAAAGGTCAGTCGCTGTTACTTTCAAGCGAGGGTTTTCCAATTTTAACGTAATCGCAATTGCCCCACTTCCTGTCCCAACATCTGCAAGCTCCAACACTCCCTCAACGCCAAACATTGAATCTAGCCGTTTTAGCACGCCATAGACCAACTCTTCCGTTTCTGGACGAGGAATTAACACTGCTGGATTCACGTTGAACAGACGCCCGTAAAACTCCTCTGCACCGATAATATATTGGACAGGTACTCCCTTTTCATGCTGACGAACCGCTTCTTCAAACTGTGCCCATACCTCTGGCTGCAAATCTTCTCGCAGTTCCGCGAACAGCTTCGAGCGACTCATTCCGGTAAAATGACGGAGCAGCAGTTCACCGACGTTCTCGTCTCGCTGCTTTTCTTTTAAAAAAGAAGAAGCCCAGTTGAGGGCTTCATATAGTTTCTTACTCATTGGATGCAGCCTCTAAACGGCTTGATTGGTCTTCCATGATCAAAGCTTCGATGATTTCATCCATTTTCCCTTGAAGAATTTGGTCGAGCTTTTGAATCGTTAAGCCAATACGATGGTCGGTCACACGGTTTTGCGGGAAGTTATACGTACGGATTCGCTCCGAACGGTCACCCGTCCCAACAGCCGATTTACGCACGGAATCGTATTCCGCTTGAGCTTCCTGCTGGAATTTATCATAAACACGGGCACGCAAGACCTTCATCGCTTTGTCTTTATTTTTATGCTGAGATTTTTCATCCTGAATGGAAACGACGATACCAGTCGGGATATGCGTTAAGCGCACCGCTGACATGGTCGTGTTAACGCTCTGTCCGCCCGCTCCACTCGATGCAAAGGCATCAAAACGAATATCTTTATCATGAAGCTCGATTTCAACCTCTTCTGCCTCTGGAAGGCAGGCAACTGTCGCAGTTGAGGTATGAATTCGGCCGCCAGATTCAGTTTCCGGTACACGTTGAACGCGGTGTGCACCATTCTCAAACTTCATTTTCGAATAAGCCCCAGTTCCATTGATCATAAAAATAATTTCTTTAAAGCCGCCAACTCCTGTTGAACTAGCCTCAAGGACTTCTACTTTCCAGCCTTGGCTTTCAGCAAAACGGCTGTACATACGGTATAAATCACCCGCAAACAACGCCGCCTCATCGCCACCTGCTGCGCCACGGATTTCCATGATAACGTTTTTATCATCATTAGGGTCCTTTGGAATGAGAAGAATCTTCAGACGTGCTTCTAGATCTTCAATTTGATCTTCGAGCTCAGAAATTTCTTCTTTCACCATTTCACGCATCTCAGCATCCAGCTTTTCCTCAAGCATCGCCTTTGCGTCTTGGAACTGTTCTTTTGCTACCTTGTATTCACGGTAAACTTCAACAGTCTCTTGAATATCAGACTGTTCCTTCGAGTATTCACGGAGTTTCTTTGGGTCATTTACAATATCAGGATCACTTAAAAGCTCATTTAGTCTTTCATAGCGGTCCTCAACGGCTTGAAGACGATCAAACAAAGTCATTCACCTCAAATTTTATATGTTAGGCTCTGGTCACACCTAATTGTTGATTTCCGCTCCAAACAACGATGCGGGAATCTTGCCACAACCTATATGTTAAATAGATTCATTCATATTATCATTTTTACCCATAACTACTTAATTATAGTATATGGACAATATTGCGTCAAAATCAAAATTAGGGAAACCTGTGAGTATCATTACGGTGGTCTTGCAAACGCGAATAGCAATGGACTTTTACAAATAGACCCGTGTTTTATACAAATAGAGTCTGATTTCGAACGTTTTATCCCCTGTAAGCGTTATACGGTGTACGGTATCTATTCGAAATTTAATCGTGCTAGCTATTAATTTGTGCTCTATTAACATAAAAAAGCACAAAACCTAATGACCTATACTAGAAAAAGACTTTTAGGTGGGTATTTTTATCCTTAATTGACCACTAGACCGTTAAAAACCTCATAAAATACCCTCACCTAGGCCGCTTTTTTCTGAATAAGGTTATTATATTCCCTGTTTCAGGCATTATATTCCCCGTTAGAGACGTTTTATTCCCTGTATGGGAATAAATACCCTACACCGTACTGTATCCAAACCCAATATAATTAGGAAGACCATTTTTAAACCTAGTTAAAGGCGATTTCGTGCAAATAATGTATCGCGCCCCAACCCAATCAAAAAACCAGCTCCTACTAAAAGAAGCTGGTTTTTTGACGTCCCCCTATTTTACGCTATCACTTTTTGGAGTAGCTTCCTGCTCGCGCGGAGCCTTTGGTACTTCGTGGTGATGGCGGCAGCGGGGCTCGTACGATTCTGCTGCGCCCACTTGGATGATGGGATCATAGTAAGAGGCCGGTTCCCCATTGATAAGACGCTGGGTTCTGCTTGCAGGTGAACCACAGACAGCACAAACAGCCTGGAGTTTCGTCACTTGTTCGGCAATGGCCATCAAAGCTGGCATTTGGCCAAAGGGCTCTCCACGAAAGTCTTGGTCAAGACCGGCAAGGATGACTCGGTGGCCACTATTGGCTAAGTGCTGAGCGACCTGAGTAATTTCTTCATCAAAAAATTGGACCTCATCGATTGCGATGACATCAATTTCAGGATTGATATGCTGAAAAATGTCAGTGGAATTTGCTACAGGTTTGGCAATCACAGACGTTCCGTTATGCGAAACGACCGATTCTTCACTGTAACGGTTATCAATTAACGGTTTAAATACAGCAATCTTTTGTTTAGCAAACTGAGTCCTTCTGACCCTGCGAATCAATTCCTCTGACTTGCCGGAAAACATGCTGCCGCAGATAATTTCAATCCAGCCGCTGTGCTTCATCACATACATAGGCACGGCCTCTCCTTCCTTGCTTTAAAATCAAATCGCCCGGTTTATGTACCCAGAGCTTGGTTTTCTATCTATTTTACTCAATAAAAAACAGGCAAGTCGTGTTGCTTCTTGCCTGTTTTTTTCATTTTTAAAATTACTCTTGTTCTTGTTGGTTCTTAAGGCCGTATTTTTTGTTGAAGCGGTCTACACGTCCACCAGCTTCAGCAAATTTTTGACGTCCAGTATAGAATGGGTGGCACTCAGAGCAAGTTTCCACGCGAAGCTCATTCTTTACAGAACCAGTCTCGAATGTGTTTCCACATGCGCAAGATACCGTAATTGTCTTGTAGTTTGGATGAATTCCTGTTTTCATTCCTTTTCATCTCCTTTTGCCCTGAATCATTTGCTGAAACAGAGTTATATTGTAGGGCACGAGAATGGTGCCTAGTGAATACTTCAAAAACACACTGCTGTTATTATAGCAAGGCTATACCATTTTATCAAGCTTGTTTTTAGCGCAATAATTTCCATTAAAAGAAAATTAGTTTGATTGTTTATTTCTAGCCTTAGCTTCTTGGTTCAAAATTTCAAAGAACTCTTCATTCGATTTCGTCTGCTTCAGCCTGCGTAGGAACTTCTCAGCGAAATCAGGTGAATCGGATAAAGATTTACGAATGGCCCAGAGCTTATCAAGATGCTCTTTCGGAATAAGCAACTCTTCTTTTCGCGTCCCTGAGCGGCGAATATCAAGTGCTGGGAAGATCCGACGTTCAGCAAGTGAGCGGTCTAGATGCAATTCCATATTTCCGGTTCCCTTGAATTCCTCGTAAATGACGTCATCCATCCGTGAGCCTGTATCAACAAGTGCTGTCGCTAAGATAGTCAAGCTACCGCCCTCTTCAATATTACGGGCTGCACCGAAGAAACGTTTTGGACGGTGGAACGCAGCAGGGTCAATCCCCCCTGAAAGCGTACGACCACTAGGTGGAATGACAAGGTTATAGGCACGTGCTAAACGAGTAATGCTGTCCATGAGGATAATAACATCGCGTTTATGCTCCACAAGGCGCATTGCCCGCTCTAGAACAAGTTCCGCCACTTTAATATGGTTTTCAGGCACTTCATCGAAGGTTGAGCTAACAACATCTCCGGCAACAGAGCGTTCGATGTCGGTTACTTCCTCTGGACGCTCATCGATTAGCAACACAATTAATTCAGCCTCTGGATGGTTTGTTGTGACACTGTTGGCAATTTCTTTTAACAGCATCGTTTTACCAGCCTTAGGTGGGGCCACAATCAATCCACGTTGGCCAAAACCAACTGGCGCTAGCACGTCCATAATTCGCGTTGAAATATGCTTTGGCGTTGTTTCAAGCTTCATTTGGCGGTCTGGATAAAGCGGTGTTAAACCTGGGAAGTGAACACGTTCTTTTGCTGTTTCTGGGTCATCCCCGTTAACCGCCTCGACTTGAAGCAAGCCGAAATAACGTTCATTTTCCTTCGGTGGACGAACCTTACCAGAGACTTTATCTCCATTTCGGAGGTCAAAACGACGGATTTGTGAAGCAGAGATATAAATATCCTCTGAGCTTGGTGAGTAATTAATTGGACGTAGGAATCCAAAGCCTTCTGACTGGATAATCTCCAATACGCCTTCCATAAAAAAGTACCCTTGACGCTCTGCACGTGCTTTTAAAATTGCGAAGATTAGTTCTTTTTTCGACAGTTTGCTGTAATAAGACACCTTATATTCACGGGCAAGCTCATACAGCTCTTTTAATTTCATATTTTCTAAACTAGATATATTGACTTCCATTTCGCCACCACACTTAATAGTATTTCGATTTCCTCCATAAAGCTTGTAAAAGTAATGTTGAGTTCACGTACTATGGATGGAAAAAGAAGAAAAGAGTTTCCATTGAAGGATGTAAGAAGGATTTTTTTGAAAAGCAGTTGTTCGAAGATCCTTTTAAAAATAATTTTAATTGTACCTTGTTCGTTCAATAGAATCAATCAAAATTTTACAAATCGGAAGAACTCCCTTTTAATCAATAGAAAAAAGGGAGCCCTCACTAGCTATTGCCCTGACAACATTCTATTTAATTACTAGATTTGGCTTTTTATTTAAGCTATGCTGCCCTTCAACAAAGCGGACGGTACCAGATTTCGCTCGCATAACGAGGGAATGTGTCGTTGCCACATTTCCTTTGTACTGAACGCCTTTTAACATTTCACCGTCGGTAATTCCGGTTGCTGCAAAGATGGCATCATCCCCTTTTACAAGGTCCTCCATCAAGAGCACTTTCGACACATCAAGGCCCATTTTAATGCAGCGCTCTGCTTCGGCATCGTTCTGTGGCACAAGACGGCCTTGAAGTTCTCCACCTAAGCATTTTAACGCAACTGCCGCGATGACGCCTTCGGGAGCTCCACCCGTTCCAAATAAAATATCGACACCGGTATAATCAAAGGCTGTATTGATGGCACCAGCGACATCGCCGTTATCAATCAACTTGATCCTCGCACCTGCTTCACGAATTTCTTGAATGATATGCTCATGGCGTTCACGGTTCAATACGGTTGCGACAACATCTTCGATATCTTTGTTTTTTGCTTTTGCTACTGCTTTTAAATTGTCGGTTACCGAAGCATTGATATCAATCTTACCAACAGCCTCAGGGCCCACTGCAATTTTATCCATATACATATCTGGTGCATGAAGAAGATTTCCGTGATCCGCAACGGCTAAAACCGCTAAGGCATTCCATCCTCCAGAAGCGAGAATTTCTGTACCTTCGACAGGGTCAACAGCCACATCAACACGTGGTCCGTATCCTGTTCCAAGCTTTTCCCCAATATAAAGCATCGGCGCTTCATCCATTTCGCCTTCCCCAATGACAACCGTACCTTTCATCGGAACGGTATCAAACACGTCCCGCATTGCAGAAGTAGCAGCGCCATCGGCTTCGTCTTTCTTGCCGCGGCCCATCCAACGAGCGGACGATAAGGCTGCTGCTTCCGTTACACGAACAAGCTCCATTGATAAACTTCTCTCCATTGGTTTCTCTCCTCGATTCTCTTGTTTCAACCCAGAATTCTATGTTTTTATCTTCTCTCTAAAATTCTCAACCGGACTAGCACCTATATGGACCTAGGCATTTTTCATTTGTTCAAGTTCTTCTTTAGTCATTTTTTCACGCCATGCAGTTGCTCCAAGTCCGTTTAGTTTTTCAACCAAATGGCTGTAGCCTCGGTCGATATGCTCAAGGCCGGTAATTTCGGTTACTCCTTCTGCGATTAGACCGGCAATGACTAGTGCAGCTCCAGCGCGTAAATCACTTGCCTTCACTTTTGCACCTTGAAGCTGGATTGGTCCGTTTATAATCGCCGAGCGTCCCTCTACTTTGATGGTGGCATTCATTCTTCTTAGTTCATCAATATGCTTAAAGCGGGCTCCGTAGATGGTGTCCGTGACCACACTTGAGCCGGTTGCCTTGGTTAACAGAGAGGTAAACGGCTGTTGGAGATCTGTTGGAAAGCCTGGGTAGACAAGGGTCTTGATATCAACCGCTTTATAGTCTCCTACAGGACCAACATATACTTGATCATCCTTAGTTTGAATTGGGACACCCATTTCTTTCAGTTTGGCAATTAAGGATTCAAGATGAAGTGGAATGACATTGTCAATGAGGATTCCTTCGCCAATTGCAGCAGCTAAAATCATATAGGTACCTGCTTCAATACGGTCAGGAATAATAGTATGACGGCACCCATGGAGCTTGTCGACTCCATCGATACGAATCACATCCGTGCCGGCGCCTTTGATTTTTGCTCCCATATTTGATAAAAGCGTAGCGACATCAATGATTTCCGGTTCTTTAGCGGCGTTTTCAATGATGGTTCTTCCTTTAGCACGAACAGCAGCAAGCATGATATTGATTGTTGCCCCAACGCTAACGACGTCCAGATAAATCCGCGCACCTCGTAGTTCATCCGCACGGAGGTAAATCGCACCTTGCTCGTTGGTAATTTTAGCACCGAGAGCTTCAAAGCCTTTAATATGCTGATCAATTGGCCGCGGTCCTAAATGGCAGCCTCCTGGCAACCCAATTACTGCTTTTTTAAAACGACCGAGCATGGCACCCATGAGGTAGTAGGAAGCACGAAGTTTTTTCACTTTGCCATTTGGCAAAGGCATGGAAATCATCGATGAGGGATCAACCGTCATTTCATTATCTGAAAATGTTGCTGGACCACCGATTTCCTCTAAAAGGTCTTTCAGAATATGGACATCGGAAATATCAGGTAAACCTTCAATTGTAACAGGCGATTCAGCCAAAATCGTTGCGGGAATCAGCGCAACAGCACTGTTTTTGGCTCCACTAATACGAACGGTTCCCTTTAATGGGTATCCACCTGCAATCTTTAACTTTTCCATTTTTGACTCCCTTCTATTCTAAACCGAGTTGTCTGTTCTAGTCTTCCATGCACAAGGGCTTGTCCTAATTAAGAACGAAGCCCTCATAGCTTGCATTATGCATTATTTACAAAGAAAGGTGAAAATATAATAGTCCGGATGATTCCTATTCTTTTATCTTACACGATATTGATGAGTTACGGGGTATGAAAGTTTTTTTGTCCAGCTGTCGGGCCTGTTCAAGGCGCTTCCGCTTTTCTACTTGTCCAGCTCCAGCGCCTAGTCCCTCGGGTCATAAGTCACCCCTGAATTGAAGGCAAAGAACGCCTTCTATTCAGGTGCGTCTTATGCCTGTCGGGCCTGTTCAAGGCGCTTCCGCTTTTCGTTTAAGCACGTTTCTCCCAATCCGCTAAGAAGGCTTCGATGCCTTTGTCTGTTAATGGGTGGTTGAATAATTGCATTAGTACTTTATATGGAATTGTTGCGATATGGGCGCCGTTCAGGGCTGCATCTGTTACGTGTTGAGGATGGCGAATGGATGCCGCAATGATTTCTGTTTCAATTCCATGGATAGCAAAGATTTCAGCAATCGTTGAAACTAAATCCATTCCGTTATGTCCGATATCATCAAGTCTGCCGAGGAATGGGGATACATATGTAGCACCTGCTCTTGCAGCAAGCAATGCTTGGTTGGCACTGAAAATAAGCGTTACATTTGTTTTGATTCCCTCTTTTGCAAAGGTTGAAACCGCCTTTAAGCCTTCGGGAGTCATTGGTACTTTTACCGTGATGTTTGGTGCAATCGCTGCCAATTCACGGCCTTCTTTAATCATGCCCTCTGCATCAAGCGCGATGACCTCTGCACTAACGGATCCTGATACCAATTCAGTGATTTCTTTTAATCGATCATGGAAGCTGACGTTCTTTTCTTTTGCTACTAAAGATGGATTTGTCGTTACCCCTGCAACGAGTCCAAGTGCATATGCTTCTTTAATTTCATCAAAATTAGCTGTATCAATAAAAAACTTCATAAATAAAGCGCCTCCATTCGACATAATTTTCAGTTAGTTTTTAATGAAGGAAAACCGCCTATTGAAAGGCGGTTTCACCTGTAATCTGTCTATAATGTTTATGCTTTTTGGCTAGAACCAAATTCGCGCATTTTACCAATTACTGTAGCTTTGATTGCATCGCGAGCTGGTCCAAGATATTTACGTGGATCGTACTCTTCTGGCTTAGCTGCAAGAGTTTCACGAACTGCTTTAGCAGACGCGATTTGGTTTTCAGTGTTTACGTTAATTTTAGCTGTACCGAAAGAAATAGATTTTGTAATATCAGCAGTCGGGATTCCAGTTCCTCCATGAAGAACCAATGGTACACCTGCTACCTTATTAATTTCATCCATTTCTTTGAAGCCAAGGTTTGGTTCACCTTTGTATGGACCATGTACAGAACCAAGTGCAGGAGCAAGGCAATCGATGCCTGTACGTTCTACAAGTTCTTTACATTCGTTAACGTCTGCATAGATAACACCTTCTGCGATAACGTCATCTTCTTGGCCACCAACAGTTCCAAGTTCTGCTTCAACTGAAACACCCTTTGAGTGAGCGTATTCAACAACTTTTTTAGTTGTTTCTACGTTTTGTTCGAAAGGATCATGAGATGCATCAATCATGACAGATGTAAAACCAGCGTCAATTGCTGCCTTACATTTGTCAAAGCTTGAACCATGGTCAAGGTGAATTGCAACTGGAACAGTCACATTGTAATCTTCAAGAAGACCTTCAACCATTTTTACAACGGTTTTAAAACCGCCCATATATCTAGCTGCACCTTCGGATACCCCAAGGATAACTGGAGATTTTTCTTCCTCCGCCGCTTGAAGAATCGCTTGCGTAAATTCAAGGTTATTTAGGTTAAATTGACCAACTGCATAACCTTCCGCATTTGCTTTTTTGAGCATTTCTGTCATTGAAACTAAAGGCATATGATTTTCCTCCTTTATTAGATCGTCTGACTAAGACTACCATTTTAAGGTTACCCTCTATCTTCTTGAATATGTATATGGAGTCGAATGTGTCATGATCTTGTGGAATTCATTAGTTATCATACCAAAACATCATCAGAAATACCATGAAACATGCTGAGTTTTTGCAGGTTTTACAAAAAAGACACAAGCAAGCGCTACCACTATTTTTACTAATCTGACAAAAGGGGCATTTAATCAAAAACCCGCTCATTTATGCTTGAGCGGGTTCTGTTTTTTATGTATGAAAATGATTACTGTGCTACCTGTGCATATTTTTTCACAGCTACACGAATATCATCAATGTCGAATGGCTTGGCAAAATGAGTCAAAGCTCCTAGATCCATCGCTTGCTGGATCATATCCAATTCTCCATACGCTGTCATTATAATGACACGAATGTCTTCATCAATGACTTTCATTCTTTTTAAAATTTCAATTCCATCCATGCCTGGAATTTTCATATCAAGTAAAACAAGATCTGGCGAGTGCTCCTTTACGATTTCAAGCGCTTGTACGCCATTGGCCGCTTGAAATGTATCATAGCCCTCTTTTTGCAGCACTTCGTTAAGCAAGATGCGAATTCCAAACTGATCGTCAACAATCAAGATTTTTTGTTTCATGCCGCTTCCTCCAAGTTCTTTTTAAGTAAGTATGTATTAAAATTTCATAGTTAAAGTATTTATTTCGCTTTCTTTTTTAAAAATCCTTCTCTGTCTCATAAAACTTTCTTGAACTGATTTTACCTTCTGCCCTTTTAAGCTTATAATCACTAGTTGGAGGCGATATTCTTGTTAAAAATGTTTTCAACTCAGCTAAGCGGATTATTCAAGAGGCTTCAGGAGAAAGAAGAATTTTCAATTGAAGACGGTGCAAGACTTCTTGCCCAAGCTGCCGCTGGCGAAGGTGTCATCTATCTTTACGGTGCCGGTGAGATGGGCGCTGTTCCCCTTGAAGCCGTTCATGGTGTCGAACCATTAAAAGGTGCCGCACTCTTACAGGCAAGTCAGATTTCTGAGGTAACCTCAGCTGACAGAGTTTTAATTGTTACGCGTCACTCGAATGATTCAGAAGCCGTTAAACTTGCACAGGACCTTCAAAATCGGGGGCTATCCTTTGTGGCCATCAGCTCAGCCATTAATAGCGGCGATGAACCAGGACTCGACACATTAGCGGATGTGCATATTGATCTTAAAATAACAAAAGGCATGCTGCCAGATGAGTTTGGCAATCGTTTCGGACAACCTACCTCAATGGCCGCCTTATTTGTTTATTATGGCTTAAAGTTTACCATTGATGAGATCATGGCGGAATACGAAGAATGAAGATTACCTCCTTTTTTAGGAGGTTTTTTTTATTGGTCTTCTTGCCTTGCTTCTTAAGTTCGGGCAAATGAGACAGTATCTCAGTTCCCATACTTCCCCTTATTCCTTGAGAATGGGCATTGAAACAGCTGCTCAGTTCCCCATACTTCCCCTTCCACCTTGAGTATGGGCATTGAAACAGCTGCTCTGTTCACATACTTCCCCTTCCACCTTGAGTATGGGCATTGAAACAGCTGCTCAGTTCCCATACTTCCCCTTCCACCTTGAGTATGGGCATTGAAACAGCTACTCAGTCCCCATACTTCCCCTTCCACCTTGAGTATGGGCATCGAAGCACCCTCTCCCCCAAAAAAAAAAAGAAGAACAACCTATCGATCTCGGTCATCCTTCTTTAAACAATTAATTAATGTCTATTTTTAAATGAAGCTTCCACAAAGTCTCTGAATAGCGGCTGTGGACGAGTTGGTCTTGACTTGAATTCTGGGTGGAATTGACAAGCTACGAACCAAGGGTGGTCTTGAATTTCCACAATCTCAACAAGGCGGCCATCTGGGCTTGTCCCTGAGAAAATAAATCCAGCTTCTTCTAGTTGCTCACGATATTCATTATTGAACTCGTAACGGTGACGGTGGCGTTCGTAAACAACCGTTTCACCGTATGCTTGAGCAGCTTTTGAGCCTTCAGTCAATTTACATGGATATAGTCCAAGACGTAATGTTCCGCCTAGGTCTTCGATATCCTTTTGTTCTGGTAAAAGGTCAATCACTGGATAAGGTGTATCTGGTTGGATTTCTGCAGAGTGTGCACCTTCCATTTTTACTGCATTTCGCGCAAATTCAACGGAAGCAAGCTGCATGCCTAGGCAGATACCAAAGAATGGCACCAACTGCTCACGTGCATATTGAGTCGCAAATAATTTCCCGTCAATCCCACGATCACCAAAGCCACCAGGAACAAGAATGCCATCGACGCCTTTCAGCAATTCTCCAACATTTTCAGCTGTTACATCTTCAGAATTAACCCACTTGATATCAATATCGCTATCAAAAGCGTAACCAGCGTGGCGTAATGACTCGACAACAGAAATATACGCATCTTGAAGCTCAACATATTTCCCAACAAGAGCAATCTTAGTTGTATGCTTCAGATTCGTTACCTTCTCAACAAGCTGTTTCCACTCATCCATATCGGCATCTGTGCACTGCAATTGCAAATGATTGCAAACGATTTGGTCTAACCCTTGACTCTGAAGGTCAAGTGGAATGGAGTATAATGTTTCCGCATCTTGACACTCGATTACGGCTTCTTTCTCAATATCGCAGAACAAAGCAATTTTATCTTTCATGTCTTGAGAAATTGGTCTTTCCGTACGTAAAACAATTGCATTTGGTTGAATCCCTAAGCTACGAAGTTCTTTTACACTATGCTGTGTTGGCTTCGTTTTTAACTCACCAGCAGCCTTAATGTAAGGAACAAGCGTACAATGGATGTACATCACATTGCGGTTACCAATATCGCTTTTGATTTGGCGAATCGCTTCAAGGAATGGAAGTGACTCGATGTCCCCAACCGTTCCACCGATTTCTGTGATAACAACATCCGCATGAGTTTCTTTCCCGGCACGGAATACTTTGTCTTTGATTTCATTAGTAATATGAGGAATGACCTGAACCGTTCCTCCTAGATAATCCCCACGACGTTCCTTCTTAAGAACCGTTGAGTACACTTTCCCTGTTGTTACGTTGGAATATTTATTTAAGTTGATATCAATAAAGCGCTCATAATGGCCTAAGTCAAGGTCTGTTTCCGCACCGTCATCCGTTACGAATACTTCCCCATGCTGATAAGGGCTCATTGTTCCTGGATCCACATTGATATATGGATCAAACTTTTGAATCGTTACTTTTAGTCCTCTGTTTTTGAGCAAACGGCCCAGGGAAGCTGCGGTAATCCCTTTCCCTAGTGACGAGACAACCCCGCCTGTTACGAAAATATACTTTGTCATGATGGTCCCCCTCTTTTCCATATAGCTTGCTCTATATGGAGCGATTTCATTGATTTTAGTAGCTAGCAATTCCTATAAAAAATTGGATGAGTATCGTTTTTATCTTCCATAAGGCTCTTTTCATATCCTATTTTGTCCCCAAAAGCAACAAAATTTGAGAAAAGAGCCTCCCATAAAAACAAAAAAAAACGCCCCACATACATAAGTATGGGGAGCGCTTCTTGGCTTAATTAATAAGACCGTTCCTTTTTTAAGGAGCCCAAAAACGATTCTACAGGCGCCTGTAGAAAAAGTCAAGCAGTTCCTTACAGCTTTTCTTCTTCGTCTAGGTCTTCCTCTTCATCGTCATCATCTAGCTCATCTTCATCCAACTCGAGCTCGTCTTCATCCTCAACAATGTCATCATCATCGAAGTCTTCATCGTCGTCATCATCATCATCGTCATCGAAGTCATCGTCATCATCGAGGAGATCATCGTCATCTTCTTCAAAATCATCGAATACATCTTCGTCATCGATTTCATCAAAGCCTTCGACCTCATCGACAGCCGCTTTCTTCGCCTTTTTCTTACGTGGCTTAATCGGAGTTACCGTGTCTTCTTCCGCCTGGTCCACTGGATACCAAACGCGAAGGCCCCAACGGTTATCCCCTATACCTAGGAAACGACCATCCAAATTTAAGTCTGTATAAAATTGAATCATTTTCTCGCTAGATTCTGCTTTATTCAGCTTTAGCATTTTAAGTACATCTGTTACTAATTCCTCGAAAGAAACCGCTTGTTTCTTTTCTTGCAAAAGTTCAAATGCTATTTCAATCCAAGATGTTTCTTTCAATTCATCCATTGTGTACTGATTTAAACTCAACACTTGCACTTCCTTTCTCTATTCATACTCTTACAGAGTTAGAAATCCGAAATATGGAAAATCTCCCAAAAGCATATTCTTCATTATAAACAAATTCATCCTGTTTATGCTAGCTAAATCTATTGTCCTTACGCTTTTTTATGCTGGCCTTTCTATCTTTCCTCTTTGCTTCCCCTTTTTTTAAAAAGAATAACAGATAGAGCGAAACAAAAAATCGACAATAAGAAGAAAGAAATAGCGCCAAGTTGCATCTGATATAAGGTATATAATATGACAATGGCCACAATCGCTCCAATTACGGTTAACAAGACTCTCACAACTTCACTTCCCAATAGGAATTCAAAAATATGTATCGTTTTTATTATATATGATTCACTCTACTTAATTAAGTCAGTTTCCCCTACTCCCTAAAAAAAAGGCCTGTAAGAATCTACAAGCCCATTTCTTTTACATATTTCGACGATATTGACCGCCTACTTCATATAGAGCCCTCGTAATTTGGCCAAGGCTAGCATATTTAACGGTTTCCATTAGCTCAGCAAAAACGTTGCCACCGTTGACCGCCGTTTGCTTTAAGCGATCAAGCGCTTCCTCACTTTGATCCTTATTTTTACCCTTAAACAGATTAAGATTGGAAATTTGCAACTCTTTCTCTTCTTTTGTCGCACGTGCTAGTTCCATATTGTCCACATCTTCCTCAGAAGGAGGATTCGGGTTCAAATATGTGTTCACGCCGATGATTGGAAGTTCCCCTGTATGCTTTTTCATTTCATAAAACATTGACTCATCCTGAATCTTGCCTCGTTGATACTGTGTTTCCATGGCCCCAAGCACACCACCGCGATCATTGATCCGCTCAAACTCTTGAAGGACCGCTTCCTCCACAAGGTCTGTCAGCTCCTCAATGACAAACGACCCTTGCAGTGGATTTTCATTCTTTGTTAATCCATGCTCCTTCGTGATAATCATTTGAATCGCCATCGCGCGACGAACGGAATCTTCCGTTGGCGTGGTAATCGCCTCATCATAAGCATTCGTATGAAGCGAGTTACAATTATCATGCAACGCCATTAACGCCTGCAGCGTAGTACGGATATCATTAAAATCAATTTCCTGAGCATGCAGCGAGCGTCCACTCGTCTGAACATGGTACTTTAACTTTTGACTTCGCTCATTGGCGCCATATTTATTTTTCATCACCGTTGCCCAAATGCGCCGTGCCACCCGGCCAATTACGGTATACTCCGGATCTAGTCCGTTCGAGAAGAAGAAACTTAAATTAGGCGCAAAATCATCAATGTGCATGCCACGACTCAAGTAATACTCAACATAGGTAAATCCATTCGACAACGTAAACGCCAACTGCGAAATCGGATTTGCCCCAGCTTCAGCGATATGGTAGCCAGAAATTGAAACTGAATAATAGTTGCGCACCTTATAATCGATAAAGTACTGCTGGATATCGCCCATCATTCGTAAAGCAAACTCAGTTGAGAAGATACACGTATTTTGGCCTTGGTCTTCTTTTAAAATATCCGCTTGAACCGTCCCACGAACGGTACTCAACGTCCAAGCTTTGACTTCGACATACTCCTCGTCTGTCAGCGACCGGCCAAGTTCGGCCTCCTTTTTATCAACCTGCTGTTGGACGGCAGTATTCATAAACATCGCAAGGATGATCGGCGCCGGGCCATTAATCGTCATCGAAACAGATGTCGACGGTGCACACAAATCAAAGCCATCATACAGCTTTTTCATATCGTCGAGTGTACATACATTCACGCCACTTTCTCCAACTTTGCCATAAATATCTGGGCGATAATCCGGGTCTTCACCATAAAGCGTGACCGAATCAAACGCCGTGCTCAAACGCTTTGCAGAATCATCCTTAGACAGATAGTGAAACCTGCGATTTGTTCTTTCCGGGGTGCCCTCCCCAGCAAATTGCCGCTTCGGGTCTTCCCCTTCACGCTTAAACGGAAACACTCCGGCAGTATATGGGAAGGAACCGGGAACATTTTCAAGATACACCCAGCGTAAAATCTCACCGTAATCCTTATAACGCGGCAGACTCACCTTTGGAATCGATAGCCCCGAGAGACTTGTCGTCCGCAGCTCGGTAACAATTTCCTTATCCCGAATTTTTGTGACAAAACGGTCGGCTGCATACTTTTCTTTTAAAGCAGCCCATCCAGTTAAAATCTTTCTTGATTCAGCTGATAGTTTTTCTTCAAGCCCAGCTTTTATCTGTTCAAGTGAAGCAATTGCGGCCGCATCGGTGCCCTGCTCCTTCATCGCTTCGATGGCCCCTTCGACTTGGAACAGACGGCGAGCAATCTCAGCTTGCTCCGTCGCATGGCGATGGTGACCGCGTACCGCCTCGGTAATCTCTCGTAAATAATAGCGACGATCATTTGGAATAATGATATTTTGCTTTTCTACTAACGCTTTCGTTGTGAAGCTTGTCGTCCAATCGGTTCCGACTGCCTGGTTGATTTTATCAACAAGCGCGGCAAACAAAGCATTCGTACCTGGATCATTGAACTGGCTAGCAATTGTTCCGTAAACCGGCATGCTGTCTAGGTCCTGATTAAATAAGAGATGACTGCGCTGATATTGCTTTTGAACTTGACGCAATGCATCTTCAGAGCCTTTGCGCTCAAACTTATTGATGACAATTAAATCAGCAAAATCAATCATATCAATCTTCTCTAATTGCGATGGAGCACCAAATTCGCTTGTCATTATATACATTGAAACATCGCTAACATCAGTAATGCCCGCGTCCCCTTGCCCAATTCCACTTGTTTCAACAATGATTAGGTCAAACCCAGATGATTTCGTGACCTGAATCGCATCTTGAATTGCGAGCGATAACTCTGACCGTGCTTTCCGCGTTGCCAAGCTGCGCATAAAGACACGTGGTGAGAAAATCGCATTCATCCGGATTCGGTCGCCAAGTAAGGCCCCACCGGTTTTTTGTTTGGTCGGGTCGACCGATAAAATCGCTACTCGTTTTTCAGGAATTTCATTTAGAAACCTTCTGATTAACTCATCCGTAAGCGAACTTTTCCCAGCTCCACCTGTTCCGGTAATCCCAACAACAGGTACGTCCTTGCTGAAGGATTTTACCTTTTCAAGCACAGCTTCGACTGACGCGGCCGTTTCCTTGTTTTCGCCATTCGGTTTCACGCCAACCTGCTGTTCTGCGAGCGTTATCAATTTTGCGACCGTCAAGACATCGCCCTTCGATAATTTGTCTAGCTCTTGAGCAATCTCGGGTCCAACTGTTGGAAAGTCACATTCCTTCAGCATTTGCTGAATCATGCCCTCAAGGCCAAGCAACCGGCCATCCTCTGGAGAAAAAATGCGAGCAATCCCGTAATCATGTAGTTCTTTTATTTCCCTTGGAATGATGACGCCGCCTCCTCCGCCATAAATGCGAATATGGCCAGCACCACGTTCCTGAAGCAAGTCATACATATATTTAAAGTACTCTACATGTCCACCTTGATAAGAGGAAATCGCGATTCCTTGGACATCCTCTTGAATCGCAGCATTCACCACTTCTTCCACTGAGCGGTTATGTCCTAGATGAATAACCTCGGCGCCATTGGCCTGCAGGATACGCCGCATGATATTGATTGACGCATCATGTCCATCAAAAAGACTTGAAGCTGTTACAAAGCGAATATGGTTCTTCATTTCTCTCCCCCTGTTCCTTGATTGACTTTCCCTTGGACCCCGTAAAAGAGCAACTCTAGCTGCAGGTCTATATACTCTTCAAGCGTATATACCTTTTGTAAAGCCCAGCGCCGGAATCCCCACATCTGCCCTTCAACAAAGAGATTATGAGCGAACAGCTTGATTTGTTTTTCATCTAAATCGAGCTCGCCATTTTGCACACAGTTCTCAATAACGTTCTCAAACAGGCCAACCATCTGGATTTCCTTGTTTAACACATAAGGAAGTGCATCCTTGCTGAGCGATTTCGCTTCCTGATACATGACTAGCACTTCCTCTTGCATTTCAGCCATCTCGCGGAAGTAATAGGCAATGCTGAGCTTTAGGCTCTCAACCGTGCCCTGGTTCGTGTCAAGATCTTCTTGTAACCGATCGCGAATTTGGTCATACATTCTGTCAACAACAAGGTAGAGAATATCTTCCTTCTTGCGGATATATTCATAAAGCGTCCCAATGCTAAACCCAGCTGCACGTGCAATCTCCCGCGTCGTCGTCCGGTGAAACCCCTTTTGTTTAAAAAGCGTAACGGCTCCTTTGATCATCTGGTCCCGCCGCTTTTCCACTAGGCGCTCATCTTTTACAGAGGCCTGAACTTCCCTCCGATCCATTTTCTCCCCCCTTGCCTTGCAACCTTGCTTACCCTTTGTTTAAATTACCAATCCCATGAATGGGCGGGATTGGTCACTTTGAACCCGTCAATGTGACCACTTCTTTGATTTCGATTACAGTTTGGTCACATTGAAGGAGTAAATTAGAAAGTACCCACTTAAAAAAGTAGATGAAACCGAATTACCCTAAAAAATCATCCAGATAAAACCAATTTATAAGGCCGTATTTATTTATATTTAATATCGTACATTAACACAGCCTTAAAATAACAAACCGCCGAGCGCAGTTTTACTTCGTCAACATTCTAGAGATAACTAGACGTTGAACTTCCTGTGTGCCTTCATAGATCTGCGTGATTTTAGCATCGCGCATGAAGCGCTCCACTGGGTATTCTTTTGTATAGCCGTAGCCACCGAAGACTTGAACCGCTTCTGTTGTTACCTTCATGGCCGTATCTCCGGCAAGAAGCTTCGACATCGCTGATTCTTTTCCGTATGGAAGCCCCTTAGATTCAAGCCATGCTGCTTGATAAGTCAAAAGTCTTGATGCTTCTACTTGTGTTGCCATATCTGCTAGTTTAAAACCAACTCCCTGTTGCTGGGCAATTGGTTTGCCAAACTGAACGCGTTCCTTCGCATAATCAACCGCTGCATCTAAGGCACCTTGAGCAATTCCAACTGCCTGAGCAGCAATCCCGTTTCGTCCACCATCAAGCGTCATCATGGCAATTTTAAAGCCTTCGCCTTCTTCTCCAAGGACATTCTCCTTCGGCACACGGCAATCTTCGAAAATGATTTCAGTTGTTGGCGAGGAACGAATGCCCATTTTCTTTTCCTTCTTACCTACAGAAAACCCTGGGAAGTCGCTTTCAACGATAAACGCAGTGGTTCCCTTATGCTTGCTTTCAGGATCGGTTAACGCGAACACAACATAGATATCGGCTTCGCCACCATTGGTGATAAAAATTTTCGAGCCATTGAGCACATAATCGTCACCATCACGGCGTGCAATTGTTCTCATCGCTCCAGCATCCGAACCACTACCAGGCTCTGTTAATCCGTATGCGCCCATCTTCTTCCCTTGGGCCATTGGCTTTAAATATTTCTGCTTTTGTTCTTCGTTTCCGAACGTGTAAATCGGCCATCCAGCAAGTGAAGTGTGGGCAGACAGAGTTACGCCTGTTGAAGCACAAACGCGTGAAAGCTCCTCAACTGCGATACAATATGCTAGGTAATCACTACCGATTCCACCGTATTGTTCTGGCCATGGAATCCCTGTTAACCCAAGCTCCGCCATCTTTTCAAAAATTCCGCGATCAAAGCGCTCTTCCTCATCACGCTCCGCTGCCGTAGGGGCAACCTCATTGCGCGCAAAGTCACGTACCATTTTACGAATCATTTCATGTTCTTCTGATAGTTTAAAATTCATGATTATTTCCTCCAATGTGGTCAGTATTATTTTCTAGACTCATAAATGCTTACTAATAACAATCCTCTGTATCTCACTGGTTCCTTCGTAGATTTCGGTTACTTTGGCGTCGCGGAAGTAACGTTCGACTGGGTAGTCTTTTGTGTAGCCGTAGCCGCCAAAGACTTGGATTGCTTCTGTTGTTACGTCAACGCCGGTTTTCGAGGCAAATAGTTTTGCCATAGATGCCTCTTTGCCGCATTTCTCGCCATTCTGACGTAAATGTGCTGCTCGATAGATTAATAGTTTTGAAGCTTCAACAGCCGTGGCCATATCCGCTAGTTTAAAGCCGACTCCCTGGTGCATCGCAATTGGTTTTCCGAATTGCTTTCGTTCCTGGGCATAAGCTGTGGATGCTTCAAGGGCCGCTCCGGCAATCCCCAGTGCCTGGGCCGCAATTCCAATCCGCCCAACATCAAGATTGGCTAACGCAATTTTAAAACCTTCTCCTTCAGCTCCAAGCCTATTTTCTAGTGGAACTCTCATATCTTCAAACGTTAGCTGGACCGTTTTTGACCCATTCAATCCCATCTTATGTTCATTTTTGCCAATCACGAGACCTGGGGTATTTTTATCAACAATAAATGCCGTTATCCCCTTTGAGCCTGCGTTCGGGTTTGTGGAGGCAAAGACGATATAGGTATCCGCTTCTCCCCCATTTGTGATAAACACCTTCGAGCCGTTAAGGATATAGTCCCCGCCCTGTTTGACGGCACGGGTCTTCAGGCTAGCTGCATCTGAACCGGCGCTCGGTTCAGTGAGACAAAAAGCTCCGAGGTACTCCCCACTGGCCAACTTTGGAATGTACTTTTGCTTTTGCTCTTCCGTTCCGAAGTAAAGAATTGGATTGGTGCCAACCGATGTATGAACGGATAAAATCACGCCTAGCGTCGCGCTGACTTTTGAAATCTCTTCAATGGCAATAATATAAGAAGTGAAATCCATTCCTGAACCACCGTACTCTTCAGGAATGGGAATGCCCATTAAACCAAGCTCCCCCATCTTCTGGAGAATGCTTTTAGGGAACTCTCCTGCTTCCATTCGTTCGACAAAGGGAGCAACTTCCTTCTCCGCAAAATCCTGCACCATTTTCCTCATCATCTCTTGCTCTTCAGTAAATCTCAGGTTCATCAAGAACCCCTCCTTGATGTCAACTTTCAGTTATTCGTAAACATAAAAGCCACGACCTGATTTCTTCCCTAGCCAGCCTGCTTTTACATACTTACGAAGCAATGGACATGGTCGGTATTTCGGGTCACCAAAGCCGTCATACAAGGTCTCCATGATATAGAGGCAAGTATCAAGTCCGATAAAATCAGCCAGTGTTAACGGCCCCATCGGATGGTTCATGCCAAGCTTCATCACTTCATCAATCGATTCCTTCGTAGCAACGCCCTCATACAAGGTGTAGATGGCTTCATTGATCATCGGCATTAAAATTCGATTCGCAACGAATCCTGGAAAATCTTCGACCTCTACCGGTACCTTACCAATCTTTTTAGTGATGTCTTCAATCGTTTGATAGACTTCATCAGCTGTCGCCAACCCGCGGATAATTTCCACCAACTTCATCACTGGCACTGGATTCATAAAATGCATGCCAATGACCTTTTCCGGACGATTGGTCGCCGCAGCAATCTCTGTTATCGGCAACGAAGAAGTGTTAGAAGCAAGAATTGTATGTTCCGGTGCAATCGCATCAAGCTGAGCGAAGATTTTTGTTTTGATCTCCATATTCTCAACAGCCGCCTCAATCACAAGGTCCACACCTTCTGCATCCTGAAGCGTAGTAGACCGGGTAATTCTCGCAAGAATCTCATCTTTCTGCTCTGCTGTTAATTTATTTTTATCCACCTGACGCGATAGATTTTTATTAATCACAGCTAGCCCGCGCTCAACAAAATCTGTCTTTAAGTCATTTAATACAATGTTGTACCCAGCTTGTGCACAAACCTGGGCAATCCCTGAACCCATTTGCCCCGCACCAATCACCATAATTTTTTGCATGTACGTACCTCCTGTTTTTTTAATTTCTATTAAACAACTAGTAGGTTCTATTAGTAGAAATACCAAGTCTATTCACGTATTTCTGCCTTCTATTCGCGCATTTCCTACTTCTATTCGCGTAAATCACAGGTCTATTCTCACAATCCTGACTCTATTCACGCGATTTCACACTCTATTCACAGACCCGCATTCTATTCTCGTATTTCTTCCTTTTATTCACGCAAATCACAAGTCTATTCTCACATTCCTTGACTCTATTCACGTGATTTCATACTCTATTCTCAGGCCCGCATTCTATTCACGTATTTTCCACTTCTATTCACGCAAATCACAAGTCTATTCTCACATTCCTTGACTCTATTCACGTGATTTCATACTCTATTCTCAGGCCCGCATTCTATTCACGTATTTTCCACTTCTATTCACGCAAATCACAGGTCTATTCTCACATTCCTTGACTCTATTCACGCGATTTCCCGCTCTATTCTCAGACCCGCATTCTATTCACGTATTTCTCACTTCTATTCACGCAAATCACGGGCCTATTCTCACATTCCTTGACTCTATTCACGCGATTTCCTTCTCTATTCTCAGGCCCGCATTCTATTCTCGTATTTCTCACTTCTATTCACGCAAATCACGGGCCTATTCTCACATTCCTTGACTCTATTCACGCGATTTCCTTCTCTATTCTCAAACCTACTCTAATCCCAACCTCTTACCGGGGAACTTCAATCATCACGGCATCTCCTTGACCGCCGCCTGAGCAGATTGCCGCAATCCCGATTCCGCCACCGCGACGCTTCAGCTCGTTCATGAGAGTTAAAATAATTCTTGTGCCGCTAGCGCCAATTGGATGTCCGAGAGCGACCGCACCCCCATTGACATTTATTTTATCGGCATCTAATCCTGCAATTTGGCTACTTGCTAGCGCCACCGCAGCAAACGCCTCGTTAATTTCAAACAAATCGATTTCCTCGACAGACTTCCCTGACTTCTTCAACAACTCATTGATGACCATTCCAGGTGTTTTCGGGAAGTCCTTTGCTTCCGTTGCAATTGCTGCGTGAGCTAGAATCACCGCATCCGCTTTCCTACCTTCACGAGCCGCACGTTCTTCACTCATCAGCACAAGGGCCGCTGCTCCATCATTGACGCCCGGGGCATTGCCGGCAGTAATCTTTCCCTCATGATTAAAAACAGGCTTCAATTTGCTGAGACCTTCAATCGAAGTATCCCGACGAGGTGCCTCATCTTGATCAACAACAATTGGATTTCCTCTGCGCTGCGGAACCTCAACAGGTACAATTTCTTCTGCCAACGTTCCAGATTCAATCGCAGCAAGCGCCTTTTGGTGGCTTCTCAATGCCCATTGGTCCTGCTCTTCTCGGCTAATCTCCATCTCGGTAGCGACGCCGTTTCCGTAGGTTCCCATGTGAACACCGGTAAACGAACAAGTTAAGCCATCATGAATCATCAAATCCTTGACTTGCCCATCGCCCATCCTTAAGCCCCAACGTGCTTTTGGTAAAATGTATGGGGCATTGCTCATCGATTCCATTCCCCCGGCAACCACGACTTCTTCTTCACCAGAGCGGATCAATAAATCTCCCAATGTAACACTACGCATACCTGAAGCACATACTTTGTTCACGAGTTCGGTTTTAACCTCCCACGGGATCCCTGCGTTTCGAGCAGCTTGACGTGAAGGAAGCTGTCCCTGTCCACCTTGGAGAACATTCCCGAGAATGACTTCTCCCACTTCGTTTGGTTCAACTCCTGCTCGTTTTAATGCTTCTTTGATGGCAAAGCCACCAAGCTCAGATGCTGTAAAGCTACTTAAGCCTCCACCTAATTTGCCAAAAGGTGTTCTTGCTCCTGCCAAAATAACTGTCTTCCCCATCTATCTCGCCCCTTTATTTAAAGTTAGAAACTGTTAAATCAAAAAATAACAAGACAACCGACTGAACGCTCGCTCAAGTCCAGTCCGTACTGAACTTACTCCCATCCCCCAACGGTGTAAGCGCTTTAACCAGAATGATAAAAACAAACACCCATACAATTTTATGAGATTCAGCGACGAAACATTCCGTCGCTGAATTCTTAGCTGTACAGGTGAGTGAATAATCTACGATGATCTTCTATCAAACTAGTATTTTACGATGCTTGTTGCTCCTTTTCCCCAAACACGGATTTTTCAAGGAGTTCCGCTACATCATAAGTTCCAACGGTTTCTTCTACTTCCTTCGCCTTCGTACCATCAGACAACATCGTCAAGCAGTATGGACATCCAGAAGAGATAACCGTTGGATTAACCGCAAGTGCCTGCTCTGTACGGGAAACATTGATGCGGTGGCCTGTTTCTTCTTCCATCCACATTAATCCTCCACCCGCACCACAGCACATTGCGTCTTCACGGTTACGCTCGATTTCCTTCAGGTTCACCCCAGGAATCGCCTTCATGATATCACGCGGTGCATCGTACACTTCGTTGTAACGACCAAGGTAACATGAATCATGGAACGCAATCGTTTCATCGACCGAGTGCTTCGGTACAAGCTTGCCTTCTTTTACAAGCTCAGCCAGTAACTCGGTATGGTGATAAACTTCGGCTTCAAAGCCAAAATCAGGATACTCGTTTTTAAAGATGTTGTACGCATGCGGATCGATTGTGACGATTTTCTTGACTTCGGCCTTTTCAAATTCCGCAATATTATTAGTAGCTAACTCTTGGAACAAGAACTCGTTTCCAAGACGTCTTGGCGTGTCGCCTGAGTTCTTTTCCTTGTTTCCTAAAATCGCAAACTTAACGCCCGCTTCATTTAAAAGCTTCGCAAAGCTGAGCGCAATCTTTTGGCTACGGTTGTCAAAGGCACCCATTGAGCCAACCCAGAATAAGTATTCAAATTCCTCGCCAGATTTCTTCATTTCTTTCACTGTTGGTACGACAACATCGTCGCGAAGGTCGCGCCATTTTTCTTTCTCTTTACGGTTCAAGCCCCATGGATTTCCTTGACGCTCGATGTTTGTCATCGCCCGTTGTGCATCAGCATCCATTTTTCCTTCGGTTAACACTAGGTAACGACGAAGGTCAATAATTTTATCAACATGCTCGTTCATAACCGGACATTGGTCTTCGCAGTTACGGCATGTCGTACAAGCCCAAATTTCTTCCTCAGTGATAACATCGCCAATCAAGCTTGGTGAGTAAGCAAGGCTAGCCGCTGCTTCCTCTGCTCCAGCACCAGTACCTGCAAGTGCAAGCTGATTTCCAGTTGTATTCGAAAACGCAAAAGTCGGTACCCATGGTTGCTTCGAAGTAACCGCTGCCCCATGGTTTGTTAAGTGATCACGCATTTTTAGAATTAAGTCCATTGGCGACAGCATTTTACCTGTGCCTGTTGCCGGACACATATTTGTACATCGCCCACATTCCACACAAGCATAGAAGTCAATCATCTGCTCCTGCGTGAAGTCTGTGATCTTCCCTACCCCAAAGCTTTCTTGTGTTTCATCTTCAAAATCAATCTTACTTGGCTTTGCAGCTGGCCCTACACGTGTAAAATACACGTTCGCTGGTCCAGCAAGTAAGTGAGCGTGCTTTCCTTGTGGTACATAGACTAAGAACGTTAAAAGGAAAAGCAAGTGAGCCCACCATGCAATGTAAAAGATTGCAATGGCACCTGTCTCAGGCAGCCATGAAAACGCAACTGCAATGAGCGATGCCACTGGCTCTGACCATGTTGCTGCATGACCGTGCCAGATTAAGCTCATTCCGTTCCCAAGAAGAACAGAAAGCATTAAGCCTCCGATAAAAATAAGAACAAGACCATTTTTAATTCCGCGCTTCAAGCGGACAAGTTGTTCAATATAACGACGATAATAAGCCCAAACAACGGCCACAAGAATCGTCAGCGTGACAATTTCCTGGAAGAACGTGAACCCAGGATATAGTGGTCCTAGTGGTAGATGTGCTTCCGGCTTAATTCCTTTGATAATAAAATCAATTGCCCCAAACTGGACGAGGATAAAGCCGTAGAAGAACATAACGTGAATAATCCCGCTCTTCTTGTCTTTCATTAATTTCTTCTGGCCAAAGACCATGACCCAAATTCTGTCCCAACGCTCTTTTACGTGATCATTGAACTCAGATTTCTTTCCTAGCTTGATGTACTCAATTCTGGTTTTGACCACATACAGAAACAAGCTGACAGCGTAAGCGATTACAATTATCGTTGCAATCAGGTTAACCCATAATAGACCGTTCATAATTTACTTCTACCCCCTTCAGTAAATTTTTTTAAATGAGCGAGCGCTCATTCGAAGAAAATTTTAAACCGATAAAATTTTCAGAATATACCTGTACCTCCATTATAATATGAGTGAGCATTCAGTCAACGATTTTTCACAAATTTTTTACTTTGTTTGTATATTTGGGAAAAACGTCATAGATATTCTATTTTCGGAAAAACTATAGGGTACTCGCGATAAAGCTTCGCGAAAAATTACATAAAGGAGCCGGATTGTTGTGGAGATTGTTTATTGGATCATTATCCTGTTCATCGGACTTACCCTACTGCTGGCACTGGACTTTTCTATCGGGAGGAAACGGCATTTAGCTCAAATCAATAAGCAAAAATTCCCTATCAGAAAGAGTCAGCTATCGATCTTCACCAATGGGCCCGACTTGTTTGAAGATTATTTTAAACAGCTGAAGCAAGCAAAAAAGCATATCCATGTTCTATTTTACATCGTAAAGGATGACTCCTTTAGTCAGGAGTTTCTTGACATTTTAATAAAAAAAGCACAAGCAGGCGTGGAGGTTCGCCTTCTTGTCGACTGGGTTGGGGGCACCATTTCCCGTAAATATAAGAAGAAGTTAAAAGAAGCAGGTGTCGCGCTAGTCCACAGTCAAACCCCAAAGCTTCCTTTTTTGTTTTACACTTCGCAAGTTAGAAACCACCGGAAAATTTCAGTGATTGATGGGAAAATTGGCTATACGGGTGGCTATAATATCGGGAAGGAATACAACAACCAAGATAAAAAACTGTGTCCCTGGCGTGATTATCATTTGAAAATTTCAGGTGAAGGCGTTCAGGATCTTCAAAGGGAATTTCTTTTAGACTGGAAAAAAGCCGCTAAAATTGACCTATTACAAAACCAAATTTATTTTCCTTCTTTACCAAAAGGGGAAATTTGTCACCAGTTCATCCCGTCAGAAGGCAATCTCCTTGAAGAAACCTTGTATGATTTAATTAACAAGGCAGAGAAATCAATCATCATCGGAACACCGTATTTTATTCCAAGTGAAAGTATCTTTAATCAATTATTAAGGGCGATTGACCGCGGGGTCTCCTTAACCCTTCTTGTTCCCTTCGAAGCGGACCATGCGCTTGTAAAAGAAGCGTCCTTTACGTATTTACGGAAGCTGCTTAAAAAGGGTGCAGAAGTCCATCAATATAAAAAGGGGTTTTATCACGCAAAGGTACTCGTGATTGACGATAAGCTTTGTGATTTAGGAACGGCCAATTTTGATAAGCGCAGCATGTTCCTAAACTTTGAACTCAATTGCTTGATCTACAACCAGGATGTTATCCGCCAGGTGAAAACGATTTTGTCCCAGGACCTACTCGACTCCGAGCAGGTCAGTCTCTCAGACCTTAACAGCTTCAATCCCTTTAGAAGTCTAAAAGAGCGCGCAGCACAAACCGTTTCTTACTTTCTCTGAAAGGAGATTGAGATGATTATACGTTTCGGCTATGTCTCAACAGCCATTTCTCTTTGGGAGGCGTCCCCATCAAGGACCCTTACCTTTACTCGATACAGCAAAATGACGGAAACAGAGCGAATGGACAAGTTAATGTCCCTCACTTACCTAAATTTAGAAAGCACAGAAAGAATGATTCACTATAATATTGCGCATGAAATTCCGTTGTACCGGTTTTCCAGCTCGATTGCCCCACTTGCCACCCATCCTGAAGTTCTTTGGGACTTTGTCACGCCTTTTAAGGAGAAGTGGCAGGAAATTGGGCGGCTTGTAAAGGCGAGGGGCTTACGGACGAGCTTTCATCCGAACCAGTTCACTTTGTTTACCTCCCCTCGCCCTGAGGTTTCCGACAACGCCGTCATTGATATGGAGTACCATTATCGAATGCTTGAAGCGATGGGCTTGGAAAAGGAAGGTGTCATCAATATCCATATTGGTGGCGCCTATGGGAATAAGGAAGAGACCATTGTTCGTTTCCATGAAAATTTGCGCAAGCTTCCCCTTCCTATTAAAAACCGGATGACGCTTGAAAATGATGACAAGACGTACAATACAGAGGAAACGTTGCTCACCTGTCAAAAGGAAGACGTTCCGTTTGTATTTGATTATCATCACCATATGGCGAACCTTTGTGAAAAGCCGCTAGAAGAGCTCCTTCCAGCAGGGTTTGCCACTTGGGAGCGAATCGGCATGAGACCGAAGATTCATATCTCTTCTCCTAAAACGGAAAAGGCTTTTCGTTCCCATGCGGATCATGTTGACTCGGAGTTTATTAAGCCCCTAATCGAAGTGCTGCGCGGGATTGGTCAAGATGTCGATTTCATGATTGAAGCAAAACGAAAAGACCAAGCAGCACTAGCCTTGGTCGAAGATTTAAGTAAAATTCGTGGCGTGAAACGGATCGGTGGGGCGACGTTAGAGTGGAAATGACTTATGGGGGATGATTTATTCCCCAACAGGGAATAAATACCATACCCTGTATGGTAACTGTCTTAAATTCTAATCTGCTTCGACCCTAATTTAACTATAAACCCACAAATAAGCGCCTTTCCGTATCAAAACCTAATGACTTATACTAGAAAAAGACTTTGGGGGTGGGTATTTTCAGTTTAATATCAGCTTTGAATCGTCTTTTAAACGTCTAAATACCCTCACATATGCCGCTTTTCCTGAAAAAAGGTAATTATATTCCCTGTTATGTGCATTATATTCCCCGTTAGAGACGTTTTATTCCCTGTACGGGAATAAATACCACACGGCACCGTATCCACCAACAAAAAAGGTGCCTGACCCCCAGTTCATTAACGCATTACCGTACCGGGGGTCAGGCACCTTTACTATTTTGTTACATTTTTTCCGGAGCAGAAACCCCAATTAAGTCTAACGCATTCTTCAAGCTGATTTGAACGGACTTAATCAGTCCTAAACGTGCTGCTGTACGCTCTTTTTGCTCGGCATCTAATACTTTTTCAGCATTATAGAAGCTGTGGAACGCTGATGCCAATTCAAAGATGTAGTTGGTCACACGATGTGGCACACGTTTTTGTGCTGCTTCGGCAACCGCTTGTGGGAACTCGCCTAATTTCTTCAATAGGTCGACTTCCTTTTCAGCACCAACTAAGCTAAAGTCAGCATTAACGTCGACCGCAAGGCCTTGTTCTTCTGCCTGACGTAAGATACTGCAAATCCGTGCATGGGCATACTGCGCATAATAAACTGGATTATCATTCGACTGAGACACAGCAAGGTCAAGGTCAAAGTCCATATGCGTATCAGAGCTTCTCATCGCAAAGAAGTAACGAGTCGCATCGAGGCCGACCTCATCGATCAAATCACGCATTGTAACAGCCTTCCCTGTCCGTTTGCTCATCTTCATTTTCTCGCCGTTTTTATAAAGCTGAACCATTTGGATAATCTCAACCTCTAGCGTATCCCCTTCATAACCAAGAGCTTGGATTGCCGCTTTCATCCGTGGAATATAGCCATGGTGGTCTGCACCCCAAATGTTAATCAACTTTTCAAAACCACGCTTTAACTTATCCTGGTGGTACGCAATATCCGGCAACAAGTACGTAAATGAACCATCTTGTTTAATTAACACCCGGTCTTTGTCATCGCCAAATGTAGTCGAGCGGAACCAAGTTGCTCCGTCTTCTTCATAGATATGGCCTTTCTCCTTCAACACCTCAAGTGCCTTTTCAATTTTCCCGTTTTGATAAAGCGATGTTTCTGAGAACCAGACATCAAAGCCCACACGGAACGCTGCTAAGTCCTGCTTTAACTTTTCTAACTCATATTCCAAGCCATATTGGCGGAATGCATCAAAGCGCTCTTTGTCGCTCATTTTCGCAAATTTATCGCCATGCTCTTCTGCGAGTTTCTTCCCGATGCCAATGATATCAACACCATGATAACCGTCTGCTGGCATTTCACGCTCTTCCCCAAGTGCTTGGAAATAACGCGCTTCAACCGATAGAGCTAAGTTATTAATCTGGTTTCCAGCATCATTAATGTAATACTCACGAGAGACATCATAGCCTGCTTTAGCTAGTACATTGCTTAACGAGTCACCTACTGCTGCACCACGAGCATGTCCAAGATGCAAATCACCGGTCGGATTGGCTGATACAAACTCAACCTGGACTTTCTCGCCATTGCCAACCGTTGATTCTCCGTAACGATCACCCGCATTAAGGATTGTTGGAATTAAATCGGTTAAATAACTATTATTCATATAAAAATTGATAAAACCTGGTCCGGCAATTTCAATTTTTTCAATTGATGCTTTGTTTTTATCAAAGCTTTCAACGAGTTCTTCCGCAATTTTACGTGGTGCTTTTTTAGCTACACGTGCTAATTGCATCGCCATATTTGTTGCATAGTCGCCATGAGCCTTGTCCTTCGGCAGCTCAAGAACAGCATCAGGAATTTGTGCTTCCTCCGCAAGACCTGCTTTGATAACGGCCGCTTTGATTTCTTCTTTTAATTTGGTTTGAACTTGTTCTACGACGTTCATTCCGATACCTCCTCGTAATTGATGTTCATATGATATGTACCTGCATAGGATCCTTGGATACTAAGATCGTAGCGAACCTCTACTTGGCCTTCACCGATGGTCACGTTCTTCGTATCAGCCTCTGTCAGCATTAAGCCTTGGTCAGTACTGAAGGTCCCAGGTGTTTTTTTATTCGTGATAAAATGAAGCCGCATATCGACCGCGCCTTTTCTAAGAATCAGCACTTCCCCATTCTTAAGCTTTACAGTCGTATGAATAGTCCCTTCAGGCATCATTTCATCGTATTGAAGATATGTACTATCTCCTTTTTCAGAATAGCGGCCAAAAGCCGTCAACTCAAAAGGCTCTTTATTGATCACTGTTTTTACTTTTACCTTAACAGGAATTTGCGCAGACACCGACACCCATCCTTACTTATACTATTATAACTTTCAAGTATAGATATTGTAGGAGAAAATCGCAAGAACTTACCAACCAAAAAAGAG
This sequence comes from Mesobacillus maritimus, assembly GCF_044803185.1. Lineage (GTDB taxonomy): Bacteria > Bacillota > Bacilli > Bacillales > Cytobacillaceae > Mesobacillus_B > Mesobacillus_B maritimus_B. The sequence continues at coordinate 5,557,698 of NZ_CP085225.1, forward strand.
CTGACCAAGCTAGCCAGCTCTCTTTCCTATTTTAGTCAGATTGGTTATTTTACAAACCCTAACATCATTTCGCGAATCAGCTTGCTTGCTGTATTGGCTGTTTGCTCTGAATGATCGTAAATCGGAGCGACTTCGACAAGGTCGGCACCCACTACGTTTACCTCTGAACGAGCAATCTCATGGATTGAAGCGAGTAGCTCTTTGGACGTGATTCCACCAGCATCCACGGTTCCTGTTCCTGGTGCATGAGCGGGGTCCAAAACATCGATATCAATGGTTACATATACGGGACGACCGGCAAGCTTAGGAAGCATTTCCTTTAATGGTTCAAGCACTTCAAACTTGCTAATATGCATGCCAACTTCCTTCGCCCAATCGAACTCTTCCTTCATCCCAGAACGGATTCCAAACGAGTAAACATTTTCCGGTCCGATATGCTCGGCAATTTTACGGATCGGTGTGGAATGAGAAAGTGGCTCGCCTTCATAGTGCTCACGCAAATCGGTGTGGGCATCCATATGGATAATCGCCAGGTCCTTGTATTTTGCCGCCATCGCTTTCATCACTGGCCAGGAAACAAGATGCTCGCCTCCCATGCCAAGTGGGAACTTGTCCTCTGCTAAAAGTTTGCCTACGTATTCTTCAATTAAATCAATGCTCTTTTGCGGATTTCCAAATGGCAATGGAATATCACCAGCATCATAGTATTTCACATCAAATAACTCACGGTCGAGGTACGCACTGTACTCTTCTAGTCCGATCGAGACTTCACGAATTCTTGCCGGACCAAAACGAGACCCCGGACGGTAGCTCACTGTCCAGTCCATCGGCATGCCGTAAAGGACCACTTTACTTTCATTATAATCCGGGTTTGCCCCAATAAACACATTTCCCGAATAAGCTTCATCAAAACGCATGTATAACCCCTCTTTTCTTCTATCTAGGCTCTTTTCTCAAACTTTGTTGCTTGGATACAAAATAGGATGGATTTAGCTTTGTTTCACTGTAAAATAGCTTTTTAATTTTGAGAAAAGAGCTTGCAAACTTACTATAACGTACAAAATAGTTAAAATCGGCTTTAGGTAGTAAAAATCGGCTTTAAGATTTTTACAATTTTAACAACAAACATTACGATTACAGCCTCTATCTGGTAAGCCTTTATTTCACTAAATCGCTAACGAACTTTGGCAGCACGAAAGCGGCTTTGTGTAGTTCTTTTGTATAGTATTTTGTTTCGATCTCATGGAAACGGTCGTCGCTCACTTCAAGTGGGTCATGTTTCTTTGACCCAATCGTGAACGCCCATAGTCCACTTGGATATGTTGGAATGTTTGCCACATAAAGACGAGTGATTGGGAAGATTTCTTTTACATCCTTTTGCACATTGCGAATCAGGTCCGCCTTAAACCATGGGTTATCTGACTGTGCCACAAAGATGCCATCTTCTTTAAGCGCCTTTGAGATGCCTGCATAAAAACCTTTCGTAAACAGGTTTACCGCTGGTCCAACAGGCTCTGTGCTGTCCACCATAATCACATCATACTCATTATCGCTTTCCGCAATATGCATGAACCCGTCGCCAACTTGGACGTCTACGCGTGGGTCGTCTAATTTACCAGCGATTTCAGGTAAAAATTTCTTAGAGTACTCGATCACTTTGCCATCGATATCAACCAGGGTAGCTTTTTTTACCTGTGGGTGCTTAAGGACTTCACGAATGACGCCTCCATCACCACCGCCAACGACTAGGACATTCTCAGGGTTCGGATGCGTGAACAACGGCACATGGGCCACCATTTCATGGTACACGAACTCATCTTTAATGGAGGTCATCACCATGTCATCGAGTAGCAACATATTGCCCCACTCTTCTGTTTCGATCATATCAAGCTTTTGAAAATCGGTTTGCTCTGTATGTAAGGTTCGGTTCACCTTCATTGTAATCCCGAAGTGATCTGTTTGCTTTTCTGTAAACCAAATACCCATATGGTTCATCCTTCCTTTCAATAAAAAATAGCGTAACTAGACATATTTTTTATAATTCCCCAAGAAGCAGGTAAAAACACAAACACCAGAAAAGTATAGTTGAATCTTTCAAAAATGCAAGTAAAATTTGTGTTATTAGCGGGATTGTCAATGTTAACTTTATCCAGTAGGTTTATCTGTACTATTAATTATTAAATAATGGCAGGTATATAGGTTTAAAATGTCTGAAATGATTTCATAATGGTTAATAGAGTAATTTTGGGTTCTGGTAAACATAGATGTTGATTTGCGCTCCAATCAACCTTGGATATAATCAACAACTCCATTTTAACCAAAGACAATATTTAATAAAGGGGGGAACATGCGATGGAGATCATGACTGACCAACGGTTTCGTAAGACGGCAAGGGTTTTTAGAGCGTTTGTTTTTATTGGCATGATTGTGGCGGCCTTCTTATTTCTTATCTATTTTTCGATTATTGGCTATGCCAAGATACTCGGCCCCCCACCACTTGCTGTGCCCCAGTCGACGATCTATATGGCGGATGATGGGACCGTTATCGGTGAAAGCCATACCGGTCAAAAAAGGTACTGGGTCCCACTAAAGGACATCTCGCCAGACCTTGTCAAAGCGACCATTAGCATTGAAGATCGAAATTTTTATGAGCATAGAGGATTCGACTACAAACGAATTGTTGGTGCAGTCCTTGCCGATATAAAAGCCATGGCGAAGGTGCAGGGAGCAAGTACCATCACCCAGCAGTACGCCCGAAACCTATACCTTAGTCACGATAAAACATGGAAGCGCAAGCTAACCGAAGCCTTTTATACGCTTCGACTTGAAATGAATTATAGTAAAAATGAAATTCTTGAAGGCTATTTAAATACGATTTACTACGGCAGTGGCGCTTATGGTGTTCAAACTGCTAGTCAGTATTATTTTGGCAAGGATGCTCGCGACTTAACCCTTGGCGAAGCGTCCATGCTAGCTGGCATTCCGAAGGGCCCAAGCTATTACTCACCATTAGCCAATGAAGAAAGAGCAAATAGCAGGCAGGAAACGATTTTAAGAGCGATGGAAACAAAAGGTTACATTGATAACGCTGAGGCAAAAGAGGCTACTACAGAAAAGCTAACGCTAGTTGGGAAGCACCCTACTGGGTCACTTGGGCAGGCACCTTATTTCCAGGATGCCGTCCAAAACGAGCTAAAATATAGCCTCAATCTAGACGAGCGAACCATCAAGCTTGGCGGATTAAAAGTGTATACGACCCTTGATTTAAAGCAACAGCAACTAGCGGAAGAGATGGTGGCGAAGTACATTGCAGAGGATTCAACGATTCAAACGGGCTTTATCGCCATGGATCCAAAATCTGGCCATGTTAAAGCGATGGTTGGTGGCAGAGATTATGAGCAAAGTCCCTTCAACCGCGCCATTCAAGCGGTAAGGCAGCCTGGTTCCACCATCAAACCGCTTCTCTACTATGCGGCACTTGAGCATGGTTTTACACCGACGACAACGATGAGAAGTGAGCTTACCACTTTCCGGTTTGATGATGGACATTCTGAGTATACACCTCATAATTTTAATAATAAGTATGCGAATGATGAAATTACGATGGCACAAGCTCTCGCAGTATCCGATAATGTCTTTGCCGTAAAAACACACTTGTTTCTTGGACAGGATATTCTTGTTGATACCATGAAAAGGTTCGGCATTTCAACGAAAATGGCCCAGGTCCCTTCCCTTGCCCTTGGAACATCTGGAGTAAGGGTGGTCGAAATGGCCACAGCCTACAGCATGTTTGCGAATGGTGGAAAATATGTCGAGCCTGTGCTCATTGAACGGGTGGAAAGTCATAATGGTGAGGTCATTTATGAGCATGAGGATAAAGGAGAGCAAATTTTAAAACCCGACCTAGCCTCAGTAATGAATCATATGATGACGGGGATGTTTGATCCTAAACTCAATGGCTATACATCCGTAACGGGTAGCACCATGACCGATGAAATTAGTCGACCCTATGCCGGTAAATCCGGGTCAACGAATACTGATAGCTGGATGATTGGGTACACCCCACAACTCGTTTCCGCCGTCTGGACAGGCTACGACAAAGGGAAACCAATCGAAAAGTCTAATGAGAAGGCTTTTAGTAAAAATGTCTGGGTTAACTTTATGGAAAAGGCACATGAGGATGTGCCCGCGACTAATTTTAAAACAGCCAAAGGAACCATTGGGGTGTTTATTAACCCGGAGAATGGTAAAATTGCTACCGCAAACTGCCCGGTAAAACGACTGACTTATTTTAAAGACGGCACCGAGCCTCAGGAATACTGCACCGATCATCTTGATGAAGGCGAGCCGTTGCAAAAACATGAACCCGAACGAGAGGAAAAGTCAGAGAAAAAACCTTGGTATAAGCGAATATTTGGGCTTTAAAATTTGAAGTAGAAACATAGCTCAACCCCTTCATACTTTATTAGCTAAGCAACAAAGTTTGAGAAAAGAGCCTAAAAAGAAAAAACCCCGGAATCAATAAAGATTCCGGGGTTTTTCCTGTCCTAGCAACGTGTGTACAACGTTGAATACTAGTTTACACTGGAATTTTCTAGAACGCAACAAATATATTACGAAGTTTGCAGGTCGGTTTTTAATTTCTCAGGAGACCGCTCCCACATGCCTGGATCATGATTTTTTAAATAATTAGCCAGAATTTGCTTTGAGGTATCATCCATATGATCAACGATTATATGGCGTTTGATTGACTTATCTAAACGGTTCACATGTTCCGGCAAGGATTTGTAACCACGACGAATCTCACGGTTAACCGTCATATCACAAGCTGTCACGCCTGCGTAATAAGGACCTTCTTCTGCGCGGTCCATCGTTACCCAAACAAGCCAATAAAGCTTTGCGTCAGGTACCTCGTCACGGTTTGGCAAGAATTTGATTCCCTTCTCCACCACACTACGCGCATGCATTGCGCCAACATCGACGGTAGCCTCGCCTGCCTCGACATCCACTATCACCGGCGATACATTATCCAAAGTCAAGCTCCCTTTGCCAAACCCTTTATGATTGTCCATCGGATCTGCCTTGATAATATTAAAGCCGATATTTTTCTTCTTCTTTTCTTCCATAAAATTACCCTCCTACCTTAAAAACAATTGTAAAAAGAATTCACTCAATCCACCTAGTATAAACGGAATGACGGTGTTAAACAGTGGTGAAATTGTATACTGATCAAGCGGCGTAATGACCAGGATTAAAAAAATGATAATCCCGTAATTTTCATACTGCGTAAGCTTTGCCCTAACATCCGCAGGTGCCAAATCCTCAATGATTCGGTACCCATCCAGTGGCGGAAATGGAAGCAAGTTAAACACGAATAATACAGTGTTTAAATAAACAAAGATGTTGATGAACTCTGTAGCAACGTCTGGCAAAGTTGGCCCTAAACCTGCAGCAAGTAATCCATACCATATCGCTAAGGCAACAATAACCAACAACAAATTGCTCAGTGGCCCAGCAACCGATACCAAAATCCCTGCCAGCCGTGGATTCTTAAAAAAGAACCGATTCACCGGTACCGGCCTTGCCCAACCAAATCCCGCAATAAAGATAAGAATCGTCCCTAGTGGGTCCAAATGCTTCAGCGGATTCAAGGTTAGCCGTCCCTGCCTTGCTGCCGTTTGATCGCCAAATTTATAGGCCACAAACGCATGAGCAAACTCGTGCAGCGTAAACGCAATCACCAACGTAATCGCAACATAGATAAATTGATCTAATGAATAAGCAAGACCCACATTCTTTAACCCCTTTTTTCGCGATTAATGGTTTTCCCCATTGATGGATTACATATAGTTCAAATAGATGCTTCAAGTATACCTTATTTTTTTATAAAATTAAAAACCCCTGAGCTTGCACATTTAGTGGAATTATGGAAAACTCAAAACATGACTATGTTGAAGGAGGAACGAACATGCCATATGTGACAGTAGAGATGCTACCAGGACGCACCGACGAACAGAAAAAGGCCCTCGTTGAAAAAGTAACAGAAGCCGTCAGCGAAACAACCGGCGCACCAAAAGAAAAAGTCGTCGTTTTTATTGAAGAATTACGCCCTGACCATTACGGCGTAGGCGGAAAACGCTTAAGCGATTAATAGTTGTTTGTATAAATGGATGAAAAGCTGGCCCTTGAGGTCGGTTTTTTATTTTATCGCAAGTAGTGGTCGGTCTATCTACACAAATGGACGGTCTATCTACACGATTTCCATTTCTATCGACAAACTTAAGCTTTCTATCTACAAACACTCCAGTTGCTCCGGCTCTATCTACACAAATAACCTCTCTATCGACAAACTTGGACGGTCTATCTACACGATTTCCATTTCTATCAACAAACTTGCCCCTACTATCTCAACCACCTCAACCCCATAAAAAAACCAGCCCTGTGCACTTAGCACTGACTGGTTCGTTCTTTTAACATCTCAATATATTGATAGGCATTAGCAAATTCGTCGTCGGTGAATTTTTGACTTTTCTTTACTGTTTGGACTTTTTCTTTCACTTCGTCCTTTGGGAGATTATCAAAATATAAAATCGTTGAGACGAGTTCAAGGAATCTGGCATTTTGCGTATTGATGTCCGTCAGACAATCGCCGAGTGTAGGCATGTCCACATTGTTGACACCAAGAAACTCTTTGCCATCCTCCGTTAACGTATAGCGGTACTGGTAATAGCCGCCCTTTTTCTCTTTCACTTCGTTCAGAAAACCCATATTGCACAGTTCTTCCACCCTGAGCGTCAGCTCCTCGGAATATGGCCCGTAAAAATGGAACTGAAACCTTTCCTGAAACGGAAAATTCATCTTTTTCGCAATATAAATCATTTTTTGCAGCTTCTTCCGTCCAATGACTTCCCCAGAAAGCGCAATTGCGTGAATGATTTTTGCATGATCTTTTAACAAAACGATTCAACTCCTGTTTCAAAAGTTCCTTTCTACCAATGGCTATCATTCAAGAAGCTTTAGAATCTCCTCATTCTTCCCAATAAGATCGGCAGGATAATATAATTTATGGTCGGTCCTTCGCTTGCCGGAGATAGCGTCCACAATATCTGACTCCCTTGAAAGCTCCCGAAGCTCGCCACTTTTCATTAATAAATGAATCGGAAGGCGTTCTTCCTCTTCTCCGGGTCGATAAAAATCGTACGGCAAATCAGATGATGAATCGACGACCAAGTAATACTCAGGGTCAATTCCCGCTTCTTCAAAAAGCTGTGATAATTTTGCCAGTTTTTTATATTCCTTGGCTGGGTCAAACTCGACATATTTAAAAAGATTCCGGTTGATGAAACGTGAGCATAGATCTTTCAGGACTTCATCGTCTTCTTCCTGCCACATCTGGAAATAATAGAGAACAATTCCTTCATCTAATTTTAAATAGTCTTCTAGCTTCACATCCTCTTTAAAAAAGGAATAAAAATGGAGCGGCATATGTTTGAAGGCATAGTTTTGCTCATAGAGGTGCTTTGCTCGGTGAAGGATTTTCGTCAAGATGACTTCCGCGCTCCGGGTTACCGGATGGAAATAGACTTGCCAATACATCTGATAGCGACTCATGATGTAATCCTCAACGGCGTGCATGCCGCTTTGCTTAAAGACGACCTGATCCTCTCTAGGCCGCATTACCCTAAGGATCCGCTCCATATCAAAATGTCCATAACTAACTCCAGTATAATAAGCGTCCCTTTGTAGGTAATCCATGCGGTCAGCATCAATCTGACTAGAAATCAAACTCACGACAAGCTTGTTTTCATAGGTCTTATCAATGACCTCCGCCACCTTTTTCGGAAAATCAGGTGAAATCCGTGACAATACTTGATTCACTTCTGTTTTTCCAAGGATAATCGCTTTTGTAAAATCCTCATGATCGAGTTCAAATACTTTTTCAAAGGAATGTGAGTACGGACCATGGCCCAAATCATGAAGAAGTGCGGCGCATAGGCTTAGCATTCTTTCCTCTTGATTCCATTCCGGGCGTCCAACGAACACCGTATCCACGATGCGACGAACAATTTCATAGACGCCAAGCGAGTGGTTAAAACGACTATGCTCGGCACCATGGAAGGTCAAAAAGGTCGTTCCTAATTGCTTAATTCGCCGTAACCGCTGAAATTCCTTTGTCCCAACCAGGTCCCATATGACCTGATCTTGGACATGAATATAGCGGTGGACTGGGTCTTTAAACACTTTTTCTTCGTTTAGTTTCTCCGCCGAATAGTCCATTGCTTCCCTTCTCTCACGAATAACATGTTTCTATTATAGCCCGTTTCCTTCGTCAAATCATCCCAAAATCCTACAAAACCTCACAAATTTCTCCATATTTTGGGCAAATAAACATAAACTAGGTAATAACCTTTGGGAAAAATAAAAATCACCATAATCTATAATTGCTAGACTTAGGTAAAAATAAAAAGTCACCTTTATGCAAATGGCCTAAAGATGACTCTATTACGATGTGATTGCCTTATATCATTTTAATTTTTTATCAATTTTCTCCATTAGTTCATCTTCAGTGAGTGCTGCGACGGGACGATTGTTGACAAAAGCAAAGGTTTTCTTTCGGCCAGGTCCACAATAGGATTGGCACCCAATCTCTATCTTTGCTTCTGGGTCTTTCCCTTTTAATAGAGGGATAAGTGTTTTTAGGTTTACGGCCTGACAATCGTCGCAAACTCGAAATTCGTTTGCCATTGTTGACAACCCTTTCTATATTAGAAGTTCGATTTCCTGTTATTTAAAGAATCTTTTTTATAAAAATAGGAAAGTATAAAAGTTTTAACTTAGGATAGTTGTCCAGCTCCAGCGCCCTAGCGGCTAGTGTCCTTCGCTCTCCGAGTAAAAATCGGCTTTTAGATTTTTACCGCCCTACGATTGCGTCAACATCGAATCACTATCGTTCTTCGTGTTTCCTTTATCTCATTTGGAGCGCTCCAGGCCATACGCCGCTGAACAGGGCGCTTGCGCTTTTCTTTTTTACTAAATGGTATTTTACCTCTTCCCACCCACGATTGCAACTTGGGAAATTTTAACCGTTTCTATGAAAAAATGGAAAAAATCTACTATCCTTTTAATCAGGAATGTATAAACCTTTTAAAAATCGGACATCCTTTGACTAGAAGTGCAATCATTTTAATGATTTTTAAAGGGAGTTGAAGAAATATGAAAGTTCGCCAGGACGCCTGGACGGAGGAAAACGATTTAATGCTTGCTGAAACCGTATTAAGACATGTTCGCGAAGGAAGTACACAGCTGAATGCCTTTGAGGAAGTTGGGGACAAGCTCGACCGTACTTCAGCTGCATGTGGATTTAGGTGGAATGCGGTTGTCCGCCATCAATATGAAAAAGCGTTACAACTCGCAAAAAAGCAGCGTAAACAGCGCCAAAGAATTCTCGGAAAAGATCAGGGTGGCAAGAAAAAACTACTATATTCCCCACCGGTTCCATCTTTTGATGATCTTGGAATCCAAGCTAATATGGAAATGTCTAGTGAAATAACACCTGAGGTGCACACTGCACAAGGAGATTCACCACAACCTTTTAATACGCTAAACACACTAGAAATGCAAGATACCTATGGTTTAGATGGATTACATGATTTGCTTTTAAAAGATTCGGATACTGAAAACACTGAGTCTAAAGGAGTCTCAGAATCTCCTGATTTTAACGAAGAGATTAATCAAACGGATGATACAGAGGCTACACAAGTTGAAACAGTTGGACATGAGGAACCAATAAAGCCAACACAAACCGTGCCACAAACGAACATCCCAGCACAACCAGTCCAACAGCAACAGATGACAAGGCCTACACAATCTGTACCTGCAAATGGACTAACCCTTGGTCATGTTATTGCCTACTTGCAAAATTTAAATAGTACAAACTTTAGCGCTGATATCTATAAGAGCGAGAATGAAAGATTAATGCGTGAAATTATGACGCTTAGGAAAGAAAACGATGAGCTCAAGGGGAAAGTGAAAAAGCTCGAGGCCAATGCGAATACAATGCAGGAAGATTACGAGACACTTATGAAAATCATGAACCGTGCCCGTAAACTCGTCTTATTTGATGAAGATGAAGAACGCCCTGCAACAAAGTTCAAAATGGATCGCAACGGCAATCTTGAAAAAGTCGCTGAATAATCGGGAGTTGAAACAGGCAACAAAATCCTTTCATAAGGCAGGCCGTAAACCAAGAACGTGGTTTACGGCCTGTTTTTATATAAAGATTAGAAAGTATAACAGTCTTAACTTAGAAAATTGTCCAGCTCCAGCGGCTAGCGACTAGTGTCCTTCGCTCTTCTCCCTGCGATAAGTCAACATCGAATCGCTAACGCTCTTCGTGTTTCCTTTATCTCAGTCGAAGGGCTCCAGGCCATACGTCGCTGAACGAGCCGCTTACGCTTTTCTTACAAGAAATTTACCGTTTCGTTCAACGATGCGATCATAATAATGGGTAAATAGTTCAAACTCCTCCGGCTGCAATTGGCCAGTTAGGATTTCATCGCTATTTTGATGTAAAAACGTTAAAAACCGGAGCATAACATCCTGAATCGAAATGGGAAGATCAAGCAATTCAGTAAGTGACGACATCACCTCTGGCTTCACTTCAGGATAAAGGAATTTTGTGTTTTCTCCATTTCTAGCCTGCTCGTAAAAATTCCTGATGACCTCGGCGCGTTCACTGCCACTGCCTGTTACGCAAAGATAAATTTGCACGGCCACCCCTTTTTTCAAACGCCTCTGTGAGATTCCTGCAAACTTCTTGCCCCCAATGCTCAAATCATAACTCCCAGGACAATAGGAGCCTACGATTTCTCGGGCGTCTATTTCTATAGCAAAATCGGAAAACATCTTTTTTATCAACAGCCACATGGCATCGTAGCCACGATTTATATCAATGCCCTTTTCTACTTCCGGTAAAATTAATGAAAGGTTGAGCACACCCTCATCTAATACGACGGCCAATCCACCAGAGTTACGGACGATATATTGATACCCTTGCTCTTCAAGGTAATCTAAACCTTTCTGCAAATACGGGAGCTTTGTATCCTGGATTCCCAGTACCACTGTTTGATGATGTACCCAAGACCTCGCCACTGCTGACGACTTCCCCGTCCCCACCGACTCACAAAGCGTGTCATCCGTTGCAAACGATTGAAGAGCATGAAAATGCGGCCCAATTGCTGACTGGTCAATCAGTCTCCAACGACTTTGACGCAATAATTGAAGCGCCTCATCCATTTGTAATTTCTCCTTTTTTATCAAGGCTGTTTTCGTAAAGAGTGTTGTTAAAATTGTAAAAATCTTAAAACCGATTTTTACTACCTAAAGTCGATTTTAACGCAAGATAAGCCATTTTGTACGTTATAGTCAGTTTGCAAGCTCTTTTCTCATTATTAATTAGCTAATTTGCCAAGAGCAACAAAGTTTGAGAAAAGAGCCATTATCAACATTCACTTGGCTATTATAGCATTTTCTATTGGGTTTGAAATTCCACCAATCATATAAAAAGAACCGGTTTCCCCTAATCATCGAAACCGGCTCGAACAAAGATTTAGTTTTTACTCTGCCAGTGCTTGTCCTGCTGTGATTAAGGCTAGTTTATAAACATCTTCCTCGCTACAGCCGCGGGAAAGATCGTTTACTGGGCGGTTTAAGCCTTGAAGGATTGGTCCCACTGCTTCGAAGTTTCCAAGGCGTTGGGCAATTTTGTAGCCGATATTTCCTGCCTCTAAGCTTGGGAAAACAAATACATTTGCATCGCCTTTGATTACGGAATCTGGGGCCTTTTTCTCTGCTACCGATGGAACGAATGCCGCATCAAACTGAAATTCTCCGTCTAACACAAGCTCAGGTTCACGTTCTTGAGCGACTGCAACCGCTGTTGAAACCTTGTCCGTTTCTGGTGAAACCGCTGAACCCTTTGTAGAAAAGCTTAGCATCGCAACGCGTGGCTCAATATCAAACATTCTTGCTGTTTTCGCACTTTCGATTGCAATTTCTGCAAGATCTTGGCTATCTGGTGCAATGTTAATCGCACAATCAGCAAACACATATTTCTCATCTTCGCGAACCATAATGAAGACACCAGAAGTTTTGCGAACGCCTTCCTTTGTCTTAATGATTTGTAACGCCGGTCTTACTGTGTCGGCAGTCGAGTGTGCGGCTCCACTCACAAGTCCGTCCGCACGATTGGTATGTACAAGCATGGTTCCAAAGTAGTTTTCATCAAGTAGAATTTTACGTGCTTGCTCTTCGGTTGCTTTGCCTTTCCGTCTTTCCACAAAAGAAGCAACAAGCTCATCCATCATTGCAAAATTATTCGGGTCATAGATCTCCACTGAATCAAGAGCTACTCCTAGTCCACTTGCCTTGGATTGAATTTCTTCGATATTTCCTACTAAAATGGGTGTAAGTACTCCATCTGCAGCTAAACGACCGGCTGCTGATAAAATTCTTTCATCTAAACCCTCAGGAAAAACGATGCGTAAATTTTTTCCGCTTAGTCTTTCTTTTAAGCCAGTAAATAAATCGCTCATATGAATCCTCCTCTTTAACCTTTACTTCCCTAGCATACTTTACCCTACTAAAAATTCAAGGATGTTACCGCTTCCAACAAAGAAGTTTCTCTTTTGCCAATTTTTAAATAAAGCTAAGACATAACCATCATCATTATTTGCATCTGCCTGCTAAAATATCCCGACTTTTCCTAGTCTATACCAAAACAAATACTCAGGAAGGTGTTATCCGAGTATTGTATGGCAAAACTGTGATATAGTATTGTTGTAAATTATCGATTTTTAGGAGTGAGATAAATGAGTGAAGCAGCACAAACGCTCGATGGTTGGTATTGCCTACATGATTTCCGCACAATCGATTGGACTACTTGGAAAATGACGCCTAGTGATGAGCGCCAGGCAGCCATTAATGAATTCCACGGACTTGTTGAGAAATGGAACAAGACTCAAGCTGAGCAACAAGGTAGTCATGCCCTTTATACCATTGTCGGACAAAAGGCTGATTTTATGATGATGATTCTTCGCCCAACAATGGAAGAGCTAAATGAAATTGAAACCGAATTCAATAAATCAAAACTAGCTGAATATACAGTTCCAGCTCATTCATATGTTTCGGTTGTTGAATTGAGTAACTATCTTGCTGGTGAAGGTGGAGACCCTTACCAGAATCCACATGTTCGTGCACGTCTATATCCTGAGCTTCCACAGGCAAAGCATGTTTGTTTCTATCCAATGGACAAGCGTCGTCAAGGAAATGATAACTGGTACATGCTTTCAATGGAAGATCGTAAAAAGTTGATGTACAGCCACGGCATGATTGGCCGTCAATATGCAGGTAAAGTGAAGCAAATTATCACGGGATCTGTTGGTTTTGACGATTATGAGTGGGGCGTTACTTTGTTTGCCGATGATGTTCTTCAATTTAAAAAGCTTGTTTATGAAATGCGCTTTGACGAAGTGAGTGCACGTTACGGTGAATTTGGTGCCTTCTTTGTAGGAAATCTTCTTGATATTGATCGTGTTGAATCGTTTCTTGATGTAAAATAAGTACCCTACCCTATAGTGCCCACTATAGGGTATTTTTTTATCATCGGCCCCTACTATTGCAAAAGGCTCGAGAGGATTGTTCTCAATACTTTTTGTCATAAATCCGTCCTCCCCTCATAAAGTTGAAATAGTGAGGCTTCTAAATTTTTTCGTGACTATTATTTTCATTCGGGAGGGAAAAGAATGAGTCAATCGAATTATCCATATTACAATCAAACGTATCCTCAGGCCTATATACCTTACGCAGGGGCAAATGGTCAGAGTCGTCAAGGTTATCCAACACAGGCGAACAACGGTTATCCGTATAGTCAGCCCGGGCAAACAGCACAGCCGCAAATGAACGGTGGCATGGCCGGGGCACAACCGACAACGCCACCACCACAGGGAGTTTTCCCATCAGCCAACGGAACAGGCGTCCAAGTGCCAGGTATGCTTCCAGCTGAGCAATCCTATATTGAAAACATCCTTCGTCTTAATAAAGGAAAGCTCGCAACAGTTTACATGAGCTTTGATGCGAGTCAAGAATGGAATTCCAAGATTTTCAAAGGCATTATCGAAGCTGCCGGAAGAGATCATATCATCCTTAGCGACCCACAAACAGGCATGCGTTTTCTCCTACTAATGGTTTACTTGGATTATATCACGTTTGATGAAGAGCTTGAGTATGACTATCCCTTTGGTGGAGCTGGGTTAGCTGCCTATCCTCCAAGGTAAAAAGAAAAGCAACAATAACTATAAAAGGAGCTCTGCTGATTCATGCAGAGCTCCTTTTTGTTTTACATATATCTAACAGCCGCAATGATGAGCAATACCCAGGCAACAAGGAAGGATACTCCTCCCAAAGGAGTAATGGCGCCAAGAACACTAATTTGCGTTAAGGTTAAGACGTACAAACTACCTGAAAAAAGAATAATCCCGATTAACATCAACCACCCGGACCAGCTAAGCAATGAGGTTGCTGGAATGTTCCCCAGTAAAATTCCAATAATTAGAATTCCCACTGCATGGAACATCTGATAGGTCACACCTGTTTGCCAGGTTTCCAAATATTTTGCTGGTACTTTCCCTTCTAAGCCATGCGCACCAAAAGCTCCCAGTGCAACAGCAAGAAAAGCATTCACTGCTCCAATAATAATAAAGAGTTTCATAATGTTTTCTCCCCTCACATTTTTATTTCTAGGCTCTTTTCTCAAACTTTGTTGCTCTTGAATATAAAATAGGTTGGTTGAAGCTTTGTTTCACTACAGAATAGCCTTTAAATTATGAGAAAAGAGCGTGCAAACTTCCTATAACGTACAAAATAGCTTATCTTGCGTTAAAATCGGCTTTAGGTAGTAAAAATCGGTTTTAAGATTTTTACAATTTTAACAACCATCTTTACGAAAACAGCCTATTTCTAAAAATCTAATAAAGAATCTCCGTTAGCCCCATCATCCATTTCAATTTTTTTTGATTGAGTCGTTGCTTGAGGTTGCGGTTGTTGGTACGGTACATGTGTCGGTGTAACTACGGAACTATGTATTGGCGGCGTAGACATTGTCTGGCTCTGCGGCAGGGTTGGTTGCACTCCTCCCCCATTCCGTGGTTCGTCCAGCACCAACTCGCATAAAGTTTTGAGAGAATGAATTCGCTCTCTCAATGCAGACTCTGCCCCGGCCTCTCTTGCACCTTTTAATTCTGTCTCCATTTTTAAAAGTAATTTTTGTAGCGATATATTCACGTTTTCACCACGCTTTAAAAGTTGTCATTTCTCGATACCATTCTACCTTAGTTCAACGATTTTTACACGAAACATGAAACATTAATTGTCTGTTCCACGTGGAACATGTCGAAGGAAACCTATTATGAAACAGCCTCGGTCGTTTATACCTGCCAATCTATCTCTTTTCCACCTTTGGATCGGAGGTACTCATTGATGTGCGAAAAATGATGATTACCAAAAAAGCCTCTATTAGCAGATAGTGGACTAGGATGCACAGATGTAAGGATGAAATGCCTTTGTTGATCAATCAAGTTCATCTTGGATTGCGCTGGTTTTCCCCAGAGTAGGAAAATAACTGGTTCCTCTCGATCGTTTAATAGCGAAATTATTCTATCTGTTAACACTTCCCAGCCCTGCCTTTTATGAGAGTGGGCTTCCCCTTCTCGTACGGTTAGTACAGTATTTAATAGCAAAACACCTTGGTCTGCCCACTTCGTTAAATAGCCATGATTTGGGATGCTGCAACCAACATCGTTTTGGAGCTCTTTAAAAACATTTCGTAACGAAGGCGGGATTTTGATTCCTGGTTTTACAGAAAAGCTTAATCCATGTGCTTGCCCAGGACCATGGTATGGATCTTGTCCAAGTAGAACAACCTTTACATCGTCATAATCTGTATGAATCAATGCATTAAAAATATCCTCTTTTCTAGGATGAACGGTTTGTTCCGCATACTCCTTGTCGAGAAATTTCTTTAATTGCAGGAAGTAGTCTTTGTTAAACTCGTCCTTAAGGAGCTCGCCCCATTTATTGTGTAATCTTTCTTGGTACATCCCTATCTTCCTTTCAATCTATGATTGCTAGTTGATTTCCGCTATCTTGTTCCAATGGGAACAAGGAATGGTTGATTTCCGTTCCAGGCGCTTGCTTTCCGCGGCTTAATTTAAATCTATTTTAGCAGAATGGCTGTGTTACTTGGGTGTTGATTATCGAAACTCCTCAACAGATAAAAAATACCATATTTAAAAAATAAAGGGTTCTCTTTTACGGTGCCAAACAACAAATTTCACGATAAATATAGTGCTATATCGCAACGATTTTAGCGCTTCATTTTTTGTTGTACTGTCAACATTTAGGGAGAATTAGCATGGCAAATCGGAAGTAAATGCTAAACTGCTAAATTAAGAAGGCTTGTCCTTAATTGAATAACAAGCAAAAGTAAAATAAGCGGAGATTTTTCCGTTATTTGCAGAATGGAGCTCTTTTCGGAGGATATAAGGGGAGATTTTTCCGTTATTCAATTAAAAACCCTCCATTTTCACGTTTTTCGAGTTAATAGCGGGAGTTTCTCCGCTTATTTAAGCTAATTTCAATGCCTTTTACTAAATAAGTGGAATTTTTCCCTCTATTATCGTTGAGTGTCACTGAAGGCAAGTAGGAAAAACGAAAAGAGCAGGGCAAATCCCAATATGGTTGCCCTGCTTTTTTGCTTTTTACACCTCAAATGAGAACACCGTCCATCTTAAATGAGGTATTTACTATTTATCCTAGTAATCGACTATACAAGCTCTTGGCTTGGGCGATGTCTTTTGTTCCATGAATGAGCGCACGGCCATCTTGGAAGAGAACAAAACGGTTGGTATCCATCTCTGCAGATAGTAGGTATGGATTTCCCTTTACTACATATCCTAGTGCTTTTAGTTTCCCAGCCATATCTTTTAAGTCGACCCCTTCTGAATGAGGTGGCCGAATTTGAACGGTGTCTCGTCCGCATAAGACGCTGGTTTTTGTCATATTTTCAGCGTTGAGGTACGGGTATTCCCGATGTTCACCACATGATAGACAGCCAGGGTCCTTAGCGCGTGACATCTTCATACTCGAATATTGATTTCTCCATAAATCAAAACTAACGAACGAAGTTCTCACAGCTTCCCAATCTTCAACAAGGATTTTCAAGGCTTCTGCGGTTTGATGAGCAATCACCATTTGTGCGGCAGGCCCGATAATCCCGCCCGTATCGCAGGTCATTCCTTGTATTGGAATTGCTTTTAACAAGCAATTTAAGCATGGAGTCTGCCCTGGGACAATCGTAAAGCTCATCCCAAAACTAGCTACGCAGGCTCCATAAATCCATGGGATTTCAAACTTTTGAGAAATATCATTAATGGCCATTCTCGTTTCGAAATTGTCTGTTGAGTCGATAATTAAGTCCACATCTCCAGCAAGTTCAGTCAACTTTTCGGGTGTTGCATCCCCAATAATCGAGCGAATTTCGACTCCTGAGTTGATCGCCTTCAATCTTTTTTCTGCGGCAGCAGCTTTCGGAAGCTTTTCCGCCACATCTTCTTCGGTATATAATTGTTGACGCTGAAGATTGCTCGCTTCAACATAATCTCGGTCAACAATCGTCAGCCTTCCAACCCCAGCCCGCGTCATGACTTCGGCATTGCCGGAACCTAAGGCACCAGCACCAATAATCAATACATGCTTGGTACTGATTTTTTCCTGGCCGTTCTTGCCAATCGGAGGAAATAAGGTCTGGCGTGAATATCTATCTGACATCGGAGATTCCTCCCAATTATAAAAGTAATCTAAGCATACTGATAAAGAAAAAACACGGAGACATCAGCCTCCGCTTACTGGTGGAATAAAGGCTATGACGTCTCCATCCTTAATCACTTCATCATTTGGGGCAAATTCTTCATTGATTGCTGTCATCGCGGTATCAAGTTTTTGCACCTTATATTGTTCAGCCACTAGTGTTTTCACTTCTGCTACAGTTTTCCCTGTGGCATCAATTGTGACCGATTCTTCCCCTACTTCATCACGTAAGTGGGCGAAAAACAAAATCTTATTCATTCAAATCACCCTCCTCTGGTTTTCCACTTGGATAGGCCACGGTCTCAAGCTGGTTTCCAATCCATTCTTGTCCGTCTTCCCAATGTTCTTTTTTCCAGATTGGCACGATTTCTTTAATCCGTTCAATTGCATATCGATTGGCTTCATATGAATCCGCACGGTGTGGCGTCGATACGGCAATGACTACTGCAACATCGGTAATATCAAGCTTGCCAACACGGTGAGTGATGGCCACCTCGGCCCCTTCCCAGCGTTCCTTGATTTCCTTGCCAATCTGCTCCAACTTTTTAACGGCCATCGGTTCATAGGCCTCGTAAATGAGATAAAGGGTTTTCTTTCCCTTCGTTAACTCTCTAACCGTTCCAATGAAAGTGTTAATGGCACCGGCTTCTCGTTGAACAACTTTATCAATAACCGATTGAATGTCAATCGGATCTTTTGCGATTTCATACATCATTTTGTTCACCTCAAGGTTCTGATTAAAACATTGCATTGTTACAAAAATACAGATTCGGCGTGACTTACGACTTTGTATCCACCAATTTTATCGACTTCTGCCTTAAAGGCTTCTGATTGAATAACAGCTTGGAGCCAACGCCCTTTCTCGCTCTCGAAAAAGTTCTTCGTCATCAACAGGTCATACGATTCATCGGCTACAGGAATAAACTCAAGGTTCATTGATTTCGCTGCTGGGTAAATCCCTAGCCCCACTGCCCTTTCGTTTCCTTTTACTTCGGCAGCAACACTTAAATGGGAGAACATTTCACGGTCATACCCGTTGATTTGTTCCGGAGTTATCCCTTCTTCTTTTAAAAGTAAATCAAATAAGATCCTCGTTCCTGCACCCTTTTGACGGTTAGCATAATCGGCTTGTGATTCCACTAAGTCGGCAACTCCAGTCACTTCTAAAGGATTCCCCTGAGGCACAATCCATCCTTGAGTCCTTTTTAAAAATGGATACAGGACGACGTCTTGCCCTGCCAGAAGTTTTTTCACATACGAAACATTATATTCCTTTGTTTCAGGGTCTAGCAAATGAATGCCCGCTACGTGAGCTTCCCCTTTTCTAATTGCCATGACACCAGCCATGCTTCCTACATGGGAAGATACAATTTTCATGTCAGTCCGCTCTCTTTTGAGCTGGGAAGAAAGCAAATCAATCGTCATATCATGACTTCCAGAAAAAACAATCGCGCTCTTGATTTCTTCCAATGGACGGAGCAATTCTATTTCTACCGTATCGCCTTGCTCATATCCAAGTAACTCCGGAGGAATCACAAGCAGACCATCTGCTCGTACAAGTGACATAGTTACCCCGGCTGCTCTTGTTAAGGGATTGGCAATAAATTGGCCATTCACATAGCCGATATTCATTCGGATAAAGTCCTCTGCACCCATTGTTGAGACAAGCCGACGACCTAGCTTCACCTCAACGGTTTGCCTTTTCGGAACAGGAACCTGTAAATATTGACAAACAAGTGGTCTAACAAACCATTCAAGAGCCAAATAAGCAGATACTGGATATCCAGGAACGCCAACAACAATTTTTCCATTAATTTCACCAAGAATGACTGGCTTTCCAGGTCTTGTTGCGACTCCATGAGTAAAAACAGTTCCTAGTTCAGCAATAATATGAACGGTATAATCCTTTGACCCTGCGGATGACCCCGCATTTATGACAACGATGTCTGAAGTCTCAACTGCATCTACAAGGGCTTTTTTAATATTTTCAGGCTCATCCCTCACGATTTCTTTTAACTCTGGGTTTCCGCCCCATTCTTTTATATAATTGGCAAATACAGTGCCATTAAATTCAATGATTTTCCCAGCAGCTAACGAGGAGTCTGCTTGAATTAATTCATTTCCAGTTGGAATGATGGTCACCAATGGTTTCTTTGCTACCGGAACCTCTGTAATTTGCGCTGCTAACAGGGCACCTAAATCAGCCGGTCTTAACTTGTGACCCTGAGGGAACAGCATTTCTTCCTGAACAATATCTTCGCCAATCGGACGAATATGCTGCCAAGGTGTTGCCGGTTCGATGATTTCAATCGTATCGTCATCGAGGATCTGGACATTTTCAATCATAATGACTGCATTAAACTGTTGCGGAATCGCATTGCCTGTATCCACATAGACAAATTGCTCTCCTCTTTTTAAGTGAAGCGGTCTCTGTTCATGAGCTTCATACGTTTCTTCCGCATTGACAGCAACCCCATCCATTGCTGAGGCGTGGTAATGTGGCATTGAAACATTTGCAAAGATTGGTTCAGCCGTAATCCTGCCTAAAGCATCGCTTATTGGGATGAGTTCGGTTTCAGGCGACAAGCTTGCATAGTCAAGAATTTCCCGCAACGCCTCGGCCCTTGGCTTGTCCTCCAAGTAAATTTTCCGTTGGTATCTCTTTTCATCCATGATTTAAGCTCCCCCTTATTTCGATGCTAGAACAGGTACGTATTCTCCCTGCGAGATTCCTTCTTTTTCTGAACTAATCTCAACAATTCCGTCGCTTTTAACAAGAGTAGTAATCAACCCAGATTTCCCGATAATTGGCTCTGCCCACCATTCGCCTTCTTTCATAGACAAACGAACACGAATATAATCGGAACGTCCTGGTGAGGAGGCAATGTTTTTTGTAATGCGAGCAAAAATACGCTCTGGCTTCGGTTGTGATTGTTCCCCTTGCAATTTCTTGATGATTTTTTCACCAAACAATCTAAAAATGATCATCGCGGAAGCCGGATGTCCAGGCAGCCCAATAACAGGTTTTCCTTCGGCCACAGCTAAAATTGTCGGTTTCCCAGGTTTGATACTGATTCCATGAACAAACACGCCAGGGTCTCCAAGGGACTGAATCACCTCAGTCGTATAATCCTTCGCTCCGACTGAACTGCCTCCAGATAAAATTAAGATGTCTGCCTGCTCGTAAAGCTCGCGGGCCTTCGCAGCAAACACCTCGTAATCATCAGTGGTAATACCCCCATAGATCACTTCAACGCCCCATTCGCGCGCAAGACCAGAGACAGTCAGGTAATTGATATCGCGAATTTGACCAATCTCCAAACTCTCCGTATCATATGGAACAATTTCATCTCCGGTTGACAGATAAGCTGCTTTGATTGGACGGTATACACTTACCTTCGAAATACCAAGAGAAGCAAGCGCACCAATTTCTTGAGGACGGAGCTTTGTACCTGCTTCAAGCAGTATTTCTCCGGCCTTGATATCCTCCCCAGTGCGAATAACATTTTCACCGGGGGCTATTTGTTTATATGTATTTAATAAGCCACTTATTTCCTCACAATGCTCAATCATTAAAACACTATCACTACCGGGCGGAAGCATTCCTCCTGTAGGGACATAAATTGCTTCTCCACGTGATAGAGGCTTTGTTGCCGCTTCACCCATTTTGACTTCGCCTGTTACCGTTAAAAACCCAGGCATCGACTCAGATGAACCATAAGTATCCTTCGCTACAACTGCATATCCATCGACTGTTGAGCGATCAAATCCAGGAACATTCTCACCCGCTGCCACAGGTTCGGCAAGAATGCAGTGAAGAGCCTCTTTAAGAGCGCAGACGGACACCTCCCTGACCTTAGCTATGTTTTCCTCAATTAAGGCAAAGGTTTCCTCTACTGTTTTCACTTTAAAGAATTGCATCTCCACTCCACCCTTTCTTCTGACGAACCTTGTAGTCTAGTGTTATTCCCCTTTTTCCACTCGTTGTTTTGCTTCTTCGTATTCTTCTGGAACATTCATATTAAAAAAGATTTCTTCCAAGCTTCCATCACTGTAGACTTGTAAATCATTATCGTCTAGGTAGCGGACATTGAGTTTGTCCAATAAATGAATCACGCGCAAGCGGTCTTCCTTTAAACAGGCTTCAATCTCTGGAACAATCCTCTTTTGATAAGCTGCGAATAATGGATGCTGTTTTTCCCCTATCACCGGGATAATCGCATCATAGTGCTTTAAGTTTTGAACAAGCGTGGATGCAAGCTCAGCCGAAACAAAAGGCATGTCGCAGGCAACCACAATATTTTCTTCATAATCCGAGGCCATTAATCCAGCATGAATGCCAGCAAGGGGTCCCTTGCCAGGAAATTCATCTGAAACTGATTTGAGATTTAGAAACTCATAGGATTCTGGATCATTTGTGACTAAAATAATATCATCAAACAGAGATTTCAATTCGTCTCTGATTCTTTCTATATTGGTTTTATCGTTAAATGGAAGAAGTGCTTTGTTCTTCCCCATTCTGCTTGATTTACCGCCTGATAAAATAATGGCTCCGGCTTTCATCAACAGCACCTTCTTTTTGGTAAACTTGGCCGTTGATTTCCGTTCCAGGCACTTCGCTTTCCGCGGGCAGTCCGGGAGCCCCCTCGTCACTATCGCTCCCACGGGGTCTCCCTAGGCCTTGCACTCCCGCAGGAGTCTTCGTGCCTTCCACTCCAATCAACGGGTTGAAAAAATCAAAATATGCTTTACCAAACCCTCTATTTGAAAAGTATTCAATCTAATTAGATTCACTATTCCCTGCTACTGCTTTGTAACCCTTTTCTTGTGCGATGAAGTCAAGATGAATGGTGTTTAAGTCAAGGATAGCAGAAGAAGGCTTAGAAATGAATTGTCTTGTGTCAATTACTTTTAAATAGCCTTGGCATTTATCGCAAACTTGCAGTTGAGAAGTCGCATCTCCTTCGATTGTTAAATAGTGAATGGTGTTTGAATCTTCGTTTCCACAGTGGGAACATTCTACTCTTTTTTCTGGCCAATGAGCATGACAGCGTGGACAATGGATTACTTTTTTGCCGTTCCCTTCTAGTTGAGCTAAGCGAACTGGTTCTCCACAAACTGGGCAGCCTGCACCATGGACCGCATGTGAAATCTCAGGCTGAAGCACTTCTGCTGTTAGCTGCAGGTAAGGGCGTAATGCTGTCTCTGCTAAAAATTGAGGGATCCATTCTTCTACTTCATTCTCTTGTGCAAAACTAACAAAGTAAAATTGATTAAACGAAAATGCTTCATCAATCCATCGAATTGCTGACTCCTCATTTAGTAATTCACTAATCTTAGTCAAGTTTCCTTCTAATTCAGGATTATTCTTTTTAATTAGCTTATTTATCTCATCTATCCACTGTAAGAATAGGGGAATTTCAAAATCAATAGCCGTCAAGGCAGCCGCTGGCACTCCTGCGTTCATTGCAGCCTTATCCAGGTTTGGCTTAATAATATCTGGATTGAGGCTTTGCTTCCACTGTTCCTGTAACTTAACAATTTCTTTCTGTAGGTTTGTATATTCCTTTGAAACAACGGATTTTTTCATTCTTGCTACACCTCTTTCAAATGTAAAAACTATTTATAGTGTTTCTTTTACAATTCTCTTCTTAATAAATTCAATATTTACTATTTCTAGGGTTCGAGTTTCTACCTACTCTATGGATTTCTTTTTAAAGGAATGGCTGTCCTGTTACAGACAGCCATTTTGTTCTATTTGTTTATTGATTATTGCTTTGGCTAGTCGCCTCCGCTTTTCTAGTTTAAGCACCTTTTTTCTTTTTCTTTGGATCATCTAAGTCAGGGAAGTTGCCTTTCTTAACTTCTTCGTCATACCAGTCACCATAGTGGCTCTTTGCCCACCATGCTGGTACCTTTCCTGTAATAACACCAGTGCCGCCAGGTCTTGAGTGCTTATGAATGACACTGAGGTAGATATGTCCAATGATAACGGCAAAGCCTAGTCCAAATCCTACGTTGTGCCCGAAATATGCCCACTGTACGACTGCTTTCGGGAATACATCTGGGAACCACATTGGGAAACCTGATCCAATCAATAGAATCGCACAGAAGATTTGAATTAGTGAGTTAATCTTTTCACCAGCATTGAAGAAAGATTGTTTAACATGGTCAAATTTAAATCCGAATAATTCTTTTACAAAGTTACTGAAAAAAGCAATATCGCGTTTTTTCCATGTAATAAGCTCTCTCATCCAAAGGAAGAACCCTTTATGATCAAAAATCAACCAAATAAAGGTAGGTGTGATAAACATGACAGCTAGAACTCGGTGTGCGAGACGCGCCCCTTCTGGCCCACCCATTAACGGATACATCCAGTTAAAAAAATCTGTATACATCGGCAATGCCGTGATGTATAAGCCAAAGAATGAAATTGCATTAATAGCATGTGCCCAAACAAATGCCTTGGAGAAACGTCTTACTTGAACCTGCTCATTCTTCTTACTCATGGTCTTCACCTCCATCATCATGAGGGCCTACTTTGCCATCTTTGTCGAAAAACTTATTGGCAACAAAGGCACCTGCAAGGGCCATTGTGACACCACCAACCATTAACTTACCAATTGGCTGTGCATAGTCTTTCCAAAGAACTGCAGAAGTTGGTACTTTAGGTTTTTCAGGCATTCCATAAACCGATGGCTTTTCAGCTAATACATAAATGGTATGCGTTCCGCCAACCCCTTGTGGATTATAGACATTTGCATTAGGGTAGCGTTCTTTGATTTCCTTCACACGTTGTTCTGCCTTTTTGATGATTGCATCCTTTTCGCCAAATTCCATTGCACCTGTGTGGCAAGTTGTTACACAAGCTGGCTGTAAGCCTTCATCAATTCGATCTGTACACATCGTACACTTGTGAGCTTTACGGTATTCCTTACCGTTTTCATCCTTATAAGTCTTTAACTGAACAACATCGAATGGACAGTTTTGGACGCAATATCCACAGCCGACACATGTGTCTTGGTCAATAACCACTGCACCAGTGTCCGTGTAGCTAATCGCATTTTCTGGACATACCTTTTCACATGCTGCATCTGCACAATGGTAGCAGGATGAATGACGGAAGAGATAATCTAGGTTGCCTTGTGAATTTTCATGTTCAACAAATGTAAGGACATTCCATGTATCAGCTGATACATTAGCATGAGATTGCATCGTTCCTAAGAAATCCTGTGGTTCTGCCGGAAGGTCATTCCAGTTTTTACAGGCGACCATACAAGCACGACAACCATCACATTTGGTAACATCGACGTATTTTACATATTCAACAGCCATTAGTCAGCCCTCCTTACATTGCAGAGGAATGCCTTATATTCCGGAATGGTTGTGTTTGCATCCCCAATATGAGGTGTTAAGCGGTTTGCTGTATCCCCTGTTGCAAATCCTTTATAACCAAAGTGCCAAGGCATCCCAATATGGTGGACCTTTTGACCCTGGATGGTATAAGGCTTAAAGCGCTTCGTTACCATTGCGTGGGCTTCAATCTCACCACGCGCAGTGCTGACAATGACCATATCCTTATTTTTAATCCCTTTTTCTTTGGCAAGTTCTTCACTTATTTCAACAAACATGTGACCAACTAATTCAGAAAGCCATTCTTGGTTACGAGTCATCGAACCAGATTGCCAGTGCTCACTTACACGATATGTTGTTGCCACAATTGGGAAGTCTTTGTACTCTCCCTTAAGGTTAAAATCACCTTCGTGAATTTCAACTGCTGGGTTTAACTCCACGCTTGAAAATGCATTTGCAACTGGACTTTCAAACGGCTCGTAGTGTTCTGGAAGTGGTCCTTCATTCATACCAGCAAATAATCCACCTACGCCATCTTTAATCATAATGAACGGCTTATTTCCACCCTCATCAGATGGTGCTTTCGTCGGAACAAAGTCAGGTACGTCATAGCCAACCCAGCTCTTTTGTACGGTATCCCACCAGATTACCTTCTTGTCCTCACTCCATGGCTTGCCATTTAAATCAGCAGAAGCACGGTTGTAAAGGATACGGCGGTTTGCAGGCCATGCAAATGACCAGTTTAGGAAGTTTCCGCCACCAGTATCTTTGTTATCACGATTCTTTGAACGGTTCTTCCCTTCCTCTGGATAGAAGCCTGAATAAATCCAGTTACCAGATGCAGTTGTTCCGTCATCTTTAAGAGCACCAAATCCTGGAAGTAGCTTTCCTGTTGCTAAGTCATAGCCATTAATTTCCTTACAAACAAGGTCAATATCTGGATGATCCTTGCCATAATCCCAAGTTAGGGCATTAATAGGCTTAGCGGCAGGAGTATTTTCATTTTTATATAAGTCTTTAATTTCAAGCATTAAATGGTTAATAATTTCGAGGTCAGCAAGGGATTGTCCTTTTGGGTCAATCGCCTTCCAACGATATTGCATCCAGCGTGACGAGTTTGAAACACTTCCTTCTTTTTCATAGGAAGATGCTGCCGGTAAGAAGAATACTTCTGTTCCAATTGTAGAAGGGTCGCTACCTGCCTCTTTTTGCCAGAATGCAGATGACTCTGTCTCCCATAAGTCAACAGCGACTAACCACTTCAAGTTGCCAAGTGCTTCTTTCTCTTTCCCAGCATTCGGTCCACCTACTACAGGGTTTGTTCCAAACAAGAATGCTCCCTCAAGATCGCCATTGTACATCGCTTTAAATAGATTAATATGCGAGTAGTTTTTATTTCCTTTTGGTAGATAGTCATAAAGGAAGTCATTGTCTTTCGTTGCTCTATCGCCGTACCAAGACTTCAGCATGCTGACAAGGAACTTCGGCTTGTTGCTCCAGTATCCTGAAGGTGGTGTTTCGTTTTCATTATAAGCAGCAAGGTCCTTATGCTGATCTTTAGCCACTGGCATACCCACATACCCTGGAAGGATATGATATAAAAGGGCAAAGTCAGTTGACCCCTGTACGTTTGACTCTCCACGCATCGCATTGATTCCGCCACCAGGAAGACCAATATTCCCTAACAACAACTGAATAATACCGAATGCGCGTACATTTTCTGATCCAACTGTATGCTGAGTGGTTCCCATCGCATACATAATCGTCCCTGATTTACCAACCTGCCCTGTCGAACAGAAAGTCTCACAAACTTTCAAGTAGTCTTCTTTTGATGTACCCGTTACACTCGTAACTGTATCAACATCGTAACGCTCATAGTGCTTCTTCATAATTTGGAAGACACAGCGAGGATGCTGTAGTGTTTTATCCTCTTTCGGTGTGCCATCTTCGTTTGTTTCAAATGCCCATGATGCTCTGTCATACTTTCTAGTAGCTTCATCATAGCCGCTGAATAAACCATCATCAAACTTATAATCTTCTTTTACAATGAATGATGCGTTTGTATAGTTAACCACATAATCCTTATGGTAGAGTTCGTTATCCATTGCATATTTGATCATGCCGCCCATAAAGGCAATATCCGTACCTGAACGAAGCTGAGCATAAACATCTGCTTTAGAAGATGTTCTTGTAAAGCGCGGGTCAACAGAAAGAATCTTCGCTCCTCTTTCCTTTGCTTTTGTCAGCCATCTAAAGGAAATAGGATGGTTCTCTGCAGGGTTTCCCCCCATAATTAAAGCGACGTCAGTATTTTGCAAATCGCTCCAATGGTTTGTCATTGCTCCACGTCCCACTGTAGGTGCCAGACCGGCAACCGTAGAACTGTGTCATATTCGTGCCTGATGCTCTAAGTAGGTAACACCAAGCCCTCTCATCATTTTCACGAGTAAATAGCACTCTTCATTATCAAGCGCTGCTCCACCTAAACTAGCAATCTTTTCTGTTTTATTTGTAATGAATCCCGCCTCTTTTTCAATGAACGAGCTATCACGGGTTTCTTTTACACGCTTGGCAATATTTTTATACATCCAGTCCCAATCTTTTTCTTCCCATTTATCGCTTCCTGGGGCACGGTACATTGGCTTTTCAACACGTTTTTCAGATGTGTAAACCTGTCTAATTGTAGTTCCCTTACTACAAAGTGTACCTTCGTTTATTGGACTATCCGGGTCACCTTCTGTATAAACCACGGTTTTGTCGTCTGTGTGTACCAAGATGCCGCATCCTACACCACAAAATGCGCAAATGGTTGGTGTTACTTTTGTTTTAGCAATTTTAAATTCCTTTGTTGAAGCTTTTACTTCTTTTTCATTGAAGCCTAGCTCCACAACGGCTAAAGTTGCTGCTGCTGCACCCGACAATTTTAAAAACTGTCGACGATTCAGGTTGATTTCAACCATTTCTCTCTCTCCTTCCCAAATTTAACTAGAACAGCCCTTATCCCTAGGTATCCCTTAATTTGTTAACGGTCGCGTATTTTCTATAGAACGCTTCCGCTTGTTTCTTAATTGAAAATAGTGAGAACCTCACCCCTTTCAATTGGTTTACTTGTACCAGTTGAACCAGAAACATCGTCATAGACTCTTCCGGTAGATGTATAGACTGTTGCCATTTTGCCTCTTAAATAACCAACAACCTCAATATTGAGGAATCTTGCTAACTGGACTGCTTGCTTAGTAGCCGCTGTCCGAGAACCGATTACAGCGAAACCAAATCTTGCTGTTTTTGAGAGCATTTCATATGAAACCCTACCGGTCGTGAGTAAAACGAGCCGTTCAGGTTGCAAGCGCTTTCTAAGTGCGTGGCCAATAATTTTATCGACAGCGTTATGTCGACCTATGTCTTCACGAACGGATATACTGCCGTCCTCGTGAATGATACAGGCACCATGCATGCCGCCCGTTTCTAAATATAAAGGTGTGTTCTGCGCAAACTCGCTACGCTTTTTTAATAGATAGCTAAGCGCAAATTTCTCATGAGACCTTATCTTTTGAAAGTTTTTTACATCTGTCATTGAAAAGAAGGTTACCCCTCGGCCGCAACCTGCAGTGTAATGCTTCTTTTTAGAAAACATCTGTTCAGGATCAAAATCATTATTCAAAGAAACGTGTATCGTTCCTGTACCTTCCTTCACGATGACAGCATCAACTTCATCTGCACTGTCAATCAATCCCTCCGAAAAGAGATAACCATAAGCCCAATCCTCTAAATCCTGGTTTGTTAACTGAAAAACAGCAATTTCGTACCCATTAACAACAAGTGTAATTGGGTATTCATCAGGACACCCCTTCTTGAGCATTCTCATCACCCCTTAAGATTTGCCTTTTCCTCACAGGATCTGTAAGCCGGTAAACTACATTCCCTTTGTATTTTAGAAACAATGAAGTTTAGAAGCTGTTAAAATTATCACAGTTCCAAAATTTCCTTGATTTAGACCAAAGAAAAAAAGATTCTATTACTCTATAATTCCAATTTACAGGAAATCCAGCTAGAGCCGTTGTCCGAATTGTTACAATCCCATTTCAAAACTTTGTCTTTTCTGTGTAGGTAAATGTTGGATGGCCTTTTGCGGATTCCTTGGAAATTAAGGGGAGAATGTCGAAATACATTGTTTATCGTACTGGAATTACATGAAGTTTTCAGTTACATTTATCACCACCTTTTAAAATATAAGGGGACAACCACCTTGACTTTTTTGACATTTTAGTTCCCTCGTGCAACAAAACCGTCTTTCTTTGTATACAGATAAACGAATGGTATAATCGTAAAATAGAACAACAGGCTATACATATGAAGGCTGTTTTCGTAAAAATTGTTGTTAAAATTGTAAAAATCTTAAAGCCGATTTTTACTACTTAAAGCCGATTTTAACGCAAGATAAGCTATTTCGTACGTAATAGGATGTTTGCAAGCTCTTTTCTCATAATTAAAAGGCTACTTTGTAGTGGAACAAAGCTTAATCCAATCTATTTTGTACCCAAGAGCAACAAAGTTTGAGAAAAGAGCCCATATGAAAGAACTCCAAGGAGGAATAATGGCATGACATTGAAAAAAGTTTTAACCATTGCAGGCTCTGATTCTAGTGGCGGAGCTGGAATTCAAGCTGACCTCAAGACCTTCCAAGAACTTGGTGTATATGGAATGACTGCCTTAACAACAGTTGTGACCATGGATCCAAATGGTTGGCACCATGGTGTCTTCCCTCAATCAGTTGATTTAGTGGAAAAGCAACTTGAAACGATTCTCTCTGTCGGCATCGATTCAATGAAAACAGGGATGCTTGGCTCTGTAGATATTATTGAGTTAACCGCACGCAAAATAGATGAGCATGGGTTGGATAAAGTCGTCATCGACCCAGTAATGGTTTGTAAAGGCGAAGATGAAGTGCTTCAGCCAGAAAATACGGATGCGATGAGAGAACTGCTTCTCCCACGTGCTACTGTTGTAACACCGAACTTATTTGAAGCATGGCAGCTTGCGCAGACTGGTCCAATTAAAACAATCGAAGATATGAAGGAAGCAGCTGCGAAAATTCATGACCTCGGTGCTAAATATGTAATGATCAAAGGCGGTAGCAAGCTACAGCATGAAAAAGCGGTCGATTTAATGTATGACGGGAAAGAATTCCGCTTATTTGAATCCGAGAAATTTGATACCACCTACACACATGGGGCGGGCTGCACATTCGCTGCAGCGATTGCGGCAGGACTTGGAAAAGGTTTGCCGGCTGAAGAAGCATTTACTGTTGCCAAAGACTTTGTTTCGGAAGCCATTAAACATGGCTTCAAGCTGAATGAATACGTCGGTCCAGTTATGCATGGTGCCTATACCCGCTATGGGGCCGGCCGCACGGCGAAGTAGGAAGCATAATACGTAGGCTTTTATTATTGTAGCCGGAAGGAGGAGTGAACGATGGATCCAGTGAATATGAAGACGGTCCAGGATGCTCTTGAAGGCTTTCTGGATACAGAAGTGTATGTCCATCTTGAAACCACAAATGGAGCATATGCATCGCATCATAATGAACAGTTTTTTTCTGCTGGTGCTTATATCCGCAACGCGAAATTAACTTATGAGCGTGCCAAAATCACAGGCGCCGGGCCGTATCGAGTTGGATTAAAGATCCCGTTCGGATGGGTCTATGCAGAAGGCATTACCCATTATGAACAAGATGATAAAGGAAGACTTTTACTTGCAGGCCATGATTATGACGGCAAATTAGCAGTGGCCCTCCAGATTAGCAAAACACCGTTCGAATAAGAAAAGCGCAAGCGTCTCGTTCAGCGGAATGACCTGGTGCATTTAATAAAAAGGAGCGTGGAAAGCAGTTGGAAAAAGAACGACAAGTACTGGTTGTATTTCCTCATCCAGATGATGAGGCATTCGGCGTATCTGGCACGATTGCCTCACACGTCAATATGGGGACACCTGTTACATATGCCTGCCTAACTCTTGGTGAGATGGGTCGAAATATGGGCAACCCACCATTTGCAAATAGAGAGACACTCCCTAGCATTCGTAAGTACGAATTAAAGGAATCTGCCAGAGTCCTAGGAATTTCTGATTTACGTATGCTAGGCTATCGGGACAAAACAATCGAATTTGAAGACCCCGATAAGCTTACAAAAGAAATATCTGACATGATTGAAGAACTCAATCCTTCGCTTATCATCAGCTTCTATCCTGGCTACTCTGTCCATCCGGACCATGATGCAACCGGTGCGGCTGTTGTCAGTGCGGTAGAAAAGCTGCCGGTTGAAAAACGACCAAAGTTACATCTTGTCGCCTTTTCAAATAATTGCGTCGAAGAACTCGGTGAGGCTGACATCGTTCACGATGTCAGTGCAGTTGCAGACCAAAAGTTTGATTCCATTAAAGCCCACCAGTCCCAGACTCAACTCATGATGGCTGGCATGGCTGAAGGGTTAAAAAACCAAGATCCTGAGGTTATGGCTAGACTGAACTACGAGCGTTTTTGGACATATAAATATTAAAAAAAGTGCCTGACCCCGTTGCATTACTGCAACAAAGGGTCAGGCCTTTTTTTGTTTCTCTGTTCTTCTCCTCTTCACAAACCTTTCACAAAACCGCCTTAAAAGTGTGAGGCAAATCACATTTCCACTTCCTTTCCAAGCGTTACGATGAACTTGTAAATTCATCAAAAGGGGGAAAGAGAATGCCAAATTCTGTTGCTAGCTTTATCATTTGTACGATTCTTGGGTTTGGAATTGGATTCGCAGGATTTCAACTGGCTGGAAAAGATGACGTCGCTTCGACCGATACTCGAACTGAAACCGCAACCAATACTGAGTCCACGGACAATACACCTGCAGAAGACGGTTCAGGTGAGGAAGCCGAACAGCCAACTACTGAGTCTGTTGTTTCTGCAAACAGCGAAATCTTAAATACAAAAGGATGCTTATCTTGCCACTCTGTTTCTTCATTAGATTTAGAGGGCGGAGCAACTGGACCAGATTTATCCCAAGCCTTCACCGGTGTTGAAGGAAAACATGGCAAGCCACTTAATGAGTTTTTAAAAGAACCAACCTCAGCCGTTATGTCTAGTGTCATCAGCGGAAGCCCTTTGACAGACGAAGAAATACAACAACTGGTTGATGCACTTCAAGAAGCTGCTGAATAAGGGTTTACTCCTTTTCAACAGCTAAATTATAAAAAACAAAACTAATAAGGTGGTGCAATGTATGAAGAAATGGATTCCTCCCGTTGCTGGGCTCGTAACTGGATTGCTAGCGGCGACTGTCTTTTTTGCCGACTTCTCTCCAGAAAAAACGACACAAGTAACAGCCGACAACGACAGCAATAACAAAAGCAATGCCGAAAAAGTGTATGTCCCTTTTGGGGAAAAAGATGAATACTATTTGATGGCCTCTGGTGGACACTCTGGTCAAATGTTTATATACGGTGTTCCATCGATGCGTCATATTCGTACTGTTCCTGTTTTCTCACCTGACTCTGCGACAGGCTATGGCTTTGACAATCATACTAAAGAGTTAATGGGTGACTTTACATGGGGCGACCTTCATCACCCTGCCCTATCCGAAACAAATGGTGATTATGATGGAAAATACTTATTTGCTACCGATGTTGCGAACAGTCGCGCAGCAGTCATGAATTTAGAAACGTTTACAACAAAAGACATCATTAATGTTCCAAATACTAGTGGGCCACACTGTGCTGCATTTGTAACGGAAAATACTGAGTATATGTTCTTGCCTACTCGTTTTGCCGTTCCAATTGGAAGTGAGTATGCTTCATTAGACGATTATAGTGAACAATACCGCGGAGTTATGTCCGCTGTTACTTTTGATGAAGAAAAAGAAAAATTAAACGTAGCTTACCAGGTTGCCCTTCCACCTTGGTCCTACGACTTATCTGACGCTGGAAAAGGAATATCTAGTGACTGGGCAGTTATTACAACTTATAACACAGAAGAAGCAACAACTAATCTAGAAATCAACGCGTCCCAAGCAGACCGTGACTACATCATTTTAATCAACTGGAAAGAGCTTGAGCAAAAAGTAAAAGATGGCGATTATGATGAAGTAACAGGACAAAAAATGATCTTCCCTGAAAAGCATAAAGGCGGCATTTATCTCATCCCTGTTGCCAAATCTCCTCATGGTGTCGACGTTACTCCGGATGGTTCCCGCTTTATTGCATCTGGAAAACTGGCACCAGCGATGACTGTCTTCTCATTTGAAAAAGCGTTCGAAGCAATTAAAAATCAAGACTTTGCAGGCGAACGCAACGGCATTCCGATTGTAAAATACGAATCCGTTATGGAAAGAGAAGTAAACCCTGAAAATGCTCTTGGACCGCTTCATACCCAATTCGATGACAAAGGAATGGCCTACACAACAATGTTCATTTCTTCTGAAATCGTGAAATGGGATCCGAACACTGGTGAAACATTAGACCGCGTAGCTGTTCAGTATTCTCCTGGGCACGCCGTTGCTGCTGAAGGTGACACCGTCGCACCAGATGGAAAATACATTATTGCCCTTAATAAAATTGCCAAAGATAGTTACCTATCTGTTGGACCATCTCACCCAGAGTCTATGCAGTTGATTGACCTACGTGGCGACAAGATGGAAGTGATTCAATCAGCACCTGTGAACCCAGAGCCACACTATGCCCAGTTAATTAAGGCAGATAAAATTAACACCATCTCTGTCTATGACAAGGATGAAAGCAATCCATATGCTGTTTATAACCAAAAAGACGCTAGAATTGAACGTAAAGGCAATGAAGTTCATGTATACGGAATTGCCATGAGATCTAAGTTCATCTTTGATGCAAAAGCAGAACGTCCTGACGTCATCGAAGTCAATAAAGGCGATAAAGTGTTCATTCACCTTACAAACACTGACTTTGACCAAGATATCACTCATGGTTTTGCGATTAATCAATACGACTTGAATATGGAAGTACAACCGGGCCAAACAAATACCATTGAATTCACTGCAGATAAAGCTGGTACCTTCCCACTTTACTGTACGAACTTCTGCTCTGCCCTGCACCAGGAAATGTCAGGATACTTCCTAGTAAAACCATAAAGACGACTTGAAATAAGTCTGTTTTTGTAAAGGTTATTGTTAAAATCCTAAAGCCGATTTTAACGCGGATAATGCTTTTAGTGCGTTAATAGTAAGTTTGCAAGCTCTTTCTCATAATCTAAAATTTTTTCAGCGAAAACAGGCTAGGACAACTTTTATATTTTCTCCGAAAGAAACAAAGGTTGAGAAAAGAGCCTTGGATAATAAAATGGAGGGGGATCAACAATGTGCTTGATGCCCTCTTCCTTTTAAGAAGGCTGATTTCGTTAAAATTGTTGTTAAAATTGTATAAAATCTTAAAGCCGATTTTAATGCAGAATCACCTATTTTGTGCGACATTACTAAGTTTGCAGCTCTTTTCTCATATGCTAAAGCTACCTTTCAATGAAAAACATGGTATTGGATCTCTATTTAAGTCCTGAAAGCAACAATGCTTGAGAAAAGAGACTTTAGAAAAGAGGCGTATAGAACGATGAAAGGAAAACAACTTTCACTTGTATCTTCAATTTTAATTGTTCTTGCTGCTTTGCTCATCTTCGCTTCCCTTCTCTTCCCATGGTGGAAAATGGAGTTTTGGGCACCACAGTATCCTGAAGGCCTAGATATCATTGTCTATCCAGACAAGCTCGAGGGAGACATTGATAATATAAATGCATTAAATCACTATATTGGCATGAAGAACTTTAGTGAAGAAAACTTTCCAGAATTGCAATTTCTGAAGTATCTCATTGCCGGATTAGCGATCATTGTATTGTCTGCCGCATTCGTACGAAGAAAAGCTTACTTATACGTAGTCCTAGGACTGTTTGTAGTCGGTGGCGCTTTGGGCGTCTGGGACTTAAAACGCTGGCTAAAAGATTTCGGTACCAACTTAGATCCAATGGCACCAATCGAAATGGCTCCTTTTGTTCCACCCATGTTTGGGGAAAATATTGTAGCCAATTTCACTACTTATAGCTCTTTACAGACAGGTTCCTATCTAGTCGTTGCAGCTTTTATCTTAGTACTTATTCCATTATGGAAGGATCGAAAAAGATGAAAAAAATCCTGAGCCTGCTATTTCTGTTTGCCTTCATTCTTGGTCCCTGCAGGCCAGGAGCAACAGAAAACCTACAATCTATCATTGATGAGGCTTCTGCTGGAGCCACCGTTCAACTTGAAAATAAAACCTATGAGGGCAACATCGTCATAGAGAAACCCATTCATCTCATAGGCAAAGCGGGCACCACGATTAAAGGAGACGGCACAGGCAATGTTATCTCCGTTCGAGCAGAGGGTGTAACCCTTGAAAATATGAACGTAGAGAACGGTAGCATGGACCGTAATAGTTCCGAAGAATATGCAGCCGTAAAAGTTTATACCAATGGCAATACTCTTCGACAGCTTACAATAAAAGACTCTTTTCATGGGATTTACTTAAGCAAAGCCCATAATAATACGATTGACCAGGTGCAGGTCCATGGCAAGGGTGATGGAGAAATTGCCGGTCAAGGGAACGGACTGCACATCTATTATTCAAATCAAAATACCATAAGCAATAATGAAATCGAAGGTAACCGTGATGGGATGTTCTTCGATTATGCAGACGGCAATGTGGTGCTAAACAATAAAATTAGTAAAACCAGATACGGTCTACACTTTATGTATTCAAACGAAAATGAATTTAAAAACAACATATTCACCTTTAATACAGGTGGAGCAGCCATCATGCATTCCAGTGGACTTACGCTCGAAGAAAACCAATTTATTTTTAATTATGGCCATCGTTCCTTTGGTCTTCTGCTACTATCCGCGAACGATAATCAAATTGAAAACAACACTTTCTACATGAACCAAAGAGGGTTGTATATAGATCAAGCTACAAGAAACATGATTCGTCATAATAAAATTTATCAAAACCAAATCGGCATTGAACTTTGGGCAAGTTCAAATGACCAGATTTTCACTGAAAATACGATTTCCGAAAATACATTACCCGCCGTCACACTTGGCGGGACTGGGAACAATACTTGGAGCATGGATGGGATTGGCAACGACTGGGGTAGCACCATCCCTATGCTAGACCTTGATCAAAACAGCATTGGAGATCATTCAGCCATTTACCAATCTTCCCTTTACGAGCTGATTGAGGACCAGGAACTTACCTATCTATTTCTAAAAAGCCCGGCGATTACTATCTATGAGAAAATGAATCAACTTCTAAACAATAGTAAAACGATGTTTGAAGACGAGCATCCTTTAATCAGTAGCCAGGAAAAACAAGGATTTCTATGGCCCGTCACCCTCCTACTGTTAGGTATGCTAGTCCTTGTAAAATTTAGATCCCTAAAAAACATCATACAAGGGAGAAATTCACGATGAATTATATATGGAAGGAATGGAAGGAAAGTATACGAAGCAAAGGTCTATGGCTTTCATTGGGAATCATTATCATTGTATCCTTGCTCATGCTATCAAGATCTTCAGGACTCGGTTTTGACCAAGGCTTTTATATTTTACTCATCAATCTGTTTGAGGGGCTAATCTATTTTATCCCCATCCTTTGCCTTTTTCTCGGAGCCTTTTCGATTTTTCAAGAGAAAGAGCAGAAAACCCTTGTGATGCTTTTAACCAGACAAGAAAGCACTCTATCCTTTTTATTAAAAAAGAGTATAGCTATCCAAGCCGTACTCCTTGTGCCTATCTTTATCTGGTTTTTTATCTACCTAATTCCATTAAAAGTAAGCTTTGTCGTTGACTTTAGTCATTATTTTCTATTTGTGGTAGCCTTGATTGGCTTTATGTTGGTATTCACCCAGATCGGTGTGTTCATCGGGAGCATCAGTCGCTCAAGAATGCAAATAACCGGAATTGCGGTAGTGGTTTGGTTTTATTTCTTCTTCCTGCATGATTTTATGCTACTATCCATCCTTCCTACCATTACGCATGACAATGTACAACTATTCTCTGTAGCCTACTTTCTAAACCCGATTCAGGCAGTAAGGATGTTCTTAGAATCAGGGCTTGGTTTGTATTCCTTTGGAAACATGTCCCGACTGCTAGAATCATTCATGTGGTTATCCCCTCCTGTTTTCTTTGGGATCAACCTACTATTTTGGATGGGCATTTCGTTTACTTTAGCAGTACTTCTCCATCGTAAGGAGGGCTTTGAATGATTGACGTTCTTAACTTAACTCAATCTTTTGGTAAAAAAACCGTGTTAAATCAAGTATCCCTTACCGTAAATGAAAATGAGGTTTGTGCACTGGTGGGTCGTAATGGTGCTGGAAAGAGTACCTTCATTAGTAGCCTTCTTGGTCTTTTACCAGTTAAAACAGGCACGATAAAAATAAATGGCAAGGAACGTAGTAAAAAACAGCCGTGGAGGAATGAAATTGCCTATTTACCTGAGAAATTTATGCTTTATCCATCCTTAAGTGGCTATGAAAATATGCTATTTTTTGCTAAAGCTGGCGGCAAAGGGATGGCCGATGACGAAAAGATTCAAGAGCTATTAACATCTGTCCGACTCTGGGATGACAAAGATGCTCAAATTAAAGGCTATTCTAAAGGGATGCTCCAGCGTCTAGGGCTAGCCATTACCCTTTACCAAGATTCAGACATTATTATTCTCGATGAACCAACTAGTGGGATCGATCCAATTGGACGAAATGAAATTCTAGATATTTTAAAGAGTCTTACAAATAAAACCATTCTCTTATCCTCTCACCACCTTGATGAGATTAGACAGCTTTGTACCCATGTAGCTTATTTGGATGAAGGAAAAATCACGAAATATCCAGTTGAAGAATTTGTAAAGCTTCAGCATTTGGGAGGAATATAAACATGAACAAGTGGACAATATTTGGGTTTTTCATGCTAGTTTTACTTCTTTCAGCCTGCAGTAGCAAGCCAAGCTTGGAAGTTGAAGTGACAAAGGAACCAGCGTTTCTAAAGGAAAAAGCGTCTACAATTGAAATACAGATAACAGAAGATGCAGAACCAGTGAAAGGATTAGAAGTGACCGCTGAGTTAGCCATGGTCGAAATGGATCACGGAACATTTAAAGTTACATTAGAGGAAATTGCTGATGGAAAATATGCTGGGTCTGCTGAATTCCCTATGGCTGGCAAGTGGGAATCTGTATTTTTACTAGAAAAGGACGGCCAAGAGACCGAAAAAGTGATTGAGATAGATGTCGAAAAAGCCGCCGGTGTTGCTTCAATTAACGGTGAATGGATAACCGAGGAAGACGTTGAGTTTTACCGTTTTATCAATAACCTCCATATCGAAATGGCACGTGAAACAGATAAACAAAAATACACTGGTACAGAGCTTGAAGAGGCGTTGGCATATTGGGATACACAAGAAGAAATGAATGAAAACCAAAACATGCTGGTTGCGCAAATTATTCGTTTAAGAGCAATGGCCATGCTTGGGGAAGAAAAGGGTCATCAAGCAACTGAAGCCGAAATCAACAATGAAATTGAAAAAGTACGCAGTCAATATGAAAAGTCAGAAGCTGCTAAAAACATGATTGAGGAATACGGTGCAGAAAAGTTCTGGAAATACCAAGAAGCTCAGTACGGAAGAATTGTCCTAACGCAAAAGGTGCAAGCTGATGTGATTGAGTTAGTGAAGAAGGACTCACCAGAAGCAAGTGACCAAGAAGTTCAATTTACGGCAGAAAAAAAGTATGAGGAATTACTTGTTTCACAGGTAGATTCGCTAG
Source organism: Mesobacillus maritimus (assembly GCF_044803185.1). Lineage (GTDB taxonomy): Bacteria > Bacillota > Bacilli > Bacillales > Cytobacillaceae > Mesobacillus_B > Mesobacillus_B maritimus_B. The sequence goes on from NZ_CP085225.1 coordinate 5,596,821, forward strand.
AGATTGAGCTTTTATAAGCTGTGGAAGGACAAAAGGCCCCTCTTTATTTAATCTCTATAAATTAAGAAGGCTTTGCTTTATTGGGTAACTAGCGAAAGGCAAATAAGGGGAGTTTTTCCCGTTAAATGCAAAATGGAGTGCATTTCGGGGGAAATAAGGGGAGTTTTTCCACTTATGCATATAAAATCCACCCGTTTTTCTCGTTTTTCGAGTCAATAAGGGGAATTTCTCCCTTTATTTAAGCTATTTTAAATGCTATTTACGAAATAAGGGGAATTCTACCTTTATTATTTTTTAAGTGTCAATGAAGGTAAGCAATAATACCAATAAAAGCAGGGCAAACCCCATATATGGTTGCCCTGCTTTTACTATTTGCACCTCAAAAAATTACCTACACGGCTGCCACTATTCAGCTAATGTTGAAAGTGAAACCTGATACAGCTTATCATCATTTTCCTGAGGTACCCCGCGGCCATCGGTATTATTGCTCACAAAAAACAACTGGTTACCCTCTAAGAAGACATCACGGATCCGTCCTAAACCGGTGACGACTTCCCTTGTTTCCATCGTCTCCAAGTTAAACTCCCGTACCGCATTCCCTCTCAGAGTCGCCACATAGATCTTCCCATTCGAAATGACCATCCCTGATGGAGCCCATGTATCGGTGCCGGAATGAAATAATGGTGATTCCATCCCTTCTTGCTTGTCATCTCCAATAATCACTGGCCATCCATAGTTTTTCCCTGGTTCAATTATATTGATTTCATCATGTGCATTAGGCCCATGCTCACTCGCATACATCGTTCCATCTTTAGACCAATTCAGCCCTTGAGGATTCCGGTGACCATAGCTAAATACATAGGAGTCCTTAAAAGGGTTATCGTTCGGAACCGTGCCATCCTGGTTAAGCCTCAGGATTTTCCCATTTAATTTATCCAAGTCTTGAGCTAGCTCAGGTTCTGCTGCATCCCCCGCGGTTGCATACAACTTCCCATCAGGCCCAAAGGTTAATCTTCCACCGTGATGAACATTTCCACTAGGAATTTTATCTAACAGGAGCTTTGTTTCCCGCCACTGATTACCTTCCAAGGTTAACTCAATGATTCGGTTATACTGCCCATTATCCTGATACGTATAGTAACCAAAGGCTTTTCCTGTTTCTTGAAAATCAGGGGCTAAAACAAACCCGAGTAACCCAGCCTCAGACGCACCGGCAAGTGGCTTTTCAAGAACCACCTCTTGCCTCGTTTGTTTGCCTTCCTCCACTTTTACAATAGATCCCTCTCGTTCACTGATGTAAAAGGTATCATCTGTTTTATTGACTGCCCAAGGAACCTTGAGGTCCTGAGCTATAATCTGCAGCTCCAATTGGCGAGACGCCGTTTCCTTATCCTCAACGGGTTGTGGGTCATCCGGAGAATGGCTTTCATTTTCATTTCCCTCATTTGAACATCCCCATAAGAGGAGCCCTACCAAGAGAAACATTAACCACTTTTTCAACATTTCTACCATCCTTTCCTCACTCGAGGCGAACGGTGTTTACTCTTAAGCTGTTATAGTACTTCCAATATCGCCTGTGCTACGCCACTCTCATCGTTCGTCGCCGTCACGACATCGCACTCCATTTGAATTTCAAATGAAGCGTTGCCCATCGCAACCGCTCTTCCGGCACGAGCAAACATAGACAAATCATTTTCATTATCGCCAATTGCCATTGTCTCAGACATTTCAATGCCTCTTGCTGACGCAAAGGCTTCTAGAGCCACACCCTTTTGAGCCTGTTCACTTGTAATCTCAATATTCATGTAGCCTGATGAACTAACTGCAAGTCCCTCAACCTTCTTAAGGGCTTCTTTCCCACTTGCTTGTTCTTTTTCATTCATAGAAAAAGCTAAAAACTTATAAATTTGATAATCATCCTTTTCAAAGACATGATCATAGCTGTCCACTACATGAACAAGGCCCTTTTCAAATCTTTCCTTTGCCCCACTTACGATTAATTCCATAGGAGCTTCTGGATTTGCGCTAGTAAAAATATCAATAATGGCGGAAATTCCTTTATCCTCGTTATCCGTATAGGTTCCTTGATTGGTGTAAATCTCAAAATAAATCCCTTGGTCTCTTAAAATATGAGCCACTTCTCTAACTAGATCTTTCGATAAAGGGTTTGAGCTAATCAGTTCGCCTTCCTTAGAGCGTACCTCAGCACCATTCACACAGATTACTGGGCATTCAATTTCGGCTTCCTTTAACACAAATTGCGCTTCTGCGTATGAGCGGCCAGTGGCCACCACGAATTCCACTCCCTGCTCCTGAGCTTTTAAAATGGCTGCCTTATTCTCGTCGGTAATCTTTTGATACGCATTCAATAACGTTCCATCCATGTCAGATGCGATGCATTTAATCATATTGCCACCCCTGTCCAATTTCGCTACCTATATAGGTTTATTATGTGTCATTCTACCATGTATTTCTAAGGAAAGCGCAAGCCCCCTGCTCAGCCGCAGTTGGTCTATGGCTTATTTTGGAATGTACTTACTTCCTTCTCGTACACTTAATGGTGCGAGAGAGGTTGATTGGATAAACTGCTTTACAGACTGGGGATCGGTTTTTGAATATTCCCGAAGTGCCCAGCCAATGCCTTTTTGAATGAAAAACTCTTTGCTATCGGCATTTAATTTTATGTACTTATAAAGCAAGTCTTCCTTGGTCTTGTCCTTGTATCTAAGCTGATGGATAATCGCTGTTCTTCTTAACCACATATCCTCTGACACCGCCCACTTGTCTACTAACTCCTCAATGAGCTCAGGGTGATTTGCGATAATCGTTCCAGCTGGATGCTGCGCGAGCATGTCAACCGTGTCCCACCATGATTTTGTGGTAATTAGTTTTTCTATATGGAAAATATGATGCTTCTCCAACTTTTTTAGGAATTTCGCTACATAATCTAATCCGAGCAATTGGAATTCTCTCTCCGGCTGCTCCCATAACGCTAATACAAACTCCTCGTTAAAAGGTTCCCTCAAAATCCCTGTTTCTTGGAAAAACAACTTTTCAATCTCTCTTCTCACAGGTGTTTTTATTCCAAAGAAGCTAAAATGACCCCTTAAGTAGCGACTCATCTGTTCCGCATTTTCAGCATTGGCCTTGTCCGTCAGTCTTTGTCTTAAGTCATTAATAAGAGTTTGCATCCATCTCTTCCTCTAAATTGGTATTTTCTTTCTGTCTTATTTTAGCATTAATGGCACTGATAGGATAAATTATTGTCTTTTTATGGAGATAGTACCGGTAGGAACTTTCGTGTTTGTTTAGCTATTGCAAGTTTGTAGTTAGAATCGGGTTTTGTGTAGATAGAATACAAATTTGTGTAGATAGAATCGGAATTTGCGTAGATGGACCAGCCTTGATTGTAGATAGCGCGACTTTTTATGTAGATATAAACCTAATTTGCGTAGATAGACCAACTGCGCCTATATTTTAGAAAATCATAAAAATATTTCATTGAATTACCTCGTTAAAACCCGTTTATTTCGAATCACCCAGGAAATAATATACGGAATAATCAGTTTGGGAAAACCAGTTGGCAAAACCATAGTAGTGAATTAAAATAAACAAGGTTTAATAAATATGTAATAGAGGATGAGTGAGAATTGGAACAAGCATTACAAAATAAACAATCACGAAAGAACTTTTTAATCTTTTTTCTGCCTTCTCTGCTCGGAATCTTTTTGTTTATGGTTCCGATCTCTTATAAAGACAACATTACCATTCCCATTGCGGTCCTTGCTGGCTGGGTACAAGAACTTCTTGGCGACTTTCTACCACAAATTATGACTGTGATTATTATCTTGACCCTGTTGGGAACGATCTTAGCAAAAACGATTCGACCTGAAATTATGAACCGTAATCTATTTTTAAAAACGCTGTTTGATGTGCCATTAATATGGTTTATCGCACGCATTCTAGGCGCAATCTTCGCCATTTTAGTTTTATTCCAATGGGGACCAGAGGCGATTTGGTCGGAAAATACAGGTGGCTTGCTTTTATATGACCTCCTCCCTGTCCTATTTGCCGTTTTCTTATTTGCTGGCTTATTTTTGCCCCTCTTATTAAACTTCGGTCTTCTTGAACTGTTCGGTACCATGCTTACGAAAGTAATGAGGCCTGTGTTCAAGCTACCTGGGCGCTCGTCAATCGACTGCATTGCGTCATGGCTTGGAGATGGAACAATTGGAGTATTGCTAACAAGCAAACAATATGAAGAGGGTTTTTATACAAAACGGGAAGCAGCGGTTATTGGAACATCCTTTTCCGTCGTCTCAATCACCTTTAGCTTAGTGGTGATTTCACAGGTTGGCCTCGCCCATATGTTTGCCCCTTTCTACCTGACTGTTACTGTTGCTGGTTTCCTTGCAGCCATTATCATCCCAAGAATACCACCACTCTCGCGGAAGCCAGATACGTATTATATTGAGAAATCTGTGCAGTACACGGAAGATAGGCTCCCGCCAGGGTATTCTTCATTTTCTTGGGGCATGACTCAAGCTCTTGAAAAGGCAGGAAAAAGCCGTGGTCTTCGTGATTTCTTCACTTCTGGTGTAAAAAATATTCTCGATATGTGGATGGGCGTTGCACCAATTGTCATGGCGCTTGGAACACTCGCATTAATCGTGGCCGAATACACCCCGTTGTTTCAATGGCTTGGGCTGCCGTTTATTCCGCTTCTCGAGGTAATGCAGGTGCCTGAAGCAAAAGCAGCTTCTGAGACACTTGTTGTTGGCTTTGCGGATATGTTTTTACCATCCGTCATTGGCGCAAGCATTGAAAGTGAAATGACGAGGTTTATCATTGCCTCGGTCTCCGTTACACAGTTGATTTATATGTCTGAGGTAGGCGGTTTGTTGTTAGGGTCAAAGATACCTGTTTCTTTTTGGGAACTATTTATCATTTTCCTACAGCGAACATTAATTACTCTCCCAATTGTTGTTCTAGCAGCACATATCATTTTTTAACCAAAGAGAGCACTCCCGCTGAGTGCTCTCTTCGTTTATTTAGTTTTCAGCTAGCTTTTTGATTTCTTCATTTAACTCCGCTGTAATCTCATCAATCTTTGGATAATCCATTGCTTCAATATAGATTTGCTCTAGTTCATCATGAAGGTTCTTGGCTTGAGCAAGAGATGCAATCGCATGATTCATATAGTCTCGATACCTTTTGGAAACATCCTTAATTTCCGCTTCATATTTCTCATCGGTACCAGGTGCAATAATCGTCCCATACATGTCAATCACTCGGTCATTGACTCTCTCTGGAAAGTATTCATGGGGAGCAGTACTATCAAAAATGGCAAACCCTAGTTCCCTGACAATGATCATATCGAGGCTGTGTGGATCAAATCCACAGTGATAGACTTCCGTATCAAAGCCTCTTCTTTCTGCTTCTGCAGCAATTTTTTTCAGCATTGTTGACTTCCCTGAGCCTGGACGGCCCTTAATTAAGTACCGTACAGCCAAGCCTGAGGTTAGATTTGGAACAAAGTCAACCGCGCCTTTTGGGGTTGCAGCTCCTAGGTAACGATGCCTCACATCGGCTTTTTTATTCAAACTCTTGTCTTCAAAGAGTTTTCCGAGTAACTCCTCTGTAAAGGTATTCGCTTTATCAAAATCCATATTTTCAATATAGATTTTCTCCCACTCATCATGAACCCGAAGTGCTTCACCAAATAACGTATATGCTCCGGTGAATGCGGCGCTCATTTCTGTTGAAATTTTTTCAATCTGTTCTTTTTTTGCTTGTAGCTTTGCTGAATCCCAGGCAACACCGAGGTTTACGTACTCCTCCACCGCTCCCGGTAATTTAGGCTCGATGACATGAGGGGCGGTTCCGTCCACAATACCGAATCCAAGCGACCGAATGATCACACCGTCAATGGAATCATTATCCGACGAGCAGTGTAAATATTCGATATCATAGCCCTTCTCATTCCATTCCTTGCCGAGCTTTTTCATCAACGAAGATTTCCCCGTACCTGGGCCACCCTTTAAAATAAACAAACGCGAGAGTCCTTCTAAATTAGATTCATATAAACTATAAAAGCCGCGGGCCGTGTTCCCTCCAGCATAGTAATTAAGCACCTTTCCCATCTAAACACTCCTTCCGGCAGCAACAAATTTTGCTTTCACATGTAGCCTATGCTTTTTACGTATCTTGGGTGAATGCCTATTGCTTACTAGACAACCACAAACAAGCCCATGTTTTGGGAGGAAGTTACTTTCTTATATCGACAAACCGAGCATCGATTACTAGTTGTAAATCGCTTGGTGCCAACTCAATCTGGTAGCCGATTTTCCCTGCACTCACCACGATTGTTTGAAGGGTTTCTGCTTCGCTGTCAATAAACGTGGGATACTGTTTCTTCATTCCAAGAGGCGAGCACCCACCACGGATATAGCCTGTATACTTTTGGATATCCTTAACGGGCAGCATCTCAACCTTCTTTTCTCCAGAAGCTTTTGCTGCCTTCTTCAAGTCTAGCTCCGCTTCTACCCCGATAATAAAAACGTACAAATCCTTGGAGGTCCCCTGAGCAACCAACGTTTTGTATACTTCCTTCGGCTCCTTGTTGATCTTCGTTGCAACGGAAACCCCGTCAATCTTTCCATCTTTATTGTCATAAGTATGCATGGTATAAGCAATCTTTTTTTGATCAAGAAGCCGCATTGCATTCGTTTTAATTCCTGCCATTTCTGCTTCCTCCAATTGGTATTTCCTTCATTTTACCGATAAGACTTCCCTTCGAGCAACCAATGACTTGTGATGAAAGTCAGGATTATTTTTATTTTAAAGGGAAAAATACGGTTATTATTGTACATTTAGGAGGATTTGCTTATGACGAGTAATTCAATGCCCCAATTTCCTGAAGCATATTGGCTTGGGAGTGCCGAACTTCCAACCTTCCCGAAATTACAGGAGGATATCAGTACAGAGGTTGCGGTTATTGGTGGAGGGATGACTGGGATCACCTCTGCTTATCTCCTCGCCAAGGAGGGAAAGAAAGTGGTCCTCCTTGAAGCTGGACGCATTCTAACTGGAACCACTGGACATACGACCGCAAAGGTGACCGCACAGCATGGAATTGTTTATGATGAACTCCTCAACCACTTTGGCAAAGAGCAGACACAACTTTATTATCAAGCGAATGATGAGGCTCTGCAATTTATTCGAACCCTAGTAAATGAGCAAAAAATTGATTGTGATTTTTCTAATCAAGATGCTTATATCTACACGAATTCTCAACAAGAAATGCAGAAGCTAATCAAAGAATATGATGCCTATGAAAAGTTAGACATTAAGGGTCGTGAATATAAAACGTCAATTCCACTACCGGTCGATCATAAAGCAGCCATCGTGATGAAAAACCAAGCCCAATTCCATCCTTTAAAATATTTAAAACACCTTGTCGAGGAAATTACCAAAATGGGTGGCCAAATTTATGAGAATACGACCGCTGTTGATATTGAAGAAGGAAATGAACCAAAAGTAACAACAAGAGATGGCCATAAGGTCAGCTGTCAGCACATGATTGTTAGCTCTCACTATCCTTTTTATGATATTAAAGGATTTTACTTTTCTAGGCTGTCGATTTCAAGATCCTATATCCTGGCTGTTAAAACTGAGAAGGACTTTCCTGAAGGCATGTACATCACCGCTGAGCAGCCGACCCGGTCTTTACGCTATACCGAAATGAATGGGGAAAAGCTTGTTCTATTCGGAGGAGATCGTCATAAGACGGGTCATGATAAAAACACACACCAGCATTATGAAGCACTTGAAGCATTTGCAGCAGAGAACTTTGGAATAAAAGAAATCCCTTATCGCTGGTCAGCCCAGGATCCTGCAACCTTGGACAAGGTACCATATGTCGGCAACTATTCCGCAACACTATCAAATATCTATGTGGCAACCGGTTATCGTAAATGGGGAATGACCAATAGTACGACTGCTGCACGGTTAATGACCGACTTGATTTTAGAAAGGGATAATCCGTATAAGGATTTGTTCGATCCAAGTCGATTTAAAGCAGATCCGGATGTTAAAAAATTTCTATCTGTTAACAGCCATGTTGCCAAGCATTTCATAAAGGGGAAAATGGAGCAACCCACTACGCAACCTGACGACTTGAAAAACAACGAAGGGGCTACCGTCATGGTCAATGGTGAGCGCGCAGGGGCTTATCGGGATGAACATGGCAAGCTTCACCTTGTCGATACAACCTGTACGCATATGGGCTGTGAGCTTGAATGGAACAATGGCGACCGTTCTTGGGATTGTCCATGCCACGGCTCACGTTTTTCCTACAAAGGCGAAGTCATGGAAGGACCTGCTGAAACACCGTTAAAGCGGATTTCAGAGAATGGGTGATGTTCATCTTTGAGGGAGTCTCTATTTGACCGTTCTGGCCTTTTGGGACAGACTTCGGGCAATTAGAAGCCCTCTATTTGATCGTTCCAGCTTTTCAGGACGGACTTCGGGTAATTAGAAGCCCCCTATTTGACCGTTCTAGCTGTTTGAGACAGACTTCGGGTAATTAGAAGCCCCCTATTTGACCGTTCCAGCTTTTCAGGACGGATTTCGGGTAATTAGAAGCCCTCTATTTGACCGTTCCAGCTTTTCAGGATGGATTTCGGGCAATTAGAAGCCCCCTATTTGACCGTTCTAGCTGTTTGAGACGGACTTCGGGTAATTAGAAGCCCCCTATTTGACCGTTCCAGCTTTTCAGGACGGATTTCGGGTAATTAGAAGCCCTCTATTTGACCGTTCCAGCTTTTCAGGACGGACTTCGGGTAATTAGAAGCCCTCTATTTGACCGTTCCAGCTTTTCGGGACGGACTTCGGGCAATTAGGCTCTTTGCTCTTTCCTTTGGTCTGTCATAATAAAAAAAATCCCGTGATCAGTTATTAACCACGGGATTTTTCCTGTTCTTCCAGTAATGTTTTATGTATCCAAATGGCTGCCTGCGAGCCATCGCCCATTGCGATTGTAACTTGTTCCGAATGAGCTACGACATCTCCTGCCGCCCAGACATGTTCGACATTCGTCATCTTCGTACGGGGATCAACTAAAATATGTTTATTTTCATGAAGTTCAACCCCTAGCTGCCGTGCGAGTTGTGACTTCACCTCATTGCCGCCAAAGGCAACAAAACCACGCTCTGCTTTCAATTGTTCTCCATTCTCTAGCTTAAGCCCTTTGAAGTCTGGACCATCTGTCAAGACGCTTTCAATTGGCGTATTAATAACATCAATCTTATTTTCCTTTAACTCTAATAAGAGTTCCTCATCTACTTCCTTCTGTTCGTGATTCACATAGACAATCTGACTTGTCCAATAGGAAAGTGTCAAAGCCATATTGGCACCCGTATTGCCGGATCCCATTACAATCGTCTTTCGCTCTGAAACTTCATATCCATCACAATCCGGGCAAACATACACACTGATTCCAAGACAAGGGTGAAGTTCGGGAAACGGCGGAATTCGGTCGACAATCCCCGTTGAAAGAAGCAAACGCTTCGCACCAAAATGCTCTCCACTCTCCGTTTTTACCATAAAACCATCTAGAGTCTTTTCAACTGCCACCGCACGGTCAGCCGCAAACTGTACCCCAAGGCTTCTCGCATGCTCTTGACCAATGCGTCGCAACTCTGGGCCACTAACGCCATGGGGATATCCCAAGACATTATGGTAGCTCTGACAAATGGTTGACCGCCCGTCATTTGCATCAATGACAAGAACCCTATGCTTATACCGGCCGAGCTGAATCGCCGCCTGCAGGCCAGCAATTCCACCTCCGATAATGATGCAATCGTAAAGCAAACTAGTCACCTTCCTATTCAATATGCTAGTGTTTACCTTCATTTCAATTATTTTGATTATGATTCGCTTAGTGAGAGGATTTATACAGAATTATTAGGATGAATTTAGATTAAAACTCCTCTTAGTCTTTGTGTATTGCTTTTATTAGACATCAAATCTTACTCACTTTTTTTCAACCATTTTCAATAATTATTTTCATAAAAAAACTGCGTCCCTATTATAGGACGCAGCATATTCTTTCTTATTATTCTTGATTAGGTTTTTGCTTAGCGTTTGTTTCTTTTAATTCCACTTCATAGGTGAAATCAACTGAATTCTTCTGGTCAGCTGGTGCTGCATAAGAAGTAATCATGTAGTTCTTGCCGTCTTGGAAGAGTTGGCGTAGTTGTAGCGCATCCTCTTCTGTTACATCAAATGGGTCCACTGTGATTACCTTATAATTTGTTTTCGCACCTTTCTTATTGCCAACTTCTTTTTCATTGATGAAGGTAACAGTGTACTCAACATACTCACCAAGGACCTCATTCAGCGACTTAAATACTTCTACAGAGCTGCCGTCATTACTATAACCGATTTCTGGAATCTTTATATTATCCACGAACCAGCCTGTATCATTATAGCCCCAGTCCGTTAAGTAACGGAACGAAATGAGTACGTTTTGACCAGCATATTCGCTTAAATCAAAGCTTTCATTACTCCACTCTTTCACATTTCCTGTGAATCCAGGTACATTTTCTTTAATCTTTGGATACCCTTCTTCCACTACATCAGAACGTGTATTTTCATTTTCTAGGCTTGACCAAGTTTGTCCATTATCTGTAGAAACCTGAACTACCCCGAAGTCCCAACTCTCTTCAATATCAAGATAATGATCGAAGTTTAAAGTAGCAGAATCAACATTGCTTAAATCGGCTTCAAGAATTAAATGGTTGTCCGCTTCGTCTCCCGCATTTCCCCATAATACCTTGTTGTTTTCATCTGTAGGGTCTGCAACAGACTCCCACTGAGTTCCTAAGAAATCAACACCATCAAAAGAGATTCCTCTGATTTTATCTTGGAAATCAAGTACCTTGAAGTCACCGCCCCATGCTGGAACGCCCTCTTTTTCAAACTTTAATGCACCCTCAAAGTCTACTGTTTTACCACGGTCTGTAGTTTTTCCATCCACAGTCACAGGAAGTTTCCGTAAATCAACGGTATCAATATCGTATACTCCACCGCCCACACGGTCACTATCAATAGCAAGAGCTGTAATGAAGTTTTGATAAACCTCTGTAAAAGTCATATCAATATTATGCTTGGTAAAAGTTTCTTCAATGCTATCAATACTGTTTGTTTCGTTTAACGCTAAATCACGGATAAACTCTTGACCATATTTATCATTTAGATAAATCGTAAATAATTGAACTTGACCATAGTCAGCAATCGTTTCCGGACCAGTTTTTGCACTGTAATGATCATCCCAAAGTGTTAATGAATTTTCTGGATGATCTAGATAGAAATTAATTGAACGATCATCATATCCGTAACCACCTAAGTACTCAGAGAAAGTTGACATCCCTTCATTAATCCATGTTTCTTCATCTCCATCATTATCCGCATGAATCAAGTGCTGAAGCTCATGAATGGTTGTCCCAAAAAAAGTGCTCTCAAGACGTGTTTCCCAGCTATTTGTGTCAATGGTAATGATGTTACGGTCTGTATAGTTTTCTAGTGTTTGCCAGAAGAACCCGGCTACGAAGAATGGATAACTAGGATCATTATAATTTTCATCTTGAATATTATCTACAAGCATGATGACTTTGTCACTGCCTTCGTAATATCCTTTAGGGACATTTCCCCACTCTGCTAGAAGTGACTGAGAGCCATCTAGTGCATCAGGCGTACCAAAAAATTCTGTTGCTTTAGGATATATATTGCTATCAAACTCATTACGAAGCTTGTCCACCTGTTCTTGAGTGACAACATGTGCTGGTCTGGGATCGCCTTCCTTAAACCCTAAATCATTAGCTACCCAAATCTCAACATTTTCACCAACACTACGTAGGGTAAATGGTTTAAACTTTAAATTTCTATTAAGAAAGGATTTCGTCCCACCATCATATGTAAATGTACTATTAGATGTTTTCGGATCGGTGACTCCCTCTTCACTAAAGTTAATCCCCTTAGCCTGCTCCTTTATTGAAGCCTCAGCCTGCTTCAAAAACTCCTCATCCTGAGCAAGTCGATTCAACTGCCCATCAATATCAACACGATCGCCATATCGCTCAACATCCCAATTTGCTGTTGTTGCTGCCTCTGCTTTTTGAAGAGGTACTACTGTAGGTGCAAGCAAGGATAATGCTAATGCCCCTGTGGAAAGAATGGATAATAATTTCTTTTTGTTCATCGTTGTTCTCCTTTCGAGTTCCGAAGTAAAGTAAACAAATCGTAACATATACAATATTCAGAAAACAGTGACGATATACCTATATTTTTTCCATGTTGATTCTACAAAATCACTAGATTTTCTCCAAAAACCTTCGTTTTACTGTCAGAATTAAGTCCGATTTAACCCTAACAAGGCAACTCGGGATAATTAGAGCAAGTCTTTTGCCCTACACCCTCGACAATCTCCCCTATAACTCATTAAGAAAAGCTCGAAAGATTTATTAAAGAATTTTTTCTGACTGAACCTTACCTTTCCTGTACTGATACAAATGATTTCTTTGTGATAAACTATCCCTATCAATTATTGGGAGTGGATAACGCATGAGAGCAGAAATCATGGAAAGATTTATTTCCTATGTAAAAGTAGATACTCAATCTGATGAAAGCAGCGAGACCTGTCCTTCGACACCAGGTCAGTTGGTCTTAGCGAACCAGTTAGTAGAAGAATTAAAATCCATTGGCATGGAAGATGTCACAATCGATGAAAATGGTTATGTAATGGCTACTCTTCCGGCAAACACTACGAAAGATGTCCCAACTATTGGATTTTTAGCTCATGTTGATACCGCGACAGATTTTACAGGAAAAAACGTCAACCCTCAGACCATAGAGAACTATGATGGAACCGACATTACTCTAAATGAAAGCCAGCAAATCATTCTTTCAACAAAAGAGTTCCCTGAGCTTCCACAATACAAAGGGCATACTCTAATCACGACAGACGGAACAACACTCCTGGGTGCTGACAACAAAGCAGGTGTTGCTGAAATCATGACAGCAATGAACTATTTGATTCAGCATCCCGAAATCAAACATGGCCGCATTCGCGTTGCGTTTACTCCAGATGAGGAAATTGGCAGAGGTCCTCATCGCTTCGATGTTAAAGCCTTTGATGCTACATACGCTTATACAATGGATGGCGGACCGCTTGGGGAGCTTGAATATGAAAGCTTCAATGCTGCAGCTGCCAAAATTACCATAAAGGGAAAAAACGTTCACCCTGGGACAGCAAAGGGCAAAATGGTTAACTCTGCAAAAATTGCGATGGAATTAAACAGTCGTCTACCTGTTGAGGAAGCACCTGAACATACAGAGGGATATGAGGGGTTCTATCATCTCATTTCGTTTCATGGGGATGTTGAAGAAACAAAGTTAGCTTACATCATTCGTGACCATGATCGTGAAAAGTTTGAAGATCGAAAGGCGACCATTGCATCCATTGTGGATGACCTGCAAAAAGTCTATGGTCAAGACCGCATTATTCTTGAAATGAACGATCAATATTACAATATGAAAGATAAAATTGAACCGGTTAAGCATATCGTTGACCTTGCGCATGAGGCAATGGTGAACCTCGGCATTCAACCAATCGTCAAACCAATTCGCGGTGGTACAGACGGTTCCCAGCTTAGCTATATGGGACTACCTACACCGAATGTTTTTACCGGCGGAGAAAACTATCACGGCCGCTACGAATATATTTCCGTTGATAATATGGAAAAGGCGGTTAACGTCATTCTTGAAATTGCCAAGCTATACGAAGCTAAGGCATAAGAAAAGGGCTGGCTCAAATGGAACATAACCATTCGAGTCAGCCTTTTCAATTGGCTGTTTTCGTAAAGATTGTTGTTAAAATCCTAAAGCCGATTTTAACGCAAGATAAGTTATTTTGTACGTTATAGTAAGTATGCAAGCTCTTTTCTCTTATTAAAATGATATTTTTTAGAGAAACAAAGGCTCATCCATCCTATTTTGTATCCAAAAGCAACAAAGTTTGAGAAAAGAGCCTTTCAATTAGAAATAAAAGATATAAATAAGCAAAGCTAGTACGATTCTATATATTGCAAAGGGAATCAGCTTTATTTTATTAATCAACTTTAAAAAGAATCGAATGGAAACCATCGCAAAAACAAAGGCTGTGATAAAACCTACTATAAAGAATGGCAACGCCTCAATCGTAAAGTACTGCCAGTTTTTTAATAGGGATAGGAAGCTTGCCCCAGCCATAATTGGTACCGCCATGATAAAGGTAAAATCTGAAGCCGCACGGTGACTCATTCCAAGCAAGACTCCTCCAGAAATGGTCGAGCCCGATCGGGAAAAGCCCGGCCATAGTGAGAAACACTGGATCAATCCAACAGTAAACGCTTGTTTATAGCTAATCTGATCGACTGTTTCAACGGTTGGGATTTTCTTGCGAAATAAATCAGCAAAAATCATAAAAATTGCCCCAATGACCAATCCTATTATCACCGTAGAAAGAGAGAATAAGTGCTCATCAATATAATCTTCAAATAGCACCCCAAGAATTCCCGCTGGGAGCAACCCTACAATCACTTGGGTTAACTTTAAACGTCCTTCCTTGCACTCTGTCTTTTTTGCACCCAACCCTAACATTTCTATAAATCGTTTTCTAAAAATAATGACGACCGCTAAAATCGAACCTAGTTGGATGACGACCTTGAAGGTATTTGCTGCATATTTCCCAAGGAATTCCTTGGACTGAAGCCACATATCGTCAACAATGATCATATGACCGGTTGAAGAAACCGGGGCAAACTCTGTTAACCCCTCTACCATTCCAAGAATAATGGCTTTTATTATATCTAATAACTCAATCATTAGGCGTTTCTACCTCATTCACTCTATTCTAATGGTGCAAATCTACTGAATGCTTTTTAATATAATCGTCACTTTAAACAAGTCCCCATCAACACCAATGTCCATCTCCCCTTCATGGAGGTCTACAATCGATTTTGCAATCGCCAATCCAAGGCCGGAACCCTCTGTATTCCGGGACTCATCACCACGTTTGAACCGTTCATACAGCTCTTCCACATTCTCACTTAATTCATATTTGGTGACATTTTTAAAAGTAATGCTGGCCTCACCATCATTCTGTTTTAAGGTGATAAAGATACGTGTGTTTTCTAAAGAATACTTGAGTATATTCCCAATAAGATTATCAAACACTCTCCATAGTTTCTGCCCATCTACCATAGCATAAACTGGCTTATCTGGAGTTGCAATACGCAATTGTAATCCTGCGTTCTCAAGTGCTCCATTGTGCTCAGCCAACGCCTGCTGTAGCAATTGAACAAGGTCCACCTTTTCTTTCACAAGTTCTACACTGCCACTCGCCATTTTGGAAGCCTCAAACAAGTCATCAATTAATACCTTCAACCGCTGGGACTTTCGATCAATGATTTCAATATAGGCCGCACGGTCGGCCTCACTCAAATCTGGCGTCTTTAAAAGCTCACTATACGTGATAATCGACGTCAACGGCGTACGCAAATCATGGCTGACGTTTGTGATTAATTCTGTTTTTAATCGTTCACTTTTGGCTTGTTCGGTTTTCGACTTCTTTACCCCATGCTTAAGAATATTGATATTCCCAGCAAGCTTGGCAAGCACAGACTTCCCTTTTACAGGTAGGTCCGCTCCCATTTTACCTCCCGCCAATTCATTGGTATTCTCAACTATTTTATTAAAATAGCCCGTGAATTTTAACAAGGCCATAAGTGAAAAAATGCCTGCTATCACAAGAACGCCAAAGACTAATATAAAAGCGGGTTGAATGATGGTGATAATCGTAGTAGCTCCTAGTAAAAAGACACCACTTAATAGAATAAGCATTTGAACCCCAATGCTGCGGTTTAAAAAGACTTCTTTCAACAGCGAGTAAAGCTTACTTATCAGGCTTTTTTTCCACTCTAATTGAAGCTGTTCTGAATTTTTCCACTGCGGATCTACCCCATCTTGCCAATCTCTTAAAAGCCATTTTCCTTGGAAGAATAATGTAAGCATAAGAAAACTGGCCAATACCATGGCAATGAAAATCTCTCCAAATTTAAAGTAAAGAATCGCGTCATTTATTAAAAAGAAACTTATCAATACAAAAATCGCTGTTAATCCTGTTAAAATGGCTCTGATATCAATAGGAACCCGGCTATAATAGTGGACCAGTTTTCTTTCTAACTCCACCGGCATGCTTGCCCATCCTCTTAAAAACCAGCTTAGTAAAAGCGCAACTAAACTAGTAGCGGCAAATATAAGCATCCCTGTTTGTCGTTGTTCGTAATCTTTAGACCAACTTGTTACAACACTGTTCGCTGTTTTTGATTTTGGTACTCCAATGACACCTTCAAAGGTCTGTCCTTTATATACCTGTAAAATCACATCATTATAATCGCCATACACATAGTGCTCTTCACCAGTTAGATAGCCAGTGTCCTTGCTAGGGTAATACTGAATGAAATTCGTATTTTGTTTATTGAGAAGCCCCTCAACAGGCTTATCCTGCAACCCTGCTAGGTTCGTAATCACTTCTCCACTCTCAGTATTTTTTAAATAATAACGAAATGAGTCCTTGTATTGGAGAAATTGACTACGATACTCTTCTACATTTCGAAAATACTCATCTACTTGCTCTTCCTTCTCTTTTACAATCTTGTCCCGCACATGGTCGTCGTCCTTAAAATTTTCAGTAATGTCGGCGATTTTTTCGTCACGTTCTGCTCGGTAGACATCCGCTAACTCTTCGTTTGCACCTTCTGCTTCTTCAATCTTATAACGATACTGTTCTTCGATATTGACAATCTGGCTAGCTAGGTCCCCATAGCGTGTGCGATGTTCTTCAATCTCTTCGGCACTAACCGTTATCGCTTTTTTCACCTCTTCTTTAGGTAGATTCTTTAATTCAAAGAGAGCTAAGAGGTCGACAAATTGATAATATTCCTGCCGAAACTCGTCGGTATTATAATAATTTTTGAAGTATTTACCACCTGAAACAACCGTCGTAAAAACGCCACTAATCCCATATGTAAACAAGCATACTACCGCAATTAGTTTTAAGATTTTATTTCTCGATTTTGTAGCCAATTCCCCATACCACCTTTAAATACCTTGGATTTTTCGGATCAATTTCGATTTTTTCGCGGATTTTTCGAATATGGACCGCAACCGTGTTTTCTGCATTGATGCCAGGCTCTTTCCATACGCGTTCATAGATTTCATCAATCGAGAACACGCGCCCTGCATTTTTCATTAACAATTCAACGATGCGATATTCAATCGGTGTTAACTTGACCACATCGCCATTGACGGTTATTTCCTTTGCAGTAGGGTCAATCGTCAGTCCGTGTAAATCAATGACCTTGTTGCCCCCTTCAAATGTCCCTAAGGTCACATATCTTCTTAACTGTGACTTTACCCGAGCAATTAATTCAAGTGGATTAAAGGGCTTGGTCACATAATCGTCTGCTCCCACCTGGAGGCCGAGGATTTTATCGGTATCTTCACTTTTGGCACTTAGCATGATGATGGGAATATTTTTTTCTTCGCGAATTTTAAAAGCGGTTGATATCCCGTCCAAACGTGGCATCATGATGTCGAGCACAATCAGATGAATCGTTTGTTCATTTAGAACTTCAATTGCCTCAATCCCATCCTTTGCCTTTACAACTGTGATTCCCTCATTCTTAAGGTAAATCTCAATCGCATCGCGAATTTCCTTATCATCATCCACTACTAGAACCTTATATGTAACCATGTTCCACTCTCCTGTCATCAACCTTGTCTTTATTTTAAACAGTAAATCTTAATGAAAGGTGACCATTTTTCTTAAGACTTTCTTAAGATTGGTAGGTTGTTTTTAAAAGAGGCTGTTGATTTCCGCTCCAGGCACGAGCGGTTTGCGGGCAGTCCGGGAGCCTGGCCAGCTCCAATCAACCTTGTTAAAATCATCAATTTACATTAACACAGCCATTCGAGAATAAAACGATCCAAGGAAATGATTGGTGACCCTTCTCCTTCATTTACACCCTAGATAGGGCTCCAAGAGCACCTATTGGTTACCCTTCTCATGCTTTTCTACCCTAGTTAGAGTTCCAAGACAGCTTATTGGTGACCCTTCTTCCTTGTTTGCACCCCAGTTAGGGTTCCAATGCGCCTGGTCATTCCCACCCTCGTTAGGGCACCAAAAAGCCCAGAAACCAAAAAATCAGCTAAAGGTCCCAATTATTAATTTTCACCCTTTAGAGTGATTTTTTGTACAAGTCTTTAATAGGATAGGTTATACATCAAACTGTAAAGGATTTGGAGCATGATGGGGTTATTAATAATTTTAGTGTTGGTCTTGTTTTTGCCGTTCACTGTACAAAAGGTTGAGCGGAATTTAGAGGTTTTTTTATTTGTTATGGGGGTTGCGGCGGCAACAGTCAGTGGAATTATGGATGCAGATTTAATGAGAAAGGCACTTGTCGATCCTATTAAGATTACCATTGCTGTTTTGATTGCTGGACTCCTCACGAAATGGCTGCATGTCCAGCTTGAAAAATCCATTCAAGCCTTGAACAGGGCATTATCTCCACGCGTTTTTGCTGGCTTAACTGTTATCGTCTTAGGACTTGTATCAAGTTTAATCACGGCCATTATTGCGGCCATTATTTTGGTGATTATCGTAAATGGTCTCCCACTGAATCGTCAATCTCGTGTTCGCTTTACCATCATTGCTTGCTTCTCGATTGGCCTCGGGGCGGCGTTAACGCCGATTGGGGAACCGTTATCGACCATCACTGTCGGAAAACTAAATCAAGACTTCTTTTATTTATTAAAGCTAATCGGTCCAGAGGTCTTCACCGCAATAGTAGTGTTCGGGATTTTAACCATGTTTTTCGTGAATCCTCGGAAGAATGCAAAAGGGTTGGATATGGACCAACACCCGGAAAGTTACAAGCAAATATTATTCCGCTCGATAAAGATTTATCTATTTGTTATGGGGTTAACCTTTCTCGGAAATGGATTTGAGCCTTTTATTACAACCTATATTCTTGATTTGCATCCAACCATCTTATATTGGATCAATATGATTTCGGCCATTTTAGACAATGCCACGCTCGCTGCTGCCGAGATTAGTCCGGCAATGGAGTCAGACACCATTCAAGTGATTTTGCTCGGACTGCTTATTAGTGGCGGAATGCTCATTCCAGGAAACATCCCTAATATCATCGCTGCAGGAAAATTGAATATCACCACTAAAGAATGGGCTCAGTTCGCTGTACCACTTGGCTTAAACACAATGGCCATTTATTTTCTTGTATTATTTGTTTTTTATTAGACGTTATTAAACGAGGCAATTGATTGATTTCCACTCCAGACACTTTGTGTTCTTTAGGACAGTCGGGAGCCCCTCGTTATAAAAAGGGGCTTTACATATCAATCAAAAGAGGTCAATTTGAAATTGGTTTATTTTTGCAAACAACTCCTGAATAAACTCATAAAAAACCACTTCCGTCGGAAGAAGTTTTCGTTCACTCGGAATGATGATTCCAACCGTACGGCTTATATTTGGCTTAACCAACTTTTTCTTCACTGTTAACCGCGGCAAACTATCTATTAAAGTAATTTCCGGGATGAGGGCGATTCCAAGACCTGCAGAAACCAGACCTTTAATTGCATCAATATCCTTCCCCTCAAAGCTTACAGTAGGTTTAAAGCCTTGCTGCTTACAAGCATCCACAATCATATCGTGTAAAATAAATCCTTTAGGAAATAGAATAAATGAATCATTTCGTAGCTGGTTTAACTCGATATGTGGAAGCTCAGCTAAAGGGTGGTTAGTGGGTAGTAGGGCAACGATTTTTTCAGTAAACAATGTCTTCCCCGTGACTTTTTTCTCATGTTTTGGCACTGGACCTATTAGAGCTAAATCAAATTCTCCTTTCACCACACCTTCAACTAACTCATGATAGGAACCTTGATTCAACTCAAATTTTACATTTGGATACTGTTCACGAAAGGCTGAAATAGTGGTCGGTAACGTATATGCAGCTAGACTACTTGGAAAACCTATCCGAATGGTTCCACGCTCAGGGTCAAGATAGTCCTTAATTTCACCCTTGGCATTATCAATAACTTTTTTTGCTTGTTCCATATGCTCCAAAAAACTCCTGCCAATCGCCGTCAAGCGCACATTTCTTCCCTCTCGAATGAATAACTCAACCCCAAGTTCGGCTTCAAGATTAAAGATTTGTCTACTCACCGCAGACTGAGCGACATGTAAATTTAGAGCGGCCTCCGTCACATGCTCACGCTTTGCTACTTCGATAAAATATTCAATTTGTCTTAGCTCCATTTGTTCCCACCTCTCAGCTAATTATCTCACATTGGCATTGTTTTCATCTATTATTTATATTGATTAGGGTAAAAAATAGTTTTATAATTCAGCATATTAAAACACTAAAAAGTTCCCTACTGGATTTCACATATACTTTTTATAAAACAAGGGAGGAAGACCTATATGGCAATGATGATCAACAATACCTCAACACCCGAAATCCTAGCTGCTAAAAATTATGTAAATGAAGTATATGAAGCAGTCAAAAAACGCAACCCTCATGAGTATGAATTCCACCAGGCAGCAAAGGAAATCTTTGATTCACTTATTCCTATTTTCGCCAAATATCCAAAATATATCGAACACAATATTTTAGAAAGAATTTCAGAGCCTGAGCGAATGATTACCTTCCGTGTTCCATGGGTAGATGACCAAGGTAATGTTCAAGTAAACCGTGGTTTTCGTGTGCAATTCAGCAGTTCCATTGGACCCTATAAAGGCGGCCTACGCTTTCACCCCTCTGTTAATGCCAGTATCATTAAATTCCTAGGATTTGAACAGGTCTTTAAAAACTCTTTAACAGGCTTGCCAATTGGCGGCGGAAAAGGTGGCTCTGACTTTGACCCGAAAGGCAAATCTGATGGAGAAGTCATGCGCTTTACCCAAAGCTTTATGAGCGAACTATATCGCCACATTGGCCAAGATATCGATGTTCCTGCAGGAGATATCGGTGTTGGTGCGCGTGAAATCGGCTACCTATTTGGTCAATACAAGAAAATTCGTGGTGGCTATGAAGCTGGAATTTTAACAGGTAAAGCACCTATTTACGGCGGTAGCCCAGCACGTCCTGAAGCTACTGGCTACGGTACTGTTTATTTTGTTGAAGAGATGCTTGCTGATAAAGGCGTGGGCTTTAAGGACAGCACAGTCGTCGTTTCCGGTTCTGGAAATGTCTCTATCTATGCGATCGAAAAGGCCTATCAATTAGGAGCAAAGGTTATCGCTTGTAGTGACTCAAATGGCTATGTGTACGATCCTAATGGCATCAAACTTGATACTGTTAAGCGATTAAAGGAAATTGAAAGAAGACGTATTAGTGACTACGTACTCGAGCACCCAGAGGCAGAGTATTATGAAGGTTGCACCGGAATCTGGTCTATCCCTTGCGATATCGCCTTACCATGTGCGACGCAAAATGAAATTGACGAAGCTTCCGCTAAGACATTAGTTGAAAATGGTGTAAAAGCGATTGGTGAGGGCGCTAATATGCCGTCAACTTTGGAAGCGATTGATGTATTCCTTGATAACAAAGTACTATTCGGACCAGCCAAAGCTGCGAATGCTGGTGGTGTAGCTGTTTCAGCACTTGAGATGTCACAGAATAGCATGAGAATGACTTGGACATTCGAAGAAGTCGATGAAAAGCTACAGAGCATCATGAAAAACATTTACCAAAACAGCGTGCAAGCTGCTGAAGAGTTTGGCCAACCTGATAACCTTGTAATGGGTGCAAATATCGCTGGTTTCATCAAAGTAGCTGACGCTATGATCGCTCAAGGAGTTATTTAAATTTAAAAAATAAAGGGTGGAATCCAATCGGATTCCACCTTTTTGCTTTCTTATCCATGTTTCTTAATAAAACAGACCTTTAAATAATCCCCTTCAGGAAAGGCGTTAATCGTCCTAAAATCATCTGGTAGGGAAAACTCCTCTACGAGACTATACTGTTCATTGCTTTCTTTAAAGGCCGTTTTAATAAAACCTTTAAACTTCTTCATATCGAAGTTACTAGCATTGGTAGAAGCAACTATGACGCCGTTTTTCTCCGTAATCGCAATCGCCTCTTTTAGCAAGTCTTTATAGTCCTTCTCAGCACTAAAAACAAATTTCTTTGAGCGCGCAAAGCTTGGCGGATCAAGAATAACCATATCAAACTTAAGATTTTTCTTTGAGGCATATTTAAAGTATTTGAAAACATCCATGACAAGGATATCGTGTTTCTGGTCATCCAATCCATTGATTTGGAACTGTTCTTGCGTTTTTGGAAGGCTGCGATTGGCCAGGTCTACACTTGTTGTTTTTGCGGCACCGCCTAAGGATGCAGCGACCGAGAAGGCGCCCGTATAGGAGAAGGTATTAAGCACCGTCTTCCCCTTGGCATATTGGTCACGAATCGTCCTTCTAACGTCCCTCTGGTCCAGGAAGACGCCCACCATAGCACTTTCATTTAGATAAACCGCATAGTTGATCCCATTTTCCTTTACAATGACAGGGAATTCTCCTCGCTCACCAGTAACAAAGTCATCTTCTTCAATGTATTGACCTTTCGTATCAAAGCGTTTTTTCTGATAAATCGCTTTAAATTCCACTAATTCTTTTAATGCATCAATAATTGAATCCTTAAAGCTGTAAATCCCTTGGCTGTACCAATGAATCAGATAATAGCCAGCGAAGTTTTCAATGGTAACTCCACCAATGCCATCGCCTTCTCCATTAAAAATTCGAAAAGCCGTTGTATCTGGATTATCGTACAAATGCTGTCTCCGTTTAATCGCTTCTTGAAGCTTTTGCTTAAAGAAATGCCGATCAAACTGATCCTGTTCATTTCTACTTAATACCCAGCCAAAGCCTTTATTTTGTTTCCCGTAATAGCCTTTGGCTAAAAACTGCTTCCGTTCATCAACTAGCCTCACGATTGACCCTTCTTCTTGCACATCACTTAAATTTAGTATGGCATCCTTAAAAATGAGCGGATATCCATTTTTGAATCTGTTCACATATTTTGATTTAACTGTTAAACGATATTCCATTTGTTCCGTCCAATCTTATAGATTTTACTTGCCATTATACCGCTTTAAGAGGATATCTCCAACTTCGGCAGTTGTTCAAAAATCGACCACCTATTTTAAAACTAACGGGTTCAGATTTCGAATAAAATGATATTTTACTAGCAGGGGGTCTGAGAGGCAAATAAATGAAGCAGACAGTCTTTCTTATCCTTAATTGAGTTACCTCTGATTGTTTAATAAGGGGAGTTTTTCCCGTTAACCTGCAAAATAGAGCTTGGTTCGGGGGATATAAGGGGAGTTTTTCCCGCTAAAGCAAGGTAAGAGGGTCCATTTTCATGTTTTTCAAGTACATAGGGGGAATTTTTCCCGCTATTTACTCTATTTTTCGTGCTATTTCGTCGATAACGGGAATTTCTCCCCTTATTTTTAGTAGTTTATTTGCTGGCAATTCCTGAAGGTTAGGAAATCGCTAACCGGTGCTGATCTTGGAATAAAAAATGCTTGGAGCCAATGTCTCCAAGCATTTTTCTTTTCTGATTTACTTGCCAGATTGCTTTTTAACTTTGGTGCGAATTACTATGCGAATAATCCTACTTATTCATATTTGCCAAAAAACCACCAAGGAGGTCATCGGCGTCTTCGTCCTCTTGATTGGATTCATCTACTGAAGATGCTTGTTCTTGTAACGCTGACTCCCAATCAAAGTCCATCAGATCGTCCTCAAAGGTATCTGGCTTGGTCTCAACTGTTTTGGATACTTCTTCTACCTCAGCAGGCACCTGCTCCTCCTGGAACTCCTCCTGAAGGTATAAGGCCTCATCTATGTCGAGCGCCTTACTATTCAAAGTAGCAAGGATTGCAGCCGCCCTTACTGGGTCAGCAAGCAGTTGATAGACAATCGTGCCTAACATCGCTTCAGAATGGGAATGCTTCAGCCAGTTTCGTTGTTCCTTACTTAGTTGCTTTGGAAGGGGAATCGTAACGGTTTCTTTTTCTTTAGCAATGGTGTTTCCGACGCCTTCAATAGCAAATTCAGCTATCTTACTAGAAAAGTTTCTCTTTTCCTTTTCCTTAAGCCTCTGTAACTGCTTTAAGATGTGGTCAGGGGTATCGGAAGGGAGGCGGAAAGTAATCGCCTGCCCCCTCTGGATGTTTGTCATTCCCTTTTTATCCATGAAATCACCTTATCATCTTACTTATTTGAAGATTGCTTTACAGGTTCTTTGGCTGGCTTATTTGCCTTCTCTGTTTTACGGACAAAATCAGAGATTAATTTGTAGTAAGCATTTGCCATCATCCAAATGCTTTCCTTCTCATCTTCAAAGAACTCAATGTTGTAGCCATCTAGATTATTATTAAGCGTCTTGAGGTACTCCTTAAGGACCATAGAACCGCCGCCAACAAAGTAGCAAATCTCTGTTTGTGAGTTCTTTTGCCAAACATTTCGTAAATGACGGTATTGCTTCTTCGCCAAGTCTACTAAAATCCGATCAGTAATGTCATGAACACTTGTGCGGCTACCTCTTACCATAATATGGTTGCGGTCATTCTTCCTTGTGATAATGTCAACAACGTCACGACGGCTATCTAACTCAACCCCATGCTTTGATCTAATTTCTTCTCTAATCGCCTCTAAAGCCTCAGCTACACCAAGGTTAAAGCCCTGTGCTTTATCATCATCCACATTACGACTTTTAATGACAGCGATATCTGTAGATAATCCACCAATATCCTGAATAAGTATGTTTTTATCAATTAAATCACGGTTAATGATGTTTAAATCATTGTCCATTACTAGATTAATATAAGCAGCAAAACCCTCTGGGTAGACTTTTACTTGGTCAAACTTAATATTTACCTTTAAACCTTGATATTTAGGGGTAACTAGAAACTCTACCTGATGGACAGATCCTAGAAGCTGCGAACGGTAGCCCACATCTTTTCCTTCTTTGACTTCACGTAATGGAAGACCTGTTCCTAATGTATAGTTCGCATCTACTACATTATTATTTCTTTTAAAAATAGAAGCATTTTCTTCGCGAACAGCATCCAGTGCTAGAGTGGCAAAAAGCATAACAAGCGTTTGGTCTTCTTCGGACTTACTGCTTCCTGGATCTAGTTCACTAGCATTATCACTTTTCGTAGCCAAGTCCCCTACACGGTAAATGACGTTGTTATCCATTAGGGCAGGGGAGTGTACTCTTATATGAATTCCGTCAAGTGGATTCTTCTCATTTAAATCTTCAATTCCAATAACTGGACGGTCTGCAGTATCTCTCGCAATCACATTCGGTATGTAAAGCTCATAATCTAATTTTCCAAACACTGCTTTAACAGCATCATTTCCAACGTCAACAGCACAAATTCTACTAGTACTCATTTTATCAATCCTCTCAAAATATTAATTTCTAATATTTACAGATTATAGCAAGATATCCAATTGGTCAATCCTACTTTAGTTGTATACATTTTTGTATACAATTAGTACAAAAGTGTATACATGTACACAAAAGTGTACACATCCCTGTATAACAACATGTATACACTTTTGTATACTTGTAAACATCATTGTATACACAATGTTTACATTTTGTTTACAAGTATACATTATTGTTTACATCTTCATTTTTTCCTATTTATTTACATATCCCTCCTCTGTAGTCCCCTCCCCTACTTCCCACTATAACCGGACCGAATCACCAAAAAACAGTTTCTTTACACGGCATTACTTACTTATAGTAATAGCTCTGTTCATATAATAGATTACCCTTAAAGAACTCCACTCCTCTTTCTATAATTGATTAGGGTTTTTTATCGAATCTTTTGTTATGATGTCTATATAAGTCGTTTTATTGGGGGACCTACATCATGAGCAATAAAAAAGAGTTTAGGAGAGCCACTCGATTATCAGAACATGAGGCTCAGAAGGGCATTCATGAAACGGCCGCTACTATAGCACTGGAGAATAATAGAAAGCGCCCTCCCCTCTTCCTCTTCTTTAGGCTAAAACTGATTATACGTATGGTCTCCATTGTGATGATTCTTTTACTTATTAGTGGTATAGGAGTTTTTACATACACAAAGCTCTTTGCGGGAAGTACCCTTAAGACTGAAAGCTTTAGCATGATTGAAAGTGTCCGAGATTTAGCTACACTCGCTACTGCTGAGGCACAAGTTACAACTGTCCTTAAAGTAGAAGATAATAAGATATTTAATAAAGAGATCAGTGTTAATATACCCGGAACGAAGCGGACACTACTGCTAATCGTCCCTGCTACTGTATTAGCCGGTGTAGATTTGCAGCAGCTGTCTGCCAAAAATATAGTTATAAATGAGGAAGCTAAAGAAATCTCCCTGAAAATTCCTCATGCCCAATTTATACAAGAGCCCACCATACAGATGGACAAGGTTCAAACCTACTCGGAAGAAGGGCTCTTTCGAAGTGAAGTTCAGTGGGATGAGGGCTTTGACCTTGCTGCAAAAGCCAAACAACAAATAGAGCTAGAGGCAATCGATTTAGGAGTATTAACTAGAGCAGAGGAAAGTGCGGTTCAAGTACTCAGCTCCTTCTTTGAACAACTAGGTTATCGCTCTATTATAGAATTCGATAGACTTCCATAAAAAAGACAAGCAGTCCCCTATCAATCAGGAAACTACTTGTCTTTTTCATTATGTCTATTTGATATATTCCATTAAAGAATACTCGTCTCTTACAAGGATTTGTTTATTTCCCACTATGGAGATTAACTCTAAGTCTTCGAATTTACTGAGTTTACGACTAATTGTTTCCCTCGTAACCCCTACATAGCTAGCAATTTCCTCACGTGTTATTGGTAACTGAATCAGTATTCCTTCTTTATCCTTTACGCCAAACTTTTGGCAGTACTCCAAAATCATTTGTGCAATCCGAACTTCTGGATCCTTTGTAGCTAAGTTTTGCGCCAAATTTTCTGTATGTGCTAGTCTTTTTGTTACTTCTTTTAGTAATTTTATGGCAATATCGGGATGTGCGGCCATAATCCGATCAATATCCTCTTTCGTTAACACACATATTTCTGTCTCCTCGATGGCGTATGCCGTAAAATTATTGGCTTCCTCCGCATTGAAAAGGTTCATTTCTCCGAAGAAATCCCCACAAGTCATGATATCAAGGATTTGTTCTTTCCCATTCACCGTGAATTTTGACCTTTTTACCTGGCCTTTATTAATAATAAATAGTTTGTCTGACTTTGCCCCTTCGTGTATGAGTGCTTGGCCCTTCTTAAACTGTCTATGGCTGATCATCTTTGTTACTTTTAAAATTTCTTTACCAGATAACGAAGCAAAAATAGGTACCTTCTTAGCACAAGGCCCACTATCACTATATTGATCACATCGTGTACAACTATGC
This sequence comes from Mesobacillus maritimus, assembly GCF_044803185.1. GTDB lineage: Bacteria > Bacillota > Bacilli > Bacillales > Cytobacillaceae > Mesobacillus_B > Mesobacillus_B maritimus_B. Next base: position 5,624,422 of record NZ_CP085225.1, read on the forward strand.
TCTGTCATTTTTATCACCCAATAAGAAATTATTTTTTTGTATTAGTTTCCTTACTAAAAATATAGCATTGTGCACGGTGGTCTGGAGTGACTTAAATCACCTCAGCTACATGCACATCCCTTCAGCAAACAAAGAAGTGCTAAACCGTTAAGTTCAGCACTTCTACATCCTTTATTCTTTTACTTTTTCAAAGTGAGTGGTATCTTCGCCGCACATTGGGCAAACCCAGTCTTCTGGCAGGTCTTCAAATGCTGTGCCCGCTTCTACATCTTCATCAGGGTCTCCGATTGCTGGGTCATAGATATAGCCGCATGGTTTACAAATGTATTTTTTCATTTTCATTTCCTCCTAAAATTATGCTAATACTGATTGTCTTTCTTTCACTTCTGTCATTAATTCTGCGATTGATCGGTTGTTCAAGTCGATTCCCTCTATAGATACCTCGTTTTCAATAGCATTTTTATATGGCATAGAAGCAACAACTCCTTCGAAAGAAATGACTCCGACGATTTTGTTGTCTTTAATAAAGAGTCTTGTATACCTTTCAGTTCCCTCTTCTTCTACCATGCTTGTATCACATTGTTCTTCATCTACTAAACCGATTGAGAACAAAGGCAAATCGAAGGCATTGAAAACAGTTAGGGGAATGGTTTTTTGGTATGCTATAGACTCAGTTGAAGCCATATTGTTTCCTGCTGCTTTCCCCTGATCCATCGCTCTGCCCCAAAGACCTTCTACTTCCCCATTTAGCTCAGTTACATCCCCTGCGGCAAAAACATTTGGAACACTTGTTTCCATTTTGTCATTCACGATAATTCCGCGATTTGTTTCCATTTCCGTATCCTTCACCAAATCAAGATTCGGAATCACACCGATTGAGTAAATGACACTATCACATGCAATTGTTGTTTCACCAGCGATCGCACCCTCTACCTTCTCTTCACCTATGATTTGATCTATCCCTGTCCCTAAATAGACTTTGATGCCAAGTTCTTCAATTCGATTTTTTAACAACTGGCTAGTCTTTTCATCTAGCTGTCTAGCCATTAACCTTGGCGCAGCTTCAACAATTGTTACTTTCTTCCCAGCTTGATGGAGAGACCAAGCGGTTTCTAACCCTTGTATCCCGCCCCCAATATTAACAACGCTTTCCTTGTCAGAGATGAACGTTTTGAAGGCTTCTGCCTCTTGCATTTCACGGATGGTAAACACGCCAGGCTTGTCTACCCCTTCAATCGGTAGTTTCCTATTCTTTGCCCCGGTACAGATAAGAAGCTTATCGTATGCAAAAATATCTCCATCTGCAGTCGTAATGACATAGTCGTCGGTATCTATTTTTACAATCGCCTTATTTAATAGCTCAATCTGTTGTGTCACATACCATTTTTCCTTTTTAAGCAACACCTTTGGGCTTGTTAAGTCAGAAAATAAGTCTTTTGATAGTTTAATTCTGTTATAAGGCATAGAGGATTCTGATCCAAAGATTAGAATCTTCCCTTCCTTGTCGTGGTCACGAATCGCCTTTGCTGCATTTACTGCGGCGACACCGGAGCCTATTATACAGTACGTTTTTGCCATTTCTCGCATCTCCTTCTATTAAGGCTGTTTTCGTAAAGTTTGTTGTTAAAATTGTAAAAATCTTAAAACCGATTATTACTACCTAAAGCCGATTTTAACGCAAGGAAAGCTATTCTGTGCTTCACACCTTAGTTTGCAGCTCTTTTCTCAAACCCTAAAACTATTTTTTAATGAAGAACATGGCATTAAAGTTCTATTTAAGCTCTGTAAACAACAAGGTTTGAGAAAATAGCCTTTATTAAACAGCACTTAGTAATAAATCAGCGACAAAGGTTGCAGAATGCTCAATTTTCTTAAGTTGCTCATCTTTAGGTGAGAAACGAACGCGAACTGGGAATTCTACATGTGTCATACCGGTTGTTTTAATGACATGAGAAGTGCTCTGCACATTCATATTTGTTTGCATGAGATAGTCTTGGATGACTTCAATTGCTTCACCACTCCAGCCATATGAACCAAAGGCTGCACCAATTTTCCCCTCAAGATCCATCTCAACCAGGTCTTTTAGGACCTCTTCTAAGTTACCGATCATGTCAGCATATTTTGTGGAACTTCCGATAAAGACTGCATCTGCTTCTTTAATGCTCGCGAGTATGTCGCTTTTTTCACATTTATCAGCATTAAAAACGGTTGCTTGTATATTATTTTCCTCAAAAATACGTTGAAGGTGATTTGCAACCTTTTTCGTATTGCTTCTGATGGTTGTATAAACAATTGTTACTTTTTTATCGTTCACATTGTCGGCACTCATCGTTGCATAAAGACCGATATACTTTTGAATTTCATCACGTAAAATATAACCGTGTGATGGAGCAATCATTTGAACATCTAAGCCTTCTAAAGCATTAATTAGTGTTCTTACATATCTACGGTGTGGGTGAATAATCGCATTGTAGTAGCCGATAAAGTCATCGGTAATATCAAAGCCAGCTTGGTCAGCAAAAATTTCTGTATTTGCCACATGCGTACTGAAAATATCACATGGGAAAAGAATTTTATCTTCTACGCAATAGGTAATCATCGTTTCTTCCGTATGGAGATAGGGTGTTTCCTTAAACAATAAGGTTTTCCCACCGATATCAAGGGTATCTCCGTCTTTTACTACAAGAAACTCACGGTTATGCATTTTGTACATTTCTTTCAGTTCCCCAACAGCTGGCTCTGTGCAGACGATAATGGCATTTGTAGCTCTTCCTGCAAGTGCAGCCATACCGCCTGAATGGTCAGGCTCTGTGTGGTTTATGACGATATAGTGGAGCTCAGTTGGATCAATGAGTTCGCTTAAATGCTCAACAAATTCACGGCCAAATTCCATATCCACTGTATCAATTAAGGTTGGTTTTTCTGTTTTTAGTAAATACGCATTATAGGTAGTACCTTTTGCTAAAATTAGTCGGTGGAAAGGAACTTCACGGGTATCGTTTTTTCCTACTAAGTACGTATTTTCAGCTAGTGTAATGTGGTTCATCTATTTTTTCCTCCAGTTGATTGGTTATATGTTTTTTCCATCTGAGACCATCCTATAACATCCGCTACATTCAAATAAGGATTTGAATCACAGTTTAAAAAAAGATTAGCTTTGAAAAGGGAGTTGATTTCCGCTCCAGGCACGAGCGGTTCGCGGGCAGTCCGGAAGCCTGGCCAGCTCCAGCGCCTAGCCCCTCGAGTCGCTTCGGTCCGTCAGTTGAAGTCAAAGAACGACTTCATCTGCCGGCCCTCCAGCGCTTGTCGGGGCTGAACAGGGCGCTTCCGCTTTTCTATCTCCTCGTCGCTTCGCTCCTGCGGAGTCTCCCTTGGCCTTGCACTCCCGCAGGAGTCTTCGTGCCTTCCGCTCCAATCAACAGTTTGCCAATCAACTTCTTTTTATTTAAACAATAGAAAAAGTAAAAAAACACCTGACCATCATTAAAGATGATCAGGTGTTTTTTGGTTAGGACACTTGAGAATTTAGAGATTTAGCCTGTTTAGCAGTTTTACTAGTAAATTTCGGATACCCTATTAAGATAGCAATGATTCCACATATTCCGATTAAGATTGGATAGTAGGAGTATTGTAAAACTGCGATTGGTGAGATTCCGGCAACCGCAGTGGCCGCAAGGATTTGACCTCCATAAGGAATCAACCCTTGTACACTACATGAAAAGATATCTAAAATACTTGATGATTTGCGGGGGTCAATATCGTATCGGTCCGCAATATCCTTTGCTAAGGGACCAGTAATGATAATCGCAATTGTGTTATTAGCCGTAGATAAATCTGTTAGACCAACTAAGCCAGCAATCCCGAACTCTGCCCCTTTTTTTGTTTTAATTTTACTTGTTGCTAGATGTAGCAAGTAATCGATGCCGCCATTATGCTTAATCACTTCAACCATTCCAGCAATGAGGATCGCAAGAAAGGCAATCTCATACATCCCTGCCATTCCATCCCCAATACTTTGAACAACGCCCATCAGCTTATAGCTACCATCCACTAATCCTACAGCTCCCGCAAATACAATCCCTAATGCAAGAACAAGAAAGACGTTGATTCCAATCAGCGCTGTCACAATCACCAATAAATACGGCAAAATCTTTACCCAGCTAAACTCATACTGGGCAATTTGAGCACTTTCGCCCATTGTTAATACACCTAAAAGCACACAAGTAATGACGGCTGCAGGTAAAACAATCCAAAAATTGACTTTAAATTTATCCTTCATCTGCGTATTTTGCGAACGCACAGCAGAAATGGTTGTATCGGAAATAAACGATAGATTATCTCCAAACATTGCTCCCCCAATTACTGCTGCCATTGAAAGCGCCAAGGAAATATCCGTTTGTTCGCTAATCCCGACACCAATCGGGGCCAGAGCCACAATCGTTCCCATAGATGTTCCCATTGATAAAGAAATAAAGCAGGCTATCACGAACATTCCGACCATAAGTAAATTTTGTGGCACAACGGATAATGCTAAGTTAACAGTCGAATCCACTGCACCCATTCCTTTAGCTGTTGCTGAAAAGGCTCCGGCTAATAAGAATATAACAACCATTAGCATCACATTACCGTTCCCGGCACCTCGACAAAAGATATCTACTTTATGCGCAAAAGACTCTTTCGGGTTCATAGCAAGAGCAACTGCCGCTGAAATCGCAATGGCTACAATCACAGGAAATGCATAAAAGTCCCCTGTTACCAATCCTGTTCCAATAAATAAAACTAAAAAGACCGCAAACGGCAGTAACGCCCATGCATTTCCTTTTCTCTCCACTCCCATGATGATTCCTCCTAGTATTGACTTATGATAGTGGCCTTTATATAAGGCTGTTTTCGTAAAGATTGTTGTTAAAATTGTAAAAATCTTAAAGCCGATTTTAACGCAAGATAAGCTATTTGGTACGTGATAAGAAGTTTGCGCGCTCTTTTCTCATTATTAAAAGGGTACTTTGTAGTGAAACAAATCTTAATCTAACCGAATTTGTATCCGAGAGCAACAAAGTTTGAGAAAAGAGCCTTATAAAGCAAAAAGACCCCTTCCTAAAACAGACAAGAAGAGGTCTTAATCATATCGATTAAACACTCTTCTTATCTTTCAAACATTTCTGCTTGCTGGATTTGGCACAGCAACTCAACACTTGAGTTCCGCTGCCGAGATATCATAGGGCCAGTCCCTCCATCTCTCTGGATAAGAAGATTATTAGATTATTATGGTTATTGAACATTTGATAGATTACCGTATTTTTGCTAGGAAAGCAAGCAAAACTTTACCACAGGTAAAAACCAATTTTTAGGAACTCCTGATTTTTTTCAGCTTAATGCTCGGTATAAGCAACCTTAGTTGTGTATAATGAAGTTCATAAAGCATTCTTTTAACATACAGCTATTATTGCTTATTGTAAAAAAATAGAGTGACTATTAAATGATATCGTTAGATAAACTGGAGTGAATGTACATATGGAAACAAAAAAGACATTACCCATTCTTTTCGCGGTTATGTTTCTTGTCATGGTTGGTTTTGGAATTATCATCCCAGTACTTCCATTTTATGCTGAGGAGATCGGGGCTTCTCCCACACAATTGGGTTTATTAATGGCGGTTTATTCCATCATGCAGCTTCTATTTGCGCCTGTTTGGGGAAGAATCTCTGATAAGATTGGCCGGAAGCCTGTGATTATGATCGGGATACTTGGTCTTTCTCTTTCCTTCTTTATGATGGCTTTTTCCACAGAGCTATGGATGCTCTTTGCGGCAAGGATCATTGGTGGAATCTTGTCCTCAGCAAATATGCCGACCGTCATGGCCTATGTAGCAGATGTAACCTCGCTAGAAGACCGTGGAAAAGGGATGGGGATCATAGGGGCGGCAACAGGGCTTGGATTTATTTTCGGACCAGCTATTGGGGGTATATTCTCAGAACAAAGTTTACATATTCCCTTTTATCTTGCTGGTGGCTCATCCTTACTAACGTTCTTCTTTGTGATGTTCGTTTTAAAAGAATCCTTGACGTCAGAACAGCGGAAAGCCCATGAAACAAATAAAAGGCAATCTATTACCGCAGCTTTAAAGGGGCCGAATTCCATTTTGTTTTTCCTGCAATTATTTGTAACACTATCTTTAGCAGGCCTTGAAGCCACATATGCTTACTTTGCTGCCGCAACAGCGGGGCTAGAAGCCGTACAGCTTGGTTATATTTTTATGATTATGGGATTAGCTCAGGCAGTTGTCCAAGGTGGTTTAGTTGGCAAACTGACGAAGAGATTTGGGGAAGGCTTTGTCATTCAGTTAGGAATCTTTATTTCGGCCGTAGGCTTTAGTCTTATTTTATTTACAAAAAACTTTTTTACTGCTGCTCTCTTCTTAACGATATTTGGGATTGGGAATGGGCTTATTCGCCCTGGTGTCTCTTCCCTTCTAACTAAAACATCCTCTGCGGGACATGGCAGTGTAACAGGACTTCTGTCCTCATTCGATTCGCTTGGTCGAATCATTGGTCCTCCGCTTGGAGGCTTACTCTTTTCTATCACGATAGGTTTACCTTATTTGATCGGAATGTTTTTATCCATTGTTGCTTTCTTGTTCTATCAAATATACAAAGTTCGGATAAGAAATGTTCAAGTTGAGAATTAGGAAAAGGAAGCAGGTTTGAGTCTGCTTCCTTTTTTATATATGGTTATGGAATTTGCCCGTAAAACCACGTGGGCTTGCCCCGTGGAGTAAGTCAGGTAAAACGTGATTATTGGTAAACAACAATAGCCATTAAGAAATCTATGCAATAAAGGATATAAACGCGATTCCGATAATAGCTATAATGGATAGATGGAGTCCGTTCGTATTGATTCCTAAGCGAAACCCAGATATCCCCGAAAAGCGACTTATCATCAGGTTTAAACCTGAGAACGGGCTTAAAGCTGCTGAAAGGACCCAAGTAAGCAATAAGAGCATCACTAAGCTTATATCCGTCATTCCTAGCTCCTCTGCCTTTAACTGCATCGCTAACGCGCCAATGACGGCAATCTGGTGAATCCCGATATACGTTATGCTAAGAACAATCAGCAGAACAGCACCCGCAAATAAAAAGAAAGACTCGTTCGCAAGGCCAGTAAGAAGGGAGCTCACTTTATTTGCAAAACTTGTGCCTTGTAAAGCAAATGCCAACATCCCTGCGCTCATAAAAAGGGTAATTTCATTATTCATTATTGGGACGGTACGATCGCGAAAATCGATTAATAGGGGACGCATTTTCTTTCGATTCACGGGTTTCAACGCATTTACAACTGGAACCGTTACGGAAATGAGACAAACAATGACGATCATTGACCAGCTCGTTAACTTTTCAATCGTCAAACAAATACTCATAAGCAGGATAACGAAAAGACCCAGCTTAACCAAACGATTCTGGTGTTGCCTATCTATTGTCCCACCGGAACTTGCTTCGTAATCGATTGGATTCCGTTTCTCCCATAAGGCAAATAGAAGATTCCCGACAACTAACAACATGATTGACAAACCTAATCCGTACAAAATATATTCACTAAAAGGCACATTTAAATAATGGAGGACCAACGAAACAGAGGCAAAATAAGGTGACCACGTCAATGCAGTGGTAAAACCAACAAGATAGCCTTTTGCAGACATTGCTGATGGAAGCTTTAGTTCTTCGATAAACTCATTTAGAATCCTGACAGAGGCAAGGTTCAAGATAGGACTCAGAAAGAACAAGGTTCCAGTCATCCCCGCGTATAGTTTTCTTGGTTGATGCAAAAATCGGTGCAGCAAACTTGAGACAGCCTCAAAATACCCACCAGTTTTAAGCGGAATGGATAATAGCGGTGCTAATGTAATTAAACAAATTAGCGGGAGAATCAAAAAGATTCCTTGATTAACCCCACCAAAACCAGTTCCTTTACTCCACTCCATAATAAGCCCTGTGGTCATCATCAAGATTCCTAATAACCGTGGAAAACGGTCGGCATTAACGGCACTCCCAATAAAGGCTAGCAAAGCCATTATGAACACAACATATTGTAGCCACTGTACTTGAGCAAAATATTGTATGATGAATAAGGCACACATCCCCAAAATCAAGTAACTTCTCATCTCACTTCTCCTCCAAAAACCCACCTTAATCTCTTTATATTCATCGTAAGTCCAAAACCTAAGCTTTACAATTGATTTGTTTAAAAAAGGCTGTTTTCGTAAAGATTGTTGTTAAAATTGTAAAAATTTTAAAGTCGATTTTTACTACCTAATGCCGATTTTAACGCAAGATAAGCTATTTCGTACGTTATAGGTAAGTTTCCACGCTCTTTTCTCATTATTAAAAGGCTAATTTGTAGTGAACCAAGTTAAATCCAACCTATTTTTATCCAAGAGCAACAAAGTTTGAGAAAAGAGCCTAAAAAAACACTAAAACAAAAACCGCCCTCATAGATGGCTGTCTTTATGGTATAACTAAGGTATTCATGAAATTTTTTATACTAGGAGTGCAATCATGAGCATTGAACAAAAGCCGGGTAAAATGATGACTTCCTTCCTGTTATCCATGATTCGTACCTACCTCAATCGTCGTTCGAAGATTGTCATTGAGCGCAACGATACGATAAATTTACAACCACCCTATATCATTCTGTCAAATCATGTAACCAACTGGGATCCACTTTATCTTAATTTGTTTGTAAAAGAACCTATATCCTTTGTTGCGGGTGATTCCTTGTTTCGGAACCCCCTATTAAAAAGAGTATTGGATTATACAGGGGCCATTCCTAAAACGAAGTTTAAAAGCGATACACGGACAATTCGTAGTATGAGGAAGGCGGTAAAACATAATCGGGTAATCGGGCTGTTTCCTGAGGGAAACAGGAATTGGGATGGCAACACTGAACCCCTCACGCCTGCAACCGCAAAGTTAATTAAAATGTTGAATGTTCCTGTTATCATTGCGACCATTTCTGGCGGGCATCTTAGCCATCCTAGATGGGCTGTTGATCATCGTAAGGGTCTAATATCCATTTCATTCGTTAAGAAGTGGGATAAAGTAGAACTAACCAATGAAACTCCTGAGACCATTCACCAGATGCTTACAGAAGCACTTGCCCATGATGAAATGAAATGGCAGGCAGAAAAACAGATTCCTTTTATTGGAGCTAATCTAGCACACTATTTAGAACGTTATCTATTTGTTTGCCCGCATTGTGAGCATCTAGGTCAACTTGAGTCTAACAATCAACTGTTTCACTGTAAAAACTGTGAATATACTGTTCGTTATACTCCCTTTGGGACCTTTGAAGAGGGAAAGCACCCTTTGCATTTTCTCACTCCATCTGCATGGAATAAATGGCAATTAGAGTGGCTAGAGGCTAGGATGTCTGAATCGACCTATACGTTTTCCTTAAAAGACCATGTAAAACTCTTTTCAGCGGATACTGACCAACCTTTCGCTTTTATCTGCCAAGGAAACCTGAATTGGACTGAAGGTGGGATGACCCTTGTCTCAGATGAAGGCAAATCGTATTCCTTTGCTTTTAAGGATCTTGAGGGAGTGAATATTCATCTCCACCATCATCTTGAGTTTTTTACTGATCATAAGCAATATCAAATTGAATTCTATCAGCCTAGAACGTCAGCCTATAAATGGCTTCAAGTCATAAAGACCTCAATACTATTAGATATTAGGAGCGCTAATAATGAATGATACATGGGCCATTATTTTGGATTTTTCTCTATTATCCTTGTTGATGGTCATTGCTGCTATTTTAAAAGCAAGGATACCCTTTTTAAGAAAACTTATTGTTCCTACCTCGATGATTGCCGGCTTCCTCGGCTTAATGTTAGGCTCAGAAATCCTAGGATGGATTTCCTTTGATGTAGATTTGTTAGGAAACTTAGTCTATCACTTAATGGGCATCGGCTTTATCGCTCTTTCTTTAAAAGAACGCAATGTTCAAAGTAGTCCTGCCATTATGAACTCTGGAATGCTAATCGTTTCCACTTATTTGATTCAAGGCTTAGTTGGCTTTGGTCTCTTATTGTTATTAGGGATCTCTCTTTACCCTGAATTATTTCCAGGCGTGGGCTTGCTTCTGCCACTTGGGTTTGGTCAAGGTCCAGGGCAGGCTTACTCCATTGGAACTCAGTGGGAAAAACTTGGACTTGAGGGTGGGGGGAATCTTGGATTAACCATTGCGGGTATCGGTTTCATATGGGCAACTGTTGTAGGAATCATTCTTATGAACTTTTTAGTTCGAGGAGGAAAATTCAAACAAGAGTTTGCTAGACCTAATAAAGAGAATCAACTCTTATTAGAAAAAATGGAGCCGGATGAAATTCCTTTGAGCGATGCCATTGATAAACTTACCTATCAAATTGCCTTAATAGGTACCATCTATCTTGTCACTTACTTAACGCTATTTGGTGTAGAAAAAATCCTGACCCCTTTAGGAACCTACGGGGTTACATTGGCTCAACTGCTTATTGGTTTCCACTTCATCATCGGCAGCCTATATGCCGTCCTTTTTAGGATGATTCTTAATAAATGGCAAGCTGCTGGATTTACATTAGAGCATTCTCCTAATAATCATTTATTACAACGGATTTCAGGTTTTTCCTTTGACTATATGATTGCTGCATCTATTTCAGCGATTTCTATCTATGCTCTTGGTGAATATTTAGTACCTATTTTACTGTTAACAACTGCGGGTGGTGTCATAACGATTGGCTTTTTACTGTGGATTGTTCCCCGCGTGTTTCCTGAGGACAGGTTGACAAATGTACTTGGCTTTTATGGAATGCTCACAGGAACCATTTCAACAGGCCTAGCCCTTGTAAAAGCTGTAGACCCGAAATTTCAATCCAATACAACGGAAAACTTGGTGACCGGTAGTGCATCCGCCATTCTGTTTGGCTTTGTTTTATTATTGATATTGAATATTCCTGTTGTCGGTTTTATCCAAAACGAACCGATAATGTATGTTTATACCTTCTTCATATTGCTCGTTTACTTTCTTCTTCTCCTTGCTTTATTGCTTTATAGAACTAGGATGAAGGCAGGATGAGCATATGAACTAATGCCTTTTCTTTTAAGGGGAACAGGTAAAATAGCATAGCAATTCACATAAGAAAAAGCAGGGCAACCATATTGGAATTTGCCCTGCTTTTAACGTTCTTCCTACTTTCCTTCTTTGACTCTTAACAATAATAGGGGGAAGAATTCCCCTTAATTAGTTAATTTCCTTAAAAATAACTTAAATAAAGGGAGATATGAGACCGTCGATTAAGTTGTAGTTTATATCGCTTCTAACCCTTATTTCACATACTTTGTGAATTTCAATGGATTTTTTCACAAACTTTCATTGATTTTTATGTATTATTCCTTTCAAAGGCCTTCTACTTGTCCTGATTTTCCTAATTTGGGCAGACGGAGGCCTTCGCCCGTTTTTCGTATTTTTTGTAACGATAAATGGGCTGGATGGGTTCAGCTATTTTCTTTACCATAATTTTCACATTGATCACCATCGCCGTTAATTTGGACGTGATCCTTAATGATTCTCGCCCTCTTGTTCTTGGTTTCCTGAGTCCATGATGGTTGGCAGCTTCATGATTCGTTCTTTCCACATCGTATCGAGCCCTTAATGCACTCTTTCCAGCTTCGGTTAGATTATAGGATTTTCCTTGTTCCATGATTTCATAAAAATCACTGATAAAGACGGTTCGACCTTTTTTATTGGTCGTACATTGTTCAAATAGTGGGCAAGTTTGACAAGTTTTCTCTTCGAATTTGAATTGATGGCCTTGACTAGGGTTATTTCGCACTTTTATAGAAGTCGAGTACCCTTGAGGACAGGTGACCTCGTCCAATTTTGCATCATAAACAAACCAATCGCTTTCTAACAAACCCGTTGGGTTTGTATATTTTTGTATAGGAGCGGTCAGTAAAATCTGCATCTCTTGTATTTTCTGACGATTTTCACCTGTGCCATAGGACGTATCACCGATAAGTTGTTTTGGTACTATCCCGTGATAATCGATCACTTCCTCCACCATCGGGGCAAGACGTTCTCCATCCCACTCGTTCCCTGGAATGGGTTCAGTATTCAAGATTAATCCGTTCTCTCTTGACTCTATGACTTGGACTTTATCTCCGGTAAATTTCAAGGATCTTGATTTGTATCCACTCCGGACATCTGGATCATAGGCACTTCGGATCCGATCTTGTGGTTTTTCTTTTTTGGATAATTCTTGGTATTGAAGTGGTTCCTGTTCGGCACCTTCGGGCTTATCTGGATCAATCGGTTTGGTGTTCTCTTGTAAAATTTGATAGAGGATGGCTTGAAGCTCCAAACAACGAAGCTGCTGTTTTGCATTCCCCCATGTCCAGAATAAAGGTTTTACCTTTTCGCTTTCTAGCCAATGTAACAGACTATAGGCTTCCACCACCAGGCGGCTAAATAAGACCAATCGATCCTTTTCAGGAGTTCGCTCGGAGAGTCGTTTCAGAAAGCTGTTGAGCGCACAGTCTTGTAAAAGTGAGGTATACAATTTCGGATATGTACGTTTGATGTGTTGAACAAGTTGAAGGATTCCTTGTTGGATTAAACGGTAAGCCCCCACCTTCGCAATGTTCGCATACGTATGGAAGGAATCAATAAGCCAGCGATCATTTTCTTTCCCCCATAGCCCTTTGGCCAAAGCTTGGGAAAGAACATGGTGATGACAGGCATCAAAAATGGCAGAACCCATACGATCTCGGTCGAGTCCTAAAGTACTATGATCGAATCCGTTAAAAGATACAGGTACTCCCAAAAAACGTTTTAAATGGAGATGATAAAGTATGGCCTCTTCCATTTCACGATCAGAGTAATTGTGATAGCGTTGCGCAAAATGAATCTTTAATTTTAAGGAAGGAGCATAAGGACGTTGTCCTTGGGGGGAATACAAGGGTGCACAGAGTTGATCTGCAAAGGAAAAGTCAACCACTTGTTCGACTCTGCTCCAGAAAGGATGTGGAGGAACTGAAGAGAAGACTTCATAATCTGAAAAGGTTAACTGACCAAATGTTTTATATTGAATGTGCGCCATCACGATCACTCCATACATAAGATATATCTAAATTTTACCGTACATATGGAATGAGGTGATGAGTAAATTAAAGGATTTTGAAAAAGTTTGTGAAGAAGGAGATTTTTTTAGTTAATCGACGGTCTCGATATTCCCCCTATTCACTCAAAAAACGAGAAAAAGGGGGGATTTTTATATCATAAGCGGAAAAACTCCCCTTATTTCCCCTAAAACGAACTCCATTTTGCATTTAACGGGAGAATCTCCACTTATTTTACTTTTGCTAGTTATTCAATCAGCATCTAAAAAATCAGCCTTGAGATTATAGGTTTTCAAAAAACAGACGAATAACATCTGCTCCCCCAATAAAGGTACCTAATGAACTTCCTAGGTTTGCAAGAACAACTACAAGTAACACACGTGTGACTTTGTTTTGCCAAAATCCCTTCACGCTAAAGACATCCTCCGTAAGGGTTTCAAAATCTTTAACACTCGGACGACGCATATAGGCTTGGACAGCACCAGCAAACCAGCCTGCTGCGAGCAAAGGGTTTAAGGAGGTAATCGGCGCAGCAATAAAGGCTGTTAAAACCGCTAACGGGTGACCAAAGGCAATAGCGGTCCCAATGGCTGATAACGATCCATTCCATATTAACCAGCTAATCGCCTGTTGGTAGCCTGCAGATGGGTTCGCAATAAACGTATAGGCAATGATAAGCAAAATCAAAATAGGAATCGACCATCCTATGATTTTCGGTGCTTTTGACTTTGGTGGTAGCTTTGTTAAGCTAGCTAAGTCATGGTCTTTCTTAATTTCCTCTTTGATGCCAGGAACATGTGCAGCCCCTAAAACGGCAACTATCTTTTCGCCTGGAGCTTCCTTTATTTTCTGTGCGAGATATTGATCTCTCTCGTCGATTAGTGGCTTTTTCAACCTCGGGAAACTCTCGGTGAATTCCTGAAGCATTGAATCTAGCATATCCTGCGATTTCATTTTTTCAAGCTCTTCTTCCGATATACTCTCATTGCTAAAAATTCCATAGACGATTTGGCTAAGTAGGAGAGCCTTTCCTTTTAGCCCAAGGTTGCCCCAAATGCGTGAGAAGGTTACCTGGATATTCCGGTCAGCTAAAACGAGCTTGGCACCGTTCTCCTTCGCTGATTCAATCCCTTGAATCATCTCTTGACCTGCCTGCACACCTAGTTGTTTGGCCATTCGCTTTTGGAAGGAAGAGATAGCCAAGTTCATTAAAAGCAATGAGGCCTTCTTTTCTTTAATCACTTTAAAGATGTCCATTTCCTTCCACTTGTTTCCCTCGTTAATGGACTTGTATCTTTGTTGATCTAGTTCAATACAAACAGAATCTGGTTTTTCGGTATCAATCACTTCTTTTACAAGCTCTGCACTTTTCTTCGAAACATGGGCTGTTCCAATCAAGATATACTCTTTACCATCTAGATGAATCCTTGAAATATTATCACTTTCATAAGGCATATATGTACCTTCCTTTTATCAGCAGTCTATAAGTACTTTTATAAAGGCTGTTTTCGTAAAGATTGTTGTTAAAATTGTAAAAATCTTAAAGCCAATTTTTACTACCTAAAGCCGATTTTAACGCAAGATAAGCTATTTGGTACGTGATAAGAAGTTTGCGCGCTCTTTTCACATTATTAAAAGGGTACTTTGTAGTGAAACAAAGCTTAATCTAATCGAATTTGTATCCAAGAGCAACAAAGTTTGAGAAAAGAGCCTTTATAAAGAATTATCCTTCTTCCCATTATACAATACTCGTCTAGTAAACCTAAATGAAAGTTTATCTCAACACTCGATTCTGGTACGTCTGTTCTACACAAAAAACCTCATTGTTGCCTAAACAACAATGAGGTTTTTCAACTTACTTTTTAGCAAGTTCTTTTTTATATTGTTCGAATTCCTTCGTCGTACAACGAACCCAGTGATTTGGTCTGATTTCCCTAAATTCAGGTTCTTCACTCGCATCATGGGCCATCGGGTCATAGGCAATCCGTTGACGCTCACGCTCATAGCGTGGATCTGGCAATGGAATCGCAGATAATAACGACTTAGTATAGGGGTGAACGGGATTATCATATAGTTCATCACTATCTGCTAGTTCCACTAGGTTCCCCATATACATTACGCCAATTCGATCACTAATATATTTTACCATTGAAAGGTCATGGGCAATGAACAAATAAGTTAGTCCCATTTCCTTCTGTAATTTTTTAAGAAGGTTGACTACTTGTGCCTGAATGGATACGTCTAGAGCAGAGATTGGCTCATCCGCAATAATAAATTCTGGTTCAACGGCAAGGGCACGGGCAATCCCAATCCTTTGCCTTTGACCACCACTGAATTCATGTGGGAAACGAGTGGCATGCTCTTTATTTAAACCAACTACTTCTAATAGTTCTTCTACTCTCTTTTTCCGTTCTGCATCATTCTTTGCAAGTTTATGAACGTCGATACCTTCGGCAATAATATCAAGAACAGTCATTCTCGGATTTAGTGATGATGATGGATCCTGGAAAATCATTTGCATTTTACGATTAAATTTTCGTAGTTGCTCTCGGTTTTTTTGACCATGAACATCCTCACCATTAAATTTAACTTCCCCACTTGTTGCATCGTAAAGACGAATGATGGTTCTACCCGCAGTTGACTTTCCGCTACCAGATTCACCAACCAAGCCAAAGGTTTCCCCTTTAAAGATATCAAAAGTAATTCCATCTACCGCTTTAATTACTTTATTTTTACCTGCTGAAAAGTGTTTTTTTAAGTCTTTTACTTCTAACACTTTTTCTCTTGTCATCACTTTTCACCATCCTTGCGACCTGTATTAGCAAACCCTAGCATTCTCTGCTTGACAGATTCAGGTGGTTCAATATTAGGTGCATCAGGATGCAATAACCAAGTAGCCGCATAATGTGTATCAGACACTTTAAACATTGGTGGCTCCATCTGCGTATCAATTTCCAAGGCAAATTGATTTCTTGGAGCGAATGCATCTCCTTTAGGCGGTTTAAGCATATTCGGAGGCGTTCCAGGAATCGCATATAATTCTTCATCCGTGCTATCCAATGTAGGCATTGAACCTAATAATCCCCATGTGTAAGGATGTTTAGGGTTATAGAAAATATCATCCACTGTACCCATTTCAACAATTTTTCCTGCATACATAACTGCTACCTTATCGGCAATATTGGCTACTACACCAAGGTCATGGGTAATGAAAATGATTGCACTGTCTGTTTCCTTTTGAATATCTTTCATCAATTCCAGGATTTGCGCTTGAATCGTAACATCAAGTGCCGTTGTTGGTTCATCTGCAATGAGAACCTTAGGATTACAAGCAAGGGCAATCGCAATGACAACACGCTGACGCATTCCGCCAGAGAATTGGTGTGGGTATTGATTAATACGTACCTCTGGTTGCGGAATTCCTACTTGGTTAAGAAGCTCAAGAGCTCTCTTCTTAGCACTTTCACGGCTCATATTTTGATGCTTAATAAGCCCCTCCATGATTTGGTTTCCAATCTTCATTGTCGGATTTAGAGATGACATTGGATCCTGGAAAACCATAGAGATGTCTTTCCCACGAATTTTCTGCATTTCTTTTACAGATTTCTTTACTAGATCTTCTCCTTCTAAAAGGATCTGACCATCCTTAATATATCCTTGTCCAGCAAGGAGTTGCATTAAAGCCATTGATGTAACGGATTTACCTGATCCTGACTCCCCAACAATAGCTAATGTTTCACCTTTATTTAAATCAAAGCTAACACCTCGAACAGCCTGCACTTCACCGTTGTAGGTGTCAAATGAAACTTTCAAATCTTTAACTTCTAATAATTTACTCATTATAAACACCTACCTTTTATTTATGCATTTTAGGGTCAAATGCATCACGCAGACCGTCCCCAACAATATTGAACGCAATCATAATTACTGAAATTAAGACTGCAGGAAATACAAGTAGATACGGATAAAGTCTTAAGTTATCAAATCCAATATCAATTAACGAACCTAGGGATGCATTTGGAGGAACAATCCCTAAACCGATAAAGCTCAAGAAGGCTTCAAAAAAGATAGCGCCTGGAATCGTAAACATTGTGTTTATGATAATGATTCCACTAATATTAGGAACCAAGTGTTTTCGAATGATTGTCCCGTTTGGCGTTCCTAAAGTACGGGCTGCAAGAACAAATTCTTGGTTTTTAACTTTTAAGACTTCTCCCCTTACTATTCGGGCCATGCCTGTCCAACCGGTTATCGTTAAGGCGATAACAATTGAAACAATTCCCGGCTGTAAAACTAACATCATCAGTAGGATAATAACTAAGTTTGGTATACCAACTAGAATTTCAACAATTCTTTGTAAATAGTTATCGACTTTCCCACCATAGAATCCAGAAATACCACCATAGGCAACACCAATAACAAGGTCAATAATGGCTGCCACAAAAGCGATGATTAATGATACCCTTGTACCTAACCAAAGACGTGTCCATTGGTCACGACCTAAAGTATCAGTTCCAATCCAAAAGTACGTATCTTGTAAATCCTTTGCTTCATAGATATGGTAAACAGCTTTTACCTCAGCAGAGTTCTTGCTGCCATCTCCTTGTTTAAGGACCTCAATATCAATAAAGTCCTCATCATTTCCATATCTAGCAACGGCTTTTCTAGTAGCATCTTCAGCATCTTTACCCTTGTAAGTCCCTTTTAAAGTACCATCAAACCCTAACCAAGAGATGTTTTCCAGCACGGGAACACGTGGTGGCATCTTTGCTCTCGACAAATCTTGGTCATCATTACCGTATTCATTAAATATAGGTGCTACAATACTCATAACAATGATGAAAACAAGCACGAAAATACTGAACATCGCCATTTTATTAGCAAGCAATGTTCTTCTAGCATCTTGCCAAAAGGTCCTGCTAGGACTTGAAATCCTTTCGCTTGTATCCTCTTCACGAACAAGCGGCTTAAAAAGTTCCTTCGGTATATTGTTTTGATTTTTGTTATCCATGTTATTTATTTCCTCCTGCAAGTCTAATTCTAGGATCAATTAATCCATAAAGGAGGTCGACTACTAAGATAATCGCAACAAATAAGAAAGCAAACATCAACGTAGTTCCCATAATGATTGGATAGTCATTTACCATTACAGACTTTACAAACTGCTCCCCGATACCAGGAATCGCAAAGATCTGCTCAATTACCATTGAACCAGTCATTAAACTAACGGCCATTGGGCCAATTACTGTAACAAGTGGAATCAAGGCATTACGAAGTCCGTGTTTCCAAATGATGCCAGACTCATTCACACCTTTGGCACGTGCCGTTGTGATGTAGTTTGAATGAAGAACTTCAACCATCTCAGTTCGTGTAAAACGAGCAGCCGTAGCCATTGGATGAATCGCTAGTGCAATCGTAGGAAGAATCGTATGTTCAAAGCTTCCCCACAGTGCTACAGGGAATAACCCTAACTTCACGGCAAAAACATATTGCAATAAACCAGCAAATACAAAGGATGGGATAGATGTTCCTAATACAGCAATAATTGTCGATGAGTAATCAAGAGGCCCATTACGGAAGATTGAGGCAGTTAATCCTAAGAGGATACCGACTATTGTTCCTATAATTAATGCTTGGAAACCTAATAACGCTGAAGGCCCTATTCTATCCCCTAATATTTTTGAAACAGGTGTATTATCAAATGCAAATGAAATTCCTAAATCCCCTTGAACAAGCCCACCAATGTACTTAACATACTGAACTGGAACAGGATCATTAAGACCATACTTTTCTAAAACAATAGCTTTTTGCTGTTCACTTAATTTATCTTCAGCATTCAATGGACTACCTGGTAGCAACTTCATGAGGAAGAATGAAACCGAGGCAATGATGAATAATGTAATGAACATGTACCATAAACGACGCAGAATATAGCGAGTCATTCCTGCACCCCCTAATTTACTTCAAGATTTTTTTATATTACCCTAAACAATTTTTATTATTATCTGATTTCTCTCCCTCAAAAAGGAGAAAAGAGAGTATATGCCATAAAAGCACACACTCTCTTGGTCTTATTACTTGCTAGGAATATTCTTTAGAAAACACCAACCTGCTTATTCAGCAGATCCTACTGTAGCCCATTTGTACTCATAAGTTGCTCCAAACGGGTTCACGAACACACCCTCAACTTTTGGAGAAATCAATTGTGCCATTGCACGTTGATATACAGGAGCAATTGCTGCATCTTCAAAAAGAATCTTTTCCGCTTCTAAGAAGTTTTCATAACGAGCTTCGTTGTCACGAGCAAGTGTAGTTGCGGCTTCTTTTAGTAACTCATCATACTTAGCGTTTGAATAACCCATTTTGTTGTTACCACCATCAGTAATCCATAGGCTTAGGAAGGTGTAAGGATCTAGGTAGTCAGGACCCCATCCAGCAAATTGAAGGTCATAATCTTGCTTAGTATCTAAGTCAAGACGTTGTTCGAAAGGAACTTGCTTCAATGTTACTGTTAAACCTGGAAGATTTGTTTCAAGTTGATTTTTAAGGTATTCGTTCATTACCTTAGATGTTTCAGTATCTCCACCAAGGAATTCAAGTGAAACTGAATCCGTTCCTAATTCTTCTAAACCTTTTTCCCAGAATTCTTTCGCTGCTTCAACATCGTATGTTACAAGGTCACCACTTACTTCACGGAAATCATTTTCAGTGCCTGGAATCGTAACGAAGTCTTTAGGAATAAGACCGTTTGCAACGATTGAACCATTGTTAAGAATTTCATTTACTAAATCTTCTTTGTTAAACGCTCTGCTTAGTGCAGCACGGATATTTACGTTTGCAAGAGCTTCGTTTCTAGTTTGGTTCATCTTAAAGTAGAAAACAGAAGTCTCAGGAGTGATAGCATAGTCATCATGTGTTGCATATTGGTCAACTAGGTCAGACGATAAACCTGCGCGATCAACTGTACCTTCTTCATATAAATCTACACCTACTTGAGGGTCTTTTACAACTACATAAGTCATCTTATCTAACTGTACAGTGTCTGCATCCCAGTAAGTATCGTTTTTAACTAATTCCCATTCATTAGAAGTACTTTCCCAGTTAGCTAACTTGTATGGTCCATTAGCTAATAAAGTTTCAGTACTTGTTGCGAATTTATCGCCTTGTTCTTCAACAAATTTTTGGTTCAAAGGTAAGAATGTTCCAAAAGTTGTTAAAGAATGGAAATAAGGAGTTGGGTTTTCAAGCTCAACAACTAATGTATAGTCGCCATCTGCTTTAACACCAAGCTCTGCAACTTCTGCTTCCCCTGTGCTTACAGCTTCAGCATTCTTAATTACGCCAGCCATCATGTATGGGCCATATTCAGATCCAGTATCAGGGTTAACAGCACGCTGCCAAGCATAAACGAAATCGTTTGCTGTTACAGGGTCACCATTTTCCCACTTAGCATCTTCACGTAACTTGAAAGTCCAAGTAAGACCATCTTCGCTTGTCTCATGGCTTACTGCAATACCTTCAACAGGTTGAGCATTTTCGTCTAAACGATAAAGCCCTTCCATTGTAGCGCCCAAGAATTGGAAGCCGTACTCATCAGTTGCCATTGATGGGTCCATCGATGGAATGGTATCTCCATTAATAAAGTTAAGAACCTTTTCTCCTGTTTCTTCAGCAGCTTGATCGGAATCGTCCGCTGGTTCTTCTGTAGTATCGTTTCCGCCGCCTGAACAAGCAGCTAAGAACATACTAAGTACTAGGCCAAGTGATAACAGCCATGCAAATTTACGCTTCATTTGTTTATGCCCCCTTATTTATTTTTATTTTCTGGCAATTCTAGCTATTAAACAGAAGCTAAGGAAAGTATATCCCGATTTTAGTATTTTTGTAAAGCTTAAATAAATAAAAAAATCAAAAAATACTATATTATAATAAAATCAAATCATGGAAATCCCGCCTTTGTCAGTATTTCTTACAATGATGGCGGGTATTTATCAGTGTGTATGTATAATTATTCCATTTTGTTAGGATAATATGTATTCAGTATTTCCTATGTAGTTTAAATTATATATAGTATAATTTGAACGGTCCTACATTCATTCACTGCCTTTTCTAAAAATTAACTATAAAGGTGACGACAATGCTCAAAAATAAATGGTTTCTATTTTTATTCAATTTATTATTATCACTTATTCTTTATCTGATTATTGCTGATGAATATAACCTTCTTCACTATATCAATATTCTCTTCTATATTGGTTTCATTTATGCACTCATTTTTATGATTCAATATACAATGAAAGGTGGATTTTTTGACGGAATAACATTTGGATTTAGAAGGTTTCATCATAATCTTTTTAATCGAGATGATTATTTGGAAGAATGGCGCGAGAAACCACTACCTTCCGAAAAGGTCCAACCGAGTGTTTATCATTTAATCATTTTCCAAAGTGTAAGCTTGATTTTGGTACTAGTCCTTTTGCTGATTATCTATTACTTCATACTTCACTAAACGTAACAAGAAGAAAGTGCCCTTACTACTTAGGGGCACTTTCTTCTATTATATGTGGCGCTCATTTTTCATTACTAGGTACTAGTATCTTCTATTATATAGGTGCACGTTTATCACTACTAGGTACTAATATCTTCTATTATAAGTTAGCTTCTTCTTTTGGAAGTGCATAAGCACCTTCTTCGTCATGTGTTTCTTTTCCTGTACATGGTGGGTTAAACACACATACCATTCTCATGTTGCCCTTCGTCGCACGAAGCAGATGTTTTTCATGTCCTACTAGCGCATACAAAGTTCCAGGTTTAATTGGATGAATCTCTCCTGTCCCTAGATCCTCAATTTCTCCTTCTCCTTCAACACAATAAACCGCTTCTTGATGGTATTTATACCAAAACATTGACTCTGTTCCTTCATAAATAATCGTATCATGTACAGAAAAACCCATACCGGCATCTTTCAAGATGATTCTTCTACTTTCCCATGTTTCTCCCTTTACATGATCTTCTGATCCTATAACTTCGTCTAAATTTTTTACGATCACGGTGATTCCTCCTTTAGTTGGTGAGACTGTTCTTTACACTATCTTCTATTATGGCAAAACCTTGCTTTAAGGTTTCACAATCAATGGTTAAGGCTGGCATGATTTTAAACACTTCGCTATTTGGCCCGGAAGTTTCCATAATGAGACCTCTTTCAAATGCTTGGGCACAGATCTTATCAGCCAATCCTTCAACGCCACAAGCAATTCCTCTAAAGAGCCCTTTCCCACGAACTTCGCCCTCTAATTCTGGATACTTTGATACAAGCCCTTTTAAGAACTCATCCACCAGTAGCCCTTTATCGATAATTTCCTTCGTAAAATCGTCATTTTCCCAATAATTTAAGGCCTCGATGGCTGTAATGAAGGCTAGATTATGTCCACGGAAGGTTCCATTGTGTTCGCCTGGTGCCCAGATATCGTATTCTGGCTTGATGAGTGTTAAAGCCATTGGGGTTCCATAACCACTTATGGATTTAGATAAACAGACGATATCAGGGTCAATTCCAGCCTGCTCGAAGCTAAAGAAGGTACCAGTACGTCCACAACCAGCTTGAACATCATCAACGATTAATAGAATATCCCATCTACGACAGATTTCTTCTACTCGTTTCAGCCAGTCTGCGTTCGCAACATTCAAGCCGCCTTCTCCTTGAACAGTCTCAAGGATAATCGCTGCTGGTAAAGCAACACCGCTTCCACTGTCCTCAAGAAAACGTTCTAAGTAATCAACGGTATCTACATCTTCACCTAAATATTGATCAAAGGGCATTGCCATACTATGATTTAGTGAAACACCTGCACCATGACGCTTAAAAGAATTACCTGTAATGGATAAAGAGCCGAGTGTCATTCCATGAAAGCCGTTAGTGAAGCTGATGACTAATTCACGTCCAGTAACCTTACGAGCTAGCTTCAAGGCACTTTCCACTGTGTTCGTTCCAGTTGGCCCTGGGAACATCACTTTATATTCTAGGTTCCGAGGTTTTAATATCTTTTCATTAAAATTAGTCAGAAAGGTTGCTTTTGCTTTTGTACCCATATCTAAACTATGGGTAATCCCGTCCTCCGCAATGTAGCTGATTAGCTTTTCTTTCATTTTTTGATTGTTATGTCCATAATTCAATGCACCAGCACCTGCAAAGAAATCAATATAGGACTTTCCATTTACATCCCACATTGTTGACCCTTTTGCTTTAACAAACGTCGTTGGAAAACTTCGTATATATCCACGCACTTCAGATTCAAGCGTTTCAAAAACGGTTAATTGGGAATCTAATACTTTTGTAGCTTGCATTTACACACAACCTTTCGGAATATTCAGTCTAAATTAGCTGTAATCTACCGTGGCAAATGAGTTTTTATTATCTGATTAAAAGGGACCAATTCGATATGTTTGCTCAGCTTCATGTCCGGGTTCCGGAAACATCTCTTCAGTAAAGCATTCTGAAACTTCACAGGGACAATTCATCCGTTTTGCTAGGCCTTTAAAGAGGGATTGTGATGGCAGGTTGGAAGGAGATACAGTTGCCTCTAGGTAGTGAACATTTTCACATGCTTCTCTGCTCAACAACTCATTTAAAAGCTTATTCCCTATTCCTTTCCCCCTATACGATTCGTTTACAGCTACTTGCCAAACAAAGATCGTATCAGGAGATGCAGGCGGACGGAAAGCGGACACAAAGCCGATAATTTCATCCTTATCTTCTGCTAGTACACACGTATCGCCAAAGTAATTACTAAACATAAGATAAGAATAGGCTGAGTTTAAATCCATATTACTGGTATTTTTAATCAGCTCCCACATTTTTGCCCCATCTTCTTTAGTAGGATTTCGATAAGAATACGAGGTCAATTTATCTAACTCTGATGTTTTAATCATCTATTGTTTTTGAATCCTCCTTTGTTCGTTTGTCTAACATTATTTATCATAACGGGAATAAAAAATGGCGTCAAAGCGCTTATTCTACGGTTAATCTATATAATCAAGGCTAAATTGTTGTAAGGTATACTCAGCTTGTTCTGATATCAAAATCCCCCCGTTTCCTCCTGAATACTCCCAATCGACAAAATATTTTAAATTTTTTACGAAAACTTTTTCAGCTCTGTTTAATACGTAAAAACCCAATGATGACAACAAAAAAGACCGAGTCAGGATCTGAAAAACAAATCATTTCCTCGGTCTTTATATTTTACTTACTTATTTCTCTTTTTTTCCTTTTTTCCAGCTTCCTGTGCCTTATTGGCTGCTTCCTCAAGTCTGCGGAAGCGTCTTAAATCGGCCTTTCTAATCGGCAAAGGTTCTTTTGCCAGTAATTTTGCAATGGCAAACATAAGGAGCATTAAGATAATGGTGAACGGCAATGCTGCAATCAGTGAGGCTGTCTGTAAAGCTTCAAGCCCCCCTGCATATAGAAGAACTGCCGCGATGGCTGACATTAGTACCCCCCAGACTACCTTCGCATATTGCGGTGGGTTCAAGCTACCAAACATCGTCATACTAGCTAGAATATAAGTAGCGGAATCTGCTGAGGTGACTAGAAAAGTAAAAATCAGCAAAATAGATAATATAGATAGAATCGTTTTAAACGGTAAGTATTCATACGTCTGGAATAGTGCCGTGGTCAAATCAGCATTAACTGCTTCAGCAATATTCGTCCCATTGACTAAGTCATTCCACAATCCGGTACCACCAAATGTTGCAATCCAGACGCAAGCAATAAGGGGTGGAATGATCATGACACCAATAATGTATTCGCGTATGGTTCTTCCTCTAGAAACCCGGGCCACAAATGCACCAACATATGGAGACCAAGCAATGGCCCAAGCCCAATAAAAAATTGTCCAATCGCGCACCCAGGTTCCGCCTCTGTATGGCTGTAATCTCAGGCTATACTGGACAAAATTAGTTAAATAGTCTCCCAAACCCAAAGTAAAAGACTCTAAGATAAACACTGTCGGTCCAGTAAAAAAGACAAATAATAAAAGGACAATGGCTAGGCCTAAATTCAGATTACTTAAGTATTTTATTCCTTTTTCCAATCCCGTTGAGGAAGATAACATATATGCAATGAAAATAACGATAATAATGATCATTTGGACGCCGACTGAATTATTCATTCCAAAGACCACATTTAACCCACCATTCATTTGCAAAACCCCTAGACCAATTGAGGTTGCAATCCCCATAACGGTTGCAATAACAGCTAAGGAATCAATGGTTTTTTTTACTGCGGGTTTGTCTCCTGTGACCGGCTCTAATGCAGTGGAGACTAGGCCATCCTTCTGTTTTCGAAATTGTAAAAAACCAATTACGAGTCCAACAATTGCAAATACCGACCACTGGCTAACACCCCAGTGAAAAAAGGAATACCCCATTGCAAGACGCGCAGCCTCAACCGTTTGGGGATCTGTCCCATGTGTCGGTGGCGAGAAAAAATGACTCATCGGCTCTGCAACTCCCCAGAAAACTAACCCTGCCCCAAAGCCAGCAGAGAACAACATCCCAATCCAAGTAAAAAAGTTAAACTCAGGACGTTCTTTTTCTCCCCCTAAACGGATTGCTCCATATTTACTGATGGCAAGACCGACTAGGAAAATAATCAGAATAAAAACGGCTAATAGGTAAAACCATCCAAAATTTATGGTTGTAAAACTAAACAGCTTCCCTGCTACTTCACCAAATCGTTTTGGAACTAGAGCTCCTAATACAACGAGTATCGATATCACGATGGCCGACACTAAAAATACAGTGTTCTTCCAGCTATTGTTATTCATGTCAGTCCCCCCAAAAAATCTCTCGTTTATTATTACCCTATTTTTTGAGTTTTAAAGGGAAGGAATCCAGGTTATTGAAAAAAGAGAGGGCTCAGACCTCTCTCTAAACATCACTTTTTAATGAGTGAAATGGGTTTTTCCACTCCATAAGCGTAGCAAAGCCTTTTGATTCTTCATCTTCTAGGTAATTTCCAATTATCCCAAGCGGTGTGCGTCCACAGCGAAGCAAAAATGTGAGCACAGGATCCTTCAGTTCTCCTTTAACGATTGCCTCTAAATATTGCTCTGCACTCATTTCCTTTGCTACCTTAGCGTAGCCAGGCATTCTACCTCCACCAAGTAGTCGTTCCACACCTTTATGAACGACTACTTCATACATCGACTGCATTAGCCACTTCCCTAAATCCATTTTTCGGTAGTACGGGCGGACACAAATATCTACTACATATAAGGTATTCCCCTTGGGATCATGGTTCCGGATGTAGCCATTATCGGTCATTTCCTCCCAAGTATGGTGCGGTTCAGCTGGATTAAAATGAACCAATAAACCCGTCATCGATCCAGCCAATACCCCATCCACTTCTACGCACAAGGCCCCTTCTTGAAACAATTGCACATGCTTGCTTAATTGTTCTTGATTCCACCATAAATCAGACGGAAACGGAGGCGGAAAGCTTTCCTTCTGAATTTGAATTAAATCAACAAAATCCTTCTGTGTGTATTGCCGGATAACCACCTCAGAATTACGCTCTCCATTTTTTAATACCAGTCGCTTTTTATAATCCATTAAAAGCACTCCTCCCCCTTAAGCCCCTCATTATCATTTACGGTATTGTATCATCACTAAGCAGAAATATCATTTCACGAAAAGGACAATAGGTCATTTTCTACCTTAATCCTCCTACACAGTGTTAAATCTAATGTAAGATGGGAGGCTGTAAAGCTTCCCATCTTACAAAAAAATGTACACAAGTAGCGCTGGTACTTAATAGTGTACTAACGAGGTTTAGTAATGCTTCCAACAAACTTTTCCGCGGCACGTGATAGCGGAACCATTTTTAAACTCACTATTCCGATACTCCGGCTTGGAATCTTCTCTTCTAACAATACTTCGTATAAAATGCCTCTATTTAAATACTCTTCCGAGAATTCCTTTATCACACATGAAATCCCCAAGTTATTTTTTGCGAAATCCATGACCAAATCATAGGATCCAAGCTCAAATGCCGGGGAAACGTGTAAACCCTTCTTTCTTATAAAACGTTCCACATACATCCGTGAATTTGACTTTTTTTCTAAAAAAATTAATGGTAACTCCATTAAACGTTCTAAACGAACTGGTTTTGTCGTTATTTTTTTGTACTTTGTCCCACAGACAAAAATATCATGAATTTCCTTACACGGGATAATCTCGAGATGTTCATCATATATGGGCAAATTGCATATTCCGACATCTGCCGCTCCCGACTTAATAAAAGCAATGATATCTGAAGTTGTTCCATTAAGAATCTTTAACCTGATTCCAGGATACTTAAAACGGAAGTCCTCTAAATATGGTAGTAAAAAGTAGCGAGAGATTGTATCTCCAACACCGATACAAAGCTCCCCATTTTTCAACATCTTAAAATCTAGAAGCTTACTTTCAGCTGCGTTGATCATACCTAAAGCTGAGTTTACGTGATCATTTAATAATTTTCCTTCATTCGTTAATACTACCCCCTTTGATGTTCGGTAAAAAAGTTGAACTTCTAATTCTTTCTCAAGTTTCAAAATGGATTGACTCACTGCAGACTGTGTCATATAGAGTTCCTCTGCTGCTTTTGAAAAACTATTATTTCGGCTGACAACATTAAATACCCGATATAAATCCAATTTCCCTATCATATAAGTTCTCCTAATAACAGATATTATAATTATTAATTTTACTTATATCACGTTATAAGGGTATAGTAAAACGTGAAGTAAACAAAGGTTATTAAATAGTTTATACATATTTGAGTGTTACCAGAGGAGAGATTCATTTGGAAAGAGTAGTTGGAACTAGCGTAAGAGGTCTTCGTGGACCAATCATTAATAAAGGGGATAACCTCGAGGAAATCATTGTCGATACAGTATTAAATGCTACAAAAGTCGAGGGTTTTTCAATTGAAGATCGCGATATTGTTACAGTTACAGAGTCAATCGTGGCGCGTGCACAAGGAAACTATGCAACCATCGACGACATTGCCGCAGATGTAAATGCTAAATTTGGTGATGATACAGTTGGGGTGATTTTCCCAATTCTTAGCCGTAATCGTTTTTCTATTTGCCTACGGGGAATTGCCAAAGGTACTAAAAAGGTTGTCCTAATGTTAAGTTATCCATCAGATGAGGTTGGAAACCACCTTGTCAATATTGATGAATTAGACGTTAAAGGGGTTAACCCTTGGACAGATGTACTTACAGAAGCTGAATTCCGTGAGCACTTTGGTTTTAACAAACATACGTTTACGGGTGTTGACTATATCGAATACTATAAAAGTTTAGTAGAAGCTGAAGGTGCAAGCTGCGAAGTCATTTTCTCAAACAATCCTAAAACAATTTTAGATTATACAAAGAGTGTTTTAACTTGTGATATTCACACACGTTTCCGAACCAAACGTATCCTCACAAACAACGGTGCCGAGAAGGTATACGGTCTGGATGATATCCTGACTAAGTCAATCAATGGGAACGGTTTTAACGAAGCCTATGGTTTACTAGGATCAAATAAAGCAACTGAAGAAAGTGTGAAATTATTCCCAAATAATTGCCAACCACTTGTTGAAGGCATACAAGCGAGCATCAAGGAATTAACTGGTAAAACTGTGGAAGTAATGGTTTATGGCGATGGAGCGTTTAAGGACCCTGTCGGAAAAATTTGGGAGCTCGCTGACCCGGTTGTATCACCCGCTTACACAGCAGGACTTGAAGGTACTCCAAACGAAGTGAAATTAAAATACTTGGCGGATAATAACTTCTCTCATCTTCGTGGAGAAGAATTAAAACAAGCCATTTCTGAATACATCGTAAACAAAAATGAAGACTTGGTTGGTGCGATGGAAGCACAAGGTACAACCCCTCGTCAGCTTACTGACTTAATCGGCTCACTCTCTGATTTAACTTCTGGCAGTGGCGATAAAGGAACACCATTCATTTATATTAAAGGTTACTTTGATAACTATACAAAGTAGTTTCAAAACGAAAGGGGATGCCTTCATAGGCATCCTTTTTCTTTTCATTTAATTTCTTTTAAATAACCTTCTGTTCGTTAAATTTCTGATAATAAAATTACCTTGTGATACGGCTCCCTGCCACGTATCAAAATGAGGTGATTGCTACCAAAGATATCTAAATTAGGAGAATTTCATATAAGTAACTCACATATGTATATTAAGTAGATTTACTTTTATTACAAAAATATGGGGGAATGGTATGAAAGTATTCAATAAGGTCATTGTCGTAACAGGTGCTGGTGGCGGAATTGGGAGAGAACTCGTTACTCAACTTTTAGGAAAAGGAGCTAGAGTCGCAGCAATCCTCCACAAATCCGGGCTAGAGGAAATAAAGTCATTAACAGGAGTCTATGGCGACAAGATTTCAACGCATATTGCTAATTTAGCTAACAGAGATGATGTGGAAAAGCTTCCTGAAGAAATCATTGCTGTTCATGGATGCATAGATGGAATTATTAATAATGCAGGAATTATTCAACCGTTTCGTAGCCTGAATGATCTTGATTATGAACAAATTCAAAGGGTCATGGATGTCAACTTTTACGGTACGCTCTATATGTGTAAATCATTCTTACCACACCTTTTAAGTCGACCAGAGGCTTACATTACAAACGTTTCAAGCATGGGTGGGTTTCTTCCTGTCCCGCTCCAATCGATTTACTGCGCTTCAAAAGGCGCTGTAAAAATGTTAACAGAAGGACTTCATTTAGAGCTTAGAGGTACTAATGTAGGAGTTACGATTGTCTGTCCGGGTGGAGTAGACACTAATCTCGTCCGAAACTCCGGAATTGAAATGGAAGGAGTAGAAAGCCATTCATATAAAATGCTCAGCCCAAATAAAGCTGCTGCACTCATTATTGAAGGTATGGAAAATAAAAAATACCGAGTATTAGCCGGTAACGATTCAAAAATTATGGACTTTTTATATCGTTTAAATCCCAAAAAGGCAACAGACATCATTGCTAAGAAGATAAAAACACTCTAAAACCATCTAGTTAGGTTTGTTAGATATCAGTAAGCCTCTGTTAAAATATTTTTTGAAAACCTCTCTTTTATGTCTTTATTTGAGTCCTAATACCTCTTACCACCTACCTTTTCCTAATCTCCAGATTCACCACTGGAGAAGGTTCTTCTGCAAAGACCGTCCTAGTGGATGCTATATATTGGTTAAAAACCTCATTTCCTATGGACGGTCCACCTTATTTTATTTAAATGAGGTTTTTGATTCACTCTATAAAATAAGGTATATTTGTTACACGAATAACAATTATCAAACTTAAGGTCGTGATTAACATGCGCGTTAATAAATATATTAGTGAAGCTGGAAAAGCATCAAGGCGAGGTGCGGATAAATTAATTGCTGAAGGAAGAGTCACAATCAATGGAAAACGTGCACAAATAGGCGATCAAGTCCAGCCTGGGGATGATGTCCTAGTAAACGGAGCACCGGTTCGGGTAGCTAGAAATAATGTCTATATTGCCTTAAATAAGCCTGTAGGGATTACAAGTACAACAGAAAAGAATGTAAAGGGAAATATTATTGATTTAGTGAATCACCCGTTAAGAATTTTTAATATCGGGCGACTGGATAAGGATTCAGAAGGGTTAATTCTTCTAACAAACGATGGTGATATCGTCAATGAGATTTTACGGTCTGAAAATAAGCATGAAAAAGAATATATCGTTTCAGTAGACAAGCCTATCACACCAGAATTTGTAAAGAATATGTCTGAAGGTGTAAAAATATTAGGTACAAAAACACTTCCTTGTGAAGTAAGACCGTTATCGAAATTTGATTTTCAAATTATCTTAACTCAAGGGTTAAACCGCCAAATTCGACGCATGTGCGAAGCGTTAGGATATGAAGTCTACAGACTGCAAAGAACTCGGATCATGAATATCCATCTAGGGAATCTTCCTCCTGGACAATGGAAAGATTTATCAAAAAAAGAGCGCACACAATTATTTAGAGAACTAAACTATGAACCAAAGGAATGGTAAGGAAGATTGCTTATTAAAAGATTTTTAAGTCGATAGGAACAGCTAAAAGCCTGAAAAGGGATCTTAAAAGGATTAACAAAAATGTTAATGGGGGTGAATCGGACTATGAACTGATTCACCCATTTTTCTGTTTCTAGGGAGTCTCATTCGGCCTTTCCCAGCTATTATCGAATAATTGTTGGGCCAACTACTGCTTTTGGGTTTTCCCCCGTAACCAGCGATAGAAAAATAAGCGGAGATTTTTCCGTTAAATGTAGATTAGAGCTCGTTTCGGGGTAAATAAGGGGAGTTTTTCCGCTTATCATAGCAAAATTACCTATTTTCACGGTTTTCGAGCCAAATAAGAGGAATTTCTCCCTCTATTTAAGCTTTTTTCAGTGCTATTTCCTAATTTAAGGGGAATCTTTCCCTCTATTTATCAGATCAAAGTGTCTAACCTGGTCCCCTAATCGATAAGAACGAACTCTCACGGTCCCAGATGTGGGAATCAGCATCTTTTTATCGACTAGTTGAGAAAGTACTTTTCTAACCGTCTTGCCACTTAGCTTCAAATACTTCTCGACTTCTATAGGGGATATGGCTTCTCCTTTTCGAATCGCTAGCCGAAGTACTTCCTTTTCGACTAAGGACAGAGTGGTCTGATCCATTTCATCCCCCAGCCATCGGCCAATCACTTGCTGAATAATTTGTTGGCATCGACGAGGCTTCTCGTTAACTTGGTCATATGAAAAGCGGATCACGGTCCATCCGTCAATCACCAACTGGTTTTGACGCTCCAGGCTGTCGGAAAATTGCCATCTGCTTATGTTCTGTAAGTGAGGGCCATACCCGTCAATCTCAAGGCAAATCCGGATGGTGGGACGAATATAAGCAAAGTCCAAATACCTCTTGCCATCCTTGAAATCATCGACCTCATATTCTGGATGCAGATACCGAAAATGGTGGAATAAGGGCCACCATACTTGCTTCAAAAACAACTTTTCAGCATGTTTGTGACCTTCTTGTAAGCGCCGCAACGGTTCACCGGTTCTTGCCTGCAAGTGAGCATTCATAAAGGTCTGGTATTCCTCTTCAAGTCCCATAGGACCCCTCCTCCTATCCATTAGTCGTTCTTTTACATGACTCTTAACATACTAATAATCATTTAAAACCGTTCATCCCTCAATCTCTTCTACTATTATTTTTGGTGTTATCTTCAGTGACCTTTAACTATTCCTCAATCGGAACTGTAAAATCATATTCAAGAACCATACTTCAAACTTAAAATATCTGGTATTTGCCAGATAGTATGTGATATCCCTCTTTTCATAAGAATGATCCACGACATGGGCATTTAAGCTGCATACATATTAAACGCAGGAATGAATCATCTCCATTTTTTTCATTTGAACTTTGGAAAGGATTTTAAAATTAATGAGTGATAAAAAGAAGTGAACTGTTTCTTAAATTGGGGAAAATAAAAGGCAAATAAAGACTTGCAAGGAGAGTTAATATAGAAAGAAAAGATAATGTAAGGAAGAATTTTGAGGATGGAACTATTTTTAGTTTAATAGTCCCCTTAGATTTGTCAATCTATTTTTACTATATCGAAAAAACTGTTCTTACCATCTATATTTTCGTTAAGAAAACCCTTTATAATCAAGCCTCCCCAACCTTAAGGGGAGGCATTGGGATAAACCTGATATGGTTCACCGTGATGCTTCAATATGAGGTTTATACTTAATAAAGGATGACTGTTTTCGTAAAGATTGTTGTTAAAATCCTAAAGCCGATTTTAACGCAAGAAAAACTATTTGGTACGTGATAAGAAGTTTGCGCGCGCTCTTTTCTCATTATAAAAAGTGTACTTTGTAGTGAAACAAATCATAATCTACCCGAATTTGTATCCAAGATCAACAAAGTTTGAGAAAAGAGCCTAAAAGATTAAAAACCTACCTTGAATACTCCAAAGGCAGGTTTTATTACATTCTACAATATTTGGTTCAAAAACCTTTTAGTACGTTCATGTATTGGATTGACAAAGATATCATTTGGATGTCCTTCTTCAATAATATTTCCATCTGCAAGCATAATGACTCGGTCCGCTACTTCTTTTGCGAATCCCATTTCATGCGTTACAATCACCATCGTCATCCCGTCACGTGCCAGATCTTTCATTACCTGTAGCACTTCACCAACAAGTTCAGGATCCAATGCTGAAGTCGGCTCATCAAAAAGCATCACTTTTGGTTCCATTGCTAGTGCTCTTGCGATTGCTACCCGCTGCTTTTGCCCGCCGGACAATTGTTCAGGATAGTAGTTGGCTTTATCCTCTAAACCTACCTTTTTAAGAAGGGCAATTGCTTTTGAACTCGCTGCTTCCTTTGTTTCTTTTCTTACAAAAATCGGTGCTTCAGTAATATTTTCTATTACTGTTTTATGGGGGAAAAGATTGAAATGCTGAAACACCATTCCTACCTTTTCTCTTACCTTATTTAAGTTTGTTTTTGCTAGGTCTGTTTTTTCAGAATCAATGATAATGTCACCGCGCTCTGCCACTTCTAAAAAATTTAGGCAACGAAGCAGAGTACTTTTGCCAGAGCCACTGGCACCAATCAGAACAACTACCTCTTTCTCGTCTACACTTAGGTTAATATTTTTTAATACTTCAAGCTTACCAAAGGATTTTGAAAGATTGCTAATTTTAATCATACGATTACGCCCTCCTTAGGTTTGCTGACATCCATTTTCTTTTCAATTCGATTAGCAACCCATGTGAAAATCAGGACGATAATCAAATAATAGACCCCTACAACAAAATACGTTTCAAAAGGCATATAGTTTTCACCTTGTACACTAAGAGCCGTGTTATATAGGTCAGTCACAGCAATATAGGCAACAAGAGAAGAATCTTTTAAGCCAATAATAAACTGATTAGCTAGAGACGGAATTGCTCTTTTGAAAGCCTGTGGGAAAATGATTCTCCTCATTGCAAGAGAGTAGGACATTCCAAGCGACCTAGCCGCTTCCATCTGTCCTCGATCAATTGATTGCACGGCTCCTCTAAAAATTTCCGCAATGTATGCACCTGTATGAACACCTAATGCCAGAGCCCCTGCCGTGAAGCTGTCGAGGTTCACTATATTGGCAAGTCCATAATAAAGGAACATAATCTGAACAATGAGAGGCGTTCCACGAATAATACCTATATAGATATCCGCAATAAGATGTAGTATTTTACTAGAGGAAATCTTAAAGCCCGCGAAAATAACGCCAATCACCATCGCAAATACTAGCGAGATTGCCGTTATAGCAATCGTCATCCAAGAAGCTTTCAAAAAAGCAATTCCGTGCTCACTAAAAATGCCGATAATATTTTCCAAAAAAATCACGATGCGTACCTCCTTCGTTGAATAGTGCAAGCACCCACATCAGGTGCTTACACTAAAAATTTTTCCTATCTTACTTTTCCATGATGTTTGTATTAAACCATTTCATACTAATCTTTTCATACGTACCATCATCAATCATCGATTGGATGGCCTCGTTAATTTGCTCGGCAAGCTCTTTGTTTCCTTCTGCAACAGCTACACTTACACGGTCTTCATTCAGTAAATCGCCTATTTCCTTAATTTCTAAGCCTTTTTCATTTTTTGCACTAACACCAACAATTTTATCAGTGATCACGGCATCTAAACGTCCAAGCGCCAAATCTTGAAGTGCATTGACGTCTGTTGGGTAGCCCTTCACTTGATCAGATAATTCTTCGGCCATGTCTTTCCAAGTACTCGCCTGAATTACGCCAATTTTTTTGCCTTTTAAATCCTCTTTTGATTGAATATCGGAATTGCCTTCTGCTACAAAAATCTGTGCACCAGATAAATAATATGGATTGGTGAAATCAACTTGCTCATCACGCTCTGGTGTAGCAGTCATACTTCCGATAATTGCATCATATTTCCCTGCCTTTAATCCTTGTATAATCGTTTCCCATGTATTAGTTACAGGGTTTGCTTCAAGCCCAATCCTCTTAGCAATTTCTGTTCCAATTTCAACATCAAATCCAGTCAATTTATCATCCTTCTTAAAGTTTAACGGTGGATACTGCCCTGTCATTGAGAATGTTAACGCACCTTCTTTTACTAACTCATGCTTAGAAGCACTTTCATTTGCTGTCTTTTCTGCCCCATCACTCTTCTCTGTTCCGCAAGCAGTTAAAATCAACATCATTGCTGTAACTAATAAAAACCCAAACTTTTTCATAAATATTCCCCCCTAGATAATAAAAAAACACCGTCAATGTAACGGTGTTCTGCACACCCTCATCGATTAGCATTGGTGAAGATAGTTCTCCACAATTCCAAGGAACTGTGACAGTTTTGCCCCTATTCGAGTGCAAACCCAGCATTCTGAAAGAAGTGATTTCAGAAGCTTCGGCAATTGATCCTTTTTCCTATTTTCATAGATTTCACTAAATCTCCAATAGGATACTAATAACAATCGCGACCTCTACCCCATCTAATGCTTGATGAGGATTTTATATTTAGTTTAACGAAACTTCCTTCAGTATAAATAAATATTTTAACAAGTGCAATAATAATTTTAATTGAATTTTTATCCAAATTAAAAGACTTGACGGGTTTTATCTTCTGGGATACATTTTTTTAAAATACCAATTTACTAGAAAAGAAGGTCAGGCGTATGTTGCAATGTCGTGAGGATGTGTTGACATTCACGAAACAGCTCGTAAACATTGAAAGTGTCGTTAATACCAATGGCGAAAAGGCCATTGCTCAATCTTTATATTCTATGATTTCTGCTATGCCCTATTTTTCACAAAACCCCAGCCATCTAGTTTTAGAACAAACACTCCACGATGATCAAGAGCGTTATAATGTTCTTGCTTTTGTTAAAGGAACAAAGGGAAATAGCAACCGTACGGTGATTTTGATGGGCCATATTGACACAGTTGGGATTGATGATTTCAACCAATTAAAGGACAAGGCTTGCTTCCCAGACGAACTTATGGAATCACTAAAAACTGAACAGCTTCCAGCTACTGCTAAAGAACATTTATATTCGGGGGATTGGTTATTTGGCCGAGGCGTTCTTGATATGAAAAGCGGGGTTGCCAGTCACTTATTTCTCTTAAACTATTATTCTATGCATCCTGAAGAATTAGACGGAAACATAGTCCTCTTATCGGAATGTGACGAGGAGGACGGTTCACACGGAGTACTCTCTGCTTTGAAAACATTGAGACGCTGGAAAAAGGAACATGGTTTTGACTATGCAGCTGCCATTAATGCCGATTTCGTTTCACCTAGATATGAAGGCGATGAAAATCGCTATATTTACAAGGGGACTGTCGGAAAGCTACTGCCATCGTTCTTTATTACGGGGGCAGAAACACATGTAGGCTCAGCCTTTGAGGGACTTGATCCCAACTTTATTGCGGCCGAGCTGACAAGGCAAATCAATTACAACCCAGAGCTTTGTAACGAAGCATTTGGTGAGACGACCGTGCCGCCTGTTTCGTTAAAACAAACAGATTTAAAGCCTTCTTATACAGTTCAAACTGCCTTAGCTGCCTATGTTTATTATAATTTCTTTATTCATTCATGGTCTCCAAAGGACGTGCTTGAAAAGTTAAGGGAACAAGCAATGATTGCTTTTACCAATGCCCTTACCTCTTTTGAAGAAAGGTATAAACAATACAGCATATTAAGCGGTGAACCATATGTACAACACCCTTGGAAACCTAGAGTGATGACGTACGAGGAAATGGAAAAATTATTAATCGATGAGAATGGTGAAACGTTTACAACACATATGAGTCAATTTAAAGAAAAGCTGTTAAAAAATACGGAACTGGATACGCGCATGTTTTCGGCAAAAGTGGTAGAGGAAGCCTGGAAATGGATGAAGGATAAAAATCCAGCGATTATTCTGTTTTACTCATCCCTGTACTCTCCACGAATTGAGTTGACTGGAAAAACAACTGACGAGTTTGCTTTAATTACAGCATTGGACGAAGCAGTAGAAGTAATCCAACCATACTATCAATATCCGATTGTGACACGAAACTTTTTCCCTTATATTTCTGATATGAGTTTTGTGGCCCTAAGTGATGATGAAACAGGAATTAACGCTGAAATAAACAATAACCCTAGCTGGGGTACCAAGCTCTTTGTCGACTATCAAGACATTCGCGATATCAATGTCCCAGTAATCAATATCGGCCCTTATGGATTAGATGCTCACAAGAAGCATGAACGAATGGAAATGACCTACTCACTTGAAGTCGTACCAAATCTAACAAACCTCGTGATTCAAAAACTATTAAATAATTGAACAAAAAGCCTGTAGACCAGTCTACAGGCTTTTTAGCTATAAAAATGGACATGAAACTTTTTCAATTTTAGTCGTTATATAACCCTTATAGGAAAAAGACAGGCTTTTTAAAAAGAAGAATATTCTTATAATTTCACTACTTCATTTATTTACTTGTGGTACGGTTCGCCGCAACGCATCTAAATGAGGTTCTAACAAGCACTCCGTTTTCATCTCAATTCCTTTAAAAAAGAAGTGATGTCCTTAATATGAGTATACAGCGATAGAAAAATAAGCGGAGATTTTTCCGTTAAATGCAGATTAGCGCTCGTTTTTGGGAAAATAGGGGGAGTTTTTCCGCCTATGCATAGCAAAATTACCTATATTCAGGTTTTTCGAGTCAAATAAGAGGAATTTCTCCCTCTATTTAAGCCATTTTTAGTGCTATTTACTATTTAAGGGGAATTCCCCCCCTATTTAACAGATCAAAGTGCCTAACCCAACATTAAGGAGAGGCATTGGGCAAAACCTCATTTACTTATGATACGGTTCACCTTTACTTTTCTGGTAAAGCAGATACATATCTCTTGTACATTTTCAAAGGAAAATTATGCTTTAATATAGGAAAGACTATTCTCATCTTTAAGTCTGTTAATTTTATTCTAGTATAAGAGGTGATTTTCATGGTGGATTTTGAATGGTACAGGAGTTTCATTAATATATATAAATACAATTCAGTATCTGAAGCGGCTAAAGCCCGAATTATGACACAACCTGCAATGAGTCAACACTTGGCTTCTTTAGAAGCAGAAGTTGGTGAACCTTTGTTTACTAGAACTTCTAGAAAAATGGTTCCCACGGAAAGAGGAAAGGAGTTATATTCACAAGTAGCCCCCCTTATTGAGTCATTAGAAGTGACTAGTTTAAGTTTTCACTCTATCTCTTTGCCCACTCTTTCCATAATAAGAATCGGCTCTGCGATCGAATATTATTATGAAAATATCCTTCCTGAACTTAATGAATTTAATACATGTACTGTTTCACACTTTGGAACTGCCGACCAACTACTTGAACTATTAAAGGAGGATAAAATAGATATCGTTATTACTTCACAAAAGTTTCAATCACCGGGAATTGAATACTCATTTTTATGTGAAGAAGAATTTGTAATTGTTGCACCAAAGCACTTGGAAATACCAGAGAACTTGAAGTCTAAAGAACAATGGCTTTTATCTCAAGAATGGATTAGTTATGGGTTAGATTTACCAATTATCAGAAGACTATGGAGAGAACACTTTAAAAAAAGGCCAATTATTAAACCAAATCATATTATTCCTAATTTACATCTTATTTTAAAGGCTATAGAAAGCGGAATGGGAATAAGTCTAATTCCTACTTATATCTTAGTAAATTCAATGCACGAAGAAAAATCAAAAGTATTATTTAAGGAATTAAAAATTAATAATAAATTATATATTGCATATAAAACTAAAAATAAACATTTGCCAGAAATCAATAATATAGTGAAAACACTTTTAATGAAAAAATAACTAATCATTCAATGTTTTATATTAAGTCATTCAGTTCATACTGGATGACTTCTTTTATTTTTTTCCTCGCAAGTCATTTATCAAAATGGTACAAGGTATATGCTCGTTCTTTGATATAAATATATTTATACATTACCCATAAAAACATAATTTGTTTTATAGGTAATGTAGGATTAGAATAGCCAATGTAACAAAATAAATTAATGGAGGTAAAATCTTATGGCAAAAAAGATTTTAATGGTTGTTACTAATCATAAAGAACTTAGTAAAGATAAGCAGACTGGTATTTGGTTATCGGAATTTGCTGAAGCATATATTGAATTCACGAAAAAAGGGTACCAAGTTACAGTTGCAAGTCCCCTTGGAGGAAAAAGTACAGTTGATCCTAGTAGTGTAGATGTGAATACACCACAGGAGATTCTAGATACTGAAAAGTATTTACAGAACACTTTGAAACTAGATGCTATATCTTACCAAGATTTTGATGCAATTTTCCTGCCGGGGGGACATGGTACAATGTTTGACCTTCCTAATAATAAAAAACTTCAGGAATTGTTACGGGACTTCTTCGAAGGGGATAAGATTGTTGCTGCAGTTTGTCATGGTCCTGTGGGATTAGTTGGTGCAACATTATCTAACGGTCAACCACTTGTTTCCGGTAAACGTGTTAACGCTTTTACCGACAGAGAAGAGGCTGATACAGGACTAGGGGAACAACTTCCTTTCCTATTGGAAAGTAGAATTCGTGAATTAGGGGCTATTTTTGTGGCTGCCCCAAACTGGTCAACTCATTACGAAGTGGATGGTAATTTGATTACTGGACAAAATCCTCAATCTACATTGGCTGTTACAAAAGCAGTTATTGAAAGATTAGGTTAAGATTTTGGAGACTGATAAAAGATATTATCAGTCTCCTTCTTACTTGTTAAATTTCCAATAAATATAAAGGAGGGTTCCATATGGACTCACTCAATAATAATAAAGTAAGTCTCTCTAAAACTAAAAGTTCAACATTTGCTCTGTATGCCCTCACTCTAGGCGCATTTGCCATTGGTTTAACGGAGTTTATCATAATGGGACTACTTCCAGAGGTTGCCGAAAGTATGCAAGTCTCTATTCCGATGGCTGGCTTGCTAGTTACTGGATATGCGCTAGGAGTTGCTATCGGTGCTCCAATCATTACAGTTGCAACTCATAAAATGAAACGTAAGGAACTCTTACTTTTCCTCATGATTCTTTTTATTTTAGGAAATGCATTAGCGGCTCTTGCACCTAATTATACTACCTTAATGGTTGCACGTATCCTAGCAGCACTAACACACGGTTCGTTCTTTGGAGTAGGGTCTGTTATTGCAGCGGAATTAGTTCCTAAAGAAAAACGAGCAGGTGCTATAGCCATTATGTTTACTGGCCTAACCTTAGCCAATATTTTAGGTGTACCCATCGGAACCTTCCTAGGACAAGCATATGGTTGGAGATCAACATTCTGGGCAATTACGATAATTGGTATTATCGCATTAATAGGAATTATTATTTTAGTACCAACGGTTAAAGCAGCAAAATCTAGTTTACGTCAAGAATTAGGAGTTCTACGTCGCCCTACCTTTCAGATTGCACTTTTAATGACGGTTTTTGGATTTTTTGGAGTATTTACTACCTTTACCTACATTACACCAATTTTAGTAGATATCACTGGATTCTCACCAAAATCAGTACCATATATACTAGTTCTCTTCGGGATTGGTGTTACAATTGGAAATATTTATGGTGGAAAATTAGCAGACAGAAAGTTATTTCCTTCACTAATTGGTATTCTTATCATTTTAGCAATTGTGCTGGCCATCTTTAGTATTACCGACCAGTATAAAATTTTAATGTTAATAACTGTTTTTATTTTTGGTATGGCTGCATTTGGGATAGTTCCCGGATTACAACTGAACGTATTGAATACTGCTAAAGAAGCACCAACTTTAGCCTCTACCTTAAACATTGCTGCATTCAATCTAGGTAATGCACTTGGCGCATATACTGGAGGAATAGTAATTGATTTGAATATTGGTGGTGGGCTTCCCGCTGTTCCTTTAGTTGCATCACTGGTAACGGTTGTTGGGATATTTTTCACGTTATGGGGTGCTCAGCAACAAAAGAGAAATAATCAACAAGGATTAAACCATTAATAAAAGGAGACCGTCTAGTTCGGTCTCCTTCTCTTTATTTAAGTGTTTTTAATACATCACTATTTAATAATACTTCCACTCTCTGTTTTACCACTATTTGTGATACGGTTCTCCCCGATTAATCCGAAATGCCCGGTAAATTTGTTCAACCAAAATTAGCCGCATTAACTGGTGCGGAAACGTCATTTTTGAAAAGCTTAACTGCTCATCTGCTCGCTTTAACACTTCATCACTTAACCCCAACGACCCTCCGATTACAAAAGCCACCTTGCTTTTTCCATAGGTGGCCAGTTTATCGAGATTTTCAGCTAGTTCCTCAGATGACTTTAGTTTGCCATTTATAGCAAGGGCGATCACATATGTATCTTGGTGAATCTTCGATAAAATACGCTCTCCTTCTTTTTGTTTCACCTGCTCCATCTCTACCTCGCTTAATTCTTCAGGTGCTTTTTCGTCTGGCACTTCAAAAATTTCTATTTTAGCATAGCTATTGAGACGTTTTACATATTCCTCTATCCCTTGTTTTAAGTACTTTTCTTTCAATTTCCCAACCGTTACAATTGAGATATGCACAGTTCATCCCCACTTTACAAACAGTTTACAAACAAGTTATTCACAGAAGTTATCCACATATTCACAGCGGTATCCACATTTAGTATGTAGATCATTCGTTCGCCACCATATATACAGCAGGTTTTCCACAGTATCCACAGGAATTTTGGATGTTTTCCACACTTTCTAGCTTTTCAAACTTAGGTGCAATTTCGTGTTCACCCACAACTTCATCTAAGGCTAAGTCTACATGTTCTTCACAGCAATAGATCATTTCTTCATCTCCATTCTCTTCCCTATTCTTTATCAGTATAATCAGCCTTTAATAATTTATCCACAGCGCAGGTTTACATACAGGAAAATAAGCCTTAAAGCTAAAAAAGACAGAAAGCTTAAAGCCTCCTGCCTCATCATTATCATCTTTTATTAAGGCTGTTTTCGTAAGGGTTGGTGTTAAAATTGTAAAAATCTTAAAGCCGATTTTTACTACCTAAAGCCGATTTTAACGCAAGATAAGCAATTTTGTACGTTATAGTAAGTTTGCAAGCTCTTTTCTCATGGATAAAAAGCTATTTGCTGCGAACAAAGCTTAATCGATTTTATTTTGTATCCAAAAAGCAACAAAGTTTGAGAAAGAGCCTTTATTGAAGATCTTCTTCCACAAGTGTCATACTCGTTTCTTGTAATTTTCCATTGCGATAGTATTTAATTTCTAATTGTTGTCCTGCTTCTTTTTCATTATATAAATGCTTACGTAGATCAACTGAGTCGTTGATCTTGACTCCATCCATCTCGACAACTACATCGTATTCTTTTAATCCAGCTTGGTCGGCTGGTGAGTTCGGTACAATTTCAAGAATGGCCACTCCATAATTAATATCTTCTGGGAGCTTTAGGGTATCCTGCTGATAACGAACTGGAATTTCATTTACTGAACTCAAGCTAACGCCCATATATGGTCGTTTCACTTCCCCATACTGCTCTAAATCTTCAATGACTGGAATGGCATAATTAATTGGAATTGCAAGCCCAATTCCTTCAACGGACGACTGAGCAATTTTCATCGAATTGATTCCGATTACTTGACCATCGATATTTACTAGGGCTCCACCACTATTTCCCGGATTGATTGCTGCATCGGTTTGCAGTACTTCGGATTGCCAGTCTGGTCTACCGTCTTGGTTAATATCAACTGGAATTGAGCGTTCAAGACCTGAAATGATTCCTTGAGTCACCGATCCAGAAAACGTTAGACCAAGAGGATTTCCTATAGCAATGGCAGGTTCCCCTATTTGTAATTCATCGGAGTCCCCAAATTCAGCTATCTTTTTGACATTTTCTGAAGAAATCTCTAAAACAGCTAGGTCAGTCCACTGATCTCCACCTACAAGTATTGCCGGAGTTTTGTTCCCATCACTAAACGTAACCTCAAGCTCTGAGGCCCCTTCAATCACGTGGTAGTTTGACACGATATAGGCTTTTTCTCCGTCCACCTTGTAAATAACACCAGATCCTGTGCCAGCCTGTTGGCTCTGCTCTGTATTAAACCAAAAGCCGCGTCCAGTTTGAATATTTGTAATTCCTACCACAGCCTCGCTTGTTTTCTCAACTGCCGCTGTTATCGCTGTTTGTACGTTAACAGAGACATTTTTTGAGTCTCCTATTCTCTGCTCTGTTGATTGCCCAATTTGCTCATTATTTTTTGGCTCCACATCATAGGGAAGAGCACCCAATCTCGCTAGTGTTGGCACGGTAAAAATAACTATGAGACCGCCAATAATCGCTCCCGCTAAGCTAGCGAAGAGAAATCCACCTTTATTTCCTTTTTGACGCTGATAGCGGGTATATTGATCCTCATCATAATAGCCCATGATATCAAATCCTTTCAAAAAGCTTATCTATTCATAATCTCTATATCCATTATAACTGTTGTTTACGCAAAATTTAATCAATAGATATCGTCAATTTTCAAAACAAAAACAACTTACATCTACGTTTACCGCTCGCGATTTAAAGACAAAAAAGGAATGAGGACAATTCTGCCTCCATTCCTATCTAGTAAACTTAAACTGCCGTTAACGCTGTTGGTTTTTTCGGGTCGGTATCAAAGAGATTAAATTGCTCTCCTGCCCGTATCCCTTGTCCTTCAAGAGTCTGGGATACTGCCATTCTTGCAAGATCCTTCATGTTATTATCCGCACTTAGATGAGCCAGGTAGATTTGCTTTGTGTTGTCTCCAATGACTTCACTCATCGCAATTGCTGCATCCTCGTTTGAAACATGTCCATAATCCCCCAATATCCTTCTTTTTATATTCCAAGGATATCTTCCCATTCGCAGCATTTGGACATCATGATTGCTTTCAAATACGTACACATCTGCATTTGAAATTATTCCCTTCATCCGATCACTTACATATCCCGTATCGGTGATGAGGACGAGCTTTTTTCCTTCATGATGAAACACATAAAACATTGGTTCAGCGGCATCATGGGAAACACCAAAGGATTCAATATCAAGAGAACCAAAGCTTTTGACGGTTTCCATTCCAAAGGTAAATTTTTGCTCGACCGGCACTTCCCCAATTAAACCGTTCATTGCGTTCCAAGTCTTTTCATTTGCGTATATCGGTAATTTATATTTACGGGCAACGATCCCAATTCCCTTAATATGATCGCTGTGTTCATGCGTCACTAATATTCCCGAGAGGCTCTTCATATCTCGGCCAATTTGCTGGAATAAGGCATCCATTTGCTTACCACTTAAGCCAGCATCGACCAAAAATCTCTGGTCCTCCGTCTCCACGTAGATCGCATTTCCCGTACTCCCGCTTGCGAGAACACTAAAATGCAAAGTCATATCTATTCACTCCGTTATATTATTATCATCGTTTTTAAACTCAATCACTTGACCCTCAAATCCATGGACAAACAAGTTTTCTTCCCCATTTACAACGATTCTCCACGTCGGTGCTAATACTTGTGAGGCTGCAAGTTGAATGAGAGTAGAATAGCCTAACTCGACTTT
The DNA here is from genome assembly GCF_044803185.1 of Mesobacillus maritimus. Taxonomy (GTDB): domain Bacteria; phylum Bacillota; class Bacilli; order Bacillales; family Cytobacillaceae; genus Mesobacillus_B; species Mesobacillus_B maritimus_B. Next base: position 5,669,272 of record NZ_CP085225.1, read on the forward strand.
GGTAATCTCACTCTTCGGCTCCAAGAAACCCTTATTATATAAAATCTCAACTGCACCTAATGCTGTTAAAATCTCTTGCTCGTCTGATAATTCTTCAACCTCTTCAATATAGGTCTGCTCAAAAAGCATCACTTCACTGTTATCATCGATAAAGAAGGTCAACCTGCCGTTCAAATTATTATACATCATTTTTCCTTCGTGTAGTTGATAAAAAGTGATAGTTCCTTTGGTCTCATCCTTTTTCCAAAATCGGTACTTTTCACCAAATTGGACGGCCGATTTCACCGCAATTGTGAATTCCTCAGGATTAAACTTTTCAGTAATTTTTATCGGCTTGTCTAACTGCCCAATAATCGTGGCAGCAGTTTCATCACCGGAGCTACTTTTTAATATTTGATTAGGAGCTAAATCTTCCCTAGTAAAAATTTTCGGTTTAACACTAATATATCGCTCTTTTTTCAGATCATTGGAGATTTCATTATAAATGATATCGTTATTTTTCAGCATTTCTTCAAAGGAAGCTTCTTCAATAACTTCATACTTCGCTTCACTTCTAGTATTCATAAACTGAAAAATAAGATAGATATCCAGGAGGAGAAAACTGACTATAAAAATGGTTTTAATTCTACTCCAATCCATTATATACCCTCTCCTCCTCTACTAAGGGAAACTCAAACCATATCCCATCATACTGATAGAACCAGCCTGGTTCCAATGAGATAACAGAGGAATCTCTTCCTTCCTTTACCATATAATACCCCAGTGAAATATCGTCAAGAAGCTCCAGGTTCAAATCCGTTTTATCCTTTATTTTCGAAACAATTTCTTCCCCTGATGGCATGGTTACCATCTGCATTTCTGGATTAATAGGTAGCTCCAGGTTAAAGCTAGGTCGGACATAGTGCTTTATCTCTGTTTGCCCCCACTCCTGGATTATTTCTGATAAGCCAATCTCGTTAAAAATGGGGTAGCCTTCATCGCTGTACATCCGAAAAATAACCTGTTGATTAAAATCATCTTTATAGACAAAGCGGAAAGGGTCCGTCCATCCACTATGTCCATTAATGTGTTCAATGCTCTTCTGAATGATATTTTCCGTTCCAACTACAGCTTCACTTTCCCTAAAAGGATTTACATAGATAATCATACTGGTATTATGATTAACAGTCATCTTACTGGCTTCATCCGTAAACTCCTCGCCTTCGGTTACAAAGCTTTTTTGTACAAAACTTGGATCCCTAAACAAGGCATCCTTCAATTGTTCTGGTTCAATCGGATTACGGTAATACGTGTATCTTTTCATTTCTGTTCTATAAATTGGGAGGTAAATAGATTTTTTATTATCCAACTCATGAACAAAATAAGGATTATACAAATTCGCTTTCTGAAGGAATGCTTCTGAAAATTCACTTATGGCTGCAAGACTCACATTGCTTACATATGATTCATGACTTTTTGTAGAATAAAAATAGATGGTTCCCTCTTGACCCTCTCCAGCCTTTGCATTGATCATCATCCGATCAAATTCAAATTTAGGAAGGTCTTGATCTTCAAAGTTTAGAATTTTTTTATAGAGTTCAACCGGTACTCTATCAGGGAAAATAAGCTCTGTATACTGCCCCTCTGAAAGAGATTTTAACAGCACAGATCGACTATCTCCCCATTTCCTAACATCGTAGTACTTCCATTTACCAATCAAGTTCATGATTTTATCTAATTCTGCATTATCGTTGGTTCCATACTGCTTTGCCCCGGTATGAAAAATAACCTGGTGGGGCTTTACAATATTCCTTATCTCCTGCTTTGAACCAATAGCCACTTCATTAACGTTTTTTTCTATTTCCATTGTTTCGTAGTTTGGCTGAAACGTCCAAATATTCCATGTCAAAATTGCACTAAGGACAATTAAAATCGTTAGTATTATTGTTTTTACTTTTTCATAGTTCATGACCAATCATCCTCTGCCATTCGGTCATAAGGAAGCGAGAAATAAATCGTCGTTCCTTCCCCTTCCACACTTTCTGCCCAAATGTCGCCTTCATGTGCCTGTACCATTTCTTTCGCAATCGCAAGCCCTAACCCCGTACCTCCGAGCCTTCTCGTTCTTGCCCTATCTACACGATAAAAACGATCAAATATCTTATTTACATTATCCGCTGGGATCCCGACTCCCTCATCAGAGATACTAATAATAATTCGCGTATCTTCTTCTTTCATTCGATAAGTAATTCGACCACCTTCTGGAGAATACTTCATCGCATTTGAAATAATATTATCTAGTACTTGTGTAATTTTATCCTGATCAATTTCCACAAACATTGGTGTTGTAGGAATTTCACGAACAAAGATGACATTTTGGCTTTTGGTTAGTTCAAAACGATCAATGATTTTATTAAAATAAATGGAGAAATCGATCCATTCCTTGGATAAGCGATAATCCTCCCGATCCATTTTCGATAACTGCAATAAATCATTCACTAGCCTAATCATTCTCTCAGTCTCTGTCCTAGTGGTCTGTAAAAACTGCGGTGCAATTTCATCATCTTTCCAAGCTCCATCTGCTAACGCCTCTAAATAGCTTCGCATCGTCGTTAGAGGCGTACGGAGTTCATGAGAAACGTTTGCGACAAATTCCCGACGCTCCATTTCAATTTTCTCTTGTTCGGTAATATCATGAAGAACAGCAATCAATCCATTAACAAAACCACTTTCTTTTTGGATAACTGAAAAGTTTGCACGTAAAATAAGCCTTTTCTTTTTATTACTAAAGTCTAAGATGACGGATTCCTGCTCTAAAAGTAAATCATCAAAACTATATTCATCGTCAAGACCAAGGACTGAAGCAATTGAAGTCGATAGTACTGTTTCACGTGAAACATCCAACATCTTCGTTGCCGGTTCATTGATTAAGATAACTCTTCCCTTGCGGTCAGTTGCGATAACTCCATCGGTCATATTTGTTATGACCGAACTAAGCTTTCGTTTTTCTCCTTCAGTGGTCGCGGTTGCTTCCTGTAGCTTTCTTGTTAAATCATTAAATGTCATTGCAAGCTGACCAATTTCGTCATTATCATAAACCTTAACTTTTCTAGTAAAGTTTCCCCTCGTCATGACCAATGCATGTTTTTTCATATCCGCAATTGGTCGGGTAATCGTTCTAGCTAGAAGAATTCCCAGAAGGGCGGTAAAGACTAAGGCAATACCCGTCCCAGTAAAGAGAATTTTATTGATATCCTTCATTTGCGAAAAGATATTTTCAACTTTCGCAACTAAATAAACGGCCCCAATAACTTCTCCTTTTGATCGTATTGGCGTGGACTGCACCCAAACTCTATTCCCTGACTGTTGATCCACCTGGATGCTTCCTTCATCACGGTTCGTGACAATGGAGCGCTTAACCTTTAACGCTGTTGTTCGCTGACCAACAATCCCTAGCCTGCTTGGGTCTGATGTCCCAATAATTCGGAGACTCCCTCCATCAATCGCTTGAACTTCAGAAAGATCAGATGATTTATTTTTATATTCCCGTAAAACAAGACGCACTGCTTCTTCTTTCGTGGGATCTTCTTTCCCTCTTTCCTTTACCATTTCCTCTTGAAGGTCGAAGACAAGCATATCCACTCGTTGTTTAAGGGAGTTTTGAAAATTTGTCATCAGAGTATCTTCCAATGTTCTAACAAAATACACGCCAATAATTTGCATGGCAATCAGAATCAACAAGACGTATATGATGACAAATTTAAGATGAATGGAACGAAAAAATCCAACTTTTTTCATTAAGCCTTTTACTCCTGTTCAGAGTTTCTTAAATAATAGCCTACCCCTCTACGTGTAACAATCCATGTAGGGTGGCTTGGATTATCTTCGATTTTTTCACGGAGACGTCTTACTGTAACATCGACTGTACGGACATCGCCGAAATAATCATAGCCCCAAACGGTTTGTAATAAATGTTCTCTCGTCATGACTTGACCAATATGTTTGGCTAAGTAATGAAGCAATTCAAACTCACGATGGGTTAACTCAATCGTCTCCCCTCGTTTTGAGACTACATAAGCATCGGGGTGGATTGTGAGCGAACCAATCGTTATCTCATTTGTTTCCTCTTTCTCCTCTACCTGAGATGTGACTTGCTGATGTCTTCGTAAATTGGCCTTCACTCGTGCAATTAATTCTCGGGTACTAAATGGCTTTGTTACATAATCATCGGCACCTAATTCTAGACCCAAAACTTTATCGATTTCAGAATCCTTAGCGGTTAACATAATAATCGGCATTTCATATTTCTTACGCACTTCCCTACAGACTTCCATTCCGTCTTTTAAAGGGAGCATGATGTCTAAGAGGATAATATCTGGTTGAATCTCCTCTACCATTTCAAGAGCGGTATTTCCATCGTAAGCACAATGTACCTCATAACCCTCTTTTTTCAAATTAAACTGTAAAATATCTGCAATTGGCTTTTCATCATCAACAACAAGGATTTTTTTCTCCATAATCAGTCTCCTTTCCATCTGGGAAATAAGTCTATAATCAATTCTATCCAAACTTCTAAATTGGTTCTATCTTATCTATTCTACTTTATTCTAGAGAAAAACTAAATTTTTCTCCACCAATCCATTGAAACTCAACACCTTTGCATGAAATTTGCCAAATACTTCTTGTTAAAAATAACAAAAGCCTCTAGCTTATTCTAGAGGCTTACGTTCTATTGATTTTTACCTAGTACCGTACGAGGGTCTACAAGTTTTCCATTCTTGGTCACTTCAATATGAAGATGAACGCCAGTTGAATTACCAGTGGAGCCCATAACCCCAATTTTTCCACCTCTTGATACAGTTTGTCCTGGTTGAACTGAAATGGACTCTAAATGTGCATACAAAGTACGATAACCATTTTGATGATCGATGATTACCTTATTCCCATACCCATCGCCACGATTACCAGTAGAAACAACTACACCATTATCGACACTCTTAATGGTTCTTTCACTTGGTCTAGCAATATCCATTCCTTTATGCATACTTCCCCAACGATATCCCATATTACTAGAAACATAGCCACCATTTGTTGGCCATGCAAAGCTACCTGTTCCACGTGATGGAATAACTTTAGTCCCTTTAATGATAATTTCTTCAACAGCTTCTTTAAGAACAGTTGTGTTCAATGTTTCCTTCTTAACAACTTGTCCATTTTGTTCTGTTACAGAATAGGTTACGCCGTTTAACCCATTGCTACCTTCCTGCTTTACCTTTGTTTCCCCTTTTGCCATAGAAGAGTCTTCTACTATCTTCTTCTCAAATGGGACTTCCTCGGTTGTATAAACTTCTTTATTTACTTCCACGTTGGCAAGTGGCTGTTGATACGTAACCTTTAGCTCCATTCCTGGCTTTAAAAGTGTATCTTCATTTAAATCAGCATTAAGTGATAATAGCTGCTTTAAAGTTAAATCATGAGAGTCAGCAATGGCTCCTAATACATCTCCAGATTTCACTTCGTATTTCTTTTCTTCTAATGTCCCTTTTTTAAATAAGGTAACAACATCTTCTACCGCTAAAACTTCATCGGGATTAACTTTTGTTTCAATAAATGAAACTTCTTTTGAGAGTTTAACGTCTAATAAACGAGTTTGATTTTCTTTTAATTCGGGTAATGGTTGATTAGGGACAGTTTGTCTCTTCTCAAGTTGAGCAAGTTCCTCTTCACTCACATGGTCTAGCATGAGTGAATCTATTACATTCTCTGCTGCAGCTTCATCTTTAACAAATGCAACTTCTTCACCATCAATAACAAGCGCAGAAACATTAGCCTTAATATCAAGTTTTGATTCAACTTGATTTAAAACGTCTTCCGCTTGTGTTGAAGAATTAAATTGAAAAGCTTGTTCTGGAATATAGGTAATTTCTGATCCTACTTCTAAATCTATATCCTTATATGTTTCTTCCATTGATGTCAATTTATTTTGAATTAAAGACTCGACTTCTTTTTTATCTGCTACGGTGCCGACAAACTCATCTTGTATGTATACATGAAAGAAAGTCGATAATTGTAAATTGGGAGCAGCCATAGTATTCCCTGTTCCGAAAGTAAGCGCAGAAACGGTCAGTGCGGCTACGATTGCGTTTTTCATTACTGGTTTTACTTTAGTTGACCATTTACTAGTAAGACCAGAAAATGTATTTCTCCTCTTTGCCATGTTATCCTCCTGCAAGGTACAATTAAGAACAAAGTACCCCATTCACATCTATTTTTATATTAACCTTTTATAGGTTACCATATCTTCATATAAAAATATTAATGGAATTCATAATGTAACAAAATTGTATAATAACTGACATTTTACTACATTTGCTGTTAAATAACTGGAAAAATAAGTTTTATAAATAAAAGTGGATATTTGGCCAAAAGCTAGGAAAATACGGGTTTTCAAGACTTTCAAACCCGAATCCCTTTTATTTCAATACATAGATATAGTGTAAATAGTAATTACGTGTCTTTTGTAATAATTCTGTAATATAAGTAAAAAATTATAAAAAAAGGAACGTGTAGTTAATACACGCTCCCTTTTTTGATGGCTCAGGACGGAATCGAACCGCCGACACATGGATTTTCAGTCCATTGCTCTACCGACTGAGCTACTGAGCCATAATATGTATTTAGTTTCGCTTAATTGTTTCTGCGAGTCCATTGCTCGAATAACCTTTCGGTTTTTCTCGCAGGTTGCCGCAGAAATTAAATATGTTTAATCTCTTAGTATACCTGTCCCCATCTCAGTAATCATAATCAAGAAGCATCTCGATGGGTACAACTCGTAGCGTATTCATTGAAGAGATGCTCGTTGCTCTACCGACTGAGCTACTGAGCCAAACGCAATATATGTATGTAAAGTGACCCCTACGGGATTCGAACCCGTGTTACCGCCGTGAAAGGGCGGTGTCTTAACCGCTTGACCAAGGGGCCATATTGAAGATGCTTTTGCTAACGCAAGAATATGGAAATTTACTTTCAATAGTGTGAAAGAAATTTTGGTGAGCCATGAAGGATTCGAACCTTCGACCCTCTGATTAAAAGTCAGATGCTCTACCAACTGAGCTAATGGCTCTAAATATTTGCAATACATGTTACAACCTAAAAGTTTTGTTTGGTAGCGCATCTACGCTGCTCGAAAGACCTCACGGCCTTTCTCGCAAGTTTCCACAGAAGCTTACTCAATGAAGCAAGAAACTTGCTCTACCAACTGAGCTAATGGCTCCAAACTTATTCGTCTATAATCGACAATTTTTTCATCTCTCGTAAACGACTTTCTTATAGTATCATGATGGTTTCTCTTTGTAAAAGGTTTTTTTGATATTTTTCTAAAAAAGAGAAAAAACTCCCGGAAATGGGAGTTTTTTAATGAAGTTAAATTTGTCTCCATGGGCTACGAACGATGTTTGTCTGGTTCCGATCAGGTCCAACAGAGAAGATAGACAATGGAATACCTGTTAGTTGTGAGACTCTTTCAATATAATGTCTAGCATTATCAGGTAGCTCGTCTAACGTTTTACAAGACGTGATATCCTCTGTCCAGCCTGGTAGTTCTTCATAAACAGGTTCACACTGTGACAGTGCTTTTAGGCTTGCTGGGAATTCTTCAATTACTTCCCCTTTATATCGGTAAGCGATACAAATTTTAAGTTTTTCAATTCCTGTTAAAACATCAATTGAGTTTAAGGATAAATCTGTAAGACCGCTTACCCGACGAGCATGACGAACAACTACGCTATCGAACCAACCAACACGACGTGGTCTACCTGTAGTCGTTCCATATTCACGCCCAACTTCACGGATTTGGTGACCAATTTCGTTATCTAACTCAGTTGGAAATGGACCATCACCAACCCTTGTCGTATAAGCCTTACATACGCCTACAACATGATTAATTTTGCTTGGGCCTACTCCTGAACCAATGGTTACTCCACCTGCCACTGGATTAGAAGAAGTTACAAATGGGTATGTTCCTTGGTCAATATCAAGCATAACGCCTTGGGCTCCTTCAAATAGAACGCGGCGCCCCTCATCTAACGCGTCATTTAAAACAACTGATGTATCACATACATACTTTGCCACCTGTTGTCCGTATTCGTAATATTCATCAAGAATATCCTCTAACTTAAAGCCTTCTGTTTCATACATCCGTTCAAATAAACGATTTTTCTCTTCAAGATTACGTATGAGTTTTTCTTCAAAAACTTCGCGCTCCAGAAGATCAGCCATTCTAATCCCCACTCGAGCAGCCTTATCCATATAAGCAGGACCTATTCCTTTTTTCGTTGTCCCGATTTTATTATCGCCTTTTCTCGCCTCTTCAACCTCATCTTGTTTTAAGTGGTACGGCAAAATAACATGGGCACGATTGCTAATTCTTAAATTATTCGTCTGAACCCCTTTATCATGGAGGTAGGCTAGTTCCTGTACCAACGCTTTTGGATCAACTACCATCCCATTGCCAATCACACAGATTTTATCTTGATAAAAAATTCCAGATGGGATTAAGTGGAGCTTGTAGGTTTCTCCATTAAATTTAATCGTATGACCTGCATTGTTCCCACCCTGATAACGGGCGACCACTTCAGCATTCTCAGATAAAAAATCGGTGATTTTTCCTTTCCCTTCATCTCCCCATTGCGTTCCGACAACAACAACTGATGACATACAGAAAGCACCTCCAAAGTTCTATGTAAAAGATATTTTTTTAACCAAACAAGATAATTTTAACAGTTAATACTAAATGCCGTCAATAAAACACGAACAATTTTTATAATAAATATTATTACGTTCGTGTATATGAACGAGCTCCCTCTAAAACCTATTCTTCCCTAAAAAGAAAAAAGATTAACCTATAATTAGGTTAATCTTTAAGCCCCTGGTGGGATTGATTGTGCATCGTACCTCGTCTCCAAGTTTACGAATTTATTATACTCTTTAACAAAAGCTAACTGAACAGTCCCCACCGGACCATTACGTTGCTTCGCAATAATAATTTCAATGATGTCCTTGTTTTCTGATTCCTTATCATAGTAGTCATCACGATATAAGAAGGCAACAATATCGGCATCCTGCTCAATACTTCCTGATTCACGGATATCTGACATCATTGGGCGCTTATCTTGACGTTGTTCCACACCACGGGATAGCTGAGACAAAGCAATAACCGGGACCTGTAACTCTCTGGCAAGAGCTTTTAGGGAACGTGAAATTTCCGAAACCTCTTGTTGTCGGTTCTCTCCAGACCGCCCATCCCCTAGAATAAGCTGAAGGTAGTCAATTAGAATCATCCCTAATCCATGCTCCTGTTTCAAGCGACGGCATTTTGAGCGAAGCTCACCGATTTTAACACCTGGAGTATCATCTATGAAAATACCAGAATTTGATAGACTGCCCATTGCCATCGTTAACTTACCCCAGTCTTCATCTGTTAATGAACCTGTTCTTAAATTTTGAGCATTGATATTGCCCTCGGCACAAAGCATACGCATCACTAGCTGCTCAGCACCCATCTCGAGACTGAAAATAGCCACATTCTCTTGAGCTTTAGTGGCAACATTTTGAGCAATGTTAAGAGCAAATGCTGTTTTACCTACAGAAGGACGTGCTCCTACGATAATTAAATCATTTCGCTGGAATCCTGCTGTCATTCTATCAAGCTCTGCAAATCCTGTTGGAATACCTGTTACATCACCAACACGATTAGCTATCGTCTCGATGTTGTCGTATGTGCGCACTAGTACATCTTTTATATTATGAAAGGCCCCAGCATTCTTTCGCTGTGCAACCTCTAGTATACTTTTTTCAGCCTCGCTAAGTAGTGACTCCACTTCATCTTCTCTAGAATAGCCATCGGAAGCGATTGTAGTAGCTGTTCGAATCAATCTTCTTAACAGAGACTTTTCTTCAACAATTTTTGCATAGTATTCAATATTAGCTGCAGTTGGAACCGACGCAGCCAGTTCACTCAGATAACTAACTCCCCCTGTATCCTCAAGTAGTTTTGCTGCAGCTAGTTCCTCTGTCACTGTAACCAAGTCGACTGCTTTCCCTTTATCATTTAGATTTAACATGACTTCAAATATCTTTTGATGGGCAGCTCGATAAAAGTCGTCAGGAATAAGGACTTCAGAAGCAACTGTCAAAGATGAAGGCTCTAAGAAAATAGCACCTAAAACTGCCTGTTCCGCTTCAATATTTTGCGGTGGCATCCGATCAGCTAATAATTCATTCATCTGAAAACCTCCTATAAGAGAAGATATATTGGGAACTTCCTCCCGCTATCTTTCTTTTTGGCTCTTTTCTCAAACTTTGTTGCATTTGGATATCAAATAGGATGCATGAAGCCTTATCTCACTTCAAAATTGCATTGTTATCTGAGAAAAGAGCTTGCAAACATACTATAACGTACTAAATAGCTTATATTACGTTAAAATCGGCTTTTGGATTTTAACAACAATCTTTACGAAAACAGCCTTCTTTTTTGAAAAGAAAAAAGTGATCAGCCTAAACAACTAATCACAAAATTAAATAGATAGGACAGAAAGCATGTCTGCCTTTCTGCCGGTTCTTTTATTTTAACATGTTTTTTCTGTAAAAGAACTGCCAAATTTAGTTTACTTCTTTTACATGGACATTCAGAGTCGCTGTTACTTCAGTGTGGAGTTTGACGGGAACCTTTGTTACCCCAAGAGCACGGATGGCATCATCCATTTCAATTTTACGTTTATCAATTTTAATTTTATGCCTTTTTTGAAGTTCTTCAGCAATTTGTTTGCTCGTAATGGAACCGAATAAGCGGCCACCTTCGCCTGATTTAGCTAAAAGTTCCACTGTTATCTTTTCTATCTTCTCTTTTAATTCTTTAGCATTTTCTAATTCTACCTCAGCTTGCTTTTCCTCTTTTTTCTTTTGAGCACTAAGTGAACTCATTGCCGCAGCAGTAGCCTCAGCAGCAAGACCCTGTTTAATTAGGAAGTTATGAGCATAGCCATCGGATACATTTTTCACTTCGCCTTTTTTCCCTTTGCCTTTTACGTCTTTTAGAAAAATTACTTTCATTCTTTATTTCCCCCTTCTAAATAATCAGTTATTGCAGCGGTCAACATTCCTTCAGCTTCTTCCAGTGATACATTCTGAAGCTGTGTAGCCGCGTTTGTCAGATGTCCACCACCCTGTAAACTTTCCATAATCACCTGAACGTTCACATCACCAAGGGAACGGGCACTAATTCCAATTAGATTGTCAGCTCTTCGGGAAATAACAAAGGATGCATTAACGCCATCCATCGTTAGCAACGTGTCTGCCGCTTGCGCGATAATCACTTGATTGCTTAACTCCTCTTCCTCTGCACGAGCAATAACAATCCCGTCATGATAGAAGTAAACATTCTCTATAATACGGGCTCGTTTGATATACGTGTCGACATCTTCCTTTAAAAACTTTTGAACTAGAATCGTATCTGCACCATGACTCCGCAAATAAGATGCCGCATCAAAGGTCCGTGACCCCGTTCTTAGAGTGAAGCTTTTCGTATCAACAATAATCCCTGCAAGTAAAGCAGTCGCTTCGAGCATTTGAATCTTCCCATTTTTAGGTTGATATTCTAAGAGTTCTGTAACCAATTCTGCTGTAGAGGAAGCGTACGGTTCCATATATACAAGCAAAGGGTTTTTTACAAACTCTTCCCCTCTGCGGTGATGGTCAATGACAACCGTGTTTTCAATGCGATTCAAAAGGCGTTCATCAATAACTAGTGAAGGTTTATGTGTGTCGACTACAACCAAAAGCGTATCATCATTTGCAATCTCATAGGCCTGTTCAGGACTAATAAAACGTGCATATAAATCTTCATTCTTTTTGATTTCTTCCATCATCCGCTGAACACTTACATCAATTTCCTGCTTATTTACGACTATATAGCCTTCACGTTTGTTCATCTGGGCAACTTTTAATATCCCAATTGCCGAGCCAATCGCATCCATATCCGGGTATTTATGACCCATAACTAGAACCTTGTCACTTCCAGAAATTAAATCCCTTAACGCATGGGAAATGACCCTTGCTCTAACACGTGTTCGTTTTTCCACAGGGTTTGTTTTCCCACCATAGAATTTAACTTTTCCATTCGGCTGTTTAATCGCAACCTGATCGCCACCGCGGCCAAGTGCGAGGTCCAAACTAGACTGAGCCTGAATCCCTAATTCCGGCAAAGAAGAAACCCCTGTCCCTACTCCTATACTAAGAGTGAGTGGGACATTCTGTTTCAGTGCAGTATCGCGTACTTCGTCAAGAATTGAAAACTTTCCTTTTTCCAATAACTGAAGAATATGTTCATTAAAAACACCAATAAAACGTTCAGAGGATACTCTTTTCAGAAAAACCCCATTATTGGTAGCCCAAGTATTTAATATCGACGTAACTAAGTTATTTAAGCTACTTCTCGTTTGATCGTCCATTCCTTGTGTTAATTCATCATAATTATCTAAATAAATAAAGGAAATCACGGTTCTTTCATTATAGTAAAGCTTTTCAATTTCTGCCTGTTCTGTTACATCAAAAAAGTAGAGCAACCGTTCCTCTGCTTTATGAACTATTTTAAACTTGCGATCATGGAGAGAAACCACTTCAGTTTCAACTTCTTGCTTAATTAATGGAATGATGACATCTGCTACATCATAGAGAGAGCGCCCAACCAAGGTATCCTCGTTGAAACAAGATGCAATAAATGGATTCGTCCATTCAATAAGATAGTCATCATTAATCAACATAATTCCAATCGGCATTTCCATCAGTGCTTCTTCCCCGACTTTTTTTACGCGATAGGATAAAGTTGATATATACTCTTTTGTTTCTTTCTTAATTTGATAAAAAACATTAAAAAGTAAGAAAACAAGTATTCCAGTAAGGAAATAGCCAATAGCTCCAATCAGCCAATTATAAAAAGACAAGATCCCTAGAAGAACCAGGAGCACAGCTATTAACCCATATAAGGGATATTTTATTTGCCGCCTTTCAAAGTAAGATGGCATGTACTCAGCTCCTAAGTTGTAAATTCTCAATTACTTTTTCGCTTCAAGGCGTTTCCTTAAATCGAAACCTAAGTCAATTATACCTAATATCCTTACGATATAAAGAATTAATGGAATAATGACTGAAAGAACAATGGTCACAATCAAGACGGCTTTAGGATACCCTTTAAGATGCGAATAATAAGCGATAAAGGTATATCCTTGAAGTAACATGAAAAATTGCAAAATAAATACAAGATTCGTTAATGCCCAATGCCAGTAACTACCTACCTCAGGTTGAAGAAACATTGTCGCTATTAGAGAAAATAGGTAATACCATAATAAGCTTTTCGGCAACGTCATATTTCTAAGCGGCATCCAGGATTGAACTTTAACACCGAACCGTTTCAAAAGCGGGAAACATAGTAATTGGATAAAGAAGACAATCATAAATGAAGCCATGACAAACAAACTTGGCATAAGCGTCTCCATCAAGGCTACCGAATTCTCAAATTGTTCAAGAACAGCATCATCAACGGTTTGCCCCATACCTTCTAACATATTGACCGAAGTAGATATTGATTGCTGGAAGGCTGTCATAAACTCTTCAATGATATTCATGTTAAACAACACTACTGTTGCAGCATATTGAAGAATCGTATTGGCTAGGAACACAAGAGAGCCCGCTGTAAAAATTACTAACCTACTTTTCCCTTTGCCAATTAACACCCCCATTACACTACCAGTAATCCCATATGTAAGAGCAATAGGAATAGCTAAAAAGCTCCCCACAATTATTGATAGTAGCGTAGCTGCAATCGTAAACACTGACGCACTTTTCCAATCATGCTTTGCAGCAAACATGATAAACGGCATTGCTAGGAAAAAGTTAACGACAAGACCTAACCCTGGTATGTACAATGTAATTAACAATAATACTGTGAAAATGGCCAGTAGAACGGCCCCTTCTGTCAACCTATATGTGTTTTTTCTCAACTTTTCACCTCTAACAATAAAAGATCTTCATAAAGACTATTTTAGCCAGTACACTTTATAGATTCAACTACTTGTCCAACAAACTTTTAGCATTTATGACAAAAGGCAGCGGGAATCCCCGCTGCCTTTTGATTTCTGAACATTATTCTCCTGATACGTATGGTAATAATGCCATTTGACGTGAACGTTTGATTGCAACTGTTAGTTTACGTTGGTATTTAGCGCTTGTACCAGTTACACGACGAGGTAAGATTTTACCACGTTCTGAGATGAATTTTTTTAGAAGATCAACATCTTTATAATCGATGTGTGTGATTCCGTTAGCTGTAAAAAAGCAAACTTTACGGCGCTTAGCGCGTCCGCCTCTACGTCCTCCCATTGCCATGAGTTTTCCCTCCTTTATATTTTGGATTTTATTTAAATCGTCCTACTTAGAAACACTAAAATGGTAAGTCATCATCAGAAATATCGATTTGACCGCCACCTGCAAATGGATCATCATCCACTTTCGTGTTTCTTTGTGGTTGTGGTTGGCGTTGATTCTGATTTCCAAATGGGTACTCTTGTCCACCACTCGGGCGAGAAGTGAAATTGTCTCCACCTCTATCAGAGTTCTGGCTTTGACCTTTTGGCTCAAGGAACTGAACACTCTCAGCCATTACTTCAGTTACATAAACGCGTTTACCGTCCTGACCTTCATAACTACGAGTTTGGACACGACCATCAACGCCTGCTAAGCTCCCCTTTTTCAAGAAGTTTGCAACGTTCTCAGCTGGACGACGCCAAACTACACAGTTAATAAAGTCTGCTTCTCTTTCTCCTTGCTGGTTCGTAAACGAACGATTAACAGCTAGAGTGAAAGAAGCAACTGCTACTCCGTTTGGTGTATATCGAAGTTCTGGATCCTTGGTCAAACGGCCGACAAGAACTACACGATTCATCATCAGTAATCAACCCCTTTTTCTTCCATAAAGTTCCACGTGGAACATTGTTGATGGAAGGTTATATTTAAAAAATTATTTTTCGTCTTTAATTACCATATGGCGAACGATATCTTCGCTGATTTTTGCAAGACGGGAGAATTCATCAACCGCAGCTGGACCAGCATTCACCTGAAGGATTTGGTAGTAACCATCGCGGAAATCATTGATTTCGTATGCAAGACGGCGCTTACCCCAGTCCTTAGTTTCAGTAACCTCCGCACCATTATCAGTCAAGATGCCGTTGAAACGCTCAACTAAAGCTTTCTTCGCTTCATCTTCAATGTTTGGGCGGATGATGTACATAATTTCGTACTTTCTCATCACTTTCACCTCCTTTTGGTCTAACGGCCCATCACTGATGGGCAAGGAGCAATTATTCATTACTCACAATGAAAGATTATATCATAGCAATAAAACAAAAGCAACTTTACTCTAAATGGAATCTTTTTTCAGCTTGCTCATCTTAACTATAAATAAATACTAACATATGTTCGTGTTTTTGTCCAATCCAGGATAATATAAAAAACCGTAGAACCTTATTTATCTCACCTCTCTTAAATCAAAAGTGCTAGACCCTAATTATACTAACTTCTGAAAAAGAAAATAAGCGGAGTTTTTCCGGTTAAATGCAGAATAGAGCTAGTTTCAGGGGAAATAACGGGAGTTTTTCCACTTATCCAAATAAAAATCATCCATTTTTACGTTTTTTGAGTTAATAGCGGGAATTTCTCCGTTTATTTAAGCTTTTTTCAAAGCTATTTTCTAATTAAGGGAAATTATTCCCCCTATTCTTGCTAAGTGTCAAAGAAAGCAAGTAGAGCAGGGTAAATTCCATTATGGTTCCCCTGCTCTTTCATTTGAGAATCATTATGCTCTTTTTTGCACCTCAAAAAAAAGAACCCGTAGTTATTCTACGGGTCTTAATCTTATACATTAAAACGGAAGTGAATAATATCTCCGTCTTTTACGTCATAGTCTTTTCCTTCTAATCGTACTTTTCCTGCTTCGCGGGCTGCGGTCATGGATCCTGCAGCGACTAGGTCATCGTAGAATACTGTTTCAGCACGAATGAAGCCTCTTTCGAAGTCTGAGTGAATGATTCCAGCACATTGTGGAGCTTTCATTCCTTGACGGAAAGTCCAAGCACGAACCTCTTGAACCCCTGCAGTAAAGTAGGTGGCAAGTCCCAGTAGATTATAAGTTGCACGGATTAACTGATCCAATCCTGATTCTTCGATGCCGAGTTCAGATAGGAACATTTCTTTCTCTTCTCCATCAAGCTCGGAGATTTCTTCTTCAATTTTGGCACATACAACAATTACTTCTGCATTGTCTTTTGCTGCAAAGTCACGAACCTTTTGGACATATTCATTGGTAGATGGGTCTGCGACATCATCTTCTCCAACATTTGCCACATAAAGCATTGGCTTAGCGGTTAATAAGTGAAGTCCTTTGACAACCTTTGATTCTTCTGGAGTAAATTCTACCGCCCGTGCAGGCTGATCATTTTCCAAGGCTTCCTTCAGTCTTTCAAGGATTGGGAACTCAACCATTGCCTCTTTATCCTTTTGCTTCGCCATCTTCCCAACTCTGTTAATTCGCTTCTCTACAGATTCAAGATCGGCAAGAATAAGCTCTAGATTGATGATTTCAATATCAGAAATGGGGTCTACCTGCCCTGAAACATGGGTTATATTGTCATCTGCAAAGCAGCGGACAACTTGGCATATTGCATCTACTTCACGAATATGAGCAAGAAACTTGTTTCCAAGCCCTTCTCCTTTACTTGCACCTTTTACAATCCCTGCAATATCGGTAAACTCAAATGCTGTTGGTACGGTTTTCTTTGGTTGAACCAATTCTGTTAATTTCGTTAAACGGTGGTCTGGTACTTCAACTATCCCGACATTTGGATCAATTGTACAGAATGGGTAGTTCGCTGATTCTGCACCAGCTTGTGTAATTGCATTAAACAAGGTCGATTTCCCTACGTTCGGAAGCCCGACAATACCTGCTGTTAAGGCCATCCTTGTCACTCCTCTAAAAAAGATCTATTTTAACTTACTTATTTCGCAGTTTAACTGACGGAAACAAATTTGCCTCCCACAATTATAGATAGTAGAAAAAAAAAAGACAAGCCATCTAGAAAATGTACATTAATGGTAGACACTAGGAAAATCTACTCTTTGAGTACATCCTCTATAAGACAGCTTGTTAAACAGAAAGCTTTTTAATATTTACAAGACAATCATACAAGGTACTTCCTTGGCGGTTATCCGACTCTGAATCGGATGTGAGTTGATTGACTGAGCCGCCAAACTTCTGCCAATTTCCTTCATCAATATTAATGGTACCAGGATGGGCAAGCTTCAAAATGGATACCTTTCCTTCTATCTTGCCACGTTCATTCCAAACAAGTACTAGATCCCCTTCCTCAAGCTCCTTTTCCATCACAATATCTTCAGCAACCTCTACCTTTACTTCAGGAGTCCCCCCTAAGAGGTGATAGAATTGCGAATGATTAGAACGAAGCGGATGAATGCTTAGTAAAGAATAGGGATAGTTTTCAGCAAGAGCCGGATTCGTCCACTTCGACTCCGTTGGGAGAGATAAGGTCAGTTCCCCACTAAATCCAGCATTTTTAGCTGTTTGTGAAGTGAACTCATACTTCCCACTAGGTGTTTTAAAATTCCAATCACTCCAAGGAATAGGATTGACTGGCAACTCAGCAAACTTTTTCTCTCTTAAAACATCTAGCGTAATTCCCTTCTCTACTAGAGAAGCAAGACCCATCTTGATATAGTCTTCTCTGGTATACGCAAATTCCTCTCCAAAACCAAGTCGGTTCGCTAGCTCAGTCCAAATCCACTCATCTGTCCTAGCCTCACCTGGTGGCTCAACAAGCTTTGGTCCATGGTTTACATAATGATGGTACATAGAAGAATAATAGATATCCTCTGTTTCGAATGCCGCTGTTACCGGTAATACATAATCCGCCATTTCAGCTGTGTCGGTCAAATACTGGTCAATCACAACAAGAGTCTCTAGAGAGGAAAAGGCTTCCCTAGCTTTATTTGTATCAGGAAGCTGTGTTAATGGGTTCCCACAAGTCACAATCGCCATTTTCACTTCTGGCTCTGAGGCTGTTAAAATCATCTCTGCCTGTTTCATCATTGAGAACGTTCTGCTTTCTGTTTTTCGATGTGGCATCGTTAAAGCCTCAATATCAAAACTTTGGCCAACATGTTTATTGGCATAATTGGCTCCACCGCCTGGTAGGCCAATATTTCCGCTGATTGCTACTAAGGCATCGATTAAGCGAACGGTATTTCCCCCATTGGCATAGCGTTGCATGCCTAAACCAAATAGAGTCGCAACTGGTCGTTTTGCGTAAACCTCTGCGAGCATTGTTATTGTCTTTATAGGAACTTCGGTCACAGTTTGAATATAATCAAGAGAAACACCCTTTAAAAGCCTTTTTAAATCGTCAAAACCTATAGAATGAAGTTCAATAAACTCTTTATTTTCTAGGCCCATTCGAAGCATTTCCTTCATAATCCCTGCTGCTAATAACCCATCAAACCCGGGCTTAATTGAAATATATTGATCAGCCAGTTTAGCTGTTGCATTGAAAATTGGATCAATGACGTACAAGGTTGCCCCAGCTTTTTTGGCCTTTTGCAATTCAGCGTATAAATGCATATTGGTTCTTGCTACATTTCTCCCCCAAATCACAATGCTCTTACTATTCATGATATCCCCTGGGGCATGGCTATAGGCATCTCCAAAATCCCAATTCTGAGCTTCAATTCCAGAGCCCCAACAAAGCGACCCAGTTAATTCTGTTACTCCACCATAGTTGTTAAAAAAGCGGGCATCGAGATTGGTTAACAACCCACCATTGGCATAGTCATGACTATGCAGAACCGACGTTGAACCATATTCCTTTTTATAGGTTTTTAACTTCTCAGCAATTTCATCAAGAGCTTGCTGCCAAGAGATCTTTTCAAATTCACCGGCAACCTTCTTCAATGGGTACAACAGACGATCACCCGAGTTCACTCGTTTTTCAAGCATCCTTCCTCTACCACAAATTTTCCCCTTCGTGATCGGATGCTCGGTGTCCCCTTCCACCTTTACCACTTTGCCGTCTTCAACTGTCACCTTAAATCCACAGCTATCCCAGCAATTTAGCGGGCATGCTGCATGAAAAACTTTAGCCAATTGCTCTCATCCCCATTTTTTCTGTTCTATATTCTATCAGTCTAATCGATTTATAGATAAGCTATTTTCTTGAAGTTTGATGTTAAAATTGTAAAAATCTTAAAACCGATTTTTACTACCTAAAGCCGATTTTAACGCAAGATAAGCTATTTGGTACGCGATAAAAAGTTTGCGCGCTCTTTTCTCATTGTTAAAAGGGTACTTTGTAGTGAAAAAAGGCTTAATCTAATCAAATTTGTATCCAAGAGCAACAAAGTTTGAGAAAAGAGCTAAATAAAAAGAAGCAGGACTACTCTTCCTGCCTTACAAGTACCTTTTTCATTTTTCTAGTGAAGTCCCTTCTAGGAATCAACACACTATGTCCACAGCCCTCACACTTAATCCGAATGTCCATTCCAAGTCGAATGATCTTCCATTTGTTTGTACCACACGGATGAGGCTTTTTCATTTCGACAATATCATTTAGCTGAAATTCTTTCTGTTCCAACACCTTTACCTCCTAAATGGCAACAAGGTTTCAAATGCAACCCATTTTTACACTGGGTTGCAGAATTATCTTTATTTTAACAAGTTTCGTCCTTATGCAAAAGAAAATGGTTTCGTAACTTTATGAATCATTGTAATAAAAGAACCTTAACTTAGCAAAAAAGTTGACACAGAATGTTTCTTTTTTCCTTTCATGTATAGATTTCAGTAAATTTCCGTATACTGGTATTATGAATTTAAGGGAGTGGAGCCAATGAATCTTAATTTTTTTGATAGGAAGGGTAGTGAGTTCAAGGTTAATCATGAGGACCCTCATGCTTCTACTAAACTTGCTAAACAGATCCTTTCATTAACGCCCACTGTTACAAGCCGTCCTATAGTCATTGTTTGTATTGGAACTGATAGGTCTACAGGTGATTCATTAGGCCCACTAATCGGTACCTTTCTTGAGGAAAAAGAAACTTCATCTATTCATGTTTACGGGACGTTAGCACAGCCCATACATGCTGTCAATCTTGAGGAAAAGCTTAAGGAAATTAAAGAAACACACTTCAACCCTTTTATTATTGGAATTGATGCTTGTCTAGGTCGGATGAAGAGTGTCGGTAACATTCAAGTCGGAACAGGGCCGGTCAAACCAGGCGCTGGCGTAAATAAAGAATTGCCAGAGGTTGGCGATATTCATATTACGGGAATTGTCAATGTTAGTGGTTTTATGGAGTTTTTTGTTCTGCAAAATACAAGATTAAACCTTGTTTTGAATATGGCCAAAACGATTGCGAATGGGCTCTATGAAACAAGCACGCTCTTGCCTAATAAACAAACCTGGTCTGAGCTTAAATGGGACATAGACCATGAACATACGAACTAAAAGAGGAAGGCATGTTGCCTTCCTCTTTTTCAATTCTCATTCACATTAAAACCTGATATCCATAGATTACCGTAACAATTACAGCCGTCACTAGGATGCCGGGTAGGAGATTGGCCACTTTGATTTTTGTCAAACCTAGTAAATTTAATCCTATTGCAAAGATCATCACTCCACCTGAAGCTGTCAGTTCCATAATGAAACTATCCATAAGTTCGGCGGGGATAAAACGGTCAATCTGCGTCGCAAAAGTTGCAATTAATCCTTGGTACAGCACAACTGGAACGGCTGAAAAGATAACGCCAATTCCTAGTGTTGTTGTTAATATTAGCGCTGTGAACCCATCGATAATCGCTTTTGTATAAAGAACATCCTGCTCTCCTCGGATTCCGCTATCAAGTGCACCGATAATTGCCATGGCTCCAATCACAAAAATCAATGTGGCTGTGACAAACCCTTGTGAGATACTCCCCTGACCAGAAGTCCCAATTCTTTTTTCTAACCAATACCCAACAGAATTCAGTTTCCCATCTAAATCCAAATACTCCCCAATTACTGCCCCAAAGACAAGACTAATTATCACAATTAAAAAGTTTTCACTTTTAAATCCCATCTGTAAGCCTAGTACAATCACAGAAAGGCCAATTCCATACATAACGGTCGTTTTCATCCCCTCAGGGATACGATTTAAAAGCTTTCCAAGGAGAGTTCCAATAATAATGCATAGTCCATTAACAATTGTTCCTAATAAAAACATTTTATCCACCTATTAAAATAAAATTTCAAAAGCAATTAGTTTATAAATACCATGAGAATAGAATAAATCTGTTATTAAAAAAAAGCCATCTTTACGATAGCTTAAGAGGAAGATTTCCCTATTAGCTCGAGGATGCGCTCAAGATCATCCTTCGAAAAGAAGTCTATTTCAATTTTCCCTTTATTTTTTGACTGTTTAATGGTTACCGTCGTGCCAAAACGTTCACGCAGATGACTTTCTTGTGCCCGAATAAAAACATCCTTTTCTGGCTTTTTCTTCGCTTCACGAGGAACAGCATTATTCAACTGCTGAATCAATAACTCAAGCTGACGGACATTCAACCCTTCTCTTATTGTCTTTTCAGCAACAGCTTGAAGTTGTTCCTTCTGCCTCAATCCTAACAATGCCCTGCCATGCCCCATTGAAATTTTCCCTTCGGAAATTAAAGCCTGAATCTTAGCCGGTAAACTTAACAACCTTATATGGTTAGCGAGATGAGGGCGACTCTTTCCTAGACGTTTGGCGAGCTCCTCTTGGGTTAATCCAAGCTTCTCCATTAAAGTTTGATAGGCAGCCCCTTCTTCAATCGGGTTCAAATCTTCCCGCTGCAGGTTTTCAAGAACAGCCAGCTCCATCATTTGTTTCTCATCTAGTTCACGGACAACCGCAGGAACAGTTTGAAGCTTTGCTGCTTTAGCTGCACGAAAGCGACGTTCCCCAACGACAATTTCATACCCCTTTATACTTTTCCTTACAATAATTGGTTGAAGGATGCCATGCTCAATGATGGAGTCCCTCAGTTCTTCAATTGCTTTTTCTTGGAAAATTTTACGGGGCTGATAAGGATTGGGTCGAAGTTCGCTAATGCTTATTTCTTTGACAATCTCTTCTGTATCTACTTCCATATTAAAGAATGCATTTAAACCTTTTCCTAACCCTTTAGCCATGTGAAAGCACTTCCTTTGCAAGATCTAAATAAACCTCAGCGCCACGCGACTTTGGATCATAAATAATGATTGGCTCACCATGACTTGGAGCCTCGCTGAGACGAACATTGCGCGGAATAATGGTTTTATAAACCTTGTCCTGAAAATATTTTTTTACTTCTTCGATAACCTGAATGCCTAAATTTGTCCGGGCATCTAACATCGTAAGCAATACACCTTCAATCCTTAATTCATGATTTAAGTGTTTTTGCACAAGACGAACAGTGTTTAATAACTGACTCAACCCTTCTAGTGCGTAATACTCACACTGAACCGGAATCAAAACTGCATCTGACGCAGTCAATGAATTAAGGGTCAATAATCCAAGAGAAGGTGGGCAGTCGATTAGAATATAATCAAAATTATCTTTAACCTCTTCTAAGGCCCTTTTTAATCTCACTTCCCGGGAAATAGTTGGGACCAATTCAATTTCTGCCCCTGCTAACTGAATGGTGGCGGGAATAATAAAAAGATTGTCCACCGATGTCGGAAGAATAACCGCATTTGCTTCAACATCATCTACGAGCACATCATAAATACATTGATTCACATCTGCTTTGTCAATCCCAACACCACTTGTGGCATTCCCCTGTGGATCAATATCCACTAACAATACTTTTTTACCGATATATGCTAAGCAGGCCCCCAAATTGACTGAAGTTGTCGTTTTCCCAACTCCTCCTTTTTGGTTAGCAATTGCAAGAATCTTGCCCACATTGTCACCTACCTTCAAACCTATAGCTTCTCAAATTTTTTTAATATAAAAAGAAAACACCCTTAAATTTACATAAGTATCATAGAAAAATTAATCATGTATTTTATTTTATCACAAACAGAATCTAGCAATCTAAAAATCTACAAAAAAAGTGAGAAACAGTCTTAGTTTCCCACTTTTTTTGTCTTATTTCTTTTTTGGAATCTGAATGGTGATTTGATAGAAATCATCAAATTCCTCTTCTTCTGACTTTAAATTAATCCCTGAATCGGTCACCATCGATAACGATTGACGAATTGTGTTAACAGCAATGCGCATGTCTTTGCTGAATGCTTTCCGTTTTGGTTTAGGCTTTTCAGCTGATTGATTAAGCAGTTTCTCTACCCTGATTTCTGTCTGTTTGACGTTCAGCGATTTTTCAATAATTTCTGCTAAAAGCTGAACCTGTTTCTCTGTATCTTTTAGAGGAATTAAAGACCGAGCATGTCGTTCAGAAATGGTTTTATTTAATAAGGCATCCTGAACCTCCTGAGGCAACTTGAGCAGTCGAAGTTTATTTGCAACAGTGGATTGTCCCTTTCCTAAACGCTGAGCTAATGCCTCCTGAGTTAAACTATGAATCTCTAATAGTTTCCCGTATGCAATCGCTTCCTCTATCGGGGATAGTTCTTCACGCTGAAGATTTTCAATTAAAGCGACTGATGCTGTTTCTGCATCACTTAAATTATTAATAATGGCCGGAACTTCATCCCAACCAAGGGATTTCATCGCTCGCCAACGACGTTCTCCAGCGATGATCTCATATTTTTCATCTTCAAATTCCCTGAGGACAATGGGCTGAATAACTCCGTGCGTGTGGATTGTACGGGCAAGCTCCTCAATTTTTTCATCGTCGAACACCGTTCTTGGCTGAAATCGATTCGGAACGATATCACCGATTGGGATTTTTTTAATTTCATCTCGTGCTTCCGGTTTCTCTACTTCTACTTGTTCAATCTGTTCGATCTGTTCTATCTGTTCCTGCTTTTCACCCAGACCAAAAAAGCGTGAAAAAGAAGGCTTCATTCCCCTGCACCACCTTTATGAAACTCCCTTTAACATATTCTCTATCTAAAGACAAGTTCCTGCATCTACCTATTATTATAAACTAAATTTAGGTAGAAGGTACCCCCTATTCAATGGGAGTTTTATTTGGGGTACCTGGTTTTCTCGGATATTGCTTTGGTGTTTTTTTCTCTTTATGAACAATTAGGATGTTTCGTTCACTTTCCTCTACCGGCAGCTTAAAAGAATGAACACTAGACATTTTCCCACCAAGAACAGCCAGTGCTTTTTTCCCACTCTGCAACTCTTCCTCTGCCTGTCCACCCTTCATCGCAATAAACGTACCACCAATTTGGGCTAAAGGAAGGCATAGTTCACTTAAAACGGATAATCTCGCTACAGCTCTCGCCATGACAAGCTGATACTTTTCACGATGAGCCGGATTTCTTCCAAACGTCTCTGCCCGATCATGGACAAACTGCACATTTTCAAGTCCGAGTTCCTGAGCGAGATGTTCGAGAAAGTTGATCCGCTTATTGAGCGAATCAACAATTGTGACCTGTAAACCTGGAAAGGCTATTTTTAAAGGAATGCTTGGAAATCCTGCACCCGCGCCAACATCGCATATTGTCAGTGGTTGGTTAAAATCAAAATAAAAGGCAGCCGATACAGAATCATAAAAGTGCTT
The DNA here is from genome assembly GCF_044803185.1 of Mesobacillus maritimus. GTDB lineage: Bacteria > Bacillota > Bacilli > Bacillales > Cytobacillaceae > Mesobacillus_B > Mesobacillus_B maritimus_B. The sequence goes on from NZ_CP085225.1 coordinate 5,694,056, forward strand.
AAGATAGACTTCTTCTTTCTGTGTTATCGCCGTTAAATTCATTTTTTCATTCCACTCAACAAGCGTGTTGAAATAAACCTCATATTGCTTCATTTGTTCGTCTGATAGGGTAATTCCTTTTTCAAGTAAAGCTTTTTGAAACTGGTCTGGATTCATAGACTAATCCTTTCTAAAAATAATGACATTAATCGTTTGAGACCTTGGCGATTCTTCCCTGTTCGATATAAACAAGTAGGATTGAAATATCAGCAGGATTCACACCAGAAATCCGTGAAGCTTGGGCAATAGATAGCGGACGAACATTTTTCAGCTTTTGTCGCGCCTCTGTTGCAATCCCCGTAATGGCATCATAATCAATATTATCCGGAATCTTTTTATCTTCCATCTTTTTTAGACGGTCAACTTGCTGCAATGATTTCTCGATATAACCTTCATATTTAATTTGGATTTCGACTTGCTCTTCAACATCTGAATCTAACTCTGTTTCAGAAGGAATAAGCTGTTTAATATGACTATAAGAGATTTCCGTCCGTCTAAGGAAGTCTGCAGCACGGATGCCATCCTTTAGTTCACTTCCACCTAATGATCGAATAAGGCTCTGAACTTCTTCGGAAGGCTTTATAATAATTGAGCGCAATCTCTTAACTTCTGCCTCAATTGCTTTCTTTTTCTGAATAAAACGAGAATACCGCTCTTCGGAGATCATTCCGAGCTCGTAACCCTTTTCGGTTAAGCGTAAATCAGCATTATCATGGCGCAGTAAAAGACGATATTCCGCTCTTGATGTGAGCAATCGGTAAGGTTCACTCGTCCCCTTGGTGACAAGGTCATCAATCATTACCCCAATATAAGCATCAGAGCGACTCAAGATCACTTCCTCTTTCCCTAGAGACCTTCTTCCTGCATTGATACCAGCCATCAAACCTTGACCAGCTGCCTCTTCATACCCCGATGTTCCATTAATTTGTCCAGCTGTATAAAGATTTTTCACAATTTTTGTTTCCAATGTTGGCCACAATTGTGTTGGCACGACTGCATCATACTCAATCGCGTAGCCTGGACGCATCATTTTTGCATTTTCAAGGGCTGGAATCGATTTTAAAATTTGATGCTGAACATCCTCAGGTAAGCTTGTTGATAATCCTTGTACATATACCTCTTGCGTATGCCGGCCTTCTGGCTCAAGGAAGATTTGATGACGTGGCTTATCATTAAAACGGACAACCTTGTCTTCTATCGATGGACAATAACGCGGACCTGTTCCTTTGATCATTCCTGAAAACATTGGTGAACGATGGAGATTATGGTCAATGATTTCATGTGTTTTTTCATTGGTATACGTTAACCAACAAGGCAATTGCTCGGTGATGTACTTTGTTGTCTCGTAAGAGAATGCCCTTGGAACTTCATCACCAGGTTGAATTTCCGTTTTTGAATAGTCAATTGTATTGCTATGGATTCTTGGAGGGGTTCCTGTTTTAAATCGGACCAAATCAAGGCCAAGCTCCTCTAGATGCTCCGAAAGCTTAATAGAAGGCTGCTGGTTATTAGGACCGCTTGAATATTTCAATTCTCCAAGGATGATTTCTCCACGCAGGAAGGTACCTGTTGTAATAACCACTGTTTGGGAGCGGTACTCTGCTCCTGTCATGGTCACAACACCTTTACAAACACCATCTTCTACAATTAGACGTTCAACCATTCCTTGAACCATTGTTAAATTTGGTTCTTCTTCCATCGTTTTTTTCATTTCATGCTGATAAGCAAATTTATCTGCCTGTGCCCTTAAAGCCCTTACCGCTGGCCCTTTTCCTGTATTCAACATCCTCATTTGGATATATGTTTTATCAATATTTCGACCCATTTCGCCACCAAGGGCATCAATTTCTCTAACAACAATCCCTTTGGCTGGTCCGCCAATTGAAGGATTGCAGGGCATAAACGCAATCATATCGAGATTGATGGTAATCATCAGTGTTTTGGCACCCATGCGTGCCGCCGCAAGGCTTGCTTCACTACCAGCATGGCCCGCCCCAATTACGATCACATCATAATTTCCGGCTTCATATGACATTTGGCTGCCTCCTTTTATTTTAGATTGGTACTGTTTAACTAGGCTGTTGATTTCCGCTCCAATCAACGTGTAAAAAAACAATAAGTACATTAATACAAACAAAAAATAAACTTTGTTGCAATTGGATGAGTAATTTGGATATTAATTATCCAGCAGCGCTTCTTCTTTTCTATTTGTCCAGCTCCAGCGCCTAGCGCTTCCGCTTTTCTATTTGTCTAGCTGCAGCGGCTAACTCCTCGGGTCATAAGCCACCCCGGAATTGAAGGCAAAGAGCGCCTTCTATTCCGGTTTGTCTTATGCCAGTCGGAGTTGAACAAGCCGCTTCCGCTTTTCTATTTACCTAAACAGAATTGAGAAAATAACTGATCGATTAGACTTTCATGGACACTGTCTCCAATGATTTCTCCGAGTAGCTCCCATGAGCGGGTTAAATCTATTTGTACAATGTCGATTGGTGTGCCCGATTCTACTCCACTAATTGCTTCCTCAATAGAACGGTTGGCTTGATTTAAAAGAGCAATATGGCGACTATTTGATACATAGGTAATATCGCCTGCCTCGATGGCACCTGAAAAGAACAAGGAAGAAATGGCTTCCTCAAGCTCATTGATTCCCTCATCTTCTTTTAAAGACGTCGTGACAATCCGATATTCCTTTGCTATCTCATTTAGTTCCTCCATATCCAACTGCTGTGGCAAATCCGTCTTATTGACAATAACGATGACATCCATGCCTTCAACTGCCTTGAATAAGTTCTGATCCTCTTCCGAAAGCTTTTCCGAGTAATTGAGAACTAGAAGAATCAAATCCGCTTCTTTCAAAACTTGTCGCGAACGCTCGACGCCAATTCGCTCCACAATATCTTCTGTTTCACGGATACCAGCTGTATCTAATAACCGTAACGGTACCCCTCTGACATTTACATATTCTTCAATGACATCCCTCGTCGTTCCAGGAATATCCGTGACGATTGCTTTATTTTCTTGTACCAGACTATTTAACAATGAAGATTTCCCTACATTCGGGCGACCAACAATAACGGTTGATAACCCTTCTCGAAGGATTTTTCCCTGCTGTGAAGTCTGTAATAATTGTTCTATTTCCTTATGCACGTACCTAGATTTTTCAAGAAGCATTTGATGGGTCATCTCTTCAACATCGTCATACTCCGGATAATCTATATTCACTTCTACATGGGCTAGTATTTCAAGGATTTCCTGTCGAAGCTTACGAATAAGCCGCGACAGTCGACCATCCATTTGTCCTAGTGCAACATTCATGGCTCTATCCGTTTTCGCACGAATTAAATCAATCACCGCTTCCGCCTGTGAAAGATCGATACGGCCATTCAAGAAAGCCCTTTTCGTAAACTCACCAGGCTCTGCAAGCCTTGCACCTTCATTAAGTACTAATTGTAAAACTCGATTAACGGACACTAGACCTCCGTGGCAATTAATTTCAATTACATCTTCCTTCGTAAAGGTTTTTGGTCCTTTCATCACCGAGACCATTACTTCCTCTGCTACTTCGTTCGTCTTCGGATCGACAATATGACCGTAATGTATCGTATGGGAAGAAACATCCATCAAGCTTTTGCTTCCGACTCCCTTAAAAAGCCTGTCCGCTATTTTAAAAGCATCTTCACCGCTTAAGCGAACAATCGCGATTGCGCCTTCCCCCATAGGAGTGGAAATCGCAGCAATTGTATCAAACTCCATCTTTTCACCTCATTACTTTGGACCGTACATCTATTTCACTATTATTGTTCACCAAAATTATAGAATATCACACCTACTATCAAAAAAATAGAATCCTGTCAGAGCTTATCCACAATAAATTTAAGTATAAATTATTTTAACTTATCCACATGTGAATAACAATAAATCCCTCTTCCCATCTTTGAGTTTTGTAAATTAAGGGCTGTTAAACTTAGCTGTTGATTTACACTCCAGGCACTTCGCTTTCCGCGGGCAGTCCGGGAGCCCCCTTCGTCGCTCTGCTCCTACGGGGTCTCCATTTGCCTTGCACTTCCGCAGGAGTCTACGGCCTTCCGCTCCAATCAACGTGTGAAAAACCAACAATTTACATTAACAAAGCCTAAACGCAAAAAAACCAACCTGTATGACAGATCGGTCTTTACTGATAACTTTAAAAGATAAGAAAGTATAAAAGTTTTTATTTAGAGAAATGTCAAGCTCCAGCGCACTAGCGCTTCTTATTTCCCGGCAGGAGTTATGACAATATGACGATGTGGCTCGCTGCCATCTGAAAATGTCTTTACTTTTTTGTTCCCCATCAAAGCGGTATGGATGGCTTTCCGCTCATATGAAGGCATTGGCTCAAGCGCAACGTCTTTTCCCGTTTTAATTGCTTTTTGGGCAAGACGTTCTGCTAACTGAACGAGCGTATCATTTCTCCGTTTGCGATAATCCTCAGCATCAACTAATACGGTATAGAATTGAGTTGAATAGCGATTCATCACAAGTTGAGTTAAATATTGGAGTGAATTAAGCGTTTGTCCCCTCTTACCGATTAGCAAAGCAATCTTCTCTCCAGTTAGAATAAAGTGAACTTGCTTTCCTTCTTTCCTTACTTCTACCTCTACTGGAGCACCTAGCCCTTTTGCAACCACCTTAAGGTAATTGGTTGCTTCTTCAAATGGATCAATTTTCACTGTAACTTTGACGATTGCAGGACGGGAACCAAAAATACCGAAAAGCCCCCTTTTCCCTTCATCAATCACCTGAGTTTCTGTGCGGTCCTTCGTTGTTTGTAATTGAGCCAGTGCTGATTTTACTGCTTCTTCGACTGTTTGTCCTGTAGCAGTTATCTGTTTCACTACTTCTTAGCTCCTCCCGCATTGCCGGTTGCTGGTTGTTTTTTCAAATCCGGCCCTTTAATAAGTATGGTTTGGACAATAGAAAAAATATTCCCCACAACCCAGTACAAGGATAAAGCTGAAGGAAGCGTGATGGCAAAAACAAGAATCATAATCGGCATCATCCAAAGCATCATTTTCATTTGTGGATTATCCGGCATTCCTATCATCATAATTTTTTGTTGTGCAAAGGTCGTAATCCCTGCTAATATCGGCAACAAATAAATGGGATCTGGAGAACCTAAGTCAAACCATAGAAAATTATGCCCAGCTATTTCCCTTGTTCTTACGATTGCGTGGTAAAAACCAATTAGAATTGGCATTTGTACAAAAATCGGCATACAGCCAGCAAGTGGATTCACCCCATGTTTTTGGAATAAAGCCATTGTTTCCTGTTGTAGCTTTTGTTGTGTCTTCTGGTCCTTTGAACTGTATTTACCCTGTAATTCTTTTAATTCTGGTTGAATTGCTTGCATCGCCTTTGAACTCTTTATTTGTTTAATCATAAGCGGCAAAATCGCAAAACGAATCAGAATGGTAACGGCAATTAGAGAAAGACCAAAGCTGCCACCAAGCCAACCTGCCATGCTTACGATTAGCCATGAAAGTGGATATACTATATATTCATTCCAAAAGCCCTCGCTTTCAGATGTGATGGCCTGATCATATTCTGTACAGCCTGTCAGAACTGCCATCAGAAGCAATAGACCAACTATAAGAAACATTCTATTCTTCAAACCCAATTTCCTCCTAACCGTGATGTTTACATCTAAAAAAACTCTTATATTTTTGAATGACCTAGAGCATTTCTCCACTTTGTATGTACTGGTACCCCGCTGGTCAAAAAAAACCTATCCATGTTTGTCCAAATGTATTTTATCATCTTTTATAAAAAAGCGCTTTAAAAAAAGGAACAATATCATTATTTTCTTCCATCATTATGACCATTGTTCCTTTTTTTCAAAACGCGCGCAACCTTTAATACATGTTCGAGACTTTTCTTTATATCCTGCATCCCCATTTCAGCAGCTGGTTTCCTAGCAATAATCACATAATCATTACCTGTACGAACCTCGTCCTTTAGTTCAAGGAATGCTTGGCGGATATATCTCTTGATTTGGTTTCTTGTTACTGCATTCCCAAGCTTTTTACTAACAGATAAACCAATTCGAAATGATTCCTGATCTTGCTTTTTCAGTACGTAAACAACGAATTGGCGATTCGCAAAGGATTTCCCGTTCTGAAAAACTTGTTGGAACTCTTTATTTTTTTTAATCCGTAATTCTTTTTTCATTCGAACACACCTTCACTCAGAGTTACGAACTTTATAATGGTCTTTTTTCGGGTCTAACAAACCTATTTTTATCAAATAAAGGCTGTTTTCTCAAAAATTGTTGTTAAAATTTTAAAAATCTTAAAGCCGATTTTTACTACCTAAAGCCAATTTTAACGCGAGATAAGCTTTTTTGTACGTTATAGAAGTTTGCAAGCTCTTTTCTCATTATAAAAAGGTATTTCCCAGTGGAACAAAGCTTCATCCATCCTATTTTGTATCCAAAAGCAACAAAGTTTGAGAAAAGAGCCTAAATAAAGAGAAAAAAGACCACTGACAGTTCAGTGGCCTAAGCTGATAATACTTTTCTTCCTTTACGACGACGGCGAGCAAGAACCTTGCGGCCGTTTGCACTACTCATGCGGCTACGAAAGCCGTGAACTTTACTATGCTTACGTTTATTTGGTTGGTAAGTTCTTTTCATATATGACACCTCCCTGAGGAATTAGCTGCTATCAGACAGTCCTACTAATTATAAGGACGGTACCAGTAAAATGTCAATAGTAACAGAAAGAAAACTGCTGATAACAGCTAAGATAAGTTTTTCCAGTTTAGGATTTCCTTCTTTTAAAGATACTTTTTGAATAAGGATAAAAAGCCTGTCTACACCCACCTGTGGACAAAAATCGACACGATTTTCTTTATCCACAATAGCAATTCACACCTTTTGCACAAAAAAGAACCCTGTGGACAATTATTTTCCACACAGGTATAGTATTGTGGATAAAGTATGAAAAAGCGTTGCGCCTTCTTGATTTATTTGATATTATATTTGTGTTTTCACTCTTAACAACTGGTACATCAAATATTAGTTGTCCACAAATTGTGGATAAGCTGTGGATAGGTTATCCAAGACTGTGCTTTGCACTTTGTCCACAATCAGTGGATATTGTCGAAAAACCACTTTATTTCCTATTATATATTTTTCCACATTAATAGACTTGTATAATTATAAATTTCGCCGGAAATGGCTTATGCAATGGTTATGCATTGAAAGTAAATCTTGCTAAAAGGAGGGTTATGGA